>NZ_JBSSDC010000001.1:2455000-8010184 GCF_054060315.1 Bradyrhizobium sp. USDA 4354 | reverse complement strand
CTGCGCCAAGAACCGCGTGCCCGTCATCGCCTTCGGCACCGGCACCTCGCTCGAAGGCCAGGTCAACGCGCCCGCCGGCGGCATCTCGATCGACCTGCGCGACATGAACAAGGTGCTGGCGGTGCATGCCGAGGACCTCGACTGCGTGATCCAGCCCGGCGTCACCCGCAAGGCGCTGAACGAGCATCTGCGCGACCAGGGCCTGTTCTTCCCGATCGATCCCGGCGCGGATGCTTCGCTCGGCGGCATGGCCTCGACCCGCGCCTCCGGCACCAATGCGGTGCGCTACGGCACCATGCGCGACAGCGTGCTGGCGCTGAAGGTGGTGCGCGGTGACGGCGAGATCATCACCACAGGCACGCGCGCAAAGAAATCCTCGGCGGGCTATGACCTCACGCATCTCTTCGTCGGCGCCGAGGGCACGCTCGGCATCATCTCCGAGCTGACCATTCGCCTGCGCGGCATTCCCGAGACCATCGCGGCGGGCGCGGTGTCGTTCGAGACCGTGCACGGCGCCTGTCAGGCCGTGATCCTGGCGATCCAGACCGGCATTCCCGTCGCGCGCATCGAGCTGCTCAATGCCGCGCAGGTGAAGGCCTGCAACGCGTACTCGAAGCTGACTCTGCCGGAGACGCCGCTGCTGCTGATGGAATTCCATGGCAGCGAGATCGAGGTCGCCGAGCAGTCGAAGGCCTTCGGCGACATCGCGAAGGACTGCGGCGGCGGCGATTTCTCCTGGACCACCAAGCCGGAGGACCGTACCAAGCTGTGGCAGGCGCGGCACGACGCCTATTGGTCGGTGAAGGCGTTGCGGCCCGGCGACAGCATCGGCGTGGTCGCGACCGACGTCTGCGTGCCGATCTCGCGCCTTGCCGACTGCGTCAGCGAGACCGAGGAGGACCTCAAGCGCCTCAATTTGTTGTCGCCGATCGTCGGGCATGTCGGCGACGGCAATTTCCACTGCTCGCTGGTGTGCGACACCAACGATGCCGACGAGATGGCGCGCGGCGAGGAGTTCATGCATCGCCTGGTCGAGCGTGCCCAGGCAATGGACGGCACCTGCACCGGCGAGCACGGCATCGGACAGGGCAAGCAGAAATATCTCAAGGCCGAGCTCGGCCCCGAGGCACTGGACGCGATGCGGGCGCTGAAGAAGGCGCTCGATCCGCTCAACATCTTCAACCCCGGCAAGATCGTGCCGGAGGCCTAAGGCCTGCGCAGCCGGGAATCGGGAACTTTAGGCAACGTTACCGGTTCCAATTCCCGCCAAGTTCCGATGCCTCAATGGCAGGGCTGTGCGCGGGAGGATGTGATGGTGCGACCGGTCATTGGAATTGCCGCAGTGGCCTTTGCCTGCATGCTGGCGGGTGCGGCGCTGGCGAAGGGCGGACATGGCGGTGGACATGGCGGTGGACATGGCGGCGGCCATGGAGGCGGGCACGGCGGCGGTCATCACGGCGGCGGCCATTTCCGTGGGCACGGCGGCGGGCATGCGCACGGCGGCGGGCATCATCGCGGCATGCGGTTCACAACCGGTGCCCGGCGTGGCGGTCCGAACTTCGGTCAGATCCGCAATGCCGCGATCCGGCCGGCGAACTTCCGCAATGCCCTGAACGCCAGTGCGTTCCGCAACGGCCGGCTGATCAGCAATCCGGCGGCCCGCGCGCAGCTTGCCGCCGCAGCCGCACTCGCCGGCTGGAGCGGCGCAAGCAGCGGATGGTGGCAGCATGCGGGCGGCGGCTATGGCTGGGTCGGACCGCTGTTCTGGCCGTTCGCCTATAACGACCTCTACGATTACGCGATCTGGGGCGACGGCCTCGGCTTCTGGGGCTACGGCTATCCGGACATCTATGCCGGCATTTTCGGCCCCTACGGTTATGATCGCCTGTCGGCCTATCTGCCGCAGCAGCCGCAGGGACGACGGCGGGCGCGCAGCGCGCCGCTCGATCAGCTCTGCGGCAGCGATCGCCGTGCCATCGTCGGTCTGCCGATCGATCAGATTGCGGCCGCGGTGCAGCCGAGCGATGCGCAAGGCGCCGCTCTCGATGCGCTCGGCAACGCCTCGATCGACGCGGCAGCGTTGATCCGCGCGTCCTGTCCGACCCAGGCTGCAGCGACAGCGCCCGGCCGGCTCGCGGCGATGCAGCAGCGTGTCGAGGCGATGCAGAAGGCGGTCGATCTGGTCCAGCCCGCGCTCGACAATTTCTATGGTTCGCTTAACGACGAGCAGAAGGCGCGTTTCAACGCGCTGGCCGACGATCAGCGTCGTGCCGCGGTATCGAACAATGCGGGCGGATCGTCGGTGCAGACTTGCGGCACGTCTGCCGCGTTCGATTGGCCCGGCGCCACGATCGAGGAAAGACTTCGCCCCAACGACACCCAGCGCGCGGCGCTCCAGGTGCTTCAGGACACCAGCGCCAAGGTCAGCGCATCGCTCAAGGCGGCCTGCGAGCCCAATGAGGTGATGACGCCGCCGGCCCGCATGGCCGCGATCCGCAAGCGCCTTGACGTGATGCTGGAGGGGGTCAAGTCGGTCCGGGCGGCGCTCGATGATTTCTACGCCACGCTGAACGACGAGCAGAAGGCGCAGTTCGAGGCGATCGGCCCGCGCCGCATGTCCTGAACGCCGCGAGCAATCGAAGACTAGGGTGGGGCAATGAAGTGGTTTGCGAGGCGAGAGCCGTCAGACGTCTGGGACGAGCCAATCAGGGGGCCGCTCGGCGATATCGAGGCAGCCGACCGGATTCGCAACATCTGCCAGGCTGCACGGGCGATCGCCGAGGCTGCCGCAGCTTCAGCGCAGAACAGCACGCGCGAGCGCTATGAACGGGCGGCCCGCGTCGCGATGGAAATCGCGATGAAGATCGCCGACGACCTGATGCGCGACGATGCGGTGCGCCGCATCGTCGATCTCTGCATGAAGGCTGAGGACATCAAGACCGCACAGATATTGTCGCGTGCAATCCAGGCAGGCTGGATACGCGAAGCCGTGCTCCGGGACTACCCGGCCCTGTCGCAGTAAATCTGCGCTCGCGCGATTGGCGCGAGCGCAGATGCGGTGTTTGTGCTGGACCGGCTCAGTATCTGCGGTAGTCGCCGCGATAATGGTCTCCGCCGCGGCCGCCCATTCCCATGCCGAGGCCGATACCAACGCCGATGCCGATGCCTTGCATGACAGCCTCGGGCGGCGGGCCGCGATCCGGCGGCGGCGCGCGCTCATAGACCACTTGGTCGGACGGCGGTCGTCGCTTGGGCGGCGTCTCGACCAGCTTGCGCTTCGGCGAGGTCTCGTCGACGCGCTTCTTGATGACGGGCGGGACCGAGGGGTTGACCGGTGTTGCCGGTGTCGCGGGCGCCGAGCACGGGCAGGTCGGAGCCATCGCGACGGCGACGGGCGTCGCCGCAGCGGCCACGGGCAAGGCATAGTTGCGGTTCTGCACGCGCAGCAGCAGTCGGCGCGCGGTCGCCGCCAGATCGCTGTTGTCCCAATTGGCAAGATAAGCCTCGAACGAGGCGCGGGTGTTGATCGCGGTCGCGCGCTCCCACGCCAGCATCTGGCGCCGGCGCTCCAGCACCGTGCGCAGGCGCGGCGTGCGGGTGTCCTGCGCATATAGCTCGATATAGGCCTGATACGCCTCGACGGTGTCCTCAGTGATCACGAGCTCGTACGCAGTCTTGGGATCCTTGCCCTGCAAATCCTTGCGCCAGTCCGCGACGCTGCGCGTGCCGCCGGCGAGCGCCATCGCGGATGCGCCGGGAATGGCAGGCTGACTGCCGCTGCTCTCGCCGAAGAACTTGAAGTCGGTGGTCAGTGACGAGCTCTCCCAGGGGATCTGCCGCCCGTCGGTCGATTGCGCCACGGCGACGCGGATGCGCTTGAACACTTCCTCGATCGGCAGATTGGGCTGCTTGGCGATGGTCAGCGCGGCGGTCGTGTAGGGGCTGTCGATGCCGTTGCCGTCCTCGGCCTCGGCGCCGGGTGAGGTCGAATAGGAGATGAAGGAGCCGGGCGCGCCGGCCTTGGTGTCGACGATCGCAAGCCCGTGACCGGCGCCGCTGAGCGCGGGGAACGGATTGTTGCGGCAGGCGTCGAGCATGAAGATGCGCGCCCGCGTCGGCAGCGCGCCGAGCGTGTTGAGCATGTCGTTCAGCCGCACGCCCTGCAGCGGAATGTCGGCCTCGCGCTTGGGGTCGAGATCGACGGGAACGAGATAATTCTCGCCGTCGATCTGCAGGCCGTGCCCGGCATAGAACACCAAGGCGACGGTGTCGGCACCGGCGGCGCTGACCTTGCCGGCGAAATCCGAGATCACCGCGCGCATCTCGGTCTGCGCCAGGTTGGCGGCCGTGGTGACGGTGAAGCCGGCGCTGCCGAGCAGCTCCGTCATGCCCTTGGCGTCGTTGGCGGCGTTGGGCAGCTCCGGCACGGTGCGATAGGCCGATTGGCCGATCACCAGTGCAAGCCGCGCTTCCGCGGCGGCCTCCGTGGGTGTCATCATTTGGGCGAGTGCGAGAAGACTGGACGCAAGGAACAAATTGCAAAGGACTGGACGGCGCATGATGTCACCTCCATCGGCAATGCGCGCGATGATGTCACTTTTTCTACGTCTGCGCCATGAGGCCGTCTGTGCTCTGGATCACGCTGCGGCAAAATGGGGCAGGCCCCGTCAATGCCCAGCGCCCGGTACGGCGGTCCTACAGCCGGTCCACCGCCTTGAACGTCCCGTCCTTCTGGATCACCGTCAAGAACACATCCGGCGGCGTGTCGAGCATGCGCGTGCCGACGGTGACGGTGCTGCCGCTGATGTCGAAACGGCCGATATCGTTGATGGTGCGCAGCAGGCTCGCGCGCGTCGGCTTCGGTCCGGCCTTTTCCAGCGCCGCGGCCGCGAGACAGCCGGAGAGATAGCCCTCCAGCGACACGAAGTCCGGTGTCAATGTCGGATCGAACGCCGTCTGCGCCGCCTGGTAGTCGGCGACAAGCTTGAGCGAGCGGTCCCAGGGAAACGGCACGACCTGCGAGACGACGACGCCTTCGCCCTCAGGGCCGAGCTCGGTGGCGAGCGCATTGGCGCCGACGAAGGAGATGTTGACGAAGGTCGGATAGAAGCCGCTGCGATGCGCGAGCTTGATGAACTCAGCACAGGGCCCGTAGGTCCCGACCATCACGATGGCCTCAGGTTCGGCGCGCTTGATCATCCGCCAGGCCGCGGCGACCGCGCGGGTGTTGCGCTCGAAAGTGCCTTCGGCGGCGAGCTCGAGGCCGCGCCTGGCGAGCGCGCGCTTCACGCCAAGGAGACCGTCGCGGCCGAAGGAATCATCCTGGTAGAAGATGCCGATGCGGGTGAACTTGCGATCCTCGGTGAGATGCTTGATCCAGGTCTCCGCCTCCGCGCCGTAGCTCGCGCGGATGTTGACGACGTTCGGAAGTTCGAGGTCGCGCAGGAATTCGGCTCCGGTGAAGGGGCCGATGAAAGGAATGTTCTTGGCACTGGTGATCGGAATCGTCGCCATGGCGGTCGGCGTGCCCACCGCGCCGATCAGCGCGAACACCTTGTCGTCCTCGATCAGGCGGAGCGTCTGCACCACGGAACGGTCGGGGTCGTAGCCGTCGTCGCGGCTGATGAGCTGGAGCTTGCGGCCGTGGACGCCGCCCTTGGCGTTGATCTCGGTGAACGCCGCGACGATGCCCTGCCGCATGCGTTGTCCGAGCGCGGAGGAGGGGCCTTCCAGCGCGGCGGCCTGGCCGAACAGAATCGCATCCTCGCTGACGCCGGGCTCCTCGCCGCTGGCCGCGAGCGTGGTCGCGGCCAGGAGCACGATGGTCAGGACGACGGATCTCGCTGCTCGAAATCGATACATCGGGAGGTTTTGCCGGATAGTTGGAAGAAATCTCAAGCAACATATCCTCGCGAGCCTGAACAGCTCGCTAAGCGGCACTGTGTCGAAGGGCCGTAGAGCACCGGGTAATTCCGGCAACTTGTTTCCACAATGCCGGCTCGTTCGCAGACTCCATTAACTAATTTCCGCATTGCAAAACGATCGGGTTCCGAAATTGTGCAGTTCTTAACCGCAGTCTTGTTCCGATAGCGGCGCCGGCACCTCAACCAGAGGTTCGGTTCGTTGCGGATAGGGGACGGCGGCTTCGAGATGGGCGGTCGCGATCAGAACGATCAGGATCGGAAGCGCATGACCGGATGGTGGCGTGCCGCGCCGCTGCTCGGGCTCTTTCGCCCTGCGCTCGTCGCCGTCGGCGTCGGCCTTCTGTTCTCGATCATGGGCGCTGCCGCCGTGGGGCGATGGGAAGATCGCGTCACCCGGATCGAGTTCGAGAACGCGGCCGAAACCCAGGCGATCGTCATGCAGAACGGCATGAACGAGTACATCTCGCGGCTTCTCGCGTTGCGCACGCTGTTCGAATCGACCAGCGACGAAGTCACCCGCAGCGAATTCGAGACCTTCAGCGCCCGCCTGTTCGAGCGCCATCCCGGCATGCTACGCATTGCCTGGTTGCCGCGCGTCAACCGCAAGGAGCGCGCGGAATACGAGACCGCCGCGATCAGGGACGGCCTGTCCAGCTATCGCATCAAGTCGCTCCAGGGCGAGAATTTCGTCATCGCGCCGCAGAGCGACGAATATTTTCCGGTGTTCTACTCGACTCAGCCGAAGACCTCGTCGGTCTATGGCATGGACTATGCGACAGTTCCGGAGCGCCGGGCGGTGCTGGAGCGCGCGCGCGACAACGATCGCGTCGCGGCCATCCGCACGCGCCTGTTCGAGCCGAAGGAGGGCGGCCGGCCGCCCGACGTCCTCGTCGCCATTCCCGTCTACGCCAAGGGAACCTCGCGCGAGGAGATCGCGGACCGGCGCCGCAATCTCGCCGGTTTCGTGGTCGGCATCTTCGACCTGCCGCTGCTGATCCAGTCCATTCGCGTGACCACCGGAGCCAGCCCCGCGGTCAGCATGAACGTCTTCCCGCCCTTCACGGCGCAGATCGTCAGCCTGGAGGAAATGCTGCCGGATTATTCGTCGGCCGCCACGGCGCTACGGTCGATGCGCGACATCGCACGGGTCCTGCACTGGTCGGGCAGTCTCAGGATCGGCGATACCGATTGGCAGGTGCGGGCGGTTCCTACCGCCGGCGGTCCGCTGGCGACGACTTACGATCGCGCGGTCGCGGTCCTCGTCGTCGGCATGCTGCTGACGCTGTCGCTGTCGACCTATCTGATGCTCGCGAGCCGCAATTCGCGGCGTCTGTCGCTGGCAAACCGGCGGGTGCTCGAGCTTGCCCAGACCGATATCCTCACCGGATTGCCGAACCGCGCCTTCTTCCTCACCCGGCTCGACGAGATGAACAGCCAGTTGAGCGTGAGGGGCCTGCCCTTCTCGATCCTGATGCTCGACCTCGACCGCTTCAAGAACGTCAACGACTCCCTCGGTCACGCAGCCGGCGATGCGCTGCTGCGCCAGGTGGCGCAGCGGCTGAAATCCGCAGTGCGCGCCAACGACGTGCTGGCGCGGCTCGGTGGCGACGAATTCGCCATCATCCAGGAAGCCGGCGAGGATCAGCGCGCCTGCTCGACCGAGCTGGCGGCGCGGATCGCCAAGCTCGTGAGCGAACCGTTCCTGCTGCCCGGACACCGCGTCGAGATCGGCACCAGCATCGGCATCGCGATCGCGCCGGATCACGGCAGCGATCAGGAGCAGCTCCTGAAGAAGGCGGATCTCGCGCTCTATCGTTCGAAATCGGCTGGCCGCAACTGCTTCACCATCTACGACGAGGCGATGTCGGCCGAGCTGGAGGCCCGCAACACGCTCGAAGGAGATCTGCGCGACGCCATCGCGCGCTGCCAGCTGGAGGTGCACTACCAGCCGTTCGTCGACGCCCTCAGCGGCGCCCGACGCGGCTTCGAGGCGTTGGTGCGCTGGCGACATCCGACGCGCGGACTGATCCCGCCGGACCAGTTCATTGCGCTCGCGGAGGAGACCGGGCTGATCGTGCCGCTCGGCGAATTCGTGCTGCGGCGCGCCTGCGCGGACGCAGCCGGCTGGCCTTCCGATCTCATGGTCGCCGTCAATTTGTCGCCGATCCAGTTCAAGGAAGCAGAGCTGTTCGAAATGATCTGCGCGGCGCTCGCCGATGCCGGCCTGCCGCCGCAGCGGCTGGAGATCGAAATCACGGAATCCGTGCTGCTGGAGCGCGCCGTCGAGAACCACGCCTTCATGGAGCGGCTCAAGCACCTCGGCGTCGAGCTCGCGCTCGACGATTTCGGCACCGGCTATTCGTCGCTCAGCTACCTGACCGCGTTTCCGTTCGACAAGATCAAGATCGACAAGTCGTTCATTCGCAACCTCACGCATCAGCCGCGCAGCTCTGCGATCATCTCCTCGATCGTGACGCTGGCGCGCGGACTGGACATGTCGGTCACCGCCGAGGGCGTCGAGACCCGCGAGGAATTCGAGCGTCTGAAGGCGCTCGGCGTCAATTTCGCGCAAGGCTATCTGTTCGGGCGGCCGCAGCCGATCGAGCGGATCCTGTTCGATGCGCCGGTCAAGTCCTCAGAGCTCGACGCCGCCTGAGTGCGCCTAAGTGGCATGCGCGAAAAGCGCTTGACCAGAGCATCCCCGGATGGTCCGAAGGATCGTCTAGGGATGAAATAAGCACAACATGCGGCTTCCGTTCTTCTACGGCTGGGTCGTGGTCGCCGTGACCTTCGTCACCATGGCCATTGGCGTCAATGCGCGCACCGCCTTTTCATTGTTCTTTCCGCCCATCATCTCCGAGTTCGGCTGGGAGCGCGGCCTCACCGCGGGCGCCTTCTCCTTCGGCTTCGTGGTGTCGGGCGTGGTCAGCCCGCTGATCGGCCGCCTGATGGATCGCGCCGGTCCGCGCGCGGTGATGGAGCTCGGGGTCGTGCTGATGGGCGGCGGGCTGCTGCTGGCACCGCTGACCAGCGCGCCCTGGCATCTCTATGTGACCATCGGCGTCATGGTCGGCGCCGGCAGCGTCTGTCTCGGCTATTCCGGCCAGTCGCTGTTCCTGCCGAACTGGTTCATCCGCAAGCGTGGCTTCGCCATCGGTATCGCCTTCGCCGGCGTCGGCATCGGCTCGGTGACGCTGCTGCCGTGGGTGCAGCACCTGATCGAGCAAACCGGGTGGCGGACCGCCTGCACCGCGATGGGCCTGCTCGTCCTGATCGTGCTGGCGCCGATCAATCTGTCGCTGCGCAAACGCCCCGAGGACATCGGCCTTCAGCCGGACGGTGATTCTGCGCCGGCCGCAGGCGCCGCAAAATCCGTCTCCAACATCGTCGATCCCGTCTGGGCCGGCACCGAATGGACGTTGCAACGCGCCGTCGCGACCGCGCGTTTCTGGTGGATCGCGCTCGGCTATTTCTGCGGCCTTTACATCTGGTACGCGGTGCAGGTGCACCAGACCAAATTCCTGCTCGACATCGGCTTCAGCCCCGGCGTTGCGGTGTGGGCACTCGGCATCGTCAGCCTGCTCGGCATTCCCGGCCAGATCGTGCTCGGGCATGTCTCGGACCGCATTGGCCGGGAGTGGGTCTGGGCGATCAGCTGCGCAGGTTTTGTTGTTTGCTTCGCCGCGCTGATCGCGCTGAAGTATCAATCGTCGTTCTGGCTGGTTTATCTCATGGTGTTCACGCAAGGCGCGCTCGGCTACGGCCTCACCTCGATCATGGGCGCGGTGGTGTTCGAGATTTTCCAGGGCAGGCACCAGGGCAGCATCTTCGGCACGATCATGCTGGCGGCCCTGGCGGGTGGTGCGGCCGGACCGTGGGTGACCGGCTTCCTCTATGATCGCGCCGGCGACTACACGCTGGCTTTCGCCGTCGCAATGGTCGTGAGCGGAATATCGGCGCTCGCGATCTGGCAGGCAGCGCCGGGCAAGGTGCGGGCCGTGGCTGGTCGGCTGAACAAGCTCAAAACGGGATCCGAATAGGTCCCGTACGCATCAAAATACCTTCGGCGTTTTCGCGAAGCGTTAAGCATGCCGCCTCTTGGCGCGGCGCGACGGAATTGCAAAAACGTCTTGGACACCATCGGAGCGTTAACTTCTCGCCGATTGCCGCATTTCCCGATGCCGCCGGTTCAGACGATGCCCGCCTCCGATCACCTTGTGACAGAAATTCCTGGCGTGCTGCGCGCCGCGCTCGAACGCGCCGACGACGGCATCGTCATCGTTGATGAGGCGCATCGCATTACCCATTTCAACCCCGCCGCGGAGCGGATCTGGAAGCTCGCCGCCGCCGAGGTGCTCGGCCGCGACGCCGCCGTTCTCACTCTCGATCGCCTTCGGGCCGGCGCGACTGCCGATTTCCGCGAGGAGATCAGCCTCGCGCGGCGCGACGGCAGCCGCATCAAGGCGATGGTGTCGGTGTCATCAGTGACGATTGGCGGCGCGACCCATCACATCGTGTTCGCACGCGACGTCACCCTTGATGCGGAGCGCCGCGTCCGGACCGGGCTGCTCCACGCCGTCGCCGACCAGACCAACCGCGTGGTGATCGTCACCGATGTCGAGCAGAACATCGTCTACGTCAATTCGGCGTTCACGGCGCTGTTCGGCTATACCCGCGAGGAGGCCGAAGGCCGCCGCGCCGGCGAGCTCGTTGCCGGTCGCCACACCGATCGCAAGGCGGTCGCCAAGCTCGTCAAGCGCCTGATGCGTGGCGGCCATCGCGGCGAGGTTCGAGGTGCTCGTCTACGACAAAGATGGTGAGGAGATCTGGGTCTCCGCCCGGATCGATGCCTTCCGCGACAGCAAGGGCCGGGTCAGGCACATCCTCGCGCTGCTCGAGGACATCACCGAGACCAAGCAGCTGCGCTCGCTTCAGCAGCTCATCACGAGCGCGCTCGCCGACGAGGTGCCGATCGGCGAGATCGCCGATCGGCTGTGCCGCCGCGTCGAGCAGATCGCGCCCGGCAGCAGCGGTTGGCGCTGATCGTGGCGCTGCGCCGCGCGGTCGCGGAGGGCGCACTGAGCCTCAGCTACTAGCCGCAGATCCGCAGCTGCGACGGCGCGATCCACGGCGTGGAAGCGCTGGCGCGCTGGCGTGATGCCGTGCTCGGCGACGTCTCGCCGGCAAAATTCATCCCGCTCGCCGAGGAATGCGGCCTGATCGAGCAGATCGGCCTCTGGTCCGTGCGCGAGGCCTGCCGGCAGATGGCGAGCTGGCGCCGCGCCGGGCTCAACATTCCCTGCGTCTCGGTGAACCTGTCGCCGATCAATTTCCGCAACGTCACGCTGGCGGCCCGGCTCAAGGACATCCTGGCCGAATACGATCTGCCGCCGCACGCGCTGATGCTGGAGATCACCGAAGGCGCGTTCATGCAGGACGGCGTCGCCGCGCTGGAGACGATGAATGCGATCCGCGAGCTCGGCGTCGGCCTCTCGGTGGATGATTTCGGCACCGGCTATTCCAGCCTCAGCCGGCTCGCGCATCTGCCGATCCGCGAACTCAAGATCGACCGCAGTTTCATGCGTGACATCGAGAAAGACGCGGGCGCGCTCGCGATCGCCACCGCGGTGGTCCGCGTCGGCCAGGGCCTCGGCATGACCGTCGTTGCCGAGGGTGTCGAGACCGAGGGCCAGCGCAGGACGCTGGCCGAGCTCGGCTGCGACATCGTTCAGGGCTCCCTCTACGCACCCGCGCTGGCTCCGGTTGCCTTCGAGCGCTGGCTGATCGAGCACTGCGCCGAGCAGGCGAGGGCGATGCTGGGGCGGCTCGACCTGGACCCCGCGGGCGGGGCTGCGGCAAAGCGGTCGGCGTAGGCGACTTTGAGCGATATTCCCGGCCGATAGGAACGCATCGGCGACCGGCGGTTTGGTCTTCGACGTCCGCCGGAGGGGCACCGCGCCATGTCCTGTTTGCAAACCGCATGGGCCCGATGAAAGGACTGGAAAGCAGCGTCACCGCCCGAGCGGCGGGCTTTCGACCTTCGCAACCGCAGCTCAAGTCCATTACGGGTGCGAATTGATCGGTCCAAGCGCAGCAAGCCGATCCGAGAATGGGCCGAGCACCAAGAAGCCGCCGACACCGGCGGACTTCGAATCACTGGAGACAGGGAGGACAAGCAATGAGACGGCATTCCCAATCGCATGCAGCGAAGGAGGCGAACAACCTCTTCAGGAAGACCGCGTCGAAGCCGGTGACCGACTACGAGAAAGCGGAACAGGATTTCCACGCAAATCGGGAGCGACTGAAGGCTGAACGGCTGGCGAGGGAGGCTGAACGACGAAGCCAGTCCGAGAGGAAGACCTAGTGTCGCAATTCTACTTTTGAGAGCGACATTCGTCTGCGAAAGAAGTTCGACGCGCCGATTGAGGCCGCCAAAAGTGCTCTCGCTCACGTGTCCGCACTGACTAGAGCATCGAAAGCACGACAATGCCGTCCTCGAGCTCCCCTGAAGCCAGGCGCGCCCGCGCCATACGCTCGAACTCCGTTCGATGCTTCTGCAGATAGCTGAAGGCCTGCTTCTGCGTGTTGAAGGTCGTGGCAAGCCGGCACATCTGCCGATTTGCGCCGGACGCGAGAAAGAAGGTGATGGTCCCTTGGTCTGGCTCGATTTTAGGCACGATCTGCACTCTCCGGCATGTGATCGGCACTTCAGATGTCGCCGGCGGCGTTGAAGACGACTATCGCGCCGGCTTCCTTGAACGCTTCCTGAACGTAGGCGCTGGCAAAGCCGCTCGAAGAGCTTCATCAGCCGCTTCCTTCGCCTCGCGTACCTCTCGGAGCCGCGCCATGTTCTTGCGAACCTCGATGGCTTGCCTTTCAACGTCTGCCAATGCCCGCGCGCCCTCTTCAGCGGCCAGGCGCTTGCGATCGGAACGCGCAATGCTTTCGGGTGACGGCTCTGCCGGTTTCTTGGTGCTCATCGTTCACCCGGATCTGCAACGGCTAAACCCGCTCAATCCCGGGATTGAGCGGGCAAAGCAACCGTTTCAGTACATCCGTGAAACGGCGCCACGATATCAAGCCAGCGAGAGGTTCTCAGCGCTGACTTTGCCTCGCATCTTGTCGGTCTTGATCTCGAAATTGACCTTTTGGCCTTCGCCGAGACCAGCAAGTCCAGCCCTTTCAACGGCGCTGATGTGAACGAACACATCGTTGCCGCCGTCGCTCGGCTGGATGAAACCGAAGCCCTTTTGGCCATTGAACCACTTGACTGTACCTGTCGCCATATTCTTCTCCAAAGCGCGCGAACGCATCCCGCGCAACAATCACGCGGCTATCTTCAACTTCGTCGATGTCATTGGAAAAGGAGCCCGCGGGCGCATTCAACAAGGCACAGCGGCTAATCGAACGAGTGCAATATATATGACTTTCGCGGATTAGCAAGGAGCGAGGCCAGTTTGTTTTCCGCGAGGCAGTTCTTCTGTTCCGATCGAAGCGCCTTGCGTGTGTCCGTCGACTTGCAAGCAGGACGTTATCGATTGACAGCGCTGCGCGACAGTGGTCACGTTGACGCCATCAAGCACTCGCTGTGACAAGCAGGTCGGCTCGTCCGAAGCCGCGACGAATGTCGCCGCTGCTATCCTCAACAATCGCAATGAAGCTCCTGCGCAATTGGCTGCGCTGCAGGACGTCTCGCATTCGCAGCCCGAGCCAGGAGGATCAATTGCACGTACTCGTCAGGGACAACAATGTTGAGCAGGCACTCCGCGTTCTCAAGAAGAAGATGCAGCGCGAGGGCGTCTTCCGGGAAATGAAGCAGCGCCGGTCCTACGAAAAGCCGTCCGAGAGAAAGACCCGCGAGAAATCCGAGGCCATTCGCCGCGCCCGCAAGCTCGCCCGGAAGCAGGCGATCAGGGAGGGATTGCTGCCAGCGCCACCGAAAAAGAAAGCTTTCGAGCGCAAGCCGCCTTTGCCGGAGATCAAAGCACGAGCGGAGTAGAAGCGATCTTGGTTCTGGATCTCATGCCATGCTGCGTCACCTGTGACGCCGCGCAGGCGGTGAAAGAGCGTCGCCGCGTACATCGCTCCTGTCGCTCAGCATGAAGCGGAGATGTGTGCAGGCGAAATGCTCCGAGGAGGCGCGCGCTTTCACAATCGCACGATACGCGGGCGACGAGTTGTCGAAGCATTCGCGCAAGCGGAATCAAAATCCGTTGAAATCTCTTGTGAAAACGTGTTGTGACAATGGATGCGGCGAGGAGTCACCCGGTTAGGGTTCCCACGCGCAAGTCTGGACCGTCGTTTGCCGATGTCGGATAATGGGCCTGATTTGGCGGTGGCGCCTCCGCTCTCCGGTCTCCTCACATGCGAGATGCATTCCCATGACACAGGCGGGCGCCTTCGCGCAGAAGCTCGAACGATTCTTGCATTTGAAGGATGCACCGCCAGCGCTGGTCACGCGTTCGCTGCGCAGCGCCGAGCTTGCCGTCACCGAAACCCGGGATGACCATCCCGTGACGCGTCTTTCCGAGTCGATGCCCGCGGAGGACGCCTATCTCGTCAGCCTCAAATTCCGCGATTTCGCCGATTGCGAGTGCTGGGAGCGCGGCCGATGCGTGGTCAAGAGCGATATCCACGCCGGCGCCACATATCTGTACGACCTGAAACGCGACCCGCGCTACGTGATCGACAAGCCCTTCCATTCTCTGTTCTTCCATCTGCCCCGTTCGGCGTTGGACGATATGGCGAGACAAGGCGGCGCGCCACGCATCGGTGAACTCGCCTACCAGCCCGGTGTCGGCCATGACGATGTGACGATCCGCCATCTCGGCGCCTCGTTCCTGGCGGCGTTGCGGCAGGCCGAAGAGGCCAACCAGCTCTTCATCGACCACATGATGCTCGCGCTCACCGCACATGTCGCGACGACCTACGGCGGATTGCGGCGCGCCGCCGAGCCGGCGCGCGGCGGCCTTGCCCCATGGCAGGTGAAGCGGGCTTGCGAAAGGCTGGAGTCTGATCTCCGCGGCAAGCTTTCGCTGGAGAAGATCGCAGCCGAGTTCGATCTCTCCGTCAGTCATTTTTCGCGCGCATTTCGCGTCTCCACCGGCCTGCCGCCGCACCAATGGCTGCTGCGCCAGCGCGTGGACACGGCCAAGCAATTGATGACGGTGCGCGACCTGTCGCTGGCGGAGATTGCGATATCGGCCGGGTTCGCCAACCAAAGCCACTTCACCCGGGTGTTCTCCTCGGTGGTCGGCATCAGCCCGGGAATGTGGCGCCGTGAGGCGCAAGGCGTGCTGGACAGCGAAACCTGAGGTTTCCGCTCAGCGCCGCCTTGTCTGGGAGATGGCGTAGGCGGCGCGCCGCGCCGCAAACATCTCGTCCGGCGGATGGCCAATGCTTTCGGCAAGATTGGCTGGATTGAACACGGCCGCGTCGCACGCCTCGCTTGATTCAGTGCCCGTTATCACGATCGTTCCGAGGCGCACCGCTTCGCGCCCATCCTCGTCGGGCCAGCGGATGGTCACGTCCATGACGGGATCGCCGGGACGGTCCAGCAGCGCGATCACGCTGAACCTGACATCGCGCGCCGCAATCCGGGCTTCGAGATCGCGCAACAAGCTGGCCGACTTGGCCGTGGCCCCGTCCGCGGCCGGCCTGCGTTCTTGGCCGACCGGCACGACCTTGAACTTGATAAACCGTGTCTCTCCCTTTGCGTTCGTTGCGGGAAAGGCGTGCACGCCCCAATAGGTCGTACGGGCAAGGCTTGCGGGCGGCGGATTTGCGGCAAGGTAACTTGCCTGACGCAGCGTTTCGGGATTGGCGGCGGAGAATGCCGCGACTTGCGCCATGTCCGGCTTGCCATCCGGTCCCGGCATATGCGCTTGCAGGAAAGCCAGCATCTGGTCGGGCGTTCTGGCGAAATGAACAGGGGCGCTCTGGGTGAGGATCTCGGAGCGCTGAAGGCCGCTGCCGAGCCGGAAGCTGAAGCCGCGCAGCGAGCACCCGTGCGTGTCGACCGCGTTCGGGCTGTCGCGGTCCGCCGAGAAGCGCGCCAGCACGCGGGAGGGCATGGTGAAGCTGCGGGACTTGGTGATCTCCTTGGCCTGATCCGAGGGGGCGTAGGTGCCGCGAACGCATCGTCCCCAGCAAAAGCTCGCCCGCGCCTTTGGCGGAAGACCGCCAACCGCCCTCAGGGCTTCGACAAGGGACATCGGCGTGGCTGCGCCGCTCGGGAACTCTGGCAGGACGGAACCCTGGATTCGAACGATGGGGCTTGTTTGTGGCGCGGCGCGGATCGAAGCGTCTTTCCCAAAGCAGACATGCCTTGCCCGATCCTGCGACAAATCTCGCAGCTCTCCCGCTAGGCCGAGGTCATTCCCGTCCTGCGCCTGAGATCCGTGATCGCGCGCAGAAAACTGTCGGCCGGCGTCGTCTCCGGATCGATCAGCCGGTGCAGGCGAAAGCCATCTTCCAGCGCGAGCACGACGGAGGCAATCCAGGGCGGGTTCAGATTGTCGTTGCGCCCGTTGCTCTTCAACGTCGCCTCGACGATGTCGGCGACCAGCTTGCGCCGCGCACGCAGGCGTTTGGCCAGCTCGGGCCGGCGCTTCTCGGCGCGCGCGACGAACAGGATCATCTCCATGTGGAGCAGGGGCGAGCGGCCGAGCGGATCCTGCCGGTTACGGTCCATCGTCTTCAAGGCCGCGATGAAATCGTCGAGATTGTCATGCTGGGCGAGGATGTCCATGTTGCGCCGGATCGACTGCTCGACATGGTCCTCGAGCATGGCGATGATCAATTCGTCCTTGCTCTTGAAGTTCGAATAGAATGCGCCGCGGGTGAAGCCCGCGGCAGCCGCGATCGCCTCGATGCTGGCGCCGCCGATGCCGTCCTCCTCGAACACGCGCGCGGCCGCCTCGAACAGTTTGTCGCGCGTGTCGTCCCTGGTCGGTCTCGTTCTCACCCTTGACATCGGCGCAGGTTAGGGCAGACTGCAACTCGATACAACAATGTATCGAGTTGATAATTTCAGGGATGGTTGCGCCAGGCAAATGGGGCAGCCTTGCGTGTGTCATGCGGCAACCGATCTGAGGTCACCATGAATGAGCACGTGCAAGGCGCCGGCGGACCGCTGTTCAACCCGCTCTCGCCGGATTTCATCCGCGATCCCTATCCGCACTATGAACGACTGCGCACCCTCGACCCGATCCATGTGACGCCGTTCGGCCAGTTCGTCACCAGCCGTCATGCCGAGGTGAGTCTCGTGATGCGTGACAAGCGCTTCGGCAAGGATTTCGTCGAACGCACCACGCGCCGCTACGGTCCGAACATCATGGAGGAGCCGGTCTTCCGGAATTTGGGCCACACGATGCTCCAGGCCGATCCGCCCGATCACACTCGCCTGCGCGGTCTCGTGGTGAAGGCCTTCACCGCCCGCCGCGTCGAGGACATGCGGCCGCGGATCCAGGAAATCGTCGATCAGACGCTCAACGCGATGATGGATCGCGGCAAGATGGACCTGATCGGGGATTTCGCCTTCCGTCTGCCGGTCACCATCATCTGCGACATGCTTGGCATCCCGGAAGAGCACCGCGAGGGATTTCACAAGGGCTCGAGCGATGGCGTGCGAATCCTGGATCCCGTCCCCTTGACGCCGGACGAAATCAAGCAGAGCAACGCGCGCAACTTGATGGCGCAGATGTACTTCCAGCAATTGTTCGAACTGCGCCGCCGCTATCCGGGAGACGACCTCACGACCCAGCTGGTGCTGGCCGAGGAAGACGGCAAGAAGCTCACCAATGAGGAATTGACCGCGAACATCATGTTGCTGTTCGTGGCCGGCCATGAGACCACCGTCAATCTGATCGGCAACGGCCTCCTGGCTCTGCACCGCAATCCGGACCAGCTCGCGCTGCTCAAGGCGCGGCCTGAGCTGATGGTGGGCGCGATCGAGGAATTCCTGCGCTACGATTCCTCGGTGCAGATGACCGGGCGCGTCACACTGGAGGATATCGACGATCTCGGCGGCGTGAAGATTCCCAAGGGCGAGACCGTGCTGTGCCTGCTCGGCTCGGCCAACCGCGATCCCGCGGTCTATCCTGATCGGCCCGACCGGCTGGACGTCACCCGGGCGAACGTCAAGCCGCTGTCGTTCGGCGGCGGCATCCATTTCTGCCTGGGCGCCCAGCTGGCGCGCATCGAGGCCGAGATTGCCATCGCCACGCTGCTGCGGCGGCTGCCGGACTTGCGCATCGATGACGCCGAAAACCCGGAATGGCGGTCGACCTTCGTGCTGCGCGGGCTGAAGCGGCTGCCGGCGAGCTGGTGAGGGGCGCGCGTTAACCTCCGCGCGCAACAGTCGCTGTGACTTCGCCACACTTCCCCCTATATAAGGGGCTGTTCCGGCGCGCCTGAGGCCCTCAGGTTCGGCCCGGGCCGGTTTGGCCGAGGGGAGACCCGTGCAGACGACGCTGCTCGGATTGGCGATTGCCTTCATCATTGCGCTGCTGGCCGCGCTGATCGGGCCTTACTACATCGACTGGAACCAGTTCAGGCCCCAGTTCGAGGCGGAGGCCGGCAAGATCATCGGCGTGCCGGTGCGGGTGGCGGGTCAGCTCGACGCGCGGCTGTTGCCGACGCCGACGCTGCGGCTGCGCTCCGTCACCTTCGGCGGCAACAACGATCTCGGCCGCCTGCGCGCCGACAAGCTCGATGTCGAGTTCAGCCTGGGCTCCCTGATGCGCGGCGAATGGCGCGCCACCGAGCTTTCGGTGGGCGGCATGGCGCTGGATCTTGGCTTGGACGCGCGCGGGCGGGTCGATTTGCCGTCCACCGCGAGCGGCACCTTCAATCTGGCGTCCCTCGCCATCGAGCGGCTGAACCTCACCGGCCGCATCGCCTTGCACGACGCCGCCAGCCGCTCCACGCTGGAATTGAACGACATCGCCTTCTCCGGCGACGTGCGCTCGCTCGCAGGCTCGGTGCGGGGCGACGGCAGCTTCACCGCGAGCGGAGTGCGCTACCCATTCCGTGTCTCCTCCGGCCCCAGCGCCGACGGCAGCGCGACCCGTCTCCACCTCAACATCGATCCCGGCGAGCGCGCCATCCTCGCCGATCTCGAAGGCGTGCTCGCCTTCGACAATCGCCAGCCGAAATTCGAGGGCGCGCTGACGTTTGCTGTGCCCGCAACCAAGAAGGCGGGCGAGGTGGGGCCGACGCCCTGGAAGCTCGCGACCAGGTTCAAGGCCGATCCGGCCGGCGCGAAATTCGACCAGATCGATGCGAGCTTCGGCACGGAGGATACCGCGCTGAAGCTCGGCGGTGTCGGCGATCTCAGGTTCGGCAGCTCGCCGCTGCTGCGCGCGGTGCTGTCGGCGCGGCAGGTCGATGCCGACAGGCTGACCGCCAGGGACGATGCCGATCCGCAGCGCGTCATGCCGGCGCTACGCGCGGGGCTGGCGGCGATCCCGCAGGTGCCGATCCCGGCGCAGATCGAGTTCAATGCCGATCAGATCATGTTTGGTGGCCGTCCGCTCCAGAACATCGCGACCGAGCTTGCGACCGACGGCAGGTCCTGGACCTTCCGGCGGCTCGAGCTGCGCGCGCCTGGCATGACGCAGCTCTCGCTCAATGGCGCGGCTCCCGGCGCCGACAGTTTCAGCGGCCGGCTCAGCGTAGAGTCCTCGGACCCCGACACGCTGGTGGCCTGGCTGCAGGGCCGCAGCGAGATCAACCGCCGCAGCACGCGGCCGCTGCGCCTCGCCGGCGACGTGACGATCGCCGCCAATCATCTCGCCATCGACAGGCTGAAGGCCGATATCGAAGGCGGCGCGGTGGAGGGCCGCATCGCCTTCGTGCAGACAGGCGCGAGCAAGGGCTCGCGGATCGATGCGGAGCTTAGGGCCGACCGGCTCGATCTCGATGCCGCCGCGAGCTTCGTGCGCGCGCTCGCAGGGCCGCAAGGCGAGTGGCCGGAGGAAGCAAAGCTCTCGCTCGATATCGGCCGCGCGATCTCCGCCAGCCAGGAGCTGCGGCCGTTCGCAGCCAGGCTCGCATACAGCCCCGCATCGCTGTCGCTGGAGCAGTTGCGCTTCGGCCAGGCCGGCGGCGTGACCACGGAGGCGAGCGGCAGCTTCGACCGCACCAACGCCACCGGCAAGCTCGCGCTGAAATCCTCCGCCAATTCGTTGCGTGAGCTCACCGCGCTGATCGAGCCGTTTGCGCCCGCGGTGCGTGCGCGCGTCGACGCCATCCCGGCGTTGCCGGGCGCGACGCGGCTGAAGCTCGATCTCAGTCTCGACAAGAGCGCCGAGCATGCCGACCGCAGCAATGCCCGCGCCGTGCTCGACCTCGACGCACCGCAGCTCAAGGCGACCGCGAAGCTGGCTGCCCAGACGCCAGTGACCGCCGTCAGCGGCATCGACATCGACCGCCTGCGCAACAGCGACTTCACGCTCGACTCCAAAGTATCAACGCCGCAGGCCGGCGCGCTGCTGGCGCTGCTCGGTCTCGATCGCATGGTGGCGGCAGGCGAGGGCGCCTCGCAGTTCGAAGGCAAGGTGACCGGCACCTGGCAGAAGCCGCTGCAATTCAGCGCAAAGCTTTCGGGCGTCCTGGATGCGGAGGCCCAGGGCAACTTTGACGGGTCGGCATCCAAGGGCAGCGCAAGCCTGCGCGTCCGCAACGTCAATCTGGCGCCGCTGTTCGGGATCAGTGCGACCGACAAATCAGCGCAGAAGGTCAGCCTGTCCGCCCGCGTCGGGCTTTCAGGCAACCGCCTGACCTTCGACGATCTCGACAGCAACGCGGCCGGCTCGCATCTGCGCGGCCATCTGACGGTGGCACTCGATCAGGACAAGAGCATCGACGGTGAAGTCGGCCTCGATACGCTCGATCTTGCGCCGGCGCTCGCGATGGCGATCGGCGCGGCGGGGCACGATTCCGGCGAGCCGCTGAGCCCCGGGCTCGTTAGCGGCTGGCGTGGCCGCATCGTCTTCCAGGCGCTGCGCGGCACATTGCCGGGCGGCATCGAGCTGCGCCCCTTCGCGGGCACCATCCGGAGTGACGGCCAGTCGCTCGCGCTCGATGCGCTCAAGGGCGGCATCGGCGGCGGGGAGATGTCTGCGAGCCTCGACGCGCGCAATGGCGCGGGCGGTCTTGCACTGAACGCGCGCGTCGAGCTCAGCAAAGTCGAGGCGGCGGCGCTGCGCTATCGCGACCTCGCGCTGCCCAAGGGGCGGGCTTCGGTGCAGATGGCGCTGACCAGCCAGGGCCGCAGCGTCGCGGCCTTGACCGGCGCGCTCGCCGGCAACGGCACGGTGACGCTCGAGTCAGCCGAGATCGCCGGCCTTAATCCCCGCGCGTTCGAGATCGCCATCCGCGCCAGCGACGGCGGCCAGGTCAATGACGACAACCGGCTGCGGCAGCTCGTCGAGCCCGCGCTGGCGGCGGGTCCCATTGCGGTGGCCTCGGCGCAGATCCCGTTCACGATCCGCGACGGTCGCCTGCGCGTCGGCGCAACGCCGCTGGAAGCGAAGAACGCCCGCGCCATCGTCTCCGGCGGCTACGACATTCCCGCCGACCAGGCCGACATCCGCGCCAGCCTGACGCCGATCATGACCGGGCTCTCCGGCGCCCCGCCGGAGATCCAGCTGTTCGCGGCAGGCCCTCCCGACAGGCTGAGCCGCACCATCGACCTCGCGCCGCTGTCGTCATGGCTTGCGGTGCGCACGATCGATCGCGAGACGCGACGGTTAGACGCCATCGAGCGCGGCGAGCCGCCGCCGGCAACGGCCGCGCTTCCGACGCTGGTCTCGCCCGATCCGGAGCCGCCGCTGCTCGATGTGCCGCTGCCCGGCCGTGATCCGCGCCGCGCGCCGGCAAAGCCGAAGGTCGAGAAGGCCGCGCCGACGCCGAAGGCGCCGCAAGCAGCTCCCGCCGCGCCAAGCCCTCCACTCACAAGCCCGCCGCTCGCAAGCCAGCAGGCCGCGCCGCTGCCGCCGCCGATCGACGTGAAGCCCGCCCCCGGCCCGCCGCCTCCCAAGCCCAGGCCGAAGCCGCCGCTGGTGCTGACGCCGCAGAATCCGTAGGGCGAACTTGGACTGGAGAGATCTGTCCGCGGGCTCCCTGCACCTCTCCCGCTTGCGGGAGAGGTCGGCATAGGCGGCCTCTGGCCGCCGTTCTGTAAGACGCCGATGCTTCGCATCGGCTATGGCGCCGGGTGAGGGTTCTCTCCATGTAGGGAATCTCTCTGTTGAGACAGCCCTCTCCCCAACCCGCTCCCGCAAGCGGGAGAGGGCGCGCACCGTCTTCCTTCTCCCGCAGTAAACCCATTCCCTCGCATTTTACTGAATTTTCGTCGGCAAAACTGATTTGCCGATTTTACTGAATTCTCGCGTTTCATCTCTAGCGTCGGTCCCCAGAGGAATTTGGCGTCTGGCCGCAAGCTGCGCGGCACGGTTCGCCAAAGGGCTACCAAGAACTGGGGTGATCGAGATGAACGGGGCGAAATCGCTTCTACAGGATCTGGACGACGCGATCGCGCGCGGCACGGACGAAAGCAGGGCGAAAGCGTTGTGGCATGCGACCGATATTCTGATCACCGGCCGCTACAGCGACGATGAGATCAGCATGTTCGGCGAGGTCATCGGCCGGCTCGCCGATGAGATCGAGGTTGCTGCGCGCGCGCAGCTCTCTGAAGTCATGTCGGCGTGCGATCATGCCCCGCTCAATGTGATCGAGAAGCTCGCCCTCGACGATGAGATCGAGGTCGCAGGCCCTGTGCTGCGCGACTCCAATCGCATCGACGAGAAGATGCTGGTCGAGAGCGCCATGACCAAGGGCCAGGCGCATCTGCTCGCGATTTCCCAGCGCCAGTCGCTCGGCGAAGCGGTGACCGACGTGCTGGTCAAGCGCGGCAACCAGGAGGTCGTGACGTCGGTGGCCAAGAACGAGGGCGCGCGCTTCTCCGGATCTGGCCTGTTGCACATGGTCCGCCGCGCCGAGGGCGATTCGATTCTCGCCGAGCAGCTCGGCCTGCGCAAGGACGTGCCGCGCCACATCTTCCAGCAGCTGATCGCGAAGGCGTCGGAAGACGTCCGCCGCCGGCTCGAGACCGAGCG
Organism: Bradyrhizobium sp. USDA 4354; assembly: GCF_054060315.1. Lineage (NCBI taxonomy): Bacteria > Pseudomonadati > Pseudomonadota > Alphaproteobacteria > Hyphomicrobiales > Nitrobacteraceae > Bradyrhizobium > Bradyrhizobium sp. USDA 4354. Next base: position 7,987,137 of record NZ_JBSSDC010000001.1, on the reverse strand, counting down.
GCCCGAGATGATGGCGCAGATCCAGAGCTCGGTGACCGAGGTCACCGGCGATCTCCAGTCCAAGTTCGGCCCGTCCTCGCGCAGCTATTTCGTCGCCAAGCGCGTGGTGACGACGCAGTACCGGCAGGGCAACCTCAATCAGGACTCCATCTCGAACTATGCGCGCCAGCACCGCTTCGACGAGGTGCAGATCGGCCTGTCGCTGCTCTCGTCACTGCCTGTCGACGTGATCGAGCGCGCGCTGATGGATCGCAACCGCGAGATGATCCTGGTCTTGTGCAAGGCGCTCGACTTCTCCTGGGACACGACGATGTCGCTCCTGTTCCTCGGCGCCAAGGATCATCTGATCACGGCGCGCGACCTCCAGGACAACGAGCGCGAGTTCGGCCGGCTCAAGATCGAGACCTCGCGCAGCATCTTGAAGTTCTACCAGTCGCGCAAGAACAGCGCGGGTGCCGAAACCGCTACGGGCCGTCAGCCCGAGCTCCAAATACACTGAGCGGGTTCACTCAGCGGGAATCGAGAGGGGAGTATCTGCAATGTTGCCTCAATTCGGCACCGCCGTTCGCAAGAAGAATCTCAGCAATGCCGTCACCGCCGATCTTCCCGGCGCAGCGCCGGACAAGGCCTCGGTGGACGCCGCCTGGCTGGTGCTGGAAGCCGCCAACGACCTCGGCGACCACGCCGCGGTGGACGCCTGCCGCCGCGTCATCGACGCCGAGCTGAACGGCACGGTGGCCCGCAGCGCGGATGTAGATCTCGTGCTGGGGTATTTCAGGTGAGCCTCGACCGTAGCGTCTCTAGCGGCTGCTTCTACGCCGTCGTTGCTCACCGTCTGATGCGGTAGATCGCGACGTCTTCGCCGTGACGTATCGTGCTCCGCCCGAGGAGATAGTTTGATCTCTCCAGCACGCGGCGGGATGCACCATTCGCGACATTCACGATGCCGATCAGGGACGGCAGCGCGAGCTGTGACAGCCCGATGTCCGTCAGCGCAGTCGCGATCTCGCTTGCAAATCCCTGGCCCCAGAATTCGCGTTGGAACGCGTAGGCAATCTCGACCTCGTCGACATCATCCACGAGAATGTGCCGGATGCCCGCACGTCCCGCGAAGGCCCCATCTTTCGTTCGCAGCGTCCAGAGTCCGAAGCCGTGCTGGTCCCAATGGGCCATGTTGGTGGCGAGATAGGCCTTCGTGACCTCGGGCGTCCGCACCCCGCCGAGATAACGGGAGACCTCGGCATCGCGATGCAATGCAACGAGATCGGCGAGGTGGTCCTCGCGTAGCCGTTCGGCCGTCAGTCTGTCGGTGCTGAAATGGTTCATGGAGACAGATCGCCGCTTCCGTGGCGTGTCGTCATTCATGCTGCTATCGCTGCGGGCTGATGATGACATCATGCCCCTGTTTTGCCCGACGGGTCAACGGGGCAGAGTTCGTAGCCCCGATGATCTTTGCACTCGCGTAAGCCGTTGATTTCACAACCCCCGTCTACTGTGCATGGGGTTGTTTTCGCGTTTTCGATTTGGCGAGGGCTATCCCGCCCCCAGCGCGACGGCGACGTTGTACGTCACGAGGCTCGCCGCATAGGCCAGCACCAGCATGTAGGCGAAGGTCACGCCCATCCATCGCCAGCTTCCGGTCTCGCGCCGGATCACGGCGAGCGTCGAGGCGCATTGCGGGGCGAAGATGTACCAGGCCAGCATCGACAGCGCGGTTGCGAGCGACCATTTCGTCGCCAGCACCTGTCCGATCTGCTCGGCCGCTTCCTTGCCGCCTTCGATCGCGTAGACGGTGCCGAGGGCTGCGACCGCGACCTCGCGCGCCGCCATACCGGGGATCAGCGCCACTGCGATCTGCCAGTTGAACCCGACCGGCGCGAGCAGCGGCTCGAGCGCCTTGCCGATCATCGCCGCCAGGCTGAAGTCGATGGCAGGCTCGGTGCTGCCTGCCGGCGGCTGCGGGAACGAGGCCAGGAACCAGATCAGCACCATCATCGAGAAGATCGTGGTGCCGGCGCGCTGCAAGAACATCTTGGCGCGGGTGTAGATGCCGATCGCGATCGACTTCAGCCGCGGCATCTTGTAGTCCGGCAGCTCCAGCATGAACGGCGCCGGCGCAAAGTCGCGCAGCATGAAGAACTTGATCAGGAACGAGACGACGAGCGCACTGGTGATGCCGGCCGCATAGAGGCCGAACATCACGAGGCCCTGGAGGTTGATGAAGCCCCAGACATCCCTGGCCGGAATGAAGGCGGAGATGATCAGCGTGTAGACCGGAATGCGCGCCGAGCAGGTCATCAGCGGCGCGATCAGGATCGTGGTCAGCCGGTCGCGCTTGTTGTCGATCACGCGCGTCGCCATGATGCCGGGAATGGCGCAGGCGAAGCTCGACAGCAACGGAATGAAGGCGCGGCCGTGCAGCCCAGCGCCGCCCATGATGCGGTCCATCAGGAACGCGGCGCGGGCCATGTAGCCGAAATCTTCCAGGAGCAGGATGAACAGGAAGATGATGATGATCTGCGGCAGGAACACGATCACGCTGCCGACGCCCGAGATCACGCCGTTCTGAAGGAAGCTCTGCAGGAGGCCGGCGGGCAGGGTGTTGTGGACGAGCTCGCCCAGCGCATCGAAGCCGGAGTTGAGCAGCTCCATCAGCGGCTGCGCCCAGGCGAACACCGCCTGGAACATCACGAACAGGATCAGCGCGAGCACGATGAGGCCGCCGACCGGATGCAGCACGATCGCGTCGATCCGCGCGGTCCAGGTATCGGGGCGAGCAGGCAGGCTGACGCAGTCGGCGATGATGCGGTCGGCCTCGCGCTGGGTCGCGCGCAATTCGCTGACGCTGAGTGCGCGCCAGCTGTTCTCCTGTGGCTCAGTGGCAAGCTTGACCGAGATCTCGTCGGTCAGAGTCAGCAGGTCGGCTGTGCCGCCCTTGCGCACCGCGATCGAGGTGACCACGGGCACGCCGAGCTCCTTGGCGAGCCGCTCGACGTCGACGGTGATACCGCGGCGGCTCGCGATGTCGAACATGTTGAGCACGAGGATCATCGGCCGTCCGGTGCGCTTGAGTTCGAGCAGCAGGCGGATGGTCAGGCGCAGATTGGTGGAATCGGCGACGCACAGCACGAGATCGGGCACGATCTCGCCAGTAGCCTTGCCGAGCACGAAGTCGCGGGTGATCTCCTCGTCCGGGCTGCGGCCGCGCAGCGAATAGGTGCCGGGCAGGTCGACCACCGAGACCTGGCGTCCCAAGGGGGTGACGAAGAAGCCTTCCTTGCGCTCGACGGTGACACCGGGATAGTTCGCGACCTTCTGCCGGCTGCCGGTCAGGGCGTTGAATAGCGAGGTCTTGCCGCTGTTTGGCGTACCCACCAGGGCGAGATGCAGCAGGGGTGGTTCCATGTGATCAAGGGCCCGGCAAACGGCTTTTAATGAGGCGTCCCGCCGCTGTCTAAGCGACGATGATGGCCATGGCTTCGCGACGGCGGACCGCGATGGTGATGCTGTCGACCCGCACGGCGATCGGGTCGCGCCCGACAAGCCCCTCATGCAAGATCTCGACCCGGGCGCCCTCGACGAAGCCGAGTTCGATCAGGCGGCTCTCCAGCTCGACGTCCGAGAGTGCCGAGCCCGCCTGCTTGGCGGCAAGGTGCTGGATGACGCCGGTATAGCCGCGCTGGGCCAGACCCAGCGGCATGTTCAAACGCGTGTCAGTGGTGTCGCTCATGCCCTGTATTTTCAACGCAGGGCATTGAGGTCAAGCGCGCGCGCCCGCCGAAGCTGCACCTTAGAGTGATTTTAAGGTGCAGGGGCCGGGGGCGCCATCAAGGGTGCCCCCGACGGCTACTGGGCCGGGACCTTGTCCGGCTGGGCGGCCATGGCGCGGCTCTTGAAGTAGTCGAGCACGAAGAGACGGATCGCCGACGACAGATTGCCCTGCTGGCGGTTGTTGTCGATCTCGCCGACCAGCTCGGACAGGGTCATGTTGCGCAGGCCGGAGATTTCCTTCATGCCGTTCCAGAACGCCTCTTCCAGGCTGACGCTGGTCTTGTGACCGGCGACGACGATCGACCGTTTCACGACCGGCGACTTCATGGCTGCTCCTCGCGATCGATCCGGTGCTGATCCAGATGCTCCTTGGCCTGGTCCGCCCGCTTCTCCTCCGCCGACCGTTCCGCCTTCGTGCGCCCGAATTTCGCCCGGTTGGCGTCCGCCTGCTTCGCCGAGGCTTCCCGCTCGGCGCGCTTCCTGAAACGATTCAGGTTGATGACGTTCCCCATGCCGCGTCTCCATCATCCGCTCCTCTTCAGGCAGGATGAAACATTCAGAAACAGGGTGCCGCATTGCGCCCTACAAGACTTGATCGCCATTCGCTCGTCCTCGTCAATCGGCCCCTTGGGCCATCAAACGATGATTTCGCCCGTCGAGGGCAGATGAGCTGCGTAACACGCCGCCCCGCCGCAACATTGACGGTAATCAAATCCCGCCCCCAAAGCCGCATATTTTTTGGGCGCCGAGCGTCCGTATCATTACGGAGGACGATCGGAATTCGGAATTTATCCCGGACTGGTCATCTTCTCGGGGCGTACCAGACGCTCGAACTCGTCGGCCGAGACGAAGCCGAGCCGCAGCGCCTCCTCCTTCAGCGTGGTGCCGTTGGCATGCGCCGTCTTGGCCACCTTGGCAGCGTTGTCATATCCGATCTTCGGGGCCAGCGCCGTCACCAGCATCAGCGAGCGCTCCATCAGCTCCTTGATGCGCTTTTCGTCGGCGCGGATGCCGCTGACGCAATGCTCGGTGAAAGAGCGTGCGGCATCCGCCATCAGACGGATCGAGTGCAGCATGTTGTAGGCCAGCACGGGCTTGTAGACGTTGAGCTCGAAATGGCCCTGGCTGCCGGCGATCGTGATGGCGGTGTGATTGCCGAACACCTGGCAGCACACCATGGTCATCGCCTCGCATTGGGTCGGATTGACCTTGCCCGGCATGATCGAGGAGCCGGGCTCGTTCTCCGGCAGGATCAATTCGCCGAGGCCCGAGCGCGGGCCCGATCCGAGCAGGCGGATATCATTGGCGATCTTGAACAGGCCGGTCGCGACCGAATTGAGGGCGCCGTGCGCCAGCACATAGGCTTCGTTCGAGGCCAGGGCCTCGAATTTGTTGGCGGCGCTGGTGAAGGGAAGCTTCGTGATCCCGGCGACGTGCTTGGCGAACAGCTTTGCAAAGCGCGGCTTCGAGTTGAGGCCGGTGCCGACGGCGGTGCCGCCTTGCGCCAGCGGATAGAGGTCCTTCACCGCGACCTTGAGCCGGGCGATGCCGCTTTCGACCTGCGCGGCATAGCCTGAAAATTCCTGACCCAACGTCAGGGGCGTCGCATCCTGGGTGTGGGTGCGGCCGATCTTGACGATCTTGGAAAACTCCTTCTCCTTCTTGCGCAGCGCGCGCAGCAATTCGCCGAGGGCAGGGACGAGATCGGCATTGATGCGGCTTGCCGCCGCGATGTGCATCGCGGTCGGGAAGGAGTCGTTCGACGACTGGCTCATGTTGACGTGATCGTTGGGATGCACCGGCTTCTTGGCGCCGAGCTCGCCGCCGAGCAGCTCGTTGGCGCGATTGGCGATCACCTCGTTGAGGTTCATGTTGCTCTGCGTGCCGGAGCCGGTCTGCCACACGACAAGCGGAAAATGATCGTCCAGCCTGCCTTCGATCACCTCGCGCGCGGCGCGGATGATGGCATTGGCGCGGCGCTGATCGAGCAGGCCGAGCTCGAGATTGGCCTGCGCGGCGGCGAGCTTGACCATGCCGAGCGCATGCACCAGCGAGATCGGCATGCGATCGGTGCCGATGCGAAAGTTCTGGCGTGAGCGCTCGGTCTGGGCCCCCCAATAGCGGTCGGCTGGGACTTCGATGGGACCGAAGCTGTCGGTTTCGATGCGGGTCGCGGAGCTTGAGGGGCGGGTCGTCTTCGAGCGGGAAGCTTTGGCCATGAGCACATCCATTCTGCCGCGCGGAACGCCGCACGGCCTCTTCATGTGCTTCTCTATACAGGCAGTTTGGCCGTGCGCGACGGGCGCGCGTCCAACCTAGATCATTTCTTGCGGAAACGATCGAGCCGCACGACTTCGGCGCCGCCCTGGCTCGGCGGGGGCGGTTCTTCTGCGGTCTCCGCCTTCTCGGCAGCGGCAGCAGGCACCGCTACGGCCGAAGGGGCAGGGGCGGCCGGCAAATTCTCCGGCGTCACCTCGGCGACGTCGGACGTATCGAACTGGAGGCCGAACTTCACGGACGGATCGAGGAAGCTCTTGATGGCGCTGAACGGCACCACCAGCCGCTCCGGAATGCCGCCAAAGGACAGGCCGACCTCGAAGCGGTCCTCGAGCACGGTCAGGTCCCAAAACTGGTGCTGGAGGATGATCGTCATCTCGTCCGGATATTGCGCCAGCAGTCGCGGCGACAGCTTCACGCCCTCGGCCTTCGATACGAAGGTGATGAAGAAATGGTGCTCGCCCGGCAGGCCATGGGCCGCGGCATCGGTCAGCACCTTCCGCAGCACGCCGCGCAGCGCGTCGCGGGCCAGCACATCGTATCGGATATGATCGGTCGCCATGGTGGTCCTGTTGCATCCCCGAAGCCGGACCCCGCCGGTCCGACTCGCCAAGCGGCAATAGTACCGCGCCTGACGGGTGAGCAGGAGTCCCCGCCGGGGAAGAAATCAAAGAGGTAAGTGGAGGCTTCTGTTGCCAGGTGCCTCCGAACCCCGCCTAACGGAGCTTAACCCGTTAGGACTTTAAGATGGTCTTTCAAACTGCGTTACGCAGCCTGAGCAACCGGAGCAAAGTTGTCGTTGGCAACTATTGCAGTAGCCCGATAACGGCGGAACAATACCGGGAAAAAGCACGCCCTTTACGCCCTCGTCGATCCTATTTCGCCCCCGCCAAAGCTCAGCTTCGGGTTCGCCCGATGGTGGGCTTTGGTGGAGGCGCCGGGTACCGCCCCCGGGTCCGAATGGTTTATTGCGACGACCGTTTATTTCCATAGCCGGCGAACCGGCACTCCCAATATAGGGGGCAAAGCTCCAAAAAAACAGAGGGTTGGAAGGGCGATCCTGCGGTTCCCTCTGGATAGGTTCCGAACCGTCTTTGCCGCTGAGCGAGCCTCGTTCTAAGCTCCTGACATGTCCTCGGATTCAGCACCGGCGGTCGAAGAGCCGGATCTCGCCACCGCACCGCCGGGCCTGGTCACGCTGTTTCTGGCCTTCGCCAGGATGTCGCTGGCCGGTTTCGGCGGGGTCCTGGTGTTTGCCCGCCGCGCGATCGTCGAGCAGCACCGCTGGATGACGGCGGACGAGTTCAATGAGACCTTTGCGCTCTGCCACTTCCTGCCCGGGCCCAATATCGTCAATCTGTCGATGGTGTTCGGATCGCGGCTGCGCGGCATCGCCGGCGGCGTTGCCGCCTTTGCCGGGCTGTTGCTGCCGCCGACGCTGATCATGACGATGCTCGCGATCGCCTATGCCCATTTCGGCGACCTCGCTGTGCTGCGCCGAATCCTTGCCGGCATCTCCTGCGCGGCGGTCGGCCTCTTGATTGCGGTGGTCTTTCGCATGATGACGCCGCTGCTCAAACGGACGGATCCCCTCGCGGTGATCCTGATGCTCGGCGTGTTCCTCGCCATCGGCGTGTTTCGCCTGCCGCTTCCGGCGGTACTGCTGGTCGCGATCCCCGTCAGTGTCGGCGTCACTTATTTCCTGCGGCGGAAAGTAGCAGCATGACCGGCCACAGCCCGATCTGGGCGCTGATCTCCACCTTCGGTCTGATGTCGCTGTTCGCCGTCGGCGGAGCCGCGGCGGCGGTGCCCGAGATGCACCGCATCGCGGTCGAGGTGAATCGCTGGATGACCGACAAGCAGTTCACCGACGCCTATGCGATCGCGCAGCTCTCGCCGGGTCCGAACGTGCTCATCGTGACGTTCATCGGCTATGCCGTCGCGGGCATCCCCGGCGCGCTGGCGGCCACGCTGGCGATGTGCCTGCCGACGGCGCTGCTTGCCTATTATGTCAACCGGCTCCTGAACCGCCCGAGCCAATCGCGCTGGCCTGGCCTGATCCAGGCTGCGCTGGTTCCGCTCTCGATCGGTCTGATGGCGGCGAGCGCTCTAATCCTGGCCCAAGCAACCGATCGCACAATTGCTGCACTGCTTCTGACCGCAATGGTTGCGGCGATCGCCTCGGTCTCGCGCATCAATCCACTCTGGCTCCTGCTCGCCGGAGGCGTGTTGGGTTTTGCTGGCATTGTGTGATGAAAATCGCTAGGCAGTGATCCGGGCGGGGATCCCTTTCCAGCCGATTTAGAACAACAGTGCTCGTGACTTACGGGTCGCGGAGGAGACAGGCATGGCCGACACGATGGGCCACTCAGCGACAGCCACCCGAAACACCAAGGTGGCGCTCGGCTTTTGTCTGCTGGCGATTGCGCCGCAGATTTTCGAATTGATCTGGTCGATCGGGACGATCTTCGGCTGGGGCACCGGCCGCGGCCCAGCGGCGGTCGTCACCAGCCACGCGACGGCGCTGCTCGCCGGCGCGCCCAGTGCCATATTCGGTTCGTTCGGTGGCGGCACCAAGAAAGCGTCGTCCGAGGTGCTTCTGGTGCTGATCTATTCCTACCCGCTGTTTGTGGTGGCGATCCTCACGCTGTTCATGACCATCAGGTCGGCCCAGGACTATGTCGGCGGCGTCGTCCTGATGGCCGTCGCCCTGTTCGCGCTGTGGGCGTCAAGCGACCTGCAGGGCATGCGTGGCTTCTCCTTCGGTGCGGGCACCGCGCCGCGCATGTTCGGCGGGCTGCTGGTCGCCTTGTCCGCCGGCATCGCCTTGACCGGTCTTCTGACCAATGGGCAGGCGATGGCCCATTATTCCTGGCGAGGACCGCTGTTCGTGGTGGCCGCGATCCTCTTCTTCGCGCTGTCAATCCGGTCCCTCGGCCTCGTGGTCACCGCCTTCGCGAGCTTCATGATCTCGGCGACGGGCTCGCACGAAACGCGCTGGCTGGAAGCGGCCATCGTCGGCGCCTGCCTGACGCTAGGCTGCGCAATCCTGTTCCCGTACGTGCTCGGGCTGCCGATGCCGATGTTTCCGCGTTTCCTGATCCAGTGAGGGCGTGATGGATATCTTTGCCAACCTCGCTCACGGCTTCGCCGTCGCGTTCTCCCCGATCAACCTCCTGATGTGCCTGATCGGCGCCCTCGTCGGCACGCTGGTCGGCGTTCTCCCGGGCATCGGCACCATCGCGACCGTCGCGATGCTGCTGCCGATCACCTTCGGACTGCCGCCGGTCGGCGCACTGATCATGCTCGCCGGCATCTATTACGGCGCCCAATATGGCGGCTCGACCACGTCGATCCTGGTCAACATACCCGGTGAGGCGACGTCGGTCGTCACCGCCATCGACGGTCACCAGATGGCGAAGCAGGGCCGCGCCGGCCCGGCGTTGGCGATCGCCGCGATCGGCTCGTTCTTCGCCGGCTGCGTCGCGACCGTCTTGATTGCCATCCTCGGCGCGCCGCTCACGAAACTCGCGCTGGCGTTCGGCCCGGCCGAGTATTTCTCGCTGATGGTGCTCGGCCTGATCTTCGCGGTCGTGCTGGCCAAGGGCTCGGTGCTGAAGGCGATCGCGATGATCGTGTTCGGCCTCTTGCTGTCGATGGTCGGCTCGGACATCGAGACCGGCGCCTCGCGCATGGCCTTCAACATTCCCGAGCTCGCCGACGGTCTCGGCTTTGCGACGGTGGCGATGGGCGTGTTCGGTTTTGCCGAGATCATCCGCAATCTCGACCATGGCGCCGGGATGAACCGCGATCTCGTGCAGCAGAAGATTACCGGCCTGATGCCGACCAGGAAGGACCTGGCGGACTCGACGCCGCCGATCCTTCGCGGCACCGTGCTGGGCTCGATCCTCGGCATTCTGCCGGGCGGCGGGGCGGTGATTGCGTCGTTCGCGGCCTATACGCTCGAGAAGAAGCTCTCCAAGAACCCGTCGCGGTTTGGCCGGGGCGCGATCGAGGGCGTGGCGGGGCCGGAGAGTGCCAACAATGCGGCGGCGCAGACCTCGTTCATCCCACTGCTCACCCTCGGCATCCCGCCGAACGCGGTGATGGCGCTGATGGTGGGCGCGATGACCATCCACGGCATCGTGCCCGGTCCGCAGGTGATGCAGAAGCAGCCGGATCTCGTCTGGGGCATGATCGCCTCGATGTGGATCGGCAATCTGATGCTGATCATCATCAACCTGCCGCTGGTGGGAATCTGGGTGCGGCTCTTGCGCGTGCCGTACCGGCTGATGTTCCCGTCAATCGTGATCTTCTGCGCGATCGGCATCTATTCGGTGAACAACGCGCCGGTCGACGTCATCCTTGCCGGTGTGTTCGGCCTCGTCGGCTATTGGCTGATCAAGCACGATTTCGAGCCGGCGCCACTGCTGCTCGGCATGGTGCTCGGACCGCTGATGGAAGAGAACCTGCGCCGGGCGCTGCTGATCTCGCGCGGCGACTGGAGCGTGTTCCTGACGCGTCCGTTGTCGGCGGTGTTGCTGGCGGTCGCGGCGAGCCTGCTTGTCCTTACGGTGCTACCAGTGTTGCGTGCCAAGCGCGAAGAGGTGTTCACCGAGTCCGAGAACTGAGGTCGTCTGCGCCTTGCGTCGGCGCTGCGCCCTGCGTCGGCGCGCCGCATTCGGAAGTCGAATCGACTTGAATGACGGCTTCGTGAAATGAAAATGCCGACCTTTGGGCCGGCATTTTGTTTGTGGCCCAAAGGACCGACAAAGGAATCGACATGACCTTCATTCGCGCGCTCACGGGCGCATGTGCCGTAGCGCTCGCCTCGCTGGGCGCCTTTGTTGCACCGGCTGAGGCGCAGACCTATCCGACGCGCAGCGTCACCATGATCGTGCCGTTTGCGGCCGGCGGCCCGACCGACGTCGTCGCGCGCATCGTCACCGCGCACATGGCGCAGACGCTGGGGCAGAGCATCATCATCGAGAACGTCGTCGGTGCCGGCGGCACCACCGCGACGACGCGCGCTGCGCGCGCTGCCAATGACGGCTATACACTGATCACCGGCCACATGGGCACCCATGCGGCATCGGTGCCGCTCTATCCGAAGCTCGCCTATCATCCCGAGAAGGATTTCGAGCCGATCGCGCTGCTCGCGGGTACGCCGATCCTGATCCTCGCGCGCAAGGATTTTCCACCGAAAGACCTGACGGAGTTCATCGCCTATGTGAAGGCGAACGCAGAGAAGGTGAATGCCGCGCATGCCGGTGTCGGCTCGGTCTCGCACGCCTCCTGCGAGCTTCTGCACTCGATCCTCGACATCAAGCCGGTCGGCGTGCCCTTCAACGGCACGGGCCCCGCGATGAATGCGCTGGTGGCGGGCCAGGTCGATTACATGTGCGACCAGATCGTCAACGCCGTGCCGCAGATCAACGCCGGCACAATCAAGGCCTATGCGATCGCAACACCGGAGCGCAATCCGTCGCTGCCGAACGTGCCGACGACAGCGGAGGCGGGCTTGCCGAAGTTCCAGGCCCAGGCCTGGAACGCGATATTCGCACCCAAGGGAACCTCGCCTGCGATCGTGGCGAGCTTGAACGCTGCGGCCGTCAAGGCGCTCGATGACGAGACCGTGCGCAAGCGCCTGCTCGAGCTCGGCAGCGTCATTCCGGCTCGTGCGGACCGGACGCCGGAGGCGCTGGCAACCTTGGTCAAGAACGAGATCGCGAAGTGGACCCCGGTGCTCAAGCCGGCAACTTAGGCAACGCAATCAAGCTGATAGGCGAAAGGGCGGGACGTCAGTTCCGCCCTTGTCGTTTGTGCCGGGAACACTCATTTTTCCGGGTATAATCGTTGGGACCAGCGAATCGCCGCTGTCGCAGCATGGGGGTGGGCGCTAAGTTCGCCGCCTCCCCAAGGCTGCCGTCTTCCTAAGGTTTTTGGCACATGCACCAGTATCAGGACCTGCTCGAGCGGATTCTTTCAGACGGCGCCGAGAAGACCGACCGGACCGGCACCGGCACGCTGTCGGTGTTCGGCCATCAGATGCGCTTCAACCTGTCGGCCGGCTTCCCGATGCTGACCACCAAGCGGCTGCCGCTGAAGGCGATCGTGCACGAGCTGCTCTGGTTCCTGAAGGGCGACACCAACATCAAATATCTGCGCGACAACGGCGTCACGATCTGGGACGAGTGGGCGGACGCCAATGGCGATCTCGGCCCGGTCTACGGCCATCAATGGCGCTCCTGGCCCACGGCCGACGGGCGCAGCATCGACCAGATCGCCAATGTCATCGACATGATCAAGCGCACCCCGGATTCCCGCCGGCTGATCGTCACCGCCTGGAATCCTGCCGACGTGGAGAAGATGGCGCTGCCGCCCTGCCACCTGTTGTTCCAGTTCTATGTCGCAGGCGGCAAGCTGTCGTGCCAGCTCTATCAGCGCTCGGCCGACGTCTTTCTCGGCGTGCCCTTCAACATCGCCTCCTATGCGCTGCTCACGATGATGGTCGCGCAGGTCACGGGCCTCAAGCCCGGCGACTTCGTGCACTCGCTCGGCGACACTCATCTCTACTCCAACCATCTGGAGCAGGCGCGGCTTCAGCTCACGCGCGCGCCGCGCGCGTTGCCGGTGATGCGGATCAATCCTGACGTGAAGGACATCTTCTCCTTCCGCTACGAGGACTTCGAGCTCGTCGGCTACGATCCGCATCCGCATATCAAGGCGGAAGTCGCGGTCTAGCGCCTATGTCGCTCAACATTCGTCGTGCGCAGCCTGGGGAAGCCGGGCTCGTACTGTCCTTCATCCGCGAGCTCGCCGAGTACGAAAAGCTCTCGCACGAGGTCGAGGCGACCGAGGCTGACATCGCCGACGCGCTGTTTGGCGAGAGGCCGCAGCTCTATTGCGCGATCGCGGAGTGGAACGGCGAGCCGGTCGGCTTCGCGGTGTGGTTTGCGAATTTCTCCACCTTCAGCGGCCGCCATGGCATCTACCTCGAAGATCTTTACGTGCGGCCGTCGCATCGGGGCAGGGGCGTCGGCAAGGCGCTGCTGGTCTATCTCGCCAGGGAATGCGTCGAGAACGGCTGGTCGCGCCTGCAATGGGCGGTGCTCGACTGGAACACACCCTCGATCGCATTCTACAAATCGCTCGGCGCGGTCATGATGGACGACTGGACGCTGTGCCGCGTCACCGGGCCTGCGCTGACGCGGCTTGCCGGGAGCGCGCCCTGATGGAGATCGTCTTCGTCGTCGCCATCGCGGAGAACGGGATCATCGGTGCCGGCAACGCGATCCCGTGGCGCTTGAAGTCCGACATGGCGCGCTTCAAGGCGCTCACGATCGGCAAGCCGGTGATCATGGGCCGCAAGACCTTCGAATCCCTGCCCCGCCGTCCCCTGCCGGGCCGCACCAACATCGTCATCACGCGCGATGCGGCCTATCGCGCCGCAGGTGCCATCGTCACGACGTCGGCGGTGGATGCGGATGCGGTTGCGCGCGGCGATGCCCTGCGGCGTTCGGTCACTGAGGTCGCGGTGATCGGCGGCGCCGAGATCTTTCGGCAATGGCTCGATCGCGCCGATCGCCTCGAAATCACCGAAGTGCATGCGCGGCCGGAAGGTGACACGCATTTCGACATTGACAAGGCCGCTTGGGAGGAGACGACGCGCATCCGTCATCCTGCAGGACCCGACGACAGCGCCGACTTCTCCTATGTGACATATCGTCGGCGGGCGGGCCATTAACCGCATCCGCCAATGTTTACATTGACTTTTTCGCGCCCGAGCATAGCTCGAAAGACGAGCCGGGCTGCGTTGTAAGGGACCTGCCTGTCCCCTATAAAGCCGGACCGGACAAAGCGGGCGGTGGCAATTCCACCCTGCCGAGGAGAGCATCGAATGCCGTGGAAGAATCAGGGCGGTGGCCCATGGGGCTCGGGTCCAAAGGGACCATGGGGCTCGGGCCCGCAACCGGTCGGGCCGCGGCCGCCGGATCTGGAAGACCTTCTGCGGCGCGGCCAGGACCGCCTCCAGCAGATCATGCCGGGTGGTTATTTCTCCGGCATCGGGATCACGCTGATCATCCTGCTCATCGTCGCATTCTGGCTGCTGTCGGGCTTCTTCCGCGTGCAGTCCGAAGAGCTCGGTGTCGTGCTGCGCTTCGGCAAGCATGTCCGCACCGTGCAGCCGGGCCTGAATTATCATCTGCCTTACCCGATCGAGACCGTGCTGCTGCCGAAGGCGCTGCGCGTCAACACCACCTCTATCGGCATGACGCTGATCGAGGATCCGGCGCGGCGCGGCCGCTCCATTCGGGACGTGCCCGAGGAGAGCCTGATGCTGACCGGCGACGAGAACATTGTCGACGTCGACTTCACCGTGCTCTGGCGCATCAAGCCGGACGGCGTCGGTGATTTCCTCTTCAACATCCAGAACCCCGAGGGCACCGTGAAGGCGGTCGCCGAGAGCGCGATGCGCGAGGTGATCGGCCGGTCCCAGATCCAGCCGATCCTGACCGGGGCGCGCAACGTCACCGAGCAGGGCGTGCAGGAGCTGATCCAGAGGACTTTGGACAGCTACGGCGCCGGCATTCAGGTCACCCAGGTGCAGATGCAGAAGGTCGACCCGCCGGCGCAGGTGATCGACGCCTTCCGCGACGTCCAGGCGGCCCGCGCCAATCAGGAGCAGTTGCAGAACGAAGCGCAGACCTACGCCAACCAGGTTGTTCCGCAGGCGCGTGGACGCGCGGCCAAGATCCTGCAGGATGCCGAAGGTTACAAGGAGCAGGCGGTCGCCGAGGCCAAGGGCCAAAGCGCGCGCTTCCTGAAGGTTTACGAGGAATACAAGAAGGCGCCCGACGTGACGCGTGAACGGATCTATCTGGAGACGATGGAGCGCGTGCTCGGCGGCGCGGACAAGCTCGTCTATGACGGCGGCCCCTCGGGCCAGGGCGTCGTGCCCTATCTGCCGCTTCCCGAACTGGCGCCCAAGCGAACGCCTATGACCGGTCCGCAGCCGAGCGGAGGCAGCCGATGAGGTCTCCGGCTACAGGTTTCGTCACGCTGCTCGGGCTACTTCTGATCCTGATCGTGGCCTACATGTCGCTGTTCACGGTGCAGCAGACCGAGCAGACGATCGTGCTCCAGTTCGGCAGGCCCGTCGACGTCGTCACCGCGCCCGGCCTGCATTTCAAGGCGCCGTGGAATTCGGTGATCAACATCGACAAGCGGATCCTCGACCTGGAGAACCCGTCGCAGGAAGCGATCGCGTCCGACCAGAAGCGGCTCGTGGTCGACGCCTTCGCGCGCTATCGCATCAAGGATGCGCTGCGCTTCTATCAGAGCGTCGGCTCGATCCAGGCCGCCAACATCCAGCTCACGACGCTCCTGAACGCGGCGCTGCGCCGCGTGCTCGGCGAAGTCACCTTCATCAACGTGGTGCGCGACGACCGCGAGAAGCTGATGCTGCGCATCCGCGACCAGCTCGACCGCGAGGCCGACGGCTACGGCATTCAGGTCGTCGACGTCCGGATCCGCCGCGCCGACCTGCCGGAGCAGAACAGTCAGGCGGTCTATCTGCGCATGAAGACCGAGCGTGAGCGCGAGGCCGCCGAGTTCCGTGCACAGGGTGGACAGAAGGCGCAGGAGATCAAGTCCAAGGCCGACCGCGAGGCGACCGTCATCATCGCGGAAGCCAATTCGCAGGGCGAGCAGACCCGCGGTGCGGGCGATGCCGAGCGCAACCGCCTGTTTGCGGAGGCCTACGGCAAGGACGCCGACTTCTTCGCCTTCTACCGGTCGATGACGGCCTATGAGAACGGGCTGCGTGCGAACGACACCCGCTTCCTGCTGCGGCCGGAGTCGGATTTCTTCCGGTACTTCAGTAACCCGTCCGGCAAGACGGCAACCGAGACGCCGGCGAAGCCGTAAGCTAGACAAGGGCGGCCGGTCTGGCCGCCCTTTGTCCAGACAAGAACAGCATAGCGGGAGGTTCCATTCCGATGAGGTCCATTGCGTTCGCCGACTTCCTCATCGGCCTAGGCATCCTGTTCGTGCTCGAAGGCTTGATGTTCGCCGCCAGTCCCAACTGGATGCGCAAAGCCATGAAGAGCGCCATCGCCACGCCGGACAACATCCTGCGGGCGGTCGGGATCGGCTCGGCCGTGGCCGGCTTGGTCCTGATCTGGGTTCTGCGGCGCCCGATTTAGGTATCAGGCCAACGCCAAAGTGAAGGCGCCAGACTGGTTTTCGCCCTATTGTCGGGCTCTTGAGGCCCGTTAAGCTCCGCGCTTGCGCCGTGCCCCCGTTCGAGCGCAGTCTGGCGCCCAATCCCTTTGTCTGGAGATCACAATGACCGCTGCCACCACTGCCCCGTCCCGCTCGCGCCGTTGCGTGCGACTTGGTGTGCGAATTGGGCTGGCCGCGCTCGCCGTCGGTGCTTTCTGCACGTTCGGCACGCCGGCCCATGCGCGCGGACCGGATGGCATCGCCGATGTCGCCGAGAAGGTGATCGACGCGGTCGTCAACATCTCGACCTCGCAGACGGTGGAGACCAAGGGCGGCGGCAGCAACACCATGCCGCAACTGCCGCCGGGCTCGCCGTTCGAGGAGTTCTTCGACGACTTCTTCAAGAACCGCCGGGGTCCCGGTGGTGGCAGCAAGGGCGGCGAGCGTGGCGACAACAACCCGCCGCGCAAGACCAACTCGCTCGGTTCCGGCTTCATCATCGACACATCAGGCGTCGTCGTCACCAACAACCACGTCATTGCGGATGCCGACGAGATCCACGTCATCCTCAACGACGGCACCAAGATCAAGGCCGAGCTGGTCGGCGTCGACAAGAAGACCGATCTCGCCGTGCTCAAGATCAAGCCGCCGAAGCCGCTGGTCGCGGTGAAGTTCGGCGACTCCGACAAGCTGCGCCTCGGCGACTGGGTGGTCGCGATCGGCAACCCCTTCAGCCTCGGGGGCACCGTGACCGCCGGCATCGTCTCGGCCAAGAACCGCGACATCTCCTCAGGGCCATACGACAGCTACATCCAGACCGACGCCTCCATCAATCGCGGCAATTCCGGCGGTCCGCTATTCAACCTCGACGGCGACGTCATCGGGGTCAACACGCTGATCATCTCCCCCTCCGGGGGCTCCATCGGCATCGGCTTCGCCGTGCCGTCGAAGACGGTGGTGGGCGTCGTCGATCAGCTCCGCCAGTTCGGCGAGCTGCGCCGTGGCTGGCTTGGCGTGCGCATTCAGAGTGTCACCGACGAGATCGCTGAAAGTCTCAACATCAAGCCCGCGCGCGGTGCGCTGGTCGCCGGCGTCGACGACAAGGGCCCGGCCAAGCCCGCCGGCATCGAGCCCGGCGACGTCGTCGTCAAGTTCGACGGCAAGGAGGTCAAGGACCCGAAGGACCTGTCCCGCGTCGTTGCCGACACGGCGGTCGGCAAGGAGGTCGATGTCGTCATCATCCGCAAGGGCCAGGAAGAAACCAAGAAGGTCACGCTCGGCCGCCTCCAGGATCCCGACAAGGTGCAGGCCGCGGTGAAGACCGACGAGCCAGCGCCGGAGAAGCCGGTGACTCAGAAGGCGCTTGGCCTTGATCTCGCAACGCTGAGCAAGGATCTGCGCACGCGCTACAAGATCAAGGACAGCGTCAAGGGCGTGGTCGTCACCAACGTCGACGCCAATTCGGACGCCGCCGAGAAGCGCCTGTCCGCCGGCGATGTCATCGTCGAGGTGGCGCAGGAGGCGGTGTCAAGCGGCGCCGACATCCAGAAGCGGGTCGATCAGCTCAAGAAGGACGGCAAGAAATCGGTGCTCCTGCTGGTCTCGAACGGCGAGGGCGAGCTGCGCTTCGTGGCGCTGAGCGTGCAGTAGGAGTGACCTGTCATTCCGGGTTCGATGCTTCGCATCGCCCCGGAATGACGGAAAGAAAAGTCTACCCCCCCACGAACTCGTCGCGCCGATACCCTTGCGCATACAGCAACGCGGTGAGATCGCCATGATCGATCCGCGCCGCCGCGGCAGCGGCGACCGCCGGCTTGGCGTGATACGCTACACCGAGCCCTGCCGCCTGGATCATCGCGAGATCATTGGCGCCGTCGCCGACCACGACCGAGTCGATGTCGTCGAGATCGAACGACTCCATCAAATCGACCAGCGTCGCGAGCTTTGCGGCGCGGCCGAGGATCGGCTCCTTCACCTCGCCGGTGAACTTGCCGTCGCGCACGACGAGCTCGTTGGCGCGGTTCTCCTGGAAGCCGAGCTTGGCGGCGACCGCGCTCGTGAACAGCGTAAAGCCGCCGGAGACGAGGCAGGTATAGGCGCCGTTCGCGCGCATGGTCTTGACCAGTGTGCTGCCGCCCGGCGTTAGTGTGATGTGCTTGGCCAGCACCTCGTCGACCGCGCTGGCGGGCAGGTCCTTGAGCAGCGCGACGCGCTCGCGCAGCGCCGGCTCGAACTCGATCTCGCCGCGCATCGCACGCTCGGTGATGGCGGCGACATGCGCCTTTACCCCGACGAAATCGGCGAGCTCGTCGATGCATTCCTGGCCGATCATGGTGGAATCCATGTCGGCGAGGAAAAGCTTCTTGCGCCGGAAGCCGACTGGCTGCACGACGATGTCGATGGGCAGGTCGCCGCGGAGCTCGCGCAACCGCTGCTCGATGGCGTGGCGGTCGCCTTCGAGGTTACTGTCGGCGCCGAAGGGGATGTCGACCGCAACCCCGTCGAACAGCCAATGCGCGGGAGCTGCCTGGGGCAGCACGGCGCGGGCGCCGTCGACGATGGTCGAGTCGAGTGCGGGATTGTCAGGGTTGCAGATCAGCGTGGCAACGAGGGACATTTGAGGTTTTCGTGAGCGAGGGGCATTCAAGCAAGGCCGTGCTTATCGCAGGCCCGACCGCCAGCGGCAAGTCGGCGCTGGCGCTCGAGCTTGCGCTCGCTACCGACGGTATCGTCATCAATGCCGATTCCATGCAGGTCTACCGCGACCTCCGCATCATCACGGCGCGGCCGACAGCGGCGGATGAGGCCCTCGTGCCGCATCGTCTCTATGGTCATGTCGATGCCGCCGTGAACTTCTCGGCTGGTGCCTGGATAAGCGACGCGGCGAAGGCGCTCGATGAAGCAAGGGCCCGGGGACGTCTGCCGATCTTCATCGGCGGCACCGGGCTTTACTTCAAGGCGCTGACGGCCGGTCTCTCCGCGGTGCCGCCGATCCCTGCCGAGGTGCGCGAGGATGTGCGCGCGCGGTTGGAACAGAACGGTGTCGAGGCGCTGCACGCGGAACTCGCGCGCCGCGACCCGCGCGCGGCCGAGCGATTGAACCTGCGCGACCGCACCCGGATTGCGCGCGCGCTCGAGGTGATGGAGGCAACCGGGCGTTCGCTGCTCGACTGGAACCGGGAGGGGCAGCCACCGCTGCTGCCGAAGGACAATTTTCGCGCGGTGTTTCTCGCCCCCGAACGCGACGAGCTGTATGCCCGCATCGATGCCCGCTTCGACGCCATGCTGGGAGCCGGCGCGTTGAGAGAAGTCGAGCGGCTCGCCGCCAGACACCTCGATCCGCTGCTGCCGGCGATGAAAGCCCATGGCGTGCCGGCTTTGATCCGGCACCTGCGCGGCGAGCTGAGCCTGGAGGAGGCAGCCGCAATCGGCCGGGCCGATACCCGCCATTATGCCAAGCGTCAGTTCACCTGGTTCCGGCACCAATTGCCGGAATTCGAATGGATGAGGCCGGATGAGGCGAGGGGATGGCTGGCCGCGATCGTGAGCGCGGAGTGACACGATTTTGCGCGCGGTTCCCGAATTTACCTCTCGCCGAACCCCGGTAACGCGGCTACACTGCCAAAATCGCGCGGGAACGGCCGCATTGCCTTGACATCCAAGGCTTGGCCGCTATGTTTCGCGCAACCTTTGGGAAGCCGAGCGCCTGCCATGCGTAACATTATTATCATCCTCCTTATCGCCGTCGTACCCAGGCACACCGCCGGGGGTGGCTAGCTGCCATCCACAAGACAGGCGGTGTGCGTGGGCCCTCTTCGGGGCCTTTTTTATTTCCCGAACCCGACACGAATGAAGCCGCTGGCAACAGCGCATCCGGAGCAAGCCAATGAGCGAGAAGAGCCACGATCCGAACCAGATGACCGGCGCCGCAATGATCGTCCGTGCGCTGATCGATCATGGCGTGACCGACATTTTCGGCTATCCCGGCGGCGCGGTGCTTCCGATTTATGACGAGATCTTCCAACAGAGCGAGGTCCAGCACATCCTGGTCCGCCACGAGCAGGGCGCGGGCCATGCTGCCGAGGGCTATGCACGTTCGACCGGCAAGCCCGGCGTCGCGCTGGTGACCTCCGGTCCCGGCGCCACCAACATGGTGACGCCGCTGACGGACGCGCTGATGGACTCGATCCCGCTGGTCTGCATCTCCGGCCAGGTGCCGACGCATCTGATCGGCAATGACGCCTTCCAGGAGTGCGACACGGTGGGCATCACGCGCCCCTGCACCAAGCACAACTGGCTGGTGCGCGACGTCAACGATCTCGCCAAGGTGCTGCACGAAGCCTTCTATGTCGCCACCTCGGGCCGGCCGGGCCCGGTGCTGGTCGACGTGCCCAAGGACGTGCAGTTCGCGACCGGTACCTATCATCCGCCGCGCAAGTCGGACGTGCACCGGTCCTACGCACCGCGCGTGAAAGGCGATGCCACGCAGATCCGCAAGGCCGTGGCACTGCTCGCGAACGCCAAGCGTCCCGTGATCTACAGCGGCGGCGGCGTGATCAATTCCGGCCCCGAGGCGACCAAGCTGCTGCGCGAGCTGGTCGAGGTCACCGGCTTTCCGATCACTTCGACGCTGATGGGCCTCGGCGCATACCCTGCGTCGGGCAAGAACTGGCTCGGCATGCTCGGCATGCACGGCACCTACGAGGCCAACATGACCATGCATGATTGCGACGTCATGCTGTGCGTCGGCGCGCGCTTCGACGACCGTATCACCGGCCGCGTCGATGCGTTCTCGCCGGGCTCGAAGAAGATCCACGTCGACATCGACCCGTCCTCGATCAACAAGAACATCCGCGTCGACGTGCCGATCATCGGCGACTGCGGCAACATCCTCGGCGACATCCTCCAGGTGTTCAAGGCGGAGGCGAAGAAGCCCGACATCAAGACGTGGTGGCAGCAGATCGCGCAGTGGCGCGCCCGCAATTCGCTCTACTACAAGAAGAGCAACGACGTCATCCTGCCGCAGCACGCGATCCAGAGCCTGTTCGAGGCGACGCGCGGCAAGGATACGTACATCACGACCGAGGTCGGCCAGCACCAGATGTGGGCGGCGCAGTTCTACGGCTTCGAGGAGCCGCACCGCTGGATGACGTCAGGCGGTCTCGGCACCATGGGCTACGGCCTGCCGGCCGCCGTCGGCGTGCAGGTTGCCCATCCCGATAGTCTCGTCATCGACATTGCGGGCGACGCCTCGGTGCAGATGACGATGCAGGAGATGTCGACGGCGGTGCAGTACGAGCTGCCGATCAAGATCTTCATCCTGAACAACCAGTACATGGGCATGGTGCGGCAGTGGCAGCAGCTGCTGCACGGCAATCGCCTGTCACATTCGTACTCGGAGGCGCTCCCGGATTTCGTCAAGCTCGCGGAAGCCTATGGCGCCGTCGGCCTCCAGGTACACAAGCCGGCCGATCTCGATGGCGCCATCAAGGAAATGATCTCGGTCAAGCGCCCGGTGCTGTTCGACTGCCGCGTCGCCGCCCTTGAAAACTGTTTCCCGATGATCCCCTCCGGCAAGGCGCATAACGAGATGCTGCTGCCGGAGCAGGCCAACGACGAAGCGACGGCCAAGGCGTTCGCCGCCGGCAAGGCGCTGGTGTGAGCGCGATAGCCACGAACTCCGCTGTCATCGCCCGGCTTGACCGGGCGATCCAGTATGCCGCGGCCTCTCGATCAATCTCGGGGGCCTCTGGAATACTGGATCCCCACCTTCGCGGGGAAGACGGCTGCCAGAGATGGTCGACGGAAGGGCTATCATGTTCGACCTGACGGAGCTCGAGCGCGCACATGCGATCGTGGGGCAGGCGGTGCCGGCAACGCCGGCGCATGCCTGGCCGCTACTCGCCCGTCGGCTCGGCACCGAGGTCGTGGTCAAGCACGAGAACCACACGCCGATCGGCGCCTTCAAGGTGCGCGGCGGCCTCGTCTATCTCGAACGGCTGAAGCGCGAACGGCCGAAGACATCAGGCATCATTTCGGCGACGCGCGGCAACCACGGCCAAAGTCTGGCCTTCGCGGCGGGGCGCCATGGCGTGCCGGCGGTGATCTATGTGCCGCGCGGCAACTCGGTCGAGAAGAACCGCGCGATGAAGGCTTTCGGCGCCGAGCTGGTCGAGCATGGCGAGGACTTTCAGGCGGCAGCCGAAGAGGCCCAGCGACGCGCCCAGTTTACCGGATTGCACATGGTGCCGTCGTTCCATCCCGATCTCGTGCTCGGCGTCGCCACCTATGCGCTCGAGTTGTTCAGGTCCGCCCCCGATCTCGACATCCTCTACGTGCCGATCGGGCAGGGCTCCGGCATCTGCGGCTGCATCATGGCTCGCGACCTGCTCGGCCTGAAGACCGAGATTGTCGGCGTGCAGTCGACGGAAGCGCCGTCCTATGCGCTGTCGTTCGCGGCCGGCAAGATCGCGACGACCGAGACCAGCAACACGCTCGCCGACGGCATGGCGACGCGCATTCCGGACGCGGATGCGTTCGCACTGATCCGCAAGGGCGCCTCGCACATCGTAAAGGTCACCGACGACGAGGTCGCGGCCGCAATCCGCGCCTACTGGACCGATACGCACAATCTGGCCGAAGGCGCCGGCGCCGCCGCGCTCGCTGCGGCACTTCAGGAGAAGACAAAGCTGTCGGGCAAGCGCGTCGGTCTCGTGCTCAGCGGCGGCAATATCGATTTCGATCTGTTCCGCCGTTGGGTCGGGACGGACGCGCCAGCGATGGCGTGACGGAGAGACAAGAGGGGACGACAATGAACCAGCCCGCATCCGCCTATTTCATCGAGGACCGTCACGATCCCAACGAGACGCACACGCTCGCGGTGCTCGTGCAGAACGAGCCGGGCGTGCTTGCGCGCGTCATCGGCCTGTTCTCGGGCCGCGGTTACAACATCGAGAGCCTCACGGTCTCGGAGACCGAGGCCCAGAAGCATCTGTCGCGCATCACCATCGTCACCACGGGCACGCCGATGGTGATCGAGCAGATCAAGCACCAGCTCGACCGCATGATCCCGGTCTACCAGGTCGTCGACATGACCCAGACCAAGCGCTCGATCGAGCGCGAGCTCGCGATGGTGAAGGTGCGCGGGCAGGGCGAGCATCGGGTCGAGGCGCTCAGGCTGGCGGACGCGTTCCGCGCCCGGGTGATCGATGCCACCACCGAGAGCTTTGTGTTCGAGATCACAGGCAATACGGACAAGATCAATCAATTTATCGACTTGATGCGCCCGCTCGGCCTTGTCGAGGTGTCGCGCACCGGCGTTGCCGCGATCGGTCGCGGGCCCGAAGGGATGTGAACCATGCTGGCGCGCGACTGGTACTATAACGAGCGGAACCGGATGGGGATCGAGCCCGCTGTGGCGTCGATCTACGACAACCATGACGATGCCGATCTGCGGGCGCGCGCCGCGCTGAAGGTGCTCGGTGTGCAGCGCGGCTGGCGTATCGCCGATATCGGCTGCGGCAACGGCGTGCTGGCGACCGAAGCCGCGCTGATGGGCGCCGAGGTCGATGCCATCGACATCTCACCCGCGATGCTGGCGCTCGCCGAGATCTATGCCCGCGATCGCAAGGCGCCCGTGCGCACGCAATCAGCCGGGCTGCTCAGCTTCGCCTATCGCCCGGCGTCCTACGACCTGATCGTCAGCGAGTTCACCCTGCACCATCTGCCGGATTTCTGGAAGGCGGTGGCGATGTCGCGGATCTATCGCGCGCTGAAGCCGGGCGCGAGCTTTTATCTGCGCGATATCGTCTACACCGCGATGCCTGACGCGGTCGAGCGCGATGTCGAGCAATGGGCCGACTTCCAGATCAAGAACCACGATTTCTCGCGCGAGGGCGTGGTGACGCATATGCGCGACGAATATTCCACCTTCGGCTGGGTCATGGAGCGGATGCTGACCGACGTCGGCTTCACGCTTGTCTCGGCCGACTACCACGCGCCGATGCACGGCACGTATCTGCTGCGGAAACCGAAAGCCGGCGAGCAAGGCTAGACAAGAACAACAAACAGGGCTGCACGACAAGGCAGAACCGGAACAACAATGAAGCCGGCCGACATCCTCATCGCCATGATGGTGGCGATTATCTGGGGGCTTGCCTTCGTGGCGAGCCGGATCGCGCTCGACGAGCTGTCGCCGGAGCTGATGACGGCCTTGCGATTTACGATCGCCGCGGTGCCGTGCCTGTTCATTCCCAAGCCGAAAGTCGCCTGGTCGCTGCTGCTGGCGATCAGCTTCACGCTGTTCCTCGGTCAGTTCCTGTCGCAGGCCTACGGCATCGCCCACGGCGTGCCGGTGGGCCTGACCTCTGTCGTGGTGCAGAGCCAGGCGCTGTTCACGATCGGCTTTGCCGCGATCGCGTTTGGTGAGCGGCCGACGCCGATGCAGACGCTGGGCATCGTCATTGCTGCGGCCGGCCTTTTGATGATTTGCGGCACCGTCGGCTATGATTTCAGCGTTGCCGCCTTTGCGGTGCTGATGATCTCGCCGCTCAGCTTTGCCGTCGGCAATCTCCTGCTGCGCGGCGCGCGCGGCGTGCCGATGTTCGACCTGTTTGCCTGGCTGTGCCTCGCTTCGGCCGTGCCGCTGTTCGTGCTGGCACTGATCACCAATGGGCCGGCGCCGACCTGGACATCGCTGGCGCACATGTCGCTGACGTCGGCTCTCTGCATGCTGATGCTCGGCGGCATCTCCACCAGCATCGCCTATTGGCTGTGGGGCCGCCTGCTGCGCGACTATCCCGCCGCGCAAGTGGTGCCGTTCGCGCTGCTGGTGCCGTTCGTCGGCTCGGCTGCCTCCAGCATCGTGTTCGGCGAACGGTTCGGCCCGCTGCGCCTCGCCGGCATGCTGACCGTGATCGGTGGTATCGCCGTGATGGTGCTGGCGAAGCGCCCGCAAGTCCTGCCGAAGACCGCATGAGGTGAGCATGTCCCAATCGCTGTTCTATGCCTTCCTCATCTTCATGGTCGTGATGTACTTCACGCCCGGCCCGAACAACATCATGCTGCTGTCCTCGGGCCTGACCTACGGTTTCCGCCGTACCATTCCTCATATCGTCGGAATCGTCATCGGCTTTGCCTTCATGGTGGCTGCGGTCGGCCTCGGGCTCGGCACCGTGTTCCTGGCCTATCCGATCCTCCAGACCATCCTGAAATATGCCGGCGCTGCTTACCTGATTTACCTGGCCGCCATGATCGCTATGGCCGGTCCGGCCAAGCCGGGCGAGGAAGAAGGTCGCGGCCCGATGACCTTCTGGGGCGCGGCCATGTTCCAGTGGATCAATGCCAAGGGCTGGGTGATCGTGATCGGTACCATCACCGCCTATGCTGCGATCGCTCAATTCCCGATCAACATCGCCATCCAGACCGTGATCAGCCTCATCGTAGGCACGGTCTCGACCGTGGTCTGGGCCCTGTTCGGCACTGCACTACGACCGGTACTGACCTCCGAGCGGCTGGTGCGCGCCTTCAATATCCTGATGGCGATCCTGCTGCTCGCTTCCCTCTACCCCGTTTTCATGGATGCATGATGTCGCGGATTTCCATGCAGAAACGGGTTTCCCTCGGGGCTAAAAATGCTCTAGACAGCCCCCGAAATCCGCAAATTTCACCCTTCGGACATTGACCATTGGCCGATTTTCGGCCCTGAACGAGGAAACGACTATGCGTGTTTATTACGATCGCGACGCCGACCTGAACCTGATCAAGGGCAAGAAGGTCGCCATCGTCGGCTATGGCAGCCAGGGCCACGCCCATGCGCTCAACCTGAAGGATTCCGGCGTCAAGGAAGTCGCCATTGCACTGCGCAAGGGCTCGGCCTCGGCCAAGAAGGCGGAAGCTGCCGGCTTCAAGGTGCTGGAAGTTGCGGAAGCCGCCAAATGGGCCGACCTCGTCATGATGCTGACCCCCGACGAGCTGCAGGGCGATATCTATCGCGAGCACCTGCACGACAACATGAAGAAGGGCGCCGCCCTCGTGTTCGCGCACGGCCTCAACGTCCATTTCAACCTGCTCGATCCGCGCGCCGACCTCGACGTACTGATGATCGCGCCGAAGGGCCCCGGCCACACCGTGCGCTCGGAGTATCAGCGCGGCGGCGGCGTGCCCTGCCTGATCGCGATCGCCAAGGACGTCTCGGGCAACGCTCATGACCTCGGTCTGTCCTATGCTTCCGCCATCGGCGGCGGCCGCGCCGGCATCATCGAGACCACCTTCAAGGAAGAGTGCGAGACCGACCTGTTCGGCGAGCAGGTGGTGCTCTGCGGCGGCCTGGTCGAACTGATCAAGGGCGGCTACGAGACCCTGGTCGAAGCCGGCTACGCGCCGGAGATGGCCTATTTCGAGTGCCTGCACGAAGTGAAGCTGATCGTCGACCTGATCTATGAAGGCGGCATCGCCAACATGAACTACTCGATCTCCAACACCGCCGAGTACGGCGAGTACGTCACCGGTCCGCGCATCATCACCGACGAGACCAAGAAGGAGATGCGCAAGGTTCTGGCCGACATCCAGGGCGGCAAGTTCGCCCGCGACTGGATGCTCGAGAACAAGGTCAACCAGACCTCGTTCAAGGCGACCCGCGCCAAGCTCGCCGCGCACCCGATCGAGGAAGTCGGCGCCAAGCTGCGCGACATGATGCCCTGGATCAAGAAGGGCGCGCTGGTCGACAAGAGCAAGAACTAAGTCGCGCTCCCCGGACGCAGTGCAGCACGCAAGTGGTGCGCTGCCGAGCCGGGGCCCATTGCGGCTGGGTCCCGGCTCTGCGCTTCGCTTCGCTTGTCCGGACACGAGCGAAAACACGAGCTTCGCTCGTCAAACCAAATCTTAAACCTTCGCAATTACTGTTGAGCGAGATCGCAAACGGCGGTCTCGCTCTTTCATTCTCCCACGAAGCATTGCTGCTTCATTCAAATTCTTCGCGAGCTGAAGCATATCCTGAACGCGAAGGACTGACGCTTAAACCATTTTCTTGAATTCGCGTCGCTTCTCAGGCTCTCTCGCGGCCTTTCCAGCGCCAAAACGTCTGCGTCTTCAGGGGCACGCATTCGGCTCTTCATCCGCAATCTCATCACGCGTATCGCGAGCCACGTGCCATTGCGTCCTGGCACCTTTCTCCTACATGATCGCCGGAACTGGAGGGGAGGACCATGCGGTCTGTCGTCGTCACCGGCGTGTCCACGGGCATCGGTTGGGCCGTGGCCAAGGTTCTGATCGGGCGCGGCTACCGCGTCTTCGGCAGCGTCCGCAAGCAGGCGGACGCCGACCGGCTCAAGGATGAGTTCGGCGCCAGTTTCACACCCCTGCTGTTCGACGTCACCGACGAGGCCGCGGTCCTCGCAGCCGCGCGAACAATCCGGGAGGCGCTGGGCGGTGAGACGCTGGCCGGCCTCGTCAACAATGCCGGCATCGCGGTCGCCGGTCCCGTGCTCGAGTTGTCAGCGGATGATTTCCGCCGCCAGATGGACGTCAACGTCATCGGCCCGGTCATCGCGACACAGGCGTTTGGGCCGCTGCTCGGCGCGGACCCGTCGCTGAAGGGGCCGAAGGGACGGATCGTGATGATCAGCTCGGTGGCCGGCAAGAACGGCAATCCGCTGTCGGCGCCTTACTGTACCTCCAAGCACGCCATCGAGGGACTGTCGGAAAGCCTGCGCCGCGAGCTGATGCTGTTCGGGATCGACGTCATCATCATCGCGCCCGGCGCGGTCAAGACGCCGATCTGGAGCAAGGCCGAACAGATTGATCTCTCCGTCTACCAGAACTCGCCCTATCTGCCGGCGCTCAACAAGGTCATGGCGTTCATGATGGAGCTCGGCGCCAAGGGCCTGCCGGCCGAGCGCATCGCCGAAATCGTACTCGACGCACTGACCGCGGCAAGCCCCAAGGTGCGCTACCAGATCACGCCGGACCCGCTGCGCCATCTGATCGGCGCCCTGCTGCCGAAACGGACGCTCGACCGCATCATTGCCAAGCGGCTCGGCTTGCTGCCGCAATAACACAGTTGCTTCAGCCCGCCGCAACGGTTCGCCCGCGCGGATGGCGAGCCATCGCGATCATGCGCAGCGCCATCACGATCAGGAGCGGAAGGAGGAAGACGGCATAGAGCGGCATCGCGGGCACGCGCTTGCCGAACGAAACCATGAACTGGAGCCAGAGATAATAGCCGCCGGCAAGATGCAGCATACGCCAGGCGCGGGGCCCGATGAGCGCGGCGGCGCGGTCGAACGAGGTCGCGCTCATGGCAATAATGACGGCATAGCCCACTCCGCCGAAAATGTACGAAGCGGGCGAGGTGGCCTCCGCGAAGCCGGCTGGATCCATCCTGGCGAAGGCGATGATCGCGACCGCATGGATGGCGTGGGACGCGGCAAAGCTCAGGCCGAGATAGCGGCGGTTGCGGCGTTGCCAGCGCGTCCAGCCATTGCGCCAAAGCCGCGCCAGCGCCGCGGCGCTGAAGGCGAGGCAGAACAGCAGCAGCGAGCTGCGTGCGGTAAACCGGATAACCATCCGCACGCCCTCGACCTCGAATTGCCTCATCGAGGCGATCCACAGGCTGAGGACGACCAGACTAAGGGTGAGGGCGGCAAGCAGCCGCCGGCCTTCGAACCAGCCTTGACGTTGCGGCATGCTGACTTCCTCCCTTATGTAATCGCTGATTACATTTCGGTGTCGCGCCTCGGTCAACAGTGTAATCGCTGCTTACATTCACGTTCGGGTGATGCTAGGACGTGCCATGCCCGCCCGACAGCCGTCCAAGCCGCGCGCCCGCCGCGGCGCCGCCCAAGCCAGGTCGTATCATCACGGCGACCTCCGCCGCGTCCTGATCGATGCTGCGCTGCAGCTCGCGGCGGAGGGAGCGGAGGTCTCTGTCCGTGAGGCCGCGCGCCGCGCCGCGGTGTCGCCCGGTGCGCCGTTCCGACACTTTCCGAACCGCGATGCCCTCATGGCTGCAGTGGCGGAGGAGGCGCAGCGGCGTTTTCGTGCCGAGATCGAGGCGGCGCTGCGCGAGGCTCCGGCCGCCGGCCCGCTCGCCCGTTTCCGCGCCTTCGGGCTCGCTTACCTGCGCTGGGCGATGCGCAATCCCGCTCATTTCGAAATCATCTCCACCGGGCGCTATTTCGTCCATGGCAGCTCCGCCGAGCTGACCCGCGACAATGCCGAGCTGATCGCGCTGACGGAGCAGATGCTGGCTGACGCGGCTGCGCAGGGCCTGCTGCGGACGGCCGACCTCAAGCGCATCCAGATCGCCGGCCGCGCCCTGGTCTACGGTTTTGCCCGGATGAATCTCGACGGCCATTTTCCGCGTTGGGGCGTCGAGGAGGGTGAGATCGAACGGATGGCGGAAGAGGTGATCGATCTTTTCATCTCCGGGATCGCAAGGCCCTAGCGGGCGAGCGGCTCCGGCCGATGCCGTGCGGTGCAGCCCACTAACATTAAGCGAAGATCGGACCGCACCGCGCGTTGCCTGTCCTTGACCGTTCCGTTACAGTTTTATGACACGGTGCAGGCTTCCGGCTGCCCCGGACGCCCTGGCCGTTTTCAGGCTGGCCAGACGGCTTGGCATCACCGCGCCGGACCAGAGTTGCGTGTCGTTGATGGCGTCCGCGCCCAATCCAGGTCCTTCTGCCACGACTGCCGTGCTGGCGAGCGTCGCCGCGCTCGGCATCTGGCGGCTGCTCGCCGTTGCAGCGCCGCATCTGGCAGCGCTCGCCCTGATGTACGAGACCGAGATCGATTTCGGCTCGCGCCTGTCCTTCGCATTGGCCTGGGGCATCCTCAACTTCTTCTGGATCACGCTGCTGCGGCGGCCGGCGCTGTCGGGCGCGTTGTCGCTGACCATGGTCGTGGTGCTGGTGCTGCTGTCGCGGCTCAAGCACGATGTCGTGCAGATGACGGTCAACTTCATCGACCTGATGATGATCGACCGCGACACCGTGGCGTTCTTGTTCACGATCTTCCCGAATTTGCGCTGGTCGGTGATCCTGGCCGGCCTCGTCACGCTGCCGCTGATGTATGCGCTGTGGTGGCTCGATCCGTTCCGCATCCGCCGCCTGCCGGCACTGGCCTGCAAGCTCGCCTGTCTCGCCGCGCTGGTCGGCTATTCACTCTACCATCCGGACGAGGCCTGGCGCGGCTATTACGACGACGGCTATCTGTCGAAGTTCTTCCGCTCCGGCGTGACTGCGGTCTCCGACTTCGTCCAATACGGTTTCATGGAGGCTGCTGCCGCGAACAGCGAGCGGCTCAACATGCCGCTGGTCGATGCCTGTCATCCCGCGGGTCGCCGGCCCAACATCATCATGATCCATGATGAATCGAGCTTCGACATCCGCGCCGCGCAGGGCATCAAGGTGCCCCAGGGCTACGGCAGCCATTTCAAGTCGTGGGACGGCAAGCAGCGCTCGTTCCTCGCCGAGAGCAACGGCGGGCCGAGCTGGTTCACCGAATACAATGTGCTCGCGGGGCTCTCCTCGCGCTCGTTCGGTCGCTTCGCCTATTTCGTGACGCGCATCGCCTCCAACCGGGTCGAGCGTGGCCTGCCGCTCGCGCTGCGCCGTTGCGGCTACGACACGCTATCGCTCTATCCTGCCCACGGCGGCTTCATGGGCGCGCGCAGCTTCCAGATGACGACCGGCATCGAGCGCTTCCTCGATTCCAAGGACCTCGGCGCCAAGGATGTCGAGCCCGACAGCTTCTTCTACGACAAGGCGCTTCAGCTGATGGGGCAGCAGCCGCCGAACAGGCCGCTGTTCACCTTCATCTATCTCGGTGCCAATCATTTTCCCTGGAAGACCCGCTTCCGTCCCGACCTGCTGCCGAACTGGCGCGCGCCGGGCAATGCGCCGTCCATCGACGAATATCTGCGCCGGCAGGCCATGAGCGCCGAGCAGTACAAGGCCTTCGTCGCGGGCCTGAAGAAGACCTTTCCGGGTGAACCCTTCCTGATCGTGCGCTATGGCGATCATCAGCCGGAATTCGCGCCTGCTATCCTCGAGCCCGGGCTCGACGAGGGCGCTCTCGGCAGGAAGCTCGATGCCTACGATCCGCGCCTCTACGCGACCTATTACGCCATCGACGCCGTCAACTTCGAGCCGGTGAAGAGTGAAGCCGTGATGGACACAATCGACGGCCCCTATCTGCCGCTGGTCATCCAGGAGGCCGCCGGCATTCCGCTCGATCCGTCCTTCGCCGTGCAGAAAGAGATCATGCTCCGCTGCAAGGGCATCTTCTACGGCTGCAAGGACGGCGCCGAGGCGCGGCGGCTGAACCGGCTGCTGATCGACGCGGGGATGATCCGGGGGCTTTAGCTGGCTTGCTTGCCACAAGCGATACTCTTGACCGTCACCCTGAGGTGGCCGCTTCTTCAGCGGCCCTCGAAGGGCGACAGTCCGGCTGCATCTGCATCGGGGCCGTGCATCCTTCGAGGCTCCCGATGGGGCGCTCTGCGCCCCATTACTCGCGCCTCAGGATGACGGAGCTCAAGCCAAGCTGGCCGGACCTATCGTCCGCCCACTTTCCCCCACAGCCATCTCGCCACCGCATCGGGCGACGAGTTCGCGTCATTGCCGCTGGCGCGTAAGTTCGCTTCGCGCATGGTCTCGATGTCGATCTTGCCGAGCAGCGATTGCAGCGCCGTCTTGAGCCGCTCGTCACCTGCGCGCTTCGGCGCCAGCAGCAGGATGGCGTCGTAGGGCGGGATCGCGTGCTTGGGATCGTCAAGCGTGATGAGATCGTATTTCGCGATCAAACCGTCGCTGGTGTAGCCGGCGATGACGTCGACCTCGCCGCTGGCGACGGCCGCATACATGAAATCTGGCTGCATCTGGCGCTGGGCGCGGAACGAAAGACCGTAGGCCTTTTGCAGCGCCGCCCATTCGGGACGCGAGAAGAACTCGTAGTCGCCGGCAATCGACAGCGTCGAGGCATGTGCGCTGAGATCGGCGATGCTGCGGATGCCTAGCGCCTCGGCGCGCCGTCTCGGCATCACTAGCGCATAGGCATTCTCGAAGCCGAGCTCGCCGAGCAGGGTGATGTTGTCCTTGGCGAGCGTCGTCTTCAGCTCGGCGACCAGCTCGGGGCGCGGCTTGGTGTCGGTGCGATGGAGCTGGTTGGCCCAGAGCGTGCCGGAATAATCGACATAGAGATCGATATCGCCGGCCTTCAGTGCCTCGAAGATCACGCTGGAGCCGAGGCCGGAGCGCGCCGTGGCCGAGAGGCTCGCCGCCTGGAGGCGGTCCCTCATCAACGCCGACAGCACATATTGCTCCGCGAAGGTTTTTGCGCCGACCACGTAGCCTGACGATGAACGTCCCATGGTCGGCACCAGCGTAGCGGCGACGAGGGCCGCGATCCCGACGCAGCCGAGCGCTGCGCGCAAGCGGCTGCGGCGGCGCAGGCCGCTCTCGATCTGGCCGAGCAGCTGATCGACCGCGAGCGCGAGCAGGGCCGAGGCCAGACAGCCGAACAGCACGAATACCCAGTTCTGGGTCTGAAGCCCGGCGAAGATGTAATTGCCGAGGCTGGTCTGGCCGATCGGCGTTGAGAGCGTCGCGGTGCCGATCACCCACACTGCGGCGGTGCGAATGCCGGCCATCATCACCGGCAGTGCCAGCGGCAGCTCGACCATGAGAAGCGACTGCCGTGCGGTCATGCCGACGCCCTTGGCTGCCTCGATCAACGATGGATCGATGCCGTTGAGCCCGGTGATGCCGTTGCGCAGAACCGGCAGCATCGAATAGAGCGCCAGCGCCAGCATCGCCGGCAGGAAGCCGAACGCGGAGAAGGAAAGGCCGAACCAGGCCAGCGTGACGGAAGCAGCTAGCAGCAGCAGCGGATAAAACAGCGCAAGCAGCGCCAGCCCAGGTACGGTTTGCACGATGCTGGCGAACGCGAGCAGGATGCCGCGCGGCGCCGGACGGTTGCGCGTCAGGATCGCCAGCGGCAGGCTCACGGCGAGGCCGAGCGCCAGCGCGGCGAGACTCACCCGCACATGGTTGCCGAGATAGTCGGGCAGGTGTGCCAACGCCTCGCCCCAGCGCGGATCGGTGAAGAGGCTCATGCCGCACCGCTCTGCGGCAGCAGCGCATTCAGCCGCTCGACCTGGCGCCGCGGCGTGCGCAACAGCTCCAGCACATAGGCGTCTCCGCTCCTGGCGAGCTCATTGGGCGTGCCTTGCGCGAGCAGATGTCCACTGCGCATCACCGCGATGCGGTCGGCGAGCAGAATCGCCTCCGTCATGTCATGGGTGATCATCACGGTGGTCAGGCCGAGCTTGCGATGCAGCGAACGATAGTCGTCGCCGAGTGCGTCGCGGGTGAGGGGATCGAGCGCGCCGAAGGGCTCGTCCATCAACACGATGCGAGGCCTTGCCGCGAGCGCCCGCGCCACGCCGACGCGCTGGCATTGACCGCCCGAGAGCGCCCCCGGAAGACGGTCGCGATGCGCAGCGCGGTCGAGCTGCACGAGCTCCAGCAGCTCGTCGACACGCACCGCGATATCCGCCGCCGACATGCCCAGCAGTTTCGGTGTGATCCCGATATTGTCGGCGACGTTCAAATGCGGAAACAGCCCGCCGCTCTGGAAGACATAGCCGATCCGCCGCCGCAGCGCGACCGGATCGACATTCCGCACGTCCTCGTTCTCGACGCTGATGGTGCCGCCGTCGACCTCGATCAACCGGTTGGCGAGCCGCAGCAGCGTGGTCTTGCCCGAGCCGGAGCCGCCGACGATCGCCACAAACTCGCCCTCGGCGACGTCGAGCGACACATCGTCCACAGCCCTAAGGGAGCCGAAGCTCTTGGTGACCTCTTGGTAGCTGATCGCCAGCTTGGAAGGCATCGCGGGGGCTCGCTTTTCTCTTATCCTCCCCTGGAAGGGGAGGGTCGCTCGCGCGAAGCGCGGGCGCGGTGGGGTGATCTATCCGCGCGGGCACCGATTCTGTGGAGAGACTGTCACCCCACCCCGTCTCACACTTCGCTGCGCTCAATGTGAGCCGACCCTCCCCCTCCAGGGGAGGGTAAGAGAGCGGCGGCACTGCATGCGTAGCACGCTTGGCGGCTTGATTGAACTTGGTCGCGCGAGAGGCTAAGGCATCGGCCTGAGTTCGGAGAAAACATATGACAACGCCCACGGCAGTGGCGCTGGAAGATGCCAAGGTCGCGTTCCGGCTGGGGGACGGCCGGGTCTATACGGCGGTGGAGAAGGCGCATCTTGCGGTCGCGCAGGGCGAGTTCGTCGCCATCGTCGGCCCGACCGGCTGTGGGAAATCGACGCTGCTCAACGTCGCGGCCGGCCTGCTCAAGCCGGCGGCGGGCAGCGTCAGGATATTCGACCGGCCGCTGACGGGGCTGAACCAGGATGCCGGCTACCTGTTCCAGGCCGACGCGCTGTTCCCCTGGAAGACCGCGCTCGACAATGTCGCGATCGGGCTCGAGATCAAGGGCACGCCGCGCGGTGACGCACTGCCGCAGGCGCGGAAATGGCTGACCTCCGTCGGCCTCGGCGCCTTTGCGGGCCGCTACCCGCACATGCTCTCGGGCGGCCAGCGCAAACGCGTGGCGCTGGCGCAGGTGTTGATCCGCGATCCCAAGATCCTCTTGATGGACGAGCCGTTCGGCCCGCTCGATGCGCAGACGCGCCAAGTCATGGGCAACCTGCTGCTCGACTTGTGGAACGCCGACCGCAAGGCCGTGCTGTTCGTGACTCATGATCTGGAAGAAGCGATCGCGCTCGCCGACCGCGTGGTGATCATGTCGGCCGGGCCGTCCTCGCGCATCATCGGCGACTGGCGCGTGAGCTTGCCGCGCCCGCGCGACATCTTCGAGGTGCGGCTGGACAAGGAGTTCCACGCGCTCCATCGCGAGATCTGGAGCGTGCTGAAGGACGAGGTGATGAAGGGTTACGTGCAATCCACTCACGCGGTGGGGGCGGTCTGATGTCGCGCCCGACGCTGTTTGCGCTGCAGGTCCTGGTCGCGGTCATCTGTATCGTGCTGTGGCAAGTGCTGTCGACCGTCCCCGTGTTCGGCAAGATCCTGCTGCCGCCGTTCTTCTTCTCCAACCCGTTCGACGTGTTCAGCCAGATCGTGAAATGGTTCGCCTCGGGCGTGATTTGGAAGCATCTCGGGATCACGCTGGCGGAATCGATCCTCGCCTTCGTGATCGGATCGCTCGGCGGCGTTCTGGTCGGCTTCTGGTTCGCACGCCAGCCGCTGGTCGCCGCGGTGTTCGATCCTTACGTGAAGATGGTCAACGCATTGCCGCGCGTAGTGCTGGCGCCGATCTTCGCGCTGTGGCTCGGGCTTGGCATCTGGTCCAAGGTTGCGCTCGGCGTCACCCTGGTGTTCTTCATCGTATTCTTCAACGTCTATCAGGGTGTGAAGGAAGTCAGCCGTACCGTGCTCGACAATGGCCGCATGCTCGGCATGAGCGAGCGGCAGTTGATGCAGCACGTCTATTGGCCGTCGGCGCTGTCCTGGATGTTCTCCTCGCTGCACACCTCGGTCGGCTTCGCCGTCGTCGGCGCGGTCGTCGGCGAATATCTGGGATCGGCGGCGGGGCTCGGCTATCTGATTCAGCAGGCCGAGGGCGTGTTCGACGTCGCCGGCGTGTTCGCCGGCATGTTCGTGCTCTCGGCCTTCGTCATC
Source organism: Bradyrhizobium sp. USDA 4354 (assembly GCF_054060315.1). Classification (NCBI taxonomy): domain Bacteria; kingdom Pseudomonadati; phylum Pseudomonadota; class Alphaproteobacteria; order Hyphomicrobiales; family Nitrobacteraceae; genus Bradyrhizobium; species Bradyrhizobium sp. USDA 4354. The sequence continues at coordinate 7,951,160 of NZ_JBSSDC010000001.1, read as the reverse complement.
CTGATCGACTTCGCCGTGACACTGGTGGAGCGGCGGCTGCTGGTGTGGCGGCCGACCGCGTCGGATGGGCGCGGGTAGGGCGCGAGTTCAGCTCTCCCGCAAGCGGGAGGGCTGAAGGGGTCAATCCAGCAGCTTGACCTCGCCGGGCGCCTGCGGCGGCGTCTTGATCGCGCTGGCCTTGACCTGGCCGCTGATCGGCTTGGTACCGCCGTGCGCCGTGCCCTTGGGGATGATGACGAGGTCGCCCGGCTTGACCGTGGGCAGCCCGCTCAGGCGGTGCTTCTCAAGCCAGCTCCGCTGCACTATGGTGCCGCCGGCCGAACGGAGGAAACCAATGAAGAAGACGATTGCCAGGCTCGCCGGCGCGTTGCTCGCGCTGACGCTCACCACCGCGCTTGCCGCGGCGCAAAGCAAGGTCACCATCGCGGTCGGCGGCGGTTCCTGCCTGTGCTATCTGCCAACAGTGCTGGCCAAGCAGCTCGGCGAGTACGACAAGGCCGGTCTCAATGTCGAGCTGGTCGACCTCAAGGGTGGCTCGGATGCGCTGAAAGCCGTGCTTGGCGGCAGCGCCGATGTGGTCTCCGGCTATTTCGACCATTGCGTCAATCTCGCGGCCAAGAAGCAGGAGCTGCAGTCCTTCGTGGTCTATGACCGGTATCCCGGCCTCGTGCTGGTGGTCGCGCCCTCGCGCACCAATGACATCAAGTCGGTCAAGGACCTTGCCGGCAAGAAGGTCGGCGTGAGTGCACCCGGCTCCTCCACCGACTTCTTCCTCAAATATATGCTCAAGAAGAACGGGCTCGATCCCACCAGTGCCGCCGTGATCGGCGTCGGCCTCGGCGCCACCGCGGTCGCCGCCATGGAGCAGGGCCAGATCGATGCGGCCGTGATGCTCGATCCTTCGGTGACCGTGCTTCAGGGCAGCCACAAGGATCTGCGCATCCTTTCGGACACCCGCACCCAGAAGGATACGCTCGAGACGTTTGGCGGTGAATATCCGGGCGGCGCGCTTTACTCGACCGCGGCCTGGGTCAATGGCCACGAGAAGGAAGCGCAGGGGCTCACCAATGCGATCCTCGCCACGCTCGCCTGGATCCATTCGCATTCGCCCGAGGAGATCATGGCGAAGATGCCGGAGGAGACGGTCGGCAAGAACAAGGATCTCTATCTTGCCGCACTGAAGAACACGATCCCGATGTATTCCGAGACCGGCAAGATGGACCCGAAGGGCGCCGATGCCGTGCTCGCGGTGTTCAGCGTCGGTTCGCCCGACGTGGCGAATGCCAAGATCGACGTCAGCAAGACCTTCACCAACAAATTCGTCGACCAGGCCAAGAAGACCACGGGGAACGCCAAATAGCTGACGCGAAGGCGTAGTAACCAGGCGTCATGACATCCCCGGTCATTCATCGCGTCACGACGCTTGATCTTGCCGTGCGGCCGATCGCTTGGCCGTTCGCCGAGGAGCGCCGCGCCGAGATCGCGGCGCATTTCGCCGAGAAGCAGCGCGAGCGGCCGAAGATCTGGAACGGTCGCGTCCTGCTCGGGTGCGATGCCGTGTTCGCGGGCGGCCATTTCACCGCGACCTATTTCGAGACCGATTTCGCCAGCTTCCTCGCCTGGCGCGACTGGGGCTTTCCCGATCCGGCCGTGTTCAACGGTTTCGGCATGGGCGCGCTGCGCACCTCCGACGGCGCCTTCGTGATGGGCGAGATGGCGCAGCATACCGCCAATGCGGGCCGCATCTATTTCCCTTCGGGCACGCCCGACCTCGACGACGTCAGGGATGGCGCCCTCGACGTTCCCGGCAGCGTCGTCCGCGAGATCGCGGAGGAGACCGGGCTGACCGCCGACGACTACGCGGCGGAGGCGGACTGGCATTGCGTCGTCTCCGGCCGCGCGATTGCGATGATTCGGGTCCTCAACCTGGACATGCGGGGCGATGAAGCCCGCGCCCGGATCGAAGCCAATCTCGCGCGCGAGGCGGAGCCCGAATTGTCGGCCATTCATCTCGTGCGCGGGATGGGCGATCTTACGCCGACCATGCCGCGATTTGTCACGGCCTTTATTGCGCAGCAGTTCGCCTCTCGCTGACGCGCGAGGCTTGACATCGCTTCGCGCAGCCCATGTGATGGGCGAAAAAGCAAGAGCAACAAGAATGCGATGCACAATCGTCCAGGGAGGTTTAGATGCGCCTGCGCATGGTTGCCCGTTTGGTACGTGGGCTGTTGGTCGCGATATCAGCGACGGGCTTGGCGGTGTCCGCCGAGGCCCAAGAGAAGAAGCTCAAGATCGGCGTCATCTATGATCTGACCGGCCCGCTCGCCGGCGGCGGTTCGGAGCTGCAATATACCGGCGCGAGGATCATGCTGGATCAGTACAGCGCGAAGAACGTCGAGGGCTACAAGATCGAGGCGATCTATGCCGATGCTCAGAGCAAGCCGGATGTCGCCATCAATGAAGCGATCCGTTTGATCGAGCAGGAAAAGGTCGACATGCTGCTCGGCTTCTTTTCCTCGGCGCAGTGCGTGCCGGTGGCAGCGCGCGTCGAGCAGCTGAAGAAGTTCATGTGGATCACGACCTGCATTTCTTCCGCGGTGCTGGAGAACAAGAACTACAAATACGTGTTTCGTCCGCAGGCCTCCGGCGATCAGTTCGGCATGATGACGATGGACTTCATCGCGCAGAACACGAAGGAAAAATTAGGCAAGGATCCGAAGGACCTGCGGGTCGCCATCATCCATGAGGACGGCGCCTACGGCGTCGACGTTGCCAAAGGCAATGAGGCCGGCGCCAAGAAGGCCGGTTTCAACATCGTGCTCAGGGAGGGCTATTCGGCGACGGCCCCGGATCTGTCTGCGCTGGTCACCAAGCTGAAGCGGGCCAAGCCGGACGTGATCTTCCACACCGGCTACAATCCCGATATCACCCTGTTGCTCCGGCAAGCCCGCGAACAGGGGCTGAAGTTCGGCGCATTGGTTGGACATGGCGCCGGCTACGGGGTCTATGAGAAGCTGAAGGAAGGCCTGGGCGCCGATGTAAACTACGTCTTCAACACCGATCCGATCTCGATCTGGCTCGCCAACCAGAAGAGCATGGATCCGAAGCTGCCGCCGATCATCAAGGCGGTTGGCGAGGAGTTCGACAAGCGCAAGCCGGGCGTCGCCATCCGTTCGGCCCATGTCGGCATGGCTGCGTCCAACACCTACTTGTTCCTGACCGACGTGCTGCCGCGAGCGATCAAGAAATACGGCGGCGTAGATCCCGACGCCCTGCGCAAGGCAGCGCTCGACACCGACATACCCGAAGGCGGCACCATGCTCGGCTTCGGCGTCAAATTCCACGGCGAGGGTTCGCCAATGGCCGGCCAGAACGAGCGCTCGTTCCCCGTCGTGATCCAGTACGTCGACGACAAGTCCTATGTGGTGTGGCCCAAGAGTCAGGCGCAGCGCGAGGCCGTGCTGCCGCTGCCCAAGGGCACCACCTACAGCAACCAGTAGCGTCGGAGAGCTTTGGTGTTGGAAGTCAGCGGGCTGGTGAAGCGGTTTGGCGGCTTCACCGCCGTGAACAACGTGTCGTTCAGGGTCGATCAGGGCGAGATCCTCGGCCTGATCGGGCCCAACGGCTCGGGCAAGAGCACGATCTTCAACATGCTCTCCGGCACGCTGGCGCCGACCTCCGGATCGATCCTGTTCGCCGGGCACGAGATCGCAGGCCTCGCGCCGCACCGGATCATCAACCGCGGCATTGGCCGCACCTTCCAGATTCCGCGTCCCTTCCGCCGCCTGAGCATCTTCGAGAACGTCGCGCTCGCCGGCTTCTACGGCCAGGGCCGCCACAGTCGCATCAAGGCCGAAGAAGCGGCCGAGCGGTCGCTGGCGATGGTCGGCCTGCCGACCGACCGCCACGCCAGCGTCGATGGCCTCGGCGCTGCCGGCCTCAAGAAGCTCGAGCTTGCCAAGGCGCTCGCCACCGCGCCGAAGCTGCTGCTCGCCGACGAGAGCCTCGGCGGTCTCGACGAGGCCGAGATGGACCAGGCGGCGGACATGCTGCGTAACATCCGCGACGAGCTCGGCATCACCATCATCTGGGTCGAGCACATCATGGGTGTGCTGATGCGTGTCGTCGATCGCGTCATGGTGCTCGATCACGGCGAGAAGATCTCCGAGGGGCTTCCCAGTGCCGTTGCCGGCGACCCACGCGTGATCGAGGTCTATCTCGGCACCGATGCCGAGACCACGCAGGCCGCGGCCGCCGAAGCGCGCCGCCGGGCGGGAGGCCAATGATGCTGGAGCTTCGCGGCGTCAATGCCGGCTACGGCACGTTCCAAGCGCTGTTCGACGTCAATCTCGAGGTGAAGGCCGGCGAGGCCGTCGGCGTCATCGGCCCCAACGGCGCCGGCAAGACCACCCTGATGCGCGTCATCTCCGGCCTGATCCGTCCCTCGCGCGGCGCGGTCAAGATGGAAGGCGTCGATGTCGTCGCGACCCCGGCGCACAAGATCGTCAGCCTCGGCATTGCGCATGTGCCGGAGAACCGCCGGCTGTTTCCGCAGCTCACGGTCGACGACAATCTCAAGATGGGCGCCTTCATGAAGGAGGCGCGGGGGCACTATGCCCAGCAGCTCGAGGTCGTGTTCGACCTGTTTCCGCGCCTGAAGGAGCGCCGCCATCAGATGGCCGGCACGATGTCCGGCGGCGAGCAGCAGATGTGCGCGATCGGCCGCGCAATGATGTCCAATCCAAAGCTGCTGCTGCTTGACGAGCCGTCGGCGGGCCTCGCGCCGGTCGTGGTGCAGCAGGTATTCGAGCTGGTGAAGCGGATCCGCGCCAGCGGCCTGACGGTGCTGATCGTCGAGCAGAACGTGCAGCAGGTGCTGAAAGTGGTCGATCGCGCCTATCTGATCGAGGCGGGCACGATCCGTGCGTCCGGCACCTCGGCCGAGATGCTGGCAAGCGACACGGTCAAGGAAGCGTATCTCGGGGTGTGAGGGGGCATGCAGGCATTTCTGGACGTCTTTGACATCTACCTGCTGGAGGCCGTCATCAACGGCATCCTGCTGGGCGGCGTGCTGGCGCTGCTTGCGCTCGGCCTCAACCTGATCTTCGGCGTCATCGACGTGACCTGGATCTGCTATGCCGAGCTTGTAATGATCGGCATGTATGCCATGTATTTCATAGTGCAGTATTATGGCGTCAGCTATTTCGTTGCCGCTCCGCTCACCATCCTGCTGGTCGCCTTGCTCGGCGCGGCGCTGCACTACCTCGTGATCGCGCCGCTACTGACCGCACCTCCGATCAACCAGCTGCTCGCGACCGGCGGCGTGCTGTTCGTGCTGCAGAGCTTTGCCACCGTCGCCTTCGGCATCGACTTCCGCAACCTCGGCATCCGCCTGCCGGTGCTCGCCTTCGGCGACATGAATTTCAGCTACGCGCGGCTGCTGTCCTTCGTTGCCGCGCTGGTCGGCATGGTCGCGGTCTATCTGTTCATGACGCGCACCTTCACCGGCACCGCGATCCGCGCCATCGCGCAGGATCGGCAGATCATGGCGCTGATGGGTGTCGATACCAAGCGTATCTATCTCATCACCTCCGCGCTCGGCGGTGCGCTGGCCGGGCTCGCGGCCTGCCTCCTGGTGCTGCAATATGACGTGCATCCCTTCGTGGGCCTCTCCTTCGGGCCGATCACCTTCCTGATCTGCGTGCTCGGGGGCCTCGGCAATTTCATCGGCGGCTTCATCGCCTCCTTCCTGTTCGCGGAGATCATCTCGCTCGGTGGCCTGTTCTCCGACCTCGAATGGGGCTATGTGCTCGCCTTTGCCTTTTTCATCGTCATGATGTTCATCCGGCCCGCGGGCCTGCTCGCGAGGCGCCGATGATGGGGCAGGGGCGGCTTACGGCATGGGGCCTGGGGTTGGCGGCACTGGTCGTGCTGCCCTTTGTCTATCGCGATCCATATCACCTGCACATTCTGGTGCTGATCCTGATCTGGTCGTTCGCCTACACCTCCTGGTCGATGATGGGCCGGTTTGGCCTCGTTTCGCTCGGCCATGGCGGCTTCATGGGGATCGGCGCCTATGTCACCGCCTTGCTGTGGAATCATCTTGGTCTGTCGCCCTGGATCGGCATTCCCATCAGCATGATCGCGGCCGGAGCACTGGCGCTGATCGTCGGCTATCCCTGCTTCCGCTTCCGCATCACCGGGCACTATTTCGTGCTGGTGACGCTGGCGCTGTCAGGCATCGTGCTCCAGGTCATCACCGCGACGCGCGACTACACCGGCGGCTCGCTCGGCTACACGCCGAACCGGACCTCGGGCAGCAAGCTGCTCGCGCTGCAATTCGATGACAAGACGACCTGGTACCTCATCGCGCTTGCGGTCTGGCTGTTCGGCATCGTGGTCTGGCACTGGGTCGACCGCAGCATGGCGCGCTATGCGCTGGAGGCGATCTCGGAGGACGAGGACGCCGCCGCCGCGGCCGGTGTCGACGTCACCGCCGAGAAGCTGAAGATCACGCTGCTCAGTGCCCTGATGACGGCGCTGGCCGGCGCGATCTACTGCCAGTACCAGATGTTCATCACGCCCGACACCGTCAGCGGCATCGCGGTGTCGCTGCAGATGGTGTTCGCTGCCATCGTGGGCGGCCTGTTCGTCTCGCTCGGCCCGACCGTCGGCGCCATCATCACGATTCTGCTCGCGGAGACCCTGCGCATCGGCTTCGGCACCAAGGCGGTCGGCTGGGACAACCTCGTCTACGGCGTGCTGCTCGTGCTTTTCATCATATTCCTTCCCAAGGGCATCCTTGGTAGCGTCCTCGACCGACTGAAGCCGCAACGCAAGGTGCCCCGCGCTCATGAGCAAGAAGCCGTCCAAATCGCTCGCCCAGGAGCTTGACCGCTACATCACGCCATTCCGCTACGATGGCTCGGGCAAGTTTCATCTCAAGGACCATAAGACCAACGAGAAGGGCGACCTCGACAAGGAGAAGGCGCAGGCGCTTCTCGACGCCAACAAGAAGCGGCTGATCGAGTTTCAGGAGAAGCTCTACGCCCAGGACCGCTGGTCCGTGCTGATCGTATTCCAGGCGATGGATGCCGGCGGCAAGGACAGCGCGATCAAGGCGATCTTCGAGGGCATCAATCCGCAGGGCTGCGAAGTCACGGCCTTCAAGGCGCCGAGCAGCAAGGAGCTCGATCATGATTTCCTCTGGCGTCATGTCGTCGCGCTGCCCGAGCGCGGCCATATCGGCATCTTCAACCGTTCCCATTACGAGGAATGCCTGGTGACGCGCGTGCACCCGGAGATCCTCGCCAAGGAGAAGCTGCCGCAACGGCTTGTCACCAAGAACATCTGGAAGGAGCGCTTCGAAGACATCTCCGCCTTCGAACGCTATCTCTGCCGCAACGGCACCGTGGTGCTGAAGTTCTTCCTCAACGTCTCCAAGGACGAGCAGCGCGAGCGCTTCCTCGACCGGCTGGAGGATCCGGCCAAGCAGTGGAAGTTCTCCATGGACGACATCAAGGAGCGCGCGCTGTGGCCGCGCTACCAGGCGGTCTACCAGGACATCGTCCGCCACACCGCGACCTCCCATGCGCCGTGGTACGTCGTGCCCGCCGATCACAAATGGTTCGCCCGCGTCGTGATCGGCTCGGTGATCAATGCAGCGCTCGAAAAGCTCGACCTGCGCTTCCCCCGCGCCGACAAGGCCTCGCTGGAGGAGTTCGAGCAAGTGCGCAAGGCACTGGAGAAAGAGGGGACGGGAGGCAAGAAGCAAGCCAAGTGACAGCCGACCGGATCGCCGACCGCAAGACCGTCAACTTCGCGCTCCAGGGCGGCGGCGCGCACGGCGCCTTCGTCTGGGGCGTACTCGACCAGGTGCTCGAAGATGGCAGGCTCGCGATCGAGGCGATCAGCGCGACCAGTGCCGGTGCCATGAATGCGGTGGCGGTGGCCTCCGGCATGGCGCAGGGAGGTGCGGAGGCCGCGCGGGAGAGCCTGCACGCATTCTGGTACGAAGTGTCGCGCATGGACATGGCGTACGACTTGATGTCGCCGCTGAACCAGTGGATCCAGGCCTTGAGGCTGCCGCCGGAATATCATCCGGTCCACGCCGTCATCCATACGCTGACGCACACGCTGCCGCCGAACCTGCTCAATCCCTTCAATTTCAATCCGCTCCGCGCGCTGCTGCAGCGCGTGGTCGATTTCGACCGGCTCAATTCCTCACCCGAGGCGCCGCAGCTGTTTCTCAACGCCACCAACGTCCGCACCGGAAAGATCAAGGTGTTCCAGAGCCCGCTTCTCACGGCGGAAACCGTGCTCGCCTCCGCCTGCCTGCCGCCTTACTTCCAGGCCGTCGAGATCGACGGCGAGCATTATTGGGACGGCGGCTATCTCGGCAATCCCGCGATCTATCCGTTGATCTACCGCAAGGGCAGTCATGACGTCATCATTGTGCAGGTCACGGCGATCCGGCGCAACGAGCTGCCGACCAGTGCAGCCGATGTCCTCCACCGCATCAACGAGATCAGCTTCAATTCGTCGTTGATGCGGGAGATGCGCGCGATCGCCTTCGCCACCCGGCTGATCGACGACGGCGAGCTCGACAGCGACAAGCATAGCCGCATGTACATGCATTGGATCGGCAACGATCTGCTGATGTCGCAGCTCGGCACGGCCACGCAGTTCCACCCCGAATGGAGCCTGTTGTGCCGCCTGCGCGATGAGGGCCGCGAGGCGGCGCGAAGCTGGCTGGCGCGAAACTTCGACCAGATCGGAAAGTCCTCGACGGTCGACCTGGCGGACATGTTTCTCTAGGCGGCCGAGCCGGCCCTGGACAAAAACCGCGAAAACAACCCCATGCACAGTAGCCGGGCATAGCGAAATCAATGGCTTGCAGGTCCGTCATTGTTGCTGCGGATTTTACGAAGCTCGTTTGACTCGTCGGGCAAAACAGGGGCATGATGTCACCATGCCCGCTGCCCCCGAACAGTTGCGACCCCACGCGGAAGCGCCTGCCATCGGCGGCTTGCTTCCAAGGAACTCGCGCCTTCAAATGTGATCTTTAGATCGTTGATCTTGCTTGACAGTTTTGTGTCCTAGGTGGAGCATCGCTAAGGTCGCAAACAAGCGACGCGCAACGTCCATCTCATGAGCAAGGGGAGGTCTATGACGCCACCTCCGCAAATCCAGCCGCTAAGTGCGATGGAGCTCGTTCGGACTATCGCATAGCGGCAAAACCGCGAACGGCACGCCGGGACAAGGTTTAGCGGGCTGCATCAGTGAGGCAAAGCCCCTACCGTCCCGGCGCTGTAATTTGCATCACACCGAGCGTGTCGGACGGCCGTGACGAGGCTGCCGCAACGAATTTCCCTAACATCCTGCTGTCCCCCTTTCTCCTCGCCGCCGTTCCGCAATGGCGTGGGAAATCTTTGGCGCATCACAGCATTTCGGTGATGCCGCCACGATCCTGCATTGCGGCAAATGCCAAGAGAATGTCGCCTCAAAGGCCAACTTCCGACACAGGCTAGGGGCGAATAACGGCCATCCGACATGACGCATGCGCTTCGGCGGTAACGGTCTCGACACCGCCGGCGCATGCATTTTTTTCAGGGACCCCTCGTGTCGCTTAAGCTTGCCGCGGCGCTCCTCGCCGCTCTCTTCCTCGCGATCGTCTCGTTCTCCGGCGTTCGCGCCGAGCCGGCTCGGCCGGCGACGAACAGTGCTGCCGCACTGTCGCCTGACGAGGCGAAGCGCGCGCTGGAAACCCTTCAGGACGACAAGAAGCGCGCGCAGATGATCGATACGCTCCGCGCGATTGCCAACGTGTCCGGTCCGCAGCAAGCGGCGCCCGAGCCAAAATCGCCGATCCCGCTCTCGGCCGACGGCCTCGGTGCGCAGCTCTTGCTCACGGTGTCGGAGGAAATCGCCGAGATCTCGAGCGAGATCGCCGGCATGGCGCGGACGCTCACGCACTTCCCGGCGTTCTATTACTGGATCATGCGGACCGCGAACGATCCCGCGGCCTATAACCTTCTGATCGAGATCGCCTGGAAGCTGGCGCTGGTGCTCGGGTGCGCCCTTGCAGCCGAGTGGGTGATCTTTCGCCTGATCCGCCGTCCGGTCGCGTTCCTGGAAGGACGCGTGCCGCAAACCGCGCACCTGCCGGCGCAGGTGCTGCCCATGGCCGATCCGCCGTCATCGGTGGCAGACGTCACTCCCGCACCCGAATTGAACAAGCGCCGTCACAGCCTCGCGCGGGTGTGGCAGGTCCTGTCTCGGCTGCCCTTCGTGCTGGGACGCCTCGTGCTCGAGCTGCTGCCGGTGGTCGTCTTCGTCGGCCTTGCCACGGCCCTGCTCGGGACGGAGATCGGCGAGCCCACGACCGTCCGCCTCGTGATCCTCGCGGTCGTCAACGCCTATGCGTTCTCGCGCGGTCTGATCTGCCTGATCCGTGCGCTGGCGGGACCGTTCGGCCTGTTTCCGGTGCGGGCCGAAACTGCGGCCTATGTCGAGATCTGGGCGCGCCGCATCGTCGGTGTCGGCGTCACCGGCATCGCCTTCGCCAATGTGGCGCTGCTGCTCGGCCTGCACCGCGCCGGCTATGCCGCCCTGCTGCGCATGGTGATGCTGGTCGTGCACCTCTTCATCGTCGTCATCATCCTGCAATGCCGCCGCCAGGTGGCCGACGCCATCCGGGCGCCGGCCGAGCGGCAGGGGATTGCAGCCCGTTTGCGTAACCGCATCGCCGGCGGCTGGCATTATCTTGCCATCTCGCTCGACCTAGCCCTGTGGGCGGTGTGGGCCCTCAACATCCGCAACGGTTATTCGCTGTTGCTGCAATATTTCGTCGGCACCATCGCGGTGGCGCTGGTCACGCGTGTCGTCACCATGGTGACGCTGAGCCTGATCGACCGCGGCTTCCGCATCAGGCCGGAGATCCTGCAGCGCTTTCCGGGCCTCGAGATCCGCGCCAACCGCTATCTGCCGCTGTTGCGCAGGATCGTGTCCAGCGTGATCGCCTTCATCGGCTTCGTGGCCGTGCTCGAAGTCTGGGGTGTCGACGCGATCGTCTGGTTCTATGGCGGCCAGATCGGCAGCCGCCTGATCTCGGCCGTGGTGACGATCGGCCTCGCCGCGTTCATCGCAGCCGCGATCTGGGAGGCCAGCAATGCGTTCCTGGATCGCCAGATCAATACGCTGTCCCGGGACGGCCATTATGCCCGTGCCGCGCGTCTGCGCACGTTCCAGCCGATGCTGCGCACGGCGCTGCTCTGCCTGATCGCAACCGTCGTCGGCCTCACCGCGCTGAGCGAGATCGGCGTCAATGTCGCGCCGCTGCTCGCGGGGGCCGGCATCGTCGGCATCGCGATCGGCTTCGGCTCGCAAAAGCTGGTGCAGGACCTCATCACCGGCCTGTTCCTGCTGCTGGAGAACACGGTCCAGGTCGGCGACAATGTCAGCGTGTCGGGGCTCTCCGGCGTCGTCGAGAACGTCTCGATCCGCACCATCCGCCTGCGCGCCGGCGACGGCGCCGTGCACATCGTGCCGTTCAGCGCGGTCACGACCATCACCAATGCCAGCCGCGGCGCCGGCAACGCCTCGGTCAGCGTCAACGTCGCCTACAAGGAAGACACCGACCGCGCCGGCCAGATTCTCAAGGACATCGTCGACGAGATGCGGCGCGAACCGGAATTCCGCGCACTGATCCGCGGCGACCTCGAGCTGTGGGGCGTCGACAAGGTGGACGGCGCAATGGTGTCGATCGTCGGCCAGATCCGTTGCACCGAGGCCGGGCGCTGGCCGGTCCAGCGCGAATTCAACCGGCGCATGAAGCTGCGCTTCCAGCAGAACGGTATCGAGGTCGCATCCGCCACCCAGACCATCTTGATGCACGTCGCGGCACCGGCGGATAGCGCCGCCAATCTGACGCCGCGGCGGGTGGCTGGATAGCGGCTCGGCAATCTTCCGTTTGCCTCGGCGCCCCCGGCTGCCCTAAAGGCGTTCCTGAAAATTGTGAGGCTCTTTCGTCATTCCGGGGCGCGATGAAGTCGCGAGCTATGGCGCGCGCCCCGGAATGACGAGGGGGAGAGAAAGGTCCGCTCCCACTCGCTCATGATGAGGAGCGAGAGCTTTGCGGCGCTAAGCTCTTGAACGACGGCGCTAGCACGACAATCTCGCTGCGGTGCGAGATCACAATCGCTGCACGAGTCCAACGTCCTTGATCTCCGGGGAGCGGTGGCCGACAATGGCTGCGGTTCAATGAGAAGCTTCTTGGGGGAATTCGTGAATAGACCTGCCCGGGTCATTGCCCAATCGACGTCGTCCAATACGCAGCAAGGCATGACGCTGCTGCGCGACCCCTTGCTCAACAAGGGGACTGCCTTCACGGAAGCGGAGCGCGAGACGCTCGGCCTGCGCGGCTTGTTGCCGCCCTGCGTGCTGACGATGGAGACGCAAGCCCAGCGTGTGCTCACCAATCTGCGCGCGCTGCCGACGGACCTCGAAAAATATGTCGCGTTGAACGCGCTGCATGACCGCAACGAGGCGTTGTTCTTCCGCGTCGTCGTCGACAATATCGACGAGATCCAGCCGATCATCTACACGCCGACGGTCGGCCTCGCCTGCCAGAAGTACGGCCTGATCTTCCAGCGGCCGCGCGGCATGTTCATCTCCTCGCGCGATCGCGGCCAGATCGCGGAGATCCTGAAGAACTGGCCTTATCCGGCCAAGCTGATCGTCGTCACCGACGGCGAGCGCATTCTTGGTCTCGGCGATCTCGGCGCCAACGGCATGGGCATTCCGGTCGGAAAACTCTCGCTCTATTCGGCCTGTGCCGGCATGCATCCGGAAGCGTGCCTGCCTGTTGTGCTCGATGTCGGCACCAATAACGAAGAGCTGTTGAACGATCCCTATTATGTCGGCCTGCGCGAGCGGCGGCTGACCGGGGAGGCCTATGACAGCTTCGTCGACGAGTTCATGCAAGCCGCGCGAAAAACGTTCCCGGGCGTGCTGATCCAGTTCGAGGATTTCGCCAACCATTCGGCGTTCAAGCTGCTGCACAAGTACCGGGATGAAGCCTGCGTCTTCAACGACGACATCCAGGGCACCGCGGCCGTTGCGCTCGCCGGACTGTTCTCGGCCTTGCGCGTTGGCGGCGGCAAGCTGAAGGACCAGAAGATCCTGTTCCTCGGGGCGGGCGAGGCGGCGACCGGCATCGCCGACCTCGTGGTCTCCGCCATGATGGCGGAAGGGACTTCCGAGGCGGAGGCGCTCCGGCGCAACTGGCTGGTGGATTCCCGCGGTCTCGTCGTCAGCGGCCGTGAAGGCCTCTCCGGCCACAAGCTCCGCTATGCCCACACCGACCAGGCGCCGATCGCCGACTTCCTCACCGCGATCAAGACGCTGAAGCCGACGGCGATCATCGGCGTCGCTGCGGTCGGCGGCGCTTTCACGCCCGAGGTGCTCAAGACGATGGCCGAGCTCAACGAGCAGCCGATCGTGTTTGCGCTCTCCAATCCGACCTCGAAGGCCGAGTGCTCGGCGGAGGATGCCTATCGCTACACCGAGGGCCGCGCGCTGTTCGCCTGCGGCAGCCCGTACGATCCGGTCACGCTCAGCGGCCGCAGCTTCGTGCCGCGCCAGGGCAATAACTCCTACATCTTCCCCGGTGTCGGTCTCGGCGTCATCGCCAGCGGCTCGCGCCTCGTGACCGACGAGATGTTCATGGCGGCGGCCCATACGCTCGCCGATTGCGTCGGCAAGGAGGACCTCGCACAAGGCAGCCTCTACCCGGCACTGCCGCGCATCCGCGAGGTCTCGATCCGCATCGCGGCGGCCGTTGCGGACGTTGCCTACCAACGTGGGCTCGCGGACGGGCCCGCACCCAACGACGTGAAGGCCCTGGTCCAATCCCAGATGTACGAGCCGCATTACTGAGCTACCAGGCCGATAGTTGATCGGCGCTAGAACGAAAATCCGGTCAGGCGCTCTCCAAGCTTCTGGTGGAGCGCCTGAATTTTCGTTGCCCCCGGGCTGGTTAGGGGACCGCCTGTCCCGATTCGGAACACGACACACTGTGGTGGAATCGTCACAGCTGATGCGAAAAGGCCGCGGCCCCAGAGCCGCTTTTGTTCCGACAAGGTTCTGCCCTCATTGCCCACCGAAAATCCGTCCCGTTCGGAGGGCGTACCATGTCTCGCATTGCACGTGCCGAAACTGCCCGGATTTCCCTCGCAACCTCGTGCCGGCTGCTGCTCGCCGCGGTCTTCGCAGCATCGCTCGCCGCCTGCGCGCAATCGCCGGTCGGGCGCCAGAAGGCCGATCTCGCCGGTACCAGTCGGCAGGCCGCGGTGGAGCGCCCGCACAGGGTGGCGGCGCTGCATCCACGCCCGATCAGCCGGGCGCGCGCCCCGGACCGTGACGCAAAGCAGACGGCTTCGCATGGCGTCGCCAGCTTCTATTCGGATACGGAGACCGCGAGCGGCGAGAAGTTCGACAAGAACGAGTTGACGGCGGCGCATCCCACCCTGCCGTTCGGCACCAAGCTGCGCGTCACCGATACCTCCTCCGGCCGCTTCGTCACCGTCAGGGTCAACGATCGCGGGCCCTTTGTTCGCGGACGCGTGGTCGATATCACGCCTTCCGCGGCCGAGGCGCTCGGCATGGTCGACAAGGGCATCACCAATGTCAGGCTCGAGGTCGTGCAATAGGGCGCGACTCGTCGCGCCGATGCGGTGCGCTTAACCGGCTGTTAGCGGCTTCTCAAGCACCATAGCTGCCCACACAATTCCGGGCTTTCGGGGGAGGCGGCGCTTGAACACGATCCAGTATCTCGAAGATCAGGCCGCGCGCGCCGAGCGGCTCGCCAAACGGATCACGGATACGCTGACGATCGAGAAGCTCCTGACCTTCGCGGGCGAACGCCGCCGCGAGATCGAGGTCATCGCCGGCAAGCACCGCCGCGCTTAGCTCTGGCGAACCCTGCGGCAAGCGCATCCGAGCTTGCTTTCCTGTCTGCGCAATTGAAACCACGCCCGCTCAGCTGTGGCTCTCGACGAAGTCGCTGAGATAATCGGGGAGTTCTATGCCGTAGATGTCGCAGCGCGCCTTTATCTCACCGACGACGTCGGTCGAGATGTCCTTCATCCAGTGCTCGAGCGTGTTGAATGAGATCACCTTGATGGGATCATTGAAGCAGCCGGCGACGAACTCGCCGATGGTGGCTTCAAGATCGCTGCGCTCGATAGGGATTTCGGTCGCCTCGTCGCGGCGATCGATCACCACGAAGAGAGTCTGGTCTGCGCCGTAGGGCACGACGGGAGATGATACGCCAGCTTCAATCATGTGAGGTGCTCACGTCTGGCTTCCGATCCCTGACAACGGGAAGAACCGGAAGAATGTTCCTACGCGCGATTGTGAAGCGCCGTCAGAGGAATTCACGTAAGCGCGAGAGCTCGATGACGTGTTCGGGCGAGAGGACCTCCGTGACCAGCGGCGGCTGCGCCGCCGTGCGAATCTCGTAGAGGTGCCGGGTTGCCGCCGGCTTCTCCATGAACGCCGAGATGCACTCGTCGAGCGTGCCTTCACTCACCTGATAGGACTCTCTGTCCGGCCTTCGCTGGTTTGCAAGCGACGGCCATTTATGCAGCACCGCGAGCGCGCCGAAATCGACCTTTGAATCCCCGACCACGTCCCCCATCGCCCGCCTCACGCAGAAGACGGCCCCAGCACACGGATTCGCGTGCCGGGGCCTACACACCTATCGCTGCATCTCAATGCCACGACCACCCAACGCGGTAGCCGGGAAAAGGTTCCCGGCCGTCTCGACGCTCCTCAGCTCGCGGCGGCCGCGATCCTGTGCCCCGGGCTGGCGTGGCCCTGGCTGCTCTCGTCGCCGCGGCTGATCTCCGGCGGCAGTCCCGCGAAGCGCCGCAAGGCGCCGGCCATCTGCACCCGGCCCGACACGCCGGTGATCACCACGTCGACCATGGTGAAGGAGGAGTGGAAATGGCCGTGCGCCTTAAGCTGTTCGACCGGGACACCTGCGGCTTGCATCGCCTCGGCATAGGCGACGCCCTCGTCCCGCAACGGATCGAACTCGCAGGTGACGACGAAGGCCGGCGGCAGCCTTTCGACCTTGCCACGCAGCGGCGAGACGCGCGGGTCGGTGCGGTCGGCCGGCGAGCAATAGAGGTCCCAGAACCAGTACATCAGCGAGCGCGTCAGGAAATAGGCGGTCCCATTGTCGTTGTAGGAGGGCCGATCGAAGCTGCAGTCGGTGACCGGACAGATCAGAAGCTGGCCGGCGATTTCAGGACCGCCACGGTCGCGCGCGAGCTGGCAGGTGACCGCAGCGATGTTGCCGCCGGCGCTCCAGCCTGCCACCAGCACCGGGCCTGCCTTGCCGCCGAGCTCGGCGGCGTGCTCGGCGATCCAGCGCGTCGCTGCATAGCCGTCTTCCGCCGCGGTCGGGAAGCGATGCTCCGGCGCGTGGCGATAGCCGACGCTGACGAACATCATGCCGGTCCTGCGTACCATGTCGCGGCAGAATGGCTCGTCCGACTGCTCGTCGCCGAGCACCCAGCCGCCGCCGTGGAAATAGACCACGACCGGATGTGGTCCCGGCGTTGCCGGCTTGTAGACACGGTAGGGCAGCGGCCCGCCGGCGCCGGGCAGGGTGCCGTCGACGATCTCGCCGATCGGCCGTCCTGCCGGCCGGCTCTTGTTGAACTCGTTGACGAAGGCGCGCGCGCCTTCCGCGCCCATCGACTCGATCGGGGGCAGGTTGAGCGAGGCGAGCAGGTTGAGCACCAGCCGCACATCGGGCTGCAGGCGCACCACCTCGCCGTCATTGCATTGCGCAGCGCCATTGGGGCCGGTGAGCCTGAAGCCGAGCATGCCGCGGCTGACCACCTCGTCGCAGATGCTGCGATAGGGGCCGACGCCGCCGGTATAGGGCATCAGCCCCTGCACCTTGCCGGGCACGTTGGCGCCCGTGTACCAGGTGTTGGCGAGCCGGTGCAGCGTCAGCATCGAGCAGTCGGCCATGTGCCGGCCCCATCCGGCCTGCGCCGTCTCGGTCGGCTCCATCGCGGTGAAGCCGGCATCGCGCAGCGCGGCAAGGCGATCGACCACCCAGTCGACATGCTGCTCGATCGACACCGCCATGTTGGACAGCACCGACGGGCTGCCGGGGCCGGTGATCATGAAGAAGTTCGGGAAGCCGGCGACCGTGAGGCCGAGATAGGTCTGCGGCCCCTGCGCCCAGACATCGCTGAGCGACCTGCCGCCGCGCCCGGTGATCGGATGCACGGCCCGGATCGCGCCGGTCATCGCATCGAAGCCGGTCGCGAACACGATGACGTCGAGGTCGAAGCTGCGGCCGTTCGTGGAGATGCCGCTCGCCGTGATCGCCTTGATCGGCTCCTGGCGCAGATTGACCAGCGTGACGTTCGGCCGGTTGTAGGTGGCGTAATAATTGGTGTCGAGGCAGGGACGCTTGGCGCCGAAGGGATGGTCATGCGGCGTGAGTGCCGCGGCGGTCTCGGGATCCTTGACGGCGGCGCGGATCTTCTCGCGGATCAGGTCCTGGACGATCTTGTTGCCGTCGACGTCCACGGCCTGGTCGGCCCAGAGCTGCGTCAGGATGTGGACGAGGTCGCCGGCCGCCCAGGCCCGTTCGAACCGCTCGCGGCGCTCGGCATCGCTCAATTGCCAGCTCACGACCGTCTGCTGCGGATAGGGCACCCCGGCCATCGACTGGCGCGCCTGCTCCCGATATGCCGCGCGGTCGCCTTGCAGCAGGCTCATGCGGTCGGAGGGAGCGGGGCCATTATGCGCGGGCAGCGCGAAATTCGGGGTGCGCTGGAACACGGTGAGATGTGTGGCCTGTTCGGCGATCAGCGGGATCGACTGGATCGCTGACGAGCCCGTGCCGATCACGGCGACGCGTTTTCCCGCGAGATCGACACCGTCATGCGGCCAGCGGCCGGTGAAATAGACCTCGCCCTTGAAGTCCTTGACGCCGTCGATCTCCGGCGGCTTGGGCGCGGAGAGGCAACCGGTGGCCATGATGTAATGGCGGCAGGAGACGGGTAGCCCATTGTCGGTGGTGATGAGCCAGCGCTCGGACGCTTCGTCCCATCTGGCTTCGGTGACCTTGGTCTTGAAGCGAATGTCGCGGCGCAAACCGTAGCGGTCGGCGACGAAGCCGAGATAGCGCAAGATCTCGGGCTGGGTCGCGTATTTCTCCGACCATGTCCAGGCCGTCTCGAGCTCCGGATCGAAGGTGTAGCTGTAGTCGATGGTCTGGATGTCGCAGCGCGCGCCCGGATAGCGGTTCCAGTACCAGGTGCCGCCGACATCGTCGGCCTCTTCGAGGCCGACCGCCGAGAGCCCTGCCTTGCGCAGGCGATGGAGAAGATAGAGGCCGGCAAATCCGGCGCCGACCACGGCGACATCGACCTGCTGAGCGGTTCCGCGCTCATCGGAGGCACGTGTGGCAACCATCGCGTCAGACATGGCATTCCTCCCGTGTGTTTTGTTTTGCCGGCAAGCTATCGCCGCAGGTTCAGCTTGTCATTACAGCAAGTGCAATCCCCGGTGGTCGTTTGCGGCGGCATCGTGACCGCGCGAATGTTGCGGCACCACACGCACCGCGATGCACAATGGCCGTGATAGCCCGGGGTAATCAGACCGCATCCTTCTGTGTATGCTTGCGCTTACAAGCCACGCGTACCCTGGGCGTCATGACAGAGTTGAGTGAGCGCACCAAAGCGAACATGGACGTCGTCCTCGAGGAGACGTGCCGGCAACTGCCGTATGGCGGCGATCACGACAGCCGCAGGTTCATCGCCGAGCGCCTCATCGAGGCGGCGCAGTCCGGCCACTCCACCCTCGGCGAGCTCGGCATCGTTGCCCGCCGCGCGCTCGCGGAGCTGATGGGCAAAGGCAGCTAGGCGCGGGCGCGAGGCTTGCCTCGCCGGCGGCTCTGGACATAACCTGCCGGAATCCTTCATCGAGATCGTTCGAAGATGCGGGCCTTGCTTGCACTTGTTGCGGCTTCCGCAGTCCTGTGTTGCGCACGATCGGCCGTGGCTCAGCCGGTCGGACAATTTCCATTCGCGCTGACGCGCGAGGGACAGATGCTCGGCGCCGTCGAAGGCGAGGTCGCATCCTTCAAGGGACTGGCTTACGCGGCCCCGCCGGTCGGCGCGCTGCGCTGGCACCCGCCGCAACCGACGGCCGAAAGTTCGGAGATGCGCACCGCCTACCACTACGGCGCCCCGTGCCTTCAACCGTCGCTGCCGGAAGCGAGCGAGGATTGCCTGACGCTGAACGTGTTTCGTCCTTTCGGGGTCGACGGCCCATTGCCGGTGATGGTGTTCATCCATGGCGGCGCGTTCATCTCGGGCACCGCGAACGATCCACTGTTCGATGGTGCCAAGCTGGCGCAGGCGGGGCTCATCGTGGTCACCGTGAATTATCGCCTCGGCGCGCTCGGCTGGCTCACGCACCCGGCGCTGTCGGACGACGGCTCCGGCAATTTCGGCCTGATGGACCAGATCGCCGCGCTGCACTGGGTGCACGACAATATCGCGGCCTTCGGCGGCGATCGTGATAACGTCACGTTGTTTGGCAGCGATGCAGGCGCGACATCGATCGCGCTCCTGATGCTGTCTGCGCAAGCGCGCGATCTCTTTCAGAAGGCCATCCTGCAATCGGTGCCCGGCCGCGCGCGCCTGCGGCCGGCGCAAGAGGCGGAGGCCGTGGGCCGGCAGTTCGTGGCCGCGCTTGGGCCGAAGACCGATTTGCGTTCAGCCGAGCCGCGGCGCCTGCTGGCCGCCGAAAAACAATTGCTGGCGAAATCGCCACGCAGCTTCGCGCCGATGATGGACGGACGTCTGGTGACCGAGGACCTTGCCGCAGGCTTTGCGGCCGGACATCAAAGCGGCATTCCGCTGATCATCGGCTCGAACGACGACGAGACGGGTTTTGACAATGAGTCCGATATCAAGGAGGAACTTGCATCGTCCGGCATTGCCGGTAGTGAGCTGCGTCAGCTCTATCCCGGTCTCGCCAGGCCTTCGGATCTCGCGGCAAGGTTTTACACTGACAAGGTCTTCTCGGAGCCGGTGCGGCTGCTGGCCCGCCTGCACGCGGCAAGCGGCGCGCCGACCTTTCGCTACCGTTTCGCCCATGTGCCGGAGGCGAGGGGCGCGAATCCGGAAGTCGGCCACGGACGGGAGTTGCAGTTCATCTTCGGTGCGGAAGGCGTGCCCGGTGCAGGCATCTTGTCGCGACGCGATCGCGCGGTCGCAAGCCGCATGCGCGCCTACTGGATCAATTTCGCCAGAAGCGGCGATCCCAATGGTCCCGACCTGCCGCGCTGGGACGCGGCGGATGGCGATCGCCTGCTGCTGATCACGAACGATCGCATCGCGAGCGGAGACGATCCCCTCGCGGAGCGTCTCGATCGGCTCGCAGGTGAGGGCAGGAGATGAGCTGGATCTAAGCCGCGAGCTCGACGCGCGGCGCCGGGCTCAGCCGGTCTTCCTCCAGATAATCTATCGCGCCGTCCTTCTCGACGGCATAGAACTGCTGGCCTTCCCTGGACTTGAAGGCCGCGCGGACGACACCGCGGCGGCCCTTGTCACTGTTGACGACGTCCCCCAGCGCAAACTTCCTCATCTCACGTCTCACTCGTCTTCAGGCCGACTGCTTCGGCCACACCGGGGATTCTGAGCGGCAAATCGTTAACGACTTGCTAACCATGCTGCTTTGCCTATGCTCACCGCAGATCGTGCGGACAGCTCGCACGCGCCTGTTGTCAACGAGACGAGCCTCATGACGCGATTTCCGACCCTCTTCCTGTCGCATGGCGGCGGCCCCTGGCCCTTCATGGAGGACAGGCGGGTGCAATATGCCAAGACCGCCGAGGCGTTCGGCCGTCTGCCGCAGCTTCTGCCCGAGAGACCGAAGGCCGTGCTCGTCATCACCGGCCATTGGGAGGCCGACGCCTTTACCGTGTCGACCTCGCCGCATCCGCCGATGGTCTACGACTATTACGGTTTCCCCGAGCATACCTACCACCTCAAATATCCGGCGCCGGGCAAGCCCGAGCTCGCCGCGCAAGTGAAGGCGCTGCTCACGCATGCCGGCCTCGATTGCCGCGAAGATTCCAACCAGGGCTTTGACCATGGCACGTTCGTGCCGCTCGGCCTGATGTATCCGAACGCCGACATGCCGATCGTGCTGCTCTCGTTGAAGTCGAGCTATGACGCGGCCGAGCACGTCAAGGTGGGACAGGCGATCGCACCCTTGCGCGACGAAGGCATTCTGATCGTCGGCAGCGGGCTGACCTATCACAACATGCGTGGCTTCAACCGGCCGGAGTCGAAGCCGGTCTCGTATGATTTCGAGGCCTATCTGAACGAGGCGATCAGCAGCCCGGATGCGGCGCGCCGCAATGCGATGCTGGTCGACTGGGAGAACGCGCCCAGCGCGCGCCTTGCGCATCCGCGCGAGGACCATCTGCTGCCGCTGATGGTGGCGGCCGGTGCCGCCGGCAGCGACGTCGGACGCCGCGTCTTCGTCGACGAGGTCGCGAATGTGGCGATGGCGTCGTATGTGTTTGGATAACTTCTCTCCCTCTCCCCGCTCGCGGTGAGAGGTGAAGAAAAGCTCACCCGTACCGCAGCTTCATCACCAGGATGCCGCCGGCGAGCACCATCGTGATGGCGTTGGCGGCGACGAGCGGCGCATCGCCGGAGAGCAGGCCGTAGGCGAGCCAGAGCGCCAGGCCCAGCACCATGACCAGGAACATGCCGAGCGAGATGTCGCCGGTGGAGCGGGTCTTCCATACCTTGATGGCCTGCGGCGCGTAGGCCACGGTGGTGCAGGTGGCGGCGGCAAAGCCGATGAGCTTGATCACGAGGGGTTCCATGCCGGTTCTATAACATGGATTCGGCCATGCCTGGAGCTTCGTTCCGATTTCATCGGAGCGAAGCTCCAATTCTTGTTTTGACGCGTTTTCTTGACGCGAACCGGTGCCCACTTCGCTCGAAAACGCTACGTCCCGCGGGCCGCCATCAGCCCGCGATAGAGCGCGGCATAGTCGCCGGCGCGGTTGCGCCAGGAGACGTCGGTCGCAAGGCCGCTTCGTTGCAGCCGGCGCCAGGTCAGCTTGTCGTGGAAGACGGTGTTGGCCTTGCGCAGCGTGCCGGCGAGGGCATCGGCCGTCACGGGGCCGAACTTGAATCCGGTGGCATCGTGGCCGGACGGATCGGCCTCGCCGATATCGACGATGGTGTCTTCGAGGCCGCCGACGCGGGAGACGATCGGCACGGCGCCATAGCGCAGCGCGCAGAGCTGGGTCAGGCCGCACGGCTCGAACCGCGAAGGCACGATCAACGCGTCCGAACCGGCCTGGATCAGATGCGCCAGAATCTCGTCATAGCCGACCACGACGCCGATCCGGCCGGGGTTGGCGCGGGCCGCAGCCTGGTAGCGATCCTGCAGATCGCGGTCGCCGCTGCCGAGCAGTGCGAGCTGCATGCCTTCGCGCAAGATGGTCGGAATGGCCTCGAGCAGGAGATCGAGCCCCTTCTGCCACGATAGCCGGCTGATGACGCCGAGCAGCGGCGCTTCGTCCAAGGAATCGAGGTTGAACTGCTGCTGCAGCACCGCCTTGTTCGCGGCGCGGAACGTCAGGTCCTCGGCGCCGAAGCGGTAGGCGATGTGCGGATCCTCCTGCGGATTCCACACCGATATGTCGATGCCATTGAGAATGCCGCTCAGCACGCCCGAGCGTTCACGAAGCAGACCGCCGAGCCCCATGCCGCCTTCGTCGCTCTGGATTTCCTTCGCGTAGGTCGGCGATACCGTGGTGATGCGATCGGCGAAGCGCAGGCCGGCCTTCAAGAAGCTGATGCCGCCGAAATATTCCAGCGCCTGAACGTTGAGCGAGTCCCAGGGCAGGCCGATTGATCCGATCAACTCGGAAGCGAACTTGCCCTGATAGGCCATGTTGTGAATGGTCATCACGGTGCCCGGCCGCGGTCGGTTGTCGTAGTGCAGATAAGCCGGCGCGAGCCCCGCCTGCCAGTCATGGGCGTGCACGATGTCGGGCACGAAGGCCGGCACGAGGCCGTGGCCGATATCCGCGGCCACGCGCGACAGCGCCGCGAAGCGCACGCCGTTGTCCGGCCAGTCGATGCCCTCGGCGGTGACATAGGGGTTGCCCGGCCGCGCGTAGAGATGCGGCACGTCCAGCACGAACAGATCGAGCCCGTCATACGAGCCCGCCAGCAGCCGCCCGGGGCCGCCGAAATAATCCGGCCAGCGCCGGAGTTCCTCTGCGTCTGACACAAGGCGCATCACGTCGGGATAGCCGGGCATCAAGGTGCGCATCTCGACGCCATGCGCCTTCAGCGCAGCCGGCAGCGCACCGGCGACATCCGCAAGGCCGCCGGTCTTGACGAGGGGATAGACTTCAGAGGCGACCGCAAGGACGCGAACAGGCGTCATGTATTGAGCCTGTCGATCATCGGCTGGGTGATCAGCGAGATGCCCTGCTCGGTGGTGCGGAAGCGCTTCCCGTCGAACTCGGGATCCTCGCCGACGACGAGCCCCTCCGGAATCTCGACGCCGCGGTCGATCACGACGTTCGCCAAGCGAGCACCGCGGCCGACATTCACATAGGGCATGATCACGGCGTTCTCGACATTGGCGTAGGAGTTGATGCGCACGCCCGTGAACAACAACGAGCGGCGCAGCGAGGCGCCTGAGATGATGCAGCCGCCGGAGACCAGCGAGCTCACCGCCTGACCGCGCCGGCTCTCCTCGTCGTGGACGAATTTCGCCGGTGGCGTGATCTCCGCGTAGGACCAGATCGGCCAGGCGCGATCGAACAGGTCGAGCTCGGGCACGACGTCGGTGAGGTCGATATTGGCGGCCCAATAGGCGTCGACAGTGCCGACGTCGCGCCAATAGGCGCGGGGATCGCTCCCGGAGCGGACGCAGGAGGTCGAGTACTGGTGCGCCATCGCGCGGCCGTTCTTGACGATATAGGGGATGATGTCCTTGCCGAAATCGTGGTTGGAGTTCGGGTCTTCGGCGTCGCGCTTGAGCTGGTCGAACAGGAATTTCGCGTCGAACACGTAGATGCCCATGCTGGCGAGCGAGACGTCCGGCTTGCCGGGCATCGGCGGCGGATCTTTCGGCTTCTCCAGGAACGACTGGATCCAGCCGTTCTCGTCGATATGCATGATGCCGAAGCCCGAGGATTCCGCCCGCGGCATCTCGAGGCAGCCGACGGTAACGTCGGCGCCGCTCTCGACGTGCTGGCGCAGCATCACCTCGTAGTCCATTTTATAGATGTGGTCGCCGGCCAGCACCACGATGAAGCGGCAGGCGTGGGACTCGATGATGTCGATGTTCTGGTACACCGCGTCCGCCGTGCCGACATACCACATGGTCTCGGACACGCGCTGGCTGGCGGGGAGGATGTCAAAACTCTCGTTGCGTTCGGGGCGGAAGAAATTCCACCCCATCTGGAGATGCCGGATCAGGCTGTGCGCCTTGTACTGGGTTGCGACCGCGATACGGCGGATACCCGAGTTCACCGCATTCGACAGCGCGAAATCGATGATCCGGGATTTGCCGCCGAAATAGACTGCCGGCTTGGCGCGCCGGTCGGTCAGCTCCAGGAGCCGGCTGCCGCGTCCTCCGGCCAGGACGAACGCCAGAGCTTGGCGGGCAAGCGGCTCGGGTCTCGCGGCACTCATGTCATCCTCCCACAACTCCGGCGCTCGCGAGAAGCCTCCCGGCCGCGCACATTGGAACCGATACTAATGGCACGAATAGTAAATCGTGAAGGTGGTTGTTGGTTGCGAATGCACGGGAAGCTTAATGCTTTGCCCGGGTGATCGGGCCTCAGGCGCCGTCGTGAGGGTGTCACAGGCGGCGAGGTCGTCAACCCTCGCCGGGCACCGGTTGATCAATCGGAGGCATGCGTCTTGTGCGGTGCACGCAAATTCCAGGCTTTGACTTGGCGCAAGGATGCACGATCATGACGCTGCGATCCTTTTCCAAGCGAAAGGTCAGACAGGGAGTAAGACGATGAGGATCTGGAAAACGGCAATTGCCTGTTCGCTGGCCGGCGTGGTGATCGCCGGCCACATCGAGCAGGCGGCGGCAGCCCCGCTGCCGACCAACGTCGCGACGATGAAGGCTGCGGCCGGCGACAACGTCGCGCAGGTGCATTGGCGCGGCGGCGGATGGGGTTGGGGTCTTGGCGGTCTCGCGGCCGGCGCGATCATCGGCGGCGCCCTCGCGGCCGGCGCCCCTTACGGCTATTATGGCGGACCGTATTACGGCGGCTACGGCTACGGATATCCGGGCTACGGCTATGGTTATGCCCCCGCCTATTACGGCGGCTACGGCTACGCACCGGCCTATCCGCGATATTATCGACCCTATCGTCCGTACTACAGCTATGGCTACTACCGGCCGTATCGCGTCTATCACCGTCACTATTACCGCAGATATTGGTGAGGCCGCGCGGCTAGAACGAGAGCCACACGATCAGGCTCATGCATGCCAAATGCATGAGCACGATCGCGGCGAGATGCAGTGGGCCGGGGTTGAGGCGAAGCCTGCGCATCCCGCTGTCGTCGCCTAGTTCGATCCCGCGGCTGCAGCCGTGAAGCTGCGGTCGACGGCTTTGCTGACGTCGAGCTTCTTCGGCAGGATGCCGTAACGCGTCGAGCGGTTGGAGGCTTGCTGCACCTCCTTGATCACGGTCTCGTCGATCACGATCGGGCTGGTGCGCTGCGCGGCGTAGGCTGACAGCAGCACGTCTTCGGGCAGCTTCGTCAGCTCCGCCGTGTTCTTGGCATATTCGGGAAGGTGATCCAGCGACCACAGCCGCGCCTTGTTCAGCCGCTGCACCAGATCCTGCACCGCCGCGCGTTTGGTGGCGATGGCGTTGTCGGAGGCGACGATGAAGGTGATGGTCGGCGTCAGCCCTTCGCCGTCGGCGATTACACGGGCCTTGTCCTTCAACGTCGCGAACGAGACATAGGGCTCCCACACCGCCCAGGCGTCGATCGAGCCGGCGAGCAGGGCGATCTTGGCATCGACCGGGCCGAGCGGCGCGAAGGTCGCATCCTCCAGCTTGATCTGCGCCTTCTCCAGCGTGGCGTCGATCAGGAATTGGCCCCAGCCGCCGCGCGTGCCGGCAAGCCGTTTGCCCTTGAGGTCTGCAGCCGATTTGATCGGCGAATCCTGGCGCACCAGGATGGCCTGCGTCTTCGCGTCCGACCTCGTGCCGCCGATCGCCTTGATCGGCGCGCCCGCTGCATAGACCGAGAGGAACGAGAGATCGCCGGTGTAGCCGACGTCGAGCGCGCCGGCGTTGAGTGCCTCCAGGATCGGTGCGGCCGCAGGGAATTCCGACCATTCGATCTTGTAGGGCAGGTCCTTCGCATAGCCGGAGATCTCGAGCAGCGATCGGTTGCCGCCCTTCTGGTCGCCGACGCGCAGCACGACCGTATCCGCGGCAAACGCTGCGGCCGTCGTCGACAAGGTGACGGCGGCGGCGAACAGCGACAATGCGAGCCGGCGTGTGATGGAATGATCGGGGGAGTTGATGTTCATATGATTTGTCTTGCTTCTGTCTTGTTGCTTTGCTCACGACGCGCGGGTGAGCGATGCGTCGAGACGATGAAGTCTATGACCGTGCAACACGCAGTCAATGAAATGGCCATTCGTATTGCAGATGCGTCAGGCAATGACGTTTCAGCGAACCGCCGCTTTCGAGAACGTGCGGCGTGTACAGCCGAAGATGCGCAAAAATGGAGCAGGAGAGCAGAGTCGCATTGGCCTCCGCCACCGATGCATCGCCGAAAATCCTTTCATCGTCGCTGCGCGCGGCGATGGAGAGAATGACTTCTCTGCGCGCAACATTCGAAATTCCATTTCATTGACGATGCGGCGAGTGAGCCGCATCATTCGCCCATCGCATCAGCGCGGCGCACCGGGCGCCGCCGGAAGGATTTCTCTCAACGCAGCTCCGCACGGAACTTGCGCAACGCGAACCGTTGCGCACATGGCGGAGCCGTGCCAGCGCAGGAGTGGGGACGGATGAACAACGACGACAAGCATGGCGGATCGAGGCTCGACCGGCGCCATCTGCTCCAGGCGGGATTGGCTGCGGCCTTCGCGGCGCCGCTCGGCGCGCTGGGTGCGCAGGCCTTTGCGCCGCGCGGGATCGCGCCCGGGATCGATTTCTCCGAGTTTCCGCTGTGCCGCACGGCCTCGGATGCACCTGCGCTCACCGGCGCGCCGCGCAAGCTGAAGCTCTCGTGGAACGCCGGCGCCGTCTGTCTCGCGCCGGTGCCGGTCGCGATCGAGCACGGTTTCTTCCAGAAGCACAATCTCGACGTCGAGCTCGTCAACTATTCCGGCTCGACCGACCAACTGCTCGAGGCGATCGCGACGGGCAAGAGCGATGCCGGTCTCGGCATGGCGCTGCGCTGGCTGAAGCCGCTGGAGCAAGGCTTTGACGTCAAGATCGCCGCCGGCACCCATGGCGGCTGCATGCGCGTGCTGTCGCGCACCGATTCCGGCGTTGCCAAGCTCGCCGATCTCAAGGGCAAGATCGTCGCGGTCGGCGATCTCGCCGGTCCCGACAAGAACTTCTTCTCGATCCAGCTCGCCAAGCTCGGCATCGATCCGGTCAAGGACGTCGACTGGCGCGCCTATCCCGGCAATCTGCTCAACGTCGCCGTCGAGAAGGGCGAGGTGCAGGCGTTCCTCTCGTCAGACCCGCTCGCTTATCTCTGGCTGAAGGACACGCAATACAAGGAGGTCGCCTCCAATCTCGACGGCGAATACCGCGAGAAGAGCTGCTGCATCCTGGGTCTGCGCGGCAGCCTGGTGCGCGAAGAGCCGCAGGTCGCGCGCGCCATCACCCAAGCGCTGCTCGATGCAGCGATGTTCACCTCGCAGAACTCTACGGTCGCGGCAAAATCGTTCCAGCCTTACGCGCCGAAGGCGGCGACGCTCGCCGATATCGAGGGCATGGTGCGCTACCACACCCACCACCATCATCCCGTCGGCGATGTGCTCAAGCGCGAGCTCAAGGCCTATGCCGACGATCTGAAGAGCGTGCAGGTGTTCAAGCAGAGCACCGACACCGCCAAGTTCGCGGAGCGCATCTATGTCGACGTATTCGCTGTCTGACGGCCTCGCCTCCGGCGCGCCGCGCAGCTCGCGCGCGCCGCTGCTCGCGACCTGGATTCGGGAATCCGGCGTCGGCGTTCTCGCGAGCGTCGCCTGGATCGCCTTCGGCCTGTCCTGCCTGTGGTGGGCGGACGTCGGCGACTGGTCGCGCACGCATTCGCTCGGCATTGCTGCTTTCGTCATCGCGGCCGTGGCGCTGTTCGGGACCGTCGGGGTCGACTATCTCGGCTCGGCGGGGAAGGCGTTGCACAAGCGTGCGCCCTGGCTGGTCGCGCTCGGCGCCTTCCTGACCGTATGGGAGGTCGCGACCGCAAAATTCGCCTGGCTGCCGCTGCCGTTCTTTCCACCGCCGCAGGCGATCATCGAGGTCTATACCGACGATCTGCCGAAGCTGCTCGACAGCGTCTTCGCCTCGGTCAAGCTGCAACTTGGCGGCTATCTGATCGGCGCCACGATCGGCTTCCTGACCGGCGTCTCGATCGGCTGGTCGCGCGCGGTCGGCTATTGGGTGCATCCGGTGCTGCGCTTCATCGGTCCGCTGCCGGCGACCGCCTGGCTGCCGATCGCCTTCTTCACCTTCCCGTCGAGCTGGAGCGCCTCGACCTTCCTGATCGCGCTGGCGACCGGCTTCCCAGTCACCGTGCTGACCTGGTCGGGCGTCGCGAGCGTCAGCAACGCCTATTACGACGTTGCGCGCACGCTCGGTGCCAAGCCTTCGTTCTTGGTGCTGAAGGTCGCGATCCCCGCCGCATTGCCGCACGTCTTCGTCGGCCTGTTCATGGGGCTCGGCTCGTCCTTCGCCGTGCTCGTCGTCGCCGAGATGATCGGTGTCAAGGCGGGACTCGGCTGGTACCTGCAATGGGCGCAGAGCTGGGCCGCCTACGCCAACATGTACGCGGCGCTGATCGTGATGTCGCTGCTCTGCTCCGGCGCGATCACGCTGCTGTTTGCGATCCGCGACCGCCTGCTGGTCTGGCAGAAGGGGACCGTCAAATGGTAGCCGCAGCTCTTGCCGATGCGGTCACGTATCCGGCCGCGGGCGCCGCGCTCGATATCGAGCAGGTCAGCCACGCCTTCGACATCGACGGCACTGAGCTGCCGGTGCTGAGCGACGTCAGCATTTCGGTCGAGCCCGGCGAGTTCGTCGCGCTGCTCGGTCCGTCCGGCTGCGGCAAGTCGACCCTGCTGCGGCTCGTTGCCGGCCTCGACAAGCCGAAGGCGGGGAGGCTGCGGGAGGACGAAGAGCGCATCAGGAGCCCGCATCCCTCGCGCGTTGTCGTGTTCCAGGATCCGACCCTGTTTCCCTGGCGGTCGGTCTGGGACAACGTCGCCCTGGGCCTCGAGGCCCAGGGCATCCTCAAGAGCCAGCGTCATCGCGTCGATGCCGCGCTCGATCTCGTCGGGCTGTCGTCCTTCCGCAATGCCTATCCGCATCAGCTTTCCGGCGGCATGGCGCAGCGCGTCGCACTCGCCCGCGCGCTGGTCAACGATCCCAAGATCCTGATCCTCGACGAGCCCCTGGGGAAGCTGGACTCGCTGACCCGCATCACCATGCAGGCCGAGCTCGTCTCACTCTGGCAGCGCAAGGGCTTTACCACGCTGCTGGTGACGCATGATGCCGAGGAGGCGCTGGTGCTCGCCAACCGCGTCATCGTCTTCAGCGATCGTCCTGCGCGCGTGAAGGCCGACATTCGCGTCGACCGTCCGTATCCGCGCCATCGCGGCGATCCGTATCTGGCCGACCTGCGCCGCCAGATCCTTGGCCTGTTGGGGTTGGATGCGACATGGTGACTTCCGTAGCCCAGGGCCGCACAGCTCGCAGCGAGCCGGACTACATCGCCCGCGCCGAGACGCTTGCGACAAGCTTTGCCACGCGTGCGGCCGAGCACGACCGCGCCGGCAGCTTTCCTTTCGAGAATTTTCGTGAGCTGTCCGAGGCGGGCCTGCTATCGCTGACGGTGCCGGCGGCTCATGGCGGTGGCGGAGCGGGCGCGCGATACGCAGCGCGCGTCGTTGGCATCATCGGCAAGGCCGATCCGTCGACCGCGCTGGTGCTGTCGATGCATTACATCAATCATCTCGTCATGGCGCGCAGCCCGACCTGGCCGGCGCGGCTGTCGCGCAAGCTCGCGCGCGAGAGCGTCGAAGGCCTTGCGCTCATCAACGCGCTGCGCGTTGAACCCGAGCTCGGCTCGCCGGCGCGCGGCGGCCTGCCGGCGACGATCGCGCGGCGTACCGAGACCGGCTGGCGCCTCTCCGGCCACAAGATCTATTCGACGGGCTCGCCGATCCTGAAATGGTACCTGGTCTGGGCGCGCACCGACGAATCCGAGCCGCGCGTCGGCCAGTTCCTGGTGCCGGCAGGTCTGCCGGGCACCCGCATCGTCGAGACCTGGGATCATCATGGCCTGCGCGCCAGCGGCAGCCATGACGTCATCTTCGACGATGTCGTGATCCCGCTGGATGCGGAGGTCGATGTGCGCAAGCCGGCGGACTGGCGCACGCTCGACGTCACGCAGGCGACCGTCCACACCGTTTTCGTCGCCGCGATCTATGACGGCGTTGCCCGCGCGGCGCGCGACTGGCTGATCGCGTTCCTGAAGCAGCGCGTGCCCGCCAGCCTCGGTGCGCCGCTCGCGACCTTGGCCCGTGCGCAGGAGATCCTCGGCGCCATCGAGGCGCGGCTTGCGGTCAATGCGCGGCTGATCGACGCGTTCGCCCGCGACTTCGACGATGGCGTCGATCTCTCCGCCGGTGAGTCCAACGTCATCAAGCTGACGGTCACCAACAACGCCGTCGCCATCGTTGAGGATGCGCTGTCGCTGACGGGCAACCACGGGCTCAGCCGCACCAATCCGCTGGAGCGGCATTATCGCGACGTGCTGTGCGGCCGCGTGCACACGCCGCAGGACGATTCCACCCGCATCGGCCTCGGCCGCGCCGCGCTCGGCCTCTAGAGATCAACAGGGAGACGATCATGTCGATCGAGTTCATCGGCTTCATCAGCAACAACAATTCGTCCGAGGCCATCGTCCGCGAGGGGCCGGTCCTCAATCCCACCCACATCGAGACGGTGGCGAAGGCGCATGAGAATGCCGGCTTCGATCGGGCGCTGCTGGCGTTCCATTCGACGTCGCCGGATGCGCTCCAGGTCGCCCAGCACGTGCTCAACCATACTGAGCGCCTCAACGTGCTGATTGCGCAGCGGCCCGGCTTCACCGCGCCGACGCTGCTGGCGCGGCAGTTCGCCGTGCTCGACCAGTTGTCCGGCGGCCGCGTCGCGCTCCATGTCATCACCGGCGGCAACGCCACCGAGCTCCGGCAGGACGGCAACACGCTCGACGACAAGGACGAGCGCTATGCCCGCACCTCCGAGTTCCTCGATGTGCTCAAGCTGGAATGGACCAGCGACAAGCCGTTTAGCTACAAGGGCAGGTACTACCAGGTCGAGAACGCCTTCTCGCAGGTGAAGCCGTATCGTCCCGAAGGCATCCGGATCTATTTCGGCGGCGCCTCGGACGCGGCGATCGACGTCGCCGGCAAGCACGCCGACACCTTTGCGCTGTGGGGCGAATCCTATGCGCAGGTGCGCGATGTCACCTCGCGCGTCCATAACGCTGCGGTAAGGCAGGGGCGGCCGACGCCGCGCTTCAGTCTCTCGGTGCGGCCGATCATTGCGGCCACAGAGAAGCAGGCCTGGGAGAAAGCAGAGGAGATCCTTGCGCGTGCCACTGCGCTGCAGGACAAGACGGGGTATCGCAAGCCGGCCGACGGCCATGCCACGGCCGGCGCGCGGCGCCTGCTCGCGCTCGCCGACCAGGGCAGCCGCATCGACAAGCGGCTCTGGACCGAGATCGCAAAACTCACCGGCGCCAACAGCAACACCACGGCGCTGGTCGGAACGCCCGAGCAGGTGGCGGAGGTCTTCGGCGATTATTACGACCTCGGCATCAGCCATTTCCTCATCCGCGGCTTCGATCCGCTGATCGACGCGATCGAATACGGTCGCGAGCTGATCCCGCTGACGCGCGAGCTGGTTGCCAAGCGCCAGGCCGTTCGCGGCGAGGCCGCGGAATGATCCGCCTCATGCTGGCCGGCGCGCTGCTGTAGCAAGCTATACTCCCGTGTCCCGGACGCGCTGCAACGCGTTTGCGTTGCTGCGCAGAGCCGGGACCCACGCCGCACGAACTGCACCTTCGGATACATGGGCCCCGGACGCAGCGCACCGCTGAAGAAGCGCTGCGCTGCGTCCGGGGCACGAGATTTCGCGAAATCTTCAAGCATCCGTGATTCAGGAAGAGCGCTTTCAGCCCAATCGCCTTTTGCAAACATTCCTTCTGCATTTTCTGCGCTCGACAACACCTTCATTGCTATTTGCATCCCCTCCCTTGCGGCCGCACACCTGCCGTCAAAAATCAATCCGACGACCACATCGGGAGACCGGCCATGGGCCTGCAAGAAACAAAAATCGAATCGCTTCCCTTCGTCACCGCTGAACTCAACTATCTCGCACCGACATCAGGCAAGCCGCGCACCTACGCCTTCGATCCGCCGCCGGGCGAGCCGAAAAGCACGTCGCTGCCCGAGCCGCATCAGGTCCCGATCTTCGATGCGCGGCTGATCGCGCAGAATTTCTCGCTCGATCGCGAGGGCTTTGCGCTGGTGCGTCATCCGACCCAGGTGAAGGACTTCTACAATGACGAGGAGGTGAGGACGGTCTACTATCCCGCCGTGGAGGCTTTCCTGCGCGCGACGCTGAAGGCCGACCGGGTCTTCATCTTCGACCACACCGTGCGCAAGCGTGTCGAGGGTGCGCCTGATATCCGCGACGGCGGCCCGCGTCAGCCGGCGACGCGCGTTCATGTCGATCAGACCGCGGTCTCCGGCGCCAACCGCGTGCGTGAGCATCTGCCTGACCAGGCCGAGGAGCTGCTGAAGGGCCGTGTGCAGGTGATCAATCTGTGGCGGCCGATCCGCGGGCCGTTGCGCGATTCACCGCTCGCAATGGCGGACGGCACGACGGTGGCGCCCGATGATCTCGTCGCCTCCGACCTGATCTATCCCAACCGCCGCGGCGAGACCTATTCGGTGAAATACAATCCGAACCACCGCTGGTTCTATTTCCCCGAGATGACGCCGGACGAGGCGCTGCTGCTGAAGTGCTACGATTCCGCAACCGACGGCCGCACCCGCTTCGGGCCGCATACCGCGTTCGTCGATCCGACCACGCCGGCCGACGCGGCGCCCCGCGAAAGCATCGAGGTTCGCACGCTGGTGTTCCACAGACAGTAACAAAGTGTGATGACCCTGCCGGGCACTGCCGCGTCAATGATCGCGGTCCTTTCATCCGCGGCCGCATCGTCGATCTCTCGGTGCCCGCCGCCCGCGCGCCTGGCATGATGAGCGCAGACGTGGTGCGGGTCTCGGTGGATTAGGCCTCTGAGCGCGCTATAGTGCCGTCCAAAGCAAGGGGGCGCTATGGCTGGGATCAGGGTTGGACTCGTCGGCTGCGGCTTCGTGTCGGAGCTGCACATGTATGCGTTCCGGCGCGTCTATGGGGTGGACGTCGAGGTCGCGGCGGTCGCCGCGCGCGGCGACCACGTCGTTGAATTCGCTGATCGACATAGCATCCCGCGCGTCTATCGCGGCTTCGCCGATCTGATCGCGGACGCCGATCTCGACGTCATCGACATCTGCACCCCGCCCAATCTTCATGCCGGAATGATCGTCGGCGCGATGCAGGCCGGCAAGCACGTCATCTGCGAAAAGCCGTTCGCCGGCTATTTCGGCCGGGAAGGTGACACCCAGCCGATCGGCAAGCACGTGCCGAAGGCGCTGATGTATGAGCGCGTGATCGAAGAGATGGACGCGACGCGCGCCGCGATCGAGCGCACCGGAAAACTCTTCATGTACGCCGAGGACTGGATCTACGCGCCGGCGGTGACCAAGACCGAGGAGATCATCAGGGCGACGAAAGACAAGATCCTGTTCATGAAGGGTGAGGAGAGCCATTCCGGCTCGCACGCCGCGCATGCCGCGCAATGGGCGATGACCGGCGGCGGCTCGCTGATCAGGATGGGATGCCATCCGCTTTCGGCCGTGCTGTATCTGAAGCAGGTCGAAGCCAAGGCGCGCGGCGAGACCATCCGCGTCGCCAGCGTCACTTGTGACGTCGGCAATGTTACCGCTGGACTGAAGCCTGAAGAGCGCGCCTACATCAAGGCCAACCCCGTCGACGTCGAGGACTGGGGCACGCTGACGGCGACGTTCTCGGACGGCACCAAGGCCACCGTGTTCTCCGGCGACATGATCATGGGCGGCGTGCGCAATTCGATCGAGACCTATACGAGCGGCGGCTCGCTGCTCGCCAACATCACGCCGAACACGCATCTGACGAGCTATCAGACCAGCGAGGAGAAGCTCGCGAGCGTCTACATCACGGAGAAAGTCGACCGCAAGACCGGCTGGCAATATGTCTGCCTCGAGGAGGAATGGACGCGCGGCTACTTGCAGGAGATCCAGGACTTCATGGAATGCGTCGCAACCGGGCGCCAGCCGCTGTCGGACCTCTCGCTGGCCTATGAGACGATCAAGGTGAACTACGCGGGGTACTGGGCGGCGGAGGAGGGACGAAGGGTGGTGTTGTAATATCACCGCTTGCACGCTGCGAACCCTTCTCCCCTTGTGGGAGAAGGTGGCATAGGCGGCCTTCGGTCGCCGTTCCTAAGTACGCCGAAGCGTAGCTTCGGCTATGGCGCCGGATGAGGGGTTTCTCTCCGCGGGTTCAAATGTGAGAGAACGCTCGCCGAGAGAAACCCCTCACCCGTCTCGCCGCTACGCGGCGAGCCACCCTCTCCCACAAGGGGAGAGGGTGCACCGCTCGTGTAGCATGACTTGCCCCTCACGCCCCGTAGGTCGAGCCCTTCGGCAGCGGGAACACCGGGTCCTGCGTGCGGATGTTGGTCGGCCACACCACCGAGATGTGCTCGCCGGCGTTCTGCATCACCACCGGCGTCGAGCGTTCGTTCTGGCCGGAGAGCGGGGTGCCCGGCGGGAAGAATTTCACGCCATAGCCCTGGATGGTGCCGCCGGCGGGGATGTCGACGTCGAGCGCCGCCTTGCGAATGGCTTCGGGCTCGAAGCTGCCGTACTTCTCCTTGGCGACCGGCAGCACGTTGTTGAGCAGCACCCAGGTCTGGTTGAAGCCCATCGAGCAGTGCGGCGGCACGTCGGTGGCGCCGGTCTTGGCCTGGTAACGCGCGACCATGGTCTTGATCAGCTCGCCCATGCCGGGCGCGAGCTTGGCGGGATCGAGCAACTGCGCCGGCACCGGGTCGATGTTGCAGAAATTGTCGATATCGGCACCGAAAGTCGCACGCAGCTTGTCGAGCTGACTGTAGCCGGCGCCGGCCCCGAACAGCATCTTGAAGCGCAGGCCGCTCTCGCGCGCCTGGCGCAGGAACAAGGTGATATCAGGGTTGTAACCGGCATGCGAGATCACGTCGGCCTTGGCGCGCTTGATCTTGGTCACGAGCACCGACAGGTCCGGCGCCGAGGCCGAATAGCCCTCGCGCAGCACGACCTGGATGCCGGCCTGCTTGGCATAGGCCTCGTCGGCAGCGGCAACGCCGACGCCATAGGGGCCGTCCTCGTGGATCAACGCGACCTTGACCTCCTTCGGGTCCATGCCGAGCTTGGCTTTCGCATGCTCGGTGATGAAGCTCGCAAAGGCCTGCCCGTATTGATCCGAATGGATCTGCGCGCGAAACACGTATTGCAGGTTCTTGTCCTTGAACACCGCGGTCGAGACCGCGGTCGTGATCCAGAGGATCTTCTTCTGCTGCTCGACCTTGGCCGCGAGCGGAACCGCATGCGAGCTCGCATAGACGCCGTTGAGGATGTCGATCTTCTCCTGGCTGATCAGGCGTTCGGCCTCGTTGATCGCAACGTCGGGCTTGCTCTGGGAATCCGCGGCGACTGGAGCAACCTTGGTCTTGCCGCCGATGCCGCCTTTCTCGTTGACGAGATCGATCGCGATCTGCGCGCCGATTGACGAGGCGACCGAGCCGCCAGCGGCGAAGGGGCCGGTGAGGTCGTAGATCAGGCCGATGCGCAATGTCTCGGCTTGCGCCTGGGCCCGTGTCCAATCGAGACTGAGTGCGGCGGCGGCAGCCGCCGATGTCTTCAGCAGCTGCCTGCGTGAAGTCGGCATCCTATCCTCCCTCAAAACCGTCTTATGATTGGTTGCTGTTGTGCTTTTTCGGGAAGTATTGGGAGCGGCAAGTGGAAAGTCAACATCGCCAAGGTCTACGAGGTGCGCCGGCCCAGAACGAATCCCGCGAAAGACAGCCTATGCCCATCACTCCGCACGGGAGCGATGGGCATGGACGCGTTGCGCCGGCTCAGCCGGGCCCTGCGCCTTGCGTTGCCGTGTACACCGCGTAGAGCGACTGGCTCGCCGCCATGAACAGGCGGTTGCGCTTGGGGCCGCCGAAGCAGACGTTGCCGCACACTTCCGGCAGGCGGATGCGGCCGAGCAGCTTGCCCTCCGGCGACCACACCGTCACGCCGCTGTAGCCGACCGCGCGGCCGGCATTGCTGGAGGCCCAGAGATTGCCGTTGACGTCGCAGCGCAGTCCATCCGGTCCGCACTTCACGCCGTCGATCACGCAATCGCTGAACTTCTTGAGGTTCGAGAGCTTGTTGTCGCTGCCGACGTCGAACACGAAGATCTCGCCCTTGCCGCCGGGACCGGTATCGCCCGGCCCTTTGCCGGTGGAGGCGATGTAGAGCTTCTTGTAGTCCGGCGAGAAGCATAGCCCGTTCGGGTCGGGCACCTGATCCTCGGTGACGACAAGGTCGAG
The DNA here is from genome assembly GCF_054060315.1 of Bradyrhizobium sp. USDA 4354. Taxonomy (NCBI): domain Bacteria; kingdom Pseudomonadati; phylum Pseudomonadota; class Alphaproteobacteria; order Hyphomicrobiales; family Nitrobacteraceae; genus Bradyrhizobium; species Bradyrhizobium sp. USDA 4354. The sequence goes on along the minus strand of NZ_JBSSDC010000001.1, from coordinate 7,914,048 downwards.
GCGGCCCGAGGGATCGATGCGATAGCAGTTGGTCGGCAGCTCGCGCTTGCCCGGCACGAAGCCGGCCGGCTGTCCGATCCGCGGATTGAGCTTCCCGCCCGCATTGCTCGGACCGCCCGAGCCGTCGGGCTCGCCCTCGTAGAGCTGGCCGCCATAGGGCGGATCGGTGAACCAGTAGCTGCCGTCGGGATGCGCGGCGATGTCGTTCGGTGAGTTCAGCCGCTTGCCCTGATAGGAGTCCGCCAGCACGGTGGCGGTGCCGTCATGCTCGTAGCGCGTCACCCGCCGCGTCAAATGTTCGCAGGAGAGCTGGCGGCCCTGGAAGTCGAACGAGTTGCCGTTGGAATTGTTGGACGGCGTGCGGAACACGCTGACGCGGCCGTCGTCCTCGGTCCAGCGCATCTGCCGGTTGTTGGGAATGTCGCTCCAGAGCAGATAGCGGCCTTGCGCGCTCCACGCCGGACCTTCCGCCCATAGCAGTCCGGTGTATAGCCGCTTGATCGCGGTGTTGGGCTGCGCGAGATCGTTGAAGGATGGATCGACCGCAATGATGTCGGGGTCCCAGAAGTAGGTGGTCGGCGCACCATGGGGACCGAAATCGCGCGGTGGGGTGGTGATCGTCGTCGGCGGTGCGGCGGGTCCGGTCTGGGCCAGCGCGGAGCCGGCTCCCGCTATGGTGGCGCCGGCGGCTGCGGCCAGGCCCTTGACCAGTGTTCGTCGTGAGAGTGTCGCGTCAGAGTCGCGATGTTCCTCGCTCATCGTCGTAGCCTCCCAATGTGCTGCCGGCCGGTTGATCCCAGCTCGGCAACCTTAAGGCTATTCCGGTCCGCGGCGAGTTGCGAGGGGGCGGGCGAATTCTTCGCGCGGCACAAGGCGTGCCGCAGTGCCACACTTTTGATACAATTGCCGCCGGACGCGTGGTCCACCATCCTGGAGGTGTGAGCGCAGGCCCATTCTGCCCTTGCTTCGATCACGGACAGATCAGTTCAACTTCACCAACCCCTGTTCCACCAATTTCTTGAGAATAGGGGCGGCACCGCAGGATCTTGCAATCGCGTCAGGAGCGAAAACGTGGTCACCCACGAACTTTCCTTTGGTGTAGTGATTCGTACATGCCCAGAGAAATGGTGAATTGATTTTACGTTTGCGGTAGCCGAGACCGTTGCTTTTTTCCAACTGATACAGCATTTCGCCTAACCCCCAGTTCGACGACTTCGTGAATCCGTAGAGCTCAAGAGAGTCGGCAGCACTTTCTTCCCAGGAAAAAGGCGGATTGCCGCTGCGCGGGCGGCCTGCGGGAACATGTACCGTTCTCGCAGTCAATGGATCGCCATTGTGCAGATGTCTTGTGAAATCGAAGTCGGTCTCAACACCATGTAGAATTCCGATGAAATACCACGGTACGTTCGTCTTGTTGCTAAGATCTTCATATCGCTTGCGCCCAGCCAATAGCTTTTGAGTTACGCTTTCGACCTGAGCCTCCATATTCGGCGGAATTGAGCTGGTCACGAAGAGCTGAAGCATTTCGAGCAGCACGGCATTTTGTGCGGCGAGCCGCTCCGCGATGATCCTTTGCTGGTCCGCGAGTGCCTTTTGCTTCTCCGCGTCAGCCCTGGCATTTTCCGCGAGGGTCCGCTGTGCATTGGCTTCGCGTTGCTGGACATAGGCATACATCCAGCCTCCGCCGACGACGAGCACAAGAAGCGCTGCGACCGCCAAAGCAATTCCCTGCCGGCGCAGTCGTGTGCGCGCCTGCGCCTTCTCGAGCTGGTCTTCCTGATCTTTACGTTCTCGCTCGGCCTGCGCAGCCAATTGTCTTTCGGACTCGGCGATACTGTCGGCAATGAATGCTCGCTCCGGTGCCGGCAAATTGGCGTCTGGACGCGCTTGCAGCCATTCCCGGGCTCGCTGAAGTTCACGGCCGACCAACAGGCCCCTCTCATTGGCTGTGAATAGTTCGAACATCCGACCTAGCCGCTGCCGCCAGATCATGAACTCTCGGTCTTCTGCCAGCAATTTACTGAGCGGCGGCTGTCGCAGGAGCGCTTCATGTGCGACCTCGATCACTTCGACCTCGGCTCCCGCATCAGTCCGTCGATCCCTGATCAACAAGCGGCGTTCTGCAAACCGATCGATGAGCGGCAACGTCCTGGGCGGAAGATCGTCACGTTTGGCCACGCGCCGGATGAACTGCCCCGCGTCGTTGACCTGCACCAGATGAGGTATGAAGGCCTCCCGCCACAGTACCAATTGATCGTTCTCGTCCTTCGGTAGTTCACCCCTTGCGACGCCGTCGGCGAAGGCTCCCTTCACGACTGTTTCTATGACGCCCTTGAGGTGGCCGAGCCTTTCGTAATCGGCAAGATTGAGTTCGTTGTCGGCGCTGTAATTCTCGTAAAGGTGCGCAAGCGTGAAGGCGAGAAGCGGCAGCGCATCCTGGCCGGAGACGTCCCTCAGCAATTCATCGGTCAGCCTCGGATCTAGCTTGAGGGGCTTGGGCTTGAGCAGCCGTGCTGGCCCTTCAATCACCGCGCGGTATGAGCTCTCCAACATGGCTTCCAGAGGAAAAGTGTCCTTCGGAAACTCGGCGAACTTCGCCTCTGCCTGCAGGCGGGGGAGCGCGTCCGAACGCATGGCGACCAGCGTCAACGCATTTGCGGAATCAGCCTTCAGCGTCCGGGTCAGGATATCGATGAAGTGCTTGGCTTCCGCGCGGCCATCCTCCCCGAACAGCTCCTCACCTTGGTCAATGGCGAGAATGATGGTCGGTGGCAACGCGTTCGCGCCATGCAAATCAGTTTGGTGCGCGATGTCCCGCAGCGCGTCAAAAAGCTTGAGAAGACCGGCTTCGTCCGACTCGATGAATTCCTGAATAGCGGCGCGGCTGCGCGGCAGGCCACGCTTGCGGAATTCTCCGGCAAATCGTTCCTCGCTGATCTTGCTCAGGAGGGCCTGTGCCAGCCCGAAGTCGCCCGAAATAGCGGCGCGTTCCGGCCGGATCGCAGGAAGCGGCAACCAGGTCCGGTCGTCTCGATTGAGGCGCGGCAGAAGTCCAGCACGCAGAAACGAGGACTTTCCCGATCCCGATGCTCCGAGAATGACGAGCATGCGATCGACACCGACCCGCGCGATGACGCGGATTCTGTCGAGCGCGCGCACGATCTGCCCGTCTCGCCCGAAGAAGATCGCTGCATCCTGCTCATCGAAATACGCAAACCCGGGATAAGGGGGGCGTCCAGGCTGAAGTTCGAAAGTCGATGGATCGAGCCCGGCGAGCCTTAGCCCTAACGCCAGGCGCTTATATTCATGAGCACCAGCATTAAGATCGACCCATTGCTCGTCGGTCAGGTCGAGCGGCACGTCGGACTTGTCGGCCCCGATCAGAGCAATGATGATCTTCTTGCCCATCAGGCGGGCGGTGTCGATCTCCGCCCGGCACCAACGTGAGGCAAGCCATTCGTTGGAGATAAGCGCAAGCACCACCTCGCATCTCTGCGCAGCCTTTTGAAGCGCATCTTTCCAACGCTGGCCAGCCCCGATGCCACGTTCTGGGTCAAGATCGAGAAAGACATCGTCCCAGCCATTCGCCGTCAGCCAGTCCAAAACCTCCCTGGCCCGGTCAACATCGCTGCTCGAGTGACTGATAAAGATGTTGCCCATGCATCCCAGCCTTACGGTACTCGTTCCGAGCAGAGGACCTTTCCAGGTCACCCGCGCAGGCCCGGCGCCGCAGCGGAAGGTTAGTCCGGTCCGGTGTCGGTTGCGAGGGGCGGAATCGAAACCGCTGCGCGATCGTGGGTCGCAATTTCGTCACCTTCGAATGCGTTTGGATTGCAGGGCGCTGAACGGGGATAAAGCCGGAGCTCATTGTGCAAGTTGTCGTCCTGGTCATCCTGCTCGCGATCGCATTTGCGGCGGGCTATTTCACGCGGGACCACGTCTCCCGGAAAAGGCGGGCGGAGGCACGCCGCTGGCGTGAGTACACCCAGCCGGATTGGCTCTCAGCCAACGCGCCCGCCAACACCAACGAGATCACGAACGCCGGCACGGCTGCACCCGCGGTCACCGGCGAGCTCGGCCAGATGCTGAACCGGTGGGAGAACAGGGCGCGCGCCCGCCGCACCGGCACGGGATAGGCGGGTCCTCGCAAATCTGGCAGCCTGGATGGAGCGGAAGCGAAAATCCAGGACAGTGTTCCCGCATTGCGCTTCGCTCCGTGCGGGCTACGCCCTCCGTGCGGCTTACCATCGATCTATTAGGTCACGTATATTGACCATCTTTTGGCGTTGCAGTTGCGGTCGCTTCTCGTCTAGAAACGGAACGCACTGAGCCCCTGGCAACCAACCGTCAACGGTTTTGGCCGAGGATTTGTGGCTCAAAAGGGTCCGGCAATGCTGATTCGCGGCCAAATCGAGGGGATTTCGAGGGAGGTGGCTCTGGCCGCCACCACGATCCCGGCCGCCTCGCTGCCCACCCTCCTTATTGGCGGCCTTCTTCTTACTTGCCCCTGAGGGCCGGCTGGGCGCCATGCGCCTGGGCGCTCAGGGGCTGGTCGAGATCACCGGACACCTCAAGCGCCAAGGGACTGAAACGCTCTGAACGGCGCAAACGCTCAAAAGGAAATTTAGGAATGGCCACCCAGAACAAGTCCGAGAAGGACCGCGTCATCATTTTCGACACCACGCTGCGCGACGGCGAGCAGTGCCCCGGCGCCACCATGACCTTCGAGGAAAAGCTCGAGGTCGCCGAGCTGCTGGACGACATGGGTGTCGACGTCATCGAGGCGGGATTTCCGATCACCTCCGAAGGCGACTTCCAGGCGGTCAGCGAGATCGCGCGCCGCTCCAAGAATTCGGTGATCGCCGGCCTGTCGCGCGCGCATCCCGCCGACATCGACCGCTGCGCCGAGGCGGTGAAGTTTGCAAAACGCGGCCGCGTCCACACCGTGATCGCGACCTCGCCGTTGCATATGCGGGTGAAGCTGAACAAGACCCCGGAGCAGGTGATCGAGACATCGGTCGCCATGGTCGCGCGCGCCCGCAACCAGATCGACGACGTCGAATGGTCGGCGGAAGACGGCACCCGCAGCGAGATGGACTTTCTGTGCCGCATCGTCGAGGCTGTGATCAAGGCCGGCGCCACCACGGTGAACATCCCCGACACCGTCGGCTACACGGTGCCGGAGGAATACACCCATTTCATGAAGACGCTGATCGAGCGCGTGCCGAATTCCGACAAGGCCGTGTTCTCGGTGCATTGCCATAACGACCTCGGCATGGCCGTAGCGAACTCGCTGGCCGGCATCGTCGGCGGCGCGCGTCAGGTCGAGTGCACCATCAACGGCATCGGCGAGCGCGCCGGCAACGCCGCGCTCGAAGAGATCGTGATGGCGATCAACGTGCGCAACGACAAATTCCCCTACTGGAACAAGATCGACACCACGCAGCTGACCCGCGCCTCGAAGCTGGTGTCGGCGGCGACCTCGTTTCCGGTGCAGTACAACAAGGCCATCGTCGGGCGGAACGCGTTCGCGCATGAGAGCGGCATCCACCAGGACGGCGTGCTGAAGGACGCCTCGACCTACGAGATCATGCGCCCCGAGATGGTCGGCCTGAAGCAGTCCTCGCTGGTGCTCGGCAAGCACTCCGGCCGCCACGCCTTCGTGCACAAGCTGGAGGAGATGGGCTACAAGCTCGGCCCGAACCAGCTGGAAGATGCGTTCACGCGGATGAAGGCGCTGGCCGACCGCAAGAAGGACATCTACGACGAGGACATCGAGGCGCTGGTCGATGAGGAGATGGCGGCCTCGCACGACCGCATCAAGCTGACCTCGCTGACCGTGATCGCCGGCACCCACGGCCCGCAGCGCGCGACCATGAAGCTCGACGTCGACGGCCAGATCAAGATCGAGGAGGCCGAGGGCAACGGTCCGGTGGACGCGGTCTTCAACTGCATCAAGCGCCTGGTGCCGCACGAGGCCAAGCTGGAGCTGTACCAGGTCCACGCCGTCACCGAAGGCACCGACGCACAGGCGGAAGTCTCGGTGCGGCTGTCGCAGGACGGCCGTTCGATGACCGCCCGTGCGGCGGATCCGGATACGCTGGTCGCCTCGGCCAAGGCCTATCTCGGCGCGCTCAACAAGATCGTCATGAAGCGCCAGCGCGACACGGTGACGACGGCGGCGGCGAGCTGACAAGCGAAGCTTGTCATTCCGGGGCGGCTCGAAGAGCCGAACCCGGAATCTCGAGATTCCGAGTTCGATGCTCCGCATCGCCCCGGAATGACGGCGTTCACCATGAATAGCTGCCCTGCTAAGGGCCAATAGCGGGTCCGCCTCCCAGCCGCTATTGATGCCATCGGCATAAGCCACCCGCGCGCCGGGCGGCCCAAATAACATCAGGGAGAGATTATGCGCACCTTCGCGATCGCCGCGTCCATCGCGGTTCTGGCACTCGGGCTTGCCGGGCCGGCGTCGGCCCAATCACCGATCATCATCAAATTCAGCCATGTCGTCGCCACCGACACGCCGAAGGGCAAGGGGGCGGAGAAATTCAAGGAGCTCGCCGAGAAATACACCGGCGGCAAGGTCAAGGTCGAGGTCTACCCGAACTCGACGCTCTACAAGGACAAGGAAGAGCTCGAGGCGCTCCAGCTCGGCAGCGTGCAGATGCTGGCACCGTCCAACTCCAAGTTCGGGCCGCTCGGCATCCGCGAGTTCGAGGTGTTCGATCTGCCCTATATCCTGCCCGACCTGAAGACGCTGCGGAAGGTGACGGAAGGGCCGCTCGGCACGAAGCTGCTCAAGCTGCTGGATGCCAAGGGCATCACCGGCCTTGCCTATTGGGACAACGGCTTCAAGCAGATGAGCGCGAACAAGAAGCTGATCACGCCCGCCGACTACCAGGGCGTCAAGTTCCGCATCCAGTCCTCGCGCGTGCTGCAGGCCCAGTTCAAGACGCTCGGCTCGCTGCCGCAGGTGATGGCTTTCGGCGAGGTCTACCAGGCACTGCAGACCGGCGTGGTCGACGGCCAGGAGAACACCTGGTCGAACATCTATACCCAGAAGATGCACGAGGTGCAGAAGTACATCACCGAGACCAATCACGGTTACATCGGCTACGTCGTGATCGTGAACAAGAAGTTTTGGGACGATCTGCCGGCCGACATCCGCGACCAGCTCACCAAGGCGATGAAGGAAGCGACCGACTTCAGCAACGCGCAGTCGCAAAAGGAAAACGACGACGCGCTGGCCGAGATCAAGAAGAGCGGCAAGAGCGAGGTCATCAAGCTCACGGCCGAGCAGGACGAGGCGATGCGCAAGGCGATGGAGCCAGTCTACAAGGATGCCGCAGGCCGCGTCGGCCAAGCGCTGATCGACGAGTTCCTGAAGGAAGCCAAGAGCACCACGAACTGACCTCAACGGGCGATCAACGAAGGGCATCCGCGCACCGCACGGAAGCCCTTCTTGTTGCAAATCATTTCAGTTTGCATCTGAACGGACATTCACGGCAGTTACATCTCCGTAACAACGTGCTCCCTGTCCAAGTTGTAAGTTGCGCGTCAGCCTCCTCGCGCTCATCCTCACGGGCATCCTTCCAGAGGAGGTCCGGATGAAAAAGTTCACCATCGCCGCCATCGCCGTGCTCAGCATCGCCGGCTCGGGCGCGGTCTATGCCCAATATCATCGCCCGTGGATGGAGCACGTCCGCCACATGCGCATGAACCCCGAGGACCGCGCCGCCTTCGTCGACGCGCGGATTGCCGCCGTCCATGCCGGCTTGAGGCTCAACGCCGATCAGGAGAAGCTGTGGCCGCCGGTCGAGGCTGCCGTGCGGGAGTTCGCCAAGCTGCGCATCGACCGTGCCAATGCGCGGATGAATGCCGGCCCAGGTGACACGTCGAGGGATGCCGACAAGCCGGAGGATCCGGTCGCCCGCCTGCGCCAGCGCGCAGAGGACATGGGTGCGACTTCCGCGGCCCTGAAGAAGATCGCCGATGCCGCCGATCCGCTCTACAAGACCCTGGACGAGGGCCAGAAACGGCGCCTCGCCGTGCTGACCCGGCACCGCGGCCCGTTCGGCGGCGGCGAGGACGGCCCGCGCCACCACCACTTCAGGGAGCGCATGGACCGCATGATGGAACGGGGCATGGACCACTTCCACCATGACCGCCTCGACCGTGACGGCGGCGAGGGCCGGGACCGCGAGGGCCGGCTCTGAACGGGCCGGTTTTTTGAGCCATTAGCCCTGGCGAAGCCGCTGGAATCCAGCGGCTTTTCGCATTTCCGGTCCCGTGGACGAAGCCTTGGAAAACTTGCGTCCGATCGCTTGCCAGACCCGGATCGCTTTGCTAAACGACCGGCCTCGCAAGGCATTGACCGCCTTTCGGGCGCATAGCTCAGTTGGTAGAGCAGCTGACTCTTAATCAGCGGGTCCCAGGTTCGAGCCCTGGTGCGCCCACCATATAAATCAAGACCTTAGCGAGAGAAACCGTTTGAGAAGACCGAACTAAAACGGTTTTTCAAACGGTGTTTTTGGCGGTCGGTCGGCGAGTCCACTCTCGGCATTGTGATCTGCGCTACTCGTCTCGGCCGAGCCAAGGCGACTCGAATGTCGCCCGACAGAACTAGTTCCTCAATTTCATATCCGGGTCAGAGCCGTCCGAGATAGCCGGCATTTTCCCGCTTCTGCTCTATGTCATCGGCGACGCATTGAGTTTGCAAACCAGAATCAACGTTACGGAGATAGATCTCGCTTTTGAGGAATGCGATTTCATTCCAGCTTGCTCTCCTCGACGTCGATATACCATGACCTCGGCCTGCATCGTTGTAACTCCAGCGGTAACTGCGTCGTTTGAGTGCGTCCACGACGGTCATCAGGCCGCTGGATAGAGCGCGGACTTGTTGCGCTTGAGGTCGGTCTTCGCACTGTTCAGCGAGTGACAGGGGACAAACTCCTCCGCCTGCTCGGCAAAGAAGTGCGGCCGCAGGATCGGAATCTGCTCGCGAGCCTCGGTGAAGCCGCGATTCTTCATCTCGGCGATGCGTTCGGCATTATCCAGGGTATACCGTCCCAACGGAGCAGTTTGATCGATCCGCCAGATCGCACGTCGATGGTGGACATCGCCGGTGATGATCTTTGCGGTGCCCATCGCGCTGTGGGACTGACCAGCCATGAACAGGCGCACCATCGACGTCGCCATGGGTAGCTTACCCTTCCACCGCGGCGGCGCCTTTACGTCATTGATCGTTCCTATGCTGAGGATCTTCAGCCGATCCGCCGGCCAGCCGAGCATCCCGATGGCTTCGATCGAGGCGACGCCGATCGGATTGTTCGCCCAAACACCGCCGTCAACGAGATCGATGGAATCCTCGGTCGTGTGTGGGTTCAGGAAGGTCGGGGCTGCGGCAGTTGCCATCGCGGCGTCGACCGCTGAAACCTTGTAGTCGGTTTCGAGGCGCGGATGGTGGGCGGTCTTGTAGATGTAGACGCGTTCGAGCATCGGATGCCATGCCGGCACTACCAAGCGGATCCGGCTTTCGCCAACTCTCCGATCGCCGAGCACACCTACGAGCGCGTCGTGCAGCGGCTTGGAGGAATATTTCGAGGCGAACAAGTGACGCGCCCCTCGCCACCGCTGCAATGCGAAGTTCACAATGGCGCCGTGCTCCTGCCCAAAGATGGCGGGACCCTGTTCTTCGTAGAGTTTGAGGATGTCCTTCGCTGACAAGCCGAGCCCGAGCCCGATGGCAATGATGCCGCCGGTGGAGGTTCCTGCGATCAGGTCAAAATAAGACGCGATCGGCGCGTCGAGATGATCCTCAAGCTTGGCTAAGAAGGCAGCCGGGAAGACACCGCGGATACCCCCGCCGTCGATGGACAGGATTCGGTAGGCGGTCGGCATGTCGTCGTGGCTCATGTAATCCCTCCAATTCTATCTCTAAAACGCGGCCTCGGCCGACGGCCGAGCTCTTGATCGGGTCCAGAAGGATGAGCGCCTCCGCCCTTCCATTCGCCGCACGCCAGCCAGTCTTCGAAATACCAAAGCCAAAGCACGCTCCACGGCACGATCGTCCGATCAATCCGCATCCAGGGTTGCCACTCCGAAGTTCCGGGCAAGTAGAGACACAAGCGCGTCGGATTGCGATAGACGTGGGGTAGGTCGCGTCCGCCGGAGAGCATTGCGAGATCCGGCGTCTCGACGAAGATGCGCGGCGATTGGTCTTGCGCCATTTCGATGCTGACGCGGTAGACCCTGCTCAGAGGCGAGGGAGAAGTGTCGAACCTCCAGACGAAAGCGCCGGCCCGCAGCACGCCGTCGCCGGAGCTCAACGGATTGGCTCTCAGGTTCACGTACTGCTGTGCTGCTGTCAGCGGCTTCCGGCGTCCCAATCGCATTCCGTCACCGCGCGTCGCCGAAGAAGGTGTTGCCCCGGACGGGTGTTGCACCGACTGCCGTCCCCAAAATTAAGCCCGCCGGCTTCGCCACCGAGAGGTTACTGCCGGATCGGGCGGTGCTGACGCGAGCGGTGAGCGCATCCATCGCAGCATTCGCCGGCGAGCGTCCGACGATGTCGCCCAGCAGGCGGCGAACGTCGTCGAGCCCCTCCGCCGCGGCAAGGCGCTCGACGTCGGCGATCAACTTGCTGTGCCACTGGAAGAACGCGGCCGCGCGCTCCGGGTGCTTGTTCCATTTCTCGCAGAAGTTCTCGCCGACCGTGGTCTGGTTCCAGAGATACCATTGTACGCCGGCGTCAGTGACGCGGGTCTCGATCAGGTCCGGCATGCGGCGCAGCAGGTCGACGATCAGGTCGAGTTCGTGGTCATACACCAGGTTGCCTACGCAGAACTCGTACACCCGCGACGCCAGCGTCGTGATGATGATCGACAGAGGTGCCAGGCCGTCGGTGTCATCAATGAATTCGAGATCGCGGTGACGCTTCGCAATCTGCACGGTCCGGCGCAGGAGGCCCTTCAGCTTCATTGGCTCGGGATAGGGCTCCACAGAGTCCTTCGCGAGGGTGCCGCCCAGGGTCCGCCCGAAGGCGGAGCGGATGCGCGCCCGCAGCTTGGCGCGGCGCTCGAACTTCGCGCGGTACCCCATGGGGTTCGACGCCTTCCAGGACTTCAACGTCTTGTCGGGAACGAGTTCGCCGCCGAGCGGACAGCCGGGGTTGGGGATGCTGGGGGTGATGTCCAGGTGGAATTCGTTGGCGTAGTTGAGCCGCCAGCAGCGGGGCATTTCCTCCAGCAGGGGGGCGTAGTGGCCGTTCGCGCGGAGATGGTCCCCGATGCGGCCCTTAAGCATCGCGGGCGAGATGGCAATGTCGATATCCGGCACATGCGCCACGAGATCGACGTCGTACTCGGCGATACCGATCGGCTTGACGGTCGTACCGATCGCCACCGAGCCCTGGAGCCGGATGGCGATTTCGAGCAGCAGAGGGTCATCGGACCGCGACAGCCAGTCGCCGACGCCTTCATAGCGCTGCTGCGCGACCTCGCGCTGATGGGACGACGGCTCGAGATGCTGGCAAGCCTCCTCGATGAGGTCTGCCAGTTGCGACTGGCGCAGCTGCGCCCGTTCTGCTATGTAATTCATTGTTTTGACACCGGTTTTCGAATGATTGCCCCCGGTTTCATCGAAACCGGTCGCCTCTACACATGCATGCCGGCCAGTTGCGCGTTTCGGACTCCATTTTTTTGTCCGAAAGAAATTTTTGGCCGGCATAGGATGCGTGAAGCCATGGACGACATCAGCGTGCCGCCTCCCCAAGCATCGGCCTCCGCGACCGAGCACCTGACCTACGACGAGGTGGTGTCGGCGTTGGACGGGCTGACGCCGCTCGACTTTGCTCGCCTGGACGCCATCGAACGCCGCTACCTTGGTGGGACCGACTTCGCCGAGGGTGACTTGCTGCAGGAGGCGATGTGTTCAGCGCTCTTCGAAGAGAAGCGTTGCCCGCGGATCACCAGGTTCATGGCCTTCCTGGTCCAGTCGATGCGGAACATCGCCGGCCACCGCCGCATCCGCCTTGAGCAACAGGTTCCGGTGGAGGATGTGACGACCGCTGAGCGCAAGTCGAAGTTCGAGTTGAAAGCTTCGGGACCGAGCCCGGAGGACGTGGCGATCCGGGTGGAACAGGATCGGCGGGCATCGGAGGTCTGTGCTGCGCTGAACGTGCACTACGGCGCCGACGAGGAGATGAGCATGGTGCTACTCGGCTGGGATAACGACATGAGGGGCGAGGCGCTGCGGGATTTTCTTGGCGTCGACCAGGCGCGCCTGGACTACGTGATCAAGAAGATCCGGCGCATTGCCCGTCGGGAGTATCCGAAGGGATGGCAACGATGAGCAGAGATCCGACAGACCTTGAGAAATTGTCAAAGCTCGACCGGGCCATCGACGACAGCATCCTTGAAGCGTCAGAAGCCGATCTGCGCGAAGACTTCAAGGAAGCCGGCGATGATTTCGACAAGGCGGTGGCCCGCGCCGGCCGCGCTTTGGAGCAGGCGAAGGTGCGGGCCGCTCGCTTGCGTTTCAAACGGGCTCAGGATGCATCGAAGGCATACCGTGAGCAGGAGAACGTCAAGACCTTCGACCTTACGAAGTCGCGTCGTCGTCTCGATGGAATGCGATCCGGTGAGATCCCTCATTCAATGATGGCTGCGCGCAAGGGTGGCAAGCTCTCGGAGCGCGATGAGGAGAACCTGTTGAAGGATCTGGCGCAGCTTGAGGCGCTTGAAAATGAGGACAAGGAAGAAGGGCAAGAATGACCCCGGCAGAGCGCCTGCTTGTTGGACTCGGGATCGAAGAGCCCAAAGATATTGACCTGGACGCCATCGCTTGGACGCAGGGCGCAGTGGTCAATTACAGGCCGATCGACAATTGCGAAGCCACGATCGTGGGATCGAAGAAGCGCGCTGTCATTTCAGTCAATAGCCTCAGCATGCGCCAGCGTCGCCGCTTTTCCCTCGGACACGAACTTGGACATTGGCACTATGACCGCGGAAAGGTTCTTTTCTGCGGCAAGAATGACGTCTGCAATTTCAGGAATGATGCGCTCAGTCCAGAGCGGCGTGCCGACGACTTCGCCTCTGATCTGATCCTTCCGAATTTCATGGTTCTTCCGCGACTTCGAAAGATGAAGCGCCTCACTTTGGCGGCGTCCAGGGAGTTGGCGGATGAGTTCGACGTCAGTCTCACGGCCACGCTCGTGAAGATGACCGCGTTGAACCACTTCCCCATGGTCATTGTTTGCCACAACAGGCGGGAGCGCCTCTGGTACAAGACATCACCGATGATCGCGGAATGGTGGCGCCCCGTCAGGGCGCTGGACGATCAGTCGTTTGCCGCCGACATGCTGTTCAGGGGCGCCGACGAGCAGAGCTTTCCCCGAAAGAATCCGGCCGATGCCTGGTTCGATTTCAAGGGATGTGATCGGTACGAGGTGGAGGAGCAGTCGTTCCTTCTCCCGGACGACGAGATCCTGACCGTGCTCACGCTCCCCCGACGGGCGATCGCGTAGGCCTTGAATTTACCCGTTCGAGCCGACCTTCTTGTTGTGGCGATCGGCCTGATTTGGAGAGTTTGATTCGAAAGCCGCCTCACGGTTGCGATCGGCGGCTTTCTTAATTAGATGATTTGTTACTCAGCCCATCTGGCCGACGTCACATTCGGGATGGTGTTCCCCGGAAGGAGGCGCTGTCCCCGCGGCCTCCAATGCGGCCTTCGTTAGAAGGGCGCGATCAGGCTGAGGATCCCGGTCTTTCCGGCGTGCAATAGCTTCCGGCGGCCTCCCAGGGTGCTGGTTCAAAACAGCGATGGATTGTCTTGGCGGTCAGTTGGGGAATTTTCAAGATCGGCGAGAAGTCGTACGATCTCCGGCATCTGGACGAGACGGTCATTTCGATCGAGCTCAACGGTGAGCAGCAAGATATTTTGGTGGAGTTTTCCGATCACTGCTTCACCGAGGATGCTACCGAGGGCGACAAACGACCCAAGTTTGCTCCATGCTCGAGGAAGGATGGTCGCTTCTGCGAGAAGCGGTATCTGGCCTCGTTGGATATTTGGGCGCACATTGAGCAGGCTGTGAATGGGGCGGTATGGCTCGGCGAAAGCGACCGCTGTCTCGTTGTGAGATTGGCTGCGGGGGAGGGCGAAGACCCGCTTCACTATGTGATTCCATTCACGCTTGAGCGGTGGAAGGGAGACAAGCGCGCCAAGTTGAGGATGCGGGTCCGGAGCGCGTTTGTGCGCGATTCAAGCAGGCGGGTCGCAACGTTCGGTCAGGTGAAATTTGCGACCTTGGTCAATCTGACGCTGAAGGGGCAGTCGCCACGCCGCAGCTTCGATCGGAATCGAAAGAGACCGTGGTAGAAAAACGAACAGGCCCTTTCGGGCCTGTGCGACATCGTGAGATGTCTCGGGGCGAACCTCTTGACCCCTTTCGGGGCTGCCCATCTCATGAGATGGCCCTGACGTTTCCATCAGGAGGGGCTGGTTGTGCTCACGCCCTATGTCCAGCGATCTCTACGCAATCTAGTGTATCCGCAGTGGAAATTCAACGATCTTTTGGACCCTGGTTCCCTGCCCAAGTATCGCTCGCTCTGGGGTTCCATTCAACGCAAGCGATTGAAAATAATTACAAATTCAAGGCCTGTCGTCCGCCGCTCGCGCTCCCCACGCCAAGAGAATGGTCACCATATGATCCTGTGAAGGGCACAAGCCTGCCTTCGGGAACCCGTCCCTCATTGAGGAACCCCATTCACCTGAATCACAGGATTGGGCATCCGTCACACGCAACTTTTGCATGAGATGAAGCCGCATTGCACCCAAAAAGAATAGTACCGTGAAAGATCTAAGCGTATTGCGTACTTCAGAAGGCCTATTGCCGTGACTACCCGTCCGTCTTGCCGATCAGGTTGAGGTCGGCAAATTCGCGGCTCGTGAGAATGAGATCCGCGGCACGAACATTGGTTTTCAGCTGTTCCAAGCTCGTTGCGCTGGGAATGACGCGGACGGAAGGGCTCTTGGCAAGCAACCATGCCAGCGAAATCACTGCAGGTGAAATCGATCGGGCAGTCGAGATGCGCCAGAGCGGTTCAAGCTGGCCATTCAACGCAGCGAGGCGCTCAGGCTGATAGCGAAGGTCCTTGCCCCGATAGTCCGAAGGGGGCCGCCGGTGATCCGTCGGAAGCGGGCCGGCAAGCAGTCCGCGGCCGAGCGGGGAATGGCAGACAAGCTCGGTAGAAGTCCTCAGCAAGTCTGGCACAAGGGCTTCTTCGGGGGCGCGCTGGATTAAGGAGAATTCGTTTTGGACGAATGATATTGGATGGATGGTCGACGCACGATGCAGTGCTGCTGCATCCGTGGCGGACAGGCCAAGATGTAACACTTTGCCTTCCCGGACCAGATCCGACATTGTGCCGACGACTTCCTCGACCGGTACCGCCGGATCCGGCCGGTGCTGGTACAGCACATCCAAATGGTCCCGCCGCAATCGTCGCAGCGAGCCTTCCACCGCAAGGCGGATCGAATGTGGTCTGCTGTCCAGTCCGACAATCCTGCCGTCCTGAATGCGATAGCCGAATTTTGAGGCAATCTCGACGTGCGCCTGATCGGAGCCCAGTGCGTCGGCAAGCAACTCCTCATTCAGATAAGGACCATAAAGCTCCGCCGTGTCGAAATGTGTGATCCCAAGTTCAAGGGCATGCCGAACGATCTTGATGGCTCGCTCGCGCTCGATAGGCCCGTAAATGCCTGTGAGTGGCATGCATCCGAGACCGATGCGGCGCAGAGACGACGGATTGTCGGTCATGAGTTTTCAGAAAGCCGGCGATGAGGCGCGATGTGGTCAACGACGCTTTGGGCGATCACGGTGCGATTGGACGAGGTCAAAGTTAGGGCCGAGGGTACAACGCCACTTACCAGCGTCTCGATCCATCGCGCGGCGGCGTCACGAAAGTCGGGATCCTGGTCCCTGCCTTGGCCGAGCTCAATTCGACTGTCGAGAGAGGTCTTGATCAGCACATCATAGAGGGGGGTGTGCGCGTTCGCGATCTCGCTCAAGGCATCAAGGCGCCGCTTCTCGATCTTTCTGCCAGTCAACTCGAGCGCTGCTCGCAGATAGCCCAGAGCGTCAATGACCGGACGATCGACCAGAATGACGTCAAAAGACAGAGATGCCTCGGCTTCCAGACGCATGCACTCGGTCATGATCCACAACGTGCTTTCGTACGTGTGATCCCTGAGAATCGGAAATCCAAGGGCCTTCGCCCTCGTCGCGAAGTCGCCGATCCGAGTGACGCGCAAATTGAGCGGCTTTAGCTCGCGTTGCATTGCCTCGAAGAACGACGACTTGCCGGTTGAATGCGTCCCGGTAATTCCGATCTTGACGGGCAACAAGCTCACAGCAGAGATCCCTGCCGTGGGTCGAGAATGTTTGCGTCCCGGATCGCCTTGGCACGGTCGCTCCGCGACAGCGGTGAGAGCAGTTCGAGGAACAGCAGGGCCGTCAGGGTGGTGTCGTAGAGCGCCGAATGATGGCGTCGACCAGTCATGTGTGCGGCCTTGTTGGCTAGTCCGAGTTCTGCTCCTAAATTTGCCAAACCGTAGGATGCCAGCCCCGGCTTGAGCGCCTTGGCAAGTCTCAAGGTGTCGATGGCGGCTCGGGGCACCCAATCGGGCAGAGATCGCGCGAGGATTTCGACCTCAATCTTGACGTTGTGGCCGACAATAGCAACGCCCTCGATCCACGTGAGGACATCATCGGCGATATCGTCGAAAAATGGAGCATCGGCAACGTCGTCATCGGTCAGGCCGTGGATCCGCGTTGCCGTGGGCTTGATCCCGTGACCAGGCTGAACAAACCAGTGGCGCTGGTTGTCGGTCAAAGCAAAGCCTTTGAGCTCCAACATCGCCAGTTCGACGATCTCGGGCGGACTTCCGCCACTGCCTTCGACGTCGACGACCCAGAAATGGTCAGTCTCTACTTCCATCCAAGCTCCGCTCGTCCATGCCGCCCGAACCTGTGGGGATGGGCTCTATCATGAACCTGATAGTTCAAGCTGTGTTGAATGAAATAGCGCTGCTGCTCCGAGCTATTGCTCAATTCGATTCGGCGGTCATCAATTGCGACATGGTCCGTCTCCAACTTGGCGATGGCAGCAAGTTCCTTCACTTGCGTAACCTCGGGTTTGCGGTGGACCAGGGCGCACCGCGCGATCTGTTCGGGCGGACAAATATCGCAGATTTCGTGTATGCCATAGTGTCCGTTGTAGTCGGAGCTGTGGTGCACATAAGCCACCCCGCAGGACGTCTTGCGGAACAGGGGATGGCCGGCGAACGCATCGACGACGCGCTTTTCCGTCTCGGCCGGCAGGATTTTTCGACGAGCAATTTCTGGATAGATATCGGGGACGCCGGAAAGACGCAGATGTTCGCGAATCTCGGCGCGATGAAACAGGCCGGTGAAGACGGTGGCATCGGCAAGCGAAGACAGCGTAAGCGCGCGGCTGATATGCTGGTCGCTGTCATTGAGCCCCGCGATCAGAGGTCGCCAGTATAGAATCGTTTTTGTTCTGGTGGCTTGCTCATGCAAGATGCGTAGCGAGTTTTCGGCATGAACACTGTCGACGGGCTCGATCCGATCGTCCTCGATGCCCGACCAGGTGACGAGGATCGTCAGTCGTAAGTTTTGCAATCGATCCAGGCGTTCGACGTCCGGTCGGTCGATTTTCCACCGGCTGATTACCAGGACAGGATTGGTGAGCTGCCTTTGATCCAACAGCTCGAGCGTCGCGAACAGATGATCCTTCACCCCTGGCAGGAACGGGTCGGTCGCGCGGTTGAAAATTTGAATGGGCGTCGTGTGCGGCCGAAACGCCCAATGGCCGACCAGAAGGTCGACCGCCTCACCGTCGTTCAGTACCAGATGAGGCTGCTTCATCTCAAAGTTCTGGAACAGATGACGCACGCAGTAGCCGCAGTCGAGTGGGCAGCCCACCACGTGGTTCAGGCTGAGGCCGGACTTCCGGTATTCGACCACGTTTTTGAGGGACGGCGGCAGGTCGGATGGCGCGGGTCGTATGATTGGCACGGGCAATAGCGGGTTCTATCATAAAACGAAGGAATCTATCTAATGTAGTTCCGGTTGTAGCGTGCGCAATGCGCCAGAGAGGAATTTTTCGCAGATGACGCGACCGGATCACGAAGGTCTCGCCCTTCGCACCTGCAACAAAGCACAGGCAGCAATACGCCAACAATAGGGCGGAAAGTCGTGGTATCCGAATCGCGCGATAGGCGGCAATATGCCCGGGTTTCACCTAGGGATTGCGCTCGAATTGTGTGCGTCGCGTCAAGACCGAGACGGCGTTTTCAGGCCGTCAAAGACATGGTGGATTTTTTTGAAGATGTTGGCAGGCGATTTCAGCTGCACCACGGCCTGGTTTCCCATCGTCGCCCTCGAGGGGCCCAGCGGAATTGGGAAGTCCACGCTGCTTCACTTGATCTCGGACCGTCTGCTCCGGGAGAATATTGCGTTCGATAGGTGTAGCAACAACGACAGCGGCCGTTGGAGCACAGTCATTCGAGACTTGGCCAACGCGCCCGCGCGACCTCTGACGCTGGCCCTGGCAACGGCCGCAGCTCGCGCTGAGCTAAGAGAGAGCGCGCAGCGCCCGCAGCTTTGCGATCGCTTTGTCGTCTCGACATTGGTCTATCAACGTTTCGCCGGCCTTCCCTTCGACTATCTGTATGCCGCTAATCGACCTCTGTTGGCTGGGGCGGTGACTTTCGTTCTGCAGCTCGATGCACCGGCATTGGATGCGAGGCGTTGCAGTCGGCCTCGCAAGTCCGATTGGTTCAAAGACCGGCTCCAAATTGACGAGGAGATTGCGCTATACGATGAAGCGGCTGCGGTGCTGACCGCGAATGGCCACGACGTGCGAGCGGTCGATGCATCGGTCGACGAAACGACGATCGCCCAGCAGCTTGCTGACGAGATCGCACCCGTCTTTCAGCGGGCCGGCGCATCATGACGCCGGGGCCGGCGATCGAGAGCGGGTGCGATCTCGTCCTCGTGAACTCGCCTCTGAAGGATTACGATCAGTCGACGCGCCGCAACGATTTCACGCTGCCAACGCTCGGGCTCGCCTATATTGCGACTTATGCCAACTATAAGGGCTTCTCGGTCCGCGTCCTTGATGCTGAAGCCAGAGGCCTCGGCCTCTCCGAGGTTGCCGCGCTACTCAACAAAGCAAGCCCACGCTGGATCGGACTAAACCTGCTGGCGCCGACCTACGCGAACAGTGTCCGCCTTCTGCAACTGCTCGACCCTTCAATATCGGTGATGCTGGGCGGTCATCAGGCCAAGGCCATGCCGCGCGGAATCCTCGAAGATTTACGCATTCCTCGCATCGATGCGCTTGTGCTCGGGGAGGCCGAGACGCGGGTGCCTTTATTGCTCACGGATATGAAGTCCCGCCAGGAGCTCCCAGGCGTTTATTGGCGCCAAGACGGAAAGCCGGTGATGCCCGCGGTGCGCAGCAAGAACCGGCTTTTGCTGGCGCCGGATGTCGACGCAATGCCGTTATTGGACAGAAGCCACCTCGACCAGGATCCATACTCCGACGGAGGCGTTCTGGAGTCCGCAATGGTCGCTTCGCGGGGCTGCCCGTTCGACTGTTCATTCTGTGGCGCGGCCATAAGCAGCAACCCAGACGTCACCGTGCGGATGCGCAAGCCGGATGGCATTATGACGGAAATTCTCGATCTCAAGGCGCGGTACGGGGTGCAAAGGGTGCGGTTCGTCGATGATCTGTTCCTGGCGAACCAGCGGTTGATGCGCGCGACGCTCAATGCCTTTGTTGACGCGCGCCTGGACATGAAGTGGGACGCAACCGGCCGGATCAACGTCCTTGCGGGGGCAAGAGCTGAGCTGTTCGATCTGATGGTGACCGCGGGCTGCCGCGAAGTCGCCCTGGGCATCGAGAGCGGAAGCGATCGGGTATTGGGCCACGTGGATAAGAAGATCACAGTCGCCCAGATCGTGCGTGCCGTGACAAGACTTTGCCAGGTCGGGATCGATGTTAAAGGTTATTTCATCCTTGGCCTGCCTACTGAGACGCGCGACGAGCATCAGGAGACACTGACGCTGATCAGGCGGCTGTGGGACCTGACCGCAGGGATGCCGGGTCGTTTCCGCTGCAGTGTCTTCGAATACCGGCCTTATCCGGGGACACCGGACTGGCAGCGGCTGCTTGATGCGGGTCACTTGCCGGAGGCCATGTTGGATTATTCGGACCGGATGGATGATGCGGAGTGTCCGCCGGATCGGGATGAGTTCAACTTTTCGACCGGTTTGCAATTCGGCGAGGTGCCGGTCGATATCATTCGCCACAATCTGGCGATGATCATGCGGGAGCAGCGATTGCGATGAAGCGGGCGACGATTTTGTTCTTGGGACCATGCCGAAAGTTCGATCCGGCGACGTCGAAGCCCTTTCCTGCATTTTCTCCGAGTTCTCGGTCAGGCAAGTTTTTGCGAAGCGCAATCGAGGCGAGCGCCGCGTCCGGCGAGGTCACCCTGCGCTTTGACAACGTCATACCCCGCGCTCTCTTCGACAAGGAGGGCAGGGAGCGCTACCCGAGTTGTGGTGAACTGGTCGAAGAACTCGAGGCGCATGCCTTGTGGCGGCTGGGCAGTTCTGACGTGGTGATCGGATTGAGTTCGATCGTCGGAGAAGCCCTTCACAGGGTCCAGAGCGCGCGTTTCGAAGCCGGCCGTCGCGCC
Organism: Bradyrhizobium sp. USDA 4354; assembly: GCF_054060315.1. Lineage (NCBI taxonomy): Bacteria > Pseudomonadati > Pseudomonadota > Alphaproteobacteria > Hyphomicrobiales > Nitrobacteraceae > Bradyrhizobium > Bradyrhizobium sp. USDA 4354. The sequence continues at coordinate 7,893,255 of NZ_JBSSDC010000001.1, read as the reverse complement.
GGACCGACATTGGTACGGCTGGAGCATCCGTCCTTCATGATGCGCCGGCCCGTCCATGAGCGAACGGACTACGTCCGAAGGTTGGGGGAATGCATTCACGTGGCGGTGGACGCTGCGGTGGCTCCGGAACGAAGGTCTATGGCAGCTCTTGAAGCCTAAGCAGATTTCGAGCTTAGGTAGATGTTCGATAGCGATGGAGTGAGAATTCTCAATGATGCCGAAATGCAGTCGGCGATCGGCAGATCGCTTGCAAGACATTCAACGGCGTCTTACTAAGATCTCCAGCAAGCTTGGGTGGATTGCCGATGCCGCTTTGGATATTGGTAGCGATTGCGAACCTTTATATCGGGGCTCGGTAGCAAATTGGGATCCGCTTAACAGCCAATCGCGGTTACTCGGCCGCCTCTGTGACTTCAAACCTAGTATTGCCGGCGGCGTCTTCGAACCGCCATCAACGGCGAACGGTCTGCATCTGCGGACGGTCATTTAGCTTGGGCAGGATCAACTAACCGCTGAGTTTAGAGCTTACGTCGCCCAGCCATTCAAGGGTTGTGGCAATCCTGGCGCAGTGCCATACAGCGCCTACGTCGGAATGGTTGCAGCTTCAACGTGTGGATTAAATGTCGAAGCATCAAGGCTTTCTTCGGCTGCTCCAATAGCTCTGAAACGCTGGCCCCTTCGAATTCGGCGGCTTCGAAGGGCGGCTTATCAGGAGCGGTACCGGCGCCGGAATATCTGGTCCGATCACGATCGCTTCGCCTGGCGCCAAGGTTGGAATGAACATCGCCGCATCGCGGTCGAGATCGCCACAGGCCTTTTCTACAGTGTCGCGGTCGTGGTCGTTGGTCAGACGATGGACGATCAGTGTCCCAAGCTGGCTCAGCACGTCGGCGGGGACATCACGCGGCCGTTGAGTCGCCAGTACGCAACTAAGACCATATTTGCGGCCCTCTTTCGCAATCAGGCCGAACGCGTCGAGATAGACGCTGCCATACTCGTCACCAACGGTGCGGCCAAGGAACTGATGCGCCTCATCGAGAAAAGCGATCATCGGTCGATCACGGAAGACATCGCGCCGTGCACAATCGAGCAGATATCGACCGATGATGTTGAGTAGGATCTCACGCGTGTGATGTTCGAACCGGACATTCTTGAACGAAATGCGGATCAGATCATCATCGTCGCTCGTGCAGAAGTCATTTAAGATGTTGGCCAGCGATGCGCCTGCCGTGCCGAAGACGCAGGTCAGTTCAGGCGAATGGATCATGGTCCGCAACCGCGAAATCATCGACTCGCAGTAGCTGATCGATGTGTTCTCGGGCCCGCCCCAGCTTCCGGGATTCTGCTGCGAATTCGACCACACGCATTCACTCTGAACCTGGTCCGGCAGGTTCTGAATGTTGAATGTACAAAACGGCGTGTTGACCTGGGCGCGATAGTGGTCGATCGCCGTGAAAAAGGGTGCGCGAGGCCTATTCGTTTTCTCCACAAGCCCTGCCGCCGTCACCGTCACGCCGGCGATCGCAGCGCCCGCAGCCGCGTTCACCAGCTTGAGGCTCTTGATCGCGTCACGGAGCCTCGGCCCCTGGCTCTGTCCGGACGGACGCACCAACGTAAAAAGATCATTTTCGGTCATTGCCTGATAGGGGAAATAGACAATCTGGGCAGTGCCTTCGGCATGATTGAATGTGTAGTGCTTCGAGATGGCGGGAATGTCGGCGAACTCACCGGTCGGATCGAATAGAATGGCCCGGCCGCCCGCGGCCCTGATCTCTTGAAGTAGGGTGGCGATGGTCCAGCTCTTGCCGCCGCCGGTCGCGCCTAGCACGCCGCAATGCCGGCCGAATAGCTTCTCGGCGGATAGCCGGATCGGAACGCCGCCGCCCGCATCGAGCGTGCCGAGCTCCAGCGCGACGTCAGCCGGTTCGTTCGTAGTGTTCGAGATGAGGCCGCCGAACGCGTTCGCACTCGCGAGATAGACACCGTCTCCGACACGCGGATGGGTCTTCAAGCCACGCTGAACGCGCTGGCCTGCCGCATCGATCGTTGCCAGGAGCTGGATGCGGCCGATCGGGTGCGGCTCGGGAGGCGTGCCAAGGCTCGGCTCGAGACTGAGACGCTCAACGTCGGGTACTCGGACCTCAAGGATGCGACCAAGCAACTTATATTGTTCACAGTCGATGAACACAAACTCGCCGACCGCCCCTCGCGAAAGGCGCCGTCGTTCCGGCCGCGCTGTCGCTTGTGGCAGGTTCGCCTGTACGAGCGACGCGCCGACATAGGTCACCGTACCGATATAGCGGTCGGGATCGACGAGGCTGGGCGCATTCATGGCTTCGCTCCGCCGGGGCCTGCGGTCGCGTCCCGGAGAGCCTTGATACGCGTGGCATGGCGCTCGCGTTCCGTCTCGGCTACGAGATCGGGAAGCGCGAGGGCAAAATCCTCGAAGCGCCCGTTCAGCAGCATCACCCGCTCGTCCCCCGTCTGCACCAGGCGGATTAGCTTGCGGTGAAATTCATTCTTCGTGGCATCGCTGTCGACCTTCAACGGATTTGCATCGATAAGCGCCGGATCGACGAACACTGGATCGCAGACCACAAGTCGGAAGCTCATATTACTCTCCAGAGCCGCAAGCACCGGCTGGGCAAGATGGCTGTCGTTGAAGCTGAAGCCGGCCACCAAAAGCGTTGTGTCGGGCTCGCGCAGTGCTGTCTGGAAGGCCGACATCATGTCGAGATAAGGCGGCTCGAACGCCTCCTGATATTTGCTATCGCGCGGATAAATCAGGACCGGCTGTCCCTCGTCGCCGCGCGAACGGATAATCTCCGTCGCTGTACGTCGCCAATCAATAGAGCCATGGAGCTTATAGAGTTGCACGACGCTGTCGAGATAGTCAGGTGCCTCCTTCGCATTGTCACGGCGAACGACATCGAGCCCGAAATGCGATCGATCGTAGACCGGTGGCGCCGCATGCGAAAAGCCGTCGATCACAACAAAACGCTGTAGCCGCGCCGCATATTCAAAAGCCAGATCGTAGTTTGTCGTGAACAGCTTGGTGCGGGGCTTGCGCACGCCGCGCCGTGCCAGTTTGCGCAGGATCCCCTGATGCGCGACCAGGTCCGTCTCCGCATCCACGAAATCCACTCGAGCCAGGATCGCGACCTCGGCCCTAGCGATGAACTCAGCGACTAGTTTTCCGTTCGCATCCGTGTCGCCATAGAGCGCCACATAGAGTTTGCATTGCGTCAGCAGCTTTTCGATGTCCGCGATTTTCTTGCCATTCGGGATAATCCCCAGCACCTTGTCGAAGGCTGCGGTACCCATGGCAGCCTTCGCCGCGGCCAGGAGATCGACCAGCCCTGGGGCGGATTTTACCTTCAGCTTCGATCCCGCGCCATTCGCAACGCAGAACGACGACCCAGCTCCGGTCAGCAGCAGAAGGTTCGTCGCGTTCAGCCCACTGAGCAGGAAACCTTCAATCGCGCGCACCGCGCCTCGTTCCTTAACTTCGCCTGTGGTCGCGTCGATTTCGTCGCCATAGCGCCTCCACGTCTTCGCCGCCTCAAACAGCCGGATGTTTTCCTTTGCAGGCCCGCGCCCATCCCAAAATGCCATTTCTATGCACCTAAAATATCTGAGAGCTGCTCTCTCGACGACGTGGTGCTTCGTAAGGCGGTCAACAGACATGGCCCACGCACGAAATGTGCATCGATACTAATTGCGTGCCGCGACCAGCTCAATTCCCACCCGCTCAGGATATCACAACAACACGTACAAATTGAGCAAGCAGACCCGAAAGCGCGCGAATAGCCGCGCGAATATCGCCACCAGCGATCGCCTGCTCGACGGCGGCATCCAGGCCATCGTCCTGTTGGTTCGGCTTTGAGACCGAGGACAAGTCTGTTCCGGGCTGACCGTCGATGGGGTATGTTCTTATTTTGTTCTCATGGAGTCAAGCCGTCGTTTCAAGCCGCCCTGGACGTTGGTCCGGGAAAATTCTGAATGCTATGTGGTCAGGGACGCCAACGGCGTGACCCTCGCGTGGCTCTATTGCCGCGATGACGCACAGCGCTACAGCTTTGGCGTCGGCAAGCTCTCGTCGGATGAGGCGCGTCGGATCGGCAAGGCAATCGCGCGCATTCCCGAATTCCTGATGCCGCGCCGAGGCTTTTATCCGCGTGGGGATGTCCCGCGCTGGCGTGCCGACCGGCCCTATCACGTGGTCTTGGAGGACCGCTATATCCGCGAGCACTGGGATGAGATCTATGCTCTCTGCAAGCTCAACAGCTTGCCCTTCAACGCAACGGGTGAGGTCATCAAGAACGACGGCGTGTGGAGGGTCTATGAGTTTACCTGGCAGATGGATGCGATCTTGTTCTGGGACCGTTTCGAAGGTCGATGGCTGCGCGGAACGGAATTTCATTATCCCGAGCGACCAGAGAACCTGCCGGTACTCAAGCCGCTTGAGAACTGGCCAAAATCCAATCCCCGCGATCTGCGGTAATCGCGGGTACCCAACGCCGTGAACAAACGCCGAGCCTTTATATTGATGCTGCTGCTGCTGTTATCGAGCGCGGCTCTGGCCGACAATTTTGTCGGTCAGGCCAGCGTCATTGACGGCGACACGCTGGAAATTCGGGGAATGCGGATCCGCCTTTGGGGAGTGGATGCTCCGGAAAGCACTCAGCAATGTCGCGGTGAGGACAGTTTGCAGTACCGCTGTGGTTCGAAGGCTGCGAACGATCTCGACGCTTACATTGCCCGGCGCCCCGTCAATTGCGTCCCTCTCAGTCTCGACCAATATGGCCGCACGGTCGCGACCTGTTCCGTCGCGGGCGGAGATCTTGCGGAATAGCTTGTGCACAACGGTCTCGCGCTGGATTGGCCGCAATACTCGAAGGGCAGATATCACGAATCTCAGCGCGAGGCTGAGCGCGCCGGCCGAGGACTCTGGAAGGGCAGCTACGTCGCGCCGTGGTTCTATCGCGCATGCATCCGTGCGGGCGGAAAGCCGTCCGACTGCTCGGACGATGCAAATGCCCATCCTTGATGGAATGCAATGCGAGGCGTCAATCCACAATGTGCGATGGCCGATCTCCGCGGTTTTGCGGACGGCGCTAGTCTGGCGCAGTTGAGGCGACTCACGCTACTTCATCATTCCTAACCACCTTGCTACACAATGGGAATGAAATGGTTGCAGCCAATCGTGAACTGCCGGCCTCTGGTTACGCGCTTGAAGTGGACGGCCGACTCAAAACCGAATTTGCAACCAGGGACGGCGCCAGGGCAGGTGGTGAAGAACTGAAGAAACGTTTTCCCATGCTCCAGATCTGTATCTATGACGCGCAGACGAATGCGCGTGAGGAAATCTAGATCTCAAGTCTTGGCGGATTCTGCTGCTGAGCGCGTGCGGCCAGTGCTGCAACGGGCTCTCGTGAACCGAGCCGCTTTGCGTCTCAGCCGCCGTCGGCTTCGATCCCTCGCGCAAAGGGATGCGGAGCTCCTCGCCGGGGGCACTCGGGAAAGGGGCTCGCCTGCGGCGATCGCTATCACTGCCCCATTCCCGGGTGCCGCTATTGAACCGGTCTCGTCGCTGCACTCGGTCCCGCGTGCCGCCTTCGGCGTCGCTATGCTCACGCTCCTGCGGGTGCCATTTCTCTTAAGGCGATGCGCCCCCTGGCGCACGCCCGATCAGGGCCTGCGGCCCTGAGGCAGATTGCGAAGAGGTGAGAGTAAGAGTGCAGGCTGGGTTTTTCCGTGACGGGTTACAAGCTGCGAGAGAGGCTCGCGGTGCCCGTCGCGGAGACCCGCGATGTCAAACCCTAATGTTTGCGCGCGCGCCGGCCAGGACCGGGCGAATCTCTATAACGAAATCACCGACGGGATCATTGCCGAGCTTGAAGCCGGACGCGTCCCCTGGGTTCAGCCCTGGGGTACTGCCGCGGCGAAAGCGCCGCTGGCGATGCCGAAAAACGCGTCGACCAACCGGCAATACAGTGGGGTGAACATCCTCATCCTCTGGGGAGCCGTGAGCGAACGCGGATTTACAGGTCAAAGTTGGCTCACTTTCCGTCAGGCCCTCTCGCTCGGCGGCCACGTTCGCAAGGGAGAGCGCGGCACCACAGTCGTCTACGCTGATCGTTTCGTGCCGAATGACGAAAAGCGACGCGCCGCCGAGACCGGCGAAGACGCGCAGGCGATTCCATTCCTCAAACGATTTACGGTGTTCAATATCGATCAGTGCGAGCAACTACCCGACGGCATTGCCGCCGCTGCGCCGCCACCGCCGGCTGGCCTCATCGAACCCACGGTCGACGCCCTGATCAAGGCCAGCGGAATTCCATTTCGGATCGGTGGAGATCGCGCATTTTATGCAACAACCGAAGACTATGTTCAGGTCCCGCCGCCGCAGGCCTATTTCGAACCGATCAACTGGCACCGCACGGCGCTGCATGAACTCGGTCATGCGACCGGGCATCCCTCGCGCCTTAACCGCGACCAGAGCGGATCCTACGGTACGAAAAAATATGCCTTCGAAGAGCTGGTCGCCGAATTGAGTTCCGCATTCAGCTGCGCATCGCTCGGGATCGTCCCGACCGTGTGCCATGCCGACTATATCGGCTCCTGGCTTGAAGTCCTGCGCGAAGACAATCGGGCCATCGTGCGTGCCGCCTCACAGGCGAGCAAGGCCGCAGACTATTTGCTCAGTTTTGTTCCCGAGTTCATTGAGCCTGCGTCGCTGGATTCGGTTGTCGCCGATCACGAGGCGGCGTGATGGTTGGCCTCGTGGCCGCGCGCGAGTGAGAGGAGGGGAGGCTGTTCGCGACGGGTTGGAAGCCGAGAGAGAGTCTCACGGCCGCCCGTCGTGGAGAGCCGAAATGACGAAAACCGTACAGAAGATCACGCTGTCGCCTTCCCGGGACATTCCCTTCAACAAGCTCGTGCTCAGTCAGTCGAACGTTCGTCGCGTCAAGGCCGGTGTATCGATCGAGCAGCTAGCCGAGAGCATCGCGCAGCGTACGCTTCTGCAAAGTCTGAGTGTTAGGGCCGTCGTTGATGCAGATGGCAACGAGACCGGCATGTTCGAGGTGCCGGCGGGCGGCAGGCGCTATCGCGCTCTCGAACTCCTGGTGAAACAGAAACGCATGTCAAAGACGCAGGCGGTGCCGTGCGTCGTTCGCGAAGGGGGCATTGCGGAGGACGATTCGGTGGCGGAGAACGATGAGCGGGTGGGTCTGCATCCGCTCGATCAGTTTCGGGCCTTCCAGACACTCCGCGATCTCGGCATGACCGAGGAAGACATCGCCGCCCGGCACTTCATGAACCCGGCAATCGTGAAGCAGCGGCTGCGGCTGGCGTCGGTGTCGCCGAAGCTGCATGAGGTCTATGCCGAAGACGGCATGACGCTCGAACAGCTCATGGCGTTCTCGGTCACGGCCGATCACGCCCGCCAGGAGCAAGTCTGGGAGAACGTCAGCCGTTCCGGTTATGACGAGCCTTACCAGATCCGCCGGCTGCTCACTGAGAACACCGTGCGCGGGTCCGATCGCCGAGCCCAATTCGTGGGCCTTGATGCCTATCAGCACGCGGGTGGCGGCGTTCTGCGGGATCTGTTCGAGCACGACGACGGCGGCTGGCTTCAGGACGTCGTGTTGCTCGACCGCCTCGTAACCGAAAAGCTCAAAACTGAAGCTGAGACGATTGCGGCCGAAGGCTGGAAGTGGATCTCCGTCGCCGTAGAGTTCCCCTACGGTCACGCCCAAGGCCTACGAGAAATCGAAGGCAGACCCGTCGATCTCTCGCCTGAGGAGCAGGCCACCATCGATGCGCTGAACGCCGAGCAGGCCAAGCTCGAAACCGATTACCAGGATGCCGACGAGCTGCCCGAAGAGGTCGATCAGCGTCTCGGCGAAATCGAGACGGCACTGGCGGCATTCGAAGACCGGCCGATGCTTTACGATCCGGCGGAGATCGCCCGAGCGGGTGTCTTCATCAGCATCGATTCAGAAGGACGCCTCTCCGTGGACCGGGGTTACGTCCGGCCGGAGGACGAGGTGCCAACAGCTGATCCTGACGTCGGGCAGGGCGCCGACGCGTCGTCGACCGAAGGTCAAGAAAGGGGCTCTTCCGTGCAGGGCACGGTGATCGCAGTCGCGGGTGGCGGCCCTGATACCGAAGAGGATGATGAGGACGCGGCCAGGCCTCTGCCGGATCGGCTTATCACCGAGCTGACGGCGCATCGGACGCTTGCCTTGCGCGATGCCCTGGCAGAAAATCCAGCCGTCGCGTTCCAGGCGGTGCTGCATAACTTCGTGCTGACGGCCTTTTACCGGTTCGCGTCATCCGGGAGCTGTCTTGAGATCGGCCTTCGCACACCGAACTTTCCCGCCCAAGCTCCGGGGCTGAGGGAAAGCGTCTCGGCCAAAGCAGTCGAGGCGCGGCATGAGGCCTGGAAGGCGCGGTTGCCGAAGAGCGAGAACGATCTCTGGGATGCGCTGACGGCTCTCGATGGCGGTGCACAGGCATCGCTGTTCGCCCACTGTGCATCATTTGCGGCCAACGCCGTCTATGAGCCGGCCAACCGCTACAACCAAGGCCGTGTCTCCGCGCAGGGTGTCCGCACGCGTCTTGACCAGGCTGATGTGCTGGCGCGCGCGATGGGGCTCGACATGGTGCAGGCTGGCTGGCGGCCGACCGTCGACAACTATCTCGGCCGGGTCACCAAGCCGCGCATTCTGGAAGCGGTGCGGGAAGCCAAGGGCGAGCCGTCGGTCCAACTGATCGACCATCTGAAGAAGGCCGACATGGCCAAGGAGGCCGAGCGTCTTCTGGATGGCTCGGGTTGGTTGCCGGAGCCGCTGCGTCTCGTCGATCCCGATGCGGCGCCCGGGGGTCAGGAGGGCGAAGCGGGCCCGCTGCCTGAATTCCTCGCCGGCGAGGAGGAAACCGAAAACGTCAGCGATGATGATCCGCGACAACTCGATGCGGCTGAGTGACATCATGCGGCGGGACGGCTGAGGCCGTCCTGCGATTATTCGGGGACCGGTGCACAGCGCCGGTCCCCATTTTTATGGGCGAGGGCTCAGAGGGAGAGGCAGACCGGGAAGGGTTTGAGCCGTCGGGATCAGAGGAGAGCGCCTGATGGTTCGACCCGTTCCTGCTCTCCGAAAGAAATCCTGCCATGACCGAATCTCTCGTCGGCGGTGCCGCCACGCCGCTCTCCATGCGTGCCGCTGCAAATCTCACCTCTGCCGCTGTCAGGGCCGCGCGACAGGTCCTGACCGAGCTCGAACGCGGCCGTCGCATCGATGCCGCTGTTCTGCGTAGCGCCATGGAGGCTGCCTTCGGCGCCTCGGACGCGTCTGGTGCCTGGAACTGGAAGACCGCCTATGACGTCTGCGAGGCTGCAACCGTTCTGTTCCTTCGCAAGTTCGGTCCGGCCATGCGGGCGAGGGCTGGCTCGACGGCTGCCATGCTGCCGATGCTGGCGAAAGTCGCCAGCTGTTTGCCAACGCATACGCGGCGTTCCGAGGACAGCCAGGCACTTCAGCAATTCTCGACGCCCATTCCGCTCGGACTGGTCGCATGCACTGCAGCGGGCATTACTCCTGCCGATCGCGTTCTGGAGCCTTCCGCGGGGACGGGCTTGCTCGCTGTCTTTGCAGAGCTCGCCGGGGGTGCCTTGGTGTTGAACGAGTTGGCCCATACCCGGGCGGGGTTGCTCGACCATCTATTCGCGGGCGTTAACGTCACGCGGTTCGATGCTGCTCAGATCGATGACCACCTCGATGTGAGTGTCGCACCGAGCGTCGTCCTGATGAACCCGCCGTTCTCTGCGCTGGCCAATGTCGATCGACAGATGGCGGATGCGGCTCTCCGCCACGTCGCTTCGGCGCTCGCGCGTCTTTGCGACGGTGGACGCCTCGTCGCTATCGCCGGCGCAAGCTTCGCGCCGGACAATCCGGCGTGGCGAGATGCCTTCGTTCGCCTCCAGGAACGCGGACGGGTGGCGTTTTCTGCGGCGATCGACGGCGCCGTCTACGCCAAGCATGGCACTCAGACGGATACGAGGCTGCTTGTGATCGACAAGCTGCCCGCTGCCGATGCGACGGCTTTTCCTCCCTCGCCGGGCATGGCGGCCGACGTTGCTACCTTGCTCGATTGGATGACCAAGCATGTGCCTCCAAGGCTGCCCGTCGCCACGTCATCGGAGATTGCTGTTATCGGGCGGCCAGCGATGTCGCGATCGGCCAGCGCCGTTGCACCGCGCCCATCGCCCACCTCGCGATACGCCGCGCCAGTAGGCGCAGAACTGATCTACGAGACGGTCGACTGGTCGCCGCCGGAAGGCACCCGCCTCACCGATGCGCTTTATGAGGAGTACGGATTGCAGTCGATCCGTATTCCCGGATCGTGCGCGCACCCGACCAAGCTCGTGCAGTCCGCGGCGATGGCGTCCGTTGCGCCACCGAAGCCGTCCTACCGGCCGCACCTGCCGGCCAATGTCGTGGCCGACGGAATTCTGTCGGATGCGCAGCTCGAGAGCGTCATCTATGCCGGCGAAGCGCATTCCGAGTTCTTGGCAGGCTCTTGGACGGTCGACGCCACCTTTGACGTTGTGGCCGCCGCGCGCGACGATGCAGAGAATGCCGCTCGCTTCCGCCGCGGCTGGTTTTTGGGTGATGGCACCGGCGCGGGCAAGGGACGGCAGGTCGCCGGGATTCTGCTCGACAACTGGCTCAAGGGCCGCCGCCGTGCCGTCTGGATCAGCAAATCCGACAAGCTGATCGAAGATGCGCAGCGCGACTGGTCTGCGTTAGGTATGGAGCGATTGCTAGTTACGCCACTGTCGCGGTTTCGCCAAGGCACGCCGATCCGGCTTTCGGATGGCATCCTATTTACCACCTATGCCACGCTACGGACCGACGAGCGTGGCGAAAAGCTTTCGCGTGTCAGGCAGATCGTCGAATGGTTGGGCTCCGACTTCGAGGGAGTGATCATCTTCGACGAGAGCCACGCCATGCAGAATGCAGTCGGGGGCAAGGGCGAACGCGGTGAACAGGCGGCCTCTCAGCAGGGCCGTGCGGGCCTGCGGCTCCAGCACGCGCTGCCGAATGCCCGCGTAGTTTATGTGTCGGCGACAGGCGCTACCACGGTCCACAACCTCGCTTATGCCCAACGCCTCGGCCTTTGGGGCGGCGTCGACTTTCCGTTCGTCACCCGCGCCGAGTTCGTCGAAGCGATCGAGGAGGGCGGCGTCGCGGCCATGGAGGTGCTGGCGCGCGACCTCAAGGCGCTCGGACTCTACGCGGCCCGCTCGCTGTCTTACGAGGGCGTCGAGTACGACTTGGTGGAGCACCGACTCACGCCGGAGCAGGTTCGCATCTACGACGCTTATGCCGATGCGTTCGGCATCATTCACAACAATCTCGACGCCGCGATGCGGGCTGCCAACATCACCGGCGAGAGGGGGACGCTGAACGGTCAGGCCAAATCCGCCGCCCGTTCGGCCTTTGAGAGCGCGAAGCAGCGCTTCTTCGGCCACCTCCTGACCTCGATGAAGACGCCGTCACTGATCCGGTCGATCGAGGGCGATCTCGACGCCGGCCATGCCGCCGTGATCCAGATCGTTTCGACAGGCGAAGCGCTGATGGAGCGCCGGCTCGCCGAGATCCCGACTGAAGACTGGGGCGACGTCCAGGTCGACATCACCCCGCGTGAGTATGTGCTCGACTATCTCGCCAATTCCTTCCCGGTCCAGCTCTACGAGCCCTTTACCGACTCGGAGGGCAACCTCTGCTCCCGGCCTGTCTATCGCGACGGCCAGCCGGTCGAGAGCCGGGATGCCGTCGCACGACGCGACCGCCTCATCGAGAAGCTTGCGTCGCTACCACCGGTACCTGGGGCACTGGATCAGGTCATCCAGCGCTTCGGCACCGAACTGGTCGCCGAGGTGACGGGCCGCTCGCGCCGCATCGTTCGCAAGAGCGACCGGCTGGTGGTCGAAAATCGAGCCGGTTCAGCCAACCTCGCCGAGACCTCGGCTTTCATGGACGACGTCAAGCGCATCCTCGTGTTCTCCGACGCCGGGGGGACGGGGAGGAGCTACCATGCCGAACTGTCGGCCCGGAATCGCCGTTTGCGGGTCCACTACCTGCTCGAGCCCGGCTGGAAGGCCGATGCCGCGATCCAGGGCCTCGGCCGCACAAACCGGACCAATCAAGCGCAGCCACCATTGTTTCGTCCGATTGCGACAGATGTGAAGGCCGAAAAGCGCTTTCTCAGCACCATTGCCCGCCGGCTCGACACGTTGGGAGCCATTACGCGCGGCCAACGTCAGACCGGAGGACAGGGCTTGTTCCGGCCCGAGGATAATCTCGAAAGCCAGTACGGACGTGATGCGTTGCGTCAGCTCTACGCGCTGCTCGCGCGAGGCAAGGTCGACGGCTGCTCGCTTGGGAGGTTCGAGGATGCGACCGGTCTGAAGCTCATGGATGCCAATGGGCTCAGGGATGACCTGCCGCCGATCACGACCTTTCTGAACAGGTTATTGGCGCTCACCATCGACCTACAGAATGTGCTGTTCACCGCCTTCGAGCAGCTCTTGACCGCTCGGATCGAAGGCGCGGTTGGATCCGGCACCTACGATGTCGGACTGGAAACGCTCCGCGCTGAAAGCTTTGTCGTCACTGACCGGCGGACGATCTACGCCCATCCGGGCACTGGCGCCGAGACCCGGCTGCTCACGATCACGCAGCGCCGGCGCAACCATCCTGTGGGTCTGGATGATGCTCTTGCTCGTCTTTCCGATCGTCAGGCCGTCCTGCTGGTCAATGAGCGCTCGGGACGAGCCGCCGTGCAGGTCCCCGCGGTGAGCGTCATGCTCGATGACGGCGAGATCGAGCGGCGCGTCCGCCTGGTCCGGCCGATGGAGCAGCATACGGTTCCCCTAAACATGATGGCGGAGAGCCACTGGATCGAAGCGGATCGTGAACGTTTTGCTGCGGCCTGGCTGGCGGAGCTTGCCGAGGTGCCCAAGTTCACGCAAAGCACGATCCACGTCGTGGCGGGCCTGCTGCTTCCGATCTGGAAGCGGCTGCCGAACGAGTCCACCCGCGTCTATCGGCTCCAAACCGATGTGGGCGAACGCATCATCGGACGCAAGGTCTCTGCTGCCTGGGTCGCAAGCGTCCTTGCGACGGACGCGCCTTCGCTGATGCCGGACGCTGCCTTTGCCGCACTGATGGAGGGACGAACCGTCCTCGAACTCGCGGAGGGACTTCAGCTTCGCCGCGTCCGGGTGATGGGTGCATATCGCATCGAGCTGTCGGGCTTCAACGACACGATGCGCGATCGCCTCCGGGCTTACGGCCTGTTTGGGGAGATCATTTCTTGGAAGCTGCGCATGTTCGTGCCGACGGACACAAGTGGCGTCGAGATCCTGTCGAAGGTGCTCGACAGCTATCCGGTGGCGCGCATCAGTGAGCGGGAGGCGGCGTGATGTCCCGCGATGGCTCCGAGCTGGCACGCCGCCTCGCGCGCGAGGCGGAGGCGGTGTGCCGATACTATCTCTCCAATGGCAAGCGCGCGGGGCGGTACTGGCTAGTCGGCGACGTCCACAACACGCCGGGCCGCTCGTTGTTCGTGCGGCTGCAGGAATCGCCGAAGGGTCCCGCTGGCAAGTGGACCGATGCCGCGACCGGGGAACATGGCGATCTCCTCGACATCATCCGCAAAAGTCTGGCGTTGCGAGACTTTCGCGAGGTCGCCGAGGAGGCGAGGCGGTTTCTAAAGCTGCCTCGTTTGGAGCCGCAACTCGTTCCGAAACCCGTTCATCGAGTAATGCCAGCCGGATCGCAAGAGGCCGCTCGTCGCCTCTTTGCTATTTCCGGCCCGATCGAGGGGACGGTGGTTGAAACGTATCTACATCGTCGTGGAATTGCCGACGTCCACCATGGTGGCAGCTTGCGCTTCCACCCGCGCTGCTACTATCGATCGGACGAGCATGCTCCGACCGAAACCTGGCCGGCGATGATAGGCTCTGTCACGGACCTCGAGGGACGGATCACAGGCGTGCATCGCACCTGGCTAGATCCACACGGCTTTGATCGTGTGCGGCTCGGCAAGGCCCCGATCGACACGCCACGACGGGCCATGGGCGACCTGCTTGGTAACGCCGTTCGCTTAGGCGTGGTGAACGAAGTGCTCGCTGCGGGCGAGGGGATCGAGACCATGCTGTCGCTGCGTTGCGCACTGCCGACGTTGCCGATGGCGGCCGCGCTTTCGGCTAATCACCTCGCAGCCATGTTGCTGCCGTCTGGCCTGCGTCGGCTCTATATCGCTCGCGATGGCGACGCCGCCGGAGATGCCGTACAGGCGATTCTCACCCAGCGCGCGGAAGAGGTCGGCGTTGAAGCGATCCCGCTGTCGCCTCGGCTGGGGGACTTCAACGAAGATCTGCACATCTTCGGCCTTGAGGCCCTCCGGGCAGCGTTGCGGCTTCAACTCGTACCGGAGGACGTCGCGCGCTTCCTGCATCCTCCGGCGCTAGCCGCGGAATAGCCGCGCCTTCGATCGGCGTCGACAGATCGATCGCGGCGAGGCCAATGCCGGAGAAGGACGCGACCTGGCCTTCTAGAGGGCGATCGGACGGCAAGCGGTTCGGGCCGGCAATGGCTGCGTCCGGCTATTTTCCGCCGCGCGCCGGCGATGGGCAGACACATCATTTATCTGGCCGGCGCGCTTTGCATCGCGAAGCAAAATAGCCGGCCTCCGCCATCCTCCGCTGCCGCTTCGGCCCTCCGCATCCGCTCCGGGTTCTGGCCCGCTCCGCCCGCCGTCTGAGTGATCGCCACGAAGGCCGCGATGGTCGCGGCCGATCCGGCAAAGGATCGCCTCCATGACCGACCACAATGGCATCGAACCACCGCACGCCGCATCTGCCACCGAACACGTTCTCACCGAATTGCAACTCTTCGGTTACCGCCCGTTCGACGACCAGCCTGATCCACGACCGCTCCCCGAGGGCAAGATCATCACCGGCGCTGTTGCCGACATCTTCGACGCCCTAGTCGCCACGTTGAGCGACACGCGGCTCGAGCCGGACCTCGACGATCTGCTCTGGTCGACTGTCAACCTGTTCCATCGTGCCGTCGATCGCATCGGTCGCGAACTCGACGACAACGAACAGGCGCAACAGAAGAGCCAGCGCGAGCAGGACGGTTCCGAAGTTCGATCCGTCGAACTCGAACGCATCACGGCGGAAGGCATCACGCTGATTGAGCGCCGCAACTGCCTGGAGCTCTTCCGTGATCAGGCCATAGAGCGCTTCGAGTCCCACACCGGTTCATTCTGGCGCCCTCGATCGGGATCGCTGGTGAACCATCGTACGCTGACCGCAGCGATGATCGACTCCCGCGACTTCATCGCGGCCAAGCGCCGCGCCGAGACCGAGGTCATGCTGCCCGCTGGGCCGAAGATCGCGCTCACCGGCGGGCTCGACTTCAACGACCACCACCTCATCTGGGATCGTCTCGACAAGGTTCATGCCAAGCATCCCGACATGGTCCTGCTCCATGGCGGCTCACCGAAGGGGGCCGAATTGATCGCCTCCAAATGGGCGACTACCCGTAAGGTGCCTCAGATCGCCTTCAAGCCCGATTGGACGAAACATGCCAAGGCAGCACCGTTCAAGCGCAACGACGCCATGCTCGAACTCCTGCCGATCGGCGTCATGCACTTCCCGGGCACGGGAATCCAGGACAACCTCGCCGACAAGGCGAAGCGCCTCGGCATCCCCGTATGGAGGTTCGGCGGCGCGTGAGCGCCGTCTTCCAGCCTCTAAAGGATGAAGCGGATTTGCATGCGCCGCAACTCCGCCTCCTTTCGGTTTCATATCCAGAGTTGCACCGTGGTGGTGGTGGAAGGCGCAACTGGTACATCTATGCACATGGAGCCACCACCATGCTCGCTATTGGGCTTGTTCTCAACACACTCGGCATCGGCCTATTCTGCTGGGCAATTTTCGCGCTCGCAGTGTATGCCCTGCCGTTTTTCGTCGCACTGAGTATCGGGATGACGGCGTTTCAGAGCGGCGCCGGCCTCGTTGGCGCCCTGCTCATCGCAACGGCCGGCGGTGCGCTGACGCTCGTCCTCGGCCAGGTCGCCGTCGCTATTACCCGGTCCTTGGCCTTGCGCATCGCGATCGCGACGGCATTCGCTGTTCCCGCCGCCGCCACCGGCTATCACATGGTGTTCGCCCTGTCCCAGATCGGGGTGCCTTCGCTGGCTCGGCGTGAGGTCTTCGCTTGGCTCGGCGCGGTTTGCATTGGCGTTACGTCATGGACGCGCTTGGTGGTTTTGGCGAAGCCCCGCCCGTTCGAGCCGGGCGGGCCGATAGAGAACCGGTCCTAACCAACTCTTGCGGCCGCATGGACCGAACGATGTGCGTTTTCCGCTTTCATCGTCGAACAGGCTCACGTAGATCGGCGCGTTGAACGGGGGATGGTCGAAGCTTGAGCGCGGGAGAGGCAGTCCTCTTCGGAGCTCGTCGACTAAGAAGCCGGCATTTCGGTTGGCCCACGCAGCCGCGACGGAGCGGTGTTACTCGATCCGTTCTTGGGAGACGATACCGCCCTTTGCACCGGATTGTTTCTCTTTCCGCGCTGGATCGTTTCGACCTCTTGTTCATCAAAACCAAGATAGCCACGCTTCTCCGTAAGATGGGGTTCAGCGCGCGGACGCACGTGGCCTCGTTGATGGCTTGATCTGGCCGAAGACCGGCTTCGCCTCGATCGTCTGAGCCGCAACGCCGTTGATGCGACTTTCTTCCCCTGGGCTTCGCCCATTCCTCGCGAGACAAGAAAGTCGCCACAACGACGTCCTCCGCTGCGCTTCGGCCCGAGCGGGTGCGTCGCCGATCGTCCTCGGCCCTAGATCGCCATCGAGGCCGCGGTGGTCGCGGGCTCGAAACACAACAGGAGAAGTGACATGGCTAACGTCGGTTCTTTCAAGAAGGTCGGTAACGAATTCCAGGGCGAGATCGTGACCCTGAGCCTGAAGGCCAAGGGCGTCCGCATCGTCGCCGAGACCAACCGATCCAACGACAACGCTCCCAGCCACCGCATCTACGTGGGCCGAGCCGAGATCGGAGCAGCTTGGTCGAAACGCTCCGAAGAGGGCCGCGACTACCTCTCGCTCAAGCTCGATGACCCCTCGTTCAACGCGCCGATCTACGCGAACCTGTTCGACGACGACGGCGGTGAAGGCTACACCCTGCTCTGGTCGCGGCCGCGCAAGAGCGGCGAGTAAAAGCGCTCCATCAAGCCCCGCCCGACCAAATCGGGCGGGGCTTCTTAGAAGCCCGCCCTCAGTCCTTGCTTCGCGCGTCGAGCCGTGCAGCTGCGATACCGCATTTGACCTAGTCGCAAACGCCCTAGGGGCCGTCCCGAAGGGGCATAGTGTGCGATTTGCAACTCATTCACCGCCGCTTGCTCGGTTTTGGCCGTTCATCTCGCGCCTCTTCATCTGGGAGGACTAGATCGACATGACTAACGCCCAACGTGCTGGCGAGCTCAAATAGAGTGACTACAGTTGGATTGCGACGGCCACGCTCCAGGTCACTGATATACTGCTGGGTGAATCCGGACGCTTCGGCGAATTTCTCCTGCGTGAAGCGCTTCTGCTTCCGCAGTCTTGCGAAATTCCGACCGACCAACTTGCGCATGTCCATCGGCGCAAATTGCGGCTTTACATACTATGAGGTTTATCTCCTATAGTATGTATTTCGACCTGGCTGCTGGCTGGTTAGTCCGCAATGAGGCTAAAATAAGCCGTGCGGACGATCTCGGCCAACCAGGAGATTAGAATCATTCGCTGTTTGTTGGAATGCTTATGACAAAACCGCAACTAGATCCTGACGTCGCGGATGTCGCGCCGAATGAGCCGGCGCTGACGACCTATGACGAACAGCATGCCGTCACGTACATTCGCCTTCTGCAGGCAGAAGGTGAGGGTGCGGACTGGCGCGAAGTGGCTCGAGTGGTCTTGCATATGGACCCCGAGCGAGAGCCGGACCGTGCGCGGAGCGCATATCTGAGTCATCTTGCCCGCGCCAAATGGGTGACGGAGCAGGGCCGCATATTACGTGGCACGGGCTCAAAATAGAAGAAGATCGCCGGCTGGCGGCTTGCAGGCAGAACTATTTTCTTTTGCTGACGGGTGGTTATTCCGGCGCACCACGTGGTGCCAAACTAGGGGCTTCCTACAACCGCTTCGTTCATACCTATTGCGCCGCAATCGTTGTTAGCTGCGTGCAATGGGGCGGAAGCAATGCCTGAATTCGACTGGCGGTCGCCGGAATCCTACAAGAGCCTACAAGACGCGGAAGTCACCGACATCGCCTGGGAATGTCTTCGCCGTAACGCGGACTATCGGCGTGAGTACGAAGTGATGATTGCCAACAGTCCGAACGGCGAAGTGACTGACGAATTCAGGAGGAAATGGGGTATCTGCTTTCGCCCATGACCCGCAGAGGTCGTTCGACGAGCAGACGATCTTTTGGGCGCCTGAGGTTCTAGCGGCGGTCGTTCCGGTCAAGGTTGCCGGGGCTGCTGATCGCAGTTCAGGGTCTCAACCGCTGCTTGACCTTGCAGGAGGTCAGGTGCGGCGCGCCGCCGACGGCTGGCATGCCGTGCTGCGCATCCGTGCGGTAGATCACCGTGTCTGGTCCAAGGACCCGCTGGTGCTCGGTGCGTCATATGCAGCCGAATTGCCGTTTGATGGCGATTTCGACGCGCGTGCGTATGCAGCCCGCCGGCTGTGGCGCGCGATGAATGAACGCGCGCCAGGTCCTGCCTTTCACCAATTATCTAAACAGCGGCGCGAACGTCTGAGCGCCGCGATCCGTGCGCTCGATGCGCATAGCGCCGGCGGCAGTTATCGCGTTATTGCCGAAGCGCTCTTCGGCAAGAAGCGCATCCCCGATCGCGCCTGGAAGACGCATGATCTGCGCAATCGAACAATCCGCCTGGTGCAAGGTGGTCTCGCGTTGATGCGCGGTGGTTACCGCAAGCTTCTGCGGCCTGGGCGCAGGGACGGATAGCCCTTGCGCTTAGGGGTATCGAAAATCGTCCCCTCAAACTTCGGCATCCCCCTCCGAGATCTTGCTTCTCCATGATGACCGCGCACACGCCGGCCTAGCCAGACGTAGTGCGATGTCCTCCTGGAGTTCTCAAATGCCCGATCCGATGGCCGGTCTACCACCGCGATTCCTGCGTACACCAGAGGCCGCGCGCTATCTTGGCCTGTCCGGTCGCACGCTCGAGAAGCATCGGACATACGGCACAGGGCCGACTTATCGGAAGATCGGTGGTCGCGTCGTCTACGCCGTCGATGACCTGAAAGCGTGGGCCGACCGCGGCGCCAAGACATCGACCTCCGATCCCGGCAAGGGAACGGTGCTGCCGGCCAAGAAGCATCCCGCGCTGCGCCCTTATGCAGGCCAGGAACGTCGCTGATCACTAAGAAAGGACAGCGATCATGCGGCGCAGACACCATTCCGAGCGCGACCAGCTTGAGCTCTTTCGGGCGCTACCCGGTGATCTTGCGCCCCGCGACGCGCAGGATCTGATGGCATATCCTTTCTTCTCGCTCGCAAAGACCAAGCGGATCGTGCCGATCGATTTCCGTGCCGGCGCGATCGCAATTCGTGTCGAAGCCGTGCCAGAGCACGGCATGGCGACCATCTGGGATGCAGACGTTCTGATCTGGGCCGCGTCCCAGATCGTCGAAGCCCGTGACGCCGGCTTGAAGACTTCGCGTTTGATGGCTGCAACGCCTTACGAGATTTTGATGTTCGTGGGCCGCGGCACCAGCGCACGTGACTATGACCGCCTGAAGGCTGGTCTTGACAGACTTCAGTCAACGACCGTGCTGACGTCGATCCGTCAGCCGACAGAAAGACGGCGACACCGCTTCTCCTGGATCAACGAATGGAAAGAGACGGTCGACGCAAATGGACGTCCATTTGGGCTCGAGCTGATTCTGCCTGATTGGTTCTACGCGGGCGTCATCGATGACGCGCTCGTGCTGACGATCGATCGCGCCTATTTCGAGCTCACGGGCGGGCTTGAGCGGTGGCTCTACCGGCTCGTGCGCAAGCACGGCGGCCGCCAGGATGGCGGCTGGAGCTTTGACCTTGTGCATCTCCATGCCAAGTCCGGCATCATCTCGCCGCTCAAGCATTTTGCTTACGACGTCCGTCAGATCGTCCAGCGCCAGACATTGCCCGGCTATCAGCTCGTGCTCACGCGAGACCGGGACGGGAGCGAGCGACTGAACTTCACCCCTCAGCCTGTTGACCCCTTAACGGCACGCCTGCGTCGGCGCGGTCTCATTCCAAATTCGGAGGACAACCTGTGAATCAGCTCGTGCTATCGGGGACCGCAACCCTCGTGCTATCGGGGACCCGATCCTCGTGCTATCGGGGACCGGAATCGAACTTAATAGCTTGTTTCTTCGCGCTTTCCAGCCGCTCTAACTTTACTAACCAGAAATCCTTCGGATTTCTTCTAACGGACCAGGCCGAAAGCCGCGTTGGTGGCGCTCGGCGGCGGCTGTCCGATAGGCCTGCCTACCTTTGCAGGCCATGCACACTCTCCACCGAGCCCCAAGCTCACGGCTGCCAGCTCCAACGTCAGGGAGCCGCCGCATGAGCGATCTCACGGAAGTGGAAGTGTTGTGGCTCGAGAAGCGCATCGAAAACCGCATTCGGTTCGGTCGTATCGTCAACGAACGGAAGCTCGATCGCCACCGGCGCGTCCTGTCAT
Organism: Bradyrhizobium sp. USDA 4354; assembly: GCF_054060315.1. Lineage (NCBI taxonomy): Bacteria > Pseudomonadati > Pseudomonadota > Alphaproteobacteria > Hyphomicrobiales > Nitrobacteraceae > Bradyrhizobium > Bradyrhizobium sp. USDA 4354. Next base: position 7,872,427 of record NZ_JBSSDC010000001.1, on the reverse strand, counting down.
TCGCGCCCGGCAACATCTTTGCCTTTGTCCGTTGGACCTCAAACGACTTTGGGACGATCATTTCGCGGATCGACATCTTGCGTGCGGTCGCACCGGGACAGCGCTGCTCAACCGTTCCTTATGTGACACCCGGCGGTGAGATTCTGCTGCGGCTGTCAGGCTGGCCGAAGGTCGAGCGCGTGCTGCAGATGATCGATGCCATTGAGGCGCTCGGGATCGATCCGGCTGACGTCGCGCCTGATCACTGGCATCACGTTCACAACCGTCTCTCCGTCAACGAAAACCCGCGGCCGTATACGAAAGCGCGCCATCAGGCTTGGCTTCATCGCCAAAAGGTGATGCGATGACGGGCCGCCTCATGATGCTGGCCGTAACGATTGGGATCGCTGCTGCGCTCATCGCGACGATCGTCCTGGGGCCGCTTCCGCTTTACATCTGGAATGCATCCCCGAGCGTGCCGATCGGTCTCTACCGCCTCCTACCGGCGGACCAATTCCAAGTCACTGAATTGGTCGCCGTGCAGCCGCCGGAGCCGCTCGCGACCTTCCTCGACCTTAACGGCTATTTGCCCATTGGCGTCACCATGCTGAAGCGCGTGCTCGCCCTTCCGGGGCAGAGTGTTTGCAGGAGCGGCCTCACGATTTCGGTCGACAACGTCGCGGTGGGCGAGGCGCGGGATCGCGACGGACGCGGCCGGCCGCTGCCGAAATGGCAGGGCTGCCGCGTCGTCGGCGACGGCGAGCTGTTTCTGATGAACTGGCAGTCGGACGACTCTCTTGATGGCCGGTATTTTGGATTTCTTCCGGCATCTAGCGTGATCGGCCGTGCGATGCCGGTGTGGACGTGGGAGAGTGATCGTGCGTATTCGACGTGTTCTCCTCGCCATTCCCTTGTTCGATCGATTGCGGGATCATTCCTCCGCCTCGATCGATGTCGGCAAGGTTGGCGCGAGCCCGATCGGGTGCTTGGGGCGGTCGGGCACGCGCGTTTGTGCTGTCGTGCCGCTGATGCTTCTTCTGACCGCGTTCGACTTTGCTACTTTGGCCCAGAGCGGATCAGCCGCCCAGCCGACGATTAGTCAGACCGCTCACTCATTTGCCGGCTTCATCAATGAAGCCTCGCAACGCTTTGCGATTGCGCCGAACTGGATCCGATCGGTCCAAAGTATCGAGAGTGCTGGTGACGTGCGCGCCAGATCGCCAAAGGGCGCAATGGGCCTGATGCAAATCATGCCGGCGACCTGGGCGGAACTTCGCGAGCGCTACGATCTCGGGAACGACCCCTACGACCCGCACGACAACATTCTGGCCGGCACGGCTTACTTGCGCGAACTGCTCGATCGGTATGGCTCGCCTGGCGTGTTTGCCGCGTACAACGCGGGACCGGCTCGCTATGAAGAGCATCTCGCAGGCGGCTCTCTGCCAGAGGAGACGCGAGCATACGTCGCAAAGCTTGCAAATCTGCTTGCCATCGAACTGCCGCCGAGGTGGACGTCCAGCGGACAGTCATCAGCAGCTGCGACGCTATTCGTCACGCGATCCGGTCTCCTGAAAACGCGCGATCGGTTGCTGGCTCTCATGCCTTCGAGTGGTGTCACGGCTGCAATCCCGGCACCCGATGTTTCGCCCATGGTTCCACGACCTCTTGGCGTGTTCGTCCCTCGATCGGACTCGGGAGCATGGCAATGACCAAGTGTGCTGGTTCGCAACCTGATTTCGTGTGGGCGATGCCTTCGGCCCGCGCTCTACTCGTCGCTTCGCTCCTCACCGAGCCACCCTTCGGGTGTCTCGGCCCTTCGGGTAACGATCGCTATCGCAAACGCTCGGAAACAGTGGGGGCTTCGCAAGTCAACTGCCAGGTCGCGGCGACTCTTTCGGGAACCGGCGACCGGGAGACCACGACAGCAGGACGGCGAGATAAAAGAGGCTCGCCGGTCGAACCGCAAGCCATTGGCATGGCTTGGCTTCTGGCGTGCCGGTCGGTCGGAGCGCGTGCTGCGCCTTGCATTTTTAAGAATGCAATCAAAGGCGTTTTCGGCACCGTGCGTGCTTTTGATCATTGGGAGGCCCTGCCGTGAGCGTGGGCGACAGCGATCTGCGTATTCGGCCCGGGCGCATCCGCAGTACACGCGCGCCGAAGCAGAAGAGCTTTATCAACCAGGTGCTGCGGGCAGCGAAGAAGGCAGGACACACCTCGGGACAGACCTTGTCCGGCAGGCGTTCGGCGGCCTATGGGCGCTCGACGTTTGGCCGCGGGCGCCTCGCCTTTAGCCGCGCCAGATTGTTCAGCCCAACGCGGCGCGTCGTGGTGAAAGCGCGCGTGGTTCGTCAGAAGGGACGAGCCTTCCGTTCAGCGCCGCTGACCGCCCACCTCTCATATCTGAAGCGCGACGGCGTGACCCGGAGTGGTGGGCGGGCCGAGATGTTTGATGCCCGCAGCGACGGCGCCGATAGCGCGGCTTTCGCAGAACGCTGCAAGGACGACCGTCATCATTTCAGGTTCATTGTCTCGCCGGAGGACGCCGGCGACATGACCGACCTGAAGGCCTTCACCCGCGACCTCGCCAAGCAGATGGAAACCGACTTTGGAACGCGACTCGACTGGGTGGCTGTCGATCATTGGAATACCGACAATCCTCATGTCCATCTTCTCGTTCGGGGCGTGGATGAGGACGGGGCGGATCTCGTGATCTCCCGCGACTACATCAGTCAGGGCCTGCGCTCACGCGCGGAGGAATTGGTCGCCATCGAACTGGGTCCAAAACCGGAGCACGAAGTTCGTAATTCGCTGGAGAGGGAAGTCACGGCGGAACGATGGACGCGGCTCGATCGGGAAATCCGGCTGGCAGCCGATGAGACCGGCTGTATCGATCTTCGCGTAGAGAATCCCGGGAAGTCCGACCCCGAGATCAGGCGCCTGATGGTCGGTCGCCTTCAACACCTGGAGAAGATGGGCCTTGCCGCATCCGCCTCATCAGGGGAGTGGATGGTAGGGATCGAGGCCGAACGCAGCTTGCGCGACCTCGGCATGCGTGGCGACATCATCAAAACGATGCACCGTGCCTTCACGGAGCGTGGGGAAGCGCGCGGCGTTTCCGATTATGTCATCGAAGGTGGACAGCCGACGTCCCAGATCATCGGACGGCTGGTCGACCGGGGATTGCATGACGAACTGACCGGCGAGGCCTACGCCCTGATCGACGGAACGGACGGACGTGCTCACCACGTGCGCTTCCGAGGGGTCGAGGCCTTCGAACAGGCGCCACCGGTCGGCGGCATTGTCGAAGTGCGACGCTTCGGTCAAGCCGACGATCCGCGGCCGACCATGGTGCTCGCGACCCGCTCCGATCTCGATCTTGCCGAGCAAGTCACCGCGAAGGGCGCGACCTGGCTCGACCACAGGCTGGTCGAACGCGATCCCATGCCGCTTGCGATGGGTGGGTTCGGCCGCGAGACCCGCAACGCCATGGAAGCGCGCGCCGAGCATCTGGTTCAGGAAGGTCTGGCGCGACGGCAGGGCCAACGCGTCATTCTGCAGCGCGACCTCCTGAACACGTTGCGCCGACGCGAACTGGACGAGGTGGCCGCAAAAGTCTCGGCCAGCACGGGTCTGCCTCATGTGCACGCCGCCTCCGGGGAGCATGTGGCGGGCACGCTTCGCCAGCGTCTGACGCTCAGTTCGGGACGCTTCGCCATGATCGACAATGGGCTCGGCTTCCAGCTCGTGCCCTGGTCGCGCGAACTCGAAAGGAAGCTCGGCCAACACGTCACCGGCGTCGCGAAGGGCGGCGGTGGCATCGAATGGGGCTTTGGTCGCAAGCGCGACCTCGGCCTCTAGCGATATCTCCAATTCAGTTGCGGAAGGGCGCTCGGGATGTCCGGAACCAAAATCCTCTGGGGACAGGTGATCGTCGTCGGCCTGATCGTTTTGCTGGCCATTTGGGGAGCAACCGAGTGGACGGCTTGGCGGCTCGCCTGGCAACCGGAGCTTGGGCGACCCTGGTTCGAACTGTTGGGCTTCAAGATCTATTACCCGCCAGTCTTCTTTTGGTGGTGGTTCGTCTTTGATGCCTATGCCCCGCAGGTCTTTGTCGAGGGGGCCTTCATTGCGGCGTCGGGGACCTTCGTTTCCATTGCGGTGGCGATCGGCATGTCGGTGTGGCGCGCGCGTGAAGCCAAGAATGTCGAAACCTATGGTTCGGCGCGCTGGGCCGATGCGAAAGAGGTTCGAGCGGCCGGTCTTCTCGGCCCGGATGGTGTGGTGCTCGGCAAGCTCGACCGCGACTACCTCCGCCATGACGGACCGGAGCACGTGCTGTGTTTCGCGCCCACCCGGTCCGGCAAAGGCGTTGGTCTCGTCGTTCCCTCTCTTCTTGCATGGCCGGGTTCGGCCATCGTTCACGACATCAAGGGCGAGAACTGGCAACTGACCGCGGGCTTCCGCTCGCGGCATGGCCGCGTCCTGTTGTTCGACCCCACCAACCCAAAATCATCAGCCTACAATCCGCTGCTCGAGGTCCGGCGCGGGGAATGGGAGGTTCGCGACGTCCAGAACGTCGCCGACGTCCTGGTCGACCCCGAAGGCTCCCTCGACAAGCGGAACCATTGGGAGAAGACCAGTCATTCGCTCCTGGTCGGCGCCATCCTCCACGTTCTCTATGCCGAGGCAGACAAGACTTTGGCCGGTGTCGCAGCTTTCCTATCCGATCCAAAGCGGCCAATCGAGGCAACCTTGAAGGCGATGATGACCACCGCGCATCTTGGCGGGCAGGGGGCTCATCCCGTGGTCGCCTCGACCGCGCGCGAACTCCTCAACAAATCCGAGAATGAACGCTCCGGCGTCCTGTCCACCGCGATGTCGTTCCTCGGGCTCTACCGCGATCCCGTCGTGGCCCAGGTGACCTGTCGCTGCGACTGGAGGATTGCCGATCTGATCGCGGATAGCCGCCCGACGACGCTTTACCTGGTGGTGCCGCCTTCCGATATCTCGCGGACCAAACCATTGATCCGTCTGGTGCTGAACCAGATTGGTCGTCGCCTGACCGAGGATCTGCACGCCCGCGACCGCCGGCATCGCGTTCTGATGATGCTCGACGAGTTCCCCGCACTTGGGCGGCTTGATTTCTTCGAGTCCGCGCTCGCCTTCATGGCGGGGTACGGCATCAAGAGTTTCTTGATCGCGCAGTCGCTCAATCAGATCGAAAAGGCCTACGGGCCGAACAATGCGATACTCGACAATTGTCACGTCCGCGTCAGCTTTGCGACCAACGACGAGCGGACCGCCAAACGGGTGTCCGACGCGCTGGGCACGGCGACGGAGATGAGGGCGATGAAGAACTATGCCGGTCACAGGTTGAACCCCTGGCTGGGGCACCTGATGGTCTCGCGCCAGGAGACGGCAAGGCCGCTGCTGACCCCGGGCGAAGTCATGCAGCTTCCGCCGATGGACGAGATCGTAATGGTGGCAGGCACGCCGCCGATCCGGGCGAAGAAGGTCCGCTACCACGAGGATCGACGATTCACGGAGCGGGTTCTGCCGCCGCCCGATCCGGCGAGGGCTGGCCGATCATCGCGAACGGACGGATGGTCAGCGCTCGGAACGCTGAAGCCGACGCAGCCGCCAACCGATAGGGGGCAAGGAGAGGAAGACACGGCGAACAGCGGTCTGCGCCGCGAGCCCGAACTCCCTGATCACGTGGCAATCGTCAAGGAGACGACCGAGCCGACACCGGCAGAGGAATTTGCCGCCGTTCTTGGCGATGACGAGGATGCGGTCCGCCAGTCTCGGCTTATGCGTCAGCAGATGCGCGGTGTCGCCCGTCAAGTTGCCATGGACCCGAATGACGGTATGGAGCTCTGAGGCGATATGCGCGACCGGATGAACGTCTATTTCCCGCCAGAACTGCTGAAGCAGATCTCGGAGCTCGCCGATCGCAAGAAGCTTTCCCGGTCTGCAATCGTGGAAGCAGCTGTCGCTTCGTTTCTATCGCCGGACGGAGCGGACAGGCGGGAGGCGGCCCTCACCCGTCGCCTCGACCGGCTGTCGCGTCAGATGCAGAGGCTTGAGCGTGACGTTGGTTTAACGGCCGAGACCTTGGCGCTCTTCATCCGTTTCTGGCTGACGATCACACCGCCACTACCCAACGACGCACAGGCGGCCGCGCAGGCAAAGGGCCGGGAGCGGTTTGAAGGATTTGTCGATGCGCTCGGGCGTCGTTTGCAGAAGGGGCAAAGCTTTCTGCGCGAGATTCCTGAAGATATCCGCCCTCAGGAGCCGGCCGAAGAAACCTGATTGAACTGCAGCAATACCGTTTCGCCGGTCCCTTCTTTTTCTTCGCTAGCCTACGACCGCAGCGATTTAGCTGAACCGGCAAGAGCTGGTCGCGCTATCGGCCCGAAAGAGCTGACAGCAAGAGGGGCCGGCATGCAAATCTCAAAAGGATGGTGTCGAATTGCGCGGGTTTTTCTCCCTTTTGCTGCTGGATGCTATCTTTCGTACCTGTTTCGAACGATCAACGCTCTGATCGCCAGCCATATCAGCTCGGACATCGGGCTTGGGACTGCCGACCTTGGCTTGCTTACCTCGGTCTATTTTCTAGTTTTCGCGGCGGCTCAGATCCCCGTCGGCATCTTGTTGGACCGATTCGGTCCGCGTCGCGTCCAAAGTGCTCTGCTCTTGCTCGCAGCAGTGGGCGCCGGACTGTTCGCAGTATCGACCGGCTTCCTGTCACTTTTGATCGCGCGTGCAATGATCGGGCTTGGCGTGGCGGCGGCGCTCACGGCAGCTCTGAAATCCATTATCCTTTGGTTCCCCAGGGAGCGCGTTCCCTTGCTGAACGGCTACATGGTCATGCTGGGATCGCTAGGAGCGGTGACTGCTACGGTCCCCGTCGAACACCTGCTCGCCTGGATGGGCTGGCGGCAACTCTTTGAGATCCTGGCGGCCGCCACCGGTGCGACGGCCATTCTCATCTACGTCGTAGTGCCTGAACGAGGCATCGCCCTGTCAACAGCGTCCACCAGCCTGAGCTCTGTTTTCAGCGATCAACGGTTCTGGCGAATAGCCCCGTTATCGGCGACTTGCATTGGATCATCCTGGTCTCTGCAAGGTTTGTGGGCGTCGCCGTGGTTAATAGACGTAGAAGGGTTTGATCGCGCAAGTCTCGTCAGACAGCTTTTTATGATGTCTGTCGTACTGAGCGGCGGTGCCTGGTTGCTCGGTATGGCCGTCCATCACATCAAACGCAGGGGAATCGGAGCGGAGGTGATATTAGCGATGGTTGCAGTGCTATTCATCGCAGCCGAGTCAGTCTTGATCCTGCGAGCGCCTCTGCCTTCCATCTTGCCCTGGTCCGTTGTCGCAATTGTCGGAACGGCAATCGTGGTCAGTTTCGCGGTGATAGCGGATTACTTTCCGCCGGAGCTTGCTGGTCGTGCCAACGGCGCTTTGAACGTCTTGCACTTTGGTTGGGCATTCTGGCACAATACGCGACAGGCCTGATCCATTGAGCAATGGTCTGCGAATGATGGCCATAGGACCGTCCAAGCCTATCAGGTCGCGTTCGGCCTCAACGTAGCGCTGCAGATCGCAACGTTGGTCTGGTTCGCGCTGCCTTGGCGCAGAGTCTTCGCTTCATGGATGAGTTCAACTCTCCGCTTGACGCCAGCCAATGTTTCCAATGGTATCGATTCGGTTGGCTTGTACGAGAATTCGCCCATCCTGGTGCCCGCGGACGACGACGCGGAGTGGTGAGCGATATCTCATAGCGACCGGTACGATTGAGTAGGCGTCCAATATCAGTTCTCAGTCTTCCTTTTTGTACGCCAGTCTACGACCAGCGAAAGCGCTTGTTGCGCCAAGTCAACAGGTGCTTTTTCTAATCATCCCCATCTGAGGGCCCTTTGCGGGCGCCCTCACTGGGTGGGGACGACAGTGGCAATCCATTCCATTCAATCGGAAGCAAGTTCGCGCGGTGCGCGAATGCTGCGCAGCGCGCTTGGCTCTGCGATTGCCGGCTACCTCGAAGATAAAGCGATCATCGAAGTGATGCTCAACCCAGATGGGCGGCTGTGGATCGACAGGCTGTCGAGTGGCCTGATTGACACTGGCGAGACGCTGTCCCCGGCAGACGGCGAGCGCATCGTGCGCCTGGTGGCGCATCACGTAGGCGCCGAGGTGCATGCCGGCGCGCCACGAGTTTCGGCCGAACTGCCTGGGTCCGGAGAGCGCTTCGAGGGTCTCTTGCCTCCGGTCGTGGCAGCTCCGGCCTTCGCAATCCGCAAGCCCGCTGTCGCCCTGATTACGCTCGACGACTACGTCGCCAAAGAAATCATGACCTCGGAGCAGGCCGAGATCCTAAAGAATGCGGTCGCCGCACGGAAGAACATCCTCGTCGCCGGTGGAACGTCGACCGGCAAGACGACTCTGACAAATGCGCTCCTGGCCGAAGTGGCAAAGACTGCCGATCGGGTCGTGCTGATCGAAGATACGCGCGAACTTCAGTGCACAGCGCCCAATCTCGTGGCTTTGCGGACCAAAGATGGTGTGGCCACGCTATCGGATCTCGTTCGCTCTTCGCTGCGATTGCGTCCTGACCGCATTCCGGTCGGCGAAGTCCGAGGTGCGGAGGCACTCGATCTGCTCAAGGCTTGGGGTACAGGTCATCCCGGCGGCATCGGCACTATTCATGCGGGCACCGCGCTCGGTGCGCTGCGGCGGCTCGAGCAACTGATCCAGGAAGCCGTCATCACAGTTCCGCGCGCCTTGATCGCCGAGACCATCAACCTCGTTGCTGTGCTCGCGGGGCGGGGCGCTGACCGTCGCCTCGCTGAACTCGCCCTCGTCACCGGGCTCGGGGCCGCCGGCGACTACAACTTTTCATCAGCAGGAGACTGACATGCGTCCGCAATTTCGCTTTCGTCGAGATGCCGCTTCACTAGCCATGTCCGGGATGGTTCTTTTGGCGTCGGCGCCGGCATGGGCTGCCGGCTCGAACATGCCGTGGGAACAGCCGCTCAATCAGATATTGCAGTCGGTCGAGGGGCCGGTCGCCAAGATCATCGCCGTCATCATCATCGTCGTGACTGGGCTCACGCTCGCGTTCGGGGACTCGTCAGGTGGTTTCCGTAGGCTGATCCAGATCGTGTTCGGTCTGTCGATCGCATTTGCCGCCTCGAGCTTCTTCCTGTCGTTCTTCTCCTTCGGCGGCGGCGTGGTGATCTGATGGATAATCAGGTGGCAGGCTTTGTCGTGCCCGTTCATCGCGCGCTCACTGAGCCAATCCTGATGGGCGGCGCGCCCCGGTCGGTTGCGATCGTAAACGGTACGCTCGCGGCGGCCCTGGGGCTCGGACTTCGGCTCTGGATTGCGGGTCTTGTCCTCTGGTTCATCGGCCACATGGCCGCCGTCTGGGCCGCCAAGCGCGATCCCGCCTTCGTCGATGTGGTGCGTCGACATCTGCGCATTCCCAGTCATCTCAACCTCTGAGTTTTTCGTCATGTTGAACCTTGCCGAATATCGCCATTCCAGCGCGCGCCTCGCCGACTTCCTGCCTTGGGCAGCCCTAGTCGACGAAGGAATCATCCTGAACAAGGACGGCTCGTTCCAGCGGACAGCAAAGTTCCGCGGACCCGACCTGGATAGCGCAGTGCCGGCTGAACTCGTCGCCGTCGCGGGTCGCTTGAATAACGCCTTGCGTCGCCTGGGATCAGGCTGGGCCGTATTCGTCGAGGCGCAGCGTCACTTTGCGGGGGCGTATCCACCTGCCTCCTTTCCGGACGTCGCTTCCGCGCTGGTCGACGCGGAACGCAGGGCTCAGTTTGAGGAGGCGGGTGCTCATTACGAGTCCAGCTACTTCTTGACCTTCCTCTATCTGCCTCCGGAGGAGGGAGCGGCTAGGGCGGAGCGATTGCTCTATGAAGGTCGCGACCGCACCGTTGGAGCAGATGCCCGGGAGGTCCTGCGCGGGTTTGTCGACCAGACCAACCGCGTGCTCGGTCTCCTTGAAGGGTTCATGCCCGAATGCGCCTGGCTCGATGATCAGGACACGCTGACTTACCTCCACTCGACGATCTCGACCAAACGTCATCGGGTTCGAGTGCCCGAGATTCCCATATACATCGACGCGCTGTTGGCCGACCAGCCGCTGACCGGCGGGCTGGAGCCGATGCTGGGCTTAGCCAACTTGCGGGTTCTGACGATTGTCGGCTTTCCGGGCTCGACGACCCCGGGAATCCTGGACGACCTGAATCGCCTGCCATTCTCGTATCGTTGGTCGACCCGGGCGATCATGCTCGACAAGATCGACGCCACCAAGCTTCTGACCAAGATTCGGCGGCAGTGGTTCGCCAAGCGAAAGTCTATTGGTGCCATTCTCAACGAGGTCATGACCAACGAGGCGTCGACGTTGCTCGATACCGACGCCCACAACAAGGCGCTTGATGCCGACACGGCGTTGCAGGAACTGGGGTCGGATCAGATCGGACAAGCCTTTGTTACGGCGACCATTACGGTCTGGGACCGCGATCCCAATGCAGCCGACGAAAAGCTCCGCCTGGTCGAGAAGATCATTCAGGGCCGCGATTTCACCTGCATGACGGAGACGGTGAACGCCGTCACAGCCTGGCTCGGCAGCCTGCCTGGGCATGTCTATGCGAATGTGCGTCAGCCGCCGGTGTCTACCCTCAACCTCGCTCATATGATTCCGATGTCGGCCGTGTGGGCCGGCGAGGCGAGGGATCTGCACTTCAAGGGTCCGCCGCTTCTGTTCGGCAAGACCGACGGATCGACCCCATTCCGATTTTCGCTCCACGTCGGTGACGTGGGCCATACTCTTGTGGTGGGACCGACGGGTGCCGGCAAGTCAGTCCTGCTCGCCCTGATGGCGCTACAGTTCCGCCGTTACCCGAATTCTCAGGTCTTTGCGTTCGATTTTGGCGGTTCAATTCGTGCGGCCGCCCTCGCCATGGGTGGCGACTGGCACGATCTCGGGGGCGCATTGTCTGACGCGGACGAAAACCCCGTCGCCCTGCAGCCGTTGGCCTGGATCGATGATCCTTCCGAGCGCGGGTGGGCGACGGAATGGATCGGCGGAGTCCTGGCGCGAGAAAAGGTCGAGATCACCCCTGAGGTCAAGGATCATCTTTGGTCGGCGCTGACGTCTCTCGCCTCGGCGCCGAGGGAGGAGCGCACTCTGACGGGCCTGTCAGTCCTGCTCCAATCGAACTCTCTGAAACGGGCTTTGCAGCCTTACTGCCTGGGTGGCCCGTCCGGGCGGCTACTCGATGCCGAATTCGAGCGCCTCGGCGAAGCCTCGGTCCAGGCCTTTGAGACCGAAGGCTTGCTCGGAACGAGCGCCGCTCCGGCCGTGCTGGCGTATCTCTTCCATCGGATCGGGGATCGTCTCGAGGGCCGGCCGACACTCCTTATTGTCGATGAAGGTTGGCTTGCTCTCGACGACGAGGATTTTGCCGGCCAGCTCCGGGAATGGTTGAAGACGCTTCGGAAGAAGAACGCGTCCGTTATCTTCGCCACCCAGTCGCTTTCTGACATCGATGGATCTGCGATCGCGCCGGCGATCATCGAAAGCTGCCCGACGCGCCTGTTGCTGCCGAACGAACGGGCGATCGAACCACAGATCACTGCCATCTACCGCCGCTTCGGTCTCAACGACCGCCAGATCGAGCTTCTGAGCCGGGCAACGCCAAAGCGCGACTACTACTGCCAAACCCGTCGGGGAAACCGGATGTTCGAACTTGGTCTTGGAGAAGTTGCGCTCGCATTCACCGCAGCCTCTTCCAAGACAGACCAGGCTGTCATCGCACAGCTCCTCGCCGAACATGGGCCCGATGGCTTCGTGCCGGCATGGCTCCAGCACCGCGGCGTCGCCTGGGCCCTAGACCTGATTCCCAATCTCGTCAATCTGGAGAAATCGCTATGAGGCGTCTTGGCCTATTGGCGGCTGCTGGTGCCCTCGCGCTGATGCTCGATGTCACGGTGCCGGCGCGAGCGCAATGGATCGTCTTCGATCCCAACAACTACGTCCAGAACGTCCTGACCGCCGCGCGAGAGCTCCAGCAGATCAACAATCAGATCACCTCGTTGCAGAACGAGGCGCAGATGCTGATCAATCAGGCCAGGAATCTGGCAAGCCTGCCGTACTCGTCGCTACAGCAACTGCAATCATCGATCCAGCGGACCCAGCAATTGCTGGCCCAGGCCCAGCGCATCACCTATGACGTGCAGCAGATTGATCGCGCGTTCTCGACCAGCTACGCGCCAGCGACCAGCAGCCAATCGAACCAGTTACTGATCTCCAACGCTCAATCGCGATGGCAGAATTCCTATGCCGCAACGCAAGACGCGCTTCGCGTCCAGGCCGGCATTGTTGGCAACCTCGACACCAATCGCATCCAGACGTCCGCGCTCGTAACGTCTAGCCAAGGCGCAAGCGGCGCTCTGCAAGCAACACAAGCTGGCAATCAGATTCTCGCGCTGAACGCGCAGCAGCTGGCCGACCTCACCGCTGTCGTGACGGCGCAGGGCAGGGCGCAGAGCCTCGAAGCGGCTCAGCGCGCCTCGGCCCAGGATCAGGGACGAGAGCAGCTCAGGCGATTCCTGACGCCAGGACAGGGCTATCAATCCTCCAATGCGCAGATGTTCCACTGATGGCCGACGTAAAGGCATTCAAGGCGCTGTCGCTACTCACGACAATCCTAGTGGCCGTCGCCGCCTGCACGATTCAGCTGCGTGGCGGGGACGATTCTTCGCCGGCGCTGAAGGCGGAGCAGACGACCGATGCAACCAGCTCAGACCTTGCACACTGCCGCGGCGTCACTCCGGAGGAAACGGCGGGCTATCGCCATTGCCAGCAAGTTTGGGCCGAAAATCGGCGTCGCTTCTTTGGCAAGAAGGACGGTGTCGCAGCTTCCGGCCACGATGAGGCGGCCGGTTTGATGCCCCTCCCAAAGGATCAGGGCCGGATCCCGCAAAGATATCCGCAACCGGCGACACCTGAGGTGAGCAAGCCATGACTGGTACGGGGATCATTGACCAGTTCCTGGAAACGTTCACGCGTTATATCGATAACGGATTCGGATTGCTGGGGAGCGATGTCGGATATCTCGCAACGACCCTTGCGGCGATCGACATCACGCTCGCCGCCTTGTTCTGGAGCTGGGGAACTGACGAGGACATTATAGCGCGCCTCGTCAAGAAGACGCTCTTCGTGGGGGTCTTCGCCTACCTTATCGGCAACTGGAACAGCCTGGCACGTATCGTCTTCGAGAGCTTTGCCAGTCTTGGACTGAAAGCATCGGGTGCAAGCCTGTCCGCATCCGATTTCCTGAGACCTGGAAAGATCGCGCAAGTCGGACTCGACGCCGGCCGACCGCTGCTCGACTCGATCTCCAACCTGATGGGCTACATCAGCTTCTTCGAGAATTTCGTCCAGATTGTCGTTCTCCTGTTCGCTTGGGTCGTGGTGTTGCTCGCCTTCTTCATTCTGGCGATCCAGCTCTTTGTCACACTGATCGAGTTCAAGCTCACGACGTTGGCCGGCTTCGTGCTCATTCCCTTTGGCTTGTTTGGCAAGACCGCCTTCGCAGCAGAGCGAGTCCTGGGCAATGTCATATCCTCCGGAATCAAGGTCTTGGTCCTGGCCGTCATCGTCGGGATAGGATCGACCCTGTTCTCGCAGTTCACCGCTGGCTTTGGTGGCAATCAGCCAACCATCGAAGACGCGATGACACTGGTGCTTGCGGCACTTTCCTTGCTGGGCGTGGGCATCTTCGGTCCAGGAATCGCCAACGGCCTGGTGTCCGGCGGACCGCAGCTCGGCGCCGGTTCGGCGATTGGAACGGGCCTTGCCGCTGGCGGTATTGTTGCGGCCGGCGCAGGCCTCGCCGTCGGCGGTGCCGGTATCGCTGGTGGCGCGATTGCTGGCGCGGCGCGCGGCGGGGGTGCCGTCTTGAGTGGAGCGTCCGCCGCCTATCGAAGCGGAGGCATTGCTGGCGTTACGGAGGCGGGTAGCTCGGCTGCAATGAGCCCGTTGCGTCGCGCAGCGGCTGCACTCGGCGGAAGCGGGAACGCCGGCGCGCAGGCCGCGAGCACTTCGGCAGAAGGGCGGCCCGACTGGGCGCGCCGCCTGAAGCGTGCTCAGACCATTCGGCATGGTGCCTCGGCCGCTGGCCACGCCATCCGCTCGGGCGATCATGGTGGCAGCGGCTCCTCCGTCGACTTGTCCGAAGGAGAGCGCTGAGACGAACCACTGCACCTCCGCCGCACAGCAGCGCCTCGACGCTTCCACGCACGACTCGAACCTATCACTTGATCTCAGGGGCAACTTTCGATGTTCAAACGACCTTCCGTTCATTACGGGCGCATGCCCGAACCGGTCACGCCGTATCAAAAGGCTGCACAGGTCTGGGACGAACGCATTGGATCCGCGCGCGTGCAGGCCAAGAACTGGCGCCTGATGGCGTTCGGTTGCTTGATGCTATCTGCGGGTCTCGCAGGTGGACTTGTCTGGCAGTCGAGCCAGGGCTCGATTACGCCCTGGGTGGTCGAAGTCGACCGTCTCGGTCAGGCCCAAAGAGTTGCGCCGGCCAACATCGGCTATCAACCCACTGACGCGCAGATCGCCTACCATCTGGCGCGCTTTATCGAGGATGTCAGAGGCCTGCCTGCCGACGGTATCGTTCTGCGCCAAAACTGGCTTCGGGCCTATGATTTTACGACCGATCGCGGCGCCGCTGCGCTCAACGACTACGCGCGCAACAAGGACCCCTTTGCCAAGCTGGGTAAGGCGCAAATCTCGGTCGACGTCTCGAGCGTCATTCGCGCGTCGTCGGAAAGCTTTCGGGTCGCGTGGACCGAGCGCGCCTACGACAACGGGTCGTTGAGCTCGACCGAGCGCTGGACAGCGATTCTCACCATCGTGATCGAGACGCCGCGCGATGCCGAACGCCTGCGCAAGAATCCCCTCGGCGTCTACGTCCGCGCCATCAACTGGTCAAAGGAGTTGAGTCAGTGACCAACACGCCGTCTGACGTTCATTCGAAACGTTCCCTCCAGCAAAGCAGGCTCAATTCAGCTTGGCCCGAGTTCGTGACCTCAAGGCGAGCACTTCTGTCCGCTCTTCTGCTTTGTTCGTCTGCGCTCGGTGGATGCGCGACCTACATTCCGCCGGAGATCAGCTATGACGCTGAAGTTCCTCCGTTACCGGCGACGCCAGTAGCTCTCGACGACAGATCGCGACCGCTTCACGTTCCACCCCTCTGGAAGCCGGCTCTCGGCGGCAGGTCGAGAGGTAAGGAAGACGCTGAACCCGTGAACCGGGTTGAGACCGCAAACAGCGCAGCCCGGGTCGAACCGCGCAGGCGGGGGTATTTCAACGCGGCGCAAATCTACGCCTACAGTCCCGGGGCGCTCTATCAGATTTACGCCGCACCAGGGCAGATCACGGATATCGCGCTCGAGGAGGGAGAACTGTTGACGGGAGCAGGGCCGATCGCAGCTGGAGATACCGTACGCTGGGTCGTGGGCGATACCGAGAGCGGGAGCGGCGACACACGGCGCGTCCATATCCTGGTCAAGCCGACCCGAGCTTCGATCGAGACCAACCTGGTGGTCAATACTGACCGACGCACCTACCTGATCGAGCTCCGCTCCCGCGAACGGCCCTATATGCCGTCTGTTGCCTGGTACTATCCAGAAACTGCACGGGAACGATCGCGTTCGGTCGCTCTGAAACCCGTTCTGCCGGATCCGACGCAACGTATCTCCCGCTACGCCATCGAAGGGGACAGCCCTCCTTGGCGGCCGCTCGCCGCATATGACGATGGCCGCAAGGTCTATGTCGAATTCCCGCAAGGCATCGTGCAGGGCGAGATGCCTCCGCTCTTCGTCATCGGCCCAGACGGCAAGTCCGAGCTCGTCAACTACCGCGCTTACGGCAACGTATTGATCGTCGATCGGCTGTTTGCTGCCGCCGAACTCCGGCTCGGCGGTGAGCACCAGCCGAGGGTCCGAATCGTCAGGACCGATGGGAGGCCGTCGTCATGAATACTCGGACTGAGAACGATCATGAGCAAGCAGCTCCGCCGGAGACGCAAGGGGAGCGGTCCGAAGGCTTCCGATTGAGAGCGGAGCATCCGCGCGTGACGCGGTTGTCGCGGAAGGTCTTGGCCGGCGGGAGCGCGGTTGCCCTGCTTGTCATCGGCGGAGCTGTGCTGTGGTCGCTACAGAGCAATCGCTCCCGTAATGAGGCGACGGATGAGCTTTACAGTACCGACCACCACAATGTTGCGGACGGTATTACGGCGCTGCCGAAGGATTATGCTGCCGTTCCGCGCCAGCCGATCCCGCAGCTTGGTCCGCCGCTCCCTGGCGACCTCGGTCGACCGATCCTTGCCGCTCAAGGCCAGACGCCGACGATCGGTGCTGATCCAGACCAGCAGCGGCGGGACCAAGAGACCGAAGCTGCCCGTATCAGCCATCTGTTCGCTTCGACCAATGGACGAGAAGTGCGTCCGTCCGCCGCTGCGGCGGTTGGAGGCGACCGCGTCGTGTCGGCGACCGCAACGAGCACCGGCGACGATGGATCTGGGCAGAACGGCCAAGACCGGAAGCTTGCTTTCGTTAATGCTTCTGTGGATCGTCGCACGGTAAGCCCTGACCGTGTTACCAAGCTCGCTTCACCCTACATCGTGCAAGCTGGAACGGTGATTCCAGCAGCGCTGATCACCGGAATCCGGTCGGACCTGCCAGGCCAAGTGACCGCGCAGGTAACCGAGAATGTTTTTGACACGCCGACCGGTCGCTTTTTGCTTGTGCCTCAGGGAGCGCGTCTGATTGGGATCTACGATAGCCAGGTCACTTTCGGCCAGTCCCGGGTCCTGCTCGTCTGGACGCGGCTGATCATGCCGAATGGACGTTCCATCGTTCTCGAGCGGCAGCCTGGCGCTGACACCGCCGGCTATGCAGGCCTCGAAGATCAGGTCGACAATCACTGGGGTGAGCTATTCAGGGCTGCGGCAGTATCGACGTTTCTGGCGGTCGGGACCGAACTGGGTGCCGGCTCGGACACCAACAGCAACGACAGCGCAATCATCCAGGCATTGCGACACGGCGCCTCGGACTCACTAAACCAGGCCGGGCAGCAGGTCGTTCGGCGCAGTCTCAGCATCCAGCCTACTCTGACCGTGCGACCTGGCTTCCCGGTTCGTGTTCTTATCAATCATGACCTCATACTTACGCCGTATAGAGGGTGACAACATGCCAAAACTCAAAATAGGAGAGCTTCCAGACGACAAGCCCGTCAAAGTGAGTACGGAGCTGCCTGCGGCCGTGCATCGTGATCTCATTGCATATGCAGAAGCGCTTACGCGTCAGGGTGGTCAAGTGGTCGATCCGATCAAACTCATCGCCCCCATGTTGACGCGCTTTATGGCCACGGATCGAGGATTTTCTAAACTGAAACGTCAAGGCCACGTACCGGCCGCTGGCGAAGGACAGTGATGCTCAAGGTTTCCTCGAAGCTGTTGGTCGACGCTAAATAGTTGCGTGCATCAACCTAGGCGCTGCCGAGTTGGCGCTAAGAGCTGAGATATCGTGTCGGAAAGTGTGTTCCCGCGTCTACACGAAACAACTCTTACCAGGTTTTCTCGATTTTCAAACGCGAGAGCGCTGGGCGTCGACGTGCGGTTATTTGGTCACCTTCAGGCGCGTTACACTGCTTCGGCCATCGACGCTGACAGGCACGTCACCCTCGATCGTGGCCCGACGTACGACGCGATGCTGGTCTCCGTAATCGTTGACCGCGTAATGCTGTGTTGCGCGGTTATCCCATATCGCAATATCGCCCTCTAACCAGTTCCAGCGCACAGTGTTTTCGGGCGCTGTGATGTGAGACTGGAGCAGGTCGAACAGCTTTTGTCCGTCGTATTTGGGGACCCCAACAAAGTGCTTCACCAAGGCGCCGAGCACTAGCGACCGCTCGCCTGTTTCGGGATGGACTCGTACGACGGGATGCTCGGTCTCAAAAACCGTTCTGGTGAACACCTCGTCAAAGTGTTTCTTGTCGACCTCGCGGACACGCGCGATCCCGGCGTAATCGAAGACGTTGCTGTGAACGGCCCATAGGGCCTCGGCAAGCCGTTGTAGCGGCGGCGGCAAACCAAGATAAGCGGCAGCTGTGTTCGACCACACAGTGTCGCCTCCGAACGTTGGCATTACAACGGCCCGCAGGACCAAAATCTTAGGATATGCGTCGGCGAAGGTTCCATCCGCATGCCAAACGTCGGCCCGACCACCGCCGCGAGTGGAGTCGAGTTCGAGAAGCGACGCCGTCCCCTTAGTAGCACCGAGCATCGGATGTGGCACTAGCTTTCCGAGACGAGCGGCAAAGCGCTCCTGCTCGGCGTCATCGAGATGTCCTTGATTGCGGAAGAAGATCACCTTGTGCTCGAGCAATAAGCTGTTGATCGCGGCGATCGCGTGATCCGGTAGATCGCCTGATAGCTTGATATTTTTGAGTTCGGCACCAATGCGCGCTGCACGTTTCACGACATCGGTGCTCGGAATCACGCCACCGATCAAAGCGTTTGCACTCATCTTGCTTCTCCAAGCCCTTGCAGTTCTTCCTCGCCCCTTGGAGCGAATGATCTTCAGCAAGCATCGTGCCAAGCGAAAGACAAACATGTACTCGACAATGGGCAGCGAACGCCTGGACCGATTTGTTTTAAGCAATGGCCATCCCAGGCGGCGCCGGGAAAGCCACAAAAGTCTCAACGCTTACTATGCGCGTTGTACTGGACCCGACACGAGATTGTGCCTCTGTCAGAAGACGGACAAGTGTCTACACAGTGCGGCAAGCCCGAGCTGACTGTTCCGTTCGTGAATTTCGCGAGGTAGATGATAGCCCGGCCGCTTGAGTCTGTGAGAGCTTTAAGATCGCTCTATGTCGAGCGGCGCTGTTGGCGGGTCATGCACATTGTCGTCTCAGTCCTGAACCAAGATAAGAGCTGCAACTTCCTGGTCCCGTGCCAGTTTGCTCGCCGCTGGGCCGGTGGCGATACCAATGCGATCAGGCGCGGGGCGGTTTTGGCTCATCTTGCGTTTGCCTTCGACCATGGTGATCGGGATGCGCACGCCGACGATTTCACGCAACTGGGCGGCGATGAAATCCGCGGGAGCATCGCTGACGGCCCAGGGCGTCGCACGTGACGTCTCATGGATATTCGTCAGACGCGTCACAATCTCAAGCAGGCGAGTGGGTTCCTCAAAGAACTCAATCGGCCCATGGGCGTGGACCGCGATGTAATTCCATGTCGGCACCACATGTTCAGCTTGTCGCTTGCTGGGAAACCAGGATGGCGTCACATAAGCCTCTGCGCCAGTAAAGATCGCCAGAGCTTCTCCGATCGGGGCCGTGCGCCATTGCGCATTGCCCTTCGCCAGGTGCCCGTACAGCGCACCGTGTTCACCTTCGCTCTCATCGAGGAAGAGCGGAAGAGGCGTCGCAAGTGGCCCATCTGATGTCGCTGTGACCAGGTTGGCCATCGGGCGCAGCGGATTGTTGCTCGAATGTTCTCGATGTCGTCGTCTCGAAAGTGGAGTGGTATGTACATGAAGGCTCTCCGCTGGTGGTCATCGAGATAAACCCAAGTCAATAGCTAGAAAACTACCAGTTTCAGTCGTTCGCGCGGATTCTGTCACCGCGTATTTGATCAACGAGAACGTGCTTCGCGAGTTTGACGCACGTGGCAACGCGAACGTGCGCAAGTGGCTTGCAACACGCTCCTGGATCAAAGCGCGCTCATACTGCGCGAGCGCGCCGCAGCTGGAACATGAATTTGCCCGAGCGCGCTGTGGTGTCCAGGTTCTCGGTCACGAAGCGGAACGCCACCCGATGTCCTTGAGCGAGGTCACGATCGCGAGCAGGTGCGGCAGCGAGCGAACGCGCCAAGCCGGTGCGGTGATCCTTCGCACCCGAGGCGTGATCCTCGAACAGGTGACGCGGATCAACGCCGTCGTACTTGTAGTGCATCGCGCGGCAAGTCCGTGTTCTGTCGGTCGGGGTCCGGCGACACGCGCATGTAGCCAACCAACATAGGCGGATACCCATCGGAAATAGGTTTCCGTATGGTAGCCCGTGGCGACAGAGTTTTCCGCATATCACCAGGCATTTAGCTTAGGGCGCTACTACAAGATTCGGTAGATGGCTAAAGCCAACTTGAGGCCCTAGGATTCGGGCGCCTTCCCCGCCGATCATCATCGACGAACAGAAGTGAACGCAAGCGCACGTGGAGCCGGTGACCGCAGCGCCTGCGGCACCTTCCGCCCTTCCATCGCTTAGAGAGTGAAGTGCCACCGTGTCCGAACAACCCCTGCCGATGCTGCCGATGTGGCGCGTCGATCACATTGAGCCCTCGCCCGAGATGTTGGCGCTACGCGCCAACGGTCCGATCCACCGCGTGCGTTTCCCGTCCGGCCACGAAGGCTGGTGGGTGACAGGCTACGACGAGGCCAAGGCGGCGCTGTCCGACGCGGCGTTCCGGCCGGCGGGAATGCCGCCGGCGGCGTTCACCCCGGATTCGGTGATTCTCGGTTCGCCGGGGTGGCTGGTCTCGCACGAGGGGGGTGAGCATGTCCGGTTACGCACGCTCGTGGCGCCGGCCTTCAGCAGGAGCAGGGTGAAGCTGCTGGCGCCGCATGTCGAGGCGATCGCTGCGCAGTTGTTCGAGAACCTGGCGGCCCAGCGCCAGCCCGCCGACTTGCGGCGCCACCTCTCGTTTCCGCTTCCGGCTATGGTCATCAGCGCCCTGATGGGCGTGCTCTACGAGGATCACGCCTTTTTCGCTCGGCTGTCCGACGAGGTGATGACGCACCAGCATGAAAGCGGCCCGCGCAGCGCGTCGCGCTTGGCCTGGGAAGAACTGCGCGCCTACATTCGCGATAAGATGCGGGACAAGCGCCGGGATCCGGGCGACAACCTGCTGACGGATCTGCTCGCGGCGGTCGACCAGGGCAAGGCGACCGAGGAAGAAGCGATCGGCCTGGCGGCGGGGATGCTGGTGGCGGGGCACGAGAGCACCGTCGCGCAGATCGAATGCGGCCTGCTGGCCATGTTCCGCCATCCGCAACAGCGCGAACGCCTGGTCGGCGATCCATCCCTGGTGGACAAGGCGGTGGAGGAAATCCTCCGCATGTACCCGCCGGGCGCGGGCTGGGACGGCATCATGCGCTATCCGAGGACCGACGTGACCATCGCGGGCGTGCATATTCCCGCGGAGAGCAAGGTGCTGGTCGGCCTGCCGGCAACGTCGTTCGATCCGCGCCATTTCGACGAGCCGGAAATCTTCGACATCGGACGCCAGGAAAAGCCGCACCTCGCGTTCTCCTACGGGCCGCACTCCTGCATCGGCGGGGAGCTGGCCAGGCTGGAACTCAAGGCGGTGTTCGGTTCGATCTTCCAGCGCTTTCCCGCGCTGCGCCTGGCCGTCGCGCCCGAACAATTGAAGTTGCGCAAGGAGATCATCACTGGCGGGTTCGAGGAGTTCCCGGTTTTCTGGTGATGTGCGGACGCCGCTGGGGGACGCGATCGTGTCCGCGGTTTGCCGGCGCACCTGCCGTGCACCGGTCAGATCAGCCAGCCAACAGGTAACGAGGATGGACGTGCAAGAAACCACGGCAGCATGCCGGGACGCCTTCGCCGAACTGGCGTCGCCGGCGTGGATCCACGACCCGTATCCGTTCATGCGGTGGTTGCGCGAGCACGACCCGGTGCATCGCGCGGCGTCGGGCCTCTTTCTGTTGAGCCGCCACGCCGACATCTACTGGGCTCTCAAGGCCACGGGCGATGCGTTTCGGGGACCGGCGCCGGGCGAACTGGCGCGCTATTTTCCGCATGCGGCGACCAGCGTGTCGCTCAATCTGCTGGCCTCCACGCTAGCGATGAAGGACCCACCGACGCATACGCGTCTGCGCCGGTTGATCTCGCGCGATTTCACCATACGCCAGATCGACAACCTGCGGCCGAGCATCGCGCGCATCGTCGAAGCGCGGCTGGACGGCATGGCGCCCGCGCTGGAGCGCGGGGAGGCCGTGGACCTGCATCGGGAATTCGCTCTGGCCTTGCCCATACTGGTCTTCGCCGAACTGTTTGGCATGCCCCAGGACGATATGTTCGGGCTCGCCGCCGGCATCGGCGCCATTCTGGAAGGCCTGAGCCCGCACGCCAGCGATCCCCGGCTGGCCGCGGCGGACGCGGCCAGTGCCGGAGTGAAGGCCTACTTCGGCCGTCTCATACAGCGCAAGCGCACGGATCCCTGCCACGACATCGTGTCGATGCTGGTCGGCGCACACGACGATGATGCCGACACGCTGTCAGATGCGGAGTTGATCAGCATGTTGTGGGGCATGCTGCTGGGTGGATTCGCCACCACTGCTGCGGCCATCGACCATGCGGTCCTGGCGATGCTGGCCTATCCCGAACAGCGGCACTGGCTGCAGGGAGACGCCATGGGGGTGAAGGCATTCGTCGAAGAAGTCCTGCGCTGCGACGCGCCTGCCCTGTTCAGCTCCATTCCGCGTATCGCCCAGCGCGACATCGAATTAGGCGGCGTGGTGATCCCGAAGAACGCGGACGTGCGCGTGCTGATCGCGTCCGGCAATCGCGACCCTGACGCCTTCGCCGATCCCGACCGCTTTGATCCCGAGCGGTTCTACGGCACCAGTCCCGGCATGTCGACCGACGGGAAGATCATGCTGAGCTTCGGCCACGGCATCCACTTCTGCCTCGGTGCGCAACTGGCCCGGGTGCAGTTGGCCGAAAGTTTGCCGCGGATTCATGCGCGCTTCCCCACGCTGGCATTGGCCGAGCTGCCGACCCGGGAGCCCTCCGCGTTCCTTAGGACGTTCCGCGCGGTGCCGGTGCGGCTGCGTGCGCAGGGGGCTGAGATGCGCGTCGTGGTCGACCAGGATCTGTGCGGAACCAGCGGACAGTGCGTGCTGACGCTACCGGGTACTTTTCGCCAGCGCGAACCGGACGGCGTGGCCGAAGTGTGCGGGGCGACAGTCCCGCAGGCGCTGCACGCCGCCGTGCGGCTCGCAGCCAGCCAGTGCCCGGTCGCCGCCATTCGGGTCATCAGAAGCGAAGCTGGCGGTGACGAGCGCGCCAGCGCCGACAGTGCGCCTTCTCCGGCGGAGGCGGAGCGGCATGCCGCGAGAGACCAACGCAATCCAGGAGGACACCATGGGACGGTTTGAAGGCAAGGTGGCCGTGGTGACCGGCGCCGGCGCCGGGATCGGCAAGGCATGCGCCCTCGCCATCGCGCGCGAGGGCGGCAGAGTGGTGGTCGCCGACATCGATGGCTCGGCGGCCATGGCCTGCACCGCGCAAATCGCGGCCGAGGCGGGCCGCGCGCTGGCCCTGGCCATCGACATCGCCGAGGCGCAGGCGGTGGCAGCGCTGTTCGAGACGGCGGAGCGGCACTTCAATGCGGTCGACCTCCTGGTGAACAACGCGGGCGCCATGCATCTGACTCCGCGCGACCGCGCGATCCTCGACCTGGACCTGGCGGTCTGGGATCAGACCATGGCAACCAATCTGCGCGGCACGTTGCTCTGCTGCCGGCAGGCCATCCCACGGATGATCGCCCGCGGCGGTGGCGCGATCGTCAACATGTCGTCGTGCCAGGGGCTCAGCGGTGATACCGCACTGACGTCATACGCCACGTCGAAGGCGGCGATGAACATGCTATCGGCCTCGCTCGCCACCCAGTACGGTCATGCGCAGATCCGCTGCAACGCGGTTGCGCCGGGTCTCATCATGACCGAGCGTCTCCTCGCCAAGCTGGACGAGTGCATGCAACGGCATCTGCGCCGGCACCAGCTCCTGCCGCGCGTCGGCCGCCCGGAGGACGTGGCCGCGCTGGTGGCGTTCCTGCTCTCCGACGATGCTGCGTTCATCACCGGCCAGGTCGTGTGCATCGACGGCGGCATGCTGGCGCATGTGCCGACGTACGCCGACGGTGGCAACAGCCGCGCCGCCCGGCCTTCCGGCGAGTCCGCCGAAGCTGCCGCGTCCCCGCGCTGCTGATGGACATGCTGCTCAACCCGCTGAACCGTCGGAATCGGCTGCGGCACGACATCCCGATCGTGCCCGGCGCTTTCCCCTTGGTCGGGCATCTTCCCGCCATCGTCTGCGACCTGCCGCGCCTGCTGCGGCACGCGGAACGGAGGCTGGGCAGCCACTTCTGGCTGGACTTCGGCCCTGCCGGACACATGATGACCTGTCTGGATCCGGATGCGATCGCACTGCTCCGGCACAAGGACGTGTCCTCGGCGCTGATCGAAGATATCGCGCCCGAATTGTTTGGCGGAACGTTGGTCGCCCAGGACGGCGGCGCGCACCGGCAGGCGCGCGGTGCGATCCAGGCGGCGTTCCTGCCCACGGGGCTGACCCAGGCCGGCATCGGCGAGCTGTTCGCGCCCGTCATCCGGGCGCGGGTGCAGAGGTGGCGCGACCGGGGCGACGTAACCATCCTGCGCGAAACCGGCGATCTGATGCTCAAGCTCATCTTCAGCCTCATGGGAATCCCCGCGCAGGACCTGCCGGAATGGCGTCGCAGGTACCGGCAACTGCTGCAGTTGATCGTCGCGCCCCCGGTCGACCTGCCCGGACTGCCCTTGCGGCGCGGTCGCGCCGCCCGCGACTGGATCGATGCGCGGTTGCGCGAGTTCGTTCGCGACGCGCGCGAACATGCCGCGCGCACCGGGTTGATCAACGACATGGTGAGCGCCTTCGATCGCAGCGACGATGCGCTCTCCGATGAGGTCCTGGTCGCCAATATCCGCTTGCTGCTGCTTGGTGGTCACGACACCACCGCCTCAACGATGGCCTGGATGGTGATCGAGCTGGCGCAGCAGCCTGGGCTGTGGGACGCTCTGGTCGAGGAGGCGCAACGCGTGGGCGCGGTGCCGACCCGGCACGCGGACTTGGCGCAGTGTCCGGTCGCCGAGGCGCTGTTCCGCGAGACGCTGCGCATGCATCCGCCGACGCCGCTCCTGGTGCGTCGCGCAGTGCGTGAATTGCGACTCGCCCAACGGCGCATTCCCGCGGGCACCGATCTGTGCATCCCGCTGCTGCATTTCTCGACCTCGGCGCTGCTGCACGAGGCGCCTCATCAGTTTCGCCCGGCGCGGTGGCTGGAACGCACCGAGCCGATCCGGCCGGTGGACATTCTGCAGTTCGGTACCGGCCCACACGTCTGCATCGGCTACCACCTGGCATGGCTGGAACTGGTGCAGTTCTGCATCGCCTTGGCGCTGACCATGCACGAGGGCGGGGCGCGGCCGCGGTTGCTGAGCGGTGTCGAAAAAGGCCGGCGCTATTACCCGACCGCACATCCGTCCATGACTATCCGCATCGGATTCTCATGAGCTGGCATCGCATTCCCGTGTGGCGAGGCAGCGGCGCCGGCGACGCGCGGCATTGCTGCACTCGGCGCGCGCGCACGGTGCGACGCAGACAACACCGCGGCGGCTCGCCTGTCAGGGACAAGGACATGAACAACATGCAGACCGGTTCTACGCCACAGGATGACAGAACTGGTGATTCCGCGCTCGGCGGATTGGGCGCGCAGGCGCGCGGGGCATCCGGCGCGCCCCTGCCCGAGATCTGGATGCAGGAGGGCGCAAAGCGGGTCGAACAGGTGCTGGCGCGTCTTCTCTGCGCCGAACATGACGGTGAGACCGAGCTGATGGCGGCGATGCGCTACGCCACCTTGCACGGCGGGAAGCGCACCCGCGCCTTGCTCTGTTTGGCTGCCGGCGCACTGGCCGACACGCCGGCGCACATGCTCGACGACGTCGGCGCCGCCATCGAGATGATGCACGCCTGTACGCTGGTTCACGACGATCTGCCCGCGATGGACGACGACGTGCTTCGCCGCGGCCTTCCAACCGTGCACGTCAAGTTCGGCGAAGCTACTGCGATCCTGGTCGGCGATGCGCTGCAGGCGCACGCCTTCCTGACCCTGGCGAGCCTGGATCCGCCGGGCGACAACCGTATCGCGCTCGTGCGCGAACTGGCGCAGGCGGTGTCCGCCAAGGGTGCTGCAGGCGGGCAGGCCATGGATCTGTCGCTGGTTGGAAAGCACGTCGAGCTGGACAGGGTCGTGGCGATGCACCGGATGAAGAGCGGAGCGCTAGTGCGCGCGTCCGTTCGCATGGGCGCGCTATGCGCTGTCGCGGAGAATGCCGCGCACGCTGCGCTGTACTGTGCGCTCGATCACTACAGCGCCTGTTTCGGCCTGGCGTTGCAGGTGATCGACGACATTCTCGACGTGACAGCGGATACCGCGACGCTGGGCAAGACCCCCGGCAAGGACGCGGCGGCGCAGAAGCCGACCTGCGCGTCGATCATGGGACTGCAGGCAGCACGCCAGTTCGCGCTGGATCTGTTGCGCGATGCCGGGGAGGCCATCGCGCCGCTGGGGCCACGTGCTGAACGGTTGGCGCAACTCCTACAGCGGGCCAACGCGTATCTGTTCAAGCACGCGCCATGCGCATGAGCGCGCCCGTCCGCATGGAGACGCCCCCGTGCCGCAGCGATCGACCGGCGACAGAGGTACATACTGCACTTTGTCCGAGTCGCGGTGCCGATCGCAGCGGTTGCCCGCCGCGGCGCACGCGGCGCCCTGCGCGCAAGCCTACGCGGCGGACCGGCGCCAGCATCGGGGACCTCGCCGCGCCGGAGCAGTGCGGCCGTCCGGCGCTGCCTATGCGACGAGCTTGCGGCGGCATGCGCGGTGTCTGCCCGATCCCGGTTCTCGTCAACGGTCTGCAAAAGGAACATCCCGCGTGAACGCGCTGTCCGAACAGATCCTTTCCGAATTGCGCCGCCTGCTAGGCGAAATGACCGATGGCGGCAGCGTCGGTCCGTCCGTCTACGACACGGCGCGAGCGCTGCGCTTCCACGGCAACGTCACCGGTCGGCAGGACACATACGCGTGGCTCATCGCGCAGCAACAGGCCGACGGCGGATGGGGAAGCGCGGACTTCCCGCTGTTCCGCCACGCGCCCACGTGGGCAGCGTTACTGGCATTGCAGCGTGCCGATCCTCTTCCCGGTGCTGCCGACGCAGTCCAAGCGGCAACCCGGTTCCTCCAGCGCCAGCCCGATCCCTACGCGCATGCGGTGCCGGAAGACGCGCCGATCGGCGCGGAGCTGATCCTGCCGCAGCTTTGCGGTGAGGCCGCATCCTTGCTAGGTGGCGTAGCGTTTCCGCGCCATCCAGCGCTGTTGCCGTTGCGGCAAGCGTGCCTGGACAAGCTGGCGGCGGTGGCGATGTTGCCGAGCGGCCATCCGTTGCTGCACTCCTGGGAAGCCTGGGGGACGTCGCCGGCGACCGCATGCCCGGATGACGAGGGCAGCATCGGCATCAGTCCGGCGGCCACCGCCGCCTGGCGTGCGCACGCCGTGACGCGGGGAAGCACGCCGCAGGCCGGGCGCGCCGAAACGTATCTCCGGATGGCATCGCGGGCGACGCGCAGCGGCATCGAAGGCGTCATTCCCAACGTCTGGCCAATCAATGTGTTCGAGCCATGCTGGTCGCTGTACACCCTGCATCTGGCAGGGCTGTTCGCGCATCCCGCGTTCGCCGAGCCGGTCCGCGTGATTGTCGCGCAGCTCGACGCCCGCCTGGGCGTGCGCGGTCTGGGCCCGGCCTTGCATTTTGCGGCTGATGCGGACGACACCGCCGTTGCGTTGTGCGTCCTGCACCTTGCAGGCCGCGACCCGTCGGTCGATGCGTTGCGCCATTTTGAAATCGGCGAGCTGTTCGTCACCTTCCCCGGCGAGCGCAATGCCTCGGTGTCGACCAACATCCACGCCCTGCATGCGTTGCGACTGTTGGGAAAGCCCGCCGCCGGCACCAGCGCCTACGTCGAGGCCAATCGCAACCCGCACGGTCTATGGGACAACGAAAAATGGCACGTTTCGTGGCTGTATCCCACCGCGCATGCGGTCGCTGCGCTGGCGCAAGGCAAGCCCCAGTGGCGGGACGAGCGCGCGCTGGCGGCGCTGCTGCAGGCGCAGCACGGCGACGGCGGCTGGGGCGCCGGTCGCGCGTCCACATTCGAGGAAACCGCCTATGCGTTGTTCGCGTTACGCGTGATGGACGAGAGCGAAGAGACCACAGGGCGCCGGCGCATCGCGCAGGTGGTGGCGCGTGCGCTGGAGTGGATGCTCGCCCGCCATGCGGCGCATGCATTGCCGAAAGCGCCGTTGTGGATCGGCAAGGAACTGTATTGCCCCACTCGGGTCGTGCGCGTGGCCGAACTCGCCGGGTTGTGGCTGGCGCTTCGTTGGGGGCGGCGCGTCCTGGCCGAGGGAGCAGGAGCGGCGCCATGATCCAGCCAGAACGCGCGCTGCATCAGGTGCTGGAGTGGGGGCGTTCCCTGACCGGGTTCGCTGACGAGCATGCCGTGGAAGCGGTCAGCGGCGGCCAGTACATTCTGCAGCGTATCCGCCCGAGCCTGCGTGACATCAGCGCCCGCACCGGTCGCGATCCGCAGGACGAAACACTGATCTTGGCGTTCTATCGCGAACTGGCGCTGCTGTTCTGGCTCGACGATTGCAACGACCATGGCCTGATCGTGCCGGAGCAGCTCGCCGCGGTGGAGCAGGCGCTGGGGCAGGGCGAGCCGTGCGCGCTCCCCGGATTCGAGGGCTGCTCTGTGCTGCGCGCTTCGCTGGCCGCGCTCGCCTACGATCGTCGCGACTATGCTCAGCTTCTCGACGATACCCGGCGCTACTGCGCGGCGCTGCGCGCCGGACACGCGCAGGCGGCAGGGCGGGAACGCTGGTCCTACGCCGAGTACCTGCACAACGGCATCGATTCGATAGCCTACGCGAACGTGTTCTGTTGCCTGTCGTTGCTGTGGGGGCTGGACATGGCGACCTTGCGCGCGCGTCCGGCGTTTCGCCACGTCCTGCGGCTCATCTCCGCGATAGGGCGCCTGCAGAACGATCTGCACGGACGCGACAAGGACACGTCGGCCGGCGAGGCCGACAACGCGGCGATCCTGCTGCTGCAGCGCTATCCAGCTATGCCTGTGGTGGAGTTCCTCAACGACGAGCTGGCCGGCTATACGCGCATGCTGCACCGGGTGATGGCGGAAGAGCGCTTTCCGGCGCCGTGGGGATCGTTGATCGAGGCCATGGCGGCCATCTGCGCGCGGTACTACCGGACCTCGGCCATCCGGTACCGCAGCGACTCTGCGGGGAGAGGCCAGCGTTCGCCGGCCTGAACGCGCGGGAGGCGGCGGCCTGCGCGCTGCCGCGGTCCGGTCCGACGCAACGCCCTCGCCCGATGCGACGGACGGAGCGAGCATCCAAGGACGACCATCTGGACATCGTGCTGGATCGGCGACGCGATTCGAAACGTTTGACCTTTGCCTTCGGAGGGCAACGCTCTATCCAGCAACACAAAAAACCGCTGCAAAATCAATAGTACAGCTTTGATCGCGCTTCTGCAACCGGCTGCAAGGGCAGCTAGGGTGTGACAGGAGAGTGACAGGACTTCATCGCTTTTGACGAAGAGTCACCCAAGGTTGGGAGTTGCCAGCTTCAAGGTGATTGAAGTGTTCAATCCAACGCTTGATAAAGCTCTCGCGTCTTGCGGCATCGGGAATTTTCGCTTCCGCCATTTTTCTGAATGCCGCGATATCAGCCTGCGTGGGGGGAGGCAATCGGAAGCGCAACGGTGCGATGTGGTCTTCGTACGTCTTGCGTTCGAAAATCACGTAGGGCGCCTGCGTCACGTATGATGGCCCAAGCACGAAGTATTCAAGAGGAACACCCAAAGCGCGGCTGGCAAGAACTAGCCGATTGAAAGGGACGCGGTTCGTTCCTTTGAAATAATTGTAAACATGTGTCTCCCTCACACCCATGCTTTCCGCTAGTTCCGCTACCGTAATGCCGGCCTGACGTTGGGCTTCCTGAAGGTATCGGCCTGTCACTTTTGCTTCGCGTCCCACGGGAGGAGGGCCATGCCTTGCCATTTTGTTCTCCCACATTTCGCGCGGCTTGTAAGCACGATCAAATGCGGATCATCGGCATTCGATCCGCACGACTCTATCGGGACGAAAGTTCTTGTCACTCAAGTCTGACTTTATTGAACACGCGGGCTTTAGAGGAATGCGCCGAGCAGTGTGCCGTAGTTCCGTTTGAAATCTCCGTTGAGCTTCGCAATCTTGGCCAGTTCCGAGAGTTCAGGGTCGTTCTGCATAAACTGGCTCCATTCACCAGCACCCTATGAACCACTGTATTGCCCGACGGAGCAACTAAAATTCGGCTTATCAAAAGTTTAACAGAATGGCCCGCGCGACGTACAACGTTGTCCCGGAACGGTAGAGGGCATGGGGGTCGGCAAACCAGAGGACTGCACAACTACGTTTGTTTGAGCTGGGGCCGCGTTGTCGATGGCAGTCGCCGTCGTGCGCGCACTGTCCAATTGAGCGCGACAATTTACGTAAGCGTCGCTCCCAGGCCGCGCGCCATAGCTCTGGCATTTCTGATCGTCTCTGGCATTGCGTTCCGCAATTAAGTCATCGGTAACCTTGCCATCGCGCATGATGACGACGTCGTCGACGTGTTCCACTGCGACGGCAACGTCGCTGCTCGCCGCAGCGCCAAGTTATGCAAATCCAAGACCTTCCGGCCGTTGCAAATCTGTCAGAAAAACATACAAAACATACAGTTGTGGAAGCGATTTGCCTATCGTCTGAGTAAGCCAATCCCCAAGGTGGGATCTGGACGGCAGCCGCCGCCCACATCAAAGTGCGTGAACGCGGTATTTTGGCGCGCAAAGCGCCCCGAGGCATCAAGCTGTTCAGCTGTTGGGTATGCAGCAGGACATCTTCACCGCCGAAATGCGCGGCCTTCATCGCGCGCCATGGCTCGGCGATGACAGCAGCCGCCGATGAGCTGTTAATCGCGCACCCACCCAACCGGGTAGTTTTTGTCGGCAAACGTCTCGTGGCCAGTCTCGTCGATAAAGAACAGCAGACAGTTTGGTCCAACCTGCAATCGCGCAGCGACTTTCTGACTTACCATGAACCACCTTAACCCGCCGATCTCAGGCGCGGGACCCGAGCGAGCGATTCCGAGTCGACTGGGCTCAATAGCAACTGCACTGGTGGCATTCGTTCGCGCGGAGCGATGGCAGACAGCCTGCGATCAAATCACATATCAGCTGGCGTCTGTGCCCCAGCTGTACCCCGAGATTTCCAGGGCACATGCGGCGGGAGATGGTCAAATAAGTTATTGATTCTATTGCGTTAATGGTGGGCGCACAAGGGATCGAACCTTGGACCTCTCCCGTGTGAAGGGAACGCTCTCCCGCTGAGCTATGCGCCCGGGACCATCATGCAGGCGGCCGGACTTTCGGCCGGCCGGCACACTCGGAGCCCGCGATTTAGAAGTGCCGGCCGAAGGTGTCAAGTTTTCAGGCGGCACGGGGGCGGAAAACCTTGCCTTGGCCACGCAATCGGTCGGGAAGCCGGGTTTCGGACCTCTCACGCGCCCTGCTGGCGGGCGCGGGAGGCGTGGGCCTGGAGCGCGCGGATGCGTTCGGCGAGCGTTCCGCCGCCTTCGGGCAGGGGGCTTGCTGCCGCGCCCTTGCTCGCGGCGTCGTTGGCCGGGCGCGGTGCCGGCTTCGGCGGCTGGCCGGCCTCGGCCGCGAGCAGCGCCTCGATCGGCGAGTTCGGACCTTCGAGCTGCATTGCAAGCTTCGCCACCTCTGCGGCGATGTCGTTGATGCGCTCGCGCAGAAGCGCGTTCTCCATGCGCTCGGTCGCCCAGGAGCTCTCCGCCTGCTGCTGGATCGTGTTGATGTCGCGCTGGAGCTTGGCGCGCTCGTCGCGGGCGGTGCGGAGCTGCTCCTCCAGCGTGGCCTTTTCCGCGCGCAGCTGCTCCATGGCAGCCGACGACTTGCCGCCGCTCAAGGCGGCGATTTCGACGCGCAGCTCCTTGATGGTGCGCTCATTGCTCTCGTTGGCCTGGCGCAGCTGGTTGTTCTCATAGTCGCGCTCGGCGAGCAGCTTGCCCTGCGTGGCAAGGCGCCCTTCGAGGTCGGCAACGCGGCCCGACAGCATCTCGGCCTCCTTGACCTGCACGAGCAGCTGGCGATCGAGCTCGGTGACGCGCTGGCTCAGATTCTCGACCCGGCCGCGAGCCTCGCTGAGCTGGCGCGAGGCGGTCTCGGATTCGGTCCGCTCCTGTGCGAGGCGCGCCTGCGTCGCGGCAAATTCCTTCTCGGCATCGCCGACGCGGTTCTTCAATTCCTCGATCTGCGCGCGCACCGCGACCAGCTCGACCTGGCGGCTCTCCGCCATCATCGAGCGGTCGGAGAGTTCAGAGTTGATCTTGGCGAGCTCGGCCTGCTTGTCGGCCAGCGCGATCTCTGCGGCGCGCAAGGCTTCGGTCTTGGCGTTGAACTCCTCTTCGGTGGCGCGGAGCTGCTCCTTCACCGCCTTCTCGCGCGCCTCCAGCGCGAAGATCGTGGCGTTCTTTTCGCCCAGCTCGATCTTCATGCGATTGATGGCGTCGCTCTTCTTGCCGAGCTCGGCAAGCTGGCTCGTGGTCTTGTTCTTGAGCTGCTCGACGCTCATCTCGAGCCGCCGCGCCGACATGGCGAATTCGGCGCGGAGCTGGTCCTTGTCGGCCTGGATCTCGGCCATCGACAGCGGGGTGGCGGCCTCTAACCGGCGCGTGGTCAGGCGCACCGCGCGGTTATGCACCAGCGGCACGATCGCGAGCCCGCACAGCATCGAGAGCAGGAAACCGATCGCCAGGTACATGATCGGTTCGACCATGGGCCAGAACTCCCAAGCTTAAGGAAAAATTCACCACGACAATGCCATGGCGGGCCGGCGAAAAGCCAGCCCCGCTCTGTCGTTAACCTTGATCGGTGGGCAGTGGGGAGGGCGACGGCCTAGAACGGGTTCCAGGTCGCCCGCGGGGTGTATTTGAGATAGCCGATATTGGCGCCCAGGCGCAGGCCGAGCCCGGAGCGGATCGGCACCAGCACGATGTTGTTGGCGGTGAGCGCCGTCATGCCGAAGCCGCCGATGATGTAGGCCGAGCCGTCGATGCCGCCGAAGCGCTGGTAGATCGCATTGGTGGCGGGCAGGTTGTAGACCAGCGTCATGGTGCGGGCGCCGTCGCCGCCCCAGTCGAAGCCGAGCGAGGGGCCCTGCCAGTAGACGCGCAAGTCGCCGGCGTTCTTGGTGTAGAGCGTGCCTTCGCCGTAGCGGAGGCCCGCGACGAAGGCGCCGGAGCCTTCCTCACCCAGGATGTAGCCGTTGGGCAGGCCCCATTGGCTGACCGCCTTCTCGATGATCGAGGCAAGCCCGCGCGAGACATTGCCGAAGAAGCGGTGGCCGGCCGTGACGAGCTCGTCCGGCCCATAGGTATTGGGCGTCGGGGTCCGCTGCGGCGGCGGCAGGTTAGGCGGCGGCGCCTGCTGGGCGGAGGCCGGCACGATCCAGCCGATCATCGCGGCAAGCGCGAGCGCAGCAAGGCGTGATGCGAAAGTCATAAAAGAACCCCTGGTACCGAATCCGATCGCTTCCTTAACCTGACGCCAACAGGCGCGGCTCTAGGTTGCGCCGGATGTCCCCTCGACTCCGATGTTATCCGCAGCAACTATGACGGCACAACGGCAGGAAGATAGCCCTTTGCGCCCCGGAATTGCCTTGATCGCCCGCCTCGTCTACCTGCTGGCGGGCATTTGGTTCGCCTGCCCAGAGTTGCCGGTCGAGGCCGCCACCACCGAGCGGATCGTCGTCAACCGCTTCACCGGCGTCGCCATTGAGGGCTTCGACCCCGTCGCTTATTTCGTCGCTGGCACGGCGGTGCAGGGGACGGCGGAGTTCGAGGCGAATCTCTGGGGTGTTGTCTGGCGCTTCCGGAACGAGGGCAACCGCGCCTCCTTCCTGGCCCATCCCGAGATCTACGGACCGCAATTCGGCGGCTATGATCCGGCCGATATCGCCCGCGGCGTCACCATCGCCGGCAATCCCCATTTCTTCGCGATCGTGGCGCAGCGGCTCTATCTGTTCAGCCGGGAAGCCAATCGCGACGCCTTCGTCGCCGATCCCGGGCGCTTCCTCTATGAGGTCGGCAAGCGCTGGCCGGCCTTGCAGGACAAGCTCGGTCAGTAGCAACCTACCGCCTGCGGGTCGCCCCAGGCGATGAATTCCGGGATGATGAAGCCGCTGTCGCGCCGCTGGCCGAAGCTGAGCTCGCCGCCCTTGCCGTCGGTCACCTTGCCGCCAGCCGCGGTCACGACCGCGCAGCCGGCTCCGACGTCCCATTCCGAAGTCGGCCCGAAGCGGGGATAGATGTCGGCGCTGCCTTCCGCGATCCGGCCGAATTTCACCGCCGAGCCACAGGTCTTTCTCACCGCGCCGGGCCTGGTGTCGATGAACGCCTCGCTTTTGGGATCGCCATGCGAGCGGCTCACCGCCGCGATCCAGGGCTCCCCCCGCGTCGGCAGCTTGCGGGTGTGGATCGGCTCGGCGGTAACGAGGGTTGCCCCGTTGAATTTGAGCCTCTCGGCGCCACGGCCGACGATGCCGCGCCACAGCAGTCCGAGCGCGGGCGCGCTGACGATGCCGAGCAAGGGAACGCCCCGGGTCACGAGCGCGAGATTGACGGTGAACTCGTCACGGCCGGCGACGAACTCCTTGGTGCCGTCGAGCGGATCGATCAGGAAGAAGCTGCCCCGAAACGGCGGGGAGGCGAGCTGGGTCCGCTCTTCCGACAGCGTCGGAACGTCGCCCGCCAGCTGCGCGAGGCCGTCGGCGATGATGCGGTCGGCGGCAAGGTCGGCCTCGGTGACCGGCGAGCCGTCCTGCTTGCCGTCGATCCGCATGGCGGCGCGGTTGACGGCGAGGATCGCTTCGCCCGCCTTCACCACCAGCGCGGTGACGGGCTCCATCAATCCGGATGCGGCGTCGGCGTCGATGATCCTCACCTGCATGCCTCATTCATCGGCAAGTCTCGCCCTCTCGGTTGATTCGTCCGCAGCTCTTATGGCCGCTTCGAACCTATCGCAAGCTAGCTGCCGCGGGCTTGCGAATGTTAGAACCCGCAGCATCCGTCAAGCATGCGTGATTCGCGGCGTCCAGCGCCGTGCAATTCCAGGAACCCTCCAGGACCCCATTATATGTCTGACGCCTCGTCGCCCGCGACCGCTACTGCTCCCGATATGCTCGAACTCGCAGCGCTCCTGTGCTCGCGGGTCTGCCACGATCTCATCAGCCCCGTCGGCGCCATCGTCAACGGGCTCGAAGTGCTCGACGACGATCCCAAGCCGGAGGATCGCGAGTTCGCGCTCGACCTGATTCGCAAGAGCGCCAAGACCGCCTCCGCCCGGCTTCAGTTCTGCCGTCTCGCCTTCGGCGCGGCCGGTTCCTCCGGCGCCCAGATCGATCTCGGCGATGCCCAGACCATGGCGCGCGGCCATATCGAGGACGGCAAGTGCTCGATCACCTGGAATCTTCCGCGGCTCCTGCTGCCCAAGAATCGCGTCAAGCTGCTGCTCAACATGCTGGTCGTCGCCCAGCATACGATCCCGCGCGGCGGCATGCTGACGGTCGATCCGATCGGCGAGGGCGAGACGATGAGCTTTCGCATCACCGCGACCGGGCACAATGCGCGCCTGCCGCAGA
Source organism: Bradyrhizobium sp. USDA 4354 (assembly GCF_054060315.1). Classification (NCBI taxonomy): domain Bacteria; kingdom Pseudomonadati; phylum Pseudomonadota; class Alphaproteobacteria; order Hyphomicrobiales; family Nitrobacteraceae; genus Bradyrhizobium; species Bradyrhizobium sp. USDA 4354. Next base: position 7,836,683 of record NZ_JBSSDC010000001.1, on the reverse strand, counting down.
ACATCTCCGAGCTCCTGAGCGGCGAGCGCGGGCCTGCCGCGGATGCGCATGCAATCCAGCCTTACTACACGCGGCTGCTCGCGCAGTCCTGCGGACTCACGGTGACGCTCGCGCCCGAAGGCGAAGCCATCATCGTTAGCGCTTCGTAAACATACGCGTCGCGCTCGGCTTCTTAATCGAATCTTTACGAGGCGCTTCGGTTTGTCCGGAGCGCCTTATCTCTTTGTTGGTTCCGTTCTTTTGCACATACTCAACCAATATTAAACGCTTTGCGGTGAAGCTGGCCCCATTCCGAAATGGCGCATCACGCCTCGTGCGCGCCCTTCCTGTATGAAGGCCAGTTTTCATGGATGATCTGTTGCGGGAGTTTCTGACGGAGACCAGCGAGAGCCTGGACACCGTGGACAATCAGCTGGTGAAGTTCGAGCAGGAGCCGAACAACGCCAAGATCCTGGATAACATCTTCCGCCTGGTCCACACCATCAAAGGCACCTGCGGCTTCCTCGGCCTGCCGCGGCTGGAAGCGCTGGCGCATGCCGGCGAGACCTTGATGGGCAAATTCCGTGACGGCATGCCGGTGACCGGGCAGGCGGTGACGGTGATCCTGTCCTCGATCGACCGCATCAAGGAGATTCTGGCCGGCCTCGAGGCGACCGAAGCCGAGCCTGAAGGCAACGACCGCGATCTCATCGACAAGCTGGAAGCGATGGTCGAGCAGGGCATGGCCGCGATGTCAGGCTCGGCGCAGCCGATGCCGGCTGGCACCGCTCCCGTTGCCGACGCGCCGCCGCTGGCGCCGGAAGCCTCTGTTGCCGCCGCGCCGGCAAAGGAGATGACCTCGGGCTTGCTGGTCGAGCAGACCCTGGAGCGTCCCTTGCGCCCGGGCGAAGTCTCGCTCGACGAGCTCGAGCGCGCCTTCCGCGAGACCGCGATCGAAGCGCCGATCCCCGCGCCCGTTGCCAAGGCTGAAGTCAAGGCCGAGCCCGGCCCCCAAGCGCCGGTCGCAAAGGAAGCCGCAAAACCCGCCAAGCCCGCGCCGAAGAAGTCGATGGCCGACGAGACGGCGAGCGAGGGCGACCGCATCGCCAACCAGTCGATCCGCGTCAACGTGGATACGCTGGAGCACCTGATGACCATGGTCTCCGAGCTGGTCTTGACCCGCAACCAGCTCCTGGAGATCTCCCGCCGCAACGAGGACACCGAGTTCAAGGTGCCCTTGCAGCGCCTCTCCAACGTCACCGCCGAGCTGCAGGAAGGCGTCATGAAGACGCGCATGCAGCCGATCGGCAATGCCTGGCAGAAGCTGCCCCGCATCGTCCGCGACCTCTCCAGCGAACTCGGCAAGCAGATCGAACTCGAGATGCACGGCGCCGACACCGAGCTCGACCGCCAGGTGCTCGATTTGATCAAGGATCCGCTCACCCACATGGTGCGCAACTCCGCCGATCATGGCCTGGAGACCCCCGCCGAGCGCGTAGCCAGCGGCAAGGGCGAGCAGGGCACCATTCGGCTCTCCGCCTATCACGAGGGCGGCCACATCATCATCTGCATCGCCGACAACGGCAGAGGCCTCAACACCGAGAAGATCAAGGCCAAGGCGCTCTCGAGCGGTCTCGTCACCGAGGCTGAGCTCGAGAAGATGAGCGAAGCGCAAGTCCACAAGTTCATCTTCGCGCCGGGCTTCTCCACCGCGGCCGCCATCACCTCGGTGTCGGGGCGCGGCGTCGGCATGGACGTGGTGCGCACCAATATCGACCAGATCGGCGGCACCATCGACATCAAGTCGGTGGCCGGCGAGGGAAGCTCGGTCACCATCAAGATCCCGCTGACCTTGGCCATCGTCTCGGCCCTGATCGTGGAGGCCGCCGGCGACCGTTTTGCCATTCCGCAGCTCTCGGTGGTCGAGCTGGTCCGCGCCCGCGCCAACAGCGAGCACCGCATCGAGCGCATCAAGGACACCGCGGTCCTCCGTCTGCGCAACAAGCTCTTGCCGCTGATCCACCTCAAGAAGCTGCTCAAGATCGACGACGGCGCGGCGTCCGATCCCGAGAACGGCTTCATCGTGGTGACCCAGGTCGGCAGCCAGACCTTCGGCATCGTCGTCGACGGCGTGTTCCACACCGAAGAGATCGTGGTCAAGCCGATGTCGACCAAGCTGCGTCACATCGACATGTTCTCCGGCAACACCATTCTGGGCGATGGCGCGGTGATCATGATCATCGATCCCAACGGCATTGCCAAAGCGCTCGGCGCCGCCGGCTCCTCGGCCCATGACATGGGCGACGAAGCCGCCGGCCACCACATCGGCTCGGGCGAGCAGACCACCTCGCTGCTGGTGTTCCGCGCCGGCTCGTCGCAGCCCAAGGCGGTCCCGCTTGGCCTCGTCACGCGCCTGGAAGAGCTGCCGGCCGACAAGATCGAGTTCTCGAACGGCCGCTACATGGTGCAGTACCGCGAGCAGCTGATGCCGCTGGTGGCCATGGAGGGCGTCACCATTGCCAGCCAAGGCGTCCAGCCGATCCTGGTGTTCGCCGACGACGGCCGCTCCATGGGCCTCGTCGTCGACGAGATCATCGACATCGTCGAGGAGCGGCTCAACATCGAGGTCGGCGGCTCTTCCTCCGGCATTCTGGGCTCGGCCGTGATCAAGGGCCAGGCCACCGAGGTGATCGACGTCGGCCACTTCCTGCCGATGGCGTTCGCCGACTGGTTCACCCGCAAGGAGATGAAGCCGTCGCTGCACTCGCAGTCGGTGCTGCTGGTCGACGACTCAGCCTTCTTCCGCAACATGCTGGCGCCGGTGCTGAAAGCCGCCGGCTACCGCGTCCGCACCGCGCCGACCGCGCAGGAGGGCTTAGCTGCGCTGCGCGCCCAGAGCTTCGACGTGATCCTGACCGACATCGAGATGCCCGACATGAACGGGTTCGAGTTCGCGGAAGTGATCCGCTCCGACAACAACCTCGCTGCGACGCCGATCATCGGCCTCTCGGCGCTGGTGTCGCCGGCGGCGATCGAGCGCGGCCGCCAGGCCGGCTTCCACGACTATGTCGCCAAGTTCGACCGTCCCGGTCTGATCGCGGCGCTGAAGGAGCAGACCGCAGGCGCCGCCGGCGCCTCCGAGCTGAGCCGGGCGGCGGCGTAGAGCATGATCCGGACCCGAAGGGCCGCGTTAGCGCAAAGTGCGAAGCGGTTTTCCGACAAGATCATGCTCAGACAAAAGTCCGGGATCAGGAGGCACACATGAGCAGCAAGACCCAATCCAGCGAAGGCGCCATGGTCGAATACGTCACCGCGATGATCGGCGGCCAGCTGTTCGGCCTGCCGATCTCCCGCGTCCAGGACGTGTTCATGCCCGAGCGCGTCACCCGCGTGCCCTTGTCCTCGCGCGAGATCGCGGGCGTCTTGAACCTGCGCGGCCGCATCGTCACCGTGGTCGACATGCGCTCCCGTCTCGGCCTGCCCAGGGACGAGGACGGCAAAACGGCGATGGCGGTCGGTGTCGACCTGCGCGGCGAATCCTATGGCCTCCTGATCGACCAGATCGGCGAGGTGCTGCGCCTGCCCGAGGACGGCAAGGAGGAGAACCCCGTCAACCTCGACCCTCGCATGGCCAAGCTCGCCGGCGGCGTCCACCGCCTCGACGGCCAGCTCATGGTCGTCCTCGACGTCGATCGCGTCCTCGAGCTCGCGCCCGAAATGATGGCGGCCTGATACGGCGGCGCTGCCGCCGGCGGACCTGCAATTGGAAGTGTCCCCGCAAAGGGGAGGAAGCAGAGGTTCACATGCGAACTTGTCTCGTCGTTGATGATTCCAGCGTCATCCGCAAGGTTGCGCGCCGGATCCTGGAGGGTCTCGACTTCCAGATCCTCGAAGCCGAGGACGGTGAGAAGGCGCTGGAGGCCTGCAAGCGCGGCCTGCCGGATGCAGTGCTGCTCGACTGGAACATGCCGGTCATGGACGGCTACGAGTTCCTCGGCCATCTCCGGCGCATGCCCGGCGGCGACCAGCCGAAGGTCGTGTTCTGCACCACCGAGAACGATGTCGCGCACATTGCACGCGCGCTGCACGCCGGCGCCAACGAGTACATCATGAAGCCGTTCGACAAGGACATCGTGACGGCGAAGTTCCAGGAAGTCGGCCTGATCTGAGCGATCGCCCGGAGGCTGAACGGATCCTTCGGCGCTTGTTTTCAACTGAACCGTTTCAGTCTGAGTTGGTGAGTAATGAGTGTTGCGTTCGCAGGTAATTCGACTACGAGCCCGTCGCGCGAAGCCGGACCACTGCGGGTGATGATCGTCGACGATTCCGTCGTCATCCGCGGTCTGATCTCGCGCTGGATCGGCGCCGAGCACGACATGGAGGTCGCGGCTTCGCTGCGCACCGGGCTCGAGGCGGTCAACCAGCTGGAACGCATCAACCCTGATGTCGCCGTGCTCGACATCGAGATGCCCGAGCTCGATGGCCTCTCGGCGCTGCCGCAGCTGCTGGCGAAGAAGCGCGATCTCGTCATCATCATGGCCTCGACGCTGACCCGCCGTAACGCGGAGGTCAGCTTCAAGGCGCTGTCGCTCGGCGCGGCCGATTACATCCCCAAGCCGGAGTCGACGCGCGAAGCGTCGGCCGCGGACATTTTTCACCACGACCTGATCCAGAAGATCCGCCATCTCGGCGCGCGGCTGCGTCGCAAGCCCGCGGTTGCGAGTCCGCCGCTGGCGCCCGCGAGCCCGGCTCCCGCCGCGCGCGGTCCAGTTGCACGGCCTGCCGCGCCTGCACCCGGCCCAGCCATGCATGCTCCTTCGGCGGGGGCGCTGTCGATGCGTCCGTTCTCGACCCAGGCGCCGAAGGTGCTGCTGATCGGCTCCTCGACCGGCGGTCCCCAGGCGCTGATGTCGCTCGTCACCGAGCTCGGCCCGGTGATCGACCGCTTCCCGGTGCTGATTACCCAGCACATGCCGCCGACCTTCACCACCATTCTTGCCGAACATCTGGCGCGGTCGAGCCGCCGCCCGGCGGCCGAGGCGGTCGACGGCGAGCCGGTGAAGTCGGGACGGATTTATCTCGCGCCCGGCGGTAAGCACATGCGCGTCGCGCGCAGCGGCGCGGACGTGACGATCGCGCTCGACGACGGCCCCGCCGTCAATTTCTGCAAGCCCGCGGTCGATCCGCTCTTCACCTCCGCCATCGACGTCTGGCATGGCGCCATCCTCTCCGTGATCCTGACGGGCATGGGCTCGGACGGCATGCGCGGCGGCAAGGAAATCGTTGCGGCCGGCGGCAGCGTGATTGCGCAGGACGAAGCCTCCAGCGTGGTATGGGGCATGCCGGGCGCGGCTGCCAATGCCGGCATCTGCGCGGCGATCCTGCCGCTCAACCAGATCGGCGCCAGGGTCAACCGCCTGTTCGCGGGAGACCGCTCGTGACGCCCGCGGACTACGACTATCTGCGCAAGTTCCTGAAGGAGCGCTCCGGTCTCGACCTCTCCGCCGACAAGCAATATCTGGTTGAGAGCCGGCTGCTGCCGCTCGCCCGCAAGGCAAGCCTTCCCGGCATCCCAGATCTCGTGCTGAAGATCAGGAACGGCGACGGCCGACTTGCGACCGACGTGGTCGAAGCGATGACCACCAACGAGACCTTCTTCTACCGCGACAGGATTCCGTTCGATCATTTGCGCGACACCATCCTGCCAGGCCTGATCCAGGCGCGCACGGCACGCAAGAGCTTGCGCATCTGGTCGGCGGCCTCGTCGACCGGACAGGAGCCCTATTCGATCGCAATGTGCGTGAAGGAGAAGGGGACAGCCTTGGCCGGCTGGCGCATCGAGATCGTCGCCACCGACCTGTCGCAGGAGGTGCTGGAGAAATCCAAGGCCGGCGTCTACAGCCAGTTCGAGGTGCAGCGCGGCCTGCCGATCCAGCACCTGATGAAGTACTTCACGCAGTCCGGCGAGCTCTGGCAACTCAACGCCGACATTCGCGCGATGGTGCAGTTCCGCCAGCTCAATCTGCTGCAGGACTTCTCGCATCTCGGCACGTTCGACGTGATCTTCTGTCGCAACGTGCTGATCTATTTCGATCAGGATACCAAGGCCGTGATCTTCGAGCGCCTGGCGAAGGCAATGGAAGCTGACGGCACGCTGCTGCTCGGGGCTGCCGAGTCCGTCGTCGGCATCACCGACGCGTTCCGTCCCATCACGGAGCGCCGCGGTCTCTACCAGCTCAACCCCGCGCGCTCCGGCCGGCCGATGGGCGGATTGATGCCGCAGCCGTTGAAGGTCGCTGCGGCGAGGTGAGTTACCTCGCCCCGCTTGCGGGGAGAGGCATAGGCCGCCTTCGGCGGCCGTTCCTGAAGAACGCCAAAGCAGAGCTTCGGCTATGTTGCATCGAAGATGCAATCCGGGTGAGGGGGACTCTCCGCGAGTCAATCTGTCACCATTTTTGCGGAAGCAGCCCCTCACCCCAACCCTCTCCCCGTAAGAACGGGGAGAGGGAGATAACTTCACAAAATCGCATGCGGCAGAAACCGAGAGCGGTTGCCCGTGATCGGGCTCTCGTCCTCGCGGATCGACAGGCCGCAGGGTTCGTGGTTCACCAGCCAGCTTCCGATCACCGGATAGAAGCCGGAAAAGTTCGGCAGCGGTGCCAGCGCCTGGCGCACGAAACCTTCGGCGCCGTAGGGACCTGCCTGCTCGTCGAGCGGCATGCCGCCGGACACCAGCGTCACATTGGCGCCCTCGCGCGACAGCAGCGGTTTGCGGACATAGGACGTCCCGAGCTCCGCGACGCGCGGATCGTCCTCGAAAAAGGCCGGCAGCAGGTTGGGATGGTTCGGAAACATCTCCCATAGCAGCGGCAGGATGCCCTTGTTGGAGATCACCGCCTTCCACGGCGGCTCGATCCAGCGGGTCGGTGCGTCCTTGAGCTTGGCACCGAAGGCATCGTGGAACATCCACTCCCAGGGATAGAGCTTGAAGGCGAGCGCGATGTCACCATCGTCGAGATCGACGAAGCCGCCAGGCTCGTCGCGCCAGCCGATCTCTTCGATGTCGAGCAGCCTGGTCGAGAGCCCGGCCTGGCGCGCGGTGTCTTCGAGATAAGCGAGCGTGCCGGCGTCTTCCTCGTTGCCGGTGATGCCGGTGAGATGGACGTGGCGGCCGCTAGCGATCTCCTTCCACGCCGCGATCAGCCGCTCATGGATGGAGTTGAACTGATCGGCTCGCGACGGGATGACGCGGCGTTCGATCGCCTGTTCGAGCCAGGTCCATTGAAACACCGCGGCCTCGAAGATCGAGGTCGGCGTGTCCGCGTTGTATTCGAGCAGCTTCGCCGGCGACTTGCCGTCGAATTTCAGATCGAGCCGGCCGTAGAGGCTGCGGTCGTCGCGCTCCCAGCTCTCGGCGATCAGGCCCCAGAACGCTTCCGGTATCTTCAGGCGCCGCAGATGCCGCTCGTCGCCGATGACGCGGCCGGCAAGCTCCAGGCACATCGCGTCGATCTCGCCGGTCGGCGTCTCGATGCCGCGCTCGATCTCGTCGAGCGTGAAGCCGTAATAGGCGCGCTCGTCCCAATAGCGCTCGCCGTCGATGGTGTGGAAGACGAAACCGCATTTCGCCGCGGTCTCTCGCCAGTCGTCGCGCTCGAGGCAGGTGATGCGCTGCATGTTATTTCCTGCGCATGATCTCCGCGCAAACGCGTTTCGCATTTGTCGCGAGGGAAAACCGGCGGCCACTTTTCGGGATCATGCGCTAGCTGCCGCCCGAGAAGCCATGGCCAAAGGAGCCGAAGCCGCCACGGCTCACGCTGCTGTGGCCGGAATCAGACGACGAGGTGCCCGACGAGGAATGGCTCGAGGAATCGCTGCTGAAAAAGCTCGATCGCGACGACCAGCGCGAGCTGCTGCCGCCTGACGAACTGCTGCTGCTGCTGCTGGTGCAGGTCGTGGTCGTCTGCCCCGGCACGGCGCCGGGAGTGGGCTCGCAGGTCTGCCGCGGCATCAGCGTGTAGGCGGTGGTGCCGACCGCGATCGTGCCCATCACCAGCAGCGCGACATGGCCGGAGCGCTTCACCGGCGATCGCGCGGGCGGTGGCTCGGCCACCGGCCGGCGCTTGCCGAACTCCTTCTTGGCGGGCTTGTCGGCCATGTCAGTAGATCATGCTGGCGGCGTTGAGCAGCCCCGCGGCGAGCGAGGACAGGCCGAGCCAGATCGCCGGCGCAAGCTCGCCGGCGGAGATCCGCGCCGACAGATTGGGCACCGGAACTTTTATGAGGAAGAACACGATGACCTGCACGACCAGGGCGATCGTTGCCCAGATCATGCAGTCCAGCACGTTGGCTGAATGCGCGATGGCGCTGACCAGCGGTGCCACGAAGCCGAGCAGGCTGAGCCCGAGCGCGATCGCCGCGGCGGGCTCGTTATCCCGGATGAGCTGGAACTCGTTATGCGCGGTTATGCGGGTGTAGACGAACAGATACGCCACGATCGCGATGAGCCCGGTGCAGAAATAGACCAGGAAGGCGGGCAGGCCGGCGAGTGATTGCAGGATCATCGTTCCCCCATCGTGCAGCGACCATTCGTCGGCGGGAGAAGCATAGCGGTTCAACGGCAGGACGGCGACGAAACCGCGTTGGTGTCCCCAAAAACGAAAACCCCGCCATTTGCGGCGGGGTCCAGGCTGGAAGGAGCGAGCCTGACTAGGCTCGCGACGTAAACCCAGAAGATCAGGCGGGGATGCGCTCGTCGGCCTCGTGCGGCTCGCGCAGCACGTAGCCGCGGCCCCACACGGTCTCGATGAAGTTGCGGCCCTCGGACGCGTTGGCGAGCTTCTTGCGCAGCTTGCAGATGAAGACGTCGATGATCTTCAGCTCGGGCTCGTCCATGCCGCCATAGAGATGATTGAGGAACATTTCCTTGGTGAGGGTCGTGCCCTTGCGCAAGCTGAGCAGCTCCAGCATCTGATATTCCTTGCCGGTCAGATGCACGCGCTGGCCGCCGACTTCCACCGTCTTGGTGTCGAGGTTGACGACGAGGTCGCCGGTCTGGATGACCGACTGGGCATGGCCCTTGGAGCGGCGCACGATCGCGTGGATGCGGGCCACCAGCTCGTCCTTGTGGAAGGGCTTGGTCATGTAGTCGTCGGCGCCGACGCCGAGGCCCTTGACCTTGTCCTCGATGCCGGCGAGGCCGGAGAGGATCAGAATCGGTGTCTTGATCTTGGAGACCCGGAGCTGCTTGAGCACGTCGTAGCCGGACATGTCGGGCAGGTTGAGATCGAGGAGAATAATGTCGTAATCGTATAGTTTACCGAGATCGACGCCTTCTTCCCCCAAATCGGTCGTGTAGACGTTGAAGCTCTCCGACTTCAGCATCAGCTCGATCGACTGCGCGACGGCGCTGTCATCTTCAATCAGCAAAACGCGCATGCCAGTTCCCCATAGTCGCCGCTCCTGGGCGTCAGGTCGGCCGCATTCGCGGCACTCAACAAAACGCCTTTGAACAACTGATTCGGATCCTGACAACAGATGGTTAACAAACTCTGATTCTGGAACGCAAGTCCCCCGGTGCAATTTTTGTCGAATCGCCCTAAGGTCTTGCGTACGAAGCAGCTTTTGTCACCCGATTCCGTTCAAGCTCCACTTTAAGAGACGGGCCTAACCGACTCCCGCGACTCAGCCTTCTTCTGAAGGGGAGTCACGCTCAGTCTCAAAGACAGTGACGCAATGATTAATGATGCGGGTAAACACGAAGTTAAGCGCCGTTCAGAAATATGGCGAAACTTAAGAGTTTCACCGTGAAGTCCCGGGGATCGCGAGGGCGACCCCGGGGATCGCAAGGGCGACCCTGCGAATCGCAAGGGCGACCCCGGGGATCACCAAGGCGCGCCCCTTAATGAAGGCTCACCGATGAAGGCTCTTGCCGAACAGATCGGCGACATCGACGGCATCAACATTTACGGCCGCGTGGTCGGCGTCCGCGGCCTGATGGTCGAGGTGGCCGGTCCGATTCACGCGATGTCGGTCGGCGCGCGCCTTGTGATCGAGACCGGCGCCAACCGCACCATTCCCTGCGAGGTGATCGGCTTCTCCGGCAACAATGCCGTCGTGATGCCGTTCGCCGGCCTCGACGGCGTGCGCCGCGGCTGCAAGGCGCTCATTGCCAATGCCGCCAATCAGGTGCGGCCGTCCGCAGCCTGGCTCGGCCGCGTCGTCAACGCGCTGGGCGAGCCGATCGACGGCAAGGGCCCGCTGCCGCAAGGCGCCTCGCCGATGCCGTTCCGCAATGCGCCGCCGCCGGCGCATTCGCGCAAACGCGTCGGTACGCCGCTCGATCTCGGCGTGCGCGCGATGAACACGTTTCTCACCTGCTGCCGCGGCCAGCGCATGGGTATCTTCGCAGGCTCCGGCGTCGGCAAATCGGTGCTGCTGTCGATGCTCGCGCGCAACGTCGATGCCGCGGTCAGCGTCATCGGGCTGATCGGCGAACGCGGCCGCGAGGTTCAGGAATTCTTGCAGGACGATCTCGGCGAGGAGGGCCTGGCGCGCTCCGTCGTGGTGGTCGCGACCTCCGACGAGCCGGCGCTGATGCGCCGCCAGGCGGCGTATCTGACGCTCGCGGTCGCCGAATATTTTCGCGACGAGAACAAGGACGTGCTCTGCCTGATGGACTCGGTGACGCGCTTTGCCATGGCCCAGCGCGAGATCGGTCTGTCGGCCGGCGAGCCGCCGACGGCCAAGGGCTACACGCCGACCGTCTTCACCGAGCTGCCGAAGCTGCTCGAGCGTGCCGGCCCGGGCCTGGGCGAGGGCGCCATCACCGCCATCTTCACGGTGCTGGTCGACGGCGACGACCACAACGAGCCGATCGCCGATGCCGTCCGCGGCATCCTCGACGGCCATATCGTGATGCAGCGCTCGATCGCCGAGCGCGGCCGCTACCCCGCGATCAACATCCTCAAATCCGTCTCGCGCACGATGCCGAAATCGGCCGATCCGCAGTTCTGGCCCGTCATCCAGCGGGCGCGCCAGGTGATGGCGACTTATGCCGATATGGAGGAATTGATCCGTCTCGGCGCCTACCGGGCCGGCTCCAGCCCCGAGGTCGACGAGGCGATCCGCCTGCACGAGCCGCTGGAGGCCTTCCTGCGCCAGCGCAAGGACGAAAATGCATCACTCGCGGACGGCTATCGGCAGTTGGCACAAATCCTCGGCAATTTGGAAACGGAACGCTAACTTTGTCAGGTCATCATCCGATCCCACAGAGTAGCAGAGCCGGTCTTGGCCCTGACAGGGCCTATGGGGAGACCGGTGCCGTCCCACGTGCAGCGGGGGGACTTCTGGGGAGTACGAGTCGATGAAGTCACGAGATACCCTCATCCGCCTGAAGAAGTTTCAGGTCGACGAGAAGCGCCGCCGGGTCACCCAGATCGAGACCATGATCGCCGACTTCCAGCGGATGTCGGTCGATCTCGAACGCGAGATCCAGACCGAGCAGGAGCGCGCCGGGATCAACGATCCCTCGCACTTCGCCTATCCGACCTATGCCAAAGCCGCGATCCAGCGCCGCGAGAACCTGACCCGTTCGGCCGACGAGCTCAAGGGTCAGCTCGACGAAGCCAAGGCCGCGCTGGCCGAGGCCTTCGAGGAGCTGAAGAAGGTCGAGCTCCTCGACGAGCGCGACCAGGCCCGCGAGCGCGCCGAAGAAAACGCCCGTGAGCAGGCTGACCTCGACAGCATCGGCCTGATGCGTGCCCGCATCGGCGCCGTCGCCTGAGCCGTCAGCAGCCAGACCATCCAGGAATTTGCCAAACCCGGACCCGCAAGGTCCGGGTTTTCGTATCTGCTGTCCACAGTGTGGCGCCGCGCCCCTTGGTGGTCGGCTTTGCCGCGCGCTATGGTAGCGGGAATGAATGCTGTGCCAGCGACGGCGGCGCCCACCTCTTCCTTGGGAGAGGTCGGCGCGGAGCGCCGGGTGAGGGGTGACGGTCTCCCGTTAGCCCTGCACCCCCTCACCCGATTTGCTGCGCAAATCGACCTCTCCCCGTCGGGAGAGGTGAAGGGAAGCAACGGGGCCGCGTTTCAGGGGGCTGAATGCTGACGCCAGCAGAGCTGGTCGGGTTGATCGAGGCGGTGGCGAAGGGCGATCAGGCCGCGTTCGAGCGCCTCTACGCCGCCACGCGCGCGAAACTCTATGGCGTCGTGCTCCGTATCTTGCGTCGGCAGGATCTCGCAGAGGAGGTCATTCAGGAGACCTACGTCAAGATCTGGAACGGCGCCGGCCAGTTCAATCCGGCGCTGTCGTCGCCGATCACGTGGATGGCCTCGATCGCGCGCAACCGTGCGATCGACATCGTGCGCAAGAAGTCGGAAGCCTCCATCGAGGAAGAGCCTCAGGCGATGGAGGTTGCGGCCGAGAGTCCCGATCCGCTGGCGCGCCGCGAGATGACCGAGGAGCTGAAGCGGCTCCTGGAATGTATCGGCCGGCTCGAGCCGGACCGTCAGAGGCTCGTGCTTCTCGCCTATTACAACGGCTGGAGCCGCGAGCAATTGGCGGAGAAATTCGCCGCGCCCGTCAACACGGTGAAGACGTGGCTCCGGCGCAGCATGTTGGATATCCGGGAGTGCCTCGGGCTTTAGAGAATGACGAGAGTGGCAAGAACCAGTGCGGCAACGGCAGTCCACCTCTCCCTTCGGGAGAGGTGAAGGGACGTGATGGCCTACACGGAGGACCATATCGCGCTCGCCGCGGAATACGCGCTCGGCACGCTCGACGCCGATGAGCGCGCGCAGGTCGAGACCATGATGGAGGTGGACGAGGCGTTCGCCGAGATCGTGCAGGCCTGGGCCTTCCGGCTCGGCGCCCTCAACCAGATGGTCGGCTCGGTCGAGCCGCGTCCGATCGTGTGGGAGAACATCAGGTCCGAGATCGCGCGCGCGGCCCTTGCGCAGGAGCCGCCCGTGCCTGCCGAGGCTTCGCCACCGCCGCCTGTGCCGGAGTCCTCGCCGCAGATTGCGGAGTCCCCGACCGAGAGCTCGCAGTCGGCAGAGGGGCAGCATCCCGAAACCGGGCAACCTGAGACGTCGCGTCCCGAGCCGGACGCCATACCTGACATCGCGCCGCAATTCATCCCGCAGGTCCATGCTCCGGATGTCAACGTCGTCCGTGCGCCGCAGGCGCCGGTCGCCGACGACAGCAATGTGATTGGCCTCGAGGGCCGCGTGAAGCGCTGGCGCAACGTCGCGTCCGCCGTCGGCGCGCTTGCGGCCGCGCTGCTCGTCACTCTGTCGCTGCAGATCTTCCTGCCCGACGCGCTGCCGGGCGCCTTGCGTCCCGCGCCGCGCATCCAGACGGTCGAGGTGAAGACCCCGGCTGCGCCGCTCGCCGCCTCCGCGCAATATGTCGCGCTGCTGCAGGACCAGGGCGGCGGCCCCGCTTTCATCCTCACCATCGACGGCGCGACGCGGAATTTCACGGTGCGGAAGGTCGGCGCGACGCCGGAGCCGGGCAAGAGTTTCGAGCTCTGGCTGATCTCGGACAAGCTGCCGCGCCCGCGCTCGCTGGGCGTCATCGGCGCGAGCGATTTCACCGCGCGTCCGCTGCTCGCCTCCTACGATGCCGAGGTCGTCAACGGCGCGACCTACGCCGTCACCGTCGAGCAGGCCGGCGGTTCGCCGAGCGGCCAGCCGACCTCGGCCCCGGTGTTTTCCGGCAAGCTGATCGAGACGGTGCCGCCGGCCCAGCCGCAGGCGCCAGCGAAGAAATAGGTGCGCCGCTCATGCGGGCTACGACGCTGTCGCCACTGTCCATCCCGCCGTCGCATCCCGACAAGTGCCCCCGAATCCGCCCCTGATTTGAACCTCCGCTCAGTCCGCGGCGTCAAATTCCCGGAATTTGAAGTCCGTGATGCCGGAAAGGGCGAGAAAATCAGATGGATGCAGCGAGAACGCCGGGCATCTTCCTTCATCAATATGCAGGCCTGCCGCACGGCGCGGCGTTCGAACATTGGCGCGAGCGGGCCGTCGGTCCCTGCGGCCTCGATATCGGGCCGAGCCGTGGCGACAGCATCGATTGCCGGCTGCAGATCAGCGTCATCGACAACATCGCGCTCGCCATTCCGGAAGGCGCCTCGGCGCAATATTCCCGCACCCAGAGCCACCTTGCCGACGGCAGCGACGATCTCGTCCTGATCGCGGCGCAGGCGGGGCTCGTCCGCGTCGGGCAGAACGGCCACACCGTCGAGCTAGCGCCCGCACAGATGGTGCTCGTCGACATGAGCGTGACCGGGACCGTCGGCCACACCGATGCAGACCGCTTCACCACCATTCGCATGCCGCGCCGTGCGCTGCTCGATATCAATCCGCGCGCCGAGGACAAGCTCTCGCAGGTGCTCATCGACGGCGCGGTCGCCGAGACCATCTTCCGCTACCACGCGCTCGCCGCCAATCACGCGCCGCATCTCGATGCGGTCGGCCAGCGCCTGACGGCGCAGCACATGGTCGATCTCGTCGGTCTGCTGCTCGGCACCGATGCGGAGCACGCAAGCCGCGCACGCGGCCGGGGGCAGGCGGCGGCTCGCCTCGATCTCATGCGCGCCGACGTGCTGTCCGCGCTCGGCCGCAACGATCTCTGCCTCGCAGAAGTCGCGACGCGCTCGGGATTGAGCCCACGCCAGGCCCAGCGCCTGTTCGAGCAGGCCGGCACGACCTTCACCGAATTCGTGCTGGAGCAGCGCCTGCTCCATGCGCGCAAGCTGCTCGGCGATCCCCGCGCCAGGACGCGCAAGATCAGCGACATCGCGCATTCCTCGGGCTTCTCCGATCTGTCCTATTTCAACCGCGCCTTCCGCAAGCGCTTCGGCGCGACGCCGTCGGAACTGCGCGAGGCGTAAGTCGCGATTTCGTGCAATGGTACGGCGCTGCCGGATTTGGTCGATGCCGGTTGTTGAGCTATATCTGTCTGCGCGGGCAGACCGCAGGATTGCTCTGGAAAGTGGAGTAGGCGGTCATGGCGCGTATCGTCGTGCTCGGCGCCGGGTTTGCAGGCCTGTGGGCGGCCATCGGCGCTGCGCGCAAGCGCGCTGAGATCGGTGCTGACGGCGATATCGAGATCCGTCTCATCGACCGCCACCCCTATCACAATATCCGCGTGCGCAATTACGAGGCCGATCTCGGCGAGGTCGCGCTGCCGCTAGCGCAACTGCTCGATCCGATCAGTGTCAGCCACGGCGTCGGCGAGGTCGAGGCCATCGATCCGGCGCGGCGCGAAATCTCGCTCGTCACCAGCAGCGGTAAGGAGACGCTGGGCTATGACCGCCTCGTGCTGGCGCTCGGCAGCGAGGTGATGCGGCCCGACATTCCCGGCATTGCCGAGCACGCCTTCGACGTCGACACCTATGCCGCGGCGCTCCGCCTCGAAGACCATCTCACTTCGCTCGGACGCAGCGCGCCGTCGCCGGGGCGTTCGACCGTCGTGGTGGTCGGTGCCGGCTTTACCGGCATCGAGGTCGCGGCCGAGATGCCAGACCGGCTCACGCGCGCTGGCATCACCGGCAGCGGACGCATCATCCTGGTCGATCCCAATCCGGCGGTCGGCGCCACCATCGGCGCGCAAGCGCGTCCCGTCATCGAGACGGCGTTGTCGTCATTGGAGGTCGAGACGCGCCTCGGTGTGCGTGTCGCGTCGATCGATGCGGCCGGCGTGCATCTCAGCTCCGGCGAGTTCGTTGCGGCGCAGACCGTGATCTGGTGTGCGGGCATGCGTGCAAGCCGGCTCGCCGCGAGCCTTCCGGGCGCGCGCGATCGCCTTGGGCGCCTGCTGGTCGATCCCTTCATGCGCATGGCGGATCTGCCTGGCGTGTTCGCGGCCGGCGATGTTGCCTCCAGCGTGGTCGATGGGCTGCATCCGACCGTGATGTCCTGCCAGTTCGCGCGTCCCATGGGCCGCTTCGCCGGCCACAATGTGGTGGCCGACCTCGCCGGCCTGCCCATGCTCCCGCTGCGGATCGACTGGTACGTGACCGTGCTCGACCTCGGCGGCTGGGGCGCGCTCTACACCGAAGGCTGGGATCGCGAGGTGAGGGCGACCGGCGCGGCCGCGAAGGCGACCAAGCAGACCATCAATCGCAAGCGCATCTATCCGCCGCTGACTGGCAGCAAGGACGAGCTGTTCGCTGCCGCAGCGCCGATCGTGCAGGCGCCGCCGCCGTCTTATGGGGCGGGGTAGGACGCTCGCTGAAGGACGACGGCTGGGACGCCACGCTCCGTCATTGCGAGCGCAGCGAAGCAATCCAGAATCTTTCCGAGGAGACAGCCTGTATTGCTTCGCTGCGCTCGCAATGACGAGGCACCCCAGACATGAGAAAGCGCCCGTGGGGGGCGGGCGCTTTCTGTAGTCGACTTGGGGTTGGGGTCGTCTACATATCCACGTGGCGACTTTGGGGGGCTGGTAAAGAGCCGCGTGAATTCAAAAAACTCGTCAGATCTCCTCAGCGAACGAGGGACGCGTCCGAACTGGTGACAACGACCGGCTTGCCCGCCTTGATGACGCGGGCGGTCTGGGTCAAGCCTTCATCCGAACCCGAGCGCGCCGTCATGCCAAAGCCCGCCACCGCGATCCCTGCGACGAGCACCACGACCACAATCTTCAAATGGGTCGAGCGATCAGCGCTGTAGATCGAGTGGTTCATGGAAGCCTCCTGCCGCCATCTACCCGAAGTAGTCGCCGGCCCATTCAGGCAGGTTCATGCTTCCGGTGCCCAACAACCTAGTATTGACGGGATTCGTTCCCAAGGGGCGATCACAAGAGCGTGACAGGACGTGAAAGATCGCGATCAGAAGCGACCCTTGATCGTGCTTTTTTATAACTATTTCAAAGCTGTAATGTGCCTCCCGAGCGCGTTTGCCGCTTTTGGTCCACAAGGCGCCAGGAACTCAAAAACCATTTGCCTGTGGCCGAAAAACATACGGCTTCTTAAGGCAAATCAGATGCTTCCGACCGTTTTCAACCTCGCCCTGGGGTGGATTTCAGCCTGCGACAGCACGGTGGTCTGGGCCCGGAACCGTTCCACCAGGGACCGCACGAACGGCCGAATGGCTGCGGAGGTGACCAGCACCGGCGCCTCGCCTTCGCGGGCGGCGCGCTCGAAGGCCTCGCGCACGGCGGTCATGAACTCCGACAGTTTCGAAGGCTGCATCGCAAGGCTGCGCTCCTCGCCCTGGCCGATGATGGATTCGGCGAAGGCCTGCTCCCATTTCGCCGACAGCGCAATCAGCGGCAGGTAGCCGGCGTACGAGGTGTTCTGCGCGCAGATCTGCCGCGCCAGGCGGGCGCGGACGTGCTCGACCATGGTCGCGGGATTGCGCGAGAACGCCAGCGAATCCGCGATGCCTTCGAGGATGGTGGAGAGGTCGCGGATCGAGATGCGCTCGGCGAGCAGCAGCTGCAGCACGCGCTGGATGCCGGAGACCGTGACCTGGCCCGGCACGATGTCCTTGACCAGCTCACTCTGCTCCTTCGGCAGCTCCTTGAGCAGCTTCTGCACCTCGCCATAGGACAAGAGGTCCGACATGTTGGCCTTGAGCAGCTCGGTGAGATGGGTCGAGAGCACGGTTGCGGCGTCGACGACGGTGTAGCCCTTGAGCGAGGCCTCCTCCTTGAGACTGGCATCGACCCAGGTCGCGGGCAGGCCGAAGGTCGGCTCGGTGGTGTGGATGCCGGGCACCTGCACCTGGCTGCCGCCGGGGTCCATGACCATGAACTGGTTCGGCCAGATCTTGCCGGTGCCGGCGTCGACCTCCTTGATCTTGATGATGTAGGTGTTGGCTTCGAGCTGGACGTTGTCGAGGATGCGCACCGCCGGCATCACGAAACCCATCTCGATCGCGAGGGAGCGGCGCAGCGCCTTGATCTGCTCGGTGAGGCGGTCGGTGCCATCAGGGCCGTTGACCAGCGGCAGCAGCGCGTAGCCGAGCTCGATCTTGAGGTCGTCGATCTTGAGCGCGGCCGAGATCGGCTCTTCTGTCGCGGCAGCACCGGGCGCACCGGGCATCCCCGGCGCCGGAGCGGCGTGAGCGGCTTCCTCGGCCTTGACGGCGGTCTTCTTGTGGTTGCGGGCGTTCCAGGCCAGCGCACCGGCGCCGGCGCCGAGCGCGAGGAACGGGATGGTCGGAATGCCCGGCAGCGCCGCCAGCACCAGCATCACCGCCGAGGACATCGCGAGCGCCTGCGGATAGCCGGAGAACTGCTTCATCAGCGCCTTGTCGGCGGCGCCGGAGACGCCGGCCTTGGAGACGAGCAGGCCGGCCGCGGTCGAGACGATCAGCGCCGGCACCTGGGTGACGAGGCCGTCACCGACGGTCAGCAGCGTGTAGGTGCGGCCGGCGTCGGCGAAGGACATGCCCTGCTGCGCCACGCCGATGATCATGCCGCCGACGACATTGATGAAGACGATCAAGAGGCCGGCGATGGCATCGCCCCGGACGAACTTGGAGGCACCGTCCATGGCGCCGAAGAAGCCGCTCTCGTCCTCCAGCTCCTTGCGCCGTTCCTTGGCGACCTTCTCGTCGATCAGGCCGGCGGAGAGATCGGCGTCGATCGCCATCTGCTTGCCGGGCATGGCGTCGAGGTGGAAGCGGGCAGCGACTTCGGCGATGCGGCCCGAACCCTTGGTGATGACGACGAAGTTGACGATGATCAGGATGGCGAAGACGATGATGCCGATGACGAAGTTGCCGCCCATCACGAAGTTGCCGAAGGCCTCGATGACGTGACCGGCGGCAGCCGTGCCCTCGTGCCCGTGCGACAGGATCAGGCGGGTCGAGGCCATGTTGAGCGACAGGCGCAGCATGGTCGAGATCAGAAGGATGGTCGGGAAGGCCGAGAATTCGAGTGGGGCCTGGATGAACAGCGACGTCATCAGGATCAGGATCGAGAGCGTGATCGAGATCGCCAGGAACAGGTCGAGCACGATCGCGGGCAGGGGCAGGATCAGCACCACCAGGATGGTGAGGATGCCGAGCGCCAGCGCGATGTCGCCGCGCTTGAGGACGGTGACAATGTCGTTGAGGGAGGGGATGCCGGGCTTCGCGTTGCCTACGCCCTGTCCCGCGGTGACGTCAACCATGGTAGCTGCCTCCCCGCGCGACTGCCGTCCGCGCGCCCCAAACGTCTGCGCGGCGGCCGAAGGGCCGCCGTTCCGAAAGTGAGGCACCGCACTGGCGTCCACGGGGGCTCTCCCGTTCTAAACGCGGCCGACGACACTCGACTTCACCTGGCAATTTTTGCCCGGTGTATGGTTAGCAAAGGGTTAACGGAGGGGGAGGGAAGGGGGCGGTCCGGGGTGTTTCGGATCCCGTGGTGTCATTCCGGGGCGCCCGGAGGGCGAACCCGGAATCCATCGTGCGGCGGAGTTGGTGGGTGGATGGATTCTCTGATGCGCAATTGCGCATCATAGCTCGCGCCAAGGGGGCGCGCCCCGGAATGACGGCTGAGGGAGGCCGCTCCCTACTTCGCCTTCTGCATCTTGGTCACCGTGTAGCCCGACGCCGCCTCCTCGGCTTCGAAGGTCACCTTGTCGCCGACCTTCACCTGCTTGAGCATCGCCGCGTCCTTGACGCGATAGACCATGGTCATCGGCTCCTCCATGCCGAGGCTCTTGGCCGGTCCGTGCTTGAGCGTGATCTTGCCGGCGCCTTCGTCGATCTTCTTGACCTCGCCGCTGATCGCGGCACCCTCGGCCGCGAGGGTTGCAGTCGCAAGGCCGACGGTCAGCGCCAGCGCGGCAGTGATACGGATGATGCGGTTCATGTGGATCTCCTTTCGCGTTACTTCACGGTGACTTGGCCGACCATGCCGTACTCGCGATGGTCGGGAATGAGGCACGAATATTCGAAGGTGCCGGGCTTGCTGAACTTCCAGAGGATCTCGGCCGTCTTTTTTGGTGCAAGCCGCACCGCGTTGGGATCGTCGTGCTCCATGTGCGGATGCTTCTTCATCTGATCCGCATGCGCGAGGTTCTCCTTGGTCGTGGCCAGCAGGAATTCGTGGTCTTCCTTGCCGATGTTGCGCAGCACGAAGCGGATCTGCTCGCCGCGCTTCACCTCGATTTTTGCGGGCGTGTAGTCCATCTCGTTCATCAGAATCTCGATGGTGCGTGCGGGCTTCCGGGGATCGCCGGGCTCGCCGGCCGAATAGTTTCCGTGCCCGTGCTTGTCGTGAGCAACGGCCGGCGCACTCGAAAGTGCAGCCAGCGCGAGGCCGAGCTTGATCGTGGTCTTCATCGTGGTCTCCAGTTGGTGGTTCATCGAAACGCTCACATCTTGTGCTTCATCGGCGGACTGCCGGATTTGTGCCGCGCCGGCTCCGAGGCGGGTGCGGCCACTTCGTAGGCGACGGTGCCTTGCGGGAATTTGTACGGACCGGGGTCGCGGTAATCGTCGCGCGCGAGGTCTTCGCGGATCTTCATCACGGTGAACATGCCGCCCATCTCGATCGCCCCGAACTGGCCGGTGCCGGTCATCATCGGCAGCGTGTTGTCGGGCGTGGGCATCTCCATGTTGCCCATCGCCATGCCGGTCGAGCCCATGGCCATGCCGTCGGGCGCGAGCTTGCCGACGGCTTTGGCGAGATCCTTGCGCGACACGCCGATCAGGTTGCGCACATCGTGTCCCATCGCGTTCATGGTGTGGTGTGACTTGTGGCAATGGAACGCCCAGTCGCCGGGATTGTCGGCGAGCACGTCGAACACCCTGACAGCGCCGACCGGGACGTCGGTGGTCGTCTCCGGGATCTGCGCGCTCTCCTGAATCCAGCCGCCGTCGGTGCAGGTCACCGCAAAGCTGTGACCATGCAAATGGATCGGATGGTTGGTCATGCTGAGATTGCCGATGCGCACGCGCACCTTGTCGCCGAGCCTGACCGGCAGCGGATCGATGCCGGGAAAGACCCGGGCATTCCAGGTCCACATGTTGAAATCGGTCATCTCGTTGACATGCGGCAGATAGGTGCCGGGGTCGACGCGATAGGTGCTCATCACGAAGACGAAGTCGCGGTCGACGGGCCGGAAATTCGGATCGCGCGGGTGCACGACGACCATGCCCATCATGCCCATCGCCATCTGGACCATCTCGTCGGAATGCGGGTGGTACATGAAGGTTCCGCTCTTCTTCATCTCGAATTCGTAGACGAAGGTCTTGCCCGGCTCGATGTGCGGCTGGGTCAATCCGCCGACGCCGTCCATGCCGCTCGGAATGATCATGCCGTGCCAGTGCACGGTGGTGTATTCGGGCAGTCTGTTGGTGACGAAGATGCGGACCTTGTCGCCCTCGACGGCCTCGATGGTCGGGCCCGGCGATTGCCCGTTGTAGCCCCACAAATTCACCTTCATGCCCTCGGCGAACTCGCGCACCACCGGTTCTGCGACGAGGTGGAATTCCTTCCAGTCGCCGTTCATGCGAAACGGCAGCGACCAGCCGTTCAGCGTGACCACGGGGCGATAGTCGGGACCGCTGGTCGGATGCAGCGGCGGCTGCATCACCACCTTGTCCATGGTGGGCGCTTCCGGAATCGAAGCGGCCTGCACGCGGCCTTGAATAGCCGACGCGCCGGCAAGCGCGGCTGTGCCTAGAAATCCTCGGCGCGAAAACATCTTGGCCTCCATCTCAGTGGCCGCCGCCATCGGCAGGTGCTGCCGCGGCGATGGTAGTTGGATTGTCGCTGACGGCCGCCGGCGCGCCGCCGCCGTTGACGGCGGTCTGCAAATCGGCCTGGGCGAGGAAGAATCTCTGCCTGGCGTCGATGGCGCCGCGCAGAGCCGCGAGGCGCTGCCGCGCTTCGGTGAGCAGCGCGAAGATATCGACCTGCATGCTGGAGAAGCGCAGCTGCATCTCCTCGGTGATGATTTTTCGTAAGGGGATGATCTCGCGCTGGTAGTGGCCGGCGATGTCGTAGCTGGAGCGATAGACGCGGTAGGCATCGCGCGCCTCGGAGCGCACGTTGACGGCGCGCTCGGTCAGGCGGTTGAAGGCAAAGTTGTAAGTCTCGGCGGCCTGGCGCACGCGCACCTCGCCGCCGTCGAAGATCGGGATCTGGAATTGCACGTCGAAGCCGCGCTCGCGGAACGGCGGCCCTTCCGGATCCTGGGTGCGGCGCGAGATGCCGGCGAGATCGAGCAGCGTCACGAAACGCGTCGCCTCGGTGAGGTTCAGCGCCTTCGCCAGCGCGGTCAGCTCCAGCCGCGCGATCTGCAAGTCGATGCGATGCGCCACCGCATCGGCCTCGATCGTGGGCAGGGCGAGCGGCCGGCGCGGCAGCGGCGGCAAGGCGTTGGGCAGGCGGAAGTCGAGACCGTCGTCCCACAGCCCCATCAGGCGCGCCAGCCTCTCGCGCGCGCTCGCTGCCGTCTGTCGTGCGGTGGCGAGGTCGGCGGTGGTCTCGGCGTAAAACACCTGCTCGCGGGCCTGGTCGAGCTTGTTGAGCGAACCGGTCTCGCCGAGCTTGACCGCGAGCTGTGCGGTCGATTCCGCCGTCGCCTTGGCGTCGGTCAGCAGCACCACCATCTCGTTGCCGGCGACAGTGCGGACATAGGCGCGGCGGACGTCGGCGGCGAGCCGCAGCGTCGCCAGGGCCGCACGCAATTGGGCCTGCCGAAAACGTTCGCGGGCGATGTCGGAGCGGAACGGCAGGGTGGCGAGCGCGAGGATGTCGCCGACCACCTGGCGCTCGATCTCGCTGGCGCCATTCCCTGTAATCCGCGAGACCGCGAACACCGGATTGGGCGGCAGGCTCTGCTCGACGAGATCGGTCTCGGCCAGCGCCAGCTCGTTATAGGCGGCCTGCAGCCCCTTGTTGTTGAGCAGCGCGATTTGCACGGCGCTGTCTGCGCTGAGCGTCCGCGACAGCAACTGGCGAACGCGCGCGTCGACCGCGCCGGCGCCCTCGGCCGTTCGCACAAAGGCGACGTCCTTGTTGATGGCTTGGCTGGTCAGATCCGAGACACCAGTCATGCCGCTGTCGGGCGAGAAGGCGGCACAGCCGGAAAGGCTGAGCGCCGTGAGGACGAGCAGGCCTCGCGCAAGATGGCGTGTCATGGCGCGCTCCTACCTGTCCTGCTTCGGCTGCGGCGTCACCGCATCGTTGCGGCCGCGCCACGGCGCCGGCGTTGCAGGCCGCAGGCTGGTATAAGGTGCGATGGTCGAGCGATAGCCGATGCGCGCCACCTTCGCCGCCGCCGGATCGGCGGGGTCGGCGCTGGCGATCTGTGTCGTTGCCGGCATGCAGCCGGACAGCGCCAGCGCGGCAAAGGCGAGCAGCAGCCAATCGAATCGAAAATGTCGTCCACCCACCGCAGGTGCGGCGGACTTCGCCCCGGAAAGCGTAAACATGACTAGTCCTTGATCTGGAGACCACAGGTTCGCGCGCGCAAAAGCGCGCTCGGCCCGAAATCGTCGCGTCAGATCAGGCGATGGGGGGGCGGTAGTGCTGGGGCGGCGCGGCGCTGTGCAGGCTGGGCACGATCTCGGGCGCGCAGGTCGACGTCGGCTGGACCGGTGTGGCGACGCTGGGCAGATCGGCCGGCAGCGCGCTGACGCACATCATTGCACAGCACGGGCCCACCGTTCCCTTGCCGCCGTGATGATTCGGAGCAGGTGCGTCCTTCGCGGCGGTCTGGGAATCAGTTCCCACATGCTCGTGCGGAACATCGCCATGGCTCGCAGCCATGTGATGATGCACCGGAACGAGATCAGCCTCGTCACCGAGGCAAGGCGCCGGAGCACTGCCCCAAGCCAGGCTTGCGGCCGGCGCGAGCACGCAGAACAGATAGGCGAGGGCGATGATTCGCCCCACCCTGATCCGCATCGATCGTGTCAACCGCAGCAACATCCCGCCGATATGCTCCTCGCGCGGGCAATGTTGCACGCGCTTGTTGCAAACTAATGGCAAAAGACGCATTCGCCAAGAACTTATTACCGCAGTGCACCGCGCATGCCCAATATCGCGGCACGCTGGTTGACCATGCGGCGGTCCGCGAACATGGTCCTGCCCGTGCACGCGCCAAACCATCCAGGGCAAACCCCAGCCTCCTTTACCCCTGACTCCCGTCAGGCCTGGGTGCGGCTCGTCATTGCCCTCGTGATCGGCTCGATCGGCGCTGTCGGCATGTGGGCGGTCGTGGTCGTGATTCCCGTGGTGCAGGCCGAATTCGGTGCCACGCGCGGTGCGGTGTCGCTGGCTTTCACCCTGATGATGTTCGGCTTCGGGCTTGGCGGCGTGATCGCCGGCAAGATCACCGACCGATTCGGCATCGTGCCGGCGATGGCGATCAGCATCGCCTTCCTCGGAATTGCCAACGTGCTCGCGGGCCTGTCGGGCCAGCTCTGGCAGTTCGTGGCCGCCTATTTCCTCATCGGGCTCGGCACCTCCGCGACCTTCGCGCCGCTGATGGCCGAAGCCTCGCACTGGTTCGAGCGCTATCGCGGGTTGGCCGTCACCATCGTCGCCAGCGGCAATTATGTCGCGGGCACGATGTGGCCGCCGATCGTGAGCTGGGGCACGCAGGAGATCGGCTGGCGCTATACCCATATCGGCATCGGCATCGTCTGCGCTGGCCTGATGGCGGTGCTCGTGCTGATCCTGCGCGCGCAGATGGGCAACGACCATATCCGCGATCATGCCAATGCACCGCCGCCGCGGGTCGATCTGAGGCTCTCGACGAATACGCTGACGGTGCTGCTCTCGATCGCCAGCATCTCCTGCTGCGTGGCGATGGCGATGCCGCAGGTGCACATCGTCGCCTATTGCGGCGATCTCGGTTATGGCGTCGCGCGCGGCGCCGAGATGCTGTCCTTGATGATGGGCTGCGGCATCGTCAGCCGGATCGGCTCCGGCTATCTCGCCGACAAGATCGGCGGCATCCGCACGCTGCTGGTGGGATCGCTGGCGCAGGGCTTTGCGCTGGTGTTCTATCTGTTCTTCGACAGCCTGACCTCGCTGTATCTGATCTCCGCGATGTTCGGCCTGTTCCAGGGCGGCATCGTGCCGAGCTACGCCATCATCGTGCGCGAGGCGATGCCGGCGAGCGAAGCTGCAACCCGTGTCGGCATCGTGATCTTTGCGTCCGTGTTCGGCATGTCCTTCGGCGGCTGGGTGTCCGGCGTCATCTTCGATGCCACCGGCTCGTATGCCGCGGCGTTCGCCAATGGCGTGGCGTGGAATGCGCTGAACATCGGCATCGTCGTGCTGCTCTTGATCCGCGCGCGGATGGGCTCGGTCAAGGCCGGCCCGGGTTTTGCGACCTAAAGTTTGAGCATGATCTTTTCGGAAAACCGCTACACCCTTTTTCGGATCATGCTTTAAACGGCCTGTCCCGCCTTCAGCAGCGAGCAACCGGTGATCTTGTAGCTGCCGTCGCTCTGCTGCTCGAGCGTGTAGAGCGCCTCCCAGGCCTCGCCGTTGGCATCGATGATATGGACGCGCTGGGCGATCCAGCCGCCATCGGTCTTGCTCTCGCCGAATTCAAAACTCCTGTGACGATAGACCGGCGCGTAGCCGTTCTGCACCATGGACATGAAGATGTCGGGTGCGGGAAAGATCTCCTTGATCGCCGGGGCAGCGTAGGAATAGGCCGCCGCCGCATCGTCGCGAACGAAGGCCTGCTCCTGGGCGCGGATGACGCTTTGGGCCGTCGCGACATCGCCGGCAAACGCTGCGTGATGACAGGCAACGATGAGAGCGACCAGCAAGGCTGCGATGCGCATGACAGGCTCCGCGTTGAGATCCCGGCGGAGGTGATCCTAGCACATCTGCGACGCCAAGGGCGTGTACTCAGAAATCACGCGCTTGGTGGGTGCTCCAGATGCCCGCTCATCCCTCAACGGCGGCACAAGCGGCAGACATCGTCTGAAGGTCGCCGATGGGCCATCAGAATAAGCGTCACGGGTTCGCGACCATTGGGCGAGACAGACAATCACTGGCTTATGGAGCGTCCTTCGGCAGTTCCCGCTGCGCAAGGACGCGCACCGGTGGAAAGATGACGCAATCGACCACGTCGAAAACAACTTCAATGCGTCGGTCGAATGACTGCGCAAAGGCGATGGCGTCCTTGCTCTTTCCATCGGCGATGCGTGTGCCAAGAGTGCAATGGGGTGTCCAAGCGCCGGGTCGATAATGAGGTCGGCAATGGGCCGGGTTGATGGCCGCGCTGATTGATGCGTGCCACGTTCCAAGGGTTGAGCTCGCTTCAGGCTCAGCCCATAGCACGAGAGGCGGGCCTACGAACCACCTAATCCGCCTGAAAGCGATGGACAGCTGTGTTCCGCCGGCAGTTGCGCGGAGCATTGCTTCCCACGCGGTCTTCTCGTCGATTGCAGGCGAATCGTAGACCGCGAATGTGAAATGTGGCCGGTAAGCCAGGGCGCGCATCGACGGCTCGTCCTCAAAAGCCGCAACTTGGTCCCACAGTCGTTCGATCTCGCCCGCGGAAGCGTTATCCGCTCGTATATTGATAGCGACCGCCATCGAGGTCCTGCTCAAGCTCAGAAAGTCCGTCATCTTGATCGGCCGGTCGAAGGCCCGCAATGGGTCCAGAAGCTGACTTAATGGTCTGCAAACCCTAATCGTCAGAGAGCTGCCAGCTACGAGCGTCCTCGTGCTACTTTAGCGGGCATGTCGCCTTTCAGCATTCGTTCGACCCTTATGCTCGTCCTCGTCGTCGGGGGCACGTCCAGCATCTACGTGTTCCTCGGCCTCAACCTGATTATGGTACTGATAGCGTTAGGCTTAGCCTGCCTTCTGTACGTTCCGTTCGCCAAGCGCTACCGGTGGGGCAATGAAGGGCGCCTCACGAGGCATCTCAGTCGTCCGCCGTTCGAAGACGAACGACGCAGATCCAATTGATTGTGCTGGAATGGACTGGCTCATCGGCCTTGCATTTCTTGGCTTTTGTTGGTGGCGCTCAGCAAAAGCACGCGAACGAGCTGCTGAACTCGCAGCAACGGGAATTGGGCGCTCACCCTTGTATTGGGTGTCGAACGCGCTGGTTGCTGTCCTGTTGGGCCTCGTGTTGCACATTGCCCACATATACAATCAGTCGCCCGTTCCAGCTTTGCTCTGGCTCGCCGCCCTCGCGATCGTTGTGGCTTTGCTTTTCCTGCGCCGCGCGTTGAAATGGCGCTACCCTGTTTAGTGCCGATGGCCGAAATCATCCTGCGCATAATTGGCGTTTTGATCGAAGGGTTGATCGAAGGTGTGTTCGAAAGCACAGGCCGAAAAGTCCTGTCCTCTTGGGGCATAAAATCAAATCCGTTCGTTGAAGTCCTCATCGGCACATTGTTTTGGGCGGCCGTCTTTCTGTTGTTGGGTGTGCTCATCTTCACGGTCCTTGCTCACTTCCCATCTATGTCAGCTACGGGTTAAGGGCTGACGGTCGGCACGCGGCGTGACAAGGTCAGGAACCAGTCAAAGGCTGCCCTCGGCAGCTCCGCCGCGGCGTTCCGCTCTGCCCTCGGAAGCCGACCGTCCGCGGCCAAGAGGGAAGGTCAGTAACGGGCCAGAACCGGAGATTGCTCCCGATCACTTTCGCTCGGATAGTTGACAGACCGCCAAACGGAAATGATCTCTCTCTTGCAGCCATTCTATTTCGCAGCAGGCTTGTCGTAGAGCGGCTTGCCCTTGTCCACGATGTGCACCGTGAGCAGCTTTACTGTTTTATCGCCGACCACCTTAAATGCGCCATGCGGCACATCGCGGACGTTGATCGCAGCGATGCCGGTCGGGAACGGCACTTGTTTTCCATCGGGAAGTTCGATTGTGCCGCCCTCTAAGACATAGAACGACTCCTCACCATGATGGATGTGGAGGGCCGAGGTGTCGCCCGGCTTAATCTCGGAGATGCTTGTAATGACCTCCATGTTGGTGCCTGAGAGATCCGCTCGCTTTAGCTCCTTGCGAAACGGAGAATCCTGCCCGTTCGCGGGCGCGGACAAAAGAAGTGCAAAAAGCAGTCCCGTTATTGCTTTCATGACAATCCCCAGTTTCCTTGATCAGTGAAAATCACAGATCGGCAGAATTTAACTGCAATCGGTAGCTGCAGCTCAAGATTGATCGTCGCGGCACTGCACCATTAAGGCATTCGGCGAGCCCGTCCGCGTCCGCATTGCTCTGGGTCACAAGCCGCAATGCTCCGGCCGATCAGCAGATTTTCGCTCTGCCCTCAGGAGCCGACATTTCTTTTTATGCGTACACGCCGCTAGTGCTTTCGCTTCGTCGCCGGCTTCGTCGTCTTGGACGAGCGCGCCTTGACCTTGCTGGGCGGCTGCACCCGCAGTCCGTCGACGAACACGTCGAGCATCCGCAGCACCGAGGACTGCCAGCCGGGTTGGTCGTGCATGTAGCACATGCCGACGAGCGCCCTGAGCAGGTCCTCCGGGCTGATATCGGCGCGCATCTGGCCGGCCGCGACCGCGCGGTCGAGCAGCGAGCCGATCGCCTTGGTCAGCCGGTCCATCGAGAACGCCGCGAGCTCCGACGAGCTCTGGAAGGTCAGCGCCAGCGCGGCCGACATGCCTTTCTTGGTGGCGACGAATTCGACGTTGGAGCGCAACCAGCGACGCAGCGCGTCCACGGGGTCCTTGGCGTTCTTCAACTGCTCCGCGAGCTCGCTGAGCTGCTCGACCTCGCGCCGGTACACTGCCTCGAACAGATCCTCGCGCGTCGGAAAATGCCGGTAGAGCGTGCCGATGCCGACGCCGGCCCGCTTCGCCACGGCTTCCAGGCTCGCCTCCGACCCGCCCGCGCTGAACACCACCTTCGCCGCTTCGAGCACGCGCTCGCGATTGCGCACGGCATCGGCGCGGGGCTTGCGGGTCTGGTCGCTGTGGTCGTCCATGGCGCACAATGTAGATCACGAATTGGTTAGATTGAACCCTCGTCGAACCCGTAAGCGGCTGCATCGCGTTGGTGACGCACGGGCTTTTGACGAATTCCAAATATTTCCAGGCGGGCCTTGTTAAACGGAGGGTGCCTCCGTATCTTCGCTCGAGCGCCGGCTACATCGTGTTCGGACGGCGCGCAATCGACGGCGGCCACGGCGGTGGCGCGCCGCGCGATCACTCATGCCCACATCTGATCGGAGCCTTGTATGAACCACTCCATCAGCCTCACCGTGAACGGTGCGCGGCGCGACTTCGTCCTCGACGATCCGCGCGTCACGCTGCTCGATCTCCTGCGTGAGCGCCTCCATCTGACCGGAACCAAGAAGGGATGTGACCGCGGCCAGTGCGGCGCCTGCACCATTCTCGTCGACGGCAAGCGCATCAACTCCTGTCTCGCGCTCGCCATCAGCCACGACGGCGCCGACATCCTCACCATCGAAGGCGTCGCACGCGGCGATCAGCTGCATCCCGTGCAGGCCGCCTTCATCGCCCATGACGGCTTGCAGTGCGGCTTCTGCACGCCCGGCCAGATCATGAGCGCCATCGGCATGATGAGTGAGGCGCAGGCCGGCAACGATCCCGAACGCATCCGCGAATGCATGAGCGGCAATCTCTGCCGCTGCGGCGCTTACGCCGGCATCGTCGATGCGGTGCTGGAAGCGCAGGCCGGCATGGACGAAACCAATCAGAGGCGCTCTGCATGAAACAGTTCGAATATGTCAGGCCGGCGACGGTCACTGAAGCCGTTGCTGCCGCGGCCCACCCGGGCGCGGTCTATCTCGCCGCCGGCACCAATCTGCTCGACCTGATGAAAGGCGGCGTCAGCCGGCCGGATCGTCTCGTCGATGTCACGCATCTCGATGGCCTCGATCAAATCGAGACGCTCGCCGACGGGTCGTTGCGCATCGGTGCGCTGGTGAGCAATGCCGATCTCGCGCATGACGCGGATTTTGCAAAGGCGTATCCAGCCGTCGCCGAAGCGCTGCTCTCCGGAGCGTCGGCTCAATTGCGCAATGCCGCGACCGTCGGCGGCAACCTCTTGCAGCGGACACGCTGTGCGTATTTCTACGACACCGCCAGTCGCTGCAACAAGCGCGAGCCCGGCTCCGGCTGCGACGCCCGCGACGGCGAGAACCGCAGCCATGCCGTGCTCGGCTGGAGCGAGAGCTGCATCGCCACGCATCCGTCCGACTTCTGCGTGCCCCTGGTCGCGCTCGACGGGGTCGTGGAGATCGAGGGCAGGAACGGCCGGCGCGAGATCGCGCTCGACGAGCTGCATCGCCTGCCGGGCAATGCGCCCGAGCGCGAGTCCGCGCTCGAGCCCGGCGATCTCATCGTCGCGGTGCGCCTGCCGCCCGCCGCGCGCGGCTTTGCCGCGCATGCGCGCTACCTCAAGGTTCGCGAGCGCACCTCCTACGCTTTCGCTGTGGTCTCGGCCGCCGCTGCGCTGCGCATCGAGAACGGCAGGATCGCGGAGGCGCGGCTTGCACTCGGTGGCGTCTCCGCAAAGCCCTGGCGCGCCCGCGCCGCAGAGGACGTGCTGAGGAATGTTGCGCCCACGGCCGATGCGTTCCAGGAGGCGGCCTGGCGCGCGCTCGCCGACGCAAAACCGTCCGGCGACAACGCCTTCAAGATCGAGCTCGCGCGCCGCATCGTCGTGCGCGCGCTGCTGCTCGCCGCCGCCGGCACGCCCGCGCGCCTGCCGGCACTGCCGGCCTCTCCCTTTGCCTCGATCTCCGGAGCCATCCATGCCTGAGCTCAACCTCACCAGCGCGCCCGCCCATCTGCGGCACGGCTCGAATATCGGCCGGCCGCTGACCCGCCGTGACGGCATCCTCAAGGTCACGGGGCGGGCGACCTACGCCGCCGACAATCATCCGCCCGGCATGCTGTTTGCGGTGATGGCCGTCTCCAGCATTTCGCACGGCCGCGTAGTCTCGCTTGATGTTGCTGCGGCCAAGCGCCATCCCGGCGTGGTCGACGTCATGACGCCCGACCACAAGCCACCGCTCGCGATCGACCCAGACATCAAGACCAATCCGTTCGTGTTCCGGATGGAGGTGTTGCAGAGCAATGAGGTCCGCTACGCCAATCAGCCGATCGCCGTTGTGATCGCTGAGACGCTGGAGGCCGCGACGGAAGGCGCGGCGCTGCTGGCGCCGCGCTATGAGGTGCTGCCGGCGCTGGTCGGCCTCGATGCCGGCGAAAGCTTCGTGCCGCCGGTCGTCGGTGTCGGCAATCCCGCGGAGCATCACCACGGCGATGTCGAGGCGGGCCTTGCCTCGGCCGAGAAGCAGATCGAGGCGGTTTACGAGACGCCTCCTCAATATCACAACGCGATGGAGCCGCATGCCATCGTCGCCAGCTGGGACGGCGACAATCTGTCGGTCGACATGCCGACCCAGGGCTTGATGCTGTCTTTGGCGCGCATCGCCGAACTGTTCGGCATCACGCACGACAGGATCCACATCCGCAGTCCGTTTCTCGGCGGCGGCTTCGGCTCCAAGGGACTGATGGCCGGCCCGCCGACCCTCGGCATCATGGCCGCCAAGCTGGTCGACAGGCCCGTGAAGCTCGTGCTGCGCCGCGAGCAGATGTACGGCCCGGTCGGCCATCGCGCGCCGACGCGCCAGCGCCTGCGCATCGGCGCCGACGGCGAGGGACGTCTGACTGCGCTCGATCATCACGCCAGAACGGTGTCGAGCACGTTCGATGATTTCTACGAGCCCGCGGCCGATGCTTCGCACACGCTGTATGCGGCGCCCGCGATCCGCAGCTCGCACGATGCCGTGCGCGTCAACACTGGCACGCCGCTGTTCATGCGCGCGCCGGGCGAGGCGACTGGCTCGATCGCGCTCGAGAGTGCGATCGACGAGATGGCCTGGGCCTGCGGCATGGATCCGCTCGCCTTCCGCCTCAAGAACTACGCCGAGGTCGAGCCGATGACGGGAAGACCTTTCTCCTCCAAGGCGCTGCGGGCCTGCTACGAGCAGGGCGCGGCACGCTTCGGCTGGGCCAAGCGTCCGCTTCAGCCGCGGCAGATGCGCGACGATGCCGGCCTCCTGCTCGGCTGGGGCATGGGCACCGCGACCTTCCCGGCGCTGATGTTCCAGGCCGAAGCGCGCGCGGTACTTCGGCGCGACGGCTCCGGCGCCATGGAGATCGGTGCCCACGACATGGGGCAGGGCGCCTGGACGGCGCTGGCGCAGATCGCGGCGGACGAGCTCGGGCTCGATATCGACCGCGTCGAGTTCAAGTCCGGCACGTCCGATCTGCCCGATGCCGGCATCGCGGGCGGCTCGGCGCACACGGCAACTGCAGGCGCTGCGATCCACAGCGCCGGCGCGGCCGTGATCGCTGAGCTCGTCGATCTCGCCACGAACGATGAACGCTCGCCGCTGTTCGGTGCGGGCAATGCCGGCGTGATTGCGCGGGACGGCAGGCTGATCCGTCGCGACGACGAGAGTCGCAGCGAGAGCTACGCTGAGATTCTGGCGCGTGCGGGCGTCGCCGAGGTCGAAGCCCGCGGCACCGGCGCGCCGAACCCTGCGGCGATGGAGCAATATGCCATGCACGCCCACGGCGCGGTGTTCGCGGAGGTGAAGGTCGATCCCGATCTCGGCCAGGTCCGCGTCACCCGCATGGTCGGCGCTTTCGCTGCCGGGCGTATCGTCAATCCCCGCATGGTGCAGAGCCAGCTGTTCGGCGGCATGATCTGGGGCATGTCCTTCGCGCTGCACGAGGAGGCCATCACCGACCGCCGCAGCGGGCGGATCATGAATGCCAATCTGGGCGAGTACCATATCCCCGTGAATGCCGACGTGCCGCCGCTCGACGTGATCACGGTCGAGGAACACGATCCGCATGTGAATGCGCTCGGCATCAAGGGTGTCGGCGAGATCGGCATCACCGGCAGTGCCGGCGCGGTTGCCAACGCCGTCTGGCACGCGACCGGCGTGCGTGTCCGCCGCTTCCCGATCCGGATCGAGGAGCTGCTGACGCAGCGTTGAGGCAGAAGGCGGGGCGAGATCTTCTCGCTCCGCCGCGTCTTGCTAATGCAGCTTCTTGCGCAGCGCCCTGAGCGCCTCGCGCTGCATCTCGATGTAATCGGCGATGGCCTTGCGCAGCTCGCGCGAGTGGAGCTTGTCGGCATCGCGCTGGACTTCGTCGAGCGCCGCTTCTGCATTGGCGAGCGTGATCTTCATCTGCGAGCCCTGTTACGAAGCGGCCCCGGAGTGCCCAAGGAATTCTCACGTGTCCGGGGCCATAACCTCAGCACCTCTACGCCAGGGCTGCTCGGCTACGGCTCGCAATATATAGCGGTGTGGCCCGCGGAAATTGAGATGACTCAAGCCCCGTAAGAAACCGGTGGCTCCGTAGGATCCCGGATAACGCTGACGCGCGTCAGAACGTCGGTGGCGTGCAGGCCGAGATCACCTCGCACGGCTTGCCGCCGACGCATCGGAAGCGATGTGGGCGGCGGCTCTCGAAGTAGTAGGCATCGCCCGGGTTGAGGATGCGGCGCTCGTCCTCGACGGTGACTTCGAGCTTGCCGGATATCACGATGCCGCCTTCCTCGCCGTCATGGACGAGATGCACACGTCCGGTGTCGCTGCCGGGCTCGTAACGCTCCTTCAGGATCTGCAGGCTGCGGCCGAACAGATTGTCGCCGACTTGGCGATACGAGATCGGCTTCTTGCCGACCTCGGTGAGTTCCTCGGCCCGGTAGAAGATCTTGCGCCTGGACTCCGGCTCCAGCGCGAAGAACTCCGCGAGCCCCATCGGGATGCCGTCGAGGATGCGTTTGAGCGCGCCGACCGAGGGGTTCATCTGGTTGGATTCGATCAGCGAGATCGTCGAATTGGTGACCCCGGCGCGCTTGGCGAGCTCGCGCTGCGACAGCTTGTGGCGCGCCCGGATGAATCGCAGCCGTCCACCGATGTCGACGCTCATGCCCAAATCCCGTGTTGCAGGTGTTGCGGATCGCGCAAATATGGACCGGCAGCCCCAGTCAAATCAATGGTTTGCAGGTCGCCAGAAAAGGACTTGTTGCGGTTTCGAAGCCGTGGCTCTGCTAGAGGGTCAGCAAAGGAGCGCGGCCGTGACCCTTCATCAGATTCCGAACACTATCAAGACCGACTCGTTCTGGATGCCGTTCACGGCCAACCGGCAGTTCAAGAAGGCGCCGCGCCTGTTCTCCTCGGCCGAGGGCATGCACTACACCACCGTCGAGGGCCGCAAGGTGATCGACGGCTCCGCCGGCCTGTGGTGCGTCAATGCCGGCCACGGCCGCAAGCAGATCGCTGCCGCCGTCGAGCGGCAGCTGATGACGCTGGACTTCGCGCCCTCGTTCCAGATGGGCCATCCGCTGGCCTTCGACTTCGCCGAGCGGCTCGCCGAGATCGCGCCGAAGGGCCTCGACCGCATCTTCTTCACCAATTCCGGCTCGGAGTCGGTCGATACCGCGCTGAAGATCGCGCTCGCCTATCACCGCGCCAACGGCCAGGCGAGCCGCACCCGCTTGATCGGCCGTGAGCGCGGCTATCACGGCGTCGGCTTCGGCGGCACCTCGGTCGGCGGCATGGTCGCCAACCGCCGCGCCTTCGCAACCCTGCTGCCGGGCGTCGACCACATCCGCCACACCCACGATCTCACCCGCAACGCCTTCGCCAAGGACCAGCCGGAGCATGGCGCCGAGCTCGCCGACGATCTCGAGCGGCTGGTGGCCCTGCACGGCGCCGAGACGATCGCCGCCGTCATCGTCGAGCCGGTGCCGGGTTCGACCGCGGTGCTGCCGCCGCCGAAGGGCTATCTCCAGCGTCTGCGCGAGATCTGCGACAAGCACGGCATTCTCCTGATCTTCGACGAGGTCATCACCGGCTTCGGCCGCCTCGGCACGCCGTTCGCCGCCAATTTCTTCGGCGTCACGCCTGATATGATGACGACGGCCAAGGGCATCACCAACGGCACCATTCCCTGCGGCGCGGTGTTCGCGCATCGCAAGGTGCACGACGCCATGATGATCGGCCCGGAAAACGTCATGGAGCTGTTCCACGGCTACACCTATTCGGCGCATCCGACCGCCTGCGCCGCGGGCATCGCGACGCTCGACATCTACAAGGACGAGGGCTTGCTGACGCGCGGTGCCTCGATCGCCGAATATTGGCGCGATGCGCTGCACTCGCTGAAGGGCCTGCCCAACGTCATCGACATCCGCAATTGCGGCTTGATGGGTGCGGTCGAGCTGTCGCCGCGTGACGGTGCGGTCGGTGCGCGTGGCTACGACGTGATGGTCGACTGCTTCAATCGCGGGCTGTACTTCCGCATGAGCGGCGACTCCTTTGCGCTGTCGCCCCCGCTCATCGTCGAGAAGAGCCACATCGACGACATCGTGTCGATCCTGGGTGACGCCATCAAGCGGGTGGCCTGATAATTGCTCTCGCCGTTGCGAGTTTGTTTCCTGGCAGCGGCGAGCGCGATGCCGCGGGAGTTTGACGAAGCGTGAAAGTTCTGATCCTCGGCAGCGGTGTCATCGGTGTCACCTCTGCCTATTACCTCGCTCGTGCCGGTCATGAGGTGACGGTCGTCGACCGTCAGCCGGAGCCGGCCCTGGAGACCTCTTTCGCCAATGCCGGCGAGGTGTCGCCCGGCTATTCCTCCCCCTGGGCCGGTCCCGGCGTGCCGGTGAAGGCGGTCAAGTGGCTGTTGATGAAACACGGCCCGCTGGTGATCCGGCCGAAGCTCGATCCGGTGATGTGGGTCTGGCTGCTCAAGATGCTGCGCAACTGCACCAGCGAACGCTACGCGGTCAACAAGAGCCGGATGATTCCGATCGCGGAATACAGCCGCGATGCCTTGCGCGATCTGCGCCGCGACATCGGCATCCAGTATGACGAGCGCTCGCAAGGCACGCTGCAGCTTTTTCGGCAGCAGGCCCAGCTCGACGGCACGGCCGAGGACATCGCCGTGCTCAAGCAATACGGCGTTCCTTTCGAGCTGCTGAACCGCGAGGGCTGCATCGCGGTCGAGCCGGCGCTCGGCAGCGTGAAGGAGAAGTTCATCGGCGGGCTCCGCCTGCCGCAGGACGAGACCGGCGACTGCCACATGTTCACGCAGGCGCTCGCCAAGCATGCCCAGGCGCTCGGCGTGCGCTTCATGTTCAACACCGGCATCGATCGCATCGTCACCGACGGCGCGCGGGTCAGCGGTGTCGCGACCAGCGCCGGCCTGTTGCAGGCGGACGCTTACGTGCTCGCGCTCGGCAGCTGGTCGCCGCGGCTGGTGGCGCCGCTCGGCATTTCGCTGCCGGTCTATCCGGTGAAGGGCTATTCGATCACGGTGCCGATCAAGGACGCCTCCGGTGCGCCGGAATCGACCGTGATGGACGAGAGCTACAAGGTCGCGATCACCCGCCTCGGCAATCGCATCCGGGTCGGCGGCACCGCCGAAATCTCGGGCTATTCGGACAAGCTCTACGATGCCCGCCGCGCCACGCTCGATCATTCCTTGACCGACCTCTTCCCGCGCGGCGGCGATCTCGCCAAGGCGACGTTCTGGAGCGGCCTGCGTCCGATGACGCCGGACGGCCCGCCCGTGATCGGCCCGACCCACTACGCCAACCTCCACCTCAACACCGGCCACGGCACGCTCGGCTGGACCATGTCCTGCGGCTCGGGGCGCGTGCTCGCGGACATGCTGTCGGGCAAGAAGCCGGAGATCGACGTGAGTGCGCTGACCGTGGAGCGGTACAAGCACCGGTTTGGGTAAAGCTCTATCCTTTTCGTCATTGCGAGCGTAGCGAAGCAATCCAGTATCCCTCCGCGGAGACAGTCTGGATTGCTTCGCTGCGCTCGCAATGACGATGCAGAGGCAGCGCGCCCTTTATCTATCACCGTCACCCTGAGGTGTGAGCTGCGCGGCGCAACGCGCCGTGCGGCGAGCCTCGAAGGGCGACGGCCCGGCTCCATCGGGGCCGTGCATCCTTCGAGGCTCCCCGTGGGACGCGTTGCGTCCCACGCCTCGCACCTCAGGATGACGGATTGAGAGTGTGTGAGGAAGGAGGGAGGTTTACGCCCCCGTCACGCAATTTACCCACAGCACCACGGCTTTCGCATCCTGCGCCGGGTTCGAAAACCGGTGTGGCCTTCGGCTCGCAAATCTAAAACTGTCGCCCGTCTTCAGCGACCACGTCTCGCTGTCCACCGTCAGCATCATCTCGCCTTCGAGCACGAGGCCGGCTTCTTCGCCGTCATGGGTGTAGAGCTCATCGCCGGTGGAGCCGCCGGGCTCCAGATGCACCAGGAACAGATTGAGCTTGTTGTCGGCGCTGGCCGGACTCAGCAATTGTTTCGAAACGCCCGTGCGCCAGAGCTTCAGCTCCGGCCGTTGCAAGCCGCGCGTCACCACCTGGTCGGATCCGCCGTCGGCGCTCGGGCTCGCACCGAACAGCGCGGCGATGCCGACGCCGAGCACGTCGGCGAGCGTTGCCAGCACGCGCAGCGACGGCGACGACAGCCCGCGCTCGATCTGGCTGAGGAAGCCGATCGACAGCTCCGTGCGCGCCGCAACCGTCTCCAGCGAGAATTGCCTGACCCGCCTGAGATCCCTGATGCGGCGGCCGACCGCGACGTCCATCGCCGGCTCGGTCGGCTTAGCTTTGGCTTTCACCTTCCTGGCCGGCTTTGCGGCGGCCGGTTTGCGCATTCTTTTGCCACCGCTCACGTCAGACCGCTTCCTTCATGTGCATGAAAACCGCTTGCATCGTCCGCGAAAGTGTGACCAAATTTTCATATTGGTGAAAATAGGCCGAAACGGCTCGGCCCGCAACGTCTGATCACGACATGCGCGAGCGCCGTCACGGCCAGACCCAAAGGGGGATGCGATGAAGCGTTTTGTTCAGGCCGCAGTTGCGGTGCTCGCCATTGCCACAGCAGTGCCGGCTTCGGCGCAACAGGTGCTGAAGGTCGGCTCGACGCCGACGGGCATTCCCTTCACCTTCCTCGACACCAAGACCAACACCATCCAGGGCATCATGGTCGACCTCATCACCGAGGTCGGCAAGGATGCCGGCTTCAATGTGCAGATCGAGCCGATGCAGTTCTCGGCGCTGATCCCCTCGCTGACCTCGAGCAAGATCGACATCATTGCCGCTGCGATGTTCATCACGCCGCCGCGCAAGGAGGTCGTCGACTTCTCCGACCCGATCTACACCTACGGCGAGGGCCTCGTGGTGCCGAAGACCGACACCAAGGCTTACGCCACGCAGGACGATCTCAAGGGCGAGACGGTCGGCGCCCAGGTCGGCACCGCCTTCGTCGACGCGCTGAAGAAAACCGGTCTGTTCGCCGAGGTGAAGGCCTACGACACCATCCCGGACATCCTGCGCGACGTGAACACCGGCCGCCTCAAGGCCGGCTACGCCGACTATCCGATCCTCGCCTACAATCTGAAGCAGGGCGGCTTCCCCGAGGTGCGCCTGGTCGACGGCTACAAGCCGGTCACGGTCGGCTCGGTCGGCATCGGCGTTCGCAAGGGCGAGACCGCGCTGCTCGGCAAGATCAACGCCTCGCTGGCGAAACTGAAAGCCAACGGCACCATCGACAAGATCCTGGATAAATGGGGCCTGAAGGCACAGGGTTGATCGTCAGCGTCTGATCGATGAAGGCTGCCCGATGAAAGGCTTCTGGCGCGACGCCGTCGAGTTCTTCCCGATCCTGATGAACGGCGTCGCGCTGACGATCGTCGTCACGATCGGTTCGCTGCTGCTCTCGACGGTGCTCGGCCTCGTCTGGGCGATGATGCGGGTCTCCGGCATCAAGGCGCTGTCGATGCTCAGCGCCAGCCTGATCAATGTGATCCGCGGCATCCCGATCATCGTGCTGTTGTTCTACCTTTACTTCGTGATGCCCGATCTCGGCGTTACGCTATCGGCCTTGCAGGCCGCGATCCTCGGGCTTGGCATCGCCTATTCGGCCTATCAGGCGGAGAATTTCCGCGCCGGCATCGAGGCGATCGACAGGGGCCAGATCGAGGCGGCGCAGTCGATCGGCATGGGCTGGTGGCTCACCATGCGCCGCGTGGTGCTGCCGCAGGCGGTGCGCATCGTGCTGCCGCCCTACGGCAACGTCATGATCATGATGCTGAAAGATTCCTCGCAGGCCTCCACCATCACGGTGGCCGAGCTCGCATTGCAGGGCAAGCTGATCGCGTCCTCGACCTTCAAGAACACCAGCGTGTTCACCCTGGTTGCGCTGATGTATCTCACCATGAGCATTCCGCTGATCCTGCTGGTCCGTCACTTCGAGAAGCGGGCCGGCAAGCGATGATCGAGCTGAACGACGTCCACAAGAGCTTTGGCAAGGTCGAGGTGCTCAAGGGCATCAATGCGTCGGTGCAAAAGGGCGAGGTGGTCTGCATCATCGGACCCTCCGGCTCCGGCAAGTCGACCATCCTGCGCTGTATCAACGGGCTGGAGAGCTATGACCGCGGCGAGATCAGCGTCGAAGGCTTGAAGGTTGATCGCGATGCGCCGTCGATCGTGAACATCCGCACCCAAGTCTCGATGGTGTTCCAACGCTTCAACCTGTTCCCGCATCGGACGGCGCTGGAGAACGTGATTGAGGGGCCGCTCTTCGTGAAGAAGGAGCCGCGAGCCCGGGTGCTCGAGCGCGGCCGCGCGCTGCTCGCCCAGGTCGGGCTTGCCGAGAAGGCCGACGCGCATCCGCCGCAGCTCTCCGGCGGCCAGCAGCAGCGCGTCGCCATTGCGCGCGCGCTCGCGATGCAGCCCAAGGCGATCCTATTCGACGAGCCGACCTCGGCGCTCGATCCCGAGCTGGTCGGCGACGTCCTCGGCGTCATGCGCAAGCTCGCCGACGACGGCATGACCATGGTCGTCGTCACCCACGAGATGGGCTTTGCCCGCGATGTCGCCGACCGCGTGCTGTTCATCGACGGTGGCGTCATCGTCGAGCAGGGGCCGGCCAAGGCGCTGCTCAACCAGCCCCAGCACCCGCGCACGCAGGACTTCTTGCGCCGCGTGCTGCACCCGCTCTGACCGGTCTTCGCCATGACGCGCCTGCCTTTGCCGCCCTCGCTCTATGCCGACACCGCCGTGGCGCCGGTTGCCACGCCGCCGCTCGATGTCGACAAGAGCGTCTCCGTCGCGATCGTCGGCGGCGGCTACACCGGCCTATCGACCGCGCTGCATTTGGCCGAGCAAGGCGTCGAGGCGCTGGTGCTGGAGGCGCAGGAGCCGGGATGGGGCGCATCCGGCAACAATGGTGGCCACACCAATCCCGGATTGAAGCACGACCCCGATCAGATCGAGGCCGATTTCGGCGCGGAGCTCGGCCGCCGCATGATCGAGTTCTCCTACGGCACGACCAATTTCACGCATGACCTGATCCGTCGATACCAGATTCCCTGCGAGGCGCGGCAGAACGGCACGCTGCGCGCGGCTTACAATGAGACCAGCGCCGCCGCGATCGAGAAGACCGCGCAGCAATGCATCCGCCGCGGCATGCCGGTGACCTATCTGAACCGCGAGCAGCTCCGCGAGATGACCGGCACCGACCGCTACATCGGCGCCATGCTCGATACCCGCGGCGGCGATCTGCATCCCCTGAGCTACGCCCGTGGCCTTGCGCGCGCCGCGATCTCCGCGGGCGCGAAGGTCCATGGCGAGACGCCGGCATTGTCGCTACGCCGCGACGGCACGCGCTGGCGCATCGAGACGCCGCGCGCGGTCGTGCATGCGGAGAAAGTGCTGCTTGCGACCAACGGCTTCACCGACGATCTCTGGCCCGCGCTCCGCCGCACCATCGTGCCGGTGTTTTCCTCGATCGCCGCCACTGCGCCGCTGCCGGACGACGTTGCACGCTCCATCATGCCGACGCGCCCGGTGCTCTACGAGAGCGGCCACATCACCGTCTACTATCGCATCGACCAGCAGAACCGTCTGTTGATGGGCGGACGCGGCCCGATGCGCTGGATCAAGTCGCCGCATGACGTCGCCTATCTCATGCGTTATGCGGAGCGGCTCTGGCCGCAGCTCAAGGGCGTTGCCTGGACCCACGGCTGGAACAGCCGGCTCGCCATCACCAAGGACCATTATCCCCACGTGCACGAGCCCGCCGAGAGCATTTTGATCTCGCTCGGCTGCAACGGCCGCGGCGTTGCGCTCTCGACCGCGATGGGCGCGCAGCTCGCCCGCCGCCTGATCGGCGGCGCCAAGGCCGAGATCGACATGCCGATCACGGGCATCAAGCCGATCCCGATGCACGCATTCTGGCCGATCGGCGTGACGACCGCCGTGATCGCGGGCCGCGTGCGGGACCGGCTCGGCATATGAAAAGGCGCCGCCGGGTTTCAGGCGGCGCCTTCCAAGGATTGGCAGCTGGGTCTCAGCAGCGGCCCTGTTTCCACAGCCCGGGCGGGCAGCCGTAACCGCGCCAGCCGACCTTGCGCCCATGGTGCCATCCCGGCGGCGTGCCATGGTAATGATGGCCCATCTTATGACCATGACCATGGCCATGACCGCCCCCATGGCCACCCTTGGCCAGTGCAGGGCTTGTCAATGTGAAGCCGGCCGCAATGATCAGCGACGCGGCGAGCGCAAGTTTCTTCATCATGTCCTCCACTGGGGCGAGCGCACTTGTCCGTTCAATGAACGAACCCCGGGTGGGTAAGTTGCCCGCGAATGTGGAGGAGTCGTGACGCTCGCGCAGATGCGTAATCACGCGTTGGCTCAACGCGCGCTGGCATCACCTTGCATCGATGCGTCCGCTCAGCCTTCCGCGACCGCGTCGGCCCACGGCTGGAAGATCTCGACCGCGCCAAAATTCGTGTCGCCCTCGCGCATCACCACGCTCGGGCAAGCGAATTTCTGCGGCAACGTCTGCACCCGGCTTTCCTCGTAGTCGAAGCGGGCGGCCAGCGCCTTGCGTGCTTCCTCTGGAAGTCGGGCGTCTCCGATCACGATCGCGCCTTCGCTGGCGTCGATGCGCGGCTGATGGATGGCGGCGTTGAGGTCCATGCCGTAATCCATCGCGAAGGAGACGAGCTGCATCACCGAGGGTAGAATGCGGCGTCCGCCGGAGGCGCCGACGGCGAGGCGCTTGCCGTCCTTGGTCTCGGCGATGACAGGCGTGTAGTTGCAAAGGCAGCGCTTGCCGGGTGCGAGCGAGTTGGTGGTACCCGGCGTCGGATCGAACCACATGATGCCGTTGTTCATGGCGATACCGGTGTGCGGCGTCACATATTTCGAGCCGAAGGACGAGAGCAGAGTCTGCGTCACCGCCGCGATGTTGCCGTGACGGTCGACGACGGAGAAATGCGTCGTGCAGGCGGGTGCCAGATATTCCGCGCCGAGCGAGCGCTTGCCGTCGGCATCGCCCATGTCCTTGAGCCGCTCGCGGAAGGCCGCTTGCAAGGCAAGCGCATACTCGACATAGGCGGCGGCATCCGGCGCGCCTGCGGGCGCCAAGCTCTGCTGCAACAGGCGCAGCGCATGCGCCATCGTCGGCCCCGCCGTGAGCTCCGGCGTCGCGAGCACCTTGCCGCCGCGATAGGGGATCGCCAGCGGTTCGCGCAGGTGGCTACGGAACGCAGCGAGATCCTCCACCGATAGCGAGCCGCCGTCCGCCTTGATGTCGGAGGCGATGCTCCTGGCGAGATCGCCCTGGTAAAAGTCGCGCGGGCCGGCCTCGGCGAGATGTGACAGCGTAGCCTTCAGGGTGTCCTGCGGCAGCCGTGTTTCGGACTTGATGCCCCATGGCGCGCTCGGCGGCAGTCCGTCCTTCAGGAACGCGGCCGCGCTTGCGGGATAGCGCCTGAGATCGGCCGCCGAGCCCGAGACCGTCAGCGTGGTCCACCAGTCGACCAGCAGGCCTTCGCCGGCGAGCACGGCGGACGGCGCGACCAGATCCTTCCACGGCATTTTGGCGTAGCGGCGATGCGCTTCTTCCATTCCGGCGACGACGCCGGGTACGGCAATGGAGCCGGGACCATGGATGTTGCGATCATCCTTCACCCGCGGCCAGGGAAACAGGTCGGAGGCGGCGCCTTCGCCGCTGAGCGGATAGTCGGCCACGCGCAGGCTCTGCGGCGCGCACATGCCGTAGTCGATCACCTCGTAGCGATTTTCCTTCGCGCGGTAGAGCACCATCGCACCGCCGCCGCCGATACCGCTATTCCAGGGCTCCAGCACGTTCAGGGCAAACGTGGTCGCGACGATCGCGTCCACGCAGTCGCCGCCCACGGCAAGCACCTGCGCCCCGACTTCGGCAGCCCGCCGCGATTGCGAGGCGACGATGCCGCCATTCGATTTGACGGCGGGCTTGCGGACGGTTTGGTTGAGGCTGAATTGGTGAGGCATGATGTCGTCTTGATGTTTGCGGTCTGTTGTCTTGGCTGCGCTGCGTTGACGTCGAGGCTCCGCAATTGGCGAAGCCCGCGGACAATGGCACATTGCGGCCAACGAGAACATCGAAAGGAAGGCGCGACATGGCTGGTGTGAAACAGGCGCGGGATGGCGCGGTTGGAATCTTGACTCTCGATGAGCCCGCGAGCCTGAATGCGATGACGCCGGACCTGCTCGGCGCACTTGCCGCCGCTGTCGCCGAGATGACGCAGGACGAAGACATCCGAGCCCTGATCCTCACCGGCGCCGGTCGCGGTTTTTGCTCGGGACAGAATTTGAAGGCATCGGCAGCACTCGGCGAG
This sequence comes from Bradyrhizobium sp. USDA 4354, assembly GCF_054060315.1. Taxonomy (NCBI): domain Bacteria; kingdom Pseudomonadati; phylum Pseudomonadota; class Alphaproteobacteria; order Hyphomicrobiales; family Nitrobacteraceae; genus Bradyrhizobium; species Bradyrhizobium sp. USDA 4354. Next base: position 7,793,045 of record NZ_JBSSDC010000001.1, on the reverse strand, counting down.
GACATCGCGGCCGGCGTGATGCGTTTCTACTGGCCCGCCTTCAAGGCCTTGCGCGAGTGCCGCGTGCCCGTGGTCGTCGCCGTCAATGGGGTGGCGGCCGGCGGCGGCTTCAGCCTCGCCATGGCCGGCGACATCATTGTTGCGGCGCGGTCGGCGAACTTCATCCAGGTGTTCAGCCGCATCGCGCTGGTGCCAGATCTCGGCTCGACCTGGCTGCTGCCGCGGCTGATCGGCCGGCAGCGCGCGCTCGAGCTGATGCTGATCAACGAGCCGCTGACGGCGGAACGCGCGCAGGAGATCGGCCTGGTGCGGCAGGTCGTCGACGACGAGAAGCTGATGGGGGAGGCGTTGGTGCTGGCGCGCCGCCTGGCGGAGGGCCCGACGCGCGCTTTGGTCGCAACCCGCGCGCTGGTCGAGGAGAGCGAGCATTCGACCTACGAGGTGCAGTTTCGCCGCGAGATCGAGCTCCAGGCCACGATCCGCAAGAGCGCGGACGCCATCGAAGGCCGCAACGCCTTCATCGAGAAGCGCAAGGCGAGGTTTACGGGGAGGTGAGGTGCGGGGCTGCTCCCCAATCTCGTCATGCCCGGGCTTGACCCGGGCATCCACGTCTTTGCATCCCCAGAACGTGGATGGCCGGGACAAGCCCGGCCGTGACGAAAAATACAGATGTGTGAAAAAGCGCCTGCTCAGCGCATGCGATCCAGCCGGCTGGCCTGATATTTGGCGTGCCATTTCGGGCCAGGTCCGCGCATGTAATGCAGCTCGGGGCGGTAGGGGTTGCCCGCGACGCGGATCAGCGTCTGCCATTTGGTGGCGACGAAGCTGAGGGGCTGGCGGAGCAGGCTCAAGGAAGCGAGCAACATGGCATCACCTCAATGCGGCTTGCCGAGCATGGCGGTGAAGGGGAGATCGAAAATCTCCTCGCCATCGTCATCGCTGACATGGATCACCCAGTCGCGCCAGTCTTCGGCACCGGGCGTCTGGATCATCGAGTTCATGATCTGGGTGGCGCGGTCGCGCGCCTCGGTCAGATTGGCGACGGCGGCGCCGTAGCGGTCGATCAGTGTGCCCTCGGTGTTGGAGCAGTGAAAATAGACCTGGACCATAAGCGCCTCCTGTAGAAAGCGATTGGGACGGCAAATCGATACCACCCCAAGCATTCGCGAAACATTCGGGTCGAGCCCGGTAAGGGAATTTACGGAGATTGGTCGGCACCAAGGTCGTTATAGGTTTAATCACAGACGGGTGATGACTGGACGGGGCCCAGGCGGCATGAAACAACGTCCGCGGGAAGTCGGGAGCGACCGTGAACCAGTTCACATTCGAGAGTGGACGGCGAAATCTGAGCTTGCTTGCAGCGGTCGTCCTTGCAGCGGTTTTGGCCGCCGCGCTGCTCGGCGTCGCCCCGGCCTCGTCCGAACCGGTCAGGAAGAGCGGCTACGCGATCGGCACGGAATCCTGCGGCAGCGGCGATCTCGCCTTCCCCAGGATCCAGATCGACATGAAGGCGGGCTTCTGCGCCGGCCTCGTCGCCAGCGAGGAGGACCGCCTCAAATTCCCGCGCTCGATCGTCAAGGTGCCCGGCCGCGATCTGTTCGTCGTCGCCGACATGGGCGGCTGGGGCCACACCGATGGCCGGCTGCTGCTGCTCGATCCGCATGCCCCCCGGGGGCAACGCTTCAAGGAGCTGCTGAGGGGACTCGAATATCCGTTCGGCCTCGTCATCGGCCCGGACAGGAAGCTCTATGCCTCGACCGCGGAGGCGATCTTCCGGTTCGATCCGCTCGACGACAATCCACGGAGCACGGTCGAGACCATCATCCGCCGCATGCCCGGGCGCCGGATCACGCGGCCGGATGGCACGAGGCTCGATGAGAGCGCCCACCCGCTCAAGCAGTTCGTGTTCGACAGGAACGGGCGGCTGTTCGTCAATGTCGGCTCCCACAGCGACGACTGCATCACGCCGGCGCCGATCACAAAACCCTGCGCGGCGGCCGAGGGCGCGTCCGCGCTGGCATCGATCTGGCTGTTCACGCCATCAGCAGGCGGTGTCTTTCCGGCATTGAAGCCTGGCGATCCCGACCCGCCGCACACCGTCTATGCGCGCGGTCTGCGCAATTCGATGGCGCTGGCGCTGCATCCGATGTTTCCGGATGCCGGCTACGCCTTCCTGCAAGCCGAGAACGCCCGTGACCTGCCCGATATCTTCAAGCCGAACGAGGAGATCAACGCGATCCAGCAGGGCAGGCACTACGGCTGGCCCTATTGCTACGACCTGTCGACGCCGAGCCCCGAATTCAGGCTCGTGCTGCAGTCGGGAATCTACAAGTCGCTCTGCACGGCCAATGCGCTGTACAAGCCGCCGCTCTCGCTGATGCCGCCGCACGGCGCGCCGCTCGCGATGCTGTATTATCACGGCGGGAAATTCCCGGAGCTTGAGGGCAAGTTGCTGGTGGGCCTGCACGGCTATCGGCCGACCGGCAGCCGTGTCCTCGTCTACGATGTCGACGATCACGGCTTTCCAAAGCCGAGCGCTCCGCCGGTGCGATATCACGTCAGCTGCGCGGCCGATCCGAGGCGCGGTTTCCAGACCGACGCCGGCGAGGTCGCCGCCGCGCCGTTCGAGGAGCTGATTGCAGGCTGGCACCGCGTCAACGGTGCGCGGCCGCAAGGTGCGCCCGTCGGCATGACGGTTGCCGAAGACGGCGCGATCTGGCTGGTCGAGGACAAGAACAAGACCGTGATCCGCATCGATCGCGCCGCGGGCGATGCGCCGGCGCCGCTTCCTTGCGATGCGCGCAGCCAGGCCATGATCGAGCAGCTCGCAGCCTTTGTCGCCAGGGATGCGCAGAACAGCGCCCGGCTGACGACGCTGCGCAAGGGCCTCGTCGAGAAGCATTGCGTCGGCTGTCATTCCGATTTCGGTCTGAAACCAGGCCAATCGGAGGCGGAGAAGGACGGAGCCGTGCTCCGTTTCATGCTGTCGCAGGACGGCTGGATCTATCCCGGTGATCCCGACGCCGGCAAGCTGCGCACGCGGCTGCGCGGTCTCGGTGCGGAGAAGCTGATGCCGCCAGGTGGCGAGAGCCTGCCAAAGACCGAGCCCGGCTACAAGCGTCTGCTGGATGCGGCGGATCTGCTCGTTGCGAAGATGGTTCCGGGCACGCGGATGCGGATCAAGCCCGGCCCGCCGCAGCGCAAATTCTACGGCAGGACCAACAGGGAATGCGGCGAAATACCGGCCGCCAAGGTCGTTGTCGTGACACAAAGGAGCGCTGTAGACAGACCCGGCTTCAGCCGATTCTTCCGGCCAGCCGATCCCTATCTGAACGGCGAGTGCTCCGACGGCGATGGCTATTACATCCGGCAGGAATTTCTGGTGCCTGTGCAGTAGCATTTTGCTCGTCGCGACGCTGCCGGCCGCTGCCGAGACCAGGCTGTTCGAAAGCGTGCAGGTAACGCCCGCCGGCGAATACACGTTCGGCATCGAAGGGCCTGCCGCCGATCTCGACGGCAACCTCTTCGTGGTCAATCTCGGCAAGCCCGGCACCATCGGCAGGCTGCCCGCGGGCGGCGCAGCCTCGGAGCTGTTCACGACGCTTCCCGAAGGCAGCGTTGGCAATGCGATCCGTTTCGATCGCAGCGGCACCATGTTCATCGCCGATTACAAGAAGCACAACATCTTCGCGATTGCGAAGGGCGCGCCTGTGCCCGCCGTCTGGTTTCACTCCGACGAGATGAACCAGCCCAACGACATCACGATCGCGCGCGACGGCACGATCTATGCGAGCGATCCGAACTGGAAGGGCAGGCAAGGCCACATCTGGCGCATCGCGAAGGCGGCCGACGGCACGGTGCAGGGGCAGATCATGCCGGCGCCGCGTGCGATGGGCACCACCAATGGCATCGATCTCAGCCCTGACGGCAAGACGCTCTATGTCGGCGAATCCAGCAGCGGCCAAATCTGGTCCTATGCGATCAGCGGCAACGAGCTGACGGCTGCAAAGCTCGTCAAATCGTTTCAACCCGACACCATCGACGGCCTGCGCACCGACGTTGCCGGCCGTCTCTATGTTGCGCGCATTCTCAAGGGCACGATCGCGCTGATGAAGCCCACTGGCGCCGTCGAGCGGGAGATCGCGCTGAGGGCTAAGGAGCCGACCAACCTCGCCTTCGGCGGCAGCGACGGCAAGACCGTCTTCGTCACCCAGCGCCAGGGTGGCTTCATCGAATCCTTCCGCACCGACCAGCAGGGCCGCGAGCACTGCCTCCAGCGCGGGCGCTGCTGAGCTTCGCGAGCGGTCTGCTCTCGGCGCAGGGCAGCGCGACGAGGGGCGGCATTCTTCTTGCTTGCATCTGGCGGCCGCGGCGATCAAGACTCTGCGGCACGTCCAGTAGCGACCCACGGAGTGTTTGAGTGAAAGCCGTCCATACCGAACTGCACCGCAGCCACGATCCGCAATTCTTCCTGGTGCGCGGTGTCGTCAAGCGCACCACCGAGCAGCCCGAGCGCGCCGACCGCCTGCTCAAGGGATTGCGGGATGGCAAGCACCAGCTGGTCGAGCCGACCAAGTTCGGGCAGGGGCCTCGCGCACGCATCCACAGTCCGGAATACCTGTCGTTCCTGAGCGAAGCCTGGGACGCCTGGACCGCGCTCGGCGATTCCGGCCCGGAGATGATCGGCAACATCCATCCCGTGCGCCATGCCGCAACCTATCCCACCCACATCGTCGGCAAGCTCGGCTGGCACACCGCCGATACCGCAGCGCCAATCGGCCCCGGCACCTGGGCTGCCGCCTGCGCCGCGACCGACGTTGCGGTGACCGCCGCGCAGATGGTGATGGATGGCGAGAACGCGACCTATGCGCTCTGCCGTCCGCCCGGCCATCACGCCTATCGCGACATGGCCGGCGGCTTCTGCTTCCTCAACAACAGCGCCATCGCCGCGGCGCATCTGCGGCAGAAGCACGAGCGCGTCGTGATCCTCGACGTCGATGTCCATCACGGCAACGGCACGCAAGGCATCTTCTATGCCCGGCCCGACGTCTACACGATCTCGATCCATGCCGATCCCGTCGCGTACTATCCCTACGTGTGGGGCTATGCGCATGAGCGCGGCGAAGGACCGGGCCTAGGCACTAATCTCAACATTCCGCTTCCCATCGGCACTGGCGATGACGGCTACATCCAGGCGCTGGATCTCGCGCGCAAGGCGATCGAATCCTTCGCGCCCGGCGCCCTCGTCATCGCACTCGGCCTTGATGCCTCCGAGCACGATCCGCTGAAGGGCCTTGCCGTCACCACGCCAGGCTTCCGCCGCATCGGCCAAGCCATCGCGAAGATGGGCCTGCCGACCGTGTTCGTGCAGGAAGGCGGTTATCTCTCGGACATCCTCGGCGCGAATTTGACTTCGGTGCTGGCCGGATTCGAAGAGGCGCGGTGATGCTTACCTCTCCCCGCTTGCGGGGAGAGGTCGGAATTTGCGCAGCAAATTCCGGGTGAGGGGGTACAGGTCTCGCGGCGATTTCCCGTGCGGAGAGAGGCCCCTCACCCCGACCCTCTCCCCGTAAGAAACGGGGAGAGGGAGAAGAAGCCGCGTCGCTCGCGACTCAAAACATCCCACTTCGCGCACGCGCCTTGCAGACACGCGGCGACGTCATTCAGCCGCTTCCCGGAGCGGCCAGGCATGGCGGCTGATGGGAAGGCCGCCGTCCGCACGGGAGCCATCGGCGATCGCGAGGCGATGCGAGGGCGACGGCGAGCACAGCGAGAAGCGCCAGCCGTCCGGATCGTCGACGATGTCGGGCTTGAAGCTGATCTCGATGGCCTCGCGTGACACCTGCATCGCGAAGGCGTCGAGCGGCAAATTGAGCCCGAAGCCCCTGGCCTTCAGATAGGCCTCCTTGAGCGTCCAATAGTCGAAGAAGCGCTCGATCGCCGCGGGCTCCGGCAGTCCGCGCAGCGTTTCGACCTCCTCCGGCGCAAAGAAGCGATGCGCGGTGGACAGCGGGGCGACACGCCGTGACACGGTTTCGACGTCGACCCCGACGGCCTCATGCCGCGACACGACGCAGGCGACGCAGCCGTCGGCATGCGACAGGCTGAAATGCAGCGCGGTCGAGGTGACGGGCGCTGCGACGAACGGTCGCCCATAGCGGCCCGCGCCGAACGACCAGTCGGAGGGCGCGACGTTGGAGGCGACCTGCGACAGCGCCAGGCGCAACATGGCATGTGCGAAGATGTACTGCCGCCGATGCCGCTCGAACATGAAGCGATCGGCCCGGGCCCGTTCGTCGACCGAGAGCAGACGTCGGCACGCCTCGACTGCGCCCGGCGCGTCGATGGTCTCGATCAGCCCGACAAAGAGTTCAATTCTGTCGTGTGCCATCAATTGGGCCCATGGCGTCAGGCGAGGCCAAATCCCCGGTCCCGACGGAAGAATCAGCTGAGCAAGAAGCAACCAAGTGGACCATTTCCTAATGGTCCACCCGGGCGAATTCTTGTCGATTTGCAGGCCGGTTTACAGACGCAAGCTTGTGCGAGACCCCAACTCGACGAGCGAGCGGCCGCTCTGCGAAGACTCGTACGGCGTCTCCGACCGACGAATTTACTTCTTCTTCTTGGACTTCTTCTTCTTGGACGCGCGCAGAGCTTTTAGGCTGTCTTCGACATCCTTCAGCTCGTCCTTGAGTTTCTGCTTCTCGAAATTGAGCAGGTCCTGCAGCGCCTTGCGGTCCTCCTCGCTGAGCGAGGTCTTCTTCGTAAATTTGATGAAACCCATAACACTCCCCCGGTTGAAAATAATCGTCCAAATCAAAACGCGAGAATAATCTTGCGCGGTGACGCCAAATAATCAAGATGCAACTTGATCATTCACAGCTCCGGCACGTGAAATCCGTACGCGTCCGCGATGTAACACCGCTTTAGGCCGCGCTGCGCGCGAGTAACCTGCCGAGCGGTGCATTGGGTCGGGCGACGGCCGCCGTCAGCAGCGCGACCAGATCCTCCATCCACTCGCCGACCATTCGGCCCTCGAGCAACTCGCGCTTGTAATTGCATGAGCCGGTGATGCCGGTCGGGCGCTCCTTGAGCATCAGCGACAGCCAGGTCTGGTCGATCGGCAGCACCGGCTGGCCCTCGCGCGCGATGTTGCCGATCGATCCTGTCGCGAGGTCTGGGAGATCGAGCGGCTGGCGCAGCGGATTCTGCAGTGTGAAATAGACCTGGAGCAGCGAGGCCGGATCGATCCCCTCCTGCTCCAGATGATCGGCCAGGACGTTGAACGGCAGCTCCTGCCGCGCATGCGCGTCGAGCACGCTCTCGCGCACCCGCGCCAAGGCCTGCGCGAACGACAGGTCCGGCGTGATTGTCGTGCGGACGATCACTGTGTTCTCGAACGGGCCGATGATTCGGTCGGTGTCCGGCTCGGCACGATTGGCCATGGCGGTCGCGACCACGATGTCGGTGCGGCCGGTCCGGGCCAGCAGCATGGCCTTCAGCGCGGTGAGCAGGCACATGAACAGCGTGCAATTGTGCTGGCCGGCGAACCCCGTGAGCCGTCCGATCAGCTCACGCTCGAGGTTGACCGGATGGTGCCCGGTGGACGCGCCCGCACTTGATTCGCCGTCGAAGACGGGGCCCGCTCCGCGTAAATTCTCGGTCCAGTCGGCAGCCTGGCGGCGCGCGGCGTCGGTGCCGCACCACCAGCGCTGCCAGCGTGCGACATCCGAAAACGCCGGCGAAGCCTTCGGCAGCGGCGCCGATGGATATCCGGCCAGCGCCGCATAGCGGCTCGACAATTCCTCGAACAGCACGCCGATCGACCAGCCATCGACAATGGCGTGATGCAGCGTCAGCAGCAGCACGTGATCGTCGCCATGGAGCCGCAACAGCCGGGCACGCAACAGCGGCGCGCGTGTGATCTCGATCGGGCTATAGGTCTCCTGCTCGATCAGGAGATTGATCTTCCTGAGCTCGAGCGCCTTGCGCCGCTTGTTGTTATGGGGATGACCATCGCCGATCGCCTCAATGGTCATGACACGGCCAAGGGCCCGCGGCGCGACAATGCGGCTTTCGGGCTCATCGCCGTTCCAGGCGAACGCGGTGCGCAGCGATTCGTGCCGGCGCACGACGTCGTCGATCGCCTTTGCCAGGGCGGCCGAATCGAGCGGGCCCTGAAGGCGGAAGGCGAAGGGCAGGTTGAACAGCGGTAGCCCCGGCAGATTCCGCTCGATCCGCAGCATCTGGTCCTGCGCAATGGAAAGCGCAGGAAGCCCGCTTGCAGCTAATCGCGGCACGCTTGCGGCAGGCTTGCGCGGCTTCGCCGCTACGGCCTCGTCGACCCGCCGAGCGAGCGCTTCGATCGTCGGTGCCTCGAAGATGGTCTTGATCGGCAGCGACACGCCGAGCGCGCGCGCAACGCGCGCCATCACCTGGCCCGCCAGCAGCGAATGGCCGCCGAGATCAAAGAAATTGCCGGTGACACCGAGGCTCTCGACCTTCAGCAGGTCGATCCAGATGTCGGAGAGCACCTTTTCGGTGAAGCGCCGCGCCGGCACAGCCGCGTCCGGTCCGGACGTTTCCGGCTGCGCGGGCGCCGGTAGCGCCGAGCGGTCGACTTTGCCATGGGCGTTGAGCGGCACCTGATCCAGGAACAGGAAGGCGGACGGGATGGCGTGCGCAGGCAGTCTGACTTTCAGGAATTCGCGCAGTTCGCTGGCGCTGCTCCGGCTGCCGGGCTTGGCTACGACATGGGCGATCAGCCTGATATCGCCGCTCGCCTCGCGGCGCGGCTCGACGATGCCGGCGCGCACGCTTGGATGCTCGGCCAGCGCGTTCTCGATCTCCTTGAGCTCGATACGATAGCCGCGGACCTTGACCTGATGATCGGCGCGGCCGAGGCATTCGATCGTCCCGTCGGCGCGGCGCCGGGCAAGATCGCCCGTCCGGTAGAGCCGGCTGCCTGGCTGGCGCGAGAACGGATCGGGCAGAAAGCGCTGCCGGCTTTGCGCGGGGTCGTTGACGTAGCCGCGGCCGATTCCGGCGCCGCCGATGCAGAGCTCGCCGGTCACGCCGATCGGTTGCGGCTGGAGGTTTGCGTCGAGCACGTAGAGCTGGGTGTTCGGCAGCGGCGCGCCGACCGGAACGTTGGTCGCCGCGATCGCCGGCGCCTTGGTCAGGCGATGCAGGGAGGCGTCGTCGGAGCATTCCGATGCGCCATAGGCATTGATCAGCGGCACTCTTGGGCAACGGGCGAACCAGGCGCGGCAGAGGTCGACGGGCAACGGCTCTCCGGTCGAGATCAGCAGCCGCAATTTGGAGAAGGCACGCTGCACCTGCGCCTCGTCCATGCGATCGAGAATGACGCGCAGCAGCGAAGGCACGATCTCGATCACCGTGATGCCCTCGCGCTCGATCTCCCGCGCCAGCAGGATCGGGTCCTGCACGATCGCGTTGCCGCAGACATGCACGCGCGCGCCGACCATCGGCCCCGCGAGGAATTGCCAGACCGAGATGACGAAGCTCTGCGGTGCGGTCTGCGCGATCACGTCTTTGGCAGTGAGGTCGAGTTCGGAGATGAGCGAGGCGAGATGGTTCGACAGGCCGCGCTGCTCGATCATGACGCCCTTCGGCGCACCGGAGGAGCCGGACGTATAGACGAGATAAGCAAGGCTCGAGGCTGCACGCCGCGCGGCGCGGGCCGGCTTGGTCGCGCCTGGCGCGATCGTGTCGTCGAGTTCGGCCACCTGGATGCGCTCGACCAGCGGCTCGAGCAGGGCCTCGACCATGGCGGACTGGGCCCGCCCGGTCAGCAGCACGCGGGCGCAGCTTGATCCGAGGATGCTCGCAAGCCTTGCCGGCGGCTGGTCGGGATCGAGATTGAGGAACGCCGCGCCGACGCGCTGCACCGCGATCATCGCGGCGAGCAGGTTGGGCCCGCGCTCCGCCAGCAAGGCGACGACGCTCTCGGCGCCAACACCCTCGCGGGCCAGCCAGCGTGCGGCCGCCTGGCTGCGGCGTGCCAGCTCGCGATAGCTCAGGGACGTGCGGCCGTCCGACACCGCAACGGCGTCCGGTGTCCTCTTCGCCTGGCGATCGAAGCGTTCGCTCAAATTGCCGCGCGTCGTGAAATTGGCCGGCACGCCCCGGCCTTTCGCCAGGAGCCGTTGGCGTTCGGCCTCGGTCAGGAGCGGCAGGCGCGAGATCCGCTGCTCCGGATCAGCGATGACGGCCTTGAGCAGCGTCTTGAACTGGGCGGCCATGCCTTCGATCGTCGCCGCATCGAACAGGTCGGTGGCGTATTCGAGGAAGCCGGTGAAACGGCCGTCGGCCTCGACCAGTTCGAGCGTGATGTCGAAGCGCGCCACCTTCGGATCGACTTCCAGCCGCCGCGTCGACAGGCCCGGGAAGCGTGCCGCCTCGATCGAGGCGTTCTGGAGGATGAACATGATCCGGAACAGCGGATTGCCGTCGCTCCGCCGTGGGATCTGGAGCGCGCGCAACACCTCCTCGATCGGGAGGTCCTGGTTGCGGTAGGCGTCCAACGTGACCTGCCGCACCCGCCGCAACATCTCGCCGAAGCTCGGATCGCCGCCCAAATCGTTGCGCAGGATCAGGGTGTTGGCGAACAGCCCGATCAGGCGCTCGCTCTCGATCTGGTTGCGGTTGGCGATCAGCGAGTCGGTGGCGACATCCTCATGCGAGGTGTGGCGGAACAACAGGCACTGGAAGACCGCGAGCAGGGTCATGAACGGCGTGACGCCCTGGTTCTGGCTCAGCGCGCGCAGTTGGCCCGACAGCGTCTTGGAGAATTCGAGATAGTGGCGCGCGCCGTGACCGCTCCAGACCTCCGGCCTCGGCCTGTCGGTTCGTAGCGGCAGCGTGGTGACGCCGTCGAGCTGGGCCCTCCAATAGTCGAGCTGCTCCTTCGCCGCCGGTGTCTGCGCCCAGCTCTGCTGCCAGAGCGCAAAGTCGCGATACTGGAAGGCAGGCGCAGGCAGTGCGGCCGGGTGCTTCTTGCGCGCCGCGGCGTAATGGATCGCGAGCTCCTGCCAGAACAGCCGCTGCGACCAGCCGTCGGTGACGAGGTGATGGACGTTGATCACCAGTGCATGGCTGTTCTTGTCGAACGACAGCAGTGAGACCTTTAGCGGCGGCTCGCGGGCGAGATCGAACGGATGTTGCGCGAGCTTGAGCGCCTCGCGCCTGACAACCGCGGGCCGCTTCTCCGCAGGGCAGGGCTTGAGCTTGATGCGCTCGAACCGCGGCGGCGATGACAGCACAAGCTGTACCGGTTCGCCCTGGCGTTCGACGAAGACCGAGCGCAGCGCCTCATGGCGCGTGCAGATCGCAGTGAGGCTCGCAGAAAGCGCGGCAACGTCGACCGCGCCGTCGAGGAGCGCGACTTCGATGACATTGTAGTTGTAGCCGGTCGGATCGAGCCGCGAGAGCACGTACATCCGCTGCTGCTGGAACGACAGCGGTGCATCTGCATCCGCGGCCTGGCGCCAGGCCGGCAGCGCCGTCTCGCGCCGGCTTGCGGCGGTTTCAATCCGGGCCGCAAGCGCTGTGACCGCGGAGCAATCGAAGATGTCCTCGAACGAGAAGTCGACATGAAAGCGTTCGCGCAGGCGCGAGCGCATCTGAGTCACCGCGAGCGAGTCCGCACCGAGTGCGAAGACATCCTGGTCGACGCCGACCTGCGGCAGCTCCAGGAGGCCGGCCCAGATCTCCGCGAGCTGGGTCTCCAACGCGTTCCGCGGCAGGTGCATCTCGCCGGCATCCGTCGGCTCCGCGATCAACCCGGCTAGTGCGTTACGCTTGACCTTGCCGCTGGCACCTTTCGGCAGCGCCGCCACACTGCGGATCAGGCTGGGTACCTTGTAGGCTGCAAGTCGCCTTCGCGCGAACTGGCGCAACTGGTCGGAGCTCGCCTCGGAATTCGGCCGCAACACCACGACGGCGACGACGTTCTCGCCGAGCTTTTCGTGCGGGACGGCGAACACGCCGGCCTCCAGCACTGCGGGATGGCTGAGCAGAACCTCTTCCACCTCCAGCGGCGAGATCTTCTGCCCGCCGCGGTTGATGACGTCCTTGATGCGGCCGGCGATGAAGAGATAGCCGTCGGCATCGAGATAGCCGAGGTCGCCGGTCCGGAACCAGCCGTTGCGGAACGCGGCCTGCGTCGCCGCATCGTCATTATAGTAGCCACGGCTCATGTTTGGTCCGCGCAGCATGATCTCGCCGTGCGCGCCGCTTGCGAGCGGGCGGCCCGTCTCGTCCATGATCGCGATCTCCGGGCCGGCGGCGCGGCCGACCGATCCGACCTTGCGCAGCTCGAACGGATTGGCCGCGATCTGCGAGGCCGCCTCGGTCATCCCGTAGGTCTCGAGCACGGGAACGCCGAACGTCGCCTCCAGCCCTTCGAGAATCGCCGGCGCGAGCGATGCCGAGGCCGAGCGGATCACGCGCAGCGACGACGGTCGGGCGCGGTCCGGGTTCGCTTCTGCTGCGGTCAGCAGGGCGCGATGAATGGTCGGCACCGCCGTGTACCAGGTCGGTTGCAGCTCCCGCATCCAGCCAAAGAAGGAGGATGCGTCAAAACCGTCGGTGCAGATCACGCTGGAGCCCGCGGCCAGCGCCGTGAGAAGACCGGAGATCAAGCCATGGGCATGAAACAGCGGGAGGACGTTGAGCAGGCGATCGTGCGACGTGAGCGACAGCACATGGCCGGCATTGTAAGCGGACAGGCAGACATTGCGATGCGTCAGCGGCACCATCTTCGGCCGCGCCGCCGTGCCTGACGTCAACAGGATGAACGCATCGTGCTCGCCCCGGGCGGCGCCGTTGGCATTCGCCGGCCCGATCGTCGGAGCGATGAACGCGCAGCCACCGAGATCGTCGACCGGCCCCGCCACGAAATCGATCACCGTGATATCGAGCACCCTGGCGACGTCGCGGCTCGCCGAGTTCATGTCGGCCCGGCTCACGAGCGCCGTCAACTTCAGTTCGCTGAAATAGCGTTGCAGCTCGTCCGCGGTCAGATCGGGATTGACGGGGACGCAGGCGCAGGTTGAGGCGACCGCGATCAATGCCAGCGCACTGTCGGCGCCGCGCGGCAACGCAACCGCGATGCGGTCTGCGGCGCCGATGCCGAGCTCACGCAAGGTACGGACCAGTTGCCGGATCGATCCGTCCAGCGCGCCATAGCTGAGGACCGGCCGGCCAGGGGCGAGGAGTGCGGGCGCCGCCGGTGTCTTGCGGGCGTAAAATTCGAGAAGGCCGCCGATATGCGCGAATATCCTGGTTTCGGCCGTCGTACCGGCTGATCCCTCGTCCGCTCCGGATGCAATGTCCGACAACGCCATTCCCTTTTGATCCGATTGAGCTATTCTTCCAAGAAGTTAGGGAATGCGTCCAGTCCGAGGTGAAGTTTGGACCCCAAAATCTGTGGTTGAGGGGGCCCTAAAGCCCTTCGACGGAGTGATGGTCGGGCAGAATCACCATGCTGGAGAATGAGCCGGGCACGGGATCGGAAAGCGGGCTGAAGCGCTGGCTCGAAGGTATCGGCCTCGGGCACTACACCGATCTTTTCGCGCAGCACCGTCTCGATCTCGACGTCATCGCGGACCTGACCGAATCCGATCTGGTCGAGCTTGGATTGCCGCTCGGCGATCGCAAGCGGCTCCAGCGGGCGATGGCGGCGCTGTTTGAAGCAGAAACGGCGGAGGCGCCAACCGCGGCGGTGCGTCCGCAAACACGGGCGGAGGTCGGTGCCGAACGGCGCCAGCTTACCACCATGTTCTGCGACATGGTGGATTCCACCTCGCTTTCCGCGCAGTTCGATCCGGAAGACGTCCGCGACATGATCGCGGGATTTCGCGAGACCTGCGTCCGCGTGGTCAAATATTACGAGGGCTTTGCCGCCCGTTTCGTCGGCGACGGTATCCTGGTCTATTTCGGCTATCCGACCGCACATGAGGACGATGCTGAGCGAGCGGTGCGCGCCGGGCTCGAGATCGTGCGGGTGCTGTCGACTGCGCGCGCGGTCGAGCCGCGGGGCGCGCTCAGCCATTCACCCGCCGTCCGCATCGGGATCGCGACCGGCCTCGTCGTGGTCGGCGACCTCGTCGGGCAGGGCACCGAGGAACGCGACTCCGCGGTCGGGGAGACCGTCAATCTCGCGGCGCGCCTGCAAGCCCTGGCGCCGCCCAACGGCGTCGTGATCTCCGCTTCGACGCAGTCGCTGCTGAAGGGGAAGTTCGATTACCGCAATCTCGGCGTCCATGTCTTGAAGGGGATCCCCGAGAAGGCGCAGGCCTGGCACGTGGTGCGCGCATCGCGGGTGGAGACCCGCTTCGCCGCCGCGATGGGCACGCGGCTGACGCCGCTCGTCAACCGCGAGGAGGAGATCGCGCTGCTGATGGGACGCTGGCAGCAGGCCAAGGACGGCGACGGCCAGGTCGTGGTCAAGTTCGGCGAGCCCGGCATCGGCAAGTCGCGTATCATCCAGGAAATCTTCGAACGGATATCGGGCGACCGCCATGGACAAGTCTCGCTCCAGTGCTCGCCTTACTACACCTCCACGGCGTTCCATCCGTTCGTCGAACAGCTCAAATTCTCCCTCGGCCTCGATCGCGAGGATCCGTCAGCGCTGTCGCTGGCGAGCCTGGAGACCGCGATTGCCGCCGCTCATGGCGATATCGATCAGGTCACGCCGCTGTTTGCCACGCTGCTGTCGATACCGACCGGAGACCGCTATCCGCCGCTCGAACTGTCGCCGCAGCAGCAGAAGGATGCGACTGTCGCGGCGCTGGTGAACCATTTCCTCGGCCTTGCGCGTGAGATGCCGCTTGTGATCGCGTTCGAGGATTTGCACTGGATCGACCCGACGTCCCGCGAGGTGATCGACCTCCTGGTCGGCCGGATGCAGAACCGACCGATCCTGGTCATCATGACCGCGCGCTCGGAATTCCAGCCGAGCTGGAACGCGCATTCGCACATCACCACCCTGGTCCTGAACCGCCTGAGCCGGCAGCTCCGCACGACGCTGGTCGAGCGCGTTGCGGGACGCGAGCTGCCCAAGGAGGTCGTCGAGGAGATCATCGTCAAGACCGACGGCGTGCCGCTGTTTCTGGAAGAACTGACCAAGACGGTTCTCGAATCTAACCTCCTGACCGAGCGGCACGGGCGCTATGTGCTGTCCGGACCGTGGCGGCAGCTCGCCATCCCGGCAACCTTGACCGACTCGCTGATGGCGCGGCTCGACCGGATGGGGCCGTTCAAGCGGATCGCGCAGATCGGCGCCACGATCGGCCGCGAGTTTTCCTACGAAACGCTGCACGCCGTCGCCAATACGCCGGCCGAGCAGATCGAGGCGGCACTCAATCATCTGGAGGAGGCGGGGCTGATCATGCGCCGCGGCCATCCGCCGGACGCGCTCTACTCCTTCAAGCACGTGATGATCCAGAACGCCGCGCATGCGAGCCTGTTGCACAGCGAGCGGCGCAAGCTGCATTCCCGGATCGCCCAGGTGCTCGCCGAGATGTATCCGGAGAAGACCGAGCGCGAACCGGAGCTGCTCGCCCATCACCTGACCGAATCCGGCCAGAGCGAGGGTGCCGCCAGCTTTTGGCTCAAGGCCGGCAAGCAGGCGGCCAAGACTGGCGCCAATCTGGAGGCGATCGGCCATCTGCGCCGCGGCCTCAGCGTCGTGCAGGCCAACGCCCGCATGCAGGGCGCGGACGAGATGGAGCTCGAGCTGCGCATTGCGCTCGGCAATGCGCTGATCGCCGCCAAGGGCTATGCGGTGCAGGAGGTCGAGGAGAACTACATCCGCGCGCTCGAGCTCGGCCATCAGCTCGATGACGACGAAAAGGTCTTCGCTGCGACTCGCGGGCTCTGGGTGTGCCATTTCATTCGCGCCGATCTCACGCGCGCGCACGATCTCAGCGTCGAGCTGCTGAAGTTCGCCAAGCGCGAGCGGCTGAACGACCGGACGCAGCCGGCGCAGCAGACCGGCTATCTGATCGAGGCGCACCGCGCCATCGCGATGACCATGCTCTATCGCGGCCGCTTCGGCGCCTCCCAGCATCATTTGCATCGCTGCATCAACCTCTACAGCCCCGATTTGCACTCCGATCTGATGGAGCGCCACGGCATCGACCCCGGCGTGGTCTCACTGTCCTATCTCGGCTACCTCCTGTGGTTCCTCGGCCGGCCCGACGCGGCGCGCCAGCACAGCGAGCAGGCGATCGCGAATGCGGAGAAGATCCGCCATCCGTTCACGCTCGCCTTTGCGCTCGTGTTCGGCGCTTATCTTTGCCAGCATCTGCGCGACGTCGAAGGCACGCGCGACCACGCCAACCGCGCCATGATCATTTCCACCGAGCACAATTTCCTGCACTGGAAGCAGCAGGCGGCGATCCTGCGCGGCTGGGCTCTGGCTCAGCTTGGGGAAGCCGACGAAGGTCTCAGCCAGATGCGCTTCGGCCTCGACGAGTACGAGGCGATGGATTCCTGGCTCGCCGGCTGCTGGTTCCGCTGCCTGCTCGCGGAAACCTACGCCAAGGTCGGGATGCGCGATGCCGCCTTGCGCGCGCTGGACGGCGCGCTCGCGACCGCAAGGCGGACCGGCGATCACTCCTATCTCGCCGAGGTCTACCGCCTGCAAGGCGAGATCACGCTGTCGGATGGCGATCCGGCCTCGGTGCAGGAGGCCGAGGACCTGTTTGGCCTATCGCTGGAGATCGCGCGCAAGCAGGGTGCGTTGTCCTGGGAGCTTCGCACCGCGGTCAGCCTCGCGCGCCTGTCGTATCAAGCCGGCAAGCGCGAGCACGCAAGTCTCCTGCTCGTGCCGATCGTGAACAAGTTCAGCGAGGGTTTTTACACACCGGACCTGAAGCAGGCGATGCAGCTCGTCAACGAGCTCGGTATGGATGCACCCGTTCGCGAACAGGTGACATGAGCGATCTTGTCGCCGCGCGTGCGCGCTATGTGGAGCTGATTGCCAGGCGCGAGCGGATTTCCTCGAAGCGCCTGCGCGACGCGCTTGCCGCCGTTCCGCGCGAGGATTTTCTGCCGAGGGGCCCTTGGCGCATCAAGAGCGAGACGGCGCGCAACTATCGGCTGACGCCCAACGCAGATCCCGTTCATCTCTACGACAATGTGCTGGTCGCGATCGACGCCCGCCGCAGGCTCGACACCGGACTGCCGAGCCTGTGGGCGCATTTCATCGACATGCTCGACATCGGGGAGAAGGATCGCGTCGTGCAGATCGGCTGCGGACTGGGTTATTTCTCCGCTATGCTTTCGAAGATTGTCGGCCCAAGGGGCAGCGTGCATGCGATCGAATGCGACGAGCGGCTCGCGGCCCGTGCGGCAGACTGCTTGCGCGGTTATCGCAACGTCACGGTCGTCAACGGCGACGGATGCAAGGACGTCGGCGAACCCGCCGACGTGATCATCGTGCATGCCGGCTTCTCGCAGCCGCACCCGCTCTGGCTGCAATCGCTCCGTCCGCGCGGCCGCCTCCTGGTGCCGCTGACCCAGCGGGACCGCGAAGGCGCCGCCCTCAGGATCACGCGGAGGGCCAAGGGCTTTGAGGCTGAGGCGATCCAGCAAATCCGGATATTCCCCGGCCAGGGCCGCGGTGTGACCGCCCTCGATGACCGCGTCGCCGACTGGTGGCAGCGCGCCTCAGCTCTGGCACCGCTGCGCTTTCGCGCGCTGGAGCAGGGATTGCCGTCGAATGGTTAATACTTCGTTTCATTTTACCTTGATTGGGATAGCAAGTTTCCAACGTCCGCCATTGCCGCTATGACTACGGCCTAATGGCCATTTGAGCGCGCCCCCCATGCATTCCGTTGCCCTGCTGACTGCCAGCTATGCCAAGGACATCGAACGCTTTTCGCTGCTCAGCGAGAGCATCGACACCTGGCTGACGGGATACACGCGGCATTATGTTCTCGTTAACGATGAGGACGTGCCGCTGTTCGCGCGGTTCGCCTCCGACAAGAGGGTCATCGTCCCGGCCTCGCGCTATTTGCCGAAATGGCTGTTTGCGCTGCCGCCCAGCCTCCAGTTCGGTAACCGGCGCGTCTGGCTGTCGCTGCTGTCGTCACCGGTGCACGGCTGGCACATCCAGCAGATCCTGAAGATCGCCGGCGTCCTCAATGCGCCGGAGCAGCGCGTCTGCATCCTGGATTCGGATAATCTGTTCTTCCGCGAATTCGATGTCGGCCGGTATGCCGGCGCCGAGAAGGCGCCGCTGTTCGTCACGCGCGAGGCGATCGGCGCCGATCACCCCTTGCATGGCCTCTGGCTCCGCACCGTCGATCAGCTTCTGGATATCAAGGAGCGCTCGTTCCCGGCGGACGATTATGTCGGCAACGCGCTGGTCTGGGACAAGGACACCGCGCGCGCGATGACCGACGCGATCAAGTCGGCGACGGGCCTGAGCTGGGCTCTGGCGCTGTGCCGGAAGAAGAAATTCTCCGAGTATCTGCTTTACGGAAACTTCGTCGCGAACTCGCCGGAACATCTGGTGAGACATCGCATCACCGAAGACAGCATCGCGGTCTCGCACTGGGATGATACGCCGCTCGACCGCCCGGCTATCGACGCGATGATGCGCACGGCCTCGCCCGAGCAGGTCGCGCTTTGCATCCAGTCCTATTCGTCGACCTCGATCGACGACATCCGCGACGTGTTCCGTCTCTCCTCGCGCGATCGTCGCAGCCCGAGCCTGGTTCCCGATCACATCGGAGATGCGCCCGAGCTCGCAGTGCCGAAGACACGCTAGCGACAGCTGCTCAAGCGTCCTTCGTGAACTTGCTGATGACGTCCATGAACGGCTTCGGCTTGAACTCGCCGTCGAGCGGCAGGGGGCGGTTCGGCTGCTTGTCCTTGCGGGCGAAGGTGCCGTTGATCCAGCTGTACCGGTCCGAGATGCCCCAGGTCAGGATCGAGCGCACCGGGCCGCTGGCTGACATGGCCGTCAGCAGATCGTCGACGCGCTTGGCGACGACGGCGTCACGCTCCGCCGGAGTGCCCGTCAGCTTCTGGTCGTCGACGTCGAGCTCGGTGACGAGCACCTCGAGTCCCCAGGAACGCAGCTCGGTGACGAATTCGGCAAGCCCGTGCGTATCGATCTCCAGCTCGGCGTGCAGATGCGATTGCAGCCCCACGGCATGGAGCGGAACACCCTGGTCGAGCAGATCCATGATGAGGTTGCGATAGGCCGCCCGCTTGGCGATGAATGAATCTTTCGCCGATTCGATGTCATATTCGTTGATCGCGAGCTTGACGTAGGGATCGGCAGCAGCCGCCGTTCGGAACGCCAGCGGAATCCAGCCGTTACCGAAATGCTGCGTCCAGAACGTGTCGCGCCGGTCTTTCGGGCTGCGGGGGTTATCCGGGATCGGCTCGTTGACGACGTCCCACGACGTGAGCTTGTCCTTGTAGTAGGAGACGACGGTGCCGATGTGGTCGAGATAGGCGCGCTCGACGCCGCGGGTCGCCTTGATCTGCTTGGTCCAGTCCGGAATGTCATGATACCAGGCGAGTGCGTGGCCGCGCATCGTCAGGTCGTTGTCTCGCGCGAAATCCAGGATCGCGTCGGCGCGCTCGAAAGCGAACGTATGGGCGTCCGGCCGCAGCATCGGCCATTTCAGCTCGAGCACCGGCACCACCTGCGTGCAATAGGTGCTGATGGCCTCGCCGAGCCGCGGATCGGCTTGCAGGTCCCAGAGCGTCGCCGCAGCGCCAAAGCCGGGGCGGCGCTGGGCGCGTTTCGACGCCGGCACTGCGGACGCAGATCCGCCCGCCGCGAGGGCTGCGGCGCTGCCGAGGAGAAATTGGCGTCTGTCGAGCCTGGTCACGTTGGGACGTTCCTTCTGCAACCAACGCGCCTTCGTACCAAGCGGCGCCTTGCATCGCCCGGGTTTCATGTCGTTGGGTTAACTGTTGCCGGAGGGACCTCGTCAGCGCCTGTGACGTCCAGGCAGCGGAAAACGCGCAGAACGCGCGGAAACATGGTTTCTTTTGGGTTGTCGGTCCTCCCGTTCAGCACAGGGCAAATTTAACGCTAACGCGCGAAAGCCGCTTCAAAACCTCATTCGCCGCCCGATCTGCAGACTTATGTGACACTCTTGAGAGATGCTGCGGCGCAGTTCGTTCGCCCGCCAGGATCCAATTGGATCAACCGTCGCCACACTCGCAAGACCGCTGCCGGTCCCGTGCTCGCATGCTGAACCGCCATTTCTCGATCTATCTGGTCGCCTACATCCTGCCTGCGGCGGTGGGCTTCTTCGCTGTCACGGCCTATACGCGGCTCCTGAGCCCGGCTGAGTACGGCGTCTATGTCGTTGGCATCAGCCTTGCCGGCATTCTGGGCGCGATCTTCTTCGCCTGGATCAAGCTGTCGGTGTCCCGCTATCAGGCGATGTCGGCGGAGGTCGATTTTCGCGGCACGGCGATGGTCGCCTTCGCCCTTACGGTCGCGGTGCTCTGTGCCACCACCCCGCTGGTCTTCCTGTTCCGTAGCGACATCAGTGTCGAGCTGCTGCTCGCCAGCATCTTCGTCGCGATCATGGCGAACGCGGTCGATGTCGGCCAGGAGTTCGAGCGCGCCAAATTGCGTCCCTACCGGTTCGCGGCGATCTCGATCGTGCGCAGTGTCTCCAGCGTCGGCTTCGGTCTGCTCGGCATCTGGCTCGGCTGGGGTGGATTGGGGCTGCTCGCCGCCTTCGGCCTGGGGTCGCTCACCGGCATCGTCCTGAACCTCGTCGGCGATCGCACGAAGATCGCGCGGTTTCAGCGCAGCCAGTTCTTGCAGCTGGCGCGCTACGGCCTGCCGCTGACGCTGGCAGGATTGTCTGTTGCGGTCTATTCGGCCTGCGACCGGCTCATTGTCGCCTATCTGCTTGGCAAGGACGCTGCCGGCATCTTTGGCGTTGCCGCCGATCTGCCGCGCCAGTTCATGGTGATGATCGCATCCAGCGTTGCCGCGGCGACTGTGCCGCTGGTGTTCCGGTCACTATCCGAGCACAACAACGAGACGACGCGGGAGCGGCTGAGCGAAAGCCTCGAGCTGCTGCTGGTGGTCGTTGCACCCGTTGCGGTCTGGCTCGCGCTTGCGGCGGACCAGGTCGCCGGTACGCTCGTCGGCATCGACTTCCGCGCCGGCGTCTCGGCGCTGCTGCCGACGCTGGTGCTCGCCCGCTTCTTCGGTATCGCCAATCAGTTCTACGTGCAGATCAGCTTCCAGCTCGCCGAGCGGCCCTTCATGCTGGCGGCGCAATCCTTTCTCACGCTGGTGATCAGCGTGATCCTGATGTTCGCGCTGATCGCGGCTCACGGTCTTTACGGCGCGGCGCTGGCGACGCTGGCAACCGAGGCGATTGGCTTCCTCGTTGCCGTCGTCCTGATGCATCGGGCCCACCCGGTCCCGTTCGAGTTCAATCGTCTCGGCGGCGTTGCCGCCTCCGCAGCGGCGATGGCGGCCGCGATTCTGGTTGCGCGATCGCAAGCGGGCGGCACCGGCCTCGTGTCGCTTGTCATCGTCAGCCTTGCCGGCGGCCTTGCTTATGGGGCTGCGGCCTGGTTGCTGAATGTTGCGAACGTGCGAACCTTGTCGCTGCGTTTCCTGCGAACGTTGAACCGCAAGGCTCTCGGCGTTTAGCGAGGATCGGGGAGGGCGTGCCGCCCGGCGTCGGCTCGTACATCTGCACCAAGAGGTACCCGGACATTCTGCCGCAGCGATCGAGGCCAGCTCCGGGCCAGCCTCGCCCGAAGGCCGCCTTCCGCGGGCGCGAACCGTCGTATATGAAAGATTTGTCGCCGGAACGTGCCGAATCTCGCCACAGACGGAACGTAAGGCGGCTGCGACTTCTTAATGCAATGATTCCAATCTGACACGTGAGCGGCACAGGCGGACTGGCATTTCGACCGAGGATGGCATGAAAAACCTGATGACAACGGCGCAATCCACCGTGGCGATGCGGCGTTGGGGGCCTCCCGGAATTGTGGCGCTGGCGGCGATGGTCGCATTGACGGCGGCGGCCCCGGCGACCGCTGCCAAGCAGCCGCGCCAGGTCGCCGAGGCGGTGGCGCCGCGCGTGGCCGGCGATCCGATCATGGCGATCGTGTCGATCAAGAGCCAGCAGGTCACTTTCTACGATGCCGACGGCTGGATCCTGCGCGCGCCGGTGTCGACCGGCACCACGGGACGCGAGACGCCGGCCGGCGTGTTCGCCATCGTCGAGAAGGACAAGGACCACCGCTCGACCATGTATGACGATGCCTGGATGCCGAACATGCAGCGCATCACCTGGAACGGTATCGCGCTGCATGGCGGACCGCTGCCCGGCTATGCCGCCTCGCACGGCTGCGTGCGCATGCCGTTCGGCTTTGCCGAGAACCTGTTCGACAAGACGAATATCGGGATGCGGGTGATCATCTCGCCATACGACACGGTCCCGACTGACTTCTCTCACCCCTCGCTGTTCGTGCCGAAGCCGGAGGCCATCGCGGCCGTGCCCGCTCGGGCCGACAAGCTCTCCGCCGAGGCCGAGGAGGCCACAAGGGCAGCCGACGAGGCCAAGAAGGCCGCGTCCGCCGCCGCGAAAGAAGCTGCCTCGCTCCCCGCCGCGCTGCGCAAGCTGGAGCAGCAGAAGGCCCGCGCAGATGCCGAGCTCGCCTTCGCCGACAAGACGCTCGCGAACGCCAGGAACGATCAGGCCCGCGCCAAGGCGGAGGAGTTGAAGCAGAAGGCGGCGGCCAAGGCCGCCGACGCGGCAACGCAGCTCGACGCCGCCAGGGCCGCCGCGCAGCCGAAGCGCGATGCCGTGGCTGCCACGAAGGAAGCCGCGAAGGCGGCCGCGGCCAGGAAAGCCGACGCCGTCAAGGCGGCGACCGACGCAAAGCT
Source organism: Bradyrhizobium sp. USDA 4354 (assembly GCF_054060315.1). Taxonomy (NCBI): domain Bacteria; kingdom Pseudomonadati; phylum Pseudomonadota; class Alphaproteobacteria; order Hyphomicrobiales; family Nitrobacteraceae; genus Bradyrhizobium; species Bradyrhizobium sp. USDA 4354. Next base: position 7,770,115 of record NZ_JBSSDC010000001.1, on the reverse strand, counting down.
CGCGGGCGAGCCGGTCTCGGTTTACATCAGCCGTGCGACGCAGAAGCTTTACGTGCGGCGGAACACACACAAGCCGGCGCCCGACGGCGGCGGCGAGGTGTTCGACACCAGCATCGAGGTTCCGGTCACGATCCGTAATCCCGACCTGCCGCTCGGCACGCATATCTTCACGGCGATGGCGAAGACCGCTACGGGTCTGCGCTGGAGCGTTGTCTCGATCGAAAACGGCGACGATGCCCGCAATGCGCTCGACCGGGTCACGATCCCGCAGGACGTGTGGGATCGCATCGGGCCGACCGCGTTGCCGCGCTCCTCGATCATCATCTCGGATGAGCCGCTGAGCAGCGAGACCAATTACCGGACCGAGTTCGTCGCGGTGCTGAGCAACGAGCCGCAGGGCGGTTTCATCACGCGCAAGCCGACCGCGCCCGCCATGATCGCCAGCGACGACGGCTGGGACAACGGCGGCAACGGCTTCGGCTTCTTCTTCCAGCAGCGTGATCCGTACGTCCAGCCGGCCAATCCGCGCCGGCGCAGCCAATACCAGTATTATCAGCCGGCGCAGCCGATGCAGCGGGGCTTCTGGTAAGGACGTGCTGCGTCGGTCGACGCCCGCAAGCTACGGGCGCGCCTCGATCACGATCGCCTGGATCTTGCCTTCGACTGGGCCGGATCCATGGCGCCTCCGGATCGCCTCGGCAACGATATCGGTTGCAGCCTGAAGCTTGCTGGCATCCCGTGCCTCGATCTCGCTGCGCAGCGGCGTGCCCTGGCAGAGCGCAATGGCGACACATTCGGCTGAAGGCGCACGGCTGATTTCGGATCGGGTTTCGATCGCTATGTGGCGGAAGCCCGCTCGTTCGAGATCGCCCCTGATGACGGCCTTGTCATGATAGCCGTGCGGCGTCCGGATCATGAAGCGCGGCGGATCGTCGGGAAACAGTTTTTCGAGCGCGACGGTCGCTTCATGCGTCAGCACATTGTCCTCGATGCGATCCCAGACGTTGAAGACGAACGTGCCGTCGCCCTTCAGGACTCGCTTCACCTCCCCGTAGGCCTTGATCCGGTCCGGAAAGAACATCGCGCCGAACTGGCAGCAGACCACGTCGAACTCGGCGTCACCGAAGGGCAGGGCCATTGCGTCCGCCTGGCGCCAGGTGATGCGATCATCACCCGCCTGGCGCTGCGCGGCAACCGCGAGCATCGGTTCGTTCAGATCGGTCGCAACGTAGCGGATGCCGCGCGGCAGCGCCGCCGCGACGGCGCGTGTCACCGCGCCCGTGCCTGCCGCGATCTCCAGCAGCACGGAGGGAGAGCACGCAGCGACGCGCCGGGCCATGTCCTCCGCATAGACGGCGAAGATCATCGGCACCAGATATTCGTCGTAGAGTTTTGGGATCGAGCCGGCGAAAACCTTGTCAGTGTCGGACATGCTTAAGTCTCGCTGAAGGTTCGGACGCGGCCTTACGTTAACATGGTTTTCTCCCTGCCGCGCCGGCAACGACGTAAATCTTGCCGGTGATCGTCCCTATGATCGGCCGCCGCCGACCTCGCGGATCGGCCGCGTGCCGTCCCAGCTCACCGCGGCCTGCCGGACCTTCTCGAAGAACGGTCCCTTGGTGCCGCTGATGTCGGAGATCTCGATCACCGTTCCCGGATGCGCCTGCGTGTCGAAATAGGCAAAGCGCCCCTTGTCGCCGCCGATCTGGCCCTCATGGCCGATCCTGTAACCGAGGCCGAGCGCCTTGTCGTAGAGCGCCTGATAGTCGTGGCTCCAGTAAGACATGTGCTGAAGGCCTTCGTGCCCGGTATCGAGAAACTCCTTGTAGAGCGAGGGCGCGTCGTTGCGCTGCTGGATCAGCTCGATCTGGAGATCGCCGGAATTGGCGAGCGCAATGCTCATCTCGACCGCGGAATCCTGGCCGCGATGGCGGAACCAGTCGGTCTTGACCCGGTCCATGTAGTACCAGGGACCCACGCCCATGACCTCGATCCAGTGCCTCATCGCGGCGTGGATGTCCCGCACCACATATCCGTTCTGGCGCACCGCGCCGAAGATGCGACTCATGCCCGCGCTCCTGTTGTCAACCTGCTCACTTGACCTCGATGCCGGCGTCCTTGGCAACCTGCTTCCAGGCCGCGATGTCGCGGGCGTTGATGTCGCGCTGCTCCTCGCCGGAGACGAATTGCGCCGTGATGCCGAGCTTCAACAGCTTCTCCTTGACCTCGGCATCGCCGAGTGCGTCTTGCAGCGCCGCCGATAGTTTCCTCGCGATCGGTGGCGCGAGGCCCGCGGGCGCATACATCGCCCAGGACAGGCTGCGGTCGAATGCCACGCCCTGTTCCTTGTAACTGGCGATATCAGGCAGGCTCGGCGAACGCTCGCCGCAGGCGGCCAGCGCCTTGATCGAGCCGTCCTTCACCAGCGGCGTTGCGGTGGCGACGTCGAGCGTTGCCAGCGAGATGTGGCCGCCGAGCAGGTCGCCGGCGAGCTTCGCGATGCCGTTGAACGGCACATGGTCCATCTTGATGCCGGTCTGCTGCATCAGGATTTCGGCGCAGAATTGCCCGGTCGAGCCGACGCCCCAGCTGCCGTACTGGATCGGCTCGCCCTTCCTGGCCAGCGCGATCAGGCCCTTGATGTCATTGGCAGCAAAGTCCTTGGTTGCCACCAGCATGATCGAGGAGGTCCCGATGCGCCCGATTGTCGTAAAATCCTTGATCGAATTGTAGGGCAGCTTCGGATAGATCGCCGGCGCCAGCACATGCGTGGTCATGCCGCCGACGGTGATGGTGTAGCCGTCATTGGCAGACGTCGCCACCATCTGCGTGCCGAGCGTGCCGGCCGCGCCCGTGTGGTTCTCGATATAGATGCTCTGTCCGAGCGTTTTGCTCATCCTCTCCGCAAGCAGCCGGCCGACCACGTCGCCGCCGCCGCCGGCCGCATAGGGTAGGAGCATCTTGATCTTGCGCGTGGGGTAGGCAGCCGGGTCCTCGGCGCGTGCCGGTAGCGCGGCCGACAGCAATGTGAGCAATGAAAGCGTGACGGTCCTGAACTTCATGATGGTTTCCCCCTAATCCTCGAAACGAAATCGATAGGCCTCGCCGTGCCTGATCACGCGCCCCGCGGTCGGCGCCGGAAAATGACCGGTCAGCAGATAGCTCGACGTGTCTGCGAGCTCTTCCAGCAGCGCCATTCGCGTCGCGACCGCCGCGGCCGGATCGACGTCGGCGGCATTGGTCAGCCACGGCGCCGCGCACTGGATCGGATGATGGATGACGTCGCCCGACATCACCGCGTGATCGTGGCCGCCATTGAGGTGGATCTGCATGTTGCCGGCGGTGTGGCCCGGCGCCGGCGCGAAGCGTAAGGCGGCGTCGCGATCGTCGGACAAGCGGTGATCGGTCTCGACGAACTCGGCAAGACCCGCGGCGACCACCGGCAGCACAGAATCCACGAACGAGCCGTGGTTCACCGGGCTCTTTGGTCCGGCATTGTGCGCGGCCTCGAAATGCCGGTACTCCTCGCGTCCCATCAGATAGCGCGCGTTGGGGAAGGCCGGCACCCAGCGACCATCGAGGAGACGTGTGTTCCAGCCAACGTGATCGACATGCAGATGTGTGCACATCACGAAATCGACCTGTTCGGGCGCGACACCCAGCGCTTGCATGTTTTCGAGATACGGCTGATTGAGATCGTTCCAGGCCGGCACCCGCGGCCGCTTCTTATGGTTGCCGCAGCAGGTGTCGACAATGGCGGTCCAGCGCGGCGTGCGCACGAGATAGGAGTGGTGGCTGAGGATGAAGCGGCCGGTCTCCGGCTCGATATAGCGGTGATCGAGCCAGCTGCGGTTCTCCGCGATGTCAGCGTCCGTGACGTTGGCGAACAGCCAGGTCTTGTCGAAGGCGAGCGCGGGGATCTCGCTGACGAGATCGACCCGCATGCTGCCGATCTTGATCTGCCGCATGCTTCAGTTCTTCAGGAGATCGCCGAACGGCACCCAGCGCGTGCCGTCGAAACGGATCAATTGAAGGCTCGTCATCGGCGTGTACCGCTCGGGTGAATTGTTCACCGCGGTGCCATTGATCAGCATCGGCAGGCGCACGTCCTTCAGTGTGGTCGCCTGCTTCATGATGTTGGCGCGGGTGAGGTCGTTGCCTGATGCCTTCAGCACCGCCATCAGCGTCTGCGCGATGGTGTATCCGTAGACGTTGAGCCAGTCGCTTTTGTTGGCCTCGGGCAGGTACTTGTCCATGAACGCCAGCCATTCCTTGTAGCCGGCATCGTCCTTCAGCGCCGGGTCGGTGGCATCCTTCAGATACTGGCTGGAGATGACGCCGGTGGAATTGTCCTTGCCGGCCGGCTCCAGCACGCCGCTGATCGAGGCCGAGACGTTGGAGATGATGGTGACCGGCTTCCAGCCGATCTCGCCGATCTTGCGGATCGCCTGCGCCGCGAATTTCGGCGTCGCCGCGACCAGCACGACATCCGCGCCTGCAGTCTTTAATTGCAGGATCTGGGTGTCGACCGTGGGTGCCGAGGTCTCGTAAGCCGCCCGCGCGACGATGGCTTCGCCGCTGCCGAGTCCTTCCTCCAGCGCCTTCAGATAGTCCTTGCCGAGATCGTCGTTCTGGTAGAGCACGCCGACCCTGGCATTGGCGTGGCTGGCCTTGATGTATTTGGCGTAGGCGATCGCCTCGTCGCGATAGGTCGGTTGCCAGCCGACGGTCCACGGAAAGTTCTTGGGGTCGTCCCACTTCGCCGCGCCCGAGCCCAGGAACAGCTGCGGCACCTTGCGGTCGTTGAGATATTTGTGGACGGCGCTGTTGGTCGGCGTGCCGACGCCGCCGAAGATCAGCAGCACTTCCTCGCTCTCGACCAGCCGCCGCGTCTGCTCCACCGTCTTGGGCGGACTGTAGGCATCGTCGGCAATGATCATCTGGATGCGCCGTCCGTTGATGCCTCCCTCGTCGTTCACCTTGCGAAAGTAAGCCTCCGCCGATTTCGCGATCTGCGCGAACGCCGATACCGGGCCGCTGAGCGGCGCGGTGGTGCCGATCTTGATGGTCTTGTCGTCGGCGCCGGGATCGTATTTCGTGCTTTGAGCAGAGGCGGTGCTGGCCACGAGCAGCGGCAACAGGATGCAAGCCGCGGCCAGGCGAGGGCGGGCAAAGCGCGCCATAACGTCGTCTCCCTAAATTGCTCTCCGCCTCTCGATGGAGCGGAGTTGAAACGCGAGAACAGCGCCCGAAAGCGATCTTGCGGGCCGCGATCATTGCCGCCAGATCGGCGAAACGAACGATCGTTCGCCTGGTTGACTATCGAACGATCGTTCGTTAGTCAAGGCGCATGGCTGTCCACACCTCCAGCGCGGCGGAAGCGGCTGCGCCTACCACCCGCGAGCGCATCCTCACCGAGGCGCTCAATCTGTTCGCGCAGAGCGGTTATGGCGGCGCCTCGATGCGCGAGCTCGCGCGCCGCGTCGGCATCCGCGAGAGCAGCCTCTACAATCACTTCCCCGGCAAGGCCGCGATCCTGGAAGCGATCGTGAGCGAGCACGGTCCGGCAAGCTCGGCGAGCCGACTGGAGGAGCCGCGCTACAGGGAGCTCGCGCGCCAGCCCGCCGCATTCTGCCGGCAGTTTGCGCTCGACCTCGTCGAGCAATGGTCCGATCCGCGCGAGCACCAATTCCAGAAGGTCATCACCGCCGAGCGCAACCGCGTGCCCGGTATCCGCGCCAAATTCGCCGACCACTTTTACGCGCGTGAGCAGAGCATGATGACGGATTATTTCCGCGGCTTTGCGCTCGCGGGCCTGATCTCGACCACTGATCCGCGCGAGACCGCGCGGCTGTTCGCCGCCGGGCTGATCTACATCCGCCTCGAGCATTACGTGATGGGCGCGGTGCCGTCGCCGCGGCCGAAGGTGATCGAGGCGATCGACCGCTATCTCGCCTTTTTCCTGTCGCTGATCGCGGCGGGCAACGATACCGACAACAAGAAACGAAAGCCCAAGGGAGAGACGCGTGGCAAGGCTGCCCCTGATTGATCCGGAGACGACGAGCGGCGACATCCGCGCCTCGTTCGACCGCATGCCGGTCAAGCTCAACATCTTCCGCATGATGGCCCACGCCGAGGCCAACATGATCCCGGCGATGCGGCTCGGCAATTCGATCCTGCACAAGCAGAAGCTCTCTGCCGTCAACCGCGAGCTTTTGATCTTGCAAGCCGCCCAGCTCGAAGGCGGCGCCTATGAATGGCGCCAGCACGTGCCGATCGCGCTTGGCGTCGGCTGCACGCAAGCGCAGATCGATGCGGTGGAGCGCGCAGACTACGATGCCGTCGGCTTGAGCGATGCCGAGCGCGCGCTGCTGAAGTTCGGCCGCGAGGTGGTTGAGAACGTCCGCGTCCCCGAAGCGACCTTCGCGGTTGCTCGCGCGCATTTCAGCGATCAGGAGATCGTCGAATCCATTGTCGCCCTCGGCTTCTACATGATGATGGCGCGGCTCACCGAGGCGACCGAGACCGATCTCGATCCCGCCGCCGGCATGAAGGTCTATGACGGCGGCAAGAAGCAGGGCGGCTGAGATGACGGATACCGAGACCAAGCCGGAGCGCTACGTCCGTCCGCTGAGCGCGGAGTCCTCGGGCGAAGCGCCGGGCAGAGGACGCCTGAAGGGCCGCCGCATCCTGATCGTCGGCGGCGGCCAGCGCGTGTTCGATGCCGCGACCGACCCGATCGGCAACGGCCGCGCCATGAGCATTTTGTGCGCGCGCGAGGGCGCCAAGGTCGCGGTCGCCGATCTCAACCGCAGCTCCGCCGAACAGACCGTCAAGCGCATCACCGACGAAGGCGGCGAGGGCTTTGCCATCGCGGCCGACGTCACCTCGGAGGCCGATGTCGTCCGCATGATCGACGAAGCGCACCGCGCCATGGGCGGGCTTGACGGCATGGTGCTGAACATCGGTACCTTCGGCAAGACCGGGCTCGATGCCGTCAGCCCCGATGAGTGGAACAAGATCTACGACGTCAACGTCCGCGGCCCCATGCTGTGCTGCCGCGCCGCGATGCCCAGGTTCGACAATGGCGGCGCCATCGTCTTCATCTCATCCATCGCCGCGCTGAAAGCGGGATCGCAGATGGCGGTGTACGATTCCTCAAAGGCCGCGCTCGGCGGCCTGATGCGCAACATCGCCCATCTCGGATCGCACCGTGGCATCCGCGCCAACCTCGTCTATCCCGGCCTCGTCGATACCCCCAATGGCCGCGAAGCCGGCGCCGGCCGCCCCAACCGCGGCAAGGGCCACATCCCGTTCGGCCGCCAGGCCACCGCGTGGGAGATCGCCTATGCGGTGCTGTTCTTCCTCTCGGACGAAAGCGTCTACGTCACCGCGCAGACCCTCGCGGTCGATAGCGGCCTCAGCGGGATGTAGGATTTAGCTCGTAGCCCGGATGAGCGAAGCGATATCCGGGGCGACCGCTCCCGCATGTCGCTTCGCTCATGCGGGCTACGACCGGTGCGCTCCGGGCTACTGCAAACTACACCCACTGACGTCATCCTGAGGTGCTCACCTTGCGATGCATCGCATCGCAAGGTGAGCCTCGAAGGATGGGCCACAAGCGCCCGCGGCCCATCCTTCGAGGCGCGCAAGGGCGCGCACCTCAGGATGACGGTCGTGCGTGTGGATGCACGAAATCGCGCGCGTTCATCGCCCGTGCGACCGCGCGCGACAAATGAGATGGTCGAGCGAGATGTGCCCGGGCCCGTAAGCCATGAGGGCAAGTGCCATCGCCACCCAAGTGAGGTGGATCGGCCAGCCGTCGGGCACCGTGAGCTCGACGATCACAGTCATGACCAGCAGCCCGAGCGCTGCGAACCGAGTGCCCAGTCCCAGCACCAGCAGGATCGGGAACATGATCTCGCCGGAGCCCGACAGGAAGGCCATCACTGTCGGTGCCGGAAAGTGATAGGGGCCGCCAGGCAGATGCAGCATGAATTCGTCGCTGAACAGCGTCACCGCGGTGTCGTTGAGCTTGAGGAAGCCGTCCCATTTGAGCAGGCCCGAGCGCCAGAACGGCACGGCCAGCGCGAGGCGCAGCACGAGCTGGACCAGCGATGGCATCGCGAGCGCCTGCACCAGATGATTGGCCCTGTCGAGGAGCGCGCCGGGCGAGGGCAGGCCGCTAGCGGGCGTCATGTGATGGTCCGTGATCATGCTGGGTCTCCGCAACAGAGCGAGGTGAAGGCGCCGGCTTCGACCAGCCCGGCGATGTTCGCGGCGATGTCGAATTCGCTTGCAGCCTCCAGCGCCGCCGCCGCGGCCTCGCCGAGCGGCCGGCCCGACATGAGATGGTGCGCGAAGACCGCGCCGCCGGGTGGAAGGCGGCGCACGGCGACGTCGAATTCGCCTCGTGTGATCAGGGCATCCTCCGGCGTGGAAGCATCGATCCGCATGCCCGGTGCATCGTCGCGGTTCGCTGCAAAGATCGTCACGGCGGCGTAGTCCGAACGCAGGCATCGCGCGGCCGGGTGCGGAATGAACACCAGATCGGCCAAACAGTCGGGCGTCACCGCCGAGAGCCGGGCCGGCGACAGCGGGGCGGCGTCGGCGGCGTGATAGGCATCGAGCCAGGCCTGCTCGAGACGCGCGACGTCGGCGAGCCAGGGCATATCTCGCGCATGCTCATACTGCGCAATGAATTCCGGGAAATCGCGGCCGTATTCGAACAGCAGCGGCGATGTCGGCGGATTGCTGCGCACATGGAAGCGCGCCATCGCGCGGAAGAAGTCGGTGCCGGTGATGCGCTGCACCGCCGGATAGATCGCGGCGAGTGCGTCGATCAGGCTGACCGTCACGTTGTTGCGGTAGACGTCGTAGCGCCGGCTCGCGGCCTTGCCGTTTGGGCCGGTCACGATCTCGGGCGTGCTGCGTGCAGGATCCAGCAGCGGCGGCGCGAACGAAGCGGCGAAGGACAAGCCGGGTTCAGGCAGCATGACGGCCTCCTGCCGGCTCGGTGGACTGATGACGGTCGAGGATCACCTGGGCGGCGGAGGCCTCCGTTTGCAGCACCGGCCAGTCCGGAATCTTGCTGTCCCATTCGATCAGCGTCGGCACCGCGCCGCGGCGCCGGATCACGATCTCGTAGAGCTTCCAGACGGCGTCGGCGACCGGGCCGTCGTGGCTGTCGATCAACAGCAGGTCACCTTCGTCGTCGGCCTGCTCGGCATGCCCGGCGAGATGAATTTCCTCGACGCGCGACAGCGGGAAATCAGCGAGGTAGTCGAGCGCCGAGTATCCATGGTTGGTCGCGGAGACGAACACGTTGTTGACGTCGAGCAGCAGGCCGCAGCCGGTGCGCTCCGCAACCGCGCGGATGAATTCGGTCTCGCGCATCGAGGATTCGCGGAAGGCGAGATAGGTCGACGGGTTTTCCAGCAGCAGCGGCCGGCGGATCGCCTCCTGCACCTGGTCGATGTGATCGCAGACGCAGGCCAGCGTCGCCGCGGTATAGGGCAGGGGCAATAGATCGTTGAAGAAGCTGGTCTCATGCGTCGACCAGGCGAGATGCTCGGAGACCAGCGCGGGCTGATAGCGCGCGACCAGGCCACGGAAGCGCGCCAGATGCGCCTTGTCGAGCGGCCGGGGCGCGCCGATCGACATGCAGACGCCGTGCAGCGAGAGCGGATGATCGCGGCGGATCGCCTCCAGCGCGCGATGCGGCGGCCCTCCGGCGCCCATGTAGTTCTCGGCGTGGACCTCGAAGAAGCCGCGCCGAGGCTTTGCCTCGAGGATTCCGGGGAGGTGCTCGGGCTTGAAGCTCGTCCCGGCAACGCCGCCGATTGGCGTTACGAAGCGGAGCGGCAGCACTGCTGGTCGGACCGGCTTGATTGTGCTCATCGTGCTGCTCCGCTCGCGCTTCCCGTTGCGCCGGCCGTTACACCGGCTTCAGCGAACCCTTCTTGCCGCCCGGCAGTTCGATGCTGGTGCAGGTGCCGCCCTGCACGAATTTCCAGGCGTTGCCTTGGTAGTCGACGGTCGAGGTGCCCTGGCAGGTCGTGCCCGGTCCCGCCGCGCAATCGTTCTGGCCCTTCAGCGCGACGCCGAAGCACTTCTCTTTCTTGGCAGCGACAGCGGCATCGGCTTCGGCCTTGGTCAGGGGGCCGGCGGAGGCAAGGGTCGCGAGCGCGGTCGACACCGCACCGGCGAGGACGAGGGAGGTGACGGCATGTTTGGCAGACATGGAGGTTCTCCTGTTCGAGGTGGCATCGCGGGGATGCGCGCATGGTCTCCTTCGCTCCGCGCGCCGCCCGCGTTACCGGCGGGCTGTTCACGACTCCGTGAGACCGATTGGATCGGGCGCACGGGCGGTGCGCTTGGGTGGGGATTTAGCGGGCAAGTGGCGGCGTAAAGCCAATGCCTTGGCGCTATCGACACGTTAGCGCACACGCCGGTTTACCGACGCGCTCGCCGATTTCGAGGCCGTGTTGAAGCAGCGCAGCCACGATCGCCCGGCCGAGCTGATGCGGGACCGCTGCCGGCAGCTCGCTGAAGCCGCGCCTGATGCGGCCTGGCAAGCCGGTGGCGGCGTTGGCGTCGAAATAGCGGGTCATCGAGAAAAGGCGTGGAACAGCACGAGAAGCCCTACGATAAGCAGTATGCTCATAACTGAAGAGAACATGGATAATGCGTTGTCGTCTTGAGGGCTTTGCAACGGTCGCGCTGCCATAGCAGGGGGTTCATCTTGAGCGGCTTGCGACGGTCGCGCTGCTACAGCAGGAGGTTCATCCTCCGAAGCTGGTGATGCCACTAAAATGGGTGATGCAAACCGCTCAAGGGGAGGTAACAGATAATCTCGTCGACTCGCGACTTCGGCGGCAAACTCCCTCCGGACGACCAAGATCATGAAAACCACGCTGCTCAATCCTGAAAACTATACCCGCTCGCCCTGGAAGAACGGCGGCGGCATCTTCACCGACATCGCCGACGCTCATCGGGCCAATGCGCCGAAGGACTGGGACAGCCTGCTCTGGCGCTTTGCGTCGACGCCGATCGTCGCGCCCGGTCCCTTCTCCCATATGCCGGGCATCGATCGCTTGCAGATGGTCGTCGAGGGGCGCGGGCTGGTGCTGAAGGCGCCCACGCAGGAATTCGACGAACGTGAAGCTTTTACGACCGTGCGCTTCACCGGCGAGCTCGAGATCGTGACCGAGCTCGAGGCCGGTCCCGTCGAGGTCGTGAACCTCATGGCGCGTCGCGGTGCGGCGGAGATCGATCTCCTCGCACTGAAGGAGCCCGGCGACAGGCGGCTCGCCGCCGGCACGCATCTGGTCTACGCCCCGCGCGGCGCATGCCGCAGCCGCCTCGACAATGAGGATTTTGCGATTCCCCGCACCGGCACGCTGAAGGTCGAACTGGCCGGGCCATCGCAGCTTGCGCTCGTGTCGGGTCTGGCGGTGCTGGGGTCGATCCGGCTTCCCGGCTAGTCCCCAAACCGATGCGCACAATCCGTGCAACTGGCTAGGTTGACGCCGCGCGGCCGGCGCACGATATCTGCTTCGCAAAAGACCGCAGCTCGAGGGGCAGGATATGAACGCGCCACACAACCATGTCCCCACGCCGGCCGACGGCGTCATCGACTGGCTGACCAACGGCACGCGCGATGAGCGCTTCATCGATAATATCTTCGCGCAGATGTGCATCCGCCTGCAGCAGGCGGGCATTCCGGTGCAGCGTGCGACGCTCCACGTCCTGATCAATCACCCGCAGTGGCTGGGAGCCCGCATGATGTGGTCCGACGGGATGCGCGAGGCGGAGATTGCGCTGGTCGACTATGACGTTCGCGAGCGGTCCGAATATATCGGCAGCTCTGCCAGCGAAATCCATGACGGCGCCGCCGAGGTGCGTGAGCGGCTCGAGCAGGATTCCTCGCTCGGTCGCAAGCACGCCCTCTATGACGAGATGCGGGCCAAGGGCCTCACCGACTATGTCGCCTGGCCGCTCTACCATACCCTCGGCAAGCGGCACATCGTCACGTTCGCGACCGATCGGCCCGGCGGTTTCGACGATGCGCATATCGCCGGCCTCAAGAAGCTGTTGCCGGTGCTGTCGCTGGTCAGCGAAATCCGCATCAAGAACCGCCTGGCACGGACGCTGCTGGAGACCTATGTCGGCTCCCATGCCGGCGAGCTGATCCTTGCCGGCGCCACAAGGCGGGGCAGCGGCACGACGGTGCGCGCCGCGATCATGATCTGCGACCTCAGGGATTTCACCAAGATTTCCGACAACTGGCCGCGCGACGATGTCATCGACCTGCTCAACGACTATTTCGACGCGATGTCGGAGCCGATTGCGCGGCACGGCGGCGAGATCCTGAAATTCATCGGCGACGGACTGCTCGCCATCTTCCCGCTGAGCGCGCCGAACGCCTGCGCCAATCTGCTGCATGCCGTGGCCGAGGCCCGGCAAGCGATGGCCGCGCTGAACGAACGGAACAGCGCGACGGGCCGCGCGCCGCTGAACTACGGCATCGGCGTCCATGTCGGAGACGTCATGTACGGCAATATCGGATCATCGAGCCGGCTCGACTTCACCGTGATCGGCCCGGCCGTCAACATGGCCTCCCGCCTCGAAGCGCTGACCAAGAAGGTCGGCAAGAACGTGCTGCTGTCACGCGATTTCGCCGAGCTGGTGGAGAAGCAGTTCGAGCTGGAGCATGTCGGCAGCCACGAGGTGCGCGGCTTCAGCGATCCGATCGAGCTGTTTGCGTATCCGGGGTGAGGCATGGCTAATGCGCCTCACTATGTTTCAAGTCCGGAAAACACGCGTGACGGCCGATCGTTGCTAGGAAGATGAAGTCCCGGTCGATGGGGCAAGGTCAAGCGCCGCCAATGGCCCGAGTGATGGTGCCACTCCCGCCGCAGGTGACGCAGGGGGCGCCGTCGATGCGCCCCTTGCCATGACAGTCGGGACAGACGTCTTCGCCCGTACCCATGGTTCCGGGTGCCGCTTCATCGCCAGGATTGAGCGTTGGCCGGATCCCGGTCTTTGCGTCCTGCGCGTGGGAAGACTTGGTCTTGGTCATTTGCGCCTCCTCGAAAGGAGCGCAACGCGCCTTGCCGCAGGAAGTGCCAATCGGAGCCCGCGGCGCCACAGTCAACGGAACCGCGCGGCCTGTTCCTCCTATTTTTCGACCGCCCCCGACCAATCCTTGAAGCCGCCGACATTGTAGACCTTCTCGTACCCCATATCCTTCAGCACCTTCCCGGCCAGCGCCGATCTGCCACCGGACGCGCAGTAGAGGATGACGGTCTTGGTCTTGTCGAACGCCTTGTCGTGATAGGGCGATTCCGGATCGGCGCGAAATTCCAGCATCCCGCGCGAGACATGCACGGCGCCCGCAATCTTGCCGCTGGCGGCGACTTCCGGCGCATCGCGAACGTCGACGACCAGCGTGTTGCCGCTTCCGATCATCTCGGCCGCCTGCTCCGACGTGATCTTCGGCACTGCCGCGTTCGCAGCTTCCAGCATTTGCTTGACACTCGTTGCCATCGGTTCTCTCTCCTGTCGCCCCACGGGAGCATAGCACATCGATTTGGGCTGCGCCTCCTCCGGTCGATGGATGCCACGCCGCGCAAACGGGCGTTCGCCGGCCCCTCCATGTGCCGGGCCGCGCGTCGTGCGGATGCGCAATTGAGGGCGCCTTGGTGAAAGAGATCGCCGCGCAAGACTCGTAGGCTGGTTTCGTTGGCGGCTCGGACGACGAATGCCGCCCGCTTCATCGGAAGGCGAGGCAAGCCCCGATGCAACAGAAGAGGTGATCGGCGACATCAGGCGCGACAACGAGAGGAGACGTCAATGCCAACCTGCTCTGGAAGTTATCATGGTCGACCCGGGCGCTGTGCCGTCTGCGACGGCGGGTTCGGTCTCGTCAGGTATTACGCGTGGCGCAAGCCTCTCTGCTCGAGGAAGTGCGTCGAACGTTTCGCGACGCGCCGCCAGGACGACCGCGACTGGGTCGGCCATTTCCCGATCGCCTTCGACCTGCCCCCAGAGAACCGCGCGAGGATCCCATGACCCTGCAGATGTCACGACGAGGCAAGCAATATATGGAAACGGCGCAGAGCCTGCTGCGCGCGGCGCGGAGCATGACCGACGAGGTGGTTGCGACGCGGCTGAAGCTGCTGGCCGATGATTATCAGCGGCGCGCCGAAAAGGCCTCGAGCGCCGATGCCGCCAAATCGGTGACGCGCTCGGCCGCAAGGGCGGAATACGACTGGTCGAAGGAGCTCGCGTGAGATGATCAGGATCATTGCCGTGCTCTGCAGCCTCTCGTCGCCGACGAACTGTCGTGAACAAATCGTCACGACCTCGGACTTCGCCGACGTGACGATGCAGTCCTGCCTGATGGGCGCGCCGCAGCTCGCCGAATGGATGGCGCAGCATCCGGCCGAACGTCTGGCCGCATGGCGCTGCACGATCGGCAAGCAGGGCGGCGGCAGAGGAATCTAGGATGCGAGCTTAGGGTACGCAGGCAGAGCAGGCCAATCGCAATGGCATCTCCTCAGTGCGGGGCCAAGCGGCATCGGAGCCCGTTGAAACTGCTGAGTCCTGTTGCCAACGCCGGGTTGTCCGACTACGCTTTGCGACAAGCTACGCCCAAACGGTCTTTGGCCGCACGTTCATGCCGAAATTCCTTCGCATCGGGGTCCATCAGTCCAACGTCTCCGGGTACACGTCGAAGGCGTGGTGCGTCAGGCGCGTTGGCTCGGCAGTTTTCCTGAAGTGGGGCGCCGTGGAGGTGCACGGCGCCGGCGATGGGCGCAAGGTCTACTGGTCGCGTCTGCCGCAGGAGAAGACCGTTCGTTGCGGCACCGCGCAGCGCGCGCAGGACTACACGAAAGCCGCGATCGCCCGGCGCCGCAATCATCGCTACGAGCCGCTGACCGGCCCCATCGCGAACCGGCGCCCATCGGCCGCACGCAGCGCCGAGCTCAAGCAGGCACTCGCCACCATCCTGATCGTCGACATCGTCGGCTCCACCGCGAAGGCCGCCAAGCTCGGCGATGCGCGCTGGACCAAGGTGATGGGCCATTATTACGCCGCCGTCCGCAAGGAGCTGAAGAGCGCGCGCGGCAAGGAGGTCGTGACCACCGGCGATGGCGTGTTGGCGACGTTCAAGAGACCTGTAGCCGGCATCGCTTGCGCGACCGCGATTCGGAAAGCCGTGCGCACGCTCGGCCTCGAGATCAGGGTCGGCCTGCACGCCGGCGAATACACCATCAGCGGCGGCGAGATGGTCGGCCTCGCCTTCCACATCGGCACCCGCGTCGCCGCCAAGGCGCGCGCCGGCGAGGTGCTGGTGTCGAGCGCGGTGAAGGAGCTGATGAAAGCGCAGTCAGCGGTGAGCCTGAGGGATCACGGCGTGCACCGGCTGAAGGGCGTGCCGGAAAGGTGGAGGTTGTGGCGGGTGGAAGGGTGAGACGGCGTGCGGCAGCCTGCAGCGCCTTCAGCTTTCGAAAGGCCGCGGCGTGGCCAGGATCAGAAACACCGGGACCGAGCCTTCATGTGACATTGCCTATCATGGCCGCCCGGCTACCGACTGAGCGCGTTGGAAGCGACGCCATATGTCGGACTTGGGAATGATCGCTCAGAATGGAATCGTCGCGGTTGCATTCTGGGCCGCCATGGCTGCAGGCTTCGATGCCGTCGCGGTGGCATCCGCCTTGCGCCGTACCAATTCGTCTGCGAAGCGGGGCCCCTGGTGGAATTGCCGCTCGCTGATGAGGCGTTTCTGATTGCCGGCCCATCCGAACTCGCGCAGTCCTCGGCGGAACGCCTCCAGGGTGCGCCAGCTAACGGTCCCCCGGGCGTCCTCCTGGGCGCGCACACTCACCGGCAGTGCAACGGCCGGCTGCGGCCTGGGCTTGTTCTTGATCAAGTTCAGCAGCGTCGCCGTCATGATCATCGTCAGGACGCCACCAACGCTGAGCGTGATCTGCATCGCAAGCCCCGCCGATATGTCGAGCAGCGCCAGGAGGCTGACGAGCGTAAGCAGGACACCGAGGCAGAAGATTGGCAACGAGTGCTTGCCACAGAGGATGGCGCCGCGCATTACCGCAGTCGTCAATGCTTGTCGATTGGGCGGCACAAACCATACCGCCACAACCGCAAGGGCCAAGAAATGCAATAGACGCAACGGATCGAGATTCGATTTGTCCATCTGGTAGGCCAACTTCGTCAGCCCCTGCGGGATCAACGCTTCCAGAGGCTTGATTCTCCAGCTCAATACGATGACGAGGCTGAAGACCAGATAGAGAACGGCAGGCACGAGCGCCATGCGTGACGTTAGCCAGGGCCGCACTCTTTCGCCCTCGATTATGACCCACGCGCCAAGGACCACCAGCAGCTGCCAGGCCAGTGGATTGAAAGCCCAGTTGCCGTTTGGCCACGCCGGCAAGGACCAGCCGAACATGTGCACCAGCGCATAAAGCGCCAGCGAGGCGCCGAGCGTCACGTTCGGCAGTCGGAGCAGCAACCACAGCAACGGCGCGAACAAGAGGTGGAGAAGCACGAAGATCGGCAACACGTCGGTATTAACCGGGCGGTACTGCAGAATCGCCGCATGCGCGAGCGTCGCGCCCGGCTGGTCCAGCAGAATGCGCGTATTGCTCTCGTCAGCAAGGCGTTCCACGCCAGCGATGTGGACGAGCAGGGCACAGGCGAGCGTGAGCAGCAGAAATGCGACATAAATGTCCCAGCTGCGCTGGAGCGTCCGGCGGATCACGCTGGTCCATCCCTCGCACCTCCATACCTTGCCGTAGGCCAGTGCGCAGGTGACGCCCGAGACAAACATGAACACTTCCGCGGCATCGCTGAAGCCGTAGTTCCGCAGCGTCAGCCAACTTCCAATGTTATTCGGGACATGATCAAGAAAGATGCACCAGAGCGCGATGCCGCGGCAGGCGTCAATGCGCGGGTCGCGGCTGTTGGCTTTCAGCTCCGGCGCCACGTCCACGGATGGCTTTAGGGTGGCGGTTCGATCATGCATTGGCTTGCCTCGTCCAGCGTGCGCGCACGCTTAAAGAGGAACGATCGAGACGGATCGAATTTGAAAAAAGCGCGGCCCTGCGGGTCGTGACAGCGCCGCAGTTCAGGGTTGCTTCACATCGACCTGGCCACGACAGCAATTGCGACAATGATCGTATGGCCGCGCCGAGTAAAACGCTGGTGGAGAGGCTGACTGTCGGCATCATCGTTCAAGCGGCGCAGTGTGTAAATCGACCGCAGGTCGTTACAGAGACATGCCTAGGTCCTATGACCAAGGTACCGTCCGGGCCGCGGTATCTATTTGATACCTTCAGCCACGCGATGAGCAATTCATCGCTCGCGTGGACGGAGGCCAGCGAGGACCGCGCTTCACGTAGTCCGCGCTCCTTACGATCGTGCGCCGATTGCAACCATAGCACACAGCAGTGCTCGGCTCCTACTTTGAGTGCCCGACGGCGAACCGCTGGACCAGAGATAGAAGGTGGACGGTTTCGAAGGTGGGTGTATGATTTTTCATTGATCTCCGGGCGGTCAGAGAACGGAGAGCATTTTTATGAAGGTTCTTGTTGTTGACGATCACACATTGATCCGCGAGGCGTTGCACGGCGTCCTCAAGCAATTGAAGCGAGAAGCCGTGATATTCGAAGCTTCGAGCAGTCGAGAGGCCATGCACGTCGTCGAGCAGCATCCCGATATCAGCCTCATTTTGCTCGATATCAATTTGCCTGACCGCGACGGCTTCTCTGTCCTTTGCGAACTGCGCCATCGCTATGCGACGATTGCTATCATCATTCTCTCGTCCTCCGATGATCAGGAAACGGTCAGGCGCGCTTTCAAACTTGGCGCGCTGGGTTTCATCCCGAAAACCACGGAACGTGAAGTGATGCTCAACGCAATTGAGTTGGTGTTCTCCGGTGGAGTTTACATTCCCTCGGAGATTCTGGAGGAAACAGCGGGTTCGCGTTTTGCGGATAAACCATTGGCTCGCAACTCGCTCAAGGGACTCGGATTGACCGATCGTCAGATCGACGTACTGGCGCTCCTGATGAAGGGAAAAAGCAACAAGGTCATTGCCAGGACGCTCAATATGGCAGTGCCGACAGTGAAGAATCACATCACGGTCGTTCTCAAGGCGCTCGGCGTAGCGACGCGCACTGAGGCTGTCATAAAGGTCGGAAAAATGGGCTGGGAGTTGCCGCCGAAATCTGATTCATGAAACCGCCCCGGTGCCTCTCCCACCATCATGATCCCTAAGGAGCTCATGCATGACAGCGCGGAGCTGCATCGGATCGACGGGCTTGTGCAGCAAAATGTACCCTCTGTCCCTAGCCTCCCGCAGAGGTTCAGCTGCGGTATCGCCGCTGATGAGAATAGCGGGAATTGACGAGCCAAACGCCGCATTGACTTGTTCAATTGCCCGGATTCCGGTCTTACCGCTTGCGAGATGATAGTCCGAGATTATGAGATCGGGACGCTGTTCGCGCTCGGCAAGTCGGACAAGTGCAGCTTCGTCGGACCCGGCGGCAAGAACCGAGTATCCCCATTTGCTAAGCAATCCGCCCGTTCCCTCCTGCACGATCGGAGTATCGGCAATGACAAGAATTGCCTTGCCGTCGACCGCCAAGGCGCCGGGGTGGGGTAAGTCGGCGGGCGCCGCGGACCTGACGCATTGATCGACTTTCGGAACCAGGATCGCAAATCGCGAACCTCGGCCCACAGTCGAAGCCAGGTCGATTTGATGATTGAGAAGCAGACGAAGCCTGTCGACAATGGCGAGGCCGAGGCCCAGTCCGCCGGACCGGTTCTGTTCTAAGGTGGGAACTTGAAAAAATTCGCGAAAGATATTCTGCTTTTGATCCTCGGGAATGCCAGGACCGGTATCGCATACTTCGATACGCAACATTTCACCGCGCCGACGACATCCGACCAGGATACCGCCCTGCAACGTATAGCGCACCGCATTTGACACAAGATTCAGCATGATGCGCTCGAGCAGCATCGCGTCGCTTCGGACCCAGGCGTCACTTGGCCTGACGCGTAGCCGCAGCCCCTTTTTTTGCGTGGCCTGGTCAAACGCCGTCTCGATTTTCTGCAACAGGCGCTCGATCGGGAATTCGGTGATCTTGGGGGTAAGCATTCCGGCATCCAGCCTGGAAATGTCCAGGAGCGAATTGAACATTTCATCCATTTCCTTGCGGGTTGCGTCGATCCGTTCGATCGTACTTGTCCTTTCCTCCGGTTTGAGCGGGGTCCGCAGCTGGGCGACGAACAACCCCAGCGCATGCAAGGGCTGCCGCAAGTCATGGCTTGCCATGGCGAGAAAACGCGATTTCGCTGCGTTGGCGAGCTCCAGTTCCTGTGTACGCTCGGCGACCTTCTGCTCGAGTTCGACGTGCGCGCGGCGCAGGCTTCCTTCCGCTTTCTCGCGGACCTCGACATCCGCGCTCAGCAGCAAGCTTGGAACGGTAATGCTGATCAAGAACATCAACACGAGCAGGAATGACGCATTGGGATCCGGAGTCGCGAAGGGTCCGCCGCCCGCGTGCGTTCCCCAAATCGTGATGCTCGCAAGCACGAGAGCAACCGTTGCGGTATCGCGTGGACCGCGACGAAGCGCCGCCCATAGCATGGGCAGGATGGCCAGAAAGCCGAGTGGATCTCGGCCGGGCGTCTGCTTGATCAGGGGGCTGAAAGCAATGAGACCGACAACCGCTGCTGTCGCGAGGACCCCTGCCGTCTCCACAAAATCGTGCCAGTTGAAGGCTTGATGGTGGTTTGACACCCACAGCACGATTACGGGGGCAATGACCAGTGCGCCGGTCACGTCGCCCAGCCACCAGGTGATCCACGCGTCCGCGAAATTCTTTGGCTCGATGTATCCGAAGAGTGCCAGGCTGGTCAGTCCAATGCTGGCGCTGATCGGTGCCGCGATCACGACGCAGATCAAGGTAAACTTTGCGACAGAATTTGGCGTGGAAAACGTTTCACACCCGCCTGACCACTTATTAACGAGATACGCGCCGGCAATCGCCTCGAGAGTGTTACCGGTTGCGATCGCAATTGCGGTGGCAACCGAGCCTGCCGTCGTCGCATTGGCGATCATCGCCGCGGCAAAAATTGCGGGCCAAGTTCGATATCCCCGCAACAGCACTGCCGCCAGCGCGACGCCTGTCGGCGGCCAAATTGGTGTTGCGCTGGGATGAATAGAGGCGAGGGCAAGGCCACCCTTTGCCGAGGCGAAATAGATCAGTCCAATCACGACGAGACCACCGACGTAGCTGACGCCGCGGTATGAATCTAGGTCGGGTGATCGTCGATCGGACATCGTCGGCGCCGGGACTAGGCAATTGGGGCGTTCACCACGGCTGAATTTTGAAATCTTGGTCGAAGATCAAAGATCGCTAGCTCGATATGGCAGATGCCCTCAGATCGAATTGATCACCGCAGTCTGCTGGCGGACTAACGAGACGACGCGTGCGTTCGAGGAGCCTGTGGCCGACTTTGTGTCAGTCCCTCCTCTCTGCACCAGTGGGAGACGAACAGGCCGCCGTGGCGCCCGGAGGAATTCGCGCCGTCTCGTGTTCACCCGACTTTTCGGGGGAGGCATCGTACGACGAAGATAGGCTCTCCGAAAGGCTGGATTTGAACTCGGACAAGCTCGCTGTGTGCGACAAAGGCCCTATCTCTCGTTGGAGCCTCGGGGCTAAACCACCTGCACGATAGGTTGCTGTGGCAGACGAGAAAGAGCAAGCTTGACTCAAGAATAGAAGCATCGCCATGACCGACGGGACGCTGAGTCCGTTTGCCTCGACAGTGACGTTTGGGATGAGCGGCGCAATTCTCCCTTGACAGAACGATCGCCAACTCGAGCTCGTCTTTAAGGGGATCACGCTCGGCCTCTCGACCGCGCCGCGCAGGATGCGCTGCGTGTGCGGGCTCCTCAGGATGAGGACGGAGTATGCGGCAGCAGTTTCAGCGGGCCCAATGCTGATTGGCCTCATCCTGAGGAGACCGCCACCGGGTCCGCGCGAAGCGCGGCCCGATGACAGGCTCCGCGGTCGCCTCGAAGGACGAGGCGCTTGCTCAGACTGCTCCAACGCATCGATTGCCCTGCGCCCGCAGGGGAGGTAGCGACCGCTTTTGTCGCGTTGACTGTGTCTCGCTCGCTTTCGACCGCGTTTGCCGTGCTTCGTTCCAGTCGTTTCTGGTACGAAACTGGTGCGGTGCCTTCGGAGCGCTGAAAGTCCAAACCCTTGCATTCACATGGCTTCCCGGCCGAATGGCAGGCGCCTTGCCGGGACGCGGTTGCTTCTTAGCATTTGCAGTAAGTCGTAGGTGATGCTACAGAATAAAGCATAGGGCATGACGTGAGCTGAAAGAGCGCCTCCGATGCAATTTCGTACACTCCCGCGCGGTCGCTTCGGTTCGACCGGTCAGGCAGCCTCCTGCGTCCCGATGGTGGTCACGGCTTGCTTGATCGCCGCGATGAGGCCTGCACTCGCGCAACAGGGTTCCGAGACCGCGGCAGTGGCTGCCGCGACACTTCCTCGCGATCTCAGTCCCTGGGGCATGTTCATGCAGGCCGACGTCATCGTGAAGGCCGTCATGGTCGGGCTTGCCTTCGCCACGCTGGTGACCTGCACGGTTTGCCTGTCCAAGACGATCGAGCTGCTCAATGCGCGCCGCAACGTACGGCGTGCCCTGCGCGAGCTTGCGGTGGCGCGGAGCCTGGACGAGGCGGTGCAAGCCGTCCGCGAGGGGCCCGTGGCACGGTTGCTCGAGGGCACCGTCGCCGAACTCGATCTGAGCACCGATCGGATGGACAAGGAAGGAATCAAGACGCGGATCGCTTCCCGGCTGCAGCAGATCGAGGCGGCCGCAAGCCGGCGCATCGCGTTCGGCACCGGCGTGCTGGCGACCATCGGAGCGACCGGCCCCTTCGTGGGCCTGTTCGGCACGGTCTGGGGCATCATGAACAGCTTTGTCGGCATCTCGAAATCCCAGACCACGAACCTCGCCGTCGTCGCGCCCGGTATCGCGGAGGCGCTGCTGGCCACCGCGCTCGGGCTCGTGGCCGCCATCCCGGCGGTGGTGATCTACAACCTGTTCGCCCGCCAGATCGGGACGTATCGCGCTCTGCTCGGCGAGAGCTCGTCGGAGATCGCGCGCCTGGCGGGCCGGGATCTCGACGGCGGCGCCATCGGCGCCAGGCGGCTGCGGCTCGCCGCGGCGGAGTAAGCCGATGGCGATCAACCTCGATCAGGCCGGCGGCGACCTCGCGGAGGTCAACGACATCAACGTGACGCCGTTCATCGATGTCATCCTCGTGCTCCTCATCATCTTCATGGTCGCCGCGCCGCTTGCGACCGTCGACATCGCCGTCGACCTGCCGGCTTCGAATGCGCAGCCGCATCCGCGTCCGGACAAGCCGGTCTATCTCACGGTCAAGCCCGATCTCTCCTTGTCGGTCGGGGACGAGACGGTCAGCCGTGCCGCGCTCGCCGGCGTGCTCGATGCGGCCACCAACGGCCAGAAGGACGCGCGGATTTTTCTGCGTGGCGACAAGATAGTGCCCTATGGCGAAATCATGCGGGTCATGAACGGGCTGCGGGCGGCCGGCTATCTGAAGGTGGCGCTGGTCGGACTGGAGCAGACGACCGAACCATGAAGCGTCTCGCCGCAGAAGACGCGTCGGACCTGAAGCGCTGGACGTTCAGCAGCCTCGCCGTCCTGACCATGTACAGTGCACTCGCCGCTTCGCTCGCGACGTGGCAACGCTCCGACGATCTCGATCCGGCCGAGCCGGCTGGCGCCGTCGTTGTCGACCTTGCGCCGCTGCCTGCCGCGCCATCGACCACGCCGACTGACATTCCGCCTGGGCCGGAGCAGGCGGTGTCGGAGGCGCGCCCCGAGGCAAAGCCCGAGGTTGCGCAGCCCGACGATGCGCCCGAGCTTCCGCAGGCCGCCAATCCGGAGGCCGTCGTCGATGCGCGGACCAAGGCGCAGCCGGACGCCGCGCCGGAGCAACAGGCCGCAGCCGCGACGTCGGCGCCGCAGGCCTTGTCGGACCGCGTCGCGCCGGTGGCGGTGGCGCCGACGCAGGGACTGCCGGCTCAGAAGGAGTCGCAGGTGCTTGCGACCTGGCGCTCGCAGATCCAGGCTCTGGTCGAACGCAACAAGCGCTATCCGGAAGCCGCGCGGTCGCGGCGTGAGCAGGGCATCACGCAGGTCCGCTTCACGCTGGATCGCCGCGGCATGGTCGGCGATGCACGCGTGATCCAGAGTTCGGGCTCGGACGCGCTGGACGGCGAAGCTCTCGCCCTGCTGAAGCGCGCGCAGCCGTTTCCTGCGCCGCCCGATACGTTTGCCGGCAACGTCGTCATGGTCAGGTTGCCAATCCGTTTCACCGTCAAGTAGGGCTTCGCCCTAATCCCTTTCGATCGTCGTTCCGAACTTGTAGTTCACGCCGACGCGGACGGTGTCGGTCCGGACCCGGGCGTCGGAATCGAACGATGTCGCCATGCCGGCGGCCATGTTCGGCGTGGCGCGGAATGAGCCGAGATCGGCGTGGAGATACTCGATCCGTCCGGTCCAGTTGCCGAACAGCCGGCTTTCCAGTCCGGCGCCCACGGCCCAGCCGAAGCGGAAGGTAGCGACGTTGAAGGGCGTCGTCGTCGCAGCACCGGTCGTGGTGAAGCCCGACACCGTTCCCGACGAGGTCACGGTCCCGAACGGCACGCCGGCCGTGACATAGGCGAGGGTCGCAGGCATGACCGCGACGCCGACCCGGCCGCGCAACGAGGCCATCCAGTCGAGCCGATAGGTCATGCTGGCGGTCATCGGAGCATCGAGCGGGAGCAGCGCTGCATTGCAGGCCGCTGTCGGGCACGTGGTCGACGACTGGCCGTGCTGGTTGGCGTAAATGAAATCGCCTTCGACGCCTGCTACCATGCGCCCCATCGTCCAGTTGTAACCGGCCTGGACGCCGAGGCCCGCATGATCGAGCGCGGCGCGCGGACGGTCGCCGTCGAGCGGCGTCTGGCTCGCATTGTCGATGAAGCCGGCATAGGTTTTGGCAGTGCCCCATGAATATCCGACGTTACCGCCGGCATAGAACCCGCTCCAGTCCCACGACGCGTGGGACGGCGCTTTGTGGAAGATCGACGGCGTGTCTTGTTCGCGCACGGCGCCAATTCGCGTATTCGCCGGCGCGTCCGCCCCGTATTTGACGTTGAGGAACGCCTTGAAGGTCCGGCCCGGCTGCAGGATCTCGTCCTTGTGAAACTGCACGGAGTTGCGGATGTCCGCATTGAGAAGATTGTCGCCGATCAGGCCGGTTGCCAGTTCCACCGCGCCCCAGGGCGAATCCATCCAGCGCTGCCGGTGCTCGATCTGGAGCTTGAGCAGATTGTAGCCGTCGGTCGGCGTGTCGAATTGCGCGAAATCGTTCTGCCTGAAGGCGTGCAGCAGGTTCAGCCGCGCATACCAGGCGTCGCTGCGCCAGTACACGCCGCCGCCGAGCCGCATCGGCGGGATGCGCGGCACGTTGCTGCCGTCGGTGAAGGTGGCGCGCACCATATCGAACTGGCCTTCCAGTCCGAAGGTGCCGGCGGAGAGCGGCGCCACATCCCATTGCCACGACAATTCGCCGCCGCGGAAGATGGCGTCGCGCTGGGAGTAGGCGACCTGGATGTAGTCGCCGGTGCCGCCGGCCACGCAGGTCGCAAACGTCGCCCCGCAGAAATTGCCGGTCGCCTGACCGAAGATGAACTTGTCGTAGCGGGTGTAATAGAGGCTGGCATCGAACCTGACATCGCCGCGGGTCCGCTTCAGGCCGATCTCGGCGGTGTTGGCGGTCTCGAGCGTCAGGTCGGGATTGCCGATCTTGAAGGTTTTTTCCGAGTCGTCGGGACCGCTCGCGAACAGTTCGAGCGCGCGCGGCGCGCGCTGGATCCGTTGCAACGTCAGGCTCGCCTGCAGATACGACGGCAGGTCCTTGATGACCCCGAGGCTCAGGCTCGTCGGCAGGAAGTCCGAGCGGGACGGTGAGCTGCTCGGCAGGTTCGGCGGCGGCAGGTAGCTCGATGGAAATTCGAACGAGGTGCCGGCAACGTCGACGGACTCGATGCGGGCGGCGAACTGGGTTCGCAGCGTATCGGTGTGCTGCAACTCCTCGAAGACGTATCCGGCGGCCGTCGTGGTCTGCGCCGGTAGCAGGATGGCCTGGCCGATCGTGTCGAGGCGCTGGTATGCGCCCTGCACGCCGACGATGCTGGTCAGTGCGCCGAGCGGCGTCGCTACGGGCCGGCTTTCCACTTCGACTTTGCCTTCGGTCTGGCGGTTCTTGAACGTCGCACCGATGGTCTGGAAGTTTCCGAAAGCGGTCTGGTTGAGATCGACCTCGTCGTGCCGGTAATCCGAGTAACCGAGCCAGTAGCGAACGGCCGCGATGGCCATTGCGTCCGGACGATACTCGCCCTTGCTCATGATCTTGGTTTGCTCGAGATCGTTGTGCTGCTGGCTCTCCGCCGACGCGATGCCCGGGACATGGTAATCGCTGGTGAAGCGGGAGATCGACAGGCCGGCATATCCGCCGTCGAACAGATAGGAGCCGCCGATCGCGGCGCCCGCGCTCTGCATCGCCGAGTTCGGCTGTCGCCCGTTGAAGGCCGGCGCCGGGGTGGGTGGAGCGAGATAGGGGTAGCTTGGGATGCGATAGTCCTGGGCGCCGCGGCCATAGACGTCGGCGTGCACGGCGGCGTTGCCGGCGCCGGCGTCGAGCAACAGGCCGCTCTCCCAGCCGCTGTCGACCGAGGTGACGGCAGACCGCAACTCCGCGGCCATTCCGCCGATTGGTGCAGCAATGGGAATCCGGTTGTTGGTGACGTCGACGATGCCGCCGACCGCCTGCGAGCCGAAGCGCAGGGCGCCCGGCCCGCGAAACACCTCGGTTTTCTGTAGCGCCAGTGGATCGAGCGGAACGCCATGATCCTGCGCGATGTCGGAGACGTCGACGCTGCCGATGCCGTTTTCCTGGATCCTGACCTTGGCGTCGGACAGGCCGCGCAGAACAGGGCGCGATGACTGGGTTGACAGGCCAGCCGAGGTCGCTCCGGGGGCGGTGAAGAACAGATTTCCGAAGCTCGGGCTCGCGCTCGCCTGAATCTGGTCGCCGGTCAGCGCCGATGGCGCGAAGGACGGGGCGGCGGATGCGACCGCGGGCGGCGTCGGCGCGGGGCGCGATGCGGCTGGCCGGCCCGTCGGCTCGTTGCGAGTGGTGCGGCGTGTCGCCCTTGGCTGCCGGCCCTCGACCGTCACCTGGGGAATTTCGATTTCTGCCGCACTGTTGGCCTGTGCCGGCGATGATGGCGCGGGCGGTGACGGCTGCGTCGCAGTGCCGGGAGAGGGGGAAACGGACGTCGCGGAGGTCGGCGCGGGAACTGTGGACGGCCGCGCGCTCGATGCATCCGGCGCGGCGGGCGGCTCGGACCGGGCTGCGGGTGACCCGGGCGGGCTGTCGATCGAGGAAGGTGTGGCCTGCTGGGCTGCCGCGATCCCGTTCAAGCAGATCAAGGCGACCGACGTCGTACCCAACAGGGTTCGACGAGCAACGCAAACACGCATCCCCAATCTCCAACACGCTTTCAACGGGCTTAGCAAAGACACCAACATGTAGCTAAAGCTACAATTGCGAGGCATCGGCTACGATGTCAAGGCGGGGCTGTTGCAATTGCGAAGCTGTTGCAGGAAGGCGACAGGATAAATCGCCAGCTTGCAATGTCCTGCCAGGGAGCCCATGGTCCGTCTGCCATGAATGCGGATTCTCCCATGAGCCGGAAGGCTTCACCTGCTCGCAAGGTCTCGCTGCATGCCCTCCCGACGGAACAGGCGCAGGCGCGACGCTTTGGGAAGGCCCGTACCGCGCGGTCGACGGCGATCCTGGAGGACTATGTCGAGTTGATCGCCGATCTGATCGAGTCGACGGGTGAGGCACGTGCCACCGACATCGCGCGACGACTAGGGGTGTCGCATCCCACCGCGATCAATACGATCGCGCGGCTGAAGCGCGAGGATCTTGCTACGGCGCGCCCCTACCGGGGCATTTTCCTGACCGAGAAGGGCGAAGCGCTCGCAAGACGAGTGCGCGCGCGCCACCGTCTTGTTCTCGAAGTGCTGCTCGCGCTCGGCGTGCCAAGGGAGGCCGCCGAAGCGGATGCCGAAGGCATCGAGCACCATGTCTCGGAAGCGACCCTCAAGGCCTTCTCGGATTTCCTCAAGGGATCGCGGATCAAGAAGGCGAGCTGAGAGAGTCCTCTTGCCGCAAGATATTTGCGTGGCTGCGGCTCGCCATGGATGCAGCTCTAGCAGCCGTCCGCTTCGCCGCCGTTGGCGGGCAGCCGCTCGAGCGTGAAACGGGTTTGCCTGGATCCCATCGTGACGCAACTGCTCATCAATCCCGATCGTCCGAAGGCACGCAAGCTCTTGCGGATCGTCGCCCGCGAGAGAAGCTGAGGCTCAACTTCCCCCGTTTCCCCGGCTGTCCCGAAATTCTCGCGGGGTGAGTCCGGAGATTCGACGAAAGGCACGAGTAAAGTGGGCAGGGTCGGCATAGCCCGATGAGAATGCCACGTCGATGATCTTGATCTTGTTCTCGGTATCGCTCAGGAGCTTTATCGCATTGTTGAAGCGGACCTGCTCCAGCAGGCTCGAGTATGTCAGTCCAGCCAGCGAAAGCTTCCTCTGCAGGCTCCGAATGCTCAGTCCTACCATCTCGGCCGCCTCGACGATCGCAGGGCCTCCTTGGTCAAGGTACGATGGCAGGGTCAACTTGAGTACGCTGACAACGTCGTTGCCGAAAGGGTGCCGCTCGGTCTCGGGCAAATTCGACGGGACGACATCTGTGAGATTGGGATGGCTCAAGAACTGCAGCGGCACCTCGATCCATGAGGCCTTCTGACCTGACATGAAGCGGGTATTCGGCCAATGTGATTGAACTTCAATGCTTGGCGTATAGTTTGCTTCAAACGCGATGACTTTCGGAGTCCAGTTCGCGCCAGCGAATTGACGGACAATGTGCACAACGAAAATGTTCTGCAGCCATTGGGACATCTCAAGATCGGGGATGCCTTTCGTTCCCATGAGCGTGCTGCAGATTCTTACGCCTTCACCGTTCGACTCTAGCCATAGTCGGAGATTTGTATCTTCGACGGGAGCCCACTTGCGCATGTGCTGAAGCGCCACCAGCAGGGTAGGCGAATGCCGGATTCGGGCCCGCATGTCCTCGCTCAAATGATCGAATGAGAGTTTTTGGGCTGCTCGAAAGGCGAGCTCTGACAAGCCTTGCCTTTCCTGCGCGGCCCTCGCGAACCGAACGGCCGGCAGCAGCGGCACGTAGTGATCCGCTTTTTCTTCCAACGAGGTAGGTAGCCGAAACTTGGCGAGAAGCGACGCGGTAGGGCCGCCTATCTCTGAATGGATCTCGGCGAATGGGATGAGAAATTGACAACGGGTCAACGGAATGACGGTCATAACTGCCTGCCTAACAAGTTTGCCGCGATCCCAGACTAGCAGGCTGCCACCCCTCTTGCTCTATTTCATGGTCACGTCATGCCTGGGAATAGACTGAAGGCGCCCGACCAACTCGATTTGGCGAACATTCTGGCGGCGGATGGCCAGATTGGCCCCCGAAATGCCTGTAGCCTCGAAGGTTGGTTTTCTCTTGAGGGAGCATGGGCTTCGCGCCTCAGACGAACCGATGAGAGCTGTCCGTTTGCCTTCATCCCGGGCGGTCCGCGCCGTCATGGTCGCGTTGCTGCGACACGGTGACGCAACTCTCGATAGTACTGCCCGCGCCCTCAAGATCAGCTCGCGCACGTTGCAGCGTCATCTAGGTCGCCTGGGCACAAGTCATAGCGAAATGCTCGCGGAGGTTCGCTTGAACATCGCGTGCCGCCTGCTCGCGGACTCAAGCAAGCCCTTGTCGGACATCGCCAAATCCCTCGGCTACACCAACGCAAGCAGCTTCAGCCGCTCTTTCGCGCGTTTGATGAAAATTCAACCCATCGTTTATAGGCGGCAGCAACTTGCCCATAAGCATGATCTGGCGCGCCCTCGCAGCCGACTTCAGGCGATTGGCCCCTGAGCTATTCCCGACGATTGGCGCGAAATGGCAAGACGCGCAATCTGAATTGGCGCGAAATGCTTAGCGACGTTGCTTACCAGGATTGCCGGACTCTGAAGGAGCCACCTGCTTATTTGACGAAGCGAGGACGATGCGTGGGGCGTTTTTTCGAAAGCCATGCGAGCCGGCCGAAAAGAAAAACAACCCGCTTTCGAGGGAGAGAACAACCATGACACTTCGCGCTGCTCTGATCGCATTTTGCGCCGGCGGATTGCTGGTGTGCCCCCAGAATCTTTCTGCTCAATCGGCATCTGAACATAAACCGCACATGCCGCTTGAGAAATCCATCGGCCAGGCAAAGCCGGAAGTCGTACCGTCCCTCTTCGTCCTCAATTCGCGCGGTGCGAGCCTGAACGACGGAAAGCTTGTGCTGACGGGAGTTGCACCGAATGCGATCGTGTTTGCCGACCGACCTGTTCGGGCGGCCGGTCACGATCTCACGGCGCGTATTGTCGAGGATTGGGGCAATGGCAGCGACAATTTCGCCAAAGATCCTCCAAACGCCACCGTGTCGGGTTTCAAGAAGGACGGTTCTTCGGTGCTCGACGCCGTCGTCGTATTGAAATCGCCCAGACTTGAGGGCGACAGGCTGACTTTCGACGTCGATATCCTGGAAGGCGATCTTGCGGGAGCTGATGGGCCGGCATCGGTCTTCATCGACATCATTGGACGGCCGTTCACGCCGCTGTCATTTGCCGGCGTCGCCCGCCGAACGGCTTGGCGGGGTGCCTTCTACCGAGGCGCTGCCGTTGCGGGTGCGGCAGCCGTGGCCGGAGCTGCGGCCTATCCGTATTACGCGCCCCGGTGCGGATACTATCCTTATCCGCCTTGCTATTGAGCAGCGCCGACTGGCGGCACCGTAGCCGCCGCTCCGCGCAATTCATCCTGACTGCCTCGTCCCGCAGGGCTTGAGCCTCACATCTACTCGTCATTGTATTCGTATCAGGAAGGAGATAGCGATGAACATCACCCGTCGATCCCTTGCATTTGGTGGAATGGGGCTGCTGGCAGGAGCTGCCGCAACACGATCGGCCCTTGCCCAGGATTCATTCGTCGGGGTGGGGCAAGGCCTGGAGGATTTCTGGCTCGCCAGCGACGCCTACATATTCGGCTACCCCTTGGTGACGATGGAGATGACCCGCCGGATCATCACCAACGTCGCCGAGCCCGTGGGCACACGCGGCCCGATGGGCCAGATCATCAAGTTGCGCCAGTATCCCGACGCCTCGTTCAGGGATGTCACCGCGCCGAACGCGGACACGCTGTACACGACTTCCTTCTTCGATGTCGGGAAAGAACCGTGGGTCCTGAGCATCCCGGACATGAAGGGGCGCTACTTCCTGATGCCGATGCTGGACGGCTGGACCACGGTGTTTCAGGTGCCTGGCAAGCGCACCACCGGCACCGGTGCGCAAACCTACGCGATCACGGGGCCCGGGTGGAAAGGCACGCTGCCGGCCGGTGTGAAGGAGTACAAATCGCCCACCAACATCGTGTGGCTGCTCGGCCGCATCTATTGCACCGGCACGCCGGAGGACTACGCCGCCGTCCACAAGCTGCAGGATGAGTGCAAGCTCGTACCGCTCAGTGCTTACGGCAAGCCGTACACGCCGCCTGCGGGAAAAGTCGATCCGTCGATCGACATGAAGACGGCTGTCCGCGAGCAGGTCAACCGCATGGACGCGGTGTCGTATTTCAAGCTGCTGTGCGAGCTCATGAAGACCAATCCGCCATACGCAGCCGACGCGCCTCAGCTTGCCAAATTTGCCCGCATTGGCATCGTTTCCGGACAGGATTTTGATGAGAGCAAGCTGAAGGCGGACTTCCTGAAGCGCGTGCCTGAGGTGTCGTTCGACAGGATCATGCTCCAGTTCAAGATCAACAAGGCCATCAAGGACGAGAATGGCTTTGCTTTTACGACGAAAACCGGCATCTATGGCACCGACTATCTGATGCGGGCTTTGGTGACCGCGATCGGACTCGGCGCCAACCGTCCGCAGGACGCGGTCTATCCGACCTCGCAAAAGGACGCCGATGGCCACAAGTACAATGGCGCGAACAAATACGTCATGCGGTTTCCCAAGGGGCATCTGCCTCCTGCGGAAGGATTTTGGTCGCTTACGATGTACGACAGCGGCTACTTCTTTGTGAAGAATCCGCTCAACCGCTACTCGATCAGCGCTCGTGAAGATTTGAAGGAGAATCCGGACGGCTCAACCGATCTCTACATCCAGAAGGATTCTCCGGGCAAGGACAAGGAGTCCAACTGGCTCCCCGCGCCTTCGGGAGATTTCATACTGATGTTGCGCATGTATTGGCCGCAGGAAACGGACCCGTCGATCATCAACGGCACATGGACGGTTCCTGCCGCCAGGAAGGTCGAGGCTTGAGAAGTTGGACCCATGCCGGGGCCACAGCGCCGGCATGAGTCCAAGTGTTCCGGATTTGCGCTGTACCGCGCGAGATGAACGATCATTGTGGGCAGCAAAGGTTCGTTCCTCGAAAATGCAGGGGGGGGGGGGTGATGTGCCGCGTTGATCTTCGAACAAGGGGACAGCCCATTCGACGAATCGAGACAAAGCGACGTATCTGTTTCCCGGTCAGACATGCGGCCATGGCGATGGTGATCGTGATGGCATCAATCTCGGCGGCAACTGTCCATGCCGACGAAGGTGGAGTTTCATACTGGCTTCCCGGCCGCTTCAGCAGCCTTGCGGCGACTCCTCAGGTCCCCGGCTGGTCGATGGCGGAAGTTTACTATCACACCAGCGTAAGTGCTTTCGGCAATGCAGCGGCAGCCAGGGAAATCCACGTCGGCAGAATCCCTGCAACAGTGAACGTCGACCTGAACCTGCGGCTGAATGCGCAGGCGGATCTCGTCCTCCTCAACCCCACTTACACGTTCGCAACGCCGGTGCTTGGCGGACAACTCGCCATCGGCGTGACCGGACTGTTCGGACGCTCGAGCGCAGATCTTGCCGGAACGCTGACAACGGCAATCGGCCCGCTGGCGGTAACGCGCACCGGCGGCTTCGGCGATTCGATCACATCGGTTGGCGACCTCTACCCGCTGGCAACGCTCAAGTGGAACGCCGGCGTGCACAACTTCATGACTTACGTAACGGGAGACATTCCGGTCGGGGCTTACAGTCCAACCCGCCTCGCCAATCTCGGCATCGGTCACGCCGCCATCGACGCCGGTGGCGGCTACACGTATTTCAATCCGCAGGCCGGCCACGAGTTTTCGGCTGTCGCAGGCGTCACCTATAATTTCAAGAACCAGGACACCCAGTACCAGAACGGCATCGACCTCCACGTGGATTGGGGTGCCTCCCAGTTTCTATCAAAGCAGGCTTTCATCGGTCTTGTGGGTTATGCCTATCAGCAGATCACCGATGACTTCGGCCAGCACCCCGCCTTGGGCGGCTTTCGGTCCCGGGTATTGGCGGTCGGACCGCAAATCGGCTTTCTGTTTCCCGTAGGCGACATGCAGGGCTATCTGAACCTTAAAGGGTACGGGGAGTTCGCCGCAGAGAATCGGCCGCCCGGCTGGAATACGTGGCTGACGTTTTCGGTCTCGCCGATGGCGCCGACCAGCACCGTGACGCCAACGCGCCGAATAACCACGAAATAGCGGCGCTGGGGCAGCAGCAGCCACTATTGCCAGTCGCGCCATCGATCAGTCAGCATGACTTCGCGGGCGGCCCGTCTTGCTGAGCAGGAAAAGGCTCGCCTTGCGATGGCTCGATTCGATCGCGAGCCTCGCCCATCACAAACGCCAAGAGAAGGTGGGAGTGAAACGACGCTTACCGTTCAAGCGCAATTTGCACGGTTGTGAAAACAGGTTGCAAATCCTGACGGCTCACTGGAGAAGTTACTCAAGAGGCCGGCTTGGTCTCCGGTCAGTTGGACCTCTTCACTAGGCCGTGTGCCTATAAAGCGATGAAGGTTGCGTCCGCTTCCTCCCGTTGGCGACCAAGCTCGTGCGGCGGCGCAAATATGCCGCGAAGGGCCAAGAGAAGGGCCAAGAGAAGGGCCAAGAGCTGACGTGGCGCCGATTGCTACCGGTGAGGAAATGCCATCGCGAGATTTCGGCAGTCATGCTGTCTTGTAATGGATCCGGATCCGAAGGAAGTTCTCATTGTTTTGTCATGCACTCGTGGGTTTGCGCGTGTCTCGCGCGGCAGACTGAAGGTGTGTCGCCCGCCCGTGCGGTCATAGCGGCGGCGATCTCGCACACGAACATTGACCGCACAGAACTTGCCCTTTTTTGCAGACCCCTTCCAACGCGCATGAGGCAGCGGGCCGGCGCGAATGCACGGGCTCCGTTGCAGTCCGTCAGCGGCCGCCTGTAGGCCGTCAACGCTAACCGATGGAGGATGGCGTCATGCTGATCGACAACACAGACATATCCATGCCTCGATCCATGCATCGACGGGATGTTGTTTGCGGAGGTGGTGCTGCCGTCTTCAGCGCGATCGTTGCCTCGCTGCTCGGCGGTGCGAGGCCGGCGCGGGCCGAGCCGATTTCTGGTCCCGTGCCCGAGGTCGACCGTGTTGCGGTGCGCGTCGTCATCGACAGCTATCAGATCGCGGTGGCGCCCAGCACGAAGACCGGTAACGTCGATATTCAGCGGTTTGGGTGGGGCATCGGTGGTGGCAAACCGCCGCGCAAGACGCTGATCAGCGAGTTTGGTCTTTCAATGCACGTCGAATCCCAACTCGGAAACGACCGACGCCAAATTCTGGTAGATTTCGGCTTCACGCCGGAAGCGCTCGACAACAACATTGAATTATTGGGAATCGACCCTGCGGCGATTGACGCCCTCGTCCTGAGTCATGGTCATTACGATCATTTCGGTGGGTTGGTCGGCTTCATGAAGCAAAACAGCGGCAAGCTGAAAACGAGGCTTCCATTCTATGTTGGCGGCGAGGATTGCTTCTGCTCGCGCGAGTGGACGGCGCCACCGGTGCGGGGAGACTTCGGCGCGCTCGACCGCAAGGCACTGAACGATGCCAACGTGACCGTCACCTACGCCGAGGGACCGGCGCTGGTCGCCGACCACGGGTTTACGAGCGGCCAAATCCGGCTGACCAGCTTCGAGAAATTGCTGTCCCCAAGCGCAATGAAGGTCGGCGTCGAACAGGGATTTGGCTGCTATCCCCAGCGGGTCTCGGCAGAGGATCGCGCCAAGGGTGTCGTCCCCGACGAATTCCGTCACGAGATCGCAACCACTTTCAATCTGAAAGGACGCGGGCTGGTGGTGCTGACGTCGTGCAGCCACCGCGGCGTCGTGAATGCAGTCAAGCAGGCTCAGGTGGCCTCAGGGGTGAAAAAGGTTCATGCGGTAATGGGCGGATTCCATCTCGCGCCGTACAAGGAGGACTATGTGCGGGAAACGATCACGTCACTCAAGGAGATCGACCCCGATTACGTCATTCCGATGCACTGCACGGGAGAACCCTTCTGGGAGATCGCCAGAACCGAGATGCCGTCCAAGCTGCTCCGGGCCTATACCGGCACACGCTTCGTCTTTGAGGCGTGAGTCGCGCGAATACTGCACTCGCAGCGACTCCGCCGGCTCACCGCCTGCTTTTCTTCAGGGGTGGACGGCAACATACGGAACAAGGGGTGCAGTCCAGCACTGTCACCGTATCTTCACCGATGCTTTCCGCTCTTCACCTGGATATTCCCTATCGCAGCGGACAATTGTAAGTCGTGACGATATAGATTCCACGACGCATCCGCTTCGAAGCAACGATTTCGCAACTTGATCCGACGTGGCGGAGCCATTCCGAAGCTCCGGCGTCCTGAGTCAGGTTATCGCTCGGGTTCGAGACGAGGTAAGCGTCGTTCTCTATACCTGCCATCCCCCAGCTTTCCCAATCCAGCATAACCGAGTCCCTGTCCGCGAACCCTCGCAGTGCGTCGCTGTGAGTGAGAGACCAAGTCAGAAACCGAAGTTCATCCTTCGCCGGCGGCACTGCCCAGAATGTTCCGCCGATCAGCGTGAGCATGACCACCAGCGAGACTACGATCGAACGGGCTCGGGGTGATTTCCTCTCAACTCCTGCCCAGATGCAGAGGCCGAGGCCAACTAATGCCACCGCGGGCAAGTAGACTGAGATGACAAGCAGAAACGTGCCAAAGTTCTTACTGTCCCACGCAAGGGGAGTCGCAGTCGTAACCGTGGCAATAGCTGCAACAAGGGGTAGCCACCGGAGCCTACGAGCCTCTTTCTCCGGGGCTTGAGCAAAGGTGGTCATGGTCGCAAATTTATCGAAAAGGTCCTTGGAGTTGCAAGCACGAACTGCTTCGACCGTCAGTCCGGGGCGGCTGCCTTCGCATGCTTACTTTGATGTGTGGCGTTGGCCTGCTTAGCCGAACTCGCTGCAGAAGTCCGTCGTCGCTTCCGCTGCGCGCCAGCAATGCCGGACACACTTCGCCCTTCGGGCCCCTGCTTGGCTGCGCCATGCGTAGCCCGAAGGGCGAAGGCTGGTGGGCCCGGCAGGACTCGAACCTGCAACCAGACCGTTATGAGCGGCCGGCTCTAACCATTGAGCTACAGGCCCCGCCGCGAGGCGGCCGCGGCTAAGCGCGGCCGGCAACGGTGCGCGGTTCGTTTACAGGGCCTGAGGCGGGGGTGCAATGCTGGCTCTGGCGGATGGGAACGCCGGCACGGCATCATGGGTCATTTTGAATACCCGAAATTTGCGATGATGCCTGTATAACCCTGTTTTGCCCGACGAAGCAAACCGCCTTTTCGCAGGTTTTTTCGAGGTGGGCCGTAACCCATTGAAATAACTGGCCTCGTCTACTGTGCATGGGGTTGTTTTCGCAACTTTGTTTGAGGGGGCCTGTTGGCCCCCTCAAATGCGGTGCGGCCGGGCTCGGCGGCGGAGCGCCGCCTAGTCCACCGACGCCCCGGCGAACTCGACCACCTTGCGCCACTTCTCGGTTTCATCCGCGACCAGCTTGCCGAACTCGGCGGGCGTCATCGGCTTGGGGATGCCGCCGGTCTCGGCAAGACGGGCGATCAGCTTCGGATCCTTCAGCGCTTCGCCGACCGCCTTGTTGAGGATCTCGATCACCTCGGGCGGGGTGCCCTTCGGCGCGGAGATGCCGTAGAAGCCGACCGATTCGAAGCCCGGCACGGTCTCGGCGATCGCGGGCACGTCGGGCACGCTCGGCCAGCGCTGCGGCGAGGTCACGCCAAGCGCGCGGACGTTGCCGCCTTTCACCTGCTCCATGGCCGAGGGCAGATTGTCGAAGATCAGCTGCACCTTGTTGGAGATGATGTCGGGGAAGGCGATGGCCGAGCCGCGATAGGGCACGTGCACCATGTCGCACTTCGTCATCACCTTGAACAGCTCGGCCGACATGTGCACCGAGGTGCCGTTGCCGGACGAGGCAAAGGAGATCTTGCCCGGGTTGGCCTTGCAATAGTCGATGAACTCCTGAACCGTCTTCGGCGGAAACGCGTTGGAGACGACCAGCATGTTGGTGAGCTGCATGATGCTGGCCACCGGCACGGTGTCACGCAAAAAGTCGAACGGCAGCTTCTTGTAGAGCGAGGTCGAGATCGCGTTGTTGGGCGCGACGAACAGCAGCGTGTAGCCGTCCGGCGGCGAATTGATCGCGGCGGCGGCGGCGATGTTGCCGCCGGAGCCGGTGCGGTTTTCGACGATGAATTGCTGGCCGAGACGATCCGACAGCCACTGCGCCATGATCCGCGCCACGATATCGACCGGGCCGCCGGCGGAAAAGCCGATCAGCCAGTGCACGGGACGGTCGGGGTAGCCGGCGGCGGCGGGAGAGGTGGCGCTGAAAAGACCTAAGAGGACTGCGAGCCCGAAAACACGCTGACGCAAAATTCGCAACATGACACCTCCCATTGTTCTATTGTCGTTGGCTGCATGCTTTCACAAAATCGGGTCGCTGCCTACATCGTCTCCGAGCCGGTGTTGACGCAGGTCCGCCAGGAGCGACCATGAGATTCGCGATGATCCTCATCAGTGCGGCGCTGCTCGCAAGCCCCGCCGCCGCCCAAACCGGAGGCACGGCCATTCCGACCACGACACTCAGCCTCGGCACCGCGACACCCGGCGGCGGCTTCCCGCTCTATGGCAACGCCTTCGCCGAGGTGATGAACGCGGCCGATCCGCAAATGTCCATCGTCCCCCGCAACACCAAGGGCAGCAACGAGAACATCCCGCTGCTGGAGAAGGGCGAGCTCGATCTCGCGCTGGTCGCGGGCGAGCCGGCCTATGAGGCCTTTGCCGGCATCGGCCGTGCGAAGGTAGCGCTGAAGATCCTCACCGCGATCTATTCCAATCCCGGCATGTTCGTGGTGCGCGCCGACAGTCCCTACAAGACGATTGCCGATCTCGTCGGCCAGCCCGTCGCGTTCGGCGCCAAAGGCTCCGGCCTGCCGATCCTGGCGCGCTATGTGCTGGACGGACTCGGCTTGAAGCAGGACGAGGACTTCAAGGCCGTCTATCTCGATCGCGCCGGCGACGGCCCGGCGATGGTCGAGGACGGCCGCGTCGCTGCGCTCTGGGGCGCCGGCATCGGCTGGCCCGGTTTTGCCGCAGTGGCCTCGAGCGCATCAGGCGCGCGCTTCATCGCGCCAAGCACGGAAGAGATCACCCGCATCCGCGCCAAGCATGCGTTCCTGAAGCCGCTCACCGTGCCGGCCGGCTCCTATCCGAAGCAGATCGAGCCGATCGCCTCGCTCGGCTCCTGGAGCTTTGTGCTGACGCGCGAGGATCTGCCTGACGATGTCGCCTATCGGCTCGCAAAGACGCTGCACGGCGTCGAGGCGACGTTCTGCAAGAGGCTCGCGCAGGCCTGCGAGACCACGGCCGCGAACACGGTCGCGGCCGCGCCGAAGCCGGAGCTGATCCATCCCGGCGTGATGAAGTATTTTCGCGAGATCGGCGTGGTGAAATGACACCGCAGTCTCGTGTCCCGGATGCTGCGCAGCGCGCCGCGCTTGCGGCGTGATGCGCTACTGATCCGGGGCCCAGCGTGCACGGGCGGAGTTGTGGGTCCCGGCTCTGCGCAGCGGCACTTCGCGCCGCAGCGCGTCCGGGACACAGAGATCGAGTCACTTCTTCACCAGCGAACACGCCGGGTCCGGCGGACCGAACGCCTTGTCGCCGGAGATGGTCGTGAGGATCTTGTAATAGTCCCACGGATATTTGCTCTCCTCCGGCGTCTTCACCTGCACCAGCCAGAGGTCGTGCACCATCAGATTGTCCTCGCGCAGTTTGCCGTTGCGCGCGAAGAAATCCTCGATCGGCTTCTCCCGCATCTTGGCCGCGACCTTGAGCGGATCGTCGGTGCCGGTCTCCTTGATGGCGTTGAGATAGTGCATCACGCTGGAATAGACGCCGGCCTGCCACATCGACGGCATCTTGTTCATCTTGGTGAAATAGCGCTTCGACCATTCGCGCGTCTTGTCGTCCATGTCCCAGTAGAACGACGTGGTCAGGAGCAGGCCTTGCGCGGCCTGCAGGCCGAGGCCGTGGATGTCGGTGATCAGCGCCAGCAGCGCCGCCATCTGCTGGCCGCCCTTGAACACGCCGAACTCGGCGCCGGTCTTGATCTCGTTCATGTTGTTGGGGGGACCGGCGGCGATGCCGATGATCTTGGCCTTGGAGGCCTGCGCCTGCAGCACGAAGGAGGAGAGGTCGGGCGTTGCCAGCGGCGGCCGCACCGAGCCCAGCACCTTGCCGCCATTGGCGGTGACGACGGCGGAGGCATCGCGCTCCAGCGAATGGCCGAAGGCGTAATCGTCGGTGATGAAGAACCAGCTGTCGCCGCCGCGCTTGACCACGGCATCCGCGGTGCCGACCGCGAGCGCGCGGGTGTCGAACACCCATTGGATCGCGTAAGGCGAGCAGAACTTGCCGTGGAAGTCCGCGGTGCCGGTGGAGTGGGTGATGAACAGCCGCTTCTTCTCGTTGGCGATGTTCTGCACCGCGAGTCCGACCGCCGAGACCGGCACGTCGACGATCAGATCGACCTGGTCGACGTCGTACCAGCGCCGCGCGATGGCGCCGCCGACATCGGCCTTGAGCTGGTGGTCGCCGATCACGACGCTGATCGGCTTGCCGAGCACGGTGCCGCCGAAATCGTCGATCGCCATCTGCGCCGCCGTCACCGAGCCTTGTCCGGTCGGCGCGGAGGCGGGGCCGTTCATGTCGGTGAGCACGCCGATCTTGACGGCGTCGTCGGAAACCTGCGCCATTGCCGTGGTCGGCAGCAAGAGCATCGCGACAAAGGCGGCCGCGACCGGCCGTCCAAATCTGATTGGATTCACGCTTGTCCTCCCGTGAGCCGGCTCGTTGGCCGGTGTTGCGTCCGGGTATGCCCGGCTGAATTGGTTTCTTTTGCAACTATTTGGGGGCGGGCGTCAACGTCAGGCCGCGAAGCGGATCAGTCCTGCGGGCGAGGGATCGTAGCCGGTCAGCTCCTCGGCTCGCTGGCGCAGCCGCCGTTCGTTCAGGAAGCGGAGCAAGGCCTGCATGCCAGGGCGGAAATAGCTGCGCTGCCGCATCGCAAGATCGAAGTTCTCCCAGACCAGCGGCAGGAAATCGAGACCGGCCGAGCGTGCCGCGGCGCGCGTCGCGACGCCGCAATCGGCCTGGCCGGCGCGGACCAGTTCGGCAAGATCCGGGCCGGTCAGCGCCGGCGTCTCGATGCGGCGCAAATCCCGCGTCGAGGCGCCCGCGCGCTTCAGGAGCACGTCGAGCAGCATTTGCGCACCCGTGCCCTGTTGTCGCATCGCCATCCGGGCGCCAGTTGCGAGCACGTCGGTCAGGCCGTGCAGGTGCTTGGGATTGCCGTGTGGCAGCACCAGGCCCGCTTCGCGGCGTACGAACGCGACCAGCACCGCATCGTGCAGGTCGGGAGCTGCCCGCACGGCTTCGACACTGGCATCGCTGGCGAGATTGTCGGAGGCGTCCAGGGCGTGGAAGTGCACCGCCGCAGCCATCACCTCGTTGCGCTGCAAGCGCTCGAGCCCGCGCGCGCTGCCCTCGCTCATCGATCCGAGCCCTGAGCCGGATTCGCGCAAGCTCCAATCCAACAGTTCGTCCTGGCTACCGCCGACGACCGGCGGTGGCTCGGTGCTCAACATGCCGGCCGGACGCGCGAGGCCCGACAGGACCCAGAGGTCGAGTTCGTGCCGCGGGAAGAGCCATTTCCCCGTCACCTTGCTGCAGGGGATCGCACCGGTGGTGACGAGTTCGTAAAGCTTGCGTTCGCCGAGCCGAAGGTAATCGGCGGCTTCGCTGGTCGTCAGGAATTCCATCCTGCATTCCTATGCAAATTCTTGCTTCTTTTTGACGTCCGACGCAGGTGGAATTCTGCATTTCAGATTTTGGTCCGCGGGAACCATGCCCGATCATCTCGCTGCTTTGCAACACATCCGCACGCGCGATTTCTGCTTTGGTGAACGATCCTGAAGAGATCGCTCGCGCGGCGCGCCTCGGCGGCGTTGCCGAAATTTCCCGGCTGGGCAGCGTGAAAACGCGTCACGAGTGCGGCGCAATCGATCATCATCATGATCGCGTCACAGCTAAGGGGAACCCCGGTCATGGGCCGCCTGTCCGTTGCATTTGCGCTTCTCTGCGGCCTTGCCGCGGGCGTTGCGGCATCGTCCGCGGAGGAGCGCGGCATCGTCCTCGCCTCGACGACGGCGACGCAGGAGTCCGGCCTGCTCGACTATCTGCTGCCGATCTTCCGCGAGAAGACCGGCGTCGCCGTAACCGTGATCGCACGGCGCGCCGACGAAGTGCTCGATGGGGCGCGACGGGGCGAGGTCG
This sequence comes from Bradyrhizobium sp. USDA 4354, assembly GCF_054060315.1. Taxonomy (NCBI): domain Bacteria; kingdom Pseudomonadati; phylum Pseudomonadota; class Alphaproteobacteria; order Hyphomicrobiales; family Nitrobacteraceae; genus Bradyrhizobium; species Bradyrhizobium sp. USDA 4354. The sequence continues at coordinate 7,729,051 of NZ_JBSSDC010000001.1, read as the reverse complement.
ACGTCGTGCTGATGCACGCGCGGCCTCAGGAGGAGAAATTCGTCGCCGACGGTTTTGGCGTGAAGCGCTACGACGTGATGTACACCGACTATGTGCTGATCGGGCCGAAGAGCGATCCCGCGGGCGTGAAAGGCAAGGACATCGCGACGGCGCTGAAGGCGATCGAAGCCAAGGGCGCGCCGTTCGTGACGCGTGGCGATCGGTCGGGCACCCACGCCGCGGAGCTCGCGCTCTGGATCGTCGCCGGCATCGACATCGCCGGCGCCAAGGGCGCCTGGTATCGCGAGGCCGGGCCGGGCATGGCCTCGGCGCTCGACGCCGCGCGCGCCGCGAATGCCTATGTGCTGTCGGATCGCGGGAGCTGGATCGCCTTCAGGGATCGCGGCGATCTCGACATCGTCGTCGAAGGCGACAGGCGGCTGCTCAACCAGTATGGCGTGATGCTGGTGAATCCTGCGAAGTTCCCGAACGTGAAGAAGGACCTCGCGCAGAACTTCATCGACTGGCTGACGTCGCCGGAGGGGCAGACGGCGATCGCCGGCTACAAGGTCGACGGGCAGCAGCTGTTCTTTCCCAATTCGGACAGGTCGGGCGGCTGAGGCCGGCATCGTCGGCGGTTGCCAAACCGGCCGATGCATGGTCCATCATGGCGCATGACCCAGCGCCTGCCGTCCTCGCTCACGCCGCTCGACACCGCGCTCGCATTGTTGCGAGGCGTTGATCCCGTCGCGCCGGTGGAGGTGCCGCTGGCGGACGCGATCGGCTGCATCGCGGCGGGCACTCCGCTGCTTGCCGCCTATCCTTCGCGCGACATCGCGGCCGCAGACGGTTGGGCGCTATCGGCAAATGATCTCGTCGGTGCGTCCGCTTACGCGCCGCTGCCTTTGGTAGAAGTGCCGGCGTGGGTCGAGGCCGGTGACGCGATGCCGGCGGGATGCGACTGTGTGCTCGATGCCGACGCGGTGGAGGTGTCGGGGCCGCTTGCCCAGGTGCTGGCGGAGGGCGTGCCCGGACAGGGCGTCCGGCGCGCCGGCAGCGACATCGTGGAACGAACGCCTGCCGGCGCCGAGGGCCATCCCGTCGGTGCGGCCGATCTGCTGCTCGCGCGCGTCGCGGGCCTGGAGCAAATCGGCGTGCGGCGGCCGCGGATGCACATCGTGAACGTGCCGGGCGCAACGGCAACGATGCATCTGATCGCCGGGATCGCGCGCGCAGCGGGATTGGACGTAGAAACGCGTCAAGCTCGTGCACGCGATGAAGCGTCGGTTGCCGATGTGCTCGATGCGTCCTCTTGCGATGTTCTGCTGACCATCGGCGGTAGCGGCGTCGGCCGCCAGGATACTGCCATCGCGGCCCTGGCCCAGCGCGGCGAGGTGATGGCGCACGGCCTTGCGCTCCAGCCCGGACGCACCGCCGCGATCGGGCGGGTGGGACGAGTTCCCGTGGTCGCGTTGCCCGGGTCGCCCGACCAAGCGTTTGCGGCGTGGCTCGCGCTCGTGCTGCCGCTCGTCGACCGTTTGTCGGCGCGCCGGCCGCGCCTGAAAGTGTCCCTGCCGCTCGCGCGAAAAATCGCATCCAGTGTCGGCATCACTGAGATGGCTTTGCTGGCCGAGGAACATCGTGCCTGGCTGCCGCTTGCCGTGGGCGAATGGCCGCTTCAGGCAATCGCCCGTGCGGACGCATGGCTGCTCATTCCCGCCAGTCACGAGGGATTTGCGGCAGGTACGCCGGTCGATGCGCATCTGATGCGGGAGTGATATGGGTCCTGGCATGACGATGATCCCGAAATCACCAGACCGCAGCGCGCTCGAACAGGAGCAGTTCCTCAAGATCCTCTCGCGCGAGGAGGCCCTGGCGCGCTTCGAGGCGGCCTTGTTCCCGCGCGCGCCTGGAAGCGAATTGCGCAAGCTCGCTGCTGCGCTCGGCGCGGCGCTCGCCGAAGACATCACCGCACCGATCGACGTGCCGCCGTTCGACCGCTCCAATGTCGACGGCTTTGCCGTGCGCTCTGCCGACCTTGCGACGGCCGGCGAGGGCGCGCCCGTGCGCCTCGCGCTCAATGGCGAGACCATTCATTGCGGCACGGCGCCGACGCTGCAGGTGGCGGCCCGGACCGCGACGCCGATTGCCACCGGCGGTCCGCTGCCGCGCGGCGCCGATGCCGTGGTCATGGTCGAGCACACCCAGCCGGCCGGCCTCGATGCGATCGAAGTCCGTCGCGCCGCCTCACCGGGGCAATTCGTCTCGTACGCCGGATCCGACATCGCGCGCGGCGAGGCGCTGCTGCGCGCCGGCACCATCATCGGCTCGCGCGAGATCGGCATGCTGGCGGCTTGCGGCATTGCCGAGGTGCGTGTCGCGCGCAGGCCGCGGGTTGCCGTGATCTCCACCGGCGACGAGCTGGTTCAGCCCGGCCGGCCGCTCGGGCCTGCCGAGATCTACGATACCAACGGCGCCATCGTCACGGCCGCGGTCGACGAGAACGGCGGCGAGGCGGTCTTCCTCGGTGCCATTCCCGATGATGAAGCCAGGCTCGAAGCCGCGATGCGGCGCGCGCTTGAAGACGCCGACATGCTGGTGCTGTCGGGCGGCACGTCGAAAGGCGCGGGCGATCTCTCCCATCGCATCATCGGCCGACTCGGCGCGCCCGGCATCATTGCGCATGGCGTTGCGCTCAAGCCCGGCAAGCCGCTGTGCCTTGCGGTGTGCGACGGCAAGCCGGTGGTGATCCTGCCGGGCTTTCCAACCTCGGCGATGTTTACCTTCCACGACTTGATCGTGCCGGTGCTGCGCAGGATGGCCGGCCTGCCGCCGCGCTCCGATGCCAAGGTGAACGCGACCGTGCCGGTGCGCATCGCCTCCGAGCTCGGCCGCACCGAATTCGTGATGGTCTCGCTGGTCCAGGGCAGGGATGGCCTGATCGCCTATCCCTCCGGCAAGGGCTCTGGTGCGATCACGTCGTTTGCGCAGGCCGACGGTTTTCTGCGCATCGACGCACTCGCCGACCAGATGTCGGCCGGGACTAAGGCCGAAGTGACGTTGTTCACGCCGCATGTGCGCGTACCCGATCTCGTCATTGTCGGCAGCCATTGCACCGGCCTCGACCGCGTCACCGCAGCGCTCGCGCATGCCGGCCTGACCGTGCGTTCCATTTCGGTCGGCAGCCTGGGCGGCCTCGCAGCGGCCAAGCGTGGCGAGTGCGACCTCGCGCCGATCCATCTGTTCGACGATCGAAGCGAGACCTACAACACGACCTATCTCGTCGAGGGGCTCGAGCTCGTCCCCGGCTGGCGGCGGATGCAGGGCATTGTCTTTCGCAAGGGCGACACGCGCTTCGAGGGCCTGAACGCGAAGGAGGCGGTCGCTGCCGCGCTCGCGGACCCCACCTGCATCATGGTCAACCGCAACCAGGGCGCCGGCACGCGCATCCTGATCGACCGGCTGCTCGGCGGCGTGCGGCCGGAAGGTTATTGGAACCAGCCGCGTTCGCACAACGCGGTTGCGGCGGCCGTGGCGCAGCATCGGGCCGACTGGGGCATGACGATTGCGCCGGTCGCCGATGCGGCCAGCCTTGGTTTCATTCCGCTGGCGGAAGAGCATTATGACTTCGCGCTGGTGACGGCGCGCAAGGACCGGCCGGCAGTGCAGGCCTTTCTCGACGCGCTCGGCTCGGACGAGGCGCGTGCGGCGCTGAAGCGAGCAGGCTTCCGCCCCGCGTAGATACCAGCTGGGTCTATGGCTACGATGTCTGGTCGATGCCGCTGGCGGCCTGATCGGACTGGTCGCGCTTGCGCTCCCGTTCCTCGGCTTCGGCCAGCACACGCCGCGCGGCGGTCGGCAGCGGCTTTGGGTCCGGCGGGACCTCGACGATGTCAGGCTTGCTTAGCTGTTTCGTGCGATCGATCGTGTCCGAGACATCGAACGCGAGATCGACGACATCGAATATGACGTCCAAGAGAGAGTTGGCCATGGCTCATCCGGGGCAACGTCCGGCTATTGGTCGTTCCCTTGCTCGGTCCGGTTCATGGCCAGGAGCTCAATGCACCGCCTTAGGACGCGTCATCCAGCGCTGCCAGCCGTTCGGCCTCGGCGATATCCTCGACCGTGTTGGCATTGAAGAACGGATCGAGCGGTTCGGTTGACCACGTCACCGTTGCGAGCGGATAGCGCGCGGTCCAGCGGTCGATCTTGCGGAGGTCTTCGACCACCAGCGCGTGGCGGAGCTCCTCGCGCAAGGCGACGCGCCACAGCCCGATCACCGGATGCGACTGGTCGCCTGACGCAGCGACCGCAAGCTGTGCGTTCTCACGCGCGCGTGCGTCATGCAGCCGTGCGACGAGATCGCGCGGCAGGAACGGGCAGTCGCCGGCGGCGCTGAGCACCCATTCGATCTCCGGCCGGTTCGCCGCGGTCCAGTCGAGCGCGGCGAGGATGCCGGCGAGCGGGCCGGGAAAGCCGGGCACGTCGTCGGCGACGACTTGCAAGCCGAACCCAGCAAAGCGAGCGGGGTCGCCGTTTGCGTTGAGAATCAGCCCGTTGCACTGGGGCGAAAGGCGCGCGATCACGCGCTGCAAAATGGTGCGCCCGCCGATGGTGCGCATCGGCTTGTCGCCGCCGCCCATGCGCCGTGCGAGCCCGCCGGCGAGCAGCACGCCAAGAGTCGACGGAACACTTGTCATCGGAGTCCTAGTCGTCACCACCTTCGCCCTTGCGCTTGTGCTTGGCCGACTCCTCCTCGACGTAAGCGAGGTTCTGGTCGTAGACGATGCGCTCCTCGCCCGCAAGCGCGATGAAACGCTTGCCGCGGGTGCGGCCGACCAGCGTCAGCCCGACCTGCCTTGCGAGATCGACGCCCCAGGCGGTGAAGCCGGAGCGCGACACCAGGATCGGAATGCCCATGCGGACGGTCTTGATCACCATCTCCGAGGTGAGACGTCCGGTGGTGTAGAGGATCTTGTCGGAGGGATCGACCCCGTGGCGGTATATCCAGCCTGCGATCTTGTCGACGGCGTTGTGCCGGCCGACGTCCTCGGTGTAGCAGAGCGGGGTGCCCTCCTTGCACAGTACGCAGCCATGGATCGCGCCGGCCTCGAGGTAGAGCGAGGGCATGGTGTTGATGGTCTGCGTCATCTGATAGAGCCAGGAGGTGCGCAGCTCGGCCTTCGGCAGCGCGACGCTCTCGACTGCCTCCAGGAGGTCGCCGAAGGCGGTGCCCTGCGCGCAGCCCGAGGTCTGCGTGCGCTTCTTCAGCTTGGCCTCGAAATTGGTGTGGTGCTCGGTGCGCACCACGACCACCTGGAGGTCGTCGTCGTATTCGACCTCGGTGACCACGTCGTTATATTTCAGCATGTTCTGGTTCAGCAGGTAGCCGAGCGCCAGATATTCGGGGTAGTCGCCGATCGTCATCATGGTGACGATCTCCTGGGCGTTCAGGTAGAGCGTCAGCGGCCGCTCCATCGGGACCTTGATCTCGACCCTGGCGCCGGTCTGGTCGGTGCCGGTCACGCTCTGGGTCAGGCGCGGGTCGTCCGGATTGGGGACGATCAGGGGCACCGGGGCTTTGTCGATCTTCATCATGGCCCGCGAGGTTAGCATGACATTCGGGTCAAGCCGATATAAGCATGCTCGGGAATGGGCAAAATGCCTCCGCTCGTCATTGCGAGCGGAGCGAAGCAATCCAGAATCTTTCCGCGGCGGCAGTCTGGATTGCTTCGCTTCGCTCGCAATGACGGGGATAGGCCGGCGGGTTCCATCGGCTGGCGAGCCATTGGCGGAGATCGAACGGTTATGAAAGTCATCGGCCTTGCAGGCTGGAGCGGTGCGGGCAAGACAACGTTGTTGACGCGGCTGATCCCGCATTTCAGCGCGCAAGGCCTGCGCGTCTCCGTGATCAAGCATGCGCATCACCAGTTCGACGTCGATGTGCCCGGCAAGGATTCCTGGCGGCATCGCGAGGCCGGCGCGGCCGAGGTGCTGGTGGCCTCGTCGAATCGCTGGGCCTTGATGCATGAATTGCGCGGCGCGGCAGAGCCGCGACTGCCGGAACTATTGAGCAAGCTCTCCGCGGTCGACCTCGTCGTGGTCGAGGGCTTCAAGCGCGAGCCGCATCGCAAGATCGAGGTGCATCGTGCCGCCAACGGCAAACCGCTGCTGTTTCCGGACGATCCAGGGATTGCCGGGATTGCGACCGACACCGCGGTTGAAACCCGGCTGCCGACCGTCCATCTCGATGATATCCCCGCCGTAGCCGCGTTGCTGCTGCGGGCAGCGATGCCGGTCGAGGAAGCGGTGGCAAGAAGCACCGCGATACGCTGACGAGGCACCATGGCGCAACTGTCGGACGATTGCTTTGCCTTCGGCGGACCGATGATGTCGGTCGACGAGGCCGTTCGCCTCATCACGACGCGCGTCAACGCGATTGCCGATCTCGAGACTGTGGCGCTGGTCGATGCCGACGGGCGCGTGCTCGCGCGCGATCTGGCCGCACCTTTGCCGCTGCCGCCCTTCACCAACTCCGCGGTCGACGGTTACGCCGTGCGCAACGCCGACCTTCTGGCAAGCGCAGAGCAGGCGTTCCCGCTCGACGGTCGCATCCAGGCCGGCGGCGTTGCGCAAGCGCCAATCAAGCCCGGTCACACCGCGCGCATCTTCACCGGCGCGCCGATGCCGCCGGATGCAGGGACCGTCTTCATGCAGGAGGACGTCCGCATCGATGAGTCCGGCAAGATCGTGTTGCCGCCGGGCCTGAAGCCCGGCGCCAATGTCCGTCCCGCAGGCGAGGACATCCCGCAAGGTCACGTCGCGCTCCGCGGCGGCCAGCGCTTGCGGCCGCAGCATGTCGCCCTTGCCGCCGCGTTCGGCCTGACGCACCTCGACGTCGTCAGGCGCATCCGTGTCGCCGTGTTCTCGACCGGCGACGAGCTGGCCTCGCCCGGCGAGCCGCGCGCCGCCTCGCAGCTGTTCGATTCCAACCGCTTCATGCTGATGGCGATGCTGCGGCGGCTCGGCTGCGAGGTCAGCGATCTCGGCATTCTGCGCGATGAGCGAACGTCGCTTGCAAACGGCTTGAAGCAGGTTGCAGGTCACCATGACCTGATCCTCACCACCGGCGGCGTCTCGACTGGAGAGGAGGATCATGTCAAGGCGGCGGTGGAGAGCATCGGCTCGCTGGTGCTGTGGCGGATGGCGATCAAGCCCGGCCGTCCCGTGGCGATGGGCATCATTGACGGCGTGCCGCTGATTGGATTGCCCGGCAATCCCGTCGCGAGCTTCGTGACGTTTGTCCATGTGGTGCGACCGACGGCGTTGGCGCTGGCGGGGGGCCTGCCGGAGCCGCTGACGCCCATCCCGCTGCGGGCGGCGTTCACTTACAAGAAGAAGGCAGGCCGGCGCGAATATGTGCGCGCCTCGCTGCGGCGCGCACAGGACGGCGGGCTCGAGGCGATCAAATTCCCGCGCGAAGGGGCCGGGCTGCTGTCCTCGCTGGTCGACACCGACGGCCTCGTCGAACTCGGCGAGGACATTACGAATGTCGAGCCGGGCCAGGACGTGGGCTTCCTGTCCTACGCCGATCTGCTCTAGAGGCCTTCCGTTGACGCCATCGCTTCGTCCCGCCATGTTGCGGCCATGACCAGAACGACGCTCGATCTCACCGGGCTGAAATGCCCGCTGCCCGCCCTCAAGACGCGCAAGGCGCTCAAGCCTTTGCGGCCGGGTGATCAACTCGAGGTTCACTGCACCGATCCCTTGTCGGTGATTGACATTCCGAACCTGATTCGCGAGACCGGCGACAAGGTCGAGATCACCGAGCGCAACGAGGCGCGCATCGTGTTCCTGGTCGAGAAGAGCGACGCCCCTTAGAAAGGCGAATGTTCACGGCGGCGACGTTTGACTATGCTGCGCCTGCGGGGAAACGACCGGAGCTTCGCTGCAATGCGAAAGGCGCCGATTATTGCGGTGGATGGAGCTCAAACCCAAGACTCTCAAACCCAAGACTCTCAAACCCAAGACTCTCAAACCTAAGACATCGGGCATGACTTTCTCAACATCGAGGGCGAGTGCAGCCGCAAGTCCCGCGGTGGGGCGCGAGCCTGCCGTCAAGCTCGGCAAGACGGCTGCAGGGCCGGAGTTCGGCGCGCTGGCGCAGGCCTCCATCCTGATCGTCGACGACGAGCCGGGCATGCGCAATTTCCTGGTGCGCACGCTTGCGCCGCGCTGCAAGCTGGTGGACGAGGCGGCCGACACCGACCAGGCTTCGCGCAAGCTCGATTCCAACCGCTACGACGTCGTCATTCTCGATAACATCATGCCGGGCAAAAATGGCGTCGATTGGCTCGCCGAGCAGCGCGCCGTCGGCTTTTTCGCCGACGCCATCCTGATCACCGCCTATGCCGACCTCGACACCGCGATCCAGGCCCTGCGCGCCGGTGCGGCCGATTTCGTGCTCAAGCCGTTCCGCTCCAACCAGATCCTCAACGCGGTGGCACGATGCCTCGACCGTGTCCGCCTGCAGCGCGAGAATTATGTCCTGCGCTATGCCTTGCGTGCCTCATCCGACCGCACCTTCCTGCGTGACAATCTGATCGGACAATCGGCAGCGACGCTGCGCGTGCGCGAGACCATCGCACGCGTCGCGCGCCTGCCGACCTCGGTTCTTCTCACCGGCGAATCCGGCACCGGCAAGGAAGTGGCAGCGCGCTCGATCCACTCGCTGTCCGATCGCGCCGACAAGCCCTTCGTGCCCGTGAATTGCGCGGCGATCCCGCCCGAGATGATCGAGGCCGAGCTGTTCGGACACATCAAGGGCGCCTTCACCGGCGCCGATTCGGGGCGCGAGGGCTTATTCCTGTATGCGCATGGCGGCACGCTGTTCCTCGACGAGATCGGCGAACTGCCGCTGCCGATGCAGAGCAAGCTGCTCCGCGTGCTCGAAGACCGCCGCGTCCGTCCGGTTGGCTCAGAGCGTGAAGTTCCGGTCGATCTGCGCTTCATCTTCGCGACCAATGCCGAGCTTCAGAAGGAGGTCGAGAAGGGCCGTTTCCGAGCCGATCTGTTCTACCGGCTCAACGTGATGCAGATCCGCCTGCCGCTCCTGAAGGATCGCGGCGACGACGTGCAGGAGCTTGCCGCCATCTTCATGAGCAAGCTGTCGGTTCAGCTCGGCATGCCGCCGGTGCCGATCGACGCCTCGGTGCGGGCGGCGCTCGCAAGCTACGACTGGCCGGGCAATGTGCGCGAGCTGCGTAACCTGATCGAGCGCACGCTGATCCTCGGCGCCTTCCCCGACGATTTCGCCGGTCCCCGCAACGACGGTCAGTCGGCGCCTGCCGACAGTCTCGCGGAGCTCGAGCGCCGTCACATTCTCGGCGTGCTGAAGGAAGTCAACGGCAATCGCGAGGAGGCGGCGCGGCGCCTCGGGATCTCGCGCAAGACCATCGACCGCAAATGCGCGTTGTGGGATGTCTGATGCTGCCGGCAGCGGCGAGCCGGTGCGGGGACGCTCCGTCCGCTTCCGGCTGCTCGCGATCGCGCTGCTGCCGATGCTGGTTATCCTGCCCCTCCTGCTCGGCGTTGCGATCTATCGCTGGAACGCGAAATTCGACGCGACTCTGATCTCCAAGGTGAACGGCGATCTCACCATCGCTCACCAATATCTTGCCCGCATCCTGGAAAAGACCGGCGTCCAGCTGCGGGCGCTCAGCCTGTCGGCCCGCTTCCACGAGGTGCTGGCGCCGGATGCGCGCGGCTCCCTGCAGGATCTGCTCGACGAGACCCGCAAGGAAATCGGTCTCGATTTCCTGTATCTGACCAACGGTCGCGGCGACGTTCTGGCCTCATCGCCGCCGCTGCAGCATCGGCCGAGAAGCGACTGGCCGATCATCGCCTCGGCACTGTCGGACCAGGTCCCTGCAACGGGCATCGACATTTTCGGCAATGACGAGCTGACCGCAATTTCGCCGGCCCTGGCCGAGCGCGCGCGATTGGACCTCGTGCCGACCCCGAACGCGGTGCCGACCGACCGCAGCGCGGAGACGCGCGGCATGGTCGTGCACGCGGCGAGCCGGGCGATGCTGCCTGACGGGGGTGCCGCTGCGCTGGTCGGAGGCACCCTGCTCAACCAGAATCTCGAGTTCATCGACACGATCAACGATCTCGTCTATCGCGCGGCGAGCCTGCCGGAGGGCAGCCAGGGCACCGCGACGCTGTTCCTGGACGACGTGCGGATATCGACCAACGTCCGCCTTTTCGAGGGGCGGCGCGCGCTGGGCACGCGCGTATCGGCGGCGGTGCGCTCGGCCGTGCTGGGCGAGGGGCGCACCTGGCTCGACAGCGCTTTCGTGGTCAATGACTGGTACATCTCCGCCTACGAGCCGCTGGTCGACAGTTACGGCAAGCGGGTCGGCATGCTCTATGTCGGCTTCCTGGAGAAGCCGTTCAGCGAAGCCAAATACCAGACATTGCTGATCATCATCGCAGCGTTCATCATCATCACCGCCGCGACGGTACCGATCTTCCTGCGCTGGGCGAGCTCCATCTTCATGCCGCTGGAGCGCGTCACGGCGACGATCACCGAGGTGGAGCGCGGGAACCTCTCCGCCCGCACCAAGATGCCGGTGCTGGGCGACGAGATCGGCCGCGTCGCGGTTCATCTCGACAGCCTGCTCGACCAGATCCAGGAACGCGACCGACAGCTCCGCGAATGGAATGAGGAACTGAACGTCCGCGTGCGGGAGCGCACCCGAGACCTGGAGCACGCCAATCTCAAGCTCGAGGCAACCACCAAGCAGCTCATCATGTCGGAGAAGCTGGCTGCGATTGGCGAGATCACCGCCGGCGTTGCCCACGAGATCAACAATCCGATCGCGGTGATGCAGGGCAATCTCGACGTCATCCGCAGCGTGTTCGGAGCCGATGCCGACAAGGCGAAGGTCGAGTTTCGCCTGCTCGACGAGCAGATTCACCGCATCAGCCAGATCGTGACCAAGCTGTTGCAGTTTGCAAGGCCGGAGGAATATGCGGGCTATGTCGAGCGCCATGCGCCGGCCAGCATCATCTCCGACTGTCTGCCGCTGGTACAGCACCTTCTCAACAAGACCGAGATCACTGTAGTCAGGGACGACCGCGCCAACCGGCTCGTGCTGATGAACCGCAACGAGCTGCAGCAGGTCCTGGTCAATCTCATCGTCAACGCGATCCACGCCATGCCGGAAGGCGGAACCCTGACGCTCCGCTCCTTCGATGCCGAGCGCGACGGCCAACAAGGTGTCGCCATCGAGGTCACTGATACCGGCATCGGCATGAGCACTGAGGTGATCGAAAAGATATTCGACCCCTTCTACACCACGAAACGGCGGCAAGGCACGGGGCTCGGCCTCTCCATCAGCCAGACGCTGATCAAGCGCCAGGGCGGACAGATCACGGCCGAAAGCCGCGTCGGTTCCGGGAGCACATTCACGGTGTGGCTGCCGGAAGCGACCTGATTGGACATTTTGTCCGAGGATCTCGGGACATTCTGTCCGGCGCAGCACATTGCGCTGCGGGAAGTCGTTGAAACATCACGATGCGGCTTCTGGCACGTGCGTTGCTCATCTCAAGACAGGGTGTTGAGGGGGATGAGGGCGCGCTAGCCGTCACTGCAACGCTGCTTGCGAGGCGATGGGACATCGTCGGCGATCAGCAGCTTGCGGCGCACATGAAGCGATGCGCACCGGATAATTCCGCTTCGACATGAAGTCCGACCTGTCATGCGCGGCTGCCAAGCACGCACACGACCGGTCTCAAACTGATGTGCCGGCAAGGCCGCGCCTGGGAGGGAATGCTTATGACGACAGCCGATACCGTTCTTGCACCGGTTGGTGCTTCCGGCTTGCTCGATCGTGAACGCACGATCGCGACGGCCGGTTTCAATCGCTGGCTGGTGCCGCCGGCGGCGCTGTGCATCCATCTGTGCATCGGCATGGCCTACGGCTTTTCGGTGTTCTGGCTGCCGCTGTCGCGCGCGATCGGCATCGCGGCGCCGAAGGCCTGCCCGGACATGTCGCTGTGGCAGGAGCTGTTCACGACGAGCTGTGACTGGAAGGTCGCCAGCCTCGGGTGGATGTACACGCTGTTCTTTGTCCTGCTAGGCGTCTCCGCCGCGATCTGGGGCGGCTGGCTCGAGCGCGCCGGTCCGCGCAAGGCGGGCGTCGTCGCCGCCTGCTGCTGGGGCGGCGGGCTCTTGATCGGTGCCTTCGGCGTCTACGTCCACCAGCTCTGGATCATGTGGCTTGGTTGTGGCGTGATCGGCGGCGTCGGACTGGGGCTCGGCTACATCTCACCGGTGTCGACCTTGATCAAATGGTTTCCGGACCGCCGCGGCATGGCGACCGGCATGGCCATCATGGGATTTGGAGGCGGCGCCATGATCGGTGCGCCCCTGGCCAATCTCTTGATCAACTACTTCAAGACGGCCGCTTCCGTCGGTGTCTGGGAGACCTTCGTCACGATGGGGGTGGTCTATTTCGTCTTCATGATGATCGGCGCCTTCGCCTATCGCGTGACGCCGGCCGGCTGGCGGCCCGAGGGCTGGACGCCGCCGAGTGAGAAGAAGTCGATGATCACCGAGCATCATGTGCACCTCAACAACGCGCACAAGACCCCGCAATTCTGGCTGATCTGGTGGGTGCTCTGCTTGAACGTCTCGGCGGGCATCGGCGTGATCGGCATGGCTTCGCCCATGCTGCAGGAGATCTTCGCAGGCAAGCTGATCGGGCATCCGGAGCTGACCTTCAGCCAGCTTTCGGTTGAACAGAAAGCAGCGATCGCAGCGATCGCTGCGGGCTTCGCCGGTCTCTTGTCATTGTTCAACATCGGCGGCCGTTTCTTCTGGGCCTCGATGTCGGACCTCATGGGCCGCAAGAACACCTACTACACGTTCTTCGTCCTCGGCATCGCGCTCTATGCGCTGGCGCCGACCTTCGCGGCGATGGGCTCGAAGCTGCTGTTCGTGGTCGGCTTCGGCATCATCCTGTCGATGTATGGCGGCGGCTTCGCGACCGTGCCGGCCTATCTTGCCGACATGTTCGGCACCCAGTTCGTCGGCGCCATCCACGGCCGGCTGCTGACGGCATGGTCGACGGCGGGCATCATCGGCCCCGTCGTGGTCAACTACATCCGCGAGTTCCAGCTCGCGGCCGGCGTGCCGCGCGACCAGCTCTACAACACCACCATGTACATCCTGTGCGCGATGCTGATCGCGGGCCTGGTCTGCAACTATCTGATCAAGCCGGTCGATTCGAAGTGGCACATGAAGGACGCCGATGTCGCCAAGTTGCAGGCGGCGAGCGCCAGCGCTGCAGCCGCGGGGCCGCACGGCTCCTACGGCATCGGCTTTGGCGGGCTCGACGGCAAGGCGGCGCTGTTCTGGGCCTTCGTCGGCGTTCCCTTGGCTTGGGGTGTGTGGAAGACGCTGGAGAGCGCGGTCAAGATTTTCTGATCGCACATTCGTCGCGAGCGGGAGCGCACCTTGCGCGCTCCCGCCGTAGCCTCGGAGCCGAGCTCGATACGATTTCGCTATCGCAGCATGGGAAGCCTTTATTGATTCTCCAGACCAATTCAGGCTTCGTTCTATCAGTTGGCGCGTTGGACAAACGCAAGGCCGTGTCCGGGCAGCGATCCAGGGCTGCCCTTTGGGTCGCCCCTTGGGCTGCGCTTAACTGCTTCCGTGAGCGTGACAATTTGCTTGGCATCTGGCATGCCAGAAGCTAGAACTGGAGCCGTTCTAAGAGACGAGATCGAGACGAATCGATGAGCCACGACGTGCATGAGGTCCGCTCCTTCGAGCATCCCGGTGAGGGACGCCGACGCGCCAAGGCGACGCCCAAGGGGCGGCAGGTCGATCCCACGGCCGCGCACGAGATCGAGCTGTTGCTTGGAGACAGGCCGCGGCGGCGCGATCTCTTGATCGAATATCTGCACCTGGTCCAGGACAAGTACCACCAGATCTCGGCTGCGCATCTGGCCGCGCTCGCCGACGAGATGAAGCTCGCCTTCGCCGAGGTGTTCGAGACGGCGACCTTCTACGCGCATTTCGACGTGGTGAAGGAAGGTGAACCGGACATCGCGCCGCTGACGATCCGCGTCTGCGATTCGCTGACCTGCGCCATGCTCGGCGGCGAGAAGCTGCTCGAGGATCTGCAGAGCGCGTCAGGTCCCGGCATCCGCGTCGTGCGCGCGCCTTGCGTCGGCCGTTGTGATACTGCGCCCGCCGCGGAAGTCGGTCACAACTTCGTCGATCACGCCACCGTCGCCAATGTGATGGCGGCGGCCAGGGCCGGCGACACTCACGCGCATCTGCCCAAATATGTCGACTACGAGACCTATGTTGCCGGCGGCGGTTACAAGCTGCTGGGCCGCCTGCGCTCGGGCGAACTGTCGAAGGACGATCTCCTGAAAGCGCTCGACGACGCTTCGCTGCGCGGCCTCGGCGGCGCCGGCTTCCCCACGGGGCGGAAATGGCGCGCGGTGCTGGGCGAGCCCGGGCCGCGGCTGATGGCGATCAACGGCGATGAGGGCGAGCCCGGCACGTTCAAGGACCGCTATTACCTCGAAACCGATCCGCACCGGTTCATCGAGGGCATGCTGATCGGCGCGCACGTGGTGCAGGCCACCGACGTCTATGTCTATCTGCGCGACGAATATCCGGCCTCGCGCGAAATCCTGGAGCGCGAGATCGCGAACCTCCCGCCGGGCGGCCCGACGCTGCACATGCGGCGCGGCGCCGGCGCTTACATCTGCGGCGAGGAATCCTCACTGCTGGAAAGCATCGAAGGCAAGCGCGGCCTGCCCAGGCACAAACCGCCGTACCCGTTCCAGGTCGGCCTGTTCGGGCTGCCGACGCTGATCAACAACATCGAGACGCTGTGGTGGGTGCGCGACATCGTCGAGAAGGGCGCCGACTGGTGGAAGGGCCATGGCCGCCACGAGCGTCACGGCCTGCGCAGCTTCTCGGTCTCGGGACGCGTGAAGAATCCCGGCATGAAGCTCGCGCCATCAGGCATCACCGTGCGCGAATTGATCAACGAATATTGCGGCGGCATGGCCGACGGTCATCAGTTCTACGCCTATCTTCCGGGCGGTGCGTCAGGCGGCATCCTGCCGGCATCGATGGACGACATCCCGCTCGATTTCGGCACGCTGGAGAAATACGGCTGCTTCATCGGCTCGGCTGCGATCGTGATCCTGTCGCAAAAGGACAGCGTGCGCGCGGCGGCGCTGAACCTGATGAAGTTCTTCGAGGACGAGAGCTGCGGCCAGTGCACGCCGTGCCGCGTCGGAACCCAGAAGGCGGCGCTGCTGATGCAGAAGCCGGTCTGGAACCGTGCCCTACTGGAAGAATTGAGCCAGGCGATGCGCGATGCCTCGATCTGCGGGCTCGGACAGGCGGCATCGAATCCGCTCTCTTCCGTGATCAAATATTTCCCTGACGAGTTCAAGGAAGCGGCCGAATGACGAAGATTACGTTCGAGCTCGACGGCAAGCAGGTCGAGGCCAATCCCGGCGAGACGATCTGGCAGGTCGCCAAACGTCAGGGCCGCGACATCCCGCATCTGTGCTATTCGCCGGCGCCGGACTATCGCCCCGACGGCAATTGCCGCGCCTGCATGGTCGAGATCGAGGGTGAGCGCGTGCTGGCGGCGTCCTGCAAGCGCACGCCGTCGGTCGGCATGAAGGTGAAGACGGAATCCGCGCGTGCGACTGCGGCACAAAAAATGGTGATGGAGCTGCTGGTCGCCGACCAGCCGGCGCGCGAAACCTCGCACGATCCGGACTCCAAATTCTGGCACTGGGCCGAGACCACAGGCGTCACCGAGAGCCGCTTCCCTGCCGCCGAGCGCTGGGCGACCGACGCCAGCCATCCGGCGATGCGCGTCAACCTCGATGCCTGCATCCAGTGCGGCCTCTGCGTGCGCGCCTGCCGCGAGGTTCAGGTCAACGACGTCATCGGCATGGCCTATCGCAATGCCGGCGCCAAGATCGTGTTCGACTTCGACGATCCCATGGGCGAATCCACCTGCGTCGCCTGCGGCGAATGCGTGCAGGCCTGCCCGACCGGTGCATTGATGCCGGCCGTGATGCTCGACGACAAGCAGACCCGCGTGACTTACGCGGACAAGAAGGTGGATTCGCTCTGTCCGTTCTGCGGCGTCGGCTGCCAGGTGACCTATGAGGTCAAGGACGAGAAGGTAATCTACGCGGAAGGCCGCGACGGGCCCGCCAATCACAACCGTCTTTGTGTGAAGGGCCGCTTCGGCTTCGACTACATCCACCATCCGCATCGCCTGACCAAGCCGCTGGTACGGCTGCCGAATGCGAAGAAGGATGCCAACGACCAGGTCGATCCGGCCAATCCCTTCACCCATTTCCGCGAAGCGAGCTGGGAAGAAGCGCTCGACATCGCCGCCAAGGGCCTCGTCAAGATCCGCGACGAGAAGGGCGTGAAGGCGCTGGCCGGCTTCGGTTCGGCCAAGGGCTCGAACGAAGAGGCCTATCTGTTCCAGAAGCTGGTGCGCACCGGTTTCGGCTCGAACAACGTCGACCATTGCACCCGCCTGTGCCACGCCTCGTCGGTGGCAGCGCTGTTCGAGGGCCTGAGCTCGGGCGCGGTGTCGGCACCATTCTCCGCCGCGATGGATGCCGAAGTTATCGTCGTGATCGGCGCCAACCCGACCGTGAACCATCCGGTCGCCGCGACCTTCATCAAGAACGCGGTCAAGCAGAACGGCGCAAAACTGTTCGTGATGGATCCGCGCCGGCAGGCGCTGTCGCGCCATGCGACCAAGCATCTGCAGTTCAAGCCGGGCTCCGACGTCGCCATGTTGAACGCGATGATCAACACGATCATCACCGAGGGTCTCACCGACGACCAGTACATCGCCGGCTACACCGAGGGTTTCGAGGAGCTCAAGGAAAAGATCAAGGAGTTCACGCCGGAGAAGATGGAGCCGATCTGCGGCATCCCTGCGCAGACGCTGCGCGAGGTGGCGCGAACCTATGCGCGGGCAAAATCGTCGATCATCTTCTGGGGCATGGGCATCAGCCAGCACGTCCATGGCACCGACAATGCGCGCTGCCTGATCGCGCTCGCGCTGATCACCGGCCAGGTCGGCCGTCCCGGCACCGGCCTGCATCCGCTGCGCGGTCAGAACAACGTGCAAGGCGCCTCCGACGCCGGCCTGATCCCGATGTTCCTGCCGGACTACCAGCCGGTCGGGCGCGACGATCTGCGCGGTGCCTTCGAAAAGCTCTGGCAGCAGGATCTCGATCCCGTCCGCGGCCTGACCGTGGTCGAGATCATGAACGCGATCCATGCCGGCGAGATCAAGGGCATGTATATCGAGGGCGAGAATCCCGCGATGTCCGATCCCGATCTCCAGCACGCGCGCCACGCGCTCGCGATGCTCGATCATCTCGTGGTGCAGGATCTCTTCGTCACCGAGACCGCGTTCCATGCCGACGTCATCCTGCCGGCCTCGGCATTCGCGGAGAAGGACGGCTCCTTCACCAATACCGATCGCCGCGTGCAGCTGGCGCGTCAGGTGATCAAGCCGCCGGGCGATGCGCGGCAGGATCTCTGGATCATCCAGGAGATCGGCAAGCGCATGGGGCTGCCGTGGAATTATTCCGGTCCCGGCGATGTCTTCACCGAGATGGCGGAACTGATGCCGTCGCTGAAGAATATCACCTGGGAGCGGCTGGTGCGCGAAGGCGCGGTCACCTATCCCGTCGACGATCCGAACAAGCCCGGCAATGAGATCATCTTCACCACGGGCTTTCCGACCGCGAGCGGCCGCGGCAAGATCGTGCCGGCCAAGGTCATCCCGCCGGACGAGATTCCCGACGACGCATATCCGATGGTGCTGTCGACCGGCCGCGTGCTGGAGCACTGGCACACCGGCTCGATGACGCGCCGCGCCCAGGTGCTCGATCAGATCGAGCCGGAGGCGGTCGCCTTCATGTCGCCGAAGGACATGCGCCGGAAGAAGCTCGCGCCCGGCGATTTCATCCGTCTGGAGACCCGCCGCGGCGCCGTCGAGGTCAAGGTGCGCTCCGACCGCGACGTGCCCGAGAATATGGTGTTCATGCCGTTCTGCTACGCGGAAGCGGCGGCGAACCTGCTCACCAATCCGGCGCTCGACCCGTTCGGCAAGATTCCGGAGTTCAAGTTCTGCGCAGCGCGGGCCGAGCGCGCCGAGATGCGGGACGCGGCGGAGTAGGAGCGGCCGTCGTTGCGTGGCGCCAGCCAGGACGACGGCTGAGTATGTGGCGGGCCATCATGCCCACAATCGTCATTGCGAGCGAAGCGAAGCAATCCAGACTGCCTCCGGAGAGACAGTCTGGATTGCTTCGTCGCTTCGCTCCTCGCAATGACGGTGGTAAATGTGGCCCATGTCCAAGGTCACCCCAGCCACACGCGCGCTCACGGCCGCCGGAGTTGCGTTCACTGTTCACACCTACGACTACGATCCTGACGCCGAGAGCATCGGCCTGCAGGCGGCCGCCGCCCTCGGCGAGGACCCGGCGCGCGTCCTGAAGACGTTGATGGCGATGGTGGACGGCAAGCCGGTCTGCGTGGTCGTGCCGTCCG
Source organism: Bradyrhizobium sp. USDA 4354 (assembly GCF_054060315.1). Lineage (NCBI taxonomy): Bacteria > Pseudomonadati > Pseudomonadota > Alphaproteobacteria > Hyphomicrobiales > Nitrobacteraceae > Bradyrhizobium > Bradyrhizobium sp. USDA 4354. The sequence continues at coordinate 7,710,426 of NZ_JBSSDC010000001.1, read as the reverse complement.
ACCAGGAAGTCTCGATGAAGAAGCTGGCGGCGGCGACAAGCGGCAAGTCGGCGCAGATGATGAAGCCCACCGAGGCCGAACGCGTCACCGGCTACAAGGTCGGCGGCATCAGCCCGTTCGGGCAGCGCAAGCAGGTCGGCACCGTGATCGAGCAGAGCGCGCTCGCGCATGACTTGGTCTATCTCAACGGCGGCCAGCGCGGCTTGCAGGTCCGGCTGAAGCCGGCAGATGTGCGGGATGTCCTCAAGGCGATCGTTGCGGATGTGCTGGCGTGAGGGCGGCGGGGTGGGATCATGAGGCGGCCGCTTCTGCTGTGGCTTGCGGTTCTGCTCGGCATCGGCCTTCCGGCTGAGGCGCATCAAGTCAATCTCGTAACCGCGCGCGTGGCGCTGACCCCCGATCGCATGGTGACCGTCGAGCTCGGATTGAAGGGCGGCGATGTCGATCGTCTGATCGGTTCGAAGATCTATGATGCGGGGCAGGACGCGGTCGATCCGGTCAGGGTCGAAGCGGCCAAGACCGCAATCGTCGCGTATGTGAGCACGTATCTGGTCGTCACAGGCGGTGCCAGAGCCTGTTCGGCCGGAGATGCAGCGATCCTGGCCGACGGCGACGGCATCATCTATCGCAACAGCTTTGCCTGCGCCAACGCCGCCGGCGACATCATCTATCGCTCCACCGTGCTGACCGAGAAGGATCCGGCCGCACGACAGGTCGTTCTGATCGCGCAGGGCCGATCGGAGGCGCAGGCCCTGCTCGACGCCGGCAATACGACGGTCACGCTTTCAAGTGCGGCACCGCCGCTATGGTCGACGATGCAGCGCTATCTGCTCACCGGCGTCGAGCACATCTTCCTCGGCTTCGACCACATCGCATTCCTGATTGCCGTTGTGCTGTGGGCGAGACGGCTCATTCCCGTCGTCAAGATCGTGACGGCTTTCACCATCGCCCATTCCATCACCTTGTCGCTGGCCGCGCTGAACGTCCTCGTCGTCCCGAGCAGCATTGTCGAGCCTGCGATCGCGGCCTCGATCGTCTTCGTCGCCGTGGAGAACTTCTTCTCGCGCGATGTCGACAAGCGCTGGCGCATGACCTTTCTGTTCGGGCTGATCCACGGTTTCGGCTTCGCCGGTGCGCTTCGTGAGATCGGGCTGCCACCGAACGCACTGGTGCCGGCGCTCGCCGCCTTCAACGTCGGCGTCGAAATCGGGCAGATTGCGATCGTCGCGCTGGCGTTGCCTTTGCTCGGCCTGATGGACCGGCTGACCCTGGCCGGCCCGATCGCACCCGAGCGGTCGTCAAGACTGGTCTACACCATGTCCGCGGTCATCGGCCTGCTCGGCAGCTATTGGCTGCTGACGCGTGTGCTCCAGGCGTGATGAAGCCGCCTATTGCTTCTGCGATAGCTTGAGCCGGCAACGCAGCGCCTCGCGGATATGCGCCCGCGCGAGCTGCTCGGCCTTGTCGCCGTCGCGCGCGGCGATCGCGTCAACGATCGCCTGATGCTCGTCGTGGCTGGTCGATGGGCGGCCTGTGACCGTGAAGGTGGTCGGGCCGAGCAGGGCGATCCAGTCCTGCAATTCCCGCGAGGCGTTGTCGAGATAGCGGTTGCGTGCGGCGCGGCAGATCGCCTCATGGAAGGTCCGATTGAGCCGCGCCATCTCGGCTGCGCCGGTCGCTGGCGTCTCGACAAAGGCCTGCTCGATATCCCTAAGCGCGTCGATCTCCGGCACCGAGGCGTGCTCGGCCGCGAGGCGCGCGGCGGCGCCTTCCATGATCTCGCGCATGGCGTAGAGCTCGAGCACCTCGGAAATGTCGAGATTGCGCACAATCAGCCCGCGGCCGCCCGCGGGTTCGACGAAGCCGCGCGCCGCGAGCCGGCCCAGCGCTTCCCGCACCGGCGTGCGGCTGACCCTGAGCCGCTGCGCCACTTCCTCCTCGCGCAGGCGGTCGCCGGGCGCGGTAGCTGCCGGCCTGGAGTGCCTCGCACAGGGAGCGGAACACGGCTTCGCCCAGCGCAACGCCGCCGCCGCGCGTGATCGATCCGCCTGTTTTTGGGCGTTTGGCCATTACCCCTCGATGAGCAACCAGCTGACACACACCGCTTGCGCCAGCCATGTATATCTTTGTATACAAAGGTACGCAATGGTGGTCATGATTGAACATGGTCGCTGACGGACAGAATGTCTCTACCTCGCGTGCCTCGGGTAACGGAATGGGCAGCAAATACGACGTGCTGGTGATCGGCGGGGGCAACGCGGCCCTTTGCGCAGCGATCAGCGCGCGGCGCGGCGGTGCCTCGGTGCTCGTGCTCGAAGGCGCGCCAAAATTCTATCGCGGCGGCAACACCCGCCACACCCGCAACATGCGCTGCGCCCATGATGCGGCGACCGAAATCCTGACCGGCCCCTATACCGAAGAGGAGTTTTGGGAGGACCTGCTGCGCGTCACCGGCGGGCAGACCGACGAGGTGCTGGCCCGTCACATGATTCGCGAATCCAAGGACATCCTGAACTGGATCGTGGAGCAGGGCGTGCGCTGGCAGCCCTCGCTCGGCGGCACGCTGAGCCTCGGCCGCACCAACTCCTTCTTCCTCGGCGGCGGCCGGGCCATGCTCAACGCGCTGTATCTCACCGCCGAACGGCTCGGCGTCGATGTCGAGTACGACGCCGAGGTTACCGACCTCGTGATCGAGGACGGCATGTTCCTCGCCGCGCGCCTCAAGCGTCCGGTCAAAGGCGAGATCGAGATCCGCGCCACGTCGCTGGTTGCCGCCGCCGGCGGCTTCGAGGCCAACATCGAATGGCTGAAGCAATATTGGGGCGAGGCCGCCGACAATTTCCTGATCCGCGGCACGCCCTACAACCGTGGCTCGATCCTGAAGATGCTGCTCGACAAGGGCGTGCAGGAGGTCGGCGATCCCACCCAGTGCCATGCCGTCGCGATCGACGCCCGCGCGCCGAAATTCGACGGCGGCATCATCACCCGTCATGACTCGGTCGTGTTCGGTATCGTCGTCAACAAGCACGCCCAGCGCTTCTATGACGAGGGCGAGGACATCTGGCCAAAGCGCTACGCGATCTGGGGCCGGCTGGTCGCGGCCCAGCCCGACCAGATCGCCTACATCATCTTCGACTCGACTGTCGTCACCAGTTTCATGCCGACGCTGTTTCCGCCGATCGCGGGGCAGACCGTGGCCGAGCTCGCCGGCAAGCTGGAGCTCGACCCGGCGGCGCTGGAAAAGACCATCGCCGAATTCAACGCCGCGGTGCTATCAGGCACCTTCGACCACACCATCCTGGACGACTGCCGCACCGAGGGCATCACGCCGCCGAAGACCCACTGGGCACGGCGGATCGAGACGCCGCCTTATCTCGCCTATCCGGTGCGGCCCGGCATCACCTTCACCTATCTCGGCACGCGCGTGAACAGGGAGGCGCGGATGCTGATGAAGGGCGGCAAGCCGTCCGCCAACATGTTCGCCGCCGGCGAGATCATGGCGGGCAACGTGCTCGGCAAGGGCTATGCGGCGGGCATGGGCATGACCATCGGCAGCGTGTTCGGGCGGATCGCGGGACGGGAAGCGGCGAAACATGCACGGAACTAGGATTCTCGACGAGGCCGACCGTCTGATGACGGTCTGCAATTCCTGCCGCTACTGTGAGGGATTGTGCGCGGTGTTTCCTGCGATGGAGATGCGGCGCGCCTTCTCCGACGGCGACCTCAACTATCTCGCCAATCTCTGCCATTCCTGCGGCGCCTGCTATGTCGACTGCCAGTTCTCGCCGCCGCACGAATTCAACGTCAACGTGCCCAAGACTCTGGCGGTGGCGCGCGCCGAGTCTTATGCGGCCTATGCCTGGCCGCAGGCGCTGTCCGGCGCCTTCGCCCGCAACGGCCTCCTCATCAGCATCGCCGCCGCGCTCAGCATGGCCGTCTTCATCCTCGGCTTCGCCGCACTCAACGATCGCAACGTGCTGTTCGGCGTCCACACCGGACCCGGCGCGTTCTACAAGCTGATGCCGCACAATGCGATGGCTGCGCTGTTCAGCGCCGCCTTCATCTATGCGATCTTCGCCCTGTTCATGAGCCTGCGCGCCTTCTGGCGCGACATCGGTGCGCCGATTGGCAGCCGCGCCGATGGCGGCTCGATGTTCCAGGCGATCCGCGATGCCGGCGAGCTGCGCTATCTCCATGGCGGCGGCGTCGGCTGCTACAACGAGGACGACAAGCCCACCGACCGGCGCAAGCTCTATCACCACCTGACCTTCTACGGCTTCCTGCTGTGCTTTGCCGCGACGTCGGTGGCGACACTCTATCACTATCTGCTGGGGCGCGAGGCGCCATATCCGTGGTGGGACCTGCCGGTCGTGCTCGGCACGCTGGGCGGCATCGGTCTGATCGTCGGGCCGATCGGCCTGTTCACGGCCAAGATGCGGCGCGATCCGGCATTGCTCGACGAGTTCAGTTACGGCATGGACGTCGGCTTCATCGCCATGCTGTTCCTGACCGGTCTCACCGGCATGCTGCTGCTGGTCCTGCGCGAGACTGCCGCGATGGGACCGCTGCTCGCGCTGCATCTCGGCGCCGTGTTCGCGCTGTTCATCACCATGCCCTACGGCAAGTTCGTGCACGGCGTCTATCGCTTCGCCGCACTGGTGCGCTATGCGCAGGAGCGGCGGACGGTGGCGTGACCGGCGAACCCGGTCGCCGTCCTTACGCCACCTCGCGCTCCGGCGAGGATGCCTGCTCGCGGGCCATCGTCGTCGCCGTGACATAGTCGGTCTTGCCGGTGCCGAGCAGCGGCACCTTGTCGACCACCATGATCGTTGCGGGCACGGTGAGCTCGGACGCGCCAATCGCCTTGGCTTGGCCCTGCATTGCGCTGCGCTCGGCGTTCTTCTCCGTGGTCAGCAGCACGATGCGCTCGCCCTTGCGCGGGTCCGGGATCGAGACGGCGACCGACGCGGCCTGCGGCCACAGCGACGTCGCGATGGCTTCAACCGCCGACAGCGAGACCATTTCGCCCGCGATCTTGGCAAAGCGCTTGGCGCGGCCCTTGATGGTGATGAAGCCGGCGGAGTCGATCGACACGATGTCGCCGGTGTCGTGCCAACCCTCGGCGAGAACTTCGAGCACGCCGGGATTTTCGGCCCTGAGGTAGCCGAGCATCACGTTCGGCCCGCGCACCGACAGGCGTCCACCTTCCTCGATGCCGGGGACCGGATCGAGGCGGCTTTCCATCAGCGGCGACAGACGGCCGACGGTGCCGGGACGGTTGGCCATCGGCGTGTTCATCGCCAGCACCGGTGCCGTCTCGGTGACGCCATAGCCTTCGAGGATGCGGATGCCGTAGCGTTCCATGAACACCTGCCGCGTGCGGTCCTTGACCGCCTCGGCGCCGGCGATCACAAGGCGCAAGGTGCGGAAGTCGTAAGGGTGCGCCGAGCGGGCATAGCCGGTGAGGAACGTATCGGTGCCGAACAGGATGGTGGCGCCGGTCTGATAGATCAGCTCCGGCACGATCCGGTAGTGCAGCGGCGAGGGATACATGTAGATCGGAATGCCCGCGAGCATCGGCATCATCATCCCGCCGGTCAGCCCGAAGGAGTGGAACACCGGCAGCACGTTGAACACCTTGTCATTGGCATTGGCGTCGACCCGCGCCAGCGCCTGCGCCGCATTGGCGAGGATGTTGCGGTGGGACAGCACGACGCCCTTGGGCGTTCCTTCCGAGCCCGAGGTGAACAGCACGACGGCCGGATCGTTGGCCTGGCGGGACACGCGCGGCGTGGTGCCCGCGAGCAGGCCCTTGATCTTGTCGGCGAGGCCGATCGAGGCGCGGACGTCCTCGAGATAGACGATTCGGGCTTCCGCGGAGATTGCGGCCATCAGCTTGTCGAGCTTGCCCTTCTCGATGAAGGCCTTCGAGGTCAGCACGGTCTTGACCTGCGCGGCCTTCATGGCGGCGAGCACGTTGACCGGACCGGCCGAGAAGTTGAGCATCGCCGGCACGCGGCCGATGTTCTGCAGCGCCATGAAGACGACGGCAACGCCCGCCGAGTTCGGCAGCAGCACGCCGACATTCTCGCCGGTGGCGGTGCCGGTCTCCAGCTTCCGGCTCAGGACCTGCGCGCTGAGGATCAGCTTGCGATAGGTCAACTTGGTGCCGAGCGCATCCTCAATGATGACCTTGCCGGTGTCGCGGTCGCGATAGGCGTGGCCGAGTGCTTCGAACAGCGTGTGATCGAGCATGGCGTTTTTCACCAGGGCGTCGATCATGACGTCCTGCAGCGCGGCGCCGGCGGCATTGCGGCGGGCCTTGCCCTTGAGCGTTTCATCGACCGGGAGCTTGACCGGCGGCAGGATGGTGACCGTCACGCGCGGAAACCACGAGCGCTTGATCTGGCTAGAGTTGAGATAGCTGAGATACGAGCGCTGCGCACCTTCGATGCGAACCGGGACGACCACAGCATCGGCCTTGTCCGCGATCATCGCGGTGCCGTCATAGACCTTCATCAGCGAGCCGGAGACGGTGATCCGCCCTTCCGGGAAGATCACGACAGGCTCGCCGGCGGCGACGAGCTTGATCAGGTCGCGCGCGGCCAGCGGCTTGGTCGGGTCCATGGTGTAGTGCTTGACGACGCGCAGGAACGGCTTGGCCCACCAGGCCTTGGCGATGCCAGTATCGACCGCAAAGCTCGCGTCGATCGGCAGCACGGCGTGCAGCAGCGGGCCGTCGATCAGGCTGACATGGTTCGGCGCGATCAGCATGCGCGTGCCGGGAGGCGGCAGGTTTTCGAGCCCGCGAATCTCGGTGCGGAACAGGGCGCGGAACAGAAGCCCACCGAAATCGCGCACGCCTTCCTTGCCCCACTTGGTGAGGACGAACCACACCGCGCCGAAGCTGGCGACGCCGAGGCCGAAGAAGATCCAGCCGATATGCAGCCCGGCGGCCTGCAACAGCGCGACGAACAGCGAGCCGACCACCATGAAGGCGGCCTGCAGCACGTTGCCGGCGGCGATGATGCGGGCGCGCTCGGAAGGTTCCGACCAGGCCTGGACCGCGGCAAAGGATGGGACCACGAACAAGCCGCCGCCGAATGCGAAGGCGACGAAGTCGGCCAGCATGCGCAGCCCTGCGAACGACGTCGCAAAGTCGACCGCGGCGATGTCCTGTCCTTTGCTGGTCACGGCGATGGCCCAGGCGAGATCGAGGCCGGCAAACCCCATGATGATGGCGCCGATCGGCACCAGCGCGAGGTTGGGGCGGACGTGGCTCAGGCTTGCGGCAAACAGCGAGCCGATGGCGATGCCGATCGCGAAGATCGCAAGGCACAGCGTCACCACGCCCTCGGTACCGCCGACGACCTCCTTGATCAGCGCCGGCAGCAGCGACAGCACGATGGCGCCGACCAGCCAGAACCAGGAGACGATCACCGTGCCGTCCCAGAGACGATGGTCGGCGTAGAGCGTCCTGAGCAGGCTGAGCGTCGAGGTCCAGGGATTGGCATCGACGGGCAGGTCAGGCGCGGACGGCGTTGTCCGTGGAATGCGGGAGGCGAAGGCCCAGGACAGCAGGGCCAGCACGACCACGGCGGATGCCACCCAGCCCACATGCGCGGAGCCGGCCACGAACTGGCCGCCGGCGACGGTGCCGAGCAGGATCGCCATGAAGGTCGCGCCTTCCACCAGCGCGTTGCCGGTCGCGAGCTCGCCGAGCTCGAGCTGGTCCGGCAGCATGGCGTATTTCACCGGGCCGAACAGCGCGGCTATGGTGCCGAACAGCGCGAGCGCTGCGAACAGGAGCGGCACCGAATGCAGGAAGAAGCCGGCGGCGGCAAAGCCTGCGGCAAAGATCTCGGCGAATTTGAGCCGCCTTGCGACGACGGATTTGACGTATTTGTCGGCGAGCTGGCCGCCGAGCCCGGACAGGATGAAATAGGGGAAGATGAAGACGGCGCCTGCGACCGTCACCAGGGCATCGCCGTGGCCGGTCGCCGCGCTGTAAAGCAGGATGATGACGAGTGCGTTCTTGAGCACGTTGTCATTGAGCGCCGAGAAGAATTGCGCCCAGAACAGCGGCGCGAAGCGGCGTGACGACATCAATTCCCTGATCATGACTAGTCCTGTTTTGGAAAGGCAGCCTGAGGTTGTTACATTGACGGTGAGACGTCACGACCGGAAGGCATTTGGGACGAGCGCGTGCAGGATGACGATATCGCCGGCCTGCTCGATCCCTTCAGTTCTCTGGTCCTGTTGGTCTCCAAGTGGTCTCGTTAGGTTCGCAAATATCTGGCCGCGGCCGCGGCGAGCTCGGGCGGAGGGGCCCCGCTCGCCCGGGTATGGCGCCGGGCGATGAAGGAAAAGCTGAACCGCATCGCTGAAATCAGCCGGATCGGCCGCGCACGTCCAGACATGGTGAGTCCATCCTTGCAGCCGGCTCTTGCATTCGAACCGACCCGCGTGTGCGGGCCTCAGGTGAGATGGGAGAGGTGACGAAAGGGCGAGAGGCGGCCGAGCAGGCTGAACCGCCGGCCCTCGTGACGCGCACCGGCGCGATTGGCCCGCCACATCCGGAAGGTCGCCCGGCGTTCCGCGAGCACGCCCGCAACGTCGCAGGCATTAGCGATGCGATTGATCGGCGCCATCATCACCTTAAGGGCGGCCCGGCCGAAGCCGGTCACGAGAGCGGCGGCGTCATCGACGAAGGTGGCGGCGATATCAACAGCGAGCGTTTGCATTTTGAAGGTCTCCGGGTTAATTTGAACAATGTTCACATGAGTAGCTTGAAAATGAACAATGTTCAAGAAGAATCGCCTCGCGACCAAAAAAAATATCGGCGCCGGCTCCAGATCGTGGAGATCGCCCGCGGCATTATCTCAGCTAAAGGGCTGAGATCATTGAAGGTTCGGGACGTCGCCGAGGCGGCCGGCTGCTCGGTCGGCAGCGTCTATAATGAGTTCGGGGACTTCGACGGGGTCATCCTGACCGTCAATCGGGAGACGGTTCAGGCCCTTACGGCGCGGCTTCGAGGGGTTCCTGCCGAGGACCCGGTTCGCCAGCTCTATGGGCTTGCCGAGACCTATCTCGACTTCTTTGCGGGACACGCCAACCTGCTGCGCTCCTTGTTCGAGCATCGGATGGAGGACGATCGACCTTATCCGGACGATATCCTTCAGATGGTGATGGACGCTTTCGCGCTGATGCATCCGCCCCTGGTGCGGCTATTGCCGGATGCGGATGACGTGAAGATCGCGCTGCTGTCGCGCACGCTGTTTTCCGCTGTGCATGGCATCATCTCGCTCGGCCTCGAGGAGCGCATGGTGGCCGTGCCGCCGCAGATGCTGCGGCAGCAGATCGAACAGTTCGTCGAAACCCATCTCGCCGGCCTCGGCATTTTGCCGGTCGGCGCGCGGCTATCCTGATGGGGCGACGCCGCTACCAGGCGTATCGCAGGCTCGCGGTGCCGGAATAAGTCGTGCTGTGGGCCGCGAACTCGCCGTCGAACTTGGCCGACAGGGCAACACCGTTCGAGAACTTCAGCTCGGCGCCGGCGGATGCGAGCGCGGCGTCTTTCGCCGGCGTCGCGCCATTGACGATGAAGCTGGCGCCGGGCAGCGCCTGGAAGGCGGCGACGAGAGTGGGATCGCTCACCCAGTCATGGGCCCAGGCCGCGCGACCGCGCAACGTCAGGACCGCATTCGGCGAGACCAGCGTCGCTCGATCGAAGCGCGCGCCGAGCTCGCTCCGCGTGTCGGAGGCCGTGCGTCCTTGATAGGTCAGTCCAAAACCGCTGCCGGCCAGATCGGCCTCGGTATAAGTCGGCGTGCGAAACGCCTGCGCCTGCACCGCGGCGTATGGCGTGAAGCCGCCGATCGGCGTGGCGAAGCGATAACCACCCTCGATGCGGCCGCCGACGGTTTGAGCGTTGAACTTCGCGGTGAGCTGGTTGCTGAACGGTGCGAGGCGGTCCGTCGACATCCAGTGGTTGGCCACAGCGAGCGAGGCGGCGAAATAGGCCGGGCCCGTGCGCACCGCGGTGTAGACGCCGGCCTGCATGGCATCGCTCTTGCCGCCGCCGATTGCCTGCGCGAGGTCCCATCTGGTGCCGCCACCGGAGAGCGCAAAGCCGACGATCGCGTCGCGGCTGAAATGATAGTCGGCTCCGGCCGCGACGCCGCCGGCACGCGCGCTGAGGTCGTGGCTGCCGATCGCGACGGGGTCGCCGCTCGTGCGGTTGGTGCCGCCGAACGCCGCGCCCCAGGCCGTCCAGCGCTCTGCAAAGGCAGACGCCTTCGCCGCCGGTGCGCCCAAGGCCTTTTTGTAGGCGAGCGCGATATCATCCGGCAACGCGGCGCGCTCGGGGCTGAAGCCGAGCACGGCGTCGCCAGTGGCGTTGCCCACGCTCCCGCGTCCGCTGACGAAGGGATCGAGCATGAGGCCGAGGAACTGGCTCGTGAACTGGAAGGCGCCCTGCTGGGCTCCCGTCGCGGCTTCCCCTGAAAGTTGGTCCAGACTGTAGCGGAGCTGGGCGTCGCTCTGGCTTGCAAACGATGCGAGGAAGGGCAGGTTGGGGCCGAACGCGCTCAGCGCGCCGGCCACGGCCTTCTGGTTCTGCGTCTGGGCGACGACGGGGAAGGCGCCGTTGTTGTAGTTGAGGGTCAGGACAACGGAGAACCCGTCATAGCTGAGGGCTGAGGTGAAGAACTGCGGATTGTATCCGCTGAGCGTTACGGCGGAGAAGGTGCCGGTGAGGCCGCCCGGCGTGGTGAGGATGGTATATTGGGTCGAGGGGTTGTAGGCGCCGGCAAGCGTGGTGACGGCGACGGTGCCGCCGGTCAGCGTCGCGTTCATGGCGGCAATCTTGTCGGATTGTCCGGCCGCGTTGACCGAGATCGCGTAGGTCGACCCCGCATTGAACGCCGCATTGCCGTTGACCACGAGCTGGCCGAGATTGCCGGGCGCGACCCTGCCGCCCGACATCACGGTGAGAGTTGCGATCAAGCCGCTGCCACTGAGCGTGCCGCCGCTGACGATCGTCGCGATGTTGGCCATCGTGCCGTTGACGATGAGGGTGCCGGCCTGGACGATCATGGTGACCGCGTCCATCGTGTTTCCCGTCAGCGTCCAGGTGGAGCTGCCCGTCTTTTCCAGCGCCTCGAATTCCCGGAACTGGTTCGCCGCGCCGAATGCGCCGAGGTCGAACGTGCTATTGACCGTTCCGCCGAAGCGCAGCGTGTCCAACCCGTTGCCGCCCTGGACCCAGCCCGTGATGATCGAGCCTGCACGCAGCTCAAAGACGTCGCTGCCGTCTTTGAGATCGACGGCGCGGTTGGCGAAATTGCCGCTGATCGTGCCGGAGTTGATGACGGTGTCCTGGTTGGCTGAACCGAAGATCGCATAATTCGAAGCGCTCGAGATCGTGCCGGCATTGTTGATGACGTTTCCGTCGCCTGCGCCGTTGAGGTTGAGGGCGTTGTTGTTGCTCGCCTGGACGACGCCGCCCGCCAGAATGTTCACCTGATTGTTGGTCGACGCGTTGGAGATACCGAGACCCATCGTGCCGGAAGTGAGATTTCCGGCAGTCCCTCCGATGACAATGATGTTGTTACTCGAACCACTTATATCGACCGCGACCGAGCCCTGGCTCGTAGTGCCAATGATCGCCCCGGCCTCAACAGTGACGTTGTTGTTGTTGCCACCAGAGAGGTGGATGCCCGAATTGGCAGAGGTGATTGCCGCGTTGTTGCGAATATTGATCGCGCTGTTTGATGCGGTGTCGAAGGCGATGCCAGAAAGGGCTGCACCGTCCAGCGATGTCGCGGTACCGTCGCCGATATTGACCGTGACACCACTGACAGCCGGGTTGGTCCGAACGGTGGTATTGCCCGCGCCGGTACAGGTAATGAGGTCGCCCGACTGGAGTCCGAGTTGCGTGCCGCTTCCGGTGATCACGCACGCAGCCTCGGCCGACGCGGCGAGCCATGGCAGTGCGCTGCCTATGGCAAGAGCGCCGATCGCGGCGTTCGAGAGAAGCCCGCGACGTCGACACATCGTCGCGCGACGGATCTCCGGTAGGGCCAGCAAATCAGTCCAAAGCACCTGCAAACTCCTATTGCGGTCCGATTCGGATTCGGGTCAGCAACGTTGGCTGGTGCTATGCTTAGCGAGGCAGGCTCCGGCTATCGTGGACCAGGGCGCAAGTTGGTGTGGCGAAATGCGAAAGACGCAGCCATTTTGGGAGCCATGTGGCTGCGACGTCACATCATTGCGCGTCTCGAGACCCTTGGGCGATGCCTGCGATCGGATGCCGGCCGGTTGCGATGGCGCGGACGGCGATCAGCCCCGTGCCGCGACGGCTTCACGCGCCCGGGCTGCAACGACGACGTCCGGTCTCGCGCTCTCGACCTGGACCCGGTTGCGTCCCTTTTCCTTGGCGCGGTAGCAGGCGGCATCCGCGCGCCGCATTGCATCCTCCAGCGTGATGTTGCGGTCCGCGATGCAGGCGACACCGATGCTGGCGGTCACCGCATAGCAACGATCGTCCCAGGCGAAATTGAACAGCTCGAGTGACCGGCGCAGCCGTTCGGCGATATCCACGGCATCGAACGGCGAGCACTGCGGCAGGATCAGCCCGAACTCGTCGCCGCCGAGCCGGGCCACCAGATCATACGACTGCCTGTGGTGTTGCAACAGGCGCGCGACCTGGCAGAGCAGACGGTCGCCCGCGAGATGGCCGCAGCTGTCGTTGACGTTCTTGAACTGGTCGAGGTCGAGCAGGATCAGGGTGAGCGGACCTGCCGCGGCATTGTCCAGCTCGCCTTGCAGGCGCGCCTCGAAGGCGCGGCGATTGGCAAGACCGGTCAGCCAATCGTGCGATGCCTGCCAGGCGAGGCGCTCCTTCTCGGCATGCAGGGCGTCTTCGAAAGTCTGTCGCTGCAGCACCAATCGGCGCGTGTGCCAGGTCAGGAGCAGGATCAGCGTTGCGGCGGTGACGACGTTGATGAACGTCAGCGTCAGCTTGATGGCACGGGAGCCTTCACCGAGGACGGTGGAGAACCGGTTGGCATGAACAGTGAATTGCGTGTTGAGCTCCGAGAGCCGCGACGACAGGAATTGCAGGCGGCCGTCGTCCTGAATGGGGCCGTTCTCCAGCTCGGACCGGATGACTTCGCCGAACATGCTGAGCTCCAGCAGCATGGGATCGGTGGCGGCCCACTCGCGGATCGCGTCCTGAAGGAAGCTGACGCGGTTGAAGTAGCGAAACAGCCAGATCAGTCCCGGTACGTCATCGGGATGGTTGCCGCCTTGCAGAAAGCCGATGCGGGCGGCCTCGATGTCGACCGGATCGCGCTCGAGCGCCCAGCGCGCGAACTCGTCCCCGATGGGAACGGCGAGCGAGACCTGATATTGCGCGAACTGGCTCGGCTCGCCCGAATGCAGATAGCGATTGAGGAAATAGACGGCGTTCTTCTGCGAGCGCGACCACAACGCTTCGCCGGCGACATAGGCGCGGACCGAGGACATCACCTCGAGGCTGAATCCCGCGACTGCCGCCTGGAGCACGACGACCATCACGAAAGGCGAGACGAGCTTGATGACGTGAAGGAAGTTGCCGCCCCCCGCCGACGCCGCTGTTCTGCGAAACACACTAGTCCCCAAGTCGATCGAGCGCCCTACAGGCGTTGCGCCTGCAACGCAAAGTAGACGAGATGGTTGCTTAACTCGACCTGAAAAGCGCGGAGGACTCCATCGAAAGGTGAAGCCGTTGTGAAGCAGGCGCCCGCAAATCGCTTCAAATGCCGGCGAACAGGCAACTGGCGCGGCATCGAGGAACGATGCCGCGCATTCGTCGTGTGCGATTTACCCGATGGAGAGAGTTTGGCGAGGTGTTACACCAGCACCGGCTTGCGCACGCGGCCGGCGTCGCCGAACACGCGCAGGTAACGCTCGATCTCCGAGGGAAGGCCGGTCGCCTTCTCCGGATTGTCGGAGAGCTTGACGGCCGGACGGCCGTCGACCGACGAGACCTTGCAGACCAGCGAGATCGGATCGAGATTGAATGAGCCGTCCGGCGTGCAGCCGACGAAGTCGTTGGTGAGGTTGGTACCCCAGCCGAAGGAGAGCCGCACGCGCCCCGCGAAGTGGTGATAGGTCTCCTCGATCGAGCCGACGTCCATAGCGTCGGAAAAGACGAGCAGCTTGTCCTTGGGGTTGCGGCCCTTCTTCTGCCACCAGGCGACGATCTCCTCGCCGGCCTGGATCGGCGGCGCGCTGTCGGGGCGAAAGCCGGTCCAGTCGGCGACCCATTCCGGCGCATCGCGCAGGAAGGCCTTGGTGCCGAAGGCGTCAGGCAGCGCGATCAGGAGGTTGCCGCCATAGGTCTGCCGCCACTGGTCGAGAATGCGGTAGGGCGCCCAGCGCAATTCCTCGTCGTCCCTGGCGAGCGCGGCTGCGACCATTGGCAGCTCATGCGCGTTGGTGCCGATGGCTTCGAGATCGTTGTCCATGGCGAGCAGCACGTTGGAGGTGCCGATGAAGGAAGAGCCGAGGCCCTCCTTCACCGCCTCGACGCACCAGCGCTGCCAGAGGAAGCCGTGACGGCGGCGCGTGCCGAAGTCGGAGAGCCGCAAGTTATCGAGCTTCCGCAGCCGTTCGACCTTGGTCCACAGCTTGGCCTTGGCGCGGGCGTAGAGCACGTCGAGCTCGAAGCGGCCGCGGCCCTTCATTGCTGCACGCGAACGCAGCTCATTGAGGATCGCAAGCGCCGGAATCTCCCACATCGTCGTATGGGTCCAGGGGCCGTGGAAATGCAGCTCGTACTGGCCCTGGACCTTGCGCAGCTCGTATTCGGGCAGGCGGAATTCGGCTAGCCAGCGGATGAAGTCCGCCGAGAACATGTGGGTCTTGCCGTAGAAGGTGTTACCGGCCAGCCAGATCAGCTCTTTCTTGCTGAAGCGGATGGTGCGGGCGTGGTCGAGCTGGGCGCGCAGCTCGCCCTCGTCGATGGTCTCGGCGAGCCGCACATGGCGCGAGCGGTTGATGACCGAGAAGGTCACCTGCTGAGTCGGGTAATCCTCCCGAATCATCTGTAACATCAACAGCTTGTAGAAGTCGGTATCAAGCAGGCTGCGGATGATGGGATCCAGCCGCCAGCTGTGATTGTAGGTTCGGCTCGCAATGTCGGTCACTGTCATGGGGGGATTTTAGCGCGGCTCCCCTTGCGCAACCAGTGGGTTTGGGAAGGGCAGTCTTGCGGAGGCCGGCACCTGATATCAGGACTCGATATCAGGATTTGGCGGCCGTCGCCGCCACGGCCTCGAGCTGGCTCCTGACCCAGCGATGGGCCGGATCCTTCTGGTAGCGCTGGTGCCAGACCATGAACATCGGCAGCTCGGCCAAGGTTCGCGCGCGAGACGCCAGCGGTATCGGCGTTTGCGCAAAACCGCGCATCACGCCGGATGCGAGCAGGCTCGGCATGCTCGCAAGCATCTGCGAGCCGCGCAGGAAGGACGGCACGCCCGAGAAGCTCGGCACGGAGATCGCGATGTCGCGGTGGAGTCCGTTCGCTGCCAGCCGGCGGTCGAAGTCGAGCCGCTCATTATCGGTATAGACCACGGTGATGTGACGCGCCGCAAGATAAGCGTTGCGGCTGGCCGGCGCGGCACGTGCCTCTGCGTCGTAATAGCAGACGTAGTGATCCCTCAGCAGCCGCTTCTGCACGATGTCGACACCGGATGGCGGCAGCGGCGTGATCAGGAGATCGCAGCGGTTCTCGCGCAGCATCGCTGGCGAAGGCGATTGCGAGGGGATCACGCGCAGGTTCAGGCTCTTCACTTGTGCGGCGACGTGATCGAAGAACCGCGGCAGCAGCAGGTCGCGCTGGAGGTCGTTGGCGGCGATCGTCAGCGACAGCTGGGCCAGGGCCGGCGCGAAGCTGACGCCGCCGGCAAAGCTGCGCATCTCGTCGATCAGCGCGCGTGCCTTGCCGGCCAGCGCCTCGGCGTGGGCCGTCGCAACGATGCCGCGGCCGGATTTGGCGAACAGCGGATCGCCTGCGATCCGCCGCAGCTTGTTCAGGGCGTGGCTGACGGCGGATTGCGTCAGGCCCAGACGTGTAGCCGCCGCCGTGACCGAGCCTTCCTCCAGCACGGCGAGGAATAGTTGGAGGGCATGGCCGTCGAGGGCCAAATGATCGATTTCCTTCATGCAATTCATTATAATTCATCTATTTATCTGTGGAATAGTCCAGCCCATGATCTCCCGATAAGCCGTGCCCGACCCCCCGGGCTCCCAGGGAGAGACAACGCCGATGAATGCCCAGGCGCCAGCCTTGCGGGATCCCCGCCTCAATCGTCCCGAGCCCTTGACGCCGCCGCTCGGCGACGGCGGCTTCTTCCAGCGCGACCGCTCGATCCATCCGCCGGCGCATGCGCCCGGTTACAAGTCCTCGGTGCTGCGCTCGCCGCGCCAGTCACTGCTGTCGCTGGAGAACTCGATCTCGGAGATCACGGGGCCGGTGTTCGGGCACAACGATCTCGGCCCGCTCGACAATGATTTGATCCGCAATTACGCCAAGGACGGCGATCCCGTCGGCGAGCGCATCATCGTCCACGGCCGCGTGCTGGACGAGACCGGCCGCGGCGTTCCCAACACGCTTGTCGAGTTCTGGCAGGCTAATGCCGGCGGCCGCTACCGGCACAAGAAGGACACATATCTGGCGCCGATCGATCCCAATTTCGGCGGCTGCGGCCGCGCGCTGACTGACGATACCGGCTACTATTACTTTCGCACCGTGAAGCCGGGCCCCTATCCCTGGCGCAACTACGTCAACAGCTGGCGCCCCGCCCACATCCACTTCTCGGTGTTCGGCTCGGGCTTTGCCCAGCGCTTGATCACGCAGATGTATTTCGAGGGCGATCCCTTGATCCCGGTCTGCCCGATCCTGACGACGATCCCGGACAAGGATGCGCTCGACCGCCTTGTCGCGCCGCTCGACCTCAACGCCTCGACGCCGTTCGACTCGCTCGCCTACCGCTTCGACATCGTGCTGCGCGGCCAGCGCTCCACCTATTTCGAAAATCGCACCGCGGGGAACTAAGTCCATGCCGCAGCCGCTCAACTACCTCAAGGAAACCGCCTCGCAGACCGCCGGGCCCTACGTCCATATCGGCCTGATCCCGGCGATGGCCGGCTTCGACATCTTCGAGAAGAACTTTTCCAACGTGCTGGTGACGCCGAACACCAAAGGCGAGCGCATCACGCTGGAAGGCAAGGTGCTCGACGGCACCGGCTCGCCGCTGCGCGACGTGCTGCTGGAGATCTGGCAGGCCAATGCGGCCGGCCGCTACAACCATCCGGCCGACCGCTCGGCCGGTGCGCCGGAGGAAGAGTTCCGTGGTTGGGGCCGCGCCGGCTCCGACTTTGACAGCGGCCTCGTCACCTTCGAGACCATCAAGCCGGGCGCGATCACCGACAAGGCGGGCCGCAAATGCGCTCCGCATATCAATGTCTGGATCGTTGCGCGCGGCATCAACATCGGCCTCAACACGCGGCTCTACTTCTCGGACGAAGAGGCGGCCAACGCCGCCGACCCTGTGCTCAACCTGATCGAGCAGCCGGTTCGCCGCAAGACCTTGATCGCAACGCGCAGCGAGCGCGCCGGCAAGGTCGTGTACTCCTTCACGATCAATTTGCAGGGGCCGGAGGAGACGGTGTTCTTCGACGTGTGAATATTCGGCGGTCGTCTCGCAGGGTCACTCGACCTGGTCGTCGCGTTTGATCGTTCCGCGCGCGAGGAATTGCGGTGGTTGCCGCAGCTCGCGCGATGCCGGGCGCTCGATCGGATCGCGCCCCAATTTTTGTCTCAGTTCTGCCAAGTCGATGAAGGCGTCCGCCTGCCGGCGCAGGTCGTCGGCGATCATGGGTGGCTGAGTGGAGAGTGTGGAGACGACCGTCACGCGGACACCGCGGCGCTGCAAGGCTTCCACCAGCGAGCGGAAATCCCCATCGCCCGAGAGCAACACGATCTGCTCGACGTGCTGGGCGAGCTCCATCGCGCTCACGGCGAGGTCCACATCCATGCTGCCCTTTACCTTGCGGCGGCCGGTGGCGGGGTTGATGAACTCCTTGGTCAGCTTGGTGACGACGGTGTATCCGTTGTAGTCGAGCCAATCGATCAAGGGGCGGATTGACGAATATTCCTGATCCTCGATGACGGTCGTATAGTAGAAGGCCCGGAGCAGCGTACCTCGGCTTTGAAACTCGCCGAGCAGGCGCCTGTAGTCGATGTCGAAGCCGAGCGCCTTGGCGGTGGCATAGAGATTGGAGCCGTCGATAAAGAGCGCGATCTTCCCAAACGAAGACATTATGCACAAATCCCCAGTTCGACACGAAAGCCGACGATCCAGCCGAATGGCGCGGTGTGTCGGCCGGAAAATACTGAAGACGCCGATGGCTTGCTGAAAAAGCGGCGCAGACGACCGGACAGGGGTGGCCGCCTTGCGCCGAGGTTAGGGAGGTTCCATGCCACCAGCGCCAGGGCGCCGAATGCAGCGACGCTAAGGCGTGCGCAGCCCCTGCTCAATTGTACGGAGGTAAAGGGCCTCTATCCAAAGGATGGGACGCCATATACGAAGGTAAGTGGCAATGAGCGCCATCGCGGTTTGCAGCGTGGGCGTCGACCACATGTCGCCTGGGTCTTCGTCCGATGCGTCAGCCTTCGTCGCCATGGAGCTGCGCGCGAAACGCGCGCGGCGATACGCCCGTGGCTGCGGCGTAGACCCGGCTGAAATAGGCGGGATCATCGAAGCCGAGCGCATAGGCAATCGTCGAGACCGGCAGGTTGGTGTAGACGAGGTTGCGCCGTGCCTCGCGGATCAGGCGATTGAGGATGAGATGCGAGGCGGTGTCGCCGGTCGCCGCCCGCGTGATCCGGTTGAGATGCGTCGGTGTCACCGACAGCGACTTGGCATAGTCGGCGACGCTCCAGCGCTGCAGATGATGCTGCTCCAGCATTGCCTCGAATCGGCGGAACAATCCGCTTTCCGCCGTACCGCTGCCGCCGCTCTCGCCCGCGAGCGCGCGCGCCACGAGCCCGATCATGGCCGACGACAAGGCGCGAAGCACATGCGCACGGCCGAAGTCGCGCGCGGCGTGCTCGGCGAAGATCTGCTTCATCGTGGCGCGGATCTGCGGCGTGCCGCGCACCACGGCCGACCGCGACAGAACACCGCGCAGGCCCTCGGCCGAGAGCAACGCCTCATCCAGAATCTCCGCCGCGATGGTCAGGACCCAGCCCTGGGTATCCGGCACGAACCGGAAGCCATGGACATGACCGACCGGCACGTTGACGATCTGCATCGGTTTCAACGGCACCACCCGCCCGTCGAGCGTTGCCTCGCCGCCGCCGCGCTCGATCAGCAGCACCTGATGCAGCCGGGCATGGCGGTGCACGGCCAGCGTCCAGTCGTGCAGCACCGAGCGCGAGGCGATCGTCTCGCAATGCACGACATCGGGCAGATCGCCGGATTCGCCGAACAAATTGTAGACCCGGATCGCCGGGGCAGCGTTCTTCATGTTCGAATAGTACAAGACAATGGCGAAACCCTCCATCGGTTTGCAGTGCTGATTCTGCAAAAAAGTGCCGACGGGAGGACGCAAAAATGAAAGTTCAGGTCTGTATCATCGGCGGCGGGCCTTCCGGGCTGCTGTTGTCGCAGCTCCTGCACCTCAAGGGCATCGATACGGTCGTGCTGGAGAAATACAGCCGCGACCACGTGCTCGCCCGCATCCGCGCCGGCGTGCTCGAGCACGGCTTTGCCAAGCTGATGCGCGAGGCGCAATGCGGCGAGCGGATGGACCGCGAGGGCGAAATCCATAACGGGTTCGAGATCGCCCATGACGGCGTGCTGTCCCATATCGACCTGCACAAGCATTCGGGCGGCAATTCGGTACTGGTCTACGGCCAGACCGAGCTGACGCGCGACCTCTACGAGGCCCGCGATCGGCTCGGCGGCAAGGTCGTGCACGCTGCCGAGGATGTGACGCCGCACGATCTGACATCGGACCGGCCCTACGTCACCTATCGCTCGAACGGTGAAACGATCCGCGTCGATTGCGACTACATCGTCGGCGCCGACGGCTTTCACGGCGTCAGCCGCAAGTCGATCCCGAAGGACGTGCTGCGTGAATATGAGAAAGTCTATCCGTTCGGCTGGCTCGGGGTGCTGTCGCGCACCAAGCCAGTGTCGCCCGAGCTGATCTATGTGAAGCACGCGCGCGGCTTTGCGCTGTGTTCGCTGCGTTCGCAGGTGCTCAGCCGCTATTACATCCAGGTGCCGTTGACCGACAAGGTGGAGGACTGGAGCGACGATGCGTTCTGGGCCGAGCTGAAGCGCCGCCTGCCGGAAGAGGCCGCCGGCCGCCTGATCACGGGACCCTCGATCGAGAAAAAGCATCGCGCCGTTGCGCAGCTTCGTCGCCGAGCCGATGAGTTACGGCCGGCTGTTCCTCGCCGGCGATGCAGCTCACATCGTGCCGCCGACCGGCGCGCGCGGGCTGAACAGCGCCGCTTCCGATATCTACTATCTCTACCACGCCTTGCTGGCGCATTATCAGGGCGGCGACGATTCCGGTCTGAAAGGCTATTCTGCCAAGGCGCTGGCGCGGATCTGGAAGGCACAACGCTTCTCCTGGTGGATGACGATGCTGCTGCATCGTTTTCCCGACCGGCTCGAATATGAGGATCGGCTGCAACAGACGGAGCTGGACTATCTGCTCTCGTCCGAGACGGCGCAGCGCCTGCTCGCGGAGAATTACGTGGGGCTGCCGTTTTAGCGCGGCCTCTCTTCACCCTCCCCTGGAGGGGTCCGGGACGAGCGTAGCTCGCCCGTGGTCGATCGCGCGCAGCGCGAGCGGGGTGGGGTGATCTCTCCCCACGGGCAGCGCTCAATGCGGAGAGACTGTCACCCCACCCCGTCTCACATTTCGCTGCGCTCCATGTGAGCCGACCCACGGGCGAGCTACGCTCGTCCCGGACCCCTCTAGGGGAGGGTAAGAGGCCGCTACTTCCCTTCCAGGATATTGACCGGCGTCCAATCCGACGACGGTGGATTTGCCGCAAGCGCTCTCGCGCGCTTCGCAAACAGCGCCGACGCTGGATCGCTCTCCGCCATTCGCCCGAACGCATCGGCCGCGTTCGCAAACTCCCTTGCCCGCCAGCAGGCCAGCCCCTCAGCATACGCCACGGCGACCTTCGCCTGCGCGGCGCTCTCCGCGCCGACCTCCGCGAGCGGCTCGAACACCCTGATCGCCTCGCCGCGCCCCATCACCCTGATCGCATCGAGCTCGCGCCAGGCGAACGTGTCGCTGGTCTGCGCGACCGTCGCTTCCGACGCCATGATCGCGGTGCCGTAATATTTGTTGGCGCCTTCGAGCCGCGAGGCGACGTTCACGGTGTCGCTCATCACGGTGTAGTTGAAGCGACGGCGGGAGCCGATATTGCCGACCACGGCTTCGCCGCTGTTGAGCCCGATGCGATGCGACAGGCCGTGGCCGGCGAAGGCGGCATTGTTGGCGTTGAGCTCCGCCAGCTTCTCGTGGCATTTCAGCGCGGCACGCACCGCGTTGCGCGCATGTGCGGGATCGTCGGCCGGCGCGCCGAACATGGCGACGATGGAATCGCCGATATATTTGTCGACGTAACCGCCATGGCCTTCGATGATGTCGGTCATGGCGGAGAGATATTCGTTCATCAGCGTGACCAGCTCCCCCGGTGTCATCGTCTCTGCGATCGAGGAGAAGCCACTGAGGTCGGAGAAGAACATGGTGACGTTGCGCATCTCGCCGCCGAGCGCCGGCATCTTGCCGGAGGCGACCATGGTCTCGATCACCTCGGGCGCAAGATAGAGCGCAAAGCTCTTGCGCAGGAAACGCTCGTCGCGGTCGGCCAGCACGAAGCGATAGCCGATCATCATGGCGAGCGCTGCGAGGCTTGCGAGCGCAGGTTCGGTCAAGGGCAACGCCAACGCATGCACGAACGCGCCGACGGCGACGGTTGCGTAAACGGCGGTAAGGGCGGACCAGGCGATCACCGCGCCGACAGGTGCGAGCATGCAGGCCGCGCAGGCGATGATCGCGGCGAGCGCAATCGTGAGAATGCTCCGCATGGGAAAGCCGAGCTCGGTCACCGCGTCCTGCTCGATCAGGTTTCGGACCACGGTGGCATGCACGAACACGCCTGCGATGTCGCTGCGGACCCTCTGCGCGGTGCTGGCAGGGGCGGGCAGGGCGCATCGTGACCCCGGCGAGCCGTCATATCCACCCGACAATCGCAGCGAGGTGAGCTTGCGATCCTCGAAATTGAGGATGGTGCCGAGCAGCACGACCTTGCCTTCGAACGCGCGGCGGAAGAAATCGCGGTCGCCCTTCTCGGTGCAGGCGCGCAGGTCGGCGAAAGAATAGGCTGGGACGTCGCGGCCGAGGCCGCGGAAGTTGAGCGTGAGCGTGTTGGGTACCGCGCTCGGGACGGCATAGTCGGACAATTTCGTCGCACCCGACGGCGCGATGTCGGGCCTGGTACCGAGGGCCCGCGCGGCGAGCTCGACTGCCATTGCCGGAACCGGCTTGCCGTCGATGGAGAAGCTCAGCGGCATCCGCCGGATCACGTCATCGGGGTCGGTGTGGACGTTGAGTGCGCGGATATTGCCCTTCACCGCCAGCTGCTGCGCGCGGTAGGGCCTGTCCGGGTGGTCGTTGCTCAGAATTTCGCCGAGCACGAGCTTGCCACTGTCGGAGAGTTGTCGCAGCGCGATCAGGTAGTCCCGATCGAACCCCCTCATGCGCGTGCCGAGCGGCGCTTCGCCAAAGGGAATCTCGGACTGCTCGATCGAGCTCGGAAAGATGACGTCGAAGCCGATCACCTTGGCGCCGCCCTCGGCGATGCTCCCGAGCACCCGGCCGATCTCGCGCGTCCAGGTCTGCGTCGGCGATCCCTTGAAGGGCGGGGTCTCGTACGTCTCCCCGTCGATCGCGACCACGACGACCGGCGACGTCGCAGGATCACGGCGATCGCCAATGATCTTGCCCCGCAGCGCCGTGAGGATGTCGAGGGAGAGACCCTGCAGCGTCTGAAGCGGTGGTGACGTGAAGACCGCGCCCGCAAGGAGCGCGATCAGGATCGCCGCAACGATGTCCCGCCTGCCGATCCGCCGCATCGCGCCTTCGCTAGGCTTCCTATTCGAGCCGCAGCAGGCGGCCGATGATCGGGGTCGGCGACGAGGTGGCGCTGGCGTCGATCTGGAAGGTGTAACGTTTGGCACCGAGAACGGCGAGATAGCTGCCGCCGGGGGTCAGTGACTTCCCGGCCTTGGCAAAATCATAGAACTTGCCGCCGATCATGGCATCGCCCTTGAGCGGCACGCTGATCGTGGGTTCCTTGCCGTCGGTGCGCTCGATCACCAGCGTACTGCCGGCTTTGGCCTGCACCAGCGGCGAGACGCCGTAGAGCGTCGGCAGCTTGGTCGGCGCGCCCTTCGCGTCCGACCGCATGGTGCGGAAGGTCGTTGCGGCACTCTGGTTCGCCTCGCGCTCGGACAGTTTGGCCGCGTTGGTATCGCAGGGCACCTTCTCGCGCTTGACCTCGCCCAGCTGCACGGTGCTCTGTTCGGCGCCGACCAGAACAACACCTTCGCTGATGGTCTCGCGCTGGCAGGATTTGAGGTAGCTGAGCGTGATGCTGGCCTTTGGCCCGAGCTTGATGATCTTGCCCGGCGCCACATAGTCCATGAACGCGATGCCATCGACCTTGCCCTGGACATCCTCGACGATCGCGGCAGGAGTCTCCGCCAAAGCGGGGGCCGCAAGGCAGAACGCGCCGACACAGGCGCCGATCAGGCTTTTCATGGGAATTCTCATCCAATTCGACGATGCTCTGGTGCCCCGTCCCGGTTCGATGCCTAGCAGCAGGGCGCCCGGGCAAGTGTGACCAGAATCACTCTCAGTTATTGGTGCCACATTAGCAGGAACAGGTTCAAACCGGCGACCGCAGAAAAATGGAGCCGCGGCAAGATGTTGGCGGATTGATCATGTCAGTGGCGGGACGGCCTCGGCCGAATGGTGCGGTCGTTCGGCTTGCGTACGGCTGCACCAAGCTGAATCAAATTCCGCAGGCGCACCGTCATCTCGACGCTCTGCGGCTGCTTGGGCAGGAAATCGGTTGCACCGGCCTGCAGCGCTTCCATCGTCACGTCATCGGTCTGGCGCGAGGTGATCATCGCGATCGGGATGTCAGCCGCGGTCGCAAGCGCAGGACGAAGCGATGCTCGACGCGCTGTTTGCGCGTTACACGATGGAGCGTGAGCGGGATGTCCACCGCCAATTCCTGCAAACGCTCGGGCTGACGTCGATCGCGACCACGCGCCGGCTCGAGGCAGTCGAGACTGCGGACGACGGCATAGAATTGTTTTGATGTCGCTGCGGGCATCGCCCCGCGCGCCCGCAGAAATTTGACGGATTGACTTTGCAGGGTGTTAACCGTGGCGGAATGCTCGCTGCGTCGGTCATTGTCGCGCCCCAAGCTTCGTTGCAAATACGCATGGAATTCATGGGTGGATGTTTCCATGCTGAAAGAGGGCAAATACGCGGCGTGGTTCAGAACCGCACAAGCGCAAGGCACCGGTATCGTGCATCTGGCCCAGGGGCGAATCTCGGGCAGCGACAGCTTCTTCAGCTACGGCGGCTCCTATCAGTTCGATGACGACCAGCATTTCACGGCCGTCCTGACCACACGGCGACATGCCGACGGGCCGCCGACGGTGTTCGGGCTCGACGAGGTCGAGGTCGAGCTCTCCGGCGTCTATAGCGGTGCGATGGCGACCTGCTCGGGAACGGCCCGCGAAGCGCCCGACGTGAGTTTCGAAGTGACGCTGATCTACAGCCAGGAAGAGGCGCCGGCTCCCGACGCCCGGGGTGCGGTCGTGAAGCTCAAGGCCGACAAGCTGCCCAAGAGGCTCGACAGCCGTTCACGGCCGCGGCATCCGTTCCCGGCTGGCTCGCCCAAGTAGGAGCCAGATCGACAACAATCCGCGCAGCTCCATCCGCGCTCGCGCCCAATGCCACGATTAGCATTGCGTTGACATTGTTGTCTCGAATTCGCGCTGCAGCAACTCCGCTTTTAGCAAGCGAGAGCTAGTCTGCGGCAGCGCTAGCGTGGTGGAAGAACATGCCTCAAATCTGGATGACATACGACGAACTCGGCGCGCTTTGCGGCTGCGGTGCAACGGAGGCCCGGGACCGTGCCATCCATTTGTCGCTCGATCGTCGCAAGAGCCGCGACGGCGCGACGCGCGTCAAACTCGATCTGGCACTCACGGCCAAGTTCTTTGCATCGGTTCGTGAGGCGGATTTCGATCTCGATTGCGCCATCGAAGCGCTGCACAACACCCACCGCCAGATGGCCGAGCTCCTGGCGCCCACCGAGCGCCACACCAGGCGTGGAGTGGCTTGAGCCGGCGCGTGACCGGCCATCTCGCTGAGAGGGATGGCGGCCGCTTCAGGAAGGTGGTCTGGGCAGGAACGCCAAGATCATCTGGGCGAGCATGACACCTACGGTGCCACCTGCCGCCTTCTGCAGCACGTCGAGGAAGCCAGGGTCACGGTCGGGTATGAACGACTGCATGAACTCCAGCCCCATGGCGACCGCTATGACGAGAGAGCAAGCCAAGCCGAACCGTCCGGGCAGCAGGAAGGAAAGCAGGAAGCCGAGCAGGCCATAGGCGCTGAAGCGCTCGATCACGACGACCCAATACGCCTCGTGATGCCCCATGAGCGCGGGTCTTCCCGCCAGCTTCGCCAGGGTGGCGTAGACGATCAGGGCAAGACAGATGCTCGCGGCTGCAATGAGGTGGTTCCTGCGCATGGCGCCAACATACAAGGTCGGTCGCGCGCCTGGTTCGAAAGCCGAAAATATCGTTAAAGGCCCCTGCCGCCGTCGAAGGCCTTGCTCGCCCGAGTCTGTTTTCAAGGTGAATACGTTCGGGCGGCTCAGCCTCTCATCAGGTCAGGACAAACGGATATGGGCGCGATTTCTCTGTGGCCATTCTTCGAGACGCCCGCCGTTGGCGGGCCCTCAGGATGAGGAACGAGTGTGCAGCAGCAGTCTCATCCGGTTCAGGCGAAATCAGGCGAGGCTTCGAGCAAGGTTTCGAGCAAGACTTCGAGCAAGACTTCGAGCAAGACTTGGAGATTGATCCTAGCCAGCGGGGGCCAAGATAGGGTTTAACGGAGACCGGCCCGGAAGGCCCACCCGAGCGATGGCCTGACCAATGGTCCGGCGGCCCGGGGATAGAAACAAGCATGGAAAGTTGAGCCGTATGATCAGGACGTTAAGCCTCCTCCTCCTGGCGTTAGCTGTCGGGAGCTCTGTGGCCTCGGCGCAGGGGACCAAAGACACGCCATCGGGCACGCAGCCCACCGCGACCCGCAGCGGCACGGGCACCAATTCCGGTTCTGACAGCATGGGTGGCGCGTTCAAGGGAACGGGGACACCGAATTACGGCACCAGCCCGGGGATGGGCTCCCAGAAGAAGTCGCAGAACTAGCTGAGCAGGCTAGACCACCGGACGGGATGCTCAATCAATGCTCGCCGCCCGCGTGCGGCGAGCGCAGCCGTCTTCGCGGGTCAGGTTTTCTTCGCCGCCTTCGACTTCAACGAAAGACCAAGGCGCAACGCCATGCGCTTGATCGCATCAGGCGAGCGCCCGAGAACTTTTACCGCTTGCTCCAGCGAGGCTGAAGACTTGGCCAACTCCATGAGCCGGCGATCTTCCTTGAACGACCAGGGCCTGCGCGCCATAACCGAAATGATCCTCTCGTCGACACAACGACAAAGCCGCCAAGCGGACCCATGTTCGCTCGACGGCTTTGCTTGGGTGGGGCCGGGCTTGGGGGAGCCCGGTGCGAGAGATGGATAAGCAAAACGCGAGAGTTCGCAACAAACACCGCGGATTAAGCTAACCGCTCAACCTTACCGGGATGAAGTTGGTGCAGGACGCTCCGTATAACCACGGATGTCTCATCAGCAGTGTCGTTCGCGACGGCCGACGGATGCGCTCGAGAACGTGTCAGAGCATTTCGTGCAGATCGCAGCTGTGCCCGACCACAGCGCGTTCAGGCCGTGTTCGAGACTGCTTGCCGCAGTGAACAGGGGTTAACATCGCGGGCTGGATATCGCCCTCGAACGATGAGAGATTTCGTCATCCTCTGGGCTCGTGGTCTTCGCGACGACCAAACTTCAAGCACCACGTTGCACAAACTTCATGTTCCTCTGACAAAAGTTTCAGCGCCGATGATCTTGAAGTCGTCACAGCATCACGTTGAAATGTACCGGGAGGAGCGTTCCGAAAATTGGGAACATTCCAAATGCTTGCAGTTCTGGTTTTGATTTCGATTTTTGCGGCTGGCTTTTGCGCTGGCTATGGTATGCGGGCGTGGCGCTCGCGTAGGCGATCGGCACGATATCGTCTCTATGCGCCCTACACGCCGGCATCGATGGGACCCAGGCAAAGCGAGCATCCATCGTAATGGCAGAGCCATGGGTGCGATGTTTAGCTGGAGTTGATCTTGCCTCGCGGCCAGGTCGGATAACCATGTGCGGTTAGGTTAACATGGTGCGGACCTTGAGAGCTTGGGAAAGGCAACCTAAAACGTATCAGTTCATGGCGAGAGTTTAGCCGCCTCGATATTTTTCGCGGCTCGCATAGGGTGGGCGTGAATGGCGTATTTGATTGCGTTGCTGGGCGCGACTTGCGTCCTCATTTTGGTCGCGTTTGTTCGTAGCTTCGATCGGCGGCTCAAAGATCTTCCGGGTCCCTGGATCCTGAACGAGGGTCATTCGAATGATTGATCAAAGGAACAACGCGCCCCGCAGATATTTCGTCGACGCCCAAGGGCATCGTGTTCTGATCGGCCTGTCTCGCGAAGAGACGGCGGAGTTCGAGGCGCTCGATCTTGCACCGAACGAGACGGCGCAATTCGCATCCGAGATCTGCGTGAGCGAAGGAGCTGCTGGCACGCACGAAATACGCTGGCTCGAGCTCTATTCCAAGCACGAAGGAGCTTGGCGGGCGTGGATCGCACAAAGCCAGGCAGGACGGGCGCAGGATTTAGGCTTTGTTAACTATGTCTGACCGATGGTAGCCGCCTGAATCTCGAATGTGGGATGGCCCGGATGTTTCAGCTGTTCCTGAGAGCGCGCGCACACAATCTTCTCGGCTCCCGCCGCGAGGACAAGGGCTTTAAAGCCCGCTCCGTCGAGCGCGATGCGGAGACCGACCGCGTGCGGATCGGCGCCGTCCTGGCAGCGATCGAAACGGCATTGCAGGATGCGGAGAGGGAGCAGGCCGGGCTCAACCGCCGTGTCGACGATGCCCTCGCGCGCGCATCCGTCACCTTCGGAAACGGCACCGATGAATATCTCGAGCGGGAAGCGCTCGACAATTATCATCAGGATCTCTTCGCGGCCGACATCTCGAACGGCCAGCGGCGGCTCAAGGAATTGGCCAGCACCATTGCCCACTTGAAGTTCGTCAAGACCGCAGTGCTCACGCGTTTCCCGGATTTCAAGCCGCCGCAGCTCAACAGCTAGTAGCGGGGATCTTGCTGCGCGCTCTGCGGCCATCCTTCGAGACGCCCGCTTTCGGCGGGCTCCTCAGGATGAGGACGAAGCGCAGTTTCAACGGGCGCTGACGCCGACTAGCCTCATCCTGAGGAGGCGCGTAAGCGCCGTCTCGAAGGACGAGGCGTGCGCGCAGGCCGCCGCCAAGAGTCATACGAGCTAGCCCTGCGGCACGCAGGGCAGACCGCGTGACCATCCAGCACCGCTTTGCCGTTTGGCGCTTCGTTTCTTTTTGGTATGGTTCCGGCAAGCATTCACGGACTGAAGGAGCGAAGAGGTGCCGGTCAAAAATCTACGAACGTTGGTTGGATTGGCAGGTGTCTTGACGCTGGCTGCGCCGGCGACGGCTTCTGCCATCACCGTCGAAGTGGCGCGCGCATGCGATGCGGCGGTCGCCAAGGCCTTTCCCCCCAGACAAATCGGCAACCCCGCGGCCGGGAGCGCCAAGGGAACGGGCAAGGATCAGCGCGAATACTTCAAGAAATGTGTCGCCAACAACGGCAAGGTCGACGATATGCCGGCGGATGCGCCGAAGAACAACAAGCCGGCCAAATAGGAAACGGGGAGGCTGCGGGCGGAGCACGATGAGATGAGGCCAAATCGCCGCAACGAAGGAGGTGCACTCCCTCTCCCGCTTGCGGGAGAGGGTCGGGGAGAGGGTGTTTCCGCAATGGGATTATCCCCCAGAGGAAAAAGCCCTCACCCGGCGCTTCGCGCCGACCTCTCCCGCAAGCGGGAGAGGTGAACGAGCCGCGGCAATCGATTCAACCTAAAGCCATTCCGCTTTTGAGCGTTTCGAGCGAGTTGGATACCGGTTCGCGTGACGAAACGCGTCAAGATGAGAATCGAGAGCTTCTGTTCTGATTCAATCAGAACCGATCATGCCTCTATCGTCGGGGCGGCGGGCAGGGCGAGTAGAACGCGCCGTTGGTCGCATTGATGCGTTCGACGCATTGATTGGGATCGGTGATCGTTCCAGCCACGGTGAAGTCGTAGCCCATGCCCTTGACCACGACGATGTAGCGGCCGGGCGCGAGCGTAAAGCCGTCTTGCTCCGGTTGCAGCAGCAGCATTCTCGACTGGTCGTCGATCGGACCTACCTTGTAGAGGTAGGACATGCTGCGGATGACCCAGGAATCGCCGGCGCTGACCATGGCGGCTTTCCCGGTGGCATCGACGCCCATTGCCCGGGAGACTTTCGCGACCACCCGAACTTCGGTCCCGCTTGCATCGACACCCCCGTCGGGCCTGAACACGATGAATTTGATATCGCCGTCCGGCAATGTGGTCACGCTCGGCGAGTTGATGGCGGCGGAGATCGCGACGCGCCGGTCCGGGATTTTTCCAGGTACCGGCTTGAGCTCATGGAGCTGGCCCTCGCTCAAGGCGTAGACGCCGAACGTCGTCGGTAGTGGCATCGAGGGGTGCGCAGCTGGGGCCGGCTCCCTTGAGCTGTCAGATGTTCGTTCCACGGTCTCGCCCACCGAGGGGGTCGGGATCGCGGTTGGTTGAGGCTCCGGACTCTTCGGCGCAGGCTCGGACGGCGGCGCCACTTGCGACAATGCGGCCAGTTGTGTCTTCAGCCGTGGCCAATAGACGACCGCGGTCCCGGCGCCTGCAACGAGCAGGAGGATGGCGGTCAATCGAACGAGAGAATTGAAGGCCCCGCTCCGTTTGGGCCGGTCGAGCGATCTTGGCGGTGCGGCAGGATGGCGCGGCGTCTCGGCAGCCGTCGGAATGGCTGGTGAAGCCGAGCCTGCCGGCGTCGGAATGGGCGGGGGAACAGGGACGCTGACCGGCGGAGAATTCGCCGCAAGGCCTGCGGCAGCCTTTGGCGGTGGGGATGTTCCGCCTCGTTCTAAGGACCCCTCGACCTCCCGAATGGCGCGTTCGAGGACTTGCTGGAGCGCACGCGCTTCCCGCGCGTCGGCGTGGGTGAATTGTTCCAGGAGCTTGATACGCGCCAACTCGTACACGACGTCCCGCATCTGCCTGGGGTCGTCGGAGATTTCGCGGATCCGCTCCGTTAACAAGCGGACAAGTCCGGCCTTGATCTCTTGCGCCTGCGAGGCGTTGGCTGCTGTGTCGCCGGGCTCCGTCATCAAGGTCGATCAACTAGCCCGGATAGTGCTGTTTCGCTAGGCTTTTTCACCGGGATCCCGTTGGCCAAACGGCGGAGCGCTCCGATGGGTCCGACCTGCAAAGGTCCTGCGCGATCGTCTCGAAGAGCTTGCTTTTGGTCAGAAACCTGTGACATTTCGCCCAGCTCCTCTTTCCGGTGTTTGACCATGCGCGGCGTTTTGACAGCAATCGTGTTTGTGGCCTTTCTGGTTCAGCCTGCTTCTGCACAGGGGACCAAGGATCAGGCCAACACCACCAGCTCCAGCATCGTGACGACACCCGATAAAAAGAAACAGACCACCCAGGCTGCCTCGCGGCCCACCGCTGTCCGGAATGTGACGGGGAGCCTTCCTGCCGGACGGGCGGCCCAAGGCGTCTGGAGGGATGGCAAGCTGATCGCGGTGCCTCGCTGAGGTCACCCGTGCCTCGGTGAGGTCACGCAACCAACCGTGATGCCGCCGTGAAGGAACGGTGATCGCCTCCCTGACGTTCTTGCTCGGGAGATCTCGCATGAAACGATTAGTCTTGATCACATTCGCGCTTGTCGTGCCTGTCGGCGCCTGGGCCCAGGGCGTCAATGACCCCTCGACGCCCAATCGCAACGTGATCATCGTCAACCCGTCGCAGCCCGCGCCCCCCAACGCGACGCCGAATATCCCGAGCCGAATCGAGCCGCCCGTGACGACTTACGGACGGGCCCGGCCCTATCGCGGGAACACAACGCGGGGCAGCGGGTCGAGCCGTCGCTATTAGCTCGCTATTAGAGCGTGCTCCGCCCGACGACGATTTTATCCCGACCCCATCGCACCTTAGCCGCCGCGGCCTCTCTTCGGCGGCGGCGTCGGCCGAACTATTGCGGGTTGACCTCGACCTCCAGCGTCGACGTCCCGGGATCATGACGGTTCTTGCCC
Organism: Bradyrhizobium sp. USDA 4354; assembly: GCF_054060315.1. Taxonomy (NCBI): domain Bacteria; kingdom Pseudomonadati; phylum Pseudomonadota; class Alphaproteobacteria; order Hyphomicrobiales; family Nitrobacteraceae; genus Bradyrhizobium; species Bradyrhizobium sp. USDA 4354. The sequence goes on along the minus strand of NZ_JBSSDC010000001.1, from coordinate 7,678,716 downwards.
GAGATCAGCAGCGTGAACTTGTCGCTGCCGCGCGCCTCTCTTTCTGCCGAATAGCGGAAGCCGGACCCGACCACCGCCAATTGTCCCCGTGATGGCCCGCTCACGACCGATACCTTGAAGATCTGCATGTACGACCAACGCAGTCCCTGGATGCAGTCGGCTCCAGGCGCGATCGACATCGTCCATTTCACCGTATCGTGCGACAACGCGAACGGCGTACGTTCCTTGATGCAGAGGGGACTGGCGTGAGCCACGAATCCAGGCGTGGCGAACGCCACAACGGCAACACCTGACAGCAATACCGGTCTTGCACGCATTCTCGGTAACTCCACGAGCGGATGCCGAAACTTAGCAGCATGACCTAATGCGGTCTTAGAACGGAGCTGTGTGCCCTTAAGGGCGATCATACGACGTGGATCTCGGGTACACCAATCTCCGGTCGGCCTCTCTCCAGATCATGCCATCCTACCCCTGTTTTGCCCGACGGATCAAATCGAATTTCGGGAAAGGCGTAACCCATTGATTTGGCTGATGCCGGCTACTGTGCATGGGGTTGTTTTTTCGGTTTTTGGTTGGATAGCCCCCGCGCTCGTAAAATGTTGCAATTGGCAACCGCATAAGCTGAAGTTGCGGCGGCCTCGCTGCTGCTCGGCCCACTTTGGAGTCATCGGAGTGCGATCCACTCGCCGCAAGTCCGTATCAGATCGCTGGATGGTGAGGCGCGCACCGGTTAAGGCGACCGTGGCCGCCGCTGTCGGACTGGCCCTCTATGCCTGTACGCTCCCATGTCTTGCTCAGAGCGAGCCGGAGCCGTCCGTCAACGACTATCTCCCACCAAGCGAGCCGGAAGTCTCGCGCGACGAATGGCGGCAGCGGATCGAGGACGCACGGCGTCGCGCCAAGGAGATCTCGCGTGAGCGGCGGGAGCATCCGGAGCTCTACAAGCCGATTCCGGAGGATCCGGACCGTGTCGCAACCGAACGCCTCCTTCGCGACGACAGCCTGCAACGAGGCGACATCGTCGCGACCAAGAAGGGCATGTTCGTCTACCAGGGGCAATCCGACCAACCGCGCCGCGATCAGGACTTCGTGCCGGTGAACCCGAAATCGGTACGCTGAATTAGTACCGCCGCAAGATCTCGTTGAATTTGGGATCGGTCACTTTCGTGGTCTCGAGCAGCAGCGACTTGCCTTGCGGCGTTGCCTGCACATAGGCCGCGATCAGCAGGGGCTCGTAACGCGAGCGATTGGCCAGCGCCGACCGGATGTCGGATTGCGCCAGCAGCTTGATCTCTTCGTCGGTTGCAGCGGCGCTAGAGGTCACGGTCTGGACGCGAGAGAAGGCAACGTCGATCGGCACCGATCCGGTCAAGTAGGACATCTTCACCGCAGGCGTGACCGCTTCGCCGGCCTGAGCCTGTAGCGTGCCGAGCGTGAGCCACAGCGCGGGCCTGATCGGTGAGACTTTCAAGGCAGCTACGACCGCGGCTTGGACCGTCTTGTTCTCGCTGGCCCTTCCGCCTGCGTCGGTCGACGGGCGGTGAAGAACGTTAGCGGCCATCGCCGCCGCGTAATTCGCCAGCAGGTCGCCATCCCATGAGAAGGATGCCAGGCCGCCGGCGGCCGCGAGCTTGGCCTTGTCCGGCGGAATCTCGCCCGAGAACAAGTCGCTGGCGCGAAAGTTCGGTCGTACAAGATCGCCATAGAACGCCATGCCGGCGTGAAGCGCCAGCACGATTGCGGTCAAGATGCCGATGACGCGAAGCAGGTTGATGCGGGTCATGGAGAGGAATTGACGAGGCCTGTGCGGGCGAGCCGACGACGGGATTGAGGTTCAGCCGGAGCCCTCAAATTGCGAGCAGACTATCGCCTTGGATCGTGAGCAGCGTCAAGTTTCCGGTCGCATATGCGCCGGTGTCGATGTTGATGCGGTTCGGGCGGATATCGGGCGCGCTGACCGGCGTATGACCGTGAACGACGTATTTGCCGAAGCGCTCCTCGGATGCCAGGAATTCCTCGCGGATCCAGAGCAGGTCCTCATCCTTCTGGCGATCGAGCGGGATGCCCGGCTTGACGCCGGCATGGACGAAAAAGTAGTCGCCGCAGGTGAAGGACGAGGGCAATTGCCGGAGGAAGGCCAAGTGCTCCGGCGGCAGCGCGCGTTTCAATCCCTCGATCAGCTCGACCTGCTGCTCCGCCGACGGATTCATGGTCGGCGTGATGCCGTAGGAGACCAGCGTCAAGAGGCCGCCATAGTGGCGCCACTCCTGCAGGCGGGCCGGGTCCTTGAGCACCTCGAGCAGGAAGACCTCGTGGTTGCCCTTCAGACAAACCGTCTCGTGCGATTTCGAGCGTTCGATCAAGAGATCAAGAACGGCGCGTGAGTCCGGGCCGCGGTCGACATAGTCACCGAGGAAGACCTGAATGGCGCGTTCGGGGGCCGAGCGGGCAAGATCGACGTCGATGACGGTTAACAGCGATTGAAGCAAATCGGCGCGGCCATGCACATCGCCGATCGCATAGATGCGAACGCCGTCGGGAAGCCGAGGCTTGGTCTTCTTGCGAAAGCGGCTGGAAAGGCCCATCAGGTCGGTCGAATCGCTTCTGGCGTCACGAGCGGAACGTCGTGATCGCTCTTAGCAGAACAAGTCACACATCGGTATTCTTAATTGTTTCCGACCGATGAGCCCGCATTTTGATTAAAGCATCGCGCAGCCTTTGAGCCGTATTTCAAGACGTCTCGCGTAGCGTCTCCCCAACAAGAACGGGGAGCGCGACATGCGCAAAGTTGTAAAGTTCCTGGCGGCCGTGGCCGCCATCGTCGTTGCTGCCGGGGCGCAGCAGAGCGCGGAAGCCGCCTTTGTCGGCGCGCCCATGGGGCTGCGCGGTGCCATCCAGTACATCAGGTTCGACCAGCCGACGCTGGCGCCGATGGCGTTCACGCTCTTTTGCCTGAAGTACAAGGACGAGTGCAAGCCGCGGCCGCAGCAGATTGTCTTCCGGGGCGGCCGCCTGAAGCTCACGGCCGAGCGCATGGCGCAGATGCAAGAGGTCAACCAGCGGGTCAATACCGCGATCCGTTCCGAGCCCAATCTGGAAGGGCTGCGCGGCGAGAAGTGGCTGCTGCATCCCGCAAGCGGCGACTGCAACGACTACGCCGTGACAAAACGCCACGATTTGATCGCCAAGGGCTTTCCGGCGCGCTCGGTGCTCTTGAGCGAGGTCGTGACCACCTGGGGCGAGCATCATCTCGTCGTCGTGGTGCGCACCTTCTCGGGCGATCTCGTGCTGGACAATCTCTCCGGCCACATCATGCCATGGTCGAAGAAACCCTATCGCTGGGTCCGCATCCAGTCGCCCAAGAACCCGAACTACTGGGCCTCGCTCGTCGATCGCGCGGTCTGATAACCGGCGCTCTATCGCGATGACGATTGGCTGACGCTCTGCGACAGCCCCAGTCCCACGATCACCGAAAGACACAGGATTGCTGCGGGGCGCAGCAATCCCGGTCCCGCAAAGCTCTGGACGAGCGCAAAGAGAACACAGGCCGCGGCCGCCGCCGGAAAGAACGAGTCGCGTCCGCGCTGCAGGGCGCCGAAGAACAGGCGCAGCAAAGCGATCAGGCTTACCGCGATCGTGGCGGCCAAGCCGATCCATCCCATCCCCGCAAACACGGAGGTGGCGGCCGAGGGCGCGGTCAAGACAGCTCCGGCATCGCTCTGATAGATCCTGCCCACCGCAGCAAAGGTCCCGGCGCCGGCGCCGAACCAGCGTGTGTCGGTCAACATGCGCTCGAGGGCGGCCTTGGTCTCGGCTCCCATCTCCGGGACGAGCCGCAGGAGGATCGGTCCGGAGCTCTTCTCGAACATGAAGGTCAGCACGATCGCCGCGCCGATCAGGGCTGCCACCGACAATGCGCTCGCGGCCAATGGCGACAGGTCCAGTCGGCGGATGACGAGGATCAGCAGGATCAGCACAACGCCAAAGGCCGCTGCGATCGCGCTGTTCGTTCCGGACAACCCAAAGATCGCGGCGGCGCTGGCCAAAGCCCCGACAAGACCGCAAAGGCCGATCGCGACCGAGCGAAGGACCGAATGGTGCGTTTCGGCCCGTTCGGCTGCGAGCTGCATAACCGCCAAATTGAGCATGAGGCCGAAGCCGGCCAAGGTCGTCGTGAGGTCATGGGGTACGCTTGCAGCAAGCGCCGGTGAGAGCCGATGCAGGTCTAACATCAAGGCGGAGACCGCGGTTACTCCGCTCAGCACGAAGAGAACCAGCTCGGCCCGGCCGCGATTGCGGACCACCAGGATCGCGACGCTGAGCGACGAGATCGCCGCAAGCGCCAGCAGCAGCGCGTTCATCGTCAAGCCGATATCGGCTGTGATCGGTCCGAGCGACAGGCCACCCAGGACGTCGTGCGCGCTGGCCCAGATCGGATGCGCCCAGCCTAGCGGAAGCGGGGCGAACTGGGCCGCGATGCACAGCGGAATGGCGACCAGGATCCAGCGGCCCCAGGAGATCGCGCGGACATAGTGCTCGTAATCGGCCTTTCGCGTGCTCAAGGCGGCGGCCAGCAGGCTTAGCGCCGCGGCCATCGACCCCAGCTGTGCACCGAACTTGGCGCCGGCGATTTCGAGAGCGGAAGCGGAAACGATGGAAACGATGAGGGCAAAATAAGCGAGGGACAAACGGCGCTCGATGCGGAATCCTGAAACGATCAGGTCACCATACAAGCGGGCAGTTGGTTTTCAAACAGAGGCCTGCGTCACGATCAGCGGGTGGCCTTGACCGGTCGACCGAAGACGCGGGTGGCGCGTGCGGTGGCAAGGGCAAAGCGCGCCCCCGAACCGAAGAGGTAACCGCCCTGGAGCGCGATGGCGGCGAACGCCGCAGCTTTCATGCCGTCAAGGAAGCCAAGGCTGGTCATCATGCTAACCGGCAGCATGGTGAGCACCAGTGCAAATGTTACCGGCAGGAGCACGAACACGCGAAAGCGTTGGCCCAGCACGGCACCTACGAGAAAGCTGAAAATCAAAAAGGCAGTCATCCGAAACACTCTCCGTGCTCCGGACCCTAGGTTCCCCACCCTAAAAAGACCCTTAAGTTGTATGGCTAAATTTGGTCTATTGGCCGCAATTTGCCAGCAGCGAATTGTACGCCTCCCGCAGCCCGTTCAGGGCTACCGTACCCTTGATCTCGCTGTCGCTCTCCCTCACGACCACGGACAACGAGGGCGTCGTCTGCCACTTGCCGGCGGCAAAGGCGGAGACCTCATCGGGCAACAGCACGGCTGCGCCCGCGGCCGCCATGCTGGCGTCGAACGTCAGCGTGCCGCCGCCGCTCGCGGCGATCGTGACCTTGGGGTGGCTCCGGGGCGGGAAGGGCCGGATCAGGGCCACCAGCACATCAACCTTGCCCTTCGGTGCGCAGCGGACGATCAGGCCGGCGAAGTCGGGGTCGGACTGGGTCGTGTCCGCCGTCTTCATGATCGCGGCGAAGCTCTCGCCGTCCTTGGTCCCTTGCGTCCGGGTGAATTTCCAGACGGAAGAGGAGGCAGGGGCGGCCACCGCAACAGCAGGCGCGTCGTGACACGGGAATCCCGCGCTACCAGGGCAGGGGGGGATGCCCCATGGGCGTTCAGGAGCACCAAGGAGGGAACCTGCCAGCAGCGGGATCAGAAGGAGGCCAGACACGGGGTTCCTGCTCTTAACGGACCAGCATTAGCAGACGGCGGCGGGGCCAAGAAGCCTTGCGCTCGACATACTGAGCCCTTGAGTTGGGCGATTTGCTCGCCGACCGGGCACAGGAAATACAACAAATAGTCACAAAGGGTTAAACTAAGCTCCAAAGAGTGGCCCACACGCAACAGTGGCCGACCGATCGCACCGTTAACCACTCGGGAACCCTTGTCGCACCGCCCGCGCCGCCGTACCAATCGAGGCTAATTGGGGTCTCTTGGGGCGCGATTCATGCATTCCTTTGCCAAGTCATATCTTTTCAAGCCAGCGTTTCTGGCAGCCGCTTTAGCGCTCGGGGCCTGCTCGACCAATCCCGGCTCGGGTCCGCTGACGGACGACGTCAATAACAAGATCCAGACTGAAAACGCGCCGGCCTATGAGCTGGTGCCGCTCAATCCGGCCACCGTAAAAATCCTGCATACCCATGAGCCCAAGGGGCTCGCCGGTGTGTTCACTGACCGCCGTCCGCCCGCCAGCATCGTGTTCGGCATCGGCGACGTCGTCAGCGTCACCATCTTCGAAGCCGCGGCAGGCGGTCTGTTCATCCCCGCGGAAGCCGGCGTCCGTCCGGGTAACTATGTGACGATCCCGGATCAGTCGGTCGACAATGACGGCTTCATCACCGTGCCGTATGCCGGCCAGATCAAGGCCGCGGGTCTGACGGCGGTCCAAATTCAGCGCGCGATCGTCGAGAAGATCGGCAACCGCGCCATCGAGCCGCAGGCGGTCGTTGCGATGTCCTCGCAGCGCACCCAGCTCATCAGCGTGCTCGGCGAAGTCAATTCGCCGGCGCGTTATCCGGCGAGCGCGGCGGGTGCGAAGGACCGTGTGCTCGATGCGATCACTCGCGCCGGCGGCATCAAGGGCCAGGGCTTCGAGACCTGGGTCATGCTTGAGCGTGGCGGACGGCGGGCCACCGTGCCGTTCGAAAATCTCGTGATGGCGCCCGAGAACAACGTCTATGTGCGCCCCGACGACAGCATCTATGTCTATCGCGAGCAGCAGAAGTTCATGGCGTTCGGCGCCAGCGGCCAGAGCGGCGAGTTCAACTTCGATGCCTGGCGCATCAACCTCGGCGAAGCCGTCGGCAAGGCTGGCGGTCTCCTGGACGGCCAGGCCGATCCGGCTGCCGTGTACCTGTATCGCCGCGAGCCGCGCGAGGTCGCGGCCCAGCTCGGCATCGACGTGAGCAAGTACACCTCAGAGACGATCCCGGTCATCTTCAACGTGAACTTCCGCGATCCCGGCGGCTTCTTCCTGGCCACCAAGGTCATGATGAAGAATGGCGACATCATCTACGTCTCGAACTCGCGCAACGTCGAAGTTGCCAAGTTCCTGCAGTACATGCGTGTGATCATGGCGACCGGCAGCGATGCCGTGAACCTCTCCAACGACGCCCTGATCTTCCGCAACAACATCAAGCTGGCGCCGTAAGACGCCACCTTGACCGACCAAAGACGATGGCACCGGGGCTTTGTCCCGGTGCTATTTTCGTTTAGCAATCAGTTCTGCTGCGGCTACGAGTTCGGGATTTGGACCAAGGCGCCACTCGGCACGGCGTGTCGGTCATCGGTCACCCCGCATTGTTGCAAGGGGCTTCATGCGCTTTCGAACATTTTGCCGTCTTCTGGCTCTGGTCCCCGCCTTCGGGCTTGCGCCGGTCGGGCCGGCTCTGGCCGCTGCCGCAGAGCTCGGCGTCCGCCACCGCATCGATGTGATGGTTTTTGCCGAGCCTGATGCTCCCGTCTTGTCGCGCCTCAAGGGAGCCAAGGGCGAACTGTCCTTCACCGTCCGCCTCTCGGCGAACTCCAAGGAGAGCAAGTTCTTCGGGATGCTGCGCCCGTCCTTCCCCGATATCGTCGTGCCCGATGGCCCGGGCAGGCCGCTGGTGCAGCAGACCAAGCTCTGGGAGGAGGATGTCTGCCATCAGCGCCGCGGCCTGCCGAAAGTCACGGTGACCCAGCTCGGCGGGCATTTTGCGGAGGGCGAAGGGCGGATCGAGATCTCCGCCATCAACCGGCACATCGGCCTTCTGGTCCCACCGGACGAATTAACCCCCGGAATAAAACTCGATCAGGGGAGCGATAGCTTTGGGGTATTCTATGCTTTCCGGGCGCAGAGCCGGAACAGCCGCCTTAACGTGGATCTGAAGATCTATCCGATCGATTGCTTCCTCTAAGCTCAAGCAAAGCCCGCCCGAACAAAGCTCGCTCCAGAACGACGATGCGCCTTTGGCCTCCCAACATAAGCTGGTCCAGGATTCGCTGGTTGTGGAGCCTGCCCGCGACCTTCATCCTGTTCTTCGCGGCCGCCGGCGCGCCGTTCCCGTTCGGCTCGACCAACGATCTGTCGATCGCGTTCTGGTGCCTGTGTCTCGGGACCGCGGTGATCTTCGCGCCGACGCGCGATTTGCGCCTCCCGCATTTGTGGCTGCTCGCCGGCATCGCGGTGATCGTCGCTGCTTACGCCTTCGTGCTGCATGAGCAGCTTTCCGACCATCCCTTCCTCGCGCCATTCCAGCCGATCTGGAAGCAGGCCTCGGATCTGCTCGGCGTGCCGATCGCCCCGTCCGCTTCCATCGTAAAAAACGAGGCGTTCTTCGCGCTCGGCGCGCCGCTTGCCAACATCCTCGCCATCGTGCTCGGCATCACCGTCGGCGCCGATCGGATGCGTGCGCGCCGCCTGCTCTGGGTCATCGCGATCTCGGGCGCGGCCTACGCGCTCTACGGCGTGCTCTCGTTCCTGATCGAGCCCACCATGATCCTGTGGCGGGACAAGACGGCCTATCTCGGCAGCGTCACCGGCACCTTCATCAACCGCAACACGGCGGCGGCCTATTTCGGCTCGGCTGCGGTGATCTGGATGCTCTTGATCCTGGAGGACGTCCGCCGCCGCTTGCCCGAGCGGCATATCGAATGGCGGCGTCTGTCGCTCGACCTGCGCGCGATCCCGCCGAAACAGATCCTGCCGCAGCTTGGCTGCCTCCTGATCTGCCTGATGGCGATGTTCATGACGACCTCGCGCGCCGGCGTCGGCCTGTCGCTGCTGGCGATGATCGTCGCCTTCACGCTCTTCCTCCGCAAGGACCTGCCGCCGCGCACCGGCATCTGGATCTCGCTGGGCGCGGGGCTTGCGGTCGCGCTCGGCCTGTTGCAGCTGCTCGGCGGCCGCGTCTCCAGTCGCTTCGACAGCCAGGGCCTGGTCGACGAGGGCCGCATCGAGGCCTGGAAATCCACGCTTCGGATCATCGCCGACAACCCCTGGTTCGGCACCGGCATGGGCACCTTCCAATGGGCCTTCCCGCCGTACCGCAGCCCCAACATCTCGATTCGCGGCGTCTGGGATGCCGCGCATTCGACGCCGCTGGAGCTTGCCTCCGAGGTAGGCATTCCCATGGCGCTGCTGGTGGCGCTCGGCTGGGCGATCATGCTGCTGGTGCTGGCGCGGGGCGTGTTCGGACGGCGGCGCGATGTCATCATCCCGCTGGCGGCCGCGGCGACCGCGACGCTGTCGCTGCTGCATTCGTGCCTCGACTTCACGCTGCAGGTGCCGGGCTACAGCATTCCGTTCTTTGCGCTTTTCGGCGCGGGCCTGGCGCAATCCTTCTCGAGCCGGGAGGGCCGGCCCGCGGCAGATGCCGTCTCCACCGCACCGCGAGGCGAGGGCCGCATCGCAACCGCAGGCACAGCGCCGCGCGCGCGGCCCGAGCTTCACAAAACTGTCTAGATTTGAAGCAGTTGCGCCGTTTACGAAGTCTTTAGAATAAGTGGACAGCTCCCGCCTGTTCCGATAGGTTCCGCAACTACCACAGCCATTTGCCCGGGCCGAGGAAGCAATCGGGGCAGCTGATTTTTTGGAGGTTGATTTATGAGCGTTATCCGAATCGCGCTTCGCATGGCTGCCGCCGCGGCCCTCGCCGCGACGATTTCGTCGGCCGCCAGCGCCGCCATTTACCCGCCGCAGCGTCAGCTGCCGGCCACCGTCATTACCGAGTTCAAGGCCGCTCCCAACAGCCTGCTGCAGCAATATCCGACCGGCGGCCCGCAGCTGATCTCGCGCGTGCGCGATCTCGGCGCCTCCGATCCGACCACGCTGCCGGGCCTGATCGCGCTGCTGAAGGATCCCGCGACCACCAAGGACCAGATGCGCGCGATCGTCGGCGGCCTCGCCCAGGTCGCCCGCATGGCCGCGCAGTCCGACCAGGCCTTCGCCAATGAGATCCAGGCCGCGATCGCCAATACCGGCAACGCCGACGTGATCGCCGCCTACCAGGCCGCGACCGGCGACGTCCAGATCGCCGCGACCGGCGGCGGCGGAGGCGGCGGCAGCTCCGGCGCAGGCGGCCCGACCGGCAACAACTTCCCCAATGGCGGCACGGGCGGTGGCGCCGTTAGGTTCGGCAATAACAACAACGCCAACAATCCGCCCAACACCGCCGGTGGCGGCGTCAACGGCTCCACCAACAGCGTCAGCCCGCGCTGATCGGCACCGGCGCTTCGGCCGGCCCATGACACCTCACGGCAGCGGCGCCAGCGGGCGCCGCTTTGCTTTTGCGCCGTTAAGCTTTCTGCAAAAAGTCGCGCAAGGCGCGCTGTGCACTGCGTCGAGCGCGTTCAATTGCAGGCAAGCTTGTGCTAGTGTTGCGCGCAGCGCGGGTTTTGGCATCGGGTTTGCTCCGGACGCCATCAGGCTTTTGGCCAGCATTGATCCCAAGAACACACATCGATCCATTTTCAGGAATTGCTAGATGTTGCAGGTGAACAAGCCGACCTCGGAGATCAACCGTGATTTCCCCGAGGCCGACGGCTCTCCGTCGCAGACGCTGACCTCCTATCTCGACATCATCCGCCGCCAGTTCCCGACCATGATCGCGATCGTCTCGGCCTGCGTGATCCTGGCGCTGCTCTATCTCTTCACCGCCGCGCCGCAATTCACCTCCACCGCCTCGATGGTGATCGACACCCGCAAGGTGCAGCTGTTCCAGCAACAATCCGTACTCGGCGACATCGCGGTGGATTCCGCGACGGTTGAAACCCAGGTCGAGATCCTGAAGTCCGAGAACATCAGCCTCGCCGTGATCCGGGACTTGCGTCTGACCGATGATCCCGAATTCACCGGGAGCGGCGGCGGCGTGCTTGGCGCGTTGGTAGATGTCATCGCGAGTCTATTTTCAGACGGTCATCCGCCCACAGAGTTCGAACTGACGCGCAAGGCCTTGGAGCGCTTCGAAAAGAATCGCACCATCAAACGTCTCGGCTTTACCTACGTCATGGAGATCAACTTCACCTCGCTGGATCCAGCGAAGGCGGCTCGGATCGCTAACGCCATTGCAGACGCCTATATTGTTGACCAGCTTGAGGCGAAGTACCAAGCCACTAAACGAGCTAGTGTCTGGCTGCAGGACCGTATCAAAGAGCTGCGCACCCAAGCCTCCGCGGCGCAGAGGGCGGTGGTGGATTTCAAGTCCGCCAACAATATCGTCGACACCGGCGGCCGGCTGATGAACGAGCAGCAGCTTGCCGAGGTGAACAGTCAGCTCGTGATGGCGCACGCAGCCACCGCCGAAGCCAAGGCGCGGATGGACCGCATCAACGATATCCTGAAGCAGGAGATCCCGGACGCCAGCGTCGCCGACGCGCTGAAGAACGACACCATCGTCAAGCTGCGCGGCCAGTATGTCGACATGGCCTCGAAGGAATCGATCTGGGCCATGAAATACGGCTCGGATCACTTGGCCGCGGTCAACCTCCGCCGGCAGATGGCCGAAATCAAAAAGAACATCATTGACGAGCTCAGGCGCATCCAGGAGTCCTACAAGAGCGATTACGACATCGCTCAGACCCGCGAGGAGGCGATCAAGTCGAGCCTTGCCAACGTCGTCTCGGAATCGCAGCTCACCAATCAGGCACAGGTGGCTCTCCGCGAACTTGAGAGTAACGCGCAAAGTTATCAGGCGATGTATGACAACTTCCTGCAGCGCTACATGGAGAGCGTCCAGCAGCAGTCGTTCCCGATCACCGAGGCCCGCGTAATCAGTGCGGCGACCACACCGTTGAAGAAGAGTTACCCCAAAACACTGATCATCTTGGCAGGGGGCGTGTTCGGCGGAATGATGTTGGCCTTTGGTGCAGCAATGATGCGGGAACTCGCAGACAAGGTCTTTCGCACCACCGGCCAAGTTGAAGAAGAACTGGGCGCGAATTGCATTGCCATCTTGCCGGCGCTTGGCATGGGAGCGGGGCTCCGCGACAATGTCCTTCGTGGCAAGCTCGTCAGGACGAACAATCCAGAACCTGACCTGCTGCGGTACGTTGTCGACAACCCCCTATCGCGCTTCTCGGAGGCGGTGCGGTCCGTGAAGGTGGCCGTGGACCTCAACGCAATCGTACGCGAGAACCGAGTGCTAGCGACCACCTCGACCCTGCCGAATGAGGGCAAGAGCACGCTTTCGACCAATCTCGCCCAGATTATGGCGCATGGAGGCGCGCGCGTTATCCTTGTCGATGCCGATCTGCGCAATCCTTCACTGTCGCGTGCGTTGGTGCCAGATGCCAAGATCGGCTTAGTCGAAGTCGTCGCTCAGAAAGCAAAACTGGAAGACGCACTAGTCGTCGATCCTCAAACCAAGCTTTCAATCCTCGCGGCCGGAACGACCTCGAAGCTGCTGCACACCAACGAAATCCTCGCATCGAAGGCAATGCACGCGCTGGTCACTCAGCTTCGCTCGAACTTTGACTATGTCGTTTTGGACATGCCACCGATGGCACCAGTGGTCGACGTTCGCGTCACCTCGTCATTTGTTGATTCCTATGTCTTTGTGGTGGAGTGGGGCAAAACTAAAATTGATGTTGTGAAGCACAACTTGCGCGGCTCGCCGGAAATCCAAGACAAGCTGCTTGGGGTGGTATTGAACAAAGCCGATACCAAGGCTCTCGCAAGATATGAGTCCTATCACGGGCGCTACTATTATCAGAAATACTATGCCCGCTATGGGTATGTCGAATAGATTGCCAATCACCGCTCAGATGCTGGCGCGCGGGCCGGTCTTGGTGTTCGGCTTTGCAAGCGCAATCTGGTCGATTGTCGTCCTGCCATCTTTCTTGCGATTGGTCCCAGCCACTGCTGCCGCAGCTCGCGTCATCGAAGACGATAGCTTCAGGCGAGGTGCCGCTCCGAATCTGTTAGCCATCATCGAAGGCGGACGCATTCCGATATTGCCTCACCCCGACTTCGCGCGTGCTAGCGCACTTGTTCGGGTGCGACTAGCGAAAGATGCGATAATGCGCAGAAGCTCAGCGGAAGCCGATAGCGAGTTCGCGGCTGCGGAGGCAAGTTTGAGATTTGCCCTTATTGCAAGTCCCGGCGACTCTTTCCTTTGGCTGACGCTTTATTCAATCAAGACGACTCGTGCTGGATTCAGCCCAGCAGACGTCGGATATCTTGAAGAATCCTATAATAGAGGTCCGCTAGAGGGTTGGATTGCATTGCGCCGCAACAAGTTGGGCTTGGCTGCATTTCGAGATTTAAGCGAACCGCTACAGGACAAGGTAGTCACGGAATTTGCCACGTTGGTTGAGAGCGGGTTCACTGAACATGCAGCGATTAATCTGACAGGAATTGGCTGGGCTCAAAGGGATCGGCTGTTGACGGGGCTCACCGAAGTGTACGTCGTTTCGCGGGAGGCCCTTGCTAAGCGACTTGCGCGAGACGGGGTTCAGGTCACGATACCAGGAGTGTCCTTGGATGAAAGGCTGTTGCAACGATGATCAAATGTCCTCTGGTTGCTCGGCCGAGGTGTGTCGTTGCCTTGTTCCTCACATCGCAACTGATCTCTTGCGACCCGGCTCGCGCGCAGGCTTCATCCAATCTCACGCTGCAAGGCCCCCCTGAGCGCTCAAACTCCGCAGCCATCAAAGATCCGCTAGGACGTCCGTGCTTGGACGTTGAGGCGGCCGCCAGGGCTCAAGCTATAAACCCGGCTATGTTGGACCATGTTGTTAGTATCAAGAACAACTGTTCACGCTTCATGAGGGTAAGTGTTTGCTATGCCAACTCTGGCCATTGTAACAACCTGGACATTCAACCCTATAGGCGAGTGGATACGATATTAGGATCCATGAAGGGCATACAATTCTTCAAGTACACCATCTCCCAACGCTGATCTGCAGCACTGAGTTGTAACGCCCATGAAAGTTTTGGTTATTAATTCCTTCTATAAGCCTGACGTTGGGGGAGGGGCAGAGGTCACAATTGAATCTATTTATAGACCACTCGCTGCAGCGGGTGTGGACGTAGTTCTCCTCGCCACAACTGGCTCTTCGGAACGAAAAATAGATCTTATCGACGGAATCAGGGTTATTCGGATCCCTATTGCCAACATCTATTGGCATCTAAAGCCCAGAAAAGCGGCTGGACCCATACGCGCAATTTGGCACTTGCTGGATATTTATAATCCCTGGATGTCGCGGCACGTCCGGGAAGTAATTCGTACTGAACAGCCTGACGTTGTTGTTTGTCACAACCTCTCAGGCTGGTCGATCTCCGCTTGTGTTGCTGCTATTCGTGCCGGTTTGCCCACGATCGCAGTCCTTCATGACTCTTATATGCTTTGCCGGTCCGCGCTTATGTTCAGGAACGGGCAGGCGTGTGTTCAACGTTGCGCAACCTGTCGCCTAGCTCGTTTGCCGCACCGGTTCGCCTCCAATCGAGTTAATGGTGTCGTTGGTGTTAGCGCCTACATGTTGGAGCGTTTCCGCCAAGAAGGTTATTTCAGCCGCGCTAAAGCACGTACCATCCGCAATGCACGCGCGATTGCGGAAGAGCGGCGCTCCCAAAAGAAAATCAAGTCAAACGATCTAACGTTTGGCTTCATTGGAACGATTATACCCGCGAAGGGAGTGTCGTGGTTGTTAAATCAGTTCATTCGGCACCGGATCACGAATCGGCTGTTAATCGCCGGCGATGGTGATCCCGAATACCTCAAGCACCTGAAGCAAAAAAGTGGAGGGCTGAACGTTGAGTTCTTAGGATATTGTGACTCATCCTCGTTCTACGCAAAAATTGATATATGTGTCGTTCCTTCGATTTGGCCGGAAGCGCTTGGTAATGTGGCGTACGAAGCCTGCGCACGCCACATACCCGTTATCGCCTCAAATCGGGGTGGTCTCCCTGAGATCATCCAAGACGGGGGCAATGGGTTGCTCTGCAATCCCGATGAACCCGACTCTCTCGGTCTTGCGATGCGCCAGTTGTTGGATGATGAGAGCTTATATGAAATGCTCGCATCCAATGCTCGTCAATCTGTTCGCGAAATGCTTGATCCAGACAGAGTGGCCAATGCCTATACTAGTTTCATTTGCGAGATCGCTGGCAATCGCGTCTGAGACGTCTCCCGCCGATCGAGTGGCTATCAAGCTTGGCGCCTCATGTCTTGCATCAGAGCAATAGTTCTCATCGATGAGAGCTTGTGAGAGATGATGCCCCAAATCAGGAGAGCTTTCGATCAGGCCCCATCATTGATAAATGCTGGGTTGCGGGCCTGTGCGATCGTGCTCCGATTTTCGTTGATTATTTTTATTACTCGTGAGGCAGGCCTTGAAGGAATCGGTGTTTACGGCGTGGTGCAGTCTTTAATCGCCCCCTCTCCAGCGGCATTGGGGCTTGGAATCAACTATTTTTGGGGACGCAACCTAGTTCATGCCTCGTTGAGCGAAGCTAGCTTAGCAATCCGAGATCGGATGATCCTTTCGTTGCTCGTATGCTCTGTGATTTCCTTGATTGTATTCTCGTCGGCGTCCTGGATCGATGTGCGCTTCAGCGGCTTGTTGCCGGAGATAATTGGACTGTGTTTTCTTGAAGTGATCGGGAAAGATATCCACGTCGGGCTTAATGCAGTTCGACATTCTCGCACTGCAAATCTTCTGTACTTTATCCGGTCGTCTGCTTGGGTGCCCCTGGTGCTTGCCGGCCATTTTGGATTTGGCTGGTTCTTCTCGCTCAAAATCATCTTTGATCTATGGATTGGTTGCACCATCGCCAGTTACCTTGGCGTTCTGGCCCTCCTTCTAAACTGGAACTCAGACCTCATTCGGACCCGACCTAGGCTTGGTAGCTACTTAACTATCGCGCGGAAGGGGTGGTACATCTACCTCAACGAGGTCGTTCATGCGATAGCCTCGAATCTTGACCGTTACATCATCGCCAGCGTTCTCGGGCTCCGGGAGGTTGGGATCTACAGTTTCTTTTGGGCCTTTTCGAACACGGTGCTTACTTTGGTAGATGCCGGAGTAGTACAAACTGAATGGCCTGAGCTAGTTCGAGCGCGCCGCAGCGCCGGTAGCCACTCGGATTGGAGCAAGCTTGCGAGAAGGTATGTCTGCCGAGTGGCCGTCTTCGCGTTTTGTCTTTGTTCATTAGCTACAATTGCAGCCTACTTTTCGGCGCTATCGGTCAAAGGGAATGAAGTGCGCCCTTATCTTTGGTTGTCCGTTGCAATGGCATCTTGTCAGTGGGTCGCTGTACTTTCCGTTGCAATGAACGCTGTCCTGGCAAGCGCTCGGGACGACAAATTTGTCGCTGCTAGTAACCTGACTTTCTTCCCAATCTACATCGCGTTTCTGCCGGTGGCTGCAGTATTCGGCAGTCTTCCTGGGGTAATGATTTTTATTTCTGCGCTGACCGTTGTCTTTCTTTTGATTAGAACAAAGCGGGTTGTGTTACTCATCCGTGCAGCCAGCAGCTCTGCTGCACCCCAGCGAGCGTAGTAGATGAGCAAAATGAAACCAAGCCCTCATGCATCTCGGGGTCGAAGGTCAAGCACAATCTTCGGGTTGGCGCTGTTCTTTTTCCTTTTTACCTGGGGGATCAAGTTTGATTTTGTACTGGGTACAACTCCGCTCTGGTTCTATGTTTCGATCCCACTATTCCTGATCTGCATTGGGCGTATCGGGGCATTGACTGGATTTGTACTTGTTGCCGCCACAACGTTCGCCTTGTTGCTGTCGCACCTCTACGTCGCAACGGAGCTTACTGGCATGTCATCTGCCGGAGCGGGAGTCGATGTCAGGCACATCGGAATAGCAGTCTTTGCATCCGTAACGGTTGCATGTTTGGCGAAGGGTGTCCTCTCAGTCAGTTCCTTCGAAGAAGCAATACTGCTTGCGGTAAGGATATTCTTGCCGGTCCAATTGGCGGTAATGATTGCCCAAACTGCCTTAGGTTATTCATCCGGTAATTCTCAGTATCAGCACTACTTTTTGCCGATCGAGCGACAGGGAGGAATCCTGCGAGAGCCCTCTCACGTTGGTATCATGTTGTCGATTCCGATCTCGATCCTTCTGCAGTTTCCTCGCCGATGGATTGCTGAGATGGGATGGTTGCAATCAGCCATTCTCTTCATGATTGTGGTGCTTTGCCCTTCAGCCACACTAATTGTCAGCGTCTTCTTAAATATTGTAGTTCTGCTCGCGCGAAGCAATCGCGGGCGGATGGTTCTGCTTGCAGCCATGATTGTTGCTCCTTCCCTTCTGTCGATTGCATATGTGTTAAGGGATCAGAATCCTATCTTCGAGCGGATCATCGACCTCTTGGATATTCTTTCAGGGAGGATCAATGGGCATCAGAACGTATCTTCGATTGTATATGCTAAGAGTGTGTACGTGCTCCAGCGGGTGATGGAGAGCTATCCCTTTGGATTTGGGCTGGACAACTATATCTTTGCGAATTGGACGTACGGCTTTCAACTAACGACGGCTTTCGGCAATATAAATGAGAGAGATGGATCAAGCGCGGTTCTGAAATTCTTAACAGAGTTTGGTGGGGCGGGTTTGCTTTTGTTCTTGATCGTTTTGGTGAAGCACACAAGGGATGCATTCGGGAGTGGCCCGCGCAAGATGATTGGTGCCATCTTCTTGAACCTGCTTATTGGCAATGTGATCCGTGGTGCTGGATACTTCGATGGTGGGTTTTTGCTTGCGTTTGCCGGAGCATTGACAGGAAACCTCCCGTCGCTCCATCGCAGACCTAGAAAGATGATTAGGATGAAGACCGCAGTTCAGGTCGGCGCAACACCAAGCTGACTGACTGAGCTTGCGACGGATACGCAGTGAGATGACTTTGGTTCTTGGTGGCAGAGCGAGCCTCACCGTAGTTTTCACCTTGTTTTGGGTGGTTGCGCAAGCAGCTGAACCGAATCCGCCCGGTCAGGTGTGCGCGCACTCCCTATTTGTCTCACCTCTGGGGTCAGATGAGTGGTCGGGAACATTGGCTGAGCCGAATGCTGGCCTAAACGATGGACCTTTTCGTTCACCCAAGAAAGCGCTGGAACGCATGGCGTCGTGCTCAGGGCGCTGGATGCCCGCGGCTCAATCCAGGCGAATTGTTCTGCGCGGCGGCCTCTATCTACTCCCGGAGCCATTGGCAATAACACCAGCTATTGCAGGCGCAGGAGCGCCGCCACTTCGAATCGAGGCGTACGATGGAGAACGGCCGATTCTCAGTGGAGGGCGCATCCTTGATAATTGGAAGGTAGGAGCTGACGGGTTTTGGCGCACGAGACTTGAGGATGTAGTCCAGGGCAAGTGGAAGTTTTCGCAGTTGTTTGTTGATGGTCAGAGAAGAACGCGTCCTCGCTATCCGGCTAAAGGGTATCTAAGCGCGGTCGGTCCCATCGATCCAACCGAAGCGGCTAGGGCACTTGGGCACAATCGGTTCAAGTTCAATCCGATCGGTTTCCCAAGCGACGCACTTCTGGGCCAGCACGCGGAGCTGCTTGTTTTTCACAGTTGGACGACGTCAAGGCTTCCTGTCGCCCAGATTGATCGGACTTCTTCCATTTTGACTACGCGCGGGCACACGTTCACATCTAACAACAATGGAAGAATTAGAGCCGGCGCGCGATATTTCTTTGATAATGTCGCTGCCTCCGAGTTGCAGGCGGGACAATGGCATCTAGACCATTCAACCGGCGAGTTGACCTATGCGCCTTTTCCTGGCGAAACGCCGCTAACTACACAGATTGTAGCGCCGCTGCTGCCCACGCTGCTGCGCATTGGTAATGCCTATGGTGCAAAGGAGTTAGTTGGGCGCATTGAGTTTCGTGACCTAGTTTTCGCGCACACTAACTGGAACATGCCAACCAACGGCCGTAGCGCTCCACAGGCGGAGGTGGGCCTGCCTGCCGCCGTTGAAGTTGGCGCCGCTCAGGACATTACCTTGGATCATGTCGGCGTCATCCATACAGGAGCTCATGCCATTTCGATTGGCTCGTCTAGTTCTCGTATTCGGATTCAGAATTGTGAGTTGAGGGATCTTGGCGCCGGCGGGCTCCAAATCGGAACCCCTAACGTCGGGGCTGCGGTGCCGCTCCCTCAAGATGCTTCGCCTGCGATCGACCGAGATAGGGTTTTTATCTCCCACAATCTGATCTCGGCCGGCGGTCGCAGCTCACCAGGCGCAGTAGCAATTTGGGTCGGCAACATGGACAACGTGACCATCAAGGAAAATGAGATCCTCGACTTCTATTATTCCGGGATTTCTGTTGGCTGGACATGGGGATATGGAAAGAGTGGAGCCCATCACAACTCTATCATCGGAAACTATGTTCATCAGATTGGCAAAGGCGTGCTAAGCGACCTGGGCGGAATTTATCTACTCGGCTCGAGTCCTGGTACTGTCGTCTCGAAGAACGTGATTCATGATGTGGATGCGCACCAGTATGGTGGTTGGGGCATCTACGCTGATCAAGGAGCTTCGTTCCTAGATATACATGACAACCTAGTCTTTCGTACGCGTGATGGCGGTTTTCATATTCACTTCGGTTTTGCTAACGAGTTTCATAACAATATCATTGCGCTTGGTGAGCGATCGGAAGTCCGCTGCTCGCGTCAAGAGCAACACTTATCAGTTCGATTTAGTGCTAACGTCTTTTATCACGAAGGAACTTTTCCTGTCTTCGTGGGGGAATGCAACCGGGGCAGTTTTGCATTTGAGCATAATGTCTATTGGAGGACCAGCAACGTCAGCCAATTGTATCCAGGGCTTCCGGCCTTGGCGAATTGGTCGAGGGGGGACACGTTCCGGGATCGAGATTCGATTGAGGTAGATCCCAAGTTTAAGAATCCGACCAATGGCGATTTTCGCCTTGAGAGCGATTCGCCGCTGCTGGGACGAAAGTTCGGTCCAGCCGAGTTGCTTCCCCCAATAGTGATGGCTCCTCAAATAACATCCAGGTTGCCTCAAGTACCAGATACCTTTGAGGGGCGTATTAGTCAGCCAAGACAGTGAACTAATAAAAAGCGACTTCGGAAAACTTCCCACTTGCAAAGACGGCCTGACACTTTGCTGCCGAAACACGGGTATACTGAAAGCTGATTTTTTCGCGTAAGAGCCAGTCTCTGATCCTTTCCACTAACGCGCTTTCGCCTTCCCGCTCCGCATCGTCCACCACAATAACAAAACCCTCTCGATCAAGCCGATCGAGAAGGGGCAGGGCTCCGTGGCGCGAGTAGCGGCGGTCCTTCTGCCACGCGACAGGTCCATCGATCAGCAGCAAATCTATCAGGTCAGGGATTGCAGCAGCTCTAAGATCGTACCCCTTATACCGATATGGCCCATCTGTGCGTTCGACAAGAGGCAGGCACTGAACCTTATGGGTTACCAGGTTGCCGACGCTATTGCCCCAAAGAGTATCATGTTCAATGGTGTTGATCTCACCACTGACGACCCCCGCCGCCCGCAGTGCATTCAACAGTAGCGTAGTCTGCCCAGCGCCCAACTCAAGAATCGATTGGAACTTCAAGGATCGCGTCGCACGCAGGATCAAATACAGAAAGCTATAGTTTGCTGCAGCGCCAACCGGATAAAATTCATCTTGAATGCCAATCCGCGCAACATCCCTCGTGAAGATATGTTGATAGACCGCCTCTAGCTCAGGCCGCGTCGTACCTCTTAAGGCGCCTCCGAAATATGATAAGTATTTGCGTGTAAGGGCGATGACTGCTTGTTTCAGTTTGGACAAACTACTCTCCTGCAGCAGCGGACGATCCGTCAACCGGCGCTCACTTCTTCGAAAAAATGCTTGTAATTGCGCGCGACTACCTCTGGCTCTGTAGCCTCGCAGAACTCCCACCGAGGCTTCAGTTTGAAGTCACTCAGATATGCTCGAAACTGCTCCCATGGGAAGTCAGCAGTCTTTGGGTCTACCAGCAGAGCGTAGTTTTTAAACAGCTCTCGATGAACGGGAATGTCTGACAGAATAAGAGGCTTTCCAAGCTTGGCCGCTTCCGCTGCCGCCATATTGAATCCTTCAAAAAGTGACAGAGACATAAAGAATTCTGCATCAGCCACTAATTGGAGCACCATTCTTTTAGGTATAAAGCCTGTTGAGATAATCGCCTCTGTGGTTAGCCCATAGCTGCGCAGCAATGGATCGATTTGGGAGTGCCGACCAGTCAAAACCAACTTAAGATCTGGAATGCGGCGCCGCATTTGGCTGAACATCGAGAATGCTTTGTCGATGTTCTTATGCGGATAGGAATGGAAGTTCGCAATCGCGTAAGGAGATGAGCCGATCGCCTTTGTGATTGTTGAGTCGACAGGAGATCTATCCACTATGACGGGGTTGAAGATGACCCTGTGAAAAGCAGGCTCTCCGAAAAGGCGGACAAAGTCGGTTTGAGTCGACTGGCTAATAAAGACAATTCCAGCGGCACGTCGCCGAGCGATTCGGTAGGAGCATTCGAGCAGGAGGCGTTTGGAAGCCGAATGAAAATGAGGATAAGCTCGATACTGCAAGTCGTGGACAAGAACCACATTACGCGTCGAGGAGCCTGGGAGCGGGAGAGTAAAATAGTTCGGAAAGAACAGAATAACATCTTTTTGAAAGTACTTCAGCTCTAAAGAGATTTCTTCCGAGAATCTCCGTAGCACTCTCGCATTCAGATGAGTTGTAGCTGGGAAAGCTTCACTAAAGTGGGGCAGCCCTGCTCGGAAAGCCTCGGAGAGGTTATGCGCCACATCAGCAACTCCGCCGGGATTTTTAGTGTAGGTGAAGTTATGAGACATAATCACGTGTGCAGTCATAGATTGCAGCGTACAGGCATTTGCATGGCGCGAAGGAGTTCGCGCCTCCTTAACTGTTAATAGGCCGTTGGTTTGGTGAAGGTAACAGCGATGGTTCGCACCAAAATCATAAGATCTATCGCCAAGCTCCAATTATTGATGTACCACAGATCACACTCCACGCGCTTCTGCATCAGGTCGAGCGTGCGGGTTTCTCCGCGATAACCATTAACCTGGGCCCAGCCGGTGATGCCGGGCTTGACGTGGTGGCGGAAGGCGTAGTTGCCGATGATCTGCTCATATTCGGTGTTGTGGGCGGCCGCGTGCGGGCGGGGGCCGACCAGCGACATGTCGCCCTTGAGCACGTTGAGCAGCTGCGGCAGCTCGTCGATCGAGGTCTTGCGCAGCCATTTGCCGATTCCCGTGACGCGCGGGTCGTTCTTCTCCGCCTGCCTGATCGTCGGGCCGTCCTCGAGCACGCGCATGGTGCGGAACTTGAAGATCCTGAACGCGCGCCCGCCGAAGCCGTGGCGGGTCTGGCGGAAGAACACCGGCCCCGGCGAGGTCAGCTTGATCAGCACCGCCGTCACCAGCATCACCGGCGCGAACACGAACAGCGCAAGGCTGGCGCCGGCGAGGTCCAGCGCGCGCTTGAGCGCGCGTTCGCGATGAGAGAGCGGGGCGCGGCGCAGCTCGGCGGTGAAGGTGTTGCCGGTGCCGGAAAGCGGATAGCGCAGGAAGCGCGCCGTGTTGGGGTCCGGCACCAGATGCACCGGCAAAGGCAGGATCTTCAGCACGTCCAGAATGCTGTCGATCGCATGCTGCCGGCTCCAGTTGATCAAGAGGAAGACGTGCTCGATCCGCTGCTCGCGCGCGTAGGCGATCAGCTCCTCGAAGCGCGGCGCCAGCGATGAGAGCAGCAGGGGCGATGCCAGCTCCTTGGCCGGGATCTCCATCAGGCGCATCAGGCGGTAGCCGTGCTGGCCGAGGTCGTCGACCGCATTGGACGAGGTGGCAAGCCCGAACTCGGCAATCATGATCGCCCGGCCGTTGGCGAAGGCGCCGGTGCGCAAGGCATGCGCGGTCCAGCGCGCCGCCGCCGTCTTCCAGGCGAGCAGGGCGGCGAGGCCGACCAGATAGAACGAGATCGTGGTGCCGCGCGAGAACTCGTCGCTGACCTTCATCGTGAAGGCGATCGCCAGCAGCGCGCCGAACAGGAAGGTCCACGTCGTCAGCGTCATCCGGAAGATGCGCGGCAGGTTGGTGACGGTCTTGAGGCGATAGCCCTGCTGCACGATCGTCAGCAGGATGAAGTTGATTGCCACCAGCACGCTCGCGGCCGCATAGACATCCGCCTTGCCGAGCGTGCCCGCGGTGATGACGTGATACCCGACCGCGCAAGCCATCCCGCTGACCACGATCAGCCCCGCATCGGCCACCGCCATCAGCCGCTCCACAACCACAGGTCGCAGCCAGCTCGGCGCAAATCCTGCAGCTGTTTCCGCGACCGGCTCGACCACACGAATTTCCGCCGTCGAATCAGCGACGGGCACTGGCCGCGTGGAAAGAATTGTCATCCTGCCAAACCCATTGACGCAAAATTCATTGACCCGAACAAGCCGTGCTATCGGGCGAAATCGCTGCTAAAACAAGGCGAAGGAAGAATTAACCTTACCCCACAAGCGTACATTGTACCCCATCTCGCCTCGACTGATATGTTAAATTTCACAACCCGTTAGGAAGTCCTCGTTGCCTCGCACCCAGTCCCGGCGGCGGACCCGGCCGAGAGGGAAGCGGTACCTCGCCATTGGTCTTGCGGCCGTCGCTTTGGTGGGACTCGTGCTTCTGCTTCTTCGTCCCGATGCGGCCCCCATCCGTGCTCCGACGGCTTTTAGGCCCGTCGCAATCAAGCTCCTCCTTGATGGGCCATATGGCGCGCGGTTTGCCGGCGAGCTCGCTGCATCGAGGCAGGGATATTTCTCCTCCCGCATTGAGGTGTCGGCTCAGCCCGAAGGTCCTGACTTCGTCCAAACCATTGCACGCCAACATGCCATCGGCGTGACGAGCGGCCAGAACTTCCTGCTGGCAAGCTGGCGCGGCGTTCCCGTAACCGCCTTCGCTGCAAGCTTCCTCGATACCTCTGTCGCGATTTTCACGCTCGAAAGCTCGGGCTTGCGGCGGCCGGCCGATCTGGTCGGAAAACGGGTCGGATACCGCAGGGCGAGCGAGGGAGACGTCGTCTTTGATGCCATGATGGCGCAGCTCGGGCTGCCCCGAAGCCAGATCACCAAGGTCCCGGAGCGCGACAGCTTCGAAGCCCTGCGGGCCGGGGAGGTGGATGCGATTATCGCCGCCATCGACGAGCAGCCCGATCCCTCCAGCTCGACCTTCGTGAAGCTGAACGTCATCAAGCCGCAGGACTACGGCATCCATGTCCCGGGCCAAGTCTATTTCGCGAGCAATGATCTCATTCATGACCAGCCGTCCGTGATCGCCGACGTCCTTCAGGGGCTCATTCGAGGATGGCAATTTGCCTACGCGGACTATGCACGGAGCGTGCCCGTTCTCGCTGGCACCGGTCCGGCCAGGCTGAACTCCGAGCGGCTGAAATTCGAGCTGCAGCAGCAGCGCCCGCTGGTGCTGCCGACGGGCGGCCGCATCGGCGACTACGACGAAAGCCGCTGGCGGACGCTTCGGGATATCCTTCTCTTCGCCAAGCTCGGCGAGGAAGACGTGCCTTTGGCTCAGACGGTCAACTACCAGTTCCTTCGGGATGTGTACCGCCGTTCACCCGACCTCGCTGCCCCCGGCGCCTGGAGCGAGGAAAAATAGGACCAAGAAGCCACACTTGCGCGCCATATCGTCCCAAAAGGCCCTCGGCTGCCCCGGCATCGGTTGCATTTCGGCCGGTGCCCTTGGTAAAGTTCGGCTCGCTATTTGGGCTAGTTGCGGAGTTGCTTTACGGACCGTGACGTTGGTCGGCTGGGGTCTGACAAGCGCGAGTCGGGGATCAAATCCGCAGGGGCGAGGAGCTTTTTGGATGTTTAAGACGTTGATGCGAGCAGGTCTTTTGGCCGCAACTGTTACTTTCTGCGCAGCGAGCGGGGCGAGCGCCGCGATGCAGATGCCCGCGCCGGCAGCCCTGCTCACGGGCGAGAGCCAGGTGACGCCTGTTACATTCTGGGCGCAGCCGTATCCATATCGGTATGTGCCGTCGCGTCGTTGCCCGTTGGTGCGCGTCGAGACGCCTTATGGCTGGTACATGGACCGGGTTTGCGCGCCTGTCGGTCCTGTTCTGCGCCGGGCGTACTGAGGCTGAAGTAAACCGAGCGGCGGCTGCCGTTTTTCAAAGGTCGTTCAAGGCAGCCGCACAGCTGATGCGGCTGCCTTGCTCTTTTTTGTTTCATTGTGTGCTGATCATTTGTGCGCGCAGCGCAGGTTCACCATGAATATCTTTGTCGGGCCGGGACAGGCTGTTGCATGGTGAAGATTGTGTTAGCAGTTTGGCGGGGCTGCATCGGCAGCGTGATTGCGTAATGCGACCGGTGGCCGGATCTCGCCAGAGTGGCGGAGATCCGGCCAGCCGGATGCTGATAGAGGATACGATGACAGGGGTTTCAGCCTACGATCTCACGGGCAAACGTGTCTTCGTCGCGGGTCACCGCGGCATGGTGGGATCCGCTGTCGTCCGCAGGCTTGCGTCAGAGAATTGCACCGTGCTGACGGCTGATCGGCGTGAGCTGGACCTCACAAAGGAAGAGCCCACGCTGAAATGGCTCGAGGCCAATCGTCCGGAGGTCGTGGTTCATGCCGCTGCCAAGGTCGGCGGTATCGCAGCCAACAACAATTTCCCGGTCGACTTTCTCTGCGACAACCTTGCGCTGGAATTGAGCGTGATCCGCGCAAGTCACGCGGTTGGTGTGCAGCGCCTGCTGTTCCTCGGCTCCTCCTGCATCTATCCCAAGCACGCCAGGCAGCCGATCGCCGAAAGCGAATTGCTGACGGGGCCCCTTGAGCCGACCAACGAGTGGTACGCAATCGCCAAGATTGCCGGCCTCAAGATGTGCCAGGCGTATCGTCGGCAATATGGCGATGATTTCATTTCGGTGATGCCGACCAATCTCTACGGTCGCGGTGACAATTATCATCCGGACCATAGTCATGTACCCGCAGCGTTGATCCGGCGCTTCCATGAAGCCAAGCTCGCCAATGCACCCGGCGTCTCGGTCTGGGGCACCGGCAAGCCGCTCCGCGAATTCCTCAATGTCGAGGACTTTGCGGATGCCTGCGTTTTCCTTCTGAAGAACTATTCGAGTGACCTGCCGATCAATGTTGGCAGTGGCGACGAATTGTCGATTGCCGAATTTGCGACAACAGTCGCGGAGGTCGTGGGCTATAGAGGCAAGCTTGCGTTCGATACCTCCAAGCCTGACGGAACGCCACGCAAGTTGCTGGACAGCTCGAGAATCCGAGGGCTTGGTTGGCAGCCGAAAGTTGCCCTGCGGGCCGGCCTCGCGGCGGCTTACGCAGATTATCTCGAGGGCTACGGACGTCATCTGGAAGTCGGCGCAACGCGCTGAGTAGTTAGATTGCCAGCGACTTTTTTTATTCTGAAGTTTGAATTGGGACGGACTTTATGCGTGTTCTCTTGGTCGGCATTAATTATGCCCCCGATCTGATCGGCGTGGCGAAATACAACGCCGAGCTCTGCGAAAGTCTGGTAGCCGAAGGTCATGAAGTTAGAGTCATTACGGCGCCTCCCTATTATCCCACCTGGAAGATCCCCCCTGCGTTCAAATCGTCGTACTTCAGATCGAGAGATCTTGACGGCGTTCGAGTAACACGGACGCCGATTTATGTGCCCGGACATCCCTCGGGCGCTAAACGGCTGGTCCATCACGTTTCATTCGCGCTCACCAGCGCGGCGCCGGTTCTTTTTGAGGCGGTATCTTGGCGGCCCGACGTTATGATCGCTGTCGCGCCATCGCTGATGTCTGCTGCCTTCGTCTCGTTCGTCGCTCGTCGCGTCGGCGCCCAATCATGGCTTCACGTGCAGGATTTCGAGGTCGATGCGGCCTTCGATCTTGGTCTGCTGCGCAATCCTTCTCTGCGAAAATGGATGCTTCGAGTCGAAGCGGCGATCCTCAAATCGTTCGATAACGTTTCAACCATCTCTCAAGCGATGGTAGAGCGGTTGAGGATCAAGGGTCTGAGGCCCGACAGAACCGCCGAGGTGAGAAACTGGATTGACACCACCGCGATCTGCCCGGGTTCTCGAACGACCAAATACCGTCAGGAGCTGAACCTGGGCGAGGACGATATCGTTGCGCTCTATTCCGGAACGATGTCCAACAAGCAAGGTCTTGAACTCGTGATCGAGGCTGCGATTGGCTTAGAGAAAAGTCATCCGCATATCCACTTCATCCTTGCGGGCGAGGGGCCTCATAAGATGAGGCTCGAGCAGCTTGCCGCCGGACACCGCAACATCCATTTTCTGGGGCTTCAGCCCAATGACAGCTTCAATCAATTGATGGCCACTGCCGATTTCCATCTGATTCCGCAGAAAGCTGAAGCTGCCGATCTGGTGTTGCCCTCAAAACTGGGCGCGATCTTCGCATCCGCCCGGCCGGTCATTGCGATGGCTGAAGAAGGCACCGGCCTCGCGGCGGAAGTCACGAATGCGGGTCTTGTGATTCCACCGGGAGATTCGTCGGCTCTCGAGCTTGCAATTTGCCAGCTCAGCGAAGCGCCGGCTCTCCGTGAGCATTACGGCGAAGAAGGAAGAAGGCGAGCCCTCGATCGTTGGGATCGACGCACGATCGTGCGCCGATGGTCGGATGCCATGACAGGGCAGGGCAATGCGACAGGGCAGACGAATGTCGGCCTGACGGGCGCTGCCAACGACATTGGGCTTCCGGTCGAGGATGCCGTTCGGTCGCCCTGAGGCATTCGACCGCAGCTGGATTGCCGTGATGTCGTCCGAAAAAAATGAGCGCCGTTATGGGCGCTCATTTGCTTGGCTTGTTCGCCTTACTGGCCGATCTACAAGAACTACTCGTGGCGCGGGTAATATCTAAACCCGTGCTGCTTGATGAGTTCGTCGCGCTTTGCGGCTTCGAGATCTTCCTTCATCATTTCTCGAACCAGGCTTTCGAACGACGTCTTGGGCTCCCAGCCGAGTTTCCGCTTGGCCTTTGACGGATCACCAAGAAGCGTCGCGACCTCAGTGGGGCGGAAGTAGCGCGGATCGACGGAAACGACACACTTGCCGGTCTTGGCGTCATATCCTTTTTCTTCGACGCCACTTCCTTCCCAGCGAACTGTCATGCCCACTTCGTTTGCAGCGACATTGACAAAATCTCGGACAGAATGCTGCACGCCCGTAGCAATCACGAAATCCTCCGGCTTGTCCTGCTGCAGCATCAGCCATTGCATTTCGACATAATCACGCGCGTGTCCCCAATCGCGCAGGGCATCGAGATTGCCGAGATACAGCCGTTCCTGCAGGCCCAAATGGATCCGTGCCAAAGCTCGCGTGATCTTCCGGGTGACGAAGGTCTCGCCGCGGACGGGAGATTCGTGGTTAAAGAGGATGCCGTTGCAGGCGTACATCCCATAGGCTTCGCGGTAATTGACCGTGATCCAGTAGGCATAAAGCTTGGCGACCGCGTATGGCGAGCGCGGATAGAAAGGCGTGGTCTCCTTTTGCGGGATCTCCTGGACCAAACCATACAGTTCGGATGTTGACGCTTGATAGAAGCGCGCCTTCCTCTCCAAGCCGGTAATGCGCATGGCTTCGAGGATGCGTAAAGTGCCAAGTGCGTCGGAATTCGCCGTGTACTCGGGCTCCTCGAATGAAACGGCAACGTGGCTCTGAGCCGCGAGATTGTAGATTTCGTCTGGCTGCACTTGGCCAACGATCCGGATCAGGCTCGAGGAATCCGTCAGATCGCCGTAATGAAGCCGGAAGGGCGGATCGGGCTCGTGCGGATCGAGATACAGATGATCAATGCGGTCGGTATTGAAGAGGGAGGTCCGGCGCTTGATGCCATGGACCTCGTATCCCTTCTGCAGAAGAAGTTCAGCCAAATAGGCGCCGTCCTGGCCGGTGACGCCGGTAATAAGTGCTCGTTTCTTTGTCATATCAGTCCCAAAATGGAAATTTGTGCTTACACGAAATTGACTTGATTAGGGAGGGTTAAACGGAACGAAAATCAAGCTTAGATTAACGGCGTCTGGCCCAAGCGGGGCGCCAAAAGATTCGCCCAACAGAGTACTTGCGAGAGGTGCAGCGGGCTCAGTGTGTTCGTCCCGCCTTTGGCCGCAGCCGGACTACCAAGCGTCCAAGCTGCGCGGATAAAACGCTGGTTCGGATCCGATGACGGCCGTTCGACATGGCCCGGTAGTTGCCCAGAAGATTATTTAGAAGATCGCGACTTCTCGTATCCACCGACGCGGATCCGCCCCTGACTCCGCCCGCACGAGAGTGAACCGATCCAACGCATCGACCAGGGGCGTGACCACCGGGCTGAGATTATCGAGCACAAGAACCGCTTTTCCCTCGCGCACAAGCAGCACAAGGTGGTGTTCTCCGGTTGCTCGGATGATGACCTCTGCGAGGAGCAGGGCCGAGCTCGGCCAGCCGGATCGCAGCAGCAGATGGCGCTTGGTGACGGCATAGTCGCCGCAATTGCCTTCGTAAGGGAATATCTGCCACTCCGCGTCACGCCGACTTGCGGGCGGATCTTTTGGCGCTATGCCGAAATTCACCGTTGAATTGATCTGAGCGAGTTCTCGCCAGCGCTGAATTGAGGAACGGAAATCTCGGATCCTGCGGTCGTCGTGGTGCTGGCAGTCCTCGGGATATTGAATGCAGAACTGTGAAAATGACAGCGGTGGCGTCACCGCTTGCGATTCGTGGTTTGAATAGGCGGGCTGGCTGCAAACGCAATACATTATGGCCAGCATGCGGGCCGCATGTCTGATCATCGAAAGTTCGCCTGACATTCTTGATTGCTAGGCGAAGTATATTGCGATGCAATGGAAGCGCTATGACAATTGTGAGGCAATCGATGCACAATCGTGGAGCAGCGCGCGCTTTAGGTGTCGATCCCGATACTCGACCGTCATAGCGTTCTCGTTCTGGAGGGGCGAGGCTTGAGATGGGCGAGAACTATGCCGGTGGTGAGCGTCGCCGACATTCCCGCGCAATGTTCCGGCCGAGAATCCTCGATGACGGCACAGGTGCTGGCTATGCAAAACAACAGGAAATAGCCGCCGAAGTTAATCCGTCTGCTGATCTTTTCCGACCTAGCCCGTTTGGGGGAGGCGCGCCCAAGGATCTTGGGCATATCGCTATCCATTGCACGCAGCGTTCTTGCGCTCGTATGGGACAAGGTGCCGAACAGGTCGTTAAGTGGCGAAATGACGTCAAACTCGTTTAGAGATGATCTAGGGGGCTTGGACGACTTCTCGTTCTTCGAGCTTGAGATGCGCAAACGTTCGCGGAGCTGGGAGTGGAGTATTGGTCTGCGCGCCGGACGACCCATCATGCGAGGAAGAGCAAGGAAGCGCGTCGTGGCGAGATATGAGGCGACAAGCGCATTGTTTCTCTTGCTGATGAACGTATCCGCGGCGGCACGGAGCCGCAAATGAGAAGTGAAGCGCAAAGCATAAGCCGCGCCTTCAGCCGAAACACCGAGAGGTCGAGGTCTTTCGCTCGTGCCAAATTTGCGACTGCCGATGGGCAAAGAACCAAATGCTCAAACTAGTTGTAGGAGCAGCTTGACTAGTTCCGGCTGACGGTGCGCGCCGGTCTTTGAGAAGACCGATTTGAGGTGATTGCGCGCCGTCTCGCGCGAAATGCGCAGCTGTTCGGCGGCGCTGGCGAGCGATACGCCGGTTGCAAGCAGTGCGGCCAAGCGAGATTCCGCCGGTGTGAGGTCGAAGGCTTGGCCGATGAGGGCAGAGTCGGGCGCCGCGGGCGGGACGAGGTTGGACAGGATCATCATGGCACGCGCGCCGAGGAAGACGGAACGCGCCGCGCCGTCCACTGGTAATATGCGCAAGACAACCGGTGATTTCGCCGTGCGACGGACGAGGATGGGGGAGGCGGGGATGGTGGCGGCATCAGCCGTGGATCGGATCAAGCTGATCAGCTGATCGAGTTTCGCCATCGCCTGCTTGTCACGGAGCACGAGACGCCGATCTTTGATGCGGATCTCATTGTCAAAGCCGCCGTCGGCTACCTCGTTGGTACGCAGAACCTTGCCTTCGCGGTTGAGGACAAGTGCGGGTTGTCCAACGCGACTGAGGACGTCCGTCATCGAGGTCAGCGCGATCCTGCCGACG
The DNA here is from genome assembly GCF_054060315.1 of Bradyrhizobium sp. USDA 4354. Taxonomy (NCBI): domain Bacteria; kingdom Pseudomonadati; phylum Pseudomonadota; class Alphaproteobacteria; order Hyphomicrobiales; family Nitrobacteraceae; genus Bradyrhizobium; species Bradyrhizobium sp. USDA 4354. The sequence continues at coordinate 7,647,568 of NZ_JBSSDC010000001.1, read as the reverse complement.
GCGGTCGCGAGCGTGGCGGTCTCGGTCAGGCGCGGGGCCAATTGAGCAAGCAGCTGCTTGTCGCGCGCCTCGAATGCGCCTTCGCGGCCTGTTCGTTGGATCGTTAGCGCCCACGCTGCGCTGTCAGCCCAGAAGCCAATGCCGGCAAACCACCGGTATCCGGATGGAAACAGCAACTCGTTGTACATGGGGTCGGCGCGAATCTGCTCCGGGGTCATCACATCGAGGTCGGTCACGACCTCGCCCGCCATCATGCGCGGAAAACCCTTGGCGCGTGGGTCCCGCAAGTGCCAGTTGTTCCTGAAGTAGAGATCGGTGGCTTCGGCGATCGATGCGGTGCGGGGGACGTCCGGGGTCCGGATGTCGCTCTGAAGGAGTATGGCCGCCGACGCCCCGACCGCCTTGCAGATGTCATCCATGATGCCGCGCCAAGCTTCCGGATTCACGGCAGCCTCGCCGAGCCGATTGAGGACTTTCGTCAGCTCCTCATCGTCGATTCGATTGTCCTTCACGAGCGGCCCCCTCCGCTGCGCCCTGGTCATTCGCTGCAAGCCGATGCGCATTTGCGCTACAGGCCATGCAGACCCCCCTCTTGGGGGACTTTCCGACGCGTTTCCCTGATCAGCGATGCTTCGCGAGGAGGAGGCTCGACACAAGCCCCTTTTGCCTGACTTTCCTAGAAGTGGCGCTCAACCAAAGTCTAACAGGGCAATTTCGACGGAGGCGCTGCCACCAGAACCCGGATGACCCATTCGGGTCATGCGTCAAGACGTGCCGGCGCTATTCCCTGACCGAGGAAAAATCTTCGTTGTTCCGAGAATTGAGATGACGTTGTTCTGCTCAAGCCAGACGGGTTTCGATGCTGGTTCTCCGCTTGCGTCGTGGATCGGGGATGAACTCGCGGCGCGTCAGAGTGTCGCAGGAAGTCCAGCGCGACGAGGCGCAGATTGCACGCCTGTGCTATCAGTGGTTGTGATTAAATCGGTTGGCAGCTTGGGCGATCTCGTCGCGTCGGGCCCGGGGGAGAGGGCGATCGCTTCGTTCCAGCCCTTATTGTGCTGCGGTCCGGCAGAGCTTCGATCCCCCGGCTTGCTGAAATCGGGGCGCCACCGCAGTCTGGGAGCATGCGCGTTCTCAACTGCGATGTTCAGTTCACACCCTGCTTAAGGTTAGCGGCTGTGCTGCCTTGACGCAGTCGCGCAACAGTGGAAACAATTTGCAATTATCGGAAAAGTTTTTTCGAGAGTCGGAAATTGCGACTTCGAGAATTGAGACGATGCCGAGCAACAGCGCAAGGCGTCGAACAATAACAAGACCACGTCATTTCAAACTCGCGCCGTTGGGCTGACGGCGAACCTGATAAATCAAGACGGTTACGGGAGGGGGCTCACATGAGCGACCGCACGATGACATGCGTCGCGTCCATATCGCGTTCCACTTTCGACGATTGAAGATTCCTCCATCCGCACAACGCAAGCCGCTTCCGCGCGCTCGCGAGCAATGACTATTGCCCTATCGAGAAAGATGAATCGCCATGATCATTAACGGCACCAATGCAAACGACCAGATCACCGGCACCAGCTCGGCTGACACCATCAATGCAAGGAATGGCGACGATACCGTCGGCGCCGGGGCCGGGAATGACCTCATTCAGGGCGGCAACGGCAACGACAGCATAAACGCCGGTGCGGGCAACGACATCATCGGCGCCGGGAATGGCAACGACACGGTGGACGGCGGCACGGGTAACGACATCATTCTCGGCGGCAACGGCAATGATACGCTGCTCGGTGGGGCGGGCAACGATCTGATCGCCGGCGAAAACGGCGACGATGTCATCGACGGCGGCGCGGGCATCGACATCGTCAGCGGCGGCAATGGCAACGATATCCTGATCTACCGCGTTTCGGAGAATGTGGGTTCTGTCGATATCTACGACGGCGGCAAGGGCCAGGACACGCTCCGCCTCGTCGTCACTCAAGAGTTCGCGAACTCGGCTTCGTTCAGGTCCGATCTTGCGGCACTCCAGACCCTTATCGCGCGCTATGGCAGCGCGCACTACGCGTTCAGGAGCTTCAACCTCGCCGTCGTCTCGATCGAAAAGGTCGAGATCGTCATCGAAGGCCCGACCAATCATGTGCCCGTCGCAGTCGCGGATATCGCCTCCGTCAAGGAGGACGTGACGACGGTTGCGAGCGGAAATCTGCTCGCAAACGACACGGACGCCGATGCCGGCGATACCCACGTCGTGTCGGCCGTAGCGGGAGGCTCGGACAACGGCACCACGATCACCGTGGTCGGCACCTATGGAACGCTGGTGGTCAACAAGGCGACCGGCGCCTACACCTACACGCTCAACAGTTCCAGCACGTCCGTGCACGCGCTCGCCGAAGGCCAGCAGGTGACGGAGCAGTTCACCTACACGAACGCCGACAACCTCGGAGGATCCGGCTCCTCGACGCTCACGGTGACCATCACCGGCAGCAACGACCCGGCCACGATCACCGTGTCGGGGAGCCAGGATACTTCGGTGACCGAGGCCGGGAGCGTGGCCGGCGATCCCAGCGCGTCGGGCCAGCTTGCGGTTCACGACGTCGACAACGGCCAAGACCATTTCGCAGTCCCGGCCTCGCTGGCCGGCACCTACGGCAACTTCACTTTCAATCCGGCATCGGGGGCCTGGACCTATACGCTCGATCCCGCGAAATCGGATTCGCTCGCCGCAGGACAGCACGTCACCGATACCCTGGCGGTCACGTCAGTCGACGGCACCGCCACCCACGATATCGTGGTGAACATCACGGGCGCCAATGACGCAGCCGTGATCGGAAATCCCCTCCAGCACGGCGTCAGCGAGGATGGCCTCCCGACGGCGTCCGGCATGCTGTCGATCAACGACGTCGACCAGAACCAGGATTCGTTCCAAACCGCGGTCGTCTCGGCGCCCGGCAATCTCGGGACGTTGACGATCGGCACCGACGGCGCCTACAGCTATTCGGTCGCCAACGGCCTCGTTCAATATCTCGGCCAGGACGAGACCCGCGACGAGATCTTCACCGTCAAGGCTCTGGACGGCACGACCAAGGACGTGACGTTCACGATCCACGGCGTCAACGATGGCGCCGATATCGGCGGCCCCGCCCAGCACGACGTCACCGAGGACGGCCAGCTGACGGCGTCCGGGCAGCTCTCCATCAGCGATGCCGACCAGAACCAGAGTGCGTTTCAGACCAGCGTCGTGTCGGCGAACGGCAATCTCGGTTCTCTCAGCCTTGCTGCGGATGGCAGCTACACCTATTCGGTCGCCAACGCCGCCACTCAGTATCTCAGCGCGACGGAGACTAAGATCGACACCTTCACCGTCAAATCCCTGGACGGAACGTCGAAGGACATCAGCTTCACGATCCACGGCACGCAGGATGCGCCAGACCTTGCGGTCGGCAGCAGCACGTCGGGCGCGAGTGATTCGCCCATTCCTCTGTCGATTTCCGCCACGCTGATCGACACCAGCAGCACACTGCTCGTTAAGATCACCGGCCTGCCGTCGGGCTTCACGCTGAATTACGGGGCCGCGATCGACGAAGGCGTCTGGGGGCTGTCGGCCGCCGATCTCGAGCATGCCGACCTCGCGCTGATTCCGGATCCCGCCGTTCTGCCCGGTTCGCTCACGCTTCAGGTTACCGCGATCTCGAACGACGGTGTCCATCAGGCGAGCAGCCCTATCTCGAACATCGCGGTTGATATTTCGGCCGGCGCCAACGTTCAGGTCGGTCAACTTCTCGACGGCTATATCGCAGGCGCGACCGTCTTCGCTGATGCGGACAACGATGGCGTGCTCGATCCCGATGAGGCCCATACGACGACCAATGCGGACGGAAGTTTTTCGCTCGTCGGCGGCACCGGTACACTCGTGAGCATCGGCGGCACAGACGTGTCGACCGGCCTGGCAATAACCGGCGTGCTGAAGGCACCGGCCGGGTCGACTGTCATCACGCCGCTCACCACGCTGATCACGGCGCTCGTGGATTCGACGGCGAACGATCCCACACCGCTGAGCGCGGCGGACGCGGAGAGCGCGATTAAGACAGCGTTCGGTCTCAGTGCCGGTATCGACTTGAAGACCTTCGATCCGGTTGATGCTGTCGTCAATGGGACCGATGCGACGGCCATTGCCGAAGCGACTGCCATCCTGTCGGCCGCCATTCAGGTCCAGAGCACAATTGCGCAGGTGTCGGCGGTGGGCGGCTCGCCGGATGCCGTGGTCGCGGCCATTGCAGAAGTGATCATCGACGCGCCCGCAACTGCAATCGACCTGAGCGCAGCCACGACGGTGTCGACCGTGATTACCGGCGCGATCGCAGGCGTGGACCAGACGACGCTCGATGCCGTCACCAGCGTCGTCGCGGCGGCCAACGACAGCATCCAGTCGGCAACGGATCTCACCGAGCTGGCGCAGGCCGGGCAGGTCGCACAGGACGCGGCCGCCGATCAACTCGCCAACACCGACTTCGACGACCCAACCGAGGTGACGCAGCTCCAGCAAGCCTTTGTCACCGACCTCAACATCAAGGTGACGAACGCCGTGGTCGGCGACGTCGACGGCGCCCAGCTCGGCACGCTCGGTGACGACGTGCTCGCTGGCGGCAATGGCAGCGACTCGATCGACGGGCTCGACGGTAACGACCGCGTCAACGGCGGCGCCGGTAACGATTTCCTCTATGGCGGCGCTGGCAAGGACCATCTGACAGGCGGTGCCGACAACGACCTTCTCGATGGCGGTCAGGGCTTTGACCGCGCGATCTATGCCGACGCGACGGGCGGCGTCACCGTGGATCTCGCGGCGGGAACGGCGTCCGGCGCAGGCGTGGGGACGGACACGCTCGTCAACATCGAAGCAGCCATCGGCAGTGACTTTGCCGATACTTTCAACGGAGCCGGCTTCACCGGCGATGCGCATGTCCCGGGCAGCCCCGTCGGCTACAACGAGTTCGAGGGCAAGGGCGGCGACGACACCATCATCAGCAATACCAACAGCCAGGGCGCGGAACTCACGCGCGTCTCCTATATCAGCGCCACCGGCGCGGTGACGGTGGATCTCGGCGCCGGCTATGCGCAGGGCGATGGATCGGTCGGCCACGACACCCTCGTCGGTTCCGGCTTCAACGGCGTCTGGGGCTCCGCCTACAACGACACGATTCTGGGCAGCAACAATCCGATGTTCACCGCGGAGGTGTATGCGGGCTTTGGCGGCAACGACCACATCGACGGCCGCGGCGGTTATGACCGCGTCGAATATAACGTCGATCCGGCCACGACGACGGGAATCACGGTCAATCTGGCGGCCGGCACCGTGACCGGCGACGCTACCGTCGGAACGGACACGCTGCGTGCGATCGAAGCAATCCGCGGCACCAGCTTTGCAGATACCTATACCGCGACCGGATTTGGCTCCAGCAGCGTCAACGCCGGCTCGAACGGGACGTTCAACGAGTTCACCGGCAATGGCGGCGACGACATCATCGTCGGCAACGGCTTCACGCGGCTCGGTTTCAACAACGCGACGGCCGGCGTCCAGGTCGACTTCGTCACCGGCATCGCCACCGGCGATTCGTCCGTCGGCACCGACCATTTCACCGGCGTCAACGCCGTCCAGGCATCGATGTTCGATGACACGCTGCTCGGCGGCGCGACCAACGACACCTTCACCGGCCTTGCCGGCAACGATTATATCGACGGCCGCGGCGGCTTCGACGTCTCCTCCTACAACAACATCTTCTTCACCACGGGAAGCATCACCGTCAATATGGCGGCTGGCACGGTCGTCGGGAATGCGTCGAACGGCACGGATACGCTTCGTTCGATCGAGGGCATTCAGGGCACCAACTTCAAAGATACCTACGATGCCACCGGCTATGGCGTGACTGGCGCCAATGTCGGCAGCAATGGCACGTTCAACCAGTTCGAAGGTCTCGGTGGAGACGACGTCATCACCGGCAACGGCAGCACGCGCCTTATTTTTGCCAACGCGACCGGCGGGGTGACCATCAATCTCGCGGGCGGCACCGCCACCGGCGATGGCTCAACAGGTCACGACACCTTCACCGGTGTCAACAGCGCGATCGGCAGCAGTTCTGACGACGTCTATGACGCAACGGGTTTCACCGGCCTCAACGCGAACTTCAACTCATTCCAGGGCAATGCCGGAAACGACACCATCTCCGGCAATGGCAATACGCAGATCCAGTATGGCAACGCGACCGGCGGCGTGAGCGTCAACCTCACTGCGGGCGCGGTCGATGGCGATGGTTCGGTCGGCCACGACACCATCACCGGTGGCGTACTCAACGTCCTCGGGTCCAACTTCAACGACACCATCGTCGGCAGCACCAGCAACGACGGCCTCTCCGGCAGCAACGGCAACGACACCCTGGATGGTCGTGCCGGCAACGACTTCCTCAGTGGCGGCGCTGGCGCGGACACCATTGTCTATGGGAGCGGCGGCGGCTTCGACTTCATCCAGGACTTCGTCCATGGCCAGGACAAGATCGATCTGACCGGCGTCTACGGCATCTTCAGCCTTGCTGATCTGCAATCGCATGCGATGCAGAGCGGCCCCAACACCGTCATCACGTTCAATCCGAGTGACGGCCTCACGCTTCAGAACGTCGATCTGAACAGCTTGACGGCGAGCGATTTCCTGTTCGGTACGCCGGCCGCGCCGATCGTCGGCGACGGCAACGCGAACGATCTCGTCGGAACGGCCAATGCCGAATCCATCAGCGGTCTCGGCGGCAACGACCGCCTGCAGGGCCTCGGCGGCAGCGATCTGCTGGATGGCGGAGTGGGCTTCGATCGCGCCGTCTATGCCGACGCGACCGGAAGCGTTGCCGTCAACCTCGCGGCAGGTACAGCCTCAGGTCTTAGCGTGGGGACGGACACGCTCCTCAGCATCGAGGGTGTGATCGGTAGCGACTATGCCGATACCTTCAATGCGACAGGGTTCACCGGCTCGACGGGTCTGCCCGGCATAGCGGCCGGCCAGAGTGAATTCGAGGGACGCGGCGGCAACGATACCGTCGTTGGAGCCGTCAACGCTCTTGGGCAGGTGGTGACGCGATTGTCCTATCTGGGAGCAACTAGCGCGGTCACCGTCGACATCGGAGCGGGCACCGCGGACGGCGACACCTCCGTCGGCCACGACACCTTCGCCAACGTCTCGACGATCTGGGCCTCGGCCTACAACGACACCATCTACGGCAGCGACAATGCGGCCTTCACCTACGAGACCTATGAGGGTCGCGGCGGCGACGACTATATCGACGGCCGCGGCGGCTACGACCAGGTCACCTACAATGCGGACACGACGACCGCGTCGGGCATCTACGTTCATCTCGCCGCAGGCACCGTGAACGGCGATGCGACGGTCGGCACCGACACCCTGCGTAGCGTCGAGGCCGCTCGCGGTACCAACTTCGACGATACGTTCGATGCAACCGGATTCGGTCAGGCCGGAGCCACCAATGTCGGCTCCTCGGGAGCCTTCAACGACTTCGCCGGCGCCGGCGGCAATGACACCATCATCGGCAACGGCTTCACCCGCCTGAACTACCAGATCGCGGCCTCGAGCGTTAGCGTCGATCTCGAGACCAGCGTCATCGGGACCACGAATGCGGTCACGGTTGCCGGCAGCGCGACGGGTGCGACCGAGGGAGCCGACACCTTCACCGGCGTCAATGCGGTGCAGGGATCGACCTTCGCCGACACGCTGCTCGGCAGCAGCTTCAACAACAACTTCACCGGTCTTGGCGGCGACGACTATATCGACGGCCGCGGCGGGTTCGATGTTGCGATCTACAACAGCCTCAGCACGGTCACGGGCGGCGTCATCATCGACATGGCGGCGGGCACGGCAACCGGCGACGCGTCGATCGGCACGGACACGCTGCGCTCGATCGAGGGCATCCAGGGCACGGGCTATGCCGATACCTATGCGGCGACCGGCTTCAACGGCGGCAGCGCCAATGCCGGCTCGTTCGGCAATTTCAACCAGTTCGAAGGCCTTGGCGGCGACGACCAGATCACCGGCAACGGCAACACACGCATCATCTACGCCAATGCGACCGGCGGCGTGACCATCAATCTCCAGGCCGGGACGGCCAACGGCGATGGCTCGACCGGCCATGACACGTTTACGGGCGTCAACAGCGCCACCGGCAGCAATTTTGCCGACAGCTTCGATGCGACGGGGATCGCCGGGTTCAATGCCTTCCAGGGCCAGGGCGGCAATGACACCATTACCGGAAACGGCAGCACGCAAATCCTTTTCGGGAATGCGACCTCTGGCGTGACCGTCAATCTCGCGAACGGTACCGCGGACGGCGACGGTTCGGTGGGGCATGACACTATTGTGGCAGGGGTGACCAACGTTTCGGGCTCCAACTTCAACGACACAATCACCGGTTCCAGCGGCAACGATCAGCTGTTCGGCAACAGCGGCAACGACCTGATCGGCGGCGGCGCCGGCAACGACGCCCTGAATGGCGGCATCGGTGTAGACACCTTTGTCTATGCTAGCGGCGGCGGTGCCGACATCATCGGCGACTTCGTGCAGGCGGACGCCGACAAGATCGACCTCACGGGGGTCCCTGGTATCTCGACCCTCGCGGACATTCAGGCGCTTGCCACACAGCAGGGACCGAACACGGTCATCGACTTCGGCAATGGCGACGCCCTCACGCTGCTGAACGTGACGCTGTCGAACCTCACGGCCGCCGACTTCATCCTAGGGCAGGGGGTGCACCTCACTGGCGACGCCGGCGCAAATACGTTGGTCGGCACTGCCTACGCCGATAGCCTAAGTGGCCTCGCCGGCAACGACCGCCTGAAGGGCCTCGATGGGAATGATTTGCTCGATGGCGGCCTCGGCTTCGACCGCGCCGACTATATCGCTGCAACGGAAGGCATCACCGCAAATCTCGCGGCAGGCTCCGTAACGGGTCCAGGAGTCGGCACTGACGCGCTCGTGAACGTCGAAGGCATCGTGGGCAGCGACTACGCCGACACGTTCAACGCGACCGGCTTTGCGGGCGATACCGGCATTGCCGGCACCAATGTGGGCTTCAACGAGTTCGAAGGCCGCGGAGGGAACGACACCATCACGGGAGCGATGAACAGTCTGGGGGCGCTGCTCACGCGCATCTCTTACGCCAACGCGACGGGCAGCGTGACCGTCGATTTGACGGCCCATTCGGCGATCGGAAATAGTTCGGTTGGCACCGATACCCTGGTGGGCTCGGGCTTTGCGGGTGTTGTCGGCTCTGGATTTGCAGACCAACTGCTTGGCAGCGCCAATGGCCCCGGGACCGTGGAGGTCTTCGAAGGCCGCGCCGGCGACGACTTCATCGATGGCCGGGCTGGGTTCGACCGGGCGGACTACGCGCTCGATCCGGCCGCAGTTGGCGGGATCAACGTTCAACTGGCCTTGGGAACCGTGACGGGTGACGCCGCGACGGTCGGCACCGACACGCTGCGATCGGTCGAATCCGTGCGCGGCTCGAACGAGGCGGACACGTTCAACGCCGTGGGCTTCGGTACGGGCAGCACAAATGCCGGTTCAAACGGGACTTTCAACGAATTCGTCGGCATGGGAGGCAACGACAGCATCACCGGCAATGGCAACACGCGTGTTTCGTTCACCAACGCAACCGGTGCGGTGACCGTCGATCTGCTGGCGGGTACCGCAAGCGGCGACGCGTCCACGGGGAACGATACGTTCAACGGTGTCAACGCCGTGATGGCCTCGATGTTCAACGATACCATCCGCGGCAGCAGTATCACCACGGCCACGGAGACGTTCACCGGCCTTGCCGGCGACGACTTCATCGACGGTCGCGGCGGCTTCGACATCATCAGTTACAACAATATCTACTTCGCAACTGGGCCGGTGACCATCAATTTCACAGCCGGTACGGCGACCGGGGACAGTTCGATCGGCAACGATACGTTCCGCGGGATCGAGGGCGCCCAGGGGACCGCCTTCAACGACGTCTTCACAGCGACGAGTTTTGGTGCGTCCGGCTTCCAGAATCCCGCCGTCAACAATGTCGGCAACAACGGCAATTTCAACCAGTTCGAGGGCCTGGCCGGCAATGACACCATTACCGGCAACGGCAACACCCGCATCATCTACGCCGGCGCGACCGATGCCGTGACGATCAACCTGCAGGCGGGGACTGCGACCGGCGGCAGCTCGATCGGCACCGACACCTATGTGGGCGTCAACAGTGCGACCGGCAGCAGCCTGAACGACACCTACAACGCCACAGGTTTCACCGGTGTGACCTCGGCCGGATCGTTCGGCACCTTCAATTTGTTCGAAGGCCTGCTCGGCAACGACACCATCACCGGCAACGGCAATACGCGGGTCTCGTACTCTCAGGCGAGCGGCGGCGTTTCGGTCAATCTGTCGACGGGAGTTGTGAGCGGGGCGGCCGGCGCCGATATCATCACGGGCGGCGTCAACAGCGTGCAGGGTTCGAACCAAGCCGACACGCTGACCGGCGGCTCAAACGACGAGTTCTTCTTCGGCGGCGGCGGCACCGACACGATCAACGCCGGCGGCGGCAATGACGGCATCACCGGCCAGGGCGGCAACGATACGATCGACGGCGGCGCCGGCACCGACATGGTGACCTTCTCCGGCTCGCAATCGCAGTACAACATCACGACGGCGGGATCGATCCAGGTTCAAGACACCGTTCTGAACCGTGACGGCACCGACATCCTGACCAATGTCGAAGCGCTGCAGTTCAGCGACGCTATTGTGCTGCTGTCGGCGGGCGCCGCGGGTAGTCCGATCGATCTCTCGACGCAGCAGTTCTCTGGCGCTGCGCCCGTGATCGGAACGGCTGGAGACGATTATCTTCGCGTCGGAAGCAACATCTTCGGACACCAGCTCAATCTGGGAGCGGGGACGGGAGATACCGTCCTGCTCAATGGCACCTTCGGTAATGGTTACACGCTCAATCTGACGGGCGTCGAAAGCCTGATCGGCAGTGGCAACGACGAATTCGTCAACCTCACGACGACCGCCAACGGTCTGGTCGTCGATCTCGGCGGCGGCAATGATCAGCTCAGCCTCGCAGGCGGTGCCAACACGCTCAGCCTGCTTGGTGTCGAGGGAATCGGAGGGGCCGATTTCGGTGCGACGCCTGGCGTCAACGACATTCTCACCTTGTCGACGACGGTCACGGGCCTGAACGTCAGCCTCGGTAACGGCGACAACACGATCTACCTCGCTGCCGGTGCGAACTCGTTCGTGAACATCTATGATGTCAACCACATGTACGGGTCCGGCAGTGACGACATCCTGACGGTGACAGGCGCGATCGCTGCTGCGAATGGCGTCGCGATCGATCTCGGCGAGGGCGATGACTCGATCGTCCTCAATGCAAACTTCGCGGGATTTGCGGCTGTCGGTGTCGAGCACATCAACGGCAATTCCGCCGACAATTCGCTCAGCTTGACGAACAACGTCAACGGCACCGCCATCGACATGGGTGGCGGAAACGACTGGGTGTCCCTCGCCAATGGAGTCAATTCGCTCAGCATCAGTGGCGTCGAAAACCTCAACGGCAGTGACTTTACCGGCAATCTCAATCCGTCGGACGATACGGTCACGCTGCTGAACACCGTGTCTGGCGTGACGGTCAATCTTGGAGAAGGAACGGCCAACGTCCTAAATCTCGCCGAAGGCAGCAATTCGTTCGACAATCTGTGGAACGTGAATCTGCTCAACGGGAGCTCGTCGGACGACATTCTGACGTTGCAAGGCAGCCCGGCGAATGTGATCGATCTCGGCGACGGCAACGACACCCTGAACTTCAACGCAAATGTCTACGACATCACGGTGACCAACGTCGAAACCGTCAATGCCGCTGCAAATTTCGACAGGATCACAATCGGCAATACGTCGGGTAACACGACAATCACTGCCGGCGCGAGTGCGGATGAAATCTTTGCCAGCGCAGGCCAGGACAACTTCCGCTTCGTCAGCGTCGCGGACTCCGCCCAGGGCGCTGCCGATACCATCCATAATTTCGATGCAGCCAGCGACAGCTTTACCTTCTCAGCCATCGGGGTGGCCGGAGGTCACATCGAATACGTGGATGGTGCGGATCTCCTCGGCGGGAACCAGGCTTCCGCTCATTTGCTGAACTTCGGTCCGGGCAACGACGCTCTCCAGATCGATATCAATGGCGACGGAGCGAGCGATATGGAGATCAGCCTGCAAAACGCGACCGGGCAGTTGCACAACAATAATTTCCTGGTCACCTAGCGCGGGCGTAGGCAACAGCTCCGGGGCCGATTGCCGGGCAGGGCCCGTGGACATGTCCGGCGGGGACTCACGTCCGGTCCCGCCGACCTCGCCGATCCCAGCTGTACTGCGCGGCGGTCATGCTGGCCCGGCTGTTCGCCCCGAAGCTCAAAACAAAACCGCCGCCGGCCGGAATGTCGGCATTCAGCTATAGCCGCGTGAACTCATCGACTTCGCGGTGAGCGCGTCAGGTAAGCCGTGTAGCGCGCTTCAGTAGCGCAATCTCACCGCCTGCCGAAGCGCTCGACTCGAGATTAGGAGCGAGAAGCCCCCCAGCGTCATCAGCAGCACACCGAGCCAGGTTACTGTCCGGCTGCGCGCCTCGTCGGACGCCTCCTGGTTGCGCATCGGCATGGCTGGAGGTGAGACGGCTCGCGCGGGCTTCTCCACGTCCAGTTGCGGCGGCACGGAGTGTTCGGGCGTGAGCGGGCCGGTGGGGCGATTCGTGACGGTTGTCGCGGTCATCAGCGCCGGCGTGCCCGCATCGACAACAGAAGCGGCATCAGCCACCCTCACTTCGCGTGCCGGCGGCGTCGGCGAAGCCTCCTCGGCCGGCGAAGCACCGAGCAACTCCGCGCGCGCATCGATCACCGGGCTCCGGCTTTGCCGTGCGGCCGCGTTCTCGTCGGGACGCACGGCGCGGTTGGCCACACGACCATGAACCGGCTTTCGCACCGGTGCAATCCCCTCGGCCAAGAACCAGCATTTGCGGTGACCGTCCCGCCGATACACCCAGCGCTGGCCTGGGCCCGGCGAATTGCCGGGCCGCGGCAAGCATTCGGGCTGCGCCGAAGAGGGGGCAGCGGACTCGCGAGGAGCAACATTGAACAAGTCGGTGAATGGGTTTGCGAACGCAGGTGCGGCCGTAAGACCTCCAGCAAGGACCAAACTGGCGAAATAACATCGCAAATGACCGGACATCGAAAACTCCCGGTGATGCGCCCCACCCGGCACGAGCCTTCGCGGCGACATGGGCTCCCATGCGACTTAAATCGGGCAGCGCAATGAATTAATTGTGGTCCTGGTAATGGAATTAATAAGCTCGTCCGGCACGCCTGGGTTGCTGCACGCGCGCTCAATCAATCGAGTGACCGGCGTGTCGCCGGACATCGCTCCCGCCCGCGGTCCGCGACGCAGCCACCCGTTTGATCGCCGCCGCTGCGCCTCCGCGAGCCTTACCGATCGCAGCAAATTAAATGCTCCGCCATGATATTACCGCTGTCATGCCCCTCTGATTGCAATCTCCCGCATTTAAATGTGGATTATACGGCTTGGACTTAACTGACGGCTTGTCTGCTCTGTCATTCCCGATTTGTCTGCCTGCGCCTTCTCTCAGGAATTCGGATCAAGCCATGAATAGCGCGCATTTCAATTCGCTCTCACTTGACGAGCTCTGCATACTTCACCAACAGGTGGCCGCCAGCCTCATCCAGAGAATTTTGGTGCGGAAAGCACGGTTGGAGGAACGGCTCCACAAGATTGGACTGGCCGACGAGGCCACACGGTTTGATCGCAAGCGCCGTCCCTATCCGCCCGTGCGTCCCAAATATCGCAATCCGAAGAACCCGGCGGAGACATGGTCCGGTCGCGGCAGGCTGCCCCGGTGGCTGCGGCCGCAACTGCGAGGGGGGCGCAAGCTGGACGATTTCCTAATCGACCAGGCCTCGGTCCAAAAGCGGCAGACCAATTGAGTGCCGCGGTCGCGATCGCGCCGGGATGAAGGCCGGCGCATCTGCTCATCTGTATCCGCTTGGCTTCTCGAGTGCGTGAAAGACCACCAGGGCCAGCTCCGCTGCATCGAACACGCCGATCCGGCGATCTGCAACTGAGGCATTGAGGGCGAACCTCGAGTAAGTGCGCGACAATAGACACTTCCGACGCTCGGACGCTCACGGCCGTTCCCTGTTCGGGCGCCGCCGACTCCCTGATGATCCTCAACACAAGGTCTCGATGATGCGCTCAAATGCGGGACGGGACGCAACCATGGCGCCGCTGCCGCGGATCACAGGACGCATCCGCACCGAGCCGATTGGGCATAGGCCGAAAGGCGCGGGTCGACCCCGGAATGCGCCTTGCAGAAGCGGTCTATGATTTGGGTGACTTTCTCGCTGTAGTCGCGGTGCCAGTGTCCAAGTCCGTGTAAAGCACTTTCCTGACAGGCGATCGATTTAAGCTGAAGGATACGGTCCATGGTTTGCAGCGCGCAATCGTGGAGCGTTGGCAGGTCGGGGTCGTCGGGAAGAGCCAAGCTCGGAAACGCATCCCACCACATATAGCAAACACTGTTTAGTGCTTTGCTAGCGGCTTCGCTCAGGTGGGACAGGCTAGGGTCGCAACGAGGCTCGAACAATTTTGCAAATAGAGCCGCGACAGACGTGACGCAGCCAACACGGTCTTCGATCGGAACATCAGTTGAACAAAGCCACCGGCTATCGCCGCCGGCATTGGTATTCATAAGGTAGGTTAGGCCCTGCGCGATTTGGCTGTCAGCAAATCCCTGTAACGCTGGCTCCGGGTCTTCAAACAGTCGAGTGAGATAAGACACGGCTTCTACCGCCGGCGGATTCCACCAATCATGCTCGGGATCGAAGTACCAAGGTGCTTGCTGAAAGCGAACCTCGCGTCCAAATGCGTGCTCGAGCCAATCATCAAAGCTGAGGTTTTGAAGGCGCATCGCAGGTGCCGCGGCCATACAAAGCAAGTGGATCCGTGAAACGACATCGCGGCCGCGATAAGCCCCATCGCTATGAAGGTCGCTGGCCGATGCGGTTTCGCCTTAAAACTAGCCAATGGTAGGCTAGATGCGGGATGAAGCCAAGCCGCGAAACTTTCCGATAGCGACAGCGTCCGGCCTTGTAGGTCCGGTCCCGCCGCCGGCATGCTAAGCCCTTCAAGTCCCATTCTGCGGGCAACTCGAAGCGGATCAGGCCCAAGCTCAGCGCGTTCAAAGGCATTGATCAAGACGCCTTCGGGACGGCGCGCCTGGTCAGCGTTCTAAATTTGCCTTTCGCATCGGGAGGGGAGGTCGACGCAGGTCAGCGAAGCAGCCGACGGGGACTGCCGCTCATTCGCCCTCACGGAGGCGTTTTTAATGTCGCGTTGGCTTGGGCTATGGAACGGGCGGAGGCGCGAGCTTCCCTGTTATCGCCGTCGGCCACTCTTGCTCGGCCCGCTCTCCCAAAAAGCGCTAAGAGCGAGTCAAACAAAAACCGCCGCGACCGTTTGCTCGGCGCGGCGGGTGATGATTGGGGGCGGGTTGGGTTGCGGTTAGCCAGTCGCTCCGGTGCCTTACCGCACGTACCAATATCCCCACCAGCGCTGGGACACCGGCCGTGCCTGTGCCTTCATGGCTGCGACTTCTTCGACGGGGCGAAGCTGGGGGCCATAGATCGCGGGCGGATAAACATCATCCCACAGCACAAGTCCGCCTTGGACGGAGGCCGCCCGATGATGTGACGGAGCAACGGAGAGCTCGGCGGCCGATGCCACGGATGCCGTCAAGGCGAGGCCGAGAGCGGACAGGGCAATGGATGGAATAAGGGCGCGGAAGTTCATTGGATTGAATCCCTCTAAGAATGAGATGCGAAATAATGCGACGGGTCCCGAATGGTTGCAAGGGCACCGGCTGACCTGTTGACGCGAAATTTCCCCGTCGAGGAGGTGCTCGGTCTCGCCGACGCACGCCTGCTCGAGCGCGACGGGCCTGGGCGTATCAGGCTGCGAGCACGTCTCTCTTAGAGCGGTCGCCATATAGAGTGCTCGGTGATCACCGCCGGCCGAGACGAGATGCGGCAGGGGTCGGCAGATTTGGCATGCACGCTGCATGCGTAGAAGGGATCAATCTTGAACAATCTTTCGGCGTCGAGGAGTCCTCAAGAACCATGATGTCGACACACTGCTCGCTCTTGATAGGAGGCGTACGATCCAGGACGAATCCCATGACTTCTGCGTTTGTCTCCGCTTCCATTTTTGGTGCTGGTCTCATTCTGGGATACGCGCTGCGCGCCTGGCGCGTCCAACGACGAACCGTGAACTCATCCTACGGCGGCTCACGCCGGACGTCAGAGCCCGCTCCCACCTCGACGTTCGGCCACGCCCGACGAGCCTTCTAGGCATCATCCCACTCGTTGGCGGCATCCCAGCTTCACACTGAAACGACGGGACATGATGAAATGAGTGAGCCCAAGAACGATGCGCCGCGTCGCTATATCGTGGACGGCGCCGGACAGCGCGTGCTCGTCGGTCTGACGATCTCGGAGACTATCGAGTTCGAAGCACTGGATCAGCCGGACACCCGCCCTGGCGCCGACTTGCTTGGGGAGGCGGATAGCGTCCGTCAGGCCAGGCATGGCGAACGTTGGGTGGAACTCTACGTCAAGCACGAACGAGCCTGGGGCGACTGGATGGCCAAGACGCGTGCGCGACTGGAGAAGCCGCCTTTGCTCAACTAAGCATGATGGCACCAAGGCCGCTCCATCGCCGCGAAGCCATTTCGCCCGACGGTGGCAGGTGGGAGGCCCATATCACACCGCGAGCATGCGGCTTCCCTGGATGCTCATCAGGGTGAGATTGCCGGTCGCATAGGCGCCGGTGTCGATGTTGACGCGGTTGGCCATGAATTCCGCGCTGCGGACCGGCGTATGACCATGGACAATGTACTTGCCGAATTGCTCCTCGCTCCGCAGGAATTCCTCGCGAATCCAGAGCAGATCGCGCTCCGTCTGCTCGGCCAACGGAACGCCGGGGCGGACGCCGGCGTGGACGAAAAAGAAGTCTCCGCAACTGAAGCTCAGCCGCAGATTGTCCAGGAATTCCAGATGCTCGGTCGGCATGGCGCGAATCAAATCGCGCAGGATCGATGCCGGCTCGTCGCGCTTGAGATCGGGCGGGGCAAGCCCGTAGGACATCAGTGTCTGGGTCCCGCCGAAGGCAATCCAGTCCTCGAACAGTGAAGGGTCTTCGAACACCCTCACCAGAAAGGCCTCGTGATTGCCCTTGAGGAAAACCGCATTTCCCCGGCGGCTCCGCTCGACCAGGATGTCGAGGGTGGAGCGGGTATCCGGGCCGCGATCGATGTAATCGCCCATGAAGACTTCGACAGCATAGCGCGGCCGGCTGCGGGCAACGTCGGCGTCGATCACCCGCAGCATGGGCTCGAGCAAATGCGCGCAGCCGTGAATATCCGAGATCGCATAGATGCGGACTCCGTCCGGCAATTGCGGTTTGGGAATGGACGGCTGTGGTCGCGCGAGAGATTTCATGGCGCTCAATCGATCGGGTGGTCGAAAAAAATATCCCCAAGTCGCCGGCACCGGAGAGCTTCCATCCAACACGAACAACCCGAGTTCGGTGAGGCCGCGACTTGTTCTCCGACCGGATCATGCCAAAAGAAGGGCGGCATTTTTTGCCGACCTTCTTTCGTGGCGGACTGCAGGAACAAGATCGGTCCGCAGAAATTGCATCGCTGCCCCGAAGCGTGCGGCAAAGCTGCATCACTCAGCGGAATCCTTGTACGCACCCACAGATAGAAATTAGAAGAAATTCTCGCAGCCGACTCGATGTGCTTTCGGCGGAAGCAACGCAGCGCCTCAAAGTTGAGCGAAGAGACGCATCGGATGCGGAACTTGATTCAAAATGGGGCAGTCCGTTCGCTCATATGTCAGCACTGTGACGACTTTTTCAGCGCGGCGAATTTCGCCGCGCATTTCAACACGACGCATCATCCGTGCGCCGCAAAAGTTTTGCGTGCAGCGCCACAATGTCGCTGCGATCAATCAACACTTTCCGTGCGGGGAATTGACGAGTCTTCAGCATCACGATGAGCGTCAGGCACTCTCTCGATAAGCAGAGGTTCGAATGGCTGTTGCAACTTATGGTTCTGAAAACGCCCATGCGCTGTCATCTGCGCGTGGCAGCGCTCTTCAGAGGCCCTTTCAGATCGTCGTCATCGCTGCTGACTTTCTGTTGATCCTGCTGAGTTATGCGGCGGGAGCTTCGCTGTATGGCGTGGCCCTCGCTGCGCCTCCCGACGGTGCATCGGTGGGAGCCGGATTGTTTGTCGGCGTGGTGTTCGTCGGGATCGCCTATTTCCGCGACGTCTATTCCACGCACCGCCTGCTCAATCTCGTATGGCAGCTTCGAACGGCGGTGTTTGTTTGGCTGACGTCGCTCACGATCCTCGCGGTCGCGGCCTTCCTGCTGAAATCGACGGACAATCTGTCGCGCGGTACCGTCATTATCTTCGCGGTGATCGGTGGGCTGGGCCTGATCAGCCTCCGCTTCGGCTGGCAGGCCGTGTTCGGCACGAGCTTCGCGCGAAGCCGCTTGGTCGATCGCAAGGTGGTTCTGCTCAGCCTGAAGCCGCTCGACTTCACTTCGAGCCGCTTCAAGGATCTGCGCAGGAATGGCTTCGACGTCATGCGCCATTTCGTGCTCGGAGCCGACCGGGATGATGGCCAATGGGAGCGACAGATTCGCGATGTCATCCGTCAATCGCGCTCGGCTGACGTCGACGAATATCTGCTTGCGATCGACTGGAACGAACTGCCGATGCTGCGCAAGCTGGGGCCATACTTGCGTGCCGTCCCGCAGCCCATTCGCCTGCTGCCGGACGACCCGGTGGCTGACCTGGTGACCCGTCCCTTTTTGCCGGTCAGCGGAACCGTAGCGGTTGAGATCCAGCGGCCGCCGCTCACTATTCTCGAACGGCTGCAAAAGCGCTGTCTCGATGTCGGCGTCGCTCTGTTCGCACTCGTGCTGCTGACGCCGCTGCTGCTGACCGTCGCCGTGCTGATCAAGCTGGATTCACCGGGAACGGTCATATTCCGGCAGTCGCGCCGCGGGTTCAACGGCAAGCCGTTCGAGATCTGGAAGTTTCGCACGATGACCGTCTCCGAGAATGGCGAGACAGTGACGCAGGCGACCAAGAGGGATGCGCGGGTCACCAAGATCGGGCGCTTCCTGCGCATGACCAGCATTGACGAGCTGCCGCAGCTCTGGAACGTGCTGCGTGGGGACATGTCACTGGTCGGGCCGCGTCCGCACGCGCTCGCGCACGACAATTATTATGACGAGCTGATCAGCAAGTACGTCTACCGCCATCACATGAAGCCGGGCCTGACGGGCTGGGCCCAGGTGAACGGATTCAGGGGGGAAACGCCGACCATCGATCTAATGGAGAAGCGGGTCGAGTACGACGTCTGGTACGTCAGCAACTGGAGCATCTGGCTCGACCTGAAGATCATGGCCCGCACAGCGTCCGCAGTGATGTTCCAGGAAGCCTATTAGTCGCTCATTTTCTCAATCGCCTGGAACCTCCGGCCCGAGGGCCTCAAGTTCCATTTCGCGGCGGCTTGCCGAAGAGCCGCATGATCGCATCACGCAGGGCGAGCAGCGGCGGCACGAGCACGAAGAAGGCTCCCATTGCAACGGAGACGATGACGTGGCGGATCGAGAAAGGTTCGTCCTGCTCGATCTCGCGCCGGCCTGGCTCGATGGGCGCCGGCGAGAGCCTCGTCGCCATGGGCTGCCGAAGCGGCTTGCGTGGGGGAACCACGATCAACACGAATAGAATGTTGAGCAGAACCCAAATAGTCAAAATCGTAAGGACGATCAGCATCCGAGCTCACCGGAAAAGAGCTGCGAGTATGGGCCGAGATTAGCCTCAGGGAACCGAGAAGGAAAGATGCCTAAAGTTTCGGCATCTTGAGGCATCAAGGCCCGGATTGTCTCGTCTTGACGACAGATGGTTGCCCGTGGCGCCCCGTCTTCGTCAATCCTTGCTTTTGGCTAGAGCAATAACTGTAAGTTGTGGATTCCGGACGAATACGGAGACCCGAGCAGCCCGGGCGCGCCTGGCACTATCTCCGACCGCCCGACAGGCTCGCGCTGTCTCGTGCGCGAAGACGCACTCGATCCTTTCACGCGGCAATTCCGCAAAGCACGAATAAGGCCCGCTGCCAAATGGCAGCGGGCCCAAGGTCGTCCAATTCGGTTTGTCGCCGCGCCTGCGCCTAGGCGTGCTCGACGTAATAGCTGTTGTGGTGCTTGCCCTTGTAGGCCTCGATGCGCTTGAGCATCTTCGGGTTGGCGCGGTTGAGCACGGCGCCGAGCAGCTTCTTCTGGAGAACCTCCGACCCCGAAACCGACTCCTGAAGAGCGCTTCGTGTCGTCTGTCCCCATTCGATGACGTAGACCATGGCATCGATCAGGAAGCTGACGGCCTTCGAATCCGCCACCGGCATCACCGGGGCAAGATCGATCACGATATACTCATAGTGCTCTCTCAGCACCTTGAGCAGTTCGGCCATTGCCTTCGACCCAATGACGTCGGCCGAATTCACCATGCGGGAAGCGACGACGGAGGGGAGGAAATCCAGTCCCGTTTCCTTGCTCCGCTGCACGTGGTAGCCGAGGCTCGCGGGGTCGTTGAGCGCCTCCACCAGCCCGCTCTTGGCGTTGGGCGCGAGCTCTCGCGTCAGCGAGCGCGTGTGCAGGTCGCCGTCGATCAGCACCGTACGGTGCCCCGTGAGGGCGATCAACTGGGCGAAATTCGCGGCGACGGTCGTTTTTCCTTCCTTGGGAAGGGAAGAGACGATGCCGATCACCTTGATCTCGCGGGTCAGGCGCGCAACGTCGATCGATACCTTGATGTTGCGCAACGTCTCGGCAAACCGCGAGAATGGATGATCGACGACGTAGCGAGACAGGTCGGATGGGCCGGTCTTCGTGGGCGAACGTATATCGGGCAGGACGCCGAGGCACTTCACGCCGAGCTCATCCTCGACCTCGCCGGGGGTCCTGAGCACGTCGCTCAGCAGTTCACGCGCGAATGCGACGCCGAAGCCGAGACAGAGGCCGCCCACAAGGCCCCCCACCAGCGCCAGGACCGTGCGCGGAGAGCTCTTGCGATCCGGCTTGGCGGCGGTGCTGATGAGGCGCGCCTCGCTGAGCGGAAAGCTCTGGTTCTGCGTCGCGCTCTGCAGCTTCTCGAGGAAGTTGTTGTAGAGGTTGCGGTAGGTGTCGGCGGCGCTTTCGAGATCGCGCAGCTTGACTGCAGCCTGGCCGGTATCGCCGGCCTGGGCGACGAGTTCCTTTACGTTCTTCTCAAGCGAGGCTTCGCGGCTCTTTGCGATCTCGTAGTCGCTGCGATAGGCGTCGCCGATCCGATGCAACTCGTCGGCGATGTTCTTGCGCAGCTCCTCCATCTTGTTGGCCAGATTGACCGCAGCAAGGTGTTGCTTGCCATAGCGCCGGGACCAGTCGGCATACTGGGCCTGGAGGTCCAGATATTGCGCGCGCAGGCGGGTGATGACCGAGTTGTTGAGAGCATCGGTCACCGTCGATTGCGCGACGTCCTGGTCCGAAATCGCGGTGATCCGGTCGAGCCGGGCCTTGGCTTCGGCCGTCGACGCCCGCGCTTGAACCAGCTGGGTGTTGAGGTCCGACAATTGCTGTTCGGACATCAGGCCGCGGCTGGTTCCGACGATGTTGTGTTCGGCCTTGAAGGTCTGCACGGCACGGTCGCTGGCGGTTGCCTGCTCGCTCAGCTCAATGCTACGCTGCTGAAGCCATTCGGTTGCCCGCTTGGTGGACTGATATTTGGCTTCTAGCGCGCCGACCAGGTAAGCATTGGCGATGGCGTTGACGATCTTCGCGGCCTTGTCGGGGCTCCGCGAGCGATAGTTCAAAGACAAGACATACGTCGTCAGGACGCGTTCAGTTCTCAGGCTTTTCTGAACTGCCTCGACCACGGCATGTTCGAGCCGCTCCTGGGAGGCCGGTTCGCCGGAGCTAAACAGCGACATGACCTTGCCAAGGACGACGGACAACAGGCCTGGATTGGAGCCATTGAACTCCGGATCCTCCGTCAGTTTCAGGCGACGGACGACCGAGAGGATGAGGTCGTCCGAGTTGATGACCTCGACCTGGCTGTCGACGTATCCGGTATCGATGAGGGCGCTGTTGGCGTTGCTGTCCTTGTCCAGCACCTGCGCCTGACGGGTATCCATCATGATGCGGGCATTCGCCGTGTACATGGGTTGCGCCATGATCAGATAGACCATCACCAGCGCCAGCGAAGCGCCGGTGCACACCGCGATGATCGGCCACTGCCGGCGCAGGACATCAGCCACGCGCTCGAAGCTGAGGACGGCTCCGCCGAATTCGATGCCGAATCTGTGGCCCGACTGGAAATGTTCTCTAGGCTGATACATCTGTTAATTCGCTGCCTTTTGACGATCGCTGATCAATTCGGTAGGGGGACGGGCTTGAACGGGTTGGCCAGCTTGGTCTTCCACTCGCCGTCGAGCAGCGCCCCGCCTCGTGGCGGTTGCGCCCGGCCCTTGTCTTGCGATTGGGCCTGGGCGCCGGAGGCGTCCTCTCCGGCGGCGGAATAACCTGCCTGCACGTTGAGATCGCCGATCCGCTGCGCGAAATCCCTGATCTTGCGCGCAGCGTCCGGCTTCGTCGACGTGCACCGCCCTTCGGCGATCCTCAACGCGGCACCAATGGCTGAGCGGTCGGTTGAAGCCGACGCCGAGATGAGTGTCTGCACGGACGGCAACACCGACGGGGTCGTGGCAATTAAGGTGGCGAGCCGATATCTCAGCTTCTCCTTGTCATTGCGTAGTCGCTCCAGAAGCGAGGAGGGCGATTTTACGAACGTGTCGAGTTCGAGCTGCGAGGCACGATCCGTAAATTCGACGCACTGGGCGCGGCAAGCATCGATGCTCGAAACGATCAGCGCAGAACCTATCAAGACAGTCGGTAGCCATCGCGGTTGTGCATGGCGACGTGTTAGTCCGCGGCCCATCCGTGTTCCTTGCTTCTGTTGCAATAGGAGAACAGGTGAAACTTGGCAGGTAACTGTGTCATCTTTTTGTGCGGCGCAAAAGCTGAAGCGCGATCGTCAACCACGAACAACGTTGCTCGACTTTGCGTCGGTTGCAGAAGCACGATTTACAATGCCTGCGAGATCGGCATGTTGCGCTCACGAATGTTGCAACTTGAAAACATATCGGGCACTCGCAGACCGCCGCGTCGCAAAACCGACACAAGTCACGATGCTCTTCTATTGTTCCCGGCATAGAAAGAAATTTTCACTGCGGATCGATACGCAGACAGATCAATGTCGTGCGCGCCGGCCTTCATCGCAACAGCGCCGAATTTCGCGCACACTTTCCACGCAAATACTCGCAATCATCGCGACTGATGAAATTTGCGCCCGAAGCACGCGGCGCCTCGAACAAAAGTGGCATGAACTTGGCGCTCGCATGTCCGAATGATCTGCGAGGTTTGAAATTATCGTCGGTCGTCATGCATCGAGTGCGAGTCCGCGATCGCGGAGATTGAACATGCGCGAGACCT
The DNA here is from genome assembly GCF_054060315.1 of Bradyrhizobium sp. USDA 4354. NCBI lineage: Bacteria > Pseudomonadati > Pseudomonadota > Alphaproteobacteria > Hyphomicrobiales > Nitrobacteraceae > Bradyrhizobium > Bradyrhizobium sp. USDA 4354. The sequence goes on along the minus strand of NZ_JBSSDC010000001.1, from coordinate 7,623,825 downwards.
GATACACACTGCTGCGGTGCAATAGCTATGGAATGTTGATGTGACGGAGTTGGTTCATCGTGAGAAGGCGCATGTCCTGCCGCTCGACAGCATTCGGGGGATCGCCGCGACCTCGGTGGTGATCCACCATCTTCTGCTGATGCCGACTTTCCTCGCAGCGTTCCCGCACAATGCGTGGATCAACTGCTCGTTCTTCAGAAGCGCTTGGCTGCTGGTCGATTTGTTCTTTGTTCTCAGCGGGATCGTCATGTCGCTCAGCTACGTCGAGAGCGACTTCGGGCGCTTCTCGCTGCGCGAGTTCATGGTGCGGCGCCTGGCGAGGGTCTATCCGCTGCACATCGTCATGCTGATGGCAAATCTGTTGTTTCGCCTCCTGCGCATCAGTCTGGTCATGGCGGGCGTCGTGGTGGCTGCACCGGCCGCCTTCGAGGTGAACAACGCCTATTCCTTCGTGCTCAACGTCCTGCTGCTGCACTCCATGGGGTTCATCGACTATCTCAGCTGGAATGCGCCGAGCTGGAGCATCAGCGTCGAGTTCTACACATATCTGGTGTTTGGCCTGATCGTCCTGCTTGCGCAGCGGATGCGTTCCCTGTTGTGGTTCTACGTTCTCTGCGGGGGGCTTGCGGTGGGGAGCCTCGTCTTCATCATTTTCGTGCTCGACAAGAGAAGTCTCGGGCTTCAGACCGACTTCGGCATCCTGCGCTGCTTCGTGAGCTTCTTCCTGGGCGTGCTGACGGTGCGAATCGTCGATCGTCTGCCGGCCAAGCCGGGCCGTGCCGTCCAGGGCGTGGTGCAGTTTGTCGCCATGATCGCCAGCATCGTCCTCGTGTCCGTGGCGGAGACCAATCCGGCGGCAACCTTCCTCGCGCCGGTGACATTCGCGATCTTCCTCGGCAGCTTGCTCGCCTTTCCGGATGCGATGCTGGTGCCGCGGATGCTGGTTGCCAAGCCATTGGTCTGGCTCGGACGTCGTTCCTACTCGATCTACATGGTGCATGCGCTCGTGGTGCTGCTGGCCGAGTATTTCGTGCGCGCGCTCGGGGCCAGGCGGATCGCCGCTCTCGATTCGGTCTGGGCGGGTCTGCCGGCCTCGCTGAATCTCGTCGTCTCGCTGGCCGCCGTGCTGGCGGTGTCGCACTTCACCTATCTCTACGTCGAGATCCCTGGCGGCAGGTGGATGCGGAACGCTCTTGGGAGCCGGTCCGATTTCTCGGCTTCCCCGGCGCCATCGGCGCGGCCGACGAACTGAGCCGGACATGACCATCCTCACGCTGAACCGGCCGCAAATCACGCTGATCAGTCTCAACATCGAGGCGATCGCGCTCGGCGTCTATCTGGTCCGCGACGCCTTTGGCGGCGTGATCCGCTATTATACCAGCATCTATCACGTGGACACGCTCTGGTACCTGCCCGACGCCGTTGCGCTTCTGTGCCTCGTTCAATTCTTCGTCCATTGCATCCTGCGCAATCGCAGCACGCTAGCCCTGCTCGTGCTCGTGCAGATCATGCTGTCGCTCGTGCTCGGCTACTTCATGCTGGGTACGATGAACGCGGCGATCTCGTCCTTCAAGATGATGTTGCCTGTATTCGTCGGCTTCTGCTTCTGCGATTCGAGCCTCGGCTCGTATCGCAAGCTGCTGTCGGTCATCGCGGTGACCTTCTATCTGTCCGTGATCGGCGTCTTCCTGACGAAATTCTACCTCATGCCCTGGGTGGGCTATAAATACGAGTCCTTCGGCGCGGTGCGCGAGGCCGGCCGGTTGTGGTGGGCCTATGGCGGCGATGACCAGCGCCTCATGGGCTTTGCGGCCGACAATACCATGGCCGCCTTCTTCATCCTCGTATCGTTCGCGATCACCTCCATTCGCATGAGCACGACGTGGTGTCTCGTACTCGGTTCCATCGCGATCTATGCCATCAAGCTGACCACGAGCAAGACGACCATGATCGTCCTCGTGCTCTACTTGCTCTTGCTGGTGTTCGTGCGGATGTTGCCGGAGAAATCGCGCTTCCCCGCGATCCGGTCGATCGCGCAGTGGTCCTTCGTAGCGATCTTCGTGCCGTTCTTCATGATCGTGGTCGCTTCCGGCACCGCCGCGGTGCCGCACTCGACCTTGTTCAGCATTGTCGATCGCATCAACAACAGCTGGCAGTTGCCATTCGTCTACATGAGCCAGCTCATGCCGATCGGCCTGGTGACCGGCTGCGGCGCGGGCTGCTTCAACTATCCGCAGAAGCTGTTCTCGCCGCTCGCGCATTTCTGGGTGCCGGTCGACAATTTCTACATCGGCACGTACCTGATGTTCGGTCTCCCGTTCGTGGCGTTCATGGTGATGGTGTTCCGGGCGACCTTCGGAGCGACCGACGTGTACAAGCTGACGCTGCTCTTCGTCGTCAACCTGTTCACGATCACGGTGCTGAACTACGGCCCGGCGTCCGGCCTGCTGATCATCGCATTGAGCTTCAGCGAGGTGTTCTCACGGCGTGCGACCTCCGCACGAGGGGCCGACGCCGTGCCAATCGTCATGCGGCCACCGATGCGACCATTGGAAGACTTCCGCCCGGATCTACCGGCGGCGAGCGGAAGCAGGTGAGAACGAACCATGCATAAACGTCTCGCATTCATCGACACATTGCGCGGCATAGCCGTGTTGTCGGTCCTGGTTCAGCATGTATTCGAGGTGATCGTCGAAAAGCACCCGACGGGCGCCTATTACTGGCCCATACATGAGGTGTTCGGCTACTACATGAACTTTGGCCGGTTCGGCGTCGTGTTGTTCTTCTTCGTCAGCGGCTTCGTCATTCCGTTCAGCTTCCCGGACAGCGCCACGCCCGTGCGGGATTTTACGATCAGCCGCTTCTTCCGGCTCTATCCCGCCTACTGGACGTCGCTCCTGGTCGGGCTCGTGACGATGCAACTGCTGGACTCGAAGATCTATCCGCTGGGGCAGGTCGCCGCGAACGTGACGATGTTGCAGACCTTCGTGAACGTCCCGAACCTCTGGGTGTTCTACTGGACGCTGGCGATCGAGCTCTTGTTCTACGTCGGATGCACCATTCTCTTTGCAATGGGGCTGCTGAACCAGCGTTTCACGGCCGTGACGATCGTCGTTGCGGCCGCACTGGTCGGAACCACCGCTGCGCTCCTGGTCGAGAACAGGACCGTCTCCTCGGTGATGGAGGTCGGGTTGAACCTGTCGGCCATGTTCCTGGGCAAGATCATCCGCGACACCGTTGTTGGCGGCAAGCTGCGATGGACCCATGTGGCCATCTGCACGCTCTTGTATGCGATCTTCGCCGTCACCCTGTCCGATCGCCGGTTCGGAGGCGTGTATCACGAGAATTTCTTCTACAGCTATTCGATCGGATCGGCTTATGTCTGCGCGGCGCTGGTCTTCATCGCCTTTGCCGTGTTCGGCGAGCGAATGGCGTGGCGCCCGATGGCGTTCGTCGGCGTGGTCAGCTATTCGGTCTACCTGATGTCGCCGTTCGTGATCGTCGCCGTCCATCGCCTGTTTTGGTTCGGCGACGGCCCGCTGGGGTGGTCGATCTTCATGGGCGTGATCCTGGCGTTGTCGATCCTGGTCAGCTGGATGACCTACGCCTTCGTCGAGAAGCCCTGCATTTCCTTCGGACAAAGATTCCGCTCGGCGCGAAGAAAGCCGGTCGTTCTCGAGCCCTCCCTCAGCACGCAGGGTGCCGCAGAGTGATCAAGACACCGCATCAGCCGGGCGCCGCCTATGATGGATCGTTCGTTCCTTCGGTCCAGGGTCTTCGCGGCATCGCGGCACTGAGCGTGCTGATGGACCATTTCTACGACATGCCGAAGGGAGGCATGTACGACATCCCAGATCCCGGCTTCCTGCCACCGCTCTGGCTGTGGCTGCAATCGGTGATCAATGTCGGCGGCCACGGCGTCGAGCTGTTCTTCATGATCAGCGGATTCCTGATCCCGGCTAGCTTGGTGCGGCACGGTTCGTTATCGCGGTTCTTCTTCGACCGCGTCCTGCGCATCATGCCGGTGTTCGTCGTCCTGCATCTTGCGCTGTTCGCGATCGGTCCGATCGTGGCCTATAAGTTCTTCCGCGGAATCGATCTGACCAGCTATCTCGCGATCTTTGCGGCCAATCTGTTCTTCGTGCAGGACGCGCTCGGCCTGCCCATTGCCCAGCAGAATGCCTGGACATTGACCTACGAGTGGGCGTTCTACATCTGGTTTGCGCTGACGTTCTCGATGTGGCGTGCCGGGGGCAGATGGCTGGCCGCGCCCTTGATCCTGCTGGGCATCGCCTGCCTGATGCATTGGCCGATCACGGCATTCTTCTGCATCGGCATGCTGTTCAGCGCCACTGGATTCCGCATCTCGATTCCGGGGCGCGCCGGCTTGTTTGCAGGCCTGGCCTGCGGGGCTGCGCTGTATGCGAGCCTGGTGCTGTTTCACCCGTTCGTGGGGCTCATCCCCGGATTTCTGCTGTTCGGCATGGTGCTTGCCCCGGAATCAGGCTTCGGGAGGGCTCTGAGTGCGCCGGCCCTGCAGTATGTCGGCAAGATCAGCTACAGCCTCTATCTCGTGCATCCCTTCGTGCTCTTCCCCTTGCAGATGATCGGCCTGAAGCTTGTCGCCGCCGGCGTTGACCGCTGGCTGTTGTGGGCCGCCTTCATCGGGCTCGGGCTGGTGATGTCGTTGGTGGCAAGCGCGATCAGCTATGAATTGATCGAGGTCAGGCTGAGGCGATTGCTGGATGGTGCGATCCGCGGCATGTTGTTTCGGCCGCAGATCGAGCAATCGGTTTGAGAGCCGCCTGTCGCGGTCAGCTGACGGTGCGTGCGGCGAGCCGGTGATAAGATCCAAGTAGCTGCTCGGCGATGTGATCCCAGTTCAAGAGGCCGGCCGCGGTCTGCCGTGCGCCTTCGGTCAATGTCGCGGCCAGAGGCTTGGAGGTCAGCACGCGTTCGAGCGCATCGGCCAATGCCGTGGCGTCGCCGGGAGGAACCAGCAGCCCGTTGACGCCGTCGGTCACGACGTCGGGAATGCCGCCGGTGGCACTGGCGACGACGGGTCGCGAATTGCCATAGGCGGATGCAAGCACGCCGCTCTGCGTCGCATCTTTATAGGGCAGGGCAACCACGGTCGCGGATTGAAACAGTCGTCCGGTGTCGGCAGGCGAAATGTAGGCGTTGATGGTCTTGACGGTCGGCATCGCCTCCATCCGTGCGCCGAGCCGCGTCATCTCGGGGCCGCGACCGGCGACGATCGCCTCATGCGCCACACCGCGCCCGGCCAGGATATCGATCGCATCGATGAAGACGTCGAGACCCTTGTAAGCCCACATCCGTCCAAAAAACAGGATGCGCGCAGCTTCGGGCGCGGCGGCCGCACCTCCGGCTGGTGGAACCATGAGCACGCCGTGCATGCTGGAGACCGCTTCGCCCTTGAAGTCGGGCGAGGCCCGGCGAAAATCGGCAATACAGCTCTCGCCATGCGTCGTGACGACCGATGCGGCTGCGCGCATGCGCCCGCGCCAGGCATCTTCACGTGGCGAGGTGCCGGAGCCGCCTTCCGAATGCGGGATCGCATCGTGAACGGTCAACACCAAGGGAATGCCGAGCGGACGGAGCAGCTGGATCAGCTTGGACGTGTAGATCTCCGGAACTTCGTGACAATGAATCACGTCGGGGCGAAACGAAATTATGTCCAGGAACGAGGCGGGGATGCCGATCGCACCGCCGCGGCGCAGGCTCAAGTCGCGAATTCTCGTGTCGAACGGAGCCGTCACGGCGATATCGGCCAGTTCCCATTGCTGATTGGCGTCTTTGCGGTTGAGCACCAGCCGGACATCGCAGTGGCGAGCCAATCCCGACGCGAGACGGTAGGAATATTCCGCAAAATGCGGTGCGTAGATGGCCACACGCAAGCGCCTGGAGTTACGGAGAGAACGCTGAGCGGGCGAATTCATCAAGGCATCCATTTTGCATCACTTCGCAAAGGTTGATTGGAGTGTAGTCCACGATTTGAACTCACTTCCACTCTAAATCGGAATCGTGACGGCACTCATCTGATTGCCATCACTCCGTCGTATTGTAGCGAGCAATCAGTACTCCGCCGCGATCGGAGATGGTGACGTCGCGGCATCGCATGCCACGTTGTCTAGTCTGTGATTGTGGTCGGATCTGTCGAAATTGGGTCGAATTGTTGATGAACGCCACGCAGGGCAAACAACATCAGGTCGTGGTTGCCTTGTTCTGGTCGCTTGCACAGAATTGGGGCGGCCGGACGCTGTCGTTCATCCTGTTTCTGGTTTTGGCCCGGCTGCTCAATCCCGCGGATTTCGGTCTTGCCGCGCTCGTCGCCTTCATCCTGCTGCTCCTGAGCTCGATCGCCGAATTCGGCTTCGGTGATGCGTTGATCCAGCGGCGCACGCTCGAACCCGCCGATGTGACGCTGCCTTTTTTCTGCTCCTTTGCAGCTTCGGCGATTTTGGCGGTCCTGATCGCTCTGCTGGCGACGGATATCGAGCGTTGGCTCGACGTGAAGGGGCTCGCGCCGCTGTTGACGGCTGCCTCGCTCTCTCTTCCGATCGGCACCGCGACCCTGTTCCAGGAGGCGCTCTACAAGCGCCAGATGGATTTTCGCGTGCTCGCGGTCAGGACCATGGTCGCCACCGCCATCTCCGGCATCGTGGGAATTGCCTGCGCCTATGCCGGATTCGGCGCTCTGAGCCTCGTGATCCAGGTGGTCGTTCAGAGCGCGGTCAGCGGCTTGTGGCTCTGGAGCCAGCCGCGGTGGCTGCCGATGCGCGGCTACGATTCCAGCAGCTTTCGCGAGCTCTCCGGCTATAGCGTCCATGTCGTGCTGAACAGGCTGCTGGATTTCGCCATCGTTCGCACCATCGACATGATCATCCTGTCGCTCTATGGCGTCGCAGCTCTCGGCATCTACACGGTCGGTGCGCGGGTCTACATCATCCTGATGCAGCTGCTCACCCAAGCGGTCATGGATGTCGCATTGAGTGCGCTGTCCAAGATCGCCCACGAGCGCGATCGTATCGCTGGCGCCTACCTGCGCAGCGTCAGTCTCGGAGCGCTGGTCGGATCTCCCATCTTTGTGCTGCTTGCGGCGATTGCGCCGGAGTTTTCCCTGCTGCTGTTCGGCGCGAAGTGGAGCGGCAGCGAGGCGGTGATGAGGCCGCTGATGCTCATTGGCGCGATTCAGACGGTGCAATTCGTCAACAGCGCCTATTTCGGCGCTCTGGGCAAGCCGAACTACGTCTTTGGGCTGAACATCCTCAAATTCTGCGCGGTCGTACCTGCAATGTTCCTGCTTCCGTCGCGCGACATTGGTCAGCTGGCGACGATCTTCGCGTTCGCGCAGCTTGTGGTGACGCCCGTGACGTTTGCGCTGGCGCTGCGGCTGCTGGGCTTGAGCTGGAGCCAGTTTCTGCGTCCTATCGCAGGCTGCCTTTGCGCCATCGTGCTGGCCTACGGCGCGGTCGTGCTGTGCCGCGCGGCGACGCCGGACATCAACCCGTATTTGCGGATGGGGCTGCTGTCGTCATGTTTCGGCGCGGTCTATCTGATGAGCATCCTGCTGTTCTGGCGGAAGCAGCTGTTCTCGCTGATCGATTTCGTCGTGAAGCGCGGTGCGACCGCCTGAGGAAGACGAGGAGGACGATTTGAAGCAATTGATCCCGGTGCCCGTGCGCAGGCAGCTCCGAGGCTGGCTCAACAGTGCGAAGAACACGCCCTTCGCGGTCGATCTCCTCGAGCTGCGCAGATGGCAGATCGCCCGGAAGGACGTGGGCGTCAATGCGGCACCCCGCAATAATCCGCGCCGGCTCGTTCTGTTGCCGTCAGACCCCTGGAGCATTCATCAGTCACGCGGCGATGAGGCGATGATCGAAGCTGCCGCCGGCGAGATGAAACGCATCTATCCCGATCTCGAGACCTACATCGTCACCGCCACCAGCGCGGCGAGCGCAGACGTGCGCGCCATGGGTTTCAAGCCGCTCGAGATATGGAAGCAGCCGTTTTCCTATGAGACGGTCGCGCAGGAGCTCTCGATCACCCGTCCGGATTTCGGCGTGATCCTGGGGGCCGACGTGCTTGACGGCTACTATTCTCCGGTGGATGCCGCGCGCATGCTGCTGGTTGCCGACCTGATGGCGGCGTTCGGCGCCAAGGTCAGCGTGCTCGGCTTCAGCTTCAACTCCCGTCCGGCGAAGGCGCTGCGCGAGGTGTTCCGGCTGCTCGATCCAGGCGTTGTCCTGAATCTGCGCGATGCGATATCTCTCCAGCGTTTCGATGACTTCGCCCGGAAACGCGCGCGTCTGGTCGCTGACGCGGCGTTCATGCTGACGCCGCGCGCCGACACTGCGGCCGTGAAGCAGATCGCGGCCAAGATCGCGCAGCAACGCGAGCAGGGCCGCAAGGTCTTCGTCTTCAACATGCACCCGATGCTGTTCAAGAAGCCTGAGCCCGCCAAGCTGGAGCGGATGATAGAGCTTGCGGCGGATGCCATGGCGCGCCTGTCACGACAGCACAATGCAAGCTGGTTGCTGCTAGCGCATGACTACCGCCCCGGAATCGCCGACGACAATTGCCTGCGGCCGCTGGCCGCTCGGCTCAAGCCCGCGCTCGGGGAGCATGTCCATCACGTCGAGCAGGTTCTGTCGGCGGGCGAGATCAAGGCCGTTGTCGGGCTGGTCGACGGCGTGATCACCGGCCGCATGCATCTGGCGATTGCGGCGCTCGGGCAGGGCACGCCCGTGGCGGCGATCACCTACCAGGACAAGTTCCAGGGCCTGTTCGCGCATTTCGGCATCAGCGAGCAGCTGCTGCTCTCGCCGGCCCAGTTTCTCGTCGGGGACAGGTTCGAGGCATTTCTGCTGCACTTCCTCGGCACGTACCAGGCCGCCGGCGAGCAGGTGCGACACGCGCTGCCGGGCGTCATGGAATTGTCCCGCGCCAACGTCGCTCCTTTGCTGGACGATGGTGCGATGAGGATCGTGGCGGAGGCCGGCGGCAAGGTCGCCTGAGTGCCTCGATGGCGTCCGAAGGCGTCAGTTGACCGCCCGCTCGGTGTTCTCGAAGCGCAGGGACGTCTCGGCCGTCGCTGGCCGGACGTTGCGGGAGGACACGAGTCCGGTGTCGGCCAGCCGATTGATGAAGCGCCGCGCGGGATTTTCGAAATAGGCGTAGGTGCGATCTGCGATGATGGTGAGGACCGCACAGCATGCCAGGGCGAACAGGCCAAACTGATCCGGGCGCAGCTCGAGCCAGGTCCACAGCGGCTTGAACACCGCGATGAGGACGGCATCGTGCAGCATGTAGATCGCGTATGAGGTGTTGCCGAGCCGTCCAAGTAGCCGCGCGCCCGGAAACTCCTTGAAGGCGCTTTCGCCGACCGCGGTGAGCAGAATGGCGCAGGAGAACAGCAGAATAGCCAAATCCGGCTTGGCGAACACGTTGAGGACGAGCACGGAGAGGCCGAACACGCCGATGCCGGCGAAGACGACCGGCTTCTGCCGGTAGGGACCCGACATCCGGAACAGAATGGCGAGCAGGATGCCGTTGAGGAAGCTCGGTAACGCGCGGAGCATGCCGTAGTCGTAATTGGCGCCGTACATCTGCGACCGTTCCTGCCAGATCGGCAAATGGCCATGGGCAAGGACCAGATAGAGCACCGCCACGATTGCGCCGAGCACGATAGGCTGGACCTTGCGCGCAAGCAGCATCAGTAGTGGAAAGATCAGATAGCAGAAGAACTCCGCGCTGATCGACCATGACGGCGAGTTGAAGCTGAGATGATTGGTAACGCCCCAGGCCTGCAGCAGCAGGAGGTTATACAGGAAATCCAGCGAGGTTGACCGCGCCGTGCGCTCCAGACCGACGCCGATGAGCACCACGAAGATGAGCAGGCTCAGCAGGTGCAGCGGATAGATCCGCGCGATGCGCCGGATCATGAACCGGGAATAGGCCCGTACGCCGCGCGCGTCGGCTGGATAGGAATAGGAGATCACGAAGCCGGACAGGATGAAGAACATGTCCACGAACAGGCCAAAGGACCCGTTCCAGGCCGGCGAAATGCCTTGGTCGATCATCTTGAGATGAAAGATGAAGACACCGAGGGCGGCAACGAAGCGATAAAAATCGAGGACGACGAAACGTCTTGCTTCACTGGCTTCCATCGGGCGTCGAATTCCTTGCGGCGTTATCTCCTTCTAGGGATCAATTGTGACGCAAGTTCGCTGCGATCGCCGGTCGATGCGGCACCAACGTAGGATCGGCCAAATTGTGTTCCCGCAGACTATCCGCTCGCAACGAGAGAATCCGCGTCGATCGAATCGTGCCTCCCGATGAGGCAAGCGCCTAATGAACGGGCCGGGACCTTGGCTGGTCCCGGCCCGCGTTGGATGCGGTTCTGTCCAGTCTGCTCAGACGAACAGGAAATCGTGGCTCGTCAGGCTGCTGACATAGACATTCTTCAGCAGGATCGAGTCATTGGCCGAGAACGTGATGAGCGCGTTCGTGCCGGACTGCGTCATCTGCAGGTGGCTGTAGTCCGCGGCCAATAGCTTCGAGATCTGGATCACGTCGTGGGTCGTGCCGTCGCCGGCCTGGAAGTTGAGGACTTGGTCCTGGCCATGATCGTAGGCGATCGTGGTCGAGCTTGGTGCGGCCGAGAACACGTCGTTGCCGGCCCCGCCCTGGATCGTCACGCCGCTCGCGACGGCCGTGACGTTGTGGGTGCCGTCGGTCTTGGTCTGATCGAAGAACTGCAGCGCGTTGGTGCTGTTGTAGTTCTCGTGCTGCGTCGTGCCGGTCTGTCCGTTGAAGTTGAACAGGAAGACGTCCTTGGTGCCGTCGGCGTTGTTGGCGATCTCCTGGGTCTTGACGCCGGCGCTGTTATAGATGTCGGTCAGCTTGCTGCCGTCATCGTGGATGACCTGCGTATAGTCCAGAGTGCCGTCGGCGTGGGTCCGCGTGAGCTCGACCAGCTTGCCCGAGGCATCGAGGTGCTGATGCTGGGTGGTGTAGGACTGCCCGGTGACGTTGTAGTTCCAGTTGTCCGACGTGCCGTCGGCGTTCTTGATGTAGGCCGCGGTCTTCACGCCGCCGGTGTAGATGGTCGTGGAGTTGTAACCGTCGCTCTTGGTCGTGACCTCGCTGGTGATGACGCCGTTGGCATCGTACCAGTCCGAGGTCTTGGTACCGTCGGCGCTCTGCACCAGCGTGAATGCCAGGCTGTTGTCGGCGTGGGTACGCACGATGTTGGTGAGGAAGCCGGTCGTATCGTAGGTGTCGTGCTCGTTGGTGTAGTTCTGGCCCACGACGTTGAACTGGAACACGTCCTTCGAACCGTCGGCGTGGTAGTCGGTTTCCGTCTTCTTGACGCCGGCCGCGTCGTAGTTGGTGACGACGCTGCTGCCGTCGCTGTTGACGACCTGAGTGTAGTCGAGCGAGTTGTCGGCATGCCAGCGGATCACCTCGGTCGTCTGACCGGATGGATCGAGGTGCTGGTACTGCGTGGTATAGCTCTGGCCGGTGATGTTATAGCTGTAGTTATCGTGACTCATGTCGGCGTTGGTGATGTAAGCCGCGGTCTTCACGCCATTGGTGTACACCGTGGTCGAGCTGTAACCGCTCGCCTTCTGGACGACCTCGCTGGTGAGGACGCCGCTCGCGTCGTACCAGTCCGTCGTCTTGGTCCCATCGCTGCTCTGCACCAGCTTGAACGCCATGCTGCCGTCGGCGTGCTTGCGGATCAGCGTGGTGAGGAATCCGCTCGCATCGTAGACGTCGTGCTCGGTCGTGTAGTTCTGGCCGGTGATGTTGAAGAGGAAGACGTCCTTGCTGCCGTCGGCGTGAAGGTTGGCCTCCTTGATCCGCGTTCCCGCGGCATCGTAGTTGGTGACGACGCTGCTGCCATCGGCGTTGATGACCTGGGTATAGTCGAGCGTGCCGTCGGCATGCTCGCGCGTCACGGCCGTGATCTTGCCGGACGGATCGACGTGCTGGATCTGCGTGGTGTAGCTCTTGCCGGTGATGCCGAAGGCGTAATTGTCCTGGCTGCCGTCGGCATACTTGATGTAGGCATTGGTCTTCACGCCGTTGCTGTAGGTCGTCGTCGAAATGGTGCCGTCCGCCTTCTGCACCACCTCGCTGGTGAGGCTGCCGGCGGCATTGTACCAATCGGTCGTCTTGGTGCCGTCGGTGGTCTGGACCAGCTTGAAGGCAAGACTGCCGTCGCCGTGCAGGCGCGTCAGACTGGTGAGGAACCCGTTCGCGTCGTAGTCGTAGTGCTCGGTCGTGTAGTTCTGGCCCGTGATGTTGTAGGTCCAGACGTCCTTGCTGTGATCGGCATGATAGGTGGTCTCGACCAGCTTGGCACCGGCGGCGCTATAGGTGGTGATCACGCTGCTGCCGTCGCTGTTATAGACCTGGGTCGAGTCCAGCGAGCCATCGGCATGGCTGCGGGTCACCGAGGTGATCTTTCCCGTAGGGTCGAGGTGCTGCACCTGCGTGGTGAAGCTCTTCCCCGTGATGTTGTAGGTGTAGTTGTCCTGCGAGCCGTCGGCGTTCTTGATGTAGGCGGCGGTTTTCACGCCGTTCGTGTAAAGCGTGGTGGAGTAATAGCCGTCGGACTTCTGCACGACTTCGCTCAGAAGGGTTCCGGCCGTGTTGTAGGCGTCGGTGGTCCTGGTTCCGTCGGTGGCGACGTGAACGAACTTCGTCTGCACGCCGGAGGTGTAGCTGATCAGGTCCTTTGAACCGTCGCTGTAGGCCACGCTGGTCGAGGTCGGCTGCCCGTTCGCATTCAGGCCGGTGTCCGCCTTCGACAGCAGGTTTCCGCTGGCGTCATAGGTCTTCGTGTTGCTCCAGGTCGCGGCCGTATTCGTCACCGAGAACGAGTATCCGCCCTGGATCTTGGACAGCGCGCTGCCGTAATGGGCAATGATGTAGTCCATCGTCGCCTTCGAAGCGACCGGCAGGACGTGCGAGTCGGTCAGCGTGATGCTCTGCAGCGCCGTCGACTCGCTGAGATCGGACAGTTGGGGCACGATCTCGGCGGCCGTGCCGCTGATGCTGGTCCGGGTGTCCGGGGAAGTCGGGGTGGTCGCAGGCGCGTCGATCTCGATGATCAGCGGATGATCGCTGACCGGAACGGTGATCGTGCTGACGTCGGTGTAGCTGGCGATCGCCGTGGTTCCCGTCAGCGTGTCGTACACCTTCACCGTATGATGGATGGCGCCGAGGTTCACCGTGACCGTCTGGGCCGCATTGGACACCTCGGTATCGGTCGCATCGTTCCAGAGCTTCGGCTCGGCCCAGACGACGAGCTCGTAGGCGCCGTTGCTCTTGCCGAGCACCATGCTGTTGCCCGAGGCGGGCATGTTGCTCAGGGTGTAGTTCAATGGATCAGTCGGCTGCAGGCCGCCCTTGCCATCGTCGGCCAGAATGGTCGTCAGATTATGAATCGCCGTCGCGGCGAGCTTCGGTGTGCCGTCGGAGTTGAACAGTCCGAAGTTCGCTTCCGGGTTGGTATTGGCAGCCGACGAGTCGCGGTCGAACAGCTCATAGAGATAAGTCGAGCTGACGCCGGCCTTGTAGGCGTCGACCAGGGTGTTCAGGATCGATTTGGCCTGCACCGTCTCGTTGACGCCGAGATATTGAGTATTGGCCTGCGTGGTGTAGCCGGTCTCGGTGATGACGACGGGCTTTCCCGGTGCCGCGGTGGAGACGGCGCTCAACGTGGCAGCAAGCGAGCTGCTGGTCGTCAGGCTGGTGCTGACATAGGCATGCGCATTGGCGAAGTCGACCGAGCCCGACATGTCGCCGAGCTGGCTGTAGCCTTGCGGATCGTTGTAGGCCAGCGACAGATTGTAGACGGGGATGCTGCCGAGCGCGGCGTTGGCATTGACGGCCTGATAGAGCGCGCTCTGGAACTGAGCCGCGGCACTGAGGCTCGAGCTGCCGTTGTAGCTGAAGGGCTGGTGATTGGCCTCGTTCAGGCCCTCGATGGCGCTGATGCTGCCCGGATGGCTCGACGCGAACTTCTCGAGCGAGGCGATGTACTTCTGAAGTCCGGTCGTGCCCATCTGGGGCAGGGCCGACGAGACGAGGAAGTCGAACTTGTAACCGGCAGCGGCGAGGCCGTCGACCACCGGTTGTGCAGCCGGGCTGGTTCCCATGGCGTCGCGGAGATGGGTGACGCCGAGGTACTCCAAGTCATCGACCATCAGCGCGAGATTGTTGTAGCCGGTCCAGCCGAAGCCGGAATGCGTGTTGACGCCGATGGAATTGATGAAGCCGCTGGCAGACAGGATGGTTTGATCGGACATTGCACACTCGAGTTTCAGCGCGAACGAAATTGCTCGCAGGGATTTGCGTTCAAGCTTCTCTGTCGAGTGTGAATTTCAGATAAAAATGGAAGCTACAAATCGCGAGCGAAACGGGGTTCCTTGTGCAGGAACAGGTCGACTCGAGTTCACAGCAGAATGATGATGCGATGCCCGCGCAGCATGGCGTGAGGAAGGCGCTTTCAAGATTTTCGTGATCTGCACTGCTGAATGTGTGCGCAGGCTGTGCGAATTGGATCCATACGACGGGCTTGCAATGGAACGTGTCGCACGCTTGCAGTGCTCGACATCGGCTAAAGAGCTCTGTCGTGTCCGCAATTCAACGGGGTCCTCATCTGCAGTCCGTAGTTCCTGCACAGGACGCTTGCAGATGCCGTTTCTATGGGCGTTTAAAGTGCAGGAGATGCTCGCGGCGGTTGTGCGGCTCGGTGGTAGTGCACGCACACGCTGCGGGAGCGGAGACAGGAGGTTGGTTCCGTATCGGAAACCAGGACCTGATTCACATGGCTGGTGGTGCGGCGAATCAGTTGCGGCGAGCCAGCATGAGAAAGTCGCCGCGCCATGCGATGACCGCCGTTGCGAACGCGGCGATCACGATCTTGCCGGCGAGCCATGCCGCAGGCTCCGTCGGCATCGAACCGAGCGAGCCGATCAGGACTGCGGCCACCAGCGCCTGCATGACCAATGACCAGCGCGGGAATGCCTCAAACCGCAGCGTCGGACCGAGCGCGACCAGAATCGTTGCGAGGGTGGCGAGCGAAGCGCAGCTCACCGCCCCCCGCGGCGACAGGCCAGCCGACACCGCGATCAGGGAGAGGGCCACGACGATGGCGAGCTGGCCGGCCGCGACCAGGACCAGCCTGGTCGCCAGCTTCTCGAGGTGGGGGACAACCGCGATCGTCGCCTGCAAATGGGTATGCAGGAAATAGAAGGCGGCGATTGCCGGCGCCGTCTCCAGGAATCCGCTCAGGCTCTCCTGCGGCACCAGGATCCGCGCAGCATCAGGAATGAAGCCGACCAGCCCGCCGAGCAGCACGAGGGTCGTGCAGATCATGAACTCGAACATGCGGCGCGCCGATTGCACTGATTTCGTGCCGGTCCCGTGCTCGAAATCGTTGACCACCTCGGGATAGCTGACGGTGTGGATCGCCGCATTGAGGACCCAGAAGGGGCGTTGCAGCAGGTCGAGCGCGATCGAAAATCCGGCGCCAGCCCCCGTCGCACCAAGCCGGCCGATGACGATGACCCGGAGCAGCACCGGCACCGACAAATGGATGACGGACGCGCCTGCGGCGAGCATGCCGTAGCGGGAGAAATCTTTCCAGTCGGCGAGCATCGTCCGCAGCGAAGCGCGCGCCAGGGGGGTGCGATAGGCCGCCAGCCCGGCGACGAGGCCCAGCGCGTGGCCCGCGTTCACGCCGAACAGCGCCGCTTCGGCCGTCCCTGAAATCGCTGCTCCCGCGGCGGCCCCGGTGAGAAGAGCGGTGGCCCGAAACGCAAGAAGAAAGGACGCGAGGCCCAGCCGATCGGACAGGCGGACCGACAGGAAATAGAGATCCGTCAGGCCCTGAAGCACGGATATGCCGAGGCCCAGCGCGATGATCGCTGTCGGGAGCGCGCTGGCCAGGGATGCGCAGCTCCCGATCACGACGAGCGCGCCCGCACTCGACAGGCCTGCCGCAAAGAGCGACCATCTCAGCCGGGCCGCCTCTTTCTCGCCGGCCGCCGCCAGAAAGCGCAGTCCGGCAAGCTGCAGCCACTCGAACATCAGGACGCAGAGCAATTGGCTCGAGGCCAGCGTGAAGGAGAAACTGGTGTAGGCGGCGGCGGGCAGCAGATGGCTGATCGCGAAGATCAGGATGATCGCCGCGGCACTCTGATAAACGTAGCCCGCCATCGCGAGGAGGCGTGTCATCTCGGAATGAGGCGCTCCTTGCCGACGGCCGGTCCCTGTGGCGCTTCGGTCGTTGCAGCACGCATGCGCGACATCCGCTGCTCGCGCAATTGCTCATACAGGTTCTTGTATGAAGACAGCACGTCGGCAAATATCCATTTGTTTGTATCGGCGATCAGGCGCCGGCTGATCTCGTCGATCTTGTGCGGATCTGACGCGACTGCGAGCATGCTGTTGGCCAGGGATTGCGGATCGGCGTCGGTGAGCCAGCCCGTCACGCCATGCTCGATGACCTCGGGCATGCCGCCAAAGCGCGTTCCGAGCAGCGGCCTGCCGGCCGCCTTGGCATCTGCGACGACCAGTGGACCGGGGTCGTGCCAGATCGACGGCGCGATCACCACGTCGACCTGCTTGTAGAAATCGTCCGGCGCCACGAAACCCATGAACTCGATGCGCGCATGCGGCGCGAGCGCCCTGAGGCGGCGTTGCTCCTCCTCGCTGACCCGGCCGGCGATCATCATCCGGATGCGTTCGCGGGGCAGCAGGGCAAGGGCCCGCATGAGGTTGTCGATGCCCTTCTCCTCCGTGAGGCGGCCGATGAACCCGAACGTCACTTCCGTGGTGCAGATCGGACGGGGATAGGGCGCGCGCGGCGGCTCGGTCGAGGCGTTGCGAATCACGGTGCGGATCGGCGTCTCCACGAACATGCCCATGTCGGTATGAATGGACAGCACACGCTCGCTCACGCCGACCACGGCGCTGAGCCAATGCGTGGCCCGCTTGCGATGAAAGCTCAGGATTCCGCAGCTCGTGCAGGTGTGCTCGCAAGACCGTCCTTTGTCGAAGCGCGAGCAACGCGGACAGGTCAGGTAATAGTCGTGAAGCGTATGCAGCACCGGTACGCCGAGCTGGGCGGCAACGCGCCAGATCGCGGTGGTGAGGCCCGACAAATTGTTGGAGTGCAGCACGTCCGGCTTGAAGGCCCGGATCCGCTCCGCGATCAACGGCGCCTGCATCTGCCAGTCGTCGACCGCGTGCCAGATGCTGCGTAAAGCGGCATTTTTCTGCTCCGTGAAGGGCAGATAGATGTTCTGTACCGGGGCGGAATAGACGTCGATGCCGTTGCAGGTCTCGCGAGCCTGCTGGGGTGCAGATGCGGCCCGTATCACCTCGACCTCATCTCCGCGTTGCACCAGGCCTTCGGCGAAACGTCGCGCGAAGATCTCTGCACCGCCAACGATCTTGGGTGCCAGAGGCGTCGGATAAAGCGTGGACGTCAAAAGAACTTTCATCGCGTAACCTCATGTCTGCAAAATCGCGCCTACCTCGCCGGACGTATCTCCAGGGCGGGAATGGCACCGTTATTGGCTGCAATAAGAACCGGTGTGCTCGAAACCGGAATCCAGGCCCCGGACGCCGGCCTTGCGGCCGCATCGCACGGCAGTGCGTAGGTTGCGCCTTGCTGATCGCCTTTGAGCCGGATTTCGTAACGTCGATCCGGCGCCTCGGACCAGACCGCAACCCTGCCGCCGGACGTTGTCGATGCATTGATCGATACGACGCCGCTGGCGAGCTCGCGTCGCTCGGCACTCAGGCTGGGGCGAATGAAGGCCCAGGCGCCCTGGGCCGCACAGGCGACGGGCTTTGGCGAATTGTCGAAGCGATAGAGTCCGAAATTGTGCTCCAGCTCCGATGGATTCTTGCCGCTGTCCTTGAGCTCGTAGAGCCACATTCCCTTGAGCCAGCGAGCGGCGGTCGACGCCCACAGGATCAGCTGCGCAGTGTTGTCGGCCTGGGCTTGTTCACTGACGCCGCACTTGTTGGTGGCCGTGGTCCATCCGGTCTCGGTGACATAGATCGGGAAGTCGGGATTTCCGCTCGCCTGGCCAACGAGCCGGTGAAACGCCGTGAGCCGCTCGATGATCTCGGCCGACGTGCGTTTGCTCGGGCCCATGCAGAAATTGTAGAGATGGATCGAAGCGCCGTCGGCATATTGCAGAATGCCGGTCCGCAGCATCTTCTCCGTCCACGTCCAGCCCAGATCGTCGCCGAGCGCTCCAACGAGGAAAGGCGCATTCGGCGCAACCCGCTTGACCGCAGGTCGTGTGGCCTCGGCAAGCGCCAGATAGTTCTCCGGTGAGAAGGCGGCATCCTTTTTCGCCGCCAGGTTCCACTCGTTCCAGAGCTCGAAGAGGGGATGCTGCGCCACGACGGATTGCGCCGCCGCAGCAGCATAGTCGGCGAACCGCTGCCGCGCCTCATCGGTTGTCGGCGGCGAGGAATTCGGAACGAGATGATGGCCGAAGGCGAGGATCAGGAGGGGACGTGCGACGCCGGATTTGACCTGTGCTTCGAGCCTGCCGAGCCTGGGCGCGAAGCCCATCCGGCGTCCCCCCACCTCGAAATCGGACCAGGGGAAATCATCGCGGAAAGAGTTGAGGCCGAGCTGCTTGATCTGGGCGATGTTCTCCGCAGGCACGTATCCCCGCGCGCTCACCGGCCCGCCCAGCCCCTGATGGGTGCCGACACCGAGCAGGAATCGAGCGTCGAGCGGTTGAGCGTGCTGAGCGCAGGCAGGGACCGACAGAAGAATGGACGAGATGAGGCCCGCGAGGCGGAGGACACTGTCGCGAACCAAGGTGCGTGGGCGTTTCATGGTCGAGATCATGCTCACGCGCGATGCACTGGCGGTGACATCAAGCCCGGCTCAGGCCATTGCCATCGCGATCGCCAGCACTTGCAAGGGCAACCGTGCATGTTGATCATCAGAAATTCTTGGAGAGATCCGACTGCAGTCCCGCCTTCGCTTCGACGGGTGCCCGGTCGTCCTGAAGGAGCTCGACATAGACCTGCTGCAATTGTCCATGCGTCTTCTGAATGTCATACAGCTGCTTGAAGCGGTCGTAGCCGCGCTGCCCCAGCACCTTCAGATCGAGATCGAGCGCTCGCCGGAAGCCGTCGACGAGCGGCTGAACGGCGACGGGCTCGCAAAGCACGCCGGTGACGCCATCGACGACGATCTCGGGCAATGCGCCGCTGCGGAACGCCAGGATGGGCTTCGCTGCGCGCATCGCTTCCAGGGCAACGAGACCGAAGGCTTCCCATCGTGACGGAATCACGACGAGGTCGGCGGCCTCGAGCTGGGTCTCGATGGCCGGGCGGTCCAGCCAGCCCAGCAGGGACACGTTGGACGGGACCGTCGGGCCTTCATACTTGTTGACGACGGAGGCACCGACCATGCGGACGTCGAGGACATCCTCGAGCGAGCGTGCCGCTTCGATCAGGAGATCAAAGCCCTTCTGCCGGTCCAGGCGTCCGATGAACAGGACCTTGACCTTCTTGGAAGTCCAGTCCGCCGCGGCGGGCTGCGGCGTGCGGCTCTTCGAAATGCCATTGTGGACGATGGTGAGGCGGTCGGCAGGAATTCCCGCGCGGACCGCCTCATTATACTCGTCGCCGGAGATGCAGATGATGCGGTCCGACGTGCGCGCGAGAAGGTTCTCCGCCGCCTTTGTCATCACATGACTGAGGCGGCCGGTCTCGCGCGAAAACGCCCAGCCGTGCGGACAATATACGACGCGCGGTCCGCCCGAGCGGGCCGCCAGCGCGGGCCGGAGCACGAGGCCTGCAAACGAGGAATGCAGGTGCACCACGTCCGGCCTGAAGGCATCGAGCGCCTGCATGCTTGCGCGCAACATCTGGAACAGCCCCGAGACGCTGCGGCCGGATCGCTCGAACGTCGTAATCTGGTCGTCATCGATCGCTCCGAGATCGCGACGATGATCCGACGGCACGACATAGTGCACGTTCTCGGCGCCGAAGCTCGCCTGTTGCTGTGGATGCAACTCGTTCAGATAGCTAGCAATCCCGCCACGGATCGTCTCGGCGACGTGCAGCACTTTCATCGTTTGCCTCGCGTAAGGCTGCGTCGGAGAGCCGGACATCGTGTATCCCTGTTCTGAGTTCGCTACTGCGAAACACAGTTCCTCGAATACGTAGCGATATTGGGGCAGCGATGTGGTGATGTTGCGCCAAGGTCTTCGTGCTTGCGATCACCCGCAAGATCGAAAAAGTTTCATGGAACTCTGCAAAAAGCTGCGAGTTGCAAACTGTTTGTGCAAACACCATTGCGCGCGACAGGCGAGCTGCGTCGAATTTCAAGCAGCGCTGGCGACGTTCGCCGGCCCTGCGAGGTGATCGAGCAGAGCCTTCGCCGATTTCTTCCACGAAAAGAATGTCACGCGATCCTGCTGCCGCATGCGTTCCTGGTCCGAGATCGCGCCGATTGCCAGTCTTTCGAGCATGAGCTGCTTCAGCGCCTCGGCATCGGTGGCGCGAAAATACGCAGCCGCGTCGCCGCACGTCTCCACGACGGCGTCAGCCGTCGAGGCGATGACCGGACAACCGAAGATCATGGCTTCGAGCGGCGGCACGCCGAACCCCTCGTAGAGTGAGGGAAACACGAATGCCGATGCATGCGCATAGAGAGCTGCGATCTCGCTGTCGGTCAGACGCCCGGCAAGCAGCAGACCCGCAGCCCCGTCGCCCGAATTGTCCTGAAACACCTTGCTGTTATCGCCGCCCACGATGACCAGGGGAACATCGGGCCTGTCGAGCAGCTGCATGGCGCGAATCGCGACCGAAAGATTCTTGTTCTTGGTCCTCGAGCCCACATAGAGGAAGAATTTCTGCGGCTGAACCCCGAGCCGGGCAATAATGCCGAGATCTGGTTTCGTCTTGGCGAAGTGCTCTGCGCTGTTGGGGAAGACCGGGATCTCCGTTGCCGATAGATTCAACACTTCGGCGAGTTCTCCGCGCGAAAAAGCCGATACGGTTGCGATGCTTGCGTGCCGGGCGAGCAGCCGGCCCATCGTTCGGTGAACTGCCAGATAACGCCAGCTGAAGAAGTCGGGCCTGCGAAAGACCTGGGCGTCGTGGATCACGACAATGTGGTCGCGATGGAAGACGGGGCCGGAATTGGCCAGACTGATCAAGCGGCCTCCGGCAGCGGCGCGCGCGAGATCGATTTGATCCCAGGCGTGCCCATGCAACCGGCCGACAGCGCGAACCTTGATCCGGTCGAGTTGAATATCCTCGCTTGCATCCGCAGGCGTCAGCAATTGCCAATCTGCGTTGCGCAGCGAGGCCGGAGTTTGCTCCGACGCCAGCAGCACGTCGATCGCCTTGACCATTTCAGCGGCATAACGCTGAACGCCGGTGAGCTTTTGCGACAGAAAGCGGCCGTTGATGAAGATATTCAATTGGCTACCACGATGGTTCATCGGCGTCCCGGCCGGTTGGCGGGGGGAGCTCGCGGTGGAGGAATCGCAAAGGGAGCAATCGTTAGGTACAGAAATATGACGCAGCTCGGCATGGCTCCGGGGCGCCGCCTGCATGGCCGGCGCCGCCTTGCTGCGTCTGAATCCGCGGTGTAGAGGTCGGCAATGACCGATGACACCCACGCCGTTCGCAGCGGCTCCCTCACCGCGACCGTCAAGGCGCACGGCGCCGAGCTGTGCTCGTTGAAGGACGGCGGCATCGAATTCCTTTGGCAGGCGGGGCCGGAATGGCCGCGTCACGCGCCGCTGCTGTTTCCGATCGTCGGGCGCCTTGCCAATGACGAATTGCGGCACCAGGGCAGGACGTACCGGATGACCCAGCACGGCTTTGCCCGGGACAGCCGCTTCGTGTGGGCAGAACGGGGCGAGAGCCGCTGCACGCTGGTGCTCGATGACAATGAGGCGACGCGCGCGCTCTATCCATTCCCGTTCCGGCTCACGGCCGCCTATGCGATCGATGATTCCGGCCTCGAATTGACTCTCACGATCGCCAACACCGGCAAGGAGACATTGCCGGCTTCGCTCGGCGGTCATCCCGCCTTCAATTGGCCGCTGCAGCCCGGCGCGGCAAAGCAGAGCTATGCTCTGACATTCGCGAGCGCCGAGTCGTCTCCGGTCCGCCGTCTCGATGGTGGACTGCTGCGCCCGGCAGCGGAGCCGAGCCCGGTCAAAGGCGCCGCGCTCTCTTTGTCCGAATCCCTGTTCACCGACGACGCCGTCATCTTCGACCGGATCGAGAGCACTTCGGTCCGCTATGCCGCGGGGCAGGGTGCATCAACCGGGCCATGGCTGAAAATGTCCTGGCGCGGCTTTCGCGAGCTCGGCGTCTGGTCGAAACCGTCAGGCGCGCCGTTCCTGTGCATCGAGCCCTGGCGCGGCTATGCCAGTCCCGTCGGCTTCGACGGCGAGTTCACCGACAAGCCGGGGCTGATGCACATCGCGCCGGGCGCTGAAGAAGAGTTATCCTATCGGATCGAGGTCGGATCGTCCTGACGCCGAACAGCTTCCGCACGTATTGTGGCGCGCGTGCTTCGATGATGCTCAGACCTCGATGCGCGTGAGATCCTCGCCGAGTACGACCGGCCCCGCATAGTCCTGCCTGACATCCGCCAGCAGCGCGTTCAACATGGCATCCTCGGTGCGCGGTCGGTGATGAGTCAGTGCGAGTTTCTTGACGCCCGCCTTGGCCGCGACCTTGCCGACGGTGTCGCCACAGGCGATCGTGTACTTCGCAAGCCGACGCAAATGCTCGTTGTTGATCTCCGGCGTCGCGAGGAAGCAGCACTGGACCAGGAGGTCGGCTCCCAATGCCAGCCGCTCGAGCCCGGGGCAGGGGACGGTGTCGCCGGAAATTGCAATGACCTTGCCCTCCGCTTCGAAGCGGTAGCCGAGACACATCCAGCGCGCCAGGAAGGCCGGCGGCATGTCGAGGCCATCGCCATGCGAGACCAGCTCGGCGCTGATCTTCCAGCGCCCGGTGTCGAGAACGGGACCCGGCACGATGTCCGTTGCGGCGACAGGCTTCCAGCCGCCGAAGCTGGGCTCGCCCTTATCCCGCCACATGATGTCCTTGTCGTAGACCTGCGTGATCAGCGTGCTGACGAGCCGCTCGGTATCCGGCGGTCCATAGACGCGCAGCGCGTCCTTGCGCCCGTGCATCCATGAATTCAGCATCACATCGTAGAGGTCGCCGATGTGGTCGAAGTGATGGTGGGTGAGAAAGACCGTGTTGATGGCGCCGAGCGGCACGCCGGCCTTGCTGAGCTGCACCACGACGCCGCGGCCGGCATCGAACAGGATATTCTCGTCGCCGAGCCTGATCAGCGTGGTCGTCGCCATGCGGCGCGGGTCCGGGCGCGGACCGCCGGTGCCGAGCAGGATGACCTCCATGACGCCACCTCCAGTGAGAAGAGTCTTTACACTAGATTCGGAGACAGCGACGAAGCAAGCCGGAGCGGGGGTTCAGCGCAGACTGGCTGCGGTCGCCGCGAGGGGCGGCCGGATGCTTGATCGGTCGGATCCCGCGGATGTCAGGCGGTGCGCCAGATCCTGGGCGCGCCGTTCCACCAGATGCCATGTCGCGCGTGCGACGAGATAGCTCAATGCGGCGGTGACGACATAGGCGATGAGCAGCGAGCCCAGTCCATCCGCCAGCGGCCAGAGCTGGCGCAGGCCATAGATCACCGCGAAGTGCGACAGATACATCGAATAGGAGTTGCGGCCGAGCGCCTCGAGCGGCCGCAAGCGGATCGCGAGGCGGATGCAGCCCGCCACCAGCGCGCCGAGCACGAGGTTGATCATCAGATAGTTGAACTCATGCGAGCCGGTCGCGCGGTCGGCGGCGAAGGACAGCGCGATGAAGACGGCGACGATGGCGGCGTCGGACCTGGCGAAACCGTCGCGCAGCGAAAAGAACAGCGCGCATCCGACGAGGAAGACCGGAAGCTGGTTCAGGAAGCTGATGTGCAGCGTGGTCCAGACGAAGGCCTCGTGGCCGGGGCCGTAATAGGCGGAGAACAGCGCGAAGGCCCACGGCTTGAACAGGCAGACATTGACGAGATGCAGTGCGATCGCCAGCGCGAGATAGAGATGGCGGCGCGATCCGAATGCGGTGATCAGAAGCGGGAAGACGAGATAGAACGTCATTTCCGCCGCGATCGACCAGTCGCCGGGAACGACGCTGTTGATGCTGTCCGGCCAGAAGCCGTGCAGGAACGTCGCGGTCAAGATCACTTGAACGGCCCCGATGCCGTTGGGCGCGTTGTCGCTCGGTCCGGTGCCGTTGATGACGAGGTAGGCCGGGATCGCGAGCCAGAACAGCGGCGCAATGCGCAAGGCACGCCGGATATAGAATTTCCTGATCGGATTCGTTTCCCCGCTGCGCTGCGTCCACATCAGGCACATCGTCATGGCACTGACGAAGTAGAACACGTTGACGCCGGTCCAGCCGCACATGAAGGCAAAATCAACGACGCGGATATTGGACGGAAATGACTGCGACACGTGAATCGCCATCACGCCGGCGATGGCGAGGCCGCGCAGGACGTCGAGCGTGTGCGAACGGCCGAAAGGCACTGTGCCTTGCTCGCTTCGACCGGCAGCCAACCGGGCCTGCCCCTGCATCACGCCTGCTCCGTGGTTTCGTGTTTTGCGGGCGGGACAATAGAGGTGCGATCGGGCTTTCCGAAGCCGAAGCCCTTCTTTACGTTAACCGGCGGTTCAATCCGAAGCCGGATGTGCGGGATCGGCGGTCCTGGGCTGGCGCGAGGCCGCTTGCACGGCCCGCGCAAGGATGCGCGGAATGAGAATTGTGCGCCAGTTCATACTTAATGCGGCAAGAGCATGACCAATATTGTTTGCGCATCACAACGCGCCTAGTATCGCGGCAGGCAATTTCGGGGGCTCGAACAGGCCGTGAATGTCCGTTCACATGACAGCGCGCTGCGCGGCGATTTGAATTTGCAGGTGGGGTCGCAGGCACACGGGACACCCAAGACGGTGGTTGCTTCCGCACGTCAGGAATTGCGTCCGGCCGGCCGCGAGCGATTGATCGTCGTCGAGGACGATCCGGTGACGCGGACCATGCTGGTCGGCTATTTCAGCGAGAACAATTTCGACGTGGTCGGCGCCGGCTCCTGCGCGGAATGCCGTCAGGCGCTGCGCGCGCGCACCGATCTCGTCTTCCTCGACGTGCAACTGCCCGACGGCGACGGCTTCGAGCTCGCCAAGGAGATCCAGGCCGCCAGCAACGCGGGCATCATCTTCGTGACGCGGCGCGACACCGACGTCGATCGCATTCTCGGCCTCGAGGTCGCCGGCGACCACTACGTCACCAAGCCGATCAACTTGCGCGATCTGCTCGCACGCGCGCGCAGCGTGCTGCGGCGGCGCTCGATCGACCGCAAGGCGGCGCGCCACCACAATTCGATCGCGTTCGGCGACTGGATCATCGACCTGACCCGGCGCGAGTTGCTCGGCAGCGACGGCAAGCCGGTGGCGCTGACGCGCGCCGAATTCGACCTGCTCGCGGCGCTGGTCGGGGCCGACGGCAGGCCGCTCAGCCGCGACTATCTGATAGAGGTCGTCAGCAACCGCCAGGCCGAGGTCGACATCCGCACGGTCGATGCGCTGGTGGCGCGGCTGCGCCGCAAGCTCGTCGGCAGCGGCACGCCCGTGATCGCGACCGTCACCGGGGTCGGCTACAAGCTCGCGCTCAGTGAGCGGCTGTAGGGGCTGGCAACGTCGCCGTCAACGCGATGCGACGCGTTTCCATCTGGCTTCGATGCGCGCCTTGATTTGGCTGATCCTAGCCTCGTGTGCGGCCCAATAGGCGCGGCTGGCGGCCGCGGTGCCTTGACGATAGCGGGCATAGACCGCTTTGGGTTGCACCGGCATCTTCGGGCGGCTCGCCGGCTTTGCCGGAACCACAGCGGCGACCGCCGGCGCCGGATCCGGAGCAGGCGCAGCTTCGGTCCCTACCGACGAGGCGTTCATGGCGACGAGACGGTTACGGGCCCGGTTGCAATAGACCTGCGACCGCGCCGTCATCTCCTCTTCGCCGTGACCTGCCCGGTATTTCATCAGGGCGCGGCAGAGGTCCCCTCCCGCCAGACGCCAGGCCTGGCTGAGATAAAGCACCCCGTAATGGATGTTGACGTCGGGTTCTGCCAGTTCCGCATTGCTTCCGCGGAAGCCAAGCATCGCCGCTGTCTCGGGCCGCACCTGCATCAGGCCGATTTCGCCGACGCTGCCGATGACCGCCGGATTGTAGCCGCTTTCGACGAAGACGACCGCTTCGGCGATATCGGCCGGTAGATTGGTGCTTTTGGTTTCTCTCTCGATGATCTTCCGGATCATGGCCCGGGACCACGGCGTTTCGCCGGCGCCGAGCTCGGTACCTCCGTCGGCCGCATGTGCGCCGATCGGAGCCGACACGAGCAGGACGACCGCGACGCGCCTCCACGTCGCACCGAGAATGAAGCGTGCCCGATCCCGCAGCATCGGCTTGTCATAGAGCGCCGGAGTTAACAAACCGGCCTCTGGCGTGTGTGCGTCACTGTCGCGCGCGCGCGCTCTGGTCGGTGGATCTGGCCTGCGACGGCTCCGCCAGCTGGTCATCGACCGCATAGAGCGTGCAACTGGGCGACCATTTCATGCAGGCCGCCAGCGAATCGCGCCGGGCCTCCTCGGCCGTCACGCGACCGGCGCGCCAGCCGTACCCGCCGTTCGGCGACGCCGCAAACGCCTTGTGCGGCAGCATGCTGGCGACGTAGCGCCCGAACTCGGCCCGCGCGGCCTCGTTGAGCTGGCGTGGCGGCGGCAGCGGATCGGGCAGGCTCAGGAGTTCATGGCCGGGCCCGCGCTCGCGCAGGAAGGCGTCGAGATACGGCGTCCATTGCGGACGGCCCGCGGCCGAATAGAGATAATGGCCGTCGTCGCCGTAGGGCGGCGCCGCGATGAACCTGGCGTTGCCGCCACCGGCGCGAAACCCGTCATGGAGGCGGCGCGCGAGGTCGGGACCGAAATACGAATCGTTGGTCGCATAGACCCACAGCATCGGCACGCGCGAGGTCTTGCCGAAGGTGGCGAAGGCCTGCACCAGCCCATCCGGATTGCAGACGTCGTCGTCGTCGCGCGAGCCGCGGCCACCGGCGAAGCTGATCGCGGCGACCAGACCAGGCGGTGCCTGCGCGCTCAGCGCGACCGTGGCGAGGCCGCCGGCGGAATGGCCGGCCGCGATCATGCCTAACGTCGTCACGTCGGCCCGGTGCGCCATCGCATCGATCGCGGCGCGCAGATCGGCAACGGCGACCGCAGCCGCCGGCAGGTACGCCGCCTTCGCGCAACCGCCTACGCTGTCGACGCGTCCGCCGGGCGAGGTGCCGTAGCCGCGCCGCATCACGACCAGCGCGGCAAAGCCGCGCCGGGCGTATTCCAGTGCGATGCCATAATATTTGTGCGCCGACATCGCCGCGCGGTCGTCGAACTTGCGCGGCGAGCCGTGGCTGAGCAGCGCCAGCGGATAGCGCTTTGTCCCCGCCGGGCGCACCAGGAACGCCTCCAGCCCCTGCGGTCCGGCCTCCGCCATCGGGATGCGGAGGTCTTCGGTGTAGAATTCCGCAGCCCGCGCCGGTGCGCTCGCCGCGACGAGGCCGGCGATCAGCAGGAGCAGCTTGCGCGATGGAATCATGAGACGATTCGAAAAGGCCGCGGTGGGGCGGAGCATAGCACGAAGTCCTTACTTGAAGCCGTGAAGCCGCTTCTATCACCGTCATCCTGAGGCGCTCGCCTTGCAAAGCAAGGCGAACCTCGAAGGACGACGGCCCGGCTGCATCCGGGCCCTTCATCCTTCGAGGCTCTCCATGCGTCGCGGTTGCGTCGCATGGCTCGCACCTCAGGATGACGGGTATTCTGTCCGCGTCACCACCCACGGAACGCCTTCCCCCTCGCGCGTGTTGTGCCCTTGGCGGGGGCCCGGCCGATGCTATGGTGTCCCGCACTCACGACAGGACGAGGATATTTCAGTGGCTGATGTTCATCCCGCGGCGGGCAAGCAGGCTTCGCCGGACGCGCTCACCAATATTCCGCGGCTGGTGACGGCCTATTTCGCGGGCAAGCCGGATGCATCGGACCCGGCGCAGCGCGTGGCGTTCGGCACGTCGGGCCATCGCGGCACCTCGTTCAAGAACACGTTCAACGAGGGCCACATTCTCGCGACCACGCAGGCGATTTGTGATTACCGGAAGGAGAAGGGCCTGACCGGCCCGCTGTTCATCGGCATCGACACCCATGCGCTGGCCGAGCCGGCGCTCACAAGCGCCATCGAAGTGTTCGCCGCCAACGGCGTCGACATCATGATCGATAAGGACGGCGGCTACACGCCGACGCCTGTCATCTCGCACGCCATCCTCACCTACAACAAGGGCCGCACCAGCGGCCTCGCCGACGGCGTCGTCATCACGCCCTCGCACAATCCCCCCGAGGACGGCGGCTACAAATACAATCCGCCGCATGGCGGCCCCGCCGATACGGATGTGACCGGTGTGGTCGAGAAGCGCGCCAACGCCTATCTCGCAGGCGACCTCGAGGACGTGAAGCGCATCGACTATGCCAAGGCGCGCAAGACCGCGAATGTCCACGCCTACGACTTCATCACGCCTTACGTCACCGATCTCGGCAGTGTCGTCGATCTCGACCTCGTCAAATCCGCCGGCGTCAATATCGGCATCGATCCGCTCGGCGGCGCCGCCGTCCACTACTGGCATCCGATCATCGAGCGCTACGGCCTCAAGGCCACCGTCGTGAACGAGGCGATCGACCCGACCTTCCGCTTCATGACGGTGGACTGGGACGGCAAGATCCGCATGGATTGCTCCTCGCCTTACGCAATGGCAAGCCTGATCGGCATGCGCGACCGCTTCGACGTTGCCTTTGCCAATGACACCGATGCCGATCGCCACGGCATCGTCACGCGCACCGGCGGCCTGATGAATCCGAACCATTATCTGGCGACCGCGATCTCCTATCTGTTCGCGCACCGCCCCGACTGGGGCAAGGACGCCGCAATCGGCAAGACCGTGGTGTCGAGCTCGATCATCGACCGCGTCGCCAAAAAGCTCGGCCGCAAGCTGGTCGAGACGCCGGTCGGCTTCAAATGGTTCGTCGACGGTCTCCTCAGTGGCTCCTTCGGCTTCGGCGGCGAGGAGAGCGCAGGCGCCTCGTTCCTGCGCCGCGACGGCACGGTGTGGACCACCGACAAGGACGGCATCATCCTCGGCCTGTTGGCTGCCGAGATCATGGCCAAAACCGGCCGCGATCCCAGCCAGCTCTTCGGCGATCTCACCGCCGAGTTCGGCGTGCCCCACTACGCGCGCATCGACGTCGCCGCGACCGGGCCGCAAAAGAACATCCTGAAGTCCGTCACGCCCGAGCAGCTCGGCCTGAAGGATCTCGCCGGCGATCCGGTTCGCTCGACGCTGAGCAAGGCGCCCGGCAACGGCCAGCCGTTCGGCGGCATCAAGGTCGAGACTGACTACGGCTGGTTCGCGGCAAGGCCGTCCGGCACCGAGGACGTTTACAAGATCTACGCCGAAAGCTTCCGCAGCACCGAGCACCTGACGCGGATTCAGGAGGAAGCCAAGGCCGGGCTGGCGAGGGTGTTCGCGGCATAGCGGCCAAGCGGCCGCTCTTGCCCTCCCCTGGAGGGGGAGGGTCGATCGCGCGTAAGCGCGAGCGGGGTGGGGTGATCTCTCCTCTCGGGTAGTGCCCTTGTGGAGAGATCACCCCACCCCGCTCCGCATTGCGCTGCGCTTCATGCGTAGCGACCCTCCCCCTCCAGGGGAGGGTAACGCCGCTGCGCTATATGTATACAGCATGGCGCAATGAGGTATTTGGATAAGCCAATTTTAGCCTTGATTGATCCTATCCCCGCGGTATTGTATACATAACGCATACATAACCCGTGGGAGTGAGACAAATGACAAAACCCTTCCCCATGAACGCCTGGTACGCCGCGGCCTGGGACGCCGAGGTGAAGCCGGCACTGTTGCCGCGGACGATCTGCGGCAAGCATGTCGTGATGTACCGCAAGGCCGACGGCTCGGTGGCCGCGCTGGAGGATGCCTGCTGGCATCGCCTGGTGCCGCTGTCCAAGGGCCGGCTCGAAGGCGACACCGTCGTCTGCGGCTATCACGGGCTGAAATACAATGCGCAGGGGCGCTGCACCTTCATGCCCTCGCAGGAGACCATCAACCCGTCGGCCTGTGTGCGCGCCTATCCCGTGGTCGAACGTCACCGCTACATCTGGCTCTGGATGGGCGATCCCGCGCTGGCCGATCCCGCGCTGGTGCCGGACATGCACTGGAATCATGACCCGGCCTGGGCCGGCGACGGCAAGACCATCCACGTCAATTGCGACTACCGCCTCGTGCTCGACAATCTCATGGACCTCACCCACGAGACGTTTGTGCACGGCTCTTCGATCGGCAATGATGCAGTCGCCGAAGCCCCGTTCGACGTCACCCATGGCGAGAAGACGGTGACGGTGACGCGCTGGATGCGCGGCATCGAGCCGCCGCCGTTCTGGGCGAAGCAGCTCGGCAAGCCCGGTCTCGTCGACCGCTGGCAGATCATCCGTTTCGAGGCGCCGTGCACGATCGCCATCGACGTCGGCGTCGCGCCTACAGGCACCGGTGCGCCTGAAGGCGACCGCTCGCAGGGCGTCAACGGCTTCGTGCTCAACACCATCACGCCGGAGACCGAGAAGACCTGCCACTACTTCTGGGCCTTCGTCCGCAACTATCGCATCGGTGAGCAGCGCATCACCACCGAGATCCGCGAAGGCGTCTCCGGCATCTTCCGCGAGGACGAGCTGATTCTCGAAGCGCAGCAGCGGGCGATGGACGAGAACCCCGATCGCATCTTCTACAACCTCAACATCGACGCCGGCGCGATGTGGTCGCGCAAGCTGATCGACCGCATGGTGGCGAAGGAAAACGCGCCGCAACAACTTCAGGCGGCGGAGTAACAGGTCATGGCCGAGCGTGAGGTCGACCGTTCCGTCTCGCAGACCGTGAAGGCGCAGCTCGCGCTGCGCGACCAGATCCTGTCGGGCGCCTTGCGTCCGGGCGAGCGCATCTCCGAGCTGCAGGCGGTGGAGACCACCGGCGCCTCGCGCACGCCGGTGCGCATGGCGCTGGTGCGGCTGGAGGAGGAGGGCCTGCTCGAGGCGATCCCCTCGGGCGGCTTCATGGTTAAGGCGTTCTCCGAGCGCGACATCTCCGATTCCATCGAGCTGCGTGGCACGCTGGAAGGCCTGGCGGCGCGCTTTGCGGCCGAACGCGGCGTCTCCGCGCGCGAGCTCGAGCCGCTGAAGGAATGCCTTGCTGCAATCGACGAACTGCTGCGCCAGGTGCCGATCTCGGTCGATGCCTTCTCGTCCTATGTCACGCTGAATGCGCGCTTCCACGCGCTGCTTACGGAACTGTCGCGCAGTCCGCCGCTGGTCCGGCAGATCGACCGCGCCTCGGCGCTGCCGTTTGCGTCCCCGAGCGGCTTCGTGATGGCGCAGTCGGCGCTGCCTGAGGCGCAGCAGATCCTGATCATCGGACAGGAGCATCATCGCGTCGTGATCGATGCCATCGAGAACCGCGAAGGCGCGCGCGCGGAGGCTATCATGCGCGAGCATGCGCGGCTCGCGGTGCGAAACTTGCGGCTCGCGCTGCGCAACCGGACCCATCTCGACCTCTTGCCGGCGCTCGCGCTGATCAAGACCGCAACCGATTGAGGGCCGTCACCATGCGCTTCATCGAAACCTGGATCCCGGCGACGCTCGTCTCGATGCGCGACCTTGCGCCCGGCATCCGCGAATTCCTGATCAAGCCGGATCAGTTCGACGGTGCGGCCTATCCGGTCGGCAGCCACATCAATGTCAGCGTGACCATCGACGGCCTGCCTGAGACGCGGTCGTATTCGCTGGTCGGTGAGGCCTCCTCGCGTGGCTTCATGATCGCAGTGCGCCGCACTGATGATTCCCGTGGCGGCTCGCGCTACATGTGGTCCTTGCAACCGGGCGCGCGGCTCGACATCACCCAACCCGCCTCGCTGCTTGCGGTGGACTGGGCGCGCGAAAACTACTGCCTGATCGCCGGCGGCATCGGCATCACCCCGATCCTGGGCGCGGCGCAGGCGCTGGCGCGCCGCGGGGCGGATGTCACGCTGCACTATGCTGTGCGCTCGCGCCGTGAGGCCGCCTATCTCGACGATCTCTCCGCGATGCTTGGCGATCGCCTCGTCGTGCATGCCAGCGACGAAGGCCACCGGCTTGATCTCGACGCGCTGTTCGCCTCATTGCCGCAAGGCTCGCTGGCCCTGTTCTGCGGCCCGATGCGGATGCTGGATGCCGCGCGCCATGCCTGGATCGGCGCCGGCCATCCGCTTCCCGATCTCCGCTACGAGACCTTCGGCTCCAGCGGCACGATGCCGACCCAAACGTTTCGCGTCCGATTGAAGGACTCGAACGTCGAGCTCGAAATCCCCCGCGAGCGCTCGATGCTGGACGTGCTCAACGCCAGCGGCCATGATGTGATGTACGATTGCAAGCGCGGCGAATGCGGCCTGTGCGCCATCGACGTGGTCGAGGTCGACGGCGAGATCGACCATCGCGACGTCTTCTTCAGCGACCACCAGAAGCAAAGCAACCAGAAGATCTGCGCCTGCGTCTCCCGCGCCCGCGGCACCATCACGGTGGATACGCTGCTGCGGGCGGATGCGGTTTGAGCGAGGCCGGGGCGGTGTCTATTGGGATGAAAGGACGGCGCCGCGGTCTCCACCTCTCCCGCTTGCGGGAGAGGTCGGCGCGAAGCGCCGGGCTCTCC
Source organism: Bradyrhizobium sp. USDA 4354 (assembly GCF_054060315.1). Taxonomy (NCBI): domain Bacteria; kingdom Pseudomonadati; phylum Pseudomonadota; class Alphaproteobacteria; order Hyphomicrobiales; family Nitrobacteraceae; genus Bradyrhizobium; species Bradyrhizobium sp. USDA 4354. The sequence goes on along the minus strand of NZ_JBSSDC010000001.1, from coordinate 7,590,854 downwards.
GCCGCCGTAGCCGCCACTTCGGCCTCATACACCTATGCCGCGTAAATCGCCCGAAGCTTCTTCGTCTCCAGCAGCGCCAGCACGCCATCCGCCGACACCGGCCGGCTGATCAGATAGCCCTGCACTTCGTCGCAGGCGATCTGGCGCAGATATTCGAGCTGGTCGGCCGTCTCGACTCCCTCCGCCACCACGCCGATGCGCAGGTCGCGCGCGAGGCCAATCACAGATTTCACGATCGCGGCGCAATCCGGCTGCACCAGCATGTCGCGGATGAAGGACTGGTCGATCTTGATGCGGCTGAACGGCAGCTTGCGCAGGTAAGTCAGCGAGGAGAAGCCGGTGCCGAAATCATCGAGCGCCACGGTGACGCCGAGCTCCAGCAGCGCGTTCAGGATTGTCGCGGCCGAGCCGTATTTCGACAGCAGCATCGATTCCGTGATTTCGATCTCGAACCGGTTGGGGGAGACATTCGCATCGGCGAATGCCTGCACGATGGTCTGGAGGATAGCCGTGTTGTGAAACTGCGACGCGGAGAAATTCACGGCAACCCTGATGTCTTCGGGCCAGTCCGCCAGCGTCGCGCAGGCGCGGCGGATGACCCATTCGCCGATCTCGTTGATCAGCCCGGTCTCCTCCGCGATTGGTATGAATTCACTCGGCGGCACCAGCCCGCGCGAAGGATGCTGCCAGCGCAATAGCGCCTCGAATCCGGTGATCCGGTTGGTGCCGAGATCGAGGAACGGCTGGAACACCAGGAACAGCTCGTTTCGCGCGATCGCACCTTCGAGGTCCGATTGCAGCGCCTTGCGGTCGCGGGACAGCCTGTCGTCGGCTTGTTCGAAGAAGCAGACGGCGCCCGGCCCCGCCTTCTTGGCGCGGTAGAGCGCGGCATCGGCATTCTTCATGACGTCGAGCGGCGTGTTGCCGTCGCGTGGAGCCAGCACGATGCCGACGCTGGTCGCGCCGACGATCTGGCGGCCCTCGATCTCGAACGGTTCGGTGAAGGCCGCGACGAAGCGTTCGGCGATTTCGAGCGCATCGTCCGGCCGCGCCACGTTGTTCATCACCAGCGCGAACTCGTCGCCGCCGATGCGCGCGACGTGCTCGGCTGCGCGCGTGCAGCGCTGCAGGCGGTTTGCGACCTGGACCAGGAATTCGTCGCCGGCGGGATGGCCGAACTTGTCGTTGACCTCCTTGAAGCGGTCGAGATCGAGCAGGAGCACCGCGAACTCCTCGCCGGATAAAGCCAGGCGTCTCAAGGCCGCGTCGAGCGTTTCGTTGAAGGCGACACGGTTGGGCAGATGGGTGAGGGGATCCAGCCGCACCGTGCGCTCGGCCTCGATCTGCCGCATCACGCGCCGCGCGAACGAGAACGAATTGACGAACACGCCGCGCAGCAGGACGCTGCCGTAGACCACGACGAGAAAGGCGATCAGCAGGAAGGCGAGATCACCGTTCCGGCCGAGGCAGATGGCGATGCCGAGGAAGATGGGCGCCGTGAAGGCGATGGCCGCGATCGGGATCGTGGCGAAGGCCAGCGCGCCGCCGGCCAGCATGCCCGAGCACAGGCAGGTGATGACGAGCTGGCCGCCGGTCGAGGCGTCTGCGAAGAAGGCGACCGGGACGATGCCCCAGGCGGAGCCAAGGATGAAAGCGTTGCGCACCAGCCGGTGCATGGCGCGGCGCGAGACGAATTGCGGCTTGGTGATGCGTCGCGCGGCGTGGGATTGCAGGCCGAAAGCAATCGCGCCGCCGGCGACAGAAGCCGCCCAGATCAGGGCAGGCATCCTGTCCGGCGACTGCCATAGCGCGATGGCGAGCACGATGGCGTTGCAGGCATTGGCGAGCATGATGCCGACCGAATAGCCGAGCACCAGCGACATCTGTTCGGCCCGGATATGCCCGGCCATGGCCTCGTCCGTTGCGGGACCGCCAAAGGCCGACAGATCGCCGGCGAACAGCCGTGCGAAATAGCTGGTCAGTTGAGTCCGCATTCGAAGAGCCTAGCAGCGCGGGCCGTTTGTCCAGCGCGATCTGGAGAATTCGCCGCAAACCTTTGACGAACTATGAATTATCCCCGTTTGCCGCGCTGGCTGCGACCACTTCTGCGTGTTCGTCACGCAGTATCGATAACAAATCGATACAAATTGGCGCTATCCGTCGTGCCTGTGGCACATGGCCTGTTCGGTGGCGGCAAGGAAGCTGTCTGCCTCTTCGCAGAGCGGGCTTCGGGTCCCGGAAGAACTGCTTCCCGATCGGCTTTTTGCCGCACCCCGGCCGGATCGAGACGCCCCCATGATCGCGTGATACGTTTCCTGGACCGATCAGGCGACGCGTGCGCCGCGTCGGCACTGGATTCATTCGAAATCCCGAGGGCCTGTCCATGAGCGCGCCTTCAGCCGATGTGTCGGCAACGGTCGAATACACGATGGATAAGTGGCGGATGGACCGCCTTCCCTGGGCCATGTGGGCTTGCGTCGCCGGCCTTGCGATCGCGCTTCACGCCGAGAGCCGCGGCCAGAGCGGAGCGGCCTTGGCCGCCGTCTATCTGGCTCTCCTGGGTCTGGCGTTCGCAGGCTATGCACTGACCAGCCTGATCGGGCGGTCCGGCCTGCCCTTGCTTCTTGAATTGTTGATCGGCGTCCTTGTCCTGATCATCGTCTCCGGCGTGATCGGTGTGATCAGCGTGTTGGTCGGCGGGCCAAGCGGCCGCTCCAGCTATCTCGGCGCCATGCGCAGTCTCTATTGGAGCCATCTCGTGAATCCATCGCTGAACGTTTTCGGCTGGATGTTGCTCTATCTGGGTCTCGGATGGATAGCGTTTTCAGCTTACCGGCACTTCTACGCGGATCGGGCGGTCGTCTCCATGTCTGCCGCGGGCATCCGGTTTCACAGGCCATGGCTCAAGGGTCTCTTCATTCCCTGGCAGGAGGTGCGCGGGGTAGGCCATCTCGTCGTTCCCGGCATCTCGGGGGTGCCGTACGTCAGTCCATACGCTGCGGCCGTCACGGTCGGTCGGGACTTCTATGAGCAGCACATCGCCTCGAAGCGCAGCTTCTTCGCGCCACCCGGGGCCGAGGCCATGTTCCAGCCGAAAGGCGAGATGATGCAGGTGGTGCTGAACAGCGCCGACATGGCGGTCAAGCCGGAAGATTTTCTCGGGCCTGCCGAGGTGCGATGGAAGGCATTTCGGGATCAACCCAGGCCGTCATCCCAAAACGGCGGCACCATCGTCTATGGACGCTGGTCGATCGACGGCTCTCGGTGGCAGGCGGTTTGGTTTCTTGCGCCCCTCATCGGCATGTCCGTGGTCATGCTGTACCGATAGGGGCAATCCTGCTCACTGTCCGAGTTGCTTCGGATCGTAGAAGAAGCGCTCCTCGATGATCTCATTGCCTCGCCAGGTCTGCCACGCGATCTCCTCCAGCGTCCGCGTCACGCCCTCGGCGTTGGTGAAGGAGAATTTCCAGCGGCTGGCGACAACGTCGCCATCGATCAGGCTTGGGCCGAGGCGCACGGCGGTGACCTCCTTGAACGCCGCCAGCACGCCGCGCTCCTTGTCCGCGAGCTTGTCGCGCCCGACCACGGGCTCGGCGAGGTTCTCATAGGTCGCGGCATCCGGGGTGTAGTAGTCGAGGATCGCGCCGACGAAGTCGCCATCCTCCAGCCGCTTTGCAAAGGCTTCGACGATCTCACGGCTCGGCATGGCGACCTCACAATTAAAACCGACTGACGGTCGGTAAATACCGACCGATAGTCGAAAAGTCAACTGGCCGCCTGTCGCGAATTCGACTAGACGAGAGCACATGGCCAGACAGGCGGAGCGGCGGGCGGCGACGACGGAAGCGATCCTGACCGCGGCGCGCCGGCTGTTCGGGACGCACGGCTTTGCCGCCACCACCATGGACGAGATCGCGGAAGGCGCCTCCGTCGCCAAGGGCGCGGTCTATCATCACTTCAAGACCAAGGAGGCGGTGTTCGAGGCCGTGTTCGATCAGGTCTCGCGCGATCTCGTTGCCGAGATCGACCGCACCGCCCGCGCCGAGAAGGACGTGCTCGCCGCGATGGTCGCCGGCACTCAGCATTACTTTGCCGCGACCGCAAAGGGCCCGACCGGCCAGATCATCTTGCGCGACGGTCCCGCTGTGCTCGGCTGGGAGCGCTGGCGCGAAATCGACGCGCGGCACTTTGGCGGCAAGCTGCCGCGCGCGATCGCGGCCGCGATGGAGTCCGGCCTGATCGCGCGGCAGCCGGTCGAGCCGCTGGCGCGGCTCCTGCTCGGCGCGGTGACGGAGGCCGCGGTCGCCTGCGCCGGGCGCGCCGATATCGCAAGGGCCGGCGCGGAATATGCCCGTGCGTTCAAGTCGCTGGTCGAGGCGCTGCGCGTCAAGCCATGATCGTGCTAAGCCACGAAACGGAAACGCCACAGCAACAAGAAGAATGCAGCGCATGAACGCAAATTCCTCCCTCACTCCGTCAGATCCCGAGTTCGACTACATCATCGTCGGCGCCGGCTCCGCCGGTTGCGTGCTGGCCAACAGGCTCTCTGCGAACGGCAAGCACAGCGTGCTGCTGCTCGAAGCCGGCCCGAAGGACTCCAACATCTGGATCCACGTGCCGCTCGGCTACGGCAAGCTGTTCAAGGAGAAGACCGTCAACTGGATGTACCAGACCGAGCCGGAGCCCGAGTTGAAGGGCCGCCAGGTGTTCCAGCCGCGCGGCAAAACGCTGGGCGGATCGAGCTCGATCAACGGCCTGCTCTATGTCCGCGGCCAGCACGAGGACTACGATCGCTGGCGCCAGCTCGGCAACACCGGCTGGGGCTATGACGACGTGCTGCCCTATTTCAAGAAGGCCGAGAACCAGTCGCGCGGCGCGGATCGCTATCACGGCACGGGTGGTCCGCTGCCGGTCTCCAACATGATCGTGACCGACCCGCTCTCGAAGGCCTTCATCGATGCCGCCGTCGAGACCGGTCTGCCCTACAATCCTGATTTCAACGGTGCGACGCAGGAGGGCGTCGGCCTGTTCCAGACCACGACGCGCAACGGCCGCCGCGCCTCGACCGCGGTGGCCTATCTCGGCCCGGCCAAGACCCGCGGCAATCTCAAGATCGAAACGAGTGCGCTCGGCCAGCGTGTGCTGTTCGAGGGACGTCGCGCCGTCGGCGTGGAATATCGGCAAGGCGCTGCATTGCGCCGCGCGCGGGCGCGGAAGGAAGTCGTGCTGTCGAGCGGCGCCTACAACTCGCCGCAGCTGCTCCAGCTCTCAGGCGTCGGCCCCGGCGATCTCCTGCGCAAGCACGGCATTGAGGTGGTGCTGGATGCACCGGGCGTCGGTCACGATCTCCAGGACCACATGCAGGTCCGCATCGTGATGCGCTGCTCGCAGAAGATCACCCTCAACGACACCATCAATCATCCGCTCCGCCGCACCATGGCCGGCGCGCGCTATGCGCTGTTCCGGAAGGGCTGGCTGACGATCGCGGCCGGCACGGCGGGCGCATTCTTCAAGACCAATCCGCGGCTCGCCTCGCCCGATATCCAGGTGCACTTCCTGCCGTTCTCGACCGACAAGATGGGCGAGAAGCTGCACGATTTCTCCGGCTTCACCGCCTCCGTGTGCCAGCTCCGTCCCGAGAGCCGCGGCTCCTTGCGCATCAAGAGCGCCGACCCGACCGTGCCGCCGGAGATCCGCATCAACTACATGTCGACCGAGACTGACCGCACCACCAACGTCGAAGGCCTGAAGATCCTGCGCAAGATATTGAACGCACCGGCACTAAAGCCGTTCGTGATCAGCGAGTACGATCCTGGGGCAAAGGTATCCACGGATGCCGAGATTCTGGATTATTGCCGCGAGCGCGGCAGCACCATCTATCATCCGACCTCGACCTGTCGTATGGGCAACGATGCGCTCGCGGTGGTCGACCAGCGGCTGAAGGTGAGGGGGCTCGACGGCCTTCGTGTCGTCGACGGCTCGATCATGCCGGACCTCGTGTCGGGGAACACCAACGCGCCGATCATCATGATCGCCGAAAAGGCCTCCGACATGATATTGGAGGATACCCGCTAAACACGCGTCTCGGAAGGACCAGGACTTGGCTACGCGATTCAAGATCGGCACCCGCAAGAGCGCGATGGCGCTGGCACAGACGGACGAGATCGCGCGCCGCCTGACCGCCGCCGTGCCCGGTCTCGACGTCGAGATCGTCAAGTTCGACACCACGGGCGATCTCGACCAGACCAGCAAGCTCTTGCCGCATGGCGGCAAGGGCGGCGCCTTCGTGGCGCAGATCCGCGCCGCCGTGCTGTCGGGCGAATTGCAGGCGGCGATGCATTCGCTGAAGGACATGCCGGGCAACGAGGATACGCCCGGCCTCGTCATCGGTGCCACGCTGTCGCGCGATCCGCCCGGCGATGCGCTGGTGCTGCGTTATGGCGTGACGCTGGAGGCGCTGCGCCAATCCCGTGGCAACGGTTTCAAGATCGGCACCAACGCGGTGCGCCGAGCCGCCTATGCGCGGCGGTTGTTCCCGGAGGTGGAGGTGATCCACTTCCGCGGCGCCGCCGACACCCGCGTGCGAAAACTCGACAATGGCGAGAAGCAACGCCTGCCGGACGGCGGCGCCGTGGGCCCGGCCGATGCGTTGATCATGGCGCGCTCGGGCCTCGATCGCGTTGGTCTGGCTGATCGTATCGCTTACGAATTCACTGCGGCGGAGATGCTGCCCGCGGCGGGGCAGGGCATCGTCGCCGTCGAATGCGCGGCCCAGGACTGGCAAACAAGGCAGATCCTTGCGTCGATTGACGATCCCTTAGCCCATGCCTCTGCCGATGCCGAGCGCGAGGTGCTGTGGGTGCTCAATGGACACTGCAATTCGCCGGTCGCGGGCTTCTCGACCATCGCCGGCGATCAGATGTCGCTCACCGCATCCGTGCTCGACCTCTCCGGCAACACCATCATCGAAGCCTCGCGTACGGGGCCGGCCAACCGCCCGCGCGAGCTCGGCCGTGCGGTGGGATTGGATCTGCTGGCGAAGGGGGCGGCGGAGATCATCGAGCGCAGCCGGCCGCGCTAGACTCTCACCAAATTTCTCATGGGGGCGATCATGGCATTATGCCCCTGTTTTGCGCGACGGGTCAAACGCGCGGGATGGGCCATGCCGGCCCAAAATTTTCAATGACTTGGCTACTGTGCATGGGGTTGTTTTCGCGGTTTTTGTTTTGCCGCACCCGAAGGGGCGAAATAAATCAGCCCCGCACGCGCTTCAGCATCTGCTCGACATGGGCGATCGGCGTCTCCGGCTGGATGCCGTGGCCGAGGTTGAAGATCAGCCGCCCTTGCGCAAAATTGGCCAGCACGTCGTCGACCGCGCGGTCGAGCGCGGCGCCGCCGGTGATTAGCGCCAGCGGATCGAGATTGCCCTGCACCGCGACCTTGCTCTGCACGCGCTCGCGGATGAAGGCCGGCTCCGCGGTCCAGTCGATGCTGACCGCGTTGACGCCGGTCGCCTCGACATAAGCAGGCAGCAGCGCGCCGGCGCCGCGGGGAAAACCGATGATCTTCGCATCCGGCACTTTCGCACGCACGCCCTGCACGATGCGCCGCGTCGGCTCGGTCGACCAGCGCGCGAACTCGGCGGGCGGCAGCACGCCAGCCCAGGTGTCGAAGATCTGCAACGCGTCGGCACCGGCGGCGAGCTGCGCCAACAGATATTCGATCGAGTTGTCGACCAGCACGTCAATGATTTTGGAAAACGCCTCGGGATGTCGGTAGGCCATCATCCGGGCCGGCGCCTGGTCGGGCGTGCCGTGGCCCGCGACCATGTAAGTCGCCACCGTCCACGGCGCGCCGCAGAAGCCGATCAGCGCGACCTCAGGAGCCAGCGCGCCGCGCACGATCTTCAGCGCTTCGAATACCGGCGCGAGCTTGCCGAAGTCTGCACGCGGCGCCAGCGTCGCGACCTTGGCTGGATCGTCCAGCGGCTCCAGCCGCGGGCCTTCGCCGACCTCGAACCGCACCGAGCGTCCGAGCGCATAGGGGATCACCAGAATGTCGGAGAAGATGATCGCCGCATCGAAGCCGAACCTGCGGATCGGTTGCAGCGTCACCTCGGCGGCAAGCTCCGGGTTGAAACAGAGATCGAGGAAGCCGCCGGCCTTGGCGCGCACCTCGCGATATTCCGGCAGGTAGCGCCCGGCCTGGCGCATCATCCACATAGGCGGGACGGTCTGGCGCTGGCCGGAGAGCACGTCGATGAACGGTTTCGTCGGAGACTGGGGCACGAATGGTCCTGTAGAAGGTTATGGCTCCTGATACACCGCTCCGGCCCTCAGCGGAACAGGGGAACCAGCGCAATCGGGCCGCGTTGACCAGCCAATGGAGGATCTCATGGCTGAGACATTCAATCCCGCGCCGCACGACAAGCACGCCGACGATCCGCGCGAAGCCCTCGCTGCCGATCGCAACGCCAAGCTCGACGCCGGCCTGAAGGATACGTTCCCGGCCTCCGATCCCGTGAGCGCCGCGCAACCGACACCCTCGAAGGCCGATGCCGATGCCGAGCATCCCTCGCTCTGGGACAAGGTTAAGGCCATCTTCAGCTAGCGGCCTCGCGCGCCGGATTCCGATAGGCCTGCTAATGTCTTGTTAGCGATGCCTGGATCGTCGCGTCCGTAAGACTACTGGAAGCGGGGGAGATCGCCACGTAACCCGGTAGTGACTTCAGAATTCAATAACAGAAGCGGCAGAGTTTCCGAACGACCGGAGGACCCTGCCGCATGAGCGCTGCTAACCAACGAGCCGGATGGAGCCGCCTGCCGCTGCGCGCGGCGGCCTTCGTCGTGCTGACCTGCGCGACCATTCTCGGCGTCAGCGGTTGGCGCGAATGGGCGGCGCGTGACGCGGTGCTCAAGGGCGCCGAGACGGAGATGGCGAACGTTGCCCGTTCGCTGACCCAGCATGCCGAGGACAGCCTCGACCTGCTCGATTCCGGCGTCGTCGGCGTCGTCAGCCGGCTGGAGATGGACGGCACCGAACCCGCCACGATCACCAAGCTCAGAAACCTCATGGAGGTGCGCAAGAAAGCGACGGAGCGAGTGCACAGCTTCGCCATCATCGACGACCATGGCAACTGGCTGACCTCGCCCGGCACGATCGGCTCGACGCTCAGCGACGACGCGTTCTTCCGCCATCACCAGCTCTCCCCGAAACGAGAGGCCCATCTCGGCCTTCCCGTGAAGAGCCTGCTCGATGGCGAATGGGTCGTCACCCTGTCGCGCCGCTTCAACAAGGCGGACGGCAGCTTTGGCGGCGTGGTGCTCGCGACCATCAGCTCCGGATATCTGTCGCATTTCTACGAGCAGTTCGAGATCAGCCGCAACAGTTCCGTTGCGCTGACACATGGCGACGGCCTGATCGTCGCACGCTACCCGAGCAACGAGAAATTCGCCGCACGCAGCGTCGCCGACAAGCCGCTGTTTCGCGACCCGAGCCTGCAACGGCCGAGCGGCGCCTATCACTTCAAGTCGCCGCTGGACGGCGCCGAACGCGTCAGCTTTTTCAAACGCAGCAACCGCTATCGGTTCTTCCTGCTCGCCACCGTCGACAAGGACGCACTGCTGGCGCCCTGGCGCGCCGCCGCAGTTTCCCGCATGCTCTACGTGCTTGCGCTGGTCATGCTGATCGCGATCATCGGCGCGGTGCTGGTGCGGCAATTGCATCGCGGCCAGCGCATGGCGGCCGCCCTGATCGAGAAGGAAGCGCATTTCCGCCTGCTCGCCGAAGGCTCCAGCGACATGGTGACCCGGATCGGGCTCGACGAACGGCTACGCTATGTCTCGCGGTCGTCGGTTCGCGTCGTCGGCTGGCGGGCCAACCAGCTGATCGGCACGCCGGCTCTTGCGGGTATCAATCCGGAGGACCTGCCGGAGGTCCAGGCGATCGTCGACGCCATGAAGCGTGGCGAGAAGGAGGAGGCGCGTCTCACCTACCGCAACTCGCACCGGCAGAACGGCGAAATCTGGCTCGAATCGACCATGCGGGTGACGCGCAAGGACAATGGCCGCATCGACGGCGTGGTCGCGATCTCCCGCGACATCACCGAGCACAAGAAGCTGGAAACCAGGCTCGAAACGCTCGCGATCGAGGATAGCCTCACCGGTCTTGCCAATCGCCGCCGTTTCGACGAGCGGCTGAAGGAGGAATGGGCGCGTGCCTATCGCGACCGCTCCAGCCTCGCTCTGTTGATGATCGATGTGGACCACTTCAAGCCCTACAACGATGAATACGGCCATCCCGCGGGCGATGCCTGCCTGCGCCGGATCGCAAAGATCATCGCGGCCGAAGCGCAGCGCGCCGGCGATCTGGCGACGCGCTATGGCGGCGAGGAATTCGCCGTGCTGCTGCCGAACGTCGACGCCGCCGGCTGTGCCCTGGTCGGCGAGCGGATCCGGGAGGCCATTCACCGGGCGAACCTCGTCCACGCCTCCAGCCCGATTTCGGGACGCGTGAGCGCCTCGCTTGGCGGCGCGGCCTGCCGGCCGGCGTTCGAGCGTACTGCAGGAGTCGCCTCGCTGGTCGAGGCCGCCGATCGCGCGCTCTACGCCGCCAAGGATGCCGGTCGCGACCGCCTGATCATGTCCGGCGAGGTCATGAACCTGCTGCCGAAGGCGTCCGGACAGTAAGAGCCGTCCGGTCGCCAATATCGTGTTCAATAATGCGGCGGAGGCTCGTTGGCGGGCCCCGGCGCATTTGCCTCGGCGTCCTGGAGCCGCTCATTGAGCTGCGCGATCTGCCGCGTCAGCGTATCGATCTGCTTCCACTGCGCGGTGATGGTCTGGTTCAACGTCTCGATCGTGTCGTCCTGGTAGGCGATGCGCGTCTCCAGCGTGTCCATGCGCTCGCTCAGCGTCTTGATCTCATTCGTCACGCGTTACGTCCTTGTTTCGCTCGCGCAAGCCGTGGCCGAGCGCCACGCGCTCGTCGAACACGAAGCATTCGCCGCGCCAGCGGCTCTCCGCCTCCGGCACCTCCTCGAGATATTTGAGGATGCCGCCCTTGAGGTGATAGACCTCGGCAAAGCCCCGCGCGAGCAGATGCGCGCTCGCCTTCTCGCAGCGAATGCCGCCGGTGCAGAACATCGCGATCCTGCGGTGCCTTGCTGGATCGAGGCTGGCTGCGGCAAAATCCTTGAACTGGCCGAAGCTCTTGATGCCGGGGTCGACCGCGCCCTCGAATGTCCCCATGGCCACTTCGAAGGCGTTGCGGGTGTCGACCAGCAGCGTGTCGGGCATCGCAATCAGCGCGTTCCACTCGGCGGCATCGACATAGGTGCCGACCTGGCAGGTCGGATCGGCAGTCTCGTCGCCGAGCGTGACGATCTCCTTCTTGAGCCGCACCTTGAGCCGCCCGAAAGGCATCGCTTCCGCAGTCGAGAATTTCAATTCGAGATTGTCGAGCCGGCCGCCGAACATGTCGCCGTGTGCGAGTTCATGGGCGAAGGCATCGATCGCTTCCGGCGCACCGGCGACCGTGCCGTTGATGCCCTCCTGCGCCAGCAACACGCTGCCCTTGAGCCTAAGCCCAGCGCAGAACGCGCGCAGCGGCTCGCGCAGATCGCGGTAATCCGGGAGGGCGACGAATTGGTAGAAGGCCGCGACCTTGGTGGCCGAATTCGGATCAGACATGGCAGCTCGTTTAGCAGGCGGCGGCCAGCCGGAAAACCCGCGTGGCCGCCAGCGTCGAAAGGTCCATACGCCCAGCGGATGGCAGCCATTTACCTGGTATGCCAGCATTGCCCCGCCGGGCCGGAATGTGTCATGTAGACCCGGTTTTTCCGAGACGGCGCGGCGCGCGCATCCACGGCCAAAAAAGCCTAACGAGAGCAAGACATTCAATGAGAAACTTCCATTTCCCCGGCAGGTCCACGGTCCACGCCACCAACGCGATGGTTGCGACCTCGCATCCGCAGGCCTCGCTGGCCGCGATCGAGGTGCTGCGCGAGGGCGGCACGGCGGTGGACGCGGCGGTCGCGGGCTCGGCCGTGCTCGGCGTGATCGAGCCGCAATCGACCGGCATCGGCGGCGACTGCTTCGCGCTGATCCAGCCGCGCGGCGAGGGCAAGATCATCGCCTATAACGGCTCCGGCCGCGCTCCGAAGGCGGCGAACGCCGACTGGTATCTCGAGCGCAAGATCAACTCCGTGCCGCTGACCTCGGCGCATGCGGTCTCGATCCCCGGCGTGGTCGACGCCTTCGCCACCGTGCTGCGCGACCACGGCAAGTTCGGCTTCGACCGCCTGCTCCAGCCCGCGATCAAGGCGGCTGAGGAGGGCTACGTCGTCGCCCCGCGCATCGCCTTCGACTGGAAGAACCAGTTCGAGAAGCTGAAGAATGGCACCAACACCGTGCGCTACCTGCTGCCGGGCGGCAAGCCGCCGGTGGCCGGCGACGTCATCCGCCAGGTCGAGCTCGGCAAGACGCTGCGCGCCATCGCCAAGGACGGCCGCGACGCCTTCTACAAGGGCGAGATCGCGGAGGACATGGTCGAGACCCTTAGGGGCATTGGCGGTCTGCATACGCTCGACGATTTCGCCGCGCACACGACCGAAGTGACCACGCCGATCGGCACCATGTACAAGGGATACGACGTCTGGCAGTGCCCGCCGAATGGCCCGGGCGTCACGGCGCTCTTGATGCTCAACATCCTGTCGCGCTTCGACCTGACCAAGTACGCGCCCGTGAGCGTCGAGCGCTTCCATCTCGAGGCCGAAGCCGCGCGCATCGCCTACATGAATCGCGAGATGCACGTCGCCTCTCCCGAGCACATGAAGATCAATGTCGCCGAGATGCTCGAGAAGGGCTTTGCCGAGGAGTACATCGGCAAGATCCGCATGGACGGCATGCTCGACCTGCCCAACGTCGCGCCGCCGATGAACCCTTCGACCATCTACATCACGGTGGTGGACAAGGACCGCAACGTCTGCTCGTTCATCAACTCGGTCGCGCATTCTTTCGGCTCCGCGATCGTCTCCAACAAGACCGGCGTCTTGTTCCAGAACCGCGCCGGCGGCTTCCGCATCCAGCCCGGCCATCCCAACTGCATCGAAGGCGGCAAGCGCCCGCTGCACACGATCATGCCGGGCCTGCTCACCAAGGGCGGTCGTTCCACGATGTCGTTCGCGGTGATGGGCGGCCAATACCAGCCGACCGGCCAGACCCGTCTCCTGACCAACATTCTCGATTACGGCTGCGACGTGCAGGAGGCGATCGACATGCCGCGCGGCCTGCACTACGAGGGCCAGTACCAGCTCGAGGACAGCGTTCCTGCCGACATCGTCGAAGGCCTGAAGAAGCTCGGTCACAAGACCACCAGCGTGGTCGGCCCGCTCGGCGGCGCTCAGGCGATCTGGATCAACTGGGACAAGGGCACGCTCACCGGCGGCTCCGATCCGCGCAAGGACGGCTGCGCGCTCGGCTATTGAGCTCGCGCGGGGTTCCGCGCGAGATCAGGACGCGCGAGATCAGGAAAAGTTGACGAAGGGCGGCGCGAGATTTGCTGCGCCGCCCTTTCTCGTTCGGAACTGCACTCATTGCTCCAAGTTATGGGGCGATGAGCGGTGCAGGCGTGCGCTGCTTTGCAGATAGCGGCGGAGGCCGGCCCATGTCCCACAAATCAAGTTCCCGAACATCTGGATTCGATCGGCGCGCCTTCATGGCCGGTGCCGCCGGAAGTGTGCTGGTTCCGATGACGGCGCGCGCGGCCGCGCAAGATGCGAATGCGCCTGTCGCGCAGGATCCGTCGCTTCCCGTTGAGGTCACGCTTCGGGTGAACGGCAAGGACAAGCACCTGCGCCTCGACGCGCGCACCACGGTGCTCGACGCGCTGCGTGAACATCTCAAGCTCACTGGCAGCAAGAAGGGCTGCGACCACGGCCAGTGTGGTGCCTGCACGGTGCTGATCGATGATCGCCGCGTGGTATCGTGCCTGACGCTGGCGCTCGCGGCCGAAGGGCAGGAGATCACGACGATCGAGGGTCTCGCCACTGACGACCGCCTGCATCCGATGCAGCAGGCCTTTGTCGACAATGACGCGTTCCAGTGCGGCTACTGCACGCCCGGCCAGATCATGTCTGCCGTGGCCTGCGTGAAGGAGGGACATGCGGGAAACGAGGCCGACATCCGCGAATATATGAGCGGCAACATCTGCCGCTGCGCCGCCTATCCCAACATCGTCGCCGCCGTGAAGCAGGCCGCGCCCGAGATCATGAAAGGCTAGGCGCATGCGACCATTTTCGTATCAGAGAGCATCAGACCCGAACATGGCCGTGCAGGCGCTCGGCGCCGCAGCGGCCGCCAACAATCCGTTGACGAAAGCGACGGCGCAGCCGCTTGCCGGCGGCACTACGCTGATCGATTTGATGAAGCTCGACGTGATGCGCCCCACCACGATCGTCGATATCAATCCGCTGGCGCACGCCTGGTCGGCGATTGAGCCAGGCGGCGATGCCTTGCGGCTCGGCGCGCTGGCAAAGATGTCCGACGTGGCCGCGCACGCCGAGATCGAGCGCAGCTATCCGGTGATCGCGGATTCGCTGAAGCTCGCCGCCAGCGCCCAGCTGCGCAACATGGCGACGCTCGGCGGCAACGTGATGCAGCGGACGCGTTGCAACTACTTCCGCGACGTCTCCTACGACAATTGCAACAAGCGCAATCCCGGGTCCGGCTGTGCCGCAATGGACGGGGTCAACCGCATGCATGCGGTGCTCGGTATCTCCGATCAGTGCATCGCGACCTATCCTGGTGATTTCGCCCAGGCGCTGATCGCGCTGGATGCAACGATCGAGATCACGGGCAAGGCCGGTACGCGCAGCATGCCGTTCGCGCAGCTTCACAAAGCTCCGGGCAGCACGCCTGACATCGAGACCGCGCTTCAGCCGGGCGAGCTGATCTCGGCGTTTTCCATTTCCGGACGCTGGCCGCGCTCGGTGTATCTCAAGGCGCGCGACCGGCAATCCTATGAATTCGCACTGTCATCGGCTGCGGTCGCGCTCGACGTGCAGGACGGCACGATCAGGGACGCGCGCGTCGCGCTCGGCGGTGTCGCCACCGTGCCGTGGCGGGCGCGCGAGGCGGAGGCGCTGTTGAAGGGACAGAAGTTCGACGAAGCGCTGGCGCAGCGCGTCGCCGAGGCCGCCTTTGCGGATGCCCGCGGCCGCCGGCACAATAGCTTCAAGATCGCGCTCGGCAAGCGTGTGGTGGCACGCGCGCTCCAGCAGGCCGTAACGATGGAGATCTGACCATGACCGCTGCAGCTCCCGGGCCCAAGGCGAATATGGGACAATCCGTGCCGCGCTATGATGCGGCCGCAAAGGTCACGGGGCGCGCGACCTATGCCTCCGACATGCCGCTGGATAATCCGGCCTACGCATTCCTGGTCACGAGCGCCATCGCCAAGGGCCGCATCGACCGCTTCGATCTCGACGATGCCGGGCGCGTCCGCGGCGTGATCGATATCGTCACGCACGAGAACGCCCCGAAGCTGAAGGAATCGAAACTCTTCAGCAACGGCGGCTATGCCGGCACCACGATCCAGCCGCTGAAATCGGCCGAGATCGCGCATGACGGTCAGATCATCGCCGTGATCATCGCGGAGAGCTATGAGGCGGCGCGCGAGGCCGCCAATCGCGTCAAGGTCAGCTACACCGCGGCGGCGCCGAGCGCGAGCTTCGACTCGCCGGGAACGACCATGGCAGCAGCCAAGGGACAGAACGCGCAGTTCAAGGAAGACCCTGCGGTCGGCGACTTCGCCAAGGCGTTCGATGCGGCTGAGGTCAAGCTCACCGCTTCCTACGACACGCCGACGCAGCACCACAATCCGATGGAGCTGTTCACGACCAGCTGCGCCTGGATGGGCGACAATCTCGTCATCTACGAGGGCAGCCAGTATGTCCATGGCCTGAAGAACGGCGTGGCCGAGCAGCTCGGCATCGACGCCGACAAGGTGCGCGTGGTCAATCCCTATGTCGGCGGCGGGTTCGGTTCGCGGGGCTCGATGACGCCGCGGACCGCCATCATCGCCGGGATTGCCAAGCGCCTGAACCGCCCGATCAAGCTGGTCCCGACCCGCGACCAGGGCTTTACCATCACGACCTACCGCGCCGAGACGCGGCATGAGATCAAGCTCGGTGCGAGCCGAGACGGCAAGCTGGTCGCTTTGAGGCATGAGGGCGCCGAAGTCTCCTCGCGCCCCGACGCCTATTGCGTCGGCGGCACCAAGACGACGACGCGGCTCTATGCCTGCCCGAACGTGGACAGCCTGGTCTCGATCGTGCGCGCCGATCGCAACACGCCCGGCTTCATGCGCTCGCCCCCGGAGGTGCCGTATCTGTTTGCGCTGGAGAGCGCGCTCGACGAGCTGGCGGTGAAGCTGAACCTGGATCCGGTCGAGCTTCGCCGCACCAATGACACCACCACGGAGCCGATCGGCGGCAAGCCCTATACATCGCGCTCGCTAATGGCGTGCTTCGACGAGGCCGCCAAGGCGTTCGGCTGGTCGCAGCGCTCGCCGGAGCCGAAATCGATGTCGGACGGCGACTGGTTGATCGGCTACGGCTGCGCCGCCACCTGCTATCCGACGCAGATGGCGCCGTCCGCGGCGCGCGTGCGCCTGCAGCGCGACGGCCGTACCCGCGTCGAGATCGCCGGCCACGAGATCGGCACCGGTGCTTATACCGTCATCGCCCAGACTGCGGCCGAGCGGCTCGGGGTGCCGCTCGAGAAGGTCGCGGTCTTCATGGGCGACAGCGACCTGCCGCCCGCGCCGGTTGCCGGCGGCTCCAACTCGACCGCCAGCACCTGCTCGGCCGTGATGATGGTATGCGATCAGATCCGACAGCGCCTGTTCAAGGCGGTGATGCCGAGCGACAGCCTCGCCGACAAGGCCAAGGAGACCGTCGGCATCAGCCCGGCACCGTCGACCCAGGCGGCCAAAGGCGATCGCTCCCTCGATATCGAGAAGGCCTTCGATGCGCTCGGCGTCGGCGTCATCGAGGAATATAGCGAGTGGAAGCCGGAGGGCGCGCCGCTGGATTCCTTCCGCGCCATGCACAATGGGCAGGTACGGCTCATCGGTGGTCATGCCATGAAGGACCAGATCGCCTACGCCTTCGGCGCCGAGTTCGTCGAGGTCCGCGTCAACCGCTTCACGCATGAAATCCGCTGCCCCCGCCTGGTCGGCGCGTTCGCGGCGGGGAGGATCATGAATCCGCGCACCGCGCGCAGCCAGCTCATGGGCGGCCTGATATGGGGCATGTCCTCGGCGCTGCTGGAAGCCACCGAGATCGACGAGCGCAATGCGCGCTACGTCAACGACAATCTTGCCGACTACCTCGTGCCCGTGAATGCCGATGTGCCCGGCGTCGAGGTCATCATGCTCTCCGAGCAGGACGATCACATCAACCCGGTGGGCGCAAAGGGCCTCGGCGAGCTTGCCAATGTCGGCACCAATGCCGCGATCTGCAACGCGATCTATCACGCCACCGGCCAGCGCATCCGCAAGCTGCCGGTGCGGCTGGAAAATATCGAGGTCTAAAGGGGTGGAAACGGCGGCGGCGTTGGGTTAGACACCTCCCGCCTCAAATGGAAGGTGTCTCATGCAGCGTTTCCAGCGCCTGCTCCTCGCTATCATGTCGGCACTCGCGATCACCGTGATTGGTGGCGTGTCCGATTTCGTTTCCACCACGGCCTTGGCCCAGACCGCAGGAAAGACCATGACCACAGCTTCAGGCTTGCAGATCATCGACTCCACCGTCGGCACCGGTGCCTCGCCGCAACCCGGTCAGATCTGCGTGATGCACTATACCGGCTGGCTCTATGAAAACGGCCAGAAGGGCAAGAAATTCGACTCCTCCGTCGATCGCAAGGAGCCGTTCGAATTCCCGATTGGCAAGGGCCGCGTCATCGCCGGCTGGGACGAGGGCGTTGCCTCGATGAAGGTCGGCGGCAAGCGCACGCTGATCATCCCACCGCAGCTCGGCTACGGCGCCCGCGGCGCCGGCGGCGTGATCCCGCCGAACGCGACGCTGATGTTCGACGTGGAATTGCTGGCTGTGAAATAATTCACACCGTCATTCCGGGGCGATGCGATAGCATCGAACTATGGTGCGCAATTGCGCACCTGAGAATCTCGAGATTCCCCGTGCGCAATTGCGCACCTGAGGTCTGGTCCTTCGGACCATCCCGGAATGACGGCACAACAAAAAGACCGGCCTTGTGGCCGGTCTTTTCATTTTCAATCTTACGCGCGTCACTCCGCCGCGCGGCGTGCCGCCGCCGCGGCGCGATCCATCGCATCCTTCGCGGCGTCCTTGGCATCGCCCATGGCCTGCTGGCCTTTGCCCTTCACCTCCTGCACCGCGCCTTCGCCCTCCATGCGATCGGATCCGGCGGCTTCGCCGATGCCCTGCTTGGCCTTGCCGATCGCCTCGTTGGCGTTGCCCTTGATCTTGTCGGTCGTGCTACCCATGAAACGCTCCTTCCATTTTGCTCGGTGAGGCAACGTCCGGCAGCTATCAGCGTTCCGATTTTGGTATGGCTTGCAGCTGTGCCTTTAGGTTAGTTTTGCCGTGCAGAGAACCAACAGAAAGCAAGTCCCATGACCGGCCATGACCACTCGCATTCCCACCATGACCATGATCATGATCGCTGGAAGCATGATGGCGTGCGCGTCATTCCGGGCAACCAGCTCGATACCAACGTCCCGTCGACAGCAGGCATGGACCGCGCGGCCGCGATCAATTTTGCACGCGTCGGCGCGCAGAAATTGTGGGCGGGCACGGTCAGCATCAAGCCGGATGCCAAGACCGGCGCGCATCATCACGGCCATCTCGAAAGCGTCATCTATGTGGTGAAGGGCAAGGCGCGCATGCGCTGGGGTGAAAGCCTGCAATTCACCGCGGAGGCCGGTCCCGGCGATTTCATCTTTGTCCCGCCTTACGTGCCGCACCAGGAGATCAACGCCAGCCCGGACGAGGTGCTGGAATGCGTGCTGGTGCGCAGCGACGGCGAGGCGGTGGCGATCAACCTCGACATCGAGCCGGTCGAGAAGCCCGAGACCGTGCTGTGGATCGACCCGGTGCACCGCGATCCCAACGAGAAGAAGTAGGACTCTTCAGGGGCGCGGGGGCGGTGCGACAGAATCCCCGCGAGATCAGGGTCCAAATATTTGTCGGAAGCGGTGTCGGATGGCGACCTGGCCGTCCGTCCTTGGGCAGAACCCCGCCCAAGGAGCTTCCGATGCCCAAGATGATCTTCGTCAACCTGCCGGTGACCGACCTCAAGCGCGCGACCGCCTTTTATGAGGCCGTCGGCGCGGTCAAGAACCCGCAATTCAGCGACGAGACGGCGAGCTGCATGGTCTTTTCCGAGACCATTTTCGCCATGTTGCTGACCCACGACAAATTCCGTCAGTTCACGCCAAAGCCGATCGCGGATGCCAGGACCTCGAACCAGGTGCTGTTCTGTCTGTCCGCGGACAGCCGCAGCGATGTCGACGATATCGTCGCCAAGGCCGAGGCTGCGGGCGGGGTGGCCGATCCCAGCCCGAAGGACGAATACAGCTTCATGTACGGCCGCAGCTTCGAGGATCCCGATGGGCATATGTGGGGTGTGAACTGGATGGACCTCGCGGCCGCACCTCTGCAGCCCGATATGGCGAACGCCTGATCCAGGCATAGAAGAGGAACATTCACGATGTCCAAGCTCGTGCCCTGCATGTGGTTCAACGGCGATGCCGAGGACGCTGCAAAATTCTACGTCTCGCTGGTCCCGAATTCAGAGATCACGCACGTCCAGCGCAACGTTTCGGACGGCCCCTCCGGCAAGGAAGGCTCGGTGCTCGTCGTCGAGTTCACCGTGGCCGGACAGCCGCTGGTCGCGCTCAATGGCGGCATGAAGATGGAATACACCCACGCGATCTCGCTGATGATCCATTGCGACGATCAGGCCCAGGTCGACAGCGTCTGGAACGCCTTCCTCGCCCATGGCGGCAAGGAGGAGCGGTGCGGCTGGCTGAGGGATCGCTGGGGCGTGGCCTGGCAGGTGGTGCCGAAGGTGATGTTCGAGTTCCTGTCGAGCCCGGACAAGGCCGCGGCCGCGCGCGCGATGCAGGCCATGATGAAGATGGTGAAGCTGGACGTCGAGGTGTTGCGCCGCGCGTTCGAGGGCAAGTCCGCGGCGTGAGGCCAGCACAGGTGCCGTAGGGTGGGCAAAGGCGCGCTTGCGCCGTGCCCACCATTGTCTCTTGTTGAGAGAGAAGCGGTGGGCACGCTACGCTTTGCCCACCCTACGAGACTATGCCGAGTCTCTTAATAGTTAATCCGCAATCCCACGCCGCCGTGGATCGTGTTGCCGACCGGCTGCGGGCCGAGCGTGCCGTTGGCGAAGAGGTCCACGATCCAGCCCTTCTGCACGCGGAAGCCGAGGCGGCCGCCATATTCGAACCAGCCCTGGTTGCCCATGGTCGGCACCACCATGCCCTGGCCGGTCACGGTGGCGACGATGCCGCTGTGGCTGGCGAAGGACTGCACCCAGCCGCCGTTGATGTTGGTCTCGATGTTGCTGCCGAATAGATGCGTCCACTGGCCGCCGATCTTGACGAGGCTGGTGCGATCGGTGCCGGTCGCAATCGTGGCGTCGAATGGATTGAAAGCTACGGCGCTGTCGCTATAGCCCGACACGCGTTGCCAGAGCTGCCAGACCTCGATCGAGGCCGCGACCTCGTCGCGCGGCGAGAGGCGGCTGATCCAGCCGGCGCGGCCGTAGACGGCGTAGTTCGAAGCGTTGGTCGAGCTCGTCACGCTCACCGGGCCGAGACTGGTGTCGTAGCTGCGCGTGTAGCGCGCCTTCTCCCATGGCGTCAGGATGGTGCCGACGTCGAAGAACGGGCGCGACGAGCCCCAGTCGGTGAAGTCGTAGCGCAGCGCGAAGGCGCCGATCGGTGCGCTCGTGATCTTGTAACCGCCCTCGTTGTAGTGCGTGTAGGCGATGCCGGCCAGCAGCGACAGATTGTTGGTCAGCGCCTTGCGGCCGTGGATGCCGGCCGAGAACGAGCCGGCCGAGCCGAATGCGCTGATGCAGTCGCCGCAATTGATCTGCTCGTTGACGCCGAGCAGCACCGTGCCGAGCACCCGGTTGGTGATCATCTGGTTGAAGCGCTGATTGGCGAGGCCGCCGATCGAATTGCCGCTGGAATCCGCGCCGGTCGGTCCCGAGGGCGGAGGATACGGGCTCGGTGAAGGCGACGGATAGGGGCTCGGCGACGGGGAGGGAGTCGGCGTGGGTGACGGAGACGGCGACGGGGAATAGGTCGGGGAGGGACTGGGATTTGGCTCACCGCACTCGGACCCGCACTCCGACGCCTGCGCAGCCGCCGGGCGGGCATTGAACGTGACAAGCGCAAACGCCGCAGTTGCGGTCAGCGCAGCCGCAAGGATGAGGCGCTGGACGTTGAATTTCGCCATCGTCAGCGCCCGCACAGGATGCCGTCGTCCTGGACGGCGGGCGTGATGGTCGGCGAAGCGCCGGCGTACTGGTTGACCGCGCAAAGCCCGGCGCTCGCGGCGCAGTTGGCGGCGAACGTCCAGGGCGGCGTGTTGCTCTTGGTGATGCTCACCTTGCCGCCGGTCGAGGTGATGATGGCGGTGTCACCGGGCTGGGTGAGCTGCACGCATTGGCCGCTCCTCGTGCAGACGCTGGCCGCGCCGTCCTGAAGCACGACCACGGAGCGTCCGCGCTGCGAGAGAATGTCGAGCGTGGTGCCGCGCACGCCGATGGTCGCGAGCGGCGTCGTGATCTTGTAGGCGGCCTTGTCGGAGTTGCCGGTGACGAAGCGGAACGCGCCGGTGGTCATGCGGATCGCGACGTCGCGATAGCTGTGCTCGTCGTTGAAGACGGTGCGGTCGAGCTTCAGCGTGGCGCTCGGGCCGAGCGACAGATTGGTGCTGTCGGCCATCACGAAACGCGCCGCGCTGTCGGTGCCAGTCCGCACGGTCTCGTCGCGCAGCATGCTGTCGCCGACATTGATCGGCGTCGTGGTCGCGGCGACGCGCACCACTTCGTTCTGGATCACGACGGCCTCGCCGACACGCGTCTGCGCCTTGGCGCCGGACGCCGCGCAGATTGCGGCCGTGAGCAGTGTGGGGAAAAGCCAAAAACGCAAATTCATTTCGAAACCGATCGATGTGTCCCTGATCGTACCGGATCGCGCACGCTTCTGATGTGGCGGAATTATCACAAGCGGCGCGGGACGTGCGTCATGCTTAGTGACAGTTGCGGCAGAATGCGTTCAATGACGAGAACCAGTATATTTTTCTCCGCGGTGAAGCCGATTTGCCACGCAAGACAGCCCTACAAAAGACGCTTGAATCACCTGCGGTTCCGAGGATGTCGCGGAGCGCAGTGATTGCTGTCGCGATCTTCCTGATCGCGCATCTGGCGCTGCTGATCGGCCTCACTGCGCCGGAAAAATTCGTCTTCGACGAGGTCCATTACGTGCCGGCGGCGCGGCAGATGCTGGCGCCCGCGATGTCGCAGCCGATGCTCAATCCGATGCATCCGCCGCTGGCCAAGGAGCTGATTGCGGCATCGATCGCAACCTTCGGCGACAACGCGCTTGGCTGGCGCTATCCCGCGACATTGTTCGGCGCGCTCGCGATCGTCGCGATCTATCTGTGCGGCCTCGCGCTGTTCTCCGCGCAAGGGCCCGCTATCGCAGCGGCGCTGATCGCTGGCCTCAACCAGATGCTGTACGTGCAGGCGCGCATCGCCATGCTCGACATCTTTGCGCTCGGCTTCGGCCTGGTCGCGACCGCCGCCTTCATGCATGGTTTTCGCAGAGAGCGGCCGCAGGCGATGTTTGCGCTCGCGGGCAGCCTGTTCGGCTGTGCTGCGGCATGCAAATGGAGCGGCCTGTTTCCACTTGGCGTCTGCATCGTCATCGTTGCTGTGGTCCGCCTGATGCAGGGCTGGCGTACGCTGTTCGCCGACGCGAAGCCGGACGACTGGTATCGGCCGGAGCTTTGGCCCGGCCTGAAGCTGCATGATGTCGCGCTCTGCTTCGCCGTCTTGCCGATGGTGGCCTATCTTGCCGCCTTCGTCCCGCTCTATGGATTGTCGCTGTCGGAATTGATCGAGGCGCAGCGGCGGATCTTTGCTGACAACACCACGACGGCCATCGCCGGCCACACCTATATGAGCGCATGGCCATCCTGGCCGTTGCTCGCGCGCCCGGTCTGGTTCCTGTTCGACAAGACGGCGGAGGACCACGTCGCCGCGATCGTCTTCCTCGGCAATCCGCTCGTGCTGTGGCCGGCTCTGCTCGCGCTAATCGTGGTGCTGCGCGATTTCATCGTCGCGCGGCGCTGGGATGCGTTCCTGATCGCGGCATTCTATTTCGGTCCCTGGCTCGCCTGGGCGTTGCTGCCGCGCACCCTGGGTTTCATCTACTACTACCTGCCGGCCGCGACCGCGGCGTCGCTCGCGCTGGTCTATGTGCTGCGCCGGGAGGGGCTGCCGCGCTGGCTGTTGTGGGCCTATGTTGGCGTCGCCGCGACGGGCTTTGCGGTCATGCTGCCGATTTCCGCAGCCTTCGTCGGCACCTCAATGAGGACCTTCAACCGGCTGATGCTGTTCCAAGGTTGGATATGACAGCGCCGCCTGCCGGGGAGGGCAGGCGGCGTGCTGCTTGCGACAAAGTGCTTGGACTTATTTTGCCGCGGTCTTGGTGTCCATGTTCACGACCTGGACGCGGCGGTTGATCGGGTCGGCGCCGTTGGCGGCATCCTTCAGCTTGGTCTCGCCGTAACCGACGGTGACGAGATCGGTGCCGTTCAGGCCATAGTTCTGCATCAGGTACTTCTTGATGGTGTCGGCCCGTCGTTCCGAGAGCCCTTGATTGTATTCTTCGCCGCCGATCGCGTCGGTGTGGCCGGCGACCACGAAAGTCGAGCCCTTCAGCGCCGGATCGGACAGCGCCTTGCCGAGCGCCTGCACCGATGCCACCGATGTCTTGGCGATGTCGGCCGAGTTGTAGTCGAACTGGATCTCCAGATCGATCTTCGGCTTGGTCGCGGCGAGCTCGGCGATCTGCTCGCGCTCGCCTGTCGAGAGCGACCGGGTCGAGCGGTTGCGCACGGTGTTCAGGAAGCTCGCTTCCTTGGCCTGCGCGGTCGTGTCAACCTGCGGCCCAACGGATAGGCCGCGGGTCGCCGGCTTCGGCTTCAGCGCATCCAGGATCTTGTCGGTGGAAACGTTGTTGTCGCCGGCCAGAGCCAGGCCAGCCGTCATCGACAGGGCCGCGGAGAGAGTTATCGCCTTCAGTCCAAAGAACTTATCAAAACGGGTCATAATCGTATCCTCGCTGTTACGCCTGATGGCGATTTGATGCTGCGAGCCTAGGGCAGGTTCAACAGCACTGATGTGATCTTGGTCACATTCGAAACTGCGAGCCGAGGGTCACTCTGGTCTGGCGCCTGATCGCTTTGCCGAACGGGGGCTTGGTTCCCGGGAACCCGCGGGTCCCGATCGTCGCGAAGGCGTCGCGTCGAAGCCCGCGTGCAAACAAGAATTCGTCCAGATGCCCGCCTAGCAGTCAAGAATCCGACCGCGACGGGAGCCGAGTTCCATCCAGTGCCAAGGCCTAGTGACTACCAGCGTGACTACCAATTTTATCGCAGCGGCCCGCCGGATCGGACAGTGTCCCTGAGCTCAATGCCCATCTATATCGGCGCCGCGATGATCGCGGTGGCGATCCTGCTGTCGACGCTGATCACGGGGCTGACCTCCCGCTATGTCGGGCTCGAAGGGCCGACCGAGGAGAACATGTGGCTGGTCGATCGTCTCACGGGCGACGTCTATCGCTGCCAGTCGGAGGGGCGCGGCAAGGCGTCGTGCGAGCCGGACGTCGCCACGGGGAGCGTCGGGGAGCGCCCAAAAGCCGCACACCAATAAGGGGCTGGCGCTGCGGCGCAGCAACGAAAATGTCTTCTCCCTGAAAACTTGGCGCTGAAGAATGGCTCCTGTGTTGGCCGGCATGGCGCCGGTTTTGTTCTATGGAGGAGACATTCGATGAAGATGTTGCTTTCGGCCGTTCTGCTCACCGCGCTCGCGGCCGCGCCGGCTTCTGCGGCAAAGATGCAGCCCTGTACGGGCGAGGCAATCGGCAAGTCGATGACCGCGATGGGAACCGTGGATTCGCCGGGCAAGCAGGCAATGGCCAAGGAAATGGCTGCAGCCAACACCGAGATGAGCAAAGGCAATATGCGCGGCGCCTGCAAGCATTACATGAAGGCGCAGAAGATGAGCGCGAAATAGTTCGAGCCGTACGTTGACCGACCGCGCTGTCAGCAGATGGCAGCGCGGTTTTCTTTGCCTCCCTTGTTTGCAACAGTGCGAATCCCGCTACATTGCCTCCTGCAATGTCCCGCACGCCCAAACCGCTTCCACTCAGCACGACACAGGCCCGGCAGATCTGGCTGCATGCCCAGCGGCTGGACGAGCGCACCCCGTTCGGCGAGGGGGCGCAGGCGGTGGCGGACGCGATCGCTCATCTCGGCTATGTGCAGATCGACACCATCAACGTGATCGAGCGCTGTCACCACCACATCTTGTTCAGCCGCATCCCGTCCTACCGTCGCGCCGATCTGCGTCATGCCCAGAGCACCGACAAGAGCGTGTTCGAGTATTGGACGCACGCGCTCTCCTACGTGCCGGCGAACGACTTCCGCTTCTTCCTGCCGGCGATGCGCGAGCACCGGCGCGAGGGGCACAAATGGTTCGCTTCGGTGAAGTCGGCCGACACGCGCAAGGTGATGCGGCTGCTGCGCGTCGGTCCGCTGACGATCCGCGACATCGACGACGACGTGCTCGTCGAGAAGGAGCATCTGTGGCAGAGCCGCAAGCCGTCGAAGCGGGCATTGCAGCTCGCCTTCT
The DNA here is from genome assembly GCF_054060315.1 of Bradyrhizobium sp. USDA 4354. Lineage (NCBI taxonomy): Bacteria > Pseudomonadati > Pseudomonadota > Alphaproteobacteria > Hyphomicrobiales > Nitrobacteraceae > Bradyrhizobium > Bradyrhizobium sp. USDA 4354. The sequence continues at coordinate 7,564,863 of NZ_JBSSDC010000001.1, read as the reverse complement.
ACACCGGCGCCGTGACCATCAGCGAGCGCCAGGGCATGCTCAAAACCTATGAGCTGATGACGCGCCATTTCGGCTGGGACAAGCTGCCGAAGCCGGCTTCAAGCAAGGAGATCACAGCCTATCTGCTCGACCGCGCGCTGCGCTCGCAGGGCGTGGTCAGCCTCGATTCGATCTGCCACCTCGACGCGCCGCGCAAGAAGCCGGTCGCGCGCCTGATCGCCTCGCGCGTCCGCCGCGGCGAGCTGGTGCCTGTTACGATCGAGGGCGCCGGCAAGCAGGAGCATTGGGCCTCGCCCGCAGCGCTGGAGCTGCATGAGGTGTCGCCTGATCTCGTCCACATCCTATCGCCGTTCGATCCCCTGATCATCCAGCGCAAGCGCACCAATCTGATCTTCGGCTACAACCACCTGTTCGAAGCCTATGTGCCGAAGGCCAAGCGCAAGTTCGGCTACTTCGCGCTGCCCGTGCTGGTCGGCGACGAGATCGTCGCCGCGCTCGATCTCAAGACCGATCGGCAGGCGAAGAAGCTGTTGATGCAGAAATGGACCTGGGTCGGGCAGGGCAGGAAGACGGCGGGACGAAAGGAGCTCAAGCGGAGGATCGAGGACGAGCTCGATCGCTTCGAGCGGTTTCAATTGGCGGAGTGAGACGCCTTCCGCGTCGGCGCAACAGGTTTATCCGGCTGCGCTCCGTGCATTGCTCGCTCCATTGACTCTTTGCCCGCGATGCTCAAAACCGCCACTCAGCCCACAAAAGCAACAACCCGGGGGGAAGCCATGAGCCAGACCACCTATGCCGGTTCCGCCGGCGGTGCCAAGAGCGCTAGCAAGAGCGACATCGAAACCTCGACCATTCGCGCCATCTCCTGGCGCCTGATTCCGTTCCTGGTGCTGGCCTACTTCTTCTCCTATCTCGACCGCGTCAATCTCGGCTTCGCCGCACTGACCATGAACGCGGAGCTGAAGTTCACGCCGCTGATCTTCTCCTGGGGCGCCGGCATCTTCTTCATCGGCTACTTCATCTTCGAAGTGCCGAGCAACCTCGCGCTGGAAAAATTCGGCGCGAGCCGCTGGATCGCCCGCATCATGGTGACCTGGGGCATCATCTCGGCGCTGATGGCGATGGTCAGCGGCGTCACGAGCTTCTACGTCCTGCGCTTCCTGCTCGGCGTCGCCGAGGCCGGCTTCTTCCCGGGCATCATCCTCTATCTCACCTATTGGTATCCGGCCGAATATCGCGCCCGCTTCCTCGCGGCCTTCGCTATTGCGGTGCCGGTCTCGACCGTGATCGGCGCGCCGATCTCGGGCCTGCTGCTCGGGCTCGACGGCATGATGGGGCTGAAAGGCTGGCAGTGGCTGTTCATCATCGAGGGCATCCCCTCGGTGCTGCTCGGCATCGTCACCTGGTTCTATCTCACCGACAAGCCGGAGAAGGCGGACTGGCTCTCGGCCGAGCAGAAGGCGTGGCTGAAGGCGAAGCTTGATTCCGAGATCGCGGCCAAGCAGGCGGTGAAGCATTTCTCGCTCGGCGAGGCACTGTCTTCACCGAAAGTGATCGCGCTCAGCCTGATTTATTTCGGCTTCGTCGGTGCGCTCTATGGCATGCAGTTCTGGCTGCCGCAGATCGTCAAGGCGTTCGGCCTCACCAACGCGCAGACCGGCTTCGTCACCGCGATCCCGTATCTGTTCGGCACCATCGCCATGATCCTGTGGGCGCGGCATTCGGATGCGAGCCGCGAGCGCGTCATGCATGTCGGCGCGCCGCTGCTCCTCACCGCGGTTGCGCTCGGCGTCTCCAGCTACCTCACTGATCCCACCATGACGATGGTGGTGCTGACGGTCGCCGCGATCGGCGTGTTCTGCTGCTTCGGCGTGTTCTGGACGCTGCCGACTGCCTGGCTGTCCGGTACAGCGGCGGCCGGCGCCATCGCCCTGATCAACTCGATCGGCAACCTCGCCGGCTTCGGCGGCCCCTATCTGATCGGCTGGGTCAAGGAAGCCACCGGCCAGACCTCGACCGGCCTGCTCGTGCTCGCCGTGCTGCCGCTGATCGCTGGCATCCTGGTGTTTGTGGGCGGCCACGACAGCAAGCACGAGTTCGCCGAACAGGGGCGGTGAGGGCATTAGCCTCGTAGGGTGAGCAAAGGCGCCCCCTTTGGACGCCGTGCCCACCATCTTTCCCGGTAGCGACGGACGCGGTGGGCACGCTTCCGCCTTCGCCCTGTGGGCTTCCGCCCAATCCGTACCACCCTTTAACGATCACGCTTTCCTGATGACTGACGATTATTGACTTTTATCAGTGATTAGTCGACATTCCTCTCATTGCAGCCGCAGGAGTGTCCGCCGATGTTCGTCCGGTCCGTTTTGTCCAGCTATTCCAAGCTTTTGGCGGGGTGTGTCGCTGGCCCTGATGGCCGCTGCGCTGGCCGGGTGCAATGATACAGTTGCTGAAAAGGCCGAGCCGCCGCGGCCGGTTCTGGTCGCGACCACGCATTATGATGCAGAGACGCCGGAACGCAGCTTTGTCGGCACCATCAGGCCCCGCATTGAGAGCGATCTCGGCTTCCGCGTCGCTGGCAAGGTCGCCAAGCGCCTCGTCGAAGTCGGCCAGACCGTCGAGGTCGGCCAGCCGCTCGCCACCCTCGACGAGGTCGATCTGAAGCTCCAGGCCGAGCAGGCCCTGGCTGAACAGACCGCCGCGACCGGCGTGCTGGCCCAGGCAGCCGCTGCCGAGCAGCGCGCCAAGGATCTGAAGGCTAAGGGCTGGACCACCGACGCGCAGATGGACTCGAGCCGCGCCGCCGCGGACGAAGCCCGCGCCCGCCTGAACCGCGCCGAGCGCGCGCTCGAATTGAGCAAGAATTCCCTTTCCTACGCGACGCTTGTTGCCGACGCCCGTGGCGTTGTCACCGCAACGCTGATCGAGCCCGGCCAGGTGGTCGCCGCGGGCCAGGCTTCGATCCGTGTCGCCCGCTTTGCCGAGAAGGAAGCGGTCGTCGCGATCCCTGAGACGCTGGTCGGACGCGCCAAGTCGGGCGCCGCCAGCGTCACTCTTTGGTCGGAGCCGGACAAGAAGTACGCAGCGAAGCTGCGCGAGATCGCGCCGGCCGCCGATCCGGCCACGCGCACTTATCTGGCAAAGTTCTCGCTGCCCGAGGCCGACGACAAGGTCGCGCTTGGCATGACCGCGACGCTGACGCTGTCGGACGCCGCCACCGAGCGCGTTGCGCGGCTGCCGCTGTCGGCATTGTTCAACGAAGGCGGCAAGCCCTCGTTCTACGTCGTCGACGACAACGGCTCCGTCACACTGAAGCCGGTGACGGTGAAGTCCTACGAGAGCAACGACGTCATCATCACGGGCGGCGTGGAAGAGGGCGCCAAGATCGTGGCCCTCGGCGTGCAGAAGCTCGATCCGGGCCAGCGGGTGCGGATCGTGTCGTCGCTGAGTTTCTAGTTCCTGTCATTCCGGGATGGTCCGAAGGACCAGACCACAGGTGCGCAATTGCGCACCGGGGAATCTCGAGATTCCGGGTTCGCCCTGCGGTCGCCCCGGAATGACGAAGAAAGTGAGTTACGTCGTGTGAGGTGAGTTTCGGCCCTTGTCCCTAAGCAAAGGCTGAAGCGGCGAAGCGATCCAGAACCTGCCCAGCCCCCTGGATTGCTTCGCTGCCTCGCGACGACGGTTTGAACAGAGCGGCTGTCGTTGTTTGCAACTGGATCGTCTTTCGGAGAGTGCGATGAAGCGCTTCAACCTTTCGGCCTGGGCGGTCAGCCATCCGACGCTGGTGCTCTTCCTGATGATCATCCTCGGCGTCGCCGGCTTCTTCTCCTATGAGAAGCTCGGTCGCGCCGAGGACCCGTTCTTCACAGTCAAGACGGTGAACGTTTCCGTCATGTGGCCGGGTGCGACGTCGCAGGAGATGCAGGCGCAGGTCGCCGATCCCATCGAGAAGAAGATCCAGGAGCTGCCCTACTTCGAGAAGGTGCAGACCTATTCCAAGCCCGGCTTCGCCGCACTCCAGGTGACCTTCCGCGACAACACGCCGCCGAAGGACGTGCCCTACCTCTTCTATCTGCTGCGCAAGAAGCTGGTCGACGTGCAGGGCCAGCTGCCGTCCGGCATCCTCGGGCCCGTCGTCAACGACGAGTTCTCCGACGTCGATTCCATCCTCTACATGATGACCGGCGACGGCGCCGATTATGCCCAGCTCAAGAAGGTCTCGGAAGGATTCCGTCAGCGCCTGTTGAAGGTGCCTGGTGTGACCAAGGTCGACGTCTACGGCAATCAGGATGAGCGCATCTTCGTCGAGTTCAGTCATGCCAAGCTCGCCACGCTCGGCATCACGCCGCAGGCGCTGTTCGATTCCCTTGCCAAGCAGAACAACGTGACCCCGGCCGGCACGGTCGAGACTTCCTCGCAGCGCGTGCCGCTGCGCGTCACCGGCGCGCTCGACGGGGCCAAGGCCGTCGCTGAGACCCCGGTCGAGAGCAACGGCCGCGTCTTCCGTCTCGGCGACATCGCCACCGTCACCCATGGCTTTGTCGATCCGCCGAGCTTCGTCGTCCGTCAGGAAGGCAAGCCCGCGATCGGCATCGGCGTCGTCACCGCCAAGGGCGCCAACATCCTCGATCTCGGCAAGGAGGTCGAGAAGGCAACCGCCGAGTTCATGAAGGCCGTGCCGCAGGGGATCGACGTCAAGCTGATCGCCGACCAGCCCAAGGTGGTCGAGCATGCCGTCGGCGAGTTCGTGCACTCCTTCATGGAAGCGCTCGTCATCGTGCTGTTCGTCTCGTTCCTGGCGCTCGGCTGGCGCACCGGCATCGTGGTCGCGCTGTCGGTGCCCTTGGTGCTCGGCATCGTCTTCATCGTCATGAACACGATGTCGCTCGACCTGCACCGCATCACGCTCGGCGCGCTGATCATCGCGCTCGGCCTGCTCGTCGACGACGCCATCATCGCGGTCGAGATGATGGTGGTGAAGATGGAGCAGGGCTGGGACCGCATGCGCGCGGCGTCCTTTGCCTGGGAATCAACTGCGTTTCCGATGCTCACGGGAACGCTGGTCACGGCCGCTGGCTTCCTCCCCATCGGCTTTGCCAATTCCGCGGTCGGCGAATATGCCGGCAGCATCTTCTGGATCGTGGCGATCGCGCTGGTCGCCTCCTGGTTCGTGGCGGTGATCTTCACGCCCTATATCGGCGTCAAGCTGCTGCCGGAGATGAAGGCGCACCACAATCACGATCCGCACGCGGTCTACGAGACCCGCATGTACCGCGGCCTGCGCGCCATCGTGCAATGGTGCGTCAACCACCGCATCACCGTGGTGGTTGCGACCGTCGGCGTCTTCGCCGCCTCGATCGTCGGCTTCGGCCATGTCCAGCAGCAGTTCTTCCCGCTCTCGGAGCGGCCGGAGCTGTTCCTGCAGCTGCGCCTGCCCGAAGGCACCGCCTTCAACGTCACCGAGAAGGCGGTGAAGAAGGCCGAGACGCTGCTGAAGGATGACAAGGACATCGAGACCTATACCTCCTATGTCGGCCAGGGCTCGCCGCGCTTCTGGCTCGGCCTCAACCCGCAGCTGCCGAACGAGGCCTTCGCCGAGATCGTCATCGTCGCCAAGGGCGTCGAGGCGCGCGAGCGCATCAAGGCCAAGATCGAGAACGCGGCTGCCGACGGCTTCCTCACCGAGGCGCGCGTGCGCGTCGACCGCTTCAACTTCGGTCCGCCGGTCGGCTTCCCCGTCCAGTTCCGCGTGATCGGCCCCGACGCCAACAAGGTGCGCGAGATCGCCTACCAGGTTCGCGACGTCATGCGCCAGAACAAGAGCGTCAAGGACGTCCAGCTCGACTGGAACGAGCAGTCGCCCTATCTCAAGCTCGTCGTCGACCAGGACCGCGCCCGTGCCATGGGCCTGACGCCACAGGACGTCTCGCAGGCGCTCGCGATGCTGATCTCGGGTTCGCAGGTCACCACCGTGCGCGACGGCATCGAGAAGGTCGGCGTGGTCGCCCGTGCGATCCCGTCCGAACGCCTCGACCTCGGCGGCGTCGGTGATCTCACCATCACCTCGCGCAATGGGGTGGCCGTGCCGCTGCAGCAGATCGCCAAGATCGAGTATGCCCATGAGGAGCCGATCATGTGGCGGCGCAACCGCGACATGGCGATCACCGTGCGCTCCGACGTCGTCGACGGCGTGCAGGCGCCCGACGTCACGGGCCAGATCACGCCGAAGCTGAAGGCGATCAAGGACCACCTCGAGCCGGCCTACCGCATCGAGGCAGGTGGCGCGTTCGAGGAATCGGCCAAGGGCAACGCTTCGATCTTCATCCTCTTCCCGGTGATGGTCATGGTGATGCTGACGCTGCTGATGATCCAGCTGCAGAGCTTCTCGCGCCTGATCCTGGTGTTCCTGACCGCGCCGCTCGGTATCGTCGGCGCCTCGCTCGGCCTCAACGTCGCCAATGCCCCGTTCGGCTTCGTGGCCCTGCTCGGCCTGATCGCCCTCGCCGGCATGATCATGCGCAATACCGTCATCCTGGTCGACCAGATCGAGACCGACGTTTCTCATGGTTTGACTCGCCGAGAGGCGATCGTGGAGGCGACCGTCCGCCGTGCCCGACCGGTGGTGCTGACGGCGCTCGCTGCCATTCTCGCCATGATCCCGCTGTCGCGCTCGGCCTTCTGGGGCCCGATGGCGATCACCATCATGGGCGGCCTGTTCGTTGCGACCTTCCTGACGCTTCTGTATCTGCCGGGTCTTTACGCCTTGTGGTTCAGGAAGAGCCTGGACGAGGCCGGCACCGTCGAGCAGCCTGCCGCGCCGCAGCATGGGAGCGATGACCAGCACGCAATTCCGCTTGCTGAAGCGGCTGAATAAGTGAGATGAAGTACTGACGAACGAGTCCTGACAGATGACACTGGTTGCGGAACATATCGAAGGCGACACCCGGGATCGTATCCTCGAGGTGGCCGAGCGGCTGTTCCGCCAGATCGGCTACCAGAAGACCACGGTCGGCGACATCGCCAAGGAGCTCCGGATGAGCCCCGCCAACGTGTATCGCTTCTTCGAATCGAAGAAGGCGATCCACCAGGCGGTGGCGCGGAGCCTGATGGGCGAGGTCGAACTTGAGGCCCAGCGGATCGTGGCGAAGCCCGGTCCGGTCAAGGAGCGCTTCCGCGAGCTGCTCACCACCATCCACCGCATGAACACCGAGCGCTATGTCGGCGACAACAAGCTGCACGAGATGGTCGCGATCGCGATGGAGGAGGACTGGGACGTCTGCGTCGCCCATATGGAGTGCATCGCCGGCGTCATCGGCCAGATGATCGCGCAAGGTGTCGCCTCCGGCGAGTTCGAGGCGCCGGACCTGCAACTGGCCTCGCTGTGCGCCTGCACCGCGATGATCCGCTTCTTCCACCCCCAGATGATCGCCCAGTGCGCCACCAAGCCGGGTCCGACCATCGACCAGATGATCGATTTCGTCATCGCGGGTCTGTCGCCGCGCCACTGACGGGCAGGCGGGTTTCCCCTATAAGCAGGCCGACCGCCCCGGGCTGACAGGCTGGTGGCGGCCAAGGACGGATCAACAAACTCTGTCATTGCGAGCGCAGCGAAGCAATCCAGACTGTCTCCGCGGAGGGATTCTGGATTGCTTCGCTGCGCTCGCAATGACGAAAAGGAAGCAGCGCGTGACCGACAAAGACCTTTACTTCTACGAGCCCTCCAAGGGCCACGGCCTCAAGCACGATCCCTTCAACGCCATCATCGCGCCGCGGCCGATCGGCTGGATCTCCTCACGCGACGCCAGGGGCCACGTCAATCTCGCGCCCTACAGCTTCTTCAACGCGTTCTGTTACGTGCCGCCGATCATCGGCTTCTCCTCGACCAACTGGAAGGGACACGGTCGAGAACATGCAGCAGACCGGTGAGTTCGTCTGGAATCTCGCCACGATGGATCTCGCCAAGCACATGAACGCGACCGCCGCGCATGTCGCGCCCGAGGTCGACGAGTTCGAGGTCGCGGGCCTGACCGCCGTGCCCGGCAGGCTGGTCAACGTGCCGCGCGTCGGCGAGAGCCCCGTCGCCTTCGAGTGCAAGGTCTCCGACATCGTCCGCCTCAAGGGCGCCAACGGCAAGGAGGCCGACGCCTGGCTGACGCTGGGCGAGGTCGTCGCCGTCCACATCGACAAGGCCATGATCAAGGACGGCGTCTACCAGACCGCCGCCGCCCGCCCCATCGTCCGGGCCGGCCGCCGCGGCGACTATTTCGAGATCAAGCCGGAAAACATGTTCGAGATGGTGCGGCCGGATTGATCCGGCCTCTCTCCCCGCCGTCATTCCGGGGCGCGCCGTTAGGCGCGAACCCGGAATCCATTCATCGACCCGCGCTGCCGCACGATGGATTCTCAGGTGCGCAATTGCGCACCATAGCTCGCGCTTCGCGCGCCCCGGAATGACAGCAGGACCTCACCCCCATTTCCCCTCCCGGAACTGCCGCCGCACCCTGGCCGTTATGGTCCGGGGCTGATAGGCCGCGTCAATTTTGCAGCCGAACCCTTCGCTTCCGCCAGCCAATTTCCGCTAAAGTGCCCGATAATCCGCGCCGATGCATGAGGTCCGCCATGAGCTTCCGCCGCGACACCCTGACCAAGCCGATCTTCTCCTGGGCGCGCGGCGTGCTGCCGGCGATGTCCGATACCGAGCGCGAGGCGCTGGAGGCGGGCGACGTCTGGTGGGATGCCGATCTCTTCACCGGCAACCCTGATTGGTCGAAGCTGCTGAAGGTCCCGCAGGCGACGCTAACGGACGAGGAACGGGCCTTCCTCAACGGTCCCGTCGACGAGCTCTGCGCCATGCTCGACGAGTGGAAAATCTTCTGGGAATGGCGCGACCTGCCGCAGGACGTCTGGCACTTCGTCAAGCGCGAGAAGTTCTTCGGGATGATCATTCCGAGGGAGTTCGGCGGCCTCGGCTTCTCGCCCTACGCGCATTCGGAAGTGGTGCGCAAGATCTCGACCCGCTCGATCGCCGCGGCCGTCACCGTGATGGTGCCGAACTCGCTCGGCCCGGGCGAGCTCTTGATGCGCTTCGGTACCAGGGAGCAGCAGCAGCGCTGGCTGCCGCGGCTCGCCGACGGCCGCGACATTCCCTGCTTCGGCCTCACCAGCCCCGAGGCCGGCTCCGACGCTGCCTCGATGGTCGACACCGGCATCATCTGCAAGGGCACTTTCGAGGACCGCGAGGTCGTCGGCCTCAGGCTGAACTGGCACAAGCGCTACATCACGCTCGGCCCGGTCGCGACGCTGCTCGGTCTCGCCTTCAAGGCCTATGATCCCGATCATCTCGTCGGCGATCAGGACGAGCTCGGCATCACCGTGGCGCTGATCCCGACCAATCTGCCCGGCGTTGAGATCGGCCAGCGCCATTTGCCGTCGATGCAGGTGTTCCAGAACGGCCCGAACTGGGGCCGCGACGTCTTCATTCCGCTCCACTACGTCATCGGCGGCAAGGAGCGCCTCGGGCAGGGCTGGAAGATGCTGATGACGGCGCTTGCCGCCGGCCGCGGCATCTCGCTGCCGTCGCTCTCTGCTGCGGGCGCCGCCTACGCGGCGCGCACCACAGGTAGCTATGCCCGCATCCGCGAGCAGTTCGGCATCTCCATCTCCAAGTTCGAAGGCGTCGAGGAGCCGCTCGCGCGCATTGTCGCCACTGCTTACCAACTCGATGCCGCACGCCGGCTCACTTGCGCGGCGCTGAATGCCGGCGTCCATCCCGCCGTCATCTCCGGCATCATGAAGCTGCACGCGACCGAGCGGATGCGGGTCGCGATCGACGACGCCATGGACATCCATGGCGGCAAGGCCGTGATCGACGGTCCGCAAAACTATCTGGGCAATCTGCACCGTGCCGTCCCGGTCGGCATCACGGTCGAGGGCGCCAACATTCTCACCCGCAATCTCATCGTGTTCGGGCAGGGCGCGATCCGCGCGCATCCCTATCTGCTCGACGAGATGAATGCGCTGGCGGACACCGATCGCGAGCGCGGGCTCACCGCGTTCGACACAGCGTTCTGGAAACATGTCGGCCACAGCTTCCGGACCCTGTTCCGCGCCTTCGGCCGCAGTTGGACCTTTGGCGCATTCGCGCCGGCGCCCGATGCCGGCGATGCCACGCCATTTTACCGGCAGCTCTCACGCTACTCCGCGGCCTTTGCGCTCTGCGCCGACCTGGCGCTTCTGACGCTCGGCGGCGCGCTCAAGCGCAAGGAGATGCTGTCGGCCCGGTTCGGCGACATCCTGTCCGAGCTCTATCTGCTTTCGGCCGCGCTGAAGCGCTGGCAGGATGAAGGCCGGCAGAAGGAGGATTTTGCCGCCCTGGAATGGTGCATGGCGACCGGCTTCAAAACCATCGAGAACCGCCTTGCCGAAATCCTCGCCAACCTGCCGAATCGTTTCGTCGCCGGCTTCCTCAAGCTCGTGGTCCAGCCCTTCGGCGCCCGCGTGCTCGGCCCGTCCGATCGCGTCGTGCATCAATGCGCCAGCCTCGTGCTGGAGCCCTCGGCCTCGCGCGAGCGCCTGACGCCGGATTTGGCTCATGTCGATGATGACGGCGGCTTTGCCCGGCTGGAGCGGGCGTTCAAGCTGGTCGCTGGCACGGACGCCATCGCCAAGCGCCTGCGTGCTGCGCATATCCGCGACTGGAAGGACGCGGTCGCCAAGGGTGTGATCACCCAGGCCGAAGGCGAGCAGCTTGCCACTGCCCGCGAAGCCGTCAAGGAGGTGATCGAGGTCGACGATTTTGCGCCGGATGCGCTGTCGCCGATTTACAAGAAAACCGTCAATGTGCATCAGTTCTTCCAGGAACTCGGTGAGCAGAGGGCGGCGAGCTGATGGCACGACCGGTATTCATCGTCGACGGCAGCCGGACGCCGTTCTTGAAGGCCCGTTCTGGGCCGGGTCCGTTCACGCCAGTCGATCTCGCCGTGCAGTGCGGACGGCCGCTCTTGGCGCGGCAGCCGTTCGCTCCCGATGAGTTCGACCAAGTCATCCTCGGTTGCGTCAACGTGATCGCGGACGAGATGAATCCGGCCCGCGTCGCCGCGCTCCGGCTCGGCATGGGCGAGGACATGGTCGCCTTCACCGTGCAGATCAATTGTGGCTCCGGGATGCAGTCGATCGACACCGCCTACCGCTACATCCGCGAAGGCCATGCCGACATGATCCTCGCCGGCGGCACCGAGGCGCTCAGCCACGCGCCGCTGGTCTGGCCCAATTCCGGCGTGCGCTGGTTCGCCGGGCTCGCCACCGCCAAGGGCGTGGCCGCGAAGCTCGCCGCTGCGTTCAAGCTGCGCCCGCGCTATCTCAAGCCGATCATCGGCCTCGAGCGCGGGCTGACCGATCCGGTCACTGATCTGAACATGGGCCAGACCGCCGAGGTCGTCGGCCATCTCTTCGGCATCACGCGCGCACAGTCGGACGCCTATGCGGCCGAGAGCCACCGCCGGCTCGCGCATGCACAAGGCGCGGGTTTTCTCAAGGGCGAGGTGGAGACCGCGTTTTCACGCGATGGCAAGTTCTTCGACCATGACGACGGCGTGCGGCCGGACTCGACGGCCGAGTCTCTCGCAAAACTGAGGCCGGTGTTCGAGCGTCCCTGGGGCCAGGTCACGGCGGGCAATTCCTCGCAGATCACCGACGGCGCCTCCTGGGTGATCCTCGCCTCCGACGACGCAGTGGCAAAGCACAGACTTACGCCGAAGGCTGCGATCGTCGACAGCCATTGGGCCGCGCTCGATCCAAGCGTCATGGGGCTCGGCCCGGTGATGTCGGTGACGCCGCTGCTCCAGCGCAACGACCTCACCATCAAGGATGTCGAGACCTGGGAGCTGAACGAGGCCTTCGCGACGCAAGTGCTCGGCTGCCTCGCCGCCTGGAACGACGACAAGTTCTGCCGCGAAATATTGCGGCTCGACGGCGCGGCCGGCGAGATCGACCGCGAGCGGCTGAACGTCGACGGCGGTGCGATCTCGCTCGGCCATCCGGTCGGCACCTCCGGTAACCGCATCGTGCTGCACCTCGTCAACGCGATGAAGCGGCTCGGCACGCGGCGCGGCGTCGCCACCGAATGCATCGGCGGCGGACTCGGTGGCGCCATGCTGATCGAGGCGGTGTGACTATGGATTCGAAGATCATGACCGCGCTCGGCGATCGCGTTCTCACGCTCGGGCCGCAACCGGCGCCAGACAGCCCCTACAAGCACTTCAAGCTGACGCGCGATGCCGATGGCGTTGCCTGGCTGCTGTTTGATCGCACTGATGCGAGCGCCAACACGCTGTCCTCCGACGTGATGGAGGAGTTCGATGCAGTGCTTGCGGCAATCGAGACCGAGCGTCCCGCCGGGCTCGTGATCCGCTCGGCAAAGCCCTCCGGCTTCATTGCGGGCGCCGACGTCAACGAATTCCGCGGTGCGTCTGATCCCGACATGGTGGAGACGCGCATCCGCGCCGCGCATGCGGTGGTCGACCATCTGGAAGCCTTGAGGCTGCCGACGGTCGCGGTCATCCATGGCTTCTGCCTCGGCGGCGGGCTCGAGGTGGCGCTGGCCTGCCAGGCGCGCATCGCCATCGACGGTGCGCGATTCGGCTTCCCGGAGGTGATGCTCGGCCTGCATCCCGGCCTCGGTGGCACGGCGCGGTTCACCGCGCTGGTCAATCCGACCCAGTCGATGGCGCTGATGCTGACCGGCCGTACCATCGACGCGCGCCGCGCCAAGGCGCTCGGCCTCGTCGACACCGTCACGCAGGAGCGGCACGTCCAGGGCGCGGTGAAGGATGCGCTGTTCGGCCGTCTGAAGCGGGCCAAGCCCGGCCTGCTCACGCGCGCCGCCAATCTCGGCCCGGTGCGTGGCCTGCTGGCCAAGCGCATGCGCGCGGAGGCGGCGAAGGCTGCATCGCGCGAGCACTATCCCGCGCCTTACGCGCTGATCGATCTCTGGGAGGCCCATGGCGGCAGCAAGGCCGCGATGCTGAAGGCGGAGCAGGCCTCGTTCGCCAGGCTGATGGTGACGCCGACCGCGCAGAATTTGATCCGCGTCTTCTTCCTGCGTGAGCAGATGAAGAAGGCGGCAGGCTCCGGCAGCACGGTGAAACATGTCCACGTCATCGGTGCCGGCGCCATGGGCGGCGACATCGCGGCCTGGTGTGCGGGGCAGGGGCTGCGCGTCTCGCTCGCCGACATGAAGGCGGAGCCGATCGCGGGCGCGGTCAAGCGCGCCGCCGAGCTCTACGGCAAGATCATCCGCAAGCCCACGGACGTGCGCGACGCGCTCGATCGCCTCATCCCCGACATGGACGGCGAGGGCGTACGCAACGCCGATCTCATCATCGAAGCGGTGCCGGAAAAGCTCGAGCTGAAACAGAAGGTTTATGCCAGCCTCGAGCCGCGGATGAAGCCGGGCGCGATCCTCGCGACCAATACATCGAGCATTCCGCTTCAAGACTTGCGCACCACGCTGGCGCGGGCGGAGCGGCTGGTCGGTTTGCATTTCTTCAATCCGGTGTCGCGGCTGCAGCTGGTTGAGGTCGTCAGCCATGACGGCAACGATCCGCAGGTTCTGAAAGAGGCGCTCGCCTTCGTCGGCGCGATCGACCGTCTGCCGCTCGCCGTGAAGAGCTCACCCGGCTTTCTCGTTAACCGCGCGCTGACGCCGTACATGCTCGAAGCGATGGTGATGCTGGACGAAAAGATCGATCAGCGACTGATTGACTCCGCGGCCGAGCAGTTCGGCATGCCGATGGGACCGATCGAGCTTGCCGATCAGGTCGGGCTCGACATCTGCCTCGACGTCGGCGACATGCTGCGCACCAAGTTCGGCGATCTCTTGCCGCCGACGCCGGCCCTGGCTGCGCGAGAAGGTCGCCAAGGGCGAGCTCGGCCGCAAGACCGGCAAGGGCTTCTACACCTGGAAGGACGGCAAGGCGGAGAAGGCACGGCTTCCAGAGACCGGCCCGCGCGTCACCGACCAGATGATCGACCGCCTGGTGCTGCCGATGTCCAACGTCTGCGTCGCGGCGCTTCGTGAGGGCATCGTCGACGACGCGGATGCGGTCGACGGCGCCATGATCTTCGGCACCGGTTATGCACCGTTCCGCGGCGGTCCGCTGAACTATGCGCGCACGCGCGGCGTGGAAAACATTGTATCCACCCTGCGTGGGCTGGCGGAACGATTCGGCGAGCGCTTCGCGCCCGATCCGGGCTGGGACAATTTCAAGTGAGCAATCTCAAGTGAGAGAGGCATGAACGAGCAAGCCACGACCGGGCCGAGCGGCGATCTCTGCATCCGCACGCTGGCGATGCCGGCGGACACCAACGCCAACGGCGACATCTTCGGCGGCTGGCTGCTGAGCCAGATGGACGTCGGCGGCGGCGTGTTTGCCTCGAAGGTCGCAAGGTCGCGCACCGTGACGGTCGCGATCGAGGCGATGAATTTCCGCAAAGCGGTCTATGTCGGCGATCTCGTCTCGGTCTATGCCAATCTCGTGCGCGTCGGGCGGACCTCGCTGACCGTGCATCTCGAGGCCTGGGCATTGCGGCGCAAGGAGCTGCATCCGTTCCTCGTCACCGACGGCCATTTCACCTACGTCTCGATCGACGATCACGGCCGTCCGCAGGCGATCCAGCGAAACGATCCGCCGATCGCGACGTAGTCACGCGCGACGCTCTGCCTCATCTCACGAAGACGCAGCAAGGGCCGCCAAACGCGGCGCCAGTGCGTCGTGCTCGTCGCGGCTTCGCCAAGAACCAGTCATAAAACGGATGAGGTCCCGGCGTACTCAATTGCGTGTCGATTCGGGGTGGAAACGGCCTCAAATGCCTGAGGAACCTTTGGGCAGGAGCACCGTTATTTGCCCGCACTGAGGAATCCACGGACCATGCCGGACAGCTACATCATCGAAGTCGATTCGCAGACCGCAGGTATCGTCGTTCGTTCTTCTGGAGGCTACTGCTTCTTCGCCTCATCCCACCGATTCAACCGTCTCGAAGGCCAGCTCTTCCGCAATGCGCGCGAAGCCGAGCGCGCAGCGCGCAGGCTGGTGAACGGCGATGTGAAGGAGGCGGCGTAACTGCCTGCCGCCGGTGAATTTGACGCGCGAAGCGTGGTCGGAATTTTTTGCCGAGCGCACCGCTGTCGTTTCCTTCTCCCCTTGCGGGAGAAGGTGGCATAGGCCGCCTCCGGCGGCCGTGCCTTAAGAGAACGTCGAAGCAAAGCTTCGGCTATGGCGCCGGATGAGGGGTTGTCTCTGCAAACGCAGAAGTGAGAGGTTCGCTTCGCGGATAGAGACCCCTCACCCGTCTCGCCGCTGTGGCGGCGAACCACCCTCTCCCGCAAGGGGGGGGGGAGGGGTAACATCGCCATCACAGCTTCGTCGCTGCCCGCGACAAGAGCTTCCACTCGTCGCCCTGCTTCTGCCAGTTCATCAGGATGTGAAGGTTGGTCGATACTTTCTTCCCATCGGCCGCCATCTCCTGCTCGCCCAGCCAGTGGAAGCGCACGATCGCTGCAGGGCCGACGACCTTGATGGTGGGGTCCTTGTATTCGATCGACAGGAATTTCGATTTGCCGTCGGTGGCGTTGGCGATGAAGGCCGCCTTGTCCTCGACCTTGCCGCTGGAATGGCTGTAGCTCAGATCGTCCCAGCACAGCGCGCCGAGCGCCTTCGGGTCGGCCGCGATCTGGGCGAGGCGGAAGGCCTCGACCTTCTTCGCCACGGCGTCCTCGTCTGCTGAAGCGGCCAACGCCGATGTGGTGAGAGCGAGTGCGGAGACCGCGAGAGTCGAGAGAGCCAGATCGCGTCGGTTGATCGTCATCGTTTCCTCCTTTTTGATCTTGCACCGAGTGTTGCAGCCGCGCGCGATTTTGTCGAGTGTCACGTCGCGGTCATGTCGATGCGTCATTGCACGATCGCGACCGTATTGATACGTCTTCCGCATCGATGAGTCGCGCATTTGGGAAAGTACGGAAATGATCGAGGCCAGCTACGATGCGATGGGCAGGGCGTTGTTGTTCGACATCGACGGCACGCTCGCCGACACCGATCCGTTGCACTTGAAGGCTTTCAACCAGGTGCTCGGCCCGCACGGCCATGTCTTCGATCACGCGCGCTTCTCCCGGGAGCTGCAGGGCTTCGCCAATGTCGCGATCGGTGAGCGCTTTCTGCCCGATGAGGCGCCGGAGCGTCGCGCCGCGATCCTCGACGAGAAGGAGGAGGTCTTCCGCACGCTGGTGGCCGGGCAGATCGCACCTCTGCCGGGCCTGATGGCGCTGCTCGACCGGGCCGATAGCGCCGGCATCCCCATGGTCGCCGTGACCAATGCGCCGCGTCTCAACGCCGAGCTGCTGCTCTCCGGCCTCGGCATCACGCATCGCTTCAGGGCGCTCGTGATCGGCGCCGAGCTGCCGCACGGCAAGCCGCATCCGCTGCCCTATCAGGAGGGGCTGCGTTTCGTCGGCGCGCGGCCGGAAACCTCGATCGCATTCGAGGACTCCCGCACCGGCGTGCAATCGGCCACGGCGGCCGGAATTCCGACCGTCGGCATCCGCACCAGCCTCAGCCATGCTGACCTGGTTGCATCAGGCGCGGTCACGTCCGCCAGCGCCTTCGACGATCCCGCGTTGCTCGCGCGTCTTGCGAGCGTCATGACTTGGTAAGAAATGGCGTGGTGAGGCCCCTTCATCCGTTAACCGTGATCGGCGCGCGCATTGACCGACGGCGCGAACCGCCGCACCATGTATCATCCTGATTTGAGGCCGTTGCCGTGACCGGATTGACCCATCGCCAAGCCGAAATCCTCAACATCGCGCGCGCTTCCGGCCGCGTCATGGTGGAGGAGCTTGCGCGCCGCTTCGAGGTGTCCGCGCAGACCATCCGCAAGGATCTCAACGATCTCTGCGAGCGGAGATCGCTGACCCGCATCCATGGCGGCGCCATCATCGCCTCGGGCGTCGAAAATCTCGCCTATGAGGCGCGCCGTTTCGTCGCCGCCGACGAGAAGAAGGCGATCGGGGCCGCGGCCGCTTCGCTGATCCCGAACGGCTGCTCGCTCTTCATCAACATCGGCACCACGACGGAGGAGGTCGCGAGCGCGCTGACCTCGCACGAGGACCTCCTCGTCATCACCAACAACCTCAATGTCGCGATGCTGCTTTACCGTCATCCTCGCATCGAGGTCGTGGTCGCCGGCGGCACGGTGCGCCGCGCCGACGGCGCGGTGGTCGGCTCGACCGCGACGCAGTTGATCGGCCAGTTCAAGGTCGACTACGCCATCATCGGGGCGTCCGCGATCGACGAGGAGGGCGCGCTGCTCGACTTCGACTATCGCGAGGTGCAGGTGGCGCAGGCCATCATCGCCAATGCCCGCAGCGTCATGCTGGTCGCCGATTCCACAAAACTTCGGCGCAGCGCGCCGGTGCGCATCGCCCACATCACCCAGATACAGACCTTCGTCACCGACCAGGAGCTGCCCGAGCGCCTCGCCACCATCTGCCACAGCAAGGGCATCGAGGTGGTCGAGGCGCTGCCGAAGGGCGCGGACATCGACGATGCGCCGGCCGATGCCCAGGATGCGGCACCGGAAGCCGCGCCGGTGGTGCGGTTGAGATAGGCTTTATACGTCGTCCCACGGATTGAGCAGCGGGACGCCGAACGCCGCAAAATCCTTCACATTGCGCGTGACGAGCGTGAGGTTGTTCGCGAGCGCGGTCGCCGCAAAGAAGCCGTCCATGACGGACAGCGCAACGCCGCTTCTGCGGCTCTGAGCCATCAGGTCGCCCCAGTGCTCCGCCGCGGCGTGGTCGATCGGCAGGACGCGTTCGGCAAACCGCGCAGGCAGATCGTGGGCAAGCCAGGCGGCCAGCGCGGTGCGCCGGCGGCCGTCCTCGAGCAATGCGATGCCGCGGCGAAGCTCGGCGATCGAGGCGACGCTGATGAACGCGCGATCCTCATCTATCGTATCCAGCCACGCCAGAACTTTCGGCGAAGGCGCGGGCCGCTGAATCTCCGAGAGCACGTTGGTGTCAAGCAACAGGTTCACGGCATTTCGTCGCGTGGTGCGTCGTGCACGCGCTCAAGGTCGAGGTCGGCGCCGCGCAGCGGCGATGCCAACAGGAATTCGGCCAAGGTGCCTTTGCGCGCAGTCTTGCGCGCCCATTCCTCGGCGGAGACGACAACCGCATTGGGTTTGCCGTGCCGGGTGATCACCTGCGGGCCGGCTTGAGCGCGGTCGATCACCTCGGACAGTCGTGCCTTGGCGTTGGCAAGCGTCCAAGTGTCATCAGTCGGAAGCGTGTCGGGGGCAGTGTTGCGATCGGCCATGCGAGCTAGAACCAGTATGACTACTATGACTATAATTTTGCGTAGCCGTCCATTCAAGGGGATGCTGCTGCATCTCGAAGCGCCGCCCAAGCTGCTCATTTCTCATCCAAGTGCTCCCGAAAAAAGTTCCTCTTTCATTTCCTTTCGCCTGTCTTTCATCTTGCTTTCGTTTTCGAGTGTGATCTAATCAAAAACGAAAGTAGCCGCTCGACGGAACGGGCGGTCGCCGGGGGATGCGTCTGTTGGAGCGTATTTTCGATCTCGCCATCATCGGAGGCGGTGTTAACGGCTGCGGCATCGCGCGTGATGCGGTGGGCCGCGGCAACACGGTTTTCCTGTGCGAAATGAACGATCTGGCGAGCGGGACGTCGTCCTGGTCGACCAAGCTGGTGCATGGCGGTCTGCGCTATCTCGAATATTACGAGTTTCGCCTCGTCCGCGAGGCGCTGATCGAGCGCGAGATTCTCTGGGGCATCGCGCCCCACATCATCCGTCCCCTTCGTTTCGTTTTGCCGCATCACGCCGGACTGCGTCCGGCCTGGCTGCTGCGTCTCGGCCTGTTCCTCTATGATCACATCGGCGGCCGCCACCTGCTGCCGGCGACGCGCTCGGTCGATCTCAAGCGCGATGAGGTAGGCAAGCCGCTGATCCCGAATCGCTACAGCCGCGCCTTTGAGTATTCGGATTGTTTCGTCGACGACGCCCGCCTCGTCGTGCTCAACGCGCGCGATGCCGCCGACAAGGGCGCCGAGATCCGCACCCGCACCCGCGCCACCGAGATCCGCCAGGCTGACGGCGTCTGGACCGTCAGCATGCTCAACACGCTGACCGGCGAGCGCTCGCAGATCCGGGCGCGGGCCCTGGTCAATGCCGGCGGCCCCTGGGTCGAGGACGTGCTCGGCCGCGGCGCCGGCGTCAATGCCAAGGCAAAAGTCCGCCTGGTGCAGGGCTCGCACATCGTCGTGAAAAAACTCTACGATCACGACCGCGCCTACATGTTCCAGAACGCGGACGGCCGCATCATCTTCGTGATCCCGTACCAGGACGATTTCACGCTGATCGGCACCACCGACCGCGACTATGACGGCGATCCCGCCAAGGTGAAGGCGACGGCCGAGGAGATCCAGTATCTCTGCACGGCGGCGAGCGAATATCTGGCCAAGCCCGTGACGCCCAATGAGGTGGTGTGGACCTATTCCGGCGTTCGTCCGCTCTATGACGACGGCGCCAGCGAGGCCAAGGCCGCGACGCGCGACTACGTGTTCGAACTCGATACGCCCGGCGGGGTGCCGCTGCTGTCGATCTATGGCGGCAAGATCACGACCTATCGGAGGCTCGCCGAGGAGGCCCTGGAACGCCTTGCGCCCTATCTTCGCAGCGCGAAAGCGCGCGAGGGCTGGACCGGCAAATGGCCGCTGCCCGGCGGCGACATGGACGTGTCCGACATCGACGGGCTGATCGCCGAGTTCCAGCGCGGCTATCCCTTCCTAAGTCACGAGCATGCAAGGCGGCTCGCGCGCGCCTATGGCACACGGGCGGTCAAGCTGCTCGGCGATGCCAAATCGGCGGCCGATCTCGGCCAGGCTTTCGGTGCGACGCTGACCGAGCGCGAGGTCCGCTATCTCATGGCCAATGAATGGGCCGTTACCGCCGAGGACATCGTCTGGCGCCGTTCCAAGCTCGGCCTGCGACTATCTGCCGACGAGATCGCGGCGCTTGACGACTGGATAAGGACCCACGCCGTGCCGCAAAGTCCCCTGCTGGAAGCAGGAGGCCGCTCATGACCGTGACACTCGATCACGTGACCCGGACCGTCGAGGGCGTCGAGCACATCCGCGACGTCTCCCTGACGCTCGAGAGCGGAACGCTCAACGTGCTGCTCGGTCCGACGCTGTCGGGCAAGACCTCGATCATGCGATTGCTCGCCGGCCTCGACAAGCCGACCACGGGCAAGGTGCTGGTCAATGGCAAGGACGTCACCGGCGCCGACGTGCGCCAGCGCTCCGTCGCGATGGTCTATCAGCAGTTCATCAACTACCCCTCGCTGACGGTCTATGAGAACATCGCCTCGCCCTTGCGCGTGCAGGGCAAGCCGCGCGGCGAGATCGAGGCGCGCGTGGCGGAAGCGGCAAAGCTGCTGCGGCTCGAGCCGTTCCTGAAACGCACGCCGCTCCAGCTTTCCGGCGGCCAGCAGCAGCGCACCGCGATCGCACGCGCGCTGGTCAAGGGCGCCGACCTCGTGCTGCTCGACGAGCCGCTCGCCAATCTCGACTACAAGCTGCGCGAGGAGCTGCGCGCCGAGCTGCCGCGCATCTTCGAGGCCTCGGGCGCGATCTTCGTCTATGCCACCACCGAGCCGACCGAGGCGCTGCTGCTCGGCGGCAACACGGTGTGCATGTGGCAGGGCCAGGCGCTCCAGATGGGCGAGACCTCTAACGTTTACCGCCGCCCGCAGACGCTGCGCGTTGCGCAGGTCTTCTCCGATCCGCCGCTCAATCTCGTCGGCCTCGAGAAGGGGGATGGCATGGTCCAATATGCCGGCGGGAGTGCAGCGCCCGCGTCCGGGCTTTATGCCGATCTGCCCGACGGCTTCTATCGCGTCGGCTTTCGTGCCCATCAGCTCGGGCTCGCCAATGGCGAGGCCGAGCGCCATGCCTTCCATGCCATTGTCACGGTGACGGAGATCACCGGTTCGGAGAGTTTCGTGCATCTGACCCGCGACGGATCGAACTGGGTTGCGGTGCTGCATGGCGTGCACGAGTTCGAGCCGGGCCAGACCATCGATGCCGTGCTCGATCCGAATGATGTCTTCGTCTTCGACGCGGCGGACCGTCTGGTCGCCGCTCCAAGCGCGTGAGGAATGCGATATGGCCCGCATTGACCTCGTCGATCTCGCCCATTCCTACGGCGGCAATGATGCGCCGCAGGAGAGCTTTGCGCTGAAGCCCGTCACCATGACCTGGAGGCAGGGCGGCGCCTATGCGCTGCTCGGCCCAAGCGGCTGCGGCAAGACCACGCTGCTCAACGTCATCTCCGGCATCATCACGCCGTCGCGCGGACAGATCCTGTTCGACGGCAAGGACATCACACCGCTGTCAACCCAGAAGCGCAACATCGCCCAGGTGTTCCAGTTTCCGGTGATCTACGACACCATGACGGTGGGGCAGAACCTGGCGTTTCCGCTGAAGAACCGCGGCGTGCCGAAGGCCGATATCGACAGGCGCGTCGCCGAGATCGGCCGCCTGCTCGACCTCGAGCCTTATCTGAACCGCAAGGCGACGCGGCTCACGGCCGATGCCAAGCAGAAGATCTCGCTCGGCCGCGGCCTCGTCCGCTCCGACGTCGCCGCCGTGCTGTTCGACGAGCCACTGACGGTGATCGATCCCGAGCTGAAATGGCAGCTCCGCTCCAAGCTGAAGGCGCTGCATCGCGAGCTCGACCTCACGATGATCTACGTCACCCACGACCAGACCGAGGCGCTGACCTTCGCCGACACCGTGGTCGTCATGCATGACGGCCGCGTGGTGCAGAGCGGCACGCCGGCCGAGCTGTTCGAGAAGCCGGCCCATACCTTCGTCGGCTATTTCATCGGCTCGCCCGGCATGAACATCCTGCCGGCCGAGGTGAAGGGGCGCGAGGCCAAGATCGGCGGCCACGTCATTGCGCTCAACCGCGCTTACGACTATCTGCCCGCAGGCGCGAAGATCGAGATCGGCGTGCGTCCCGAATTCGTGGAGGTCGTTGCGCCGGCGCCGGGCCTGCTCACTGCGAAGATCGAGCGCATCGATGACCTTGGCCGTATCCGCTTCGCGCGGGCACGTCTCGGGGATGCCAAGCTGGCGGCGCGCGCCCCCGGCGGCTTCACGAGCTCAGACGGCAATGCCGGACTGAAATTCGACCCGTCGCACGTCCACGTCTATGCCGACAGCCTTCTGGTGGAGGGAGCCGCCTGATGGACAAGACCGTCAACCAAAAAGCCTGGTTCCTGGTGCTACCGGTGTTCCTGGTCGTCGCCTTCTCGGCGGTGCTGCCGCTGATGACGGTGGTGAACTATTCGATGCAGGACACCTTCGGCAACAACCAGTTCTTCTGGAACGGCGTCGGCTGGTTCAAGGAATTGCTCGATCCCTCGACCGATCTCGGCGGCCGATTTCTCGCCTCGCTCGGCCGCAATCTGTTCTTTTCGCTGGTGATCCTCGCGATCGAGGTGCCGCTCGGCATCGTTGTCGCGTTGTCGATGCCGCGCGAGGGCTGGACAGTCGCGGCCTGCCTCGTGATTCTCGCGCTGCCGCTGCTGATTCCGTGGAACGTGGTCGGCACGATCTGGCAGATTTTTGGCCGTCCGGACATCGGCCTGCTCGGCTATGCGCTCAACGCTGCCGGCTTCGACTATAATTACGTCTCCAACGACATCGACGCCTGGGTCACCGTCATCGTGATGGACGTCTGGCACTGGACCAGCCTCGTCGCGCTGCTCTGCTATGCCGGCCTGAAGTCGATTCCGGATGCATATTACCAGGCGGCGCAGATCGACGGCGCCTCGCGCTGGGCGGTGTTCAAGGCGATCCAGCTGCCGAAGATGAATCGCGTGCTGCTGATCGCGGTGCTGCTGCGCTTCATGGACAGCTTCATGATCTACACCGAGCCGTTCGTCGTTACCGGCGGCGGGCCCGGCAACTCCACGACCTTCGTCTCGATCGAGCTCGTCAAGATCGCGCTCGGCCAGTTCGACCTCGGCAAGGCCGCGGCGCTGTCGTTGGTCTACAACCTGATCATCCTGATCGTGTGCTGGATCTTCTACACCGTCATGACCAATGCCGGCGTCGAACGCAAAGTCCAGGCTTCGAGCGAGCCGGCGGTGGAGCCGAAGCCATCGGCTGTGCTCGAGCCCGTGCCCGCGCTCAAGCCAAAGGAAGGAGTGGCCTGATGCATTCTATCCCTGGCCGCCGCCTCATCATGGGGCTGTTCCTGGTCTTCCTGCTGCTGCCGATCTACTGGCTCGTCAACATGAGCTTCAAGACCAACAGCGAGATCGTCTCGACGATGACGCTGTGGCCGCATACTCCGACGCTGCAGCATTACAAGCGCATCTTCACCGACGAGAGCTGGTATTCCGGCTACATCAATTCGCTCGAATACGTCGTCCTCAACACCATCATCTCGATCTCGGTGGCGCTGCCGGCGGCCTACGCGTTCTCGCGCTACCGCTTCCTCGGCGACAAGCACCTGTTCTTCTGGCTCCTGTCGAACCGCATGGCGCCGGCCGCGGTCTATGCGCTGCCGTTCTTCAACCTCTATTCGGCGATCGGGCTGTTCGACACGCCCTGGGCCGTCGCGCTCGCGCACTGCATCTTCAACGTGCCGCTGGCAGTCTGGATCCTGGAAGGCTTCGTCTCCGGCGTGCCGCGCGAGATCGACGAGACCGCCTTCCTCGACGGCTATTCCTTTCCGCGCTTCTTCATCAGGATCCTGGTGCCGCTGATCGCGAGCGGCATCGGCGTCGCCGCCTTCTTCTGCTTCATGTTCTCCTGGGTCGAGCTGCTGCTGGCGCGCACGCTGACCTCGGTGCATGCAAAGCCCATAGCCGCGATCATGACGCGCACGGTGTCGGCGGCGGGCATGGACTGGGGCCTGCTGGCTGCCGCCGGCGTGCTCACCATCATTCCGGGCGCGCTCGTGATCTGGTTCGTCCGCAACTATATCGCGCGCGGTTTCGCGCTCGGCCGGGTCTAGGGAGGCTCACATGGAATCCATCGCATGGATGGCCTGGACGTTGCCGACCGCGATCTTCTTCGCCGCACTGGCCTGCACGCTCGCCGTGATGACTTGGCTCGCCGCGGTCTATCCCGAGGCCGAGCGCGTCGGCGTGCTGCGCATCCCGACCACGCGCGGCGACCGCCTGTTCGTCTCGCTGATCGTGGCCGCCGTCATCCACCTCGTGTGGATCGGCCTTGTCGGCACCGATGCGATCGCCACGCTGCCGATCGGCGAGGATGGTTTTGAGATTTCGAGCCTGTGGCTCGCATCAGGAATTTCGCTGGTCACGGCCGCGCTCATTTTCCGCACGGTCTGAAGCTTGCGAAGGGACGGCCAGATCCGGGGCCAACCCGGGCCTGTATAAAAGTTTGTCGCTGCAACGGAGGAACAACATGCGACAGTTTAGGAGAAGGAAAGGTCCATTGACCAAGAATAGTTTTCTGACCATGTCCAGCGCCGCTGCGATCATCGCAGTGTCGTTCGCCGTCTCGGCGCCGGTTCGCGCCGCCGACGAGGCCGTGATCCAGAAGTGGATCGCGGAATTCACGCCTTCGACGCTGTCGAAGGAAGACCAGAAGAAGGAGCTGGAGTGGTTCGCCAAGGCCGCCGAGCCGTTCAAGGGCATGGAGATCAACGTCGTCTC
The DNA here is from genome assembly GCF_054060315.1 of Bradyrhizobium sp. USDA 4354. Taxonomy (NCBI): domain Bacteria; kingdom Pseudomonadati; phylum Pseudomonadota; class Alphaproteobacteria; order Hyphomicrobiales; family Nitrobacteraceae; genus Bradyrhizobium; species Bradyrhizobium sp. USDA 4354. The sequence goes on along the minus strand of NZ_JBSSDC010000001.1, from coordinate 7,540,095 downwards.
CGAGACGATCACGACTCATGAATACGAGGCGCAGACGCTCGCCAAGGCATTCTCCGAGCTCACCGGCATCAAGCTCAAGCACGATCTCATCCAGGAAGGTGACGTCGTCGAGAAGCTCCAGACCCAGATGCAATCCGGCAAGAACGTCTATGACGGCTGGATCAACGACTCCGACTTGATCGGCACGCATTTCCGCTACGGCCAGACCATTGCGCTGTCGGACTACATGACCGGCGAGGGCAAGGACGTCACCAACCCCATGCTCGACGTCAACGACTTCATCGGCAAGTCGTTCGGCACCGGGCCGGACGGGAAGCTCTACCAGCTGCCCGACCAGCAGTTCGCGAACCTCTACTGGTTCCGCTACGACTGGTTCACCAATCCCGACTACAAGGCCAAGTTCAAGGCCAAGTATGGCTACGAGCTCGGCGTGCCCGTGAACTGGTCGGCCTATGAGGACATCGCCGAGTTCTTCACCAACGACATCAAGGAGATCAACGGCGTCAAGGTCTACGGCCATATGGATTATGGCAAGAAGGACCCCTCGCTCGGATGGCGCTTCACCGACGCCTGGCTGTCGATGGCCGGCAACGGTGACAAGGGCATTCCGAACGGTCTGCCGGTCGACGAATGGGGCATCCGCATGGAGGGCTGCCGCCCGGTCGGCTCTTCGGTGGAGCGTGGCGGCGACACCAATGGTCCGGCCGCAGTCTACTCGATCACCAAGTACCTCGACTGGATGAAGAAGTATGCCCCGCCGCAGGCGCAGGGCATGACCTTCTCCGAGTCCGGCCCCGTGCCGTCGCAGGGCAACATCGCCCAGCAGATGTTCTGGTACACCGCCTTCACTGCCGACATGGTGAAGCCGGGTCTGCCGGTGGTGAATGCGGACGGTACGCCGAAGTGGCGTATGGCTCCGTCGCCGCACGGCTCCTACTGGAAGGAAGGCATGAAGCTCGGCTACCAGGACGCCGGCTCCGCCACGCTGCTGAAGTCGACGCCGCCGGATCGCCGCAAGGCAGCCTGGCTCTATCTCCAGTTCATCGTCTCCAAGTCGGTGAGCCTGAAGAAGAGCCATGTCGGTCTCACCTTCATCCGTGAATCCGACATCTGGGACAAGTCGTTCACCGAGCGTGCGCCGAAGCTCGGTGGCCTGATCGAGTTCTACCGCTCGCCCGCGCGCGTGCAGTGGACCCCGACCGGCAACAACGTGCCCGACTATCCGAAGCTCGCGCAGCTGTGGTGGCAGAACATCGGCGATGCGTCGTCCGGTGCGAAGACGCCGCAAGCCGCGATGGACGCTCTCGCGGCGGCCCAGGACTCCGTGTTGGAGCGCCTGGAGAAGTCCGGCGTGCAGGGCGCCTGCGGCCCGAAGCTGCACAAGAAGGAGTCGGCCGAGTACTGGTTCGCCAAGGCCCAGAAGGACGGCACCATCGCGCCCCAGCGCAAGCTCGCCAACGAGAAGCCGAAGGGCGAGACGGTCGACTACGACACGCTGATCAAGTCGTGGCCCGCCACGCCGCCGAAGCGCGCGGAAGCGAAGTAACCGGCGCGTAACGCCATCAAACACGAAAGGCCGGGAGCGATCCCGGCCTTTTTCTTTTACGCTTGTGGCGCGATCTCTCACCACTGTCATTGCGAGCGCAGCGAAGCAATCCAGACTGCTACCCGCGGAACGATTCTGGATTGCTTCGCTGCGCTCGCAATGACGAGATTGTGGGACGGCCTTACCGCACTCACGACTGTCATTGCCCGCAAAGGCGGGCGATCCAGCACGCCGCGGCCTCTCGGATGAATCTCGCTGCTGGTGGAATACTGGATGCCCCGCCTTCGCGGGGCATGACAGTGCGCTACTGCGCTATTCCGCCGGCTCGGCCGCCAGCGTCGCGTAATCCGTATACCCCTTCGCGCCGCCGCCGTAGAAGGTGGCCTTGTCCCAGTCGTTCAGGCCTGCGCCCTGCTTCAGCCGCTCGACCAGGTCGGGGTTGGAGATGAACGGCTTGCCGAAGGCGATGAGATCGGCCGCGTTCGCGTCCAGCACCTTTGTCGCGAGATTGAAATCATAACCGTTGTTGGCGACGTAGGCGCCGGAGAAGCGCTTGCGCAAGGAGGCATAGTCGAACGGCGCGATGTCGCGCGGCCCGCCGGTGGCGCCTTCGACGACGTGGAGATAAACGAGCTTCAGCGCGCTGAGGCCGTCGACGATGTGATCGAAAAGCGGTTGCGGGTTGCTGTCGGAGAGATCGTTCGCCGGCGTCACCGGCGAGATGCGGATGCCGGTGCGATCGCTGCCGGCCTCAGTGGCGACGGCCTTGGCGACTTCCAGCATCAGCCGCGCGCGGTTCTCGATCGAGCCGCCATAGGCGTCGGTGCGCTTGTTGGCGCCATCCCTGGCGAACTGGTCGAGCAGATAGCCGTTGGCGCCGTGGATCTCGATGCCGTCGAAGCCGGCTTCCAGCGCATTCTTGGTCGCGCGCTTGAAATCGTCGATAATCCCTGGAATTTCGGAAAGCTCGAGTGCGCGCGGCTCGGAGACGTCGGCGAAGCCGCCGTTGACGAAAGTCTTGCCCTTGGCGCGGATTGCGCTTGGCGCCACCGGAGCTGCTCCATTCGCCTGGAGATCGACATGCGAGATGCGGCCGACATGCCAGAGCTGGATGAAGATCTTGCCGCCGCGCTCGTGGACGCGGTCGGTGACCTTGCGCCAGCCGGCGACCTGATCCTTCGAGTAGATGCCGGGCGTGTCCTGGTAACCCTGACCCTGCTGCGAAATCTGGCTCGCTTCGGTGATCAGGAGGCCTGCGGAGGCGCGCTGGCCGTAATAGTCGGCGGCGAGCGCGCCGGGCACGAACGTGCCGGGAACGGCGCGGTTGCGCGTCAGCGGCGCCATGACCAGGCGATTGGCCAGCGTGATCGGGCCGAGCTTGTAGGTCTCAAACAATTTGGTCGAACGGCTCATGGGAAATGTTTCCAGGCGGTGAGAGGTCTGAAACACTTGTGCATCGCGACGATCAGCGCAAGAGCGGAGCCATACGCAAAGTGCAGGCGGGCTACGCGGCAAGGGCCGCGTAGCATAATTCGTGCGCAATTTCGGCCACGACAGTGGATTGCGACTGTCGCGGTCGTGCGATTTGGCAATCAGTTTGCGCCCATGAAATCGCGTTTGCCGATCTCGACGCCGTTGTGACGCAAAATACCGTGGGCGATTGCGGCGTGGAAATAGAAGTTCGGCAGCGAGAACGAGCTCAGGAATTGCTGGCCTTTCATGGTGATGGATTTGTCGGGGCCGGCCGGGAAGGTGACGTCCCTGACATCGGCGCCTTCGAACTGCTCGGGCTTGAACGATTTCACATAGTCGATCGTCCTCGCCAGCCGCTGCTTCAATTCCGCGAAGCTGGTCTCCGTGTCGGGCGTCGACGGCACCTCGCTATGGGTCAGCCGGGCACAGCCCTTGGCGGCGAAATCGCTGACGAGCTGGATCTGCCTCGACAGCGGCAGCATGTCCGGGAAGAGGCGCGAGCCGAGCAGGACGCTGGGATCGATCTTCTTGGCCGTGCAATGCGCCTCGGCTTTGGTGAGCAGCCCGGTCACGCTGTTCAGCATTTGCAAATAGGCGGGGACGACGGCGTCGTAGAAGGACATGTGATGCTCGCTTCAATGGTGGGAAATCTCAGGAGAAAACCTGAGCCACTCACATGGGAGCCTCATGGAAAAATACAATCGCGGAAGCGGCTTGTGCGATGCGAAAATTCTCTCGCGCTGCTCGCGGTAGCATCGCGCCACACCCTCACTGTCATCGCCCGGCTCGACCGGGCGATCCAGTACGCCGAGGCGGTTGTGGCTGAATCAAGAGGCCGCGGCGTACTGGATGCCCCGGTCAAGCCGGTCAAGCCGGGGCATGACAGAGGAGGGTTTAGCGGATCGTCGTCTGTGGCTGCGCCTGCGCCGTGCTGCCGCGCATCCGCGCGAGCAGCTCCGCCGTCGGCCAGGAATCCGCCGGCAGGCCGTACTTGATTTGCATCGCCTTCACAGCAGCGCGGCTTTGCTGGCCGAGCACACCGTCGACCTTGCCGACATTGAAGCCGGCGCGCACCAGCAGCTGCTGCAATTCCTTGAGCTCGTTGAACGGCAATTGCGCGACCGGCGCCGCCGGCTTGCGCATCGGCGCGGCACCGGCGATGCGCGAGGCGAGATAGCCCGCGGTGGTCGAATAAATCAGCGAGTTATTCCACTCGGTGTAGGCCGCGAAATTGGGGTAGGCCATGAAGGCGGGACCAAAGCGTCCCATCGGCAGCAGCACGGAGGCCGCAAGATTGTCGTTCGGCAGCGGCCGTCCGTCGGGATAGGTGACCCCCAGCTGCGCCCATGTCGAGCGCGGCTCGCGCACCGTGAGATCGGTCTTGTCCCACGGCAGGTTCGGCGGCACCTTGATCTCTTCCAGCCATGGCTCGCCGCGCCGCCACTTCAGTCCATTGGCGATGTAGTTGGCGGTCGAGCCGATCACGTCGGCGCCGGAGCGCAACAGGTCGCGCCGTCCATCGCCGTCATAATCGACCGCGTAGTTGACGTAATGCACGGGCAGGAATTGCGTCTGACCGAGCTCGCCGGCCCAGGAGCCGATCATCTCGTCGGGATGCAGATCGCCGCGGTCGATGATCTTCAGCGCGGCGATGGTCTCGTTCACGAACATCTCGGAGCGGCGGCAATCATAGGCGAGCGACACCAGCGATTTCAGCGTCGGCAGGTTGCCCATGTTGGCGCCGAAGTCGCTCTCGAGGCCCCAGAATGCGGCGATCACGGCGGGCGGCACGCCATAGTCTTTTTCGGCGCGTGCAAACGCCGCGGCGTATCGCTTGATGTGCTGCTGCCCGTTCTGCATGCGATAGGGCGCGGCCATGCGGCCGGCAAATTCGGTGAAGAGCTGCCCGAACACGCGCTGGCCGCGGTCACGGTTGACGATGCCCTGGTCGTAGACGAGATACGGCGAAGCCTCAGCGATCGTCCGCTGCGAGACGCCGGCGGCCACCGCTTGCTGCTTCACGTCGGCGAGGAAGCGATCGAAGCTCGCTCCATTGTGGCATGAGGCGGCGCGCGGCGAGGAGGCCTTCGGCACTGCGGGCTTGGCAGGAGGCGGAAGCATTTGGGCGGAGACGGTGGCGGTGCATGCGAGAAGCGTGACGGCCGCGATCAGAAATCGGGTCTGGACCATGGGGGTTCCGGCGGGGAGGGGGCAGGCGTGGATTCGGCCGAAGTTTAGGTGAAGCGGCCGCCCCAGACTATCCCCACCCTGCACCTGATCCGGAGGACGATAGGCCGCCCGCCTTGGTGCGCAGGGCATGCGCTTAGGCCCGGTTGGATCAAACCCGCCGAATCGGGGTTGACCTGTCGAAATCCTTACTGAGAGGCTCGTCCTATGGCCGAGTTGCCTCCGGCCTCGCCGCAACGAACACCGGCCGTGCGAGCCGCGGCCTCGCCCATGCTCACGGCCGGCGGCATCGTCCTGGCCATCGGAGCCCTCTATCTCGGCCGGGAAATCTTCGTTCCTTTTGCCCTTGCGATCCTGCTGAGCTTCGTTCTCACGCCCTTGGTCAATTGGCTGAGACGTTGGAAAGTGCCTCGCATTGCAGCGGTATTAATTGCCGTTTCCATTGCCTTCATCGTCGTCTCAGGGATCGCCTTGGTCGTTGGGCGCCAACTGGTCCAGCTCGCCGGCAACCTTCCCAATTATCAGACCACCATCACCGAGAAGATCCGCTCGTTGCAGAGCTCCGCGCCGGGCGGTGGGGTCGTCGACGCCGTCACCACGACGATGCAGGATCTCGGCAGAGAGATCTCGGGAGACGAGAAGAAGTCGGCGGCTGCGTCCTCCCGGCTTGACACCGGTGGTGAGAGTCGGGAGCCTGTCACCGTGCGGGTGGAGCCGCCACAGCCGAGACCGCTGGAGCTCATTCGCTCGGTCATAGGTCCATTGCTGGCGCCGCTTGCGACTTCCGGGCTGGTCGTCATTTTCGTGATCTTCGTGCTGCTCGAGCGCGAAGACTTGCGCGATCGATTCATCAAGCTGGCGGGAGCCGGTGACCTTCAGAAGAGCACCCAAGCCATCAACGATGCTGCCTCGCGGGTCAGCCGTTATCTGCTGATGCAGCTCGTTGTTAATCTAACTTATGGCGTGCCGATCGGCGTTGCACTCTACTTTGTTGGCGTACCGAACGCGATTCTTTGGGGCCTGCTCGCAGCGGTACTCCGATTCATTCCCTATCTCGGTCCTTTTCTGGCTGCGATATTTCCCGTTGCCCTGGCCATTGCCGTCGATCCGGGCTGGACGATGCTGTTCTGGGTCGTCGGTTTGTTCGTTACGGCTGAACTCGTCAGCAACAATATTATCGAGCCTTGGCTTTACGGCTCCAGCACCGGGCTGTCATCCCTTGCAATCATCATCGCCGCGATCTTCTGGACGATGCTGTGGGGACCCGTCGGGCTATTTCTGGCGACACCTTTGACCGTCTGCCTCGTCGTCATTGGGCGCTACGTCCCGCAGTTGGAGTTCCTTGGCATTCTTCTCGGCAGCGACCCTGTGCTCGCGCCGGAGGAGCAACTCTACCAGCGCCTATTGGCTGGCAACCTGGAGGAGGCGGTTGAGTTCGCCGAGAACTATGTAGACGAGTGTTCCTCGCGCGAGCTGTACGATAACGTGGGAATTCCAGCGCTGCGCTTGGCGGAGAATGATCGTCAGCGCAGCAGCATCGACACCAACTACCGGCGTCTCGTTGCGGATACGGCTATCTCGGTTGTGCGGGAGGTTGACGACCATATCCGCGAGAAAGCACCTGCAGTGGAAGAGGGAAATCACACCGCGCAGCGACCATGCGTCCTCTGTCTCGCAGGACGCACGGAGCTCGATCACGCAGCGGCGGAGATGCTCGCCCAGGTGCTTGAGGAGCGCAACATCGGCGCCAAGGTCTTGCCGCCGATCGTGGTCAGTCGGGGAGCATTGGAGCAACTTGATCTCCAGGGGGTCGACGTGGTGTGCCTGTCCTACTTTCACCCGCAGCCACAGGTCTACGCCCGCTATGTCTTTCGTCGCCTGCGCCGTCGGGCTCCCCAGGTGAAGCTTGCCGCCTGCTGCTGGAATTTGATCGCTGGAACGGAACAGACGGGAGAGCTCAAGACCCAGATGGCGGCCGACGCGGCATTCGCCTCTCTCCAAGCATGTGTCGAGCAGGTTGAAGCATGGGTCGGTCGCGCGTCAGCTCTCGGCGATACGCCTCAGCTCACGGCCGACGCCGAACGTGCGCAGCTCGCCGCGCTGCGCGGCCTTGGCTTGGACGCCTCGAAACGTCAGGACCTGGATGAGGCGTCCAGAAAGGTCGCGCAGGCGTTCAACGTTCCGATCGCGCTGGTGACATTGGTCGATAATATTCAGCCAACCGCCGCTGAAAGCCGCGCCCAAGAAGTTCAAGCAGGTCTGCCGAGCAATCACGAGGGCTCCCTCGACGCGCATGTGATCGCTGCAGACGATATGCTGGTTTCGGAGGATGTGACCGAAGACCCGCGCTTCGCCGACGATCCGCATGTGCTGGAGAGAGGCATTCGCTTCTACGCGGGAGTCCCGCTACGGACTTCATCCGGTCATGTTGTAGGCTGCCTTTGTGTAATCGATACTCAGCCGCGGGAGTTCACCGACCGAGATCGTTATCGTCTGCAGGAGATGGCGAAGCAATTGATGATCGATATTCAGAGCACCCAAGGGACTACAGGCGTCGTTTCGGATAGCTTGAGAGAGGTGCATTCCGCCCCCTAGCGGAGAGGGAAGCCGACATTGGCGCTACGAGTGCGTGGCGCTAGCCGAACAGCCGCATCAGCAGTGCTTTTCCGACCGGGAGCGCCCTGACGCCCCTATAGCCGCGGACATATTCGCCGGCATAAAACGCTCTGATCGCATGCACGCGCGTATCCATGCCCTCGTCGAACCGGACCGCGAATCCGTCCGTGGTCCGCCGCACCACGATCGCTGCGACCGAGCGGCCATAGATCCGGCATTCGATCGTGCTTCCGGGCGCCGGCGGATCGGGATCGATCAGGCGGGCGCCGGTGATGGAGATGTCGGCGAGCCGCGCGAGATGCGACCTGCCGTCTTGGCGCAGCAGCACCGGCTCATTGCGCGTGAAGCGCTCCGCCTTGCGCTTGCGCGGCTGCTCGATGCAGACGAAGCAGACCACGGTGAGGATGAGCGCGTTGTAGAGGCTCCAGGCCAGCGCCAATCCGCCATAGGCGATGTTCTCGCCGCGCAGATGCAGGATGAAGGCATAGGCGATGGCCGCGAGCGTGATGATAAGGGCGGTGCCATAGAGCCGCAGCAGCGGCCATTCGACGAACCTCTGGTCGCGGTCGCCGCCCTTCGCGGTAACCTTGAACTTGTGTCCCTTCGGCTTCAGCAGGCCGGCCGCAACCGCCTTGAGCACGGCGGGCGCGGCGATGAGCTGCGAGACGTCCGTCATCATCGCGAGCGAGCGGCCGTGCGACAGCCAGGCCATGGCGAGACCGTTCCAGACATAGAACGGCAGAAAGACGCGCATCAGCTCGGTCAGATCGGCCCGAACCGCCTTGATGCCGAACAGCAGGAACAACCATGGCACCACGAGGCCGGCGACCTTCGAGGTGTAGACCGCGGCCCAACTCATGAAGGCGTCGAGCAGCGAGAGCCGGTCGATGAAGGCAAGCTTCGACCGCCGTGAGAGCGGTCCGCTGCGGCCGCGCACGATCTGCATCAAGCCAAGGCACCAGCGCGCGCGTTGCGTGATGTATTCCTTCAGCCCTTCGGGCGCGAGCCCGATCGTCAGGCGCTCGTTGAGATAGATCGTATTGAGGCGGCATTCCCTAAGGCGCAGGCTGACGAGATAGTCTTCGGTCACCGAATCGGTCGGAAACCCGCCGATCTGCACCAGCCCGGCATAGCGAATGAGGGATGAGGTGCCGCAGCAGAACGCGACACCCCAGGCGTCCTTCGCCGGCATTAGGATGTCGAAGAAAAAGCGTTGCTCGTCGGGCCAGACGTCGGTCGCGGCGAGGTTGGTCTGGATCGGGTCGGGATTGATGAAGTGCTGCGGCGTCTGCACCACGCCGACCGACGCATCGTCCATGAGCGGGATGGTTCGCGCCAGGAAGTCGGGCCGCGGCACGAAGTCGGCATCCAGAATGGCGACGAATTCCGGCGGCTGCGGCAGCCCGCCGACATGCTTGAGCGCGTGATTGATGTTGCCGGCCTTGGCGTGGCGGTTGTCGGGCCGGGTCAGATAATGGCAGCCGAGCTCGGCCGACAGGCGCCGGAGCCAGGGCCGCCTTCCGTCGTCGAGCACCCAGACGCGGTAATTGCCGTAGTCCATGCCGGTCGCGCCGATGATCGTGCGCTCGAGGATCGATCGCTCCTCGTTGTAGGTGCAGATGAAGACATCGATCAACGGCGCGAGCAGATCTGTGGCGCGGCCGTCGATCCGCGCTGCGCCGGTGCGGTCGCGCGTCCGGCTCAGGAACAGCAGCGACAACGCGACCGCGACCAGCGAGGCCGCCTCCAGCAGCATGAAGGGGTAGCCGATCGCGGCATCGACGGTCAGATGCGGCGGCGGGAGCGTCGCCGTGACCCGCCAATGGAGATAGCGCAGCAGCAAGGCCACCGACACGATGGCCAGCAACGAGCGGGCCATCGTGTTGTCGCGCCGGAGCAGCGCCACGATCACCATGAAGGCGCCGAGCGTAATCAGGCCGGGCGTCAGCGCCGTCGTCACGGCGTGGTCTCATGCCTGGCAAACACGACGCGGCCAGTGCGTCCCACGGTGCAATCGCGGGCCGCGCCATCGCGTGATGCCACGGTCACGCGATAGGGCTCCTTGCTCAGCGCGTCCGGATTGATGGCGAGATTGGCGGGCGCACCGGCGGCGCCGGTCAGATTGACCACGCTGCCGGAGATCGGCTCGCCGCCGTCATTCGGCTCGAAGGTGGCGCGGTCGCCGAGCTGCAGGCGGTTGTAGACGTTCTCGGTGACATTGGCCGTGATGACGGCGCCGCTGCAGTCGAGCACCTTGAGCAGGGGCTGGCCGGCCTGCACGTCCTCGCCCGGCGAGGTCATCATCTCCCAGACCCGCCCCGCGACGGGTGTCGTGATGTTGGCTTCCGACAGATCGGCGAAGCGAACCTCCTCCACGATGATCTCGCTGGCGAGCCAGGCGATCTCGGTGTCGGTGCGTGCGAGGTCGGCCTCGAGGTCGCTCGCGCGCTGGCGCATCTCTTCCTCACGCTGTACCGAACTTGGCCGGTCGTTGTAGCTGTCGCCGAGGAACGAGCCGTTCTGCGCGGCGGCGAGCTCGACCTTCGCCGCATCCAGCCGCTTGCGCGCGCCGAGCTCGGTCTGCTGCGACACCGAGAGCTCGCGCGTCAGCCGTGCCAGTTCGACGGTCGAGACGTTGCCGGATTTCGCCAGCGAGGAGGCGCGTTCGACGGCGGCGTTGGCCTCGTCCCTCCGCGCTGCCGCCGCCTCGATCGAGGTCTGGATCTCGCCGATGCGGGCCTCGAGCTGGAGCACGCGCCCATTGCGGAATTGGGCGGCCTGACGCGCCAGGTCCTTTTGCGCCGCTTGCGCCGAGGCGAGCTTCGCCGCAAGGCTCGGTCGTTCGTTCTCCATGCGCGATTTCTGCCGCCGGAGATCGTCGAGCCGGGTACGATCGCCGCGCGGGTTCACCACGCGCAGGACCACGGTTCCGGCATCTAGCTTGGCAAGGTCGGTGACGCGCTGGGCGGCTGCGACGCGGCCACCGATCGGCGTGCGCAACGTGACGAGGCGGGAATTCAGCACGGCCTCAACGCTCGAATATTCCCAGATCGCGCGCAGCGGTAGCCAACCGAACACGGCGATGATGGCAAGTCCGATGGCGATCTTGGCGCCGCGCCGCAGATACGACTGGCGGCGCTCTGGTTCCGGCGCGGTTTGCCCATCGGATTGGTGGCTGCCCTCGTCATGGGCGAACAGCTGATCGTGCAGCGCCTCCTGCAAGCCCTTCGCGTCAGTTTTGCTCTTGTCACGTGAGGGAGCGGATGTGGGGTCGACGGAAGCGGCGCGTGAGCGGTCCATCATGACGTCACCTTGCTGACGAGATGCCAACGGAACCGGTCAATGCACAAGAACCGTGCGACGTGCCCGGTTACCGCGGATTAAGCCAGCGCTGCGCTTTCCAGGTTGCTAAGTGTCCACGTGTGTTTTTGCGTAAATCCCCGTCAAGGTTTAGCGGCGGCGGAAAGGCTAGCCGCACCGCCATAGATCTGCGGCCCGGCGACGCACGAACCTTGCGGTCGTGGGCGGCATTCATACTTCGGGGGAAGCCGGCCAGAGGCGCGCCCGCGGCTGGCTCGAGGAGACGGCCATGAACTATTTTCGTACCGCGATGCTGCTTGCAGGCCTGACTGCCCTTTTCATGGGCGTCGGCTATCTGATCGGTGGCGCCTCCGGCGCGATGATCGCGCTCGTCATTGCCGCCGCGACCAATATCTTCACCTACTGGAACTCCGACCGCATGGTGCTCTCGATGTACGGGGCCCATGAGGTCGACCGTTCGACCGCGCCGGAACTGGTCGGGCTCGTCGCCGAGCTTGCGGGCCGCGCTGGCTTGCCGATGCCGCGCGTGTTCCTGATGGATGAGATGCAGCCCAATGCATTCGCGACCGGTCGCAATCCTGAAAACGCCGCGGTCGCCGTCACCACCGGTCTTGTACGCCAGCTCAGCCGCGAGGAGCTCGCCGGCGTGATCGCGCACGAGCTCGCGCATATCAAGCATCATGATACGCTGCTGATGACCATCACTGCGACCATCGCGGGCGCGATCTCGATGCTGGCGCAGTTCGGCATGTTCTTCGGGGGCCACCGCGACAACAACAGCGGTCCGGGCATCGTCGGCTCGATCTTGTTGATGATCCTCGCCCCGCTCGGCGCCATGCTGGTGCAAATGGCAATCAGCCGCACCCGCGAATATGCCGCGGACAATCTCGGTGCGCGCATCGTGGGACAGCCGATGTGGCTGGCCTCCGCGCTGGTGAAGATCGAGGGCGCCGCGCACCAGGTGCCGAACTACGAGGCGGAGCGGAATCCCGCGACCGCGCACATGTTCATCATCAATCCGCTGTCGGGCCACGGCGTGGACAATCTGTTCGCCACCCATCCCTCGACGCAGAACCGCATCGCCGCCCTCCAGCAACTCGCGGCCGAGCTCGGCACGCGGGCGGCGCCGTCGGTCGGCGCCAACGAAAACGACCCGCCGCGCGGCCCCTGGGGCCGATCGTCCTCGCGTGGCCCCTCACGTGGACCTTGGGGCTAACGGAACCGGTGAGGATTTGCGTCCGGCTTGTGACCTGGCGCACACAGGGTCGTCCCCGCCGGTGTTAACACCTCGACGTGACCATTCCTTCGAAAGGGGATTCGTGGCCGGCCCGCTGCCGGCCACCGTCGATGATGACCAGAGCTGCCGTACCATTGCTGATTGTCCTTTGCGTGCTCGTCGGCTTGTCCACGCACATGGTCGTCAATTGCGGCGACGAGGACGATCCCGACATCTGCTCGGCCGTGATCGGCTTCTCGCCGCTGCGGGGCTCGCTGATCGCCTTCGCCTATGAGGGGCGCGGGCGGATCGCACTGCGCCACGGCGACTTCAAGCGGGCGATCGCCGATTTCGACGAGGCCATCCATCTCAATCCCAACCGCGCCTCGCTCTATCGGGACCGGGCGCTGGCGCGCCGGCAGAACGGCGACCTCGAGCTTGCCATTGCGGATTACGACGAGGCGATCGCGCATGATCCCAGGCGCGCCGCGCCCTATCACCAGCGCGGTCTCGCGCTTGCCGCCATGGGCGATTTCGACCGCGCCATCCTGAGCTACAACACGGCGGTCCGCCTCGACCCTTCCGACGCGCAGGCTCATCTCGATCGCGGTCTCGCGTTTCTCACCCGCGGCCAGATCGACGATGCCCGCGCCGATTTCGAGGCCACGCTGGCGCTGCCCGTCGGCAAGGACGGCCGCGCGCGAGAGGCCGCACGCGCCAAGCTGGCCGAACTCGCTAGCGCCGAGCCGACCCGGATGTCGTCGCCGAGAAGGTGAGGGAGTTGTCTCCCTCTCCCCGTTCTTACGGGGAGAGGGTTGGGGTGAGGGGCTCTATCCACACGCGCGGTCGTCGCGGTAGCTGTACCCCCTCACCCGGATTGCATCTGCGATGCAATCCGACCTCTCCCCGCAAGCGGGGAGAGGTGAAGGCACCTCGCCTTACTTCGCCTTCTTGGCTTTTGCCTTCTTCGCCTTGGCGGCCTTCTTCGCCGGCTTCTCGTCCTTCACGTTCTTTTCCACCTTCACCGCAACCGGCGTGCTGGCGGCGAGCCGCATCGACCGCGCGTAGCTGTCGGCGACGTTGTCGGCGGACATCTGCAGGCGCTTGGCGGCGGCGGTGGCCTGCTCCATGGTGGCCTTGGCCATCATCTTGAAGCGCTCGCCGGTCTCCTTGCCCTTGGCCTTGGCCGCGAGGCCGTTGAAGCGATCCCGCCGCTCCTTGGCGCGGGTCATCAGACCCGTATGCAGCTGTCTGGCCAGTTGCCGGATCACGACATCCAGGTCGGCGTCCGCCATGTTCTCTTATCCCCTTCGAAAGACGGTATTGATGCGGCGGGACTATGCAGATCGGGCCCCGCCTTGGCAATTCCCGCCAGCGCGTCATCCGCAGCTTCCGGCTGACAAAACAAAAAAGCCGCGCATTTCGCGCGGCTTTTGGCTGGCTTGGCTTGAGAAGACTGCCTCACTTCAGCGAGGCCACCGGGCCGTTCGACGCCGCCGGCTCGGGATCGAAGCCGAACACGCCGACCAGGTATTTGTAATAGTCCGGCATCTTCTCCTTGAGCGCCTCGCGCGACTTCGGATCGTGGAATTCGCTCTTTCCGGAGAGGAAGATGCTGGCGGTCACGGCGAAGAACTCCATCGGGTTCTTCATCGCGTAGGATTCCTTCGGGAGGAGCTCCTTGGACTTGGCCAGCGCATAGTAGCCGATCACGCCCTTGTTGGCGTAGCCGTCCGGCAGAAGCCGCGCATGATAGGCGTGCAGCAGCTCGTGCAGCAGCACGGCCTCCTTTTCGTAGCGCATCATGTCCGGCCGCAGCATGATCACGCCGAGTCCCGAATCGACCGCGAGATCGACGGCGTTCGGATTGGTCCAGCGCTGCTTGGCGGGATCCCAGACCGTGAGGGTCCGGGGCGCGGTGCGCTGCATATCCGGCGTGACCCGGCCGTAGCAGGCGGTGGCGGCGCCTTCGTCGAGGCAGGCGAGCTCGCTCGCGACGATCGGAACGGTGTGGAAGAAGCGCAGCACGCGCGGGGAGAGGCCGACGCCTTCGACGACGTCGATCTGGCTCTTCAGGTTCTCGGTGAGCTTGTCGACATCCTTGCGATCGCGGTTCTCGGAGATGTCGAACATGTAGCCACGGTAGCTCTGGAAGCCCGGCGGCAGCGGCTGGGCCGCGTCGGAATCGAGCGATCCGGCATGGGATGGATTGGCGAAGAGCGCGCCGACGATGGTTGCGGTCAGCAGCAACGCAATGCGCATGATGAACCCCCTGATGTCACTTCGCCCGGCAGGATAGGCCGCCCTTGTTTGCGAAAAGTGAGTGCGGCGAGACTAAGGCACCGATGTTGAGGCGTGCTTAATCCCCGGTTGCGGATCGCGGAGGCGGATTAGGATCAGGTTAACCAAGCGTGGATTGGCGGTGCGCTTCGGCGTAACATCCCGCCCGGGCTCCAGGCCCTCACATCAGGAGCCGGAAGGAGGATGCCATGTATGCCGCCATCCGTCAGGCCAAGGCGAAAAGCGGGAGCGCGGAAGAGCTGGCGCGCCGCATCAAGGACGGTGCCGTTCCGATCATCAGCGACGTCGACGGTTTTCGCGCCTATTACGTCGTCTATGCTGGCGACGATACGGTCACCGCGATCTCGATCTTCGACAAGTTCGAGCAGGCCGAGGAGGCGAACAGGCGCGCGATCGCTTGGATCGAGAAGGATCTCGGCTCGCTGCTGGCAGGCGACGCACGCGCCGTGGCTGGGCCGGTGATCGTGCATACGCTGGCGTGAAGTGCGGCAGTCTCGTGCCCCGGACGCAGCGCAGCGCCCCCGGCGATGCGAAGCATCGTCCGGTGCGGTGCGCTGCAGAGCCGGGGCCCATGGTGCGGCGTGCGTGGCTCGCTGGGTCCCCGCTCTGCGCAGCAGCGCAAGAGCGCTGCTGCGCGTCCGGGACACGAGAGCTGAATACCCTCACAACTCCCGTGCATTCGAGAACGCGAAGCTCGACACCCGCCGCGTCGTCTCGTCCAGAATCAACGTGCGCGTGATCGGCGGCTCGGCGCGCTGGGCGCAGTTTTCGCGCTCGCAGAGCCGGCAGTTGACGCCGATCGGCGTGCCGTCTGTCTTCTCGAGGTCCATGCCCGCGGCGTAGGTCAGGCGCGCGGCGTGGCGGATCTCGCAGCCGAGGCCGATGGCAAAGCGCGGCTGCGGAAGCGGATGCGGCGCGACGGGACGACGCACCATCTGCGCAATCGAGAAATAGCGTGTGCCGTCGGGCAATTCGATCACCTGCTTGAGCAGGCGGTCCGGCGTATCGAAGGTCGAGTGCACGTTCCACAGGGGGCAGGTGCCGCCGAATTTCGAGAACGGGAAGGTGCCGGACGAGAAGCGCTTCGAGACGTTGCCGGCATTGTCGACGCGCAAGAGGAAGAACGGAATGCCGCGCGCATTCGGCCGCTGCAGGGTGGTGAGGCGGTGGCAGACCTGCTCGAAGCCCGAATTGAAGCGCTGCGCCAGCACGTGGATGTCGTAGTTCAGCGCCTCGGCGGCGGCGAGGAATGCGGGGTAGGGCATCATCACCGCCGCCGCAAAGTAATTGCCGAGCGTGATGCGGAACAGCCGGCGCGGCGCATCATCCAGCGGACCGGCGCGGCCGATGATGGTCTCCAGGTGCTGCGCGCATTCACCTAAGCCGAGCTGGAAGGCGAGCTGGAATGCGCGGCCGGGCGGGTCGACCAGCTCCGAGATCAGGAGCTGGCGGCGGTGGCGGTCGAAGCGCCGAAGCGTCTCGCGCATCACATCGACCGGCATGATGCGGGTTTGGATCGAGTGCTTCTCGCGCAGGCGCGCAACCAGCGCCGCGTACAGCCCCTCGGCCGGCACGTTCAGCTCATCGCGCAGATTCTCCGCAGCCTGCTCCAGCTCCGGGAAATAGTTGCGGTTGGCCTCGATCAGCTCGCGCACGCGCTCGACCGGATTGGCCTCATAGCGCGTGCCGACGTCGCGGTCGGCCATTTGCGCGGCGGCCAGCGTCTCGCCCTGGCGCGCCTCGGTATAGGCGGCGTAGAGCCGCTGCAGCGCATGGGTGACGCCGGGGCAGAGCTCGGCGAGGTCGCGCAGTTCCTGCTTGGGAACGTCGATCTGGCGGAACAAGGGATCGGAGAAGATCTCGTTGAGCTCGGCGAAGAAGCGGTCCTCGTCGGCGGTGGCGAGGTCGCGCAGGTCGAGGTCGTAGGTCTCGGCCAGCCGCAGCAGGATCTGGGCCGTCACCGGGCGCTGGTTGCGCTCGATCAGGTTGACGTAGCTCGGTGAGATCCCCAGCCCCTCGGCGATCTGGGTCTGCGACAACCCCAATTGTTGACGGATCCGCCGGAAGCGCGGGCCGACGAACAGTTTCTTCCCGGACTCGGCGGGCATTGTCAGGTCTCCAGCGGCATCAAGGTCAACATATCTGACCTATGATTTACAAAATTTACAAAATAACATCTATTACATGTTCTGATGTTACATGACATCACCAATAAAAAACAAGGCCTCTATACGAAGTTTCTGTTTCGCGTTTAGCTCCTGACACGCATATCGCAATGCACTGTCAAGAATGTCGATGGCAAGCCATCGCCGTCGTCAGCGAAAGGATCAGGCACATGAATTACCAGCCCCGTGGCATCAACGCGCTCCAGCGCCCGTCCTCGTATCGGGACGAGGTCAAGGCGGCCCAGGCGCTCCTTGAGACCCAGCCGACCTGGAACGGCGTCTCGGCCGAGGCCGTCGCCCGCATGCGTCTGCAGAACCGCTTCAAGACCGGCCTCGACGTCGCCCGCTACACCGCGGCTTTGATGCGGGCCGACATGGCCGCCTATGACAACGACCCCACCAAGTACACGCAGTCGCTGGGCTGCTGGCACGGCTTCATCGCCCAGCAGAAGCTGATCTCGGTCAAGAAGCACTTCGGCAAGACCGATCGCACCTATCTGTACCTCTCGGGCTGGATGATCGCGGCGCTGCGCTCCGAGTTCGGCCCGCTGCCTGACCAGTCGATGCACGAGAAGACCTCGGTGCCGGCGCTGATCGAGGAGCTCTACACCTTCCTGCGTCAGGCGGACTCGCGCGAGCTCAACGACATCTTCCGCAGCCTCGACAAGGCGCGCAAGGAAGGCGACAAGATCCGCGAGAAGGAGCTGATCGAGAAGATCGACAACTTCCAGACCCATGTCGTCCCCGTCATCGCCGACATCGATGCCGGCTTCGGCAACGCCGAGGCGACCTATCTGCTCGCCAAGAAGATGATCGAGGCGGGCGCCTGCGCGCTGCAGATCGAGAACCAGGTCTCGGACGAGAAGCAGTGCGGCCATCAGGACGGCAAGGTCACCGTGCCGCATGAGGTCTTCCTGGCGAAGATCCGCGCCTGCCGCCACGCCTTCCTCGAGCTCGGCGTCGAAGACGGCATCGTCGTGACCCGCACCGACTCGCTCGGCGCCGGCCTGACGCAGCAGATCGCCGTCAGCCACAAGCCCGGCGACATCGGCGACCAGTACAACAGCTTCCTCGATTGCGAGGAAGTCACGCCGGAGAACGCCCGCAACGGCGACGTCATCATCAACCGCAACGGCAAGATGATGCGTCCGAAGCGGCTGCCCTCCAACCTCTACCAGTTCCGCCCCGGCACCGGTGCGGACCGCTGCGTGCTCGACTGCATCACCTCGCTCCAGAACGGCGCCGACCTGCTCTGGATCGAGACCGAGAAGCCGCATATCGAGCAGATCGCCAGCATGGTCGACCGCATCCGCAAGGTGGTGCCGAACGCCAAGCTCGCCTACAACAACTCGCCCTCGTTCAACTGGACGCTCAACTTCCGTTGGCAGGTCTATGACGCCTGGAAGGAAGCCGGCCAGGATGTCAGCAAGTACAACCGCGCCGATCTGATGAAGGCGGAATATGACGACACGCCGCTGGCGAAGGAGGCCGACGAGCGTATCCGCACCTTCCAGGCGGATTCGGCCAAGCGCGCCGGCATCTTCCACCACCTGATTACGTTGCCGACCTATCACACGGCGGCGCTGTCGACCGACAACCTCGCCCGCGAGTATTTCGGCGAGCAGGGCATGCTCGGCTACGTCAAGAACGTCCAGCGCGCCGAGATCCGTCAGGGCATCGCCTGCGTGAAGCACCAGAACATGGCCGGCTCCGATATCGGCGACGACCACAAGGAGTACTTCGCCGGCGACGCTGCGCTGAAGGCGGGCGGCGCCCACAACACGATGAACCAGTTCGGCTAACGGCGGATCGGACCGGTCTGGACGCCAGGTTGGAGTCCAGGCCGGTCACGCACCTCAACAGGAGACTGACAATGACCAAAGGCAGCAATTTCTGGGTGATCGGCGGCGAGTTCGGTTCGATGAACTTCCACAAGCTCGTGGAAGGCTCGGCCCAGGTCAAAGGTCCGTTCAAGTCCCGCAAGGAAGCCGAGGACTGCTGGCGCGAGGTGTCGGAAGAGAGCCGCCACAAGGCCGGCGTCCGCTTCTCGATCGTGGAAGAGCCGCAGCGCGCCCCGGCAGCCTGATCAGGCGGCTGCCGAGCTGAATTAAGAAGACGTCCAAGGACGGATGGTCCCATCCAGGCCTTAAGCCTGGGTGGGATCGTCTGTTTTTGGTACAGGTGAAACGGCTGTGGGCGCCGTAAGTATCTGGAATTGTGGGCCTTTGCGGAGGGGGTGGTTGCTGATAGGTTAATGACGGAAAGTCGAGGACGAGGCCGACAATGTCAGAGCCCGAGACCAGCGGGACCCATCCCGGCCAGCCGCGCCCGGTGCGGCTGCGCGATGCGCTGCTGCGCGCGCGGATCGAGGCCGCCGACCGGACCGGCGTTGTCGTCGATCTCAGGGACGCCGAGGTGGCGCGGCTCGAGATCCTCAACGATGCGCTCGATCCTCTGTTCGCGCAGGTGCCGGATACGATCGACCTGTTCGATCGCGGCATCAGCCAGGGCGATACGCCGAGACTCTGGATCGACGTCGTCGCCCACATCGTGATGGGGCGCGACAAGCGGATGTACCGCTTCGTCCAGGACACTCGCTTTGGCCGCATCGTGCTCGCCGAATCGCACGACACCGCTGTGATCGTCGAGGCCGTCACCGACTATGTCGCCCGCCGCATGATCGAGCGTGAGCGTGCGATGGTGGTCCCGCCCGAACCGCGAGCAGCGGCGACCGAGCCGCCGCGCCGCTCGCGCCTCTGGCCGTTCGTGTTCGGCTTCGTGCTCGGCGCTGCCGCGTTGTTCGGGGTCGCCCTGGTTGCGGCCCTGCGGAGCTGGTGAGGTTCTCTCCACCGTCATTGCGAGGAGCCCTTGCGACGAAGCAATCCAGAATCCCTCCGCGGAAAGACTCTGGATTGCTTCGCTTCGCTCGCAATGACAGCGGCTCTAAATCAGCCGCACATGCTTGATCTGCCCGATCTGGAATCCAGCCCCCAGGCTCCGCACCGTCTGCTCGCAGCGCCAGCCGGCGTTGTCCTTCTCGATTCTGAACAGATTGTACGCCGCCGCGGGATAGCGGCCGTGCGCGAGCGCGGAGGCCGAGGGCACGCCGAGCGCGGGAATGTTGCCGTTGGGGCCTTCGACCCATATCGTCGAATGAACGTGGTCGTGCCCGTGCAGGACCAGCTCGACGCCGTGGCGCTTCAAGAGCGCCAGCAATTCCGGCGCGTCCGTCATCCGCTTCTGGCGCGCGCTGGACTTCAGCGGATGATGCACCAGCAGCACGCGGAAAACGTCCTCCGCCGCGAGCCGTTCGAGGACCTCTGCGAGCGAGGCGAGCTGATCGCGCCCGAGCGTGCCCGTCGCCATCAGCGGCAGGGTCGGCACCGCCGTGGACAGGCTGATGAGCGCGAGCGGCCCGCGCCGGCGCACCGCCGGGAAGGCCGCGGCGCCAGGAGTATCCGCGGCGATGTAGTGCAGGAACGTCTCGCCGAAGCGATGACGCGTCGCGCTGACATAGGCGTCGTGATTGCCGGGAATCGCGGTCACGCGGTCGGGCGGACCGACGCTCTCGAGCCAGTCCAGGGCCGGCGCGAATTCCGCCTCCAGCGCGAGGTTGACGAGATCGCCCGTCACCGCGATGTGGTCGGGCGCCTGCGCCTTCATGTCGGCGACCACCGCGTCGAGAACCTCGCGGCGCTGGTACTTGTGGCGATTGCGCGTCCAGTTGACATAGCCGAGCGCGCGCTTGCCGGCGAGCTCGATCAGCCGCGGTTTCGGCAAAGGCGGCAGATGCGGGTCGGACAGATGGGCGAGCGTGAAGGGGGCCAGCGTGAGGGGAGTCATGGCGCGCGATTGCCTCGCTATTGCTCCGCTGTAATGGCAAGGTCGCGAGGAACGCGCAAGCCGGGCCTGAACCGCGGCGGCAGGGAAATCTGATGGGAGAACGTTTGAACCGGGTCCGACGGAGATTCGAGCCGTTGCTGCGGCGGATCTTCCACGTCTATTTCCTGCTCGTCCGCGGCATGACGCTCGGCGTCCGTGCCGTGGTGCTGGATCCCGACAATCGCGTGTTCCTGGTCAGGCACAGCTACGTCAGCGGCTGGTATCTGCCCGGCGGCGGCGTCGATTTCGGCGAGGCCATGGAAGAGGCGCTGCGGCGTGAGCTCAAGGAGGAGGGCGATATCGATCTCACCGGCGAGGCGGTCCTGCACGGCATCTTCCTCAACAGCCACGTCTCCCGCCGCGACCACGTCGCGGTCTATGTGGTCAGGCAGTTCAGGCAGGACCGCCTGCCCGGGCCCAACCGCGAGATCGTCGAATGCGGGTTCTTCGCCATCACCGCGTTGCCCGAGGCCACCACGCCCGGCACGCGGCTGCGGATCGCGGAAGTGCTCGATGGCAGGCCCCCGATTGCGACGTGGCGCTGAGGGCGGCCTGTGCTAGTAACCCGCTCGACGCGCACGGCAGGCCACGCCGCTCGGGCGCGAGCCGACAAGCCTCGGAGTGCCGTCGCGATGACCTCAACGCAACTTCGCATCGCCGTGCTGGTGCCCTGCTACAACGAGGAGGCGGCGGTCGCAACCGTCGTTGCCGGTTTCCGCAAGGCGCTGCCCTCGGCGGAGATCTACGTCTACGACAACAATTCGCGCGACCGGACCGCCGCGGTCGCGCGCGAAGCCGGCGCGATCGTGCGCAGCGAGCGGCGGCAAGGCAAGGGCCACGTCGTGCGCCGCATGTTCGCGGACATCGAGGCCGACGTCTATGTGCTGGTCGACGGCGATGCCACCTACGATGCGCCGAGCGCGCCCGGCATGATCGACAGGCTGCTCGACGATCGTCTCGACATGGTGGTCGGCCTTCGCGTCGATCAGGCCCAGGCCGCCTACCGGCTCGGCCACCGCACCGGCAACCGCATGCTCACCGACTTCCTGTCGTCGACCTTCGGTCACGCTTTCAAGGACATCCTGTCCGGCTACCGGGTGTTCTCGCGCCGCTTCGTCAAATCCTTCCCCGTCCTCTCCGACGGTTTCGAGATCGAGACCGAGCTCGCGGTCTATGCGCTGGAATTATCGCTGCCGGTCGCCGAGATCGAGACGCCCTATTACGCGCGCCCCGAAGGCTCGTTCTCGAAGCTCAACACCTGGCGCGACGGCTTTCGCATCCTCGGCACCATGCTGAAGCTCTACCGTTCGGAGCGCCCGTTGCGCTTCTTCACGGTGATCGGAATCCTGCTGGCGCTGGCCTCGGTGATCCTGGCGATCCCGATCGTGATCACCTTCATCGAAACCGGCCTCGTGCCGCGCCTGCCCACCGCCGTGCTGTCGATGGGCCTGATGATCATGGCGCTGCTGTCGGTGTCGTCGGGGCTCGTGCTCGACACGGTCACGCGAGGGCGGCGGGAGATGAAGATGCTGGCCTACCTGTCCCAGCCGGCGTTGAAACCGGACGCAGGTTGAGCCAAGCCTGCAGTTCGCCCGCTGGGGAGAGGTGAAGCCCGGCACCGACACCGCCCATGGACCTTCGCATGCGCAAGTGCTACTCCGCGAATTGACATGAACGATCTCTCACTGACCATCCGTCCCGAAGCCGCCGGCGACGCCCACGCGATCGAGCGGCTGCACGAACGTACCTTCGGTCCCGGCCGCTTCGTGCTGAGCGCCTACCGGATTCGCGAGCACGTCGACCATCTGCTCGAACTGTCCTTCACCGCCCGCATCGGCACGCTCTTGGTCGGCTCGGTCAGGCAATTGCCGATCCTGATTGGCGACACGCCCGCGCTGCTGCTTGGGCCGCTCACCGTCGAGCCGCCGTTCCGCGGCCGCGGCATCGGCCGTCAGTTGATGGAGCGCGCGCTCAAGGACGCCAGGGAAAAAGGTCACCGCCTCGTGCTGCTGGTCGGCGACGAGCCCTATTACGGCGGCGTCGGCTTCATGCCGGTCTCCAAGGGCCGCGTCACCATGCCGGGCCCCGTCGACGCCGCCCGCATCCTGGTGTTCGAGCTCGTCGACGGCGCTTTCGAGGGCGTGTCGGGCCCGGTCGGCCCTGACTGGAGCAAGGCGCGGGGGTAGGGGCTCGTGATGTCGCTGTAGCCCGGATGGAGCGCAGCGCAATCCGGGAAGGTGCTTCCCCGGCGAGAGAACCCCGGATTACGCTGCGCTCCATCCGGGCTACGATGCTAGGCATCAGAGCACGACGGCGGCTCCTCATACTCCGTCATTGCGAGCGGAGCGAAGCAATCCAGAATCTTTCTGCGCAGGCAGTCTGGATTGCTTCGTCGCAAGGGCTCCTCGCAATGACAGCGTGTGTCGCAGGCCGTCGCAAGCTAGAACTTGAAGTTCGCGAACGCCCGCACGCCGATGCCCGGCAACAGCACCTGGTCCTTGTTGAAGGAGACGGCATTGCGGATGTTCTCGTTCAGCAGGTTGTTGCCAACGAGCCCAACATGCATCTCGCGCGCGCCGAACCAGCTTTGATCGAGCTTCGTCTTGTAGCTGACCTCGGCCCTTAGCAGGTTGTAGCCGGGCGTCGGCGTCTCCGCGATCGGTGCGATGTCGTTTTGCGCGAACGCGTGCAGCAGGTTGATCCGCGCAAACCAGTCGGCGTCGCGATAGTACACACCACCGCCCAGCCGCTGGGGCGGAATGCGTGGCACGTTGGTGCCGTCGTCGAAGGTCGCGCGCACGATGTCGTATTGACCCTCGATGCCCCAGATTCCGTTCCAGACCGGCATCACGTCGTACTGGAACTGGAATTCGCCGCCACGAAATGTCGCGTCGCGCTGCGAATAGACCGCCTGATTCAGTTCGAGGCCCGGGCCAAGCTGGCAAACGCCGTCCTCACACGTGTTGCCGGTCAGGCGCCGGTAGATAAAACCGTTGAACTTTGTGTAGTAGCCGGTGACTTCGAAGCGAAGCGGTCCTATCGCCCGTCGCAGTCCCGCCTCGACCGACTTGGCGGTCTCGATGCCGAGATTGGGATTGCCTATGTCGAAAGTGGTGGTGGCATCGTGGCCGCCGCGCGAAAACAATTCCGCCGGTTTCGGCGCACGCTCGACATATTGGCCGGTGATGCTCGCGACCAGATCCCAAGGGAGGTTGTGGATCAGGCCGATGCTCCCGCTCACCGGCGTGAAGTTGCGGTTGATCGCCGTTGCGGGGCCGATCGCGGCCGGATCGACGGCGAGGTCGAACACATCGGGGACGAAGGCCGGCGCCGTGCCGCTCAACCTCGCGCTCTCGACGCGCCCGGCGATCTGAGCCTTGGTGGCTTCGCTGAACTTGAACTCGTTGAAGATGTACCCGGCGACCTTTGTGTTCTTGTTCGGATCGAACAGTCCGTTGACCGGGCTGCCTGGATCGTCCGGACTCGGCGCGGTCAGCTTCTGGTGCGACGCCTGAACGCCCACAGCGGTGGTCAGCGCGGCAAAGCGGACGTCGAACGGCGCAAGCTGCACCTCGACGCGGCCTTCCTGTTCCTTGTTGGTGAAGGTTTGTCTCACGCCGAGGGAGCCGAGGTCGGCAGAGTCGGCGAGCCCGACCTCATCGTGCTTATAGTCGGTGGCGCTAGCCCAGAACCGGATCGCATCGATCGCCGCCGCGTCCGGCCGGTATTCGCCTTTTGTCGTGAATTTTGTTTGTCGTCCGTCGATCCGCGTCAGGAACTCGCTGCCCTCGATACCGGGAATGTGGTAGAGCGCGTTGTGCTGCGTGATCGCCGCGCCCACGTAGCCGCCGTCGAAGATGTAGGAGCCGCCGACAGACCCGCCGTAGGCCTGCGATGCCGAATTCGGCTGGCGTCCGTTGAACGGCAGCGTCGGGTCGGTCAAGAACGGGTAGCTCGGGATGTTGTAATCGCCGGCCTTGCGGCCAAAGGCATCGGCGTGGACGGCAAAGTTACCGCCGCCGGCGTCGAGCAGCACGGCACCTTCGGTCCCGCGATCGACCGACGTCACCGCCGTCCGTGTTTCCGCGGTGATGCAGCCCGGCGATCCGACGTTTGCCAGCGGCGCCTTGGTCGGGAGTCCGTAAGTCGGAAAGGGCGCCGTGCAGGACGGCAAGGCATCCGGAATTCGATTGTTGGTTGCGCTGACCACGCCACCGATCGCGGTGGAGCCGTAGCGCAGCGTCGCCGGTCCGCGGATGACCTCGACCTGGTTGGTTGCCAGCGGATCGATCGGCACGAAGTGATCCTCGCCGAGATCGGACGCGCCGTTGCTGCCCGTTCCGTTCTCGATAATGCCGACACGGTTGGTGTCGAGGCCGCGAATGATCGGGCGGCTCGATGCGCCGGGTGCGTATTCAGAGCCGGTGATGCCCGGCTTCGAGAACAGGAGGTCGCCGAGCGTGCCGCCGCCGTTGCGCCGAATCTCCTCGTTGGGCACCACGGTGACGGTCGCGAACTGATCGGTCACAACAGGCAGCACGCCCTGCTGAGGCGCGGCGGGCGCGGTGGCCGCCGGCGCAGCTTCAGCCGTCTGCTCGCGGCTGCGCACGCGCGCGGTCCGCGTGGGGCGGCCCGCGCTGCGCGACGGCACCACCGCTCTGCGCACGATGGGGCTGGGTGCCGTCACGGTGACGGCGGGAATTTCGGTCGACGACTTGTCTTGCGCCGAGTCTTGGGCGAGCGCAGATGTGGCGGCGGCGCCGAGCAGGAGCAGGCTTGCTCCGCCAAGGCGCTGCGCGCGTCGCATTTGAAATGACATGGTCCTGATTCCACTCAGGCGCCGTCCGGATGATGGTCTGCTGATCGGAGGCGGCCTGCCGTCGCGGCGCGACGGAATTCGACTTCAACTTCTCCCAGGCATTCGCCGGCGTCCGGCGAGGCTGGGCGTGATCAAGCGTTGGACGTCAGGACGCGGGAGGCGCGCGGGGCTGGAACGCCGTGCCGGCCGATTTCAGATGGAGAAATTCCGCATCGGTGGTGCGGTGGAGCAGCTCGATCGCCTGTGGCAGCAGCAGCACGGGCGGTGTCGCGAACACGACTGTGCCCGCCATCGCGACGACGGCGCAAATCGCGCAATTGTCCTCGCCCGGCTGCTCGCGGTCGGGGCTGGCGGGCGATTGCTTCTGGACCGCGGCGCGGTCGATCGCAGCCACGCCTTTTGCGCTGTCCTTGGCGCCATCGATCTGCTGGGCTGAGGATTGTGCGAGCGGCGTGGCCTGCGCGAACCAGTGGCTGTGGCCGAACGTCAGCGCGAACTGCACCAGCATCGCGAACAACGCGAGCCGGGCACCGTGCCTGATATTCGACCGGAACCACTTCATCTGGAAACGCCACCCCCACATCGCGACGCGCCAATCCCAGGACGCCGCGATGTTATAGTGTAACATCGCCCTATCGGTTAGCGGATGTCAACGGCGGGGGGATCAGCGCATGCAGACCGCCGAGGCGATGTGTCGTTCGGGCAACTAGAGTGGGATGAATATTGGCTGAACCGATGTGAGCGGAGGGTTCACCTCTCCCGTAGGGAGAGGTCGGATCGCATCGAAGATGCGAGCCGGGTGAGGGCTAACGGTCTCACGGTGCGCTGCGGCCCCTCACCCGGATTGCTCAGGCGCGCAATTGCGCGCCTGAGCAATCCGACCTCTCCCCGTCGGGGAGAGGTGAACCAAGGGACTGCCAACCGAATTTCAGCTCACCGCCCCTCGCGGACCCAGGTCGCAGCGAAGGCGCCGAGCAGTAGCAACAGGCCGATCAGGCCGGAGAAGATCGGCAGCACGCCGACGCCCTTCACCACGCTGGCATCGCGCATCCGCACCCCCATCCAGCCGTCGCCGTGGAAGACGCTGGTGGAGCGCACCGGCAGGATCCGCGGCAGCTCGACACTTGAGCTACTGGCGACGCGCACGGCGTCGCCGCCCGTGGCCTGGGTCAGCGGCTTCAAGGTATCGACCGTGGAGGTGACTTCCGAAAACTCTTTCGGATTGGTCGGGCCGACATTGATCAGCGCCTTCAGCGTGCCGTCGGTGGCCTGCCACAGGCCGAGCTCGTTCGCCGGCAGGCTGGCGCGCCACTCGCCGGGATCGCCGGGGCTCAGCGTCAGATCGTGCGACACGCCCGATGGCGAGGTCACGCTCACCGGCTGGACGCTGTCCGCCATGGTCTGACGCACCACGACGAGGTCCTTGCCCTGCACCTGGAGGCGCAGCGCCTCCTCGTCCAGATCCGGCTGCTTCATCAACCAGTGCGACATCCGCCTCAGCAGGTCGAGATGCGGGCCGCCGCCTTCATAGCCGCGCGCCCACAGCCAGATGTGATCGGACAGCAAGAGCGCGACGCGGCCCTCGCCGAAGCGGGACAGGAACAGCAGCGGCTTGCCGTCGACGCCGGTCATGACAGGCGGGTTGACCGCATTGCGGGTATCGACGGTGCGGAAGAAGCGGCTCCAGCGCGGCGGCTCGCTGGCGGAGCCCTCGAGGCCGCGCGTGACCGGATGGCGTTTGCCGAGGTCGGACAGATGCGCATAGAACGGCTTCTCCGTCACGCCGACCGGCTCGGCCGGCAGCACCGAATCCAGCGGCGTGCGCCAGATGCTGGTGTTGGAGGCGTAATCGGGACCTGCCGAGACCAGCACCGCGCCGCCAGCGCGGACATAGCGCGCGATGTTGTCGAAATAGGCGATCGGCAGCACGCCCTGGCGGGCGTAGCGGTCGAAGATGATCAGCTGGAATTCGTTGATCTTCTGCTGGAACAATTCGCGGGTCGGAAACGCGATCAGCGACAATTCGTTGATCGGCGTGCCGTCCTGCTTCTCCGGCGGGCGGAGAATGGTGAAATGCACGAGATCGACGCTGGCGTCGGACTTGAGCAGATTGCGCCAGGTGCGCTCGCCGGAATGCGGCTCGCCCGAGACCAGTAGCACGCGCAGCTTGTCGCGCACACCGTCGATGGCGACGACCGCGCGGTTGTTCACCGGCGTCAATTCGCGTTCCAGCGGCGAAGCCTCGATCTCGACGATGTTGGGGCCGGCATGCTTGATGTCGACGTCGACGCTGGCGGCCTGGCCGCTCGAGAGCGTGCGCTCGTTGATGACCTCGCCGTCGCGGCGGATCGTGACCCTGGCGCGCTCGCCGGAGACGCCCTGGTCGTCGAGGCGGTAGGAGATGGTCTGGGTCTGGCCGACGATGCCGAAGCGCGGCGCCGCCGTGATCGCGATGCGGCGGTCGCGCTCGTCCTTCTGCCCCGTAATCAGCGCGTGCACCGGCGCCTGGAAACCAAGCGCGGCGGCGTTCGCGGGAATGTCGTGGACGCGGCCGTCGGTGATCAGGAACGCGCCGGCGACCCGGTCGACCGGGACGTCCGCCAGGGCCGAGGCGAGGGCCCCGAACAGCTTGGTGCCGTCGGTCTCGCCGTCGGCCTGTCCGGCCTCGACGACGCGGACTTCGAGTCCCTTGATCTTCTTCAGGCTGTCGACCAGCGCTTCCTGCGCAGCTGCGGCCTCGCGATTGCGGTTGCCGAAATTCTGGCTCGGGCTCTTGTCGACGACGATTGCGGCGACCGAGGTAAGTGGATCGCGGTCCTCGCGGGTGAAAGAGGGATTGGCGAGCGCCAGCAGGAACAGCGCCAGCGCGGCCACGCGCACCGCGGCGCCGCGCGCACGTGCAACCAGCAGCACGAGCGCAACGACGACGATCGCGGCGAGCGCGAGCCACAGGACGATCGCGGGAACCAGCGGCGTGAATGCGATGCCGTAATTCATCAAACCAATCCATCAACGTCATTCCGGAGCGGTCCGCAGGACCGAATCCGGAATCTCGAGATTCCCCGGTGCGCAAAGCGCGCCTGTGGTCTGGTCTTTCGGACCATCCCGGAATGACGATGCGTATGGCTCAAGCTCACACGCATCTCATTGCCCCAGCCGTTCGATCAGCGCCGGTGCGTGCACCTGGTCGGCCTTGTAGTTGCCGGTCAGCGTGTACATCACGATGTTGGCGCCGGCGCGGTAGGCGAATTCGCGCTGGCGGGTGTCGCCGCCGGTCACCGGCAGCATGGCCTGTCCGTCGGGCCGCACGGCCCAGGCGCCGGCAAGATCGTTCGAGGTGATGATGATCGGCGAGACGCCGTCGCCGCCGCGCGCCGGCCGCTGCGCGCTGTCCTCGTCGTCTTCGCGCGGCAAGGTCTCGACCCAGGTCTGGCCGGCAGTGAAGCGGCCGGGGAAGTCGCGCAGCAGATAGAAGGTCTTGGTCAGCACGTGCTCGCGCGGGACCGGCTCGAGCTCGGGCACGTCGAGCGACGACAGGATCTCGCGCAGCGTCTGCATGCCCGGGGTCTGCGATGCCCCGTTCGCGCCGGGCGGTGCCTCGATCGCGTCGCGGGTGTCGAACAGCACGGTGCCGCCCTGCTTCATGTAGGCATCGATCTTGTTGATGGCGTCCTGCGGCGGCTTCGGCGCGCCCGGCACGATCGGCCAGTAGATCAGCGGGAAGAAGGCGAGCTCGTCGCGCGCGGGATCGACGCCGACGGGATCACCGGCCTCGAGCGCGGTGCGCTGGGCCAGGAACAGCGTCAGCCCGTTCATCCCGGCCTTGACGATGGAATCGACATCGGCATTGCCTGTCACGACATAGGCGAGGCGGGTCTGCGACACCGCCTTCATCGCGAACTCGTCGGATACGCCATCGGCGCGCGACGGCGCGGGCGCGAGCGACGCGAATCCCGCGAGCAAGGCGAGCACGATCATGGCGGGCGCAGCACGGCGGCGCAGCAGCGCGGCAATCCCGCCGCCGAGCACCGCGACGATGATGGCGTCGACCAGGAACAGCGTGAGCGCCGTCGACAGCAGCCAGCCGCGCAGGTCGCGCGGCTCGGCATTGGTGTAGGTGGCGTGCCGGGCGCGCAGGCTCGCGGTGTTCAGTGCGGCGATGCGGTCGGCGCTAGCAAGCGTGTTCACGGCGAGCGGTCCTTCGGCCGGACCATAAAAGCCGGGCGGATGATCGGGTGTAGCGCGGTCGCGATAATCCGCAGGCAGCGGCTTTGCGGTCGCCGGCGGCGGGCCGAAGGCGCCAAATCCGTCGAGAATGTGCAGCGGCGCCACCGTCTCGGCAGTCGCTTCGCTGGCAACACCCGCGCCGGGCTTGGACGTGTAGCCGGACATGTCGACCACCCGCCGCAGCATTTCGACGAAGGTGCCCGACATCGGCAGATCCGACCAGCGCATGTCGGCGCTGACGTGGAACAGGCTGACGAGGCCCTTGCCGCGATGCTCGCCGGTCACCAGCGGCGTGCCGTCTTCCAGCGAGGCCCAGCTCTTGGTGGCGAGCACGGCGTCGGGCTCGGCCAGCACCTGACGGCTTACGGTGACGTCCTTGGGCACCGCGACTCCGGCAAACGGGCCGTCGCCTGCGAAGGCGGCGAGATGCTGCGGCTTCTCCCAGGTCAGGCTGCCGCCGAGGGTGCGGCCGCCCTTGCGCAGCTTGACCGGGACGAGATCGTCCTCGGCCTGCGCCAGCCTTGGCCCTGCGAACCGCACCAGCACGCCGCCCTGGTCGATCCACGCATTGAGCCGCTCGCGCAGCTCAGGCGCGATGGTACCGACATCGGCGAGGATGATCATCGGCAGCTTCTGGTCCAAAAATTGCGTGATGCCCTGCTGCGGCGAGCCCTTGTCGGCGAGCCGCACGTCGGCGAACGGCGCCAGCGCGCGGGTGAGATAGAAGGTCGGCGCCAGCAGCGGCTGCGCGGTCTCGCTGGTCGAGCCCGAGACGATGCCGATGGCGCGGCGGCGCCAGCGCTTGTCGAGCAGCTGCACCGCGCCGGCGGAGCGCTCGCCGGATATTTCAAGCCGCGTGATGTCGTTGCGCAGCTCGACCGGCAGATCGAACGCGGCTTCGGTTTCCTTGTCCTGCGGACCGAACGAATAGCGCGCTTCGCCGATCGGCGACGCCTTCTGGTCCAGTGCGCGCACGGTGCCGACCGCAATGCCGCTGTCGGTGCGCAGCACCTTCACCGTCATCTTCGCCGCGGCGTTCTCGGCTGCGACCAGAGCCAAGGGCGAGGAGGTGCCGCCTTCGAACACGGTCAGGCTGCGATCGCCGATGGTCTTTCCGAGGCCAGCCACGAAGTCCTCGCCACGGCCGGTGTCGACGCCGTCAGACAGCCATGCGATCTCGCAGTCGCCGGTGACTTTGAGGAAGCGGTCGACCGCAGCCAGCGTCTCGACGCGATCGATCGAATAGGGCTTTGGCGCGAGCTGCCGCAGCGCGACGCGCGCCGCGCCCGCCGGCATCAGGGTGATGTCGCGGTTCGGCTCGGACAGCGGCACCAGCGCGATGGCGCGGCCGTCGTTGTCGGCATTGGCGATCAGCTCGTCCGCGGCCCTGATCCTGACGTCCCAGTGCGATGCGGCGCTCCAGCCGTCGTCGAACATGATCATCAGCGGCGCCTTGCTGCCGGCGAGGCCCGTTTGCGGATTCCAGATCGGGCCGGCGGCGGCGAAGATCACCAGCGCGGCGGCGAGCAGGCGGAGCGCGGTCAGCCACCACGGCGTCCGCGACGGCGTCTCTTCGCGCGGCGTGATGTCGAACAACAGCCGCGTCGGCGGAAACTCGATGCGGCGCGGCCGCGGCGGCATCACGCGCAAGAGCCACCACAGCACGGGCAGGCTGACGAGGCCGATCAGGAGCAGCGGTTGAGTGAAGGCGAGCGGCAATCCCATCATGCGGCCGGCCCCGCCTTGATCGTCGTGGTGCGGGCGCCCGACTTGCTCACCTGCATGCCCGCGTGCAGGAACAGCAGCAGCTCGGCAGCCGAGCGGTCGGTCGCGTGCGTCGTGAACAGCCAATCCAGCTTGTTGGTCTCGGCGCGGATCTGGTCGCGATGCAGCGCGAGCCGCGCGGCGTAGTCCTGGACCCAGCTCTCGGCACGGCCGGCGGTGATCACGCCAAAGCCTTCGGGCTCGACGAACTCGACGCGGCCGGAATAGGGGAACGATTCCTCGGCGGGATCGACGACCTGCACCATCGTGCCATGCGCGCCGGAGCCGGAGAGCCCTGCGAGCGTCGTCCTGATCTCGGAGATCGGCGACCAAAAATCCGACAGCACGATGATCTCGGCCAGCGCCGCGGGCACAAATGACGGCGGCAGGCTGAGGCGGTCGGCACCGTCATGCAGCATCGCCTGCGCCATCTTGTCGATGACGCTGCGGCTTGCGGTCGGCGCCATCAGTCCGGGAATGCCGACGCGCTCGCCGCCGGCGACGAGCAGCTCGGCCAGCGCGAAGGCGACGATCAGCGTCCGCTCGAGCTTGGACTCGCGCGCGGTCTTCGAGGCGAACGCCATCGAGGGCGAGCGGTCCGGCCAGATCCAGACCGTGTGTGAGGCTTCCCATTCGAGCTCGCGGACATAGAGATGGTCGTCGCGCGCCGAGCGGCGCCAGTCGACGTTCTGCGCCGGCTCGCCGGAGACGAAGCGGCGGTATTGCCAGAAATTTTCGCCCGAGCCGGCGCGGCGCCGTCCATGCAGGCCGTGGATGACGTTGGCGGCGATGCGGCGGGCCTCGAGCACCAGGCGCGGCAGCGAAGCGGCGAGCGTGCGGCTTTCGCCATCGGCACGTCGGATCGCCAGTGTCTCCTTCGCTGCGTGCCCGTTCTCCCCTGCCATCAACCGATCCGTGTCTTCAATTGCCGGATCACGTCCGGAATCGTGCGGCCTTCGGCGCGTGCCTGGAACGTCAGCGCCATGCGATGCTTCAGCACGGGTTCGGCGAGATCGAGCACGTCGTCGACCGAGGGCGCAAGGCGCCCGTCGATCAGCGCACGCGCGCGCACCGCCAGCATCAAGGATTGGCTGGCGCGCGGGCCGGGTCCCCAGGCGATGAACTTGCCGGCTTCGCCGGCGTCCGGACCCGGGCGGGCCGAGCGCACCAGCGACAGGATCGCCTCCACGACGGAATCGCCGACCGGCAGGCGCCGGATCAGCCGCTGCGCGGTGATCAGCGCATCGGGCGTCATCGCGCCCTTGGCCAGCGTCTCCTCGGCGCCGGTGGTCTCGAACAGGATGCGGCGCTCGGCATCGCGATCGGGATAGTCGACGTCGATCTCCATCAGGAAGCGGTCGAGCTGCGCTTCCGGCAGCGGATAGGTGCCTTCCTGCTCCAGCGGGTTCTGGGTCGCGAGCACGTGGAACGGCTTCGGCAGATCGTGACGTGCACCGGCAACGGTGATGTGCTGCTCCTGCATCGCCTGCAACAGCGCCGACTGCGTGCGCGGGCTGGCGCGGTTGATCTCGTCGGCCATCAGGAGCTGCGCGAACACGGGACCGGCAATGAAGCGGAAGGCGCGCCTTCCTGCGGTGCTCTCGTCCAGCACCTCGGCGCCGAGGATGTCCGAGGGCATCAGGTCGGGCGTGAACTGGATGCGCTTGGCATCGAGACCGAGCGTGACGCCGAGCGTCTCGACTAGCTTGGTCTTGGCGAGACCGGGCACGCCGATCAAGAGCGCATGGCCGCCGGAGAGGATGGTGACCAGCGTGTTCTCGATCACACGATCCTGGCCGAAGATGACGGAGGCGATCGCGTCCTTGGCCGCGCGAATCTGGCTCGACACCTGCTCGGCCGAACGGACGATCCCGTCCTCGAGTTTCTCGACACTCTCCGCCATTCGCTCGCTCCTTCAGCCTGCCACGCGGCTTGCTTGCGTCGTCACGTTCCTGCGTCGTCGCGCCAGCACATGGGCCCTATGCTAGACTTGCAGGAAGGCCATGTATTCGTTGAATTAACCTATCCCCACCTTATCGGCTTAAGGGTATGTAGGGCATCACGAAGTGGCGACCTCCACACCGGACTATTCCGGATGGAACCGCAGACCCGAGTACAACGTAGACCTGCACCAATCGTGCCAATGACAAAGTCAGGGCAAACCATGGCGAACCAAGGGCAGAGCGCCGATCGCGGTCTTGAGGGGCTGACTGCCGCGGCCAAAAGCGCTGCCGATGCCGAAGGCGCCAAAAAGGGCCTGCCTCCGGTGCATCTGTGGAATCCGCCGTTTTGCGGCGATCTCGACATCCGAATCGCGTCCGATGGTACTTGGTTCTACATGGGGACGCCAATCGGGCGTCACGCCCTCGTCCGCCTGTTCTCGACCATCCTGAAGCGCGAGGGCGACAAGCATTTCCTCGTGACGCCGGTGGAGAAGGTCGGCATCTGCGTCGACGATGCGCCGTTCATGGCAGTCGAGATGTTGAAGAGCGGCGAGGACAACCATCGCGTGCTGACTTTCCGCACCAATGTCGACGACTGGGTGATTTGCGATGCCGCGCACCGGCTGCGCTTCGAGCAGGCGGCGGACGGCGGACTGACGCCCTACTTGCATGTCCGCGCCAATCTCTGGGCCAAGGTCACACGGGCGCTCTATTACGATCTGGTTGACATGGGCGAGGAGCGGATGGTCGATGGCCAGCCGATGTTCGGTATCGAGTCGGCCGGCGAATTCTTCGCCATGGCCGATGCGGAGCAGGTGAGGGCCGCGCTTTGAATTTGAACAAGCCTATCCTGGCGAACGAGCCCGTCGTGATGGGAGCTGCGGATTTCTTCGGCCGCTCCAGGGCGAGGCTCGGCTTCGACGTGCCGCCCGGCCTCTATGACCCCAACATCATCCCCGCCTCGGGCGATCCCGGCACCGACAAGATGCTCGAGATCATCGCGCGCGAGCAGCCGGTGCGCCCCGCGGCGGTCCTGATCGCGGTGGTCGACCATCCCGAGCCCACCATCCTGCTGACGCAGCGCTCTGCGCATCTCAACGACCATGCCGGCCAGATCGCGTTTCCCGGCGGCAAGATCGACGCGACCGATGCCTCGCCGCTCGATGCGGCGCTGCGCGAGGCCGAGGAGGAGGTCGGGCTGTCCAGAGACTTCGTCGAACCGCTCGGCTATCTCGATCTCTACGGCACCGCCTTCGGCTTCCGCATCCTGCCGACGGTCGCGAGGGTCAGGCCAGGCTTTTCGCTCACCATCAATCATTCCGAGGTTGATGATGCGTTCGAGGTGCCGCTATCCTTCCTGATGAACCCTGTGAACCACCAGGTGCACAGCAAGGAATTCCGCGGCACGCCGCGGTCCTACTACGCGATGCCGTTCGCAGAACGCTATATCTGGGGTGCGACGGCCGGAATGCTGCGTGTGCTGTATGAGCGGATCTACTCATCATGATCCGGACGGTTCTGACCGAGATCGGAATCTTCCTCATCCCCTTTGCCGTCTATGCGCTGTTCCTGGCCGCCACGCGCTCCGGCCTGTTCGCGCGATCCTCCTGGCCGGTCGCGATCGTCGCGCGCCTTGTCCTGGTCGCGCTCGCGCTGGTCATCGCGGGCCTGATCGGCCTTGCGCATTTCTCCGGCGCGCCGCCGGATTCGACCTACGTTCCCGCCCATATCGAGAACGGCAAGCTCGTGCCGGGCGTGGAAAAATAGGGGCCGATCCATGAGCGCGGAGCCTTTACTTGCCCATGCGCCCTGGCTGACCGCAGGCGGGACCGCGCGTGTCCTAAAACTGCTCGGTGCTGATGGCGAGGAGGCGCGGGTGGTCGGCGGCGCCGTGCGCAATGCACTGCTCGGGCTGAAGCCCGGTGACATCGACATCGCGACCACGGCGCTGCCGGAGGAGGTGATGCGGCGCGCCAGGGCTGCCGGCATCAAGGGCGTGCCGACCGGTATCGATCACGGCACCGTCACGCTGGTGATCGACGGGCACCCTTATGAGGTCACGACGCTGCGCGAGGACACCGAGACCTTCGGCCGCAAGGCCAAGGTCGCGTTCGGCCGCGACTGGGTGAAGGATGCCGCGCGGCGCGACTTCACCATGAACGGCCTGTCGGTCGATGCTGATGGTGTCGTCTACGACTATGTCGGCGGCATCGCCGATGCCAAAGCCCGCCGCGTGCGCTTCATCGGCGATCCCGACCAGCGCATCGCCGAGGATTATTTGCGCATCCTGCGTTTCTTCCGCATCCATGCCGCCTTCGGTGCCGGCGAGCCCGACCGCGACGGCTATCTCGCCTGCATCCGGGGACGCGCAGGGCTAGCCAGCCTCTCGGCCGAGCGGGTGCGCATGGAGATGCTGAAGCTGCTGGTGGCCGGCGGTGCAGCCGCGGCCGTGCTGGCCATGGCCGAGGGCGGATTGCTGCAGGTGCTGATCGGCGGCGTCGTCTATACCGGCCCCTTGTCGACGATGATCGCGATCGAGCGCGAGCTCGGCCTCACCCCGAGCAGCACGCGACGCCTGGCCGCGCTGTCGGTCGCCGTCACCGAAGACGCCAAGCGCGTCGCCGTGCGCTTGCGGCTCTCCAATGCCGAGGCCAAGGCCCTGGATTCGATGGGGCACCGCTGGTGGCGCTTCGCCACCAAGGACGAAGCCAATGCACGGCGGCTGCTCTACCGGCTCGGGCCTGAGCGCTATCATGATCGCGTGTTGCTGGGCTGGGCGAGGAACGGCGGCGATGTCACCTCAATGCGCTGGCGCGCGCTCGCCGAGCTGCCACAGCGCTGGACCGCGCCGAAATTTCCACTGAAGGCCGCCGACTTCATTGCGCGCGGTCTCGCCGAAGGACCCGCGCTCGGACATGTGTTGACGCTCGCCGAGGACGCTTGGCTCGCGGCGGATTTCCCACTCGAGGAAGCCGCGCTCGCTGCCATCGCCGATCAAGCTGTAGCCCGCATCAGCCGCGACCGGAAAAATTGACCATCGTCTCAGGCTTCGCCGACATCTCGCTTCTGCAGCTCCTGCTGGTAGCAACTATGGCGTTGTTTGCTTCGATCATCGGTGGTCTCGCCGGCTACGGCACCGGCGCCCTGATGCCGCTGGTGCTGGTGCCGCTGGTCGGCGCCGAACCCGTGGTGCCGATCATCGCGATCTCCGCGATGCTGACCAATGCGAGCCGGGCTCTTGCCTATGTCCGCTATGCCGACCGCCGCCGCGCGCTGATCGTGCTCGCCTGCGCAGGCTTGACCACCGCGCTCGGCGCCTATGGCTACACGCGCCTTACCAATGCCGGCGCGGCGCTCGTGATCGGCACCGTGCTGATCCTGAGCGTGCCGCTGCGCCGCGTGCTCCGCCGCCGACAGGTCAAGATCGGCGACGGCGGCCTCGCCGCCGGCTCGGTCGGCTACGGCGTCCTGGTCGGCGGCACCTCGGGCTCCGGCGTGATCCTGCTCTCGCTCTTGATGGCCTCAGGCCTCGAAGGCGCCGCCGTGATCGCGACCGACGCGATGATCTCGCTCGGCACCGGCCTCATCAAGATCTCGGTGTTCGGTCTCGCCGGCGCCGTGACGGCGCAGGTGCTCGCCTTCGCGCTGCTGATCGGGGGAATGGCCGTGCCCGGCGCGTTCCTCGCAAAAGCGTTCGTCGAGCGGATGCCGGTGCACATCCACACGGCGATCCTCGATGTTGCGGTCATCGCAGGCGGGCTGGTGATGATCTCCGCGGCTGCGAGGCAGCTGATCTGATACACGGTCGAGGCACCGGTTCGCCCGGTGCGTCCGCCCTGGTCACCAATTTCGTGTCTGCTCCGCCGAAAAACGGATAGAGTGCTCCAGGGTCACATCCGAGGAGCAACAACATGACCCTACCCCCCGAGCTGGTTCCCGCTAAGATCGACCGGCATGTTTTCGCGATCATGACCAACACGATGCCGCCCCGAGATCCTGATGACGACGAAGAGGATGAGGAGGAAGAGCAAGACGATGAAGGGAACCAAACCGACGAACCGCCGGTCGTGCGCGAGCCGGACGAGGACTAAGCAGAACGCTCAGACGTGGCCTGAGCTTCGGTGAGTGCGATCTCCCCAGCCTAGGTGGGTGCGTTGGTGCGTCCGGCAGCTTTCAAGGTCGGTCTGATTCCGAGAGCAGCGGGCAGGCGCTGAATGGACCACGGTTCTCGGCGCAGCAACCTATCGGCGTTCGCGGGTAGAGGAGGTGAGCATGACTCTCATATGGCTTGGTGTGCTCCTTGTTTTCGTCGGCGTACTCCAAATGGCGTTTCAGCCCATCTGGCGAGGCCGATTCAGCGGTGGAAGATGGCTTCGCTCCGGGCGTGACACGCTCGAGCCTGAAAGGCCAGGTAGCGGCTTCGACATCAAATCGAACTGGCCTGGACTTGTGATGGTCGTGCTGGGCGGCGTCTTCTTGCTGGCCGGAACCGCCATTTGAGTTGAAAGCAGACAAGGCTTGGCAAGATACGCGACAGCCGAACCCCGTCGAGCTGGGCCAGGCACTGACGGGAGCGCAGCGACGTTGGTGGTGAACTCTTAGCCGGTGTTTCTGACTGCCTCAGCCAGGATGGCGTAAAGCTGCTGCTTGCTGAATTCCTTGGGCTGCTGCCTCTCCGCTGTGTTCCGCGACACCTTCTGTGCGACTGGACGGGCGCAGGCTGCCGACGACGTCGGTCTCGGCTTCGGAGCCGGTCTTATCTTGGGTCTTGCAGTGGGCGGCTTGTGGCCGCGCTTCAGGCCCTGACGGGTCAGCATGCCGCAGACCGCGTTACGACTGCACCCGAGACGGCGCGCGATCTGCGCCGCGCTCTGTCCTTCGGACCAGAGCCTATTGAGGAGCGCTATGTCTTTCGCATCCCAGCCCATGGGAGATAATATATCGCGGACTGCCGATCACGCTAGTCTAGACTTCATCCGGCTCGCGCACGACCGCCGGTTCGTCAGCGTCATCTTCCTCCTTGTCGTCTTCCTCCTCCCCGTCTTCATCGGACGGACGGCACGCGCATCTCCGGGCGTGATCGCTGCAAACGTGGCAGTGACATCAGGTCGACTACATCAACAAGGGGCGGCACCCGCCACGCAACTGGTGACGTTTCCGGCTACTCTCTGCCCGAGCACCCGTTAGGCTCTATGTTCACCAAGACTTCGCCGGCAGTGATTTCGGGATCTCCAAGATCGAGGTCATGCAGACTCGCCTGAACAAACGCCAGTATCTTGGCGTTCGCTGCATTGGCGCTTTCGCGGTCGTCAAATATCATCACGGCGATACCAACACCGTCGCCCGCATCCAGCACATGGTAAGATCTGAATCCGGGCGATTGCCTTAGTATCTCGCCGACGCCGCTCTTGGCGCGGCGAGCGGCGTCCGCTACCGAACGAACCTTGGTGTACTTGCGAATGACCATGTACATCGGGGCACCACGCGCCATACGCCCCCATGCATCAAAGCATATCGGTTCACATCGGACCAGAGCCTACTTCCCAGCTGGGTCACAGCGTCCGGTTGGCCATTGAGTCATCCTCGCCCCACAAGCGGGGCGAGGTGCTGAGGCTCAGGAGCCCTCGAACTTGAACGATACGTTGAGCTTGGCGCGATAGGCCTCGACCCTTCCGTTGTCATCCAGCTGCATATCGAGCTTGACGACCTCTGCGACGCGGAGATCCCGGAGAGATTTTGCAGCTTGCTCGACCGCGTTGGCCGCCGCCTTTTCCCATGAGTCGCCGCTGGTACCGACCAGTTCAATGACCTTGTAGACGCTGTCAGGCATGTCGTCCTCCTGTCCGGTAGGAGCAGGGAAATCTAGCACCTGGATATTGACGGCGATACGGTCTCGGGGATGTCACCCGGAGCCGGGGAAAGCACAAACTGCATTTGGCGGAGGGCGGCCTTGGCCCGAGCTAACTTGCTGGACAGGCGCCATCGTGTCCGCTCATAGCGGGTAGATGGGAAAGGGTCCGATTGGCTGTCACTTTCCTGTTTGGTCCAAATATTGATCTCGGGGCGAGATCAATATCATCGCTCCCACGACAACGACCGACCGCAATGTCTGCACGCTCCGCCTTAAGCTGGAGATCCGGAAACTTGAAGTAGGCGCAGCCACCGAGGGCACCTGCATCGCTTTCAAAGCCTAGCGCAGTAGTCGCTGGTATGCCAATTTGCGTTGTGCCAAACCCGCGGGAGGTCACCATGCGAACGAATATAGTGGCAGCACTTTGCGCCATCGCAATGGTCGCGAGCGCACACGCCGCGATCAGGGAAGAGCCGGTCACCTACACGGATGGCGAGACCACGATGAAGGGCTTCGTAGTCTACGACGACGCGACCCAGGCCAAGCGGCCCGGCATCGTCATGGTGCCCGAATGGTGGGGCATCACCAAGCATATCCATAACGAGGCACGGAAATTCGCGGAGCAGGGCTACACGGCGTTCATTGCGGATATGTACGGCGACGGCAAGACCGCCGACAACCCGAAGGACGCCGGCGCGCTCTCGGGGGCAGTGATGAAGGACCCGAAGGCGATGGAGGCGCGCTTCAACGCAGCGCGGGAGCAACTCGCCAAGCAGGCTTCGGTCAATCCCCAGCGGATCGGCGCAGTTGGTTACTGCTTCGGCGGCGCGGTGGTGCTGAACATGGGACGCGCCGGCGCTGATCTCGCCGCCGTTGCGGGCTTTCACGCATCACTTGGTCTCAACACTCCTGCACCGGCACCGGGAACCGTCAAAGCTAAAATCCTCATTCTGAACGGCGCGGACGATCCGTTCGTGAAGCGCGAGCAGTACGATGCGCTTAAGAAGGATTTCGACGCAGCAAAGGCCGATTATCGGATCATCGAATATCCCGGCGCCGTGCACGCGTTCACGAACCCTGAAGCGACCGAACTCGGCAAGAAGTTCAATTTGCCGCTCAGATATGACGCTAAAGCTGATCAGGAAGCGAAGGCCGAAGCAGCCAAGTTCTTTGCCGCAAACCTTCAAAAATAATCAAAAGGGCCACCGCGGGGTGGCCCTTTCTTCTTTGGCCTCGGAATAGATCGGGCTGCAGTTTCGCACTTTGCGGCGGGCCAAACCGGAGCAGGGCAGGCATCAGGCACCAGGATGGTGCGGTCAAGCTTGCTGCAGCCTGGACCAAGAACGTCCGAGAATGGACGCGCGCTTGGACCTGCACCAAAAAATTGCCTATGCTTCGGGTTGGGAGCGCGTCGATGCAGCGACGGGAGTTCATCAAGCTTCTGAGCGGTGCGACAGCGGCATGGCCGCTCGCTGGTTGGGCGCAGCGGGCCCCGCGGCAGCACCGGATTGCGTTTGTTCATTCGGGCATTCCTGCTGGTCAGCTGACCGAGACTGCTGGCCCCTTCTGGGTGCGGCGGTTTCATGAAACGCTGCGCGGGTTGGGCTATGCGGAAGGAGCCAATATCGTCGTCGAGCGTTATTCCGCAGAGGGGCGCTCCGAACATTTTGCTTCTCTTGCTGCCGCCGTCGTTGGCCGCGACCCGCAGGTGATCGTTGTAAATCTTAACGATCTCATCGAAGCGTTCGCGGCGGCCACCACAACGATACCGATTGTTGCGATCATGGGAGATCCGGTCGCGACAGGATTGGTTGCAAACCTCGCGCATCCCGGAGGCAACCTTACGGGCGTCAGCATCGATGCAGGCTACGAAATCGTCGCCAAGCGCTTGCAAATCCTGAAGGAGGCGGTGCCCTTGGCCGCCAAGGTCGCTTACCTGACGTCGTCCCGTGTCTTGATTGACACCTCACTAGGATTGTCGCTTCAGAAAGCAGGGCAGGGCCTCGGCATCGTGCTGACCTGGAATTTCCTCCCGGAGGTAAATGATACGCAACTCCGTCGCGCCTTCGAGATGACGTCACAGCAATTCGACGCTGCCATGGTTGACGCGAGCGGCACCCTTTTGGCACGACGCGCCTTCATTGCCGAACTCGCCGGGAAACTTCATCTTCCGATCATTTATCCCTTTCGCGACTATGTGGATTCCGGTGGGCTGATGAGCTATGCGCCGGATCTGGGCGAGCTTGCCCAACGCCTCGCCATCGACGTGCATCAGATCCTAAACGGGACCAAGCCGGGCGACATCCCGATCTATCGGCCCAACAAATTCCAGTTGGTCATCAATCTGAAGGCTGCCAAAGCGCTCAGCCTCGATATGACGCCGACACTCCTCGCTGGCGCCGACGAGGTGATTGAATGATGTCCCTTGTGGCCCTGGCTGTGTGAAAAGCCACGAGTCGGCTACGACTCCTCCGTTTCCTCAGCGGGCGAATGTCCGAATCGTCGGAGCAGCCTGTCGCCGCGGCGCGGAGCTTTGCGACGACGCGATGCGCACGAGACATCCAGTCAGGGATCAGCGTTCGTGCCTCAGGCCTGATGAAGATGTAGCGCGGCAGGTTCTTTTCGCCGTCGCCGTCTAGCCATCCCGCGAACAGTCTGGACGCCTGGGCGTTCCGGCGGCGCGCGCTCCAGGTGCGATCGAGGATGTAGCGGCCCATTGATGGCATCGACGCAGGCCGGCACCTGCTCGGGAGGATCATCGATTCTGTCCGTATTCGCCTCCAAAGCCCTTATTGAAGCGTCCGCTGCTTGTCTGGCCTTCTTCGGAACGCCTGACGTCGCAATAATATTGGCTGTGTCGCGTCATACATATTTTGCGGGCAGAGACCGTCTTTGACAGCCCCCGGGTGTGTCGGCGAGGCTACAGCAAAAAAGCGAGATCACCGCTACAAGTTGGCTTTGGCGGACTGCCGGTAATTGGTGGTTTTAAGAGTGCT
This sequence comes from Bradyrhizobium sp. USDA 4354, assembly GCF_054060315.1. Taxonomy (NCBI): domain Bacteria; kingdom Pseudomonadati; phylum Pseudomonadota; class Alphaproteobacteria; order Hyphomicrobiales; family Nitrobacteraceae; genus Bradyrhizobium; species Bradyrhizobium sp. USDA 4354. The sequence goes on along the minus strand of NZ_JBSSDC010000001.1, from coordinate 7,497,788 downwards.
CACGCGGCGAGGCGCCGCCGTTCACGGGCACAACGTTAAAGGGAAGTCATGAAATCCATTGTCTCTGGTGCTCTCCTGCTCTCGGCTCTCTGTCTCTCCCACGGAGTCTCCGCGGCCGATCTCGGCAGGCCCTACACCAAGGCGCCGCCCGCGCCAGTTGCATTCAGCTGGACCGGCTTTTATGCCGGCGTGCACGGTGGCTATGGCTGGAGCGATCCGACCGCGACCTTCGATCCGGGCGCGCTCGCGACCGGGACGGTCCCCGGCTATGTCGTGACGGGTGGCACCGGGCCATTCTCGCTGGATGTGAATCCCAAGGGTGGGTTCGGCGGCGGCCAGATCGGTTACAACTGGCAGTCCGGCACATTCGTCTATGGTCTGGAAGCTGATGTCAGCGGCGCAGCCATCAGGGAGACGGCAAGCCGTCCCTTCAGCGTCACCGGAACGATCGGTGGCGACAACGGCGCGTTCACCGGCGTTTTCAACCTCAAGCAGGAGATCGACGTCTTCGGCACGATCCGCGGACGTCTCGGCTATGCTGCGAATAACCTGCTGATCTACGGCACCGGTGGCTTCGCCTGGGGGCACGTCAAGAACAGCATCTTCACCTCCGACCTCGCCACCCCGAACATTGCCAATTTCAACGGCTTCTTCCCGGCCCTGACGCGAAGCGCGTCATCGTCGGAGGTCCAGGTAGGTTTCTCCGCAGGTGGCGGCCTTGAATGGGCTTTCGACCCGCGCTGGACGTTCAAGGCCGAGTACATCTACATCAATCTCGGAAAGTCGAACGGCAATGCTCTTGCATTCCCCGGAGCGTCCTTCACGGACACCGAGGTTCAGCTTCATACAGCCAAGGGCGGCATTAACTATCGGTTCTGATCCGACTGACATTTGCAAGCGGGGGGTGTTTACCCCCGCTCTGCTTGCACGAGATCGCTCTCGACGATTTGGGGCCTGTGTGAGCATGATCGTTGCGGGCGAGGGCAGCTTGGCGAGGATTACGCGTTCCTCGCAAAACCCTTTGTCGTCATGGTTGGGTTTGTCCCGGCCCTCCACTATTCTTCTTGTCGTTGTCGGCGGCGGCCTAGAACGTGGATGCCCGGGCCTTCGCCTCGCCGAAGCGGCTTTGGCCGCGCAGGCGGGACAAGCCCGGGCATGACGACCTCTCATCTCGCCCTGGATCCGCTCGCTCCCCGTCCTACTCCTCGTCCTCTTCCTCGTCTTCCTCGACCTGCATCAGCACGGCGAGCGGCAGCGTCTCGCGGAACAGCTCGCCTTCAATGCCCATCCACAGGCAGAGCGCCTCGTTCTCCTTCACCTCCGCGACGGTCAGCGGCTGGCCGCCGGATTTCAGCATCACGACATCGCCGGCTTTCAGATCCATGGATTGTCCTTTCGGGTTGATCGACGCGGCTGTGAGGCTAACAGGCCGTCATGACACGCGGAAAACGGATGGGGGCATCGCATAAGACAGCTGGAGGGCTGCCGAACGTGCTCGGCCTCGCATGGTTCTCTAGGCGATGCGAAGCATCGTTCGGAGACTTTGGCGGGCCCCTCGCAATGAGGGTCAGACGATCTCGCTGCAAAACGCGACCTCATCCTGAGGGCCCGCCGCAGGCGGGCGCCTCGAAGGATGGGCTGCGAGCGAGCTGATTGCCAGGTTCTGCGCCTCCATCGCACGCATCCCGACGATGGCATTATGCCACTGTTTTGCCCGACGGGTCAAACGCGATTCGTAAAATCCGTAAGCCTTTGATTCTGCAGCGGCCGGCTACTGTGCATGGGGTTGTTTTCGCAGTTTTTGTTCGCGCGCCCCAATTACGCCTGGACAGGCAACAGCTCGCCGAGCGAGCGGATGATGCGGTCGGGCTTGACCGTCGAGCCCTCGGGCAGGCCGTCGCCATGCACGTCCATCCAGATCGAATAGATGCCGAGGCGCTGCGGCGTCACGACCTCCCATTCCAGATTGTCACCGATCATCCAGGTATCCTCAGCGGTGACGCCGAGCGCCTCCATCGCGTGCAGATAGGCGCGCTCCTCGGGCTTGCCGAAGCCGTGCTCGCCTTCGATCTGGATGTGGTCGAAGCGATGCGCCAGCTCGAAGCGCTCGACCTTGGCGCGCTGCATGTCGGCCGCGCCGTTGGTCACCAGCGCGAGCTTGATGCCGAGCGCCTTGAACTGGTCGATCGCTTCATGCGCGCCGGGGAAGACGAACATCTCCTCCTCGCGATAGGCGGTGAAGCGGTCGGCGAGGCGAATGGCGAGATCGTCGGGCAGGGTGCGGTGGCCGGCGGCCGCGAGCGCGGCGAAACCGCCCTTGACCGTGAGGTGGCGCGCTTCGGCGAGCTTCATCCGCCACGCGGCTTCCGCATTGGCCCAGAAGTTTCGCGCGAACGCCAGCACCGCGGTTGCGACCATCGGCGGCGGCAGCGGCGCCAGTTCCTCGGCAAACTCGGCCGTGATCGTGTTCCAGGCGATCTCGGGCCGGCCATAGGCCGACAGGATGGTGTCGTCCATGTCGATCAGCATGGCGCGGGGGAGGGGCTTCATGGCGGTCACGGCCATTTCACCTCCGGCGGCAGCGACGACAGGATCGAGTCCACATTGCCCCCGGTCTTGAGCCCGAAGATGGTGCCGCGGTCGTAGAGCAGGTTGAACTCGACATAGCGGCCGCGGCGGATCAGTTGCTCCTCGCGGTCCGCAGCGGTCCAGGCGCTCGCGAAATTGCGCCGCACGATCTCAGGATAGATCTTCAGGAAGGCGCGGCCGACATCCTGGGTGAAGGCGAGGTCGGCATCCCAGTCGCCGCTGTCGTGCCAATCGTAAAAGATGCCGCCGATGCCGCGCGCCTCTTTCCGGTGCGGCAAGTAGAAATACTCGTCGCACCATTTTTTGTATTTGTCGTAGTCGGCAACGCCGCTGTGCTGGCTGCAGGCCCGTTTCATCGCGGCATGGAAGGCGACGCTGTCGGCATCGTCCTGCGTCCGCCGTCGCTCCAGCACCGGCGTGAGGTCGGCGCCGCCGCCGAACCAGGCCTTTGTGGTGACAACGAAGCGCGTGTTCATGTGCACGGCGGGCACGTTCGGATTGCGCATATGGGCGATCAGCGAGATGCCGGAAGCCCAGAACTTCGGGTCTTCCGCCGCGCCCGGAATCTGTGCGCGAAATTCAGGCGCGAACTCGCCGTGCACGGTCGAGCAGTGCACGCCGACCTTCTCGAACAGGCGGCCATGCATCATCGACATCACGCCGCCGCCGCCGGGCGCGCCAGAGTGGTCGGCGCGCTGCCAGGGCGTGCGCTTGAAGCGGCCGGCGTCGCCCGGATAGAGGCTTTGCGGTGCGTCATCCTCGAGCCGCTCGAAGCTCGCGCAGATGTCGTCGCGCAAGCGCTCGAACCAGGCGCGGGCGCGGGCCTTGCGGCCGTCGATCGTCGTAACGTCCATCTGCATTCCCGGTCGTGTCCCTATCTGATGCCGAGCGACTTGTGCGTCTGCACGCTCAGCCGCCATTGCGGATGACGCAGGCAGTAGTCGATCGCGCGGGCGGTGTTCTCAATGACCTCGGGCCCGTCCATCGGCTGCAGCGAGAAGCGTTCGAAGGCGAGATCCTCAAATGCTTCGGGCATCGCCAACGCCTGGGGATAGACCAGCTTCAGCTCGTGGCCCTGGCGGAGGACCAGCTCGCTGCCGCCCTTGGGGCTGACGCAGATCCAGTCGAGCCCCTCGGGAGCTGCGATCGTGCCATTGGTCTCGACGCCGATCTCGAAGCCTCTCGCGTGCAGCGCGTCGATCAGCGCGGCGTCGACCTGGAGCAGCGGCTCGCCGCCGGTCAGAACCACGTAGCGGTTGGCGGCGCTCGCGGTCCATTGCGCGGCGATGGTGTCGGCGAGTTCCGCAGCCGAGCCGTAGCGGCCGCCGAGGGTGCCATCGGTGCCGACGAAATCCGTGTCGCAGAACTTGCAGGTCGCATCCATGCGGTCGGCCTCGCGGCCGCTCCAGAGGTTGCAGCCGGCAAAACGGCAGAACACGGACGCACGCCCGGCATGGGCGCCTTCGCCTTGCAGGGTCAGGAAGATCTCCTTGACCGCGTAACTCAAGTCTCTCTCCTCAATCCGTTGGGCCTTCCAGGTTCCGGATCTGCCGCAGCGCCTCGCCTGCGGCCATGGCCGCGCTCATCGCCACATTGAGTGACCGCAGCCCCGCCTTGATCGGGATCACCAGGTGCGCATCGGCGGTCTCGACCACCGCGTCGGTGACGCCGGCGCTCTCGCGCCCGAATAGCAGGATGTCCGAGCTCTGGTAATGAAAATCGCGGTAGTCGGTGGCGGCCTTGGTGGTGAACAGCAATAGCCGGTAGCCCTGTGCCGCGCGCCAGTCCTCGAATTTCGTCCAGGAGTCATGGCGGGTGAGCCTGACATGGTCGAGGTAATCCATTCCCGCCCGGCGGAACAAGCGGTCGGAGACGGGGAAGCCCGCAGGTTCGATGATATGGGCGGCCATGTCCAGGCAGGCGCAAAGCCTGAGAATCGTGCCGGTGTTCTGAGCGATGTCAGGTTGGAAAAGTGCTATCTGCATGGGCGGTGTCGGAGGGCAAGGCGGGCCGGAAATGTCTCAATAAAACATCGCCCGCCCGGGAATTCGTGCATTGCACGCTCCCACGCCGTTAGCGGGCTTGCGCTCGCCCGGCAAGGGTGCCAATAGAACGATTCTGGACTGCTGTTTTCCCCGTTTGGGCGTGAGCAAGCAAAGTTCTGCCGCCGCGGGGGGCCGCGGGCGCCGGCAGCCTTTCCGGGGACCTCATGGGCGCCCCCCGGAGCGGTTCCACCGGTCGCATAAGAAGAAAGGGTTGGAATCGTGACGACAGCGTCTTCGGCGGACCATCCGACACGCCGTGATTTCTTATTCGTTGCAACGGGGGCAGCTGCAGCAGTAGGGGGCGCGGCTGCGCTCTGGCCCTTCATCTCCCAAATGAATCCGGATGCCTCGACCATCGCCGCCGGCGCGCCGATCGAGGTCGATCTCAGCCCGGTCGCCGAGGGCCAGGACATCAAGGTGTTCTGGCGCGGCAAGCCGATCTACATCAGCCACCGCACCAAGAAGCAGATCGACGAGGCGCGCGCCGTCAACGTGGCGAGCCTGCCCGATCCACAGTCCGACGAGGCCCGGGTCAAGTCCGGCCACGAGCAGTGGCTGGTCGTGATCGGCATCTGCACCCATCTCGGCTGCATCCCGATCGCTCATGAAGGCAGCTACGACGGGTTCTTCTGCCCCTGCCATGGTTCGGTTTACGATACGTCCGGCCGCATCCGCCAGGGCCCTGCGCCCTCGAACCTGCCCGTGCCGCCGTACCAGTTCGTTTCCGACACCAAAATCCAGATCGGCTGAGCCTCGGACCTTCGTCCGAAGCTTCGCGCCGTCTCGTCGTACTATTTCCTCAGGATCGCATCATGAGCGGACCATCCGACTACCAGCCGAGCAATCCGGCCCTGCAATGGATCGAGCGGCGTCTGCCGATCTTTGGTCTCATCCATTCCTCCTTCGTCGCCTATCCCACCCCGCGCAACCTGAACTATTGGTGGACCTTCGGCGCCATCCTCTCCTTCATGCTGGGGATGCAGATCCTGACCGGCGTGGTCCTGGCGATGCACTACACGCCAAATGCCGATCTCGCCTTCAAGTCGATCGAGCTGATCGTCCGTGACGTGAACTACGGCTGGCTGCTGCGCAACATGCACGCGGTCGGCGCCTCGATGTTCTTCGTCGCCGTCTACGTCCATATGTTCCGCGGCCTTTACTACGGGTCGTACAAGGAGCCGCGCGAGGTGTTGTGGATCCTCGGCGTCATCATCTATCTGCTGATGATGGCGACCGGCTTCATGGGCTACGTGCTTCCCTGGGGCCAGATGAGCTTCTGGGGCGCTACCGTCATCACCAACCTGTTCTCCGCCATTCCCTATGTCGGCGAGAGCATCGTGACGCTGCTGTGGGGCGGCTATTCGGTCGGCAACCCGACGCTGAACCGCTTCTTCTCGCTGCACTACCTCTTGCCGTTCGTGATCGCGGGCGTCGTCGTGCTCCACGTCTGGGCGCTGCACGTCGCCGGCCAGAACAATCCCGATGGCGTCGAGCCGAAGACGGAAAAGGACACGGTACCGTTCACGCCGCACGCGACGATCAAGGACATGTTCGGCGTCGCCTGCTTCATGCTGCTGTACGCGTGGTTCATCTTCTACATGCCGAACTATCTCGGCGACGCCGACAACTACATTCCGGCGAACCCGGGCGTGACGCCGCCGCACATCGTGCCGGAATGGTATTACCTGCCGTTCTACGCGATCCTGCGCTCGATTCCGAACAAGCTCGCGGGCGTCATCGCGATGTTCGGAGCGATCATCATCCTGTGCTTCCTGCCCTGGCTCGACAGCGCGAGGACCAAATCGTCGAAGTACCGTCCGCTCGCCAAGCAGTTCTTCTGGATCTTCGTCGTGGTCTGCATCCTGCTCGGCTATCTCGGCGCGCAGCCGCCGGAAGGCATCTACGTCATTGCCGGCCGGGTCCTGACGTTCTGCTACTTCGCCTACTTCCTGATCGTGCTGCCGCTGCTCGCGCGCATCGAGAAGCCGCGGCCGGTGCCGAACTCGATCTCGGATGCCGTCCTGGCCAAGACCGGCAGCAGATCGACGCCGATGGTCTCGACCGCGATCGTGCTGGCGCTCGCCGGATCATTGTTCGCGGGCTCGATCGACAGCGCGAAAGCATCTGAAGGCAGCGACACGCCTCCGGGCAACAAATGGTCGTTCTCGGGCCCTTTCGGTAAGTTCGATCGCGGCGCGTTGCAGCGCGGTCTGAAGGTCTACAAGGAGGTCTGCGCCAATTGCCACGGCCTATCCTTTGTCGCGTTCCGCAACCTCGCGGAGGCCGGCGGGCCTGGTTATTCCGTGGCGCAGGCGGCCGCCTTCGCATCGGAGTACAAGGTCAAGGACGGTCCGAACGATGCCGGCGACATGTTCGAGCGTCCGGGCCGGCCGGCGGATTATTTTCCCTCGCCATTCCCGAACGAGCAGGCCGCGCGTGCCGCGAACGGTGGTGCGGCGCCGCCCGACCTGTCCCTGATCACCAAGGCGCGCTCCTACAAGCGCGGCTTCCCCTGGTTCATCTTCGACTTCTTCACCCAGTACCAGGAGCAGGGGCCTGACTATGTCACCGCGCTGCTCCAGGGGTATGAGGAGAAGGTGCCGGACGGCGTCACCATCCCGGAAGGCTCGTACTACAACAAGTACTTCCCGGGCCACGCCATCAAGATGCCGAAGCCGCTCAGCGACGGCCAGGTGACCTATGACGACGGCGCGCCGACCACGGTCGCGCAGTATTCCAAGGACGTCACCACGTTCCTGATGTGGACCGCCGAGCCGCACATGGAAGCGCGCAAGCGCCTCGGTTTCCAGGTGTTCGTGTTTCTGATCATCTTCGCGGGCCTGATGTACTTCACCAAGAAGAAGGTCTGGGCCGCCTCGCACTGAGCGGCGCAAGGCGAGACGAGAAATGAAAGAGCCCCCGCGAGGGGGCTTTTTTGTTGGTGGCGTGTCCCGGACGCGCGAAGCGCGAGCCGGGATCTAGACTAGTTCTGGCTGGGCCCCGGATCAGCAGCGCATCACGCCGCCAAGAGCGGCGCGCTGCGCAGCATCCGGGGCACGAGAGTTTGTTTGCGCGGTGATTGCGCCGCCCGCTCCCACCCGCCAAGATACCGCCAACCGCTCCCCCAGAAACTCACCGGAGGACACCATGGGAACTGCCATCACCTTCAAGCGACCGGACGGCAAGGACGCCTCGGGCTATCTCGCCAATGCCGCGCGCGGCAATGCGCCGGGCGTGGTCGTGATCCAGGAATGGTGGGGGTTGTCGGACCAGATCAAGGGCCTGTGCGACCGCTTTGCGCTCGCCGGCTTCGATGCGCTGGCGCCCGATCTCTACAAGGGCAAGGTGGTGCCCTATCACGACACGGAGAGCGCCAACAAGGAGATGAACTCGCTCGACTTCATGGACGCGACCACGCAGACCGTGCGCGGCGCCGCGCAATATCTGTCGCGCAATGGTGCCAAGGTCGGGCTGACAGGCTTCTGCCTCGGCGGCGCCGTGACCATCATAGGCGCGACCAAGATCCCGGAGCTTGCGGCCGGCGTCGTGTTCTACGGCATCCCGCCCGAGCAGGCGGCCAAGCCCGCTGAAGTCAAGATCCCGCTCCAGGCCCATTTCGCCAACAAGGACGATTGGTGCACGCCGGAGCTGGTCAACGGCTTCGAAAAGGCCATGAAGGCCGCCGGCAAGTCGCTCGAGCTGTTCCGCTATGACGCCGAGCACGCCTTCATTAACGAGCAGCGCCAGGCCGTGCACGACCGCGAAGCCGCCGAGCTCGCCTGGGGCCGGGCGACGGAGTTTTTCAGGAAGCATCTGGGGTAGGGGGTGCCAGACCGATCCGAGGACAAAAGGCGTCGGGAACGCGAGGTCTTCGCGATCCCGGAGGAGCACAGGGCGGCCGTTCGCGACGGTCTCGATCAAGCCGACCGCGGCGAGTTTGCCAGCGATGCCGAGATGGCAGCCCTCTGGAAGAAGTGTGGCCTCTGACCCGCAGCCCAGCCGCCCTTGACGCCGCCCCCGCGCCATGGTGAGTATCCGGCCCATGAGCACCGCCGTCCGCCCAGCCCGTCTTTGGTGGCGCACCTCCTGAAGAGGTGGCCGGTGCGATTTCCCTTTCCCAAATCGTCTGAGGTCGCCCATGCAGTGCGGCGGCCTGATCGTTTGTCCTGTGTGGCGTTCCCTCGGCAAGTCTCGTAAGAGGACCCCATGAACAGGACCGTCTTTGCCCTCCCGCCCAGAAGCGATTACATGACACGCGCGGGTCTTGCGATCACGCGCGTAGCGGAGCAGTTCACCGGCGGCGCCAACAGGCTCGACGATCTCGTCAGCCTGCTCGACCGCCGCCGCGGCGTGGTGCTGTCCTCAGGCACGACGGTGCCTGGCCGTTACGAGAGCTTTGACCTCGGCTTTTCCGACCCGCCGCTCAAGCTCGAGACATCAGGCGTCAACTTCAAGCTGGAGGCGCTGAACGCGCGCGGAGAGGTGCTGATCGCCTTCCTCACTGAGGTCCTGCGCGAGCCCTGCGTGGTGATCTCCGAGAAGACGACGACGCGCCTTGCCGGCCACATCATCCGCGGCGATGCGCCGGTCGAGGAAGACCAACGCACGCGGCGCGCCAGCGTGATGTCGCTGGTGCGCGACCTCGTCGCCGCCTTCTCGGCCAACGATGATGGCCTGCTCGGCCTGTTCGGCGCCTTCGCCTACGACCTCGTCTTCCAGATCGAGGATCTCGTGCAGAAGCGCCCGCGCGAGGCCGACCAGCGCGACATCGTGCTCTATGTGCCCGATCGCCTGCTCGCCTATGATCGCGCCACCGGCCGCGGTGTGGTGCTCTCCTACGACTTCGCCTGGAAGGGCAAATCGACGGAAGGCCTGCCGCGCGAGACCGCCGACAGCCCGTACCTCAAGACACCGCGCCAGGGCTTTGCCGATCACGCGCCCGGCGAATATCAGGCCACCGTCGAGACGGCGCGCGCCGCCTTTGCCCGTGGCGATCTGTTCGAGGCCGTGCCGGGCCAGCTCTTCGCCGAGCCCTGCGACCGTTCGCCGGCCGAAGTGTTCCAGCGCCTCTGCGTCATCAACCCGTCGCCCTATGGCGCGCTGATGAATCTCGGCGAGGGCGAGTTTCTCGTCTCGGCGTCGCCGGAAATGTTCGTGCGCTCGGACGGCCGCCGCGTCGAGACCTGCCCGATCTCGGGCACGATTGCGCGCGGCCTTGATGCGATCGGCGACGCCGAGCAGATCCGCCAATTGCTGAACTCGGAGAAGGACGAGTTCGAGCTCAACATGTGCACCGACGTCGACCGCAACGACAAGGCCCGCGTCTGCGTGCCCGGCACGATCAAGGTGCTGGCGCGCCGCCAGATCGAGACCTACTCAAAACTGTTCCACACCGTCGACCATGTCGAGGGCATGCTGCGTCCCGGCTTCGACGCGCTCGACGCCTTCCTCACCCATGCCTGGGCCGTCACCGTCACCGGCGCGCCCAAGCTGTGGGCGATGCAGTTCGTCGAGGACCACGAGCGTTCGCCGCGGCGTTGGTATGCCGGTGCGATCGGTGCGGTGAATTTCGACGGCAGCATCAACACCGGCCTCACCATCCGCACCATCCGCATGAAGGACGGCCTCGCCGAAGTTCGCGTCGGCGCCACCTGCCTGTTCGACTCCGATCCCGCCGCTGAAGACCGCGAGTGTCAGGTCAAGGCGGCCGCGCTGTTCCAGGCCTTGCGTGGCGATCCGCCGAAGCCGCTCTCGACCTTCGCGCCCGATGCCACCGGTTCGGGCAAGCAGGTGCTGCTGATCGACCACGACGACAGCTTCGTGCACATGCTCGCCGACTATTTCCGCCAGGTCGGTGCCAGCGTCACCGTGGTCCGCTATGTGCACGCGCTCGACATGCTCACGCGGAAGAGGTGGGATTTGCTGGTGCTGTCGCCCGGCCCGGGCCGGCCCGAGGATTTCGGGATTAGGAAGACCATCGATGCGGCGCTGGCGCAGAAGCTGCCGGTGTTCGGGGTCTGCCTCGGCGTGCAGGCGATCGGCGAATATTTCGGCGGCGAGCTCGGCCAACTCACCCATCCCGCCCACGGCCGGCCCTCGCGGGTGCAGGTGCGCGGCGGCCGCCTGATGCGCAACCTGCCGAACGAGATCGTCATCGGCCGCTATCACTCGCTCTATGTCGAGCGCGACAGCATGCCGGAGGTGTTGTCCGTCACCGCCAGCACCGAGGACGGCGTCGCCATGGCGCTCGAGCACAAGACCCTGCCGGTCGCCGGGGTGCAATTCCATCCGGAATCGCTGATGTCGCTCGGTGGCGAGGTGGGCTTGCGTATTGTTGAGAATGCGTTCCGGCTGGATGCTGGGGCGAAATGAGTATGGACCGTCATTGCGAGGAGCCCGCGACAAAATTGCGAAGCAATTTTGCGCTGGCGACGAAGCAATCCAGACTGTTGCCGCGGAGAAGATCTGGATTGCTTCGCTTCGCTCGCAATGACGGTGGAAAAGCCAGAGCGAGATAACCAATGACTTTTGACCACGACATCAAGGCGAGCGTCCGCACCATTCCCGACTATCCCAAACCCGGGATCATGTTCCGCGACATCACCACCTTGCTTGCGGACGCGCGCGCCTTCCGCCGCGCTGTGGACGAGCTCGTCAATCCCTGGGCCGGCAACAAGATCGACAAGGTCGCCGGCATGGAGGCGCGGGGCTTCATCATCGGCGGCGCAGTGGCGCACCAGCTCTCGGCCGGCTTCGTGCCGATCCGCAAGAAGGGCAAGCTGCCGCACACCACGGTGCGCATCGCCTACTCGCTCGAATACGGCATCGACGAGATGGAGATGCATGTCGACGCAATCCAGCCCGGCGAGCGCGTCATCCTGGTCGACGACCTCATCGCCACCGGCGGCACCGCCGAGGGCGCGGTGAAGCTGCTGCGCCAGATCGGCGCCAACGTCGTCGCCGCCTGCTTCATCATCGATCTGCCCGAGCTCGGCGGCGCCGCCAAGCTGCGCGCCATGGACGTGCCGGTGCGCACGCTGATGACGTTCGAGGGGCATTGAGCGGCGGGACGGAGACTATCGCCCCGGTGGATTGCTTTCACGACCGCTGCAGGATCAGGCTGAGCTCGAGCTCCCGGAACGCGATGTAATTCCGCCGGGTCCACTGGTGCAGCTCGGTGGAGTGGTCCTTCTCCTGGCGCAGATAGCCGGTGAAGGAGAAGGTCAGCCGGTCGATATAGGTCTTGAGGAAGCCCGGCAGCGCGGGCAGGCGGAACAGCCGGCCGCTGGCCATGGCGGGTGGCAGCTCACCGCGCACGACATATTCGTTGTCGACCGTGATCAGGTTCATCCGCGGGATCTGCCCGCGCAGCATCTCGTGGGCGCGGGCCGAGACGCGGTCGGTATCGGCGACGAACAGGATCTGTGGCGCGACATGGCGGCGCGCCGCTTCCTTGAGCAGGCCGATCTCCTCGGTCATCTTGAAGAACTCGTCGAAGGCGTGGAAGCCGAGGTCGATCACCTTGGCAAGGCCATCGTCGACGATGACGCGGTCCATCAGCTGCATCTTGCCGTAGGTGTCGATCACGTCCGCGGTCTCGGTGATCTTCGGCAAATAGTCCAGCAGCGACGGTTCCTTCAGGTTGACGTCGAAGGCCGCGACGTTACCGTTCTTGAGCAGCAGGAATTCGCTGAGGAGCCGCGCCAGCAAGGTCTTGCCGACCTGCGGGCGGGGCGAGCAGATGATGTAGACGGGGGTCGCGGACATTGCGGACTACTATTTGAGCGAACTCGTCGCCCAATCCAGCCGTATCCGCCCGGGGTCCGCAACTATTTTTCGCTGTTGCGCGTCACCGGCTTCGAACCGACGATGTCGGTCAGGCGGATGCGGTCGAACTCGCTCCAGACGTTCGCCAGCCAGTGCCGGACATAGCCGCGCAGTACGAACGAATAGTTGGCGGCATCGTCGTTGATGCCCTTGTTGGCGACGAATTTCAGGAACGGGACGGAAGACACCTCGACCTGCTCGTAGGCCATTTCGTTGAGCTTGGGGATGGTCAGCTCGGTCGCGTCCTTGATGCGGTGGAAGTAGGAGTTGTAGGTCGCCTGGTCCCACTGGAAGAACTGGGTGTCGTTGATGAAGTTCTTCACCAGGAAATATTTTGCGCCGCTCATGAAGCCCGCGGTCTCGGCGATCTCCTCCAGCGAGGCGATCGAGGGTCCCAGGATATGGAACACCGCAAAGGTGATCTGGCCGGCCTTGGCGGCATCGAGGAAGCCGATGTCGCGGAGCGAGGCGAGGGCCGGCGAGAGCAGGCCGGCCCGAACATCGATCACGGTCACCGACGGGCTCACGGTATTGAGCGTGTCGAAGATCTTCATCTGGTCGGACGTCGTCGTCATGTCGACGATCTCGGTGATATCAGGGTGGAAGCGCTTCAGGGTTCCGCGCGGAGACTCCGTGTCGAACGCGCGCGTCGGCACGTTGTTGGCTGAGAAATAATCGAGCAAGGTACGCGACACCGTGGTCTTGCCGACCCCGCCCTTGTCCGCGCCCACCACAACCACTGCCGGCTTTGCCATTGCTGTCCCCTAACGCGCGCCCCCGATCGCGAGGTCGCAATCGGCCGGGCCCCAAATCGATGTCCCAAAAGACGTCCCGAGTCTGCTGTTGGGCGCGAACATGGCAGAAACAAGGGAGAATTCAATTCCGTAGGCCCCAGTTGCGGCAATTCCCGAGGTTTTTCCCGATCACCGGGAAACCCGCCCTGTGTAGCGGCTAATCACGTCCTCAGCGACGGCCCCACGGTCCCATCGGATTGCCTGCCGGGGCTCCTGAGGGGCTTGGCGCCGGTACGGGCGGGGGACCAGCCGGGCTGCCTGCATCGTTCCACGGCCCGTGCGGCAGTGGTTGCTGGGAATCCTGCGGGTTGGCCTGCGTCGCGGGCTGTTCCGTATCGGGCTGATCCGTCTCTTCAGCGGGGTCCGGCAGCGGACCGGGGTCACGGCCGCCGGCGAACTTGACCAGCGCGTCGACCCGGGACTGAACGGAAGGGTGGGTGGCGAACAAATCGGCAAAGCCTTCGCGCGGATTGTCGACGCAAAGCTCCATCACGGCCGAGGTCGCGCCCGGAAGCTCGCCGCGGCCCTCGATCTTGCGCAGCGCCGAGATCATGGCATCAGGGTCTTTCGTCAGCTCGACCGAGCCGGCATCGGCGAGATATTCGCGCGACCGCGACAGCGCGAGCTTCACCACCTGCGACAGCAGCCAAGCCAGCACGATCAGCACGACCGCGATGATGATGACGATGATGGCGCCGCCGCCGGAGCTCTTGCTGTCGCTCGACGACGAGGACGACCGCGACGACGAGGAGGAGCCCGAGGACCACGATCCGCCGGAGCTTGGGCTCCAGTCAAAGCTCGTGAACAGGCGGAAGAACATTTCGCCGAAGAAGCCGACCACACCGGCGATGATGACGGCGACCACCATGAGCTGCACGTCGCCGTTCTTGATGTGGGTCAGCTCGTGGCCCAGCACCGCCTCGATCTCCTTGTCGTTCAGCGCGTCGAGGAGACCGGTGGTGACCGTGATGGAATATTGCCGCGGATTGAGGCCGGTCGCGAACGCGTTCAGCGCCGGGCTCTCCATGATCTTCAACTTCGGCATGGTGATGCCGCGCGAGATGCAGAGGTTTTCGAGCAGATTGTAGAGGCGCGGCTCCTCCTGCCTGGTCACGTCGTGGCCGCCGGTCACGGCATCGATCATCGACTGGTGGAAGAAATAGGCGATCGCGATCCAGGCCATCGCCGCAATGGTTGCAAACGGCGCGGCCTTGAGCAGGTCGGCGAAGGCGCGGCTCAGATAGTAGGCCACCGTGCCATTGCCGTCGATGACGACCTCGGCCACCAGCGCGCCGGCATAAACCAGCACGTAGACCAGCATGAACAGGCCGGCGAGCAGCAGCATCGAACGAAACTTGTTCGAGGCGATGTGCGTGTAGAGACCATACGCGGCCATGACGCGGGTGCCCTGCCGGCCTATCGGCTCAACATTAGAACTTCACCTGCGGCGCGGCCTCGACCTCGGTGCGGCTCGTGCCGAGATCGAAGAAGTCCTTCCTGGTGAAGCCGAACATGCCGGCGAACAGCGCAACGGGCATCTGCTGGATGCCGGTGTTGTATTCCTGGACCGCGTTGTTGAAGAAACGGCGGCTCGCTGCGATCTTGTTCTCGAGGTCGGAGAGCTCGGATGCGAGCTGCTGGAAATTGGCGTTGGCCTTGAGGTCGGGATAGGCCTCCGACAGCGCGATCAGCCGGCCCAGCGCGCCGGAGAGCTGGGTCTCGGCCGCGGACACCTGCGCCGGCCCCTGCGCCGAAATCGCCGAATTGCGCGCCTTGATGACATCGTCGAGCGTGCCGCGCTCGTGCGAGGCATAGCCCTTCACCGTCTCGACCAGGTTGGGGATCAGGTCGTGGCGCTGCTTGAGCTGCACGTCGATGTCGGCAAAGGCCTGGCCGACGCGCTGGCTCAGCGCCACCAGGCGGTTGTAGGCGCTGAAGGCGAGCAGCACGAGGACGACGATGACGCCGAGAACGATCCAGCCGGTCGACATGAATAACTCCTGAAGGGGAAGAAGGCAGCGCTAGGGTAGACCAAATTGGCGCGGGGCGAGAGCCCGGCGCGGAGGGGAGGCAGGATTTGGTCGGATGAGGAACCGTCCGAGTTCAAGGGAAGCACGGCCAGCGAAATTAACTTTCGGACATGATCGCATCGCCCCAGCGCCAGCGCCGGGCATCGGCGTAGGCCGACTTGTCACGCCGCGGGACTCTCGTCAGCGCGACCCCAGCCTCCGTGCAGAGCTTCGCCGCGATCTCGGCCTTGCCGACATCCGGCGGCGCCAGCACGCGCGCGGCGCGGCTGCCCGGAGGCGTGCGGATCAGGGCGACGTAGATGAAGCGCTCGTCCTCGAACGGCACCTCGGCGCCCTTGATCTGGCGATGCGCCTGCGAGCGCGGCAGGCGTTGGGAGAAATGGCACCAGTCGGGCGGGGTGAGCGGGCAGGGCCTGTCGTGCGGGCAGGGGGCGGCGACATGGGCGCCGGCCGAGATCAGTTGCTGGCGCAGCGCGAGGATGCGGGCGTAGCCCGCGGGCGTGCCGGGCTCGATCACAACCAGCGCGTGGCGCGCCTTGGCCCACATCGCCTCGGTAAGTTTGCGCTGATCGGCCTCGCCGAGCTCGCCGATGATGTAGCTGGCAACGACGAGATCGGCTGGCGAGACCTCGGCGAGGTTGCTGCCGGCATCGCCCGGCAGATAGCGGCACTCCGCCAATCGCGTACTGTCACGCGCCAGTTCGAGTGCGAGCCGGCTGAGAGTGGCGTTGGCGTCGAGCAGTGTGAAATCCCGCAGCGAGGGAAAGGCTTCCGCAGCGGCCCAGCTCGCGGTGCCCGGGCCTGCACCGACGTCGAGCAGTGTTTCCGGAGTGAGGTCCGGTGCGATCTCGGTCAGCGCGTTCAGGCTTGCCGCCACCGCCGCGTAGGTCGCCGGCATGCGCGCCAGCGCATAGGCGAGGGCATCAGCCTCGGACTTGATCGTGCCGGAGGTGCCGCCGGCGCGGTAGGTGGTCGAGATTTTCTGCGAGCGCTGCGCCGCGTCGGTGCGTGAGAAGCCCTGAAGCTTGCCGGTCGAGCGCGGCCTTCAGTTCGGCGGGGAGGGTGGGGGCTATCATCATCCGCAGTCATGCCCTGCGAAGGCGGGGCATCCAGTACTCCAAGACAGTGCCGTCAGCCGAGAAGCAGCCGCATACTGGATCATCCGCTCCAGTGCGCAATTTGCGCACAAGGCGGATGATGACGTCAATGGGTATGGAACGACCGCAGCGTCAAGCCACGTTCTGGTCGAGAATGTCCACGGCCTCGGCCAAGCTCACCGACACCAGCTGCGAGACGCCGCGCTCGGCCATGGTGACGCCGAACAGCCGGTTCATCCGCGCCATGGTGATCGGGTTGTGGGTGATGATGATGAAGCGCGTGTCGGTCGAGCCGGTCATCTCGTGCAAGAGGTTGCAGTACCGTTCGACGTTGTGGTCGTCGAGCGGTGCGTCGACTTCGTCCAGCACGCAGATCGGCGAGGGGTTGGTCAAGAACACCGCGAAGATCAGCGCCATCGCGGTCAGCGCCTGCTCGCCGCCCGACAGCAGCGACAGCGTCTGCGGCTTCTTGCCCGGCGGCTTGGCGATGATCTCGAGGCCGGCCTCCAGCGGGTCGTCGCTCTCGATCAAATGCAGCGCGGCCTCGCCGCCGCCGAACAGCTCGACGAACAGGCGCTTGAAGTGGTTGTTGACGACCTCGAACGAGGTCAGCAGCCGCTCGCGCGCCTCCTTGTTGAGGCTCTGGATGCCCTGGCGCAGCCGCTTGATGGCTTCGACCAGGTCATCGCGCTCGGTGACGAGGCCGGTGTGCTGGGTCTCGACCTCGCGCAGCTCTTCCTCGGCGCGCAGGTTGACGGCGCCGAGGCGCTCGCGGTCGCGGCGCATCTTTTCGAGGTCTTCCTCGATCTCGTGCAGCGGCGGCAGCTCGGCGCCGGGCTCGATCTCGGCGAGCCCGGCGACGGCCTGCGGCTCGACCTCGAGCATGTCGCGGATCTCGCGCTCGATGTCCTCGAGCCGGCGCCGCGCGCCTTCCATGCGCTCCTCGGCGCGGGCGGTGGCCTCGCGAGCGCTCGACAGTGCCTCGAGCGTCAGCTTGGCGACGCGATCGGTTTCCGCCATCGCGCTTTCCGCGGAGGCGAGCGCGTCGGCGGCCATGCGCCGGTCGTTTTCCGCGTATTCGATCTCGGTGATCAGCGCGCTGCGCTTCTCGGCGAACACGGCGGGGGCGTTCTCGAGCTCGCTACGCTCGATCGTGAGCTCGGCGATACGGGTCTGGATGGTGTCGATGTGGGAGGCCGCGCTCTCCTTGCGGTTCTGCCACTCGGTGCGCTCGGCGAGGATCGCCTGCACGCGGCGGTCGGCAAGCTCGGCCTCGCGTGCCAGCGCCTGCGCCTCGGCGCGGACCTGGGCGGCCATGCGGCGGTGGCCCTCGATATCGCTGCGGACGGCGGCGAGCTGGGTCTCGGTGTCCTCGCTCGATGGCAGCTCGGAGATGCCTGCCTCGGCGTATTCGTAGGCAGCTTCGGCCTCGGCGCGGTCGGCGGCGAGGCGGCTGTGCGCTTCCGACAGCGTCGCCTTGCGCGCGGCATGGCGGCTGATCTCGCGTTCGGCGTTGGCATGGCGCTCACGCGCGACGTTGAGTTCGCGCTGCGCGGCGCGCCAGGCTTCGCGGCTGGCACCTTCGGTGCTGGCCGCCATCTGCAATTCGGACTCGGCGTTCTCCAGCGCCTGGCGCTTGATCTGCGCGTCGATGCGGGCCTGCTCCAGCTCGTTCTCGATGTCGACGAGGCGGGCGCGCTCGGCGAGGCGGCGTGCGGCGCCGGTCGGCGCGTGAGCCGCGGCGACAAAGCCGTCCCAGCGCCAGACGTCGCCTTCGGGCGAGACAAGCCGCTGGCCGGTCTTGAGCTGCGAGACCAGCTCGGCGCCGCGCTCGCGCGGCACCACGCCGATCTGGGCGAGGCGGCGGGCCAGCTCGGCCGGTGCCTGCACGTGGTTGGCGAGCGGCACGGCGCCTTCGGGCAGCGCCGGATCGCCCTCGGTGTGTCCGACATTGGTCCAGCGCATCGGCGCCGACGGGTCGATCGGCGCGTCGAGATCGTCGCCGAGCGCGGCACCGATCGCCTTCTCAAAACCCTTGTCGACGGTGATGCCGTCGATGATCGGCGGCCACAGATTCTTGGTCTCGCCGTTGACGATCTTGGAGATCGTGCGCGCCTCGGTATCGAGCCGCTGCACGCGCTTGTCGGCTTCGACCAGCGGCGAGCGGGAGGATTCCAGCGTCTGACGCGCCGCGACATGGGCCGCTTCGCTCGCCTGCGCCGCAGCTTCCGATGCCGCAAGTGTCTGCTCCGCGGTCTCGACCAGCGCGGTCAGCTCGTCGAGATCGCCGAAGCCGCCGGTCTCCTGCGCGAGCTTCTGCTCTTCCGCGGCGACGTTCGCGATCTCCTGGTCGAGCCGGGCGAGCTTGTCGCGGTGGGTGCGGACATTGGCCTCGAGCTGGTTGCGCTTGGCGGTGAGATCGGCGAGCGCGGTGGTGAGCTCTGCGAAGCGCTGCTCGGTCTCGGTCAGCACCGCCTCGGCTTCCGCGACGCGCTCGTCGACGCCGGAGCGCTTCTCGACGCGGGACTTGATCTCTTCCTTCAGCTCAGCGTCCTCGGTGTCGAGCCGCTGCAGCGCGACGTCGGCGTCCATGGTTTGTTGCTGAGCACGGGAAATGTCGCCCTCGAACTGGGCGAGGCGGCGCTCGAGCTCGGCGACGCGCTCCTTGGCGCGCTCTTCCTCGCGGTCGAGCTGCTCGCGGGCATTGGTCAGGCGCTGGAGGCCGGCGGCGGCGCGCGCTTCGGCATCGCGCAGCGCCGGCATTTCGGCGGCGCGGATAGCCTGGATGCGGGCGGCCTCGGCCTGGTGCTGGGTGCGCTCGGCCATCTCGCGGACGGCGAGATCATGGGTCTGGCCGGATTCGTTGACGTCGGCATGGGCACCGATCCAGCGCAGGTGGAACAGGGTGGCTTCAGCCTTGCGGACCTTGGCGGCGACCTCGCGGTAGCGCACGGCCTGGCGGGCCTGTTTCTTCAGGCCTTCCATCTGGCCGGAGAGCTGGCCGATCACGTCCTCGACGCGGGTGAGGTTGGTCTCGGCGGCCTTGAGCCGCAGCTCGGCCTCGTGACGGCGGGCATGCAGGCCGGCGACGCCGGCGGCGTCTTCCAGCACGCGGCGGCGCTGCTCAGGCTTGGCCTGGATGATCTCGCCGATCTTGCCCTGGTGGACGAGCGCCGGCGAACGCGCGCCGGTTGCGGCGTCCGCGAACAGGATCTGCACGTCGCGCGCGCGCACGTCGCGGCCGTTGATGCGATAGACCGAGCCGGCCTCGCGCTCGATGCGGCGCGAGATTTCGAGAATCTGGCTGTCGTTCATCGCCGCCGGCGCGGTGCGATCGGCATTGTCGATCGTCATCGTCACTTCGGCGTGGTTCCGCGCCGGACGGTTGCCCGAGCCGGCGAAGATCACCGCGTCCATGTCGGCGGCGCGCAGCGACTTGTACGAGGTCTCGCCCATCGCCCAGCGCAGCGCCTCGACGAGATTCGACTTGCCGCAGCCGTTGGGTCCGACCACGCCGGTCAGGCCGGGCTCGATGACGAAGTCCGTGGGCTCAACGAAGGACTTGAAGCCGTGAAGTCGCAGGCGGGTGATTTTCATAAGCACGCATCTCTGTTGGCAGGCGCGAATCCCCCTGCCGGGACAATACCATTGAAGGCAATGTCGCTATCCGGGCGAGTCGCGCGAGGCGCCTCATGCGGCTGGACAATGGCCGCGGTGCGCCGCGAGGGCAACCGGCGAAAGCCGCTTTTCCCAAGGGATTTATGCCGGGAAAGATACGGCTTTCGAGATGCGAATCAGGATCTTGACGAGCGAATCAGCTCTTCAGCAGCGGGTTGATCTTCTTGGCGAACTCCTCGAACGAGGCTTCGCCCTTGATCTTCTCGCCGTTGATGAAGAAGGTCGGCGTCGAATCCACCTTGAGCACGTCGCTGGCGTATTTCTGGTCGGCGGCGATCTTGTCGAGCAGCGCCTGGTCCTTCAGGCAGGCTTCGACCTGCTGCTGGGTGAGGCCGGCCTGCTTGCCGATCCGCGTCAGGGTCTCGGTGGTGTTCTTCACCACCCAGTCGTTCTGCTGACGGAACAGCATGTCTGTGACGGCAAAGTATTTCTGCGCGTCGTCCTTGGCGATGCAGCGCGACAGCATCGAGCCCGCGGCGGCTTTGATGTCGAGCGGGAACTCGCGGAAGATGTAACGCACCTTGCCGGTGTCGATGTATTCCTTCTTGATCTTCGGGAACACCTGCTCGTTGAAGGCGGCGCAGTGCGGGCAGGTCATCGAGGCGTATTCTGTGATGGTGACGGCGGCATCGTTCGGGCCAAGCGCCATGTCCGGCAGCGACACCGGCTTGGCGACATCGGCGGCCGACTGCGCCATTGCTTCAGGGATCATGGCGTCAGAGATGAACCGGAGCGGCGAGAGCCCGGCGAACGCGGCAAGCCCGGTCAGCGACAGCATCGTGGTGAAGGCGCGGCGGGTGATGATCAAGGTCGGCTCCCGGGATTGGCAAGGTTCGCCCAAAGGATCGGGTCAAGGTTCCCGCTCGGACGGCCTGTCGCTAGCTTGAAACGTCGTTCGAGGCAATGGCGGGCCGCAAGGACGGGTCCAGTTTGGCCGCGGAATGAGGCTCAATTTCGCTTGATGGCGGCCCCGAGCCGCGCCAGCGCCGACTTGAGCTCGTCATCTTCGATTTCGCCCAGGCTCTCCGCCACCTTGGCGACGCTCTGGGGGTCCGGCGGGCCGGGCCGCACCCGGCGCCGGGCGCGCGAAAGTGGAGCTTGGCGGAAGGCCAGCTTGCCGACCGCGCTCCAGCCGAAGAAGCGGTTGACCCGCTCCAGGATCACGTCGGCCGAGTGCTGGATCTCCAGCGCCATCGGCCCCTCGACCCGCAGCACCAGCGTCGCCGGCTCCTGTGGCTGGCCCTCCACCGGCCGCGGCCATTGCATCTTGAGAGGCTCGGCATGGGCCGCGATCTCCGGCCCGGCGATCTGCGCCCACCGCGTCACCAGCTCGCGCGCGGCAAAACCCTGCTTGGCATAGGCCTCGGCGAAGACGTCGTCGAGCAGGATCCCGAGCGGTTTTGCGCTGATGGGACCGGGCTTGAAGATGGGACCGGATTTGGACATGGGGCTCTATAGCACTACGGGCGGAGGAGCGCGAAGAAAGACGTGGATGCTCGCGACCGGCGCAGGCATGACGTGGAGAGATTGGCCTGACGTCGCTACACTGAGATCATGAGCCGTAGATCCGCCCTCAGGGCAAAGTCGGAACCAGTTCAGTCGGAAGCCCCTTCGCGCCCGAAACTCCTGCTCGACTGGTACGACCGCCACCGGCGCCGGCTGCCCTGGCGCGCCGCGCCCGGCGAGACATCGGACCCATACCGCGTCTGGCTGTCGGAGATCATGCTCCAGCAGACCACGGTAAAGGCGGTCGGTCCTTACTTCGAAAAATTCGTTGCGCGCTGGTCGGATGTCACGGCACTGGGGCGGGCTTCGCTGGATGACGTGCTGCGGATGTGGGCGGGGCTCGGCTACTATTCGCGCGCCCGCAATCTCCATGCCTGCGCGGTGGCGGTGACGCGCGAGCATGGCGGCGTGTTTCCCGACACGGAGGAGGGGCTGCGCGCGCTGCCGGGGATCGGGCCGTACACGGCGGCGGCGATCGCCGCGATCGCGTTCGATCGCCGCACCATGCCGGTCGACGGCAACATCGAGCGCGTGGTGTCGCGACTCTTTGCTGTTGAAGAAGAACTCCCGCAGGCAAAGCCCTTGATCCAGCAACTGGCTGCGATGCTGCTGGCGGACTCCCGCGCCGGTGATAGCGCACAGGCGCTGATGGATTTGGGCGCCTCGATCTGCACGCCGAAGAAGCCGGCCTGCTCGCTGTGTCCGCTGAACGAGGACTGCACGGCGCGCGCGCAAGGCACCCAGGAGGCGTTCCCGCGCAAGGCGCCCAAGAAGAGCGGAAGGCTCAGGCGCGGCGCCGCTTTCGTGGTCACGCGTGGCGACGAGCTGCTCGTCCGCTCAAGGCCCGAGAAAGGCCTGCTCGGCGGCATGACGGAGGTGCCGGGCTCGGATTGGCTCGCCGATCAGGACGATGCGAGGGCGAAGCAGCAGGCTCCCGCACTGAAGGGGCTGTCGCGCTGGCAGCGCAAGGTGGGCGTCGTCACCCATGTCTTCACGCATTTCCCGCTGGAGCTGGTGGTCTACACCGCGAAGGCCGACGCCCGCACCCGCGCGCCTGAAGGCATGCGCTGGGTGCCGATCGCAACCCTGGCCGGCGAGGCGCTGCCCAACGTCATGCGCAAGGTCATCGCCCATGGATTGGGTCTCTAGGATCCATCCTGCTGACAGCAGGGTGTCAGCAACCTTGCGCTAACAGGGGGCAAAGGAGATCTCGCATGGTCAAGACCGCGCTCGACAACTTCCGACGGCCACCCTGTGCCGAGCTATTGGGCTGGCGCCTGCTCGATGCCAGTCCGCAGGAGGGCTGGATCAAGCTCGGTTTCGAAGGCAAGCCGGAATTCTGCAACCCTGCGGGCTTCATCCAGGGCGGCATGCTGTCGGCCATGCTCGACGACACCATGGGTCCGGCGGTGCTCGTGATGAGCGAGGGCCGGCTCTACACCACCACCATCAGCATGACCGTAAATTTTTTGGCACCAGCAAAGCCCGGACCGATCATCGGCGAAGCCAGGGTGACGCAGCTCGGCAAGACCATCGCCTTCGTCGAGGGCAGGCTGATGGCGGAGGACGGCACCGTGCTGGCAACCGCAAGCGCGAGCGAGCGGCTGCTGGAGGCGGCGAGGGTGGTGAAGTGAGGCGGGCACCGGCCTCTCGCTCCCTCGCCCCGTTCTTACGGGGAGAGGTGAAGAGAAGCCCGCGGCTCGACGATTGGCTAACTCACATTCCCGCGTGTTTCGCATCCTTGCTGACGATCGGCGGCTTGGCATTCAGCGCTTCCACCTGAAATCCCGCGACGCGCTTGTAGTTGGCGGCAATGTCTTCCAGCTCCTGCTGTGACAGCACGTCGGTGACGACCTCAAAGCCGTCAGGCGCGCGTTCCTCGACCAGCTGCATCACCTGCTCGGGGCCGTTCTTGCGGTTGAGCAGGACGAGGTCGGTGGTCGCAGGCCGCCGCTCGGCCTCATAGGCGAGCAGGGCGGCGCTCGTCGGACCATGCGCCAGGATTTCGCGGGTGATGACGCGGGCATCGAGGATCGCCTGCGAGGCGCCGTTCGAGCCGATCGGGTACATCGGATGCGCGGCATCGCCCATCAGCGTGACCTTGCCGAAGGTCCATTGCGATACCGGATCGCGGTCGACCAGCGGATATTCATACGCGTGCGGGCAGTTCCTGATCAAGCCGGGCACGTCGAGCCAGTCGAACTGCCAGCTCTCGAACCAGGGCAGGAATTCTTCGAGCCGCGCCGTGCGGTTATAGTCCTCGCGGCGCCACTGATAGGTTGGCGGCATGTGGCGCTCGGCAACCCAGTTGATGAGGTGGTTACCGTTTGCGTCCGGCTCTTTCGAGATCGGATAGCAGACGAATTTCAGAATCTCATGGCCGGCCATGATCATGGTGCGGCCGGTCAGGAAGGCCTTCGCGGGCGTGACGCCGCGCCAGAGGATGCGGCCGTTCCAGATCGGCGGGCCTTCATTGGGATAGAGCTTTTCTCGCGCGGCGGAATGGATGCCGTCGGCGGCGATCAGGATCGCACCGTCGTAAGTGCCTGCGGCCTTGCCGGTTGCCCTGTCGATGAAGTCGGCGCGCACGCCACCCGCCGTCTCGGTCCAGCCGGTCAGATGATGGCTGGTGAGGATATTTGCGCGTCCGAGCCGCTCGACCGCCGTGTCCAGCAGCAGTTGCTGCAGCGTGCCGCGATGGATCGAGAATTGCGGCCATTTGTAGCCGGCGTCCAGCCCGCGCGGCTCGCTCCAGATCGGCTTGCCGTGCTTGGAGAAATAGGCGAGCTCGCGCGTGCGCACGCCGCTGGCGTCGAGCTTGTCCATCAGCCCGAGCTCAATCAGCTCGCGCACCGCATGCGGCAGCACGTTGATGCCGACGCCGAGCGGCTTCAGTTCCGCGACGCTCTCGAACACTTTCACGGGAACGCCGATTTGATGCAGGCTGAGCGCAAGGGTCAGCCCGCCGATGCCGCCACCGGCGATGAGTACAGTCATGAGAAAACCCCTCCAATTGCAGGCGTCTTGGCACAGCCGGGCGGAGGTGGGCAACTGCGAACAGGGTATCGTGCTATGGACGTCGGGGTCGACAGCCGTTAATTTTCAGCTTTCCCATGAGGTCCGACATGCTCAAGCTCTACTACGCCACCGGCACCTGCGCGCTCGCCACCTATATCACCCTGGAAGAAGCCGGCGCCGCCTACTCGGCCGAACGGCTGAGCTTCAAGGACAACCAGCAGAACAGCCCGGACTATCTCGCGATCAATCCGAAGGGCCGCGTGCCTGCGCTGGTGACCGATCGCGGCGTCCTGACCGAGACGCCGGCGATGCTGGCCTATATCGCGCAAGTGTTTCCCAAGGCGAAGCTCGCGCCGCTCGACGATCCCTTCGACTTCGCCCAGGTGCAATCGTTCAACTCTTATCTCTGCTCGACCGTGCACATCAACCACGCCCACAAGATGCGCGGAGCGCGCTGGGCGACGGAGGAGAGCTCGTTCGCCGATATGAAGGCGATGGTGCCGAAGACCATGGCGGCCTGCTTCAAGCTCATCGAGCAGAAGATGTTCAGGGGGCCGTGGGTGATGGGCGATCAATTCACGATCTGCGATCCCTATCTCTACACGCTCTCGACCTGGCTCGAAGGCGACAGCGTCGACATCAATGCGACGCCGAAGATCGCCGACCATTTCAAACGCATGTCCGAGCGCCCCGCCGTGGCAAAGGTGATGGCCGCGCAGAAGGCGTAAGCCGCAGCTATTGTAGGGTGGGTTAGCGCAACGTAACCCACCTCTTCTGTCGCTGCGGAAACCAAAGTGGTGGGTTACGCCTTCGGCTAACCCACCCTACGAGAGCTTGCGCTTGGCTTGCTCCAACTCCCGTCCGGTCTCCAGCATCAGTCGCCGCAGCCAGATCGAGCCGGGGTCCATCTGCGCGCGTGTCGGGTGGAACATGAACTGCTCGTCGATCCCTGGGTCGAGCGGCGGTGTCACTGCGAGGAGGCCGAGCTGTGTCGACAGCGCCGCGATCAGCCGGCGCGGCACGAAGGCGACGAGGTCGGTGCGGGCTGCGACATGCAGCGCCTCGAGATAGCCTGACACCACCAGCGAGATGTGCCGCTCGATGCCCTTGGTGCGCAGCCAGGTGTCGATCAAATCCTCATTGCTGCCACGGATGATCACGCCGACATGGCGCGCGGCCAGGAACGTTTCGCGCCGCTTCAGCTTCGTTCCCAACGGATGGCCGCGCCGCACCGCCAGCGCATCGCTGTCGGTATAGAGCAGCTGACGGTGAAAGCCCTTGAAGGCGTTGCCGATCGAGATCACGAGGTCGATGGTGCGGGCGAATTCGGCGTGGAAGATGGCCGACCCCCGCCACGGCACGACGTCGATGCGGACGTTCGGTGCGGCCCGCGTCACCTTCGCCATCAAGGGCGGCATCAGCAGCTCGACCGCGAGATCTGGCATCATCAGGCGGAATTGCCGCTCGCTGCGCGCGGCATCGAATTCATCCGGCACGAACAGCCCGCGCACTTGGTCGAGCGCCTGCGCCAGCGGCGCGCGCAGCGCCACGGCGCGTGGGGTCAGCTCCATCCGCGCGCCGGTGCGCACCAGGAGCGGATCGCCAAGGATGTCGCGCAAGCGCTGGAGCGCGTGGCTCGCGGCCGGCTGCGACAGACTGAGCCGTAACGCGGCGCGGCTGACATTGGCCTCGCGCAGCAGCGCGTCGAGCGCGGTCAACAGATTGAGGTCAAGCGAATTCAAATTCATAAGGCGAATATATATCATATCTACTATCGATTTGAAGAATGCTGATCGGCCGGCGATGATCCTCGCGATGTCACACCACGGAGATGCCGCCATGAGCGCGACCGCCAATAAGAAACTGATGCAGGATATCTTCGCCGCCGCCGCCAATCCCGATCCGGCCGCACGCGATCGCGCGCTGTTCAGCGCCAGTCTTGCCGATGACGCCAAGTGGATCGTGACCGGGCAATATTCCTGGTCCCGGACCTTTTCGGGCAAGGAGGCGATCCTCAACGATCTGCACGGCTATGTGCGCACGCGCTTGCGCGATCGCACGCGAACAATCGCCCACCGCTTCATCGCCGACGGCGACATCGTCGTCGTGGAGGCCAAGGGTGACAACGTCACGCCCGAGGGCGTGCGCTACGACAACGACTATTGCCTGGTGTTTCGCCTCGCCGACGGCAAGATCAAGGAAATCCGCGAGTACTGCGACTCGATCCTGACGGAGAAGGCGCTCGGTCCGTTTCCACAAGCGGCCGCGAGGGCCGCGGGTTAGCGGCTTGAGCACGATCTGGTCTGCCGGCTGGAGGCGTCCGCTCCGGTTTGCATGGGTCGTGCCGATCTGCCGATCGCTGGCGGAGATGGTCCGGGTCCGACGGCAGCGCTCTCGCCAGCGCTGCGAACTCGCGGCCATGAGCGAGCGGGAACTTCAGGACTGCGGGATGTCTCGTTCGGAGATTGAGTATGAGCTGAAGAGGCCCATCCGGCGAGAATGAAGATGGAGAGGGGGAATTCAGGGCTGCGGCAGGCCACTGCCTAACGAGCACGCATTCGGGCACTCCATGCGGTTCTCTGCATGGGGGTGCACGTCTTACGCCGAAGGCGTAACGCAACTGGCTATAAAATCAGCAGATTGTGTGCGCGCCACTTTGGCGCGCGCGAAAAATGGGAAGGTTCAATTAACGAGTGTCCTTCATTGTGTCGCGGTGCAGCGTGGGTCGCAAGGACGCGACGCGCGGCTGCCAGGGTGGCCGGTGACGATCGCCGGAATTGTTCGGCCGCTCGAATTGAAATGCATCTTGGCGGACAGTGGGAATGCCGAAGTTTCGTTTGCGGATCAGGGGACGCCTGTACGCAGGCTTCATGGCCCTGGTGGCGGTTGGTCTCGTGATGGCGGTGGTTGCCGTCTGGAATTTGTGGGCGGTCCAGGATCAGGTCGCAAGACAATCCGCCCTCTCGGACAGCACGGCGCGGGTGCTGGAAATCTCGACCCACCTTCAGGCAATCCAGCGCGCCAATCTGCGCTATGTCTACGATGCCAACGAACCTGCAATGAAGGAGGCGCAAGAGCGGGAAACCGCGGCGATCGAGCTGCTGCGGGTTGGCGCGAAGGGGACACTCTCCGAGGAGCGGCGAGCGCTCTACAACGGCCTGATCGACGACATCGCCAAAATGCGACGCCTGCGTGACAATCTCGGGGACGCCGTCAACGAGGCGAGAACGGGCAAGGCGACGCTGCTACCCAGTGGGGAGGATCTGGCCGTCAAGATGGGCAAGCTGGTCGATGCAGCGCGGGCTGCCGTCGACGAAGACACCGCGGCCCTGGTCGCAGACCTCGAATCCAGGATCCTGCTTGTTCGGGTCGCAAACTGGCGTTTCCTGGCGGTGCGTGACATCCAGGGGCCTGCGAATTTCAGGGCGAGTGTCGACAGGGCAGCGCAACGGCTCGCGGCGATCGAAAAGAGCCCTCAGGCGGCGGAGTTGCGAGCCACGCTCGCGCCGGTGAAGACCTCGCTCGGAATCTACAAGTCGGCGTTCGAGACGACGTCCGCAGCGATGCTTCAGGCGGACGAGATCTACCATAAGAGCCTCGCGCCTCTCATCGTCGACAGCATTGGCAAGCTCAAGGCCGCGGAAACGACGCTGAAGAAGGACTATCAGGCGTCGCGCACCACCGCAGAAGCCGTGATCGCGGGAACGACGACCGTTCAGGAGATCGCCGGCGGCCTCGCTATCTTGTTCGGCGGCATCGTCGCCTTCCTGATCGCCCGCAGCATCGTCGGTCCCCTGACCTCGATGACGCACGCGATGGGGCGGCTTGCCGGCGGCAATCTCGAGGTCGAAATTCCCGGTCGCGGCAGGGTCGACGAGATCGGCGACATGGCCAAGGCGATCCAGGTGTTCAAGGACAACATGATCGAGACCGAGCGCATGCGCGCCGAGCAGGCCGAGCTCGAGGCGCGGCAGGCCGAGAATCGCAAGAAGGACATGGTCAGCCTTGCCGATCAGTTCGAGCAGGCGGTCGGTGAGATCGTCAACACGGTGTCATCGGCGTCAAACGAGCTCGAAGCCTCCGCAGGCGCCTTGACCACGACCGCCGCGCGGGCCCAGGACCTCTCGACGGAGGTCGCCAGCGCGTCGCAGGAGGCCTCGGCCAATGTGCAGGCGGTCGCCTCGGCAACCGAGGAGCTCTCCTCCTCGGTCTCCGAGATCGCCCGCCAGGTGCAGGAATCAGCCCGCATCGCTACCGAGGCCGTCGGTCAGGCGAGCAGGACCAACGAGCGCGTCGGCGCGCTCTCCAAGGCCGCTGCGCGGATCGGTGATGTGGTCGAGCTGATCAGCACCATCGCCGGCCAGACCAATCTGCTGGCGCTGAACGCCACCATCGAGGCAGCGCGTGCGGGCGAAGCCGGCCGCGGCTTTGCGGTGGTCGCCTCCGAGGTCAAGGCGCTCGCCGAGCAGACTGCGAAGGCCACCGGCGAAATCGCCCAGCAGGTCTCCAGCATCCAGGCCGCGACGGAGGAGTCGGTCGGCTCGATCAAGGAGATCAGCGGCACCATCGAGCGGCTGTCGGAGATTTCGTCGACGGTCGCCGCCGCCGTGGAGCAGCAGGGCGCGGCGACGCAGGAGATCTCCCGCAACGTCCAACAGGCGGCCCAGGGCACGCAGCTCGTGTCGTCCAACATCGGCGACGTGCAGCGCGGCGCCTCCGAGACTGGCTCGGCCTCCTCGCAGGTGCTGTCGGCGGCGCGCTCGCTCTCGGCCGACAGCAGCCGCCTCAAGCTCGAAGTGGCCAAGTTCCTGAGTTCGGTCCACGCCGCCTAGAGTCTCAAACGCAAAAGGCCACGCGCATGCGCGTGGCCTCGAAGAGCGGCGCGGCGCGATCAGGCCACCTTGGTCGTCATGTGCTTGAACATGTTGCTGCGCGCCTCGTCGTCCATCTCGGCCTTGAAGTTGAACTTATCCTTCAGCGCGACGGCGCGCGCCGCCGCGGGGCGCGCCGAGATCTCGTCGACCAGCCGCTTCACATTCGGGTATCGCGCAAAGGCGTCGTCGCCGAGCTTGAACGGCACCATCCGCGCCCAGCCCCACAGCGCCATGTCGACGATCGAATAGCTGTCGCCGACCATGTAGCGGCGGCCGTCGAGGTGACCGTCTAGAATCCTGTAATGGCGATCGGTCTCGTACTGGTAGCGGTTATGGGCGTAGTCGTGGTTCTGGTCCTTCGGCGCAAAATGCTTGAAGTGCACGGCCTGGCCCGAATATGGCCCGACCCCGGTCGCGATGAACATCAGCCAGGACAGCATCTCGCCGCGCACGCTGGCGGCGGGGAGGAATTTTCCGGTCTTCTCGGCGAGATAGAGCAGGATGGCGTTCGAGTCGAACACGATGGTGCCGTTGTCGTCGATGGCCGGCACCTTGCCGTTCGGATTGATCTTGAGGAACTCCGGCGCGAACTGCTCGCCCTTGCGGGTGTCGATCTTCACCGGCTCGAAAGGCAGACCCGCCTCTTCGAGATAGAGGGCGACCTTGGTCGGGTTCGGCGATCCGTTGAAATAGAATTTGAGCATCGATCTCCCCAATGTTTGCTGCCGAGAGCGGGCGCGGTGTCATTGCCGCGGCCCCCTCTTGCCTGAACCCGGTCGGGAAGAGCAACCGCCGAGTTTGCCGGGCGATGTCTGCGCGGTGCGCAGATCAGCCAGCGTAACAGAGGCCGACCGCAGCCGTAATGATCATGGCCGCGCCCACGGCTTCCAGCCGCAGTCCGAGCCTAGCGGCGAGGTGCATATCGGACGCCCGCGCCTTGCGCTCCGATCGGCGCGCGTAGCCGTGCACGATGACGTCGTGGTTGAAATTGTCGTGCGCCTCGTTGCTGCTGGCGAGCCCGACACAGACCACGAGCACGCCGAACAAGGCGAGGCCGAAGAATCCCAGCAGCGCGATCAGGAACATCGGAAACATGCCGACGAGGAAGATCGGCAGCAGCGGCACCAGCAACAATGTCTCGGACTGTCGTCGCATGGGAGCCCAACCGGTCAGGACGGGGCTGATCGGTCGAATCTAGTCCTGGCTGCCGCCTCATTCAAGACGCCGTAGGGTGGGCAAAGCGAAGCGTGCCCACCAAATCTATATCCCCGGGAGAGATCGTGGGCACGGCGCAAGAGCGCCTTTGCCCACCCTACGAGAGCGGAGGAAAACTACTCAGCCGCCATGCCGGCGCGGATCTCGGCACGCAGCTCGTCGATGAGCTTGAGACCCTTCTTGGTCTCGACGTGCCAGAAGGTCCAGCCGTTGCAGGCCTGGGCGCCTTGCGCCACCGCGCCGATGCGGTGGATCGAGCCGACCTTGTCGCCCAGCACGATGGCGCCGTCGGCGCGGACCAGCGCGCCCAGCTTCTTCTTGGCGTCGAACAGTTTCGTGCCGGGCATGATCATGCCGCGCTCGATCAGCTCGGAGAACGCAACGCGCGGCGCCTCGCGCGCAGTTATGAACGGGGCAAGGCTCTCCTCCGGCAGCGGCTCGATCTTGGCGATGCGCGCTTCGGCGGCCTTCGCATAAGTCTTGTCGCGCTCGAAACCGATATAGGAGCGGCCGAGGCGTTTGGCGACGGCGCCAGTGGTGCCGGTGCCGTTGAAGGGGTCGATCACGAGATCGCCGGGCTTGGATGACGACAGCAGCACGCGTGCGAGCAGACCTTCCGGCTTCTGCGTCGGATGCACTTTCTTGCCGTCGGCACCCTTGAGGCGCTCCTCGCCGGTGCAGAGCGGGATCAGCCAGTCGGATCGCGCCTGCACGTCCTCGTTGGCGGCCTTCAGCGCCTCGTAGTTGAACGTATAGCCCTTGGCCTTCTCGTCGCGCGCGGCCCAGATCATGGTCTCGTGCGCGTTGGTGAAGCGGCGGCCGCGGAAATTCGGCATCGGATTGGTCTTGCGCCAGACGATGTCGTTCAGGAGCCAGAAGCCGAGGTCCTGCATGATCGCGCCGACGCGGAAAATGTTGTGATAGGAGCCGATCACCCAGATCGTCGCCGACGGCTTCATGGCGCGGCGGGCGGCGAGCAGCCAGGCGCGGGTGAAATCGTCGTAGGCGGAGAAGGAATCGAACTTGTCCCAATCGTCGTTGACGGCGTCGACATGGGATTCGTCGGGGCGCTTGAGATCGCCCTTGAGCTGGAGATTGTAGGGCGGGTCGGCGAACACCAGGTCGACGCTACCTGCCTGAAGCTTCGACATCTCGGCGACGCAATCGCCGAGAATGATGCGATGCGACGGGGACTCAAAATTTGTGCGGGGCGCCCTTGCAGACGCCCCGCGACGCGACTCTACCATGACTCAAGAACTCTGACTCAGGCGACGCTGTCGGCGACGCGGGACCAAACAACCGACTGGCCGTTACATTGAAGGGGCAAAGTAAAAATCGACTTAACCCGCCGCTTTCGTGAGCAGGCCGTGCATCGCCGCTTGTGCGCGCGTTGTCGTGTGCATTCGCCGTGTTTTACAGTGGATTTCGCGCTTGCTCGGCTCGCGGCAGCAATCATGGCTGCAAAAAGGCTGCAAATTTCCCTCGGAAAAAATTGCTCGACCCGCGGAAAAAATTGCTGGCATCGACATGCTGTCGCACTAGGCAATTTTTGCCGGCCACGATATTGATAAACGCAACGGAAATTTTACGTGTGTGGCGCGTTGAGCTTTCGCACCATTGTGCGCCGTCGAAACTGAATCAGGGACCCCCAAGGGAAGGCCGCCATGCGTTACGATGACTTCCGCCGCAGCGACGACATCGAGGATCGTCGCGATGAAGGTGGTGGCTTGGGCGGCGGCGGAGGAGGCGGGTTCGGCCTGCCGATGGGCGGCGGCGGTCTCGGCATCGGCACCATCATCATCCTCGGCTTGGTCGGCTATGCCTTCGGCATCGACCCGCGCATCCTGATCGGCGGTGCCGAGATCCTCACCGGCGGCGGCCATGCACCGACCTACCAGACCGATCGTCAGGCCTCTTCCGGCAAGCGCGGTGCGCCGACCGACGAGATGGGCAGCATGATCTCCGGCATTCTCGGCGAGATCGACGATCGCTGGAGCGAGATCTTCCAGGCCAGCGGGCAGTCCTATACCGGTCCGAAGATCGTGCTGTTCCGCAATGCAACCAATGGCGGCCGTTGCGGCATGGCGCAGTCGGCGATGGGGCCGTTCTATTGTCCGCCCGACCGGACCATCTTCCTCGATACCGCCTTCTTCCGCGAGGTCGAGACGCGCTTTCGCGGCTGCTCCGGCAAGTCGGCGTGCAATTTCACCACCGCCTACATCATCGCGCACGAGGTCGGCCATCACATCCAGAATCTGCTCGGCATCATTCCGCGCGTGACACGGCTGCAGCAGCAGGCCGGCAGCAAGGCCGAGGCCAACGCGCTTCAGGTGAAGGTCGAGTTGCAGGCCGACTGCCTGTCCGGCGTCTGGGTCAATCGCGAGGCGAAGAAGCGTCCGAACTTCCTCGAGCCCGGCGACATCGACGCCGCGCTGACCACGGCGAGCGCGATCGGCGACGACACGCTGCAGCGCCAGGCCACCGGCCGCGTCGTGCCTGACTCCTTCACCCACGGCTCGGCGGCGCAGCGCAAGCAGTGGTTCATGACCGGCTACCAGCAGGGCACGGTCCAGGCTTGCAACACCTTCGGCGCGGGAGCGTTGTAGTTTCGACACCGTGCCCCGGACGCAGCGCAGCGCTTCTTCAGCGGTGCGCTGCAGAGGCGGGGCCCACAATGCCGGTCTCCCAGGCCTCTGGATGGGTCCCGGCTCTGCGGCGCGGCGCTGATGCGCCGCACCTTGTCCGGGACACGAGAGACGGCATCATGGCCTCCATCGACGAAACAAAGCAGTTCATCCCGCTCAACATCGCGGTGCTCACCGTGTCCGACACGCGCGCGCTTGCGGATGACAAGTCCGGCCAGACGCTGGTCGACCGTCTCCTGGCTGCGGGCCATCGTCTCGCCGCGCGCGAGATCGTCAGCGACGACGTCGAGGCGATCCGCGCCGTCGTCCGCCGCTGGATTGCAGATAGCGGCGTCGACGTCGTCATTACCACCGGCGGCACCGGTTTTACGGGACGCGACGTCACGCCGGAGGCGATCGAGCCGCTGTTCGAGAAGCGCATGGACGGCTTCTCGATCGCGTTCCACATGCTGAGCCACGCCAAGATCGGGACGTCGACGATCCAGAGCCGCGCCACCGCGGGCGTGGCTGGCGCGACCTACATCTTCTGCCTGCCGGGTTCGCCCGGCGCCTGCCGCGACGGCTGGGACGGCATCCTCGCAGCCCAGCTCGACTACCGCACACGCCCCTGCAATTTCGTCGAGATCATGCCGCGGCTGGACGAGCATTTGCGCCGGCCGAAGGCGCAGGGCGCGACGGTGTAAGCGCTTTCTTCCCTTCTCCCCTCATGTCCGCCGAAGCCTTGGCGAAGGCGGATGTGCGAGAAGGTGGCGCGAAGCGCCGGATGAGGAGTATCTATCGGTACGGCGAGCGTGGAGAGATACCCCTCACCCAAGCGAGCCCGTGTCTACCGGCGGAGACGCAAGGGGGAAAGGGCACATTCATTCGCATCGCGCCCGCAGCGACATCAGAGATCCAGCTCCCACGTCTCCCCAATCAGATCGGCACCGAAGCTGTGGTGCTTCTCCTCCTTCACGAGCTTGAAGCCGGCACTCTTGTAGATCCCGCGGGCGGCGACGAGGATGCTCTGCGTCCACAGCGTCATCTTGCTGTAGCCCCGCTCGCGTGCGCCTTGGATGCATTGCTCGACCAGCGCGCGGCCGACACCGAGCCCCCGCGCTTTCTTCTCCACCAGCAACAGGCGCAGCTTGGCGATCTCGTCCGTGGCTTTGACCAGAAAGATCGAGCCGATCGGCTCGCCGCCCGCTTCCGCGATCCAGCAGTGCTCGCGCGCGGCGTCGTAGTTCCTGATGAACTGTGCGCAGATCTCAGCGACCAGCGCCTCGTAGCCGATGTCCCAGTTATACTCCGCGGCATAGGCGGCGGCCTGCCTGGAGATGACCCAGCCCATGTCACCCACGCGATGACTGCGCAGCATGAAAGCCGCGGGCTGGCTTCGACGTTGCTCCAGCACGGCCTCGATGGTCGCCATCGCCTGCGTGAGCCGCGTCGCATCGCCGGGCGAAAGCCGAGCCAGCATTGCGGCGACCTCGTTTTGCGAGCTCAGGTTCAGCTTGGCGAAGGTCTGGCGTCCCTTGGCGGTGAGGCTGAGCTGGTATTGCCTGCGGTCTGCGGGCAGGGGCCTTCGCGTGATCAACCCCTTTTCGTCGAAGCTTTGGACGATGCGGCTGAGATAGCCGGGGTCGAGACCAAGCTCGTTTCCGATCTCTTTTGCCGCAAGGTCGTCGCGATGCGCGAGTTCATAGAGCACGCGCGCCTCGCTGAGCGAAAACGGGCTCTTGCCAAGGTGCTGGTCGAGTACGCCGAGCTTGCGGGTATAGAAGCGGTTGAAGGCGCGGACCGCTGCGATGTGGTCGGCGACCTGTTCGACCGCCGGGTTTGATGGCGAAGATTTGGACAGCATGGGATCACCTCGATATTTGCCATTGTCAATTAATTATTTGACATTGGCAAGTATCTCGGCGCTTCAGCCGACCATGACGATCCGGCTGCGCAGCATGGTCCGGGACGACCGGCCGAGCCGCCGGAGCAGCCGCGCTTCGGAATGGCGCGCGTGGGGCGGGTAGCCGCCGATCCGGTCGTAGTGATCACGTGCGATCAACAGCCCTTGATCGCCCAGGGGACCGACGAGCTTGCGCGCCACGGCCCAGAGGATGTCGCGCAATGCGGTATTTGCGTAAGGCGAACGCGCATAGCGGAACACCGCCGCACGATCCCGGCCGCTGGTGGCGACGGCCTGGATGAACTGGGTGGTTTCCTCGATCCAGCCGGTTTCCAGCACGGCGCCTGCAGGCAGGAACATGAGCCATGGCGATCGGGCCTGGAGCGCGCCGGCGGCGAGCGCAGCGCCTTGCGAAGGTCCCTCGAACCCGATGAAACGGCAGCCTGCGACGTCGGCAACGCGCTCGATGACGCCGTTGCGCGTGCCATCGACCAGAAGCACTTCCCGGATGACGCCGGCGGCGGCGCCGGGGACCAGCGCGGACAGGGTTGCGACCGCCGTCTGCTCGACACCTTCAGTCGGAATGATGACGCTCAGCATGATTGAGGCTTCAGTGTCTGCACTTCGGGAGAAGCGTAGCGTTGCATGATGTTGTCATAAACCCGTCGCGCTGCCGAGTGCAACTTTCCGGAAGGCGCTTCGGCATGCGATGGTAAACTGCGGCTGGTTCATCGCAGCCAAATTTGTCAGGCGCGGGCTGGTAATATTGCCGAATGTTTCGGCACAAGCTGATCCTGACGGTATTAACCCGAAGCTTCGTGGCGACATTTCGCTGCGCGCGGCCGCCGGTCCCTCTCAGACGAGGATCCAGCTTGCAAGAAAGGTCGAACGAAGATGTGCGATCTTGGTCCCGGGAGAGACCTCACATGAACGCCGATCAACTCGCCGTTGGCACGGCGCCAACATCGCCGAAGCAGGGGACTGCGCCGACCTTGCGGATCCGGGCGCTGATGCTGGGCGACCGCATCAATGCTTCCAGCCTGGAGATCGGCACGCTGGTGTCCTCGACGCCGGCGGCCTTCCGTGTCCATGCCGGCCTTGCCGTGATCTTTCGCTACGGCGTCGTCGTGCTGATCGGGCTGCTTCCGTCCGAGGAGAAGGTCCTCATCGACAATCTGAAGTCGCGTGTGACCGGAGAGCTCAGCCCGTACGAGGAGGAGATCGCGCAGGCGCAGCTCTGCAACGAAGAAGCCGCCGAGACGATCCAGCCGGGCGGGCCGATCTGCCTCGCCAAATTCTCCGACGACCGGCTGCTGCTGGTTGCGGATGCGCTCGCCAAGAGCACGTCGCTGGCGCGCGACGAGCGCCGCGTCGCTGCGGTCTTCGATGTGATCGAGCCGTTTGCACGGGAGCTCGCCGAACACGGCCGTACGCCGCGCCGGCGCAAGGGCATTCTGCAATTGATCGGCAATGCACTGCTGGTGCAGCAGCGCGTCGCCGGCCGCGTCGCGGTCGCCGAGAAGCCTGACGTGCTCTGGGAGAAGCCCGAGCTCGATCGGCTTTATTCCCGTCTCGAGGACGAGTACGAGTTGAAGGAGCGCCTCGACACGCTCGAGCGCAAGCTCACCGCGGTGTCGGAGACCGCCAACGCACTGACCGACATCATCGATACCCAGCGCTCGCTGCGCCTCGAAGTCGCGATCGTGGTGCTGATCGTGATCGAGATCGCGATCGGGTGTTTTCAGATTTGGTCGGGCACGCATTAGAATCCGCGGGCGAGATGCGCGTGACTGTGCCCTCGCCCCCTTGTGGGAGAGGGCAGCGATACTAGGAGACACAAACTCATTCGGGTGAGGGGTCTGCCTCCGCGAACTCGTTGCTTATGTGAACGCGGAAACCCCTCATCCGGCGCTTCGCGCCACCTTCTCTCACAAGGGGAGAAGGGATCCGCGGAGCTGCCGGCCGTATTTCATCCGCTAAGTCGTTGGAGCTCCCATCGCTCGCAGCACCGCCGAACAATGCCGCGCGATCGTCAGTTCCTCGTTCGTTGGAATGACGAACACTTCAATAGCACTGTCGTCCCCGTTGATCCGCTCGCGCGCTTCGCCATTCGCGGCCGCATCGATGCGCACGCCGAGCCACGCCAAGCGCTCGCCGATCGCGCCCCGGATTTCCTTGGCATGCTCGCCGATGCCGCCGGTGAAGATCAGACAGTCCAGGCCGCCGAGCGTGGTCGTCATCATCGCGACCTGCTGCGCTGCACGGAAGTTGAAGAGATCGACCGCCTCACGCGCCGCAGCCTCGCCGCTCGCCAGCAGCGTGCGCATGTCCGCGGAAGTGCCGGAGACGCCGAAGAGGCCTGACTCGTGATAGAGCAGGTGCTGGACCTCCTCGAACGACATGTTCTCGTGTTGTTGCAAATAGAGCAGCACGCCGGGATCGATCGTGCCGCAGCGCGTGCCCATCACGAGGCCGTCGAGCGGCGTCAGCCCCATCGTGGTGTCGATGCTGCGGCCGTCGCGCAATGCGCAGAGGCTGGCGCCGTTGCCGAGATGCGCGATGACGGTGCGCCTGGACGCGAGCTCCGGCGCGATCTCGGCCAGGCGTCCCGCGATATATTCGAAAGAGAGGCCGTGAAAGCCGTAGCGCCTGACGCCACGCGCCTCGAATCGCTCGGGAATGGCGAAGCGGCTCGCCGGCGGTGCGAGGCCGTGGTGGAAGGCAGTGTCGAAACACGCGATCTGGATCAGCTCGGGCCGGATCGCCGCGAGCGTGCGGACTGGCGCGAGGCAGCGCGGCTGGTGCAGCGGCGCCAGCGGCGTCAATGCCTCCAGCTTCGCGGTGATGTCGTCCGTCAGGACGACCGGGCCTGAATAACCCGGCCCGCCGTGAACGATGCGGTGACCGACGGCCCGCAGGCTGCGTTCGCCGAACCGGTCCTCGATGAAGGCGAGTACGTCGGCGAACAGATGGCCGCCAGCAGCGTCCGGCGCCTCCCTCCGTGTCTCGAGCAGATCTTCGCCGGCCGGGCCCTTCACCACGAGCCGCGGCCTTGTCTCGTGCTCGTCGAGCAGGCCCTTGCAGAGCAGAGCGGGCTCGGTGCCTGAGACATCGAACAGGCCGAACTTGATGCTTGACGATCCCGAGTTGAGGACGAGGACCGTGTCCGACATGGCTAGTCGCCAGCCTCAGTCGGCGTGTTGCCGCCGGCGCTGTTCGGCCAGACCCAGTCGCGGATCTCGGGCATGTCCTCGCCATGCTCGCGGACATAGCGGGAGTGCTCGATCAGTCTGTCGCGGAATTGCTGCTTCACCTGCGCGGCCCTGGTCGCAAGCCCAGGCACGCGCTCGATCGCCTCGATGGCGAGGTGATAGCGGTCGAGCTCGTTCAGCACGACCATGTCGAAGGGCGTCGTCGTGGTGCCTTCCTCGGCAAAGCCCCGCACATGCATGCCGGCATGGTTGGTGCGATTATAGGTCAGCCGGTGAATGAGATAAGGGTAGCCGTGATAGGCGAAGATCACAGGCTTGTCTGATGTGAACAGGCCGTCGAAGTCGCGATCGGAGAGGCCATGCGGATGCTGCTCCTTAGGCTGCAGCGTCATGAGGTCGACGACGTTGACGACGCGGATCTTCAAGTCCGGCAGCGCCTTGCGCAGGAGGTCGACGGCGGCGAGCGTCTCCAATGTCGGCACGTCGCCGGCGCAGGCCATGACCACGTCGGGCTCGCCCTTTCCGTCCTCCGTTCCGGCCCAGGTCCAGATGCCGATGCCGGCATCGCAATGCGTCGCCGCATCCTGCATCGAGAGCCATTGCGGCGCCGGCTGCTTGCCGGCGACGATCACGTTGATGCGGTTGTAGGTGCGCAGGCAATGGTCGGCGATCCACAGCAGCGTGTTGGCATCTGGCGGGAAGTAGATGCGGACGATGTCGGCCTTCTTGTTGGCGACGAGGTCGACGAAACCGGGGTCCTGATGGCTGAAGCCGTTATGGTCCTGGCGCCAGACATGCGAGGTCAGCAGATAATTGAGCGATGCGATCGGGCGGCGCCACGGCAGGTCGTGCGTGACCTTCAGCCATTTGGCATGCTGGTTGAACATGGAATCCACGATGTGGATGAAGGCCTCGTAGCAGGAGAAGAAGCCGTGTCGCCCCGTGAGCAGATAGCCCTCGAGCCAGCCCTGGCAGAGGTGCTCGCTCAAGACTTCCATCACGCGGCCATCTTGCGCGAGATGCACGTCGTAAGGCTCGACCGGCTCCATCCAGACGCGTTCGGTGGCTTCGAACACCGCGTCCAACCGGTTCGACGCCGTCTCGTCCGGGCCCATGATGCGGAAATTGCGCTGTTGCGCATTGAGGCGAATGACGTCGCGCAGGAATCTGCCGAGCTCGCGCGTCGCTTCGGCTACGGTGCCGCCGGGCTGCGGCACCTCGGTTGCGAAGCTGCGATAGTCGGGCAGCTTCAGCTCTTTCTTCAGGAGGCCGCCATTGGCATGTGGATTGGCGCCCATGCGCCTGACGCCTTCGGGCGCGAGCGCCTGAAGCTCGGGAATGAGCGCGCCGTTCGCGTCGAACAGCTTTTCGGGCTCGTAGCTGCGCATCCAGTCCTCGAGCACCTTGAGGTGCGCCGGATTCTCGCGGCAGCTCGCGACGGGCACTTGATGCGCGCGCCAAAAACCCTCGACCTTCTTGCCGTCGACCTCCTTCGGGCCGGTCCAGCCCTTCGGGCTGCGCAGCACGATCATCGGCCAGCGCGGCCGCTCGACGCTTGTGCGCCCGTCACGGGCGTGCTGCTGGATCGAGCGGATGCTGGCGAGCGCGACATCGAGTGCATCCGCCATGGCGTGGTGCATCAATTTGGGATCATCGCCCGCGACGAACAGCGGCTCATGGCCGAACCCATGGAAGAGATCGCGGATCTCCGCATCTTGCATCCGTCCGAGCACGGTCGGATTGGCGATCTTGTATCCGTTGAGATGCAGGATCGGCAGCACCGCGCCGTCATGGGCCGGGTTCAGGAACTTGTTCGAATTCCAGGACGCGGCCAACGGGCCGGTCTCGGCCTCGCCGTCGCCGACCACACAGGCGACGATCAAATCAGGGTTGTCGAATGCCGCGCCATAGGCGTGCACCAGCGCGTAGCCGAGTTCACCGCCTTCGTGGATCGAGCCCGGCGTTTCCGGCGCCGCATGGCTCGGGATGCCACCGGGGAAGGAGAACTGCCTGAACAGCTTGCGCAATCCGTCCGCATCGCGCGCGATGTCGGGATAGATCTCGCTGTAGCTGCCTTCGAGATAGGTGTTGGCGACCATGCCCGGGCCGCCATGGCCGGGACCGCAGACATAGATCACGTTGAGGTCCAGCGCGCGGATGACGCGGTTGAGATGGGCGTAGATGAAGTTCAGGCCGGGCGTCGTGCCCCAATGGCCGAGCAAGCGCGGCTTGATGTGCTCGGGCCGTAACGGCTCGCGCAGTAGCGGATTATCGAGCAGATAGATTTGCCCGACGGAGAGGTAGTTGGCGGCGCGCCAATAGCGATCGAGCAGATCGAGGTCGGCGGTCGCGGCGGCCGTTTTTTGTTGAATTGTCATGTTCCTGTCGGCTTTCACCCAGCGATCGTCACCAACTTTGTTCCGGCACGATCGATCCCTGTGCGGGATCAAACGAAATCGTCGTGACGGGCGTGTTGCGTGAGGTCAAAGGCGCGCGCCCGAAATTTAGGCGGCTACTTTGCATGGGGTTGTTTTCACGTTTTTTGTTTGCG
The DNA here is from genome assembly GCF_054060315.1 of Bradyrhizobium sp. USDA 4354. Lineage (NCBI taxonomy): Bacteria > Pseudomonadati > Pseudomonadota > Alphaproteobacteria > Hyphomicrobiales > Nitrobacteraceae > Bradyrhizobium > Bradyrhizobium sp. USDA 4354. Next base: position 7,456,825 of record NZ_JBSSDC010000001.1, on the reverse strand, counting down.
TTCTTGATTTGTTCCGCATGCGTGCTATCTTGGCCTCATGAGTCCAGCATCCTCTCATGCTCTCAAGCACCCGCCGGTCACGGCGCCCTCCGAGCCGGCGGGTGCGCCTTCAGATTTCCCCGAGCTTGGCGTCGCCATCGACCGCGCGCGCCGGCGAGGGCGGGGCGCACAATCCAACGCCAGCGGTCGCTACGAGGCCGAGGCGCGCGTCGCTTTCGATGACGGCTGGCAGAGCCTGGAGGAGCTGCCGCCATTCAAGACCACGGTCGGTGTGGACACCTCGCGCAAGGTGATCACCCGGAACGATTCCCCCGACATCGGCTTCGACCGCTCGATCAATCCGTATCGCGGCTGCGAGCACGGCTGCGTCTACTGTTTCGCGCGGCCGACACATGCCTATCTCGGCCTGTCGCCGGGGCTCGACTTCGAGTCAAAATTGTTTGTGAAGCCCGAGGCGCCTTCGCTGCTGGAGAAGGAGCTCGCCGCACCCGGCTACGAGCCGCGGATGATCGCGATCGGCACCAACACCGATCCCTACCAGCCGATCGAGCGCGAGCGCAAAATCATGCGCGGCATCCTCGAGGTGCTGGAACGCGCCGGCCATCCCGTCGGCATCGTCACCAAATCGGCGCTGGTCGTGCGCGACATCGACATTCTCCAGCGCATGGCCAAGCGCAACCTCGCCAAGGTCGCGATCTCCGTGACCTCGCTCGATCCGAAGCTGGCGAGGACCATGGAGCCGCGGGCCTCGACACCGCCGAAGCGGCTGGAGGCGCTGAAGCAGCTCTCGGAGGCCGGCATTCCCACCACCGTCATGGTCGCGCCCGTGATCCCCGCGCTGAACGATTCCGAGATCGAGCGTATCCTCGATGCCGCCGCCCATGCGGGGGTCAAGGAAGCCTCCTACGTGCTGCTGCGGCTGCCGCTCGAGGTCCGCGATCTCTTCCGCGAATGGCTGATGACGAACTATCCGGACCGCTATCGCCACGTCTTCACCCTGATTCGCGACATGCGCGGCGGGCGCGATTACGATGCGAAATGGGGCGAGCGGATGAAGGGCACCGGCCCGATGGCCTGGACCATCGGCCGCCGCTTCGAGATCGCTTGCGACAGGCTCGGCCTCAACAAGCGGCGCTCCAAGCTGACCACGGACCACTTTGCGCGGCCGAAGCGGAACGGCGATCAGCTCAGCCTGTTCTGACCGGGAAGGTGGAGAGGCATAGCATGAATCAGGAACTCGCCGTGCCGGTGCCGCGACTGACCGTCATTACGTTAGGTGTGAGCGACATCCGTGCCAGCATCGCCTTTTACGACGCACTCGGCTTCTCGCGCCGGCTGAAGGCGACCGGCGAGGCGGTCGCGTTCTACGACACCGGCGGTCCGGTGCTCGCGCTTTATCACTGGGATCGGCTCGCGGCCGACGCATCCTTGCCGGACCGGCCGAGGCCCGCGACCTTTCGTGGCACGACGCTGGCCTGGAATTGCGCGACACGCGAGGAGGTCGATAAGGTGCTGGCCTTCGCCATCGGGAAGGGGGCCACCTTGCTGAAGGCGGCGCACGAGACCGATTACGGCGGCTATTGCGGCTATTTTGCCGATCCCGACCGACATGTCTGGGAGGTCGTGGTCGCGCCCGGCATCGAGGTCGGCGAGGACCGGCGGGTGCATCTGGCGGAGTAGGGGCGGCCAGCCTGAATAACGGGAATTATCCTGGGTTCCCGGTTGCGCTGTCGAAGCCCCTTGCGCACGATCCCGGCCATGATTCGGGACAAGTCCGCCAAGAACCCAGCCAAAGACGCGCCAAAGAAGGAGGCGGCGAAGAAGGCCGCGCCCGCCAATGAGGCCAAGACGCCCGCGGCCAAAACGTCTGCAGTCAAGGCGTCTGCAGTCAAGTCTCCGAAGGTTGCTGCCGGCAAGAAAGGTATCATTGCCATTGCTCCCCCCAGCTTCCGCCGCGAGCGCGCGCTGATCAAGCGCGGCGTCTGGCCGGTCGCCGGCTGCGACGAGGCCGGCCGCGGCCCGCTGGCGGGTCCCGTGGTGGCGGCAGCGGTGATTCTCGATCCCGACCGCATTCCGCGCGGCATCGACGATTCCAAGCGCCTGACCGCCGAGGAGCGCGAGAAGCTGTTCGACAAGATCTGCGCCACCGCGCAGGTCTCGGTCGCCGTCGCCTCGCGGTCGCGGATCGACCGCGACAACATCCTGCGCGCCTCGCTGTGGGCACTGAAGCGCGCCGTGGTGGCGCTGCCCGAGGCGCCCAGGCACGTCTTCGTCGATGGCCGCGACCGGCTCGACACGGAATGCGATTGCGAGGCGGTGATCGGCGGCGACGGCATCGTGCTGTCGATCGCCGCGGCATCCATCGTCGCCAAGGTCACGCGCGACCGGCTGATGTGCGCGCTGGCGCAGGACTGCCCCGGCTATGGCTTCGAGCAGCACAAGGGCTATGCCGTCCCCGAACATCTCGACGCCCTCGACCGCCTCGGTCCGTCCATCCACCACCGCAGCTTCTTCGCCCCCGTCGCCGCCGCCCGCGCCAAGCACATGCCCTGGACCGTCGAGCCGGAGCGGGACCTGTTCTCGGTGACAGAGGTCGAGGTGCAGGTGGAAGCCAGCGTCGAGATTAACGCGGCGGCAAATGTCTAACGACTCTCTCCGCTGCCTCTTTCGCCTCTCCCCGCGTGCGGGGAGAGGCCGGAATGCATCGAAGATGCATTCCGGGTGAGGGAGAGTCTCCACGAGTCCATCTGTCACGGTGATTGCCGATGCAGCCCCTCACCCCGATCCTCTCCCCCGTAAGAACGGGGAGACGAGCACACCGAAGTTGCCACGACGCGCAGCGCCCATTATCAAAACGGATGTGAGCGAATAGGGCCGGCTGGACTGGCTGCATCATTCGGACGTTGCATGCGGTTTACCTCCCTGGTCATCGAGCTCATTCGCGCCCGGCCCCGGCTGATCGTGTGGATTGTCGTGCTGCTTCAGGCCGCGATGTGGCTGTTCGTGGCGCTGGTGTTCTACCGCAGCCCGCCCGGCGACCTTGCGACGCTGCTGGCCTTCGGCCGCGAGTACCAGGTCGGCACCGATCTCGGCCCGCCGCTGCCGGTCTGGCTTGCCGACATCGCCTATCGTCTCGCCGGCGGCCACATGTTCGGCGTCTATGTGCTCGCCGAGGTCTGCGAGATCGCGACCTTCATCGCGCTCTATCATCTCTCCCGCGCCGTGGTCGGCTCGCAGCAGGCGGTGCTCGCCGTGCTCCTGACCATGACTGTGCTGACCTTCTCCTCGCCTGGGCTGGATTACGGCCCGCTCGTGCTGGCCCGCCCTCTCTGGGCGCTGCTGCTGCTGCACTCCTGGCAGATCATCGGCCAGCGCCGCGGCAATGCCTGGTTCGCCTGGTCGATCGAAGCAGGCCTTTTGCTGCTGACGACACCCGCTGCGATCTTTCTCCTCCTGCTGATCGTCGTCTTCGCGGTCTCGACCGCCGGCGGCCGCAGGACGCTGCGCGGGCTCGATCCGCTGTTTGCGCTGATCGTCGTCGCCGTGTTGGCGCTGCCCTATGCGGTCTGGCTGACGCGTGCCGGGACCTTGACGCTGCCGGCCTTGCCGCAAGTCGCCGAGCTCAACGCCCGCGCGCTGCATGCGGCCTGGCTGCTCGGAGGGTTGGTGCTCGGGGCTGCCGCGATCCCGGCGCTGACCTTTCTCAACACCGGGCTGTTCGCCGGCAAGGGCGAGGAGCCGCCGATCATCTACCGCCCGCCGGTCGAGCCGCTCGCGCGCAACTTCGTCTATTTCTTCGCGCTGGCTGCGCCGCTCGGCGCGGTGCTGATCTCCGGCCTGCTGGGGCTCGACTCCGTCGTCGGCGGCGCCGGTGTCGTGCTAGTCATGTCGGGGCTTGCCGTGGTCGTCGCGGCCGGCGATCTCATCGCGATGCGCCGCGCGCGGATGCTGCGCATGGTCTGGGCTGCCGCCGTCGTCGCACCCGCCGCCGGCGTGGTGCTCGCCGTCCTGTTCCTGCCCTGGACCGGCACAGGCGAGATTGCGACCTCGATCCCGGCGCGCGCGATCTCGGACTTCTTCGACGAGAGCTTTGCCCGCCGCACCAACCATCGTCTGCGGGCCGTCGCCGGCGAGACCCAGCTCGCCAGCCTGATCGCGCTGCATTCCGGCCGGCCGCATCTCTTCATCGACGCCGATCCGGCGCGTACGCCGTGGATGAACCCGACGAAGTTCAGCGAGACCGGCGGCGTCGTGGTCTGGCGCGCCTCCGACACCGCCGGCACTCCGCCGCCGGAGATCCTCAAGCGCTTCCCCGGCATCGTGCCGGAAGTGCCGCGCGCCTTCGAATGGCTGGTGACCGGCCGCCAGCAGCTCTTGCGCATCGGCTGGGCCATCGTGCGACCGAAGGGGGCGTGAGGTAGTTCTCGTGCCCTGGACGCTGCGCAGCGCCTCTTCGGCGGTGCGCTGCAGAGCCGGGGCCATCTCGCCGCATCATCCTGTGTTGCTCGCTGGGTCTCGGCTCTGCGAAGCAGCGCTATCGCGCCGCATCGCGTCCGTGACACGAGAGCATCATCCCGCCAGCGCCTTCGCGATCGATCGCAGATCCTGCCAGGCCAGCCGCTTGTACGCCGGCGAGCGCAGCAGATAGGCCGGGTGAAACGTCGGCAGCGCGCGGATGGTGCGCCCACCTGTATCGTAGTCGAACCAGCGCCCGCGGGTGCGCATGATCCCCTCGCGGGTTCCGAGCAGAGTCTGCGTCGAGGGATTGCCGAGCGTCACCAGCACGTCCGGGTTCACCAGCTCGATCTGGCGCTGGATGAAGGGCAGGCAGATTTGCGTCTCCTGCGGCGTCGGCGTGCGGTTGCCGGGCGGCCGCCAGGGAATGACGTTGGCGATGTACGCGGTGCTGCGGTTGAGGCCTATGGCTCCTATCATCAGATCGAGCAGCTTGCCGCTGCGTCCGACGAAGGGCAGTCCCTCGATGTCCTCGTCGCGGCCGGGCGCCTCGCCGACGAACATGATGCGCGCCTGCGGATTGCCGTCGGCGAACACCAGCCGCGTTGCGGTGTGCTTCAACGCGCAGCCCTCGAAGTTCTGCATCAGCTCGCGCAGCGCCTCCAGGGTCGGCGCAGTGCGCGCCGCCTCGCGTGCCGAGGCGATGGCGACGTCCGGTGCAGGTGCGGCTTCGCCGCGCATGACCGCGGGCGCGGCGACCGGCCGCGGCGCCTCGGCTGGCGGCGCCGCGCGCGGGCTAGGTGGCGGAGCATCGATTTCCGCCAGGCGGTCTATCGGTTCCTCCGCCAGCGTGCAGTCGACACCGGCCTCCAGATAGAAGGCGAGCAGCTCTCGGACGGTGGGTGCGGGTTCGGGGATCATGTGAAAGTCTGACTTTTATAGCATAGCGTTTTCAAGCGAAGTGGACACCGGTTCGCGTGAAGAAAACGCGTCAAAAAATGATCGGGACCTCCCCGGTTCTGGCGTACCAGAACCGGGGAGGTCCCGTTTGGACGACCTTGCATCCCGGCGGAACGCGATTCCGAGGTTGTCCTACCCGGAAAAATCGGAAACAAGAGGGCGCAAACGACGAAGGACCGTCTCAAGGGCTGAGATCAGATGAGCACCGAAGAACTTCCCCCGCGCGAATCCATGGAATTCGACGTCGTCATCGTCGGTGCCGGCCCCTCGGGACTGTCGGCCGCGATCCGGCTGAAGCAGCTCAACGCCGATCTCAACGTGGTCGTGGTGGAGAAGGGCTCCGAGGTCGGCGCGCATATTCTCTCCGGCGCTGTCATTGACCCGGCCGGGCTCGACAAGCTGATCCCGGACTGGCGCGAGGATCCTGACTGCCCGTTGAAGACGCAGGTCAAGGACGACCGCTTCTACTGGATGACCGGCGGCGGCGCGATCAAGCTGCCGAATTTCATGATGCCGCCGCTGATGGACAATCATCACTGCTATATCGGCTCGCTCGGCAATGTCTGCCGCTGGCTGGCGCGCAGGGCAGAGGCGCTCGGCGTCGAGATCTATCCGGGCTTTGCGGCGGCCGAGGTGCTCTACGACGAAGAGGGCAAGGTCAAGGGCATCGCCACTGGCGACATGGGCATCGGCCGCGACGGCAAGCCGAAAGACTCGTTCACTCGCGGCATGGAATTGCTCGGCAAGTACACGCTGTTCGCCGAAGGCGCGCGCGGCAGCCTGACCAAGCAGCTCATCAACAAGTTTGCGCTGGATGCCAAGAGCGAGCCGCCGAAATTCGGCATCGGCCTCAAGGAAGTCTGGCAGATCGATCCCGCCAAGCACCAGAAGGGCTTGATCCAGCATTCGTTCGGCTGGCCGCTCGACCTGAAGACCGGCGGCGGGTCGTTCCTCTATCACTACGACGATAATCTCGTGGCAGTCGGCTTCGTCGTCCACCTCAACTACGACGACCCTTATCTCTCGCCGTTCGACGAGTTCCAGCGCTTCAAGACACACCCGTCGATCCGCGGCACCTTCGAAGGGGCCAAGCGGCTCGCCTATGGTGCGCGTGCGATCACCGAGGGCGGCTACCAGTCGGTGCCGAAGCTCAGCTTCCCCGGCGGCGCGCTGATCGGCTGCGCGGCCGGCTTCGTCAACGTGCCGCGCATCAAGGGCGTGCACAATGCGATGGGCACGGGCATGCTGGCCGCCGAACATGTCGCAGCCGCACTCGCGGCGGATCGCGCCAATGACGAGCTCGTCGAGTACGAGAACGCCTGGCGCTCCTCGTCGGTCGGCAAGGATTTGTTCCTGGTCCGCAACGTCAAGCCGCTGTGGTCGAAGTTCGGCACGGTGCTCGGCGTCGCGCTCGGCGGCTTCGACATGTGGTGCAACACGCTGTTCGGCGCTTCGCTGTTCGGCACCCAGTCGCATCTCAAGCCCGACCGAGCCACGCTCGATCCGGCCAAGAGCCACGCGCCCAGGAATTACCCGAAGCCCGATGGCAAGATCACGTTCGACAAGCTGTCCTCGGTGTTCCTGTCCAACACCAATCACGAGGAGGACCAGCCGATCCATCTGAAGGTCACCGACATGAACCTCCAGAAGAGCTCCGAGCACGACGTCTACGCCGGTCCCTCGAATCGCTACTGCCCGGCCGGCGTCTATGAATGGATCGAGGAGGGCTCCGGCCCACGCTTCCAGATCAACGCCCAGAACTGCGTCCACTGCAAGACTTGCGACGTGAAGGATCCTAACGGCAACATCACCTGGGTTCCCCCGGAGGGCGGCGGAGGCCCGAACTACGAGGCGATGTAAGGGCGGGTCACGCTGGTGATCTGGCGCACGTTCGCGTGAGAAGCGGGCCGCGGCCACCTGTCGCGGCCACGATAAGGCCATAGTAGCGGCGTCTTGGGCGCTCTTGGCGGATTCATTGGGCCGGTTTGGGGCGTGCGGGGGGATCTCCCGGTCCGAATCCTTGCGGCGAAGCGCCAAAAGCGGCATTGTCGGCCTGACGGTTCCGGGTCCCGATGCCACCGGCCGCGTTCGCATGCGATACGGCCTTCTGCTGCAAACCCAGGCACTACCAACTCAAGGCGAGCCCTGATGTTTTCAAATCGTTTCAACCGCTGGACTGCTGCCGCCATCGCCCTCATAGGTACCGCGATCGTGGCGGCCCCCAGCGCGGTTCTGGCGCAGACGCCGGATCATCCGGAGAACACGGCGGCGCAATTTCCGACTAGAAACGATCTGAAGTCGCTCACCGGTGCCGGCAGCTATCTCGCCGCCCGCCACGCCAGCGTCGAGCGTGACGCGGCGTCCGCCGCCGCATTCTACCGTTCGGCGCTCCGCACCGATCCCAAGAACAACGAGCTGCTCGACCGTGCCTTCATCTCGTCGGTCGCCGACGGCGACATCGACGAGGCGGTCAAGCTCGCCGAGCGTATCCTCACCATCGACAAGACCAACCGCGTCGCGCGTCTCGTGGTCGGCGTGCATGACCTCAAGCTGAAGAAGTATGCGGCCGCGCAGACCAACATCAACCAGTCGATCCGCGGTCCTATCACCGATCTGGTCGCGACGCTGCTGTCGGGCTGGGCCGCCTATGGCGCCGGCGATGCCAAGGGCGGTGTCGCCACCATCGACAAGCTGGCCGGTCCGGAATGGTATCCGCTGTTCAAGGACCTTCATGCCGGCATGATCCTGGAGCTCTCCGGCAAGGAGAAAGACGCCGGCACCCGCTTCGAGCGCGCCTACAAGCTCGACGATTCCATGCTGCGCGTGACCGAGGCCTATGCGCGCTGGCTGTCGCGCAACAAGGATTCCGCCGCCGCGACCACCGTCTATCAGGCCTTCGACAAGAAGCTTGCGCGCCATCCGCTGATCCAGGAAGGCCTGCGCGAGACCAAGGCCGGCAAGAAGATGCCGCCGCTGGTCGATTCCGCGCAAGGAGGCGCCGCCGAAGCGCTCTACGGCATCGGCGCCACGCTGACCCGCCGCGGCGGCGAGGATCTGGCGCTGGTCTATCTCCAGCTTTCGCTCTACCTGCAGCCGAGCCATCCGCTGGCGCTGCTCTCGCTCGCCGACCTCTATGAATCGGTGAAGCGGCCGAAGATGGCGATCAAGGTTTATGAGCGCGTGCCGGCGACCTCGCCGCTCAAGCGCAATGCGCAGATTCAGCTCGCCATCGATCTCGACTCCGCGGACCGCACCGACGAGGCGATCAAGATCCTCAAGGGCGTCACCACGGAGGATGCCAAGGACCTCGAAGCCATCATGGCGCTCGGCAATATCGAGCGCGGTCGCAAGAGGTTCGGCGACTGTGGCGCGACCTATTCGCAAGGAATCGACGTGCTGCCGGCCGGCAACGACAAGGCCAACAGCGTCTGGTACTATTATCGCGGTATCTGCGAGGAGCGCTCCAAGCAGTGGGCCAAGGCCGAGGCCGACATGAAGAAAGCGCTTGAGCTCCAGCCCGACCAGCCGCATGTCCTCAACTATCTCGGCTATTCCTGGATCGACCAGGGCATCAATCTCGACGAAGGCATGAAGATGATCAAGCGTGCCGTCGAGCAACGTCCCGACGACGGCTACATCGTCGATTCCCTCGGCTGGGCCTATTACCGCATCGGCAATTACGAGGAAGCGGTGAAGAACCTCGAGCGCGCGATCGATCTCAAGCCCGAGGATCCCACCATCAACGACCATCTCGGCGACGCCTATTGGCGCGTCGGCCGCACGCTGGAAGCCAAGTTCCAGTGGTCGCATGCGCGCGATCTCAAGCCCGAGCCGGAAGAACTGCCGAAGATCGAGGCCAAGATCGCCAACGGTCTCGCCGACGACAGTTCGAACTCTTCGGCCGCGCAGGCGGAAAAGAAGAAGGACGACGGCAAGGGCGGCTGAGAGAGCGTTTGGGGGCTGATCGCCAATGTCGGCGTTGATTGAAGAAGGGCGGGCGAAGGTCAATTTGAGCCTTCGCGTCGTCGGCCGTCGTACGGACGGCTATCATGATCTCGAAAGCGTGGTCGCGTTTGCCGACTGTGCCGACCGGCTCACGCTGGAGCCGGGCGGCGAGCTGAAGCTCACCACCACCGGGCCGCTGGCGGCCGCCTGCGGCGATACCGCCGACAATCTTGTGCTCAAGGCTGCCAAGCTTCTGGCCGAGGCCGTCCCTAGCCTGAAGCTGGGCGCCTTCGCGCTGGATAAGGTGCTCCCCGTGGCGGCCGGTATCGGCGGCGGCTCGGCGGACGCCGCGGCAGCGCTGCGGCTCCTGGCCCGTCTCAACGATTTGTCGCTCGATGATCCCCGTCTTCAGAAAGTCGCGCTCGCGACCGGCGCGGATGTGCCGGTGTGCCTCGTCTCGCGCGCCTGCGACATGACCGGCGTCGGCGAGCAGCTGCTGCCGCTCGCGCTGCCGAGCATGCCCTGCGTCATGGTCAATCCGCGCGTGCCTGTTGCCACCAAGGATGTGTTCCAGGCGCTGGGCCTGCGCAACGGCGAGCTTCTGGTTGGCGTCACCGACGTCATCCGCGCTCCGGCCTGGCCGGAGGAGGGCGTCTCGATTTCCGATTGGGTCGAGGTTCTCGACACCGTCGCCAACGACCTCGAAGCGCCTGCGCTGCGGATCGAGCCTGTGATCGGTGAGGTGCTGGACGCGTTGCGCGACTCAGCCGGCGTCAAGCTCGCCCGCATGTCCGGTTCCGGGGCGACGTGCTTTGCGATCTATGGCGCACCCACGGAGGCGCACGCCGCCGCCGAAAAGATCCGCCGCGATCACCCCGGCTGGTGGGTGCATGCGGGGACGTTGAGCTAGCTCTGTTCGTCATTGCGAGCGTAGCGAAGCAATCCAGAATCTCTCAGCGGTGACACTCTGGATTGCTTCGCTACGCTCGCAATGACGTGGATGTAGTTGAGCTAACCCGCGCCGTCGTCGTCAAGCCCGAGAAACTGCCGGATCTCACCCAACACCTCCTGCGGCTTGTCATGCTGCAGCCAGTGTCCTGCCCCGGCGATGGTCTCGATGCGCGCGTTCTGGAAGTGCCGCTCCAGGCCGGCGGCCTTTGCGCCAGCCAGAAAGCTTTCGCCGGCATTGAGCAGCAGCGTCGGGCAGGCGATGCGTGACCACAGCGCGACGTGGTCGTCCGGCCAGAGCCGGTGCGGCGCAGAGGCGCGCTGATAGGGGTCGAATTTCCAGCAATAGGTGCCGTCCTCGTTCTGCCGTGCGCCATGCGTGGCGAGATGCAGCGCGAGGTCGCGGGACAACCGCTTGTTGTGAAGCACCATCTGCGCGGCCGCGTCCTCTAGCGTCGCATAGCGGCGCGGGGTGCGGTCGTGCAGCTTGTCGAGCTGGGCCACCCATTTACCGATGCGCTCATGCGCCGGCGCCTTCGGCGTATCCGGCAACATGGTCACGCCGTCGAGGACGACGAGCTTCGTGACCTGCTCCGGGAACGAGCCCGAAAAGATCAGGCTGACCATGCCGCCCATCGAATGGCCGATGAGAGTGACTTCAGGTGCTGCGATGCTGCGGACGAGCTGGGTAAGATCGTAGACATATTCGGTCAGCGCGTAGCTGCCGCCACGGGTCCAGTCGGAATCGCCGTGACCCCGCAGGTCGGGCGCGAGCACGCGAAAATGCGGCTGCAACGATCGGGCGATGTGATCCCAGCTCCGGCAATGATCGCGGCCGCCATGGACCAGGATGAGGGGTGGCGCGCCCTCGTGGCCCCAGTCGGCGTAATGCAGCCGCAGGCCGTGCGATTCATAGAAGCGGTCTTGCGGGGAGCTATCCATTTGCCGGCCGCCGCGCCAGCGCGAGCGAGAGCCCAAGGCCGGCGATGAAGACGCCGGAGCTCTGCGTGAGGCGCCGCATCAGCTGCGGCCGTCCGATCAGCTGCGCGCGCGTCGCGGAGGCCATCAGCACCACGACGACATCGGCGAGCGTGTTCAGTGCGACCGAGATCGCGCCGAGCATGATGAATTGCAGCGTCGGGTTCGATCCCGCAGGATCGAGGAATTGCGGAATGAAGGCGAGGAAGAACGCCGCGGTCTTCGGGTTCAGTGCCTCCACCAGCACGCCGTCGCGGAACGCGCGCTTGTCGCCGACGGGCTCGCCCTCGAGCGACAGCGCGCGGCCGGCGCGTTGATATGTCTTGATGCCAAGCCAGACCAGATAGAGCGCGCCGACGAATTTCACGGCGGCAAACAGTTCCGCGCTGGCCAGGATGACCGCGGAGATGCCGACGCTGCCGGCCACGACATGGACCATGCCACCCAGCGCCGTGCCCGCGGTCGAGGCAAAGCCGCTGGTGCGCCCCTCCGACAAGGTCCGTGCCGCGACGTAAAAAATGCCGGGGCCGGGAATTGCCGCAATGAGGAATGCTGCGGCCAGGAACAGCCAGAAATTGGTTTCGGTCATCCTGTTTTCGTAGCGGAGCGGGCGGCGATTGCAAGGCCTCTCGTTCAGCCCATCCGGCGGAAGATCACGCTGGCATTCACCCCGCCGAAGCCGAACCCGTTGGAGATGGCATGCTGCATCGGCATCGGCCGCGCTGCACCGGCGACGATGTCGATGCCGTCGGCGCTCGCGTCGGGAATTTCGAGGTTGAGCGTCGGCGGCGCGATCTGGTCGCGCAAAGCGAGCACGGTGAAGATCGCTTCCAGCCCGCCGGCGGCGCCGAGCAGATGGCCGGTGGCCGATTTGGTCGCGCTCACGGCTAAGTTTCGATTGCGGCCGAACAGCGTGCCGATGGCGCCCAGCTCGCTCTCGTCGCCGGCCGGTGTGGAGGTCGCGTGCGCGTTGAGGTGCTGGAGATCTGCGGGCAGGAGGCTCGCCTGCCTGAGCGCGATCTCCATGGCGCGGCGGGCGCCCTCGCCATCCGGTGGACCCGATGTCATGTGATAGGCGTCCGACGTCGTGCCGTAGCCGACGATCTCCGCGATCGGCGTTGCGCCGCGTGCGAGCGCATGCTCCAGCGCCTCGATCACCAGGATGCCGGCGCCTTCGCCCATGACAAAGCCGTCGCGGTCGCGATCGAACGGGCGCGAGGCGCGGGCGGGCTCATCGTTGAAGCCGCTCGACAGTGCACGTGCCGCCGCAAAGCCACCGAGGCTGACGATATCGATGCAGGCCTCGGCGCCGCCGCAGATCGCAACGTCGGCTTCGCCGGCGCGGATCATGCGCGCGGCATCGCCGATCGCCTGCACACCGGCCGCGCACGCCGTAACCGGCGTGCCCAGCGCACCCTTGTAGCCGTATTTGATCGAGACGTGGCCGGCGGCGAGATTGGCAAGGAACGAGGGGATCGTGAATGGCGAGAGCCGGCGCGCACCACGCTGCTCGGTGATGCGCACCGCCTCCGCCATCGCGGGAAAGCCGCCGACGCCGGAGGCGATGATCGTCGCGGTCCGTTCCAGCGCGCTCGCGTCCTGCGGCGTCCATTTGGCTTGCGCGACCGCTTCTGCAGTGGCGAGCAGCGCGAACAGGATGAAGCGGTCCATCTTGCGCTGGTCCTTTGGCGCCGCCGCCTGTCCAGGGTCGAAGCCGCCCTCGGCATCGTCGGCCTCGTCGGGCACCAGCCCGGCAATGCGCGCCGGCAATGCCTGCGCCCATTCCGGCAGCGGGCGCAGCCCGCTTTGGCCGGCCAGCAGCCGCCGCCAGGACAATTCGACACCGCAGCCGAGCGGCGACACCGCGCCCATTCCCGTCACGACGATACGACGCATGTCAGTCTCCAGCCGGCGCAACGGCCGGATTCATGGCTTTGAGCGAAGCGAGCCGGGCGCGCATGCCGCGGCTGGCGCGGGGACCGGGAATGGCGACCGTGTTGGCAAGCGTGATCGGGCGCATGTCGGCGGCGTCGACCACGACCGGCTCGAACGGGCGAGCGTCGCTCCGGTTCGCCAGCAGGATGGATTCACCTTTGGGTGCGAGATGCTTGTTGCCCCAGGCGAGCAGCGCGACGATGACCGGGAAGAAGTCCCGCGCCTTGTCGGTCAGCACGTATTCGTAGCGCGGCGGCCGCTCCTGATAGCGGCGGCGGACGAACATGCCGCTCTCGGTGAGATGCGCAAGCCGCCGCGACAGGATGTTCGGCGCGATCCCGAGGCTCTGCGAGAACTCGTCGAACTTCGTCGCACCTTGAAACGCATCGCGCAGGATCAGGATGCTCCACCATTCGCCGACCGTCTCCACCGCGCGGCCGACCGGGCATTCCAGGATGGAAGGGGATTTGGGCTGCATGGCGGGAGGTTAGGGGGGTAACTTGCAAAATGCAAGTAACTGATTGGGCCAAGCATGCGGAGCAAACGAGGCTGGCTTCTGTTGATGAGACGAAGCGCAGTTGCTGGACAGACGCTCTCGTGCCCCGGACGCAGCGCAGCGCCTCTTTGCGGTGCGCTGCAGAGCCGGGGCCCATACTGCTGATCGCTGGATGTCGCATGGGTCCCGGCTCTGCGCAGCAGCGTTTCACGCTGCAGCGCGTCCGGGACATGAGAGCGAGCGATGCCGTCGCGCCGCACTCCGTCATTGCGAGCGCAGCGAAGCAATCCAGACTGTTTCCGCGGCGGGATTCTGGATTGCTTCGCTGCGCTCGCAATGACGGGTGGAGGCAGCGCTCACTTATCCGTCACCGTCACCCTGAGGTGCCGGAGCGTAGCGGAGGCCTCGAAGGGCGTCAGGCCTAATGCGACCGTGCCAAACAAAACGCCACGACCTGCTCCAGCGCGCTCTTCATTGGCGAGGGCGGGAACAGCGCGAGTGCGTCGACGGCCATGTCGCCGTAGTGCTGGGCGCGGCTCAGCGTATCCTCGAGCGCGCGGTGCTTGTTCATCAGGCCGAGGGCGTGATCGAGATCGCTGTCGCCGATCTCGCCGCGCTCGAGCGCCCGGATCCAGAACGCGCGCTCGGTGTCGTTGCCGCGGCGGAAGGCGAGCACGACGGGAAGGGTGATCTTGCCCTCGCGGAAGTCGTCACCGGTGTTCTTGCCGAGCTTTGCGCTCTTGCCGCCGTAGTCGAGCACGTCGTCGACGAGCTGGAAGGCGATGCCGAGATTCATGCCGACCGAGCGGCACGCGGTCTGCTCCGCCTTCGGGCGGTTGGCGATGACAGGACCGACCTCGCAGGCTGCTGCGAATAATTCGGCGGTCTTGCCGCGGATCACGGCGAGATATTCGTCCTCGGTGGTCGCGGTGTTCTTGGCGGCGGCCAGCTGCATCACCTCGCCCTCGGCGATGGTCGCGGCGGCCGCGGAGAGGATGTCGAGCGCACGCAGCGAGCCGACCTCGACCATCATGCGGAAGGCCTGGCCCAGCAGGAAGTCACCGACCAGCACGCTCGCCTCGTTGCCCCAGAGCATGCGCGCCGACAGCTTGCCGCGGCGCATCTCGCTCTCGTCGACGACGTCGTCGTGGAGCAGGGTGGCGGTATGCATGAACTCGACGGAGGCAGCTAACTTGATATGGCCGTCGCCGGCATAGCCGGCGAGGTTGGCCATGGCGAGCGTCAGCATCGGCCGCAGGCGTTTGCCCCCGGAGGAGATCAGGTGGTTGGCGACTTCGGGGATCATGGTCACGTCCGACCCGGTCCGTGACAGGATCGTGGCATTGACGCGCTCCATATCGGGGGCGACAAGGGCAACCAGCTCTTCGATCGACGCGCCGGGAGTTTCGAAAGGTACGATGACGGCCACGCCGGTCTCCAATATTTGCCCCGGAAGGGCTATTCTGATGGAAATACAATAGAAACTGGCGGCGGATGCGGCAAGGCCCGCGGAACCATTGACATTTGCCGCTTTAGCCACCTTCAGGCAGGAGGTCTTTCGTTTTGCGTGAACTGGTTCGGACCAACGATATGGTGCTGGTGTCGGCGATTGGCGCGCTGCTCGACGGTGCCAACATCCATCATCTGGTGCTGGACCAGAACATGAGCATCATCGAGGGCTCGCTCGGCATATTGCCGCGGCGGATCCTGGTTCATGAGGACGACGTCCAGGAGGCCAGGGCGCTCCTCACCGAGGCAGGCCTCAGCCACGAACTGCGCAGCGATGATTGAGGTCGCAGATATTACCGAGGACGCCTTTCTCGGCGGGCAGTTGCGCTTGATGCAGAAGCGATCCGGCCATCGCGCCGGGCATGACGCCGTCCTGCTTGCAGCGGCGACCGACGCCCGGGCGGGGGACCGCGTGGTCGATTTTGGCGCCGGCGTCGGCACGGCCGGGCTCGCGCTTGCTCGGCGCGTAGAGGGGATCCGGCTCAGCCTGGTCGAAATCGATCCGGAACTGGCGGAGCTCGCGCGGGCCAATGCCGCGGCGAACGCGATCGCCGCCGAGGCCATCGTGCTCGACGTCACCGCGGATGCGCATGCGTTTGCAGCAAACGGACTCCTGCCTGACAGTGTCGACGCAGTGCTGATGAACCCGCCCTTCAACGATCCCGCACGCCATCGCGGCTCACCGCATCAGGCGCGCCACACCGCGCATGTGGCGACAGAGGAGACGCTGCATGCGTGGGTGCATGCAGCCCGGCGTATTCTCCGATCGAGCGGCGTTCTGACTCTGATCTGGCGCGCGGACGGAATCGGCGACGTCATGGCAGCGCTGTCACGGGGCTTCGGCAGCCTTGCGATCCTGCCGGTTCATGGCGAAGCGGGAAAGCCTGCGATCCGCGTGCTGGTGCGCGCAGTCAAAGGCGGTCGGGCACCGACGCGATTGCTGCCGGGCCTCATGCTTAATGACGAGTCAAATGTGCCTAAAAAAGAGGTGAGGGATATTCTGGAGGGGAGGGCGGCGTTGCCGCTGGCGGAGCCGTGACGGCCTACTGCGGAAGCGATTCCGTCTGCTGCTCTTGCGGGGACGTAAAGCGAATCGCCGTGAAAAGCGCACCGATCAGCAGCAACAGCAGATAGATCTTCATGGCGTTTCCTCCGCTGCCTATTGCAGCTTCCCAACGAGGATTCTGCAAAACACGTTCCAGGCACTTTCAATGACACTCGCGTGATAAGAAATGGTTAATCAGAGGTAAGGCCATGGACGAACAATTGAACGATCGTGAGAGTTCCGGCCTGGCCGACAAGCTCATGCAATATCTGCCGGCGCGCTTTCGTCCCGGCACGGCAGTGGTGCCGGTGGTGCGGCTGTCGGGCGTGATCGGTGCGGTGACGCCGCTGCGTCCCGGCTTGACGCTTGCTGGTGTCGCGCGGGTGCTCGAGCGCGCGTTTTCCTATCGGCACGCCAAGGCCGTAGCGCTGGTGATCAATTCGCCCGGCGGCTCGCCGGTGCAGTCGCGCCAGATCTACTTGCGCATCAAGCAGCTCGCGACGGAGAAGAAGCTGCCGGTGCTCGTGTTCGTCGAAGACGTCGCCGCCTCCGGGGGCTACATGATCGCCTGCGCCGGCAACGAGATCATCTGCGATCCGTCCTCGATCCTCGGCTCGATCGGCGTGGTCGGCGGCAGTTTCGGTTTTCAGGAGGCGATCAAGCGGCTCGGCATCGAGCGGCGCCTCTACACAGCGGGCGAACACAAGGCGATGCTCGACCCGTTCCTCCCGGAAAATCCCGATGACGTCGTTAGACTGAAGGCGATCCAGCGCGAGATCCACCAGATCTTCATCTCGTTGGTGAAGGAGAGCCGCGGCGCACGACTGAAGGGAGCGGACGACATGTTGTTCACGGGCGAATACTGGGCCGGCGAGAGCGCCATCGCGCTGGGGCTCGCCGACGGCATCGGCGATCTCCGCTCAACTCTTCGTGCCCGCTATGGTGAGAAGGTTCTCACGCCCGTGATCGCGCAGCCGACCGGGCTGCTCTCCGGCCTTCTGGGGCGGAAAGCGCCCGGCGCGGGGCAGCTTTCAGCCCTGGAATCAATGGCCGGCCTGCCGGACGAGCTGATCTCGGCGGTCGAGACGCGCGCGATTTGGGCGAAATTCGGGTTCTAGGCCGGCCCCTCCCGCGCCATTTGGCCCGAGGTGAGCCAATTGCGGCGCGGGTCCATCTGCGCAACAATGCAGGTGGGGGCTGAGCACTAGACAAGGATCGACCGATGCCGCCGTTCGTCGCTTTCGCGGGCGTCCTGGGCGGGCTTGCCGTGGTCCGCTGGGCCTACAAGACCGCTGTCCGGATCAACCAGGAGCTGGAGGAGATGCGCCTGTCGCGCGTCGCCGAAGCCGCTCGCATGGGGAATATCCAGACGCTGAAGCGTGACCCCGTCACCGGAGCCTACCGGCCGGGTTAACTGGTGCCACTCGTCATGCCCGGGCTTGTCCCGGGCATCCACGTTCTTCGTGCCGCGAGAAAGGTTCGTGGATGGCCGGGACGAGCCCGGCCATGACGGAGAACTGGACTGCTTTCCGGCCCCCTTTGCCTTGATTCCCATCCCCGCCGTCGATACGGTCCCGCGCGATTCAAAACCCCCCGCGAGAGCCTGATCTGACGATGGACGCCTCATTGCCCGCCCATATGCGCCCGGAACGCTCGTTCCAGGGCTTCATCCTCGCGCTCCAGCGGTTCTGGGCCGAGCAGGGCTGCGTGATCCTGCAGCCCTACGACATGGAGATGGGCGCGGGCACCTTCCATCCGGCGACCACGCTACGCGCGCTCGGCCCCAAGCCCTGGAACGCGGCCTATGTGCAGCCCTCGCGCCGGCCCAAGGACGGCCGCTACGGCGAGAATCCGAACCGGATGCAGCACTACTACCAGTTCCAGGTGATCATGAAGCCGTCGCCGCCGAACCTTCAGGAGCTGTACCTGAAGTCGCTTGCGGCGATCGGCATCGATTCCGCCGTGCACGACATCCGCTTCGTCGAGGACGACTGGGAGAGCCCGACGCTTGGCGCCTGGGGTTTGGGGTGGGAGTGCTGGTGCGACGGCATGGAGGTCAGCCAGTTCACCTATTTCCAGCAGGTCGCCGGCTTCGAATGCGCCCCTGTCGCCGGCGAGCTCACCTATGGCCTCGAACGCCTCGCGATGTATGTGCAGGGCGTCGACCGCGTCTACGACCTCAACTTCAACGGCCGCGAGGGCGACGCCAAGGTCACCTATGGCGACGTCTTCCTGCAAGCGGAGCAGGAATATTCGCGGCACAACTTTGAAGTCGCCGACACCGCGATGCTGTTCGAGCAGTTCAGGATGGCCGAAGCGGCCTGCAGGAAATATCTCGACGCCGGTTGGCGCGAAGGCAGCAACAGCAGGCAGCATCTGATGGCGCTGCCGGCCTATGACCAGTGCATCAAGGCGAGCCACGTCTTCAACCTGCTCGATGCGCGCGGCGTGATCTCCGTAACGGAGCGGCAGAGCTACATTCTGCGTGTGCGCGAGCTGGCCAAGGCCTGCGGCGAGGCCTGGATCCACACTGAAGCGGGCGGAGCGGCCTGATGCCCGATCTTTTGCTTGAATTGTTCTCGGAAGAAATCCCCGCGCGCATGCAAGGGAAGGCGGCCGACGATCTGCGCCGCATGGTCACCGACAAGCTGGTTGCCGAAGGCCTGGTCTACGAGGGCGCGAAAGCGTTCGCGACGCCGCGCCGTCTTGCGCTCACCGTGCACGGCATTCCTGCGCGCCAGCCCGACCTCAAGACCGAACGTCGTGGCCCGAAGATCGGCGCGCCCGAGGCGGCTGTGCAGGGTTTTCTGAAAGCGACAGGTCTGAAATCGCTGGAGGAAGCCAAGATCCAGCGCGACCCCAAGGGCGATTTCTACATCGGGTTGATCGAGAAGCCCGGCCGCGATGCGATCGAGGTGCTCGCGGAAATCCTGCCCGTGATCATCCGCACCTTCCCCTGGCCGAAATCGATGCGCTGGGGCGCGCGTTCCGGAAAGCCCGGCTCGCTGAACTGGGTGCGACCGCTGCAAGCGATCACCGCGACGTTCGGGCTCGAGACCGAAGAGCCCGATGTCGTGAAGTTTTTTCGGTGGATGGCATCGAGAGCGGCCAGACCACTTACGGCCATCGCTTCCTTGCGCCTGCGCCAATTCAGGTGCGCCGTTTCGAGGACTACGAGGCAAAGCTGCTCGACGCCAAGGTCGTGCTCGACCCCGAGCGCCGTAGGGACGCCATCCTCACCGACGCCAAGCAGATCGCCTTCGCGCAAGGCTTCGAGCTGGTCGAGGACCAGACCCTGCTCGACGAGGTCGCCGGCCTCGTCGAATGGCCGGTCGTGCTGATGGGCTCGTTCGAGCCGGAGTTCTTGAAGACTCCCGACGAAGTCATCCGCGCCACCATCCGCAACAACCAGAAGTGCTTCGTTGTGCGCGACCCCAAAACGGGCAAGCTCGCGAGCAAGTTCATCCTGGTCGCCAATATCGAGGCGGCCGATGGCGGCAAGACGATCATCGCTGGCAACGAGCGCGTCATCCGCGCGCGGCTGTCGGATGCGAAGTTCTTCTACGAGACGGACCTCAAGACGAAGCTCGAGGACCGGCTGCCGAAGTTCGATCAGATCGTGTTCCACGAGAAGCTCGGCACCCAGGCCGCGCGCATCAAGCGCATCGAGGGTCTGGCCGCAGAGATCGCGCCGCTGGTCGGCGCCGATGTCGCGAAGGCCACGCGGGCCGCGCATCTGGCGAAGGCGGATTTGTTGACCGAAGTCGTCGGCGAATTTCCCGAGGTCCAGGGTCTGATGGGCAAGTACTACGCGCTGGCGCAGGGCGAGGACGCCTCTGTCGCTGCCGCCTGCGAGGAGCATTATAAGCCGCAGGGCCCCGCCGATCGCGTGCCGACCGATCCGGTGAGCGTCGCTGTGGCGCTCGCCGACAAGCTCGATACGCTGGTCGGCTTCTGGACCATCGACGAGAAGCCGACGGGCAGCAAGGACCCCTATGCGCTGCGGAGAGCGGCACTCGGCGTGATCAGGCTGATTGCCGAGAACGCTCTTCGTCTGTCGTTGATGAAGGTAGCGGCGTCCGCGCTTGCCGGCCTCTCGGTGAAGCCCGCCGATGCGCAGAAGCTTCCGAGCGACCTGCTCGCCTTCTTCGCCGACCGCCTCAAAGTCCAACTCCGCGAGCAGGGCGCGCGGCACGATCTCGTCGACGCCGTGTTCGCGCTCGGCGGCCAGGACGATCTTCTCATGATCGTCCGCCGCGTCGAGGCGCTCGGCAAGTTTCTCGACAGCGACGACGGCAAGAACCTGCTCGCCGGCACCAAGCGCGCCAGCAACATCCTCTCGATCGAGGAGAAGAAGGACAAGCGGACCTTCGACGGCGCGCCCGATGCTGCGCTCTACAGCCTCGCTGAGGAAAAGGCGCTGGCCAAGGCGATCGGCGAGGTGAAGGCGGAAGCCGGCACCGCCGTCGCCAGGGAAGACTTTGCCGCCGCCATGAGCGTGATGGCAAAGCTGCGCCCGCCGGTCGATGCGTTCTTCGACAAGGTTCGCGTCAACGATGACGATCCGAAGGTGCGCGAGAACCGCCTGAAGCTGCTGAACGAAATCCGCAGCGCCACGAGAGCGGTCGCGGATTTTTCGAAGATCCAGGATTGAGGCACGGCCATTGCCGCTCTGGTGCTCCGGACGCAGCGCAGCGCTACTTCAGCGTTGCGCTGCAGAGCCGGGGCCCATGCTGGCCGCGTGCTCGGAGGTTCTGGGTCCCGGGTCTGCGCTTCGCTTGCCCGGGACACGAGAGAAAAAGCCCTGCCCGGCGGGGGGAAGGACCGGGCAGGGCTGATGTCCGATTTAAACTGCTCGCGCCAGCCTGATGTGACGCGCCGGACATCGACTGCAACTGCAGCGTTTTCAAGCGAAGCGGGACACCGGTCGCGTGAAGAAAACGCGTCCAGACAGGAATTTAGTTCAGCACCTCGACGATGCGGCGCGAGCGCGGCTCGACCAGCACGGTTTCGCCGTTCACGACGGTATAGCGATAGGTCGTGGCGCCGAAGCGTTGCGGCACGTCATAATAGGTGATGCCGCTCTCGGGTAGGGTGGCGCCAACCACCACGCGATCCGGAATGCGGAAGGCTGGCACACGTTGTTCGACGACATATTCGCGGAAGGCCGGCCGCTGTTCGACGGCAATCGTCGGGGCGCTGTCGACCACGGCGGGCGCGCGCCCGATGGTGACATCGCTTTGCGCCTGCGCCGCAAGGGGCGTGCCGATCGCGGCCGCGAGCGCTGCAAGAGCAAGAATCCTGTTCCGCATGGACAACTCCTTCGACGTGATTCTGCGGACGCGCCAGTGGCGCGACTGGTTGCCAATGCGTGCCTAAAGCCAATGTTCCGGGAAAAGGCTTGCCGCATTCGCGGCAATTTCGGGCAGTTTTCGTGGATGCCGGGAACTCGCGGCGCGACTTGTGCATCTCTACTCCCGGAACTTGGCCGGCTATGATCCGCGCGCGATTCGCCTCACCTCCACAGAAAGATTGTTCATGCACATCACCGTCGCCCACATTTCGCCGATCCTGTCGTTGATTGCGGGCGTGCTCATCCTGATCATGCCGCGGCTTCTCAACCTCATTGTCGCGATCTTCCTCATCGTCAACGGCGCGATCGGGCTCGGGCTCCTGAAGTGGCTTCGCTTCTAGGCGTTCACTTTTCGGAACTGTCCGACTTGCGCGGGCCCGCCCAAAATGGTGTAAGGCCCGCGATTTCCCATTCCTCTCGCAGGTTGTGTGCAAGCTATGGCCAAAGCCGCCTCGAAGCCTAAGAAAATGCCAGCGAAATCAAAGTCCTCTGCCGTCGCGAAAGCCGCGCCGCCGGCCCGCAAGGCGCTGGCCAAGAGCGCGCCGAAGCCGGTCGCCAAAGCCGCTGCAAAGCCTGCAGCCAAGCCGGCGGCAAAGGCCGTGACCAAGGCGGCTACGCCGAAGGTCGCCCCGAAGCCCGCACCGAAGAAGGCTGCGCCCGCCAAGGCGGCCCCAAGCGCCGCAAAGGCCGGCAAATGGGTGTTCACGTTCGGCGACGGCAAGGCCGAGGGCCGCTCGGAGATGCGCGACCTGCTCGGCGGCAAGGGCGCCAACCTCGCCGAGATGGCCAATCTCGGTCTGCCCGTGCCTCCCGGCTTCACCATCCCGACCTCGGTCTGCACCTATTTTTACGAGCACGACAAGACCTATCCCAAGGAGCTGAAGCCGCAGGTTGAGAAGGCGCTGGACTATGTCGGCAAGTTGACCGGCAAGATCTTCGGCGACACCAAGAACCCGCTGCTCGTGTCGGTGCGCTCCGGCGCGCGCGCCTCGATGCCGGGCATGATGGACACCGTGCTCAATCTCGGCCTCAACGACCAGACCGTGGAAGCGCTGGCGGAACTGTCGGGCGACCGCCGCTTCGCCTATGACAGCTATCGCCGCTTCATCACCATGTATTCCGACGTGGTGCTCGGCTTCGAGCATCATCACTTCGAGGAAATCCTCGACACCTTCAAGGACAGCCAGGCCTACACGCTCGACACCGATCTGTCCGCCGACGACTGGGTCGAGCTGGTCGGCAAGTACAAGGACGCGGTCGCGCGCGAGACCGGCAAGGAATTCCCGCAGGATCCGCACGACCAGCTCTGGGGCGCGATCGGCGCGGTGTTTTCCTCCTGGATGAACGCGCGCGCGGTGACCTACCGCAAGCTGCACGACATTCCGGAGTCCTGGGGCACCGCGGTCAACGTGCAGGCCATGGTGTTCGGCAACATGGGTGAGACCTCGGCCACCGGCGTTGCCTTCACCCGCAATCCCTCGACCGGCGAGAGCAAGCTCTACGGCGAGTTCCTGATCAACGCGCAAGGCGAGGACGTGGTGGCGGGCATCCGCACGCCGCAGGACATCACCGAGGAAGCGCGGAAAGAGTCGGGCTCCGACAAGGCGTCGATGGAAGCGGCGATGCCTGAGGCCTTCAAGGAGCTGACGCGGATCTACACGCTGCTCGAGAAGCACTACCGCGACATGCAGGACATGGAGTTCACGGTCGAGCAGGGCAAGCTCTGGATGCTCCAGACCCGCGGCGGCAAGCGCACCGCGAAGGCGGCGCTGCGCATCGCGGTCGAGCTCGCCAATGAAGGCCTGATCTCGAAGAAGGAAGCGGTGACGCGGATCGATCCGGCCTCGCTCGATCAGCTCCTGCATCCGACTATCGATCCCAACGCCAAGCGCGACGTGATCGCCACCGGCCTGCCGGCTTCGCCGGGCGCTGCCTCCGGCGAGATCGTGTTCTCCTCGGATGAAGCGGCCAAGCTTCAGGGCGACGGACGCAAGGTCATTCTGGTCCGCATCGAGACCAGCCCCGAAGACATCCACGGCATGCATGCCGCCGAAGGCATTTTGACCACCCGCGGCGGCATGACCTCGCACGCGGCGGTGGTCGCGCGCGGCATGGGCAAGCCCTGCGTCTCCGGCTGCGGCACCATCCGCGTCGATTACGGCCGCGGCACCATGAGCATCGGCTCGCGTACCTTCAAGACCGGCGACGTCATCACCATCGACGGCTCGCTCGGCCAGGTGCTCGCCGGCCGCATGCCGATGATCGAGCCGGAGCTGTCCGGCGAGTTCGGCACGCTCATGAACTGGGCCGACCAGGTCCGCAAGATCGGCGTTCGCGTCAACGGCGACACGCCGGACGACGCGCGCACCGCGATCAAGTTCGGCGCCGAAGGCATTGGCCTCTGCCGCACCGAGCACATGTTCTTCGAGGAGACGCGCATCCGCACGGTGCGCGAGATGATCCTCTCCGAGGACGAGCAGTCGCGCCGTGCCGCGCTCGCAAAGCTGCTGCCGATGCAGCGCGCCGACTTCGTCGAGCTGTTCGAGATCATGAAGGGCCTGCCCGTCACGATCCGGCTTCTGGATCCTCCCCTCCATGAATTCCTGCCGCATACCCATGCCGAAGTCGAGGAAGTGGCGCGCGCCATGAACACCGACCCGCGGCGTCTGGCGGACCGTGCCCGTGAGCTCTCGGAGTTCAATCCGATGCTCGGCTTCCGCGGCTGCCGTATCGCGATCGCCTATCCGGAGATCGCCGAGATGCAGGCGCGCGCGATCTTCGAGGCGGCAGTCGAGGCGCAGAAGCGAACCGGCAAGGCCGTCGGCCTCGAGGTGATGGTGCCGCTGATCGCGACCAAGGCCGAACTCGATCTCGTCAAGGCGCGGATCGACGCGACCGCACAGGCCGTGATGCGCGACACCAACACCAAGCTGGCTTATCAGGTCGGCACCATGATCGAGCTGCCGCGCGCCTGTCTGCTCGCGGCCGATATCGCGCAGTCGGCCGAGTTCTTCTCGTTCGGAACCAACGATCTCACCCAGACGACCTACGGCATCAGCCGCGACGACGCGGCGAGCTTCCTCGGTCCCTACGTGGCGAAGGGCATCCTCTCGGTCGATCCCTTCATCTCTCTGGACCGGGAAGGTGTCGGCGAGCTCGTCAAGATCGGCGTCGCGCGCGGCCGCAAGACCCGCGCCTCGCTCAAGGTCGGCATCTGCGGCGAGCACGGCGGCGATCCCGCCTCCGTCGCCTTCTGTCACCATATCGGTCTCGACTACGTCTCCTGCTCACCCTATCGCGTGCCGATCGCGCGGCTTGCGGCGGCGCAAGCCGCGCTCGGGAAAGAGATCGCGAGCCAGGCGTAAGCAGAAGCGCAGATTTGAGTTGAAAGAGGCGGGCCAAGCTCCGCCTCTTTTATTTTGTGCGCCGCTCTTTCCACACCGTCATTGCGAGCGCAGCGAAGCAATCCAGAATCCCTCCGCGGCAAGACTCTGGATTGCTTCGCTGCGCTCGCAATGACGCGTTTGCGATCGCCACAAACTCATTGTCATCGCCCGGCTTGACCGGGCGATCCAGTACGCCGAGGCGGTAGTGATGGAATCGAGAGGCCGCGGCGTACTGGATGCCCCGGTCAAGCCCTAGTTGATTCACACATCGCGAGCGATTCTCCAGCCGCTGAGCATGGCCCTGAGGGCCAATAGGCCCTGGAGGATCGTGATGGGGCCTGGTTTGCTGTAGTATCCTGTCCAGCCGCCGAGGCGCGCGCATACCCACGTTGCGTAGGCAAGCGAACCCGAGGGGTGCGGATTCTTTTGCCGATCGGTTTTGCCTTCAAGGGTTCGGCAAACGGCCTCCAAAGCCGGACGATCCTTAGGATCAAGCATATCGTCGAGCGGTCGGTTTGCTGCACCGTCGCGCTCTCGTACCATTTGCAGGACCTGGATCGCTGCGATCAGCGTTGCCGCGGTCAAGTTCTCGAATGGGCCGCCGTCGACCACACATACGGCTTCGATGTTGAAGCCCTTGGTCTTCATGAGACGGAACAGTTGCTCGATAGTCCAGCGCTGGCGATACAGGTGCGTGATCTGCTGCGCAGACGCCAGTGTTGTCACTTGGTGTGTCGTCAGTAGTCGCCAATGCACCGGCGGGACGTTTGCCGGAGGATCGACCTCACGCGCCTCCACCAGCGTGAGCGTGACCTCCTTCGGCAGTTTGGCCTCTTCACCTGGGCATTTGCGTCTTGGCCGCAGCAGGCTGATCTGCCGCGTTCGCAATGCCAATACGGCTTTACGTGCCATCTGGCCCGGCTTGGCCGATACGTCGATAACTTCCCGGCCAAGTTCTGGCACGTCATCGAGGCAGTTGTAGAGCGTGCCACCATCCTTCAGAGCTCGATCGTAATTGGCCCTGATCAGCAGTTCAGTCTCGACAGGTCGGCAGGCAAACTCCTCGTAAATGTCACCCTCGCGGTCGGCAACTACCGTCACACATTCCGCCCCATGAGCTGCCAACTCTGCCGCCGTGAGGGTGGCGTCGAGCCAGCGACGGCTCTCCTTATCCGCAAATGCCCGCACGGCCCGCCGGCGCTTTTTGCCGCCGACATGTTTGAGGAACGTCGCATCGACAAGCCCGAGCAATGCCCCGTCATCGGCATCTACGGCGACCATCGCGTGAAGGTTCAAACTGTCGAGCTTGCCATCGTCTCGCAGGGTCGTGGTGTCCTGGATCGCCAGAACATGGCGACCTCTGACCAGCCCTGCGGTCCGCAACCGGGCCGTGGTCACCATCTCCTCCGGGGTCACCCGCCGATTGCGAAGGAAACGCGTGATGCGGATCTCGCCAGCTCGATCCCCGCCAACCCGCCGAACACTGATCCCAGACTGACCGACGCTGATAAGGCGGGCCAACAAACGGGCCCCCCTTTTTCCAGGCGCCGGTCTCCAAACCGTCCCAATCCGCCTTCCATCACTCGCTCCATCGGCACAACGCTCCGATGGATTCAGACTTCAGACGATCTGGCAAGACGCCGCCGGCCCCGAGATGTGTGAATATGCTAGGGTCAAGCCCCGGGCACGACAGGAGTGGTTGTCGCAACAACAGGAACCCATCACACGTCCCGTATTGATACGTGTGCGCAAGAGTTCCTTCACCATTCGCGTTGACCGGTTGTTTACCGCTTCACGTCGTCTGGCATTTACCAACACGCATCGTCGCCCCGTGAAAACACCTGTGTTCGCTTGAGTGTGCCGTATGCGCAACGCGGATTAACGCCCCGGCAACCTAAATTAGATACTCACGATAAAGATCGAATTGCACGGATGTACTGAGTTCGATCGGACGAGCGTAAGCGTAGCGTGAGCGTATCGATGTCAGTGTTGCGTAACCATCCGAAGGGCGCGCGGTTCGCGTCCTTCGGCATCGGTCTCTGCATCTTCGCATTGATGCCGAGAGAGACCGGCTATCAGGACATTGCCTCTCTGCTGGCGCGCCAGCCCGGCGTCGCCGAGCGTTGGCAGAAGCAGGTGTTCTCCGCGGCGTCCTCGATCCAGCTCGCCACCTACAGCTTTTCGCGGCCGATCGGCACCTCCGCTCCGCAGAGCGCGATGGCTCGGCTCGCGAGCCTCGACGGCCGCGACGTCACCGGCGCGATCAGCCGCAATCCTGCCCTTCAGGCGCCGCCGCGCTACCAGGCTTCCGACTTTCCCAAGGTCGATCGCTCCCTGAAGGGCGATCGCCTCGCAATCGTCGCGCCGACGCAGTCTCCCGAGACGGTCGCGCCGGCTGCGGCACCGGCACAGGACGATCCCGCGACGTCAAATAGCTCGGTGTTCGGCGCCAAGACCGCCGCATTGCCGCAGGCGATGTCGCCGGAATCCGCGGCCGCGCTCGATCCCGAGCTCCAGGAAGCGCTGCGCGCGCCGCCGCTGCCGCAATATTCCAATCCGCCGCAGGCCAGCGACGCTGCGCGCGCGCTCGCGACCGCACCGCTGGAGGCGTTGAAGCGGGCCTCTGCTGCGCCCGCACCGGCGCGTGATCCCTTCAGCGTCAAGACCTCGAGCCTGTTCTTCGGCAGCTCCTCGCTCGGCGGCAATCTCGAGACCATCGAGAGCTGGCAGCCCGGCGCCGAACCTCTGATCGTGATCCCCGACCCCGACATGAAGGTGACGGCCTCGCTGACCCCGCCGACGGCGGACATCGCCAAGGACGTCGACAGCGGCGAGAGCGTTGCGCCGAAGGGCGAGGTCAACGCCGACAACCAGCGCGCCAGATCGCCGGCGGAGCGGCTCGCGCTCGACGACAAGTCGCGCGCGAAATCCGAGAAGTGCCTCGCCGAAGCCGTCTACTTCGAATCCCGCGGCGAGGCCGTGCGCGGCCAGATCGCGGTGGCGCAGGTGGTGATGAACCGCGTCTTCTCCGGCAAATATCCCGACACCGTGTGCGGCGTGGTCTACCAGAACAAGTACCGCCATTTCGCCTGCCAGTTCACCTTCGCTTGCGACAACAATCCGGACGTGATCCGCGAGCCCGAAATGTGGGAGCGCGCCAAGACGATTTCCAAGGCGATGCTCGACGGCCAGATCTGGCTGCCCGAGGTCGGCAAGTCCACGCACTACCACGCCTATTGGGTCCGCCCGTCCTGGGTCGCCGAGATGAAGAAGATGTACAAGACCGGCGTGCACACCTTCTATCGGCCGCGCAACTGGGGCGACGGCAGCGAGGAACCGAGCTGGGGCACGCCCGCGCAGACCGCTGCGCTCTCCGCCGCGCTCACGCAGGAATCCAAGAGCTCGGCCGAGATGGGCGCGAGCGAGCGAAGGTAGGCACCAAAATTCGCCGCGATGCAGGTCTGCTCCCTCGCCCCGCTTGCGGGGAGAGGGTTGGGGTGAGGGGACTCTCCACGAGTCCAACTGTCACCAACCTCGCGGAGACTCCCCCTCACCCGGAATCCGCGCTACGCGCGCATTCCGGCCTCTCCCCGCAAGCCGGGAGAGGCGAAGACATCACGCCTCGATATCCAGCGCGCAGTCGAAATTGGGCGCCGAATGCGTCAGCGCGCCGGCCGAGGCATAGTCGACGCCGGTCGCCGCGATCGCCGCAATCGAGTCCAGCGTGACGCTGCCGGACGCCTCCAGCTTGAGGCGGGCCTCGTTGATCCGCACAGCCTCGCGCAGAGTCGCAGGGTCCATGTTGTCGAGCAGAACGGCGTCAGCCATTCCGGTGTCGAGCACCTCGCGCAGCTGCGCCAGCGTATCGACCTCGATCTCGATCTTGACGAGATGGCCGGCATGGGCGCGGGCGCGCTCCAGCACCGGACGGATACCGCCGGCGACTGCGATGTGATTGTCCTTGATCAGGATCGCATCGTCGAGGCCGAAGCGATGGTTGAAGCCGCCGCCGCAGCGCACCGCGTATTTCTCCAGCGCGCGCAATCCCGGCGTGGTTTTTCGCGTGCAGCAGATGCGCATGCCGGTGCCTTCGGTGCGGGCGACATAGTCCGCCGTGAGCGTGGCTATGCCCGACAGGCGGCCGACGAAGTTCAGCGCGGTCCGCTCGGCCGTGAGAATGGCGCGCGCGGGGGCCGAGATTGTCAGCACATGTTGGCTGCGAGCAACCCGCGCGGCATCGCGGACATGTGCGCGCACCTCGATGTCGGGCGACAGCTTCTGCAAGGTCGCGAGCGCCAGCGGTAGCCCGGCGATCACGCCGGACTGCCGCGCGACGAGGATCGCTTGCGCCCTCGTCGCTTCCGGGATCGTCGCAAGCGAGGTGATGTCGCCGGCGCGGCCGAGGTCCTCGTCGAGCGCGCGCTGGACGGCCTCCTCGATCGCGAGCGGCGAGAGGAAGGCATCGGGATAGAACAGCGAGGTCGGGGTGATCATGAGGCAGCATCCTTCTTCATGCGAACAGGGGTTGCGCAATGCGCGGCAGCGGACGCTCGTTCAGGCTCTCCGCAACCTCGCGCGCTGCGGCGAGCGTGGTCATCGTTCTCTGCGCCAGCGCGGGGTTGTCGCCCGGATGATCGGAACGGAAATGCGCGCCGCGGCTCTCGCGCCGTGTCCAGGCCGCAGCGGCGACGAGCAGGGCCGAAGTCGCCATGTTGCGGAAGGCGCTGTTTCCGGCCTCGCGCTCGAGCCTGGCGAAGTGGCGCACGGCTTCCGCAAGCCCGTCACCGTCGCGGATCACGCCGACACGCGCGCTCATCATCGCGCGCAGCCGCTTCACCGCTGCAGCATCCAGCGCGCCAGCGTGCGGCGTCACCAGCGCGTCCGGGAGGCGGGCGGGCCCGGGCACAGTGCGGCCGGCGACGTCGTCGGCAATGCGTGCGGCATAAACGACGGCTTCGAGCAGCGAATTCGAGGCGAGGCGGTTGGCGCCATGCGCACCGGTCGAGGACACTTCGCCGCCAGCCCAGAGCCCGTCGATCGAGCTGCGGCCGCGCGCGTCCACCGCGACGCCGCCCATGTGGTAGTGCGCGGCGGGCGCAATCGGAATCGGTTGCGTCGCGGGATCGATGCCGGCGGCGATGCAGCTCGCATGCACGGTCGGAAACTTTGTCGCGAAGCGCGCGCCCAGCGCCTGCCGCGCATCGAGGAAGGCGCCGCGTCCGGCTGCGATCTCGGCGAACACGCCGCGGGCCACGATGTCGCGCGGCGCGAGCTCGGCGAGCGGGTGGCGCGCTCTCATGAAGCGCTCGCCGTTGCCGTTGATCAGCGTTGCGCCTTCGCCGCGCAGGGCTTCGGTGGCGAGCGGTGCCGGATCGCGGCCGACCATGATGGCGGTGGGGTGGAACTGCACGAATTCAGGGTCGGCGATCACGGCGCCGGCACGGGCCGCGATCGCAAGGCCCGAGCCGCTGGCTTCGGGCGGATTGGTGGTGACGGCGTAGAGATGGCCGAGTCCGCCGGTCGCAAGCACGACCGCGTGTGAGGCGAGCACGACCGGTCGTGCAGCGGGATTGCCGGCCTCGCGCAATTGAAGACCGGTGACGGTACCGTCCTCGGTCAACAGTGCTTCGGCGACAAAGCCTTCCATCAGGCGGATCGATGGCGTGCGACGCACCGCATCGCTCAGGGCCGCGATGATCGCGGCGCCGGCGCCATCGCCGCGTACATGCACGATACGGCGCGCGGAATGCGCAGCTTCGCGCCCCACTGCGAGCCTGCCTTCGAGATCGCGATCGAACGGCACGCCATAGGCGAGAAGATCATGGATACGCGACGCAGCCTCGCGCGCGATCCCGAATGCGACGGCTTCATCGACGAGCCCGCCGCCGACGGCGACGGTATCGGCGGCGTGTGCCTCCGGCGTATCGCCTTCAGCCACCGCCGCGGCGATGCCGCCTTGCGCCCAAGCGGACGACGCGCCTTGTCCGAGCGGTGCGGCCGAGATCAAGGTCACCGGCCGCGGCGCGAGCTTCAGCGCGCAGAACAGTCCGGCAAGACCGCCGCCGACGATGACGACGTCGTCGGTGCTGCGGGTGAGATTGTGGATGGTAATTGTCATGGCTTTCTCCATTCACTCCGCCGTCGTCCCTGCCTAGTGCGCAATCGCGCATGGGAGCAGGGACCCATACGCCGCGGCGGAGATTGTCTTGCGAAGCTCTGAAACGCCGTTCTTCGCCAAACATCTTCCTGTGGTTATGGGTCCCGGATCTGCGCGCGCTCGAGGCGCGCTTGTCCGGGACGACAGCTGTGTTTGTGGCTGAGTCTCAATTCTTCAGATTGATCATGCGCTCGACCGAGCGCCGCGCGCGCTCCGCAAGCGCGGGATCGATCGTGACCTCCTCGCCGAGCGTCAGCAGGCTGTCCAGAATGTTGGCGAGCGTGATGCGCTTCATGTGCGGGCAGAGATTGCAGGGGCGCAGCATCTCCACGTCGGGAAGCTCGGCCCGCACATTGTCGGCCATCGAGCATTCGGTGATCATGACGAGCCGCCGCGGCCGCCTCGCGCGCACCCAGTTGATCATGTGCGCGGTCGAGCCGGTAAAATCGGCTTCCGCCAGCACGTCCGGCGGGCACTCCGGATGCGCGATGATCTGGACGGATGGATCAGCCTCGCGAAAGCTCCGCAGCTCCTCGCCCGTGAAGCGCTCATGCACCTCGCAGGCACCTTTCCAGGCGATGATCTTCACGTCGGTCTTCGAAGCCACGTAAGTGGCGAGGTATCGGTCGGGCAGGAAGATCACGCTTCGAGCGCCCAGGCTCTCGACCACCTGCACCGCGTTCGAGGACGTGCAGCAGATATCGACCTCCGCCTTCACCTCTGCCGAGGTGTTGACATAGGCAACGACGGGCACGCCGGGAAATTGTTCGCGGAGCAGCCGCACGTCCGCACCGGTGATGCTGGCGGCAAGCGAGCAGCCCGCGCGCGAGTCCGGGATCAAAACGGTCTTGTCCGGATTGAGCAGTTTCGAGGTCTCCGCCATGAAGTGCACGCCGCACTGGACGATGACGTCTGCCTTCACCTTGGTGGCTTCGATCGCGAGTTGCAGCGAGTCGCCGCCGATATCGGCCACACAATGGAAGATCTCCGGGGCCTGGTAGTTGTGGGCGAGGATGACCGCGGCCCGCGCGCGCTTCAGCTCGTTGATCGCGTTGATGGTTGGCGCCATCAGCGGCCATTCGATC
Source organism: Bradyrhizobium sp. USDA 4354 (assembly GCF_054060315.1). Taxonomy (NCBI): domain Bacteria; kingdom Pseudomonadati; phylum Pseudomonadota; class Alphaproteobacteria; order Hyphomicrobiales; family Nitrobacteraceae; genus Bradyrhizobium; species Bradyrhizobium sp. USDA 4354. The sequence goes on along the minus strand of NZ_JBSSDC010000001.1, from coordinate 7,424,573 downwards.
GGCGGGATCACGTGCTTGACGCGGTCGTAGAGCGGCGCGGTCGCGCGTTCGACCGCCGGCGTCCATTCCAGCGAGGGCATTGGCAATTTCGGTCCCGCGGGCACCGGTGCGGCGCGCGGGGAGGCGACGGGCTGGCCCTGAGGCCGGTTGGCAATGTCGTCGGGGCCGTAAATTCCAGTGATCGGCATTGAAGCCTCCCATGTGTTATTATGCTCAATTTGAGAATATACAGGGGCCGATAAATTCGGCCGATCGGCCGGTCGTCGCCCTAATATGCTCAATCTGAGTAAATCGAGAATAGCACGCTCCGCTGGGTGCCGCTAGGTCCTGCCGCACACATTCCCGTCAATTCGCGGCTGATGTGTCAGGCGAGGCTGTGTTGAAACGCAATGCTCCCGCGGCAGCTCCCCGTGGAATGCAACCGTTTTCGACTTGGGGTTTTCATGCAGATGCATTAAACGAGCTGTCCCGCGGCTGCTGATTTGCGGATCCGCCAACGACAGACGAGGAAAACCATGTCGACACAGATCGGCGAGCTCGCACCGGCCTCACGTTCCTCCAACTGGCGCACCCCGGCCGTCATCATCCTCTGCGGCTGTGCCATTGGCATGCTCGGTTTCGGCCCGCGTTCGGCGCTCGGCTTCTTCGTGCAGCCGATGAGCCATGAATTCAGCTGAGGCCGGGACGTGTTCGGCCTCGCCATCGCCGTGCAGAATCTGTTGTGGGGGCTGGGCCAGCCGCTCGCCGGTGCGGTCGCAGATCGTTTCGGCCTGTTTCGGGTGATGTGCGTCGGCGCGCTGCTCTATGCCGGCGGCCTGCTCTTGATGCGCTACTCCTCGACGCCGCTGTCGCTCGACATCGGTGCGGGCGTGATGGTCGGCTTTGGTCTTGCCGGCTGCTCGTTCAACCTGGTGCTGTCGGCGTTCAGCAAGCTCCTGCCGGCCGAGAAGCGCGGCCTCGCGCTCGGCGCCGGCACGGCGGCGGGATCGTTCGGGCAGTTCCTGTTCGCGCCGATCGGCGTTGCGCTGATCGACAATTTCGGCTGGCAGCAGGCGCTCTCCGTGTTCGGCTTCCTGATGCTGCTGATCATCCCGCTGTCGCTGGCGCTTTCGACGCCGCCGGTTGCGAATGCGGCAAACGCGACGCCGGCGGATGACCAGACCTTCACCAAGGCGCTTGCCGAAGCCTTCGGCCACCGTTCCTACGTGCTCTTGGTGCTCGGCTTCTTCACTTGCGGTTTCCAGCTCGCCTTCATCACCGTGCATCTGCCGGCCTTCCTGGTCGATCGCGGCATCTCGACGCAAACCGGCGGCTGGGTGATCGCGGCGATCGGTCTGTTCAACATCATCGGTTCGCTCAGCGTCGGCTATCTGCAGAACTATCTGCCCAAGCGCTACATCCTTTCGACCATCTACTTCACGCGTGCGCTGGCGACGCTTGCCTTCATCACATTCCCGATCACGCCGTTCTCGGCGATCGCGTTCGGCGCGATTTCCGGCCTGACCTGGCTGTCGACGGTGCCACCGACCTCGGCGCTGGTGGCGCTGATGTTCGGCACGCGCTGGCTCGCAACGCTCTATGGCTTCGCCTTCGTCAGCCATCAGGTCGGCGGCTTCCTCGGCGTCTGGCTTGGGGGCATCGTGTTCGAGCGTTTCGGTTCCTACACGCCGATCTGGTGGCTCTCGATCCTGTTTGGCGTGCTCTCGGCGCTGATCAATCTTCCGATCGTGGAGAAACCTGTCGAGCGAGCGGTTGCGCAGCCGGCCTGATCGGCTAAACATTCGTGAAACCAGTCAGGGAGTTCAGTCGTGGCCACATTCAAGGCGATCCGGATCGACAAGGCGGACAAGGGCACCGCCGCACAGCTCACGCAGTTCGACGAAGCCGAGCTGATGGAGGGCGACGTCACCGTCCGCGTCGAATGGTCGACGCTGAACTACAAGGACGGCCTTGCGCTCACCGGCAAGGCGCCGGTGGTGCGCCGCTTCCCCATGATCGCCGGCATCGACTTTGCCGGCACCGTCGAAGCCTCCTCGCATCCGCAGTGGAAGGCGGGCGACAAGGTGGTCTGCACCGGCTGGGGCATGGGCGAGACCCATCTCGGCGCCTATGCCGAGAAGGCGCGGGTGAAGGGCGACTGGCTGGTCGCCCTGCCGCAAGGCCTGTCGGCGCGCGATGCCATGGCGATCGGAACTGCGGGCTTCACCGCGATGCTCTCGGTGCTGGCGCTGGAGAAGCACGGTCTGTCGCCGAAGAGCGGCCCGGTGGTGGTGACGGGCGCAGCCGGCGGCGTCGGCTCGGTTGCGACCGCCGTGCTGTCCAAGCTTGGCTACCACGTCATCGCCTCGACCGGCCGCGCGGCGGAAGCCGACTACCTCAAGCACCTCGGTGCCGCCGAGGTCATCGATCGCAATGAATTGTCGGCGCCGGCAAAACCCATCGCCAAGGAGCGCTGGGCCGGCGGCGTCGACAGCGTCGGCTCGACCACGCTGGCGAATCTCCTGTCGATGACGAAGTACGGTGGCGCGATCGCCGCCTGTGGCCTGGCGGCTGGCATGGACCTGCCGTCTTCGGTCGCGCCTTTCATTTTGCGCGGAGTGTGCCTTCTCGGCATCGATTCCGTGATGTGCCCGCTTCCGCCCAGGAAAGCCGCCTGGCAGCGTTTGGCCTCCGATTTGGATCGCACGAAACTATCTGAAATCACTCAAGAAATTTCGCTCGACGAGGTTCCGGGATGGGGCGCGAAAATCCTGGCCGGCCAGGTCCGCGGCCGCGTCGTGGTAAAAATTGTCTAACGGCGTTCAGACTTTACCAACCAAGCTGCTTCAATGTTGCCTTGGTTAGTATGGTAAGCAGCGGGTAAAGAGAGATAAGGCATCGCCCGCTGCGGGGGTCGGTTCGGAGTTGAGCATGCTTGCGCGTATTGTGTTGGGGGCTGTCACGGCGGCGGCGACGTTTGCGCCGGCCATTGCAGGAAGCATGAACGCCGACGAGGCGCGGCGCTTCGTGGCCGGCAAGGTGTTCGCCTTCACCTGTTTCGACGGCACCCGCGGTGCAGGCCGCATCCTCGACGACCTCGGCGCCGCCGGTGCGGTGCAGTTCTCGGGCGCAGGCCCGGTCCGTCATCTCCGTCTTCCCGGCAATACGCTCCAGATCCGCGGCCAGAACGTCTGCGCCTCGATCAAGGGCATACCATTTGAGCCCTGTTTCAACCTGGAAAAGACCGATGATCGCAGCTTCCGCGGCTCGGTGTCGGGCATGGGCTTCGCCTATTGCGACTTCCGTCACCAGGGCGGCAATCAGATGCTGATGGCGCGCGCCGCCGCGCGTCCCCGCTCGCTGCGCAGCTCGGAGCATACTGGTTCGGTCGCTGCACCCCACACCGAAGTCGCCGCGCGCGTCGAGACGCCGCGTGTCGAGAGCAGCCGGCTCGAGCCGGTGAAGTCCGAGCCAGCGAAGAACGAGGGCCCGCTCGAGCTGCGCCGGTCGACCCAGTGAGCTGGCCTGCGCGGGAGAATAATCCCAGCACTTTATCGTCGAAGACGTTCATCGAACACGCAGCCGCCGTGCCGTAGTCATACGGACGGCGGCCTTCATGCGTTGGTAGCTGTTCGCGCCTCAGTTTGCGCGCGGCCGGGGGGCGGTCCCACGCAAGGGTTCAACGATGTCGCTGTATTTCTTCCGCATCAGCACCGGCCGTTATTCCGGCGCCGCCGACCTGCCGTACGAATTCGAGGATCGCGCGGCCGCCTGGACCGAGATGACGGAGGTATGCGCCAATCTGCTCGGCGGCATCGCGCGCAGCCTGAAGCCGAACGCCGAGTGGTGCATGGAGCTGCTCGACGAGAACAAGAAGCCGGTCTTTCGAATCAGCCTCGTCGGTGAGGCCGTCGGATGCAAGGCTTCCTAGATCCGACTTGAAGTTGCAATTTACAACTATGACGAGACCATTTCCCTTCGCGTTCAATTAATTAGCGCACAAAATCAGTACTTCTGCGAGGGATCTCGTTAACCAGAAGATGGAACTCCGACCGGTAGCTTCGCGATAAGGGCGATCAACGTCCAAGCTGCCAACAATGACTTGGCGGCTCGTTTCCAGGGGAAACGCACCGATGTTGAGTCTCTTTCGGAATCTGCAGATCGGGACCAAGCTGGCGATCGCTTCGGCTCTCGGAGGGCTGCTGGTTGGAGCCATGATCGCGAGCCAGATGCTCGGCAATGCGAGCATCCGCGAGACCAGCCAGAGCGCGCTTGCCCAACAGCAGATCGCACGTGACGCCGTGAAGGCCGAGGCCGCAGTTCGCGGCATGCAGCTCGCGGTCCGCGACCTTCGTCTCGCCAATAGCTCGGCCGATATTCAGAAGGCCACCCGGAGCCTGGGCGAGCAGCAGAAATCGACGAACTTGCTGGTCGATACGATGCTGAGGCTTTCTCACGAGACGGAGAACCGCGCACGCATGGAGAAACTGAGATCGCTGGCCGCGAACTACGAACAGGCTGCGCAGCAGATCGCGGGCGTACGCGGCGAAGCCTTGGCCATAAGCGGTGCAGACGGCGCCACGCGCGCCATGAAGCTCAATGAAGACGTCATTCGCATCGCACGCGAAATTACCCTGCCGATTGCCGGCGAGCTCGACGTGCTGATCGGTCAGATCGCCGATTACGCGGGACGCAAATCCGAGGAGAGGAATGCCGCGGCCGCCGCACAAATGAGATCGAGCGAGCAGCTTGCGATCCTGGTCGGCGCACTCGCCATGCTCGTCCTCGTCGGCTCCTGGCTGATGTCGTTCCTGACCATCGCGCGGCCGATCCGCGCGCTCACGGTCGCCATGGACAAGCTCGCCGGCGGCAATTTCTCCGTGGTTCTGCCCGGTCTCGGCCGCAAGGACGAGGTCGGCGGCGTCGCTGCGGCAGTCGAAAAGTTCAAGATCGTGTCCGAACAGAAGGCGCGCGATGAGGCTGAAGCCAAGATCAGGCAGGACCAGATTGCGGCCGCGCAGCGCAAGGCCGAGATGCACAAGCTGGCCAACAGCTTCGAAGCCGCAATCGGTGAAATCGTCGATACGGTGTCCTCGGCCGCGACCGAACTGGAAGCTTCTGCGTCGACGCTGACCTCCACCGCGGCGCGCGGGCAGGAGCTCACCACCATGGTTGCTGCCGCCTCCGAGGAAGCGTCCGCCAATGTGCAGTCTGTGGCGTCGGCGACCGAGGAGCTATCGTCGTCGATCACCGAGATCAGCCGGCAGGTGCAGGAATCAGCCCGCGTCGCGGGCGATGCGGTGAGCCAAGCCCGCACCACGACCGATCGTGTCGGCGAGCTTTCCGCCGCCGCAGCGCGGATCGGCGACGTGGTCGAACTGATCAACACCATCGCGGGCCAGACCAATCTCCTGGCGCTCAATGCAACCATCGAGGCCGCGCGGGCCGGCGAGGCGGGCCGCGGCTTTGCCGTCGTCGCCTCCGAGGTCAAGGCACTTGCCGAGCAGACCGCGAAGGCGACCGGCGAGATCGGCCAGCAGATCGCCAGCATCCAGACCGCCACCGAGCATTCGGTCGGCGCGATCAAGGACATCAGCCACACCATCGAGAAGCTGTCGGAGATCTCCTCGACCATCGCAGCCGCGGTGGAAGAGCAGGGCGCCGCAACGCAGGAGATTTCCCGCAACGTGCAGCAGGCGGCGGCAGGCACCCATCAGGTGTCGTCCAACATCACCGATGTGCAGCACGGTGCGAGCGAGACCGGTTCGGCGTCGTCGCAGGTGTTGGCGGCGGCGCAATCGCTGTCGGGCGACAGCAACCGGCTGAAGCTGGAGGTCGGAAAGTTCCTCGGTACCGTGCGCGCAGCCTGATGCTCGCCGTTCGCGATCGGCAAGGGATTCGCCGTGGTCGCATCCGAGGTGAAGGCGCTGGCAGAGCAGACCGCGATGGAGGATTCGGTCGGTGTGATCAGGGAGATTGGCGGCACCATCGGCCGGAGGACGGAGATTTGGTCGCCAGGAATCACGCGCTTCGCGTCGCAGCAGCAAATGCCTGTGCGTTTGCAACAGATGGTTGCAGAAAAAATAACGGGCGCCGGGTCTATCGCGTAGTTCTACGTAGGTTCCTGTTAACGCCTGCTTGCAATTATGAGCGCAATCTTAGGGGATAAGAACCAGCCAGCATTGTTGAACTGACTTCCGCCCTGTCGTCGCGACGACTGCGGCGCAGGCGATTTGCGCGTGCTGGTATCATCGGGATTGTGTGATGTCGAAGTTGTCGATCGTCTTCAAGCTGCTGACCGTGCTGTCGGTCCTCGTGCTCTCGCTCGCCGGCGTCGGCGTGATGGCGATCGGCACGATGCAGAACATCAACTCCCACACCGTCGAGATTGCGGAGAGCTGGCTGCCGAGCGTGCGTGCGCTCGGCTCGATGCGTGCCGACATCAACGAGCTGCGTGTCGCGCTGCGTCTGCACCTGATGCAGGATACTGCCGAGGGCAAGGAGGCCGCCGAGAAGCGGCTGGCAGGCTTGCGCGAGCGCATCGAGAAGACGCGCAAGGTCTACGAGCCGCTGATCACGGTCGCCGAAGAGCGCTCGCTGTACGAGCAATGGACCAAGGCCTGGGCCGAGTATCTGAATGGCGTGCAGGACGTGATGGCGCTGTCGCGCAAGAGCATCGGGCGCTTCCCGACTGATGCAAACGAGATGTTGCAGACCAAGGTCGCCAAGATGGCCCAGGCGGCCGATCCGCTGCTGCAGAGGGGCATCGAGCTCAACAACAGGGGGGCCGAGCTGGAGACGAAGCAGGCGGCTGACAGCTATGCCACCGTTTTCCGCGTGCTGGTCGGCATCATCGTAGCTGCCGTCGTGATCGCGATCAGCGCCGCCTATTATCTCGTGCGCGACGTCTCGCGCGGCATCGCCTCGATCATTCGCCCGATGCAGTCCCTCGGCGAGGGCGACCTCTCGGCCGAGGTGCCGCATCGCGGCGAGAAGACCGAGATCGGCTCGATGGCGGATGCACTCCAGATCTTCAAGGAGGCGCTGATCGCCAAGAAGGCTGCCGACAAGGCGGCGGCGCGAGACGCCGAGGCCAAGATCGAACGCGGCCGCCGCGTCGATGCCATCACCCGTAATTTCGAGGTCATGATCGGCGAGGTGGTCGAGACCGTGTCGTCGGCGTCCACCGAGCTCGAGGCGTCCGCGGCGACGCTGAGCGGCACGGCGCAGCGCGGCCAAGAACTCGCAACCGTCGTTGCGGCTGCGTCGGAGGAAGCTTCCACCAACGTCCAGGCGGTGGCGTCCGCCTCCGAGGAGCTGTCGTCCTCCATCACCGAGATCAGCCGCCGCGTGCAGGATTCGGCACGGATGGCTGCGGAAGCCGTCGAGCAGGCGGCGCGGACCAACGAGCGCGTCAACGCGCTGTCGCAGGCAGCCGCCCGCATCGGCGACGTCGTCGAACTCATCAACACCATCGCGGGCCAGACCAACCTCCTCGCGCTGAACGCGACCATCGAGGCGGCGCGCGCAGGCGAAGCCGGCCGCGGCTTTGCCGTCGTCGCGTCCGAGGTCAAGGCACTGGCCGAGCAGACTGCGAAAGCCACCGGCGAAATCGGAGCGCAGGTTTCGGGCATCCAGGCCGCGACGCAAGAATCCGTCAGCGCCATCCAGGAGATCGGCGGCACCATCGAGCGGCTGTCGGAGGTGTCTTCGGCCATCGCCGCCGCCGTCGAGGAGCAGGGCGCAGCCACGCAAGAGATTTCGCGCAACGTTCAGCAGGCCTCGCTCGGCACGCAGGAAGTCTCGTCCAACATCACCAACGTGCAGCGCGGCGCGATCGAGACCGGCTCGGCCTCGAGCGAAGTGCTATCGGCGGCGAAGTCGCTGGCGACCGACAGCACCCGCCTGAAGGTCGAAGTCGCGCAGTTCCTGGAATCGGTCCGCGCGGCTTAGAAGCGGCGCGCGTACTTCGCCTCTCCCCGCTGGGGAGAGGTGAGGACATCGTCCTGGCGCTTCAACTGCCCGTCTGCGGCACGGCCGGCGGCGGTGTGACCTGCCGCCGGAACAGGATGCGTTGGTAGAGCCAGCCGATCGCGACCAGAACGACGCCGAGGCACATGAACGAGAGCGCGCGATAGACGCCGGTCAGCGTCCACACGTCGACGGCAAAGGCCTTGAAGATCGTCAGCGCGATGACGGCGGCAGAGGCCAGCCGCGCGCGCTCCGAATTGACCAGGATGCCGACGCCGAGCAGCACCACGCCGAAGGCGAGCCAGCCGATCGAATAGGTGTATTGCTCGGCACTCGTGGTGGCGCCGTAGAGCAGCACCGGGCCGTGATAGAAGCGGCGGATCTCCAGCGTCACATAGGTGAGCGCGAACACCAGGGCGCCACCCGCGATCGTGTTTGCGTATGCGACACGGCGGTGTCCCGCCACCGCGTAGGAGAGCAGCAGCATCAGCACGGCCGGCAATGCGTAGCCGAGCAGCAGCAGATTGAACACGAGGCCGCCGACATTGACGCTGGAGAGCAGCAGCGGGTTCTCCAGGATCAGGAGGCCGAACACGCTGATGAGGCCGGCGATTGCCGTCAGCACGACCGCGCCGACATCGTGCACGATGCTGTGGCTGCGCAGCCGCAGGCGCTCCAGACCGATCGCCATGGCGAGCGTGATACAGACTTGCAGAGCGAACTCGAGCAGCGAGGGCGGCGAGGTCATGCGGCCGCCGGTCGCAAAGTGCCGGATCTCCATGAAGGCGAGCAGCGCGGTGAACAGGATCGCCGCGGTCTCGACCACGCGCAGCGGCGCGTCGTCGGCGCGGCGGCGCAGGAAGAGGCTCGCGCCCCAGAACGAGGCGGCCGGCAGGCCATAGCCCCACAACAGCCAGTTGAAGATCGGCGTCGTGCCGATGGCATCGCCGACGATGCGCGGATCATAGACGATGCGTGCGGTGACGATCGCGGCGAAGATGGCCGCTAACCGGCGCAGCACCGGAATCGGCCGCTGCACCGAGATCCAGGCGGTGCCGAGCGACATCAGCGCGAGCGCGATGGTGAGCCAGCCCTTCTCCAGGGCAAAGGTCAGCGCCAGCGCCAGCGCGCCGAGCGTACCGGTCGCGAACAGCGCGACCGAGGTTGCAACGCCGGGCCGTTCTTCGCGGCGCATCAGGGCTTCGGTCGCCGCGCCAAAGGCCGCAGCGAGCAGCACAGCGAGGATCGCGAACGGGATCGAGCGGTCGAGATGGGCGATGCGCGCATAGAGCGCAACCAGGATGGCGATCGGTGTCGCGACGCCCGCCGCCGACCACACCACGGGAACGATCGCCGAGCTCGAGCGGCCCTGCGCGAAAAAGCCCGCGGCGCCAAAGCCGGCGGCGAAGATCGCGGCCGTCACCAGATGCAGGGTCACCGCGCTGTCGGTCGCGACCGGGCCGACGCCGGGCATCGGGCCGCCCGGCAGCACCAGCATGTCGGGATTGGCGCGCACCGCCCATTCGGCGAACACGATGAAGACCGTCGCCGCGGCCGCACCGAGGGCGCCCGTAGCCGCCGGCGCACCCCAGGCGACGAACAGCGTTCCCGCGACCAGCAGCGTAAAGGCAATCAACGCCAGATCGGCATGTCCGCTCGACAGCACGATCAGCATCGCGCCGAACAGATAGGCGCCGAGCGCGCCTGACGAGACCGGCTCGATCTCGCCGTCCTCGAAGCTGGGTCCGAACATGAAGCCGCAGACAACGAGCAGCGCAGCGAGCACGAAGCCGGCGATGACGTGGAAGGCGTGCGGCGCGACCTGGACCTGCTCGGTGTCGAGACCCGGGAAGATCCAGAGCACGGCAAAGACGATAGTCGTGACCGCAAGCCAGCGCCACAGCCTGATGCGGGCGAGCCCGAAACTCGCCGCCGTCACGACCGCAAGATAAATGTAGAGCGCCCAATAATCCGGCTTGCCCGAGGAGACGAGGATCGGCGTCACGAAGGCGCCGACGACGCCGAGCCCCGCGAGCGCGGGCCCGTGCAGCAGCGCTGCGGCCAGCGTGCCCATCGCAACGATGCCGAGCAGCACGAAGGCCGTCGCAGGCACGAGGAAGCCGTAGAGCGCGTACGCCGCGTAGATGGTCGCGAACGCCACCGCCGTGCCGGCCGCGGTGAGGATCGCGGGGATGTTGGCGATCGGCAGCGCCTGGATGCTCGAGATGCTCTCCTTGCGCCGCGTCCATTCGCCGGCACCGAGCAGGGCCGCTGCGAACAGGCCGCCGAGGAACACGCGCACGCCGGGGCCGAGAAGGCCGGCCTCGATCGAATAGCGCACCATGAAGAAGCCGCCGAGCGCGAGCGCAAGGCCGCCGATCCACACCACCCAGCGGGTGCCGAGCCGCTCCTCAAAGCCGGGTGCGGGCGCGGGCAGCGGCGGCGGTGCGCCGGCCTCTGGGCTGGCTTCGAGTGGGGGTGGCGAGATATCTGCGGTGGCGGGCGAGGGCGGCGCAAGCTCGGCTTCCGACGCCAGCGGCGGCGGCTCGGCGGCTGCAGTCGTCGCGGGCGCTTCAGCCTGCACCTGCGCGGGCATCAGGGGCGGCGGCTGCACCGTCCGCTGCGCGTAGAGCATCTCTTCGAGCGAGTTGAGCCGCCGTCGCAGCTCGGTCGCCTGGCTCGACGCCTTGATCGCGATCAGGAAGGCGATGATCGCAATGATCAGCGCAAAGACGTCAAACGGGCCGTCGAACATGAAGCCTCCAGGCAACCGGCGGGCAGGGGCCGGTACCACGAATATCAGGATCTAGCGCCGGGAGCGCACGCGCAAGCCCGGCGCGGGTCGCTCCTGGAGCACCTCGCGGCGGAAGCGGTAGAGCGCTGCCGGCCGTCCGCCCGTCTGTGTCGACATCACCCCGGTCGGTTCGACCAGGGCCTCCATTTCGACCAGGCGGCGGAAATTCTGCTTGTGCAGGTGCCGGCCGGAGATCGCCTCCACCGTGTGCTGCAGTTCGGTAAGTGTGAATTCAGCGGGCAAAAGTTCAAAGACGACAGGACGATACTTCAGCTTTGCGCGCAGCCGCGCGATTCCCGTGGCCAGAATCCGGCGGTGGTCGAACCGCATCGAGGTCCCAAGGGCGGGAAGCGTCTTGCGCGCTAAGGCCGCAGGGCGGCCGTCGCGCCGCGCCTCCTCGATCAGCCCGGCCTCGTACAGAAGCTCATAGCGGTCGAGCACGCGCTCCTCGTCCCAGGGTGCACCGTCGAGACCGAAATAGAACCGCACGCGATCCTTCCGCGGCAGCGCGCGCGTCGTCTCCGGCGTCTCTTCCTCGGCCCACTTGGTCAGCGCCGGGATGATGTCGCGGGCGATGATCCCCGGCGGCTGCTCGCGCCAGTCTTCCCAGGGGAAGAAGCGGTACCATGGCGCGAAGCTCGCCGCGTTTGCTGCGAGCTCGCCGTCCACAGGGCGCGTCAGCGCGAGATAGCCGATCGACACCATATGCGCGCCGATGTCGCCGGCTTCGGCATGACGGCCGCGATCGCCGAAGGTGTAGAGCTGCTCGACATAGCCGAGCCGCAGGCCCGCCCGTTGCTCGACCCAGGCGCGAAGGCCGATCTCGAAGGTGCGATGGCTCACCGCGTCGAACGGACCGAACGGCAGGCCGGCAAGCCCGTCAGCATCGCGTGCGGTCAGGATCAGCGGCTCGTGGTTCTCGATCGCGACGATCGCGGCGGTGAGGCCAATCTCGATCGGCGTCAGCTGCGTGTCGCTCATGCGGCTGTCGTGTCGTTCAATTGAACAGAACGCAGCTTGGTTGAGACGGCCCATCCGCGGACTCGCTGCACCTCTCCCGCTTGCGGGAGAGGTCGCATCGCATCGACAGATGCGAGGCGGGAGAGGGCTCTCTCCTCTGGGGGAGTCTTCGTTGCGAAGACACCCTTTCCCCGACCCTCTCCCGCAAGCGGGAGGGGGAGCGCATCTTCATTGTGGCGCGCAGCCGTCATTCGAGCTCGATCACGAAGGGGCGCCCCTCCACCATCATCGCGCCGGGGCCCATCTCGTCGAGCGCGCGCAGCATGCGGCCGTTGCGCCCGAGTGCACGATCGGCAAGGCTGACGATGCGCCGGTTCGGCGATGCGATCGGCGAGGCCGCGCGGATCTTCCTGGCGATTTCGATTTCGTCGCGATTGGGATTGAGCGCGCACACGGCCGCGAACGCGCTCGCGGTGGAGCGGCTGATGCCGGCATAGCAATGTACCACCAGCGGGGCGCTGCGATCCCAGCCGCGCACGAAGGTCAGCACCTGCTCGATATGAATCTCCGATGGTGCGACGAAACCGTCCAGCTCCTCGGTGATGTCGTCCATCGACACCTTGAGGTGGTTGGCGGGGAGCACCGACACCGGGCGTGCCACCTGCTCGACATTGGCCATCACGGTCAGCACATGGCTGGCGCCGGTGGTACGGACAGTCTCGGGAAGCGCGGCGAGGGAACAGACGTGGATCATGGCGGACCTTTTTCTTGATTATAACCGCGGCCGTAGGGTGGGCAAAGCGAAGCGTGCCCACCACTTTTGTCGCAAACCGGAAAAGATGGTGGGCACGGCGCAAGAGCGCCTTTGCCCACCCTACAGGATCTACGCAAACACCGCGCCAAACCGCTCCAGAAACTGCTTCTCAGCCCGCGCCGCTGTCCAGGGCGTCAGGTAATCGCGCCGGACGTTGTCGGATAGGCCGGGATCTTTGCCGAACAGGCGCCTTGCCTCGGGCTGCTTGAAGCCGGCCAGCGCGGTCGCCTCCAGATAGGCCGCACCGCGATCGGCAGTCTTGATGGCCAGCGTGATCTCCTCCGGCAGCACCGGTGGCAAACCGAAGCGGATATGGATGGCACCGAGAAGCCGCTTCTCGACCGCCTTGTAATGACCGTCGAGCACCGCCTTGAACGGCGAGATCATGTCGCCGATCACATATTCCGGCGCATCGTGGAGCAGGGCTGCGAGCCGCACGCGCTGATCGACCCGTGGCATTTCGTGCCGCAGCACGGTCTCCACCAGCAGCGTATGCTGCGCGACCGAAAAGATGTGCGCGCCGAGGGTCTGCCCGTTCCAGCGCGCCACCCGCGCCAGCCCATGCGCGATGTCGCCGATCTCGATGTCGAGCGGAGAGGGATCGAGCAGATCGAGCCGCCGGCCCGACAGCATGCGCTGCCAGGCGCGGGTCTCCTCGTCGCGCGCCGCTTTCTTCGCCGTCATTTGGCCTTGAGGCGCGGCTTGCGCTGCGTCTTGCCGCAGGTGGCGTGACAGTGGCAGTCGACCAGGTGGTCGTTGACCATGCCGGTCGCCTGCATGAAGGCATAGACGATGGTCGGGCCCACGAATTTGAAGCCGCGCGAGGACAGCTCCTTGGAGATCTGCACCGACAGCGGCGTCGAGGCCGGCACGCTCGCGGTGGTCTTGAACTGGTTGACCTTGGGCCGTCCGTCCATGAAGTCCCACAGCAGCTTCGAGAAGCCCGGACCCTTCTCCATGATGTCGAGATACGACTTCGCGCTCAGGATCGCGCCGTCGATCTTGGCCTTGTTGCGCACGATGCCCGCATCGTTCATCAGCGCGTGAACCTTCTTGGCGTTGTAGCGCGCGATCTTCTCCGGCTGGAAATCGTCGAAAGCCTTGCGGAAATTATCGCGCTTGCGCAGGATCGTGATCCAGGACAGGCCGGCCTGGAAACCGTCCAGAATCAGCTTCTCGTACAGTGCGCGGTCGTCATATTCCGGCACGCCCCATTCGGTGTCGTGATAGGCGACATAGAGCGGATCTTCGCCTGGCCAGGGGCAGCGGGTCAGACCATCGGGATGCAGACGGGGAGCGCGGCTCATGCGATGGGCTGCTTGGCTGGAATTCGAACGGCGTCCGGTTCAGCCAGCGTCAAAGCCAGCCCTCCAGCGGTGAGCGGCTGGCCCGCGTCGAGCGCATCGGCGACGCGGTCGATCCGCACCAGCGCGATGCCCTTGCCGCCGGCGGTCGAGCCGATCGTGCCGACCGGCTTGTCGCCGGCAAGAATGGTCGCGCCGATTTCGGGTGAAGGACCGTCGAGCAGCACCTTGACGCTGCGCGTGCGCGCCGTGCCGCGATGCTGCATGCGCGAGACGACCTCCTGGCCGACATAGCAGCCCTTGTCGAAATCGACGCCGGCGAGACGATCCATGTTGGTCTCGTGCGGGAACGCATCGCTGTACATGAAATCAAGCCCGCCGCGCGGCACGCCGAGCGCGATGCGGTGCGCCTCGTACTCGGCCGCATCGACCGGCTCGGCGCCGATTAGATCGGACAGCTTCTGCTTGAGATCTTCTGGGATCAGGATGCGGTAGCCGAGCCCGTCATTCCGCGGATCGGCGAAGGCAAGGTCGGGCTGGACCGCGGGCTGGCCGTCCCAGGCCGCGAGCACGCCGAGATCGCCGGAAAGGTTGTCCACCGTGACCTTGGCGCGCAATTTGTAGAACTTCAGCTTGGTGGCCAGGGTGTCCGCCAGCGCTTTCGGGCAGTCGATCAGGAACCCGCCGCCGTGACCCGCGGGCGCTTCCGTGATCAGGAAGTCCACGACGATCTTGCCCTGCGGCGTCAGCAGTGCGCCGAATCGCCCCAGGCCGGGTTTCAGCCTGTCGACGTCGGTCGTGATCAGGCCGTTGAGGAAGTTGCGCGCATCCTCGCCCGCGACCTTGACCACGCCCCGGTCGGGAAGAAACGCCGATTTCATGCGAAAATCTCTTGCGACATGTTGCTCCGGAACGTAAGCCCCCAACGCATAAACGACAAGACCTCGAGCCCTGCGCTTGGGGATGAGAGAGGCCTCATGATCCAGCGTTTCGATGTGATCCTCAAGGGCGGCACCGTCGTCAACCAGGACGGCGAGGGTGTTCGCGACATCGGCATTGCAAATGGTCGCATCGCCGAGCTGGGCCCGCTGTCGCAAGGCTCAGCCGCCGAGGTGATCGACTGCAAGGGCCTGCACATCCTGCCCGGCGTGATGGACACGCAGGTGCATTTCCGCGAGCCCGGGCTGACGCACAAGGAAGACCTCGAGACCGGCTCGCGCAGCGCCGTGATGGGCGGCGTCACCGCCGTGTTCGAAATGCCGAACACCGCGCCGCTGACGGTGACGGACACAGAATTCACCGACAAGGTGAAGCGGGCCCATCACCGCATGCACTGCGATTTCGCCTTCTTCATCGGCGGTACTCGCGAGAACGTGCAGGACCTCCCCGTGCTCGAGCGCGCACCCGGCTGTGCCGGCGTCAAGGTTTTCATCGGCTCCTCGACCGGCGCGCTTCTGGTGGAGGACGACGAAAGCCTGCGCCGCATCTTTCAGGTGATCCGCCGCCGTGCCGCCTTCCACGCCGAGGACGAGTATCGGCTCAACGAACGAAAATCGCAGCGCATCGAGGGCGATGCCCGTTCGCAT
Organism: Bradyrhizobium sp. USDA 4354; assembly: GCF_054060315.1. Taxonomy (NCBI): domain Bacteria; kingdom Pseudomonadati; phylum Pseudomonadota; class Alphaproteobacteria; order Hyphomicrobiales; family Nitrobacteraceae; genus Bradyrhizobium; species Bradyrhizobium sp. USDA 4354. The sequence continues at coordinate 7,409,165 of NZ_JBSSDC010000001.1, read as the reverse complement.
CCGGTCTGGCGTGACGAGACCGCGGCGCTGATGGCGACGCAGCGCCTGGTCAAGCTCGCGCACGAGACGGGCAAGCGCATCCACGTGCTGCATATCTCGACCAAAGAAGAGATCGAGTTCCTGCGCGACCACAAGGATGTCGCCTCCTGCGAGGCAACGCCGCACCATCTCACGCTGGTCGCGCCCGAATGCTACGAGCGGCTCGGCACGCTCGCCCAGATGAACCCGCCGGTGCGCGGCGCCGATCATCGCGCCGGTATCTGGCGCGGCATCGAGCAGGGCATCATCGACGTGCTCGGCTCCGACCACGCCCCGCATACGCTGGAGGAGAAGCAGAAGACCTATCCGGCCTCGCCTTCAGGCATGACCGGCGTGCAGACGCTAGTACCGATCATGCTCGATCACGTCAACGCGGGCCGGCTCTCGCTGGCGCGCTTCGTCGACCTCACCAGCGCCGGCCCCGCACGCCTCTACAACATGGCCTGCAAGGGCCGCATCGCCGCCGGTTACGATGCCGACTTCACCATTGTCGACTTGAAGCGCAGCGAAACCATCACCAACAAATGGGTCGCGTCCAAGGCCGGCTGGACTCCCTATGACGGGTTGCGCGTCACCGGCTGGCCCGTCGGCACCGTCATCCGCGGCCGCCGCGTGATGTGGCAGGGCGAGCTCGTGACGCCGTCGCAAGGCGAGCCGGTGCGGTTTTTGGAGACACTGAAGCAGTAGGCGGTTTTGGAGGGGGACGAACGCGCCATCCCCCGTCATTGCGAGGAGCTCTTGCGACGAAGCAATCCAGAGTCTCTCCGCGGGAAGACTCTGGATTGCTTCGCTACGCTCGCAATGACGAGAGGAGAGGTCTACATTTCATCTCGAACGGGAGTGTAGTCCGATGTCCCAGCCAGCTGCCCTCATCACCACCGAACAGCTCGCAGCTCGCCTCGGCGATCCCAATCTGCGCCTCTACGACTGCACGACCTACAACGAACCAGTCCCGCCGGGCAGCGACGTACCGTATCGCGCGGTGCCCGGCGACAAGACGTTCGCGGCCGGCCACATCCCGGGCGCCGATTTCCTCGACCTGCAAGGCGAATTCTCCGACACCTCGTCGCAACACTTCTTCATGATGCCTGAGGTGGCCCAGTTGGAGGCCGCCTTCGGTCGCCACGGCTTCGATGCGAGCAAGACCGTCGTGCTCTACAGCATCGGCACGATGATGTGGGCAACGCGGTTCTGGTGGATGCTGCGCTCGCTCGGCGTCGATGCGCGTGTGCTCGACGGCGGTTTCGACAAATGGAAGGAGGAGGGGCGGCCGGTCGAGACAGGCGCACCGAAGGGCTATCCAGCGACGACCTTCAAGGCCGCGTCGCGCACAGGCTTCTTCGTCGACAAGGAAGCCGTGCTGGCGCGGATCGGCGATCCCGCGACTGTCATCGTCAACGCGCTCGGGCCGCAGTTTCACCGCGGCCTCGAACCGAGCCGCTATGGCCGTCCCGGCCGCATCCCCGGCAGCGTCAACGTATCAGCCGCAACGCTCGTGAACGCCGACAAGACGCTGACGAGTCTTGCGGATGCGGAAGCGAAGTTCGCGGCCCAGGGCGTCACGCGCGACAAGAATGTGATTCTCTACTGCGGCGGCGGCATCTCGGCGACGATCGACCTATTGCTGCTGACGCAGCTCGGCTTCGACAAGCTGACGCTCTACGACGCCTCGATGGGCGAGTGGGCAAGAGATCCGGCGCTGCCGATCGAGACGGACTAGGGGATTGCTTACCCTCCCCTGGAGGGCCCCCCCAGGGGAGGGTAAGATCCGGAGCAAGAAAGTTGGGAACCTTTCCTTTGGGCCTGCATCCAATGTCCGGAACGAAGCGAGACAAGCAGGTAACCGCCATGCAACGGACCGTAGTCGGCCTATCCGCCGGCCCCAGGATATCGGAAGCCGAGCTGATCGACCGGGCGCGGGGCCGTGACGAAGCCGCCTTGCGCGAGATCATGCAAGCCAACAACCGCAGGCTTTACCGCCTCGCGCGCGGGATCCTGCGCAGCGACAGCGAGGCCGAGGACGTGGTGCAGGAGACGTACGTCCGGGCCTTCACCCACCTCGACGACTTTCGGGGCGAGGCCGGGTTGTCGACGTGGCTCTCGCGCATCGCCATCAACGAGGCGCTCGGCCGGGTGCGCAGCCGAAAGCCCAATGTCGAGCTCGGCGCGATATCAGATGCCGCGCTCGATGCGCAGATCATCAGGTTTCCCGTTCCTCCCGCAGGCGATCCGGAAAGGACCATGGCCCAGCGTGAAATCCAGCGTGTGGTCGAACGCGCAATCGACGAGTTGCCGGATGCCTTCCGCATGGTCTTCGTTGCCCGGGTCATGGAGGGGATGACCATCGGGGAGACCGCCGATCTGCTCGGCGTGAAGCCCGAAACCGTGAAGACGCGGCTGCACCGCGCCCGCACCATGCTCCGCGAGAACGTCGAGAAGGAGATCGGCCCGGTGGTTATGGATGCGTTCCCGTTCGCCGGGCGGCGATGTGAGCGCCTGACCGTGTCAGTGCTGAAGCGGCTCGGCATCGGCGGCTAAAGTTTTCGGGAACGTTTGCGCGAAATGTCCATCCAACCCCTGTGAAGCAACGCGCCGGCCAAACGTCCGGCACCACAGGAGTATCAAGCCATGTTCATCCGACCGAGCGCGGCGATCGCCGTAGCAATTTTGTTGTTGAGCCCCGCGCTGCTTCGAGGTGCGAGCGCAGCCGACAAGCCCACCGATCCGCAGATCGCCCACATCGCCTACACCGCCGGCGTGATCGACATCAACGCGGCCAAGCAGGCTCAGAAGAAGGCCAAGAGCAAGGAGGTGAAGGCGTTTGCCGAGGACATGCTGCGCGACCACGAGGCGGTCAACAAGCAGGCGCTCGCGCTGGTCAAGAAGCTGAACGTTACCCCTGAAGACAACGACACCAGCCGTACGCTGTCGAAGCAGGCGAGCGACAGGCTCGCCGAGCTGGACAAGCTGAGCGGCGCGGCCTTCGACAAGGCCTATGTTGCCAACGAGATTGCCTATCACAAGCAAGTCAATGGTGCGCTGGAGACGCAGCTGATCCCGTCGGCGAACAATGCCGAGCTGAAGGGCCTGCTGCAGACCGGCCTGAAGATTTTCCAGGGTCATCAGCAGCACGCCGAGCACGTCGCGGCCGAGCTGAAATAGGGAGTGTGCGACGATGTCGGGGCGGCTGTTTTCGATCGCTATCGCGCTCGTCTTCGCGGCGATGGTCGTCCCGGCGCACGCCGCGACGATAGAGATCACGATGGAGGACCTTGTGATCTCACCGGCCGAAATATCGGCAAAGGTCGGCGATACCATTCAATGGGTCAACAAGGACGTCTTCGCTCATACCGCGACCGCGAGGAACGGCGACTTCGACGTGAGCTTGCCGCCGACGACATCGGCGACATCAGTTCTGAAGAAGGCCGGAACGGTTGAATATTACTGCCGCTATCATCCCAACATGAAAGCGATGCTCAAGGTCGAGCCATGAGGGGAAAGGAGCACGTTCACGATGGTAGTGGGAACGTCTCCCGGCGATCGCGAGACCAATGCTTGTCCGCATCATGCTCTAGTTCCGCCGGATTTGCTTGAGCGCTGCGCGAATGCCGGGACTATACGATCGGCTGCGATAGTAGCGCATCAAGGCCTCGTAGAGGCGCCAGGAGCCGGACCATTTTCCTGGGCCCTTGCCAATTCCGCTGGCCCAGACTTCGACATCGCCATAGAGTTGGATATCATCGCACAGAAATGCTCTTTCCCGTGCTGTAGGCCGGGTTGATGCGCGCTTTGCGGTCCATTCGTTATCCCTGACCCCATCATCCGGAATCTCGAACGCGACGCTCTTCGTTTCTTTGGGGACCTGCTCCAACCACATCTCAATACAGAGTTCCGGTGTTTTGCCCTTGGTCGCGCGGATGGGTTCGCCATTCTCCTCTTGAAATTTCGCGATAAGGACGGGGGCAGATGATGCGCGGTCTCGTCCAATGGCGCGTGATTGGTCTGCAAGCGCCTTCTTGATCTCCTCCGCGACCTTGTCGAGGTCTTCGTGTTTCACGGCCTGAAACGATCGTAACGGAGTGGGGATTGCTGTGCCTTTCGCGAGGATTGCAATCACCGGGATTCCAGCACCCCTTGCAAGCGAATATTCGTAAGTGACCCATTCCGAACGTCTGCTGGCCTTGGTGACGAGAACGACGACGCCACGGGAATCGCGAATACCGTCTTCAATGGCGTCAAACCATTTCGCGCTTGGGTTGATGCTGTGTTTATCCCTCCACACCTGCAGTTTCTGAGCTTCCAGGCTGCGCTCGAGGGCGTCAGCCCGCTTCTTGTCGTTCGAGGAGTAGGACAAAAATATGTGCTTGGTCATGGCTCAGCCTGTCGAGAAAAAGTTTCGATGAATAACTTATGGTAGCGCGTGCAAGTCGGTCCAACCAGAAAGAATGCGTTGGGATGCGCTGTATCCACAATGGCCGAAATATCATTTCAACATGAAAGCGACGCTCAAGGGCGCGCCGAGATGGAGAGAGGGGCCGCATTCCCGGTCGTATCAGGAACATCTCCCGCTCATTGCGAGACTAATGCTTGTCCGCGGGGAACGGCTTCCGTGCGATAATTCGTGGCGGACTTCGCGAACACCTCGCAAAGTCATTCATCCGTCAACTGGCCCCGCCGAATGGCGGGGTCATTTTTGGAAATGGGCTTACTGCCTGGAGATACCGACCGAGAATTCGCCATTGCGAATGCGGCCGGGAAAGCCCTCGACGAACTTCGCCACCGCGTCCTCGCCATAGGTGCCGACGAGCTCGGCCAATGCCGCGAACAGGCTCGCCTGCGCCAGGCAGTCGCCGTCGACGCCGTCATGGCGCGCCTCAGCCCAGGCCTCGTTGAGATAGTTCAGGGCAGCCTGTTTCTGCTCGTGATCGGGCAGCGGCGCGCGGGCGGGGGCGTAGGAAATCGGCTGGCTCATGAAACTCGATCAGGGCTGGGGCGCGATCCACGGCGATGCGCTGTGCGAGAGGTGTAGCACGGGCGTTAACGACCGCTAGGCCACATCTTTAAGAACGGTTAACGGCTGTGAACAAAGTCGATGACAGGGTTCCCGCACTCCGTCATTCCGGGCGTGCGCAGCGCGAACTACGGTGCGCAATTGCGCACCGTAGTTCGCGACTTCGTCGCGCCCCGGAACGACGAGTAGAGAGGTCAGTTCGCGTAGCGCGCCGTGAGATCGCGCGAGATCTTCGAGCCTTCCTCGATGTAGCGGCGGATCGCCACCGTCGCGGCCGGCGTGCAGCTGCGGTAGGTCTGCTGAAAGCCGTTATAGCCGCGGTTGAAGCCGGCGATCATGCGGGTGCGGCGCTCCCCGGAGGGGGTTTCGGCATCGATCAGCGCCTGCATCTCGTTGCGCCATTTGTTGCCCTCGTTGGCCCCGCAGATGCCGCGCAGATAGTGCAGCCCGCCGAGGATCTCCGCCAACCGCTGCAAATCGCCGTCAAACGGCGCCGCCACATCCTGGGCCCGGGCGGACCCGGCGGCGCAGGCGAGAATCAAGGCAAAAATGGCCAGAAATCGCGTGGACATCGGCGGCTGTATGCCCCCTCGAGACGGCGAGCGCAAGGCGGCCGTCAGGCGCCAATCAGCCGGTGGGCAGACGCGGATGACCTCCTCCAGCCCTCCGGTCAGCTTGAGGTCGCCGAGGCTCGCGAGGGCGTCCGGCGCGATCCAGCGGTAATCGTCGAGCTCGTCGTTCAAGGTCGGTTCCTTATCCGTCCAGCGCGCGGCAAAGGAGATGATCAGGTAATGGCCAGCGCCGGCCGCGGCCGGCAGCACCTCGCGCCAGCCGGCGAGGCCAATGATCTCGATGCCGAGCCCGGTCTCTTCGTCGACCTCGCGATTGAGCGCCTGATGCAGCGATTCGCCGAACTCGACCCGGCCGCCCGGCAGCGAATAGAACCCCTTGGCGGGCGAGCGGGCGCGGCGGACCAGCAGCACCTTGCCGTCCCGGAAGATGGCCGCGCTGACCGCAAGCTGGGGGTGGGTGGGCTGGACGACTGCGGCCAATCTCGTCACCTATCCGGCCGAGTTCGCCATGATGGTGTCGACGTCGGCTTCCGCCCCACCATTGATGATGCCGCCGCAGGCCGCGATCAGCGGCTTGACCCAGAGGGTGGCCTGCTCGGCGAGGCGAACGCGGGTGGTGTCCTTCTCGACCTCGCGCATGGCCGAGCCCACCGCGGTCAGGATCGAGGTCATGGTATCAGTGATGTGGTCGAACTGGGCGCGCACGTTGGGATCGGCCTTCTCATAGGCCTCGATGGCGAGGTCCCGCGCCTTGAAATTCGACGCCGTGAAATGCTCGGCATAGGACAGTGGCGTCCAGGTCAGGAAATCTTCGGCGCATTCCGGCATATCAGGGACCATTTCGAGCAGCATCACGGCTTCATTGAAATGGTTGAGATAGTCGGTGGCAAGCCCGGTCCGCGGGTTGATGTTGGCCACGCGCAGCCGTTCGGCCCAGGCCGCAGCCTCGGGGCCCGTCTGTACATGCGTCCGCGCGGGTTGGGAGGCCGTTGAGCTCATCTGCCGCAGTGTTAACGTTCGGGGTTAAAAGGACCTGAACGGACCATATATAGACGCCCAAGGATGTATAGACGCCCAAGGATGTGTGGACGCTTCGTCATAACTTCGGCCCCCGCGGCTTTGCGGCAACTGTTCGGCTATGTCGAGCAGCCGAATTTCCCGCCCCGGTACAATGTCGCCCCGACGCAACCGATTCCGGTCGTGTTGGTCGAGAACGGCGCGCGCCATTTCCGCCTGATGCGCTGGGGCCTGCTGCCGGGCTGGGTCAAGGATCCGCGCGGGTTTACGCTCCTGATCAACGCTCGCTCCGAGACCGTGCTGGAGAAGCCCGCCTTCAAGAACACGATTCGCCGCCGGCGCGGCCTGATCCCGGCCGACGGCTATTACGAGTGGAAGTCGGAAGGCGGCCGCAAGCAGCCCTTCTTCATCCACCGTGCTGACGGTGAGCCGCTCGGCTTTGCTGCGCTGTTCGAGACCTGGGTCGGGCCGAACGGCGAGGAGCTCGACACGGTTGCGATCGTCACCGCGGCGGCGGGAGAGGATCTCGCCGCGCTGCATGACCGCGTGCCCGTGACCATCAGCCCGCGCGATTTCGAGCGTTGGCTCGATAGTCGCGGTGACGAGGTCGATGCGATCCTGCCGCTGATGAGGCCCCCGCGCATCGGCGAATTCGCCTGGCACCCGGTCTCCACCCGCGTCAACCGCGTCGCCAATGACGACGAGCAGCTCGTGCTGCCGATCAGCGCGGAGGAGATGGAGGCGGAGGCAGAGGCCGTGAAGCCGAAGAAGGCGGTGCGGAAGGTTGCTGCTGCGTCATCAGATGACGGGCAGGGGTCGTTGTTCTAGCCAAGTCCTCCGTTGTCGTCCCGGATCTGCGCTTACGCTTGTCCGGGACGACATCGAGTGTGGAGCGCCGCCTCCTACACGACCTCCCTTGCCCGCAACCCGGCAATCTCCGCTGCATCGAATCCCAGCTCGCCCAGCACCGCGTCAGTATCCGCCCCAAGCTCCGGTGCCATGCGATCGAGCTTTCCGCCGCCATGTGCGAGCTTGAAGCCGCTGCCGGCAAAGCGCAGGCGGCCGTATTGTGTGTCCAGCTCCTGGATCGCGCCGCGCGCCTTGATTTGCGGATGGTCGATGATTTCCTCGACCGTCCAGATGCTGGCGCAGGGCGCACCGGCATCTTCCAAGATCGTCTCCCATTCACGCGCCGGCCTTTTCGCCAGCGCCTCTTCGATGATGGCGCGCAGTGCCGGTTCGTTCTCGTTGCGCGCGAACCAGTCGGCGAAGCGCGGGTCGGCGAGCGTGTCCTCGCGGCCGAGCGCACTCATCAGCGCGCGGTACTGCTTCTCGTTGTTGACGGCGAGCAGGATGTGGCCGTCGCCGCATTTGAACAGGTTCGCCGTGGTCCTGCGGCTGACCGCCTGGTTGCCCGAGAGTGTTTGGCGATGGCCGGCAACCGACCAGTCCGCGACCTGGCCCGAGAGAAACGCCAGCGTCGCCTCCAGCATGGAGACATCGATGAGCTGCCCCTTGCCGGTGCGGTCGCGCTGGTAGAGCGCGCTCGACACGCCGAACGCGGCCGTGGCGCCCGAGAGCACGTCGCACACTGCAAAGCCCGCGCGGGTCGGTCCAGTCTGGGGATGGCCGGTGATCGCCATGATGCCCGACAGTGCCTGCATCTTGCCGTCATAGCCAGGCCGCAGGCGGTCCGGGCCGGTCTGGCCGAAGCCGGAGACCGCGCAATAGATCAGCTTTGGATTGATCGCGGACAGCGCCTCGTAGCCGATGCCGAGCTTGTCCATCACGCCGGGGCGGAAGTTTTCCATGACCACGTCGACGGTCTCTGCGAGCGTCTTCACGATCGCGATCGCCTCCGGCTTCTGCAAATCGAGCGTCAGGCTGCGCTTGTTGCCGTTGACGGCCTGGAACGCCGGCGCCAGTCCGCGCTCGGCCCATTCGCGGCTGAGCGGCGTGCGGCGCATGTCCTCGCCCTCGCGCCGCTCGACCTTGATGATTTCGGCGCCCAGGAGCGCGAGCTGATAGCTCGCATAGGGGCCGGCCAGCACTTGCGTGAAGTCCAGGATCTTCACGCCCTCGAACGGTCGCGTCACGTCGCTCTCCCTTTTTGTTTTGGTTATCGGAGGACGTCAGGCGGCGCGGTTGCCGCGCGCGATCTCCTTCTGCTTGTCGAATTCGGCGCGGCGCCGCGCCAGCTCTTCAGGCGAGAGCTGCGCGACGTTGTTGTAGTCGAGCTTCCAGGACGCGTCCTCGCTCCAGCGCAGCGGTGATTGCATCGTCGTCTGCGGGCCGCTCGCGCTCTCCAGCAGCCGCAGCGCGAGCTCGAGCGTCTGCGCCTGCGAGGCGATGTCGTGCGGCTTGCCGGCGGAATTGCCGAGCGGGAAGTCGGAGAACAGGAAGCGCGGCACGGCCGCGTGCTCGACGATGTCCTTGGCGCAGCCCATGATCACGGTCGCAATCCCGTTGCGCTCCAGATGCCGCGCCACCAGCGCCGTGGTCTGGTGGCAGACCGGGCAGTTCGGCACCAGCACGGCGACATCGACCTTGTCGGCAAGGCACCGCGAAAGAATCTCCGGCGCGTCGGTGTCGAGCGTGACGCGATGGCTGCGGTTGGTCGGCGCGCCGAAGAAGCGCTGGCTGACTTCGCCGATGCGTCCGGCGGCCGACGCCTTCAGAAGCTGCGGCAGCGGGAACCAGGTGCCGCTGTCGGTCGCCGAGGTGTGCTTGCGGTCGTAGCCGATGTGCGAGATGCGCAGATCGTGCTCTTGCGAGGTGTCGCCGTCATAGACCTGGTAGAACTTCGCGCCGCCATTGTACGCCGCGCCCGGCCCCTGGTCGCCCTTGGCCGGATCGTAAGGCGCGGCCGTGGTGATGATGGTGACGCGCGACTGTGCCAGCGGCTTCTTCAGCGGCTGGAACGGAGCCTCGGTGTAATGCGCCCAGCGATACGGCGTGGTGTAGCCGATCGCCGCGTAATAGTCGCGCGTGCGCTGCATGTAGGGGACGGGAGAATCGTAGTCGGGCGCAAAGCCGAATTCGTCGTCGCGCGGAGCGGACATGGGCGCGTCTCCTGGGTCTTGGTTGGATCCAGACTAGAGATAGTTTTGGCGTTGCTCAACCGGGGGCGAGGTGATGCAGGACAGAATTGCGCGGCGAGTCGTGCTCTTGTCCCCCTCTCCCCTTGTGGGAGAGGGTGGCTCGCCGCGGTAGCGGCGAGACGGGTGAGGGGTCTCTCTCCGCGAGTCCGCTCCTTCTAAGTCCGTGGAGAGAACCCCTCAAGGGGAGAAGGGAAGAAGCCCGCCGACTCACCTGAACACATGCAGCGCCGCGTGTTGCAGCAGCATGATCGCCTTGGCGTCGATAATGCGGCCGTCGGCGATCATCGCCAGCGCGTCGTCGATCGAAAGCTCCAGCACCTCGATGTCCTCGCCTTCGTGATCGAGGCCGCCGCCGTCGCTGACGCGCATCTCAGGCTCGTATTCGGCGATGAAGAAATGCAGCTTCTCGGTGATGGCGCCCGGGCTCATGAAGGCCTCGAATACCTTGTGAACGTGGTGCAGGCGATAGCCCGTTTCCTCCTCGGCCTCGGCACGGATGCGCTCCTCGGGCTCGGCGTTGTCGAGCACGCCGGCAGCCGCCTCGATCAGCAGGTCGTCGTAACCGCGAATGAACGCCGGCAGGCGGAACTGGCGCACCAGGATCACCGTGCGCCGGGCAAGGTTGTAGGGCAGCACGGCGGCGGCGTTGTCGCGCTCATAGGTCTCGCGGTGCTGGGTCTGCCACTCGCCATTGGCGCGCCGGTACTCGAAGGTCGTGGTCTTCAGGGGCGTCCAATTGTCCGAGAGCACGCGGACGTCCTTGATGCGGACGCGGTCGGAAATGGTCATGGCTCGATCTCAATTGCTTGACGTGGTCGCGCGGCCGTCGAGCCACTTCTGGAACATCACCGAGGTGGATAGCTCGAAGCCGAGTGAGCCATAGAACGCATTGGCCTGCGCGTTCTCGCGCCGGACCAGGAGCTGCAGCTTCGAAATCCCGGCGCTTCGCAGCCAGTCCTCGGCTGCCGCCATAATGACGCGGCCGAAGCCGCGCTTCTGACAGCCGGGATCGACCGCGACGTAATAGACCCAGCCGCGGTGGCCGTCATGGCCGACCATGACGGTGGCGACGAGCGCGCCATTGGCGTGGCCGATCAGCACGGTGGAATTGTCGCGCCGCCGCGCCAGCGCGATGTCGGCATGCGGATCGTTCCAGGGCCGCGTCAGGCCGCAGCGCTGCCACAGCGCGACGACGCCCTCGACATCGGCATCGGTGATCACATCGATCGCAAGCGGAGCGGGCGAGACTGGCGCGCTCACAGCACCTTCCCCGGGTTCATGATGCCGAGCGGATCGAGCATCGCCTTGATGGACCGCATCAGCTCGATCGCAGTCTTGTCCTTGACCTCCGGCAGCTCGTCGCGCTTGAGCACGCCGATGCCGTGCTCGGCCGAGATCGAGCCGCCCATGCGCAGCACGATCTCGAACACGACGGCGTTCACCTCGTGCCAGCGCGCCAGAAAATCGGCGGTGTTGGCGCCAATGGGCTGGCTGACATTGTAGTGCAGATTGCCGTCGCCGAGATGGCCGAACGGCACCGGCCGCGCGCCGGGGATCAGCTTGACCACGGCGGCATCGGCCTCCGCGATGAAGGCAGGCACGGCGGCAACGGGCACGGAGATGTCGTGCTTGATGGAGCCGCCTTCCGGCTTCTGCGCCGCCGACATCTCGTCGCGCAGCTTCCAGAACGCACCGCGCTGGGTGAGGTTGGCCGCGATCACGGCGTCGTCGACGATCTCCTCCTCCATGGCGCGGGCGAGGATCGTCTCCAGCGGCGTGCGGGCATCCTCGCCCGGAGAGGACAATTCCATCAGCACGTACCAGGGATGCTTCGCCTCAAGCGGATCGCGCACGTCGATGCCGTGGCGGACCGAGAAATCCACCGCCATCTCCGACAGCAATTCAAAACTCGTCAGCGCATTGGCGGCTTCGCCTTGCGCGATCGTCAGCAGCTTGAGCGCCGCCGCCGGCGACTTCAGCCCGACGAAGGCGGTCTCGATCGCCCGCGGCTTCGGAAACAGTTTGAGCGTCGCCGCCGTGATGATGCCGAGCGTGCCTTCGGCGCCGATGAAGAGGTTGTGCAGATTGTAGCCGGTGTTGTCCTTCTTCAGCTTCGACAGCGCGTTCAGCACGCGCCCGTCGGCGAGCACCACCTCCAGCCCCAGCGCCATCTCGCGGGCGACGCCATAGGCGAGCGCGGCGGTGCCGCCGGCATTGGTGGAGAGGTTGCCGCCGATGGTGCAGCTGCCTTCGGCACCCAACGACAGCGGAAACAGCCGGTCGACCTCCGCCGCCTTCGCTTGCGCGATCTGCAGCACCACGCCGGCCTCGCAGGTCATGGTGTTGGAGGCGGTGTCGACCTCGCGGATCTTGTCGAGGCGCCGCAGCGATACCACCACCTCGCCATTGTGCGGCGTCTGGCCGCCGACCAGCCCGGTGTTGCCGCCCTGCGGCACCAGCGCGATGTTGTGCGCGGAGGCGAGCTTGCAGATCGCGGAGACTTCCGCCGTCGAGCCCGGCCGCAGCACCAGCGGCGAGCGGCCGTGGAACAGGTTGCGCTCCTCGGTGACGTAAGGCTCGATGTCGGCGGCATCGGTGATCGCGTGGCGCTCGCCGACGATCTTGCGAAACTGGTCGATCAGCTCGGGCGCAAGCGGCGGGGTGGCGGACTTATTGATGTTCATTCTCGTGTCTCTTCTCAAGCTTCTTATCGGACAACCGCAGCCCGGCGCAGCCGGTCGTTGATCGCTTCGCCCAAATCCTCTTCCGGGATCGGCATCACCGCAATCACTCGCGGGCTTTGCGCATCGAGGGCGCGAAGATAGCCGAACAGATTGGCAGCGGCTTCATCGAGATCACCGGCGGGCGACAAATTCATGACAGCGGCGGCAGCGTCAACACCAGGCAGGCGCCCAGAGCCGAACGCCAGCAGCGCCTCCCCCGGCATGACCTCGCGCGCATCGAGCCGCACATTGGCGCGCGGCGCGTAATGCGAGGCCAGCATGCCCGGGGCCAGCGGCTGGCTGTCGTCGCTTTCGGCTTCCACGGGTGGCCGTGCCAAGGGCATGCCCAGTACCGCCTCGATCCGCTCGCGTGAGAGCCCGCCGGGACGGAGCAGCATCGGCGCCTCGAAGCAGCCGACGATGGTTGATTCGACGCCGACCGCGACCGGCCCACCGTCGACGATCAGGTCGATCCGCCCCGACAAGTCGCTCTCGACATGGGCGGCCAGCGTCGGCGAGACGTGGCCGGAGATGTTGGCGGACGGCGCCACCACGGCCCCGCCGAAGGCGCGCAGGATCGCTTGCGCGACGGGGTGGGCGGGAATGCGGATCGCGACCGTGTCGAGGCCGGCGGTGGCGAGATCCGCGACCGGGCAGCCCTCGGTCTTCGGCACCACCAGCGTCAGCGGCCCCGGCCAGAACGCCTCGGCGAGCTCTAGCGCGCGCGCGTCGAACCGTCCAATCCGCCGTGCGGCCTTTAGGTCGGCAACATGCGCGATCAGCGGATTGAACGCCGGCCGCCCCTTGGCGGCGTAGAGATGGGCGATCGCCGCGGCGTTGGCCGCGTCCGCCCCGAGCCCGTAAACCGTCTCGGTCGGAAACGCGACCAGCCCGCTGGCCGCCAGGGTCCGGGCGGCGGCTTCCGCCCCGGCCTCGCCGGCCGGCAAAATCAGCGTTTCAAGACCCGTTTTCACAGGGATAAAATTCCTCATCTCGGCCGCTTGCAGTGCGTCAAACCCGACGCTATAAGCCGCCTTCTTGTCGGAGTGTGGCTCAGCCCGGTAGAGCACTGCGTTCGGGACGCAGGGGTCGCAGGTTCGAATCCTGCCACTCCGACCATTCTTCCAAAAGTCGACGTTTTCCAGAGGCTTGGCAGACCGGCTGCCAACCTCAGGAGCTCTTTTGCAACGATTTTGGACGCGGGTCTACGGGCGACTTGCGACGGGCGGGGCGATCTGCGCGGTCGGCAAGATGCGGAACGTCTTTGGCTGTGCTGAGATCGGTGTCGACGAGAAACGCCGAATCAAGGTTGGCTGCTCCGTCGAGCTGGGCTCCTGTCATCTGGCATCGCCTTAGGATGGCATCGCTAAAATTTGCCCCTCCGAGATTCGCTTCGGAAAAATTTACATCGCGGAAGTAGGTTTCGTCCAACGAGGCTTCGTTGAGGGAAGCGCCACTCAAGTCACACTCTATAAGCTTTGCAGCGAGCAGATTGGCTTCGGTGAGGTCGGCGCCGCGAAGGTTCACACGAAAGAGAAGAGCGCCAATCAGCTGCGCATTCCGCAGAGACGCATCCGTCATGGTCGTCACCTCGAAATCGAGCATCCTGCAGGGTTCTCCGTCGAGATCGATGGCCGGAAGATACGCAAAGGTAGGAAAAAGAGCTCCCGCTCGCCAGTGAGCGGCGTTGATGCGATTGCACAGCGATGTGAAATAGCCCCCGCCGCCTGGGGCAAATCTTCGTCTGTCCCCCTGGAAGCGGAGGTAGTTCCTCCGAAGGCAATCGCGACCTGGCTCTAGGCCCCCCGAAGCCGGCAAACTAGCATACACGGCAGCCGTGATCTGCATGAGGGCCTCGCCGAGGTGCCCGTCTAAAGCCGTGCTCCTGATGGGATCTGCGGTAGTCGTCGAATCGAACGGCAGGGCATGCTCGAGCAACTCATTGATGAAGGCAGCCTGCCACACTTTCGCTCCGCGCCGCATCAGCGGTTGCGGCCTCAGATGAACGCCTTCGGCCCACCAAATGTAAACGTCGAGCAACAGGTCGCCGATCCATTCCCAACGCTCAGGTTCGGCTTGAATCTCGCTGTTCAAAAGCCAAAGGATGTGATCTCGGACGTCGCGCGTAAGCCATTGGGGCGCAAGCAGCCGCGCGAGGGCACGGCTTGCCTTGAATTGCGGTGTCCCGTCGGGGAAGTCCTGCCAATACGCGACCTTGGGTGCGGCGAGCGGCCCGGACATTCCTTGCGAAAGTTCTTTGACGACGGCAACAACGGCCTCGGCGAAGAGATACTCCCGGAAGCTTTTGTGGAGGAATTCGCAGCCGATATTGGTGTTTCCACCCTTGAAGTAGAAATTGATGACGAGCTCGTGGAGAACGCTATCGTATGTTGCGTCGCTGACGAGGCCGCGCAAGCCTTGCTCCGAACGCCATGCATCGATCGTTTCGTTGTCGTCCTCAAGCCGGCTGCTGAGTTCGGTGAAGGAAATTGCCTCTCGACCCAAAACGGTAATGACTGCTGCGACCCTGTGCAACAGATGGCGCAACGACTCACCGCCGCGATGGACTGTATCTTGCAGGTCTTCGCTTCGTCCCTTTCCAGCATGAGCGACGGTGATGTCGACGAGGGCCTTGTAAAGTGCAGTTGGCTCCGCGACCAGTTGAGCTGGATCGACGTCCGTTTCGGCTAAGGTCCGAAACGTCAAATAGGCCAAGAGTGGCGATCCCACGACCTCCATGCTATGGCTTTCCGTGTCGTCAGATGTCGAGAACCACTGCTCGTACTGCTTGAAGACAGCTTCGAGTCGGGCGTGATCCAGCGACCATTGCGCGACCTGGCCGACTTTTTCAGCGCGCTTGAGGTTAGTCGCAATTGCCTCGGCAAAGCCCCGCAACATGACCGGGGTCAAGTGGCGGACCGTGAGAACGGGCGTGTTGGGTTTCAAAATTCCGCTGCTGCGGACCTCAGCCGATGGGCGTCCAGTCAGGATGAGGCGTACGGACGTGCCCGGACGGCCGATAAAATATTCCCGGATTCTGGGCAGCCAAGTCTGAAGCTGCGCCTGGTAGCTGGTATTGCCGGTCAGCGAAACCTCGTCCCAGCCGTCGAGGATGAAAACGAGCTGAGAGATTTGGGCCTTTCCGAGTTTGAAAACCCGGCTGAGTGCATCAGAGGTGATAATCGACTGCCCCGGGCGAGGGGGCTCCTCATCAACAGGTCCAATGCGCAACGCGTCCTCGATCAATTCATTGGCGCTGTCGAACGTCGTGAGCCGAAAGTCGCGAAAACGGACCAGAATGGGCCGCAGTCCGCGCGTCAACAGCTCATTGGCGAGCCGCAACGTAAACGCTGATTTCCCGCAGCCCGGCGGCCCTTGGACGACGATGAGCTCCTTGAATTTCGGATCGGAAAACAGCTCAACGACCGTGTCGACGAGATTGTGACGGCCGCCACTCGCTTCATGGTCCTTGAACGGATCCTTGCGAGCTTTTTCGTCAGCGATCTCCGACCAGAGCAGGCGCCCACAATCGGTTTCCGCATAAATATCGCGCAGCGAATACGGTTCGCGCCCCCAGACCTGCGCGTCCGAAAATTGCCAACGCAGCCACGCGTGATGGGCGGCGAGATAGCTCTCGGCCGTTGGTTTGGCCGCCTGCAATCCTTCCATTTGCCGCAGCAGGCAATCATCAAAGTCTCCGAAAATCTTGATCGCTTGAAAGTCGTCAAGGATGCCTGCCGATTCTATCTTTTCGCTTGGGCAGATCGGTATGATGGGTATCCCGGTCAGCCTGTGCCGCTCGCGCAAGAACCACCACTCGCGCCGGCACCACTCAGACTGGGCGGCCTCCGCTCCGATAATCGCGACAGCGGCCGAGCATTCCATGAGCCATCGATAAAGGTCGCTTGACCAGAGACTGCCGGCCTCGATGCTCACATCGCGCAAGATGTCGAAGCCCTTGACGCTCAGTATGGCTTCGATGCGCCGAACGATCTCTGCAGTTGGCTCGTGGTTGCGCTTGTAGCTGATAAAAACGGTCGGCTTCAGCATCGGCCATCTCGGTTAGTTTGGCGGGCCAGGAAGGCCGGTCGCCGGGGTTGTAGTATAGATTGTACCAGAAGTGGACAGGCGCTCATCTGCAGTCAGCGAGGAAGGAGCCGTCCTCAATTGGTACGCACAAAGGCAGTGCATGCCTGTCGCCTTCAAGCAAACTTGGTCTCGCCGTAACCTCGGAGTCTCACCGATTCTTCGCTCGAATGTCATGCGAAGTCCCCTACAGCCACAGCGCGAAGTGCGATAGTGAACGGCGCCCGGCGCCACCGCCTAGGTCTCGTCCTCGTGAGGCCGCTCAGATGGACTCCACGAACGCCGTCAACGATCGCTCGATCGGTTGGATGTTTCCCTGCGTGGGCAGCGCTGCGTAGATGTCGCCGCCGAGATCGGCGGGCAGTTTGCATCCGGACTCCCGGATGATGAGAACGTTGTTCTTTCCCTTCAGCCCGATGAAGTAGCCTGCCTCGAACACGACGTTGTCCCGGGGCACGGCGGCGATGCCGGGCGGCGGATCGGCGAGATCATCATCCTTGGTGAAGAGGAATATGCCGCCGATCGACCTCGCAGCCGCCTGCTCGATCTGGTCCAGGATGGTCCGGCCCGGAATGAAGTCCGTCTGCCAGTCCAGCACTTCGGCGCCGAGGCTTTTCAGATAGGTCTTGATCGATTGCGCGGTCGGGCTGGACGTGCCCGCGTAGCCGAGGAAGACGTCCTTGCGCTCCCTCAGCTTGCCCAGCCAGTAATTGAACGGCACCAGGAATTCGTCCGTGTGCAGCCAATCGACGTCCGCGTTGCCGTCAAATCCGCCGACGAACCCGGCAAAGTTGAGGTCGAATACGACGCGGCGCTTGATGTCGCGCTGCGCCAGGACCAGCATCGGCAATCCGAGGGTCCGGGTGAGAGCGCCCTCATAATGGTTGAATTCGGTCGGCAGCAGGACCGGCTGCGAATTCGCGTCATTGAAATTCCAGCGTGCCATTCCGAGCAGCGCGGCACCGACGCAGCGTCGCGCGATTTCATCCGCGTCGCGAGGATGCCAGGATCGCGAAGATGCCAGCCCTGGCTTTCCTCTCGGGTTGGTAAAGACCTCCGGGACGAAATTGTGCTTTTCGATCTCGTCGACGATGGCCCATTTCAGGCGATTGAGGTTCGGAGGCAACCAGGGATCCGCGGGCAAGCTCACATAAATTCGACGCGTGACTGACATTGGCTATCCAGACAATCAAATGCATCCAAAAGCTGTGTGGTCGAAAGATATCTACCAATCTGACAGGGTGCCTCATTCAAGTCAAAGGGGTTGCTTGCAAGTCAAAGCGGTTGCATGGCGGACGCGACGGGTCGGCCAGGTCAGGAGGTATGGTGCGACCCGGATCGGCGCGTCCTGATCTTCACCGCCGCGCCACCAGCACCCCCACCAGAAACGCCACCAGCAGCGACGGCAGCGGTGCCTCGCGCACCATCCCGCGAACGATGTCTTGCCAGTGCTGCTCGGGGACCAGTCTCGGCGATCGCACGTGGGGCGCCGGCTCGATGCCCCAGCTTGATGCGAGCTCGGCGATCTCGCTTTGCGCCAGGCGCACGCCGTCACGGACGCGGAAGACCGCGGCCTCGGATCGCTCGCGCGGCGCGAGCAGCATCAAGGTCTCGACGGCGGTGCGCAGCGTCATTTCGCCGTAGCCCTGCAGCCTTACCGATTCCTCGGGGTCAGACGTCATGGGAAATCCCTCACAACGCGAAGTCGTGCGCGATGATGAAGGCCGCTGTCGCGCGCGTGACATGGAAATGGACGTCGCGGAGCTTGGTTCCGTGCGTGCGGCGCGAATCGGCGGCCTGACTACTTCCGCAGCAGCTCGCTCAGGGCCGCCGTCGCCTCGGCGCAGCGGATGTCGTCGATTTCGCGCGACAGGCTGAGCGCGCTCGCTCTCAGCTCTTCGAGTTTCCAGCTGTCCGGATGCTGGTTTTCGAGCTGGCCGAGCCGCTTGTTCAGGTCGTCCAGTCTCGATTGAAGCTGCCCGATGCTGGCGGCTCCATTCACTTTCCAAACGCGTTGTGCACGCATCGTGATTCCCCTGGTAGTCTCACGGCCTTGTGAGAGCGGTTCGTGGCCGGAATGGGAGTTTGTTTTGTCCGGCTTCAGACCGTGGGGAACCGTTGCAGATCTGCAACGAAATTCCCTGAATTGTCGGCGTGCACGCGCCAGCGCCGCACGATGATACCCGCAGGCACGGAATTTGATTGTGTCATCGGCACGCAGGGCCGAGACGGCCTGCGCGTGCGGTGCATCGCCTGGATAGGCTCGGGCCCGGCGCAATCAGAAATGCAAGGAATGACGCGTGGCGAGATTTATGACCATCGCAGCCGGCCAGCTCGGCCCGATCGCGAGGAGCGAGACCAGGACCGCGGTGGTGGCGCGGCTGATGGCGCTGATGCGCCAGGCGCGGACGTGCGGCTGCGACCTGCTCGTCTATCCCGAGCTGGCGCTGACCACGTTCTTTCCACGCTGGTACTTTGCGGACCAGGCCGAGATCGACAGCTTCTTCGAGCGAGAGATGCCGGGCCCCGAAACGCAGGCGTTGTTCGATCTCGCGCGCGAGCTCGGCATCGGCTTCTGTCTCGGCTATGCCGAGCTGACGGTCGAGGCCGGGATGGTCAGGCGCTACAACACGTCCATCCTCGTCGACAAGAGCGGCGCGATCGTCTTGAAGTACCGCAAGGTGCATCTGCCCGGACATGCCGAGCACGAGCCGTGGCGCGAATTCCAGCATCTGGAGAAGCGCTACTTCGAGCCGGGCAGCGGCTTCGGCGTGGTCGATGCCTTCGGCGGCGTCATGGGCATGGCGATCTGCAACGACCGCCGCTGGAGCGAGACCTACCGCGTGATGGGCCTGCAGGGCGTCGAGATGGTGCTGATCGGCTACAACACGCCGGTGCACAATCCGCCCGCGCCCGAGCATGACGATCTCTCGCTGTTTCACAATCATCTGGTGATGCAGGCCGGCGCCTATCAGAACGGCACCTTCGTGGTCGGCGTCGCCAAGGCGGGCATCGAGGAGGGCGTCGATCACATCGGCGGCAGCTGCATCATCGCGCCCTCCGGCGAGATCATCGCGGCCTGCACCACCAAGGGCGACGAGATCGCGCTGGCGCGCTGCGATCTCGATCTCTGCAATTCCTACAAGCGCACCACCTTCAATTTCGACGTCCACCGCCAGCCGCAGGCCTACGGGATGATCGTGGAACGGAAGGGCGTGACGACGATGGCGGATGGGACGGCGGTATCCAGGAGGGGGTGATGCTCCCGTAGCCCTGATGGAGCCAACGGGTCGGCGCGAAGCGCCGCCCTATGACAGGCTCCGCGTAATCCGGGACTGCTCGCGGCATTCTGCACTTTCCCGGATTACGCTGGCGCTCCATCCAGGCTACGGGACCGGGCTGTGTCGCCGGACTGTCAACCCACCCGCGCAAAAATATGCCGCTTTACCGAAATTCGGAAATATCGTATGTGTCGCCCATCCCGGCTCAGTCTTGAGGGGCGATCATGAGGTCGTCATTGTCGCGAGCCGGGCTTGCGGTGGACGCAGCAGCGTCGTGTACGAGATGTCAAGGGCGGGGCGGATTGCTCTCCGTGAGCCCGAAAACTGCGTGCGGACGAACGGCGCTGTCAGGTTCGTCGTGCCAGTATTTCGGCGGCAACGTGCACAACGCTGTCGAACCCTGTGGCGCCAACGAACCGTGCGTACGGCAAAACCGTGTGGTCCTGGCCGTCGTTGCTACGGTCAAGCTCTTGCGGAGGCGGCAGCTGCGTCAACCGGCGCGGTCGCCGGTGAATTTCGCGAAGGCGAGGGAGGCCAGAAGGAACTCGGCTCCCGGGAGAGCGCGGCATAAGCCGTCCGACCATCGCGCAGGGAAGGCCGTGTGTTGGGCTTCACCTGTATGCTGCTGTGCGGTTTTCTGCGTGTGCCTTTTGCGCAGCGGACCGCGGGTGCCGCCGGCACCCGGCCTTCCCTGCGCCCTCTTGGCTCAAGGGGGCGGCGAGATGAAGCAAAGCTCGGGCGAATTGAGCCGCGAGAACGTGAAGCCGCGTCTGCGGCCACACACGCGCTGTCATCGCCCGGCTCGACCGGACGATCCAGTACTCCGAGACGGCAGTGATTGAATCGAGAGGCTGCGGCGTACTGGATTCCCCCGCTTTCGCGCCGCTTTCGCGGGGAATGACAGCGTCACTTGGAGAACCAAGCTGTCACTCCATACTCCGTCATTGCGAGGAGCCCTTGCGACGAAGCAATCCAGAATCCCTCCACGGAAAGACTCTGGATTGCTTCGCTGCGCTCGCAATGACGACCTGGAGAGCGCGCGCCACATTCCGCGCTCGTGCCCCGGACGCAGTGCAGCGCCCCGGCGATGCGAAGCATCGTCCGGTGCGGTGCGCTGCAGAGCCGGGGCCCATCGATCCGCGCCGTGTCGTGTTGCCCTGGGTCCCGGTTCTGCCCGGGGCACGAGGATGACGATGCCGTCGTTTGACCACCCATTCACAACCACGTGTCTTTATTCGGGAACAATCATTCCCTATTATGCCGCAATGCAAAAGACCGCCCGCCGATCTCCGTCTGCCCGGACGCCCGGCCGCCCCCGGGAATTCGACATGGACACCGCGCTCGACCGCGCCGTGCGGGTGTTTCGCGAGCGCGGTTATCATGCCACCTCGATCGGCGACCTCACCGCGGCGATGCGGCTCGCTACGGGAAGCATCTATAAGGCGTTTCGCGACAAGCATGCGGTGTTCCTCGCCGCCTTCGAGCGCTACACGGCGCTGCGCCAGGAGCAGACCCGCAGCGCGGCGGCGCGCGGTGCAAACGGCCGCGAGCGGATCCGCCACGTGTTGCTGTCCTATGTCGAGCATTCCCGGGGCAGCGAGGGGCGGCGCGGCTGCCTCGTCGTCGGCAGCGCGGTGGAGCTGTCCGCGCTCGATCCGGTCGTTGGCGCCCGGGTCAATGCGCAGCTCAAGAGCAACGAAAGCTTCATCGCCGGCCTCATCCGCGAGGGGCAGGCGGACGGCTCGATTCCACGCCAAGTCGCGGCCGACGACACCGCGCGGCTGATGATCTGCATCACGCAAGGCCTGCGCGTCGTCGGCAAGGCCCGCCTGCCGCTCGACGGGGAGCGCCTCGTCGGCGTCGCGATGAAGCTGCTCGCCTGATCTTTTTGCCACAATAGGGAATAGTCATTCCCTATATCCTTTGGAGTCCATGCGAATGACGATGAATGCCACGATCGAGACCGCGCCTGGGCCGGATGCGGTGTCGCAGCGCCTGACTGTCGTCCTCGCCGCGGCCTGTGGCATGGTCGCCGCCAACATCTACTATGCCCAGCCGCTGATCGCCCCGATCAGTGCCGCGCTCGGCCTCTCGCATGCAGCGGCGGGACTGATCGTCACCATGACGCAGATCGGCTACGGCACCGGGCTGCTGCTGATCGTGCCGCTCGGCGATCTCGTCGAGAACCGCACCCTGATCTGCTCGGTGATCACGCTCGGCGCTGCGGCGCTGCTCGCCGCCGCGTTTGCGACCCATGCGCTGCCGTTCCTGATCGCCGCGCTGTTCATCGGGCTCGGCTCGGTCGCCGTGCAGATCATCATTCCCTATGCGGCGCATCTGGCACCCGAAGCGATCCGCGGCCGCGTCGTCGGCAACGTCTCGACCGGCCTGATGCTCGGCATCATGCTGGCGCGTCCGGTGTCGAGCTTCGTCACAGCCGTGCTGTCGTGGCACGCGGTGTTCTTCTGCTCCGCCGCGCTGATGATCGTGCTCACGGCCGTGCTCTGGATGACGCTGCCGAAGCGCAAGCCGGTCACGCGGATGCACTACGGCACGCTGCTGCTGTCGATGCCGCACCTGGTGCGGGCCACGCCGCTGCTGCGACGCCGCGCGCTCTACCAGGCGAGCCTGTTCGGCGCTTTCACCCTGTTCTGGACGGTGGCGCCGCTCCAACTCGCCGGCGAATTCGGCTTCTCCCAGCGCGGTATCGCGCTGTTTGCGCTGGCCGGCGTCGCCGGCGTGTTCGCCGCACCGATTGCTGGACGCCTCGCCGACCATGGTCATAGCCGCATCGCGACACTGGTCGCGATGCTGCTCGCGGCCGCCGGCTTTCTCGTGACCTATATCGGCGCGCCCGGCTCGATGCTGAACCTCGCCTGTCTGGTCGTGGCCGCGATTGCCATCGATGTCGGTGTCCAAGGCAACGTCGTGCTCGGCTTCCGCGCCATCTTCGCACTCGGGCACGAGCACCGCAGCCGCCTCAACGGCCTCTACATGGCGACATTCTTCGCCGCCGGCGCGGCCGGCTCCGCCGTCGGAGCCTTTGCCTTCGCGCAAGGTGGCTGGGCGCTCGCATCGGCCATTGGCCTTGCTCTGCCCGTCGCGGGCCTGCTCTATGCGGCGACCGAATAGCTGCCGGCATGGCCGCCGATGGTGCGATGCTGCCCGTTTACCAACCCCGCGAGCACGCAATTTCCGTCTCGCGGTCCTGGCGCCGCTGTAGTACTTTGGTTGCAAACGCACCTGGTTAACGGGCGGCAGGGGGAGGCTGATGAGGCGTGCGGGGCTGTTTGGCGTACCGCGGGTACGGCCATGGTCGTGGCAGGCGTTTCTGCTCGGGCTGGCCGTCGTCGCAATGTCGGCCGTAGTTCAGGGCATCTGTGTCGCGCTCGGCGCAAAGCTCTATCTCGCGGCGTTCCTGCCCGGCCTGTTCGTGCTTGCGCTCGTGGCGGGCGCACCGGCGGCGGCATTCGCCGCGTTGCTCACTGTTCCGCTGGTGTGGTGGGCGTTCATGCCGCCCGTCTTCCGGTTCACCCCGTTGACCAACGCGAATGCCGACTCCATCAACCTGTTCTGCCTCCTGGCCGTGCTCCTGATCGGCTTTGCCGATCTCTGCCGCGAGACGGTGACGATCATCAGAAGCGGCGGGCTGAAGGCTTCGGGCGACAGCGCGGCAACCAATCCGCAATAGATCGTGCCGCGCACGTTGCGCTCGCGCAACAGTCCGGCAACCATCCGCGAACTTGCCGCGCGCCGCTAACTTTTCGAAAAAGATTTGGCCGCAGTTTCTCCCGCGGGAATGACGAGGGAGTTTTCGGACATGAACGGTCACGCCATCTTGGAGAACGTGCGCCGCTACCGCGGCATCGCATCGCTCTATCGCCAGACCGCTGCGTTCCGCCCGGGCCAGAGCTGGTCGCTGCTGGAGCAGGCGAGGGATTGGGAAGCGCGGGCGCTGTCGGAGTTGGAAGCCTATTTCGCGACGCGCACGGACTGCACCGCCCCGCTCGCAGCCTGATCGTCAACGATCGGCGTGGCCGTGAACCGGCCCGCCGAAGGCGCGACCGCCCACGGGGCAATTACGGAGTTGTCTCCGCATCCTGCTGTGCTAGCAACGGACCGATCGAGACATTCTTCACGTCGGCCGGGGCACGCGATGACCACCTTCAACCGCATCTTCACGACGGAGCGTCTGCTCCAGATCATCGTGGTGCTGGCGGCGACCGTCGCCATGAAGCTGATGAGCTGAGCGCCGGCCGGCTATCGGCCGCCGAGTTCGGGCACGTCAGGCAGATAATTCGATCCTTCCGAGCCCAGGAAATCGAACATCGCCTGCGCCGGCGGCAGCAGCACCTTGTCGCTGCGGCGGATCACGTACCATTGCCGCACGATCGGCAGGCCGGCGACGTCGAGCACGATGAGCCGGCCTTCGGCGAGCTCATGCGCGACCGTGTGGGCCGAGATGAAGGCGATGCCGAGCCCGGCGATCACCGCCTGCTTGATGGTCTCGTTGCTGCTCATCTCCATGCCGATGATCGGCTCGAGATCCGACTTCTGGAACATGCCCTCCATCAGCGTCCGCGTGCCCGAGCCGGGCTCGCGGGTGAGGAATGTCTCGTGCACGAGGTCGGTCAGGTTGAGGCCGGAATCCTTCTCCAGCCAGTGGCCCTTGCGCGCGACGATGATGTGCGGATTGCGCCCGAGCTGGCGGACGTCGACGGTGACGTCGGCCGGTGGCCGACCCATCACCGCGAAGTCGAGATCGTAGCCATGCATGGCCTCGCGGATCTCCTCGCGATTGCCAATGGTCAGCTTGATCTCGATCTTGGGATAGCGCTTGGAGAACGCCGCGATCGCGTGCGGCACGAAATATTTCGCGGTCGAGACCGCGCCGAGCTGCACCGTGCCGCCGGTCCGCCCCGCAAGCAGGTCGAGCGCGCCCTGGCAATCCATGATCGCGGCCTCGACCCGCTCGGCCAGCGCCAGCACCTCCTTGCCTGCTTCCGTCAGCAGCATGCCGTCCCCCGTCCGCTGCACCAGGGGCAGACCGGCGAGGTCCTGAAGCTGCCGGAGCTGCTGGGTCACGGCCGGCTGCGTCAGCCCGAGATGGCTCGAGGCCGCCGTCACGCTGCCCTTGGCCGACAGCGCCGCGAGCGAGCGCAGCTGCCGGATCGTCAGATGCCGGAGCTGGGCCGCCGCATGGCCGGGACCATTATAAGAAAATTCTTTGAGGCTCATTATGATTAGAAATTTTCCTTATTAGGCTGCCCCTGTCAATCTCCTGATGCCGGGACTGACCGCTACCTGCCTCCAGCGGGGAGGAAAACTGGACGCGGCGCCGGCAAAGGGGATGGACGCAGATGACCGGGCAACTCAGGCTGGACGACCACCTTCAACGGTATTCAGAGACCGCACCTCACGCGCTCGCGGTGGCAGGTGCCGTCGACGCCATCGCGACAGCGGCGATCGAGATCGCCGATCTCATCGCCTCCGGCGATCTCGCCGACGCCTCAGGCCTGACGACGGGCCTCAACAGCGATGGCGATGTCCAACGGGATCTCGACGTCCAGGCCGACGCGATCCTGCGCCGCTGCCTCGGTCGGCTGCCGATCGCGGCGCTGGCGTCGGAGGAGATGCGCGAGGCCCAGATCGTCGACCGTCAGGGGCGCATCTGCGTCGCGATCGATCCGCTCGACGGCTCCTCCAACATCGATATCAACATGACCGTCGGCACGATCTTCTCGATCCTGCCAACACCTGATGATCTCTCACTCGCCTTCCATCAGCGCGGCTCGGCGCAGCTCGCGGCGGGCTTCGTCACCTACGGGCCGCAGACCTCGCTGGTGCTGACCCTCGGCGACGGCGTCGACATCTTCACGCTCGACCGCAAGGCCGGTTGCTTCCGTCTCGCGCGCAGCGCCGTGCAGATCTCCGAGACCTGCGAGGAGTTCGCGATCAACGCCTCGAACCGCCGGCATTGGGACCCGCCGGTGCGCGCCTTCATCGACGAATGCCTCGCCGGCGTCGAGGGGCCCGCCAACCACGATTTCAACATGCGCTGGATCGGCTCGCTGGTCGCGGAGGCCTATCGCATCCTCACCCGCGGTGGCGTGTTCCTCTACCCTTCCGACGCGCGGCCTGGCTATGGCGACGGCCGCCTGCGCCTCACCTACGAGGCGCACCCGATGGCGATGATCATCGAGCAGGCCGGCGGCTCGGCCTCGACCGGGCGCGAGCGCATCCTCGACCTCTCCGCGCAGAGCCTGCACCAGCGTGTGCCGCTGATGATGGGCTCGAGCAACGAGGTGCGCCGCGTCGAGGAGCTGCATTGCGATCCGCTGCTGGTCGCCAGCGTCTCAGCGCCGCTGTTCGCGCGGCGCGGATTCTTCCGACTCTGAGCGAGGCGTCCCATGTCCAGGAAGCATCCGATCATCTCCATCACCGGCTCCTCCGGCGCCGGCACCACCTCGGTCAAGAAGACCTTCGAGCAGATATTTTTCCGCGAGAAGGTCAACGCCGTCTACATCGAGGGCGACGCCTTCCATCGCTACGACCGCGCCGAGATGCGTGCGCAGATGGCCAAGGAGGCCGAGCGCGGCAACAAGCACTTCAGCCATTTCAGCCCCGAGACCAACCTGTTCGAGGAGCTGGAGCGCGCCTTTCGCGATTATGGTGAGACCGGCACCGCGGTGACACGGCACTATGTCCACGACGCCGAGGAGTCCGCGCTGCACGGCGCGGCGCCCGGCACCTTCACCGACTGGAAGCAGCTGCCGGAGAGCTCCGACCTGCTGTTCTACGAGGGCCTGCACGGCGCCGTGGTCACGGATAAGGTCAATGTCGCGCGTTATGCCGACCTCAAGATCGGCGTCGTGCCGGTCATCAATCTCGAATGGATCCAGAAGCTGCATCGCGACCGCAGCGCGCGCGGCTATTCGACCGAGGCCGTCACCGACACGATCCTGCGGCGGATGCCTGATTACATCCATTACATCTGCCCGCAATTCACCGAGACCGACATCAACTTCCAGCGCGTGCCGACGGTCGACACCTCCAATCCGTTCATCGCGCGCTGGATCCCGACGCCGGACGAATCGATGGTCGTGATCCGCTTCAAGAACCCGCGCGGCATCGATTTCCCTTACCTGCTGTCGATGCTGCCGCAGAGCTGGATGTCTCGCGCGAACTCGATCGTGTGCCCCGGCGCAAAGCTCGATCTCGCGATGCAGCTGATCCTGACGCCGCTGATCATGCAGCTGATCGAACGCAAGCGCAGCCTGAAGTGAACAGGGAGAGAACCCGATGAACATCTCCGTCCACGCCGAAGCCGACCTCACGGCGGTCACGCACCACGATCTCGCCAATGCCGTGCGCTTCCTCGCGGTCGACGCCATCGAGACATCGCAGTCCGGTCATCCCGGCCTGCCCATGGGCATGGCCGATGTCGCGACCGTGCTGTTCTCGCGTTTCCTGAAGTTCGACTCCGCGCACCCGAACTGGCCGGACCGCGACCGCTTCGTCCTGTCGGCGGGCCACGGATCGATGCTGCTCTATGCGCTGCTGCATCTGACCGGCGGCGACATCAGCCTCGACGACATCAAGGCCTTCAGGCAGTGGGGCTCGAAGACGCCGGGGCACCCGGAATATGGTCACACGCCTGGCGTCGAGACCACGACGGGACCACTGGGACAGGGGATTGCGACCGCGGTCGGCATGGCACTCGCCGAGCGCATGGCCAATGCGCGGCATGGCGATGGGCTCGTCGATCACTTCACCTATGTCATCGCGGGCGACGGCTGCCTGATGGAAGGTATCAGCCAGGAGGCGATCTCGCTTGCCGGCCATCTCGGGCTCGGTCGTCTCATCGTGCTGTTCGATGACAACGGCATCTCCATCGACGGGCCGACCTCGCTGGCAACGTCCGACGACCAGCTCGCGCGTTTCGCTGCCTCCGGCTGGTCGGTGCGCCGCGTGGACGGGCATGACCCCGAAGCCGTTGCGCAGGCGATTGCGGAGGAGCGGGAGACCGCAAAGCCGTCGCTGATCGCCTGCCGCACCATCATCGGTTATGGTGCGCCTGATAGACAGGGCACCGAGAAGGCGCATGGCGCGCCGCTCGGCACCGAGCAGACGGCAGCGGCGCGGCGGACGCTTGGTTGGGACTATCAGCCGTTCGTGGTGCCGATCCCCGTGCTCAAGGCTTGGCGGATGATCGGGCAGCGCGGGCAGGTCGATCGTCTCGCCTGGCTCGATCGCTACGAAGATGCGGCGCCGGAGCAGCGCGACCTGTTCGTCGAGGGCAAGGCCGTGACGCTGCCGGCCGCCTATGCGCTGGCCGCGGCGAAATTGCGCGAGCGCTTCGCCAGTGAGCGGCCGAAGCTTGCGACGCGGCAGGCCTCGCAACAGGTGCTCGATGCCATCGCCGGGACGATTCCCGGCCTGGTCGGCGGCTCCGCGGACCTGACGCATTCGAACCTGACGCATGCCAAGGCGCAGGCGCCGGTCAAGAGTGGCGCATTCGCCGGTGACTACATCCACTACGGCATCCGCGAGCACGGCATGGCCGCGGCGATGAATGGCCTCGCGCTGCATGGCGGCTTCATCCCGTACGGCGGCACGTTCCTCGCGTTCTCCGATTACAGCCGACCCGCGATCCGCCTTGCAGCCTTGATGCGGCTGCGCGTCATCCACGTGATGACGCACGACTCCATCGGGCTCGGAGAGGATGGCCCGACGCACCAGCCGGTCGAGCATCTCGCGGCGCTGCGCGTCATTCCAAACCTGCTGGTGTTCCGCCCGGCCGATGCGGTGGAGACGCTGGAGGCCTGGGACTGCGCGCTTGCGACAGAGCATCGACCGTCCGTGCTGTGCCTGTCGCGGCAGGCGTTACCGACCTTCCGCAGCGATGCGCGCGGCAAAAACCGTGTCGCACGCGGTGCTTACCTCGTTGTCTCCCCGGACGGTGGCCGCGACGTGACGCTCATCGCAACCGGCTCGGAAGTTTCGATCGCGCTGGAAGCTGCCCGCCTGCTCGCGACCGAGCACATCCGTGCGGCCGTCGTCTCGGCGCCGTGCCTCGCGCTGTTCGAGGAGCAGCCGGAGGACTACCGCGCCGCCGTGCTCGGCACTGCGCCGCGCGTCGGAATCGAGGCGGCCGTGCAGGGCGATTGGCATCGCTGGATCGGCGCCGACGGTGAATTCGTCGGCATGCGCGGCTTCGGCGCCTCGGCGCCGGCACCCGTGCTGTACCGCGAATTCGGCATCACGCCGCAGAGCATAGCGGAAGCCGCCCGCCGGGCGATTGCGCGCAAGAGTCAATAAGGAGGACGTCCCGTGGCCCGTATCACACTTCGCCAACTGCTCGATCATGCCGCTACCTGCGGCTATGCCGTGCCGGCGTTCAACATCAACAACATGGAGCAGGGCATCGCGATCATGCAGGCGGCGGCCGAGGTCGATGCGCCTGTCATCATCCAGGCCTCACGCGGTGCGCGCAGCTATGCCGGCGACCTCATGCTCTCGCACATGATCGATGCGCTGGAGCGGACCTATCCCGACATTCCGCTCTGCATGCACCAGGACCACGGCAATGACGAGGCGACCTGCGCCTCTGCCATCGCCCATGGCTTCACCTCGGTCATGATGGACGGCTCGCTCAAGGCCGACGCCAAGACGGCGGCCGACTATGACTACAACGTCGCGATCACCCGCCGCGTCGTCGATCTCGCCCATTGGGTCGGCGCTTCCGTCGAAGGCGAACTCGGCGTGCTCGGCTCGCTCGAGCACGGCGGCGGCGAGCAGGAGGATGGTCATGGCGTCGAGGGCAAGGTCAGCCACGACCAGTTGCTGACCGATCCCGATCAGGCCGTCGATTTCGTTCGCGCCACGAAGGTCGATGCGCTGGCGATCGCGATGGGCACCTCACACGGCGCCTACAAGTTCAGCCGCAAGCCGGATGGCGACATCCTGGCGATGCGGGTGGTCCAGGAGATCCACCGCCGGCTGCCAAATACGCATCTCGTCATGCACGGCTCCTCCTCGGTGCCGCAGCCGCTCCAGGACATGTTCAACCAATTCGGCGGCGAGATGCCGCAGACCTGGGGCGTGCCGGTCGAAGAGATCGTCCGGGGCATCAAGACTGGGGTGCGCAAGGTCAATATCGACACCGACTGTCGCCTCGCGATGACCGCGGTGTTCCGCAAGGTGGCGGCCCAGGCGCGCTCCGAGTTCGATCCGCGCAAGTTCCTCAAGCCGGCGATGGACGCGATGCGCGAGCTGTGCCGCGAGCGCTTCGAGCAGTTCGGCACCGCGGGTCATGCCAGCAAGATCAAGGTGGTCCCGATGAGCGAGATGGCGCGGCGCTATCGCGCCGGCGAGCTCGATCCGCGCATCGATGCCCGCGAGTCCGTGGCGGCCTAGTCAATCAGAAAGAGCAGAGAAAAGAGCAGGAGAGAGACATGAACGCACATGCAGGCACGGTCCGCGGCAAGGAGCGCTATCGCTCCGGCGTGATGGAATACAAGCGCATGGGCTATTGGGAGCCCGATTACACGCCAAAGGACACCGACGTCATCGCGCTGTTCCGCGTCACGCCGCAGGAGGGCGTCGATCCGATCGAGGCCTCTGCTGCTGTGGCCGGCGAATCCTCGACCGCGACCTGGACGGTGGTGTGGACCGATCGCCTGACCGCCGCGGAGAAGTATCGCGCCAAGTGCTACCGCGTCGATCCGGTCCCAGGCTCGCCCGGTTCCTACTTCGCCTACATCGCCTACGACCTCGACCTGTTCGAGCCGGGCTCGATCGCGAACCTCTCGGCCTCGATCATCGGCAACGTGTTCGGCTTCAAGCCGTTGAAGGCCCTGCGTCTGGAGGACATGCGCTTCCCGGTCGCCTATGTGAAGACGTTCCAGGGGCCGGCGACCGGCATCGTGGTCGAGCGCGAGCGGCTCGACAAGTTCGGCCGGCCTCTGCTGGGCGCGACGATCAAGCCGAAGCTTGGTCTCTCGGGACGCAACTACGGCCGCGTGGTCTACGAGGCGCTGAAGGGCGGGCTCGACTTCACCAAGGACGACGAGAACATCAACTCGCAGCCCTTCATGCATTGGCGTGAGCGCTTTCTCTACTGCATGGAGGCGGTGAACCGCGCGCAGGCCGCCTCCGGCGAGGTGAAAGGCACCTACCTGAACATTACCGCGGGCACGATGGAGGACATGTACGAGCGCGCGGAATTCGCGAAAGAGCTCGGCTCGTGCATCGTCATGATCGACCTCGTGATCGGCTACACCGCGATCCAGTCGATGGCCAAGTGGGCGCGGCGCAACGACATGATCCTGCATCTGCATCGCGCCGGTCACTCGACCTATACGCGGCAGAAGAGCCACGGCGTGTCGTTCCGCGTCATCGCCAAATGGATGCGCCTTGCCGGTGTTGACCACATTCATGCCGGCACGGTGGTCGGCAAGCTCGAAGGCGATCCCAACACCACCCGCGGCTACTACGATGTCTGCCGCGAAGACTTCAACCCGACCAAGCTCGAGCATGGCCTGTTCTTCGACCAGCACTGGGCGAGCCTCAACAAGATGATGCCGGTCGCCTCCGGCGGCATCCATGCCGGCCAGATGCACCAGTTGTTGGATCTGTTAGGTGAGGATGTCGTGCTGCAGTTCGGCGGCGGCACCATCGGCCATCCCATGGGCATTGCGGCCGGCGCGACTGCCAACCGCGTGGCGCTGGAAGCGATGATCCTCGCCCGCAATGAGGGCCGCGACTATCTCCACGAAGGGCCGGAGATCCTCGCCAAGGCGGCCCAGACCTGCACGCCGCTGAAGGCCGCGCTCGAGGTCTGGAAGGACGTCACATTCAACTATCAATCCACCGACACGCCGGACTTCGTGCCGACGGCGCTGGAAACAGTTTGAGGAGAATGGACATGAAGATCACCCAGGGCTGCTTCTCGTACCTGCCCGATCTGACCGATGACCAGATCTCCAAGCAGGTGCAATACTGTCTCGCCAATGGCTGGGCGGTGAACATCGAATTCACCGACGATCCGCATCCCCGCAACACCTATTGGGAGATGTGGGGCCTGCCGATGTTCGATCTCCAGGATGCCGCCGGTGTGATGATGGAGCTCGCCGAGTGCCGCAGGGTCTACGGCGACCGCTATATCCGCATCAGCGGCTTCGATTCCAGCCACGGCTGGGAATCGGTGCGGATCTCCTTCCTCGTCAACCGGCCGAAGCAAGAGGCGGAATTCGAGCTGGTGCGGCAGGAGGTGGCTGGCCGCGCAATCCGCTACACCACGGTACGAAAGCCGGCCGCGCACGCCTCCGCTTAAGTCATCCGCTTCCGCGCGGAGCTCTCCCTGCTCCGCATCCTTGGCGGACCACTGCTTCGCCGCTCCCCTGCGGCGAAGCCCTTTTCTTCGAGGTGCCGATGCTCGATGTGCCCCACGCAACCACGACCGAACACAGCGAGACCCAATTCGATCTCCGCAAGGAGGCTGAAGCGGCCGGGATCACCGATACGCTGCAGCAGCTCGATCAGGAGCTGATCGGGCTCAAGCCGGTGAAGAGCCGCGTGCGCCAGATCGCCTCACTGCTGCTGATCGAACGCATCCGGCAGCGGGCGGGACTGGCCTCCGCGCCGCCAACGCTGCACATGTCGTTCACGGGCAATCCCGGCACCGGCAAGACCACCGTGGCGCTGCGCATGGCCAAGATCCTGCACGGGCTCGGCTTCGTGCGCCGCGGGCAGGTGATCTCGGTGACGCGCGACGATCTGGTCGGCCAGTATATCGGCCACACCGCGCCGAAGACCAAGGAGATCCTGAAGAAGGCGATGGGCGGCGTGTTGTTCATCGATGAGGCCTATTACCTGCATCGACCCGACAACGAGCGCGACTACGGTCAGGAGGCGATCGAGATCCTGCTCCAGGTCATGGAGAACCAGCGCGAGGACCTCGTCGTGATCCTCGCCGGCTATAGCGAGCGGATGACGAGCTTCTTCGCCTCTAACCCCGGCTTCCGCTCGCGCATCGCCCACCACATCGAATTTCCGGATTATTCGGAAGCCGAGTTGCTCGTCATCGCCGAGCTGATGCTGAAAGAGAGGGGGTATCGCTTCTCGGCAGCGGCGCGCGATGCGTTCGAGCGATACATCGCGCTGCGCCGGACCCAACCATTCTTCTCCAATGCGCGCTCGATCCGCAATGCCGTCGATCGCATCCGCTTGCGGCAGGCCGATCGGCTGGTGTCCGATCTCGACCGCATGCTCGACGTCGCCGACCTCGAAACGGTCGATCCCGCGGACGTCCTGGCGAGTCGGGTCTTCAGCGGCGGCGCCGACGCGCGGAGTGCAAAGTCATGACCAAGGAGATCCTCATCGCTCCCTCGATCCTGGCCGCGGATTTCGCGCGTCTCGGCGAGGAGATCACCGCGATCGACGCGGCCGGCGCCGACTGGATCCATTGCGACGTGATGGACGGGCACTTTGTGCCGAACATCAGCTTCGGTGCCGATGTAATCAAGGCGATCCGGCCGCTGACGAAGAAGCCGTTCGACGTGCATTTGATGATCGCGCCGAGCGACCCCTATCTCGAGGCGTTCGCGAAAGCCGGAGCGGATGTCATCACCGTTCATGCCGAAGCAGGCCCGCATCTCGACCGCTCACTTCAGGCCATTCGCGCGCTCGGCAGGAAGGCTGGCGTCAGCCTTTGTCCGTCGACGCCGGAGACGGTGATCGAATATGTGCTCGATCGCATCGATCTCGTGCTGGTGATGACGGTCAATCCGGGCTTTGGCGGCCAGTCCTTCATCGCATCGCAGATCGACAAGATCCGGCGGATCAGGACCATGATCGGCGAGCGGCCGATCCGGCTCGAAGTCGATGGCGGTGTCACGCGCGACAATGCGGCGGCGGTGGCTGCAGCGGGCGCCGACACGCTGGTCGCAGGCTCCGCCGTGTTTCGCGGCAAGAGCGCTGCCGAATATGCCGCCAATATCGCGGCTATTCGCAGCGCCGCGGAGACGGGCCGGGCTCCGAGGCTGCAAGATAGTTCCGCGGCCGCGAAGCGGGCCGGAGAAAGCGCGCTCCTCCGGTAGACTATGGATCAGCCGCGGACTGATGCTGTGGTTCCGGTGTGCCAAGGCGCGCCACTTTCTCCGGGTCTCTGACCGGCTCATTCAGGCGGGGGTAACCAACGCAGCTGAGAAGAAGGATCGATTGACGACCGGGCAATGCTAAGCGTCTCGTCAAGCTGGACGAGTTCGTCAGCGCGGCCTACCGCGTTGCGCACACAGTTCCAAGCGGACGTTTGGAACTAAAATCCTTACCGGCGCTTCTCGAAAATTGACTTGGCTCGCGCGCGCAGCAAATCTTTTGCACAACCGCCATCGACCTGACGCAAATCAGAGCAATAACCCCAGTAAATGCGAGGGAGGTCTCATGGAGAACGTACGTCGCTACCGGGCGCTGGCGTCCCTCTGTCGCCAGCAGGCGGCCTACCGGCCGCTCCAGAACTGGGAACTCCTCGGCCAGGCCGAACATTTCGAATATCTCGCCGAAATCGAACTCAAGGCGCATTTCGAAGCCTGCAATGTGCAACGCGACAAGGACGCCGCCGCGCCCGCGACATGGGAAACTCCCGCTGCGGCGTGACGGCGCCAAGCCGGCACGGCTCAATGCGACATCAGCGTCGGGACCGTCATGGCTTCCAGCATGGCACGGGTGACGCCGCCGAGAACGCGCTCCTGCAACCGCGAATGGCCGTAGCCGCCCATCACCAAGAGATCGAGACTCTCGTCCGCCGCCAGCGACAGGATGGTCGGTTGAATGTCGGCGCGCGTTGCCGACAGGGCGACCGTGCGGGTCGACAGTCCGCGCCGGCCGAGATGTTTTGCCAGACTGCTCGCTGAAGCTTCGCCGGAGGCCGCGTCGGTCTCGTTGATGGTGATGATCACGATCTCTGCGGCGCGCGCCAGGAACGGTGCTGCGTCGCGCACAGCGCGGGCGGCGAGGCGGCTGCCGTCCCAGCAGATGCCGATCCGGCTCGCCTTGAAGGCGCCGCGGAAGGTGTAGGGCAGGAACAGCACCGGGCCGCCCGCCTGGAACAGGATCTCGCGTGGCACGTCGTTGTCGAACGAGCCTTGCGTCGGATCAGGCTGGAGCACGATGCTGAGGTCGTGCAGTCGTGCCATCTCGCCGAGCGAGCCGGCTGCATCCGCCGGGATCGCGCCGAGTGCGTGGCAGGCGTAGGAGATGCCGGCATTCGCCGCTTCGCTCTTGAACACCGCGAGTGCGGCCTCGGCCCGCTCCACGGCGCGCTCGCGTTCCAGCTCGAACACGGCCGCCACCGCCGCGCCGCCCTCCATCATGTAAGCTGCACTGGTTGCGACATAGCCGACCGCGACCGCGTCGAGATGCGCGTGGAGGTTCGCCGCGAGCGAGATCGAGCCCTCGATCGCCGAACGCATGGGACGTTCGGTGGGAATGTGGACGAGAATGTCTTTGTACATGGTGCGCCTCCAATGGACATCATCCGGTGGTTGCAGTTTTTCACTGCACGAAGCACCCGTATTGAGCTGCGTCAAACGGCCAGCGACGATTTGCCTGCTGCGCCCGCTCATCCATTCTTTGCCGAGATTTAATCGGATGGACGGGACGCCGTAAGGTGGCAACGACCATGTTGACGGCAAGGCGACACCCGCTCAACATGGACATTTCGACATGAACGATCGCGTCAATTCCGACACTACCACGTCTCGCAAGATCTTGAAGCCGCGCCGGCTCGCGCTGCTCGGCTCCGTGGCTGCGCTGGGCGTGGCCGCCCTGTCAATTGCGCCAGGCCCTTCGCAGTTCGGCATGAACTCCTTCATTGCGCCGGCTCAGGCTGCGGAAGCCGCCGCGACGCCGCCGGGCTTTGGCGATCTGGTCAGCAAGGTCAAACCCGCGGTGATCTCGGTGCGGGTCAGAATCGACCAGGACAATGACAAGAGCGCGATGCTGCAGCAGAACCGGATGGATTCGGACGAGGACACGCCGTTCGATCAGTTCTCGCGACAGTTCGGCTTCCGTTTCCCAGGCGGCGCGAACGGCATGCCGCGCCAGCGTCATCAGATGATCACGGGCGAAGGCTCCGGCTTCTTCATTTCCGCGGACGGCTATGCCGTGACCAACAACCATGTCGTTGACCACGCCGAGTCCGTGCAGGTGACGATGGACGACGGTACGACCTACACCGCGAAGGTCGTCGGCACGGATCCGAAGACCGATCTCGCGCTGATCAAGGTCGACGGCAAGAAGGAGTTTCCGTTCGTCAAGTTCTCCGACCAGAAGCCGCGCATCGGCGACTGGGTGGTCGCGGTCGGCAATCCCTTCGGTCTTGGTGGCACTGTGACCGCCGGCATCGTCTCGGCCAGCGGCCGGGATATCGGCAATGGTCCCTATGACGACTTCATCCAGATCGATGCGCCCATCAACAAGGGCAATTCCGGCGGCCCGGCTTTCGACATGAACGGCAACGTCATCGGTGTGAACACTGCGATCTTCTCCCCGTCGGGCGGCTCGGTCGGCATCGGCTTCGATATTCCGGCCTCGACCGCCAAGCTCGTCATCGCGCAATTGAAGGACAAGGGCGCGGTCACCCGGGGCTGGCTCGGCGTGCAGGTGCAGCCCGTGATGTCGGACATTGCCGACAGCCTCGGGCTCAAGGAGGCGCGCGGCGCGATCGTCGACAACCCGCAAGCCGGCAGCCCGGCGGCGAAGGCCGGCATCGAGGCGGGTGACGTCATCACCGCCGTGAACGGCACCACCATCAAGGACCCCCGCGATCTCGCCCGCACCATCGCCACCCTGGCGCCGGGCACGTCCGTGAAGCTCGATGTCTTCCGCAGGGGCGACAGCAAAACGTTGACCCTGGCGCTCGGTGAGCTGCCGAACGAGCGTCAGGCCAAGGGCAATGCCGACGAGGGCAGGGGGCAGCCGGGTGCCGGCACGCCGCGCCTCGGGCTCGGTCTGGCTCCGGCCGGCGAGGTGCAGGGCGCCGGTCAGAAGGGTGTCGTCGTCACCGAGGTTGATCCGGAAGGGCCGGCGGCGCAGCGCGGTATCCAGACCGGCGACGTCATCCTCAACGTCGGTGGCAAGGCTGTCAGCAATGTCGGCGAGGTGCGCTCGGAGCTGGCGCAGGCCAAATCGTCGGGCAAGCGCAGCGTTCTGTTGCAGGTCAAAAGCGCGGATGCCACCCGCTTCGTCGCGGTGCCGCTCGCGTAAGGCGAAGCTCGACCGGTAGGAATCCAAAAAGGCGGCCCTCGGGCCGCCTTTCGCATGCGCAATCAAGCAAAGACCCCGATAACATTCTCGTTAGCAGCAGGAATGATGATCCGGTGCGTCCGAAAAAGCCGTGTTCGCTGGTCACAGTTCCGGGCTGCCTCTCTGCTCTGCTGCAACGTAGCAGCGGACTCGGGTTGCAAGCGTGGAACTTCGAACCTTCCCGGCGCTTTGTGGAACTGGCCGGTGGTTCACATTTGATCGGTGCCGACATGGATCGATTGAAGCTCTCGCTGAGGAGTGCGCTGCTCGTGGCGCCATTGGTGCTCTGGGGCGGAAGCGCGCTCGGGCGCGACGACGGCCGCTACGCCGACTCGCCCCTGAAGCCATGGTTCGACAGCCTGCGCAGCCATCTGGGTCCGTGTTGCTCGGATGCGGATGGTTTCGCCGTTGCCGATCCCGACTGGGAGTCGCACAACGGGCGTTACCGCGTGCGTCTCGACGGGCAGTGGATCGAGGTGCCGGACGAAGCCGTCATCACCGAGCCGAACCGGGCCGGCCGCACCATGGTGTGGCCGGTGAAGACTGCGTTCGGGATTTCGATCCGCTGCTTCATGCCGGGGAGCATGATCTGACACTGGTCAGCGTGAGCGCTTGCTGGATTTGCGCTTCGACGACTTCTTCGACGACGACTTCTTCGACGACGTCCGGGACGTCCTCTTGGCGCTCTTTCGCTTCGAAGCTTTCTTCGGGACCTTCTTGCCCTTCTTGCGCGCCTTCGACAGTCCGATCGCGATCGCCTGCTTGCGGCTCTTCACGCGGCCGCCGCGTCCGCCACGGCCGCTCTTCGCGGTCCCCTTCTTGTAGCGCCGCATCTCGCTTTCGACATCGCTGCCGGAGCTGCGTGAGTAGCGGCGTTTCTTTGCCTTGCGTGCCATGCATGTTCTCCCTTGGCCGAAGAAAACCATTCGGCACAGCCATGGTTCCGGGGAGCGCGGATGCAACGTTCCAGGCGGGCGCCGCAGCCTAGAAGGAGTTCGCCAGCTCGATCTCCGCTTCCAGAGCCTGGATGCGCCGTGCGGCCTCGCTGAAAGACAGATCCCGCGCATATTGGGTGGGTTGATAGGCCTCTTCGCTGAGCCGTTTCAGCCTCAGCCCCTGCGCTCGCGTCATCTGCTCGCTCAGAAAAACCCTGGCGTCGTATTTACCTTGAACCTGCATGTCGCTCCTCCGTCTTGAAATCGTGACTTGACTATATGTTCTTATTTTGTTCTAACAAGCCATGGACAACAGAATTAATGAAATTCGACGTAAAATCAGGGCCTTGAGGCTTGAGATGGCCGACGTCGAGGCGTCGGTGCGCGACCTCGTCGAGCGCGACTGCGACTGCACAGAAAGGGCCCTGGCGCAGATGGATCTGCGCCGGAAAATCAACCTCCTGATCAGCGAATGGAAGGCGGCTGGTGGCAGCGATGTTCTGCCTGACGTCCGTGACCGGGTGCGCGTTCGTCCCGTGAAGACAGTCGGCAACCCCGTACGGGCGATCGGGCGCCGCTGAGATATTTGGAAGCGCGCGGCGGAGGAAGAGCCGGACCGGATATTGCAACGGCGCGCCGAACCGCGATCGCGGTTGAACGTGCGCGCAACGCGAGTGCCGGAGCTTGTGGATGCTGGATGCTGACAGCCCCCAGCGTCGAGCATCAGGCGGCAAGGGCCCCGCGCAATGGCGGAGCCCTCACGAATACCAGGGAGCGCCTATTTGGTTTTGGTCATGCCGCCTTTGTTCGTCATTGTGCCGCCCTGATCGGAGCCGGGACCAGAGCCGCCTTGGCCGGAAGGATCTGCGCCCTTGGAAGATTTGGTATTGGCGCCGGTGGTCTGCGACGATGACATCGAGGATCCGTGCTTGGCCTTCTGCGACTTGGCCTGGGCGGCGAACGGCGCGGCGGCTAGGCCGGTTGCCAACATCACGGCGAGAGCGAGCTTGGTCGTCTTCATGCGGGAAACTCCCTGAGTTAAATTGACGCAGGCAGCCAACCGCTATTCGCCGCAGGAGTTCCGAACAAAGCATCTCCCACGCGTCACGCATGCTTCAAGATTGCTTGTCCTCTACGAGGATGAACACGGCGCCGGTCAGCGTCGCGCCGATCGCGAACGTCGTCACCAAGGTGAGGGCGAAGACCATAGCGGCCTGGCTTCCGCCGTTATTCAGTAGGTTGGCCACGGCTGGATTGGACAGGACGAGCGTGAGGCTGAAGGCGAGGCCGAGGGCTGCGCCCATCATTGCGTGCGTCATCAGCTTGATAAGGCCGCTGGCAGAGATCAGCTCGGACGACTTCTTGGTGCGCATGGGACTGCATCCCGAACTGGCATGCCAACGCGCGCGCGATTCGCTGGTTCCGTTCGATTGAAAGAATTTGTCATCGCTGGCTTCATCCGACGTTCATGCCGGGCTTGCGAGGATGGGTGCCATCAAAACGGGAATATCGATATGGGTAAGGTAGTCTTTCTTTACCGCTCGCTGGCCTATCGCAACGCGGCCGCGGACATCTTGCGCAAGGCGCGCAAGCTCCCGCGTGGCGCGGAGCGGAGCGCGGCTCGCCGCTATGCCAGGGCGCTGCGCGATCTCGCCCGAACGGAAGCTTGGCTCGAAGGACGCGTCGCGCGCGAACCGCGGATCGCTCAGCGCATGACGAGCGCGGCGTCCGGTTAACCGGACGCGCGCTGCAATTCGGCGGAGCCGGCAGTGTCGAACTTGCCGAGAGCGGAGATCGCCGTTTTGCGTATCAACGGCACCTCCAGACGGCACAACAGGCCCTCGGCGCGCCAATCGAACTGCGCCTGTCCGCCAAGCTGGGACTCAATGCTCGCAAGCAAACTCCGCGTGCCGAAGCCGCGCGACTTCGGTGTCATGACCAGCGGACCGCCGGATTCCTCCCAGCTCAGCGTGAGCAGCTCGTTCTCGACCTGCCAACCGATCGCGAGCCGCCCCGATCGAGTCGAGAGCGCGCCATACTTTGCCGAGTTGGTGAAGAGCTCGTGCAGTGCGAGCGCCAGCGTCTGGGCCGTTGCCGGCAGCAACTGAACTTCGGGACCTGCCAATCTGATCTGGTCGCCGAGCGAATAGGGCGCAAGCTCCTCGTCGATCAGCCTGGAGAGCTCGGCGCCCTGCCAGCTCGACAGCGACAGGATGGTGTGCACGCGCGCCAGCGCATTGATGCGCCCCTCGACGGCGTTGACATAGGCCTTGACCTCGTCGGCCCGCGTGAGGCGCACGATCGACTGCGCCAGCGCCAGCGCATTCTTGGCGCGATGATCGACTTCCCGCGCCAGGAGATTCTGCCGTTCCTCGGCGCGCTTGCGCTCGGTGATATCGACGGTGACGCCGCTGACGCGCACCACGCGCCCGCTCTCGTCGACCGTCGCGGCCGCCGTGCCGACGCACCAGCGCACCTCGCCGTCGGGCCGCACGATGCGGAACTCCGTCTCATAGGCGCGCGTGCCCTTGTTGAATTCGGCGATCGCCTTGCGCAACTGATCGACGTCATCGGGATGCAACAGTGCCTGAACGTTGGCCGGATTGACCTCGAAGCTCTCGGGGCCGACGCCGAAGATGCGGTATTGCCCCTCGTCCCACATCCAATCGCCGCTGATCCAGTCCCAGTCCCAGGATCCCATCTTGCCGGCGGCGATCGCCATGCTGCGCCGCTGCTCGCTCTCGCGCAGCTTGGCGGTGGAGCTCTCCAGTTCCGCGGTGCGTGCGCGGACGCGGTCCTCCAGCTCGTGGTTCAGCCGTTCGAGCTCCCGCGTCTTGCGGTAGAGCTCGGCAAACACCTTGATCTTGGCGCGCAGCACTTCCGGCACGACCGGGACCGGCACGTAATCGACCGCGCCCATCTCGTAGCCGCGCAACCGGTCGATGTCGCTGACCTGGATGGCCGAGATGAAGATCATCGCGGTCTTCTGGAAACGCGGATGCTCGCGGATCATCGCGGCGAGCTCGAAGCCATCGAGCTCGGGCATGCAGACGTCGACCAGGATCACTGCGATCTCGGTCTTGAGCAACACCTCCAGCGCCTCGCGCCCCGAGGAGGCAATCACGAGGTTCTCGCCGAGATCCTTCAGAATCACCTCATAGGCGAGCAGCTTGGCGGGCTGGTCGTCGACGAGGAGGATATTGACCTTTTCGTGGTCCATTCGCGGATCCCACTCAGCGGTGCAGCCACATGCGGATCGCAAGCAGCAATTGGTCGGTGTTGACGGGCTTGGCGAGGTAGTCGGACGCGCCGGCTTCGAGGCACTTCTCCCGGTCGCCCTTCATCGCCTTGGCGGTCAACGCGATGATCGGGAGACGGGCGCATGCCGGGTTCTCGCGGATCACGCCGATGGTCTGATAGCCATCCATCTGCGGCATCATGATGTCCATCAGCACG
The DNA here is from genome assembly GCF_054060315.1 of Bradyrhizobium sp. USDA 4354. Classification (NCBI taxonomy): domain Bacteria; kingdom Pseudomonadati; phylum Pseudomonadota; class Alphaproteobacteria; order Hyphomicrobiales; family Nitrobacteraceae; genus Bradyrhizobium; species Bradyrhizobium sp. USDA 4354. Next base: position 7,367,637 of record NZ_JBSSDC010000001.1, on the reverse strand, counting down.
ATCGCGATGTCCGGATTGGATTCGACCAGTGTCACCGCCTCGCTGCCGGTCGTCGCCGTCAGCACTTTCATGCCGCGTCGTTCCAGCACGCTCGACAGCGCGAAGATGTTGCGGGCATCGTCGTCGACGAGCAGGGCGGTCTTGCCGATCAGGTCCTCGTCGGAACTGTTAAGCTTCTCCAGCATACGCTGCTTCTCGACCGGCAGCTCCGTGATCACGCGGTGCAGGAACAACGCAGTCTCGTCGAGCAGGCGTTCCGGCGACTCCACGCCCTTGACCACGATGCTGCGCGCCATGGTGTGGAGCTCGGCATCCTCCTCCGCCGAGAGCTCGCGTCCGGTGAACACCACGACCGGGATGTTCGACAGCGCCTCGTCATTGCGGATCTGGTCGAGCACCTCGAAGCCGCTCATGTCGGGCAGCCGCAGGTCGAGCACCACGCAATCGCAGGGCTGCTCGCGCAGCGTCGAGAGCGCGCCGGCCCCGGTATCCGTGGTCAGGATCTCGATGTCGTCGTGGTGCAGCAGCTCGCGGATCGAAAGCTGCTCGGCCTCGTTGTCCTCGACGATCAAGAGCCGCTTGCGCCGCGGTCGCGCATATTCCTTGATCTGCGTCAGTGCGGCCGAGACGCCCTCGGTGGTCGTCGGCTTGTTGACGAAGGAGAACGCGCCGCGCGCCAGCGCATGCTGGCGATCCTCGTCGAGCGTGATGATCTGCACGGGGATGTGGCGGGTGAGCGGATTGTGCTTGAGCTGGCTCAGCACGGTCCAGCCGAGCACGTCGGGCAGGAACACGTCGAGCGAGACGGCCGTCGGCTGGTACTGCTTGGCGAGTTCCAGGGCCTCGGCGCCGCGGGCGGCGACCAGAACCTTGAATCCCTTGTCACGGGCCAGATCGACCAGCACGCGGGCATAGTGCGAATCGTCCTCGACGATCAGGAGGATGGTGTCGCCGGGCTCGAGATTGAGCCGGTCGTCGGGCAGCTGCTCGATGGCGCGTTGCTGGTCAGGCGCGGCCGGCTGCAGCGCCGGCGGCTGGCTGTATTGCTGTGGCGTTGGCGCGGCGCGCGGCGCGAGCGTCGGGCCGGAATATTTCAACGGCAGATAAAGCGTGAAGGACGATCCCTTGCCCGGCGCGCTGCGCAGATGGATCTCGCCTCCGAGCAGGCTCGCGAGCTCGCGGCTGATCGCGAGCCCGAGTCCGGTGCCGCCATACTTTCGACTGGTGCCGGCATCCGCCTGCTGGAACGCCTCGAAGATCAGCTTCTGCTTCTCCAGGGGAATGCCGATGCCGGTATCGGACACTTCGAAGGCGATCACGGCCGGCGCGGTGTTCAGCACCGGGTGATCGGTCCCCCAGCCGCCAACCGCGCCGGCGACGTTCAGGCGCACTTCGCCTTCGGCGGTGAACTTGAAGGCGTTGGAGAGCAGGTTCTTCAGGACCTGTTGCAAGCGCTTGGAGTCGGTGACGATGCTGCGCGGCAGGTTCGGATCGACGTCGATCTTGAACGACAGATTGCGGTTGTCTGCCTCGTGCCGGAACGGCCGGCCGACGGTCTCGAGCAGGTTCGCGGTCAGGATCTCCTCGGCGTCGACCGTCACCGTGCCGGACTCGATCTTGGAAAGATCGAGAATGTCGCTGATGAGGTTGAGCAGGTCGGTGCCGGCGCCGTGGATGGTGCGGGCGAATTCGACCTGCTTGGCCGAGAGGTTGCCGTCCGGGTTGTCGCTGAGCTGCTGTCCGAGGATCAGGATCGAATTCAGCGGCGTGCGCAGCTCGTGGCTCATATTGGCGAGGAATTCGGACTTGTATTTCGAGGTCAGCGCGAGCTCGGTCGCCTTCTCCTCGAGCGCACGGCGGGCCTGCTCGATCTCCTGGTTCTTGCGTTCCACCTCGACGTTGCGCTCGGCGAGCTGCTGTGCCTTCTGCTCGAGCTGGTCGTTGGTCTGCTGCAATTCGCGCTGCTGGGTCTGCAGCTCTCCGGCGAGCTGCTGCGACTGCTTGAGCAGGCCTTCGGTCTGCATCGTGGCCTCGATCGAATTGAGCACGATGCCGATGGAGTCGGTGAGCTGTTCCAGGAACGTCATCTGCGACGTCGTGAAGGAGACGAGCGAGGCGAGCTCGATCACGGCCTTGACCTGACCTTCGAACAGGACCGGCAGCACGACCAGGTTTTTCGGCGCAACGCGGAACAACGCCGAGTTGATCGGCACCACGTCGGACGGAATGTCGGAGACGACACGCGGCCGCTTGTCGAAGGCGCATTGGCCGATCAGGCCTTCGCCGAACTGCAGCACGGGTTGATAGGGGTAGACGCCGTCGCTGGCGTAAGAGGCGAGCAGCAGGAGCTGCGGATCGTTCTCGTTCTCGACCTGGTAGATCACGCCAGTATGCGCGTTCACCAGCGGCGACAATTCGGTGAGCAGCAGCCGGCCGACGGTCGTGAGGTCGCGCTGGCCCTGGAGCATGTTGGTGAACTTGGCGAGATTGGTCTTCAGCCAGTCCTGCTCCGTGTTGACGTCCGTCGTCAGACGGAGATTCGTAATCATCGTGTTGATGTTGTCTTTCAGCTCCGCCACCTCGCCGCGGGCGTCGACCTGGATCGACCGCGTCAGGTCGCCCTTGGTCACGGCGGTCGCCACTTCTGCGATCGCGCGCACCTGTGAGGTGAGGTTGGCCGCCAAGAGGTTCACGTTGCCGGTGAGATCCTTCCAGGTGCCGGCCGCGCCGGGCACGTTGGCCTGGCCGCCGAGACGGCCTTCGACGCCGACCTCGCGGGCCACCGACGTCACCTGGTCGGCGAAGGTCGCGAGCGTCTCGGTCATGTTGTTGATGGTGTCGGCGAGAGCGGCGACCTCGCCGCGCGATTTCATCGTCAAGTTCTGCTTGAGGTCGCCGTTGGCCACCGCGGTCACGACCTTGACGATGCCGCGCACCTGTTCGGTCAGGTTCGCCGCCATCAGGTTCACGGTGTCGGTGAGATCCTTCCATGTACCCGCGACGCCGGGCACCTGCGCCTGGCCGCCGAGCTTGCCTTCGGTACCGACCTCGCGGGCCACGCGCGTGACCTCGCCGGCGAAGGCGTTGAGCTGGTCCACCATGGTGTTGATGGTGTTCTTCAGCTCGAGAATTTCGCCCTTCACGTCGACGGTGATCTTGCGCGAGAGGTCGCCGCGCGCGACCGCCGTGGTGACTTCGGCGATGTTGCGGACCTGCGTGGTGAGGTTCGCGGCGAGCAGGTTGACGTTGTCGGTGAGGTCCTTCCAGGTGCCGCCGACGCCGGGCACGACGGCCTGGCCACCGAGCCGGCCTTCGGTGCCGACCTCGCGCGCCACGCGCGTGACTTCGGCGGCGAAGGAGCGGAGTTGCTCGACCATGGTGTTCAGCGTGTCCTTCAAGAGAAGGATCTCGCCGCGCACGTCCACCGTGATCTTCTTCGAGAGGTCGCCGCCGGCAATGGCGGTCGCGACCTCGGCGATGTTGCGGACTTGGGCCGTCAGGTTGGAGGCCATGAAGTTGACGTTGTCGGTGAGGTCCTTCCAGGTGCCGGCGACGCCGGGCACCTCGGCCTGGCCGCCGAGCTTGCCTTCGGTCCCGACCTCGCGGGCGACGCGCGTGACTTCGCCGGCAAAGCCATTGAGCTGGTCCACCATGGTGTTGATGGTGTTCTTCAGCTCGAGGATTTCGCCCTTCACGTCCACGGTGATCTTGCGAGACAAGTCGCCGCGCGCCACGGCGGTCGTCACTTCGGCGATGTTGCGGACCTGGGCGGTGAGGTTGCCCGCCATCGAGTTCACGCTATCGGTGAGGTCCTTCCAGGTGCCGGCCACGCCAGGCACGTTGGCCTGACCGCCGAGGCGGCCTTCGGTGCCGACCTCGCGCGCGACGCGCGTCACCTCGCCCGCGAAGCGGTTGAGCTGGTCGACCATCGTGTTCAGCGTATCCTTGAGCTGAAGGATCTCGCCGCGCACGTCCACGGTGATCTTGCGGGACAGGTCGCCGCCGGCGATCGCGGTCGCGACTTCCGCGATGTTGCGGACCTGGGCGGTCAAATTGCCCGCCATCGAGTTCACGGAGTCGGTGAGATCCTTCCAGGTGCCGGCGACGCCGGGCACGTCGGCCTGGCCGCCGAGCTTGCCGTCGGTGCCGACCTCGCGGGCGACGCGCGTGACTTCGCCGGCGAAGGCGTTGAGCTGGTCCACCATGGTGTTGAGCGTTTCCTTCAGCTGAAGGATTTCGCCGGACACGTTCACCGTGATCTTCTTGGACAGATCGCCCTTCGCCACCGCCGTCGCGACCTCGGCGATGTTGCGGACCTGGCCGGTCAGGTTCGAGGCCATCGAGTTGACGCTGTCGGTGAGATCTTTCCAGGTGCCGCCGACGCCGCGCACCACCGCCTGGCCGCCGAGCTTGCCTTCGGTGCCGACCTCGCGCGCCACGCGCGTGACTTCGCCGGCGAAGGCGTTGAGCTGGTCCACCATGGTGTTGATGGTGTCCTTCAGCTCCAGGATCTCGCCGCGCACGTCCACGGTGATCTTCTTCGACAGGTCGCCGCCGGCGACCGCCGTCGTCACCTCCGCGATGTTGCGGACCTGCGCGGTCAGGTTCGAGGCCATCGAGTTGACGCTCTCGGTCAGGTCCTTCCAGGTGCCGGCGACGCCGAGCACGTTGGCCTGGCCGCCGAGCCGGCCGTCGGTGCCGACCTCGCGGGCGACGCGCGTGACTTCGCCGGCGAAGGCGTTGAGCTGGTCCACCATGGTGTTGAGCGTCTCCTTCAGCTGAAGGATCTCGCCCGAGACGTTCACCGTGATCTTCTTCGAGAGGTCGCCGCTTGCGATGGCGGTCGCGACGTCGGCGATGTTGCGGACCTGCGCGGTCAGGTTCGAGGCCATGAAGTTGACGTTGTCGGTGAGGTCCTTCCAGGTGCCGGCCACGCCGGGCACCTGGGCCTGGCCGCCGAGCTTTCCTTCCGTGCCCACCTCGCGCGCGACGCGCGTCACTTCCGAAGCGAACGAGTTGAGCTGGTCCACCATGGTATTGATGGTGTCCTTCAGCTCCAGGATCTCGCCGCGCACGTCCACGGTGATCTTGCGCGAGAGGTCGCCGCGCGCCACGGCGGTGGTGACGTTGGCGATGTTGCGCACCTGTGCAGTCAGGTTGCCGCACATCGCGTTGACGGAGTCGGTCAGGTCTTTCCAGGTGCCGGCGACGCCGGGCACGATCGCCTGGCCGCCGAGCTTGCCGTCGGTCCCGACCTCGCGCGCCACGCGCGTCACTTCGGAGGCGAAGGAGCGGAGCTGGTCCACCATCGTGTTGATGGCTTCCTTGAGCTGGAGGATCTCGCCACGGACGTCGACAGTGATCTTCTTGGAAAGGTCGCCGTTGGCGACCGCGATCGTCACCTCGGCGATGTTGCGAACCTGGTTGGTCAGGTTGTTCGCCATCGAGTTGACGCTCTCGGTGAGGTCCTTCCAGACGCCGGTCACCTCAGGAACCTGGGCCTGGCCGCCGAGCTTGCCCTCGGTGCCGACCTCGCGCGCCACGCGCGTCACCTCGGAGGTGAACACGCCGAGCTGCTTGATCATGGTGTTGACGATGGTCGCCGACTGCAAAAACTCGCCGCCGAGCGGACGGCCATCGACGTCGAGCTTGACGGTCTGGAGCAGGTCACCTTGTGCGACGGCGGCGACCGCGCGCGTCACCTCGCGCGTCGGCCACAAGAGGTCGTCGATCAGCGTGTTGACGGAACCTTCCATGTCGGCCCAGGAGCCCGAGGCGAGGCCGAATTTCACGCGCTGGCGGGTCTTGCCTTCGCGCCCTACCACCTGGCCGACCAGCTCAAGCTGCTGCGCCATGCGCTGGTTGGCGGCGATGATCTCGTTCAGAGTGTCGGCTATCTTGCCGTCTATGCCGAGATAGTCGCCACCCATCCGCACCGAAAAGTCCCCGCTGCGCATCGCCTGCAAGGCGAGCAACAGCTCCGCCCGGGAATCCGGCTCCGACGTACCGTTGGTTGGTGGCTTTGGGACGCGACGACCGGACCGTGATGCAGTTCCGGGATCGAGGTCGCTCATACTGATTCCCCCGCAAGCATCGGCCGAATCCGAGGCACGACGCGTTTGGTCGAAATGAAATAGAGCGTCAGCCAAATTCGAAATCAAGCGCCAAGGTGCGGCGCTAGGACATGGAACCCGCTTTGCTCAGCCCGGTTGAAGTAACGATGATCCCTAGAATTGGTTCCACGCCACTCAGAAAAGAAATGCCCTCGGGGCCCCGCCGCTCTGCTTGTCCATCCCCGGGGATTCACTGTTCGGAACGGAGTGCCGCACCCGACGGTTAGCCCGTAAAGACAGGGAGAACGGAGATGAAAGCAGGATTTGCCGCCATCGCTGTCATCGTGTTTGCCGCGGGACCGGCTTTCGGGCAGGGCGGTGCGCCCAGCGGGCGCGGGGCTGTGACCGGCGACCCCGCCGCAAGCTCAGCCAATCCGCGGGCGGAAACACCGACCACCGGGACGGCCAACAGGTCGAATCCGAGCGGCAGCGGCACATCATCTTCGGGCGGCAAGGACGACACTGGCGATGCGGGCCGGGACAAGATGCCGGAGAGCGACCGCACCGTGCGGCCGCAGAGCCAGCAACATCATCCGAACGACAGGTAGAGGCGGCTACTTGTCCGCCATGGTGCGCTCCGCGTCCCTGACCTGCGAGCGCAGCTTCGGGAGTTGCTCGCGCGCGAACGCTGCGAGCGCTGTGTTGTCGGGCGCCTTCAGATAGCGCTCAAGCAGGCTGATGATTGATTCATACTCGGGAATCTGCGCGGCATAGAAGCTTCTGACGTAGGTTGGACCATCCGACATTTCGGGCAGGACGAGGCTCGCGGTCGAGGATGTTGCCCTGCCGACGTGCAGTTCGGCGCCAATTGCCTCCTGGATCTCCTTCAGACTCTTGTCACGCTTGGCCGCTTCCTCGGCGCGCAGGGCGGCGAGATTCTTGACCTCCGCATTGCCCTTGAGGTCGGTGTTCTCAAGAAGACCCTGTTGAAATCGGCCGAAATCGTAGACGCAGCTGATAACCTCAACGGCGGTCAGTTGCCGTTCGTCAGGCTTCCGCTCGCCGGTACTGTTGGCAAGAGCCGGAACGCTGATGAATGCCAGGATGACGGCGGCAACAACTCGGGCAACAACTCGCATCGATATCAATGACAAACGGCATGCGAAGTTCCCTGCACATTACGATGCGGTAAGCGGGTTGCGACGCGAGAGTTCCGTCCCCACGTCCTCCACATGAAACAGTCTGACATCTTCAGGGATAACGCCGACAACTGTCTTCAGCTTGCCGAGCGAGCCGACGGACAACCCGCCCACAAACGCTATTCGCGCATGGCTGACGCCTGGACGGCGCTCGCGAACGAGCAGGATTGGCTCGATGGCGAAATCCCGCCCGTTCCGCTCCACACCGTTGCGCCGAAGCGAGAAGTGTGAATCTGGGTGTGAGACCGCGCACGGAAGGCAAGCAACTGATTTGGGATGATCCGGGAACCGTCGATTGCGTCGATTTGCAGTTCAGAAGGAGGTTTTGGCGATGGCTCCACGTCTGGCTCTTCTTTCCCTCATTCTCGCCTTTGGCGTCTCAGTCGCTTTCGCGACGGTGACGACAGTGCGGCAGGTGCATCTCGAGAACGCATCTGCTGCTGTCCACGCGACGCGCAGTTAGCTCTGTATCGGAACATTCGACGCCGCGGTGCGTAAGCGCTCCGAGACACCAGGAGGAGCCCATCATGGCCCATTCCGACCATGGCATCGTCAAGGACAAGCGTGCGGAGGAGCAGCCGCGCGACAAGCAGCGTGCACAGTCCGTGCACAAGACGGAGAATCCGAAAGGCTCGCCCTCGCGTGAAGCGACGCGCGATCCCAAGCTGAACGACAATAGCAAGACGCCAGGCTCCGGCGTGATGCCGGACGGCTCGAGCGACGCGACAGGCTAGTTCTGACGAGGAACGAATTCCCGCGGGAAGAGTCGACGGATTGCTTCCGGTTGTCATGCCCCCGGTGCGCCGGAAGCAATCTCCAAGGACGGCCCTGGCATCCCCGTGCCGGGGCCGTTTTGCTTATGGAGGGCTTCTGTGCGTCAGCTGCCGCTGCTGCTCTCCGGATCCCCGTGAGTATGTCCGTCAGGTCCGCGGCCGAACACGCCGAAGCTGCTTGACTTCACGCCGGCGGCGGCATCGACGCCCACAGCGTCCAGTCCGAATTTGAGGAGTTCGCGGACCGCTGCCGCCCGCGTCGGCATGCGGTGTTTGAACCGGAAATCGTCAATGGCGGCCAACTCTTCCGGTGAGAGCATGACCTGAAGGCGCTCGGCGCGAAGGTCTTTCATGGCGATCACGCAAATTGAGTAGATTGAGTAGTTTACTCAACGAACCAACTTGGCGAGAGTTCCTCCAGAGACGACAAAGTCTCGATATGAGTAGAAATACATAGTATAAACAATGGGTTATATTAGCAACGTATCCTGCCGTGGTGCATTTTTCCCGAAAGGGAGAAAGTCCATGACGGACGAAGTCAGGTTACCTCGCAAGCTTTCCGAAGAGCCCGAAGCGCCCGAGCCGGTGCGGCCAAGCCACCAGAAGGTCATCGATCAGGTCGAGCGCTGGGCCAACAGCCCAGGGCTCCAGCCGCCGCAATCGAGGACTTCGACGGTGGCGAAGGCGAGCTAAGGCTTCACGAGGGAGAGCCCTTTGCCGATGGCGAGTGAGTCGAGCGGCGCGATTTGTGCGTGACAATACGGAGCTTACGCCTGAGCCACCAGGCCGACACGGAAACGGTTGCCCAAACCGTCAACGCGGCGATGAAAGCGAATGCGACGCTTGCCCCGACGGTGGCATGGAAGACCGCGGCGAACGTCGCGAGACCGATGCTGCCGAGTGCTGCACCTGCGGCATCGAGCGCCGCGGCCTTCTGTCCGCGACGCCGCCCGCTCAGGCCGGCCTTCTCCTTGGCGTGACGCTCGTGGCTTTCGATCAGCGTCGCGCTGGCACAGAAGATCGCCGGAAGTGCAAGAAAAAGCCCGCCGACAGAAACGCCGAAATGCGAGCCGATGGCTCCCGCGAGTACCGTCGCACAGCCGCCGAGCACGAAGCGAACGACGTATTCGTACCACCGCGTCTGCTTCAGCGCCGATGACGATAGCTTGACCAGCATCAGGCGGCACCTCCCAAACCGGCGAGGAGACCGAAGGCGACCACGAGCCATGCGGCAAAGGCGAGGATCGTGGCGGGGAGCGCGCCGAGACGGAATCTCATCAGGAGGTGGCAGACGACGAGGCTGTAGCAGGCGAGCGCGATGGCGCCATAGATCATCGTCCAGCTCTCGGCCGCAGCATATTGCGAACCGTGCTGGACCACGGCGATGCCGAGGGTGACGAGCGCGACCGACGGCGCCGCGCCGAGCAGCCCGGCAAAGCTCTTTGGCCGCAGCATGTCACCGAAGATTGCGAAGACGGATACGATCAGACCGCCGGCGACGAAGCGCACGAGATATTCCGTCATGGCCGTACCCGCGAGGCTTCGGGCCGCTGCTGCCGTGACTTCGCCAGCGTGAGCGGCCTGAACAGTCGCTCGACGACGATGCCAAGTGTGAAGCCTGCCACCACGTCGCTGGTCCAGTGTGCGAGCAGCGCCACGCGCGTCAGCGACAACGCTACCGCGAGTGAGCGCGCCAAGCGGCGCGAGGCCGGTGGCAACAGGCCGGCGGCCGAGGCAAGGGCGCCCATATGCACAGCGTGACCTGAGGGAAACGCGTCGCGGGGACGCCCCGAATAAGGAACGCCGCGCCAGTGGCCGCTAACAGTCAGCCGGTCGGGCCTCGTCTGATCGAATAAGGATTTCAAGACGTGGGGCAATACGGCCGTCACCAGCGAGACCACCAGGACGTGATCGGCAACGGGACGCCGCTGCGGATGCCGGAGACGGGTGTAAAGCCATCCCGCCGCAGCGATCGCGACCAGCACGTGCTCGTCGGCACCCCAGGTCATTGCTTGGGCGGCGTGCTCGAGGTCTGAATTGGTGTTCTGTGCGATCTCGTTCGCGACCGCCGTATCGATCCGGGTGGGTTTGACTGTTGCGAGCGCCATCGGTCCGCCGGTGAGATTTCCTCCATGACGGTTTTGTAAAGCCCGGAGACAAAGAAGGTTCCTGAGCTCCAGCCGCGGGCATCAGCCCGCAGCGCCGCGACTACGGCTGCCCGGATCCGCCGACGGAGCCATAGACCTGGCCCGTCGCCAGCGAAGCCGCCGCGAGCGTTGCGCTCGCGGCGTGGACGACGTGCCGGCGGGATATTGAAGTCTTGTCTTGCTGCGTCATGATGCTCCCCGCGATGTCGAGATCTCAACACGCGGAGACTGGCACCGTTGCTAGGACGCGCGAAGGACGCGGCCAAGCCGGCGTCCTCGTTGGATGTCGACTTACGAGCCTATTTGGACTGACCGACGCTCGGCGCCTTGCCGAGCTCCTTCGCCATATCGAGGTGGTGCTTCAACGCCGGCAGCGTCTTGCCGGCCCAGTCCTTCAGCGCAGCATGGTCGCCGCCCTTGGCGTAGCGTTCGAACAGCGAGACGGCATCCTCATGGGCGCTGACCTGGTAGGAATTGTAGTTCGAGCTGAAATCCTTGCCCGTCGTACTCTTGAGCTTGTCGAGCTTGCTCTGGTGCGAGCTGTCGAGGGCCGTGGGCAGGGTCGCCTGTACCTTGCCATCGCCGACGAGGCCCTTCAGTTCGGTGCTGGTCTTGGTGTGGTCCGTCACCATCCGCTGTGCGAAGCTCTTCTCCTGGGCGTTGCCCTTTTGCTCAGCGAGCTTGCTCGATTCAATTTCGAACATGTCGCTGATGGCGACCTCCTTGACGAAGTCGGCCGTAGTAGGCGCGACGCCGAGTGCCGAGTTGACGCCGGTCTTCTCGCCCAGCGACTGGGCGAGCGCGGGGCTTGCAAAAAGCACGCAGGCCAGGGCGATGATGGTACGTTTCATGGTCCGGTCCCTTCGGGTGGGGCGCAGCTTCCTGCCGCGCGTTGCGCCGATCAACACGTCGCCGAAGCCGAGGTTCCTAGCGGTCAATCCGCGGGATGCCGGCCGGTCCGCGGATTGATGGGATCAGTCGGCTTGCGTCGAAGCCGCTCGGGCAGAAACGGCTCGGCCGGCGTAGCGGTTGCGTCAGCCCGGACGTCCGCATGACGCTGCGCCCGCTCATGCGGCGTCCTGTTGTCGTTGAAATGCCACTTCACGTCGACGCCGTCGACCGGGTCGTTGACGCCGTGCTGGATATCGCGGAAGTCACTCATGGTTCGCCTCATTGCTTTCCGGGCAGGATCGATTCGAGCACCTGCCGCGCTGCTCCCTTGATCATCCCGCTTTCGTTCGGATCGCCCTTCATCAGGGCGAGTGAGAAATTCTTCGCCTGCTGCAGCGTGATATGCGGCGGCAGCGGCGGCACCTCGGGATCGGTTTTCACTTCCAGCACGACGGGCATCTCGCTCGCCAGCGCTTGCTCCCAGGCCGAGCCGAGCAGCTGTGGGCTGTCGACGAAGATGCCGCGCAGACCGATCAGCTCGGCGAAGCGCGAGTAGGAGACATCGGGAATGCGCTGGGAAGCCTCGAATTTGGGATCACCGTTGATGATGCGCTGCTCCCAGGTCACCTGGTTGAGATCCTCGTTGTTGAAGACGCAGACGATGAAGCGCGGATCTTTCCAATCGCGCCAATACTTCGCAGCGGTGATCAGCTCGGCCATGTTGTTCATCTGCATGGCGCCGTCGCCGACAAGCGCAATCACGGGGCGGTCCGGCTGGGCGTATTTGGCCGCGAGCGCATAAGGCACCGCGGCCCCCATCGAGGCGAGGCCGCCGGAAAGCGAGGCTGTCATGCCGCGCCGCATCTTCAAGTCCCGCGCGAACCAATTGGCGCAGGAGCCGGAATCGCTGGTGATGATGGCGCGGTCGGGCAGGCGGGGAGACAATTCCCAGGCGACGAGCTGTGGATTGACGGGCGCCGCGGGCTGATGCGCGCGGTCATCCAACGTCTTCCACCAGCTCGCAACGTCGTCTTCGATAGACCTGCGCCAGGCGTCGTCGGCTTTGGGCCGGAGTCGCGGCAACAATGCGCGCAGCGTCTCGGCGGCGTCTCCGACGAGGCCGACCTCCATGGGAAAGCGGATCGACATCATGCCGGCGTCGACGTCGATCTGCACGCCGCGCGCCGCTCCTTCCTTCGGCAGGAATTCGGCGTACGGAAAGGCCGAGCCCACCATCAGCAGCGTGTCGCATTCCATCATCATGTTGTAGCTGGGCTCGGTGCCGAGCAGACCGATCGAGCCGGTGACCCATGGCAGGTCGTCGGGCAGCGCGGCCTTGCCGAGCAGTGCCTTGGCGCAGCCGGCCGATAGCCGGTCGGCGACCGCGATGACTTCGTCGGTGGCGCCAAGCGCGCCCGCGCCGACGAGCATGGCGACCTTCTTGCCGGCGTTGAGCACCTCCGCGGCGCAGTCGAGATCCGCCTCGCGCGGCGTGATGCTGGGTGCGCTATAGCCGATGCCGGAATGCAGGGTGCCGTGTGCGCGGGGCGGATTCTCGTAAGGCTCTTCCTGCAGGTCGTTCGGCAGGATGATCACGGTCGGGGTCCGCCGCGCCAGCGCAATCCGCACCGCACGATCGATCAGGTGTCGCACTTGCGCAGGCGAGGATGCCTGCATGACGTAGGCGCCGGCGACGTCCTTGAACATCGAGAGAAGATCGAGTTCCTGCTGATAGTGCCCGCCGAGGGCGTTGCGCGATTGCTGGCCGACAATCGCCAGCACCGGCTGGTGATCGAGCAGCGCATCGTAGAGCCCGGTGACGAGATGCGAGGCGCCGGGGCCAGAGGTCGCAATGCAGACGCCGATCTCGCCCGAGAATTTTGCGTAAGCGGTTGCCATGAATGCCGCCATCTCCTCGTGCCGCGCCTGCACGAACCCGATCCTGCCTTCGGCCCGGTTCATTGCACCGAACACGCCGTTGATGCCGTCGCCAGGATAGCCAAAGATGTGGCGCACGCCCCATTGATGCAGACGCTGGACGATGAAGTCGGAGACGGTCTGGGACATTGCGCGTGGCCTTGGCTTGGCAGTTGTGAAACCCAGAGAACCGCTCGTTTCGTGCGATGTTCCTGACCCGCTCACGGAACATGCACCGGAACGATCGCGTGCCTATCCGGTTGGTTTTGCACGTGGCTGAGTGGGAGAATTTCGATGTTGAACCAAAACGAACTGGATCGCAGCGAGACGGGCCGTTTGATCGGCAGCGACAAGGTCGAGGGAACTTCGGTCTATGGCGCCGATCGCAACCGGATCGGTACGATCGAGCGCGTGATGATCGACAAGATCAGTGGACGGGTGTCATACGCCGTGCTCGGTTTTGGTGGATTCCTGGGGCTGGGCAACGACCACTACCCGTTGCCCTGGCAGTCGCTGAAATACGACACCGAGCTTGGCGGTTATGTCACCGGCATCACCACCAAGGAGCTGGAGGGTGCGCCGAAATACGGCGCACGAAGCGATTGGAACTGGAGTGACGATGCCGCGGTGCGCGGCATCAACTCCTATTACGGCGTTCCCTTCGTTTGAGATTTCAGGGAAAGGGAGATCGATGAGCAAGGAACGGCCCAATGACGATCCCCGGCAGCAGAACGACTGGGGCTCGCACCGGCAGACGGATAAGCCCTGGAAGGGCAATCCCGAGAAGGAACAGGCGTCGGACAAGGTGAAGCCCGATCTCGAGAAGTGGCACGAGACGAACACGCACTGAAGCTGCGCCCCATTGCGGCGGTGCTGTGCCCGATCGATTTGAGAGTGCCAGCGCGCGGGCACTAGAGTTTAGGCCGTTCCAAGACCTGCTTCCCTCCGCCCCGGTCCCGCATGCACGTGCACCTGCTTGGCATGCAGCGCCTCGCCACACTCCGAGCACACCATGACGGGATCGAACAGCTTGCCGCAAGCCTTGTGCTCATGCAGCAGCGGGCGGCCGCGCTCGTCGCCCATATGGGTGTCGCCCCAATGCACCATCGCCATGATGATCGGGTAGAGATCGAGCCCCTTCCGGGTGAGGATGTATTCGTAGCGCTTAGGTGCCTCGGAATAGGGGACGCGGCGCAGGATGCCGAAGCGGACCAGCTTCTTCAGCCGCTCCGAGAGCAGGTGGCGCGTGATCTGGAGCGAGGACTGGAACGCCTCGAACCGCCGCACCCGCAAGAAGCACTCGCGCAGGATCAGCAGCGTCCAGCGGTCGCCGACCACGGCGACGGTGCGGGAAAGCGAGCAGGGCTCCTCGTCCAGCGTGTCCCATTTCATGTGCGGTCTCCGATGTCCAAGTCTGAAAAAGGAACTGATCTGAACTATCAACACAATTTCGAGCCGAACAGTAGCATTGTGTGCCCGGATTTGACAGTTCTATTTTAGAACTATAGCCTCCGGCCCAACGACACCTGTTCTCACCGGAGGAGGCAACCTTGCCCAAGCGAAACGCGACCGCCGCCGTGATCGGGGCCGGAGATTTCATCGGCTCCGAGATCGCCAAGAGGTTTGCCGCCGAAGGGTTCTCGATCTTCGCCGGCCGCCGCAATGGCGACAAGCTCGCGCCGCTCGTGAAAGACATCGAGGCCGCAGGTGGCGAGATCCACGCGCGCTCGCTCGATGCACGGAAGGAAGATGAAGTCATCGCCTTCCTCAATGATGCCGACAAGCACGCGCCGCTGGAGGTCTGCATTTTCAATGTCGGCGCCAACGTCAATTTCCCGATCCTCGACACCACCGAGCGCGTGTTCCGGAAAGTGTGGGAGATGGCCTGCTATTCCGGTTTCCTCGCAGGGCGCGAGGCGGCGCGGCTGATGCTGCCGCGCGGCGGCGGCAACATCTTCTTCACTGGTGCCACGGCCTCCCTGCGCGGCGGCAGCGGCTTTGCCGCCTTCGCCAGCGCCAAGTTCGGCCTGCGCGCAGTCGCGCAGGCGATGGCGCGCGAGCTCGGGCCGAAGAACATCCACGTCGCTCATCTCATCATCGATTCCGGGGTCGACACCGAATGGGTGCGTCAGCGGCGGCTCGAGGCGCTCGGGCCGAATGCGCTTGATAATCCCGACCTCCTGATGCCGCCGTCGTCGGTCGCCAATGCCTATTGGCAGCTTTACCAGCAGCCCAAGACTGCCTGGACCTTCGAGATGGAAATCCGCCCGTTCGGAGAGAAATGGTGATCGCGGCGCGAAAGTCCGGCTAGACTGATCTCAACATCAAGCAAATTCCGGGAGGTACTTAAGTGAAGACCGCGATCACCGACTTGTTCGGCATCGAGCACCCCATCATTCAGGGCGGCATGCATTTCGTCGGCTTTGCCGAGCTGGCCGCTGCCGTCTCCAATGCCGGCGGACTCGGCATCATCACCGGTCTCACGCAGAAGACGCTGGAATTGCTCGCGAAGGAGATCGCGCGCTGCCGCGACATGACCGACAAGCCGTCCGGGGTGAACCTCACCTTCCTGCCCACCTTCTCGGCGCCGCCCTATCCCGAATACATTGCGGCCATCGTCGAGGGCGGCATCAAGGCGGTGGAGACCGCAGGGCGCAGCCCGGAAGCCTACATGCCCGCGCTGAAGGCCGCCG
Source organism: Bradyrhizobium sp. USDA 4354 (assembly GCF_054060315.1). Taxonomy (NCBI): domain Bacteria; kingdom Pseudomonadati; phylum Pseudomonadota; class Alphaproteobacteria; order Hyphomicrobiales; family Nitrobacteraceae; genus Bradyrhizobium; species Bradyrhizobium sp. USDA 4354. Next base: position 7,351,964 of record NZ_JBSSDC010000001.1, on the reverse strand, counting down.
GCATCAAGGTCATCCACAAATGCACGTCAGTTCGTCACTCGCTGAAGGCCGAGCGCATCGGCTGCGACGCCGTCAGCGTCGACGGCTTTGAATGCGGTGGACATCCCGGCGAGGACGACATTCCCAACATGATCCTGCTGCCGCGCGCGGCCGAGGAGTTGAAGATCCCGTTCGTCGCCTCCGGCGGCATGGCCGACGGGCGCAGCCTCGTCGCCGCGCTGTCGCTGGGTGCCGCCGGCATGAACATGGGCACGCGCTTCATCGCCACCAAGGAAGCGCCGGTGCATCAGAACGTCAAGAACGCGCTGGTCGCGGCCACCGAGCTCGACACCCGCCTGATCATGCGGGCGCTGCGCAATACCGAGCGCGTCCTCAAGAACGCCAATGTCGACCGCCTGGTCGAGATCGAGCGCGAGAAGGGCGCCAAGCTCACGATCGACGATATCCACGATCAGGTCGCGGGTGTCTATCCCAAGATCATGCTGGACGGCCAGATGGACGCCGGCGCCTGGAGCTGCGGCATGGTCGCAGGCCTGATCCACGACATCCCATCCTGCAAGGAGCTCATTGATCGCATCATGGGCGAGGCGGAAACCATCATTCGCAGTCGCCTGATCGGGTTCCTGGACGGGGCGGAAGCGACGCGAAAGGTCGCCTGACACCACCAAACTTCTTAACCACGGCCGCATTTGACCGCTGGAATTGCGCGTGACGCCTCCTAAATAGGGGTAAATTGCCCCTTTAATAAATCAATTTCAGGAGGCGTCCGTGGTCCTGAAAAGCGTTCCCTTCGCAATTGCCCTTGCCCTCGCGATCGCAGGGGGCGGCATTGCGCGCGCTGACGACTACAAGCCCGACGAATATCTCGGCCTCGATCTGTCCAAGGCTGTGCTGTCGCCGAAGCGTCTCGGGCCGGAGACGCACTTCGCACCGGTCGCACTCGAAGCGCGCGGCGGCAACGAGGCGCAGGCGCGCGCTGTGCCCGTCGACGTCCCGAAGAAGGTTGCGGCTGAACGCGTCCGCGTGGCCGAGCCGAAGGTCGCGCATACCAGGAGCGCACAGCCCCGCGGCGCCGCCCGCGCCAAGCTCGCGAATCGCCGCGGCAATCCGCTCGATGCACAGGCGATGGACACGCGCATTCAGACCTGGCCCTGCCGCTCCGGTGGCATCTGCAACTGGAAGCGCTAGCCGCGGCGTTGCGACCGCTTCACCTCGCCCCGCAAGCGGGGAGAGGGAGTAGGCCGTTGTTCCGGCCGCATCTCCTACGTCATCCCTGCGTCGCAAAACCGTAGGCGGGGAGTCAACAAACCGTAAGCTGGAAGACAAGGAGCGCAGGCACCTTTCGTCGCGATTCGACGAAGGTCTCCTGAATGGCAACGCTCCGCGCCTCGCGCGCATGGACCCGGCGGCAGTTCCTGGTCCGCTCCGTCTCCAGCCTCGCCATCGCCTCGCTTGCGAAGCCTCACCTGAGCCGCGCCGCTGATCGCCCGCAGATCGCAGGCGGCATCCAGTCCGGCGATGTCTCGGGCGGCTCTGCCGTGGTCTGGGCGCGCGCCGACCGGCCGGCTCGGATGCAGGTGGAATGCTCGACCGTCGAGAGCTTCAAGACGATCATCGCGTCAGCCTCCGGCGATGCACTGCCTGACGCCGATCTCACCTCAAAACTGCTGCTGAACGATCTGCCTCCCGGGCAGGACATCTTCTACCGGGTCCGCTTCGACGACATTGCCACCGGTCTTGCCGGCGAAAGCCGCATCGGCCATTTCCGCACCGCGCCGGCAGCTAGCCAATCGATCTCGTTCCTGTGGTCCGGCGACACCGCGGGGCAGGGCTGGGGCATCGACGTCTCCCGCGGCGGCTATCGCAGCTATCGGACGATGCTCGACAACCGGCCGGATTTCTTCATCCATTCCGGCGACCACATCTATGCCGACTGCACGATTCCTGCCGAGCAGAAGCTGCCGAATGGCGAGACATGGCGCAACTTCGTCACCGAGGAGAAATCGGAGGTCGCGCACACGCTGGCGCAGTTCCGCGGCAATTACAGATACAACCACCTCGACGAGCACTTCCGCGCCTTCCACGCGGAGGTGCCGATGTTCGCGCAATGGGACGATCACGAGGTCACCAACGACTGGTCGCCCACCGGCAGCCATGACGAGTCCGGCTACGAGGACGACGGCACGCCGCGCCTGGTCGCGCGCGCCCGCCGCGCCTTCTTCGACTTTATGCCGATCCGCGACATCGGCGCGCGAAAAGGCCGCGTCTATCGCAAGATCGCCTACGGGCCGCTGCTGGACGTCTTCATGATCGACATGCGCAGCTACCGCGATGACAGCTGGAACAAAGGCGATGATCACCGCGGCTGGATCCTGGGCGCCGAGCAGCTCGCCTGGCTGAAGCGCGAGCTTGCCGCCTCGCGCGCAACCTGGAAGGTGATCGCGGCCGATTTGCCGATCGGCCTGATCAGCCTGGATGCCGTGGCGCTCGGCGATGGGCCGCCCGACCGACGCGAGCACGAGATTGCTGATTTGCTAGCGTCCATCAAGCGCGCCGGCATCCGCAACATCGTCTGGCTCACTGCCGACATGCACTACACCGCCGCGCACTATTACGATCCGAACAAGGCGCGATTCCAGGATTTCGCCCCGTTCTGGGAGTTCGTCTCCGGCCCGCTGCATGCCGGCACCTGGGGACCTGGCGAGCTCGACGACACCTTTGGCCCGGTTGCGATGTATCAGCATGGCTGTAGCCCCGCGCAGGGCGAGAATCTGGCGCCCTGCTTCGGCTTGCAGTTCTTCGGCAGGGTCGACATCGATGGCCGCAGCGGTGTGATGACCGTGACCTTGAAGGATGTCGACAATCGCGACCTCTGGTCGGTCGATATCGTGCCGCAGCCGCAGGTGCGTCCGGCCGTGGTGGCGCAGCATTGGTAGGCCGCTAACCCGATCTTGATTGGCCGTGCGGCACCTCGGCACTATAGTTGCTGCTCCCGCCACTTCTTTTCCATCACCGAAGAGTCCGTCGCCGCGGTCTCACCGCGCGTCCGGTGGGATGAATTACCTCAGGAGCCTTTTTCATGGATCATCTGAAAACACAGGGCATCAGCATGCCCAAGCTCGGCCTCGGCACCTTCCGCATGCAGGGCGATGCCTGCCGTGCCGCGGTCGAGAACGCGCTGTCGATCGGCTATCGCCACATCGATACCGCCGAAATGTATGCCAATGAGGAGTCGATCGGCTCGGCCATCGCGTCGTCCCGCGTGCCGCGCGGCGAGCTGCACGTCACCACAAAAGTCTGGCACGAGAACCTCCCCCCGGATGCGATCCGCCGCGCTTTCGACGCCAGCCTGCAAAAGCTCCGGCTCGACCATGTCGACCTCTATCTCGTGCACTGGCCGTCGAGGGCTGCGAACTGGGGCGCGGTGTTCGAGACCATGATGAAGCTGAAGGAGGAGGGGCGCACGCGGGCCATCGGCGTTGCCAATTTCACCACCGCGCTGCTCAAGGTCGCGGTCGAGGACATCAAGGCGCCGATCGCCTGCAATCAGGTCGAATATCACGCCATGCTCGATCAATCGAAGGTGCTGGCCTATCTCCAGGCCAAGTCGATTCCGCTGGTTGCCTATTGTCCGCTGGCGCAAGGACGTTTCGCGACCGATCCGGTGCTGGCCGAAATCGGCACCAGGCACAACGCGACCGCCGCGCAGGTCGCGTTGAAATGGCTGCTCGACCAGGACGGCGTCGCCGCGATCCCGAAGGCCTCGCGCCGTGAGAGCCAACAGGCCAATCTCGACGCGCTGAAGATCACGCTCGACGATGCCGATCGCAGGAAGATCGCTGGGCTGGCGAAGGACAAGCGCTGCGTCAATCCCGGCTTCGCACCGGCATGGGATTAGGCGCTGTCACCCGCTGCCCTTGTGAGAGAAGAGAGCACGCAAGGAAATGGCCCCCGCGAGGGGCCATTTTCATTCGCGTTGCGCATGAGGCGCCAGTGGCGATGGCTGCGCTTGATAATGGCGGCTAACCGCAGCGCTGCTGCGCGGGAGTTGGTGCGGCGGTGGCGACGTACTTGCCATCCCTGATCGTGTACTCGCCGCGCTCGCTGCGATTGTAGATCGCGCGCAGGCTGCCGTCCTTCTGCAACAGCAGTCCAAATTCGCGCGCCTGGCGCAGGGTGGGGAAGTACACCATCACATTGAGCAGGCCCTCGGCATTGACTGTGGCGGACACCACTTCGTTCTCGTCCCTGGCCTCGCCGAAATCGCGGCGGTACATCACCCGTCCGTCCTTCCGGATCTCGTAAGTCAGGAGCGCCCCCATGTCCCGGTCGGGCCGGGCCCCGCAGTCGACCGCCCACGAGCCGAGCAGGCCCCATTGCTCCACGGTTGCAGCCAGCGTCTCGGCGCCGGCCATGGAGGTGAACGCGACCCACAGCACCGCAGCCGCAGCGGTCCAGCGGCTCAAACAACGCATCATGTCCTGAAAGACCCCGCCTCGAAGAATTCCAAAGTGTAGCATCACGCTCGCGGCCGTTCCACGCTAGCTGCCGATCGCTCGCGAATTTGATCCGCGTCAATGAGGCAGGGCGTTTCGAGGGTAGGATGGCGTTCCCGAAGGCGAACGTGGATAGACCAATGCTGAATCAAGTCATGGATTTTGCGGGCGAAGTGCTGCCGGGGAGCTGTGCCGAACCGCCATATTCCGAGGCCGCGTTTCTAACCGAGCTGGGCGATCGCTTACGGTCCTCGCGCATGCGCTGCGATCTGTCCCGCCGCGAGCTGGCCCGCCGATCCGGGATCTCCGAGCGCTATATCGCCCAGATCGAGGCCGGCAAGGGCAACGTCTCGATCGTCCTGTTGCTGCGGCTGGCATCCGCGATCCACGGCAGCCAGCCCCAGGCGGCGTGAGGAGACGCTCGACCAGGCCTCAGGCCAGCTTCTCCACATTGGCGCTGCGGGCCGGCACGCCGAATTCCTTACGGCAGACCTCGGCCAGCACGGCGACGCCCTCGCGGATTTGCTGATGCGTGGGGCTGGCAAAGCACAGCCGCAGGCGTGAGCTGGAATGGCCCTTGTTGGTCGACCACTCCGGCCCCGGATTGATCGAGACGCCGGCCGCGAGCGCAGCCTGATACAGCTTCAGCGTATCGACCTGGTCGGGCAGCTTCACCCAGAGAAAGATGCCGCCCTTCGGCTCCTCGAATTCGGCGGCCGTCCCGAACTGCTCGTTCAGCGCTTCCATCAGCGTGTCGAGCTTGGTGCGCAGCGCCTTCGTCAGGGCCGGCACATGGCTTGCGAAATGCGGCTTGCAATAGGCGGCCAGCACCATCTGCTCCAGCGCACCGGAGCCCGCATCGGTCTTCAGCGCCAGCATCCGCGACATCACCTCCCAGGGCGCCACGACGAAGCCGACGCGCAGCGCCGGCGCGATCGACTTGGAGAACGAGCCGATATGGATCACCCCGCCGTTCGGGCTCATCGCGTAGATCGCGGGCGGCCGCTGCCCCGACCAGACGAGGTCGGCATAGCAATCGTCCTCGAAGATGGGCACGCCGTATTCGGTTGCGAGCCGCACCAGCTCAGTGCGCCGGCTCTCGGGCATGATGCTGCCGGTCGGGTTCTGCACCGTCGGAATGGTGTAGATGTATTTCGGCCGGATCCCGCGGCTCTTCAGGCCGGCGAGCGTCGTCGCCAGCACGTCCATGCGCATGCCATCCTTGTCGAGGGGAATGCCGACGACGTTGACCCCAAGACGTGCCAGGCGGGTCAGGGAGCCCTGATAGCTCTCCTGCTCGAAAATCACGGTGTCGCCGCGCGCCAGCAGCGTGGCGTTGACGAGGTCGAGCGCCTGGAGCGAGCCGGAGACGATCAGGAGGTTGTCGACCGTACAGGCGATGCCGGCATCGCGCTTGAGTTTCGTCACCAGGAATTCGCGCAAGGGGAGGTAGCCCTGCGGACCATGCGCCAGCCCGTAAGTAGCGAGCGAGCGGCCCTCGCGCCGCAGCACCGTGTTGGTCGCTTCGATCAGCTCGTCGAGCGGCACCTGTTCGGAATCGTTATTGCCGCCGACGAAGCTGTACTTGGCAAGGCCCGTCCAGCGCGCAGAGGGGGCCGGCAGCCCTGCCGGAAACAGGGGCGCGAAATCGAAGCTGGACGTCATGGGAGCGTTCCTCGTTTTGTTCTTGTTGAGCGGCGGCTTTGCACCGGTCGCCTTATTTGTTGCCGGCCGTCCTAGTCGGGCGGCCTCACTTCTTTGTGGCCGTCCTGGTCGGACGGCCTTGGCTGATGAAAGCGTAGTGCGCGTTGGCGATGCCGCCAACCATCAAGGCTTCGACCACCGGCTCGGCGATCTCGCCGGTGGCAGCCCAGTCGACGAGAAAATTGGCACCGGTCCCGCCGCGCACGTCATCGGTCGGAATGAAGATCGACACGGTGGCGAGCGGCCTCAAGGCCACCGGCGTCTTCAGATAGCTCTCGACCTGCTTGCCTGCGGTGTCGAAATAGGCGATGCGTTTGACGACCAGCGGCCGGGTCTCGGAGGCGTTGTGTACGCTGAGCGTCACCGAGAAGTCGACACGCAGCTTGCCCTGGCTCATCGCGACGCTGGAATAGGCGGGCACGTAGAATCCCCCGGAGACGGCGAGGTCCTCCGTCGGCAGCGCGGTGAGCGAATCGGTAAAGTTTTGTTCGATACTGACCTTGGATTGCGCGGCGGCGGGCACGGCAAAGGCGAGGGGACCGAGCAGCATGGCTGCGAAGAGCCCATTGCGCATGTGACGAATTGCTCGCTTGCCGCACCGCAACCCGTCTCTAGGGTGCGGCAAAACGGACCAATTTGGCATGCACGAGCTCATTCGCGACATCACTCTCTCTATCCTGTTTGCCTGGATGCTGGGCCTTCTCGCCCATTTCTCCCGGCAACCGCTGATCCTGGCCTACCTTATCGCCGGCTTTTGCATAGGTCCATTCGGTGCCGGCTGGGTCCATTCGCAGGAATCGATCAGCGTCATCTCCGAGCTTGGCCTGATCTTCATGCTGTTCATGATCGGGCTCGAGATCGACCTGAAGAAGATCGTGCGGGCAGGGCGGGTGATCCTGTTCGCGGCGGGCAGCCAGCTGCTCGGCGGCTGTCTGCTCGGGGTCCTGTACTTCGTCGGCATTGGCCTGTCGCTCGGCGGCGGGCATTTCGATGCGGTCTATCTCTGTGTCGCCTGCGCGCTGTCGAGCACCGTCATCATCGTCAAGGTGCTCTACGAGAAACGCGAGCTCGATACGCTGCCGGGCCGCATCACCCTCGGCATCCTGGTGCTCCAGGACATCTTCGCCATCCTGTTTCTGGCGGTGCAGCCGAGCCTGGCCAATCTGCAGGTCAGCGTCATCCTGCTCTCGATCGGCCGCGTCGCGGTGCTGGTCGCGGCCGCGCTGCTGGTCAGCCGCTATGTGCTGCCGCGCCTGTTCCACCAGATCGCCCGGCGGCCCGAGCTGATCCTGCTCGGCGCGCTCGCCTGGTGCTTTCTGGTCGCCGAGACCGCGCACAGGCTGTCGCTGTCGCGCGAGATGGGCGCGTTGATCGCAGGCGTCTCGCTCTCGACCTTCCCTTACGCGCTCGATGTCACCGCCAAGGTCACCACGCTGCGCGACTTCTTCATCACGCTGTTCTTCGTTGCGCTCGGCATGACCATTCCCGTGCCCGGCCTCTCGGTGATCAGCCTTGCCTTGATGATCGCGGCGTTCACGGTGGTGAGCCGCCTCGTCACCACCTTCACCCCGCTCTACTTGATGAAGCAGGGCCTGCGCGCCAGCCTGTTGCCGGCGCTCAACCTCGCGCAGATCTCGGAATTCTCGCTGGTGGTGATCCAAACCGGCATCAACGACCATCACATCGCAGCCGAGACGGCGAATGCGGCCTCCTTCGCCTTCGTGGTGCTGGCGGTGCTCTCCACCTTCGTGATGACCCGCAGCGACGAGATCACCCGCTGGGCGATCGGTCCCTTGAAGCGGATCGGCCTGCGCGATCTCGACCACGGCGACGGCCATGCCGAGGAGGGCCACGAGGGCCATGGCGAAGCCCGCCGAATCGTCATCCTCGGCTTCTTCCGTGCCGCGAGCGCGCTGCTGGCCGAGATCGAACGGCAGACGCCTGTGATGCTCGAGCAGATCACCGTGGTCGATTTCAACCCCAATGTGTACCAGACCCTGCTCTCGCGCGGCTTGCACGTGATCTATGGCGACATCAGCAATGTCGATACGCTGCTCCATGCCGGCATCGGCAAGTCCGAGATGATCATCCTCAGCGTGCCGGATTCGCTGCTGAAAGGCGCCACCAACGAGAAGCTGGTCCGCCACGTCCGTGCGCTCAATCCGACCGCCCTGATCGTCGCCACGGCCGACCTCTTGGCCGACGTCGGCGCGCTTTACGAGGCTGGCGCCAGTTACGTCACCGTAACCCGGCTCAGCGATGCACATGAGCTGTTTACCGTGATCGAAGCCGCCCAGGCCGGCCTGCTGGCGGACAAGCGCGCCGAGCTCGATCAGCGCCTCGGCGAGCGCCGCGAGGTGCTGCCCTGATGGCGTCCGGCCGCCTTCCTTGCGGGCAATCTGCGCCTATATCGCTGGTATGCCCGGTGCAAGCCTGAAACGCCTTGGCAGGCCTGCCGTCAGGCATATGTGGTTGCGCTGGGGAGACTAGCGCCCCGCCCCAAGTCCGGCTAAGCCTCCCCGCCATAACCGATAGAGATTGGGAAATGCCCGATAGCGTTCAGGAAGTCTTGCAGGCCTTTGCCGGGGGTGAGCTCGTGGTCGTCACCGACGACGAGGATCGTGAGGGCGAGGGCGATCTGATCGTCGCCGCCTCGCTCTGCACGGCCGAGAAGATGGCCTTCATCATCCGCCATACCTCCGGCATCGTCTGCGCGCCCGTGACGACCGAGGACGCGCGCCGCCTGCGGCTCGATCCGATGGTCGCCCACAACGATTCCGCGCACACCACCGCGTTCACGGTCTCGATCGACTATAAGCCCGACGGCGGCACCGGCATCTCCGCCGAGGAGCGCGCCTCGTGCTGCCGCGCGCTCGCCAATCCCAATGTCGGCGCCAACGACTTCGCCCGGCCCGGACACATCTTCCCGCTGATCGCCAAGGACGGCGGCGTGCTTTTGCGCTCCGGTCACACCGAGGCCGCCGTCGACCTCTGCAAGCTCTCCGGCCTGCCGCCGGTCGGTGTCATCAGCGAGCTCATGAACGACGATGGCAGCGTGATGAAGGGCGAGCAGGTTGCCCGCTTCGCCGCCGAGCACAAGCTCAAGCACGTCACCATCGCGGATATGATCGCCTACCGCCAGGCGCGCGAGAAACTGATCGAGCGGGTCTCGACTTTCGTCACCGAGAGCCCGATCGGTCCCTTGCAGGGCTATGCCTACCGCTCGCCGTTCGATTCCATCGCTCACGTTGCCTTCGTCTATAACGGCGTCGGCGACGGCAAGAACGTGCTGACGCGCTTCCACAAGCCGAACATCGTCAAGGACACCTTCACCGGCCACAAGCGCATGGCGGTCGTGCTCGAGCATTTCAAGAAATCAGGCCGTGGCGTGCTGGTTTACTTGCGTGACGGCGCGGCCGGTGTCCCCGTGGCGCCGCTGCCGGACGAGTCGGCGACCGAGGCTGACCGCAACCGCCAGTGGCGCGAGGTCGGTGTCGGCGCGCAGATCCTGCGCGACCTCGGCGTCACCTCGATCCGGCATCTCACCTCCTCGGTGCACGACTACAAGGGTCTGTCGGGCTTCGGCATCGAGATCGTCGCCAACGAGCAGCTCGAAAGCTGACCACGTCGCTTCGAGGGTGCGCGCCGCTGCGCCGCCCCGGAACGAACGAAGCCAGGATGCAATTGAACTTGTTGCCGCGGCGCTTTACTTTGTCCGGCAATTATTGACGGAACCAGACGCGAAAGGACGTTTCATGAGCGTGCGCCCTCAGGCCAAGGATAAGCCGGCTGCGGCTTCTTTCCAGTGGGACGATCCGTTCCTGCTCGACGAGCAGCTCACCGAAGACGAGCGCATGGTGCGCGACACCGCTCGCGCCTACGCCCAGGACAAGCTGCTGCCGCGCGTCTCCAAGGCCTACCTCGAAGAGAAGACCGACCGCGAGATCTTCAACGAGATGGGCGAGCTCGGCCTGATCGGCATCACGCTGCCGGAAGAGTATGGCTGCGCCAATGCGAGCTATGTCGCCTATGGCCTCGTCGCGCGCGAGATCGAACGGGTCGATTCCGGCTATCGCTCGATGAACTCGGTGCAGTCCTCGCTGGTGATGTATCCGATCTACGCCTATGGCGACGAGAACCAGCGCAAGAAGTACCTGCCGAAGCTCGCCAGCGGCGAGTGGGTCGGCTGCTTCGGCCTGACGGAGCCCGACGCCGGCTCCGATCCGGCCGGCATGAAGACCCGCGCGGAGAAGGTCTCGGACGGCTATCGCCTCACCGGCAGCAAGATGTGGATCTCGAACGCGCCGATCGCCGACGTGTTCGTGGTCTGGGCCAAGTCCGCCGCGCACGACAACCAGATCCGCGGTTTCGTGCTGGAGAAGGGCATGAAGGGCCTCTCCGCCCCGAAGATCGGCGGCAAGCTCTCACTTCGCGCCTCCATCACCGGTGAGGTCGTGATGGATGGCGTCGTGGTTCCGGAAGACGCCCTGCTGCCCAACGTCTCCGGCCTCAAGGGCCCGTTCGGCTGCCTCAACCGCGCGCGTTACGGCATCTCCTGGGGTGCGTTAGGGGCCGCCGAGGACTGCATGCATCGCGCCCGCCAGTACACGCTCGACCGCAAGCAGTTCGGCAAGCCGCTCGCCGCCACCCAGCTGGTGCAGAAGAAGCTCGCGGACATGGAGACCGAGATCGCGCTGGGCCTGCAAGCCTCGTTGCGAGTAGGCCGCCTGATGGACGAGGGCAAGTTCGCGCCCGAGATGATCTCAATCGTCAAGCGCAACAATTGCGGCAAGGCCCTCGATATCGCCCGCACCGCCCGCGACATGCATGGCGGCAACGGCATCTCGATCGAGTATCACGTGATGCGCCACGTCCACAATCTGGAGACGGTCAACACCTACGAGGGCACCCACGACGTTCACGCCCTGATCCTCGGCCGCGCGATCACGGGCATTCAGGCGTTTTTCTGATTTGGTTCTCCGTCATTCCGGGGCGCGCGAAGCGCGAACCCGGAATCTCGGGCTGCATGATTCCTGTTCCATCGAGATTCCCCGGTGCGCAATTGCGCACCTGTGGTCTGCCCCTCGCGGGCCATCCCGGATGACGCCAAGAACAAAGAAGAAGCCATGTCCGACAACGACGACGTCCCGTTCAACCGCAATTTCCCGCTGAAACCCGGCATCGTCGAGGAGGTCCGCCCCGGCGTGCGGCGCGTGCTCTGCAACAATCCGAGCCCGTTCACCTTCACCGGCACGGTCAGCTACATCGTCGGCGAGGGCAATGTCGCCATCATCGATCCGGGTCCGGATGACGAGGCGCATGCGGCTGCGCTGCTCGATGCCGTGCGTGGCGAGACGGTGACGCACATCTTCGTCACCCACACCCATCGCGACCATTCGCCGAACACCGCGCGGGTCAAGCGGGCGACCGGTGCGCCGGTTTATGCCGAAGGCCCGCATCGCGCCTCGCGCCCGCGTTTCGAGAGCGAGAAGCACAATCCGGAATCCGGCGCCGACCGCGATTTTGCGCCGGACGTCAACCTCGTACATGGCGACGTCGTGGAAGGCGGCGGCTGGCGGCTCGAGGCCGTGGCGACGCCCGGCCACACGGCCAACCATCTGGCATTCGCCTGGCCCGAGCGAAAATTCAACTTCGTCGGCGATCATGTGATGGGCTGGTCGACCTCGATCGTGGCACCGCCCGACGGCTCGATGATCGACTACATGGACTCGCTGGACCGGCTCGCGGCACGCGAGGAGGATCTCTATTTCTCAGGCCACGGCCCCGAGATCCCCGAGGCCGCACGCTTCGTGCGCTTCCTGATCCGTCACCGCAAGGCGCGTGAGGCCTCGATCCTGCACCGTCTCGCCAAGGGCGAGACCGACATCCCGACCATGGTCCGCGCGATCTATATCGGTATCGATCCTAGGCTGACGACAGCCGCTGGTTACTCGGTGCTGGCGCATCTCGAAGACCTGGTCGCCCGCGGCGTGGTCGCGACGGATGGCGACCCCGTGATCGGCGGAACATATCGGATGGCGAACGCGTAGCTCTCCGCCGTCATTCCGGGGCGATGCGCAGCATCGAACCCGGAATCTCGCGCCACAATGTCGAGATCCCGGGTTCGCCGCCCCGGGATGACGCTGACGCGTCACTTTTTCACCGTCTTCGCCGGCGCCTTGGGCGGCGCGACCGGCGTCTTCTTGACCGGCTTGAGCGCGTCGGCATCGGCGGCGGTGTTGAGATCGTCGATGAATTTTTTGACGCGCGCGGCGTTGCTGCCGAGATCGCTGTCGAAATTGCGCGAAGCAGAGCGGATATCGACGCGGGAATCATCGCCATCGGGCACGACCCTTATCGAAACGTCTTCGCGAAAACCCATGATCGGCGTGCGCGCGACCGCTTCGATGCGGCCGATGCGGCGCGGTGGCTGCGGTGCGCGCTCATCGATCACGATCCATTTGCGCTTGTGGACGAGCTGGAGCGCGATCGCATAGGCGCGGTCGGCCGAAATATCGAGCTCGACGGGCTCGATTTCGGGATAGAAGTGGCGCTGCTGCTCCGCCGAATAGAGGCCGGCGTAGACCGCGGGGTTGGTGCCCTCGCCGGTGCGCAGCCGCGCCAGCGCATCGAAGCGCGGCGGATCGATCGGATCGGAGGTGATGTCGTAAATCGACGGCAGCTTACGATATTGCAGGCCGAGATAGGCGGGGTAGGCGAGGATAGCGCCGTCGATCAGGAAGGCGAGCAGGATGCGCGCCATGCCACGCGAGCCGTTCTGCCAGATCGCGGCAAAGCCGGCGAGCCCGAACAAGATCGAGAGGCCGGCGATCGCGAGCCCGCCGAAGAAAGTCACAAGCGCCGGCTTCGGCTCCAGGAAATCGAAGCGGACGACGATGATCGACACCACCACCGCCACCACCGCGAACACGGCCAGATTGCGCGCCCAGCTCGCGAGGCTGGACACGGGCTCCGACTGGTAGGGAGCGGAAAACCTGCGGGCCATCGAGTGAGCTCTGCCGGGGTTGGCGATGCCGGCCGATCTGGCGCGACGATGGGCCGTTGAGACCACGGCGCGGGGGCAAATTCAAGGGTCGATCACCCTCTTACCCTCCCCTCCAGGGCAGGGGAATCGCATGTGGGATTCTGTAAGTCATTGCGAAGCGGCGAGAAATTGATTCTGAAGGTAGCTCCTGATTCGGATGGAGCGGCCGATGAACCGATTTGCGGAGTGCTTCGAGGAATTGCCGGACCCGCGCGCGGACAATGCGCTGCACGATCTGACGGAGATTTTGTTCATTGCGTTGATGGCGACGCTGTGTGGGGCAACGAGTTGCACCGACATGGCGCTGTTTGCGCGGATGAAGGCCTATCTTTGGGAGGGTGTGCTGGTGCTCGAGCATGGTCTGCCGAGCCACGACACGTTCAGCCGCGTGTTCCGCATGCTCGATCCGGCAGCGTTCGAGAAAGCCTTCCAGCGCTTCATGAAGGCCTTTGCGGAAGGCGCGAAGATCAAACAACCGAGGGGAGTGATCGCGCTCGACGGCAAAGCGCTGCGGCGCGGCTACGAGCGCGGCAAGAGCCATATGCCGCCCGTCATGGTGACCGCTTGGGCGGCGCAGACCCGCATGGCGCTGGCCAACGTGCAGGCGCCGAACAACAACGAAGCTGCCGGCGCGTTGCAGTTGATCGAACTTCTGCAGCTCAAAGGCTGCGTGGTGACGACCGATGCGCTGCATTGCCATCGCGGCATGGCCAAAGCGATTGTGGCACGGCGCGGCGATTACGTGCTGGCGGTGAAGGAGAACCAGCCGGCGCTGTTGGCCGACGCCAAGGCTGCCATCGGTGCCGCAACGCGCAAGGGAACCAGAGCGACCACCACCACCGATGCCGATCACGGGCGCAAGGAAAGGCGCACTGCCGTTGTCGCACCGGTCAAGGACATGGCGCAAAAGCACGACTTTCCCGGGATCAAGGCCGTGGCCAGGATCACCAGCAAGCGCGGCAAAGACAAGGCCATCGAGCGCTTCTTCCTGATGAGCCAAGCCTACAGCTCCAAGGATGTTCTGCGTATCGTCCGTACTCACTGGACCATCGAAAACGGCCTGCATTGGCCGCTCGACGTCGTCCTCGACGAGGATCTGGCCCGCAACCGCAAGGACAACGCCCCGGCCAACCTTGCCGTACTCCGGCGTCTTGCCCTCAATGTCGCCAGAGCCCATCCCGATACAACCACCTCCTTGCGCCTCAAGCTTAAGCGCGCCGGATGGAACGATGCCTTTCTCTTCGAGCTTCTTGGCCACATGCGATAGCCCTACCCTGGAGGGGGAGGGTCGATCGCGCGCAGCGCGAGCGGGGTGGGGTGACAGTCTTTCCGTTGAGGCGGTGCCCGTGTGGAGAGATCACCCCACCCCGTCTCACATTTTTCGCTTCGCTCAAATGCGAGCCGACCCTCCCCTGGAGGGTAGGGGAATCGCATATGGCGTTGGCGGGGTGTTGCCAAGCGGCTGGAACTGGATTCTTTGGGTGTCTCTCGATTCCCGAGGGAGCCCTAAATGCGCAAGCTCAAGCGCCTGTTTCGACCGCTCAAGGATCCGCGCGCCAGCAACAGCCGACACGATCTGGTGGATATCCTTGTCATTGCATTGGCGGCTACGCTGGCTGGCGCCAAGACCTGCACCGAGTTCGAGTTCTTCGGCCAAGGCCGCGAGGAACTGTTGCGGCGATTCCTGGAGCTTAGGCACGGTATTCCGAGCCACGATACGTTCAGCAACGTCTTCCGTGCGCTGGACCCGAAAGGTCTGGAAGCGGTTTTGCGCAAGTTCAGCAAGAGCTTCGGCATCGAGGGCGTGGTCAGCATCGACGGCAAGGCTCTGCGCGGAGCCTTCGCGCGTGGCCGGCAGGCCACGCCGCTGCATATGGTCAACGTCTGGGCGGCCGGCACGCGTATGGCGTTGGCTCAGCGGAAGGCCCCCAATCGCAACGAGGTTGCTGGAGCTCTCGAAGTCCTCGCGCTGCTCGATCTGGACGGAGCTCTTGTCACCGCCGACGCCTTGCATTGCCGGCCCGATACCGCGCAAGCCATCCGCGACCGGAAGGGGCACTACGTGTTGGCCATCAAGAGCAATCGTGGCCGGCTCTTCAAGGCCGCCAAGACGCTGGTCGACACAGCCCGAAAGGCTGCGCGAGCGAGTCAACGAAGGGCCACCGCCCACGGCCGCATCGAACGCCGGCAGGCCATCATCGCGCCGGCGCCACAGTTGGCGAAGCAATACGACTTCCCTGCTATCGCCGCCGTCGGCCGCATCGACAGTTGGCGCGCCAACTCGGGCAAGACCGCCAAGCATACGGTCCGATATTTCCTGGCCTCGCGCCTGCTGTCGGCCAAAAAGCTGCTCGAGGCCGTGCGCGCCCACTGGAGCATCGAGAACAACCTGCACTGGGTTCTCGACGTTCTGTTCGACGAGGACGCCTGCCGCAGCCGCAAGGATCACGCTGCGGAAAATCTCGCTCTTATTCGCAAGCTGGCCATCAATGCCCTGCAGGCAACGCCCGGTCCCGCGCGCATCAGCCACAAAATGCTCCAGGCCAGATGGAATAACGACTTCCTTCTCTCCACTCTCGCCCATATGCGATAGCCCTACCCTCCAGGGGAGGGTGGCGCCAAGCCTCACGCCGCCGCGTTCGGGAAGCGATAATCCTTGAACTGGTCGCGCAGCGCCGTCTTCAGGATCTTGCCCGTGGCCGTGTGCGGAATGCCATCGACGAAAGCGACGTCGTCGGGCATCCACCATTTTGCGATCTTGCCGTCCATGTATTTGAGGATGTCCTCGCGTGTCGCCTGCTGGCCCTGCTTGAGCTGCACGATCAAAAGCGGCCGCTCGTCCCATTTGGGGTGGAACACGCCGATCACGGCGGCTTCCGCCACCGCCGGATGGCCGACGGCGAGGTTCTCGAGGTCGATCGAGGAGATCCACTCGCCGCCGGACTTGATCACGTCCTTGGAGCGGTCGGTGATCCGCATGTAGCCGTCCTCGTCGATGGTCGAGACGTCGCCGGTGTCGAAGAAGCCTTCCTCGTCGAGGATGTTGGTGTCGATGCGGTAATAGGCCTTGGCGACGGCGGGCCCGGAGACCTTGAGGCGGCCGAAGGTCTTGCCGTCCCAGGGCAGCTCCTTGCCGGCATCGTCGGTGATCTTCATCTGCACCGCGAAGGGGGCATAGCCCTGCATCTGCAGCACGTCGAGCTTGGCATCGCCCGTTGCGTTGTGGAACGGCGGCTTCAGCGCCGCGACGGTGCCGATCGGGCTCATCTCGGTCATGCCCCAGGCGTGGCGGACGTTCGAGCCCATGTCGAGGAAGGCCTTGATCATCGAGCGCGGCATCGCCGAGCCGCCGCAGATCACCATCTTCAGATCCGGCAGCTTGAGATTGTTGGCGGCCATGTGCTGGAGCAGCATCAGCCACACCGTCGGCACGCCGGCGGTGTGCGTCACCTTCTCGGTCGAGAGCAGCTCATAGACCGAGGCGCCGTCGAGCTTGGCGCCGGGCATGACCAGCTTGGTGCCCTGCGAGGGCGCGGAAAAGGCGATGCCCCAGCTGTTGGCGTGGAATAGCGGAACCACCGGCAACATTGTCTCGGACGCACTGGTGCCGAGCGCGTCGACATTGTTGGCCATCAGCGCGTGCAGCACGTTGGACCGGTGCGAGTACAGCACCCCCTTCGGATCGCCCGTGGTGCCCGACGTGTAGCACATCGCGGCTGCCGTGTTCTCGTCAAACTCCTTCCATTGAAACTTGCCGTCAGCCTCGGCAATCCAGTCCTCGTAGGCGACCACATTCTTCAGCGTGGTCTCAGGCATGTGCGCCTTGTCGGTGAGCACGACGTAGCGCTCCACGCTCGGTAGCTTGTCGGCGATCTTCTCCAGGATCGGAACGAAGGTGATATCGGTCATCACAATGCGGTCCTGCGCATGGTTGATGATCCAGGCGATCTGCTCGGGGAAAAGGCGGGGATTGACCGTATGGCAGATGGCGCCGATCCCCATGATGCCGTACCAGACCTCCAGATGGCGCCAGGTGTTCCAGGCGATCGTTGCGACACGGTCGCCGAGCTTGATGCCGTCGCGTTCCAACATCTGCGAGACCTTGAGCGCGCGCTTGTGGATCTCGGCGTAGTTGGTGCGATGGATCGGTCCCTCGACCGAGCGTGTGACCACCTCCTGCTTGCCATGAATCCTGGCGGCGTGTTCGATGATCCGGTGGCAGAGCAGGGGCCAATCTTGCATCAAACCGAGCATTCTCACGTTCCTCCGAGAAGTCGCTGGGCGCGTTATCGCTCTCAGCGTTGGGCCAAAGAATTGACATGACTTTTAGCCTGCCGGACTTTCGCCGCAAATGGTCTTGTCGCGGCTATATGTCCGCCGGCGCGGCAATGGTTACCGCTGCGCTGGGGCTGTTGCTGCTCGCCGAAAGGGCAGAGGCGCGGAAATATCCTGCGCCGCTCGATATTTTCAACTTTGGAACGCCAAAGCCGCGCGCAGCCGTTCGGGCCGCCAGGATTCCACTGCCGAAGCCGCGCCCCGACGAGGCCCCCAAGGCATCGGACGAGGGACCGCCACAGCCAGACGGTAAGCCATCTCCGGACAAGCCGAGCGCGGACAAGCCCGCCGAAGCCGCGCCACCGCCCCAGAAGCAGGCTTCGGCCTGCCGGCTCGCGCTGACCGAGGAGATCGCGATCGCGCCCTCCATTCCGGATATCCGCGGCCCCGGCGCCTGCGGCGGCGAGGATCTGGTGGCGGCTGGAGGCCATCGTGCTGTCGGACAAGCGCAAGGTGACCGTCAAGCCCGCCGCCATCCTCCGCTGCACCATGGCGTCGGCGGTCGCCGACTGGGTGCGCAAGGACATGGCGCCGCTGGCGACCAGCCTCGGCTCCGCCCTCAGCGACCTCGACAATTTCGACAGCTTTGAGTGCCGTGGCCGTAACCGCGTCGCGGGCGCGATGCTGTCCGAGCACGGCAAGGCTAATGCGATCGACATCCGCGCCATCAAGCTCGCCAACGGGCAGTCGATCGGCTTCACCGACCGCACCATGTCGCGCGAGGTGCGCGAGCGCGTGCTGCATTCGGTTTGCGCGCGCTTTTCCACCGTGCTCGGTCCGGGCTCGGACTGGTACCACGAGGACCACATCCATCTCGATCTGGCGCAGCGGCGCAACGACTACCGGATCTGCCAGTGGAACGTCTGGGATCCCCTGCCGCAGGTCGCCCCGCTGCTGCCGGCGGAACGGCCCGAGGAGGCGCCGCCGCGCGAGGTCGCGGCCAAGCCCGAGGCAAAGGAAGGCGCTGAGGACGCGGCGGAGAAATCCTCGTCGCCAGAGGACAAGCCGGAGCCCGAGAAGAAGGCTCGGCAGTCCAAGCCGGCAACAAAAAAGCGCCGGTAAAACCGGCGCTTTTGACTATCAGCGATCGCGGGCGATCAGTAGCTGGCCGCTTGGCCGGTTTGGCTGCTGCCGAGCGCCAATCGCGAGTTGTACGGCGAGTCGCCATGCTTGGGCTCGAGCACCACGACGAGGGTGCCGACCTTGACGCGATCATAGAGATCGATCGCGTCCTCGTTGGTCAGGCGAATGCAGCCTGACGAGATCGAGGCCCCGATATATTCCGGCTGGTTGGTGCCGTGGATGCGGAACAGCGTGTCCTTGCCCCCCGAATAGAGGTACAGCGCGCGGGAGCCCATCGGATTGTCCGGGCCCGGTGCGACATAGGTCGGCACGCCCAGGCGCGAAATTTCGCCGGGGGTGGGGTGCCAGGCAGGCCACTCGGTCTTGCTGCCCACCTTGGCGATGCCCGACCAAGCCATGGCCTCTTCGCCGACGGTGATGCCGTAGCGGATCGCCTTGCCGCCCTCCAGCACGTAATAGAGGTAATGGTTGTCGGAATCGACCACGATCGAACCCGGCGATTCCTTGCGGTGGTACTGGACGATGGCGCGGCGGAACGGCTCTGCGACCGGGGTGTTCTCGTATTTGACCTTCGCGAGGAGTTCCTTATCCTTCGGCTTGAAGGCCTTGGTGTCGGTCGCCTCATAATGAGTGGCCTGCATGCAGCCCGACAGCATCAGGCCAGCGGCCAAAATCCCAAACTTAACTTTCAGCGACGACATGGTTTGGTTCCAATCAAAACAATACCGTGCGGAAGGGGCCTGAGCTTAGCGCCCAAGTTCCTCGACTCCGTTAATCCCATTATCGTCGAAATCTGCCACAATTCCAGCGCTGAAGCCCTTTTCCCGCGCTGCAAGAGCCCAGCTGTGGCTTTTCTGCCGCAAATTTGGGGGTGTTCTGAGGGTTTTTTGGCCAGACGCGGAAGACTGTCGATTCCGTGCCACAGTTGAACCCCGGGGAAGCCACAAATGCAAACGCTCCGTTAATGTTGTTGTCATCGTGAACCTGTCAGAATCGCGCTAAGGGCTGTCATTCTGTCGCAGGATCTCTGGAGCTTTTGATGTTTTCGGTGTTTGTTCCGTCCGAGTCCGCCCTCAAGAAGGCTGTCATCGAGGATCTTGCGGCGGTGCCGGAGAACGCCGTCTGGATCGACCTCGTCAATCCGAGCGCGGCCGAGGACAAGGCGGTGGAGCGGCTCGCGGGCATCGCCATCCCGACCCGGGAAGACATGCAGGAGATCGAGATCTCCAGCCGCCTCTATATGGAGAACGGCGCGCGCTACATGACTGCGACGCTGATGTGCCACTCCGATACCGACATGCCCCGGACCACGGCGGTGACCTTCATCCTCGCCGACCACCGCCTGGTGACCGTGCGCTACGACCTGCCGAAGCCGTTCGCCCTGGTCGAGGCCAAGCTGGCTCGCTCCTGCACGCCTTCCATCACCGGCGAGATGGTGCTGATGGAACTGCTGGACGCAGTGATCGATCGCTGCGCCGACATTCTGGAGCGTTGCGGCACCGAGATCGATCAGGTCAGCCACGACATCTTCGAGCCTGAGAGCGAGCGCCACGGGCAGGCAAAGAGATATTCCCAGATCTTGATCTCGATCGGCCGCAAGGGCGATTTGACCTCGAAGGTTCGCGAGAGTCTGGTGTCGATCGGCCGCGTCGTGACGTTCCTGTCCGCGGTGGTCGAGGGCGTGAAATGGTCGAAGGACATGCGCGAGCAGCTCAAGACCATGCAGCGCGACGTCGCCTCGCTGACGGACCACGCCTCCTATCTGTCCAACAAGATCACCTTCGTGCTCGACGCCATGCTCGGAGTCGTCAATCTCGAGCAGAACAACATCATCAAGCTGTTTTCGGTCATGGCCGTTGTCCTGATGCCGCCGACGCTGATCGCCTCGGTCTACGGCATGAATTTCAAGGTGATGCCGGAACTCGAATGGGTGCACGGCTATCCGATGGCGCTGGTGATGATGCTGATCGCCGCCGTCGTCCCGTACTGGATTTTCAAGTGGAAGAAGTGGCTGTAGCTGCCATGGTCGAGCAAAGATACCTACCGAGACCTTACGCCGCTCGCTGAGACACGGTGAATCATGTCGCAGAATAGATCGGGATTGCGGCGGCGCGGTGATGTGCGCATCGTGCCGCAATTCCTCCGGTAAAATTTGAGCGGTGGGCTGAACGTTTGCGCGAAACTTGTCTGCGATAAGCAGTGCGTAGCCGCGAGGAACAGCCATGGTTGAGAAACACATAACGTCGCCCCGCAACGTCATCGATCTGGCGAACTATCGCCAGGTCCTGGCGAGCGGCAAGGCGCCGTCGATGTCGGCACGCATGTGCCGGCACTGTGGTGCTCCGCTGCTCGATGGTGAGAACGACGACGACTGCTCGACTGCATTCAGCACGGCCGCTCCGCGGCCGCGAGAGAGGTCACGTCGGATTCGACTCGATTGAGGAACGGAAGGCAAGGGCGATCCAGGTCTTGCGGCGGCGTTGTCTGGATCGCCTTGCTTCCGTCCCGAGCTACGGCGAAATCAGCCGATCAATTCATCCGTCATTCCGGGGCGGTCCGCAGGACCGAACCCGGAATCTCGAGATTCTCAGGTGCGCAAGGGCGCACCAGGGTTCGATGCTTCGCATCGCCCTGGAATGACGCTCACCGTCAAACGTGCTGGCCGCCGTTGATGTGGATCTCCGCGCCGTTGACGTAAGAGCTGGTGTCCGTGCACAGCACGTAGATGATTTTTGCCACTTCGTCGGGCGTGCCGAGGCGGTGCATCGGGATCTGCTGCTCGACGATCTTCTCGGTGCCCGGCGACAGGATCGAGGTGTCGATCTCGCCTGGGGCGATCGCGTTGACGCGCACGCCGACGCGGCCGAAGTCGGAGGCCATCTCGCGCGTCAGCGCGGCGAGCGCCGCCTTCGAGGTGGCGTAGGCGGCGCCCGCGAAGGGGTGAACGCGCGAGCCCGCGATCGAGGTGACGTTCACGACCGAGCCCTTGGCCGTCTTCAATTCCTCAATCAGCCCTCGCGCGATCATGATCGGCGCAAAGAAGTTGACATGGAAGACGTGAGTCCAGGTGTCGAGGTCGGTGTCGACCGAGCCGAGCCTGGAGCCGCCCGGCCCTTTGGGCGAGATCGCGGCATTGTTGACCAGCGCGTGCAGCGTGCCGCCTTCGAGCCGCCGGCGGATTTCACTGATCGCGCGCGCAGTGTCCTGGGGATCGCCGAGGTCGACCTGGATATGGTCCTCAGGGCCGGCGTCCCACGGGCAGTCCTCGGGGAAGGGATGCCGCGAGCAGGTGATGACGCGCCAGCCCGCCGAGGAGAAGCGGATCACGGTGGCGTGGCCGATGCCGCGGCTGGCTCCGGTCAGGAGCAGCGTACGACGCGGCGCATTGGACGAATGCGGCATGGACATCTTTCAATTCGGCCCAAGGCTCGAGACAAGGTTCAAGATGAGGCTCAAGGGTACATCCGCGTCTTGGACCATTTCTGGCCGGCCGCGTCACGGCGAAATTCGATGCGGTCGTGCAGCCGAAACGGGCGGTCGTGCCAGAACTCGATACGCAAGGGCGTGATGCGCCAGCCGCTCCAGCCCGGCGGCCGCGGCACTTCGCTGATGACGTATTTGGCCGCAACCTTGGCGATGGCCTGTTCGAAAGCGAAGCGGCTCTCCAGCTCTTGCGACTGCTTGCTCGCCCAGGCGCCGATCTGGGCCTGCTTCGGCCGCGTCGCGAAATAGGCATCGGCCTCCGCGTCGGTCACCGGCGTCACGTTGCCGCGGATGCGGACCTGACGGCGCAGCGACTTCCAGTGAAAAAGTAACGCTGCCTTAGGATTTGCGGCGAGTTCGCGGCCCTTCTGGCTGGCGATGTGGCTGTAGAAGACGAAACCTTCGGTATCGAAGCCCTTCATCAGCACCATGCGCACATCAGGCAGCCCATCGGGGTCGACGGTTGCGAGCGCCATGGCGTTCGGATCGTTAGGCTCGCTCTTGATCGCCTCGTTCAGCCAGGCCTCGAACAGCGCAAATGGCTCATCGGCAGCGGTGAAATCACCGGATGTTAAGGGTGTCTGGTGTTTCATCGAGGTCGTGTCGGTCATGTCTGGAGTCCGAGTTGCGTCCCGCGGCCCAAAACGCGTTGTTGTCCGCTACCGTCCTATATAGGGCATGGGGAGGCGTTGGCCTATCAGCGATCCGGCCGTCCGGCTTTGTCATGACGATGATTCTGATCGGGCTTGGTGCCGGGGGGTGCAGCTTTTCCCGCAACGACAGCAGCACCTATGCCAAGGCCGACGAGAGCGACCTCACCGGCTCGATCGCGCGGCAGGCGAAGGACGCCCCTCCGACCGAGATCGATCTCGCCTTCACCCGCAATGCCGCCTCCGACGTCCTCAGCAAGGGCGACAAGGATTCCAGCCAGCACTGGGAGAATCCGGAGACCGGGGCACGCGGCTCGGTAACGCCGATCGCGCAGTCCTATGCCGCCGAGGACGGACGCAAATGCCGCGATTTCCTGGCGAGCTATGTCAACGGCAGCACCGAAAGCTGGCTCCAGGGCGCCGGCTGCCAAAGCAGCCGTGGCCGCTGGGAGATTCATACGCTAAAGCCGTGGCGGAGCTGAGCATGATCCGGAAAAGTGGGAGCCGGTTTTCCGACAAGATCATGCTCCAAACATAGAGCTTCAGCGCGCTCCTAGTTGCAAAAATGCCACTCTCTTCCCACATGACCGGCAGGTGGGGCGGGGAGCCCTTTGAACAATTCGATTTCTTGAAGGAGACGTGACGAATGCGCGACCCCTATGAGGTCTTGGGGGTGCCGCGGAGCGCCAGCGCTGCCGCGATCAAAAGCGCCTATCGCAAGCTGGCCAAGAAGCACCATCCGGACAGCAACAAGGGTGATCCGAAAGCGGCCGAGCGCTTTGCCGAGATCAACTCGGCCAACGAGATCCTCGGCGACGAGGACAAGCGCAAGCAGTTTGACCGTGGCGAGATCGACGGCGAGGGCAAGCCGCGCTTCCAGGGCTTTCCGGGTGGCGGCGGCCCGCGCGGCCGCGCGGGCCCTGGCGGGTTTGAGAGCTATACGTTCCGGAGCGGCGGTGCGGGCGGCCCGGGCGGCGGCGCGTTCGAGGATATCCTCAACAGCATGTTCGGCGGCGGAATGCGCGGCGCGCGGCCCGGGGCCGGCGGCGGCGCCCAGTTCGAGTTCGACACCGGCGGCATCGGGCTCGATCTCGACGTCAACGTCGCCATGTCCGTCTCGCTGGAGGAGTCGGCCAAGGGTGGCGAGAAGCGCGTCCGGCTGCCGACGGGCAAGGAGCTCAACGTCAAGATTCCGGCTGGCGTCACCGAAGGCCAGCAGATCAGGCTCCGGGGGCAGGGGGAGAGCGCGCAAGGCCATCCGCCCGGCGATCTCCTGATCACCATCAACATCGCGCCGCACCCCTTCTTCAAGGTCGAGGGCGCCGACCTCAGGATCGACCTGCCGGTCACGCTCTACGAGGCGGTGCTCGGCGGCAAGGTCCGTGTGCCGACCCTCGGCAATGCCGTAGAGCTCTCGGTCCCCAAAAACACCTCCAGCGGCCGGACCTTCCGCCTCAAGGGCAAGGGCTTGCCCAAAGCCGGTGGAACCGGTGATCTCTTCGTGACCATCAGGATTATGCTACCGGACGGGAACGACGCCGCGCTTGAGGCATTGATGGAGAAGTGGCGGGACCAACATCCCTACAATCCGCGTAGCGGGCTCGGCTAAGCACGATCCGGAACCGGAGGGCCGTGTTGACGCAAAGTGCGCAGCGGTTTTCCGAAAAGATCGTGCGCAAGCAAAAGCGCGCTATTCGAGGGCCCACCTCGACGATCGGAGCATTCTCTTCCCGAAGGGATGATGCTCAACATACGCCTGAAGCGCGCATTGCGCTTCGACGCTGAGGTTTGAGACGTGTCGGTTGTCCGGCGGGGCAGCCGATAAAAAGGTGCGGCCTCGAGAGGGGGACCAGCGCGGTACCAAAAACCCCAATCGAGGCCGCCCGCGTCGATCGGCGGATCGAACGCCACTCATAATCGCGTGAACACCCGGTGCGATAATGAGACGCGTCGATGTCCTGATTCCAAATTTTCAATGACGGAATCTGGGCACCGCGCTTGTGCGGTTGCTCAGGTGCCGTTTTTCTCCGCCTGGTCGTAGACGGCCTGCGCCACCCTGGTCAGCCGGTCGCGATCACTGCCGCCACTGACGACGTAGCCGACGCCGCGCTCGGCCCAGAACAGCGCGCCGTCCTTGTCCGTTTTGGCGTAGCGCATTTGCGTTGCACCATTCTCGGTCTTTGCGGAGTAGATCGTGTACCGCTCGCCCGAGGCGCCCTCGTACATCAGGAATGACGCCGGACCGTTTGGTCCCGGCAAGAGCCGACCGCCGACGAGCTTCAACCCGCTCGCTTCCAGGTTCGGCGCGAACACGGTCCAGCCGCAGCGTCGGGTCAGCCAAGCCTGCAAGTGGTCACGCTCGTTGCCGCCGACCTCGACGGGGTGACGGACCTCGACGACATAGAGGCGATGGGCGTCGAGCGCGTCCGCCGTAAAGCTCTGGAAGGTCGACGGCGCGTTGGCGGCGCCATGCGCGACCCAGCCGGCCGTGCCGCCGACGATGAAAGCAACCAGCACGGCCGCTGCGGCGCCATAGAGCCATTGCCGCGGGCGGCGCTCCAGCCGCTCCAACTCGAGCCGCGCCGGCACCGGTTCCTGGGCGACGGCGTCGTAACGGGCGTGCAGCATCTCAGCCATGGCACGCCAGGACTGCACGCGCTCGGCCTCGTCGGGATGGGCGGCAAGAAAGGCTTCGACGTCGGCGCGGCGCTCGGCCGGCAGCTCGCCGTCGACATAGGCGTGCAGTTCGTCCTCGGTCACTGGGATCTTGCGGTCGTTCATATCGGTCGTCTCTGGCTCTGCGGCCCAAAATATCTTTTGCGAGTTCGCTTCGCGCAGCTCACTGTCGGGCTGCGGGCGGACATTGTTCGATGCATCGACCCGGCCATCATTTCACCCGCCTGAGCGCCGTCCGCTCGCCCTCCAGCGAGGCTTTGACGTGGGCTCTTGCGCGTGCCAGGCGCGACATCACGGTGCCGATCGGCACGCCCTGGATGTCGGCGACCTCGCGATAGCTCATGCCTTCCAGCATCACCAGCAACAGCACCGAACGCTGTTCCTCGACGAGGGTAGCCAGCGCCTTCTCGATGTCGCGTCCTTCGGCCTCGGTCCCGCTGGCATCAGGGTTGTTCTCCGTCAGCGGCATGAATTGCGGGCGCCTCGCCAGCGAGCGCCGCCGATTCTTGTTGAGGTTGGTCAGGATCGTATAGAGCCAGCTCCTGACGTCGCCTCCGAGAAACAACCGCTCCGAACGCAGCGCGCGCACCAACGTATCCTGCACCAGATCGTCGGCCGCATCCGCATCGCGCGTCAGCGCGCGGGCGTAGCGGCGCAACGCCGGGATCATGGTTTCCACACTCTGGCGAAACGCATTCATCGCGGTCTTGATGTCCCCAGCGTTCGGCGCGAGCGCCTCAACCATCATAACACCCGAGCGGAACGGCTATTCCGGCACTCGAAACAGCGTTAACGCCGCGGATTAGGGCTGTACCGCAGGGGAGGGCTGGTGTACCTCCAGACCTCAACGAGAGCTCGACGGGACGTTCAAAAATGGCGCAGAATTCAGGTCTGATGCAAGGCAAGCGCGGGGTGATCCTCGGCGTCGCCAACAACCGCTCGATCGCCTGGGGCATCGCCAAGGCATGCCACGCGGCCGGTGCCGAGCTCGCCTTCACCTACCAGGGCGATGCGCTGAAGAAGCGCGTCGAGCCGCTTGCCGCCGAAATCGGTGGTCTCGTGCTCGGCCATTGCGACGTCACCGATGCCGCGACCATCGACGCCGCCTTCGCGGTGCTCAAGGAGAAGTGGGGCAAGATCGACTTCCTGGTGCATGCGATCGCCTATGGCGAGCAGCTCGACGGCCGTTACGTCGACACCACGCAGGAGAATTTTTCGAAGTCGATGCTGATCTCCTGCTATTCGTTCACTGCCGTGGCGCAGCGCGCCGAGAAGCTGATGACGGATGGCGGCTCGCTGATCACGCTCTCCTATTACGGCGCCGAGAAGTGGATGCCGCATTACAACGTGATGGGCGTGGCCAAGGCGGCGCTGGAAGCCAGCGTGCGCTATCTCGCCGCCGATCTCGGCGAGAAGAACATCCGCGTCAACGCCATCTCGGCAGGTCCGATCAAGACGCTTGCCGCCTCCGGCATCGGCGACTTCCGCTATATCCTGAAGTGGAACGAACACAACGCGCCGATGCGGCGCAACGTCTCGACCGAGGACGTCGGCGGCAGCGCGCTGTATTTCCTCTCCGACCTCTCGCGCGGCGTCACCGGCGAGGTGCATCATGTCGATTCCGGTTACCACGTGCTGGGCATGAAGCGCCCGGACGCGCCTGACATCTCGCTGAGTGGCAAGGATTAACGTTCAGCCGTCATGCCGGTGCCCACGATCTATTTCCTTCGCCACGGCGAGACCGAATGGAACGCGCTCGGCCGGCTCCAGGGCACCAAGGACGTCCCGTTGAACGCACGCGGCCGCGGTCAGGCGGTGCACGCTGCCAGCGTTCTGGCCGATCTGTTCAAGCGCGAAGGCAAGGACAGAGCGGCGCTGCCCTATGTGTCGAGTCCGCTCGGACGAGCACGGCAGACCATGGAGCTCGTGCGCGGCAAGCTCGAGCTGCCGCCTGCCGACTATTCCCTCGACGACCGCCTGCGCGAGATCGGCTATGGTGTCTGGGAGGGGCTGACACTGGCGGAAAGCGAGTCCTCTGATCCCGATGTCTATGCCAGGCGCCTTGCCGACAAATGGACGGTGGCGCCAAGCGGCGGCGAGACCTATGCTGCCGTGCAGTTGCGCATGCTCGACTGGTACGAGTCGCTTTTGGTCGACACTGTCGCGGTCGCCCACGGCGGCACCTGCCGCGCCCTGATGGTGGCCTTGGGCCTCGAGACCCCCGCCAGCGCCGCCGAACTTTATATTGGGCAGGGGGCCGTCTACGTGTTCCGCGCCGGCCGGCTGGAGAAGTTCAGTTAAGTCCACTCGCTGTCATTCCGGGGCGGCGCGAAGCGCCGAACTCCGGTGCACCCTTGCGCACCTGAGAATCTCGAGATTCCGGGTTCGATGCTCCCGCATCGCCCCGGAATGACTGGAACGGGGTTGAATGCGGTGTTTCCGGGCGCTACCACAAGTCAGAACTGACTTACGAGCTAGAGACGGATGTCCTTCAACACCTTCGGCCATATGTTCCGCGTCACCACCTTCGGCGAGAGCCACGGGGTGGCGATCGGCTGCGTGGTCGACGGCTGCCCGCCCATGATTCCGCTCGCCGAGGCCGACATCCAGAAAGACCTCGACCGCCGCCGTCCCGGCCAGTCGCGCTTCACCACCCAGCGCCAGGAGCCGGACCAGGTGAAAATCCTGTCCGGCGTGATGGCACATCCGGAGACCGGCGTGCAGGTGACGACGGGCACCCCGATCGGCCTCCTGATCGAGAACACCGATCAGCGCTCGAAGGACTATTCCGAGATCAAGGACAAGTTTCGTCCCGGTCACGCCGACTTCACCTATGAGGCCAAATACGGCCTGCGCGACTATCGCGGCGGCGGTCGCTCCTCCGCGCGCGAGACCGCGATGCGCGTTGCCGCCGGCGCCATCGCGCGGAAGGTGCTGCCCGACGTGAAGGTGCGCGGCGCACTGGTGCAGATCGGGCCTCACAAGATCGACCGCGGCAAGTGGGACTGGGACGAGATTGCCAAGAATCCGTTCTTCTGTCCCGACAAGGACAAGGCGACGTTCTTCGAGACCTATCTCGACGGCATCCGCAAGAGCGGTTCCTCGATCGGTGCTGTGATCGAGGTCGTCGCGGAAGGCGTGCCGGCAGGTCTTGGCGCGCCGATCTACGCCAAGCTCGATTCCGATCTCGCGGCTGCGATGATGACCATCAACGCCGTCAAGGGCGTCGAGATCGGCGCCGGCTTTGGCGCCGCCGAGCTGACCGGCGAGGAGAACGCCGACGAGATGCGCACCGGTAACGACGGCACGCGCTTCCTGTCCAACCATGCCGGCGGCGTGCTGGGCGGCATCTCCACCGGACAGCCGGTGGTGGTGCGTTTCGCGGTGAAGCCGACCTCGTCGATCCTGCAGCCGCGTCTCACAGTCGATCGCAAGGGCGCCGATACCGAGATTTTCACCAAGGGCCGCCACGACCCCTGCGTCGGCATCCGTGCGGTCCCCGTCGGCGAAGCCATGATGGCCTGCGTTCTGGCCGATCACTTCCTGCGCGATCGCGGGCAGGTGGGGCGTTGATGTCGCGGTACTAGCCCACCGCGCAGCTTGACGGCCCCGCAACTTCGCCCGCAAATGCGGCCATGAACAGCTCCGAGCTCCAGCGCATTTCCAACTGGCTGATCGACGGCGCTTGGTCGGCTCAGGAGCCGGCCGTAGGGATTGCCGATTTCTGCGAACGTCTGGTCGCGGCCGGCCTGCCGCTGTGGCGGTTCGGCATCTTCATCCGCACGCTGCATCCCGAGATTTTCGGCCGCAACTTCATCTGGCGGCAGGGCCAGGGAGTCGAAGTCGGCAGCGTCGATTTCGATATTTTGGACACGCCCGAATTCGCCCGCAGTCCGCTCCGCATCGTGTTCGAGCAAGGGATCGAGGTCAGGGGGCGCGCAAGCGATCCCGACAGCAAGCGATTTCCGTTCGTCGACGACATGCGCGCCGAAGGCGCGACCGACTATATCGCGGTGCCGGTGCCCTTTCTCGATCGCTCCATCCATGCGACCAGCTGGGTCACGCACCAGCCCGGCGGCTTCAGCGACGAGGACATCGCGGCGATCCGCTCCGTCGTGACGCCGCTCGCGCGCATCAGCGAGATCATCAGCCTGCGCCGCACCGCCGAGATGCTGCTCGACACCTATGTCGGCAACCGTGCTGGCTCGCGCATCCTCGGCGGCCAGATCCGCCGCGGTCACACTGACACCATGCAGGCGGTGATCTGGCTTTCGGATCTGCGCGGCTTCACCGCGCTATCGGATCGGCTGCCGGCCGAGACCGTGGTCACGATCCTCAACCAATATTTCGACTGTCAGGTCACCGCGATCCGCGGCCACGGCGGCGAGGTCTTGAAATTCATGGGCGATGGTCTGCTCGCCGTCTTCCCGATCGACGAATATGTCGGCGATGCCGCTGATGTCTGCGCGCGGGTGCTGGAGGCGGCGCGCGAGTCCCGCGCCAGCGTCGAGGCGCTCACCTTTCCGGTCGGGGACGTCGTCGAGCGCTTCCGCTTCGGTGTCGCCCTGCACGTCGGCAACATTCTCTACGGCAATATCGGCGGCGGTAACCGTCTCGACTTCACCTGCATCGGCCCTGCCGTCAACCTTGCCGCAAGGCTGGAGAAGATCACGGGTCGCTTGGGGCGGACTGTCGTCGCCTCGGAAGGCTTTGCCAACGTCTGTCGCCACGATTGGCATGAGCTCGGCGAATTTCCGATCGCGGGATTCTCCAGGGCGCAGCGCGTGTATGGGCTGGCGGAAGAGACTCCGGCCGTGATGGCTTAAAGACAATCATGGTCTTGGATACCAAGCGATGGGCGAGCGCGGTAATTTCGTTGTGTGTGGCTGCTTGTGGGTTTGTCCGGGACGACGTTCTTGACGAACCCTATCGCCTCGTCGCGGTCGATAGTCTCGAAGACATGGCGCTCTGCCGTTCGATCGGAACTAATCGAGATTGCGTTGGCGATGGCCTACCTGGTCCTACGGTATTTCAGGCCGGCTCGAACGCCCAGTACATCGTGTTCGCGCGGCATCCACGTCGGCGGGGCGAGTCACCGAACCGCTCGGTTACGGAATTTTACTACATCTCGCGAAGCAGAAATGAGCAGGACGCTACGGTGCCTGTACTCCTGAGCGGCCCCTTCAATGAACCTGAATACCAGGACGAGAAGAGAAGGCTACAGCTGCCTGAGTTCAGCAAGATACTCGCCGACCTGAAGTAACGCTGCGACGAAGTCATCACGCTACTCCTCCGGCTCGGTCGTGAACAGCAGCGGATAGCCCTTGGCGCGGC
Source organism: Bradyrhizobium sp. USDA 4354 (assembly GCF_054060315.1). Taxonomy (NCBI): domain Bacteria; kingdom Pseudomonadati; phylum Pseudomonadota; class Alphaproteobacteria; order Hyphomicrobiales; family Nitrobacteraceae; genus Bradyrhizobium; species Bradyrhizobium sp. USDA 4354. The sequence continues at coordinate 7,321,158 of NZ_JBSSDC010000001.1, read as the reverse complement.
CGGCGTCGGTGGCGCGCGTGGCCTTGGTCTCGGCGACGTCCTTGGTGAACACGGCGACGACGCAGGCGCCAAGCTTGTGGGCGGTGATCATCACCTTGTAGGCCTGATCCTCGGTCATGCGGAACTCAGCCTTCAGCACCAAGGTGACGAACTCACGCGGCGTGTAGTCGTCGTTGATCAGGATCACCTTGTGCAGCCGCGGCCGCTCGACCTTGGTCTTCGTCCTGGTTTTCGGCTTGGTGACGGCGTCGTTCATTCCGCCTCCTGGACACGGCGGCTTGGGTTCCCTGCCGGAGCGATCAGCCCGCGGCCTTTGCACCATATTGCAGGACCTGCACCTTCTCCAAGGTGATCAGCCCGCTCGACATCATGCCGTCCAGGATGGGCAGGAATGCGTTGATGTTATCCTCGCTGTCGACGATCTCGATCAGCAGCGGCAGGTCTTCCGACAGCCGCAGGATCTTTGAGGTGTGCAGCCGGCTGGACTTGCCGAACCCCATGGGACCGCGCAGCACGGTGGCGCCGGCCAGATGTCGCTCGCGCGCGGTCATCACGATCGCCTCATAGAGCGGCTTGCCGTCGAAATGGTCGCTCTCGCCGATGAAGATCCGGAGCGAAACTGCCTGATCGGGGATTTGCATTGCTCAGCTCCTTGTCAAGCGATTGTAGCGGCTCGCCATGATATGCCCTGCCCATACCGACACCAGCCAGCAGATCACGGACGCCGCGACATAGGCGAGTGCCGTGTACCTCATGCCGCCGTGGAGCAGGCGGAAGGTCTCCAGGCTGAAGGCCGAGAAGGTGGTGTAGCCGCCGCAAAACCCGGTCATGACGAATTGTCGGTGCTCGGGCCGCGCCAGCACGCGGCCGTCGGGGCCGGTCAGCGTCGCGTAGAAGCCGATGATCAGGGAGCCCGTCGCGTTGATGAACAGCGTCGCGAAAGGAAAGCCCGGCCCGGTGTCGAGCGCGAGCCCGACCAGATAACGCGTCAGCCCGCCGACGATGCTGCCGGCGGCAACCCAGGCGTAGAGAACCGCGCTGCGCCAGCGCTCGGCAGAAGGGGAGCTCATCTGCCTCTAGCCTCCCAGACGATCCGCAAGGAGAAAGCCGCAGCTGACGGCGGCGAGGCACAGCCCGACCGAGCACACGACATTGCCGAGCGCCGAAAGCGGCTCGCCGCCACGCGCGAGTGTCAGCGTTTGCAGACTGAACGAGGACACCGTGGTGTAACAGCCGAGAAACCCGGTTACCGCGAACAGCCAGGGATTGGGCGAGGCGAAGACCGAGCCCGGATGCGTCGCCAGCGCGCCAAAAATGCCGATCAAGAAGGCGCCGGTGACGTTGATGGTCATGGTGCCCCACGGAAACGTTTCGCCCAGCCGCCGCGCGATCGCACCGGAGACGAAGTAGCGCGCACAGCCGCCCAGCACGCTGCCGATCATGATCGCGAACAGTCCGCTCAGCATGATGAACCGCCCCCCGTCATCACTTGTCCCCTGCCGCCAGACCGTTGCCGACCGCAAGCAGTCCCACAAGCGAAACCAGCGCGAAGCCGAGCCCCGCAAGGAACGTTCCTGCCGGACCATAGGCGTCCCACAAGGCGCCCGCGATCACGCTCGCGGCCAGCAAGGCAAGCCCGGTGAACAGGTTGAAATAGCCGAATGCGGTGCCGCGCAGGCTCGGTGGCGCGGCGTCGGCGACGAGGGCCGAGAACAGCCCTTGCGTCAACCCCATATGCAGGCCCCACAGCACGACCCCGAGCGCGAGGCCTGCGAGATTCGGCAGCAGCGCCAGCGCGAGATCGGCGCCTGCGAGGAAAGCGAGACCGAGCGCGAGCAGGCCGGTCCGGTTGATCCGGTCCGACAGCACGCCGGCCGGATAGGCCGACAGGGCATAGACGATGTTCATCAGCACCAGCACCGCCGGCACCCACATCGCATGGAGCCCGATATTCTGTGCGCGCAGGATCAAGAAGGCCTCGCTGAAGCGCGCGAGCGTGAAGACGATTCCGACCGCCACGACACGCCAATAGACCGCTCCGAGCTGCCGCATCGCGGCGAGATTGAGCGGATTCTTTGCGGGCTCCCGGCGTGGATCGGGCTCCGGCTCGTCCACCGCGAACGCGATCAAGCCAAAGGACAAGAATGCCGGCAGCACCGCCACCCAGAACACGAGAGCAAAATTGTCAGCCGTCCACCACATCAGGCCGATCGCTGCGAGTGGTCCGACGAACGCGCCGATGGTGTCGAGCGATTGCCGCAGGCCAAAGCTCGCGCCGCGCAGGCCGACCGGAGCGATATCGGCGATCAGCGCATCGCGCGGCGCGCCGCGGATGCCCTTGCCGACGCGATCGATGAAGCGCGCGGCCACCAGCCATCCGACGCTGGGCGCGAGCGGGAACAGCGGCTTGGTGAGGGCGGCAAGCCCATAGCCGAGCGCGGCGAGCAGCTTGCGGCGTCCAAGCCAATCCGACAGCGCACCGGAAAAGATCTTCGTGATCGCGGCCGTTGCCTCCGCAATCCCCTCGATGAAGCCGACGGTGAGGGTGGAAGCGCCGAGCACGGTGACGAGATAGACCGGCAGCAGCGCGTGGATCATCTCGGAGGAGACGTCCATCAGCATCGAGACGAAGCCGAGCACCCAGATCCCCCTGGGCAGCGTGGCGCGCGCAGCGTTCGGTGTCGTCATCGTCACGTCTTCGCCTGCTCCTACCGGCCTTCACCAGGCAACAAAAAACCCGCCATCGGCGGGTATGTCCATGATCCCGCCCAAGGCAGAGGTCCAAAGATTGCCTCTCCTCAAGCAGGAGTCATCAGCCCATGAGGTCATCGACCGCCGGGCGGTTGTCGGGGGACTCCATCCCCATCTATCCAACCAACCCTAGCATGGAAATCGTGCCGGACAAGTGGGAGAGGAGTGTCCCATCATCACCTGTCGTTCCGGGCCGATGCGCAGCATCGAACTCCGGTGCGCCCTTGCGCACCTGAGAATCTCGAGATTCCGGGTTCGGCTCTTCGAGCCGCCCCGGAATGACGGAGCCTGTGATCGCGCGTGTTCCGGTGACGCAAGCGCGGCAACATGGCGGCAGCTTTGCGTGACGCGTGCCAATTCCTTAACTCGAATGTGAAGCGCAAGCGATCTTCGGCCTTTGCGGCAAGGCGATTGCATGTCACCATCGCGTCATACGACGGGAGACTGCGATGCGCTTGCTGTTCTCGATCGGGGCTGTGTTGGTGGCCGGCATGCTTGCCGGAGGGGACGTCGCGGGCATCGCGGCACCAGGACCCAAATTCGAAGCGCCCAAGAATCAACCGCAGCGGCTTGCGGCCGACAAGGACGCGCAGACGGTCGACGTCGAGCTGATCCTCGCGGTCGACGTGTCCTACTCCATGGACATGGACGAGCTCGCGATCCAGCGCGAGGGCTATGCGCAGGCAATCCAGTCGAAGGAGTTCCTGCAGGCGCTGAAGCTCGGCCCGAACGGCCGCATCGCGGTGACCTATTTCGAGTGGGCCGCCTCCAGCGACCAGAAGGTCATCATTCCCTGGCGGCTGGTCGACGGACCGGAAACGGCGGACGCGGTCGCCGCCGAGATCATGAAGACGCCGATCCGGCGCGCCTCGCGCACCTCGATCTCCGGCGCGATCACTTTTGCGATGCCGCTGTTCGACGAGGATCCCTATCGGGGCTTGCGCCGTGTCATCGACATTTCCGGCGACGGTCCCAACAACAATGGCGGTCCGGTCACGGTGGCGCGCGATGCCGCGCTCGAGAAGGGCATCGTCATCAACGGCCTGCCGATCATGGTCAAGGAGCCGTCCTATTCGACCATGGATATCGATAATCTCGATCTCTACTATGAGGACTGCGTCATCGGAGGGCCCGGCTCGTTCGTCGTCACGATCAAGGAACGGGAGAAGTTCAAGGAAGCGATCCGCACCAAGCTGCTGATGGAAGTCGCAGGCCGCACGCCGGAGCGTCCCGTGATGCGCGTTGCCGACAAGGAGCCGCGCGTCAACTGCCTGATCGGCGAGAAGATCTGGTCCGATCGCTGGGGCCGCTAGGGGCGTGCATCCCGATCGGGACCTTTCGCCTCATCTCGCTCGGCGGTTGAACTTAACCCCCCGTTAACCGGCACGTGGCCCTAATCGGACGGTTTCTGTTTGTTCCCTGCCGGCGTCCTGACATTGGCGGCCGCCGGGAACGAAAGCGGGCTTGTCAGGCCCGTCCTCCGAGCAAGTCGATGGCCACCGTCACTGCGACCACCAGCCAGATTTCGCCCGCCAATGAGCGGGTCTTTCGCCAGAGCAGACTGCTCGGTGAATGGAAGGGCAATTGGGTCGGCAACAACCAGCCCGTCAGCTTCAAGGTCGTCAACATCCGCGGTGCCCGGGCGCAGGTCGAGTACACCCATAACGGGCGTACCGACCGTGGTTTTGCCGAGGTGAACGGCTCGCTGATCACCTTCGGCGGGGTCACGGTCGGCACCAAGGACGGCAAGAACATGGTGCTGCTGTTCTCCGTGGGTGGCGCTGGGAAACAGACTGCCAACCTGGAGAAGCAGGACCCGCCGGCCTCCGACAGCCGCCTCATGGGAAGCTGGGGCGGTTATTCCAGCGACAACGGCAAGAGCGCGAGCTTCAAGGTGATCTCGGTCAACGGCAAGGAAGCTCAGGTCAGCGTCACCACCGACGGCATCACCCGCCAGGGCACCGGCATCGTCTACAAGAACGTCATCATGTTCGGGCAGGCGCAGATCGCGACCGACGACGGACAGAACGGCAAGGTCATCTATCAGGTCGGCACGAAATCCTTCATGGTGCCGGTGACGAAATATCCGCCGGCGGATTCGTCGTCTTCTGTCGACAAGACGGCATAGCGTTCACGGCGGTGTCCCGCCGGGTTATGTCAGCGTCTTCAATTGCTGGTCGACCTGCCGCAGCATTGCGCAGGCCTGTGCGAAGCCGCCGTCAGCGACGAGTTGCCAGATTTGGTCGGACTGCTCCACCAAGTGTGGGATCCCCAGCGGCAAGCCTGCTGCCTCCTGCAGGGCCCCCTTCTCGTTGATCAGATAGCGCTCGTTCAGTGCGAACAGCACCTGCGCGACACAGGCGAGCGATCTGTAGAGGCATCCCGCGACATGGGTCCGCTCGTTGCGTGCGGCCGCGAGCTCGGCATTTTCGATGCTGAACAGGACCTCCCATTGGAAGCGCCGGATCAGGGCGCTGCGCAAAGGCTCCGGATAGGGAAGCGCGATCGATTTGAGCCGGGCGATCACGCCCTTCGGATCGTGCAGCGGCTGACAATATGCGATCTCGCCCATCCAGATCGCTGAGCAGAAGCCATGCGGATGGCCGGGCTGGTAATCCATGGTGACCACGCCGGCGCGGCAGGATTCCATGACGGCCTCGACCGCGTCGGCGTTACGGTAGAGCAGGTCGACCTTGCGGCCTTCCACCGAAAGCCAGGCGCCGCCGACGATCCATTGACCCCATTCTCCGACCGGCGTCACGGTCGTGGCGGCGGGATCGTCCGCAATGTCCTTCGCGGCGGCCAGCACCCGCTCGGTGTCCAGCGGAAACGCCGTCTTGAAGTAGAGGCCGATATCGTAGTCCGACGCCGCGTGCGCGCTGCCCCGCGCGCGTGAGCCGCCGAGCACGACAGCCTGAACGCCCGGTACGTCGGCAAGAACGGATGTCAGGCGCGTGAGCAACGGATCGTGCGGCATCAGATGCGGATCCCCGAAAGACCTGCGGCCGCGACGCCGGCGCGGTCGCTCTGCTGGCATTGACGATGGCCGAGGAGTATAATTTGCAAAATTCTTGACGGTCATCTGAATGTTCAACCTTGCACGTTCATGCCTCCTTGCAGCTCTCGCAGTGCTCTGCCTCGGCGGAGAGCCGGTTCATGCGCAAGTCGCGCCGCTGAGATATTGGATTCCCGGCGGGCCTTTCGGCCTCGGTGGTGGTGCCGGCCAGAGTTCCGACACCTACGGCAACTTCGCGAGCTTCAATGCCGGCGATGCGGGGGCTTGGCGTACCAGCTATGCGAACGGTTTCTTCGTCGGCAGCGAGCGCGGCAATTTTGGTTGGAGCGGCTTCAATCAGGCCGGTTCGGCCGGCAATTTCAGCGCGCTGTCCTATGACAGCACGCAGTTCGGCTACAACACCAAGACGGCTGGCGGCATGCCCGTCACGTTCTTCGCCGGCTTCGACACGTTGAAGTATGGCAACGGCATCGGTAGCTCGCTGGCGCCGCTGACCTCCAGCGCCGCGCCCGGCTATGGCGGGTTTGCGGGTGTCGAATTCAAGCCGACCTCCAATCTCAGCCTGTCGTTCGGGGTCGGCTACACCCAGCAGCAATCGGGCCGCATGGACAGCGACATCAACTCCTCGATGCTGCCCGGCGAGTCCCCGGCCTTGGGTGGCCTTCGGCGTTAGAGCATGATCCATCCAAATCTCATCGCGCTTTTCAGGATTTCATCACCAGTTCCGGTGGACGTCGCAGCGATTTCGGCAGGTTCGGGCCGGTTCCGAAGCGCATCACGATGTCTGGACGCCGTTCGCCTAGTCCGAGTGAGATCCCGAATTGCTGCCTCAGCGCTGCCACCTCGACCGGCTGGTTGACGAAGGAGTATTTCAGTCCCAGCGCGGTCGCCTGCAAACCGAAGCGCTGGCAGGCGCGGCCGATCGCGATCCAATGCGACTTGTCGCTGCGATCGGCGGCGAGCACGACGACGCCCGCAGAGCTGTCGAGCTCCTCGCGGTACTTCTTGTTTTCCCCGCTCTCGGTGAAGAAGAGCTTCAGAAGCGGCCGCGCCACCCATGAAGGCAGCGAGGGATTTCCCGACGCGGGCGCGAACAACCCGTCCATGGTCGCGAGTGCCTCCGCCTCGTTGAAGCGGATCCAGCTGACGAGCTCGCGCATGAAGGCCGTGTCGCGCATTTGCGCCGAGTTGCCTTCGAGCACATAGTCGGCGACTTTTGCCATCCCCGCGCGCTCGGTGATCAGGATCGCCGAGACGCCGGGTTCACGGCAGGCGTTCTCGAGCTGGCGCAAGATCTCGGGCGCGGCTGGCGTGCCGGCGAAGGCGGCACGGGTGCATTGCCTGATCGGAATTGCGTCGGCCAGTGCCGATGCCGCAGGAGGGGCCTCCTCCAGCGTGATCACGATGCGATCGCCGTCCACGACCAAATCGGCGTGCCGGCCCAGCGTGGACGCGGCGAGGATGAGGTTTTCGGCGGCGCAGCCGAGACTGACGAAGAGGTGATGATCGTCCGGATCGACGGCCGGACAGCGGCGCGTGAAGTCCGGCTCAATCGCGATGACATTGCCGCGAACGGAGAAAATCCACGGCTGGGTGTTGTGGCTGTTGGCCGCGAGGGTCGCAAAGCGCACGAGCTCGCGATCCCTCGGCGCTGGTCGCAGCGGAGTCCGTGACGAGCTGACCGCCTCGTCATAGGTCATCGCCGCCGCTGCGGCCGAGGGACCGCCGATCGCTGCCGCAGAAAGTCCGAGCGCGGTCGTGATGAATTGTCGCCGGTTGGCCACGCCTGTCCGCTCCGCTTCGATTGCGCAGGGCATTCTTAGCGCCATCGGACGACAGAGCGATTGACCGGTATCAAGGCTGTGGGCTCGATTGGGAGTTTGGAGCCTATCGCACGAACCGTGCCACCAGCTCCACATGCGGCGTGTGGCGGAACTGATCGACCGGCACCACCGCCTCCAGCCGAAAGCCGCCGTCGATCAGCAGCCGCGCGTCGCGTGCAAAGGTTGCGGCGTTGCAGGACACCGCGATCACGACGGGCACCTTGCTCGCGGCGAGCTTCAACGCCTGCGCCTGGGCGCCCTGGCGCGGCGGGTCGAACACCACGGCGTCGACGTCGCGCAGCTCCTGCGGCACCAGGGGGCGGCGGAACAGGTCGCGCGGCTCGGCTTTGATTGGCTTCAGGCCCGGTGTACGCGCGGCTTTCACGAGGGCCGTGATGGCGCCGGCATCGCTGTCATAGGCGGTGAGGCGGGCTTTCTCGGCGAGCCGCAGAGCGAACGGGCCGACACCGCAGAAGAGATCGGCGACCTCCTTGGCCTTGCCGATGCGCTCAGTGACGAGGGCCGCAAGCGTCTCTTCGCCCGCCGCCGTCGCCTGCAGGAACGAGCCCGGCGGCAGCGTCACTTCGGCGCGGCCCATCTTCACCGTCGGCGGCAGGCGTTGCAGCACCAGCTCGCCGTGCCGCGTCAGTCGTGCCAGGCGATGCTGCTCGGCGACGCGCGACAGCGCCGTCACCAGCGGCGTCGGCAGCGGGCCGGAGCCGCGCACGTCGACGTCGAGGCCGTTGGCGGTCGCGGTGACCTGGATATCGAGCGGCTTCGTCACCGGCATCCTGGAGGTCAGCGGCTCGGCCAGCGCCCAGGCGGCATCGAGCGCGCCGTCGAGTGCGGGATCGAGGATGGGGCAGCGATGGATCGGAATGACGTCGTGCGAGCTCGCCGCGGAGAAGCCGACCTTGAGGATGTCGTGCGTGCCGAACCGGCCGTGCAGCGTGATGCGCCGGCGGCCGGCGCCGTGGGCATCGACCAGCGGCGCCACCTCGCAATCGATGCCGGCCTGCGCCAGCGTTTCCACCACGATATTGCGTTTCCAGGCGCGATACGGCTCAGCCGCCCAATGCTGGATGGCGCAGCCACCACAGACGCCGAAATGCGGACAGAATGGCTCAATGCGTTCGGGGCTTGCGACCTCCACCGCGAGCAGCTTGCGGCGGTCGGGATGGTGGCCCACGACGTGATCGACCTCGACGGTCTCGCCGCCGAGCGCGTAGGGCACATAGATAGCTTCGCCGGCGTCGAGGCAGACGCCGTCACCGCGATGGCCGACATGATCGATGGTCAGTCGCTCAACCACGGCGCGCGCCCAGGAAGAATTCGATATTGCCGTCGCCGCCCGTGATCGGCGAGGGGAACACCTCGATATCGGTGCAGCCGAGCGAAGCGGCAAAGGCCGCGACGTCGTCGCAGATCTCCTGGTGCACGGCGGCGTCGCGGATGATGCCCTTCTTGTTGTGCTTCCGGTCCGCCTCGAATTGCGGCTTGATCAGCGCCAGCAAGCTCATCGGCGCGGCCGCCAGCGACAGCGCCACCGGCAGCACCGTCTTCAGCGAGATGAAGCTGACGTCGATGACGACGACATCGGGCCGCACCGGCAGGCGCCTGCCCTCATAGCTGCGGATGTCGGTCTCCTCCATCGACACGATCTTCGGATGATTGCGCAGCGAGGGATGCAGCTGGCTGCTGCCAACATCGATTGCGAACACCAGGCTCGCACCGTTCGCCAGCAGCACCTCGGTGAAGCCGCCGGTGGAGGCGCCGACGTCGAGGCAGACATGGTCCTCGATATCAATCGTGTAGCGCTCCAGCGCCCCGGCGAGCTTGACGCCGCCGCGGGAGACGTAGGGGTGCGCGGGTTCGGCCTGGATCACCGCGTCCTCAGCGATCGTCTCCGACGGTTTCGAGACCTGCTTGTCGTCGGCCGTGACGAGCCCGGCTTCGATGGCCGCGCGTGCCCGCGCCCGGCTCTCGAACAGGCCGCGCTCGACCAGCAATACATCCGCGCGCTTGCGGGGAGGGGGCATCGGGTCTCCGGGACGATGAAAAGGCTAATGTAGCGATCAATCACGCGGCCGCCATCCGGACGCAAGCTCGAACGCGGCCAGATCGTGCCGGACATCGATGGACATCGTGGCCGGCGTCACCAGCGAGCAGCTGACTCGGCCGACATTCAATGAAGCGAATGGCGAAATATTTGGAATCAAGGTGCGAGCCACAGCGCATGCTCTGCTCCCTCCCCCGCTCGCGGGGGAGGGCTGGGGAGAGGGTGTCTCCGCAAGCAAGAACCCTCAAGAGGAGAAAGCCCTCACCCGACGCTGCGCGTCGACCTCTCCCGCAGGCGGGAGAGGTGAAACCATCAAGCCAGCTTGACCGTCTCGGCCTTCACGTCCTTGCCGAGCGCCTCGAACACCTTGGCGACGATGCCCTTGGCGTCGAGGCCGGCGCGGCCGTACATCGCCGCCGGGGTGTCGTGGTCCTGGAACACGTCGGGCAGCACCATCGAGCGGAACTTGACCATGCCGGTGTCGAGCACGCCCTGATCGGTCAGGAACTGCGCGACATGCGAGCCGAAGCCGCCGACCGAGCCTTCCTCGATCGTGATCAGGATCTCATGATCACGCGCGAGCTTGAGCACCAGCTCGGTATCCAGCGGCTTCATGAAGCGCGCATCGGCGATCGTGGTCGACAGGCCGTGGGCGGCGAGCTCGTCTGCGGCCTTCTCGCATTCGGCGAGGCGCGTGCCGAAGGAGAGCAGGGCGATCTTGCTGCCCTGACGGATCATGCGGCCCTTGCCGATCTCGAGCGGAATCCCGACTTCGGGCATCTCGACGCCGCGGCCTTCGCCGCGCGGATAGCGCAGCGAGCTCGGACGGTCGTCGATCGCGACCTGGGTCGCCACCATGTGCACGAGCTCGGCCTCATCCGCCGCCGCCATGATCACCATGTTCGGCAGGCAACCGAGATAGGCGTTGTCGAACGAGCCGGCATGAGTCGCACCGTCGGCGCCGACGAGGCCGGCGCGGTCGATGGCGAACCGGACGGGCAGGTTCTGGATCGCGACGTCGTGCACGATCTGGTCGTAGCCGCGCTGCAGGAAGGTCGAGTAGATCGCGCAGAACGGCTTGTAGCCTTCGGAAGCAAGACCTGCGGCGAAGGTCACCGCGTGCTGCTCGGCGATGCCGACGTCGAAGGTGCGGTCGGGGAAGGCCTTGTTGAAGATGTCGACGCCGGTACCCGACGGCATCGCCGCGGTGATGGCGACGATCTTGTCGTCCTTCTGCGCTTCCTTGACGAGGCTCTGGCCGAACACGTTCTGATAGGCCGGCGCATTCGGCTTGGCCTTGGCCTGGGTGCCGGTCGCGACGTCGAACTTGACGACGGCGTGGTACTTGTCCGCGGAAGCTTCCGCCGGGCCGTAGCCCTTGCCCTTCTGCGTCACGACGTGGACCAGGATCGGGCCGGTCTCCATGTCGCGGACGTTCTTCAGCACAGGCAGAAGATGGTCGAGGTTATGGCCGTCGATCGGGCCGACATAGTAGAAGCCGAGCTCCTCGAACAGCGTGCCGCCATCCATCATGAAGCCGCGGGAATATTCCTCGACGCGATTGGCGCGGTTGGCGAGGATCTTGGGCAGGCGCTTGTTGATCTGCTTGGCCGCATCGCGCAGCGTGCGATAGGTCTTGCCCGAATAGAGGCGCGACAGATAGGCGCTCATGGCGCCGACCGGCGGCGCGATCGACATGTCGTTGTCGTTGAGGATGACGATCAGGCGCGAGTTCATCGCACCCGCATTGTTCATGGCCTCATAAGCCATGCCGGCCGACATCGCGCCGTCACCGATCACGGCGATAACGTTGTTCTTGCCGCCGGAGAGGTCGCGCGCCACCGCCATGCCGAGGCCGGCGGAGATCGAGGTCGAGGAATGCGCCGCACCGAACGGATCGTAGTCGCTCTCGCTGCGTTTGGTGAAGCCGGACAGGCCGCCGCCAGTGCGCAGCGTGCGGATGCGGTCGCGCCGGCCGGTGAGGATCTTGTGCGGATAGGCCTGGTGGCCGACGTCCCAGATCAGCCGGTCGCGCGGCGTATCGAAGACATAGTGGATCGCGGTGGTGAGCTCGACCACGCCGAGGCCCGCGCCGAAGTGACCGCCGGTCACCGAGACGGCGTCGATGGTCTCCTGTCGCAGCTCGTCGGCCACCTGCCGCACCTGCTCGACCTTGAGCTTGCGCAGGTCTTCCGGCGTCCGGATGGTGTCGAGAAGCGGCGTCTTGCTGTATGCGTTCACGGCGATTTCCAATTTGTCAGCGCCGGAAGGTCATTCCGGTGCGCGATGGGTTTGCACAATATCGGCGCAGCGCGAGTCCTCAAACCGTCGGAGCCACCTGCACGGGGCAAGGCCCCGTCTTCAAGCTTAGGTAAGCTTAAGTGCGCTCCGGTTCAGTCTCTGTGATCCCTGTCACTTAGATCGGCTTCGTCCGTCCCAAGCCAATTTCATTAGCAGTTTGAAGCGCTTGTCGTCGGTAATCGGTGCCCACGCAAGGCTTGCAAAAAGCCACACTCCGCGCAGCTTTACACCAAAGCTTGGGCCAAAGCCAACCCGCCGGACCGATTGGGGGTATGCAGGTGCAACTGGCGGGCCAGAGTGGTTAACCGTGGCCCGGGATAAGGGGTTCCGGCCTTGCTCGGTTCCTTGGCAGGCTTTTTTGCCTGAATCGAAGCTTTTTGGGCCTCAGCGGCCGATTCTGGAACCTGGGACGGCATCGATTCGCCGGCACGGAACCGCGATATCTCCCGGGAACGGCGCCGTGCGATCCTGAAAACGATGCGCCGGCGACGTCCCCGTGAAAACGTCTGCGGGGCCCTGCACCGTCAGGAGACTGAACGGGAAAGTCTCGGCTTCACTATTACTGGACGTCGAGCGGCGCGGTGCCCGTGGCTTGGCCGCTGGCATCGGTGGTGATCTTGTCGACGCGTGCCTCGGCCTGGCGCAGCAATTCCTCGCAGCGCCGCTTCAGGGCCTCGCCGCGCTCGTAGATCGTCACGGATTCCTCGAGCGGCACCTTGCCGTCTTCGAGCCGCTTCACGATCGTTTCGAGTTCCTCGATCGCGCGCTCGAAGGTGAGCCTGGAGACGTCGATTTGAGTATTTTCGGCCATATCCGTTTCCGATTGCCCGATTCGATTCACCCTGGAGAAACCAGAGTTTTGCGGGCGTAATGTGGCGGGTGCGTCAAGCGCCCATCAGGGCGCCGACATGCGCCGTAACAGATTCTTTCAGTCCTTGCAGGTCATAGCCGCCCTCGAGCACCGAAACAATGCGGCCTCCGGCGGTCTTGTCGGCGAGATCCATCAGCTGGCGCGTCACCCAGGCATAATCCTCCGCGCGCAGGTTCAGCGAGGCCAGCGGATCGCGATAATGCGCGTCGAAGCCGGCGGAGATGATCAGGAGCTCGGGGCTGAATTTTTCGAGCTGCGGCAGGATCAAATTCTCGAACGCGGAGCGGAATTCGGGACCGCCGTCTTCTGAAGCCAGCGGCGCATTGACGATGGTGTCGTGATCGCCGCGCTCGCTCTTCGCGCCGGTGCCTGGGAACAGCGGCATCTGGTGCGTCGAGCAGTACATCACGGTCGGGTCCGACCAGAAGATGTCCTGCGTGCCGTTGCCGTGATGCACGTCGAAATCGACGATGGCTGCGCGCTTGATGCCGTACTTGCGCTGCGCGTGGCGTGCGGCGATCGCGACATTGTCGAAGAAGCAGAAGCCCATCGGCTTGCCGATCTCGGCGTGATGGCCGGGCGGGCGCACCGCGACGAAGGCGTTGCGGTGCTCGCCCGCCATCACCGCTTCGGTCGCCGCAACCGCGCCGCCGACGCCGCGCATCACCGCTTCCCACGTGCCCGGCGACATCGAGGTGTCGCCGTCGATATAGACCTGCCCACTGGTCGGCGCGATGTGGCGTAGCTCAGTGACGTAATGCTCGTTGTGGCAGAGCGTGACGAGATCAAGATCGCCCTCCGGCGCCTGCTCGCGCGCCAGGAACTGGAAGCGCTCATGCGACAAAGCTTCTTCCACCGCGCGCAGACGATCCGGCCTCTCAGGGTGTCCCGGCGGCGTGACATGGTCGAGGCAGGCCTTATGGGAAAGGAGAAGCGTGCTCATCAGGTCGGCCTCATGGGATGCGGGCTTTTGACGTCGTTGGCGCATCCGGCGCCAAAACGCAATGCAAAAGCCAATCTAAGCGCTTGGCCGGGAATGGCAAAGGGTCGTCCCGATCCGGCCCGTTTGATCCGGATCAATTCACGCGCAGGATGCGGGTGGGCGGCAGCGGACCGATCGGTCCGTGCGCCCGGAAGAACGCGAACAGCGCGTCCGCGTCGTAGCCGCCATATTGCGGCGCCGAGCCCTGTTTGGCGACGCTAAACCCGTCTCCGCCGACGGCGAGGTAATCGTTGAGCGTGACGCGGTAGCCGCTTCCAGGTTCGATCAGCCTGCCGTTGAGCGTCATCTTCTCCAGGCTGACGCGCTCGCCGAATGGCTTTGATGCATCCCAGGTATAGCTGAACCCGTTCGACACCTGGAGAATCCGCGGCCGCTTCGGGTCCAGCCATTGCTGCTCGAGCATATCCTTGAGCTGGCTGCCCGTCAGCGTCATGGTGACGAGGCGGTTGCGGAACGGTTGGCTGGCGAAGACATCGCCGAACGTGATCGCGCCGTTCTCCTTCGGAACGATGTCGGTGCGGATGCCGCCGGGATTGGTGAGCGCGATGACAGCGCTGCCATCTTTCGCATCGCGGGTTGCGAGCAATTGCGCGTCGGCAATGACATCGCCAAGCGCGCTTTCGCCGGCCTCGTTCGGCACGCGCGACAGCGTCTGCGTCACCGAACCGGCCGGCCGGTTGGCGATCGGCGCCGACAGCTTGTCGTAGGCCTCGATCAGCGCGGACTGCTCGGAATCCTTCGCCAGCGAAGCATTGGCGACGATGACATTCTCGGCCTTGGCGCTGACAATATCGCGCGTTGCCGGATCGAGCTTGAGGTCGATCGCGGTGACCAGCGTGCCGTATTTGTCGCCGCTGGTGACGAGCCGTCCATCGATATCGCAGACATAAGCGCGGTGGGTGTGGCCGCTGACGACGACATCGACGGCACGATCGAATTTCTTGACGATGTCGACGATCGGCCCCGTGATGGCAGGGCATTCATTGTAGTCGCCGGCGGGCTCGCCGCCCTGGTGGATCAGCACCACGATCGCCTCGACACCGCGCGACTTCAGCTGCGGCACGAGCGCGTTCACCGTCTCGGCCTCGTCGCGGAATTCGAGGCCGGCAATGCCTGCGGGCGAGACGATGCCGGCGGTCTCCTTCAAGGTCAGCCCAATGAAGGCGACCGGGACGCCGTCGAATTCCCGGATCTCGTAGGGCGGCAGCACGCTCTTGCCGGTCGCGGTCTCCACGGTGGAGGCCGCGAGATAACGGAATTTGGCGCCCGCAAAGGGATGCGGTCCCTGGCAGCCGTCGACGGGATGGCAGCCACCGTTCTGCATGCGCAGAAGCTCGGACTTGCCCTCGTCGAATTCGTGATTGCCGACCGAGCTGATCGCAAGGCCCATCATCGAGAGCGACTCGATCGAGGGCTCGTCGTGGAACATCGCCGACAGAAACGGGCTCGCGCCGGTCAGGTCGCCGGCGGCGACGAAGATGGTGTTCTTGTGCCCTTCGCGCAGTTGCTTCACCAGCGTCGCCATGTACTCGGCGCCGCCGGCCGCCACCATCACCTTCTTGGATTTGTCTTCAGGGTCATTGATGCGGATGCCGCCCGGCGGCGGCCGCAGATTGCCGTGAAAATCGTTGATCGCGAGGATGCGCAGCTCGACGGGGGCGGCGGTCTGGGCAGAGGCGGGAAGGGCGCAGGTCAGCGCGAGAAGGGTCAGGCCGATGAGATATCGCATGGAATAAGACTAGACCTTCAGCGCAAAGATTTCACGAATCCTCTTGTTGAAGCACCGCGCGTTTGCCGCACGCTCGGTGCCGCGGCGATGGCGGTGGTGCAGCGTACTGAGGAGGGGCCTCCCGTCACGGCGCGGTAGCGCGCTGCCTACAGCAGCACCGCATCCGCCGCCGCGACCGACTCCGCGCTCTCCGTCACGGTGCGCTCGAGCGCGCCGGCCTGCACCGCGATGTTCTCGGCGAAAAAGCGCGCCAGCGAGACGTAGCGTTGCGCATCGCCAAGGCCTTCGGCCTTGGCGGCGAGCGCCTCGGAGGCGAGGAGGCAGCCGCCGAGCGTGGCGCCGAACTGCTGCAAATAGGGCGTCGCACCTGCAAGCGCCTCGTTCGGTGCGGACGCAACGCGCTCCAGCAGCCATTTGCTGGTGCGTGTCAACGCCTCCAGCGCCTCGCGCAGCTTAGTGCCCGTGGTGCCGAAGGCGGGATCGTTGGAGGCCTCGACCTGCTTGACGGTTGCCGAGAGCTCGTCAATCAGCGCCCACACCGACGCGCCGCCATTGGCCGCGAGCTTGCGCGTGACGAGATCGATCGCCTGGATGCCGTTGGTGCCCTCGTAGATCGCGGTGATGCGGGCATCGCGGTAGTGCTGGGCCGCGCCGGTCTCCTCGATGAAGCCCATGCCGCCATGCACCTGCACGCCGAGATAGGCGACCTCGTTGCCGATATCGGTGGAATAGGCCTTGGCCATCGGCGTCAGCAGCGCCGCGCGTGCGGCCGCTTCAGTGCGCACCTTCGCGTCCTTGGCGCGGGTGGAGACGTCGATCGCGACGGCGGTCGCATAGCAGATGGTGCGCGCGGCCGCGGTCTGCGCCCGCATCCGCATCAGCATGCGCTTGACGTCGGGATGCACGAAGATCGCATCCGAGCCGTCACCCGTCTTGCCGACTGCGCGCCCCTGCTTGCGCTCCTGGGCGTAGGACAGCGCCTGCTGATATGCGCGGTCGGCAACGCCGACGCCCTCCAGGCCGACGCCAAGACGGGCCTGGTTCATCATCGTAAACATGCAGCGCATGCCCTGATTCTCTTCGCCGATCAAAAAGCCGATCGCGCCGCCATGATCGCCCATGGTCATGGTGCAGGTCGGTGAAGCATGCATGCCGAGCTTGTGCTCGACGCCGGAGGCATAGATGTCGTTGCGCTGTCCCAGCGAGCCGTCCGCATTGACCATGAACTTGGGAACGAGGAACAGCGAGATGCCCTTGGTGCCGGCGGGCGCATCGGGCAGACGCGCCAGCACGAAATGCACGATGTTGTCGGTCATGTCGTGCTCACCATAGGTGATGAAGATCTTCGTCCCCTTGATGCGATAGGTGCCGTCGGCCTGCTTTTCGGCGCGGGTGCGCAGCGCGCCGACGTCGGAGCCGGCCTGCGGCTCGGTCAGCTGCATCGTGCCTGTCCATTCGCCGGAGACGAGCTTTTCGAGATAGATCTTCTTCAGCTCGTCGCTGCCATGCGCCTCCAGCGCCTCGATCGCCGAGGCCGTCAGCAGCGGGCAGAGGCCGAAGGCGACATTGGCGGCGCTCCAGATCTCCGTGCAGGCGGCGTTGATCGCGAGCGGCAGGCCCTGGCCGCCGAAATCTTCGGGGCCGGACACCGCGTTCCAGCCGCCCTCGGTCCAGCGCCTGTAGGCGTCGGGCCAGCCCGGCGCGGTCGTGACCTTGCCGCCCTCGAGCTTGATGCCGTGCTCGTCGCCGACCTTGTTGAGCGGCGCCAGGACATCTGAAGCGAACTTGCCGGCTTCCTCCAGCACGGCGGCCGCGAGGTCGGCGTCGAAATCGCCATAGTGGCCGGCCTCCACGGCGGCCTTGAGGCCCGCGCCATGGTTGAGCGACAGCAGCATGTCAGAAATCGGTGCGCGGTAGGTCATGGCTCACTCCCGAGGACAAATATTGGCGCCGTATTCCCATGAAACGGGGGCAGTCTCAACTGCCGGGACGTCGGGCTGGCCGGGCCGGAACGGGGCGGCCATTGGAGCCTAGAATAGAGTGTGGGCCGCCAGCCGATCGCGCCAAGGGTATGCCAAGGGTATGCCAAGGGTATTTTGCCCCTCCAGGCGGTTGAAATGCCGCGCCGCTCCCTATAGACCGGCTGCGACCAAAGGGAATCTGCGGTAATCCGTGTCTCCGCCATTCCCGGTCGCCAGTTGGGGCGTAGCCAAGCGGTAAGGCAGCGGATTTTGATTCCGCCATTCGGAGGTTCGATCCCTCCCGCCCCAGCCAGCCCTCAAGCTGCTGCGTTCGTCAGGTAAGCAGCTCTGTTCCTGCCAATTTTCCCGACCGCGTTTGGAAATCAATGTCCTGATGCGCGAGATGTTAGAGCCAGCAAACACCTAATTGGGTGAGTGCTTTTCTCGACCTTGGGCTCGGTTCATGGACGCGCGCTCCGGCTGCCACGGCCAGCGGCCTTCGATTTCGAGTGTCAGTGTCCAGCTCAGGAAGGTGCGGACCACGACCAATCCGGCCAGCAGGCCGAGACTCACGAAGGTCAGCTCGATCGCAATCGTTTTCACGATATCAGCGGCAACCAGCACCTCGAGGCCAAGCAACAGCGATCGTCCGATACTGATCTTGTTGGTGTCATAGCGGGACGGGACGTTTCGCCCAAGAATGTATCGGGCCGACCAGATGATCCCCGCGACGATGATGAAGACTCCGAAAATTTCGATCCCGACGCCGACGAGGTGAATCCATTGGCTGGCCGCGGTCTCGAAGGAGGGCGCATGATCGGCGGCGGAATTCATGATCCAGTGTCTTCGTTGCGCGCACGGCGCGCCGTCGCGAGGAGCGTTGCGTCCGCCCATGAACCCTCATTGATCCGCGCGTGCGCCACGCACCCTTGATCAAGATCAACAAACCGCTGGCAATCGCGAAGATGCTGCGTCCACGGAGCCCAACGCGGCGGAATTCGTGCATTGTTAAGGAAGTGGCATGCAGCTTTGGCTCATACCCACGCTCTACGCGATTGCGAGTGTCGCCGCCGGCTTTGTGGTGCCGCGCCTGGAATCCACGTTTCTGGCTGTCGGTCTCAATCTGTCGACGTCCTCGGCCCAGGCTTACCTGTCCGCGGTTGCCTCGGGCATGATGGCGCTGACGGGCATCGTGTTCTCGATCGCTTTCCATTTCGGCCGCGGCCTGGCGTACGAAATGGTCAACATCTATCTCGTCAAGACCGCTTCCGTGTTCATGATGACGACGTCGACGATCGCCCTCTACACGGGGCTCACGCCGCGTTGGCTGGCCTATGGCGGGTATGCAGTCGCCGCCGTCCTTCTCATCGGAAGCTACTATATCGACCGGAGCCTCGTCGTCTTTCCGTTCTGGGTGCTCCTGGTGAGCATCAACATCTGGCTGAAGAAGCACGAAGGCGAGGTGCGCCCGTGAGGTCGCTACGCCAGCTTTTCTCGGGGGACGAGTTGATCCGGCTCGTCATCCGCCTCGGATCGCTGGCTCTGTTGATCACCTGGACGCTTGTTCTGTTACGCCCGTTCGGAACGATCCTCGCATGGGCCATGGTGCTGGCCGTCGCATTCAACCCCGTCTTCGTCAGGTTGGCGAAGATCCTGGGCGGCCGGCCGAAGCTTGCAGCCGGGCTTCTCACTGTCGTCAATCTTGCAATCCTCATCGGGCCGGCGGCGTGGCTCGGCATCGGCGCGGTCGAAGGAATCCAGGATTTTGCCGGGCAGTTGATTGCCGGCGAGTTCAAGATCCCGTCTCCGCCAGAGGCGGTCAAGAGCTGGCCGCTGGTCGGATCGGCGCTCTACGAATTCTGGGACCAGGCGTCGTCGAACATCCGCTCGGTGCTGCGCCAGGTGACCCCTTATCTGAAGCCGCTGGCCGGAACGCTCCTCGGGTTTGCGGGCGATGCCGGCATTGGCGCGATCAAGTTTCTGCTGTCGGTCGCAGTGGCTGGATTCATGCTGCCGTACGGACCGCTGCTTGTGGCCGCTGGACGGCGATTCCTGTCGCGGATCGTCCCCGAGCAAAGCGAACACTTCCTGGATCTGGCGGGCGCGACCATCCGCGCGGTGGCCCAAGGCGTGATAGGTATCGCGGTCATCCAGGCTCTGCTGGCCGGTATCGGCTTCAAGCTGGCAGGCATCCCGATCGCCGGTCTTCTGGCATTCATCGTGCTGCTGCTCACAATCGTGCAGGTCGGTGCCGCGATCGTCATGCTGCCCGTGATCATCTGGATCTGGACTGCCAAGGACGTCACCACGGCAGTTCCGCTGACGCTGTTTCTGGTCGTTGTCGGTCTGCTCGACAATGTCTTGAAACCGCTGCTGATGGGCCGAGGACTCACCACCCCGACGCTGGTGATCCTGGTCGGTGTAATCGGCGGGACCTTCGCGCATGGGATTATCGGCCTGTTCATCGGACCGATAGTCTTGTCGGTGGCTTGGGAGCTGACGGTGGCTTGGATTGCTACCGACCGTTCCGGCGCGGCCCGCAATGCGTCCGACCGTTGACCTAAGTCAACGTATCTCCTCGCCACGGGCTCTCTATGAAGGGCGGATAAGAGAGGTCGGAACATGTCGATGGAAACTCCAAGTCTCCCGGGTGGTCCCATGTCCGGGCTCGTCGCCTCGGCGGTCGAATATCTGGTCGATGCCGGGCAGCGCAGTGTGCTGTTCCTGGACATCATGCGCCGGCGCGGGGACCAGTATCGCGAGCACGTCGCGCAGACGGCTCCGCACGTCCTGCAATATGCCGCCGAACTGATCATCGACGGCCGCAAGCTTGACGAACCGGTCAATTACGCGCTGGTCCGCATCATTCCGCCGAAGGGCATCGAGATTGATCTGGAGCGGCGGCCATTCATCGTGGTCGATCCGCGCGCCGGACACGGTCCGGGCATCGGCGGCTTCAAGGCCGACAGCGAGATAGGCGTCGCGATGAAGGCGGGTCATCCCTGCTATTTCATTGGCTTCCTGCCGGAGCCGATGCCGGGGCAAACGATCGAGCGCATCGCCCGCGCCGAAGCGCTGTTCATCGAGAAGGTCACCAGCCTGCATCCCAAGGCCGATGGCAAGCCCTGCGTGATCGGCAATTGCCAGGCCGGCTGGGCCGTGATGATCCTGGCGTCGTTGCGGCCGGAACTGTTCGGGCCACTGATCATTGCCGGTGCGCCGCTTGCCTATTGGGCCGGCGTGCACGGCAAATATCCGATGCGTTACTCGGGCGGACTTCTGGGCGGAAGCTGGCTGACGGCGCTCGCCTGCGATCTCGGCGCGGGCAAGTTCGACGGCGCCTGGCTGGTGCAGAATTTCGAGAACCAGAATCCGTCCAACACGCTCTGGACCAAGCAGTACAACGTCTATTCGAAGGTGGACACCGAGGCGGACCGTTACCTCGAGTTCGAACGCTGGTGGGGCGGTCACGTCAATCTGAACGCGGAGGAAATCCAGTTCATCGTCGATGAACTCTTCATCGGCAACAATCTGGCCGCGGGCAAGATCGAGATGTCCGACGGCAGGAAGGTGGACCTGCGCAATATCCGCTCGCCGATCGTGGTATTCTGTTCTGAGGGGGACAACATCACCCCGCCTCAGCAGGCGCTGGACTGGATCCTCGATTGTTACGCCGATGTCGATGAAATCAGGGCTTACGGGCAGACGATCGTCTATACGGTCCACCAGAGTGTCGGCCATCTCGGCATCTTCGTGTCCGGCGGCATCGCCAAGAAGGAACACGCCGAGTTTTCGAGCAACATCGATCTGATCGACGTGTTGCCGCCCGGCCTCTATGAGGCCACTTTCGAAGCCAAGGGCGAAGAGACCACGAGCTCGGATATGGTCGTCGGCCAATGGGTCATGCGCTGCGAGGCGCGGACCCTCGACGATATCCGCGCCATGGGTGCCAATTCGCCCGAGGACGAACGGCGTTTCGCCGCCGCAAAGCGCGTCTCCGAGATCAATCTCGCGGCTTACCGGAAGTTCGTCCAGCCCTGGATCAAGAACGTCGTGAGCCCGCAAGTGGCGGAAACGATGCGCAACCTGCATCCATTGCGGCTGCAGTATGAGGCCTTCAGCAGCCAGAACCCGCTGATGGCCACTGTCAGGTCGGCCGCAGAGGAGATCGAGGACAAGCGCAAGCCGGTGTCGAAGGACAATCCGTTCCTGGCATTTCAGGAGCAGATGTCCAAGCAGATCGTTCACGCGCTCGATAGCTGGCGCGACGCAACCGAGGCGCTGAGCGAGACGGTCTTTCTCAATCTGTACGGATCGCCGGCCGTGCAGGCAGCGCTGGGGATCGATCCAAAATCGGAGCCGTCGCGTCGTCGGGAAATGTCCGCCGAGCACCGGGCGATGCTCGAGAAGCGGATTGCCGAACTGAGATCAAGGATCGGCGAGGGTGGTCCTCGTGAGGCGGCCATTCGAAGCCTGCTCTACATCGGCTCGGCACGCGGAATGGTCGACGAGCGCAGCATCGAGGCGCTCCGCCGCGCGCGACGGGACTACAGTGGGCCTCGCCTGTCGCTCTCCGAGTTCAAGATGCTGGTCCGAGAGCAGTTCTTCATGCTGCTCCTGGATAAGGAGGGAGCCCTCGCAGCCATCCCGAAAATGCTGCCTGACGACATCAATCAGCGCCGGGCTCTGTTCGAGTCGATGCGGGACGTGCTCTCCGCCAGCGGCGAGCTTGTCGGTGAGCCCGCAAGGCGCCTTCAGCGTATTGCGGCGCTTCTTGGCGTTGAGGCGGGAGAGGGGAGCGAGAGCAACGTTGCCCCTTTCGACCAGGCGAAGGCATCGTAACGGCCGTTCAGAGGATCGGGAGCAGCATCATGGCAGCCGAAACCGGGCAATCGCAATCCTCCAGCAAGTATGATCGGCTGATCGCGGCAGCCAAGGCCGTCCCTCCGGTCCCAACCGTCGTGGTGCATCCCTGCGACGAGACTTCGCTGCGTGGGGCCGTCGACAGCGCACAAGCCGGGATCATCCGGCCGATCCTGGTCGGGCCCGAAGGCAAGGTCAAAGATACGGCCAGAAAGTTCAGTCTCGATATTTCTGGGTTCGAGGTCGTCGATGCCGCGCATAGCGAGGACGCTGCCGCCAAAGGGGTCGAGCTGATCCATGCTGCCAAAGGCGAGATGCTGATGAAGGGCAGCCTGCACACTGACGAGCTGATGCG
Source organism: Bradyrhizobium sp. USDA 4354 (assembly GCF_054060315.1). Lineage (NCBI taxonomy): Bacteria > Pseudomonadati > Pseudomonadota > Alphaproteobacteria > Hyphomicrobiales > Nitrobacteraceae > Bradyrhizobium > Bradyrhizobium sp. USDA 4354. The sequence goes on along the minus strand of NZ_JBSSDC010000001.1, from coordinate 7,298,426 downwards.
GGCCGTCACCGCGAAGGCCGGAGGTCTGCGCACCGATCGCCGGATCAGCCACGTGTTCGTCATGGACGTGCCGGCCTATGCGGAGACGTTGTTCGTGACGGACGCCGCCATCAACATCTTTCCCGACCTCGACGCCAAGCGCGACATCATCCAGAATGCGATCGATCTCTACACCCAGGCTGGGTTCGGCAAGGCGCCGCGAGTCGCCGTCCTGTCAGCGGTCGAGACCGTCACCTCCAAGATTCCATCGACCATCGAGGCGGCTGCGCTCTGCAAAATGGCTGATCGCGGTCAGATCACCGGCGGCGTGCTCGACGGGCCGCTGGCGTTCGACAATGCGATCGACCCTGAGGCGGCGCGCATCAAGAGCATCAAGTCCGAGGTCGCAGGCCGGGCGCAGATCCTCGTCGTTCCCGATCTCGAGGCCGGCAACATGCTGGCGAAGAACCTCGCCTACTTCGCCAAGGCCGATGGCGCCGGCATCGTGCTCGGCGCGCGGGTGCCGGTCGTCCTGACCTCGCGGGCCGATACGCCGCGTGCGCGAATGGCCTCGTGCGCGGTGGCATCGCTTTACGCCAACGCGCGTCGCCAGCATGCTCCAACGATAGCCGCGTGATCCCCATGGATACGATCCTCGTCGTCAACGCCGGCTCTTCGAGTGTCAAGTTCCAGATCTTCTCGGTCGAGGGTGAGGGCCGTCTGCGGCGACAGATCAAGGGCCAGATGGATGGCATCGGCAGCCGTCCGCGGCTGAAGGCAAGCGGCGCGGCGGACGATCCCATTGCCGACCGCGCCTATCCGATCGAGGCAGTGCCGGACGTTTCAACTGCAATGGGCGTCGCCGGCGAGTGGCTGCGCGAGGAGCTTCGCATTCACCCGATTGCGGTCGGACATCGGGTGGTGCATGGGGGCCCGGACTACGACAAGCCGGTCTTGATCGACCATGGCGTGGTGGCCCGGCTGGAGCGCTTCATCAATCTTGCACCGCTGCACCAGCCGCACAATTTGTCGCCAATCCGCTCGATCTTGACGAATTTCCCAACGCTGCCGCAGGTCGCCTGCTTCGACACCGCGTTTCACCGCACGCACGGTGCCCTGGCGGACTATTACGCGATCCCGCATCAGCTTCATGCGGAGGGCGTGCGACGCTACGGCTTTCACGGCCTGTCCTATGAGTACATCGCCAGAACCCTGCCGAGCGTTGCGGTTGAAATCGCAAAGCGTCGAGTGATCGTTGCTCACCTCGGCAGCGGCGCCTCGATGTGCGCGATGAAGGACGGGCGCAGCGTCGAGAGCACGATGGGTTTCACCGCCCTGGACGGTCTGCCGATGGGAACGCGGCCGGGCCAGCTTGATCCCGGCGTCGTGCTCTACCTCATGGCCGAGAAGGGCATATCGGCCGCGGGCGTGCAGGATTTCCTGTATCGCGAATGCGGGTTGAAAGGCCTCTCCGGTGTCAGCAACGACATGCGCGAGCTGGAAAAAAGCGAGGATCCCAAAGCAAAGCTCGCGATCGACTATTTCGCCTATCGGATCGGCCTCAACGCCGGGATGCTGGCGGCCGCTCTGCAAGGTGTCGATGCCTTCGTCTTCACGGCCGGGATCGGCGAGAATTCCGCAACCATTCGTGCCCGCGTGGTCGAGCAGCTCGCTTGGCTCGGAGCCGCGCTCGATCCCATCCAAAACTCACGCCACGCGCGGCTGATCTCGCAGCCCGGCAGCCTCATTCCAGTCTACGTGGTGCCGACCGATGAAGAGCTGATGATTGCGCAGCATACGCTGTCGCTGCTGATGAACACACCATCGAGCAACCCCAGACAAGAGAGGGTGTCATGATTCCCGTGTATCCGGAGACCAAGGTTGCCCTGAAGGGCAAGAAGGGGCTCGTCGTCGGTATCGCCAACGATCAGTCCATCGCCTGGGGCTGCGCCAGGGCGTTTCGCGCGCTCGGGGCCGAGCTAGCGGTAACCTATCTGAATGACCGTGCAAAGAAGCACGTGGAGCCGCTCGCGCAGGCGCTCGAAGCGCCGATCTTCATGCCGCTCGATGTCATGGTCGAAGGCCAAACCGAGCAGGTCTTTGAACGGATCGCGAATGAGTGGGGGCAGCTCGATTTTCTGCTGCACTCGATCGCCTTCTCGCCCAAGGAAGCGCTGCACGGCCGTGTCGTCGACGTCGGCCGCGAGGGCTTCCTCAAGACCATGGAGGTCTCCTGCTGGTCCTTCCTGCGGATGGCGCATCTGGCTGAGCCGCTGATGAAGAACGGCGGGACGATGTTCACCATGACTTATTACGGCAGCCAGATGGTGGTCGAAAACTACAACATCATGGGTGTGGCGAAGGCGGCGCTGGAATCGGCGGTTCGTTATGCGGCGGCCGAGCTGGGACCGAAGGGCATCCGGGTTCATGCGATCTCGCCGGGACCGTTGGCCACCCGTGCGGCCTCGGGCATTCCCGAGTTCGACGAGTTGATGGACAAGGCGCAATCCAAAGCGCCGGCGCGCAGCCTGGTGAGCATCGACGATGTCGGCAACGCCACCGCGTTCCTGGCGCTCGACGGCGCCAAGCTCATGACCGGTGGAGTGCTCTACATCGATGGCGGATATCACATCATAGATTGAGCGGGGCCGGCTATCGACGCCCTTACTGACCGGCTTGTGAGGCGAAGGCTCTGGTGCCTACGGTGTCTCAGCGATAATGCAGCGCGATCAGCTCGGCGACACAGGCCGGCTTCGTACCGCCTTCGATCTCGATCACGAGATGATAATTCACGCGCAGGCCGTCGGGCGGTACATCCTCGGCTTCCGCGACGGTCACGCGTCCTCGTAGTTTGGATCCTGCCGGCACGGGCGCGAGGTAGCGGATCCGGTCCGCGCCATAGTTGAGTGTATTGCGCAAGCCCTTCAGGCCGATCACAGATCGAATGAACAGCGGCGCGAGCGCGAGCGATAACAGCCCGTGGGCGATGGTCTTGCCGCCGGGCATTTCTTTCCTGGCGCGCTCCTGATCGACGTGAATCCATTGCTCGTCGCAGGTCGCTTCTGCAAACTGGTTGATCCGTTCCTGGGTGATCTCGATCCAGTCGCTCATCCCGATTTCGGTGCCGACGGCCGCTTTGATCTCTTTGAAGTCGCTGAATATCCGCATACTGCTTTGCCCGCTCATATCTTCATTTCAGGGACGGTGTCGCCGACGATGAGTTCGGCCTCGGTGACTGCCATGACCTCGCCGACGCTGACGCCGGGAGCGGTCTCGATCAGGGTCGCTTTGCCGTTCGGAAAGCCGATCACCGCGAGGTCAGTGACCACCAGGCTCACCGGCCGGCTGGACGTCAGGGGCAGATTGCACTGCTTGACAATCTTCGACTTGCCCTTGGCCGCATGCTGCATGGCGACGATGACCCGTTTGGCGCCGCTCACCAGATCCATGGCGCCACCCATGCCGGGCACCATCTTGCCGGGGATCATCCAGTTGGCGAGGTGCCCGTCTGCGTCGACCTGCAGACCGCCAAGCACGGTGACGTCGACATGGCCGCCGCGGATCAATGCGAAGGACATCGCGCTGTCAAACGTGCTTGCACCCGGGAGCGCACTGATCGGTCGGCCTCCGGCATCGGTCAGCAGGGGATGCTCCAGTCCCTGTTCGGGAATGGGGCCGGTGCCGATCAGCCCATTCTCGGACTGGAAGAACACCTTCAACTCGGGCGAGACATAGTTGGCGACGAGCGTCGGAATGCCGATGCCGAGATTGACGAGGTTGCCGGACTTGAGCTCCCGTGCAACCCGCCGGGCGATGATCTCCTGTGCATCCATGATGTCACCCGTTAGGGTTCGTAATGAGATAGTCGACCAGCGGTGCCGGTGTCACGACATGGTCGGGTGCGATGACACCCACGGGTACGATGTGCTCCGCGGTCACGATCACGGTATCGGCCGCCATGGCCATCACCGGATTGAAATTTCGGGAGGTCAGGGCGTAGGCGAGATTGCCGAGGTAGTCGGCGAGGAAGGCATGCACCAGCGCGAATTGCGCGCGCAGCGCGGTTTCGAGCAGATACGGCTTGCCGTCGACCTCGATCTGGCGCTTGCCTTCAGCAACCAGCGTGCCGACTCCGGTCGGCGTGAGCACACCGCCCAAGCCGCTGCCGCCGGCGCGGATGCGCTCCGCAAAAGTGCCCTGCGGAATGAGATCAACCGCGACCTGGTTCGACAGCATTTGCTGCTGCGCCTTCGGATTGAGGCCGATGTGGGTGGCGGTCAGCCGCGCCACCAGCGTCGCGTCAAATAGCTTGCCGACCCCCTTACCTGGCGTGGCCGCGTCGTTGCTGATGATCGTGAGATTGCTCTTCTTCTGTCGAACCAGCTCGTCGAGCAATCGCTCCGGCGTCCCGACGCCCATGAAGCCGCCGATCATGACGCTCGCGCCAGTCGGGATCATCGCGACGGCTTCTTCGACGGATACGGCCCTCATGGTGGAACTCCGATCGGTTCGTCCGCGGAATGTTGGCGGGCGGTGGGCGCAATCCTTTGATTTGGGTCAAGGCTTCGCGTCATTCTCGTTGCGCGAAACAATGCCGATGCTCCCCAGCATCTCGCGCCATAGCTTGCGCATCTCGGCGTGGCGCCGTTCGAGCGCGGCGCTCACGGCATCGCGAAACGGCACGAGGCTTTCGCCCTTCAGGAACATGATTTGCGCCTGCAGCAGCCGGCCGCTCTCGAACTCGACGCGCCGGAGCGCCATTGCGAAAGGATCGTTCGGATTCGCCTCCACCGGGAGCAGCGCCGCCGGCCTGATGCCGGCGTGAACGGCGTGAGCGAGCGTGGCAAGATCCACGGCGAGCGCGAGGGTCCGATCTGGAATGTCATCCGCCGGTGCGGGAAACCAAGCGGTCTCCCAGGCCGCTGCCAGATAGCCGAGGGCGATGTCCGGTGTCCAACTGGTTGCGCGCAGGAGCAGGGAAACGATCTCGGACTCGTTGTAGAACTGCGCGTTCAATTCGGTCTGCCAGGCCGATTCCAGCCTTAGAGGCAAGGCGAGAGCGAAGCGACGCCCGAGCGCACCATGGGCTGAGATCAGGAAGCTCGCGACGCGGGTCTGCTGCCCGGCAGGCACGCGGCCGCCGGAATCGAGCGGACCGAAGAACGCGTTCATGCGATCGCTCCCTGCACGGGGACCGCACGCAGATGATCGTAACCGGCAGGAAACGGCATGAGATCGCCGCCCGCATCGTCCGGGGCGATCCAGACCGACTTGTTGCCCTGCCAGCGTCCGGCCATCACGTCGCCAGCGAAGCGGACGAGCAAATCGGCGGTCAGTGCCGGCTTCTCCAGCGTGAAGGCATGATAGGCACGGGGGATGATGACGAGGCTGCTGTTGGGAATTTGAACGCGCAATGTCTCGTGCAGCGCACGTGGCGTGAGGAAATCGAACTCGCCGTTCAGGATCATCGTCGGTATGCCGATCGACGGCAGTTGCGGCGTCAGCGGCTGGAAATCGAGGAAAGACTCCATCAGGTTCTGCAGGGCATAGACGTCGTTCACGAGCCAGCCCTGCCGCTTCACGCTGTCGAGTGTGTCCAGCACCGGCGCCAGCCATCGATCGGAGACATTCATCGGCAACAGCAGATCCTGCAGGTAGCTGGTGCCGCCGAGGATCAGGCCGGTGCGCAGCGCGTTGCCGAGCAGGAAGAGTTGCGGTGGCAGCTCCGCAAAGCAGCTCATCGGCACAAGTCCGGTCAATCGCTCGCCATGTGCAATGGCATAGCGTAGCGCGATCAGACCGCCGAAGCTGATGCCGCTCAGGAACACGGGCCCGCTGCCGAGCTCCTGGATCAGAAGGTGCAGGGCCGCAACCTGATCGTCCTGGCTGATGAAGAGGGCGGGCTTGTCGGACTCGCCTTGACCAAGCAGATCGAACGTTGCGACGCGGAATCGCCGTGCGATGAGCGCATCGCGATAGGCGGTCCACAGCTCGGCATACTGCGTGAGACCGTTGACCAGCACATAGGCCGGCGCGTCGGCAGGACCGTCCAGCTCGTAGCGGATCCGATACGAGCCGTGGCTGAGGAAGGGCATTGCGGCGATCCCGCGGGTAATTTGGTGCCGAAGCATCCTCGGTCAGAACTTCCGCAATCCATTGAGTTAAGTCAAAGGATGCCGCGCAGCCCCTCCTAGCCTCCGATCAGAACAATTGCCGGAGGAATTCGCCATGAAAGGGAGTGAGGCCATGCGTCGTGCTCTCGTGAGTGCAGTGTTGCTGTTGATCGGCACCTCCCTCGCGCTTGCGCAGCCATTCACGCGTCGCTCATCGCAGGTGCAGCACGACGAGTTGAAGAAGACCTACGAAATTGCGAACTTCCGCCTCGGCGGCAAATACGACCTCTCCGATCCCTCGAAATGGGACAACGGCGGCGAGGGCGGCGTCACGCTGGAATCCCTGGGCGGCGGCAAGCTGCGGACCGCCTATATCGCGATCGGCAATGCCCGCCGCAACGCGGCCGGCGAGATCACCAATGCGGTGATCGTCAATTCCTACTACTCCGGCGACTCCACCGACATGTACGAGCAGTGGGTCAAGGGCGCGGCCTTGTCCGGCGGCGTGCCCATCATCGGTCCGGGCAGGCCCATCGACACCGATCGCTATTACGTCGTCATGGTGGACCCGCTCGGCACCTGGGGCGCGAGCAAGCCGTCCGACGGGCTCGGGGCCAAATTTCCCCAATACAGCTACTACGACATGGTGCAGGCCAACTACCGCATGCTGCGCGACGGCCTGAAGATCGCTCGCGCCGCGTTGATCACCGGCGTCTCGATGGGCGGCACCCAGACGTATGTGTGGGGCGTCATGCATCCGGAGTTCATGGGCGGGCTGATGCCGATCGGCGGCACCACGCAGTCGGATGGCGATGATCCCGTCGGCAATTGGACCTTCCAGATGATGACGGCGGCAATCCAGTCGGATCCGGTGTGGCAGCAGACCAAGGGCGATTATTACAAGCTGCCCAAGGAGAAGCATCCCGTTCCGGGCCTGGCGTTCGGCTGGTCGATCCTCGGCATGACGGGCTACGATTTTGCCTTCCGCACGAGCCAGAACTGGAGTGCGGTGCAACCCGAAATCTTCTACTGGGATCCGCCGAACGAGAAGGCAGGGCTGAGCGTTATCAACCGTGCCAAGCTCTACGACGCGGTCGATCTCGTCTGGCGCAATCGGGTCGGAGAGACCCACAACGTGAATCCCTATCTCGGCCGCATTCGCGCGCGCACGTTGGTGATGCACATCACCAACGATCTGTGGCTGAACTTCAAGCTGGCGGAGAAGGCCGTCGACCGCGTTCCCGGCGCAGACCTCATCGCGCAGGAAAGCCCGGTCGCGCATTACGGTGTGTTCCCGATCATCAATCAGCGCAAGAACGATCCGAAGTTCGTCGCCTTCATGGACGACGTCGCAGCGCTGGATCGCGCGCAGACATTCGATGACAAGAACTATCGCGTGCCCGGCGTGGCGGAGAACATCGATCCGAAGAAGTCCTTCTGGAAGGATTTCGTGACCTACCCCTATCCGGTCAAGTACGCCAACGCGAAAGACAAGAGCGGCAACTCCTGGCAGATCGGCTACATGGACGAATATGCCGGCACCGACAAGGATCCGAAGGTGCTGGTCATCATCCATGGCAAGGGCGCGTTCGCGGGGCACTACGGCAACGTCATGCAATATGCCTTGCGCAGCGGCGTGCGTGTGATCGCCCCCGACCTGCCGCACTACGGCATGTCCGGACCAGGCAATCTCGACCAAAGCCCGGCGCGTACCATGCAGGACATGCGAGAGGTCATCTATGACCTCGTGGTCAACCAGCTCGGCGTCAAGAAGGCGTACTATCTCGGCCACTCGCTCGGCGGCCAGTTCGTGATGGGTTACGCCCTGACCTGGCCGGACGCCGTGCAGGGTCTCGCGCTCGAGGCGCCTTCCGGCCTCGAGGAGTATCCACGCGACATCACCATCGCCAAGGACAAGAATGCGAAGCTGTTCGATCAGGCTTTTGACCACGACTTCGACAAGTGGAAGGCAACCTGGGGTCCGACCGGCATCCTCGACGCCGAGATCAAACGTTCGGAGCAGAGTGTCCGCGACTTCTTCTATTTCAAGAAGCGCAATCCCGAGACCAACGTGGTCTCGGCCGCCAAGAGCGGCTACTTCTTCAGCGACAGCGAATATGCCCGCCTCCATACCGAGCAGCGCGTCGGTTTGATCAAGGGCAACCCGAAGGAGCTCGAACAGTGGTGCAATGTCTTCATCTACGACATCTACACCATCGGCGCCGAGCTGCAGCAGGATGATCCGAAGAACCTTTACGAGCGGCTTACCCAGATCAAGGCGCCGATCTTCCTCTCGTTCGGCGACAAGGAGCCGTTCATCCCGACGCCCGCCTTCAACGGATTGACGGATCTCGGCCGTGACGCCATCACACCCTTCATGTCGCGCATGACGAATGCCGGCAATCGGCCGCTTCTGAAGGTCTATCCGGAGACCGGGCACTTCATCCATACCGACAATCCGGTGGAGTTCCCGGCCGACGTCGTGGACTTCGTGACGAGGGGAACGGTCGATACCTCGTCACCGCTCGGCACCGACCGCATGATCAAGGGTGCCGTGATCTCTGCTCTGCCGGTCGCGCCGACGCCTCCGGGCGCGGCGCCCACGGCCGGTCTGAACAAATAGGACCGGACCATGCCAAGGGTGCAGGCGGGCGATATCCAGTTGGGTTGGCGCGAGTGGGGCAGAGGCGACGCCACGGTCGTCTTCGTCCATGGCAATCTCGCCAGCAAGGACTGGATCGAGCTCGCCGCACCCTTGTTTCCCTCGGGGCTGCGCGTGATCGGCATCGACTGGCGCGGCTGCGCCGACAGCGACCGGCCGAAGCCGGCCGCGGACTATTCCAATTACTCCATGCAGCAGCATGCGCAGGACCTGCTGGCCGCGATGGATGCGCTCGACATCCGGTTCTGCCATCTCGCCACCCATTCCACGGGCGGTATTATCGCCGCGCGGATGTTGCTGATGCAGCCCGAGCGGTTCGGGCGGGTGTTCGCGCTCGATCCCATCACCCCACTCGGCATGGCCTTCAACGCCGACCAGATCGGCGTCTTCCGCGCGATGATGGCGAGCAAGGAGGTGACGCGGGCGGTGATGGCGACTGCGGCATCCTCATTGTTCGTTTCTGACAGCCTTGCGCCGAACACTGTACCGCGGTTTCGAGAGGGGCTTGGAGACATCCGGCTTTTGTTCGAGCGCATCCTCGATCAGACCTTCGGCGTCTCGGACGGCATTTGGATCGGGACGCCCGTCAATCTGAACCGCGAGTGGGAGAGCAAGGAGCTGGAGCGTCGGATGGCGGAGATCAGGCATCCGCACCTGGTGCTTTGGGGGGAGCGGGACGGGTGGATTCCGCCTGCAGATCTGCGAGCGATGGCGGCGGCAATGCCGGACTGCCGGCTCGTGATTGTGCCCGGCGTGGGCCATTCGATGAATCTCGAAAATCCGGCGCTCTATGCCGGCTATTTCGGCGCCTGGTTCGGAGGATTGGCGCGCTAGTCGCATCGCTATCGATAGCAACTGTATGAGGACGATATCATGGCCGGCACGACCAAGCTCTCGGTTGAGAAGGCGCTCGAAAAACTGCGCGGCGACGAGCCACTGAAGACCGGAGCGGAGCAGCGAGACGAGAAGGCCGAAGCGCTCAAAGAGGAGCTGAAGCGGATGAGAGCGCAAAGGCTGCGTCTCGACCCGACCCCACGCAAGCGCAGTTGAACCCCGTTCGGTTCGGATGGCACTTCAATTTCTGGCTGGCGCTCTCGTCAGCGCGATCAATATCATGATCCACGCGATCGTGACGGTGGGCGCCATCAGCATTGCGCGAGCGGCGGGCCTGAAGCACACCGCACGACCGAGACTGCACTTGATGGCCGTCATGGTCGCGACGGCAGCGGTGCTCATGCTCGCACACACGCTGGAGGTCCTGGTCTGGTCGCTTGCCTACCTGATCCTCGGTGCTGCGCCCGCCGGATCCGATCTGCTCTATTTTGCCTTTGTCAATTACACCACGCTGGGTTACGGCGACATCACGCCGCATCAAGCGTGGCGGTTGACCGGGCCGATGACCGCCATGAACGGTATCCTTCTGTTCGGCTGGTCGACCGCGGTGCTGTTTGAGGTCTTGCGCAAGACGCTTGAGCACCTTGCCGCTATCGGCGCTTCCGGGTTCAGCCCTGCAGATCGATAGTGGCGAGCTTCTTGCGATCCGACAATACGATCTGACGCTGCGTATTGCCGAGAAAATCGATGATGCCGAGCTCATGCAGCCGCGACAATGCGCGCGAAACAGTTTCGAGCGTCAGACCGAGATAGTCGGCGATATCGCGTCGCGACATCGGCAGCGCTATGACGTCAGCCCCGGTCAGGCGCTGGTCCATCTCGAGCACGAAGGCGGCAACACGCTCCAGCGAGGTCTTACGGCCCAGCAGCAGCATGTGATCTTCGGCGTGCTGAAGGTTATTCGTCGTCATGTTGAGCAGGTTGTTGGCGACGACCGGATCGCTGTCGGCCACGAGCTCCAGTGTTTGCCTGCGGATCAGCCGGACGGTGGTGTCAACAATCGCCTCCGCCGTGAAGCGGTGCGAAGTCCCGTTCTCCAGTCCGAAGATGTCGCCGACAAGATGAAATGCGCCGATTTGACGCCGTCCGTCCGACAGGAGCTTGTAGCTTCGCACCGCTCCCGTCTTGACCTGATACACGTAATTGGCGGGCTCTTTCTCGCCGTAAATCTCAATCCCTTTCTTGTAGGAAAATTCGCTTAGGCTGACCGTCGGATTCGAGCCGCTGGTCATTCCGAGATCACGAAGTGAGTTTGGACGCTGCGTGGGATCAGTTGTGATGCGCAAAAACATGGGCCAACTCCTGGACGAATCGCTGAATTGGTCTCAGACCAGAATTTCATTCCGGGAATGCGCCGCGCTATCCCACTCCCGCCGGGGTTGATTTACGACTATAGAGGATATTCTCGTCCATTGTCTCTGGGGACATTGTACCTTGAGACAGGTCGAAAAGTTCGTGCACGGGATGAGAAGGCCGACGAGCAATATGCATGACTTGAAGCGAGGTCTCGATTTGAACCGGTTTGCTAAGCACAATGTCGTTCATATGGACGGAATTACTTCCTGATTTGAATCAATTGCGCTTGCATGCAGCGCAAGAGACGCGCGGCAGGTATTTCGTGGCTAAGAGGTAGAATTGCCTGGCCTGGTTCATGTGGTAGACGACGATCCATCGTTCCGGACGGCGATAGCGCGCCGGCTGAGACTGGCGGGTTATGACGTCGCAACATATTCATCGGCTGAGGAATTGCTCGGGCATCTGCCGAGCGGCGAGCAGCCCGCTTGCGTGGTGCTCGATGTGAAGATACCGGGCCTGAGCGGTCCCGATCTGCAAAGCCGGTTGATCGACATCGGTTCGACATTGCCGATCATCTTCGTTACCGGATACGCGGATACGGCGACGACCGTGCGCACGATCAAGGCGGGAGCCGAGGATTTCCTGACGAAGCCGGTCGCATCAGAGCAATTGATCGACGCGATAGAGCGGGCCATGTCGCGTCAGAATGCCGCACAAAGCCAGCGCGGCAAGCTCAACGCATTTCGGGCGCTCGTCTCGTCCCTGACGCCACGCGAACGGCAAGTTTTCGATCTTATCGTGCGTGGCAAGATCAACAAGCAAATTGCTCACGAGCTCGGAACGACGGAGCGGACGATCAAGGCGCATCGCCACCAAGTGATGGAGAAAATGCGAGTCCATTCGTTCGCAGAACTCGTGTCGATCGCGGAGCGACTTGGGTTGCTCGATCAGAACGTCTCTAAAGACTAGGCATGCCCCTGGAAGAAGGGACAATATCACAGGTTATTGACGGGCGCGGTTTTCGAGGCGCGCAATGCGCCGAGACTGGGCTGTAGGGCGTGACGCTCTCGCCGGTCTCGAGGAAGGCCGAGCACCTTGCCCGAAGACAAATCAGTTTACGTTGTCGACGATGATCCGTCCTTCCGGAGGAGCATGAATCGGCTTCTCCGCGAGTATGGCTACGACGCGACGCTGTTCGATTCGGCGGGGGCGCTACTTCAGCATCGAAATTTCGATCAGGCTCTCTGCATCGTTCTGGACATCGATCTGGCTGGCCACTCCGGAATCGATCTGCGTCGTCAGCTTGCGGATAGGGGTATCGCGGTGCCCATCATCTTCGTCACCGGCAATGACAGCGAAGTCTGGCGGTCGGCGGCAGTGATGTCCGGATGCGCAGCTTATCTGAACAAGCCCTTCAATCCTCGCTTGTTCATCGCCTCGGTCCAGGCGGTGTGCGGGCGAGCGGACTAGCGGCGCGTGCTGCTTCCCTGGGCGTGCCCGACTTCGGCTGCCGTTCCCGCTGCTCAAATTGAGGTTCTGTTGATCTTTATCAACGGTGCGGCGACGGATGAACTCACGTTAATCCTCTTCATCGCCAAGGAGAGACGAGCATGAAGTCGTCGTTCAGATTATTCACATCGGCCACCCTCGGTGCGCTGGCTTCGAGTGCGCCATTGGCCGTTCTGGGTCTCTCGGTCACAAGTGGCCCGGCAGCCGCAGTGGTGTACTGCCAGTACATCGACTATCCGCCGAGCTGCATCGCCAGACCTGGCGTCGTGCTCAGGCCGCGCCCGGTCGCCCGTGCAGCCGCTCGCGAAGCGGTGCGGCCCGGAACACCGATGAATCGCGGTGGCCCGGTCAACCGGGTCGGACGCCGCTGAGCTCGGTGCTCGAGCCGCGCGCGATGGGCCAATTCGCAAAGCTGGCCCCGGCGACACAGCGGCAGATCGTGCTGCTCGACCGCAAGGGGCTTGCCGAGTACGACGCCTGAGAGGGGCGGGGGCTTGCTCACTCCTCGATGTCTTGCTCGAGCGTCTGCGCCGGCGGTCCCTTGCGGGTTGCGCCGAACCCGGCGAGCGGCAGGGACGTCGTCAGCGACAGCAAATTGGAATCCACGACTTCGAGCGTCAGCGTCGTTCCCGCTTCCATCTCTTTGACCAATTTGGAGCTGGCCACGTCACCTGCAATGCAGCCATTGCTGAGGCACCAACTATAGGGAATGGGGTGATAGGCGCTGGTGTCGACCCTCAGCTTGGTGGGTATTCGCAGGTACATACCGACCGGGACAAAGATCTGCACGCGCGCATTGCCGCCTTTCTCTCGCTCGATCAGATCGATCCGAACCGCCATCTGTCCGGTTTCATGAGTCCCCGAGATCGAGGTCCTGCAGAGAAGCGGGGCTCCGGCGGCCTTGAAGCAGAGCTTCTTCCATTCGCCGTACTTGATATCATTCGCGGATCGCTGCCCACGCGGCGCGATCTCCGCAAGGACGGGCGCCATCATGGCGTCGACCGACAGCAGGGCCGCAAGCCAAGCCCTGGCAATCCAGCTGCGAGCGGTCTTCGAATCGCAAAGATGCATATCCAGGTCCTCCTGACGCCAGCACGGCCATCACTTCAGCGCATCGAGGAATTTGGTGACAAGCGGCGACCAGATTGGGATCGCATCGGGCGAACCGACGAAATAGTGTCCTTCGTTGCCGAAGGGCGGCACCAGGTGATATTCGGCCTTGCCGCCGGCAGCCGTGAAGGCTTGATGCATCCGCTTCGACAATGCCGGGCCGAAGAACGTGTCGTTCTCGATGTAGATCCACAACATCGGCAGCCGCGAGGTGCGGCCGAATTCGCCTGTCGTCTCGACCAGCTTGTCGGGCGCACAATTATTGTTCGGCTTGCCGTCGACCCGGCCACCGCGGCCTGCAGCGAAGGTGATGATCGCCTTGACCTGCGGCGGGTTCAGGCTCGACAGGGCGATCGAGGCCCAGCCTCCTGCGGATTGTCCGACCACGATCGCGCCGTCGGGCAGGACGCGCTTCTCGGCAACCATGTACTCCATGATCCAGAGGTCAACCTGGGCGACGGCAAGACCCGCATCGCGGAAATTCGGATTGCTGCACTTGCCCACTTTCGAGAAAAACGGGCCGTAGATTCCGCGCTCGGGGATGTCGATCGCGGAAGCGCCATATCCGGTGCCGACCGGCGCCACCACGAGATAGCCTTGCCTGGCGAACCATTTGGCGGCGTCGCGAAACTCGACCAGGGGAAAGAAGCTGCGCTCGGTCGGGTTGAGCGACACACCGTGGTTCATGATCACCAGTGGGAAGGGGCCGTCGCCCACGGGGCGCACCAGATAAGCGAACATCGGGAGCGGCAGTGGCAGAGCCCAGATCTCTTCCTGAATGCGTCGGGGGGCGGCTCGATCGTCGGCATGCGCCATCCCGATCCACAAGGCCGGGAACAGCAGCACCGTCCGCAACAGGCGCTGGATCGAGGAATACCGCCGCATCCCGTCCTCCGGTATCCATGGCGCTATTCCCCAGCGCAAGCTCCAATGGATTTGAATCCTCGAAGCCACTTGGAGGCTTGATTCAAGTCAAGCCTTCCCTCCGCTCGTGCGGCGTCAATAGGCGACTGCCGCATCGGCGACACACGACGTATTGGTTATGAGCTCATTAGGTATTGCCGCCGCGCCATTACTGCGCCGCGACGAGACGATCACCGTCGCACTGCTGCTGGCCTTCGCGGGCGGCTGTCTCGATGCCTATACCTGGATCATCCACGGCACTGGTAACATGCGCCAGGCGATCGAGGGCATCTTCGCGGTGGCTTCCGGCGGCGCTGCGGCTGGGACGTTGCGGCGCTCCGGCATCTTTACGGCCGTGTGCTGCGCCTTCGGCCTTGGCGCGGCCCTCGGTGCTCTGGCGACCAAGGCCGTCCCGGACCTCGCATTGGGGCTTCCTGTGGTCGGGTTGCTGATCGTGCTGCTGCGGTGCGAAGTCGTGCGCTCCGAGGTGCGGTCATGAGGCCATCCTCCGAACAGCGGGTCGGCTGGACGCGGTTCTTTCCGCCTTTCGGCTGGCTGTCGGGATATCGGATGGCATGGCTGCCCTCTGACGCCGTGGCAGGCGTGACACTGGCTGCGTACGCAATTCCAGTGTCGCTCGCCTATGCCGCCCTTGCGGGCCTGCCGCCGCAGATCGGCGTTTATGGCTATATTCTCGGCGGGATCGGTTACGCGCTGCTCGGATCCTCGCGCCAGCTCGCCATCGGACCAACCTCGGCCATCTCGCTGATGATTGCAGGCACGGTCGGCTCGCTCGCAGCGGGTGATCCGGTTCGCTATGCGCAGATTGCAAGTCTCGTCGCCTGTGCAGTGGCGCTGCTTTGTCTCATCGCCTGGCTGTTCAAGCTCTCCACTCTCGTTCGCCTGGTTAGCGACAGCATCCTGGTCGGCTTCAAGGCGGGCGCCGGGCTCACCATCATCGTGAGCCAGTTGCCGAGCCTGCTCGGCATTCCCGGCGGCGGCCGCAATTTCTTCGATCGGGCCATCCACATCGCTGGCCAGCTTGGCGATACAAATCTGCTGGTGTTGACGGTCGGTGCCGTTGCGCTGCTGCTTTTGCTGCTCGGCGAGCGGCAGTTGCCGGGCCGGCCGGTCGGCATCACCATCGTGGGGCTCTCGATCCTGGCCGCCACATTGATTGGGCTGCCGGCCATGGGGGTGCCCGTCACCGGCAAGATCCCCGAGGGCTTGCCGACCCTTGCCGTTCCGACCTTCGGGCTGGTTGAGCCCGAAGAGCTGTTTCCCATTGCTGCCGGCTGTCTTCTGTTGGCCTACATCGAAGGCGTGTCCGCAGCGCGCAGCTTCGCCGCAAAGCACGGATATGCACTGGACGTTCGACAGGAGTTCCTCGGCCTGGGCGCCGCCAACCTCGCGGCGGCCTTCGGCCATGGCTATCCCGTCGCCGGCGGGCTGTCCCAATCGGCCGTGAACGACAATGCCGGGGCACGGACACCCCTGGCACTGGTGATCTGCTCCGTCACCTTGGCGATATGCCTGTTGTTCTTCACTGGCCTGCTGACCAACCTACCAAAGGCGGTGCTGGCCGCTATCGTCTTTGCCGCGGTGTACAGGCTGGTGGACATTCCTGCGCTGGTGCGCATGTGGAAGGTCAGCCGGATCGACTTCTACGCGGCGGCCATCGCCCTCGTTTCGGTGCTGCTCCTGGGAATCCTTCAAGGTGTGCTGCTCGCTGCGATCGCGTCGATCTTCCTGCTGCTGGTGCGGGCGTCGCAGCCGAACATCGCTTTTCTCGGGCGGCTACCCGGAACCGGCCGCTATTCCGACAGCGCCAGACATGAAGGCGTGGAGCCCCTGGTCGGCGTGGTCGCCTTCCGCCCCGAGGCTTCGCTGCTCTACATCAATGCCGAGACGATCCTGACGGCCGTGCTGAGCGCGCTGCGAAAGTCAGCCGATATCAGGCTGGTCGTCTGCGATCTATCGGCATCGCCCTATATCGATCTCGCCGGCGCGCGGATGCTCCACGATCTCTGTGACGAGCTGACCTCTCGTCACATCGCACTCTGCATCGTCGGTGCGCACGCGCAGCTCCGCGATCTCCTGCGGGCGGAAGGGTTGGCCGAAAGGACCGACAGCGCACAGTGGCTGCGGACGCTCGACAGCGTTCTCGGCGGCAGCGACGCGAAGGCCTAACGGCTGTTGCGTTGCGAAACGAGCGCTCCCTGTAAAGCCGTTCGAGATCATTCAGTCCGTTGACTTGGATCAATGGAGCGCAGGGCCGTGCGGCCACGATCCCGCATCACAATTGCCCTGGGATCGGCAGACAGACATGTCCAAGGATGGCAGCTCCGCAGAGATGCGTATCGATCGATTCTTTTCCGGGCCCGGAGCGCGGGTAGATGACTGGCGCGATCTCGATAGGTGAGCCAAACTCAGAGGAAAGTCATGAAGAAACTAGTTGCTGTTGCTGCTCTTGTTCTCGGTGTCGCCGGTTTCAGCGCGCCGTTGCGAGCCGAAACCGGCACTGTCGCCGTGGTCTTCACCAAGGGCGGCTTCATCGTTGGTGTGGGAGGCGGCGAGGGCTTGCTGCACCTGCGCGGCAAGAATTATCCGTTCACCGTATCCGGCATGAGCGTCGGTTTGACCGTGGGGGCCTCGACCACCAAGTTCGTGGGGCGTGCCTTGAACTTGCGGGGGCCTGCGTCAATCGAAGGCTCCTACGCGGTAGGCGGGGCCGGCGGCGCCGTTGCGGCCGGGGCTGGAGCGGTTCAACTGCAAAACGCGAATGGAGTGATCCTCCAGCTCAGCGGGCCGAGGGTGGGTGCCGAAGTGTCGGCGGCCGTCGGCGGAGTCACGATCCGGCTGAAATAGGTCATAAGCGAAGATGAAACAGGCCGCGCACCGCGCGGCCTGTTCTCTGTTCCATCGGGATTCTTTCAGTAGCGCTCCTCCACGACCCTCATTCCACGCAGGCTCGCTTGATCGTTGTAACGCCCCTTGTCGGACCGAGGTGGCAGCTTGACCTTGTCCTTCTTGATCCGCTTGTACGGGATCGAATCCAGCAGATGCGCGATGCAGTTGAGCCGCGCCCGCCGCTTGTCGTCGGACCGGACGACGGTCCAGGGCGCATGCTTGGAGCTCGTTGCCTCGAACATCAGGTCCCGGGCCTTGGAATAATCGTACCAGCGCCGGTAGGACTCGGTGTCCATCGGGCTCAGTTTCCACTGCCGCAAGGGATCGTCGATCCTGGCCCGAAACCGCCGCTCCTGCTCCTCCATCCCGACCTCGAGCCAGATCTTGATCAGGATGATCCCGCTCTCGACGAGATGCTTCTCCATCTGCGGGCACAGCGTGAGGAACCGCTTGTGGTCCTCGGATGAGCAGAAGCCCATGACATATTCCACCCCGGCCCGATTGTACCAGCTCCGGTCGAAGATCACGACCTCGCCGCCCGCGGGGAAGTGCTGCATGTAACGCTGGATGAAGAGCTGCGATTTCTCTCGGTCGGACGGAGCGGGAAGGGCGACCACCCGGAACACGCGCGGGCTGACCTTCTCGGTGATCGCCTTGATCGTGCCACCCTTGCCCGCGGCGTCGCGGCCCTCGAAGAACACCACGACGCGCAGCTTCTTTTCTTTCACCCAATCCTGGAGATGGCAGAGCTGGACCTGGAGCTTTTCCAGCTCCTTTTCATAGGTCTTGCGCTTCATCCGTGCCCCGACCTCGCCCTTTGCCATGCTCTGCCTTTCGCATTGTCCGATCGGATCCAGGAGGGCGAGAATCAGTCGCCCCAGGAAATCATGACGCCGATGTCGCCGGGCATGCCACCCGGGAAATCAATGATCTGGTAGCTGATGCGATAGCCACGCGGCTTCAGATAATCGGTCCAGAGCTGGAAGATCTCCTTCGGGATGCCGGTCAGCGTCTTCTCCCAGCCCGCTTCCTGCTGGTTGATGGCGCGCCCCTTGTCGGTGCACAGCGTGTTGGGAAAGCGATAGACCTGCACCTCGGTCAGCCCGTTGCGCACCGCACGCTGGATGATGGTTGCGGCAAGCTGGATCTTCTCTTCCTCGGTCTTGCCCGACGGTTTGCTCAGCCGCTCGATCAAGGCGTGCTTTTCGGCCTCTGCCGCGGCAGCCAGGCGGGCGTATTCCTCCGCCTTTTCGGCCTCCTTCAGGGCCGCTTCCTTGCGGATTTGCGTGGCATTGGGGATAAGGGTGTCGAGATTGGCGGACATTGCCGATGTCTCCTGCTGCTCTGTTTCAGTGCTCGAGCAAGGCTAGGTCGGACGGGCGCCATTCCGTTGATTCAAATCAAGCAACGCAGACCCTGCCGTCGCCAAACTGCGGTTAGGGCCGCGGCAGCCGGGTCCCGACCAGGAGAGCACGTTGAGCGAGCAGCTTCACCCGAAAGCACCACACCATCTGCCATTCTACATCACCTCGCCTAGTGAAACAGACGGGCTGATGATCGTGACGGGCATCATCCTGATCGCGGCCGTTTTCGCGGTGGGGCTTTTGTACTGGCATTTGCACAGCTTGCCCGAGCGCATGGCGCACAAGACCCAGAAACTGCAGTTCGAGATCGTGGCCGTGCTGGGACTTCTCGCCCTGTTCACACACGAGCATCTGTACTGGATCGCGGCCTTGATTCTTGCGCTGATCGAGCTGCCGGATTTCGGAACGCCGCTACGCAGCATCGCCGGCTCGGTGGAGAGGATCGCAGACGGCGCATCGCCGGACAGTGCGGACGAGATATCACAACCCAAGGTGGCGGCCACGGCAGCGATCAGTCGGAGCGATCAGGATGTGGACACCGACCAAAAGGTGCGCAGCCATGCTTGAGCTCATCATCTGCTCGCTCCTGACCATTCTTCCGGACTACCTCTATCGGCGCTTCGTCCAGGGCAAGCGGTTCGGCAAGGAGATCACGCTTTTCTCCGTCTGGTACGAGCTTCGCTGGGGCATCACCGGCTGCCTGATGCTGACCGTGGCGCTGATCACCAGCGTCTTCTTCTTTCATCCGGCGACCTCAAACGCGGCATTGCTGTTCCGCACCGTCCCGATCCTGCCCGAGGGATCGGGCCGCGTCGCCGAGGTCAATGTCGGCTACAGCCAGGCCGTGAAGAAGGGCGACGTCCTCTTCAGGCTGGACAATTCGAAGCAGACGGCCGCGCTCGAAACGGCAAGGCGCAAGGTTGCCGAGGTCGACGCTTCCATGGCCTCGGCAAGGGCCGACGTCGTCAAGGCGGAGGCGCAGATCCAGGAGGCCAGGGCCAGCTATCAGCAGGCCAAGGACGAGCTCGAGGTCAAGACCGAACTGCAACGTCGCAATCCCGGCATCGTGCCGCAGCGTGATATCGAGAAGCTTCAGGTCGTCGTCGACCAGCGTCAGGCCGGCATTGACGCCGCGACCGCGGCGAAGGAATCTGCGACCCTGCAGGTGTCGACACTGCTGCCGGCGCAAAAAGCGAGCGCGGAGGCCTCGTTGGCCGAGGCGCAGGTCGATCTCGACAAGACCTTCGTCCGTGCGGGGGTCGATGGACGCGTCGAGCAATTTCTCGTTCGTGTCGGCGATGTCGTCAACCAGCTGATGCGACCGGCCGGAATTTTGATTCCGGAAGGCGCGGGTCGGTCGCGGCTGCAGGCTGGCTTCGGCCAGATCGAGGCAGGCGTGATGAAGGAAGGCATGGTGGCCGAGGCGACCTGCGTGTCAAGGCCGTGGGTTGTCGTTCCCCTGGTCGTGACCGCCGTGCAGGATTACATCGCGGCCGGCCAGTTTCGCACCGGCGAACAGCTCATCGAGGTGCAAAACCTCGCCAAGCCCGGAACGATCCTGGTGTTTCTCGAGCCGCTCTACAAAGGCGGCCTCGATGGCGTGACGGCCGGCAGCACCTGCATCGTGAACGCCTACACCAGCAACCACGAGCAGATCGTCGATCCCAAGACGTCGACCGGCCGGCGCATCGTCCTCCATGCCATCGACGCGATCGGATTCGTGCATGCGCTCTTGCTCCGCATCCAGGCGCTGCTGCTGCCGTTCAAGACGCTGATCTTCAGCGGCGGTCACTGATGCGGAATGAAAGGAGGGAGGCGGACAGTCGGCTGTCGCGCGCGGAATGCCGCTGGAGGACAGCGAGACAGGTAGCACCGCTGCCGTCCGCAATAGGCCGCTTAACCGGAGCTTGGTGCTATTGGGGGCTGGTGCAGGCGCGCTCAAATGTGCTGTGATGGCACCGTCCTGACGAGGCGGCCGGAGAAGAACATGAGCGGGCGCAATTCCATTGCGTCGGTCAAACCGCGGATTGTCGCCCTTGCGCTGTTGTGTCTCGGATGGGCCTTTTGCCTGAACGTCTGCATCGAGTCGGCTGCCGCCGCCGAGCAGCGCAACGTCAATCGCCCCGAACCCAGGCGCGTGCTGTTGCTGCACTCCTTCGGGCGGGACTTCCTGCCCTGGAGCGAGTATGCCCGGAGCATCAAGGCCCATCTTGAGCAACGCTCTCCCTGGCCGCTCGAGATTCAGGAGCATACGCTCTTCTCCGCGCGATTCACATCCCCAAGCCCCGAGCGCCCGTTCGTCGAATATCTTCGGTCGCTCTACCAGAGCAGCCCGCCCGACGTCGTGATGAGCATCGGAGGTCCAGCAGCCAGCTTCGTGCAGGGCCATCGCGAAGAGCTCTTCCCAAATGCACCGATGGTCCTCACAACCGTCGAAGAGCGGCTGATCGACCGAGCGAGCCTGACCGAGAAGGACACCGTTGTTTCAACACGCCACGACTTTGTCATGGCATTCCGCAACGTTCTTCAGGTGCTGCCGGACACACGGACGATCGCCCTCGTTATCGGTGCGTCCAGGTTGGAGAAGTTTTGGCTTGAGGAAGTGAAGAAGGATGTCAAACCGCTCCAGGATCGTGTTTCCTTCGTCTGGTACGGTGATCTGCCATTCGACGAGATCCTGAAGAGGGCCTCTGCACTTCCGCCCGACACAGCATTGTTTTGGGGATTGATGTCCGTCGACGCGGCCGGCGTCGTTCATGACGGGGAGAGCGCGCTGCACCGCCTTCGTGCCGTCGCGAACGCCCCCATCTTCTGCTTTGAGGAGTCCTTCTTCGGGCGCGATATCGTCGGCGGCCCCATGCATTCCATTCCCGAACTCGGCCGTAAGACCGCCGATGCGGCGCTACGAATCCTTGGCGGCGAAAAGCCGGCAAATGTCAATATCGAACCGATCGCATACGCGGCGCCCAAATACGACTGGCGCGAATTGGAGCGGTGGGGAATCAGCGAGAGCAACCTGCCGCAGGGCAGCGAGGTGCTGTTTCGTGATCCGAGCATCTGGGAAAAGTACCGCTGGCAGCTGGCGCTTATCGCGGCGGTGATCCTCATCCAGGCGGGGCTCATCAGCGGTTTGCTTCATGAGCGCCGGGGCCGACGCCTTGCCGAGGTCGAGTCCCGACAGCGCTTGGCTGAGCTCGCTCACGTCAACCGCTATTCGGCGGTCGGCGAGCTGACGGCCTCGATCGCTCATGAGCTGAACCAGCCCCTCGGTTCGATTCTGACAAATACGGAGACCGCGGAACTGATGCTGAAAGGTACATCGCCCGATCTCCAGGAAATCCGCGAGATTCTCGCCGATATCAGGCGTGACGATCAGCGTGCCAGTGAGGTGATCCGCCGGTTGCGCAGCGTCCTCAAGAAGGCGCCTTTCGAGATCAGGGATATCGAGCTGAAAGAAACGGTGCGAGAGGTGACGGGTTTCGTCGGCGATGTGGCCGCGGGACGCGATATCGATCTGAGCTTTTATCGGCCGGCCGATCCTAACCTGCACGTCAAGGGCGATCCCATCCAACTGCAGCAGGTCGTGCTCAATCTCATCCTCAATGCATTGGATGCCATTTCGGAGGTTCAGACAGGCAAGCGCGAGGTCAGCGTGATCATGGCCCGCGCCGGGAATTTTGCCGAAATTCGCGTTGGAGACACGGGACCCGGTATCGCGGTTGCCGATCTCAAGACCATCTTCGATCCGTTCTTCACCACCAAGCCGGAAGGCATGGGGATGGGGCTGGCGATCGCTCGGACGATCGTCGAGGCGCACCACGGTACGATTACCGCGGAGAACCAGCCGTTCGGCGGTGCGCTGTTCATCGTTCGGCTCCCGCTCGCGAGCTAGTATCCCGCGTTGCAGCAGGCGACACTCTCGTTTCGTTGATTTTTGTCAATGAACCTCCCTCGCTCCGTCTCATGGTCTCGGCAGAACCGAGATGGAGGATGCGATGATCCGCTGCGGCAAGACGTTGATCGCGCTTGCGCTGTTGCTGGCCACGCCGGTTTGCGTGTCGGCCCAGACGACCGACAAATCCGCCGGTCCCGCCCCGCAGGCGCAACCGGCGAATTCGGCTGTCCCGACGGCTGAGCTTCTGAAGCCCGAACAGCTGGAGGCTTTGGTCGCGCCGATCGCGCTCTATCCGGACGAGCTGCTTGCCAACGTGCTGGCCGCCTCGACCTATCCGCTGGAGATCGTGCAGGCTGACCGCTGGCTGAAGGAGCGCAAGAGCCTCAAGGGCGATGCGCTGAAGACGGAGGTGGACAAGCAGGGGTGGGACGACAGCGTCAAGGCACTGGCCAGCACCGCCGACGTCCTGACCATGATGAGCGACCAGCTCGACTGGACTAAAAAGCTCGGCGATGCGTTTCTGGCGCAGCAGCCCGACGTGATGGATGCGATCCAGCGCCTGCGCACCAAGGCCTATGACAACAAGAAGCTGGTCACCACCAAGCAGCAGAAGGTCAGTGTCCAGTCTCAAGAAGGCAAGCAGGTGGTTGTGATACAGCAAGCCGATCCATCGGCAATGTATGTGCCGTATTACGATCCGGCCGCCGTCTACGGCAGCTGGCCCTATGCGGAGTATCCGCCATACTACTGGGGCTATCCGTCCTACATCGGTGCGGGAGTGGTTGCCGCCGGCATCGCGTTCGGCACGGCCTGGGCGATCGGACGCTGGGGCAATTACTGGGGCGGCGGCTGCAACTGGGGCAACCGCAACGTCTACGTCAATCACCGCACCACGAATATCGGCAATGGCTGGCAGCACAATCCCGCGCATCGGCAAGGGGTGCGCTACAGCAACACCAACGTTCAGCAGCGCTTCGGCAACAACAACCTGAAGGCGGGCGCATCGGACCGGATGGACTTCCGCGGCCGTGACGGCAATCAGGTGCTGCGTCCCAATCAGGGTGCGGGAGACCGGGCGGGAGATCGCGCAGGTGACCGTGCTGGTGATCGTGGCGGACCGGGTGACCGCGCTGGCGACCGGGCCGGAGATCGCGCAGGCGATCGTGGTGATCGGCCCGGCGGCGGCGACCGTGCTGGTGCCGGGGATCGCGCCAAGGGTGGCGGTGACCGGTCCAAGGCTGCTGCCAAAGGCGGCGGCGACCGCGCCAAGGCCGCGGCGCGCGGCGGCGGTGCAGCCAACCGCGGCGGTGGCGGCAATCGCGGTGGCGCGATGAACGTCTCATCCGGCCGATCGGCGGCCGCGGCATCGGCGCGCGGGCGGTCCAGCATGGCGAGCATGCCGCGTGGCGGTGGCGGCGGTCCGAGCATGGCCGGCCGAGGTGGCGGAGGCGGAATGGCGATGCGTGGCGGTGGTGGAGGCGGCTTCCGTGGAGGCGGCGGCGGCCGGCGCTCCGACATCGCGCTGAAGCGCGATATCGTCCTGCTCGGGCACCTCGCCAGCGGCCTCGGCTACTATCGCTTCAGCTATATCGGCAGCGACAAGGCCTATGTCGGAGTGATGGCGCAGGAGGTCGCGCAGGTGATGCCTGACGCGGTCACGCGAGGCAGCGACGGTTACCTGCGGGTCGATTACGAAAAGCTTGGGCTGACATTCCGCACCTACCGCGACTGGCTCGCCGGCGGCGCGAAGCTCCCTGCGGAGGTGATGCCATGATCGGTCTGAAGTCGTTTCGCCGCGCGGTGTTGCCGGGCATGATGGTGCTGGCACTGCTTTGCAGTGCGGCCCAGGCACAGCAATCCTACAAGACGCCGGAGGACGCAGCCGCAGCGCTTGCCGCCGCAGTCAAGAGCGGACCTCGCGACATCCTGAGAGTGCTCGGCAGTGCAGCCGAAGACATCGTCTTCTCCGGCGACGAGATCGCCGACAACGATATCCGCCAGCGCTTCACCTCGATGTATGACGCCAAGCACGGCATCAAGGCAGAGGGAAACAAGACCGCGATCCTTATCCTGGGACCCGACGATTTCCCGTTCCCGATTCCGCTGGTGAACACCAAGGCGGGCTGGGAATTCGCCACCGACGAAGGGCGCATCGAAGTCCTGCGCCGGCGCATCGGGCGCAACGAGCTTGATGCGATCCAGACCGCGCTCGCCTTCGTCGACGCGCAGAACGAATATGCCGACAAGGACCGCGGCGAGGGCGTCGGCGCCTACGCACAGCGCATCGTCTCCACGCCCGGCAAGAAGGACGGTCTTTTCTGGCGCGACGACAACGATCCGAGCCCGCTCGGCCCATTGGCGGCGCAAGCGTCGAGCGAGGGCTACAAAGCCGGTGAGGGAATGGCGCCCTATCACGGCTACTACTTCCGCATTCTCAAGGGGCAGGGGCCCGATGCGCCCGGCGGCGCGATGAATTACGTCGTCAAAGGCAAGATGATCGGCGGCTTCGCGCTGATTGCCTGGCCAGCCGAATACGGCAATTCGGGCGTGATGACCTTCCTGGTCAATCATGCCGGCGTCGTCTACCAGAAGGATCTGGGCAAGCGCACCGATTTCGTCGCGAAGCGCCTCACGCTGTTCGATCCGGACCAGACCTGGAAGAAGGTCGATGCTGCGAAACCGTGAGATGACCAGCGCCATACTGCGCTCGATCAGCCGCCTTGCCGCGATCGTACTGTTCGCCGTCACCGTTCCGGCCGCTCCCTCGCTTGCGCAAGCTGCCGGCCATGTCCGGGTCAAGATCGTGAAGGCGGGCCTGCTGCTGGGCGGCGGTGCCGGCACTGGTGTGTTGAGCTATCGCGGCCGCAGCTATCCCTTCCGCGTCACCGGAATAAGCTTCGGCATCACGGCCGGTGCCACAGCCGGCCGCCTGGAAGGCTGGGCCTCCGGCATCAGGGATGTCCGCGACTTCGCTGGCACCTACAGTTCGGTTGGCGGTGGCGGCGCTCTCGTCGGCGGCGTGGGTGGTGTCCACCTACGAAACGACAACGGAGTTGTGATGGTGCTGCAAGGGCCCAAGGCCGGGTTGGAGATGGCTGCCAACCTCAGCGCGATTGTGATTTCGCTGAAGTAGGCTCGATCTGAATGCGCTGCTCGGGAGCGTTCTTGTTCGCGCGAACGAATATTTTGCCTCGATAGCCGAAACGACGAGGTTCCTGGGCGATTGCCTTCGTGCGCTGGCGAGGGCCGGCATCATCCGGCCCAACCAGCGTGCTCGGGACTGGACCCGAAAACCTTCAACATCGCGCTCGAGCTTCGCGACACGCTCTTGCAGCCTGAACACGTACTCGAAATCACGCACGAAGCCGGCCGAAGCTCAACACGCGTTGCCGTCAGGCATTGAGGGCTGCCGCCCGGTCGCGCCAGATTTGCACCAAAGCCAAGGTGACTGCGAGCACCAACGGGCCAAGCACCACGCCAGGCGCACCGAGAAAGATCAGCCCGCCAACGATGGCGATAAAGGACAGAATCGTGTGCATCCGAAGCCTGTTGCCGACCAGGATCGGATAGATCACGTTGTCCACGAGGCCGACGACGAGAGTCCCCCACACCGTCAAGACGGCAGCGGATGTATAGGCGCCGCTCAAGGCGAGAAATACGGCGGCAGGCGCCCAAATCACGAAGGCGCCCAGGAACGGAACGATCGCAAGAAGCGCCATCGCGAGGCCCCAGAACACGGGGGCGGGTAACCCCAACCACCAGAACATCAGGCCGCCGAGCCCGCCCTGCAGCGCCGCAACCGCGACGGTCCCGAAGACCGTGGCGAAGATGGTATCGCTCGCCACGCGCGTGATCCGTGCCAATTCAGGGGGCGACAATGGCAGATAGAGCCGCGCGACCTCGGCTATCCTTTCCCGGTCGCGCAGCAGATAGAACAGGAAATAGAAGGTCAGCAGCAGGTTGGCGACACCGGAAAAGGAGGCGCGCAGGACGGAGCCGCTCCACGTCGCAAAAGCCGAACTGGCGGTTCGGATCAGATCCGGAAGATCGATCTTGTCGTGGATCCATTGTAGCGCCGGCGCAAGCGAGCGCTGCTCGCCTAGCACGCGCGCCCAGCCTTCCGCGTCGAACATGGGCGCGACCAGCGCCGCGCTCCGCACCGCTTCGTTAAGCAGAGTTCCGGCCATCAGGATGGCGGGGACGACCACGATGCAGGCGACGACGACAACAGTGATCAGCGCGGAGAGACCACGAGAGTTGAGACGCTGGCCGACGACCGTATTGAATGGCGCGCACAAGACTCCAAGTGTGGTTGACCAAACCAGAGCGCCCAGAAACGGGCCGGCCATGAACGCGCAGAGGATCGCACCCAAAGCGATGGCCATGGCGAGAGCCGTCGGGGCTAGCCTTCGCTCGAAGAATGGTTGGGCTTGGTGCGCCGGTCCTTGACTGTTCTCTTCCATCGGTTCCGCTATGGCGTGAAAGTGCGCTTCGCATCATCAGCATGCGCGTGGCGAGGCCAAATGACAGACCGACAGCGGCACGCGCACGGGTGCAACGTCGGATTGGGCCTATCCCGACCACGGAGCAGGGGCAGATCGACAACAATAAAGATCATTTGTGTCACAAGAGACCTGATCTCGGTCAAAGGTTCCAGTGGAATTGGTGGTGCGAGCCCCGTCCACC
Organism: Bradyrhizobium sp. USDA 4354; assembly: GCF_054060315.1. Taxonomy (NCBI): domain Bacteria; kingdom Pseudomonadati; phylum Pseudomonadota; class Alphaproteobacteria; order Hyphomicrobiales; family Nitrobacteraceae; genus Bradyrhizobium; species Bradyrhizobium sp. USDA 4354. The sequence goes on along the minus strand of NZ_JBSSDC010000001.1, from coordinate 7,271,105 downwards.
CAATATTCTGCAGGTCCCGCGGCGTCGTCCGCAAGCTCGTCGATTGACGCAAATCAAGATGACGATGTGCAAGCCGTCAAGTTCGCTCGAGGATTTGCTTGCGAGGACGAGGTGCAGGGAGTGATCCCCGGACCCCGTTGGCGTTACTGAGATTATGTAGATTGCAGATCAGGGAGGCCAGCCGAAGCTGGCGATCTCCCCGGCAGCCATCCATGGCGACTTCAGGAATTGCTGAATCAACCAGCTTGTGGAAACGCGAGCGATCCTATAATCGGTTTGGGAGCGACCTTGAACATATTCAATTGCATGATCCTCCTGTTTTTCATGCAGTTGCGATCGCAGGCGCGCGCTTGAGGCGATGCGACGCGTCCGCGACATCGCGGCAAGTGAAAAGCTCCACCTCACGTGTGATCAGTTGGTCCATCCTCGGAAAGCAAGCTGGTTCTCCAGGCTGCTGCTCCCGCGAAGAGGAGAAGCCAAGCACGTCGCGCCTGCCACAAGGCTCGATGCTCGCCGCGTTTCGCTCGCGCTCTTCCTGATATCGCTGGGCGCCATCGCCGCCGTGTGGCGGTGGTTGGGGACGCCAGTCGATCTGGTGCGCGCACCCATCGATCCAAACGACAAGGTCCAATGCATCTCATACGCTCCATTCCGCAGCCATCAGACCTCGCTTTCGCCCGCGACGCAGGTATCGCGTGAGCAGATCGCGGAAGATCTCGCCCAGCTTGCGGAGATATCCGACTGCATCCGTACCTATGCGACGGATCTTGGTCTCGATCAAATCCCCGAACTTGCATCCAAAGCGGGTCTGAAAGTCATCCAGGGCATTTTCCTCGACAAGGACCAGCAGAAGAATCGAACGCAGATATCGACGGCGATACGCCTCGCTAGGGAATATCCGGGGACCGTGATCGCGCTGGTGGTCGGCAACGAGACCTTGTTGCGCAAGGACATAACTGTATCCGATCTCGCTGACACGATCCGGGCGGTCAAGGCGCAGGTCAGTGTCCCCGTGACCTATGCCGACGTCTGGGAATTCTGGCTGAGCAATCGTGAGCTCTACGACGCCGTCGATTTCGTCACGATTCACATCCTGCCATATTGGGAGAACGTGCCGATCCCGGCGGAATCCGCGGCCACGCACGCCGACGCAATCCGCCGGCAGGTCGCGGCGGCCTTTCCGGGCAAAGAGATCCTGATCGGAGAGATAGGTTGGCCGAGCCAGGGGCGGATGCGGGAATCGGCGGTGCCGTCGCGTATCAATCAGGCCCGGGTGGTCTCGGAGGTGCTCGACCTCGCCCGGCGCGAGAACTTCCGCGTCAACCTGTTCGAGGCCTATGACGAATCCTGGAAGCGAGAGATCGAGGGCACCGTCGGTGGATCATGGGGCCTGTTCGGAGGCGAGCAGCGCGTGCTCAAATATCCTGCCGGCATCCCCGTCAGCAACTTTCCGCTCTGGAAGCTGCAAATGGGCAGCGGAGTTGCGCTGGCGACCCTGGTCTTTGCTGCCGCGTGGCTGACCTCGCGTCGCAAGCCCGGGAGCTCTGGCCTGGCTTCATGGTTCGGGGTCGCAATATCGGCGACGACAGCCGGAATCCTGTTTGGCGTGGCCGCCCAAAAGGTGTTCTTTGAAAGTGTCGGAGCAGGTGGCTGGCTGCTGTGGAGCTCTCTGCTGGCGGCCGCGACGGTTTCGCCGGTGCTTGGTGCCAACGCCCTGATGTCGGGGCGTCCACCGCCGAGTTTTCAGGAGTTGCTCGGTCCGAAAGGCTACCGGACGGAATCGATGCTCGTGACCATGCACGGGCTGGCCTTGATCGTAATCGTCGTGACCGGCACGGCGACCGCACTCGGGCTTGTGTTTGACCCGCGCTTTATCGATTTTCCTTTTGCCGCACTCACCATGGCAGCCTTACCCTTGGCGGCCATGACGCTGCTCAACCCGCCCGGCAAGGGAAGCCGTCCGGTGGCGGAGGCGCTGTTTGCGGGCGTGCTTGTCGGAGCCGCGATCTATGTGGGGGTCAACGAAGGGCCGGCGAACTGGCAGGCGATGTGGACTTGCGCCGCCTATCTCCTGCTTGCCGCGACGCTGTGGCGGGCGCGTGCCTGAGAATGGCACGACATGCAGCAGTAGCTTTCCCGCACCGCTCCCGTCGATGAGGCAAACACATTCTCGGCGCCAGAGCGTCTGACCTGCATCAACCGGGAGCGCAGCTCTCCGGTTAACTTTGCAGTTTGGTGCTTCCGCGCCAAAGTTGGAGGATCGAGCATGTCTTCGTTCGACGAGCGCGAGAATGCATTCGAGACCGGGTTCGCGCACCGCGAGGAATTCAAGTTCAGAGGGCGGGAGCGTGCTGTGGCATCGCTTGCGCAGTGGGCAGCGCGGCGTCTCGGCAGGTCCGCAGCAGCCGCCAAGGTTCTTACCAGGAAATCCTGGAAGCCGCCGTCGCAAGTCCGACCGTCGAGCCGACGATCGATCGGGTCGCGGCTGACCTTGCACCGGCAGGCATCCCAAAGCAGGAGGTCTGGCAGGCGATGAACCGGTTCCTGACCGAGGCCGAAGCCGCCGAGCGCATCGGTCGTCCGTGGCGGGAGCTGGTGCGCGGCAAGTTTACCCTGCCCGAACCAGATCAATTCAGCTTTCCAAGAAGTCTTCGGATGATCTTCCTCAAATTGTCGGCGTACTCGTCGACGACCTGACGCCTCTCGGCCGATGGCGAAAGTTGACGATCATCGTCCTCGTCCGCTGATGGAATATCCGTCCGGGGTCTCCCGCGGATGATGGAGGCGGTCGGCTTTGTCACTTTCACGGGAATTCCGGCCCCTGGATAGAGCTGCGCGCACTGTTCAGGGTAAGGGCCAATTCCATCGGCGGATTTCACACAAGTTAAGTCGCCGCCGATCGCTCGACGTCCTGCCCGGAAAAGCGAGTTCGTGTGCATGATCCAGCTCGCTCGCGGCGGCTACACGCACGAGGCGGTCGGATCGCACTTGGGGCAGCGGCCGTCTGCGGCTACTCCGAGCTGACGGCCGAGCTCGATCCTGAGAGCTTCCTTGTCCCATTTGGTGCCGTCACTTCTGACGATGCGCTTGGCACGTTCGAAGGCGTGGCTCTCGGCAGCGTCATCTCCGATGCGGACGATCACGTCGCAATGGAACGGGCAAGCAGTCGTCGCGCGGGTGGTCTCCAGCGCGTAGCGCACGACCGCGGTGAGATCGTCGGTGTGAATGTCGGCAAGCATGTCGGCTCTCCTGATCGGCGTACTCCTTTGCCCAGACGATCCCATGGGTTCGACGAAAATCGGCCCCGGGCTCCATGGGAGCGCCGAGGCCGATTGTTCGCATCCAGGGGCCGAGCCCGTCCAACAAACCCGCCTTGCCGATTTTGGTTCCATCGAACTCTCCGGCGGAGCCGCTCTCTCGCCTGCTCCATGCTCGCGGTCTTCTGCACCCGTCTGTGAAAGCGGCGCCCGCAGGGCCTCGGAATCCGAACGTCGCTCGTTCCGGCAACGGTACCTCGAAAAGCGTTCCCGATCCGACACAACGCTATAGTCAGGTCACAAACATGTCTTGATCCAGCTCAAAGTCGGCTGGAGGCGCTCGCCGACCGCTCTCGATCGGCAACTTGCGCAGCAGCGCTTGGCGATGTCTTTGCCACTTCCGCGTGGATCCGTTCAGGACATTTGCCTAAGTATTGGCCCGCAATTTCAAGGCCGGAGCGCCCGGCGCATATATGCAGCATGGAGCGCAACATCATCTTCAAGTGTCCCCGCACCGGCATGAACGTGCAGCACTGGCTGTCCGGCGCAACGTCCGACGCCGCGGACACGCACGTATCGGTCCGATGTCCCGCTTGCGCCGCGTTGCACCACGTCAACATCGCCAGCGGCAAGACGTTGAGCGAAGGGATCGGCCGGCATCGCGCGACCACGGCGCCAGGCGGTCTCGGCGACCAGCCTGATCCGTCACGTCCTTGACGTGGCGAGCCTCGCGCAGGCCAGAGGACGTGCCAAAGACGCGGCAAGGAGGCTACGCTCATCCGGAGTAGAGATCTGCAAAGCGTTCGCGCATGACGTTCTTCTGCACTTTTCCCATCACCCGGCAGCCAATCTCCTGCCGAAAGCAGGAGGGAGACGGCGAAATAGACGTGCCGTTCGCATCTGATCTGGGACGCAGACCGATCGCTGTGCCGCGCACCAGTTAGATGGCCCGCAGCCCCTCCTTGGGCATCTCCCGGATCAGCACGTCGATATCGCTCTGCTCGAGCGTCTCCTTCTCCAAGAGCTTCTTCGCTGCGCGGTCCAGGATCGGCCGCCGCGTGCTCAAAATGCCCTGGGTGCGCTGGAAGACCTGGTCGACGATGGCTTTCACCTCGCTGTCGACCGCGGCTGCAGTCTCTTCGGCATAATCGCGCTCACGCGTCGGATAGGGGCGGTCGGCGCTTGCCAGGAAGTTGCCGGGATCGCGCTCATAGGCGACACTGCCCAATCTCTCGGACATGCCGTAACGCGTCACCATGCTGCGGGCGATGTCGGTGACGCGGCGCAGATCGTCGGCCGCACCGGTGGACAGATGCCCGAACACGATCAGCTCTGCGGCGCGGCCGCCGAGCAGCACCGCCATCTTGTTCTCCAGCTCCTCCTTGGTCATCAGGAAGCGGTCTTCGATCGGTCGCTGAATGGTGTAGCCGAGCGCGCCCACACCGCGCGGGATGATCGAGACCTTGTGCACGGGATCAGTCCCCGGCAGTGAGAGCGCGACGAGGGCGTGCCCCATCTCGTGATAGGCGACGATCTCGCGTTCCTTGGTGTTGAGCAGGCGGTTGCGCTTTTCGAGCCCCGCGATCATGCGCTCGACCGCATTGTTGAAGTCAACCATGCCCACCGCGTCGGCCGCGCGGCGCGTCGCCAGCAGCGCCGCTTCATTGACGAGATTGGCGAGGTCGGCTCCGGTGAAACCCGGGGTGAGCGCGGCAACGGCGTCTGCATCGACGCTATCAGCCACCCGCACTTTCTTCATGTGCACCTTGAGGATCTCGATGCGGCCCTTCTTGTCGGGACGGTCGACCAGCACCTGCCGGTCGAAGCGGCCGGCGCGGAGCAGGGCGGGATCGAGGATCTCGGGCCGGTTGGTGGCGGCGAGGATGACGAGCCCCGAGCGCGAATCGAAGCCGTCGAGCTCGACGAGCAGCTGGTTGAGCGTTTGCTCCTTCTCATCGTGGCCGCCGGCGAAAGGACCGATGCCGCGGGCGCGGCCGAGCGCATCGAGCTCGTCGATGAAAATGATGGCCGGCGCCTTTTCGTGGGCCTGCTGGAACAGGTCCCGGACACGCGCGGCGCCGACGCCGACGAACATTTCGACGAACTCCGAACCCGAGATCGAGTAGAACGGCACTCTGGCCTCGCCGGCGACGGCCTTGGCCAGCAAGGTCTTGCCTGTGCCCGGCGGGCCCACCAGCAGCACGCCTTTCGGCATGCGGCCGCCAAGCCGGCCATAATCCGTCGGGTTCTTCAGGAAATCGACCACCTCGCGAAGCTCGTCCTTGGCTTCGTCCACACCCGCGACGTCGGCAAAGGTGACGCCGGTATTGGATTCGACATACACCTTGGCCTTGCTCTTGCCGATCGCCATCAGCCCGCCGCCGATCCCGCCGCCTTCGGCCATGCGGCGGCCGATGTACCACCAGACGCCGAAGAACAGCAGCACGGGCATGACCCACGACAAGAGATCGCGCAGAAACGTGCTCTCGATTTGCCCGGTGAAACGGACGTTGTGTTTCTCCAGCTCCTGCGCGACGTCCTGGTCGACGCGCGTGGTGACGAATTGCTTCTGGCCGCCGGGCAACGGCTCCTTCAGCGTGCCCTGCAGGGTGCGGTCGGAGATGCCGACGGCATCGACTTTCCCCTGGCGTAACAATTGCTGGTATTCACTGTAGGGGATCACGGCGATTTGGTTCGCCGTGGAGATCAGGTACTGAATCAAGAAGACCGCGAAGATCGCGGCGACCGCATATCCGAGGTTGAAACGGACATTCTTGTTCATGCGAAATCCAGATCCGATAATCTTGCGCGGCCGGGCCGCGTCGAGCCGCATATGTTGCGTGCTCGCTCGGGCCCGGTACGGGTCCGGACCTGCATCGTATCGACAGAACTTCTCCCGCTGCCTTCGGTTCCCGATCTACCAACGCGCTTCGTGTGAGAGGCATCCCGCCTAGGCAGCGCTAAGGCCCGGTTGCTGGCCGGGCCTTTGCGCAAGTCTACCAGGGATACCAGTAGGGGTACGCCGCTGGATAATAACGGACGGTCCGATAGTATCGGGGTCCGTAGTAATACCTCGGCGGACCATAGACCGGCTCATAATAGACCGGAGGTGCAGCCGCGGCCGCCAGCGCTCCGGTGAACAGGCCGAGCGCAAGGGCCGGACCGATGCCGGGACCACCCCAGTGATGATGGCCCCGCCAATGGGCCGAAGCCGGCGCAACCGTTCCGATGAGGAGCGTTGCTGCCGCGGCGATTGCAAGAGCACGCTTTCTCATGTGACTTCCCTCTCAGATAGACGCCCGCAAAAGCCGCGGGCTTCTCAATCCTCTGCATGAGTTTCTTTTCCGCCGAACACGTGGCCCGGCAGCATTCGAACTTAGGATTGGCCGGGGCGACTTCAAGTCTCGCCCTGCTGCTCCCGCGCGGTCGGACGCTTGGTCGCAGTGCGAGCGGAGCTGCCCCTTCACGCGTGGAGAGCTTGCTCGTCGCCGCCGCGGCGGATGTCCGACCGAATTCCGCCGTTCGAAATGTCCGCCGCCCACATTCCTGGGCCAGCAGGGGATGTCGTGCCTTGCGGTGACGGCCATCCGCTGTAATTTGAGCGAAACAATCAAAGGAAGGAATCCATGGGGGGAGTTCTGGAGGGCGTGCGCGTGCTCGATTTCGGGCGCTATATCGCCGGGCCTTATTGCGCGACCTTGCTGGCCGAGTTCGGGGCCGAGGTCATCCGCGTCGAGAAGCGCGACGGCAGCGAGGATCGTTTCGTCGCGCCGGTGGGTGAAGGCGGCGAGGGCGCGCTGTTCCTCCAGGTCAATCGCAACAAGAAGTGCATCACGCTCGATCCGATGAAGGCTGAGGGGCAGGAGGTGATGCGCCGCCTGATCGCGACCGCGGACGTCGTGGTCGCCAATCTGCCGCCGCAAACCCTGCGCGCGATGAACCTCGATTACGAGTCGCTGACGGCGATCAAGCCGGACATCATCCTGACCACGGCCACCGCGTTCGGCGGGCCGGGGCCCTGGTCCGATCGCGTCGGCTTCGACGGCGTTGGCCAGGTGATGTCGGGCTCGGTGTACATGACGGGCGCGGGCGATCCGCCGTATCGGGCCGCGGTGAACTGGGTCGATTTCGGCACCGCGCTGCATTGCGCGTTCGGCACGCTCGCCGCGCTGATCGAGCGCGGCAAATCCGGACGCGGGCAGATCGTCGAGGGCGCGCTGCTCGCAACCGCATTGTCCTTCACCAATGCCACGCTGATCGAGCAGGCCGTCATCAACGTCAACCGCGTGCCGACGGGCAATTTAGGCCAGACCGCAGCGCCAGCCGACATCTACCGCACCAAAGATGGCTGGGTGTTATGCCAGGTTACCGGACATCCGCTATTCAAGCGCTGGGCGAGGCTGATGGGCGAGGAAGAGCTGTGGCTGAACGATCCGCGCTTTGCCGACGACATCAGCCGCGGCAACAACGGCCGCATCATCAGCGAGCGGATGGCGCGCTGGTGTGCCGAGCGCACCACGCAGGAGGCCGTCGACGCGCTGGGGCAAGCGATGATTCCGACCGGCCCCGTGCTCTCACCGCAACAGGCGCTGGATCATCCGCATATCCGCGCCGCCGGCTTCATGCAGGACGTCGACTATCCCGGCCTGCCGAAGCAGGCGCCGGTCGCCCGCGCCGCGGTGCGGCTGTCGGAAACGCCGGGCGGCATCGCAACGCGCCCGCCGACGCTTGGCGAGCACACCGATCTCGTCCTCGCCGAGCTCGGCTATGATGAGACCGCGATCGCGGCGCTTCGGCAGGGCGGCGCTATCTAGCGTCACAACAGCTGCTTCAACGCCCTTGCGTCGGCCGGCGCTGCGCTCTTCTGGTCGTTGTCGAAATAGACATAGACGTCGCAGCCCTGCCGCTTCCACGACTTGATGCGCTTTGCCCATTGCGCCAGCGTGGCTTTGGTGTAGTGCCCGTGATAGCGCCCGCCCGGTCCGTGTCCGCGCACATAGACGAAATCCGCCGTGCGCTTCCACGGCGCCGGCGCATCGTGATGGTCGGACAGGCACAGCGAGATATTCTCCTCGGCCAGCATCCGCAGGATGCGCGGCTGATACCAGCTCGGATGACGGAATTCGAAACTGTAGCGTCGTTTCCGCGACAGCAGCTTGAAGAAGGACGCGAGCCGGTCCGCATTCGCCTCGAATTGCGGCGGCAGCTGGAACAAGATCGGGCCGGCCTTGCCGCCGAGCCGCGAGATGCGGTCCTCCAGCAGCTCGAGGCTGTTGACGGAGCGGTCCGACAGGCGCTTCCAGTGCGTGATGAATTTCGACGCCTTCCAGGCGAACACGAAATCGCGGCCGGTCTGCTCGCGCCATCCCTTCACCGCCTCCGGTGTCGGCGTGCGGTAGAACACGCCGTTCAGCTCCGTGGTGTCGAACTGCCCGGAATAATAACGAAGCTGCTGCTTCAGCGTCACGCCCTCGGGAAAGAACGGGCCGCGCCAGGAGGCGTAATGCCAGCCGGAGGTTCCGATCAGAACGCGCGCCATGTTTCACGTATCAACCGTTGCCATTTGCCGGAGGGAACGTCCATGCGGCCGATACGTTGCTCGTGAGGATCAACGCAGGACCGGAACCGATGTACGCGCTGTTCGAAGGCAACAAGCAGATCGGCAATCCCTTTCCGACCGAGAAAGAGGTGTGGGAAGCCGCCTTGATCGAGGGCCTCGTGACCGACGTTCCGGTCGCGGACGAGGAGGGCGGACACCTCTTGCCCGCCGGCTATCACGTCGAGCGCGTGGACGAGGTTTGCGAGCCGCGACCGGATTGGAAGCTTCCGCGCGAGATCTCGTGAGCTAGTTCGACGCCAGCGCCGTCTTGGCCACCTCGGCCATCCAGTTCGACGCCACCGGCAGGATGGCGTCGTTGAAATCGTAGCGCGGGCCGTGCAGCTCGGCGCCCTCGCGCAATTCGCCATTGCCGATCCAGACGAAGGCGCCCGGCCGCTGCTGCAGATAGTGGGCAAAATCCTCGCCGGCCATGCTGGGCGGAAGGTCGCGCCGCACCGGCGCCTGCACCTTCTCCGCGGCGATGCGCGCGAGCTCCGCTTCGGCCGGCGTGTTGATCACGACGCCGACGCCCATGACGATCTCGGGCGTGACCTTGACGCCAAAGCTGGTCGCAATCCCGGCACAGCTGCGCTCGATGCCGTCGAGGATGATGCCCTTGACCGCTTCGCGGTGATACCGCAGCGTGCCGCGGATGGTGACGCGCCCGGCGATCTGGTTCGGCGCGGTGCCGCCTTCGATCGTGCACAGCGACAGCACGGCGGTGTCGAGCGGATCGACGCCGCGCGAGGTGACCGATTGCAGCGCCACGATCAAGTGGCCGGCCGCCACCACCGGATCGCGCGTCAGATGCGGCATGCCGGCGTGGCCGGCATGGCCCTCGATGGTGATGGTGATGCGCCCGCCGGAGGCCATGACGACGCCGTCATGCACCGCGACGGTGCCGGCGGCAAGCCCGGGCCAGTTGTGGAAGCCGAATATCCGTTCCATCGGAAAACGGTCGAACAGCCCGGCCGCGACCATCGCGCGCGAGCCGCCAAAACCTTCCTCGGCCGGCTGGAAGATGAAATCGACCGTGCCGCTCCAATCGGTGTCGGCGGCGAGCAGGGCTGCGGCGCCGAGCAGCGAGGCGGTGTGGCCGTCATGACCGCACGCATGCATCACGCCTGATGTCCTTGAAGCGTAGGGCAGGCCGGTGTCCTCGGTGATCGGCAGCGCATCCATGTCGGCGCGCAGGCCGACCCGCCTTTGCGCGTGGCCGCGCGTCAAGGTCGCGACGATGCCGTGCCCGCCGATGCCTGCCTCAAAGGGAATGCCGAGCTCGGTGAGCTTGTCCTGCACGAAGGCCGCGGTAGCTTTTTCCTGGAGCGATAGTTCGGGGTGGGCATGAAGGTGCCGGCGCCACGCGGTCAGTTTCTGGTGCAGCTCGGGGGACAAGGCGGAGGTCTTTCGCTGGGAGGGCCGACTTGCAGTCAGCATAGCCGAATATTGGGCCGCTGCATCAAGCGCCAGCGAATGCCTCGCCTGCAGCAGCGCGCCCCGGAATGACGAGCAATTCGGTGTCACGCCAGCTTCGCCAGCCCCTTCCAATCGAATCCGATCCCATGCCCCGGCCTATCAGGCGCCAGCGCAAGCCCGTCCTTCAGCACCAGCGGATGCTCGATGTACTTGTCGAGCCCGAAGCCGTGCGCCTCCAGATAAGAGCGGTTCGGGCAGGCCGCGAGCAGGTGCACGGTGATATCGTGCGCGCCGTGGCTGGTGACCGGCAGGTTGAAGGCTTCCGCCAGCCGCGCGATCTTCATGAACGCGGTGACGCCGCCGCAATTGGTGACGTCGGGCTCGGGATAGGACACCGCGCCACTGGCGATGTAGTTCTTGAACTCCCACAGCGAGCGCAGATTCTCGCCCGCCGCGATCGGAACGCCGCCCGCCTGCATGATGCGCGCGTGCCCGGCGACATCGTCGGGGATGATCGGCTCCTCGAGCCAGGTCAGGTCATAGGGAACGAAGGCACGCGCGGCCCGGATCGCCTCCTCGACCGTCCACTTCATGTTGGCATCGGCCATCAGCGGAAAGCCATCGCCGAGGTGCTGTCGCATCGCGGAGACGCGCGCGACGTCGGACTTGAGGTCGGGTCGCCCCACCTTCATCTTGATGGCGCGAAATCCCTTGGCGAGGTTGCCGTCGGTCTGCTTGAGCAGCGCATCGACGGAGAGATCGAGGTCGATGCCGCCGGCATAGCACGGCACGTGCGCATCGAAGCCGCCGAGCAAACGGTACAGCGGCAGCTTGGCCCGGCGCGCCTTCAAATCCCACAGCGCGATGTCGAGCGCGGAGAGCGCCAGCACGGTCGGCCCACCGCGGCCGCCATAATGCAGCGCCCACCAGAGGTGATGCCAGATCGCTTCCGTATCATCGGCCTCGCGCCCTTCGACCAGCGGCGGGATCTCGCGCTTGAGAATGTCGGCAGTCGCGCCGCCATTGCGGCCGACGGTGTAAGTGTAGCCGACGCCTTCGGCGCCATCGGCATCACGGATGCGGCAGGTGATCAGCTCGAACGCGGCGATCTCGCCATGGGTGGAGTCGGAGAGCGTAATGGGGAGGGGAACCCGGTAGAGTCCGGTCTCGGTTGTTGCGATGCGCGCCATGGTTCCTCCCTGCGTTTTCTTTGCAGGGTAAGCCGGTCACGCGATATGCGCAACCGAATGCGCCACGGCCGCTTGGGCAGGACGCGGCCGCCAACTCACGCCTGACATGTCAACGGTTGGATTGACCTTGTGTGCTCGGCTGGCGCAGGAAGGCCAGCAACTGCGCGGTCAAGAACTCAGGATTCTCGTCCGGCAGCCAATGTCCGGTATCCGGCGCGACGCCGCCGTGAACGTCGCTGGCGATCTCTCTGGCCATCGTCACTTCGATCATGCCGTTGCTCTTGTCGCCTGCGAGCGCCAGCACCGGCATCGGCAGCTTGTGCTTCTCGAATTCTGTGAAACGGCGCTCGTCCTCGGGGAAGGCGCGATAAAGCTCGAAGCCGGCGCGCAGGCCGCCGGGCGCCGCATAAGCGCTCGCGTAGACGGCAATGTCATCGTCCGAGACAGGCCGGAAGGCCCGCTTCCTGTAGAAGTCGCGGATGAACTCATACTCGTGGCCTCTCACCAGCATTTCGGCGATGTCGCGCTGCTGGAACAGTCCGAAGTGCCACAGCTCCGGATCGGGCTTGGATTTGGCATCGTTCCAGGCCGTCGTGGCCGGGATCGGTACATCGAGCATCGCGAGTGTCTGAACTTCGTCCGGCCATTGGGCGGCATAGGCGAAAGCAACCATCACGCCTATGTCCCGGCCGACCAGATGAAGCCGGCTTGCGCCGAGGTGATGGACAAGGGCGCGGATGTCCGTGGCCATCGTCGCCTTGTCGTAGCCGCCGGCAGGCTTGTCGGACTCGCCGGCGCCACGGTAATCGATTGCAATCGTGCGATAACCCGCCTTCGCCAGCGGCAGCATCACCTTGCGCCAAGCGTACCAGATTTGCGGCCAACCGTGCAGCAGGACCACGAGCGGACCGTTGTCCGGTCCGCCGATGACGTAGTGCAGCCGCACCCCGTTGACCTCTGCGAAACGATCGTGAAATTCGTCGCGAAATCCATCCGGCAGACCGCTCTGTATCAACGACGCGGCGCGAAGCCCGGCGTCATGTGCGTTGGGCCATGGCTGCGCAAATGCGGCTCCGACGCCGCCTGCAACGACAACCGCCACCATGATCGCGAAACGAGCCGTACGCCGGCCGATATTCATTTTGTCCATCGCGATCCTCCGGAGCCCTTGATTTTCCGTCACGTTGCATCCAAACGTCGTGCGATTTCCTTCGTTCCGATTGCGCCAGTGTGCTGCGCGCACAATCGCCGGCCGCGGACGCGGTCAGCGGATCCGGCAGTTCGACGCCGTCTCCGCTGCCGCGCCGTTGCGGTCCACCGCTGCTCTTGTGCAGCCGGGCCTAGACGATGAAGTCCGTCGCCTCCAGCGAGGCCGCATGAACCCCGCTCAAGGTGATCGTGTCATTGGCGGCGAGGTGAATCACCGCATTGCCCGAGCTGTCATCGCTGATGAGGCTGGACACGGCCGCCCAATCCGCAAAACCGTAGTCGTGCAGGTTGATCACGTCGAGTTCCGGCGCGGTGCTGCCGACGGCGGTGTTGCCTTGATTGAAGTCGTTGATGACGTCGTTGCCGGAGCCGGCCGTGAAGACGAAGACATCGTTGTTCGGTCCGCCCCACAGCTGATCATTTCCCGCGCCGCCGTTCAGCGTGTCCGTGCCGCCGGTGATGGAGCCAGGCGCGGATGGCGCATAAGTCCGCGCATCGCCGTAGAGATGATCGGTGAACTCTCCGCCAGTGAGGGTGTCATTGCCGCCACGCGCGTTGCCGGACATGTTCAGGGCATCGCCAATCAACTGGGAGCCGTAGACGGCTGGCGGCGGCTCGCCACCGTTCGTCACGAAGGTCAAGGTGTCGTCTCCACCCTGGGCATTGTCGGTCAATGACGCGAGCGAATCGCCGGCCAGCGTTCCACCTCCGATGGCCATGCCGCTGCTGATGCCCAGGGTGAGGTTGTCATTTCCGCCAATTGCGTTGCCGGTCATGGCACCGACGGCATCCCCACTGAGGGTCGCCGTGCTTTCGAATGCATATTCGAACACGTTCAGCGTGTCGTTGCCGCCCTGCGCGTTCTCGCTCATGGATCCCCCGGCATCGCCGCTGAACACGTTCTCGAAGGCCCGCCCACCGGTCACGCCCGTCAGCGTGTCATTGCCGCCTTGCGTGCTGCCCGACATGTCGCCTCCGGCATCTCCGTAAATGGAGATGTTGGAGCGGAAATTGCCGCCGGCGTCGGCGGAGAGCGTGTCGTTTCCGCCTGCAGCATTGCCCAACATGGTCTGGGCGTCGCCCATAATGGTGGCGCCGCTGAAGGGATAGTCCACGTCCGCCGTGAGCGTGTCGTTCCCGCCGTGGGAATCGCCCTGCATGATCGTGTCTTCGCCGATGAGCGTGACGAACACGTCCGCGTTCAGGATGGTCGCCGTCACCGTGTCGTTCCCGCCCCAGCCGTCGATCGGGAAGTTGGGATCTCCGACGATGGTCGCGGTTTGGCTGAAGTCCGGAAAGGTGAGGATCAGGGTGTCGTTCGGCATCGTGCGCATGGCGCATCACTCCCATTTCATGTCAGTCGCGTGACTCTGACGACAGCGGAGGTCTCGGCGAGACGCACTGCGGTCACGCTTGAATCCGAATCTACTTGGAGTTGATGGCGGAGGTTTGCTCCGGACTCGGTTTGATTGCGGCCGAGGAACCGCGTGACGGTGCTGGCCGTCGATGGCAGCACGGGGCATGCGCGGACTTCACGGAAGCCGCGACCGACCTGTTAGATCAAAGCCGTGTTAAAGCGCTATGACATGTCTTTTGCCAGCTCACCGTATCGTCGCGAGCTGCAGCGCCAGCGCACAGGCGCGGTCGTATTCGTCAAGATTGATCCATTCGTCGACCGTGTGCGCCTCGTTCTGGCCGGCGCCGAAGGTCACGGTCGGAATGCCGTGACGGACCATCCAGTTGGCGTCCAAGCCGCCATTGGCAGCGCGCACGTTCGGGGTTCCGCCCACCGCAGACACCGCCTCGATCGCGCGCTTGACCACCGGCAGGCTCTCCCTCATGCGGAACGGATAATAGTCGGTCTCCGCCTTGAACTTGACCTTGCCCGATTTGCCTTGCGTGTTGGTGACCTTCTTGGCCGCCTTCTCGAACGCGGCCTTGTAGGCCTTGGTGATCTCCTTGAAGAACTTGCCGTCATGGCTGCGGCTCTCGCCGCGCACATGCACGTAATCGGTGACGACGTTGGTGGCATCGCCCGCCGGGCGGCCTTCGCCGCCGGTGACAGGGCCGACATTGCTGGTGCCTTGGCGCTTGCCTTTCACCACCTTGCCGAACCAGCCGCCGGCCTTCACATCCGCGAGCGCGAGCGCCATGATCATGGTCGAGGAGATGCCGCGCTCCGGCGCGACGCCGGCATGCGAGGCGCGGCCGAAGATCTCGACGGTCCAGCGGTCGGCGCCGACGGCACCGATCACGACGTTGGAGGCCGAGCCGCCGTCATAGTTGAAGGCCATCACCGGCGAGCCGAGCTCATCGAGCTTGACGTGGCGCGCGCCGTAGAGCCCGCTCTCCTCGCGCACGCAGAACAGCAGCGTGATCGGCGGATGATCGAGCTTCTGCCTGGCGAGCTCGGCCGCCAGCGTCACCAGCACGCCGCAGCCGCAGCGGTTGTCGCCGCCGAGCGCGGTCCTGGCTTCGTTGACGATCTTGCGCCCGGATTTCTTCGGCTTGGCGCCGGCACACAGCGGCACGGTGTCCATGTGGGTCATGAACATGATGCGCGGCTGGTTGTGCAGCGCGCCGCGGCCGGGCAGGTCGACGATGAGGTTGCCGGTCTCGGTCGGCACCGGAATGCGCGTGTTGGCATCGTCGAGCCGGATCGCCTTCGCCGGCACGCCGGCCTCCTTCAGCGCGGCGGCAATCTCACGCCCGATCGCCGCCTCCTGTCCGGTGACGCCCTCGACGGCGAGAAAGCGCATGAGACGGTCGGTGCCGGCTTTGGTGTCGACGGGCATGTAGCGGTCCTTCGCTGCGATTTCGTAGGATGGGTCAAGCAAAGCGAAACCCATCGAGCCAGGCGCGAGGATGATGGGTTTCGCGAAGAGCTCAACCCATCCTACGAACGCGGCGAGGTGTAAATCAAAAAGATCAACACACCGAATGCCAGCATGGCAGCCATGAACAGCAGCACCACCGGCAGTCCCGCGAGCGCCGCCACCGCGCCGGTCACCGACTGCATCAAGGCCGCGCCGAGAAAGAATGCGAGGTTCACGGCTGCGAGCGCCTTCCCGGCGGTCTGCGCGTCGACCAGCTGCCTGGACATGCCGAACAGCAGCGGCTGGGCGGAGGTCGCAAGACCGATCAGCACGAACAGCGCGAGGTCGTATTGCGGCGGCATCACGGGCACGCCGAACAGCGTGGCGACCGCATAATGCGGCGCGCCGAACGCCATCAGCGCCAGCAGCACCGCCCCGGCTAGATGCGAGCCCGCCACCAGCGCGCGGCGGCGGCCGAGCCTGCGGTCGATCATGCCGATGCACAGGGGGCCTGCGATCATCGCCAGCGTGAACGCGCCGAGCTGGTTGCCGGCCTCGACCCGCGACAAGCCCTTGACCTGCATCAGCCACGGCCCGCCCCACAGGCCGCGCAGCACCAGTGTGGTCGCCAGCGACACCAGCGCCAGCGCGATCAGGCCGCGCAAGGGGCGGGAGAGGCCGAGCCTGAGCACCTCGATCATCTGCGCCAGCGGCGAGGAGTCGTCCTTGTGCTCGGCCGGCTGGTTCGGCACCAGCGCGAACACCGCGAGCGCCACCGCGACGCCGCCGATCGCGGAGATCCAGAACCCCGCGCGCCAGCCCCAATTGTCGACCACGAAGGCGAGCGGGCTCGCCGACAGCAGCATGCCGATATTGCCGATCGAGAGGATCGCGCCCGACCAAAGGCCGAAGCGGCCTGGCGACAATTGCTTGGCGGCAAGAGTCATCGGGCACATCAGCATGCCCGAGGTGGCAACGCCCAGCAGCAGCTGCCCGACCGCAAAACTTTCCGGTCCCGTCGCAAACCCCGACGCCGCTGCGCCGAACACGGTCCCCGCGAGCAGGCTCAGTGACACCGGCCGCACGCCGAACCGGTCCATCGCCGCGCCGACCGGAATCTGCGCCGCCGCAAAGGCGAAATGATAGACCGAGGTGAGGCTCGCCAGCGCCTGCGGCTCGATGTGGAAATCCGCCGCCATCAGGTCGAGGCTGACGGCCGGAATGGTGCGCAGCAAGGTCGAGAGCATGTGGCCGCAGGCGAGCGCGAGCAGCGCAAAGATCAGCGCGCGGGTGGCGGTGCCCGCGTCGTGGGTGGTGGTCATGAGCGTCCCGTCCCCGAGGAGGTTTTGGGTGGGGTTACATGATCGAGGGGGCGGGTGCCAATGGCGGCAGCGGGACCCCCTCATGTCGGAATGTGCGTCTGTAGATCAACTCGCGAATGACCAGGCGGGCAGTCGGTCATCGGCATGGCGCTGCCGAGTGACTGTCGGCCGTCGCGACGACTGCCGATTTCCGCGGCGCAACTGACGCAGCAATGCCACGGAGGGGCAGGGGGGCCGGACCGTCGACGATAGGAACAAAGGAGACGTCATCGCTCTTACCTCGGTCAGGAGACCTGCTCATGCTGTCCTCGAGACCGCCACGGCCCATTCGCACAACGCTCGATCTTGCGAACGCAGCGCAGGTCAAGTCGGTACGCAGGCGGCTTCGCATCTCCAATACCGATCTGGTCAGGCTCGTCGACAAGATCGGCAACTCTCTCGCGGCCATAGAGAAGGAAGTGGAGATCGAGAAGTTGGCCGTTCAGCAGTGTAGTGCCAAGAACGCAGCCACGAACCTCGAATAGATTCAACCGTCCTACCGGCAAGGAGAATTGCAATGAACGGCTTGATTTACCTCATAGGACTAGTCGTTGTGATCGCGGTCATTCTTTCGTTCTTTGGCTTGCGATGACGTCTCGGTTCTGCACGCTGACGCACCGCCGATCCGGTGAAGCAGTCAGCAATTCCGCGAGCAGTAAATGGTTGATGCCCACCAGGTGAATACCATCATCGCAACGACGCTTTGCGCGTTCTTTAGGGGACATCCCGACGCACAAATCGGAACTGAGGAAGCCAAGCTTCTGGCGAAGCAGATCACTGAAGCGCTGAACAAGGCTGGGCTGCAAATTACCATCGTGGATCCGGAGAGCTCGACGAGCTAGGACGCGGACTCATCAAGGCGAAGCCCCTGTTGACGCGAGTTGGACGAAGGTAAGGTAATTGGCAGCGAACCTGTCGTAACGCGTCACCACCCGACGACATTATTTGATCTGTTGAAGAACTCTCGACCCGGTTGCGAGCGCGGTAGAGATAAGGGCTAAAGCAGATCGGATCGCTGTAGTTGCTTTTCGGCGGGATGTCGGCCGACGCGCCCTTCTTGATGGCAAGCGAAGGCAATGCTGCTATGGGTTCATCGGCTTAGGGCCGGCCGCGGTTTCTTGAAGTATTGCTCTGGCAGCCTGTAGATCCGTAGTCGAGAAACCCTCGGTGAACTGGCCATAGAGTGCCGTGAGCAGGTCGTGTGCGTCACCGCACCGATGTTGTTCTCTCCACAATCCTGCGCGACGTGTCGCCGAGCGCAACTCCCACAGCTTAGCGCCTTGCTGGCGCGCGGTTGCAGCCGCATGCCCGAACCGTGCTTCCGCGGTGGTCGGATCGGGCCTCGGCAGCCGCAGCATCAGTTCTCCATTTATCCGATGGAGCTCGGCCTCGAACCACCTCTCACCGGTTTCTTCCACGCGGTCTAGCGCTGCGGCAACGAGGTCCAAGCCCTCATTCACGGCCCCCGACCGGCCATGGACCCCGGCAAGCAGGCTTGTGAAATAGGGTACCAGGAAACCCGCTCCGGTGGCCTGCCACATCGCAAGCCCGTCTCGGATCTGCGCGATGCCTGTCCCAAAATCCCCAGCCTCGCCCAGCGCCCAGCCACGAATGACGATGCCGGCTCCGAGGAAGTGCAGAGCGTCCTGCTCGGCCGCAAGTGCGATCAGCGCATTCGCCCGATCGCGGGCCTCGTCTTTGTCCTGGCGGAGCTGCGACAGTATGCAGCCGTAAAGCAGGGCATAGCCGAGGGTGTTGCGGTGGGACAACTCCTTCGCGTCTGTCAATGCCTCTTCGCTCCTCGCCTGAGCCTGTTCGGGATAGCCGAGGGCGAACAATCCCCAGGACATAACGGATAGCGCCGCTACGCGTGGATCCTGCGCGAACAGGAAGGCGAGCGACCGATGCGCGGA
Organism: Bradyrhizobium sp. USDA 4354; assembly: GCF_054060315.1. NCBI lineage: Bacteria > Pseudomonadati > Pseudomonadota > Alphaproteobacteria > Hyphomicrobiales > Nitrobacteraceae > Bradyrhizobium > Bradyrhizobium sp. USDA 4354. Next base: position 7,252,344 of record NZ_JBSSDC010000001.1, on the reverse strand, counting down.
GGGATCGTAGAGAGCGAGCGTCCGCTCGAGATGGGCGCGAGCAGCCACTAACTCGCCGCGAAGCAATTCACCGGTGCCGACGATGCGGTTGCCAATGGTTTCGGCAGCAGCATCATTCTGTTCCTGGGCGCGGCGGAGCAAATCTTCGCCTGCAGTTCGACCGGCCTCGAGCTCCGCCCTCACGACGTGAAAAACCCATTTCCCATAGAGAACAGGGAAGAGCCGCGACGTGTCGCCGAGGCGCTCGCACAAGTCGCGAGCCCGTGCGTTGGCCCGCCCGACCTCCGGTGCGGCCCAGCCCTTCGCAGCCATCAGGGCGACGCCGAGGGCGATTTGCAGCTCGAGTTCCCGCCGCCATCGTGCGGCGTCGTCGGGAAGAGCAGAAATCAGCTCGAGCCCTTTGGTCAGTTGCGTGATCGCCTCTGCTGTGGCCGAGCGCGCGATCTCTGCTTGTCCTGCCCTCAGCCAATAGTCGATAGCCGGTTCGGCCAGCCCCGCCTCCATGTAGTGATGAGCCAGAAGCTCGGGCTGCGCCTGCACTGTCTCCGGAAAGTGCTGTTCAAGCGCAGCGGCGATCCGCACGTGCAAGCGCTGCCGCTTCGTGCGCACGAGCGTTGCATAGGCGGCGTCCTGAACGAGTGCATGCTTGAAGCTATAGGTCGCCTTCGGCGGCGTGCCGCGCCGGAACACCAGGCCCGAGCCGATGAGGTCGTCCAACGCCACCTGGAGATCGTTCTCCGGCAATGCCGTCGCGATCGCGAGCAGTTCGTGAGAGAACTCCCGGCCAATAGCAGCTGCGACCTGGGCTACCTCCCGAGCCGGAGCCAGCCGGTCGAGCCGCGCCAACAGCGACTCCTGAAGCGTGGCGGGGATCGCCATGGGCGGCAGCGGCCCCGCGAGCGCGTAGTGATCGCCTTCATCGGAGAGCAGATTGGTCTCGAGGACCGTCCGCGTCAGCTCCTCGACGAACAGCGGCACGCCATCGGTCTTGGCGACGATCTGGTCGAGCACCGCAGGGGGGAGCGCTTTTCCGCCGCTCAGCCGCGCAACCATGGCCGCGCCTTGCCGGCGGCTCAGCCGACTGAGGGTCAGGGTGGTGACATTGGCACAACGCATCCAGGGCGGCTCAAACTCGGGCCGGAAGGTGATGAAGACGAGCACACGGGCGCCTTGCACCCGGTCGACCAGCAGATCGAGCAGCTCGAGCGACGTCGGATCTGCCCAGTGCACGTCCTCGTACATGGCCAGCACGGGCCGCCGTGCTGCGAGGCCGAGAACCTGATTGACCAGCTCCTCGAGCGTCCGCTCCTTCTGCCGGTGCGGGCTCATGTCGAGCGGCGGGTACCGCGCCCCTGTCTCGAGCGACAGCAAGGTCGCGAACAGCGAGGCCACCGCGGTGACATCATCGATCGATAGCGCAAGCAGCGCCTCGAGCTTGTCGAGCTTCGCTGCGGCGGAATCGTCTGGGGCGAAGCCCGCCACCCGCTCCAGCAGGCCGATCACCGGATAAAGCGGGCTGGTCTGATGGTGCGGTGAGCAGTAGTGGCTCAGGGCCGTATGCGGTTCGTTTTCCAGTCGCCCCCGCAAGGCCCGCACGAGGCGCGACTTGCCGATGCCAGGCTCGCCTCCGAGCAGGACCACTTGGCCCTCACCCTCTTTGGCTCGCTGCCAGTGTTCGAGCAGCAGGCCGATTTCGTTGTCGCGACCGACAAGCGGTGTCAGGCCCGCGCCGTGCAATGCCTCGAACCGGCTCTCGGCGCTGCCTTCTCCGACCACACGCCACGGGCGTACCGGAACAGGAAATCCCTTCAATATCTTCATACCGAGTTCGGCGAGTTCGAACAGCCCGCCAACGAGCTCTCGTGTGCGGGCGGAGATCACGACCGTGCCCGGCTCGGCCAAGGCTTGCAGCCGCGCCGCGAGGTTCGGGGTATCGCCGACCACCGTCTCCTCCCGTGCTGCGCCTTCGCCGATCAATTCGCCGACGATCACCGAGCCAGTCGCGATGCCGATTCGGGCCACCAGCGCCTCGCCATGTGCCGATCCCAGGCCGCGCACCGCCGCGACTGCGGCGAGGCCGGCCCGCACCGCGCGTTCGGCGTCATCCTCGTGGGCGCGCGGGTAGCCGAAATAGGCCAGCACACCGTCGCCCATGTACTTCGCCACATGCCCTTCGAACCGCGCGATAGCGCCCGCCACCGCGCTCTGATAGATTCGCAGGAGTTCGGCCATTTCCTCCGGATCGAGCTGCGCCGCGAGTGCGGTCGAATCGACCAGGTCGACAAACATCACTGTGAGCTGACGGCGCTCGGCCTCCGCTGCAGGCGTGGACTTTTCGGAGACAGTGATGGCTGCAGCCGTGGCAGCAGGATTGGTGGCGGAAATTGAGCCGGCACGCAGGGCGGCAATGGCGGCGAGCAGCTTGCGGCGATGGCCGATCGAGGCGACTCCGAGCCCAATCAGATCCTCCGCCGTAAGGTCCATGAGAACCTCGGCATCGATGTCGTTCGCCCGGAACGCCTGTTCGTACTGTCCCAGCCCCAGACCACACAGCCAGGCCCCAATGTCCATGGGCTCCTCCCGGCTCTCGTCTTCAGCGCTCTGTGCTCCAGTCTATCTCAAAATGGCGGGCGGCGGGCGCGGTGAAACGCCACGAGTTGACCGGTGAGAAAGCTCGGTTTCTGGCCCATCGCGACCTATTGCGCTGCCGCACGAATTTGGTCGCTATCGGAACAAAGCGGACATTGCCTTCTTCGCATTACGCCGCTGGATTTATGGGTACGCGGCCTGGACTTGCCGCAGGCGATCGGATCATTTGTGTCGATCAGGTCGCCGCATTGCTTCTCCGCCGTCAGCTTGCATTGATCTCGGCCAGCAGCTTCCGCGTCTCGCCCAGCAACTCGCGTATGGCCCGCCGTTCCGCAATCCTATCCTGGGCGAAGGCACCGTGCTTCCGCGCATTCTGATTTCCCCTCGGCGCGCCTGATCTCCCCGCGCCGCCGTGCATGCGGCAGCGGGGCTTTCCCAGCACTGCCGGCGCGCGGCAGGCGGTGCCGTTGCGCGTCGCAGCACCGCAGCGCGGGCTTGCCATCATGGCGCCGGTGTCGCGGGGGTGATTGCCGCTCATGGGACGATGCCTTGGCGGGCGATGGTCTGTTCGCATTCGCCGGCTTCGCGGGAAGCGGTGCCCGGATCGGCAACGATCACATGCGCATGCTGCGTGAGATTGCCCACGATCGCCCGTCCTCCATCCTGCACCGACAGGTTTTGCACCGTGATCGCGCGGTCGTCGCTGTTGCGGTGGCGATTCAGCGCTTCGACCTGGGCGGCGAAGGTACGGGAGAGCCGTGTCAATGCGCGGGTGACGCCCTCCTGCTGGGCAAGATCGTCCGTGCAGGCGAGGCGGCAGGCGCAGCGCATTGCCGCCATATGGACGGAGACCATCTGGGAGACCAGCATGGCCTCGATGGAATCTTTCGGCGCGATGCTCCTGATCGTCGAGATCATGAAGGCGAGGTTGGCCTCATCGGGCTTTTGCCCGATCGCGCTGGCCTTGACCAATTGCCTCAGCATGCCGTGGAGCGCGTCGCGGTCGGCGGCGCCGAGCGCCTCGGCCAGCAATCGCTCGCCGGCCTGCGGGTCGGGATGGCTGATCGCGATGCGCCGCTTGTAGAGTTTTATGCGCGGGGTTGCGAGAGGGCCGCTGCGATCGTTTGCCGCAAGCGGCGATGTGATGTGGCGTTCGAGAGCTGTCGTCATGTCCGGTGTCCTTTGCTGACGCAGGCGCGCGCGAGCGACTGTTCGCTCGTTGCGCGCGAATGCGAATTTTACGGATGTCGATGAAGGGTTACACGCAACCGCGTCGGAGGCCCGTTGTCGGGCAGGTCGTGACGCTCGCGATCTTTGCGATGATGCCATCATGCCACTGTTTTGCCCGACGAGTCAAAATGGATTTCGTAAATCCGAAAATTTTCTTCCCCCTGCGCAAGTCCTTGTTCTGACAGGGCCCGGCTACTGTGCATGGGGTTGTTTTCGCATTTCTTGTTTGGAAGCGGCGCGCACGTGCCGCGCGGCGGAATGCCGGCGCCCAAACGCGATTGCGAAATCCGGCGCGGCCGCTCATCATGATCTTCGAACGCGTCGCACCAACAAGCATGCACAAAGCGGCGCCAAAAAAGGTCTGGGAGAGAACGAATGCAACGAACGGCCCGCCTGCTGGCAGTCATCGCCGGATTATGCGCTTTGGTGCTGGCGACAGAGGCCCTGGCGCAGAAATACCCGTCGCGGCCGGTCAAGGTCATGGTCGGCTTCAGCGCGGGCGGACCGGTCGACGTCGTCGCACGCATCATCGGCGATCGTCTCGGCAACAAGCTCGGCCAGCCCTTCGTGGTCGAGAACCGCGCCGGCGCCAACGGCATGATCGCGGCCGAGGGCGTCGCGCGTGCGGACGCGGACGGCTACACCATGCTCGCCTGCAACTCGTCGACGATCACGTTGAACAAGACGCTGTTCAGGGAGATCCGCTACGATCCGCAAGTCGACTTTGCGCCGCTGACCACGGTGGTGTCGGCGCCGCTCGTCCTCGTCGTCAATCCCGAGAATCCCAAGACGGCGAACATCAAGACGGTGGCCGATCTCGTCGCTGCGGCCAAGGCCGCGCCCGGCGCGCTCGCCTACGGCTCCGGCGGCAACGGCAATCTCGCCCATCTCGTCATGGAGCTGCTCAGCCAGAAGGCCGGCATCAAGCTGATCCACGTGCCCTATCGCGGCGGTTCGGCCGCCGAGGTCGGTATCCTCGCGCAGGAGGTGCTGGCGGTGTTCGATCCGCTCTCCGCTGTGCCGCTGGTGAAGGCCGGCAAGCTGCGCGCGCTGGCGGTGTCGTCGGCCGAGCGGCTGCCGGCGCTGCCTGATGTGCCGACCGTCGCGGAAGCGGGCTATCCCGGCTTCGACATCTCGTTCTGGGTCGGCTTCTTCATGCCGAAGGCGACGCCCGCGCCGATCCTGGAGACGCTGCACCGGGAGATCGTCGCCGCCGCCAAGGATCCCGCGGCCGAGGAGAAGCTCGGCTCGCAGGGTGTCGTCAGCGTGCTCAGCCCGGCCGACTACGCGGCGAAGATCGCCAAGGAGACCAAGGAGCTCGCCGAGGTGGTCGCGGCCGCAAACATCAAGGCGGAGTGAGGCGCGGCCGGCGAGCGCAAGCGAGCGCGACGCGCTATCCGCCGGTCAGCTGCTCCAGTCGGTCAAGCAGCGGACGCTGTCCGGCGTTGATCCTCTCCCGCGCCGCTTCGAGCGTGAACCATTCCGCGCGGTCTGCTTCCGGAAAGGCCTGCCGCTTGCCGCTGCGAGGCGGCCATTCGATCTCGAAGGTGTTGCTGCGAATGCTGCGCACGTCGATGTCCAGCTCGGCCGCGAACGCGGTGACGAGCTTGCCCCCGCGCTGCTTGACCTGGCCAAGCGGGGTCAGCGGCACGGACAGCTCGAGCCCAAGCTCCTCGGCAAACTCCCGTCGCGCGGCAATCTCCGCATCTTCTCCGTCCGCGTACTCGCCCTTCGGGATCGACCATGCGCCGAAATCCTTGTTGCGCCAGAATGGCCCTCCGGGATGAACGAGGAGCACCTCGACTTTCCGGCGCTTCCGATAGGCGATGATCCCGGCACTCTTCGATGGCATTGCGGGTTCCATGCAGGCGTGGGTGGCAGCCTCTTGGCTCGGGAAAAACTGGAACAGAGCGTCCTAGCGCAGGTTAGTAGCCAAGTTCATTTTGATAAAAGGGAGTGAAGTCATGATCCGCCTGCTGGCAACCACCGCCTTAGGGCTGGTGCTGGCGAATGCCGCCTTTGCGCAATCGCCAGGCACGAGCACGACGTCTCAGCAGACGCCGCAATCCCAGTCAAATTCCACCGCGCCATCCACCGCCCCGCCGTCAGGCGCGGCCGATAGGCAGCAGACCACATCGCAACCGCAGCAACCATCGACGTCGGGAACGTCGACCCAGAATACGCAGGCCAACCCACCGTCTTCCGGCTCCGGCAGCTCCAATGCAGCCGGCAACCAGCCTGCGACGCAGCAGAGCGCCAACCCGCCGCCGGCGAATACGAACCAGGCGCAGGACCGGTCCAATCCGCCGCCGACCACCGGCAATCAGGCCCAGCAGGCGCCCGCTGCATCTGGAACCAACCAGGCCCAGCAGGCGCCGAACGCGCCAACCAGCAATCAAGCGCAGGGCGAACGTTCGGGCACCAATTCACAGGCGGCGGCCCAGACTGACGTCAACCTCAACAAGCAGCAGGAAACCAGGATCAGCACCTCGATCTCGCGCCTGAACGTGCGGCCGCTCACCAACGTCAATTTCTCTCTGAATGTCGGCACGGTGGTGCCGCGCGACGTGCACCTTTCGACACTGCCGCCTGACGTCGTCGAGATCGTGCCGCAATATCGCGGCTACAGCTTTGCGCTGGTGAAAGATCGGATCGTCGTGGTCGATCCGGCAACGTACAAGGTCGTGACGGTGCTGCCGTATGCGGGGCAATCCACGGCAACGACGACCACGCGCGAGCGCAGCGCGAGCAAGTTCTCGGATCGCGATCGCGAAGTGATCCGCAAGCATGCAAAGACTCGCACCGAAGGACGGGGCGAGGCGCGGACCACCGGCAGCACCGCGCGCACGGAGATCCATGTAGGTGATCGAGTCCCGGACACCGTCGAGGTCGAGGAATTTCCGAGCACGGTCTATCGCGATGCGCCGGACTTGCGCGAATACCGCTACATCCACCGCGACACCCGGACCTACGTCATCGAGCCGCGCGAGCGTCGGGTGATCGAGGAGATCGACTAGTTCGCACGCCCATCGGAAGCCGCTTCATCGAGCGGCTTCTCCCTCATCGTATCAGATCGCAGAGCGTTCTCGCGCGGCGACGCGGACGGCGCGGGCCTTCGCACTCTTTCCGGCGGCGCGTGCCGCGATCGTGCTGCGTGCCTTGCCGTGAGCCGTGACATTCTTCCGCAGCACGGTTGCGAACCGCTTGCGCGCACGGTTCGCCGCCAGCCGCGCGGCGAACTGCTCGGCCTTGCGAACGATGCTCGCAACCGAAGGCGTCAAGTTCACCGGAACCCAGGCGACGTCCTTGGCCTTCGAAAGACTGCCGATGCCTTCGCAGGGCGCTTCGCGCGGCAGATCGATCCGGATCGCGAGCGCCTCGGAGCGTTCAATCCAGTCTTCCGCCTTGGTGCCGGTGATGATGCGGACATAGTCGCGCGTCTCGCGCGGCAGCTCGCTCTCTCTGGCAAGCCATTTCTGGATGCGGCCGGGGCCTGCGTTGTAGGCGGCGGCAGCAAGGCCGAGATTGCCGAAATCGTCGCGCAGCTTGCGCAGGAATTTCGCCGATGCCGGCAGCGCCTTCATCGGATCGAAGGGATCGTCGAGGCCGACCTCGGCGGCCGTCTCCGGCATGAACTGCGCAACACCCTGCGCGCCGGCATGGCTGACCTCGTTGGACTTGAAGCGGCTCTCCTGCCAGATCAGGCGCGCGAAGAACGGCACCGGAATGCCGCTGGATTCGGCGGCCTCGCGCAGCGCGTGACAAAATCGTTCGGATGGTGAGAGCTCCGCCTGTACCACCGGCTCGATCGCGCGCGGTGGCTCGATCACCTGCTCATAGGCCGCGTGCGCGTTGGCAAGCTCGATCGCCTGCACGCTGGCGACGAAGAGTTCGACCACCGGAACAAGTGGCGAGGCATGATTGTTCTGGAGAACAGTGGCATCGAAACGTGATGCTTGCCGGGACGCCGACGGATCGAGGTCGCACATCAGAAGCAGAAATGCGGCGCAAGCCGCGACGACAAATCGCATTTGCGGGGACAACCTCGAACTGTGGGCTGAACGGCCAGCGATGCGCCGGCGATAACGAGTTCTTAACCGTCCGATTGCGGCAAAGCTGCGATCTCGTCGGTTCCTTCGGTGTTACTACGGTGTTCCCGAAGAGAAACCTTCCGCGGTTTTGCGGGCTGGTTGCGAGATGCGCGATGACGACACGATGGATGCTTGGCGCGGTGATGTCGCTGTGGCTCGTCGGCCCGGCGCTCGCAGGCAATCTCGATCCGGCTGCTGTGAATGAGGCTGCACGTCCGGCGAAGCAGCCGGCCACCGACAAGCTCAATCCGGCGATTGTCAAGCTTCAGGTGCTGCTCGATCGTGCGCAATTCTCTCCCGGCGAGATCGACGGCAAGTTCGGCGAGAACGCGCGGAAGGCCCTCAAGGCCTTTGCGGAGCAGAACGGCATCGCATCCGACAAGGGAGTAGCGCCGGAGCTCTGGGACAAGCTGACGGCAGCGCTCGAAGGTCCTATTCTCGTGGACTACAAGGTCACGGACGCCGATGTGAAAGGGCCGTTCCTGAAGGAGTTGCCGAGCAAGCTCGAGGACATGAAATCGCTGAAGGCGCTGAGCTACATCAGCCCTGTCGAAGGACTTGCCGAGAAATTCCACATGAGCGCGGATCTGCTCAGGGCGCTCAACCCGGGCAAGGCCTTCGACAAGGCCGGAGAGACCATCGTCGTTGCAAACGTTCCGGCACGGCGCGAGCTGCCGCGCATCGCCCGGCTCGAAGTCGACAAGACGCACGGGACCTTGAAAGCGTTCGACGCAGCCGACGCTTTGCTGGCGTTCTATCCGGCGTCAGTCGGCAGTCCGGATCGCCCGACGCCGACCGGAACGTTGAAGGTCACCGGCACCAACGAGCAGCCGACCTACCACTACAATCCCGAGTATAGGTTCAAGAGTGTCAAATCCAACAGGCCGTTCGACATCCAGTCGGGCCCGAACAATCCGGTGGGAGCGTACTGGATCGGCCTGTCGGCACAGGGCTACGGCATCCACGGGACGGCAGAGCCCGACAAGGTCAGCAAGTCGGCGTCGCATGGCTGCGTCAGGCTCACGAATTGGGACGCTCGTGTGCTCGGCGAGAACGTGAAGCGCGGCACACCCGTCGTCTTCCTCGATGCGCCGACGGAATCCTCGTCCAGGCAAAACCGCACGCCCGCTGCGAAGCGCGCGGCAAACTAGTCTGTGGGAAAATCCTTGCGCATCGCGATCTCGGCGGCATCGCCGGGCGACAGCACTGTCTGATCGAAGGCGGCCTGCGGCTTCGTCATGATGTCGTAGAGCGAGATGCCCTTGATCGGCTTGCCCATGAGCTCGCGTACGCATTCGGCGAGTGTGCCGTTGTAGACGAGATAGGGCGGACCCCGATCCTTCTGCCTCTCGCCTTTCAGCGACGGCCACTTCTTCAACTCGGCCGGCGCGTCGTAGGCGATCGGCGATCCCTCTTTGAACATGCGTCGGGTCCCGGCGACTTGGATTGCCTGGAATCCTACAGCCGCCGGGTAAACACCCGTTAAAGAATTAGTTCAAATCAGCCGGCAACGAAGGCGAGCAGGGTGCCGTTGGCCTTGGCCGGCGGGACGCAGACCGCAGCTCCGCTCCGCACGGCTGCTGAACCCAGCGCTTTCTCCGTCGCCGCCAGATTGCCGCTGACCAGCACCAGCGCGGCACCGCCGCGTTCGGAGAGGCCTGCGAGCGGCACGCCGGGATAGCGCTTGGCCAATTGGTCCAGCGTCAGATAGACGAAGTCGGCACGCTCGCCGCCGGAGGGTACGGTAACGGCGCCGTCGGCCTCGGCCTGCGGCTCGCGGTCGATCAGGCGGGCGAGGTGTGCGGCGTCCTTTGCCGGCTCCGGCGTTGCGATCAGCGTCTGCTTGATCCACTTGGCCGCATTGGCGTGGGTCATCAGCGCGGGAATCCACACGGTCTCGCGGCTCTTGTGCTGGCAGGCGAAGATGCGCACGCCGCCCGGCGCTTCGGCGGTCGGCCACATGAAGGTGCGGAATTTCGCCGCCGAGACCGTGCCGTCTGGCAGCGTCACCGGACGTTCGAAATCGGTTGGGCCGATCGGCTCCAGGCCCCGAGCACGGATCTCCTCGGCGCCGGCGGCGGAATCGACTGCGGTGAAGGCGATGCGCTCGATGCCTTCGCCGCGCTTGTCCAGGAAGGCGCGCGCGGGGGCATTGAGCTCGGTCGCAGCGAGCACGCCGAGCAGCTCCATATAGTCGGGGTCGAACATGATAGTGTAGTTGCCAGTGCCCATATGGACGCTGTGGGTGCCGCGCGGGGATACGGTGAAGCCGAGTTGCCGATAATTCTCGGCAGCCTTGTCGAGGTCCTTCACCATGACCACGGCGTGGTCGATACCGATGATGTTCTTGAGCGCCACTGTTCTTTCCCGACTGCAAACTGATTCTTGGGCCGCGCCGACGGCTGCCGGTCATGTCTACGCCGGATAGGCGGCCAAGTCATTTTCCAATTCAGCGGCGCATGCGAAAAATTTCATTCCGCGCAACGCATCCTCGTGCGACGCGCGTCAGCGCGCTTGCTCGAGATAGGCGGCGAGGACGGCGCGCTCCTCGCTGGTCATCTCGGTGATGTTGCCGGGCGGCATCGCGTTGGACCAGGCCGCGACACGCCCGATCAGGCGGATGTTGCGATGGATGTGCTCGGGGGCATCGAGCAGGATGCCTTTCGGGGCGGCGACGATGCCGGCCCAGACCGGCTCGGCCGCGTGGCACATGCTGCAGCGGGACATCACGATCTCCTCGACCTTGGCGAGCGTCGGCTGTGCCGGCAGCGCGCCCGCCTTAACCTCGCGCGGGCCGGCCGCGGAGAGGAAGAGGATCGCGATCACGCCCACGGCTGCGACGCCCCACACCCACCACGGCGATTTGCGCCCGGCATGGCGCTCGTTGAAGAAGTGCCGGATCACCGGCCCCAGCGCCAGGATGATCGCGACGATGATCCAGTTGAAGCGGGTGGCGTAGAGCAGGGGATAGTGGTTGCTGATCATCAGCACGACCACGGGGAGCGTCAGGTAGTTGTTGTGGACCGAGCGTTCCTTGCTGGCCTTGCCGAGTTTTGGATCGGGAGCCCGGCCCGCGATCAGGCTGGCTACGATCTTCTTCTGGTTCGGGATGATCAGCGCGAAGACGTTGGCCACCATGATGGTGCCGATGATCGCGCCGATCTGGTTGAAGGCGCCACGACCGCTGAGCACATGCGTGAAGGCGTAGGTGAGCGCGACCAGAAACAGGTAGCCGCCGATGGCAAAGGGCAGCTCGCGCTGCGCAAGCCCGGTGCGGCAGGCGGCTTCATAGAGCAGCCATGCCAGCGCGAGGCTAAAGAAGCTGAACAGGCCGGCCTGGAATGGCGTGAGGTCGAGGATCGACTTGTCGACCAGGAACAGGTCGGCCTCGAGATAATACACCACCACCATCAGCGCGAAGCCGGACAGCCAGGTGGTGTAGGCTTCCCATTTGAACCAGGTCAGCTCGTCGGGCATCTGGCTCGGCGCAACCAGATATTTCATGATCCGGTAGAAGCCGCCGCCATGGACCTGCCAGGCCTCGCCCTGCACGCCGTCAGGCAGGTCGCGTCTCGGCCTCAGGCTGAGATCGAGAGCGATGAAGTAGAAGGAACTGCCGATCCAAGCGATCGCGGCCACCACGTGCAGCCAGCGCAGCAGCAGGCTCGCCCATTCCGATATGACGGATCCCCACATGATCTTCCCATCAGTCGCGACACCCATGCTGCAGCCTTGATGACGCAACCGGACGTCGTCGCCCTCACAATGTGTCGCACCGATCTGCTGCATTTTCCAGTATGATGGGCTGTGGCTAATGCACATCGTGAGGGCATGAGCTGACGTGGGATTCGGCAGGCGTCGGACCTGCTGCAGACCATTTGCGGGTGATCGGCGTTGACGTGCGACATTTGCAAAGCGGGAGGAAGATGACGTGAGCAACAGGATATCGTTGGTGGCGATGCTCGCAGCGCTGCTGGTTGCAGTTGCGACCGGCGCGCAGGCCGAGCCGGCGCTGCAGGGCAAAGACGCCTATGGCGATTGGCGGGCTGACAAGCCCGGCACGGTCAGGCTGATCCGGCCGCAGGATCTGGTCAGGCCGGGCGCCTCGCGATCGGTTGCGAGCTCGTCGCGCGTGGTGCCGCGTCCGCCGGAGGCCGCGCTCCAGGTGCCGGCCGGCTTCAAGATCGAACTGTTCGCCGAAGGCCTGCGCGCGCCGCGCATCGTGCGCGTGGCGCCGAACGGCGATGTCTTCGTCGCGGAGACACGGGCCGGCAACGTCCGTGTGTTGCGCGCGGGCGAGGGCGGCAGGGTCGCGACCAATGAGGTCTATGCCAGCGGCCTGCGGCAGCCGTTCGGGATCGCCTTCTTTCCGAACGGCGACAATCCGCAATGGGTCTATGTCGCCAACACCGACAGCGTCGTCCGCTTTCCCTATCAGGCCGGTGATCTCAAGGCGCGTGGCAAGGCGGAGACGATTGTTGCGAGCCTGCCGCATGACGGCGGCCATTCCACCCGCGACATCGTCTTCACACCTGACAACAAGCGCATGCTCGTCTCCGTCGGCTCGCTCAGCAACGTCGCCGAGGGCATGGGCATGCCGCCGGGCGGATTGGAAGCGTGGTCGAAGACGCAGCCGCTTGGCGCGGCCTGGGCCAGCGAGACGGAGCGCGCCGCCGTGCTGGCGTTCAATCCTGACGGCAAGGAGCGAAAGATCTACGCCACCGGCCTCCGCAACTGTGTCGGCCTCGCAATCCAGCCGCAGGCCGGTCTGCCGTGGTGCTCGACCAACGAGCGCGATGGCCTCGGCGACGATCTCGTGCCCGATTACGTGACCAGCGTGAAGGAGGGCGCGTTCTACGGCTGGCCGTGGTTCTATATCGGCAACAATGAAGATCCGCGCCACGCCGGCGCGCGGCCGGACCTCAAGGACAAGGTGATAGTGCCTGACGTGCTGATCCAGCCGCATTCGGCCTCGCTCGGCATGACCTTCTATCAGGGCACACAGTTTCCCGCGGAGTACCAGGGTGACGCCTTCGCCGCTCAGCACGGCTCCTGGAACAGGTCGAAGCGCACCGGCTACAAGGTGATCCGCATCAGGATGAAGGACGGCAAGCCGACCGGCGAGTACGAGGATTTCGTCACGGGGTTCGTGGTGAACGACACGGAAGTGTGGGGGCGTCCGGTCGGCGTCGCCGTTGCGAAGGATGGATCGCTGCTGATCTCGGAGGACGGCAACGGCACGATCTGGCGGGTGACGAGCGTGCGCTGACTTCATCCTCCCCTGGAAGGGGAGGGCCGGCGCGAAGCGCCGGGGTGGGGTGATCTCTCCACTCGGGCACTGTGCGTTGTGGTGAGACCGTCACCCCACCCCGCTGCGCATTCCGCTTCGCGGCATGCGCATCGACCCTCCCCCTCCAGGGGAGGGTAAGAGCACCGCGCTCGCTTTACCCCCGTCTCACACTCGCTCCACCATCCACCGGCAGCGTCACACCCGTAATGAAGTTCGCCTCGTCCGACGCCAGGAACAACGCGGCATTCGCGACGTCCCATCCCGTGCCCATCTTCCTGCGCAGCGGTACCTTGCTGTCGCGTTCGGCTTCGACTTCGGCGCGGGTCTTGTGCCATTCGCGGGCGCGGGTGTCGACGGCCATCGGCGTGTTCATCAGGCCGGGCAGAATGACGTTGGCGCGGATGCCGTATTCGGCGTTCTGGTAGGCGAGTTGTTCGGTGAAGGCGATCATCGCCGACTTGGTCGCCTTGTAGGCGACATAAGGATACGTCGTGATCGCCGCCATCGAGGAGATGTTGATAATGGCACCGCTGCGTTGCGCGCGCATGATCGGGATTACCTCTTTCGCGGCGAGGATGCAGCTCTTCAAATTGATCGCGACGACGCGGTCGAACGCCTCCTCGGTCAATTGCAGCAGTTCGGCGTCGCCGCCGGACAGGCTGACGCCGACATTGTTGTGCAATACGTCGATCCGGCCCCAGCGCGATTGCGCGTCGGCCACCAGTGCCTTGATGTCCGCAGCCTTGGTCACGTCGGCCTTGAAGGCCGCGGCGGTGCCGTGCTTCGCGGCGATCATCGTCACCGTCTCCTGCGCCGTCTCCAGATCGAGGTCGACGCACAAGACCTTCGCACCCTCGCGCGCGAAGGTCAGCGCGGTGGCGCGGCCGTTGCCCATGCCTTCTCCGGGGCTTTGCCCGGCCCCGACCACGATCGCAACCTTGTCGCTCAAGCGCATCTCAGTCCACTCCCAGGCGCGGGCATTATTCATCCCATTATTTTCGTGCAGATTAGCAATGGCCCCGACCGGAGAGAAGAGCGTCGCTTCTGCGCTCATCTCATTGAGATCACATGGAATTGCATGTCGCGGGCCGGCCCATCGCGCATGGCTGAACCTTGCAATCCAGGAACCGTTCCAAGGCCGCGGCGTTTGCTGCCGGAGCCTTTCCCGCGCTAGGCTCAGTCCCGGGGCTTCCCAACCGCCAGTGGCATGCCGATGAATCTGCTCGATCCGCAAGGGCCTGTGGCTGCGGCCAACAGCACCATCCTGGTCGATTCCGTCTTCATCATGCTCGTGATCGTGGTGCCGACCATTTTCGCGATTCTGGCTTTTGCCTTCTGGTTTCGCGCCTCGAATCCCAAAGCGCGGTACCAGCCTGAATTCGTCTATTCCGGCCGCGTCGAAATGGTGGTGTGGGCAATCCCTGCACTCACGGTCATCCTGCTCGGCGGCGTCGCCTGGATCGGCTCGCACCAGCTCGATCCGGCCGCGCCCGTGCCGGGCACCGGCAGCCCGGTGCGGATCCAGGCCGTGTCGCTCGACTGGAAATGGCTCTTCATCTATCCGGACCAGCGCATCGCCACCGTCAACACGCTGACGGTGCCCGCCGGCGCCGAGCTGAATTTCCAGCTGACTTCGTCGAGCGTGATGAACACGTTCTTCATCCCGCAGCTCGGGAGCATGATTTACACCATGAACGGCATGGTGACGAAGCTGAACCTGCGCGCCGACAATGAAGGCAAGCTTCAGGGCCTGTCCGCGCATTTCTCCGGCGACGGTTTCCCCGACATGATGTTCGACGTCAACGTGATCTCGCCGCTCGCCTTTCCGGAGTGGGTGGCGGCCACCGCGAAGACGGATGCGGTGCTGAACGCGGACAGCTACAAGAAGCTGATGCAGCAGGGCATCGAGAAGGGCCGGCCGGTCTACCGCCTCGACGATCCCCGGCTGTTCGACCTGATCGCGACACAGCACATTCCGCCGGGACCCGGGCCGGAGCTCGCATCCGAGGCAGGCCGGTCGCACAGTGGAGGCCATGATGCTCGGTAAGCTCGACTGGTCGGCCATTCCGTTTGATCAGCCGATTCCGCTCGTCGCCGGCGCGGTGGTGCTGGTCGCAATCCTCGGCGTGCTGGCCTGGGTCGTGGTGAAGGGACATCTGCCCTATCTCTGGAGCGAATGGATCACCAGCGTCGATCACAAGCGCATCGGCGTCATGTACATCCTGCTCGCCTCGGTGATGCTGCTGCGCGGCGGCAGCGACGCCATCATGATGCGGATCCAGCAGGCGGTGGCCTACCAGTCGCAGGGCTATCTGCCGCCGGAGCACTACAATCAGATCTTCTCGGCCCACGGCACCATCATGATCTTCTTCGTGGCGATGCCGTTCGTGATCGGGCTGATGAACCTGATCGTGCCGCTGCAGCTCGGCGTGCGCGACGTCGCATTCCCGACGCTGAATTCGGTCGGCTTCTGGCTGACCGCGACCGGCGCGCTGCTGGTCAACGTCTCGCTGGTGGTCGGCGAGTTCGCGCGCACCGGCTGGCTCGCCTTTCCGCCGCTGTCGGAATTGTCCTACTCGCCCGGCGTCGGCGTCGACTATTACGCCTGGTCGCTGCAGATCTCCGGCGTCGGCACGCTGGTGGCCGGCATCAATCTCGTCACCACAGTGCTGAAGCTGCGCACGAAGGGCATGAACTATCTGCGCATGCCGATGTTCTGCTGGACCACGCTGGCCTCGAACCTTCTCATCGTCGCGGCCTTTCCGATCCTCACCGCCACGCTCGCGATGCTGCTGCTGGACCGCTATCTCGGCTTCCACTTCTTCACCAACGAGGCCGGCGGCAACGTCATGATGTTCATGAACCTGATCTGGGCCTGGGGTCATCCCGAGGTCTACATCCTGGTGCTGCCCGCTTTCGGTATCTTCTCGGAGGTGGTCTCGACCTTCTCCGGCAAGGCGCTGTTCGGCTACCGCTCCATGGTGCTTGCGACCATGGCGATCTGCGTCATTTCATTCATGGTCTGGCTGCATCATTTCTTCACGATGGGAGCGGGGCCCGACGTCAACGCCATCTTCGGTATCGCCAGCATGATCATCGCGATACCTACGGGAGTGAAGATCTACAATTGGCTTTTCACGATGTATGGCGGCCGCATCCGCTTTGCGACGCCGATGTTGTGGTCGGTCGGCTTCATGGTCACCTTCATCATCGGCGGATTGACGGGCGTCCTCGTCGCGGTGCCGCCGGCCGACTTCATGCTCCACAACAGCATGTTCCTGGTCGCGCACTTCCATAACGTCATCATCGGCGGCGTGCTGTTCGGCGCCTTCGCCGGCTTCGAATACTGGTTCCCGAAGGCGTTCGGCTTCCGCCTCGACGAGCGCTGGGGCAAGGCGGCGTTCTGGTTCACCTTTCTCGGATTCTACGTCACATTCATGCCGCTCTACATTGCCGGCATGCTCGGCATGACCAGGCGCATGCAGCATTATGATGTTGCGGCCTGGCGGCCCTGGATGATCATTGCGGCAGTCGGCATGGCCGTGCTGACGATCGGCGTGATCTGCCAGATCGTGCAACTCGTGGTCAGCATCCGCAATCGCGAGGCTCTGCGTGATCGCACCGGCGATCCCTGGGACGGGCGCTCGCTGGAATGGGCGACCTCGTCGCCGCCGCCGGTGTTCAACTTCGCCTTCAATCCCGATGTGCGCGGCGAGGACGCCTATTGGGAGATGAAGGCCCATGCCCGGCAGCAATCGTTCGCGCACGAAGAGCCCGAATATCAGGACATCGAGATGCCCCGCAATTCGCCGACCGGCTTCGTCTGCGCGTTCTTCGCCACCATCATGGGCTTCGCGCTGATCTGGCATATCTGGTGGATGGTGATCCTGGGCGGTATCGGCGCGTTTGCGACCTTCGTCGTGTTCGCCTGGCGCGACCATGATGAGTACGTCATCCGGGCCGACGAGGTCGCCCGCATCGACCGCATCAATATCGAGGAACGACGCAGCCTCGTCAGCATGGCGGGAGCGGTCTGATGGCGATGACCACGACCGTCGGCCACGCCCATGCCGATCCCCATCACATCGGCGTCGTCGTCGAGCATCCCGGGCCTGCGGCAAAGCGGATCGTGACCGCCTACGGCTTCTGGATCTTCCTGCTCTCGGACATCGTGATGTTCTCCTGCTTCTTCGCGGCTTATGCCGTGCTGGTCGGCCAGACCGCCGGCGGCCCCAAGGGCGCGGAGATCTTCGAGCAAAGGAACGTCGCGATCGAGACGGTCTGCCTGCTGCTCTCGAGTTTCACCTGCGGCATGGCCAGCATCGCTGCCGACGTGCGCAACCGGTTCTGGTTCTATCTCGGCATGACCGTGACCTGCGTGCTCGGCCTCATATTCCTTGTGATCGAGTTCCGCGAATTCGCCGACCTTGTCGCCCGTGGCTATGGCCCGTCGCGCAGTGCGTTCCTGACCGCGTTCTTCTCCCTGGTCGGCTGCCACGGCCTGCATGTCTCCGCCGGCGTCTTGTGGTTGCTCACCATGATGGCCCAGGTGTTCGCAAAAGGCTTTCGCGCCGACATATTGCGCCGGATGATGTGCTTTGCACTGTTCTGGCATGCGCTCGACATCATCTGGGTCGCAGTGTTCTCCGTCGTTTACCTGCTCGGGAGTGCGCCATGAGTGAGCAGACGCATGGGATGGCCAAACACGACCTCGCACCGGGCGAGGAAGAGCAGCACAGCGTCGGCACAAGGATCCTCGGGTACGTCGTCGGGCTCGTGCTTGCGCTGCTGCTCACGGCGACGTCGTTCTTCATCGCCGGCACGGATCTGGTCTGGCAACCCTCGATTCCCGTCGCGCTGATCGTGCTTGCGATCGCGCAGATGGGTGTGCACCTCGTATTCTTCCTGCACATCACCACGGGCCCCGACAACACCAACAACGTGCTTGCGCTCGCCTTCGGGCTGCTGGTCGTGTTCCTGGTTGTCGGAGGCACGGTCTGGATCATGGCGCATCTCAACGCCAACATGCCGCCGATGGACCACATCATGCGGATGCAGTGATAGACCCCGCACAAAAAAGAAGAGCCGCTTGTGGTGACAAGCGGCCAAGTCTAGGGAGGAAACGCCCGAGCAAAGACAATCGGGCCGGAGCCGGATTGCTGCCAAGGAAACGCTCGCGCAAGGCGCTTGCGTATGTTGATAAGTGCAGCAACTCGCGAAAGAGTTCAATTCCGGATCAATACGGTCTCGGAGTACTACTCACGGATGCGTGAACCCCCGATTCATTTTGGCCTGCGGCAATTGTAGGCCTTGCGGAAGCCGGCCGCCTGGGCGTCGTCCTCCGAGCAGAACCAGCGGTCCGGTTTCGTGGTCGCGGGATAGCTCGGGCAGCCTCGCAGATGATAGATGCCGATATTGCCGGTGACGCGGGCGCGCACCGCAAGCTTGCCCTTGATGCTGCAGCTGGGCGGCATGGTCAGCTCCTCCGGAAACAGCACGGCGCGAATCTCCTTGTCGCGGTCGGGCCGGCAGGCGGCGCCCAGAAGCGCGCCGTCCTTCTTGCCGCTACGGAAATCCTGCGGCGCAACAAAGCAGCCCTTCCAGATGCCAGCCGCCGCTGTCTTGGCATCGGTGGCTGCCGGCTTGACGTTGGCCTTGATCGGCTCGCGCGCGAGAGCAAAGCCGAGCTTGATCAGCTGCTCGTTCAAGCTGGCCTTGTCGCCTTCGGCCGTGCAGATGGCGCGGTGCCGCTTGCCAAAACTCTTCTCGGGCCCGACGTCGTCGCAGCGCACCGTCCGCTTGTTGATCAGCTTCGTCAGCTGGTCGCGGGCCTCGATGCCGCAGGTCCAGGAATCGGCGTGATCGTCGATGCAGACTTGGTCCAGCTCGGGCGCGTCGACGCCGTCGAGCCGGTAGGTGACGTCGCCGAGCTGGATCGAGTTGCCGTCACGGGCCGTCGCGGCGCCGGTCAGCGCGGAGGCCGGCCCGAACGAGGCCAGAAATCCGGACAAGGCGAAAAACGAAACGAGCGCAAAAGCGCGGGCGGCGGCAAGGAATTTCTGGAAGGACATACGGTCTCGCTATCGATGGCTCGTGCGCCCTGTTCCTAGCATCCGGATGTGGCGATACCAATGGTCTGCACCCTGCGAAGTGCGACATTCCGGCCTCGCGGCTTTACTCGGCCGTCACTCTGACCCTATCGTTCGCCGGCCTCGCTGACCGCGCAAGGCCGAATCGCCCGGGAAGCGGCGAGGGGGAGGAAAAGGCTGCGATGAAAGACCCCGTGGACGTCCTGATCATCGGCGCCGGCGCTTCAGGCGCGGCGGTGGCGTGGTCGCTGGCCGAGACCAAGATGCACATCCTCTGCCTGGAACAGGGCGGCTGGATGAACCCGGCGGAATATCCCAGCACAGGCCGGGATTGGGAGGCCAAGTTCTACGGCGAATGGTCGTCAAGCCCGAACGTCCGTGGCCGGCCCGAGGACTACCCGATCAACGACGACAACTCCCCGATCAAGGTCGTCAACTACAACGCGGTTGGCGGCTCGACGGTGATGTACACCGCGCACTGGCCGCGGCTGCACCCTTCCGATTTCAAGGTGAAGACGCTCGATGGCGTCGCCGACGATTGGCCAATCGATTACGACGCGCTGATCCCGTTCTTCGAAGAGAACGACCGCATCATGGGCACGTCAGGCCTGTCAGGCGATCCGCTGTCGCCGCTGACGCATCCGCCGATGCCGCAGCAGCCGATGGGATTGTCCGGTGCCATCATCGCCAAGGCCATGAACAAGCTCGGCTGGCACTGGTGGCCGTCGGACACCACGGTCGCGACGATGGATTACGAAGGCCGGGCGCGCTGCATCAATCTCGGCCATTGCACGCCGGCCTGCGCGCAGGGCGCAAAGTCCTCCACCGACATCACCTACTGGCCGCATGCGATCCGCGCCGGCGTCGAGCTGCGCACCCATTGCCGGGTCCGCGAGATCACCACGGACGAGAACGGCATGGCTTCGGGCGTGGTCTATTACGACAAGGACGGCATCGAGCAGTTTCATCCCGCTCACGTCGTCATCATCGCCTGCAACGGTGTCGGCACGCCGCGGCTGCTGCTGAACTCGGCGTCCTCGCGGTTCCCGAACGGCCTTGCCAATTCGTCTGGCCTCGTCGGCAAGAAACCTGATGTTCCACCCCTATGCGCAGATCTACGGCTATGTGAAAGAACCGACCGACTCTAACCGCGCGCCCCCGACCTGCCTGTGGAGCAAGCAATGGTATGACACCGATTTGTCGCGCGGCTTCGTGCGTGGCTATGGCGTGCAGTTCGTGCGCGGCGCCGGGCCGGTGTTCGAGGCCGTCGTCAGCGAGCAGAAGGGCATTTTGCCCTGGGGCGCCGATCATCACAGCGTCTTCCGCAAGCTCAACGGCCACCGCTTGGGTTTTTCCGCGATCTGCGAGGATCTGCCGGAAGAGCACAATCGCGTCACGCTCGATCCCGTGTTGAAGGACAGCCACGGCATTCCCGCGCCGAAGATCGACTACACGATCAGCGAGAACAGCCGGAAGATGATGGAGCATGCCTTGGCGCGCGGCCGGGAGTTTCTCGAGACGGCGGGCGCGACCGAAATCTGCGTCAACTCGCCGATCCCGTGGGGCGGCTGGCACCTGCTCGGCACCGCACGCATGGGCACCGACCCCGAACGCTCCGTCGTCAACGAATGGGGCCGCACGCACGACGTCAAGAACCTTTTCATCGTGGACGGCAGCATCTTCGTCACCTCGGGCGGCGTGAACCCGACCTCCACCATCCAGGCCCTCGCGCTCTACATCGGCGACCAGATGAAGCAGCGCCTCGCCAATTTGTTTGATTGATCCGCGTTATGGATGCACCGAACCCGCTACGAACTCGCTGCAGCTCTCCCGCCTGCGGGAGAGGTCGACGCGCTCGAAGAGCGCGGCGAGTGCACTTTCATTGCCGCGCGAGTGCTAGAAGAGGAAGCCATGACTGAACAGCTCTCCCTGACGCTGCGGCAGCGCGACGACCTCCGCACCATTGCGGCGATGATCATTCCGGCCAGCGACGAGTACAAGGTGCCCGGCGCCGACGATCCCGCGATCCATGCCGATATGCTGGCAACGCTTGGCCGCGATGCCAAATTGGTTGCGGCAGCGCTGGATCATCTGGCGCGGCTCGCCGGAGGGCCGCTTGCCGAGCTCGATGCTGCCGCGCGCGATGCGGTGGCGCAGGAGTTTCGCAAGCACGGCGGCGTCGCCGCCGCAACGCTGGTCCGTGTCGTGCTGCAGTGCTATTACCGCGACGACCGCGTGCTGCGCTCGCTGGGGCTCGAGCTGCGCGCGCCATTCCCCAAGGGGCATGTGCTCCCGGATGGGGACTGGTCGCTGCTCGACCCGGTCAAGGCAAGAGGCGGCTCGCTGAGGCGGGCGCCCTAGCCATCTGGGCAGTCCGGCCCTGCGCCCCGGTCGGGCCACTTGCGCTGGAGGGAACAGGCCACCATCTGTGTGAACCTCAAGGACACTTGCCATGTTGGACTTCACCTCAGATATCGCCGATGACGCATCGTCATCGCGAACGACGGCGTCCGTCCCGGCCGATGACCGGGCGCTGCTGGACGCCTATTCCAATGCCGTGATCGATGTCACCGACCGCGTCGGCCCTGCGGTGGTGCGGGTCGAGACCGGGCCGAAAGTGCCGAACGGCCGCGAGCGCGGCGGGCTCGGCTCCGGCATCGTGATCTCGCCGGACGGACTCGTCCTCACCAACAGCCACGTGGTCGGCTCCTCCAAGGAGATCCGCCTGCGCGACGTCGAGGGCCATGTCGGCGACGCCCAGGTGCTCGGTGTCGACCCCGACACCGACCTTGCGCTGCTGCGCGCCAACGGCGTGCGGCATTTGCCCTATGCCGCGCTAGGTAACTCCAAGAGCCTGCGGCGCGGTCAGCTCGTGATCGCGATCGGCAATCCGCTCGGCTTCGAATCGACTGTGACCGCCGGCGTGGTCTCGGCGCTCGGGCGCTCGATCCGTTCGGTGAGCGGGCGCACCATCGAGGACGTGATTCAGACTGATGCTGCGCTCAATCCCGGCAATTCCGGCGGCCCGCTGGTGTCGTCGAACGCCGAGGTGATCGGCATCAACACCGCCATCATCAACGGCGCGCAGGGCATTTGCTTCGCGGTCGCCAGCAACACCGCGCAATTCGTGCTGTCGGAGATCATCCGCCACGGCTATGTCCGTCGCGCCTATATCGGCGTCGCCGGGCAGACCGCGCCGGTCCCGCGGCGCCATGCGGTGCTGGCCGGCGTCGAGAACAAGATGGGCGCGCTGCTGATGCAGATCGAGCCTGACGGCCCGGCGGCGAAGGCGGGCCTGCTCCCCGGCGACGTCGTGATCAGGCTCGACGGCGTCGAGATCAACGGCGTCGACGATCTGATCCGCGTGCTCGACCGCGACCGGATCGGCCGGCGGCTCGCCATGGACGTGCTGCGGCTCGGCCGCCTGCGGGCGATCGATATCGACCCGATCGAGCGCAGGCCGGCGCGCTAGCGCGGAGTAGGCGGGGGCCCCGTCTACCCATTGGCATCCTCGTCATGCCCGCAGGCGGGCATCCGGTACGCCGCGGCCTATCGTTGAGCCACAACCGTCTCGGCGTACTGGATCGCCCGCCTTCGCCGGGCGATGACACCGAGAGTGGCGAGCGCGCCCCACAATCGCGTCATTGCGAGCGAAGCGAAGCAATTCAGAGTCTTTCCGCAGAGGCAATCTGGATTGCTTCGTCGCAAGGGCTCCTCGGCAATGACGTGGAGAGAGCCTGCTCGCCCTGCTACTCCGCAGCAGCCGCAAAGCGACTGTTATCCAGCTCCGCTTCGAGTCGCGCCGTCTCGGCCGCCGCCAGCTTGATGTTGGCTTCCTTGACATGGCCGAAGCCGCGGATCGTCTCGGGGACGCGGGCGAGCCGTGTCAGCAGCGGAATCTGCGCCGCTTGCAGGCCGAGGATCCGCTGATCGATCATCGCCAGATAATCCGCGACCAGCTTACGTTCGGTGCGACGCTCCTCGGTGCGGCCGAACGGGTCGAACGCGCTGCCGCGCAGGAACTTGAGCCTGGCGAGAATGCGGAAGGCATGGATCATCCAGCCGCCGAACTCCTGCTTTTGAAGCCGGCCCGTTGCCTTGTCGCGCCTGGCGAAGATCGGCGGTGCCAAATGGTATTTCAGCGTGAAGTCGCCGTCGAACTTCTCCGACACCTTCCTGGCAAAGCTGCCGTCGGTGTAGAGCCGCGCGACCTCGTACTCGTCCTTGTAGGCCATCAGCTTGAACAGGTTCTTCGCGACAGCCTCGGTCAGCTCCGTTGACGCGGGCGAAACGGCGCTTTCCGCTTTCCGCACCTTGGCGACCGCCGCAAGATAACGGTCGGCATAGGTCTTGTCCTGATAGAAGGTCAGGAATTCCGCGCGGGTCGCCATGATGTCGTCGAGCGATTTCACCGGCGTGGACGCCCTAGCTTTGAACTGGAGCACGCTGCGCACCCGCGACATGTCGTGGGCGGCGAGACGGCCCCAGGTGAAGGCGAGCTTGTTCATCTCGATCGCAGCGCCGTTGATCTCGATGGCGCGGAGCAGGGATTCCAACGACAGCGGGATCGCGCCCTTCTGGAAAGCGAAGCCGAGCATGAAGGGATTGGTCGCGATGCTGTCGCCCATCAGCGCCGCCGCAATGCCTGTCGCGTCGATGATGTCGAGGTTCTTGTCGCCGATCGCGTCGCGCAGCACGGTCTGCATCGTGCCCATCTCGAAATCGAGATCTGGATTTTGCACGAAGCTCGCGGTCGGCTGCAAATCGGCGTTGATATAGGCCTTCGTCACGCCGCGCTCGGCGCGGCTGAGCGCAGTGGGACCTGCCGAGACGATCATGTCGCAGCCGAGGATGACATCGGCGCCGCCAGTGGTGATGCGGACTGCCGAGATGTCTTCCGGCCTCGGCGCGATGCGGACATGGCTCATGACGGCGCCGTTCTTCTGCGACAGGCCGGTGAAATCGAGCGCCGAGCAGCCGCGGCCGTCGACATGAGCCGCCATGCCGAGCAGGGCGCCGATGGTGATGACGCCGGTGCCACCGATGCCGGTGACGAGGATGTTGTAGGGTTCGTCGAGCTCACGCGCCGGCGGCAGTGGTAGATCGGCGAACAGCTGCCCGGAATCGACCGCCGAGGTCTTCATCCGCTTGAGCGTTCCGCCATGCACGGTGACGAAGCTCGGGCAAAAACCCTCGACGCAGGAAAAGTCCTTGTTGCAGTTCGACTGGTCGATCTGGCGCTTGCGGCCGAACTCGGTCTCCAGCGGTTGCACCGAGACGCAGTTGGAGGCCTGCGAGCAGTCGCCGCAGCCTTCGCAGACCAGCTCGTTGATGAAGGCGCGCTTGGCGGGATCGGGATAGAGCCCGCGCTTGCGGCGGCGGCGCTTTTCCGCGGCGCAGGTCTGGTCGTAGATGATGACGGTGAGGCCCTTGACGTCACGCAGCTCGCGCTGCACCGCATCGAGCTCGCGGCGATGATGGATGGTCGCGCCCTGCGGGAAGTAACTGCCTTCGGGGTATTTGCCGGGATCGTCCGAGACGATCGCGAGCCGCTTGACGCCCTCGGCCCAGACCTGATGCGCGATCTGCGCGGCGTTGAAGGCGCCTTCGGCCGGCTGGCCGCCGGTCATCGCGACGGCGTCGTTGTAGAGGATCTTGTAGGTGATGTTGATGCCGGCGGCCGATGCCGCGCGAAGGGCGAGCAGCCCGGAATGGGTATAAGTGCCGTCGCCGAGATTCTGGAAGATGTGCTTCTCGGTGGTGAAGGGCGACTGGCCGATCCAGTTCACGCCCTCGGCGCCCATATGTGAGATCAGGTCGGTGCGGCGGGCCGGCATGCTCAAGGCCATGCCGTGGCAGCCGATGCCAGCCATGGCGCGGCTGCCCTCGGGGACGCGCGTCGAGGTGTTGTGCGGGCAGCCCGAACAGAAGAACGGTGTGCGCGCGAGCTTGATCGACGTGCTCGCGGTGACGGGATTGTCGAACGCCTCGAGCCGTGCCAGGCGCTGCTCCAGCACCGGGCTGTGATGGCCGAGCTTGCGCAAGCGTGCCACCAGCGCGGACGCGACGATCGTCGGCGTCAGCTCGCCCTCGCTCGGCAACAGCGGTGCGCCGCGCTCGTCGCGCTTGCCCGTGACGATCGGGCGTCTGGACGCATCGACGTTGTAGAGGATGCGCATCAGCTGGTCTTCGATGAAGCCGCGCTTTTCCTCGACCACGAGCACGTCCTGAAGACCCTCGGCGAAACGCTTGGCGCCGCTCTCCTCCAGCGGCCAGGTCATCGCGACCTTGTAGATGCGAAGGCCGAGATCCTGCGCGTCCTTGTCGGTGATGCCCAAGTCGACGAGCGCCTGGCGCAGGTCGAGATAGGCCTTGCCGGTCGCGACGATGCCGAGCCGGGCCGGCTTGGAATCGAGCACGATGCGGTCGAGCTGGTTGGCGCGGGCAAAGGCCTGCACGGCGGCCATCTTCGGGCCGAACAGGCGCCTCTCCGCCTCCAGCGGCGGATCGGGCCAGCGGATGTTGAGGCCGCCGGGTGGCATCTCGAAATCATCGGGCAGCCTGATCTGGATACGTTCAGGATCGCTGTAGATGGATGCCGAGCTCTCGACGGTCTCGCTGATTGCCTTGAAGCCGACCCAGCAGCCGGAGAAGCGCGACAGGGCGAAACCGTAGAGGCCGAGATCGAGATAGTCCTGCAGCGTTGCGGGATTGATCACGGGGATCAGCGCCGCTGCGAATACCTGCTCGCTCTGATGTGCCAGGGTCGAGGACTGGCAGCCATGATCGTCGCCGGCGAGCGCGAGCACGCCGCCACTAAGCGAGGTGCCGGCCGCGTTTGCATGCTTGAGCGCATCGACCGAGCGATCGACGCCGGGACCCTTGCCGTACCAGATGCCGAACACACCATCGACCTTGGCGCCGGGAAACAGGCCGACCTGCTGGCTGCCCCAGACCGCGGTCGCGGCCAAGTCTTCGTTGAGTCCGGGAACGAAGGCGATGTCGTGCTGCTGCAGGTGCGACTTCGCGCGCCACAGCGCGTGGTCGTACATGCCGAGCGGGGAACCGCGATAACCCGAGATGAAGCCGCCGGTGTTGAGCCCATGGATCCGGTCGCGTTCGCGCTGCAACATGGGAAGGCGGACCAGAGCCTGGGTGCCCGACAGGAAGATCCGCTTCGATTCGAGCCGGTATTTATCGTCCAGCTCGACCTGCATCAGCGTCATTTCGGAAGTCCTCGTCTTGGTTCGGCGTGGGGTTTGCGCTGCGGGAGGGAGTGCGGCTGCGCGACGCGAATTGTGACAGTCAAAAGTATGCGGCGGCGAAGTCAATATCGCTGGCCGCATCCGTGGCGCTCCTGCTAGTCATGGCTTGCTAGCGGAGGAGAGCATGACCGGCTTCGATACCCAGATCACTCAGACCGGAGGCGCCTTGATCGGACCGTGGCGGATGCCGCGGCAGATGCTGCAGGCAGACCTACGACGCGCATGCCTCGATCCACGATGACGCGACAGCGCAAAAGCTCGGCTTCAAGGGAGGTACGATCGAGGGGCCGACGCATTGCAGCCAGTTTGCGCCGCTGTGCGAGCGACAATGGGGGCAGGTCTGGTTTGAGAGCGGCTGCCTCTCCGCGCATTACCGCAGCGTCTGCTACGAGGGCGAAGAGGTGCAGGCGGTCCTCATGGCCTCCTCGGTTGAGCAGCCAGAGTGTCAGATGCAGATGGTCAAGCGCGACGGCACCGAGGTGCTGCGCGGCACTGCCTCCGTCGTTGAGGGCCCGACCGCTCTTGACCTGCGGCTCCGTGAGCTGAAGCCGCTCGCCGATCCCGTCATCCTTCGTGACATGAAGGTCGGCATGAAGAGCAAGCGTCAGGCGGTGCGCATGGCCTTCGACCAGAACATGGATGACCTCTATCCGTTTTCGCTTCGGCAGAAGCTCGCCGTCATCACCGAGAACTCGCCCTACTACTCGGGCGCGGACAATCCCTGGGGCAAGCCCATCATCCCGATGGAGATGCTGAGCGTGCTGTTCCAGTACCGCTCCAAGAACGATCCGCTGCCGGCCAAGGGACCGGCCGTCGGCCTGTTCGCCGACCAGGAGATCCGCCTGGTGAAGGGCCCGCTGTTCGTCGACGAAGATTACGAAGTCGAACGCGAGTTGGTCGCGCTCTCCGGCAGCCGCCGCACCGAAAGCGCCTGGGTCAAGACACGCGTGTTCGACAAGGCGGGTGCGATGGTGGCGACCATGTTGCTGAACATGGCGACGCTGAAGGACTCGTATGCGCCGTATGAGGACGAGTATCGGGCGCTGTATGGGGCGGGGCGGTAGTCTCCTCGTCATTGCGGGCGACGCGAAGCGTCGAGCCCGGAATCCATTTGTCTGCACCGTATGAGGTGAAATGGATTCCGGGCTCGCGCTGCGTGCGCCCCGGAATGACAGCGGATGCCGCTCATCCTTTAAGCAAATGCACGTCGTAAGGCTGTCGCACAGGGAATAAGCAGACGTCGACAATCAACGTAACCGTCTGACCAAACAGCAAATTCGCTCGCGGCTGACGCCCCATTGCAATTGTACACAATGGCACGGCGCTTGCAGAACTCCTGGCCAAGAGAGTTCTCGCGGGGGCCTGCGTCATGTTGAACTCAGCCAAGCCGACGAAGGGCGTCGTGAGCGCAGAGCCCGAGCCGATCAAGCTCGACTGGCCCGCCACCGCGCTTCTCATCATCGACATGCAGCGCGACTTCATGGAGCCCGGCGGCTTCGGCGAAACGCTCGGCAACGACGTCAGCCAGCTTGCGCGCGCGGTGAAGCCGATCGGCGCAGTGCTGACGGCGGCGCGCGACACGGGCATGCTGGTCATCCACACGCGCGAGGGGCATCTGCCCGATCTCTCCGACGCGCCGCCGGCGAAGATCGCGCGCGGCGCGCCGAGCCTTCGCATCGGCGATCCCGGTCCGATGGGGCGCATTCTCATTCGCGGCGAGGTCGGCCACGACATCATCCCCGCGCTCTATCCGCTCGACAGCGAAATCGTGATCGACAAGCCGGGCAAGGGCGCCTTCTACGCCACCGAGCTCGGCGACGTCCTCGAGAACTACGGTATCGAGAATCTCCTGGTGTGCGGCGTCACGACCGAAGTCTGCGTCAACACCACCGTGCGCGAGGCCAATGACCGCGGCTATCGCTGCGTCGTCATCTCCGATGGCTGCGCATCCTACTTCCCCGAATTTCACGAGATGGGCCTGAAGATGATCAAGGCCCAGGGCGGCATCTTCGGCTGGGTCGCAAGCTCAGCCGCGGTCTTGGAGGCAATGAAGGGTTCGACCACATTGGGGGTAACAGCATGAGCACATTGACGGGGACGACTGGCAAGTCCGGGTTTAAGCCGGCGCTATGGACATCGGGCGACTGGAACGCGTTTTTCGGCTTCGGCACCAACATCCTCGTCAACATGCTGGTGCTCACGGGCCTGCTTCGCTTCGTCTTGAAGATGCCGGACAGTCTCGTGTTCGGCCGCATCCTGCCCGCGCTAGGGCTGATGATGTGCCTGTCGACCTTCTACTATGCGTACCTCGCTTATCGCCTCGCCCAGAAGACAGGCCGCAACGACGTCTGCGCGCTGCCGTCTGGCGTGAGCGTGCCGCACATGTTCATCGTTACCTTCGTGATCATGCTGCCGATCACGCTCAAGACCGGCGATCCGCTCAAGGGCTGGTCGGCGGGTCTGGTCTGGGTGTTCTTCCAGAGCTTCATTCTCATGATCGGCGGCTTCATTGCGCCGTTCATCCGCAAGATCACGCCGCGCGCGGCGCTGCTCGGCACGCTGGCCGGCGTCTCCGTCACCTTCATCTCGATGCGGCCGGCGCTGGAAATGTACATGACGCCGCAGATCGGTCTCGTCTGCTTCGCCATCATCCTGGTGAGCTGGTTCGGCGGTGTGAGATATTGGCGCGGCATTCCCGCCGGACTCGTCGCGATCGCGGTCGGCATGATCATCGCCTGGGGCTCGAACCTGTTCGGGCTCGGTCTCGGCGGATTGAGCATTGCAGGCGTCGGTGCGGCCTTTGCCAATTTCGGCTTTTCTGTGCCGATCCCGGCAGTAAACTATGTCTTCTCCGGCTTCGAATTCCTCGGCATCATCCTGGTCACGGCCATCCCGTTCGGCATCTACGACCTCGTCGAGGCCATGGACAATGTCGAGAGTGCGGAAGCGGCTGGCGACGAATATCCGACCACGCGCGTGCTCACCGCTGACGGCGTCGTCAGCCTGATCGGCTGCCTGATGGGTAATCCCTTCATCAACGCCGTCTATATCGGCCATCCCGGCTGGAAGGCTATGGGTGGTCGGATCGGTTACTCGGCGGCGACCGGCATCATGGTGGTCGTGCTGTCCTGGTTCGGCATCATCTCGGTGCTGCTGGCACTCGTGCCTGTCGTCGCGATCTCGCCGATCCTGCTTTACATCGGCATGCTGATCGGCGCTCAGGCATTCCAGACCACGCCGGTCAAACACGCGCCCGCGATCGTGCTGGCGCTGACCCCGCATCTTGCCGCCTGGGCCAAGCTCCAGATCGACACGATGCTCGGCTCCACCATGAACGCGGCGGCAACCGTCGGCGGCTTGGCGGCCGACAAGGCCGATGCGGTCAAGGCCGCAGCGATTGCCGCGCTGCCGCAGCAGGGCGTGTTCTATCACGGTCTTGAGGTGATGGGCGGCGGCTCCATCCTCGGCGGCCTAGTCCTCGGCGCGATCGGCGTCTTCATCATCGAGCGCGATTTCGAGAAGGCGTCCGCCTTCGCGTTGGTCGGGGCGGTGCTGACCTACTTCGGCTTCATGCACGGCGAGGCCGTCGGCATCGGCGGCGGCTTTGGCGTGACGCCCGCGGTCGCCCTGGCCTACGCCGTGATGGCCGCTGGCCTGTTCGCCGCCGGTAGGCTCGGTGCCAGCGAGCACTATGCCGCGCATCCGGAGATGTCGGCTGCGCCGGCGGAGTAGGCGCGCGAAGCACATCGGTTGCGGCCGGGCGATGTCCCGGCCGCTTTCGTTTCAGGGACGTACGGCCGGCGTCTCCATCGGCAGGCCATGCGCCCGCGACATCAGATAGAGCTCGAGCGCGACCAGCTCGGGCGAACCGTAATCATAGGCCTGGGCCCGGACGCCGTTCATGCAGCTGCGTAGCCGCCGCTCCAGCGAGCCCAGCGTCTGCCATTCCAGTCGATAGAGCGGATAGCCCGTCGGCTGCGCTTGCGTGATCGGCGCGCCGGCGAGGCGCTTGTCGAAATTATCGTCGTGGCAGTTGGTGCAGGCGAGGTTGAGCTGCCCCTCACGCTGCATGTACAGCGCGCGGCCTTGCTCGACAAAGGGCCTGGCTTGCGGATCGTCGCCGGCCGTGATCGCGGTGCCGCGCGACTGGTGGGCGATGAAGGCGGACAATGCGAGCAGATCGCGGCTCTCGTAGGGCAGCGGCGTCGCTTGCTGATGGTTGGCGCGGCAGAGATTGATCCGCTGATCGAGCGTGACGGGACGGCCGAAGGCCTTGTCGAAGGCAGGATAGCGTGCCGCGACGTCCTTCATGCTTGTGCGCGCATCGCCATGACAATCGGCGCAGGCCTTGTCGGCGCTGCCGGTCTTCCTCGCCCAGAGCGCTTCGCCGTCGAGCACGAACAGCATGCCGGGATTGCTGGTGTCGTCGTCCTGCATGGCGCGCGTGTCCGGACCCATGAAGGTATAGCCGGAGCGGCGTGCATCGGGCGGGATTTCGCCGGCAAGCACGGCAGGGGCCGCGGCGAACAATGTTGCCGCCGCTATCGCGCGCCAAGAAATCATTCGACCGTGATCGATGCCGATGCGGTGGACGAATAGCCGTTGTCACCGATCCATTCGAACTCGAACTTGCCGCTTTCCTTGGCCACCGTGAAGAACGACAAATATGGGTTCGCCGCGATCGCCGGAAACAGATCGGCGCGAAAGACCTCGGCGCCGTTGTAGCGGCAAATGAAGCTCGTGATGATGTTGCGCGGCACCAGCTTGCCGTCGGCGGTGTGGCGGAAGCCGGTCTCCATGATGTGCGAGGTCAGCGTGCGGATCTCCATGATCTCGCCGCGTTTGGCCTTCGAGGGAGCGTTGATGAGGGCGGCCATCAGTTCATCTCCTCGGTGCAGGCGGCCAGCGTCACGACGACATCGGCGGCGACCTGCCAGAACGTGTCGTCGGAGAGGCGCGCGATCGCGACCACCTTCTGGGTGTCGGCGAGCCGAATCCGGGTCGAGACCTGGGCCCGGCCGGAGGAGGGGCCGAAATAGAAATTGCCGATGTTCGGCTGCGGGTTCTTCTCGTTGAAGACGTGGATGCTCTTGACGTGGTCATCGGCCGTCATCTGGCTTGCGACGCTCACCGTCATCGGCACGGTGTTGCCGTTCTCGACCAGCGGTGGAATGTCGAGCTTGACCCTGCCGGTGTGAATCTGTGCTTCGCCAACGACGTTACGGATTGCGGTGTTGAGCATCGCCGGTGTCGCCTCCAGCGGCCGCAGCGTGACGATCGGGATCGTGCCGGCGACTGTCACGCCTCCGGCGAGGCTCAGGAATTGTCGTCGCGTGGTTGGCATGAACTAGTCCCGAAGCGTTGCAAGAAAAGCCACGATGTCCTCGATCTCCGCAGCCGACAATATCGGCTTGCCGGCGAAGTTACGTCCGACGCGGACGAGGCCGTCGTTGCGATAGTAGGACGGCATGATGGTGTCCGGATTGAAGCGCGAGGCATCGACCAATCGAAGTCGCAACTGGCTCACCGTCCACCGGTTCCCGGTGCCGGTGAGATCAGGCGCGAGGTCACCCTGGAACCGCGTTTCAGGGAATGGGCCGGAATGGCAGAGGATGCAGGTCGTGGTGCGCGCGAGCACCAGCGCGCGGCCGCGGGCGGCATCGCCGGGGGAGCCGGTGAGCGCGGCTGGAATGCCGTCGCCGATGATTGTGTAGGACAAGAGCTCTTCGGCTCGGGCGGGCAAGGCAAAAGCTAGGCTCGCTACGATGAATGCCGCAATCGCAGATATTGGATGGAATGATCGAGGTCCCCGCGCGCTCCTCTTGCCTCTCCCGCGTGCGGGAGAGGCCGCAGCGAAGCGGCGGGTGAGGGCTCTTTCCTCTTGGGTGTTCTCGCGTGCGGAGACACCCTCTCCCCAACCCTCCCCCGCAGGCGGGAGAGGGGGCGCACTGCGGTCGTGGCGATTGCATTGCCTCGTCATATCCTAACCAAAGCAATCCGCCGTGATGGTCTGAAACCAGCGCTCGGCGTCAGCTGCCTCGCGGGCGCGCAATTCGCGCGGCGCATCGACCGGGCTGGTGGCGCCGCCCTCGACCTCGGTGAAGATGTCGCCCCTGGGTTGGTAGTTGCCGCCGAGCGAGAAGCCGTAACCGGGCGCGACGGTGTTGTAGCAGATCCCTGTGAGCCGTGGCGTCTCCG
The DNA here is from genome assembly GCF_054060315.1 of Bradyrhizobium sp. USDA 4354. Lineage (NCBI taxonomy): Bacteria > Pseudomonadati > Pseudomonadota > Alphaproteobacteria > Hyphomicrobiales > Nitrobacteraceae > Bradyrhizobium > Bradyrhizobium sp. USDA 4354. The sequence continues at coordinate 7,219,592 of NZ_JBSSDC010000001.1, read as the reverse complement.
GCGCGCGGCCCGCGAGCAGATTGACGATCGCGCCAGCGCAGGCCTTGCCTTGCGCACTTGCAGCGGAGGCCGATTTGGGAATGCCGCCGCCGAGGCAGGCGTCGCCGATGACGTGGATGTTCGGAACGAGTTTCGACTCGAATGTGACAGGATCGATCGGGCACCAGCCGGTCGCGTCCGCAACGCCCGCGATGGCGGCGATGCGCCCCGCGCGCTGCGGCGGGATGACGTTGGCGACATCAGGGGTGTAGTTGCCGAACTCCGTGACGATGGTTCTCGTCGCGACATCGACCGAGGTGACGCGGCCGCCCTGTGACAGTGCGACGCGCTCGATCATGTCGCCATAGAGCTCCTTCCACGCCTTCTCGAACAGCCGCTGCTGGGAGAACGTGTCCTTGGCATCGAGGATCAGAACTTTCGAGCGTGGCTTCTTCGCCTTCAGATAATGCGCGATCAGGCTCGCGCGCTCGTAAGGTGCTGGCGGGCAACGCGAAGGATTGGCCGGGATTGCAATGGCGACCGTGCCGCCGTCTGCCATCGCTTCCAATTGCCTGCGCAGCAAAAGCGTCTGCGTGCCGGCCTTCCAGGCGTGCGGCATCGTCTCCGACTCGGCGTCGTCATAGCCGGGCAGGGCTTCGAGATGGAAGTCGATGCCGGGCGAGAGCACGAGCCGGTCATAGCCAAACGCGGCGCCATCGCCCGCCGTCACGCGACGCTTTTGCGTGTCGATGCTCGTCGCAGCCTGGGCGACGATGCTGATGCCTTCGGAAGCAAGCTTGTCGTAGCCGAACTGCTGCGCCTCGATCTCGCGCAGGCCTGCAATCACCTCGTTGCTGAAGGGGCAAGAGATGTAGGTCTTGTTCGGCTCGATCAGGGTGACCAGCAATTTTGCATCGGCGCGCTTGAGCGTGCGAGCGCAAGCCGCGCCGCCAAAGCCGCCGCCGACCACGACGACGTGGCCTGCCGATTGCGCGCGCAGGATCGAAGGTGCCGCGAGCGATGTGGCCGCCGCGGTGATGCCGAGGACGGCATTCCGCCGCGTCACCGGCGCATTCATGAGACTTATCCGGAAAATGCTGCGGCGGCCGGCGTGGCCGCCGCAGCTCGTCTTACGCGAAGGTGATGTTCTGGTCGCGCAGCGGCACCGAGCGGATGCGCTTGCCGGTCGCGGCGAAGTACGCGTTGAGCACCGCCGGCGCCGCGACGCCGATGGTCGGCTCGCCGACACCGCCCCAGAACCCGCCGCTCGGCACCATCACCGTCTCCACCTTCGGCATCTCGTTGATGCGCATCGAATTGTAGGTGTCGAAGTTGGTTTGCTCGATCTTGCCGTCCTTGACGGTGCAGCCGCCGTAGAACAGCGCGGAGAGGCCATAGACGAAGGAGCCGGCGACCTGCCGCTCCACCTGCGCCGGATTGACGACGTAGCCGGGATCGGTGGAGGCGACGATGCGGTGCACCTTGATCTTGCTGCCGTCGGTCACCGAGATCTCGGCGGCGCCGGCGACATAGCTGCCGTAACCCATCACCTGCGCGATGCCGCGATAGATGCCCTGCTGCGCCGGCGTGTTCCAGCCGACCTTCTCGGCCACCGCGTTGAGCACCGCGAGGTGCTTGGGATGATTGCCCATCAGCTTGCGGCGGAATTCGAGCGGGTCCTGGCCTGCGGCCTGGGCCAGCTCGTCCATGAAGCATTCCATGTAGATCGCGTTGTGATTGACGTTGACGCCGCGCCAGAAGCCCGGCGGAACGTGCGGGTTGCGCATCGCGTGCTCGATCAACAGGTTCGGCACCGAATAGCCGAACGCGGCCTCGCCGGATTGGGCGACGCCCTGGAATGCCGCAGGATCCATGCCGTTTTGCAGCGCTTCGGGGCGCAGCGAGAACAGGATCGACTGCCCGGACAGGCGGTAGTGCAGCGCGACCAGGTTGTTGTTGGCATCGAACGCGCCGGTCATCTTGCACTGGGTGATCGGGTGATAGCGGCCGTGCGCCATGTCCTCTTCGCGCGACCACAGCAGCTTGATCGGCGTGCCCGGCATCTGCTTGGCGATCGTGACGGCCTGGCGGACATAGTCGGTCTGGCCGCGCCGGCCGAAGCCGCCGCCTGGCATCACCTTGTGCACATCGCATTTCTCGGCCGGCAGGCCGGACGCCTCCAGCACTGCCGCGAATGCCGCCTCGCCATTCTGCGTGCCGCACCAGACCTCGCATTTGTCCGCGGTGTAGAGCGCGGTGGCGTTCATCGGCTCCATGGTGGCGTGGTTCTGGTAGGGATAGGAGTAGACGGCTTCGACCTTCTTGGCGGCCCCGGCAATCGCCGCCTTCGCGTCGCCGTTCTTGTTGCCGACATAGGCCGGCTGCGCGTCGTCGAGCCCCTCGGCCAGCCATTTCGCGATCGAGGCGCTGGAGACCTTGGCGTTGTCGCCCTCGTCCCAGACGATCGGCAGCGCCTCCAGCGCGGTCTTGGCGTGCCACCAGGTGTCGGCAACGACCGCGACCGCGGTATCGCCGACCTTGACGACCTTCTTGACGCCTTTCATGTTGGCGATCTTGGGTTCGTCAAAGCTCTTCAGCTTGCCGCCGAACACGGGGCAATCCTTGATCGCGGCGTTCAGCATGCCCGGCAGCTTGACGTCGGTGCCGTAGATCATGGCGCCGGTGGTCTTGTCGACGGTGTCGAGCCGCTTGACGCCCTTGCCGATCAGCTTCCAGTCCCTCGGATCCTTCAGCTTGACGTCCGCCGGCGGCGTCAGCTTCGCCGCGGCCTCGGCGACCTTGCCGTAGGTCGTGGTCCGGCCCGATGGCGTATGGGTGATGACGCTGTTCGCGGCCGCGCATTCGGAGGCCGGCACCTTCCATGCATCGGCGGCGGCCTGGATCAGCATCACGCGCGCGGTGGCGCCGCCCTTGCGGACATAGTCCTGCGAGGAGCGGATGCCGCGGCTGCCGCCGGTCGAAAAATCGCCCCAGACGCGCTTGCGGGCGACGCTCTGGCCGGGGGTCGGATATTCGGTCGTGACCTTGGTCCAGTCGCATTCGAGCTCCTCGGCGACGAGCTGGGCGAGACCGGTCAGCGAGCCCTGGCCCATCTCGGAGCGGGCGATGCGGATTACGACGGTGTCCGTCGGGCCTGACCACGACCCAGGCGCCGATTTCCGGCGAGCCGTCAGCGGCGCGGACCACGGCGGGGCCGCCGAAGGGGAGGTCGAGGCCGATGGCGAGACCGGCACCGACCGCGGCCGTGCCGATGACGAAGGCGCGGCGATTGAGCCGCGGCGAAATATGCTTATTCATGTGGGGATTTCCTTACGCGCTTGCGAGCGTGTGGATCGCCTCGCGCACCTGCGCAAAGGTGCCGCAGCGGCAGATATTGGTGATGGCCTCGTCGATGTCGGCGTCGGTCGGCTTCGGCTTCTCGTTCAAGAGCGCCGCCACGGCCATGATCATGCCGCTCTGGCAGTAGCCGCATTGCGGCACGTCCTGGGCGATCCAGGCTTCCTGCACCTTGTGCAGCGCATCGCCGGTGGCGAGCCCCTCGATGGTGGTGATCTTCTTGCCCTCCGCCTCGCTGACCGAGATCCCGCAGGAGCGCATCGCCACGCCGTCGATGTGAACCGTGCAGGCGCCGCATTGTGCAATGCCGCAACCGTATTTGGTGCCGGTCAGGCCGGCATTCTCGCGGATCGCCCAGAGCAGCGGCGTGTCCGGCTCGACGTCGAGGGTGAAGGTTTTTCCGTTGATTGTTAGGTTTGCCATCGCAAGTCCCCTGATTGGCCCAATCCACCGATTGAACTCAGGGGCGCAATCTGTCCGGCAAACTGGAACGGTTCAAATCAACAGTCCGAGGGGTGGCCGGGATGCATTGCTCCTGCGGCTTGAGGGTATGGACCGGGCCCTCGTTTTGCCTCATCCCTTCGCAATCGATTCGGGTTGACGCCCCTTCCATGGGCGCCAATCCGCGGCTTGAGGCGACGTCCGGCCGTGAACGCCGGTTCCAGCGGCGACAGTTTGTCCCTTTTGCCGGGGTGCAAGACGCGGGCGCTTTGGTACACTGCGCCGACGCAAAAGGAGTTCCATGAACGTGCCGAGTCCCTGCAACGTACTGATGCTCTACCCGCTGTTCTCGGCAGAGTCCTTCTGGACCTTCGGCGAATCCTGCAAAGTGATGGGTGTCAAGCGCCCGGCCGCCCCGCTGGGCCTGATCACCGTTGCCGCGATGTTGCCCGAGAGCTGGACCGTCCGGCTGATCGATTGCAACACGGCGGCCTTCGGCGAGGAGGATATCGCCTGGGCCGACGTCGTCTTCACCGGCGGGATGTTGCCGCAGCAGGCCGATACGCTGCGCCTGATCGAGCTCTGCCGCGCGGCTGGCAAGCCCGTGGTCGTCGGCGGTCCCGATCCGACCTCGAGCCCCCACATCTATGAGCGGGCCGACTTCCGGGTGCTCGGTGAGGCCGAGAGCGTCATCGATGAATTCATCGCGGCCTGGGAGAGCGGTGCGCGGTCCGGCGTCTTCACTGCGCCGAAATTCCAGGCCGACGTCACCAAGACGCCGGTGCCTCGCTTCGACCTGCTCAACTTCGAGGACTATCTCTATCTCGGTGTGCAGTATTCGCGCGGCTGTCCCTTCACCTGTGAATTCTGCGACATCATCGAGCTCTACGGGCGCGTGCCGCGGACCAAGACGATCGAGCAGATGTTCGTCGAGCTCGAGACGCTCTATAAGATGGGCTATCGCGGCCATCTCGACTTCGTCGACGACAATTTCATCGGCAACAAGAAGTCGCTGCGGCAATTCCTGCCGAAGCTCGCCGAATGGCAGCGCACGCACGGCTATCCTTTCGAGTTCTCCACGGAAGCCTCGGTCAACCTCGCCGACGATCCGGAACTGCTGGAGCTGATGGGGGCGGCGAATTTCTTCGGCATCTTCGTCGGCATCGAAAGTCCGGACCCGGCGACGCTGGTGGCGATGCGCAAGAAGCAGAACACGCGGCGCAACATCGCCGAGAGCATCCACAAGATCTACGCGGCCGGTATGCTCGTCACCGCGGGCTTCATCGTCGGCTTCGACAACGAGAAGGTCGCGATGGCGGAGTCGATGATCGACTTCATCGAGGAGGCGGCAATTCCCGTCGCCATGGTCGGCCTGCTCTATGCCTTGCCCAACACGCAGCTCACGCGCCGGCTGGAGCGCGAAGGCCGGCTGCATTCGGGCCACGATGTGGCGCCGACCATCGGCGCCGACCAGTGCACGGCGGGCATCAACTTCGATCCGGTCCGCCCGTTGCGCGACATCCTGACGGACTACAAGCGGGTGCTGGAGCACATCTACAGCCCGGCAGCCTATGCGGGACGCGTCGACCGCCTGATGACGCTGCTCGACCGGTCCAGGCAGCGTTCCGAGCTTGCCGAAGGCGATATCCGCTCCAAGCTCGGGGCCATGGAGACCGTGCACAAGGTGGTGTCCGCCCTTCCCGAGGCGCGGGGGCCGCTCTGGCAGACCTTTATGAACTGCGCCAAGCGCGACACGTCATCGGCGCGCATCGCCGTGCAGATGATCGCGGCCTATGCACATCTCGGACCGTACTCGCGCAAGGTCATCGCGGCCATCGACGAGCGCCTGGCCGCGCTGGACAACGAAACCGTCGCTCCGGTAGCTGTCGGCGTGACGGCGGCCTGACGGCTTACTTCACCGCGAGCCGCAAGAAGCTCATCACGCTGCCGAGCGCGGCAAAGCCCGCGCCGAGCGCTAGCGCCAGTGTCGCGCCGTCATGGCCAGCGAGTGCGAAGCAGGCGGCGGCGAGCGCCGCGCCGGTCGTCTGCCCGGTCAGGCGCGCGGTGGCGACGATGCCGGAGGCGCTGCCGCTGCGATGCGGCGGCGCGCTTGACATCACCGCCTTCATGTTCGGCGCCTGGAAGAAGCCGAACCCCATGCCGCAGATCACCATCCGCCAGATGATGTCGGCGATGGCGGGATTGGCCGGCAGCGTCGCGAGCAGCGCCATGCCGAGGCCGAGCAGCACGAGGCCGACGCCGCCGAGCAGGCCGACCGCGTGGCGGTCGGAGAGACGCCCGGCGATCGGCGCCATGATGCCCACCACCAGCGGCCATGGCGTCATGAAGAATCCGGTCTCGACCTGCGAGCGGCCGAGCACATCCTCGAAATAGAACGGCAGCGAGACGAAGGCGAGGCCCTGGACTGCGAAGGAGCACACCGCGGTCGCCGCCGACAACGCGAACATCGGCCTGGCGAACAGGTCGATCGGCAGCATCGGCGCCGGATGATCGGCATGGCGGCGGGTCAGGATGAAGCCGAGCGCGAGGGCGGTGACCAGCTCGACGCCCACGACGATCGGCGACAGGTTATGCGCGGCGCTGCCGATGCCGGTGATGAACAGGCCGAGACAGGCCGACGCCAGGATCGCGCCGACAAAGTCGAAGCCGTGATCGGCGCGCGGCGTCTTCGGCAGCATCGCAAAGCCGATGCCGATGGCGACGAGACCGAACGGGATGTTGACGGCGAACAGCCAGGGCCACGGGCCGAGCGCCAGGATGGCGGAGGCGATCGAGGGCCCGAAGGTGAAGGCTGTCGCGACCACCAGCGCGTTGTGGCCGAAGCCGCGGCCCAGCATCCGGCCCGGATAGACGAAGCGCACCAGCGCCGTGTTGACGCTCATGATGCCGCTTGCGCCCAACCCTTGCAGCGTGCGCGCGACCAGGAGGCTCTCCAGCGACCAGGCGACCGCACAGAACAGCGAGGCGATGGTGAACAGGATCAGGCCGCCGAGGTAGATGCGCTGGTGCCCGACGATCTCGCCGAGCGCCCCGAGCGGCAGCAGCGTCGCGACCAGCGCGATCTGGTAGACGTTGACCACCCAGACCGACTGCTCCGGGCTGACATGCAGATCGGCGGCGATGGCGGGCAGGGCGATGTTGGCGATCGCGGTGTCGAGCGAGGCCATCGCCAGCGCGGTGAAGATCGCGGCGATCGCCCAGCGCCGCTGCGCGGCCGGCAGGCCGTCGGCGATGGCATGTTCGGACTCGCGCGCGGCGGCAGGTAACGTGATTGTCATTGCGCTGGCGCGTTGCTCCGGCAGGTCTATGCGCCGTGTACTACGGCTCGGCGGCCGGCCACAGGCTTATGCGTGCATGCTGTGTATGCGCCGATGCTGGACGCACCGCGGAAAGGGCAACGCGAGCGGGGCGCTTCGCCTGCTTTCGGTCCTGGTCGCGACGTTCAAAACAAAAAGTCGAAAAACAACCCCATGCACAGTAGAAGCCCCCTTGATCGATAAGGGGATTTTCGAACTGCGTTGCGACGGCCGCGATCAAGTTGACCCGTCGGGCAAAACACTGGCAGGATGCTAACGTGGCATGGGGCCCGCAGCAGGCCGCATTCTCGTCTTGCGCGCGCCGTCTCCCGAAGCCGACGTTGAGGCAGATCAACACTCCGCTCGCAGGGCCGCCAGACCTTTCCATCAGCGCATCGATGGAAAGGGCGGCCGACATGCAGACTCTGCTCAGGGAAATCCGGAATACCCCTTTGCTCTGGATGCTGGCCTTCGTGCCCATCGTGCTGGTGGCCGAGGCAGCCGCGCCGCATTCCCACACGCTGCTGTTCGTGCTGGCGGTGCTTGCGATCGTGCCGCTGGCAGCGCTGCTCAGCCACGCTACCGAGGCGGTGGCCGCGAAGACCGGCGATGCCGTGGGCGGACTGCTCAATGCAACCCTCGGCAATCTGACGGAGCTGATCATCGCCATCACGGCACTGCGGGCAGGCCAGTACATGCTGGTGAAGGCCTCGATCGCGGGCGCGATCGTCACCAACGCGATCTTCATGTTGGGAGCCTGCTTGCTGCTCGGCGGCCTGCGCTATCACGTGCAGGAGTACAATCGCGCCGGCGCGCGGCTCTCGTCCGGCCTGTTGCTGATGGCAACCGTCGCCCTGCTTGCGCCTTCGGCGGTCGCCGATCTCCAGCACCTGCCGCAGGGCGAAGGCATCATGAACAAGCTCAGCCTCGGCATTTCAGTCCTGCTCATCATCGCTTACGGGCTGGGCCTGTTGTTCTCGCTCCGGACACACAAGGAATTGTTCGCGAGCGCCGATCATGGCGACGATAAGGAGGCGCACTGGCCGATCGGAATAGCCATTGGCACGCTGCTGGTCGTCACGGTGCTGGTCGCGCTCGTCAGCGAAATCTTCGTGGAGTCGGTGCAGAAGGCGGCGGAAACCTTCGGGATGAGCCCGGCCTTCGTCGGCTTCATCGTCGTCTCGCTGGTCGGCGCCGCCGCCGAATTTGCGGTGGCCTTTGCCGCGGCGCGCAAGGACCGGCTCGACATGGCCGTCAGCATCGCGCTCGGCAGCGCCTCGCAGATCGCGCTGTTCGTTGCACCCGCGCTGGTTCTGCTCAGCTACGTCGTGGGGCCGAAGCCGATGGACCTGCAGTTCTGGCCGGGCGCCGTCACGATGGTGATGATCGCAACGGTGACGTCGGCCTTCATCACCGCCAGCGGACGCTCGGCATGGTTCGTCGGCGCCCTGATGATCTTCATTTATGCGGTGTTTGCACTGACGCTGTACGTCGTCCCGCCGGCGGGGCAGGGATGAAGAGCGCTGGCCCGCCGCCATAGGGGCTGCGACTAACTCGGCGGAGAACGGCGGCCTGCGGTGAGCGGTCTTCCGCAGAGACCAATATTTTCACCGTTAGTAGCCGGCGTAGCTGCCTGATCGACCACCGATAGCAGGCTTGCGGCTGTCGACCCGCCGCTAGTGCCCAAGCCGGCGCCACGTCGGCCAGATACTACTGACTTTTGAACGTCTGCGGGTTCGTCTTTCCTCGGCTTTTTTCAGTCGGGTACGAAGATTCTGAAGCTCTGCCAATTGAGAGGTGAGCGACGAAACACGTTGACGCAGAACCACAATACGGTCGCACACCTGACCACGAGTACTCATGACACGACGCGCCCCTAAACTGTGACTTTAAAAAAATGACCTACGTTGGGCGAGCAGACAAAAAGAGTATAAACCTATAATGACGGTAGCACAGGTTCATTCACAAGGTGTGAACTAGCTCACACGCACGGCAGGAGACGTGGCCCGACCGCAGTCCCGGAGCACGGCAAAGATCAAACCGCCGTTGGATCGTGATTTTCGAGCGAGAGCCGAAGTCGCTTGCGAATTCGTCTGGGGGAAACCGCCGCTAGAGTACAAGCCCCAGCGCCAACCAGGTCGCAACAGACAGGCAAACGCCAATTCCTAAATACGGCAATGCAATGCGCATCGGTCACTCCTCGGCTCCGAGACGCTACGAGAACATGGTCGCTACGAGAACATGGTCAGATACGCATATTCGCCGCCCTGTGCCTATAATCCATGCGATGTACGGGCTTTGGCGTGTAACCGCGGGCCGGCAACGTACGGGAATGCCTCGTGATTTAAACGAATAATTCAACTTTATTAAAAATTGTGATTTAATTTACAAAACGAGACGTTGTAAATGTTAGCGCCACATCCGGCACCAACCTGCAAGCACGAGGGAGGGGCACATGGCTATTCTATTTGGCGATACGAGCGGATCACTCGCCGGCCGACAGCGCGGCGGAGCCCAAACACTGGTCGGTTCCGATTCGACCAACATGCTGTTCGGGGATGCCGGTGTGGACTTGCGCGACCGCGCAGTCGGCGGCAACGACACATTGCTGACTTCCGGATCCGGAACCCTGTTCGGTGATGCAGGCGGAAACATTTCTAATCATGCGCGGGGCGGCAACGACACGTTGTCCGCCCAGGTGCCGGCGTCTGCCATCATCCCCGGCGAGACTTTCACCCTGAACATGTACGGTGATGCTGGAGGCAGCATCTCGGACCGGGCCCTTGCCGGCGATGACAGCCTCGATGTCGAGCTGCCCCTGGCTCTCACGCCCGGCGTGAGAGTGAATGCCTATGGCGACGCCGGCGAAACATTGGCCGGTCAAGCCCGCGGAGGTGATGATCATTTCGGCGTTTCCGGTGGCGGGCATCAAACGGTGGTCGTGTATGGCGACGCGGGCGGCAACCTGATCAATTGCGCTGTCGGCGGCAACGACACATTCGTTGGTGAGGCCGGACCGGATAGCAGTTTTGAGTTCTATGGCGACGCCGGCGGAAGCCTGTTCGGGTATGCGCGCGGCGGAAATGACAGCTTCACCGCGAGCGGATTCGAGTACAACAATCATCTCTATGGTGATGCTGCGGGCGACATGGCCGGGCATGCAGCCGGCGGCAACGATAGCTTTGCTGTGGGCGGGATTGCTCCGTTCAATTTCGTCTTTGGCGACGCCGGTGGAAACATGTCGGCTTCCGCCGCCGGCGGGAACGATACGTTCAACGACTCGAGCGATGCGACACTCGCCGACCGCAATGTCTTTGCCGGCGATGCGGGCGGGAACATGTCTGGTCTGGCCCGCGGAGGAGACGACACCTTCAATAAGACCGGCGTAGGAGGAAGCACGTTCTACGGGGATGCCGCGGGTGATATGTCTGATCGCGCCCACGGCGGCAATGACATCTTCCAGGCTTCGGGCACGCAGGACCAAAATGTCTTCTACGGCGATGCCGGCGGCAACATGGGTGATCGGGCTGCCGGCGGCGACGACACCTATATCGGCGGCAACGTCTTTTCCCATCTCGCCAATCAGGCGTACGGGGATGCGGCGACCATGTCGGGCCACGCGCATGGCGGCAACGACACGATGGTTGGCGGCGATGATCTCAATCCGCATCCGGCAGGCAGCTACGAGACCACTCTCGTAGGCGATGCTCAGTCCATGAGTGACTACGCAAGCGGCGGCAATGACGAGCTGGTAAGCGGCACTGGAAATGACGACATCTGGGGCGATGCGCAGGTGATGCTCGGCTTCGCCAAAGGTGGGAACGATACGTTTGTGTTCAACTTCGACAGCGGCCACGACAGGATCGAGGATTTCGGGCAGGCGCTGTCGAACTTGGGGTCCGATCACATCGATGTCTCTGCTCTCGGCATCGCGGATTTCGGTGATCTCAGCATCTCACAGTTCGACCCCGCAACGCACGAGAGTACGATCACGTTCGGTCCGGGCGACGACGTGGTCGTGCATAGCGAGGAAGCGCTCAGGCCCGAAGACTTCATCTTCGCGCCACATCAGGACCAGCTATTGGCCTGAGCCGAGTGTCTCGGTGCTTAGCTATCGCTGATGGAGAAGGCAGCGTTCACGCCGCCACGGGGCGGACCGCATTTCATGGTCCTCCTGGTCAGCGGTTCGAGAGCGGAGCTCGAGCTGCAGATGCAGGTCTCCCATAGAGAAGGGCGGCCTTTGTTCGGCACAGCGGGCGTTCCAAGCGGGTGGGGTCTAGCCGCACGCTGGCGAGCGCGATTTAATTTGACTTCGCATTCGGTCGAAATTATATGGATTTTAATAATTTATTTATTAAATCTGGCGCCTCGCTGCGCTGCGACATCATTACGATCCACGGGTGTTCTGATCGGGTACCGAGACCATGCGAGCAGGCCGAGCGATCGCTCCATTGGAGTTGCTCTCGATAGAGGCGTGATACATGCGCCGATCAATCGATACTGCACCCAGGGATGGAGAAAACATCTCGATAAACGATGTGGCGGGGGCTGTTGAGGCCGGTCACTGGTCGGCCGAGGCGGGTGGATGGGTTGGGAAGGACGGCTCTCCAATCGGCTTTGCGCCGACCCATTGGTGTCCCGGGGACCCCGAAACCGAGTATGTCGATCCGGAGGACGAGAAATCGGGCAGTTCGCTCGCTGCGGCTGTCGTTCTGGTGCCCCTCATCTTCGTTGGGATGGCCCTGCTCGGTGCGTTCGACCCGTTCAAGGCACAAACGGTTCCGGAAATGACGCGCATTGATGGCGAGAGCGCCGTCGGCCTTGATCAGCGGCCGGAAATCGCGACCGGGTCGCCTGCATTCCTTCAGCGCGAAACGACCGGGGCCCTGATGCTGGCGGTGCCGGCAAGCACGGTAGGCCCTGGGGAAGGGCTCGACGCAGACGCTCGGCGCAGCGACGCGCTCTCCGGCGAACTGGCCGGCGCGCGCCGGGAGCTTGACGAGGCGGTCCAGCGCACGCAGACGGCGGAAATTGCTGCGGAGGAGCTGCGGCAGGCTCTTCAACAGGAGCAAGCCCGCAGCGCCGCGTCCGCGAACGAACTCGCTGGAGCCCGCCGCGAGATCGAGACCCGTATCGCGCAGGCGCGCAACGCGGACGAGCTGGCCGCGCAGCAGAGAGATGCGGCGGCGCGGGAGATCGCTGAACTGCAGCAGTCCCTGCAGCAGGAACGGGAAAAGAGCGCCGTCCTGGCGAAGCAGGCGAGCGCCGCGCAGGCAGCAAGGGCAAGCTCTGAGCAAGAACGCTACGAGGCGCAGTCACGCGCAGCGGCACTCGCGAGCGAACTTGCCGGCATACCTCGCGGATCGCTCACGGCCGACGGTGCGGCGGCGGAGCAAAGCGAAGCGGCGGGACGGGAGATCGCGGAATTGCGGCAGTCTCTGCAGCAGGAGCGCGAAAGGAACGTCGCGCAACAGGAGAACGCCGCGCGGTCGGCAACGGTGAACGCTGAGCAACAACGCCGCGCCCTCGAAGAGGCCCAGGCTCACGCTGCCGCGCTGGAGGGCGAACTTGCGGAAACGCGCCGGGACATCGAAATCCTGAACGGGCAATTGCGCGAGGCGAACGATGCGGCCTCGCAGCAGAGACAGGCAGCGAACCGAGAGATCGCCGAACTGCGGCAGTCGCTGCAACAGGAGCGGAGCAGGACCGAAGCCAGGGAAAGAGACTTCGCCTCGGGATCGCGCCTCACCGATGAGCACGCCCCGGTGGAGCAAAAGAACGAAGGCCCGATCCTGTCGACGGCCCAGAACGTGATCGCAGCGGAGCCGCCGATGAGTCCGGGCCAAGACGAGGTGGAGGCTCGATTGATCCCGCGTGCCAGAGCGTTGCTCGATCAGGGCAATATCGGTGCAGCGCGGATCGTCCTCGAGCTCGCTGCCGAGAAGAACATTGCGCAGGCAACCTTCATGCTCGCGGAGACATATGATCCGGCGGTTCTGTCCGCCTGGGGGGCCTATGGAACGCGCGGCGAGGCGGCTAAGGCGCGAGAGCTCTACGCGAAGGCACAGAGGAGCGGTATTCGCGAAGCCAAGGAACGACTGGATGCAATGCATCACTGAGAGTGCGGCCTTGCATCTTTACCGGGACGAGTGGTTGCGGTGGGCAATCCGGAAAGGAACGACATGAACAAGGTGCCAAGGTCGCTCTCGTCGCTCCTGCTCGCCGCGCTGGTGCCGATTGCCATGCTGCTTCAACCGGCGTGCCTGGAAGCACAAACCGCAAGAACCGCCAAGGCGGATGCACAAACAGCCCGACGGCCGCTCCCTCAGGAGAGCGAAAAGGACCGGATGAACGCCTGGACCGTCGGGCTCGCCGGCGGCCTGCTCGAGGGCGCGCCGATCCGTCTCGCGGCAGAAATGGCCCGTGTCGTCGACGACGGGGCAGAGCTGCATCTTCTGCCGATCGTCACCCGGGGCGCCACCGATAATCTGAATGCGCTGCTCTATTTGCGCGGTGTCGATACCGCCATCATCAATTCCGACGCGCTCGACGAATATAAGCTCCAGGCTCCGCAGATCCAAAGCCGCATCAGCTACTTGCTCAACCTGTTCCCGTCCGAATTGCACATCTTCGTGCGGCCGGAGATCACGAGCCTGCAGGATCTTGCCGGCAAGAAAGTGAATTTCAATACCCAGGGCACCGCAGCCGCCTATTCCGGACCGCTGATCTTCAGCCGCCTCGGGATCGACGTCGACAAGACATTCATGCCGCATCCGCTCGCCCTGGAGCGGATGCGCAAGGGTGAGATATCGGCCGTCGTGTTCATCACCTCGAAACCCGTCGACGCCTTCGTACGCGGTCGTTGGGAGGCGGGATTCAAGTTTCTTCCGGTCCAATACGACAGACGATTCGAGGACTATTATCTGCCCGCGACGTTGGACGCGATCGAGTATCCCAATCTGATCAAGCAGGGCGATCGGGTCTCGACCATCGCGGTGCCGACAGCGCTCGTTGCGTTCAATTGGCGGCCAGGCTCCAATCGCTATCAACGCGTGGCGCGCCTCGTCGACCATCTGTTCTCGCGAATTGACCGCTTGCAGGCGCCAGGCTTTGATCCGAAATGGCGGTCGATCAATCTCGCCGCAACCATCCCGGGGCTCACCCGCTTCCAAGCCGCGCAGGAATGGCTGGATCGCCAGGCGCGCAGCGCCCAGGCGAAGCCATGAACACTGCCGTTGCTCCGCTCGCCGTCGCCTTCAACCTTGCCTGCGGAATTGCCTACGCGCAAAGCACGAGCGATTCCATGGAAGCATTTCGGGCCTGTTCGGCGATGGACGGATCGGCCCAGCTTGAATGTTTACGGGATTCATCACGCAAGTTTCCACCGCCTGCCCGGCGGCCGTCGGACAATAACTGGCTGGTCAGCGAGACCACCTCGCCAGTCGACTATTCGCCGATCGTCACCGCCACCACATCTTCTGTCAGCGGCTCGGATGGGGCCGCGATGCAGCTCGCAATCCACTGCCGCAAGGGCCGCACCGAAGTCATGGTCGCAGGACGAGCGTTCTCACGCAGCGCCAGCGAATACGCCGTCTCCTATCGGCTCAATTCCGATCCGCCAATTCAACTTGCGGCAGCCTCGCCGTCGTTCGGCTCCGGCGTCGCCTTCGGGGGCGACGTCGTGCAGTTGCTCAAGTCGTTACCCGACGAGGGTCGCATCGTGGTGCGTCTTTCCACCCGCACAGGCGCGGCGCAAGAGGGACATTTCCTCCTCAGCGGATTCAAAAACGTGCGTGAAAGAATGGCGGCTGCGTGCAAATGGCCACAGACCGTCGCCAGACCGGGAAGGTGATAGTCATGGAACGGGGAGACGCAAGATGATCAATCTGAAGTTGGCGATGGCAGTCGGCGGCGGCCTGGCGATGCTGCTCCTGGTCGGATCACACGCGCAGGCGGAGCTGGACAACCAGCCAATCGCCCAGGCGAGCGAGAAGAACCAGGCGAGCAATCAGAAGCAACCGGGTAGACAAACGCAGGCGAGCAAGCCGGGACACACTCGCGCGAGCAAGCAAACCCCTGTGACCAGGGCGGCGCTGGCTCAGGCGACAGAGCCCGAGATCGCCAAAAAGCCGCATCAGCTGATATTACAGATCAATTCCAACGACCCCGCGATGATGAATCTGCTCCTCAACAACGCGACCAACGTCGCCGAATACTACCACGATCTCGGTGAGGCAGTGTCGATCGAGGTCGTCACCTTTGGCCCCGGCCTTCACATGCTGCGCGATGACACCTCGCCGGTAAAGCCGCGCATCGAAGTGCTCGCCATGAGCCATCCCGAAATCTCGTTCAAGGCCTGCGGCAATACCCGGGAAAACATGCGCAAGGCGGAGAACAAGGACATCGCCCTCGTTCCGCAGGCGAGCGTCGTCAAATCTGGTGTCGTTCGCGTCATGGAGCTGCAGGAGCAGGGCTGGAGCTACGTCAAACCGTGAGGTCCGCCGGCAAATGCAGCAGCTTGCCGGAAAGTGGGCGAGAGGCTCCCCTCACTGAAGCGCGATGCGATTAGGATTAATCGTCATCGCGCTTTCGGGTTGTTGTTTGAGCATGATCTTTTCGGAAAACCGCTGCACACTTTGCCGGATCACGCTCTAAAACTGATACCTCCGCAGTCCCCCATCCACCGGGATTACGGTGCCCGTGATGTACCGCGCCACCGGTGAGGCCAGGAACACCGCGAGTGCCGCCAGATCCTCCGGCTCGCCCCAATAGCCGACCGGGATTTCCTCCTCGGCAAAACGCTCGCGATAATCCGGCGGATAGTTGCGGCGGATCTGCTCGCTCATGATGCGGCCGGGCGGGATGCAGTTGACGGTGATGCCGTGCGCGCCGATCTCGCGCGACAGGCCCTTGGCCCAGGCGTGCACGGCGGCTTTGGCGGCGAAAGCGGCGTTGAGGCCTTCGGGCTCGGACTTGCCGGTGATGTTGACGATGCGGCCCCATTTGCGTTCGATCATCTGCGGCAGCAGCGCATGCGCGATGCGGCGATAGCTGGTGAAGTTGAGCGTGATCGCCTCGTCCCATTTGCTGTCGGGCGCATCGACGGGCAGGGGACGGCTGCCGCCGGCATTGTTGACGAGGATGTCGACGTGGCCGAGCTCCTTCAGCGCGAAGGCCGCGATGTTCTCGGCGGCGTCCTTGGCCATCACGTCCTGCTCGAACGGCGTGATCAATCCGCCGCCGACTTCTTTTACCAGCGCGGCAAGCAGATCGGTGCGGCGCGCCACGCCGACGATACGCACGCCTTCGGCCGCCAGGCCCTTGGCAATGGCGCGGCCGATGCCGATGCTCGCGCCCGTGACGACAGCAGTTTTCGATTTGAGCCCGAGGTCCATGGTGGCACGCTCTCTTGGTCGTTGCTTCGCGTTTTTGCTGTTTGTTTCCTGCCCTGTCCCGGCGGCTTGCGAATTGCCCGGCCCGGACGAGCAGTGGTAACGAAGAGCAACCGCGAAGGAAACACGAAAAGGAAAAGGCGTCGAAGGATGGTCTGGGACCCGCAGCAATATCTGAAGTTTTCCGGCCATCGGCTCCGGCCCGCCGTCGACCTGTTAATGCGGATTCCGGATTTTGCCCCGCGCACGATCGCCGATCTCGGCGCCGGCGCCGGCAACGTGACGAAGCTGATCAGGGAGCGCTGGCCGGATGCACGTGTGACCGGCGTCGAGGGCTCGGCTGAGATGGTTGGCGCCGGGCGCAAGGCGGCGCCGGAGGTGGAATGGTCACATGAGGATCTCGGCCATTGGAGTCCCGACGGGCAATACGATTTGATCTATTCCAATGCCGCACTGCACTGGCTGCCCAATCATGCGGCACTGTTTCCGTCGCTGATGGAGAAGGTGGCGCGTGGCGGCATGCTCGCGGTGCAGATGCCGCGCAACTTTCTCGCGCCTTCGCATGTGCTGATCGGCGAGACTGCGCTTGACGGTCCGTGGCGGTCCAAGGTGGAGCATCTCGTCACCCCGCCGCCTGTCGAGGGGCCGGCCTTCTATCACGATCTTCTCGCGCCGATGTCGGCCAACATCGACATCTGGGAGACCGAATATCTGCAAGTGCTCGAAGGCGAGAACCCCGTGAAGGAATGGACCAAGGGCACCTGGCTGACGCGCTATCTCGACGTTTTGCAGGGCGAAGAGAATGTCGCGTTCGAAGCCGCCTATGGGATGCGCGTCGCAAAGGCTTATCCGAAGAATGCGGCGGGGCAGACGCTGTTCCCGTTCCGGCGCCTCTTCATGGTGGCGCAGCGCAGAGGCTGATCGCCCTGCCGCAATGCGGCATAAGCGCTCGTTCCGTTGGACTCGCGCGGATGCCGGGTTGCGCATACGGCGCTCGTCAAGTTAGCTTGGCTGCGGCAAATTGGGCTTAGGTCTAGTTGTTCGGGTGGCGGATTGCTGCCACTACTGACCTGAAAAACAAGAAGAAGCCGGTTAGAGGTTGTTGGGAGGTACCTTCATGCGCAAGCTGCTTGCTGCGGTCGCCGCCGCGGCTGTTCTCTTGGCGCCCGCCATCGCCCAGGCTCAGAGCCCTGTCGTCATCAAGTTCAGCCACGTCGTTGCCAATGACACCCCGAAGGGCAAGGGCGCACTGAAGTTCAAGGAGCTTGCTGAAAAATACACCGACGGCAAGGTCAAGATCGAGGTCTACCCCAACTCCACGCTCTACAAGGACAAGGAGGAGATCGAGGCGCTGCAGCTAGGTTCAGTGCAGATGCTTGCGCCCTCGACCGCGAAATTCGCGCCGCTCGGCATCAAGGAGTTCGAGGCGCTCGACTTGCCCTGGCTGTTCAAGGACGACCAGACCTATGCCAACGCGATGAAGGGCACGGTCGGCAAGTGGCTGTTCCAAAAGCTCGAGGCCAAGGGCATCACCGGCCTCGCCTATTGGGACAACGGCTTCCACATGCTCTCCGCCAACCGCCCCTTGCTGAAGCCGACCGATTTCCAGGGGCTGAAATTCCGCATCTCCGGATCGAAGGTCGCCGACCAATATCTCCGCATCATGGGCTCGATTCCGCAGATCATGGCGTTCTCCGAAGTCTACCAGGCCTTGCAGACCGGCGTGGTCGACGGCTGCGAGAACACGGCGTCGAACTATCTGACGCAGAAGTTCTACGAGGTGCAGAAGGACATCACCGTGTCCTATCACGCGCATCTGCAATACGCCGTCATCGTCAACTCGAAATTCTGGTCCGGCCTGCCGCCTGACATCCGCATCCAGCTCGACAAGGCGATGGCGGAGGCGACCGACTACACCAACTCGATCGCGCGCCAGGAGAACGAGGAGGCGCTGGCCGAGGTCAAGAAGACCGGCAAGACCAATCTGCATTACCTCACCGACGCCGACCGCAAGGCCTGGCAGGAGGCGATGCAGCCGACCTACAAATGGGCAAAGGGGCGGGTCGGGCAGGAGGTGCTCGATCTCGTCGCCAAGGAACTCGACGTCAAGATGAACTGACGGGCCGCGCCCCAATAAGAACACGACCGACGGTCGGGGGTGATCGCACTCCCGACCGTTGCGCTTGAATAATCCAATCCGGGGGGACCAAGTTGCTGCGCGTGCTGAATCGTTTTCTCGATCATCTCGAGGAGTGGCTGATCGCGACCATGATCGCGGCTGCGACGTCGCTCATCTTCGTCGCGGTGCTGCACCGCTATGGCGCCGGGCTGTCGATCGATATCGCCAAATGGGCGGAAGCCCGCAGCCTGACCTTCCTCGCCGTCCCCGCGCGCGCGACGTTCGCCTGGCTTGCGGCGCTCGACCTGTCCTGGGCGCAGGAACTCTGCATCTACATGTTCATCTGGATGGCGAAGTTCGGCGCCGCCTACGGCGTGCGGACCGGCATCCATGTCGGCGTCGACGTGCTGGTCAATATCCTCCCCGGCGGGTCGCGCCGGCGCGTGATCACCTTCGGGCTTCTGTGCGGCGCGCTCTTCACCGCCATCGTCGCCTATTTCGGCGCCGCGTTCGTCAGCCAGATGTGGCAGACCGGCCAGCAGTCCAACGATCTCGAAGCGCCGATGTGGATGGTGTATCTCACCATCCCGCTCGGCTCCGGCTTGATGTGCTTCCGCTTCCTGCAGGTCGCCTGGTCGTTCCACCGCACCGGCGAACTGCCGCATCACGACATGGCGGGCGTCGAGGGTGTCGAGGCGGATCCGGTGCATCCGGCGCCGGTCACGCCCAGCCAGGTCGTTCGCGACGAGCGCAGCCCGTTGGGCTGGATTTTGATGCTGCTGCCGGTCCTGATCGTCGCCCTGTGCTTCGCTCATGCGGCCCATGTCATCACCCTGCCGCACGGCCTGCGTGTCTTCATCGTGTTCGCGCTTCTGCTCTCGCTGATGCTCACGGGCATGCCGATCTCGATCGCGCTTGGTCTGACCGTGCTCAGCTTCATGTTCACGCTGACCGACGTGCGAACGGAATCGGTGGCGCTGAAGCTGTTCACCGGCATCGAGAATTTCGAGATCATGGCGATCCCGTTCTTCATCCTCGCTGGCAACTTCCTGACCCATGGCGGCGTGGCGCGGCGGATGATCACCTTCGCGACCTCGCTGGTCGGCCATTGGTACGGCGGCCTCGCGCTGTCGGGCGTGGTCGCCTGCGCGCTGTTCGCCGCGATCTCCGGCTCCTCGCCGGCGACAGTGGTGGCGATCGGCTCGGTGATCCTGCCCGCCATGGTCGCGCAAGGCTTTCCGAAGCGGTTTGGCGCGGGCGTGATCACGACATCGGGCTCGCTCGGAATCCTGATTCCGCCGTCGATCCCGATGGTTCTCTACGCCGTCTCGACCAACAGCTCGGTCGGCAAGCTGTTCATCGCCGGCATCGTGCCGGGGCTTGCGCTCGCCTCGCTGCTCGGGGCCACGACGTTCTATCGCGCCTGGCGCAACGACTATCCGCGGATGCCGAAGGCGACCTTCCTCGAGCGTCTCGATGCGTTTCGCAAGTCGATCTGGGGCATCCTGCTGATCGTGATCGTGATCGGCGGCATCTACAGCGGCCTGTTCACGCCGACCGAAGCGGCCGCCGTCAGCGCGGTCTACGCCTTCATCGTCGCGGTGTTCATCTACAAGGATCTGAAGCTGCGCGACGTGCCGCGCGTGCTGCTGTCGTCGGCGAATCTTTCCGCGATGCTGCTCTACATCATCACCAACGCGGTGCTGTTCTCGTTCCTGATGACCTACGAGAACGTGCCGCAGGCGCTGGCGCAATGGATGATCGACCAGGGCCTGGGGTGGATCGGCTTCCTGCTCCTCGTCAACCTGCTGCTGCTGGTGGCGGGCAACGTGATGGAGCCGTCCTCGATCATCCTGATCATGGCGCCCATCCTGTTTCCGGTTGCGGTCAAGCTCGGCATCGATCCGATTCATTTCGGCATCCTGATGACGGTCAACATGGAGGTCGGCCTCTGCCATCCGCCCGTCGGCCTCAATCTCTACGTCGCTTCGGGCATCGCCAAGATGGGGATCACCGAGCTGACGGTCGCGGTGTGGCCGTGGCTGCTGACGATGCTGGGCTTCCTGGTGGTGGTGACGTATTGGCCCGGCCTGTCGCTGTGGCTGCCGCGGCTGCTGGGGATGTAGGTGCGTGAGCGGCACGAGCGGTGCACCCTCTCCCCTCAAAGCGAAGCGGGGTAAGGGGTTCTCTCCTCACGAAAAGTCTTGCGAGCGTATACCGAGGGTGTGCAGGCGGAGAAGGCGGACGCCAGCTTCACGCTGGCACGCGCAACGCTCGACCAGCGATCGCCAAGCTGACGAGCTTTCCGGAAGCCGTTGCGGCCGGCAAGATCAAGCTGTCGGGCAATCCGATGAAGCTTGCCGAGCTGATGGGCCTGATGGACGAGTTTCCAAGGATGTTCGAGATCGTCGAGCCGAAGCGGGCGAGGGTGGGGTAGGGGCTGTCGCCCAGTCCCCCGTCATTGCGAGCGCAGCGCAGCAATCCAGAGTCCCTCCGCGGAAAGATCCTGGATTGCTTCGCTGCGCTCGCAATGACGAATTGATAGAGCGCGGCGCTTCCGCAAATCATGGCCGGTACCAGCCCGGCCATGACGCTTGCGCTTAAGTTGCCTTCCTACTCCGCGCTGCTCACCAGCTTGATCCGCGGCGCCTGTGCCTCGGTCAGGCTGCGATAGGCCGCGAGATAGTCCAGCGCCATGCGCCGTGCGGTGAAGCGCGTCTCGAACTGCTTGCGGATCGCGGCGCGGTCGAGTTGCGGAAGGCGGTTCACGACCCCCGCGGCACTGATGACATCCTCGACGATGAAGCCGGTGAGGCCCTCGTCGATGATCTCCGGCACCGAGCCGCGGTTGAAGGCGACCACCGGCGTTCCGCACGCCATGGCCTCGATCATGACGAGGCCGAACGGCTCCGGCCAGTCGATCGGCAGCAACAGGCCGAGCGCGCCGCTCAGGAAATCCGACTTCTCGTGATCGCTGATCTCGCCGATGAACTCCACCAGGGGATTGTTCTCGATCATCGGCCGGATCAGCTCGTCGTAATAATCCTGGTCGGCGCGATCGACCTTGGCCGCGATCTTCAGCGGGATGCCGCAATGAGTGGCGATCTTGATGGCGCGGTCGACGCCCTTTTCCGGCGCGATGCGGCCGAGCACGGCGAGATATTCCTGTTTTGCCGGCTTGGGCGTCAGCAGATTCTCCGGCAGGCCGTGGTGGATCGTCGTCACCCAGTTCGCCTGCGGCACCGGCCGTCGCTGCGCGTTGGAGATCGAAATGACGGGCATCTTGGAGAAGGTGTTGAAGACCGGCTGATGCTCCGGCAGATCCAGCCGGCCGTGCAGCGTGGTCACAAACGGCGTCGGCTGCCGGTGGAACAGCGACCACGGATAGTAGTCGAGATGGAAGTGGAGGAAGTCGAACTCCTCGTCGTCACATTTTTGCCGCACCCGCTCCAGCAGCACCATGTGCAGCGCATTGGGATCGCGCACGGAACCGTCGAGACGGAGTGCCTTCGGCCACAACGCATCCAGCTTGCCTGACGTCTGCGAGTCGCCGCTGGCGAACAATGTCACGTCGTGTCCAAGGGCCACCAGCTCTTCCGTCAACCAATGCACCACCCGCTCGGTGCCGCCATACAGCTTGGGTGGAACAGCCTCCGTCAACGGAGCTACCTGCGCGATGCGCATCTCACCATCTCCTCTGCGATCATGAATGTTGAAACCCCCGCCTGTACGGCACCGGCAAATGCCAGACGAGGGAACGTTCCCGCACCTGCGAAGTTCCTTCCCCCAAACGTTACATATTCGACACGTCGGGAGATCGTCGCGATGCTGCCACTACATCTTCGCAGATCGTCCGCATCCGCATGTCGTGATGAGCTTGCCCGGGAACCGAGGCGAAGTGGTCGATGTTCACTCGACCAGTGACGAAAACGAAAATCAACATAACGGGGCGATAGCCATATGGATCAGCTTTCTGGATACGCGCGCAGGCCATTTGCCTTTGTCTTGCGCTATCTTCGGCGTCGTCTCGCGTCGCATTTGCTGATCCTGACCGCGGTCGTGGCGGCCGTTGCCTGCTCCGTGGGCACCCAGTATGGCGTCAAATCTCTGGTCGACAGCCTGTCCGCCGGACCATCATATGGTGGTAGCGTATGGCTGGCATTCATTTTACTCATGTCGCTGATCGCGGCCGACAACTTCCTGTGGCGGATTGCGAGCTGGACGGCGAGCTTCACCTTCGTTCGTGTCACGGGTGATTTACGCCGTGACATATTTCGTCATCTGACCGGACATGCGCCGAGCTACTTCTCGGACCGGATGCCCGGCATGCTGACGAGCCGTATCACGGCGACGTCGAACGCGGTGTTCACCGTCGAAAACATGTTTGTCTGGAACGTGTTGCCGCCCTGCATAGCCACAGTTGCGGCAATTGCCTTGATTGGAACCGTCAGTCCTTACATGGCGCTCGGGCTGATCGTGATCGCCGGCGGCATGGTGGTTGCGATGTTTCGTCTGGCAGCCGCCGGCAAGCCGCTGCATGACGATTTCGCCGACAAGGCGGCGGTGGTCGACGGCGAAATGATCGACGTCATCAGCAACATGCCGCTGGTGCGCGCCTTCTGCGGGATCAGCCACGAGCATGAGCGGTTCGACGCGACGGTGAACCAGGAGCTGACCGCGCGAAGCCGCAGCCTGCGTTATCTGGAAAAGCTGCGGCTGTTGCATGCCGCTATAACCGTGCTTTTGACGATTGCGCTGATGGCCTGGGCGATCTCGCTCTGGCAGAAGGGCGAGGCGACGACCGGTGACGTCGTACTGGTCTGTACGCTTGGCATCTCCATCCTGAGCGCCACGCGCGATCTCGCAGTGGCGCTGGTCGACGTCACCCAGCACGTCGCACGGCTGACCGAGGCGATCGCCACGCTGCTGGTGCCGCACGAGCTGCGCGATCACCCCGAGGCCGAGCCGCTGGTGAAGAGCGGCGCCGCGATCGCATACAACAACGTCACCTTCGGCTATACCCGGCGGCGAGAAGATCTTCGAGCGGTTCAGCCTGCGCCTCCAGCCCGGCCAGCGTGTCGGACTGGTCGGGCAGTCCGGCGGCGGCAAATCGACGCTGTTCACGCTGCTCCAGCGCTTCTACGACGTCGACGATGGCAGTATCACCATCGACGGCCAGGACATCTCGAAGGTGACGCAGCTGAGCCTGCGCGAGGCGATTTCCGTCGTGCCGCAGGACATTTCCTTGTTTCATCGCTCGATTCGCGAGAACATCCGCTATGGTCGGCCGAACGCGACCGACGACGAGGTGCTGCGCGCGGCGATCGCGGCGCGCTGCGACTTCGTCGAGAGTCTGCCTGACGGTCTCGACACCATGGTCGGCGACCGCGGCGTCAAGATGTCCGGCGGCCAGCGCCAGCGCATCGCCATCGCGCGCGCCTTCCTGAAGGATGCGCCGATCCTGCTGCTGGACGAGGCGACTGCCGCGCTCGACAGCGAGTCCGAGGAGGCGATCCGCGAGGCGCTGTCGCGCCTGATGCGCGGCCGCACCGTGGTCGCGATCGCGCATCGGCTCGCGACGCTGCGCAATTTCGACCGCGTGGTGGTGCTGAGGAATGGTAAGATCATCGAGGACGGCTCGCCCGAGCGTCTGATGCAGGGCCATGGGCCGTATCGCGAGCTGATCACGCAGGAAATGAGCCGGCTCGCGCAAGCTGCCGCGTAAACCAACGGTCGCGTTCTCGAGTCGGTTGCGTTTCGAAACAAGCGCAGGGGAGCAGCTCATGTCGGCTGAAGCCGTAACCCAATTCGCCTCCGTGACGCGGACCTCGGAGCAGGTCGCGGAACAACCTTTTTACATTCCGATGACCGGGCCGTCGGCGCGGCCGCGGCGTTCACTGAAGCACGACGACACTTTCATCGTGCTCGACAGCCATGGCGACATCGGCGCGTCCGCCGGCGGGCCGGATGGCCTGTTTCATCACGATACGCGCTATCTCGCGCGGCTCGAGCTCGTGCTCGATGATCTCCAGCCACTGCTGCTCGGCTCGAACCTGCGCGACGACAATTCGGCCTTGACCGTCGACCTCACCAATCCGGACATCTACCGGCAGGGCAGCCTCGTTCTGCAAAAGGACCTGCTGCACATCGTGCGCACGATCTTCCTGTGGCGCGGCACGGCCTATCAGCGCATCGGGGTACAGAACCATGGCGACCGGCGCAGCAGCTTCGACCTGACGCTGCTATTCGGCAATGACTTCGCCGATTTGTTCGAGGTTCGCGGCGAGCGGCGACCGCGCCGCGGGATCGGAACGAGCCGGCTGCTCGGGTCGACCGACGTCCTGTTCGAATATCGCGGCCTCGATGACGCCGAACGGACCACCGGACTGCATTTCGATCCGCGTCCGACGCGGCTCTCGGCCAATGCCGCGACCTGGGAGCTCGACCTGGAGCCGCACCAGACCAAATCGCTTTTCGTGGCGGTGTCCTGCAACCGGCCGGTGACTGAAAAGCCGGTGCGGTTCTTCCCGGGTCTGCTGGCGCACCGCCGCGAGATGCGACATCAGGCGGTAGGCGCTGCCAGCATCGAGACCTCCAACAATATCTTCAACGAGGTGCTGTGCCAGGCCATGGCCGACCTCAACATGCTGATGACCGAGACGCCGCAGGGGCGTTATCCCTATGCCGGCATCCCCTGGTATTCGACGACGTTCGGGCGCGACGGGCTCATCACCGCGCTCCAGATGCTCTGGGTCGATCCGCGCGTCGCCAAAGGCGTCTTGCGCCGGCTCGCGCATTTCCAGGCCACGGCGATCGATCCGTTCGCGGACGCCGCGCCCGGAAAGATCCTGCACGAGATGCGCGGCGGCGAGATGGCGGCGCTCGGGGAGGTGCCGTTCGCGCACTACTACGGCAGCGTCGATTCGACCGCGCTGTTCGTGCTGCTGGCGGGAAGCTATTTCGAGCGCACCGGCGACGAAGCCACGTTGATCGAGCTGTGGCCGGCGATCGAGGCGGCGCTGGCCTGGATCGACGGTCCCGGCGACCCCGACCAGGACGGCTTCGTCGAATACCAGCGCGCGACCGAGAAGGGGCTGGCCAACCAGGGCTGGAAGGATTCCTACGACGCGATCTTCCATGCCGACGGCCAGCTTGCAGAGGGCAATATCGCGCTCGCGGAGGTCCAGGGCTACGTCTTTGCCGCCAAGCAGCTCGCCGCGCGTTGCGCGCTGCGGCTCGGCAAGCCGGATCGCGTGCGCAAGCTCGAGGCCGAAGCCAGGGCGCTCGCCGAGCGCTTCGAGAAGGCGTTCTGGTGCGAGGAGCTCGGCACCTATGCGCTCGCGCTCGACGGCAAGAAGCGGCCCTGCAAGGTCAGGACCTCGAATGCCGGTCAGGTCCTGTTCAGCGGCATGATCCGCGAGGACCGCGCGCGCCTCGTCGCTGCCGATCTGCTGCGGCCGCATTTCTTCTCGGGCTGGGGCATCCGCACCGTCGCGCAAGGCGAGGTGCGCTACAACCCGATGTCCTATCATGACGGGTCGGTCTGGCCGCACGACAATGCGCTGATCGCGCTCGGGCTCGCGCGCTACGGCCTCAAGCACTCGGTGGCGCACGTCTTCAAGGGGCTGTTCGATGCCGCGACCTACATGGATCTGCGCCGGCTGCCCGAATTGTTCTGCGGCTTCCGCCGCGAGAAGCGGCGCGGCCCGACGCTCTATCCGGTCGCCTGCGCGCCGCAGGCCTGGGCCAGCGCGACGCCGTTCACGTTGCTGGAGGCGGCGCTCGGCCTCGAGTTCGACGTGGCGCGGGGCGAGATTCGCCTGCGCAACCCGCATCTGCCGGCGTTCCTCAACGAGGTGATCCTGCGCGATCTGCGCCTGGGCCAGTCCAGCGTCGATCTTCGCGTCAGCCGGCACGGCGACGACGTGGCGCTCGAGGTAGTGCGCACACGCGGCCAGATCCAGGTCTCGATCGTTCTGGCGCGCTAACGGCGCGTCGTGAGGAGGGTGTCATGCGTGCGATCGGAGCGTTGATCCTGGGTGTGGCGATCGCGGTGGCCATCGCACCGTCGCGCGCCGCGGAGGATCAGCCCGCAGGCCAGAATGAAGCGAATGCGCCGCCGACGGCACAGCCGCCGGCCTCGACCGTTCCGGTGACGCCCAAGGACGCCGCGCCGCCACCCTCGGTGACCATCATCGGCGCGAGCGAGGCTCACGGCGTGCTCGGCCGCGACGTTCGCAGCGCCGCCGGCGAGGACATGGGCCGCATCGTCGACGTCATCGTCGATCGGACCGGTCATGTCCGCGCCGCGGCGATCGATTTCGGCGGTTTCCTCGGCGTCGGCAGCCGCAAGATCGTGGTGGACTGGAACGCGCTGCGCTTCGGCAAGATCGCCAACAAGAAGGACAGCATCACGTTGGAATTGACCAAGGCGCAGGTCGCGGCCGCGCCGGAATACAAGGAAGATACGCCGATCGTCGTGCTCGGCGCGTCCGGCAGCCTTCAGCCGCTGCGAGCGATCCAGTGAGGTGCAGGGAGGGCTGACCGCCCGTGCTGTTGTCGAGGAAGCCGAACCATGCAGATCGCGGCGGCCGCGTCGAGCAGGACAAGGTCGCTGCTGCAGGCATTCCGGCGCCGTCGCGCCAGAGCCTGCGCGGCCTCGACTGGTTCATCTTCTTCCTCGCCGACGTGCAGACCGGATTCGGTCCCTTCATCGCGGTCTATCTGACGACGCAGAAATGGACCCAGGTCGAGATCGGCCTCGTGCTGTCGATCGGCGGCATCGTCGCCCTGATCGGCCAGATGCCCGGCGGCGCGATCATCGATGCCGCGAAATCGGAGCGTCTCGTCGCCGCCCTCGCGATTGCGACCATCGGCGCCTGTGCGCTGGCTTATGCCGCGATGCCGATCTTCCCCGTCGTGGTCACTGCCGCCACGCTGCATGCGATGGCGAGTTGCGTGCTCGGGCCCGCGATTGCGGCGATCAGCCTCGGTCTCGTCGGTCCGCTCGCGATCGGCGAGCGGCTCGGCCGCAACGCGCGCTTCGCTTCGCTGGGCAACGGCGTCGCGGCGGCCGTGATGGGCACGGCGGGCTATCTCCTGTCGAGCCGCTCGGTGTTCCTGGTCACCTTCCTGCTCGCGATCCCGACCCTGATCGCGCTGTCGCGCATCCGCGAGGAGGAGGTCGACATCAGGCGCTGCCATGGTGAGATGCCGCCCGAAGCCGCCGACCGCGGCGATACCAATGTCTGGCACCTGATCCGGCAGCGTCCGCTCATCGTCTTCGCGCTCAGCGTGCTGCTGTTGCAGCTCGCGAACGCCGCGATGATGCCGCTGATGGCGAGCGCGGTGACGGCGCGGTCCAGCCAGTGGGCGACAGTGCTGGTCGCCTTCTGCATCGTCGTCCCGCAAGCGATCGTGGCGCTGCTGTCGCCGACGGTCGGGCGCAAAGCGCAGCTCTGGGGCCGGCGGCCGCTGCTGCTGATCGGATTCGGCGCGCTGGCGATTCGCGGCCTCTTGTTTGCGACGGTGCGCGATCCGTATCTCCTGGTGCTCGTGCAAGTGTTTGATGGCATTACCGCGGCGGTATTCGCGGTGATGATCCCGCTGATCGTCGCCGACGTCGCCTTCGGCAGCGGCCATTTCAATCTGGCGCAAGGGATCGTCGGCACCGCAACGGGCATCGGCGCGTCGCTGAGCACGGTGCTCGGCGGCTATGTCAGCGACAAGTTCGGCAACGCCACGGCGTTCATCGGGCTGTCCGGCGTTGCCGCAACGGGGCTCCTTCTGATCCTGCTGATGATGCCGGAAACCCGGCGCACGGTATGACCGCGGCAAAGAAAAAGCCGGCCGAAACGGGTTCGGCCGGCCAAGTCGATAGGGAGGAGGAAGATCAGGCGTCGAGATTGTGCAGGCGCTGGCGGTTGCGCAGCACGATCTGGCGGGCGCCGGAGAAGCCGAGAATGCCCTGGGCGTGAAGCTGCGACAGCGCGCGCGACACGGTTTCGAGGGTGAGGCCGAGATAGTCGCCGATGTCGCGGCGGCACATCGGCAGCGCCATCATGCCGGCAACGGCGAGGCGGCGGTCCATTTCGAGCAGGAAGGTCGCAACACGCTCCATCGCGGTCTTGCGGCCCAGCAGCAGCATGTGGTCCTCGGCATGGCGAAGCTCGCCGGCGGTCATCGCCCAGAGCTTGCGGGCAACCTGCACGTCGGTGCCGGCGGCCTTCTCGAGGCTGGCGCGCTTCACGAGGCGCACGGTGGTGTCGATGATGGCTTCTGCGGCGAGGCGGTGAGTGGGACCGGATTCGAGACCGAACACGTCGCCGGGGAGATGGAAGGCGCCGATCTGACGGCGACCGTCGGAGAGAAGCTTGTAACTGCGCACCGCGCCGGTGACGACCTGATAGACATATTCGGCCGCCTCGTCCTCGCCATAGATCTCCTCGTCCTTGCCGTAGGAGAACTCGGTGGCGACCAGGCCGACATGGCCCGTGATCGCGCCGAACTGGTCGCTAACGGGGTGGGCAGGGGCTATCTTGCCACCGATTTGGGTGTTGATCGCCTTGTTGTTGATTGTCTGGGTCAGCATCTGCGCCATCTCCGTTGTGATGGCGATTTAGTACGCGGTATCGGGTGCTTCGAAAATTTCGCGAGATATCTTAAGGGGGGTGCCTTACGTAGAATCCCGTAGGTCAGGCGCGGGGGCGGTCCTGGGTGGCGTGGCGGATGCACTTGACCAGGTTTTCGTCGAGAAGCGGCTTCAAAACCACGTCTTTGATGCCCGCCGTCGCAGCCCGGGCGGAGATATGCTCGTCGGGATAGCCGGTGATCAGGATCACAGGCGCGTCGCGGTCGGATTGGCGCAGGCGGCCGGCCAGCTCGATGCCATTGATGTCCGGCATCTTGTAGTCGATGACGTAGCAGTCCGGCGCAGGCGCGCCGCTGACATTGAGCAGCGCCGTGCCGCTCCTGAAGGTCCGCACGGCGAAGCCGTCGGTCTCCAGCAGGAACCGCAGGGATCCCAGGACGGCGGCATCATCGTCGACCACAAAGACGGTGGGTTGTGCGGGGGACGACGACGGGCGCACACGATGTGAGCTGACCTCGATCATGCTGTCCGATTAGCATGGCGCCGGGAAGACGCCTTGACTTGCCTCAATCGTTGAGCATGCCCGCGCGCATCGCCAGCCGGACCAGTTCCGAGAGGCTGCTCGCCTGCATCTTGGTCATCACGTTGGCCCGGTAGACCTCGATGGTCCGCGGGCTGATGTCGTATTCGCGGGCGATGAGCTTGTTGGAGAGGCCCGCGATCAGCCCTTCCATGACCTGGCGCTCCCTGGGACTCAAGGATGCGACGCGGGCGGCGATGTCCTGCGCGACGGCCTCGCTCTTGGCGGCGGGCTCGGCCTGGCGGATCGCCGAATCGATCATGGCGGTGAGACGGTCGTCATCGAACGGCTTTTCCAGGAAATCGACTGCCCCGAGCTTCATCGCCTCGACCGCGAGCGGCACGTCGCCGTGACCGGTCATGATCAGGATCGGGAACGGGCTTTGCTGCGCCTTCATCCGCTTCAGCAGCTCGATCCCGTCGAGGCCGGGCATGCGCACGTCGGAGACGACGCAGCCGAACTTAAGGCTGGGCAGGGCTTCGAGGAAGGCGAGCGCGTCGTCGAACAGGGTGACGGCGAAGCCGGCGGAATCCAGCAGGAAACTCAGCGAGTCCCGCATCGCTGCGTCGTCGTCGATGACGTAGACATTTCCCTTGGTCGTCATGAATCAGCTCTCGTCGGTTGCCGGCAAGGTGAAACGGAATGTCGCTCCGCCCGCCGCGTTGCTTTCGGCCCACATGCGGCCGCCGTGAGCCTCGATGATCGAGCGGCTGATGGACAGTCCCACGCCCATGCCAGTGTCCTTGGTGGTGAAGAAGGTCTGGAACAGATTTGGAATGACGTCTTCCCGGAAGCCGATGCCGGTGTCGGAAACCTCCACCTCGATCATGCCGTCGCCGACACGCGTGTTGGCGACGACGAGCTCGCGCTGCGGCGACTGCGCCATCGCTTCGAGCGCGTTGCGGAACAGGTTGACCAGCACCTGCTGAATCTGCACCCGGTCGGCGAGGACGAGATCGGCGTCAGGATCGAGGCTGAAGCGGAGCTGCACGTTCTGCTCGCGCGCGCCGGCGAGCCCGAGCGCGCCGGCTTCCTCGATCAGCTTGGACAGGCTCTCGACCCGCTTCTCCGATTCGCCGCGGGAGACGAAGTCGCGCAGGCGGCGGATGATCTGACCGGCGCGCAATGCCTGCTCCGCGGCCCGATCCAGCGCGCTTTCGACCTTCGGCATGTTGGGATCGCTGCTGCCGGCGAGGAGGCGCCGCGATCCCTTCATGTAATTGCTGATCGCCGCCAGCGGCTGGTTGAGCTCGTGGGCGAGCGCGGAAGCCATTTCCCCCATCGCTGTCAACCGCGACACGTGCACGAGCTCGGATTGCAACTCCTGGAGCCGCGCCTGAGTCTGCTGATGCTCGGTGAGATCGCGCACGAAGCCGGTGAAATAAGGCTCGCCCGCGCGTTGCGTCTGTCCGACGGACAGGTGCATCGGAAAAGTCGTGCCGTCGCGGCGTTTGCCCGTCACGATCCGGCCGATGCCGATGATGTGCGGATCGTTCGTCCTGAGATAGCGCGCGAGATAGCCGTCATGACGCGACTGATCCGGCTCCGGCATGAGAATGCTCACGTTCCGGCCAATGGCTTCCTGCCTGCTGTAGCCGAACAGCCGCTCCGCGGCGCTGCTGAAGAGCTGCATGATGCCGCGTGAATCGATGACGATCATGGCGTCAGGCACCGTCTCGAGAATCGAGCGAAGATGATTCTCCTGGGAGCGCAGATTCTCCTCGAGCTGCTTTTCCTCGTTGATATCGAGAAATATCCCGCTGAGGTGACGCGGCGTGCCCGTATCGTCCCGGATCACACCGGCTCTGGCCCGGATCCATTGACCGCTCCCGGAAGCGCCGCCGACCTTGAAGGACAGGTCAAGTCCCCCGCCGCCTTCCGAGGTGCGCCCGATCGCCTTCAGGAGGTGGTCGCGATCGCTCGGCTCCAGCAGCGAAAGAAAGAGATCGTAGCTGACGGCCTGATCCCGCTCGAGGCCGAACAGCCGCTTGGCCGTGTCCGACCATTCAAGTTCGCGCGTCTGCAGATCAAGATCCCAGGTTCCGACCCCGAATCCCTCGATGCGGACCCGGAAATGATCGCCCCGGCCATCGTCAGCCGGATGGGTCTCGCGGGTCGGCGCCAAGCTCTGCTCCTATCCTGGGCGGGCGGGCAGGATGCCTTTACCGCTCCCGCAATTTCGCCCAAGGCTCGCTTGGAGGCAAGCGCGGACGTTGAATTCACTGGCGGATTTCCCACTGAACGGCGAGCGAGCCAGAAGCGCTTGCTTTGATCTATCTCAGCCTGCCGCGCGGCAGCAGGTTTAGCATTCAAAAAAAATGGTGATGCTGGAGATACCTTATGACATACGCGACCGTCATGGTCAGCTTGGCGCTCGATCAGCCCAACGAGGCGCGTCTTCAGGTCGCGGGGGAGCTCGCCGAATGCTTCGAGGCCGCCATCGTCGGGGTCGCCGCGGCGCAGTTCGTGCCGCCGCTCTATTTCACCGACGGCACCGAGGCGCAAGCGCTGATCGATGAGGGCGAAGCTTCGGTCAAACGGCGGCTGGCCGGCCTGGAAGCACAATTCCGCGCGGCCGTGAAGAATCGCGGCGGACATGTGGAGTGGCGCAGCGCCATGGATTTTCCGGCACGATTCGTCCTGGCGCAGGCGCGTTGCGCCGACATCGTCGTCAGCGGAGGGCAAAGCCCGGCCTTCTCCGACGCTTTCTCGCGCGCGAGCCCGAAGGACCTGGTGATGCAGGCCGGCCGTCCGCTTCTCGTCGTCCCCGACCGGGCCAATTGGCTGGACTTGCGCAACGTGCTGGTGGCGTGGAAGGACACGCCGGAGGCGCGGCGGGCGGTGGTCGACGCGCTGCCGATGCTGCGCAAGGCGAGGGACGTCACCATTGTCGAAATTCCAGAGCAGGGCGACGACCGTTCGGCGGTGATGACCGGCGTCACCGACGTTGCCGCCTGGCTCGGCCGTCACGGCGTCACCGCGACCGCACGCGTCTCGAAAGCCGCGGGAAACGAACCCCCCGCTGCGCAGTTGGAGAAAGTCGCCGGCGACGTCGGCGCCGGCCTGATCGTCGCGGGTGCCTATGGTCATTCGAGATTTCGCGAGCTGATCCTGGGAGGCGTCACCCAGTATCTGGTCACGCAAACCGCTCGCAGCGTGCTGCTGTCGCACTGAGCGCCGGCCCGTCAATATGGAATCGAGGAGGACGCGCCGTGTACAGATTTCTTGAACAGACCGTCGACGGCTACATGACGCGCAACGTCAAAACGGTGCAGCGTAGCCTCGACTTGTTCCAGCTCAGCGAGATGTTCGAGACCGACGATTTCAACAGCTATCCGGTCGAAGACGACGGGCAAGTGGTCGGCATCGTCACCAAATTCGACATCCTGAAGTGCTTTGCCTTCACGCCGAGCCAGATGTTGCCGCGCTACGATGACCTGATGAGCCGCAAGGTCGGCGACGTCATGACGCCCGAGTTCATCTATGTCAGCCCCGACACGCGGCTCACTCGCGTGCTCCAGATCATGGCCGAGCACCGCATCAGGAGCATCATCGTGCTCGACGGTGCACAGAAGCTGGTCGGCATCATTGCCCGTGAGGACGTCATCGCGGCGCTCAAGGCGACGGCGCGGAACTGACGCGAAGCTCTGGATCCTGCGGTTCCAACCTCCGTGATTTCACGGAGGTTGCTGCCCTCTCCCGCAAGGGGAGGGGGCGCATCAACTGACAGCCGCCTCACATTAACAGAAATCCATCCATCTTGATTTCAATCAATTCCCCGCGAGGGTGAATGTGGTTTCTGGCAGCGTGTTCTTTCAGAGAGAATCCGCATGAGCCAGCCCTCCATCTCCAAATCCATGACCATCGGTGAAAGCGGCCTGGCTGTCGTGTTCGCAGTCACCGCTTTCCTCTGCGTGATCGCCTCGGCCAAGGCGCTCGATGCGCCCTTCGCCTTCCACGCCGCGCTCAGCGCGGCGGCGAGCGTGATTGCGGTGTTCGTCATCGTCAACCGCTATTTCGAGCGGCCGGCGGCGTTGCCGCCGGCGGAGCTCAACGGCCGCCCGAACTACAACATGGGGCCGATCAAGTTCTCCGCCTTCATGGCGATGTTCTGGGGCATTGCCGGATTTCTCGTCGGCCTCATCATCGCCTCGCAGCTGGCCTGGCCCGCGCTGAATTTCGATCTGCCCTGGACCAGCTTCGGCCGCCTGCGGCCGCTGCACACCTCCGCCGTGATCTTCGCCTTCGGCGGCAACGTGTTGATCGCCACCTCCTTCTACGTGGTGCAGAAGTCCTGCCGCGCGCGCCTTGCCGGCGACCTCGCGCCGTGGTTCGTCGTGGTGGGCTACAACTTCTTCATTCTGATCGCGGGCACCGGCTATCTGCTCGGCGTCACCCAGTCGAAGGAATATGCCGAGCCGGAATGGTACGCCGATTTGTGGCTGACCATCGTCTGGGTCGTCTATCTGCTCGTCTTCCTTGCCACCATCTTCAAGCGCAAGGAGCCGCACATCTTCGTCGCGAACTGGTTCTACCTCGCCTTCATCGTGACGATCGCGGTCCTGCATCTCGGCAACAATCCCGCGCTCCCCGTCTCGGTGTTCGGCTCGAAGTCCTACATCGCCTGGGGCGGCATCCAGGACGCCATGTTCCAGTGGTGGTACGGCCATAACGCGGTCGGCTTCTTCCTGACCGCCGGCTTCCTCGCCATCATGTACTACTTCATCCCGAAGCGTGCCGAGCGGCCGATCTATTCCTACCGGCTCTCGATCATCCACTTCTGGGCGCTGATCTTCCTCTACATCTGGGCGGGTCCCCACCATCTGCACTACACGGCGCTGCCGGACTGGACGCAGACGCTGGGCATGACCTTCTCGATCATGCTGTGGATGCCCTCCTGGGGCGGCATGATCAACGGCCTGATGACGCTGTCGGGCGCCTGGGACAAGCTGCGCACCGATCCCGTGCTGCGCATGCTCGTGGTCTCCGTCGCCTTTTACGGCATGTCGACCTTCGAGGGCCCGATGATGTCGATCAAGGTGGTCAACTCGCTCAGCCATTACACCGACTGGACCATCGGCCACGTCCACTCCGGCGCGCTCGGCTGGGTCGGCTTCGTCTCCTTCGGCGCGCTCTATTGCCTGGTGCCGTGGGCCTGGAATCGCAAGGGCCTCTACAGCCTGAAGCTCGTCAACTGGCACTTCTGGATCGCCACGCTCGGCATCGTTCTCTACATCTCGGCGATGTGGGTGTCCGGCATCCTCCAGGGCCTGATGTGGCGCGCCTACACCTCGCTCGGCTTCCTCGAATATTCCTTCATCGAGACCGTCGAGGCGATGCACCCCTTCTACATCATCCGCGCCGCCGGCGGCGGCCTGTTCCTGATCGGCTCGCTGATCATGGCCTACAATCTCTGGATGACGGTTCGCGTCGGCGAACAGGAAGTCCAGATGCCCGTCGCTCTTCAGCCGGCGGAGTGAGGAGCTCAAGCAATGTCGTTCTGGACACGCCACCAAATCTTCGAAAAGAACTCGATCATTCTGATCGTCGGCATCCTGCTGGTAATCGCGATCGGCGGTCTCGTCGAGATCACCCCGCTGTTCTACCTCAAGAGCACGATCGAGAAGGTCGACGGCGTCAGGCCCTACACGCCGCTGGAACTCGCCGGACGCAACGTCTACGTCCGCGAGGGCTGTTATCTCTGCCATTCGCAGATGGTCCGGCCCTTGCGCGACGAGGTCGAGCGCTACGGCCACTTCTCGCTCGCCGCCGAGAGCATGTACGATCACCCGTTCCAGTGGGGCTCCAAGCGCACCGGTCCGGATCTTGCGCGCGTCGGCGCCAAATATTCCGACGACTGGCACGTCACCCATCTCACCAACCCGCGCGCCATCGTGCCGCAATCGGTGATGCCGGGCTATCCGTTCCTCAGCAAGACCGAGGTCGATCCGGATGCGATCGCGGGCGACATGCGCACGCTCAGCACCGTCGGGGTACCCTATAGCGACGAGCAGATCGCCAATGCCGCCGCCGACCTGAAGGCCCAGGCCGATCCGGACAATGCCGGCACCGACGCCTTCACCAAGCGCTATGCCAAGGCGGTGGTGCGCAATTTCGACGGCAAGACCGGCACGCCGACGGAGATGGACGCGCTCGTCGCGTACCTGCAGATGCTCGGCACGCTGGTCGACTTCAAGATCTACAACGAGAAAGCCAATCTTCGCTGAGAAGGCATCAACGATGAAAGCCATCCTGACCGTCCATAATCTTGCGTCCGATCTCGTGACGACGATCTGGACCCCGGTGTTCGTCGCGATCTTTCTCGCGATCATCGCCTACGCATTCTGGCCCCGTAACAAGGCTGTGTTCGACAAAGCAGCGCACCTGCCGTTGCGGGAGGAGTAGAGAACCATGACCGATCATTCTAGCGACATCGATTCCGTCTCCGGCAAGTCCACGACCGGACACGAGTGGGACGGGATCAAGGAGCTCAACACACCGCTGCCGCGCTGGTGGGTCATCTGCTTCTACCTCACCATCGTCTGGTCGATCGGCTACTGGATCGTCTATCCGGCCTGGCCGCTGATCTCCAGCAACACCACGGGCATGTTCGGCTACTCCTCGCGCGCCGACGTCGCGGTCGAGCTCGCCAATCTCGAGAAGATCCGCGGTGACAAGATGGCGGCGCTGGGCGCGGCCTCGCTCGCCGACATCGAGAAGGACCCGGCTCTGCTGGCGCTCGCCCGCGCCAAGGGCAAGACCGTGTTCGGTGACAATTGCGCGCCGTGCCACGGCTCCGGTGCCGCCGGTGCCAAGGGCTATCCGAACCTGAACGATGACGAGTGGCTGTGGGGCGGCACGCTCGACCAGATCATGCAGACCATCCAGTTCGGCGCGCGTTCGGGCCATGCCAAGACGCATGAGGGCCAGATGCTCGCCTTCGGCAAGGACGGCGTGCTGAAGAGCGACGAGATCGTCACGGTCGCCAATTACGTGCGGTCGCTGTCGGGCCTTTCCACCCGCAACGGATTTGATCCCGCCAGGGGCCAGAAGATCTTTGCGGAGAATTGCGTCGCCTGCCATGGCGACGCCGGCAAGGGCAACCAGGAGATGGGCGCACCTGATCTGACCGACAAGATCTGGCTCTACGGCTCCGACGAGGCGAGCCTGATCGAGACCATCAGCCAGGGCCGCGCCGGCGTGATGCCGGCCTGGGAAGGACGGCTCGATCCCGCCACCATCAAGGCGATGGCGGTCTACGTCCACTCGCTCGGCGGCGGCAAATAGGCCGATCCACGACCGACGACTTCCGGCGGGGGCGAAGAAAAGCGCCCCCGTTTGCGTTGGATCAAGGGACCTGCCGGCGCCGGGTCTAGGTTCAATCGCACCTATCGAGAAGATCCCGCGATGAACAAGACCGTCAACCCGAACGATCTCAAGCCAGCCGACGATGTCGGGCCGCTGTACGCGGCCCGTAAGAAGGTCTACCCCCAGAGCGTCTCCGGTACGTTCCGCCGGACCAAGTGGGCTCTGATGGCGATCTGCCTCGGCGTCTACTATTTGCTGCCCTTCGTGCGCTGGAATCGCGGCCTCGGCGCGCCCAGCCAGGCGGTGCTGATCGATCTGCCCAACAGCCGCTTCTACTTCTTCTTCATCGAGCTGTGGCCGCAGGAAGTCTACTACTTCACCGGCCTCTTGATCGTCGCCGCAGTGGCGCTGTTCTTGATGAACTCCATCGGCGGCCGCATCTGGTGCGGCTATCTCTGTCCGCAGACCGTCTGGACCGACCTGTTCTATGCCGTCGAGCGCCTGATCGAGGGCGACCGGCGCGAGCGGATGAAAAAGGATGCGTCGGCCGACCCGATGAAGCTCGAGCGCATCTCCGAGATCGTGCTCAAGCATTCGATCTGGCTCATGATCGCTTGGTGGACCGGCGGCGCCTGGGTGCTCTACTTCAACGACGCCCCGACCCTGGTGAAGGAGCTCGTCACCTTCCAGGCGCCTATGATCGCCTATGTCTGGATCGGCATCCTCACTACGACGACCTATCTGCTCGCCGGCTACATGCGCGAGCAGGTCTGCACCTATATGTGTCCGTGGCCGCGGATCCAGGCGGCGCTGACCGACGAATGGGCGCTCAACGTCACCTACCGCTACGACCGCGGCGAGAAGCGCACGTCAGTGAAGAAGGCCGCCGAGCTGCGCGCGCTCGGCCAGCAGGTCGGCGATTGCGTCGATTGCTACCAGTGCGTCGCGGTATGCCCGACCGGCATCGACATCCGCAACGGACCGCAGATGGAATGCATCCAGTGCGGCCTCTGCATCGATGCCTGCGACAACGTGATGACCAAGATCGGCCGGCCCAAGCGACTGATCGGCTACGACAACGACATCAACATCCATCGCCGCCAGGAAGGCAAGGCGCCGATCTACCGGATCGTCCGCGCCCGCACCATCGTCTACAGCGCGATCATCGCGGCGGTCGGCGGCTTCATGATCTATACGCTGGCGACGCGCAGCCTGCTCGACGTCAACGTGCTGCATGACCGCAACCCGGTCGCGGTCAAGCTCAGCGACGGCTCGATCCGCAACGCCTACACGGTCCGGCTGCTGAACAAGAGCGGGTACGACCGCGCCATCGCCATCGACGTGGAGGGGCCGGTCAATCCCACGATGCACGTCGTCGGCGTCGATTCGGTGACGCCGGATCGGCCGATCATCGTGATTCCGCGCGACTCCACCAGCGAGCTACGGCTGCTCGTCACCGCACCGGCCGAAAACAATCCAGAGAAGTCGATTCCGGTCCGCTTCCACGTCATGGATATCGGACTGGGTATCGCCGCGAGCGCCACCGACAATTTCGTCGCGCCGTAAATCCAGGAGACCATCATGTCATCCAAGCCGCTGACCGGAACCAAGGTCTTCCTGATGCTGGTCGCTTTCTTCGGCCTCGTGATCGGCGTCAACGCGACCATGATGAAGCTCGCGATCGCGACGCTGCCCGGCACCGATGTCGACAGCCCCTATGCCGCGGGCCTCGTCTATGACCGCGAGATCTCGGCAGCGCAGGACCAGGCCGCGCGCAAATGGAAGGTCAACGCCCATATCGAGCGCCGAAACGACGGCGGCGCCTCGGTCCAGGTCGAGGCCCGCGATGCCGGCGGCCAGCCGATCTCCGGGCTGAGGTTCGGCGGCCGGCTGGAGCGGCCGACCGACAAGCGCGCCGATCTCGCCGTCGAGCTCACCGAAGCCGGCATCGGTCTCTATCGCGGCAATGCGGCGTCCGTCGCGCCGGGGCAATGGGACCTGGTGATCGAGGGCGAGGCGCGGGGGACCCGCGTGTTCCTGTCGCGCAACCGCGTGATCCTGAACTGAAGGATTTTGTCATGCAGGTCACGCGCGATTTCTCTCACTATGTTCGCGATGCGGGCGAGGGCCTCCGGCATATCGATCTCGCGGTCGAGGGCGTTCACTGCGCCGGTTGCATGGCGAAGATCGAGCGCGGGCTGTCCGCCATTCCCGATGTCACGCTGGCGCGTGTCAACCTCACCGACCGCCGCGTCGCGCTGGAATGGAAAGCGGGCACGCTCGACCCCGGCCGATTCATCGATCGGCTCGAGGAGCTCGGCTACAAGGCCTATCCGTTCGAGACCGAGAGCGCGGAGGTGGCCGAGGTCGCCGAATCGCGGTTCCTGCTGCGGTGCCTCGGGGTTGCGGCATTCGCCACCATGAACGTGATGATGCTGTCGATCCCGGTGTGGTCGGGCAACGTCTCCGACATGCTGCCCGAGCAGCGCGATTTCTTCCACTGGCTGTCGGCGCTGATCGCCTTGCCCGCGGCGGCCTATGCCGGCCAGCCGTTCTTCCGCTCGGCCTGGCGCGCGCTGTCGGCGAAGACCACCAACATGGACGTGCCGAT
The DNA here is from genome assembly GCF_054060315.1 of Bradyrhizobium sp. USDA 4354. Taxonomy (NCBI): domain Bacteria; kingdom Pseudomonadati; phylum Pseudomonadota; class Alphaproteobacteria; order Hyphomicrobiales; family Nitrobacteraceae; genus Bradyrhizobium; species Bradyrhizobium sp. USDA 4354. The sequence goes on along the minus strand of NZ_JBSSDC010000001.1, from coordinate 7,179,897 downwards.
CTCGATCGGCGTGATCCTGGCGCTCGGCATGTCCGTGGTCGAGACCATCCATCACGCCGAGCATGCCTATTTCGACGCCGCGATCATGCTGCTGACCTTCCTCTTGGTCGGCCGTTTCCTCGACCAGAACATGCGGCGGCGGACCCGCGCGGTCGCCGGCAATCTCGCGGCGCTGAAGGCGGAGACGGCTGCGAAGTTCGTGGGTCCCGACGAGATCTCGCAGGTGCCGGTGGCCGCGATCAATCCGGGCGACATCGTGCTGCTCAGGCCCGGCGAGCGCTGTGCGGTGGACGGCACCGTGATCGAGGGGCGTTCCGAGATCGACCAGAGCCTGATCACCGGCGAGACGCTCTATGTCACGGCGGAGCGGGGCACGCCGGTCTATGCGGGCTCGATGAACATCTCCGGCACGCTGCGGGTGCGAGTCTCGGCCGCGTCCGAGGCGACGCTGCTCGCCGAGATCACGCGGCTGCTCGACAACGCGCTCCAGGCGCGCTCGCGTTACATGCGCCTCGCCGACCGTGCCTCGCGGCTCTACGCGCCGGTGGTGCACGCGACCGCGCTTCTGACTATCCTCGGCTGGGTCATCGCCGGCGCGAGCTGGCATGATGCGATCGTGACCGGCGTCGCCGTGCTGATCATCACCTGTCCCTGCGCGCTCGGGCTCGCGATCCCGACCGTGCAGACGGTGGCCTCGGGCGCGATGTTTAGGGCGGGTGTGCTGCTCAATGCGGGTGATGCGATCGAGCGGCTGGCCGAAGCCCACCATGTCATCTTCGACAAGACCGGGACGCTGACGCTGCCCGAGCTCGAAGTCATGAATGCCGCCGACATCCCCGCCGATATTTTCGAGCTCGCCGGCCGGCTCGCGCTGTCGAGCCATCATCCGGTCGCAGCCGCCGTCGCTCAGGCTGCCGCTGCGAAGTCTCCGATCGTCGGCGCGGTGGAGGAGGCCGGGCAGGGTGTCCGCGCGACCGTCGACGGCGTCGAGCTTCGCCTTGGGCGACCGTCCTTCTGCGGTGCCGAGGCGCTGGTCGGCGGCGCCACGCTCGATCCCGAAGCCTCCATCGTGGCTTTCAGCAAGGGCACCGCAAAATTCATCCTTTCCGTCCGCCAGGGCCTGCGTCCGGATGCACAGGCCGTGATCGCGGCGCTGCAGGCGCGAAACATCGGCATCGAGATCCTGTCCGGCGACCGCGAGCCGGCGGTGAAGGCGGCGGCGCACGCGCTCGGCGTTCCCGAATGGCGCGCCGGCGTCACGCCTGCCGACAAGATCGCGCGGATCGAGGAACTGAAACGGCGCGGCACCAAAGTGCTGATGGTCGGCGACGGCATGAACGACGCGCCCTCGCTCGCGGCGGCCCATGTCTCGATGTCGCCGATCTCGGCCGCGCATCTCAGCCAGGCCACTGCCGATCTCGTCTTTCTCGGCCGGCCGCTGGCCCCGGTGGTTGCCGCCATCGACGCGTCGCGCAAGGCGCTGCATTTGATGCGGCAGAACCTCTGGCTTGCGATCGGCTACAACGTCCTGGCGGTGCCGGTTGCGATCAGCGGCGTCGTGACGCCACTGATTGCGGCTGCCGCCATGAGCGGGTCGTCGATCCTGGTGATGCTGAACTCGCTGCGCGCCCGCAGCGCCTCGCGGGAGATCGTGTGATGGAGATCCTGGTCATCCTGGTCCCGCTGGCGCTCATGCTCGGAGGTGCCGGTCTCGTCGCTTTCCTCTGGTCGCTTAGGAGCGGCCAGTACGACGATCTCGACGGCGCCGCCTGGCGCGCCATCGCCGACGACGAGCCGTCGCAGGAAGCTCCAGTCAAGCGCTAGCGTTTGAGGGCGAATGTAAGTAGGGCTGCGGTCGCGAGTGCCGCGCCCACGCCGAATACGCACGCCTGCCATCCGAAAGCGTCGAACAGGCGGCCGAGCACGGCCGTACCGACCAGCCCGCCGCAGAAATAACATGCAAGATAAGCCCCGCTGGCGATGCCGCGATTGTCGGCTGCGGCCTGTCCGACGAAGCCAGTCGCGGCGGCCTGCGCGAAGAATGTGCCGACTCCGACCAGGACCATGCCGACGAGGACTTCGCCGAGATGCGGCGCCAGCATCAATGGCAGGCCTAACCCGGCAACGGCGAGCGCGCCCCAGATCGTCGGCCGCGTTCCCAGCCGCGCGGCCACCTTGCCGGCCAGAAGCGTGGTGACGACAGACGGCAGGAAGACGAAATAGACGAGGCCGAGATCCATCATGCCCAGCGACAGCGGCGGCCGCACCAGCACGAAGTTGACGTAGGTGAAGGTGCCGATGAAGGCGAACAGGATGCAGAAACCGATGCCGAAGGCGGCGCGCAGTTGCGGATTGCGCCAAAGCGCGAGGGTGGCGGAAAGGGGCGAAGCCGCCGGCATCATCGCGTGCATCGGCCGCATGTGCTGGATGGTGAAATGGACCAGCACCGCGCCGGCCAGATTGAGCGCCGCGAAGAAATAGAAATTCCAGGCGAGACCGAGGCTATCGGCCACGGCCGCCGAGATCAGCCGGCCGACAAGGTTGCTGGCGACATTGCCGGTGATGTAGGCGGCAAACGCACTTCCGGCGTCCGTGGCACTGCATTGCTCGCCGAGATGGGCAAGAGTGAGCGCAAAGGCGGAGGCCATGCAGAGGCCCTGCGCGACCCGCAAGGCGGTGAAGACGGCAAGGTTTGGCGCGGACGCCAGCAGGCTGGTAGGGATCGCAAGCAGCATCAGGCTGAGCAGGATGCCGGTCCGGCGATCGATATGCGGGCTAAAGAAGCCGACGACGAGGCTCGCGGCGGCCATGCCGAACGTGCTGGCGTTGACGGCGAAGCCCATTGCCGCGGGTGTGACGCCATAGTGCCGCGTCAACGAGGGCAGGATCGCCTGCGTCGCGAACAGGTCGACGACCGTCAGGAAGGCGGTGAGGCCGATCACGAGCGATCGAAATACAAGACCCGGCGAGTGCGCTTCCAACGTCATCGCGCCCGGTTTGATGGGAGCGAAAAGGTCGGTCATGGCGTGCATCTCCTTCGACTGTCATTCCGGGCTGGTGCGAACGGGACCGCAAAGCGGCCCGGAGCACCAGACCCGGAATCTCGAGGTTCTCAGGTGCGCAATTGCGCACCAGAGTTCGCTTCGCGCCCCGGAACGACAGCACACTCGGCGCTCGTTACATATGATGGTCGTTGGGATCCTTGCGGACGTCGCCGACATAGAGAATGACCGTCTCCTTGCCGAGGTTCTTCCACCAATGCGAGGTGCCGTAGACTTCGGGGCGGATGTCGCCGGCCTTGTGCACGATCGGATCGAGACAGTTGGAGGCGTATTCGACAATCTCGCCCTGCTGCACGAAGATCAGGGCAGGGCGGTCGTCATGGCTGTGCCAGGGCACGATACCGCCGGGCGCGATGGTCAGCTTGCGGAAGCGCAGCTCGCGGCCCTCGATATGGGCTGGCTGCTTGCCCAGGTCGATCGCCCCGAGCGTAACATCGGTGACGCCGACGGGTTTGTGGTCGACCATCTGCTGTGCGTTCGGCCTGATCTTGCCGGCCGGACATTCGCCGGCCAAGACCGGCGTTGCAAATGTCAGCGCCCCGAGAACGGCAACGCCTGTCCAAACCACGCGCGACACTGTGAGATGCCTTGACATGGAAAGTCTCCTCTGTTGGCCGCAACCATGATGGTTGCCGGCTATGGCAGGAGCTTCGTCGACACCGTCTCCACCTTGAAATGCCGGCTTGCTCTCGATGCGATAGCCCGGCGCTATGCCGATAGGCGGCGGCTATCGAACCGATTGGGCATCGGCATTTCCGCCTTCGCAGCATCTGGCGTCCGATGGCAGCGCGCCCGATTGGCGGGCGTTCACGTCAATTCCCAAGGAGCAGCCCATGACGAAAGTGTCCAAGACCCTGGTTTTTACCGCCGCCTTCGCGGTGATCGCGACATCGGCCTTCTCGGAAGCGGCCTGGGATCTGAAGGCCGGCATGGCCTATGTCTATGGCGGGCCCGGCAAGATGTCGGCGATGGCCATGGCCCCGGCCGAGAAGAACCACGAGGCCATGATGAAGCATGCGAAGAAGGTACCTGATAACACCGTGTTCTTCATGGACAACGGCACGCTGTACTCCACGTCAGGGCGGCTCGATCCCACCGGCAATTTCTACGTGAATTGAGCCGGTCCTGGCATCGCGGGCCGCCCCTTGCGGGCGGCCGAACCGGGAAACTAGTATCCGCCGCAGGAATGCCGGAGCAGAACGATGACGTCTCTCACGCCAGCCGACGCCGATCGACTGAGGCTCGCCTTCCAGCGCTGCCGCGACATGGAGGGAACGCTGAACGAGCAGCTGCGCGCCTATGCCGACGCGAGCCGCGAGGTGTTTCCAGCCTATGGCGATGCGGTCGATCGCCTGGTGATCCGCTTGAGCGGAAACGGCGGTGGCGAGACCGCGCCGCGTCCGGGCGATGCGATGCCGCCGTTCATGTTGCCTGACGAGGGCGGGCACCTCGTGACGCTGCCCGCGCTGCTGGAGCGGGGCCCGGTCGCGGTGATGTTCTTTCGCGGCCATTGGTGTCCCTATTGCCGGCTCAATGTCCGCGCCGTGGTGCAGGCGCTGGACCGCATCAAGGCCATGGGGGCGCAGGTCGTCGCGATCATGCCGGAGACGCAGGAATATACCGGGCAGCTCAAGGCCGAATCCGGCGTGCCGTTTCCGATCCTGACCGATCTCGACAACGGCTATGCGCTGTCGCTCAACCTTGCGATCTGGCTCGGTGCCGAGATCCAGCAACTGCTGTCGTATCAGGACATGGCGAAGTTCCACGGCAATGACGGCTGGATGCTGCCGATCCCGGCCGTGTTCGTGGTCGGCCGCGACGGCATCGTGAAAGCCCGCTTCGTCGATCCGGATTTTCGCAAACGCATGGAGATCGACGATCTGATCGAGGCGCTGGAGAGCGCGAGCCGGGAGAATTGAGGCGCGCTCTCTTCCCTTCTCCCTTGTGGGAGAAGGTGGCATAGGCGGCCCTCGGCCGCCGTTCCTAAGAACGCCGATGCTTTGCATCGGCTACGGCGCCGGATGAGGGGTATCTAGCGCCATGCACCGACGTCCGTGGAGAGATACCCCTCACCCAAGTGAGTCCGGGTCTGCCAACGTCGCTGCCCTCTCCCACAAGGGGCGAGGGCACAGCAATGCGCATCTCGCCTGGGGCGAAAGCGCTTGCCCTGCTACCCCGCGATCTCCCGCCAGTCCGCGCCGCGTAGCAAGCGCATCACGGCATTGCCCACGGCCGTGCGTTGCCGGCCGGCGACCCCATAAAGGTTGACGGTACGGCGGGCCTCCAGCCCCGAGACTGCGGCGCGTGTCAGTCGCTCCGGCACGGGTGAGGTGTGCGGCACCATGGCAACGCCGAGGTCGGCCTCGACCAGCTCGATCAGGTCGCGCTCGCTCGCGACCTCGTGACCATGTTCGATGTCGATGCCGTGTTCGCGCAGGCTCGCGGAGATGCGGCGCGCGTGCTCGCAGAAGGTCCGGCTCAGCAGCTGCTCCGATCGCAAATCGTCCAGTTCGATCGAGCTGCGGCCGGCCAGCCGGTGTCGGTCGCAGACGACGAGCTCGAAGTTTTCGGTGAACAGCGGCCAGACGTCGAGCCGCTCCCAGGCTTCGTCGATCTCCGCAGCGATGCCGAGCTCGGCTTCGCCCTTCTTGAGGAAGTCGCCGACCTCGCGACTGGTCCCGCGCAGGAAGCGCAGCTCGAGCCGATTGAACTGCCGTTTGATCTCGTTGAGATGCGGAATCAGCAAGGCGAGGTCGATCGAATGCGTCAGCGCAATGCGGAGCGCACCGATCTCTCCGCTTTTGAACGAGGAGGCGAGCGAGCGCGCGCCGGTAGCGGCGTCGTAGCATTGCTTCAGCAGCGGATGCATGCGCTGGCCGAGCTCGGTCAATTGCGCCGCCGGCCGTTCGCGGCGGAACAGGTCGCCGCCGAGCTCGGCCTCGAGCTGCTTGATGGCGCGCGTCAGCGAGGGCTGCGTCACGTTGCATTCCTCCGCGGCGCGCGTAAAGTTCAAGAGCTGCGCTACCGCAAGGAAATAGCGGACCTGATGCATTTCCATGGATCGGCTCCCCAGCAGGATCGACCGGAATCTAGCCGATCCGGACGGGGAATGACATCCTGGGCTCAATAGCGCATGCGTATGGTTATGGAAGCCAGCCGGCATTTCCAAAAGGCCCGGCAATCGCCGAGAACGGCGGGACGCCACAATGGCCTTACGCCTGACGAATGATAAGCATAGGCTCGACAGGAGCGAGACATGAACGGCATGCAGGACAATGTGCAGCGCAAGGGCATGGACCTGCCGGGTCAGGTCGTGCTCGTGCTGCAAGGCGGCGGCGCGCTCGGCTCGTACCAGGCCGGGGTCTACCAGGCCTTGCACGAAGCCGGCATCGAGCCGGACTGGATCATCGGCACCTCGATCGGCGCGATCAATGCGAGCCTGATCGCCGGCAACGCAAGGGAGCACCGGCTCGCGCGCTTGAGGGAGTTCTGGAAGCGGATGGAGCAGCAGCCGGTTTGGGACTGGCGCGCCACGTTTCCCGGCTTCGACGAGAAGCTGGCCTATTGGTCGACGGTAACCCACGGCATTCCGGGTTTTTTCCGACCCAATCCGTTGGCACATGCCGGAGATTCCTATCCGCTGGGTGCCGATCACGCGGGCTATTATTCGACCGCTCCGCTCGAGAAGACGCTGAGCGAGCTCGTCGATTTCGATCTGGCCAATCGCTGCGCGCCGCGCCTGACGGTCGGTGCGGCTCATGTCGGCACCAGCGAAATGCGCTATTTCGACAGCCGCGACGGCGAACTGACGGTGAAGCATGTGATGGCCTCGGGCGCACTGCCGCCGGCCTTCCCGGCGGTGCGCATCGACGGCGAGCTCTATTGGGACGGAGGCATCCTGTCGAACACGCCGACGGAGGCGGTGTTCGACGACAATCCACGCCGGGATTCGCTGATCTTCTCCGTGCATCTGTGGAATCCCGTCGGGCCGGAGCCGACCACGATGGCGGAGGTGCTGAACCGGCACAAGGACGTGCAATATTCCAGCCGCATCGCCAGCCAGATCGTGCGACAGCAGCAGGCCCATCGCCTGCGCCATGTGATCAACCAGCTTGCGGCGCGGCTTCCGGAAAGTGAGCGCAACGATCCCGCGGTGATGGAGCTGATGAGCTACGGCTGTCCGACCCGCATGCATGTGGTGCGGCTGCTGGCGCCGCAGCTCGAGCGCGAGACCCATACCAAGGATATCGATTTCAGTCCGTCCGGGATCACGCGGCGCTGGCATGCTGGCTATGCGCACACGAAATCGGTACTGGCGCGCAAGCCCTGGATCGGCGAATTCGATCCGCTCGCCGGCGTGGTGCTGCACGAGCATATGGACGAGATGCCGATGGCCGCGGAATGAGGGCCTTGTTCGTCATTGCTTTGCACGACGACGATTTCGCAGGCGCGCGGTCCGGAGTATGGTCGCCGTGTCTTCGTCGCGAGGCTTGCAATTGGTCGCCGAGAAAGATCTGGAGGAGTCGCTCGATACGCTGCGTGCCAACGCGGCGGGACCGATCGCGGGCGTGTTCGGTCCGGCCTCGCTGACCTGGCGGATCGACCGGGAGGCCGTGATCTTTCTCGGCGCCGGCCGTGCGCTGCTGCTGCAGCTGGCCCATCCATGGGTGGCGGCGGCGATCGCCGAGCATTCGCGCACCCTTGCCGACCCGATCGGCCGCTTCCACCGCACCTTCGACATCGTCTTTACGATGGTGTTCGGCTCGCTGGACCGGGCGCTGCTGTCGTCCCGGCAGCTGCATCGGCGCCACAGCATGATCGTCGGCGAGATGCCCGAGGCCGTGGGTCCGTTCGCGGCCGGCTCGCGCTACTGCGCCAACGACATCCCCGCGCTGCGCTGGGTCCATGCGACGCTGGTCGAGACCGCGCTCATGGTACATGATCTGGTGCTGCCGCCACTCTCGGCGGAGGAGCGCGATCGCTATTGGAGCGAGGCCAGGCTGTACGGCGCCCTGTTCGGATTGACGGGGGATGATTTGCCGGCGGACTGGTCCGGCTTCGTCGCCTACACCACGGCAATGGCGCAGTCGGAGACGCTGACCGTCAGCCCTGCGGCGCGCGAGATCGCTGCGCAGATATTCAGCGGCGCTCGTCCGTGGTTGCGGCCACCGCGATGGTATCGCGCGCTCACCGCGAGGATGCTCCCTGAGCGTTTGCGCGCAGGCTTTGGCTTTGAGCTCGGCGAGCGCGAGATCCAATCCGCCGACAATGCGCTGCGATGGATCAGGCGCGTCTATCCGAAATTGCCTGATCGGCTGCGCTATGTCGGTCCCTACCAGGAAGCGCAGGCGCGGTTGCGGGGCGAGCTGCAGCCGGACTGGATGACACGGTGTCTCAATCGCGCCTGGATCGGACGGCCGCAGATGGACGCGCGCGGGAAGGGGTGAGGTGCTTGCTGGTCGCCACAAATACCGTCATTGCGAGGAGCCCTTGCGACGAAGCAATCCAGACTGTCTCTGCGGAGGGACTCTGGATTGCTTCGCTGCGCTCGCAATGACGGAGTCTGAGGAAGCGTCGTCGCTTCCTCACACCGACGCCAGCTTGCGGTACAGCGCGCTGTAGCTGCCGGCCGAGATGCTCCAGGAGAACGATCGTCCCATGGCGCTGCGGCGCATGGAGTCGAGCTGGTCGTGCGCCATGAAGGCCGAGAAGGCCCGGCGGACGCCGCCGAGGAAGGATTCGCGCGAGGGTTTCGAGAACAGGAAGCCGGTCTCGCCATCGGTGATGGTCTCGGCGAGGCCGCCGGTCTGGTGCCCGATCGGCAGCGACCCGAAGCGCTGGGCATACATCTGGCTGAGGCCGCAGGGCTCGAACCGCGACGGCATCAAGGTGAAGTCGCTGCCGGCGAAGATGCGCCGTGCCTGGGCATCGTTGAAGCCGATCACGACCCCGATGGCGTCGGGGCGGCGGCGATGCGCGTCGATCAAGGCCTGCTCGAGCGCCGGCTCGCCGGAGCCGGTGACCACGATCTGCCCTCCGGCATCGATGATCTCGTCGGCTGCCGCCAGCACGAGATCGATGCCCTTCTGGTGCACGAGTCGCGCGACGATGCCGAACATCGGGCCGCGCGACACCGCAAGGCCGAACTGCTTGCGCACGTAATCCGCATTGGCCCTCTTGCCGACCCAGTCGCCGGCGCCGAACTGCTGGGCGAGCTGGGCGCAGGAGCGCGGGTCCCAGCTCTCGTCGATGCCGTTGAGGATGCCGGTAAGCTCGGCGGCGTCCGAGCGCAGGCGGAGCAGTCCCTCCAGGCCGCAGCCGAATTCGGCCGTGGTGATCTCCCGCGCATAGGTGCCGCTGACGGTGGTGAGGTGCGAAGCGTAGACGAGGCCTGCCTTGAGGAAGGAGACCTGGTCGTAGAACTCGACGCCGTCGATGTGGAAGGAGCTCTCCGGTGCGCCGATCCGCCGCAGCGAGTCCTTCGGGAAGAGGCCCTGATAGGCGAGGTTATGAATGGTCAGGATCGACGGCAGCTTGGCGCCGCGCCAGGCAAGGTAAGCCGGCACGAGCGAGGCCTGCCAGTCATTGGCATGGATCAGGTCTGCTGCCCAATTCTTGTCCAGCTTGCCCATGGCGAGCTCAGCCGCCGCCGAGGCAAAGCGCGCGAAGCGGATATCGTTGTCGGGCCAGTCGCGCCCGGACTCATCGCCATAGGGATTGCCGGGCCGGTCGTAGAGCTGTGAGCACAACAGCACATAGACCGGCAGGCCGTCTTTGGTCGCGGCCCGGCCGAGCGAACAGGCCGGCATCTCCGCGAACGCAGGACAGCGGCCAACGATCTGAATATGCGTGAGTTGCTCGATGATGTCGCGATAGCCGGGCAGCATGATCCGGATATCGGCAAAGGAGCGAAGGGCGCGGGGAAGGGCGGCGGAAACGGCGCCCAGTCCGCCAACGCGGACGAAGTCGTCCATCTCTGTGGTGACGAACAAGACCCTCAAGAACAGCCGCCCTCTTCAGACCCCGCTTGCTGCTATGCAAGAACGGGTCCAGTTGTGCTGGAATTCCAAAGCCCGCCCACGCGGCACGTCTGCTCGGTAAACACTTTCCTACTCAGCCGCCGCCCTCTAGGGTCGCCGCATCAACAACAAAGAACTTCGATAGTTCCTAAGAGACCCAAGGACGTGAGCAAGCATGCAGCTAGCAGACAAGCATGAGGGGACGACGACAAAGGCTTTCGCAGGCCTGCGGGTCCTGGATTTTTCGACCACGATCGCCGGTCCCCACTGCGCGCGCATGCTAGCCGACATGGGCGCCGAGGTCATCAAGATCGAGACCGACGGCGGGGAGACGATGCGGACCCGGCCGCCGCTGCGCAAGGGGTGCAGCACCGCCTTCGGCCAGCTCAATGTCGGCAAGAAGAGCGTGATCCTCGATCTCAAGTCCGAGGATGGCAAGGAGGCGGTGCGCCGGCTGGCCGCCGCCGCCGACATCCTGGTCGAGAACTTTCGGCCCGGCGTGATGCACCGGCTGCGGCTCGACTACGAAAGGCTGCGCCCGGTCAACCCGAGGCTGATCTACTGCTCGATCTCCGGCTACGGCCAGACCGGCCCCTCGGCCGAGCTGCCGGCCTACGCCCCGGTGATCCACGCCGCTTCCGGCTACGACATGGCGCATCTGGCTTACCAGCCCGGCCGTATCAGGCCCGACTATTGCGGCATCTACCATGCCGACGTCGTCACCGGCACCTACGGTTTCGGCGCGATCGCGTCCGCGCTCTATCAGCGCACCGTGACGGGTCTTGGCCAGCATATCGACGTCTCCATGCTGGAAACGATGCTGTCGCTGACGCTGACCGAGTTGCAGAGCTCTCAATTCGCGGTGGCGCCGCCGCCACGCCCGATGTTCGGGCCGACCGAGACGGCAAGCGGCTATGTCATGATCACGATCGCCAGCGAGAAGACGTTTCAGGCCTTGATGGGCGTGATCGGCCGCCTCGACTGGATCTCCGATCCGCGCTTTGCCACTTATGCTCCGCGCCGCGAGAACTGGGCGGAGTTGATGGACGGCGTCGAGGTCTGGTCGCGGCAGCTTTCGACCGATGCATGCCTGCTCGCGCTTGGCGCTGCCGGCGTGCCGGCCTCGGCCTATCGCACCGTGTCCGAGGCGTTGGCCGATCCGCAGCTTGCGCATCGCCAGGCGCTCTCCGAGGTGCGGGACGAGGGCGGCTCGTTCCAGGTGCTCAACCTGCCATTCCGGATGTCGGGGGCCGACACGACGCCGGCCAAGACGGTGGCCGTGCTCGGCGCGGATACGCATGCGTTGCGCGAGGAGATCGGCCTTGTCGACAGGGCGCCAATTCCGTCAGGCAAAACGGCCGCGACATCTTCAGCAACATGACGACGCGCGCATGCGGCGTTTTGATCTCTCGTGTGTTCCTCTTGCCGTGGCGAGCATTTGTCGCCAAGCTCGCCTCCGAGTCATTCAACGATCCGAAACATCGGACGAGGGATCCCGGGAGGAACCATGACGAACATTGCTGCTGCGGCGCGCAAGACGGCGCCGATTTTCCTTGTTGCGGCATTTTCTCTTCTCCCGCTGGTTGAGCCGGCGCAGGCGCAGAAGCCCGGCGGCAGCATCACCGTCGGCCAGGAGCTCGACATTCCCGGCTTCGATCCGCTCAAGGTCGGCGTCTACGACACCTCGACCTTCACCGCGGCCGCCGCGATCTTCGACACGCTGACCACGCTCGACGACAAGGGCGAGGCCGCGCCGAAGCTCGCGGTCTCGTGGACGCATTCCGACGATTACATGAGCTGGACCTTCAAGCTCCGTGAGGGCGTGAAATTCCACGACGGCACGCCGTTCAACGCGCAGGCCTTCAAGGAGAATTTCGACCGGCAAAAGGACCCTGCCAACAAGTGCCGCTGCGCCTTCTACATCACCAACGTCAAGGAGGTGCTGGCGCCCGACGAATACACCGTCGTCTACAAGCTCACCGACCCCTCCGTGAACCTGCCGGCAGTGATCACCATCCAGAGCCAGAACAATGCGGTGCACTCTCCAACCGCCTGGAAGACCAAGGGCGACGATTACAATCGCAATCCCGTCGGCACCGGCCCGTACATCCTGAAATCATGGACCGCCGGCGACCGCATGGTGCTGGAGAAGAATCCCAACTACTGGGACAAAGGGCGCCCCTATCTCGACCGCATCATCCTGAAGCCGCTGCCGGACGCGCAGTCGCGGTTCGCCTCGCTGCAGTCGGGCGAGGCCGACATCATCTGGGACGACGAGAACGACGCCGACAACATCATGAAGGCGCAGAAGGACCCCAAGCTCACCGTGCACACCTACAAGGGCTCGGGCGCGCAGGTCTATGCCTTTAACACCAAGGTGGCCCCGTTCGACGACGTCCGCGTGCGCCAGGCGCTGGTGATGGCGATCGACCGTCCGAAAATGTCGCAGGCGATCAGCAACGGCCTGAGCCGACCCGCGAGCAATCCTTACGGCGACGGCTCCTGGGTCAAGTGCAAGGACGACGGCGCACTGCCGTTCGACATCGAGAAGGCCAAGGCGCTGATCAAGGACTACAGCAAGCCGGTCGAGTTCAAGATGCTGGTGACCGCAACGCCCCGCGGCCGCATGATCGGCCAGGTGCTCCAGCAGTTCTGGAAGCGCGTCGGCGCCAACATGGAGATCGAGCAGGTCGACCAGGCCACCATTCCGTCGCGCGCTTTCACCCGTCAGTTCCAGCTGACGCCGTGGCGCATCGTCGATCTCGCCGACCCGGATCCGCAGATGTACGCGAATTTCCGCAGCGGCAGCCCGCTGGCGCTCTCCGGCTTCTCAAATCCCGAGCTCGACAAGCTTCTAGACCATGCGCGCGTCACCGCCGACCTTGGCCAGCGCACAGAGGATTACTGCGCCATCAGCCGCCTGATCAACAAGGAGGCGATCTGGTTCTGGACCTTCCAGAACACCTATTACGCACTGTCGAGCGCCAGGCTGAAGGGCTTTCCGAAGATCTACAATGGTGTGATCGACGTCTCGACCACCTGGCTGGAATGACCATGCGATGCTGACCTTCGTTGCGCGGCGGCTGCTTGCCATGCTGCCGGTACTGCTCGCCGTCTCGTTGCTCACCTTCCTGATCGCCTCGCTGTTGCCGGGCGATCTCGCCTTCGTCATCCTCGGCGACCAGGCGACGCCGGAGAATGTCGCGGCGCTGCGCCGTGACATGGGGCTCGATCAGCCAGTGTGGTGGCGTTACCTGAGCTGGCTCGGCCATGTGTTGCAGGGCGATCTCGGCCGCTCGTTCCGCACCGGTCAGACCGTGCTGCAGGCGGTCGCCGAGCGCATTCCTGTCTCGCTCCAGCTGATGCTGATGGCCGAGTTCATCGGGCTCCTGATCGGCGTTCCCGTCGCGATCGGCTGCGCCGCCCGTGCCGGCGGCGCCTTCGACCGCTTCATGACCGGCAGCGCCTTCGCCATGCTGTCGATGCCGTCCTTCCTGATGGCGATTCTGCTGATCTATCTGTTCGCGGTCGAGCTGCATTGGCTGCCGGCGACCGGCTATGTGCCCTTCAACGAGGAGCCGCTGGCCAATTTGCGCTTCTTCGTGCTGCCGGCGCTGACGCTGGCGCTGGCGGAGTGGCCGGGCATCATGCGGGTGCTGCGCTCCGACATGATCGCGACCTTGCAGGAAGACTATATCGCGCTCGCGAAGGCAAAGGGCCTCAAGCCGGCGCGCATCCTGTTCGTGCATGCGCTCAAGCCCTCGTCGCTGACGCTGGTGACGGTGACGGGCATCAATATCGGCCGCCTGCTCGGCGGCACGTTGATCGTGGAGACGATCTTCGCGCTGCCTGGCATCGGCCGGCTGCTGGTCGGCGCGATCTACACCCGCGACCTCGTCATCCTCCAGGGCGTGGTGCTGCTGGTCGCCTGCGGCTTCGTCATCGTCAATTTCATCGTCGACATGCTCTACGCCGTGCTCGATCCGAGGATCCGCCATGGCCACGCTTGAGCTGTCGATGCAGGACGAGGCAGCGTCCGCGCCCGTTCGCCGGCGGAAGCTCGGCGTCCTATTTTGGCTTGCGAGCGGTTGGCTCGCGATCATTCTCGCGCTCGCGATCTTCGCGCCCGTGCTGCCGCTACAGAACCCGACCGACATGGACATGCTGGAGCGCCGTGCCCCCTTCTCCAGCGAGCACTGGCTCGGCACCGACGGGCTCGGTCGCGACGAGCTTGCCCGCCTGATCTTTGGTGCGCGGGTGTCGCTGACGGTCGGGTTGATCGCGCCGATGATCGGCCTCGTGGTCGGCGGCGCTCTCGGGCTGCTCGCCGGCTATTTCCGCGGCCGGGTCGAGACGCTGGTGGTCGGCAGCATGGACGTGCTGCTGGCCTTTCCGCCGCTGATCTTCGCGCTCGCCGTGACCGCCTATCTCGGCCAGTCGGTCCCCAATCTCACCGTGATCCTCGGCGTGCTCGGCATCCCCGCCTTCATGCGGGTGGCGCGTGCGGCGACGCTGACGCTGGCGCGGCGCGAGTTCGTGATCGCGGCCGAGGCGTTAGGGGCGAGCCATGCACGCATCATCTTGCGCGAGCTGCTGCCGAACGTGATCCTGCCGCTGCTGGCCTTCTTCCTGCTCGGCGTCGCCGTCACCATCGTGGTCGAGGGCGCGCTGTCCTTCCTCGGACTCGGCGTGCCGCCGCCGATGGCGAGCTGGGGCAGCATGATCGGCGAGGGGCGCGACAGTCTTGACGTTGCGCCGCGGCTCGCCTTCCTGCCGGCGGCGGGACTGTTCCTGACCGTGCTGGCCTTCAACCTCGTCGGCGACACCTTGCGGGCCCTCACCGACCCGCGTCAGGGGGCGTTGTGAGCGTGCCGCTGCTGGCCATCGAGGACGTCGCGGTCGAGCTGCCGACCCCGCGCGGCAATCTCCGCGCCGTCGATCATGTCGATTTGACGCTGGACCCCGGCCGCACGCTCGGCATCGTCGGCGAATCCGGCTGCGGCAAGACCATGCTGTCGCGCGCGGTGCTTCAGTTGCTGCCGAAAAAGGCCAAGCTCACCGGCCGCGTGATGTTCGACGGCCAGGACCTGGTGCGGCTCGATTCCGAGCGCCTGCGGCGCTTGCGCGGGCGCGACCTCGCGGTCGTGTTTCAGGACCCCATGACCTCGCTCAATCCGGTCCTGACCATCGGCACGCAGGTGATGGAGACGATCCAGGAGCATCTCGAGCTCGATGCTCCCGCCGCGAAGGCGCGCAGCATCGAGCTGCTGGCGGCCGTCGGCATTCCCGCGCCGGAGCAGCGGCTCGCGCAATATCCGCATCAGTGCTCCGGCGGCATGCGCCAGCGTATCGCGATCGCGATCGCGCTGTCGTGCGAGCCGAAGCTCTTGATCGCGGACGAGCCGACTACGGCGCTCGACGTCACCATCCAGGCGCAAATTCTCGATTTGCTCGCGCGCGAGCAGCGGCGCCGGCACATGGCGATGATCATCATCACCCACGATCTCGGCGTCGTCGCCGGCCGTGCCGACGAGGTCGCGGTGATGTATGCGGGCAGGGTGGTCGAGCGCGCGCCGACGCAGGCGTTGTTCAAGCGCATGCACATGCCCTACACCGAGGCGCTGCTGGCGGCGATCCCGAAGCTGGAGGCCGCGCCGCATACGCCGCTGCCGGCCATCTCCGGCCGCCCGCCCGATCCGACACGGCCGCTACGTGGCTGCTCCTTCGCGCCGCGCTGCCGCTATGCCGCAGGACGTTGTCACGAGGCCAAGCCCGAGCTGAGGGATGCAGAGACGCCCGGGCATCTCTATGCCTGCTTCCATCCGATCCGGATGGCGGAAGGGATCGGTGCATGATGCAGCTTGCCGTGCGCCCCGAGCCGCTTCTGAATGTCGACAATCTCGTCGTCGAATATGGTCTCGGCAACAAGACGGTGCATGCCGTCTCGGGTGTCAGTCTTCAAGTCGCGCGCGGCGAGACGCTGGGGCTGGTCGGCGAATCCGGCTGCGGCAAGTCGACGCTCGGGCGCGCGGTGCTGCAATTGCGCCGCGCCAAATCGGGCCGCGTGCTGTTCGCTGGCGAGGACCTCACGGCGATGGAGGGCGAGGCGCTGCGCAAGATGCGCCGCCGCGTGCAGCTGATCTTCCAGGATCCGATCGCTTCGCTCAATCCGCGCCGGCGCATCGGCGACATCGTCGCCGAGCCGCTGATCATCGCCGGCGTCAAGGATGCCGCCGAGCGCAAGCGGCGCGTGCACGACGTGCTCTCTGCCGTCGGGCTCGACCCTGATATCGTGGCGAACCGCCTGCCGCACGAATTCTCCGGCGGGCAGTGCCAGCGCATCTGCATCGCACGGTCGCTGGTGCTCAACCCTGAATTCATCGTCTGCGACGAGCCGGTCTCGGCGCTCGACGTCTCCATTCGCGCGCAGATCCTCAACCTGCTGGAGGAGATGAAGGCGCGCTTTGGCCTGACGCTGCTGTTCATCGCGCATGATCTCGCGGTGGTCAAAGCGGTCAGCGACCGCGTCGCAGTGATGTATCTCGGCCGGCTCTGCGAGGTCGGACCGTCGGAGCAATTGTTCGCAAGACCGGCGCATCCCTATACCGGGCTGTTGTTGCAGGCGATCCCGGTGCCCGATCCGGAGGTGCGTCCCGCGGAGAGTGTGGCGACCGGCGAGCCGCCATCGCCGATTGCGCCGCCGTCCGGCTGCCGCTTCCGTACCCGCTGCCTTCGGGCCGATCAGCGATGCAGCGCGGAGATACCGGAGTTGCGCGAAGTCGCACCCGGCCAGTTCGCGGCTTGCCATCATCCGCTGGCCTGAACTAAGACCGCTGCCGGGTTTGTCTCGTCTCACTGGCCGTGGCATGCTGCGCAGAGAACGAGAAACTTGCCGGGAGGACACCAATGAAGAGTTTCAAGGTCGCCGATTTCAAGGCGCCGCTGCAGGAGGTCGACGAGGCGACGCCGCAGCCGTCGGGCACGCAGGTGTTGATCAAGGTGAAGGCCGCCGGCGTCTGCCACAGCGATCTCCACATCTGGGAAGGCGGCTACGATCTCGGCCATGGCCGCAAGCCGCTCTCATTGAGGGATCGCGGCATCAATCTGCCGCTGACGATGGGCCATGAGACGGTCGGCGAAGTCCTGGCCTTCGGCCCCGACGTGAAGCCCACCGATCAGGGCGATCTGAAGATCGGTGATGTGGGCCTCGTCTATCCCTGGATCGGCTGCGGCAAATGCGCAACGTGCCTTGGCGGCGACGAGAACATGTGCCTGACACCGCGCTCGCTTGGCGTCTATTGCGATGGTGGCTATTCGGACCACATGCTGGTGCCGCATCCGCGCTATCTGCTCAATCTGAAAGGCCTCGATCCCGCGACGACCGCGCCCTATGCCTGCTCGGGCGTCACCACCTACAGTGCGCTGAAGAAGGTCGAGCAGCATTTCGACACGCCGATTGTGATGTTCGGTGCCGGCGGCCTCGGCCTGATGGCGCTGTCGCTCTTGAAGGCGATGGGCGGCAAGGGCGCGATCATGGTCGACATCGACGCCAGGAAGCGTGAGGCGGCCGAAAAGGCCGGCGCGCTGGCGACCGTCGATCCCAAGGCGCCGGATGCACTGGAGCAGCTTGCCAAGAAGGCGGGCGGGCCGATCCGCGCCGTGATCGACCTCGTCGGCAACTCTGCCACGACACAGCTCGGCTTCGACTGTCTCACCAAGGGCGGCAAGCTCGTCATCGTCGGCCTGTTCGGCGGCGGCGCGACCTGGGCGCTGCCGCTGATTCCGATCAAGGCGGTGACGATCCAGGGCAGCTATGTCGGGAACTTGCGCGAGACGCAGGAGCTGCTGGATCTCGTCCGCACCAAGAAGGTGCCGCCGATCCCGGTGACGCGGCAACCGCTCGCCAACGCCAATGATGCGCTGCTGCAATTGCAGCAGGGCGCGGTGGTCGGGCGCACGGTGCTGACGCCGTAGCTCAACGCTCTCTCCCCGTCATTGCGAGCGAAGCGAAGCAATCCAGAAATCCCTCCGCGGACACAGTCTGGATTGCTTCGTCGCAAGAGCTCCTCGCAATGACGACTTGGTTAGCTCCCTTCCTTGAGGCCTCCCATGTCCGCAAACAACGCCTTCCACATTGCCGTGCTCGCCGGTGACGGCATCGGTCCTGAAGTCATGGCGCCGGCGCTCGAGGTGCTGCGCAAGGTCGAGCACAAATCGGACTTGCGCTTTCGCTTCACGGAGGCGCCGGCCGGCGCCAACCATTATCTCGCCACCGGCAAGTCGATGCCGGATAGCACGATCAAGCTCTGCGAGGAGGCGGACGCGATCCTGCTCGGTGCGTGCGGCTTGCCGTCGGTGCGCTACCCCGACAATACCGAGATTGCGCCGCAGATCGAGCTGCGCTTCATCTTCGATCTCTATGCCGGTGTGCGTCCGGCGCGGCTCATTCCGGGCGTGCCGAGCCCGATCGTCGGCGCCGACCAGCGCGGTATCGATCTCGTCGTGATCAGGGAGTCCACCGAAGGCCTGTTCGCCTCGATGGGCAAGGGCGTTGTCACCCATGAGGACGCGCGCGAGACCATGGTGATCACGCGCCGGACCTCCGAGCGCCTGTTCGAGTTCTCGTTTCGCCTCGCCGAGCGGCGCAAGGCTCGCGGCAAGCCGGGAATGCTCACCTGCGTCGACAAGGCGAACGTGTTCAAGGCCTTTGCGTTCTTCCGCGGCATTTTCGACGAGATCGAGAAGAAGCATCCCGAGGTGAAGACCGACCGGCTCTATGTCGATGCCTGCTCGGCGATGCTGGTGAAGCGTCCCTGGGATTTCGACGTGATGGTGATGGAGAATATGTTCGGCGACATCGTCTCCGACATCACCGCGAGCCTGATCGGCGGCCTCGGCATGGCGCCCTCGGCCGACATCGGCGACAAGCATGCGGTGTTCCAGCCGTGCCACGGCACCGCGCCTGATATCATGGGGCAGGGCAAGGCCAACCCTACCGGCATGATCCTGTCCGCAGCGATGATGCTGGACTGGCTCGCCGACAAGCACGGGCTCGAGAGCGCGGCAGAAGCCGGCGAGACCATCGAGCGTGCGGTGGACCAGGCCTATGCCGGCGGCATCAAGCCGATGGAATTCGGCGGCAGCAACGGCACGGCGGATATTACGAAGGCGGTGCTCGCGGCCCTGTAGGGGCTGTGCGCCTCGCCTCTCTCCGCAATGACGACGAAATTACTTTCCCCTAAACTGCGGCTTGCGCTTCTCCATGAAGGCCAGCCGGCCCTCGCGGAAATCCTCCGAGTCCATGCAGGCGTGGCCGATCGCCCTGATCGCCTCCATGTCGCGCCGGCTCTCGTCCTTCAGCACCTGCGCAATGGTGATCTTGGCGGCCTTGATCGCAAGTGGGGCGTTCTGCGCGATCGTCTCGGCAATCGTCATGGTCTCGCCCCAGAGCTCGCCCTCCGGGAACAGCCGTTCGACGAGGCCAATGCACAGCGCTTCGGCAGAATCGATACGCATTCCCGTGTACATCAGAAGCCGCGCCCACGACGGGCCGACCAGCGACACCAGATGCCGCAAGCCGTCATAGCCATAGGCGATGCCGAGTTTGGCCGCGGGGATGCCGAACTGGCTGCCATGCGAGGCGAGGCGGATATCGGCGAGCATCGCGACCTGCATGCCGCCGCCGAGGCAATAGCCGTCGATGCAGGCGATGGTCGGCTTGGGATAGTCGGCGAGCAGCGCGCGCTGGGCGGCGCTGCGCTTGGCGTACTCCTCGGACGCCGCTGCATTGTGCCTGACCTTCTCGAACTGGCTGATGTCGGCGCCCGAGACGAACGCCTTGCCGCCGGCGCCGCGCAGGATCACGACGCGCACGGTGTCGTCGTCGCGCAAGGCCGTCAGCGCCTCGCCAAATCCCTCCCACATCTCCAGCGACATCGCGTTGCGCTTGTCGGGATTGTTGAAGGTGATCACGCCGACGCCACCGGCCGCGTGCTGGAGGATATTGCCGTCGACGTAAGGTGTTCCGGTCGTGCTGAAAATGTCGGGCATCGCGCGCTCGCTGCTCGATGGCGACGCGCAATGTGCGGCGCAGGCGCCGGCGCGGTCAACCGGGGCAGGGCAGGCGAGCCTGCATCCGCCTGTGCTGCGATTGCATGGCACGCGAAGTTGGGCGGCAAACGACCAAGAAGAAAGGGCGGCCAGGCCACCCCGAGATAGACCGCGCGCAAGCGCGCGGGCGCAGACATATCTCATCCGACCTCGTTCAATCCGGTCGCGCCCCCGTGACGCGACGGATTGAACATCGGCCGCAAAGGCCAGGCCGTCGATCGGCCTCAGCTCTCGTTCGCCGCGATCGATTCCATCAGCGATACGAGCTGACGCTGCACCGTCTGGTCCTTGATCTTGCTGTAGGCGCGCAGCAAGCGGAGGCTAAAGGCCGAGTCGAGGAAGAGCAGGCTCTCGACTTCGCGGGCCTTGTTGTCGCCGTCGTAGAAGAAGGTCACGGGCACGTCGAGGGCGGAAGCGATCTGCTGAAGCCGAGCCGCGCCGACCCGATTGACGCCCTTCTCATATTTCTGGACCTGCTGGAAGCTGACGCCGAGCTTCTCGCCGAGCTCGGCCTGCGAGATCTTCATCTCGACGCGCCGCAGGCGGATCCGCTTGCCAAGCTCGATGTCCGGCTTGCCGGCGCTGCGCTGCTTCATTCTTTTCGCCGCTGCTTTCATCTCTGTTTTCACCTTTGTTCTTCGGTTGAAAATCCCCCGAAGAGCTGGGTCAGGGGTTCGCCCATGTACGAGTCCTTGAATTCATGCGGATGCACGAACTCTTCCTTAAACCACGGGAAGCGAGCCGGACTGAAAGCCTCGATCAGCCAGTCAATCATGTGCCGCACGCGCGGGATACGGCCGCTACCGGGGTGGTAGGACAGCCAGATATCCAGCGGTCGGTTCAGCTCGACCTCCAGTGGAATCAACTTCCCGCCAAGCGCAATGGCGTAGCTCGGGAATACGCCGATGCCGGCGCCATTCGCGACCGCCCAGTAGTTGGCGCTTGAGACGTTGGTCTTCATGACCAGAAGGTCACGTTCCGAAACACCCGGGAAGAAGCTCTCGAAGGATTCCTTGGCGGCGAGCTGGTCGGCGAATTGCAGCACCAGGCGATGCTTGATCAATTCCGCCGCCGAGTGCGGCGCGCCATGCTTTGCGATGTATTTCTCGGAGGCCCAGAACATCAGATGCATGCGGCCGAGCCGCACCAGCTTGATGTCGAGCGCCGAGGGACGCGACAGGTGGATGGCGACGTCGGCCTCGTGTCGCGAGACGTCGGCCGAGCGCATCGCGCAATGCAGGTCCACCAGGATCTTCGGATAGGCCTGCTGGAATTCGACCAGACGCGGGGCCAGCCAGAATGTGCCGAGCCCCTCGGTGACGGCAACGCGGACCTCGCCGGACAAGGCGTTGGCCATCGAATCGCTCGCCCGCAGCACGTCGAAGGTGGCCGCCTCCATGCGCTCGACGGCGGAGACCACGAGAGCACCCTCATCGGTCAGATGAGTGCCATGAACGTCGCGGGTGAACAGTGTGGTGCCGGTCTGGCGTTCGAAGTCGTCGATCCGTCGGCGCACGGCGTTGATCGACAGCGATAAGCGCTCGGCCGCCGAGCGAAAACTTCCGCATCGAACAACTTCCAAAAATATGCGGGCGGCATCCCAATCCGAGAGGCCGCTGAGATTTGTCTTTGGGCGTTCCGCCAACGGAACGCCCCTTTCCGCCAAGGAGTGCATACAAGTCCCTTCGGAAAGCTAAACTGGCAGAATCTGGAGCAAACCACAACCACGGCGGGTTGGGGAGTGACGAGTTTTGAACGTCATCCTTACTGCCTCGAGGGTGGTATTTGGATGCTGCCGTGGGCTGGGAATCGGGCAGACTATCGGCCTGACTGAGGGATTTTGGCGTGAGTTCCGTTGCGAGCCGTGGAATGGCTGCGGGATTGCCGGCGCTGTCCGCAACGGAAATTCTTGCGCGAGAGCCGATGCCGTCTCCCTCGATGGATCAATCACACCGCGTCGGGCGTTTGCTCTCGGACCATTTCGGCGATCGCCAGCGGCGCTGCATGGCGATGGTGTCCGGAGCCGCGGTTCCACGCCCGAAACACACTGAAATCAGGTTCGGAGGCTCAGTAGCCTCATGCTATCTTTGGTCTTCCATGGGGGCCGAAGGGGGCGTGACAAATACGTCTCGCAGGCCGAATTAACGGAAAGAACGCCGGTGTCGCATTCAGACGAACAGTTGCAGTCGGTGCTGGAAACGCTCGAGGGGTGCCGCAGGGTCCTCAATGAGTGCAACAGCCGTGAGTCGGCCGAGATGCTGTCGATTGTCATCCTCGACGTGCGGATGAAACTGAAAGGAATTGACAGTGCCGATCTCAAGGCACTGTGCGACGAAATGCTGCGGAGCGCTGCGAGTGAGCCGCCGCCCCCTTCCAAGCAGACGCAGGACCAGCCCCGGCGTCCGCTGCTCCGCGTGGTGAAGTAGCCGCGCCGCCGAATCTCGCTTTTTGGCGAGGTTTGTGCGCGTCCCGATGCCGCATCTGTGATCACGGAGGGCATCGGGAGGAGCCCTGGTTTTGTGCGCCTCTGTTGCGCATTCTCCGGCATCGGCTACACCAGAGCCGGTTCGGTTCCGGGCGGGGCGCATCCCTTGCGCGTCGGACCGGCACCTGAGATGGCTCCGACTGCATCATGCAAAATGTTTCGATCCCGGCGGCGCTGATTGCCGGCCTCGTCAGCTTCCTCTCGCCTTGCGTCCTGCCTCTGGTTCCGCCCTATCTGATCTACCTGACGGGCGCCACGATCGAGCATGTCGAGAGCGACGAGCCGGCCGGAGCCTCCAAGCGCGCGATCATGATGTCGGCGCTCCTGTTCGTGCTCGGCTTCTCCACCGTCTTCGTGGCGCTCGGCGCCAGCGCCTCGCTGATCGGCGGGCTGATCCGTGCCTGGTCGGCGGAGCTGTCGATCCTCGCCGGCATCGTCATCATCATCATGGGCCTGCACTTCCTGGGCCTGACGCGCATCGGCTTTTTGATGCGCGAGGGACGGCTGCCGATCCCCAAACCGGTCGGCCTCTGGGGCGCCTATATCATGGGCCTCGCATTCGCCTTCGGCTGGACGCCTTGCATCGGCCCGATCCTCGCCGCGATCCTCTCGATCGCCGCGGCGGAAGCAACGGTGACGAAGGGCGCCGGCCTGCTCGCTGTCTATTCCGCGGGCCTCGGCATTCCCTTCCTGATCGCCGCGCTGATGATCGAACAGTTCTCCGCGCTGTTCGCGCGCATGAAGGGCCACCTCGTCAATGTCGAGCGCGCCATGGGCGTCTTGATGGTGGTCACCGGGATCGGGTTTCTTACCGGCGCGGTCTCCAATGTGAGCATCTGGCTGCTGGAGACGTTTCCGGCGCTGCAGACGATCGGTTAGGGCGCGAGGAGCCGCGTTTTCACGGACGAAAAAGTAGAGGAACCGTTGAAACCCGTCAGGCATGCTGTCACGGAACGACGATTCCAAACCTTTCCGCTCCCGAGACGTTTGCATCGGGGACAATTCGCATGGTGGAGATGACGTGACCAAGACACTGCGCTTAGAACCCTTGTCGGACAACGCGGCTCTGGTTGCCTGGCAATTTTTGGGGCAGCCGTTGCAGGAGTGGCCGAGCTGGGTTCAGTCGAAATGCTCGCTGCAGAAGGATGCCGACGGAAAATTCGAACTTCGGCACGAGCGGCGCAGCGGCACCCAGATCGTCTATCTCGGCGAGTGGCTGGTGAGAGATCTCGATGGCGGCGTGGACTTCTACACGGACGCTGAGATCTGGGCGCGGTTCGCCGCGAAACGCTGAAGCGCGATGAGATTGGGCCGGCTCGTCGATCGCGCCTTAGTCTGTTTTGCTTGAACTCCAGGCGATCAAAAGCCTGTGTCGTCGGTGGGGCAAAAGGCCTCGCCGGTAGGACTCACTCACAGAATGCAATCTGTGGTAATATTTCGTCGTACTACACCCTGAGGGGCAATTCTTCTGAACGTATACTGAAACGAGAATTTTGGACCAATCGACATCTTCGGCGCCCCTCTCCCCCTACAGCATTTTGAGCAGGAGCAAGCGATGGGAACCGACGTGAACGTTCATCCCGGTCATGGCAAGGCCGGACGTCAGCCGACGCGACAATTTCTGGATACGCTTTCAGGACACGACGATCCGGGCATGTTCGGTCGGATATTTCCGACACTGGAGCCGCTGGCTGTCGACGACGGCCCGCTGCATGAGCTCGCCGATGCGATGAAGGACCCCGCTCCCGGCGATGCTGGGGGAAACAATCTCAACGTCCCGGCCGGCTTCACCTATCTCGGGCAATTCATCGACCATGATATCACGCTCGATCTGACCTCCTTTGGCGAGAAGGAGGCCGATCCGACGGCGGTCACGAATTTTCGCACGCCGGCGCTCGATCTCGACAGCGTCTATGGTCTCGGCCCCGACGGAAGCCGCCACCTCTACGCGCGCAATTCGGCCAGCGACAACGGCAAGACCCCGGGCCCCAAGCTGCTGATCGGCAAGACCGTCAACGTCGATGCCATCACGGGAGATCATCGCAACGACCTGCCGCGCAATCCCGAGGGGTTTGCCCTGATCGGCGATCATCGCAACGACGAGAACCTGCTCGTCGCGCAAACCCATCTTGCGATGCTGAAGTTTCACAACAAGGTCTGCGATCAGCTCGCGGTATCGGGAAAGCCGCAGGGTGAGATATTCGAGGAAGCACGCCGGATCGTGACCTGGCACTACCAATGGATGGTCCTGCATGATTTCGTGGAGCGGATCACCGAGAAGGGGATCGTCGCGAAGATTCTCGAGCAGGGGCGGCGGTTCTACCGCTTCAAGAAGACACCCTACATGCCCGTCGAGTTTTCAGCCGCCGTCTACCGTCTCGGCCACAGCATGGTGCGCCAGGTCTATAGCCACAACCGGATCTTCACGCCGGGTGGCCTCACGCCCGCGACGCTCGATCTGCTGTTCAGGTTCACCGGGCTTTCGGGAGGAATCATCGGCGATCTGGCGCCTAACCCGATTCAGCCGCCGCTGCCGCTTCCGGTGCTTTCGAGCAACTGGATCATCGACTGGCGGCGCTTCTATCAGGTGCTGCCGAACAATCCTGCGGGCGTGACGCTCAACCCGTCGCGCAAGATCGACCCGTTCGTCGTGCCGCAGCTCCACAACTTGCCCGGCGACGGCGGCAGCCTGCCGTTCCGCAATCTCAAGCGCGGCGTGTTGCTGGGCCTGCCGTCCGGACAGGACGTCGCCAAGGCCATGAAGATCAAGCATCCACTGACGCCGGAAGAAATCTCGAAGGGGAGCGACGGTGCCGTGGCGAAGAAGCATGGCCTGCACCAGCACACCCCGCTCTGGTACTACATCCTCAAGGAGGCGGAGCAGCGGGGCGGCGGCGAAAGGCTCGGGCCGGTCGGCGCGACGCTGCTTGCCGAGGTCTTCGTCGGCCTCGTCCATGGCGACCACCAGTCGTATCTTTGGGTCAAGGGTAAGAACTGGAAGCCGACGCTTCCGTCGCAAGTGCCGGGCGAATTCACGATGGCCGATCTGCTGCGCTTCGTCGGGGATATCAGCCCGATCGACGGCATCTCGACGGTCTGAAGCGCGACGAGATCAAGACGAATCGTCATCGCGTTTGTTCGAGCATGATCCTTCCGCTGCAGATTTTCCGGATCATGCCAGATGCCCGGCGATCCGCCGGCCACACAAATGACGCTGGGCCGCGAAGCGGCCCAGCCCGCAGGAGCCGGCCGAGGCGGCCGTCATCTCAAGCGAGAGCGGCGCGATCATTGCGGCCGCTCCGCCTTTCTCGCCGGCTCAGGGCTTGAACACATAGCCCGGCGTGATCGCCGCCGTCTCCGGGATCGGCGGCAGGTCGGCGAACAGCTCGGGACGGTCCTTCATGACCTTGAGAATGTGCTTCGGCTCGATATGCGCATTGACGTCGAAGGTCGACTTGAGGATGCCGAGCCGGGAGAGCCGGTCCTCGGCGCTCCAGAGCGCGCGGTAGTTGTTCGCCGACAGCCGGCGGTCCGCCTGCTGGATGTTGAACTGCATCGCAGTCTCGGCGACGTCCTGCTTGAGGCCCGGTATCCAGCGTGTGGCGACTTGCGCCGCCTGCTTCGGGTTCTTGCGCATCCATTGGTCGGCCTCGGAGACGGCCGCGAGGAATTTCTCGATGGTCTCGCCATTGGCCTGCACCCAGGGGCGAAGCGCGACGTTGAAGCCGAGATAGGAGATCACGTCGCCACCCCGGATGATCTCGATCGCGCCCGGCACATCCTTGCCGGCGACGATCGGCCAGGGATCCCAGCCCGAGAACGCGTCGATGCCCTTGGCGAGCAGGGCGACGGTCATGTCCGGCGGCGGCGTGTTGACCAGCGTCACGTCGTCGGGCTTCAGTCCGGCCTTCTCCAGCGTCGCCAGGATATAGAGATGGTTGATCGTGCCGAAGGACGCCGCGATCTTCTTGCCCTTCAGCGTCGACAGGTCGCCTTTGACGATACCCGAACCTTCGCGCGCGATGATCGCCATGGTCGCATCGGAGCCGGCCTTGGTGGCGTTGCCGCTGTAATTGCCGAGCGCGACGAGGTCCATGCCGCGCAGCACGGCCCCGATCATGGGCACGCCGACCTGCACGATCTCGCTCTCGCCGGCCTGCAATGCGTTCAGCGCGTCGACGCCGGTCGCGTAGGGGCGCGCGATCGTGACGTCGAGCCCGTACTTCTCGAAGAAGCCGCGCTCGAGCGCGATCGGCAGGCCGATCTGGTCGATGCCGGTGACCATGCCGGCCTT
Organism: Bradyrhizobium sp. USDA 4354; assembly: GCF_054060315.1. Lineage (NCBI taxonomy): Bacteria > Pseudomonadati > Pseudomonadota > Alphaproteobacteria > Hyphomicrobiales > Nitrobacteraceae > Bradyrhizobium > Bradyrhizobium sp. USDA 4354. The sequence goes on along the minus strand of NZ_JBSSDC010000001.1, from coordinate 7,152,927 downwards.
CAGTTTCGTCAGGGTCTGGGCGCTTGCCGGCACCATGCCGGCCAAAAGCGCGATCGCAAGCAGCAAGAGTCGTGTCATATCCTCAGCCTCCCTCTTTTATCGGCCCCACCGCCGTCACCCAGTAAGGTCTGGCCACGGCATTGAGGTCCGTTCTTTTGACACCGCGCAGTTCGATCGAATGCTCGTCCGTGCCCGAGACGCGTCCGTATTGCTGGAACGCGAGCACGTGGAAGCGCTCCGGCGTGAACGGCAGCTCGATCTGCACGTTCACTTTTTCCGACGTGCCCGTGAGCTCCGGCGAAATCTTTCCCGGTGCTGCGATCGTCAGCCAGAGCTGAAACAGCGCCCATGCGGCAATCGCGCCGAGCACGACGCGGCCCTTGGGCGAACGCAAGGCTTCGGAGGCGACGCTCATGCTGCGCGCACCATCTGCAGCACGCGCGCCGAGAGCTGCTTGAAGCGGTCGTCCTTGACGAGGTCGTCCCACACCCGAGGCCGCGGCAGGTCGACCGCGATCTGGTCGAGCACGCGTCCCTTCGACAACACGACCACGCGATTGGCGAGAAACACCGCTTCCGCCACGTCATGGGTGATGAAGATCACCGTCGGCCTGCGCTCCTGCCAGATGCGGGTCAGTTCCTCCTGGAGCGTCATGCGCGTCTGCGCGTCGACGCTGGCGAACGGCTCGTCCATCAGCAGGACATCCGGATTGTTGGCGAGTGCGCGCACCACGCCGACGCGCTGCTGCATGCCGCCGGAGAGCTCGTTGGGATAGCGGTGCGCCGCGTGCGAGAGCCCGGCAAGCGCGAGATATTCGCGCGCAATGCGGTCGCGCTCGGCCTTCGGCACGCCACGCATCTTCGGGCCGAACCCGACATTGTCGAGCACGGTCTTCCAGGGAAACAGCGCGAACGACTGGAACACGACGCCGCGCTCGGGGCCGGGCCCGTGCACCGGCTTGCCGTCGAGCAGGATGTCTCCCTTCGAATGGGGAATGAAGCCGGCGATCATGTTCAGGATCGTCGTCTTGCCGCAGCCGGAGGGACCGACCACCGAGACGAATTCGCCGGGCTCGACGTCCAGCGAGACGTCGTGAACGGCGGTGACATGCGCGCCCGCATAGGGGTCAAAATAGGTCTTGCCGAGATTGCGCAGCGAAAGCGTCTTCATGATGTCACCAATCCCCAACGCTGGCCGGTCGCGCGCTCGAGCGGCGCGAGGATCCAGGCGTCCACGATGTACCAGAGCAATCCCAGAATGATCATGCCGAGCAGGATCTCGACCGTCGAGCCGGCGCGGCGGGCGTCGAACATCATGAAGCCGATGCCGGAGGTGCCGACGATCATCTCGACCGCGATCAGTGCGCGCCAGCCATAACCGAGCCCGTTGCGCAGGCCCGTGATGATGTTGGGCAGCGCGCCCGGCAGTGTCACCTCCCACAGCACGCGCGCGCGTGAAGCCCCGAGGCTCAGGGCGGCGCGCGAGAGATCACGTGGCACGGATTCGACGCCGAGCACGGTGTTGAGCACGACCGGGAACAGCACGGTGTAGACGATGACGAAGGTCATCGTCGTCAACCCGAAGCCGAACCAAATCAACAGGATCGGCAGCCAGGCGATGTCGCCGATGGCCTGGAAGAACAGCAGCACCGGCCAGCAGATGCGGTGTGCCCACCGGCTGGTGCCGATCAGGACCCCCAAGGGAATGCCGAGCGCCATGCCGACCGCGGCGCCGGTCGCGAGCCGGATCAGGCTGTCCTGGAGATAGTCGGGCAGGATGCCCTTGTAGGTGAGCGTGAAGAACGCACGCACGACGTCGGCCGGTCCCGGGAAGAAAGCGCGCGGAAACAGTCCGGCTTCGCTGACCGCCGTCCACAGCGCCAGCACCGGGATGAAGGGAATGATGGCGGCGAGCCCCGGCCAGCGCCGGGTCAGGCGGGTATAGCCGGCCCAGATTTGCAGCGTCAGATTCATGCGCGCCTCACCATGCCCCAGCGCTCGATGGTCGCGCGTTCCAGCGGGACCAGCAGCAGGCGGTCGATCAGAAGCCACAGCACGCCGATCACGATCATGCCGAACACGATGACCTCGGTGCGGTAGAAGTCGCGTGCGACGAACAGCATGTAGCCGAGCCCGACATTGGTCGCGATCATCTCGGCGGCGATCAGCCCGCGCCAGGCGAAGCCAAGGCCCATCCGAATGCCGGTGACGATATTGGGAAGCGCGCCCGGCAGCAGCACTTCGGTCAGCAGCGCCCAACGGCCGGCGCCGAGCGAGGCGGCAGCGTTGCGCAGCGTGTGTGGAATGGTCCTGACGCCGAGCAGGGTGTTGTAGGCGACGACGAAGAACACGGCGTTGAAGATCACGAAGACGATCGCGCCAAAACCGTAGCCGAACCACAGCGTCGCGATCGGGATCCAGGCAATGCCGGCGAGCACCGAGAAGAAGCGGAACAGCGGCGTGAGGAAGGCCGCGACCGTCGGGCTGACGCCCATCGCGATGCCGAGCGGCACGGCGGTTGCGATACCGATCAGCGTGCCCAGGCCGACGCGCAAGAGGCTTGCGCCGACATGGGCGAACAACGTGCCGTCGCGGATCGAGTCCAGCGCGGCCGCGCCGACCGCACCGACCGAGGGAAACACGCGCGGATTGACGTTGAACAGCGGGACGACGATGGCCCAGATCGCGACCAGCGCAAGCAGCGGCGCGACGAACATCACAGCTCCCGCCAGCGAGTTGACGCTGCGGATCAGCCGCGACGATCGGCCTTTCAGACTGCCCGTCACCTGCATTTGACCTCCCTGACGCTCAGCTATGCCTGTGCCGGCATTTCACGCTGATCATTCCCGACATCGTAACCACGTCTGGCGCAATCGTATATCTCCGTCGGTTGCGACCCTCGCGATCCCGGGCGGAACGAGGATATGGGCCGAGCCCTTCGCGTCACGGTCCATGGCGTTTTCTCTTGCGCTTGAGGCTCGACTTCCTGGTCACGCGCACATCCGATCCGCCCCCTTTGCGGGTCGCCGCGGCGCTGGCCGTCTTCCGGTTCGAAAGCTTCAATCGGGTGTAGCCCAGCAGCCGTTCCATCGCGGCGCGCGCCTTTTCCGGGTTGCCGCTCTCGATGGCTCGCGCCGCCGCCGCGTGGTTCGGTAGATTATCCCTGAACCAGCCGCCGGGGCCCCCGACGGCGACGGTGAAGACGGTGCTCAGGATGGTATCGATCGCGCCGCGAAAGCCCTGGAGCACCGGGTTGTGGGTCGCGTCCAGGATGGCAAGATGGAAAGCCTTGTCGGCTGCGAGGGCGCTGGCCTGGTCCTTTGCGGTCTGCATCGCAGCCAGGGCCGTGTCGATCCGCCAGCGGTCGTTCCTGGTCGCGCGTTCGGCGGCAAGAGCTGCGGCGGCAGGTTCGATGATCGAGCGCACCTCCTGGATCGCCAGCAGAAGGTCGCGATCCGGCTCGTCCTGGCCGACCAGCCAGCTCAGCACGTCGCGGTCGAGCAGGCTCCATTCGTGGCGCGGCAGCACGTGCGTGCCGTGGCGCGGCCGCACGCTGACGAGGCCCTTTGCGGCAAGCGTCTTGATGGCCTCGCGCACCACGCCGCGCCCGACGCCGAAGCGGGTTTCGAGTTCAGGCTCCGGCGGCAGGGTCGTCCCGACGGGAATGAGATCCTGGGCGATCTCGCGGCCGAGCGTCGTCAGCACGGCGCGAATGCGGCCGGGCTTGATCGGCTTGTCGACGGGGCTCGGGCGCGCTCGTGCCACTCGTACGTCTCTCCCGTCCGGCCTGTCGCGGCCGGTTCATTTGTCTTTGGCTGCCACGCCCCGGCAGCTGCACATTCATCCGATGTTTAACATCGGATGATTGGGTGAGGGCAAGCGCAATTGTCGCAGCACACCTGTGTTGCATTGCGATATGCGCTTAGGCCGTGGATCAGGGCGCCTCCTCCAGCGCGCAGATCACCGTGCAGATCACGCCACGCGGCAGGAAGTCGACGGTTGCCTCGCCGCCGAGCTGGTCGCGCGCACTGCGCTCGATCAGGCGCGAGCCGAAGCCGCGTTGCACCGGCGCCGTGACCGGCGGCCCGCCGATCTCGGTCCAGATCAGCCGCAGCCGCGGCTTCGGCTGATCAGCGATGACCTCCCAGTCCAGCGTCACCCGGCCGGTCTCGTTTGACAGCGCGCCGTATTTCGCGGCGTTAGTGGCGATCTCGTGCACGATCATCGACAGTACCACGGCGAGCCGCGGCGACAGCGGCACGGCCGGGCCGGCCATGCGGATGCGGTCGGGATTGCTCAGCAGGAACGGCCGGAGCGCGCGGGCAATCACGTCCCGGAGCTCGGAGCCTGCCCATTTCTCCTGGCTCAACAGGTTATGCGCTTCGGCCAGCGCGCCGAGACGGCCCTCGAACTTGGTCCGCTCGTCACGGCTGGCGCTGCGGAAGGTCTGCACCGCGATCGCCTGCATCAGCGCCAGCGTGTTCTTGACGCGATGGTTGAGTTCCTCGATCAGCAGATCGTGCAGCATCTCGCCGCGCGCGATCGTGGTCGCCATCCTGACTGCGAAGGTGAGGCCAACCAGCAGCAGGATGCCGCCGATCAGGCTCGTGATCGCGATGTTGCGCCAGAGCGGCGCAATCAGCGAGCTCTCGCTGACGCCCGCCACGACAGTCCAGCCGGTCAGCTGCGATCTGGTAAAGGCGGAGGACAGCGCGACGCCGTCGAGCGAAACGGTCGAAAGCGCGGCCTCCGGCGTGCGCGACATCGCATCGTAGAGTGCGCCGGAAGCCTGCTTGCCGAACGTCTCGGCAGGATTGGGTGTGCGCGCGAACACGCGAGCCTTGGTGTCCAGCAGCGACACCGTCCATTGATCATTTGGCCGCTGCTGCTCGACCAATTTCTGGAATATCGCGATCGGCGGACTGAAGGAGAGCGCATAGACGACGTCGCCATTGCGCAGCACGGGAACTTCCACGGTGACGATCAGACGTTTCTTGGTCGAACCCACGAACAGGTCGGAATATTGCGGCGCCTTGCTCGCAAACACCCGCTCGACGATCTCTCGATTGTTGCGCGGAGGTAGATTCGCCGTCTCCGTCGTGACGGTCGAAAACAGCTGCTGGCCGGATCTGTCGGCCAGCAGAAGAACGCTGTCGCCGCCATATTGGCTGATGAACCCGACTGCCAGCCGGCGGAAGCCGTCGAAATCACCGCTTTGCAGGGATTCGCTGAGCGCGAGCACCTGCAAGCCACCCGTTATCCGCTGCACCTCGGAATCGAGCACGATGCGCATGCTTCGCACCGTCTCCAGCACCCGGCGCGTCGCCTCGCTGCGATCCTGGCGATAGTTGGAATAGGCAAGGCCGACGGCAAAGACGATCAGCGGCAACATCGTTCCCGCGACGAGGAGAGCGAGCCGGACCGGCAGGGTGAGCTTTGACAAACGCAGGCGTCCCGGTTCCAGCGCGGCGGCGCCGGATTATGATTTTCGGAGACCATACGGTCGCGGGTTGCGCTGCGCCACGATTTTCGCCACGCGCGAACTATTCCGGAGACGGGATGTTGCGGCGCAGTCGGATTACGCCTCAGCTCATGCCGGCCGCGGTCAACAGCAGACACGGCGTAGACGGCCGCCAGGCTCTCCTCACAGGAATAAGCGCGGCAACAACATCGCACCATGCGCGGCGTTCCCCCGCGTAGGAACAAGTTGCTATTTTTTCCCGTTGTTGAATCGACCGGGCCGAAAACCCGGGAATTTGAGGAGGAGAAAATGACGCTGAGAATAGCGAGTGCAGCGCTGATGGTTGCTGCATTGTCCTTGCCGGCGTTCGCGGCCGACGAGTTCTACGTGGTCCAGGACGTCAAGACCAAGAAGTGCACTGTCGTCGACAAGAAGCCGACAGACGTCTCCATGACCGTGGTCAGCCCTTCGGGCACTGTCTACAAGACACGCACCGAGGCTGAAAGCAGCATGAAGACCGTCAAGGTCTGCACATCCAATTAGGAAGAATGTGATGCCCGTATTTATTCTCTGGGCGGTGCCCGCGATCATCGTGATCGGCGGCGGCATCTATCTGATTGGTTACATGCACTAGCTGCGTTCTGGAAGGCGAGCGGGCCTCTGCGTGCAGCGCACAGGTCCGCAAGTCTTCCGCCTGCCACGAGGGTCTGCCGCGGGCCAGCCGGAGCGCAAGTTGCAGTGCAACAGGCGCCGTGCGCGAAGAAGACTACCGCGAGCGCACGCGAAATGACTTCCGTCCCGCTGAGGTTTTTCATACGCTTGCCCCTCGCATGCCGCGTGGCGGCTGCGCTCACGGCCCGGCGACAGGGCTGGAGCATCAAAAGGGAGGGGAGACGATGAAGCGAAGGTCATTTCTCGCTGGTATCGGTGCGACCACTGCGGCAGCCACGATCGGCATGCCGTCGATCCTCAGGGCGCAAGCGCCGATCACGCTGAACGGCGCGGTCCAGTTCAACGACGACCATGCCTTCAACCGGGCACTGCTCCGGTTCGAGGAGTTGGTGAAGAAGTATTACGGCAAGCCCGTCAACTTCACGCTGCACAGGAACTCGTCACTCGGTCTCGAGAAGCAGTATTTCGAGTACATGTCGCAGGGCAAGGCGGTCGATTACGGCATCGTCTCGCCGGCTCACATGTCGACCTTCGCCAAGGCGGCCCCGTTCATCGATGCGCCGTTTGTGTTCAAGGGCATCGAGCACATGAACAAGGTCGTCGAAGCCAACATCCTGGCGCCGATCGCCGACGAGGTCGCGGCCAAGGCCGAGGTCGTTCTGATCGGTTATGCCGGCGGTGGCATCCGCAACATCTTCGCCAACAAGCCGCTCAAGAATCTCGCCGATCTCAAGGGGCTCAAGGTTCGCGTGCAGGGCGCGCCGATCTGGTCGAAGACCTTTGCGGCCGTCGGCATGAGCCCGACCGTGATCGCCTATAACGAAATCTACAACGCGATCCAAAACGGGGTGATATCGGCCGGCGAGAACGAGGCGGCCGGCGTCGAGGCGATGAAGTTCTACGAAGTGGCCCCGCATCTCAACCTGACCCAGCACGCCGTGTCGATCCGGCCGATCTGCTTCTCGGTAAAGACGCTGAAGACCTTGCCGAAGGATTTGCAGGACGCGATCATGAAGGCCGGCAAGGAGGCCGGCGATTATGGCCGTCAGCTGGAGTCGAGCGAAGAGGTCGTCAAGCTCGACACGCTCGAGAAGGCCGGCAAGCTCAAGCGCGTTCCCTTCGAGGAGCGGGACGCCATGAAGAAGCTCGCCGACCCCGTGATGGCCACCTACGCCAAGGAGATTGGCGCGGAAGGCATTTTCGAGAAGATCAACGTCGTCTGAGGTCGCTCTGTCCGCCGACGATAGTCCGGGCAGGCCCCGCTTCCTGCCCGGACTGGCGGATGAGCGCCGTACGGAGCTCCAATGTCCGAAATGCACGTCCCGTCCACACCGTCGCTGTGGCGTCGCGTCACCGCGGCCTATGCGAAATTGCTGGAATTCCTGCTCGCCGCCTGCGTCGGCATCCTGGTCATCCCTGTCACGTTGCAAATCGTCTCACGCTACACGCCGTTCATTCCCTCCTACATCTGGACGGAGGAGATGGCGCGATTCCTGTTCATCTGGACGATCATGATCGGCGCCATGGTGGGCATCCGGGAGGCGCAGCATTTCGAGGTCGACGTGTGGCCTGACCTGTCGCGGCGGTCGGAGGCCGCGGTGCGGATCCTCGCCCGGCTCGGCGTGCTGGCGCTGGCTCTCGTGTTCGTCTGGGCCGGGCTCGAATTCACACGCTTCGCCTGGAACAGGACGTCGGAGCTGGCCGATCTGCCGCTCTGGCTGATCCACGTCGCCTGGCCGGTGGCCGGCGTGACGTGGCTCGTGTTTGCGGGCGAACAGATACTCAATGAAATGCGCGTTCTGATCGGGGCACAGAGATGAGCGGCACTGTACTTTCTGCCGGACAGGCCGCAATGGTGCTGTTCGGAGTCTTCATCGCCCTGCTCATCGTGCGGGTGCCGGTTGCTTTTGCACTCGGCCTTGCCTGCGTGCCGATCCTGATGATCGAGCCGCGCCTGTCGCCGATGATGCTCGCGCAGGAAACTTTCAACGCCTACAATTCCTTCATCCTGCTCGCGGTCCCGTTCTTCCTGCTGACGGCCAACCTGATGAGCATCGGCGGCATCACCGACCGATTGGTGGCGCTGTCGCGCTCGATGGTCGGGCATTGGCCGGGGTCTCTGGCGCAGATCAACGTGGTGCTGTCGGTGTTCTTTGCCGGGATCTCGGGCTCGTCCACCGCCGATGCCGCAAGCCAGTCCAAGATCTTCATCGATGCGCAGAACAAGGAGGGCTACGATCTCTCGTTCTCCATCGCCATCACGGCGGTATCTGCGGTTCTGGCTGTCATCATCCCGCCGTCGATCCTGATGATCGTCTGGGGCGGGCTGATCTCGACCTCGATCGCGGCGATGTATCTGGCCGGCATCGTACCGGGCCTGCTGATCGCGGGCGCGCAGATGGCGACGGTGCACGTCTATGCCGTGCGCCGCGGCTATCCGACCTATCCGAAGGCGACCTGGGTCGAGATGCGATGCGCCATCTGGCGATCGATACCCGCGCTGATGACGCCGTTCATCATCGTCGGAGGCATTTTGCTCGGGTGGTTCACCGCGACCGAGTCCGCCTGCGCCGCCGTGCTCTATTCCGTCGCGCTCTCGGCGTTCTTCTATCGCGAGACCGGTCCACGCGAATTGTACAAGGCCTTGCTCGACACCGGGCGTCTTGCCGGAGTCGCGCTGTTCTGCGTCGGCACCGCAAGTGCGTTCGGCTGGCTGCTCGCCTATTACAGGATACCGCAGGAGCTGCTGGCCAACGTTTCGACATGGGGCATGGGCGTCGTCGCGGCCGGCTTCTTCATCTCCTTCTGCTTTCTGGTGGTGGGCTGTTTCCTCGACGCCATTCCGGCGATCATTATCGTCGGCACGGTGCTGGAGCCGCTCGCCAAGTCGGTCGATCTCCATCCGGTCCAGTTCGCGATCATTTCCATCGTCTCGCTGGCCTTCGGGCTGGTGACGCCGCCCTATGGCCTATGTCTGATGATCGCCTGTTCTATCGCCGGCGTGCGGCTGCGCTATGCCCTCAAGGACACGGTGATCATGCTGATACCGATGCTGCTCGTGCTGGCGGCGGTCATCGTCTGGCCCAGCGTGTCGCTGTTCCTGCCGCGCCTGATCGTGCCGGAGATGCTGAAATGAGCGTCTGATCGGGAGATCCCGCCGCCGACGGCCGCGGGATCGCCGCGATCGGTTACAGGTTGCTCTCGGTGATCGCGGCGTAGACCATGCTGCGCAGCTCGCGCCGGATCGGGTAGGCGCTCGACGGCAGCACCTGCGTCATGAAGATGGTGATCAGCTCCTCGGCCGGATCGATCCAGAACGAGGTCGTGGCCGCGCCGCCCCAATTGTATTCGCCCGGGCTGCCGGCGATCAGCGTCTCGGCCGGGCGCATGGTCACGGCGAAGCCGAGGCCGAAGCCGATGCCGTTATAAGTCGCTTCGGAGAACAGCGAGCGCGACACCTCCGGCAACGCGCGGTCGCCGGGGATGTGGTTCGTCGTCATCAACGCCAGTGTCTTCGGCCCGATCAGCCTGACGCCGCCGAGTTCGCCGCCATTGAGCAGCGCGCGGCAGAAGGTGAGATAGTCGGCGACCGTCGAGCACAGGCCGCCGCCGCCGGAGATGAAGGAAGGCGGTGACAGGAACGAGCTCGTCGTCGGATCGTCCTGCAGCGTGATGCCCTCGCGGCGCTGGCCGGCATGGAAGGTCATGCCGCCGCCGGGATCGGCGGAATAGCAGGCGGCGAAACGATGCGCCTTGGAGGCCGGCACGTGGAAATCGGTGTCGGTCATGCCGAGCGGATCGAGGATGCGTTGCTTCAGGAACTGCTCGAAGGGCATCCCTGAGATCTTGGCGATGAGGTAGCCGATCACGTCGGTTGCGACGGAATAATTCCAGGACTCGCCCGGCGAGAATTCCAGTGGGATCTTTGCCAGGCCCTCGATCATGGTCTGCAGCGTGCCTGACTTCTCGACCTCGCCGATCTTCTCACTGCGATAGGCGGCATCGACGTTGGAGCGCTGCTGGAAGCCGTACGTTAACCCGGACGTGTGGCGCAGCAGGTCGACGATCAGCATTGGCCGGGCCGGCGGCCGCGTCAGGAAGGCCGGGTAGGTGCCGGCGACGAATACGCCGAGATCCTTCCATTCCGGAATGTATTTGGCCACGGGCTCATCGATTGCGACGAGGCCTTCCTCCACCAGCATCATGAAGGCGACGCTGGTGAGCGGCTTGGTCATGGAATAGATGCGGTAGATGGTGTCGTCCTTCACCGGCACCTTGCGCTCGACATCGGCCAAGCCCTGCACCGAGCTGTGGGCGATCTTGCCGCGGCGATAGACCAGGAGCTGCGTGCCCGGGAAACGGCCGGCATCAATGTACCGGCGCTTGAGATGCGCATCGACGCGGTCGAGCGCGGCCTTGGACATGCCGACGGATTCGGGCGAGGCGGGGGTGGGGGCGAGCATCAGTTCCTCCGGGGCGTTTTGTCGGAAAGTTGATACCGAAATGGCGGCGCCATTCCAAGTCGGTTGCGCTTAACGAGGCCGGGCCGGTTGGTGTAGCCTCGACCTTGGAACGCCTCCAAGGAGCCCGCCTGGGCCAACGAGAAGAACGTGAGGGCAAACGCACCATGACCCAGTTCAACGAGACTGAACTTACCGGAGCCGTCATCAAGAGCTTCGACCAGACGCCTGATACGCGTGCGAAATTCCTGCTCCAGGAACTGGTGAAGTCGCTGCACGATTACGTGAGCAAGACCGATCTCACCTTCGAAGAATGGGAATACGCCATCGATTTCCTGACCCGGACCGGGCAGAAATGCACCGACACCCCGCCAGGAGTTCATCCTCTTGTCCGACGTGCTCGGCGTCTCCATGCTGGTGGATGCGGTCAACCATCGCGACCGCGAAGGCGCGACCCAAACGACGGTGCTCGGGCCGTTCTATGTCGGCGAGCACAAGGTGACCGCGCATGGCACCGACATCTCGCCGAACAATCAGACGGGCGAGCGGATGTTCGTGCAGAGCCGCGTCACCGATCTCAAGGGCAAGCCGCTCGCCGGCGTTCCCGTCGATGTCTGGCATGCCGATGACGACGGCTTCTATGATTCCCAGAAGCCGAACTATGATGAGGTCGGCGCCTCGGCGCGCGCGCGCTTCATCACCGATAGCGACGGCCGCTTCTTCTTCCGCACCATCCTGCCGTGCAGTTACCCGATCCCGACCGACGGTCCCGTTGGGGAGATGATTGTGCAAACCAATCGCCATCCGATGCGCCCGGCGCATGTGCACTTCCTGGTCAATGCCAAAGGCTATGAGCCGCTGATCACCCACGTCTTCATGGACGGTGACAAATATCTCGATTCCGACGTCGTGTTCGGCGTGAAGGACGACCTCGTCGCCAAGGTGGAGCCGCGCAACGATCCCGCAATGCCCGACGGCACCAAGGCGAACGGGCGGTGGCACCTGATGAGCTACGAATTCCGCCTCAAGCCCGGCGGCGGGATGGCACCGAAACCGCTGGGGACGAAGGCGGCGGAGCCGGCGTGAGGGTCAGGAAAATCGGCGCGCGCAGCGACTATCTATCGAGATAGGCGGCAAGCTCCTCGGGTGTGCCCTTTGGAAAGGCTTCCTTCAGGAAGTCGAGGAAGGCGGAAACACGTGCGCTCAGCAATCGCCGCGACGGGTAGAGCGCCCATAGCTGGATCTCAGGGGCGTCGATGTCACCCCAATGGCTCAACGTGCCAACGGACAGATCGGGACTGACGAGGGACAAGGGAAGGCGTCCAGCACCGACGCCGGCCCTGACCGCGTCACGGACCATGATGAGGGATGCCAGGCTGAGCACTGGGTCGACTGGAAAACGCAATCGACCAGTCGGCCCCGTCACGTTCCAGGCGACACTCCGGTCACCCGTCCCGCGGACGACGGCGGGGACAGCGAGCTTGTCCTTTGGTCGTTTCAGGTGGGGGCTCGCCACGACCACCAGCCGATCGCGCAGGAAGATGCGACCTACGAGGCTCTCATCCGGATCGGGACCGACTCGAATGACGAGGTCATAACCTTCCTCGACCATGTCGACGGCCCGGTCTTCCGTCGTTATTTCCAGGCGGACCTCCGGATATTTCAGGGCGAAGGCGGCGGCCAGCTTCCCCATGGCGATCTGAGAGAACAGCAATGGTGCGCTGATGCGCAACTTGCCGCGCGGCCTGTCGCCTCCGGAAGCGATCGCTGCGGCGGTCTCGTCGAGTTCGGTCCCGGTCCGCTCGTAAAGCGCGCGTCCTTCCTGGGTGAGTTTCAAGGTACGCACGCCGCGCTCGAACAGGCGCAGGTTGAGCGCCGCCTCCAGCTCCGCGACCCGGCGGGACAAGGTAGCCTTCGGACGACCCGCGGCCCGCGCGGCCCGTCCGAACCCGCCATGCCGGGCGACCAGATTGAAATCGGCGAGGGCTAGGAGATCCATGTGTTCCACCAGTGAGACGGTCCGTCCATATATATCGTCTATCGGTCAGATTGTGGATCAGTAGTTTCGGGGTGTCTTCAGACCCAACCCCGGAGTAACCCCCATGACCATCCTCGTTACCGGCGCCACCGGCACCGTTGGCCGCCACGTCGTCGAACAACTCGTCAAGCGCGGCGCCGACCTGCGCGCGCTCGTCCGCGATCCCGCGAAGGCGAACCTCCCTGCAGAGGTCACCGTCGTGCAGGGCGACCTCCTCGACGTCGACGCGCTGCGCGGCGCCTTCACGGGAGTCTCGACCCTGTTTCTGCTTAACGGAGTCGTCGCGGATGAATTCACCCAGGCGCTGGTCGCGCTCAACGTCGCCCGGGAGGCCGGCGTCGAGCGGGTCGTATACCTGTCGGTGATCCACAGCGATCGCTACGTCAACGTGCCGCACTTTGCCGGCAAGTTCGGTGTCGAGCACATGATCGAGCAGATGGGGTTCAACGCCACCATCCTGCGCCCGGCCTACTTCATGAACAATGATCTCACGATCAAGGACGTCGTGCTCGGTTATGGCATCTATCCGATGCCGATCGGCAGCAAGAGCCTCGCGATGATCGACGCACGCGACATCGGCGAGATCGCCGCGATCGAGCTCATTCGGCGCGAGCAGGCTGCAACGCCGCTTCCGCTCGCACGCCTCAATCTCGTCGGTCCCGATGAGCTGACCGGTGCGAAGGCTGCCGCAATCTGGTCCGAGGCGCTGGGCCGCACGATTGCCTATGGCGGCGACGACACCGCTGGCTTCGAAAAGAATCTGAGGCAATTCATGCCAAGCTGGATGGCCTTCGACATGCGCCTGATGAGCGAGCGCTTTCTCACGGAGGGAATGATGCCCGATGCCGGCGACGTCGAGCGTCTGACCGAGATGCTGGGCCGCCCTCTGCGCTCCTATCGGGACTTCGTCTCCGAGATCACGGCCTCCGTCTGAGGGCAGCGGCGTTCCCCGATCACGTCAAGGAATTCCATCATGATCTATTCGACCGCTACCGTTCCAGTAAATCCGCAAGGCGAGACGCCACTGAGCCGCACGCAGGTCTGGCGCGGCCTGGTTCTCAAGGCACGCGATGCCCAGCTGTTTCTCCCGCCCAATCTCTGCACCCACTGCGAGGTCGTGGGGGAGAGTGCGACACACCTCGTGCGCGAAGCCACCATCGCAGGCGACGATCTGCGCGAAATCGTCAGCTTCGATCCGGAGCGCAAGGTGACCTTCTTCCAGGCCGCCGGTCCGCGCGAAGGCGCGATTATCAACGAGCTGTTCGAAGATGAAGCGGGAGCGCTGCAATTGCGGTTCTATTGCTATACCGGCCTGCGCGGGAAGACACCGTTCGGACCAGAGGAGCAGGCCGAGCAGGCGCAGTTCGACAGCGACAAGGGTTACAAGACCGCTCTGCTTTCGACGCTGAAGCGGACCCGCGAACTGCTCGCGGAAGGCAAGCTCTGATCATCACAACGACCATCAATCTGCGGGATCGCCTCTTCGGAGGCGTCCCGTAGTCCAAGTGACTTCCACTCGAAATTTAGGACCGATCGCAGGAGACGGCGGCTTCGATCGGGGGCCTCGTTGCCTTCCGTACTGAACGACAGGCTTGGCCGCGACGCAGCTCGCACGCAAGCGGATCTCTCCACGCCTCAGCGCGCGTGCAGCAGCGCCAGCAGCACGACGACCGCGCAGGCAAGCGCGGCCGAGGTCAGCTTCCAGAACATCAGCGGATTGCGCTCGAGGAGGGGCGTGATGCGCGTGTTCAGATAGGCCGGATTGGGATTTCTGAGCTCGAACACGAACTCGGAGAGATCTTCATGGCGCTTGTAGGGATCGGGATGCAGCGCTTTCCTGAGCGCGCCGTCGATCCAGCCTGGGATGCCCCGCTCCGCATCGATTGCGGGACGATATCTCAGTCTCCACGCGTCCGATCGTCCCCGGATCTTGGCAAGCTGGGCGCCGTAGGGCAGATGCCCGGTGAGCATCTGGTAACAGATGGCGGCCAGCGAGAACATGTCGGACCGCGGCGATCCGCCTTCACCGAGGAAGTACTCCGGTGCCGTGTACTGGACCGTGCCGAGAATTTCCGCGTCCGCCGATCTCGGCGCCGCTTCGGCGACGCCCGCGACCCTGACCGATCCGAAGTCGATGATCTTGGCGGTGCCTGTCTTGTCGATCAGGACGTTGTCGGGCCGGAGATCCTGATGCAGCATCTCCATCCGGTGGAAGGCGCGAAGCCCGGTCGCGATCTGCTCGACGATCCTGCGCACCGTCTCCAGATCGGGACGGGGATTGTCGAGCATCCACTGCCGCAGCGTCCGCCCTTCGACGAACTCGGTCGCGACGTAAAGATAATTCCGCCGGGTCGATCGTGAGCGCGGCTTGAGTACGTACGGACTGTCGATCCGCCGCGCGATCCATTCCTCCATCAGGAAACGTTTCAGGTAGACCTGGTTGTCGCGCAGGTCGATCGACGGAATCTTGAGGGCGACCGCTTCCTCGGTCTCCATATCGACGGCGAGATAGATGTGGCTGCGGCTGCTGCCGTGGATCTCCCGGACGATCCGGTAGCCATCGAACATGGCCCGCGGCTCCAGCAGGGGCGGCAGAGGCAGCGCCGAACTCTGATCGAAGATGCCGGATTCCTCCGGCACCGCATCGATGCGCAGGATCTGGACGGTGATGTTGTCGTCGCTGCCACACCGATAGGCTTCCTCCACGATGGCCTTCGCCGCTGCGTCGAGCTCGGCATGTTCGTTGATCGCGCTCGTGACGAAACGGGCATCGACGAATTCATACGCGCCGTCCGTCGCCAGCAGGAAGGTGTCGCCGGCCTGGATCTCGACCGTCTGGTAATCGATCTCGAGCTGCGGATTGATACCGAGCGCGCGGCCGAGATAGGTCTGCTCCGACGACACGATGATGCGGTGATCGTCGGTCAGTTGCTCGAGCGCCTTGCCGGCGACGCGGTAGACGCGGCAATCGCCGACATGGAAGATGTGCGCGGTGGTCGCCTTGATGACCATGGCGCTGAGGGTGCAGACATAGCCCTTGTCGCGGTCATAGGCATATTGGCTTTTGCGCGTTTGCGCGTGCAGCCAGGAATTGGTCGCCTCCAGCACGCGGCGGGCGGAGGTCTTCACCGTCCAGGATTCCGACGTGCAGTAATAGTCCATCAGAAAGCTCTTGACCGCCGACTCGCTGGCGATCTGGCTCACCGTGCTCGAGGAGATGCCGTCGGCGAGAACCGCCGCGATGCCCTTCAGGCTGAGCAGCGGCTCCTCTGGAATCAGCACGCCGTGAAAGTCCTGGTTGATGGGCTTGCGACCTTTGTCGGAGTGCTGGCCGACCGAGATCAGGAGACCGGGGGTCATCGTCATCACCAGGAGGGGGGAGCCTCACCCTGACCGGGCGAGGCTCCTATGTCGAGACGTATTCGATCAGGCCGCAACGCGGGGCTTCGCAGCCCTGTCGGCCTGGCGCTTCGGCAGGGTCATGACGTGCGTGGCATAGAGCGTCATGCCGGTGAAGGCGAGGCCGCCGACGAGGTTGCCGAGCACGGTCGGGATCTCGTTCCAGATCAGATAGTCCATGATCGAGAACTTCGCGCCGAGCATCAGGCCCGACGGGAACAGGAACATGTTCACGACGGAATGCTCGAACACCATGTAGAAGAACACCAGGATCGGCATCCACATCGCGATGACCTTGCCGGGGACCGAGGTCGAGATCATGGCGCCGACGACGCCGGTCGAGACCATCCAGTTGCAGAGCATGCCGCGCATGAACAGCGTCGCCATGCCGGCCGCGCCGTGCGCGGCATAGCCGAGGGTTCGACCCTCGCCGATATTGCCGATGGCCGCGCCGACCTTCTCGGGCGCCTGGGTGAAGCCGAAGGTCGTGACGAAGGCCATCATGAAGGCCACGGTGAACGCGCCGGCGAAGTTGCCGACGAAGACGAGGCCCCAGTTGCGCAGCACGCCGGCGAGGGTGACGCCCGGGCGCTTGTCGATCAAGGCAAGCGGGGAGAGCACGAACACGCCGGTGAGGAGATCGAAGCCCAGCAGATAGAGCATGACGAAGCCGACCGGAAACAGCAGCGCGCCGACCAGCGGCTGGCCGGTGTTCACGTTGATCGTGACGGCGAACCAAGCGGCGAGCGCCAGGATGGCGCCGGCCATATAGGCGCGGATGATGGTATCCCGGGTGGACATGAAGATCTTGGACTCGCCCGCATCCACCATCTTGGTGACGAATTCCGAAGGCGCGAGATACGACATCAATGGTTCCTTTTGCTTCGTAAGTGAGATCGACACGCTCCGGAGAGCGCGGCTGAACGTCATCGGCCGTGCGGGCGGGCCTGCCGCGCACGAGGGCTATGGAAAAGTCTGGAAGCCTTGGGAATCGCGTCACGAGGACTTTAAAGCCGGGAAGGCCGCGAAGCAGTTGAGCTTCCGGGATGCAGCCGCCAGAGGCTGCAACAATGCGGCAAGCCGCAGTCTTCGTTGACGCCGTAGGAAATGCAAGTTGCGTGCCGTCCGAGTACGTCGGGAAGGTGTAGAGATATCAATATGATGCGGCGCTGCCTGATCCGTTCATGATGCGGCGGGGGCCTTTTGCATGAGCGGTTGCACAAGCTTTGTGCGCCGCACAAGGATTGGGCAGATCGCAAATTTCGGATGCGGAAACCTGCTGCGACAGTCTGGCGCAGCCTCTTTAAGGCACTGATTATTTGTCACTTTTCAAGGTGTCCGGCTTGGCACGAAGCTTGAATGGTTCCAGCTCGACGCCATTGAAGCCGTCCCGCGAGACTTCTCATCCGATTTGCTGACGCCACCAGACGGGTGGGTCCCTCCCCGTCGTGCGTTCGCATGCGCCAATGATGGCGCCACCGGACGGACGGGCTGCTCGCGCGCACAGCCGCAATCATTTCGCAACGACGCAAAGGACGACACCGCCTATGACTAAGCGCATCCGCCGGCCCTCGGAAACGACTGGCCTCAGCCGCCGTCAATTGTTGAAGGCCACCGGCTCGACCGCCGCACTTCTCGCCGCCGCCAAACTGAATTTCCCCGCCGGTGCCTTCGCGCAGGATGGAGGCCCCGAGGTCAAGGGCGCCAAGCTCGGCTTCATCGCGCTCAGCGATGCCGGTCCGCTGTTCGTCGCCAAGGACAAGGGCCTGTTTGCCAAGCACGGCGTGCCCGACACCGACGTGCAGAAGCAGGCGTCCTGGGGCACCACGCGCGACAACCTCGTGCTCGGCTCCGAAGGCAACGGCATCGACGGCGCGCATATCCTCACCCCGATGCCGTATCTGATCTCGGCCGGCAAGGTGACGCAGAACAACCAGCCGACCCCGATGTACATCCTGGCGCGGCTCAATCTCGATGCCCAGTGCATCTCGGTCGCCAAGGAATATGCCGGCCTCAAGGTCGGCGCGGACGCCTCGGTGCTCAAGGCCGCGTTCGAGAAGAAGAAGGCGGAAGGCAAGTCGGCCAAGGTCGCGATGACCTTCCCGGGCGGCACGCATGACCTCTGGATCCGCTACTGGCTCGCCGCCGGCGGCATCGACCCCGACAAGGACGTCGAGACCATCACCGTGCCGCCGCCGCAGATGGTGGCGAACATGAAGGTCGGCACCATGGACGCGTTCTGCGTCGGCGAGCCCTGGCCGGGGCAGCTGGTCCATCAGGGCATCGGCTACACCGCCGTCAACACCGGCGAGATCTGGAGCAAGCATCCCGAAAAGTCGTTCGGCATGCGCGCGGCCTGGGTCGACAAGAACCCGAAGGCGGCAAAGGCGATCCTGATGGCGGTGATGGAGGCCCAGCAATGGGCCGACAAGATGGAGAACAAGGAGGAGCTCGCCACCATCATGGCCAAGCGCCAGTGGATCAACTGTCCTGTCGAGGACATCGCCGACCGCGCCAAGGGCAAGTTCGACTACGGCCTCCCCGGCAAGGTGATCGAGAACTCGCCGCACATCATGAAGTATTGGCGCGATCATGCCTCCTATCCGTTCCAGAGCCACGATCTCTGGTTCATGACCGAGGACATCCGCTGGGGCAAGTACGAGGCCGGTTTCGACAGCAAGGCGCTGATCGCCAAGGTCAACCGCGAGGATCTCTGGAAGGACGCGGCCAAGACGCTCGGCGTCGCCGCTGCCGACATTCCGACCTCCACCTCGCGCGGCAAGGAGACCTTCTTCGACGGCAAGGTGTTCGATCCGGAAAATCCGGCTGCCTATCTGAAGTCGCTCGCGATCAAGCGTGTCGAAGTCTGATGGAGCCCCTGCGGCCGCCTTTGGGGCGGCCGCATCGTCCTTGCCACGCCGGAGAGAGATAGCGATGAACATGACTGCCACGAAGTTCGAGGTTGAGACCGCGACGCCTGCCGCAACCGTCGCGCCAGTCGTCGCGCTGACGCCAAAGCGTCCCCCGCGCGCCGAAGCTTACGCACGCATGGCAAAGGAGACCGCTGTTCGCGTGATCCCGCCGCTGGTCGTGATCGCGCTGCTGACGCTGGTGTGGGAGCTGGTCTGCCGGAGAGCCGGCTCGGCGCTGCCGCCGCCGTCAAGAGTGTTCAAGGATACCAAGGAACTGATCTTCGATCCGTTCTTCGACCATGGCGGCATCGATAAGGGCCTGTTCTGGCATCTGTCCGCCAGTCTCCAGCGCGTCGCCTTCGGCTATTCGCTCTCCGCAGTCGCAGGCATCGCGCTCGGCGTGCTGGTCGGGCAGTCGGTCTGGGCGATGCGCGGGCTCGATCCGTTGTTCCAGGTGCTGCGCACCATTCCGCCGCTGGCCTGGCTGCCGCTGTCGCTCGCGGCGTTCCGCGACGGTCAGCCCTCGGCGATCTTCGTCATCTTCATCACCTCGATCTGGCCGATCATCATCAACACCGCCGTCGGCATCCGCAACATTCCGCAGGACTATCGCAACGTCGCCGCGGTGGTGCAGCTCAACCCGCTCGAGTTCTTCACCAAGATCATGATCCCGGCGGCCGCGCCCTACATCTTCACGGGCCTTCGCATCGGCATCGGCCTGTCGTGGCTTGCGATCGTCGCCGCTGAAATGCTGATCGGCGGCGTCGGCATCGGCTTCTTCATCTGGGACGCCTGGAACTCTTCGCATATCAGCGAGATCATCCTGGCGCTGTTCTATGTCGGCATCGTCGGCTTCGTGCTGGACCGGCTGATCGCGGGCCTCGGCAAGTTCGTCACCCGCGGTACCGCGCAGAACTGAGAGGAGAGGGTACATGACCGCCTATCTGAAGCTCGACCACATCGACAAGGTCTTTACCCGCGGCGCCGCCACCACGGAGGTGCTGCAGGACATCAACCTCACGATCGAGAAGGGCGAATACGTCTCGATCATCGGCCATTCCGGCTGCGGCAAGTCGACCCTGCTCAACATCATCGCAGGGCTGACCAACGCCACCACCGGGGGCGTGCTGCTGGAGAATCGCGAGGTGAACTCGCCGGGGCCCGATCGCGCCGTGGTGTTCCAGAACCACAGCCTGCTGCCGTGGCTGACCGTCTACGAGAACGTCAGGCTCGGCGTCGACAAGGTCTTCGCCAAGACCAAGTCCCGCGCCGAGCGCGACGCCTGGGTGATGCACAATCTCAACCTCGTGCAGATGGCCCATGCCAGGGACAAGCGTCCTTCCGAAATCTCCGGCGGCATGAAGCAGCGCGTCGGCATCGCGCGGGCGCTGGCGATGGAGCCGAAGGTGCTGCTGCTGGATGAGCCGTTCGGCGCGCTGGACGCGCTGACCCGCGCCCATTTGCAGGACTCGGTCATGGCGCTGCATCAGAAGCTCGGCAACACCATCCTGATGATCACCCATGACGTCGACGAGGCCGTGCTGCTGTCCGATCGCATCGTGATGATGACGAACGGGCCGAGCGCGCGCATTGGCGAGGTGCTGGAGGTGCCGCTGGCGCGGCCGCGCAAGCGGCTCGAGCTCGCGACCAACGCCACTTACTTGAAGTGCCGCCAGCGCGTGCTCGAATTCCTCTACGAGCGTCATCGCTTCGTCGAGGCAGCGTAGATCACGCGTTAACGCGAAATATGCCCGCGCCCAATTAATCGACACCAAGCTCAATCCTTGTGCGTCGCACAAGGATTGAGCGAATCGCAAATTTAGCGTGCGGAAAAGCCCTGCAAACAATTCGGGCAATACGAATAACGCCCTGAAATCCCTGTATTTCCCGCGTGCGCGTAACTGGCACGGAAATTGAAACGTCTTTGCGCGACGCCAACGACGACGTCCCTCAACATCATCAATCAGCATCGTGAACTCGCCACCGGGGGTGAAGCCTCGGAGCGCGCCTCCGTGACCGGAGGCTGAGCCTGCAACGACGCAGCGGTGAGCCTGGAAGGGATACTCAATGACGAAGAATCCTACGTGGATTTCAGACTGGCGCCCCGAGGATGAGGCGTTCTGGAATGCGACCGGCAAGACTATCGCGCGCCGCAATCTGATCTGGTCGATCGTGGCCGAGCATATCGGCTTCTCGGTCTGGCTGATCTGGAGCATCGTCACCACCAAGCTGCCGCAGGCGGGCTTTCACTACACCACCGACCAGCTGTTCCAGCTGATCGCCGTGCCGGGCCTGATCGGCGCCTTGATCCGTTTTCCCTACACTTTCGCGGTCACGACCTTCGGCGGCCGCAACTGGACCATCTTCAGCGCGGCGATCCTGTTCATTCCGACCTTGTCGCTTGCCTATTTCGTGAGCCAGCCCGACACGCCGTTCTGGCTGATGCTGCTGGTCGCCTCGACCGCGGGTCTCGGCGGCGGCAACTTCGCCTCGAGCATGACCAACATCTCCTTCTTCTTCCCCGACCGGATGAAGGGATGGGCCCTCGGCCTCAACGCTGCCGGCGGCAATATCGGCGTCTCCAGCGTGCAGCTCCTGACCCCGATCCTGATGACGCTCGCCGTCTTCAACCTGTTCCAGGCGACGCCGGTGGACGGCATCTTCCTGCAGAACGCCGGCCTGATGTGGGTGCTGCCGATCGCGATCGCCGTGTTCGGCGCCGTGTTCTACATGAACAACCTCACCACGGCGAAATCCTCAGTGAAGAACCAGGTCGCGATCGTCAAGCGCAAGCACACCTGGATCATGGCGTATCTCTATATCGGCACGTTCGGATCCTTCATCGGCTACTCCGCGGCGTTTCCGCTGCTGATCAAGACGCAGTTCCCCACCGTGACAATCTCGATCGCTTTCCTCGGTCCGCTGGTCGGCTCGCTGTCGCGTCCGCTCGGCGGCTGGCTCGCAGACCGGATCGGCGGCTCCATCATCACGTTCTGGAATTTCATCCTGATGGCGGGCGCTACGATCGGCGTGCTCTACTTCGTCGGGCAGAAGGATTTCATCGGCTTCCTGTCGATGTTCCTGATCCTGTTCGTGACGACGGGCATCGGCAACGGCTCGACCTACCGCATGATCCCCTCGATCTTCCGTGAGGAGAATTTGTTCAAGGTGCGCGGCAAGGGCGATGTCGCGCGTTCGGCTGCCCTGAAGACCGCGAGCATCGAGAGCGGCGCGGCGGTCGGCTTCATCGGCGCGATCGGTGCTGTCGGCGGCTATCTGATCCCGAGCGGTTTCGGCAAGTCGATCGCCATGACCGGCGGGCCGCAGCTCGCGCTCGCGATCTATCTCGGCTTCTACGCGTCCTGCCTCGCTCTGACCTGGTGGTTCTACCTGCGTCGCAGCCCGCAGGGTGAAGGCGCGCCAAGCCTCGCCGAAGCGCGTGTGTAGAGCATGATCCGGAAAAGTGCGAAGCGGTTTTCCGACAAGATCATGCTCAGAAGATGGACGCTTGGCACGAATGTCGCTTCTCCCCGTACGCGGGGAGGAGTCTCTCTGATGACGTTTGACCAATGAACTTCTTCCGCAACGGCGCGGACGAAGGCAGACCGAAACAGACAGGAGAACATCATGACGCCAGAACAGATCACCCTCATTCAGCAGAGCTTTTCCAAGGTCGCGCCGATATCGGAGCAGGCTGCGGTGCTGTTCTACGATCGTCTGTTCGAGGTGGCTCCGTCCGTGCGCGCGATGTTTCCCCAGGACATGACCGAGCAGCGCAAGAAGCTGATGGGCATGCTCGCCGCCGTGGTCGGCGGCCTGTCGAACCTGGACTCGATTCTTCCCGCGGCCTCGGCGCTCGCCAAGCGCCACGTCGCCTACGGCGCCAAGGCCGAGCACTACCCCGTGGTCGGCGCGACCTTGCTGTGGACCCTCGAGAAGGGCCTTGGCGAGGCCTGGACGCCCGAGCTCGCCACAGCCTGGACCGACGCCTACGACGTGCTGTCCGGCTACATGATATCCGAGGCCTACGGCGCGCAAGCGCAGGCCGCCGAATAGGAGATGCGCTGTGAGTGAACCGCTGGTCATCGTCGGTAACGGTATGGCGGCCGCGCGTCTGGTCGACGAGCTCGCCAAGACCGCGCTCGGCCGCTACGCGGTCGCCGTGATCGGCGAAGAGCCGCGGCTCGCTTACAACCGCGTGCTGCTCTCCTCGGTGCTGGCCGGCGAGACCGGCTCGCACGAGATCGAGCTGCGGCCGGCCGATTGGTGGCGAAACCGCGGCGTCACGGTGCGCTACGGCTATCGCGTCACCGAGATCGATGTCGGCCGCCGCGAGCTCAAGATCGCAGGCGAAGAGAGCATGGAATATTCCAAGCTCGTGCTCGCCACGGGATCGACGCCGCTGCGGCTCAACGTGCCGGGCGCCGATCTTGGCGGCGTGCACACGTTTCGCGACACCCGCGATGTCGATCTGCTGCTGACGCTGGCTGCGGCGAAGAAGCGCGTCGTCGTGGTCGGCGGCGGTCTGCTCGGTCTCGAGGCTGCCTACGGCCTCGCCAAGGCCGGTGCCCCCGTGACGCTGCTGCATCTGATGGACCGGCTGATGGAGCGCCAGCTCGATCCGCCGGCCGCCGATCTGCTCAAGACGCTGGTCGAGCGCAAGGGCATCCGCATCCTGCTCAACGCCAGCACGAAATGCATCCATGGCGACGGTCATGTCCAGGCTGTCGAGCTCGCCGACGGCAGCCGCATCGAGGCCGACGCCGTGATCTTCGCCGCCGGCATCAAGCCGAACGTGGCGCTGGCGAAAGAGGCGGGGATTGCGGTCAATCGCGGCGTCGTCGTCAACGACGTGATGCAGACCTCCTCGTCCGACATTTTCGCGCTCGGCGAATGCGCCGAGCATCGCGGCACCTGCTATGGCCTGGTCGAGCCGGCCTATGAGCAGGCGCGGGTGCTGGCGCGGCATCTGGCCGGCCGGCCCGCCGCCTATCAGGGCAGCGTGGTCTCGACCAACCTCAAGGTCTCCGGCGTCAGCGTGTTTTCCGCCGGCGACTTCATGGGCGGGGAGGGCAGCGAGAGCCTCGTGCTGTCGGACCGCAGACGTGGCACCTACAAGAAGCTCGTGATCGCCGACGGCCGGCTCACTGGGGCGGTGCTGATCGGCGATACCGTCGATGCGCTCTGGTACCTCGAGCTGATCCGCAACCGCGACAAGGTCGCAGCGATCCGCACCGACATGATGTTCGGCCGCGCGCTTGCGCAGCCTTCGAAAGCGGCTTGATATGACGGCGATCGATCCAAATCTCCGCACCACCAAGACGACCTGTCCTTATTGCGGCGTCGGCTGCGGCGTGCTGGCGACGCCCGACGGGAGGGGTGGCGCGGCGATCGCGGGCGATCCTGACCATCCCGCCAATTTCGGCCGGCTGTGCTCCAAGGGCTCCGCACTCGGCGAGACCGTCGGGCTCGAAAGCCGGCTGCTCTATCCGATGATCCGCTGCAAGGGTGTGCTGGAACGGGTCGCCTGGAGCGATGCACTCGACCACGTCGCCCACCGCATGCAGCACATCGTGGCGCGCGACGGCGCCGATGCGGTTGCCTTCTATCTCTCCGGCCAACTCCTCACCGAGGACTATTACGTCGCCAACAAGCTGATGAAAGGGTTTGTCGGCACCGCCAACGTCGACACCAATTCGCGGCTCTGCATGTCGTCCTCGGTCGCGGGCCATCGCCGCGCCTTCGGCGCCGACACCGTGCCCGGCTGCTACGAGGATCTCGACCAGGCCGATCTGCTGGTCTTCGTCGGCTCGAATGCAGCCTGGTGCCATCCCGTGCTGTTCCAGCGGATGCTGAAGAACAGGCAGGAACGCGGCGCGCGCATGATCGTGATCGATCCGCGCCGCACCGACACCGCCAGCGATGTCGAGCTGTTCCTCGGCCTCAAGCCCGGCACGGATACCGCATTGTTCTCCGGCCTGTTCGTGCATCTCGCCGACAGCGGCGCACTGGACCAGGACTACATCGCGCAGAACACCAGCGGTTTCGACGACGCGCTGGTTCGCGCGCGCAACATCGCCGGCAGCGTCGGCGCGACGGCGCTTGCCACGGGCCTCTCCGAGCAGGACGTCTCCGCCTTCTTCAAGATGTTCCGCGACACCGAGAAGGTCGTCACGCTCTATTCGCAAGGGGTCAACCAGTCGGCGCAGGGCACCGACAAGGTCAACGCCATCCTGAACTGCCATCTTGCGACGGGGCGCATCGGCAAGCCAGGCGCCTCGCCGTTCTCGCTCACCGGCCAGCCCAACGCGATGGGCGGCCGCGAGGTCGGCGGGCTCGCCAATATGCTCGCCGCGCATATGGGTTTCACGCCGCCCGACATCGACCGGGTCAGGCGGTTCTGGAAGGCGCCGCGCATCGCCACCCATGAGGGACTGAAGGCGGTGCAATTGTTCGAAGCGATCAACCGCGGCGAGGTCAAGGCGCTCTGGGTGATGGGCACCAACCCGGCGGTATCGCTGCCAGATGCCGACATGGTTCGCGATGCGCTGAAGAAGCTCGAGCTGTTCGTGGTCTCCGAGAACGTGCTCTCCAACGACACGGTCGAGGCCGGCCCGCATGTGCTGCTGCCGGCGCTCGCCTGGGGTGAGAAGTTGGGCACGGTGACCAATTCCGAGCGGCGCATCTCGCGCCAGCGCTCGTTCCTGCCGGCGCCGGGCGAGGCGCGCCCCGATTGGTGGATCCTGAGCGAGACCGCAAAGCGCCTCGGCTTCGGCGACAGTTTCAACTACAAGTCGGCCGCCGATATCTTCCGCGAGCACGCCGCGCTCTCGGCCTTCGAGAACGACGGCGGCCGCGATTTCGACATCGGCGCGCTGGCCTCTTTGTCGGACGAAGCCTTCGACGCCTTGAGGCCGGTGCAGTGGCCGGCGCGTGAAGGCGGAATGCCCGGCGAACGCTTCTTCGCGCAGGGCGGCTTCTTCACCAATGACGGCAAGGGCCGCTTCGTCGTGCCGGAGGTGCCGACGCTGCGCGGCGAGACCGGTCCGTCGCGCCCCCTGCGGCTCAACACCGGGCGCATCCGCGACCAATGGCACACCATGACGCGCACGGGTCTCAGCCAGCGGCTGGGCGCGCATCTGCCCGAGCCGTTCGTCGAGATTCATCCCGACGACGCCAGCAAATATGGCATCGCCCATGACGGCTACGCCCGCATCACCACCGATTACGGCCAGTGCATCCTGAAGGTTGTCGTGAGCGAGCGGCAGCAGCGCGGCACCCTGTTCGTGCCGATCCATTGGAGCGCGATGAACACCTCGCATGGCCGCGTCGGTGCGCTGGTGCAGTCCTTCACCGATCCGTTCTCGGGGCAGCCGGAATCGAAGGCGACGCCGGCCGCGGTCGCGCCTTACGAATTCGTCTTCCGCGGCTTCGCGCTGTCGCGCAAGCAACTCGACCTGCCGCAGAACCTGTTGTGGACCCGCGTCACGGTGGCGGGCGGCTTCGGCTATCTTTTCGCCGACAATGCGGACCTCGCTCGCTGGCCGGCCTGGCTCGAGGGCGTCGCCGGTGAGGACGTTGCCGAGTACCGCGATTTCGGCGGCGGCGTTTTTCGCGCGGCTTCGTTTGTTGGCGACCGCATCGAGACCTGCATGTTCGTCGGCCCGGCGCACGACGCCGGCGATTGGGAGGTGGTGAAGAGCCTGTTCGTCGCCGACCACGTCACCGACGATCAGCGCCGCATGCTGCTATCAGGCAAGTCCAGCGAAGGCGCGGCCTCGACCGGCCCGATCGTCTGCGCCTGCTTCGGCGTCGGCCGCGGCACCATCTGCGACAGCATTGCTGGCGGCGCGCGCACCGCCGCCGACATCGGCGCCAAGCTCAAGGCCGGCACCAATTGCGGCTCCTGCATCCCCGAACTGAAACGCCTGATCGCCACGACGGAGGTAGCGCCGGCAAAGCAGGCGAAGGTCGCAAGCGCGGCGGGGTAGGGCTGGCTTTCTCCATCGTCATTGCGAGCGAAGCGAAGCAATCCAGAGTCTTTCCGCTGAGGGATTCTGGATTGCTTCGCTTCGCTCGCAATGACGGTGTTGATGCAGGTGCGCACAAAAACGACGATCTCGTGCCCCGGACGCAGCGCAGCGTCTCCCGGCGATGCGAAGCATCGTCCGGTGCGACGGTGCGGTGCAGAGCCGGGGCCCATCCAACAGCGGAGTGTTTGACTTTTCTGGGTCCCGGCTCTGCGCAGCAGCGTTTCACGCTGCAGCGCGTCCGGGACACGAGAGCGGCGTGGACGCAGCCATCCCCTCCGCCCAATCGACGCGCCTTCGATTGTGACCTATGTTGCCGGGATCTTCCCCTCAACACGCGCAAAAGCAACAATCATGTACCTGGAAACGCCGCCGCGCCTGATCGAGACCAGGCTGTTCTCCGCAATGCCCGACAAATTCCGCCGCAAGGGCGTACGAACCGATTGGGCCGATGCCAACCGGCCGAACATGCCGACCGACAGTTTCATCGAGGGGCCATCCTTCGACAAGGATGGCAATCTCTACATCGTCGACATTCCGTTCGGCCGCATCTTTCGCATCGCGCCTGACGGCGAATGGTCGCTCGTGACCGAATATGAGGGATGGCCGAACGGCCTGAAGATCGCATCCGACGGACGCATCCTGGTCGCGGACTACAGGCACGGCATCATGGAGCTCGATGCCGAAGCCGGCCGCGTCAAGCCCATTCTGACTGCGCGCAACTCGGAATCGTTTCGCGGCTGCAACGATCTGCATCTCGCCTCCAACGGCGATATCTATTTCACCGACCAGGGCCAGACCGGCCTGCATGATCCGAGTGGCCGGGTTTATCGGCTGGCATCGAACGGCCGCCTCGACTGCCTGCTCGACACCGGTATCAGTCCGAACGGCCTGGTGCTCGACCCGACCGAAACCGTGCTGTTCGTCGCGATGACGCGGGACAACGCGGTGTGGCGGCTGCCGTTCATGAGGGACGGCAGCGTGTCCAAGGTCGGCCGCTTCTGCTCGCTGTTCGGCGCCAGCGGCCCTGATGGTTTGACCATGGATGCCAAGGGCCGCCTGTTCGTCGGCCACGCCTCGCTCGGCCACGTCTTCGTGTTCGCGCCGAACGGGGAACTAATCGCGCGGATCAAGTCGTGCGCGGGACCGAATTGCACCAATGTCGCGATCGGTGGCGAAAACTGGGATCGGCTCTATATCACGGAGTCGGCGACCGGCAGTGTGCTGGTGGCCGATATCGGCGGGCTCTAGGGCATCTGAAGGAATAAGCATGAACACA
Organism: Bradyrhizobium sp. USDA 4354; assembly: GCF_054060315.1. Classification (NCBI taxonomy): domain Bacteria; kingdom Pseudomonadati; phylum Pseudomonadota; class Alphaproteobacteria; order Hyphomicrobiales; family Nitrobacteraceae; genus Bradyrhizobium; species Bradyrhizobium sp. USDA 4354. Next base: position 7,124,677 of record NZ_JBSSDC010000001.1, on the reverse strand, counting down.
AACCCCTTCGGCAAGACCGGCGTCAATGTTTCCGTCATCGGGCAGGGCACCTGGTATCTCGACCATGGCGACCGCAAGCGCGCGATCGCGGCGCTTCAGCGCGGGCTCGATCTCGGCATGACCCATATCGACACTGCCGAGATGTACGGCGATGCCGAGCTCGTCATTGCGGATGCGATTGCGGGCCGGCGCGATGAGGTGTTCCTCGTTTCAAAAGTGCTGCCGAGCAACGCCTCGCGCCGCGGCACCATCACGGCCTGCGAGCGCTCGCTGAAGCGGCTCAAGACTGACCGGCTCGACTGTTATCTCTTGCATTGGCGCGGTTCCTATCCACTCGAGGACACCGTCGCTGCGTTCGAAGAGCTGGTGCAATCAGGCAAGATCAAATCCTGGGGCGTTTCCAATTTCGACGCCGACGATCTCGACGAGATTCTCGAAGTCTCAGGCAAGGGGCGGATCGCCTGTAACCAGGTGCTCTATCATTTGAAAGAACGCGCGATCGAGCATGCGGTGATCCCGTGGTGCGAACGGCATAATGTCGCCGTCGTCGCCTACTCGCCGTTCGGTCATGATGATTTCCCCGCAAGCAGCAGCAAGGGCGGCGCCGTGCTGGCGCGCATCGCGGAGGCGCATCGCGCGACGCCGCGTCAGGTCGCGCTGAGCTTCCTGGCCCGTGCGGCTACGGTATTCGCGATCCCGAAGGCCTCGTCCGCGGAACACGCCGGCGAAAATGCGGCGGCAGGCGATCTCGTGCTGACGAAAGACGAAATTGCTGCGCTTGATGCGGCGTTCCCGCGCGGACCGAAGCCGCGCAGCCTGCCCATGCTGTAGTGCACAACGGGCATTATTAACGGAGCATTGACGCGCGCGGCGGCTCGCGCATATCGGCATCCTGTTTTCGGAAGTTGTGAATGCGGGGCATTTGTCGTTTTTTACGGCTGTTCTCGATTCGCATTTTGCCCGGGTTCCAGCCGTGACACCGCCGCCCGCCGCAGCCGCAAGGCTCGACAGTATTCCCATGCCTGTGCCCGAGAAGAAGCAGCAGGCTCGCCGCGCGCCTGCGCGCGTCGATCATCCCTTCAAGGGCATCGCACTGATCCTGCTGTCGACGGTGTTCCTCGGCTGCTCCGACACCGCCGCGAAATATCTCTCGACCAGCCTGCCCTCGATCGAGATCACCTGGATCCGCTTCCTCACCTTCACGCTGCTGTTCACGCCGGTGATGCTGCCCGCGTCGCCGCTCTATGCGATGCGCACCAAGCGTCCGGGCCTTCACGTGATGCGCGGGGCGGCACTGCTCGGCTCCTCGCTGTTCTTCATCACGGGCCTCGGCTTCCTCCCGATCGCGGAGGCTTCCGCCACCGGCTTCGTCGCGCCGCTGTTCGTCACGGCGCTCTCGATCGTCTTCCTGGGCGAGAAGGTCGGCATGCGCCGCTGGCTCGCGACCGCGCTCGGCCTCATCGGGGTGCTGATCATCCTGCGCCCGGGCACCAGCGCGTTTCACCCCGCCGCATTCTTTCCGTTGGTCTCGGCCGCCTGCTGGGCCGGCACGCTGATCCTGACGCGCATGATGAGCGGCCGCGAGGCCGTCGTCACCACCATGGCCTATTCGTCCCTGACCGGCCTTGCGATCCTCACCGCAATTGTGCCGTTCGTATGGGTGACGCCGTCCTGGACCGCGATCGCACTCGGCATCTTCATCGGCGTCGCCTCGTCCGCGGGGCAGTGGATCGTCGTGCTTGCTTACCGCTACGGCGATGCCTCGGTGCTGGCGCCGTTTTCCTACTCCCAATTGTTGTGGGTCAGCATTCTCGGCTTCTTCATCTTCGGCGAGGTCCCGAGCATCTGGACCGTCGTCGGTGCAGCCTTCATCGTTGCCAGCGGCCTCTACATCGCTCATCGCGAGCGCGTCCGCCGTGCCCAGCTCCTGGTGCTGGAAGAGCGTTCGCCGAACGCCTGACGCAAGTTCGCGCACTCGGCGTCGTGGTATCAACGCTCCAAACGATACGGGAGGAGCCGGATGCGCGCCGCGATTTTCAGGAACGGTGAGATTGTCGTTGGCCGGATGGCCGAGCCGACGCCGGGCCCCGGCCAGGTGCTGGTCAAGACGCTCGCCTGCGGCATCTGCGGCTCCGACCTGCACGCGCGCCAGCACGCCCATCGCATGGTGGAGATGGCGAAGAAGGTTGGGCGCAAGCCGATGGATCTCAGCCGCGACGTCGTGTTCGGCCATGAGTTCTGCTGCGAGATTGTCGACTACGGTCCCGGCACCGCGCGCAAGCTCAAGCCGGGCACCCACGTCTGCTCGCTGCCGGCGCTGGTGACGCCTGCGGGCATCGAAGGCATCGGCTATTCCAACGACAATATCGGCGGCTATGCCGAGGCGATGCTGCTGAGCGAAGCGCTGCTGCTCGAAGTGCCTAACGGTCTTGCGCCGGAGCATGCGGCGCTGACCGAGCCGCTCGCGGTCGGGGTCCACGCCGTCGCCAAAGCCAATATAGGCGGCGGCGAGGTACCGCTCGTGATCGGCTGCGGCCCGGTCGGGCTGGCGGTCATCGCCGCGCTGAAGCTTCGGGGACTGCATCCGATCGTCGCCGCCGACTATTCGCCGGCACGGCGCGCGCTCGCGGCCAAGCTCGGCGCCGATATCGTCGTCGATCCCAGGCTGTCGCAGCCTTATGCGACCTGGGCCGAGCACGCGCAGATGTCGGAGGCGGAGAAGGCGGCGCGGCCGCCGTTCCAGGCCATGTTGCCGGCGCTGAAGCCTGCGATCATCTTCGAATGTGTCGGCGTGCCCGGCCTGCTCCAGCAGGTGTTCGAGGGCGCGCCGCGCGATGCGCGCATTGTCGTGGTGGGCGTCTGCATGGAGGCAGACAGAAACGAGCCCATGCTCGGCATCATGAAGGAGCTCAACGTGCAATACGTGCTCGGCTACACGCCCGACGAATTCGCAGGCTCGCTGCGTCTGATCGCGGAAGGGCAGGTGGATGCGGCTGCGATGGTGACGGGGCAAGTTGACATCGACGGCGTCGCCAAGGCGTTCACCGATCTCGCCAATCCCGAGGCCCACACCAAGATCATCGTGCAGCCGTGGCGGTGACGGTCTCGTAGGGTGGGCAAAGGCGCAAAGCGCCGTGCCCTCCATCTTTCCCGATTCAAACGCAGGTGGTGGGCACGCTTCGCTTTGCCCACCCTACGAGACCTGAGTTTGCGGCCATATCCATGCAGGCCGAATTCGTTCGCCCCCGTCAGTACTTCTCCGGCACGTACATCTCCGGCGGAACCGGCCCGCGCTGATAGTCGGGGTGACGGACGCGCGGCGGCAGCATCACCGGCGCGCGAGCGACCTCCCGATACGGGATCTGGCTGAGGAGATGCGCGATGCAGTTGAGCCGCGCGCGCTTCTTGTCGACGGCATCGACGATCCACCACGGTGAGTCCGGCAGGTGCGTGTGCTCGAGCATCGTTTCCTTGGCCTTGGTGTATGCCTCCCAGCGGCTGCGCGCCTCGACGTCCATCGGGCTCAGCTTCCACTGCTTGAGCGGATCCTTGATGCGCATGGTGAAGCGGAACTGCTGCTCGTCGTCGGTGATCGAGAACCAGTATTTGACCAGGATGATGCCGGAGCGGATCAGCATGCGCTCGAACTCGGGCACCGTCTTGAAGAATTCCTGGTACTCCTCCTCCGAGCAGAAGCCCATCACGCGCTCGACGCCGGCGCGGTTGTACCAGCTGCGGTCGAACAGCACGATCTCGCCGCCGGCCGGCAGGTGCGACACGTAGCGCTGGAAGTACCATTGCGTGCGCTCGCGCTCGCTCGGGGCGGGAAGCGCCGCGACGCGGCAGATGCGCGGATTGAGGCGCTGGGTAATGCGCTTGATGACGCCGCCCTTGCCGGCGGAGTCGCGGCCCTCGAACAGCACCACGACTTTCTTCTTCTCGCTCTGCACCCAGTCCTGAAGCTTGACCAATTCGCCCTGAAGGCGGAGCAGCTCGCGGAAATAGATCCTGCGATCGACCGTCGGCCTCAGTGTGCCCGTCTCGTCGAGGATCTCGTCGAGCCTGGTGTCATCGAGCTCCATCTCCAGCTCCTCGTCGAGGTCGTCGGCCATCTCCTGAATGATGCGCTCGCGCTTGGCGGTTTGGAAGGTGCGGTCGGATGCGGTCATGGGCTTCTTCTCTCGGCTAGGGTGCCAGTGTTACCAACGACCATCGGCGGGCTTTGTTGCGCCCATGTGACAACCGCTCTGTCACGCTGAGGCAGGTCACACCGGCAGTGCGATCGAATATTTCACCTGGCTCAGCGCAAAGCTGGACTCGATCGAGGCGATGCCGTCGAGCCGGGTCAGCTTGGTCTTCAGGAAGGTCTCGTAGGAGGCGAGGTCGGCGGCGACGACGCGGAGCAGATAGTCGCGGTTGCCAGTCATCAGATAGCACTCCAGCACCTCGTCCCATTTCGAGATCGCGCGCGCGAAGCGGTTGAGATCCTCCTCCTTCTGCCGCGCCAGCTTGATCGAGATGAAGACGCTGACATGCAGGCCGAGCGCCTTCTGATCCACGGTCGCAACATAGCGGCTGATGACGCCGCGCTCCTCCAGCAGCTTGACCCGGCGATGGCAGGGCGAGACCGAGAGCCCGACCTTGTCGGCGAGTTCCTGCATGGTCAGCCGGCTGTCGGCCTGAAGCAGCGCGAGGATTTTACGGTCGATGGCGTCGAGCTCTGGCATTGGGATAGACCTTCAAATTTCGGGCGATTATTAGTATGGTATCCCAATATCGGGGTGTATTGCGCGAAGAATTGAGAAGTTTGGCGCCTCCCACGGGCGTATCATCGCGCCACCTGTTCCCGGGAGCCTTGCCATGCCCGTCGATACCGCCCGCCTCGACACCTTGACCGCGCTGAGCCGCAAGACGCTGTGGCTGTCGTCCTGGACCATCCACCACGCCAACCATATCCGCTCCAACGCTGACGGACTCAAGGTCGGTGGCCACCAGGCCTCCTCCGCCTCGCTGGCGACCATCATGTCGGCGCTGTACTTCCACGTGCTGCGGCCCGAGGATCGCGTCGCGGTGAAGCCGCATGCGAGCCCGGTGTTCCACGCCATCCAGTATTTGTTCGGCCGGCAGAGCCGCGAGAAGCTGGAGAATTTTCGCGGCTTCAAGGGCGCGCAATCCTATCCCTCGCGGACGAAGGACGTCGACGACGTCGATTTCTCCACCGGCTCGGTGGGCCTCGGCGTCGCGCAGACGCTGTTCTCGTCACTGGTGCAGGATTACGTCAAGGCACACGGCTGGATGAAGGATCGCCGCGAGGGGCGCATGATCGCGCTGGTCGGCGATGCCGAGATGGACGAGGGCAACATTTTCGAGGCTCTGGCGGAGGGCTGGAAGCATGGCCTGCGCAACACCTGGTGGGTGGTCGACTACAACCGCCAGTCGCTCGACGCCGTCGTCCGCGAAGGGCTCTGGGAAAAGTTCGAGACCATGTTCCGCAATTTCGGCTGGGACGTGGTGATCGTGAAATACGGACGTCTGATGCGCGAGGCTTTTGCCGAGCCGGGCGGCGAGGCGCTCAAGCGCTGGATCGACAACTGCCCGAACGCGCTCTATGCGGCTCTGTGCTTCCAGGGCGGCGCGGCCTTCAGAAAGCATCTGCATGACGAGATCGGCGACCAGGGTCCGATCACGAAACTGATCGACAAGCGCAGCGACGAGGAATTGCTGGCGCTGATGTCGAACCTCGGCGGTCACGACATGGCGAGCATGCTCGAGGCCTTCGACTCCATCGACCACGATCGCCCGGTCTGCTTCATCGCCTACACCATCAAGGGCGTCGGCCTGCCGTTCCAGGGCCACAAGGACAACCACGCCGGCCTGATGACGGTCGCACAGATGGAGAAGTATCGCGACAGCCAGAACATCCGCCCCGGGCACGAATGGGACAAGTTCGAAGGCCTGACGCAGGATGCGGCCGAGCTTGAGGCTTTCCTCGTGCGGGTGCCGTTCAACCAGGACGGCCGCCGCTTGAGCGCGCCCGTCGTCGAGGTGCCCGCGCAGCTCGCCTTCAAGCCGTCGCCGCAGATGTCGACCCAGCAGGGCTTTGGCCTCGTGCTGAACGAGATCGCGCGCAGCGACAGCGAATTGGCAAAGCGCATCGTCACGACCTCGCCCGACGTCACCGTCTCGACCAATCTCGGGCCCTGGGTGAACCGGCGGGGCCTGTTCGCCCGCGCCGAGAAAGCGGACTTATTCCGCAGCGAGAAAATTCCATCGACCTACAATTGGGATGCGTCGCCGAAGGGCCAGCATCTCGAGCTCGGCATTGCCGAGATGAACCTGTTCATCATGCTCTCCGCGCTCGGCCTGTCGCACCAGATCAACGGCGAGCGGCTGCTGCCGGTCGGCACGCTCTACGATCCCTTCATCGAGCGCGGCCTCGATGCGCTCAACTATGCCTGCTATCAGGATGCGCGCTTCATGGTGGCGGCGACGCCGTCCGGCATCACGCTCGCGCCCGAGGGCGGCGCGCACCAATCGATCGCAACGCCCTTGATCGGCATGGCGCAGGATGGCCTCGCCTCGTTCGAGCCGGCCTTCGTCGACGAGCTCGCCGTGATCATGGCTTTCGGTTTTGACCACATGCAGCGCGATCCGGGCGAGGGCGGTTCCGTTTACTTGCGCCTCTCCACCCGCTCGATCGAGCAGGCGCAGCGGATCATGACGGGCGAGCTGAGGCAGGGCATCACCGACGGCGCCTATTGGCTGCGCAAGCCGGGTCCGAACGCCGAGGTCGTGATCGCCTATACCGGCGCGGTTGCGCCCGAGGCGATCGAGGCCACCGGCTTCATCGGCGAGAGCCGCCGCGACGTCGGCCTGCTCGCGATCACCTCGGCCGACCGTCTCCACGCGGGCTGGACCGCCGCACGGAAATTGCGGCGCGATCGCCGCGGCGTGCAGCATCTCAGCCACATCGAAAAGCTGCTGGCGCCGCTGCCGCGCGACTGCGGCATCGTGACTGTGATCGACGGCCATCCTGCCGCGCTCGGCTGGCTCGGCAGCGTCCGCGGCCATCGCGTCGAGGCGCTCGGCGTCGAGCAGTTCGGCCAGACCGGCAGCATCGCGGACCTTTATCGCCACTACGGTATCGACGCCAACGCCATCATCGATGCGGCGGAAAGCCTCACCACCGGCGCGCCGGTGCTGCATCGGAAGATGGCGGTGTAGTCGAGGTAACCGGCTGCATGGGCCCCGGCTCAGCAGCGCATCACTGAACTGGACGATGCTTCGCATCGCCAGGGAAGTGCTGCGCTGCGTCCGGGGCACGAGAGTGGATCGCCTCGGCAAAATCTGGTGTCCCGGACAAGGCGCGACATGAAATGTCGCGACGCCGAGCCGGGACCCAGAGCCGCGCTTGCCTCTGTTCGCGACGAGGCTCATATATCGTCCGCTCGCCGCAACGCTGGCCCCGCATATGGCGGGTTCAATTGCCGGCGCTTTCGTGCAAGGATGCCTGCCGAAACGCCCCCTCCAAGCCCCCAAGAAGAGGTTAACGATGGTCAATCGCATGCAATTCTACATCGACGGCGCCTGGGTCGATCCCGCCGTCAAGAAGTCCACCGCCGTGGTCAATCCGGCGACGGAAGAGGCGATGTACGAGGTTGCGCTGGGCTCCAAGGCCGATGTCGACAAGGCGGTTGCCGCCGCCAAGCGCGCCTTTGCGACGTTCTCCCAGACCAGCCGCGAGGAGCGCGTCGCGCTGCTCGCCAAAGTGATCGAGATCTACAAGGGCCGCCTCAAGGAGATCGGCGCGGCCGTCTCCGACGAGATGGGCGCGCCGCTGCCGATGGCCGAGAAGCTCCAGGCCGGCGCCGGCCTCGGCCATCTCATGACCACGCTCGACGTGCTCAAGAACTACCACTTCGAGGAGCCGGTCGGCACCGCCATGGTGCTGCGCGAGCCGATCGGCGTGGTCGGCATGATCACGCCCTGGAACTGGCCGCTCAACCAGATCGCCTGCAAGGTCGCGCCTGCGCTCGCCGCCGGTTGCACCATGATCCTGAAGCCGTCGGAGTTCACGCCCACTTCGGCGCTGATCTTCGCGGAAATCCTGCATGAAGCCGGCGTGCCGAAGGGCGTGTTCAACCTCGTCAACGGCCTCGGACCCGAGGTCGGTGCTGCCATGAGCGAGCATCCCGATATCGACATGATCTCCTTCACCGGCTCGACCCGCGCCGGCATTGACGTGGCGAAGCGCGCTGCTCCCACCGTGAAGCGCGTCAGCCAGGAACTCGGCGGCAAGTCGCCGAACGTCATCCTCGAAGGCGCCGACCTCCAGAAGGCGGTGACCGGCGGCGTGATGCACATGTTCAACAACTCCGGCCAGTCCTGCAACGCGCCCTCGCGCATGATCGTGCCGGCCTCGAAGATGAAGGAAGTCGCCGCGATCGCGAAGGCCGTCGCCGACAAGACCAAGGCCGGCGATCCGCGCGGCGAAGGCACCACCATCGGCCCGGTCGTCAATCGCGGCCAGTGGGACAAGATCCAGGCGCTGATCAAGAAGGGCATCGACGAGGGCGCTACGCTCGTCGCCGGCGGCCCGGGCCTGCCCGAAGGCGTCAACAAGGGCTTCTATGTCCGTCCGACCATCTTCGCCGACGTCACCCCTGAGATGACGATTGCGCGCGAGGAAATCTTCGGACCGGTGCTGACCATCCTCGGCGCCAAGGATGAAGCCGACGCGGTGCAGATCGCCAACGACACGCCCTATGGCCTTGCCGGCTACGTCTCGGGCGCGACGGTCGATGACGCCAAGCGCGTCGCGCGCCAGATCCGCGCCGGCAACGTCAACCTCCAGGGCGTGCCCAATGACCGCACCGCGCCGTTCGGCGGCTACAAGCAATCGGGCAACGGCCGCGAGTGGGGCAAGTATGGCCTCGAGGACTTCCTCGAAGTGAAGGCCGTCGCCGGCTTCAACGCGGCGTAAGCGTTAGCGCGAGCAAACCAAACGCCGGAGCGGGCAACCGCTCCGGCGTTTTTTTCGTCTCGTCATTGCGAGCGAAGCGAAGCAATCCAGAATCCTTCCGCAGAGACAGTCTGGATTGCTTCGCTTCGCTCGCAATGACGGAAGAGAGATCTCGTAGGGTGGGCAAAGACGCGCTCTTCGCGCGACGTGCCCACCATCCACGACGAACAAGAATTGGTGGGCACGCTTTCGCTTTGCCCACCCTACGAGACCATTCCATGCCGCGCGCTATCCCCCCAACGCACCCTGCGTGTTCACATACAGCGCGTAGATCGACTGGCTCGCGGCCATGAACAGGCGATTGCGCTTGACGCCGCCGAAGCAGACGTTCGCGCAGCGCTCGGGCAGGGCGATGCGGCCGATCATGACGCCGTCGGGCGCGAACACGACGACGCCGTCGAGCTCGGGATCGCCCATGCCCCAGCCGCACCAAAGATTGCCGTCGATGTCGCAGCGCATGCCATCAGGCGTGCCCGGACCGGCATCGATGTGGACGCGCTTGTTCGAGATCGTGGTGCCCTCAGGCGAGACGTCATAGGCGAGGATCTTGCGGTTCGGCACGCCGCGCGATTCCACGACATAGAGGATCTTCTCGTCCGGCGAGAAGCACAGCCCGTTCGGCCCGAGCACGCCTTCGGCGACGATGGTCGCCTTGCCAGTCTGGGGATCGAGCCGGTAGACGTTCGGGTCGATCTCGCTCTCGGCCTTGTAGCCCTCGTAATTGCCGAGCAGGCCGAAGGTCGGATCGGTGAACCAGATCGAGCCGTCCGATTTAACAACGACATCGTTCGGCGAGTTCAACCGCTTGCCGTTGAATTGATCCATCAGCACGGTGATGCTGCCGTCATATTCGGTGCGCACCACGCGCCGTCCGCCATGCTCGCAGGTGATCAGCCGGCCCTGGCGATCCCTGGTGTTGCCGTTGGCGAAATTGGAAGGCTTGCGGAACACGCTGACGGCCCCCGTCTCTTCCTCCCATTTGAGGATGCGCTGGTTCGGGATGTCGCTGCACAAGAGATAGCGTCCATCGCCGAACCACACCGGCCCCTCGGCCCAGCGCAGGCCGGTCGCCAGCCGTTCCACCGCCGAAAGCTTCAGCCAGTATTTTTCGAAACGAGGATCGAGCGCACGGATCGCCGGATCGGGATAATAGCTTGCCGGCCGCCAGCCCGGCCGCTCCTGGGTGTGGGACGATGCCTCATTCATGCCGGTTCTCTCGTTTCGTTCCCTCTGGACAAACCTGCTATCATTAGAGACACGTGACCGCAAATCGGTCACCACAGGCGAGGAAAGACATGCCGCGTATTTTGATGACGGGAGCTTCGGGCGGAATCGGCACGAGCCTGCGAAAACTGCTGCCAGCGATCTACCCGGATCTCCTGCTTTCCGACATCAAGCCGCCGGCCGATCTCGGCCCCAATGAAAAATTCAAGGCCGCGGACCTCGCCGACCTCGCGCAATGCGAGGCGATCTGCGAGGGCGTCGACGGCATCATCCATTTCGGCGGCTATTCGGTCGAAGGCAGCTGGGATCAGATCCTCCAGGCCAACATCATCGGTGGCTACAATCTGTTCGAGGCGGCATACCGCAAGGGCGTCAAGCGCGTGGTGTTCGCCTCGTCGAACCACGCCGTCGGCTTCTATCCGCGCCATCACAAGATCGGCACCGACGTCACCCCGCGCCCCGACGGCCGCTACGGCGTCAGCAAGGTGTTCGGCGAGGCCGTCGGCGCGCTCTACGCCGACAAGCATGGCCTGAAGGTCACGTGCCTGCGCATCGGCAATTTCGGCGACATGCCGCTCGACCAGCGCCGGCTCGCGATCTGGCTCAAGCCCGACGACCTCGTGCAGCTCTGCCGCATCGGGCTAGAGCATCCCGACATCCATTTCGAAATCTTCTACGGCGCCTCCCTCAACGAGCGTGCCTGGTGGGACAACCATCGCGCCTACGAGTTCGGCTATCGCCCGACCGGCCGCGCCGAAGATTTCCGCGAGCACGCGATGGCAGAACAGGCCAAGCTGAAGCCGGATCCGGTCGGCGATTATTTCCAGGGCGGCACGTTCTGCACCATGGAGTTCGATGCCGACCCGAGCCGCATCATCGATTGGAATAAGCGGTAGAGAAACGGTGGCAGTTCAGCGCAAGTCGTTCGGAACGTGCTGTAAGGACATGAATGATGCGCTTACTCTGCCGCAGAAGCGCTTCTTCTTTGTCCAAGAGGATACCGGTGTCCTGTATCTGACTGTTGGAGGCGTCAACACAGATCGAGGAATGGGTTGGTTCGACCAAGCGGTCCTTTTCTGTCCGTTTTGCGGAACGCAGCTTCAAACGCACGACGATATCAGGCCAGCAACGATCTAGCGCTTGGTGCTGCAGCCCATGCTGTTGCCACGGCGCAGGCACGCTCCCTTGCCCCATGTTTGGAGGCCGCGACGAGCTTCGCTCGCGCTCAGAGGGTTTGGCGGAGGGGTTCTCACCGCGCGAACGCAGAGAGTGGACATGTAATCTCTCACCACGCGTCATTGCGAGCGCAGCGAAGCAATCCAGAATCTTTCCGCGGAGGGATGCTGGATTGCTTCGCTGCGCTCGCAATGACGTGCTGAGGGAGCATTGCTCCCCCGCCAGCCGCGACTCGCCGCGCTTCCTTTGATCTGGGTCAACACCGCTTCGGATATCGTCTGGCTCTCGATAGCTGCGATGCCGTTTGAGAGCCACGACAATGAAATTCAAATTGTCAGTCCTAGCAATGCTCGCGACGATCGTACCAGGACCGTCGCAAGCCGCACCCCTCAGCGAGGCCGAGGCGACATTCCTCGACCAGCTCGTCACCGCAACCGCGGTGCTGGAACAACGATGCGACGGTTATGAGGTCGATGGCAGCGGCGGCGTTCAACTCGGCGCCCGGCTGCTCGGCAGCCCTGAGGCGGCCATGGCGATGATCGATGCCTATGGCGCGGCCATCAAGGCCTATGATGGCGAGGCTTATGATGCCGGCAAATTCCGTCCCGAAGTGTTCGAGGCCGCCGCAAGGACATTCAAGCGGGTCCGGGCGGACCTGATCAGGAACCCGAAACGAGCCTGTGCCGATTATGGAGAGGCCAGCGCGGACCGCGGGCTGCTGAGACGATACTGAGTGGCCGCTTGGAAAGCTCTCGAATGCGGTCGTCCTGCCGCAAGCGGGGAGAGGCGAAGACCGACCTTATTGACAATCGAGGGGCGCGCTGTACCACAATGCCAACTGAAGGAGTGGCATGATGACGAGTGGCTTGCGCAAGGGTCTGACGAGCTATGGCGACGCCGGCTTCTCGCTGTTCCTGCGCAAGGCGTTCGTCAAGGCGATGGGCTATTCCGACGACGCGCTGCAGCGCCCGATCGTCGGCATCACCAACACCTATAGCGACTACAATCCCTGCCACGGCAACGTTCCGCAGATCATCGACGCCGCCAAGCGCGGCGTGATGCTGTCCGGTGCGATGCCGTTCGTGTTCCCGACCATCTCGATCGCCGAGAGCTTTGCGCATCCGACCTCGATGTACCTACGCAACCTGATGGCGATGGACACCGAGGAGATGATCCGCGCCCAGCCGATGGATGCGGTGATCGTGATCGGCGGCTGCGACAAGACGTTGCCCGCGCAGGTAATGGCCGCGATCAGCGCCGATCTCCCGACGGTGGTTATTCCGGTCGGTCCCATGGTGGTCGGTCATCACAAGGGCGAGGTGCTGGGGGCCTGCACCGATTGCCGCCGTCTCTGGGGCAAGTACCGCGCCGGCGAGATGGACGATGCCGAGATCGAGGCGGTGAACGGCCGTCTCGCGCCATCGGTCGGCACCTGCATGGTGATGGGAACGGCCTCGACCATGGCCTGCATGATCGAGGCCATGGGCCTGTCGCTGCCGATGAGTGCGACGATTCCTGCGCCGCATGCCGAGCGCTTCCGGCTCGCGGAGGCCAGCGGCAAGGTCGCAGCAAAGATGGCCAAGGCCAAGGGGCCGAAGCCGAGCGAAGTGTTGACGCCGGCCTCGTTCAAGAACGCGCAGGTCGTGCTCCAGGCGATCGGCGGCTCCACCAACGGATTGATCCATCTGACCGCGATGGCGCATCGCTCGCCACACCGGCTCGATCTCGAAGCGTTCGACCAGATCGGCCGCGAGGTGCCGGTGCTGGTCGATCTCAAGCCGTCGGGCGAACACTACATGGAGCACTTCCACCACGCCGGCGGCGTGCCGAAGCTGCTGGCGCAGCTCGGCGATCTCGTCGATCTCGACGCCAAGACCATCTCGGGCAAGACGCTGCGCGATGTCGTCGCCAATGCGGAAGACGTGCCCGGCCAGGACGCAATCCGCTCGCGCGACAATCCGATCAAGAAGGAAGGCGGCCTCGCCATCCTGCACGGCAATCTCGCGCCGCGCGGTGCGGTCATCAAGCAATCGGCCGCGAGCCCGAAACTGTTGCAGCACACCGGGCGCGCGGTCGTGTTCGAATCCGTCGAGGACATGACCTTGCGGGTCGATGATCCCGATCTCGACGTCACCGCTGACGACGTGCTGGTGCTGCGCAATGCCGGCCCGAAGGGCGCCCCCGGCATGCCGGAAGCAGGCTATCTGCCGATCCCGAAGAAGCTCGCGCGCGGCGGCACCAAGGACATGGTGCGTATCTCGGACGCGCGCATGAGCGGCACCGCGTTCGGCACCATCGTGCTGCACATCACCCCGGAATCCGCCGTCGGCGGGCCGCTCGCGCTGGTGCGGAACGGCGACATGATCCGTCTCGACGTTGCCAAGCGCAGCATCGAGCTGCTGGTCGATGCGGCCGAGCTGGAGCGGCGTCGTGCTGCGTTGAAGCCGGTTACCGCGCCCGAGGAAGCACGGCGCGGCTACGCCTGGCTGTTCAACGAGACCATCCTCCAGGCCGACGAGGGCTGCGACTTCGACTTCATGCAGGGGACTGGACCTGCGAAGGGCTGAGCCGCGGGCCGCTACTTCCCCTTGCTGGTGAACTTCTTCACGGCGCTGCGGAATTCCTCCGTGTTCATCGCCATGATGATCTTGTGCTCCTCGGCATCCAGCTGCTGCTTCACCGGCGTGGTCGCGGCCTGGTAGACCAGCTGCTTGGTGCCGGCGATCGCCGCCAGCGGGTTCTGCGCGAGCCGCTCTGCGAGTTTTCGCGTCGCTGCCTTCAGATCAGCGGCAGGCACGGTCTTGGCGACAAGGCCCCACTCGTAAGCCTGCTGCGCGGTGAAATTGTCCTCGGACAGGAAGACCTGCAGCGCGCGGCGGGAGCCGACTGTGCCGACGACGCCGACGGTCGAGCCGCCATCCGGCGACACTCCGATCTTGGCATAGGCCGGCGTGAACTTGGCATCGTCAGCGGCAATGCAGAGGTCGGTGACAAAGGCGAGGCCCATGCCGGCGCCGGCGGCCGAGCCGTGCACGCTCGACAGCGAGATCTTCGGCATGCGCCTGACGATCTCGATGAAGGCATGATAGTGCTTCAAGAGCTCGCCGACGACGGGCGTCACCGTGCCCGCTTCGGCGGCAGCTCCGATCGTCTGCAGATCGCCGCCGGCGCAGAACGCACGGCCTTCGCCTTCGAGGACGATGACGCGGATCTCGTCCGCGCCTTCGATATAGGCCGCGAGCTGCTCGAGCTTTTGCGCAATCGCAAGGTCGATCGCGTTGAACGCGGCAGGGCGGTTCAGCGTGATTGTCGCGATCGGGCCGTCGATCCGCAGCAAGGCGGGATCATCGGGCTTTGAGACGGGAGCGGTCATTTGGAAAACTCCGGCAGGAGGTTGAGGCTAGAACTAAATCGCAGAAGGGCAGGGGTGACAATCCCCGGCCGCTCCTCTTGCGCCGGGCGGAACGATAGGCTCAAATGGGGCCGCTTTCACCAAGGGACGGACACGAGCGCCGGCTCCTCGAAAGGCCCGCAAACCAAAATCAGCGAGAGAGGAGACGACATGGGTCACGCTCGTGTCTCCGGAAGTGGGCTGCTGCAATGACCGGCCCGGTGATCATCGTCGGGGCCGGCCATGGCGGCTACCAGATCGCGGCATCGCTGCGCCAGGCGGGCTTTTCCGAGCGCGTCTGCCTGATCAATGACGAAGCGCACCTGCCGTATCAGCGACCGCCGCTGTCCAAGGCCTACATCAAGGGCGCGGCGGGTCCGGAAAGCCTGATGTTCCGGCCCGAGAAGTTTTACCAGGACCAGAAGATCGAGCTGATCGCCGGCCGCGCCGTCTCGATCGACCGCGCCGGCCGCAAGGTCCTCCTCGCCTCAGGCGAGACGCTGCCTTACGGCCATCTCGTGCTGGCGACGGGCGCGCGCAACCGTCTGCTCGACCTGCCCAACGCCAATCTGCCCGACGTGAAATATCTGCGCATCCTCGACGATAGTGAGGCGCTGCGGCAGATCATGCCGTCGAAGAAGCGCGCCGTGATCATCGGCGCCGGCTTCATCGGCCTCGAATTCGCCTCCACCGCGCGGATCAAGGGCCTCGAGGTCGACGTGCTCGAGCTCGCCCCGCGTGTAATGGCGCGCGCGGTGACATCAGAGGTCTCCGAGTATTTTCAGGAGCGCCATCGCGAGGCCGGGATCCGCATCCATCTCGGCGTGCAGGCCACCTCGATCGAGGCCGAGGGCGGCAAGGTCACCGGCGTGTCCTTGAGCGACGGAAGGCATCTGCCCGCCGACCTCGTCGTGGTCGGCGTCGGCGTGCTGCCGAACATCGAGCTTGCCGCGGATGCCGGGCTTCCGGTCGCCGCCGGCATCATCGTCGACGAATATCTCTCCACCGCCGATCCCGACATCTCCGCGATCGGCGATTGCGCGCTGTTCGCAAGCCCGCGTTTCGGCGGATCGCTGCGGCTGGAATCTGTGCAGAACGCCACCGATCACGCCCGCTGCCTCGCGGCGCGGCTGACCGGCGAGAAAAAGCCTTACGACAACCATCCCTGGTTCTGGAGCGATCAGGGCGACGACAAGCTCCAGATCGCGGGGCTGACGACCGGCTACGATCGCGTCGTCCTGCGCGGTGACCCTGCCAAGAAGGCGTTCTCGGCGTTCTGCTACAAGGGCGAGAAGCTGCTCGGCATCGAATCGATCAACCGCGCCGGCGACCACATGTTCGGCCGCCGCTTGCAAGCCATGGACCGCACGATCACACCGGAGCAGGCCGCGGACGAGAGTTTTGACCTGAAGAGTGCGCTGGCGTAAGCGCCTCGCTCTACAAAGTCGCCGCCACTTCCTTCGCCGTCGGCATCGACGGCCCGGCGCCCATGCGCTGCACGCTGATGGAGGCGGCGGCGTTGGCGAAGGTGAGGGCGGTGCGCAAGGCCGCGCCCTCAGCCAATTGCGCGGCCAGCGCGCCGACAAAGCAGTCGCCGGCGCCTGTGGTGTCGAGCGCCTTCACCACACGGCCGGACACGGCAATCTCCTCGCGCCCCGCCAGCGCGAGCACGCCGCGCTTGCCGAGCGTGACGCAGATGGTCTGGTCCTCGCGCGCTTGAAGCTGCCGCGCCACAGCAATGATCCTTGGGGCCTCGTCGCTTTCGGAGAGCTCGCTGTCTGCGAGGAAGCCGAGCTCGGTCTCGTTCAGCACGAGGATGTCGACAAGGGCGAGCAGCTCGCGGGACATCGCCTGTGCCGGTGCCGGGTTGAGCAGCGTCGTCGCCCCGGCGGCACGGGCGCGCCGAAAGAACGCGGCGATGGCCGGCAGCGGAATCTCGAACTGGCTGACGGCGACGTCGCCCGCCAGCAGCGGCACGACCTCGACGTCGTCAGCGCCGACCAGCCCGTTCGCCCCGGGAATGACGACGATGGTGTTGTCAGCCTCCGCCACCGTGATGATGGCCGTGCCGGTGTGGGCCTCCGCCGTCTCCTGGGCATAGCCGAGGTCGATGCCCTGAGCGCCGAGGAAAACTTTCAGCTCGGCCCCGAAGGAGTCCTTGCCCAGCCGCCCGATCAGCGTCGTCCGGGCGCCTAGCCGCGACGCCGCCACCGCCTGGTTGGCGCCCTTGCCGCCCGGAAAATACAGCACCCGGCGACCGGCGACCGTCTCGCCGACCCTGGGATGGCGATCGGCGGTCGCCACCACATCCATGTTGATGCTTCCGGCGACGAAGACGCGTCCCATCGTGATTCCTGCGACCGCTAGACCCTGACCTCGAACTCGTGCCTGACCTTGGCGATGTCGACGAGCGTCGGCAAGCCGGCCTCGTTGCCGAGGCGCTGGATCTTGAAGGTCGAGGCGGCGCGCGCGAAGTCAAAGTGCTCGCGCCAGCTTTTGCCGGGATGGGCGAGGTAGGAATAGACATAGGCGCCGTGGAAGACGTCGCCGGCGCCGTTGGTGTCGATGACGCGCTCGCGCGGGATCGGCATTGCCGGCATCACCTGCACCGTCCCTGTTTCGTCGTACCACAGCAGGCCCTTTTCGCCCATGGTCACGCCGCCGATCTTGCAGCCGCGGCTCTTGAGATAGTCGAGCATCTTCTCCGGCGTCAGGTCCATCTGCTCGCACAGCCGCTCGGCAACGATCGCGACGTCGATGAATTCGAGCAGTTCATGCGTGTTGGTGCGCAGGCCGCCGCCGTCGAGCGAAGTCAAGATGCCGGCCTCGCGGCACACCTTGGCGTAATGGATTGCGGCGTCCGGCTGATGGCCGTCGACATGGAGCGCGCGGCAGCCGCCGAGATTGAGCATCGGGAACGGATGGATGTGGTGGTCGTCGCGACAGCGGACGATGGCGCGCTTGCCGTCGTTGGGCATGATGAAGGAGAGCGAGGACTGGTTGACCTTGCGCCCATGCAGCGAGATGCCGTACTTCGCGCACATGTCCTGGAACATGCGCCCCAGCCAGTCATTGGCTGCCGTGGCGATGAGATCCGGCACGATGCCAAGCTTGGCGCAGCAGAACGCCGCCGTCACCGCATTGCCGCCGAAGGAGACCGCGTAGTCCGAGGCCACGTGCTTCTCGTCGCCGGTCGGCATGTGGTCGGTGATGAAGACAACGTCGATATAGGTCTGTCCGATGAAGAGAGCCTGCATTGCTTGTCCGTGATGCGCTTGTGGTCCCGGCGGGCGGAATTACTCTAACACCGGTTCCGCTCCGGAGGGACGCTGAAATTATTCGCAAAACCGCCCCGAAGCGCTTGAGGTCAGCATATTGCCGGAATACGACCATGACAGGCCAATGCCAAGCCCGGGAAAACGCCGTCTTTCGGCCCAAGGGTTCCCAAGTCAATCAAGGGTCGATCAAAGGGGGGAAGATGATCACCGGCCTCGATCACATCGTCGTTCTGGTGAGCGATATCGGTGCGGCCAGGACGGCGTATCAGACGCTGCTCGCCCGCGCGCCGGCCTGGCAGAATTGCGGCGAGGGCGCCGACCGGGTGCTGTTCACCCTCGACAACATGACGATCGAGCTGATGGCGCCGAGCGGCTTCAGCGTCACCGCCGACCGCATGCGTGCGCTGCTCGACGACCAGGAGGGCTCGCTCGCCAGCCTGTGCTTTCGTGTCGCAGACATCGGCAAGATGCACCGGCGGCTGGAGCGGGTGGCCTTGAGGCCGGACCCGGTCGCGGAGGTCGAAAGCAGCGATGCCGTCACCGACGCCGTGCTGCACTGGAAACGCACGCGCGCCGCCACCGAGCTGACGCGCGGCGTGCGCATGTTCTTCCTGGAGCTGGCCGACGAGCGTCCGAAGTCGGTCGCGACCGATATCGCGCCGATCGACGCGCTCGACCACGTCGTCATCACCACCGAGGATTCCGAGCGCGCTGCCGCGCTCTACGGCGCGCGGCTCGGGCTGGACCTCGCGCTCGACCGTTCGCACCAGGACTGGGGCCAGCTGATGTTCTTCCGCTGCGGCGACCTCATCGTCGAGGTGGTGCGCCGGCCGGTGGCGGGCGGCGATGCCGCGCATGACCGCCTCTGGGGCCTGAGCTGGCGCGTCGCCGACATCGACGCCACACGCGCTCGCCTGATCGCCGCCGGCCTCGACGTCTCCGAGGTGCGCAACGGGCGCAAGCCGGGCACGAAGGTGATGACGGTGCGGAATGGGACTTGCGGCATCCAGACCGTGCTCTTGGAGCGCTCGCCGAAGCCGGTGGAGTAGGGCGGTCCCTCCGCCCGTCATTGCGAGCGAAGCGAAGCAATCCAGAGTCCTTCCGCGGTGGCAGTCTGGATTGCTTCGTCGCAAGGGCTCCTCGCAATGACGGCTTCCTCGTGCTACACGCTGACCTGAGAGCACCCAGCGAGCACCCGGTTTGGCGAAGGCAAAGCGAACTCTGAAATGGCAGCGCGACCCCGAGGGGATGCGGCTGCGCATTCTCGAAGCCGCCAAGCAGGAGTTTTCCGCCCACGGTCTTGCCGGCGCGCGCGTCGACCGCATTGCGGCCAAGGCCGGCGCCAACAAGCGCATGCTGTATTATCACGTCGGCAACAAGGACGAGCTTTATCTCGCCGTGCTGGAAGGCGCCTATGACAAGATCCGCAGCGAGGAGCGGGGGCTCGATCTCGAGCATCTCGATCCGCCCGAGGCGATCCGGCGGCTGATCGAATTCACCTGGAACTACTTCCTGCGCAACCCCGAATTCCTGTCGCTGCTCCAGACCGAGAACCTCGCGCGCGCCAAGCACCTGAAGCGCTCGACCAAGGTCAAATCGATGCATTCGCCGTTCGTCGAGATGATCCGCACCGTGGTGCGCCGCGGCGTCGAGTCTGGCGACTTCCAGGTCGCGGTCGATCCGGTGCAGCTCTACATCTCGATCGCGGCGCTCAGCTTCTTCTATCTCTCCAACTCGGCAACACTGAGCGTGATCTTCGGTCGCGATCTCTTGGACAAGAAGGCCAAGGACGAGCGGCTGGCCCACATGGTCGGCCTCGTGCTCGCCGCGCTGACGGGGCAGTCCGCCGCGCTGTTCGAGATCGCCAAGGCGCCGAAGTCGCGGGCTGCGGTGGTGCAGACGGTGTAGTCCGTAGCCCAGATGGGGCGACTTGCTCCGTCATTGCGAGCGCAGCGAAGCAATCCAGAATCTTTCCGCGGAGACAGTCTGGATTGCTTCGCTGCGCTCGCAATGACGACGTGGAGGCGGGCGTGCACCTCACTCCGCCCTCGTGCCCCGGACGCAGCGCAGCACCATAAGCGCGTTCACGCGCGTCTTCGACGCGCTATGGTGCTGCGCTGCTGAGCCGGGGCCCATGTCGCCGCAATGCACCGTGCCGCTTACTGGGTCCCGGCTCTGCGCAGCAGCGTTGTACGCTGCAGCGCGTCCGGGACACGAGAGGGACTGGAACCGCCGCAAAACGTCACAGGGAAAGCTCTGGACAGTATTTATCCAACGGGTTAATTTCTCCCCGCAACGAAGAAAATGCCGGGAGTGAAAATTGGCCGAGCCGAAGCCGCAAGGAGCGGTGTCCAAGGTGCTGAATGCGGCCTGGGTTCGGCCGTTCTTGTTCCTGGTCTTCATCGTCGTGGCCTGGGATCTCGCGATCCGCTTGTTCAAGATCCCCGCCTACCAGATCCCGTCGCCTCTCGATGTCGTCGCGGTGCTGCGCACCGAATGGCCGGAGCTGCTGCGGCAGTCCTGGCCGACCACTTATGCGACCGTCTGCGGCTTCCTGCTCTCGGCGCTGTTCGGCATTCCCGTCGCGATGCTGATCGCGGGCTCGAAGACGGTGGAGAGCTACGTCTATCCGCTGCTGGTGTTCTCGCAATCCGTGCCGAAGATCGCGATCGCGCCGCTGTTCGTGGTCTGGTTCGGCTTCGGCATCATTCCCAAGGTGATCTCGGCTTTCCTGCTCGGCTTCTTCCCCGTGGTGGTCTCCGCGGTGCAGGGCTTCAAATCGGTCGACCCCGACATGGTCGATCTCGCCCGTGCCATGCAGGGCAGCCGCTTGCAGGTGTTCCGCGCGGTGAACCTGCCGCATGCGCTGCCGGCGATCTTCTCCGGCCTCAAAGTGTCGGTGACGTTGGCCGTGGTCGGCGCCGTCGTCGGCGAGTTCGTCGGCTCCAATTCCGGCATCGGCTACGTGATGCAGCGCTCGATCGGCACCTTCGACCTGCCGACGATGTTCGCGGCGCTCGTGATCCTGGCGCTGCTCGGCGTGGTCCTGTTCTGGATCGTCGACCGGATCGAGAAGCTGATCATTCCCTGGCATGTCAGCCAGCGTGAGGACGTGATTTTCGCGTCTTGATTCAAGCAACGGCCATCAACGGCCGACGCAACAAACGGCAATGGAGAAAAACGATGAAGCGGTTGATTGGGGCTGTCTCAGCGGCACTGATGGTGTTCGCGGCCATGCCGGCGCAGGCAGCCGACAAGGTCGTGCTGATGCTGAACTGGTACGTCTATGGCGAGCACGCGCCGTTCTACTACGGCAAGTTCAAGGGCATTTATGCCGCTGAAGGCATCGAGCTCGAGATCCAGGAAGGCCGCGGCTCGGCTGCGACCACACAGGCGGTCGCAGCCAAGACCGCTGACTTCGGCTATGTCGACGTGCCCACCATGATGCGCGCAGCGATCAAGGGTGCGCCGGTGGTTGCGACCGGCGTGCTGCTGCAGACCTCGCCGATGTCCGCGATGGGCTTCGCCGAAAAGAACATCAAAAAGCCCGAGGACATCAAGGGCAAGACGGTGGCGATCACGCCTGCGGATTCCATGACCCAGATCTGGCCGCTGTTCCTGAAGAAGACCGGCCTGAAGGAGAGCGATTTCAAGACCGTCGCTGGCGACGGCCAGACCAAGCTCAACGCCGTCATCAACGGCCAGGCCGATCTCCTGCTCGGCTACGTCATGGACCAGTCGATGAAGATCAAGGACGCCACCGGCAAGGACGTCTATCCAATCAAGTTCGCCGACTACGGCATCAACATGGTCTCCTCGGGCGTCATCGCCAACACCGACTATGTGAAGGCCAATGCCGATCTCGTCCGCCGCTTCATGTCGGCGACGACCAAGGCGGTCGAGGCCGCCGAGAAGGAGCCGAAGGCGGCGGCGCAGGCGATCCTCGATGCCAACCCCAAGGGCGGCAAGATCGACACGCTGACGCAAGGATTCGAGCTGACCATTCCGCTCTACCGGACCGCGGAGACCAAGACCAAGCGGCCGTTCCAGGTCTCCGACCAGAACATGACGGACTCGGTCAACCTGATGGTCGAATATGGCGGTCTCGACGCCAAGGCCAAGGACAACCCGAAGGCCTTCTACACCAACGACTACCTTCCGAAGAGTGGCTCGTGAAACCTGCGACAGTCATGAACGAAGCCGCGCAGCCCGCCGCGCATCTGAGACTGGTGAGCGGCCGGGCTGCCGGCGATGCGTCGGGCATCAAGCTGTCCGGCGTCTCCAAGACTTACCGGACCCGCGACGGCGACGTGCCTTCGCTGCGGCCGCTCGACTTCCACATCAATGACGGCGAGTTCTTCGTCGTGGTCGGTCCTTCCGGCTGCGGCAAGTCCACGCTGCTCAAGCTGATCTCGGGCCTGCTGCCGCCGACCACGGGCGAGATCCTGGTCGAGGGCGAGAAGGTGACGACGCCACACGGCAATGTCGGCATCGTGTTCCAGAACGCGCTGCTTCTGCCCTGGCGCAACATCCTGGGCAACGTGATGCTGCCGATCGACATGAAGCGGTTGCCGCGGGACAAATATCTCGCCCGCGCCAAGGAACTGTTGAAGCTGGTCGGCCTCGAAGGTTTCGAGAAGAAGCTGCCATGGCAGCTCTCCGGCGGCATGCAGCAGCGCGCCTCGATCTGCCGGGCGCTGGTGCACGATCCCAGGATCATGCTGATGGACGAGCCGTTCGGCGCGCTCGATGCGCTGACGCGCGAGCGCATGAATGTCGAGCTGATGCGGATCCAGCGCGAGACCAGGAAGACGGTGCTGCTGATCACGCATTCGATTCCGGAGGCGGTGTTCCTCGCCGACCGCGTGCTTGTCATGACCGAGCGCCCTGGCGCGGTCGCCGCGATCTACGATGTGCCGCTGTCGCGCCCGCGCTCGCTCGACGTGATGGCCGACCCGGTGTTTACGGAACTCGTGCAACGCATCCGCAAGCATTTCTTCTCGCAAGGTGCGTTGGACTAACGACCATGTCACCCCGCCTGAAGCTGCGAGACATCGCCTTCTTCGAACGCCCCGTGCAATTCGCGCGGCCGTTCCGCTTTGGTGCAATCACCATCAACGCGACGCCGCAGCTGTTCGTGCGGGCCGAGATCGAGGTCGAGGGCAGGGGAACCGCGGTCGGTGCCAGTGCCGAGCTGCTGGTGCCGAAATGGTTCGACAAGCGGCCCGAGCTGTCGCCCGCGCAGACGGTCGATGGGCTGCGACGGTCGCTCGAGATTGCGCGCGGGCTCTATCTGGCGCGGACGGGGTTCCAGACCGCGTTCGATCTGCATGCCTCCTGCATCGGTGCCCAGGTCGCGACGTGTGCGAAAAAGAACATTCCGGCGCTTGCTGCGGCTTATGGCCCCGCGGAGATCGACAAGGCCATTCTCGATGCGCTGCTCCGCGCCGTCGAAACCAATTTCTTTGACGGGATGGCCGGCAACATCGCCGGCATCGATGCGCGGCTTTCTCCTGACCTGAGTGAGAGGGACATCAGGACGTTTCTCTCCGGCCGGGTGCCGCTGGAGCGTGTTGCCATCAGGCATACGGTCGGCCTTGATGATGCCGTAGAAGGCCAGGGCGGCGTTGCCGATCCGCGCGAGCATGCCGGCGCGCGCTACTTCAAGCTCAAGCTGTCGGGCGATCCCGCTGCCGATGCGGTGCGGCTCGCGCGTATCGGGGCGGAGCTCGATACGCTGGGACACGACTACAGGGTGAGCCTGGACGCCAACGAGCAGTACGCGGATCTTGCCGCGTTGCACGCGCTGATGGACCGGCTCGATCATGACGCCACGCTGCGCCCGATCGCCACGCGCTTGCTCTATATCGAACAGCCGATGCCGCGCGACATCACGCGGCAAGCGCCGCTCGGCTCGCTCGCTACGCGCGGCTTTATCATCGACGAGGCCGATGAGTCCTACGATGCTTTTCCGGCAGCGCGGGCACTCGGCTATCGCGGCATCTCCTCGAAATCCTGCAAGGGCCTCTACAAGTCGATCGTCAATGCCACGCGCGCGGCGAAATGGAGCGCGGAAGGCGAAATCTTCTTCGTGACAGGTGAGGACCTCACCTGCCAGGCTGGTCTCGCCGTGCAGCAGGACCTCGCGCTCGGCGCCTTCATCGGCGTCACTCACGCCGAACGCAACGGCCATCACTATGTCGACGGATTCGGCGAGACGCCGGCCGAGGAAGCTGCGGTCTTCGCGGCGGCGCATCCCGATCTCTATGCCGATGCCGGGCAGGGCATCCGTCTCAAGATTCACGATGGCGATCTCCTGACGGGATCGCTTCACGCAACGGGCTTTGCGACATCGGTCCATCCGGACTGGTCGGCGCTCCGCCCGCTCGAACAGCCAAGATCACTCTGGGAGCAATTAGCATGACCACCCAACGCCTCGGCCTCATCATGAACGGCGTCACCGGCCGCATGGGACTCAACCAGCATCTGATCCGCTCGATCGTCGCGATCCGCGACCAGGGCGGCGTCCGCCTGAAGAACGGCGATCGTGTGATGCCCGATCCGATCCTGGTCGGCCGCAACGCCGAGAAGGTCGAGGCGCTCGCCAAGCGCTACAACATCACGCGCTGGACTACAGATCTCGACGCGGCGCTCGCCGACAAGAACGATACCATGTTCTTCGACGCCGCGACCACGCAGGCGCGCCCGGGGCTGCTGACCCAGGCCATCAACGCCGGCAAGCATGTCTATTGCGAGAAGCCGATCGCGACCAATTTCGAGGAGGCCGTCAAGGTCGTGAAGCTCGCCAACGCCAAGGGCGTCAAGCACGGCACGGTGCAGGACAAGCTGTTCCTCCCGGGCCTGAAGAAGATCGCGTTCCTGCGCGACTCCGGTTTCTTCGGCCGCATCCTCTCGGTGCGCGGCGAGTTCGGCTATTGGGTGTTCGAAGGCGGCTGGCAGGAGGCACAACGGCCGTCCTGGAACTATCGCGACGAAGACGGCGGCGGCATCATTTTGGATATGGTCTGCCATTGGCGCTACGTGCTCGACAACCTGTTCGGCAACGTCCAGAGCGTGAGCTGCATCGGCAACACCGACATCCCCGAGCGCTACGACGAGCAGGGCAAGAAGTACAAGGCGACCGCGGACGATTCCGCCTACGCGACGTTCCAGCTCGAGGGCGGCATCATCGCTCACATCAACATGTCCTGGGTGACGCGCGTCTACCGCGACGACCTCGTCACTTTCCAGGTCGACGGCACGCTCGGCTCGGCCGTTGCAGGGCTCACCGACTGCATGATCCAGGCCCGGCAGGCTACCCCGAGGCCGGTGTGGAATCCCGACGAGAAGCGGCTGCACGATTTCTACGGCGACTGGCAGAAGCTGCCCGACAACGTCACCTACGACAACGGCTTCAAGGAGCAGTGGGAGATGTTCATCCGCCACGTCTACGAGGACGCACCCTACAAGTTCACGCTGCTCGAAGGTGCCAAGGGCGTGCAGCTCGCCGAATGCGCGCTGAAGAGCTGGAAGGAGCGACGCTGGATCGACGTCGCCCCGATCAAGGCCTGACAATTGCGATGAACATGATTTCGTCATTGCGAGCGAAGCGAAGCAATCCAGACTGCCTCTGCGGAAAGACTCTGGATTGCTTCGTCGCTTCGCTCCTCGCAATGACGGGGAGAGGTCTGAAACCATGAACAAGCCCGTCCTGCCGATGTCGTCATTGTCGTTGAAGCTGCCGAAGGCCGATCGCACGATCGAGACCTACCGGCTCGCGGCCTCGCGCACCTTTCCTGCAAAGCTCGAGGGACCGCTGAACCGCATCGCCTTCTCGGCCGTGCACACGGTCGCCGATCCCTTCGCCGACAACGATCCCTGGCTCTCCGTCGCCGTCGACTGGGACAAGACCATCGCCTTCCGCGAGCACGTCTGGGATCTCGGCCTCGGCGTTGCCGAGGCGATGGATACCGCGCAGCGCGGCATGGGGCTGGACTGGCCGACCTCGCTGGAGCTGATCACGCGCTCGGTGTCGGCCGCCAAGCGCCGCAACGCGCTGGTGTTCTCCGGTGCGGGGACTGATCATCTCGCGGTCGAGGATGCCAGGAGTCTCGACGACGTGATCCGCGCCTATGAGGAGCAGATATCGGCGGTCGAGAAGGTCGGCGGCCGCATCATCCTGATGGCCTCGCGCGCGCTGGCAAAGCTCGGCCGCAACGCCGACGACTACGCCAAGGTCTATGACCGCGTGCTGTCGCAGGTCCGCGAGCCCGTGATCATCCACTGGCTCGGCGACATGTTCGACCCGGCGCTGACCGGCTATTGGGGCACCAGGGATCTCGACAAGGCGATGGACACGGCCGTCGCCATCATCAACGGCAACGCCGCCAAGGTCGACGGCGTAAAAGTCTCGCTGCTCGACAAGCAGCGCGAGATCGACATGCGCCGTCGCCTCGACAAGCGCATCAAGATGTATACCGGCGACGACTTCAACTATGCGGAGCTGATCGCCGGCGACAGCGAAGGCTTTTCGCACGCGCTGCTCGGCATTTTCGACGCGATCGCGCCGGCGGCGTCCTACGCGCTGTCGCGGCTCGCGGCGGGGGACGAAGCGGGCTTCCACGACGTGCTCGGCCCGACGGTGCCGCTGTCGCGCCACATCTTCAAGGCGCCGACGCGGTTCTACAAGACAGGCGTGGTGTTCATGGCCTATCTCAACGGCCATCAGGATCATTTCACCATGGTCGGCGGTCAGGAGAGCACGCGCTCCACCTTGCATCTCGCCGAGCTGTTCCGCCTCGCCGACAAGGCCGGCCTGCTCGCCAATCCCGAACTCGCGACGCGGCGGATGAAGACCGTGCTCGCCACCCGCGGTATCGAATCCTGATGCGTGATTTTTCGTCCGATCATCGCTGGCTCTCGCTCAACACGGCGACCGTCCGCAAGCAGGGTGACCTCGTCGAGATCGTCGATGCCTGTGCGAAGCACGGCATCCGCGCCATCGATCCCTGGCGCGATCAGGTCGCGGCCGTCGGTCTCGACCGCGCCGTGCGCGCGGTGCGCGATGCCGACCTCGAATTGTCGGGCTATTGCCGCGGCGGCATGTTCACCTCGGATACCTCGCGCCGGGGTGAGGTGCGTGACGACAACCGCCGCTGCGTCGACGAAGCCAAGGCGCTGGGCGCGCCCTGCATCGTTCTCGTCGTCGGCGGCCTGCCGCAGTATTCGCGGCCGGGCAGCGAGGCATCGAAGGATATCGCAGCGGCGCGCGGGCAGGTCGAGGAAGCGCTTGCCGAGATGCTCGACTACGCCAAGCAGGCAAACCTGCCGCTGGCCATCGAGCCTCTGCATCCGGCTTACGCCGCCGACCGCGCTTGCGTGAATACGACAGAGCAGGCGCTCGACATCTGCGATCGGCTCGACCCCAATCGTACCGGCATGCTCGGCGTTGCACTCGACGTCTATCACATCTGGTGGGATCCGGAGTTGATGGGCCAGATCGCGCGCGCCGGCAAGGATCGCCTGCTTGCCTTCCACGTCTGCGACTGGCTGGTGCCGACCAAGGACATCCTCAACGACCGCGGCATGATGGGCGACGGCGTCATCGACATCAAATCGGTGCGTCAAGCCGTCGAAGCGCAAGGCTTTGCCGGCTATTCGGAGATCGAAATCTTCTCCAACGATTGGTGGGGCAAACCGATCGACGAGGTGCTGCGCACCTGCATCGCGCGGCACAAGGCAGTGGTGTAGCTCTCCGATGGTGGTAGTTGGATCGTTTGCCTGACGCCGACACCGAAATTACTGGAAGAGGATCACCATCACTTGCGTGGCCACATATGTTCTGTTCCAGATGGGTCCTGTCTTTTTCATAGCGCTGACATACGCCCTGGCGAGAACCATTGGCCAACGTTGATCTTGAATAGTGAGTGTAAAATACTTCGCTTCGGTATCGTACATTTCCGGGTTGTTCCGTATGAATGCAAGGTTCTGCGCCTCCTGGTCGATTACTCCATATAGCGCGGCGCGATATTGAGCCGGACAGCTATTATTCACCTGGAGCAAGGCTGGGTTAGAGTATATGACCTCCATGTTGGATCACCCCCTTGGTTAGACCGACTCGGAAAGACTGAAGGGATCGGACGGCCCCTTTGCGAAGGCCGTCCATTTCTCGCCCTCCGCAGCCTCTATTTCATTGGCTGGTACCGGCGGGGCGTCCGAATCGAGGCCGAAACAATGGCCGCCACCTCGGAGGGCCCAGCGGTAAACGGTGGCGAGCGCGTTTGATTGCAGGCCCTGCGGCTGCAATGGCAGCACTTTGCTGAAATAGCTTAGGTCCTCGGCGTAGCGTCCTTCTGCAATGACAGCTGCATCGCTTGCGGCATCCGTCGTGAAGAAGTGGACCGATTTGTTGTAATAGCGATGCAGGGTCACTGCCGTTTGGCAGCTTGTCGTCTGCGGCAGTATGTAGAATGGAGTGCCGACCAGCTTGTAGCTTGAAAATTTTATCTCAGTCGGCGCGCCCTCTGGGTTTTCCAACGTGGTGTATAGATAATCGGCGCTGTTGCTTCCGACATAGCTGTAGAATGGCAGGACGCTGTTGGGCAGCGAGAAATAGGCGTAGGCCTGTTTTAGTGCCGTCTTGACGGTCCCCGGGAACACGCACAGCTCCCACATGCCGACAAGCGTGATCGCAATTGTCGCGGGGTTTGCTCCGGTGCTGGCGATCCAGGCTTCATAGTTCGTCAGCTTCGCATCCGTGTTGGACTGTGCGGATGGCGCGTTTGACGCGAGGGATGCCAACGTCTCGTTGCCGCCGATCGCGAGGAACTTGCTCTTTCGGCTGCTCTCGTAGTTGCTGTTCTTATAGGAGCTCTTCATGCCAAGCGAGCCGGTGACAAGATCGTATTCAGCCGAGATGTCGAGAGACGCATCGGTCTGACTGATATTCGACGATCGTTCGATCGCAACGCTCAGGCTGCTGCGGGCGCCGACGAACACAGATGCCACGATATGGGTGCCGTACTTGGTGAAAAAGTTCTGATATCGATCGACACTCGACTTATCCGTCGGATCGAACGTTGCCGGAAGACCCTTGGCCACCTCGGAAAAAACTGCGTCCCATGATGATCCGTTAGTGTTCGACTGCGCATACAGCAGTGCGTTGTCGAGAGTGAGACTCCACCTCTCCGAGAGCGTCTCCTGAATGCCGTAGAAGTACGAGCTGCTCTCGCAATTTTGTGAAGAGAAAGCGGAATTTGCGGACGCCCAGAAGAGCCCATCTCCACCTTCGAGACCAGCCTGAACGCTGTAATAGTCCGCAATCTGCTGATAGGTGGAAAACGTCTGCGCGGAGCTTGTCGCCCTGAATATTCCGCCGACATGCACATCGGCGGGGACCTGATATGCCGTTCCCGCCAACGGATCGCCGCTCCCAGGCGGGATAGGCCATATGCCGCCGACGTCATCCTGATACGGCACCGCGGACGTCATAAAGTCGGTACCCCCCGCCCCCATAAAGGTCACCAGCGAACCGCGTAACGACGACGGGGCAAATTCGGAAGCATTGACATCGAAGGGATTGAAGCCCGATCCCAGCAGGTCAAGTCCCGGAATGGCCGCGCAGCTCGGCTGCACCGCGTCGGGTCCGGTCGTTTCGGCCGCAGAAGAGGTCACGGGTTGCACTTTGGAATCTACCATGTCGAGGCCTCTTTTGCGGTGAGGATGAAAACCTGAGGACTTCCCTGAACCGTGTCTGGATAAGCAGCCATTGAATGTTGGCAAAAGCGGCAGAGCCTGCGCAAGCAAAGATTGCGTTTTATTTCTGTTACATCTCAAACAATTGCGTGAAGTTGACTGACGGTGCGGCGCGCGTTGCGGCTGTCGACCGGTGACGGCCGCCCGCCGGCGGCGATTGCGCGTGGCGCTGATTTGCGCGATAGTTCAAATGGTTCGGCAGATCCGCGACACATGTCGCGTGGACCCGTCCGCTACTGTGCATGGGGTTGTTTTCGACATTTCTGTTCGGCGGTGCGATTCAGGTGTCCCGATTGCGATGCGCGATCTCGATCGTGACCAGGCGCGCCACCAACGTCGCCGGATAGAGCTGGCCGAAGATGGCTTCCATGTTGCACAGGCGGCGCGCGACAGGGTGAAGGGGCGCGACGTCGCCATATCCTGTTGTGGTCATCGTTGCGAAGCTGAAGCGGCGCAAGACGGTGGTTGAGTTGCCGCGCGTGTCTCGGTGAAAAGTCAGACGATTGCGCAATCATCGATTCACCGTCGAATCCCGGGCTATCACTCGTCAATTCGATCTGCGAAGCTCTGACGACACAGATGCGCTTGCAACAAGCAGGCGCGAAGGGAGGTTCGCAGTGGAGAAAGTGCGACGCTTGCGTGCGATGAGCTCACTGTGCCGCCAACAGGCCGCGTACAACAGCATGAACAAATGGAAGCTGCTGGCTGAAGCAGAATACTGGGATCATCTGGCTGAGCTCGAGTTGTCTTCTCACTTCAGGCTTTGCAATGCCAGTGCGTCGAATGAGATCGAGCAGCCTCAAGCGATCACAAACCCGAATGATGCTGGGCGGAAGACGATTTCCGTATGAGGTCAGAGCGAGGCTGTCGTTTGCGTTCCGTACCGTTGCTCTCTCGCAGAGAGCCGCGTCGTTCGGCCGTTGCGCAAATTGCAACGAGAGAACGCGACGCTGCCCTCACGGGCCTGCGACCTGTTGCAGCGTGTTGAAGCGGGCCTTCTGCTCGCTGCTCAGCGTGGCGTAGAACTCGTCCAGCGCGGGTTGCACCAGCTTGGCGGCGGCGAGCATGGC
Organism: Bradyrhizobium sp. USDA 4354; assembly: GCF_054060315.1. Taxonomy (NCBI): domain Bacteria; kingdom Pseudomonadati; phylum Pseudomonadota; class Alphaproteobacteria; order Hyphomicrobiales; family Nitrobacteraceae; genus Bradyrhizobium; species Bradyrhizobium sp. USDA 4354. The sequence goes on along the minus strand of NZ_JBSSDC010000001.1, from coordinate 7,093,762 downwards.
TTGGAGACGATCCCCCATGGCTTCCAGGCGTCCGACTGGTGTCAGCGGCACACTGTCGGGGCAGACGGCTTGCAGTGCTGCGACTGCCTGCTTCGTCGCTTCGCCCAAGCGCTCGAGCGCATCCTTCTGCCTGCCTGCCGGACGGACAACGGCGTCGATGCGTTCGATCGGCAACTGGGTCAGGCCAGACTTCGGATCGCCGCAGCCCTCGCTATTCGCTTCCTGCTGCTGGGACGAGCGGTCGCCGACATTGGGGCCGAGCGCGTTGAAGCGGGCCTGCTGTTCGTCATTGAGCGAGTTGTAGAAATTCTCCAGTGCCGGTCGCACGATCTTGACGGCCTCCAGCGTCGCATTGACGCGATTCATCATCGCGCGCAGGCGGCCAGGCGGAGTCAGTGCATAGGTCTCGGCACAGGATTCCTTGAAGACATCGGCAGCCTTGGCCGCCGCGGTCTTCAATTCGTCGAGGAGCGCGCGTTGCTCCGGCGTCGGCTGCACGGCTCGCGCGATATCGGCCAGCGGCCAGGCGGTGACGCCCTTGTCCGGTGTGGCGCACAATTGCTGAAGCGGCTGCGAGCTCACGGTGGCGCGCGGCCGCGCGCGTCCGCCGCCGGCTTGCGGATAGTCTGAGGGGTTGATGCTGGCATAGGCGGAATAGGGGCCGTCGCCACCCCAGAACACGGTGTCGACGAAGTCATCATACGCGTACGCCCAATAGCCGGGCTCGTACGCATAGGGCCAGAACGTGTAGTTAAAGATGTCGGAATAGGCGTAAGGCCAGAACACGGGCCCAAGCCACGCCACGAACACCGCCGGATGGCGGTGACGCCAGGCCTGTCGGGGCGCCCAGCCGCTCTGGCGGGCGACCAGGGCCGCTTGGGTCTGCGCAGTAGCCTGCGTGCGGAAGCGCTCTGCAAACCGCCCGCGCTCGGCAGCCTGCGCGGCGGCGGTGGCGGCTGGGGCGCGCTCGGCGGGAGCCTGGAGGCCAAGCCGCTGCTGGCGCGCCAGGTCAATCTGCTGCGCGCGCTGCTCACGGCCAAGCAACCGGTTCTGTGCCTGGAGCATCTGTTGCTGCAGGCGCTGCGCCCGCGCGCCTTCCGGCTTTTGCGACTGCAGTTGCTGCACGCGCTGCTGCAGCCGTTCGATGCGGTCCTGACGCTCCGTCGTCTGGCGCGACAGCATCTCGCGCTGCCGCTGCTCGACTTGCTGCGAGCGCTGTTGGATACGTTGCTCGCGCTCAAGCAGGCGGCTCTGCGACTGCAGCAACCGCTGCTGCTGATGTTGCGCCCTTGCGCCTTCCGGCTTCTGCGATTGCAATTGCTGCACGCGCTGCTGCAAGCGGTCGATGCGGCCTTGGCGTTCCGCAGATTGGCGCGAAAGCATCTCGCGCGGCGGTCCCGGTCGCTCGCTCACGGCCGGGGGTGCGCTTGGGCGCGAGGGGGCGGCGATATGCGGCGTCGGCCGCGGTGCCATCGCCGGACGTTGCGGAGCTGCCGGCGCCCGATGAGATTCAGGCCGCGGTGCCGCGACGTGCGGCGCCGCCCGCGGCGGCGGCGCAGCAATGTGTGGGGCTGGGCGCGGTGGCGCAGCGATGTGTGGGGGGCGCGGCGGCGGTGAGGCCATGCGAGGCGCCGAAGGCGCCATGGCCGGCCGCTGCGGCATGGCCGGCGGATGGAATGCCGGCGCGGCGGGACGTGCCATGGCCGGCGGCGCCGCCGGACGGGCCATGGCCGGTGGTGCCGCTGGCCGTGCTGCCGGCGCTGCGGCTGGACCGGGTGGCCCGCCTCTGCCATGTCCTTGGCCGGGTCCCTGGGCGAACGCGTCGATGCTCGCCGTCAGCATCAAAAAACCAACGAAAACAGCCGTAAGGCAAGCGCCACGCGGAAGCATGATCGTAGCTCCCAGCTCGTAATCGCCCACGACGTTCAACGCACAGCTGGCGGAATCGTTCGTTGTCGGCCACGAGCGGCATTGCGATTTTCCGACGCAGGCGGCCTCAAGAGAAATCCTGCGTCAGGGTGGTGGCGAGCCGCTCCAGCGCCCAGTCGGCACGCTAGGACGCGCGGTTGAGAAAGATCGGCAGCCCCTGCTTGTTGGCGTAGATGGGGCGGTAGCGCTCCGTGTTGTAGCTGCTCGCAACGTCCAATTTGCGCGGACCGAGCCTGGCGTCAGGGATGGGCACGAGGTTGTAGCGGCCCTCGACCAGCGCCGACATCAGGCCGGTCTTGCCTTCCAGCATGGCATCGTAGGCCATGTTACCGAAAGTCAGGGCCACAAGCTTGTCGATGAAGTCCGGATCGCCCGATCGCAAATCGTAGGTGAGATCGGAGATGATCGTCTCCTCGCCGGTGCGCTGCTTGATCTCGTCGGCAAGCGATTCCGCCACGTTGGCCTTCTTGCGGTGACCGTAGGCGTCAGGCTCGCCGTATTCCCGCAGCTTGTAGCCTTCCCACTGAGCTCCCTCGCTGAGCACGATCAGCGCATAGTTGCTTGGATTGGCGCGCTTGTCCTCGATGAGCAACCGGATCAGCTTGTCGAGGTCGACCTTATACTCCGGTATGACGCATCGTATCGAGGTCGCATACGCGGTGTAGAGTGCCGTAAATCCGGCATCGCGGCCAAAGACGCGGAAAATGCCAATTCGCTCATGCGAGCCGACGGTAGTGCGCTGCCGCTGGATGGCATCGCTGGCGCGGGTGATCGCGGTCGAGAAGCCGATGCAGTACTCGGTGTTGCGGACGTCATTATCCATCGTCTTCGGGATCGCGATGATCTTGACGCCGAGTTCGTTGAGCTTGGCCGCATAACTGAGCGTGTCGTCGCCGCCGATGGCGATCAGGTGTTCGATGCCGAGTTCCGAAAGGTTAGCGAGCACCCGGCTGGTGAGGTCCCACGTCTTTGTCGCGATGCCGCCGCTGGTGCTCAGCGAGACCGGAACATCATTGCCGACGAGATGATCGGGCAGCTTTTGTATTTTGGAAGGATTGACGCGGCTCGAGTGCAGCACGGTGCCGCCGCGCCGGTCGATCGTTCGAGTGTTTTCACGGTTCAGCGGGATGACGTAGTGGGACCTGCTGTTTGGGTCGTCGAGGTTCAGGTGCGTGAGGGCCTCCCAACCACGGCGCAGACCGACAACCTCGATGTCGTCCTCACTGCCGCGATAAGTCACGCTCTTGATGACTGCATTGAGGCCGGCGACGTCGCCGCCGCCCGTGAGAATGCCGATGCGTTTTTTGGCCATATCCACCTCCCGGATAGGCATGTCGTCATAGCGCCTGCATCTGTCGATTGAACGGTGAACGTCGCTCCAGCTTCTGATTGAAGGCGGTCGCTACTCGGCCGCTTCCGGCTTGCGGTCGTCGCGCAGTCGAAAACGCTTCAGCAGTCCGGACACGGTGTCGCGGAAGCCGCCATATTCCAGTTCGGAATAGGGCAGCATGGCGGCGCCAGACCAACCTTGGCTGCGCATCTCGATGGCCTTGCGCTGGGCGCACCGGCGGACCTCATCCCACGCCGGGTTGTCGAAGAAATCGGTGTAGGACTCGGCAAACCGGCCTTCCCTGTCGATCGAAAAGCCGACGCAAGAAACGATCGGCAGGCAGTACATGCCGGTAACGGGGGTGTTGAGTGGCACCGGCATGAGCGGCATCACATGCGAGCCGCGTGCATCGCCGCCCACGAAGTGCGCTTTGGCGAACGGCGAGATTATTTCCTCCGGAGCTGGGAAAATCCCCTGGTTCCTGACGATCGCGACTGGATCATCCTTGCCGGTGTACTTGCCTGCGATCGCGTGGAGGCGCTGTGCCGAAACGGCCACGACGACCTCGCCATGGGTTCGAGAAATGATGCGATCGATGCCAAAGCGCTCGTTGTCGCGAAGCAGGGCGGCAATGTGGTAGCTGTCGGCGGGTGCGTCGAGCTCGAGTAGGCTGTCGCCGGCTGTGTTGTCCATGTCGATGATATGGAAACGGAATCCCTTGATCATCGGAGGCAGCATCAGCCCAGCGCAGTACATGGGGTCGGCAAAGGCGAGATAGAGCGGCAGGTTGTAGGCGCCGGGGCCGCATTTGTCGGCCGCGAATACCATAAAGGACTCCGCGGGTCGCACGCTGGAGAGGCTGTGGTCGAAGCTGAGCTCGGCGACGCCTGGGCCGGCGCCGCGAATGTTCCCGGAAGGCGCGTCGGCGAGAAGATCCTGGCCAGCGCCATAAAGCCCGGAGGTCTTCGCGACCGAGGTGGCCGCGAGGAACGTCTTCCAGGCGAGTTGATGGACCTCGGAGCTTCCTTCACCCCGTGTGTGCGTCATGATGATCGCAATGTCGTCGCCGGTGTGGCAGATGAAGCCGTCGATCAGCAGACCATTGCAGATCGCCTTGGCAACCTCGCCCTCGACAGTCGCGATCATGCGTGAAGACGGTTTCGTATGCCCGCCAACGGAGCCAACGTCAGCTTTGATGACTGAAAGGGTGAGTCTCATGAGCGTTTCTCCGATCCGCGCAGCTCTGCGCCTCCGGCCTCGGCGCTTGCTGCGCCGGGCACGGCGCTGCTCATTCGCGGACAAAAACGTCCGTCGCTCCGATAGGTTCCACGCACCCGTTCATCCGGTTGCCGGGATCATGCAGAGTTTTGCCTTAGGACCATGCGTCACTATTTGCTGCGCTGCACGAGTCCGGTTCTGGCCGGACCGCCAACTGTCGTAGGCCGCGGCCGGCATAGCGGTCTTCCGACGCAGGCAGCCTCAGGAGAGATCCTGCGTCAGGGTGGTGGCGAGCCGCTCCAGCGCCCAGTCGACCTGGTCGCTGGTGATCACCAGCGGCGGGGCGATGCGGATCGTTTGCTCATGGGTATCCTTGGCGAGGATGCCCTTGCCCTGAAGCACCTCGCAATAGCGGCGGGCGCGGCCGGCCTCGGGATGCAGCTCGACGGCCAGCATCAAGCCGCGGCCGCGCACCTCGCGGATCGTATTGGCACGAATGTCCTTCAAGCCTTCCAGAAAGCGCGCGCCCTGCCTGGCCGCGTTCTCGATCATGCCTTCCTCGACCAGCACGCGCAGCGCCGCGCGCGCCACCGCGCAGGCGAGCGGGTTGCCGCCGAAGGTCGAACCATGCTGCCCGGGTCTCAAGGTCCCGAGCACGTCGTTGTTTGAGAGTACCGCCGATACGGGATAGAAGCCGCCGGACAGCGCCTTGCCGAGCAGCGTCACGTCCGCCTCTATACCCTCGTGCTGTTCAGCGAGCAGCTTGCCGGTGCGGCCGAGCCCGGTCTGGATCTCGTCGAGCACCAGCATCACGTTGTTGGCGGTGCAGAGCTCGCGCACCTCAGTGAAATAGCCGGCTGGAGGAATGACGACGCCGGCTTCGCCCTGGATCGGCTCGACCAGAAAGGCGACCGTGTTTGGGGTGATTGCCTCCTCCAGCGCCGCGGCGTCGCCGAACGGGATGATCTTGAACCCCGGCGCAAACGGCCCGAAATGTGTGCGTGTCTCGGGGTCGGTTGAAAAACCGACGATGCCCAGCGTACGTCCGTGGAAATTGTTGGCGCAGACGATGATCTCGGCCTGGCCGTCCGGCACACCCTTGACCTCATAGCCCCATTTGCGCACCGACTTGATGGCGCTTTCGACCGCCTCGGCGCCGCTGTTCATCGGCAGCACCTTGTGGGAACCGGTGAGCGCGGCGATCTCCTCGTAGAACGAGGCGAGCTGGTCGTTGTGGAAGGCCCGCGAGGTGAGCGTCAGCCTGTGCGCCTGTTCGACCATCGCCGCCAGGATCTTGGGGTGGCAGTGGCCCTGGCTGACCGCCGAATAGGCCGAGAGGCAGTCGAGATAGCGGTGGCCTTCGGTATCCCAGACCCAGACACCTTCGCCGCGCGACAGGACCACCCCGATCGGCTCGTAATTGCGGGCGCCAAAACGTGCTTCCGTTGCGATGAAATCAATGACCGACGCGCTCATCTGTCGTCACTCCATTGCCGCGCGCGGAGGCGTCAACCGACTGCGCCGGCGGCCTTCAGCTTGATTTGGGGATCAGCCCGCCGTCTTGGAAGCCTTTCATGCGCCAACGGCGTGGCTCAGCCCGATTTGCCTGAAACATCCGATAGTTCTCCGGATCTACAAGGTGTCATTCGTCGACCCGGTCTCTACTGTGCATGGGGTTGTTTTCGCAATTTTTGTTTTCGGCCCTCACCCGATCGCGCAGGGCACGCTCAAGAAGCCGCGAAACCGAACCCGGCCGCCCCGCACCGGCTGGCCGCTGACGGCATAGTTCGGGAAACGCGCCAGGAAGCGCGAGATCGCGATCGCCCCTTCCAGCCGCGCCAGCGCCATGCCGGCACATTGATGCGCGCCGGTGGCGAAGGCGAGGTGTCGGTTCGGCGTGCGCGCGATGTCGAAGCGCTCAGGGTCGGGAAACTGCGCGGGGTCGCGGTTGGCAGCGCCGATGCACAGCGTCACCGACGTCCCGGCATCGAGCATGACGCCGCCGAGCTCGACCCGTTCAGTGGTCATGCGGTTGCCGAGCTGGTTGGAGCTCTCGTAGCGCAGCATCTCCTCCACGGCGGTCTTGATCATGTCAGGGTTATCGATCAGCCGCTGCTTCTGGTCGGGATTGCGGTCCAGCGCCACGAGACCGTTGCCGATCAGGTTGGTCGTGGTCTCATGGCCGGCATTGAGCAGGAAGATGCAATTGTGCAGCAGCTCCTTCTCGGTCAGCCGCTCGCCGTTTTCCTCCCCCTGGATGAGGCGCGTCAGCACGTCGCGCTCGGGATTGCCGGGTTTCGCGCGCCGGCGCGCGACCAGCGTTTCCAGATAAGCGAGGAAGTCCGTCACCGCCTTGTTGCCCCGCGCGGCGGCTTCGGGCGACACCACGGGTTCGAGCGCGCCGAGGATCGCCAGCGACCAATCGCGCAGCGGTCCGCGTTCGGCGTGGGGGACGTCGAGCAGATTGCCGATCACCTCGATCGGGATCGAGGCGGCGAAATCCTCGATCAGCTCGCAATCGCCCTTGGCCGCGATGGCGTCGAGCAGGCTGTCGACCAGCTTGATGAGATCGCTCTCCATCCCTGCGATCGCCCGCGGCGATAGCGCGCCCATGATCAGGCGGCGCACGCGAGTGTGGGAGGGCGGATCGTTGAAGACGAGGCTCGTGGTGTGGTGCTCGTAGAGCGGGGTATCGCCGTACTTCGGCGCGAACTCGCGCCTCTTGTCCGAGCTGAACGACTTCGTGTTCTTGTAGGTGACGACGAGATCGTCATAGCGGGTCAGGAACACTGTGCCGTTCGGCAGGCGCTTGACCGGCTCGTTCTCCCGCAGTGCACGATAGGTCGGATAGGGGTTGTCGTAAAATTCAGGCGTCAGCTTCTCGAGGTCGAAGCTTGCCGCCAACTCCTTCGCATCTGCGTTCATCCCGTTATACTCGCCGGTTAAAGCCGTTATGCCGTTTTTGTTGTTCTGGTCGGCGCACGCATGCGTCTACAGTCTTTGCACCTTGCTAGCCGACCGGACAGGAAAATGCACGCACGCGCTGACGCTGCCGACACGGCGCCGAACTGGCCCGACGATATTTTCGCGACCCTGCAACGCTTCGATATCAGGCAGGTGCCTTACGTGCCGGATGCCGGCCATTCGAGGCTGATCCAGCGCGTGCTGGACTCCTCCACCATGCGCGGCATTCCGCTGACGACGGAGGAGGAGGGCGTGGCGCTGCTCGCCGGCGCGTGGGCCGGTGGCCAGCGCGGCGTGCTGCTGATGCAGTCGAGCGGCGTCGGCAATTGCATCAACATGCTGTCGCTGATCCCGATCCTGCGCTTTCCGTTCCTCACGCTGGTGACCATGCGCGGCGAGTGGGGCGAGTTCAATCCGTGGCAGGTCCCGATGGGATCGACCACGCAGGGCGTGTTCGAGCTCTCCGGCGTCCGGGTGCTGCGCGCCTCGCACGCGGCCGAGGTGCCGGCCGTGCTGGAGGCGGCCGCAGCGCAGGCCTACAATGCGCTCACCCCGACCGCCGTCCTTCTGTCGCAGCGCCTGATCGGCGCCAAGGTTTTCACCAAATGAGCAAGGCCAATCTCCTCGACCGCCGCCAGGTGGTGTCCACGCTGCTTGCGGACCGCAAGGACGTCGTCGCGATCGGCGGCTTGGGTGCCTCCACCAACGACATGTGCGCGGCCGGCGACCACGCCCGCAACTTCTACCTCTGGGGCGGCATGGGCGGCGCGGCGATGATCGGGCTCGGACTCGCGCTGGCGCAGCCGAAGCTGCCGGTGCTGGTCATCACCGGCGACGGCGAGATGCTGATGGGCTTGGGCAGCCTTGCCACCATCGGGCTGCAGAAGCCCTCCAACCTGTCGATCGCAGTGCTCGACAACGAGGCCTATGGCGAGACCGGCGGCCAGACCAGCCACACCTCGGCCGCCGCCGACCTCGTCGGCGTCGCCAAGGCATGTGGCATTGCGGACAGCCGGGCCGTCACGACCATGGCCGAGGTCGAGGCCTTTGCCAAAGCCGTCCACGACGTCTCCGCCGGGCCGCGCTTTGCCAATGTGAAGATCGACAGCGCCAGCCTGGAGCGGATTTTGCCAAGCCGGGATGGAACTTACATCCTCAACCGGATCCGCGGCGACTTCGGCTTCCAGCCGATCTAGCCCGGCGCTGCTCGTAAAAGGCGAGCACCGTACACGCTGGCCGGGTGACGGGGCGAAATTTCCCCTGAGTCTGCAACGCATTCAGGTTGCGATGCAACATAGTGCTTGACTTCTGCGTGGGTGAGTGCTTACTCACCCGGCATGAGCTCATTGCGTATGACGAGCGACCTGAGGCGTCAATTGATCCTCGGCGCCGCAAAGCGCTGCTTTGCCCGACACGGCTATACCGGCACCACGACGAAGAGCGTGGCGGCCGCCGCTGCCATTTCCGAGGCGCTGCTGTTCAAGCATTTCCCGTCCAAGGCGGCGCTCTACGCCGAAATCCTCAGCGACGAATGCGAGGCAGATCCGGCGTTGATGGAGCTGCTCGAGCGGGAGCCGTCGACCGCCACTCTGGTCGAAGTGATCCGTGGCATGGTCGAGCATTTCCTTGAGATCGCCGACGGGCCCGACCAGGAAGAGGCGCAGCGCCTGCGACTGATGGCCACGAGTCATTTGGATGATGGCGAATTCGCCCGTTTGCTGTACGCCAAGATCGAGACGCTGATCGGGGCCGTCTTCGTCACCTCGCTCGAGCGGGCGATTGCCAGCGGAGACGCGCGGCCCTGCGCGGGCGATCCGCTCAACCTGTTCTGGTTCGCGCATCATGCGGTGATGACCGTGGCGCTGACCAGGCTGCCGGCCACGCCCTGTCTCGCTTACGGCAAGGCGAATGATCTGGAGCGGCAGCTCTGTGAGTTTCTCCTGAGGGGGATCGGACTTAACGACGCCGCAATTGCTACGCATCTGAGCCACGATCAGGCCGCAGATGCCGACAAGGCGGCGATTGCAGAAAGTGCATGACATGAACATCGTAGCCGAACACAAGATTTCGGGCGAACCGATCGACAACAAGGCTCCCAAGCGTCCGGTCCGGCCGGTGCGCTGGTTCATCATCGTCAGCACGCTGCTGGCCGTGCTCGTCGGTGGCCTCGTCTGGTTCAATTATTTCCGCGGCCAGATGATCAAGCAGTTCTTCGCAAACAACAAGCCGCCGCCGACGGCCGTCAGCGCAGCCGAGGCGAAGTCCGAGGTGGTGCCGAACCTGCTCACCGCGGTCGGCAGCCTTGTCGCGGTGCACCAGGTCGACGTCAGCGCCGACGTCAACGGTCGCGTCACCGAGATCAAGTTCGAGCCGGGCACGCATGTCGAAGCCGGCACGCCGCTGGTGCAGCTGTTCGACACGCCCGAGCAGGGCGACCTTGCCAATTACAAGGCGCAGGCGACCGTCGCGCAGCTCTCGCTCGACCGTGCCAAGCAGCTGGCCTCGCGCCAGTTCGGCCCGCAGGCCACCGTCGACCAGGCGCAGGCCGCTTACGACCAGGCACAGGCGGGCATTGCCAAGACCGAGGCGCTGATTTCGCAGAAGCTGGTGCGTGCGCCGTTCTCCGGCGATCTCGGCATGCGCAAGGTCGAGCTCGGTCAGTACCTGACGGCCGGCACGGCGATCGTCTCATTGACCGACCTGTCGGAGCTGTGGGCCAACTTCACGGTGACCGAAAAGGATTCCGGCAGCCTCAAGGTCGGCCAGACCGTTCGGCTGAAGGTGGACGCCTATCCGGGCCGCACCTTCGAGGGCAAGATCACCACGATCGAGCCGCAGATCGCGACCGACACCCGAAACATCCGTGTGCAGGCGACGATCGCCAATCCCGAGAAGATCCTGAAGCCCGGCATGTTCGTGACCACGACGGTGGTGTTGCCGGAGAAGCCGGCGGTAATCACCGTTCCGGAAACGGCGGTCGACTATACGCTGTACGGCGACTCCGTGTTCGTGATCACCGAGAAGAAGGAAGAGGACGGCAAGACCAGCCTCTCGGCGGTGCGCACCTTCGTGCAGACCGGCAACCGGGTCGAGGGCCGCGTCGAAATCGTCAAGGGCTTGAAGGCGGGCGACAAGGTCGTCGCCGTCGGCCAGCTCAAGCTGCAATCGGGTGCTCCGGTGTCGATTTCGACCGACCCGGCCCCGCCGATTCCGGCGCAGCCGCCGCGCTACTGATCCACTGCATTCAAGTGATCCGGCTCGGCCGGATCACTTCTCTTGAGACATAGAATCGAGATCGCCGCGATGGCCTTTACCGATATTTTCATCAAGCGTCCGGTCCTGTCGGTCGTCGTCAGTCTGCTGATCCTGTTGATCGGACTGCGCGCGGCCATGGTGCTGCCGATCCGGCAATATCCGAAACTGTCGAACACGGTCATCAACATCACGACCGTCTATCCCGGTGCGTCCGCGGACCTGATCCAGGGCTTCATCACCACGCCGATCGAGCAGGCGGTCGCCTCCGCCGAGGGCGTCGACTACATCACCTCGTCATCCGTGCTCGGCACCTCGACGATCCAGGTCTACATCAAGCTGAACTTCGATCCGAACCAGGCGCTCACCGAGGTGCTGGCGAAGACGAATTCGGTGAAGTACCTGATCCCGAAGGAATCCAACGACCCGATCGTCACCAAGACCACCGGCCAGACCACCGCCGTGATGTATCTCGGCTTCTCGTCCGAGGAGCTGTCGGGTTCAGCGATCTCCGATTATCTGACGCGTGTGGTGCAGCCGGTGCTCTCGACCGTCGACGGCGTCGCCTCGGCCGACATTTTGGGCGGTCAGACTTTCGCGATGCGGCTGTGGCTTGATCCCGTGAAGATGGCTGGCCGCAACGTGTCGCCGGCCGATGTCGCGGCCGCGATCACCGCCAACAACTTCCAGTCCGCGGCGGGCCAGACCAAGGGCTATCTCATCGTCTCGAACGTCTCGACGAATACGGGCCTGACCGACGTCAACCAGTTCAAGAAGATGATCGTCAAGGCCAAGGACGGCGGCTTCGTGCGGATGGAGGACATCGCCACCGTCGAGCTTGCGGCCCAGAGCACGGACGCCAGCGTCGCCTTCAATGGCGAGCATGCGATCTTCATCGGCGTGCAGGCAACGCCGCAGGGCAACCCGCTGACTCTGGTGAAGGGCGTGCGCGCGCTGTTCCCCGAGCTGGAGCGCAATCTGCCGCCGTCGATGAAGATGAAGGTCGCCTACGATTCGACCAAGTTCATCCAGTCCTCGATCGACGAGGTGGAGAAGACGCTGGGCGAAGCCGTGATCATCGTGATCGTGGTGATCTTCCTGTTCCTGGCCTCGCTCCGCTCGGTCATCATTCCCGTCGTCACCATCCCGCTGTCGATGATCGGCGTCTGCACCCTGATGCTGGCGCTGGGCTTCAGCTTCAATCTTTTGACCCTGCTCGCGATGGTGCTCGCGATCGGCCTCGTCGTCGACGACGCCATCGTCGTGGTGGAGAACATTCATCGCCACCTTGAGGAGGGCAAGACACCGGTCCAGGCCTCGCTACAGGGTGCGAGGGAAATCGTCGGGCCTGTCATCTCCATGACCATCACGCTGGCCGCGGTGTACGCGCCGATCGGCTTCCTTGGCGGTCTTACCGGTTCGTTGTTCCGCGAATTCGCCTTCACGCTCGCGGGCTCGGTGATCGTGTCGGGCGTGATCGCGCTGACGCTGTCGCCGATGATGTGCTCGGTGCTGCTGAAGAACGCCGAAGAGGGCCGTTTCGCCAAGCTCGTGAACCGTGTGTTCGGCGCCATGACGCGGTGGTATGGCCGCAAGCTCGACCGCTCGCTCGACTACAAGGCCATCACCGGCCTGTTCGCAGTGACGATCCTGGGGCTGGTCGGCTTCCTCTACATGCATACCTCGAAGGAGCTGGCGCCCGAGGAAGATCAGGGCATCGTGTTCGCGGTGACCAAGGCGCCGAAATACGCCAACATCGACTATGTCGATTTCTACGGCGACAAGCTCGACAAGGAATTCCAGAAATTCCCCGAGACCGATCTGCGTTTCGTGCTGAACGGCATCAACGGCCCGCAGGGCGGCATCGCCGGCATGCTCTTGAAGCCCTGGGACGAGCGCACACGATCGTCGATCGCCTTGAAGCCGCTGGTGCAGGCCGAGCTCTCCAAGATCGAGGGCGTGCAGGCGTTCGCGTTCAACCTGCCGCCATTGCCGGGCGGACCGGGCGGTCTGCCGATCCAGATGGTGATCAATTCCACGGCCGGCTTTCAGACCGTCTATGAGCAGATGGAGAAGCTGAAGGAAGCTGCACGCAAGAGCGGCATGTTCATCGTCTCCGACAGCGACCTCGCCTATAACCAGCCGAACGTCGAGGTGACGATCGACCGCACCAAGGCGCAGGACCTCGGCGTCAACATGCAGAACCTCGGCTCGACGCTCGCGGTGCTGCTCGGCGGCAATTACATCAACCGCTTCAATCTCGAGGGCCGCTCCTATCAGGTGATTCCGCAGGTCCCGCGGGGCAAGCGGCTGTCGCCGGAATCGCTCGGCGGCTACTATGTGACGACCAACACCGGCCAGCAGCTTCCGCTGTCGACCGTGGTCTCGATCAGGACCAAGACCGATCCGAATTCGCTGACTCACTACAACCAGCTCAATTCGGCGACGTTCTCGGCCGTGCCGATGCCCGGCGTGACCGTTGGCGCTGCGGTCGACTTCCTCGAAGGCGAGGCCAAGAAGCTGCCGCAAGGCTTCAGCCACGACTACCTCGCCGACTCCAGGCAGTACGTGCAGGAAGGCAATCAGCTCGCGATCACCTTCGGTTTCGCGCTGATCATCATCTTCCTGGTGCTGGCCGCGCAGTTCGAGAGCTTGCGCGATCCGCTGGTCATCATGATCTCGGTGCCGATGGCGATCGTCGGTGCGCTGATCCCGCTGTTCTTCGGCGCGGCGACCATGAACATCTACACCCAGGTCGGTCTGCTCACCCTGGTCGGCCTGATCACCAAGCACGGTATCCTGATGGTGGAGTTCGCCAACGAGCTCCAGGTCAACGAGCGGCTCGACCGCCGCTCGGCCATCGAGATGTCGGCCCGCATCCGCCTGCGGCCGATCCTGATGACGACCGCCGCGATGGTGACCGGCCTGATCCCGCTTTTGACCGCAACCGGCGCGGGCGCGGCCAGCCGCTTCTCGATCGGTCTGGTCGTCGTCGCCGGCATGTCGATCGGTACGCTGTTCACGCTGTTCGTGCTGCCGGCGGTCTATGTGGTGCTGGCGACTGACCATCGCGCGGCGGCCGATTCCGAGCGGAACAAGCAGGTTAACGAACTCGACCTGGATTCAAAGGTGCTGCGGCCGACCTGAGGCCTCACGGCAACCCGGTCCCGGGGCGGCAGCGGTCATCCGCTGCCGCCCTTTTTCGTTGTGTCTCGGGCAGGCCCTGCGCCGCGCTTGCGAGAGACAAGGACCGGTCTTCTTGCTAGGTTCCGCGGGATGAGCCTTTCCCTCCACCCCGACACACCTCGAGCCGGGTCGCTGCCGAGCGCGGCCCCAGGCGAGGCCGCGTCCGGCGGAACGGCGGGCCGCGGGATCAGGACCCGGCTCTTCGCCAAGTACGTCGCGCTGTTCGTGGCCGTCGTCGCCATCGCGCTGCTCGCCAATGGCCTGTTCGAGGTCTTCTTCTATTATCGCGAGCACAAGGCCTCGCTGATCCGGGTCCAGCATGAGCAGGCCGAGGCGGCTGCGGCCAAGATCGGCCAGTTCGTCAAGGAGATCGAGAGCCAGCTCGGCTGGACCACGCAACTGCCCTGGTCGGGGGGCTCGATCGAGCAGCGCCGGTTCGATGCGCTGCGCCTGCTGCGCCAGGTACCTGCGATCACCGAGCTAGCCCAGGTGGATTCGACCGGTAAGGAGCGGCTGCGGGTTTCGCGGCTGGCGATGGACGCGCTCGACAGCGGGATCGACCTGTCGAGCGATCCGAAGTTCACCGAGGCGGTTGCGCACAAGGTCTATTACGGGCCGGTCTATTTCCGCCGGGAGTCCGAGCCCTACATGACGCTGGCGCTGGCGGGCGCGCGCAAGGATGCCGGCGTCAGCATCGCGGAGGTCAATCTCAAGCTGATCTGGGACGTCGTGTCCCAGATCAAGGTCGGCGAGCACGGCCACGCCTACGTGGTCGGCCCGGAGGGACGCCTGATCGCGCATCCCGACATCAGCCTCGTTCTGCGCAATACCGACATGTCCAAGCTCGCGCAGGTGCGGGGTGCCCGGGCCGGTGGCGGCACCATGCCGGACTCATTGCAAGAGGCGACCAACATCCAGGGGCAGACGGTTCTGACAGCCTCCGCCCCGATCGCGCCGCTGGGCTGGACCATGTTCGTGGAGCTTCCTGTCGAAGAGGCCTACGCTTCGCTCTATGCCTCGTTGCAGCGGCTCGCGATCGTACTGCTCGCGGCGTCGATTTTCGCAGTGCTCGCCGGGGTTTTCCTGGCGCGCCGCATGGTCGGACCGATCCAGGCGCTGCGCAGCGGCGCCGAGCGGATCGGCGGCGGCGACTTCTCCCAGCGCATCTCGATTAAGACCGGCGACGAGCTCGAAGGCCTCGCCGATCAGTTCAACGAGATGGGCGCGCGCTTGCAGGAATCCTATGCCGACCTCGAAAGCAAGGTCGAGCAGCGCACCGCGGAATTGAGCGAGTCCTTGCAGCAGCAGACGGCCACGGCGGAAGTGCTCGAAGCGATCAGCTCATCTCCGGGGGACCTGGAGCCGGTATTCCAGAAAATGCTCGAGAACGCCACGCGGGTCTGCGCGGCCAATTTCGGCGTGATGCACTTGATGCAGGGCGACACTTGCATGGTCGTGGCGGACCATAACCTTCCCGAAGCGTACCGCGCTTCTCGAGCCGGCCTTCAGGTCCAACCGCATCCGGAAAGCGGTCTTGCGACGGTGATCCGCACGCATGCGATCTCTCACATGGAGGACTTGCGGGAGGGTGGTGCCTATCGGGCTGGAGCTCCCCACGCAATCAAGCTCGCCAACATCGCCGGAGCGCGTACGGTCCTCGTCGTGCCGATGATGAAGGAAGACGAGCTGATCGGTACGATCACGATTTTCCGACAGGAGGTTCGACCATTTACCGAAAAGCAGATTGCTTTGGTCGAAAACTTCACCAGGCAGGCCGTCATCGCCATCGAGAACACGCGGCTGCTTCGCGAGTTGCGTGAGCGCACCGAGGCGCTGTCCCAATCCCTGAACGATCTGCGCGTCGCGCAGGATCGCCTGGTACAAACCGAGAAGCTCGCCTCGCTCGGCCAGCTCACCGCCGGCATTGCCCACGAGATCAAGAACCCGCTCAATTTCATCAACAATTTCTCTGCGGTCTCGACGGAGCTGATCGACGAGCTCAACGAGACCCTGCAATCGGCCGCGCTCGACGGCAAGACGAAGGAGGAGGTTGACGAGCTGACCGCCATGCTCAAGGGCAATCTCGAGAAGGTGGTGCAGCACGGCAAGCGCGCCGATTCCATCGTCCGGAACATGTTGCTGCATTCGCGCGAAGGCTCCGGCGAACATCGCGCCGTCGACATCAATGCCGTCGTGGAGGAAAGCCTCAATCTGGCCTATCACGGCGCGCGCGCCGAGCGGCCGGCCTTCAACGTCACGCTCCAGCGCGCGTTCGATCCCGCTGCCGGCATGGTCGACATCTATCCGCAGGAGATCACGCGCGTCTTCCTCAACCTGATCTCGAACGGCTTCTACGCCACTGCCAAGCGTAAGGAGAGCGAGGGCGATGCTTTCGAGCCCACCCTCAACGTTGCGACCAAATATCTTGGCGGCAGCGTCGAAATCCGGATCCGCGATAACGGCACCGGAATTCCGCCCGAAGTGAAGGAGAAGATGTTCAATCCCTTCTTCACCACCAAGCCGGCCGGCGAGGGCACCGGGCTCGGCCTTTCCATGAGCCATGACATCGTCGTGAAGCAGCACGGCGGCACGATCGACGTGAACACCACACCCGGTGTATTCACCGAATTCATCATCACGCTGCCGCGTACGATGATGGCAAACGGCACTTCTGGAGGCAAGTCTTGAACGTTTACATCCTGGTCGTCGATGACGAGCCCGACGTCGAGGCGCTGTTCCGGCAGCAGTTCCGGCGCGACCTGCGCGCCGGCCGCTTCCAGATGGAGTTCGCGCTCTCGGCTCCCGAGGCGCTCAAGCGCGCCGCCGAGGTTCACGATCCCTCGCTGATCTTGATCCTCTCCGACGTCAACATGCCCGGCATGAGCGGGCTCGACATGCTGCCGAAGGTGCGCGCCGCGCATCCGGACGTTCCCGTCATCATGATCACCGCCTATGGCGATGCGGAGACGCGTCGCAAGGCGATTGAGCGCGGCGCCGTCGGGCTTCTCACCAAGCCGATCGACTTCGCGCTGCTGCGGCAGGAGATCGACACGAGGCTCGAGCAAGCCGCATGACTGCGACCATCCTCTTCGTCGACGACGAGCCGGACCTGGAGGCGCTGATCCTGCAGAAATTCCGCAGGCAGATTCGCGATGGGCACCTCGCTCTCATCTTCGCGCGCGACGGCCTGGAGGCGCTGGAATCGCTCGAGCGGAACCCGCATGTCGACATGGTGGTCTCCGACATCAATATGCCGCGGATGGACGGGCTGTCGCTGTTGCAAAAGCTCCAGGAGGCGGAGGACAAGAAGTCGACCATCATCGTCTCGGCCTATGGCGACATGAGCAACATCCGCACAGCCATGAACCGCGGCGCGTTCGACTTCCTGACCAAGCCGATCGACTTCGCCGATCTGGAAGCCACGATCGAGAAAACCATCCGGCATGTGGAGATGTTGCGCGACGTGCGGCGGCGCCAGATGGAAGCCGAGCGCGCCCATGCCTCGCTGTCGCGTCATTTCTCGCCAGAGCTCGCCAAGCGTCTGGCGGCCGGTGGCGAAGGTGAGGGGATCGAGGTGCAGTGGCGCGATGTCGCGACCATCTTCACTGACATCACCGGTTTCACCTCGCTGGTCGAAAGCGCGCCGCCCGAGACGCTCGGCGAGCTGCTCAACGAATATGTCGGCGGGATGACCGAGATCGTCTTCGCACATGAGGGAACGGTCGCGAAGGTCATCGGCGATGCGATCCAGGTGCTGTTCAATGCGCCCGGCGATCAGCCCGACTATGCGACCCGTGCGGTCGCCTGTGCTCATGATCTCGACGCCTGGGCGCAGGACTTTTGCGCTCGGCAGAAGGCCAAGCGTGTGAATTTCGGCACGACGCGCATCGGCATTCACGCCGGGCCGGCGCTGGTCGGCAATTTCGGGGGCAACCGCTTCTTCGACTACACGGCCTATGGCGACTCCATCAACATCGCGGCGCGTCTCGAAGCCGCCAACAAACATCTGGGCACCCGCATTTGCGTCAGCGCTAGCGTGGCTGCAGCGGCTGAGAATTTTCAAGGCCGCCCCGTCGGTGAGCTGATGCTGCGCGGCCGCAGCGAACCGCTGCGCGCGTTCGAGCCGTTGCCGCAGGCCAAATTCGAAGCGCCGGAATCCGCGCTTTATTCCGAGGCTTTCGCCAAGATGGAAGCCGGCGACGCCGCCGCCATGCCGGCCTTTGCAGCGCTGGTCGGTATGCACGCCGACGACTCCCTGGCCGGCTTTCACCTGAGGCGCCTGCTCAATGGCGCCAAGGGCATTCGCGTGCCACTCGAATAGGGGTTCAACATGACGCGTGACTTCTCCGCCGGCAATTATCGTTTCATTCCGTCCGTATTCCAATATTCGGCTGGTGCCGCCGCAGATGATGGCTACGAGATCGAGCGCGTCCGCTTCGATCGCCTGGTGCCGCTCGCGGAAGGATTTGCGCTGGCCGCAAAGTTCATCCAGGAGGCGGGACGTCCGCTGACGGCGTTCTGCGCCTGCGAGCTGCGCTCGCCGGCGGCCTTCAGCGAGGAAGGCTTTCGCGCGTTTAACCTGCACTATGTGAAGACGCTGTCGGAATGGGGCATTTTCGATGGCGCCACCAATCCGGTCGCGCGCAGCAATGTCTGTCCGGAGATCGATCCGCCGTCCGAGCCGTCCTTCTACGCATTCTCCTTCACGCGTCCGACGCGGTCAAACGCACCCAGCTTCGTCATCGCCGGTGGTGCGGAGGCACGCGAGGGCAGTGGCACTTATGTCGAGCGCACGGTGCGCTACCGCGACCTCAGCCCCGAGGGGCTGCGGGAGAAGGTGCGCTTCACCACCACGTCGCAGATGGAAAACCGGATGGCGGCCTTCGGCTTTGGCTGGAAGGACACCACCGCCGTGCAGGCCTATTCGGTGCACGACTTCCACCACGCGCTGGTCGATGAGCTGGTCCGCCGCGGCGCGCTGCGCTCCGGCCTGACCTGGCATTTCGCCCGGCCGCCAGTGGTCGATCTCGAATACGAGATGGATTGCCGCCGCGTGATGCGGGAAGTGGTGATCTGATCGGACGTCAGCGTCCTGCGGCGTAGCCCTGCATGCCGCGCGGATTGGCGGCGGCGCGGCGGCGGCGACCTACGCGTGAGGCCGCGGTGAGGCGGCCTTCCGACCAGTCGGGACCGATCTCGACGATATGCCCGCGCTCGCGAAGATTTTCGATCGTCGCCTTCGGCACGCGGTTCTCGAGCACGAGCACGCCGGGGCGTGCGGTGCGCGGCCAGAACGAGATCGGGAAGTGCTCGGAATGCCAGGCCGGCGCGTCGATCGCCTCCTGGAGATTGAGGTTGCAATGGACGTGGCGCAGGAAGAACTGCGTGATCCATTGGTCCTGCTGGTCGCCGCCGGGCGAGCCCCAGGCCAGATACGGCTCGCCGTCGCGCAGTGCCATGGTCGGCGACAGCGTCGTGCGCGGGCGCTTGCCTGGTGCGAGAGCTGCGGGATGACCTTCCTCCAGCCAGAACATCTGGGCGCGGCTGCCCAGACAAAAACCGAGCTCGGGAATGATCGGCGAGGATTGCAGCCAGCCGCCCGATGGCGTCGACGAGATCATATTGCCGGCCTTGTCGATGATGTCGAAATGCACGGTGTCGCCGCGCACCTCGCCGAAGCGCCCGACGGTCGGCTCGCCGGCGCCGAGCGCGCCGACTGCCTCGCGCTGGCCTTCGGCGCGTCGCAGCTTGACCATGCCGCCAAAACCTTCGACCGAGCCGGGAATGAAATCGAGCGAGGCCTTGTCGGTGACGAGCTTGCGGCGCTCGTCGTTATAGGCATCCGACAGCAGCGTCGAGATCGGGATCTCGGTGAACTTGGGGTCGCCGTAGAATTTTTCGCGGTCGGCGAAAGCGAGCTTGGCGCATTCGATCTGGAGATGGATGAACTCCGGACCGGTCGGATCGAGCCCGTCGAGAGCAAAGCCCTTCAGCAGCGCGAGCTGCTGCAGTGTCACCGGGCCCTGGCTCCAGACGCCGGCCTTGCAGACCGTGTAGCGGCCATAGTCGTAGGTAAGCGGCGCTTCGATGGCCGGCTGCCAGCGTGCTATGTCGTCGGCGGAGAGCACGCCGCGATGCGGCGAGCCGCTGACGTCCATGACTTCCTGGGTGCGGCAGAATCTGTCGATAGCTTCCGCGACAAAACCTTGCGACCAGGCTTTTCGCGCGCGCTCGATCTCGGCATCACGGCCACCTCCGCCGCTTTCCGCCTCGCTGAGGATCCGGGCGTAGGTCGCGGCCAGCGTCTTATTGGTGAAGAGTGTGCCGGGTTTCGGCACCTCACCGTTGGGCAAGTAGACTGCTGCCGAAGTCGGCCAATGCTTGCGGAATAGCTGCTCGACGGTCTGGATCGTGGCGCAGGCGCGCTCGACCAGCGGATAGCCATCGCGGGCATAGGAGATCGCGGGCTCCAGCACGTCGCGCACGCGCATCGTGCCATAGTCGCGCAGCAGCATCATCCAGGATTCGAACGTGCCGGGGACGCAGGCGGCGAGCAGGCCGGTGCCGGGCACCATGTCGAGGCCTTCGCTCTTGTAATGCGCAATGGTGGCGCGCGCCGGCGCCGGGCCCTGGCCGCAGATCACCTCGGTGCGGCCGCGCTTGACGTCGTGCACGATGATTGGGACATCGCCGCCGGGACCGTTCAGATGCGGCTCGACCACCTGGAGCGTGAAAGCGGTGGCGACGCCGGCATCGAAGGCATTGCCGCCCTTCTCCAAAATACCCATGCCGACGGCGGTCGCGATCCAGTGCGTCGTGGCGACGACCCCGAACGTGCCCTCGATCTCGGGCCTCGTCGTGAACGGATCGGGATTGATATTGCTGCCCATTGGACTTCACCACCTTACTTCCGGCGCGCAATTGATCACAGCCGATGCCGCGCCGCCAATGCGCTGATAGCATGGCACGCGCGCGTCACGCCGGGACCGGTGCGGTGTTGACTGCGTGGCAGGCGACGCGGTCGATCAGTTCCGGCGTCTCCTTGCGGCAGAGATCGAATGCCAACGGGCAGCGCGGATTGAAGGCGCAGCCGGAGGGCGGATTGATCGGGTTCGGGATCTCGCCCTTGACCGGAATGCGCTGGCGACCGCTCATGGCGAGATCCGGCACGGCGCCGAGCAGCATCTTGGTGTAGGGCATGCGCGGGCGGGCGAACAGCTCGCGTCCCTCCGCGATCTCGACGATGCGGCCGAGATACATCACGCCGACCCGGCTCGCCATGTGGCGCACCACCGCGAGATTGTGGCTGATGAACATGTAGGTCAGGCCGAACTTGTCCTGGAGATCGCGCATCAGGTTCAGGATCTGTGCCTGCACCGAGACGTCGAGGGCCGAGGTCGGCTCGTCGCAGACGATGAATTCTGCATCCGATGCGAGCGCGCGCGCGATCGCGATGCGCTGGCGCTGACCGCCGGAGAATTCGTGCGGATATTTCAGCCTGTCGTCGGGGTGCAGGCCGACGAGGCTGAGGAGCTCGCCGACACGGGCCTGGATGTCGCGCTCGCCCTGGATCAGGTCGAAGGCGCGGATCGGCTCGGAGATGATGGCATCGACGCGGAAGCGCGGGTTCAGGCTCGCATAGGGATCCTGGAAGATCATCTGAATGCGGCGACGCAGCTTTCGCCGCGCCGACGCCTGCCGCGGATCCGTCATCGAGACGCCGTCGATCAGGACATCGCCGGAGCTTGGCGGCAACAGGCCGACGACCATTCGCGCCACCGTGGTTTTGCCGGAGCCGGATTCGCCGACCAGGGCAAAGGTCTCGCCCTTCCGGATATCGAAGGTGACGTGATCGACCGCCTTGAGATATTCGAGATGCCCGCCCTCCAGCACACGATTGAGCCAGGGTTTCGAGACGTCGAAGACGCGGCGCAGGTTTGTGGCCTGGACGAAGGGAACGCTCATGCCGCGCTCTCCGCCGGCACGGTATCGTAGAGATGGCAGGCGACCGATTGCGCGCCGCGCGGCAGCGGCTCCGGCCGCTCGACACGGCAACGATCGAAAGCGAAGGCGCAGCGCGGATTGAACGAGCAGCCACGCGGGATGGCCGACAGCCGCGGCATCGAGCCCGGAATCTGCACGAGGCGCTTGTCGTCCCCGGCGAGCGTCGGGATCGCGCCCATCAGGCCCTTGGCGTAGGGATGCAACGGGTTCTTCACGACGTCCTGCACCGGGCCGATCTCGGCGACGCGGCCGGCATACATCACCGCGACACGGTCGGAGGTCTCGGCGATCACGCCCATGTCGTGGGTCACCAGCATCACGGCGGTGCCGTGATCGCGTCCGAGCCGTTTGATCAGCGAGATGATCTGCGCCTGCACGGAGACGTCGAGGGCGGTGGTCGGCTCGTCCGCGATGATCAGCTCCGGCTCCGCGCAGATCGCCAGCGCAATCACGACGCGTTGGCGCATGCCGCCGGAGAACTCGTGGGGATAGCCGTCGATGCGCTTTTCCGGCGCGGGAATGCCGACCTCGGCCAAGAGGTCGATGGCGCGGCGGCGGGCGGCCGCCTCAGACAGATTGAGATGGGTACGGATCGTCTCCACGATCTGGTCGCCGACCCGGTAGAGCGGATTGAGCGAGGTCAGCGGATCCTGGAAGATCATGCCGATGCGCTTACCCCTGATACGGCGCATCTCCTCCGCCGGCAGGTTGTCGATCCGCAGGCCCGCCAGATGAATCTCGCCGCCAGCGATGCGGCCGGGTGGATCGATCAGGCCGATCACCGAGAGGCCGGTGACGGACTTGCCGGCCCCGGATTCGCCGACGACGCCGAGCACCTCACCCTTGGCGATGTCGAAGGAGACGCTGTCGATGGCGCGTAGCGCGCCGCGGCGGGAGGCGAACTCAACCTGGAGATTGCGCACGGAAAGGACGGGTTCGGTCATGAGTGAGGCGTACTCATCGGAGCTTCGGATTCAGCGCGTCGCGCAGCCAGTCGCCCAGGAGGTTGATCGACAGGATCAGCGCGGCCAGCGCGAGCCCGGGAAAGGCGACGATCCACCATTCGCCGGCGAACAGATAGTTGTTGCCGATGCGGATCAGCGTGCCGAGCGAGGGCATGGTGTCGGGCAGGCCGACGCCGAGGAAGGACAACGTCGCCTCGGTGATGATGGCCAGCGCGAGGTTGATCGTGGCGATGACCAGGATCGGGCCCATGGTGTTCGGCAGCACATGCCGCAGCATGATCTTCGGCGCGGGCAGGCCGATCAGCTGCGCGGCGGCGACATAGTCCTTGTTCTTCTCGACCATGACGGAGCTGCGCACGGTCCGGGCATAGCCAACCCAGAAGCTCAGGCCGATCGAGATCACCAGCACCGCCAGCATGCTGGTGGCGTCCAGCCGGTTGCCGAGGATCGATTTCGCGATGCCGTTGACCAGCAGCGCGATCAGAATGGCGGGAAAGGTGAGCTGCACGTCGGCGATCCGCATGATCACCCCGTCGACTGCGCCGCCGAAATAGCCGGCGATCAGGCCAAGCGCGATGCCGAGCGCACCGGCGAAGATCACGCCGGCGACGCCCACGGCGAGCGAGATGCGCATGCCGTAGAGGATAGCGGAAAACACGTCGCGGCCCTGCTCGTCGGTGCCGAGCAGGAACGGGCTCTGACCGTCCGCGGTCCACAGCGGTGAAATCCGCGAATTCATCAATTGCAGTTGTGCCGGATCGAAGGGGTTCTGCACCGCGAGCACGGATGCAAAGATCGCGAGCAGGAAGAACAAGACCGTGATGGCTGCCGCCACCATGGTGAGCTTGGAGCGTCGGAACGAATAGAACAGGTCGCTGTCGAGTGCGCGGCTGAACCAGCTGTGGGCGGCATGCGTCGGCTGCGCGCCTTGCTTGTCGGAATTGGAAACGACTGCGTCGGACATGCAGGCTGCCTTAGGCGGCGCGACCGACGGTCGAGCGCAGGCGCGGATCGACCACGGTGTAGAGGATGTCGACCACCAGATTGATGGTGACGAAAATCAGCGAAACCATCAGCAGGTAGGCGGCCATGATCGGGATATCGACGTTTTGCACGGCCTGGACGAACAGAAGTCCCATGCCTGGCCATTGGAACACGGTTTCGGTGATGATCGAAAATGCAATAACCGAGCCAAACTGAAGACCGGCGACCGTGATCACGGGAATCAGCGTGTTCTTCAGCGCGTGGCCGAAATGGATGGCGCGGGTGGTCAGCCCCCGGGCGCGAGCGAAGCGGATATAGTCAGTTCGCAACACTTCCAGCATCTCGGCGCGCACCAGCCGCATGATCAGGGTCATCTGGAACAGGCCGAGCGTGATCGAGGGCATGATCAGTGCCTTCAGTCCGGACAGCGTGAGCAGGCCCGTCGTCCACCAGCCGAGCTTGACCACTTCACCGCGGCCGAACGAGGGCAACCAGCCCAATGTCACCGCGAACAGGTAGATCAGGAGGATGCCGATCAGGAAAGTCGGCAGCGAGATGCCGATCAGTGAGACCGCCTGGAATAGCTTGGCGAGCACGGTGTCGCGCTTGAGCGCGGAGTAGACGCCCATGAGGATGCCGAACACCATCGCAAACACCGTCGCACAGATCGCAAGCTCCAGTGTCGCGGGCATGCGCTCGCTGAGCAGCGCCGAGACTGGCTGGCGGAATTGGTAGGAGACGCCGAATTTGAACTGCGCGGCATCCGCGAAATAACGCACGAACTGCACCGGCACGGGATCGTCGAGGCCGAGCGACTTGCGCACGATCGCGCGTTCGGCCGCCGATGTGTCGATGGAGACGATCTGGTTGACGGGATCGCCGGCGAAACGGAACATCGAGAACGCGATGATGCCGACGGCGAACATGACGCCGATGGCCTGAACGGCACGGCGAAGAGTGAAAGCGAGCATGCCTTCCACTTTCCTTGGGTCTACATACGGCCGACGCCCTTGTCAGCCGGAAAAGGAAAGGTCCCGGAGGCCTGACGCTGCCGGGACCTCGTGTTCAACCGACGCTATTCCTTCTTGGTTGCCCAGTGGAACATGACCAGGTTGTCAGCGCGCTGCGGCAGGTTGACCTTCTTCGAGACGCCCCAGGCGAGCGCCTGCTGGTGCAGCGGGATGTAGGACCAGTCCTTGTTGCCGATCTCATAGGCCTGCTTGATCAGCTGGTTTCGCTTGGCGGTGTCGGCTTCGACCAGCACCTTGTCGGTGATGGCATCGAACTCCTTGTTGCAATAGCCGCCGAGATTGGCCTCGCCTCGCGACGATTTCGCATCGTCACGACAACCCATGATGTCGTAGAGCACGTTGTGGGAGTCCATCGTGCTCGGGGTCCAGCCCAGGAGATAGAACGAGGTCTGGTAGCCGCCTTGCTTCAGCACCTTGGCGAAGTATTGTGCCTTCGGCTGCGCCAGCAGATTGATCTTGACGCCGATGCGGGCGAGCATGCCGACGACGGCCTGGCAGATCGCGGCGTCGTTGACGTAGCGATCGTTCGGGCAGTCCATAGTGACCTCGAAGCCATCGGGGTAACCGGCCTCGGTCAGCAGCTTCTTGGCGCCGTCAGGATCGAATTTCGGCCGCGTGAACTCCTTGGACAGCACGAACAGCTCCGGCGCGATCATCAGCGCCGAGGGCGTCGACAGCCCGCGCATCACGCGCGTCTTGATCAGCTCGATGTCGATCGCCTTGTAGAAGGCCTCGCGAACACGGACGTCCTTGAAGGGGTTCTTGCCCTTGATATTGGAGTAGAGCAGCTCGTCACGCATCTGATCGAAGCCGATGAAGATGGTGCGCAGCTCCGGCCCCTTGAGCACCTGGGCATTCGGGCTGGAATCGACGCGGGAGATGTCCTGGATCGGCACCGGCTCGATGACGTCGACTTCGCCCGAGAGCAGCGCGGCGACGCGGGTGGCGTCGGAAGCGATCGGGGTGAAGATGATCTCCTTCAGATTACCTTCGACCTTGCCCCAGTAGTTGGGATTGGCCTTGAACACCGTCTTCACGCCGGGCTGATGGCTTTCGATGATGAAGGGGCCGGTGCCATTCTCGTGCAGCGAGGCGTAGCTCGGCGTGGTCGCCGCCACCGGCGTCGGATCGACGACGTTGTTCTCCTCGGCCCATTTCTTGTCCATGATGTACCAGACATCCCACGCGTTATGCAGGATGGGATTGGGCGAGGGCAGGATGAAGTCGACGGTGTAGTCGTCGACCTTCACGACCTTGACGTCGGGCGCAAGGCGGGTCTGCATGTTGGACCCCTTCTTGCGGACGCGATCGGCCGAGAACACCACGTCATCGGCGGTGAAGGGGTCGCCATTGTGGAATTTCACGCCCTTACGCAAATGGAAGCGCCAGCGGGTCGGTTCCGGAGTTTCCCAGCTTTCCGCCAGCGCCGGGATGATCTTGAGATCCTTGTCGCGCGCGGTCAGACCTTGATAGACGTGGCCGAGATGGGCGTGGGTGGTGCTCTCGTTGAGCGTATAGGGGTCGAGCGACTTCAGGTCACCCTGGTTGGCATAACGTAGCGTCTGGCTCGACGCCGGCGAGACCGTCAACGCAAACGTTCCGGCGAGCGTCGCCGCAAACAGACTTCGACCGACTGACATTCTTGACCCTCTCCACACCGCCACGCCGGTGATTTTTGATTGTTCGGCGAGGCTGACTGATCCATGTTGCCCAGAGTTCTCGACCCGTGCAAGCGCCATTCCAGCAAGGAACGCGCCAAGTTGCGCCGCTGTGCAGCAATGCTGACCGTGTCGCCCGGCATGGAGGACCGCGCCTTTCGACTTTGGTTGACCATACCGGCTGATTGCAGGACCGGGCATGTCGCGCCGGCATCAGGTCGCTTGCGTTGCGCCACAACTCGCGGCGATACTGCGGGCGGGCCGCTCGAATCTCATATGGAGGGGACATGAAGGTTAACATCGAAATCGACTGCACCCCCCTCGAGGCTCGCCAGTTCTTCGGTCTGCCTGACGTGGCGCCGATGCAGACCGCGGTGATGGACAAGCTGCAGCAGCAAGTTCTCAGCAACATCGAGAAGGTCTCGCCGGAATCCCTGATCCAGAGCTGGTTCACCTTCGATCCCAAAATCGCCGAGCGGTTTCAGGACATGTTCGTCGCTATGGCCGGCCTCGGCGGCACGCGCAGCGGCGACAAGAAGAAATAGTGTCGTCCGGACCGGACGCGGCGCTGGAGTCAGGCCGGCTTCGTCCGCCGGGTCTCGGCCTGCTGCTCGCCGAGGCCCGTGGACTATTCGAATTGAATGCGAGCCTGCTGCTGTCGCCCCTCCTGATGCGCGCGCCGAGGGGGGACGGCCATCCGGTGCTGGCGCTGCCGGGCTTTCTCGCCAGCGATCTCTCGATGGTGCCGATACGGCGTTACCTCAGCGAACTCGGTTATGAGGCACATGCCTGGCGGATGGGCCGCAATCTCGGCGGGCTTGGGCGGATGCGGGATTCGCTGCGCGCCCGTTTGACCGAAATCCATGCCGCCACGGGGCGCAAGGTCAGCCTGGTCGGATGGAGCCTCGGCGGCGTCTATGCCCGCGATCTCGCACTTTGGGCACCCGACAAGGTCCGTTACGTCGTCACGCTCGGCAGCCCTTTTGCCAACGACGTGCGGGCGACCAATGCCACGCGGCTCTACGAGGCGATGTCCGGCGAGAGGGTGGAGGATTTTGCGGAAGCGCGCGAGGCGATTGCCGGCGATCTGCCGGTGCCGACGACGTCGATCTATTCGCGCGCTGACGGCGTCGTGAACTGGCGGACCTGTCTGCTCCGCCCCTCCGACCGCGCCGAGAATATCGAGGTGCACCTGGCGAGCCATATCGGGCTCGGGGTGAACCCGGCGGCGCTGTGGGCCGTGGCGGACCGCCTGGCGCAACCGGAGGGAGAATTTTCCCCATTTGACCGGGCCGGGCCGTTTGCCATTGCATATGCCCCGCCGGAACAGGCAGTATCGGCCTGACGAGAAGCGCCGCCTAAGGCGCCCGTCACATCTCGGGAGGGAACTATGGCTGACGGGAAGAAGCTGTCGTCGCTGGACGCGTCGTTTCTCTATCTGGAAACGCCGGAGATGCCGATGCACGTCGGGAGCATGGCGATCTTTCGCCTGCCCGACGACTACAAGGGCGACTTCTTCGAAGACTTCAAGGCGATGATCGTCTCGCGCCTGCACATCGCGCCGATCCTGAAAGCGCGGCTGGAGAAGGCGCCGCTCGACATCGACCACCCCTCCTGGGTCGAGGACGACCAGTTCGACATCGACCGTCACATTTTCCGCGCCAGCCTGCCGCAGCCGCGCGACCGCGCCACGCTCGAGCGCATCGTCGGCTGGATGCACGCCAAGCTCTTGAACCGCGCGCGCCCGCTCTGGGAATTCTACGTGTTCGAGGGCATGAAGGACAACGAGGTCGGGCTCTATTCCAAGATGCACCATGCCGCGATCGATGGCGGCGCCGGCGCAGCGCTGACCAACATGATCTACGACATCTCGCCGATCCCGCGGAAGGTCGAGCCGCCGGCGGCTGGAAGCAAGCCGGGACAGGAGCCGCGCGACATCGCTGCGAACCTGCTGGATTCCTATCAGCAGCTGTTCAGCCAGCCGCTCGATGCTTCGCAAGCGGCGAAGAATCTGCAGCTGCCACGCACCGGCAAGAGCGACATCGGCTCGATCCTGTTCGACAATGCGATGTACCAGATCGAGAGCGCGGTGCGCTTTGCCGGCAACATCCCGACCGTGCTCAAGAGCGTCTCCGACGTGCTCGGCAAGGTCGCCGATCCCAAATCGCGCGAGAGCCTCGCCAGCATGGTGTCGCCGCCGACCATGCTGAACAAGACGATCTCGTCGGAGCGGAGCTTTGCCGGCGTGTCGATTTCGCTGTCGCGGGCCAAAGCGCTGGCCAAGCAGGCCGGCGGCAAGCTCAACGACGTCGTGCTGGCGCTGGCCTCCGGCGTGGTCCGCCGCTATCTCCTGCAATATGGCACGCTACCGGCGAAATCCCTGACCGCCGCCGTGCCGATCTCGCTGCGCGAGGAGGGCAACACCGAAGCCAACAACCAGGTGTTCGGCATGATCTGTTCGATCGCGACCAACATCGCCGATCCCAAGGCGCGGCTGGAGGCGATCATCGCGCAATCGACCAAGTCCAAGGAGATGTCGCATCCCTTGCGCGCCTTGATGCCGCAGGTCTCCAACATCTCGATGCTTGGCGCGCCGATCATGGTGCAGATCCTGGCGCTGCTCTACAGCCGATCCAACCTGTCGGACGTGCTGCCGCCCGCCGCCAACATCACGGTCTCCAACGTGCCCGGGCCGCGGCAGACGCTGTACGCCGCTGGCGCCGAGCTATTGCACATCTTCCCGGTGTCGATCGCGACGCATGGTCAGGCGCTCAACATCACCGTGCAGAGTTATCGCGACCAGCTCGATTTCGGCTTCATCGTCGGCGCCAACATCATCCCGCATGTGCAGGTGATGTGCGACATGCTGCCCGAGGAGTTCGCCGCGCTGGAGGCGGCCTACGCGCCGCCGGCCGCCGATATCAAGGGCGCTGCGGAGTAGGAATTTTGCAATGATCGAGATGCCGCCACTGAAGTTCGTGCAGACGAACGGAATCCGTATGGGCTATTACGAGGCCGGCCCACAGAGCGACAAGCCGCCGATGGTGCTGTGCCATGGCTGGCCGGAGCTCGCCTTCTCCTGGCGCCATCAGATCAAGGCGCTGAGCGAAGCCGGCATCCGCGTGATCGCACCCGACCAGCGCGGCTATGGCGCGTCGGACCGGCCCGAGCCCGTCGAAGCCTACGACATCGAACATCTGACGGGTGATCTGGTCGGCCTGCTGGATCATCTGAAGATCGACAAGGCCATCTTTGTCGGCCACGATTGGGGCGGCTTCATCGTCTGGCAGATGCCGCTGCGGCACATCGATCGGGTGGCCGGCGTGGTCGGTGTCAATACGCCTCACACCGATCGCGCGTGGGCCGATCCGATCGAGCTGTTGCGCGCGCGCTTCGGCGACAAGATGTACATCGTGCAATTCCAGGATCCCGCGCGCGAGCCTGACAGGATATTCGGCAGCCGCGTCGAACAGACCTTCGATGCGTTCATGCGTAAGCCGGTGCCGCGCCCGGCTGAGGCGCCGCCGGAGGAGGTGGTTGCCGGTGTCGGCGCCTCGCCGCGGCTCAATCTGGCATTTCCCCAGATGATTGCCGGTTATGACGCGAAGCACGATCCGCGTACGCCGATCCTGTCGTCGGAGGAGAAGAAAGTCTTCGTCGATACCTTCACCAGAACCGGCTTCACCGGCGGCATCAACTGGTACCGCAACATGTCGCGCAACTGGACGCGTGCCGAAGGGCTCGATCATACGGTCCGCGTGCCGTCGCTGATGATCATGGCCGAGAATGACGCGGTGTTGCCGCCGTCCTCCGCCGATGGCATGGAGAAGCTGATTCCCGATCTCGAAAAATATCTCGTCAAGGACAGCGGCCATTGGACGCAGCAGGAGAAGCCGGAAGAGGTCAGCGCCAAGCTGATCGAATGGCGTAGAAGGCGGTTTGGCTAGCTCGTCATTGCGAGCGAAGCGAAGCAATCCAGGAATGTGTCCGCGGAGACACTCTGGATTGCTTCGTCGCAAGGGCTCCTCGCAATGACGAGGTGACTGTCGATGCAGGGGGAAGCGCATTTAATGTCGTCATCCAAGAACCGTCTGGATCCGATCCCGCATCCGCCGACCAAGCCGGTGGTCGGCAACATGCTGTCACTGGACTCGGCCGCTCCGGTGCAGCACCTGACGCGGCTTGCCAAGGAGCTCGGACCGATCTTCTGGCTCGACATGATGGGCTCACCGATCGTTGTCGTCTCGGGCCACGATCTCGTCGACGAGCTGTCCGACGAGAAGCGCTTCGACAAGACGGTGCGCGGTGCGCTGCGGCGTGTGCGTGCGGTCGGCGGCGACGGCCTGTTCACCGCCGATACGAAGGAGCCGAACTGGAGCAAGGCGCACAACATCCTGCTCCAGCCCTTCGGCAACCGCGCCATGCAGTCCTATCACCCGAGCATGGTCGACATCGCCGAGCAGCTCGTCCAGAAATGGGAGCGGCTCAACGCCGACGATGAGATCGACGTGGTCCATGACATGACCGCGCTGACGCTGGACACGATCGGCCTGTGCGGATTCGACTACCGCTTCAACTCGTTTTACCGGCGCGACTACCATCCCTTCGTCGAGTCGCTGGTGCGCTCGCTCGAAACCATCATGATGACGCGCGGCCTACCGTTCGAGCAGCTGTGGATGCAGAAACGGCGCAAGACGCTGGCCGAAGACGTCGCCTTCATGAACAAGATGGTCGACGAGATCATCGCCGAGCGCCGCAAGAGCGCGGAGGCAATCGACGACAAGAAGGATATGTTGGCCGCGATGATGACCGGCGTCGATCGCGTGACCGGCGAGCAGCTCGACGACGTCAACATCCGCTACCAGATCAACACGTTCCTGATCGCGGGGCACGAGACCACCAGCGGCCTCTTATCCTACACACTCTATGCGCTACTCAAGCATCCGGACATTCTCAAGAAGGCCTATGACGAGGTCGATCGCGTCTTCGGCCCCGACGTCAACGCGAAGCCGACCTACCAGCAGGTGACGCAGCTCACCTACATCACGCAGATCCTGAAAGAGGCGCTGCGGCTGTGGCCGCCGGCGCCGGCCTACGGCATCTCGCCGCTGCAAGACGAGACCATCGGTGGCGGCAAGTACAAGCTCAGGAAGGGTACGTTCGTCACCGTCCTGGTGACAGCGCTGCATCGTGATCCCAGCGTGTGGGGCCCTAATCCCGACGCCTTCGATCCCGAGAATTTCAGCCGCGAGGCGGAGGCAAAACGGCCGATCAATGCCTGGAAGCCGTTCGGCAATGGCCAGCGCGCCTGCATCGGCCGCGGCTTTGCGATGCACGAGGCGGCGCTTGCGCTCGGCATGATCCTGCAGCGCTTCAAGCTGATCGACCACCAGCGCTACCAGATGCACCTGAAGGAGACGCTGACGATCAAGCCGGAAGGCTTCAAGGTCAAGGTGCGTCCACGCGCCGACCGCGAGCGCGGCGCTTATGGCGGGCCTGTTGCGGCTGTGTCTTCAGCGCCAAAGGCGCAGCGCAAGCCCACCACGCGGCCCGGCCACAACACGCCGATGCTGGTGCTCTACGGCTCCAATCTCGGCACCGCCGAGGAGCTTGCGACGCGCATGGCCGACCTCGCGGAGATCAACGGCTTTGCCGTACATCTCGGCCCGCTCGACGATTGCGTCGGCAAGCTGCCGCAGGAAGGCGGCGTGCTGATCATTTGCGCCTCCTACAATGGCGCGCCGCCCGACAATGCGACGCAATTCGTCAAATGGCTCGGCGACGACCTGCCGAAGGACGCCTTCGCCGGGGTGCGTTACGCCGTGTTCGGCTGCGGCAACAGCGACTGGGCCGCGACCTATCAATCGGTGCCGCGCTATATCGACGAGCAATTGTCGAAGCACGGCGCCCGCGCGGTCTATCCGCGCGGCGAGGGCGATGCGCGCAGCGATCTCGACGGCCAGTTCCAGAAATGGTTTCCGGCGGCGGCCCAGGTCGCCACCAAGGAATTCGGCATCGACTGGAATTTCACCCGTACCGCGGAGGACGATCCGCTTTACGCGATCGAGCCCGTGGCAGTGACTGCCGTCAACACCATCGTCGCCCAGGGCGGCGCGGTGGCGATGAAGGTTTTGGTCAACGACGAGCTCCAGAACAAGAGCGGCCCCAATCCGTCGGAGCGTTCGACCCGCCACATCGAGGTGCAGCTGCCGTCCAACGTCAGCTATCGCGTTGGCGACCACTTGAGCGTCGTTCCGCGCAACGATCCGACGCTGGTGGATTCGGTTGCCCGTCGCTTCGGTTTCCTGCCCGCTGACCAGATCAGGTTGCAGGTCGCCGAGGGCCGCCGTGCGCAATTGCCGGTCGGCGAGGCCGTGTCGGTCGGCCGCCTGCTCAGCGAGTTCGTCGAGCTGCAGCAGGTGGCGACCCGCAAGCAGATCCAGATCATGGCCGAGCACACCCGCTGCCCCGTCACCAAGCCGAAGCTGCTGAGCTTCGTCGGCGAGGAGGCGGAGCCGCTCGAGCGTTACCGCGCCGAGATTTTGTCCAGGCGCAAATCGGTGTTCGACCTGCTGCTGGAATATCCCGCTTGCGAATTGCCGTTCCACGCTTATCTGGAAATGCTCTCGCTGCTGGCGCCACGCTATTACTCGATCTCGTCCTCGCCTTCGGTCGATGCGGCGCGATGCAGCGTCACGGTCGGCGTGGTCGAAGGCCCGGCCACCTCCGGCCGCGGCACCTACAAGGGCATCTGCTCCAACTATCTCGCCAACCGGCGCGCGGGCGATACGATCTACGCCACCGTGCGCGAGACCAAGGCGGGTTTCCGGCTCCCGGACGATTCATCCGTGCCGATCATCATGATCGGCCCCGGCACGGGGCTGGCGCCATTCCGCGGCTTCCTCCAGGAGCGCGCGGCGCGCAAGGCGAAGGGGGCCACGCTCGGCCCGGCCATGCTGTTCTTCGGCTGCCGCCATCCCGACCAGGATTTTCTCTATGCCGACGAGCTGAAGGCGCTGGCGGCGGGGGGCGTTGCGGAGCTCTTAACTGCATTCTCGCGCGTGGACGGACCCAAGACCTATGTGCAGCATGTGCTCGCCGCGCAGAAGGACAGGGTCTGGCCGTTGATCGAGCAGGGCGCCATCATCTATGTCTGCGGCGACGGCGGCAAGATGGAGCCCGACGTCAAGGCTGCCCTCGTCGCGATCCACCGCGAGAAGAGCGGCAGCGATGCCGCCGCCGGCGCACGCTGGATCGAGGAGATGGGTGCGAAGAACCGGTATGTGCTCGACGTCTGGGCGGGCGGGTGATTGTTCGTCCGATCGTGCTAAAGCTCCCCCATGATTCCCTGGGAAAAGATCGACACCGCCAAAATCCCCGGCTCCGACGAAGAGCTCCGCCTGATGCGACGCGGCAAGGAGTTCTCGATCAAGCTCGGCACCAACGAGCTGATGAACAGCCGCCTTTCTGGCTCCGAGGCCGCGCTCGCCACGCTTGCGGCGAAGCAGATCGAGAAAATCAAGATGCCGGTCGTTCTCATCGGCGGTCTCGGCATGGGTTTCACGCTGCGTGCGGCGCTGGCCGTGCTCGGAGACAAAGCGAAGATCGTGGTCTCCGAGCTTGTCCCGGCGGTCGTCGCCTGGGCACGCGGCCCTATGGCTGAGGTCTTCGGTGACAGCCTCGATGATGTCAGGGTAAACATCCGGGAAATCGACGTCGGCGAAATTATCCGCGCGCAGCGGTCCGCCTTCGACGCCATTCTCCTCGACGTCGATAACGGGCCGGAAGGTCTGACCCGGAAGGGCAATGACGCGCTCTACAATGTGAGCGGATTGGCGGCGGCCAAGACGGCGCTGCGGCCGGGCGGTGTGCTCGCCGTCTGGTCGTCGGGACCGAACCCGGCATTTACCAGGCGACTCCGAAGCGCCGGCTTCGGTGTGAACGAAGTCAACGTCCGCGCGACCGGCAGAGGCGGTGGCGCACGCCACGTGATCTGGATGGCGCGGAAGAGTTAGGCCGCCTGCGCCGCCGCGCCATGCGCATGCTTGTCGATGGCGCCGATGATCTCCGGCCAGAAGCGCATCGGCAGGGCGTGGCCCATGCCCTCGATCATCAGCAGCTTTGCGTTCGGGATCGACGCGGCCGTGTCCTTGCCGCCTTCGGGGCGGACCAGCGGATCGACGGTGCCGTGAATCACGAGCGTCGGAACCTTCACGGCGTGCAGCCGCTCCTTGCGGCTGCCGGAGGCAAGCACGGCGCGGAGCTGGCGGCCGACGCCGGCCGGATTGAGCCCACGTGCGAACACGCGCTCGGCGCGACCAGGATCGAGCGCTTCCTCTTCCGGAAAATGCCCGGCGCGCAGCACTTTCCAGGTCTGGCCGTAGCGGACGATGAACTCCTCCTTGCTGCGCGGCGGTGGTGCCATCAGCATGGCGGCGGCCTCGCGTGTCGGCGGCGGCACGCGCGGATTGCCCGTGGTCGACATGATCGAGGTCAGTGAGCGCACGCGGTGCGGAAACGACAGCGCCACCTCCTGCGCGATCATGCCGCCCATGGACGCCCCGACCAGATGCGCCGAATTGATGCCGAGCGCATCCATCAGGCCGACCGTGTCCTTGGCCATGTCGATCAGCTTATAGGTTGCGGCCACGGGAATCCTGAGGAAGCGCAGCTTCAGCAGCTCGAGCGGCGTGAGGCGCTTGCCCCCGGTGAGATGGCTCGACTTGCCGATGTCGCGATTGTCGAAGCGGATCACGCGGAAGCCGCGCGCGGCGAGCTGCTCGCAGAACGCATCGTCCCAATGGATCATCTGCGCCCCGAGCCCCATGATCAGCAGCAACGGCTCGGCATTGTCGTTGCCGAAAATCTCGTAGCAGATGTCGATGCCGTTGGCGCGGACGGTCTGGGGCGGCTGATGGGCGGTCACGGGTCCCTCCTGCTGATCGATGCTGTATCGCACGGTTTCGTTCCGCGAAGAAGCCGCGTGCGCGACGCCGCGCCCGCTGCTTGCCGGTTGACCGGCACCTCGCAACGGTGTGGTATGGCGAGAAATGAAGGGTGCAAAGCCCTCCACATTGGGAGGACGCTGATGACCGACAAGATCACCGATCCGGTCGCCTTGTGGCAGAAGATGGTTGGCGAGATGGAGAAGGGTTTCAACTCCTTCGCGACCAAGGCGATGGAGACGCCCGAATTCTCGCAAGCCATGAACCGCGCCGGCGGAGTTGCTGCAGGTGCTCAGAAGCAATTCGGAGATCTCATGGAGAAGTACCTGCTCTCCATGAACCTGCCGAGCCGCGAGCAGATGACCGGTATCGCGGAGAGGCTTCAGTCGATTGAAGGCCAACTCGGCGAGATCAAGTCGATGCTGAGCCAGATGTCGGCCAACTCGGGTGCGCAGCAGGCCGGCACCGCTCCGCGACCGCCGCGCACGAAACGTCCGCCGTCCGAAGGCGGAGACCAAAAATGAACGCGCCGACGGGACTTGATCTTGCGTCGATCCCGGAGCGCATCCAGTCCGAGGTGCAGCGCGCGATTCAGCGCAGCATCAAGGGCGTCGAATATTTCTCGACCTCCGGCCCTTCGCTCGGCTCGACGCCAAAGGACGTGCTGCACTCGCGCGGCACCATGAACCTCTATCACTATCGGCCGATGTCGGACGAGATCTACCGCGTGCCGGTGCTGATCGTGATGGCGACGACCAACCGCGGCTACATCCTCGACCTCGTGCCCGGCCAGAGCTTCATCGAGTTCCTGCTCAGGCGTGGCTATGACGTCTACATGCTGGACTGGAGCGCGCCGCGGCCGGAGGAGAAGAGCCTGCGCATGGAGGACTATGTCCTCGACTTCATCCCGGATTGCGTCCGCCGCGTGCAGGCCGATTCCGGCGAGCAGGACGTCTCCGTGATCGGCTATTGCTTCGGCGGCGTGCTGTCGCTGCTCTACGGTTCGATCCACAGGGACGGGCCGATGAAGAATTTGATCTGCTTTACCACGCCGATCGATTTCCGCGAGATGAAGCTGTTCTCGAATTTCTCCGACCGCCGCTATTTCGATGTCGACCGTCTCGTCGACAGCGTCGGCAACGTGCCGCCGGAGATGATCCTGTCCTCGTTCGAGATGCTGCGGCCGGCCTCGCGCACGGTGAGCCAGATCCAGCTCTGGGAAAACATCTGGAACGACGAGTTCGTGAAGTCGTACCGCATGTTCGACCGCTGGGCGACCGACACGCTGCCGCTGGCCGGCGAGTACTTCCGTGCCATCACCAAGGACCTGATGTGGGACAACAAGCTGTTCAACGACACCATGTCCGTCGGCGGTCGTGCCGCCAAGCTCGAAAATATCAAGGTGCCGATCCTGCATGCGGTAGCCGAGCACGACCACATCGTGCCGTATGACGCCGCCAAGCATTTGATCGCCAAGATTGGTTCGGCGGACAAGGAAGAGGTAATGCTGAAGGGCGGTCACGTCTCGCTCGTCGCGGGCGCAAACGCTGTGAAGCGGCTGTGGCCGAAACTGGATTCCTGGCTGGGAAAGAGATCGACATGAGTGAGCAGCGTTCCTATCCGTGCCACGTCAAGGCCGACGCCGGCGATATCGAGATCCGTCTGATGTCGCCCGCGGACGAGGTCGCGGTACTGGCCTTCGGCAAGGGCCTGCCGAGCCATGATCTGCTGTTCCTGCCGCGCAACATCAGTGAGCCGAAGGTGCTGTCGGCTTGGGTCAAGGAGATCGAGCGCGGCGCAATTCAGAGCCTGCTCGCGGTCAGGGACGGCAAGGTCGTCGGCTGCGGCACGCTGGTGCGCGATCCGCACTCCTGGTCGCCCCATGTCGGCGAGATCCGCATGGTGGTTTCGCCCGAGGTCCGCGGCAAGGGAGTGGGCAAGGCGCTGTCGCAGGAGACTTTTGCCCTCGCACTCGGCGCAGGCCTTGAAAAGCTCTCGGTTCAGATGACTGTCGACCAACAGGCGGCGATCGCCCTGTTCGAAAGCCTCGGCTTCAAGGCTGAGGCATTGCTGCGGGACCATGTTCGGGATGTCGACGGCAAGACCCACGACATCGTCGTGCTCGGGCACAACATCGCGCAGGTCCAGGCTCAGATGGAGGCCTATGGGCTGCCAGGCGCCGTCCAGCACTAAAAGCGCCGTCCAGCAGTAAAAGCGCCGTCCAGCACCAAGAGGGTCGTCCAATACTACGCCCGGATCGGGGTCAATCCTCGGAAACCCAGTTGGCGAGGGAGGCATCATGATGCCTCTTGTTAAGGCTATTCACGATTTCGTGATATCGCACTGCAATATGAATATTGCATCGCACAATTAACTCTGCCATATAAGCCATGCCCCGGGCCACTGAGGACGGGGTGAGCCCATAGCTCAGACCAATGAGGATGGAGAGAACCCCATGACCACTGAAACCAACACCGCTTTCGAGGGCTTCAACGACGCCTTCAAGAACATCCAGAACCTGGAAGTTCCCGAGGCCGCCCGCGAATTCGTCAAGAAGACTGCCAACACCGCCAAGGACCGTGCTGCCGAGGTGTTCGCTGGTTCCGAGCGCGTGACCGCCGCTGTCGAGAACGCGGTGACCGAGTCCGTCACGGAAGCCGGCAAGATCAGCCGCAACATCCAGCAGGCGATCTATGAGGACGCCGAGGCGTTCTTCTCGGGCATCGACAAGCTCGCGTCCGCCAAGTCGGTCAGCGAGGCCGTCGAGATCCAGTCGAGCCTCCTCCGCGCCCGCGGCGAAGTGTTCGTCTCGCGCGCCAAGGCGACCGCCGATTATCTCGGCAAGCTCGCCGCCAATGGTGCGAAGTCCGCTCAGGACAATTTCGCCAAGGTCTACACCAAGACCGCCTGATTAGGCCGCCTGAGTAGAAACTGAATTTGAGGCCCGCTTCGGCGGGCCTTTTGTTTTGGTTTGCGTTCCCCGGATGCAGTGCAGCGCGCCCCTGGCGATGCGAAGCATCGTCCAGTGGTGTGGTGCACTGCTGATCCGGGGTCCATCTTGCTTTGGATGTTGCTGGGGTCCCGGCTCTGCGGTGCATCGTTGCACGCTGCACCGCGTCCGGGACACGTGGAGATTGACGCGCTAAGTATCCCCCATGAGTCCACCCCGCACCTTCTCCTTCGACACTCCCGGCGACGCCGAACGCGCGGCCGAACTGCGCCGCGTGAAAGCGCTGGCGACGCTGGTCCTGGCCTCGACGCTTCTGCTCTTCATCGCCGCAAAATGGCTGTTGCCCGTGCACCCCGTGTTCGGCTTCATTGCAGCCTTCGCGGAAGCCGCGACCATCGGCGGGCTCGCCGACTGGTATGCGGTGGTCGCGTTGTTCAAGCGGCCGCTCGGCCTGCCCATCCCCCACACCGCGATCATCCAGAGCAACCAGGCCCGCATCGCCGACAAGCTCGGCGAATTCATCCAGGTGCATTTCCTCGAGGCCGGCCCCGTCGAGGCCAAGCTGAGGGAGATCGATTTCGGCTCCTTCGTCGCCGACTGGCTGCGCGACCGCAAGCGCAGTGACGACCTCGCGCGTTTCGCGCTGCGCCTTCTGCCAGAGGCCGTTTCCGCCACCGAAAGCTCCGGCCTGATGACCTTCATCATCCGCCGCATGTCCTCGCAGCTCCAGGCGATCGACCTCGCCCCGCTCGCGGCCGGTACGCTGCGCGGCTTCGTTGCGGAGGGGCGGCACCAGATCCTGTTCGACGATCTCTTGCGCGTGATGCACGAGACGCTGAACCAGAAGGAAACGATGGCGATGATCCGCGACAAGGTGCGCGCGGAATTGCCGACGCTCCTCAAGCTCTATCGCGCCGACAAGTTTCTGGTGAACAAGATCGTGGCCTCCGCCACCGCCTTTTTCAACGAAGTGCGCAGCGATCCCAAGCATCCGTTCCGCGGTGAGTTCGATCGCATGGTGCTGAGCTTCGTCGACCGGCTCGGCACGGACCAGGCCTATATCGACCGCATTGACGGCTTGAAGCGCGATCTGCTCGCGCGTCCCGAGCTTGCCGATCTCGCGCGCACCGTCTGGGCGAACACGCGCTCGTTCATCGAGCGCAGCGCATCAGGTGAGACGCAGGTGTTGCAGCATCATCTCGCCGGCATGTTCGTCGCTGCTGGCGAGGCGCTCGCCGGCGATGCCGAGCTGCGCGGCGAGATCAACCAGGGCCTGGTGACTGTGCTGCGCAGCTTCGTCGCCGACCAGAAGAGCGGCGTCTCCACCTTCATCTCCGATCAGGTCAAGGCGTGGAATATGACGCAGCTGATTTCGCTGATCGAAATCAACATCGGCCGCGACCTGCAATACATCCGCTTCAATGGGTCGCTGATCGGCGGGCTCGCCGGGCTTGCGCTCTACTCCGCAGAATTCCTGCTTCGATTGTTGTGACTTTTGCGTCACGCCGTTAGCATTAACGCGCGGGCCTATTGTCGCCTCATGTCTCTCCCGCTTGAATGTCGGGAACCGGCCGCCTAGCTGATTCATGTTGCGCTGCGGAACGTTCAAGAAGCCGGCGTATTGGAATTCGTGCCCATTTGCCGGCATCGCTGCCGGCGGCCTCTCAAGTCTTCCCAGGGGAAACATTGATGACCGCAACTGCCCAGACGCTGCGTCCGCCGTCCCGCACCTTGATGTTTCTGGAGGGGCGCGCGATCCACGAGTTCGGCGCATTTCTCGGCGCGCTGCCGCTGCTGAGCCTCGCGCCGCGCGGCGATGGACATCCGGTGCTGGTGCTGCCCGGCCTCGTGGCATCCGATGCGTCGACGCGCGCGCTGCGCGCGTTTCTGACGAGCAAGGGCTATGCGGTGAGCGGCTGGCGTCAGGGCCGCAATTACGGCCTTCGTCCGGGCGTTCAGCACGCGATGGTGGATCTGGTCCAGGAGCTCAGTGACAAGCACGGCCGCAAGATCAGCCTGGTCGGCTGGAGCTTAGGTGGCCTCTATGCGCGTCAGCTCGCCAAGATGATGCCCGAACGCGTGCGCCAGGTGATCACGCTCGGCAGCCCCTTTGCCGGCGATCCCCGTTCGACCAATGCCTGGCAGGTCTATGAATGGGCGAGCGGCCGCCGCGCCGATGAGGTCGATCCGCAGTTCGGCGGCGAGCTCGCCGTCCCGCCGCCGGTGCCGACCACCGCCATCTTCAGCCGCACCGACGGTGTCTGCGCCTGGCAGGGCTGCATGGAGAAGGCCGGTGCCCGGACCGAGAGCATCGAGGTCGAAAGCAGCCATTGCGGCATGGGTCATCATCCCGCCGTCGTCTATGCCGTGGCCGACCGCCTCGCGCAGAAGGAAGGCCAGTGGCGCCCGTTCGATCGCAGCGGCTGGCGCAGCCTGGTCTATCCCGATCCGCATCGGTAGCTTCTTCGCCTCTCCCCGCCTGCGGGGAGAGGCCGGAATTTGCGAAGAGCAAATTCCGGGTGAGGGGGACTCTCCACGCGTCCAACTCTCACCGAATCCGCGGAGGCCCCCTCATCCCGACCTTCTCCCCGCAAGCGGGGAGAAGGAGAAAAGCATCGCTCCCGTCCATTGTCGCGCCCGCACCAAACGCGCTATGCCTCGCGCATGGCGCATCCGCTCTCCCGCATCATCGAACAGCTCAAGCGCGAGCCGTCGCGCACCGGCTCCATCGTCATCACCGTGTTCGGCGATGCCATCGTGCCGCGCGGCGGTTCGGTGTGGCTCGGCACGCTGCTGGAGTTCTTCGAAGGTCTCGACATCGATAGCGGCGTCGTCCGCACCGCGATGTCGCGGCTTGCTGCCGACGGCTGGCTGACGCGCGAGAAGGTCGGCCGTAACAGCTTCTATCGTCTTGCTGAAAAAGGCCGCCAGACCTTCGAGGCTGCCACGCGCCACATCTACGATCCGCCGCCATCGGATTGGACCGGACGCTTCGAGCTGCTGCTGATCGGCAATGGCGAGGACCGCGACGCCTCGCGCGAAGCGCTGCGCAATGCCGGCTTCGGTAGCCCACTGCCGGGCGTGTGGGTCGCGCCGTCAGGTGTGCCGGTGCCGGACGAGGCTGCGGGCGCGATCCGTCTCGAAGTCTCGGCGGAGGACGACAGCGGCCG
This sequence comes from Bradyrhizobium sp. USDA 4354, assembly GCF_054060315.1. Lineage (NCBI taxonomy): Bacteria > Pseudomonadati > Pseudomonadota > Alphaproteobacteria > Hyphomicrobiales > Nitrobacteraceae > Bradyrhizobium > Bradyrhizobium sp. USDA 4354. The sequence goes on along the minus strand of NZ_JBSSDC010000001.1, from coordinate 7,052,176 downwards.
CCGCCTGCTCAGCGCGAGCTGGCCGCTGGAGCGCACCGCGGATGCCTATCTGAAATTCATGAAGACGTTCGAGCCGCTGCGCGCCGCGATCGCGCGAGGTACGGATTTGTCCGAGGCTGACGCCTTCACCGCGCGGATCCTGTTGATCCACTATTATCGCCGTGTCGTGCTGCGCGATCCGCTGCTGCCGGAGAGTCTGCTTCCGCCGGATTGGCCGGGACGGGCTGCCCGCGGACTCTGCGGCGAGATCTATCGCGCGCTCCTCGCTCCATCGGAACAATGGCTCGACGGCCATGGAACCAATGAGAAGGGGCCATTGCCGCCGGCGCGAAAGCACCTGGAAAGGAGGTTCGGCGTCTGATCTTTATGTTACAGAAATATCTTGCATAAGGCAATTTTTGTTATATATTGTCTCCCAATAAACGGGAGGGATACGCATGTACACCCAGGCGCTGAACACGGCCGAGACCGAGGACCGCGGTCTTGAGGACGCCGCCAGGGCTGCGCAGTTCCAGGCCCGCATCGATGCCGAGGAGCGCATCGAGCCGAATGACTGGATGCCGGCGGCCTATCGCAAGACGCTGACCCGCCAGATCTCCCAGCATGCGCACTCCGAAATCGTCGGCATGCTGCCTGAAGGCAACTGGATCACGCGCGCGCCGACCTTGCGCCGCAAGGCCGCGCTGCTCGCCAAGGTGCAGGATGAATGCGGCCACGGCCTCTATCTCTATGCCGCCGCCGAGACGCTCGGCTCCTCGCGCGAGGAGCTGGTCGACGCCATGCTCGCGGGGAAAGCAAAGTATTCCTCCATCTTCAACTATCCGACGCTGACCTGGGCCGACATCGGCACGATCGGCTGGCTGGTCGACGGCGCCGCGATCATGAACCAGATCCCGCTGTGCCGCTGCTCCTATGGACCCTATGCGCGCGCGATGATCCGCGTCTGCAAGGAGGAGTCCTTCCACCAGCGCCAGGGCTACGAGATCATGCTGACGCTGTGCCGCGGCTCCGACGAGCAGAAGGCGATGGCGCAGGATGCGCTGAACCGCTGGTGGTGGCCGGTGCTGATGATGTTCGGCCCGCCGGATGCCACGAGCCAGCACAGCGACACCTCGACGAAGTGGAAGATCAAGCGCTTCTCCAATGACGAGCTGCGCCAGAAATTCGTCGACGCCACCGTACCGCAGGCGCAATATCTCGGCCTCACCATTCCCGATCCCGGCATGACGCAGGATGCGGACGGGCTCTGGCGCTACAGCGAGATCGACTGGGCCGAATTCAAGCAGGTGCTCGCCGGCAATGGCCCCTGCAATCGCGACCGCCTGGCCGCGCGCCGCAAGGCGCACGAGGAGGGCGCCTGGGTGCGCGAGGCGGCAGCCGCCTATGCCGCCAAGCGCGCGCAGCGTCAAACTGCCCAGGCTGCCGAATAGGGAGATCACGATGGCCACGCCGAACACCCCGCTGTGGGAAGTCTTCATTCGCAGCCGTAACGGGCTCGCGCACAAGCATGTCGGCTCGCTGCACGCGAGCGACGCCACCATGGCCCTGCAGGCCGCGCGCGACATCTACACCCGTCGCGGCGAAGGCCTGTCGATCTGGGTCGTGCCGTCGAGCGCGATCACCGCGAGCGATCCCGCCGAGAAGGGCATGATGTTCGAGCCGGCGGAGTCGAAGATCTACCGGCATCCGACGTTCTACGAGGTCCCTGAGGAAGTGGGGCACATGTGATGGCCGTCGCCAACATCCAGGTCTCCGAAACACCGCTGGTGCTCTACGCGCTGCGCCGGGCTGACGATGCGCTGATCCTCGGCCACCGGCTGTCGGAATGGTGCGGACACGCGCCGATGCTGGAAGAGGACATGGCGCTGTCCAATGTCGCGCTGGATCTCATCGGCCAGGCCCGCGAGCTCTACGCCTATGCTGCCAGGACCGAGGGCAGGGACAACGATGAGGACAAGCTCGCCTATTTGCGCGACGTACGGCAGTATCGGAACCTGCTGCTGGTCGAGCAGCCCAACGGAGACTTTGCCCAGACCCTGGTGCGGCAGTTCTTCTATTCGGCCTTCGCCGATCTCTATTGGCGCGCGATGATGAATTCGCGCGATGCGGCGCTGGCTGCGATTGCCGCCAAGTCGGAGAAGGAGAGCGCCTATCATCTGCGCCATGCCTCTGAATGGATCATCCGGCTCGGCGATGGTACCGACGAGAGCCATCGACGGGCGCAGGCCGCGATCGATCATCTCTGGGCCTTCACCGGTGAGATGTTTGCCGTCGACGACGGCGAACGCGCCCTGGTCCATGCGGGCATCGCCGTTGATCCCGGCACCTTGCGCGGTCGCTGGCTGACGACCCTCTCGGATGTCACCCGTGAAGCAACGCTCAAGCTGCCGCAGAACGAATGGATGCAGCAGGGCGGCCGCTCCGGCCGCCACAGCGAGCATCTCGGCCACCTCCTGTCGGAGTTGCAATCGATGCAGCGAACGTTTCCGGGGCTGACATGGTGACGCTATTGGAGCGCGATAGCGATTTGCGCCAACGCGCCTGGGATGCCGCGGCGAGCGTGGTTGATCCGGAAATCCCGGTGTTGAGCATTGCCGATCTCGGCGTGCTGCGTGATGTCGTTCTCGACGGCGACCGTGTCGAGGTCGCGATCACGCCGACCTACTCGGGCTGCCCGGCCATGAACATGATCGCGCTCGAAATCGAGGTCGCGCTGGAGCGCGCCGGCTTTCATCAGCCCAAGGTCCGCACCGTGCTGTCCCCAGCCTGGACCACGGACTGGATGAGCGAGGAGGGCCGCCGCAAGCTGCGCGCCTACGGCATCGCGCCGCCGCAAGCCTCGAGCTCACGCCGTGCTCTGTTCGGAGAGCAGACGGTGGCGTGCCCGCAATGCGGCTCCGACAAGACCGAGCTGCTGTCCGAATTCGGCTCGACCTCCTGCAAGGCGCTCTGGCGCTGCAAGGCCTGCCGTGAACCCTTCGATTATTTCAAGTGTCATTGACCATGGCCGCAGCCGCACCGCGCTTCCACCGCCTGGCCGTCAGCGATCTTCGCCGCGAGGCATCGGACGCCGTCTCGATGACGTTTGCCATTCCCGGCGAACTCGCTCGTGACTACGCCTTCACGCCCGGCCAGTACCTGACGCTCCGCACCACGCTGGACGGAGAGGAGGTGCGCCGCTCCTATTCGATCTGTTCCGGCCCCGACGACGGTGAGATCCGCATTGCCGTGAAGAAGGTCGATGGCGGCGCGTTTTCGAGCTGGGCAGCCGAAGATCTCAAATGCGGCGACGAGCTCGACGTGATGACGCCGACAGGCCGCTTCGGTGTCGTGCCGCCAGCAGATCGTGCGCGCATCCATGTCGGCTTTGCCGCAGGCTCCGGCATCACGCCGATCCTGTCGATCGTGAAGGGCGTGCTCGCGCGCGAGCCGGACAGCCGCTTCTTCCTGTTCTACGGCAACCGCACCACCGACAACATCATGTTCCTCGAAGCGCTCGAGGAGCTGAAGGACCGGTTCATCGATCGCCTCTCGATCTTCCACGTTATCTCGGGCGAGGAGCAGGATATCCCGATCCTGCATGGCCGGCTTGACGGCGACAAGGTGCGGGTGCTGCTGCGCTCGCTGGTGCCGGCGGCAAGCGTCGATCATGTCTTCATCTGTGGTCCATCAGGCATGAGCGAGGAGATCGAGTCGACCTGCCGCGACCTCGGAATTGCGGACGAGCGCATCCATGTCGAACGCTTCGTCTCCGAATTCGGCGGCAGGCCGCGGCCGAAGACCGCGGTTGCGCCCAACGCGCCGTCGAAGGCGATTGCGTCCCTGATCATCGACGGCAAGCGTCGCGACGTGCCGGTCGCCGAGAATGAGGCGATCCTCGATGCCGCGCTGCGCGCCGGCGTCGATCTGCCCTTCGCCTGCAAGGGTGGCATGTGCTCGACCTGTCGCGCCAAGCTGGTCGAGGGCGAGGCGCCGATGGACATCAACTATTCGCTGGAACCGTGGGAGCTCAAGGCCGGCTTCGTCCTGACCTGCCAGGCCAAGCCGTCCACGGAGCGGGTCGTCGTCGATTACGACCATGTTTGACAGTGTTGACCAACCAGCAGAACATTGCGTGCAAACAGCCGGGAGAAGCGCGTGAACGTCAAAGCTGCCCTGTCGCCCGAGGATATTGCCCGCGCCTGCGCCGAGGCGATGTGGGCCGAGGACGATGCGTCCAAGGGTCTCGGCATGGAGATCGTCGAGATCGGCCCGGGCTTCGCAACGCTCGCCATGACGGTGCGGCCGGACATGGTCAACGGCCAGCGCATCGCCCATGGCGGCTTCATCTTCACCCTCGCCGATTCCGCCTTTGCGTTCGCCTGCAACTCGCACAACGAGCGCGTCGTCGCGGCGCAGGGCCAAATCACCTTCATCAAGCCCGGCAGGCTTGGCGACCGACTCGTTGCGAAGGCGCGGGAGGTCACCCGCGGTGGTCGTTCCGGCATCTACGACGTGCGTGTCACGGCGTGCGAGGTCGTCATCGCTGAATTCCGCGGGCATTCGCGCGTCATTCCCGGCACGTGGCTGCCGGCGCAATAAAAATAAGAGACCAATAAAGAAAAGAACAGATCAATGTGGGGAGACGAGGATGGCTCTGACGAGGCTGAAGGAAGGCGGTAACGCTTATCGTGCCGAGATGGACGCGCCGGAGCGCGCGTCGCGCGACGAGATCATGGCGTTGCAGAAGCAGCGGCTGGCCTGGTCGCTGAAGCACGCCTACGACAACGTCGCGCATTATCGCAAGGCCTTCGACAAGGCCGGCGTGCATCCGTCCGACTTTCGCGAGCTCTCCGACCTCGCCAAGTTCCCGTTCACGGTGAAGACGGACCTGCGCGACAATTATCCCTTCAACATGTTCGCCGTGCCGCGCGAAAAGCTGGTGCGGGTGCATGCTTCATCCGGCACCACGGGCAAGCCGATCGTCGTCGGCTATACCCAGCGCGACATCGACACCTGGTCGGAGGTGATGGCGCGATCGATCCGCGCCGCCGGCGGCCGCACTGGCATGATCATCCACAACGCCTACGGTTACGGCCTCTTTACCGGTGGCCTTGGCGTGCACTACGGCGCCGAAAAGCTCGGGTGCACCGTGGTGCCGATCTCCGGCGGCATGACCGAGCGGCAGGTGCAGCTCATCAACGATTTCCGGCCTGACATCATCACGGTGACGCCGAGCTACATGCTGGCGATCCTCGACGAGTTCAAGCGGCAGAAGCTCGATCCGCGCCAGAGCTCGCTCAAAATCGGCATCTTCGGCGCCGAGCCCTGGACCAACGCGATGCGCGGCGAGATCGAGGATGCCTTCGACATGGACGCGACGGACATCTACGGTCTCTCCGAGGTGATCGGCCCCGGCGTCGCGCAGGAATGCATCGAGACCAAGGACGGTCTGCACATCTGGGAGGACCACTTCTACCCCGAGGTCATCGACCCCGAAACCGGTGCGGTGCTGCCGGATGGCGAGAAGGGCGAGCTGGTCTTCACCTCGCTCACCAAGGAAGCTTTTCCGGTGATCCGCTATCGCACCCGCGACTTGACGCGGCTGCTGCCGGGCACAGCGCGTCCGGGCATGCGGCGCATGGAGAAGGTGACGGGCCGCTCCGACGACATGATCATCCTGCGCGGCGTCAACCTGTTCCCGACACAGATCGAGGAGGTGCTGCTCGCGACCGACTGGTGCGGCGGGCACTTCATTCTGGAACTCACCCGCGAGGGCCGGATGGACGAGCTGACCATCATCGCCGAGGCGCGGCCCGAAAGTTGGGACGGCCGCGGGCTCGTCGATCATGCGGACCGGATCTCGACCCACATCAAGAATACGATTGGCGTCAGTTCGAGAGTTCAGGTGGTCGCGCCGGCCACGCTCGAGCGCTCGCTCGGCAAGGCCAAGCGGCTCTACGACAAGCGGCCCAAGGACTGAGTCTCACCCCTCATGGTGAGGAGGCGCGTAGCGCCGTCTCGAACCATGCAGGCCCGGCTACAGCAGCGGGGGCCTGCATCCTTCGAGACGCTTGCTTCGCAAGCTCCTCAGGATGAGGGGAGGCGGTTGACTTGACCGGCCTCAAAGGCGACAAGGCCCGCGAGAAATCGCGGGTCTTTTGCATGTCATCAGCCGATCCCAAAGCCGTCGACGCGCGCTGCGTCCGCCTTAATGCCAAGGCCGAGAACGCCGCTGCGGTTGCGCCAGCCGTCGAGCGTCATACGCTCACGCGCGGGCCGCACGATCTCCTGATCGAGGTGAAGGCTGCGGCGGTCAATCCATCGGACGTCAAGGCTGCAACGGGCCTGATGCCTTATGCCGTATTTCCGCGCACGCCCGGCCGCGACTACGCCGGCGTGGTGATCGAAGGGCCCGCGGGCGCGCTCGGCCGCGAGGTGTTCGGCTCCTCCGGCGATCTCGGCATCCGCCGCGACGGTACGCATGCGAGCCATCTGGTCGTCGAGGCCGATGCCGTGGTGGAGAAGCCGAAGACGGTATCGTGGGAGGAGGCCGCCGGCATCGGCGTGCCCTTCGTCACCGCGATGGAGGGCTTCCGTCGCGCCGGCATCCCGAAGCCCGGCGAAACGGTGCTGGTGTTCGGCGTCAACGGCAAGGTCGGTCAGGCCGCGGTGCAGATCGCGACCTGGCAGGGTGCGCGCGTCATCGGCGTGGTGCGCAAGGCGGAAGCTTATGAAGGCCACGCCAACGCGCCCATCAAGGTGATCGACGCCTCCGCCATCGACGTTGCCGCGCGCGTGCGCGAACTGACCGGCGGCAAGGGCGCCGACATCGCCTTCAACACGGTCGGCGATCCCTATTTCCAGGCCGCGCACAAGTCGCTCGCCTTGCGCGGCCGCCAGATCCTGATCGCCGCGATCGACCGCATCGTGCAGTTCAACATCCTCGAATTCTATCGGGGCCAGCACACTTATGTCGGCATCGATACACTCGGCCTGTCATCCGCCGCGACGGGCGCAGTGCTGCGCGACCTGGGGCCGGGTTTTGCGAGCGGCCATCTGAAACCGTTTCCGATCAAAGCGAATGCGATTTATCCGCTGGAGCGCGCCAAGGAGGCGTATCTTGCGGTCGCCGGCTCATCGCGCGATCGTGTGATCTTGAAGCCGCAGTAATGGAGTCCTCCACCCAGCTCGTCATTCTTGCCGGCCTCGTCATTGGGCTCATCTACGGCGCTGTCGGCCTGCTCAGTGGTTTCTGCCTGATGAGCAGCATGCGCGGATGGCTGGCGGACGGTGATGGGCGACTTGTGCGGAGCTATGCGCTGGCCGTTGCGGTTGCGATCGCCGCCAGCCAGTTCCTCGCCGGTAGCGGCACGGTCGATCTCGGCAAGTCGATCTACCTGCAGCCGTCGTTCTCGCCGGTGGTGCTGTTCCTCGGCGGTCTTCTGTTCGGCTACGGCATGGTGCTGTCGAACGGCTGCGGCTCGCGGGCGCTGGTGCTGCTCGGGCGCGGCAATCTCCGCTCGTTCGTCGTCGTGGTCGTGCTGGCCATCGCCGCACAGATGACGCTGAAGGGCCTGATCGCGCCGGGGCGGATCGCGCTGGTCCAGGCGACGCAAACCACGGCCGCCACGAATTCGCTGCCGTCTTTGCTGGCGACGCTCGGTTTCACGGAATCGCTTTCGCGCGCGCTTGCCGCAGCCGCGACAGTCGTCGCGTTGATCCTGTTTGCTTTCGCGCATCCTGCATTCCGCCGCTCGCTCGGCCAGATCGTAGCGGGCATCATCGTGGGCCTCCTCGTCGCCAGCGGCTGGTTGGTCACCGGCTATCTCGGTGCCGACGACTTCAATCCGGTCCCCGTGACCTCGCTCACCTTCATCGCGCCGATCGCGGATGCCCTGCAATACGCCATGCTCTCGACCGGACTGACGCTGAACTTCGGCGTCGCGACGGTTGCCGGCGTCTTCGCCGGCAGTCTGGTGACGGCGCTCGTGACGGGCCGCTTCAAGCTTGAGGGCTATTCCTCACCGCGCCACATGCTGCGCTCGGGCAGCGGCGCGGCGCTGATGGGGATCGGCGGCGTGATGGCGTTCGGCTGCTCGATCGGGCAGGGGCTGACGGGAGTCTCGACGCTCGCGCTGGGGTCGTTCGTCGCAGTCGCCGGCATCCTGCTCGGCACCGCGGCCGGCCTGCGCGGGGTTCTGCGGGTTCAGCCTCTCGCGGTGGCCTGACTGCGCAATAACCGATCGCCTAGCGTCGCAAGGCCGATGCCGGTAACGATCAGTCCGGCCGCGACGGCAAGGCTCGCGTCGATGGGTTCGCCCAGAAGGATCGCAGCGCTGGCGATGCCGACGAGCGGTGTCCCGGTGGTGCCAAGCGACGTCGTCAGGGCCGAGATGCTCTTGTTGACCATCGACATCGCCCAATAAGCCAGGACTGTTCCGACCAAACCCGAATAGAGGAACAACAATACGAGCCTCCACGACCACTCCACATGTGGGAGGCCGTCCACGGCTGTCGCGCCGACCGACAGCACGATCGTTGCCACGAGCACCTGCCAGAGCAAAAGCTGGAGCGGAGATCCGATCCAGCGATGCGCGCGGATATAGATGATGTTCGCAGCCCAGGAGATCGCGGCCAGGATGACCATGCCGGCGCCGAGCAGCACGTTTGTGTTGGTCCAGTCGATCGAGGATGGATTCAGGATGACGGCAAGGCCGATCAGCCCGAGCAGAGCGCCGGCGAGCTTCGGCGCCGTCAGCGTGTCCTTGCCGAAAAGGGGCGCGGCGAGTGCGACCCAGAGCGGCGTGGTGTAGCCGAGCACGATGCCCTTGCTTGCCGGCAGGAAGCGAAGGCCGCTGGCAACCAGGATCGAGAACAGCGTCATATGCAGCAGCGCCACGCTCAGGATCACGGGAAAGTCGCGTCGCTCCGGGATCACGAGATTGTTGCTCAGTCCGAGCAGCACGAACAATCCAGCCAGCGCGATCCAACTCCGGATTGCCGCGCTCCACAGCGGCGGGACGAACTGCACGAGCTGCTTGGTCACTGACCAGTTCACGCCCCAGGCCAGCACCACGATGAGGAACAGGCCGATGGCCGCACGGGGTGACAGGGTGTTCATGTCGCAGGTCCTTGAAGCAGTCCAGGCCGCCGGATAGCATCCCGACTGGCATTTGAAAAAGTGCCAGATTGGAGAAGAAGAGAGTGCCAGTATCCGACACGACGATCTCCGCGTTGATCGAGCTGAAGCGGACCGATGGCGAGGGGCTGGTGGCGCAACTGACGAGCCAGCTGCGAGGCCTGATCGCGACCGGCCGCCTCGGCAAAGGCCGCGTGCTGCCGTCGAGCCGACGGCTTGCGAGCGATCTCGGCGTCTCGCGCAACACCGTCACATACGCGTTCGAGCAGCTCGTGGCCGAGGGATATGTCGCAGCTTCTCATGGCCGCCGTCCCGTGGTCATGATCGACGGCCACGAACGCATCGAACGGGGCGCCGTCGCAGCGGGCGAATGCGTCGGCAAACTGCGGCTCTCGCCTTGGGCTACGAAGCTCCAGCAGGCCGACTGGCCGATGTCTTATCGGGGGCAGCTCAAACCGCTGCGCCCGGGGCTGGGCGATTTCAGGGAGTTTCCGGACGAGGTCTGGGCACGCTGCCTGCGCCGCAGTGCCGTGCATGCAGGCACGCGCGAGCTGGGACCGGTCAACCGGCTGCGCCTGTGCGAGGCGCTGACGCATTATCTGGCGACGAACAGGGACGTCCGCGCCACGGCGGAGCAGATCATGATCCTGCCGAGCGCGCAGGCCGCGCTGACCTTGATTGCTGCCACACTCATTTCGCCGGGCGATCATGTATGGGTGGAAGACCCAGGCTATCCCGGCGCGGCGGCTGCCTTTCACGCATCCGGCGCGCGCCTGACCGGCATCGGGCTGGACGAACAGGGCATGCAGCGAATGCCAGGCCTTGGAGCTCCCAGGCTGATCTTCATGACGCCGTCGCATCAGCACCCGACCGGCCGGTTGATGTCGCTGGCCCGCCGCACCGAGTTTCTCGCGGCAAGCCGGCCCGGCAGGACCTGGATCGTCGAGGACGATTACGACGGCGACTTCCACTACGACAGCCGGCCGGTGCCGGCCTTGCAGGGGTTAGATGCCCATGGCCGCGTGTTCTATGTCGGCACATTCTCGAAGGCGATGAGGTCGGACATCCGGCTCGGCTATCTGGTCGCGCCGGCGGCGCTGGTCAGCACCTTGGAGATCGCGCAGCAGCACATGGGACTGATCGCCGCCAGCCACATCCAGGAGGCGCTGGCCGAATTCATCGCCGATGGGCACTTCCTCGCGCATCTGCGCCGGATGCGCCGGCTCTATCACGCGCGCCGCGATCACCTCGTCGAGGAGCTGCAGCGGCATCTCGGTGGCATGCTCTCGGTCGAGGTGCCCCCCGGCGGCATCCAGCTCGTCGCCCGCATCGAGCGCGGCCGCACTGATCGGGCGGCGGTGAAGCGGCTGGTCGAGGCGGGCGTCGAAACGCGCGCCTTGTCCAGCCTGGCGCTCGGCAAGCCGCGCGATCACGGCCTGCTGCTCGGCTTTGCGGCGTGGCGCGAAAACGAGATCAGCGCGGCCGTGCGGACGATGGCGTCGTGCTTCTAATGGGGCATCGTTACTCGACGGCCTTCGTCACGATCCGGATCTCCGATGTCAGCGTACGGTGCACCGGACACTTGTCGGCGATCTCCATCAGCTTCTTGCGCTGCTCGGCATCGAGCGCGCCGTCCATCGTGATGTCACGCTCGATCTGGTCGAGCATGCCCTCGCGCGTCTCGCATTCCGCGCAATCCTTGGCGTAGATCTTGGAATGTTTCAGCGTGACCGTAACGCGGTCGAGCGGCAGCGACTTGCGGTCGGCATAGAGGCGCATGGTCATGGAGGTGCATGCACCGAGACCGGCGAGCAGGAAATCGTACGGGCCGGGACCGGCATCCTCGCCGCCGGCCGCGACCGGCTCGTCGGCCACGAGACGATGCGGACCGACCGAGATGGTCTGGTTGAACTTGCTCTTGCGGGTCTCCTGCACCACGACCTGGCGCGCCGCCTCCGGAAGATCCACCGCCTTGGCGGGCCTTGCCGTGTCGATGTAGCGGCTCGCCCAAGCCGCGATCACGTCGGCTGCGTAGAGGGCGTCGGCCGGTTTCGTGAGCAGATGATCGGCGTGGTCGAGAGAGACGAAACTCTTGGAGTGCTTCGCCGACACGAAGATCTTGGTCGCATTGTCGATGCCGACAGTATCGTCAACAGGCGAATGCATCACGAGAAGCGCCTTGTGCAGGCCGGTGACATCCTTCATCAGCTCGTGCTCGGCGATGTCGTCGAGGAATTCACGCTTGATCCGGAACGGACGTCCCGCGAGCGAGACTTCGACCTCGCCCTGAGCGCGGATGTTGTCGATATGCTCTTTGAATAGGCCGGTGACGTGAGCGGGATCGGACGGCGCCGCGATGGTGACGACCGCCTTGGCTTCAGGGATCTGTCCTGCTGCCGCGAGGATCGCTGCGCCGCCGAGGCTGTGGCCGATCAGGATCGACGGCGCCTTGCGGGCACTGCGCAGATGATCGGCGGCCCGGACGAGATCGGCGACGTTGGAGGAAAAGGTCGAATTGGCGAAATCGCCTTCACTGGAGCCGAGCCCGGTGAAGTCGAAGCGCAGCACCGCGATGTCCTTGGCCGCTAGTGCGACAGCTATGCGCTTTGCGGCCAGGGTGTCCTTGCCGCATGTGAAGCAGTGCGCAAACAGCGCGAAAGCCGCGGGCTCGCCGTCAGGCAGCTCCAGCGCGGCCGCGAGCTGATGGCCGCCTTCGCCGGTGAATTGAAAGCGCTCCGTCGGCATGGGCTTCCCCCGTTCTTGCTTGAACCTAATCGCCCGAGTAGCGTTGCTCGGCCCAGGGATCGCCGCGGTTATGATAGCCGCGGACTTCCCAGAAGCCCGGCGCGTCCTCGGTCAGGAATTCGATCGCCTGGAGCCATTTTGCACTCTTCCAGAAATACAGATGCGGCACGACTAGCCGCACCGGGCCGCCATGCTCCTCCGTCAGCGGCTGGCCGGACCAGCTGTGGGCGAGCAGCGCGTCTTCGGCAGCAAAATCCTCCAGCGCGAGATTGGTGGTGTAACCGTCGTAGGAATGCAGCACGACGAAGCGCGCATCCTCGCGGGGCTGGCAGGCTGCGAGCAGATCGCGCGTGGCGAGCCCCTCCCATTCATTGTCGTAGCGCGACCAGGTCGTCACGCAATGGATGTCGGAGGTGAACCGAGCCTGCTTCTGTGCGATGAACTCGTCGAAGGTCCAGAACACGGGAGTTTCGATCGCGCCGTAGACGTCGAGCCGCCACCGCTCGCGCGATACCGGCGGCACGACCCCGAGATCGAGCACCGGCCAGTCCTTGGTGAGGTGCTGCCCGGGCGGCAGGCGCTGGTCTTCCGGCCGGGTGATTTTGCCGGTGAGAAACCGGCCTTCGCGCGCCCATTTCTCCTTGGTGCGCGTCAGCTTACTGTCGGATGGCGTCTCGTCGGTCATGGCCTACTCGTGGCGATGCATGGCGGAGGCGTGCTTGGTGTCGCGCATGCCATGAAAAGGCCTGTCCACTTCCTTTGCTTTGGGAAGGCCTACATCGCCTTTCCGAGCAGAAATGGCAACTGCCGGGGGCCTCTCACCGTGCCCTGTGACCAGGTCACCGTGCCTGCCGGATCGAGCCGGAAGTCTGGAATCCGCTTCAGCCATTCCTCCAGCGCAACCTGCATTTCCATGCGCGCAAGATTGGAACCGACACAACGGTGGATGCCGAGGCCGAAGGCCGCGTGGCGATTCTCGCGTCGGTCGATCACGACTTTGTCAGCGTCCGGAAACATCTTGGGATCGCGGTTGGCAGCCGGGAAGGACAGCAGCACCATGTTGCCCGGCTTGACCGGACAACCCGAGATCGTCGTCTCCTTGACCACTTCGCGCGCCATCGTCACCGGCGAATAAGCGCGCAGCAACTCCTCCACCGCCGCCGGGATCAGCCCGGGCTCGGCGATCAGCCGCTCGCGGTCGGCCGGCGTCTTCGCAAGATGCCAGAGCGAGGAGCCGATCGCGCTCCAGGTGGTGTCGATGCCGGCGATCAGCAGCAGGCGCAGCGAGCCCAGCACGTGGGTGTCCTCGAGCGGACTGCCGTCCTTGTTCCTGGCGTTCATCAGGTAGGAGATCAGGTCGTCGGTGGGCTTGTTCTTGCGCGCCTCGATGTGGCCGCTGAAATAGGCCGTCATCTCCTGCACGGCCTGGAGCAGCTTGCTCTCATCCTTGATGCCGAGCTCGAGGATCATGTGAATCCAGTTGATGAAGAGATCGCTGTCGCTCTCGGGAATGCCGAGCATGTGCGCGATCGCCCGAACCGGGACGTATTTGCTGTAGCGCGCGGCAGCGTCGATCTTGCCGTCGGCGATGAAGTCGTCGATCAGCTCGTTGCAGATGGCGCGGACCCGCGGTTCGAGCTTCTTCATCGCATCCGGCGTGAACGGCGGCAGCAGCAACTGCTTGGCCGGCTTGTGCACAGGCGGATCGGAGGTGATGGGCGGGGCAGCGTTCTTGCTGGTGATTTCCGGCCGCACGTCACGGACGATAATTCGGCGCGAGGAGAAATGCTCGGTGTCGTTGGCGATCTCGCGCACCGCTTCATAGGTCGTCGGCAGGTAGCAGCCGAGGAAGCGTTTCGTGTGCACCACGGGACTTGCGGCGCGCAGCTCGTCCCAGATCGGGAAGGGGTCCTCCGTCCATTGCGGATCGGTGTGGTCGAAATCATGGACCCAGTCGGTCACGGGCGGATGGGCGGCGGGCTGGTTGACGTCGGACATGGCAGGAAATCCCTTCGCTCGTGTTCGCTGAAAGCACGCGGGGCGGCAGTGGCCGGGCTACTCCTCGATCACATCGATCGCGATTTCCGGGCAGTTGGATTTCGCAAGCCAGGCCTTGTCCTCGAGCCCCGGCGGGACGGTGCCGTCGCCGGCTTCGTGCGCGTTGCCATATTCGTCGAGCTCGAAAAGTTCCGGCGCGAGTGCCTTGCAGCGGGCATGACCCTGGCATTTGTCGGGGTCGACGTGAACCTTCAGTCGCTCTGCCATTGCGGCTTCCTTGGTCGTGTGCGCGCGAGGGCCCGAAGGGCGGCGCGTTTCCTCATCTGGGTTCTATTTAAGTTATATCCTATTACATTCGCGACGGGCTTCCCCTGTCAAGCTCAAACTTATAGGGTTCGCTTCAACATGCGTTCACAACTCGCTCGCAAGCCCGAGAAGACCTATCACCATGGCGATCTTCGCGATGCGTTGATCAAGGCCGCGCTGCACGAGGCAGAGCAGGGCGGCGCCGAGGCGATCAGCATCAAGGCGCTTGCCAAGCAGCTTGGCGTCTCGCAGCCGGCGCCATATCGGCATTTTGCCGACCGCGAAGCGCTGCTCACGGCGGTCACTGCGGAGGCGTTCCGGCAACTCTCAGCGCTCCTGCGCGAGGCAATGGCAAAGCCGTCGAAGCAGTCGAAACTCTCGCGGCTCGCTCAGGCGACGCTCGATTTCGGTCTGCGCCGCAATGGCATCTACCGCTTGATGTTCGCTTCGCGCACGGTGTCCTGTGCGGCCAAGGGCAGCGAGCTGCACGAGGCAACGCGGGAGACCTTCGCGCTCGTGATCGAAGCTTTGGAAGTGCCCGCCGTCGGCTACCTGCGCGAACGGCAGGCGCTCAAGATCTGGGCGGCGCTGCATGGTGTGGTGATGCTGGCCGAGCAGGGCCTGTTCACCGGTGAAGCGGCGCACGCCACGCGCGAGGAGCTGGTCGAGGATTTCGTCAACGAGACGAAGGCTGCGCTTGCGGTCGCAATCAAGGATGCGCTGCGTCGGACAAAGGCCGGCGCTTAAGCCTTCAGCAGCCTCATCAGCTTCTCGACAGCGCTGTCCGGCGTCGTCACGACGGGACGGCCGGTGGCCTCCGCAACCAGTGGCGCAGTCGCGGCGATGCTGAATTGCGCGAGCGCGATGACGTCGCAATCGCGCAGATCCTTCGACGCTTCGACAATCAGCCGGTCATGCGTGGCGCGGTCGCCGCGATCGAGCGCGGCCAGCGCGCCTTCAGCAAGCTTGGGCACGACCTGGACCGAGGCGGGAAACTCGGGCGGCATCGAGACCAGCGTTGGCGGAAAAGTCGAGAGCAGGCCGATGCGCTGACCCATCGTCGCCGCCCTCTCGATCATGGCCTCGTTCGGCTTCAGCACCGGCATCGGCGCATGTGCGCGCGCGACCGCCTCGATGCAGGGGCCGAAGGCCGAGCAGGTGAACAAGATCCCGTCTGCCCCGGTCGCTGCCGCATAATCGCCGAGCGCGAAGAAGCGCTCGGTCATGGCATCGTTGAGTTGGCCGTCGCGCGCCAGATCCGCCGACAAGCTGTCGTCGAGCAGATTCATCAGCCGCGCCTCGGGCCACGTCTGCGCGAACGCGGCCTCGATCGGTGCGATGGAGTGCTTGAGGGCGTGGATGAGGGCGATGCGCATGGGATGTCTCGTCTCCCTCGCCCCGCTTGCGGGGAGAGGTGAAGCACCTTTACTTGAACGGAATGGCGTACATCAAGCCGCCCTTGCTCCAGAGGCCGTTGAGGCCGCGATCGAGCTTGAGCGGGCTCGCTTTGCCGACATTGCGCTCGTAGATCTCGCCGTAGTTGCCGCCGGCCTTGATCGCCGTGACCAGCCATTTGTTGTCGAGCCCAAGCCGCGAGCCGAGGTCGCCGCTGGCGCCCAGCAGCCGCTGGATCGCGGGCGTCTGCGACTTCGTCATCTCATCGACATTGGCCTGCGTGACGCCGAGCTCCTCGGCCTCGATCAGCCCGTAATGCAGCCAGGTGATGATGTCGCTCCAGACCTCGTCGCCATTGCGGGTGAAAGGCCCGAGCGGCTCCTTGCTGATGGTCTGCGGCAGCACGACGTAGTCAGCCGGGTTCGGCGCCGCGGTGGTCACCGCGCCGGCCAGCGCGGAGGCGTCCTGGGTCATGGCATCGCAGCGGCCGCCGAAGAAAGTCTGGTACATGGTGTCGACGCGGTCGAACACCAGCGGCTTCCAGTCGATGCCGTTGGCGCGGCCGTAATCGCCCAGCGTGACCTCGTGCGTGGTGCCCTGCGCGACGCAGACGGTGGCGCCCTTGAGGTCCTTCAGCTCCTTCACGCCGAGGTCCTTCTTCACCACGAAACCCTGGCCGTCGTAGAAGTTGACCGGGCCCTGTCGCAGGCCCAGCGTGACGCCGCGCAAATAGGTCTGCGTCGAGTTGCGGTAGAGCACGTCGATCTCGCCCGATTGCAGGGCGGTGAAGCGGTTCTGCGCCGTCAGCGAGACGTAGCGCACCTTGGTGGGGTCGCCGAGCACGCCGGCCGCGAGCGCGCGGCAATAGTCAACGTCGAGGCCCTTGTAGTTGCCTTGCGAGTCCGGCGCGGAGAAACCGGCAAAGCCGGCGCTGACGCCGCATACCAGCGTGCCGCGGCTCTTCACCGTATCCAGCGTCGCCGCCGAGGCCATCACCGTCGATGCCGCGAGCACGCCCGCTACGATAACCACTTTCCTCATACTACTCTCCCCTCAGTGATTGACACTACGCAACACGTTGTCGACGGCCGTGCCGAGCTTGTCGACGATCAGGTCGATCTCGGCTGCGGAAGCGATATAGGGCGGCGCCAGCAGCACGTGGTCGCCGCGCACACCGTCCGCGGTGCCGCCGCCGGGATAACATCCGAGCCCGTTCGCGAAGGCTTCGACCTTGATCTTCTGGTGCAGCTTGAGCGCCGGATCGAACGAGGCGTGCGTCGCGCGATCGGCGACGAGCTCGATCGCCCAGAACAGCCCGCGGCCCCTGATATCGCCGACATGGCGGTGATTGCCGAAGCGCTCGGTGAGGCGCTGTTCGAGCCGTCGGCCGCGTTCCCTGACCTGGTTGAGCAGGCCGTCCTCGCGGATCACGTCCTGCACCGCGAGCGCCGCCGCACAGGCGAGGGGATGCGCAAGGTAAGTATGGCCGTGCTGGAATGCGCCGGAGCCCGCGCGGATGGTGTCGATGATCTGGCCGCTTGCGAGCATCGCACCAATCGGCTGGTAGCCGCCGCCGAGGCCCTTCGCGATCGCCTGGATGTCAGGCGCGATGCCCTCCTGCTCCCAGGCGTGCGTCGTGCCGGTGCGGCCCATGCCGCACATGACCTCGTCGAGGATCAGCAGCGCGCCATGGCGGTCGCAGATCTCGCGCACCGCCTTGAAGTAACCGTCGGGTGCGGTCACGGCGCCGGCGGTGGCGCCGACCACGGGCTCGGCGAGGAACGCCGCCACGGTGTCGGGGCCGAGCCGCTGAAACTCGGCTTCGAGCTCGGCGGCGAGGCGCGCGACGAACTGAGCATCCGACTCGCCCTCGCGCTTCTCGTGATAGGCAAAGGCCGGCGTCACATGGCTGAAAGCGGTCGAGAGCAGCGGTGCATAGGGGGCGCGACGCCAGGCGTTGCCGCCGGCGGCGAGCGCGCCGAGCGTGTTGCCGTGATAACTCTGCCGCCGGGCGATGAAGTGTTGCCGCTGCGGCTCGCCGCGCTCGATGAAATACTGCCGCGCCAGCTTGATGCTGGCTTCGATCGCCTCCGACCCGCCGCTGACGAAATAGGCGTAGGCGAGACCGCCGGGCTCGTGCCCCACCAGCGCTTCGGCAAGTGCTTCGGCCGGCTCGGAGGAGAAGAAAGCAGTATGCGCATAGGCGAGAGTGGACGCCTGCTTGGCCATCGCCGCGGTCACGCGCGGGTGCTGGTGGCCGAGGCAGGAGACCGCCGCGCCGCCGGAGGCATCGATGATGCGCCGGCCGTCCTCGGCGAAGAGATAGACGCCTTCGCCGCCGATCGCCTTGGGCGGCGTCTCGCGAAGCGAGCGATGCAGCACGCGGCTGGTGCGAGTGCTCATGGGTCAACCTTTCTCTGAGACGTAGGTGGAGGCCACGGCGAGCCGCGCCTCGGTATTTTCCAGGCGCTTCTTGGCGGCCGTACCGCCAAGCGAGAACGTGACCGCCGCGAGCGACTGCGCGATTGCGATCGCGCCCGTGAGGCTGGGGAAAAAGCCGGGCGAGGACGCTGCCTCGAACAGCAGCACGTGGTCCGCGCCCTCGGCCATCGGCGCCGAGAGGCTGTCCGCGATCGCGATCAGCGTCGCGCCGCTGCGATGAGCGGCTTGCGCAACGCGGACGCTGGCATGCGTGTAGGGCAGGAAGCCGATAACGATGACGGCTTCGCCGGGCCGGAAGGCGCCGAGATCGAGGTCGTCGGGCCCGGACGTGCCGACGAGCTGCACCTGTTCGGGACGGAACAAGCGCAGCTCGTAGTTTAGGAGTTCCGCGACGCTGCGGCAGCTTCGGTAGCCGGCGATCCAGATCCGCTTGGCGTCGTGCAGCGCGCGCGCCGCTTCCGCGATCGGCTGTGCCGGGATGCGCGGAAGGCCGGCGGCCTCGGCTTCGAACTTGTCGATGACGAGCGCGACATCGGCGTTCGGCCCCTGACGGCGGCCTTTTGTGCGGCCGGAGAAGGGCGCAGTCTGGGACGGCCGCCGCGCCTCGGTCAGCGCCGCACGCAGCTCGTCCCAGCCGGAATAGCCGATCGCCTTGGCAAGACGCGTGAACGCGGCGGGATCGGCGCCGGCTTCTGCCGCGAGATCGCGCATCGAACGGGTGGTGGCGTCGTAATCATTGGCGGCGACAAAGCGCCCGACCTCCTGCAACCGCATCGGCAGCGACGGCAATGCGATGCGCAGTTCGCTCAGGGGCGAGGATTTCGCGGGCTCGGCCATGAAACATTTGTTGCATGAAATGGAGTTTGGTGCAACAGTTGACGTGCGCCGCCGGAAATCGCTGCATTTGAACAAGGATTTTTGTGCTGTGACCGCCGATCACCCCAGACCGCCGCCGCGCCGCCGCTTCTTCGCGCTCGGGCGCAACGAATTGAAGGGCCTGTTCTGGCAGGTCCTGGTGGTCGGGATCGCAGTCGCAGTGATCGCCTTCCTCTGGTCCAACACGGTCACCAACCTGTCGGCCCGCCGCATCACCACCGGCTTTGCCTTTCTCGGCCGCGAGGCCGGCATGCCGATTTCCGACAGCCTGCTCGCATATAATCCGAGGGACACCTATTTCTGGGCGTTCGTCGTCGGCATCGCCAATACTCTGCGCGTCGCCGTGATCGGCATTGTGCTCGCGACGATCTTGGGCACCCTGATCGGGATCTCGCGGCTGTCGGCCAACTGGCTGCTGTCGCGGCTCGCCGCCGTCTATGTCGAAACGCTCCGCGACATCCCGCTGCTGCTTCAGCTCCTGTTCTGGTACGTGCTGATGCAGGCGCTGCCGGCCGCACGCGCCGCGTGGCGACCTGTCGAGGGTGTGTTCCTCTCCAATCGCGGCCTGATCCTGCCGGCGATCCCGTTCGGCCCGCCACAGCTTTGGGTGCTCGGCACCGCGGTGCTGGGTTGCGCGGTGTTCTATGTCATCCGGCGATGGCTGGTCGCGCAGCAGATGCGCGACGGCAGGCCGCGGCCGGCCTGGCCGTTTGCGCTCGGCCTCATCGTCGTGGTGCCGGTGGCGGTCTCGCTGGCGCTCGGCGTGTCCTGGTCGATCGAATGGCCGCAGCTGCGCGGCTTCAATTTTGTCGGTGGGCTGACGCTCGCCCCGGAATATTTCGCGCTGCTGATCGCGCTCGTGACCTACACCTCGGCCTTCATCGCCGAGATCGTCCGCAGCGGCATCCAGTCGGTGCCGCGCGGGCAATGGGATGCCGCCAATGCGCTCGGCCTGCGCCGCAGCTTCATGCTGCGGCAGATCATCCTGCCGCAGGCGCTGCGCGTCATCGTGCCGCCGATGACGAGCCAGTATCTCAATCTGACCAAGAACTCCTCGCTCGCGGTCGCGATCGGCTATCAGGACGTGGTCTCGATCGCCAACACCACGCTGAACCAGACCGGGCAGGCGATCGAAGCCATCGCGCTGATCATGGCGGTGTTCCTGACCATCAGCCTTTCCATCAGCTTCTTCATGAACTGGTACAACGCGCGCATCGCGCTGGTGGAGCGCTGATCATGACCGCGATCACGGACATCCCCGATGCACCCCGCGCCGCTCGCCGACCGCAGATGGGCAATCCGGTGCTGCGCTGGCTGCGCAAGAACCTGTTCTCGTCGATTCCCAACGGCATCCTCACGGTCGTGCTGCTGGCGATCCTCGCCAAGGGAATCTTCAGTTTCGTGCAGTGGGGCGTGGCGAACGCGGTGTGGCTGACGCCGGGGAACGATTCCAGCGCCTGTCGCGCGGCGCGTGGCGTTGGCGCCTGCTGGGCGATCATCCCCGAAAAGTACCGCTTCATCCTGTTCGGCACCTATCCATTCGACGAGCAGTGGCGGCCGGGGCTGTCGGTCCTGCTGTTCATCGCGCTGTACTACCTCTCGACCCGCCGCGCGCTATGGCGGCGCGAGCTGGTCTATCTCTGGATCGGTGCACTGGCGCTGATCAGCGTTCTGATGTGGGGCGGGGTGTTTGGCCTGTCCTTCGTCTCGCAGGACCGCTGGGGCGGACTGCCGGTGACGCTGATCCTGGCGACTTTTGGTCTCGCCTTCGGCTTTCCGCTCGGCATCCTGGTCGCGCTCGGCCGGCGCTCGAAGCTGCCGGCGATCCGCTCGCTCAGCGTGCTCTATGTCGAGCTGATCCGTGGCGTGCCGCTGGTGAGCCTGTTGTTCATGGCGAGCGTGATGTTTCCGCTGTTCATGCCCGCCGGATTCAATATCGACAAGCTGCTGCGCGCGCAGATCGCGATCATCCTGTTCGCCGGCGCCTATCTTGCCGAGGTCATCCGTGGCGGCCTCCAGGCCGTGCCGCGCGGGCAGTACGAAGCCGCCGAGGCGCTCGGCCTGTCCTACTGGCGCAAGCACCGGCTGATCGTCCTGCCGCAGGCGATCCGCCACGTCATCCCGCCGCTGGTCAACACCTTCATCGCCTTCTTCAAGGATACCAGTCTCGTCCTGATCATCGGCATCTTCGACTTGCTGACGACCGCGAAGACCGCGATCATCGATCCCGCCTGGCAGCAATTTTCGGTCGAGGTCTACATCTTCGTCGCCGCGATCTATTTTGTCTTTTGCTTTGCGATGTCGCGCTACAGTCGCAGCCTGGAGGCGCCGACAACGCCGAAGTGACGGTTCCTCGTTTTGGTGCCGCTTGTTTGCGCTTGCACTGATTGCCGATCTTGAGTTGTAATACCAGAGATTGCTCCTGCAGTCGATTTGGCGAGGCTGTCATGCGCGTGGCCGTTTTGCGGCAATTCACCGCCGCCCAGATCTGCGTCCTGATCTTCACAACTGCTCTCGGCGTGTCGTCGCGTGCCGCGGAGGGGTTACGGGGCTATCGCGCGCCAATTGGTGAGAGTTCGATTTCGGGAATTTCGTCGGGCGCGTTCATGGCCGTTCAGTTCGGTACGGCGTGGTCGTCGGTGATCAAGGGCGTCGGCGTGGTCGCAGGCGGCCCTTACTGGTGCGCGAAGGCGGACGCGCTCGACGTCGCCACCTGGTACTGGGGGCCGATCTGGCGGGCCACGGGTGCATGCATGAAAGGGCCGGCGTCGGATCTGGATCCGAAGGATTTTACGGCAAAGGCCGACGCGAAGGCCGCAGCGGGCGAAATCGACCCTCTCAGCAATGTCGGCAGGCAGAAGATCTATCTCTTTCACGGCTACAATGACGCGGTCGTCGACAAGGCCGCGACCGATGCGGCCGCCGATTTCTATCGCCATTATCTGGGGGATGCCAATCGCGGCAACTTGTTCTATCAGGCCACGCTCGGCGCGGGCCACTCGTTCGTCGTGATGAAACAGGGCGTACCCGGGCTCAACGACTGCAAGGCCAACGCGGAGCCCTATATCGACCAGTGCGGCTATGACCAGGCCGGCGTCATCCTGCAGCATATTTACGGCCGCCTGAATCCGCCCGGTCCCGCGCAGCTTGCAGGCTCGGTGAGGAGCTTTGATCAATCGATCTATACCACGCCGCATCTGCCCGACGCGCTGAGCATGGGCGATACCGGCTATGTGTTCGTACCTCAGGATTGCGAGCAGGGCAGTCCGTGTCGCGTCCACGTCGCGCTCCACGGATGCAAGCAGGACGTCGCCGATATCGGACGCAGATTCGTGGATGAGGCCGGCTACAATGCGTGGGCGGACACGAACCACCTGATCATTCTCTATCCGCAAACCAAGACCAGCCCATTCTGGCCAAGCAATCCGCAGGCCTGTTGGGATTGGTGGAGCTACGTCGACCATCAGGATAGCTACGTGACGAAGTCCGGATCGCAAATGAAGGCAATCAAGGCCATGCTGGATGCGCTCACGGCCGGGGCTGCGGCGCCCGCCGGCGCGACCGCGCCATCGCTATCGGCACCGCAGTCGCTCACGGTGATCGATACGTCGGATAGCGGCGCTGACCTGGCTTGGTCTCCAGTGGACGACGTAACAACCTACCGGGTTTCGCGTGCGGGGCCAGATGGTGCGTTCCAGGTGATTGGCGTCGTGACAGGAGCGAGCTTTGGGGATTCCGGCCTGATGCCACAAACAACATATCGCTGGCGTGTCTCGGTCATTCTGAACGGAGCGGAGGGCCCGAGCTCCGACGATGCGACCGGCACCACGCGATCGACGCCTCCTCGCTGCGATGATCCCGGCTCCTGCCCGATCGCCAAATAGCGAACCGAGCAACCGTCCTGCGTGCCGCGCGATGACTGGTAGGGTGCGACGGGAGGTCGTGCCGCGCTCTACTTTGTCTTTTGCTTTGCGATGTCGCGCTACAGTCGCAGCCTGGAGGCGACCAGCGGGAGGTGAGGTCTCGTGTCCCGGACAAAGGGGCAGCGCGCTAGCGCTGCGCCGCAGAGCCGGGACCCAGGGCAGCACCGGAAGTCGCGGAGAGATGGGCCTCGGCTCTGCAGCGCAACGCTTAAGAAGCGCTGCGCTGCGTCCGGGGCACGAGAGTGAGGCTAGTTCTTCACCTTCGGATCGATCGGCGTCGTGCCGCGCAAGCCCAGAATATCCTCCAGCACCTTCGCTCCTGCGATCACCTGCGCGTCGGCGCGCGGCGCGCCGACCACCTGCACGCCGACTGGCAGGCCGGACGCCGTGAAGCCGCAGGGCAGCGACAGCGAGGGGCAGCAGGCGAGCGTGATGGCGTAGACGATGCCGAGCCACTCGACGTAATTGTCGAACCTCTTGCCGGCGCATTCGGCGACATAGCGGTTCTCGATCGGGAAGGGCGGCACGATCGTGGTCGGCACCAGAAGCAGGTCGTAGCTCCTGAAGAACTCGACCGCCCGCGCGGTCATGCCGACGCGTTGCGCCTCGGCGCGCGCCAACTGGTCGACCGTGAGCTTGAGGCCTTCTTCGATGTTCCAGATCACCTCGGGCTTGAGCAGGTCGCGCTTGGTGCGCAGCAGATTGGCCTTGGTGATCGCGAAATCGAAGGCGCGCAGCACGTGGAAGCATTCGTGCGCCTCGCGCCAGTCGGGATGGGCCTCCTCCACGACGGCTCCGGCCTCCGCGAAACGTTCGGCGGCCTTGCGCGTGATCGCCTTCACTTCGGGATCGACCGGGGTGATGCCGAGATCGGGCGAGTAGGCGATGCGCTTCGGCTTGTCTTGCCCGCCTGTGCCGCCGACAGGAACGAGATTTCGGGGGCCGGCAGCGACAGCGGGTCGTCCGCATAATCGCCGCTCATGGCATCCAGCAGCAGCGCGAGATCCTCGACGTTGCGCGCCATCGGACCGACCACGCCGAGATTACGATCGATACCTGAGTTGGGAGTATGCGCGACGCGGCCGATGCTCGGCCGCATGCCGACGACGCCGCAGAATGCCGCGGGGTTGCGCAAGGAGCCGCCCATGTCGGAGCCCTGGGCGAGCCAGGCCATGCCGGTCGCAAGCGCCACCGCGGCGCCTCCGGAGGAGCCCGCTGCCGATTTGGTCGTGTCCCAGGGATTGAGCGTCGCGCCGAACACCTCGTTGAAAGTATTGGCGCCGGCGCCGAACTCCGGCGTGTTGGATTTTGCGTAGACCACCGCGCCGTTTGCCTCGAGGTTCTCGACCATGAGGTCGGACTTCGCGGGAATGTTGTCCTTGAAGATCGGCGAGCCTTGCGCGTTCAAGACGCCTGCAACGTCGGTCAGGTCCTTGATGGGGACCGGCAGGCCCGCCAGCAACCCGCGCGCGCCGGCCGGCTTCCGCATCAGCGCCTTGGCGCTATCCCGTGCGCGATCGAAGCACAGTATCGGCAGCGCGTTGACCTTGCCGTCGACGTCGCTGATGCGCTTGTCCAGCATATCCAGGAGCTCGAGCGGCGAGACGTCGCCGGAGCGCAGCTTGTCGACGACGGCGCATGCTGTTTCGCGGATCAGGTCTTGAGACAATTGGTTTACTCCTATGCATAATCTAGGTTCGTCATTGCGAGCGCAGCGAAGCAATCCAGACTGTTACCCGCGGATACATTCCTGGATTGCTTCGCTGCGCTCGCAATGACGAGGATAGAGTTAACCCCACCCCGCGCTGATGCCGCCGTCCACCGTATATATCACGCCCGAGGTATAGCCGGCGCGATCTGACGCCAGGAACGCCATGAGGTCGCCGATCTCGCGCGCATGCGCCGGCCTGCCGAGCGGCAGGCTCTTCTGGAATTCCTTGTAGCGGCTCTCGTCGCCGAACTGGTGCTTTGCCCGCGTCTTGAGCAGGGTGACATGGCGGTCGGTGCCGACGGGGCCGGGATTGATGCCGACGACGCGGATGTTGTCGGCCAGACTCTTGCCGCCGAGCGCGCGGGTGAACGCCATCAGCGCGGCATTGCCGGCGCTGCCGCAGATGTAGTTGGCGTCGAATTTCTCGCCGGCGGCGCCGATGTCGTTGACGATGACGCCGCCGCCCTTGGCCTTCAGCTGGGCATAGATGTGCCGCGTCAGGTTGATATAGCCGAACACCTTCAATTCCCAGGCGTGCCGCCAGGCCGCCTCGTCGATCTTGTCGATCGAGCCGCCGGGGATGTCGCCGGCGTTGTTGACCAGCACGTCGATGTCGGCAGCTTCCTTGGCGAGCCGTGCCACATCCTCAGGCTTGCGCAAGTCGACAATGCTCGTTGCGGCGTCGATCTGGTGCGCGGCGCGCAAGCGGTCGGCCAGCGCCTTCAGTGCCTCGCCGCTGCGGGCCGCCAGCAGGAGATGCGCGCCTTCCTCGGCAAACGCCTCGGCGGCGGCTGCGCCAATGCCCTTGGACGCGCCGGTGATCAGGACGCGCTTGCCACGCAGATGCAGATCCATGGGGAGTACTCGTTCGTGGGAACAGGATCAAATCAGTAGGCGCCCGGCTGCGCCATGGTCAACATTGCAGTGCAGCGTTGCACCGCCGTCGACTTTGGTCCATTGCAGTGCGGTCAAAAAAAGACGGCGGCTGCCGGACCAACCAAGGACGTTCTCGATGAGCAAGAAACAATACCGGATCGCGGTCATTCCCGGCGACGGCATCGGCAAGGAAGTCATGCCGGAGGGCCTGCGCGTCATGGAGGCGGCCGCCAAGAAGCACGGCGTCTCCGTGCATTTCGACCATTTCGACTTCTCGTCCTACGATTACTACGAGAAGCACGGGCAGATGATGCACCGATGACTGGAAGGACAAGATCGGCAAGCACGATGCGATCTATTTCGGTGCGGTCGGCTGGCCGGCCAAGATTCCGGATCACGTCTCGCTGTGGGGCTCGCTGATCAAGTTCCGGCGCGAGTTCGACCAGTACGTGAACCTGCGCCCGGTGCGGCTGATGCCCGGCGTGCCGTCGCCGCTGGCGGGTCGCAAGCCCGGCGACATCGATTTCTGGGTGGTGCGCGAGAACACCGAAGGCGAATATTCCTCGGTCGGTGGCCGCATGTTCCCCGACACCGAGCGCGAGTTCGTGACGCAGCAGACGGTGATGACCCGCACCGGCGTCGACCGTATCCTGAAATTCGCCTTCGAGCTCGCGCAGTCGCGGCCGAAGAAGCACCTGACCTCGGCGACCAAGTCGAACGGCATCTCCATCACCATGCCCTATTGGGACGAGCGCGTGGAGGCGATGGCCAAGAAGTTTCCGGGCGTGAAGTGGGACAAGTACCACATCGACATTCTCACGGCGAATTTCGTGCTGCATCCGGATTGGTTCGACGTCGTGGTCGGCTCGAATCTGTTCGGCGACATCCTCTCGGACCTCGGCCCGGCCTGCACGGGCACGATCGGCATCGCTCCGTCCGGCAACATCAACCCCGAGGGTGATTTCCCCTCGGTGTTCGAGCCGGTTCACGGCTCGGCGCCCGACATCGCGGGGCAGGGCATCGCCAACCCGATCGGCATGATCTGGTCGGGTGCCATGATGTTGGAGCATCTCGGCGAGAAGGAAGCCGGCAAGTCGATCGTCGACGCAATCGAGCGCACGCTGGCCGAACGGACGTTGCGCACCAAGGACCTCGGCGGCAATGCCGATACCACGGCGTGCGGCAAGGCGGTTGCGGACATGGTGGATTGATGTTCTTCCCCTCTCCCCTTGTGGGAGAGGGTGGCTCGCCTGTCCAGACCGGATAGATGGGTAACACAGTAGACCGGATGGATGGGTAACAGTTCTCTATCGGCTGGAGGATCAGCCGATGCCTTGGCGAGAGAGCTGTGCAATGGACCAGCGGATTAGCTTCATATCGGAACAGCGAACCGGCTTGTGGACGATGACGGAGCTTTGCGAGCGATACGAGATCAGCCGCAAGACCGGTTACAAATGGCTGGATCGTTACCGGTTGGAGGGACCTGGAGGACTTGCCGATCGCTCCCACGCCGCGCGGGTGCATGGGCGAGCGACGCCGCAGCACATTGTGGATGCGATCGTTGGGCTGCGGCTCGAGCGGCCGAGCTGGGGACCGCGCAAGATCGTCAGCAAGCTTGAGGCTCGCCAAGGGGATGTCGATTGGCCGTCGGCCTCGACGGCGGGCGAGATTCTCAAGCGGGCGGGACTGGTCAGCAGCCGTCGGGTCCGGCGACGAGCGCCGCCGCGTATGGGACAACTGACGGTGCCGCAGCATGCCAACCATGTATGGGCTCTCGATCACAAGGGCTGGATCCGGCTGGGCGACGGATCTCGCGTTGAGCCCTTCACGGTGACCGATGGCTTCAGCCGCTATTTGATTAGCCTGGCGGCGACGGGCAGCACGCAATATGCCGAGTGCCAACCGCTGCTGGAGCGGGCGTTTCGCGAGCACGGCTTGCCGCAGATCATCCGTTCCGACAACGGCTCGCCGTTCGCCTCAACCGGAACCACCGGTCTGACGGCGCTGTCGGTATGGTGGATCAAGCTTGGCATCAGTCATGAACGAATTGATCCTGGCCATCCGCAGCAGAACGGCCGACACGAGCGTTTTCACCTCACGCTTCTGGAAGCCATGCGGCCACCGCCGCCGACCAAGACCGCGCAAGCCCGCCGGTTCGCAGCATTTGTGCGCGACTACAACGAAGAACGGCCGCACGAGGCACTTGGGCAGCGTCCACCTGCCAGCGCCTACCACGCTTCTCCTCGTGCGATGCCAAGTCGGCTTCCGGAGCCGGATTATCCGGTCGAAGCGGCGGTGCGCCAGGTTCGCTCCAATGGCGAGATCAAATGGCGCGGCGATCTCATCCATCTCTGCAGCGCTCTCGCTGGGGAAACCGTTGCCGTGGAGGAAGCCGCTGACGGGCAATGGCAAGTACGTTTCTTCAACGTGCCGATCGGCATCATCGACCAAAAAACATCAACGCTGCGGCGCTGCGCTAGCGCAGCGCCGCAGCGGACCGAACCATGAACGACTGTTACCCATCCATCCGGTCTGTTTTGTTACCCATCCATCCGCTGGACACGCCGCGCAGCGGCGAGACGGGTGAGGGGTCTGTCTCCGCAGATTCAGACCTAACACTTGCAGAAGCGCTTGCGGAGAGAACCCCTCATCCGGCGCCATAGCCGAAGCTTCGCTTCGGCGTTCTCTTAAGAACGGCGGCCGACGGCCGCCTACGCCACCTCCTCCCACAAGGGGAGAAGGGGGGCGCGCGGAATGGCTTTTCCAATCCCGCGCCGCAGACAGCGATCAGCCCACGATCTTCTCGATCGCCGCTCGGTCCAACCCGAATCGTTTCCCGGCATCCAGAATCTCCTGCCAGGTGTTCGGATCGACCGGAACACCTTCGGCCAGGCGCTTCTCCTTGGTCTCGCGCTCGGGCTCGCCGGCGATTCTGACCTTGTCGACGCCGGGGGCAGGCGGCGAGCCGGTGTGCCAGGCAACGAAGCTCTCGACTTCGCGCGCGAGATTCTCGCCGGTGCCGAGCTTGCTCGGATCGATGATGATGGAGAGCATGCCGTTGAGCACGCGGCGCTTGCCGTCGGCCGGACCTTTGACGACCTCGCCGCCCGACAGCGCGCCGCCGAGGATTTCACAGACCAGCGCGAGCCCCGAACCCTTGTGTTCGCCGAACGGCAGGATGGCGCCGTACGGGGCGATCACCGTGTAACGCGGGTTGGTCGTCGGCTTGCCCTCGCTGTCGATGATGGTGCCGGGCTCGAGCTCGATGCCCTTGTTGTGGGCCACGCGGGTCTTGCCCTGCGCAATCTTGCTGGTGGCGAAGTCGAGCACGATCGGCTCCTTGCCCTTGCGCGGGATGCCGACGCAGAACGGGTTGGTGCCGTGACGGGCATCGCTGCCGCCCCAGGGCGCCACGATCGGGCGCGAGATCACGTTGACGAAGTGGATCGACACCAGTCCGTGATCGATGCATTGCTCGGCCCAGTGGCCGATGCGGCCGATGTGATGCGAGTTGGAGAGGCCGACGACGCAGACGCCGCTGCGCTTGGCCCGCTCGGCGCCGAGCTCCATCGCTTCAAAGCCCATCACCTGGCCATAGCCGGTGAGGCCGTCGAGGGTGAGCAGGGGGCCCGTGTCCATCACGATCTTGACGTGCTGGTTGACGGCGAGGCCGCCCTCGGCAACTGCTTCGGCATAACGCGGGATCATGCCGACGCCGTGCGAGTCATGTCCCTTCAGATTTGCCTCGACGAGGTTGGTGGAGACAAGATCAGCTTCGCGATCCGTGGATCCCCCCGCCTTGGCAATGGCGCGGATGACGTCGGTGAGCGGCTGTGCCTTGATGGTGCGATAGTCGGCCATTGTTGTTGCTCTTATCCCTTCACGATTTGGCGGGGCGCGTAGGGTGGGTTAGCCGAAGGCGTAACCCACCGTTTCTGTCTCCGGGGAAACCAAAGAGGTGGGTTACGCCGAGCAGATGCACTTCGCGCATCTGCAGGGCTAACCCACCCTACAAATTCACGATCCGGCGGCAGTGGACCCAGGCCGCTTCAATCAGGTTCTCGCTCGCCTCTGGCGTGCGGAAGGCCGAATGCGCCGACAGCGTCACGTTCGGCAGTTTCGTCAGCGGATGATCGCCGGGCAGCGGCTCGACGTTGAACACATCGAGGCCGGCATGGCGAATGTGGCTGGACTTCAGTGCGTCGATCATGGCGGCCTCGTCGACAACAGCGGCGCGGGCGGTGTTGACGAGGACGACACCACGCTTCATCGCGAAAATCTTCTCGCGCGTGATCATGCCGCGGGTTTCGTCGTTGAGCAGCAGATGCAGCGAAACCACGTCGCTCCTTGCCAGCACCGTGTCGAGATCGGTGAACTCCACGCCAGGATAGCTCTTCGGCGAGCGGTTCCAGGCGATCACCTTCATGCCGCTGCCCGTGGCAATGCGCGCAACTTCCGCGGCGATTCCGCCGAAGCCGATCAGGCCGAGGGTCTTGCCGGTGAGCTGCATGCCGTCCTCGCGCAGCCAGTTTCCGGCCCGCATTTCGCGGTCCATCATCGCGATGACGCGGGCCGAGGCCCACATCAGCGCGATTGCGGATTCGGCGACCGCGGTGTCGCCATAGCCCTTGATCAGATGGACGGAGATGCCGAGCTCGGCGAGCTCCTCCGGGTTCATGTAGCTGCGTGCGCCGGTGCCGAGGAAGACGACGTGTTTGAGGCCCGCGCACTTCTTCGCGACCTCGGTCGGCAGCGCAGTGTGGTCGACGATCGCGATCTCGGCGCCGTCGAGAATCTCGGGATATTGCTCGGGCTTGATGTCAGGGTCCCTGTGGATCCGCACCTTGGGATCGCCGGGCTTCTCCAACCGCTCCATGATCGCGGCGAGGGCCTCATTTGCGTCGACGAAAACTCCGCGCATCGTTCTCTCCAGTCAGGATGCGACGCCGGCGATCGCCAGCACGGTATGCATGAGAACGTTAGTGCCCGCGGCGCAATCGCCTTGCGTGGCGTCCTCCAGCTCGTTGTGGCTGATGCCGTCCTTGCAGGGCACGAACACCATCGCCGCCGGCATGACAGTGTTGAGGTTGCAGGCGTCGTGGCCGGCGCCGGACGTGATGCGGCGCGAGGAATAGCCGAGCGTCTTCGCGGCGTTCTCGACTGCTGCGATCAGCTTCGGATCGAAATGCGTCGGCGGCTTGCGCCAGACCAGATCGATCTTGACTTCGACCTTGCGACGCGTGGCGATATCGGCGATCGCCGCGCGAAGATCGCGATCGAGCGCGTCCATGATGGTGCCATCGGCACTGCGGCAATCCATGGTGAAGGCGATCTCGCCGGGAATGACGTTGCGCGAGGGATTTGCGATCACGGCCTCGCCGATGGTGCCGACCGCGTTGGGCCCATGCTTCTTGGCAATGGCTTCCATCGCCAGCACGATCTCCGATAGCGTCGCCAGCGCATCGCGTCGCAACGGCATCGGGGTCGAACCCGCATGGCTCTCGAACCCGGAAATCTTTCCGTCGTACCAGAGCACGCCTTGGCCGGAATCGACCACGCCGATGGTCTTGCCTTCCGCTTCCAAAATCGGCCCCTGCTCGATGTGCAGCTCGACGAAACAGCCGAGCTTCTGGAAGCCGACCGGCTTGTCGCCGCGATAACCGATGCCGTCGAGCGCCTGACCGACGGTCGTGCCTTCGGCATCCTTGCGCGACAAAATGTCGTCGGTGGTGAAGTCGCCGACATAGGCGGCGGACGCCATCATCGCAGGTGCGAAGCGCGAGCCTTCCTCGTTGGTCCAGTTGACGACGCAGATCGGCGCCTCGGTCTCGATGCCGGCATCGTTCAGCGTCCGGATCACTTCCAGCGCGCCGAGCGTCCCCAAAATGCCGTCATACTTGCCGCCGGTCGGCTGGGTGTCGAGATGCGAGCCGATGCCGACGGGCGGCTTCGACATGTCACGTCCCTTGCGCAGGCCGAACATCGAGCCGAGCGCATCCACGTGAACTTCAAGTCCGGCGTCCTCGCACGCCTTGCGGAACCAGTCGCGTACCTGCTTGTCCTCGGTGCTGAGCGTGAGCCGCCGCACGCCGCCCTTGGCGGTCGCGCCGAATTGCGCGGTCTCGTGGATGGAGCCCCACAGGCGGGCGGAATCGATTTGCAGGTTCGTGGCGGCTCGGCTCATGCGTCTCTTCCATTGATCGCTGTCATTCCGGGGCGCCCAAAGGGCGAACCCGGAATCTCGAGATTCCGGGTTCTCGCTGCGCGAGCCCCGGAATGACGGTAGAAAACCCGGCGCCTTTTTCAATGACGCGCCTGTGCGGGCGCGTCAACCGCGAGGCTGCTCTGCGCAATCTGCCGTGCAAGCTCGGCGACGCGCTCCACGGCCACCACATCGGGCGAGGCGAGCCAGCTCGCCGTGAAGGTCAGCGGCGCGATCGCGAGATCGGTGTCGAGCAGTTGCAGCCGCCCGTCGGCGAGCTCGTTCTCGACGATGGCGTCGGGGATCACGGCGATGCCGAGCCCCTCGACCGCCATGTGGATGACGGTCGCTAGCGAGGCGGAGGCATGCAGGCGAATCGGGGGTAGCTCCGGCCGGTCGAACACCTCGCGCACGACCTCGTAAGGTTTGGTCTTGCGCGGGAAGGTGATGATCGGAAACCGCGCGAGCTCCGCCGGCGTCACGGGCCCCTTGCCGAGCCCCAGCGAGGGGCTTGCGAGGAAGCCGATCGGATAATCGGCGAGCACGCGATTGTGCACGCCGGAAGCGGACAACGGCCCGACGACGAAGGCGAGCTCGATCTCCTGCGCGAGCAGGCGCGCGGTGAGGTTCGGCGTGATGTCGACCTCGATTTCCAGCGACAGGTTCGGATAGACCTCGTTCACGCTCTTCACGAGCCGCGGCAGCCAGGTGTGCACAATGGTCTCGGCGACTCCGAGCCGCATCACGCCGCGCATCGCCGACCGGTCGCCGATCTCCGCCATCATCGCGGCGCGCAGGCCGATCAGCTTCTCGGCATAGACCATCATCTGCCGGCCGCTTGGTGTCGGTGAGGCGACGCGATGATCGCGGTTCAGGAGCCTCACGCCCATCTCGCGCTCGAGCTGCGCGATGCGCTGGGAGATCGCCGGCTGGGTGGTGTTGAGCCTTTGCGCGGCGCCACGGAAGCTGCCGAGCTTCACAACCCAGAGGAACGTCTCGATCGATCTGAAGTCCAGCATTGGAAGGATTTTCCCAATCGATAAATCAGATTTATCGAGATTGATTAGAAACGACGATTAGACTTTATAGCACGCTTGGTGTTGGCTTGTCTTTGTCGAGTTTATAGGCAGGTCGATCACATGACTGTTTTGGTGGCAGCGCAGCAAGCTGAAACGCCCGACACCCTTCCGAGCCGCAAGGCCCGGCTCGCCTACCGCGAGGGGCTGGTCGCCTCCACCGCCGGCGTCGCCCCCGGTTTCGTCCAGGGCAATCTGGCGATCCTGCCGGCGGAATATGCCGGCGCCTTCCACCGCTTTTGTCAGCTCAATCCGAAGCCGTGCCCGATCATCGGCATGTCCGACGTCGGCAGTCCGCATCTCCCCTCGCTCGGCGCCGATCTCGACATCCGCACCGACGTGCCGCGCTACCGTGTCTGGCGCGACGGCGAGGTCGTCGACGAGCCGACCGACGTGAAGAGCTACTGGCGCGACGATCTCGTCACCTTCGTGCTCGGCTGCTCGTTCTCATTCGAGGAGGCGCTGCTCGAGGAGGGCATGCCGATCCGCCACATCGAGAAGAACGTGCGGGTGCCGATGTATCGCACCAACATCGCCTGCGGCGAGGCCGGCCCGTTCGCTGGTCCCATGGTGGTGTCGATGCGCCCGTTCAAGCCGGCGGATGCGATCCGCGCGGTGCAGATCACCTCGCGCTATCCCGCCGTGCATGGCGCGCCCGTGCATCTCGGCCATCCACACCTGATCGGCATCAAGGACATTGCGAAGCCCGACTACGGCGATCCGGTGCCCGTGGCCGACGACGAGATTCCGGTGTTCTGGGCCTGCGGGGTGACGCCGCAATCGGTGATCAACGCCGCGAAACTCCCGTTCGCGATCACGCATTCGCCCGGCTTGATGCTGGTGACGGATCTGAAGAACAAAAACATGGCCGTGATTTAGTGGGCAGCATCTGCTGCTTCTTCAGGCTTTACCGCATCCACCAATCACTTCATTCGATCAGCCGAAATTCAGTAACAGGGGACTTTGCCATGACGATCACTCGCCGCGACGTGTTGTTGGGGGCCACCGCCACTGCCGCTCTCGTGCCGCTGGCAGCGCGCGCACAGACGTCGGAAGTCGTGATCGGCGTGATCTATCCGTTCTCCGGCGGCAGCGCGCAGCAGGGCGTCGACGCGCAGAAGGCCTATGAGACCGCGCTCGAAGTCATCAACAAGGACACCGATTTCGACCTGCCGCTGGCCAAGGGCGAAGGCCTGCCGGGTCTCGGTGGCGCCAAGATCCGTCTCGTGTTTGCCGACCATCAGGCCGATCCGCAGAAGGGCCGCGCCGAGGCCGAGCGCCTGATCACGCAGGAGAAGGTCTGCGCCATCATCGGCACTTACCAGAGCGCCGTCGCCGTCACCGTCAGCCAGATCTGCGAGCGCTATCAGGTCCCGTTCGTTTCCGCCGACAACTCTTCGCCGAGCCTGCATCGACGCGGCCTGAAGTATTACTTCCGCGCCGCGCCGCATGACGAGATGTACTCGGCCGCGATGTTCGACTTCTTCGACGCCATGAAGAAGAAGGGCACCAAGATCGAGACGCTGTCGCTGTTCCACGAGGACACCATCTTCGGCACCGACTCCGGCAATGCCCAGACCAAGATCGCCGGTGAGCGCGGCTACAAGATCGTCACCGACATCAAGTATCGCGCCAACTCGCCCTCGCTCTCGGCCGAGGTGCAGCAGCTCAAGACCGCCAATGCCGACGTGCTGATGCCGTCGAGCTACACCACCGACGGCATCCTGCTGGTCAAGACCATGGCCGAACTCGGCTACAAGCCGAATGCTATCGTGGCGCAGGACGCGGGCTTCTCCGAGAAGGCGCTCTATGATGCCGTCGGCGACAAGCTCGAAGGCGTGATCTCGCGCGGCACCTTCTCGCTCGACCTCGCGCAGAAGCGCCCGATGGTCGGCAAGATCAACGAGATGTTCAAGTCGCGCTCGGGCAAGGATTTCAACGACCTCACCTCGCGCCAGTTCATGGGCCTCATCATCCTCGCCGATGCCATCAGCCGCGCCAAGTCGACCGACGGCGAGAAGATCCGCGATGCCCTGGCGGCAACCGACATCCCGGGCGAGAAGACCATCATGCCCTGGAAGCGGGTCAAGTTCGACGAGATGGGCCAGAACAACGACGCCGATCCGGTGCTCTTGCAATATGTCGGCGGCAAGTTCGTCACTATCTTCCCGCCGCAAGCCGCGATCGCCGAGGCGATCTGGCCGATGAAGTAAGAACTGCGGGGGGCAGCGGAGCAAATCGAGATCGTCGCACGGGCCTCGTCATTGCGAGGAGCGAAGCGACGAAGCAATCCAGACTATTGCCGCGGAGGCGTTCTGGATTGCTTCGCTTCGCTCGCAATGACGGAGCAAACGATGACGTTTCGAACGGGGGACCAGAGTTGACAGCCCAAGCCATTATCCAAAGTCTCGCGAGCGGCCTGCTCATGGGCCTGCTCTACGGACTGATCGCAGTCGGCCTAGCGCTGATCTTCGGCCTGATGGACGTCACGAATTTCGCCCACGGCGAGTTCCTGATGATCGCGATGTACCTGTCCTTCTTCCTGTTCGCGTTCTTCGCGATCGATCCCTTGCTGTCGGCGCCGCTGGTCGCCGCGGCGTTGTTCATATTCGGAGCGGTCGTCTATCTACTCCTTGTTCGCTTCGCGATGCGGGCGAAGGCCAATGCCGGCATGGTGCAGATCTTCACCACCTTCGGCCTTGCCATCGTGATGCGCGGCCTCGCGCAGTACTTCTTCACGCCGGACTATCGCAGCATTCCGCAGTCCTGGCTCGGCGGCAAGACCATCTCGTTTGCCGGCATCTTCCTGCCGGAACCGCAGCTGGTCGGCGCGCTGGTCTCGATTGCCGCGTTCGCCGGTCTCTACTTCTTCATCCACCGCACGGACTTCGGCCGCGCGATCGAAGCCACCCGCGAAGATCCCGGCGCAGTCGCGCTCGTCGGCATCGACAAGAACCGAGTGTTCGCGTTCGGCTGGGGCCTTGGCGCCGCGCTGGTCGGCCTCGCCGGCGCGATCATGGCGGTGTTCTTCTACATCTATCCCGATGTCGGCGCGTCCTTTGCGCTGATCGCCTACGTGACCGTGGCGCTCGGCGGCTTCGGCAGCGTGTTCGGCGCCTTCGCCGGCGGCATCATCGTCGGTCTCGTCGAAGCGGTCACCGCGCTGGTGCTGCCGCCGTCGCTGAAATCGGTCGGCATCTACGCGGTCTATCTGCTGGTCGTCTTCATCCGGCCGCGCGGCCTGTTCGGATCGATGTGATGGACAAGGATTTTGCAGCGCGGCGCCGCCGCGACCTCATCATCGCCGCGGTACTCGCCGTGATTGCGGCGCTGACGCCATTGTTCGTGAAGGATGTCGTCGTCCAGAACATCCTGATCCTGACGCTGATGTATGCGGGACTGTCGCAGAGCTGGAACATCTTGTCCGGCTATTGCGGGCAGATCTCGCTCGGGCACGCGCTGTATTTCGGCCTGGGTGCCTACACCACCGAGCTGCTGTTCACGAAGTTCGGCGTGCTGCCCTGGTTCGGCATGCTGGCGGGCGGGGTGGTGTCTGCGTTGATCGCGATGGGGCTCGGCTATCCCTTCTTCCGCCTGCGTGGCCATTACTTCGTGATCGCCACCATCGTCATCGCCGAAATCGGGTTGCTTCTGTTCCACAACTGGGAATGGGCAGGCGCCGCGATGGGTATCACCATTCCGATCCGCGGCGACAGCTGGCTGAAATTCCAGTTCCTGCGCACCAAGCTGCCGTACTTCTATTTCGCGCTGGCGCTGTGCTGCCTCGCCTGGTTCGTGACCTGGTGGCTGGAAAACTCCAAATGGGGATTTTGGTGGCGTGCGGTCAAGGACAATCCGGAGGCGGCCGAGAGCCTCGGCGTCGACGTGTTCAATTCCAAGATGGGTGCGGCCGCGGTCTCCGCTTTCCTGGTTGCCATCGGCGGCAGCTTCTACGCTCAGTTCGTCTCATACATCGATCCCGAAAGCGTCATGGGCTTTCAGTTTTCGCTACTGATGGCGCTGCCCGCCGTGCTTGGCGGCATCGGCACCCTGTGGGGGCCGGTACTCGGCGCGGCCATCCTGATTCCGTTGACTGAGCTGACGCGCTTCAAGTTCGGCGGCTCGGGGCGCGGTGTCGACCTCATTGTCTACGGCACGCTGATCGTTCTGATCTCGCTGGCCTTGCCCCGGGGGCTGCTGAGCCTGTTTTCACGCGCGAAGAAGACGGGAGTTGCCCGATGAGCGCGCTCCTTGAAACCCGTGGTGTCTGGCAGCGCTTCGGCGGCCTCGTCGCCAACAGCGACGTCTCGATCTCGGTCGGGCGCGGCGAGATCGTTGGCCTGATCGGCCCGAACGGCGCCGGCAAATCGACGCTGTTCAATCTCATCGCCGGCGTGCTGCCGCCGACGCAAGGCTCGATCTGGTTCGACGGCGAGGATGTCACCCGCATGCCGGCGGCCGAGCGTTGCCAGCGCGGCGTCGGGCGCACCTTCCAGGTGGTGAAGAGCTTTGAGACCATGACCGTCATCGACAACGTCATCGTCGGTGCGCTCGTGCGCAACACCGTGATGCGCGAGGCGCGCCGCAAGGCGCATGAGGTGCTCGAGTTCACCGGCCTTGCCGCGCGCGCCGACGTGCTCGCAAGCGACCTCGTGCCGGCCGAGAAGCGCCGCCTCGAAGTCGCGCGCGCGCTCGCGACCGAACCGAAGCTGCTGCTGCTCGACGAAGTCCTCACCGGCCTCACGCCGACCGAGGCGCAGACCGGCGTAGCGCTGGTGCGCAAGGTGCGCGATGCCGGCATCACCGTGCTGATGGTGGAGCACGTCATGGAGATCGTAATGCCGCTGGTGGACCGCGCCATCGTGCTCGACCTCGGCAAGGTGCTGGTCGAAGGCAAGCCCGCCGATGTCGTCCGCGATCCCAAGGTGATCAAGGCATATCTGGGAGATCGTCATGCTGTCAGTGCGTGAAGTCACGACCGCCTATCAGGGCCTGGTCGCGATCTCCGCGGTCTCGATCGAGGTCCAGAAGGGCGAGATCGTCTGCGTCGCCGGCGCCAACGGCGCAGGCAAGTCGACGCTGCTGAAATCCATCGCCGGCGCCGAACGGCCCCGGTCGGGCACGGTGACATTCGACGGCAAGCGCCTCGACGGCATGGCGCAGCATCACATCACCGCCACCGGCATTGCCTATGTGCCGGAGAACCGCCGATTGTTTCCGCGCCTGTCGGTGCGCGACAATCTTCGTCTCGGCAGCTATCTCTATCGGGGCGAAGCGAACCGCGAAGAGCCGCTCGACCTCGTTTTCAAGCTCTTCCCGCGCCTTCAGGAGCGTTTGGAGCAGCGCGCCGAAACCCTCTCCGGCGGCGAGCAGCAGATGCTCGCGATCGGCCGTGCGCTGATGACGCGGCCGCGGCTGTTGATGCTGGACGAGCCGTCGCAGGGCATCATGCCGAAGCTGGTCGACGAGATCTTCCAAGCCGTGAAGCGCATCCGCGACGCCGGCATGACCGTGCTGATCGTCGAGCAGCGCATGGCCGAGTGTCTGGAGATCGCCGACCGCGCCTACATCCTGCAAACCGGCCGCGTGCTGATGCAGGGCCCGTCCGTGGAGATCAAGGGCAATCCGGACGTGAGGAAGGCGTATCTGGGGCTGTAGCTGCGGCGATTGTTCCCAAAATCGCAACCGTCATCCTGAGGTGCGCGCTCTTGCGCGCCTCGAAGGATGAGCCGCGAGCGCCCGTAGCCCATCCTTCGAGGCTTCACCTTGCGATGCGAACGCATCGCAAGGCTCGCACCTCAGGATGACGGCGGTGTGTGTGGCGAATGCCCATGCTCCGGCAGCGAGACCCCGTACACCCTCACCAGATCCGTCACCTGCTCCGGCGACAAGTACCGCGGGTTCATCCCCCGTAGCAGGAGGTACAGCTTCGCGGTCTCTTCCAGCTCCTCCGTCGCGAATACCGCGGCTTCCAGCGTGTCGCCGGCAACGACTGGGCCATGATTGGCGAGCAGCACGGATGAATATTTCCCCGCCAGCCCCTTGATCGCATCGGCAACCGCGGGATCGCCGGGGCGGTAATAGGGCACGAGCGCGGTGGCGCCGCATTTCATCAGGTAATAGGCCGTCATCGGCGGCAGCGCGGCACGCGGGTCGATCTCGGGGAGCATCGAGAGCGCGACCGAATGGGTGGAGTGGAGATGCACGATCGCACGCGCACTGCCGCGCGTGTCGTAAAGCGCCGTGTGCAGCGGAACTTCCTTGGTCGGCGCGTCGCCCGACACCAGCTGGCCCTGCTCGTCCAGCCGTGACAGTTTTGCGGGATCAAGGAAGCCGAGCGAGGCATTGGTCGGCGTCACCAGCCAGCCGCCATCGTCCATCTTGACGCTGATATTGCCGGAGGATCCCGGCGTCAGCCCGCGCTCGAACAGGGACCGTCCGAAGCGGCAAATATCCTCACGCAGCAATGTCTCGTTGTTCATGGCCGTCATGCCTGCTTGTCTCACGCTTTGGCAGCGCGGCCAAGCCGTGTTATTTCGGTTGCCAAGCTGCCGCAAAGGGCGGCTATTTGGGAAACGCTCGCAAGGGTCAGTTGCATATGTCCGCCTCCACGTCACAAAATCAGCGTATCGCCGTCGTCGGGCTCGGCTCGATGGGGTTTGGCATGGCGACCTCGCTGAGGCGCGCCGGCCATGCCGTCACCGGCTGCGACGTTTCGGCCGATGCCGTCGCGCGTTTCGTGCAGGACGGTGGCGCGGGGGCCAGGACGCCGGCCGAAGCGGCCAAGGATGCCGATATCGTCGTCAGCGTCGTGGTCAACGCCGCCCAGACCGAGACCATCCTGTTCGGCAAGGATGGTGCCGCCGAGACCATGCCGAAGGACAGCGTCTTCATCTCCTCCGCGACCATGGACCCGGATGTCGCGCGGCGCCTGGCCAAGCAGCTGGAGGCGACCGGCCGGCACTATCTGGATGCGCCGATCTCCGGCGGGGCGCAGCGCGCCGCGCAGGGCGAGCTGACGATCCTCGCCTCCGGCAGTCCCGCCGCCTTTGGCAAGGCGCGGCCCGCGCTCGATGCCATGGCGGCAAAGCTCTACGAGCTCGGTGACGCCGCCGGGCAGGGCGCGGCGTTCAAGATGATCAATCAATTGCTCGCCGGCGTGCATATTGCCGCCGCCAGCGAGGCGATGGCGTTCGCGGCAAAGCAGGGCCTCGACATCCGCAAGGTCTATGAGGTGATCACGGCCTCCGCTGGCAATTCCTGGATGTTCGAGAACCGCATGCCGCATGTGCTCGACGGCGATTACACCCCGCGAAGCGCGGTGGAGATCTTCGTCAAGGACCTCGGCATCATTCAGGACATGGCGCGCAGCGCCCGATTCCCGGTGCCGGTCTCCGCCGCCGCGCTCCAGATGTTCCTGATGACATCAGCCGCCGGCATGGGCCGCGACGACGACGCCTCGGTCGCGCGCATGTACGCGCAGGTCACCGGCGTCAAGCTTCCCGGCGACAAGTAAGCAAGAGGAACTCTGATGCCCCGTTTTGCCGCCAATCTCTCGATGATGTTCACCGAGGCGCCGTTCCTCGACCGTTTCGACGCCGCCGCGCAAGCTGGCTTCACCGCCGTCGAGTTTCTCTTTCCCTACGAGCATCCGGCGGAAGCAGTCGGCGAGCGGCTCAAGCGCAACGGCCTGACCCAGGCACTGTTCAATCTGCCGCCGGGTGATTGGAACGCCGGCGAGAAGGGCTTTGCGGCGCTTCCCGCGCGATTTTCCGATCTCAAGGCGAGCCTGGAGACCGCCGTGCCTTACGCCAGGGCGACGGGCGTCAAGCGCCTGCACCTGATGGCCGGCATCGCCAACCGCGGCGAGCGCGTCGCGATCGAGGCGTTCTACAAATCGGTGGCCTGGGCTGCGGAGTTCTTCGCACCCCACGGCATTGATGTCGTGATCGAGCCGATCAATGCGCGCAACGTGCCCGGCTATTTCCTCAATGATTTCGGCTTTGCGCGCGACCTGATTCAGGAGCTGCGACTTCCGAACCTCAAGCTCCAGTTCGACATCTACCATTGCCAGATCATCCATGGCGACGTCACCATGCGGCTGCGCGAGATGATGCCGATCATCGGCCACATCCAGATCGCCAGCATTCCCTCGCGCAACGAGCCTGACGGCGAGGAGCTGAACTATCCGTTCCTGTTCGAAGAGCTCGACCGGCTCGGCTATGCCGGCTTCGTCGGCTGCGAATACAATCCGCGCGGCAAGACCACCGACGGCCTTGCCTGGTTCAAGCCTTATGCTGGAGTGAAGTCGTGACACTTGCGTTGGGCTGCATCGCCGACGACTATACCGGCGCCTCCGACCTCGCCAACACGCTGACGCGCGCGGGCCTGCGCACTGTGCAGACCATCGGTATACCTGCCGACGATCTGGCGCTGCCCGAGGTCGATGCCGTCGTGGTGTCGCTGAAGAGCCGGTCGATCGAGGCCGGCCTTGCCGTGTCCCGCTCGCGCGCAGCGGACAAATGGCTGCGCGGCCGCGCGGCGCGGGTCACGTGCTGTTCAAGATCTGCTCGACCTTCGATTCCACCGACGACGGCAATATCGGCCCGGTGATGGATGCGCTGCGCGCCGATTGCGGCGAAGGCGCCGTTCTGGTGACGCCGGCGTTCCCGGAGACCGGCCGTACCGTCTACCAGGGCAATCTGTTCGTCGGTGCCGTGCCCCTCAATGAGAGCCCGCTGAAGGACCATCCGCTCAACCCGATGCATGATTCCAACCTGGTGCGCGTGCTGGCGCGTCAGAGCAGGACGCAGATCGGCCTCGTCGATCTCGCCACGGTCACGCGCGGCGCCGATGCAGTCCGGGCGCGGCTGGCCGAGCTCGCGGGCAAGGGCATCGGTGCCGCGATCATCGACGCCGTATTCGACCGCGACCTCGAGACCATCGGGCTCGTGGCCGCCGAACGCCTTCTGTCGGTCGGCGCGTCCGGTATGGGCCTGGGGCTTGCGCGCGCGCTGGTGTCGACGGGCAAGGTCAAGCCGGCTGCCGCGAGCAGCGAGGCCGGAGCTGCCGTCGGCGGACCAGCAGCGTGTCTTGCCGGAAGCTGCTCACAGGCCACGCTTCAGCAGATCGCCAACGCCGAGCGCATCATGCCGGTGTTTCATCTCGATCAGGACCGTATTATTACGGGAGCGAACGAAGTGGGGCGGGCGCTCGACTGGGCAAGGCCGCGACTTGCCGACGGCCCGGTGCTGATCGCCTCGAGCGCCAAGCCCGATGAAGTCGCTGCATTGCAGGCCCGCCACGGCCGCGATGCCGCGGGGCACGCCATCGAGCAGGCCATGGCCGATATCGCCGAAAGGCTCGTGAAAACGGGCGTTCGGCGGCTCATCGTCGCCGGTGGCGAGACATCCGGCGCGGTGGTCGATCGCCTCGGAATTCCTGGCTTCCTTGTCGGCGCGGAGATTGCTGCGGGAGTCCCGGTGCTGCGCGCCGTTGGCGCTGACGCAGGCGACATGCTGCTCGCGTTGAAGTCTGGAAACTTCGGCGGTCCCGACTTCTTCTCGGATGCGCTGAGTCTCATGCGCTGAACGCAGGGCCTCCTTAGGTCCCTGTTCATTTCTTTAGGTTTCCGTACTCATACGGAGTCGTCGTCAACGTCCGCGCAGATGGTCTGCTGTTTGATGTCGGTGCTGCTCCCCTTTGGTTGATTCCTATAGCTTCCGACGCGCGCCCGCGCCAGCACAACGAGACCCCGATGATGTTTGCCAGGCTTTCCATCCGCGCCAAGATCATCGGTGTCGTGGCGGTCCTGCTGGTCGCCATGACCGGCATGGGCCTGCTCGCCGTCATGAAGATGCGGTCGACCAACGCCAGCACGGTCGACATCGCGACGAGCTGGATGCTGAGTGTTCGTGTGTTGGGCGATCTTCGCGCTGCCGTGATCACTTATCGCAACGTGGTTCGCGAGCACATGCTGTCCGAGACGCTGGACGACAAGTTGGCGGCCGAACAGACTGCGGCGGCCGTGACCGAAATGCTGGCCAAGTCCCGGAAGGATTACGAGCCGATGATCGCTTCGCCGGAGGAGCGGGCGCTCTATACCGAATGGTCGAAGCTGTGGGCCGAGTACCAGAAGGGCGCCGAAGAGGTCATAGAACTGTCACGTATGTCGGCAGGCAAGATTCCGCACGCAGCGCACGAGCTGAATACCAAGACGGTCAACAAGATCGGCCAGAAATCCGACGAGGTCCTGGCCAAGAATATCGAGCTCAACACCAAGGGCGGCGACAAGGCTGCTCGGGACGCGGCCGACGGCTATGCCTTCGCGTTCATGCTGGTTTCGGTCATTCTCGGCACCGCTGTCGTGATCGGCATTGGTCTCAGCTTCTATCTCATCCGTGACGTCTCCAACGGTATCAATTCGATCACAGTGCCGATGCAGGCACTCGGCAAGGGCGACCTCTCCGCCGAAGTCCCGCATCGCGGCGAGAAGACTGAGATCGGCGCCATGGCCGACGTGCTCCAGATCTTCAAGGAGGCGCTGATCGCCAAGAAGGCCGCGGACGAAGCCGCCGCGGCCGATGCCGAGGCCAAGATCGAGCGCGGCCGCCGCGTCGACGACATCACCCGCGAATTCGAAACGATGATCGGCGAGATCGTCCAGACCGTGTCGTCGGCCTCGACCCAGCTCGAATCCTCCGCCTCGACGCTGACCGCGACCGCCGACCGCTCGCAGCGGCTCGCGACCACGGTTGCCGGCGCTTCGGAGGAAGCCTCTACCAACGTGCAATCGGTAGCCTCGGCGACGGAGGAGATGGCCTCGTCGGTCGGCGAGATCAGCCGTCAGGTGCAGGAATCGGCGCGGATGGCGGGCGATGCCGTCGGCCAGGCGCGTGCCACCACCGAGCGCGTCAGCGAACTTTCCAAGGCCGCCTCGCGCATCGGCGATGTCGTCGAGCTGATCAACACCATCGCGGGCCAGACCAATCTCCTTGCTCTGAATGCCACCATCGAGGCGGCGCGCGCGGGCGAGGCCGGCCGTGGCTTCGCTGTCGTCGCCTCGGAGGTGAAGGCGCTGGCCGAGCAGACCGCGAAGGCAACCGGCGAGATCGGCCAGCAGATCTCCGGCATCCAGGCGGCGACCAATGACTCGGTCGGCGCGATCAAGGAGATCTCCTCGACCATCGAGCGTCTGTCGGAAATCTCGTCGGCCATCGCGGCGGCGGTGGAAGAGCAGGGCGCGGCGACGCAGGAGATCGCCCGCAACGTGCAGCAGGCGGCGCAGGGCACCCAGCAGGTCTCCTCGAACATCACCGACGTTCAGCGCGGCGCGACCGAGACCGGCACGGCGTCCTCGCAGGTGCTGTCGGCGGCGCAGATGCTGTCGAACGATTCCGGCCGGCTGAAGAGCGAGGTCAGCAAGTTCCTGACCAACGTCCGCGCCGCATAATCCTGCGCCCGACCAAAAACGACGAGCGGCGCCAAAAGCGCCGCTCGTTTGTCCTGCCGGGCAGCATGAGATCGCTCTCAGGTAGTAATTGGGGGGCTACCGCTAGTCTTACGGGCGGGCCGTTTCATCGATGGTTAAATCGGATTTACGACGGTTGAGAGAGCGGAACCTCGTGAGCGGCGGGTCCCGATTGGAATAATTTCATCCTGAATCCGGTCTGCTGGGGGCCCCGATGCGCAAGAATTTTCCGGTCACCGACGTCGAATATCCGGTCAGCGACGAGACGCTGATCGTCTCGCGAACTGACCTCAAGGGCAAGCTCACCTACTTCAACGAAGACTTCCTCGCCGCGGCCGGGTTCACATCGGCCGAACTGATGGGCCAGCCGCACAATATCGTTCGCCACCCCGACATGCCGCCGGAGGCGTTCGACAATCTCTGGGACACGCTGAAGGCCGGCAAGCCCTGGCTTGGCGCGGTGAAGAACCG
Source organism: Bradyrhizobium sp. USDA 4354 (assembly GCF_054060315.1). Taxonomy (NCBI): domain Bacteria; kingdom Pseudomonadati; phylum Pseudomonadota; class Alphaproteobacteria; order Hyphomicrobiales; family Nitrobacteraceae; genus Bradyrhizobium; species Bradyrhizobium sp. USDA 4354. The sequence continues at coordinate 7,007,564 of NZ_JBSSDC010000001.1, read as the reverse complement.
CCGCAAGAATGGCGACTTCTACTGGGTGCTGGCGACGGCCTCTCCGATCCGCGAGAACGGGCAGGTCAAGGGCTTCACCTCGATCCGCACCAGACTGCCGGCCGATCAGCGCAAGCTCGCCGAGGAGGTCTACGCTGCAATCCGTGAGAAGAAGCCGCATGGCTATCGCATCGACGCCGGCATCATTCGCCGCCGCTCGTGGCTCGACCGCTTCAGCGTCTTCACCAGCACGCTGAAAGCGCGCCTCGTCACGACGATGGTGCTCCAGGCGCTGTTCATGCTCGCGCTCGGCATCGGCGGCGCGCTCGCCTCCGGCGGTTCGGCCAGCCTGATCCTCTCGACGCTGGCCGTCGTCGGCGCCGCCATCGTTGGTTTCGCGGGCCTTGCAACTATGGGTGCGATCCAGGGGCCGATGCAGCAGCTCAACGAGGTCCTGGTCAACCTCGTGCAGGACAAGCTCGACAACCGCATCGTGATCGAGCGCGACGACGAGATCGGTGAGGCGCTGCGCAACCTCCAGACCGTGCAAACCATCATCCGCTTCAGCCGCGACGAGGTGCAGGCAGTGCAGCGCCGTGCCGAGGCGCAGCGCAAGGCCGACATGACCAAGCTCGCCGACGGTTTCGAGGCTGCGATCGGCGAGATCGTCGAGACCGTGTCCTCGGCCGCGACCGAGCTCGAGGCTTCGGCCTCGACCCTGTCCTCGACTGCGGGCCGGGCGCAGGAATTGGCGACCGTGGTCGCCTCCGGGTCGGAAGCCGCCTCCAGCAATGTCCATTCGGTGGCTTCGGCCGCAGAGGAGATGTCGTCCTCGGTGCGCGAGATCGGCCGGCAGGTGCAGGATTCCTCCCGGATCGCGAGCGAGGCGGTCAATCAGGCTCATGCCACTACCGAACGTGTCAGCGAATTGTCGCGGGCCGCATCGCGGATCGGCGACGTGGTCGAGCTCATCAATGCGATTGCCGGCCAGACCAACCTGCTGGCACTCAACGCCACGATCGAGGCGGCGCGCGCGGGCGAGGCCGGTCGCGGCTTCGCGGTGGTGGCCTCTGAGGTCAAGGCGCTCGCCGAGCAGACGGCCAAGGCCACCGGCGAAATCGGCCAGCAGGTCGGCGGCATCCAGGCGGCGACGCAGGATTCGGTCAGCGCCATCGGCGAGATCAGCGGCACGATCGCGCGTCTGTCGGAGATCGCCTCGGCGATCGCAGCGGCCGTGGAGCAGCAGGGCGCAGCGACCCAGGAGATCGCCCGCAACGTTCAGCAGGCGGCTCGGGGAACGCAGCAGGTCTCGTCCAACGTCGGCGACGTCCAGCGCGGCGCCTCCGAAACCGGCTCGGCATCCTCGCAGGTGCTGTCCGCGGCGCAGATGCTGTCCCGCGACTCCAATCGTCTCAAGCTCGAAGTCGGCAAGTTCCTGAACTCGGTCCGCGCCGCCTGAGATGCGCGGCTGCATGGCTGCGATGTCGGTTTGCAGTGCGATAGCAGGGAAGTGAATGCCGGATAGCCGCCGGGGTTAGCGTTTCCGGCGGTGCTCAGGTAAAGGGGAAAGGGGATCGCCGTGGGGGCGGAATCCTCTTCCTCGCTTGACCTGGAATTGCCTGGCGCATGATTGCTCTGGTCCGTATTGCCCTGAGCCGGCCTTATACGTTCGTCGTGCTAGCGCTGCTGCTGCTGATCATCGGACCGCTCGCGGCGCTGCGGACCCCGACCGACATCTTCCCGGACATCCGTATCCCCGTCATTGGCGTCGTCTGGCAGTACACCGGCCTGCCGCCGGACCAGATGTCGGGCCGCATCACCACGCCGTTCCAGCGCGCGCTGACGACCACGGTCAACGACATCGAGCACATCACCGCCAATTCCTATAACGGCTTCGGCATCATCAAGATCTTCTTCCAGCCCAACGTCGACATCCGCACCGCCAATGCGCAGGTGACCGCGATCTCCCAGACGCTGCTGAAGCAGATGCCGCCGGGTGCGACGCCGCCCTTGATCCTGAACTACTCGGCTTCCACTGTGCCGATCATCCAGGTAGCGCTGTCAGGTGAGGGGCTTACCGAGCAGAACCTCGCTGATATCGGCATCAACCAGCTTCGCACGCCGCTCGTCACCGTGCCCGGCGCGGCGATTCCCTATCCGTTCGGCGGCAAGCAGCGCCAGGTCCAGATCGACCTCGATCCCACCGCGCTGCAGGCCCGCGGCCTGTCCGGCCAGGACGTCGCCAATGCACTGGCCGCCCAGAACCTGATCACGCCGGTCGGCACCCAGAAGATCGGCCAGTTCGAATACAACATCCAGCTCAACAACTCGCCGCTCCGGATCGACGAGCTCGGTAATCTGCCGATCAAAACCGTCAACGGCGCCATGGTTTATGTGCGCGACGTCGCCACCGTGCGCGACGGCAATCCGCCGCAAACCAACATCGTCCATGTCGACGGCAACCGCTCGGTGCTGATGATGGTGCTGAAGGCGGGCGCCACCTCGACGCTCGACATCATCGCCGGCATCAAGCAGAAGGTCATCGACGTCAAGGACCAGCTCCCGGACGCGCTGAAGATCGGCTTCATCGGCGACCAGTCGGTGTTCGTCCGCGGCGCGATCCAAGGCGTCGCCTTTGAGGGCGTGATCGCCGCGCTGCTCACCAGTGTCATGATCCTCTTGTTCCTCGGCAGCTGGCGCTCGACCATCATCATCGCGGTCTCGATCCCGCTCTCCGTCTTGGGCGCCATCATCATGCTGTCGGCGATCGGCGAGACGCTGAACATCATGACGCTCGGCGGCCTTGCGCTCGCGGTCGGCATTCTCGTCGATGACGCCACCGTCACGATCGAGAACATCAACTACCATCTGGAGCAGGGCAAGCCCGTCGAGCAGTCGATCCTCGACGGCGCCAATCAGATCGTGACGCCGGCCTTCGTCTCGCTGCTGTGCATCTGCATCGTGTTCGTGCCGATGTTCTTCCTCACCGGCGTGGCACGCTTCCTCTTCGTGCCGATGGCGGAAGCCGTGATGTTCGCGATGATCTGGTCGTTCATCCTGTCGCGTACGCTGGTGCCGACCATGGCGAACTATTTGTTGCAGGCGCATGTCCATCACGAAGGCGGGCCGCCGAAGTCGCGCAATCGCCTGGTCTGGTTCCAGCGTGGTTTCGAGGCGCGGTTCGAGCGCATCCGTGGTGGTTATCGCAGCCTCCTTGGCCTGGCGCTCGCGCACCGCTCGGTGTTCGTGATCGGCTTTCTCTGCGTGGTCGGCGCGTCCTTCGCGCTGGTGCCGTTCCTCGGGCGCAATTTCTTTCCCGCGGTCGATGCCGGCAACATCCTGATGCATGTCCGCACGCAAGTGGGCACCCGCGTCGAGGAGACCGCAAACCAGCTCGCCGACGTGCAGAAGGCGGTGCGCAAGCTGATCCCGGGCGAGATCGAGACCATGACCGACAATATCGGCATGCCGATCTCCGGTATCAACATGACCTACAACAACACCGGCGTGATCGGCCCGCAGGACGGCGACATCCAGATCAAGCTGAAGGAAGGCCACAAGCCGACGGAAGAGCACGTGAAGGTGCTGCGCGAGCAATTGCCGCGCCTGTTCCCCGGGGTCAGCTTCGCGTTCCTGCCGGCCGACATCGTCAGCCAGATCCTGAATTTCGGTGCGCCGGCGCCGATCGACCTGCAGATCCGCGGCGCCAATCTCAGCGCGAATTTCGCTTATGCCAACAGCCTGCTGGCCAAGGTCCGCAAGATTCCGGGCGTGGCCGATGCGCGTATCCAGCAGTCGCCGAACAACCCGACGTTCAACATCGATGTCGACCGCACGCGCGCGCAATATGTCGGCCTGACCGAGCGCGACGTCACCAACAGCCTCGTGGTCAATCTCGCCGGCTCCTCGCAGGTCGCGCCGACCTACTATCTCAATCCCGACAATGGCGTGTCCTATTCGATCGTGATGCAGACGCCGCAATACCAGATCGATTCGCTCAGCGCGCTGCAGACACTGCCGATCACGGCCGCCGGCAATGCGCAGTCGCCGATCCTCGGTGGCATCGCCGACATCAAGCGCTCGACCTCGAGCGCGGTGGTGTCGCAATACGACATCCAGTCGATGGTGCAGATCTTCGCCACGACCTCGGGCCGCGATCTCGGCGCGGTTGCCGCCGACATCCGAAAATCGATCGCCGACACTGCCAAGGACGCGCCGAAGGGTTCTTCGGTGGTGCTGCTCGGGCAGGTGCAGACCATGAACAGCGCCTTCACCGGCCTGTTGTTCGGCCTGCTCGGGGCCGTCGTGCTGATCTATTTCCTGATCGTCGTGAACTTCCAGTCCTGGTCCGACCCGTTCGTGATCATCACCGCGTTGCCGGCCGCGCTCGCCGGCATCGTCTGGATGCTGTTCATGACCGAGACGACGTTGTCGGTGCCGGCGCTCACCGGCGCCATCATGTGCATGGGCGTTGCAACCGCGAACAGCGTGCTCGTGATCTCCTTCGCCCGCGAGCGCTACGAGGAGCTCGGCGATCCCGTCACCGCGGCGCTCGAAGCCGGCTTCGTCCGGTTCCGCCCGGTGCTGATGACCGCGCTCGCCATGATCATCGGCATGGCGCCGATGGCGCTGGGGTTAGGGGAGGGCGGCGAGCAGAATGCGCCGCTCGGCCGCGCCGTGATCGGCGGCCTGATCTTTGCAACTTTCGCCACGCTGATGTTTGTTCCCGTGGTGTTCAGCATGGTTCACAAGAAACAAGGCGCCAAAGCCGCCGCCTCATTGGAGACTCCGCATGTCGCCCACTGAACCCCGCTCGGCGGTGTCGCACCGGAAACTGGGCATCTTCGGCGTGGCGGCGCTGATCGCGGCAGGCCTCGTTGTGGGCACCGGCATCCGCGCCCGCGAGGAGCAGGGCTCCAAGCTGAAAGAATGGACTGACGAGCAGGCCGTTCCCAGCGTGGCGGTGACGCTGCCCAGCGCCAAGGACCTCAACGCCACCATCGATCTGCCGGGCCGGCTGGAGGCCTACTACCGCGCGCCGATCTTCGCGCGCGTGTCGGGCTACCTGAAGAGCTGGAGTGCCGACATTGGCGCCCGTGTCAAAGCAGGCCAGGTGATTGCCGAGATCGAGGCGCCCGACCTCGATCAGCAGCTGCTGCAGGCCCGCGCCGACCTCGCCAGCCAGCAGGCCAGCGCCAGGCTGTCGGAAGCGACGCTCAACCGGCGCAAGACGCTGGTCGCCTCCAACTTCGTCTCCGCGCAGGAGATCGACGAGCGCACCGCCGATCTCTCCAACAAGAACGCGGCCGTCAATTCGGGCAAGGCCAATGTCGAGCGGCTGGAAGCGCTCGCCGGCTACAAGAAGATCACCGCGCCGTTCGACGGCATCGTCACCGCGCGCGACACCGACGTCGGCGCGCTGATCAATGCCGGCGGCGGCTCCGGCCCGGCGATGTTCGTGATCTCCGACATCGCCAAGCTGCGCGTCTACGTCAACGTGCCCCAGAACTACGTGCCGGCGATCAAGATCGGCGCCAAGGCGACGATCACCCTGCCGGAGTACCCGAACCGGACTTTTCAGGCGACGGTGGAGGCATCCTCGCAGGCCGTCGACGTCGCCTCCGGCACCACGCGCATGCAGCTTGGATTGGATAACTCCGCCGGCGAGCTGATGCCCGGCGGCTATGCCAGCGTGAAGCTCAGCCTCCAGCGCGACTCCGCGCCGCTCAGCATCCCCGCCAGCGCGCTGATCTTCAACGGCAGCGGTTTGCGCGTTGCGACCGTCGGCGCGGACGACAAGGTACGGTTCAAGAGCGTGACCATCGCCCGTGACCTCGGCCGCGAGATCGAGCTGGCCTCGGGGATTGCAGCCGACGATCGCGTCATCACCGCGCCGCCGGACGGCCTCTCGGACGGCGATGCAGTGCGTGTGGTCGGCGCCAAGCCCAAGCCGGCGACTGCGTCGGAGAAGCAGCCGCCGAAGAGCTGAGGCGCAGTCTCGCGCCCCCGGACGCCGGTCTCGTAGGGTGGGCAAAGGCGCGCTTTGCGCCGTGCCCACCAACCCTTTCCGATCACATGAAGATGGTGGGCACGCTCCGCTTTGCCCACCCTACGAGAGCTACGCCACCCGCCACTCCGGCACGCCATCCGCGGCCATCGCGATCTCGCCGAGTGAGCCGACCGGCGTGCGATCCATGTCGAGCAAATGCGCCAGCGTCGCGCTATCGCTCGCCGGGATTCGCGCCAGCGTGCGGCCGTCATCCGCTGTGCGCAGCATCACCACGCCGTGCTCGACCTCGCCGCCTCGGCCGTAGAGCACCGTAAAGCTCTCGACCTTGCCCTTGCCCGAAGCCTCCGCCACGAACTCCGGCACGGCGCGCTTGTTGCGGTCGGCCTCGCCTTGCACGCTCGTCTCCTGCGCCAGTGCTTCGCGCGGCGGCGTCTTCGAGACCACCAGCGCATGATGCTTGGTGACGAAGCCGCCCTGGCCGTAGAGCAGGCCGAGCTTTGCGCCATCGCGCACACGCCGCACCATCGCGCAGGCGGCGTGCGTCATGTAGGTATTGAGCGGCGCGCCGAAGAAGGTGAGACCGCCGGTCACGGTCGGCTGCACGTCGGCGCCAAGGCCCAGCGTCCGCCGCGCCATCTTGGGCACACACGGAAAGCAGCTGTAGAGCTCGATCGCGTCGAACTTCTTGCCATCGCCGCCTGCGAGGTCCATCACCGCTTTCAGAACCGCGTTCTGCGGATGGCTCTCGTAAAACTGGTCGCGCAGGAGATAATCGCGCGGCTCTTCGGCCGAGGCGCCGCCGAGCGGATAGACCAGTCTGTCCCCGGGAATCCCGGCCGCCCGCGCCTTGGCAAGGCTCGTGAGCAGCAGCGCGCCGCCCATGTTGACGCTGGGGTTGGCGACCATGAGCTTGTTGTAGGGCCAGGCGATCAGGCGGTTGTCCGCCGTCGGCGTCGTGATCTCCTCGGGCGTATAGCGCCGCTTCAGCCAGGCATTGGGATTCTGCGCGGCGGCTTCCGAATAACGCGACCACAGCGTGCCGGACTCCGCCATCGCCTCGCGCGGCGTCTGCCCCCAATGCGCAGAGGAGGCGGCCTCATAGAAGGGATAGACCGTGACCGGGCGGAACACGCCGAGCTTCACCGCTAAGGGCTTCTGGAATGCCGCACCGCGCTTGGGCTCCTCGACATCATGGGCGAACGGCGTCCATGGCAGTTTTGCCCCGGCGCGCTCGGCCTTGGTCGCAGTCGATTGCGCCTCCGCGCCGCACACCGCTGCCACGGTGCATTCGCCGCGTGCGATGCGCTTGGCGGCCTCGTGGATGTAGCGGATCGGGCTCTCGCCGCCGACCGGGCCGCAATAGCAATGCGCGGGCGAGATGCCGAGGCGCTCAGCCAAAAGCTTCTCCGGATCGCGGTAGCGCCAGCTCAGGAAGTTGACGACGTCGAGCGACTGCACCTCGCCGAGCAGCTTTGCGCCGGCATCGGCCTCGGCGCGCCGCAGTGCCTGTTCGAGCAGATCGAGCGGCTCGAGGCCTTCGGTGATCTCCTTGGGGCGATCGACGATCTCGCCGATGCCGACGATGACGGGGATGCGGTCTTCGGGATTCTTGCTCTTATCTGTCATGCTTTCATTCACGATGTCAGTTGTTCGTCGTTGCGAGCGCAGCGAAGCATCCAGGATCTTTCCGCGGAGGCAGTCTGGATTGCTTCGCTGCGCTCGCAATGACGAGTGGGATTGTCACTCCGCCACCAGCGCATTCATGTGCTCGACGGCTTCGGCGAACTCTTCCTTGAACTCCTGCACCACGGCACCCGCCGATTTCACGCTGTCGATCAGCCCAACCCCCTGGCCAACAAAGTAGCTGACGAGATCGCGCGCCTTGGCGTTGCCGCCTGCGGCCGCGCGGTCGATCGCGTTGAAGGCGTCGCGGCTGATGATGCTTTGCAGCGGCATCGGCAGTGCGCCGGGGCTTTCCGGCGCGCGGTCCCAGGCATCGGTCCAGACCGAGCGGAGCTGCCGGGCTGGCTTGCCGGTGCGGCCCTTCGAGCGCACTGCGTCGCGCGAGGACGCTGCGATCATCTTCTCGCGAAAGATCTCCGTGGTCTCCGCCTCGACCGTGGCGAGCCACACCGATCCGGTCCAGGCGCCCGCCGCGCCCATCGCCATGCAGGCCGCCATCTGCCGTCCCGTCATGATGCCGCCGGCCGCCAGCACCGGCACGTCGCGGATGGGTTTGATCGCCTTGATCACCTCCGGCACCAGCACCATGGTCGAGACCTCGCCGCAATGGCCGCCGGCCTCGGTGCCCTGCACCACGAGGATGTCGACGCCGGCGGCGACCTGGCGCAGCGCGTGCTCCTTGGCGCCGACCAACGCCGCAACGGGGACGCCGTGCGTCTTGCCCATCTCGATCATCGCCTTCGGCGGCACGCCCAGCGCATTGGCGATCAGCCGGATCGGATGATTGAAGGAGACCTCCAGCAGCTGAAGCGCGGTCTTCGCATCGAACGGCTGCGGCTGGTTGTCCGCGACCTCGGTGGTGGTGAGCTCGATGTCGTATTTCTTCAGGAGATCGCGCGTATAGTTGCGATGCTCCTGCGGTACGCGCGCTTCCAGGCTCTTCCAGGTGACATCCTTCTCGCCCGCGGTCGAGATGTTCTCGGGGATCAGCACGTCGATGCCGTAAGGCTTGCCATCGACGTGATCGTCGATCCATGTCAGCTCGCGTTCGAGCGTGTCAGGCGTGTGCACGGTCGCGCCCAGCACGCCGAAGCCGCCGGCGCGGCTGACGGCGGCGACGACATCGCGGCAATGACTGAAGGCGAGCAGTGGGAATTCGATCCCCAGCATGTCGCAGATCGGCGATTTCATGGCTCTCTCCCGGCGGTCTTCGCGCTCTCGTTGCTTTCGCTGGCAAAGCAAAGTGACGCAAGCCGATCGATGACATGCCGGATTCGGCGAGGCATCTTGTGTGTAGACGTCGCGCTCCACCCGCAGGCCGCAGGCCACGGCGTCCTAAGTGACGCCGTCATTCCGGGGCTCGTGCAAGCGAGAACCCGGAATCCATTTCTCACAGCATTCCTGGCAATGCGATGGATTCCGGTCGCGCCCTGCGGGCGCCCCGGAATGACGGCGGGGAGGGGGTGCCATGACAAAACGCTGAGTTGCCCCGTCCGGCAATGCATTTCGGCGCCCTTGTCATCGGCCATCCGCGGGCTAATTAATGCAGACGCATCTTTCCGCCGGAGCCCCCGCATGACCGATACCCCCGCCTACGTGCCGCCCAAAGTCTGGACCTGGAACAAGGAGAATGGCGGGCAGTTCGCCAACATCAATCGGCCCGTTGCCGGCCCTACCCACGACAAGGAGCTGCCGGTCGGCAAGCACCCCCTCCAGCTCTATTCGCTGGCGACGCCGAACGGGGTGAAGGTGACGGTGATGCTGGAGGAGCTCCTGGCGCTCGGCCACAAGGGGGCCGAATACGACGCCTGGCTGATCAGGATCGGCAACGGCGACCAGTTCGGCAGCGGCTTCGTCGGCATCAATCCGAACTCGAAAATTCCCGCGCTGATGGATCGCTCGGGTCCGGAGCCGATCCGGGTGTTCGAGTCCGGCTCGATCCTGTTCTACCTCGCCGAGAAGTTCGGCGCCTTCCTGCCGAAGGACATCAAGACCCGCACCGAGGCGATGTCCTGGCTGTTCTGGCAAATGGGCAGCGCGCCTTATCTCGGCGGCGGCTTCGGCCATTTCTACGCCTATGCGCCATTCAAGATCGAATACGCCATCGACCGTTTCGCGATGGAGACCAAGCGCCAGCTCGACGTGCTCGACCGGCGCCTCGCCGACAACGAATATCTCGCGGGCAAGGAGTACACCATCGCCGACATGGCGGTATGGCCCTGGTATGGCGCGCTCGCCAAGGGGCTGGTCTATGGCGCCGGCGAATTCCTCTCGGTGCAGGACTACAAGAACGTGCAGCGCTGGACCGACCAGATCGCCAAGCGTCCGGCGGTGAAGCGCGGCCGCATGGTCAACCGCGTCTCCGGCGACCCCGCCAGCCAGCTCCACGAGCGTCACGACGCATCCGATTTCGAGACCAAGACGCAGGACAAGCTCGCGCCCGCGACGTAGGGCCTTCGTCTCTCCCCGCGTACGGAAGAGGCCGAATTCGATCGAGGTCTCGTAGGGTGGGCAAAGCGAAAGCGTGCCCACCACCTCTCGCGTAGGCCGCGATGGTGGGCACAGCGCACGAAGAGCGCGCTTTTGCCCACCCTACGGCATCTCGCAACTTACGCCATGCTCAGCTCGTGGCGTCCCACCACCATCCAGTGGACCTCGTCCGGACCGTCCGCAAAGCGCAGGTGGCGGACGTCCTGATACATCTCCGCGAGCGGGGTCCAGTGCGAGATGCCGGTGGCGCCGTGCATCTGGATGGCCTGGTCGATGATCTTGCAGGCGCGCTCGGGCACCATGGCCTTGACCATGGAGACCCAGACGCGGGCCTCCTTGTTGCCGAGCACGTCCATCGCCTTGGCGGCCTTCAGCACCATCAGCCGCATCGCTTCGATCTCGCAGCGCGCCTGCGCGATGATCTGCATGTTGCCGCCGAGATGGGCGATCTTCTTGCCGAAGGCTTCGCGGGTCAGGCCCCGCTGCACCATCAGATCGAGCGCCTTCTCGGCCTTGCCGATCGTGCGCATGCAGTGATGGATGCGGCCCGGCCCGAGGCGGAGCTGCGAGATCTCGAAGCCGCGGCCTTCGCCGAGCAGCATGTTCTCCTTGGGCACGCGGACATTGTTGAAGCGCATATGCATGTGACCGCGCGGGGCGTGGTCCTGGCCGAACACGTACATCGGCCCGAGCACCTCGACACCGGGCGTGTCGCGCGGCACCAGGATCTGCGACTGCTGCTTGCTCGGCGCCGCATCCGGATTGGTCTTCACCATGACGATGAGGATCTTGCAGCGGGGATCGCCGAGACCCGAGATGTAATACTTCTCGCCGTTGATGACCCATTCGTCGCCGACGAGCTTGGCCGTCGTCGAGATGTTCTTGGCGTCGGAAGAGGCGACGTTCGGCTCGGTCATGACATAGGCCGAGCGGATCTCGCCGTTGAGCAGCGGCTTCAGCCACTTCTCCTTCTGCTCCTTGGTGCCGACGCGCTCCAGCACCTCCATGTTGCCGGTGTCGGGCGCCGAGCAGTTCATGGTCTCGGAGGCCAGCGGGCTCTTGCCGAGCTCGGCTGCGATATAGGCGTAGTCGAGATTCTTCAGGCCCTGGCCGGTCTCGTCGTCGGGCAGGAAGAAGTTCCAGAGGCCTTCCTGCTTGGCCTTGTTCTTGGCCTTCTCCAGCACCTCGAGCTGCTTCGGCGTGAAGCTCCAGCGATCCTCCTTGCCTTCGCCGGCCTTGGCGAACTCAATCGACATCGGCTCGACGGTGTCGCGGATGAACTTCTTGACGTGGTCATAGAGCGGCCGGACCTGATCCGACATCCTGAGATCGTTGAGCTCGTCGCCGGGATTGAGGGTGTAGTTGGTGGTGCGGGGAATGTAGGTGTGTTTTGTCATTGGTCCTCCCGGGGTCACTGCGATCGCATTGGCCCGGAGAATAGTCGCAGCGCCGCCAAAGTGCGAGCGCGCATTTTTCACGTAGCGCCATGCCATGCGATGGAATTTCGCGAGGGCGTTTGAAAAGTTGTTTGAATGGGGTGCGGGGAGGCGGCAGGTGCGCGCCTCACTCTCCGTTGTCATCGCCCGACTTGATCGGGCGATCCAGTATTCCAGAGACCGCAGTGATTGGGCCGAGAGGCCGCGGCGTACTGGATTCCCCGCTTTCGCGGGGAATGACAGCGGCGGTGTGGTTAGCTCGGCATCCGATGCATCGCGCAGATCTTGTTGCCGTCGAGGTCGCGCAAATAGGCGAGATAGAGCTTACCGCCCGGGCCCTGGCGGACGCCCGGCGGATCTTCGATCGATTTTGCGCCGGCTGCGACGCCAGCCGCGTGCCACGCATCGACCTGCTCCGGCGAATTGCAAGCAAAGCCGATCGTGCCGCCGTTCGCGCAGGTCGCCGGTTCGCCGTTGATCGGCTTCGACACCGAGAATACGCCGGTCTTGGTGATATAGAAGATCCGATGGCCGTCGACCCTGGCCGGCCGCACCTCGAGCGTGCCGAGCAGCTTGTCGTAGAACGCCTTGGCCTTGTCCAGGTCGTTGGTGCCGATCATGACGTGTGAGAACATTTGCCCATTCCCTCAGAGTTTGTAGCCCGGATGGAGCGCAGCGAAATCCGGGTCTTGCTTGCTTTTGGCCGTCCCGGATTGCGCTGCGCTCCATCCGGGCTACTTGAAATCTCAAAACGCCGTATAGCCGCCGTCGATCACGAACGTATCCGCCGTGTGATACGACGACGCCTTGCTCATCAGATACACCGCGATGCCGCCGAAATCGGATGCTTCGCCGAAGCGCCGCATTGGAATGCGCGGCATCACGTTGGCGACGAACTTGTCGTTGGCCATCAGCCCCGCGGTCATGTCGCTCTTGATCCAGCCGGGCAGGATCGCATTGGCGGTGACGCCGTAACGCGCCAGCTCGACGCCGAGCGCGCGCACCAGCGCGTTGATGGCGGCCTTGGTCGCAGCATAATGCTCGTTGCGGGCGGTGCCGAAGATCGAGGCGAGGCTCGAGGTCGCGACGAGGCGGCCAAAGGGATCGCCGGCATTGGCGCGATCCGTCATGTGCTTGGCCGCAGCCTGGAATGCGTGGAACACGCCGTCGAGATTGGTCGCAAACATCGTGCGCCATTCCTCCTCGGTGCGCTCGATGAAGGAGCGCCGTCCGCCGCCGCCGATGCCGGCATTGGCGAAGCAGCCGTCGACGCGACCGAAGATGTCGAGCGTCGCCTTCATTGCGGCATTGACCGAGGCCGGGTCGGTGACGTCGCAGACGCGGGTGTCGATCTTGCCGGCAAGGCCGGCCAGGCTTGCGGCAGCAGCCTTGTTCTTGTCGGGATTGCGGCCCCAGATCGAGACGTTGCAGCCCTGGGCCGCGAGCGCCTGCGCGATGCCGAGGCCGATGCCGCCATTGCCACCGGTGATCACGGCCACGCGGCCGGTGAGGTCGAAAATGGTCATAGAGCGTTTCCCATATTTGGCATGAGGCGCATCAGCCGCTGCGCACAAGATTGCTTGCTATGCTCCGATCACCATGGACAAGCTCGCGACAAAAATCAAATATGCGCCCCAAGCAAAACGAATTCCGGTCTGCGAAACTGACGCAGGCCGCAACTGACGAGGAAACCATGCAGTTCAAACACGTCACGCTCGATTTCGATGGATCGGTCGCGATCCTCAAGCTCGACCATCAGGAGGTGATGAACGCGGTCTCCGTGGATATGCTGGGCGGTCTCGCCGAGGCGCTCGATGCGATCGAGGAGAAGAAGGACGAGGTGCGCTGCGTGGTGCTGACCGGCGCGGGCCGCGCGTTCTGCACGGGCGCGAATCTCCAGGGCCGCAACAACCAGTCGAAGAGGACCAAGGCCGGCCTGACGCTGGAGACGGGCTTTCATCCCTTCCTGCGCCGTATCCGCAATCTGCACTGCCCGATCGTGACGGCGGTCAACGGGCCGGCCGCGGGCGCCGGCATGAGCTTCGCGCTGCTCGGCGACATGATCCTGTGCGCACGCTCATCCTATTTCCTGCAAGCCTTCCGCCGCATCGGCCTCGTGCCGGATTGCGGCTCGACCTGGCTCCTGCCGCGTCTCGTCGGCCGTGCGCGCTCGATCGAATTGTCGCTGATGGGCGAGCGGCTGCCGGCCGAGAAGGCGCTGGAATGGGGTCTCGTCAACCGCGTTTACGATGACGGCGTGCTGATGGAGGAGGCGATGAAGCTGGCGCGCGATCTCGCCAGCGGCCCGACCGTCGCATTGTTCCTGATCCGCAAGCTCTATTGGGACAGCCCGGAAAACTCCTTCGAGGATCAGCTCAATCTCGAATTCCAATGCCAGCTCCGCGCCGGCGACAGCGAGGATTTCCGCGAGGGCGTCGGCGCGTTTCTTGAGAAGCGTCCCGCGCAGTTCAAGGGCAAATGATCGAGCCGCAACTTTCCCGCAGCGTGGTGCGCTGGTGCGAAGGGGCGACCGGCGTCACCGGGGCCGCAAAGCTGTCGGGCGGTGCCAGCCAGGAAACCTGGCGCTTCGACATCATGCATCCTGATGGGCCGATCGGCGCGATCCTGCGCCGCTCGCCGAAAGGCTATGGCGCGGCGCCGACGCGCGCAGCGGGCCTTGGTGCTGAAGCGCAGTTGATGCAGCTTGCGTACGAGGCCGGCGTGCCGTCGCCGCGCGTGCTGCATGTGCTCACGCCGGAGGACGATCTCGGCACCGGCTTCATCATGCAGCGGGTCGAGGGCGAGACCATCGCGCGCAAGATTCTTCGCGACGAGGAGTACGCGGCGGCGCGGCCATTGCTTGCGCGACAGATCGGCAGCATTCTCGCCGGCTTGCATAGATTGCCAAAGGACAAGCTGCCGGAGCTGCGCAGCAGGTCGGCGACCCAGGAGATTGGCGAGTTCGAACGCGACTACCGCAGCCTGAACTGGCCCAAGCCCGTGTTCGAGCTGGCGCTGCGCTGGCTGCGCGACCACGATCCCGGGCCCGCGGCTGAGACGACGTTAGTGCACGGCGACTTCCGCAACGGCAATCTCATCATCGGCGCGGATGGCGTTCGCGCCGTGCTGGACTGGGAGCTCGCCCATCTCGGCGACCCCATGGAGGACCTCGGCTGGGTCTGCGTCAACTCCTGGCGCTTTGGCGAGATCGACAAGCCGGTCGGCGGTTTTGGCACGCGCGAGGAATTGTTCGCGGGCTACGAGGCCGCAGGCCGCAAGGTTGATCCGGCGCGCGTCAAGTTCTGGGAAGTGATGGGCACGCTGCGCTGGGGCATCATGTGCGGCGGCATGATGCAGCGGTTCCGCGAAGGGCCCGACCATTCGATGGAACGCGCCATGATCGGCCGCCGTGCCTCCGAGACCGAGATCGATCTGTTGCGGCTCTTGGCGCCGCGCGGGAGCTGACACATGCAGGACGAACCGACACCCATCGAGTTGACGAAAGCGGTCGCCGATTTCCTCCGCAACGACATCACGCCGCTGATCTCCGGCCACCAGGCCTTCAAGCTCCGCGTCGCCATCAACATCCTCGATCTCGTGACACGGCAGTTGACGCGGGAGCAGGGGAGTGATGCGAGGGAGGTGGAGCGATTGCGTGCGCTGCTCGGCATCGACGGCTCGGTGACGGAGCTGAACCGCGCGCTCGCGGAGCACATCGCCAAAGGTGAAGTTGATCTGGGAACGCCGGGCCTTGCCGAGCATCTGTGGGCGACCACGATGGACAAGCTTGCGGTCGATCAGCCGAATTACGCCTCGTACAAGCGCGAGCTGGGGCGGGGCGGGTAGGCCTCTCCCCGTCATTGCGAGGAGCCCTTGCGACGAAGCAATCCAGACTTCCTCCAGGGAAAGATTCTGGATTGCTTCGCTGCGCTCGCAATGACGATGTTGAGACAGGCGCGCGACCCTCTCCACCGTCATTCCGGGGCGTCGCGCAGCGACGAGCCCGGAAACCATTTGCCCGCACGCGCTGCCGTAAGATGGATTCCGGGTTCGCGCCTAAGCGGGCGCGCCCCGGAATGACAGCAGAGAGAGACGCGACCCTACTTCCCCACCCATTTCGGCGGCCGCTTTTCCGCAAACGCCTTTGGGCCCTCGATGTAATCCTGCGAGGCGACCATCGCCTGCACCGCCGGATAGTCGCGCTGCTCCGCGATCGCCTGCTCCAGCGAGACGCCAAGCCCCTTCTGGATCGCCTGCTTCGAGGCCCGGATCGACATCGGCGAATTCTTGGCGATCATCTCCGCCCAGCGCAGCGCGGCCGTCAGTGCCTCGCTCTGCGGCACCACCTCGTTGACGAAGCCGAGCTCGAGGCCTTCCTTGGCGCTGACATGGCGTGCGGTGAGGATCATGCCCATGGCGCGCTTCAGCCCGATCTGCCGCGGCAGCCGGTGCAGGCCGCCGGCGAGCGCGGCAAGGCCGACCCGCGGCTCGGGCAGGGCGAAGGTCGCGTTCTCCGCGGCGATGATCAGGTCGCAGGCCAGCGCGATTTCGAAGCCGCCGCCCATCGCGACGCCGTTCACGGCGGCGATGATCGGCTTGTCGCAATCGAAGCGCGAGGTCAGGCCGGCAAAGCCGCCCTTGTCCCAACCGCGCTTTCCCCCGGCGGCCTGCCACTTCAGATCGTTGCCGGCGCAGAATGCCTTGTCGCCGGCGCCGGTGACGACAGCAATCCACTGCTCGGGATCGGCGGAGAAATCGTCGAACACCTTTTGCAGCTCGAAATGCGCATCGGTGTGCAGCGCGTTGTAGACCTCGGGCCGCGACAACGTGACGATCGTGATCGGCCCCTTGCGTTCCACTTTTGAGAATTTCAGCTCCATCGCGCGCTCCCGCATTTTCTCATCAAGGAATATTGGCGTCATACTAGCGCGCGAGGGACCTCGAGCACCATCGAATTGCGCAAGGCGCTTTGCGTAGCCGTCACGCCTCGGCTTGCTTGACTTGCGCGTGCTCTTCTCCGCTTAATTATGCGAAGCAAGACTGCGCTTAGCGCCTTAACGCAAAACGATAAAACATTCCGGGAGAGAACCCTTGGATTTCTCATTGCCTGCCGATCTCGTCGCCTATCTCGGAGAGCTCGACCGTTTCATCGAACGCGAGATCAAGCCGCTGGAGGAGGCTGACGACAACATCCGCTTCTTCGATCACCGCCGCGAATGGGCGCGCACCGATTTCGAGAATGGCGGGTTGCCGCGGCATGAATGGGAGGCATTGCTGCGCAAAGCGAAGGATCTCGCCGACGCCGCCGGCCATCTGCGTTTCCCGGTGCCGAAGCAATATGGCGGCAAGGACGGCTCCAACCTCTGGATGGCCGTGATCCGCGAGCATTTTGCCGCGAAAGGCCTCGGCCTGCACAACGATCTCCAGAACGAGCATTCCATCGTCGGCAATTTCCCCGTCGTCACCATGCTCGACCGCTACGGCCGCGACGATCAGAAGGCGATGATCGACGGCTCGATCAGGGGCAAGTACCGCATCACTTTTGGCCTGACCGAGCCGCATCACGGCTCGGACGCGACCCACATGGAGACGCGCGCGGTGTCCGCGACCCGCGACAACGTCAAGGGCTGGATCATCAACGGCGAGAAGATGTGGACAACAGGCATGCACGTCGCCACGCACTGCGCGCTGTTCGCGCGCACCAGCGGCAATGACGGCGATGCGCGAGGGATTACCTGCTTCCTGGTGCCGGCCAAGAGTCCTGGTGTGAAGGTCGAGGAGTATATGTGGACCTTCAACATGCCGACCGATCATCCGCGCGTCAGCTTCACCGACGTGTTCGTGCCCGAAGATGCGCTGTTCGGCGAGGTCGGCCGCGGGCTGTCGCTGGCGCAGTGCTTCGTGCACCAGAACCGCATCCGCCAGGCCGCGAGCTCGCTCGGCGCCGCCGTCTACTGCATCAACGAGAGTGTCAAATACGCCCGAGAGCGAAAGCCGTTCGGCAGGGCGCTCGCAGAAAACCAGGCGATCCAGTTTCCGCTGGTCGAGCTCGCCACCCAAGCCGAGATGCTGCGCCTGTTGATCCGCAAGACCGCCTGGGAGATGGACCAGCTCACCGAGGAGCAGATCGAGCGCGCGCTGTCCGACCGCGTCTCCATGTGCAATTACTGGGCAAACCGCCTCTGCTGCGAATCCGCCGACCGCGCCATGCAGGTCCACGGCGGCATGGGCTACTCACGTCACAAGCCGTTCGAGCACATCTACCGCCACCACCGCCGCTATCGCATCACGGAAGGCAGCGAGGAGATCCAGATGCGCAAGGTGGCAGGGTTCTTGTTCGGCTATATGGGGCCGGGCAAGCATTGAGGCTTGCACTGCTATTGTAGGGTGGGCAAAGCGAAGCGTGCCCACCACCTCTCTCGGTGGGCACGGCGCGTTGCGCCTTTGCCCGCCCTAGGTACCGCTTCTTGCGGAAGCAGTCTGGATTGCTTCGTCGCAAGGGCTCCTCGCAATGACGCAGGAGAGAGGCGCGCACTGTCTCTGCACCGTCATTGCGAGCGAAGCGAAGCAATCCAGAAATGTCACCGCGGTGGTGCTATGGATTGCTTCGGCATTTCGCGATCAATTCACCCGCCGATCCTTCCCCGCCCAATACGGTTCGCGCAGCTGCCGCCGCAAGATCTTGCCGCTCGGATTCCGCGGCAGCGCAGGCAAGAACTCCACGCTCTTCGGCGTCTTGTATCCGGCGATGCGCTCGCGGGTGAAGTTGATGATGTCGGTGGCGCTTGCCTGCTTGCCCGGCTTCATCACCACCACGGCCTTCACCGCCTCGCCCCATTTGTCGTCGGGCACGCCGATCACGGCGGCTTCCGCGACATCAGGATGATCGCACAGCGCGCTCTCGACCTCGGCCGGGTAGATGTTCTCGCCGCCGGAGATGATCATGTCCTTGATGCGGTCGTGGATGTAGAGATAGCCGTCCTCGTCCATGTAGCCGGCATCGCCCGTGCGCAGCCAGCCGTCACCGCGCAGCGTCGCAGCGGTTGCCTCCGGCAAGTTCCAGTAGCCCGCCATGTTGGAGCCCGAGCGCGTCGCGATCTCGCCGACCTGGCGCGGCGGCAGCGGCTTGCCCTCGGGGTCCAGTATCACGATCTCGACGCCCGGCAGCGCCTTGCCGGCCGAGCGCATCCGCTCCAGCCCCTCGACATGATCCTCCGGCGGCAGCGCGACGATGGTGCCGGTGGTTTCGGTCATCCCGTACATCTGCACGAAGCCGCATTTGAAAACTTCGATGCACTCCTTCAGCAGCGCCGCCGGAATGGGAGAGGCGCCGTAGAGCATGTATTTCAGTCGCGAGAAATCGACCGTTTTCGCGCGCGGCTGCCGCACCACGAATTGCATCGCCGCCGGCACCATGAACAGCTTTGTGATGCCCGACTGCTCGAAGAAATCCAAAACCTTGGTCGGATCGAACTCGCGCGCGATCACACCGCGGGCGCCGTGATAGAGCCCCATCACGCCCCAGCCCGAGCCGCCGATATGGAAGATCGGCATCGCCACCAGTGAGACGTCGTCGGTCGACCACCGGTTCCATTCCGGCTTGTCCTCGGCATTGCCGGTCTGCACCAGGTTCAGGAAGTTCGCGTGGCTCAGCATCGCGCCCTTCGGCTTGCCTGTCGTGCCTGAGGTGTAGAGCTGGATCGCGATGTCCTTCGTGTCGATCGGCACGTTTGGATCGTCGCCGCTCTGCGCATCGCGCCACGCCGTAAAATCATGCCACTCCGGTGCGCCGCCTTCGGTGGTGATGATCGTGCGCACGCCCGGTATCTGATCCCTGATCTGGCGAACCTGCGTAATGAATTCCGGCCCGACGAACAGCACCGGCGCCTTGCAATCCGAGACGATGAAGGCGACCTCGGGCCCCGCGAGCCGCCAGTTCACCGGCGCCATCACGACGCCAGCCTTCATCGCACCCATCAAGAGCTCGAAATAGACGTCGCTGTTCTTGCCGAGATAGGCGATGCGGTCGCCCTTCTTGACGCCCAGCGCTATGAGTGCGTTCGCGACCTTGTTCGTCTTGATATCGAACTCGGCAAAGCTGGTGGTGCGGCCCTCGAATTCAAAGGCGATGGCGTTGCCGCGGCTCTTGGCGCGCCCGCGCACCATGTCGGCGAGGTTAGCCAGTGGCTGTGTGGACATGTCTCTCCCGTCGCGTCTTGTTCTTATGCCGCGGAGTGTGGCGTCATCTGTGGGTGAAGACAAGATGGGACAAATCAGCCACGGCTTCGTGTCCCGGACGCGCTGCAGCGCTCTTGCGCTGCTGCGCAGAGCCGGGACCCATGCTGCTTTTTGTGTAGGGAGAGATGGGCCCCGGCTCAGCAGTGCACCACGCCGAAGGCGGCGCGCTGCACTGCGTCCGGGGCACGAGAGAGCTTACCCCCGCTTCGCCCGGTCCTTCTCGTTCTGCGCCATGATGCTCTCGCGCGCGGCTTTCCAGTCGTCGTCGCTCCAGTCGCGAAGCTGGTAGAAGTTGCCGCCCATGGCGAGCGCCTGCGCGCCGTCCATGGCAATGGTCTCGCCGTTGATCCAGTCGCAGCCGCCGGAGATCAGGAACACGGCAACGTTCTGCAATTCCTCCATGGTGCCGACGCGGCCCATCGGGTTCATCGCCTTGGTGCGCGCGCCGGCTTCATCACCCGGCTTGATGCGCTTGCTCATGCCCTCGGTCGGGATTTCACCCGGTGCGATCGTGTTGAGGCGGATGCCGTAGCGGCCCCATTCGGCCGCCAGCGACATCGTCATGGCGTGGATCGCCGACTTGCTCATTGCCGAAGGCACCACGTAAGGCGAGCCGTTGCGCACCCAGGTCGTGGTGATCGAGACGACGTTGCCGGGTTGCTTCAAGGCGATCCAGCGCTTGCCGACCGCATGCGTCACATAGAACGTGCCGTGCATGACGATGTTGGCGACCGCGTCGAAGCCGCGCGGCGAGAGCTCCTCGGTGCGCGAGATGAAATTGCCGGCGGCGTTGTTGATGAGGTCGGTGAGGGGCCCATCGCGGAAGATGGTCTCGATCATCTCCTCGACCGCGAGCGCATTGCGGATGTCGACGCCGTGGCTGGTGACGCGGCCGCCATACTCGGCCATCAGCTCGGTTGCGGTCTCGTCACAGACGATCTTGCGCCGGCCGCAGATGTGCACCTCGGCGCCGAGCTGGAGGAAGCGCGCCGCCATCGATTTGCCGAGCCCAGTGCCGCCGCCGGTCACGAGAATGCGCCGTCCGGCCAGAAGATTTTCCTTGAACATCGCTGTTTCTCCCGTACGGATTGTCAGTTAATTGGTTGATTGACTAAATCCGGCCGCCGGCGTCCTGTAAAGCGGCACTGAACAAGAACAGGGGAGAATTCATCCATGGAAGATCGCGTCTCCATCTCGATCTCGGAAGGCGTTGCCGACGTGCGTCTGGTGCGCGCGGACAAGATGAACGCGCTCGATCAGGCCATGTTCGAGGCCCTTGTTGCCGCAACCGACCGGCTTTCGAAGGAAAAAGGCGTGCGCGTCGTCGTGTTGTCCGGCGAGGGCCGCGCCTTCTGCGCCGGCCTCGACATGGGGCGTTTTGCCGCCATGAAGGAGAAGGGCGGTAATGGAATTCCGGGTGGCGAAAATCGCGATCTCACGGTGCGCACGCACGGCCAGGCGAACTTCCCGCAGCAGGCGGTATGGGGATGGCGCCAGCTTCCGGTGCCAGTGATTGCGGCCGTGCACGGCGTCGCCTTCGGCGGCGGCTTCCAGCTCTCGCTCGGCGCCGACATGCGCTTTCTCTCCCCG
The DNA here is from genome assembly GCF_054060315.1 of Bradyrhizobium sp. USDA 4354. NCBI lineage: Bacteria > Pseudomonadati > Pseudomonadota > Alphaproteobacteria > Hyphomicrobiales > Nitrobacteraceae > Bradyrhizobium > Bradyrhizobium sp. USDA 4354. The sequence goes on along the minus strand of NZ_JBSSDC010000001.1, from coordinate 6,986,138 downwards.
GACGCGCGGATGTCGATCATGGAGATCAAGTGGGGGCTCGTCCCTGACATGGCCGGCACGCCGATCCTGGCCTCGCTGGTGCGCGACGACAGTTTGCGCGATCTCACCTATACCGGCCGCATCTTCTCCGCGCAGGAGGCGATGGCTTATGGCCTCGCCACGCGCATCTGCCGACGACCCGCGCGCGGCCGCGCTCGAAGTGGCGCGCGAGATCGCCGGCAAGAGCCCGGACGCGATCCGCGCCGCAAAACGGATGCTGAACAATCTTTCGGTCGATCCGGGACCTGCGCTGCTCGCCGAATCCGCCGAGCAGCAGAAGCTGATCGGCAGTGCGAACCAGACCGAGGCGGTGCGCGCCAATCTGGAGAAGCGCGCGCCGAAGTTTGCGGATTAATTTTCCGTCATTCCGGGATGCGCCGTAGGCGCAGGTCCGGAATCCATCGAGCCGCATACTCTGCCGTAAAATGGATTCCGGGTTCGATGCTTCGCATCGCCCCGGAATGACGAGCTGAATGGTATCCACGCTTCAACCCGACGAAAGATCGGAAAACAACAATGAGCGAAACGTCCCAGTTCCTCGGCATCGTCTCCGGTGACCGCCGCCGCTCTCATGCCGAGGTCGCCGATCGCGCCGATCGCATCGCCTCCGGGCTCGCCAAGCTCGGCGTCCGGCAGGGCGACTGCGTTTGCATGCTGATGCGCAACGACATCGCCTTCCTGGAAGCTGCCTACGCCGCGATGCGGCTCGGTGCCTACGGCGTGCCGATCAACTGGCACTTCAAGCCGGAGGAGATCAACTACATCCTGAACGACTCCGGCACGTCAGTCCTGATCGCACATGCCGACATGCTGCACGGCTTGCGTGATGCGATCCCAAGTGGCGTCACCGTGCTCAGCGTGCCGACGCCGCCGGAAATCCGCTCGAACTACAAGATCGATTCCGATCATCTGAAGACCCCCGATTTCGCGATCGATCTCGAATCCTGGCTCGCGCAACACCAGCCCTATGACGGCCCGGTCGTGCCGCAGCCCATGAACATGATCTACACCTCGGGCACGACAGGCCATCCCAAGGGCGTCCGCCGCAACGCCCCGACGCCGGAGCAGCAGGCGGCCGGCGAGCGCATGCGCGCGATGATCTATGGGCTCAAGCCAGGTGCCCGCGCGCTCCTGCCGGGCCCGCTCTATCATTCCGCGCCGAACTCGTTCGGAATCCGGGCCGGCAAGCTCGGCGGCGCGCTGGTCCTGATGCCGCGCTTCGAGGCGGAAGAATTCCTCGAGCTGATCGAGCGCTTTGGGATCGACACCATCTTCATGGTGCCGACCATGTTCATCCGCCTGATGAAGCTGCCGGAGGCGGTCCGCAAGAAATACGACGTCTCCTCGCTGCGCCACGTCATCCACGCCGCCGCGCCATGTCCGGCCGACATCAAGCGCGCCATGATCGAATGGTGGGGGCCGGTGATCTACGAGTTCTACGGCTCGACCGAATCCAGCGCTGTGACCTTCGCAACCTCCGAGGATGCGCTGAAGAAGCCCGGGACCGTCGGCAAGATTTCGCCCGGCGCCGAGCTGCGCTTCCTGGGCGAGGACGGCCGCGTGCTCGGCGTCGGCGAGATCGGCGAGATCTATTCCCGCATGGCTGAGCTGGCCGATTTCACCTATCACAACAAGCCCGAGAAGCGCGCCGAGATCGACCGCGACGGCTTCATCACCTCCGGCGACGTCGGCTATATCGACGAGGACGGCTACGTCTTCATCTGCGACCGCAAGCGCGACATGGTGATCTCGGGCGGCGTCAACATCTATCCGGCCGAGATCGAGTCGGTGCTGCACGCCTTTCCCGGCGTGCACGATTGCGCGGTGTTCGGCATCCCCGATGCCGAGTTCGGCGAGGCGCTGATGGCCGTGGTCGAGCCGCAAGCCGGCGTCACGCTCGATGCCGCCGATGTCCGCGCGCGACTGAAGACCTCGCTCGCCGATTACAAGGTGCCGAAGCACATCCAGATCCGCAGCGGCTTGCCGCGCGAAGATTCCGGCAAGATTTTCAAGCGCCGCCTGCGCGATCCCTATTGGGAGCAGGCGGGGCGGAAGATTTGATACTCCGTAGCCCGGGTGAGCGAAGCGATACCCGGGATACTGAGAGTAAGGTCCCGGATGTCGCTTCGCTCATCCGGGCTGCCTTGCTGTCTCCACGAACTCGACCGTCATCCTGAGGTGCGCGCCCTTGCGCGCCTCGAAGGATGGGCCGCGAGCGCCGGTAGCTCCATCCTTCGAGGCTTCACCTTGCGATGCAAGAGCATCGCAAGGTTCGCACCTCAGGATGACGCCGGTGTGTGTGGTTGACGTCGGTTCGGGCCACGAGAGATAACCGGGATTGGACGTCGGCTTTGTCTTCGCAGGGACAATTTTCGCGCCTATATAGTCAAAATCATCGACTGCGCGGATCGCCCCATGACCCCCGTTTCCATCCTGCTCAACATCCTCTGGATCCTCATCGGCGGTGCCTGGATGGCGTTCGGCTGGCTGATTGCCGCGGTCATCATGGCCGTCACCATCATTGGCCTGCCCTGGGCGCGGGCGGCGTTCAACATCGCCGTCTACACGCTGCTGCCGTTCGGCTCGAAGGCGGTCAGCCGCTATGACGTGACCGGCGTCGAGGATATCGGCACCGGCCCGCTCGGGGTGATCGGCAACATCATCTGGTTCGTGCTCGCCGGCTGGTGGCTGGCGCTCGGCCACCTCGTGACCGCGCTGGTGCTCGCTATCACCATCATCGGCATCCCCTTCGCCTGGGCCCATCTGAAGCTCGCGGGCATCGCGCTCTGGCCGATCGGCAAGGTGATCGTGCCGGCTTAGGGCGTGGACCCATCAATGTCGGCCTCCGGCGGCGGAGTGGAATTCGCCCTGCTTGCGGGGCATCGCCGGCTGATGACCCAACGCGGGCGTTCGCTGAAAAGCAGCGGACCGATCCGGGCTTGATTGCCTCGGCGCCGGAACGTGGGCTTTCGAATGCCACAAGCTTTCTGCCGAGGGAGCCATGAGCTTCGGCTATCTGCCCATCCTCGTGCGTCGCGCTGGGACTAGCGGGCTACTGATCGCTTGATCGGCTTAGGCTTACGCGCGGCGGGTTTCACTTAACAGCGTATGAGTGCCTTGTTGCGGGCACGGCAAATACATTTCGCCGCTTCCTCGTCGCACGGACAAGATGCGGTTGGGTCCTGCCAGTTACCTCTTTAGCTGATGATCTCCTTGACCTTGATGCCGCGCAAGGCTTCGATGCAGTCGGCCACCAAATGCAAGAGTTCTTGCCGCTTTATGTTCTTCACTTGGCGGCCTTCCATATTGACGAGAATGAATCTCGCCATTTCGTAGGCGACTTCAAACTGCGATTTGCCGGCAACCTCGACATCGATTTTTTCAGCCATTTCGCTCACCGCTGGCTGTGCTTGGAAAGCAGCTGCGCATGGGTAAACCTATAGGAAAGCGGGTGGCCCGGTCGAGTCCGGATCCGGCCCCCCGGGCGAGCCGCATTGAACTCGCCAGCTCCGCTCGCCATGTGTGGGAGACAGCTTGGAGCAGACAATGAAGAAGCTTTTCACCTGTGTGGCGATCATGGGCTGCTTGATCGCCTTCCACTCCGTCGCGCAAGCCCGCTCTGCATTCGACGGCTCCTGGGACCTCATTTTCGCGACGCAAAGAGGACCTTGCGATGCGACCTACAATTTCACCGTCAACATCACCGACGGAATAGTTACACATCCGAATTTGGTCCGGTTCAGAGGCTATGTGGCGCGTTCCGGCGCAGTTCGGGCGTCGGTGATAGTTCAGGACAAATTCGCCTCCGGCTCAGGTCGGCTCTCGAGCCATTTTGGCCGCGGGACGTGGAGCGGCCACTCAGGAACGCGCGCTGTTCAGGCTACTGGACCGCACAGCGCAATTGAGGGCGCTGAGCCAAGGCCGGAGGTCGCCCGCAGGGAGCAGGGCTCGTAGGGTAGAGCCCAGCGAAACCCATCAATCCCTCCGCCGGTGGCGAGGCATGATGGGTTTCGCAGGGTCTACGTTCTGGCCGATCGGAAAGGCGATCGTGCCGACCGCGGACCCTGGCTAGTGTCCGTTTGCCACCACAAGCGGCCGTTTGGGTAAGGTCCCCCTTTTGACCGGTCCGAAGCGGAAACCGAGCAGCGCAGCGCACGCAATCGCGCGGGCTACTTCTTTTTTGGTGTCAACCAGTCCTCGTCTTCCAGGGACGGTGCTTGTTTCTGCTGCTCCAGGATTTTCTTGTACTCCTCAGGGATCACCTGGCTGCGAGATGCTTCGTGCAGCGTGTGTGGGAACCAGGTCGCAATGCCCGGGAAAGCAATCATCAGGCCAACGCAGATCACCTGCAATATCATGAACTGGAACATGCCAGCGTAGATCGTCGCAAGACTCCAGCCCTTGACCACCTGTTTGAGATAGTACGCTGACATGGCGACCGGCGGCGACAGGAAGGCGGTCTGCAGCACCACCGCAACCAACGCTCCGAACCATATGAGGTCGATGCCCATGCCTTTCACGACGGGATAGAAGATCGGCAGAAACACCAGGATGATGGCCGGCCACTCAAACGGCCACCCCAGCAGGAAAATGAGGAGGAGCACGACAATCAGCATGAGGCTCGGCGGCAGCTGCAGGCCGAGCATCGTCTCGGTGATCCAGTTCGCCGAGCCGAGGCGGGCGAACACCGCACCGAAAATGTTCGACGTGACCGCCAGCAGCAGGACCATGCTCGACGTCGCCATCGTCGAGGTCATGGCGCGCTGCAATCCGCTGAACGAGAACCTGCCATATGCGATGGCGAGGATCAGCGCGCCGACGCTGCCGATGCCGGCGGCCTCCGTCGGCGTCGCAAGGCCCCCGATGATCGAGCCGAGCGTCGCCGTGATGAGCCCGAGCAGAGGCAGCGTTCCGACGACCACCTCGCGCGCAATGTATCCCGCGGAGTAGATCCGCTCATCCTTTGGCACTGGCGGCCCGAGCTTGGGATTGATGAAGGAGCGGCCCATCAGATAGGCGATGTAGATGCCGGCCAGCAGAAAGCCCGGTCCAAAGGCTGCAGCATAGAGATCGGCGACCGAAACCCCGAGCACCGGCCCCATCACGATCAGCATGACCGACGGGGGAATGAGAATGCCGAGCGTGCCGCCCGCCGTGATGGTGCCCGCTGAAAGCTTGGCATCATAGCCCGCCTTCGTCATGATCGGCGAGGCCATGATGCCAAGAACGGTGACGGCGGCGCCGACGATGCCTGTCGCCATCGCGAACACGGTCGAGGTCAGGATGACGACGAGGAAGAGTGCTCCGCGCACCGGCGCAAGCAGCATGCGGAACGCCGTGAAAAGGCGCTCCATGAGTCCCGCCTGCTCGGTGATGAACCCCATGAAGATGAACAGCGGCACGGCGGCGAGGAGTTCTTCCTTCATCATGCCGATGGTCTGGAAGTAACCAAGCTCGAAGACCGTCCCGCCCATGCCCCAGTAGCCGAACGAGAAGGCGAGAAACAGCAACGTGAACGAGATCGGCACACCGATGAAGATCGCGCCAAGCAGCACCAGCAGCATGATGAGGCCGATGAGCGCTTCTGCGGTCATATCTCGACCTTCTCCTTGTGCTCCAGTTCGACGCCGGTGCGCGCCATGTAGATGCTCTTGATCAACTCGGACACGCCCTGGACCAGCAGCAGGAGGCAGGCGAACGGCACGACGAATTTGAACGGCCACAGCACGGGCCGCCACGGTGTCTGGTCCGAAGTCTCGTTGATCAGCCAGGCGTAGTGAAATTCGTTCCAGCTGATCAGGAGCAGCATGATCAGGCTCGGGAAGAAGAAGACGACATAGGAGATCGTATCGATCCAGCCCTTCCTGCGGATCGAGAACTTCTCCCAGAAGAAGTCGGTACGGATATGAGCGCCCTTGTGCAGCGCGTAGGCGGCGCCAAGCATGAAGAGCGAGCCGTACAGCATGTAGGTTGCGTCATAGGCCCATATGGTCGGTGCGTTGAACAGGTAACGCGATCCAACCTCGTAGGCGACGGCGAGAACCAGCGGCACCGAGAGCCACGAGATGATCGTGCCGGTCCGATCCGTGAAGCCGTCGATCATCCTGATGATGGCCAGTAGCGCCGGCGGCTGCCTGCCTGTTATCTCAGCCATGCCTCGCCCCTTTCGCCGATCATTCGTGCGGCGCAAAGCAGGCCGCCTGCGTGCGAATTGAGGGCGGCCAAATCGGCCGCCCTCGGAGGAAGTCCTATTTCTCGGTCGGGAAGTAGTTGTTCGCCATGAAGGAGTATGGCGGGAAGTAGGACCTCTTGTACGGCACCACAGCGCTGGCATAGGCCTTCTGCGAGTCGTGCACCTTCTTGAAGAACGGGTTCCTGGCGCCCTCGGCCGCCGCGATCTCGTCCCACTTCTTGATGAAGGCCAGCAGGATCTCCGTCGGCGTGCGCAGGATCTGTACGCCGTGCTTCTGCTGCATCTCAATCAGCGCATCGGCGTTCTGGCGCTGCCACTTGGTCCACCAGACGAGGAATGTCTCGTTGGCCGCCGACTTGATGATCTCCTGATGTTGAGGGCTGAGCTCCTTCCACACATCGCCGTTGATGACGAGCTCGCCGACCGTCACGTTCTCATGCAAGCCGGGCGAATAGTGATACTTCCAGACGTTGTGGAAGCCGAGCTGCAGGTCCTCGATACCGCCGACCCATTCCGCGCAATCGATCACGCCGCGCTGCGCCGAGGGAATGATCTCGCCGCCCGGCATGTTGACCACCGTGAAGCCGAGCGCCTGCCACACTTCGCCGGCCATGCCGGTCTGGCGGCATTTCATGCCTTTCATGTCCTCGACCGTCTGGATCGGCTTCTTGAACCAGCCGAACGCCTGCGGGCCTGCCGGCAGGATGGGGAATACGACGACGTTGAGCTTGAGCTCCTTCTGATAAAACTCGTTGTAAAGCTCGAGGCCGCCGCCGTGATAGAGCCAACCCATCACGTCCATGAAGTCCATGCCGAAGGTGCCGCCGGGACCGCCGGTGAACAGGATCGCGGTCTTGTTCTTGCCGGTCCAGTAGCCGGCCCACGCATGCGCTCCGTCGAGCACCTTCTTGTGGGTTGCGTCCAGCACCTCGAACGCCGGCACGACCTGGCCGGCCGGCATCGCCTCGATCTTCAGCGCACCAGCGGACAGCTTGTTCACCCGGTCGACGAAATAGGTGAAGTTGTCATAGAGCGTGAGCGACGCCGGCCATGTGGCCTGCATCTTCAACACCTTCGTCTGCGCCATGACTGTTGTGGTGGATACGACAAACGCCGAAGCGATCAGGGCAACGGCGACCATCCCCAGAAACAAGCGTTTCATGAGCAATCTCCTCCCTTGGACAACGTGACCGCGGCGAATTATTCTCTTCGTTGTTCTTGGTCGCCACGTCTTCAAACCACGTCTGTCACCATTCTGCCACCATCGCCGCAAGTTGTCATCTTGCTTTCTGGCCGTAGCAAGCGCTGGAATTGGACATGGTCAAGACGTCAGCGCTTGGCCCTTGGGCGATGAAGCTCCATTCGTTTGTTACGCTGGCTGTCGGTAGCAAACCAGACGCCCCGGGGCGCCTTTGGCTGCGGCTCGTGCCACCAGCCTCACGTTGCTCCAGGGCTATCGCATTTGAGAGCGACCTCTCTGTGGCCATCCTTCGAGACGCCCGCCGTTGGCGGGCCCTCAGGATGAGGACCAAATGCGCTGTAGCAGTTTCAGCGGCATCGATGCCGCTTAGCCTCATTCTGAGGAGACCGCCACCGGGTCCGCGCGAAGCGCGGCCCGATGACAGGCTCCGCGGTCGTCTCGAAGGACGAGGCGCGCGCTCAGCTCGCGAAAAACGCCATATGCGATTGCGCTACGCGTTGCCCGGCGGGCAAAACACGCCACATGCAGGGCAAGGGCGGGGCGCAAAATATTCTGATTGACCGAATTCTCGGTTTCGGGTAAACCGCACTCCATCCCGGCCCGTCAAAGGGACGTTTCGCGATCGTCACGATACGTAGGCTGGGATGCGATGGACGCGGCAGCGCCGGCGCGTGACGGGATGGCAGGGCGGGCCGAGGCCCGTGAGCCGTCACGATCCGCGGACGACACGGCGCGGTCACAGCGTTTCTTTTCGGCATTGGGGGCGAGCACGCGCGAGCTTCCGACTGTTTGGGGAGGGACGTCCGCGGACGGCAAAAGCGTGTGGTCCTGACGCCCGGAGTCTGTGCGTCAAGGCTTGCGGTGGTGAGGCGGCCCGACCGGGTGCGCGCACCGATCATCTGCAAGGCGACGGGGGCAATAGTGCATCGCTCCCCGGGGAGAGCGCGCCATAAGCCGTAAAACCATTGCGCAGGGAAGGCCGGGAGCCCGGCGTTACCTGTGGTCACCCCGCGTGCGTTTTTCGCGTGCGGACCTTGGGTGCCAGCCGGCGCCCGGCCTTCCCTGCGCCCTCTCTTCTCGATGAGGGCGAAACGGACAGCAAAGCTCGGGCGCCTGCGCCGCGAGAAGGCGAGCCCATGTGCATTGACGAGATTACAGGCAACCCCCCGTGCCCCGGACGCAGCGCAGCGCGCCCCCGGCGATGCGAAGCATCGTCCGGTGCGGCGTGATGGGCTGCAGAGCCGGGGCCCATGTTGCGGCAATGTGCTCGGTGGCTTTGGGGGCCGGCTCGGCGCAGCAACGCTTGCGGCGTTGCTGCTTGTCCGGGACACGTGATCATCACCCCCAGCACTGTGCGCCGCCACCAACTGCATCTTGCGCTGCGGTAGAAAAATATCGCACACTCGACGGGCCGGGGAGCCATTGGGAGCTCTAATAGGGGAGCGAGCCATGTCCCTCCAGACCGTACCATCCGACGCCACTGAGCATCGCCCCAACCGCCCTGAGGATGTCCAGGCGCTAGAGGCCGACGCGCGGCTGCGCGACGACATCCGCCTGCTCGGGCGCATTCTCGGCGATACCGTGCGCAACCAGGAGGGAGCTGATCTGTTCGACCTGGTCGAGCGCATCCGCCAGACCTCGATCCGGTTCCACCGCGACGAGGACCGGCTCGCGCGCCGCGAGCTCGAGCAGATCCTCGACAGCATGTCGATCTCCGAGACGGTGCGGATCGTCCGCGCCTTCAGCTATTTCTCGCATCTTGCCAACATCGCCGAGGACCAGAACAACATCCGCCAGATGCGTGCCGGCAAGGATGGCGGCTCCGGCGTGCTGGCGGAGACCTTGGCCCACGCCAGGGAATCTGGCATCGGCGCGGACGTCTTGCGCAGCTTCTTCAAAACGGCGCTGGTCAGCCCGGTGCTGACCGCGCATCCAACCGAGGTCCGCCGCAAGAGCACCATGGACCGCGAGATGGAGATTGCAGCCCTGCTCGACCGCCGCGAGCGCGTTGCGCTGACCGCGGAGGAGGCAGATGCCAGCGACGAGCAACTCCGCCGCGAGGTGCTGACGCTGTGGCAGACCAACCTGTTGCGCCGGACCAAGCTCACCGTGCTCGACGAGGTCGGGAACGGTCTGTCGTTCTACGACTACACCTTCCTGCGCGAGGTGCCGCGCCTCGTCAACGCGCTGGAGGACCGGCTGGAGGAGGGCGGCGAGCATGCGGCAAGCGAGCTCGCCTCTTTCCTGCGCATGGGCAGCTGGATCGGCGGCGACCGCGACGGCAATCCCTTCGTCACGGCCGATGTCATGCGCGGTACGCTGCGGCTACAGTCGAGCCGCGTCATGCAGTTCTATCTGAACGAGCTGCACGTGCTCGGCTCGGAGCTGTCGATCGCGGCCCACCTCGCCGACGTCTCCGAAGAGCTGCGCACCTTGGCGGAGCGTTCCCCGGACACCTCGCCGCACCGGAGCGGTGAGCCCTACCGCCTTGCGGTATCAGGTATCTATGCGCGCCTGACCGCGACGGCTGAAAAGCTCGAGGTCGAGATCACGCGCCGGCCGGTCGGCAAAGCGGCGCCATACGAGAGCGTCAGGGAGCTGCAGGCCGATCTCGACGTGCTGCACCGCTCGCTGATCTCCAACAACGCCCGCGTCATCGCCCGTGGCCGGCTGCGGCTGCTGCGCCGCGCGGTGGATTGCTTCGGCTTCCATTTGGCCCGGCTCGACATCCGGCAGAACTCGGCCGTGCACGAACGCACCATCGCCGAGCTGATGGATGCCGCCAATCCCGGCATGTCCTATCTTGCGCTCGGCGAGGACGCGCGCATCTCGCTGCTCACCAACGAATTGCGCTCGACGCGCGCGCTGGTGTCGCCCTTCGTCAAGTACAGCGACGAGACGATGGGCGAGCTCAACGTGTTCCATGCCGCCGCGGAAGCGCATGCGAAGTTCGGCTCGGATGCCATTCCCCAATGCATCATCTCGATGTGCAAGGGCATGTCGGACATGCTCGAGGTCGCGGTGCTCTTGAAGGAGGTCGGCCTCGTCCATCCCTCCGGGCGCAGCGCCATCAACATCGTGCCACTGTTCGAGACCATCGAGGACTTGCAGGCGTCCAGCGGCATCATGGACCGCATGCTGTCGCTGCACGATTACCGTCGCCTCGTCGACAGCCGCGGCAGCGTGCAGGAGGTCATGCTCGGCTATTCCGACTCGAACAAGGACGGCGGCTTCGTCACCTCGGGCTGGGAGCTCTACAAGGCCGAGATCGGACTCGTCGAAGTGTTCGAGCGGCACCACGTGCGGCTGCGCCTGTTCCACGGCCGTGGCGGCTCGGTCGGCCGCGGCGGCGGGCCGAGCTATGACGCCATCATCGCGCAGCCCGGCGGCGCCGTGAACGGGCAGATCCGCATCACCGAGCAGGGCGAGATCATCTCCTCGAAATATTCCAATGCCGAGGTCGGCCGCAACAATCTGGAGATCCTCGCCGCCGCGACGCTCGAAGCAAGCCTGTTGCATCCGCGTCAGAGCGCGCCGCGCCGCGAATATCTGGTCGCGATGGACGAGCTTTCCAATCTCGCTTTCAAGGCCTATCGCGGCCTCGTCTACGAGACCGAAGGCTTTGTCGATTATTTCTGGGCCTCAACCGTCATCAACGAGATCGCGACGCTCAACATCGGCAGCCGTCCGGCCTCGCGCAAGAAGACGCGCGCGATCGAGGATCTGCGCGCGATCCCGTGGGTGTTCTCCTGGGCGCAGTGCCGCCTGATGCTGCCGGGCTGGTACGGTTTTGGCAGCGCGGTCGAGCAGTGGATCGCGGAGCATCCGCAACAGGGCATGCCGTTCCTGAAGGAGCTCTATAAGGAATGGCCGTTCTTCCGCATGCTGTTGTCGAACATGGACATGGTGCTCGCCAAAAGCTCGATCGCGATCGCCTCGCGCTATGCCGAGCTCGTGCCGGACGAAGCCTTGCGCGAAAAAATCTTCGGCCGCATCCGCCGCGAATGGCATTCCTGCATCGAGACGCTGCTCGACATCATGGGCCAGGACCGATTGCTTCAGAGCAACCCGCTGCTGGAGCGCTCGGTGCGCCACCGCTTCCCCTATCTCGATCCGCTCAATCACGTCCAGGTCGAGTTGCTCAGGGAGCACCGCGCGCAGAACCCGGACGAGCAGGTGCTGCGCGGGATTCAGCTGACGATCAACGGCATCTCGGCCGGGCTGAGGAATACCGGGTAGGGCGAATAGCGAATGGCGAGTAGCAAAAAGGAAGCATGTTCACTATTCGCCACTCCCCGCTCGCCATTCGCATGTCTCACGGCTTCATCGCGCCCTGCACACTGGTGTAGACGGCATAGAGCGATGTCGAGCCGCAGATATAGAGCCTGTTTCGCTGCTGGCCGCCGAAGCACAAGTTCGCAACCGTTTCCGGAATATGGATCTTGCCGAGCAACTCGCCCGACGACGTATAGCAGCGCACTCCGTCTTCGTTCGGATCGCCCCAGCCGACCGAGCACCAGACCCGTCCTTCGGTGTCACAGCGGACGCCGTCGGTGATGCCGGGCTTCGGCATGTCTGCAAAGACCTTGCTGTTCGAGACTTTGCCTGCCGCAACGTCGAGGTCGAATACGCGGATATGCGAAGGGTTGTCCGGCCCGTCCGTGAACCCTGTGTCGCAGACGTAGAGCTTCTTCTCGTCGGGTGAGATGGCGAGCCCGTTGGGCTCCACAAAATCGTCGACCACGACCTTGACCTCTCCGGACTTCGGGTCGACCCGGTAGACGTTCTTCTTGTCCTGCTCGGGCTCGGCCTTGATCCCCTCGTAGAAACCGCCGATGCCGTAGGCGGGATCGGTGAACCAGATCGCGCCATCGGCAGTCACGACCGCATCGTTCGGGGAGTTCAGCCGCTTGCCGTTGAACTTGTCGGCAATGATCGTGATCGAGCCGTCGAGCTCGGTCCGCGTCACACGCCGGCCGCTATGCTCGCAGGTGATGAGCCGTCCCTCGCGATCGATCGTGTTGCCGTTCGAGTTCATCGACGGCTGGCGGTAGACGCTGAGATGACCGTCATCCTCGGTGAAGCGCATGATGCGGTTGTTCGGAATGTCGCTGAACAACACGTATCGCCCGGCTGCGAAATAGACGGGCCCCTCGGCCCAACGGAAGCCGGTTGCGACGCGCTCGACCGCCATGGTGCCGGCGAAGGCAGGGAAACCGGAGGGGCCGAAGGACGGCGGTCCCTTCTTGGCCGATTCCAGATGAGAATCGGGATAGCGGCTACCCGGCAATGGTCCGAGCGGCAGCGGCGCCGTCGATCTCGTCGGTGCGCCGGTCTGGCCGAGGGGGGCGACGGAAGCTGCTAAGGCTCCGTTCATGGTGACGCCCGTCGCCGCAACTGCGGCCGCCGCGCCCTTCAACAGGGTGCGGCGCGCGAGAGACGGCTCGCTGGTACCTGCGGGAATGGTCAGTGGTTTTGTCATGGTTGCCTCCCGATTTTTTCGTTGGGAGCAAACCATCCGCCCGCAATCGGGCGTAAAGCGGGCGATCTCCGGCCGGGCAGTCGGAGCTCGCAATGCAGCAAAGGCTGGGACGGTTACACCGGATCCCAGGTGAAGATGTCGGCGGAGCGGTCGAGCTTGTAGAACGAGCCCTTCAGCGCCGGCATGCCGTGTTCCGCGATCGACTGCGGCGTCCAGCCTTCGCTCCGCTGCACCGAGCGGATCGGCCGGTTCTGGCTGAACAGGAAGATCTCGTTCATGCGCACGCCAAAGATCTGGCCGGTGACGTCCTTGGCGGAGTCGCCGAGCAGATAGCCGCAGAGCGGGGCGATCTTTTCCGGTCCCATCTGCTTGATCTTCTCGACCCGCGCCTTCTCGGCCTCGGTCTCGGTCGGGATGGTGCCGATCATGCGCGTCCAGGCGAACGGCGAGACGCAGTTGGAGCGGACGTTGAAGCGGCCCATGTCGAGCGCGATGGATTTGGAGAGTCCGACGATGCCGAGCTTGGCGGCGGCGTAGTTGGCCTGGCCGAAATTGCCGATCAGGCCGGAGGTCGAGGTGAAGTGCACGAAGGAGCCACTCTCCTGCTCGCGGAAGATGCGCGCCGCGGCGTGGCTGACATAGAACGAGCCCATCAGATGCACCTTGATGACGGCCTCGAAGGCTTCCACGCTCATCTTGTGGAAGATCATGTCGCGCAAAATGCCGGCATTGTTGACGACGCCGTCCAGCCGGCCGAAATGATCGGTCGCGGTCTTCACGATCTTGCTCGCCGGGATCGCTTCCGCGACGCTCTCGAAATTGGCGACCGCGGTGCCGCCACGCTTCTTGATCTCCTCGACCACTTCCTCGGCGGGCGCCGCGTTCGAGCCGGCGCCGTCGGCGGCTCCACCGGGATCGTTGACGACGACCTTGGCGCCCTCGCCGGCGCAGAGCAGCGCGATCTCGCGCCCGATGCCGCGGCCTGCGCCGGTGACGATGATGACCTTGTCTTGCAGTGATTTGCTCATGTGGTTCTCCTGTTGTGTCCGTCATTCCGGGATGGTGCGAAGCACCAGACCCGGAATCTCGAGATTCTCAGGTGCGCAATTGCGCACCATAGTTCGCGCTGCGCGCCCCGGAATGACGGTGCCATTACCTCTCGTTCGTAAACACGATCGTGCCACTCGCGGCAAACATCCCGCCGACACCGTGGCACACCGAAATCTTCGCGTTCGGCACCTGCGCCGGCGCGATGCCGCGCATCTGGCGGACGCTCTCCTGCAGCGCGTACATGCCGTACATGCCGGAATGCATGTAGGAGAGGCCGCCGCCATTGGTGTTGAGCGGCAGCTTAGCCCCGGGGCGCGTGTTGCCCTCCGCGATGAACCTGCCGGTTTCTTCATATGGCATGAAGCCGAGGTCGCCGAGCCCGAACAGCGGCAGATGCGCAAACGCATCATAGATCATGAGATGATCGACGTCCTTGTGCGCGATGCCGGCCTCCCTGAAGGCGAGGGGGCCGGCAACCTTGAACGCGCGCGAGGAGTTGAAGGTCTCCATCTGGCTGACCATCGGCGTTTCCACGCTCTCGCCGGTGCCCATGATGTAGACGGGCTTCCTCGGAAAATCCTTGGCGCGGTCCGCCGAGGTCAGGATCAGCGCGCCACCGCCGTCGGTGACGAGGCAGCACTGCAGAAGCCGGAACGGATAGGCGATCATGCGCGAGTTGAGCACGTCGGCGACCGTGATCGGCTCCTTCATCATCGCACGCGGATTCTTCGCCGCCCATTCCCGCTGCACAACCGCTACCGAAGCAAGCTGCTCATGGGTGATGCCGTAGGTCTTCATGAAGCGCAGCACGGGGATCGGGAACATGCTGGGCGGGCCGTAGACGCCATAGGGCGCCTCGAACTGGCCTTGCAGGCTGTCGGCGGGAATCGAGCGCGGCAGCTTGCCGATCATCGACTTGCCGCTCTCGGCATGGGTGATCAGCACGGTCTTGCACAGGCCGGCCTCGATCGCCGCCGCCGCATGGCGGACATGCAGCATGAAGGAGCAGCCGCCGACCGAGGTGCCGTCGACCCAGGTCGGCTTGATGCCGAGATAGTGGCAGACCTGCTGCGGCGTCTCGACCGCGGTGGCGAAGCCGTCGATGTCGGAGAGCCTCAGTCCCGCATCCGCGATGGCATTGAGCGCCGCATCCGCATGGAGCTGGAGCTGCGAGGCGTTGGGGATGACACCGAGCTCGGTGGTCTCGGCCGCGCCGACGACGGCAACCTGGTTCCTGCGCATGGCTTACCCCTTCGCCGGACGAAACACGGGGAGGGTGATCTTGTCGTCGAGCGCCTGGAAGGCGACCTCCAGTTTCATGTCAAGCTCGAGCGCCTCCGGCGTCTGCGGGCAGTCGATGATGTTGCTCATCATCCGCGGTCCCTCGGCAAGCTCCACCACCGCGATCGCATAAGGCGGCGTGAAGCCCGGCGCGGCGGGACGATGGTTGATTACGTAGCTGTAGAGAAAGCCCTTGCCGCTCGCCTTGAAGACCGAGACCTTGCGCGAGGCGCAGGAGGGGCAGAACGGCCGCGGTGGGAAATAGACATGCGCGCAGGCGTCGCAGCGCTGCAGGCGCAGTTCGCCCGCCTTGGTGCCGTCCCAGAAATGCTGGGTCTCCGGCGTCGGTTTCGGTCGCGCGCGCTGCGGTTCGGCCATCTCGGAGACCCCTCCCAAAAAGGCAGACTTCACGCCTGCCTGTTTCGATCTTGATGCGACAATCAACCATGGCGCGTCAACGGTCCAGCAATGCGCATGCATGCCATCATGCGCACAATGCTTGTGTCGAGCTGAGCCAGCGCTATAGATTGCGCGCGCCAATATTCCGTGAGACAGACATGCCCGATTTTCCGACACTGGCGAAGCTCGCCGACGACCTCGAAAGCGGCCGCACCACCTCCCGCAAGCTGGTCGAGGCCTGCATCGCCAGGATCGCCGATCCCTCAGGCGAAGGACAGCGCGCCTTCATCCGTGTCGACAAGGAGGCCGCGCTGGCGACCGCCGACGCCATGGATGCCCTGCGCAAGGTCAAGGCGGCGCCGTCGCCCTATGCCGGTATTCCCATCTCGATCAAGGATCTGTTCGACATCAAGGGGCAGACGACGCGCGCCGGCTCCCGTGCGCTCGACGATTCCGATCCGGCCGAGCACGATGCGGCGGCGGTCGCGCGGCTGCGCCAGGCCGGCTTCGTGCTGATCGGCCGCACCAACATGACCGAGTTCGCCTATTCCGGCATCGGCATCAACCCGCATTACGGCACGCCGAAAGGTGCCTGGAACCGGGCCGAAGGTCACGTGCCCGGCGGCTCCTCCTCGGGCGCCGCGGTGTCCGTGCTCGACGGCATGGCGCATGGCGCGCTCGGCACCGACACCGGCGGCTCCTGCCGCATTCCGGCCGCCTTCAACGGCATCGTCGGCTACAAGCCGACGCAGCGGCGCGTGCCGCTCGACGGCTCGGTGCCGCTGTCGTTCTCGCTCGACAGCATCGGGCCTCTAGCGCGATCGGTCAGCTGCTGTGCCATTCTCGATGCCGTGCTCGCGAACGAGCCCATCAGCGCGCTGAAGCCGCGGTCCGTGAAGGGCATGCGGCTCGCCGTGCCGACCACGATCGCGCTCGACGATCTCGATGCAGAAGTGGCCAAGACCTTCGAGCGCTCCCTGAAGACGCTTGCCGATCACGGCGCCATCATCGAGCGGATCGAGATGGCCGAATTCCACGACGTCGGCCCGATGAACGCCAAGGGAGGTTTTGCCGCCTCCGAAAGCTACGCCTGGCACCGCTATCTCATCACGGCCAAAGGCGACGTCTACGATCCCAGGGTTGCCGTGCGCATCATGCGCGGCGAGGCGCAGAGCGCGGCCGACTACATCGATCTGCTCAACGAGCGCCGCTCGCTGATCGCCCGCGTCAACGCGCGCATCGCGCCCTATGACGCCCTGGTGCTGCCGACCACCGCCAACACCCCGCCGAAGATTGCCGATCTCGCTGATGACAAGGCCTTTACCACCCAGAACCTGCGTGCGCTGCGCAACTGCACCCTCATCAACATGATCGACGGCTGCGCCATCTCGCTGCCCTGTCACCGCGAGGGCGACGTCCCGGTCGGCCTGATGCTGGCGGGCGCGGGCGGCTCGGACCGTCGTATCTTCGAACTTGCTGCCGGCATGGAGGCCGTCATTCGTGTTTGATCTCACTTTCACCGTCGATGCCCAGGACACCACCACGCCGCTGACACTGGCGATCGACCAGATGGTCATCGCCGGCTGGACCGGCCGCGACACGGTCGCGCGCGACAAGCACATCGCCGAGCTCGAAGCCATGGGCATCGCGCGCCCCGCCTCGACGCCGATCTACTACCGCGCCTCGGCGCGGCGGCTGACCCAGGAGGACAGCATCGAATGTTGCGGCGGGGACTCGTCCGGCGAGGTCGAGTTCGTGCTGATCGGCTGGCAGGGCCGCATCTTCGTCGGCTGCGGCTCCGACCACACCGACCGCAAGGTCGAGGCCTATAACGTCACGGTCTCCAAGCAGATGTGCGACAAGCCGATCGCCTCGACGCTGTGGGAGCTCGAGGACGTCATCAGCCATTGGGACAAGATGATCCTGCGCTCCTACGCCACGATCAAGGGCGAGCGCGTGCTCTATCAGGAGGGCACGCTCGATGCGATGCTGCCGGTCGCCGATCTCATCGCGCGCGGCTTTCCAGGTGGGAAGTTCCCCGACGGCTGCGCCATGTTCGGCGGCACCTTCGCCGCCAAAGGCGGCATCCGCCCCGCCGATCGCTTCGAGTTCGAGCTGGAAGACCCGGTGCTGAAGCGGACGATCAGGCACGGATATGATGTGACGACGCTGCCGGTGAGGGGCTAGGTCTACCCCGCCGTCATTGCGAGCGAAGCGAAGCAATCCAGAATCCCTCTGCGGAACCAGTCTGGATTGCTTCGTCGCAAGGGCTCCTCGCAATGACGGGGAGATAGTCGGAAATCGGGTGGCGGTAGGCGGTCCGGTCTTGCGAAGGTGGTGGCTATGACAGCAACAGCACGCAAATCGCCTCCTTCGCCCTCAGCCGACCTCGCCGCCCGCGTCGATGGCCTCGACTGGCCCCAAATCACCGCAGAACTCGACACCCAGGGCTGCGCCGTCCTGAAGAATCTGCTCACACCCGACCAATGCCGCGCCGTCACCGCGCTCTATCCGGACGACGCGCACTTCCGCAGCCGCATCGTCATGGGCCGTCACGGTTTTGGCCGCGGCGAGTACAAGTATTTCGCCTATCCGCTGCCCGACCTCATCGCGCAGCTCCGTCCGGCGCTCTATGCGCATCTTCAAGCCGTCGCCAATCGCTGGAACGAGGCGATGGGCATCGACATCCGCTATCCCACAGCGCATGCGGCGTTTTTGAAGCGCTGCCACGAGGCCGGGCAGGTGCGGCCGACACCGCTGCTGCTGCAATACGAGGCCGGCGACTACAATTGCCTGCACCAGGATCTCTATGGCGAGCATGTCTTCCCGCTCCAGGTCGCGATCCTGCTCTCCGAGCCCGGGCGCGATTTCACCGGTGGCGAGTTCGTGCTGACCGAGCAGCGCCCGCGCATGCAGTCCCGCGCCGAGGTCGTGCCGCTCGCGCAGGGCGATGCGGTCGCCTTCGCTGTGCATCACCGCCCGGTGCAGGGGACACGCGGCACCTACCGCGTTAATCTGCGCCACGGCGTCAGCCGGATCAGGGCCGGTCATCGCCACACGCTGGGTGTGATCTTCCATGATGCCAAATGAGCGTTGCGATTGACGGGTGATCTGTTCGATACGGTCGCCGAGGCGCAGCCGTCGCGCGAGGAGATTGCGAACGGCGCCGTGCTGCTGCGCGGCTTCGTCAAGCCGATCGAGAGTGAGCTGATCGAAGCGGTGCGCGCCATCGTCGCGCAATCGCCGTTCCGGCGAATGACCACGCCCGGCGGCTACCAGATGTCGGTGGCGATGACCAATTGCGGCGAGCGCGGCTGGATCACCGACCACACCGGCTATCGCTATGATCCCATCGATCCGCGAACCGGCGCGCCGTGGCCCGCGATGCCGCCGGTGCTTCGGGATCTCGCCCGTCGCGCGGCGGAGCAGGGCGGCTTCCAAGACTTCGCGCCCGATGCCTGCCTCGTCAATCGCTACGAGCCCGGAACGCGTCTGTCGCTGCATCAGGACAAGGACGAGCTCGACTATTCGGCGCCGATCGTCTCGGTCTCGCTCGGCCTGCCCGCGACCTTCCTGTTCGGTGGCCTGGCACGCGGCGACAAGCCGCGTCGGTTCCGCCTTGTGCATGGTGACGTCGTGGTCTGGGGCGGGACCAGCAGGCTGGCCTATCATGGCGTCGCGCCGCTCGCGGATGGCGAGCACGCACTGCTGGGACGGAAACGGATCAATCTGACGTTTCGGAGGACGCGGTGACGCTTGTCGTCATTCCGGGGCGATGCGAAGCATCGAACCCGGAATCTCGAGGTTCCGGGTTCGCCTCTGCGAGCCGCCCCGGAACGACATCAAGGCCTTGGCGGGTGAATGAATGCCCAGGGGCTCACTTCCGAATCCCCGGTCACCTCGACCGAGATCAGATACGGCCCGCCATGGGCCAGCGCCTTCTCCATCGCTGCCTTGAACTGCTCCGGCGCCGTGACGCGCGCAGCCGCAACGCCGAAGGACTCCGCCAGCTTGACGAAATCCGGATTGACCAGGTCCGACGCTACCACGCGGCCGTCGAACCGTTCGCGCTGGTCGCGGCGGACATTGCCATAGGCGTTGTTGTTGAACACCAGCGTCACGACGCCGATGTTGAACTGCACGGCGGTAGCGAGCTCCTGCACACCGAACATGAAGCCGCCGTCGCCGGTGATGGCGACCACCGGCTTGTCGGGGTTTGCCACCTTGGCGCCGAGCGCGGTCGGAAAGCCCGAGCCGAGCGTGCCCTGGTAGCCCGAGGTGATGAAGGTGCGCGGCTGATACACCGGGAAGCCGTACCAGGAGGCGAAGCCGACCTGCGACAATTCATCGGTGACGATCGCGTTGTGCGGCAGCACTTCGCGCAGGATGTTGAGATACGCCATCTGCGGCTGGATGCGCTGGATCTCGGCTTGCGCCGCCGCGGTGGCCTCGCGGATGTCTCCGCGCCGGCCACGGGACCTCGCGTAGCCGGCCTTCTTCACGGCCGCGACGAGATCGGCCGCACTGGCCCTGGCATCGGCGACGATGGCGGCATCGGAGATGATCCGGCGCATCTCGGCCGGATCGATATCGATCCGAATGGATTTCAGTCCACTCGGTTGATAAGGCCAGCGAAAGCCTGATGCTGGCAGTTCGGCGCGAGTGCCGATCGCGATCATCAGGTCTGTCGTGGGCCACAGCTTGTAGGCGGCCGCCATGGTGAGGCCGAGCTCGTGCGCATTGGAGACGATGCCGCGGCCGCTGCGGAAGGCGACGACGGGCGCATCGATCATCTCGGCAAGCTCGAGGATCTCCTCGCCCGCCTCGATCGCGCCACTGCCGACGAAGATCATCGGCGCCTTGCTGGCCTTGATGAGCGCTGCGGCCTGCTTGATCATGTCAGGATCAGGCTGCGGCGCAGGCAGAGGCTCCAGCACCTTCGCGACGGGCGTGGCGGCGCGCTGCGTGAAGACATCCCAGGGCATCTCGACCGAGGCGGGGCCGCGCCGTCCCGACATCATCTCCTGGAACGCGCGCGCCACGACGGTCGGCGCGTTGCCGGGATATTCGATGCGCTCGGCCCATTTCACATAGGTGCGCAAGGTCGCGAGCTGGTCCGGCATCTCGTGCAGGTGACCGCGGCCTTTGCCGAGAAATGGCGTCGGCACCTGCCCGGTGACGCACAGCACCGGCTCGTTGCACCCGAATGCGGTGAGCAGAGCGGCGCTGGCATTGAGCACGCCCGGGCCGGGCACCACGCTGAACACGCCGGGCCGGCCGCTGGCGCGCGCATAGCCGAACGCCATGTAGCCGCAGGCCTGCTCGTGCCGCGCGCCGATCACCTTGAGCTGGGCCTGATGAAACGCGTCGAACAGTCCGTAGACTTGCGCGCCGGGCAAGCCGAACACGGTGTCGACGCCATGGGCGACCAAGCCGCTTACGATCGCTTCGCCGCCGGTGAGGGTGGTCATTTGGCTATTCCACTTCGCTTGTTGTTCAGGCTTCGTCGACGACGCCGTTGCGCAGGCGTCCGATGCCCTCGGCCTCGACCTCGACGATGTCGCCGGGCTTCAGGTACCGTGGCGGATCGAACCGCGCACCTGCGCCGATCGGCGTGCCCGTGACGATGATATCGCCGGGGACGAGGGTTGCGAAGGTCGAGATATAGTTCAAGAGATAGCGGAACGAAAACATCAGCCGGCTGGTGCGATCGTCCTGCCTGAGCTCGCCATTGACATGCGTGGTGAGACGAATGTCCGCAATCTGCGATTCCTGCGTGTAGGGTACCAGCCACGGGCCGAGGCTGCCGCTTGAGTCAAAGTTCTTACCTTGGGTGACGTTGAACTTGGCGTGGCGCAGCCAGTCGCGCACCGATCCCTCGTTGCACAGCGTGAGCGCGGCAATGTGATCGAGCGCGGCGCTTTCCGGGATGTGCCGGCCTTGCTTGCCGATCACCAGCACGATCTCGCCCTCATAGTCGAGCTGGCTCGAGGCGCGCGGGCGCACCAGCGGCGTATCGTGGCCGACGAAGGAGCGCGGCGAGCGCATGAACATGCTCGGATATTTCGGCGCGACCTGGCCGTCCTTATATTCGGCGTTGCGATCCGGATAGTTGACGCCGATGCAGATGATCTTCTCCGGAGCCGGCACCGGCGGCAGCCAGGTGATCTCGCTGAGCGCGTGATCCGGCGCGCGGCCGGCGGCGTCCTCGGCAAGGCTGATGAGCTTGCCCGCAGCGATCACCTCGCGCAGCGTGGGATAGTCTCTTGCGTGACGCGCGGAGAGATTGACGATGCCGCCCTCCAGGACGGCGCCATAGCTGACATCACCCTTGACGGAATAGGTGGCGAGACGAGGCAGCTTCATCAATCCGCCACCAGCACGTCGGCCACGAATTTCGGCTCACGCACGGCCTGGCCCGTGAAGGGCGAGCCCTGCTCGAACCAGGAGCGCGGCGCCGGTGCGCCCCACAGCGTCTGGCGGCGGGGATCGCGCAGGGACCAGCGCAGCGGCTCGTGGTCGTGATCCCCGGTGAAATAGTCGCTGGTGTAGAGCTCGAGGCGGTGTCCATCGGGGTCGCGGACGTAGAGAAAGAACGCGTTCGAGATGCCGTGACGTCCGGGCCCGCGCTCGATGTTCTTCACGAATCCTTGGGAAGCCATGACGTCGCAGAGATGGATGATGTTCATCGCCGTCGGCGTCCAATAGGCGAAGTGGTGCAGCCGCGGGCCTTTGCCGTTGGTGATGGCAAAATCGTGCACATTGCCCTTGCGATGCATCCAGGCCGCGGCGATGCGTCCGTTCGGTCCGTCCTCCTCGGCATATTCGGTGAGGCGGAAGCCGAGCCGCGCATAGAAATCGACGGTGTCCTGCACCTCGGCGGCGAAGACGTTGAAATGGTCGAGCCGCTGCGGGTGGCAGCCCCGGTAGAGATCGTAGCGGCGCAAAAGATGCGGCCGCCGCTCCATCGCCGCGTAGAGCTCGATCCGGAAGCCGAAGGGGTCGGTGAATTGCAGCGTGCGGCCCTGGAAGGCCTGATCGACGAAGGCGCAGGCAAGGCCGTTCTCGGACAGGAACGCGGCGGCCTTGTCGAGGTCCTTGTCGTTGCCAACCTTGAAGCCGAGCCGCGCGCAGGCCGGTGCGGCCGCCTTGCGCAGCACCAGCGAATGATGCTGGTGCTCCTCGGCGGCACGCAGGTAAACGACCCTGTCGTCGGCATCCTCGACATGGAGGCCGACCGTGGTCTCGTAGAACTCGCGGCTCAGCTTCAGATCTGTGACGTCGAGCACGACGTGGCTCGAACGGATGATATTGAACGGCGGCTCGAAATTGTGTTGCGGTACGGGCATCGGCGTTTCCCCTCGGTCTTCAGTCATTCCGGGGCGGCTCGTAGAGCCGAACCCGGAATCTCGAGGTTCCGGGTTCGACGCTTCGCGCCGCCCCGGAACGACGGCGGTTCAAATTCCCAGCTTCTGAATCTTGTGCGTGCCCCGCGCCAGCGAGACGTGCTTGGTTTCCATGTAGAAGTCGAACGAGTAGTCGCCGCCGTCGCGGCCGATGCCTGAGGCCTTCATGCCGCCGAATGGCGTCGGCAGATGGCGGACGTTCTCCGAGTTCAGCCAGATCATGCCGGCCTCCAGCGCATCGGCAACGCGCAAGCCGCGGCCCATGTCGTTGGTCCAGACATAACCGGTGAGGCCATAGCGGATGTCGTTGGCGACCTCGATGGCGTCCTTCTCGTCGCGGAAGGGCAGCACGGTGAGGAAGGGGCCGAACACCTCCTCCTGCGCCACCCGCATCTTGCCGTTGGCGCCGGTGACGAGGGTCGGCTCGACGTAATGTCCGCCGCCCGGGCCGTCATAGGCCTTGCCGCCGACCGCGATGGTCGCGCCGTCCTGGCGCGCGACGTCGAAATAGGAGCAGACCTTTGCCAGATGCCGCTCGTGGATCAGCGGTCCGATCTCGGTGGCGG
Source organism: Bradyrhizobium sp. USDA 4354 (assembly GCF_054060315.1). Taxonomy (NCBI): domain Bacteria; kingdom Pseudomonadati; phylum Pseudomonadota; class Alphaproteobacteria; order Hyphomicrobiales; family Nitrobacteraceae; genus Bradyrhizobium; species Bradyrhizobium sp. USDA 4354. Next base: position 6,962,521 of record NZ_JBSSDC010000001.1, on the reverse strand, counting down.
GATCGAGAGGATGGCCGATCCTGAGCGCCTTCACGCGCGCGGTCAGCTTCTCCACGAACTTTTCCGCAATGCTCTGCTGGATCAGCAGCCGGCTGGAAGACGTGCAGCGTTCGCCGTTGAGCGAGTAGATCATGAACACGACGGCATCGAGCGCGCGGTCGAGGTCGGCATCGTCGAACACGATCACCGGGTTCTTGCCGCCGAGCTCGAAATGCACGCGCTTCAAGGTCGGCGCGCCCTGAACCATGATCGCCGATCCCGTCGCGCTCTCGCCGACGAAGCCGATCGCCTTGATAGCGGGATGCTCGGTCAAAGCCTTGCCGGCTTCCTCGCCAAAGCCGTGCACCGTGTTGAGCACGCCGTCGGGCACGCCGGCTTCCTTCACGAGCCTTCCCAGGATGGAAGCGGTCACCGGCGACCACTCGGCCGGCTTGTGTACGACGGTACAGCCGGCGGCAAGTGCCGGGGCGATCTTCCAGGTCGAGAGCATGAACGGCGTGTTCCACGGCGTGATCACGCCGACCGGGCCGATCGGCACGCGGGTCGAGATATTCCAGTGCTCGTCGCTCGGCGTGTTGAGGCCGTCGCGCGCCTCCGCGCATTTGTCGGCGAAGAAGCGGAAATTCTCGGCGGCGCGGATCGCGGCCTTGGCCATGAAGCGATAGGCTTGTCCGGTGTCGATGCATTCGAGCACCGCGATGTCCTCGGCATTATCCTCGATCGCATCGGCCACCCGATGCAGCAGCTTGCGCCGCATCGCCGGCCCCATGTCGCGCCAGGACTTGAACGCGAGCGAAGCGGCCGTTGCCGCGCGATCGATGTCCTCCGCATTGCCACGCGCGACGCTGGCGAGCACGGCGCCGTCGACCGGCGACTTCGTCTCGAACGTCTCGCCGGAGATCGAGGCGACGATCTTGCCGTCAATCATGTGGCCGATGCCGTCCGCGCGCAGCTTCTTCAGCAGCGGCGCGACGCGGTCGCGGTTGGCCTGGAACACATCGGCTCTCGGTGTGGGCTTATCCATGGGCAGCCTCCGCTTTCAGGGCGTCGTGGATGTTGTTGCGCTTCCAGCTCACGTCCTTGTCGTTGATCTGCATGTCGAACGACAAAGCGAACTTGCTAGCGGCGAAGACGGGATCGAGATGCTTTGAGAGCGCCTGGAAGACGTGCTCGCCCGCTTTCTGACGGGTCTTGAGGTCGCGGCCCTCGCCGATGCGCAGCACCATGTCCAGGAACCCGTAGTCCTGCCGTGCGTCGGCGATCGCATAGTGCTCGCACCTGACGGCGCGAACGCGGATGCCGCCGAGCGGGAAGATGCCGGTCTCGACCGCCGCCTTGCGCACGACCTCGCACACCGCGGCGATGTCGAGGCGGCCATCGAGATTGGCCGAATATTCGATCGTGAAATGCGGCATCGCGGTTTCACTCCCTGTCTTCTTCTTCAGGCGAAGTAGCAGCTCACCGAGCCGTAGGCGCCATAATCGGCCTGGATTGTGTCGCCCTTGCGGGTCTCGATCGGACGGATGAAGGAGCCGGCGAGCACGACCTGACCGGGCTCCAGCGCAAGGCCAAGCGGCGCGATCTTGTTCGCAAGCCACGCCACGGCTGTGGCGGGATGGTTGAGCACGCCGGCGGCAAGACCTGTCTCTTCCAGCTGGCCGTTCCTGAAGCAGAGCGCGCCGATCCAGCGCAGGTCAGCATCGACCGGGCGGATCGGCCGTCCTCCGAGCACGATGCCGGCATTGGCCGCATTGTCGGCGATGGTGTCGAAAATCTTTCGCGCCGCGTTGGTTTTGGGGTCGACGCGCTCGATCCGCGTATCCAAGATCTCCAGCGCCGGCACCACGAAATCGGTGGCGTTCAGCACGTCGAACATGGTGCAGTCGGGGCCCGCGAGCCGCTTGCTCATGACGAAGGCGAGCTCGGCCTCGACGCGCGTTGCGATGAAGCGCTCGGTCGGGATGATCCCGCCATCGGCGAAGAACATGTCGTCGAGCAGCACGCCGGAATCCGGCTCGTCGATATTGAGCGCGCTCTGCATCGCCTTCGAGGTCAGGCCGATCTTGTGGCCCTTGACGGCGCGTCCCTCCGCGATCTTGACCTCGACCCAGGCCTTCTGAATCGCGTAGGCATCAGCGATGCTGATCTCGGGGAAATCCTGCGACAGCTGCCGGATCTGCGTGCGGGTCTTCTCCGCCTGGTGCAGACGCCTTGCGCAAGCCTGGATATCGTCGTTGGAAAGCGCCATTCGTCATCTTACAAATCGTGGTGCCAGGAAATACTTAACATGTTAAGTGAATGCGTCAAACAGAATTTCGGCTTGCTGCACCGCAAACATTTTGCGGATTGAAAGGGCGTCATGACGAAGAAATCCGCCGATCCCGCCAACGGAAGCGCGCCTGCCGCGCGCCAGGTACCGATGCGCGACTTCTCGCGCTCGCTGCCGATGTCCCTGCTGCGGGCACGCGAGGCGGTGATGCGGCAGTTCCGCCCCTCGCTGCGCGAGCACGGCCTGACCGAGCAGCAATGGCGCATCCTGCGCGCGCTGGCGGCGATCGAGGCGGCGGAGGTCACGGAACTCGCGCGCACCGCGTTCCTGCTCGGGCCGAGCCTGTCGCGCATCCTGCGTGATCTCGAGGCGCGCAATCTGATCGAGCGCAAGACGGCGAAGGCGGATCAACGCCGCAGCATGGTCTCGATCTCGAAGGAGGGCGTGAAACTGATGGCCTCGGTGGCGCCGACGTCGGAAGCGATCTATGCCGAGATCACGCGGCGCTTTGGCGCACGCAAGCTTGCCGAATTGCAGGAGATGCTCGGCGAGCTCGAACGGAGCCTTGCGGAGCTTGGAAGCGCGGACGAGACAATAGCCGGGGAGTGAAACCAGATATGCGTGCGTGCGCGGCGAGAGCCATGGACATTCACGTTTTTTTTCGCTCAAAGTGCGGCCCAACCCGATCCGCGGCGAGTGAGAGCAACAGGGAAGGAAAGGCAACGTGGCGAACAAAGTCAAAGAGATCTGGAAGTCGGGCAAGGCGGTCGTCAACGCGTGGCTTGCGATTCCCTCCGGCTTCTCGGCCGAGATGGTCGCGCAATGCGGCTTCGACAGCGTCACGGTCGACATGCAGCATGGCGTGCAGGACTATCTCTCGATGGTGCAGTGCTTCCAGGCCATGGACAAGCATCCGGTCACGCCGATGGTCCGCGTGCCCTGGAACGAGCCGGGCATCATCGGCAAGGTGCTGGATGGCGGCGCCTATGGCGTGATCTGCCCGATGGTCAACACGCCGCAGGAAGCGCGGAACCTCGTCTCCTATTCGAAATATCCGCCGAAGGGCGTGCGCTCCAACGGTCCGATCCGCGCTGGCATGTACGGCACTGCGGGCTCCTACCAGAAGACGGCCAACGACGAGATCGTGCTGCTGCCGATGATGGAGACCAGGACCGCGGTCGAGAACATGGAAGCGATCCTCGACGTCGAAGGCATCGACGGCGTCTATATCGGTCCGTCCGACCTCGGCTTCTCCTACGGCCTCGAGCCCAAGCTCGATCGCACCGAGCCCGAGATCCTCGCGATCTACGAGAAGATCATCAAGGAATGCGGCAAGCGCGGCCTCAACCCGGGCATCCATTGCAGCGGCGCCGAAGGCGCCGCGCGCGCCATCAACATGGGCTTCAAGCTGGTGACGCTGTCCAACGAAGTCGGCCTGATGACGACCTATGCCAAGATGCAGGTCAACGCGACCCGCAAGGATTCGGGCGGGAAGGCGTAAGCTTCCGTGTCCCGGACGCGACGCAGCGCGTAGCGCTGCTTCGCAGAGCCGGGACCCAGAAGCCAGCGAAGCACATGACGTAACACTGGGCCCCGGCTCAGCAGCGCACCGTTTCACGCTGCGCTGCGTCCGGGGCACGATAGTTTCGATACAGGAGCACCCCATGACCATCAGCCCCGTCATCCGCCTGCATCCCGATGATGGTGTGTTGATCGCGCGCGCGAGCCTGCCGCCGGGAACATTGGTCGCAGACGGCGTCACCACGGTCGACCGCATTCCCTCCGGCCACAAGGTTGCGATCAAGCCGATCGCCGAGGGCGAGCCGATCAGGCGCTATGGCCAGATCATCGGCTTTGCCACCCAGGCCATCGCGCCGGGCCAGCACGTGCACACCCAGAACTGCGGCATGGGCGATTTTGCCAAGGACTACGCCTATTGCGCCGACGTCAAGCCGACGCCGAATTTCGACCTGCCGGCGACCTTCGAAGGCATCCGCCGCCCGGATGGCCGTGTCGCCACGCGCAACTATATCGGCATTCTCACCTCGGTGAATTGCAGTGCGCACGTCGCAAGCCTCGTCGCCGACGTCTTCAAGAAGAATCCCTTCACCGGCGACAATCCGCTGGCCGCTTTCCCCAACGTCGACGGCGTGGTCGCGCTGACTCACAAGACCGGCTGCGGCATGACGCAGAACGAACCCTTGGCGCTGCTCCGCCGCACGCTCGGCGGCTATGCGCGGCACGTCAATTTCTCCCACGTCATCGTGCTCGGCCTCGGCTGCGAGGTGAACCAGATCGGCGGCCTGATGGAAGAGCAGAAGCTCGCCGGCCGCCTGCGCGCGATGGACATCCAGGAGGTCGGCGGCACCCGCAAGACGGTCGAAGCCGGCATCGCCTTCGTGCGCGAGGCGCTCGCCGATGCCAACAAGGTTAAGCGCGAGACGGTGCCGGCGAGCGAGCTCACCGTGGCCCTGCAATGCGGCGGCTCGGACGGCTATTCCGGAGTATCCGCCAATCCGGCGCTGGGGGCGGCCAGCGATCTCATCGTGCGCCACGGCGGCACCGTGATCCTGTCGGAGACGCCGGAGACCTATGGCGCCGAGCATCTTCTCACCCGCCGCGCCGTCAGCCGCGAGGTCGGCGAGAAGCTGGTCGATCTGATGCGCTGGTGGGACGAGTACACGACGCGCGAAGGCGCTGAGATGAACGCCAATCCGAGCCCCGGCAACAAGGCCGGCGGCCTCACCACCATCCTGGAGAAGTCGCTCGGCGCGATGGCGAAGGCCGGCACCACCAACCTCGTCGAGGTGCTGCGCTACGCCGAGCCCGTCACCAAGAAGGGGTTCGTCTTCATGGACACGCCGGGCTACGACCCCGTCGCGGCCACAGGCCAGGTCGCCGGCGGCGCCAACCTGGTCTGCTTCACCACCGGCCGCGGCAGCGTGTTCGGCTGCAAGCCGGCGCCCTCGATCAAGCTCGCCACCAACACGCCGATGTACAAGCGCATGGAAGACGACATGGACGTCAATTGCGGCACCATCCTCGAAGGCGAGGAGAGTGTCGAGCAATGCGGCCAGCGCATCTTCGATCTCATCCTCAAGACCGCCTCGGGCCAGCCGACCAAGAGCGAGAGCTTCGATTTCGGCGGCGCCGAGTTCGCGCCCTGGGTGCTGGGCGCGACGATGTAGTCGCGCTCGGCGAGCGCCGCCGCGCAACGCAATGAAAAGCGGCCGGCAACTGTCGCTCGCGACCAGTTGCGGCACCCGCGTGTGGTCCGGCGAAATGCAACAATGGTTCGCTACGTAGTGATACGGAGGCGGGCGCCTCACGCAAAAATGTCCCGGCTTACACCCGGTTAACACTGTTGCCGTAGACAGGCGTTCGATGCGGCTCCACAGCGTGGTGGGGCCGGCCGTTACTTGAGGGTCGAACCGATGCAAGCGATACGTCCTACTGGGGTGGAAAATCTCCTCGGTGAGGAGGAGCTGATCGTATCGAAGACCGATCTCAAAGGCCGCATCACCTACGCCAACGACGTCTTCATCCGGATGGCGAAGTACTCGTGGAAGGAGCTGATGGGTGCTCCCCACAGCCTGATCCGGCATCCCGACATGCCGCGCGCCGTCTTCAAGCTGCTGTGGGACACGCTTCAGTCCAAGCAGGAGATATTCGCCTACGTCGTCAATCTGGCGAAGGACGGTAGTCATTACTGGGTGTTCGCCCACGTCACGCCGACATTCGACGAGCGCGGCAATATCGTCGGCTATCACTCCAACCGCCGCAAGACCGGATCAGGCACAGATCGAGCGCATCAAGCCGATCTACAAGACGCTGTGCGCTGAAGAGGCGCGGCATGCCAATGCCAAGGACGGCATGCATGCGAGCTTCGAGGCGATGGTCGGGCTGCTCAAGCAACAGGGTGTCGGTTACGATGAATTTGTGCTCTCTCTCTAAGGCGCAGGGAGCGACCGCGCTCGCGTGTGTTCTTGCCTTTGTTGGGTTTATTCTCTCACTTCTCGGTGTGACCGGGATCAGTGGTGCCGCTTTGCTTGGCGCGATGGTCGCGCTGCTCGGCTACGCCGTCTGGTGCCAGCACCGCACGGCGGTCGCCGTCGACGAGGTGGCCGATGTATGCCGCAAGGCGGCGCGCGGCGATCTCGAGGCGCGGATCCTGAGCGAGCGGCAGGCCGGGCGGATCGGCGCGATCCAGAAGTCCGTCAACGACATGCTCGACATCACCGACGCCTTCGCCCGCGAGGCCTCGGCGTCGATGGATTATGCGAGCCGCGGCAAGTATTTCCGCAAGATCCTCGCGCGGGGCTTGCCCGGCTCGTTCCGCCGCTCGGCGGTCGTCATCAATGCCGGCACCGACAGCCTCGGTCGCCGCGTTGAAGAGATCGCCGGTCTGGCGCGGCAGTTCGGCACGCATCTCGACGCGGTTGCAGGCGGCCTCATGGGCGCCGCGACCGATCTCGAATTCGATGCCGGCCAGATGGCGGCCGCGGCGGAAAAGACCAGCCAGCAGACCTCCGGCGTGCTTAGTGCGTCCGACCAGGCGTCCCGCAACGTCGCCACCGTCGCCAGCGCCGCGGAGCAGCTCGCCTCCTCGATCGCCGAGATCAGCCGCCAGGTGGCCGGCTCGACCACGAGCACGGGGCGGGCGGTGAACGAGGCCAATCGCGCCGGCAGCGAGATCCGTAGCCTTGCGGACGCCGCGATGCAGATCGGCGACGTCGTCAAGCTGATCAGCGAGATCGCCTCGCAGACCAACCTGCTCGCGCTCAACGCCACGATCGAAGCGGCCCGAGCGGGCGAGGCCGGCCGCGGCTTCGCGGTGGTGGCCTCCGAGGTCAAGAGCCTCGCCAACCAGACCGCGAAGGCGACCGAGGAGATCAGCGCCAAGGTCGGCGAGATGCAGCAATCGACCACCAATTCGGTCGCCGCCGTCGAGGCGATCGCGCAGACCATTGCCGAGATCAACGGCATCACGGCCTCGATTGCGGCCTCGATCGAGCAGCAGGGGGCCGCGACGCGCGAGATCGCCCGCAACGTTCACGAAGCCTCGGCCGGCACCTCGCAGGTCTCCTCCAACGTGACAGGCATCAGCGAAGCCGCCGCCGATACGGGCCGGGTGGCCAGCCGCGTCAACAGCGCCTCCGAGCGCGTCCACGGTGAAGTCGAGACGCTCCGCCGCGAGGTGACGCAGTTCCTGCAGCGGCTGACCTCGGCGGCGTAGGCTGCCCGGTGTCTCGTTATGGGGACGCTTTAGCGAGCGAATAGGGAATAGCGAGTGACGAATGGCTTCATTGCCGCCACTCGCCCGTGCCATAGGCACCCTCTGCCCGTTGTTAGTGCTTGATCGCGCTGACCTCAGGTGTTCTGCTCAAAAAAGCTGCTGGAGCACCGCACCCCGTGTCGATCTACGTCGCGCTACATCACGTCACGCACTACAAATACGACCGCCCGATCGACCTTGGCCCGCAGACCATCCGGCTGCGGCCGGCGCCGCATACGCGCACGCCGATCCTGAGCTATTCGCTCAAGGTCACGCCATCAAATCACTTCGTGAACTGGCAGCAGGACCCGCAAGGCAACTGGCTTGCGCGCTACGTCTTTCCGGAGAAGACCACCGAGCTGAAATTCGAGGTCGACTTCACGGCGCAGATGACCGTGGTCAACCCGTTCGACTTCTTCGTCGAGCCTTATGCCGACAGTTTCCCGTTCGAATATCCGAAGGACCTGAAGACCGAGCTTGCGCCTTACCTGGAGACGATCAAGCCCGACCGCCTGTTCGCCAAATTTCTCGACTCGATCCCGCACGAAGCCCCGAACACCGTCAACTTCCTGGTCGAGCTCAATCGCGAGCTCCAGAAGAAGGTCCGCTACATCATCCGCATGGAGCCGGGCGTGCAGACGCCGGAGGAGACGCTTGCCTCCGGCGCAGGATCATGCCGCGACTCTGCCTGGCTGCTGATCCAGACCTTGCGTCATCTCGGTCTCGCCGCCCGCTTCGTCTCCGGCTACCTGATCCAGATCCGTCCCGACATCGATCCGATCGAGGGGCCGCCTGAGGTCGAGAACGATTTCACCGATCTGCACGCCTGGGCCGAGGTCTATCTACCGGGCGCGGGCTGGATCGGATTCGATGCGACTTCGGGCATGCTCGCAGGCGAGGGGCACATCCCAGTCGCTGCCACGCCGCACTATCGTTCGGCGGCGCCGATCTCCGGTGGGGCGGGCTTTGCCGAGGTCGAGTTCGCGTTCGACATGCGCATCCGTCGCATCCGCGAGGCGCCGCGCATCACAAAGCCGTTCTCCGACGAATCCTGGGCGCGGCTCAACGATCTCGGCGAGCAGGTCGATGGCGATCTCGCCGCCCAGGACGTGCGGCTCACGATGGGCGGCGAGCCGACCTTCGTCTCGGTCGACGATCTCGAAGCGGGCGAGTGGAATACGGAAGCCGTCGGCCCGACCAAGCGCGCCCTCGGCGACGATCTGATCCGCCGCCTGCGCACGCGCTTCGCGCCGGGCGGGCTTCTGCATTACGGCCAGGGCAAATGGTATCCGGGCGAGAGCCTGCCGCGTTGGGCCTTCGGCCTTTACTGGCGCAAGGACGGCGTGCCGATCTGGAAGAACGCCGACCTCATTGCGAAGATCGAAAATCCGCGCCGTGCCGAGGTGAAGGACGCCGAGGCCTTCATGGAAGGCACGGCGGCCCGGCTCGGCCTCGATGCCGGCTACATCATGCCGGCTTATGAGGACACCGCGTACTGGCTCCAGAAGGAGGCCGAGCTTCCCGTCAACGTCGATCCCTCCGATTCCAAATTATCCGATCCGGAAGCCCGCGCGCGGATGGCGCGCGTGTTCAACGAGGGCCTCAACGCACCGCGCGGCTTCGTGCTGCCGGTGCAGCGCTGGAATGCGCCGCCGCGTTGGCGCAGCGAGCGATGGCAACTCCGGCGCAATCATCTGTTCCTGATGCCAGGCGATTCGCCTCTCGGTTTGCGCCTGCCGATTGGGTCGCTCGGTTACGTCCCGCCCAACCAATATCCCTACATCGTCGAGCAGGACCCGATGGAGGCGCGGGACAAGCTGCCGGTGTTCACGCTCGCCGCGCGTCCGGAATCCCCGCCGCGGGCCGCGCCCGAGCATCTCAACACCTCCGTCCCGGTGCGCACGGCGATGTCGGTCGAAGTCCGCGACGGCGTGCTCTGCGCCTTCATGCCGCCGGTCGAGCGCATCGAGGACTATCTCGAACTGGTTGCCGCGCTCGAAGTCACCGCGGAGGAGATGCAGCTACAGGTCCATGTCGAGGGCTATCCGCCGCCGTTCGATCCGCGCATCGAGGTGATCAAGGTGACGCCCGACCCCGGTGTCATCGAGATCAACATCCAGCCGGCGAAGAGCTGGCGCGACGCGGTGGAGATCACCTCCGGCCTCTACGAGGATGCGGCGAAGGTGCGGCTCGGCGCCAACCGCTTCCTGGTCGACGGCCGTCACACCGGCACCGGCGGCGGCAATCACGTCGTGGTCGGCGGCTCGAGCCCGCAGGATTCGCCGTTCCTGCGCCGGCCCGATCTCCTGAAAAGCCTCGTGCTGTACTGGCAGCGGCATCCCTCGCTGTCCTATTTCTTCTCCGGCCTGTTCATCGGCCCGACCAGCCAGGCGCCGCGCATCGACGAAGCCCGCCACGACAGCATCTACGAGCTCGAGATCGCGCTCTCGCACGTGCCGCCGCCGGGCACCCAGACGCCGCTGTGGCTGGTGGACCGGCTGTTCCGGCATCTGCTCGTCGACATCACCGGCAACACCCACCGCGCCGAGATCTGCATCGACAAGCTCTATTCGCCGGAAGGGCCCACGGGGCGGCTCGGCCTCGTCGAATTCCGCGCGCTCGAAATGCCGCCGGATCCGCGCATGTCGCTGGCGCAGCAGCTCCTGATCCGCGCGCTGATCGCAAAGTTCTGGCGCGAGCCGCTGAGCGGCAAGTTCGTGCGCTGGGGCACCGCGCTGCACGACCGCTTCATGCTGCCGCATTTCATCTGGGAAGATTTTCTCGACGTGCTCGGCGAGCTCAAGCAGTTCGGCTATCCGTTCGAGCCGGAATGGTATCTGGCTCAGCTCGAATTCCGCTTTCCCGCCTTCGGCCGGGTCCATCACGGCGGCGTGACGCTGGAGCTGCGCCAGGCGCTGGAGCCCTGGCACGTGCTGGGCGAGGAGGGCTCGGCCGGCGGTACCGTGCGCTATGTCGATAGCTCGGTCGAGCGGCTCCAGGTCAAGGCCGAGGGCTTCGTCGAGGGCCGCCACATCGTCACCTGCAACGGCCGCCGCCTGCCGATGACCGCGACCGGCCGCTCGGCAGAGGCGGTGGCCGGCGTCCGCTTCAAGGCCTGGCAGCCGGCCTCCGGCCTGCACCCGACCATCCCCGTCCACGCGCCCCTGACCTTCGACCTGATTGACGCCTGGAACGGCCGCTCGCTCGGCGGCTGCGTCTATCACGTCGCCCATCCCGGCGGACGCAACTACGACACCAAGCCGGTCAACACCTACGAGGCCGAGGCGCGGCGGCTTGCCCGCTTCCAGGACCACGGCCATACGCCGGGTCCGATGCAGCCGCCGCCCGAGGAACGCACAAATGAGTTTCCGCTGACCCTCGACTTGCGGACACCGCTCCTGCAATGAGTATGATGTCGGGGCAGGGAGACGCGCATGGGCGAGGGCGCAGCCGAAGACAACGACCAGGCGGGCAGGGCACAAGCCCAGCGCCGCCTCGCGCAATGGGTCCGCGACTATAGCCGCCTGCCCGGCATCCCCGACGAGTTCCTGGGGCCCGATGGCGCGCCCCGCGCGGTCTGGAGCCGCTTCTTCGATGCCTTCGGCGCGCTCGCGCCCGACGAGATCGAGCGTCGCTTCGGTATGGCCGATCGCCATCTCCGCGAGGCCGGCGTCACCTACCGGGCGCCCGGCGATAGCGCCGACCGGCCGTGGTCGATCAGCCATCTGCCGCTTTTGGTCGACGAGGCCGACTGGCAGCAGCTTTGCGCCGGCATCACCCAGCGCGCCGAGCTGCTCGAGCGGGTGCTGCGCGACATCTATGGCGAGGGCCGGCTCGTCACCGAAGGCGCGCTGCCAGCCGCCGCGATCGCCGGCAGCCCCGAATATCTCCGTCCCGTCTGCGGTGTGCCGCCGCCGGGCGGGCGCTATCTCTCGATCTATGCCGCCGATGTCGGCCGCGGGCCAGACGGCCGCTGGTGGGTGCTCGGCGACCGCACCCAGGCGCCCTCGGGCGCGGGCTACGCGCTGGAGAGCCGCCTGGTGCTGTCGCGCGCCTTCTCCGATCTCTACAAGTCGATGAACGTGCCGCGCGTCGCGCCGTTCTTCGAGGCGTTCCGCGACTCGCTTCGCGCGCGCGCCGATCGCGACGAGCCGCGGATCGGCGTGCTCACCCCCGGCAGCTTCAGCGAGACCTATTTCGAGCATGCGACGCTGGCGCGCTATCTCGGCTTCCTCTTGGTCGAGGGCGACGACCTCGCCGTCAGCGACAACCGCGTCCACATCCGCACCGTCGCCGGCCTGAAGCGGCTGGACGTGCTCTTGCGCCGGGTCGATTCCAATTCGCTCGACCCGCTTGAGCTCGATGCCTCCTCGCGGCTCGGTGTGCCCGGGCTCATCGATGTGCTGCGCAAGGACGGCGTCGTCGTCGCCAACATGCCGGGCTCTGGCGTCCTGGAGGCGCGGGCGCTGCTCGGCTTCCTGCCGGCGCTCAGCCGCCGCCTGCTCGGCGAAGACCTGAAGATGCCGCACATCGCGACCTGGTGGTGCGGCCAGCGCGCGGCGCGCGACGAGGTGCTGGCGCGGCTCGACGAGGTCGCGATCGAAGGCGCCTACCGGCGCGCCGTTCCCGGCTTCGACTCGAGCGGTCCGGTGCTCGCGAGCGAGCTCGACGCGACCGGTCGGCAGCGCCTGATCGATGCCATCAGCGCGCGCGGCATGGACTATGTCGGCCAGGAGGTGGTGCGGCTCTCGACCATGCCGGTGTGGGAGCAGGGGCAGATCACACCGCGTCCCTTCGTGCTCCGCGTGTTCGCCGCCGCCACGCCCGACGGCTGGGCCATCATGCCCGGCGGCTTCTGCCGGATTGCCGAGCAGCCGGACGCGCGCGCGGTGTCGATGGGCGACGGCGCGCGTGCCGCTGACGTCTGGGTCGTCTCCGACAAGCAGGTCTCGACCGCGACGCTGCTGCCGGCGACCGACAAGGTGCGCATCCGCCGCATCGCCGGCGTGCTGCCGAGCCGCGCCGCCGACAATCTGTTCTGGCTCGGCCGCTACCTCGAGCGCGCCGAGGCGACGCTGCGGCTGGTGCGTGCCTTGGGCTCGCCGAGCGGGCCCAACAAGGGCACCGCGGCCTCGGTGCAATCGGCCGAACGCATCCAGCGCCTATTGGTGGCCTGGGGCGCGGTCTCGCAAACGTCGCGCACGGCGCCCGGCCGCATCGTCGCCGAAGCGCTGCAGAGCGAGGCGCGTTTCGGCTCGGCCCTGTCGCTGGTGAGGGCGGCGCAGCGCACGGCAACCTCCTTGCGCGAGCGGCTGTCGCCGGATGCCTGGCAGGTCATCACCGAGATGGCCGAGCGGCTGGCTTACGAAGTGGAGGACGACGACAGCGTGCTGAGCGCGGCCGAGCTGACCTTGCAGGAGCTCGCGAGCTTCGCAGGCCTCGCGCAGGAGAACATGAACCGCGCCGCCGGCTGGCGTTTCCTCGACATCGGACGCCGCACCGAGCGCGCCATCAACACCACCCGCTTCACGCGCCAGTTCGCCTATGACGAGGCCGGCGACGAGGATCTCGACATCCTGCTGACGCTGGTGGACTGCCAGATCACCTACCGCTCGCGTTATCTGCTGGCGCCGATCCTGGCGCCGGTGCGCGACCTCGCGGTGCTCGATCCCTACAATCCGCGGTCGGTGGCGTTTCAGGTCACGACGCTGAACGATCACATCGCCGCGCTGCCGAGCCTGAAGGAGCACGGCCTGATCGAGAAGCCGCAACGTCTCGCGGTCGCGATGCAGGCGATGCTCGCGACCGCGGAGGCCGAGAAGCTCGAGGTCAAGACCCTGTTCGCGCTGGAGCAGGATTTGCTCAGCCTCGCCGACGCGATCGGGCAGCACTACTTCCCGCACGGTCCCAATGCCAGCCGGCCGGAAAAGCTGACGGGGCTGGCGTGATCTACGACATCCGTCACGTCACCACCTACGAGTACGAGAATCCCGTCAGCTTCGCCCGCTGCACGCTGCGGCTGGAGCCCCGAAGCGGCGGCGGCCAGGAGCTGATCTCGCATGATGTCGAGATCCATCCACGTCCGGCCGAGCGCAATGTGCGGCGCGATTTCTTCGGCGCGCTGACCGAGAGCGTCGTGATCGAAGCCGCGCATCGCAATCTGCGCATCGACTCGCGTTCGCGCGTCTCGGTGTCGCGCCAGCCGCCGGCGCGCGATGCGGTCAGCCCGCCCTGGGAGAGCATTCGCGACATCGCGTTCGAAGCAACCAGCCTCAGGCCGTCTTCGCCGGTGGGCTATGTCTTTGCCAGCCCGCTGGTGCCGGTGCTGCGCCCGGTCAGCGCCTATGCGGGGATGAGCTTTGCGCCCGGCGCGGGCATCCTCACCGGCGCGGTCGACCTGATGCGTCGCATCCGCAGCGAATTTCGCTACGATCCCAAGGCGACAGCGATCTCGACGCCGCTCGACGAGGTCTTCGACAAGCGTCACGGCGTCTGCCAGGACTTTGCCCATGTCATGATTGCCGGGCTGCGCGGGCTCGGCCTGCCGGCGGCCTATGTCAGCGGCTACTTGCGCACCATTCCGCCGCCGGGCCAGCCGCGTTTGCAGGGCGCCGACGCCACCCACGCCTGGGTGTCGCTGTGGTGCGGGGCGGAGCTCGGCTGGGTCGATCTCGACCCGACCAACGATCTCCTGATCGGCAACGATCACATCGTGCTTGCAATGGGGCGCGATTTTTCCGACGTCTCGCCGGTCGACGGCATCATCGTCGGCTCGCCCAAGCAGAAGCTCGGCGTCGCCGTCGACGTGCTGCAGGTGGAGTAGGGCGTCTACTCATGAGCGTCGGCTTACCAATGCAAGGCGGAAGGCTGCCGTCTAGAATGTGATCGGCAGCTTGTGACCCGAAGCCGACATTGGTCGGCGAGGGCGCCCAAAATTGAAAAGGCCGCTGGCAATATGTCCAGCGGCCTCCGCGCTCTTTGCCGCCGGGTGGCGCCCGGACTAGAGATCGATGCTAACAGCGATGTTTCGGCCCTGTAGTTCGGCAATCTTCAACCCGTCAGCCATCACCTGCGCGAACTCCGGGTCCTTTGCCACGGCCTCCTGCACTTTGCCGTAGACCTCCCAATTGGCGTAGCGCGTCGCAACCAGCAACTCTCCTGCCCAATGGCCAGTGTGGAAACGGGACAGCCGAAGAAATTCGGCGCCGTGTTTTTCGAAGATTTTCTTCGCCCGCCCGACAACCTTGGTCATTTCCTCGGGCTTGTCGGTTTTGAAGCGAGTGAATTGAACGATCGGCATGGGACTACCTCCTTAGCGATGTAAAATGTCCAAGAGGCATGTATCGAGTGACCTTTGGGAGCGAACCCCAATGCAATCTCGATGAATGTTTGTCTTCATCGATTGATTTTGGTTCAGGGTTCGCAAGAGACAGTAACGCTGCCGTATCTCGGCACATCGTTACTGGCTAAAACCGGTGGGCCGATATCAAGACCTGAGCTGTTCGGGCGTGTACCCGCGAAGGACCGCGCTCGCGTCGAGCGAGAAGGCAATCTGCTCTCGCGAGCAGAGTACGAAAAGTACCTCAGTGACATTGGGAGCCGCGAGACTTAAGCCGCGTGACTGACGATACGAGAACGTTGGGCACGACCGCCGATGAGACGATCGAGTAAAGGCATTTTGCTGCACTGCATGAGTCCGAAAATGGCACCTTTCGGACATGCCGTTTCCTAAGATGAATGTCGGCGTTCGGGGGTGAAGCGGAAGTCGGCATCGGTTAGTTCGACTTCCGAGTCTGGCCCATCTCCAACCTAGGGGGACGCCAACGCGCCGCTATAGAGGTGGAGCGGACTCTACAAGGAGTGCAAGGCGGGTTTATGAGTACACGCCCTGGAAATGGTCGGCGCTCGCCGGTCACCGAACCATGGTCTCGCGATCCCAGGCCTGATAGTCGGGCGAACCTTCGATGCGGATGGCACCATCGTAGCCGTATTCCACCATGTGCACGGTCACATAGTCTTGTCCGAAAAACACGACTCCATACGATTGCGGCAGGTCGGATGCGCTCAGCAGCGTGGTCTCGCAGAACAGCGGAAAGCTCGCATGGTTGGTGCCGCGCAGCGACGAGGCGGGGACGCCTGCAACCGACCCGGCAAGAGGCAAGTGACAATGCCCGAAAAAGACGTGACGGATCTTTGACCGGTTGCGCCCGACGAGACGCCGGAACGGAGCGTCATCCAGCAGGCCGATCTGGTCGAAGGGCGCGAGATGCACCGGCATGGGGTTGTGGTGCATGAAGAGCAGGAATGGCCCGTCATGCTCGGTAAGCCGCGCCTCGAGCCAGACAAGTCGATCCTCGCAATAGCGGCCGGCGTGCGTTTCCGGATGGGCGGTGTCGAGGAACAGGCAGCGGCCGGCGGCGGTATCGTGGATGCCCTGGACGAAACCATTCTCGTCGGCGAGGTCGGGGAAGACGCTCAGGAAGGCGGGGCGTCGGTCGTGGTTGCCGATGCACAGCCGGATCGGCAGCGGATATTCGTCAACGCGTTGCTTGAGTCATTGATAGTCGGCGAGATCGCCCCAATCCGAGAGATCGCCGGTGATCACCATCAATTCAGCGTCATGATGATCCTTCAGAGCATGTGCCAGCGCCCGTTCGAAATTGACGCGCGGATCGCGGCCGCCGATGGTCGAGCCGGGCGCCGTCAGGTGAATGTCGCTCAGATGAAGCAGTTTTATCGCCATCTCCAGTCGTTGGGGCACGGGGGGCCGGAGCGTCCCGTGCCAGCGCAGGGCTATCGCATATGACTCGTGGCGGCGGCCTGCGCGCACGCCTCGTCCTTCGAGACAGCGCTTACGCGCTTCCTCAGGATGAGGCTAATCAGCGTCGGTGCCCGTTGAAACTGCAGCCACGCACTCTCGTCCTCATCCTGAGGAGCCCGCCCAAAGCGGGCGTCTCGAAGGATGGCCGCAGGGAAACGCTCTCAAATGCGATTGCCCTGCGTGCCGGCGGATGTCAGGACGCTCAGCGCGCCGCGCCGGTGGTCTTCGGCAGCAGCTTCTGCACGTCCGCGGTCATGTCGGCGAGGACAGCCTCCGGCTCCCTGGCGCGGGCGCCCGAGATGATCGAGTTGAGATGATCCTTGATCACGTCGGTGATCTTCAGGCCGTTGTCGCCGGGGAAGGCGTACCACTTCGTGAGCAGCGCGAGCTGGCTGACCGCGGTGTAG
This sequence comes from Bradyrhizobium sp. USDA 4354, assembly GCF_054060315.1. Classification (NCBI taxonomy): domain Bacteria; kingdom Pseudomonadati; phylum Pseudomonadota; class Alphaproteobacteria; order Hyphomicrobiales; family Nitrobacteraceae; genus Bradyrhizobium; species Bradyrhizobium sp. USDA 4354. The sequence continues at coordinate 6,945,749 of NZ_JBSSDC010000001.1, read as the reverse complement.
TTGTTGGGGTTCTTGACGTAGAAGTCCTTCAGGTAGACGTCGTTGGCGACCTTGTTCGGCGGCATGTAACCGGTGGTCTCGGCCATGATCGCGGCGCCCTTGGCGCCGGTCCAGAACTTCACCGCTTCCCAGGCGGCGTCGCGCTTGGCCTTGTCCTTGGCGAGGATCAGCACGACGTTGCCGCCGGCCGGCAGCCTGCCGTTCGGGGAGGCCACGTCCGGGAACGGAATCGTCTTCAACGCGAACTTGCCGCCGGTCATCTGCGTGACCTTGTTGAGGTCCGAGGTCGAGGTGATGTGAAAACCGGTCTTGCCGGCAGCGAACGCCGCGCGCATCGACGGCTGGTCGAGATTGGGCATGCCGCCCTCGTTGACGAGCCGCGCCATCATGTTGATGGCGAACTTGCCTTCCGCTCCGTCGAACGCGACCTTGCTCTCGTCGGCATTGAGCATGGTGCCGCCGCGCGCGAAGACCGGCGCCTGCCACAACCAGTTGCCGGTGATGTCCCAGGCATAGGTGAGGCCGTTGGTGTCGTTGCCGAGCGCCTTGATCTTCTTGGCGAGCGCGATCAGCTCGTCCCAGCTCTTCGGCAGGTTGTTCACGTCGCCGCCGGCCTGCTTCACCAGGTCGAGATTGACGTAGACGATGGGCAGGGAGATCGCGAAGGGGAGCGCATAGACCTTGCCGCTGGCGGTGCCGATGTCAAACATCGCCTGGTGAAAGCCCTGCTTGTCGAAATCCTTTTCGGCCGCGATGTAGCCGTCGAGCGCGGCCGGGATGTTCTTGTCGACCAGGACGCGGATGCGGTTCAAGCCCTGGAAGGACACGTCGGGCATCTGATTGGTCACGGCTTCGCGCAGCACCTTCTGGGTGCCGTCCTCGTAGGATTCATACGGCGCTCGCATGGTGACCTTGATCTCCGGGTGCATCTTGGCGAACTCCTCGGCGATGCGCTTGTGGGTCTCGGTGAACAGCTCCGGATACGGATACTGCATCACGATCTCGGTCTGGGCCTGCGCGAGTGCAGATCCGGCCGCAAGCGACAGAGCCGCCGCGGCGATGATGGACTTCAGCATGGATAGACTCCTGTTTGAGGTGACGCGGTTACTTGATGCCGGTGAGGGTGATGCCTTCGATGAAACGGCGCTGGGCAAAGAGGAAAGCGATGACGAGCGGCGCGATGATCACCATCGCCGCCGCCATCAGCGGGCCGTAGCTGGTGCCGGCCTCGTTGTTGCGGAAATGGGCGACCGCGAGCGGCGGCGTGCGCAAGTGCTCGCTGTTGAGCACGATCAGCGGCCAGAAATAGTCGTTCCAATGCGCGACCACGGAGAAGATGCCGAAGGCGGTCACGGCCGGGATCGCGGCCGGCAGCATCACCCGCCAGACGATGCCGAACTCGGAGATGCCGTCCATGCGCGCGGCATCGACGAGATCGTCCGGCACGGTCTTGAAGAACTGGCGCATCAGGAAGATGCCGAAGACCGAGATCGTGAAGGGCAGGACGAGCGCGGCATAGCTGTCGAGCAGCCCGGCCTTGTGCAGCAGCAGGAAGACGGGGATCGCGGTCGCCTGTGGCGGGATCAGGATTCCGAACAGCACGAGCGCAAACAGCGTCTCGCGGCCGAGGAAGCGCAGCTTTGCGAGCGCGTAGGCCGCCGGCAGCGCCACCATGACCTGCAGCACGAAGACCGAAACCGTGACGATGACGCCGTTGAGCAGGAAGCGCAGGAGATTGGCCTTGGCGAAGGCCTCGCGCAGGTTCTCGGCCAGCGCGAACTGGTGCGGGATCAGGTGCAGCTCGCTGGAAAAGATCTCGGTCTGCGGCTTCGACGCGGTCGAGATCATCCAGATGAAGGGCGCCAGCATGAGCGCGGCGCCCGCGATCAGGAGCACGTGGCGGAGGATCGCCTGGAATGGGATCGAATGCGCGTTGTTCATGTGTAATGCACGCCGCGATCGGCGAGCCTCGATTTGACCAGCGTGAGCAGGAGGACGAAGACCAGGAAGACGACGGTGATCGCCGCGGCGTAGCCCGAGCGGAAGAACTCGAATCCTTCCGTGTACATGGTGTGGATCAGGACCTCGGTGGATTTCGACGGGCCGCCCTTAGTCAATACGTGAACGGTGTCGAACACCTGGAACGAACGAATGCCGGAGATCACGACGACGAAGGTCGTGACCGGCCCCAGCATCGGCCAGGTCACGAGACGGAAGCGCGCCCAGCCGCTCGACGCACCGTCGATTTCGGCCGCCTCGTACAGCTGCTTGGGGATGGAGACGAGGCCGGCGAGAAACAGCACCATGTTGAAGCCGACGGCCTGCCAGATGCCGATCGCACACAGCGCATAGAGCGCGGTGCCGCGGTCCTGCAGCCAGGCGAAGGCCGGCAGGCCCGCGCTGCGCAACAGCCCGTTCACCAGGCCGAACTGCGGATGCAGCATGAATTCCCACACCGCCGCCATCGCGATCAGGGTCGCCATGACAGGCAGGAAATAGATCGTCCGGTACAGGCTGCGCAGGCTGGCGCCGCTCTGGATCAGAAGCGCGATCGCAAGGCCGGCGATCACGGCGCCGGGCACCACGATCACGACGTAAGTCAGCGTGTTGCGCAGCGCGGTCCAGAACACCTTGTCGGCGAACAGGTCCCGGTAATTGGCCAGCCCGATCCAGGAGAAATGCGGCGCGCCGAGCTGATAATCGGTGAAGGAGAGGGCGATCACGCCGGCAAGCGGACCTAGCAGCATGATCAGCATCAGCGCGGCGGCCGGCGTCACCAGTGCGTAAGCGGAGTATGCACGTCGGCTGCCATGGGCCGGCAGCGCACGCCTTGTCGCGCCGGCGGCGGGAACGATGGCCTCGCCGATGGTCATCGAGCCGTCAGACATGGGCAGGCTCACGGATGCGCTCGGCCTGCTCCAGTCTGAGCTCGATCCGTTTCCCGGCCGGATCGAAAACCCGCACCGCGTCGGGCGCAAAACCGAAGGCGACGGAGCTTCCCATCGCCGGCAAATGCCTGACGTCCGCGAGCCGCGCGATCAGGCGCAATCCGGTGCCTTCGATCGCAAGGTGCACGAAGGCCTCGGCGCCAAGATTCTCCAGATGGATGACGGTTCCGGAGAACGGCCCCGCACCGAGGTCGATCCGCTCCGGGCGGACGCCGACACGGCAGTCGCCGGCCGCCGCACTGCATGAAAGCTTCAGGGCAGTCCCCAACACATCGACGCCGCCGTCCTTCCGGATCCGGCCGGGGAGGACGTTGATCTTGGGGCTGCCGATGAATTCGGCGACGCGGATGTCGCCGGGGTCGTTGTAGATCGCCGCAGGCGTCCCGGCCTGAATCAATTCACCGCCCATCATGACGGCGATCCGGCTCGACATGGTCATCGCCTCGGCCTGGTCGTGCGTGACGTAGACGAACGTTGCCTTGAGGCGGCGATGCAGCTCGGCGAGTTCTGCGCGCATGTGGACGCGCAGCTTTGCGTCGAGATTGGACAGCGGTTCATCGAACAGGAAGGCCAGCGGCTCGCGCACCATGGCGCGTCCAACCGCGACGCGCTGCCGCTGTCCGCCGGACAACTGCCCAGGCTTGCGCCGTAGCAATGGGGTGATGTCGAGCTGCTCGGCAATCCCGGCGACGTCGGCGCGAATGTGCCGTTCCTTGGCGCGTCGGCTCGGCAGCAGCGCACCTAACAGCGGCAGCCGTTCGACCGCGGAGAGGCGGCGCATCCGCAACGGTACCGCAATGTTGTCGAAGGTGCTCAAATGCGGATAGAGCGCGTAGGATTGGAATACCATCGCGAGGTTGCGCGCGCTCGGGCGAATGCCGTCCACGGGGCGGCCGTCGATGTGGACCTGGCCGGAATTCTGCGGCTCGAGCCCGGCAATGATGCGGAGCAGGGTCGACTTGCCGCAGCCGGAAGGACCGACCAGCGAGATGAACTCGCCGTCCTCGATCCGGAAATCGATGCCCTTCAGGACGTCGGTACCGTCAAAGGATTTGCGGATTGCGGAAAGTTCGATTTGCGCCATGCGCGCTGATCCCCTGCTGGCCTGTTGCGGCGCATGAGGAGTTAAGGAGCGCATCTGACATTCACATAACGGTCAATGGCCTTCCTTATGGTCATCCCAGGCTTTGCTTTCGCCGGGAAGACGGAGAATATTGACCTTGGAGTTCTTGTCGTGGCGTTGACGTCGTCGCGCGTCCGGGCCGTCAATGCAGTGTTCGAGACCGGCAGCTTTGCGGCCGCGGCAAGGCGGCTGGGGGTGTCGCAGCCGGCAGTTGCGCAGCTCGTGCGCGACCTGGAGGCCGAGTTCGCGGTCGCGCTGTTCGACCGGCATGGCCAGAGCCTGATCGCGACGCCGCTGTGCCGGCGGCTCTACGCTGCAACGAGCCGCATGCAAGCGATCGAGGCGGACGCGCAGGCCATCTTGCAGCAGCGCGACGAGCTCACGGGGGGTGAGCTTCGCATCGGGCTCGGCAACGCCATGCCGGGCATGGCGCTGATCGCGGCGTTCCGCAATCTCTATCCGAAGATCCAGATCAACATCGAGATCGGCAGCTGGTCGGCGATCATGGCCGCGGTGGTCGACCAGCGTGTCGACGTCGCCGTATTACCGGAGGTGCCGCAGGACAACCGCTTCCGGCGCGAGCCTTGCGTCCAGCAGCGCGTCGTTGCGATCTGCCATCCAGTTCACGACCTCAGCCGTGAATCGCGCGTGTCGATTGCCGGCCTCATGCAATATCCGCTGGTGTTTCGGACCCGGGATTCCGCGACCCAGCGCGCCGTGGACAGGGCATTTCGCGTCGTCAACCTGCGTGCCAGTCCGGCGATCATCGTCAATACGCGCGAGGGGATGCTGGAGGCGGTCGCCAATCGGCTTGGCGTCGGCTTTGTCTGGGAGCACGGCTCGAGCCGCATCGATCGGATCGCGAAGGTGGCGATCGCGGAAATCGAGGCGGAGTCGCCCGAATACATCTTCTCGCTGGCCGGCAAGCGCGGCAAGCTGGTCGAGCTGTTCTATCTGGCCAGAAGTCTTTCGCGCCGCGCCGACGGCGCCGATATCCTGGCCGCGCCCTGAAGCGGCAGCCGCGCCAGAGGCTTTCCAGCTGCCTTGGGTTGTGCTGAAATGTGACGGCAACCGCGATGTTGCGCAGCAGGACGGCAAGATATTTACGTATTTTCGCTCCGGATTTGGTTACCCGGCCCAAGATGGGCTATGCTTCCCGCTGCGTCGAGGACAAGAATGAGACGTCGGGAGATGGCATGGGACACCAGCGGCGGACGGGGCTGCATCCATGATGACCTTACCGAGACTGGCGGCTGAAACCCTGGAGAAGTTGCTGGGCTCGTTCATGCGCCGCAGGTACGACGAGTCCTATGCCAGGGTCCTGGAAGGCTCCACGCGCACCGCGATGGAATGCATCGGCAATAGTGACGCGCTCTACCATAACATCGAACATACGATGCTGGTGACGCTGGCCGCCCAGGCAATCCTCATGGGGCGCAATCTCCACACGCACCTTGCGGCGGAGGACTACCTCCATGTCCTGATCGCCTGCCTCGCCCACGACATCGGCTATGTCCGGGGTCTGTTTCCCGAGGATGACGAAGACGGTTTTGTGATCGACGAGGCCGGCACCAAGGTGTCGCTGCCGCGGGGCGCTTCGGATGCCAGTCTGATGATGTATCACGTCGACCGCTCGAAGCTGTTCGTGCGGCGGCGACTGCCCCCGATCCGCGGCCTTGACAGCGAGCGCATCGCGCGCGCCATCGAAGGCACCCGTTTCCCGGCTCACGAAGGGCAGGAATATGACGACGAAGCCTCGATCCTGCGCGCGGCCGACTTCATCGGCCAGCTCGGCGATCCCAACTATCTGCGCAAGGCCAACGCGCTCTATTACGAGTTCGAGGAGGTCGGCATCAATCGTCAGCTCGGCTACGATTCGCCGGCCGACATCGTGAACCGCTACCCGCAATTCTATTGGAACAGCGTCGCGCCGCACATCCAGACCGAGATCGGCTATCTCAACAAGACCGAGATAGGCCGGCAATGGATCGCCAACCTCTACAGCAACGTGTTTCGCGCCGAACGCGACATCTCGCTGTCCGGTCCGCAGAAATAAGCTGCGATCTTGTAGCCCGGATGAGCGCAGCGACATCCGGGTCCGGCGTCGCCAACTCCCGGATGTCGCTGCGCTCATCCGGGCTAGGGTCCCCTCACGCCGTGAGCCAACCATGCAACAAAAAACCATCGCCACGGACGTCCTCGACATCGCCTATCGCGAATACGGCGCTTCAGGCGGCTGGCCGTGCATCCTCGGCCACGGCTTTCCCTATGACGTGAACGCCTACGCCGAGACCGCGCCCTTGATCGCACAGGCCGGCGCACGCGTGCTGGTGCCCTGGCTGCGCGGCTATGGGCCGACGCGGTTTCGCTTCCCGGAGACGCTGCGCTCCGGCGAGCAGGCGGCGCTCGGCGCCGATCTGCTCGCCTTCATGGATGCGCTCGGGATCGCGCGCGCGATCGTCGGCGGCTATGACTGGGGTGGGCGTGCAGCCTGCGTGGTTTCGGCGCTGTATCCGGAGCGCGTGATCGGGCTCGTCTCCGGCAATTCCTACAACATCCAGAATATCGCCCGCGCCATGGAGCCGGCTTCGCCGCCGGAGGAGGCGGCGCTCTGGTATCAATATCTCTTCCACAACGAGCGCGGCCGCCGTGCGCTGGAGCGCAACCGCCGCGGCTTCGCGCGCCAGCTCTGGGCGATGTGGTCGCCGAAATGGACATTCGACGACGCGACGTTCGAGACAAGCGCCGTGTCCTTCGACAATCCTGATTTCGTCGATGTCGTGATCCATTCCTACCGCCACCGCTACGCGCTGGTGGCGGGCGATCCCGCCTATGCCGCGATCGAGGCAAAGCTTGCCGCGCAGCCGCCGATCCGCGTCCCGACCATCGCAATCGACGGCGACAGCGACGGCGTCAATCCCGGCACCGCCCACCACGCGCGCAAGTTCGAGGGCTTCTTCGAGCGGCGCGTGTTCGCCGATGCCGGTCACAATCTGCCGCAGGAGCGGCCGGCCGAATGGGCGCAGGCCGTGATCGATATGCGCAGGGCGGCGACTTAGTGCCTGGTCCGGCGCCCTGCCGGCCGGCCGGTCCGCCGGCTTCCTATTTTTCCCTGATCTCGGGAACCTTTTCCGATTGGCGCCGTCCAAGCTGAGGGACCGCTTGTGGATGCGGCCCGTCGGAAGGGGAGATCATTGATGAAGTCACAAGTGTGCGCAGGTTGGAGCGCGTCGCGGTTGCACAGGCGCCAAGCGAACGGCCCGATCGGGCGGAGGTCGAGCAGGCGGTCCGGACCATGATCCGCTGGGCCGGCGACGATCCCGCGCGCGATGGCCTCCGCGAGACACCTGATCGGGTTGCGCGTGCTTTCGAAGAGTATTTTTCCGGCTATGCGCAGGACCCGACGGAAATTCTGCAAAAGACCTTCGAGGAGATCGAAGGCTATGACGAGATGATCGTTCTGCGCGGGGTTCGCTTCGAAAGCCATTGCGAGCACCACATGGCGCCGATCGTTGGCCGCGCCTGGGTCGCCTATATCCCGCAAGGACGCGTGGTCGGCATCTCCAAGCTCGCGCGGCTCGTGGACATCTATGCCAAACGCCTCCAGATCCAGGAGAAGATGACTGCTCAGATCGCCAACACGATCAACGACGTGCTGGAGCCTCAAGGCGTGGGTGTCATCATCAAGGCAACGCATCACTGCATGACAACGCGCGGCGCGCACAAGCCCGGGACTGATCTCGTTACCAGTCGCATGCTGGGGGTGTTCCGCGACAATGCGCTGACACGCCAGGAGTTGTTGGGCCTGGCCAATTCGGACACGTGAGCCACACGGGGAGCCAAGGAGACGGCGCCATGACCGAGGACAAGAAGCCGAGCGGGCCCGATCTGACCAGGGGCGTGTCGCTCGCCGATTTCAAGGACGGCAAGCTGCTCGGCCATGTCGGCGAGGAAGACGTCCTGCTGGTGCAGTCCGGCAGCGAGATCTTTGCGATCGAGCCGGCCTGCAGCCACTACCACGGCCCGCTCGCCGAGGGCTTGGTGGTCGGCGACACAATCCGCTGTCCCTGGCATCACGCCTGCTTTTCGCTACGCACCGGCGAGGCCGCCCGCCCGCCGGCGCTGAACGCGCTGGCGGTCTGGGAGGTCAAGCGTGATCGGGACAACATCGTCGTTCAGCGCAAGCGCGAGCCGCCGAAGCCGTCGGCAGCACATCGCAGCGCGCCGACGCCGGAGAAATTCGTGATCGTCGGCGGTGGCGCGGCTGGCTTCGCCGCAGCCGACACGCTCCGGCGCGAGGGGTTTGCCGGTGCCATCACCATGCTCAGCACTGACGGTGCGATGCCGGTTGACCGGCCGAACCTCTCCAAGGATTATCTCGCCGGTAACGCACCGGAGGACTGGCTGCCGTTGCGGCCCGAGGATTACTATCGGGACGCCGGCATCGATCTCAGGCTCAACACGAATGCTTCTGCGCTAGATCCGAAATCTCGTAGCGTCACGCTGGGCAATGGCGACAGGCTGCGGTTCGACCGGCTGCTGCTTGCGACCGGGGCCGAGCCAGTGAAGCTTCAGATCCCCGGCGCGGACCAGCCGCATGTCCACACCTTGCGATCCGTCGCCGACAGCCGCGCCATCATCACGGCGGCAGCCAGCGCAGAACGCGTGCTCGTGATCGGCGCCAGCTTCATCGGCCTCGAGGTCGCGGCTTCCTTGCGCGCGCGCAAGCTGGAAGTCCATGTGGTCGCGCCGGAAGAGCGGCCGATGCAGAAGGTGCTCGGCGCCGAGATGGGCGACTTCGTCCGGTCGCTGCATGAAGAGAACGGCATTATCTTCCACTTGAAGGATACGGTGGAAAAGCTCGATGGCAAGCGCGCGACGCTGAAGAGCGGGGCTGTCATTGAGTCTGACCTCGTCGTGGTCGGCATCGGCGTCAAGCCGCGCCTCGCGCTCGCCGAGCAGGCGGGCCTTGCCGCCGACCGCGGCGTCAGCGTGAGCGAATATCTGGAAACCAGCGTCGCCGGCATCTTCGCGGCCGGCGACATCGCGCGCTGGCCCGATCCGCATTCCCGGCAAACCATCCGCGTCGAGCATTGGGTGGTAGCGGAACGGCAGGGGCAGACCGCGGCGCGCAACATGCTCGGCAGGCGCGAGCGCTTCGATGCGGTGCCGTTCTTCTGGTCCCAGCACTACGACGTGCCGATCAACTATGTCGGCCACGCCGAGAACTTCGACCACGTCGCAATCGACGGCAGCATCTCCGGCAAGGACTGTCTGCTGAAGTACCGCAAGGCCGGCCGTGTGCTGGCGGTCGCTTCAATTTACCGCGACCTCGACAATCTCAAGGCCGAGCTCGAGATCGAGCGGTCGCGCGCCTGACGCACAGTATTCGACCTTGATTTGCGTCAATGTTGTTGCCGTCAGCGGCTGCTTTTCTGGCTGCCGTCCCGGAACGGCCTGTGCTATCCTGGCGAGTGCCTCCGGACGTCGCATGCAGGAGTAGCGTCATGACAAGTGCATCGGATACCTCCCCTCGTGTTGGCCTCGGCTCCGGCATTGCGGCGCTGCATGCCAAATGGGGCTGGATCGTCGCGCTCGGCGTCGTCTATCTGATCGCCGGCTTCGTCGCGCTTGGCAGCATGGTGATGGCGACGGTAGCGAGCGTGATCGTGGTCGGCGCGATGATGATCGTCGCCGGGATCACTGAGGTGATCGGCGCGTTCCAGATGAAGAGCTGGGGCAGGTTCCTGATCTGGGCCTTGCTCGGCGTGCTCTACGTGATCGCGGGCTTCCTGACCTTCCAGAATCCGCTGTTCGCGGCCGTCCTGCTCACCCTGTTCCTCGGTGCGTCGCTGCTGGCCTCCGGCGCAGTCAGGCTGTTTCTCGCCTTCAGCATGAAGCGGGAGAGCCCGTGGGTCTGGGTCGCGCTGTCCGCCGTGATCACGCTGCTGCTCGGGTTGCTGATCCTGGCGCGCTGGCCGGTGAATAGCGTCTACATCCTCGGCCTGTTCCTCGGCATCGACCTGATCATGGCCGGCGCCGGCTGGATCAGCCTCGGCTTCAGCCTGAAGCGGCGCGGCTAGCGCAGGATGTGAGCAGGGCTTGGATCGCCTCTCCTTACGGGGAGAGGTGAAGCGCGGAGTCATGCGCTATGCCGACGCCGGCCATCAGCAACTCGACGCAAGACCATCTTGCGGAACTCCGCTGATCTGACGTGCTGACAAAAAGCAGCATGCCGCGTGACCGCCTCACGCGGCGACAATCATCGGGGAGAAACCATGAAAGCCGCTTTGGCCCTGGCCGCAGCGTTGGCTGCCGCCTGCCTGTCCACGTCTGCCACCGCGCAAAAATCCTACGGCCCCGGCGTCAGCGACACTGAGATCAAGATCGGCAACACCATGCCCTATAGCGGGCCGGCCTCGCCGCTCAGTATCACCGGCCGGGTGATCTCCGCCTATTTCGACGAGATCAACGAGAAGGGCGGCGTCAACGGCCGCAAGCTCAATCTGATCTCGCTGGATGACGCCTTCTCGCCGCCCAAGACCATGGAAGCCGCGCGGCGCCTCGTCGAAGGCGACGGCGTCGCCTTCATCTTCGCCACCATGGGCACCGCGCCGAGCTCGGCGATCGCGAAATATCTCAACAGCAACAAGGTGCCGCAGCTCTTCCTGATCAGCTCGGCCTCGAAGTGGAATGATCCCGCCAACATGCCGTGGTCGATGGCGCTGCCCTGGGCGCCGAACTACACCAGCGAGGCCGCGATCGACGTCGCCTATGCCCGCGCCAAGAATCCGAATGCGCGCTTTGCGGTGCTCTATCAGAACGACGACGCCGGCAAGGAGTACTTGCGCGGCGTCAAGGATGCGCTTGGCGCAGATGCCGACAAGGCGATCGCGATGGCCTCGAGCTTCGAGGTCGCCGATCCCACCGTCGATTCCCAGGTGCTGACGCTCGCCAACACCAAGGCTGACGTCTTCATGATTTACTCGGTGACGCCGCGCGCCTGCGCGCAGGCGATCCGCAAGGCGCATGAGGTCGGCTGGCAGCCGACGCGCTTCCTCGCCAGCGGCTGCGCAAACAAGGCCACTGTCATGGTCCCAGCGGGCCTCGAGGCCGGCAAGGGCGTGCTGTCGCTCGGCGCACTCAAGCCGTTCGTCGCCGAGCCCAAGAACGATCCGGCGATGACGGCCTATATCGACTTCATGAAGCGTCGCCTGCCCAATGCCGACGTCAACAACGTCGCCGGGCTCTACGGTTACACCGTCGCCGAGGCGCTGGTGGTGCTGCTGAGGCAGTGCAAGGACAATCTGACGCGCGAGAACATCATGGCGCAGGCCACCAATTTGAAGAACGTGCCGCTGTCGCTGCTGATGTCCGGCATCACCCTCAACACCACGCCGCAGGATTTCCGCCCGATCAAGGACGGCTATATGCTCCAGTTCGACGGCAACGACTGGGTCGTGGCAAGCGAGCTCTTGCGCGGCACGTGACCGGCAGGGTTCTCTCCGCGAACTCGGAATCGTAGGGTGGGCAAAGGCGCCCTTGCGCCGTGCCCACCACCTGCTCAATACGGAAACAGGAGCGTGGGCACGCTTCGCTTTGCCCACCCTACGAGACTGTCATCGCGGTTGATGAAGCGCATCCTTCGAGACGCCCGCTTCGCGGGCTCCTCAGGATGAGGGCGGAGTATGCGGCCGCAGGTGCAACAGGCGCGAATGCCGCTTAGCCTCACCCTGAGGAGACCGCGAAGCGGTCGTCTCGAAGGGCGAGGCGTGCGTTCAGATGGCGCTGAAGGGGAAATGCGATCCTCTTCGACGCGAACAGGAGAACCCCAATGGACTTTCAGCACTCCGCCCGTTCGCTGGAGCTGCAGGACCGCGTCCGCCAGTTCATGCGAGCGCATGTCGAGCCGGTCGAGGAGCTCTATTACGAGCAGGTCAAGCCGGAGGCCGCGCGCTACAAGACGCCTCCTGTGCTCCAGGACCTGAAGCGGCTGGCGCGGGAGCAGGGGCTCTGGAATTTGTTTCTCTCTGGCGAGCACGGTCCCGGCCTGACCAATCTCGAATACGCGCCGGTGAAGGAAATCATGGGCCGCATCCTCTGGGCGCCTGAAATCTTCAACTGCTCGGCGCCCGACGTCGGCAACATGGAGGTACTGGCAAATTACGGCACCAAGGCGCAGCAGGAGCGCTGGCTGACGCCGCTGCTGGAAGGGCGGATCCGCTCCGGCTTCTCGATGACGGAGCCGCAGGTCGCCTCCAGCGATGCCACCAACATCCAGTGCGAGATCAGGCGCGACGGCGGCGACTACGTCATCAACGGCCGCAAATGGTTCACCTCGGGCGCGATGAACGAGGATTGCGAGATCCTGATCGTGATGGGCAAGACCGCGCCCGACCATCCCGACCGTCACCGCCAGCAATCCATGATCCTGGTGCCCAAGAACACACCCGGCGTGCGCATCGTCCGCGACATGCTCACCTATGGCTACGACGATGCTCCGGTTGGTCATCCCGAGATCGTCTACGACAACGTCCGTGTGCCCGCCGAGAACATCCTGCTCGGCGAGGGCCGTGGCTTCGAGATCGCGCAGGGCCGGTTGGGGCCCGGCCGCATCCACCATTGCATGCGGTTGATCGGCTGTGCCCAGCGCGCGCTGGAATTGATGTGCCAGCGATCGGTCTCGCGCGTCGCCTTCGGCAAGCCGCTCGCCGAGCAGGGCTCGGTGCGCGAGGACATCGCGAACTCCTTCTGCGAGATCGCGCAGGCGCGCTTATTGACGCTCCAGGCCGCGGACAGGATGGACCGCGACGGCAACAAGGCCGCGCGCGACCTCATCGCCGCCGCGAAGATAGTGGTGCCCAGCATGGCCGCCCGCGTCATCGATCGCGCCATCCAGATCCACGGCGCCGCCGGCGTCTCGCAGGACACGTTCCTCGCGCGTGCCTACGTCTACGCCCGTTTCATCCGCATCGGCGACGGACCGGACCAGGTGCATCTGTCGGCGGTGGGGAAAGAGCTGATCCGGCGGGGCGGGGTGATGGGGTAGGGACTTCGGTGCGTGGATCAACGAGCATCTCGCCGACAAGCGATTCCTCATGGGAGACAAGTTTACGGTCGCTGACGTCTATCTATTCGCCTTGACAGGCCGGGGCCAAAAACTTTGGCTGAAGTCCTATCACAATGAGGCACCATATCCGCTGTCGGCGGACGGTTGCTGGGCCCATCATGGCCGCGAACTTCGACATCGCATGGAAGATTTGCAGTCAAGCCGCGGCGGTACACCGCTTCCGGTTCAAACACAGAGTTGCCTACGTGACGAGGCCCTTCATCGCTTCGACAGGTGTCAGTTAGGGTGACCGCTCAAAACAGCAGCAGCGCGTTGCCGCGTTTTTCGCGTTCGGGTCGTGGGAGGCTGTGGACGCCCTTCTCAGATTGAAAATGAGCTTGAGCGGCTGAGTGTTAGCCAGTTCATAATTCTCGTCGAGCCTGTCGGCGTAAGCTTTCTGGGACAACCGCTCGGGACGCAATGATGACACCCGATTGGCTCATTTTCCCTATGACTATCGCCTGTGTTTGCTTCTTGATCATTGTGAGTTTGATCGTCCTTGGCGCGTGGTAGGCGGCTCACAAAGAGCATCTTCAAATACTTCTGAATATTTGCCCCTGGACCGACGTGAACTCAAATAGTTCGGCAATTCGATCGGGTGCGGCATGGACTGTCCGAGTTGCGGCAGAGTCAATCCAGAGGGAAAAAAGGTGTGCGGCGATTGCGGCGCACCGTTACACTGCCGCTGCCCTGCTTGCGGCGCCGACAATCCGTCGAGCAAGAAATTCTGCGGCGACTGCGGTGCCGCGCTTATGGCGATGGTAGAGCCGCGAGTAACAGCTACGGCGGGCGAATCGACGCTAGCCGTGTCACGGGTCATGGAGCACTCGAGCTTATCATCCGCCCCGAGTTCCTCGGCCGAGCGTCGCCAGCTGACGGTGATGTTCTGTGACCTCGTCGGTTCGACGGCGCTTGCGACGAAGCTCGATCCGGAAGACTTAGGGGAGATAATCGCCCAATACCGCGATAGCGTGGCGGCGGTAGTCCGCAAGTACGGTGGCACCATCAGCCGCTACATCGGCGATGGCATGCTCATCCTGTTCGGCCATCCGTCAGCACATGAGGACGATGCCGAACGCGCGGTGCGCGCCGCGCTCGAGATCGCCGGGTCAAGCCACGCGCCGGCAGCCCCACCGGAATTCGAGCTGCGGGTCCGCCTGGGGCTCGCGACCGGTCTCGTTATCGTAGGCGACCTTATCGGCAACGAAGCCGCGGAGGCACAGGCGGTGCTTGGCGAGACGCCGAATCTGGCCGCTCGACTGCAAGCGCTCGCCGAGCCAGATGGAGTGGTCATCGCTGAGGACACGCGGCGGCTCATCGGCGGGCTCTTCGACTACGAGGATCTTGGCGCGGTGACGCTGAAGGGCTTCGCCGCGCCGGTGCAAATCTGGCGGGTGCTGCATGAGGGAACGGCGGAAAGCCGCTTCGAGGCGCTACACCCCTCAGTCCTCGCGCCACTGGTTGGACGTGAGGATGAACTAACGCGGCTGGAGAGGGGCTGGCTGAGTGCGCGGACGGGTTCCGGTCAGGTGCTGCTGCTCGTCGGCGAGGCAGGGATCGGCAAGTCGCGCCTCATCGCGGCTCTCCAGGAGCGTATCGAACGCGAGCCGCACACCTGCTTGCGCTATTTCTGCTCGCCGCATCATCAGGAAAGCGCGCTTTATCCCTTCATCGCACAACTCCAGCGAGCGGCTGGTTTCGATCGTGAGGACACCCCGAGGGCCAAGCTCGACAAGCTCCGAGTGCTGCTATCCCCGGGGTTGCCGTCCGATGAGGACGTGGCGATCCTGGCCGAGTTGCTGTCGATTCCGAACGGTGATCTGTACCTACCGAGTCCCCTTACGCCGCAACAAAAGAAGGAGAGGAGCCTCGCCGCTCTGGTTCGACAGCTTGAAGCTCTCGCGCGCCGACATCCAACTATGGTCGTGTTCGAGGACATGCAATGGATCGATCCGAGCTCGCGCGAGCTGCTAGGCCGGACGGTCGATCGTGTCGCAAGCCTACCGGTCTTGGTGCTGGTCACCTATCGTCCCGAGTTTCGATTGGTCTGGACCGGGAAGCCGCACGTCGGCTTGCTCGTGCTGAACCGGCTTGACCAGAGCGCGGGCGCCGCATTGATCCGGAGCGTGGCCGGCGCCCGGACGCTGCCGACCGAAATCGTCAATGAAATTGCTGAACGAACGGATGGCGTGCCGCTGTTCGTTGAGGAGTTGACCAAGGCAGTGCTCGAAACGAGCCCCGAGGGGATCGCGCGGGCCATCTCCTTCGCGCCGCTGCCCGGACTTGCCGTGCCGGCCACGCTGCATGCTTCGTTGATGGCGCGGCTCGACCGGATCGGTCCGATAGCAAAAGAGGTGGCGCAAATCGGCGCGGCCATTGGCCGCGAGTTCTCCTACGATCTGCTTACCTCGATCGCGCAACGGCGCGACAGCGAGTTGCGGGCGGCGCTCGACCGGCTGATCAGCGCCGGGCTCGTGTTTGGGAGTGGCGAACCGCCCGACGCCAATTTCCTGTTCAAACACGCGCTGGTGCAGGACGCAGCCTACGGCACGCTGCTGCGCGGCCAGCGCCGCGAGCTGCACGCGCGGATCGCTGGCGCGCTCGAGGAGAGGCTCGCTGGAGGCATGCAGGAGCAACCGGAGATCCTCGCCCACCATTGCGGGCATGCGGGTCTGATCGAGAAGGCGGTTTCCTACTGGCAGGAGGCCGGTGAGCGTTCCAAGGCTCGATCGGCAATGACAGAAGCGATCGGGCAGATGCGCAGGGCGCTCGATCTGCTATCCCGCCTGCCGGATACGTCCGGGCGCCAACGCACCGAAACTGAACTTCAACTCGCGCTCGGCGGTGCACTGATCGCCGCGCAGGGCCATGCGTCCGACGAGACCGGCAGGGCCTACGGCCGGGCGCGCCGCCTCTGCGAGTTATGCAACGACAAGTCGAACCTGCTCAAGGCGCTCTGGGGCGAGTTCGTCCACTATCACGTGCGTGGTGAAACGGACCGATCGCATCCCATCGCCGAGGCTCTGCTCGACTTGGCCGGACGACAGAACGACGCGGCGATTCTGGTCGCAGGACATCGGGCGGTCGGCGACAGCTGGCTTCATCGCGGGCAATTGGCTTTGGCGCGCGCCCATCTCGAGCGGGGGCTCGCCCTTTATGATTCCGCCCAGCAGCGCTCTCTGACGGCCCTGTTCGCAGAAAACGCCCGTGTCGCAATACTCTCGTTCTTGTCACTGACGCTCGGCCTGCTTGGTTTCGCCGATCAGGCGCGCGTGCAGGGCAGTGAAGCTCTGGCAGAGGCGCGCGATTCGTCCCACCCGATCAGCCTCGCATTCGCGCTGAGCGTCGCCTGCCGGTTGCATTTCGTACTCAACGATGCGGAAACGGTACGGCGCCGGGCTGAGGAGCTGATCACGCTTACCACCGAGCAGCGCTTCGCCTTCTTTCTCGCGATGGGAAGGGCATATCGGGGCTGGACGCTGGTCGAGGGCGGCGACGCCGAGGCTGGGATGGACTTACTGCGGCGTGGCATCGACGGATTCCTGGGGTCCGGTGCGGCATGGATTCTTCCATTCTATCTCGCCCAGCTCGCGACAGCGCACGCAAAAGCAGCGCGGTTTGACGACGGGCTGAGCCAGCTATCCGACGCCTTGGCATTAACCAAGAAATCGGGGGTGCGCTGGTTCGAGGCCGAACTGCACCGGTATCGAGGCGACTTGTTGCTGATTGCTCGCCCGGACGCCGAGGCCGAAGCGGAGTCCGAGTTTCGCCACGCCATCACGATTGCTCGCCAACAGGAGGCGAAACTTTGGGAACTTCGCTCTGCCCTCAGCCTAGCCCGACTTTGGCGCGACCAAAACAAGCGCGACGAAGCACGCCGTCTTCTGGCGCCGGTCTACGCTTGGTTCGATGAAGGCTTCGACGTGCGCGACCTGAGGGAAAGCAAGACGCTGCTGGATGAACTGGGCTTGTAAGCATGTGGTACTCACTAGGCGCGACAAGCGCGCCAAAGCGATCTCCGGTTTTGCTCAAGGCCGTCCAGCACGTCCGCCGGATTGCTCCAGGACGGCGATCCGGGCAATGCGCCATGATGACATCATGCCGCTGTTTTGCCCGACGAGTCAAATTGATTTCGCAAAATCCGCAATGAGTCGCGCGGGGGACTAACGCATTGATTCAGTTGCCCCCGTCTACTGTGCATGGGGTTGTTTTCGCATTTTTTGTCTTGAGCGGCCCCACAAGCTGGCTTCGCAGGCCACGTCCGCGCCGTCACGCCGCCCTCGCGGTCCGGCTGTCCACCGCCCCTGAGCGCAGGTTCTGGAAGAACTTCTCCACCTCCCGCGACAGCGTCTGCGCCGTCTCGGTCAGGCTGCTCGCCGCCGTGAGCACCGAGGCTGCCGCCGTATCGGTCTCGCCGATGGCATCGCGCAGCGAGGTGATGTTCGCCACGAGCGTCTCATTGCCCTGCGCGGCGCTTTGCGCGTTGGACGAGATCTCGCGCGTGGCCTGATCCTGCTGGCCGATGGCGCCGGCGATCGCCGAGGTGACCTCGTTGATCTCGCGCACGGCGCCGCCGATCTCGCGGACGGCGTCGACTGCGTTGCGGGTCGAGGCCTGGATCATCGCGACGTTCTCGCCGATCTCGGCGGTCGCCTTCGCGGTCTGGCCGGCGAGCGCCTTCACTTCATGGGCGACCACGGCAAAGCCGCGGCCGGCATCGCCGGCGCGCGCGGCTTCGATGGTGGCGTTGAGGGCGAGCAGATTGGTCTGCTCGGCGATCGCCTGGATCAGGTTGAGCACGCCGTCGATGCGCTGCGTGGCCGCAGCGAGGCTCTCGATCTCGGAGATGGACTTTTCGGTGCGCTGGCCGGTCTGCTCGACCGCACCGGCGCTCGACCGCACCTGGCGGCCGATCTCCACCACCGAGGCCGACAGCTCCTCGGCCGCGGCTGCGACCGCCGTGACGTTGTGCGAGGCCTGCTCGGTGGCGTTTGCCGCTGTGCCGGCACGGCTGCTCGCATCCGCAGTGACACGCGTGATGGTCTGCGCGGTCTCGCGCATGACCGACGCGTTGTCGCTGAGGCCGCGCATGATCGCGCCGATCGCCTCACGAAATTCTTCGACGGATCGTTCGATGTGACGGGCACGCTCCTCGCGCGCGGCGGCGTCTTGCGACACTTGCGAGGCAAGGTTGCGGTTGCGGGCCATGGCGTCCTGGAACACCCGGATCGCGCGGGCCAGCGCGCCGATCTCGTCGGCGCGGTCCGAGTGCGGCACCACGACATTTTCGGCGCCATCGGCGACCTGCTTGATGGTGGCGGTGATGGACGCGAGCGGCCGGGCGATCGAGCGGGCGATGATGACGATGCCGATCACGACGAGGGCCAGCGCCACGCCGCCGAGGCAGGTCAGCACGAATGACAGTTCGCGATTGGTCTCGGTCTGCTGCGCGATCTGCCTGGCGCGCTCGGCATAGACCTTGGACAGCGCCTCGAGATCCTTGTTCAGGGCGGAGCGCACGCTGCGATTGGCGTCGTTGTCGCCCCATTCGCGGCCCGCGGCTGCATTGATCTCGACGCCGCGGCGCACCAGCTCCTTGCGGAACTCGACGAACTGCTCGATGCGCTTCTTGAAGGTGGCAAACTGCTCGGCATCGTCGGCTTTGACGATCGTCTCCCAGCGCTTCACGACGTCGAGGATCTGGGCGTTGAACTTGAGCAGGCCATCGCCGTATTTCTTCACCACGGCCGGCTCGGTCGACATGTAGACGCCGCGCGATTCCATCACGACCGCATAGACCAGCGAGTTGACCCGTTCGACGTTTAGCGCAGCGGCATTCGCCGTCTCGATCGCGCTGGTCAGGTCGGCGCTGCGGCGGCTGTTGTAGTCGGACAGCATTGCGATCGCGGCCGTGAGCAGCGCGAACAGCGCGAAGATCGCGTAGAGCTTGGTGGCCAGCGTGAAACGGCCTGCCAGCTTGGTGGCATTCCCAGATCGGTCGGATGTCATGGTGGTCAGGGACCCGGAATGGCCTGAAGCGGCCGGTGAACGGAATTGTGTGGAATTGATGCAAAGCTTTGCAGGAGGAAGGTGGACGCGGCGTTAACGCGCCCGTTGGTTGCCTCCGTCGTTGGTCGAACGAAAGGTAAGTCATTTCAGCGTCTTGATCCGAAGGTTTAGTTTCAGGATAGTCCTGGAGTCGGCCGGTGGCCGAGGAACCCCGGAGAGGCCCTTGGTCTACCGCCACAGCATCGACGCCACGACCTACACCTTCCCTGATCTGCGCGACCTGCTCGCCAAGGCGACACCGCCGCGCTCCGGCGACCGGCTGGCCGGGGTCGCCGCCGACACCGCCGCGCAGACGATCGCGGCGCGGATGGCGCTCGCGGACGTCCCGCTCGGCCAGTTCCTGCAGGAAGCCGTCATTCCCTATGAGACCGATGAGGTCACCCGCCTTGTCTTCGACAGCCATGACGCCAAGTCCTTTGCGCCGGTGGCCTCGCTGACGGTCGGAGCTTTCCGCGACTGGCTGCTGTCGGACGCCGCAACGCCGGAGGCGTTGAAGAAGCTCGCGCCCGGCATCACGCCGGAAATGGCGGCCGCGGTGTCAAAGCTGATGCGCAACCAGGATCTGATTCTGGCGGCGCGGAAATGCGAGGTCACGACCGCCTTCCGCAACACCATCGGCTTGAGGGGGCGGATGAGCACGCGGCTGCAGCCCAACCATCCGTTCGACGATGCCAGGGGCATCACCGCCTCGATCCTGGACGGCATCCTGCTGGGCGCCGGCGATGCCTGCATCGGCATCAATCCTGCGAGCGACGATCCCGCCGTCATCGCGCAATTGCTGCGGCTGCTCGACGAGATCATCGCGCGGCTGAAGATCCCGACGCAAGGTTGCGTGCTGACCCATGTCACGACGACGCTGTCGCTGATCGGGCAGGGCGTTCCGGTCGACCTCGTGTTCCAGTCGGTCGCCGGCACGGAGGCCGCCAACCGCAGTTTCGGCATCGATCTCGCGCTTCTGAAAGAGGCGCAGCAGGCCGGGCTGTCGCTGGGGCGCGGCACGGTCGGGCAGAACGTGATGTATTTCGAGACCGGCCAGGGTTCGGCGCTCTCGGCGGGCGCCCATCACGGCGTCGACCAGCAGACCTGCGAGGCGCGCGCCTATGCGGTCGCCCGCGCCTTTGCTCCGCTCCTGGTCAACAGCGTGGTCGGCTTCATCGGTCCGGAATATCTCTATGACGGCAAGGAAATCATCCGGGCCGGGCTGGAGGATCATTTCTGCGGCAAGCTGCTCGGCCTGCCGCTCGGAATCGACATCTGCTACACCAACCATGCCGAGGCGGACCAGGACGACATGGACAATCTCCTGACGCTGCTCGCCGCCGCCGGCGTCACCTTCATCATGGGGGTCCCCGGCGCGGACGACGTCATGCTGAACTACCAGTCGACGTCATTTCACGACGCACTCTATGTTCGCGACGTCTTCGGTTTGCGCCGCGCGCCGGAATTCGACGACTGGCTGGTGGGCTCGGGCATAACAGGCGCCGATTTCCGTCTTGCCGGCGATGCAGGCCTGCTGCCGGATTTTGCCTCGCGGCTGATCGCGTGAGGCGGCGGCAGATGCCATAGGAAACCATCGGCGCCTCCCGGAATTATGCTTGTGCCACGATATTGAGAAATTCCGGCGACGGCATTACCCTATGTGTCTGGCTGGCAATTTCCGCACCATCGGTCGAGTGGCGGGGGAGCTTTGATGCGAGCTGAAAGTAACGGAACGTCCCGGCGGATTCTCTGCGTGTTTCCGCGCTATACCTCGTCCTTCGGCACGTTCGAGCATTCATATCCCCTGACCGATGGCGTCCGCGCCTTCATGCCGCCGCAGGGACTATTGCTGATCTCCGCCTATCTGCCGCAGGATTGGCAGGTCAAATTCGTCGATGAGAATCTGCGCCGCACGACGAAGGAGGAGTTCGAATGGGCGGAAGCCGTCTTCGTCAGCGGCATGCACATCCAGCGCCAGCAGATGAACGACATCTGCCGCCGCGCGCATGAATTCGATCTGCCGGTCGCGCTCGGTGGGCCGTCCGTCAGCGCCTGCCCGGATTACTATCCCTCGTTCGACTATCTGCATGTCGGAGAGCTCGGCGACGCCACCAACCAGCTGATCGAGATCCTGTCGCGCGATGCCTCGCGTCCCGCGGCTCAGGTGGTGTTGACCACCAAGGATCGCGTGCCGATGACGGAGTTTCCGATCCCGGCCTACGAACTCGCCGACGTGAAGAAGTACTTCCTCGGCAGCATCCAGTATTCCAGCGGCTGTCCCTATCAGTGCGAGTTCTGCGACATCCCCGGCCTCTACGGCCGCAATCCGCGCATCAAGACGCCGCAGCAAATCGTCGCCGAGCTCGACCGCCTGCGCGAATGCGGCATGACCGACACCGTCTATTTCGTCGACGACAATTTCATCGGCAACCGCAAAGCTGCGATGGACCTGCTGCCGCATCTGATCGAATGGCAGAAGAAGACCGGCTACGTGGCGCGGCTCGCCTGCGAGGCGACGCTCAACATCGCCAAGCGGCCCGAGATCCTCGAGAAGATGCGCGAGGCCTATTTCGTCACCATATTCTGCGGCATCGAGACGCCCGATCCCGACGCGCTGAAGGCGATGCACAAGGACCACAATATGATGGTCCCGATCCTGGAGGGCGTGCGCACCATCAACGCCTACGGCATGGAGGTGGTCTCGGGCATCATCATGGGGCTCGACACCGACAAGCCGAACACCTCGGAGGCGCTGCTCGCTTTCGTCGAGGAGTCCCGGATTCCGCTGCTCACCATCAACCTGCTCCAGGCGCTGCCGAAGACGCCGCTGTGGGACCGTCTGGAGCGCGAGGGACGCTTGGTCCACGACGACGGCCGCGATTCCAACGTCGACTTCCTGCTGCCTTACGACGAGGTCGTCGCGTCATGGAAGCATGCCATGGCGGTCGCTTACGCGCCCGAGAAGGTCTACGCGCGCTATCAGCATCAATGCGACCACGTCTATGCGAACCGCCTCAAGGTGCCGTTGCCACCGGAGATGAAGACTTGGCCCAACATCAAGCGCGGCCTCGTCATGCTGCGCAACATTTTCTGGAAGGTCGGCGTGCTTGGCGATTACAAGCGCGTGTTCTGGAAGTTCGCGCTGGGACGCATCAAGCGCGGCGATCTCGAGGGCTTGATCGGCTGCGCCACGATCGCGCATCACCTCATCACCTTCGCGCGCGCGGCCTCGAGCGGCAAGCAGAACGCCTCGAACTATTCGATCCGGCTGCGCGAGGCCGCCGTTCCCGCCGAATAATGCGACATGTCTGATCCGGCCCCGCCGCGCCGTCCGACGCTCGATTTGCGGGCGTTCACGCCCGCGCGCGTTGCACTGGGCCGCAGCGGCGCGAGCGTGCCGACGAAGGCGCTGCTTGATTTCACGCTGGACCACGCCCGCGCGCGCGATGCCGTGCATGCCGCCTTCGATACGCCGCGTCTGGTCGCCGATCTCGGCGCGCTTGGACTTGCCGTGACCGAAGTGAGGAGCCGGGCGGTCGATCGCAGCGACTATCTGCGGCGGCCGGATCTGGGACGACAGCTTGAGCCCGGCTCGGCGCAGCTTCTGGCACGAAGCGCCTCGGCGCCGTGCCAGCTCGCGGTTGTAATCGGAGACGGCCTGTCCGCGGCGGCGGTCCACAGCCATGCGGCGATGGTGGTGAGGCGCCTGTTGCCATTGCTTGCGGAAGGGGATGACGTCGCGATCGGCCATGTCGTTGTCGCCTCAGGCGCGCGCGTCGCGCTCGGCGACGAGATCGGTGCCATTCTCGGTGCGCGCATGGTCGTGATGCTGATCGGCGAACGGCCCGGCCTGTCCGCGCCCGACAGTCTCGGCGCCTATCTGACCTTCGCACCGAAGCCCGGCCGCACCGATGCCGAGCGCAATTGTGTCTCGAACATCCACCACGCCGGGTTGAGCCATGACGAGGCTGCCTTCAAGATCGCCTGGCTGGTCCGCGAGGCGTTGGCCCGGCAGATTAGCGGGGTGGCGCTGAAGGACGAGAGCGCGGACCGCGCGCCGCGCCAAATTGGCACATTCTCGCCTGGATGACCGGCATCCCCGGCCCAGATCGCCGCTTTCTTGATCGATTCGGCCACGCTTGGCCTGCTTGCGAAAAGACCTGTTGACCTGCTAAACCGCTGCCGGCGATTTTCCGCGCATTTTCAAAGGGCAAGCCTCCCATTGGTATGGCGTTTTCAAGCCGCTCGCGGAGCGCAATAAGCTCTCAAGACTGAGCCGATTTAGGAACTGGACAAGGCATGCTCGAAAAGCACAGCGAGAATGAGGTTCATGTCGACAAGGTCGAGCAGGGACCTGCGTCCTCCATTGCCTTCGGGCTGGAGCGTCTCGGGCTGATCGCCGTTCGGGCCCCGATCCTCTCCTGCATCGTCCTGCTCGCCCTGATCGTCGGCGCCGTGTTCGGCATCTACCGCATCAAGATCGACGATTCGCTGTCGCAGCTGTTCCGCTCCGACACACGCGAATTCCGCCAGTACGAAGAGGTGACCAAGAAGTTCCCTGCGGAGGAGTTCGACGTCCTGGTCGTGGTCGAGGGCAAGAATCTGCTGGCGCGGAACAACCTCGAGAAGCTGCGCGACTTCGTCACCGACCTGCAGCTGGTCGAAGGCACGCGCGGCCTGGTCTCGCTGTTCTCGGCGCGCCAGGCGCCGGCCCCCGGCAAGCTGCCGGCGGCCCTGTTCCCGGCCGAGCTGCCCGAGGGCGCGGCCTATGACAAGTTCATCGAGACCGTCAAGAACAACGAGATCATCCGCGGCAAGCTGCTGTCGGAGGACGGCACGCTGGCGCTGATCGTGCTGTCGCTCGATCCCGAAGTGGTCGGCTCCAACAAGCTGACCAAGACCGTCGGCGACATCCGCGGGCTGATGAAGGAGGATCTCGGCGACACCGGGCTCAACGTGCAGCTCTCCGGCGTGCCGGTGATGCAGCTCGAGATCCGCAATGCGGTCGAACGCGACGGGCTGACCTACAACATCCTCGGCATCCTCGCCGGCTGTGTCATCGCCATCATCTTCTTCCGCAAGATCTCGTTCATGATCGCGGCGGCATTCCCGCCGATGATCGCGATCCTGCTGGCGCTCGGCGCGCTCGGCTGGGCCAATTTCAACCTCAACATGTTCCTGAACGTGATGACGCCGCTCATCATGGTCATCAGCTTCTCGGACTCGATGCAGCTCACCTTCGCCGCGCGCGACCGGCTGATCGCAGGCCAGGACAAGTTCACCGCGTTCAAGAACGCGGTGCTGGTGGTCGGGCCGGCCTGCGTGCTGACACACGGCACCGCCGGCATTTCCTTCATCGCGCTGCAGTTCTCCGACTCAGACCTGATCCGCAAGTTCGGCGAGGCGGGCCTTGCCGCCACCATCATCGCGCTGGTTGCGGTGCTGTCGCTGGTGCCGGTGTTCGGCGTGCTGTTCGTGCGCAACGAGAAGGTTTTTGCGGTCAAGTTCCAGGGTGCCGATGCCGGTGTCCAGGCGCTGCGCAATTTCTGCTACTGGATCGCGGTGCGCATGGTCGGCCGTCCCGGCCTGTTCAGCCTGATCGCCGTGCTGTTCGTCGGCGGCCTCGGCGTCATCTACGCCAATCTGGAGCCGCGCTATCGGCTCGCCGACCAGGTGCCGGACAAGCGCCAGGCGGTTGCCGCCAGCGACCGGTTAGATGCCAAGCTGACCGGCGCCAATCCAGTCAACGTGCTGATCGCGTTCCCCAAGGGGGAATCGCTGTATTCGCCGGAGACGCTCCAGACCATCGCCGAGGTGCACGCGACGGTGGAGAAGGCCGCCGGTGTGGGCAACGTGTGGTCGCTGGAGACGCTGCGTCGCTGGCTGGCGGAAAAGGCCGGCAGCGCCGACGTCGCGACGCTGAAGGAATATGTCAGCGTCATCCCCGAGCATCTGGTGCGGCGGTTCATCGACGCCGAGCAGGACGCGGTCGTCGTCGCCGGCCGCGTGCCGGACAAGGATTCCAGCCAGCTCCTGCCGATCGTGGACAAGCTCGACACCGAGCTCGACGCCGTCCGCAAGAAGCATCCCGGCTACGAGATCGCGGTGACCGGTCTTGCCGCTATCGCCGCACGCAACTCGGCCAACATGATCGAGAAGTTGAACCACGGCCTCACCATCGAATTCGCGCTGGTCGCGATCTTCATCGGCCTCGCCTTCCGCTCCTGGGTCGTGATGTTCGCCTGCATCCTGCCGGGCATCTTCCCGGTGGTGATGTCGGGAACGGTGCTGTGGGCGATGGGCGAGGGGCTGCAATTCGCCAGCGTCGTTGCGCTCACCGTCTCGTTCGGTCTGGGCTTGAGCGCCACCATCCACTTCCTCAACCGCCTGAGACTGGAGAGCAAGCCGGGCGTCGGCTCGGGGCTCGCCGTGGAGCGGGCGACCGTGCTGGTCGGACCGGCGCTGATCCTGACCACGGTGGTGCTGGCCTGCGGCCTCGTCGTCACCGTGTTCTCCGACCTGCCGTCGCTGCGGCTGTTCGGCTGGCTCAGCGCCTTCTCGATGGTCATGGCCCTCGTCGCCGACCTCTTCATCCTGCGGCCGACGGCGATGTGGCTGATCAATCTGCACGCGAAGCTGCAAGGCGCGGACAAGCCGGCGATCTGAGCCGCATCGTGGAGTTTTGGCGCGCGCACGCAAGGAGGTGCGCGCAGGGAGCGCTACAGCAAAAAGCCCCCGGCTCGCGAGAGCCGAGGGCTTTGTTGTTCTTGAGCTGAAAGGCCCTAAAGCATGATCCGGAAAAGTGCGAAGCGGTTTTCCGGAAAGATCATGCGTAATCAACAACCTAAAGCGCGATGACGATTCATCCAAATCTCATCGCGCTTTAGCCCTTCGTCATCGTGATGTTGACGCCGCGGATCTCGCCTTTGGAGGAGATCTGCACGGTCTGCTTGGTGCCGTTGGTGCGCAGCGACAGATTCGCGGCAAAGCCGTTGGCCTCGACGAACACCTCGATCTGGCCGCCGCCGGCGGTGCCCTGGAGATTGCCGAAGATGTTGCGGCTGGATTCGCTCCAATTGCCGGAGATGCGGTCGCCCTGGCTCGTCACGTCGCTGGTGAGGTCGAACTTGTAGCTGTCGGAGGCGCAGTGCAGGGCCTGCTTGAGGTTGAGACCGCTGCCGGCGACCTTGTAGTCTGCCTTGCAGCGGATGCGCTCGGTGGATCCGTCGGACAGCGAGACCGTGCCGGTGCCGGTCCACGCGCCGTCGAAGCCGGCAAACGGTCCGGACGACTGTGCGTGGCTCGCCGAAACCGAGAAGAGCAGCGCAGCGCCAACGCCGGCCGCAGTGATTGCCAGTCCAGATCGCCCAAAGAATTTCATCGCAAATATCCCGTTTTGGAACGACGTCCGCTGAGGATTAGGACGTCTCGCCACATCGAAGGTTTAGTGTTCCGAGCCTGTGTCAGGTTCAACGCGCCAGGACCAGAGATGGCGGTTCACCGGGCGCCGGCGAGGGGCCCCAACCATGCGATTGGCCGTGTTTCGGCGTGTTTCTGGCTGACACGGCGAGGCGGAGAGATGCAGCTCTGCAACAGCCGTGCAGTAAAATACGGGCTTTCTGAATTATGACGTAGTATCAATCTCTTACATCTGCCAATGAAGGCGCAGGGAAGACCTGATTTGGTGGGCGTGGCGCCAATTTGGCCGCATTTGCCAGTGCTTGTGCCTTCTCTGAGGCCGCTACCCCGCGGCGACTTGCCATCAGAACAATCCGTTCCGGTCGTCCGCCCTGTGCAGTCCGGGATCGGTGCGATTCTGCCGTCAGAATGAAGGAATACTATGCGTAAGCTTCTCGTCGCTCTCACCCTGCTGTCGGCATCCCTTTCGACGGCTGCACTCGCCCAGCAAGGGCGCGGCACGGAGGCCGAGCAGAAGGCCTGCACCCGCGATGTGCAGAAGTTCTGCCGTCCGGTCATCGATCAGGGCGATTTCACCATCCTGGCCTGCCTGAAGGAGAACCGGACCAAGATCTCGCAGGCCTGCGACCAGGTGCTGAAGAACCACAACCAGTAAGCTCGGCCGCTGGCCCACACGAAGGCGGCCCCGGGGCCGCCTTTTCGGGCGCGATCCGCGGAGGGCAGCCATCGAGCGACAGGATTGGTTTTGCGGCCGTATTCCCCTATATGGGGGCCGCGGCGGCGTCGCCGGCATGAGCCCGCGCGAGCGAAAAAGCCTTCCTGTTCAAACGATTGTAAACTAACCCTCGATGACCTCTGCGAGCGAATTGCGATCCGGCAAGGGTGACCGCGACGAGAATTTTCCCGTCGCGTCCTGGATCATTCATCCGCGTCATCGCGCCCTGATCCTGGCCTATTACAATTTCGTCCGCACCGCCGACGACATTGCCGATCACGCCACGCTGCCGCCCGACCAGAAGCTCGCTTATCTCGACCTGCTCGAGGCGGAACTGCTCGGCAAGAGTGACACCCAGCCTGAGGCCGTCAGCTTGCGCCGCGCGCTGGCCGAGCGCGGCATGCCGCCGCGCCACGCGCTCGACGTGCTGATCGCGTTTCGCATGGACGTGACTAAGCTGCGCTACGAGACCTGGGACGAGGTCATCCACTATTGCCGCTATTCGGCGATGCCGGTCGGCCGCTTCATGCTCGACGTTCACGGCGAGAGCACCTCGACCTGGGCTGCGTCGGACGCGCTCTGCGCAGGCCTGCAGATCAACAATCACCTGCAGGATTGCGGCAAGGACTTCCGCGAGCTCAACCGTGTCTATCTGCCGCGCGACGCGCTGGCCGCAAGCGGCGCCTCGGTCGAGCAGCTTGGCCTCGCCCAATCGCCGCCCGCGATGCTGGCCTGCCTGCAGGAGCTCGCCGCGCGCAACGAGGCGCTGCTCGACCAGGGCAGGTCGTTAGCTGCGGAAATCCGGGATCTCCGCCTCGGCGTCGACGTTTCCGTCATCCAGGCCTATGCCGACCGCATCGTGCGCCTGCTCAAGGTGCGCGATCCGCTGCGTGAGCGTGTGCACCTGAACAAGTTTGAGCTGCAGCTCGCCTTCAGCCTCGCCGGGATGATCGGCGAAGTCGGCCGCCGCGCGATCGGTCGCAAGGCCATTTCCAGACCGGGGACTGCACATGACGCTTGAGGCGACCACGCCCGGCGCCAGTTACGGCTCGACCGCATCCGGCAGCTCGTTCTATGCCGCGATGCGCATCCTGCCGCGTGACCAGCGCGAAGCGATGTTCCAGATCTACAGCTTCTGCCGCCAGGTCGACGACATCGCCGATTCCGACGGGCCGCGCGAGGAGCGGCTCGCCGCACTTCAGGTATGGCGCAACGACATCGACGCGCTCTATCAGGGCCATCCGCCGCCGCGGCTGAAGGACTACGTCGCCTCGGTGAAGACCTTCGGCCTCAAGCGCGAGGATTTCCTCGCCATCGTCGACGGCATGGAGATGGACGTGCCGCAGGACATCCGCGCGCCCGACATGGCGACGCTGGATCTGTATTGCGATCGCGTCGCCAGCGCGGTGGGGCGACTGTCGGTGCGGGTGTTCGGCATGCCCGAGGAAGACGGCATCCTGCTCGCGCACCATCTCGGCCGCGCGCTGCAGCTCACCAACATCCTGCGCGACATCGACGAGGACGCAGGCCTCGGCCGGCTCTATCTGCCGCGCGAGGCGCTGCTGCATGCCGGCATCACCTCCAATGATCCGAACCGCGTGATCGCCGAGCGCGCGCTGCCGAAAGTCTGCCTGCCACTGGCGCAGCGTGCCAAGGTGCATTTCGAGAAGTCGGACGAGATCATGAACCGCAACAAGCGCCGCGCCGTGCGTGCGCCGCGGATCATGTCGAAATACTATCATTCCATTCTGGACCTCCTGATCGCGCGCGGCTTCACCGCGCCGCGCGAGCCGGTGCGTGTGTCGAGGATCACACGCATCCTGATCCTGCTCCGTTACGCTTTCATCTGATGCAAAACACAGCTCACATCATCGGCGCTGGAATTTCCGGCCTCTCCGCCGCCGTGCGGCTCGCCAATGCCGGCTTCGAGGTCGCCGTGCACGAGGCGACGCACCAGGCCGGCGGCCGCTGCCGGTCCTATTTCGACGGCGCCACCAATCTCACCATCGATAACGGCAATCATTTGCTGCTGTCGGGCAACAGCCATGCGCGTGCCTATGCGCGCGCGATCGGCACCGAGGCGGGCCTGGTCGGTCCTGAGCGGGCGCAGTTTCCGTTCGTCGATATCAAGACCGGGCAGCGCTGGCAGATCGATCTCGGCGATGGCCGATGGCCGACCTGGGTGCTCGACGAAGGCCGCCGCGTGCCCGACACCGGCCTCACCGATTATCTCAAGCTGGCGCCGCTGATCTGGGCGTCGGAGGAGACGCTGGTCGGCAAGTCCATTCCGACCGAAGGCATCCTCTATCAGCGCCTGGTGCAGCCGCTGCTGCTCGCCGCGCTCAACGTCGATCCGCCCGAGGGCTCGGCCGGGCTCGCCGGCGCGATCGTGCGCGAGACGCTGCTCGCCGGCGGGCAGGCCTGCCGTCCGCTGATCGCGCGCGATGGTCTCAGTGCCGTGCTGATCGAGCCCGCCGTGAAATTCCTGCAGGAGCGTGGCCACACCGTTCAGCTCGGCCACGAGCTGCGTTCGTTCGTCAGCACCGACGGCAAGGTGACCGCGCTGAATTTCGGCGGCGAAGACGTGATCCAGCTCGGTGCAGGTGACGTCATCGTGATGGCAGTGCCGCCCCGCGCGGCCTCGAGCCTGCTGCCGGGCCTGAAGACGCCGACCGAATTCCGCGCCATCGTGAATGCGCATTTCCGGTTCGAGCCGCCGCCGGGCTCGGCGCCGATCCTCGGCGTGATCGGCGGCGTCGTGGAATGGCTGTTCGCGTTCCCGAACCGGCTCTCGGTGACCATCAGCAACGGCGACCGTCTCGTCGACATGCCGCGCGAGGAACTCGCGCAGGCGATCTGGAACGACGTCTGCAAGGCAGGCGGTGTCTCCGGCGAGCTGCCGCCGCCGTTGCCCCCTTGGCAGATCGTGCGCGAGCGCCGTGCCACATTTGCGGCGACGCCTGCCCAGAATGCCCTGCGCCCAGGGCCGGTCACTGCGCTGAAAAATCTGTTCCTCGCCGGCGACTGGACTGCTACGGGATTACCGGCAACCATCGAGGGATCGGTCCGGTCGGGTGACCGCGCCGCCGATCTGGTTCTGGCCGCCAAGGGGTTCAAAAAGGGATCCTGAGGAGCGGCCCTGACGGGCAAATGTCCCGGCCAACTTTCAATCGACTATCGGAGCAATCGAGCGACATGGATTCCGTGAACGCGACCAGCCGCGAAGCTTTGGAATCGAGCATTGCGGCGGCCACCCAGGGCATCCTCGGCTTCCAGCAATCCGACGGCCATTGGGTGTTCGAGCTCGAGGCCGACTGCACAATTCCGGCCGAGTACATCTTGCTGCGCCATTATCTCGCAGAGCCGGTCGACACCGTGCTCGAGGCCAAGATCGGCAACTACCTGCGCCGCGTTCAAGGCGCTCATGGCGGCTGGCCGCTGGTGCACGACGGTGAGTTCGACATGAGCGCCAGCGTGAAGGCTTACTTTGCGCTGAAGATGATCGGCGATTCCGTCGACGCCCCGCATATGGTGCGTGCGCGCGAGGCCATTCATGCCCGCGGCGGCGCGATCAACAGCAACGTCTTCACCCGCTTCCTGCTGGCGACGTTCGGCGTCGTGACCTGGCGCGCGGTGCCGGTGCTGCCGATCGAGATCGTGCTGCTGCCGTTCTGGTCGCCGTTCCACCTCAACAAGATCTCCTACTGGGCGCGCACCACGATGGTGCCGCTGATGGTGATCGCCGCGCTGAAGCCGCGCGCGAGGAATCCGAAGGGCGTCGGCATCGACGAATTGTTCCTGCAGGATCCGCATTCGATCGGCATGACCGCGAAGGCGCCGCACCAGAGCATGGCCTGGTTTTTGTTGTTTCGTTCGCTCGATGCGATCCTGCGCGTGATCGAGCCGCTGTTTCCCAAGAGCCTGCGCAAGCGCGCAATCGACGCCGCGCTCGCTTTCATCGAGGAACGGCTCAACGGCGAGGACGGCATGGGCGCGATCTACCCGCCTATGGCCAACATCGTCATGATGTACGACGCGCTCGGCAAGGACGAGAATTATCCGCCGCGCGCGACGACGCGCCGGGGCATCGACAAGCTGCTCGTCATCAAGGACGACGAGGCCTATTGCCAGCCCTGCGTCTCGCCGGTGTGGGACACGACGCTGACCGCGCATGCGCTGCTGGAAGCCGGCGGCGACAAGGCGGTGCCGGCTGCCAAGCAGGGCCTCGACTGGCTGATCCCGAAGCAGGAGCTCGAGGTGAAGGGCGACTGGGCGGCGAAGCGGCCCGACGTCCGGCCCGGCGGCTGGGCGTTCCAGTACAACAACGCGCATTACCCTGATCTCGACGACACCGCGGTCGTGGTGATGTCGATGGACCGCATGCGCCGGGAGCACGGCGTCGCCGGCTATGATGCCGCGATCGCCCGCGGCCGGGAGTGGATCGAAGGCATGCAGAGCGACGACGGTGGCTGGGCCGCCTTCGACGTCAACAACCTCGAATATTACCTGAACAACATCCCGTTCTCCGACCACGGCGCGCTGCTCGATCCGCCGACCGAGGACGTCACCGCGCGCTGCATCTCGATGCTGGCCCAGCTCGGCGAGACCGAGACCTCCAGCAAGCAAGTGGCCGCCGGCGTTGCCTACCTCAGGAAGACCCAGCACCCGGAGGGGTCCTGGTACGGCCGATGGGGCATGAACTTCATCTATGGAACCTGGTCGGTGCTCTGCGCCCTGAATATGGCCGGCGTCGATCACAACGATCCAATGATTCGCAAGGCAGCCGACTGGCTGACCTCGATCCAGAACGATGACGGCGGCTGGGGCGAGGACGCCGTCAGTTACCGGCTGGACTACAAGGGCTGGGAGGCCGCCCCCTCGACCGCCTCGCAAACGGCATGGGCCTTGCTTGCCCTGATGGCGGCGGGCGAGGTTGATCACCCGGCCGTCGCCCGCGGGGTGGAGTACCTGATTGCAACACAAGACAAAAAAGGACTGTGGGACGAGCAGCGGTACACCGCCACAGGCTTCCCCCGCGTGTTCTATCTACGGTATCATGGTTACCCGAAGTTCTTTCCGCTGTGGGCATTGGCGCGGTATCGGAACTTGCGGAACACCAACAGCAGGGTGGTAGGGGTCGGAATGTGACTTTGGGGACGGGGGACTATTTTACCGCGGGTCAGGCCATCGACCCGCGGCCGATACTGATCGTGACCGGACTGGTTCAGGAGGCCCGCATCGCAGCCGGGCCTGGAATGGCGGTCATCTGTTCATCCAGCAGCCCGAGCCAGTTGCGGGCGCTTCTAACGGTGGTGGACCCTGACACGATTCGCGGTGTGATCTCGTTCGGCGTGGCCGGTGGGCTCGACCCGACGCTGCGGTCCGGCGACGTCGTGCTGGCAACCGAGGTGCTGTCCGGCGATGCCCGCTGGGCCGCCGGCCTGTCGCTCGGCGACGACCTGATCGAGCGCCTGACCTCGGGCCGCCGCCGCGTGGTGCGCGGCAGCCTCGCCGGCGCCGAGGAGGTGGTCACGAAGCGCTCCTGCAAGGCGGCGCTGCATTCGGAGACGGGCGCTGCCGCCGTCGACATGGAAAGCCACATCGCGGCCGCCTACGCCGCCGAGGCCGGGCTTCCCTTCGCCGCGGTCCGCGTCATCAGCGATCCCGCCCATCGCGCGCTGCCGGCGCTCGCCCGCGCCGCGATCAAGCCGAACGGCCAGATTGACCTCGCCGCCGTACTGCGCGGCATCGTCCGCAATCCGGCGACGCTGCATGCGCTGGTCTCGACCGGCCTCGACTTCAACCGCGCCCTGCGGAGCCTACGCGGCTGCCGCGACTATCTGATCGGGACGGAACTGATCGAGAGCGAGGCGCTGGTGTCGAAGGCGGCCTGAGCGGCCTCGCCGAGCGGACAAAGAAAAGGCCCGATCGCCATGGCGTCTGGGCCTTTTTGTTTGGGGCGTAGGGCCAGCTTCGTACGGACCGTCACCTAACGCCTGCGTGCATCAATCCCTCGTCCAGTCCTCCAGCCGCAATCCGGCAATGCGCTGGAATTCGGTGGTGTTGTTGCTGACAAGCGGCAGGCCGCGCGCCATCGCTTGACCGGCGATCAAGATGTCATAGGGACCGGTCGGCGTGCCGCGCCGCGCCAGCTGCGCCCGGATCTCACCGGCGGCTCGCGCGTCTTCTTGGTCGAGATCGAGGATTTCGAGATCGGTAAAGAGAAGGCGAAGCGTTTCCAGGTTGAATTCGACTTTCTGGCTGCGATAGGCGCCGAAGTAGAGTTCGTGGGCGACGATCGATGAAATCGCGAGCGCGCCGGGCTCGCTAGCTTCGACCCTGCGCAGGAGAGGCTCTGACCGGCGTGCGACGAGCGCGATGACGGCGTTGGTGTCGAGCAGCCACTTTGTCATCCAAACGTCCGATCGAGATCCGGGCGCATCTGCTCTTCGGGCTGCTCCCGGCCCTCAGCCATGAAATCCGGGCTGAAACCGCGCGTGACAGCCGCCCGAAGCGACGCCCAGGGGCCGGTGGCGCTGCGCTTCGGGCGCAGGATCACGGCATCGCCCTCGCGTGAAACCTCGACTTCCTCGACCGTAAAACGAAAATCCTTCGGGAGCCGGACGGCCTGGGAATTGCCGGACTTAAACACCTTGGCGATGTGGGGCATGGCGACCTCAAGTATATACCTTGATGTATATACACCCGAAATTTGAGTATGCAAGACGGAGCTACGTTTAACTTGCATAGGGTTGTTCTTCATATTTGCGGCTCGCTCCGAGCGGCGTCGGGCAAAACACCAAAACACCCGTCAACCCCTATCCTCAAAAATATTCCATTTTCCCGAATTTCGGATTTGTGGCATAGAGCGCTCATCCCGGCCCTGCCAGAGGGGCGCTTCGCGATCGTCACGAGATGCGGGTCGGGGTGCGGTGGACGCGGTAGCGCCGACGCGAAGGCGATGACAGGGCGGGCAACCCGTGAGTCATGCGCGACGCGATACGACACGGCGCGGTCAACGCGGCCGGGCTGGATCTCGGGGGCGAGCACACGCAAGTCCTCGATGCTTCCGGCAAGGCCGTCCGCGGACGGAGAAGTCGTGTGGTCCCGACGCCCGGGGTTCTGGCGTCAAATCTCGCGGTGATGTGGCGGCCAACCGGCACGCGCATCGATCAGCGGCGAGGCGACGGGGGCAATAGTGCAACGCTCCCCGAGGAGAGCACGAAGGACACCGTTAAAACCATCCGCGCAGGGAAGGCCGGGCGATCGGCATCACCTGTGATCCACCCCGTGTGCGTTTTCCATGCATACGGACCGCGGGTGCCGCCGGCGCCCGGCCTTCCCTGCGCCCTCTGGTCTTTCGAGAGGCGCGAACGAACAGCAAAGCTCGGGCGAAAGAAGCCGCGAGAATGCGCCGGTGTGTCTGAGGGGAAGAGAGCGCATGGCAAAGAGCAAGCTGGTGCCGCACGGCGGAGAGAGAATGACGCGATCTCCTCTCGTGCCCCGCACGCAGCGCAGCGTCCCTTCGACGATGCGCTGCAGAGCCGGGGCCCATGCATCGACAGGGCTCGCAGCTGCTGGGTCCCGGCTCTGCGCAGCAGCGCAAAGAGCGCTGCAGCGCGTCCGGGACACGGGCCACTCGTGTTACGGCGCACAAGACAAAGGCCCGGCCGCGTTCGCGGCCGGGCCTTTTCTCGTTCGTAACTGTGACTCGCGCTTTACGCCGCCGTCGAAGCCTTCTGCGCGGCCTTTGCCTGCGCCGCTGCTGCTTCGTCCTTGCGGATCTCGGACAGCTTCTTCTGGACCTGCTCCGAGAAGATGTACTGCGCCGGGCGCTGCTTGCTCATGTCGATCTCCGGCGCCATCGGACCACTCGTCTTGATGCCGCGCAGCGACACCCACATCGCCTTCAGCGGGTTGTTGAGCGCTGCGGTCGCCGCGGTCGGCTCATAGCCGCAATGGGCCATACAGTCGGCGCACTTTTCGTACTTGCCGGTGCCGTAGGAATCCCAGTCGGTGGTCTCCATCAGCTCCTTGAAGGTCTTGGCGTAGCCTTCACCGAGCAGGTAGCAGGGCTTCTGCCATCCAAAAATGTTGCGCGCGGGCATGCCCCAGGGCGTGCACTCGTATTCCTGGTTGCCGGCGAGGAAGTCGAGGAACAGGCCGGAATGCATGAAATTCCACTTCTTGCCCTTGCCCATCGCAAAGACGTCGCGGAACAGCTTCTTGGTCTTGGTGCGGTTGAGGAAGTGCTCCTGGTCCGGCGCGCGCTCATAGGCGTAGCCCGGCGACATCGACACGCCGACGCCGAGCTCGACGGTGAGGTCGAGGAATTTCGCGATCTCCTCGGCCGGATGGCCGTCGAAGATGGTGGCGTTGACGTTGACGGTGAAGCCGCGCGCCTTGGCCGCCTTGATCGCGGAGACGGCGCGATCGAACACGCCCTTTTGCGACACCGCCTTGTCGTGGTGATCGCGCAGGCCGTCGAGATGCACCGAGAAGAACAGGTAAGGGGAGGGCTCGAACAGGTCGAGCTTCTTTTCGAGCAGCAGCGCGTTGGTGCAGAGCGAGACGAACTTCTTGCGCGCGACGAGGCCGCGCACGATCTCGCCGATCTCCTTGTGGATCAGCGGCTCGCCGCCGGGAATGGCGACCATCGGCGCGCCGCACTCGTCTGCCGCGTCCCAGCACTCCTGCGCGGTCATGCGGCGGTTGAGGATCGCGTCGGGATAATCGATCTTGCCGCAGCCGACGCAGGCGAGGTTGCAGCGGAACAGCGGCTCCAGCATCAGCACGAGCGGATAGCGCTTGCGGCCAAGCAGTTTCTGCTTGAGCAAATAGCCGCCGATACGCATTTCCTTGAAGAAGGGGATGGCCATTACAAGTTTCTTTCTGGGCTTTTCAATTCGGGTGGGTCAGCTCGCAGCCAGTTGGGCCGGAAGCCGGAATTCGATGTTTTCCTCGCGGCCCGGCAGTACGGAGACCTTGACCGGTCCGATCCGCCGCATCGCTTCGATCACGTCATCCACGAGTACCTCGGGCGCCGAAGCGCCAGCCGTGACGCCGACGGTCCTGGCATCCTTCAACCACGCCGGATTGAGCTCGCTGCCGTCGGCAATCAAATAACTCGCGACGCCGGCTTCAGTGCCGATTTCGCGGAGCCGGTTCGAGTTCGAGCTGTTGGCAGCGCCCACCACCAAGATCACGTCGACCAGCTTGCTCAGGTTCCTTACCGCAGATTGGCGGTTCTGTGTCGCATAGCAGATATCCCGGATATCCGGGCCTTGAATATCTGTAAAGCGGGCCTGGAGGGCCGCAATGATGTCCCTTGTATCGTCGACCGACAGGGTGGTCTGGGTGATGTAGGCCACTGGCGTATCCGCCGGCAGGGTCAGGGCCCTAGCTTCCTCAACGCTTTGAACAAGCAGCACCGGCCCCGGGACCTGGCCCATCGTGCCTTCGACCTCGGGGTGGCCAGCATGGCCGATCAGGATCAGGGTGCGGCCCATGCTGATGTAGCGCTTCCCCTGATTGTGAACTTTCGTGACCAGCGGGCAGGTGGCATTGAGCACCGGAAGATCGCGTGTGGCGGCCTCTTCCTCGACGCTGCGGGCGACGCCATGGGCGCTGAACACCGTCACCGCCTTCGGCGGAACCTCGGAGAGTTCCTCGACGAAGATGGCGCCTTTGCTCTTCAGGCTCTCGACGACGTATTTGTTATGCACGATCTCATGGCGCACGTAGACGGGCGGGCCGTACTTTTCCAGCGCCCGTTCCACGATCTCGATCGCACGCACCACGCCCGCGCAGAAGCCGCGCGGCTGCGCCAGATAAACTTCCATTGGACGCCCATCACGCAAGTTGCACCAATCCGCTTCAAAGTCCCCGGCGGCACCCAGATACTGACCAATGAGTGCAATATCCGCACCATTGGTTCGCACATGCGGTAGCCGCCCACCCCCGTCGGGCTCCGGCGCATGGAGGCGCAATACTTTGTGTCAAAAAATCGGCAGCAAGGGAAGATCGGAACTCTGACAAGTCACTTCTGAGGTATTCTAGTAGGGCATTCGATGTGCGCAAATGCGCGACATTGATGCATCGTCCTTCGTCACTTTCCCGCCTCAACTCCCCGGCTATACCGGCCGCCCGCATGATTTTGCCACGGTCTCCCGCCGTTTACCTCGAACCTTCTCGCGGCGAGAACGATCAAAACAGCAATAGGTTTCGCCCGGGAACTCCGATAAACAGCGGGCGTTTCCGGCAAGCTGTTAACCGCAGAAAGAAAAGAAGTGCTGCAAAGCGTCGTCGTCGCCATCGTCAGGGTCTGCACCCGGTTTGCCTCCCTCGTCGTCATTCTCGGGCTCCTGCTGTCGGTCGGAGCGGGCTACTACGCTGCGCGCCACTTCGCCATCAACACCGACATCAACTCGCTGATTGCCCAAAATCTGGACTGGCGTCAGCGCGACCAGCAGTTCGATCGCGCCTTCGACCGCGATGCGACGATCACGGCGGTCATCGAGGCCAAAACCCCCGAAATGGCGAGCGCGGCGGCGGACGCGCTCTATGCCAAGCTGAAGGACGACAAGACCAACTTCCATTCGATGCAGCAGCTCGGTAGCGGCGAGTTCTTCGAGAAGAACGGCCTGCTGTTCCTGCCGACCGAGGAGGTCGCCAAGATCACCGGCCAGTTCGAATCCGCCGCGCCCCTGATCGAGATCATGGCCGGCGACCCCTCGATCCGTGGCCTGACCGGCGCGCTGGAGACGGGCCTTGCCGGCGTCAAGCGCGGCCAGGTCAAGCTCGACAACACCGAGCGGCCCTTCAACCTGATCGCGCAGACGGTCGAGACCGTGCTCAACAAGGGTAACGCGAGCTTCTCCTGGCGCGAGCTCGTCAGCGACGAGCCGCTGAAGGATTCGGATAAGCGCGCCTTCATCGAGTTCAAGCCGATCCTCGACTACAACGCGTTGGAGCCGGGCAAGGGCGCGACCGACGCGATCCGGAAAGCCGCGGCCGATCTGGATTTCCCGACCAAATACCAGGCGCGGGTGCGGCTGACCGGCCCGGTCCCGATCGCCAACGAGGAATACGCCACCGTCCAGGAAGGCGCCGTCGTCAACGGCATCGGCACCGTCCTCGTCGTGCTGCTGATCCTGTGGCTGGCGCTGCATTCGGCGAAGATCATCTTTGCGGTGTTCGTCAATCTCTTCGTGGGCCTTGCGATCACGACCGCGGCCGGCCTGATGATGGTCGGCTCGCTCAATTTGCTGTCGATCGCCTTCGCGGTGCTGTTCGTCGGCTTAGGGGTCGATTTCGGCATCCAGTACAGCGTCCGCTACCGCTCCGAGCGCTACAAGCACGACGACCTCTCGGGCGCGCTGGTGCTGGCGGCCAAGCGCTCGGCGGTGCCGCTGTCGCTGGCGGCAATGGCCACCGCGGCGGGCTTCCTCTGCTTCATGCCGACCGACTACAAGGGCATCTCGGAGCTCGGCCAGATCGCCGGTGTCGGCATGCTGGTGGCGTTCGTGTCCAGCATCACCGTGCTGCCGGCGCTGCTCAAGCTTCTGAACCCGCCCGGCGAGCCGGAGCCCGTCGGTTACGCTTTCCTGGCGCCGCTCGATCACTTCCTCGAGAAACACCGCGTGCTGATCGTCGGCGGCACGCTGCTGCTCGCGCTTGGCGGCCTGCCGCTGCTCTACTTCATGAAGTTCGACTTCAACCCGATGAACCTGCGCAATCCGCACGCCGAGTCGATCGCCACCTTCCTCGACCTGCGCAAGGACCCCAATACCGGCGCCAATGCTATCAACGTGATGACGACGTCGGAAGAGCAGGCGCGGCAGGTCGAGGCGAAGCTGGAGAAGGTGCCCGAGGTGCTCAGGGTGATGTCGCTCGACAGCTTCGTGCCGCAGGACCAGCAGCCGAAGCTGAAGCTCATTGCGCAGGGCGCCAAGGTGCTGAATCCCGCGCTGAACCCCGATCAGATCGATGCTGCGCCGTCGGATCAGGAAAATGTCGAAGCGCTGAAGTCTTCAGTCGACAATCTGCGCCGGACCGCGGGCGATGCGAAGGGACCGGGGGCGGTCGCCTCGCGCCGTCTTGCAGACGCGCTCGAAAAGCTCGCCAATGGCGACGAGGCCACGCGCAACAAGGCGCAGGACGTGTTCGTCACGCCAATGAAGATCGTGTTCGACCAGCTCAGGAACGCCATGCAGGCTGAGCCGGTCACCCTGAAGTCACTGCCGTCCGATCTCGTCAGCGCCTGGAAGAGCAAGGACGGCATCATCCGCGTCGAGGCGCTGCCCAAGGGCGATCCCAACGACAACGACACGCTGCGCAAATTCGCAGCGGCGGTGCTCGCGGCC
This sequence comes from Bradyrhizobium sp. USDA 4354, assembly GCF_054060315.1. Lineage (NCBI taxonomy): Bacteria > Pseudomonadati > Pseudomonadota > Alphaproteobacteria > Hyphomicrobiales > Nitrobacteraceae > Bradyrhizobium > Bradyrhizobium sp. USDA 4354. The sequence continues at coordinate 6,906,022 of NZ_JBSSDC010000001.1, read as the reverse complement.
GAGCCGACCGCGATTGGCGGACCGGTATCGATCCTTAAGTCCGGCGACACCGTCGTGAGGGCGTTCATCCACGCCGGCATCTACGCGCTGCTGGTGATCGGGCTCTTGCTGTGGATCACGCTACGCCGGTTCGTCGACGTGCTGATGACGCTGGTGCCGCTTCTGGTTGCCGGCGCGGTGACGCTCGAGATCTGCGTGTTGATCGGCCTGCCGCTGAACTTCGCCAACATCGTCGCGTTTCCGCTGCTGCTCGGCGTCGGCGTCGCCTTCAAGATCTATTATGTCGTGGCCTGGCGCTCGGGCAGGACAAACCTGCTCCAGACCAGCCTGACGCGCGCGATCTTCTTCAGCGCGCTGACGACGGCGACCGCGTTCGGCAGCCTGTGGCTGTCGAGCCATCCCGGCACGTCCAGCATGGGCAAGTTGCTGGCACTCTCGCTGGTGACGACGCTCGCGGCCGTGCTGCTGTTCCAGCCGGCCCTAATGGGCAAACCCCGCAATCTCAGGGAGTAGGCAGATGTCGCCGACGGGGTCGGCGGCGCCCTTCTGACCGGGCTTGGCCGCGCCGGCGGCCTTGGGAGCTGCGGGCGCAGGCGCGGTGGCGCCTGTCGTGGCTTGGGCCGCTTGCGCCCCTTGGGCTTTCGGCGCAGCGCCCCCGGATTTCGGTGCGCCCTTGGCCATGGCGTTGACAGGACTCGAGGGGATTGGCGGGCCGACCCGGGTCCAGGTCTCGCCGCCACAGAGGAAGCCCATCACGCAACCCTTGATTTCGAGCTGATCGGGTCCGGCCGGTGTGATGGTCGCGCTGTAGAGCTGGCCATCCTTGGCGTTGTAGACCTGTCCTTCCCACTGATCGACGCCGGGCTTCTTCTTCATGTCGATCAGGGTCGCCATGCCCAGCGTCGGCCTGTTCTTTTTCGAGACATCCGGATTGTTCTCGTCGCGGCCGCCGGGCTGCTTTTCCCAGGAAACCGCGCCCCACATGCTGCCATAGCATTGGGCGACACGAATGTTGGCAACGCCGTCGGCGACCCGCCAGTCGCCGGTGGGATCGGCGGCGAGGGCTGGGGTCAGGCAGGCGCAACCGCCAGTCAGTATTAGTCCGGTGTAAAGGGCCAAACGCATGAGTGTTCCTTGGCAGTGCAACATGATCTAAAAGCTGTGCTTGCGAAGATGGTCCGAAAAAGGGCAAAAGGCCGCACAGACCGTTTACAATAACGGTCCGGTTTTCAGTTGACGAGACGGCCCTCAACCGAAGTATGTAGCGGATGCACAGTCCAAATCCAGACATGTCTCAGCTGTTCGCGGACCGGCAGGCCCAGCGCAGCGCCCTGCATAATCGGTATCTGAACGAGCAGTTCGTTCGGGTCCTCAAGACCATCGGCTACGATGTCGGCTTCCAGAAGGGGCAGGGGCAGTACCTCTACGACCGCGAGGGCGCGCGCTACCTCGATCTTTTGTCCGGCTTTGGCGTGTTTGCGATCGGGCGCAATCATCCGGTCATGCGCGAGGCGCTCAAGAGCGTGCTCGATGCCGACCTGCCCAACCTCGTCCAGTTCGACGTCTCGACGCTCGCCGGCGTGCTGGCCGAGCGCCTCTTGAAATACGTTCCTTATCTCGACAAGGCGTTCTTCGCCAATTCCGGCGCCGAATGCGTCGAAGCCGCCATCAAGTTCGCCCGCGGCGCCACCGGCCGTCCCGGCATCGTCTATTGCGCCCACGGCTATCACGGCCTGACCTACGGCGCGCTGTCGCTCACGGGCGATTCGAATTTCCGCACCGGCTTCGAGCCGCTGCTGCCGGGCTGCACCCCGATCCCGTTCAACGATCTGGCCGCGCTGGAAAAGGCGCTGGCCTCGCGCGAGGTCGCGGCCTTCGTCGTCGAGCCGATCCAGGGCAAGGGCGTCAACATGCCCACCGACGAGTTCCTGCCCGGCGCGGCCGCGCTCTGCAAGAAATACGGCACGCTGTTCGTCGCCGACGAGATCCAGACCGGCATGGGGCGCACCGGCCGCTTCCTCGCGGTCGAGCACTGGAACGTCGAGCCCGACATGGTGCTGCTGTCGAAGTCGCTCTCTGGCGGCCACGTGCCTGTTGGCGCGGTGCTGACGCGCAAGAGCATATTCGACAAGATCTTCAACCAAATGGACCGCGCGGTGGTGCACGGCTCCACCTTCTCCAAGAACGATCTCGCCATGGCCGCGGGTATCGCCACGCTCGACGTGATGGAATCGGAGAAGCTGATCGAGGCCGCCGCCAAGCGCGGTGCAGAGCTGCGCCTCGCGCTGACGCGCATGGTGCCGGGCTACGAGCTGCTCAAGGAAGTCCGCGGCAAGGGCCTGATGATCGGCATCGAGTTCGGCCCGCCGAAATCGCTGCGCCTGCGGGCCTCCTGGAACGTGCTGGAGACCGCCAATAAGGGCCTGTTCTGCCAGCTCATCACCGTGCCGCTGTTCAAGGATCACAAGATCCTGACGCAAGTGGCCGGCCACGGCAGCCACACCATCAAGCTCTTGCCGCCGCTCACCATCACCGAGGAAGACTGCAGCTGGATCGAGAAAGCGTTCGACGACGTCATCGCCGGCAGCCACAAGGTTCCCGGTGCGATCTGGTCGCTCGGCAAGACCCTGGTGGACAACGCGGTGAGACGGTCGGCCTGACTTCGTCCGTCAAGGGACGATGATGCGCGTGAACGCGCTCATGGTGCTGCGCTGCGTTCGGGGCCTGCGACTGACTTCGCGAAATTTCTCACGGCTTCCACCACGCGCTCCGGCATTTCCTGCGCCACACAATGCCCGGCACCCTCGAAAACCTGCGTGCTGACGCGCGGAATCAGCGAGACGGCGCGCGAGGCCATCTCCTTATAGATCGGCCCCGACTTCGCAGCGGTCGTGACGCGCACGGGGCAGTCGATCTCGGAAAGCGAGGCAAACGGATTGCCGCGGGCATCGCCAGTGTAAACCTGCTCCATCGCCTCATAGATCGGAAGCAGGATCGCGGATTCGATCTCGGGCGTGCAGCAGAGCCGCACGCGGCCGTCATCGAGCGTCGTGAAGCCGTGGCGTGCATAGGCCCACAGCGAGGCCTCGGTCCAATCCGCAAACGCCGGCGCTTCGCGGTAGCGCGCGAACACGGCGTCGGCGCTGTCGAATTCAGCCCGCCGGCGCAGCGTGCCCTGCACGCGGGCGCGGGATTCCTCGCTCAATCCCCCGGAGCGCGCCGCGCGCGGATCCATGATGGTCGGCTCCATCACGAACAGGCGTGTGAAGCGACCGGGCAAGAGTTTCGCCGCGAGAAGGAGATCGGTCGCACCTGCGCTGTGACCGATTCCGTAGATGTCGCGGAGATCGAGCGCATAGATGACCCGGCAGACGTCCTCCGCATAGTCCAGGAAATGATAGGCGCCGGGCTTGTGGCTCGCGCCGTGGCCGCGGCGGTCGAGCGCATAGACGGTGTAGGTCGATGCGAGTTCGCGTGCGACTTCGTCCCAGACGTCGGCGACGAAACCGGTGCCGTGCACGAGGAGAGCGGGCGGGTTGCCGCTGTCGCCCCATTGCAGCATGGCAATCTCTGCGTCGGCGGGGGCGATTGAAAAGTGCCGGATGATCATGTGAGGTGGTATGCTACTTCGCATCCTCCAAGATCATCGTCGCCCCCTTCTCCGCAATCATCGCCGTCGGCGTGTTGGTGTTGCCCGACGTGATCGTCGGCATGATCGAGGCATCGACGATGCGCAGGCCGTCGAGGCCGTAGAAGCGCAACCGCTCGTCCACCACCGCCATCGGATCGTTCGCTGCGCCCATCTTCGCCGTGCCGACGGGATGGAAGATCGTGGTTCCGATGTCGCCGGCGGCCTTCGCGAGCGAGGCATCGTCGTCGCCGACCGTGGGACCGGGCAGATATTCGATCGGCCGGTATTTGGCTAGCGCCTTCTGCCGCATCAGGCGTCGCGTGGTGCGGATGGCGTCGGCGGCGACCTGGCGATCATCGTCGGTCGACAGGTAGTTTGGCGCGATGATCGGCTTCTCATCAGGCCTTGCCGCGCGCAGCCGCACGGTGCCGCGCGAGGTCGGCTGCAGATTGCACGCGCTCACGGTAATCGCGGGGAAGCGGTGCAGGGGATCGCCGAACTTGTCGAGTGACAGCGGCTGCACGTGGAACTGGATGTTGGCGCGGGCCCGCGTCGCATCGGAGCGCGTGAAGATGCCGAGCTGCGACGGCGCCATGGTGAGGGGCCCACGGCGGCGGAAGGCGTAATCCAGTCCCATCAAGCCGCGGCGGAACAGATTGTAATAGGTCTCGTTCAGCGTGCGCACGCCCTCGACCTTGTAGATCGCGCGTTGCTGGAGATGGTCCTGGAGATTGCGCCCCACACCCGACTTGTCCATGACGATGTCGATGCCGAGCGGCGATAGCCAGTCGGCGGGGCCGATGCCGGAGCGATGCAGCACCTGCACCGAGCCGATGGAGCCTGCCGAGAGCACCACCTCGCGTTTCGCCCGCGCCTCGATGATCTCGCCGTTCTGGACGAAGCGCACGCCGACGGCGCGACCCTGCTCGATGATGAGACGGTCGACCAGCACGTGCTTCTCGAGCCGCAAGTTCGGGCGGTTCAGCGCCGGCTTGAGGAAACCGCGCGCCGAGGACCAGCGCCGTCCGCGCTTCTGGTTGACGTGGAAATAGCTGGTGCCTTCGTTGTCGCCGGTGTTGAAATCCGGGATGCGCTTGATGCCCATCTCCTCGGCGGCATCGCCCACGGCGTCGAGAACATCCCAGGACAGCCGCGGCGCCTCGATGCGCCAGCCGCCGCCGGCGCCGTGGTGCTCGCTGGCGCCGAGGAAGTGGTCCTCGAGCCGCTTGAACAGCGGCAGCACGTCGTCATAGCCCCAGCCGGTCAGCCCAAGCTGGCGCCAGTGATCGTAGTCGGCAGCCTGGCCGCGCATCGAGATCATGGCGTTGATCGCCGAGCAGCCGCCGATCACCTTGCCGCGCGGATAGGCCAGCGCGCGGCCGTTCAGACCCGGCTCGGCCTCGGTCTTGAACATCCAGTCGGAACGGGGATTGCCGATCGCGAAGAGATAGCCGACCGGGATGTGGAACCAGATCCAGTTGTCATCGCCTCCGGCTTCGAGGACGAGGACGCGGTTGTTGCGATTGGCCGAGAGCCGGTTGGCGACGATGCAGCCGGCCGTGCCGGCCCCGACGACGATGTAGTCAAACTCCCCTTCGAGCCTGCGCGATGATTTCATGAGCAAGTGATTGATCTCTCAAGTCGTAGGTGTTTGATGATTCGCCAAGTCGCGAACATACCTGCAAATACGGACCACTTCTTTCTGCCGTTGCGTCTTGGTTAGGTCGACGAGCGGAATCTGCGGATCGTTGGCTGCCTCGAGTGCGGCCAATTCAGTTTCTTCATAAAGGGCGTGGTCGATCGCGACCCACACGATCTCCACCCCCCGAGCCTGCGCTGCGGTCAGCAGCGTCTTCAACTCATGCTGCACGACAAAATCGGAGTTCAGGAAATTTTGGCTTGCGAGTAGTAGCGCGACGTTAGCCTCCTTCATGGCGAGGTCGATGGAATTCTTCCAGTTGGTCCCCGGTTTTAGGCGGGTGTCATCCCAGAGATCAATTGTTCCTTTCCTGAGGAGAGGCTTCAGCGCTACCTGGAATGTCTTCAACCAGCTCCGGTCGTTGTGGCTGTAGCTTACGAACACCCTGGTGACGGGTTCCGTTGGCGCCGGCAGGGCCGCCGCCTTACTCTTTTCGTCGATGCCGTTGATCTGAACCCCGAGTGCTCGAAGATCCTGCTCGACTCGACCAAGATCCTCCTTCGCGATTTCCGCCCAAAGTGCGGGACGCCTGTCGCCCAGCGGGCTTGCGACGATGAAGGCAGCCAGCACTTCGCGTTTCCAGATTGGACGCAAAAGCGTAAAGTCGTGCTGTCGGGCGACGAGATCGAGTTGATCGAGAAGATCGTGCCGGCCCATATGAATCAGGGCAGCCAATACCAGAAGTTTTTCGTCAGAACTTGATGTCTCGTGCTCGCGACCACTCAGCAGAGGCTCGGCTTCGGCGCCGAGGAGGCGGACAAGAGCGATTGCACTAACACTTCGAATCCAACCTTGATGACTGTTGAGACCCGTCTCAAGCTCCTTCAGCACGGATTTGTCGCGCCGAAGAGCCAACGAATAGCGCATCTGCGCTCCGACTTCATCGTCACTGTGCACGACCGACGCTACGATCGGCGAGCAATCCGGCCAATCGATCTTCAGGGCGTAGAGCGTGCTCAGGGCCCACGTGACGCCTGAGCTTGCGACGCCATCGCCGATGGCACTGGCTACAAGGCGACCTGCGTCAGGATGCACCGTATCGCCGAGGGCAATTCCTGCCGCAACGTCGGTGCCTGCCCGTCCGAGAAACCTTGCGACGACGGGCAAGGTGCGGCGCAGCCGGAGGTGAGATAGACCCGTCAATGCGTGGTTCTTGTATTTTTCGTTGCTGCCCTCAAGCCATTTTTTGATCAAGGCATCAGCTGCAACCGGCTCGAGTTCGCGCATGATCCGGTCGATGTCCCAACCGAACTCCTCCTCGCGAACGTATTTCTGGAAGTCGGCAATCAGCTCTTGGCACTGGTCCAGTAAGAACCCGTTGCCCGACTTGGCAAATATGCGCAACAAGGCTTGAATGGCGTAGAACGCAAATTTCTCCATGTAGTATTTGCTGACTGGCGGCGGATAAGAATTGACGGGGCCGGAATTCCCGTAGCGGGCCGTTTGGATGATTTCGTAACTGCCGTCATAGGCGGCATACCCGAGAGCCTCAATCGTCAGCCGTCGGACGTCGATATCGTTCGAGTCTATGAGGCCGAGGATTGCCCCGCCTACACGATTGTTCCCGGCGAACGCTCTGAAGCAGGGCGAGCTCGCAATCTTGGCGTGCCATTCACCAGTTTTGATTAGTTCAAGCAGATGCGGAACGATTGCGGGACTCAGTCTTTCGCAGAGCCTGACGAGCCGGCCCCTCGCATGCCAGGGGCGGTTGGGCCAAGGGAGATCAAGCGGAAGTAGTTCCTTGATGATTTCAGGGCCCTGGGCGGCCAACCGCTCCAGTGCCCTCTCTGATACAACCGGATCGGGGTCGCCAAACTGCTGAATATCAGCACTTGCCATTTCAAAACCTCAGTAGTCGAGCCAGTGGTACTAGGATCGTACTGCAACCGGATTTGCCATTGAAACCAAAGCCTGGACCCAGCCCCTTCGGGTCCGAGACGATCACGCGATTTCGACTTGTGGGCGCGATTATTAGGTGGACCGACGCTTGCATGGTAGACAGTCCTGCATTCCTAACAAGGCTTGAGATCCTCCATGCCCATCGTGAACCGCGTCGCCGACCTCCACCCCGATATTCAGGCCTGGCGCCGGGACATCCATGAGCATCCCGAGCTGCTGTATGATGTCCACCGCACCGCAGCATTCGTGGCGGACCGGCTGCGCGAGTTCGGCTGCGACGAGGTCGTGACCGGCCTCGGCCAGACCGGCGTGGTCGGCGTGATCAAGGGTAGCAAACCGGCCGGCGAGGGGCTCAAGGTGATCGGCATGCGTGCCGACATGGACGCGCTGCCGGTCGAGGAGCAGACCAATCTGCCTTACGCCTCCAAGACCCCCGGCAAGATGCACGCCTGCGGCCATGACGGCCATACTGCGATGCTGCTGGGGGCCGCCCGCTATCTCGCCGAGACCCGCAATTTTGCCGGCGATGCCGTGGTGATCTTCCAGCCGGCCGAGGAGGGCGGCGCCGGCGGCGCGGCCATGGTCAAGGACGGCTTGATGGAGCGCTTCGGCATCGAGCAGGTCTACGGCATGCACAACGGGCCGGGCATCCCGATCGGCTCGTTCGCGATCCGGCCGGGTCCGATCATGGCGGCGACCGACGAGGTCGACATCATGATCGAAGGCGTCGGCGGCCACGCCGCGCGTCCGCACAAATGCGTCGATTCCGTGCTGGTCGGCGCGCAGGTGATCACGGCGCTGCAGTCGATCGTCGCGCGCAGCGTCGATCCCTTGGAATCGGCGGTGATCTCGATCTGCGAATTCCACGCCGGCAACGCCCGCAACGTCATTCCGCAGACCGCGACGCTGAGAGGCACCATCCGCACGCTGTCGCCGGAGGTACGCAAGCTGGTCGAGAAGCGCGTGCATGAAGTCGTGGCAGGCGTGGCACAGATCACCGGCGCCAAGATCGACCTTCGCTACAAGCGCAATTATCCCGTCGTGAACAATCATGCGGCGGAGACCGAGGTGGCGCGGCGCATTGCCACGCAGGTCGCGGGCGAGGCCAATGTGCATGAGATGGCGCCGCTGATGGGCGGCGAGGATTTCGCCTACATGCTGGAAGCGCGGCCCGGCGCCTTCATCTTCTGTGGCAACGGCGACAGCGCCGGCCTGCATCACCCCGCCTATAATTTCAACGACGAGGCGATCGTCTACGGCACGTCGTATTGGGTCAAGCTGGTCGAGGAACAGCTCGCGGCGTCTTAAAGGTCTCCGTCGTCATTCCGGGAGGGTCCGCAGGACCAGACCCGGAATCTCGAGATTCTCCGGTCCGCAATTGCGCACCGTAGTTCGGCTCTTCGAGCCGCCCCGGAATGACAAGCTGAATGCAAATGGCCGGGCGTAAGCCCGGCCATACGCTTTAGAGTTATCGGTCTCCTCAGAACATCCGCGAGAAGATCACATAGAGCGTGGCCGACAGCATGATCGCGCAGGGCAGCGTCAGCACCCAGGCCATCAGCAGGTTGCGGATGGTCGACCATTGCAGGCCCGAACCGTTCGCCGCCATGGTGCCGGCGACGCCCGACGACAGCACATGCGTGGTGGAGACCGGCAGGCCGAACACGTCGGCGGCGCCGATCGTGGCCGCGGCAACGAGCTCGGCCGAGGCGCCTTGCGCATAGGTGAGATGGGACTTGCCGATCTTCTCGCCGACCGTGATGACGATTCGTTTCCAGCCGATCATGGTGCCGAGGCCGAGCGCGATGGCGACTGCGATCTTCACCCAGTTGGGGATGAACTTCGTGGCGGCGTCGAGCGAGCCCTTGTAGGCGTTCAGGGTCGCGATCTCCTCCTTGTTGAGATCGTTCTCCTTGTCCTTCATCAGGAACCGGATCGCTTCCGAGGTCATGTACATGTCGTTGCGGGTGTTGCCCACGGCTTCCGCCGGCACCTTGTTCAGCGTGCCGTACTTGGCGACCTGATCGCCGACCTCCTTCACCAGCACGGCGAGCGAGGGATAGGTGCCCTCGTTGATGTGGCGCAGCGTGATGTACTGCGTCACCGCGGGGCGCGGATCGCCGATGATGCTGTGGCCGGCGCCCTTCGCCGAAATCACCTTGGAGGCGGCCTCGGAAGTCTTCTGGAACTGGGCGACCTGGGATTCCGGCAGCGCGCGGTTGAGCGCGTAGGCCGTCGGCACGGTGCCGATCAGGATCAGCATGATCAGGCCCATGCCCTTCTGGCCGTCGTTCGAGCCGTGCGCGAAGCTGACGCCGGTGCAGGTGGCGATCAGCAGGCCGCGGATCCAGAGCGGCGGCGCCTTGTTGCCTTCGGGCGCGGAATAGAGCGCCGGGTTGCGCACGATGAACTTGAGCAGCAGCAACAGCGTGGCGGCGCAGATGAAGCCGAACAGAGGCGACAGCAGCAGCGCGTAGCCGATCTCGGTCGCCTTGGTCCAGTCGACGCCCGAGGTGCCGTCGCGGCCGCGCATGACGGCGTTGGCGACGCCAACGCCGATGATCGAGCCGATCAGCGTGTGCGAGGAGGAGGCGGGCAGGCCGAAGAACCAGGTGCCGAGATTCCACAGGATCGCGGCGATCAGCAGCGCGAACACCATGGCGAAGCCGGCGCTGGAGCCGACCTGGAGGATCAGCTCGACCGGCAGCAGCGAAACAATGCCGAAGGCGACCGCGCCGGAGGACAGCAGCACGCCGAGGAAGTTGAAGAAGCCCGACCACATCACCGCGACTTCGGCCGGCAGCGAATGGGTGTAGATCACGGTCGCCACCGCATTGGCGGTGTCGTGGAAGCCGTTGACGAACTCGAAACCGAGCGCGATCAGGAGCGCAACGAACAACAGGATATAGGGCAGGTAGGTCGTCACCCGCATGCCGGTGGCGTTGACGTCGACATAGATGCTGTAGGCGACGAACAGCAGGCCCGCGGCGAGGATGCCGAAGAATAGGATCATCGTCAGCGGATTGAAGCCCTTGTCGAGATTTGGCCGCGAGGCCGGCTGGATCGGCGCGGGATCTGCTACCGCGCGGTCGAATGCAACATCGGTCATGTCTGGACGCCCCTTAGCTTTCAGGTAAGGGTATTGTCCGCGATGGACTTGAAGGCTGGATGACAACCAAGGCGTGAAAGCCGTTTTCCTGCCAGTATGCCGTTTCCCTGCCAGTATGCCGTTTCCCTGCCAGTCCTTAGGCAGCTCGTGCGGCCTTCTTCTGCAAGCCGGCGGCGATCTTCAAATCCTCGACAAAGCGCTGATACTCCAGCACCTTGGCTTCCGGATCGGGCAGCCGCAGCAGATAGGACGGATGCACCGTCACGAGCGCTTTGCGTCCGTCGGGAAGGTCTAGGAGCCGGCCGCGGTTCTTGCCGATCGGAGTGATCTTGCCGAACACGCTTTGCGCGGCGGTGGCGCCCATCGCCACGATGAGATCCGGCTGGATTGCCGAAACTTCCCGCTCATACCATTGCCGGCACGCCCGGATCTCAGGCGTGTTCGGCTTCTGGTGCAGGCGGATCTTTCCGCGCGGCACGAATTTGAAGTGTTTGACCGCGTTGGTGACATAGACCTTCTTGCGGTCGACGCCGGCTTCCTCCAGCGCGCGGTCGAGCATCTGGCCGGCCGGACCGACGAAGGGGTGGCCGGCGAGGTCTTCCTTGTCGCCGGGCTGCTCGCCGACCAGCATGATGTTGGCGTTCTTCGGGCCCTCGCCGAACACGGTCTGCGTCGCATCCTTGTAGAGATGGCAGGCGCGGCAATGGGCGGCTTCCCCGCGGAGCGCTTCGAGATCGTCGGCAGCAAGCTTGCGTTTCATCGGAGCCTCCGGCCGCTTCTGAGGCTTGTGCGGATCGGTTGCGGCATTGGCGATCATGGCGCCGGTCATACGCTCGGCGTCCTCGATCAAGGGCTTAATGATCGAGGCCTCGGGCAGGTTCCTCCAATATTTCTTCGGCATCTCGGCCTGCATCGCCTTCACCTTGAGCCGGGCCGGATTGAAGATGCTGGCGTAGTAGCGCCGCCAGGTCTCTTCCAGCCGGTCTTCGCCCGGTGCTTCGCTCTTGCTGACACCCGGCGTGAACGAGAGCGCGTGGCCGTCCCAATGCGCGGACAGATCGGGCGTCAGGATCGACCAGGGCATGTCGGCAAAGCGTTTGGCGAAGAACGGCGCGGCAAGCTCGACGATGTGATGCTCCGGCTCGAACCAGGCGACGTAATGCGCCTGGCGTTCCCGGCCGATCTCGCGGAAGCGGACGAAGGCATGCATCTTGTGCTCGTCGCGATAGACCGCTCTCGCCATGGCCGTGACCTGCGCGACATCAGGATCGGTCGCGACCTCGATGAGGTCGTGATTGTCCTTCAATCGCCAGAGCAGGCGATAGAGGATCGCGAAACGCTTGATATCGCGATGCAGGATTGCGGCCTTGGCGAGCTCGACGAATTTTGCTGATACGTTGAAGGTGCCGTCGTTCGCCTCGACGATCGGAGACGGCGCGGGCGGTGCGAACAACTCCGCTTCGCCGCCCTGCACGGTCCAGGTGACATCGTTGGGATTCACATGATGGAGCACGAGCGAACGTGCGGCTTTGCGCCAGCCGTCGAAATCGGTTTCGGTGTCGAGGGTGATGTACTGCATCAGAAGCCAAATCCCAGTTGCGTTGCTTTCGGCTTGAACCGCTCGATCAGCCCGGCGGCATCGAGACGATGCGGTGAGGGGCGGTGATCGCTGAGGATGATGAACGGCAGCGCCTTGTTGCGGGGCACGTGCAGCCGCGCGAGATCGGCGAGGCGGATCGTGGTGGTGCGCCGCGTTGCGATGATGCGTTCGACCGCCTTGGTGCCGAAGCCCGGCACGCGCAGCAGTTCCTCGCGGCTGGCGCGGTTGACGTCGAGCGGGAAGCGGTCGCGATGGCGCAGCGCCCAGGCGAGCTTGGGATCGATGTCGAGCGGCAGCATCGCGCTGTCGTCGACGATCTCGCCGACGTCGAAGCCGTAGAACCGCATCAGCCAGTCGGCCTGGTAGAGCCGGTGCTCGCGCAGCAGCGGCGGCGCACGCAGGGGCAGGGCGCGGCTGGCGTCGGGGATCGGGCTGAACGCGGAGTAGTAGACGCGCCGCAGCCGGTAGGCGCCGTAGAGATTGGCGCTGGTGTGGAGAATGGTGTGATCGGAGGCGCTATCTGCGCCGACGATCATCTGCGTGCTCTGTCCGGCCGGCGCGAAGCGCTGCGGTTTTGCCTTCGTCTTCGCGCTGCGGTCTTCCTCGGTCTCGTCCAGCTTCAGCCGCAACCGGCCCATGGTGCGGCGGATCGCGCGGACGTCCTTCTCCGGCGCGAATTGCTTCAGGCTCGTCTCCTCAGGCATCTCGATGTTGATGGAGAGGCGATCGGCATATTTGCCCGCTTCCGCGATCAGCGCGTCGTCGGCCTCGGGAATGGTCTTCAGGTGAATGTAGCCGCGGAAGTGATGCTCCTCGCGCAGCTTGCGCGCGACGCTCACCACTTGCTCCATCGTGTAATCAGGGCTGCGGATGATGCCGGAGGAGAGAAACAGACCCTCGATGTAATTGCGCCGGTAGAAGTCGAGCGTGAGCTTGATCACCTCCTCGATGGTGAAGCGGGCGCGCGGCACGTTGGAGGAGGTGCGGTTGACGCAATAGAGGCAGTCGTAATTGCAGGCGTTGGTCAGCAGCACCTTGAGCAGCGAGATGCAGCGACCGTCCGGCGCGTAGGAATGGCAGATGCCCATGCCGGGCGCGGTCGAGCCCATGCCCTTGCGATCGCTGGAATCCCGCTTCTCGGTGCCGCTGGAGGCGCAGGACGCATCGTATTTGGCGGCGTCCGCCAGGATTTCCAGCTTGCGTTGTACGTCCATCCCGGAATCCCTTTGATTCAACTTATGAATCCCTAGCCCGCCAATTCGATTGACTCTTCGGCCGCCGTTAGCTTTATATTAGAACATATCATGAACAAATGAGCCAGCTGTTGGTTCTTCTTTTGAGGACCACGGCATCAATTCCTGGGGAGCGGCGAGCATGAGCGGCGCACGGACAAGCGCGCTTGCGATCTTGCGCGGCCAGATCGAGCGCATCGAGACCGCGGAGGTCGCGCATCAGCACGAGCGGGTCGCGCTCGGCCATAGCGAGGCCGACAGCGCGCTGAAAGGTGGGCTCGCGCGTGCGGCGATCCACGAGGTATTTTGCGAAGGACGCCAGGGCGCCGCCGCAACGGGTTTTGTCACCGGGCTTGCAGGCCGCGTGACGGCACGCAAGCCGCTGCTGTGGGTGCGGCAGGATTTCTCGGAAATTGAAACCGGCGCGCTGTCGATGAGCGGGCTATCGGAGCTCGGCCTCGATCCCCGCCGCGTGGTGATGGTGCGCGCCGCCGATGTCGAGAGCGCGCTGCGCACCTCGGCCGACGCGCTCGCCTGCGATGCGCTGGGGGCCGTCGTGCTCGAGCTCTGGGGCGAGATCAGGCAGTTCGATCTCGTGGCGAGCCGCAAGCTGACGCTCGCCGCGCAATCTTCCGGCGTTACCGGCCTCTTGCTGCGGATGGCCGCGCAGCCGCTGCCATCGACTGCCGAAACACGATGGATGCTGCGCGCGGCGCATTCGCCGCCGGGCCCGATGTGGAGCGCCTGGGGCGCGCCGCGCTTCGATGCCGAGCTCTTGCGCAATCGTCATGGCCCGTGCGGCCGGTGGATCATGGAATGGAATTGTGATGAGTGCCAGTTCAGTGAACCGTCGACGTATTCTCAGCCTGTGGCTGCCGCGCCTGCCCATCGACAGGATCCAGCGGTTCTTCAACAGCGCCGGGCTGGGTAAAGCCAATCATGAGCCGAGCATCGTCGTCATCAAGGACAACAATGCGCTGGTGATCCATGCGCTGGACGAGGCCGCCGAGCGCCTCGGCCTGTATATCGGCCAGCCGCTCGCCAATGCGCGGGCGATGTGTCCGGACTTGCGTGTGTTCGACGCCGACCCTGTCGCTGATGCCAAGACGCTCAGTGATATCGCCGACTGGTGCGACCGTTTCACACCGCTGGTGGCGCTCGATGCGCCGCACGGGCTGTTTCTTGACATCACCGGCTGCGCCCATCTGTTCGGCGGCGAGGCCGCGCTGCTCAAGACGCTGGTCCGCGCGCTCGGTCGGCAAGGCTTTGCCGTCAGCGCGGCGATCGCCGGCACTTCGGTCGGCGCGCGCACGCTGACCCGGCAGGCATCCGGCGCCATCGTGGCCGATGGCGGGGAGGCGGAGGCGATCAGTTCATTTCCGGTCTCCGCGCTCGGTGCGGGCGAGGCCATCACCACCGGCCTGCGTCGCGCCGGGCTGAAGACCATCGGCGATGTCGCCTCGCGCGAGCCGCACGAGATCACGGCGCGGTTCGGCGCGCGTTTCTCCACGCTGCTCGCGCATGCGTTGGGGCAGGGCGACGCGCCGATCAACCCGCGCAAACCGCTGCCCGATTACATCGTAGAGAAGCGCTTTGCCGAGCCGATCGCGACCGACACGATGATTTCGATGACGCTGTCGCGGCTGGCCGACACGTTGATTGCGTCCATGGAGAAGCAGGGCAAGGGCGCGCGGCGCCTGGAAGCGGCGTTCTTCCGCACCGACGGCGTGGTGCGTGCGATCACGGTCGAGGCCGGACGTCCGGTGACGCGAAGCGCCGTGATCGACCGCCTGTTCCGCGAGCGCCTCGATGCGCTCGCCGATCCCCTCGATCCCGGCTTCGGCTTCGATATGGTGCGGCTGTCGGCGAGCCGCACCGAGATCGTGGTGCAGGAGCAGCGCGACCTCGACGCCCATGTCCACGACAATGACGAGCTTGCTGCGCTGATCGACCGCATCGCCGCGCGAATCGGCGGAAAGCGCGTCGTCGTGCACCTGCCTGAGGACACCCATATCCCTGAAAGCGCGGTGCTGGTTGCATCGGCGCAGCATCATCTCACCTCTGCCATGCAGGCCGAATGGCCGGCGCGTACCGAGAGCGAGCCGCCGCTGCGTCCCTTGCGCCTGTTCGACAAGCCGGAGCCGATCAAGGTGCCGTTCGCGACCGTGCCCGACGGCCCGCCACACCAATTCACCTGGCGGCGTGCGCTGCATGCAGTGGTGCGGGTGGAGGGACCCGAGCGCATCGCGATGGAATGGTGGCGGCAGGACGGTAAGCAGCTGACGCGGGATTATTTCCGCATCGAGGATGCCGAGGGCCTGCGCTTCTGGATCTTTCGTGACGGTCTTTATGAAGGAGAGGTGTTCGACGGCGACGGCAAGCCCGCTTCTCCCGGCTGGTATGTGCACGGTCTCTTCGCATGAATACGCTCAGCTATGCCGAGATCGGCATCACCACAAACTTCTCCTTCCTGCGCGGCGGCTCGGATCCGCGCGCCTATGTGCATCAGGCGAGCAAGCTCGGGATTCCCGCGATCGGCATCGCCGACCACAATACGCTCGCAGGCGTGGTGCGCGCCTACCAGGAGCTCGACAATGACGAGGTGCTGCACAAGCCGAAACTCTTGATCGGCGCGCGCATCGTCTTCATCGACGGCACGCCCGACATCCTGGTCTATCCGCGCGACCGCGCGGCCTATGGCCGGCTCTGTCAACTCCTCACCCGGGGCAAACGCGGCGACGACATCACGCGGATCGAGAAGGGCGAGTGTCATCTCACCTTTGCCGATCTCCTGGAATTTTCGGAAGGCCAGCTCCTGATCCTGACGTTGCCGCATCGCTTCGAGCCGGCGCAGGCGCTGGATGTGCTTGCAAAACTAAAGGCGAGCCGCGCCGAGGGCGTGTGGCTGGCAGCGAGCCTGATCTATCGCGGCGACGACCGGCGCCGCCTGGCACGGCTCGATGATCTCGCGACCAAAGCAAAAGTGCCGCTGCTCGCGACCAACGAGGTGCTCTATCACGATCCCGGCCGCCGTCCGCTTCAGGACGTGCTGACCTGCATCCGGGAAAAGACCACGATCGAGGCGGTCGGACGGAAGCTGGAAGCCAATGCCGAGCGGTTTCTGAAAACACCCAGGGAGATGGCGCGATTATTCCGCGATGTCCCCGAGGCGATCGCGGGGACCATGCGTTTTGCGGGGAAGATCGACTTCTCGCTCGACCAGCTCAAATACCAGTATCCGGATGAGCCGGTGCCGCCGGGCAAGACCGCGCAAGGGCATCTGGAGGATTTGACCTGGGCGGGTGTCGATAAATATTTTGGAGGTAAGATCGACGACAAGCTGCGCACGACGCTCAACAAGGAGCTCGCGCTGATCGCCGAGCTGAAATACGCGCATTACTTCCTGACCGTGCACGACATCGTCCACTACGCGCGAAGCCAGAACATCCTGTGCCAGGGCCGGGGATCGGCGGCGAATTCGGCCGTGTGCTACGTGCTCGGTATCACCTCGGTCGACCCGACCAAGGTCGATCTGTTGTTCGAGCGCTTCATCTCCAAGGAGCGGCTGGAGCCGCCCGACATCGACGTCGATTTCGAGCATTCGCGGCGCGAGGAGGTGATGCAATATGTCTATCGCCGCTACGGCCGCCACCGCGCCGCGATCATCGCCACCGTCATCCACTACCGCCCGCGCAGCGCCATCCGCGATGTCGGCAAGGCGCTGGGCCTGACCGAGGACGTCACCGCCGCGCTCGCCGACACCGTCTGGGGCAGCTGGGGCAAGGGCCTCAACGACATGCAGGTCAGGCAGGCCGGGCTCGATCCCAACAATCCCATGATCAACCTTGCGGTCGAGCTTGCGACCGAGCTGATCGAATTCCCGCGCCATCTCTCCCAGCATGTCGGCGGCTATGTGCTGACGCAGGATCGGCTCGACACTTATGTGCCGATCGGCAATGCCGCGATGGACGACCGCACCTTCATCGAATGGGACAAGGACGACGTCGACGCGCTTCATATGATGAAGGTCGACGTGCTCGCCCTGGGCATGCTGACCTGCATCAGGAAGTGTTTCGATCTGATCGACCAGCACAAGGGCGAGCGTCTTGTGCTGGCGAGCGTCCCGCAGGATGACCCGAGGGTTTACGACATGCTGTGCCGCGGAGAGTCGCTCGGCGTGTTCCAGGTCGAGAGCCGCGCCCAGATGAACATGCTGCCGCGCCTGAAGCCGCGGACTTTCTACGATCTCGTCATCGAAGTCGCGATCGTGCGCCCCGGGCCGATTCAGGGCGACATGGTGCATCCTTACTTGCGGCGGCGGAACGGGCTGGAAAAGGTGAGTTATCCGTCGCCGTCGCCGGAGCATGGTGACAAGGACGAGCTCTACAAGGTGCTGCACAAGACGCTCGGTGTTCCGCTGTTCCAGGAGCAGGCGATGCGCATTGCGATCGAGGCCGCACATTTCACCTCCGAGGAAGCCAACGGCCTGCGCCGCTCGATGGCGACCTTCCGCAATGTCGGCACCATCGGCCAATACGAGGAGAAGCTGATCGGCAACATGGTCGCCCGCGGCTACGATCCCAACTTCGCCAAAAGCTGCTTTGACCAGATCAAGGGATTTGGCTCCTACGGCTTTCCGGAGAGCCATGCCGCGAGCTTTGCACAGCTGGTCTACATTTCTTCGTGGCTGAAGCACTACCATCCCGACGCCTTCTGCTGCGGTCTGTTGAACTCGCAGCCGATGGGCTTTTATGCGCCGGCGCAGATCGTCGGCGATGCCCGCAAGAACGGCGTCGAGGTCCGCGACATCGACGTGTCCTACAGCTTTGCGCAGAGCACTCTGGAGCAGGGGAGCGGCAAATACTGCGCCGTGCGCCTGGGCTTCCGCCAGATTGATGGATTCCACTGGCTGGACGAGGATGAGGAGAGACTGAAACGCTCCCAGTCGTCATTCCGGGGCGACGCGTCAGCGTCGAGCCCGGAATCCATAATCCCGATCGGGAGTATGGATTCCGGGCTCGCGCCAAGAGGCGCGCCCCGGAATGACAACGTGGAGAGAGTGCCCGATTGGGCCGACCGCATCGTCGCCGCCCGCAACCGCCGTCCCTTCACCTCGCTCGAAGACTTTGCCCGCGACACCGGCCTGCCCAAGCGCGCGCTGATCCTCTTGGCGGATGCCGATGCGTTCCGCTCGCTCGGGCTCGATCGCCGCGAAGCGCTGTGGCAGGTGCGGCGGCTGCCCGACGACGTGCCGCTGCCGCTGTTCGAGGCGGCGACCGCGCGCGAGCAGCCGGACGAAGGCGCAAAACCGCTGCCGGTGATGCCGCGCGCCGAGCAGGTGGTCGCGGACTACCAGACCATCCGCCTGTCGCTGAAGGGTCATCCGATGGAATTCTTGCGCGAGATGTTTACGCGCGAGCGTATCGTCGCCTGCAAGGAGATCAGCCATGAGAACGAGCGGCGCCGCGTCCGCTGCGCAGGCGTGGTCCTGGTGCGACAGCGGCCGGGTAGCGCCAGCGGCGTCGTGTTCATGACGCTGGAAGACGAGACCGGCATCGCCAATGTCGTGGTCTGGCCCAAGATCATGGAGCAGTACCGCAAGGAGGTGATGGGCGCGCGCCTCATTCTGGTCGAAGGCTATATCCAGAGCAGCCCCGAGAAGGTGACGCATCTCATCGCCCAGCGCATGATCGACCGCTCGCACGATCTTGTCAGCCTTGCCAACGACGCCCTGAGCCACAAGCATCCGGTGCCATCAGGAGCAACCGTGGTCGAGCCGCTCAACGAAGACCCCCGCGCCCTCGCGGACATGCCAGCCCAAAAAATCCGCCACCCCCGCAACGTCCGCATCCTGCCGCCGTCGCGGGATTTTCATTGACTCGATTCCCGTCGACAGCTCTCTCACCGTCACCCCCGCGCAACGGCGAAGCCGTTGTCGCTGGAGGTGGCCGCTTCTTCAGCGGCCCTCGAAGGGCGACGGCCCGCCTGCATCGTCGCCGTTCATCCTTCGAGGCTCGACCTGCGATGCATACGCATCGCAAGCCTCACACCTCAGGATGACGGAACTGGCGGGAGCGGGCGTGTCTAGAAATTCACCCGGTTCGAGATCGCGCCGTCCACGACGAGATTTGACCCCGTCGTGAACCCCGACACCGGGCTGGCCAGGAACACCGCCGCGCTGGCGATTTCCTGCGGCGTCGCCATGCGGCCGGTCGGATTGCGCTTCATCGCGTCCTGGTACCGCTCCGGCATGTTCTGCTCGATCATCTCCCAGACGCCGCCCTTGAAATAGACGGTGCCGGGCGAGACCACGTTGACCCGGATATTCTTCTTCGCGTATTGCCGCGCCAGCCCCTTGGCCATGTGGATCAGCGCGGCCTTGATCGGGCCGTAGGAGCTTGCCGCATCCGCTGCTGGCGCCGCTTGTCTCGAGGAACGGCCGGGCGGCATCGAAGGCATGAACGGCCCCGAGCACGAGGAGCTCTTGCGACGAAGCAATCCAGACTGCCGCCGCGGAAAGATTCTGGATTGCTTCGCGGAGCCTGTTATCGGGCCGCGCTTCGCGCGGACCCGTTGGCTCGCAATGACGCGGAGAGAGACGCCTCACTCCGGCGCCGCCCCCACCGGCGGGCCGCCGGGCGGGCGGTGCAGGAAGGTCAACGAGGCATAGGCGCCGGCCCAGGAGCCGATCGCGGCAAAGGCGACATAGAAGGCGTTTTCGGTGTAGCTGATCACGGCGTAAGAGGAGAGCAGGTACCAGACCGCGCTCCAGTTCGCCGCGGGGATGCGCTTGCGAGCGATCACGGCCGAGGTGAACATGACGTAGACGGCGTCGGTGGCCGCCGTCGCGATGAACACGGCACCTGCGATGAGGGGATCGATGGCGGCCATTGCATTCCTTTCTGCGATCGTGGGATGGTCGCGAAAACTACAACATGATCCGGAAAAGTGCGCAGCGGTTTTCCCCGGCGACAAACGCGGACCGCGTTTGCGCGGAGATCATGCTCAAACATGAATGGGAGAGAAGCGGCCATGCAAAGCCCCGCCGATATTCTCAAGGGCATCTGGACCTCCGCCGGCGGTGACGCGGCCGCGCTCGATCGCGTGCGGCTGACCGGCACCGAGCCGCAGATCCCGTCCTCGTTTCGCGTCGCCATCGCCGGCCAGACGACGATAGCCGCCGCTGGGCTCGCGGCCGCCGAGATTTGGCGGCTCCGCAGCGGCGAAACGCAGAACGTCCATGTCGACATGCGCCATGCCGTCGCCGAATGCCGTTCCGAGCGTTATCTGCGGCTCGATGACAAGCCGCCGCCGCCGGCCTGGGACGCGATCGCCGGCGTCTACAGGACCGGCGATGGCCGCTTCGTCCGCTGCCACACCAATTTCCCGCAATCACCGCGACGCCGTCTGCAAGGTGCTTGCTTGCGAGCCTGAGCGCGAGAAGGTGCAGGCCGCGCTGATGCAATGGAAGGGGGAGGATTTCGAAACTGCGGCTTACGCCGCGGGCGGCGTCGTTGCCTTGATGCGCTCCCACGACGAATGGTTCGCGCACCCGCAGGCGCGTGCGCTCGCGCAATTGCCGCTGCTCTCGATCGAGAAGATCGGCGAGGCGCCGCCAAGGCCGTGGCCAAGAGGCGATCGTCCGCTCTCAGGTCTTCGCGTGCTAGATCTCTCCCGCGTCATCGCCGGCCCCGTCGCCAGCCGCACGCTCGCTGCGCACGGTGCGGACGTGCTGCTGGTGTCAGGGCCGGGGCTGCCCGCGATCGACTGGCTCACCATCGATACCGGCCGCGGTAAGCTCTCTACCTTCATCGAACTGAAGAGCGAAGCCGGGCGGGCGCAGTTGCGCGAGCTGTTGAAGGACGCCGACATCTTTTCGCAAGGCTATCGCCCGCGCGCGCTCGCCGCTCTCGGCTTTTCGCCGGAGGACGCAGCGCAAATCAATCCCGGCATCGTCTATGTCACGCTGTCGGCCTATGGCCACACCGGCCCCTGGGCCGAGCGGCGCGGCTTCGACTCGCTGGTGCAGACCACGACCGGCTTCAATCATGCCGAGGGGCAGGCTGCAGGCATCGACGGTCCCAAGGAATTGCCGGCACAGATCCTCGATCACGCCACCGGCTATCTGATGGCGTTCGGCGCCATGACGGCCAAAGCGCGCCAGGCGCGCGAAGGCGGCAGCTGGCACGTGCGCGTGTCGCTGGCGCAGACCGGATGCTGGTTGTGGAATCTCGGCCGGCTTGATGGCGGACTGAACACTCCGGATCTGACGTGTGAAGCTGTACATGCTGCGTTCATCGAAAGCATGCCATCTGGCTTCGGCACGTTGAAGGCGGTGTCGCATTCAGCGGTGCTGTCGAGAACGCCGGCGCAATGGAGCCGTCCGGCGATGCCGCTCGGCAGTCATCCGGCACAGTGGCCGGTGCAAAGCTGACATGAAGCTGACACCTCGCAAAATTTTAAGGCCAACGGCAAGGGGCCCAGCGTTTTTTAGGTTGTTTGATATCCCAATTCGGCACTATTAGCGCGACCGATGAGGCAGTCATTTGCCGAGATCGTCGCAGACACGACCGGGCCCCATGGTAGTTGAAAATAACAAGCGATCGCAGGTGCTTATAAAGCAGCGGGTGGTCACATCCGTAGTATTACTAGCTCTTGCCGGCGCCGGCGCTTACGGCTTTCTCTCTTCCGGGGCTAAGGAAAAGAAGCACTCCGAGATATCGAGCCAGTCGCGCAGGAATGCGCAGACCTTCACGCCGACGCCATCCGAATGGGCGACGCTGACGATCGAGCCGGTCAAGGCCAAGAGCTTCCGAGCCGAGTATGTCACCGAGGGCAAGGTCGCGGTCGACGAGGACCGCTCGACGCCCGTGTTCTCGCCCTATGCAGGCCGGGTCACCAAGCTGCTGGCCAAGCCGGGCGAGATGCTGAAGCAAGGTCAACCGCTGTTTACAATCGAAGCCGCCGACACCGTGCAGGCCCAGAACGATTTCATCGCGGCGATGACCGCGCAGAACAAGGCGAAGTCGGCGATCGATCTCGCCGATATCCAGTTCAAGCGCGCCAAGGATCTCTATGAGGGGCACGCCATTCCGCTGAAGGACTATCAGCAGGCGGAAGCGACCCAGGTCCAGGCGCAGAACGACATGCGCTCTTCGCTGACAGCGCTGGAGGCCGCACGCAACAAGCTGCGCATCCTCGGCTTCACCGACGAGACCATCAAGGCGTTCCAGGACAGAGGCGCCATCAATCCGGAGATCACGATCTACTCGCCGATCTCCGGCACCGTCGTGCAGCGCAAGATCGGCCCCGGCCAATATGTCAGCGCCGGCGCCAGCGATCCGGTCTTCGTGGTCGGCGATCTCTCCACGGTCTGGCTCACCGCCTTCGTGCGCGAGAGCGATGCGGCCGCGGTGTGCATCGGCCAGGACATCACCGTCAACGTGATGGCGCTGCCGGGCCGCCCGCTCACTGCGAAGATCAACTACGTCGCGGCCGCGATCGATCCCAACACCCGGCGCCTGCTGGTGCGCGCCACCATCGACAACAAGGACGGGCTGCTGAAGCCGGAGATGTTCGCCAACGTCACGATCTATTCGGCCGGCGACCGTGCCGCGCCGGCGGTGCCGAAACAGGCGCTGATCTACGAAGCCGACAAGGTTCGCCTCTGGGTCGCGCGCGAGGACAAGTCGGTCGAGCTGCGCCAGATCAAGACCGGCCTCATCAACGGCAACCTCGTCGAAGTGACCAGCAATCTGAAGCCCGGCGAGCAGATCGTCACCAAAGGCAGCCTGTTCATCGACCGTGCGGCGTCCGGCAGCTGATCGACGACCCAAGAAATTGAAGACCTGAATGGATCGTCTCGTTGCCCTTGCCGTCAACCGGCGCTTTCTGATGGTCGGCATGTTCGTCGCCGTTCTGATCGGCGGCCTGATCGCGTTCAACCAGCTCAACATCGAGGCTTATCCCGATCCGACCCCGCCGATGGTCGACATCGTGACGCAAAGCCCGGGTCTGTCGGCGGAGGAGATCGAGCGCTACATCACGATCCCGATCGAGACTCAGGTCGCGGGTCTGAAGAACCTCACCACCATCCGCACCATCTCGCTCTACGGCCTCTCCGACATCAAGCTGCAATTCTCCTTCGCCTACACCTATGACGAGGCGTTAC
The DNA here is from genome assembly GCF_054060315.1 of Bradyrhizobium sp. USDA 4354. Classification (NCBI taxonomy): domain Bacteria; kingdom Pseudomonadati; phylum Pseudomonadota; class Alphaproteobacteria; order Hyphomicrobiales; family Nitrobacteraceae; genus Bradyrhizobium; species Bradyrhizobium sp. USDA 4354. The sequence goes on along the minus strand of NZ_JBSSDC010000001.1, from coordinate 6,882,681 downwards.
AGCAGGTGCTGAACCGCCTGGCGCAGCTCGCGCCGCTGCCCGGCAACGTGCAGCCGCAGATATCGCCGCTCAGCCCGATCGGAGAGATCTTCCGCTATCGTCTGGTCGGTCCGCCGAACTACAGCGTGCTCGACCTCAAGACCATCCAGGACTGGATTCTGCAGCGCCGCTTCCGCGCCGTGCCCGGCGTGATCGACGTCACCGGATGGGGCGGCAAGAGCAAGACCTACGAGATCCAGGTCGATTTCAACAAACTGGTCGCCAACGGCCTGACCCTGCCGCAATTGCTCCAGGCGGTCGGCAATTCCAACGTCAATGTCGGCGGCAACACCGTCGATATCGGCCAGCAATCGGCCGTGGTACGCGGCGTCGGCCTGATCCGCTCGATCGACGATCTCGCCAACACCATGGTGGCGCAGACCGGCGGCAATCCGGTGCTGGTCAAGGACGTCGCAACCGTCACTGTCGGCCAGAAGCCACGTCTCGGCATCGCCGGCCTCGACGAGGCCGACGATATCGTGCAGGGCATCGTGCTGATGCGCCGTGGCGAGCAGAGCTCGCCGACCATCAAGCGCGTCCACCAGCTGGTCCAGCAGATCAACAACTCCAGCATCCTGCCGCCCGGCGTGCGCATCGAGCGCATCTACGACCGCGGGGACCTGATCGAGCTCACCACCCACACCGTGCTGCATAACATGGTGATCGGCATTTTGCTGATCGTGCTGTTGCAGTGGATATTCCTCGGCGATCTCCGCAGCGCGATGATCGTCGGTGCCACCATTCCATTCGCGCTGTTCTTCGCCGTCATCATCCTGGTGTTGCGCGGGGAATCGGCAAACCTGTTGTCGGTCGGCGCGATCGATTTCGGCCTGATCGTCGATGCCACCGTGATCATGGTGGAGGCGATCTTCCGCCGCCTCACGCAAACGACGCCGATCCCGGAATCCGAGCATATGTTGCCCGAAACGCTGTTCGGCATGAAGAGCCATGCCATCCTCAGCGCGGCCGCCGACGTCTCGCGATCGATCTTCTTTGCCGCGGCGATCATCATTGCGGCCTTCCTGCCGCTGTTCACACTGTCCGGGGTCGAGGGCAATATCTTTGGGCCGATGGCGCGCACCTATGCCTACGCACTTGCCGGCGGGCTCCTTGCGACGTTCACCGTCACGCCGGCGCTGTCCGCGATCATCCTGCCCGCGCATGTCGAGGAAACCGAGACCAGGGTGATGCTGCTCCTGCACCGGTTGTACTCGCCGGTGCTGCACTGGGCGGTCGCCAATCGCAACATCGTCCTCGGCGGTGCGGTCGGCCTCGTGCTGATGACCGTGGCGCTCAGCCGGCTGCTCGGCCTCGAATTCCTGCCGAAGCTGGAGGAGGGCAATCTCTGGATCCGTGCCACGCTGCCGCCGACCATCTCGCTCCAGGAAGGCAACAGCTACGTCAACGAGATGCGCAAGCTGATCCGCGCCCGGCCCGAAGTCGAGTCCGTCGTGTCGCAACACGGCCGTCCCGACGACGGCACCGACGCCGCCGGCTTCTTCAACGCCGAGTTCTTCGCGCCGCTCAAGCCGGTGAGCCAATGGCCCGGCACCCGCGACAAGGAGGAGTTGACCGCGCAACTGCTCAAACAGCTCGACGATCGCTTTCCCGGCGTCGAGTTCAACTTCTCGCAATATCTCCAGGACAACGTCTCCGAAGCCGTCTCCGGAGTGAAGGGCGAGAACTCGATCAAGCTGTTCGGCAGCGATCTCCAGGCGCTCACCGACACCGCCAACAAGATCAAGTCGGTGCTGGCCACCGTGCAGGGCGTCACCGACCTTGCGGTCTTCACCTCGCTGGGGCAGCCGACCGTTCAGATCGACATCGACCGCGCCAAGGCCGCGCGCTACGGCCTTGCGCCGGGCGACATCAACGCCACCATCAAGGTCGCGATCGGCGGCGACACCGCCGGCGACCTTTATGAGCCCGGCAGCGACCGCCATTTCCCGATCATCGTTCGCCTCGCGCCGGAATACCGCCGTAGCGCCGAGGCGATCCAGAATTTGCGCATCGGCGCGCCCGGGCCGAACGGCACAGTCACGCAGATTCCCCTGAGCGAAGTCGCCACCGTCAGCCTCGTCTCGGGCGCGGCCTACATCTATCGCGAGCAGCAGGAACGCTATCTGCCGATCAAGTTCTCGGTGCGCGAGCGCGATCTCGGCAGCGCCATCCGCGAGGCGCAGCAGAAGATCGCCGAGCAGGTGCAGCTGCCGCCAGGCTCGCACATGGAATGGGTCGGCGAGTTCGGCAATCTTCAGGACGCGATCCGCCGCCTGTCGATCGTGGTGCCGATCTCGCTGGCGCTGATCGGCGTGCTGCTCTGGTTCAATTTCGGCTCGATGACGGACACGCTGCTCGCGATGAGCGTGATCCCGATGGCGATCTTCGGCGGCGTGCTGGGCCTGTTGATCTCAGGCACGGCATTCAGCGTCTCCGCGGCGATCGGCTTCATCGCATTGTTTGGCATCGCCGTGATGGACGGCATCATCATCCTGTCGCAGTTCAACCAGCTCATCGAAGAAGGCATGGACCGCATGAGCGCGGTGGTGCGTACCGGCGAGCTGCAGCTCCGGCCCGTGCTGATGACCTGCGTGGTCGCAGGCGTCGGCCTCTTGCCGGCGGCGCTGTCGGAAGGCATCGGCTCGCAGGTGCAGAAGCCACTCGCGGTCGTCGTCGTCACCGGCATGATGCTGGCGCCGGTCGTGATCCTGGTGACCTTGCCGGTCCTGATCTCGTTCTTCTCCCGCCGCGCGCGCTGACCGTCAGAACCCGTACAGCCGCGCCGGATTGTCGGCCAGGATCTTCTTGCGCACCTCTGCATCCGGAGCCCATACCGGAAGCTGGTTGAGCAAGCGGCCGTCGTCGATCTGGTAGAGCGGCGCGATGTCAGTGGGCTTGCGTCCCTCGACGCGGCTCGAATCCGGATGCGGCCAGTCGGTGCCCCAGACGATGCGGTCCGCGTTGGCCGCGATCAGCGCGCGGGCATAGGGCGCCATGTCCTGATAGTCGGGCGCGAGTTTCGACGAGCGATAGGCGCCGGAGATCTTCACATAGGTCTTGCCGGACTTCACCAGTGCGACGAGATCGGAGAAGCCCGGCTGCTCCAAGCCGAGCGAAGCCTCGAGACCGCCGAAATGGTCGAATACGACGGGCACCGGCGCCGTCTCGACGAGGTCCTTGATCGCGGAGATCATGGCTAGCGTGGTGTAGAGTTGGACGTGCCAGCCGCGCGCCTTCATGCGCTCGACGGCGGCGGTGAAGCGCGGCCGGCCGACATTGGGATCATTGACGCCCCCGGTCGCCAGATTGAGGCGGATGCCGCGGAAGCCCTCTTGATGCATCGTATCGAGCGCGCTCTCCGGCGTCTTGTCGTCGATCACGGCGACGCCGCGCGCGGTCGCGCCGCGCGCCTTCATGCCGAACAGGGTAGAGGAATTGTCGGTGCCGTAGACGCTCGGCGTCACGATTACCACGCGCTCGATATGCAGCGCCTTGTGCAGCGCCGACATTTCTTCGGGGCTCGCCGGCTCCGGCGTATAGACGCGCCCGGCGAAGAACGGAAACTTCTCGACGTCGCCATGAATGTGAGTGTGGCAGTCGCAGGCATGCGCGGGGACGTCGAAATTGACCGGCGTCGCGGGCTGCGCTGCACGCGCGTGGGCTTTGCTGGTCATGGCTACTCCGGCGGCAAGGGAGGCAAGCAAGACGCTGCGTCGGCTGAGCACGGTTTCTCTCCCAGTTTATTTTTTGAGGCGAGTTGCGGGAGAATATCACATCAGCCGGGCAACCGCTCCGTTTCGCTGCATAGCTGCTCAACAAGGTCCGCAAGCGGGCGTGAGCCGTCAACGCGTACGACCGGGCAGGGCCGCTTCAGCCGGATGTCGTGCGGGGTGGTCACGAAGGCGACGAGATCGAAGTACGAAACGAGCTCCTCACCCCAGCCGGTGACGGACCCGCTCAGCACCCAGTCGAGACGCGGCAAAAACATCTCTAGATGGATGCGGCGGCTTTTCATCTGCATCCACCCAAGAGATTTGAGGCTACTGCCCCGACGGCGTGCGCAGGCCGTGCCAGGCGTCGCGGACCTGATGATAATGCACCTCCGGCAGATAGTCCGGCGTGTTCAGGTTCAGCGTCTTGACGTCGAGATGGCCGATGGCGCTGAGCAGCGTGTAGGAAGCGATCACGCGGTCGCGTTGCGCGCCGATCAGGCGGGCCTTCGCCTGGATCAGGTCGGCCTGAGAGTTCAAAACGTCGACCGTCGTGCGCTGTCCGCCGGCCGCCTCACGCTGCACGCCCTGCAGCGCGACGGTCGCCGCCTTCACCTCGGACTCCGAGGCCGAGACCGTGACCTTGGCGCCTTCATTGGCAACCCAGGCACTGACCACCGCCGTGCGCGCCTGGTTGCGCACCTGGTCGAGCACGAGCCGGCTCTGCGCCGTGATCTCCTTGGCCTGCCGGGTCTGCGCTGCGGCCTGGCCGCCGTCGTAGATCGGTGCGGTGACATTGGCGACGATCGAGGCCTGGTCCTCGGCGAAGGTGCCGAGGGTCGGGTCGTTGTTGCGGCTCTTGCTGGCGCTGCCCTGGATGGTCGCGCTCGGCAGCAGCGTGCCTTCGGCGATGCGGATGTTGGTGGAGGCAACGTCGACGTCGAAGCTGGCGGCCATCACTGCCGGATGCTGGCGGATCGCCATCGTCACGGCGTCCTCGCGGCTCTTCGGCAGATAGCGGTCGATGGCCTCGGCAGGCTTGAGCTGCGACGGCGCGTTGCCGATCACCTGGGCATAGGTCGCCTGGCTCACCGCGAGCGCGACCTCGGCCGCGTTGAGGTCGGCAAGGCCGCGGTTGAGACGGGCCTCGGCCTGGGCGGTATCGGTCGGCGTGACGTCGCCGGCGTTGAGGCGGCGCTGGGTGACGGCGAGGGTTTCGCGCAGGAAGGCGACGTTTGAGCGCTGTGCCTCGACCAGTGACTGGTTGGCGAGCACGTTGGTGTAGGCGGTGACCGCATCGAGCAGCACGCCCTGGCCCACATTGCGCAGCGCCTCGCGGCCCGACTGCACCTGGAGCTCGGCGGCCCGCACGCCGTTGGCGGTGCGGAAACCGTTGAACAGGGTCTGCGTCACGGTGACGCCGATGATCCAGGGTTTCAGATTGGCGGTCTGGACGGTGTTGTCGGGCAACAGATTGCGCACCGATTGCAGGCCGGCGCTGAGGCTTGCCACGATCTGCGGCCGGTAGCCGGCCAGCGCCTGCGGCACGTTCTCGTCGGTCGCGCGCTGGCGCGCGCGCTCGGCATTGAGCTGCGGATTGGTCTGGTAGGCCTTGGCCAGCGCCTCCGGCAGAGCTTCGGCCCAGGCGGCGGAGGGCAGGGCGCACGCGAGCGCCAGCGCGGTCCATGTCGCAAAAACGGGACCCACGCCCGATCGATGCCGCGTCACCACGCGATCAGCTCTGGCGGTACGCCCAATCATGTAATCCCGCAAAACCCTGGCTGTCCGCCCCCGCCGACGATGGCCTCTTAACTGTTTAGCCAGCCGAGGTCCCGCAGGCAAACTGCCGCGGGGAAAACTCCCATGTATTCCGTGCTTGTTGCAGGTGCGTCACAGGATTTCAGCGGGAAAGCGCCAGAGCCTTACACCAGCCTGACCGGTTAGCGCTCTACCGGTTCTTGTTCACCGGCTTGCGCTTCTCGATGAACGCCGCCATGCCTTCGGAGCGGTCCTCGAGTGCGAAGGTCGAGTGGAACAGGTTGCGCTCGACGCTCATGCCCTCGGCGAGCGTGGTCTCGAAGGCGCGGTTCACCGCTTCCTTGGCCATGGCGGCGGCAGGGCGCGACATCGCGGCGATTTTCTCGGCTGCCGCCATCACCTCGTCCATCAGCTTGTCAGCGGGGACGATGCGGCTCACGAGGCCGGAGCGCTCGGCTTCCGCCGCATCCATCATCCGGCCGGTGAGGCAGAGGTCCATTGCCTTGGACTTGCCGATCGCGCGCGTCAGGCGCTGGGTACCGCCGATGCCGGGAATGGTGCCGAGCGTGATCTCGGGCTGACCGAACTTTGCGGTGTCGGCGGCGATGATGAAATCGCACATCATGGCGAGCTCGCAGCCGCCGCCCAGCGCATAGCCAGCAACCGCCGCGATCGTCGGCTTGCGGCAACGCGCGATGCGGTCGCCGCCGATCGCGGCGAAATCCTCCGAGAACATGTCGATGAAGCCCTTGGGCTGCATCTCCTTGATGTCGGCGCCGGCGGCAAAGGCCTTCTCGTTGCCGGTCACGACGATGCAGCCGATGGCGTCATCGGCCTCGAGATCGTCGACCGCTGCGGCGATCTCGCGGAAAACGCCGAAAGAGAGCGCGTTGAGCATCTTCGGCCGGTTCAGCTTGACGATGCCGACCGCACCGATGCTTTCGACAATGATGTGTTCGAACGTGCTCATGCTCCACCCACGCTTTTGATTGAGCGGGCAATGTGCCCGCTGGCGCGGTGAGCTTCAAGGGGCTACATGCCGCCGGAACGCGACGAAAAGCGCGTTCCGGACGAGGTCCGCCAGGCCAGCACTCAGGCTGCCAATCGGCTAGCAATCACGCGGCCAGCAATCACGCCATGAACATCCGCGCGGCGGACGCCAGCGTCAGCAGCGTGCCGACCCCGATGAAGATCTTGCCGATCAGGGAGCTCTGGTCCCAGGCCGAGCTCTGCTGGCTGCTTGCCATCACCGGCGCCGGCCGTGGCTGCGCCTCGGTTGCGGCAATCACCGCCTTCTGCGCCGGCGGGTTCTCCTGCAGGGCGCGATCGATGTCGTTGAGCTGATCGGGCGCGACGACCTGGTTTTCGGGGTTCGCGGCGTTGGTATTATCGGCTGCTGCCTGCACATTGTCGTTGGCGCGGTTCGTCATCGCGGAGGCGGCAGCGGCAGTCGGCGTATCCGCGGCGAGCTGCGCATTGGCGTTGGCGACTTCGGGCGGCATCTGGCTCGACGCCGGCACCTCGCCGTCGGTCTTGTCGTTCTTGACCTCGTTGACCTTTGCCGCGGCGTCCTTCTTGTCGTCTGATTTCTGCGTCGCCTTGCCGCTGCCGGTGCGGCGCGGGTCTTGGCGCCTGTGCTTGGCCGTGTCGGCCTGCTTGTCCGCGCTGTCCGCTTTACTGCCCGCGGCCGAACTCGGCGCCGCCTGTGCAACGCCCCCGAACAGCAGGAAAAGCCCGGCCAAGACGATCAGGACCGCGCGCGCGCTGGTTTTCATCATGTTGACGATCTCCCCAATTCCGCCCGTCCCGGTAGCGAACAGAGACCCCGGGGCGTGACGACAGCGGGGCAGAAAATGGGAATCTTCGGGTAACACCCGGCAAAAACGGGGCAAACCCTCCCCTTGCGGCCGGCCGCCCGGTGCGGGACGCGCCGATCGGTGTTATGAGCCGTCGCCGATGTTTGCGGCCGCGCCGGTCGCGAGGTTCGGGGCTAGATCACGAATCCGTGATATGTCCGGCCCCCGCGTAACAAATTGAAAGAGCGGCCGAATTGCATGGTGAGGGGCGCGGGTGCGCGGACGTGAGGAGGAATGGACCGGCCTGATGCGGTCGGCCATGGCAGGCGATGATGCGGCGTATCATCGCCTGTTGAAGGCTATCACGCCGGTGCTGCGCGCCGCCGCAAGGCGCGGCTTGGCGCGGGCAGGTCAGCCTCCCGACCAGGCCGAGGATATCGTGCAGGAGATTCTGTTGGCGGTGCATCTGAAGCGGCACACCTGGGACAGCGAAGCTCCCTTCGCGCCTTGGCTGTTTGCGATCGGCCGCAACAAGCTGATCGACGCGCTCCGCCGGCGCGGCAGACGCGTGTTCGTCAACATCGACGATTTCGCCGAGACGCTGCCGGGCGAGGCGCCGCAGGAGACGGCTTCGGCGAGCGAGGTCGCCGCCCAACTGGGCACCCTGCCGCAGCGCCAGCGCGACGTGTTGCAGTCGATCGCGGTCGAGGCCGCCTCGATCAAGGACACGGCGGCAAAGTTTTCGATGAGCGAGGGTGCTGTGCGGGTCGCGCTGCATCGCGGACTTGCGGCGCTGACAGCCAAACTGCGGGACCATTAGTCATGGACACCGATCAACTCATTCGCTCGCTCGCAGCCGACAACGCGCACCGCGCGCCACGCGTCGGCGCCGTGCTGACCATGGCGCTGCTGGTGGCTGCGCCCTTGTCGATCCTTATTTTTGCGACATTCCTCGGCGTGCGCGCCGACGTGATGAGCGCCATGCGCAATCCGTTCTTCGACATGAAGTTCGCGGTGACGCTGTCGCTCGCAATCCCCGCCATCATCGTTAGCCTGCATTTGTCGCGTCCTGAAGCCCTGCTGCGCGGCTGGGGCTGGCTGCTGCTGCTGCCCGTCGGGCTGCTCGCGGTGGCGATCGGCAGCGAGGCGATGATGGCGCCGGCCATGCCGATGGCGATGCGCCTGATGGGCAAGAACTCCAGGACTTGCCTGGTGGCAATCCCTGCGATGTCGCTGCCGCTGCTTGCCGGGACGCTGCTCGGCCTGCGCCACGGCGCGCCCTCGCGCCCCGCGCTCGCCGGAGCGCTCGCCGGGCTGGTGTCGGCCGGGCTCGCCGCGACCCTCTACGCCTCGCACTGCACCGATGACTCCCCGCTGTTCGTCGCGACCTGGTACACGATCGCGACCGCGGTGGTGACCGCGATCGGCGCGTTGGTGGGATCGAGGGTGTTGCGGTATTAGCGCGCCGGATTCACGCCGCCGGCGTCGGGTGCAGCTGCATGCGGTGGAAGCGCAGCACCTGCTGCGCGGTCGATGAGCGCAGCGCCTCATAGGTGTCGCGCAGCGTCAGCATGTCGGTCTGCGACGCGCCGGAGAGCTTCTCGCGCATGGCGATGATGGCACGCACGCTCGACCATTGCATGCCCGCGACCTTGGCGAGGATCATCACACCTTCGGTGCGGCTCTCGATCATCATGATCTCGGCGGTCTCGACCGCGACGCCCGCGAGTGCTGCCAGCCCCGCATTGGTTTCGTCGAACTTGCCCTGCTCGGCGAAGGTGGCGACCTGGATCTCGTTGAGGCGGCCGTCCTCGTGCAGCGACTTCACCAGCGCGCGCGCCATCTCGGTCTGCTTCGTCATGGCGGCGGCGCGAACCCGCTGGGCCGCTTGCTGGACTGCGCTCGACACTTCGTCCGCGAGCTCAGGATGCGCGGCCGCGAGTTTCCTGCGCACGCTCAAGGATGCCTTGGCGACCAGCCTCAGATAGTGATGACGCGGCAGGTCCGGTCGCAGGCCGATGCAGCTGGCGAGGTCGTCGTTGCGTTCGGCGCGGATGACGAGGTCGGCGAGACTTTCCTCGGAGAGCCGTGCGCCCGGATTGCCGACGGTCGACTGCACCACGTCCTCGTTGCCCCGCGTCACCAGCACGTCGGTCACCGCTTCCGACAGCGTCCGCCGCAGCGAGATCGCCTTGAGATGCGCCTGGCCCCTGGTGCGCGCGATCTCGATCAGGGTCGTTTCGTCCAGCCGTTCCGATTTCGACAGCACCGGGCCGGAGACCTCGATCACCTCGTCGAGCGCGAGCGTGCGGATGATCTGCGGCGGCGCAGCCGCGATCGGCGCGAGGCGTTCGGCGAGCAGCGCCCTGGCCGACGTCTCGATCTGCCCGATCAGGCACTGGAACACGTCGTCGAACACGCGGATGTGGTCGTCGGAATAGTCGACTGCGTTGCCCACGAAGAGATCGGTGACGCGGCGCAGCGTCTCGACCCGGCGCACAACGGTGCCATGCGAGAGGGCAGCCTGCAATTCCTCGAGCAGGTTTTCGGATGGTCTTGCGGATTTGGATCTCATTGCCCTGTCCTGGAGCGTTCGGCCCGGCGGCGGCTTCTGTCGCGCCGGAGGAGAATGGATTGGTCAGCTCGTTGTAATGCAGTTGCGCCCTTGCGCCTTGGCGGAATAGAGCGCGCTGTCGGCGCGCGCGAGAAACGTGTCGGCAGTATCAACCTCGCGCAGCGTCGCGACGCCCGCGGAAATGGTCACCCGCATGCCCGGAGAGAATGCGCTCCAGTCGAGATCGGCGACGATGCCGCGCAAGCGCTCGAGCATGCGGCGCGCGAAGTCGCCAGAGGTGTCCGGCAGCAGCAGCAGGAATTCCTCGCCGCCGTAGCGGCCGAAACTGTCGGTCGCGCGGATGTTGGCGAAAATGGTGATCGCGAAGGTGCGCAGCACCTCGTCGCCGACGGGATGGCCATGGGCGTCGTTGATGCGCTTGAACCAGTCGATATCGATCAGCGCGATCGCGCAAGGCCTGGATGCCTGCCGCGACTTTTCGATCTCGGCGTCTAACAGCCGCATGATGCAGCGGCGGTTGTAGGAGCCGGTGAGTTCGTCGAGCTCGGCCAGTTCCTCGATGCGCCGATAGGCGGCCTTCAGTTCGATGCTGCGCCGGTACAGGATCTTGCGCAGGGTGGCGCCGAACAGGCCGAGGAACGCGCACTGGCCGATCACCAGCACGAAGCAGAGCATCGAGGCGGTTCGCTGCAGCCGGGTCGCGACCGGCAGTCCGATCGGCAGGTCCGATCCGAGGAAAACCGAGGCGAGCCCGCAGGTGGCAAGGCCCCAGGTGAGCATTGCCTGGCTTGATGTCATGCGCAGCGTGCCGAACGCGAAGATCAGAAACAACACGGCGAGGAACGCGACCCCGACCGTCGGCACCGCGAGCAGGAACACCAGTTGCAGCGCCATATGCGCCGAGATCTGATAGACGGTGAGGTAATGATCCTCGAACCGGTCGCCGAAACCGGCCTCTGACAGCACCGTGAACGTCCCGATGATCAGGAGGCCGCCGAGCCAGAACAGCGACGGAACGCCCAGGGAGATCGCGCCGTCATAGGCGTAGAGCAGCAGGACCGAGGCGCCCAGCGAGTAGCTCGCGACCTGGCCGATATACATCTGGCGGCGCTGCCGGGCCCGGCGTGCCCTGACTTCGGGGGTCGTCGCGGGCGAGAGGACGAGATCCGCGACCTCTGCGGCACTCCTCTCGGGAAGGGACGTCGCGGCCGTGCTCATAGTCCTGCCAAAGGTGGATGTCCGGCGCAAAAATTTACGTGGCAAGCCTTTAGGTTTGGTATCCTTTGAAATCGAATCCGAACCGTGCAGCACGGAACAAGGTGGTCAGCCAGCTCAGGAATTTTACCGGCGATTACGTTATCCTGTGCGATGCGGTCGAGCCAAAGCAGGGCTTGGCGCGACAAACGTGGTGCAGGGCTGCTATGGAACCGGACCAGGCCGGGGCCGGCTGTGCCGGAACAGTCATTCCGCAGGGAAATATCTTAGTATTATGTTACCGATCTGGACTGACGCCGCTAACCGCCGCGGGTGGGACAACAAAAATGCCTGTATGTGGGGTACCTCACATCAGCGCCCGTATGACTGCGGTAGGCTCAACAATTTTGTACCCCCCGTCGAACCGTCCACCGCATCGACCCGACCAACTTTGCGAGACGGCCATTGAGCGTGACACAGGCGGCTTCGGACGAGATCCTGATCGCCAGGATCGCTCAAGGTGACCGGCTCGCCATGCAGGTGCTGTACGGGCGGCACCATGTCAGGGTTTACAGGTTCGGACTGAGGCTCGTGCGGGACGAGCAGGCGGCGGAAGACCTCATCAGCGAGGTGTTTCTCGACGTTTGGCGTCAAGCCGGCAAGTTCGAGGGCCGATCCGCCGTTTCCACCTGGCTGCTGGCAATCACCCGATTCAAGGCCCTGTCTGCGCTCCGGCGCAGGAAGGATTTCGAGTTGGACGAAGAAGCCGCCAACGCGATCGAGGATACGTCCGACGATCCGGAAACGGTGGTGCAGAAGAAGGATACCAGTGAGGCGTTGCGGGAGTGTCTGACGGGCCTCTCGCCGGAACACCGGGAAATCGTCGATCTCGTCTACTACCACGAGAAGTCCGTGGAAGAGGTGGCCGAAATCGTCGGAATACCGGAGAACACTGTGAAGACGCGCTTGTTCTATGCGCGCAAGAAACTGGCCGAACTGCTGAAGGCAGCCGGCGTTGAGCGAGGCTGGCCATGATGGCTTTGAGCAAGAAGATGCTGGAGCAAGAGCCCAGTGAAATTGAACTGCTGCTGCCCTGGCACGCCGCCGGCACGCTGAACGCGCGCGATGCGCGCCGTGTCGAGGAAGCGCTGGCGCGCGATCCCGAGCTGGCCAAGCAATATGCCGCGATCCGCGGCGAGTACGAAGAGACCATCCATCTGAACGAGAGCTTAGGGGCGCCGTCGGCGCGCGCGATGCAGAAGCTGTTCGCCGCGATCGACGCCGAGCCGGCACGGGCGAGCGGCTCGCTGCCGTTGTCGGCGCGCATCTCGACTTTCTTCGCGAGCCTGTCGCCGCGCACGCTGGCGTGGTCCGCAAGCCTCGGCGCCGTCGCGCTCGTGCTGCAAGCCGGAATCATCGGGGCCGTGCTGATGAAGAACCAGCCGGCGACCTTCCAGACGGCTTCGCTCTCGACCGGTGCGCCGATCACACGCGAGCTCGGTAGCATCGCCGCGCCGGCGCGCGCGCTGGTGCGCTTCACGCCCGAGGCGCGCGTCGCCGACATCACCGCGCTGCTCGACAGCTACCAGGCGTCGATCATCGGCGATGCCAAGGGCGGCATGTTCCGCCTCCAGTTCGACAAGGCGATGAGCCAGGACGAGCTCGCCTCGCTGCTCGGCAGGATGCAGCGCGAGAAGTTCGTCAACCTCGCCGTCGCGGCGCCCTAGGCGCGCCGCTGAGCCGATGACGGGTAAATCCGAGAGCAGGGTGCGCGCCGGGGCCTACGCTTCATCGGTCGGCGCCGCGCTTCTGGTCGCCTCCTGTCTCGGCGTGGAGGTTGCGCAGGCGCAGGCGATCATGCGTACGCCGACGATCAGCGTTCCCTCGCGCACGCCGACCATCACTCCGAGCATTGCCCCGCGGGTCAGCCCCACTATCGCTGCGCGCGCGGTCAGCGTCGACCGCGGCCCGCGGACGATGGCGACCATTCCCCACACCACGACGTCGCGCGTGCGGCCGACGACGCCGGTGCTGCCCTATGCGCGCTATTCGCCGAACCTCTATCCGGCCTGCACCGCGCCCTATCGCGATGCCGACGGCGAGTGCACAGGCCAACCGAACGCAGGCGGCCAGGGCACTGGAAAATCAGGCAAGAAAAGCGCCGGCAAGGGGCGTGGCAACAACACGGCGGTCGCGGTCAACTCGCGCAGCTTCGCAGGCGAATTCGTCGCCGAGATCGACGGTGCGCTGTCGGCGGCCGAGGCCGACGAGCTGGCGCGTCGCCACGGCCTGACCCGCGTCGCTTCCGAGAACTTCCCGCTGATCGGAGCCACGTTCGGCCTGTTCCGCATCACCGATGGCCGGCCGTACGAAACGGTGCGGCGCGAATTCGCGGCCGACGGCAGCGTGCGCTCGCTCCAGCCGAACTTCCGCTATGTGCTCCAGGACCAGAAACCGTCGGGGACGACCGAGGGCGATCCTGCGCAATACGCGTTGACAAAGCTCCGCCTGCCGCAGGCGCATACGCTTGCGCACGGAGCCAACGTCACGATCGCCGTGATCGATTCCGGCATCGACGCCAGGCATCCCGAACTCGCCAATTCCGTCGCCGACAATTTCGACGCGCTCGGCAGTGCCGAGGGGCCGCACGTTCATGGCACCGGCATCGCCGGCGCCATCGTGGCCCATGCCCGTCTGATGGGCAGCGCGCCCGAGGCCCGCATCATCGCCATCCGGGCCTTCGGCGGTGCCAATGGCGGCGCCGAGAGCTCGTCCTATATCGTCCTGCGCTCCCTGAATTATGCCGCCGAGCACGGCGCGCAGATTGTCAATATGAGCTTTGCCGGTCCGAAGGACGCGGTGATCGAGCGCGCGATCGCGGCGACGGCCGCGCGCGGTCTCGTGCTGATCGCGGCCGCCGGCAATGCCGGCGCGAAATCGCCGCCGCTCTATCCGGCAGCCAATCCCAATGTGATCGCGGTGAGCGCGACGGATCAGCAGGACAGGCTGTTCTCCGCCTCCAATCGCGGTAACTACATCGCGGTCGCAGCCCCCGGTGTCGATATCTTCCTGCCGGCGCCCGACGGCAAATACCAGATGACGTCGGGAACCTCGTTCTCGGCCGCCTATGTCTCCGGCGTCGCGGCACTGCTGCTCGAGCGCAACTACGCACTCAAGCCCGAAGCGCTGCGCATGACGCTGGCAAAGACCGCGCGCGACCTCGGCTCCCCCGGGCGTGACGACCTTTTCGGCGACGGCCAGACCGATGCGTTTGCCGCGGTCATGGCTGTTCCCGCCGACAGCGCGACGCCGGTTGCGGCTGCCCCCGGCACAACAAAACGTGAAGACGCGGGGAAGCGTCGCGACGTGCCCGGCAGCCGTGCGATCGAGCAACCTTCGCTGTCGAGCGCGGAGGATAAATCCGCGGTTTCTCAGGCAGATAGGCCGGGGACGCGATAGCGGCCGCGACAAAGATGCGCGGGAGGCCGGAGGCCAAAAAAGCGAACCCCGCATTGAACGTTCAGCAAGCTGCCACGACCAACTGATGTGGGAGCGGTCATCCCTCCCCATCAGTCATATCAGGCGCGAGCGCCCATCCACCCCAAGCGCCCATATGGCTCGACCCGTCCGGTTGTCCCCCCGGACGGGTCATTTCTTTTTGGGCGTCCGGTTTTTCGAAGCTTCGTATTCGTTCAGCTTGCGGTTGAAGATCGCCGGGCGTTTGGTCGCCGTCGCTCGCGCAGCGCGCCGCAAGTCCGTTATGCTTGTGCGAAGCTTGACTCGAAAACACAGCAATTCTCCGCGCGACTACGGTGTTTGATGACGAATGCCGTGTCGTTGCTGGACAAGTCAAAACTTTTCCACAAAATATTCATGTCGCGTCTAAATTGATTCGTGTGCGTTGCGTCCCCCGCGTCCGTATTTTCTCCTGACGGGCTGGTTCATGACACATCGCCAAGAGTTTGTTCGCGACGCGGCTGGCAGCCGCCACATCGCGGCGCGCTGGTGCGCTCTCGCCGAGCAGCGTCTGCAGCATCTCTCCGAGATGTTCGAGACCGGCCGCTGGCGCCGCTATCATTCCGAGATCGCGTTCCTCGAAAACATCCAGGAAGCCAAGCGTGCCGTCCAGACTTGGCGCGCGCTGGCAACGCGGCGGGGATGTCGCCGAGGCGGCTGCGAGCGTGACACCCGCATTCGGTTGGTCGCCGGCGACGATGCCCCGCATGGCGCCGCGCGAGCAGCAGGTGCAGATCGTGCAGCCCAAGGCCGTTCACATCGCTGCCGAGACCGCGGTGCCGGTCAGGCTCGATCCGAAGCCGGACGTGCTGGCGGAGATCACCGAGGCTCCGATCGCACCGCCCGCCGCGGTGGCGTCGTTCACCGCGCCTGCCGAGATGCCACCGCTCAAGGCTCCCGCTGCGAGGCCCCCACTCACCGTACCTGCCGTGCGGTCACCGCTCGCGCCTGCCGCCATGGCGCCGTTCACCGCGCCGGAAGTGAGGCCGTCGCTCGCGGCGCCTGCCGCGAAGCCGCCGAAGACCGCGCCAGCAGCGATGGCAGCGCTCCTGCCGCAATTCGCCCCGCCGGCCGAGGAAATCGTCGCGGCCCCCGAGCGCGTCGTCGAATTCACCTTCAGCCTCGACGGCCTGGAAGCCAAGTATCCCCTGCTCAGGAACGCGTTCTAAGGCGGCGGGTGAGGGCGCCGCGTCTTCTCCCGCCCCGTCATCCTGAGGCGCGAGGCATGGGACGCGACTGCGTCCCATGGGGAGCCTCGAAGGATGCACGGCCCGGCTGCCGCATCAGCGCTCACTTCTCCTGCCTAGGCGCTCCCGCCCGATGCCGCGCAAACTGACTCACCGCCTTCCAATCCGAACGAATGAGCGCTTCCTTCTTGGCGCGGCTCCATCCTTTGAGTTGACGCTCGGCCGCAATCCCGTCGGTGATCCGATCGAAATACTCCGACCACACCAGGACGACAGGGCGTCTCGAATAAGTGTACCCTGGGTGAACGCCGGCATTGTGCTCATCGACACGCTTGGACGTATCTTCACCGGTCGCGCTTCCGATGTAGAAGGAGCCGTCGGCGCATCGCAGCATGTAGACATAGATGCCCACAACATCATCCTTCGAGGCTCCCCACGTGGCGCCCTGCGCCACGTGTCTCGCACCTCAGGATGACGGCAGTGTGCTCGTTGTCAATGCTTGATAGCGCAACTTTAGTGTGCAGCTGATCCTGTCTTGATTTGAACGCGTCGAGCCAAGCGTCGCACTTCAACCCGTCATCCTGAGGCGCGAGGCATGGGACGCGACGCGTCCCATGGGGAGCCTCGAAGGATGCACGGCCCGGCTGCCAGGCACGCCTATCTTCGCACCGCATTCCCGCCGAGCACCACCTGCGCAAATCGTTGCGCGCCGTCGGCCGACAGATCCGAGGTCACGGCACGCGCGTGATCGAGGCCGACGACGGCGCCCCGCGGGGTCTCCGAGATCATGTTGTTGTTGACCAGCGCGATGCCGGCGCCCGGCACGACGGAGACGCCTACCCCCGCGAAGGCCTTGCGGATCACGTTGCCCGTGATCGCGACGTCGCGCAGATATTTGCCCCAGCCGGCGACGATGCCGTAGGACGGCGCATTCTCGATCACGTTGCGCGGTCACCGAGGTATCAGCCTCGATGTAGATGCCGACGCCGGCATCGTCGTCCGGCGCGGTGCCGATCGGCCGCTTCGGGATCAGATTGCGGATGATGTTGCCCTGGACCACGGCGATGCGGCCGCCTTCGTTGAAATTGCAGACGGAAACGCCGACGGCGGCGCCGTCGACAATGTTGTTGGCGATCACGGCGGCCTCGAACGCGAACTCGGAATAGAGCGCGACCTCGCGCACGTCGCTGACGCTGTTGCCGCTGATGTGGATGTTCGACGCCGAGTTGCCGCGCACCGCGGAGTAATCGCAATTCCTGATGCGATTGCCGCGCACGATCACGTTGCCGGCGCGGAAAGCGTTGATGGCATTGCCGTACTGGCCGGAGCCGCCGGGTCCGGCCTTGATGTTCTCGATGCGGTTGTCGGCGACCAGCGTGCCGTCGTCGCCGATCGCGGTGCGCAGGATCTCGATGCCGTTGTCATTGGTGCCGAGAATCGTGTTGCGGCAGACGCTGAGGCCCCTGGCGTCGAACGAGACCACGGCCGTCACCGCGATGTCAGTGAAGATGTTCCCGGAGATGTCGCCCGCGACCTGCTCGAGCCAGATGCCGCTGCCGCCGGAGCCCGTGATAGCACAATCGGTGATGCGGACGTCGCGGCCGCCGAGGACGTGGATCAATCCGCGCCGCGTCGGCAGTGGGATATTGCCGCCGTCGAAGGTGAGGCCGGTGAGGCCGATCGCATCGGAGCCGTCGCTCTGGATCGCCGAAGCCCCACCGGTGAAGACGAGCTTGGTCGCCCCGCGCACGCCGATCAGCTGCGCGCCGTTCGGCAGGCGCAGCAATCCGCTGCGGTAGACGCCTGGCGGCAGCGCCAGCGGCATTTGCGCCCGCGCGGTCTCGTCAATCGCGCGCTGCAGCGCGCGCGTCTGATCCTCGCTGCTGCCGGGCCGCACGCCGTATTGCGTGGCATCGCGGCCGAGTAGCGACGTCAGCGGCGCCGCGCGCGCAGCATCAACCGGCATGGCCAGCGCACCGGCGATGCCGGCGGTCGAAGCTCCAATGAGGTGACGGCGATTGAGGTCCATGACGCGTCCTCCGGCGGACGCGGGAGGTGTCCGCGCCGACTAGGTAGCGCAGCATGGCCGGTGCCGTGAGGATTGTTCGCGGTAGGGTTAAATGTTTACCGCACAGACGGTGCTGTAGGGTGGGCAAAGCGCAAGCGTGCCCACCATTGTCACCATGGATGCGGATTGCCTGGTTGGCACGGCGCAAATGCGCCTTTGCCCACCCTACGAAGCGCGCCGCTTCCGTGCCAGCCGCACCATCTCCATCAGCATGGCTTCCCCCGCATCCACCAGCTCTTCCAGCGTGATCCGCGGCGCACCTTTGCGCCGGGCTGCGCCGCCGCGTGCCAGCAGGGGAATGTGGATGAACGCCGCGAGCCTCGGGCCGCCCGCCCGCACGTTCTCGATCGCGCGCCAGCTCAAGTAGTTGCAGAGATAGGCACCGGCATCGCGCGAGGCGCGTGCGTCGATGCCGGTGAGGCGCGCGGCACGCAGCAGCCTTGCGGTGTGCGGACCGAACGTCATCGCGTCCGCGTGGCCTGCGATGCCGCGCTTGCTGGAGCGGGTGTTGGCGGCATCGGGCCAGAGCATGGTGACGGCATTGCGCGCGCGGGTCTCGATACGCAGGTAGGGCGTGCGTGCCGCGAGACCGAACATGAGAAGCGCATCCGGCTTCACCTTCGCGAGCACGTCAGGCAATTGCCGGTCGACCGCGGCATAGGTCACCGGGAAGACGTGGCTCGCGATCGTGACATCGTCGAGGGCGGGACGGCGCAGTTGTGTCAGCCGCGCCACCAGCGGCTGGGTCGGGTTATATGGCGCGCCGGGGAATGGTCCGAAGCCGGTGAGGAGAACGCGGAGCTTTTCGCTCATTGCAGCAACTCCAGGATCTGCTCGGCGGCGAGCGCCGGCGTGAGATGGCCGCCGGCGACTTCGGCCTCGATCTTGCGAACCTTGGTCCGCACCGACGCCTCGCTGCGCAACCGCGCCAGCATGCGCTGCTCCAGCATCGACCACATCCACTTCACCTGCTGCTCACGGCGCCGCGCTGCGAAATCTCCGGATGCGTTCATCGCCTTGCGATGATCGAGGATCTTCTGCCAGATCTTTGCGATGCCATCGCCGGTCAGTGCCGAATAGGTCTCGACCGGCGGATGCCAATGTTCGGATCGCGGCGCTAGGATATGCAGCGCACCGCGATAGTCGGCTGCGGTGATCTTGGCGCGCTTGAGATTGTCGCCGTCGGCCTTGTTGATCGCGATCATGTCGGCGAGCTCGACCAGGCCCTTCTTGATGCCCTGTAATTCGTCGCCGCCGCCCGGCAGCATCAGGGCGAGGAAGAAGTCGGTCATGTCGCAGACGGCAGTCTCGGACTGGCCGATGCCGACGGTCTCGACCAGCACGACGTCGAAGCCGGCGGCTTCACAGAGCAGCATCGCCTCCCGCGTCTTGGCCGCGACGCCGCCGAGCGTGCCCGAGGACGGCGAGGGCCGGATGAAGGCGTCGGTGGAAGCCGACAGCCGCGCCATCCGCGTCTTGTCGCCGAGGATCGAGCCGCCGCTGCGTGCCGATGACGGATCGACCGCGAGCACCGCGACCTTGTGGCCTTGCTCGATCAGATACGTCCCGAGCGCGTCGATGGTGGTGGATTTGCCGACACCGGGCGAGCCGGTGATGCCGACGCGATATGCCTTGCCTGTGTCCGGCAGCAGCATCTGCACCAGTTCCCGCGCCAGCGCCTGATGGTCGCCGCGCCGGCTCTCCACCAGCGTGATGGCCCGGGCGAGGGCCGCGCGACTGCCGGCGCGGAGCTCCTTGGCGAGTGTTTTGACGTCCAGCGAGGCTTTCTTCTCAATCATGCCCTGCTTTACAACGCCCCGGCGGGGCAGGCGAGGCCTGCCCGCCTGATATCACCGGCTCGTCGCTGCCGCCGTCTGCGGCTGTTTCACCTTCCGCCACACCCACACCATCACCGGCCAGAGCAGCGCGCCGATTGCCATCGCGGCGAGGATGGCCGCGACGGGGCGCTCGAAGAACGGCAGGATGCTGCCGTCCGACTTGATCAATGACGTGACGAAGGCCTGTTCCACCATGGTGCCCATGACGATGCCGAGCACCATCGCCGCGACGGGATAGCCGTTCGTTTCCATGACGTAGCCGATCACGCCGAAGGCGGCGACGGTGACGACGCCGAACATGTTGTTGCCGATCGCGAACGAACCGACCGCGCAGCACAGCATGATGATCGGCATGATGGCCGAGCGCGGCGCCAGCAGGATGTAAGTGGCAACCCGGATCATGGCGATGCCGAGCGGGATCATCAGGATGTTGGCGATGATGAACATCAGGTAGATCGCATACATGCTCGACGCCTTCTCGGTGAACAGCGTCGGGCCGGGATTGAGACCTTTCATGTAGAGCACGCCGATGGCGATCGCGGCGATGGTGTCGCCGGGGATGCCGAACAGCAGCGAGGGCACCCAGCCCGAGGCGATGCTGGCGTTGTTGCTGGCGCCGGCTTCGACCAGGCCCTCGACATGGCCGGTGCCGAATTTCTCCGGCTCCTTGGAGAAGCGCTTCGACATCGCGTAGGAAACCCAGGCCGCCATGTCGGCGCCGGCGCCGGGCAGCACGCCGATGATGATGCCGACGATGTTCCCGCGCGTCATCTGCCAGTGATACAGCTTCGTCAGCCTCCACTGGCCGGCCATGATGCTTCCAAATTTGCGCCGCGGCAGCGGCGGCGGCTCGGGTGTGAGCATCGCGCGCATCACCTGCGCCACCGCGAACACGCCGACCAGCGCCGGGATCGGCTCGATGCCGCCGAACAGGTCGGTGAGGCCGAAGGTGAAGCGCGGCACGCCGCCGGGATTCTCGATGCCGATGCAGGAGACGAGCAAGCCGATGAACATGCCCGCGATCGCCTTCACCGGCGAGGAGCGCGCCACCAGGGTGGCGCACATCAGCCCGAGCAGCGCCAGCCAGAAATATTCGAAGGTCGAGAACGACAGCGCGATCTCGGCGAGCGGCGGCGCCAGGATCATCAGCGACAAGACGCCCGCGATACCGCCGACGGCGGAGAACCAGACGCCGGCACCTAACGCGAGCTCGGCCTGGCCCTTGCGTGTCATGGCATAGGCCTCATCAGCATACGCCGCGGAGGCGGGCGTGCCGGGAATGCGCAGCAGCGCGCCGGGGATGTCGCCGGAAAAGATCGCCATCGAGGACGCCGCCACGATGGTCGCGATCGCCGCGATCGGCGAGAGATAGAAGGTGACGGGGACGAGCAGGGCGGTCGCCATCGTCGCCGACAGGCCCGGCAGCGAGCCGATGACGAGGCCGTACACGGAGGCCGCCATCATCGCAATGATGACCTCCCAGGTGGAGATCAGCGCGAATGCATCAATGAGGGTCTTCAGCATGGGATTACCAGGGCGTCGGCAACAGGCCGGCGGGCAGCGGCACGCGGAGCAGCTTGCCGAAGATCAGGTGGATGGCGAAGGGCGACAGCGCCGCGAGCGGCAGCGCCAGCTTCCACTTGGCCCCGAGCGCGATCGACGTGACGTAGACCATGATCGCCGCGGTGATGATGAAACCGAGCCGGTCGGCCGCGGCGACGTAGAACAGCAGCAGCGCCGGCGGCAGCAGCGCGCGCAGGCCATAGAGCTTGCCCTGCGGCGGCGGGGTAGCTGCCTGGCCGTTCTCGAACGGGACCAGCTCTTCCTCCTCCTCGAAGGAATGCCCGATGCCGAACACGATCGCGAGCCCGCACAGCGCAAGGCCCGTGCCGATCACCAGTGGAAACACGTTGGGGCCGACCGGCTGTCCCGGCACCGGCGGCAAGATGTAGCCGCCATAGGCGGCCGCCGCGCCAAGCACGACGAGAAACGATCCCGTGACGGAGTCGGGAAGACGCATGAGAGGAGTCCTACGGAGTTTCTTCTCCCTCTCCCCGTTCTTACGGGGAGAGGGTTGGGGTGAGGGGACTTTCCGCGCGGACGGTGAGAGTTGGACTCGCGGAGACTCCCCCTCACCCGAATTCGAGCAAAGCTCGAATTCGACCTCTCCCCGCACGCGGGGAGAGGTGAAACATCACGCCTTGCTCAGGCCTGCCGCCTTCATCGCCTGGCCCATCTGGGCGTCGCCCTTGTCCATGAAGCTGGCGAAGTGAGCGGCATCGCCCCAGACGGTGCCGAAGCCGCGATTGCTCATGAAGTCCTTGAACTCGGCGGAGTCGTAGACCTTCTTCAGCGCCGCGGTGAGCTTCGTTGCGATCTCCGGCGGCAAGTTTTTCGGCCCGGCAATGCCGCGCCAGGCGCCGGTCGCATAGTCGATGCCCATGGCCTCCTTCAGCGTCGGCACGTCCTTGAAGATCGGGTTGCGCGCCGGCGCCATGATGGCAAGGCTCCTGGCCTTGCCGGCCTCGATGATGGCGCGCGCCTCCGGCACCGAGCAGGTGGTGAGGTCGAGGCCGCCGGCGGCGAGATCCTGCATCGCGGGTGCTGCGCCATTCGATGGCACCCAGGCGACCTGGTTGGCGGGCAGCCCCATCGCCTGCATCCAGCCGACCAGTGCGAGATGCCAGATGCCGCCCTGGCCGGTGCCGGAAGCCTTGAACTTGCCGGGAGGCGCCGCCTTGATCGCGTCGGCGAGCTCCTTGACCGTCTTGTAGGGCGAGGAGGAGGAGACCTGGATGCCCGGCGGATCTTCATTCATCAAAGCCAGCGGCGTGTAGCTCTTCGGCGTCAGGTCGGTCAGGCCCTGCCAGTGCATCATCGAGATCTCGACGGTGAGCATGCCGATGGTGTAGCCATCGGGCTGCGCGGTCGCGATCGCGCTGTGGCCGACCACGCCGGAGCCGCCAGTGCGGTTGACCACGTTGAAGGGCTGGCCGAGATCCTTTTCCAGCAGAGCCGCGACGATGCGCGCCGTCGCGTCGGTGCCGCCGCCCGCGCCCCAAGGCACGATCACGGTAACCGGACGCGCCGGATAGGCTTGCGCGAGTGCGGGCTTGAACCCGAAAGCGGTGGATGCCGCGACTGCGGCGGTCGAAGCCGCAAAGGTGCGGCGCGAAATCTTGGACATCAATGCCTCCCAGCGGCGCCCGTGACGCTGGGCGCTCTTGTCAATGGCGGCATTCTAGTCGGCTTTGCAGCGCCGCCGCAAGGTAGCGCTACCAAGGAGATCGACATGTTGTGTGAAAACAGCATGCCCGTCGGATGGGCGGTCGGAAATCGGGTGGGTTTTGCCCGCGCGAGCAGCCAACCTCAGCGCGTAACGAAAAACCAAAGGCAGGCCATCAATGACCCAAGCCTATTACAGCGCCGTTCTGGACCGCCCGCTGGACGAAGTCTGGTCGCTGATCCGCGATTTCAACAACTATCCAGCTTATATCGACGGCGTCAGCGAGAGCGTGATCGAAGACGACAAGCGCGGCGATGAAGTCGGCGCCATCAGGCGCTTTTGCTATCTCGGAAACTGGATCCGCCAGCGCCTGGTCGATCACTCCGACCGGCAGCACACCCTGACCTATGCCGGTCTCGAAGCGGTACCATATCCGCAAGATGACGGCGGCCCGAGTCCGGCGCCGACGCGCTATCAGGGCACCATGCATCTGCGCCCGATCGTCGAAGGCGACCGCACCCTCATCGAGTGGTCGGTCGTCCTCGATACCGAGCCTGCGGACGCCGATCGCTGGCAAGCACTCTTCGCGTCCTGGATTCCTGATTGGACGGATTCGCTTGCGCGGACGCTGGCGCGCGCCCATCCGCGATTGGATTAGCGATCGCTCACGGCTCTTCCGCGTCGCCCTTCGGCCGCGCGCCGCCGAAGATGCGGGTGCCTTCTGCGGTCAGGTAAGGCCTCAGCGTCTCCCACGGCACGAAGGCGACATACCCGCCCTCGGCGTAGGGACCGACGGCGTAGGGCGGATAGTGGAACGTGAGACCGGAGCTCTTGCCCGCCTCGGTCGAGGGCGCGAGCGTCACCGCGCCGATCTTGAGCAGGCTCGGCGCGACGCCTTTGAACCACTCGTCGGTCGCGGTCTCGCCGGCGTCGCGCTTCTTTTTCTCGGCCTTGAGCGAGGCGATGATCGCCTTCACCATCCCCTTCATGGTCGCTCCGTTGTCGGCGGTCTCGGTGAAGAACGGGCGGATCGAGATGCGCTTGGTGTCGGCCTTGTCCCACAGGATCGTGTTCACGTCCGAATTGGGATGCGCGCCGCGGGTGTTCATGTAGTCGTTGCGCAGGATGCTGACATAGCGGTCGGCAACGACGGAGCGGATCTCGTACTTGCGCTCGAAATCCCAGCCGCCTTCCTTAGAGAATTGCGGGTCAGCCTTGCGCGAGGCGGCAGCTTCCGCGGCATTCTTGTCGAGCCATTTTTTTCCCTCCGCGAGGCAATCCGCCGCCAGCGCCGCATCGGCCTTGATCTTGTCGTCGAGGAAGACGCGTGCTTCGATGCTCTTGGTCTTGATGATGGCGTCGGGCTTGGGATCGGCGGCCCAGCTCGGGTTAACACCAACTAGCTGGATGAGTACTAGTGCCGCTACCGTTCGGGGGATACCGAGAGAGAGAAACATGTCGTGGATGCCGATCGTTGCGAGTGCTTAAGCTTGTTCGTGAAGGATGTCCTGAAGCAGGTCATCCATTTTGGCTAGCACTTCATCGAGAGGTAAGATTTCACATATCTCGTTAAAGAAGGAGTCCACTGCTGTCAGAAACGTTTGGATCTCGCCGATCGATTTTGGAACTTCTTTGAATTGGCTTGGAGAGGCAGCCAAAACGTATTTGCCCACGCATGCCATGGTAAGGAAGAGCAGTTGCGTGGCATAAGCCCTAAGGACCGCTCCTCGCTGTATTGTTTTTATCTCCTTTGGTGAGTGCGTGAAGAAGTGGGTGTGATGATCAAATTCAAAATGGGTGTACTTTGATAGTACCCCATACAGCTGACCACTGGCGGGAACGAACTTCTTAAAGTGATTTAGGCAGTGGATCGGACGTATCGTCTTCGTGTCTTCTGAAGCTTTAAGCGACAAAAGCCTCGCGCAAAATGCGAACTGCTCTAATGCTGATCGCAGGATCGTAGCTACCTCGCAAAGGTAACCCAGCTCCGATAGTCGCTTGGACGCATCAAGCGAACCCAAAGTCCGAAAAAAGAATTGCCAAGAAAGACTATCTTGGCTGGCGTCGTCCGCGTCTCTGGCCTGATCCTTTCCGAGCAAAAGATATTGGTTTAAATGCTTGTGACCCTCGCCATAGAGATGATCAATTTTTTCTGTGAGTCCTAGCCAACGAGTTTCTAGTGCATCTTTAGCATAGCGCTTCTCTGCATAAGAGAGACCGATCTGCATTCGGCCGCCCAAAAGCGCGGCCAAGAGCACTCTTCGAAATTGAAGGTCCAGTCGGCTTGCTATGCCGATCCGCGGAAGGCGCTTACCACCTATCGTATAGTGCGCAACAAAATCAGGCAGTAAGGGAAACAACGATTCATAGCGTTCGATAGGCTCAAACGAGTGCCACGGTTGTTCGCCCTCCGGTTCGGAGCTCACTCCGCCGCCTCGCTATGGCCGAGCCGGGCGTTCAGCTTGCGGATCAGCTCCTCCGCCGCATCGGCGATCACGGTGCCCGGCGGGAAGATCGCCTCCGCGCCGGCGGCATAGAGCGCATCATAATCCTGCGGCGGCACCACGCCGCCGACGATGATCATGATGTCGTCGCGGCCCTGCTTCTTCAGCGCGGCCTTCAGCTCCGGCACGGCGGTGAGGTGGGCGGCGGCAAGCGAGGAGACGCCGAGGATGTGGACGTCGTTCTCGACCGCCTGCCGCGCGGCTTCGTCGGCGGTGGCAAACAGCGGCCCGATGTCGACGTCGAAGCCGATATCGGCAAAGGCCGAGGCAATCACCTTCTGGCCGCGGTCGTGGCCGTCCTGGCCGATCTTGGCGACCAGGATACGCGGGCGGCGGCCTTCCGCTTCCTCGAAGGCGTCGATCAGCGCCTGAACCTTCTCGACCTGGTTGCCCATGCTGGACGCCTCCCGCTTGTAGACGCCGGTGATGGATTTGATCTCGGCGCGGTGGCGGCCGAACACTTTCTCCATCGCGTCCGAGATCTCGCCGACGGTCGCCTTGGCGCGTGCCGCATCGATCGCGAGCGCGAGCAGATTGCCGTTGCCTTCGCCGGCCGAGCGCGTCAGCGCGGCGAGCGCGGCATCGACGTCCTTCTGGTTGCGCTCGGACCTCAGCCGCGTCAGCTTATCGATCTGAAGCCGGCGGACATTGGTGTTGTCGACCTTCAGGATCTCGATTCTGTCCTCGTCGGTCGGCTTGTACTTGTTGACGCCGATCACCGCCTGCTTGCCGGCGTCGATCCGCGCCTGGGTCTTGGCCGAGGCCTCCTCGATGCGCAGCTTCGGCACGCCGGCTTCGATCGCCTTCGCCATGCCGCCGAGCTCCTCGACTTCCTGGATATGGCTCCAGGCCTTCGCGGCGAGGTCGCGCGTGAGCCGCTCGACGTAGTAGGAGCCGCCCCAGGGATCGATGATGCGGGTGGTGCCGCTCTCCTGCTGCAGGAACAGCTGGGTGTTGCGCGCGATGCGCGCCGAGAAATCGGTCGGCAGCGCCAGCGCTTCGTCGAGCGCGTTGGTGTGCAGCGACTGGGTGTGGCCTTGCGTCGCGGCCATCGCCTCCACCGTCGTACGCATCACATTGTTGAAGACGTCCTGCGCGGTCAGCGACCAGCCGGAGGTCTGGCTGTGCGTGCGCAGCGACAGCGAGCGCGGGTCCTTCGGATTGAACGGCTTCAACAGCTTCGCCCAGAGCAGGCGCGCCGCGCGCAGCTTGGCGACTTCCATGAAGAAGTTCATGCCGATCGCCCAGAAGAACGACAGCCGCGGCGCGAAGCGGTCCACATCCAAGCCGGCCGCGAGGCCGGCGCGCAAATATTCGACGCCGTCGGCGAGCGTATAGGCGAGCTCGAGGTCCTGCGTCGCGCCGGCCTCCTGCATGTGATAGCCGGAGATCGAGATCGAATTGTACTTCGGCATCTTCTGCGAGGTGTAGGCGAAGATGTCCGAGATGATCCGCATCGAGGGCGCGGGCGGATAGATGTAGGTGTTGCGCACCATGAACTCTTTCAGGATGTCGTTCTGGATCGTCCCTGAGAGTTTTTCAGGCGGCACGCCCTGTTCCTCGGCCGCCGCGACATAGAGCGCGAGGATCGGCAGCACCGCACCGTTCATGGTCATGGACACGCTCATCTGGTCGAGCGGAATCCCTGCGAACAGCGTGCGCATGTCGTAGATGGAATCGATCGCAACGCCGGCCATGCCGACGTCGCCGCCGACGCGCGGATGGTCAGAGTCATAGCCGCGGTGGGTGGCGAGGTCGAAAGCGACCGAGAGGCCCTTCTGTCCGGCCGCGAGGTTACGGCGATAAAACGCGTTGGAATCCTCCGCCGTGGAGAAGCCGGCATATTGCCTGACCGTCCAGGGCTGGTTGACATACATGGTCGGGTAGGGGCCGCGCAGGTAGGGCGCGATGCCCGGATAGGTCTCGAGGAAATCGAGCCCGGCAAGATCCGCCTCGCCATAAGCGGGTTTCACCAGAATGCCCTCCGGCGTCAGCCACGGCTCGGCGCCGCCGGCGGGGGTGGCTGTGGCGGCTCGTTCGAAAGCGACATCGGCGAAATTGGGAATGCGGCTCATGGCTTCAACCATATCATAAGCGCTTAATCATGATCCGGATGCTGATAGCTGACGATGGTCGCCATCTTCTCCGGTCCGTAATTCTGCTGCGTGGTCTGGCTCGGTAAATTGGCGATGCCGACCACCCAGCCGAGGCGGGATTCGGTGCCGAACTGCCGCGTCGGGATGACGCGGTCGGGGTGGTCGAAGGTGCCGGTCATGATCTCGATCCGGTCGCCGTCGATGCGGCCAAAGCTCAGTGGCGTGCCGCAGCCGGCGCAAAAGCCGCGCTCGGCGATGGTGGAAGAGCGGAAGAACGACGGCTTGCCCTTGGTCCAGGCGAAATCCGTCTTGTTGATGTCGGCCAATGACGCAAACGGCGCGCCGCTCGCTTTCTGGCACATTCGGCAGTGACAGATCGAAATCCTGGTCGGCGCCGTCATGACGGCAAAGCGCACGGCGCCGCATTGGCAGCCACCGGTGAGAACGGGTTTGCCGGTTTCGGTCATGGCTGCTCCATCCGTCGGTAGGCATCCTGCAGTGTCGCAAGCGCGTCGCCTCCGGCGAAGACAAAACCCGTGACGCCGGCTGCCCGCAGCGCCGCCTCGGCCTCAGCCGGGCGGCCTGCCAGATAGATATGTCGCCCGCCTGCGCTTTGCAGGGCCTTTGCCGCTGCTTCGGCGTGTTCCGCATAGACCTTGTCGCTGGAACACAGACAGGCCAGCTCGGCGCCGGAGGCCTTGAAGGCCGCGGCCAACTTGGCCGGATCGGCAGAACTCTCGCTATCGATGGCCTGGATGCCGCCGGCCTCGAAGAAGCTCTTCGCGAAGGTCGCGCGCGCCGTGAAATCGGCGGGCGTGCCGAGATTGGCCAGGAACACCTTTGGCCGTGCGCCCCGCGCCTTCAACGTCGCGTCGGATTTGTCGCGCAGCGCCTCGAACGGTTCCGCAAGCCGGATCGGCGGCAGCGCTTCGAACTTGTATTTCTGCTCCCCGTAAGGCGGAAGCGCGATCGGCGTTGCCTTCAGTACAGCGGCTTCGCTCTCATGCAGGCTCGGAAACTCGCTGGCGCCGGTCAGCACGTCACGGCGCTTTGCGATATTGGCCTCGCGCGCCTTGCGCGTTGCCGCGACCTTGCTCTGGAACACGCCCTGCTGAAGCGCCGCGAAGGCGCCGCCGGCCGTCTCGCTCGCCTGGAACAGCGTCCAGGCGGCGTCGCACAGCTGCGCCGTCAGCGTCTCGATGCCGCCTGCGCCGGCCGCGGGATCGCTGACCTTGGCGAGATTGCTCTCCTCCAGCAGCAGGAGCTGGGTATTGCGCGCCACTCGCCGCGCGAACGGATCGGGCAGGCCGAGCGCCAGCGTGTGCGGCAGCACGGTGATCGCGTTGGCGCCGGCGAGTCCCGCCGCGAACGTCGCCATGGTCGCGCGCAGCATGTTCACGTAAGGATCGCGCTGCGTCAGCATGCGCCAGGCCGTATCGGCGGCGATGAACAGCGGTTTCGGCGTGAGCCCGCAAGCCGTCTCGATGCGCGCCCAGAGCAGCCGCAGCGCGCGGAATTTGGCCATGGTCAGGAACTGGTCGGCATCTGCGGCAAGCCGCGCATAGACCATGCCCTGCGCGGCTTCCAGCGGAATGCCCGCGCCTTCGATCGCGCGCAGATATGCGACGCCGCAGGCGAGCACGAAAGCAAGCTCCTGCACTTCCGAACCGCCGGCATCGTGGATCAGGCGCCCGTCGGCGGAGGCAAACGGTCCCGTGAAGCCGAGCGCGGCGAGACCCTTGATGGCGCCGGTGACAGCGGGCGCGATCTCCTCCCAGCTATAGGGGCTGTGGCCCCACACCGCGCCGGCCGCGAGCGGATCGAGGCCGAAGCGGATGTTGCAGGCGGCGGGATCGAGGCCGTTGCTCTTCACATATTCCGCGACATGGATCGCGGCCATCCGCGATTGCGGACCGATCTGGAGCTCGATGCCAATGCCGGCATCGAGATGGACATCCTTCAGGACCTTTGCGACCGCATCCGCCGTCGGTTCCAGACCGAAGCCATGACTGCCGCTGCCGCCGGCGAACACCAGCGCAAGCCCCGTTGCGCCGTTCTCCAGATCCTGCAGCGCCTGCGCATTCGCGAGCGCCGCATCGGGATGGTCGATCCGCTGCACGATCTGCCACGGCGCCGCCGGCGGCCGTCCCACCACGGGCGCAACGCCCTTGGCGCGCGGATAGAGCGGATCGATCTTGATGCCGTCATAGGTCTTGCCGACCAGCTTCTCGAACGGCGCGCCCTTCAGCACGCCGTCGACCAGCTTGCGCCAGTCCTCGACGGTGGCCTTGGGAAAATCCGCCGCCAGCGGCAGGTCGTCAGTCACGGAGGTCATGCGGCGAGGGGCTCCCGAACATCTTGTTATTCGCAGGCGAAATTGCCACGGCAGACCGTCCCTGCAAACGGTTGTTTTTGATTAACCGGTATCCGGAAGCCGCTCAATGCCTTGCGTCGAGACGCTGGCGAGCCCGTCACGCACACGAATGCCTGAGATCACGCGGTCCGGCGCGATTTCGGCCAGCGGCACCAGCACGAAGGCGCGCTCGAACAGGCGCGGATGCGGCAGCGTCAGGTCGGGCTTCTGCAAGGAGACATCGTCATAGGCGATCATGTCGAGATCAAGCGTGCGCGGGCCCCAGCGCCGGGCCTTGTCCCGCGTGCGGCCGAATTTCTGCTCGACTTTCTGCAGCACGAACAAGAGCGCGTGCGGATCGAGGCTGGTCTCGATCTCGATGCAGGCGTTGATGAAGGGATCCTGGTCCTCGTCGCCCCAGGGCGGGGTCGTGTAATCGGACGAGCGCGCGATCAGCGCCGCCTGTGCCATGCCGCAGATATGCGCGATCGCCTTTTTGAACGTCGCGCGGACATCGCCGACATTGCCGCCCAGTGCGATCAGCACGCTCGCGGAGCGGATTTGACGTTCGCTAGCCATTTGCCGAGCATCCTTCTGCGAACGTCAAATTCGCTCCGCGAGCAAACAATAATAAACGAGTGGCCCTTTTGATCCTGACATTCGCAAACGTGGCTCCGCGAGTCCGTGCGAATGTCAGGATCGGGCCACTCGCCATCAGGGATGCCGCGAGCGTGTCAGCATGATGCCGACGTCGTCGAAGATCGCGGCGATCGGCGCGTGCGGCTTGTGCACCGTGACCTTCACGGCGCGGATGCGCGGGAAGTGCGACAGGATGGCATCGGCCACCGCGCCGGCCGCGCGCTCCAAGAGCTTGTAATTGGTGTTCTTGAACGCCGCCGTCGTCGTCGCCACGACTTCGGCGTAGGACACCGTGTCCGCGAGCCGGTCGCTGCGCGACGGCTCCGACAGGTCGGTATAGAGTTCGAGATCGATGACGAAACGCTGGCCGACTTCGGTTTCGTGATCCATCACGCCATGGCGGGCATGGATCGACAGGCCGGTGACGAAGATCGTATCGGTCATTGCTTGCTCTCGATGGCATGCGCCACCCGCAGGGCCTGCAGGGTTTCGGCGACGTCATGGGTCCGGATGATCTTCGCGCCGCGCTGGGCGGCGATCAGATGTGCCGCGATCGAGCCGGCGAGCCGCTCCGATGGCTCCGACGGGGACACCGAGGCGATGAAGCGCTTGCGCGAGGCGCCAACGAGGATCGGCAGGCCGAACATGTCGAGCTCGCGTAAGCGCGCCATCGCGATCATGCTCTGCTCGGCGGTCTTGCCGAAGCCGATGCCGGGATCGAGCACGATCTTGTCGCGCGCGATGCCGGCTTTTGCTGCGATATCCAGCGAGCGCCGAAAGAACGCTTTCATGTCCGCAACGATGTCGATGGCTGGATCGACGCAGTCGCGGTTGTGCATGACGATGACAGGGGCGCCCCTTGCGGCGATCAGCGGCGCCATGTCGGCGTCGCGTTGCAGGCCCCAGACGTCGTTGGCGATCGCCGCGCCCTGGTCGAGCGCGAAGGCCACCACCTCCGCCTTCATGCTGTCGATCGAGACGGGCACACCGAGCGCCACCGCGTCGGACAGCACCGGCTTCAGCCGCGCGAGCTCTTCCGCCGCCGTGACCGGCCGGGCGCCCTTATAGGGCCGGGTGGACTCGGCGCCGATATCGATGATGTCGACACCATCGGCGATCATTGCCCGCGCCCGCTCCAGCGCCCGCGCGGGCGCGATGAAGGCGCCGCCGTCGGAGAAGGAATCCGGGGTGATATTGAGCACGCCCATCACCGCAGGAAGCGGCCGGCCCACGAGCGTCCGCAGCACGTCGATCCCGGCCGAGCCGGCCGGCGGGACGGAAGGGGAGGGCGAGGCATTCATGCGCGTGGCATTGCGCTGTCGGGAAGGGGGAGTCAAGACGGGAAGGGGGTGAATGAGCACCGCTCTATCCCCGTCATCCTGAGGTGCCGAAGCGTAGCGGAGGCCTCGAAGGATAAACGGCCCGGCTCTCTCCATGCGGCGGCAGCGTGGCCGTGCATCCTTCGAGGCTCTCCGTGCGACGCTACGCGCCGCACGTCTCGCACCTCAGGATGACGGTGAGAGAGGCTACCTAATACGTAATCTTCGGCGGCAGCTTCTTGGCCTTGGCGATGATGTCGCCGACCGACTTCTCGGAAGGCAGGATGCGGACGAGCTTCCTCTTCTCGTTGGCTTCGCGCATGCTCTGCGCCAGCCTTGCCGGATTCCGATAGGCAAGCTCGCGCACGGTGGTGACGCCGGCGGCGCGGACCAGGCCGACCTTGGCCCTGCCCATGCCGGGGATGCGCATGTAGTCGGAGACGTTGGCCCATTCCAGCAATTGCTGCTCGCTGATGCCGGTCTTGGCCGAAAGCGCCTTGCGGCCCTTCACGGTGGAGGCCGCCTCGAGCAGCGCGTCGGTGGTGCGGATTCCTTGCGCCTTCAACTTGTTGGCGGCAAAGGCCGGCAGGCCCTCAATCTCGGAGATCGGATATGTCATGATGCTCGATATGAAAAGCGTCGCTCAGGCGAATTGGCTGAGGCCCGGCGTCCCCGCGATGATCTTGCCCATCTGATCCGCTCCGATTTTGTCTCGCCCGTAGCGGAAAAGTTCACGGGCGACGTTTTGAATCTCGGACATGCCAAGCCCAAGGCCCATCAGGCGGGTACCGACGGCCATCAGGCCGCCGCCCATCAGCCGCGACAGCCCGCCGCCGCTCCTGGACGCCTCGATCGCAGCTTCCGCTCCGGGGATTTGGTCGATCAGGGCCTGCACGCTATCGGAAGGACCCTCGCTGCGGAGGAAGCCCAGGATAATGCCGACGGTCTTTTCAGCGACAGCACCATCTATGCTGGCGTTTGCCGCCAGCCGTCCGATCAGCTCGTCCATAAGGCCCGCCCCTCAGCCGGTTTGATGCCGGAGTATTGCTTCAAAAATGATCTTGAGCCGGTGTGACGTGAAATTCAAGCGATGAACGCACGCGCCGTCGCGAACGCGCGAAAAGTGTTGCAGCCGTGCAAGAGCCGAGAACGAATCGGCGAAAAATTGCCGCGTTGCGAACGGCTCGTTCCTACTTTCGGCTGAAGTCGTCCGTTTGTGTCCGACAATGTCGCATGCTTGGGCGCGTTGAACGGTTTTAATCGGTGCGCGACATGCGCTAAACTACGGAACTGGTGCATTTGAGTTTCAGTACGCGAAACTCGGCAGAGAGATCAGAGAGAATAATGACCGCACAGGACAGCAAGCTCGGCGATACCGACGACAAGATTTTCGTCGGCAAGGGAGACGAGCAGGCTTGGCTGACGCTGGCGCTCGCCAATCGCCACGGCCTCGTCACGGGCGCAACCGGAACCGGCAAGACCGTATCGCTGCAAGTGATGGCGGAAGGTTTTGCGCGCGCCGGTGTTCCGGTGTTCGCAGCCGACATCAAGGGCGACCTCTCCGGAATCTCGGAAGTCGGCGAGGCCAAAGACTTCATTCTCAAGCGCGCCGGCGAAATGGGTCTCAAGTTTCAGCCGGACCAGTTCTCGACCGTGTTCTGGGACGTGTTCGGCGAGCAGGGACATCCGGTCCGCGCCACCGTCACCGAAATGGGGCCGCTACTGCTGGCGCGGATGCTCGACCTGAACGAGGTGCAGGAAGGGGTTCTCAACGTCGCATTCCGCGTCGCGGACGAGAATGGCCTGCCATTGTTGGACATGAAGGATCTGCGATCGCTGTTGGATGCGATCGTTCCCGCCAGCGGCAAGAAGGGACAGGATGCTGAGGAAGATCCGTTCGCCGAGATCCGTAAGGCCGCGCAGAGCTTCGGCAATGTGAGCAAGGCGACGGTTGGAACCATTCAACGCCAGCTGCTGGTGCTGGAAAACCAGGGCGGAACGAAATTCTTCGGTGAGCCGGCACTGGAGCTGAAGGATTTCATGAAGACCGATAGCGACGGTCGCGGCATCGTCAACATCCTGGTTGCCGACAAGCTGATGGAGAGCCCCAGGCTCTACGCTACCTTCCTGTTGTGGTTGCTGTCGGAGCTGTTTGAGGAACTGCCGGAAGCCGGCGACCTGCCGAAGCCAAAACTGGTGTTCTTTTTCGACGAGGCGCATCTGCTGTTCAACGATGCGCCGAAGGCGTTGATGGACAAGATCGAGCAGGTGGTTCGTCTGATCCGTTCCAAGGGCGTCGGCGTCTATTTCGTCACCCAGAATCCGATCGACGTGCCGGACAAGGTGTTGGCCCAGTTGGGCGGTCGCGTGCAGCATGCGCTGCGCGCCTTCACGCCGCGCGACCAGAAGGCGGTCGCCGCTGCGGCGCAGACCTTCCGGCCCAACCCGAAGCTCGACACTGCCAAGGTGATCACGGAGCTCGGCAAGGGCGAGGCGCTGGTGTCCTTCCTCGAGGGCAACGGCACGCCTTCGATGGTGGAGCGGGTGATGATCCGGCCGCCGACGGCGCGGATCGGGCCGATCACGCCCGAGGAGCGCAAGGCGATCATGAGCAGGAGCCCGGTGAAGGGCAAATACGATACGGCGGTGGATCGTGAGTCCGCCAATGAGATGCTGCAGAAGCGCGTGGCCGGCACGGCTGCGCCTGCGGACGCACAAAATGGTGGAGCCGGCGCAGGCGGCGGAATCCTCGGGCAGTTGGGCTCGATCGTCGGCACCATCTTCGGCACCAACGTCAAGCGCGGCCGTCTGTCGACGGGCCAGGTCATTGCGCGGGATGTGACGCGATCGGTCACCAACCAGGTGATCGGCGGAATGGCCGCCAATATCGGCAAGTCGGTGGGTGGCCAGCTCGGCGGCTCGATCGGCCGCACGCTGGTCCGCGGCGCGCTCGGCGGATTGCTGCGGCGGTAGGCAGAACGCCCGGCGGGAAGGCATGTGGCTGTTCTTCCCGATCGCGGTGCTGATGCATCGCGCCGCCTTCGATGCGCGAGCGCATGTGCGCCTGGAACCTGGCTCGCCTTGGGTGCCGCCGGCATCCTCGTGCCGCTGTCGCTGCCGTGGTTTCCCACTGTCATCCACGCCTGGGGCAACAACCTCGCTGCGACCGCCGTCCTCGCAGGGTGCCTCGCCTGGCACATCAGGCATCCCCCGATCGCGGCTGGCCCCGAGGCCGCTCCGGCGCTAAAACCCGAAACCTCTTGAGACCCAACAATCAGGATCGCAATCATGGCCAATGCGCAGCTCCAATCCGTGCTCGACCACATCGACAAGGATTTCGACAACAGCCTGGAGCGCCTGTTCTCGTTGTTGCGGATCAAGTCGATCTCGGCCGATCCGGCCTTTGCGGATGATTGCAAGGCAGCGGCCGAGCATCTCGCCAAGGACATCGCCAGCCTCGGTGTTGCCACCGAGGTGAGGCCGACCGCGGGCCATCCCGCCGTCGTCGGCAAGACCGGAGCGGGCGGGCGGCCGCACGTGCTGTTCTACGGCCATTACGACGTGCAGCCGGTCGATCCGCTCGAGCTTTGGCACCGTCCGCCGTTCGAGCCCGTTGTCACGGATCATGCCGACGGCCGCAAGATCATCGTCGCGCGCGGCGCTGAGGACGACAAGGGCCAGGTGATGACCTTCGTCGAAGCCTGCCGCGCCTGGAAGAAGGTGACGGGCTCGCTGCCGATCGACATCACCTTCCTGATCGAAGGCGAGGAGGAGGTCGGCTCGAAGAATTTCGTGCCCTTCATCGAGGCCAACAAGGACGAGTTTAAGGCCGACTATGTGCTGGTCTGCGACACCGGCATGTGGGACCGCAACACGCCGGCGATCACGACCTCGCTGCGCGGTCTGCTCTATGAAGAGCTGAAGATCACCGCGGCCAACCGCGATTTGCATTCCGGCGTGTTCGGCGGCAGCGCGATGAATCCGATCCGCTTGCTCACGAAAATTCTGGGCGGCCTGTTCGACGACGACAATCGCATCACCATCCCCGGCTTCTATGACGGCGTGAAGGATACGCCGCCCGAGATCCTGGAGCAGTGGAAGAAGCTCGATTTCACGCCCGAGATCTTCCTCAAGCCGGTCGGGCTGTCGCTCCCGGCCGGCGAGAAGGGCAGGCTTCTGGTCGAGCAGGCCTCGACGCGTCCGACCTGCGACGTCAACGGCATCTGGGGCGGCTATATCGGCGAGGGCTCCAAGACGGTGATTCCGTCGCATGCCTCGGCAAAGGTCTCGTTCCGTCTGGTCGAGGGCCAGGACCCGCAAAAGATCCGCAAAGCCTTCCGTGATTACGTGACGGCGCGGATTCCCGGCGACTGCAAGGTCGAGTTCGGCGACCATTCCGCCGCACCCGCGGTTGCGCTCGACTGGACCATGAAGCCGCTCGCCGCCGCCAGCAAGGCCCTGGCCGACGAGTGGGGCAAGGAGGCGGTGCTGATGGGGTCGGGCGCCTCGATCCCGATCGTCGCCGACTTCAAGCGCACGCTCGGCCTCGACTCGCTGCTGGTCGGCTTCGGCCTCGACGATGACAACATCCACTCACCGAACGAGAAATACGACCTGCAGAGCTTCCAGAAAGGCATCCGCTCCTGGGCCCGTATCCTCGCCGCGCTGGCGGAGGTGAAGTAGGCACGGTGCCGTAGGGTGGGCAAAGCACAGCGTGCCCACCGTCCATTCGGAATCGCGCGAGAAGACGTGGGCACGCTGCGCTTTGCCCACCCTATGAACTCCGAAACTTGCAACGACCGAACTGCGCCTCCCGTCATCCTGAGGTGCGAGTGATGGGGCGCGCAGCGCCCCATCGGGAGCCTCGAAGGATGCACGGCCCCGATGCAGCCGGGCCGTCGCCCTTCGAGGCTCGCCGAAGAGGCGAGCACCTCCAGCGACAACGGCTCCGCCGTTGCGCGGGGGTGACGGTGATGGTGATCGCCGGCCCAAATAAAAACGCCGCCCGGAATTGGGCGGCGTTTCATTCCAAAACGTGCAGAGGTAGTTCGAGAACTACCTTACACGAAATCGCGAAAATCTCAAGACCGGTAGCCTGGAAGCTCGCGGTCGAGCTTGCGCAGCAAGGGCGGCCACACGAGGGTGGTGGCGCGCAGCTCGGCGCGGTCGCGGTTGGCGAGCAGCTCGGTGTTCTTCTCGATCGCGATATCGTCGACCGGATAGACCGGCGTGCCCAGCGCACGCGTGCGCACCTGCATCGAGCAGGCGCGCTCGAGATGATACATGCGCTCGAACGCGGACGCCACCGAGCGGCCGACCGTGAGCGTGCCGTGGTTGCGCAGGAGCATGTGGTTGTGATCGCCGAGATCCTTCTGGAGCCGCGGCCGCTCGTCGTGGTCGAGCGCGATGCCTTCATAGTCGTGATAGGCGAGATCGTGGGTGACGAGCTGGGCGGTCTGGTTCAGCGGAAGCAGCCCTTCGGCGCTGCTCGACACCGCAGTGCCGTCGAGCGTGTGGAGATGCAGCACGCAGATCGCGTCCTCGCGCACCTCGTGGATCGCCGAATGGATGGTGAAGCCGGCCGGGTTGATGCTGTATTCGCTCTCGGACAGCTGGTTGCCGTGCAGGTCGACCTTGACGAGGCTGGAGGCCGTGATTTCCTCGAACATCAGCCCGTAAGGATTGATCAGGAAGTGATGGTCGGGACCGGGCACGCGCGCCGAGATGTGGGTGTCGACCAGATCGTCCCAGCCGTACAGCGCGACCAGGCGATAGCAGGCGGCGAGATTGACCCGTTGCTGCCACTCCGCCTCCGTCATGTTCGACGGCACTTCCTTCAGGCGCGCTTCCGCTGGCGACATGGCAATTCTCTCCGAACCTCGTTGTTGCGGGGAAGGAGCGTAGTCTGGAGCCGGGTTGACGGCAAGGCGCAGGGAGCGTGGCTGTCGCGCGTAGCCCGCATGGAGCTTCCGCCGTAGCTCGAAGAGCGAAGGCGGAGGCGCAATGCGGGACGCTTGATCCCGGATTTCGCTTGCGCTGCATCCGGGCTACGCTCGAGAGAAAATTACTACGGCGCCGGGATCGACAGCAGGCTGGAGATGCCGCGGCCGCGGATGTCGTAGACGCGGGCGAACACCACGTCGTCGCGCTTGATCTCGACCATGACGGGCGCGGTGAGGCCCTTGCAGTAGAACTCGCCGAGCGTCATGGCGAAATCGGCCGCGTTGGAATCCCAGCCGATGGTGAAGTCGGGGCCGAGCGCGACCTGGGCCGGGCGCTGCGGACCGCACACCGCGA
This sequence comes from Bradyrhizobium sp. USDA 4354, assembly GCF_054060315.1. Classification (NCBI taxonomy): domain Bacteria; kingdom Pseudomonadati; phylum Pseudomonadota; class Alphaproteobacteria; order Hyphomicrobiales; family Nitrobacteraceae; genus Bradyrhizobium; species Bradyrhizobium sp. USDA 4354. The sequence continues at coordinate 6,844,566 of NZ_JBSSDC010000001.1, read as the reverse complement.
CCTTCCATTTGCGATTGCTCGGCGGCACTTCCTGGCGCTCGACGAGCTGTTCGCGCAATTCGTCGGAGGCCTGCTTCAAGGCGAGACCCCAATAGTCCAGCATGAAGCGGTCGTCGGCGCCGCGCACGGTGCCCGCGATGTGATTGAAATGCGTGTACTGATAGGGGTGGAGCCGGATCATCTCGGCGAGCGACAGCGCAAGGCCAAAGCAGAAGGTGGCGAGCACGACCGGCTGCCAGGTCCGGTGATTGGCGCGCAGGCGCTCCATGGCCCAGGCGAAAGCGACGCCGCCGAGCACCGCCATCGGCGGGATCACGAAGACGAAATGGCGGATGCCGTTGTACAGGGCCGGGCGCTTCAGCATCGCGATCGCGAGCGGCAGGGTCGCAGCCAGCGTCAGCATCAAGAGGATGGTCTTGCGGCGCGCCGGAACCTCGCGTCGGGGCAGCATGGCGAAGGTGCTGAACACCGCGCCGGCCATCAGCACCAGCATCACCTCGGGCAGCTGGAGTGCGAACAGCGTCGGCAGATAGGACCAGGGCATGTCGGGCACCGACACGATCGCGCCGTCGAACATCTCCTTCCACGGCTTCTCGAAGAAATGCGAGAAGTAGGTCAGCGCCTCGAAGGGATTGCCGGGCTCCATGATCGACCACGGCCAGATCAGGCCCATCACGAGATAGCCGAGCACGAGGCCGGGCAGCAGCACATAAACGACGAGCGCGAAGCGGCGGACCGACTCGCGCACACCTTCAGTGCGCAACTCCTCCAGGAACAGCGGCATGAAGCCGAGCACGGCGTAGACCAGTGCAAGCCCGCCGAGAACGCGGCAGCCCAGCGAAAGGCCGGCCCCTAAGCCGACGATGAGGATCGTGCGCGGCGACGGCTGCGGATATTCCTCGACAAGCCGGACGAGGCCGAGCATCAGGATGATCATGGCCACCGCGAAGGGCGCATCCTTCGGGTTCATGAACATGTGGCCGTAGAAGATCGGGCAGAGCGCGAGCAGGAGCAGCGCCGCGAGGCCTGCGACCGGTCCGCCGACGCGGCGGCCGAGCCGCCAGGTCACGGCAAGCCCGATGACGCCGACGACGGCGCCGACCAGACGGCGCGTCTCGAACAGCTCGAGCGGAATGACTTTGTGGAGCAGGGCCGCGACCATGTCGAAGCCGCCGCCATACATGTAGAGATTGGCGAAGGAGAGCGCCGCGGTGTCCTTGAAGCCGGAACCGAACATGCGCAGCAGCAGGTCGGCGTATTCAGCGTGGGTGTAGTCGTCCCAGCCGAGCCCGTAGTCGCGGAAGGTCAAGCCTGCAATGACGGCGACCGCGGCCAGCACCAGCATGGCGAGATCGTCGCAAGTCCGTTCGACCGAGCGCCGTAAGGGCGTGTCGATCGCCGAAGTCGTGATGGATGTCATGGCTATCGGTGCCCCGGAATCCCCTCTTGGCCCTGCTGGTGCGCGCGGGCCTCAACCCCGGACTCCGTATAGCGCAGTTCCATTACCAAGTAATTGGGCATTATGGCTAAATTCCTGATGCGACGCAGCAATTCCGGTTACTTGAGAGCAGCCTAGCAGTAGCGAGCCGGAGCTGAAGGGAATGTGAATAAGTCCCTGATTTCCTTCCCTTTAGGAACACTGCCTAGAATTGGCCGTTGGCGCGGAACATCGTATGACGGTATTGTGGCGTAGCGGTTGTCGCGTGCGGATGCGCGGCCGGGGGTGGTTCGATGAATTTGGCATTGTTGATCGTGGGGATTTGCGCCGTCCTGGCGGGTCTCCTTGCGATCATTTTCGGCCTGACGATCAGGGAATTCAGCCTCGGTGGGACTCTCATAATCGCCGGCACCATTGGCGTCTGCTCCGGATTGTTACTGGTCGGCCTGCATCTGGTGCTGCTTGAGCTCAAGAGCATCGCTCGCCGGCTGGCCGCTGTGGTCGCGCCGTCCGAGGTTCGGGTCAGGCCCGTGCTGCCGGGCCTCGCCGTGCCTGGCGCGGTCGCGCCCGAGCCGGTGCCCGCTGCGGCGGCGAGGATCGAGCCGGCGCCGCCGCCACCGTCCGCAAGTCCGCCGCCGTGGCAGAGCGAAGCTGCTGCGCGCGAGCGTCCGCGCGCCGAGGGATCGCAGGAGCCGGAAGCTCCCACGCCGCCCGCCGCTCCGGAAGCGCCGCGCCGGCGCAACCTGCTGTTCGCCTCGACCTCGCGCAAGGAGCGCGAGCGCGCGGAGGCGAAGACCACCGAAGGTGTGCCGCCGCAGCCGCCTGCGGAGCCCGGTAAGGCCCCGGACTTTCCGCCCGCGAGCTTTGACGTTGCCTGGCCGAAGCCGGACCGTATGCGCCCGGCGGAGCCGCCGGCCGCCCCGCGCCCTTCGCCGCCGCGCTCCCCATCGACCTTCGCGGGGGCCGCCCCACCGCCTGCGCCCGAAGCGCCGCCGCCTGTCGAGCCGGCACCCGTGACCGTGCTCAAATCCGGTGTCGTCGACGGCATGGCCTATTCGCTCTATTCCGACGGCTCGATCGAGGCGCAGATGCCGGAAGGCATGATGCGCTTTGCCTCGATCGACGAGCTCCGTGCCCATCTCGACCAGCGCGGTTGAGGCCGCCGCGCCCAAGTAAAGCGGCGCCGTTCACCAGTAATCAGCGCATCGTCGTCAGTTGTCCTATTTCATGCGAATGTATTCTTGACACGGAATACTTTGGTGTCGTCAATCCCGTGAGGCGCAAGCTGGAGAAGGGACGGGCGCATGTCGGATGCGGGGGCGAAGAATTTCATCGAGCTGACCGCGAGCATCGTGTCGGCCTATCTCAGCAACAATCCGACGCCGGCGGCTGAGATTCCGAACCTGATCAGCCAGGTGCATGGCGCCCTGGTGCGGGTCTCGTCAGGCCGCACCGAATCCGCGCCGCTCGAGCCGGCCAAGCCGGCCGTCTCGCTGAAGAAATCGATCGCGCCCGACTATCTGGTCTGCCTGGAAGACGGCAAGCGCTTCAAGTCGCTGAAGCGCCATCTGCGCACGCAGTACAACATGACGCCGGAGCAATATCGCGAGAAGTGGGGCTTGCCGGCCGACTATCCCATGGTCGCCCCGAACTATGCGGTGGCGCGCTCGCGGCTGGCCAAGCAGATGGGCCTGGGGCAGCAGCAGCGGAAGCGGAAGTAAGATTCCTATGTAGCTTCCGCGAGCGCCTCTTTCGCGTCGGTCTTGATGCGCTCGACCATCGAGCGCAGGCCGTTGGAGCGCTGCGGCGTCAGATGATCGCGAAAGCCGAACTCGTTGAACACGGCGATCGCGTCGGTATCGAGAATCTCCCGCGGCGTGCGGCCCGAATAGAGCGCGAGCACGATCGCGACCAGCCCGCGCACGATATGGGCGTCGCTGTCGCCGCGATATTTCAGGATCGGTTCGCCATTGCTGCGGTCGACCAGCTTCTGGAGCCAGACCTGGCTGACGCAGCCCTGCACCTTGTTGGTGGCGGAGTGTTCCGCCTCCGGCATCGGTTCCAGGGTACGGCCGAGCTCGATGACATACCGGTAGCGGTCATCCCACTCGTCCAGAAGCTCGAAATTGTCCCTGATTTCGTCGATCGTCGTCATATTGGCCCACAGTTCCCGTCAAGGCCAATATAGGGACGCGAAGCCGTGAAATCGATAGGGTTTGAGCCCTAATTCGCGGCCTGAGGTCCGCGCCATTCCAGCGCGAGGTCGTCCTGGGTCAGGGTATCGCGCGGCGCCTCGCTCGCGGCAGCATCGCCTTCGCCGGCCATTGCGATCGAGCCGGTATGGTCGGGCGCCTTCTTGTCGTTCTTGTTGCCGTCGTTCTTGTCGTTGGTGATCTGCTCTTTCTTGTCGTTGATGATCTGGTAGAGCTTCTTCGCACCGTCCTGGGCGCGCTGGCCGATGATGGTCGCGGCCTGCCCGCCGACCTCGCAGGCCGCCGGCTGGCGCTTGCAGAAATGGGTCATGTCGGAGACGGCCGCAGTCGCAGCCTGCACCGCGTCGGCGGCACCGATCTGCGGCAGCTTCTCCGATTCCGGCGTCTTGTCCCGCGGCAGGAGCACCAGCACCAGCCCGAGCCAGAATGTGATGCGAAGCAGAAAGCGCATCTTATCGACCTGTCCGTTAGAGTCCGCCCGCGGCGATCTCCGCGGATGTCGGACCTAGCAACCCTCGATAAATCGCAAGTGATTGCCTTGAGCTTAATTCGCGGAAAATTGACGCAAGATTCTTTGGAAGCGACAGTCTCGTAAATTTTCGATTGACGCCCGCGCCCGTGACTCTGCTGGCGCGCCCCGCATCCACCAATTCGAAACCATGCGGCGCAAGGTGAAACCCTGTGTTCACCATCCGCAGCGAAGACGTCGCCAAATCGTCTAAAAAGCTCCGCGATAACGCGGTGTCCGGCCGCACGCGGCGCCGCCTTAGCACTCGTTTAAGGTCGCTCTGACACGGTGGCTCAACGACAAGGAGGCGTTCCGGCGCGTCTTCTCAAGACGATTGAGCCGAAGCGCGAGACCCGTGACAGTTTTGAGTATCATCCGCGATTGTCTCGATGCACTGCTGCATCCCTCTGCGCGCTACGATGCGCTGATGCGAGCGCGCCATCGTGCCTTCATGGCACCGCGGCTGCTCGGCAGCCTGGCCGCTTTTGCCGCATTCCCGGTCTATCTCGCCATGCGCGGCGCGCCGAGCGCGATCGAGGTCGCGGCTTTTGCCTGGCTGATCGCGCCGATCATGCTGTCCTGGTTCCTGTCGCGCACCGGCCGCTATGAGGGCGCGCATGTGCTGTCGTCGCTGGCGCTCGCCGGCCTGATCATGGCGATCGCGGTCACGACGGGCGGCATCGAATCCTTCGCCGCGGTCTGGCTCGTCGTGGTTCCCCTCGAAGCCGCGCTGTCGGCCTCGCGCCGCGTCGCGGCTTTCGCCTCGCTGCTCGCGCTGTCCTGCGCCGGGATGCTGATCCTGATCAGCCAGCTCGGTTGGCTGCCGGTGCAGGAGCCGAGCGCGGCCGAGCGCGGCGTGCTGATGGCCTTCGGCGTTGCGTCCGCGACCCTCTATGCCGCGGGCCTCGCCTTCGGCGCGGAATCGCTCGCGCGCACCAGCGTCGCGCTCTTGTCGCGCGAGGAGGAGCGTTACCGCCTGCTGGCGCGCAACATGAGCGACGTCATCTCGCGGCATCAGCGCAACGGTGCGGTGCAGTTCATCTCGCCGGCGGTAGAGGCGATGCTCGGCATGCAAGTGGCGCAACTGCTCGGCCACGGCCTGTTCGACCGCGTCCATGTCGCCGATCGGCCGGCTTATCTCACGGCACTGTCCGACGCGGCGCGCGGCGACGTGCGCAGCGTCGAGTTCCGGTTGCGGCGCGAGCCTGTCGGTTCCGAGCGCGGCCAGGTCGATTTCATCTGGGTCGAGATGCGCTGCCGTCCGCTCGACCAGGATCTGGGCCGCCGGGATACTGATCGTGATTCCATGCGCGAAGCCGAAGTCGTCGCCGTGATGCGCGACGTCACCGACCGCAAGCTCTTCGAGCAGGCGCTCGATCAGGCGCGCAGCGCCGCCGAGGCGGCCGATGGGGCCAAGACGCGCTTCCTCGCCACAATGAGCCACGAGCTGCGCACGCCGCTCAATGCCATCATCGGCTTCTCCGAGATGATCGCGCAGGAGCAGACCCTGATGCTGGGTGCGGCCCAGCGCAAGGAATACGCCCAGCTCATCAACGATTCCGGCCAGCATCTGTTGTCGGTCGTCAACGGCATCCTGGACATGTCGAAGATGGAATCGGGCAATTTCGAGATTGCGTCCGAGCCGTTCGCGCCGCGCGCCTCGCTGCTGCATTGCTGCAATCTGCTGGCGCTGAAGGCGCGGGAGAACGGCATCGACCTCGTCACCGACGCGCCGCAGGATCTGCCCGTCATGACCGGCGACCCCAGGGCATTCAAGCAGATCGTGCTCAACCTCGTCGCCAATGCCATCAAGTTCACCGAGCGTGGCGGTCAGGTCTGCGTATCAGCCGGGGTATCGGGTTCGCAGCTGACGCTGCGCATCAGCGACACCGGCGTTGGCATCGCACCCGACGATCTCAAGCGCATCGGCGCGCCGTTCTTCCAGGCCGGCAAGACCTATCAGCGCCGTCACGAAGGCACCGGCCTTGGACTTTCGATCGTCAAGAGTCTCGTGGCGTTGCATCTCGGTGAATTGACGGTACAAAGCAGGCTGGGAGAGGGCACCGCCGTCACCGTCAAGCTGCCGCTCGTCTACACGCCGCCGCAAGCCAAGCCGGCCAATGAGAAGACGAGCGAGAGCAAGATCGCGACGCTGGCGCCGGCGCCGGCGCTGCGCCAGGACCTTCAAGACCCAACTCGCGACCAGTCTCAGGACCAACCCGCTCTGGTGAAGAAAAGTGCCTAAGAAGTCTGCCAAGGACGAAGCCGCTCCGCGCCGCCGTGGCGCCAAGGCTGGCGCAAAGGCCGCGGTCATCGATGTCGAGACCGAGCGCAACCTCGTGATGCGCGTGCTGCTGCACAGTCCCAAGGATACGCTGGCCGGCCTCGTCGCCGTCGCCGCGATTGCTGCGATCGTTGCCAATGCGCTGTTCCTCCAGACCGGCCGGCACCCCGCGCCGATGTTCGGCACGGTGATCAATCTTCCCGCATCGTCGTCCGTGTCGCTGTCGAACCCGTTGCCGCGTCCGCGCCCCGTCGGCGCCGATACCTCGCCGCTCGAGCCGCGCGCGACCGAGTTCCGCGTCGAGCCCAAGCCTGCCGAGCGTGCCGCCGAGAAGGCGCCCGAAAAGCCCGTCGAGGCGACCGCCTCGACGCCGCGCTCCGGCAATGATCCCATGACCAATCTGGTCAAGGCGGCGACCTCGACGCCGCCGTCCGCGATCCGTCCACCGGCACCGATTCCGGCGCAGCAGAGCCCGGCCGCGCGGCGTATCGCGGGCGTGCAGCGCGCGCTATCCGAATATGGCTACGGCAATTTGAAGATCACGGGCACCATGAGCGGCGAGACCCAGTCCGCGATCCAGAAATTCGAGCGCGAGCACAAGATGCAGGTCACCGGCCAAGTGTCCGACCGTCTGCTGCGCGAGCTTGCCGCTGCGATCGGCCATCCCGTCGAATGATTCTCACGGTTGGGTGCGAGGCTGGTGCTGATGGCGGCACTGGCCTATCGTGCGATTCATGCGTTTGAAATCCAACATTTGGGTGGCGGCTTACTTGCGCCGCTGCCAGACCGAGGGCGTGTTCGGTGCCGTGCGGCGTCGTGGTGCCGAGGAGGCGGGCGCGGTGTTCGTGAAGGTGTCGCTGCTCGACGGCAATGCGATGCTGTATGCGCCGGCACCGCAGACCGTCTATGACGACGGCCGCCCCGTCGATCGCCTCTTCGTGCCGGTCGCGCCGCAGGCTCTGCCGGAGCACACGATCGAGGAGCGGCTGACCAGGGAAATCCGCTTCGATCCGGACGCGTGGATCGTCGAGACCGAGGATCGCGCGGGCCGGCATTTTCTGGAATTGGCGAAGGCGTAACCGCTGCCCCATCGTGTCCCGGACAAGCGGCGACCAGCCAGCGTTGCCGTGCAGAGCCGGGACCCATACAGCGGCATGAATCGATGCGGTGAAATGGGCCCCGGCTCTGCAGCGCATCGCTCGCTGGACGATGCTTCGCATCGCCAGGGAGGCGCTGCGCTGCGTCCGGGGCACGAGCAAATCAGCGGTCCGATAACCCACCGGTGCCCTTCCGCACCGCAGGCGCGGAGCCCGGCTGCACGCCCGGCCGCGTCTGGCTCGCGCCCGCGCGCGCACGCTGGCGTTCGCCGTCATGCAGTGACGGCTGGTATTTTGCGCGGGTGACGGCGAGCGTCGAGCCGCGCCAGGCCGCCAGCATTACCAGCGCCGAGCGGTCGCCGAGGCGGTCATAGAGCCGCGACAGCCGGTACACGGCGTTCACGGAGGTGCCGATCTCCGGCTTGAAGAACAGCAGGATGCGCTGGAAGACCGGGCTCGGCATGTCGAGCGCGCGCGCGGCGACCGCGAGCGCCTCGCCGCCGGCATCGTCGACGATCTGGGCTGCGACGCGCGAGGGCAGGATCAGGCTATCGCCGAGCTCGAAGGTGAAGTTCTCGACGTCACCCGCGATCGCCGCCATCTCCAGGATCTGGATCGCGCGCTTGGCCCGCGCGGTCGGAATGCGGGGGGCGGCCTTCAGCGGGGTCTGCGCGAGATTGTGCAGGATCAGCGCGCGCTCGGCGGCGCCGGCGCGGAAGAACATGTCGTGGATCTCGGCCGCTTCCTTCGGCTGCATCGCCATGTCGGCGGCCATGCGCTGCTCGGCCTCGGTCGGCACGCGCGCCGGAGAGGGCGCGCGCGGCGGCGTGGGGATCTCCCGGGCCAATGGAACCCTGCGGCCTTCCTGGGTCGCAACCAGCCCGAGCTTCTGCAGGATCGGGACGGGCGTCTGCGGATAGACCGCGAGGCGCGCCTTGACGGCGGCCCGCGTCGCATCGTCGACCTGGTCGATCAGCCGCGTGGCGAGCTCGACGAACTGCCGCTGCTCGTCGTCGCTGTGGGTGCTCGTCTGGACATAAAGGTCGGTCAGCACGCGCAGCAGCGTCGGACGGACGTCGACACCTTCGCGACGGGACAGGTTCATCAGCCCGTCGAATCCGGGAAACAGCGACTTGGTCATGGAGGCGTACGCAACTCGGGAAAGATACTTGGGGGCGAGCCTAGCGCAGGTTCTTTTAAAGCCTCGTTAAGGAAAACGAGGCGTGAAGCCGGCCTTGCAATTTAAGGCGTTGTCGTGCCGCAACGGGACGGCGCGGCGCGCCCGTGCGGTTACGGTCCACGGCGCGCGTTTACACCCCGTTAACCATGAGCTGATCTTAATGAATGCATGTTGCAGGGGCGCGTTCGGTCGCGCGGCAATTGAAGAGAGCTGACATGGGGACCATCATCGAATTTCCGGCCGGTCGCCGGGTGGGCTCGTCGGGGGATGTCGCTCCGCGCGCGGACATGGGAACGGTCCTGATCCTTCCCGTGATTCGCATCGAGCGTGAGGCGGACGAAACCAGCGGCGATCGCGGGCCGGAGCAGGGCACAGCGCCGGGGCGCCGTCGTCGCCGTCGCTGACATCCGGCTTCATGCGAATGCCGGACTCCATCCGCCAGATCCGGCCTGTCCTATCGGCCGTCTTGCTTGCGCTGCTTGGCGCGACGCTCTGCGCCTGCAGCGGCGGCGATTTCGGCCGCACCCGCGCCGACATGCGCAGCGACGACATGCATCGCTGGCTGGGCGCGGAGGTCACCTCCAGCGTCGGCTTGACGCCCTCGCAATTCCAGCTCACCGACGAAGAGCGTCAGCTCCGCGATCTCGCCTATCCCATGATCGAGCCGCCGCTGTCGCGCCCGGCATGGAAGAGCGTGTTCGGCGACTACAAGCCGCTGCCATCGCCCTGGCGGCAGAAGATCGTGTTCGACCGCACCATGTACGGGCGCACGCTGATCGACGAGCCGCACCGCTCGCATTCCTCGCGCTACGCGCAGCTGATCGAGGACGTCCGCAACGACATCACCCGCTTCGAGCCGTTCTTCGCCAGCGCGATCCGCGTCATCGATCTCGACCGGAAACGCAATGCCAGCATGGCGCGCGTCTCCGCACTCTCTCCGCGGGAAAGGGACGATGCGGTCGCGCGCATGCAGGAGAACTCGCTGATCATCCAGTGGGTGCAGCAGTGCCTGGAGCAGCGCATCTCGTCGTACCGCTGGGCGCTGGAACGCCTGGTGATCCAGGCCCCCGACGGCATGGCCGCCGACGCCGACCGCCTGATCGGCGAACTCGCCGCCCAGACCGCCAATCCGCCGGTCGCAGGCCAGCCGCCCTACGGCCGCGCAGTCATCTCGAAGGGGTAGGGCTTCTTGCGTTTGTCGCGCAGGTGCCCGGTCCGATCGGGCCTGCGCTGCTTTTGGAACTTGCCAACAAGATCCTTGAACGTGTCCGCCAACGGCGCTGTCGCGCCGAGGCGTCACCATCTCGGTGTCGCGGAAACGGTTCCGTTCGACGAGTGAACTCTTCGTGTCTCGGTCATAGGCCGATTGACAGCCCGCTTCGCCAGGTTTCTATTCGAAGCGTCGGGGATATGCGGTCTCCCCGCGAGGCGACATGCCCAAGAATCGCGTCCTGATCACCAAGGGCGCAGCATGTCATCGTCCCCGATCCCACCAGAAAAATTGAGATGGTTCACTCGCGCGCGGCCACGCCGAAGCGCATTGATACCGGCATCCCACCGCGGCTCGTCATCGACAATGGCGGTCAGGGCAAGGAGCAGAAGTGAATGACTGGCTGAATTCCAAGCTTGAGGGAGTAGATCAATGCGCAAGACAATCTCGGCGCTGATCGGTATCGGCGCCTGCTTCATCGCAAGCGCTCACGCGCAGGACGTCGATTGGCAGAAGGTCGACGACACGCTGGGGCGAAAGCCGGCCGTGACCGGTGACGTGCATCGCTACGGCTTTCCGCGGACCGATCTCACGGTGACGCTCGACGGCGTCACCATCAAGCCGGCGCTGGCGCTCGGCGGCTGGGTCGCGTTCAAGCCCGCGCATGGCGGTGTCATGGCGATGGGCGATCTGGTGCTGCTCGAATCCGAGATCAACCCGGTCATGGCGAAGATGATCGCGAACGGGCTGGAGATCACCGCCGTGCACAATCATCTGCTCGGCGCGAGCCCGGCGACGTTCTACATGCACGTGGCCGGCCACGGTGATCCCGTTGCGATCGCCGCGGCCATCAAGGACGCGCTGGCCGAAAGCAAGACGCCGCTGTCGGCGCCGGCTTCGACGGCCGCTCCGCCTGCCGTCGATCTCGACACTGCGCAGCTCGACCGGATCATCGGCGTCAAGGGCCAGGCGAACGGCGGCGTCTACCAGTTCAACGTCCCCCGCCGCGATCCGGTCACCGAGCAAGGCATGCAGTTGAGCCCGGTCGGGCCGCTCGGCGTTGCAACCGCCGTCAACTTCCAGCCGACCGGCGGCGGCAAGGCCGCGATCACGGGCGACTTCGTGCTGACCGGCGACGAGGTCAACCCCGTGATCAAGGCGCTGCGGTCGCATGGGATCGCGGTGACGGCCCTGCACAGCCACATGCTGGACGAGCAGCCGCGCCTGTTCTTCATGCATTTCTGGGCCAACGACGATGCGATCAAGCTCGCGAGCGGCGTGCGTGCCGCGCTGGACAAGACCGCCAGCACGAAAAGCTGATCGGGCGCAGCAGGCCTATCGGGCTTCGACCACTTCGCCGTCTTCCTTCACGAAGCGGCCGACCGGATTGTCCAGGAGATCGATCACGGCTTCCGACGGCCGGCACAAGCGCGTGCCCTTCGGCGTCACCACGATCGGACGGTTGATGAGAATGGGATGTGCGATCATGAAATCGAGGAGTTGGTCATCGGTCCATTTGGGATCATCCAGGCCGAGCTCCTTATAGGGTGTCCCTTTCTCACGCAGCAGCGCGCGGACCGGAATGCCCATCGCCGCGATCAGCTCCTTGAGCCTGTCCCGCGAGGGCGGCGTCTTGAGATATTCGACCACGACGGGCTCGGTGCCGCTCTGCCGGATCATCGCCAGCGTGTTGCGCGAGGTGCCGCAGGCGGGGTTGTGATAGATCGTGACGGTCATCGGGTTGTCTCCGCAATTGCAGCTGAGGCGGACGCGCGCGAGCGTCCGAGCAGCCAGTTCATCAGCAGCATGCCGGCGAAGGCTCCGCACAGCTCCGCGAGGATGAAGCCGGGCAGGTCGGCGGGACGAATGCCGGAGAACGTGTTGGTCAGGCACCTCGCAATGGCCACGGCCGGATTGGCGAACGAGGTTGAAGCCGTGAACCAATAGGCCGCGGTGATGTAGAGGCCTACCAGCCAGGGGACTGCCGTCCGCTGAAACCGGATGCCCGCCAGGATGGTCGCAACCAGCCCGAACGCGGCCACCGCTTCGGCGAACCATTGCGGCCCTCCGGTTCGGACTTTGGTCGAGAGGTCGAGCACGGACAGCCCGAACATCAGATGCGCTGCCACCGTTCCCGCGATGCCGCCGGCGATTTGCGCGATAACGTAGAGCGCAGCCTCATTCGCTGGCAGCTCGCGCTTGCCGGCGAAAACGAGGGTCACCGCGGGATTGAAGTGTGCGCCGGAGATCGGTCCGAGCACCGTGATCAGCACAACCAGAATGGCGCCGGTCGGCAAGGTATTGCAGAGCAGCGCAAGAGCGATGTCCTTGGTCAGCGTTTCCGCCATGATGCCGGAGCCGACCACGGTGGCGACGAGAATGCCTGTGCCGAGCGCTTCGGCCGCGAGGCGTCGCGAGAGATCGAAATTGTCCATCAGCGGACTCGCCTCCTGGGTTTCGGCGAGCAGCACGATTGCAGAGTCTCGACGACGGGTTCGCAAACTTCCGGCCGTCCGCCGCAGCAATCGCGCAGCAGGAAGACTGCAACGTGGCGAAATTCGCCGAGATTGGCGCGGTAGATGATCGAGCGGCTGCGCCGCTCGGAAGACACGAGGTGGGCGCGGCTCAGAATCGACAGATGCGCCGACAGCGTGTTTTGCGGGACTTCCAGCAGCCGCGCGAGGTCGCCGGCCGCAAGGCCGTCAGGCTCGTGTCTGACCAACATCCGGAAGGCCTCCAAACGGGTCGCTTGCGACAGCGCGGCGAGCGCCAGGACGGCTTGTTCTGTTTCCATATATCCAGATTTATGGAATTATTGGGCGCTGTCAACCTGAAATCCGGCCATTCCATATTTCGAATATTCTAGAAATAACGTTTGACAACCGATATGCACGGGCGCACCGTGACGCTCATGAAGATCGACGACGCAGCAGCACGCCTGGAAGCCCTGGGGAATCGGACCCGCCTGCAGATTTATCGGGCGCTGGTTCGGGCCGGGCACGCGGGCATGCCGGTCGGCCGCTTGCAGGACAAGCTGAAGATCCCGGCGTCAACGCTGTCGCACCACATCAAGACCTTGGTCTCGGTCGGACTGGTCAGTCAGATCAGGGAATCGACGACCCTGATCTGCCACGCCAATTTCGACGCCATGCGGGGCCTGGTCGACTTCCTGGTCGCGGAGTGCTGTGCGGACGAAGCGGGATGCAAGGATGCCCAGACGGCAGCCTGAGTCATTTGGTCATTCATTCCATAATTCTAGAAGGATGAAGCATTCGAAATGGACAAGACGCTAGCCATCATCGGAGCGGGGCCGGTCGGCCTCGCAGCCGCCGCGCAAGTGCTCGAACGCGGCATGTCCCCCGTCGTGCTCGAAGCCGGACCCGAGGCCGGGCACGCGGTGCGGCAATGGCAGCACGTCCAGCTCTTCTCGCCGTGGGAATACAACGTCGACAAGGCCGCCGCGCGCCTGCTTGCGCCGACGGGATGGAATTCGCCAGACCCAAACTCCTATCCGACCGGCGGCGAACTGATCGAGCGCTATCTCGCGCCGCTGGCAACGCGAACGCCGCTGCGCGAGACGATCCGGACATCGAGCCGCGTCACGGCGATCAGCCGCGTCGGCTTCGACAAGGCGACGACGAAGGGGCGGGGCCAAGCGCCTTTCGAAATCCGCTACCAGAACGGCAAAGGCGACGAGGTGCTGCGCGCCGATGCCGTCATCGACGTATCCGGCACGTGGTTCTCGCCCAATCCCGCCGGCAGCAACGGTCTGCCGGCGATCGGCGAAGGCGAGTGCGCCGACCGCATCGCCTACGGCATGCCGGATGTGCGAGGCAGAGGACGCGGCAGATACGCAGGCAAGACCGTGGCCGTGCTCGGTGCCGGTCATTCCGCGGTAGGCACGCTGATCGATCTCGCGCAGCTCGCCGAGGAGGTGCCCGGCACCAAGCCCGTTTGGCTGCTGCGCGGCGGCGACCCTGCAAAGGCCTTCGGCGGCGGCAGCAACGACAAGCTTGTCGTGCGCGGCGAGCTGGGCTCCACCTTCGCCGCGCTCGTGGCTGCCGGAAAGATTGCGGTCGAGACCGGCTTCGGTGTCACCCATATTTCGGAGTTCGAAGGACGCCTCAGGATTTCGGCAGGCGCCTGCTGCGGTGCGCTGAGTATGGTTGCGGACCAGTTGGTGGTGTCGACCGGCTTCCGTCCCGATCTCTCGTTCCTGTCCGAGCTGCGGCTGCGGCTCGATCCGGCGATCGAGGCGCCCGTTGCGCTCGCGCCGCTCGTCGACCCCAATGAGCATAGCTGCGGAACGGTGCGGCCTCACGGCGCGCGCGAGCTCGCGCATGATGAGCCGGGCTTCTATTTGGCCGGCATGAAATCCTACGGTCGCGCGCCAACCTTCCTGATGACGACCGGATACGAGCAGGTCCGCTCGATCGTCGCCGACATCGCCGGCGACAAGGAGGCTGCGGCACGTGTCGAGCTCGTGCTGCCGGAGACCGGCGTCTGCACACGTGGCGGCGTGGAGTCCGCCGGCGCAGCGGGATGCTGCGGCGGTCCGGCCGAGTCCGAACCTTCGGCCTGCTGTGCCGCCGATGAATCCGCCAGGAAGGCGGGCGGCGCGGGGTGCGGTTGCTCATGAGCCGAGGCACTGCGGGCCCGCTCACCGTCGTCATCGCGCTCGGCACCGCGCAGACCATCGCGTGGGCGTCGAGCTACTATCTTCCTGCGATCCTGGCTGCGCCGATCGCGAGCGATCTCGGTCTTGCGCCGACTTACGTGTTCGGCGCGTTGTCGGGAGCGCTCGTCATCTCCGGCCTGCTTGGTCCCAAGGTTGGGCATGCCATCGACACGTTCGGCGGGCGCAGCCTGCTTGCCGTCTCGAACCTCGTTTTCGCCGCAGGCTTGCTGCTGCTGTCCGTGGCCCATGGCGTAGCGGTGCTGATCATAGCCTGGATCTTGCTCGGGATCGGCATGGGCATGGGGCTCTATGAAGCGGCGTTCGCGACGCTTGCGCGCATCTATGGCGTCAATGCGCGACGAACGATCACCGGCATCACCCTCATCGCCGGTTTCGCCAGCACACTCGGCTGGCCTCTGACGACGTGGCTCGCTTCGGAGTACGGCTGGCGCGCGGCCTGCCAGCTATGGGCGGTGATTCACATCGGTCTTGCCTTGCCGCTCAATCTTTCGCTGCCCCGTGCCGCTCCATTGGATCAGGACTCCGGACCGAGCACGGGCGCGAGCCAGCAATCCGGCCGCCAGAGCGAGACCTTCGCAATGATGCTGCTGGCGTACATGTTTGCGGCCGCAAGCTTCGTCAGCTCCGGAGTCTCGGCCATCCTGCCCACCATGCTGGTTGCGTTCGGCGCCACGCCGGCACAGGCGTTGTTCGCAGGAGCATTGGTCGGACCCGCGCAGGTCGGCGCCCGGCTTCTGGAAGCAGGATGGCTCGGCCGGTTTCATCCGCTGCTGTCGGCGAGGCTGGCCATGCTCATGAACCCCATCGGCGTGCTTGCGCTGGTCGCGGGCGGCCCTTTGCTCGCACCGGCCTTCACGGTGCTGTATGGCGCGGGCAACGGCATCATCACCATTGCCCGTGGCACGCTGCCGTTGGCGCTGTTTGGGCCGATAGGGTTCGGCAGGCGTGTCGGAATGATCTCGCTGCCTTCGAGGGCAACGGGCGCCTTCGCGCCCCTTGCGCTGGGACTGCTGGTGGAGCATCTCGGCAGCAGCGCGCTCTGGATCAGCGCGCTGGCCTCGGTCTCTGCGTTTGTCGCACTTCTGCTGCTTCGTGGGGATCAGACGACTTGAGCTTCGGCCTGACGGCGATTGGGCGTGGGGAACCTGCTTGCGGCCGGGATCGCGAAGGGCCGCTCGCGGTGCTCGAAGCCTCGGTCACGAATGCTTGACCCCGATCAAAGAATGCTTTCGGCAGCGGAATATGCTACGAAAGCTGCGCTGCGGCTCAAAAGGTATCCAAAAGGTAAAAGCACATCTGATGCGGATCGTCCGTACCATCCTGGCATTCGCCATCGCCCTATCCCTGGCGATGCTGCCGGCTGGCGCGTCCGCGTCCAGCCTCGCCATGTCGTCGGATGACATGCAGGCGGCCATGCAGATGGGCGGCGGCGGCGATATGTCGATGGACGATTGTTGTCCCGACATGAAGGGAACGGGATCCGACACCGGCTACACATGCGGGATGGGCTTCTGCTGCGTCGGCGGCACCGTCGCGCTCGCAGACATCCGTCCGCTGGCTTTCGAATTCCTTGCCGTAGCGGCAGGGGAAACCACTATTCCCGCCGATCAGGTCGTCTCCTCCCGCGGCGGCAGTCCTCCCTTCCGGCCTCCTCGAATCTGATCTCCCCAAGCCAAAGACGCGCGCGGCACGCCTGCGCGCGCCGATGACTGACGTGCGCGCTTCCTGCGTCACGGCGGAAGATCAATTCATGAGGACAGGACGATGCTTTCCAGGTTCAGCACCGCGGCTGTTGCCGCCACCCTTTCGTTCGCCGCAACGGCCGCGTTGGCGGGTGCCGGCGATTACGCTTTCGAGCCGGTCAATCCCGAGATGAAGAAGGGCGACGACGTCACGCTCGCCATTCGCTTGACCAACAAGCAGACCGGCAAGCCGGTGCCGGACGCGGTCATCTTCAAGACCCGTGTCGATATGGCCCCGGACGGCATGGCCGAGATGGAATCGGCCGTTGCGCCGCTGCCGTCCAAGGAGCCGGGCGTCTACGCCTTTAGGACGGACCTGCCGATGGCCGGCCGCTACCAGGTCACGCTCTCGGCGAAGGTGCAGGGCGAGCCTGAGACGGTCACCGGCAAGGTCATCGTCAAGGCGACGAAGTGAGCCTTCGGGCGCCGCCGGATGGCGCCCGAACTTCTATTTCCCATTCACATGGACGCGCGCTCCGTGCGCGCGGTATCTGGCGATGAACACGCTCCGTCTTCTCACCGCACTCGCGCTCACCGGCAGCCTGGTCCTGGGCGCCACCTGGTCCATGAACGATGGACGCTGGTCCGTTCATGCCGAGGTCGCCTCGGCCACGGCGGACGGCGCCAAAACTCCGCTCTATTACCGCGATCCGAGCGGTGCGCCGCTTTGGTCGGCCGGTCCAAAGAAGGATGATCGCGGACGGGACTATCTGCCGGTCTACGATGACGATCAGACGGCTGCAGCGGCAACGAAACCACCGCAGGCGGCTTCGTCGCGAAAAATCCTCTACTACCGCAATCCCATGGGCTTGCCCGACACGTCGCCCGTGCCGAAGAAGGACCCGATGGGGATGAACTATATCCCCGTCTACGAAGGCGAGGACGTCGATGACGGCACGGTGAGGCTGTCGCCCGGCAAGATCCAGCGCACCGGCGTGAAGTCCGAGCCGGTCGCGCGGCGAGCGATCCGGGTGCTGGTGAAGGCGCCCGGCACGATCCAGCTGGACGAGCGCCGCGTGTCGGTGATCGCGATGCGCGCCGAAAGCTTCGTGCAGAAGATCGCGGACGTCACCACCGGCACCCGCGTGAAGGCAGGCCAGCCGCTGATGGAGATCTACAGTTCGGCGGTCGCATCCGCGGCGGCCGAATATCTCGCGACGATCACCTCCAAGACGGTGGGCGGCGTTGAGATCTATGGCCGCGGCTCGCGGCAACGGCTGGTCAATCTCGACGTCCCCGAGCGGGTGATCGCCGAGATGGAGAAAACGCACGTCGCGCCCGTCACCATCCACTGGTCGGCGCCGCGCGACGGGGTCGTGCTCGAGCGCAATGCGATCGAAGGCATGCGCGCCAATCCCGGCGACGTGTTGTTCCGCATCGCCGACACCTCGCTGGTCTGGGCGCTGGTCGACGTCGCCGAGCGCGATCTCGGCAACATCGCGGTCGGGCAGTCCGTTGCGGTGCGCGCGCGCAGCTTTCCCGGCCGGACGTTCAGCGGCAAGATCGCGGTGATCTATCCGCAGGTGAACCGCGAAACGCGGACGGTTCGCGTCCGCATCGAGCTCGCCAATCCCGACGCGGTGTTGCTGCCGGACATGTATGTCGATGCCGACGTCGACACGGCCGATGGTGCGCCCGTCCTGGCGATACAGGACAGCGCAGTGCTCGATACCGGCACGCGGCAGGCTGTTCTCGTCGACAAGGGGGAGGGGCGTTTCGAGCCGCGTGAGGTGAAGCTCGGCCGGCGCGGCGGCGGCTATATCGAGGTGCGGGACGGCCTTGCCGACGGAGAAGCCGTGGTCACATCCGCCAACTTCCTGATCGATGCGGAAAGTAATCTCAAGGCTGCGCTCAAAGGCTTCGCCGAGGCTGCTCCTCAAGCTTCTGACGCGGGCCATGCGGTGAGAGAGCACAAATGATCGCCCGCATCATCGCCTGGTCAGCGCGTAACCTGCTGCTGGTGCTGTTCGGCACCGGCTTTGCGGCCGCCGCCGGTCTCTACGCGCTGCTCCACCTGCCGCTGGACGCGATCCCGGATCTCTCGGACACGCAGGTCATCGTCTACACCGAATATCCCGGCCAGGCGCCGCAGGTGATCGAGGACCAGGTCACCTATCCCCTGACGACGGCGATGCTGACCGTGCCGAAATCGAAGGTGGTGCGCGGCTTCTCCTTCTTCGGCGTGTCGTTCGTTTACGTGATCTTCGAGGACGGCACCGACATCTATTGGGCGCGATCGCGCGTGATGGAGTTCCTGAACGGCGCGTCGTCGCGGCTTCCCGCCGGCGTCACTCCGACCATCGGGCCCGATGCGACCGGCGTCGGCTGGGTCTATCAGTATGCCGTGATGTCGAGGGAATTGAACCTCGCTGACACGCGCACGATCCAGGACTGGAATCTGAAGTTCGCGCTGGCCAAGGCCGAAGGCGTCGCCGAGGTCGCCAGCATCGGCGGCTTCGTCAAGCAATATAACGTGATCCTCGACCCGCAGCGGATGCGCGACCGCGGCATCAGCATGCAGAAGATCCGCGACGCCATCCGCGCCAGCAACGCCGACGTCGGCGGGCGCACCGTCGAGCTGTCGGAGTTTGAATACGTCATCCGCGGCAAGGGCTACATCAAGGGCATCAACGATCTCGGCAACATCGTGCTCAAGACCAGCAACGGCACACCGGTGCTGCTGCGGGACGTCGCCAATGTCGAGCTCGGACCGGACGAGCGGCGCGGCATCGCCGAGCTGAACGGCGAGGGCGAGGTCGCAAGCGGCATCGTGCTGCAGCGCTTCGGCGTCAACGCCCTCGACGTCATCGAGAACGTCAAGAAGCGCTTCGAGCAGATCGCAAGCAGCCTGCCGAAGTCGGTCGAGATCGTCCCGGTCTACGATCGCTCCAACCTGATCTACGCGGCCATCGATACGCTCAAGCACACGCTGTTCGAGGAGAGCATCGTGGTTGCGCTCGTCTGCATCGTGTTCCTGCTTCATGTCCGCAGTGCGCTGGTCGCGATCCTGATGCTGCCGGTCGGCGTGCTGATGGCGTTCGGCGCCATGAAGCTGCTGGGACTGGGATCGAACATCATGAGCCTCGGGGGCATCGCGATTGCGATCGGAGCCATGGTGGATGCCGCGATCGTCATGATCGAGAACGCCCACAAGCACCTCGAACGGGCCAGGCCCGATCAGTCGCGCGTCCAGATCCTGATCGACGCTGCGTCCGAAGTCGGCCCGGCGCTGTTCTTCAGCCTGCTCATCATCACCGTCTCGTTCATGCCGATCTTCACGCTGGAATCGCAGGAAGGGCGGCTGTTCAGCCCGCTGGCGTTCACGAAGACCTTCGCGATGGCTGCTGCGGCCCTGCTGTCCGTCACGCTGGTGCCGGCGCTGATGGTGATCTTCGTCCGCGGCAGGATCGTTCCCGAGCGCAGGAACGTCATCAACCGCTTCCTGATCTGGATCTACCGGCCCGTCATCAAGGGCGTGCTGCGCGCCAAGACGCTGGTGATCCTGGCCTCGCTGGTCGTGCTCGCCGTCACGGTCTGGCCGGCGCGGCAGCTCGGCACCGAGTTCATGCCGACGCTGGACGAGGGCACGCTGCTCTACATGCCGACGACGCTGCCCGGCATCTCGGTCACCAAGGCGGCCGAATTGATGCAGACGCAGGATCGTATCATCAGGTCGTTCCCGGAGGTCGCGTCGGTCTACGGCAAGGCGGGGCGGGCGGCGACCGCGACAGACCCGGCGCCGACCGAGATGTTCGAGACCGTGGTCAACCTGAAGCCGAAGGAGCAGTGGCGCCCCGGCGTCACCGTCGATAGCCTGATTGCGGAGATGGACAAGGCATTGCAGTTCCCGGGCGTCTCCAACGCCTGGACCATGCCGATCAAGGCGCGCATCGACATGCTGTCCACGGGCATCCGCACGCCAGTAGGCGTCAAGGTGATCGGCACCGACCTTGTCGAGATCGACCGGCTGGCGCGGCAGGTCGAACGGGTGATCAAGACCGTCCCGGGCACGTCCTCGGCCTACGCCGAGCGCGGCATCGGCGGCTACTATCTCGAGATCGTCCCGGACCGCGAGGCGCTCGCCCGATACGGCATCCTGATCCAGGACGTTCAGGACACCATCGCGGCCGCGCTCGGTGGTCAGACGGTGACGACGACGGTGGAGGGACGGCAGCGGTTCACGGTGAACATGCGCTATCCACGCGACCTGCGCGACAATCCCAAGGCGATCGCGGGCGACATCCTGGTGCCGATGCCCGCGGGCGGCGCCGTGCCGCTCGGCGAGGTCGCCAAGGTCGAGCCGGCGCGGGGGCCGACCTCGATCCGGACGGAGAACGGCCAGCTCGCGACCTACGTCTATGTCGACATCCGCGATCGCGACATCGGCAGTTATGTCGCCGATGCGCAACGCGCGGTGACGGACAGCATCCAGTTCCCGCCCGGATATTACGTGGTCTGGAGCGGCCAGTACGAATATCTGCAGCGTGCCGCGGCGCGCCTGAAGATCGTGGTCCCCGTGACGCTGACGATCATCTTCCTGCTGCTGTACCTGAACTTCCGGGCCATGACCGAGACGCTCATCGTCATGCTGTCGCTGCCCTTCGCGCTGGTCGGCGGCATCTGGATGATGTGGTGGCTCGGCTTCAACCTGTCGGTCGCCGTCGCCGTCGGCTTCATCGCGCTCGCGGGCGTCGCCGCCGAGACCGGCGTCGTGATGCTGATCTACCTCGAGCATGCCCTCGCAGAGATCAAGGCGAAGTGCAGCGCCGAGGGCAGGGTCTTCACCCGGCGGGATCTGCACGAGGCCATCATGGAGGGCGCCGTCGAGCGCGTCCGTCCCAAGATGATGACGGTGGTCGCCATCATGGCGGGCCTGCTGCCGATCATGTGGAGCACTGGAACCGGATCGGAGATCATGCAGCGCATCGCGGTGCCGATGATCGGCGGGATGATCTCGTCGACGCTGCTGACGCTCATCGTGATCCCGGCGATCTTCGGGCTGGTGAAAGGCTTCCGCTTGCCTCCCAAGAGCGAGGACAAAGGACAATCGACCGAAATGCCAAAGCCGATCGGCGCCAGATTGCGGGTCGTGGGGCCTGCGGAATGAGGTGAGCCATGATGAACGACATCGTGTCGGGAGCGTCGGAGACGATGGAATTGATCACCGCACCCATCGTCGTCGCTCTAGTATCGTGGGCGGCGCCGGCATGATGGGCGATCGTGCCGACGTGATTTTTGCCGCACCTGAAGAGATCAGCAAGGCCATTGAGCGGCGGTGCTAGGAGATGCGCGCATGGGCTTCTACAACGACATCATTCTTCCACGGCTTTGCGACCTTGCGATGCGCAACAAGGAACTTGCGCCCTACCGGCAACGTGCGATTGGTGCAGCTCAGGGCCGGGTACTTGAGATCGGCATCGGGTCCGGCCGCAACCTGCCGTTCTACGGAGCTACGGTGAAGCAGGTTGTGGGGCTTGAACCCGGTCCGAAGCTTCTCGAGATGGCGCGGAGCGCTCCCCATCCGGACACTCCGGTTGACTTTGTTGAAGCTTCGGCCGAGGCAATTCCGACCGAGGACCGCAGCATCGACACGGTCGTGACGACCTGGACCATGTGCAGCATTCCGGACGTCGATCGCGCCATGACGGAGGTGCGGCGTGTGCTGAAACCGGGAGGGAAGCTGGTCTTCGTCGAGCATGGCCGCGCCCCCGAGCCGCGCGTGCGTTGGTGGCAGGATCGCCTGACCCCCGCGTGGATGCGCATCTCGGGCGGTTGTCATCTCAATCGGGACATTGCCGACGTCTTGACCCGGAGCGGCTTTCGCATCGACGAGATGCGCACCGGATATATGAATGGCCTCAAGCCCATGACGTTTATGTACGAGGGCCAAGCGAGCCCTCGTTGATGCCTGTGACGCTCCGATCTTGAGGAGATCCAACGATGAAAGAAAGGAAGCCGACGATGAAGCAACGCGCACATTCGATCACCCGCCGGTCGCTTATAGGGCTGATGGCCGCGGCAGTCGTTGCCGGGCCTGCCGTCGCGGCGCAGGCCGAAGAAGCCACCGTCACGGTGCATAGGGATCCAAGCTGCGGCTGCTGCGCCGGCTGGGTGCAGCATCTCCGAGACGCAGGATTTACCGTCCAGGTGGAGGAGACTGCGGATCTCGATGCTGTTCGGACTCGTCTCGGCGTCCCCTCGGACCTGGCCGCGTGTCACACGGCCGAGGTCGCGGGTTATGTCGTCGAAGGGCACGTGCCGGCTGCGGCCGTGCGGCGCCTCCTCTCGGAGCGTCCCGTTGCGAAGGGGCTCGCCGTGCCGGGCATGCCGGTCGGATCGCCCGGAATGGAAGGCGGCAAGCCGCAGCCTTACGAGGTCGTGCTGTTCGGTGCCGATGGTCAAAGGCCATTCATGCGCTTTATCGGCTCGCAGGCGATCGGTTGAGAACCCTTAATGGAGTGGAAAGTCATGAAGATCGTCGTTTTGATCATCGCCTTGCTCGCGCCGGCTGCCGCGTGGGCGCAGACACCGTATGCCGGTATGCAGTCCCGTCCCATCAAGGCCCTCTCGGACCAGCAAATCGGCGATCTGCGGTCGGGGCGCGGCATGGGGCTCGCGCTCGCGGCGGAGCTCAATGGGTATCCCGGGCCCTCCCACGTGCTCGAACTCGCGGACCAACTGGGATTGAATCCGGAGCAGCGGAGCAAGGTCGAGGATATGTTCTCGGAGATGAAGGCCGAGACCACTCCCATCGGTCACAGATTGATCGAGAAGGAGGCGGATCTGGATCGGCAGTTCGCGAGCCGCACGATCACCGTCGAGAGCCTGGGATCTGCCACAGCGGCGATCGCCAATACGCAAGGCGAGCTGCGGCAAGCCCATCTCAAATATCACCTGCGTACCGCAGCGGTTCTCGATCAAGCGCAATTGGCGAGATACGCCGAGCTGCGCGGATACACGTCCGGCGGCGCTGCGCAGAACCACCGCCACCATCAATGAACTAAGAGCCTTGCCAATCCCTGGGTGACGGCAAAAGAAGCCGGTGTCCTCTTCCGCCGCTACGGTTGCGGAGGAAAGCGGTCGAACGCCGGCAGTTCGTGTGCATGCTCCATCCAGCGCAGCCGCTCGGCGACCTGGATCTGCATCGTCGCCGGTATGGCATTGGGATCGTCGTAGGTCGCGCTCTGGATGTCGATGATCCCCGGCATCATGCTGGCGTTGAAATAGAACAGGCCGGTGCCACAGTCGCCACAAAAGTGCCGCCGGACATGTTCCGAGGAGTGGTACACCTTCGGCTCGCCCTTGGTTACCTTGACGGCATCCTCCGCGTACATCGTCCAGCCGACGACCGGGGCGCCGGCGTGGAGCCGGCAATCGCGGCAGTGGCACAGCGCGTGCACGATCGCCTCGCCCTGGATCTCATAACGGATTGCGCCGCAGTGACAGCCGCCGGTGATGGTGCTCATGCGTTCCTCCGATCGAAGATGGTTTCGCCGCTCGATAGCTCTCGGGATTTGCGGCTTCAACAGCGCAATCGATTTGCGATTGCGTCCTACTGTCGCGTGACAGCTGTTGCCATGCGAGCCACGCTGACTGCCGCGGGAAATGTGCAGGAGCTGCGCCGCAGTTCCGCGCAGGATGGAGCCCGGCAGGCGTGCTTCCCTAACGCTCCTGTTGACGAAAGGAGCCGAGGATTGCGACGGCAAGGTCCAGCTCTGCGCGGCCGCAGCCGGGCCTATTGCGTCGAGGGAAATCGCAACGCCGCGCTCTCACTGCCCTTCAATCAGCGCTGCGAGATGGTGCCGGCGACGGCTTTGGTTGCACCGGGCGCGCCCGCGTCACTGCAGCCGGCGGTGCTGGCGTTTCTCAATAGCGACCGCATGTTGAAATGGGCCGAGATCGCGCTTGGGCTGTGACTCGAGACAATTCGGCTTCCGTCGTTCGAATCCAGCTGGGCCAGGCATCCAAATCCAATTCTGATCGAGCTGGCACGATGGTCTTGCTCGTCGTAGGGAACGATGATGATCCCTCAGTCATCCCACTCTCCGCTCCGACATGAAAACACCCGCGACGGATTGCTCCGCGCGGGTGTGACGAACTCTCGATGATGCCAGTATGCCGGTGTTTTGCCCGACGAGTCAAAGGCGCGTGCACGTCCGTCCGGTAGCTTCGTCATCGCCGACGGAAGAGCGTAATGATTTCAATGCCCCCGCTACTGTGCATGGGGTTGTTTTCGCACTTTTTGTTTTAGCTTGCCGAGACGGCGGCGCTCAGCGCCGGCCGCGCGGCGCCTCGGCCTTCGCCGGCTGCTCGGTCTGAGGCCCGCAGCTCGCAGCGGCAAGCGTCGCCTGCGCCTGCTGCATCAGGCCGGGCTCGGGGGCGAGCGCCTTCATCACGATCAGGCCGGTGGTGCTGGGAGAGTCGATGATCAGCCGGTCGGCCGCGGTGACCTCTTCGTCCTCGGGCAGCTCATTGTGCTGCGCTTCCGTCATCAGGTCGAGCTCGATCACCTTGCGGCCGGCGGAGCGGTCGTTGATGGCGTAATAGGCGATCTCGTTGCGGGTGTAGAACGACACCGAGGTGTAGGCCTGGCTCACCGGCACCGTCAGCTTGATCGGCCCGCCCGACAGGTCGTAGCGGCAGATCGCCAGCGCAAAGGCCGGATCCATGAACGGCATCGGCGAAGTGTTGGGGTCGGCGAGGGGAAGCTGGGTGACGGCGTTCACCTTCGTTATCGGCGTCAACCGCGAATAGGCATCCTGCGTCGCGATCCGCGGCAGCCCCAGCACGCTGACGAGATGGACCACGAGGCCCAGCACCACGCCGGCAATGACGGTGAACGCGAGCCGGATCATGAGCAGCCCACCGTGGTGATGCTGGGCATCGGCGCATCGCGCTGGGTGCGCGTCGCGACCCCGACCGGCGTGTCGTAGAGGCGCAGCATAAGTGCGTAGCGCTCGATGCCGCCGGTCGGCAGCCAGTTGCCGGCGCGCGAGCGCGAGGCGATCCGGATCTCGAACGAGCCGTCGGACGAGCGCACGATCTCCTGGCTGGTGAAGCCGTAGCGCTGGAGCGAATTGGCGACGAGATGGCCCTTGCGATCGTACAGCGTCAGCGTCCAGAACCGCGCCGGCGGCGTCACGCCGGAGACGATCACGTCGCAGCGGCCGTCGAGCGCCTTCTTCTTGTCGTCGGTGGTGGCGGTGAAGGCGACGCCGTCGCCGGTGCCGATCGGCAGCTCGCCGTTGCGCACGATGGTGGCGCGCGAATAGGGATCGACGTCGGCGGTGCCGGTGCGCGGCCGCGCGGTCCAGGCGCCGATGGTCAGCGCGCCGATGTCGGTGCCGCGCGTCGTCGTCATCCAGGTCGCACCTAGGCCGACCACCGTCGCGAGAAGAAGCGCCGTCAATGTGATCAGGATCAGCCGCACGGGTTTCGATCAGTTCTTGCGCGGGGCGGATGCGTTGGCGTTCTCTTCCGCATAGTTCTGCGGGAAGGCGAGCGCGCTCGTCGACGATGACGGCCTGGCCGGCTTGCTGTCATTTGCCGTCGATTTGTTCGCAGTCTTGGCCGCGTCATCCAGCAGCTTCTCGACGCGCACCAAAATGTCGGCGCCGCGCTTGGTCAGCACCGGCGGCGGACCCGGCTTGGTCTCCAGCACCTTCGGCGCCGCGTTGGCCTGTGCGTTGCTCACATGCTGCGGCGGCAGCTTCTGGCCCATGCCGATGCCGGGGATTTCCCGGACCTCGACGCCCTGATGCGCCGCGAGCATGATGTCGTGCCAGGTCTGTGCCGGCAGCGAGCCGCCGGTCATGCGGTTGGTCGGCGAGTAGTCGTCGTTGCCGTACCAGACCGCGCAGGTGAAATTGCCGGTGTAGCCGACGAACCAGGCGTCGCGATACGCGTTGGTCGTGCCGGTCTTGCCCGCGGTCGGAATGCCGTCGAGGGCTGCGCGGCGCGCTGTGCCCTCGCTGACGACGTGGCTCATCATGCCGGCCATGTCGGCGGCGACGGAGGCGGGGATCGCCTGCCGCGGCTTCGGGCCGTCGCGGTCCCAGCGCCAGACGAGGTCGCCGGCGCCGGTGCGCACCTCCAGCACCGCATGCGGCGTCACTGCCTTGCCGCGGTTCGGGAAGGTCGCGTAGGCGACGGCGTGCTCGAGCACGGTGACTTCGTCCGAGCCGATCGGCAGCGACGGCGTGTCGGGCAGAGGTGCCTTGATGCCGAAACGCCGGGCGACCTCGACGATCTTGGCGCGGCCGACCTTGGCCGGGTTCGGTGCCTTCGGCTGATCCCGCCGGCCGATCTCGATCGACAATTTTACGGGCACGACATTGATCGAGCGCGTGATCGCCTGCGTCAGCGTCACCGAGCCGGAATAGGAATGGCCATAGTTCTGCGGGCACCAATTGCCGATGCAGACCGGGCCGTCGACCACGACCGAGTTCGGCGTGTAACCGTTCAAGAGCGCGGTGGTGTAGACGTAGGGCTTGAACGAGGAGCCGGGCTGACGATAGGCGTCGGTGGCGCGGTTGAACTGGCTGGCGCCATAGTCGCGGCCGCCGACCATGGCGCGGACGCCGCCGTCGAGATCGGCGACGACGGTCGCAGCCTGGGTCGCGTGATAGTCGCGGCCGAACTGGCGCAGCTGGTTCTCGACCGCGTCTTCCGCCGCCTTCTGCACGTTGGTGTCGATGGCGAGGCGCACCACGAAGACGCGCTCGGTGTAGGATTTCGGGAAGGTGTCGACCAGCTTGCGCATCTCGTCGAAGGCGTAGTCGAGATAGTAGTTCGGCGAGGCCTCGTCGCGGCGGTCGACCGCGAAGGCCGGATTGCGGCGGGCGCCGAACACCTGGCCCTCGGTCATGAAGCCGGCATCGACGAGGTTGTCGAGCACGACGTTGGCGCGGGCGCGGGCGGCGGGCAGGTTGATGTGAGGGGCGTATTTCGTCGGCGCCTTGAACAGGCCGGCGAGCATCGCAGCTTCCGCCAGCGTCACGTCGCGCGCGGATTTGTTGAAGTAGAAATGCGCCGCGCCGTCGACGCCGAAGGTGCCGCCGCCCATATAGGCGCGATCGAGATAGAGCTTGAGGATCTCGTTCTTGGTCAGACGCCATTCCAGCCAGATCGCGAGGAAGGCTTCGTTGACCTTGCGCTCAATGGTGCGCTCATTGCTCAGGAACAGGTTCTTGGCGAGCTGCTGGGTGATCGAGGAGCCGCCCTGGCGCACGCCGCCGGCCTGGGCGTTGGTGACGAGCGCGCGGGCGGTGCCGGCGATGTCGATGCCGAAATGCTCGTAGAAGCGGCGGTCCTCGGTCGCCAGCGTCGCCTTGATCAGCACATCCGGGAAATCCTCCAGCGGGATCGAGTCGTTGTGCTTGATGCCGCGGCTGCCGATCGGGTTGCCGTAGCGGTCGAGGAAGCTCACCGCGAGATCGGACTTCTTCAGCCAGTCCTCGTCCGCGGTCTCGCGGAAGGCGGGAATGGCGAGGGTGAGCATCACGACCAGGCCGCCGAGCCCGAGGGTCGCGGCCTCCGACAGCGGCTCGATGAATACCCATCGCTTCCAGCGCCCGACATAGAAGCGGTCCATGAAGGTCGAGTAGCGCTCGTAGAGCTCGCGGATGCCCTTGGCCGAGGAGAACAGCGAGGAGTCGATGCGCGCATCGAGGTCGAGGAAGAAATTCCGGACCTTCTGCTTCCAATGCGGTGGTATGATCTGGCGCACCTAGAACCCTTGAGGCTTGCTTCGAATCCGTTCAAGCACCCGGCCGGGGCGGCATCGAGACGTCTTGCGGGAATGTTGCGGCAAACCCAAGGCGCCCGGCCAGCATCCGAGGGACTTGCTGTTCCTTCTAGCCGAGCGGGGCCCATAAACCAATGGTCACGCTCGGGATTTTGAACAGCAGGCCTAATTGACCCCGGTTCATTACGGGCCTCAAAGGGGCCTCGCTTGCACCCTTGCGGCCGCGCGCCGTAGATGACGTTGCCGTAGCTCTTTCGAATTGTTGTTGAGGCGCATGACCGCAGCTCCCAAACGACCTTCCGGCCAGGAAGGATTCTTCTGGAAAACCAAGACGTTGGAACAGATGTCTGGGGACGAGTGGGAAAGCCTGTGCGACGGCTGCGGCCGCTGCTGCCTGAACAAGCTCGAAGACGAGGACACCGGGCACATCTATTTCACCCATATCGGCTGCAAGCTGCTCGATGGTGCCAGCTGCGCCTGCAAGGACTATCCGAATCGCTCCGACAAGGTTCCGGATTGCGTCCGCCTGACCCCGGCCAATGTCCGCACCCTGAACTGGCTGCCGCCGAGCTGCGGCTACAAGCTCGTCGCCGAGGGGCGCGACCTCTATTGGTGGCATCCGCTGGTTTCCGGCGACCCCAACACCGTCCATGAAGCCGGCGTCTCCGTGCGCGGCCGGGTGGAGGGCAGTGAGGAGGAGGTCCCGGACGAGGAGCTCGAGGACCACATCGTGCAATGGCCGGCCGTGCTGCCGAAACGGGCTCGTCTGAAGCGACGCCCAAAGGACTGATCCGCCGCGCGGCTTGAGATCACGTGTTCGGGATGACCTCAGGGCGGGATGCACCCATGCGCCGCGGTGCCTGCCTGGGAAAAGCTTTGCTGTCTACATTGGGCTGTATAGAACGAATCCTTCGCGGCGTTGCGCCGCCACATGACGTCCGATCGAGATGAACAAGTTCGACCGGCAGAGCAGTTCTGCCGACATCCAGACGTTGCCCGACGATATCGCCGAGGAGCTGTCCCGCCTTCCAAGCGAGGTCATCAGCGTCGATGACGCGCCGTCCATCGCGCCGCCGGTGCCGCTGAGCTCCGACGAGGTCCGCACCATCGTCATCAGCCTGATGCTGACGATGTTCCTGGCAGCGCTGGACCAGACCATCGTGGCGACCGCGCTGCCGACCATCGGACGCCAGTTCCAGGACGTCTCCAATCTGTCCTGGGTGATCACCGCCTATCTGCTCGCCTCGACCGCGGTGGCGCCGGTGTTCGGCACCTTGAGCGACATCTACGGCCGCCGCGTCATGATCATCATCTCGCTCAGCCTGTTCGTCGCGGGCTCGGTGCTGTGCGCGATCGCGCCGAACATGCCGATGCTGATCCTGGCACGCGGGCTTCAGGGCCTCGGCGGCGGGGGCATCATGCCGGTGGTGCAGACCGTGATCTCCGACGTCGTGAGCCCGCGCGAGCGCGGGCAATACCAGGCCTATTTCTCCAGCGTCTGGATGGTCGGCGGTATCCTCGGCCCGGTCATCGGCGGCGTGTTCGCCGAGCATCTGCACTGGTCTATGATTTTCTGGATCAACCTGCCGCTTGCGGCTGCAGCGCTCGCACTGCTGCTGCCCAAGATGAGCAAGATCCCGGTGTTCCACCGCAAGCGCAAGGTCGACTGGCTCGGCGGCGTCTTGCTGATGGCCGCCGCCGTGGTCTTCATGCTGGTGCTGACCTGGGGCGGTACGCGCTATGCCTGGCTGTCACCGACGGTGCTGGCGATGGTGGGCGGTGCCGTCGCGCTCGCGGTGAGCTTCGTGTGGCACGCCCGGCGGGCCGACGAGCCGTTCCTGCCGCTGCCGTTGCTGACGGGATCGGTGGCACCTTTCGCGCTGACGGCCGGCGGCTGCGGGTTAGGGGCGATCACCGGACTCACCGTGCAGCTGCCGCTCTATTACGAGCAGGTCTACCATCTCACCGCCAGCGAGGCGGGCCTTGCGCTGATCCCGCTCGCGGCGGTCTCGACCGTCGGCGCGGCCGTTGCCGGCCGCACCATGGCCCGCGCAAAACACTACAAACGCGTCGCCATCATCGGCACGTCCTGGGCCGCGCTGTGCGGCCTCGGGCTCACGGTCACCACCTTGCCGCTCTGGGGCCTGCTGCTGCTGATGGCCGCGTTCGCGCTTGGGCTCGGCACGACCTTCCCGGTGTGCGTGGTCTCGCTGCAGAACTCGGTCGCGCGCCCGCAAGTCGGCACCATCACCGGCGCGATGAACTTCTTCCGCTCGCTGATGTCCTCGTTCACGGTCGCGGCGTTCGCGGCGATCCTGCTCATCGCGCTCGGCACCGACATCCCGCTCGCCGGCGAGCATCACGCCGCGGGCGCCGTCGCGATACCCGCCGACGACATGCGGCACGCATTCCGCTACGTGTTCGGCGCCGCCACTGCGCTGATGACCACCGCCGCGCTGTGCCTGATTATGATGGAGGAGCGGCCACTGGCCGGCCCCTCGGCGCAGCCAACCGTCGAGATGGCGGAGTGAAGGGTTCCACTGGCTGAGCGTGATCTTTCGGAAGACCGCGGCCTTTCCGGATCACGCCTAGCCGCCGCGATCGGGATCGTCATTCCCTGCGGTCGTGGTCTGCCGCGCTTTCGCCGCCAGCTGTCCCTTCAGCCGTGCGAGCGCCTCGGCCGACCAATCATGGACATCGGTCACCGCGACCCAGGCGTCGACGTAATGCTCGGGTGCATAGACATGGCCAAAGCCCATCGGCGTATGGGTCGCGACCGCCATGTCGAGGGCGAGTTGCAGCATCGTGACGATGGGATACCATCGCAGCTCAGGTGAGACGTCCGGCCCGCGCGGCACCGTCATCCAGGCCGGCGCCTGGTAGGCGTCGCGGTAGGCAAAGAACGTGATCGCGTCACTGGCATATTGCAGATAGACGACGCGCATCGGACCCCAGGGCGCATCTGCCGGCACCGTCGATCCATTCTGGTTCATGAAGCGGACGAAGCGGCCGTCGCGGAATTCCGGCAGCCACGCCGGCGCGCCCGGATTGCGGTTCGCGGTGATCGAGCGCCAGCTGCGGCTTTCGAACGGCGGCCCGCTCCAAAGCGCGCCCGCAATCGGATCGCCGATCGTCTCGAACAACTCTGCAGACTTTTCCGAGTTCATGGCGCCGAGGCTGAGCCCGTGAAGATACAGCTGCGGCCGGCTGCGCTTCGGCAGCGTCGTCCAGTAGCCATAGATTTCAGCGAATAGCGCACGCGACGCCTCTGCTCCGTACTCCGGCTGGAATAGCAGCGACAGCGGGCTGTTGAGATAAGAGTATTGGAGCGCGACGCTCGCGACATCGCCATGGTGGAGATATTCCACCGTGTCCATCGCGGCCGGATCGATCCAGCCGGTGCCGGTCGGCGTGACCACGACCAGGACCTTACGCTCAAAACCGTGCTGGCGCTTCAACTCGTCGAGCGCGAGCTTGGCGCGCGCCTGCGGCGTGTCGCGGCTGGCGAGCCCCACATAGACGCGCACGGGATCCTGCGCGGGCCGTCCCGCGAGGGCGCTGATCTCGGCCGCGATCGGGCCCGAGGCAATGAACCGGCGCCCCATGCGCCCGAGCTCCTGCCACCTCACCAGGGAGTCCGGGCTACCCGTCCGATTCGACGCGGTCGGCTGCGGCCGCTCGGGCTCGAGCAGAATATCGAGCTCGCGAAAGGAGGAGTCGAGCGCGTTGAATGCCGTCCGGATCAGGACATTGCTGGCGATCGACCAGAACAGCAAGCCCGCGATCAGCACGCCGATGACGTTCGCGACTTTCCGCGGGATGAGGTGCCGCGTGCGCGCAGCGAGGAAGCCCGCGACGAGCGTGAACAGCCGTCCCAGCACCAGCAGCACCACGAATGTGACCAGGGCAATGGCGCAGACCTTGAACGGATGCGCGGTCTCGACCGGTGTCATCTTCATCACGGCGCGGATCGAGTTCTGCCATTCGACGGTGCGCCATAGACATACGATGACGACGAGCAGGCAGATGACGGCGGCCAGCGCATTCGCAATCGATCTCGCGCGCGTCGACGGTTCGGGCAATTCGAGATAATGCCACAGCCGCCGCCACAGCACGCCGGCGAAATAGCCGATAGCAAAGCAGCCGCCGGCGAGGGCACCTTGCGTGGGATAGCTGCGCGGGATCAGCGTCGGCGTCAGCGCGGCCGCGAAGAACAGCGCGCCCAGCATGAGGCCGACGCCGGACAGCGAGAGCAATTGGCGCCGAATGAACCACGCGAGACTCTTCAACGAATCCTCCGAGGTGATGCTATCCCTTGTCGCTCGCCATGAAGCCGCTCTTCCGCGGCAGCACGATCGTGAATTCGGTGAACTCTCCCGGCACGGTCGCGACCTCGATCGTGCCGCCGTGCTGCTTCACGACGATGTCGTGGCTCATCGACAGCCCGAGCCCGGTGCCTTCGCCGGCCGGCTTGGTGGTGAAGAACGGATTGAACATCTTCTCCTTCACCTCGTCCGGAATGCCGGTGCCGTTGTCGCGGATGGTGATCTCGATGTCGTCGCCGCGATCGCGCGTTGCGGCGATCACCGTCGGCTCGTAGTTGGCGACGTCGTCGGCCTTGCGCCTGGTGACCGCATGGAATCCGTTCGAGATCAGGTTCAGCAGCACGCGGGTGATTTCCTGCGGAAACACTTCGGCGTGCCCCGCCGCCGGATCGAGCTCGCGCTTCAGTGTCACTTGGAATCCGGGCTTCTCGGCGCGTGCGCCGTGATAGGCGAGGTTAAGGCTTTCCTCGACCAGCGCGTTGATGTCGCTGAGCCCGTGCTCGCCGCCGCCTTCACGCGAATGCAGCAGCATGTTCTTGACGATGGAATCGGCACGGCGGCCGTGCTGCACGACCTTCTGCAGATTGTCCTTCAGAAGCCCCGTGAGCTCGTCGACCTCCGCGCGGAGATCGTCTGCGAGGGGGGCTGGCGCAAGCACCTCGTTCAGCTCCTCGGTCAGCTCGGCGGAAAGCGAGGCAAAATTGTTGACGAAGTTGAGCGGGTTCTTGATCTCATGGGCGATGCCGGCGGTGAGCTGGCCGAGCGAAGCCAGCTTCTCGGTCTGGATCAGCCGGTCTTGCGCTGCGCGCAGATCATCGAGCGATTTGGCAAGCTCGCTGGTGCGGTCCTGCACCTCGTTGAACAGGCGCGTGTTCTCGACCGCGATCACGGCCTGGTCGGCAAAGGTCTTGAGCAGGTTGATCGCCTTGTCAGGAAAATGACCGGGCTCCCGCCGCGTGACGGCGATCGTGCCGATCGCAACGCCGTCGCGCAGCATCGGCACCACCAGGATGCTGCGATAGCCGCGTGCTCGCGCCAGCTCCTTCATGGCCTCGGTGAGATCAGGCTCGTTCTGCATGTCGCTGCGGAAGGCATATTGTCCGCTCGTCGCCACGCGGCTGTGAATGCCGGACGAAGATAGCGGCGTCGGGAATGAGCTGAGCAGATCCGCATTGCCGGCCTCATTGTCGGTGGTGAAGGCGGCCAGATGCAGCATGTCGTCGACGACGCGGGTGACGGTCGAGGAATGGCCGCCGATCAGCGCCTTGGCGCTGTCGGAGATGGCTTGGAAAACGGGTGTGACGTCGGCGGGCGAGGCCGCGATCACCTTGAGGATGTCGGCGGTCGCGGTCTGACGTTCCAGCGCTTCCCTCGTGGCGTTGAACAGGCTGACATTCTTGATCGCGATCACGGCCTGGTCGGCGAAGGTCTGCAGCAGCCGCACGTGATGCTCGGCGAAGTTGCCGGTCGCGCGGCGCGTGGCGATGATGATGCCGATGGCCTCGCCCTCGCTCATCAAGGGCGTGAACAGCATGCTGCGATAGCCCCGCGCACGCGCGATGTCGCGCGCGGCCGGCTCGAGCTCGGTGTCCGGCAGTTGCGCGGCGGCACCATTGGCCACGAGCCGGTAGGGCGGGAACTGTGCGAACGGCACCGGAAAGGAAGCCTGGAGCACGCGATCGCCGGCCGGATCGGTCGGCGTGAATGCCGCAAGATGCGCGGCGCCGTCGACATAGCGCAGCACCGCGGTGGAGAAGCCGCCGATCAGCCGGTTGGCATTGGTGGCGATGGCCTCGAACACCGGCTGCACGTCGGACGGGAAGGCCGCCATTACCTTCAGGATGTCCGCGGTGGCGGTCTGGCGCTCGAGCGTTTCTTTGGTCTCGTTGAACAGCCGCGCATTCCCGATCGCGATCACGGCCTGGTCGGCAAAGGTCTGGAGCAGCTGTACGAGCTCGGGTGCGAATGCGCCCGGCTCGGCCCGCGTGACGCTGATCATGCCGACCGGCGTGCCCCGGCTCATCAGCGGCATGAACAGGACGCTGCGGAAGCCGCGCAGCCGCGCCAGCTGCCGGTTCAGCTCCGGGACGTCGGCGGCCTCGCTGTCGGGAAACTGGATCGTCTCGCCGTCGCGCACCAGGGCGAAGGTCGGGAAGTCCGCGATCTTGCGCGGGAATGACGTCTTCAGCCCTTCGTCAGCCTCCGGGCTGGTCGGCGTGAATGCCACGAGATGCAGCTCGTCGCCGATGAACTGAAGCACGGTGGCGGAGAAGCCGCCGAGCAGGCGCTTCGAGCTGGACGCGATCGCCGCAAAGACCGGCCGCGCGTCGGAGGGCGAGGCCGCGATGGTGCGCAGGATCTCCGCGCTGGCACTCTGGCGATCCCGCGCAATCGCAAGCTCACTGCGCAGCTGCGCATTCTCGGCCGCGGCCGACTGCAATCGGCGCTCGAGTTCCTCGATTTCGTTTGAAGGGGTAGTCATTCCTGATCCGGCTTGATGCCGCGACATGCGCGGCACCGGGCCGGATTATCACATCTTATGCGGCCGGAGCCAGCGCCGACGACAGCGGGACCGGCACCGAACCGGATGAACTTGAATTGAAGCGATGAAGCCCGCGGCGGGGATCACCTCTCCCAAAGGGAGAGGTCGGATCGCATCGAAGATGCGGTCCAGGTGAGGGGTTACGCTCCCACTATCCGCTGCGGCCCCTCACCGGATTGCTCAGGCACGCAATTGTGCGCCAAGACAATCCGACCTTCTCCGCTGGCGAGAGGTGCAACTCCGGCCGGGCTCACGTGCCCGGCCGCGACACCTCGGTCTCCTTGCTGGTGATGAACTCCAGCAGCACCGGCACGCCTTCCCTTGTCTTCTGGATACCGCGCTTGATCGCGGGGACGATGTCCTCAGGCCGCTCCACCCGCTCGCCATGGCCGCCAAAGGCGCGTGCCATCGCGGCGTAGTCGCCGGAGATGTCGGTCGAGCGATATTTTTCAGTCGAAACCGGCATCACCTTCAACTCGATCGCCATCGAGAAATTGTTGAGCAGGATCGACATGATCGGGATGCGCTCGCGCACCGCAGTCTCGAAATCCATGCCGGTGAAACCAATGGCCGCATCGCCCCAGACATTGATGCAGAGCTTGTCGGGTCTTGCGAGCTTGGCGCCCATCGCAAGACCAAGCCCGTAGCCGAGCTGCGTCGTCTTGCCCCAGCCGAGATAGGTGAGGGGTTTTACTGCTTTCCAGAACGGTGAGAGCTGGTCGCGCGGGCTGCCGGCATCATGCGTGATGATGGTGTTCTCGATGTCGACGGTGTGCTGAAGGTCCCACAGCACGCGGTAGGGGCTCAAGGGGGCGTCATTGCTGGTGAGCTTCGGCATCCACTTCGCAAGCCATTCCCTATGCGAGGCCGCGATCTCGACCGCGACCGCCGAAGCATCGCGATCCGCGGTGACGGTCTTGCCGATCTCCTCCAGCAGTGCGTCGAGCACGAGGCCGGCATCGCCGACCAGGCCGATCTTGGCTTCCACATCCTTGTTGAGATGGTTGGGATCGAGCGTGGAATGAATGATGGTCTTGCCTTTCGGCATCGCGATGCCGAAATTGGTCTCGGTGAAGGAGCAGCCGATGCCGAAGATGACGTCGGCCTCGGCGAGAAACTTCGGCACCGCGCGCGGTACCGCGAGCCCGCCCGAGCCGAGCGAGAGCGGATGCGTTTCCGGAAATGACGATTTGCCCCCCAAGCTGGTGGTGACGGGGATCGCCAGCCGCTCCGCGAGCCGTTTTAGCTGCGGCCAGGCCTGCGCGTAATGCACGCCCTGGCCGGCATAGATCACCGGCCGCTTTGCATTCACCAGCAGGCTGGCTGCTTCCTTCACGTGAAC
The DNA here is from genome assembly GCF_054060315.1 of Bradyrhizobium sp. USDA 4354. NCBI lineage: Bacteria > Pseudomonadati > Pseudomonadota > Alphaproteobacteria > Hyphomicrobiales > Nitrobacteraceae > Bradyrhizobium > Bradyrhizobium sp. USDA 4354. The sequence continues at coordinate 6,808,240 of NZ_JBSSDC010000001.1, read as the reverse complement.
AGGATCGGCGCCATAGCGGGTGCGCAGCACCGGCGTGTAGTGCAGCGGCTCCGGCACCTCCTCGTTCCACATGTCCGAGGGGATTTCGACGATCACCGGCCCGCCGCGCCCGTTCTTCAGCTTGGTGAAGGCGCGGCGGAAGATGTTGGCGACCTCAGTCGCGAGGACGATCGGCTCGGACGACTTCGCGAACGGCCTCATCGCCTCGCTGGAATTGAAGTTCGGCTCGATATGCGCCAGCCTGCGCTGATAGCCCATCGGCAGCACCAGCACGGGGACAGATTCGCCGAAGCACTGCGCGACCCCGCCCATCGCGTTCTCGGCGCCCGGCCCATGCTGCATGCAGAACGCGCCGATGCTGCGCCCCGACGTCACCCGCGAGATCGCATCCGCCATGTGGATGCCGACGCGCTCCTGCCGCACCATCACGGGGCGGATCTCGGCCTTGGCCGCGTGCTCGATCAGATGGTTGACCGGATAGCCGCAGAGGATCTCGATCCCCTCGCGCCTCATGATTTCCGCGATGGCGGTGCCGAGCTTCATGGCGTCTCTCTCCTCAGGCGGGGCCGGTTGATCCGGCTTGTTGGCGAGAGGATCAGGAATTTCGGGAAGCGTAAAGCGCGCGCGGCGTGCGCGGCGGTAGGCCAGCTATGCATCGCGAGCGTGCACCGGCTCCAACCGGTGATAGTCGCCGCAGTCGCTCGCGGTCGGCCGAACCCGCTGCAGCAGGCGCTTGGCCGCAAGGAGATCCGGCGTTTCGAAGCCCTCGGTGAACTCGCTATAGATCGGGGAGAGCAGCCGGACAGCCTTGGCCCTGCGGCCGGTCGCGATCCAGTGCGCCGCGAGATCGGTGGCGATCCGCAACTGGAATGTCATCGCGCCTATGGCGCGCGCTTCGGCGAGCGCTTGTTGTAGCCGCTTTTCGGCGCGCAGCGGCTCGCCGGCGTGGAGGAGGATCGCGGCGTCGACGCGCTGAAGTTCCGACCGGCACCAGCGCTCGCCCTGGCGCTCCTGATGGCCGATCGCCCGCGTGATGGCCTCGTGCGCCTCGGCGATCCGCCCTTGCCGTAGATAGGCGCGGGCGAGGACCGCGAGATAGCTGCCGATCCGCATCAGGAAGCGACATTCGATCAATTCCTCGATCGCGGCGCGAATATCCTCCACCGCGCGCGGATCGCCGCGCAAGTCGCGAAGGCAGGCGGAGAAATAGCGCTCGACCGGAACCCAGCGCGAGATGCGCTCGCGTTCCAGGTTGCGACGCAGTCGCATCGTGAAGCCAGCGAGCGCGTCCAGATTGCCAGTTTCGAGCGCCACAGGAAGTGCGGCGAGCCCCAGTGCATTCGACTGCGACACCCAATGGCCGCTGCGATCCGCGGCGTCGACGGCGTCGCGAGCCAGCCTCGCCGCGTAGTCGGCCTGCCCCTGCATCCACGCCACGAATGGCAGGTTGAAGCGGACGGTGATGAACCGGTAGACTTCGTTCGCATCCTTGCGCGAACGGCCCTCGGCCAGCGAATAGGTTGCGGCGAGACGGTCGAGAACCGGGCGGCTCTTGCTCAATTCGCCGGCAAAGGCGCGGGCCCAGGCCAGCGCGCGGTCGGCTTCGGACGTTGCGGTCAAATCGCGGTCACGGTCGGCCAGCTCCGTGGCCTCCTCAAGATAGGCTGTGGCGCGCGGGACCTCGCCGATCTGCAACAGGTAAAAGGCAAAGCCCACCAGCGCGCGCTGCTGATACTCGATGTTGCCGGCCCGTCTTGCAAAGGCGATCGCATCCAGCCAGGCAACCTCATTCTCATTCGACATCTTGCGGGCGTAGAACAGGCTCCATCCAAGAGCACAGGCCAGCTTTGCCTTCGACAGATCGTCGCACGCGACGGTCTTGGCCAAGGCGAGCGTGTCCTGCAACCGCGCTTGCGCTTCCGACAGGATGGAGGTTTCCGACCACAAGGTGATCGCCGCAACCGTGAGCCTGATTCCGAGGACAGGATCGCCCTCCTCGCCCAATGCCCATGAAAGAGCCGCGCGCAAGTCGGCTATGCGACCAAGGTAGCGCTGTGTCCAATCGGCCGGCTCGCGCCAGTTCCACTCCTCCTCGGACTGTTCGAACACCGCAAGCACGCGCTCCGCATGGCGGCGCAGCACCTGGCCGCAGGCAGGATCGGCCAGGCGCCGTTCGGCGGCATAGCGCCGCGTGCTGTCGAGCAATCGATAGCGCAGGGTGGCGCCCCGAGCCTGCGCGCTCAAAAGCGATTTGGCAACGAGCCTGCCGAGGCCGGTGACGACGTCGACCGGCGTGAGTCCTCCCGCCTCGGCGACGAAGACCGCGTCCTCAACATCGAACGCGTCACTGAACACCGACAGCAGGCCGAACAGTCTGGCCTCCCTCTGCGACAGCAGCTTGAAGCTCCAGTCGATCGTCGCCATGAGGGTTTCGTGGCGGGGCGGGGCGCCGTCGGCGGCGGGGGCGCGAAATCCCAGAGCCTGGTCGAGCAGCTCCACCAATTCGCGAGGATTGAACCTGCCGATCTGGGCTGCCGCCAATTCGATCGCCAGCGGAAGGCCGTCGAGTGCGTGGCAGATCGCGGCGACGGCCTCGCAATCATCGTCGACGAACTGGTAGTCGGACCATTCGGCGGCGCGGCCGACGAACAACTGCACCGCCGGAAACCTGACGGCCTGATCGATCGTCAGGGCGTGGTCGGGTTTCGGTGAGACCAGCGAGCCAAGCCGGACGACATGCTCGGTGGCGGTGCCGAGCGGTTCGCGGCTCGTCGCAAGCAGCCTGGATGGCGATGTGTCCGCCATGAACCTGCCGGCGAAGATCGTCGCGGCGGGTAGCACATGCTCGCAATTGTCCAAGACAAGCAACATCTGCCGCGGTCTCAGATAGTCGAGGGCCGCAGCCAGAGCGTTGTCGGTATTGCCCCTGATTCCAAGTGCCGTCACCAGCGCCGCGCCGAACAGCGTCGGATCGGAGATCGTCGCAAGATCGACGAGGCAGAAGCCGTCGCGGCACGCCGGCGCAAATGCCTGGGCTACGGCCACGGCAACTGTCGTCTTGCCGATTCCTCCTGCGCCAGCCAGGGTCACGTGCCTGTTGTCGGCCAACAGACCGGCGATTTCGCCGATTTCCGCTTCGCGACCAATGATGCCGCGCAGCAATGGCGGATTGGACAAGGGGAGCGGTTCGGCGAGCACCAGATCATCCTCGATCTCGCCGATGCTGATTTGCACCTCGGCGATGAACTTGTACCCGCGGCGCGCCACGGTCGCGATGTAGACGGGCTCGATCTGGGTATCCCCCAGCGAGCGCCGCAAGCTCCACATGTTGACCTTGAGATTGCTGTCGTGAAGGAAGGTGCCCGGCCAGGCGGCCGCCATCAGCTCATTCTTGCTGACGAGCTCGCCGCAACGCTGCACCAGCACCTGCAACAGCTCGAATGCGCGTCCGCCCAGTTTGACGGGGCGCCCATCGAGAAGGAGCAGTTGACGGCGGGGAATCAGTCGAAATGGGCCGAAGCAGTAAGTGAGCTCCTGCCGGCGTGCGCCCCGTTGTCGTGTCTCCGTGGCAGCCCGCATTGATCATTGCCAATCGATCGAACAGATCGCCTGGAATTATCATGCACTGCAAACTTATTGAAGAGAGCCCTTCCGAATTCGCACGATTGCCGCGGGCGTCTGCCGCAGGATGGCTGCGACAAAACGCTCGCGCGGGACGGTTTCGGCTATTTTTTGGGCTTGCCAAGAACGGCCATGCGCATGACTTCGACGCCGCCGTCGGCAAGTTCCGGAAGCTTGGCGAACCAATCCTTTACATAAGGCATCGCGTTGTGCGCGTCGAAATCGGCCTGGCTGGCGAACACTTCGTAGAAGATGAAATGGCCGGGCTTGGCGCGGTCTTCCTGAAGGAAATAGACCAGGTTCTTGGGATCGCCGCGGACCAGGTCAATCAGCGGCAAAGTGGCGGCGCGCAGCATGTCTTCTTTTCCAGGCTTGGCGCGCACCTGCGCCACCACGGAATATGCACCTTCCGGGATCTCCTGATAGTGCACGCGCGGCGCTTCCTGAGCCATGGCCGGAAGCGTCGCCGGCGCCGTCGAGGCGGCGAACAGCAGGGCGGCAAGCGAGTTGCGGACGAGAGTTTGCATGGTGAAGTCCTTCACATGTGATCGTATGCGCCGGGCGACCAGTCAAGGCACTGACAGCCGCCCGCCGATCGAGGGTCTAGCGCACGATTTTCTGTTGCCGTTTTGCCAGGGCCTCGCTGAAGCGCTTCTTCACGGGACCGAGCGCCTTGACGAACTCGAGCTGCTCGCCCTCGGGTCCCTTGCAATAGATCAGCTCCCAACCGTTCGAGGGTTCAGTGGTCACCCGGTTCGTGTTGGTGCTGCGGGGCGCGGCCTTGCGATCCGCTTCCGTCATGACGCGGATGGTGCGGTTCGCTCTCACCTGCATCATGCCGCGGCGCGCCGAATCCGCTTCGAGATCGGCAATGAACTTGTTGAAGTCGACATCGTCGCGAACATAGAAGCAGATGTGCATCATGCGCGGAAAGGCAGGGCTCATGTGCTCCACCGGCTCGGCGAAACTCTTCGCGCTGCCCATGGGCTGATCAGCCTCGCGATATTGCAGCAGTTCCAGCACCATGTTGTCGAACTGGATGAAGCGGACATCGAGCCGCTGCGCTCCGCTTCGCAAGTCGGGCACGCCAATGGTTCGCGGATTGACCCCGCGTGCGTTCGCCTCGATCTCCTGGTCGGCCAGCAGCGTGTTCTGCACCCCGTCGCCCTGGAAGTCGCCGTGCCGGAACGCCTCGGTGCCGCCAAGCACCTCCGTGTAGAACTGATAGGCACGCTCCATGTTCTGGACTGTCAGCCCGAAATGTTGGACGCCCTGGAGCCGCGCGCCGAGCGGCGCCTCGTCGCGCTCCGCTGACGACACGCCGTCGGCATCCTGTGCCGCGGCCCGTGCTTCGGTCGCCGCGCCGGCGAGGCCGGTGACGACGGCTGCGCCGGCTGTCTGGAGCAGGGCGCGGCGGCCCATATCGGTGGCGTTGTCGGCTTCGTCTGTCATGTCACTCTCCTTGGTCGTTCGGTGGATTGGTCTGCGTTGTCCTGCCGGCCGGAGCAGTGCTTGGCCGCGGTGAACCTGCTGCGCCCTCGGGTCTCAATCGGCAGCGGGAAGCGGAGCTGCGGGGCTGACGAGCCCCTCGGAGCGGAGCTCGCGCCAGAAATCCGCGGGGATGGCTTCCTCGAGCGCAGCGCGATCCTCGGCAATGCGGCCCGGGCGGCTCGCACCGGGAATGACGGCCGCTACCACCGGATTGGCGAGCGCGAACTGCAGGCCAGCTGCTTTCATGCTGATGCCATAGCGGTCTGCGATCGCTTTGATCCGCGCCACCTTGTTGACGATTTCCGGAGGCGCCGGCGCATATTCGAAGTTCGGACCGCCGACGAGCGCGCCCGAACTGTAGGGGCCGCCGACGACGATCGCGAGCTCATGCTCCGCAACCATCGGCATCACCCGCTGCAGCGCCCTTGCATGGTCGAGCAGCGTGTAGCGGCCCGCGAGCAGGAAGCCGTCGGGGCGCGGCTCTTCGAGCGCGAGCAGCAGCTCGATCGGCTCCACCCGGTTGACGCCGAGTCCCCACGCCTTGATCACGCCCTCGTCGCGCAGCCGGTCGAGCGTCTTGAACGCGCCCTTGCGCGCGCTTTCGAACACGGCCAGCCACTCGTCGCCGTAGAAATCCTGCGCAACGTCGTGCACGAAAGCGACGTCGATGTGGGAGGTAGCGAGCCGCTTCAGGCTGTCCTCGATCGAGCGCAACGTTCCGTCCCGGGAATAGTCGTTCACGATCCTGTTCGGGCGGCCGTATTTGAAGACGCCACCTTTCTCGCCGAGATCGCGGGCACCGACATCCTCGACCTCGTCCAGGATCACGCGCCCGACCTTGGTGCTGACGACATAGTCGCTCCGCTTCCGGCCGGCGAGCGCTGCGCCCATGCGGATCTCGGCAAGACCCGCGCCATAGAAGGGAGCCGTGTCGAAATAACGGATGCCGTCGTCCCAGGCCGCAGTTACCGTCGCGAGGGCTTCCTGCTCCGGGATGTCGCGGAACATGTTGCCAAGCGGCGCCGCACCGAAGCCCAGCGTTCCGGGCAGTATATCCTTGAGGGCCATGTTGCGAGTCCTTGTGTGACGGCCAGAACCATCCGTGCGCGGCACGGCGGATCTAGTCGGCTGCGGATATGTCTGCGCTTCTGATGAACGCAGCGACCTCGCGCGGATGCGATAGCATCACCGCGTGGCTGCTTTTCAGCTCCGCCACCTTCGCCCCCGAGCGTTTGGCCATGGTGCGCTGTGCCGTCGGCGGGATCATGCGATCCTCGCTGGTCACCATGTAGTAGGTCGGCTTCGCCTTCCAGGCCACGCGATCGACCTTGGTCTGCACCGCCTGCAGTCCCCAGGGCAGTTGCGCAGCGCCCATGAAGCGGGTCGTGGCCGCGTCGACATCGGCCGCGAAAGAGGTGGGGAATTTTTCGCGGTCAACGAGGAGATAATTGCCCTCAGTGACCAGCGGAGCCTTGTGCTCGCCGGCCGGCACTGGGGCTTCCGCCAGCGTGCTGACAGACTCTCCGGCGTCGGGAGCAAATGCCGCGAGATAGACGAGGCTGCGAACCTTCGGATTGTCGCCGGCTTCGGTGATGATCATTCCACCGTAGGAATGCCCGACGAGAATGACCGGATGCCGCGCCTTGGCGATCACGCGCTCGGTCTCCGCGACATCGTCGCGAAGCGTGATCGTCGGCTGCTGGATGACGAGCACTTCATAGCCCGCGTCCGCGAGGATGTTGTAGGTGTCCTTCCAGCCTGAGCCATCGACGAAGGCGCCGTGGACAAGAACAATCGAAACGGTCCTCTCGGCCGCGACCGCGGGGACGGCCGTTGCGATCGACAATGCAGCAAGCGCGGAGATGAGCGGCTTCATACCAGGCCCCGATCCTCGATACGGCGACATTGCCGTTGATGCGCCCTTCACTAGCGTTCGTGAGCACTGCGGTATTTCCGATTCCTGCGCGATGATGGACGCATCTTGCTCAAGTGCGACGTGATCAGCTTTCGAAGCCGAATGCGCCTGGCTCCAAGCCTTTGCTTTGCCTGGCTTTTACCTCTTTTAACCGCGCCGCCTCTGGACTTCGCTAACGCGGCTTGTGAGTAATTCGCAATCGGCGTGGCAGTGAACGAGGCTGCAACTCACCACCGGATGGAATGATCGCTCGCGCGCGATACGGGGCCGGGATTCGCCGCAACGAAGCGGAGGTCGTGATGGCGCTCGTGACGCATGGAGATCAGAAATACAAGAACAGCGAGAAGCTCGCGGCGGCCAGCGACTGGCCGGGGCTGAGCATCGAGCATCGCAGGTTCGAGGCGGGGCGCCAGGCAACGCCCGTTCCCATCTGCACCGAAATCGTCATGGTGCTGTCAGGCGGCGGCATGGTGTGCCGGGTCGGCAACGGCGAAGTCCAGAAGAGCCTCGCACGTCCGGGCATGAGTTATCTCGTGCCCGTGGGGACGCAGGAGAGCCATCTCGAGCTTTCGGACCGGATGGAATGTCTTCATCTCTATCTGCCGCCGGCGCTGCTGGACCACAGCGCACTTGCGGATTTCGACATCGATCCGGCAAAGATCGAGATCGCCTACGCCCACGGTCTGGCGGACCAGGTGCTCTTCCACATCTGCTCGCCGCTTCGCGATTTGCTCCATCGCCCGCGCCAGCCGACCGACGCGCTGTTCGTGGAGGGGATCCAGGTCGCGCTCGCGGCGCATCTTCTGGGCAACTACACGATCGACCGTTGGCGCGCGCCCGACAAGTCGCCGGCGCTCGACCCGCGGCGCCTCCAGCGCGTGCTGGACTATATCGAGGCTTCTCTTCGTCGTGATATCAGGCTCGAGGATCTGGCGGCTCAGGCCTGCCTCAGCCCCTATCATTTTTCCCGGCTGTTTCGCGAAGCGACCGGACTGTCACCGCACCGTTACGTCACCGATCGCCGCGTCCAGGCCGCGCGACACGAGCTCGCGCGTCACCACTTGTCCCTGGTCGAAGTTGCCCTGGAGTTCGGTTTCGGCTCGCAGGCCAATTTCACGCGCGTGTTCCGAAAGGCCGCAAATCTTACGCCGGGGCAGTATCGCGAATTGTGCTGCGGCCAGGCCGAGATGAAATCCGATCGCGATGATACGGCATTCCGCAGGGATTGCGCATGATCCCGCAGGATTCGGAAATACTGTTCAGCGTGCATCGGGCAGTGCTGTTGCGGCGACCACAAACGCTAGAGGATCTACTGACATGATCGAGCTCACGGTGAACGGGATCAAGCGCCAGGTCGACGTCGTTCCCGAGATGCCTCTGTTGTGGGTGCTGCGTGACGAGCTCGGCATCACCAGTGCCAAATACGGCTGCGGTGTCGCGCAATGTGGCGCCTGCACCGTTCACATCGACGGCAAGGCGGTTCGGTCCTGCCAATCTCATATCGGCGAGGTTGCGGGCAAATCGGTCGTCACGCTCGAAGGACTGCACAACAAGGACCAGCATCCGGTCTTACAGGCCTGGATCGCGCATCAGGTGCCGCAATGCGGCTACTGCCAGACCGGCCAGATCATGCAGGCCATCTCGCTTCTCGCATCGATCCCCAAACCGACGGACGAGCAGATCAATCAGGTGATGTCCGGCAATCTCTGCCGCTGCGGCACCTATCCGCGCATCCGTGCGGCGATCCATGCGGCTGCTGCGAACAAGATGGCGGAGAAGTGAGATGGGCCACATGCAGACTCTTTCCCGTCGCGCCTTCGTCTTCGGCTCTGCTGCCGTCGCCGGTGGCATCGCTTTCGGTGCCTATAGTCACGCCGAAGCGGCCGCGCCGAGCGCCGATGGCAATCCGCTGACCGCTCGCCTCGGCCCGAATTCGGTGACCTTCAATCCCTGGGTCGAGATCAGCCCGGACAAGATCACGCTGATCGCGCAACACGCCGACATCGGCCAGGGCGTCGGCTCGGTGCAGCCGATCATGATCGCCGAAGAGATGGACCTCGATCCCGGCCAGTTCGAAGTCCGGTTCGCTGATCCCAGCCCGGCCTATTTCAACACGGGCTTCGCCGACGAGTTCGCGCCGTTCGTGGCCGCGGACCAAAGCCCGGCCGCAGAGGAAGCGCGCGCGGCCACGCTCGAATGGTTGCGAAAGTCCGGCCTGCAAATGACGGGTGGATCGAGCACGATTCCGGACACGTACCAAAAGCTGCGGGTGGCCGGTGCGGTCGCGCGCGAGACGCTCAAGGCCGCTGCGGCCAAGCGTTCGGGCGTCGCAGTAGCCGACCTTCGCACGCAATCAGGCCATGTGATCCTCCCCAACGGTACCAACATCGCCTACGTCGAGCTCGCGGCGGAAGCGTCGAAAATTCCGCCGGTGCTCGATGCGCAGCCGCGCGACCCGTCCAAATGGCGCATGCTGGGCAAGCCGATGATGCGGCTCGACGTCCGATCGAAAGTGATGGGCGAGTTGAAGTTCGGCATCGACCTGAAAATGGACGGCATGCTGTATGCGTCCGTCAAGCTGAACCCCGCCAAGGGGCAGCCGCTGAAATCATATGACGCAAGCAAGGCGCGCGCGATGCCGGGGGTCAAGAAGGTCCTTGAGATCAAAAATGGCGTCGCGGTGATCGCGGCCAACAGCTGGTACGCGATGAAGGCGGTCGACGTCATCACTTGCGAGTGGGCGCCTTCGGTGTATCCCGCCGAGCAGGCCGATCACTGGAAGGTGCTGGAATCCTCGTTCAAGCCTGAGTTCCTGGGCAAGGAGTGGAAGAAGATCGGCGACATCGAAGGCGGGCTGAAGACGGGCAAGCTCGTCGAAGCCGAATATCGCGCGCCATATGTGGCGCATCAGCCGCTCGAGCCGCTGAACGGAATCGGCCTCGTCACCGACAAGGGCATGGAGATCTGGGTTGGCCATCAGAGCCCCCGCTTCGTGCAATATGTCGCGGCGACGGCGATCGGCCTCAAGCCGGAACAGGTCACTTTCCACAATCAGTGGACCGGCGGAAGTTTTGGCCATCGCCTCGAGTATGAGAACGTCCGCGTTCTCGCCGAGATCGCCAATCAGATGAAGGGCACGCCGATCAAGCTGGTGTTCTCGCGGGAGGAGGATTTCCTCCAGGACATCCCGCGGCAGATTGCGATCGCCCGGCACCGCGGCAGCATCGACAAGGGCAAGATCGTCGCCGCCGATCTGCAACTTGCCTCGACGACGCCGCTCAAGGGGCTGCTCGAGCGTTCGGGCACGCCCTCGAAGGATCCCGACGGGCAATTGGCTGCAGGGCTGTGGAACGTCTATTACGACATCCCCAATTTCCGGGCCACGAGCTACGAGGCGCAAGGCTTGTCGCCGAGCACCACGTGGCGTTCGGTCGGCGCTTCGACATCCGGTTTCTTCACCGAGAGCTTCATCGACGAATTGATCCATGCGGCCGGCCTCGATCCGATGAAGGCGCGCATCGCAATGTGCACCGTGCCGCATTATCGCAAGGTGCTGGAGACCGTCGCTGAGATGTCGGACTGGAAGGGGCCGCTCGGCAACGGCCGGGGCCGCGGCGTCGCCTTCGTGGAGTCGTTCGGGACGCCGACCGCCGAAGTCGTCGAGGTGACGGCGACGGACCGCGGTATCAGGATCGACAAGGTCTGGGTCGCGGTCGATGTCGGCAAGGTCGTCGATCCCGTGAACTTCGAGAACCAGGTCCAGGGCGGCGTCGTCTGGGGACTCGGCCACGCCATCAATTGCGAGCTCACTTACGCAAACGGCGCGGTGCAGCAGACCAATTACAATCACCACGAAGCCATGAGGATCTACCAATGCCCGGTCATCGAGGTTCGCGGGCTGGAGAACGATCCGAAGGTGAGGGGTGTCGGCGAGCCGCCGGTTCCGCCGGCCGCGCCTGCACTCGCCAATGCGATCTTCGCGGCGACCGGAAAACGTATCCGCGAAATGCCCTTCAACAAGTTCATCGATTTCGTGTGAGGCAGGCCGTGAAGAGATCTCTGATTGCGCTCGTCCTCGCAGGCTCGGCAATGGCCGCTCTCACGGGGATCGTCGCGGCCAAGGACGAGGCCGCCAAGGATGCCTTGAAGGACGTGCTGCCGCCCGGCAGTGTCAGCCGCGCCAAGGGACTGGAGGCGTGGAAGCGGATTGAGGCCGTGGTGACACATCCACGGTGTGCCAACTGCCACGTCGATGCCAAGGCCATACCGATCTGGACGCCGGCCGGCGAAACCAAGCCCCGTCCGCATGGCATGAACATCCACGGCGGCGAGAGCCGCATCGGCGCGGAAGCGATCCCTTGCTCGACCTGCCACATGACCTCGGCCCAGGCAAACGAGCCGGCACCGTCGCCGCCGCGCGCCGGCATCGACTGGCAACTCGCGCCGGTGGCTTTCATCTGGTTCGGCAAGAGCGGCGCCGAGATCTGCGCGCAGCTGAAGGATCCCAAGCGCAACGGCGGCCGCGACGCCGCTGGCCTCGTCGAGCATTTGCGGCACGATGCATCCTTGAACGGCTTCATCCCGCGGGGCTGGGCGCCCGGAGCAGGCCGCTCCACGCCGCCGGGCACCTTCGAGGATCACGTCAAGGACATGGCGATGTGGGGAGCGGCCGGGCAGCCCTGTCCGAATTGACAGCGTTTGCTGTCTCACTCGGGCTGACCAATCTCCTATTTGCAGTTCCTGCAGATCATCAGCTTTCGCCTCAGCGCCTCATCTTCGTGATCGAGCGCTTCCTGGCCTGCGGAATTGTTCTTCGCTGCACGTGAGTTCGCGGGCGGCGGGACCAGACTCGAGGCGTCGGGGCCTTCGCTGCCGACGCTGAAGCCGTCGTAATCGGCGGCGGGACTCGACGAGAGCGGTAGGACGCCGATCACAGGTCTATCTGTGCCGGGCGTCGTCAAGGCCGGGTCGCGCTTCGGCCGCGAATTCTTGGCGCTCGAAGGTGGTTGCGATGCCATCGGCGCCTGTCCCTTCGCGCTATCCTGCGCCCAGGGGGCGAAAAACACCAGGCTGAGAGCCAGGAACGTCGTGCGTCTCATCCGCATCCTCAAACAGCTCTGTTCATCATCGATCGCATGGCCGTTCGAGCCGCGCGGTGTGTGGAAGAATATCAGTGCTCAAATGGCCGTCAAAGTTGACGGAACTGGGGAGCTGGCTCCGTCCGGGCTACGATCCGTTGTGTTGCCCGACGGGCAAAACACGCCAGTGCTGGGTCGATAGGCCTCCGCAAAAACATTTCGAATTTACAGAAGTTCGGTTTTTACCGTACAACCCGAAACATCCCGGCCCGCCACAAGGGGCGTTTCGCGACCGTCACGAGACGCGGGTTGGGATGCGGTGGCCGCGACGGCGTCGGCGCGCAAGACTGGCTGCAGGGCGGTGATCCCGTGAGCAGCAGCGGGCGCGGTACGACACGGCGCTGACAGCGTCCTTGTTTGGTCTCGATGGCGAGCGCACGCCAGCCGTCGGGAATGCGGATGAGGATGTGCGCGGACGGAGAAGTCGTGTGGTCCTGACGCCCGGGGTCTGTGCGTCAAGGCTTGCGGTGATGTGGCGACCCAACCGGGTCCGCGCATCAGCCATCCGCAAGGCGACGGGGGCAATAGTGCATCGCTCCCCGAGGAGAGCGCGAAGGACACCGTTAAAACCATCCGCGCAGGGAAGGCCGGGCGTTGCGGCACACCTGTCGTCCATCCCGTGCGCGCTTCGTTAGCACACGCGGGACTTCGGGTGCCAGCCGGCGCCCGGCCTTCCCTGCGCCCTTTCGATAAGGGCGGATGAGGATAGCAAAGCTCGGGCGAAACAAGCCGCGAGGATGAGCAGCCATGCCTATCTCTGAACAGCGCTCTCGTGCCCCGGACGCAGCGAAGCGCTCCCCCGGCGATGCGAAGCATCGTCCGGTCAGCGGTGCGCTGCAGAGCCGGGGCCACGCATCGGTGGAATGCGCAACTTCTGGGCCCGGCGGGCGGGCGCGGCGCGTCCTTACGCAGGCCAGGGCCACCCGCTACTTCATCGCCGAGCTGATCGAGTTGAACTTGTTGTTGAGCAGCGCGCTGCCCGTGTTGTTCACGATGGTCACGATTGCCAGGGCGATCCCGGCGGCGATCAGGCCATACTCGATTGCGGTTGCGCCATTCTCATCGGCAAGGAAGGACCTAAGCAGATGCATTGCCAACTCCCGTTCATCCGATCCGATGGATGGCGTCGTTATCGGACTTGCAAATCGATCGAATAAGTCTTCGTGCGCGCCAAAAGAATTAAGCCCGGGCGATCGCGCCTTCGCTCATACGACGGCATTCATTAAATTAAGGTTCCGTCGGTTCGTCCAAATGGAGGCAAATCCGCAGCCCCCCGGGGCGGGCAGCCGGGGCACAGTGCCCGCCAGGCGCGATTGTGCGGCCGCTTAACCGATTGTTGAGCCTGTTCGTCAATGGGCTCGGCAAGGACATCCCCATCGCGGTCATCCGCGCCGGCCGTCCGCATTCAGCGCCCGCAATATGGCGATGCGGGCGAACATCACCCAGCCGCCGCCGGTCTCGGCCGCATTGATCAAAGTCTCGATGGCGGTCTGCCAGTGCGCCTCGTGCTGGGTGTCGTCGGGCAGCTGCATGATGTAGTCCGCAGCATCTTGAAGCGTGAGCAGCTTGCGCTTGTTGCTCAACTGAACGGGGTCGTCGAACGCCGTCGACCAGGGCATGTCAGGCCGGCCGATCGGCAAGGAGAGACATCACGGCGCGATCGCGGGGTGTGATGCTGCTAGCCGGCCTTCTTCGCCCGCGCTGGTGCCCGCACCGGCTTGTCGGCCTTCTTCGTGGCCTCCTTGGGCGCGGTCTTTGCCGCGGCGTCCTTGCCGCCCTTGCCCGATATCGGCAGCAGCATCTCGCGCTGGCCCTCGACGCGCTTCTTCGGCTTCTTGGCCTTGGCGGTCTCCCTGGCGACCTTCGCCGCAGGTGCCGCTTCCTTCTCGCTGGCGAGGCTCTTCTTCAGCGCATCCATCAGGTTGATGACGTTGCCGCCGGTCTTCGGCGCCGCCTTGGCGGTGATCGGCATGCCGCTGCGCTTCTTGTTGATGAGATCGATCAGGGCGGTCTCGTAATGATCCTCGAACAGCTCGGGCTCGAACGCGCCGGATTTCTTCTCGACGATGTGCTTTGCAAGGTCGAGCATGTCCTTGGTCAGCTTCACGTCCTGGATGTCGTCGAAATATTCCTGCTCGCTGCGCACCTCGTAGGGGTAGCGCAGCAGCGTGCCCATCAGGCCGCTCTCGAGCGGCTCCAGCGCGATGATGTGCTCGCGGTTGGTCAGCACCACTCGGCCGATCGCGACTTTGTCCATGCTGCGGATGGTCTCGCGGATCACGGCATAGGCGTCGTGGCCGACCTTGCCATCGGGCACGAGATAGTAGGGGCGGATCAGATAACGGTTGTCGATGTCGGCCTTGGGCACGAACTCGTCGATCTCGATCGTGTGGGTGGAGTCGAGCGCGATCTCATCCAGCTCGTCCTTGGTGACCTCGATATAGGTGTCGGTGTCGACCTTGTAGCCCTTGACGATGTCCTCGGAGGTCACCTCGTCGCCGGTCTCGGCGTCGACCTTGAGGTACTTGATGCGGTGGCCGGTCTTGCGATTGATCTGGTTGAACGAGACCTTCTCCGTATCCGAAGTGGCCGGATAGAGCGCGACCGGGCAGGTCACGAGGGACAGACGCAGAAAACCCTTCCAATTGGCGCGGGGGGCCATGGGCTACTCCAGACGCAACAGAGGACAAGCCCTGAGGATAACATCGCCCAGGTGCGAATCATAGCAACTGCCGGCGCGGAATCTTGCAACGGCGTTAATCGTCGCCTGCGCCATGTAGCGGGGCGGGGCCTTGGTCCGGAACATCGTCCGAGATCACGCGTTGCCCCCAGCAATTCGACGCCGCGAGGAGGTCGCGGCAATCCGACGCGACAGCCGCAGATTGAGGTCACCATGGCAACCACGCGAGAGCAGAACCGGATCGTGGAAACTCCGACCGAGGCGCGCCAGGGCGAGCCCGGGCCCTCGGTGGCGGCGCTGCTCGCCATCTCGACCGGGCTTGCAATCCTGATCCTCGCCGTCGTCTGGTTCGTGTTCTTCCGGACCTGACGGCCCGAGCCGGCCAACTCGCCGCAACGCGGCCCCATTGCGCCCGCCATGCCGCCGGCTCGTCCGGCTGCGCGGCGGGCGCACTCGCACCAGTGCATGAGAAATCGTATATGACCAAAAAGTAACGCGTCCGGTTCCCGGCGTTCATATTCAGTTCACGCCGGAATTGCTCATCTGGAGCGGTGTTCATGCGGTCTATTTCTGGAGAGAAGCGTGCGCCTGCTCGTTGTTGAGGACGACCCCGATCTCAATCGCCAGCTCACCAAGGCGCTGACCGACGCCGGCTATGTCGTCGATCGCGCCTTCGACGGGGAGGAGGGGCACTATCTCGGCGACAACGAGCCGTATGACGCCGTGGTGCTCGACATCGGCCTGCCGAAGAAGGACGGCATCTCGGTGCTGGAGGCCTGGCGCCGCAACGGCCGCTCCATGCCGGTCCTGATCCTCACCGCGCGCGACCGCTGGAGCGACAAGGTGCAGGGCTTCGATGCCGGGGCCGACGACTATGTCGCAAAGCCGTTCCACCTGGAGGAGGTGCTGGCGCGGATCCGCGCGCTGCTGCGCCGCTCCACCGGCCATGCCCAGAGCGAGCTGAGCTGCGGTCCCGTCACGCTCGACACCAGGACCGGCCGGGTCAGCGTGTCGGGCAATCCCGTCAAGATGACCTCGCACGAATATCGGCTTCTGGCCTACCTGATGCACCATTCCGGGCGGGTGGTCTCGCGCACCGAGCTGGTCGAGCATCTCTACGACCAGGATTTCGACCGCGACTCCAACACCATCGAGGTCTTTGTCGGCCGCATCCGCAAGAAGCTCGACGTCGATATCATCCAGACCGTCCGCGGCCTCGGCTATCTCCTGACCCCGCCGCCTGCGCCGGGCGCTTGAGGCGTTCTCGGGCTTGACGGGAGGCCGAACAGGGCCCTTGGTCCGGTCATGACGTCCGACGACCTGACTTCCAGCCCCTGCCGGGACCGTTTCGATGGCCGCTAGCTCGCTTGCGAACCGACTGTTCTTGTCGGCGACCGCCTGGCTCGTGGTGATCCTGGCCATCACCGGTGTGGTGCTGTCGTCGGTCTACAAGAACGCCACCGAGCGCGCCTTCGACCGCCGGCTCAATCTCTATCTGCGCACGCTCATCGCCGAGGTTGCGACCCCCGACGAGCCGCCTGACCGCCAGTTCCAGTCGCTTGGCGAGCCCCTGTTCGAGCTGCCGCTGTCCGGCTGGTACTGGCAGATCACGCGGACCGACACCGAGAAGCCGGAGGTGCGCTCCTCGCGCTCGCTCTGGGACAAGAAGCTGCCGAAGCTGGAGGAGCAGGGCGCCGAGCTCACCGCCGCCGGCATCCGCCTCGCTTATGTCGACGGGCCGGAAGGGCAGAATCTGCGCATGGTGGAACGGCCGGTCGATCTCGGCGCCGACGGCAAATTTCTCGTCAGCGTCGCCGGGGACGACACCGAGATATTCGATGAGACGCGCAGCTTCGACTACTATCTCGGCGGCACCTTCACCGCGCTCGGCATCGTGCTGCTGCTGACGACCGTGTTCCAGGTCCGCTTCGGCCTTGCGCCGCTCAAGCGCATCTCGGAATCCATCGCCGACATCCGCTCCGGGCGGGCGGAACGGCTCGAGGGCGAATTCCCGGTCGAGATCGCGCCGCTGGCGCGTGAGACCAACGCGCTGATCGACGCCAATCGTGAGATCGTCGAGCGCGCGCGCACCCATGTCGGCAATCTCGCCCACGCGATCAAGACGCCGCTTTCGGTCATCGTCAACGAGGCCAGCGCGCATGCGGCCGATCCGTTCGCGGAGAAGGTGATGGAGCAGGCGGACGTGATGCGCGATCAGGTTGCCCATCATCTGGAGCGCGCGCGGATTGCGGCGCGGGTCTCGGTGGTCGCGACCGTGACGGAGGTGGCGCCTGCCATCGAGGCGCTGCGGCGGACCATGGAGAAGATCTATCGCGACCGCGGCATCGTGGTCGAAGCCAAGGCCGATCCATCCGCAAAGTTTCGTGGCGAGCGGCAGGATCTGGAGGAGATGGTCGGCAACCTCGTCGACAATGCCTGCAAATGGGCGGCCTCGCGCGTCTTCATCGAGGTTCTGGTGGAGCCGCCGCACCAGGCGGGCGCCGGACCACGTTTGCGGATCATCGTCGATGACGATGGTCGCGGCCTGTCGAAAGCGGAGCGCGCCCAGGTCGCCCGGCGCGGCCAGCGGCTCGATGAGTCCAAGCCCGGATCCGGACTGGGCCTGTCGATCGTGACCGATCTCGCCGCGCTCTATGGCGGCAGCCTTTCGCTTGGTGCTGCGCCGACCGGCGGCCTGCGGGCCGAATTGGTCCTTCCGGGACTGTAGGCATTTGTTTCGACGTGGCTTTTCGTCCTCGTCGGTCCCTCTCCAGAGGACGCCGGGCGGATTCGGACCCAGTTCCTAAACGGCTTCTTAAGTGGCGACCTCCTATGATCGCCCCGGACCCATTGTCCGCCATTTTACCGTGCATTACCCGGGCGTATGAGCCAGACATCGATCGAGCGGCTGAGGGAATATCTCGCGCAGCTCCCGCCGCAGTCGCAGGCGCTGCTGATGCGGGAGTTCGAGCGCGCGCTCGAGCGCGGGCAGGACACGGCTGTGGCAACCCTCGTGCTCGAGCAGCTGCGCAAGATCGTTCGCAAGACCGAGGCCGACGAGGCTCCGCCGCCGCGTACGGACGATCTGTCGCGGCTGTTGTTCCAGGCGTTGGAACCGTTCCTGGTCGAGGCAGGCACTCCGATCCGGGTCGGCCAGATTCGCCGCTCTTCGCTGCAGCCGATCTGGCAGTGGCTCGGCCGTGACGGCGCGCCGGACAAGGTGAACGAATTCGAGGCGGCGCTGTCGCGCATGCCGGCGGACAGTGCAGGGCAGGTGGAAGCCCTGGCGCAGAAGCTCCAGGCGGTGGCCGCGGATGCCATCTTCGAGTTGACGGGCCCGGGCGGGGGCGACAAATCGCGCGCGCTGGCCCGTGTCGGCCCGCCGAACGTGGTCGAGGACCTCTATTCGATCGGTGCGGTGCTCCAGGTCCGGGACGCCATCGCGACGCTGAACGAGAAGCTGCCGCGCACCTTGCGGGCCTTCGGGGATCCCCAGATCGTCTCGGTGACTTCGGCGCTCAACATTCCGGTGCTTCAGACGCCGCAGATGCTGCCTTTCGCCTTGTCGGTCGTCGTGCAGCGTATGACCGCGCCGTGGCAGATCATCCGCCTCGCCATCAAGATCGCGGCGTCGGACGACGAGATCCGCGTCGCGGCGACGCCTTACGGTGTCGCCGTCACGATCGCCCTGCACGATTTATCCTGCGTTGCCGCGATCCTGCGCATGGACATCAAGCGCGGCCATTTCGACAACGTCGCCGGCAATCTCAAGACGCTGCACGACGGCGTGCGCGGCCTGCGTACCGAGCTCGACCTGCGCAACGACTCCGCCTGGGGCAAGCAGTTGACCTCGATCCGAGCCGACATTTCCAATGCGCTGCAATCCGAGATCGACAGCGTTCCCGGCCGCGTTCGCCGCATCCTGCGCCAGCGCCCCGAGAAAGACATTCCGCCAGGCGCGCGGATCGACAGCACCGAGGTCGAGGAAACCCTGGCGCTGATCGACTTCGTCGCGACTTGCCGCAACTATGCGAGCGAGCTTGCGATCAACGAGGTGACGCTGCGCACCTATTCCGACCTCCAGCAATATGTGGAACGGTCGACCGAGCAGCTGGTGCAGTCGCTGCGCGCCGCCGATCACAAGGTCCGCGCCTATCGGCAGCAGCAGGTGCAGGCCGCGATCCGCTTCTGCCAGGTGCTGTTCGGCGACGATTACGCCTCGCTGATGAGGCGGGCCGCGGAAAACGCAGTCACAGGCGAGCGCAAATCGTCGCGCGCAGGCTGACCAAGCGCAGATTTTCGTGATCACAATTTATAGTTGACGGTGTCAAACGCGCGCCGTACGGTCCCCGTGCAAGTCCGGGGAATTTCTATTTGTGGGCGCATGAAACCCGTCATCAGCTCCATCGAAATTGAGAACCGCGTTATCGTGGCCAAGTATCAAAGGCTGATGGTTGGGGCCAAGGTGGTGCTGGTCGAGAAGGCTAGCGATCGGCAGCTGCCCGAGACAATCACGAGGATTGCATCTCGGGTTCCCGTCGGAGCGTTGCGCATCAGATTGCCGGAAGCAATCAAGCCGGGAACATACTTCCTGAAGGCCTTCAACGGGCACGGCGAGGACGCCGCGCAAAGTGTCGACTTCGAGATCGGCTAAGCCGTTGGATTCTCACCTTTTCGGCACTACATGCGGTTGCGCTGACTTGACAATTGTCAATTGCCGCATCGTCCGGCCGTGGTGTAAAGGCACCTATAGGCGCGGTTCGTGCGCCGCCGGAAGCTTGCCAGATGACGCTATGGTTCGTGTTCGCGCTGATGACGGTCGCGGCGATTTTCGCCGTGCTCTGGCCGCTTGGCCGCACCAGCCGCGCGCAGGATCAGGGCAGCGAGGTCGCGGTCTACAAGGACCAATTGGCCGAGATCGAGCGTGATCTCACCGCAGGGTTGATATTGGCGCCGGAGGCCGAGGCCGCGCGCGTCGAGATCAGCCGTAGGCTGCTCGCGGCGGCGGCCAGCGAGCCTGCAACAGCACCGAAGTCGAGCCTCAAATGGCGCCGTGCGGCGGCCGTGCTGGCGCTCGCCGGCTTGCCGCTCGTTGCGGTCGGCGTCTACATGCCGCTCGGCTCACCCCGGCTGCAGGATTTTCCCCTCGCGCAGCGGGAGCGCGGGTCCGGCATGGCGCAGTCGCTCGAGAACCTCGTCGTGCAGGTCGAGCAGCATCTGGAAAAGAATCCGACCGACGGGCGCGGCTGGAACGTGCTCGCGCCTGTTCTGGAGCGGCTCGGCCGCTTCGACGACGCGGTGCGCGCCTATCGCAACTCGCTCACCTACAATGGCGAGAGCGCGGAGCGCCGGTCCGATCTCGGCGAAGCGATCTCGGCTGCCGCCGGCGGCGTGGTGACCGCGGAGGCCAAGGCCGAATTCGAGCGAGCACACGCCTTGAACGCCGACGATCCCAAGGCGAACTACTTCCTGGGGCTTGCCGCCGAGCAGGACGGCCGCAAGGACGATGCGGCCAATATCTGGCGCGCGCTGCTTGCGAAAGCGCCTGCGGATGCGCCGTGGCGTGCGCTGGTGCAGTCCTCGCTCGCGCGAGTAGGTCGGGGCGGCACGATGCCGGCGTTGTCCGATGATACGATTGCTGCCTCCAAAGATATGGCCGAGGGCGACCGCAACGCGATGGTGCGCGGCATGGTCGATCGTCTGGCCACGCGGCTGAAGCAGAACGGCGACGATGTCGAGGGGTGGCTGCGATTGGTGCGCGCCTATCTCGTGATGGGCGAGCGAGACAAGGCCGTGGGGGCCTCGGCCGATGCCCGGCAGGCGGTTGCCAGCGACGCCGAGCGTCTGCGCCAGCTCAACGAAGGCCTGAGGACTCTCGGGCTCGGCGGATGACGATTTCGGGACGAGAGATGCGGAGAACGGATACGCCATGACGCGCAAGCAGCGACGTATGACCATCATCGGCGGCTCGCTCGCCGTGCTCGCGCTCGCGGCTGCGCTGGTGCTCAACGCATTGCGCGACTCCATCGTGTTCTTCTCGACGCCGACCATGGTCGCCGAGAAGCACGTCGAGCCCGGCAAGCGGTTTCGCCTCGGCGGCCTGGTGCAGCCCGGCTCGCTGCAGCGCGGCGACAATCTCGTGGTGACGTTCGAGGTCGCCGACGGCAACGCCAAGCTGCCGGTCGCCTACAAGGGCATCCTGCCCGATCTGTTCCGCGAAGGGCAGGGCGTGGTCGCCGAAGGCGCGCTCGACGCCGATGGCGTGTTCAAGGCCGATACCGTCCTTGCCAAGCATGATGAGACCTACATGCCCAAGGACGTCGCCGATGTCCTGAAGAAGCAGGGGCACTGGAAGGACGATTACGGCGGCAAGCCTTCTGATGGTGCCAAACCTGCGGCGACCGCGCAGGGCAATCCGCAAGGAGCGGTGCGGTGATCGCAGAATCCGGACATTACGCGCTGGTGCTGGCGCTGGGGCTCGCACTGATCCAGTCCATCGTGCCGCTGATCGGCGCGCGGCTGCGCGATGCTGCCCTGATGAATGTGGCGCGCTCCACCGCGCTGGCACAGCTCCTGTTCGTCGGCGTGTCGTTCGTTGCGCTCGTGATGCTGCACGTGAACTCGGATTTCTCCGTCGCCAACGTCTACGAGAACTCACACTCGATGAAGCCGCTGCTCTACAAGATCACCGGCGTGTGGGGGAACCATGAAGGCTCGATGCTGCTGTGGGTGTCGATCCTCGCGCTGTTCGGTGGATTGGTCGCGAGCTTCGGCAACAATCTGCCGCTGTCGCTGCGCGCGCATGTGCTGGCCGTGCAGGCCTGGGTCGCCAGCGCGTTCTATCTCTTCATCCTGGTGACATCGAACCCGTTCCTGCGCATCGTCAATCCGCCGATCGAGGGGCGCGATCTCAATCCCGTGCTCCAGGACATCGGTCTCGCCGTGCATCCGCCGATGCTCTATCTCGGCTATGTCGGCTTCTCGATCTCGTTCTCCTTCGCCATTGCGGCGCTGATGGAGGGCCGGATCGATGCGGCCTGGGCGCGCTGGGTCCGGCCGTGGACGCTGGTCGCCTGGATCTTCCTGACGCTCGGCATCGCGATGGGCTCGTACTGGGCCTATTACGAGCTCGGCTGGGGCGGCTGGTGGTTCTGGGATCCGGTCGAGAACGCCTCGCTGATGCCGTGGCTGGCCGGCACCGCGCTATTGCATTCGGCACTGGTGATGGAGAAGCGCAATGCGCTGAAGGTCTGGACCATCCTGCTCTCGATCCTGACCTTCTCGCTGTCGCTGCTCGGCACCTTCCTGGTGCGCTCCGGCGTCATCACCTCGGTGCATGCCTTCGCCACCGATCCGACCCGCGGCGTGTTCATCCTGCTGATCCTGTGCCTGTTCATCGGCGGCAGCCTGTCGCTGTTCGCCGGCCGCGCCACCGCGTTGAAGCAGGGCGGCCTGTTCGCGCCGATCTCGCGCGAGGGCGCGCTGGTGCTGAACAACCTGCTGCTCACAGTGGCCTGCGCGGTGGTGCTGTTCGGCACGCTCTATCCGCTGGCGATGGAGATGCTCGCCGATTTCAAGATGTCGGTCGGCGCCCCCTTCTACAATCTCACCTTCGCGCCGCTGTTCGCCCTGTTGCTGCTTGCGGTGCCGTTCGGGCCGATGCTGGCTTGGAAGCGCGGCGATCTGCTCGGCGTAATGCAGCGCCTGCTTGCAGCTGGTGTTGCCGGGCTCGTTGCAGTCGCCATTGCCTGGGGCTGGGCGAGCGGCGGCGCTGCGCTGGCGCCGCTCGCGATCGGGCTTGGTGTCTTCGTCATTGCCGGCGCCGTCACTGACATTGCTGAGCGGACGGGCTTGCTTCGTCTGCCGTTCGCAACGGTGCTGCACCGGGCGCGCGGCCTGCCACGATCGGCCTGGGGCACGGCGTTTGCGCATGCCGGCCTCGGAGTCGCGCTGATCGGGATCGTCTGCGAGACCACCTGGAACAGCGAATACATCGCGACGATGAAGCAGAACGAGGTCGCCCACATCGCCGGCTACGACGTGAAGCTCGACGGGCTGTTTCAGCGCCAGGGCCCGAACTACCGCGAGATGATCGCCGAGTTCAACGTCAGCCGCGACGGTGAGGCCATCAGAGTCATGACGCCGTCGAAGCGCAGCTTCACCACCCGCGGCTCCTCGACCACCGAGGCCGCACTGCTGACGCGCGGCGCGAGCCAGCTCTACATTTCGCTCGGCGATGCCACGGCCGAGGGCGCCATCGCCGTGCGCATCTATTACAAGCCGATGGTGCTCATGATCTGGTGGGGGCCGGTGCTGATGGCGTTCGGCGGTGTGCTCTCGCTCTCCGACCGCCGCCTGCGGGTCGGCGCGCCGAAGCCGGCGCGGGCCAAGCAGCGCCTCCAGCCCGCGGAATGAGCCGATGCGCCGGATGATCGCCGCGTTCGTCGCGTTGATGCTGCTGGCGTTGCCGGCGGTCCACGCTGTCCAGCCCGACGAGATCATGTCGGACCCCGCCAAGGAATCGCGCGCGCGCGAATTGTCGCGCGAGCTGCGCTGCATGGTCTGCCAGAACCAGTCGATCGACGATTCCGATGCGCCGCTTGCACGCGATTTGCGGCTTCTGGTGCGCGAGCGCATCGCGGCCGGCGACAGCAATGCGCAGGTGCTCGATTTCCTGGTGGCGCGCTACGGCGAGTTCGTGCTGCTGAAACCGCGCTTCGAGCGGCAGACCCTGCCGCTGTGGCTGCTCGGGCCGGTGCTGCTGATCGGCGGTGGCCTGGCGCTGTGGCTGCAAATCCGCCGCCGCTCGCGAAGTGGTGCCGATGTACCGGCACCGCCGCTCACGCCCGACGAGAAGGTGCGACTCGCGGCTTTGATGTCGGACGACTCCAAATCTTCCTGAAGCCAAATCTTCCTGTAGCGTTCCAGCTACGCAGTGCCACGTCACGCGCGGTAACGGTCGCGTGGTTCATGCTATGTTGACCTTTGTCTGGAAGCTTGTCGCGAGATTTGATTCCAGACTCTGAGTCGACCCGATGTTCGCAAACAGCAATCTGACGATCCGCTTCCTGGTCGGCGCCGTTGTCGCTGCGCTATTGTTCCTGCTGGGCATCGGCGGCGGCACCGGCTTCGTCGCGGTGCTCTATCTCAACAACGAGATCACCAGCCTGTCCTCGGACTTCGCCGCGCTGAGCGGCCCGGCGCGCGACCATGCCATGCAGATCTACCAGCAGGCGCAGGCCGCGTTCTCCTATTTCCTGATCGCCTGCGGCGTGATCGCCGTCGTCGCCGCTGCGATCTGCCTCACCACCTGGTTCGCGGTACGCAACGGCATCCTCAATCCCCTGGCGGCGATCGTGCATGCCATGCGCGAGGTCGCCGACCAGAAGTTCGCGACGTTTGTGCCGGGGCTCGGCCGTACCAACGAGATCGGCCTGCTCGCCGGGGCGCTGGAGGTGTTCAAGACCAGCGGCCTCGAGCGGCGCCGTCTCTCCGAGCAGCAGCTGCATGAAGCACAGCACCAGGCCGAGCGGTCGAAATTCCTGGACGACCGGATCAAGCGTTTCAACGATCTGGTCGCCAGCGTCGTCGCCAGCGTGGCGTCATCGGCCGTGCATCTGAAGACCAATGCCGAGACGCTGTCGCGGACAGCCAACGACACCAGCACCAAGGCCAATGCGGTCGCGAGCGCCGCCAGCCAGGCCAGCAGCAGCGTGCAGACGGTCGCAGGGTCTGCCGAGGAGATGACGAATTCGATCGGCACGATCAGCCGCCGCGTCACGGACGCGACCCAGCGCGCCGAGGGCGCGGCGTCCCAGGCGGAGAAGAGCCGCGATACCATCCACACGCTGTCGGATGCCGCCGACAAGATCGGCGAGGTCGTCCAGCTCGTGCAGGCGATCGCATCGCAGACCAATCTCCTGGCGCTCAACGCCACCATCGAGGCGGCACGGGCAGGGGAGGCGGGCAAGGGGTTTGCGGTGGTCGCCTCCGAGGTGAAGAATCTGGCGCATCAGACCAGCAAGGCGACGGAGGAGATCACCTCCCATGTCGCCAGCATTCAGGGCATCACCGCGGAGACCCGCGGCGCCATCGACGGTATTTCCAAGACGCTGTCGGAGATTTCGTCCATCATGTCCGGCATCGAGATCGACACCGCCCAGCAGCGCAACGCCACGCAGGAGATTACGCGCAGCGCCCAGGACGCCGCACGCGGCACCCTCGACGTCTCCAACCATATCGTCCAGATCACCTCGACCTCCGCGGAGACCGGCCGCATGGCCGCCGAGGCGCGGGATTCGGCGGTCGATCTGTCGCAGCAGGCCGAGACCTTGAAGCGCGAAGTCGACGAGTTCATCGTCAGCGTCAGGGCGAGCTGAGCGTCAGAAATCGCGCCTCCGCTCCGTCACGGGAACTCGATTAAGTTCCTGCAGGACCACAATTTTCGGCCTGTGCTAAACTGCCGCATCCGCCTCGTCCCTTCATTACAAAAGTTTAACCCCGCCGCCAGCGCGCGGTAAGGCGGGAGTCCCCATCTTCAGGTCCGCAAGGTGCTGGGATCCGGCACCAAAGGATTTCAAGGCCCTGGAGATTTCTGCATGACCGATCGTATCGACCTCTCGAACCTCCCGTCGTACCGGCAGCCGCGCCGGTCGGTGTTTTCCGCGCGCAAGCTCGCGCTGATGGCCTCGGTCGTCGCCGGTCTCGGCGCGGCCGTCTATGGCTTCGGCCCGTCGACCTCGCCGGCAGACCTGTTCTCCAGCCCGGCGCATGCGCAGGTCAACAACGAGGTCCGCAAGGTCGAACGTCCCATCGGTTTCGCCGACATCGTCGAGCGCGTGAAGCCGTCGGTGATTTCGGTCAAGGTCAACATGAAGGAGAAGACCGCGAGCAACGATGACGGCGACGATTCCTCCTCGCCGTTCCAGCCGGGCTCGCCGATGGAGCGCTTCTTCCGCCGCTTCGGCGGGCCGGAAGGCTTTCCGGGCCCGGGCCTGAAGGGAGGCCGCGGCCGCGTCGTGCAGGGCCAGGGCTCCGGCTTCTTCATCTCGGCCGACGGCTATGCCGTGACCAACAATCACGTGGTCGACGGCGCCGACAAGGTCGAGGTCACCACCGACGACGGCAAGACCTATACCGCCAAGGTGATCGGAACCGACCAGCGCACTGACCTTGCCCTGATCAAGGTCGAGGGCAGCTCCAACTTCCCGTTCGCCAAGCTCGCCGACAGCAAGCCGCGGATCGGCGACTGGGTGCTTGCGGTAGGCAATCCCTTCGGCCTCGGCGGCACCGTGACCGCGGGCATCGTCTCGGCGAGCGGCCGCGACATCGGCAACGGTCCCTATGACGATTTTATCCAGATCGACGCGCCCGTGAACAAGGGCAATTCCGGCGGTCCGGCCTTCGATACCAACGGCGAGGTGATGGGCGTCAACACCGCGATCTACTCGCCCTCCGGTGGCAGCGTCGGCATCGCGTTCTCGATTCCGGCCAACACCGTCAAGAGCGTGGTCGCCCAGCTCAAGGACAAGGGCTCGGTCAGCCGCGGCTGGATCGGCGTGCAGATTCAGCCGGTGACCTCCGACATCGCCGACAGCCTCGGCATGAAGAAGGCCGAAGGCGCGCTGGTGGCGGAGCCGCAGGCCAACGGTCCGGCGGCGAAGGCCGGCATCGAGTCCGGCGACGTGATCACCGCGGTCAACGGTGAACCCGTCAAGGATGCCCGCGAGCTCGCCCGCACCATCGGCGGCATGGCGCCCGGCGCGTCCGTGAAGCTCAACGTGCTGCACAAGGGCCAAGACAAGGTCATCAACCTTACCCTCGGCCAGCTGCCGAACACGGTCGAGGCCAAGGCCGATACGGATCAGGACAGCGGCAAGGGTGCCAGCAAGGGCACCGATGTGCCCAAGCTCGGCATGACCGTTGCGCCCGCCAATTCCGTGGCCGGTGCCGGCAAGGAAGGCGTCGTCGTCACCGAGGTCGATCCGAAGAGCGCTGCGGCCGAACGCGGCTTCAAGGAAGGCGACGTGATCCTCGAAGTCGGCGGCAAGAGCGTTGCCACCGCCGGCGAAGTCCGCGACGCCATCAACGCGGCACGGACCGACAACAAGAACAGCGTCCTGATGCGCGTGAAGAGCGGCGGCCAGTCGCGCTTCGTCGCGATCCCCCTCGCCAAGGGGTAAGGCTCAGGAGGCCTACGAGATGAAGGGCATCGCCGGCATCAGTCGCCCCCGCCGCCGGTGTCCTTCGGGGAAGCCGCGCAACGCTGGCTTCCCTCTTCTACCTTCCGGTGGAATTACGCCCCCCTCCGTCGGAAGGCCTAGGGCGGTGAGGTCCCCCCAGCTTCACCGCCCGCCTTTTTCCCGCTTCGAGACCCTCCCGCTCGGCTTGCATGCGATTGCCGCTCGCGCCATGTTTAGAGAAGGTTGACCTCCTTGACCGCCGCCGAACGCACGATGCGCCTTCTCATCATCGAAGACGACCGCGAATCCGCCGACTACCTCGCCAAGGCGTTTCGCGAAGTCGGGCACATTGCCGACCACGCCGCTGACGGCGAGGAAGGCCTCGCCATGGCCGAGAACGGCGATTACGACGTGCTGGTGGTCGACCGCATGCTGCCCAAGCGCGACGGCCTGTCGCTGATCGGCGCACTGCGCGACAAGGGCAACACGACGCCGGTGCTGATTCTCTCCGCACTCGGGCAGGTCGATGACCGCATCAAGGGCCTGCGTGCCGGCGGCGACGACTATCTGCCAAAGCCCTATTCTTTCGCCGAGCTGCTGGCCCGCGTCGAAGTGCTGTCGCGCCGCCGCGGCGGTCCCGCCGAGGACACGCTTTATCGCGTCGGCGATCTCGAGCTCGACCGGCTGTCGCATCGCGTCGCCCGCGGCAAGGACGAGCTGACGCTGCAGCCGCGCGAATTTCGCCTGCTCGAATACCTCATGAAGCACGCCGGCCAGGTGGTGACGCGCACCATGCTGCTCGAGAACGTCTGGGACTATCATTTCGATCCGCAGACCAACGTGATCGACGTGCACATTTCGCGGCTCCGCTCCAAGATCGACAAGGGTTTCGAGCGCCCGCTGCTGCACACGATCCGCGGCGCCGGATACATGATCCGTGACGGCATTCGGTAAACTCGTCCGCACCACGGCATTCCGGCTGACGCTGGTCTATCTGCTGCTGTTCGCGATGTTCGCGGCCTCGCTGCTCGGCTATTTCGCCTGGAATACACGGCGGCTGATCACCGAGGAGATCACGCAGACGGTTAATTCCGAGACTTCGGAAATCAACGAGATCTACGACCGCGGCGGCATGTTTCGCCTGGTGCGCACGATCGAATACCGCGCGCTGCGGCCGGGCGCCAACCTCTATCTCGTGACCACGCCCACGGGTCAGGCGATCGCCGGCAATGTCGGCTCGCTGGCGCCGGGCGTGATGGCGACGCGCGGCTGGTCCGAGACCGCCTACCGGCGGCTCGAGGACGCCGATGACCGCGATCATCGTGCACTGGTGCGCGTCACCGAACTCGAGAACGGCTTCCGGCTGCTGATCGGCCGCGACCTCGCCGAGCGGCGGCGCCTGTTCGGCATCGTCGCCAAGGCGGCGCAATGGTCGGTCCTGATCGTCGTCGTGCTTGGCCTCGGCGGCGGCATCTTCGTCGCGCGCAGGGTGCTGAGGCGCATCGACGCGATGACCGGCACCGCGCAGCGGATCATGACCGGAGATCTCAGCGAGCGCCTGCCCGTGGGGCGCAGCGGCGACGAGATCGATCGCCTCGCCGAGAACCTCAATGCCATGCTCGAGCGGATCGAGGCGCTGATGGCGGGTCTGAAGGAGGTTTCCGACAACATCGCCCACGACCTCAAGACGCCGTTGACGCGGCTGCGCAACCGCGCCGAGGAGGCGCTGGCGAGATCAGGCTGCGAGGCCGATTATCGCGCCGCGCTGGAGCGGACCATCGAGGAATCCGACGGGCTGATCCGGACCTTCAACGCGCTTCTGATGATCGCGCGTGCGGAATCCGGACAGGCGCGCGGCAACATGGACGACTTCGATGCCGCGGAGGTTGCGGAGGGCATCCACGAGCTCTACGAGCCGCTCGCCGAGGACGATGGCATGACACTGAAGGTCAAGTGCGAGCCGACGCCGGTTCATGCCAATCGCGAGCTGATCAGCCAGGCGCTCGCCAATCTCGTCGAGAACGCGATCAAATACGGCAAGCCGGCGGCACAGGCGGCCGGAACCGTTGTCAGCATGGACACGAGGCAGATCACGATCGAAGCGAGGCGCGAGGGCGGCCAGGTGCTGCTCAGTGTCACCGATCGTGGTCCGGGGATCCCTGAAGCGGATCGCAAGCACGTCGTCGAGCGATTCGTGCGGCTGGAGGCCAGCCGCACGCTGCCAGGCTCCGGCCTCGGTCTCAGCCTCGCCTCGGCGGTTGCGACGTTGCACGGTGGCGAATTGCGCTTGGGCGATGCCCATCCCGGCCTCGTCGCCACGCTCGTGCTGCCGGCGCGGTTGGGCGCCGGCGACAGGGTTGCTCCGCCGATGCAGGATGTGCCACAGAAGGTGGCATGAACCACTCCGCGCCGGGAAACGCGGACAAGCATGGTGAGAGTCTGGCCGCACGCTTCGCGGAGGCTCCCCATATTGCCGCTTCCGCAACCGACGAACGACGTTTCGAAAGCTGGCTGGCCGAGCTCGAGCCGGCCCAATCGGCCCGTCTCAAGGCACTGCTGGGCCATCCCTTCGCCCGCAACATCCTGGCCGGCATCGCGGAATTCTCGCCCTATCTGTTCGACCTGGTGCGCGCCGATGCGGTGCGCCTGATCCGGCTGCTCGAATGCGATCCGGATGCGCATCTGGCGGCGCTGATCGCGGAGGCGCGCAGCGCGGTGCTCGCGGCCCGTGACGAGGCTGAGGTGATGCGGTTGCTCCGCCGCATGAAAGCGGAGGCGGCGCTGCTGATTGCGTTGTGTGACATCGGCGGCATCTGGCCGGTGATGCGGGTGACGGCGGCGCTCACCGACATTGCGGTGTCCTCGGTGCAGGCGGCGCTGCAATACCTGCTGCGGCAGGAAGCCGCACGCGGCAAGCTTTCGCCGCCCAATCCCGAGGCACCCGAAGAGGGCTGCGGACTGATCGTGCTCGCGATGGGCAAGATGGGCGCGAGCGAGCTGAACTATTCCAGCGATATCGATCTCATCGTGTTCTTCGATCCCGATGCGACGACCCTGGCGGCGGACATCGAGCCGCAGCCGTTCTTCGTCCGCGTCACCCAGGGCATGGCGCGCATCCTTCAGCAGCGCACCTACGACGGTTACGTCTTCCGCGTCGATCTGCGCCTGCGGCCCGATCCATCCTCGACGCAGGTGGCGATCTCGCGGGATGCCGCGCTGAACTATTACGAGCGGGAAGGGCGCACCTGGGAGCGTGCCGCGATGATCAAGGCGCGGGCCTGTGCCGGCGATCCCAGGGCGGGTGAAGCGCTTCTGGCAGAGATCGCGCCCTTCGTCTGGCGCAAGCATCTCGACTTCGCTGCACTTGCCGACGTCCATGACATGAAGCGGCAGATGCAAACCTTTCGCGGGCAGAGCGAGATCGCGGTCGAGGGCCACAACGTCAAGGTCGGCCGCGGCGGCATCCGCGAGATCGAGTTCTTCGCGCAGACCCAGCAGCTGATTGCGGGCGGCCGCCATCCGGAATTGCGGGTGCGGCCGACGCTTAGGGCGCTCGACGTGCTCGCCTCCAGCAACTGGATAACCGCCGCGGCGCGTGACGAGCTGACGACGGCCTATGAATTTCTGCGCCGGGTCGAGCATCGCCTCCAGATGATTGCCGACGAGCAGACCCACACGCTGCCTGAGGACAAGCAAGCGGTCGAGCGCTTCGCGTGGTTCTTCGGCTGTCAGGATCGCGAGGCCTTTGCGCGCGACCTCCTGTATCAGCTCCAGATCGTCCAGGGCCACTACGAAAAACTGTTCGAGGGCGACGATCCGACCGGGACGGCCAAGCTGCCGGCGCTCGACTACAGTGCGGGTCCCGAAGATCCGCGCCTGCTCCAGCACCTCGCGACGCTCGGCTTCAAGAAGCCCGCCGCCGTCGCGCAGACCGTGCGCGACTGGATCACCGGCGACTACCGCGTCTTCCGCAACGAGGCGACGCGAAGCGCCTTTGTCGAATTCGTGCCGGCCCTGATCGACGGTCTTGCCCATGCCGAGGAGCCGGATCGCGCCGTCGTGGCGTTCGATCATTTCCTTGGGGCGCTCCAGCGCGGCGGCCGGCTGATCACGCTGCTCGGCCAGAACCGCGATCTCGTCGCGCTGGTGGCGCTGGTGCTGGGCGCGGCGCCGCGGCTCGGCGAGATGCTGGCGCGGCAGCCGCAGCTCATGGACGGCTTGATCGATCCCCGCTTCTTCGGCGCCATGCCCGACAGGCAAGAATTGTCGGGGCGGCTCGCGACCACGGTGCGAGACGCGGACTCCTATGAAGAGTTCCTCGATCGCCTGCGCCTGTTCGGGCAGGAGAGCCTGTTCCTGATCGGCACGCGGATCCTGTCCGGCACGGTCTCGGCGCAGCAGGCGAGCACGGCCTTTGCCGATGTGGCCGAAGGCATCGTCCACACCGTGCATGGCCTCGTCGCCGAGCGCTTTGCAGCCCAGCATGGCCGCATCAAGGGGCAGGAGACCGCGATCATCGCGATGGGCCGGCTCGGCAGCCGCGAGATGACGGCCTCGTCCGATCTCGACCTGATCCTGCTCTACGATTTCGACAGCGACAATCCGGACTCGGACGGCCCGAGATCGCTTCAGGGCGCGCACTACTTCGCCCGCTTCACCCAGCGCCTGATCAGCGCCTTCACCACGCGCACCAACTACGGCGTGCTCTACGAGATCGACATGCGGCTGCGGCCCTCGGGACGCGCCGGCCCCGTGGCCTCGAGTCTCGTTTCATTCGCGGACTACCAGGCCGACGAGGCCTGGACCTGGGAGCACATGGCGTTGACGCGCGCCCGCGTGGTGTCGGCCTCGCCTGAATTCCGGCAACGGATCGAGCGCGTCATCCGCGATGTCCTGACCCGTCGCCGCGATCCGGCAATCACCGCCAACGACGTTGCCGACATGCGGCGCGCGATCGCCCAGGAGAAGGGCGAGACCGATTGCTGGGATCTCAAACATGCCGCCGGCGGCATGGTCGACATCGACTTCATCGCGCAATACCTCCAGCTCGTGCACGCTCACGACAAGCCGGAGATTCTCGACGTCAGCACCATGCAGGTGCTGGAGAATGCCTGCAGGCTCGGCGTGCTCGCACAATCTGAGACCGAGATATTGCGTGCCGCGGTCCGGCTCTATCACGACCTGACGCAGATCCTGCGGCTCTGCGTCAGCGAGCGATTCAAGCCGGAAACGGCTGGCACGGATCTGCAGCGCGTCATGGCGCGCGCCGGCGACGCGCCGGATTTTTCGTCGCTGGAGGCCCGTGTGAAGGAAACGCAGAGCGAGGTGCGGCGCGTGTTCAGGGCGCTGCTGGAAAGCGACTCGCGGGGCTAGCCCCGAGCACGCCTGCGCTGCGTGCTGCGCGATTCTGCAAAGGGCTCAAATGCCGCGATGTCGTGGCCGACCGTGGCTAACGACGCCGACGCTCCTCTTGCAGTGATCGAGGCGGGGTCTCAACTTCAATTAAGCCATTGATTTTACGTGGAATGTAGAGATTGCAGGTCTATTCAGCGCACAACATGCGTTGAATATTATGGCTTTTGCGGCGATTAGACGTCATATTCTCCGCAAAGGATGCGGAGAATGACAACCTACATCCACCAACGTAAAGATTGGCCCCAATTCCGATGGGAGCCCGGCAAAGTCGCTCAGAAGCTGGCGGCCGTGCGCAACCGACAAGGTCGTCTTTGCGGTCGCATGGAAGAACTCGGCTTCCGATCGAGGAGCGAAGCCAATCTTGAAGCACTCACCGAGGAAATCACTACGTCGAGCGAGATCGAGGGTGAGCATCTTAGCCGCGACCAGGTTCGCTCGTCGTTGGCCCGCCGCCTCGGTGTCGATATCGGCGCTCCAACGACGGCCGAGCGCAACGTCGAAGGTTTCGTCGAAATGATGCTCGACGCCACCGGAAAGTATAGCGCGTCCCTCACTTCCGATCGATTGTTCGGCTGGCACGCGGCCCTCTTTCCGACGGGACGCAGCGGCATGAGAAAAATCACGGTCGGCGCCTGGCGTCCGGAAGAATCTGGCCCCATGCAGGTCGTCTCTGGCCCGGTGGGGCGCGAGCGTGTCCACTATGAGGCGCCGAAAGCGGCACTGCTGCCAGATGAGATGAAGGCCTTCATCGACTGGTTCAATGGCACGCAAGATATTGATCCGGTGCTGAAGGCTGCCATTGCGCATCTGTGGTTTGTTACCATCCATCCCTTCGAAGATGGAAACGGCCGTATCGCGCGCGCGATTGCGGATATGGCACTGGCCCGTTCCGAAAACAGCTCGCAACGCTTCTACAGCATGTCGGCCCAGATCCGACAGGAGCGCAATGCTTACTATGCCATCCTGGAGACGACGCAGAAGGGCGAGCTTGAGATTACCGGGTGGCTCACTTGGTTTCTGGATTGCCTCGACCGTGCCTTCGATCGTGCTGATACGATCCTCGCGTCGGTTCTTCGCAAGGCTCGCTTCTGGAAGAAGCACGCCAACCTGAAGTTCAATGATCGTCAAAGAGCAATGATCGAGCGCCTATTTGACGGATTTGATGGCAAACTTACCTCGTCGAAATGGGCAAAGCTCACCAGGACTTCCCAAGACACGGCGTTGCGCGATATCGAAGATCTTGTTGCCAAAGGCATCCTGGTTAAAGATGCGGCGGGCGGCCGCAGCACGAGTTATTCACTCGTCGACGGGGATCGCGCGGCTGACTAGAGTGTGATCCGCTGGTGGGCCGCGTTAGCGCACAGCATGTAGCGGCTTTCCCTCGCGACAAACGTGGAACGCGTTTGCGCGGAGATCATCCTCAAATGGGCGTAGCGGCCTTCAGCGCGGTGATGGCCTCGCGCACATCGGGCGAGAGGCCCGCGCCGCCCGCATCGAGATGGTCGAAGATCGCGCGCTTCATGCGGGGATCCCAGAACTTCCTGATGTGCTCGGCAATGCCAGGCACGGCCTTGTCATGGCCCTGGCTCTGGAAGAACTTGCCGATCTGGTTGGCCATGTAGATCAAGCGGTCAGGCGACATCGGCAACCTCCGTGGCATGGCGCGCGACGATCCGGCTGCCATGCGAGAATACTTCGAACCCGTCCTGCCGGGCGACGGCGATCAGCGTGATGCCGGCGGCTTCCGCGGTGCGCACCGCGAGCGCGGTCGGCGCTGATACGGCGACCATCACAGGGACGCCGATTGCGGCGGTCTTCTGCACCATCTCGACCGAGACCCGGCTCGTCAGCAGCACCATGCCGTTGCACGCATCCGTGCGGCTGCGCGCCAGCGCCCCGGCGAGCTTGTCGAGCGCATTATGGCGGCCGACATCCTCGCGCAGCGCGACGATGCTGCCTGTGGGAGACCAGAACGCGGCGGCGTGAACGGCCCGGGTTTGCATGTTGATCGATTGCAAAGGCGCGATGGCCTGCATCGCCGCCATGACCTGTTCCGGCGTGAAGGTCCGCCCCTGCGGCACCACGGCCGCCGGTCGCACCGCCTCGGCAATGGACTCGATGCCGCAGATGCCGCAGCCGGTCGGACCTGCGACGTGGCGACGGCGTTCGCTGATACGTGCAGCATGCTCCGGCGTCAGCCACATCCGCAGCTCGATGCCGTCGTCGAGACGGACCACTTCGAGCGAGCGAATGTCGTCGACCGATCCGACGATGCCTTCGCTCACGCTAAATCCGACCGCAAAATCTTCCAGGTTCTGCGGCGTCCCCATCATCACGGCATAGGTGCCGCCATTGTAGGTCAGCGCCAGCGGCGTCTCCTCGGGGATCAGGCGCGTCCCCTCGGACGCGACGCCGTCGCGCCAGATCTCGCGGTCGATGGCCTGAACGGACACGTGCATGCCGTTACTCCGCAGCTTCGGCCGGCACGATGCGGCGGGACTGCCGCGCCTGCGCGTCATAGGCCTTCTGCCAGTCCGAGGGGCCGTTCGAGGGCGAGACCTGCACCGCTGTGACCTTGTATTCGGGACAATTGGTCGCCCAGTCCGAATACTCCGTGGTGATGACGTTGGCCTGCGTGTCCGGGTGGTGGAAGGTGGTGTAGACGACGCCGGGCGCGACGCGATCGGTGATCTCCGCGCGCAGCGCGGTCTCGCCGGCGCGGCTCTTCAGCCGCACCCAGTCGCCGTCACGCACGCCGCGCTGCTCGGCATCGTGCGGGTGGATCTCGAGGCGATCCTCGGCGTGCCAGACCACGTTGTCGGTGCGCCGCGTCTGCGCGCCGACATTGTACTGGCTGAGGATGCGGCCCGTGGTGAGCAGCAGCGGATAGCGCGGGCCGGTGCGCTCGTCGGTCGCGACATATTCGGTGACGACGAACTTGCCCTTGCCGCGGACGAAGCCGTCGATATGCATCACCGGCGTGCCCTCTGGCGCCTTGTCGTTGCAGGGCCACTGCACCGAGCCGAGCTCATCTAACTTGGCATAGGAGACGCCGGCGAAGGTCGGCGTCAGTGCCGCGATCTCGTCCATGATCTCGGACGGGTGGCTGTAGTTCATCTCGAAGCCCATCGCCTTGGCAAGGCCAATGGTGACCTCCCAGTCGGCCATGCCGTTCTTCGGCGTCATCACCTTGCGTACGCGCTGGATGCGACGCTCGGCGTTGGTGAAGGTGCCGTCCTTCTCCAGGAAGCTGGAGCCGGGCAGGAAGACGTGAGCGTAGTTCGCGGTCTCGTTTAGGAAGAGGTCGTGCACGATGACGCATTCCATCGCCGACAGCGCCGCCACGACGTGTGAGGTGTTGGGATCGGACTGCAGGATGTCCTCGCCCTGCACGTAGATCCCCATGAAGGTGCCTTCAACCGCAGCATCGAACATGTTGGGGATGCGCAGGCCCGGCTCCGGGTTGAGCTTGACGTTCCAGAGCGCCTCGAACTGGTCGCGCACGGCATCGCCCGAGATGTGGCGGTAGCCTGGCAGCTCGTGCGGGAACGAGCCCATGTCGCAGGAGCCCTGCACGTTGTTCTGGCCGCGCAGCGGGTTCACGCCGACGCCGGGGCGGCCGATATTGCCTGTTACCATCGCAAGGTTGGCGATCGCGATCACGGTGGTCGAGCCCTGGCTGTGCTCGGTGACGCCGAGGCCGTAGTAGATCGCGCCGTTGCCGCCGGTGGCGTAGATGCGCGCCGCTTCACGCAGCGCCTTGGGGTCGACGCCGGTGAGGATGGCGGTGGCTTCCGGACTGTTGTTCGGCTGGGCGACGAAGGCGGCCCATTCCTCGAACTCGCTCCAGTCGCAGCGCTCGCGCACGAAAGCTTCGTTGACCAGCCCTTCGGTGACGATGACATGC
This sequence comes from Bradyrhizobium sp. USDA 4354, assembly GCF_054060315.1. NCBI lineage: Bacteria > Pseudomonadati > Pseudomonadota > Alphaproteobacteria > Hyphomicrobiales > Nitrobacteraceae > Bradyrhizobium > Bradyrhizobium sp. USDA 4354. The sequence goes on along the minus strand of NZ_JBSSDC010000001.1, from coordinate 6,771,891 downwards.
GCCAGCGCAGTCATCACCGCGACATTGGTGCCGGGCATCAGGGGCAGGTGCAGCGCCTTCACATGCGGCGATTCCACCATCTCGGTGCGGCGCGGATCGATCACGATCAGCTTCGCGCCCTGGCGCAGCCGCTTCTTCAGGCGCGAGGCGAAGACGGGGTGAGCCGAGGCAGGGTTGGCGCCGATGATGAGCACGACGTCGGTGTCTTCCACCGAGTCGAAGTCTTGCGTCCCTGCCGAAGTGCCGAAGGTGGTGGCGAGGCCGTAGCCGGTCGGCGAATGGCAGACGCGGGCGCAGGTGTCGACATTGTTGTTGCCGAAGCCGGCCCGGATCAGCTTCTGCACCAGATAGGTTTCCTCGTTGGTGCAGCGGGACGAGGTGATGCCGCCGATGGCGTCGCGGCCGTATTTCTTCTGGATGCCGCGCATCTTGGCGGCGGCGAACGAGAACGCCTCGTCCCAGGACACTTCGCGCCAGGGATCCTCGATCCTTTCGCGGATCATGGGTTTAAGGATGCGTTCCCTGTGGTTGGTGTAGCCCCAGGCGAAGCGGCCCTTGACGCAGGAATGGCCGCGGTTGGCCTTGCCGTCCTTGTAGGGCACCATGCGCACCACTTCCTCGCCGCGCATCTCGGCCTTGAAGGCGCAGCCGACGCCGCAATAGGCGCAGGTGGTGACGACCGAATGCTCGGGCTGGCCGATCTCGATCACGGACTTTTCGGTCAGCGTCGCGGTCGGGCAGGCCTGCACGCAGGCGCCGCAGGAGACGCATTCGGAGCCGAGGAAGCTCTCGCTCATGCCCGGCGAGACGCGGCTGTCGAAGCCGCGGCCGGAGATGGTCAGCGCGAAAGTGCCCTGCACCTCCTCGCAGGCACGGACGCAGCGCGAGCAGACGATGCACTTGGAGGGATCATAAGTGAAGTAGGGGTTGGACTCGTCCTTCGGCATCCAATGATCGTTGTCGCAGCCGTCCGTCTTGGCGAAGGCGTGGTTCTCGCCCTCATAGCCGTAGCGCACGTCGCGCAGGCCGACGGCGCCGGCCATGTCCTGCAACTCGCAATCGCCGTTGGCGCCGCAGGTGAGGCAGTCGAGCGGATGGTCGGAGATGTAGAGCTCCATCACGCCCTTGCGCAGCTTCTTGAGCCGCTCGGTCTGGGTGTGGACGACGAGGCCGGGCATGACCGGCGTGGTGCAGGAGGCCGGCGTGCCGGCGCGGCCTTCGATCTCGACCAGGCAGAGACGGCAGGAGCCGAACGCGTCGACCATGTCGGTCGCACAGAGTTTCGGGATCTGATGACCCGCGTCCATCGCGGCGCGCATGATCGAGGTGCCCTCGGGGACCGAGATCTCCTTGCCGTCGATCGTCAACGTCACCATCGTTTCCGATTTGGAAGCCGGCGTGCCGAAGTCGATTTCTTCGATCAGAGACATTGTCGTTCTCCTATTCCGCGGCCTGAAGCGTGGTCGGGATGGGTACGAAATCCTCCCGGAAGTGCTTCAATGCGCTGAGGACGGGGTAGGGGGTGAAGCCGCCGAGCGCGCAGAGCGAGCCGAATTTCATGGTGTTGCAGAGGTCCTCGACCAGCGCGAGGTTTTCGTGCACGCGCTCGCCGTTGATGATCTTCTCGATGGTCTCGACGCCGCGGGTCGAGCCGATCCGGCAGGGCGTGCACTTGCCGCAGGATTCGACGGCGCAGAACTCCATCGCGAAGCGTGCCTGCCTGCGCATGTCGACGCTGTCGTCGAACACGACGATGCCGCCATGGCCGATCAGGCCGTCGCGCGCGGCGAAGGCTTCATAGTCGAACGGGGTGTCGAACAGCGCGCGGGGGAAGTAGGCGCCGAGCGGCCCGCCGACCTGCACCGCACGCACCGGGCGGCCGGTGAACGTGCCGCCGCCGATATCGTCGACGAGCTCGCCGAGCGTCACGCCGAAGGCGGTCTCGAACAGGCCGCCATAGCGGATGTTGCCGGCGAGCTGGATCGGCATCGTGCCGCGGGAGCGGCCCATGCCGAAATCGGCATAGGCCTTGGCGCCCTCGGCGAGGATGAAGGGGATGGCGGCGAAGGACAGCACGTTGTTGATCACGGTCGGCTTGCCGAACAGGCCGTGATGCGCCGGCAGCGGCGGCTTGGCGCGCACGATGCCGCGGCGGCCTTCGAGGCTCTCCAGCAGAGAGGTCTCCTCGCCGCAGACATAGGCGCCAGCGCCGACGCGGACTTCGAGATCGAACGTTTGCTTCGAGCCGCCGATGTTGGTGCCGAGATAGCCGCCGCGTTTCGCGGCCTGGATGGCGGCGTTCATGGCCTCGACCGCGTGCGGATATTCGCTGCGGATGTAGATGTAGCCCTTGGTGGCGCCGACGGTGATGCCGGCGATGGTCATGCCCTCGATGACGAGGAAGGGATCGCCTTCCATGATCATGCGGTCGGCAAAAGTGCCGCTGTCGCCTTCGTCGGCGTTGCAGACGATGAATTTGCGGTCGGCCTTGGCCTGCGCGACCGTCTTCCACTTCATCCCGGTCGGGAAGCCAGCGCCGCCGCGGCCGCGCAAGCCGGACGCCGTGACTTCATTCAGGATCGCATCAGGTCCGAGCGAGAGTGCGCGCTCAAGACCCTTGTAGCCGCCATGGGCGCGGTAGTCGTCGAGCGAGCGCGGGTCGATCACGCCGCAGCGGGCGAAGGTGAGCCGGGTCTGGCGCTTCAGCCAGGGAATCTCGTCGGTCGCCCCTAACCGCAAGAGATGCGGCGTGTTGCCGGCGAGCGCGTCGAGCAGGGAGGGTACGTCGGCCTCGGTGACAGGCCCGAACGCGATCCGGCCCTGCGGGGTGGCGACCTCGACCAGCGGCTCCAGCCAGTACAGGCCGCGCGAGCCGGTCCTGACGATCTCGACCGCCACGCCGCGCTTGGCGGCGGCCTGCTCCAGCGCCAGCGCGACCTCATCGGCGCCGACGGCCACCGCACCGGCATCGCGTGAGACGTAGAGACGCATGCTCATCGCTGCGCCTCCGCAACCAGCGCATCGAGGCGCTTCTGGTCGAGCCGGCCGATGAGGCGGCCGTCGAGCATCGCGGACGGCGCAGTCGCGCACAGACCGAGGCAGTAGATCGGCTCCAGCGTCACGCGATCGTCGGGCGTGGTGTTACCGAGCGAGACGCCAAGCTTCGCCTCGGCCCGCGCGGCGAGCGCATCGCCGCCGGCGGCCTGGCAGGCTTCCGCGCGGCACAGTTTCAGCACATGGCGGCCGGCCGGCTTGTGGCGGAAATCATGGTAGAACGTGAACACGCCATGCACTTCGGCGCGTGACAGATTGAGCGCCTGCGCCACCAGGGGAATGGCGGCTTCCGGCACGTAGCCGAATGCCTCTTGAAGCGCATGCAGGATGACGAGCGTCGCGCCTTCCTGCCCGGCATGTTCGGCGATGATCTCGGCGCCGCGCCTCTCGTCCCAATCATAAACCGCTGTCATTCTTCATTCTCAACCTGAGCGTTTCCTTGGTCGCAAAGTATTTGGAATCATTCGAAGATCAATAAAGCTGTCCCGTGCTGCGATTGCGAATTCAGATCGATTGGTAGGCGTGATCATTCGATTTCAAATTGCAATTAAGCCGCTCCGGCAGGCGGTTTTTGCGTGTTGGGAAAGGGTGGGCATGCTAGCTTGCATGCCACCACAGAATCCGAGGGGACAACCGGTTGATCGACAAGCTTGAACTGTTGCTGGCGCTGGCGAAGGAGCGGCATTTCGGACGCGCGGCGGAGGCTTGCGGCGTGACGCAGCCGACGATGTCGACCGGGCTCAAGCAGCTCGAGGAGATCCTCGGCGTGATGCTGGTCCAACGCGGCTCACGCTTTCAGGGATTCACCCCCGAAGGCGAGCGGGCGCTCGACTGGGCGCGGCGGATCGTGGGCGATGCCCGCGCGATGCGCGATGAGATCAACGGGCTGAAGCATCAGCTCTCCGGCGAGATCCGCATCGCGGCGATCCCGACCGTGCTCGGCATGGTCGCCGCGCTGACGACGCCGTTTCGCGCCAAACATCCCGAGGTGCGCTTCCGCATCCAGTCTACCACCTCATCCGAGGTGCTGGGGCTGCTCGAAAATCTCGAGGTGGATGCGGGGCTGACCTACATCGAGAACGAGCCGATCGGCAAGGTGCGCACCATCCCGCTCTACAACGAGAGCTACCGCCTGCTGACCGCGCCCGACGCGATGTTCGGCGACCGCGAGACGGTGACCTGGAAGGAGGTCGGGCAGGTGCCGCTGTGCCTGCTGACGCCCGACATGCAGAACCGCCGCATCATCGACCGCGCGTTGCGCTCGGTCGGCGCGGAGGCGACGCCGACGCTGACCTCGAACTCACTGCTGGTGCTGTTCACGCATGTGAAGACGGGACGCTGGGCCAGCGTGATGCCGGCCAAGCTCGCCGAGACGCTCGGCCTGTCCGATACCGTCCGCTCGATTCCAATCGTCGATCCCGACGTCAATTACAGCATCGGCCTGGTGATTCCGCAGCGCGATCCGATGACGCCGCTGATCGCCGCGCTGGTCAATGTGGCGCGGGAAGTGGCGCCGAAGCTGCAATTGTAGATTCGAGCAAGCGCCTCGTCCTTCGAGACGACCGCTTCGCGGTCTCCTCAGGAGGAGGCTCAGCGCCACCGAACTCCTTTGAAACTGTTGCCGCGCACGCCACCCTCATCCTGAGGGCCCGCCGCAAGCGGGCGTCTCGAAGGATGGCCGCAGGCACGTAGCCCACGCCGCCTCAAGCCGCGGCCGGTATGCCGCCCGCCGCCTTCACCGCATCGCGCGGCAGCGTCACGCGGACGACGGTGCCGATATCGATCTTCGAGCGCAGCCGCATCGAGCCGCCGTGGAGCTGCGCCAGCGAGCGGGCGATGGCGAGGCCGAGGCCCGAGCCGTGATAGGTCTTGGTGAGCTGGCTCTCGACCTGCTCGAACGGGCGCCCGAGCCGCGCCAGCGAATGCGGCGCGATGCCGATGCCGGTGTCGGCGATCATCAGCACGATCCTGTCGTCGAGCTGTCGGCTGCGCACCACGACGCGTCCGCCGTCGGGCGTGAACTTCACGGCGTTGGAGAGCAGGTTGACGATGATCTGCTTGGTGGCGCGGCGGTCGGCGACGACCGAGATGGATTTTGCGATGTCGGCGTCGAGCGTCAGCTGCTTGTCCTGCGCCCGGCCGGTGACGACCCGCAAGGATTCCGCGAGCGTCTTCGAGAGGTCGAGCTCTTCCATGTCGAGCTTCATGCGGCCGGCTTCGATCTTGGACATGTCGAGGATGTCGTTGATGACCTCGAGCAGATAGTGGCCGCTGGTCAGGATGTCCTGGCAGTATTCCTGGTACTTCTCGCTTCCGAGCTCGCCGAACATGCCCGAGCCCATGATCTCGGAGAAGCCGATGATGGCGTTGAGCGGCGTGCGCAGCTCGTGGCTCATATTGGCGAGGAATTTCGACTTGGTCTGGTTGGCTTCCTCGGCGCGGGTCTTCTCGCGCTGGTACTTCTCGGCGAGGTCGGCGAGCTCGACCGCCTGGCGCTCCAGCGCGGCCTGCGAGCGCTTGAGGTCGATGACGGTGGCACGCAGGCGCAGATCGTTGTCGACCAGCTTCTGCTCGTGCTCCTTGATGCGGGTGATGTCGGTTCCGACCGAGACGTAGCCGCCGTCCTTGGTGCGGCGCTCGCTGATGTGCAGCCAGCTGCCGTCGTCCAGCTGCGCCTCGAAGGTGCGCGCGCCCGGGCCTTGGGCCGCGGTCTCGTTGTGGCGGGTGCGCACCTCCGGCATGCGGCCGACCTCGAGCACGGTCTCGTAGGAGGTGCCGGGGATGACCGCGCTGTCGGGCAGCTTGTGCAGTCGCTGGAAGTGCGAGTTGCAGAGCACCAGGCGGTCGCTCGCGTCCCACAGCACGAAGGCTTCCGGAATGGTCTCGATCGCGTCGCGCAGGCGGAGGTCGGCTTCCACGGTCTTTTCGGCGAGGCTCTTCTGCTCGGTGATGTCGACGGCGATCCCGATCAGGTGCACGCTGGAATCGGTCGCCCCGCGCGTCTTCTCGCAGCGGACGCGGAGCCAGATCCAGTGGCCGTCGACATGCTGCATGCGGAAGGTCTGGTCGATGTGGTCGATCTTCTCGGAGATGAGCTGGTCGGCGATCGCGAACAGATCGATATCGTCGGACTTCACCAGCGCGTTGACCTCGCCGAAGGTGAGGAGTTCGTGACGGCCGTCGAGACCGAGCATCGAGAACATCGACTGCGACCAGAAGATCCGGCCGCGCGACAGGTCCCAGTCCCACAGCCCGCAGCGGCCGCGGTTGAGCGCGGTGTCGATCCGGCCGCGCACGGCGTCGTTGATGAGATCGCCTTCGCGAGCGCGGGTCGACTGCCAGTGGAAGGCGAAGCCGAGGATCAGGACGACGAAACCGGTGGTCGCCGACAGCGTCACCGAGAGCGCGGCGTCCGAGCCCCAGATCGGCTCGTTGCGCTCCTGGATCACGGTGACGAAGCCAGGCAGTGACTTGATCTGCCGTGAGGTCGCCATCGCGGCGTTGCCGCTCGGCAGCGTCATGTCGGAGACGGTGCCGTCGCGCGTCGGCGCCGCGAGCAATTGTGCCGTCGTGATCGCATCGAGCAGCCGGTCGTTGCCGACAGGGTCGCTGTCGATCGGGATGCGGGCGAGGACGCGGCGGTCAATGCCGGCCGAGGTGACGATGACGTGGCGTCCCGGGGCCGTGGCCCAGGACGGAATGAGATCCGGCAACAGCGCGGGCAGGCTCTCGATGTTCTTGAGCCGCTCCTGCCGCACCGAGGTGAGGCGGTCGATGCGCTCGGCGAGCAGGTCGGCGAGTGCCGAAATGTCGTGGCGGATCACCAACCGCTTCTGGCGCGTCTGATCGACCACCTGCACGAACGCACCGAGGCAGATCGTGATCAGGAAGGCGATGATGAGCGTCGGCACGGCGCGGCGCAGCGCCGGCTCGGCGATCAGGAGCCGGTGATAGGCAGGTTTCGCGATCGATTGCGCCAATCCCTTGATCGAATCGGATTGGACGCACGCGCTCGCGGCGTCTGCGCGCGACATGCCTTCGGCCCCCTGAAAACCTGCTTGCAACTGAAGTCCGGAAGCAGCCCCACGTCGCTTCCGAATCACACTGATTTGAATCCAGTTTTCTCGGGCTGTCGAGAGTCAACGAATCGTTAACGCGAAATTATTCTTATCCAACGCGCAGTTTGTGCATCGGGTGTCCGCAAACCCACGGGCGCAACGAGTCCGAAACGAGAACGTGCGACTCTCCCCACATTCTCATCACACACGCGGCGGTTCGGCGTGACTGATGACGCGCTTCACGCTCGGGAACGCACGCCGCAATGCGCGCTCGATCGCGTCCACACGCTCGTGCACCTTGATCACGCTCATCGACGGCGCCGCGCGGCAGTGGAAATTGACGATCTCGCCGGCGTCGGTGTTGCGGACGCGCACATTATGGATGTCGTGGATCTCGCCTTCGCCGGCGAATTCGGCCAGCGCGGCAGCGATGGTCTGCACCCTCTCAGGCGTGGCATCGACGCCGAACGGCAGTTCCGGTTCCAACGGCTCGATGTGAACGTCGACCTCGACGTCCTCGCCGAACTCCTCCTGGATGTTGCGCTCCAGCGTGTTGGCGATGTCGTGGGCGGACTCGAGCCGCATGTCGGCGTCGACCTCGAGGTCGATGCTGACGATCAGCTTGGCGCCGAGATCGTGCACCGTGACGTGATGGACGGCGAGCGCGGAATTGCGCGCGATCACCATGATGCGGTCGCGCACGGTCTCGTTGTCGCGCGCGACAGGCACCGCAGCGAAAGTGAGGTCGGCATCGCCGAAGGCCTTGGCGACCGCGGCCTGCGCGTTGCGCTTGATGTCCTCGACGCGGTCGATCGGATAGGTCCGCGGCACCTTCGCGATGGTGTCGATGAACGTGGTCGCTCCGACCATGCGCACGCGCAGCCGGTCGACGTCGATCACCCCCGGTACGCCGCGGATCGCGGCGGTGGCCTTCTCTTGCGCGCCTTCGGGAGCGCGATCGACCAGCGTCTGCACGGTCGAGCCGGCCATGCGCAGGCCGAGAGCCGCGATCATCACGGCAACCGCGGCGGCCGCGGCCGCGTCGCCCCACCAGAATCCGAGCCCAGCGAGGATCAGGCCCACGATCACGGCGAACGAGCCCATCACGTCGGAGGCGAAATGCAGCGCATCCGCCGCCAGCGCCTGGCTCCTGGTCTCCCGCGCGGCGCGGTGCAGCGCGCGGGCACGCCAGAGATTGACGGCGATGTCGATCACCAGCACCACGAAAGGCACGGCCGAAATGGTCGGCGGCGGGGTTCCCTCGCTCAGCCGGCTATAGGCCTCGACCAGGATGCCGCCGGCGAGCACGTAGAGCAGGGCGGTGACGCCGAGCGCGGAGATGCTTTCCAGCTTGCCGTGGCCGTAATGGTGCTCCTCGTCCGCCGGCTTGTCGGACACCCGCACCACCGCCCAGGTGATGATGGTCGCGACCAGGTCGATCGAGGAATGCAGGGCCTCGGAGATCAGCGCCAGCGAGCCGATCGCGATCCCGACCACGAACTTGGCCGCCGCCATGCCGCCGCTGGCGAAGATCGAGATGGCCGCGACCGAGGTCTTGTCGTGCTGGGAGGTCATGGCGGGGATTTAGCAGGGCGGGGGTGAACATCAAGCGGCGATCCACAGCTCTAGTCGCAAGTGAGTTGCAGGAGCGTTCTACGCCTTGCTCCGGCCCGGTAGGGTGGGCAAGGCGCGTTAGCGCCGTGCCCACCATTCGTCCGCGATGGATACACATCGTGGGCACGCTTCGCTTTGCCCACCCTACGGGACCGTCATTCCGGGGCGCCGAAGGCGAACCCGGAATCTCGAGATTCCGGGTTCGGTCCTGCGGACCGCCCCGGAATGACGGTGGCCCCTATAGCGTCACCACGATCTTCCCCAGATGCTTGTTCGCCTCCATGTGCTCGAACGCCTGATCGATGTCGTCGAACGCGAACACCTTGTCGACCGGCAGCTGCAGCTTGCGCGCTTCCACCGCGCCCCAGATGTCCTTGCGGACTTCGGCAAAGATATCGCGGACCTCCTCGATGGTGCGGGTACGGAAGGTGACGCCGACATAATCGATGCGGCGGGCCGCATGCAGGTCGAAGTTGAAATCGGCATGGGTGCCGCCGAGCCGGCCGACATTGACGATGCGGCCCTTGATCTTCGTCGCGGCGAGGTTCTGGCTCGCGACCTTGCCGGAGACCTGGTCGACGATGAGATCGACGCCTTCGCCGCTCGTCGCCTTCAGCACCTCGTCGACCCGTTTCGGGTCGGAGCTGTCGACGGCGAGGTCGGCGCCATATTCCTTCAGCCGGCCGCGGCGATAGGTGTCGGTCGAAGAGCCGATCACGAGCCTAGCGCCCTTGAGCCTGGCGATCTGCATCGCCATCAGGCCGACGCCGGAGCTGGCGCCCTGGATCAGCACGCTCTGGCCCGCCTGCACCCCACCGACGGTGACGACGGCGTTGTGCATGGTCGCGAGCGCGACGGGGAGGGTGGCGGCCTCCTCGAAATTCATGTTCGAGGGTGCGTGGAACAGCCGGCCGTGATCGGCCAGCGTATATTCGGCAAACGCCGCGCCGCCCGAGCCCATGATGCGGTCGCCGACCTTGACGTCTTTGGCATCCGGCCCGAGCTCGGCGACTTCGCCGGCCCATTCCATGCCGAGCACGGTGCCGACCCCGCCGGCCGCGCCATGCGCGTGGCCCTTGCGCATGCCGGTGTCGGCGCGGTTCAGACCGCAGGCGCGCACGCGAACCAGCACCTGCGTGCCTTTCGGTTTTGGTCGAGCGACGTCAGAAATCCTCGCGCCTTCAGGGCTGTAGACGTAGGCCTTCATGCGTTACCTCGGGCTCAATTGAGTTTGTAGATGAAGAGCGGTGCCCTTCTTCGCTGCCTTGTGTTCAAATCACATCGGTGATCATTCAGCCGCCTGCGCCGCAGGGCCTGCGATCATTCCCTCCAGCCGGCCGCGGATGATCGCCTCCGCCTCGCGCACGATGCGGGAGACGAGCTCGGCGCAGCTCGGGATGTCCTGGATGAGGCCCTGCACCTGGCCGGCCGACCAGATGCCCTCGTCGGAATTGCCGGTGGCATAGACCATCTTGCCGCGGGCGCCGGCAACCAGCTCGCGGATGTCCTCGAACTTGGCGCCTTCCTTTTCCATCGCGACGACCTTGGTCGAGATCGCGTTCTTCGCGACGCGCGAAGTGTTGCGCATGGTGCGGAAGATCAGCTCGGTCTCGCGCTCGTCATTGGCGACGATCTTCTCCTTGATGGACTGGTGGATCGGGCTTTCTTTGGTGGCCATGAAGCGGGTGCCCATGTTGATGCCGTCGGCCCCCAGCGCTAGCGCCGCGACGAGGCCGCGGGCATCGGCAAAGCCGCCCGAGGCGATCATCGGGATCTTGATCTTGTTGGCGGCGGCCGGGATCAGGATCAGGCCGGGCGTATCGTCTTCGCCGGGGTGACCGGCGCATTCGAACCCGTCAATTGAGATGGCGTCGACGCCCATGCGCTCGGCCGAGAGCGCGTGACGGACGCTGGTGCATTTGTGCACGACCTTGACGCCGTGCTTCCTGAACTCGTCGACATGCTCCTGCGGCTTGTTGCCGGCGGTCTCGACCACCTTGATGCCGCTCTCGATGATGGCGGCACGGTATTCGGCGTAAGGCGGCGGCTTGATCGCAGGCAGGATGGTGAGGTTGACGCCGAACGGCTTGTCGGTGAGGTCGCGGCAGCGCGCGATCTCCTTGGTGAGGTCCTCCGGCGTCGGCTGGGTCAGCGCGGTGATGAAGCCGAGTGCGCCGGCATTGGCGACTGCCGCGACCAGCTCGGCCCGTCCGACCCATTGCATGCCGCCCTGAACGATCGGGTGCTGGACGCCGACGAGCTTGGTGAACCGTGTCTGCAACATGATCTGTTTCCCCCGGCCGGTGCGGCGCTCTGTTGTCGGTCGAGGCGGCAGGATGCCGCCGGGGTCGAGAAATGTCTATTGCGCGAGCTGGCAGAGCGATCATGCGAGGGGTGCGGGGATTCCGCGGGGCGGATAATTGGGTGGGTCCGCATGTGACGGCGCCACTCGGCCTCGTGTCCCGGACGCGCTGCAACGTTCTTCACGTTGCGGCGCTGAGCCGGGATCCATGCATCCGCGGATGCTCCTGAAAGATGGGCCCCGGCTCTGCAGCGCACCGTCGAAGAGACGCTGCGCTGCGTCCGGGGCACGGACAATCAATCCGCAATGATGGGGGAGGCAGGGGCGAGGCTGCCGGGCTTCGGCTAGTCGGCCGACAGCCGCACCATTTGCCGGCCGCCATTCATTTCCTTGAGGCGGTTGACGAAGTTTTCCGGGCGCTGCCAGCGGTTGGGGACCTGCAATCCCATGAACTCGGCGATGTCGCCGATGAAGCCGGTGCAGTTGATGGTCTCGGCGTTCCACACCGGCGAGTTTGTCTGCAATTTCTTGATATAGGCGAACACGCGCTTGGCGTCGGCCTCGTTGAGATAGACGCGGTAGCTCGCGGTCAGATATTCCGGATCGAGATCGCCGTAGCTGGCGCCGGTCTCGGATGGCACAAAGGTGATGTGACCGAGCACATAAGCGAGCGTGTCGCCCGCCGGCGTGAGGCCCGCGACCTCGACCGCCTTCTCGCTGGTCTTGCCGTACCACACGAAGGCATGGCCCCAGCTCGCGGCCGTGCGGGCGCGGAAGTCGACGTAGTAGGGACCCTTCTCCGCACGCGCGAGCGGACGCCGCGTTGCTTGCGGCGCCGGTCGTGATGCGGTGTCGGTCGTGGCAAGCGCGTTGCCGTCGGCAACGCGCTTGTTCGCCTCGTGGGCCGAGGCCGAGGGCATCGTGCATGCGATCATGGCCGCGAGCGCGAAGCCTGCGAGGATGCAGGATCCCGATCGATCAGGTTTGTACGTCACGCTGTGCCCTCGACTCTCGGCCGCTTATGCAGATTCGTATTGCGCGTCAGTAGCGCGCTGCGACCGGGCCGGGCGCCTTGCCGATCGGGGCCTTTCCAACCGGGCTCTTGCCAATCGGCATCTTGCCGATCGGCGCCTGCTCGCCCGGATAAACCGGCACGGGCTGGCGGCGCGGCAAATCCGCAGCGTTCGCGGCCGTCACCAGAGCAAGCGTGGCACCCAGAGCAATTACAATCTTCTTCACAGTCATACCCCTAGAAGGTTTGGTCCAAACACGGCAGTGCCGTGCCCCCAGACACGCCTCACAGAAGGGCGGCCGAATGCGTCCAAGTTGCGGCGCGCCCGGGACATGTTGGCGGCATATGTCTGGCGCGCGCAGATGTGATGTGTCTGGATGTTTCGGGGCGCGTGACGTCTGCGATTTCGTAGGGGCTTTGCGGATCGTCCGTTCGCGCGGCACCGGGATTCCATCAGCGCAAGGCGCTGCGGACAAGCGCGAGGTGACGTGCGCGTATCTGCGGCGGCCCGCTTGGACCAGGGCCAACCGCCAGCGTCACGGACCAGTGCGCCTCGGACTATCGTTTCCCGAGCAAGTTCGAACGCATCTTGTCGGCGAACCACACTACGAAAATCGCCGCGAACGACAGAGCGAAGTACAGGGCCGTCCACAAAAGTGCATTACCGGCATTCGTCATGGCGTCCTCCCTATGCATCAGAAACCGATGTCTTGCAGGGAAGGATAGCGGTGGCCGCGGCGCTCGATTTGCGCGGGATCAATTTTGCTGCGCTGCGGGACGGCTACAGCCGAAACTCATTGGTCAATTCGCCGACGCCGTCGATCGCCACCGTCACGGTGTTGACGGGCTCCTTCATCACGCCGACACCGACGGAGGTGCCGACGGCGATGAGGTCGCCGGGGAGCAGGGTCATGTCGTGGGAGATCCTGCTGACCAGCTCCTGCGCGCTGAAGATCATGTCGGAGATCGGATACTTCTGCCGCTCGGCGCCATTGAGGATGGTGCGGACCGTGAGCTTGGCCGGATCGAGGCCGGTCGCGATCACGGGACCGAACGGGCCGTAATCGTCGATGCCCTTGGCGCGGGCCCATTGCGGGAAGGTGGGGTCGCTGGTCAGGATGTCGTTGGCGGTGATGTCGTTGACGCAGGTATAGCCGAAGATGAAGCTGTCGGCTTCGCCAGGCGAGACACGCGCGCAGGTCTTGCCGATGACGATGCCGAGCTCGCCCTCATAGGTGGTCTTGCCGTCGTAATAAGAGGGACGGCGGATCACGGCGCCGGGCGTCGTGATGGTGGTGGTGGCCTTCAGCAGATACAGCGGCTCCGGCGGCTCGGGCTGGTTCAGCTTGGCTGCGAGCGCGTGAAAATTGTTCCAGAGCGCGACGATCTTGCTGGGCGCGCAGGGCGCGAGCAGCTCGACCTCCGACAGTGCGAGCGTCTTGCCGGTAGCGGCGTTGCGGCCAAACATCTCGCCCTCGTGCACGCTGATGCCTGATGCCGTCAGCATGCCGAAGCCGGTCGTGCCGGCGTGCCGGAAGCGAAGCCACTTCTTCATCTCGCTCCCCATCACGCCACCGCCAGTGCGCGCGGATCTGATGGCGTCGAGATCCCGTCATAGAGGCCGGCCATGCGGGCGCGCTGGGTCACCATCGCCAACACTGAATCGAGTGCGGGCGTGGCGATCCCCGTAAGGCGGCCCATCTCCTGCACCACGGTGACGAGCGGGTCGATCTCCATCGGGCGGCCGCGCTCGAGATCCTGCAGCATCGAGGTCTTGTGGGCGCCGACCTTTCTGGCGCCCTCGATGCGGCGCTCGACGTCGACGCGGAACTTGACGCCGAAGGTCTCGGCGATCGCTTGCGTCTCCACCATGATCGCACGCGACAGCGCGCGCGTGGCCGGATCGGTGCAGATCACGTCGAGCGTGGCGTGGGTCAGGGCGCTGATCGGGTTGAAGCAGACATTGCCCCAGAGTTTCAGCCAGATCTCGTCGCGGATGCGGTCGAGCACGGGAGCTTTCAGGCCGGCCGCGACGAAGAGGTCGGCGAGGCGCTGTACGTCCGAGGAGCTCTCGCCGGAGGGCTCGCCGAGCGGAAAATTGTTGCCGTAGACGTGGCGGATCACGCCGGGCGCCTCGATCTCGGTGGCGGGATAGACGATGCAGCCGATGGCGCGCTCGGCGCCCATCTCGCGCCACTGCCGCCCGCCGGGGTCGATGCTCTCCAGCGTCGAATTCTCGTATTGGCCGCCGTGCTTGTAGAAGTACCAATAGGGGATGCCGTTGACGGCGGTGATGATGCGGGTGTGAGGCCCGAGCAGCGGCTGCATCTTCTCGATCACGCCGGTGATCGAATGCGCCTTCAGCGTGATGATGATGTAGTCCTGCACGCCGAGCTCGGCGGGATCGTCGGTGCAGCGCGGATGCACGGTGTGCTTCTCCTCGCCCGCAAGCAGCGTCAGGCCGCGCTCGCGCATGGCCGCGAGGTGCGCGCCACGCGCGACCAGGCTGACATCGGCGCCTGCGCGCGCAAGCTGAACCCCGAGATATCCGCCGATCGCGCCGGCGCCGTAGATGCAGATCTTCATGAAATCCTCGCGGGAGACCGGAATTTTGGACGAAAGATCCGGTCCGGCTCGAACGTATCCGAGCCGGCCGGTAGTCACAGGGGAAGTGTGCGTCGCTTTAGGCTGCGGCTTGCGGCTTGCCGTTGATGGCCTCGTCCATGGCAGCTGCGATGTCGCGCATGCTGATGACGGAGACGAGGCTGTAATCGTCGATGACAGGCAAATGGCGGATGTGATGCCGGTTCATCAAATGCCGGACCTGCTCGATCGTATCGCTGGAGCTGCAGGACACCAGCTGCTGCACCGAGATGAGCTGCGAGACCTTGACGTTGACGGCATTCGCGCCGTGCTCGGCGACGGCGCGCACCACGTCGCGCTCGGTGAACATGCCGACGGCGGTATTGCCCTCGGAGCGGACCACGTCCTTGACCACGAGAGCGCTGATGTTGTTGGCGCGCATCAGCTTGGCGGCGATACCCACCGTTTCGTTCATCCGCACCGTGACAACGCGCGGCGTCTTCTTGCGCAGAATGTCTCCGACCAGCATTGCAACCTCCCTGGGTGAATGTTGCGAGAAGTGTGGTATACATAATGCCAATCGTCAAGCGCTGGTTTTGGGCGATCCGAAAGATCTTGCGACAGGGATACTGACGTTTGCCGCGTTCGGAAAAAAAGGGCGCATCGCTGCGCCCCCTGTCGATCCCTGCAATGTAAGCGGCGGCTACGCCGTCTCGGTCTTTGCAGTGGTCTTGGCATTGCCGGTCGCGGTGTTCGCGCTCTCGGCTTCCTTGCCGAGGATGAAGGAGCGGCGCATCGGCTTGATCACGAACAGCGCCGTCAGCGCCGCCGTTGCGTTCAGTGCCACCGCCACCACGAACACGGCCTTCCAGCCATAGGCGGTCGAGATCACGCTCGCGAGCGGGACGAGCAGGGAGGCCGTGCCCTTCGCGGTGTAGAGCATGCCGTTGTTGGTGGTTGCGAACTTCGCACCGAAGGTGTCGCCGCAGGTCGCGGGGAACAGCGAGTAGATCTCGCCGAACACGCCGAAATAGATGGCGGTCGCCAGCACGAAGACAACAGGCACGTGGCCATAGGCCGACAGCGTCAGCAGCATCAAGGCGGCGGTGCCGAAGGCGATGAACATGGTGGGCTCCCGGCCGATCGTGTCGGAGACCCAGCCGAAGAGGGGACGTCCGAATCCATCGAGGATGCGGTCGAGCGAGATCGCAAAGGTCAGCGCCGCCATCTGGAAGCCGGCGAGCGTGACCGGGGTGTCGGCGATCTTGAAGTCGTGCGCGATCGGGCCGATCTGCGCCGCGGTCATCAGGCCGCCGGACGCGACCATGACGAAGACGAGATACATCACCCAGAAAATAGGGCTGCGCAGCACCTGCGGCGGGGTGAAGTCGATCTTGGTCTGCGGCAGGTTGAGCTGCTTCTTCTTCGGCGGGATCGAGAGCCGCGGCGGCTGGATGAAGAAGGCGAGCACGAACACGATCAGGCCCTGGCCGATGCCGAAGGTGAAGAAGGCGTGCTGATAGCCAGTCGATGCGATCATGGTCGCGATCGGCACGATGGTGAGCGCGGCGCCCGCGCCAAAGCCGGCCGCGGTCGCGCCGGCGGCAAGGCCCCGGCGGTCGGGAAACCATTTCAGCGCGTTGCCGACGCAGGTGCCGTACACCGCGCCCGCGCCCATGCCGCCGATTATCGCGGCCGCGTAGAGCAAAGTGAGACTGTCGGCATAGGAGTTGAGAATCCAGGACAGCGCGATCATCACGCCGCCGAACATGACGACGATGCGCGGGCCGTATTTGTCGACGAACCAGGCCTCGATCGGCACCAGCCAGGTCTCGGTGACAACGAAGACGGTGAAGGCAAGCTGGATCGCGGCGCGCCCCCAATGGTGGGCGGCGTCGATCGGATCGACGAACAGCGTCCAGCCATATTGCAAATTGGCGATCATCGCCATGCAGACGATGCCCATGCCGAGCTGGAGCCAGCGGAAACCGGTGCGAAGCGGCGCGGCGGTGACGGCGCCATCCGGGCTGGAAATCATCAAGAACCTCCCAACGCGCCTGTTTGGTCGTACATCAGATTGCCAAGATGACCTGATGTCGCAAATATTGTGGCTTATCGTCGCAGGCGCGAGGCGGAGGTTGGTATACCATATCCCAGATTGCAAGCCCTATCTTGGCTCCGCATTCAACAAAATGCGCGCGGTTCTGCCCTGAGCTCGCAGGAACGCAGGACCTTCGCACCAAACGAAAACGCCCGGCCGTGAGGCCGGGCGTCTGCACCATGAAGAGCTGTGATGGAGCGTGTCAGATGGTCGATTTGGCCACCACGACCTTGCGCCAGGGCTTGAGCACCGCGATCGCCAGCAGCGAAGCCAGGATGTTGGCGCCGGCCGCGATGATGAACACGCTGTCCCATGTGCCCGACGATTGCTGCATGTAGTTGCCGATCGGGACCAGCAGCGCGGCGGTGCCCTTTGCAGTGTAGAGCAGGCCGGCATTGGTGGTCGCGAACTTGGCGCCGAACGTGTCGGTGCAGGTCGAGGGGAATAGCGAGTAGATCTCACCCCAGGCGAAGAACACGAAACCCGAGAGCAGCACGAACCAGATCGGGTCGTGGCCCCAGAGGTAGAGCATCCAGATGCCGAGCCCTTCCATGCCGAAGGCGATGAACATCGTGTTCTCGCGGCCGATCATGTCGGAGATCCAGCCGAAGAACGGACGCGTCAGGCCGTTGAGCACGCGGTCGATCGTGGCCGCGAAGGTCACCGCCGTCATCGTCACCGCCATCAGCGTGACCGGCACGTTGTCGACCTTCCAGTCGGCTGCGATCGGCTTCAGGTTCGCCGTCACCATCAAGCCGCCGGCACCGACGATCACGAACATGAAGTACATCAGCCAGAAGATCGGCTGACGCAGCACCTCGGTCGGCTGATAGTTGCGGCGGGTCTGCAGCAGGTTGGCGTTCGCGACGACGTTCGGCACCTGGCCAGCCTTCGGCGACAGCAGGAAGAAGGCGAGGATGCAGATGATGATGCCTTGTCCGAGGCCGAAATAGAGGAAGGTGGTCTGGAAACCACTGTCCTTGATCATGGCCTGGATCGGCGCGACGGTCAGCGCGGAGCCCGCACCGAAGCCCGCCGCCGTGATGCCCGCGGCAAGACCGCGCTTGTCCGGAAACCACTTCAGCGCGTTGCCGACGCAGGTGCCGTAGACGCCGCCGGCGCCGATGCCGGCGATGATCATGCCGAGATAGTACCCGTTGAGCGAGGTGGCCTGCGCGTTGATCGCCCAGCCGATGGCGCAGAGCACGCCGCCGACCAGCACCACGATGCGCGGGCCGTATTTGTCGACGAACCATCCTTCGACCGGCACCAGCCAGGTCTCGAACAGCACGAACAGAGTGAAGGCCCATTGGATCGACGCGCGATCCCAGCCGAACGTCTTCTGGATGTCAGGGACGAAGAACGTCCAGCCATATTGGTAGTTGGCGATCATCACCATCGCGCCTACGCCGATGGCCAATTGCGCCCAGCGATAAGCATCGCTCACACGTGCGACACTAGGGGCCGCGGCCGACTGCACCATGTCCGTCATTAAAAACCCTCCCGAACGCGCCGATCATTGTTATGCATGCGCTGGTGCGCATCCTGGTATGCATTATGCCAACATTCAAGCGAGGGACTGGAGGGTGCGGCGAAATAGCGCGGCTATTCCACATGCGCCACGAGCGGGAGCTTGTAAAGCCCAAATCGCCGCCAGTGTGCCGGCGACACGTGAGGCTCGTTCATTCAAGCTTTTGATTTTAAATTACTTTTCCTGTGCTGCGGCGAGGCCGCTCGCACCCTGAAGAAAGTCCCGCGCTTGAGGATTTTTCGCGCGCGCACTGTTCACGCGGACCGGCGCGCGGTCGGCGGGCGACCACGTGATTTCTGGAATTCTATATTCCAGAAGTCCGGCCTGCGGCAATTTGGCGTCGAAGGCGGTGCGAATTGCGCCGCCTCGCGCCTCACGCCACCGACGTGCGCAACCGGCTGTAGCCTTCCTGGATCGCGGACCAGAACAGGGCGACCAGACCGAGCGCCATGATCGTGCTGACGAGGCCGTTGGAGAAGAACACGCCGAGCGAGCCCTGCGATCCCAGCAGCGATTGGCGGAAGGCTTCCTCGGCCTTGTCGCCGAGCACGATGGCGAGCACCAGCGGGGCGAGCGGATAGTTGCACTTCTTCAGGAGATAGCCGAGCACGCCGAACACCAGCATCAGCATCACGTCGAAGGTGCTGTTGTGCACCGAATAGGCGCCGATCGCGCACAGCACCAGGATGAGCGGCGCGATGATGCCGAAGGGCACGCGCAGGATCGCGGCGAATATCGGCACGCAGGTGAGCACGACGATGAGGCCGGCGAGGTTGCCGAGATACATCGAGGCAATCAGGCCCCAGACGAATTCCTTCTGCTCGACGAACAGCATGGGACCGGGCTGCAGGCCCCAGATCAACAATCCGCCGAGCAGGACGGCGGCGGTCGGAGAGCCCGGAACGCCGAGCGAGAGCATCGGCAGCAGCGCGGAGGTGCCCGCGGCATGCGCGGCCGTCTCCGGCGCGATCACGCCCTCGATCTCGCCCTTGCCGAAATTGTTGCCGCGTCGCGCCAGGCGCTTGGCGATGCCGTAGCTCATGAACGAGGCCGGCGTTGCGCCGGCGGGCGTGACGCCCATCCAGCATCCGATCAGGCAGGAGCGCAGCGAGGTCATCCAATAGGCCGGCAACTCCCGCCAGGTCTGAAGGACCACGCGAAGGTTGATGGTGGCGTTGCCGCCGCGGAACGCCAGCCCTTCCTCCATGGTCAGCAGGATCTCGCCGATGCCGAACAGGCCGATCACGGCGATCAGGAAGTCGAATCCGTTGAGCAGCTCGGTGACACCGAAGGTCAGCCGCAACTGTCCCGTGATCGAATCGAGGCCGACCGCCGCGAGCGCGAAGCCCATCATCATCGCCGCGATGGTCTTGAACGGCGGCTCCTTGCTGAGGCCGACGAAGGAGCAGAAGGCGAGGAAGTACACCGCGAACTTCTCCGCGGGGCCAAATCGCAGCGCGAAGCCCGCGACGAGGGGCGCAACCAGCGTGATCATGATGACGGCGAACAGCGCTCCCACGAAGGAGGAGGTGAAGGCGGCGGTCAGGGCTTCGCCGGGCTTGCCCTGTTGCGCCATCGGATAGCCGTCGAAGGTGGTCGCCACGGACCAGGGCTCGCCGGGTATGTTGAAGAGGATCGAGGTGATGGCGCCGCCGAACAATGCGCCCCAATAGATGCAGGACAGCATGATGATCGCCGATGTCGGCGGCATGCTGAAGGTCAGTGGAAGCAGGATGGCGACGCCGTTGGCGCCCCCTAACCCCGGCAGCACGCCGATGATGACGCCGAGCGTGATGCCGATGACCATCAGCATGATGTTGTAGGGCTGCAGGGCGACCGCAAAGCCGTGAAACAGATTGGCCAACTCTTCCATATCGATACGTCCTGCAGCAGTAACGGAAAATGACGGCGCAGCTCTTACAGGCTAAGCCCCTTAGAGGCCGAGCCATTCCTCGAGCGGACCCTTGGGAAGCGGGACCAGGAACCAGCGCTCGAAAACGAGATAAGTCAGGACCGGCATGCCGACCGCGATTGCGATGGTCGTCAGCCAGCGATAGCCGCCGAGCCAGCGCATGAACCAGGCGATGAACACCATCGAGGAGACGTAGAGGCCGATGAACGGCATTGAGCCGACATAGATCGCGGTCGGCACGACGACGCTCATGACCTGACGCAGCTGTCCCCATTCGGCGAACAGCCGGCCATCGTCGTCGCGCCGCGCATGCCAAAGATTGATGGCGCTCGCACCGACGATTGCGGCGCCGATGTAAAAGGGAAAGAAGCCGGCGCGCGGCCCCTCCGCGCCCCAGTTGATGCCGGCCTTCAGGCTGCCGAAGATCACGATGAGGCCGAACACGCCGATCAGCAGCGCCATGCCGATTTCCAGCGTCTTGTGTGCGGGGCCGGATTCGGATCCGGATCGTTCAGTCATGAGGCCTCCAGGCGGAAACGCAATGTTTCGCGGTCGCGGCAAGCGGGAAGACGACCGTCGTCCTCAGCCGGCACCAATGTCGTGGCTCAATTCCCCGATGCGAGGAAGCCGGCTTCCTTCATCAAGCCTTCGTGGCGCTTCTCCTCCGCCTCGATCCATTTGGCGTAGTCGGCTCCAGTCAGGAAGGTGGTGTTGAAAGCGCCGCTCTTCATGAACTCCTGCCATTCCGGCGTGGCGCGCACCTTCTTGAACAGCTCGACATAGTATTCGACCTGGTCCTTCGTGGCCTTGGGCGACATGAAGATGCCGCGCAGCATGAGATATTCCATCGCAAGACCCTGCGACTTGCAGGTCGGAATATCCTTCCAGGCCTTGCCTTCCGCGATCGGCTCGTCATAGGCCATCGGCTGGGCGTCGAAGACGCAGAGCGGACGGAGCTTGCCGCCGCGCCATTGCGCGACCGCCTCGATCGGATTGTTGACGGTCGAATCGACGTGATTGCCGACGAGCTGGACGGCGACTTCGCCGCCGCCCTTGTAAGGGATGTAAGTGAACTTCGCGTCGATCGCCTTCTCGATGCCGACCGTGATGATCTGGTCTTCCTGCTTGGAGCCGGTGCCGCCCATCTTGAACGAGCCGCTTGGGGCCTTCTTCGCAGCATCGACGTAGTCCTTGACGGAGCTGTACGGCTTCTCGGCATTCACCCACAGCACGAATTCGTCGAGCGCCAGCATCGCGACCGGAGTCAGATCCTTCCAGTTGAAAGGAATCCCAGTCGCCAGCGGCGTCGTGAACAGGTTCGAGAGCGTGATGATGATCTTGTGCGGATTGCCCGACGACGTCTTCACATCGAGGAAGCCTTCACCGCCCGCGCCGCCGGCCTTGTTGATGACGACCAGCGGCTGCTTCATCAGACTGTGCTTGGTGACGATGCCCTGAATGGTGCGTGCCATCTGATCGGCGCCGCCGCCGGTGCCCGCGGGCACGATGAACTCGACCGGACGAACCGGCTCCCAGGCGGCACGACTTGCGGTGCCGTTGGCGCACGACAACACGATTGCCGCCAAAGCGACATTCAGAACGAATGGCTTCATCTTGTTTCTCTCCCTGTCGAAACCTAACGCAGCCGCTCTTTGTCGGCTTGCTCAGCCCATCTTGAGTCACATGCCTGGGGTCACCCTTGCGGTCGATTCTCCCATGGCAGTCCCGGTAGAAACTCTATGAGCAGGGACAACGCGCGACATCCGCTCCTTTCGGCTAAGGTTCCGCCAAGGTTCGCGGGCACGCGTCCTCCTCGGCTGTTCCCGTCCTGCGCTATCGTTTCCCCGTCTTATACTTTGATGTGCAAAATAGTTCTTGGTTGGCGAATGGTATGCGAGATGCCAGCAAACAAACAATCGGCTCGGTGGGTCATGTCGGCGGACCAATCGTCGCAGTTGTGGTCGCGAGCCGGACATGGACACGACAAGAAAATGGCCCCGACGAGCGGGGCCATTTGATCAAACCTGGCGTTCTGCGGATCTGCCAGCCTGCGGTTCGGCGGGCGAAACAGACCCTCTTACAGGCCGAAACGCGGCAAGTCGCCGTTGCGATTCGAGATTTCGGCGCTCACCATCAGGAAGCTGTCGACCGCGGCCATCAGGCGGGCGAACAGCGAGGAGGAGGGGACGAGGGCAACGGAAGCAGTCTTGGACATCGGAAATCCCTTTCTCAAGACAGTCAGTCTTGCTGTCTCATTTCTGGGAACAAACTATGTATACCAGATGCCAGTGTCCATGCTCTTGTTTGCATAGCAGCATTCGTTCTTCCGCATTGCGGCATAGGCGTTGAGCCCTTCCTCGGGCAGGCACGGCGCCTTGACACGGCGTGTCGAACAGAGAATGTAATGTTATAACATTACATAGTGAGATGCCGTGTCTCGCCGTCCTCGACCTATCCCGCTCAAAAGGCTGTTCGATCTCCATGCCCAAACTCCCCGTCACCGTCTTGTCCGGCTTCCTCGGGGCTGGAAAGACCACTTTGCTGAACCACGTCCTGAACAATCGGCACGGCCTGAAAGTGGCGGTGATCGTGAACGATATGAGCGAGGTGAACATCGATGCGGACCTGGTTCGCGATGGTGGTGCCAACCTCTCGCGGACTGACGAGAAACTGGTGGAGATGACCAACGGCTGCATCTGCTGCACCCTGCGCGACGATCTCCTGAGGGAGGTACGTGCGCTCGCCGAAAGCGGGCGCTTCGATTATCTGCTGATCGAATCGACGGGCATTTCGGAGCCGCTCCCGGTCGCAGCGACGTTCGATTTCCGCTCGGAAGAGGGCGAAAGCCTCTCCGACGTCGCCCACCTGGACACGATGGTGACGGTGGTCGACGCCGCCAACCTGCTGAAGGACTATTCCTCGACCGAGTTCCTCGGCGAGCGCAGCGAGGCGCTGGACGGCGACAAGCGGACGCTGGTCAACCTCCTCGTGGAGCAGATCGAGTTCGCCGACGTGATCGTCCTCAACAAGGTGGACGATGCCTCGCCGCAACAGCGCGAGGCGGCGCGGCAGATCATCCGCTCGTTGAATCCCGAAGCCGACATCATCGAGGCCAATCATAGCCGCGTGCCCTTCGACCGCGTGCTCAACACCGGCCGGTTCGACTTCGAGAAGGCCCAGCAGCATCCGCTCTGGTACAAGGAGCTCTATGGTTTCGCCGACCATGTGCCTGAAACGCAGGAATATGGCGTGAAGAACTTCGTCTACCGCGCCCGCCGGCCGTTCGATCCGTCGAAGTTCGACAAGTTCGTCAAGGAATCCTGGCCGGGCGTGATCCGGGCGAAGGGTCATTTCTGGCTGGCGACGAGGCCGCAATGGCTCGGCGAGATCAGCCAGGCGGGAGCGATCGTGAGGACCGAAGCGCTGGGTTTCTGGTGGGCGAGCGTTCCAAAGGAGCGGTGGCCGAACGATGAGGCCTGGCGCAAGCGGCTCGGCCAGTATTGGGACAAGGTGTACGGCGATCGTCGCCAGGAGATCGTGTTCATCGGCACCGACATCGACGAAGCCGAGATTCGCCGCAGGCTGGACGCATGTCTTGTCCAGGAAACGTCCACCATGGACATCGCCGCATGGTCCGCTCTCGCCGATCCGTTTCCGGCCTGGCGTCGAGGCGATCAGTCCAACTGATCGACATGCATACCAGACACTCGGCGTGAGGTCCGGGCTCGATCATCTCGGACCAGGTCTTGCAAGGGGACGGCAAAGCCGTTAGTGCTCTGCCCCCTTTCCAATCATCCGTCAGAGTGGTTCATGTCGAGCGCCTCGCCCGCCGTCTCGATCGGCATCGATTTTGGCACCAGCAATACGGTCGTAGCCCTCGCGGCGGACGACCGCCGGGTCGAGGCCATCCGCTTCGACCACGGCGGACGGCGCCACAGCGTCTACGTGTCGGCCCTCTGCTTCTGGGAGGACCGGCCGGGCGCCGGCGCCCAGGCCGAAGGCGGCCCGTGGGCGATCGAGCAGTTCCTCGAAGGGCGCCACGTCTACCGCTTCCTGCAGTCATTCAAGACGTTTGCAGCGAGCAGCAGCTTCAACACCACCCAGGTCTTCCGGCAGCGCTACAAGTTCGAGGATATTCTGGCGGCGTTCCTGCGCACGCTGGCGCGCCATGGCGGCGACAGGTTCGGCTTCGAGACCTCCAACATCACGGTCGGCCGCCCCGTGCGCTTTGCCGGCGGCAATCCCGACGAGGTGCTGGCAATGCAGCGCTACCGGGCCGCGTTCGAGCGGCTCGGTGCCGGCCACGCGCGCTATGTCTACGAGCCCGTTGGCGCGGCGTTCTCCTTCGCCCGCAGGCTGGAGCGCGATGCCACCGTTCTGGTTGCGGACTTCGGGGGCGGCACCAGCGACTTCTCGGTGATGCGGTTCTCCCGCGCGGGCGGCACGCTTCGCGCCGAGCCGCTCGGACATGCCGGCATCGGCATTGCCGGCGACACGTTCGACTATCGCATTGTCGACCACGTCGTCTCGCCGCGGCTCGGCAAGGGATCCAGCTTCCGCTCCTTCGACAAGGTATTGCCGGTCCCCAGCGGCCACTACACCAACCTCGCGCGCTGGCATCAGCTCGCGATGATGAAGAGCAACGGCGATCTGCGCGAGCTCCGCGAGCTGGCGCGTACCGCGCTGCAGCCGGATCTGCTCGAGGATTTCATCACCATCGTCGATCTCGATCTCGGTTTTGCGCTGTACCGCGCGGTGTCCGATGCCAAGGTCGCGTTGTCGGCGCAGGACGAGACAGACTTCCGCTTCAAGGGTGGCGGCGTCGACATCGGCGCGGCCATTACGCGGAAGAACTTTGAATCCTGGATCGCCGACGATATCGCCCGGTTGGGTGCGACCGTCGACAAGGTGCTGGCCGAGGCCGGCATCACCGCGCGCGAGGTGGAGAAGGTCTTTTTGACCGGCGGCACATCCTTCGTGCCCGCCGTCCGAAAGCTGTTCGCCGAGCGCTTCGGCAACGAGCGGCTGATGTCAGGCGACCAGTTCGAGTCGATCGCCTATGGCCTGGCGCTGATCGGACACAGTCCCGATCCGGACCGATGGACCGCCAGCGGCGGGCTTGCGCCGAAGGTGGGCGCGTGACGATCGTTCGCAATCGGCCGGGCGACCTGCTTCGTCGGCAGCCGCAGTTCAATCGGGCTCTGTAGCGATCGACAGACTCGATGCGGGTTGTTCTCTCGGTTCCTCACTCTCCGTCATTGCGAGCGCAGCGAAGCAATCCAGAATCGTTCTGCGGAGAGACTCTGGATTGCTTCGCTGCGCTCGCAATGACGAGGTGGATAGATTCGCGCATCCGATCGGACAGTGCCGCAGGGTGGGCAAAGGCGCGGAGCGCCGTGCCCACCATCTTTCCGAGGTTGAGAGCGCATTGGTGGGCACGCTACGCTTTGCCCACCCTGCGATGCTGGTTTTACCGCTACTGGTTGATCTCGGGCTCGACCAGCTTCGCCAGATTCCGCAGCGATTCCTGCCAGCCGAGATAACAGGCCTCCGGCGGGATGACGTCGGGAATGCCGGCTTGCGTGATGTCGATCTCGGTGCCGACCGAGACCTTCTTCAGGTTCACGGTCACCTCGATCATACCAGGCAGGTTGGGATCGTCGAACTTGTCGGTGTAGCGCAGGCGCTCGCCGGGCACGAGCTCGACATATTCGCCGCCGAACGAATGGCCGTTGCCCGTGGTGAAATTCCGGAACGACATCTTGAATGTGCCCCCGACCTTGGGCTCGAGATGATGCACGGTGCAGGTGAAGCCGTTCGGCGGAAGCCATTTCGCCATCGCATCAGCCTCCAGGAAGGCGCGATAGACCTTCTCCGGGCTGGTGGCGAGAACGCGGTGCAGACGGATGGTATTGGGCATGGTTGTTATCCTCAGTGATTGATGGGCCCGAGTTCGGCGTCTATGGCCCATTCATGTCACAAGGACGGCGGGGAAGTTGTCGATCCGACACGGCCTTGCAGATTTTCTTGTCGGGAACGCCGGCGGCAGATGGTCTGGCGCGAGCCGCCAGGCAGCCGCCACGCCTCGGCCGTCATCGTGAACGCCCGTCACTTCGTGATGACGTGCTTCGTCGGCGCGACGGTGCTGGTGGGCGCCATCGGTGAGATCGAGAACGTCAGCCACGTATTCCAGCCAGCCGGCCGATTTTCTGCGGCGAACTCGCCATAGCCCTTCAAGTTCAAATATCCCTGCCAGTCGCCGACCGGAAACAGGTATCCGATCTGAGGACCGGCTCCCACCACGCGCGACCGGAAACCACCCAGGATCGGGGGCTGACCAAAATCGTCCGTGATCTGTTGATAGTAGTAGCCGACCAGCCCGACGAAGAGCTGCTTCGAAAGAAACTGCGAAGCACCCCAATCGATGTGGAAATCGGTGCCGCTTTGGTATTGCGTGTCAGGGTTCTTGAAATTGTAAGTGAACCCGGCGACTGCCGAAAATTCGTGCCCCAACTTCTCATTGAAGTAGGTGTAGCCGCCGCCGCCGTCGATCGCGCCGTGACCGATGCCAAGGTTGGCAAGACGGGTTGCCGAGTAGGCGCCGACCGGAATATCGCTGGTCAAATAGGTCATGAAATTGTGGACGCCGGCGTTCCACTTCAGCGTCACCTGCGGATACAGATCGCCGACCGAGGTGACTGAATCGGAGAGCGTACCCGTGCGGGTTGTCGCAAATGGCCCGACCGCCGCTGTCAGCGTTCCGTCGAGCGTTGCGGCGGATCGGCCAAACAAGCCGGTGATGCCGATCGCCAATTGTCCGCCGAGCACCGGCGTCGCGAACGTGTAGGTTGGGTTGAGCAGGAGAAGGTCGCCCTGCGCGTTCAAGCGCAGATTCAAATCGACATTAATGTTGGCGGGGATTCGGCCGACACGAATTTCTCTTGCCGCCGCGGCGCTACCGAAGGCCGAGACGCTGGTGTGATAGTAGACCTCGGCCATTGACCAGCCAGGAACCGCAGGGACCGCCGCAAGGCTGCTGAAGCGCCCCGGAAGCCAGTACGAAACACCGTCCTCATCTGCATAGGCAGCGTCGGACACAAATCCGGCCAATGCCACAGCCACGACGATCGTTGCGCGAATAAGGCAATGAGACTTGGGTTCGGATATGCACTGAATCATCTGCTTGTCCTCCGGCAACCAAACGCCAGTGTATCGATCCGCGATTCATTGTCTCGCGCCAAGGTAGAGAGTTCGTCAGGTTCGGCTCTGCATGTTGCGTTCAAGTCACGCTGATCGCCGCAAATTTCGAGCCCCGCAGAAATACCGACAGCACCATTGATCATAAGTGCAGCGATCCAGGAGGCCTGCTACGCAGGGCCATTGTTGTTGAAGATGTCAGCACTGCACTATAGTGCGCCTCTGTGTGATTGACCGCGGTGCTGCGGCCTACGCTCTCCATAAGCCCTGTAACACAATGCATTCGTCACGCAGTTTGGCTGCGGCGATAGGCCAGTAGAGTTAACCCGTCTGCGCCGCTCGGGTCGTCTCCATCACCCTTTGATTTAAATCAACATTCGACAGCCGGATGCGATCTCAAGTAGAGTGGCTGTAGTGCAGGGGAGTATATTTTAATGGATATTCGCAAGATAGTTATTGCGCTGATCCCCGGCTTGTCACGGCTCCAGCATCTGCAGAGCAAACATAAGGACTAGCACGAGCTCGTCAAAGCGCCGCTCGCGCACGAATCGTCTTGAGCGAGATCAAGACGCAGACTGCCCCAAGGTTCAGATGGGGACGACGTACTGCCGATGGGGAGAAGATTTCGGTTTTCCAGTTCTGGTGCAATTCGGCTTTCAGGAGGTTGCGAATGATGTGCGTCTCGAACCTACAACGCCAAGCCACCTCACGCCTTTTGCTCGCTGCTCTGTTGCTGTTGCCGTTGACACCCAGCAATGGTCACGCGCAGCAAATCACTGACACCCTCGGTTCTCCCGGAGCGACGACCACCATCGATGGCAGATACCTGCCGAATCCGCCGCAGCCGTTCAGGGGCGAGATCAGTCCCAACGCGGTGCAGTCGAAGCCGTACTGGCCCGCGCTGATCGCGCCGCCGAAGGGCGCGCCCAACGTGCTTGTGATCATGACCGACGACGTCGGGTTCAGCGCGCCGAGCACGTTCGGCGGCGTCATCCCGACACCGGCCCTGGACCGCATTGCTCAAATGGGTCTGCGCTATACGCGCTTCCACACCACAGCGCTCTGCTCGCCAACGCGCGCCGCGCTCCTCACCGGCCGCAACCATCACTCGGTGGCTACCGGCGTTGTCGTCGATCAGGCCACTGGCTATCCCGGCTACAACAGCGTCATCCCACGCGACGCCGTCGCTATCGGCGAGATCCTCCGGCAAAACGGCTACGACACATCATGGTACGGTAAGGACCATAATGTGCCGCAGTGGGAGGGGACGCAAGCTGGCCCCTTCCATAATTGGCCGACCGGACCCATCAAGGGTTTTGACTACTATTACGGCTTCACCGGCGACGACGCGAGCCAGTGGCAGCCGAACAACCTGTTCCGCAATACCACTCCGATCCAGCCTTTCCTTGGCAATCCGGGCTGGAATCTCATTACCGCCATGGCCGACGAGGCCGTCGGGCGCATCAAGATGCTGCAGGAGGTCCAGCCCGACCGTCCCTTCATGATCTACTACGCGCCCGGCGGCACACATTCGCCGCATCATCCGACACCGGAGTGGATCAAGAAGATCAGCGACATGCATCTGTTCGACAAGGGCTGGAACGATCTGCGCGAGCAAATCTTCGCCAATCAGAAGAAGCTCGGCGTGATTCCGCAGAACGCCCAACTTACGCCCTGGCCGGATAGCATTCCGAAGTGGGATACGCTTTCGCCTGAGGCGAAGAAGCTCTACATCCGCCAGGCCGACGTCTATGCGGCGTACCTTGCCTACACCGACCACGAGATCGGTCGCGTGATCCAGGCCATCGCGGATGTCGGCAAGCTCGACAACACGCTCGTCATCTATATCAGCGGCGACAATGGCGCGAGCCCCGAAGGCACGCTGCACGGCCTGTTCAACGAATTCGCCGTCGCGAACGCCGTGCATCCGACTGTGGAACTAAACATGAAGTTCTACGACGGCTGGGGCTCCGACCAGACTTATCCCCACTACGCGGTGGGCTGGGCATGGGCCTGGGACACGCCGTACAAATGGACCAAGCAGATCGCATCCTATTTCGGCGGCACCCGCAACGGGATGGCCATGGCCTGGCCGGCGCGCATCAAGGACGCCGGCGGCATCCGGCACCAGTTTCATCATGTGATCGACGTCGTACCGACGATCCTCGAAGCGGCTGGCCTGCCGCAGCCGGTAACGGTCAACGGCATTGCCCAGAAGCCGATCGAAGGCGTCAGCATGGCTTATACGTGGGCGGACGCCAACGCGACGGGCCAGCGGACAACGCAGTACTTCGAGATGTTCGGCAAGCGAGCCATCTATCATGACGGCTGGATCGCAGCGACCCCTCCGTTGAGCCCTCCTTGGGAGCTTAGTTTGGCGGAGCCGCCCACGGATGTCATGAACAGCTTCCGCTGGGAGTTGTACAACATCAACGAAGACTGGACGCAGGCCAACGACCTCGCGGCCAAGATGCCGGACAAGCTACGCGACATGCAGCAGCTGTTTGCTATGGAGGCTACGAAGTACCAGGTCTTCCCGCTCGACGACACGCGCCTGACCAGGTTCATCTCGCACAAGCCGAGTTACTCCGCGGGTCGGACCAACTTCACCTACACAGGTGAACTGAGCAACGTACCGTTCCCGGAAACCGGCTCTGCGCCTAGCCTGCTGAATCGTTCTTATACGATCACCGCAGAGGTCGAGATTCCCCAAGGCGGCGCCGAGGGGATGCTGGTCACCGACGGCGGCCGGTTCTCCGGCTATGGCTTCTATCTGCTGAAGGGGCGGCCGGTGTTCACCTGGAATCTTGTCGCCTTAGAGCGCGTCAAGTGGCAGGGCAAGGATGCGCTGGCGCCCGGCAAACACACGCTGGAGTTCGACTGGAAGTATGATGGCCCGGGCCTCGGCAAGGGCGGCACCGGCTCCTTGAAGGTGGACGGCAACGTCGCGGAAAGTCATCCCATGCCGCGCAGTCTGCCCATCACTCTGATGTGGGATGAGACCTTCAACGTCGGCCTCGACACCGGCACGTCGGTGGACGATCAGGACTACCAGGTGCCCTTTAAGTTCACCGGCAAGATCAACAGACTGAATGTGAGGCTTGGACCAAGCAAGTTGTCATCTGCGAATTAACGGGCGAGCTGCAGGGTGGGGCGGGATCACACGCCCCACCACCTTGTTGTGTCTGACCTTGGTGTTGTCTGCAAGTGGCAGAGGGGGAGGCGTCGTGAAAGTTCGTTTCGTCCTTGTCTCAGCTCTGTCTTTTGGCATTCTGCCCGTCGGATTTTCGGTGTCCCTCGCGCAAACCGCCGGCGAAAGACCTCAGGATATGCTCGCGGCGCAGACGCGCATGCAAGGCTTTGCGTGCGATAAGCCGCTCGGCGCCAGCAAGGATACGAAGCGTTCGAAGCCGGATCATGCGGTCTGGGTGCTCAGATGCAGCAATGCGAACTATCGGGTAAGCCGATTTCCCGACATGGCCGCGAAGGTTGAGGCCCTTCGATGACCAAGTCACGGCGACGCTTTTGATGTGCTGCCTCTGGTGAGCAGACGTGGCAAGAGGCTCGCGAAAGAACCGCAAGCGCGAAAAGGCCGGCACGAAGGCGCGGACGTCTGAACCTGCTCATCCCGCGCAACGGTCCTCGGCCACCCGGCCGAAAGCCTCCGTGCTGCTGCCACTCGGCGGCGCGCTGCTCGTCGTGGTCGCCGGGGTACTGCTCTGGCCCAGGGTTTCGAACCTTACTCCCAAACCGCAGCAGCTCGCCGAGCTGACGTTCGTTGGAAGCAAGGCGTGCAGCGACTGCCATGCTGCGGAGGCAAAGCTCTGGCAGACTTCGCAACACCGACATGCGATGGACCACGCGACGGACCAGTCCGTGCGCGGTGATTTCAACGACGCGGCCTTCGAATACGCCGGCACGCGCTCGCGTTTCTTCCGCAAGGACAAAGAGTTTCTGGTCGAGACCGATGGTCCGGATGGCAAGCTTGCGACCTTCGAGGCGAAGTACACGTTTGGCATCGACCCGCTGCAGCAGTACCTGATCGAGTTTCCGGATGGCCGCGTCCAGGCCCTGTCCATCGCCTGGGACACGCGGCCGAAAGAGCAGGGCGGTCAGCGCTGGTTTCATCTTTATCCGGATAGCGCCATCGCCAGCAGCGATCCCCTGCACTGGACCAAGCTGAACCAGAACTGGAATTTCATGTGTGCGGAGTGCCATTCGACTGACGTGCGCAAGGGCTATGACGCCGAGAAGGATCGCTTCGCCACCAGCTTCTCCGAGATCAGCGTCGGCTGCGAGGCGTGCCACGGCGCCGGCTCGCGCCACGTTGCGTGGGCCCGTGTCAATCCGGCGGCGCGCGGCGCCGATAACGGCCTGCTGGTCCGCTTCGACGAGCGCACCGGCATCACCTGGTCTGCCTCCGCGGGCAAATTGACGCCCGTACGCAGCGCGCCGCCACCTAGCCTGCGCAAGGAGGTCGAGACCTGCGGGCGCTGCCACGCGCGCCGCGGGCAGCTTTCGGAAGACTGGATACCAGGCCGACCGCTCTCCGACACACACCGCGTATCGCTGCTCGACCGCCAGCGCTTTCATGCCGACGGCCAGATGCGCGACGACGAGGAGACCTACAACTACGCGCCGTTCAAGCAGAGCAGGATGTTCGCCCATGGCGTGACCTGCAGCGACTGCCACGACCCGCACAGCGCAACGTTGAAGGCGCCCGGCGATGGCGTGTGTTCGCAGTGCCATACGCCCGCCAAATATGAATCCGTGGCGCACCGGCACCATGCCGATGTCTCGCCGCCACCGGGCTGTCCGGCCTGCCACATGCCGGAGCGCCGCTACATGGTGGTCGACCGCCGCCACGACCACGGCTTCCGCGTTCCGCGCCCCGATCTCTCGGTGCAGACGGGTGCACCGAATGCGTGCAACGACTGCCATCGCGACAAGCCGGCAGCCTGGGCAGCGCATCAGATCGAGGGCTGGTTCGGGCCGGAGCGGCGGGGCCACCAGACCTATGCGCGTGCGTTTCATGCGGCCTGGAGCGAAGCTGCCGACGCACAGACGCAGCTCGCCGCGATTGCCGTATCGGCTGACGTTCCCGGTATCGTCCGCGCCAGCGCGCTCGCGGAGCTTCCGGCGCCGATTCCCGATCTGATCCGGCATGGGCTTTCCGATTCCGATCCGCTCGTGAGGCTCGGCGCGCTCGATCGGCTCGAAGGAGCGCCCGCCGATCAGCTCTGGCCGCTCGCCTCGCCGCAACTGGGCGATCCCGTGCGTGGTGTGCGCATTCGCGCCGCCGAACTTCTGGCCGCGGTGCCTCCAGCAAGTCAGCCAGCGGCCGATCGCGACAGGTTCACGCGGGCGGCTACCGAATTCGTCGCTGCGCAGAAGCTGAACGCTGATCGGCCGGAGGCGCGCACGGCGCTCGGCAACTTCTTCCTGCGCCAAGCCAATCCCGGCGCGGCGGAGGCGGAATACCGCGCCGCCCTCAGGCTCGATCCTTCGTTCGCGGCGGCCGCCATCAACCTGTCCGACCTGTACCGGCAGCTTGGACGCGACAATGATGGCGAGCGAGTGCTGCGCCAGGCTCTCGCCGCGTCGGCGCAGGACGCATCTCTCCACCACGCGCTTGGCCTGACACTCGTGCGCCTGAAGCGTAGCGAGGAGGCGCTCGACGAACTGCGTCGGGCAGCCTCTCTTGACCCCGGCCAAGTGCGGTACGCCTACGTCTATGCCGTAGGGCTGAACGGAATGGGCCGGCGCGACGATGCACTTTCTGTGCTGAACCAGAGCCTGCGCGGACATCCGAACAATCTGGAACTGCTTTCAGCCGCTTTGAGCTTCAGCAGGGAGAAGGGAGATATCGCGGCCGCGCTGGGTTATGCCGAGCGATTGGCGCTCCTCCGGCCCGACGATCCACGATTGACCAACCTCGTCAGGGAGCTCAAGCGATAGCTGAGCCTGGAAGCGAGCCGCCCGCGCTGGCGGGCCTTCGCCGAAGGCAGGCGGCGGCCGGCCTTGCTTCGATGTCAAATTGCCGCCACGTCCTGTGGCGTCACCGTGAACGCCAGCCGATAGCGGCCGACCATCGGATGATTTTGAGCCCCCGCGGCGCAAAGCGCCCACGCTGAGAGCTGGTCGCCAACCGCGCGTTCGACCACGTCGCAATCATAGCCAGACAGCAGCACGATCCAATCGGCAGCGCCGTCCTCTCCCCGAATCTGCTGCTCGGTGGTGGGCGAACTCATGCGGGGCGTGTCGGTGAGCAGGAGGTGGGCGCCCGTCAGCCCCGGCTTCTGCGCCAATGCCCCCAGCGTGTCCGAAAGGTGCGCCTGCAACTCCGCCTCCCGTCCGACGTCCGGCGACGCCTGATGGTCGCAAGCGAGGTCGCCACGCCCCCCGCCAAAGCTCGCGACGATCCGGCACTGGCTGCGGACCATGCCGAGATGATGCGGCATCATTTTCCTCGACCACGGCGTCGGCGCGTTGAGCCGGTCGAGATAGCCTTTTGATGTGAGAACTTCATATTGCTCCAGCTCGTAAAGCACGAAGAAGCCTTCGGGATCCGTCGTGCTGGTCCAGCGCGATCCGCGCCGGAAGCCGGGAATGCTCATCCGCTCCGGAAATTGCTCATGCGAGTGCCAGTCGCCGAACTCGCTGCGCTGGTCGGAGCGGACGTTCCACCACATCGCGACGGCGGCCTTGCCGAGCAGTGACATGGTGACCTCCGCGTTCCCCAGATTGCGTGTAGCAGGGGCCCGGTAGACGAGCGATGGCGCTTCGAAATTGCCTCCGTCGGTCAGGACCGTTGGCTGTTTCGGACGATGACATACTACCCCTGTTTTGCCCGATGGGTCAAATCTGTTTCGTTAAAAACGAAATCCGTTTTTCGCCAAAGGGTTGGCTACTGTGCATGGGGTTGTTTTTTCAGTTTTTGCTTTGAGCCTGTCGATCGCACCGCCTTCAAAGCAAAAAGGGCCGCCCCTTCGGGCGGCCCTTGCGTGTCGTTCAAGGCGGTGCCGCTTACTCAGCGGCCTGCTTCTGCGGCGGGTCGAGCGCGCCGGACTTGTGGATGTCGGCGACCTGGTGATCGCTGAAGCCGAGCACCGAGCGTAGGATCTCGTCGGTGTGTTCGCCGAGCAGCGGCGAACGCTGCACGTCGCTCGGGCTATCCGACAGCTTGATCGGGTTGCCGACCGAGATGTACTTGCCGCGAGTGGGGTGATCGACCTCGACCACGGTGCCGGTCGCGCGCAGCGACTGGTCTTCCGCGATCTCCTTCATCGACAGGATCGGACCGCACGGGATGTCGTCCTTGTTGAGGATCTCCATCGCCTCGAACTTGGTCTTGGTCATCGTCCACTGCTCGATGCGGGCGAAGATCTCGTTGAGCCGCGGCAGGCGGGCAGCCGGCTTGGCGTAGTTCGGATCGGTCTTCCAGGTTGGCTCGCCGATCACGTCGCAGATCTTCTCCCAGACCGGAGCTTGCGTGATGAAGTAGATGTAGGCGTTGGGATCGGTCTCCCAGCCCTTGCACTTCAGGATGCGGCCGGGTTGGCCGCCGCCGGAATCGTTGCCGGCGCGCGGCACGGCATCGCCGAACGGAATGCCTTCGCCGAACTGGCTGTACTCCTTGAGCGGGCCATGAGCGAGACGCTGCTGGTCGCGCAGCTTGACGCGGGCGAGGTTGAGCACGCCGTCCTGCATCGCGGCGGTGACGCGCTGGCCCTTGCCCGAATGCGTGCGCTGATAGAGCGCGGTGACGATGCCGAGCGCCAGATGCAGGCCGGTGCCGCTGTCGCCGATCTGCGCGCCGGTGACGAGCGGCAGACCGTCGCGGAAGCCGGTGGTGGAGGCGGCGCCGCCGGTGCACTGCGCGACGTTCTCATAGACCTTGCAGTCTTCGTAAGGCCCGGGGCCAAAGCCCTTGATCGAGGCGACGATCATCTTGGGGTTGATCGCCTGGATCTTCTCCCAGGGGAAGCCCATGCGGTCGAGCACGCCGGGGCCGAAATTCTCCACCAGCACGTCGCACTTCTTGATCAGCTCGGTAAGGACTTCCTTGCCCTTGGGGTTCTTGGTGTCGAGCGTGATCGAGCGCTTGTTGTGGTTGAGCATGGTGAAATACAGGCTGTCCACGTTCGGGATGTCCTGCAGCTGGCCGCGGGTGATGTCACCCACGCCCGGACGTTCCACCTTGATCACGTCGGCGCCGAACCAGGCCAGCAGCTGCGTGCAGGTCGGTCCGGACTGGACGTGGGTGAAGTCGAGAATGCGAACGCCCGTGAGCGCTTTGGTCATCGTGTTGCTCCGTACTCTGTCTGCCCCTGCTAACCACAGGGAATAAGGGTTGAAGGGGGGACTTACTTCTTCTTCTGCAGAACGCTCTGCGGATTGAGGTTGCCGATGCGGCCGCTCTCCGAGCCCGCCGCCGGATCGATCACCGCATTGATGAGCGTCGGCTTGCCGGACTTCATGGCGTCGTTGACGGCGCGCTTGAGCTCGTCGGGCGAGGTCGCATTCACGCCGACGCCGCCAAAAGCTTCCATCATCTTGTCGTAGCGCGCGCCCTTTACGAACACGGTCGTCGCCGGGTCGGCGTTGGCGCCGTTGACGTCGGTGCCGCGATAGATGCCGTCATTGTTGAAGATGACGACGCAGATCGGAAGATTGTAGCGGCAGATGGTCTCGACCTCCATGCCGGAGAAGCCGAACGCCGAGTCGCCTTCCACCGCGAGCACGGGGTGGCCGGTCTCGAGCGCAGCCGCGATCGCCTGGCCCATGCCGATGCCCATCACGCCCCAGGTGCCGACGTCGAGACGCTTGCGCGGGCGGTACATGTCGATGACGCCGCGGGCGAGGTCGAGCGTGTTGGCGCCTTCATTGACGAGGATCGCCTCGGGATACTCCTTGATGACGTTCTTCAGCACGCCGAGCGCGCCGTGATAATCCATCGGCGACTTGTTGTTCATGAGCTTCGGCGCCATCTTGGCGACGTTCTCTTCGCGCTTGGTCGACACGGCCTTGGTCCATTCGGCGGGCGGAGCGGTCCAGCTTGACCCCATCGCCTGGTTGAAGGCGGAGACCACCGAGCCGATGTCGCCGACGACGGGCGCGACGATTTCGACGTTGGAGTCCATCTCCTTCGGCTCGATGTCGACCTGAATGAACTTCTTCGGCGTTTCGCCCCAGCTCTTGCCCTTGCCGTGCGAGAGCAGCCAGTTCAGCCGCGCGCCGATCAGCATGACGACGTCGGACTCTTTCAGCACGGTCGAGCGGGCGGCGCCGGCGCACTGCGGATGCGTATCGGGGAGCAGGCCCTTGGCCATGCTCATGGGCAGGAACGGCACGCCGCTCTTCTCGACGAAGGACTTGATCTCCTCGTCGGCCTGCGCGTAGGCCGCGCCCTTGCCGAGGATGATGAGCGGGCGCTTGGCGCCCTTGAGCACGTCGAGCGCGCGCTTCACCGAGGCGGGCGAGGGGATCTGCGCCGGCGCAGCGTCGATCACCTTGACCAGCGACTTCTGGCCGGCCTCGGCGTTCATGACTTGGCCGAACAGCTTGGCCGGCAGGTCGAGATAGACGCCGCCCGGACGGCCCGAGACCGCGGCGCGGATGGCGCGCGCGAAGCCGATGCCGATGTCCTGGGCGTGCAGCACGCGATAGGCCGCCTTGCACAGCGGCTTTGCGATCGCGAGCTGGTCCATTTCCTCGTAGTCGCCCTGCTGGAGGTCGACGATCTCGCGCTCGGAGGAGCCCGAGACCAGGATCATCGGATAGCAGTTGGTGGTGGCGTGGGCGAGGGCGGTGAGGCCGTTGAGGAAGCCGGGCGCCGAGACCGTGAGGCAGACGCCGGGCTTCTTGGTGAGATAGCCGGCGATGCCTGCGGCGTAGCCGGCGTTCTGCTCGTGGCGGAAGGAGATCACGCGAATGCCGGCGGCCTGCGCCATGCGGCCCAAATCCGTGATCGGGATGCCCGGCACATTATAGATGGTGTCGATGCCGTTCAGCTTGAGCGCGTCGATGACGAGATGGAAGCCATCCGTCAGCTCCTGCTCGGTGCCCGGTGCTTCGGACTTGGTCGCGGTATTCAGCATGGGCCTTGTCTCCCTGGTCTCAAGGTCGTTGGGGCGAGTTGTTCGCCCTTCTGGTGAACGTTGCTAGGTAAAGAGTTCCTGGCCGTGCGCTTCGACGTAAGCGGCAAGGCCGAGGGTGTGGTCGCGGGCGCGTTTCTCGGCAAGCTCGGTGTCGCGCGCTTCCAGCGCTTCGATGATGCCGAGATGCTCGGGCAGCGAGGTCGCAGTGCGGTCCTTGCGTCCGATGGTCAGCTGGCGATAGCCGCGCACGTGCAGGAGCAGGTCGTTGGTGAGATCGACCAGTACGGGGGATTCCGACAGCGAGATCAGCGCCTGGTGGAAGGCGATGTTGGCCTTGGAGTATTCCTCCACGTGATCCTCGGGCAGGCGGTCCTTGCCGAAATCCTTGAAGAAGTCACGCAGCGCGGTGATATCCTTCTTGCGTGCGGTGGTGGTGATGAGACGGGCGGCCATGCTCTCCAGCGCCGCCCAGGCGCGGATCATGTCGACGATCTCGCTCTTGGTCCTGCGCACCACCATGATGCCGCGGCGCGGCACCGTCTTCACAAAACCGTCCTGCTCGAGCATCGCGATGGCTTCGCGGATCGGCGTGCGGCTGACACCCAAGCGTTCGGACAGCGCGCGCTCGTCGAGCATCACCGGCTCGGGCGTCGAGTAGATGTCCATCTTGAGGATGGCTTCCTTCAAGGCGTCATACGCCTTGTTCTTGAAGCTGCTCTCCGGGGCAATACGAACGATTGCGATGTCTGCCTCGGCCATGTTCGGCAACGCCTTAGTTGGTTTCCGTAGTGACACGACGAATCTCCTCCAGTGGGGAGTCGTCTTTTACAGGAATATTAACGGGAAAGTTTTTGGCATACCACATGCCAGAATGTCAAGCTGCCGATTTTTTGCGGCGTTCTAAGGCATGCACCAGCTTGACAAGTTGGCTTCTGGCATACCAAATGCCATCGCCAGCCATTTTTGATCCAAGCCGGCGGAGTAGTCTTAGGCCTTATGCCACTCCGTTCCCCCGCATGGAACAGAGCGCGGCGAATGGCACGCATCACGGGCAGCCGCTAACCACGCGCGCGCTTTGAAAAGAACGAACTGAGGTCAAGGGAGAAGCCATATGTCCAATTCCAAAGATGCCGTCCGCAAGGTGCTTGACCAAGTCAAGGCGGACAACCGCACCAGCCTGACGGCCCCGGAAGGCAAGCTGGTCTGCGATGCCTACGGCATTCCGGTGCCCAAGGAGGGCGTGGCGAAGTCGGCGGGCGAGGCCGGCAAGATGGCCACGTCGATGGGCTTCCCGGTCGTGATGAAGATCGTCTCGCCGGACATTCTCCACAAGACCGAAGCCGGCGGCGTCATTGTCGGTCTCAAGACGGCCGAGGAGGCCGAGAAAGCCTACGAGACCATTCTCGGCAACGCCAAGAAATATAAGTCCGATGCCAAGATCGAGGGCGTCCAGGTGCAGCAGATGCTGGCCGGCGGCACCGAGGTCATCGTCGGCTCGATCACCGACGGCTCGTTCGGCAAGCTGGTCGCGTTCGGCCTTGGCGGCGTGCTGGTCGAAGTCTTGAAAGACATCACTTTCCGCCTCGCGCCTGCCACAAAGGAAGACGCGCTCTCGATGCTCGACGGCATCCAGGCGCACGAGATCCTGAAGGGTGTGCGCGGCAGCGAGCCGGTGAACCGCAACGCCCTCGCCGACGTCATCGTCAAGGTCTCGCAGCTCGTCACCGATTTCCCTGAGATCGTCGAGCTCGACCTCAATCCTGTGTTCGCGACGCCGAAGGGCGCGACGGCCGCCGACGTGCGCATCGTCGTCGACTTCGCCTACAAGCCGAAGCCCAAGCCGCGCCCGACCGAAGAGATCGTCGCGGCGATGAACCGCATCATGCAGCCGAAGGCGGTTGCGGTGGTCGGAGCGTCGGCCGAAGACGGCAAGATCGGCAACTCCGTGATGAAGAACCTCATCAACGGCGGCTACAAGGGCGAGATCTATCCGATTCATCCCAAGGCCGCCGAGATCCTCGGCTACAAGGCCTACAAGAGCGTCAAGGACGTGCCCGGCGTGATCGACGTCGCGGTGTTCGCGATTCCCGCGAAGTTTGTGGCGGCAGCTCTCGCCGAATGCGGCGAGAAGAAAATCCCCGGCGCAGTGCTGATTCCCTCGGGCTTCGCTGAAGCCGGCGCACCGGAGCTGCAGGCCGAGATCGTCGAGGTCGGCAAGAAGTACGACATCCGCCTGATGGGGCCGAACATCTACGGCTTCTACTATACGCCCGCCAACCTCTGCGCGACCTTCTGCACCGCCTATGACGTCAAGG
The DNA here is from genome assembly GCF_054060315.1 of Bradyrhizobium sp. USDA 4354. NCBI lineage: Bacteria > Pseudomonadati > Pseudomonadota > Alphaproteobacteria > Hyphomicrobiales > Nitrobacteraceae > Bradyrhizobium > Bradyrhizobium sp. USDA 4354. Next base: position 6,732,112 of record NZ_JBSSDC010000001.1, on the reverse strand, counting down.
GCCACGCGGCGCTGTCGTCGCAATCGGGCGGCATCGGCATGGCCATCATCGGCTTCTCGCGCTCGGCGAAGATGGGCGTCTCGGCCATCGTCGGCCTCGGCAACAAGTCCGATATCGATGAGGACGATCTGCTCGCCTTCTTCGAGCAGGATCCGAACACCAATCTGATCGCGCAGCACTGCGAAGACCTCAAGGACGGCCGCGCTTTTGCGGAAGCCGCCAAGCGCGTCTCCAAGAAGAAGCCGGTCGTCGTGCTCAAGGCCGGCCGCACGTCTGCAGGCGCGAAGGCGGCGTCCTCGCACACCGGCGCGCTCGCCGGCAACGACCGCATTTATGAAGACGTGTTCAAGCAGTCCGGCGTGATCCGTGCGCGCTCCTTGCGCCAGCTGCTCGAATTCGCCCGTGGCGTGCCGGTGCTGCCGACGCCGAAGGGCGAGAACGTGCTGATCATCACCGGTGCGGGCGGCTCCGGCGTGCTGCTGTCGGACTCTTGCGTCGACAACGGCCTGTCGCTGATGTCGATGCCGCCGGATCTCGATGCGGCCTTCCGCAAGTTCATCCCGCCGTTCGGCGCGGCCGGAAATCCTGTGGATATCACCGGCGGCGAGCCGCCGATCACCTACGTCAACACCGTGAAGCTCGGCCTGTCGGACGAGCGCATCCACGCGCTGATCCTCGGCTACTGGCACACCATCGTCACCCCGCCGATGGTGTTCGCCCGCAACATGGTCGAGGTGAAGAAGGAGATGGAGGCCAAGGGTTTTGTGAAGCCGATGGTCGCCTCGCTCGCCGGCGACGTCGAGGTCGAGGAAGCCGCCGAATATCTCTACCAGAACGGCATTCCGGCCTATGCCTATTCGACCGAGCTTCCGGTCGAGGTCCTCGGCGCCAAGTACAAATGGGCGCGCGGGGCAGGGCTGCTCTGAGGTTGCGTTCGCCTCTCCCCGCTTGCGGGGAGAGGCCGAATTCGATCGCAGATCGAATTCGGGTGAGGGGGACTCTCCGCGAGTCCATCTCTCACCGTCTTTGTGGAGATAGCCCCTCACCCCAGCCCTCTCCCCGTAAGAACGGGGAGAGGGAGAAGAGGCGGCTCGCGTCTTGTCTGATTGGCAAATGCAGGTCGCGATGAGCAAGAACGTGATCCGGCGCAAATCGCTCGAAGCCCGCTCGCCATCGGAGGCCGAGCACGAGGCGCGTGACGGCGGCGTGCAGTCCGTCGACCGCGCGCTGTCGATCATCGAGACGCTGGCCGAGGACGACGAAGGCTATCGCCTCAGCGATCTCGCGATCCGCACCGGCCTGTCGGCTTCCACCGTGCACCGACTGCTCGCAACGCTCGAAAGTCGCCGCTTCGTGCAGTTCGACCGCGGCGAATCCAGATGGCATGTCGGCGTGCGTAGCTTCACGGTCGGCGCCAGCTTTGCGCGGAGGCGCAATTTCTCCGCGCAGGCGATCCCTTACTTGCGCAAGCTGCGCGATCTCACCCGCGAGACGGCCAATCTTGCCGTTGTCGACGATGAGTTCATCATCGTGCTGACCCGTATGGAAAGCCGCGAGATCATGCGCTCGCTGACCAAGGTCGGCGGCCGCGTCCCCATGGTGACCTCCGGCGTCGGCAAAGCGGTGCTCGCAACCTATTCAGACGAGGACGTCGGCGCCGTCATCCGCCATCACGGCATGCCCCGCCTGACCGAGAAGTCGATCGTGCGGCCGAGTGACCTGTTCAAGGAGCTCGAAAAAATCCGCAAGCAGGGCTTTGCGGTCGATGATGAGGAGGCACAGATCGGCCTGCGTTGCGTGGCCGCGGTGGTATACAACGCCTTGGCCGAACCGCTTGCCGCGATTTCCGTATCCGGCATGACCAGCCGCGTCACCGACGAACGGTTGCCGGAGATCGGGCAGATCGTCCGGGATGTCGCTGCCGAATTGACGGCCGCCCTTGGCGGGTTGATCCCGGCGCCCCGCTAGCCAAAACCCTTTGGGGGGATGTCACTGGACAGCATCGGTCGTTTTGGTTGATATGCGACCAAACGACACAATGCGGCAAACGTCCGCATGAGCCTGGAGATGCCCCCATGTTCCGATTTCCCGTGCGCCTTGTCGGCGCAGCCGTCGCGCTGACCCTTGCGGCAGCCAATCCGGCATTCGCCCAGCAGCTCGAGCTCAAGCTGATGGCGCCGGCGGCCCCGGGCGGGGGATGGGACCAGACGGCGCGCTCGATGCAGCAGGCGCTGGTGGCTTCGGGCGTCGCCCGCAGCGTGCAGGTCACCAACGTACCCGGTGCAGGCGGCAGCGTCGGCATCGCGCAGTTCGTCAACGGCGCCAAGGGCGACGGCAACCAGATGATGGTCAACGGCTTTGTCATGGTGGGCGCGCTCGCCATGAACAAGTCGCCGGTGACGCTGGAGCAGGTGACGCCGATCGCGCGGCTCACCGAGGAAATCCAGGTGATCGTGGTTCCCGCGAACTCGCCGATCAAGACCGCGCAGGATCTGGCCGCCGCGGTGAAGGCGGATATCGCCAAGGTCACCTTTGCCGGCGGCTCGGCCGGCGGCGTCGACCATGTGATGGCCGCGCTGTTCGCCGGCGCCGTCGGCGCCGATGCCAAGAAGATCAACTACATCCCGTTCTCCGGCGGCGGGGAGTCGCTCGCGGCGATCCTCGGCGGCAAAGTCACCGCGGGCATTTCGGGCTTGAGCGAATATGAAGGGCAGATCAAGTCCGGCAAGCTGCGCGCGATCGGCGTGACCTCGGAGAAGCGCATCGCCGGCAGCGACATCCCGACCTTCAAGGAGCAGGGCATCGACCTCGTGATCGCCAACTGGCGTTCGGTTGTCGCACCTCCCGGCATCACGCCGCAGCAGCGCAAGACCTTGAGCGATGCGGTCGAGAAGATGGTGAAGTCGGACGCCTGGAAGGAGATCCTCAAGCAGAAGGGCTGGGAGGACGCCTATCTCGGCGGCGACGCTTTCGCCGACTTCCTGAAGAAGGAAACGGCCCGCGTCACCGACGTGCTGAAATCGGTCGGCCTGGTCAAGTCATGACCTCAGGCGATCCCGTCCTGCCGCCGCGGCGCGTCGACCGCGCCGGCCTCGTCATCGCGGCACTGCTTGCGGTGCTCGCCGTCGTGCTGGTCTGGGACGCGCGCGGTCTGCAATCCGCCGCGATGTACGGGATGGGACCGGAGGCGATGCCGGTCGTGGTCGCCAGCGGCCTTGCGCTGCTGGCGATCGGTAATTTCATCGACGCGCTGCGCGGCAATCTGCCGGCGCGCGAGAGCGCCGATCCTATTCCCGTGATTCTGATCCTCGTCGGCCTTGCGCTGCTGATCGGCATCATCGGTTTTGGCGGCGGCTTCATCCTGGCGACCTCGGCGCTGTTCGTCACGACGTCGGCGGCCTTCGGACGCCGTGCCATCCTTATCGACGCCGTCATCGCCCTCGTGATGTCGACCCTCATCTATCTCGCGTTCGACCGGTTGTTGACGCTGAGCCTGCCTGCCGGCCCGCTGGAGCGATTGCTGTGATGGATACCTTTGCAGCCTTGGCGCACGGCATGGCGGTCGCCGTCCAGCCGATGAACCTGCTTTACGCGCTGATCGGCGTGTTCCTCGGCACGGCCGTGGGCGTGCTGCCCGGCATCGGCCCGGCCCTGACGGTCGCGCTGCTGCTGCCGGTGACCTACAAGCTCGACCCCGGCGGCTCGCTGATCATGTTCGCCGGCATCTATTATGGCGGCATGTATGGCGGCTCGACCACCGCGATCCTGATCAACACGCCGGGCGAGAGCGCCTCGATGGCCACCGCGCTCGAAGGCAACAAGATGGCCAAGGCCGGCCGCGGCGGGCCGGCGCTCGCGACATCCGCGATCGGCTCTTTCGTGGCCGGCACCATCGCCACCATCGGGCTCGCTTTCCTCGCGCCTTGGCTGGTCGATGTCGCCGTGCGCTTCGGCCCCGAGGATTACTTCGCGCTGATGTGCGTCGCCTTCGTCACGGTGTCGGCGACCTTCGGCGATTCCCCGATCCGCGGCCTGACCAGCCTGTTCATCGGCCTGACGCTCGGCCTTGTCGGCATCGACAAGCTGACCGGCCAGGCCCGGCTTGCGTTCGGAGTGCCTGAATTGCTCGACGGGGTCGAGGTGACGACGCTCGCGGTCGGCCTGTTCGCGGTGGGCGAGGCGCTCTACGTCGCATCGCGCCGCCACCATACCGAAGAGAAGCTCGAGCCGGTGCGCGGCTCGCTGTGGATGACCAGGGAAGACTGGAAGCGGTCGTGGAAGCCGTGGCTGCGCGGCACCATGTTCGGCTTCCCGATCGGTGCGCTGCCCGCGGGCGGCGCCGAGATCCCGACCTTCCTGTCCTATTCGACCGAGAAGCGGCTGACGAAGCACCCCGAAGAGTTCGGCAAGGGCGCGATCGAAGGCGTCGCCGGACCCGAAGCCGCCAACAACGCGTCCGCCGCCGGCACGCTGGTGCCACTCTTGACGCTGGGACTACCGACCTCGGCGACGGCCGCGATGATGCTGGCGGGTTTCCAGCAATACGGCCTCAATCCCGGGCCGCTGCTGTTCGCCGAGCGGCCGGATCTGGTCTGGGGCCTGATCGCAAGCCTATTCATTGCCAACATGATGTTGCTGGTGCTGAACCTGCCGCTGGTCGGCCTGTGGGTGCGGCTGCTCGCGATTCCGCAGCCGTGGCTCTATGCCGGCATCCTCGTGTTCGCGACCATGGGCACCATCGCGGCGAAGCCGTCGGTGGTGGAATTGTCGATGCTGGCCGGCTTCGGTGTGCTCGGCTTCCTGATGCGCCGGTTCGACTTCCCGATCGCGCCGGTCGTCGTCGGCCTGATCCTCGGCCCGATCGCCGAGAGCCAGCTGCGGCGCGCTCTCGCCATCAGCCTCGGCGATCCCATGACGCTGCTCCAGAGCCCGATCTCGGCGACCCTGCTCGGTGTCGCGCTGATCGCGCTATTGGCGCCGTTCGTGCTGAAGGGGCTCGGCCGGTTCAAGGCGAATGAGGACTAGGCGTGTACTCATAAACTAATGTCGGCTCTGAGGGCCGAGCGGAAATCTTCTGATCGGCCAGCGCATTACTGCTGTGACCCGAATCGGACGTTTGGCAATCCGACAAGAGACGTCGTGCGGGAATCGTCGAACAGCTCGCTGCAAACAGAAGGGATGGCCCGCAGTTCAATGCAGCCTCACCCCCTCCATCCGGCCTTACCCAGACCGTCGACGAGATGCGCGTGGTCTTCTGGACGAAACCACGGAGCTCTGTTGCGGACATACATATCTAATGCCCCCGGTGCGCGCGAGACGGCCTTTTCCAGTTCTTCCTTCGCTTCCGCTGTGCGGCCAAGCTGGCCCAGCGCCGCCGCGGACCAGCGGTAGATCATCGGAAAATTGGGATACGACCGGGTCAGGCGTTTTGCGGCCTCGATCGAAGCCTCGTATTCGCCGCAGAAATATAAACCGCACGCAATGTGCAACAAGCGGACTGCCAGATAGGGATCGCGGGGATCGAGCCTGATACACACGTTGAGAGACGTGACCCCCTCCTTGTGCCGTCCGGCAAAGATCAGCGTCGCGCCTCGATGGCCATGCGCGATCGCCAGATTTGGACTCATAGAGAGAGCTCGCTCGATCTCCGCCAACGCATCGTCGGCCTCGCCGCGTGCTTGCAAGGCCCAGCCAAGGCACGAACGGGCTTCGGCATCGGCACCATCGAGTGCGACCGCCCGGCGGGCCAAGGCCTCCGCCGAGTGTTGCGCGTCTCGCAGGCCAATCTTCTGGTAGAGCGCGGCCGCTTGCAGCTGGTACAGAGCGAGCGCGCTGTAGCTGCCGCTGAAGGTCGGGTCGAGATCGATCGCCTGTCTGAAGAATTGCTCCGCGCTCTCATCGTCCTCTGCGGTCGCTTTGCTCAGATGCCACAGGCCGCGCTGATAGGCGGCCCAGGCATCAAGGCTGCCCGGCGGCCTGCGCATGGCGCGTCGGAGCTCGGCGTCTGCAATGGCGGGAGCGAGCGCAGTCGTCAGCGCTTCGGTAAGCTCATCCTGCACGGCGAAAATATCTGCGAGATCGCGGTCGTAGCGCTCGGCCCACACATGATTGCTGGTCGCCGCCTCTATGAGCTGCGCGGTCACGCGGATCCGGCTGCCGGCCTTGCGCACGCTACCTTCAAGCACGTAGCGGACGCCGAGCTCGCGCCCGACCTGTCTCACATCAACCGCTCGCCCTTTGTACGTGAACGACGAGTTCCGTGCGATGACGAACAATGAGGGATAACGCGATAACGCCGTGATCACATCTTCGGCGATACCGTCGGAGACGAATTCCTGCTCGGGGTCGCCGCTCATATTGGTCAGCGGCAGCACGGCGACAGACGGCTTGTCAGGCAACGCGAGCGCCGGAATCTCGCGTTTGGGCGTCGCAGTCCGCGGGCCCGGGTCGATGATGATGCGGTAAACGTGGACAGGCCGGGCGATGTTCTTCAGAGTTTGCTCACCCGCTTCCTCAACGTCGAACGGCACCTTGTCGCGCGCGTGATTGAAGACAGTCTGAGAGATACAGATGCCGCCGGGTTCGGCGATGCTCTCGAGCCGGGCCGCAATGTTGACGCCGTCTCCAAAGATGTCATGGGCTTCGACGATGATATCACCGATATTGAGCCCCACACGGAAGAGAATGCGCCTGTCTTCCGCGTCGTCGCAGGTAAGTTCGTTGATGCGGGACTGAAACTGCATGGCAGCCCGCACCGCTTCGACCGCACTTGGAAACTCAGCCAAAAACCCGTCGCCGGTGTTCTTCACGATGCGGCCGCCGTGCTGCGCAATTGCGGGCTCGACACCTCCGGCGAGAAGGGCCGTCAGCTTGGCATGTGTCGCCTCTTCGTCATTGTGCATGAGCCGAGAATAGCCGGCCACGTCGGCGGCCAAGATCGCTGATAATCTTCGCTCGACTCGGACCCGCTCTTGCACCATGGCCGCACCAGGCCCCACCAACCCACCATACTCTAAACGGATCAGAGCGCAGCGCCAAACGCGCCTTGACGTTTCGGTCATGCGCTAAGTTGAAACGTCAACTGTGCTGACCTGGGGTGCGCCTGAGCTGACCGCGGTGCGCACCAATAGAGGTCGAGTCCGGGCCGCCAATATCGCCTTCTGGCCCTAAGGCGAAGATCGCGGTCGCGCTCGGCATGTGAGCCGTTGAGGCCAGACCGGACGTGCCGAGAACGCGCCCAAATCGGCGATTGAGCCAAGGCGGACATCAATGGAGTGAGGCAATCGCTACGAACGATTGCTGCGGAAATGTCAGCTTGCCACCTGCCAGCATCGAATGGTCAAGCCGAGAGGCAGCATCATCCGAAATCGACGTGATCAGTCGTTCCCGCTCAGGCGCCCCTTTGTCCTTCAAGAGCTCAGCCATCGGGGTTGCCGTGAGCTGAAAACGGACATAATCCAGCATCGACGGGAATTCAATCTGTTTGGTGACAGCGGACACATCGACAAAATCAAAGCCCGCCTGCTTTGTCCAATTAGCAATCTCCTCAGCATCGCAAGAGAGATGTTCAGAACGTTTGGTGCGTGATGCCTCTTCTCCGAGACATTTCTCGAGCGCCTGTACAAAAGCGTACGCCGCCGGGGTCCTCTCAATTGCGCTGTAAACGCTAAACCCAGCGCGGCCTGCCGGTTTGAGCACCCGCACCATTTCCTTCAGCGCCAGCAGTCGATCTGGGAAAAATTGTAGCCCGAGTTGACAGAGCACAACATTGAAACTGTCTGCTGCGAACGGAAGGTCAAGCGCGCTACCCTCGATCCATTCGACCTTTGCAGATCTTGTGCGTGCAATCGCGAGCATCGCGATGTTGAGGTCAAGGCCAACCACACGTGCCGATTGACCACGTTGCTCTATCAATCTCGCGACGATGCCCGTACCGCAAGCGATGTCGAGTACGCTATCGCCTCGTTTTGGCGAAATGCGGTCGAGCAGGTCGTTGGCCCATAGCGAAGTGATGGCCGGGACCAGGTAGCGTTCGTAAAGTTCAGGCGCGCTGGCATCCATTTGCCAATGTTCATGGGCCGACATGACTTTCCCCTATGCCCGCTGGCGGAAAGTATCGAAGTGATTGCCGACGGAGCGGGCTCATTCTTTGACGGCGAAAAGCCGCCACCGGCCGGCAACGCCCTTGAGGACATGAGAACCTCGATCCAAGCATTCGACCCTCGTCATTCTCGCCCATGGTAACCCTATCGCGCAAGTCCGTGGCGGATCAATGCGTCAACACGGCTTTCCTGATGCATGAGCCGACGCGCACAACGCATCAGGTTGAGGTTTGAGACTTTCAAATTTGCGCCGAGGACGTCCGCCAAGCAGCGCCGACCGGAAGCCCTAGCAACGCCGCGCAACCGACGCGATTGACCCTGAGCCGAAGTCGGATTTGCGGCAGCCGCGCGTCCATTGCCGGCGGAGCTTGCCCACGCCGTTGGCATCGTTCCTAGGCGGCGCGAACGTAGCCGTAGCGCAGGTTCGACGGTTGCTTCGAAGCTTGCGTGTACTCGTTCTTGAGCGCCGCGAGGCGGTCCTCGGAAAAAGCCGGCATCCTGGTATTCTCGGCCGCCTTCAGCTTGATCTTGTAGAATCTGGTTGCGTTGCCCGCGAAGATCAGCTGCTTGGTAGCGCTGTTGGCATCGCCAAGCGCCGCAAAGCCGTACTTCCTCTGCATATCCTCGGGGATCTCGAGCCGGCGCAGCGCCTCTATCTGCCACTGTGGCGAGCCGTACCAGACCGAGTCGGTGCCCCACATGACGTGGTCAACACCCATCCCCTTTATCAGCGTGCCGATCAGTGCGGCGCAGAACTTCGGATGCGCCACCGCCGAGTTGGCAAAGGACGTGCCGAGCTCGGCATAGACGTTGGCGACGCCGAACTTCTGCGGGACTTCCGCGAGATCGGTGGCCCACTGGATACGGCCGGTCTGCTCGAAATCCGCCCACGCCTTGTCCGGCAGCTCGAGGAACGGCCGCAGCGCCGAGTGATAGATCACGAAGTTCATCTGCGGCCAATCCTTCGCGGCTTTTCCGATGTCCCACGCCGTTGCGTATTCCCAGACGCCGGCGAACGACTTCTCATAATCGGGCGGCAGCAACCCCTTGTGGATACACAGCGTGTTGATGCCGGCCTTCACTGCTTTCTCGTAGAACGGATACATCACCTGCTCGTCGTCGAGCCGCCATGGGAACTTCGAGGGCGCCAGCGGATCGCCAATCGTGTAGGACTTCCAGGAATCCGGTTTGTAGACCTCGATCGCCTTGTCCACCTCATCCATCCAGCCGGGTTGCTTGGGGGTGATGACGCTGTGCGCCAGCAGGCGGCGCGAACCGGCGAAGTCGTTGATCAGTTCTCGCGCCTTGACGATCTGCTCATTGGACAGCAGCCACCAACTCGGGTCGTCGAAGGGCGCGCCGCTCAGGAGCGCCATGTTGGTGTCGCTGTCGTAGTAGATCTCTTTCACATAGTTCTGGAACTTGTACCGGGCGAGCGAAGAGACGCCTTCCTCCTTCATCTTCGGATTCCAGTGCTGGCTCGCAAAGTCCGCCAGCCCCAACAGCTCCTTATGGTCGAAGTCGTCCCGCACGAAATGAGTCTGGACGTCGAAGATGAATTGGCCTGCAAGGCTCTGCGCGCGGGCCAGCATCGTCTCGGGCTCCCGGGCTTCAGCGGGCGCGACCTGGAAAACATTGCCGTAGATGTCGTTCATGGCGAGGAACGCTGCCGCCATGCCGCAGCTCGTGTGCAAGAACTGCCTGCGGCTCAAGCCGAGGTGCCTGCCGTTGACATCAGCGAGCTCGTTGATCCGTGCCTCGACTTTCTTTTGCGTATCGCTCTGCGGGGGCGGGAGATACTCGCCATTGGAGACAATCTGGGTCGGGATAGGCGTTGCCGCCGATGCCGCCTCCGCGCCCGCGACGAGACGCTGTTCTCGCTCACTAAGCCAGGTGCTCATTGTTCTCCTCCCCGTCTGTTGGCCGTCGACCGCGCTAGGCGCGCATGAGACGCGTGTGGCTACTCCCAATCAGTTGGCAGGACCGACTAGGCATACCTCTCCGGTTCAGCTACGCATGAAGCCATCACGCGCCCGAAGCCTAGGCGAATCTCTGCATCGCTTGATCCTGCGAGAGCGGCAGGCATACCCGAGAAGTCACTTGCAGTTGTGGGTATCCGCGCTGATTCAATGCTCAAACTTCCATTCGCGCAAGCGATGTGATCCGACAGTCACGCTGTCCCAAGGCCGCATCATTCTTTCATCTGATCGATTTCAGCCGAAGTGAAAGGTTCGTTGCTCAAATGGATTGCGTCGGCTCATGCCCCCGAGCCGAACACCGCAGCAGCGGCTGCCATCTCGACTCTCTGCCGGAGATCCTGATAGGTGGCTGCGTTAACTGCTGCTTTTGGACCCATAGCCGACCTCAACGCGCAGTGTTCGAATAGCGCATCCGATATGGACCGCTTCAGCGCTTGAGTTGCTGCGCCGGCGTGTCAATGACCAGCGCTTTTGACCCGTTACGGACGTTGGGGGTAGGAGATCGTCACCGCATTGGGCCGCAGCTCGGTCAGAAGAATGCGCATCCGGCGATGCTATTCGAGCATCGTGCTCGCCGGCTTTACCCGGACGCGCCGAAATGGCTAGCATCGCCCGTTTTCATTTACCGATCGGCAGATCGAAACGCGAGATGGCGCTGTACTCGTAGAGAAGATCTTCTCGAGTTCCAGCCGCATAGTGTCGTGGCATTCGCACGCCACCGCAGCGAGCCGCGATGAGTCGATCTCGATTTCGCCTCGCCGCTCAGATCTGATCGCTCCGGAAGCGCGCAGATTGCGCATCAGGAGCGTCACCGTCGTTCGTCGCACACCCAATATTTGCGAAAGCGCGTCCTGGGTGAGAGGCAGGACGTCGTGGTCGATGCGGTCGTGAAGTTGAAGCAGCCAGCGTGCCATGCGGGCTTGCACCGGATGCAGTGCATTGCAAGCCCCGCCCAATTGAAACTGTATCAGCGACGCCTTGAAGTGAAGCTGGACTACGTGCCGGATCGCAGGACTCCGGCTGAATGCGGCATGGAATCGCGCTGCGGGGATACGCGAGGCCGTCCCCCCGGCACGAACGATAGCCGTAACGGCCGCAGGGGACGACCCCAGCACGGAAAGAGTGCCCACTGCCCCCTCGCGCCCTATTGCGGCGCTGGCGACCGTCTGCCCATTCGCCATATCGACCATCACCGAAATGGCGCCACTATGAGGGAAGAGGACGTGCTCGGTATGGTCCCCCACCCGCGAGACGACCTCTTCCCGATCGAGAGTTACCATCTGTAGGTCGGGCGCCAGAAGACCGAGGTCTGCGGTCGGCAGTGCTGCCAGAAGCCGGTTACCAACTCCGCTTACAAGCATCACTGCAGCCCGATGCGAACCATCCGACCCATCGCATTCCGAGCGGCATATGGCGATGACCTCAAACTTTGTTTGAATTCGCATATGCTTTTCGCCACGAAATCCAATTCAGATGCGAAAGCTCTTAACCGCAAAAGTGAAACTCCAAGCACATGCGAAGGCGAATTCTGCTGTTGCAGGATCATTCAATTAGATCCGAGCGCCACGCGCAGACAATTGCAAAATGGGTATGGGTAACACCATAAGGGTTCCAATTTCGGCGCATGGCAAACGCCACAATGAGTGATGCGTAAATTGGTGCGATTGCGCCGCAAGCTGGTTCCCAGAGGAGAGAAGGATGCTAGGAAACGCAAAAGTGGCGGCCCGTCTTCCAGCCAAGGACCTGGAGCGCGCTCGGGCTTTCTACTCCGAAAAACTCGGTCTCGATCCGGTCGAACAGCGCGAGGGTGGATTGCGCTACGTCTGCGCAACTGGCGAGTTTGCGATATTCATCTCGGCCGGGGTGCAATCCGGCACGCATACGCAGATGGGCTGGGAAGTAGAGGATATCGAAGCAACGGTGCGCGAGCTTCGGGCGCGGGGAGTCAAGTTCGAGGAATATGACCTGCCTGGTCTGAAGACCGCTAACGGAATCGCCGAGATAGCCGGCAATTACGCCAGCAAGGGCGTAGCTGAGCGAGGCGCGTGGTTCCGCGACAGCGAAGGCAATCTTCTTGGTATCGGACAGCCGGTTCGATCCTGACCGGCGGGCCGCTCCGGTTTCGAATTGAGGACCTGACCGCCGCTTCTTGCCCAACGGCGACCTTCGACGATGTCTGCTGTTTGTGTCGCCGTTGAGGGATGAGCGGACATCTGGAGCGCCCAAACTAAGCGCATGATTTATGAGTGTATGCCCTAGCGGAAATGAGAAGGCGGGGCGCTTCTGCCCAATGCGTAAGCAAAGGTGCCGTATTATTTGAGTTGCTCCCGCCGCCATCGGCGGCAACCATCGCCGGGCTGTCCATTCCCACGCGAGGGTCCCGATGACCAAGCTCACCCGTTTCTCCGTCGCGCCGCTGCACAGCATGACCCGACGTCTCGCCGATGTCGCATCCGCACGCGCCGCGCCGGATCTGGTCATCACCGGCGCGCGGGTGCTCTCGACCTATTCGGAGCGCATCCATCCGGGGCGGGAGGTCTGGATCACAGGCGGCCGTATCGCGGCGGTGAAGCCGGCCGGAACAGCCCGGAAAGCATGGAGCGAGGTCGCGACTTACGACGCCGCCGGCGGCATCATCGCGCCGGGGCTGGTCGATCCGCACATCCATATCGAATCCTCGATGGTCACGGCCTGCGCCTATGCCGAGGCCGCGCTGCTCAACGGCACCACCACGATCTTCTGTGATAGCCACGAGATCGGCAACGTCATGGACGTCGCCGGCGTCGAGGCGATGCTGGAGGACGCGCGCGAGGCGCCGCTCTCGATTTTTTTGACGGTGCCGTCGACGGTCCCTGCGACCTCGGCTGAACTCGAAACGGCCGGCGGAGATCTCACGCCGGACAAGATCGCCGGCCTGTTCGACCGCTGGCCCGAAGCGGTGGCGCTCGGCGAGAAAATGGACTTTGTCCCGGTTACGATGGGCGACGAGCGCAGCCATGCCATTCTCGCGGCCGCTTTGAAGCGGGGACGTCCGGTATCCGGCCATGTCTACGGCCGCGAATTCGTCGCGGCTTATGCGGCGAGCGGCGTCACCGACACCCATGAGGCGATCGACCGCGACATCGCCGACGATCTGCTCGACGCCGGCGTCTGGATATTCCTGCGCGGCGGCCCGCCAACGACGCCCTGGCACTCGCTGCCGCAGGCGATCCGGACGATCACCGAGCTCGGGGCCTCGCACAAGCGCACCGCGGTCTGCACCGATGATCGCGATGCGGATGATCTCTTGCTGTTCGGTCTCGACTGGGTGGTCCGCGAAGCCGTGAAGGCGGGGATATTGCCGGAGCAGGCGTGGTCGATGGGCTCGCTGCACGGCGCGACGCGCTTCGGCATGGAGGGCGACATTGGCGGCCTCGGCGGCGGGCGTCGCGCCGATCTCGTGTTGATGGACGATCAGCTCAAGCCGCAATGCACATGGTATGGCGGCGAGCTCGTGGTCCAGAATCGCAAGATCACGCCGTGTCTCGATCAGGCATTGTCGCAGCGCTATCAATATCCGAAGGCGGCCTATGCGACCGTGAAGCTGCCTGAGAAGCTGAAGCTGACGCCGAAGCTGCCCGCGAAAGCCTGCACCGTCAACGCGATCAAGACCGCGCTGCCGGGCATCACGTTGATCCACGAGAAAGTGGCGATCGAACCCGCAAAAGACTGGCCGTCGCTGTTCGCGCGCTACGGCCTCTGCTTCGTCACGGTGGTCGAGCGCCACGGCAAATCGGCCGGCAATGTCGCCTATGGCCTGCTCAAGGATTTTGGCCTGAAGCGCGGCGCGGTCGCCTCCAGCGTCGGGCATGACAGCCACAACATCATCGTCGCCGGCACCAACGAGGGCGACATGCAGGTCGCGATCGCCGCGCTCAAGGAGCGGCAGGGTGGCGTCTGCGTCGTGGCCGACGGCAAGTTGAGAGCGCTGGTGCCGCTGCCGATCGCAGGGCTCCTGTCCGACAAGCGCGTCACCGAAGTTGCCGAGGAGGTCAAGGCGCTGAAGAAGGAATGGGCCGAGGCCGGCTGCACCATCCCCTACATGGGCTTCAATTTGATTCCCCTATCGGTCATTCCGGAAATTCGCATCACCGACAAGGGCCTCGTGCTGGTGCCGCAGATGGAGCTGGCGCCGCTGTTCGAGTGAAGCGGCTTTCACGCGTATCTCGATCTAACCGATTGAGACCGCCGCGATTTTTCCACCGCTGCCGCATCGTGGAAAATAAAATCGATCTCGTTGAGATCGGCTTCTGCGCATTCGATGATCTCGCTCGCTGACGCAACTTAAGCGAGGTCCGATATGGCGAAGATGCGAGCTATCGATGCGGCCGTGCGTATCCTGGAGAAGGAGGGCATCTCGACGGCCTTCGGGGTTCCCGGCGCTGCGATCAACCCGCTTTACTCGGCGCTGAAGAAGCGCGGCTCGATCCGCCACATCCTGGCGCGGCACGTCGAGGGCGCCTCGCACATGGCAGAGGGCTATACGCGCGCCAAGGCCGGCAATATCGGTGTCTGCATCGGCACCTCGGGGCCGGCCGGCACCGACATGATCACCGGGCTCTATTCGGCGATTGCCGATTCCATCCCAATCCTCTGCATCACCGGTCAGGCGCCGCGGGCGCGGCTCTACAAGGAAGACTTCCAGGCTGTCGACATCGAGTCGATCGCAAAGCCCGTGACGAAATGGGCGGTGACGGTGCGCGAGCCGGCGCTGGTGCCGCGCGTGTTCAGCCAGGCGTTTCATGTGATGCGCTCAGGGAGGCCGGGACCGGTGCTGATCGACATGCCGCTCGACGTGCAGCTGGCCGAGATCGAGTTCGACGACGAGACCTATGAGCCGCTGCCGGTCTACAAGCCCGCAGCCACGCGCAAGCAGATCGAGAAGGCGCTGGAGATGCTCAATGCGGCCGAGCGTCCGCTGATCGTCGCGGGCGGCGGCATCATCAACGCCGATGCCTCCGACCTCCTGGTCGAGTTCGCCGAGATCGCCAACGTGCCTGTTGTCCCGACGCTGATGGGATGGGGCGCGATCCCCGACGACCACGTGCTGATGGCCGGCATGGTCGGCCTTCAGACCAGCCATCGCTACGGCAACGCCACGCTGCTGGAATCCGACTTCGTGCTCGGGATCGGCAATCGCTGGGCCAACCGTCACACCGGCTCGGTCGAGACCTACACCAAGGGCCGCAAATTCGTTCACGTGGACATCGAGCCGACCCAGATCGGGCGCGTGTTCAATCCCGATCTCGGAATCGTCTCGGACGCCAAGGCCGCGCTCGAGCTGTTCGTCACCGTCGCCCGGGAGTGGCGCCGGTCAGGCAGGCTCCGCGAGCGCCAGGCATGGCCCGCGGCCTGTCGCGACCGCAAGAAGACGATGCTGCGCAAGAGCCATTTCGACAACGTCCCGATCAAGCCGCAGCGCGTCTATGAGGAAATGAACAAGGCGTTCGGCCGCGACACGACATATGTCACCGTCATCGGACTGTCGCAGATCGCCGGCGCGCAATTCCTCGGCGTCTACAAGCCGCGCAACTGGATCAATGCCGGGCAGGCGGGGCCGCTCGGCTGGACGCTGCCGGCAGCGCTCGGCGTGCGCGCGGCGTGTCCTGAGCGCGAGATCGTCGCGCTGTCGGGCGACTACGACTTCCAGTTCCTGATCGAGGAGCTCGCGGTCGGCGCGCAGTTCAATTTGCCCTACATCCACGTCGTCGTGAACAATTCCTATCTCGGCCTGATCCGCCAGGCCCAGCGTGGCTTCGACATGGACTACCACGTCCAGCTCTCCTTCGAGAACATCAACGCGCCCGAGATCGGCGTCTACGGCGTCGACCATGTCGCGGTGGCGGAAGGCCTCGGTTGCAAGGCGATCCGCGTCACCGACCCGAGGGATACGCAGGCGGCGTTTGCGACGGCGCGCGAATTGATGGCCAAGCATCGCGTCCCCGTGGTGGTCGAGTTCATCCTCGAACGCGCCACCAACATCGCGATGGGCACGGAGATCGACAACATCGTCGAGTTCGAGGAGGTGCTGGACCTGCCGCTCGACGAGGTTGGGACCAAGCGGCCCGGCGTGCTGCAGCCGGCGGAATAGGGAAGAGCATCATGCCGAAATTCGCTGCCAACCTCACCATGCTGTTCAACGAGATGCCGTTCCTGGACCGCTTTGCCGCGGCGAAGGCGGCGGGCTTCTCTGGGGTCGAATATCTCTTCCCCTATGATTTCGACAAAGCCCAGCTGCGCGAGCAGTTGGAGGCCCACGGCCTGACGCAGGTGCTGCACAATTTGCCAGCCGGCAACTGGGCAGCGGGCGAGCGCGGCATCGCGATCCTGCCCGATCGCACCGCCGAATTCCGCGACGGTGTGTTCCGCGCCATCGACTATGCCAAGGCGCTCGATTGCGAGCAGCTCAACTGCCTCGTCGGCATTGCGCCCGGGGATGCCGATCCGCGCGAGCTTCAGGAGACGCTGGTCGGCAATCTGCGCTTCGCCGCCTCGACGCTGGCGCGGGAGAACATCAAGCTGCTGGTCGAGCCGATCAACACGCTCGACATTCCCGGCTTCCATCTGAGCGGCACCGAGCAGGCGGTGCAGCTGATCTCCGAGGTGCGGTCGAACAACCTTTTTATTCAGTACGACATCTATCACATGCAGATCATGGAGGGCGATCTCGCCCGTACCATGCAGGAATATCTGCCCCAGATCGCCCACATCCAGCTTGCCGACAATCCCGGCCGCCACGAGCCCGGCACCGGCGAGATCAACTATCCCTTCCTGTTCCGCCATCTCGACGCGATCGGCTATCGCGGCTGGGTCGGCTGTGAATACAAGCCGCGCACCACGACGCTGGAAGGCCTTTCGTGGCATGCAGCGCAGACGTTGGAGACCTGAGAATATAGCCACGTCGACGGTGCGCTCCCTCGCCCGCTTGCGGGAGAGGGCTGGGGAGAGGGTATCTCCGAGATGGGGCTCGGGAGATCCGCTGAGAATCCCTGGGCGGAAAGAACCCTCACCCGGCGCTGCGCGCCGACCTCTCCCGCAAGCGGGAGAGGTGCACCGAGTGCGTGGACGAAATTTGCTACTACAACTGTGAGACATCAAACCATGACCAACATCGGCTTCATCGGACTTGGCACCATGGGACGGCCGATGGCCGGCCATCTTCTGGCTGCGGGCCATCGCGTTCTCCTGCATGATGTCGCGCCTGTTGCTCCCGAACTGATCGCGGCCGGCGGTATCGCCTGCAGATCAGCCAAGCAGGTCGAGGAGGAGACGGATGCCGTCATCATCATGGTGCCGGATACGCCGCATGTCGAAGCCGTGCTGTTCGGCACGGACGGGGTCGCGAGCGGCATCTCGAAGGGCAAGATCGTGGTCGACATGAGCTCGATCTCGCCGTTGGCGACGAAGGAGTTCGCCAAGAAGATCGAGGCGCTCGGCGCGGATTATCTCGACGCGCCGGTGTCGGGCGGAGAGGTCGGGGCGAAAGCTGCGAGCCTCACCATCATGGTCGGGGGGCCGGAGCGTGCCTTCGGCACCATGAAGCCGATCTTCGACAAGATGGGCAAGAACGTCACGCATGTCGGTGCCAATGGCGACGGTCAGACGACGAAGGTCGCCAATCAGATCATCGTCGCGCTGACGATCGGGGCGGTGAGCGAAGCGCTTCTGTTCGCATCCAAGGCGGGCGCGAATCCCGCGCTGGTGCGGAAGGCACTGATGGGCGGCTTTGCCTCGTCGCGGATTCTCGAAGTCCATGGCGAGCGCATGGTGAAGCGCAATTTCGACCCGGGCTTCCGCATCGAGCTGCACCAGAAGGATCTCAACCTCGCGCTCGAAGGCGCGCGCGCACTCGGCCTCTCGCTGCCGAGCACGGCGGTGGCGCAGCAATTGTTCTCGTCCTGCACTGCGCATGGCGGCAAGGCCTGGGATCATTCAGCGATGGTGCGGGCGCTGGAACTGATGGCGGGCCACGAGATCGCCGCAGCCTGAACTGTTACGCGGTAACACTCTCCAGATGTGTGATGCATCTTTCGTCGCGGGGGAACCGGAACAATGCTCGGGCCCCGCGGGTTGAAGCTACACAACAATCACTGGAGGCGTAAGGACATGAAAACCCGTCTTGCGATTACGTTGGCTGCCGCGTCGCTGCTGGCGTCGGGCGCAGCCTTTGCTCAGTCGACGACCGAACAGGGCGCCCGAGACGGCGCGCGCGCGGGCGGCGACATCGGTGGCCCGATCGGCGCGATGGTCGGCGGCACCGTCGGTGCGGCCGTCGGCGCGGGGCTCGAAATTCCGAATGCGGTGCTGGGCGGAATCCCGCGTAGTGACTCCGTCGTGATTCACGAGCGCGTCGTTGTCGGTGAGCCGCTGCCGCCCACCGTGGTGCTGCGGCCCGTGCCGAACTACACCGAGTATCGCTACGCGGTCGTGAACGACCGCCGCGTGATCGTCGAGCCGCGCACGCGACGCGTGGTCAAGATCATCGACTGATCTGCGCAACCTGATACGCTGGTTAGGGCCCTGCGGAGTGTCACTCCGCGGGGCCTTCGCTTGCCACGGGGGTGCTTGTGCGAAAGCGCGTGAGCAGCCAATCGGCTGCGGCCGCGAGCGCAAAGCCAAGGCAGGCGGTGGCGGCATCGACCAGAAAATCCTCCAACCGGGCGTGGCGTCCGGGTGCCCAAAATTGCATCAGCTCGAGCACGCCAATCAGGACGACCGCGGCCGCTGCGCTCAGCAGACGCCGGCGCGGATAGGCGAGGCCGAAGGCCAATCCCACCAGGATGAAGGCAAGCGCATGTTCGCCGTCTTGGCCGAGGTCGGAATGAGGCCGCAGGCCGGGGGGACCTAGAGTGGCGAAAGTGACGGCAGCCGCGAGCAGCCAGGCAAAGATACGAATGAAAAAGGACATCCGGACCGCTTAGCACGGATCTGGTCGGGTTGTCGCGAGGCTGGTATCAGATCGCCGTGTAGTTAATGACAAAATGTCAAAGCGGCTCGCGCACGCCCAGGCCGTGCATGAAGCGTTCCCGGATCTGCACGGGATCGCGGCGGGTGGTGCCCACGCCCGGCTTATCGTCGATCCTGACGCCGATCAGGCTGGGCTCGGAGGCAGCCATCGCATCGTCGACCAGCCGCTCGAAATCCTCCTCGTCTGCGGCCCAAGCGCTGTTGGCAAGACCGGAGCCGATCGCGATGGCGACGATGTCGGCGACGTTCGCTGCCGGTGTCGGCTGCGCGCCGGTGATCTGGTAGATGCCGTTGTCCATCACGATCATCGTGAGGTTTTTCGGCTTCAGGGCTGCGATCGTCGACAGCGCACCGAGCTGCATCAGCAGCGAGCCGTCGCCTTCGAGTGCGAAGACGCGGCGGCCGGGCTGCGCCAGCGCCACGCCAAGCGCGATCGGAAAGGCGAGCCCCATGCTGCCCAGCATGTAGAAATTCTGCGGACGGTGGCCGGCGGCCCAGAGATCGAAATTGGTGTTGCCGATGCCGCCGATCACGGCTTCCTCGTTTCCGAGCTTTGCGATCAGGCGCGAGGTGACGTCGAACCGGTTCATCACCTTGGTGTTGCGATTGTCCAACTCTTGAGTCATCTGGCCGGCCTCACTTGTCGAAGACCTTGCCGCCGGTGAGCAGCGGGTTGAGGATCAGCGCCACCGGCGCCTGCGTGGTGACGGCCTGCTTGATCGAGCGGTCGGCGATGAATTCGAGCTCGTCGAGCCGGGTGATGGTGTGGTGCTCCAGCGCCAGCGAATCCAGCACCGGACGCATGGTGCGGCAGACCAGCGACTGGCCGTAGTTGAACTCGCCGAGCGTGCCGCGCTCGGAGACGAACATGATGAGCGGGATCTGGTAGGGCACCGCGAGCGAGGCAAGCACGTTGGCGAGCGTGGCAAAGCCGGAGGTCTGCATCAGCACCGCGCCGCGCCGTCCGCCCATCCAGGCGCCCGAGACGATGCCGACTGCTTCCTCCTCGCGGGCGGTGGCAAAGGTGGTGAAGAAGGGATCGGCGTGCAGGTTCTTGATCAGCGGCGTCAGCACGCGGTCGGGCACGTAGGGGATGAGGCTGACCTCGTTCCGCTTCAGGGTTTGCAGGACGATGCCGTGCCAGCTTCTTTCGCTGACCCCTTGTGTCTGCTGTTCCGCAATCGCCATTGCGTTCTCCCTTGAACCGCGCATGCTTCTTGGTTCTGGCCGTCGCGGCGGTCTGCCGAACTTGACGCGGGCAGCGGGATTGTCAACATGTCCGCGCCGGCACCGTGATCTGCGCCAGACGGCCTGCCATGGCCGGCACCGCCATGTCATAAGTGCGGCAACGAAGAAACGGGAGGAAGCACCGGAGGGAGCGCGTCGCGCCCTTGCCGAGCTCCCTCGCGAGCGAGCCGGAAGGGTTCTGATGTCGGTCAACAACAAGCGCGTCTTCTACGTCAAATACCTGGCCAATCCGATCTATATCGACATCCTGAAGGCACGGCCCGACGTCCGGCTCGATCGGATCGAGAACGAGAGCTCTGAAGATTTCTATGCGCCGATCCTGAGCGCGGCCCATGTCTACCAGATCGGCGCCGCCCGCGATGAGCTGGCGCCGCATTTCCACGTCGATGCCGCCTTCCTGAAGCGGACACCGAATTTGCTGCTGGTCTCCAGCAATGGCGCAGGCTTCGATCCTGTCGACGTCGAGGCCTGCACGGAGGCAGGCGTCGTAGTCGTCAACCAGTCCGGCGGCAACGCTCACTCGGTCGCCGAGCATGCGCTGGCGATGATGCTGACGCTGTCCAAGCGCATCATCCAGTCGGATCGCCGCCTGCGTCGCGAGCGCGACGTCAACCGCAACGAGCTCGTCGGCAACGAGGTCGAGCACAAGACCGTCGGCATTATCGGCCTCGGCAATGTCGGCCGCCGCATCGCCGCGCTCTGCAAGGGCCTGCTCGGCATGACGGTGCTGGCCTACGACCCGTATTTGTCGGCCGAAGTGATGGCCGAGCGGGGCGGTGAGAAAGTCGAACTCGACGAGCTCCTGCGCCGCGCCGATTTCGTCTCGATCTCCTGCCCGCTGAACAAGGGCAGCCGCAACATGATCAGCGTGCGCGAATTCGCGCTGATGCAGCCGCATGCCTATTTCATCACCACCGCGCGCGGCTTCATCCACGACGAGGACGCGCTGCTGCAGGCGCTGCGCGACAAGCGCATTGCGGGTGCCGGCCTCGACGTCTGGTCCAAGGAGCCGCCGCCGCCTGAGCATCCGCTGCTCCAGCTCGACAACGTGCTGGCGAGCCCGCACACGGCAGGCGTCACCATCGAGGCGCGCCAGAACATGGGCCGTATCGCCGCCGAGCAGGTGCTGGACGTGCTCGACGGCAAGCGCCCGCCGC
Source organism: Bradyrhizobium sp. USDA 4354 (assembly GCF_054060315.1). Lineage (NCBI taxonomy): Bacteria > Pseudomonadati > Pseudomonadota > Alphaproteobacteria > Hyphomicrobiales > Nitrobacteraceae > Bradyrhizobium > Bradyrhizobium sp. USDA 4354. The sequence goes on along the minus strand of NZ_JBSSDC010000001.1, from coordinate 6,710,620 downwards.
GCATCATCAATCCCGAGGTCTGGCCGCGTTATGCGGAGCGCTTCAAGCAGGCATTCGGGGTGACGCTGGGATAGGGTGCCGCTACGCCAGCTTTGCGCCGAGCTGCTGAAACACGGCCTCGCAAGTCATGAGGTCGAGATGGCCGCCGCCCGCGTTCTTGAAGAACGTGATATCGGACGGTGACGTTCGCCCCTGCACCCGGCCACTGGCGAGATCGTAGAGGTCGCCGAGCACGTCCGTCTCGCTGATCGCACCGCTTGCGATCGGTTGCAGAACGTCGCCGACGCCGTGGAAGGCGGATTCCCGCCGGTCCACGAAGATGCGGGACCGCTTGGCCGCCTCGTCATCGGCCTCACGGGTTTGCGGCGTATAGCCGCCGACGAGGTCCAGATGCGTGCCGGGCCGCAGATTGCGACCCTTGATCAGCGGCTGGTGCGACCTCGTGCAGGTGGTGATGATCTCGGCCTCGCGCGTCGCCGCGTCGAGATCGGCGGCGGTCTCCGCTGGGATGCCACCCGCAGCCAATCTCATGGCGAGGTCGGCGGCCCGCTCTGGAGTCCGATTCCAGATCAGCACGCGCTTCAGCGATGGCCGGACGGTGCGATGCCCCCGGACCAGCCATTCGGACATCTCACCGGCACCGACGCAAAGCAAGGTCTCGGGATTGGATGGGGCGAGCAGTTTCGCGCCCAGCGCGGAGTCCGCCGCGGTGCGCCAATGCGTGATCTCGGTCCCGTCCATCGCCGCCAGCGGCCGTCCGTTGGTGCCGTCGAACAGCACGCACACGGCCTGCACTGCCGGCATCTTGCCTTCCGCCAGATTGACCGGAAAGCTGGTGAACATCTTGCTCGCCATGTAGCGGCCGGGATCGACCGCGCTGCGGATGACGTATTGCCCTTTCTCGTCTCCGAGGAAGGCGTCCAGCACCTCCATCTTCGGCCGGCGATGCGCTTCCTCCAGGGCCGCGATGAGGATCGGGAACGTCAGAACTTTCGTGACTTCGGTATCGGAGACAAAGTGCAAGGCGAATTCCTCATTGGCGACCGGCATTTGCCCATAAACCCGCGCGGCAGGTTCCGCAACGAATCTTCCGCCGGGACTCGACAAGCCTTGATCCGCGTCAAAATCTCCTTCCCCCGTCCGGCCTAAATGGGATTAGAGTGCCGCCGGGCAGGCAGGAGGTCCCATGTCAACTTATGTCGTCAAGTTCATGAAGGACGTACTCGGACAGTACGGCCGCGAGATCGAGGTCTGCCAGGGCACGCTCGAGATCGACGCCGCCGACGAGGACGAGGCCAGGGAACGGGCGAAAGCGAGATTCTGCAAGGACCAGGCGTTGCACCACTGGTCGCTGCATGCCGACCGCATCCAGGTCAGACCGGCTGATTTTCCCTCGTAAGGCCTAACGCCCGGGTGCAGTGACAGGCGGGGGCGCCGTCGTCCCCGTGCCGAGCGAGCGTTGCACCATGACAGTGTCGGACCAGCGACCGTGGCGATAGGCAACGCCGCAAAGCAGGCCGGCGCGCACGAAGCCGAACCTCTCGTGCAGCGCCAGCGAGGGCGCGTTGTCGGCATCGATATAGCCGATCATCTGGCGGAAGCCGGCCGCGGCGCAGGCGTCGATCAATTCCTGGAGCAACAGCCGCCCGATTCCGCGGCCGAGATGCGCATGGTGGACGTAGATCGAGTGCTTGGCCGTGTAGCGATAGGCCGGGCGCTTGCGGAACAGCACGGCATAGGCATAGCCGACGACCTCGCCGCGATAGGTCGCGACCAGATGCGGCAGGCGGGTCTGCTTCAGGTTCTTGCGTCGGTTGCGCAGATCTTCGGGCTCCGGCGCACCGGTTCCCTCGACATCGCGCGGCACGCCATTGCGGACGTGATGGCGGTAGATTGCCAGCATCGCCTCGACATCGCTTTCGCGTGACGGCCTGACCAGAACGGGGTCGTCACTCGCGCGCGCAGCTGTTTCGTTCATCGGCACCTACTCTGCAACGACGTAAGTGTAGAGCCCGATGCGCCCGTTCGCATCGACCTCCTTGTAGACGCCCTGGATCTCGACGTCGAAGCCCGGGAACGTGTTGAAGCACGTCTCGAACATCCTGAGATAGTCGATCATGGGCCTCGCCCGTTCCGTCAACCGCTCGCCGGGCACAATGGTCGCGATGCCGGGCGGGTAGACCACGAAGGGCGTGGTGGCGATGCGGCCGGCGATCGCCTCGATCGGCAGATAGTCGACATCGTTGCGGAACAGATAGCGCGCGGCATCGCGGGGCGACATTGCGATCTCGGGCATGTGCTCGGGCATGAACTGCCGCGCCTGGAGCGCGCTGACATCGGCGGCGCGGAAGAAGCGGTGCATGTCGCCGCAGAGATCGCGCAGGCGCACGCCTGCGTAGCGCGCCTGCCGCCGCTGATGGAACTCCGGGATTGCGTCGGCCAGCAGCGCATTGTCGTCATGCAGCCTCTTGAACGCGACAAGGCCGGAGATCAGCGTGCCGGCCTTGCTCGCCTCGACGCCGGGGGTGAGCAGGAAGAGCAGGGAGTTGAGGTCGTTCTTCTCGGGGACGATGCGGTTCTCGCGCAAATATTGCGCGACCACCGGGGCAGGGATGCCGTGCTCGGCATACGCCCCGGTGGTACGGTCGAAGCCGGGCGTGAGCAAGGTCAGCTTGTTCGGGTCGGTCATGGCAAAGCCCTCGGTGAGACCGGGGAAGCCATGCCAGGTGCTGTCGGGGGAGAGCTGCCACAGCGCGGGATTGGTGGCGAGTTCGTCGGTAGACAGCGTTTCCCAGGCGACGTTATGCACGGCGCCGGGGCGGCTGACATCGGGAATGCCGATACGGTCGGGAACGAAGGGCTCGAAGAACCAGCGCCGGTCCGGGTTCTGCTCCTTCTCCTCGAATTCCCGGCGCATCGCACGGATCTTCTTGCGCAGCTCGATGCCAAGCCGGATCGTATCGTCCCATAGCACTTCGCCGGAGCGGCCCTTCATCATCTGCGCGCCGACGTCGAGCGAGGCGAACAGCGGATAGAAGGGCGAAGTCGAGGCATGCTGCATGAAGCTCTCGTTGAAGCGGCGGTGCTCGACACGCCGCTTCTGGCCGCGGATGTGACGGTCCTTGATGTGGATCTGCGAGGCCTGCGAGAAGCTCGCCAGCTGCTTGTGGGTCGACTGCGTCGCGATGATGCCGGGCGCATCGGGCGGAAGATTCACCAGTCCCATGGCGAAGCGGCCGGCATAGAGCGGGTGAAACTTCATGAAGCCGGCCCAGGCCTCGTCGAACAGGATGTAATCGCAGAGATGGCCGATGCGCTTGATGATCATCTCGGCGCTGTGGATCGAGCCGTCATAGGTGCACTGCTCGACGACGGCGACGCGGAACGGCCGCTCCTTGCGCCAGGCGTCGCGATCTCTCACCAGGGGATGGTTGCGGATCGCCTCGCGCAGGGTCTTCTCGTCGAGCCTGTCCCAGCGCATCGGGCCGATCAGGCCCCAGGCGTTGCGCACGGTCGGGACGTAGATAGGGACGCCGCCGTTGATCATCAGCGCGCCGTGATGCGCGGCCTTGTGGTTGTTGCGGTCGAACAGCACGAGATCACCGTCGGTGACGAGGGCGCCGAGCGCGACCTTGTTCGAGGTCGAGGTGCCGTTGAGCACGAAATAGGTCTTCTCCGCGCCGAAGATCGCCGCCGCTTCCTTCTGCGCCTTCAGCGCGGGGCCCTCATGGGTAAGGAGGTCGCCGAGGTCGAGCACGGAATTGTCGAGATCGTCGCGGAACACGGACTCGCCGAGATGCTCGACGAACACGCGCCCGATCGGGCTGCGGTTATAGAACACCCCGCCATTGTGGCCCGGACAGGTCCAGAGCTGGTTGCCTTCCTCGGCATAGTCGACCAGCGCGCCGAAGAACGGCGTCTTCAGCGTCTCGGCATATTGCTTGAGACGGCTGATGAGGTTCTTGGCGATGAAAGGCGGGGTCTCCTCGGACAGGAAGACATAGCCGTCGATGAAATCGAGCACCTCGACCGGCAGGTCCTCAAAGCGCTTGCGACGGATCAGGAGGATGATCGGGAAGTCGAGGCCCCGGCGGCGCATCAGGTTGATCAGCGCCGAGGTCTTGCCCTCCAGCCCCTTCTTGCCCCAGTCCACCACCATGCAGCCGATTGCGGCATCGGTCTGCACCGCCATCTCGGCGTCCTCCAGCTTGCGGGCCCGGACCACTTCGAAGCCGGAGCGCTGGATCTCTTCGATGATCTGGTTGAAGCGGACGCCTTCGAGATCGTCGGCGTCGAACACAGGTGCGGCGAACAGGAAGTTGAAGCGCTTGAAATAGTCCATGTCGGGTCCCGAATGTGCAGGAGATACAGCTCTCGGCACATTCGATGACAGTTGGATGACGGGAGCGAGACTGGCTTGGCGGCAGCTAGAGCCGATCCGTCATCCTGAGGCGCGAGCCGTGGGGCGCAAAGCGCACCATGGCGAGCCTCGAAGGATGAACGGCCGGGATGCTGCAGCTGGACTGTCGCCCTTCGAGGCCGTTATGCGGTGCACTCGCACCGCATAACGGCACCTCAGGGTGACGGTCATCCATCTGTGCTCGCGGAGATACGTGTACGCAAACACCGCGGCGATATGTCCGCTCACTCCAGCAGCTTGTCCAGCGTGATCGGGAAGTGCCGGATGCGCTTGCCGGTGGCATGATAGACGGCGTTCGCAATAGCCGCAGGCACGCCGACGATGCCGATTTCGCCGAGACCCTTGATGCCCAACCTGTTGATACGGTCGTCGGGCTCGTCGACGAAAATAACGTCAATGTCGTGGACGTCGGCGTTCACGGGAATATGGTATTCGGCGATGTTCGCGTTCATGATGCGGCCGAAGCGGTGATCCATCACCGTCTCCTCGTGCAGCGCCATCCCGATCCCCCAGACCATGCCACCCATGATCTGGCTGCGACCCGTCTTGGTATTCAGGATGCGCCCAGCCGCGACCGCGCTCACCACCCGCGTTACGCGGATAACGCCGAGCTCCTCGTCGACCTTCACCTCGGCGAAGACGGCCGAATGGGTGTTGCGGGCATGCGCTTTATCCTCGGCAAACTGGTTGAGCTTCTCCTTTTCGATCCGCTCCAGCTTGCTGTGACGCATGACATCGGCAATCGAAACGACAGGTCCGTCCTTGCCGTTGCCGGCGATCATGCCGTCAGCCAAGGTGAGGTTGGTCGCGTCGACGTTCGCGAGCGGCGAGCCCGGCATTGCCTTGGCGAGCCGTGCCAGCTCCTGGCGAATCTCTTCGGCCGCTCCCAACACGGCATGCGCGCTGGACGCCGCCATCCAGGAGCCGCCCTCGACAGGGGCTTGCGGCAGGGTCGAATCGGCGAGCCTGACGCTGATGTTGTCGATCGGCAGCCCGAGGGCATCGGCCGCTACCTGCGCCACGATGGTGTACGTCCCGGTGCCGATATCGGACGCGGCGCAGGAGACCTCGGCATGGCCGTTGGCCGTCAGCACGATGCGGACGGCGACCGGCATCTGCAGCGCCTCCCACACCCCTGTCGCCATGCCCCAGCCGACCAGCTCCTTGCCGTCGCGCATGGAGCGTGGCGCTGGATTGCGCCGGCTCCAGCCGAAGGCTTCGGCGCCGCGGGCGTAGCATTGGCGCAACTGCTTGCTGGTGTAGGGCAGGTCTTCGCTCTGGTCGCGATCGGAATAGCACTTAAGTCGCAGCTCGATCGGGTCGAGCTTCAGCGCGACGGCCAGTTCGTCCATGGCGCATTCAAGCGCGCAAACGCCCGTTGCCGCGCCCGGCGCGCGCATGTCGCAGGGAGTGGCGACGTCGAGGTGGGCGAGCTTGTGCGAGAAGAGGCTGTTGGGGCTCTTGTAGAGCTGGTCCGCCCAACCGGTATCGTTGCGCGAGAAATCCTCAAAGCGCGAGGTGATGGCAATGGCTTCGTGGGTGACGGCATCGAGCGTGCCGTCGGGCCTTGCCCCAAGCCCGACATGCTCGATGGTCATCGGCCGATAGCCTAAGCTGTACATCTGCTGCCGTGTCAGGACCACGCGGACAGACCGTTTCAGCGCGAGCGCGCCAAGCGTTGCCAAGACTACCTGGTGCTGCGGCCGCAGGCCTGAGCCGAAGGCACCGCCGACATAGGGCGAGAGCACGCGGATCTCGTCCGACTTTTTCCCAAAAACGCTGCAGAGAAACTTCTGGACGTTCTGGACGCCCTGGGTCTTGTCGTAGACGGTGAGCCTGCCACTGCCGTCCCAGACGGCTGTTGTCGCGTAGAGCTCCATCGGGTTGTGATGCTCGCTCGGAATGACGTAGTCCGCCTCGTGATGGACGGCCGCTCGCGTCAGCGCTGCTGCCGCGTCACCGCGCGGCTTGTGCGGCTGATCCACCTTAGAAGCCTTGCCGCGTTCGGATTCGAGATCGGTCGCAAACGCCTCCGGCTCATATTCAACGCGGACGCGTGTTGCGGCGAATTTGGCGGTTTCCCAGTCTTCGGCCACGACCAGCGCAATCGGCTGGCCGTTGAACTTGATCCTGTCGTCATAGAGCGGGCGGAACGGCGAGCCCTTCTCCGGCGCCACCTCGTCCTTCCACGCATCATCCTTGTCGGCGAGGGGCGGGCGATGCGCATGGGTGAGCACGTCGACCACGCCCTTCACCTTGAGCGCCTCGCTGGGGTCAAGGCGGATGATGCGCCCGCGCGGAATGGTGGCCTCGACGATGAAACCATGGAGGAGGCGGTCTGCTGCGAATTCGCCGGCATATTTGGCGGCTCCAGTGACCTTGGCCCGGCCGTCGACGCGCGACGTTGGTGTTCCGATATAGGCGTTCATCGGACCCTCATGCGATCTTTTTGTCGGCTTGTGATTGCGGCGTGGCGCTGGTGGCCTGCATCAGCGTACGCACGATGGCGCGGCGCGCCAGCTCGATCTTGAATCCATTATGTGAATGAGCAGTTGCTCCCTGCAGCAGCAGATCGGCGGCGCGCCCAAAATGATCCGGTGTTGCCGCCTGGCCGCGCAATGCTGCTTCGGCCTCGAGGCTTCGCCAGGGCTTGTGAGCCACACCGCCGAGCGCAAGGCGCGCTTCGCTGATCGCGTTGCCCTCCAGTTCCAGCGCGGCTGCGACCGAGACCAAGGCGAAGGCGTAGGACAGCCGGTCGCGGATCTTCAGATAGCTGTAGTTCCGGGCAAAACTGCGCGGCGGCAGCTCGATTGCGATGATGATCTCGCCGCTGCCGAGATTTGTGTCGACATGAGGCTTGTCGTCCGGAAGCCTATGGAAATCGGTCAGCGCGATGGTGCGCTGACCGGTGGGGCCTGCGATGTGCACGAGCACGCCGAGCGCGGCCAGCGCCACGCTCATGTCGGATGGATTGGTCGCGATGCAGGACGTGCTGGCGCCGAGAATTGCGTGGTTGCGGTTGAGACCATCGAGTGCCGAGCAGCCGCTGCCTGGGGTTCGCTTGTTGCAGGGCGTCGCCGTGTCATAGAAGTAGGCGCAGCGCGTCCGTTGCATCAGATTGCCGCCGACCGAGGCCATGTTGCGCAATTGCGCGGACGCGCCGGCCAGGATGGCGCTGGCGAGCAGGGGATAGTGCTGCTCGATCAGCGGATGGTAGGCGAGGTCCGAATTCGGCACCAAGGCGCCGATGCGCAAGCCGCCGTCGGCAGTCTCCTCGATGTCGCGGAGCGGCAGGCGGGAAATGTCGATCAGCCGGGAGGGCCGTTCGACATTCTCTTTCATCAGGTCGATCAGGTTGGTGCCGCCGGCAATCAGCTTCGCGCCTGGATCGGCGGCGAGCAGGCGAATGGCGTCGGCGATGTCGCTTGCGCGGGAATATTGGAAGTTGTTCATGACCGGCTCATTGCCTGCTCGATCGCAGCCACGATGTTGGGGTAGGCGCCGCAGCGGCAGAGATTTCCGCTCATCAGCTCCCGGATCTCCTCGGCTTCCCTGGCGCGGCCCTCGGCCAACAGGCCCGCGGCAGAGCAAATCTGTCCCGGCGTACAATAGCCGCACTGAAACGCATCATGGTCGATGAAGGCCTGTTGCAGGGGATGCAACGTGCCGTCCTTGGCCAAGCCTTCGATCGTCGTGATCTCAGCGCCATCCTTCATGACGGCGAGGGTCAGGCAGGAATTGACCCGTCTTCCGTCGACCAGCACGGTACAGGCGCCGCATTGGCCGTGATCGCAGCCCTTTTTGGTGCCGGTCAACTCCAGACGGTCACGCAGGGCATCCAGAAGCGTGGTCCACGGCACGACCTCGAGTGTGCGCCTGACGCCATTGACGACGAGGCTGATCGGAATGCGTTCGGGGATCTGATCCGTGATGTCGGCCATGCTCTGTTCCCTGCGGAGGGGCCGAGCTGGGCAAATCAGGATCTGACGCGAGGATGCGTTGCCGCCGCTGGCCAATAGCGCCCAACGGATGACGGGTTGGATGGTTCCCGACCAGCTCTCCCGGTCGTCGGAGGTCGTCGGATGAGATCAGCGCTTCTCGCCGAACACCACGGTCGGCACCGCGCGGTTGACGATCTCGCGCAGCGCGAAGCTCGATTGGACCCGCGCGACACGGGGCAAGCGGGACAACTCGGTGCGGTGGATGCGCTCGAAATCCTGAATGTCGCGGGCGAGCACGATCAGGATGTAGTCGTCGGTCCCCGACATCAGGAAGCAGCGCACGACCGAGGGACACTTCACCACCTCCGCCTCGAACGCCTTCAGTGCGTCGTCGCTCTGGCTCTCCAGCGCAATGCGAACCAGCACCGTGGTGGTGAGGCCGAACTGGGCGAGGTCGAGCGCGGCCTGGTAGGCCTGGATGTAGCCGTCGTCCTCCAGCGCCTTCTGCCGCCGCGCTAGCGCCGTGCTCGACAGGCCGACCTTGTTGGCAAGCTCGGTGTGGCTGGCTCGCGCATTGGTCGTGAGTTCCGCGAGGATGGCAAGGTCTTTCCGGTCGAGGGCCAAGGTTTCGTTTCCAGCGTCAAAGGACGTTTCCGCGCCGGAAACCGGCGCGAGCGCAGCCAAACTAGCGGATATTTGCACGAAACCAAACCGACCCTCTCGCTACGATCAACAATGGAATCAACGCATTGTCGAGGGAGATCAAGATGCGCGTCGGTGTGCCCAAGGAGATCAAGGTGCAGGAATATCGCGTCGGGCTCACCCCGGGCGCCGTCCGTGAATATGTCGCCGCCGGGCACCAGGTGACGGTCGAGACCGGCGCCGGCAGCGGCATCGGCGCGTCCGACGAGGTTTATCGGCGGGCAGGGGCTGCGATCGCCGGCAGCGCCCGCGACATCTTCGCCAGGTCCGACATGATCGTGAAGGTGAAGGAGCCGCAGCGAAGCGAATGGGTCCAGCTTCGCGAAGGCCAGATCCTCTTTACTTACCTTCATCTTGCGCCGGATCCCGAACAGGCCAAGGGCCTGCTTGCGTCCGGCTGTACCGCGATCGCGTATGAAACCGTCACCGACGCGGCCGGCCACCTCCCCCTGCTTGCGCCGATGAGCGAAGTCGCCGGCCGCCTCGCCGTCGAGGCAGCCGGCGCCGCGCTCAAGCGGTCGGCCGGTGGCCGCGGTCTGCTGCTTGGCGGTGTCCCCGGCGTGCAGCCGGCGCGCGTCGTCGTTCTCGGCGGAGGCGTGGTGGGAACGCAGGCGGCGCGGATGGCCGCGGGCCTTGGCGCGGAAGTCACCGTGATCGATCGCTCCATACCCCGGCTTCGGCAGCTCGATGATCTCTTTATGGGACGCGTGCGGACGCGCTTTTCGACCATCGAGTCGGTGGAGGAGGAGGTGTTCGCCGCCGACGTCGTGATCGGTGCAGTGCTGGTGCCAGGCGCCAGCGCGCCAAAGCTCGTCACGCGCGCGATGCTCAAATCGATGCGGCCAGGCGCGGTGCTGGTGGATGTCGCGATCGACCAGGGCGGCTGCTTCGAGACCTCGCATCCGACCACGCACGCTGAGCCGACCTACGAGGTCGACGGCGTCGTGCATTATTGCGTCGCCAACATGCCGGGCGCGGTGCCGGTGACCTCGAGTCAGGCCCTGAACAACGCGACGCTGCCGTTCGGCCTGATGCTCGCGGGCAAGGGTTTTGCGGCAGTGCTGGAAAATCCTCACTTGCGTAACGGGCTCAACGTGCATCGCGGGCGGATTACGAACAAGGCAGTGGCGGAAAGCCTCGGGCTGGAGTTTGCGCCGGTTGGAAGTGGCTTGGCGGCTTAGGACGCAACCCGCGTCATTGCGAGCGTGGCGAAGCAATCCAGAACCCCGCCGCGGAAAAAGACTCTGGATTGCTTCGCTTCGCTCGCAATGACGATGTGGGACGAACGCGCCTAAAGGGTGCCACTATCAGTTCTGACAGACTGCCTACCCCTTCGTCAGCCTGTACTGCCGCAGATCCGGATCATGGGTCATGCGCCAGTAATCCACGAACCGCCACGGCATCGCCGAAAACACGCGGCCGCTCGTGTTGCGGTAGTAGGTGCTCATGCCCGGATGGGTCCAGATCATGGCCTCGTGCTCGGCATCCACCTTGCGGACATAGTCGTCGAGCACGTCCTGGCGAACATCAATCGCTGCGACGTCGTGCTCGATCATGTCGACAAGGCACGCCGAGATGTAGCGGCTCTGGCACTCCGACTGAAAGATGACGCTGCCGCCATGAGCCGGTCCGGAATTCGGACCGAGCATACAGAAGAAGTTGGGGAAATCAGGCACGGTGAGGCCGAGGAACGCGGTCGGATTGTCGTTGGCCCAGGATTCACGCAAATCCTTGCCGTCGCGGCCGCGTATGTTCAGGCGCGCCGCCATCTCCGTCACCTTGAACCCCGTCGCGACCACGATGATGTCGGCCGGGCGGTGTCGGCCGTCGGCGGTGACGATGCCGCTTTCGTCGAAATGGTCGATCGCGCCGGTGACGAGTTCGACGTTGTCACGCGTCAAGGTCTTGAACCAGTCGTTGTCGAGCAGGATGCGCTTGCCGTAGGGCGGATAGGTCGGCACGCATTTCTCGATCAGGTCGGGTCGTCCCTGCAATTCGGACAGGATGAAGTCGGTCAGCTCCTGGCGGTGCCGGTCATTGCCCTTGTTGACGGCGCGCTCGGGATGCGGCCAGGCCGGATCCTTGCGCAGGAACGGCAGCAGGCCGTCGCCGTAGCGCCAGAACATGTTGAAGCGGTACCATTGCACATAGAATGGTAGATGCGCGAGCAGCCAGCGCGCGCCCTCGCTGATCGGATCGGCATAGCCCTTCACCGGTCGGGCCCATTGCGCGCTGCGCTGATAGACCGTGACCGAGGCGACGCGGCCGGCGATCGACGGCACCAGCTGCATCGCGGTCGCGCCGGTGCCGATCACGGCGACATGCTTGCCGTCGAGCTCGATATCGTTCGACCAGAGTGCCGAATGCAGGATCGTGCCCTTGAAATTGTCCTCGCCATTGAAGCGGGCGCGGGAGGGATCGTTGAGCTGGCCGATGGCTGAGACCAGCGCGGTGGATTCAAAGGTCTCTTCGCCGTCCCTGGTCTTCAGCGTCGAGATCCAGCGCCGCTTAGCCTCGTCCCAGCGCGACGAGGTCAACTCGGTGTTGACGCGCAGATGTTGCCGGATGCCGTATTCCTCCGCGACCTTCAGCAAATAGCCGAGCAGCTCCTCACGCTGGCAGAAGTAGCGTGTCCACGCATTGCGCGAGCCGAAGGAATAGGAATAGGAGTGGTTCGGCGTATCGACGCCGCAGCCGGGATAGCGGTTGATCCACCAGGTGCCGCCGAGCTCGGCGTTCTTCTCGACGATGGTGTAGGGGATGCCGAGATGGCCGAGTGCCACGCCGAGCGCGATGGCGCAGACGCCGGCGCCGACGATCAGCACGTGCTGCTCGGCGAGCTTGTCGTTCGACGGCTGCTTGGTCCAGCTCGCCTCGCGCGGCACAAAGCCCATCTCCTCGCGCATCAGCGGTGCGTATTCCGGTGCGACGTTCTCGCCGAGGCAGGCACGCATCATCCTCAGCAGCAATTCCTCGCCAGGGTCGGTGATGACGGGCTTTGGCGTGCCCTCGGCAAACAGCTTGACCACCGCGGCGCGGATCTCGTCCTGGATCGCCTTCGGCACCCCGGCCTCGGGATCGGGAATGAGGCGGATGTCGCGCTTGGGCAAGTACGGCGGCTCGAGCCATTTCTCATCGCCGGTCATGTGCACCAGCACCATCAGCAGGCAACGGATATCGCCCTCGGCGATGGTCGAAGCGAGGTCGAGCGGCTTGTGCGGAGATTCGATGTTCATGGCGTGTCCTGATCTCCGGAGGCAGTGAAGAGGCCGCGCGTCATCAACTTGCGATAGGCGGAGATGACGTGGTCGGGCACAGTGGTGACGCTGCCTTGCGAATAGGAATAGCGGCGGCTGAGATAGCCGCGGGCGCCCATCAGCATGTGGACGATCGCCTCGAACTCCTCATCGCTGTAATCCTCGATCGCGCCGGCAAGACGAGCCCGGCGCAGGATGCGGACATAGGCGACCGAGATGTTGTCGAGATGCTTTTGGTAGCCAATCGGCGCAAAGAACTCGGCCTCGTTGAGGATGCGCAAGAATTCCGGAACCTCGCGGATGAAGTCGAAGAAGGCCGAGAAGCGCTCGATCTCCTGCCGCGCCGCGTGCGCATTGCCGGTGCGGGCGCGGATGAACGCGACCATGTCGAGGCCGATCTTCGGCAGCAGCTGGTCGAGCAGCTCCTGGCGGTTCTCGAAATGATTGTAGAAGGTGCCTTGCGCGACGACGGCCTGTTCGGTGATGCGCGCGACGGAGGCTTCGGCATAGCCGTACTTGCCGACGATCTTCGTCGCGGCATCGAAGATCTTCTGCTTGGTCCAGGCGTTGCGCTCGACGCGGTTGAGCTTTGTCACCTTGGCGTTCACGTGCGTCATTCAGACGACTCCAGCTCGGCGCGCAGCACGCGCTTGAGAATCTTTCCGCTTGGGTTCCGCGGCAGGCTGTCGCGGATGATCAGCTGTTTCGGTACCTTGAAGCTCGCCAGCCGGGCGCGGCAGTGCTCGGTGAGGGCAGGGAGCTCGAGGCTCGCGCCCTCGGCCAGCACGACGATCGCAACCGGCCGCTCGCCCCAGCGCGCATCGGAGAGGCCAATCACTGCAACCTCGCGCACCTCAGGCAGATCGTAGATGACGCGCTCGACCTCGGAGGAGGCGATGTTCTCGCCGCCCGAGATGATCATGTCCTTCTTGCGGTCGGTCAGGTACAGAAAGCCCTCGTCGTCGAGATAGCCGACGTCACCGCTGCGGAACCAGTCGCCGAAGAACGCGGACGCCGTCTTCTCCGGATCCTTCCAATAGCCGCGCGTGATCTTGGGACCACGCAGGCAGATCTCGCCATTGACGTTCGGCGGCAGGGTCGTGCCGTCCTCGTCGCGGATCTCGATCTCGACATGGGCAATGGCGCGGCCGGTGGAGCCGATCTTCTCGATCTCGCGGCCGGCCTCCATGAACGTGTCGCCGCCGACGGTCTCGGTAAGACCATAGGCGTCGATGTAGCGCGCGTTGCGGAAGACTTGCGAGAAAGCGCGGATGCGCAACTCCGGCGTCTTCTCGCCGCCGCCGATGGCCCATTTCAGGCTGGAGACGTCATAGCGGTCACGGGTGGGGCAGGTCAGCATCGCCGTGGTCATCACAGGCGCAAACCAGGCGGCGTTGAGCTTGTCCTCCGCGATCGCCGCGAGTGCCGTCTCAGCCTCGAAGTTGCGTTCGATGCGGATGAAGCCGCCATGCCACAGCACGGCGATGCCGGGCAGGTCGAGCGCGCCCACGTGATAGAGCGGGCCGACGACGAGAAGCCGCGTCTCGGCACCAAGGCCGAGCGCGATGGTCTGGTCGACCGACTTCCAGTAGAAATTATCGTAAGAGAGCATCACGCCCTTGGGACGGTCGGTCGTGCCCGACGTGTACATCAGCCGCATCAGGTCGGATGGTTGACGAACATGCATCGGTGCTGGCGCGGCATTGCCCGCGAGACACGTGACGCTCTGCTGCGCGGTTTCGTCGAGCACGACGACCCTCGCGCCCGCGGCATTCGCCGCTAATTCCTCATCGACGATCAGAAGCCGTGCGCCGGCATTGCCGGCGACGTAATGGACCTCGTCGCGCGAGAGGCGGAAGTTGATCGGCAAGAACACCGCGCCGAGATGGCTGGTGGCGAAGACGAGCTCCAGGAACGCCGCGCTGTTCTTCATCAGCACCGCCACGATGTCGCCGGCGCCGATGCCCTGCGCGGCGAGCCAGCCGGCGACCTTGCGGATGCGTGCGTCGAGTTCGGCGTAGGAAATCTCCTCGCCGCGGTATTTCAGCGCGGGCCGCGCCGGCATGCGCCGGGCATGAAAGGCGATGAAGCTCGACAGATTGATCATTTTCGCCGGTTTCGGGCCAATGGCCGGCCTCGTTTCCTCATATGAATTCTGACTCATAATTCATCTTTGGCTTGACGTCACCCCCTGCCTCTGAAATCCTTGGGAATACGGAGACGAGACGATCTCCGGCAAGGGACCAGGAAAACGCCGACCCGAAAGAGGGAGGGGAAAATGACGAGAACCCGCACGCCGGGCATCAGCCGCCGTTCAACGCTGACGCTGATGGGCGCCGGTGCGATGACATTTGCCGCGCCCTGGGTGGCGCGTGCCCAGGCCAAGACCATCAAGATCGGCATGCCGACGATTCTGTCGGGGCGCGTCGCGCAGCTCGGCACGTCCTCGCGCAATGCGGTGATGCTCGAGGTCGAGAAGGTCAACGCCGCCGGCGGTCTCGCCGGCCGGCAGATCGAGATGGTGATCCGCGACTCCAAGGGCCAACCGCAGGAGGCCGCCCGCGTCGCGCGCGAGCTCGTCAACACCGATGGGTGCGAGCTGCTGATCGACGCCGAGGCCTCGTCCGGCGCCTTCGCGGTGCACGAGGTCGCGCGCGATCTCGGCGTGTTCTGCATCCACACCAATTCGGAAACCTCGTCGCTGACTGCGGACCCGAAGCAGCACATTCCCAATGCGTTCCGCACCGCGCGACAGGGCGTGCACGACTCCATCGTCGGCGGCAGCTATGCCGCAGCGATCGCCAAGGCGAAGGGCCTAAAGAAATGGGCAACCTGCTCGCCCGACTATGCCTATGGCCGCGACACCACGGCGGAGTTCACGCTGTACCTCAAGCGCTTTGCGCCCGAGGTCGAGATCATCAGCGAGTCCTGGCCGAAGTTGTTCCAGCCCGACTATACCGAGGTGGTCACCAAGATCCTGCAGGCCAAACCGCAGGCGCTCTATTCCTGCCTGTGGGGCGGCGATCTCACCTCCTACATCGACCAAGCCAACATCTACGCGATGTTCGGCCAGATGGAGGTGTTCGCGGTCAACATGGCCGACTACACCGCGCTTACCGTGGTGAAGAACCTGCCCAAGGGCATCCACTCCGGTAATCGCTACATCAAGACGTTCCCGACCACGCCGGAAAACGCCGCCTGGGGCGACGCCTACAAGGCCAAGTACAATGAATATCCGACCAACTGGTCGTGGGAGAACGCCACTGCCATCATGCTGATGGCGGAAGCGGCGAGGAAGGCGAACTCCGCCGACGGCAAGAAGATCGCAGAGGCGCTGAAGGGCCTCACCATCAAGTGCCCGTTCGGCGCCGACGGTACCGTGACGATGCGCGGCGACGATCACACGCTGGTCGGCTACGCCATCGGCTGGGGCACCACGATCCCGCAGGAACCGTACGTGCCCGAGGTCAAGGCCGGCGACTGGAAGACCATCTTCGAGCTCGAAGCCGAATGGAAGAAGAGCAAGGGCTACACCTGATCACGCGCGCGACGGAGACGGGCGACCGTCTCCGTTACCGTTTCGTTTTCCGCGCCCTGTTGGGCGCGTCGCAATGAAAGTGCTCCCGTGGACATCGACGCGCTTGCCGGCTGTCTCTCCAGTTCCGCCTGCCTGGTGACGCAGACCACCAGCGGCCTCATCATCGGCATGCTTCTGTTCCTGGTCGCGGTCGGGCTGACGCTGATCTTCGGCGTGCTCAAGGTGGTCAATTTCAGTCACGGCGCCTTCTACATGTTCGGCGCCTACTTTGCGATGACGGCCTATCAGCTCACCGGCAGCTTTGCGCTGGCGATGGTGGCGGGCGCGGCGGGCACGGCCGTTCTCGGCCTGATTTTCGAGCGCGTCTTCATGAGCCGTGTCTATGGCGCGGACGTGTTGATGCAGCTGCTCGTCTGCTACGCTTTCGTGCTGATCTTCGACGATGTCGTCCGCATCATCTGGGGGCCCGAGTTCAAGGCGATGGGCATGCCCTCGGCGTTCCAGGTGATGCCGCTGTTCATCGCCGGCGGCGTGGTGCCGCCTTATTATTTGCTGTTGATCGGCGTGGCGCTTCTCGCGGCCGTCGTGCTCGGGTTCGGCCTGTCGCGCAGCCGCATCGGCAAAGTGATCCGTGCCGCCGCTCATAATCCCGGCATGGTCTCGGCGCTCGGCATCAACACCGGCCTGATCTATGGCGGCGTGTTCGCGCTCGGCGGCATGCTGGCGGGGCTGGCCGGTGCGCTTGCCGCCCCGGTGCGCTCGCTCACTCCCGGCATGGGATTTTCCGTGCTGATCGAGTCCTTCATCGTCACCGTGATCGGCGGCATGGGCTCGATCCTGGGCGCGCTGATCGGCGCGCTGCTGCTCGGGCTGATCCGCTCGTTCGGCTCGCTCGGCTTTCCCCTGTTTACGGAAGGGCTGATGTATCTGTTCATGGTGATCGTGCTGGTCTCGAAGCCTACAGGCCTGTTCGGCAAGGAGGCGGCATGACCGAGATCGAGGCCGGCCGCGCGCAAACCCTCGTGCCGGTGCGCAGCGGCGCCGTGCTGCGACGCTATCGCGACGTCCTGATCGCGCTGATCGCCTTCGCCGTGCTGGCGAGCCTGCCGCTGTTCACAGGCAGCAAGGCGCTGCTGGATTTCGTCATTCGCTGCTCGGCCTATGGCCTGTTCGCGACCTCGCTCAATCTGCTGGTCGGCTACACCGGCCTGACCTCGTTCGGCCACGGCATGTTCTTTGGCCTTGGTGCCTACAGCTTTGGCCTGATCATGCAGAAGCTCGGTGTGCCGATTCCGGTCGCCTTCGTCGTGACGCTGGCGATCACGGCGGTGGTTGCGGCCGTCATCGGCGCGATCTGCGTGCGGCTCAAGGAGATCTATTTCGCCTTTGTCACGCTCGCCTTCCAGATGCTGATCCATTCGACGATCCTGTCCTGGGCCTCCTTCACCGGTGGCGACCAGGGTCTGCGCGGCGGCATTCCGCGCCCGGCGTTCCTCGGCATCGATTTGTCCAATCACGTCCATCTCTATGTCACGAGCTGCGCGCTTTTGATCCTCGGCCTGCTTGCGATGCGCCAGATCGCGCAATCGCCGTTCGGCTATACGCTGCGTATGATCCGCGACAACGCCGCGCGCGCGAGCTTCCTCGGCATCGACGTCTGGCGGGCAAAACTCACTGTGTTCGTGCTGGCGGCGCTGTTCGCGTCAATGGGCGGCATGGTGATGGCGCTGTTCGTCTCCGGCGCCTATCCGGAATTCGCCTATTGGACCATCTCGGGCGAAGCCATCTTCATCAACATGCTCGGCGGCGTCTCGACCTTCCTCGGCCCGATGGTCGGCACCGTGCTGCTGCTCCTGCTCAACGACACCGTGACGCGGTTCACCGAGTACCACGGCATCGTGCTCGGCGTTGTCATCCTGTTCTTCGCGCTGGGCCTGCGCAAGGGCCTGCTCGACTTCGTTGCCGAATGGTACGCGCAGCGGCGCAACGCAGGCGAGGGGCGGTAGCCATGTGCGTTACATGTATCGAGCAGTCATTCCGGGACGCACGAAGTGCGAACCCGGAATCTCGAGATTCCAGGTCTGGTCCTGACGGACCATCCCGGAATGACGGTGCCAGACAACGCCGCGAGACGCGCCATGCTTGAGATCCGCAACCTCGCAAAATCCTTCGGCGGCGTGAAGGCGACCAATGACGTCACACTCGACTTCCCTGACGGCTCGCTGACCGCCGTGATCGGACCGAACGGCGCGGGCAAGAGCACGTTCTTCAATTTGATCACCGGCGCGCTAAAGCCGGATTCCGGTCGGGTGCTGCTCGACGGCGTCGATCTCGCCGGCTGCTCGCCGCCGGAGATCGTTCGCCACGGCATTGGTCGGGCCTTCCAGGTCGCCAGCATCTTCAAGTCACTGACGGTGCAGGAGACCATGCTCGCCGCCGTCAGCGCCGACCAGCGCACCTCCGCGGTGCTGCACAAGCGCTTTCCGCTGCCGGAGACGCGGGACCGTGCCGAGCATGTGATGGAGCTCTTGGGCCTTGCCGGCAAACGCCATCGCACCGCCGCAACGCTGTCGCATGGCGACCAGAAGCTGCTCGATATCGCCTTGGCGCTGGTGCTCGAACCGAAGGTGCTGCTGCTGGACGAGCCCACTGCCGGCATGGGCCCGGAGGAGCGTTGGCGCATGATCGACAAGGTGCGCGAGCTCTGGGAGAGCCAGAAGATCACCGTCGTCTTCATCGAGCACGACATGGACATCGTGTTCAAGATCGCCCCGAAGATCGTCGTGCTCTGCTACGGCCGCATCCTCGCGACCGGCACGCCCGACGAGATCCGCAACAACAGCGCCGTGATCGACGCCTATCTCGGCACCGAACACGCGGGAGCCGCCGCATGAGCGCCGCTGTCATCGAAGTTGCCGACCTCGACGTCTACTATGGCACCAGCCAGATCCTGTTCGGCGTCGGCCTCTCGGTGCGGCAGGGCGAGACCATGGCGCTGCTCGGCCGCAACGGCGCCGGCAAGTCGACGACCATGAAGGCGATCATGGGCCTCGCGCCGCCGCGACGGGGAAGGGTCAGCCTGCGCGGCGCGGTGATCTCGGGCCTGAAGCCGCATACTATCGCGCGCGCGGGTCTCGGCTTCGTGCCGGAGGACCGCCAGATCTTTCCGGAGCACACGGTCGAGGACAATCTCGTCATCGGGAAAAAGAAGGGACCCGAAGGCCAGGACGAATGGCCGATCAAGCGCATCTATGAGGTCTTCCCGCTCTTGGAGCAGCTGCGCCATCGCATCGCGGGGCGCCTCTCCGGCGGCGAGCAGCAGATGCTGGCGATCGCGCGCACGTTGATGGGCAATCCGGCGCTGCTGCTGCTGGACGAGCCGAGCGAGGGCCTCGCGCCGATCATCGTGCAGCGGATCGGCGAGCTATTGCGGCAGCTTCGCCAGCTCGGCTCGACCGTCCTGATCGCCGAGCAGAACATGCACTTCTGCCTGGGGCTGGCGAGCCACGCCACAGTTATCGACAAGGGCCAGATCGTCTATGCCGCCGCGATAGACGAGCTGAAGGCCAATGATGCGATCCGGCGGCGTTACCTGGCGCTGTGACTGGAGCGGCGGTGCCGGAATAAGCCCGAAGAAGAAAACTATTGTCTGGGGTCTCTCCGGCGGAAGGAGTTTCCCCACCGGAAGCCAAAAAAGCCAATCGCTTCCATTGCTGTTTGTGGCCGAACCGACGACATTTCTGCCAGAAATTGGTGGATCAGCAGCTATGGAACGCATTGGATTTGAGCCCTTCGGCGAGCAGCTGGTGTCCGCAACCGACGCCCAGCCGAAATCGCGCGCCTCAAAGCTCCTGCTGCGGGCTGGCACCACGC
This sequence comes from Bradyrhizobium sp. USDA 4354, assembly GCF_054060315.1. NCBI lineage: Bacteria > Pseudomonadati > Pseudomonadota > Alphaproteobacteria > Hyphomicrobiales > Nitrobacteraceae > Bradyrhizobium > Bradyrhizobium sp. USDA 4354. The sequence goes on along the minus strand of NZ_JBSSDC010000001.1, from coordinate 6,690,889 downwards.
TGTTCTGGTCGCTGGTCGCCGGCATCGTGCTGGCGCGTGCGGCCTTCTTCGAGCCGGGCATCTATGACGGCTTCAGCCGGGTCGCTTCGCTCGCCAGGAGCCTGATCTTCTGAACCTGGTGGTTATTCCAGGCCGAGGATAGAACTTCCCTCGGCCCAGATATGTCGAAAACATATTCCCCAATCGGGCCGCGCTGCGTATAAATCCTTCTCCTCCGGGAGAGATTTGTGTCGCAGAATCAAGCATCCAGCCCGGCCGATTCCAAGCCGGCCACCGCCGTCAGCCGCGCTGCGGCGCTGATTCCGGGCATCCTCCTCTGCATTCTCGTCGCCGGTGTGTCGGCCCTACTGGAGCGGGCGGAACTGGGCGCGTTCGAGCATCCCTATGTCGAGGCGCTGGTGATGGCGATCCTGCTCGGCATGGCGCTCCGCAGCTTCTGGAAGCCGGCCGCGCGCTGGCAGGCCGGCATCGCCTTCAGCGCCAAGCAGCTGCTCGAAGTCGCCGTCATGCTGCTCGGTGCCTCCATCAGCTTTGCCGCTATCGCCGCCTCGGGCATCGCCCTGCTGGCTTCGATCGCGGCCGTCGTTGTGGTCGCGCTCTGCGTCTCCTTCGGCCTCAGCCGCATGCTCGGCCTGTCGACGCGGCTGTCGATCCTGATCGCCTGCGGCAACTCGATCTGCGGCAATTCCGCGATCGCAGCGGTGGCGCCGATCATCGGCGCCAACAACGACGAGATCGCATCCTCGATCTCCTTCACCGCGATCCTCGGCGTGATGATGGTGCTGGGCCTGCCGCTGCTGATCCCGCTGTTGCAGTTGTCTGCGACGCAATACGGCATCCTCGCGGGCCTCACCGTCTATGCGGTGCCACAGGTGCTGGCGGCGACGGTGCCGGCCGGCCTCGTCTCGACGCAGATCGGCACGCTGGTCAAGCTGATGCGCGTCCTGATGCTCGGTCCCGTCGTCGTCGGCCTGTCGCTGATCGCCTCGCGCTGGCACAGCGATGCCAAGAAGACCAATGTCGGCTTCTTCCGCCTGGTACCGTGGTTCATCCTCGGCTTCCTCGCGCTGGCGACCCTGCGGTCCCTGGAGATCGTGCCGGCCACGGTGGTCGGGCCGGTGACGAAGATCACGGGCTTTCTCACCGTGGTGTCGATGGCCGCGCTTGGCCTCGGCGTCGACGTGCGGGTGCTGGCGAATGTCGGTGGCCGGGTGACAGCCGCCGTGACGCTGTCGCTGATGCTGCTGCTGGGGATCAGCATCGCGCTGGTGCATTGGTTCAAGTGACGCCGGCGCGATGTGGATCGCCTTCACACCGACGCGGGAGCCATGGCTGGGCGATATTGGCTAAAAATCCGGCCCATTGTCCGACCGGACATGCGTCGGCGCTCTGGCCTCGCGTAGACTATCGTTGAGTGAGTCGAAGCGCGTTCACTAACGCAGACAACGCTGCAGGCTGATGCCGACGACTTGGATAGTACATGAAGAAACCGGGAGTTGGGGGCGTCCAGTCCTCCAGGACACGGATAAGCCGTCGCTTCGCAATGTACCCCGCGACCTGCTCTTCATAGGCGAGACCGAGGCCAACTCCATTGAGCGCCGCCTGAATCACTAAGTGCGTATCGTCGACTATGAGCGGGCCGTTCACGCTGATCGTGACCGACCGTCGCCCACGTTCGAACTCCCACCGATATGGCCCGCCCGGAAGACGCAGAGTTATGCATCGATGGTCATTCAGATCTTTTGGTTTTTGCGGGATGCGTCGTGACGCGAGATAGCGGGGCGATCCCACTACTGCCAATCGCAATTCCGGCGTGACACGCACCGCGATCATATCTTTTTGAATGTACTCGCCAAGCTGAATACCGGCGTCGAACTCGCCTGCAACGAGGTCTACAGGGCCAGTGACGGTGACGACGTCGAGAACGATGTCGGGATAGGCCTCGGCGAATGCCGTGAGCCGCGGCAATAGCACCATCACGGCCGCCGAGCGCGACATCGCAATTCGAAGGCGCCCAGCAGGTCGGTGCCGAACGCTTCGGGCTCTGTCGAGGGCACGAGCAATTTCCTCAAGTGCCGGAGACAAGTCTTTCAAAAGAGCTGCCCCTGCAGCGGTCGGTGCGACGCTCTTCGTTGTCCGCGCGAGAAGCTGCAACTCGAGCCGCTGCTCAAGCCCCCGGATCGTGTGGCTCAGGGCAGACTGAGACACACCTAGCTTTGCAGCAGCCCGTGTAAAGCTCCGTTCACGGGCGACCATCTCAAACGTAGCGAGCTCGTTCAGTTCGTTTCTCATGATTTATGAATATCGCTCATGACACTATCCTCCACAACACGTATATACTCATAAGAAAGCCTATCCTAGTCTTGGTCAGCATCGAGATGTGAGGCACGCTCGGCACGTGCTGGCGGCCTGACGCTCGGCACCGCGATAGTGGGCCGCATGAATTGGTTCAGTGTGACAGCTTTTCAGGATGGCTATGAATACGGATATTCCCGCCTTGCGCTCGCTGGCGCAGACCTATTTCGACGCCGCCTATGAAATGGATGCTGAGAAATTTGCATCCATATTTCATCCCTCGAGTTCTGTGACAAAGATCGGCGAGGACGGCAACGTGGGCGTGACGCCGATTGCGACGTGGCTAGCAGCCGTCCGCAACATGAAAGCGCCGAAACAACAGGGCCTCGAGCGCGACGACCAGATCCTATCAATCGACGTTGAAAAAGAGCTCGCACTTTTGAAGTTGAAATTGCAGATCCCGCCACGTGTCTTCACGGACATGCTGTCATGTCTGAAGGTTGATGGAACCTGGAAGATCGTTCAGAAAGTGATGACCTCGAATACGTAACGCTTGCGTAGTGAACGACATATCTGCGGCCTGATCTGCGTCAGGCCGCCGCGTTGGCCTCATGATCGTGACATCCCACAGCGACAATGTCCTCTGCGGCAGTTCGGGAGGATGGTGCATCCGGTCTCTCTCGGACGGCTATGTCGAGATGCCGGCCGACCTTTTGCGGGACCCGCAGAATAGACCGGTGCCGCAAGCTGCGCAGGCAGGGGTGTTTCGCCTCTTTGTCAATTGCTTCGCTCTCGCAGGTCCAGGCGCGGAGGGCGTTCTCATCGACAGCGGAGGAGGGGGCTGGGCACCGACAATGGGGCGGCTCGAGCAGACCATGGTGGAAGCCAGGATCGATCCGGCTTCGATCACACTCTTGGCGCTCACCCACTCCCATCAGGATCATGTGCACGGCCTCTTGACTCTCGACGGCCGAGTGCTCTTTCCGAACTTGAAGCAGATCATGATTGCCGATGGGGCTGTGGAGAGTTTTCTCGCTGAAATGCACCTTGCGCGCTTCCAGCCCCTGCTGAAGCCCGTCCGGAGCGGCGATCAAGTGGCTGAGCGACTAAGGGCGGTTGCTCTGCCCGGCCATGCCCCCGGTCACATTGGCTACGCGTTCGAAACGAATGAGGACCGTTTCCTGTTCTTCGGGGACATCGTTCATGTGCCTGCCTTGCAGTTCGGTAATCCCACGCTCAGTTGGGGCTATGACGAAGATCAACCGACCGCACGCGCAACCCGCCTGAAGGTCTTCCACGACGCGGCCGCGACGGGGACGTGGATCGCCGGGGCGCATCTTGGCCGGCCAGGCATCGGTCGCGTGGTACGTAGGGGCGAAGTATACGACTACGAGCCGGCATAAGGCTCGACGCACATGCGATTTCGCCCGCTAGGGGAGAGCGGGAGCGGGTGTGTCGAGAGAGGTCAGATCACGTCCGCCGGTGAATGGCCGCGCAGCTCGATGCTCAGCCTTTGCATGCCCATGTCGTTGATCTCGCCGCCCATCGCTTTGAAGCTTTCCTCGCGGAGCCGAGACATCAGCCCGCGGCGCAGCGCCGGAAACTCCGACGACATCAGCATCGATTGCTGCCGCGGCCACTCCAGCGGGATCGGGATTTCCGCCATGATCGAGCCGGGTCGCTCGGTTATGCGGTGGACGCGCCGCACTGGACTTCGCGCGCCAGACGTTTATTGGTCTTTGCCAATGAGACCGGCCGCTGGTTGATGTGGCTGGTTCTGAGAAACAGCGAGGACGCGGCCATGACGACATTGACGGTGAAAGACCTTCTCCCCGAGGATGGAACGCGGGGAACGCTGGCCGGTCGTGTCTGGCTGCCCCAGGTGAATGGTCCGGCCGTCGTTGCTGTGCGCGGCGATGGCGTATTCGACGTCACCGCAAGTTTTCCGACCATCAGCGCGCTGTGCGAGGAGGACAATCCGACCAGGGCGCTTGGCTCGACCAAAGGCGAGCGCATCGGCGATCTCGAAGCGATCGTGGCCAACACGGCACCCGACGGGCGTGACCCGAAAAAGCCCTGGCTGCTCGCGCCCGTCGATCTCCAGACCCTGAAGGCGGCCGGTGTCACCTTCGCCATCTCCATGCTGGAACGCGTCATCGAGGAACGCGCCAAGGGCAATCCGGCCTCGGCCGAAGCGATCCGCAAGGAGGTGACGCGCCTGATCGGCGACGATCTATCGAAACTCAAGCCGGGCTCGGACCAGGCGATGCACCTGAAACAGGTGCTGATCGATCAGAACGCCTGGAGCCAGTATCTCGAGGTCGGAATCGGCCCCGACGCTGAAGTCTTCACCAAGGCGCCGACGCTGTCGTCGGTTGGCACCGGCATGGATGCCGGCCTGCATCCGAAATCAACCTGGAACAATCCCGAGCCCGAGCTCGTGCTGTTCGTGTCGAGCCGCGGCAAAATCGTCGGCGGCGCCCTCGGCAACGACGTGAATTTGCGCGATTTCGAGGGCCGTTCGGCGCTGCTGCTGTCGAAGGCAAAGGACAACAACGCCTCGTGCTCCATCGGTCCGCTGCTGCGCCTGTTCGACGATAGCTTTACGCTCGATGACGCCCGCAAGCTGGACATCAGTCTGAACGTGACGGGTACGGACGGCTTCGTCCTCGACGGCCATTCCTCGATCAGCAAGATCAGCCGCGATCCCACCGATCTCGTCGCGCAGACCATCGGCAAGATCCATCAGTACCCTGACGGCTTCGTTCTCTTCCTCGGCACCATGTTTGCACCCGTGAAGGATCGCGACGCGCCGGGGCAGGGCTTCACCCACAAGCGCGACGACATCGTCACGATCTCAGCGCCCCAGCTCGGCAAGCTCGTCAACCGCATGCGCACCAGCGACGAATGCGAGCCCTGGACCTTCGGCATCGGCGCGCTGATGAAGAACCTCGCGCAACGGAAGCTGATTTAGTCCGGGCCTTCTTCGCCTCTTCCCGCTTGCGGGGAGAGGCCGGAATTTGCGAAAGCAAATTCCGGGTGAGGGGGAGTCTCCGCGAGACGATCTGTTCGACAAACGCAGAGCTCCATTCACGTCGTCATTGCGAGCGCAGCGAAGCAATCCAGAGTCCTTCCGCGGAGGGATTCTGGATTGCTTCGCTGCGCTCGCAATGACGGGGAGGAGAGATTGCGACTCCATCAGTTACCGTCCCTGCGGAGACTCCCCCTCTCCCCGCAAGCGGGGCGAGGGGGCGCACCTTCACTGCGGTGACCGTGAAGCTCCATCGGCCCCCATAATTTCTTTTCATCTCCGCGTTGCATCCCTGGAACAAAATCTCGCTGAGCGTGTCATAGAACCGCTCGCCGCCGCTCGCGCGCGTTTTCCCCCAAATAGTCAAATAATATGACTAGTCGGAACCCATCTTCCGTGAAATAGTGCCTTCCGTCGGCTCAAAGGCCGGCCTGCGGGTGCCATGCTACCAATCGGCGCCCCGGATAAACCTCTTGGGAGACACGCCTGATGACCCCTAAAGCCCTCTTTGCGGCCAGCGCCATGGCCGCCTTGCTGCTCGCGCTGCCGGCCAGTGCCGGTCAGCTCACCATCGGCTTCTCGCAGATCGGATCGGAATCCGGCTGGCGCGCGGCCGAGACTTCGGTCTCCAAGCAGGAGGCTGCCAAGCGCCAGGTCAATCTCAAGATCGCCGATGCCCAGCAGAAGCAGGAGAACCAGATCAAGGCGATCCGCTCCTTCATCGCGCAGAACGTCGATGCGATCTTCCTCGCCCCGGTCGTCTCGACGGGGTGGGATTCGGTGCTGAAGGAAGCCAAGGAGGCCAAGATCCCGGTCGTGCTGCTCGACCGCGACATCGATCCCTCCGGCAAGGACCTCTATCTCACCGCCGTCACCTCCGACAGCGTGCACGAAGGCGAGGTCGCCGGTGACTGGCTGGCGAAGACGGTCGGAACTAAGGCCTGCAACATCGTGGAATTGCAGGGCACGGTCGGCGCCAGCGTCGCCGCCAACCGCAAGAAGGGCTTTGACACTGCGGTCGCCAAGCACGCGAATCTGAAGGTGGTGCGCAGCCAGACCGGCGACTTCACCCGCGCCAAGGGCAAGGAGGTGATGGAGAGCTTCATCAAGGCCGAAGGCGGCGGCAAGTCGATCTGCGCGGTCTATGCCCACAACGACGACATGATGGTCGGCGCGATCCAGGCGATGAAGGAAGCAGGCCTCAAGCCCGGCAAGGAGATCCTCACCGTCTCGATCGACGCGGTGCCCGACATCTTCAAGGCGATGGCCGCCGGCGAAGCCAACGCCACGGTCGAGCTGACGCCGAACATGGCCGGGCCCGCGCTCGATGCCATCGCGGCGTTCAAGGACAAGGGTACGGTGCCGCCGAAATGGATCCAGACCGAGTCCAAGCTCTATACGGCCGCCGACGATCCGCAGAAGATCTACGACAGCAAGAAGGGTCTCGGTTACTGAGGCGGGCAATACGCCGGATTGCTTCCAGCGGTCCGGCACCCCTTCGAAACCGCTGCGCGAGCGAATAGGCTGGGCGGCCGCATCATCAGCGGACGCCGGTGGGAGTGACGTCGCGATGGAAAACAGTTCCGATCCTGCTTCGCCGCTGTTGGAGGTGCGCGGGATCAGCAAGAGCTTTGGTGCGGTGCGCGCGTTGCAGGAGGTCGACTTCACGCTCCGTGCCGGTGAGATCCATGCGCTGCTCGGCGAGAACGGCGCCGGCAAGTCCACGCTGATCAAGGTCGTCACCGGCGTGTTCGCCCGCGATTCCGGCATTGTCCGGATCAGCGGTGAAGAGGTCGCGCCGCGCTCGGCCAAGGCGGCGCTTGGGGCCGGCATCGCCACGGTTTACCAGGAGGTCAATCTGCTGCCGAATCTTTCGGTGGCGCAGAATCTGTTTCTCGACCGCCAGCCGATGCGTTTCGGCATTGTCCGCGAGGGCGAGATGCGCCGCCGCGCCAAGACGCTGCTTGCGGATTTCGGCCTCGACATCGACGTCGCCGCGCCGCTCGGCAATTATTCGGTGGCCATCCAGCACGTTACCGCGATTGCCCGCGCGGTGGACCTCTCTGCGCGCGTGCTGATCCTGGATGAGCCGACCGCGAGCCTCGACCGCCACGAAGTCGAGATTCTCTTCGGCATCATGCGCAAGCTCGCCGGGCGAGGCATCGGCATCGTCTTCGTCAGCCACTTCCTCGACCAGGTCTACGAGATATCGGACCGCATCACGGTGCTGCGCAACGGCCGCCTCGTCGGCGAGCGCGAGACCGCCTCGCTGCCGCGGCTGGAATTGATCCGGATGATGCTCGGTCGCGAGCTGGCCGAGACCACCAGCGCGCGGGCTTCTGCCACCGAGCACAGGGCGCGCGAGATCTGCGCGAGCTTCGAGGGGTACGGCAAGGCCGGCTATGTCGCGCCCTTCAATCTCGAGCTGCGTCACGGCGAGGTCGTCGGCCTGGCCGGCCTGCTCGGCTCGGGCCGGACCGAGACGGCGCGGCTGGTGTTCGGCGCCGAGCGCGCCGATCGCGGGCAGGCGAGGGTGGGGGGCGCAGCCGTCCGGCTGCAGTCGCCGCGCGACGGCGTCCGACACGGTTTTGGTTATTGCCCGGAGGAGCGCAAGACCGACGGCATCGTTGCCGAGCTCAGCGTGCGCGAAAACATCGTGCTCGCGCTCCAGGCCAAGCGGGGCCTGCATCGCCCGCTGTCGCGCCGCGAGCAGGACGAGATCGCGCGCCGCTACGTCAAGATGCTCGACATCCGCCCGCCCGATCCGGAGCGCCCCGTTGGTCTGCTCTCCGGCGGCAACCAGCAGAAAGTGCTGTTGGCGCGCTGGCTCGCGACCTCGCCGCGGCTCCTCGTGCTGGATGAACCCACGCGCGGCATCGACGTCGGCGCACATGCCGAAATCATCCGTCTGATCCGCGAGCTCTGCGACGATGGGCTTTCGCTGCTCGTGATCTCCTCCGAGCTGGATGAGATCGTGACCTATTCCGACCGCGTGGTGGTGCTGCGCGACCGCGCCCATGTCGAGGAGCTCGCCGGAGAGGCAATCGACGTCGACAACATTCTCGCGGCGATCGCCGCCGATAGCGCCGCGACCGCGCAGGAGGGCCGGGCATGACAGCGCTGCTGCCGCGCCGCGGCCTCGCCCAGATCCTGGCGCTGATCGTTATCCTCGCGGTCGATCGCATGGTGTCGCCGCAGTTCTTCGACCTGCGCCTCCAGGACGGCCGGCTGTTCGGCAGCCTGATCGACGTACTCAACCGCGGCACGCCGGTGGCGCTGCTCTCGCTCGGCATGGTGCTGGTGATCGCGACGCGCGGCATCGATCTCTCCGTCGGCGCGGTCATGGCGATCTGCGGCGCGATCGCCGCGAGCCTTGCCGACAGTCACGGCCTGCCGGTGGTGCTGGCGGCCGCGCTCGGCGCAGGCCTCGTCTGCGGTCTCTGGAACGGCTTTCTCGTCGCGGTGCTCGGCATGCAACCGATCGTGGCGACGCTGATCCTGATGGTGGCAGGGCGGGGCATCGCGCAGCTCATCACCGAAGGGCGGATCGTGACGTTCTCATCGCCGGATCTGGTCTGGCTCGGCAATGGCTCGATGCTTGGGCTGCCGGTGCCGGTCGCGATTGCCCTGGGCATGCTGATCCTTACCGGCGCAGTGGTGCGCGGCTCGGCGCTCGGCCTCTTGATTGAGGCCACCGGCGGCAACGCGCGCGCGAGCGAGCTCGCCGGTGTCGGCACCCGCGCGATGATCCTGGCGGTCTATGTCTGGTGCGGCGTCTGCGCCGCGCTTGCTGGCGTAATCGCGGCGGCGGACATCATGGGCGCGGATGCCAACAATGCCGGCCTCTGGCTCGAGCTCGATGCCATCCTCGCCGTCGTGATTGGCGGCACCTCGCTGTTCGGCGGCCGCTTCAGCCTCGTGCTCGCGGTGCTGGGTGCGCTGATCATCCAGACCATGAACACCGGCATCCTGCTGTCGGGCTATCCGCCGGAGTTCAACCTGCTGGTCAAGGCGGTGGTGGTGCTCGCAGTTCTGCTGCTGCAATCGCCGAAATTCTCTGATCTTGCCGCCATCGCGGCGCGGCTGCGGAGGACCAAGGCATGAAAGGCCTGCCGCCCGTCGTCATCACCGCCATCGTGCTCGTTGCGGGCTTCGCAGCTTGCGCCGTGCAATTCCCCAACATCGCCTCCACCCGGGTGGTCGGCAACCTCCTCACCGACAACGCCTTTCTCGGCATCGTCGCGATCGGCATGACGTTTGTAATCATCTCCGGCGGGATCGACCTCTCGGTCGGCTCGGTGATCGGTTTCACCACCGTGTTCGTTGCGCTGGCGATCGAGCGCTGGGGCGTGCCGCCGCTGGTCGCCTTCGTCGCCATCCTCGCGCTGTCGGCGGCTTTTGGCGCATCGATGGGTGCAGTCATCCATGTCTTCGACCTCCCGCCGTTCATCGTGACGCTGGCCGGGATGTTCCTGGCGCGCGGCGCGAGCTTCCTGCTCTCGACCGAATCGGTGCCGATCACCGCGCCGATCTATTCCACCGTGTCGGACTTCGCCTTACGGATGCCAGGTGGTGGGCGCCTGACCGCCGTCGCCATCATCATGCTCGCGATCGTGGTCGGCGGCGCGTTGCTGCTGCAGCTCACCCGGTTCGGCGCCAATGTCTATGCGCTCGGCGGCAGCCGGACCACCGCAAGTCTGATGGGCGTCGCGGTCGGCAAGATGACGATCAAGATCTACATGCTGTCGAGCCTGCTCGCAGGGATCGCCGGCATCGTCTTCTCCTTCTACACCAGCGCCGGCTACTCGCTCTCGGCCGTCGGCGTCGAGCTCGACAGCATCGCCGCTGTCGTGATCGGCGGCACGCTGCTCACGGGCGGGCAGGGCTCGGTGATCGGTACCTTCCTCGGCGTGCTGATCCAGGGCCTGATCCAGACCTACATCAATTTCGACGGGACGCTGTCGAGCTGGTGGACCAAGATCGCGACCGGCGTGCTGCTGTTCGCTTTCATCGCCTTGCAGCAGGGGCTGGTCGCGCTTGCACGCCGGCCGGTGAGGAAGAGTGCAGGAGCAGCCACATGACCTCGCGCATCGTCGTCATCCCGACGCGGCGGGCCCACTCCAACCATGCGGAGGTGGCTCGCTCGATCGGCGTCGACATCATCGCCGGCCGCTATGCGGAGGGGACGCGGCTGCCAGGTGATGCCGAGATGATCGCGATGTTCGGCGTGTCGCGGCCGGTGCTGCGCGAAAGCGTCAAGACCCTGGTCGCCAAGGGGCTGCTCACCACCAAGGCGCGGGTCGGCACCGTCGTGCGCGAGCGCGGCGCCTGGAACATGTTCGATGCCGATGTGCTGGCCTGGCACCTGGACGCCGGCATCGACAAGCGCTTCCTCAATGACCTTGCCGAGATCCGTCTCGCGGTCGAGCCGCGTGCGGCGATGCTCGCAGCGGCGCAGCGGTCCGAGGAGGACCTGGCCGAGCTCCGCCGCAGCATGGAGCGCATGCGGCGTGAGGCGTCCGACTCGGTGGGCTTTGCCGATGCCGATCTCGCGCTTCATGTGGCCGTGGCGCGTGCCTCCGGCAATCTGTTCATGCGCTCGATCGGCCATGTCATCGAGGCCGCGCTACGCGCCTCGTTCCTGCTCAGCGCCCCGGTCGAGGCGAAGGACCGCGACACCGTGCTGCTCTGGCATCAGAACATCGTCGATGCCATTGCCGGTGGCGACGCCGACGCCGCCTCCGAAGCGATGGTCTTCGTCATTCACAACGGTATGCATCGCCACGAGGACGCCGCGATCGAGACTGCGCCGGGCGAGGTGCTGCCATCCCCGAAATCTGGAGAAAGATCGTGACCGAGCTTCGCATCGCCATCGTTGGCTTCGGCAAGATTGCGCGGGACCAGCATGTGGGGGCGATCGCCGCGACACCAGGCGCAACGCTCGCGGCGGTTGCCAGCCGCAACGCCTCGCTGCCGGAATTACCGCATTTTGCCACCATCGAGGAATTGCTGGAGAAGGGGCCGCCGATCGATGCGGTGTCGCTCTGCACGCCGCCGCAGGTGCGCCGGGCCCAGGCCGCAGCCGCGCTCGCCGCCGGCAAGCATGTCATGCTGGAGAAACCACCCGGCGCCGGCGTCGCCGAGCTCGATCCGCTGATCGCGATGGCGGCGGGTGCGAAGCGGACCCTGTTTGCGACCTGGCATTCGCGCCACGCGCCGGCGGTCGAGCCGGCGCGGCAATGGCTCGCCGAGCACCGCATCGCCTCCGTGCACATCAGCTGGAAGGAAGACGTCCGTGTCTGGCATCCCGGGCAGGGTTGGATCTGGGAGCCGGGCGGCCTCGGCGTGTTCGATCCCGGCATCAATGCGCTGTCGATCCTGACCAGGATTCTGCCGAAGCCCGTGTTCGTCACTGCGGCCGAGCTGGCCTTTCCAGCCAATCGCCAAGCGCCGATCGCGGCGAGCCTGACACTGACGGATATCAGCGGTCTGCCTGTGACCGCCGAGTTCGATTTCCGCCAGACCGGGCCGCAGAGCTGGGATATCCTGGTCGAAACCGATCAGGGCCGGCTGACTCTGTCCAGCGGTGGCGCGCGCATGGCCGTCGACGGGAAGGTGCTTGCCGAGGCCCCTGATGAGGAATATCGCGGACTCTACCGGCGCTTCGTCGAGCTCGCGGCAACCGGCGCAAGTGACGTCGACCTGACGCCGCTTCGCCTCGTCGCCGACGCCTTCCTGCTGGGCAAGCGCACGATCGTCGAACCGTTCGTGGATTGAGCATGGCCGCATCAAGAATCACAAGAGACGTCTTCGGGACGCTGCCGGACGGCCGCAAGGTCGAGCGCGTCGTGCTGCGCGGGGAGGGCGGATTCGAGGCCCGCATCATCAGCCATGGCGCCGTGCTCCAGGCGTTGATCGCGCCAGACGCCAACGGCGGATACGACGACGTCGTACTCGGCCATGACGCGTTCGCCGGCTATCTCGCCGAACGAAAGTTCTTCGGCGCCACCGTCGGCCGCTACGCCAACCGCATCGCCAAGGGTCAGTTCTCGCTCGACGGTGAGACGGTGCAGCTTTCCGTCAACAACGGCCCGAACGCGCTGCATGGCGGGCTCGACGGTTTTGACCGCAAGCTCTGGGAGGTTGCCGAAATCGAAGAAGGCGCCGAGCCCGCGGTGACGCTCACTTACACGAGCCCGCACGGCGAAGAGAATTATCCAGGCAAGCTCGACGTCCGCCTGACCTATCGCATCACCGGCCCGACCGAGCTGTCGCTGATGATGGAAGCGCGAACCGACCGGCCGACGATCGTCAACTTGACCAACCACAGCTTCTTCAATCTCGAAGGCGCCACATCAGGCACGCCCGTTCTCGACCATCGCTTGACCGTCGCGGCCGAGCGTTTCCTCGCCATCGATCCCACCGCCATTCCGCTGCCGGAGCCGCCGCGCGCGGTTGCCGATACGCCGTTCGATTTCCGCAGGGCCCGGCCGGTCGGCGAGCGGATCCGTGAGAGCGATCAGCAATTGCGAAACGGCAGGGGCTACGATCACACCTATTGTCTCGGGCGCGACGGCAAGCTCGCGCTCGCGGCGCGGCTCGAGGCGCCGCGCTCAGGCCGCATCATGGAGCTGTTCACCAATCAGCCCGGCCTCCAGGTCTATTCCGGCAACTATCTCGACGGCACCATTTCGGGCAAGGGCGGCAAGCTCATCCGTCAATCGGATGCCATGTGCCTGGAGCCGCATATCTGGCCTGACGCGCCGAACCGGCCGGACTTCCCGAGCCCGCGCCTTGATCCCGGCGGGGTGTATCGTCATCAGGCGGTTTATCGCTTTTCGGTGAGGTCGCCATGATGGAACAGGTGCCAACGACCGTCCTCTCGGACCATCCTTGCCATCTCGGCGAAGGTCCGACCTATGACGTGACCACCGATACGGCCTGGTGGTTCGATATCCGCGAAGGGCTGCTGTTCGAGGCAAAGCTCGGCAGCGGCGGCATTCGCGTCCACGCACTCGGCCGCATGGCGAGCGCGCTCGGACGCATCGATGCCGAACGCCAGTTGATCGTCGCGGAGGACGGACTCTACATTCGAACGCCTGCCGATGGCGCGATGACGCTATTCTGTCCGCTCGAAGCCGACAATCCCACGACCCGGTCCAACGACGCACGGGTGCATCAATCCGGCACGTTCTGGATCGGCACCATGGGACGCAAGGCGGAACCAGGGGCAGGCGCGATCTATGCCTTCCATCGCGGCAAGATCTCGTTGCTGTTCCCCCGCATCAGTATTCCCAACTCGATCTGCTTCTCGCCCGATGGCGCGATCGGCTATTTCGCCGATAGCGCGCGCGCCGTGCTCTACGCGGTGCCGCTCAATCCTGCGACCGGCCTGCCGCGCGGCGAGCCGGAGGTGCTGTTGCGCCACACCGGCATCGGCGGCCTTGATGGCTCGGTATGCGATGCCGACGGAAAGATCTGGAATGCCTGCTGGGGTGCGAGCCGTATCGATGTCTATTCTCCGCAAGGCGAGCGCCTTCGCTCGCTGAGCGTGCCGGCAAAGCAGGCGAGCTGTCCCGCCTTCGTCGGCCCCGATCTGTCGCGCCTCCTCGTCACCTCGGCCTGGCAGGACATGGACGCGGCCGCGCGCGCCGCCGATCCGCAAGCCGGTTGCACTTTTCTACTGCAGGCATCCGCGCGCGGTCGCGCCGAACCCGACGTCAAGCTCGCATAGGAGACCTGAGGCAGCCCACGATCACGTTCTCGACGCTAGGAAGAAAACAGTCTGACACCCAAGGGAGTGAAATATGCTGAAACTGAAGACGACATTTCTCGCGCTGGCGCTGGCCGGCGCTGCCACGATGGCCACAGGCGTCACCGCTTTCGCCCAGAAGGCGACAGTCGGCATCGCTATGCCGACCAAATCCTCGGCGCGCTGGATCGACGATGGCAACAACATGGTCAAGGTGCTGAAAGAGCGCGGCTACAACACCGACCTGCAATATGCCGAGGACGACATTCCGAACCAGCTCTCGCAGGTCGAGAACATGGTGACCAAAGGCGCCAAGGCGCTGGTGATCGCTGCGATCGATGGCACCACGCTGTCCGACGTGCTCAAGCAGGCAAAAGCAAAAGGCATCACGGTGATCGCCTATGACCGCCTGATCCGCGGCACGCCCAATGTCGACTATTATGCGACCTTCGACAATTTCCAGGTCGGCGTGCTCCAGGCGCAATCGATCGAAAAAGGCCTCGGTCTCAAGGAAGGGAAGGGTCCCTTCAACATCGAGCTGTTCGGCGGCTCGCCCGACGACAACAACGCCTACTTCTTCTACAACGGCGCGATGAGCGTGCTGAAGCCGTATATCGACAGCGGCAAGCTCGTCGTCGTTTCCGGCCAGATGGGCATGGACAAGGTCGCGACCCTGCGCTGGGACGGCGCCACCGCGCAGGCGCGCATGGACAATCTGCTCAGCGCCTACTACGGCAACAAGAAGATCAATGCCGTGCTGTCGCCCTATGACGGCATCTCGATTGGCATCATCTCCTCGCTGAAGGGCGTCGGCTACGGCAGCGCCGACCAGCCGATGCCTGTTATCTCGGGCCAGGATGCCGAGGTGCCCTCGATCAAGGCCATGCTGCGCGGCGACCAGTATTCGACTATTTTCAAGGACACCCGCGACCTCGCCAAGGTCACCGCCGATATGGTCGACGCCGCGCTCGCCGGCAAGGAGGTCACCGTCAACGACACCAAGACCTATGAGAACGGCGTCAAGACCGTGCCGTCCTATCTGCTCAAGCCGGTCGTGGTCTACAAGGACAATTGGGAGAAGGTGCTGGTCGACAGCGGCTATTACAAGAAGTCGCAGTTCCAGTAAGCTTCTTTCTTCTCCCTCTCCCCGTTCTTACGGGGAGAGGGTCGGGGTGAGGGGCTCTCTCCACACCGGCAGTTGCCCTCGCGGAGACTCCCCCTCACCCGGAATTCAAGCTGCGCTCGAATTCCGGCCTCTCCCCGCAAGCGGGGAGAGGCGAAGTAAACCAAGGGACACCAAAGCCAATGACCGCCATGCTGGAGATGCGCAACGTCAGCAAGAGCTTCGCCGGTGTGCAGGCGCTGCGCGACGTCAACTTCTCGGTTCACGCCGGCCAGATCCACGCGCTCGTCGGCGAGAACGGCGCCGGCAAGTCGACGCTGATGAAGGTGCTGAGCGGGGTCTATCCGCACGGCAGCTACGAGGGCACCATCATCTTCGAGGGCGAGGAGCGGCGTTTCCGCGACATCAACGATTCCGAGGCGCTCGGCATCATCATCATCCACCAGGAGCTGGCGCTGATCCCGCTGATGTCGATCGCGGAAAACATCTTCCTGTCGCATCCGCCGTCGAAGTTAGGGGTGATCGACCGCGACGAGGTCTATCGGCGCACGCGGGAGCTGCTGGCGCAGGTCGGCCTCAAGGAATCGCCGGATACGCTGATCACCGATCTCGGCGTCGGCAAGCAGCAACTGGTCGAAATCGCCAAGGCGCTGTCCAAGCGGGTGCGGATGCTGATCCTCGACGAGCCGACCGCGAGCCTTAACGAGGCCGACAGCGCCGCTCTGCTCGAACGCCTGATGGCGTTCCGCGAGCAGGGCATCGGATCGATCCTGATCTCGCACAAGCTGAACGAGGTCGCCAAGGTCGCGGACCACATCACGGTGCTGCGCGACGGCCGCACCGTCGACAGCATCGATTGCCATGCCGAGCCGATCCAGGAAGACCGCATCATCCGCAGCATGGTCAACCGCGATCTCGCCCACCGCTTCCCGGAGCGCAGCGTGAAGATCGGCGAACCTGTGCTCGAGGTCGCGAATTGGTCGGTCTATCACCCCATCCATACCGAGCGGCAGGTGATCAAGAACGTCAATTTTGGTGTCAGGCGCGGCGAGGTCGTCGGCATCGCCGGCCTAATGGGCGCGGGCCGCACCGAATTCGCCATGAGCCTGTTCGGCCGCTCCTGGGGCACCAACATCAGCGGCAGCCTCCGCCTCGAGGGCCGGGAGATGGCGCTTCCGAGCGTCGCGGCCGCGATCGACGCCGGCTTCGCCTATGTCACCGAGGACCGCAAGCAACTCGGGCTGATCCTCGCCGACGACGTCCGCAAGAACATCACGCTGGCGAGCCTCGACCAGGTCGCGCCCGGCCGCGTGATCGACGACATCGCCGAGCTGAAGGTCGCCAGCGACTATCGCAACCGCATGCGCATCCGCTGCTCCGACGTCTACCAGGAGACCGGCCAACTCTCCGGCGGCAACCAGCAGAAGGTGGTGCTGTCGAAATGGCTGATGACCGACCCCAAGGTCTTGATCCTGGACGAGCCGACACGGGGTATCGATGTCGGTGCCAAATACGAGATTTACTGTATCATCAACGAGCTCGCGGAGGCCGGCCGTGGCGTTGTGGTGATCTCCTCGGAGATGCCCGAGCTGCTCGGCATCTGCGACCGCATCTGCGTCATGAACGACGGCGCCTTCGTCGGCGAATTCCCGGGCGCAGAAGCAACGCAGGAAAAGATCATGCGCGCCATCATGCGCAACGAACGAAGCATTGGGAACGCCGCGCCCGCGGCCGTGGAGATGGGAGGATCGCAGCCATGACCGACAAGACGGTGTCGCTGCCCGAGGAGCGCCGTCACGGCAGCTTCATCAAGAACAATTTGCGCAACTACGGCATGCTGATGTCGCTGGTCGCGATCATGCTGTTCTTCCAGGTCGTCACCGGCGGCACGCTGCTGCAGCCGCTCAACCTCACCAATCTGGTGCTGCAGAACAGCTACATCGTCATCATGGCGCTCGGCATGCTGCTGGTGATCGTCACCGGCCATATCGACCTCTCGGTCGGCTCGGTCGCGGGCTTCATCGGTGCTGTCGCCGCGGTTCTCATGGTGACCTACAAGGTCGATTACACGCTTGCCTTCATCGCCTGCCTTCTGGTCGGCGCCGCCATCGGTGCGGCGCAGGGCTATTGGGTGGCCTATTTCAAGATCCCGTCCTTCATCGTGACGCTGGCCGGCATGCTGGTGTTCAAGGGCCTTGCGCTTGCGGTGCTGCAGGGCCAGTCGCTCGGTCCGTTCCCGCCGACCTTTCAGAAATTGTCCTCCGGCTTCATTCCGGAGCTGCTGCCCGAGGCCGGCACGCTGCATCCGACGTCCATGCTGATCGGTGCCGTGCTCGCGCTTGGTCTCGTCTACGCCAGCGCCAAGGGGAGGTCGCGCGAGCAATCGCACGGCATTGAGGTCGAGCCTTACGGTTTCTTCCTCGGCAAGAGCATCCTGCTCGCGTGCGCCGTACTCTATTTCACCTATCTGATCGCCTCGCATCGCGGACTGCCTAACGTGCTGGTGATCATGACCGCGCTGATCGCACTCTACGGTTTCGTCACCCGCCGCACCGTGATCGGCCGGCAGATCTATGCGGTCGGCGGCAACGCCAAGGCGGCAAGCCTGTCTGGCATCAAGACCGAGCGGCTGACCTTCCTGACCTTCGTCAACATGGGCGTGCTCGCCGCGCTCGCCGGCCTCGTCTTCGCCGCCCGCCTCAACACCGCGACGCCCAAAGCGGGTCTTGGCTTTGAGCTCGACGTCATCGCCGCCTGCTTCATAGGCGGCGCCTCGGCCTATGGCGGGGTGGGGCGGGTCGGCGGTGCCGTGGTCGGCGCCATGATCATGGGCGTGATGAACAACGGCATGTCCATCCTCGGCATCGGCATCGACTATCAGCAGGTGATCAAGGGCCTGGTGCTGCTCGGTGCGGTGTGCATCGATGTCTATAACCAGCGGCGGTGAGGCCGTCGTGCCCCGGATGGAGCGGCGCGCAATCCGGGTTCTGTCCGCTCGGCGAGACTGTCCCGCATTCCGCTGCGCTCCATGCGGGCCACGGTCGCAGCCCGCTACTGCGTCGTAAACAGCTCAAGACTGCAGCACCGGTACCAATCCGTAGCGCAGCATCGTCTCCTTCATCTTTGCTGGATCGGGCGTGCCGGCGGCTAGCAGGACCGCCATTTCCTTGAAATATTGAGGGCCAAGCGCGCCGGGGGTGAGTATGCACAGGCACGTCGCCGGCCGGGGTGAACGATTTGTGAAGCCGTGCACCACGCCGCGCTTGATGAACGCGGTCTCGCCCGGCGCCACGTCGACGTCCATTCCATCGATCCGCCAGGTCGAGATGCCACTTAGTCCATAGATCGTTTCGTCCCAACGATCGTGATAGTGAGGGATCGGCATTCGCGCGTTCGGCTGGAGGGTCATCTCGAACAGATCGAGAGCGCCGGCAGTGTCGTCCTTGCTCCGGAGAAAGGTCAGCTGCAGCGCACCAAGATTGATGATCTCAGGCATAGCGAACTCATTGGGTCGTGTGCAGTGGCGAACTTTACCGCGTTACGGCGATGAGCCAAAGCGCTCTGTTGTCGGGATAGGCTGCGACGCTTTCGCACCCGACGATTATTGCGTCGTGAAGAGCACCACGGCGATGGCAACCGAGAGGCTCACCGCCGAGACGGTTGCCACGGTCGACAGCACACCCATTCGCCGGAGCGCGATGGCGAAGGCGATGATGATGGGTGTCGCGGCCATCAGCCCGATTTGTGCATCGCTCATCTCATCGCTCGCCGTCTTGTGGAACCGCCGGATGCGCCACCCTATGGCGGCGGTGCGGACGGGACGTTGCGATAGCGCAAACGTCGCTCTGGCTGGTTGCACTATTTGTGCGGCGACAAAGTCGGAACCGCGCCGGTGAGATATCTGTCCGGTGTCCTGATCCGGAAAAGACGATGTCGGCGACAGATTGCGAACAACGAGAGACCGGCTGGGGAATCCTCGAGGATCTTCCCGGCGATCCCATGATCTGGGTGCTGATTTTCAGCGAGCTCGCCGCTTTCGGCCTGTTTCTCGGCGCTTTCGTCATCGCTCGCGCGGTTCATCCGGCTGTTTTCGCGGCCGGTCAGGCCACACTCGATACGCATCTGGCCGGAATCAATACCGTTGTTCTGGTGACGAGCGGCTGGGCCGCGGCCCGGGGCGCGGCCGCGGCACGTGCGGACCGCAGGCCGGCCGCGCGCGGCTGGCTGTTTGGAGCGATGGCGCTCGGCACGCTCTTCATCGCGATCAAGCTGTTCGAATATGCCAGTGAGATCGCGCTAGGCAACGGCCTGGAGACCAGCGCGTTCTTCACGCTGTACTTCCTGCTCACCGGATTCCATCTTCTGCATGTCGGCCTCGGCATCGTGATCCTGGCCGTAGTTTCTCGGGGTGCCAACGCAGCAGGCGTCGAGACCGGAACCGCTTTCTGGCACATGGTCGATCTGCTCTGGATCGTGATGTTCCCGATCATCTATCTGGTGCACCCGTGATTCCGGATCGTCTCGACATCGCCTGGATCATACTGATCGGTCTTGCGCTGGCGACCATTCTGGTCCCGCCGTTGGTGTGGCGCCCCTTGCTCGCCAATGCCTTGCTGCTGACCTTCGCCGCCCTCAAGGGCCGTCGCATCGTGCTCGATTTCCTTGATCTTCGCGCAGCGCCGGCGCTTTGGCGTGGCCTCGTCAGCGCCTGGGTCGTCATCGTGGCGCTGTTTGCTTGGCTCGCATCCGCCATCGTGGTCCTGGTCTGATTGCGGCGTATCGCTGCGCTCGTTGCGCTTCGTCAAAGAGTGATCTGCGCCCATCGGCAATAAATCACACCATCGCATTTCTTCAGGAATCAACAGAAAGGATTGGCAATGGCTGAACGCCTGACCAAGTCGGCCGCTCGAAATGTCTTCTACGGCGGCTCGGCCTTCTTCTTCGCCATCTTCATAGGGTTGACGGCGCACAGCCATTACTACATGGCCACGACCTCCACGGACGCGGCGATGCTGACGTCGTCGGTCGCCCGCGGCAAGCATGTCTGGGAAAAGAACTCCTGCATCAACTGCCACACCCTGCTGGGCGAGGGCGCCTATTTCGCCCCGGAAGTCGGCAACGTCTGGGATCGCTGGGGCGGCAACGAAGACCCGGCCGCCGCGCGCGAGACACTGAAGGCCTGGATGCAATCGCAGCCCTCGGGCGCGCCGGGCCGGCGGCAGATGCCGCAGTTCAACCTCACCGACCAGGAGCTCGACGATCTCGCCGACTTCCTGCAATGGACCAGCAAGATCAAGCGCCAGGAGTGGCCGCCGAACAAGGCCGGCTAGGGGACGATCCGGACCCGAAGGGCCGCGTTGGCGCAAAGTGTGAAGCGGTTTTCCGAAAAGATCATGCTCAAACGACAAGAGCACACAGCTTTCCTCTTTCAAGACAGAGAGAACCTGAGATGAAATATCAAACCCAGAAAGTCGCGATGCTGTATTTCTACGGCGCGCTGACCCTGTTCCTGGCCCAGGTCCTGTTCGGCCTCGTCGCCGGAACGATCTACGTCCTGCCCAACACGCTGTCGACCCTGCTGCCGTTCAACATCGTCAGGATGATCCACACCAACGCGCTGATCGTGTGGTCGCTGATCGGCTTCATGGGTGCAACCTACTTCCTGTTGCCTGAGGAGACCGAAACCGAGCTGTACAGCCCGCTGCTGGCCAAGATCCAGTTCTGGATGTTCTTTGGCGCGGCAGGTGTGGCCGTGGTTGGCTATCTCTTTCACTATCACGAGGGCCGCGAATTCCTGGAACAGCCCTTCATCATCAAGGTCGGCATCGTCGTCGTCTGCCTGATGTTCCTGTTCAACGTCACCATGACGGCGCTGAAGGGGCGTAAGACCACGATCACGAACATCTTGCTGTTCGGCCTGTGGGGTGTTGCGATCTTCTTCCTGTTCGCCTTCTACAACCCGGTGAACCTCGCGGTCGACAAGATGTACTGGTGGTACGTCGTTCATCTCTGGGTCGAGGGCGTCTGGGAGTTGATCATGGCCTCCGTGCTGGCCTATCTCATGATCAAGCTCAACGGCATCGACCGCGAGGTCGTGGAAAAGTGGCTCTACGTCATCATCGGGCTGGCGCTGTTCTCCGGCATCCTCGGCACCGGCCATCACTTCTACTGGATCGGCGCGCCCGGCTACTGGCAGTGGATCGGCTCGCTGTTCTCAACACTGGAAGTCGCGCCGTTCTTCACCATGGTGATCTTCACGGTGCAGATGACCTGGAAGGCCGGCCGTAAGCATCCGAACCGCGCTGCGCTGTTGTGGTCGGTCGGCTGCTCCGTGATGGCGTTTCTGGGCGCCGGCGTCTGGGGCTTCCTGCACACGCTGTCCTCGGTGAACTACTACACTCACGGCACGCAGGTCACCGCGGCGCACGGCCATCTCGCCTTCTTCGGCGCCTATGTGATGCTCAATCTCTCCGTCATGGCCTATGCGATCCCGCAGATCAGGGGACGTGCGCCTTACAACCAGTGGCTCTCCATGGCGAGCTTCTGGATCATGTGCACGGCCATGATGGTGATGACCTTCGCGCTGACCTTCGCCGGCGTGGTCCAGGTCCATCTCCAGCGCGTGCTCGGCCAGGGCTACATGGACGTGCAGGATCAGCTCGCGATGTTCTACTGGGTCCGGCTCGGCTCCGGCGTGTTCGTCGCGATCTCGGCACTGATGTTCGTGTGGGCCGTGCTGGTGCCCGGCCGCGCCCGTCAGCCGGTCATCCCCGGCGCATTGCAGCCCGCTGAGTAGTGCAAATGGCGGCCGCGGTTCGCCGCGGCCGCCACGCTTCCTGGTAAGTTCGGAGAGACATCATGAAAGTTGCCCTTCACACCGTGACCTCGGCGCCCGCTCTGCCGGCCTATGTCGCAAGCGGCAATGAATGCGCGCTGTTCGAGCACGCCTGGCGGCACCAGCTGCCGGTGTTGCTGAAGGGGCCGACCGGCTGCGGCAAGACCCGCTTCGTTGCGCATATGGCGGCGCGGCTGGGCCTGCCGCTGCACACCGTCGCATGCCACGACGATCTCACCGCGGCCGATCTCACCGGCCGCTATCTGCTGCGGGGCGGCGACACTGTTTGGACCGACGGCCCTTTGACGCGGGCGGTGCGCGAGGGGGGCATCTGCTATCTCGACGAAGTCGTGGAAGCGCGCAAGGACGTCACCGTCGTGCTGCATCCCCTGACCGACGATCGCCGCATCCTGCCGCTGGAGCGCACCGGCGAGGAGCTCGCCGCGCCGAAGAGCTTCATGCTCGTGGTTTCCTACAACCCCGGCTACCAGACGCTGCTGAAGGCGCTGAAGCCGTCGACGCGACAGCGCTTTGTCGCCATCGAGTTCGGCTTCCTGCCGCCCGAGCAGGAGATCGCCGTCGTGTCCGCTGAAAGCGGACTGTCGCCGGAGCGCGTGCGGCCGCTGGTCGGGCTGGCTGGCCGGCTGCGCGCGCTCAGGGGGCACGATCTGGAGGAGGGCGTCTCGACCCGGCTCGTCGTCTATTGCGCGACCCTGATCGCGGCGGGCACGCCGACCGCCGATGCCGTGCTGGCCGGCATGATCGAGCCGCTCACCGACGACGCCGACGTCAAGGCGGCGCTGCTCGACGTCGCGCGTGCTGTGATCGGGTGACTCATGCTCGACTTCCTCGAACTTGAGGAGACGGTCGGCCGCGCCTGGCACCGGATGGTGGGCGGCACGGCGAGCTATCCGGTTCACGACGATCACGCTGTCGCGCTCGCCGAGGTGAGGGGCCGGCTCGCGGTGATGTTCCGCGCGCTTGGCGGCGAGACGGGCGTTCAGATCGCCAGCGCAGGCGCACGCCGGGCGGGCCATCGTCTCGGCTGGCGGCAGCGCATCGGACTCGGAGACGAGCGACTCGAGCAGCCGGGCCGCGACGGCGCGACCATCTTCCTGCCCGATCGCATCGCGATCTTTCCCGATCGGGCCTTGAACGCAGCGCTCTATCGTTGGCTTGCGGCGTGGTTCGCAGCTGCGCCGATCGAGGCGATCGCGGAAGCCGATCCGCTGCGGCGGGACCTCCTGGTGTTGCGCCGGGCGAGCGAAACCGCGGTCTGGGTGCTCACGCAATTCCCCGGGCTCGTCGTTGATTATGCGCAGCTCGCCGCGTCCACCGCCGAGGCCCGGCCTCGTCGCCCTTTGCCGCGCATCGAGCAGGAGATCGAGCAGATCGTCCTGGCCTTGCTCGGAACCGGAAAGGCGCCCGCAGGCAAGCTATGGTCCGCGATGATGGCGACGGGCCCGCTTCCGGACAAGGCGCCACCGGGCTATCGCTCGATCCTGCCGTGCCCGCTCTGGGGCGATTGCTGGACGCGCGAGCTCTCGCCCGCACATGGGGGCGAAGACGAAGCCGCACCGGGCGCGGAGGCCGCGGCGAAGGACGATCGCAAGCGCTTCGCTGTCCGCGAGCGCGAGGACAATGCCAATCGCCGCGATCCCTTCGTGCTCAACCGCTTCGAGAAGATTCTCGCGATGGCCGAGATGGTCAATGTCGATCGCCCCGCGGACGACAGCGAGGACGAGGACGCGCAGAAGGCCGCCGACGATCTCGAGGAGATCACGCTCAGCCGCCGCAGCGGCAAGCCGGCGAGCCGGTTCAAGTTCGATCTCGACCTGCCGCCGGAGGCCCTCGATGCCTCGCGCCTGAATGCGGACCTGACCTATCCCGAATGGGACTATCGCAGCAGCTCCTATCTGCCCGATCATTGCCGCGTGCTCGCATCTGCCGCTTCTGAGACCGGTGAAAGCTGGACGCCTGACGAGACCATGCGCCGGCACGTCCGCCAGGTGCGTCGCCGCTTCGAGATATTGCGGCCCCGTCACGAATTGATGCGTGCGCAAGCCGATGGCCACGACCTCGATCTCGACGCGCTGGTGCGCGCGAGGTGCGACCTCCGCGCCGGCAGCGGCAGTGGTCTCGATCGCGTCCACATGGCGATGCGCCCGCAAGGGCACGATCTCGCCGTCACGCTGCTCGTCGATGTCTCGCTCTCCACGGACGCCTGGGCCAGTGGCTACCGCGTGCTCGATGTTGAGAAGGAGGCGCTGCTCGTGCTCGCGCATGGGCTGTCGGCCTGCGGCGATCACCATAGCATCCTGACCTTCACCTCGCGACGGCGGTCCTGGGTGCGGATCGAAACGGTCAAGGCGTTCGGCGAGCCGATGAGCGGCGTGGTCGAGCGCCGCATCGGCGCGCTGAAGCCCGGCTACTACACGCGGATCGGCGCGGCCGTCCGTCACGCCTCGGCCGAGCTTGCGCGCCAGCCGCAGCGCAAGAAGCTGCTGCTCGTCCTCACCGACGGCAAGCCGAACGACGTCGATCACTATGAGGGGCGCTTTGCGATCGAAGACACCAGGAAGTCCGTGCAGGAAGCGCGCCGGCTGGGTATCGCGGTCTTCGGCGTGACGATCGACGCGGCCGCGCAGTCCTATTTTCCGACGCTGTTCGGGCGCAGCGGCTATGCGATCGTCGGCAACATCAAGCGGTTGCCCGCGGCGCTCCCGGCAATCTACCGGCAGGTGGCGCACTAAAGACCGCGCGCGGTGTTGTCGCTTGAGCTATTGCTCATCGATTGGGTATATGATCGAATGGCCGGATGGACCAGGGCCGGCCAAAACCCGATCTGATCATCTTTGACTGCGACGGCGTGCTCGTCGACAGCGAGCTCCTGAGCTGCCGCTGCCTGTCAGAGGTGCTGGCCGAATTTGGTCTCGTGCTCAGCGAGGAGCAGGCGCTCGAGCTGTTTCTCGGACGCAGCACCAAAGCGATCGAGCAGCACTACCGCGATCTCGGTCAGGTCGTGCCGGATGGATTCCTGCCGCGATTGAAGTCGCGCGTGCTGGAGACGTTCGCCGCCTCGCTCGAGCCGATTCCCGGGGTGAAAGCGGTGGTCTCAGGGCTGACCGTGCCGTTCTGCGTGGCCTCGTCCAGCGACATCGACCGCGTGTCGCTCTCGCTCGACGTCACTGGTCTTCGGGCGCATTTCGGCGATCGGCTCTATACCGCGCAGATGGTCAGGCACGGCAAGCCGGCGCCGGATCTCTTTCTCCATGCAGCGGAGAACATGCGCACACCGCCCTCACGCACGCTGGTGATCGAGGACAGCGTCAGCGGCGTGCAGGCGGGCAAGGCGGCCGGCATGACCGTCTGGGGATTTCTCGGGGGCGGCCATTATCGCACGCGCGACGGCCGGGCTATATTGTCGGCCGCCGGGGCCGATCGGGTCTTCGCGCGCATGAGCGATTTCTGGGAGGCGTGAGCCCGCATGGCCGCCGAGAACGACAAGTCGAGGCTCGACGACGCCGCGCGCGCCGGCTGGCTCTATTTCATTGCCGGCCACACCCAGGACGAGATCGCAAAGATGCTCCAGGTCTCGCGCGCCTCGGCGCAGCGGTTGGTCTCGCTGTGCCTCGCTGAGCGGCTCATCACCTTCCGCCTTGAGCACCCGATTGCCGCCTGCATGGAGCTGGCGGCGCGCCTGAAGGAACGCTTCAATCTCGTTCATTGCGAGGTGGTGCCGGCAGATCCTGCCGCGCCTCAGGCGACTGCGGGCATTGCCGAACGCTGCGCCAATCTGCTCGACTCCACGCTGCGCTCGGAGACGCCCGTCATCGTCGCGCTCGGCACGGGCCGGGCCGTGCGCGCGGCGGTCGAGCGCGTCACGCCGATCGACCGGCCCAATCACCAGATCGTCTCGCTGGTCGGCAACATCTCCGCCGACGGCTCGGCGAGCTTCTACGACACCGTCGGCCGGCTCGCCGACCGCACCGGCGCGCGGCACTATCCGATGCCGCTGCCGTTCCTGATGTCGTCGGAGGACGAGCGCAACAAGATGGTGCGCATCGAGCCGATCGCGAAGGTGAAAGCGGTCGCAGCCAAAGCGGATTTGCGCCTCGTCGGCATCGGCCAGATGGATCAGAAGGCGCAGGTGCACATCGACGGCTTCGTCACCCGCGACGAACTGTTCGAGATGATGCGGCTCGGCGCCATCGGCGAGATCACCGGCTGGGCTTATGATGCCAAGGGCCGCCTGCTCAAGGCCGGCACCAACAAGCGCCTGACCAGCATCCCGCCGGAGGTGCCGGCGAAGACCACGACGATCGGCGCCGCGGTCGGCGCAGCGAAGGTGACCGCGATCGCCGCGGCGTTGAACGGGGGCCTGATCAACGGGCTGATTACGGACGAAGCGACGGCAAGGGCGATTCTGGAGCGGTAGGGGCGGGCGGTCTCGCCACTTGCGCTGCTGTCATCATCCGCCTTGTGCGCAATTGCGCACTGGGGCGGATGATCCAGTACGCTGCGGCCTCTCTTGGGGCAAATCACTCCTTGCACGGAGTGCTGGATGCCCTGCCGGAGCCTGTCATTGGCTCGCCGAAGGCGAGACCCGGTGGGGCATGACGGGAAGGTTGTCGCACCGCAGCACTCATAAGTTGCCGAAACGCCCGCGCGCCTGCTTGACAATCGCACGTCCTTGCGTTGAACATAAGCCCAACGCGTGGGCATATGCTCAAAAGCGCGAGTTCCAAGGGAGGTCATCATGAAACACGTCCTCGGCGCCGTCTGCGGCGCGTCTGTTCTGCTGGCCGTCCCCGCGATGGCCGAAACGACCCTGACGATCGCCACCGTGAACAACGGCGACATGATCCGCATGCAGGGGCTGACGGGGGAATTCACCAAGAAGAACCCCGATATCACCGTGAAATGGGTGACGCTGGAGGAGAACGTGCTGCGCCAGCGCGTCACCACCGACATCGCCACCAAGGGCGGTCAGTTCGACGTTCTCACGATCGGTACCTACGAGGTGCCCATCTGGGCCAAAAAAGGCTGGCTGGTGCCGCTGACCAATCTCGGCGCCGATTACGACGTCGCTGACCTCTTGCCGAAGATCAAAGATGCGGTCTCCGCCGACGGCAAGCTCTACGCCGCGCCGTTCTACGGCGAGAGCTCGATGGTGATGTACCGCACCGATTTGTTCGAGAAGGCCGGCCTGAAGATGCTGGAAAAGCCGACCTGGGACTTCGTCATCGACGCGGCCAAGAAGCTGACTGACAAGAGCGGGGGCACCTACGGCATCTGCCTGCGCGGCAAGGCTGGCTGGGGCGAGAACATGGCGTTCCTCTCCGCAATGGCCAATTCCTACGGCGCGCGCTGGTTCGACGAGAAGTGGCAGCCGCAGTTCAACACGCCGGAATGGAAGACGACGCTCACCACCTATGTGAACCTGATGAAGGAAGCCGGACCTCCCGGCGCGAGCTCCAACGGCTTCAACGAAAATCTGGCGCTGTTCAACGCCGGCAAATGCGCGATGTGGATCGATGCCACCGTGGCGGCGTCCTTCGTCACCAATCCGAAGGACTCCAAGGTCGCCGACAAGGTCGGCTTCGCGCTCGCGCCCAACACCGGGCTCGGCAAGAACGCCAACTGGTTGTGGGCCTGGAATCTTGCGATCCCCGCCGGCTCCAAGAAGAGCGAAGCGGCCGAGAAGTTCATCGCCTGGGCAACCAGCAAGGACTACACCAAGCTCGTCGCGTCGAAGGAGGGCTGGGCCAACGTGCCGCCGGGCACGCGCAGCTCACTCTACCAGAACCCGGATTATCTCAAGGTCGCACCCTTCGCCAAGCTGACGCTGGCTTCGATTGATGCGGCCGATCCGAACAAGCCGACGGTGAAGCCGGTGCCTTACGTCGGTGTGCAATACGCGGCCATTCCCGAATTCCAGGGCATCGGTACGCAGGTGGGCCAGCAGTTCTCGGCCGCGCTTGCGGGATCGATGACGGTCGATGCCGCGCTCACCGCGGCGCAATCGGCGACCGAGCGCGAGATGAAGCGCGCCGGCTACATCAAGTGAACCCGAGCTCTTCCTCCTGAGCTCAGACTCGCGGCCGTCCGCCCATCCCCGGATGGATGGCCGCCTTCTTCTTCCCGGCAGAGGAGAAGCGAGTGGCAACCCGGCAGACGCAATTCCTTGCACGGTCGCTCCTGACCCCGGCCGTCGGGCTTCTGTTCGTCTGGATGATCGTCCCGCTCGCGCTGACGATCTATTTCTCCACGCTGCATTACAGCCTGCTCGATCCCGGCTCGGAATCGTTCGTGGGCCTGGAGAACTTCCGCTACTTCCTCACCGATCCCGCCTTCCTTGCCTCGCTCCGGAATACGCTGGTGCTCGTTGGCTCCGTGCTGGCGCTGACTATCCTGCTCGGCATCCCCCTGGCGCTGCTGATGGACCAGCCCGTGATCGGCCGCAATTTCGTCCGCCTGATGGTGATCGCGCCATTCTTCGTAATGCCGACGGTGAGCGCGCTGGTCTGGAAGAACCTGTTGATGCACCCGGTGTCGGGATTGTTCGCCTGGCTCGCTTCGCTGTTCGGTCTGACGCCGATCGATTGGTTCAACGATGTACCGCTGTTTGCGGTGATCCTGATCGTGACGTGGCAATGGCTGCCGTTCGCGACGCTGATCCTGCTCACCGCGCTGCAGTCGCTCGACGAGGAGCAGAAGGAGGCGGCCGAGATGGACGGTGCCAGCGCTGTCTCGACCTTCATCTACATCACGCTGCCCCACCTCGCGCGCCCCATCACGGTGGTGATCCTGATCGAAACGATCTTTCTCCTCACCGTGTTCGCCGAGATCTTCGTCACGACCGGGGGCGGGCCGGGCTTGCAGACGACCAATATCGCCTTCCTGATCTATTCGCAGGCGCTGATCCAGTTCGACGTCGGCAGCGCCTCCGCGGGCGGCCTGGTCGCCGTGGTGATCGCCAACGTCGTCGCCTTCTTCCTGGTCCGCATCGTCGGCCGCAATTTGGAAGCCTGACATGGCACGGATGGCGACGACGCGGCGGGTGGCGATATCGACGGCGGCGGCCTGGCTGTTCGGCTTCCTGATCTTCTTTCCGATCCTGTGGATGGGGCTGGCGAGCTTCAAGACCGAGCTTGAGGCATTCGCGGTCCCGCCATCCTTCCTGTTCTTCCACTGGACCACGGAAAACTACGCGACCGTGCAGGAGCGCAGCGATTATTTTCATCACGCGATGAACTCGATCATCATCGCCGGCGGCTCGACGCTGATTGCGCTGTTGATCGCGATCCCCGCGGCCTGGTCGATGGCGTTCTCGCCGACCAAGCGCACCAAGGACATCCTGCTCTGGATGCTGTCGACCAAGATGATGCCGCCGGTCGGCGTGCTGGTGCCGATCTACTTGATCTACAAGACGGTCGGCCTGCTCGATTCCCGCATCGGCCTCGTCTTCATCCTGTGCCTCGGAAACTTGCCGATCGTCATCTGGATGCTGTTCACCTACTTCAAGGAGATCCCGCGCGACATCTTAGAGGCCGCGCGCATGGACGGCGCCACCATCGGCCGCGAGCTGGTCTATGTGTTGACTCCGATGGCGATCCCGGGGCTCGCCTCGACGCTGCTGCTCAACCTGATCCTCGCCTGGAACGAGGCGTTTTGGACGCTGAACCTGTCGACCTCGAGCGCCGCCCCACTCACCACCTTCATTGCCTCCTATTCGAGCCCGGAAGGGCTGTTCTGGGCAAAGCTGTCGGCGGCGTCGACGCTGGCGATCGCGCCCATTCTCGTCCTCGGTTGGTTCAGCCAGAAGCAGCTCGTGCGCGGGCTCACCTTCGGCGCGGTGAAGTAGGGGCAGCCGGATCATGGGTCAGATCACACTTCAGGGCGTGCAAAAGTCCTTCGGCCCCGTGCACATCATCAAGGGCGCCGACTTGGACATCGCCGACGGCTCCTTCGTGGTGTTCGTCGGTCCCTCCGGCTGCGGCAAAACCACGCTGCTGCGCCTGATCGCGGGGCTCGAGGACGTCTCTGGCGGCAAGATCCTGATCGACGGCAAGAACGTCGTCGACACGCCGCCTGCCAAGCGCGGGCTGTCGATGGTGTTCCAGTCCTACGCGCTCTATCCGCATATGAGCGTGCGCGGCAA
This sequence comes from Bradyrhizobium sp. USDA 4354, assembly GCF_054060315.1. Classification (NCBI taxonomy): domain Bacteria; kingdom Pseudomonadati; phylum Pseudomonadota; class Alphaproteobacteria; order Hyphomicrobiales; family Nitrobacteraceae; genus Bradyrhizobium; species Bradyrhizobium sp. USDA 4354. The sequence goes on along the minus strand of NZ_JBSSDC010000001.1, from coordinate 6,660,689 downwards.
TATCGGCTTCGGCCTCAAGATGGCGGGCCTTGCCAAGGACGAGATCAACCGCAAGGTCGAGGCCGCCGCCGCAACGCTGAATCTCACGCCCTATCTTGATCGCAAGCCGCGCGAGCTCTCAGGCGGCCAGCGCCAGCGCGTCGCGATCGGCCGCGCCATCGTGCGTGAGCCCAAAGCGTTCCTGTTCGACGAGCCGTTGTCCAATCTCGACGCAGCGCTGCGCGTGCAGATGCGTATCGAGGTGACGCGGCTGCAGAAGCAGCTCGGCACCACCGCGATCTACGTCACCCACGATCAGGTCGAGGCGATGACCATGGCCGACAAGATCGTCGTGCTCAACGGCGGCAGGATCGAGCAATATGGCTCGCCGCTGGAGCTCTACGAGAGGCCGGCCAATCTGTTCGTCGCCGGCTTCATCGGCTCGCCCAAGATGAATTTCGTCACCGGCGAGCTCGCTCGGCAACGCGGTGCCGCCACGATCGGGGTGCGGCCGGAGCATCTGAAGATCGAGCGGGACGGCGCCGGCGGCTGGCAGGGAACGATCGCGGTGGCCGAGCATCTCGGCAGCGACACCTTCCTTTACGTCGATGCAGGTCCCCTCGGCATGCTGACGGCGCGCTACATCGGCGAATTGAGCCTGCACGCCGGCGACCGCGTCTCGCTGGTGCCGGATCCCCAGCGCATTCACCGCTTCGACGACGGCGGCAACGCCCTTCGAGGCTGACAAAGAAACGGCAAGACAACGGATAGACACCATGTACCTGGAAAAATTCAAGCTGAACGGCAAGACCGCGTTCATCACCGGCGGCGGGCAGGGCATCGGCCTTGGCTGCGCGGAGGCGCTGGCCGAGGCCGGCGCCAGGGTCGTCATCGGCGACCGTGACAGCAAGGTCGCCGATAGTGCGAAGGCCGAACTGAAAGCGAAAGGCTACGACGTCGAGACCGCAATCATGGACGTCACCGACACCAAACGCGTGGCCGAAGTCGCGAACGACCTCGTTGCCCGTCACGGCAAGGTCGACATCCTCGTCAACAATGCCGGCATCGCGCGCAGCGAGACGCCGGCCGAGACCGTCACCGACGAGCACTGGCTCAACGTCATCGACGTCAACCTCAACGGCACCTTCTGGTGCTGCCGCGAATTCGGCAAGCACATGCTGAAGGCCAAGAGTGGCGCCATCGTCAATGTCGGCTCGATGTCCGGCTTCATCGTCAACAAGCCACAGGAGCAGTGCTTCTACAACGCCTCCAAGGCCGGCGTGCACCATCTGACCAAGTCGCTGGCCGCCGAATGGGGGGCACGCGGCATCCGCGTCAACGCGGTGGCGCCGACCTATATCGAGACGCCGCTCAATGCCTTCGTGAAGAGCAATCCGAAGATGTACGACGCCTGGATCGGTGGAACCCCGATGGCGCGCATGGGACAGGTCGAGGAGATCGCCTCCGTCGTGCTGTTCCTCTCGTCCGAGGCCGCGAGCCTGATGACGGGCAGCATCGTGCTGGTGGATGGCGGTTACACTTGCTGGTAGGCTTGCGTCAAAGCTGACGAGGCGACCGGGAGCGACCATGCCGCGAGCGTATATCGGCGTCGATGTAGGGACCACGAGCACGCGGGCAGGGGTGTTTGACGAGGCCGGCACGCTGCTCGCTATGGCGCGTCACCCGATCCGGATCTGGCACGAGGCAGGCGATATCGTCGAGCAGTCGTCCCAGGATATCTGGGACGCCTGCGCCGCATCGGTACGCGCGGCGACGACGGAAGCTGGCATTACACCCGATAGCGTCGGCGGTATCGGCTTCGACGCCACCTGTTCGCTGGTCGTTCTCGATCGGCAAGACGAGCCGCTCACCGTCAGTGGATCCGGCGAGGCGCAGCGCAACGTCATCGTCTGGATGGATCACCGCGCCAGGGCCGAAGCGCGATTGATCAACGAGACCGAGGATGCTGTGCTGCGCTATGTCGGCGGCTCGATCTCGCCGGAGATGGAGATGCCGAAGCTGCTATGGCTGAAGCGGCATCTGCGCGCGAGTTTTGACGCCGCCGGCCATTTCTTCGATCTGGCGGATTACCTGACCTGGCGCGCGACAGGCTCGGTGCAGCGCTCGACCTGCACTGTGACCTGCAAGTGGAATTACCTCGCCCATGCGGGCGGCGGCTGGAGCGCGCCGTTCTTCAAGCGCATCGGTCTGTCCGATTTTGTCGCCGAGAGATACGCGCGCATCGGCACCGAGATCGTCGCACCCGGCACGCGGTTGGGCGCAGGTCTCACGCACTCGGCCGCGACCGAGCTCGGCTTGGCACCCGGCACGCCGGTCGGAGCGTCGCTGATCGATGCCCATGCCGGCGGCATCGGTGCGATCGGCGGTCGCGACGGGGCGGGCGGAGCGAGCGACGTCTGCGACCGTCTCGCCTACATCATGGGAACGTCGGCCTGCATCATGGCGACGACGAAGCAGCCGTGCTTCGTGCCGGGCGTGTGGGGGCCTTATTACTCCGGCATGGTGCCGGAGTTCTGGCTCAACGAAGGCGGCCAGTCGGCGGCAGGCGCCGCCATCGATCATCTTCTCAAGTCGCATCCCGGTTTCAGCGGGGTCAGCGCGGCGGCGCGCAGTGAGGGCCTCGACCTCATCGACTTCCTCGAGCGCCGCATCATCACGCGCGCGGGCAATGCCAGTCGCGCTGCGCTGCTGGCGCGCGACGTTCATGTCTTGCCCGAGTTCATCGGCAACCGCTCGCCTTATGCCGACCCGGACACGCGTGCAGTGATCGCCGGCCTCGATCTCGACACCGACGTCGGTTCGATGGAGCGGCTGTTCGTCGCCGGCCTCTGCGGTCTTGCCTACGGGCTCGCCGAGGTGATCGAGGCGTTTGCCGCGCATGGCGTGCGCTCGAACATCATGATCATGGGCGGCGGCGCCAGCCGCAGTCCTTTGGTGCGGCAGATCATGGCGGATACCACCGGCCTCACCGTTGCGCTGCCACAGACGAAGGAACCTGTGCTATTGGGCGCCGCGATGCTCGGGGCGGTCGCCGGCGGCGCCTACGCCTCGATCGGCGAGACTATGGCCGAGATGTCGGCGCTGGGACGCAAGAGCGAGCCGACCGCGCCCGACATGGCCGCGTTTCACGCTCGCAAGCGTGAGGTCTACAAGCTGCTGCGCGACGTCGATCGCGGCAGCCGCGCGGCGATGCGCGACATGGCCAGAGGTTGAAAGCCATGCTGATTGCCTGCGGCGATGCGCTGATCGACTTCGTACCGACGCAAAATGTCGACGGCCGCGAGGCTGTGATGCCGGCGGTCGGCGGCTCCTGCCTCAACGTCGCGATTGGAATGGCGCGGCTCGGCGCGCCGACCGCTTTCGTCGGCGGCGTCTCGACCGACCTGTTCGGGCGGATGATCGCCGATCATGCCGCGGCCTCCAATGTCGACCTCAATCTCGCGACCCGCAGCGATCACCAGACCACGCTCGCCTTCGTCCGCATCGTTGCGGGCGAGTCGCACTACGCGTTCTACGATGCCGAGACCGCAACGCGGAATTGGACTTACCAGCGCGGGACAATTCCGCTCGACACGGTTGAAGCTCTCCATGTCGGCTCGACCACGCTCGTCAACGACCAGGGCGCGGCCGAGACCATGGCGCTGATCGCAGACGCGCGGGCGTCCTCCACGATCTCCTTCGATCCGAACTGCCGGCCGAACCTCGTCAAGGACAAGCCAGCCTATCTCGCGCGCATGACCGAGTTCGCGGGAAGCGCCGATCTCATCAAGATGTCGGACGTCGATTTCGCTTATCTCTTCGGCGAGGAACCATATCACCAGCGCGCGAGCACGCTGCTCGCGCAGGGCACGGGCCTCGTCGTCATCACCCGCGGCAATCATGGCGCCGTCGCGTGGCATGCGGGGGCAGGGCAGATCGAAGTCGCCGCGCCCAAGGTTGAGGTCGCCGACACCATTGGCGCAGGCGACAGCTTTCAGGCGGCGCTGCTGTTCGCGCTGCACAAGCAGGGACGCATCGCCCGAGCGCGATTGAAGGACATCGGCGCAGACGAGCTCCGCCGCGTGTTGTCCTTCGCCGCCAGTTGCGCGGGCCTGACCTGCACCCGTCCGGGTGCCGATCCGCCCTGGAGCCACGAGGTCAGTTGGAGCTCGTAGCGTCGCCTCACATTCGCGCGACCGCTTTCTCGGCACATTTGAGGAAAGTTCCGATCAGCGGACTCTGGGAATCCCGCCGCCAACAGACTGCGATCTCGAGGGAGTCGGTGACGTCACGCAGTGGCCTGAACACGATGCCGCGTGGCGCGCCGAGCTGCGCGCAGGCCGGCAGGATGGCGAGACCTTCACCGGCCAGAACCAGGCTCATCGCCGAATGCACCGTCTCCACCCGGCTGGCGATTGGCATCACCACTTGATGCCGACGTAGCAAAGGAATGACCGCGGAGGAGGCGGGTCCATGGTCCGGGTGCGGGAGCGCGATCAGCGGACGGCCCTGCAGCCGGGCCATCGGCACGGAGGTCAGGCGGGCGAGTGGCGAGCGGATCGGCATGGCCAGCATGAAGGGCTGCGCGCCGATCCGTGCCACCTGGATCTCGGGATGATTGATTGCGGGCATGCACAGCGCGACCGTGACGCTGCGGTCGAGCACCCGGGCCTCGCGCGTCGAAGCGCTGAGCTCGGCGAAGCTGAGGTCGACGCCGGGAACCGCGCGGCGCAGTTCGGGGATGAGCTGCGGCAGCATCGCATTCGCCAGCACGAACATGTAACCCACCGACAGGCGGCCGCGCCGTCCCGAAGCAACCGCGCGCGCGGCTTCGGCGCCGTCGGCCGCAAGGGCGAGCGCTTCGCTGGCGCGCGCCAGCAACGCCTGGCCCGCCTCGGTCAGATCCATGCCGCGAGTGCCGCGACGGAACAGGGGCGCGCCGATCTCTGCCTCGAGCTTGCGGATCTGGACCGAGAGCGGCGGCTGCGCCATCCGGAGCCGCTCGGCGGCCTTGCCGATGCTGCGCGCCTCGGCGACGGCGACGAAATAGCGGAGCCGGCGAAGATCCATTGGCATACCGAGAGCGTATGGGTTGGCGACCAAAATCGTATTGGACGGCGAGTTAACAAAACTGTCATTCTCGCTGTCAATGTCTTCGGGCCAATGGCGGCCCGCTTCGGAGCGTAACGTGACGATGAACGGCGATCCCTGTCTCTTGTCCGCAACCGAGCTGCGCGGTCTCATCGCCGGAAAGCGGATTTCGCCCGTCGAGCTCACCCGCGCCGTGCTTGCCCGCGCCGAGGCGCTCCAGCCCGAATTGAATTGCTTCATCACTCTGTGCGGTGATGAGGCGATCGCGGCGGCGCGCGAAGCCGAGCGCAAGGTGATGGCGGGCGAGGAGCTCGGCCTGCTGCACGGCATACCCGTCACCGTCAAGGACATCGTCAATACCAAGGGCGTAAGGACCACCTTCGGTGCCGTTCCCTACAAGGACAATGTGCCGAACGAGGATGCCGTCGCCGTTGCACGGTTGCGCGCGGAAGGCGCGATCCTGATCGGCAAGACCACGACGCCAGAGTTCGGCAGCAAGTGCCTCACCGATTCACCCCTGTTCGGTTGTACCCGCAATGCCTGGGACGCCGGCCGCTCCTCCGGCGGCTCCAGCGGCGGCGCGGCGGTGGCGGTGGCGAGCGGCATCGCGCCGCTCGCGATCGCCACCGACGGCGGCGGCTCGACCCGAATTCCGGCCGCCTGCAACGGCGTGGTCGGGCTCAAGCAGAGCAACGGCGTCATCCCGCACAGCCAGGCGCTGGACGTCTTCGGCAACCAGACCTATGTCACGCCGACCACGCGCACGGTCGCCGACACCGCGTTGATGATGCAGGCAATGGCAGGTGAGGATGCCTGCGATCCCTGGTCGATTGGCGTTCCCGTGCCCGACTTCGTCGGCACCGCCGCTCCGCGCGGCGACCTGCGCGGGCTGAGGATCCTGTACTGCCTGACGCCGCCCGGCCGTCCGGTGTCCGCCGAAGTCGGCGCCAATTTCAAGGCGAGCCTCGACCGGCTGGCGGGCTTAGGGGCGGAGCTCGAGGAATTCTCTGGCGATGGTTTCGACGTCGAGCCGATCTGGCGCGCCATCAACCACACGGTCTGGCGCACGCGCTTCGCAAAACTGGCGACTGAACACAAGGACGAGCTGAGCGAGGCCTTTCTCAAGCAGCTCGCGCTCGCCAGCGAAGTCAGTGGCGTCGACTACCAGGAGGCGATGTTCGCGCGCACCGCGTTGTTCCGTCGCGTGCAATCGCTGCTTGCACGCCGTCACTTCCTGGCGATGCCGACCCTGACGCGCACCGCGCTGCCGATCAAGCAGGACCTGTTCGGCAGCATCGAGATCGATGGCCGGCATTTCGACAGCGTCCGGCCGCACTGGTTCCCCTGGACCATGCCCTTCAACATGACCGGCCATCCCGCGATCAGCCTTCCCTGCGGCATTGCCCGCGACGGCCTGCCGATCGGGCTTCAGCTCGTCGGTCGCTTCCGGGCGGACGCAGAATTGCTGCGCGTGAGCGCATTGTTCGAGGCTTCAAGCGATCTTCTGTCCCGCTGGCCGTCTTGAGGGGATGGGCATGCAGCAAGCAGCTTGTGTGCAAAGGACTTGCCTCCGGCGTCCAGACATGTTGATCGTGCCGCGGGTGAGCCCTGAAGCCGAGCACGCATGAGCGTCTTTGTCCTCCGACGTCTGTTGACCTTGCTGGCGACGCTGGTCGGCGCATCGCTGATCATCTTCCTGGTGCTAGACGCGCTTCCGGGCAATGCCGCGCAGATGCTGATGGGCGCCGACGCCTCGCCGGACGCGGTGCGCGCGCTCACCGTCAAGCTCGGGCTCGACCAGCCGCTGGCCGTTCGCTACCTGCAATGGATCAAGGGCCTCGTCGTCGGCGATCTCGGCAACTCTTATGTCTACGGTACCCCGGTCGCCAGCCTGATCGCGGAGCGGCTGGTGCTGACCATTCCGCTCGCGATCATGGCGATGACGGTTACGGTGACGCTGGCGCTCTCGGCCGGCATCTACACCGCCGCCAACCACAACAAGCTCGGCGATGTCGGGGTGATGTCGCTGACCCAGGTCGGCATCGCGCTGCCGAACTTCTGGTTTGCGATCCTCTTGGTGCTGTTGTTCTCGGTGCGACTGCAATGGCTCTCGGCGGGCGGCTTTGCCGGCTGGGAGGACGGCATCTGGCCAGGGATCAAGTCACTGCTGCTGCCGGCGATCTCGCTTGCCGTGGTGCAGGCCGCGATCCTCGCGCGCGTTACGCGATCGGCCGTGCTGGAAGTGCTGCGCGAAGACTTCGTCCGCACCGCACGCGCAAAAGGCCTCGGCAAGCGCGAGGTGCTGTGGAGCCATGTGCTGCGCAACGCCATGATCCCCGTGATGACCGTGATGGGGCTGCAATTCGCCAACCTGCTCGCCGGCACCATCGTGATCGAGAACGTGTTCTACCTGCCGGGCCTCGGCCGCCTGATCTTCCAGTCGATCGCCAACCGCGACCTGATCGTGGTGCGGAACTGCGTGATGCTGCTCGCCGCCATGGTCGTCATCGTCAACTTCGTCGTCGACGTGCTCTATGCCTATATCGATCCTCGCATCAAGGTTCACGACCTGTGAGCGCGCCTCTGACCATCGACGCGCCGGTTGCAACGCGTCCTCTGCCGGCCCGCACCTTCTGGCGCCGCGCGCTGCGCCACCGCAGCTTCGTGCTCGGCGGCACGCTAAGCCTGCTGGTGCTCGCCTCGGCGCTGCTGTCGCTGGTGTGGACGCCGTGGTCTCCCTACGAGATCGACATCGCCGCAAAGCTCAAGCCGCCCTCGGCATCGCACTGGCTCGGCACCGATTCCTTCGGCCGCGACATCGTTTCGCTGCTGCTTGCGGGGGCCCGCTCCACCATCATGGTCGGCATCATTGCCGTGAGCATCGGTCTCACCTTTGGCGTCTGCCTCGGCCTGATCGCCTCGGCCCGGCGAGGCTGGACCGAAGAGATCATCATGCGCTTTGCCGATTTCAGCTTCGCGTTTCCGGCCGTGCTCTCCGCGATCATGCTTGCCGCCGTGGTGGGGCCGGGCATGGTGACCTCGATCGTCGCGATCGGCATCTTCCAGATCCCGACGCTGACGCGGCTGACGCGCGGCTCGGCCAACGCGATCTGGGCGCGCGAATTCGTGCTGGCCGCGCGCGCCGCGGGCAAGGGGCGCTTCCGCATCACCATCGAGCATGTGCTGCCGAATATCCTGTCGATCCTGATCGTGCAGGTCACCATCCAGTTCGCGCTCGCCATTCTCGCCGAAGCCGCGCTGTCCTATCTCGGTCTCGGCACGCAGCCGCCGCAGCCGTCCTGGGGACGGATGCTGAACGATGCGCAGACGCTGCTGTTCCAGTCGCCGATGCTCGCGGTCTATCCGGGCGCTGCGATCGCCATCGCGGTGCTCGGTCTCAATCTCCTCGGTGACGGGCTGCGCGACCTGCTCGATCCCCGGCTGGCGCGGGAGCGATGATGATGGGCGAGCGCTCCAACATGCCGCTGATCGAAGTTGACAATCTCGGCGTCCGCCTCAACACCAGCCGCGGCCCGGCGCAGGCCGTGCGCGGCGTCAGCTTCTCGCTCAAGCGCGGCGAGACGCTCGGGCTCGTCGGCGAATCCGGCTGCGGCAAGTCGGTCACGGCGCTGTCGTTGATGGGGCTGCTGCCGGACAGCGCGGCCGTCACCGGCAGCATCAAGCTCGACGGCGACGAGCTCGTCGGGCTTTCGGACGCCGATTACTGTCGCCTGCGCGGCAACCGCATCAGCATGATCTTCCAGGAGCCGATGACCGCGCTCAACCCGATGCACACGATCGGTAACCAGGTCGCCGAGCCGCTGCGCCGTCACAAGAGATATTCGGCGGCGCAGGCGCGGAAAGAAGCGATCGCCTTGCTCGACCGCGTCGGGCTGCCCGATGCTACCAGGCGCGTCGACGCCTATCCGCATCAGTTCTCAGGCGGGCAGCGCCAGCGCATCACCATCGCCATGGCGCTCGCCTGCGAGCCCGACCTGTTGATCGCGGACGAGCCGACCACCGCGCTCGACGTCACCATCCAGGGCCAGATCCTCGACCTTATCGCCGATCTCGTCGAGGAGCGCGGCATGTCGATGATCCTGATCTCGCACGATCTCGGCGTCATCGCCGAGAACGTGCAGCGCATGATGGTGATGTATGGCGGTACCGTCGTCGAGAGCGGGCCGACCGACGAGGTGTTCCGCCGCATGGGCCATCCCTACTCGCAGGGCCTGTTCCGCGCCCGGCCGAAGCTCGGCGCGCGCAAGGGGACGCGGCTGAAGACGATCTCGGGCACGGTGCCGGAGCTCGCCGACCTGCCGTCCGGTTGCACCTTCTCCGATCGCTGTCCGCTCGTGATCGATCAGTGCCGCGCCGCGCTGCCGCCGATGGTGGATGTCGGGCCCGGCCATTTCGCACGCTGCATCCGGACGGATGTCTCGATGGCCGAACGCGTCGGAGCGCTGACCGCATGACCGCTGCGCCGCTTCTCGATGTGAAGGATCTCGAACAGCGCTATACGCTGCCGCGCGAAAGCCTGTTTCGCCCGCCAGGGCAGGTGCGCGCGCTCAACGGCGTCAGCGTGCGGGTCCAAGCCGGCAAGAGCCTCGGCATCGTTGGAGAGTCCGGCTCCGGCAAGTCCACCTTCGCGCGCGTCGTGATGGCGCTGGAGCGGCCGACCTCAGGGCAGGTCGCGCTGCTCGGCCGCGATCTCAACCGCATTCCTCCCGACGAGCTGCGCCGCGCCCGGCGCGATTTCCAGATGGTGTTCCAGGACCCCTATGGCTCGCTCGACCCGCGCCAGACCATCGCGCGGATCGTCGCCGAGCCGCTGACTGTGCTCGAAGGCGCCGACCGCACCACGTTCCGCGACCGCGTCGCCGCGGTGCTGCGGCAGGTGGGTTTGCGCGATGCGGACATGGACAAATATCCGCACGAATTCTCCGGCGGCCAGCGCCAGCGCATCGCCATTGCGCGTGCGCTGATCACGCAGCCGAAGCTGATCGTCGCTGACGAGCCGGTCTCCGCGCTCGACGTCTCCGTGCAGGCGCAGGTGCTGAACCTGATGCAGGATCTCCAGGAGCAGTTCGGCCTCAGCTACATCCTGATCAGCCATGACCTCGCGGTCGTCGACTATCTCTGCGACGAGGTTGCGGTCATGTATCTCGGCCGCATCGTCGAGCAGGGGCGGCCGGAGGATCTGTTCGAGCGCTGTGCCCATCCCTATACGCGCGCGCTGCTGGATGCCGTGCCGCGGGCGCGCGCCGGGGGCGGCCGGCGGCGGCGCGGAGCCCAGGCGATCGCCTCGCAATCGGCGGCAGCGAGCGGATGTCCTTATGTCGCGCGCTGTGCACTTGCCGACCAGCATTGCCGCGAGGCACTGCCTGAGCTACGCAGGGTGGGTGAGGGGCACCTCGCCGCCTGCCACAAGGCCGAGGCCGTGATGGCATTGCCGCAGGCGGTGATGGAAGGTTAGTGTCCGGACCAGGATTGGCGTAGGCTGAAGACAACAGCAGGCCGGGGAGTTACGCATGTTCAGGAAACTATCGATCATCGCATTTGCCCTCACACTTGCCGCAGCGCCTTTGCCGGTGCTGGCGCAGAGCAAGAAGGACAGCGTCGTCATGGCGATGGCGCTGGAGCCGCCGGGCCTCGATCCCACCAATGCCGCCGCCGCCGCGATCGCCGAGGTCACGCTCTACAACATCTATGAGACGCTGACCAAGATCAACGAGGACGGCTCGGTCTCGCCGCTGCTGGCCGAGAGCTGGACGGCATCGCCCGATTTGAGGACCTATACGTTCAAGCTGCGCAAGGGCGTCAAATTTCAAAATAGCGAGCCGTTCAATTCCGCCGCGGTGAAATTCTCGTTCGAGCGCAACGCCGCGCCGACCAGCACGAACAAGGACAAGAGCCTCTACCAGGCCTTCGAGAAGGTCGAGGCGCCTGACGCCGACACCATCGTGATCACCATGAAGTATGGCGAACCGAACCTGCCGTTCCTGCTCGGGCAGGCGGGCGGCTCGATCGTCGAGCCGAAGAGCGCGGCCACCAACGTGACCCAGCCGGTCGGCACCGGGCCCTACCAGCTTGGCGCCTGGGCCAAGGGCTCTTCGATCACGCTGACCAAATGGGCCGACTATCGCAACGCCGCTGCGGTCAAGCTGTCGAAGGTGACGATCCGCTTCATCTCCGATCCGGCGGCGCAGGTAGCGGCGCTGCTCTCGGGCGACGTCGATGCGTTCCCGCGCGTCTCGGCTCAGCGCACCATTGCCCAGTTCAAGGCCGATCCGCGCTTCACCGTGCTGGTCGGCGGCTCCAGGGCCAAGACCATCGTCGCGATCAACCACCGCAAGAAGCCGCTGGACGACGTCCGCGTCCGCCGCGCCATCCTTGCCGCGATCGACCGCAAGGCCATGATCGACGGCGCCGTCGACGGCTTCGGCACGCCGATCGGCAGTTTCTATGTGCCGGGTGCGCTCGGCTATGTCGATACCACCGGCATCAACCCGTACGATCCTGAGAAGGCAAAGAAGCTTCTGGCCGAGGCCGGCGTCACCACGCCGCTCGAATTGTCGCTGAAGCTGCCGCCGCCGTCCTATGCGCGGCAGGGCGGCGAGATTGCCGCAGCCCAGCTCGCCAAGGTCGGTATCGTCGCCAAAATCGAGAACGTCGAATGGGCGCAATGGCTGTCGCAGGTATTCGCCGGCAATGGTCCGCACAATTTCGATCTGACCATTGTCAGCCATGTCGAGCCGTTCGACCTCGTCAAGATCACCGAGCCGGACTACTACCTCGGCTACAACAACGAGAAGTTCAACGCGCTCTACAAGCAGATCGTCTCGACGCCGGACGAGGCCACCCGCGCAAAACTGCTCGGCGATGCCCAGCGCATGCTCGCGACCGACGCCGTCTCCGCCTATCTGTACCAGCCGCAGCTGATCACCATCACCAACAAGAAGCTCAAGGGCGTCTGGAAGGACGTGCCGCAATACGAGAACGATTTCTCGACGTGGCATTGGGAGTAGGGGGAAGGGCACCGCTGAGGCGCGCGCTGCCGATTGCTGTGCCCTCTTCCCTTGTGGGAGAGGCCCAGAACAAAATTTGAAAAACAACCCCATGCACAGTAGCCGGGTGATATCGCTCATGCTCTGGCCAGTGGGCATGTCACTGCCACAGCGCTTGCCAAAGCCTATCTCGCGCGCATTGAGGCCTACGACCGCGATGGACCCAAGCTCAACTCGGTACGCGCGCTCAATCCCGATGCGCTCGCGATCGCGGGCAAGCTCGACGGCACCAAGCCCTCGGCCAAGCGGCCGCTGGCGGGCATCCCGATCCTGGTGAAGGACAACATCGCGACCGGCGGCGAGCAGCCGACCACGGCAGGCTCGCTGGCACTGGAAGGCGCGTACGCCAAGGCCGACGCCACAATCGTCAAGCGGCTGCGGGACGCCGGCGCGGTGATCCTCGGCAAGGCGAACCTGACCGAGTTTTCCAACATGCTCGCGGTCGACATGCCCGCCGGCTACTCGTCGCTGGGCGGTCAGGTGAAGAACCCCTACGCGCCGGCGCTGGTCGACGATCACGGCATCCCGGTCGTGTCCCCGGGAGGCTCGAGCGCGGGGTCGGCGGTCGCAGTGGCGGCAGGTTTGTGTGCCGCCTCGATCGGCACCGAGACCTCGGGCTCGCTGCTATTCCCTGCCAGCCAGAACGGCCTCGTCACCGTGAAGCCGACGGTCGGACTGATCAGCCGTGCCGGCATCGTGCCGATCGCGCATAGCCTGGACACCGCGGGGCCGATGACGCGCAACGTGCGCGATGCGGCGCTGCTCCTCAACGTGCTGGCGGCCAAGGACCCGCTCGACCCGGCGACGCAAAAGCAGCGGCGGCCCGCCGATTACACCGATGGCCTCGCCGCCGACGCTATGAAAGGCGCGCGTATCGGCGTGCCGAGCGATCCCGCCGACCCGCTGAACGATCCCTTCTACGGCAAGTTGCCATCCAAAGGAGCGGAGGTGATGGCCGAGGCGATCAAAGTGCTGGAGGACCTCGGCGCCGTGATCGTGCGCGCCAGCATGCCGACGGCCGGCTGGATGAGCGGACCAGGGACGATCATGGCCGTGCTCAACCGTAATCCGCTGAGCCCTAACAAGGGCAATCCAGTCACGCAGCGGATCGTCCTCGTCTACGAGCTGAAGCGAGATCTCAACCTCTACCTGAGGGATTGGGCGACCAACACCGCCACCCGAACCATCACCGACATCGTGGCCTTCAACGAGGCGAATGCGGGCAAGGCGCTGCGTTTCGGCCAGGACCTGTTCCTCGCCGCCGACCTCACCAGAGGCGACTTGCGCGAACGCGAGTACAAGGCGGCACTTGCCATGGACCTGCTCAGCGCCAGGACCCGCGGCATGGATGCCTACATGAACCGGCACGAACTCGACGCCGTGCTGTTCCCTGGCAGCGCAGGCGCCGCAATCGCCGCGAGGGCCGGCTATCCCAGCGTCATGGTGCCGTGCGGCTTCGTCGCCGGGATCGATGGCAAGGATACGCCCGACTATCCGCTCGGCGTCACCTTCGCAGGCCGCGCCTGGAGCGAGCACAAGCTGCTGCGTCTGGCCTACGCCTACGAGCAGGCTTCCGACATGCGCAGGCCGCCGACCGGCTTGCCCGCGCTTTACGCTTCACTGCTCGCGCTTGTCTAGGACCCGCTGTGGGCTACATTCTTGCCGCGGGTTAGTGTGAGGGACCGCAGTTTAGCTCCTTAATCCTCCCGGCGGCGTCAAACGCAAAATGTGCAGTCATGACACCAGTATTAGTGCTGTACGAGATAATGATCCTATCGTGCGAGGGATTGAGATTGTCCAATTGGCCTGCCGGATGGTCTCGGAGGCGGTCGACCCAATGGGCACGAAGTGCCTCGCGGCCGGTAATGGTTTTGACGCCGCCGCAGCCGCAGTGCACCACGGCATCCTCGGCATACATGTCCAAGATCGCTTCGATATCGCCCGCGCGGTAGGCATCGAGCCAGTCAATCGCAACGGCCATCGGGTCAAATGGCATATTTCTCACCTTCAAGCCCCGCGATTGCAGGTAGGGTTAACCCCGCGAAGCCTCTTTCTCTAATCGATTAGTTGTATTTTAATAACCTCACCCGGAGCCGGCCATATGCCGAAGCACATAGATGCCGGGCCGAGGCAGAGTCCATGTTAGACGTGACTGCCAATCAGGGGGTATCCGCGCGCATCCGGCTCGTGATCGGGGATCGACAGCCAATCGTGCTACAGGGGCTGAAATCGATACTCGGGGCGCAGCCGGATTTCGACGTGGTGGCATCGTCCAGCGATGGAACGGGCTGCCTCGAGGCAATCCGGAACTTGACACCCGACGTCGCGCTTCTTGCTGACACCTTGCCAGATCTGACGGCGACCGAGATCCTCGCGGTTGCGAAAGCTGACAATCTTCCCACGCGCCTGGTGTTCTTTACCGAGTCCGAGTCCGACCACGATCTAACCGCAGCGATTGCTGCTGGCACCTGCAGCGCAATTTCGAAGTATGCCTCCCCCGACACCATGCTGCGATCACTGCGACTGATGACGAGGCGCAGTGTGTCGCCCGGGCAGTTCGATCTCGCGCCAAGCGGCACGGCAGCTGACGGCGGCGGCAAAATTGAAAGAATGCTGGAGCTCTTGACGCACCGGGAACGTCAAATTGTACGACTGGTGTCAGAAGGAATGTCGAACAAGGAGATCGCGCGCCAGCTAAACCTTTCCCCAGGGACAGTCAAAGTACACCTGTACAATATATTTCAGAAGCTTGAGATTACCAACAGAACCGTGCTCGCCACTCTGGCGTTGCTGCAACGCCCCTCCGGCTTCGGCACGCTCGCGCTGGCCTTTCTGGCGATCACCATTGCGGACGAACTCAAGGCGTCGGAAGCGAACGACATGCTTCCGAATGACGACAGCATTGGCCACGCGGGAGAGCACGCCGAATATGAGCCCCTGAAGAAAGCTATTCTCCGGCACCTTGTCATCTGGGAATCCGCCGAGACGCCTCCGCTCACCCAGAGAGATTTGTCTGCCAAACTGAGCCAAGTCACGAGCCCGGCGGTGGCAGTGGAAGCGCTGCACGCGGCCGAGCAATCCGTAGGCCCGAAACCGTGGAAAGACCACGGTTCTGTTGGATCGAGCGCGCCCAATCTTGCTACGCTCTTGCCGCGAGGAATGAACGGCACGCAGATTGGAGGTGACCCGACTCCGGAACATCAAGTCGCGCGGCCTGCTTCCAATCCGACGACGGTTCACGGAGAGTACGGCACCTCCGCCACTCTCGCCGGCGCGCTGATCTACGCATTGCACGATCCCCATCTCGCCCTGCGGTCGCATGACCCGGGTCAAGCGTCGATCGACAGCTTCCAGGTCGCCACCGGAGAGGATGCAGCGACAAAGCTGGCCGCGATCACCAATGCCGATGCCAACCATGTAGATAACTCAGCCTCGGGTTTCCTTGCGCACGATTCCCGCCCGCCTTCCGCGTTGGTGACCACTGAACACGAAAGCGTCGCTGGAGAAGGCGCTCGGGGCCAAATGAGCGATGGCGCCGCGGGTGACAACCTGCAAAAGCCTCTCGCCTTATTGGACCTTGGTCACGATGCCGGTATTGGCGGATATGGCCGCGGTGAACTGATTGGCGTCAATGTCGATGAAAACGTTGTTCATCGCTCCCCGATCGATTCCAATTCTGCCTCGTCCTCCTCTGTCTTCGATTTCGCATCTGGACCGGGCAGGATCAATCTTGCAGCTTTCGGAGCCCTTGCTTGGCTCCATATGACGGCAGCGAGCAAGTCCATACCGCCACATACGCTCGCCTGGATCTACAACTCCGCAACCAATGAAACGATCGTCTACGTGAATACGACCGATCATGTTCTTGATATCGGGGATCGCGGCCTGCTCGAAATCCATCTGCAGGGAATTGTGTCCATTGCAGATTCAGATTTCGTCCACCAGCCGGAAGGCGCGGCTGTCGCGATCACCTTGGAAGAGCTGGAAGGAGCGCTGATATCGGTGGCCGCAACCGATGAGATTGTCCTGAGTGCGGACAATGTCCATGGCATCGTCGGCACGAGCGAGAGCACAATCGGGACGGAGGGAGCCTGGAGCAGACTGGCCGACGACGGCCTGAGGTTTCAATTCGGGCACACTCGGGCCGGCTCAGGGGCGTCGTCGAGGTTCAGAACCTCCGCCAGCGATTCGGCGGATGCAACGGAAGAGAGCAATGGTGCCTCTGGCGCGTCGGTTCGCGTATCATCAATCCAGCCTGTTCAAAGCGCGACGGCTACGGCAGTTGGAAACCTCACGTTCAAGAGTGAGCCGATCAAAACGGACACCGGCATTTTGTCCATTGGGGCGAACGAGGTGGTCGGACCGAGCATCGCAACGACCGCTAGCACGGACCGCGGCAACTCGCAGCACGCTTCGGAGCCAGACTCTGCAAAGGCGGCAGCCACTGAGTCGGCCAAAGCCGGCTCCAAACCGGGCAACGGCGGCGGCAATGACGCCGAGCATCGCGCTCCGCCTTCGGACGCTTCGCGAGGGTCAGCGAAAACGGCAGAACAAGGCGGCGTGGACCACGGCAAATCCGGGCACTCAACCGCTGCAAACGCACCGGAAGCAGCCGAGATCGATCAGGGCGCGGCAACGGCCGCTAGCGCCGGCCGCGGCAACTCGCAGCATGCTTCGGAGCCAGGACCTGCAAAGGCGGCAGGCACGGAGTCGATTGAAGGCAGCGTCAAACCGGGCAACGGCGGCGGCAATGGCGCCGAGCATCGCACTCCGGCTTCGGACGCTTCGCGAGGGTCAGCGAAAACGGCAGAACCAGGCGGCGTGAAACACGGCAATGCGGGGCACTCAACCGCTGCAGACGCACCGGAAGCAGCCGAGATCTATCAGGGCGTGGCAACGGCCGCTAGCGCCGGCCGCGGCAACTCGCAGCATGCTTCGGAGCCAGGACCGGCAAAGGCGGCAGGCGCGGAGTCGATTGAAGGCAGCGTCAAACCGGGCAACGGCGGCGGCAATGGCGCCGAGCATCGCGCCCCGGCTTCGGACGCTTCGCGAGGGTCAGCGAAGACGGCAGAACCAGGCGGCGCGGAACACGGCAAATCCGGGCACTCAACCGTTGCAGACGCACCGGAAGCAGCCGAGACCGGCGAACCGAGCGCGGCAACGGCCGCTAGCGCGGGCCGCGGCAACTCGCAGCACGCTTCGGAGCCAGGACCGGCAAAGGCGGCAGGTACGGAGTCGATTGAAGCCGGCGTCAAACCGGGCAACGGCGGCGGCAATGGCGCCGAGCATCGCGCAGCGGCTTCGGACGCTTCGCGAGGGTCGGCGAAGACGGAAGAATCAAGCGGCGTCGAACATGGCAACTCGGGGCACGATCTCCACCCACAATCTGCAAACGCACCGGAAGCAGCCAAGATCAATCAGGACGTGGCAACGGCCGCTAGCGCGGGCCACGGCAACGCGCAGCACGCTTTGGAGCCAGGGTCTACAAAGGTGGCAGCCACGGAGGTGACCGAAGCTGGTTTCATACCGGGCAATAGCGCCGAGCAACACGCTCCGGTTTCGGACGTTGCGAGCGCGTCAGCGGCAGTGACGACGGCAGAACCGGCCGTTGCAGAGCACGGCAATTCGGGGCACTCAACCTCGGCAAACAGGCCGGAAGCAAGCGAGACTGTCGAGCCGAGCGTTGCGACCGGCGGTGACGCTGGAGGCGGAAACCCTAAAAAGGCTTCGCAATCTGCTGCAACCGCATCAGAAGCCGCACAGCCGCCTAAAGCTGCGTCCGAGACCGGCGGGGCAGATCAAGACCTGGTGTTCCGCTTCGATGGCAAGGCAGCTCCTTCCACTCTTGTCGCGGCAGTCGAGCCTAAGGAATTTCATGCTCCTCCCGATCCGCACGTTCCGCTCGGTCAGGAGAAGGACCTCGAGATGATCGTCAAAATGGTCTCTCATGGACTGGACGAACACACGGCCAACCACGGCAATAATGGTCCGCATCACGGCCTTGTACCTGCGCCTCATGACTTGCTGATTTGAAACGTTGCATCGTCATTGACTGAACGCGCGCAGGAGTGCGACAGCGAGGGCCCGATGTTGAGCCCTCATCTCTTGTAAGCATCGGTGAGAGTGGCGCGGATACCGCTGTTGCCGCAGAGGTATTGAACGTTTGCAACCCCCATGCGTTAGTCGGCCGGTGACGCCATGCACCATCCGGCATGACGATGCGGCCACGGAGTCCTGTCCTTGCTCAAACTCTACAGATGGCCGTCCGACGACTGGCAGAACATCGGCGCGGACATGCCGTCCGAGATCATCTGGGCTGATCTGCTGAATGCGACTGAAGAAGAAAAGCAATTCGTCGAGCGGTTGCTGAAGATCCGCATTCCCTCGCAAGAGTCGCTCAGCGAGATCGAGGCGTCGAGCCGACTGATCTTCGACCACGGCACGCTCTATCTCAGCTCGCCGGCGGTCCGGCTCAGCGAGGATAACGAGGCCGAGATCACGCCGGTGGGTTTCGTCATCGGCCCGCACGTGCTGGTGACGGTGCGCTTTGCAGAGCTGCCGATCTTCGACGACATCGGCAAGAGCGTCGGCTCCGACGCCAGCCTGGAGAACGGCATGTGCGTGTTCGCCAGCCTGCTCGAGGCCATGATCGATCGCGGTGCCGATGTCCTGGAGCATCTCGGCGCCAAGGTCGATCGGCTCTCGCGGGGTGTCTTCAAGGGCGGGCTGGTGCCCACCCAACGTCCGGTGCGCTCCAGCCGCAGGATGCGCGAGGCTCTGGAGAACATCGGCGAGCTGGCCGACCGGCTCGCCAAGGCGCGCGATGTCCTGCTCGGGGTGGGCCGCATCGCCTCGTTTGCCGGCGACGTCGGCAGCGAGTGGATCACGGCTTCGTCGAAGAAGCGCCTTGAGGCCGTGTCGAAGGACGTCGTCTCGCTCAGCGATTACGAGACGCGATTGTCGGACAAGATCCAGCTTCTGCTCGATGCTGTGCTCGGCTTCGTCAACATCCAGCAGAACGAGCTGTTCAAGATCCTGACGATCGTGTCGGTCGTCGGCGTACCGCCGACCATCCTGGTCGGCATCTGGGGCATGAACTTCAAGCACATGCCCGAGCTTGACTGGACCTTCGGCTATCCGCTGGCCTGGCTCGCAGTCATCGCCAGCGGCGTGCTGCCGCTGATCTGGTTCAAGCGGCGCGGCTGGTTCGAGTGATGGCCGGTTCGTAGGGTGGGTTAGGCTCACGGCTGCGCGAAGCGCATCCGCGAGACGTAACCCACCATCTCTCTCTGCGCGGTGACCGAAGCGGTGGGTTACGCCTTGGCGACTGCGCATTGCGCAGCCGCCAAGACTAACCCACCCTACACATTGTCGATGCTCGTCAGATCATGCCGCTTCGGCGTCGACGTTGCCGATCCAGTCGCGGGCCAGCGTCACGTCGGCTTGCGACAATTGGTGGTCTGCCGGCAGGACCTTGTGGGTGACGTTCGCACCTGCTTGCGACAGCAACGCCGCGAGCCGTGCCGAATTGTCCGCGGGCACGATCGGGTCGCCCTGTCCGGAGAGGAGCAGAACGGGCTTGCCTGCAAGATCGGCGTTCGGCGGATCCGACAGCGGCACCATGGCGCGCAGCAGGATCGCACCGGACAACGCCTTCGGCTTCAGCAGCAACAGCGCCGCCGCGATGTTGGCGCCGTTGGAGAAACCGACCGCGATGGGCGCTGCAAGGCCGTAACGTTGCCGCGCCTCCGCGACGAAGTCGCCGAGCTCGCGCGCGCGGCGGCGCACGTCGTCCTCGTCGAACACGCCCTCGGCGAGCCGGCGGAAGAAGCGCGGCATGCCGTGCTCGAGCACGCGGCCGCGCGGCGAGAGCAGGGCGGAGCCGGGCGAGATCATCTTGCCGAGTCCGAGCAGGTCGTTCTCGTCGCCGCCGGTGCCGTGCAGCAGCAGCAGCGGAGGGGAGCCCGCGTTGCCTGCGGGCTCGAAGCGATGGATGAATGCGGTTTCGGTCATGACGCGGTCTCTTCCAGGCTCGGCAGAACGCCTTCGATCTGCTTGCGATGCTGTTCGAGGAAGCTCGGCAGCTTCAGGTCTCGCCCCAGTGTCGCGACGGGCTCGTCGACGGCGAAGCCGGGGATGTCGGTCGCGATCTCGAACAGCACGCCGCCGGGCTCGCGGAAGTAGATCGAGCGGAAGTAGTTGCGGTCGCGCTGCTCGGTCGGGTGCAGGCCGTGATTGCTCACGAGCCTCGCAGCCATCTTGCCCTGCTCGGTATCGTCAGCCGCGCGGAAGGCGATGTGGTGCACCGAGCCGCCGCCCTGGTGCCCGCGCAAGAAGCCTTTGGCCTCGTAGATGTCGACGACGCTGCCTTCGGCATCGCCCGGCGCCTTGAAGCGGATCACCGAGCCCTCGCGTCCCGTCTCCTTGAAGCCGAACACGTCGGTGAGGACGGCAGCGGTCTTCGCCGCACTGTCGAGCAGCAGGGTCACGCCGTGAAAGCCGCGGATCGCATGCTCGGCCGGCACGTCGCCATTGCTCCAGCCCGGCTCGTTCTCGGCACCGGGAACGCCGACAAGAGCGAGCGCCATGCCGTCAGGGTCGGTGAACGGCAGCACGGACTCGCCAAAGCGCTTCTCCAGCGCCTCGTATGCGATGCCCTTCTCGGTGAAGCGCTGCGTCCAGTAGCCGAGCGAGCGCTGCGGCACGCGGAAGGCGGTCTGGTGGGTCTCGCCGACGCCGCGGCGGCCGGCCGAGACGCCCGCCCAGGGGAAGAAGGTCAGGATGGTGCCGGGGCGGCCGGTCTCGTCGCCGTAATAGAAGTGATAGGTGCCGGGATCGTCGAAATTGACCGTCTTCTTGACGAAGCGGAGGCCGAGATCCCTTGTGTAGAAGCCGAAGTTACGGATCGGATCGCCGGCTATCGCGGTGACATGGTGCAGTCCAGACATTGTCGTCCTCCAGATTTAGGGAGCGGTCTTGCTCTGGCCGGAAATATCGTTCCGCTTTGGATTGGAGACAATCCATGCAAATATGACGGCTATGTCTACGATTTGGAAACAATTCGCGGAACCAAGCCTTGGATAAGGTCGGCAGCCTCCGGGCCTTCGTGAAGGTGGTGGAAAGCGGCAGCTTTGCGGAAGCCGGCCGGCAACTGCGGCTGTCGCGCTCGGCGATCAGCAAGTACATCGCCGACCTCGAGGAGAGCCTCGGCGTGCAGCTATTGAACCGGACCACCCGGCACGCCAGCCCGACCGAGAACGGCCAGCGCTATTTCGAGCGCGCGGTCGTGATCCTCTCGGAAATCGAGGCCGCCGACCAGGCCGTGACGCAGGCCCAGTCGGCGCCGCGCGGGCTGCTCCGCGTCAACGCGCCAATGTCGTTCGGCACGATGCGGCTCGGGCCGGTGCTCGCCGATTTCATGGCGCGTTATGGCGAGCTTCAGCTCCAGATCGTGCTCAGCGACGATCTGCTCGATCCGGTGCAGGACGGCTTTGACGTGACCCTGCGGATCGCGGAGCTGGAATCCTCCAGCCTGATTGCGCGAAAAATCATGCCGGTGGCGCGCATGATCTGCGCTTCGCCGGATTATCTCGCGCGCCATGGCACGCCGAAACATCCGCAGGGTCTGCGCGAGCACGCCTCGCTGACCTACGGCTTCCTGCTCACGGGCAATCAGTGGAAGCTCACCGGCGCGGACGGCGACCACTGGATCCAGCCGGCCTGGTCGCTCTGCGTCAACAACGCGGAGGTGCTGCGCGACGTCGCGATCAAGGGCAGGGGGTTAGCGCTGCTGCCGGAGTTCATTGCCGCCGATGCTTTGCGCAAAGGCGAGCTGCGGACGGTGCTGGATGACTATTCCGCGCCGCCGCTCGCGCTCTACGCAGTGTATCCGCCGACGCGGCATCTGTCGGTGAAGGTGCGGCTGTTCATCGATTTTCTGGTGGAGCGGTTTGGGCGCGAGGAGGAGGACGTTGGCGGGCGCAGACGTACTGGCTCGTGAAGCCATGAATCTGCCGGGGCAACGGCTCGCAGCGATCTGTCGCGATTAGCCGAGAAGGGGAACTACACGGCGGCCAGTCCGGGATTTGCCTTTGAAATGGTGAGCGGCATGGGCTCTTCCATTGTCAACGTTGTTGACAGTGATTCCTCGGAATTGCTCTTCCGCGAACGATTGGATGAAGTCCGGTAACCAGCAAAGGCCATGACGATTGTGCCTTTGCTGAGAGTCCCGTGCCGTTGCTGGATACGATTATACCGCAACGGAAACTTGAACTTCTCCCCATCGCTTGGGACTCATATTTGCGTCCCGACTTCGCGCCTCAGGACTGAGAGAGCTTCAGCCGCTGTCGGGGCGTTGCCGAGGGCTCTCTTCCGTGCCACCGCGAAGAGCCGGGCACGACGAGTAGCTCGCACTTCTCGACTTGATTTCAACAAGCGCAGGAGGAAGCTATGTGGAAGTCTCTCACCTTTTTCCTTTCTGGCGTGGCATTGGCCGTCGCGGCGTCAACAGCCGTAGCCGGTGAGCGGGTGCTCGAGTTCAAGCTGATCACGAAGCCGATCGACCTCAAGGTCATAGAGGCCGCAAACGTCGAAGGACAGACGGTTGTGTCCGGGAAGTTCTTCGGCGTCGCCGTCTTCAACGATGGCCGTATCGGAGTGAAGGAGTTCGTCAATACTTCGGACTTGCTCAAAGGGTCGGGCCCCTTCTTCGGCTATAGCACTTACACGTTCGAGGAAGGCTCGATTACGGCGCGCTACACCGGATCGGCGAAAGACGGCAAATCGACGGGCGAATACAAAATCCTGTCGGGCACAGGTGCCTATGCGAACGCCACGGGTACGGGAACGATCGAAAGCGCGCCGAACCCATTCAAGGGCGTCAACCTGCTAAACATAAAGCTCGTCGTCAAGACTTCGGGCTCGTGACGGCGCAATGCGCACAGGTCCCGCACAAAGGTAGTTGATCCCTTGCGTGGCGATTGGCCCGGCCGGAAACACATCGCCGGCCGGGCGACTTGCTGAAGAACTGGCCGGGGTGGTGAGACTGATCTTCCCGCTTGGCCGGCTGACTGGATAGATGTCCGTAGGAGTGAATGCTTGGGAGCTCCAACCTGAGCAAATCTAGCTGACCGATCGCGGATCGGCAGGTTGAAGCAGATCGTCCAGCGCCTGCATCGATGCCCGTTGAAGCTCGGCGAGCTCGCGTGCAGCGTCCTGGCGCTCAGGCTGTGACATCGCGGGCGCCGCCAGCTCGACGTCGCGGCTGCGCTCGAACAGGCGGACGAGCCCGAGCGCGCCGGCGGCGCTGCCGAGCTGGTGCGTGAACCGCGCGAGCTGCTTGTGATCGCCAATCGCGGCGGCCTCGGTGATGTCCACGATCAGCCTGTCGCTGGTCTCCTGCAGCAAATGATGCAGTTTTGCGATCTGCGTTGGGCCCAAGAGCTCTTTCTGGTCGTCGAGAAAGTGCCGGTCGATCAATGCGCCCGCCGCGAGCTGCGGTGCGGCCGGCTCGTCCTGGTCATCCTCGATCGCCTCGCGCAGCGCGTTGATCAGGATCGGCTTGCTCACGACCTTGGCGATGCCTGCGCCTGCGAGCCGGTCGCGGGCGCTGCGCGACACGTCGGCGGTCACGGCGATGATGCGCGGCATCTTCGGCAAGCCGAGCTTGGCGATCCGCGAGGCCGCTTCCACGCCGTCCATGTCGGGCATGTGCAGATCCATCAGGATGACGTCGAACGCCTGATCGCGGGCGAGCTCGACGGCCGATGCGCCGTTCCTGGCGATCGTGGCGCGGTGGCCGAGCCTCTTCAAAATCGCTTCGCCAACTTCGCAATTGACGGGATCATCGTCGACCAGCAGCACATGCAGCTGTCGCGACGGCGGCGCAAGTGCGCCTTGCACGATGCCATTTCCGGCAAGGCCGAGTGGCACTTCGAGCGCGAAGGTGCTGCCCGTGCCCGGCGCGCTCTCAACCGTCAGCTCCCCGTGCATCAGGCGGGTGAGGCGGCGTGCGATCGCGAGGCCAAGGCCGGTGCCGCCGAAGCGCCGCGCGATGCTGTCGTCGGCCTGGACGAAATCCTCGAAGATCCGCTCGTGCAGGTCGGGCGCGATACCGATGCCGGTGTCGCGCACGGTCATGCGCAGCAGCACGTGATCGTCGCGCCGCTCGGCCGCCGCGTTCACGCAGATCCCCCCGCTCGGGGTGAACTTGATGGCGTTCCCGATCAGGTTGAGCAGGATGCGATTGAGCCTGACGGGATCGCCATGCGCGGCGGTGTTGACCGTTGCATCGGAGGCGAGGTCGAAGGTCAGCCCCTTGTCCAGGGCTTGCGGGCGCATCAGGTCGGCAGCGGCCTCGATGAGCTGGTCGAGACGGAAGTCGCGCGTCTCCAGCATTTCGGTGCTGGCCTCGAGGCGCGCATATTCCAAGACCGCATCGACCAGCGCGATCAGCGTTTCGCCCGACGCCGCCGCGGTCGCGAGGTGGCGGCGCTGGACCTCGCTGAGGCTGCCGTCGTCCAAGAGCTGCAGCACGCCCATGACCCCGTTCAGCGGCGTGCGCAACTCGTGGCTGACGACGGCGAGGAAGCGCGACTTGGTTTCGTTGGCCGCGACCGCCGCGCTGCGCGCGCGCTCGGCGGCGTCGTGCTCGGCAAGCGCCTGATCGCGTGCCTTCTCGAGCTCGGAGGTGCGCTCGACCACCTTGCGCTCGAGCGTCGCGTAGGACTCGCGCAAATGCGCGGCCATGCGGTTGAACTGGTCGCCGAGCGCCTCCAGCTCGTCACCGGTCTTGATCGCGAGCCGCTGGCCGAGATCGCCGCTGCCGATCCGCTTGGCTCCTTGCGTGAGCATCTGGATCGGCACCGTCATACGCCGGCTGAGAACGAGGGAAACCAGCACCGCACAGGCCAGCAGGATGAAGAGCAGAAACGTCGAGCGGCCGATCGAGGCGTAGATCGGCGCGTAGGCTTCGGTGAGCGGCAGCTCGACGAACACCAGCCAGCCGAGCGAGGGCACCGTCGCATAGGTCGACAGCACGCGCTGGCCGGACAGATCCTCCTTGACCAGGCCGCCGGAGGGCGGCCCGATGCCGTCGAGCGCGGCGCGGACGTCGGCATGGCCGGAGAGATCGCTGCGCTGGAGCGCCCGCCACAGGTCGGGATGCGCGATCAACACGCCCATGCGGTTGACCACATAGGCCTTGCCGGTGTTGCCGACCCTGATTCCGGCGACCAGGTCCCAGATGAAGCGCAGATTGACCTCGGCGACGATCACATTGGGCGCGCGGCCGGTGCCGCGCGTGGCGAGTGTCATGAACGGCTCGGTGTCGCCGAAGAAATAGACGGGGCCGTAGTAGGCACGGCTGTCATTGGCGCCGCGGAAGGCCGGCGAGGTGGAGAGGTCGGCGTTGCTGCCGACCTTGTCGGCGACGCGGCGCGACACTCGCACCTGCTCGCGGCCCTGCGCGTCGAGCTGGGCGATTTCCGCGATCGCAGGCGAGAGGCGCAGGAGACGGATGGCGTTCAGCCGCTCGTCCTCGTCGCTCGACAGCTCCGGCGGCAGGCGCGCGAGCCATCTGATCTGGTTCTCGATCTGGCCGATGAACTGGCCGATCTGAATGGCTGCGGAGGCCGCCTGTTCGCGCTGGGTCGCCGCCAGCAGCTGCTTCTGCTCGCGATAGGAGAACCAGACGTCGAAACCGGTGTTGATGGCGAGCGCGGCAAAGGCGAGGGCGACGATCGAGTAGAGATATTTTCTGAACAGCCGGCCGGGAGGCGTCCGCGAAGGTCCCTGGTCGGCCGGCTCGTTCACTCGCGGATCTCGTCGGCGCGCGCCAGCAGTGTGAAGGGGATGGTCAAGCCGAGGGTGCGGGCGACCGTGCGGTTGATCAACAGCTCGTATTTGCGTGGCGATTGCACCGGCAGATCGCCGGCCTTGGTGCCGCGCAGGATGAGATCGACATAATCGGCCGAGCGAACCTCGAGCGTGGGGCCGTAGCTCATCAGCCCGCCGGCATCCATGAAATAATGGAACGGATAGATCGTTGGTACGCGATATTTGTCGGCCGCCGCGACGACCGCCTTGCGGTTGACCACGAGGAAGCTGTCGACCAGTGCGACCATCGCCGCCTTGGGCGGTTCGGAAAAGCGCTTGACAGCCTCGTCGATCTCCGCGGGCGCGTTGACGGGTGCGGGGATCGCGGACACGCCGCACGACGCGGCCTCCTGCTCGATCGATTCGAGGAAGAAACGCCCGCCGCGCGGCGTGGTCGCGGGATTGAACAGGATGCCGACGCGCGTGACGTCGGGCACGGCCTCGCGGATCAGCTGAAGCCATTTGCCGCCCATCTCGGCGGTGCTGTTGGTGAAGCCGGTGGCGTTGCCGCCGGGATGTGCGAGGCTTTCGACGAAGCCATTGCCGACGGGATCGTTCGCGGTCGCAAACACGACCGGGATGGTCTTGGTGGCGGCGAGGACAGCCGCGGTTTCGACGGTCGATCCGGTCAGGATCACGTCCGGCTTGAGATCGAGCAATTCCTGAACGGCCGCCTTCAGTCTGTCCGGTGCGCCGAAGGTCGAGCGGACCTCGAGGCGGAAGTTGACGCCTTCGACCCAGCCGCGCTGCCGCAAGCCGACAATGAGGCCGCCCAGGCGGGAGGTCGCGCTGTCGATCATGCTCCGCCTGGTCAGCTCGTCGTCGAGCGGCAATGCCGTCAGCGAGGCGACGATCCGCATGCGATCCGGCGTTGCGCCGAGCGCGATCCACCCCGCGGCCGATGCACCTGCAAGGCGAAGGAAGCCGCGGCGATTGATCGCCACGGAAACGAAAGACCGCCCGGTCATGGAATGCGTTGCACGATCGCTCTGCCTGGCTGGATGCTTAGCGCGAAAGCCGGATGCCTACAATTGACGAAAAGCGCATGTGAATGTTCGTTCACACGCCTTCGGCGGTCCGGCATCCCATCCATCCGCGACCGTCCTGCTGCAATTCGAGCGCGATGGCTAGCGCCGCAGCGTGAACTCGTCCGCACCGCGTCGGTATTCCCATTCCGCTCGCTCCAGCTCGGGCCGGTCGCATTCGGCTTCCGGATAGCCGATGCAGAGATACGCGATGAACTTCCAGGTATCAGGCACCTCGAGCACGGCGTGAATGCGATCCGGATTGAGGATCGACACCCAACCAACGCCGATACCATCGGCTCGTGCGGCGAGCCACATCGCGGTGATCGCGGCGACCACGGAGTATTCCGTCGTTTCGGGCATCGTCGCGCGGCCGAGGCCGTGGCCGATGTCGCTGGCCTTGTCCGCGAACACCGCGAGGTGACCGGGAGCCTGTTCGAGGCCCGACAGTTTCAGCGTGGCATAGCGCGCCGCGCGGTCGCCGGAATAGCAATTCAGCGCGTCGGCGTTGCACGCCTTGAAATCGTCGGTGACGGCCTGGCGCCGCGCGGCGTCATCGACGGTGACGAAGCGCCAGGGCTGGCTGAGGCCGACCGAAGGCGAGAGGCAGGCGGTCTCGATCAGTCGATCGATGGCGTCCTCGGGCAGCGGATCACTGCGAAAACGGCGCACATCGCGGCGCCACACGAACAGCTCGCGCAAGTGTTGGCGGAAGATATCGTCGAACTCGACCATGAGGTCAGGGTCCCATCTGGAAGGAGGCGGCCACCAGCAGGATCAGGATCTCGCCCGTCTGCTCGAACGCGCCGAGGATGTCGCCGGTCTGCCCGCCGATCTGGCGGATGGCAAGGCGCGCCAGCATCAGGCCGGCAATCGACAGCAGGATCAGGCCGACCAGCGCCTTGCCCGGCCCCAACGCCAGGGCAAGCGCGAGCGTTCCAACAGCGAAGGCAATGGCCACGCTATGGCCAGGCGGCGATCCGGCGCTGGCCGATAGGCCGTCAGGCCGCGCCGGGGCGACCAGCGACATGAAGGCCGGCACGCCGGCGCGGGCAGCAGTGTGCGCCGCGCACAGTGCGAGCGTGACGGCCCATGGATTTGCGATCGTCGCAAGCGCGCTCCAGCGCAGGCCGAACGACAGGATCAGCGCGCAGACGCCATAGGTCCCAATCCGGCTGTCGCGCATGATCTCGAGCTTGCGCTCGCGCGTGCGGCCGCCGCCAAGTCCGTCCGCGGTATCGGCAAGCCCGTCCTCGTGCAGCGCGCCGGTGATGAGGGCGGTCGCGGCCAGCGCGAGCAGGGCGGCAAGGTTCGGTGTCAGTCCGAAGCGAATGGCGATCTTGTAGACCAAGGCGCCGGCGAGGCCGACAAGCAGTCCCGCGACGGGCAGAGCCCAGGTCGCGCGCGCGATCGCACCGTCACCGGCGGGCTTCGACGATGCCACGGGCAGGATCGTCACGAATGACGCTGCGATTCGGAGATCGGCGACGACGTCCCGCAAGAGTTCGGCGCGCGGCATCATTTCAGCTTCATCGGCAGGCCGGCGACGATGAACTCGACCTCGTCGGCGACGCCAGCAATGATCTGATTCATGATTCCGGCGGCGTCGCGAAAGCTGCGCGCCAGCGCGTTGTCGGGTACGATGCCGAGGCCGACTTCATTGGTGACGAGCACGACCGGGCTTTTGAGATGGAGCAGGGTGGCGGCAAGCGCATTCACCTCGTGCTCCCAGTCGCGCTTCGCGTGCATCAGGTTGGAGAGCCAGAGTGTCAGGCAGTCCACCAGTCGTGCGCTGCCGCCATCGGTTGCGACTAGCACCTGCACGAGATCAAGCGGCACCTCGCGTTCGATCCAATCGGTTCCGCGTCGCGCGCGGTGTCTTGCGATGCGTTCCTCCATTTCGCCATCGAGCGCTTCGGCCGTCGCGATGTACACGGGCTGGCCGGGAAAGCTGCGCGCGCGCGCTTCCGCCCGGGTGCTCTTGCCCGATCGCGCCCCGCCGGTGATCAAGATAACGGCCATGAAGGTCTCCTGTCGGCCAGCACTAATCATCAAATCCGGCCAAAGACAAAGCCGAAATCAGGCGGCGAGGGGCTTGCGCTCAGCCGCCGTCTTGCGCAACAGGGGCGGAGTGAAACAGGAGATTTGCGTGAGCTTTGCGGGCGCGATGGTGGTGGCAATGGCGGTGGATGCCTTTCTGGGCTGGCCGTCATGGCTGTTCGCGCGGATCGGCCATCCCGTCACCTGGCTCGGCCGGTTGATTGCCGCCATCGACTCCGCCTGGAATCGCGCGTCTGATCCGCCGGCATGGCGCCGAGCTGCTGGCGTGGCCGGCGCACTCGTGGTGATTGCGCTCTCCATCGCGCTCGGCTGGGGGCTTCAATCCATGCTTCCCGCAGGTTGGATCGAGATCGTGTTGGTCGGCATCCTGGCCTGGCCGCTGGTGGCGTTGCGCTCGCTGCATGATCATGTGGCTGCTGTCGCGAAGCCGTTGAGCGCCGGCGATACCGCCGCTGCGCGCGAGGCGGTCTCGCGCATCGTCGGTCGCGATCCCGCAGCGCTCGATGAAGCCGGCATCGCGCGCGCGGCGATCGAGAGCCTCGCGGAAAACGCCTCCGACGGGATCATCGCGCCGGTGTTCTGGGGCGCGCTGTTCGGCCTGCCCGGAATCCTCGGCTACAAGGCCATCAACACGCTGGATTCGATGATCGGCCATCGCAGCGAGCGACACGAAGCCTTTGGGTGGGCAGCCGCGCGCATCGACGATGTCGCCAATTTCATACCGGCGCGCCTGACCGGATTCCTGTTCGTGCTGCTGGCACCGAGGCGATCGGAGGCGCTGTCGTGCATGACGCGCGATGCGCGCCGGCATCGTTCGCCGAATGCCGGCTGGCCGGAAGCGGCGATGGCGGGCGCACTTGGCGTACGGCTCAGCGGCCCCCGCATCTATCATGGCAGCGCGACCGACGAGCCCTGGCTGAACGAAGGCGCGCGCGATCCGCGCGCCGCCGACATCGGCGAGGCACTGACCGTCTACCGTCGCGCCATGCTGCTGCTCGCCGGCCTCCTTGCGGTCCTGGCTTTCGCATGAAAGAACGGGGCATGCGCGAACACGGTGGAAATCTCGATCTGGCCCAGCGGCGGTTTGGCGGCCGCGCGGAGGATTGGATCGATCTGTCGACGGGGATCAACCGGCTGCCGTATCCCGTGGGCGAGGTGAGCGCGCGCGCGTGGAGCGCGCTGCCGTCGCGCGCCGAGATCGAGGCGCTGCATCATGCGGCGCGGCACGCCTATCGCACGAGCGCACCGGTTGTTGCGATGAGCGGTGCTCAGGCCGTCATTCAATTGCTGCCGCAACTCGCGACGCCCGGGCGCGCGCGCATCCTCGCGCCGACCTACAATGAATTTGCCGGGGTCCTGTCGGCCGCGGACTGGGAGGTCGAGGAAGTCGGGGAATTCGATGCGCTGGCGGGCGCGGACCTCGCGATCGTTGTCAATCCCAACAATCCCGACGGGCGGTGCCATTCGCGCAAGGATCTGCTCGCGCTGCTGTCACGCGTCGGCCATCTTTTGATCGACGAGAGCTTTGCCGATGCCGATCCGCAGCTGTCGCTTGCACCCGAAGCGGATCGACCAGGACTGTTGATCCTACGGTCGTTCGGAAAGTTTTATGGCTTGGCCGGCCTGCGGCTAGGATTCGCCATTGGTCATGCCGCCGACATCGACGGGCTTGTCGCGATGTCGGGTCCATGGCCCGTTTCGGGCGCGGCGATCGAAATCGGCTGTCGTGCCTTACGCGATGATGCCTGGGCGGAGGCAACGTCGGCGCGGCTCGCACACGACTGTCTTCGTCTCGACGCGATGGCACATTCGCAAGGCTGGCGGCTCATCGGCGGCGCACAGCTGTTTCGTCTTTACCAGACGCCTGACGCGCTTGCTGCTCAAGAGCGGCTCGCGTGCGACCAGATATGGTCGCGCGTGTTCGCGCAACAGCCGACATGGCTGCGGCTCGGGCTTCCCGGCAGCGAAGCCGAATGGGCGCGCCTTGCCGCGGTCCTAGCGCGCTAGCGCGAGCAAGCCTTCGACGTCGAGATGGGTTTCGATGTGATCGGCGAGGGCGTCGAGCGCGCTTTCCACTCTGGCGTGATAGGGCTCTTCGCCCGCGGGAATGTCGAGCTTCGCCAAGAACGCCTTGCGGAAATCGTCCGACGTGAACAGGCCATGCAGATAGCTGCCTTGCACCCGCCCATCCGGCGAGACCGCGCCTTCCGGCCCGCCGTTCAGTTTCGCGAACGGGCGGGCGCAATCGGGGCCCTCGGTGCGACCGATATGGATCTCGTAGGCTTCGATCGGCTGCTCCGTGGCGGCATGCACGGCCACAACCCGCGTCAACGTCTTCTGCGGGCTCATCACTGTCTTCACGTCCAGAAGTCCGAGGCCCGGTGTCTCGCCCGCAGCGCCTTCGATGCCATCGGGATCGGCGACGCTGTGCCCCAGCATCTGATAGCCGCCGCAGAGGCCGAGCACATGACCGCCCCTGCGGTAGTGCGCGAGGAGATCGATGTCCCAGCCTTGCGCGCGCAGGAAGGCGAGATCGCCGCGGGTGGATTTGGAGCCGGGAATGACGACGAGGCGCGCGTCGCCGGGGATCGCGTCGCCCGGACGCACCATCACGAGATCGATGCCCGGCTCGAGCTTGAGCGGATCGAGATCGTCGAAATTGGCGATTCGCGACAGCGCGAGGCAGGCGATCTTGCATTGGCCCGGCTTGCGCGCATCGCGCAGGCCGAGCGCATCCTCGGCGGGCAGCTCGCCGGCGCGCGAAAACCAGGGCAGCACGCCGAGGCCGCGCCAGGACGTCTTCTGCTCGATCAGCCTGTAGCCGTCATCGAACAGCGTGGGGTCGCCGCGGAACTTGTTGATGACGAAGCCCTGGATCATCGCGGCATCGTCGGGGTCGATCACCGTCTTGATGCCGACAAGCTGGGCAATGACGCCGCCGCGGTCGATGTCGCCGACCAGCACGACCGGCACGTTCGCCTTGCGCGCGAAGCCCATATTGGCGATGTCGGCCTTGCGCAAATTCACCTCGGCCGGGCTGCCGGCGCCCTCGACTAGCACGAGATCAGAGCGCGCCTTCAACCGCTCGAAACTTTCGAGCACTGCACCCATCAGCGACGGCTTCATCGCCGCATAGTCTCGCGCACGGGCGGTCGCGATGCGCTTGCCGTGAACGATGACCTGCGCGCCGACATCGGTCTCGGGCTTGAGCAGCACCGGGTTCATGTCGGTGTGCGGCTCGACGCCGGCGGCGAGGGCCTGAAGCGCCTGGGCACGGCCGATCTCGCCGCCGTCGATGGTGACGGCGGCATTGTTCGACATGTTCTGCGGCTTGAACGGGAGCACGCGCAAGTCCCGCCGCGTGAAGGCGCGGGCCAGGCCGGCGACGATGAGCGATTTGCCCACGTCCGAGCCGGCCCCCTGGATCATCAGCGCGCGTGCCATCGTGCCTTCAGAACTCGACGCCGGCCTGAGCCTTGATGCCGGAGCGGAACGGGTGCTTGACCAGCGTCATCTCGGTGACGAGGTCGGCGATCTCGATCAACTCGTCCTTGGCGTTGCGCCCGGTGAGCACGACATGCGTCATCGGCGGCTTCTGCGTCGTGAGGAATTCGACCACCTCGGCGACGTCGAGATAGTCGTAGCGGAGCGCGATGTTGATCTCGTCGAGCACGACCATGCGCAGCCGCTCGTCAAGGATCAGCTCCTTGGCCTTCTCCCAGCCGGCGCGTGCGGCGGCGATGTCGCGGGTGCGGTCCTGCGTCTCCCAGGTGAAGCCTTCGCCCATGGCGTGGAACTGACAGAGATCGCCGAAATGGCCGGTGAGCAGCCGCCGCTCGCCGGTATCCCAGGCGCCCTTGATGAATTGCACCACCGCGCAAGGCAAGCCATGGGCGACGCAGCGGACGATCATGCCGAAAGCGGAGGAGGATTTTCCCTTGCCGGCGCCGGTGTGGACGATGATCAGGCCCTTTTCGCCGCTCTTGGTCGCCATGATCTTGTCGCGGGCGGCCTTCTTCTTCGCCATTTTCTGGGCGTGCCGGGCGTCGGTTTCCTCGGTTGTTTGGGTATCCGGTTCAGGCGTCATCGGTCCCGGTCCTTCGGCTTGACAAGTGGCGGCCACCGGCAAATGGTGGTCCGGCGTTGGTTCCTGTCCTATGACAGGCGAAGAGGGAATGCGATAGGGTCCGAATCGGCAAGATTTGGATCCAAACTGCAGCCGCCCCCGCGACCGTGACCGGAGAGATGCCCGAAGCCACTGATTCCCTTTGGAATCGGGAAGGCGGGGATCGAAGGGCCAAAACCCTGCTCCGCAAGCCGGGAGACCTGCCAGCGCGGACGAGTTTTGGACCGGCGGACGGGGTGTTCCGCGACGGGGAAACGGGCCTTCTGAAGAATGGTCCGTGTGCCTCATCGCCTCCCGCTGTTATCTGGAAGAGGCGATGACCGTCACACTTCACGTCTGCATCACCTGCCGCGCCGGCCAGACGCTCGGCGAGGGCGAGACCACGCCCGGCAAGCGCCTGCATGGTGCGATCGTCGACGCGGGCGTGCCCGACGGCGTCAATGTGGTTCCCGTCGAATGCCTGTCGGCCTGCAGCCAGGGCTGCTCGGTCGCGCTCAGCGCGCCCGGCCGCTGGTCCTATGTCTATGGCCGCCTGTCGGATACGAACGCGCGCGACGTGGTCGCAGGCGCTGCGGCCTATGCCGCTGCGCCGGATGGCATCGTGCCCTGGCGCAGCCGGCCGGAAATATTCCGCAAGCAATCGCTTGCCCGCATTCCCCCCATCCCCGTCGTGCCGGAGGCCGCCGAATGAACTCGCTCGCAAAAGTCCCGGTGACGGTGGTCACCGGTTTTCTCGGCTCCGGCAAGACCACGCTGATCCAGCACCTGCTCAGCAATGCGAACGGCAAGAAGCTCGCGGTGCTCGTCAACGAGTTCGGCAGCGAGGGCGTGGATGGTGAGATCTTGAAGTCCTGCGCCGACGCCAATTGCCCGGAGGAGAACATCGTCGAGCTCGCCAATGGCTGCATCTGCTGCACGGTGGCCGACGATTTCATTCCGACCATGGAGCAATTGCTGGCGCGACCGGTGCGGCCCGATCACATTCTGATCGAGACCTCGGGCCTGGCGCTGCCAAAGCCGCTGCTGAAGGCGTTCGACTGGCCGGAAATCCGCTCGCGCATCACGGTCGATGGGGTGATCGCGCTGGCTGATGCCGAAGCTGTGGCCGCCGGCCGCTTCGCGCCAGATCCGGCGGCTGTCGAAGCGCAGCGCGCGGCGGACGAGAATCTCGACCACGAGACGCCGCTGTCGGAGGTGTTCGAGGACCAGATCGCCTGCGCGGACATCGTGCTGCTGACCAAAGCCGACCTTGCGGGCGTGGCTGGAATCGAAGCCGCCAAGGCGGCGATCAGCGCCGAGATGCCGCGCCGCGTGCCGATGCTGCCCGTGACGGATGGCGCGATCGATGCCCGCGTCATCCTCGGCCTTGGCGCGGCGGCCGAAAATGATCTCGCCGCGCGGCCCTCGCATCATGATGGCGAGGAGGAGCACGAGCACGACGATTTCGCCTCGGTCGTGATCGATCTTCCGGAAGTTGCTGACGTCGATGCGCTGGTCGCTTCCGTGCAGCGTCTGGCGCGCGAGCAAAACGTGCTGCGCGCCAAGGGCTATATCGCAGTCGCGGGCAAGCCGATGCGGTTGTTGCTGCAAGCGGTCGGCGAGCGCGTGCGCCACCAGTTCGACAAGCCCTGGGCCGCGGGTCTCAGGCAGTCAAAGCTCGTCGTGATCGGCGAGCATGGCGACATCGATGAGGCCGCGATCAGGTCAGGATTAGCTATCTGATGCACGTCGTCTTCCGCGAGAGCCGCGGTCTCGAGGAGACCGCGACGCCAAGAGACATCGGCCAGGACCCGGCCGATCTCGTGGTGCTCTCGTATTCGGATTCCGATCTCGCCGCGTTCGCGGCCGGCTGGCGGCGTGGCCAGGGCAGCCTGCCGTCGCTGCGGCTCGCGAATCTTTCCGAGCTCCGCCATCCGCTGTCGGTCGACACCTATGTCGAGCGCACGCTGTCGCAGGCGCGCGGCATCCTGGTGCGCCTGATCGGCGGTGAGTCCTACTGGCCGTACGGGCTCGCAGCCCTGCAACAGCTCGCCAAGGACCGTAACATCGTGCTGGCCGTGCTGCCGGCCGATGGGCGCGATGACCCGCGGCTGGACGCGTATTCGACCTTGCCGGTCTCGACGCTGCGGCGGCTCAAGGTGCTCTGCGACACCGGCGGTCCGGTCGCGGCGCAGGCCGCGATTGCGCAGCTTGCGCTCGCCTCAGGTCTCTACGCTGGCCCGGTCGTTGGCGAGATGAGCGTGCCCGAGATGGGCTTTTATGATCCTGCGCGAGGCGTCATTGCTGCGCCGGTGGGCGACGAGGGGAAGCCGCGCGCGCTGGTGACGTTCTATCGCTCCTATCTCACCGCTGCCGACACCGGCCCCGTGGATGCACTCATCGCGGCATTGCGCGAAGAGGGCTTTGACGCGCATGGCGCGTTCGTCACTTCGCTGAAGGCCGCGGGCGTCGCCGATTGGCTGCGCGCGCATCTTGCGCAAAATCCGGCGGCTGCGATCGTCAATGCGACGGCGTTTTCCGCGGTTGGCGACGACGGCACCACGGCGTTCGATGCCGCATCCTGCCCGGTGTTCCAGGTCGCGCTCTCGACGGCGCGGCGTGAGGACTGGGCGGAATCGCTGCGTGGCCTGTCTCCCGGCGACCTCGCGATGCATGTGGTGCTGCCCGAAGTCGACGGCCGCTTGTTTGCGGGCGTGGTGAGCTTCAAATCGGCCGAGATGCGCGACCCCGATCTGCAATTCTCGCATCTGGCGCACAGGCCCGACGCGGAGCGTGTGAAGGCCGTCGCCGCGCGCGTAGCGGCCTGGCGGCGCCTTGCCGAGACGCCGGCCGGCGAGAAGCGGCTGGCGATCGTGCTGTCGAACTATCCGGGCCGTCCGCACCAGATCGCGCATGCGGTCGGTCTCGATGCGCTTGCCTCGGTCGAAGCCCTGGTATTCGACCTCGCGGAAGTCGGCTTCGAGGTTGCGCCGATCGACGCGCTCGGCGAAACGCTGCTGAAGCAGAATTTGACCTGGGCCGTGGCCGATTATCGCGCGGCGCTCTCGCGCCTGCCGCAATCCTTGCAGGACGATATCGCGCAAGCCTGGGGCGCGGTGGAGAACGATCCGAGCTGCCGCGACGGCGCGTTCCATTTCGCCGCGATCCAATGTGGTCAGTCGATCGTCGCAGTTCAGCCCGAGCGCGGCGATGCGGCCTCGCGCGATGCCGACTATCACGATCTCGCCCGCACGCCGCGCCATGCCTATGTCGCGTTCTATCTCTGGCTCAGGCAGCAGGGCTGTGATGCGGTCGTGCATATGGGTGCGCATGGCACGCTGGAATGGCTGCCCGGCAAATCCGTGGCGCTGTCTTCGTGCTGCTGGCCCGAAGCTTTGATCGGCGATCTCCCCGTGATCTACCCCTTCATCGTCAACGATCCCGGCGAGGCCGCGCAGGCCAAGCGGCGCATCGGTGCGGTCACGCTCGGCCATCTGCCGCCGCCGCTGGAAACGTCTGCGGTGCCGGAAGGCTTGCGCCGGCTGGAGCGGCTGCTCGATGAATATTCGACCGCTGACGGTCTCGATCCCGCCCGCCGCCAGCGGCTGATCGCGGCGATCCGTGATGAGGCGCGTGCCGCTGGTCTCGAAGACGATCTCGGCCTCGACGCCTCAGCCGCGCCGGCCGAAGCCATCCCGCTGATCGACCGCTTCGTCTGCGACCTCAAGGAAAGCCAGTTTGGCGACGGCCTGCATGTGTTCGGCCGTGGCGCTTGCGGCGACGCCGAGCGCGATGCGCTGCGTTCCGCGCTCGCAGGCCAGCGCGTTGCGCCGGGACCGTCGGGCTCGCCCTATCGCGGACGTCAGGACGTGCTGCCGACCGGGCGCAATCTCTTCGCCGTCGATCCACGCGCGGTGCCGACGCCGTCGGCGCATGCGCAAGGCATCAAGCTCGCCGAGGAGCTGCTCCGCCGGCACTTGCAGGATCACGGCGACTGGCCGAACGGCCTCGTCGTCGATCTCTGGGGCTCGGCGACGATGCGCACCGCCGGCGAAGAGTTTGCGATGGCGCTGCACCTGGCCGGCCTCGCGCCGCGCTGGGATCACGCCTCCGGCCGCGCCATCGGCTACGACATCATCCCGCCGGCCGAGCTCGGCCGTCCGCGCATCGACGTCACACTGCGCGTGTCGGGCCTGTTCCGCGATGTCTTCGCAGGCCTTGCGCAATTGTTCGAAGCCGCCTCCGAGGCACTCGCGGCGCGCGAGGACGAAGGCGAGGAGAATCCGTATCGCCACCGCACCTCGCGCGTGTTCGCGCCGCGCCCTGGACAATACGGCGTCGGCCTTTCGGCGATCCCGGACGCCTTCACGCCGGAGACACGCGAAGCCGCCGGCGAAGCGTGGTTGTCGGCGTCGTCCTGGGCATTCTCGGTGGATGGTACAATGCAGCCGGATCGCGCAGGCATCGAATCGCGCCTCGCGTCCGCAGACGCTTTTGTCCATATCCAGGACTTACCCGAAACCGATTTGCTGCTCGCCGCCGACTACGCCGCGCATGAAGCAGGCGTCGCTGCGGCTGCAGCTCACCTGGGTGCGGGCGCGCCGTCACTCTATCATCTCGATGCGACACGGCCCAGCGAGCCGCATGCGCGCACGCTGACGGAAGAGATCTCACGTGTTGTCCGGTCACGCGCGGCCAATCCGGCCTGGATTGTCGGCATGATGCGTCACGGTTTTCGCGGGGCCGCCGAGATCACCGCGACGCTGGAGCACATGGCCGCCTTCGCGCATCTCGCCGGCGCCGTGCCGCCGCATTTGTTCGACCTCTATTACGACGCGACGCTCGGCAACGACGACGTCCGCGCCTTCATGGCGCGCGAAAATCCGACGGCGCTCGCCGCAATGGAGACGTGCTTCACGCGCCTGCACAAAGCCTCGCTGTGGCGGACGCGGCGCAATTCGATCGCCGCTGCGCTGAAGGAGGCGTCATGAGCGCTTCCGCAGTCAAGGGCTGGTGTCCCGGCGCGCTGCGGCCGATGCAATCGGGCGATGGGCTGGTGGTGCGCGTGCGTCCGTTCGGGGGACGCCTTGAAGCACCACAAATCTCCGGGATTGCGGAACTGGCCGAGCGCTTCGGCAACGGTCTGATCGACGTCACGAGCCGGGCCAATCTCCAGATCAGGGGCGTCAAGGAGGATGGCCATCGGCCGTTGCTCGACGGTCTTGCACGATTGGCATTGCTCGATCCCGACGCCGATATCGAAGCCAGGCGCAACATCCTGGTGACGCCGTTCTGGAGCAACGGCGACGAGACGCAGTCGCTCGCCGCGGAGCTCGAGGAGGCGCTCGCCGATTCCGCCCTCGCGCTTCCCACCAAGTTCGGCTTCGCCATCGATGACGGACGGTCGCGCGTTCTGGCTGGCGATTCCGCCGACATCCGCATCGAGCGCGACCGCTCGGGCCGTCTCCTGGTGCGGGCGGACGGCGCAAGGCTCGGCCGCTGCGTCGAACGCGGACAGGCCGTGAGCGCGGCGCTGGCGCTCGCAAGCTGGTTCCTCATCTCCGGCGGCGCGAGGGGCGGGCGAGGGCGCATGGCAGCCCACATCGCTTCCGGCGCAGCGTTGCCTCAATCGCTGCGCGGCGAGACCGAGCCGGCGCCCGTGATGGCCGCGGCGCGGCCCGGGCACTATCCGCAAGGCGCGATGGTCGGCGTCGCGTTCGGGCAGATGCTGCACGCGACGCTCCATCAGTTCTCCGGTTGCGGACATCCGCTGCGCATGACGCCCTGGCGGATGGTGCTCAGCGAGGGCAAGCGCGAGATGCCGAATGGTGCGGGCCTCATCACCGAGCCACATGACCCGGCGCTGCGCGTCATCGCCTGCAGCGGCGCGCCGCGCTGTCGGGAGGCCCACGCCGATACGCGCGCGCTCGCAGCAGCGCTTGCGCCGCGCATTGCCGCCGATACGCGGCTTCACGTTTCCGGCTGCGGCAAGGGCTGCGCCCATTCCGGCACGGCTGCGGTTACGCTGATTGCGACTCTCGCCGGGTTCGATCTCGTTCGCGACGGCTCGACCCGCGACGCGCCGGTCCTGCGTGGGCTGAGCGGCGCCGATATCGTCAGCGATCCCTCCATCCTGGTCGGAGGGAACTGATGCCGCACATTTACGAGACCGATGGCGCGGCGATTTACCGGCAGTCCTTCGCCACCATCCGGGCCGAGGCAGATCTTTCGTGCTTCACGCCCGACGAGGAACCGGTGGTGGTGCGAATGATCCATGCCGCCGGCATGGTCGGCCTCGAGGCGCATATCCGCTTCACATCAGGCATGGCGACGCTCGCGCGCGCGGCCTTGCAGAAGGGCGCGCCGATCCTGTGCGACGCGCGCATGGTCTCGGAAGGCATTACGCGTGCGAGATTGCCCGCGGCCAACGCCGTGATCTGCACACTCGGCGATCCCGCCGTTCCCGCGCTGGCGCAGTCCATCCGCAACACCCGCTCGGCGGCGGCGCTGGAGTTGTGGCGGCCGCATCTGGACGGCGCGATCGTCGCGATCGGCAATGCGCCGACCGCGCTGTTTCATCTGCTCAACATGCTGGAGGATCGCGACTGTCCGCGGCCGGCAGCGATCATCGGCTGTCCCGTCGGCTTCGTCGGCGCGGCCGAATCCAAGGCCGCGCTGATGGCAGATCCCCCGGTACCGGCACTGACGGTCGAGGGTCGCCTCGGCGGCTCCGCGATCACGGTTGCTGCCGTGAACGCGCTGGCAAGCCGGAGCGAATAGCGATGGGACGCATCATCTGCTGCGGTCTCGGCCCCGGCGATCCTGATCTGATGAGCGTGCGCGCCGATCGCACGGTGCGCGGCGCGCAGCATGTTGCCTATTTCCGCAAGAAGGGGCGGCCCGGCCAGGCGCGCCGCATCGTCGAGGGCATGCTCGCTGCCGGCGTCACCGAATATCCCATGGAATATCCGGTCACCACGGAAATCGCCTTCGACAGCCCTGATTACGTGCAACTGCTCGCCGGATTCTATGACGAATGGGCCGAGCGCCTGGCGCGCCTTTCACGCGCCGTCGACGTGGTCGTGCTCTGCGAAGGCGATCCCTATTTCTACGGCTCGTTCATGCATCTGCACACACGCCTGCAGGGCCGTGCCGAGATCGAGGTGATCGCCGGCATTCCCGGGATGGTCGGCTGCTGGAACGGCGTCGGACAGCCGATTGCGCTCGGCGACGACGTCACGACGGTGCTGATGGGGACGCTTGCCGAACACGAGCTCGAGCGGCGCATGCGCGATTCCGATGCGCTCGTCGTCATGAAGACCGGCCGCAATCTTGCGAAGGTGCGCCGCGCGCTCGCAGCCGCAGGCCGGCTGGACGACGCCTGGCTGGTCGAGCGTGGCACCATGCCGGGCGAGCGTGTCGCGCGGCTCGCCGAGATCGATGCTGCCGACTGTCCCTATTTCGCGATCGTGCTCGTGCACGGCAAGGGCCGGCATCTGGACGCGGCCGAATGACGGGCGTCCTGACCATCGCGGGTCTCGGGCCCGGCAGCGACGCGCTGGTGACACCGGAGGTCTCCGCCGCGCTCGCGGCGGCGACCGATATTCTGGGCTATGCGCCCTATGTCGCACGCGTGCCGCCGCGGCCTGGGCTCGCCCTGCATCCCTCCGATAATCGCGAAGAGCTGCAACGCGCGAGCGAGGCCTTGCGGCTTGCCGCCGAAGGCGGGCAGGTCGTCGTCGTCTCCTCCGGCGATCCCGGCGTGTTCGCGATGGCATCTGCCGTGTTCGAGGCGCTCGAACAGGTGCCGCAATATCGGGAGGTTCCGATCCGCGTGCTGCCCGGCGTCACCGCGATGCTGGCGGCGGCCGCCCGCGCCGGCGCGCCGCTCGGCCATGATTTTTGCGCGATCAACCTCTCGGACAACCTCAAGCCGTGGGCAGTGATCGAGAAACGCCTCCGCCTCGCGGCGGAAGCCGATTTTGCCATCGCGATGTACAATCCGCGCTCGGCGAGCCGGCTGGAGGGTTTTGGCCGCGCGCTTGCGGTGCTTCGAGACGCCGGTTGCGGCGAGCGACTCGTGATCTTGGCGCGCGCGATCAGCGCGGCTGATGAAAAGATCGAGATAGTGACGCTGAACGAAGCGACACCCGAGATGGCCGACATGCGCACGCTGGTGATCGTCGGCAATTCGCAGACGCGCCGCGTCGGTCGCTGGGTCTATGCGCCGAGGCAGGTCCGATGACCGAGCCACTGCATCACTTCGGCGACGCTTTCGACCCGCAACCGCTCGGGCAGTTGCGGCCGCGAGATCATGATCACGGGCAGGCCGAGCCTGCGGGCCGCGTCGATCTTGGCGCGTGCGCCGTCGCCGCCGGAATTGCGGGCGACGATCAAGGCGATGCCGCGCGTGCGCATCATCTCCAGCTCTCCGTCGAGGGTGAAGGGGCCACGCGACACGATCACATCGGCCGCGAAGGGCAGTGGCGCTTCGGGTGGATCGACGAAGCGCAGCGTGTAGCCATGCTGCGGCTTCATCGCGAACGGCGCGGTGTGCTGGCGGCCGATGGCGAGGAACACTTTTGCCGGCGCCTCGGGCAGCGCGGCGACGGCGGCGTTGACGTCGACGACCTCGATCCAGTTGTCGTTGGGCGTTTTGGCCCAGGGCGCGCGCTCCAGCGCAATCAGCGGCGCGCCCGTCTCCGCGCAAGCGGCGACGGCATTGCGGCTCATCTCGGCGGCGAACGGATGCGTTGCGTCGACCACATGCGTGATGGCTTCACGACGAATGTAGTCGGCAAGGCCGCTCGCGCCGCCGAAGCCGCCGATGCGGGTCGGCAGCGGCTGATCGGCGGGCGCGCGGGTGCGGCCGCCATAGGAATAGACGGCGTCAATCCCGGCGCGCGCGAACTCCGCGGCGAGGAGGCTCGCATCGGCCGTTCCGCCCAGAATGAGGGCGCGAATCATGACTGATCCCTGGCTGACCATCATCGGTATCGGCGAAGATGGCCTTGCTGGGCTGTCCGAGGCAAGCCGAAAGGCGCTCGCCAAGGCTGAAACCGTCTTCGGCGGTGAGCGCCATCTCGCTCTTGCGGAGGTTGGCAGCCGCGGCCGGCCGTGGCCGGTGCCGTTCGATGCCAATGTCGTGCTGAGCCGCCGCGACCGACCGACGGTGGTGCTCGCCTCCGGCGATCCGTTCTGGCACGGCGCCGGCGCTGCACTCGCCGAGAAGCTCGGCAGCGACGAATGGATCGCGCATCCCGCGCCGTCGACCTTCTCGCTTGCGGCCGCGCGCTTGGGCTGGCGACTGGAGGCCACGAGGTGCATCGGCCTCCATGCGGCGCCGTTCGAGCGTCTGGTGCCGCATTTGGTGCGAGATGCGCACATTATCTGCCTGATGCGCGACGCAGCGGCGGTCGGCGATCTCGCGAAATGGCTGACCGAGCGCGGATGGGGCGCGTCACTGATGTGGACGCTCGAGGCGCTTGGCGGGCCACGGGAATACACTGACCAGCATCGCGTCGACCTGTTTGCCGAAAAGGTCGCCGCTGATCTCGTCGCGGTGGCGGTGTTGGCGAGGGGAACACAGGGCATTCCCCGCAGTTCGGGTCTTTCAGACGATCTCTTCGTCCACGACGGCCAGATCACCAAGCGGCCGGTGCGCGCGCTCGCCTTGTCGGCGCTGGCACCGCGGCCCGGCGAACGGCTGTGGGACGTCGGCGCGGGCTCGGGTTCGATCTCGGTGGAGTGGGCGCTGTGCGGCGGGAAGGCGATTGCATTCGAAGCGCGCGAGGATCGCGCCGCGAACGTTCGCAAGAATGCCGCCGCGTTCGGTCTGGCGCATCGGGTCACAGCCGCCACGGGGAGGGCACCTGAAGCTCTTGCCGGGTTAGAACTGCCGGATGCCGTCTTCATTGGCGGTGGTCTCGACAACGCGTTGTTTGATGCGATCTGGTCGCGCCTCGCACCTGGAGCGCGT
Organism: Bradyrhizobium sp. USDA 4354; assembly: GCF_054060315.1. Lineage (NCBI taxonomy): Bacteria > Pseudomonadati > Pseudomonadota > Alphaproteobacteria > Hyphomicrobiales > Nitrobacteraceae > Bradyrhizobium > Bradyrhizobium sp. USDA 4354. The sequence continues at coordinate 6,617,507 of NZ_JBSSDC010000001.1, read as the reverse complement.
CTCGTTGCACATTCAGTCACGCTGGAAACGGAAGCGCTGCTCGGCGAGTTGCACCAGCGCCACGGCGGCGAGCTGATGCGGGTCGAGATCGCACATGCCGCTCCGCTCGGCCGTTACCGGTCCTGGGAGACCGCACGGGCCGTGGTGCAATGGAGTGTGGTCCGATGAAGGTCGCCGGGCTCGGATTCAGACAGGATGTGACGCTGGCTTCGCTGCGCGAAGCGCTTTTGGCGGCCGGCGGTACCGAAGGGCTTGCGGCGGTGGCAACTGTCAGCGACAAAGCCGACACCGACGCGCTGAAGCAACTCGCACGAGAGTGTGGTGTGCCCATCAGGGCTGTTCCGGCCGATATGCTGGCAGGTATCGACACGCTCACGAAGTCGAATCTCGTCACAGAAAAGTTCGGCACGGGATCGGTGGCCGAAGCAGCGGCGCTTGCCGCTGCCGGCCCGCGCGCGCGATTGCTTGCAACACGTGTGGTTTCGCAGGATCGCACTGCGACCGCGGCGATTGCGGAGGGAGACGGCGCATGACGGTGCATTTCATCGGCGCCGGGCCGGGCGCTCCCGATTTGCTGACGCTGCGTGGCCGCGACCTGATCGCCGCTTGTCCGGTCTGCCTCTATGCCGGCTCGCTGGTGCCAACGGGCGTGCTGGCGCATTGCCCGCCCGGCGCGCGCATCGTCAACACCGCGCCGTTGTCGCTCGACGAGATCATCGCGGAGATCGCTGCGGCGCATGTCGAGGGCAAGGACGTCGCGCGGCTGCATTCCGGCGACCTTTCGATCTGGTCGGCGATGGGCGAGCAGCTCCGCCGTCTGCGCGCGCTCGGTATCCCTTTCACGGTGACGCCTGGAGTGCCGTCCTTCTCTGCCGCTGCGGCAGTGTTGGAAACCGAGCTGACGCTGCCCGGCCTTGCTCAGACGGTCGTGCTGACGCGCACGCCGGGCCGCGCCAGCGCGATGCCCGAGGGCGAGACGCTCGCCGCCTTCGCCGCGACCGGCGCGGTGCTCGCAATCCATCTCTCGATCCATCTGCTCGGCCAAGTCGTCGCCGAGCTCACGCCCCATTACGGTGCGGACTGTCCGGTCGCGATCGTCTGGCGCGCGAGCTGGCCGGAGCAGCGTATCGTGCGCGCGACGCTCGGCACGCTCGATGCTGCTGTGGGCAGCGAGATGGAGCGGACCGCGCTGATCCTGGTCGGCAAGACGCTTGGCGCGGCCGATTTTGACGAGAGCCGCCTCTATGCCGCCGACTATGATCGCCGTTACCGGCCGGTCGGCGCCGAGCCGCGCTTTCCGGAGGCATCGTGATGGCGGCCGGCCTCGTCATCTCCGCACCTGCTTCCGGCGTCGGCAAGACCACGCTGACGCTGGCGCTCGCCCGCTCCTGGCGCAATCGCGGCCTCAACGTGCAGTGCTTCAAGAGCGGACCCGACTACATCGATCCGGCGTTCCACGCCGCCGCCACGGGGCGCGCCTCCGTCAACGTCGACAGCTGGGCGATGGACCGCGGAGCAATCGCGCATCTCGTCAGCCGCGGTGCGGACGCCGATATCGTGCTCGTCGAGGGCTCGATGGGCCTGTTCGACGGTGTTGCTGCACGTGGCGTCTCCGGCACCGGTGCCACCGCCGACATTGCGGAGATGCTGGGCTGGCCGGTGGTTCTGGTGATCGATCCGTCGGGCCAGGCGCAAACTGCGGCGGCGATCGCCGCAGGCCTTCGTGATTACCGCGCCGGCGTGCGCCTTGCGGGCGTCGTGCTCAACCGCGTCGCCAGCCCGCGGCACGAAGATCTCGTGCGGCGCGCGCTGAAGGATTCCGGCATTGACGTGTTCGGCGCGCTGCCGCGCCATGCCGAGATCAGCCTGCCGAAGCGGCATCTTGGCCTCGTGCAGGCCGAGGAGCAGGCCGAGATCGGCAAGCTGATCGACGAGGCCGCGCGTTTTGTCGCCGAGCATGTCGATCTCAATGCGGTGCTGCGATCGGCAGCCAGCTGGTCACCACAAGTGACGACGAGCGGTCTGAATGTGACGCCGCCCGGCCAACGCATTGCACTGGCCCGTGACGCCGCTTTCTCCTTCGTCTATCCACATATGCTGGAGGCCTGGCGCGCGGCGGGCGCCGAGATCGTGCCGTTCTCGCCGCTGGCCGATGAAGCGCCCGATGCGAGCGCCGACGTGTGCTGGCTGCCCGGCGGCTATCCCGAGCTTCATGCCGGCAGGATCGCGGCCAATGCACGCTTTCGCAGCGGCCTTCGCGGCTTCGCGGAGACACGGCCCGTGCATGGCGAATGCGGGGGTTATATGGTGCTGGGCGCCGTTTTGACCGACGCCGACGGCGTCCGTCATGAGATGGCGGGGCTGCTCGGCCTGGAGACCAGCTTTGCCAAGCGCCGCATGCATCTCGGCTATCGTCTTGCCGAACTGGCTGCACCGATGCCGGGGCATGAGGTCGGCGCGCGCCTGCGCGGCCACGAGTTCCACTATTCGACCATCGTTGCCCAGCCTGATACGCCGCTGGCGGTCGTGCACGACGCAACCGGCACGGTCATTGCCGAGACCGGCTCGCGCCGAGGCCATGCCACGGGCACGTTCTTCCATCTAATCGCGGAGGACCGGTGAGCGGTTTTGTCTCTTTCGTCTCCGCCGGCCCCGGCGATCCCGAGCTCCTGACGGTGAAGGGCGCCGCGCGGCTGCGCGAGGCCGATGTCGTGCTCTATGACGATCTTGCCTCCGGTGCGATCCTCGATCTCGCCCGGCCCGGCGCCAATCTCGTCGCGGTGGGAAAGCGGGCCGGGCGTCCCTCGACCAAGCAGCACCACGTCAACCGTCTCTTGGTCGATTATGCCGCAACCGGCGCGCGCGTGGTGCGGCTCAAGTCCGGCGATGCCGGCGTTTTCGGCCGGCTCGAGGAGGAGCTGGAAACGTTGCGCGAAGCCGGCATCGGCTACGAGATCGTTCCCGGTGTCACGTCCGCCTGTGTCGCCGCCGCCCAGGCCGGCATCCCCCTGACCCGTCGGCATACCTCTCGCCGGGTGCAGTTCATCACCGGTGCTGATGTGACTGGCGAGCTGCCGCCGAACCTGAATTGGGCAGCGCTGGCTGATCCCGAGGCCACGACCGTGGTCTATATGGGCCGGCGCACCTTTCCGGCGCTTGCCGCAAAATTGATCGAACATGGGCTTGCCCCAACCACCCCGGCGCTGTTCGCCGAATCCCTCGGGCGGTCTGACGAACGGCTGGTCCGCACCACCATTGCCGAGCTCGCCGAGCAGCTTGCGCGCGGCGGGGCCGCTTCCACCGCGGCCGTGATTCTGTTCGGCGCGCTGGCGGGGGATTATCCGTCATGACGGCTCCGGCAGCGGTTCGCCCCTTGACGCCGGCTCGGCGAAAGGGGCACACAAGAGAGGCATGGTGCTCGACGCGGCGCAAAGCGCCTGAGCATAATCGGGAATGGGGGTGGGCGGACCCAGTTGCGGCGTCCAAAACCCCAGCCGCCCCCGCGACTGTAAGCGGTGAGGGGCTCCGATCAGCCACTGGGCCGCAAGGTCCGGGAAGGCCGGAGAACCCCTGTGAACCGCGAGCCAGGAGACCGGCCCTGCACGTTTTGAGGCCAAGGCCGTCGGGTGTGACGGCAGGAAGGAATTGAGCCATGCATATCGAACCCGAGGTCGTGACGGGCGCCAAGCTCGTGTTGAGTTACGCAACCGGCATCGCCGCAGGCGGTGTTGCGTTGAAGCTTGCGGCCGAAACCGTGCGCGAGCAGGGCGCCCGCTCGTTCGCGGCGCGCACGCTCGCCACCACGGGCCTCGTCTTCACCTTCTTCCAGGTCCTGCCGCATTTCCCGGTCGGCGTCTCCGAGGTGCACTTCATCCTCGGCTCGACCCTGTTCCTGCTGTTTGGTGCTGCGCCGGCGGCCTTCGGCCTCGCGTTCGGCCTCTTGCTCCAGGGTGTGTTGTTCGTGCCGACCGACCTGCCGCAATATGGCATGAACGTCACCACGCTGCTGGTGCCGCTGTTCGCGATTAAGGCGCTGGCGAGCCGGATCATTCCGCGCAATACGGCCTACGTCGATCTGCAATACCGCCAGGCGCTGGCGCTCTCGACCGCCTATCAGTCCGGCATCGTCGCCTGGGTGGCGTTCTGGGCGCTCTACGGCTCCGGCTTCGGTGCGACCAACCTCGCCAACATCGCGGCGTTTGCCGGGTCCTATGCGCTGGTGATCGTGATCGAGCCGCTCGCGGATCTCGCCGTGCTGGCGCTGGCGAAGTCGCTGCGTGGCGTCACCGCGCCCGGCCTCGTCACCCCGCGCCTGCACAACGCGGCCTGAGAGACAAGCGAAAGGGCGGCCGTGATGGCCGCCCGTCGCGCTCGCGATGCTCACGCTCTCCCTGATAGGCATCGGTTGCGGCGATCCCGAGCAGCTCACGCGCGCCGCGATCCAAGCCATCAACGCGGCCGATCTCGTCCTGATCCCGCGCAAGGGGACTGCGAAGTCTGATCTCGCTGATCTCAGGCGCACGATCTGCGCCGGCGTGCTCACCAACAAAACGACGCGCATTGCCGAATTCGACCTTCCCGTGCGCGATGCAGCCGAGGCGGACTACCGCAAGGGCGTGGACGATTGGCACGATGCGGTGGCCGCGGCCTGGTCCCAGACGATCGCGAGGCACCTCGAAGGCGATGGCAAGGTTGCGCTGCTGATCTGGGGCGATCCGTCGCTCTATGACTCCTCGCTGCGCATTGCGCGGCGGCTCGATCCCTTGCCGACGATCGAAGTCGTGCCCGGCATCACCTCGATCCAGGCGCTGTGCGCGGCGCATGCACTGCCGCTCAACGACATCGGCGAGCCGTTCCTGGTCACGACGGGGCGGCGCTTGCGCGACGGCGGCTGGCCGCAAGGTGTCGATACCGTGGTGGTGATGCTCGACGGCGGCACCGCGTTCCAGTCGCTGGATCCAGAGGGCTTGCAGATCTGGTGGGGTGCCTATCTCGGCATGCCCGACCAGATCATCATGTCCGGCGCGCTGGCCGAGATCGGCCCGCGCATCGTCGCGTTGCGGCAAGAGGCGCGCGAACGGCATGGCTGGATCATGGACAGCTACATTCTCAAGCGCCGGCGTTGAGTGAGGCAGCATGCTTCCCGAATGGGTTTACCAGAACTGCCCGGAGGTCTCCGCGGTCCATCGCGAGGCGGCCATTGCGCGGCAAGCGCAACTGACGAAGCCGACCGGCGCACTCGGCCGGCTCGAGCAGCTCGCGATCGAGCTTGCAGGTTTGCAGGCGACGGAGCAGCCCCGCGCTTCGCGGGTCCCGATCATCATCTTCGCCGGCGACCACGGCATCGTCGCGCAGGGTGTGTCAGCCTATCCGCAAGAAGTGACCATCGCGATGATGGCGAACTTTGCGGGTGGCGGCGCCGCGATCTCGGTGCTGGCGCGCGAGCTTGGCTCGAGCCTGGAGGTGGTCGACGCCGGCACGCTGGCACCAGGGGAGATGGCGGGCGTCGTCACCGACAAGCCGCGCTCCGGCACGCGCGATTTCAGCGTCGAAGCTGCGCTCACGCCGGCGGAATTGGCCTTCGCCTTCGAAGCCGGCCAGCGCGCGGTGGCGCGCGCCGAGGCCAGTCAGCCCGATCTGTTGATCTTCGGCGAGATGGGCATCGGCAACACCACGACATCCGCCGCGATCGCGGCGAGCCTGCTTGGCGTGAGCGCCGAGGAGATCGCGGGCAGCGGTACCGGCGTCGATGCGGCCGGCCGGGCGCACAAGGCGCGGGTGATCGATGCGGCGATCGCACGCCACGGCGTCGCCGGAGCCTCGCCCGAAAAGATCCTGTGTGCCGTCGGCGGCCTCGAGATCGCTGCGATCTCAGGCGCTATCATTGCGGCCGCGCAGCGCCGCATTCCCGTGTTGATCGACGGCTTCATCGTGTCGGTCGCGGCGCTGGCGGCGGCGCGTCTCAATCCGTCCTGCCAGCCGTTCCAGCTAGCCTCGCATCAATCGGCGGAGCAGGGACATCGGCTGGTGTTGCGCGCGCTCAACGTGCAGCCGTTGATCAGCCTCGATCTCAGGCTCGGCGAGGGATCGGGCGCGGCCATCGCGCTGCCGCTGGTCCGCTCGGCCTGTGCGCTTCACAACGGCATGGCGACGTTCGCACAGGCCAATGTGCCGGATCGGCCTAGCTGATCCGCTGATTGACGAAAACGACCCGCCAACCGCCCGCGAGCCGGTCGATCCGGGTCAGCGACAGCGGATCGATCACGAGGCGCAAGGCGGCTTGCGGCGTCAGGTCCAGCGCGATGCAGAGCGCGGCGCGGATGGTGCCGGAATGTACGACCAGCGCTGCGGAGCCTGCGCCAATCCGCGACAGACCGAGCCGGACGCGCGCGACCTGATCCGCAAAGCTTTCGCCGTTCGGCGGTCGTCCGCGCGCCGGATCGCGCCAGAACTGCGCATAGGCATCGCCACCGGTCGCGGCGAGCTCGTCATGCCGATGGCCGGTCCAATCGCCGAAATCCTGCTCGCGGAATTCGCTGACCAACTCCGGTTCGAGCCCCAGTGCGCGCGCCGTGTCGACCGTGCGTCGCGACGGGCTGGCATAGCTGGCGCGATCCGGCGGCAAGCGCTGCCGCAGAGCCGCCAATGCCGCGTGATCGCCGAGGTCGGCCCGCGCATCGGCTGCATGGATCGTCCCGGCCACGCCCTTGACGGCCGCATGCCGTATCAACCAGAGGAAGGTCTCGCCTTCCATGCTCATCTCCAAGGAAGTTGGTGGCTGTTGCCGCAACGCCGCAACTGGCACATTGACTCTGTCTTGGAGGTAATCCTAGATGCTCGCGACGGTTTTCCCGAGAGGGAATGAAAAGGGAATGCGGTGCGGGGCGTTGTCCCCAATGCCGCGGCTGCCCCCGCAACTGTGAGCGGATAATCCTTCGTCACGAGCCACTGGGTCCTCGGTCCCGGGAAGGCGACGAAGCGGTCATGACCCGCGAGCCAGGAGACCTGCCGTCAGCCGTGGTCACACGCGAAGATGTCGGTCGGGGAGTACAGACATTCGGCTTCATCGGACGGCTGACAAGCCCAGGATGAGACCTCGTTCGCTGTGACGTGCCACTGACGTCATACCGAGGTTTTGTACTGTGTCTTCCATCCGTATCGCACGACCGCGCCGCTTCCTGCTTGCCTCCGTGGTCCTTACGTCGTTTGCAGCCGCCGGCCTGGCTCCCGCGCTGGCACAGCAGGCCCGCGAGCCGCTGCCGCCTGTTGAGGTGTCGCCCGCTCAATCCCGCAAGCAGGCGAGGCCAGTGGGCCGGGAGGCGCAGCGCGCACGCCGTGCGGCTGTACGCAGGCCGGAATCTGCATCCGCAGCGCCCAAGCCTGTCGTGCCGACCGCCGCAGTGCAGACGCCGCTCAACAGCAATGCGGTGGCCGAAAGCGCCTCGCGGCTCGGCCTGACGGTGCGTCAGACGCCCGCGACGGTCGAGGTGATCTCGGCCGAGACCATGCGCGAGCAGGGCTATCGCACCGTCTCTGAGGTGGCGCAGGGCGCGGTCGGCGTCACCTCCGGCGACAACCCGGCCGAGCCTTCGGCCTTCTCCATGCGCGGCTTCACCAACAGCCAGATCAACACGCTCTACAACGGCATCAAGATCGGTCCGCAGAACATGACCTCGCGGATCGTCGACACCGCCAATCTGGAGGCCGTGGAATTCTTGAAGGGCCCGGCCTCGCTGATCTCGGGCGAAGGCGCCGCGGGCGGCGCCATCAACTTGGTCAACAAGCAGCCGCACACCGGACCGATCCGCAACGAAGCTGATTTATCGTGGGACTCGCTGAATTCGTTCCGCGCGCATTACGGCTCGGGCGGCAGCACCAACGTGCAGGGGCTGGACTACCGCTTCGACATCAGCCGTTCCACGCTCAACGGCTTTGCCGACGACACCAACGTCAAGACGTTCGGCACATCCGGCCAGCTCAATTACCGCATCTCCGATAGCCTCAAGATCTGGGGCGCGCTCGAATACCGGGAGGATCGCTCGAAAGCCTATTGGGGCGCGCCGCTGGTGCCGGTCGCCTTCAGCGGCTCGCATGCGACGACGGGGATCGTCTCCGGCAACTATGTCTCGAATTACAACGGAACCAATCTCGGCGCCGTCACCATCGACGACCGCACCTTCAACACCAATTACAATGTCCTCGACAACCGCAACGTCGCCCAGGAAGTGTGGCTGCGCGGCGGCTTCGAGCTGAAGCTCGCGCCTGACTTGACGCTGAAGAGCCAGGCCTATGGCTACGGTGCGGAGCGGAAATGGTTCAACAACGAGATCGAGGCGTTCAATTCCACCACGAACCTCGTCGATCGCGAGCGCTTCTATGTGGCACACAGCCAGCGTCTGGTCGGCAACATCACCGACTTGATCTGGGACACTGATATCGCGGGCTTCGACAACCGGCTGGTCACGACGCTCTCGTCGAGCTATCTCGATTTCGTAAGGCCCGGCGCGGCAAACTTTCCCGGTGATTCCGTTTCGCGCGTCGATCCCAACCGCGGCTTTTACGGCCTGCTCACGACACAGCAGCAGACCGCGCGCATCGACAACGAGGCGCTGTCGTTCGAGGACCGGCTGAAGCTGACACGTAGCTTCGCGCTGATCGGCGGCCTGCGTGTCGAGCACATCGGGCTCGACCGCAACTCGACCGACAAGAACGGTCTGGAGAAGGCAGGCTTTCCATTCACGAAAGACTGGGCGCCGGTGACGGGACGCATCGGCTACACCTGGGAGGCCGTTCCTGGCCTCACCTTCTTCAGCCAGTACGCCACCGGTGCCGACATCGCCGCCAACAACATCTTCCTGCTGGGGCCGACCCAACCGCTCGACCTGACGACGGCGCGTACCTATGAGACCGGGGTCAAGCACCTGTTCTGGGACAACAGGGCGGAATGGTCGTTCTCGGCCTACGACATCCTGCGCAAGAACGTCTATGCCGCGGCCGGCGGCATGCAGCTGAATATCGCCGGACGACAGGAGTCCAAGGGCGTCGAGCTTGCCGCCTCCGTGCGCCCGATCGAGCCGCTGCGGCTGTGGGGCAACATCGCCTATGTCGATGCGCGCTATGCCGACTACAATTTCGCCGGTGGCTCGTTCTCCGGCAACACGCCGCCGAACGTGCCGCGTATCGTGGCCAATGTCGGCGCGTCGTATCGGTTCTTCACGCCCTGGCCAGTGGAGCTCGGCATCACCGGCCGCCATGTCGGAGACCGCTACAACACCGATGCCAACGTGGTGACGATGAAGGCCTACACAGTCGCGGACGTTTACGCCTTCATCGACTTCCCCAGGACGGTGTTCGCTGCGGTCGATCAGGCCCGCCTGACCTTCCGTGTCCGCAACATCACCGACAAGCGCTACGCGATCTGGGGCGATCCGTTCTACCCCGACCAGATCCTCCTGGGCGCGCCGCGCACCTACGAGATCTCGGCGGCGTTCAAATGGTAGGGCGCTGAACGCATGATGGGGGCGATCGTCCTGCTGCATCGCTGGCTCGGGATCGCGTTCTGTCTGCTGTTCGCGATGTGGTTCGCGAGTGGAATCGTGATGCACTTCGTTCCGTTCCCGTCATTGACGGAAGTGGAGCGATTTGCCGGACTCGCGCCGGTGGATCGCGGCGGGCCGAGGATCTCGGTGACGGAGGCCGTTGCGGCGAGCGGGATCGTCGATGCCACGCGCGTTCGGCTGATCCAGCGGGGTGATGGACCAGTCTACATCGTGTCGGGACCGTCCCGTTCGCGTGCGGTCCGCGCCTCCGACGGAGCGGATGGGTCAGTGACGTCCGCCGATGTCGCGCTCACCATCGTGCAAGGTTATGCTCGTCAGCGTGGGCTCGACGCGCTGCGGGCTGCGATCGTCGCTCGTTCAGACTACGATCAATGGAGCGTGCCGAACGGTTTCGATCGGCATCGCCCCTTGTTCCGCGCGGCTCTCGGCGATGCCGCCGGAACGGAGGTCTATGTCTCGTCACCGACCGGCGAGGTGGTGCTTGATACGACGCGTAGCGAGCGCGGGTGGAATCTTGTCGGCAGCGTCCTGCACTGGATCTATCCGACGTTTCTGCGGAGCAACTGGGCGCTGTGGGATCGGGTGGTCTGGACGCTGTCGCTGCTCGCCTTGATTGCAGCATTGCTTGGTGCGGTTCTCGGGATCGTGCGGGTGAGGATACGAGGCGGCCGAATCTCGTCTCCCTACCGGGGCTGGCATGTCCTGCATCATCTCATGGGCCTCGTGGCGACCGTGTTCGTGCTGTGCTGGATCTTGAGCGGCTGGCTCTCGATGGATCACGGGCGGCTGTTCTCGCGCGCGCAGTTGACCCCGACAGAGGCCGGCCTGTTGAACGCCGCGCCGGATTGGCGGGACGCTTCACCGCTCGATCTTCCGTCCTCGGCTCGCGAGGTCGAATGGTTCGCCGTTGCCGGCAATGTCTACCGGCGCGATCGGGTTGCCCTTGCCAGTCAGACATTGATCAGGAGAGGGGATGCGTCGCGCGACGGACGGGCGGCATTCCTGGATGCGCAGGAGATCGGGAATCTGACGGCGCGCCTGGCCGCCGGCTGCGCCGCACCGTTCGTGCTCGCCGGCAACAACGACTATCCGGCGCAATCCAGTATTCCGGGGGCTCCTGTCTACCGTTCGACCTGCGGCGATCTCTGGTTCGACGTCGATGCCGCCAATGGCAACGTGCTGCAAAGACTGGATCCGTCGCGGCGCGCTTATCGCTGGCTCTACAGCGCGCTGCACACGCTTGATTTTCCGATTCTGCTGGCTCATGCGCGACTGCGTGATGCTCTCATTGTCGGCCTCTGTACGCTCGGACTGATGTTCTCCATCACTGGCATCGTCATCGGTTGGCGACGCTTGCGGGCTTGGCTGGCAGGCTAAAGCAGGCCGCAACTGCGGGACGCGGTGTGGGTTGGCAGAGCAGCGATGCGCTGAGCGGCATCACGGTCTCTTTTCGCCGGCCGGCTTTCGGTGTAGCTCTGCGCCGGCCTGGAACGGCGGAAGCCGATCCAGACGACGACCGCAAATCATGGAGGCAGCAAGGATGTATCCGAAAATTCAGATGTTCATCGCCGGCGAGTGGACCGATGGGTCGTCCGGCAAGTCGGAGGACATCCTCAATCCCGCCACCAGCCAGCCGATCGGCAAGACCCCGCACGCCTCGCGCGCAGACCTCGACCGCGCGCTGGACGCCGCCAAGGCCGGCTTTGAGGTCTGGCGCAAGATGTCGCCGTTCGACCGCTATAAGCTGATGCGCAAGGCCGCCGACGTCATCCGCTCCCGCGCCGCCGAGATCGCGCCCGTGATGACCATGGAGCAGGGCAAGCCGGTGGTGGAAGCGCAGGGCGAGACCATGCTGGCCGGCGACCTCATCGACTGGTTCGCGGAAGAAGCACGCCGCGCCTATGGCCGCATCGTGCCGCCGCGGATGGGCAATGTCTCCCAGCTCGTGACCAAGGAGCCGGTCGGCCCGGTCGCGGCGTTCACGCCGTGGAATTTCCCGATCAATCAGGCGGTGCGCAAGATCTCGGCCGCGCTCGCCGCGGGCTGCTCGATCATCGTCAAGGGCCCGGAAGAGACACCGGCGAGCTGCATGGAGCTGGTGCGGGCCTATGCGGATGCGGGCATTCCTCCGGGCGTGGTCCAGCTCGTGTTTGGCGTGCCGGCGGACGTGTCGGAATATCTCATTCCGCATCCGATCATCCGCAAGATCAGCTTCACCGGCTCGACTGCCGTCGGCAAGCATTTGGCCGCGCTCGCCGGCCTGCACATGAAGCGCGTCACCATGGAGCTCGGCGGCCATGCGCCGGCGATCGTGTTCGCGGATGCCGACCTCGACAACGCCGCCAAGATTCTCTCGGCCAACAAGTTCCGCAACGCCGGCCAAGTCTGCGTCTCGCCGACGCGCTTCCTGGTTCATGAGAGCGTCTACGAGCCCTTCGTGGACAAGTTCGTGGCGGCGGCCAAGAGCCTCAAGGTCGGCAACGGCCTCGACAAGGATACCCGCATGGGACCGCTGGCGAATCCGCGCCGTGTCGATGCCATGGAAGGCTTCGTCTCCGATGCAGTCCAGCGCGGCGCCAAGGTGCAGGCCGGCGGCAAGCGTATCGGCAATGAAGGCTTCTTCTTCGAGCCGACCGTGCTGACCGACGTGCCGCGCGATGCCCGTATCATGAACGAGGAGCCGTTCGGCCCGCTGGCGCCGATCACCGCCTTCCGCAGCTATGACGAGGTGGTGGCCGAAGCCAACCGTCTGCCTTACGGTCTGGCGGCTTATGCCTACACCACATCGACCAAGACGATGCAGGCCATCGGTGCCGACATCGAGAGCGGCATGGTCTCGATCAACCATCACGGCCTCGCGCTGCCCGAAGTGCCGTTCGGCGGCATCAAGGATTCCGGCTACGGCTCCGAAGGCGGCCTCGAAGCGATCGAGGGTTACCTCAACACGAAGTTCGTTACCCAGGCGAGCGCGTAACAAGCGATCGTAGGGTGGGCTGCGTTCGCGCGAGCCCACCCCACGAAGTCGTCATTCCGGGGCGCGCAAAGCGCGAACTAGGGTTCGCAATTGCGCACCTGAGAATCCATCGCGCAGCGCGTGATGCCGACAAATGGATTCCGGGCTCGCGCCAAGTGGCGCGCCCCGGAATGGCGGTGGATAGTATTTGCGTTGCCTGACGGGCGAGACATGGACAACAGCCGTCACCCGAGCACGCGCGTCTCTCTTGCCGGGATGCATATCGACCGGACTTCCGCGGTGCCGCTGCACCTGCAGATCGCGAAGCATATCCGTGATGGCATTCTGTGCGGCGCTTTTCCCTCCGGAACGCAATTTCTGGGATCGCGCGAGATCGCGCGCGAATTGGGTTGCTCACGCACGGTGGTGCTGACCGCGTGGGATCTGCTCTATGCCGAGGGCTATCTCGCATCGACGCCGCGCGGCAGCGTCATGGTGGCCGCCGTTACGGCCCCGAATGTGGAGCCCGCGTCGCCTGCCGCCAAACCTGCGCACATGTCGGAGCGTTGGCGCTCGCTGCTCGACCTGGACTACGAGACCAACTGGCCCTCCGTGTTTGCACCCGGCGCGCCCGACGTCTCGACCTTTCCGTTCAAGGACTGGTCGCGCCTGCTGCGCCAAGCCTGGAAAAATCCAAGAGAGCAGGAGTGCCTCGATCTTCCGCCCGAAGGCCATCCGCGGTTGCGGAGCGAGATCGCGAACTTTCTCGGCTCCGTGCGCGGTCTCGTTTGCTCGCCGGAAGAGGTCGTCGTCACCTCCGGCACGTCGGGGGCATTGGATTTCTGCAGCCGAATGATCCTCGATCCCGGCGACGAGGTCTGGGTCGAGGAGCCCGGCTTCGTCGAGGCGCGGTGGGCGCTGACGGCGGCCGGCGCGAAGCTCGTTCCGATTCCGGTCGACAACAAGGGGCTGGTCGTCTCGGAGGGAATCCGGCGCGCGTCGCGCGCGCGGCTGATCGTTGTCACGCCGTCGCATCAATATCCGCTCGGGGTCAGCATGGGACTGGAGCGGCGGCTCGAGCTTCTCGACTGGGCGAACAAGAACGACGTCTGGGTGATCGAGGATGATTACAATTCGGAGTTCAGGCATCAGGACAGCATGATCGCCTCGCTGCGTTCGCTCGATCGCGAGGGCCGGGTGATCTATTTCGGCACCTTCTCGAAAATCATGATGCCGAACCTGCGGCTCGGATATCTCGTCGCCAACAGGCATTTCATCGAAGGATTCGTCAAGGGCCGCGCGCGCATCGACGTGCACACCTCCGGCATCGGACAGCTCGCTTTGGCGGAATTCATGCGGGAGGGGCATCTGCTCCGCCACCTGCGCGGGATGCGGCGGGTCTATGCGAGCAGGCGAAAGGCGCTGATCGATGCGATCGCAGCGCATATGCCGGATGACCTGACCGTGTCCTCCGCCGTCACCGGCCTGCACCTGGTGGCGCTGTTCACGGATGCAATGCAGGCACGGATGAGCGATCGCGAGGCGGCCGCGATCCTGAAGCAGGCCGGTATCCACGTGCAACCGCTGTCGCAGAATTTCCTGGAACGGCCGACGCGGCAAGGCCTCGTGTTCGGCTACGGCCGGCTGCGCGTCGAGGATGCCGCTGCGCTGCTTGCGAGAATCGCAGCCTGCATCGGCGGCGCTTCTCGCAACGCACCATCCAACCCGGCCAATACGCCCTCTTACTGATCGTACAATAAAGAGAGGCTGAGCCGACTGCCGTGCATAGCTCGTAGGCACCGGGAGATCCCGCGCTGCCGATTGATCGCCTGCAAATTAGACGGCTGATTCTGCCTGCTTGGATTGCGGTGCAACAGGCATCGCGATTTGCTCAGAGAAATCCGTGGTGCACTGCACGTTTCCGGAGTGGAATGGCGCGCGTTCGCGTGCTGTCTGGGCAGGCACCGCTGCACCAAAACGTGCATCCGGTGGCGCGGTGCGCTGCGCCGGCAGCTTGCTGGCCCAGCGAATTGCGACAACTCTGGCCCTATCGGAGACCACCGCTCTGTCGCACGCTCGCAGACGATGGCATGACAGGGGATGCATGATGAGCGCTCTCGGTTCGGCATTCGAGGTGGCGATGGACGGGAAGGACCCGGCGTCCGGTTCGGACGTCACGCGTAGCTGACCCCAGACATGAGTGCTTTCGAAAACCACTGGGAAGTCGGCACCGATATCGGCGGCACCTTCACCGATATCATCGCCATCAGGCGCGGTTCCGCGGAGGCCCGGATTGCAAAAGTGCCGTCGCGCCCCGGCGCGCCGGTTCAAGCGATGCTGGAGGCGATCGAGGCGGTCGGCTTGCGCAAGAGCGAGGTCAGGCGCTTCGTCCATGGCACCACGCGCGTGACCAACGCGATCGTCGAGAACCGGCTGCCGAAGGTGGCGCTGGTCGCGACCGATGGCTTTGCCGACGTGCTCGAGATCGCACGCTATCGCCGCCGCGACCTCTACCGGCTCGACATTCCCCCGAAATCGCCGCCGCTGGTGCCGCCTGAACGCTGCTTCGGGCTTGCCGAGCGCCTCGATCACGAGGGTCGGGTGCTGAAGCCGCTGGATGAAGCGGAGATGGAGCGTCTGGTCGCCTGGCTGAAGGAGACCGGCGTTCAGAGCGTCGCGGTCGCTCTCCTTCACGCTTATGCCAATCCAGTACACGAGAAGATGCTCGGCGAGCGCCTCAAGGACGTCGTCGCCCATGTCTCGCTCTCGCACGAGGTCAACCCCGAGGCACGCGAATATGAGCGGACCTCGGCAACCGTATTCAACGCCGCCGCGATGCCGATCGCGGTGGAATATCTCAGCGAGCTGGAGCAGCGGCTGCCGATCGGACCCGGCCTGCAGGTGTTTCATTCCGCCGGCGCCATGGTCCCGATCTCGGCGGTGAAACGTCGGCCGCTGGTGATGGCGATGTCAGGGCCGGCCGCCGGTGTCTCGGCCTCCGTCAGCATCGCGCGCCAGCTCGGCACCTCGCGGATGCTGACGTTCGACATGGGTGGCACCACGACCGACGTCTGCCTGATCGTGGATGGCCTGGCCGAGATGACCGACGGCCGCATGCTCGGCGACAAGCCGCTGCGGCAGCCCATGCTCGCGGTGCATTCCATCGGCGCGGGCGGCGGATCGATCGTCCGTAACGGTCCCGGCGGCCTGACGGTCGGGCCGGAGAGTGCCGGCTCCGAGCCGGGGCCGGCCTGCTATGGCCGCGGCGGAACGGAGCCGACCATCACCGACGCCAATGCCGTGCTCGGCTATCTCAATCCCGAGACCAAGCTTGGTGAACGCATCGGGATCGACATCGAGAGCGCCAAGCGTGTCATCGAGCCGATTGCTCGCGCGCTCGGGTTGAGCCTGACCGAAACGGCGCTCGGCATCATCAAGGTCGCGAACGCGACCATGGCCCGCGCGCTGCGCCGCGTCACGGTCGAGCGCGGCATCGACGGACGCGACTGCACGCTGCTCGCCTTCGGCGGCGGGGGCCCGATGCATGCCGCCGGCCTCGCCGATCTCTACGGGATCGCGGAGGTCGTCGTGCCGAGCGCCTCGAGCGCATTCTCGGCGCTGGGCTGCCTCACCGCCGATTTCAGCTTCCTGCAGCAGCAGACTCTTCGCGCAGCCCTCGACGGCATCGATTTCGCCCGCGTGTCGGAGCGGATCGAGGCCTTGATTGCCGATGCCTCGGCGCCGCTTCTCGCCAATGGCGTTGCGAAGGCGGAGATCCAGGTCGAGCTGGTGGCCTTGATGCGCTATGCCGCGCAGAATGACGCCATTCCAGTGCCGTTCACGCTGCCGCTCGATGTCACCAGGCTCAAGCAGGATTTCCTGACGCGGCATCACGAGCTGTTCGGCTATGCGACCGGTGAGCCCTGCGTCATCGAATCCGTGCGGGTGCAGGCGCGTCGCCCGTCGACGACCGTCGTGAGCCGGCCGACGACGGCAGTGAGGGCGGTGTCTGCGGGTACGCGCAGCTGCGCGTTCGACGGCTTCCATGACATTGCAACCGCAATCATCGACCGCGCCGCGCTGACCGACATCGTCCACGGTCCGGCCATCATCGAAGACGCGTGGTCGACGGTGGTTGTGCCGCCGGGCTGGCAAGCGAAGCCTGATACCGCCGGCAATCTGTTCCTGACGCGGAGAACGGCATGAAGCTCGATCCGTTCGTCGTCGAGGTCATCAGGCACGGGCTCTCCGCCGCGGCCGAGGAGATGAGCCTCGTGATGACACGCTCGGCGCGCTCGCCGCTGCTGCGCGAAGCCGGCGATCTGTCGTCCGCCATCACCGACGGCCGCGGCGGCCTGGTCGGACAGGGCCGCGACATCCCGATCCATCTCGGCGCGATGGCCTATACGATCCCCGAGTTGCTGAAGGTGGTGCCGCGGGAGAGCCTGAACGACGGCGACGTCGTGATCTACAATGTCGGGGCGCTCGGCGGCAATCATCTCAACGACGTCAAGGTGGTGCGACCCGTCTTCTTCGAGGGCGAGATCGTGGCCTTTGCGATCAGCCTCGCGCACTGGCCCGACATCGGCGGCACCTGGCCCGGCAGCTACTTCGCCAAGGCCGTCGACACATTCCAGGAGGCGATGCGGATTCCGCCGGTGCTGATCGCAACCTCAGCCGGCCTCAATACGCCGATCGTGCAACTGCTCAAGGCCAACGTTCGCGACGCCGAATCCTGCGAGGGCGATCTTCTGGCGCAGATCGCGGCGACCAACGCCGGCGAGAAGCGCATCGTCGAGCTCTGCCGCGAGCACGGCAAGACGGTTTTCATGGCGACGCAGTCGCGCCTGCACGACCTCTCCGAAATCGAGATGCGCGAGGCGATCCGCGCGCTGCCGGACGGCGTCTACGAGGGCGAGGATTACCTCGACGACGGCAGCGCAAACAACGCACCGGCGCGTATCCACGTCAAGATCACCATTCGCGGCGACGAGGCGACCTTCGACCTCTCCGGAAGCTGCGACCGCGTCTCCAATTTCTGCAACACGACGCCGTTCATGGCGCGCTCGGCTGTCGCCTATGCCGCGCGCATCATGAGCGGACGCGACATGCAGCAGAATGCCGGCGCGCTGCGGCCGCTGACCATCATCACGCGCCCGGGCTCGATCCTCGAGCCCGGCTGGACCGCGTCCGTCGCCGCCGGCAACCATGAGACGTCCATGCGCATCGTCGATGCGATCTTTCGCGCGATGCAGGACACCATTCCCGAGCGCCTCTCGGCCGGCGGCGCGACCACCGCGGGCGTGCTGTTCTTCGCCGAGCCGCGGCCTAATGGTTCGTGGAAGATGCTCTACGAGGTTCATGGCGGCGGCGAAGGTGCGCGGCACGATCGGGCCGGTATCTCGGCAACCCGGGTGCATCTGTCCAACACCTCGAACACACCGGTCGAGGTGATCGAGGCGAATTACGCGATCCGGCTCGAGCAGCAGGCTATCCGACGGAATTCCGGCGGCGCGGGCGCGCATCGTGGCGGCGACGGTTCGGTTCGCACCTACCGCATCCTGGCGTCGTCGATGCACCTGACCACCTGCATCGAGCGCATGGTGATTGCGCCTTGGGGCATGCAGGGCGGCTATCCCGGCAAGGCCTGCCGCATCTCGCTGGTCAGGCAGGGCGCGAACGTCGCCATCGACGGCAAGTCGAACCTGGTGTTGCAGCAAGGCGATCTCGTCACGATCGAGATGTGCGGCGGCGGCGGTTACGGCGCTGCGGCCGCGAAGTGAGGAATTGCGATGAGCAGATTGTTGCGAACCGGGCTGAATGCGGGCGACAGCGCGCCGATGGCCGTGGTCGGCGGCGAGGGCGTCTACTTTCATCTTGCGGACGGCCGCGAGCTGATCGACGGCAGCAACACCGGCGGCGGCCTTGGCCATCGCCATCCCGCGATGGTGGAGGCGATCCGCCGTGCGGCGGATACGCCGGTCGTCAACGAAGGCTGGACCTGGGTCGGACGCGAGCAGGCCGCCGACGATCTCATGACGACGGCGTTCAAGGGCGAGGAGGACTGGGTCGGTGCGGTGCGCTTCTGCATCAGCGGCAGCGAGGCCAACGACATGGCGCTGTCGCTCTGCCAGGCGTTGACGCAGCGCTCGGCGCTGGCGACGCGCGAGCGCGCCTATCACGGCATCACCGGCCTGTCGCGCAGCATGACGGTGCAGCCGCAATGGCACGGGGGTCTTGCGGTGCACGCCGGTGGTTCGAAGCTGCCGGCGCCGATGGCCCCGGTGCGGATCCTGCCGGCGCCGGATGGCGCGATCTATGGCGCGCCGGCCAACAACACCCCGCCGAGCGAATATCTCGCCGATGCCACGCGGCTGCTCTCGGACACGGCGGCAACGATCATCGACTACACGCAAGGCGGCATCTACTACGACGGCGCCTATCAGGACGAGGTGGCGCGCTGTGTGCGGCAGGCCGGCTCGTATTGGATCGCCGACGAGGTCGTCACCGGTGCCGGTCGCGCAGGTCGCTGGTTCGCATTCCAGGGCGCGCAGAGCCGCCCCGACATCGTGACGCTCGGCAAGTCGCTCGGCGGCGGCGCGGCGGCGGTGGCTGCGGTCGTGGTGTCCAAGGACATCGTCGAGCGGCTCAAGGGCACGAGCTGGCAGAACTACGGCACGCTCCGCGGCCATCCGATCAGCATGGCTGCCGTCAGCGCCTACCTGAAGGTCGTCACCGACGACAGGATTCTGGAGCACGTGCAAAACCTGGAGAAGCTGTTCGCCCGACGCCTGCTCGCGATCGCGCAAAAGCATCCGAGCGTGCAGCGCGTGGCCGGGCAGGGGCTGCACTGGACGGTGGAGCTGCACGGCCCGGATTGGCGCACATGGCAGGCCGACACCACGGAGGTGCCGATCGCCTCGCGCGTCGCGGAGCGGGCGCTGGAGGCGGGCGCGGTGATCGGGACCAGCGGCGAGCAGACCTCGCTGTTCCTGGCGCCGCCGCTGGTGATCTCCGAACGCGAGGCTACGCTGCTGCTCGATGCGCTCGACCATGGCCTCGACATCGCCGACAAGGAGCACGGGTGACCGCCGACCACGCAGCACCTCGTCGCTCGCCGGCCTGGCCGGCGGATGAGCCCTGGCATCTCGCGATGCCGTCGGGAACGTTGTACGACGCGCTGGCGCGCGCGGCGGATGATCGTCCCTCGCATCCGGCGACGGTGTTTTACGGCGCGAGCCTGAGCTACGCCGAGTTGCGCGACCGCGTCGATGCGATGGCCGGCTTTCTGCAAAGAGTTTGCGGCATCAAGCGCGGCGACCGCGTCATGATCGCGCTGCAGAACTCGCCGCAATATATCATCTCCTATTATGCGGTAATGCGGGCGGACGCTGTTATCGTCCCGGTCAATCCCATGAACAAGACCGCGGAGATCGCGTATCTCGCCGCGGATAGCGGTGCCAGAATCGCGATCATCGGCAGCGAGTTGACTGAGATCTTTGCGCCGCTGGTGGGCGATGCCATCATACATGCGATCGTCGCGCAGTATCGCGACGAAGTTCCAGCGGGCACGCCCTATACGCTGCCGCTCTGCGTGACCGAAGCGCCGTCGGAGGTGCCGTCATCGCCGGGCTGGCATCCCTGGTCGCTCGCGATCGCGCAAGGCCTGCAGCCGGGCGCGATGGAGGCCGGGCCGGACGATCTCATGATCCTGCCTTACACCTCGGGCACGACAGGCAAGCCCAAGGCGTGCATGCACACTCATCGCAGCGCGCTGTTCACCGCCGTGCTGCAGGCGCGCTGGTACGGACTGGACGGTGGTGACGTGATGACTGGCTTCATGCCTTTGTTCCATGTTGCGGGCATGCAGGGTTCGATGAATGCCGCCATCGTCACCGGCGCCACGCTGCTGCTGATGGCGCGCTGGGACAAGGATCTCTTGCCGGACCTGTTCGAGACCTATGGGGTGACGTTCTGGAATGCGGCGCCGACCATGATCGTCGACGTGCTCGCAAGCGCCAGCTTCCGCGACAGATGCTTTGCGAAGCTCAAGGTGCTGACCGGCGGCGGCGCGGCGATGCCGACGGCGGTCGCCGAACGGCTGAAGGGGCGGTTCGGCCTCGATTTCGTCGAGGGCTACGGCATGACGGAGACGATGTCGCCGACCCATCTCAATCCGATGGCGGCGCCGAAGCCGCAGTGCCTCGGCATCGCTGTGCAGGAGACCGACGCGAGGATCATCGACCCCGAAAGCCTGATCGAGCTCGACGACAATGTCGTCGGCGAGATCGTCGTGCATGGGCCGCAGGTGCTGCAGGGTTATTGGAACAGGCCGGAGGCGGATGCCGAAGCCTTCATCGAACGCGACGGCAAGCGGTTCCTGCGCACGGGCGATCTCGGCTATCGCGATGCTGAAGGCTATTTCTTCGCCGTCGACCGCCTGAAGCGGATGATCAATGTCAGCGGCTTCAAGGTGTGGCCGGCCGAGGTCGAGGCGGCGATGTACCAGAACCGCGCCATCCGGGAGTGCTGCATCGTTTCGGCGCCGGACGATTACCGCGGCGAGACGGTCAAGGCGCTGGTGGTGCTGGATGAAGCCGCGCGCGCAACGACGTCCGCGGACGACATCGTCGGCTGGGCGCGGGGCGCGATGGCGAGCTACAAGGCACCGCGTGCCGTCGTCTTCGTCGAGTCCCTGCCGCGCACCGCCAGCAACAAGATCAACTGGCGGCTTTTGCAGGACGCCGAATGGGGGCGGACGGCATGAAAGCTGCTTGGCTGGAAAATCGGCGCGAGGCTGCGTTATGCTGCGTGCGCCGGAACATCCCTAAAGCCGCTGCCTCCCCCGAGAGATCACCAGGAAATCGCTGATGCGTATCGTCAAAGTTGCTGCCGCCCAGATGGGCCCGATCCAGAAGGCCGACAGCCGCGAGGCCGTGGTCAAGCGCATGATCGCGCTGATGGACGAGGCCAAGAGCAAGGGCGCCGACTTGATTGTGTATCCCGAATTGGCGCTGACGACGTTCTTCCCGCGCTGGTATGTCGAGGACCGGGCCGAGTTCGACATCTGGTTCGAGCGCGAGATGCCGAATGCGGCGACGAGGCCGCTGTTCGAGCGCGCCGCGCAGCACGGAATCGCGATGAACTTTGGCTATGCGGAGCTGACGCCGGACGGTCATCATTTCAACACCGCGATCCTCACGGATAAATCCGGCACGATCGTTGGCAAATACCGCAAGGTCCATTTGCCCGGCCATGTGGAATACGACACCAAGCGCTCGCATCAGCACCTGGAGAAGCGCTATTTCGAGCCGGGCGATCTCGGCTTCAACGTCTGGCGTGAGCTGGGCGGCATCATCGGCATGGCGATCTGCAACGATCGCCGTTGGCCCGAGACCTATCGCGTCATGGGCCTGCAGGGCGTCGAGATGGTGCTGATCGGCTACAACACGCCGTCGGTGAATGCGGAGAAGAGCGAGGAGGGCATCGAGAAGCGCCTGTTCCACAATCGCCTCTCGGTGCAGGCCGGCGCCTATCAGAACGCGACCTGGGTGGTCGCAGTGGCCAAGGCCGGCGTCGAGGACGGCCACCCGTTATTCGGCGGCAGCCTGATCGTCGATCCCAACGGCGAGATCGTCGCGGAAGCCAGGACCGAGGGCGATGAGGTTCTGGTTCACGCCTGCGATCTCGACGCCACCATTTTCGGCAAGACCACGATCTTCGATTTCGCCCGCCACCGCCGCATCGAGCATTACGGGCTGATCACCAGCCAGACCGGCGCGGTGCTGCCGCCGGAGAAGTGACGCCGATGGCGGACAAGGGCATATCACTGCGTGAACTGGATCCGCGCGATCGCTACAAGCTGCTTTGCGGTGTGGTCGTGCCGCGGCCGATCGCGCTGGTGACGACGCTGGACGAGAACGGCGCGGTCAATGCTGCGCCCTTCAGCTTCTTCAACGTGTTCTCGGAAAGTCCCGCGCTGATCGTGCTCGGGCTCCAGCACAAGCCGGACCACTCGCCGAAGGACACGACCCGCAACATCCATCGCGACGGCGAGTTCGTCGTGCACATGGTGGATGAGGCCTTGTCGGTGGCGATGAACGATTGCGCGGTCGACTTTCCCTCCGGCAACAGCGAGGTCGCCGCGACGGGGCTTGCGACACTTCCCTCCGTCGAGGTGAATGTGCCGCGTCTCGCTGCGGCGCCCTTTGCGCTGGAATGCCGGCGCCACGTTGTGCTGAACTTCTCGCCGGATCGCGAGCTGCTGGTCGGCGAGGTCTTGCGGGTTCACGCCCGCGAGGGTCTCATCGACGCCGCCAACATGTATGTCGATCTCGACGCCTACCGGCCGATCGGCCGCATGTTCGGCAATCTCTACACCATGCAGCGGGACACGTTTGCTCTTGTCCGCGAGAGCCATGCGCAATGGCTCGCGCGCCAGGAAACCAAAGAGCTGAAGGACGCCTAGTGAGCCGAGAACCGCACCGTACCCAGCGCTATGGTGACGGCCGCCTGTGTCGGGTCGATCACGGGAATGCGCAGCGCGTCTTCGAGCGGACGGCGATGGCGCGCCATGCCGGCGCAGCCCATCACGATGGCGCGGGCACCGTCCTCGTCGCGCAGCGCGCGGCCGACCTCGATCATCCTGGCGAGCGTGCCTTCGCCCGAGGCGGTTTCCGCAACGCTCATGTTCAGCGGCCGCTCGCCGGCGAGACGGTCGGTCAGGCCCATCTGCCTGAGATAGCGCATGTGACGCGGGATCGAGCGCTGCGCGATCGCAATCACGCCGAAGGTTTCGGCGCGCGAAAGCGCCGTCAGCACGCCGCACTCGGCAATGCCGAACACGGGGCGGTCAGTGCCCTCGCGGCAGACCTGAAGCCCGGGATCGCTGTAGCAGGCGATGACGAAGGCGGCCGAGCTGTTGTCGCTTTCGACCAGTCGTCGCAGCGGCATCGCGACGCTGTCGACATCGGCCTGGCTATCGATGCCGAACGGACCTTCGGCCAGCGACCGGCAGACCAGCTCCGGCCCCGCCCTCGAAACCGAGCGGCTTCAACGCATCCTCCAGTCCTTGCGTGACCGCAGGGTTGGAGTTCGGGTTGATGACGAGAATGCGCGGCCGGGACATGATGGTCTTCCTGCGAAATTACGAGTACGTGCCTTGAGCCTATCACGGAGTGCCTCATGACTGAACCCGCTTACGACCTGATCATCCGAGGCGGCCGCGTCGCCACCACGACCGACGTCTTCGAGGCCGACGTCGCCATCTCAGGCGAGACCATCGCGGCGATCGGCCGCGGACTTCCCCCAGCCAAGCGCGAGATCGACGCGCGCGGCAAGCTGGTGCTACCCGGCGGCGTCGACAGCCACGCCCATATCGAGCAGCTGTCGGCCGCCGGCATCATGAACGCCGATACCTTCGAGAGCGCCACCGTGTCGGCGGCGTTCGGCGGCACGACCACAGTGATCCCGTTCGCCGCGCAGCATGTCGGCATGAAGCTGCCGCAGGTCGTGGAGGACTATCACGCACTGGCGAAGAAGGGCGCCGTGATCGACTATGCCTTCCACATGATCATTGCGGATGCGACCAGGGAAACGGTCGAGGAGCACATTCCTGCGCTGGTGAAGCAGGGCCACGCCTCGATCAAGATCTTCATGACCTATGACCGGCTCAAGGTCGACGACGAGCCGCTGCTCGACATCCTCCTCGCCGCGCGCCAGTCCGGTGCGATGCTGTGCGCGCATGCCGAAAACCACGGCATCATTGCCTGGATGGTGAAGCGGCTGCTTTCGCGCGGCTACACGATGCCGAAATACCATGCCGTCAGCCATGCCCGTGTGTCGGAAGCGGAAGCCTTCACCAGGCTGATCGGCATGGCGGCGCTGATCGATCAGCCGATCATGATCTTCCATGTCTCCACCGCCGAGGGCGCCAAGGTGATCCGCGACTCGCGCGGGCAGGGGCTCAAGGTCTTCGCCGAGACCTGTCCGCAGTATCTGTTCCTCACCGCGAACGATCTCGACAAGCCCGGCGCCGAGGGTGCAAAGTGGATGTGTAGCCCGCCGCCGCGCACGCATGCCGATCAGGAGGCGCTGTGGCAGGCGCTCTCGCTCGGCGATCTCCAGACCATCTCCTCCGATCACGCGCCGTACCGCTTTGATGAGACCGGCAAGCTGCGCGCCGGCCCCAATCCCAATTTCAAGCAGGTCGCCAACGGCCTGCCGGGACTGGAGCTGCGGCTGCCGCTGCTGTTCGATGCGATGGTGTCGAAGGGACGGCTGGGCCTGGAAAAATTCGTCGAGCTGACCGCGACCGCGCCGGCCAAGATTTACAATCTGCATCCGCGCAAGGGCTCGATCGCGGTCGGCGCCGACGCCGATATCGCGATCTGGGATCCCAATCGCGAGGTCACCATTGCGGACGAGATGATGCATGACCTCGCCGGCTACACGCCGTTCGCGGGCCGCAAGCTGAAGGGCTGGCCGGTGTCGGTGCTCTCACGCGGCCGCGTGATCGTCGACGGCAACAAGTGTCTGGCGAGCGCCGGCAGCGGAAAGTTCCTGGCGCGCAGCGGCGGCGAGGCGGCAAAGCCGATCGGCCGGCTCGTGGCCGACATGGATCCGGAACGGAATTTTGGAGCAAAGCTGCTGTGACGGTGGATCGCGCGCGATGAAGATCGTCATCTTCGGCGGCACAGGCTTTGTCGGCCTCAATCTGGCCGAAGTGCTGCTCGCGCGCGGGCACGAGGTGACGCTGTATGATCGTGCGCCGCTGCCGTTATCCGCACAGCGATCTCTTGCCGACTACGGCACACGGCTCAATCCCGTGCAGGGCGACATCACCGACGCAGAAGCCATCGACGCCCTTGTCGCAAAGGGCTGCGACGCGATCGTGCTGGGCGCCGCGGTGACTGCGGGCGATGACCTCGAACGGGCATCGCCCGTGCGTGTTCTCGAGATCAACGTCATGGCGCAGATCCCGATCCTGCAAGCCGCGATCCGCCATGGCGTTCGCCGGGTCGTCAATCTCTCGCTCGGCATCGGCCTATGGCGCATCGGGCGGGCGGTTCGAGGTCCTCGACGAGGAAACGCCCTGCGATCCCGTCTCGTTCTACGCCATCAGCAAGTTCACTTCGGAACGCTCCGTAGCGCGCCACGCCGAGCTCTTTGGCGGCGATTTCCTGAGCGTCCGGTTGAGCGCGGTGTTCGGTCCCTGGGAGCGGGCCGGCGCGGTGCGTGATACACCAAGCCTCCAGTTCCAGATTCTTGCCGCGTTCACGCGCGGCGAACCGGCTCTTCTCCCCGCGCCAGGCATCAAGGATTGGACCTACGCCCCGGACGCCGCCGAAGCCGTCGCCGTGCTGATCGAAGCCGAGCGGCCGCGGCACCGGCTCTATAATATCTCCAGCGGTGCGGCCTGGTCGGCGCTGCAATGGGGCGAGGCCTTTGCGGCGCTGCATCCCGGGCTGGAGTGTCGGCTCGCGTCTCCCGGAGAGAAGACGTTCATCAAGCTCCACGGCGGGGATCGCGCGCCGATGTCGGTCAAGCGGATGGCCGACGAGTTCGGCTGGCGCGCGCGGTTCGGCTGCGCGGAGTCGGCCGCCGCGATGAGCGCCTGGTGGATGCAGCACAGGGAAGGGGTCTGACATGCGGCTGCAGGGGCGCACGGCCATTATCACCGGAGCGGGCTCGGGCATCGGCCGCGCCAGCGCAAAACTGTTTTCCGAGGAAGGCGCGCGTCTCGCTCTGGTCGATCGCGATGCCGCAGGGCTCGAGGAAACCCGGCGACTGGTCGGCGAAGCAACCGTGCATGCTGGCGACGTCGGCGATGCCGCATTCGCCGAGACGGTTGTCGGCGATGTCGTGGCGCGGCACAGCGGGCTCGACATCCTGATGACGGTGGCCGGCTTCTCCTGCGGCGGCACGGTGCTCACGACGAGCGTGGAAGACTGGGATGCGGTGTTTCGCACCAATGTCGGCGGCACCTGGCTATGGGCGCGGGCCGCCGTGCCGCAGATGCAGCGGCAACAGAGCGGCTCGATCATCACGCTGGCCTCGCAGCTCGCCATTGCCGGCGGCAAGGGCAACAGCGCCTATATCGCGGCCAAGGGTGCGATCATCAGCCTGACGCGGACCATGGCGGTGGATTTCGCAACGGACGGCATTCGCGTCAACGCGATTGCGCCGGGCGCGATCGACACGCCGATGCTTCGCCGCAGCTTTGCCCGGCACGCCAATTCCGAGGAAGTGCGTGAAGCCTCGCGCAACCGTCACGCCATGAAGCGATTCGGCCAGGCCGAGGAGATCGCGCAAGCCGCGCTGCATCTCGCCAGCGATGCCTCGTCGTTCACGACCGGCACCGTGATGGTGGTCGACGGAGGCTGGCTCGCGGCATGAGTGAGGCGCTCACCCAGCTCGAAGCCGATATTCGCGCCGACCTGGCGCGGATCGCGCATCCCGGCGCCGCGTGGCTCGAACCGAAGACGGGACCAGATAGCAGGCCGGCGCTGGATGTCCTCATCGTCGGCGCGGGGCCAGTCCGGCATCGCCATCGGCTTTGGCCTGATGCGCTCGCGCGTCAGCAACATCCTGTTGCTCGACAAGGCCGAGGAGGGGAAGGAGGGCCCGTGGCTCACCTATGCCCGCATGCCGACGCTGCGCAGCCCGAAGGACTACACCGGTCCGGACCTCGATATCCCGAGCCTGACCTATCAATCCTGGCACGAAGCCCGTTTCGGCGAGGAGAGCTGGCAACAGCTCGGTCTGATCGAGCGCGAGCATTGGGCGGAGTATCTGCTCTGGCTGCGGCGTACGATCGGCTTGCCGGTGCGCAATGCTTGCGAGCTCCTGGAGATTGCGCCGGCTGTCGATGGCCTGCTCGCCGCGCGCGTGAAGCATGCCGAAGGGGTCGAGACGCTTTATGCGCGCAAGGTTGTGCTGGCGACGGGGCAGGAGGGCATGGGCGGCTGGACTATTCCGGAGCCGCTTCGCGATCTGCCGGCGACTTCGGTCGCGGCCGTCGCCGACGATATCGATTTCGAAAGCCTGCGCGGCAAGCGCGTGGCCGTGATCGGTGCCGGCGCTTCCGCCTTCGACAATGCGGCAACCGCGCTGGAGGCAGGGGCCGCCGAGGTGCACCTGCTGTGCCGCCGTGCGCAGATCCAGGTGATCCAGCCCTATCGCTGGCTGACCTTTCGCGGCTTTCTGCGTCATCTCAGCGATCTCGACGATGCCTGGCGCTGGCGCTTCATGCGAAAAATCCTCGAGATGCGCGAAGGATTTCCGCAACCGACTTACGACCGTTGCGCGCGTCACGCCAATTTCACATTGCACGAGGGTGCGCCGGTCGAGGCGGCGCGCGAGACCGGCAAAGGCATCGAATTGCAGACGCCGCGCGGCGCCATCACCGTCGATTTCGTCATCTGCGGCACCGGCATCGACATGGACTTTGCCGGCCGCACCGA
This sequence comes from Bradyrhizobium sp. USDA 4354, assembly GCF_054060315.1. Classification (NCBI taxonomy): domain Bacteria; kingdom Pseudomonadati; phylum Pseudomonadota; class Alphaproteobacteria; order Hyphomicrobiales; family Nitrobacteraceae; genus Bradyrhizobium; species Bradyrhizobium sp. USDA 4354. The sequence goes on along the minus strand of NZ_JBSSDC010000001.1, from coordinate 6,589,530 downwards.
GCTCTCCAGATTCGCTGACAACATCGCCAACTGGGCCGATCGTTACGAGCCCCCCGAGAGCGAACGCAGTGAACGGCTCGGCCGCTTTCCCTATCTTGCCGACGACTATGCCTTCACCGAGCGCGTGCCGGGCAAGACGCCGTGGATCTCGGACGTTCATCTCTTCGCCATCGCCTCCACCATGAGTTTTGGTCCATCAGGGTCGTCGATCAACGCGATGACGACCGCGGTACCCAAGCTGGTGAACGGCCTGACACGCGGCCTGTTCCGCGCCGATGTTGAACGGCACTGGGCTTCGCTCGGCGCTTATGACGTGCCGCAGGCCATCGTTACGCGGCAAGCGCGAACAATAAAGGAGCAGCGATGATCGTCCATGCGCCGCCGCGACGTTGCATGCCCACGCGCGGGCCATGAGATTGGCGCGCAACTTGCTTCTTTCTTGACCAGTCTGCCGGCCTTCCTCTTCGAAAATTCAAGGGAAAACGAATGCGTTTTGTGTCTTTCAGGTCTGCGACCTCAGTCTTCGCCACCACTGCACTGTTGCTGATCGCCACCGCGCCATCGCAGGCGCAAACCAGGGCGGAGACGTTGCGCTACGTCACCGGCTCGGCCGTCAACACGCTCGATCCCAACATCCCCGGCTCGACCCGCGAGTCTTTCGCGCTGAGCATGAGCACCTATGACCGCCTGGTCGCCTTCGGCCGCAAGCAGCTCAACGGCAAATGGGTGTTCGATCTCGACACCATCACGGGTGAGCTCGCCGAATCCTATGACGTCAGTCCTGACGGGCTGAAGATCACTTTCCGCCTGCGCAAGGACGCAAAATTCCAGGACGGCTCGCCCATCACCGCCGAGGACGTGAAATGGTCGCTTGACCGCTGCGTCACCGCGCCGATCCTCGGCAAGGCACAGCTGCTGACGGGCTCCCTGACCTCGGCCGATCAGTTCAAGGTGATCGATCCCCTCACCATCGAGGTGACGCTGCCCAAGCCGGACAAGCTCGCACTGCCGAATCTGGCCACCGTCTATCCCATGATCATCAACTCGAAGCTCGCCAAGGCGCATGCGACGCCGGATGATCCCTGGGCCACCGCATGGCTCAAGGAGCATACGGCCGGCAGCGGCGCCTATGTGGTCGAGACCTTCAAGCCGGGCGAGCAGGTGATCCTCAAGCGGGACGAGAGCTGGAATCGCGGCTCGGCCAACAAGCCCGCGTTCTTCAAGCGCGTGATCGTCCAGTCGGTGCCGGAACCTGCGACCCGCGCCAATCTGGTCGAGCGCGGGGATGCCGATCTCGTCGTCGATCTGCAGGCCAGCGATGTGCAATCGCTGGAGGCCAAGGGCAAGCTCAAGGTGATCTCGACGCCGCAGTACAATGCGATCACCTACGTCTCGATGAACAATCAGATTCCGCCCTTCGACAACGTGAATGTGCGCCGTGCCATCGCTTATGCGCTGCCCTATGATGACATGTTCAAAGCAGCTCTGTTCGGCCGCGGCGCGCCACTGTTCGGCGTGACCTGGCCGGACGGCAAGCCGCTGAACGGCATCTATCCGTTCCAGCAGCCGGTGAAGATGGATCTCGACAAGGCCAGGGAATATCTGAAGGCTGCGGGACTTCCGGAAGGCTTCTCGACCACGTTCAGCTTCAATGTCGGCCAGTCCTCGACCGCGGAGCCAATGGCGGCGCTCGTCAAGGAGTCGCTTGCCAAGATCGGCATCAAGGTCGACATTCAGAAGCTGCCGGATGCACAGATGTCGACGCAGATCAACGAGAAGAAGCTGCCCTTCTTCACCGAGGGTATCGTCGCCTGGCTGCCGTCGACCGACTATTTCTACCGCAACTTCTACACCGGCAATCAGCGCTGGAATTACAGCTCGATCAACAATCCCGACCTTGCCGCGATCGCACAGGAGGCGCGCTTCGAGCCGGATAAGGCCAAGTATGAGGAAGCCGGCCGCAAGCTCAACGCGATGCATTTCGACCTGATGCCGCAGATCATGCTGTGGCAGCCGAACCAGGACGCGGTGATGGCGTCGTCGATCGAAGGCTACACCTATGAGTTCCATCGTCAGGTGGACTATCGCGATGTCAGCCGCAAGTGACATCCGCGGCCGGCAGGGACGCTGAATGGTGATGACCGGTCTTGGTGCAACGATGGTGCGGGCGGGCAGGCGGCTTTTGTCGTCGCTGCCGGCACTGTTCGGTGTGCTTGTCTTCACCTTTCTGTTGATGCGCGTCCTGCCCGGCGACCCCGCGGTGTTCTTCGCCTCGGGGCCCAATGCCGGAAAGGAAGAGATCGAGCAGATCCGCAAGCAAATGGGGCTCAACAAGTCGGTGCCGGAGCAGCTCGTGCTCTATCTCTCCGACATCGGCCACGGCAATCTCGGCCGCTCCATGATGACGGGACAGCCGGTGCTCAAGGATCTGCGCGAGAGATTGCCGGCCTCGCTGGAGCTCACCTTCACTGCGCTCCTGATCGCGCTGATCGCGGCGGTCCCGCTCGGCGTGGTTGCTGCCTTGCGGCCTGGGTCGATCATCGATCACGGCGTGCGGCTATTCTGCGCGCTCGGTGTCTGCGTGCCGACCTTCGTCTCGGGCCTGCTCTTGATCTACGTCTTTTACTATCTGCTCGGGCTTGCGCCTGATCCCACCGGGCGGATCGACGTCTTCACCTCGCTGCCGCCGCAGCGCACCGGCTTTCTCTCGATCGATTTCCTGCTCGCCGGCGATGTCGAGGGCTGGTGGGCGGCCTGCAAGCAGTTGATCTTGCCGGCGGTGAGCATGGCCCTTTTCGTCATTGCGCCGCTGGCGCGGATCACGCGGGCCTCGATGCTGGTGTCGCTCGGCAGTGATTTCGTGCGCACCGCGCGCTCGGTCGGATTGTCCTGGCACAAGGTGGTCGTGACCTATGCGCTGCGCAATGCGATCCTGCCCGTCATCACCATCGCCGGCATCGTGTTCTCGACCATGCTCGGCGCCAACGTCCTGGTGGAGAAGGTGTTCTCCTGGCCGGGCGTGGCCTCCTACGCGCTCGATGCGCTGCTGTCCTCCGACTATGCGCCTGTGGCAGGGCTTCGTGCTGCTGATGGCCAGCCTGTTCGTGCTGGTCAATCTCGTGGTCGATATCTGCTATGGCATCGCCGATCCCAGGGTGTCGATCGAATGACCAGCGCAACTCTCCGCCATTCGGTCTGGATCCTGCGCGGCAATCCGCTCACGGCGGTGGCCGCGGCCGGGGTGACGCTCTTCGTCCTGCTCGCGATCGTCGGGCCGTGGATCGTGCCTTACGATCCCGTGGCCTCGAACGTCTCGGAGGCCCTGCTGCCGCCGAGTGCGACGCACATTGCCGGCACCGACCAGCTCGGGCGCGACGTGTTCAGCCGTCTCATCATTGCCGCGCGGCTCGACCTTGCCATCGCGGTCTCGGCCGTCGGCATCTCCTTCGTGATCGGGGCCGTTGTCGGCGCGTTCTGCGGCTATGCTGGCGGACGGCTTGATCGCGCCGTCGGCCGTTTCGTCGACGTGATGATGGCCTTTCCGCTGTTCGTGCTGGCGATGGCGATGGTCGCGGCATTGGGCAACCGGATCGAGAACATCGTGATCGCAACCGCGATCATCAATCTTCCCTTTTACATCCGCTTCGCACGGGCCGAGGTGAACGTCAGGCGCAATGTCGGCTGGGTCGAGGCGGCGCGCGCCTGCGGCGAGAGCCATTTCTCCGTGGTGCTGCGCTTCCTGCTGCCGAACATCTTGCCGGCGATGGCGGTACAGATCTCGCTCAATCTCGGCTGGGCCATCCTGAACGCGGCCGGATTGTCCTTCATCGGCCTCGGCGTCAAACCGCCGACGCCGGAATGGGGCATCATGGTCGCGGAGGGCGCGCGCTTCATCTCGACCGGGCGGTGGTGGCTGGTGGCCTTTCCAGGCCTTGCGCTGATGTTGGCGGTGCTGTGCTTCAATCTCCTCGGCGACGGGATGCGGGACATTCTCGATCCCCGGATGCGCACATGAGCGAGGGACTGCTAGGGATCGACGACCTCCATGTCGCGTTCTCGACGCGGCGCGGCATGGTCGAGGCCGTGCGCGGCGTGACGCTCACGGTCAAGGCCGGCGAGATGCTCGGCCTTGTCGGCGAGAGCGGCTCAGGCAAGTCGGTCACCGGCTTTGCGACGACACGGCTGCTCGATGCAGCCGGCCGCGTCACCGGCGGCAAGATCCTGTTCCGCGGGCAAGACGTGACGAAGCTCCGGGGCGATGATCTTCGACAGTTGCAGGGCGCCGCGATGTCGATGATCTTCCAGAACCCGCGGGCGGCGCTCAATCCGATCCGCGCGATCGGGCTGCAGATCGCGGACGCGATCCTCACCCATAAGCGGATCTCGAAAGACGCCGCGCGCGCCGAGGCGCTGGAGTTGTTGCGCGCGGTTCAGATCCGCGATCCCGAGGCCCGGATGAACGCCTATCCGCACGAGCTCTCCGGCGGCATGTGCCAGCGCGTCATGATCGCGATCGCGATCTCCTGCAATCCCGCGCTGCTGATCGCCGACGAGCCGACCACCGGGCTCGACGTCACCACGCAGAAAGTGGTGATGGATCTCCTGGCAGACATCGCCGCCGCGCGCGGCATGGCGACGATCCTGATCACGCATGACCTCGGCCTCGCAGCGCGCTATTGCCGCCGCATCGCCGTGATGGAGCGCGGCCGCATCGTCGAGGAGGCGAGCCCCAGCACTCTGTTCGGCGCGCCGCAGCACGCCTATACGAGGCGCCTGGTGGCGGCATCGCCGACGGCGACGTCCCGGATCGAAGATCTCGTGACCGAGGAGGAGCGGGAGCGTTACTCTGCTGTTGTCAGCAAGCCGAGGCAGGAGCCCGCACACGGGACACCGCCGCTGCTGGAGGTGCGGAAGCTCGCGAAGCGTTTCGACCAGGGCTCTGCGGCAGTCGCCGACTTTTCGATGACAATTGCTGGCGGCGAGAGCGTCGGCCTGGTCGGCGAGTCCGGATCCGGCAAGAGCACGACCTCGCGGATGATCTGCCGGCTGATCGACCCGAGCGAAGGCGACATCGTGTTCGACGGGCATTCGATCGGCCACGTCGCGGCGCGCGATTTTCACCGCTCGCCATTGCGCAAACACATCCAGATGGTCTTTCAGGATCCGAACGAGAGCCTGAATCCGCGCTTTACGGCATTCGATTGTATTGCCCACCCCTTGATACGGCTCGACGGCATGCACGGGGGTGAGGCGCTGCGCAAGCGGGTCGAAGAGTGCGCGGAGCGCGTGGGACTGCCGCTCGATCTGTTGCCGCGGTTTCCGCATCAGCTCTCCGGAGGGCAGAAGGCCCGGGTCGGCATCGCGCGCGCCATCGCCTGCCGGCCGCGTCTGTTGGTGCTGGATGAGCCGACCGCCGCGCTCGACGTCTCGGTTCAGGCGGTGGTTCTGCAGTTGCTCGACCGCCTCAGGCGCGAGAACGACATCGCGCTGCTGTTCGTCAGCCACGATCTCAACGTGGTGCGCATGCTGTGCGATCGCACCATCGTGCTGCGCAATGGCGGCATCGTGGAGCAGGGCGAGAGCCGGGCGCTGTTCGATAATCCGAAGACTGACTACACGCGCAAATTGGTCGAGGCGATCCCGCACATCGAGACCGGGCCGACGCTGGCGACCGCTATCTGAGTGCCTATCGGCCGGAATGGCGATGAGATCCCGCTGGCGAAGGCGCATTTAGTGGCATACCATTTGCTTGCAAATGGGTTCGGTTTCACTTGCCCTTTGCCAATGAACAGCTGGCATCACGGCATTACTGGGAGGACTTCATGGATCGCAGGACCGTATTGAAGGGACTGGCTGGCGCGAGCGGTCTGGCATTGACCGGCCTCTCGGCCCCGGCGATCGCACAAGGCGCGTCCGCGCGGACCCTGCGTTTCGTGCCGCAGGCCAATCTTGCCAATTTCGATCCGATCTGGGGCACGCAATATGTCGTGCGCAATGCCGCCGCGATGGTCTGGGACACGCTTTACGGCATTGATTCCTCGCTGCAGCCGCAGCGGCAGATGGTCGAGTCCGAGGAAGTGACCGACGACGGCACGACCTGGACGTTCAAACTGCGGCCGGGACTCAAGTTCCATGACGGCGAGCCGGTGCTGAGCAAGGACGTCGTTGCAAGCCTGACGCGCTGGTCGGCTCGCGATCCGATGGGGCTGATGATCAAGGCGCTGCAGCAGGAGCTCACGGCCGTCGACGATCGCACCTTCAAATGGGTCCTCAAGCAGCCCTTCCCGAAGATGCTCTACGCGCTGGCCAAGAACAACTCGCCGTGCGGCTTCATCATGCCGGAGCGCATCGCGCAGACCGATCCGTTCAAGCAGATCACCGACTATGTCGGCTCCGGGCCGATGAAGTTCGCGAAGGGCGAGTGGGTGCCCGGCGCAAAAGCCGTGTTCGAGAAGTTCGCCGACTATGTGCCGCGGCAGGAGAAGGCATCCTGGCTCGCGGGCGGCAAGCAGATGCAGCTTGATCGCATCGAATGGATCGTGATGCCGGATCCGGCCACGGCAGCCGCTGCCTTGCAGAACGGCGAGGTCGATTGGTGGGAAAACCCGATTGCGGACCTCGTGCCGGTCCTGAAGAAGAACAAAAACATCAGCGTCGATATCGGCGATCCCCTCGGCAATATCGGCTCGTTCCGCATGAATCATCTGTTCGCGCCGTTCAACGACGTGCGGGCGCGGCGCGCGGTGCTGATGGCGCTTAGCCAGGAAGACTATATGCGCGCGATCGTCGGCGACGACACCGCGTTGTGGAAGCCGTTGCCCGGCTTCTTCACGCCGGACACGCCGCTCTACAGCGAAGTCGGCGGCGAGATCCTGAAGGGCAAGCGCGATTTCGATGCGGCCAAGAAGCTGCTCGCCGAGAGCGGCTATTCCGGCCAGCCGGTGACGTGCCTCGTGGCTCAGGACCAGCCGATTACCAAGGCGCAGGGCGACGTCACTGCGGACCTCTTGAAGAAGCTCGGCATGAACGTCGACTTCGTCGCCACCGACTGGGGCACGGTGGGCTCCCGCCGCGCGCAGAAGACGCCGCCGGGGCAGGGCGGCTGGAACATGTTCCACACCTGGCACGCGGGCGCGGACTGCATCAATCCGGCTCCCTACACCGCCGTTCGCGCCAATGGCGACAAGGCCTGGTTCGGCTGGCCGAACAGCCCCGGCACCGAGAAGGAGGTCACGTCCTGGTTCGAGGCCAAGAACGTCGACGAGGAGAAGGCCGCCATCGGTCGCCTCAACAAGGCGGCGCTCGATGACGTCGTCTACGCGCCGACCGGCTTCTTCCTGAGCTACACCGCGTGGCGCAAGAACGTCTCCGGCATCACCAAGGGGCCGCTACCGTTCTTCTGGGGCGTGTCGAAGTCTGCATGATCGTACGCTGAGGCCAGATGCTCTCCTACATCCTCCGTCGCATCGTCGCGACCTTGCCAGTCATGGCGATCGTCGCGCTGTTCGTGTTCAGCCTGCTCTATATCGCGCCGGGTGACCCGGCCGTGGTGATCGCGGGCGACCAGGCGAGCCCGGAGGATGTGGAGCGCATCCGGCAGAGTCTCGGCCTCGACCGTCCGTTCCTGGTCCAGTTCGGAGGCTGGGTCTGGCGCATCCTGCACGGCGACCTCGGCACCTCGATCTTCACCAACCTGCCGGTCTCGGCGATGATCGGGCAACGTCTTGGACCGACGCTGTCGCTGATGATCGTCACCCTGCTGCTCACGATCGTGGTGGCGGTGCCGCTCGGCGTCGTGGCGGCATGGAAGGCCGGCAGCCTGATCGACCGCGTCATCATGGGCTTTGCCGTGTTCGGATTCTCGCTGCCCGTCTTCGTGGTCGGCTACATGCTCGCCTACATCTTCGCACTCGAGCTGGAATGGCTGCCGGTGCAGGGCTATACGCCGCTCAGCTCCGGCTTCTGGCCGTGGCTGGAAAACCTGATCCTGCCGGCGATCGCGCTCGGCTGCGTCTATATCGCGCTGGTTGCGCGCATCACCCGTGCAGCCATGCTCGAAGTGCTGCAGCAGGACTATATCCGCACCGCCAAGGCCAAGGGCCTCGGGCAGGGCGGCATCCTGTTCATTCACGCGCTGAAGAACGCGGCGGTGCCGATCGTGACCGTCATCGGGATCGGCATCGCGCTCCTGATCGGCGGCGCTGTCGTGACCGAGAGCGTGTTCGCGATCCCCGGCCTCGGGCGCCTGACGATCGATGCGATCCTGCGCCGAGACTATCCGGTGATCCAGGGCATCGTGCTGCTGTTCAGCTTCGTCTACGTCCTCGTCAATCTGATGATCGACGTCGTCTATACGCTCGTTGACCCGAGGATCCGCTATTGACCGATACGACCCTCAACCAGCAATCGTTTCCCACCGGCCTCGTCCTCGCGCGGCAATTGCCGGAGATCCTCCGGCCGGTCAAGATCCGGCGCGGCCTCATCGGTCTCCTGCGCGGCCATCCCACCGTTGCGATCGGCGGCGCGCTGTTGCTGACGCTGGTTCTGATCGCGATCTTCGCGCCTTATGTGGGAACAGTCGACCCGACCGCGCTGGCGCCTGCGAAGCGCACCCGCGCGCCGTCGGCCGATTTCTGGTTCGGCACAGACGTGCTCGGCCGCGACATCTATTCACGCGTGCTGTTCGGCGCGCGGGTCTCGCTGACGGTCGGCCTGTCGGTCGCGATCTTCGCGTCGGCCGTTGGCCTCGCCATCGGCATGGTCTCCGGCTTCATCCGCTGGGCCGACGGCATCCTGATGCGGTTCATGGATGGCTTGATGTCCATTCCGCCGATCCTGCTCGCGATCGCGCTGATGGCGCTGACGCGCGGCAGCGTCGGCAACGTCATCCTGGCCATCACCATCGCCGAAATCCCGCGCGTTTCGCGCCTCGTTCGCAGCGTCGTGCTGTCGCTGCGCGAGCAGCCCTATGTGGACGCGGCGGTCGCCTGCGGCACGCGCACGCCCATGATCATCCTGCGTCACATTCTGCCCAACACGGTTGCGCCGATGCTGGTGCAGGCGACCTATATCTGCGCCAGCGCCATGATCACCGAGGCGATCCTGTCCTTCATCGGCGCCGGCACGCCGCCCACCATTCCGTCCTGGGGCAACATCATGGCCGAGGGCCGCGCGCTGTGGCAGGTGAAGCCCTACATCGTGTTCTTCCCGGCGGCGTTCCTGTCCGTCACAGTTCTCGCCGTGAATTTGCTCGGCGACGGTCTTCGCGATGCGCTCGATCCGCGCATGGCCAAGAGTCTGTGATGTTGCCTCTGATGGATCGAGGCTGATCGCGATGGCGCTGCTCGAAGTCGAGAACCTCCAGACCCATTTCCGCACCCCTGGCGGCATCAACCGTGCGGTCGACGGAGTATCCTTCCATGTCAACGAGGGCGAGACGCTCGCCATCGTCGGCGAGTCCGGCTGCGGCAAGTCGGTGACGTCGATGTCCTTGATGCGGCTGATCCCGGAGCCGCCGGGCAGGATCGCAGGCAGCATCCGTTTTGCCGGCAGGGATCTGCTCAAGCTGTCCGATCGCGAGATGCGCGCGATCCGCGGCAACGACATCTCGATGATCTTTCAGGAACCGATGACGAGCCTGAACCCGGTCCTCACCGTCGGCCGCCAGATCCGCGAGACCTTGATGATCCATCAGGGCCTCGACAAGCAGGCCGCCGAGACGCACGCGATCGAGATGCTGACGCTGGTCGGCATTCCCGAACCGAAGCGCCGCGTGCGCGAATACCCGCACCAGCTGTCGGGCGGCATGCGCCAGCGCGTCATGATCGCCATCGCGCTCGCCTGCAATCCGAAGCTCCTGATTGCGGACGAGCCGACCACCGCGCTCGACGTGACGATCCAGGCACAGATCCTCAAGCTGATGCTGGACCTCAAGCGCCGGGTGGGCGCCGCCATCATCCTGATCACCCACGATCTCGGCGTCGTCGCCGAGATCGCCGAACGCGTCATGGTGATGTATGCCGGCCGCAAGGTCGAGGAGGCGCCGGTCGCGGAGCTGTTCCGCTCGCCGCGGCATCCCTATACGCAAGGCCTGCTCGGCGCCGTGCCGAAGCTAGGCTCCTCGCTCGCCGGGTCTGCAACGCGGCTCGCCGAGATCCCGGGCCAGGTGCCTGACTTGCGCAAGCCCATTATCGGCTGTGTCTTTGCCGGCCGCTGTACGCTTGCGACCGATCTCTGCCGGCAATATGCGCCGGGGCTTGAGGAGAAGGGCCCGCGCCACGTCGCCGCCTGTCATTACGCCGCCAAGGGAGCCGTCGCGGCATGAGCCCTCCGCTGCTCCAGGTCAACGACCTCAAGAAGCATTTTCCGGTGAAGACCGGCCTGTTCGGCCGCAAGTCCGAATTCGTCTATGCGGTGGACGGCGTCTCCTTCGAGATCGCGCGCGGCGAGACGCTGTCGCTGGTCGGCGAATCCGGCTGCGGCAAGTCGACGGTCGGCCGCGCCATCCTGCGGCTGTTCGAGATTACCTCGGGCCAGGTCATTCTCGATGGCCAGCGCATCGACGACGCACATCCGAGCACGATGCGCCAGATGCGCCGCCGCGTGCAGGTGGTGTTCCAGGATCCGTTCTCGAGCCTCAATCCGCGCATGCGCGTACGCGATATTCTCGCCGAGCCGATCCGCAATTTCGGTCTCGCCAAATCCGCCGAAGACCTCGAGGTCCGCGTCACCGCGCTCATGGACACCGTGCGGCTGCCGCGCGAGGCGCTGAACCGCAGGCCGCACGAATTCTCCGGCGGCCAGCGCCAGCGCATTGGCATCGCGCGTGCGCTTGCGGCCGAGCCCGAGCTGATCGTGTGCGACGAGGCGGTCTCAGCGCTCGACGTCTCGGTCAAGGCGCAGATCGTCAATCTGTTGCAGGATCTCCAGCGCGAGTTCGGCCTGGCGCTCTTGTTCATCAGCCACGACCTCGCGATCGTCGAGCACATGACTCATCGCGTCGCGGTGATGTATCTCGGCAAGATCGTGGAGGTCGCCCCGCGCCGCGAGATCTTTGCCGCGCCAAGGCACCCCTATACCAAGGCGCTGCTTTCGGCGGTGCCGCTGCCCGAGCCCGGTGCCCAACGCAATCCCATCATCCTTAGGGGCGACGTGCCGAGCCCGATCAATCCGCCGCGCGGCTGCCGCTTCCACACCCGTTGCCCCTTCGTTTTCGACCGCTGCCGGACCGAGGAGCCGACGTTGCGCTCCACCGGAGCCGAGCAGTGGGTGGCCTGTCATCTCGAAGAGCCGCCGTAGGACTCAACCCTGCCGGCGCAGGAAGCCCGTGATCGTGACCTTTTCCCAGATGCCGGCTGCGGCAAAGGGATCAGCGCGGTTGAAAGCTTCGACCTCGGCGCGGCCGGGTGCCTCGATCAGGAACAGGCTGCCGATCATGGTCGCGCCGTCGTCGGAGACAAGCGGCCCCGACATCACGATCTTGACGCCGAAGCGCGAGGTATCGCTCAGAAAGGCCTTGTGGGCGTCGTAATTGGCAAGCCGCGTCGGCAGCGCGCCGGTGCGGTCCAGAGCGTGAATGGCGAACAGCATCGTTGTCTCCGTTTCTTGCTTCGGTTCTTGGGACGGCCGCTAGCTGCGGCCGTCCGGACTTGGCGCGATCGGCTGAACTACTTCGCGCTGAGCTTGCCGGCGTCCTCGAAGGTCGGGCAGGTCCGCTGCTCCAGCGGCACGTCGAACGGCCCGTAATTGTCCTTGGTGATGACGGTCGGCTTCAGCACGATCTCGCTGATGACTGGCTGGTTGCGCAAGGAGCGGATCGCCATCATGGTGCCGAGGCAGCCTTGTGCGAATCCATTGTAGTCGCCGCTTGCGAGCAGCTTGCCGGATTTGATCGCGTCGATCGCCTCCTTGGTGCCGTTGATGCCGATCACCTGCGCCTTTCGGTTGGCGCCGTCGAGCGCTTCGATCGCACCGACTGCCATGGCGTCGTTGGCGGCGAGCACGCCGTCGATCTGCGAATTCGACTGCATCAGGTTTTCCATCACCTGGAGCGCCTGGAGCCGCTGGTAATTGCCGGGCTGCGAGGCCAGCAGCTTGGCCCCCGGAACCTCCTTCAGCGCATCATTGAAGCCGCGCACGCGGTCGACATTGGTCAGCGAGCCCTTGACGCCCTCAATGATGACGATGTTGCCCTTGCCGCCGAGCGTCTTGAGCAGGAAGCGCGCGGTCTCGAGGCCAAGGCTGTAATCGTCGGCGCCGACGAAGGACAGGAACTTGCCGCCCGCGGAGCGGTCGGTGATGTTCACGACGGGGATCTTGGCTTCGTTGATCTTCTCGACGCCCGGCACCATCGCCTTGTAATCGACAGGCGTGAAGACGATTGCGCTGGGCTTCTTCACCACGACGTCCTCGATCTGGCTGAGCTGCTCGGGGATCGAGTCCGGCTTGGTCGGGATGTATTGCAGCGTCTTCGCGTTCAGCGTCTTCGCCATGTTGTCGGCGCCGACCCGCACCGTCTGGAAGAACGGGTTGGTCTGGTTCTTGGTGAAGACGGCGATGGTCTCGCCATCGGCGCGCGCCCCAGTGGTGAACCCGGCCGCCATCAGCAGCGGCAGCGCCATATAGCCCAGTTTACGTTTCATGTTGCCTCCATCCCTCATTTTGCTTGTTGGAACTCTAGGAACTCATTGCGCGCGGCGGCGGGTCTTCATGTCGAGCCAGACCGCGAGAATGACGATGACGCCAGTGACGAGCGGCTGCCAGTTGGCGCTGACCGAAAGCAAATTCATGCCGTTCAGCACCAAGGTCAGGATCAGTGCGCCGATGAAGGTGCCGAACACGGTGCCGACACCGCCGAACAGCGAGGTGCCGCCGATCAGCACGGCCGCAATCGCCGGGAGTGTCAGGCTCTCGCCGATGTCGGCCTCGGCCGAATTGAGCCGCGACAGGAAGATGATCGAGGCGAGTCCCGCCATGGTGCCCGATACCGCGTAGACCAGCAGCAGGCGCCGCGCGACCGGAATGCCGGAGAGGCGGGCCGCAACGGGATTGGCGCCGATCGCATAGATCTCCTGGCCCCAGATCGTCCGCTGCGCGAACAGCGTTCCGATGCCGAGAAACACCAGCAGCAGATAGACCGGGATGGGCAGGCCGAACAGATAGCCGCTGCCGATCTGGCGGAAGCCGGCGGGGAAGCCGTGCAGGGTCTCGCCCGCCATGTACCAATAAGTGAGGCCGTTCAGCACCCAGAGCATGCCGTAGGTGGCGATGAAGGAGGGGATGCGGAGCGCGGTGACCATGATGCCGTTGAGAAATCCGACAATGCCGCCGCAGGCAAGCCCGGTGAGGATGCCGAGCGCCGGCGAGCCGGTCTTGTGGATCACGGTGCCGGCGATGCAGGCGGACAGGGCGACATTGGCGCCGACGGAGAGGTCGAGACCGGCAGTCAGCACCACCAGCGTCAGGCCGGAGGCGATGAAGAAGGTCAGGCTCGCCTGCCGGAGCACGTTGAGGATGTTGCCGAGGCTCAGGAAGGAGTCGCTGAGCACGGCGAGCACGGCGCAGATCAAGAGCGCCGCGAGCAGGCGGTAGAACAGCTGGACCGCGTCCTGCGAGAGGAAGGAGCGGGGCGGCGCGACGGTGCCCTTGGTGATGTCGGTCATGCGCGGCTCCTGAGGCCGTCGAGGAACAGGGCGACGATGACGAGCACGCCGACGCTTGCGACCTGCACCGAGGACGGCAGCGAGATCAGGTTCAGACCGTTGCGCAACACGCCGACGGAGAGGACCCCGAGCAGCGTGCCGAGCAGCCAGCCATTGCCGCGCTCGAACGAAGTGCCGCCGACCGCGACAGCCGCGATGGCATCGAATTCGAGGCCAAGGCCGGCGGTGGGATGGCCGGAGTTCATCCGTGCGGTCATCAACAGGCCCGCAATGCCGGCCATGGCGCCGCCGATCGCGTAGACCGCGATCAGCAGCTTATTCGGAGAGAGACCGGCGTAGCGCAGCGCCTCGCGGTTGCCGCCGAGTGCGAAGATGTAGGTGCCGAAGCGGGTGTGATAGAGCAGGCCGTGAAACACCGCATAGGTCACCAGCGCCATCACGATCGGCACGGGGACGCCGAGAAGCGTTGCCGAGTAGATGTCGCGCACGCTGTGAGGAATGCCGACCACGCTCTGGCCGTCGCTCACGATCAGTGACAGGCCCTGCGCCATGCCGAGCGTGCCCAGCGTCGCGACGAAGGGCGGGATGCCCAGGATCGCGACCAGCCAGCCATTGGCGACGCCGAAGGTGGTGCCGACCAGAAGGCCGACTCCCAAGCCAAGCAACATCGATTTCGTGGCGAGTGACACGATCGCGACGCAGAGCGAGGTCAGCGTCAGCACCGCGCCCATCGACAGATCCAGCCCCTCCGTCATGATGATCAGCGTCATCGGCAGCGCGAGCATGGTCAGGATGGTCGACTGCACCAGCACGTTGGAGAGGTTGGCGACCGACAGGAAGCCGGGCGCGATCACGCTGAACAGCGCGATCAGCAGCACCAGCACCATGGCAACGCCGGGGATGCGTTGCAGCGGATTGGGCTCCGAGACGATCGCGGCTTCACGCATGATGCATCCCCAGTCGCACGATGTTCTCCTCCGTCAATTCGCTGCGTGTCAGATGTCCGGCGATGCGCCCCTCGCGCATCACATAGGCGCGGTCGCAGACGTGGCAGATCTCGACCTGCTCGGACGAGATCATCAGCGCAGCCGCACCTTCCGCGACGAGGCGGTCGATCAGCGCAAAGATCTCCGACTTGGCGCCGATATCGATGCCTCGCGTCGGCTCGTCGAAGATGAAGAGTTTCGAGCCGGCAGCCAGCCATTTGCCGATCACGACCTTCTGCTGGTTTCCCCCCGAGAGCAGGCCGACGGTCTGTCGCGCACTCGGTGTCGCGATCCTCAACTGGCGGATCAGGCTGTCGGCGGTGCGCTGCGCACTGCGCTGGTCGAACAGGCCGCTCGGAAACAGCTTTCGCAGCGCCGACACCACCAGATTGTCGCTCACCGAGCGCAGCAGCGCGAGACCCTCGCTCTTGCGGCTCTCCGGGATCAGCGCGATGCCGCGGCGGGCGGCAAGGTCGGGTTCACCGGAGATGGTCTTGCCGTCGAAGATGATCTCGCCCGATGTCACGGGATCGGCGCCGAAGATGGCGCGTGCGACCTCGCTGCGGCCGGAGCCGACCAGCCCGCACAGCCCCACGATCTCGCCTCGCCGCACCTCGATGTTGATGTCCGAGATGCCGGTCGGTGCGGTCAGGCCCTTGACCTCCAGCAACACCTCGCCGGGCTTGTCGGCAAAATGACGCGGATAGGTCATGTCGACGTTGCGGCCGACCATCATGCGCACGAGCTGGTCCGGCGTGACGTCGGCGGGCCGGACACCGTCGATGCGGCGACCGTCGCGCAGCACTGTGATGCGGTCACCGAGCGCGAACACCTCGGCCATGCGGTGCGAGATGTAGACGATCGACACGCCGTCGGCCTTCAGTCGCCCGATCAAAGCGAACAAGAGTTCGGTCTCGCGGTCGGACAGCGCCGCTGTCGGCTCGTCCATCACGAGGATGCGGGCGTTCTGGCTGATCGCCTTTGCGATCTCGACCATCTGCTGCTGTGCCACCCCGAGCTTGTCGACGGTGGTGGAGGGATCGATGTCGAAGCCGATGGTGTCGAGCACGCGCTTGGCGTCGGCCAAAATCCTGCGGCGGTCGATGGTGCCGGGAATGCGGCCCTTCGGCTCCCGGCCGAGGAAGATGTTCTGGGCGATATCGAGATAGGGGACCAGCGAGAATTCCTGGAAGATGACGGCAATGCCGAGCTTCTGCGCATCTGCGGTCGAGGAGATCGCGACCTTCTCGCCCTTGTGATAGAACTCGCCGGCGTCGGCGCGGTAGGCACCGCACAGCACCTTCATCAGGCTCGACTTGCCGGCGCCGTTCTCGCCGAGCAGCATGTGGACTTCGCCGGGGTAGACGGCAAAGGACACGTCGTCCAGCGCCTTGACGCCGGGAAACTCCTTGCTGATGCCGCGCAGCTCGAGCAGCGGGACAGGCGAGGTGACCTCGATCGGGAGCGCGTCGCTCATACCTTGGCTCCGCTCGCAAAGATCTTTCCGGGATTCATCAGACCATTCGGATCGAGCGCGGTCTTGATCTGCCGCATCACATCGACGGCCTCGCCGAGCTCATCGGAGAGATAATCGATCTTGCCGAGCCCGATGCCGTGCTCGCCGGTGCAGGTGCCGTCCATGGCGATGGCGCGGGCGACCATGCGGGCCTGCAGCGCCTTGGCGCCTTCGATCTCCTCGGGCTTTGTCGGATCGATCAGGATCAGCATGTGGAAATTGCCGTCGCCGACATGGCCGACGATCGGCGCGGTAAAGCCATGCTTGTCCGCATCGCGCCGCGTTTCGGTGAGGCATTCCGCCAGGCGCGAGATCGGCACGCAAACGTCGGTGATCATTGCGCGCGCGCCGGGTCGCAGGCCGAGGCCGGCATAGAGCGTGTTGTCGCGGGCGTGCCAGAGCCGGCTGCGGTCTTCCTGCGCCTTGGCCCAGGCAAAGCCGTGGCCACCATGGTCGGCGGCGATGGCCTGCGCCGCCTCGGCCTGCTCGGTGACGGAGACTTCCGAGCCGTGGAATTCGAAGAACAGGGTAGGTGCCTCGCGATAGCCGAGCTTGGCGTAGGCATTGATGCCGCGCATCATGACGTCGTCGAGCAGCTCGATGCGGGCCACGGGGATCGCGGACTGGATCACGGAGATCGCAGTGTCCACCGCATCGTGCAGGGTGTCGAAGCTGCAGACCGCGGCCGAAATCGCCTGCGGCACGGGGTGCACCTTCAGCGTGATCTCGGTGATGGCGCCGAGCGTGCCCTCCGCGCCGACGAACATGCGTGTCAGGTCGTAGCCGGCCGCCGATTTCCGCGCACGCCGGGCGGTGCGGATCACGCGGCCGTCGGCCAGCACCACCTCTAGCGCCATGACATTGTCCTTCATGGTGCCGTAGCGCACCGCCATCGTGCCGGAGGCGCGCGTCGATGTCATGCCGCCGATCGAGGCGTCGGCGCCGGGATCGATCGGGAAGAACAGGCCGGTGTTGCGAAGTTCTGCGTTCAATTGTTTGCGCGTGATGCCCGGTTGCACCACGACATCCATGTCGCTGTCGTGCACCGCCAGCACCTTGTTCATGCGCGCGAAGTCGAAGCAGACGCCGCCGGCGACCGAGGCGGCATTGCCTTCGAGCGAGGTTCCGGCGCCGAACGGGACGATCGGCATGCCCGCGCTTGCGCATAGCTTGACGATCTCGACCACTTCTTGGGTCGTCTCGGGGAAGACGACGATATCGGGCGGCAGGCTCTGATAGTGCGACTCGCTCTGCCCATGCTGATCGAGCACGCCGCGCGCCACGCTCGCGCGCGTACCGATCATGGCGGTGAGGCGCTCGGCCAATATGCCCGTGCTGACCCGCGGTCCCATCCTCAGCTCCCGTCTGCTCCCCGTTGCCGGACTCTTGTTGGTCCGTCGCCCAGCTTAAGCGGCTCTCGCGTTGCTCGCGAGCTGCTTCAAGCCGAAATCATAGTTGAGATGAAAATAATCGCGCTCCACCATGCGACCATCCGGCGCACGGCCGGCGGGATGCCGGACGAACTCGCAGATCAAGCTGTCCTTGACGCCGAACACCACGTCGCTGTCGAGATATTGGTCGCCGGCAACGAACACGTGCGTCACGAGCTGTTCGAAACCGGGCGCTGAGATCATGAAGTGCACGTGGGCGGGCCGCCAGGGATGGCGCCCCTGTGCCTCCAGCATGTCGCCGACCGGGCCGTCATGCGGGATCGGATAGGCGGCGGGCCTGATCGACCAGAAGTGGAAACGGCCGTTGCTGTCGGTGTGGAAGCGGGCGCGCATCGCGAGATCGCCGATCTTGTCGAGCTGCTGCACGTCGTAATAGCCATCGTCGTCGGAATGCCAGACGTCCACGATGGCGCCGGCCAGCGGCTTTCCGTCCACGGTCGCGACCGAGCCGGTGACCAGCATCGGATCGCCTTCCATCGGCCCGGAGATGTCAGCGCCGCTGCCCTTCTCCGGCGCCGCCTGGACGAAGAACGGCCCGAGCACCGTCGTCTCGGTCGCGCCTTCGGGCACCGGATGGTTGATGGCATCGACCAGCATGGAGACGCCGAGCGTGTCCGACAGCAGGATGAACTCCTGGCGCTTGTCGTTGCACATATGCCCGGTGCGGGTCAGGAAGTCGATGCCGTACTCCCATTCCTTCTGTGTCGGCCGCACCTCGCGGACGAAGGCATGAAGGTGACGCACCAGTGCCTCGCTGACCTCTTTGATGCGCGGATCGGTTGCGCCCGCGATCCGCTCCAGCACCGCGTCCGTGATCGTGTTCTCGTTGAAGTTACGCATGTAAGCCTCCGTTGATCACAGCTTCGGCTCGCCGAGGCCGGACAGCCGCTCGAGATGTTTGACGGTCGCGATGAAATCGGTCTCGCCGTCGCCCTGTGCGACCAGCGAGCCGTAGGTCTCGCGCACCTGGGCTGCGAGCTGAAGCGGCACGCCGACGGCGTGGCCGGCACCTAAGATGAGATCGAGATCCTTGGCCATCTGCTTGCAGGAGAAAGTGGACTCGAAGTCCCGCGCCCGCAGCGGCGCGGTCTTGTACTTCACCATTGGTGAAGCCACCGCGCTGTCGTCGAGCACCTTCAAGATGTCCTGCCAGGCGATGCCGCCCTTGCGCGCCAGCGCCAGGCTCTCCGCCATCATCGCGGCCGACACCGCGATCATCAGATTGACCGACAGTTTTGCATAGCGCGCCTCTTCAGCGGGGCCGAGATAAGTCTGGGCACGGGTAAAGGCGGCGAACAGCGGCTTTGCGCTTTCGAAGGCGTCGTTCGGCCCTGAGACAAAGCAGGTCAGCGCGCCGGTGTGAACGATGCTGGCATTGCCGGAGACCGGCGAACGAAGATAGGCAATGCCGCGTGCCTGCGCGGCGGCGGCAACTTCGGTGGAAGCTTCGACACTCACGGTGCTGGTCTCGATGAGAACAGCACCGGGCGTCATCGCGGCGATCATGCCGGTGGGGCCGAGCAGCGCGCCGCGCAAGGCGGCGTCGTCGGGCAGGGACGTGACGACTGCGGTCTTGCCGCTCACGGCCTCGGCGGACGAGGCGGCAATCGCAATCCCTTGCGCGCGCGCCTCGTCGATCCGCGCTGCGCTCTGGTCGAAGGCGCTGACGGCAAAACCGGCCTTGGCGACGAGCACCGACATCGGCAGGCCCATCTTGCCGATTCCGATGAAGGCAACATTCCTTGGCGTATCTGTCATTGTTGTTGTCCATTGGCGCCTTCAGGTGGCGCGTCCTTGTCGTTCGATGTCCTGCACCAGCCGCCGGCCGGATTGTGCCAGCAACTCTTTCTTGGTCTCCAGCCCCTCGGCCAGCAACTGGCCGTTCCGCTTCTTCCAGGCGCCGCCGATCATGACGGACTCGATGTTGGCGAGGCTCGTCTGCATCACGACGGTCGCGACGGGATCGTGCACCGGGAAGAGGTTGAGATCGGAGGCGTTGATGATGACGAGGTCGGCAAGCTTGCCCGGCGTCAGCGAGCCGATCTGGTTCTCGCGGCCGAGCATCCGAGCACCTTCCGTTGTGATCCAGCGTAGCGCCTCGCGGATGGGAATGGTGGTCGTCACCGGAATAGTCCCACTGGTCTTGCGGGTCTCCGCATTGTCGAGCGCCCGCTGCATCGACAGCGCAACGCGGGCTGCGGAGAGGAGATCGCCGGCCAGCACGGATTCGAGATCAATGCCGATCGTCGGCCGCACGCCGCGCTTCAGGAGGCGTCCAGTGATCGGAAAGCCGTGGCCCTGGATCATTTCGTTCTCAGGTGTCACCGAGAAGGACACGCCGAGATCGACCATCCGATCCAGGAGATCATCAGGCAAATCGTTGGCATGGACGATATTGACGCCCGCGCCGACGAGGCCCGCCTCAATCAGCTTCTCCCAGCCGCCGGGCGTCTTGGCCGGTCCGCCGCCCTGATGCATCGAGGCGATCAAGTTCAGCTCCCGCGCCAGGCGGAAATCCTGCACGGCGACGTCGAGCGTCGAATAATGCGGACCGAGAATGGCGAGCCCGAGCGTGACGAGGCCGCCGCGGTCGGCGAGGGGGCCTGCCAGCAGCCGTTCAACCTCGCGGCGCGGATGCGGCACTTCCGAGAAATGGCGCTCGCCCGGCTTCGGCTCCGGCTTGGGCGAGCCATGGAAGAACGCGGCGCGGATGCCGCTCTCGATCAGGCCGCGCACCGCAGCGTCGGTATGATCAGGCGTCGGATTGTTGTGGCACCAGTCGACCAGCGTGGTGACGCCGTGGTTGATCTGGTTCAGCGCGCCGACCAGCGTCGCGATGTGGATGTCCTCGGGCCGGAACACGGTCGCGAGGCCCGCATGCATGCGGCGGAAGTATTCGAGCAGCGTCCAGTTCGCGGCGAAGCCGCGCAAGCCTGTCTGCCAGGTGTGCATATGCGCGTTGATCAGGCCCGGGATGACGATGCGGCCCTTGCCGTCGACGATTTCGGTCTCGGCGGCGCCGCTGCCAAGATCGATCGATGGGTGCATGTCGATGATCCGGCTGCCCTCGATCAGGACGTCGCCGGTGCGGAGATCGCCAATCGCATCATCCATGCTGATGACGGTGGCGGATCTGATTAGCGTGCGCCGCATTGCGTCACGCCGCCGCTTTGATGGCGCTCGGCCGCTCGCCGGCCCAGGCGCGCGCGATCAGGTCGCGGATGGCGCCACGTTCGAGTGGCCGCGGATTCCAGTAAGCGTTGGTGACGGCGAGATCGGCCGCCTTGTCGATGCCGCTCTCAGGCATGCCGACGTCGCGCAGCGCAACCTTTGCACCCAGCCGCTTGGCAAGGTCGTACAGCCCTTGCGATGCATCTGCCGAGCCGATCGCGCGCGAGATGCGTGTCATTGCATCGGCTACTGCCGGTGCGTTGTAGGCCAGCGCATGCGGCAGCACGATGGTGTGGGTTTCGGCGTGCGGCAGGTCGAAGGTTCCGCCCAGCGTGTGGCAGAGCTTGTGATGCAGCGCCATGCCAACGGTGCCCAGACAGACACCGCACAGCCAGGCGCCATAGAGCGCTTCGGTGCGGGCCTCGCGGTCGTCGGGCTTGGCGGCGATCGCGGGCAGGGCGCGCGCCAGCGCGCGGATGCCTTCTTCCGCCATCAGCGACGTCACGGGATTGGAATCGCGCGCGTAGAGCGCCTCGACAGCATGCGCGATCGCATTGATGCCGGATGTCGCGGCCAGACTCGCCGGCAGCGTCAGGGTGAGATCGACATCGTAGATCACGGTCTCCGGCAGCACGGCGGCGTCGCGCACCGTGGTCTTCAGGCCGTTCTCGGTCTGGCCGACGATCGGCGTCATCTCCGAGCCGGCATAGGTGGTGGGGATGCAGAGCTGGTTGACCCCGGTGCGCAAGGCCAGCGCCTTGCCGAGACCGGTGGTCGAGCCGCCGCCGAGCGAGACGACGCAGTCGGCCCCGCACGCCTTCATCGCCGCGAGCGCGCGCTCCGTGACCTCGACAGGCGTATGCATGACCGCGCCGGGAAAGATGCCGGCATAGAGCGGGCCGAGGGCTGCACCGAGGCTCTTGCCCTGCGCCTCCTGCTGCGGCGTCGTTAGCACCAGCGCGCGCTTGCCGCCGAGCCGCTCGACCTCGGCCTTGGCGGTGGCAAGCGTGCCGCTGCCGAACACGACGCGGCAGGGCAGGTTTTCAAAGGTGAACGAACCGATCATGCGCCGGTCTCTTTGATGGGATAATCGACCTGGAAGCGCCCGATCCGCAAGTCGCCCAACGCCTCGCGCACGCGCAGATGTTCGGGGTGATTGGCGTAGGCGCTGAGCGCCGCCTGGTCGGTGAATTCGGAGAACAGGACCACGTCGCAGGCGTAATCGACCGCGCTGACGTCCATGCCGACTTCGATATGGGTGAGGCCGTCGATCCGGCCCTTGAGGCCCTCGAACAGGGTCTTGACCTTGATCCGGGCGGCGGAGCGCTCCTCAGGGGTCTCCCCGCGCAGCCGCCACATCACGATGTGCCTGATCGGGCCCGACATTTCCTGATTTCCTCGCCTGCCATTGTGCCTTGTTGGGGGCATTTTGCCTTGCAGAAATCGGAATTAAAGGTCAAAATTTGTAAGTCTCTTTTCCTGTTTCCGCAAAAATGGACCGGCTGCTCCAACTCGAAGTCTTCTCCAAAACCGCCGAGCTCGGCAGCCTGTCCAAGGCCGCCGAGATGCTGCGGATGTCGAACGCGGCTGCCAGCCGACATCTCAGCGCGCTGGAGGAGCGCCTTGCGGTTCGCCTGATCGAGCGCAACACGCGCCGGCAATGGCTGACCGAGGCAGGGCAGGAACTGTTGCAGCGCTGCAGCACGCTGCTGAACGAACTCGCCGAGGCCGAAGACGCCGTCTCTGACCGCGCGCTGTCGCCGAAGGGGATGCTGCGCGTGACGAGTTCGCTGTCTTTCGCGATGATCTATCTCGCGCCGATGCTGCCCGCCTTCCGCGCGCTCTATCCTGATCTCAACGTGCAGATCATCAGCGCGAACCGCTATCTGGACTTCATCGAGGCCGGCATCGACGTCGCGATCCGCACGCGCGAGCACGAGCCGGACTCCAACATCGTCGTCCGCCGCATCGGCCAGATGCACCGCGTGCTCGCTGCGGCCCCGTCATATCTGCAGAAGCACGGCCTGCCGGAGCATCCCGCCGATCTCGCCCGCCACAACATGCTGATCTACAATCTCGCCAACGATCCCTATTCGCTGCGGCTAAGCAAGGGCAGCACGACGCAGACCGTCCGGATCGCACCGACGCTCGACAGCAATGACGGCCAGATCATCTGCGGCGCGGCGCGCGCCGGGCTCGGCATCCTGATCCAGCCGCTCTACATCGTGCAGAGCGATATCGCGGCCGGCCGACTGGTGCCCGTCCTGAGAGGCTGGGAGCTGCCGTTGCTCACCATGAACATCGCCTATCAGAACCGTGTTCGGCTGCCCGCCAAGATCAGAGTGTTTTCCGACTTCCTGGTCAGCCACATCCGCGAGCATTCGGAGCCGGGGATCTGGATCGACACGGCGAAGTGAGCGGGAAGCATTCATGTATCTCGGCATCGATCTCGGCACCTCGGCGGTCAAGACCGTTCTCGTCGACGATGCACAACGCGTGATTGCAAGCGAGAGCCGGCCGCTCGCGACCGCCTCGCCGCAAGCAGGCTATTACGAGCAGGATCCCGCGCAGTGGATCGCTGCGACCTTTGCGACGCTGGATGCTCTGAAGGCATCGCATGCCGGCGCATTGGCGGCGGTCGAGGGCATTGGACTGTCCGGCCAGATGCACGGTGCCACGCTGCTCGATGCGAGCTTGAGACCCTTGCGGCCCTGCATCCTCTGGAACGACGGACGCTCCGCCGCGGAGTGCCGCCTGCTGGAGCAGCGCTGGCCCACCTTGCGTGCGACGACGGGCAACAGGGCCATGCCGGGTTTCACCGCGCCGAAGCTGCTCTGGATCGCCGAGCACGAGCCTGACATCTTTGCGGCGACCAAGCTCGTTCTGCTGCCTAAGGCCTATCTGCGCCTGGTGCTCTCAGGCGAGGCCGTCGAGGATGTCTCGGATGCATCGGGATCGCTGTGGCTCGACGCCGCGCGCCGGGACTGGTCGGACGCAGCCCTGGCAGCGACCGGCCTGTCGCGCGATCACATGCCGCGTCTGGTCGAGGGATGCGCGCCCGCAACGACGCTGCGCAGTGAGCTCGCGCAGCGCTGGGGTATGATCAAGCAGCCGGTGATCGCGGGCGGTGCCGGCGACAATCCGGCCGGCGCCGTCGGCATCGGCGCGATCCGGCCGGGAGCCGCGTTCGTGTCGCTGGGAACCTCGGGTGCCCTCATGGCGCCGACCGACAGGATCGCCGCGAATCCCGATCGCGTCGTGCACACGTTCTGCCACGCCATTCCCGGCATGTGGATTCAGGCCGGCGCGATCCTCTCGGCCGCCTCCTGCCTCGCCTGGGCCGCGCGCCTGTTCGGGGTCAGCGAGGCCGAGCTGCTGGCGCCGCTTGGAGCGCGCCCGCAGGCGCCGTCGCACGTGAGCTTTCTGCCCTATCTCGCGGGCGAGCGGACCCCGCACGACGATCCCGCCGCGCGCGGCATGCTGGATGGCCTGAGCCATGGCACCGATCGCGGGACGATGGTGCAGGCGGTGCTTGAAGGCGTTGCCTTCGCGCTTGCCGATTGTCGCGACGCACTCGCGGATGCCGGCATTGCGATTGCGGAAGCCGATGTCATTGGCGGTGGTTCACGGTCCCGGTTCTGGCTCGCGGTGCTGGCCAACGTGCTGAACGTTCCGGTTCATCGCTTTGCCGGAGGTGAGACCGGCGCGGCGTTCGGTGCGGCGAGATTGGGGCGACTTGCTGTCACGCGTGAGGCAATCGGTGACGTATGCACGCGACCGCAGCGCATCGAAACATTTGAACCCGACGCTGCACTGGTCGATGCCTATGCCGAACGGCTTCCCGCGTGGCGCGAACTGTATCGGCCGCGCCACTAGCTGGCCCAATCTGGTTTGCATACTTCGGTATACTCGCCTTCGGTATTGCCCTGCGTCACCCGCTTTTGTTTAATGACCAAACCGCGCTGACAAGAACGATTGAGACGCGGGTGGGAAACGCATTGTGCGCCGGGAGGCACGATGAACGATCCGATCCTCGAGATGCGCGGAGTCTCGAAGACCTTCTTCGGCATC
This sequence comes from Bradyrhizobium sp. USDA 4354, assembly GCF_054060315.1. NCBI lineage: Bacteria > Pseudomonadati > Pseudomonadota > Alphaproteobacteria > Hyphomicrobiales > Nitrobacteraceae > Bradyrhizobium > Bradyrhizobium sp. USDA 4354. The sequence continues at coordinate 6,564,674 of NZ_JBSSDC010000001.1, read as the reverse complement.
AAGGCGCTGCGGGCCGTCGATCTCACCGTCTATGCCGGCGAAATTCATGCCCTGATGGGGGAGAACGGCGCCGGCAAGTCGACGCTGATGAAGATCCTGTCCGGCGCCTACCGGCCAGATCCCGGCGGCGAGATCCGCATCGAGGGCAGGGCGGTGCGGATCGAAGGTCCGCTCGGCGGCCGCGCTGCGGGCATCTCCATCATTTATCAGGAGCTGTCGCTCGCTCCCAATCTCACCGTGGCCGAGAATATCTATCTCGGCCGGGAAATATCGCGATCAGGTTTGCTGGCACGCGCGGCGATGCGCGAGGGTGTCGGCCCCATCTTGACGAGACTGGGTGCGGACTTCCTGCCGTCGACTCTGGTGGCGCATCTGTCCATGGGCCAGCGGCAACTGGTCGAGATCGCGCGTGCGCTGCATGCCAGATCAAAGATCCTGATCATGGATGAGCCGACCACCTCGTTGTCGGCCGCCGAAAGCGAGCGGCTGTTCGCGCTGATCCGCCAGCTTCGCTCTGAGGGGCTTGCCATCATCTACATCTCGCATCGCATGGACGAGGTCTACGCGCTCGGCGACCGCGTCACCGTGCTACGCGACGGTCGGCTGGTCGGCTCGCTCGACAAGCCGGAGATCCGCGCCGACACCATCGTCCGGCTGATGGTCGGTCGTGACGTCTCCTCGTTTTACAAGAAGGATCACGATCCGGAGGCGGGACGGGGGCACCCCGTGCTCGCAGCGATCGACATGGCCGATGGCCAGCGCGTCAAGGGTTGCTCGCTCACCGTGCATGCGGGCGAGGTGGTCGGGCTCGCCGGCCTGATCGGCGCCGGCCGCACCGAGCTTGCACATCTCATCATCGGTGCGACGCCCAAGGCCTCCGGCGGGCTCGAGCTGGAGGGACGTCCGGTCGATATCCGCACGCCGGGCGAGGCGCTCGAGGCCGGGATCGCCTATCTGACCGAGGACAGGAAGGCGCTCGGCTTGTTCCTGGACATGTCGTGCCTCGACAACATCAATCTCGCTGTGCTCGGGCGCGATGCGAAGCTCGGCTGGGTCCTGGATCGCGACAAGGCGCGCGAACGCGCCGACCGGGCTTTCGCAGGGCTCAGCATTCGCGCCGCCAATGTCGGCGTCCCCGCCGGCGGTCTGTCCGGCGGCAACCAGCAGAAGGTGCTGCTGTCGCGCCTTCTCGCCATTGCGCCCAAGGTCCTGATCCTCGATGAGCCGACGCGTGGCGTCGACGTCGGCGCCAAGTCGGAGATCTATTCGATCATCGACAATCTGGCCAAGGCCGGCACCGCGATCCTCGTCATCTCGTCCGATCTGCCCGAGATCATCGGCATCTGCGACCGCGTCGTCGTGATGCGTAGCGGGCACATCGCCGGCGAGGTCACACGCGGCCCGAATTCGCCGTTGAACCAGGAAGACATCATGGCGCTTGCCACGGGGATGGAACATCTCGATGCCTGACAATGTTGCTTCGGAGGCCAAGCCCGCTGTGAAGACGACCAACGGCGCTGCCGCAGAGACAAGGCGTCAGCGGGTGAGGATGCTGATCAGCGCGCTCGGCATGCTGCCGGTGCTGCTGATTCTCTGCATCGGCTTCCACCTGCTGTCCGAGGGCCGCTTCTTCACGGGACAGAATCTGGGCATCGTGCTGCAGCAGGCCGCGGTGAACACCGTGCTTGCCGCAGGCATGACCTTCGTCATCCTCACTGGCGGCATCGACCTCTCGGTCGGCTCGATCCTGGCGGCGTCCGCGATGGCTGGATTGACGCTCTCCAAACTGCCGGAGCTCGGGATGCTGTGGCTGCCGGCTGCGCTGCTCACGGGCCTTGGCTTCGGAATCATCAACGGCGCGCTGATTGCGCTCCTTCGCCTGCCGCCCTTCATCGTCACGCTCGGCTCGCTCACCGCGGTGCGCGGTCTGGCACGGCTGCTGGGGGCCGACACCACCGTGTTCAATCCATCCATTCCCTATGCTTTCATCGGCAACGGCTCGCTGACGCTCGTTCCCGGCGTCGCGTCGATCCCGTGGCTCTCGGTGATCGCCTTGCTCGTCATCCTGGTCTCGTGGCTGGTGCTGCGCCGGACCGTGCTCGGCGTGCATATCTATGCGGTGGGCGGCAATGAAAGCGCGGCGCGGCTTGCCGGTATCAAGGTCTGGGCCGTGCTGATCTTCGTCTACGGTGTTTCCGGACTTTTCGCCGGGCTCGGCGGCGCCATGCAGGCGGCACGGCTTTACGCCGCCAACGGCCTGCAGCTCGGTCAGTCCTACGAGCTCGACGCGATCACCGCTGTGATCCTCGGCGGCACCTCGTTCGTCGGCGGCATCGGCTCGATCTGGGGCACGCTGGTCGGTGCGCTGATCATCGCCGTGCTCTCGAACGGCCTCATCCTCATCGGTGTCTCGGACATCTGGCAATATGTGATCAAGGGCCTCGTTATTATCGGCGCCGTGGCACTGGATCGGTACCGGCTGCAAGGCTCTGCCAGGACGTGAAAGGCTCCGCGAGAGCTTGAAAATGCGATGTTCCGGTGCGGCCACTGGTCTGCCGTGCCTGACATGAAGACAGACCAGGGAGGAAGTCCATGTTGAAGACGATCATGCTCGCCGGCGCCGCCATGGCGCTTGCCCTAGGCACCGCACCATCTTTCGCCAAGGAGCTCAAGTCGATCGGCGTCTCGCTGGGATCGATGGGCAACCCGTTCTTCGTCGCGCTGTCGAAGGGCGCCGAGTTCGAGGCCAAGAAGACCAATCCCAATGTGAAGATCACGACGGTCGGCTTCGAATACGACCTCGGCAAGCAGGTCACCCAGATCGACAATTTCATCGCCGCCGGCGTCGACCTGATCCTGCTCAACCCTGGCGATCCCAAGGCGATTGGGCCGGCGATCAAGAAGGCGCAGGCGGCGGGCATCGTCGTCGTCGCCGTCGACACCGCGGCCGAAGGCGCCGACGCCACCGTGACAACGAACAATGTGCAGGCCGGCGAGATCTCCTGCCAGTACATCGTCGACAAGTTGGGCGGCAAGGGCGACGTCATCATCGAGAACGGGCCGCAGGTCTCCGCAGTGATCGACCGCGTCGTCGGCTGCAAGAACGTGTTCGCGAAGAATCCCGGCATCAAGGTGTTGTCCAGCGACCAGGACGGCAAGGGTTCGCGCGAAGGCGGTCTCACTGTCGCGCAGGGCTATCTGACACGCTTCCCCAAGATCGATGCCATCTTCGCCATCAACGATCCGCAGGCGATCGGCACCGACCTTGCGGCGCGCCAGCAGAACCGCAGCGGCATCGTGATCACAGCGGTCGACGGCGCGCCTGATATCGAGGCCGCACTGAAAGATCCGCAGTCGCCGCAGATCCAGGCTTCGGCGTCGCAGGACCCGTTCTTCATGGCGCGGCGGGCCGTGCAGGTCGGCGTCGGCATTCTCAACGGCCAGAAGCCGGCCTCGACCGTCGAGCTCCTGCCGTCCAAGCTCGTGACCAGGGACAACGTCGCCGAGTACAAGGGCTGGACCTCGGATCGCTCCCAGTAAGACGCGGTCCGCGAGGACGCGCGAAACACGAGACGACGGGCGGCGTTTTGATCGACGCCGCCCGCGGGCTGACTGTTGTGTTAGCCTCGCGCGATCTCGATCGCTCGATTCGGAAAGCACTTCTCGTGAAAGCCAGGACATCCGGCACCGCGTGGCGGCATGCCAATATCGGCCGCCTGCTCAATAACGCCGTGCGGCGTTTCGAAGGCCGCGTGCTCGAATTGATGAGCGAGCGCGGGCACGACGAGACGCGCATCGCACATGTCGGCCTCACGCGCAATCTGGACGTGGAGGGGACGCGGCTCACCGAGCTTGCCCGCCGCGCCTCCATGAGCAAGCAGGCGATGGGCGAGCTGGTCGACCAATGCGCCGAGCTCGGCCTCGTCGATCGCATCGCGGACCCGATCGACCGGCGCGCGCGCATCGTGATGTTCACGCCGGCCGGGCGCAAATGGCTCGATGCGTTCCGCGACGCCGTCGACATCGCCGAGCAGGAGATGCGCGCCGAGCTTGGCAAGGCCACGATGGACGCAATCCTGAAGGGGCTGGCGGTCTACGGCGCGAAATTCGACACGCTCGACGATGCCGATTAGTCAGGCTACTTGACGATATCGTCAGGCGACCTTACCATGCAAGATAGTGCTGGTAGGGAGAAGCGTCTTGGAAGCACGTCTGACGGCCGCGGTGCTCATCGTGGGCGGAGGCCCCTGCGGGCTGATGCTGGCCAACGAACTCGGCCGCCGCGGTGTGTCCGCGATCCTGGTCGATGAAAAGCCGGGCACGGCATTCAATCCGCAAGCCAATGCGACGCAGGCGCGCTCGATGGAGCACTATCGGCGGCTGGGTTTTGCCGACGAGATCAGGCGGGAAGGGTTGCCCGCCGACTATCCGACCGACGTTGCTTACTTCACGCGCTATACCGGCTACGAACTAGCGCGCTTTGCACTGCCGTCATCGGCGCGCGCCGGCGAGCTCATCAAGGGCATGTCGGGCTCCTGGAGCGCGGCGGAGCTGCCGCACCGGGTCTCGCAGAAATATGTCGAGACGGTGCTGCGTCGCCATGCCGAACGGCTCCCCGGAATCAAGCTGAACTATGGCCACCGGCTGGTCAGCTACGTCGAAAGCGATGACGGCATCGTCGGCGAGATCGAATGCCTCGATGACGGCAGCCGCTTTCAGGTTCGGGCGGACTTCCTGGTCGGCGCCGACGGGCCGCGCTCGATGGTCCGGCAATCGCTGGGGATCGTCTATGGCGGCGAGACCGGGACGCAGCGCGATTTCATGGGCGGCCGCATGCTGGCCGTGTATCTTCGCTCGCCGGAGTTCTACGCCAGCATCCCGCATGCCAAGGCGTGGATGTACAATTGCTTCAACGGCGACCGCCGCGCCTTCATGGCATCGGTGAACGGACGCGACGAATTCGCGTTTCACACGCAGCTGCGGCCGGGCGAAGACGAAAGTGCAATCACGGTCAGCGACGCCAAGGCCGCGTTCCAGCGCGCCTGCGGTGCGCCGATCGAATGCGAGGTGCTGTCGTTCCTGACCTGGACCGCCGGTCACGCGCTGGTCGCGAACGGGATGCAGCGGGGCAGGGTGTTCCTCGGCGGCGACGCGGCGCATCTGTTCACGCCGACCGGCGGGCTCGGCTACAACACCGCGATCGAGGATGCGGTCAATCTCGGCTGGAAGCTCGCCAGCGTCGTCAAGGGCGTGAGCCCGGCGACGCTGCTTGATAGCTACGAGGTCGAGCGGCGTCCGGTGGCGCTCCGTAACACCGATTACGCGCGGCGCTTTGCCGACTCCCTTGGACTCTTCGCGCCAGCGCCGCAGATCGAGGACGCCACGGACGAGGGCCACGAGGCGCGGCGGACGGCGGGCATCTACCTCGATCAGCACGCCCGTGCCGAGTTCAATATCCCCGGCGTCACCTTCGGCGGACGCTATGACGGCTCGCCGATCATCGTCTCCGACGGCAGCCAGCCGCCGCCGGATGCTGCGAACGTCTACATCCCGAGCGCCTGTCCGGGCGGCCGCGCACCGCATGCCTGGCTGGAGAACGGCGTGTCCCTGTATGACCTCTTCGGGTTCGAATGGACGCTGCTGCAGTTCGGCGAGGTCGCGCTGGCTCACGCTGCGGTCGCGGAGGCCGTGCGCACGCTCGGGGTCGATGTGAAGCTCGTCACGCTACCGGCATCCTTACGCGACCTCTATGAGGCTGATCTCGCCCTGATACGTCCCGACCAGATCGTGGCCTGGCGCGGTGCCGCATCCCAGGCGGGAACGATCGGACACATCCTTGCACGCGCGCTCGGGCACAGCGCCAGCGACGACGCGCGACTGGCAAGCTGATCGGTTGCTGCCGCTGCATTCGGCTGCCAGCTCATGCGGGCTTGAGCGAAGCGCTGGCCTCTTGCGGTCCCGCGCTGGTCGATATCGCGGTCGACGACGCCACGAGGAATCTCTTCAGTCACCTGCGCTTAGCGGGCGGCGGAGAGGTTGGTTCGCGCAGATAATACGGCCGATGGGATTTTGCTCGTGAAGGCACTGGTCTTGGGTTGAACGCGCGATCCGTCGATCACCTCGAGCCGGCCGGAGCGGTTCAGCGTGTGCAGCTTCCTACCGGGCCATGGCGGGCCGGGCGTCAGCGAGTGGCGGACGATCTGCTTGAATGTCGTCGGCGACAGTTCGGTCACTTCTGCCAGGGCGAGCGCTGCGCCATACCCATCGGCGCAGTTCTGGACCGGTCGCCACAATCTGTCATTGAGGGTGACGAAGTTTCCTGCCGGCCGCGTGCTTGCACGGTCGATCAAGACCGGATTGCTGGCGTGAGGTAACCAGGGCCCCACGAGGCGATCCGCGTAATAGATTGCCAGGGAATCCGAATAGCCGCCCGTTCCGTCGCGCCAAGCGCCAAACAGATAATGCAAGCCGTTGTGGCGTGTGATCGTCGCGTCCGCCAGTTCGAGGCCGGACAGCAGTGTCGCGTCCCGCTCCCATTTGTCCGGAAAACGAACGCATTTGTAGAGCGCGACGTCGCCGTGGAGCGAGCTCTCTGGGATCATCCACAACGCGCCATCGCTCTCGATCAGAAACGGATAGGAGAGGTGCCAGGGCTCCTCCAGCACCGGAATCACCTCGCCGAGCGGCCCCGCGTCATTGAACTCGATCGCCGAAATGATGCCTTTTCCGACACGGTGATCGAGATCTTCGAAGAAGACGAATGTCCGTCCCTGCCACGTGATGGGAAAGGGATCGGCGTAGAAGTGGTTGCCTGGATCTCCCAGAACCTTCCAGCTTGGACCTGACAGATCTCCGGTCTGCCAGACGCCCGCGCCGTCAGTGAAGCGCCATCCGATATGCCAATGCGGGGCATAGCAGCAGAGGCGATAGATTTCCTTGGCGATCGATACCGCAAGGCCGCGAGCAACATAGCCAACGGGTCCGCGAGGCAGGCCATTTCCAGCGGGGCGCGCCAGCTGCGGCACGATGCGCGGCCTTCCCGACAGGATCGCCGCCACCATGGTCAGGGTTCGCGCCATGACCGTTTCGAGTGCGCCGCTGAGGCCTGCGGCAGTTTCTCCGGATGGATGGCCGCGGTCGAGGACTGAACCGTCGATCTCGTTGACGATGTCGATCACGGGCAGGTCGCCGGCGAGAATGGCGGCGAGCGCGGCGTTTTCGCCGGCAATTCCGTTGAACAGCGGCCGAAGATACAGCCGGGCAGAGCAGTTCGGATCCCGCGCGGCACCCGTAAAATCGACGATCACGTCGGCCGTCTCGGTATGAACCTGCGTCTGTTCCGGATTTATGCCGAGCTTGCTGGCGCCATTATGTTTGCCCTTGTGCAACACCACGCGTTCGAGCTCGAACAGGGCATCGAGACCTGCCGGCCGCGGCTCCGCCGTCGCCGTCCATGCAATTTGCACCGGCACGTCGCGTCCGTCGACCGACAGCGTCCTGCTGTCCATCCAGCGCCGCGCGTACTCACGTTCACAGCGAAACTCGATGATCATGTCGAGCCCATCTATTCCAATCGGCCGGTCAAATGACCTGGTCGAGAATTCGAACGTATTCCTCCACCATTGCATCTACCGAATAGCGCAACCTCAAGCCTTTGGCATTTTGTCGCAGTTCATCGCTCAGCTGTTTGTCCGTCAGCAGCTCGGAGACGGCCGCGGAGAGCTTCGCGCGATCGGAGGCATCGACGAACAATGCAGTCGGTCTTCCTTCGTAGGATAACACTTCGCGCAGCACGGGAAGATCGGTCACGACCGAGGGAACGCCGGCGTTCGCGGCCTCGACCGCGGCCAGACCGAAGGTTTCGGCCTGTGTCGGAAATACGAACACGTCCAGACAGGCCAGGAAGTCTGCCATCCGGCTGGGCGCGATTTCGCCGAGCAAATGCAGTCGGTCCGAGACGTTCAAGTCGTTCGCGAGTTGCCTCACCCGGGCCTCGTCGGCTCCCTGGCCGGCGAGCGCAAGGTGCCAGGACGGTTGATCCGGCAGCAGACGTACCGCCATATCGAGCCGTTTGTGCGGATGCAGTCTTGCTGCGCAGCCAAGCAGGATGCAGTCCGGCGGCAGATTGAACTTGTGTCGTGCAGCCTCCTTCGACAGGGTGAGGGCCTTGTCGTCGAAGCCGTGCGGCACATGCACCATGCGCGACCGATAGGCCGCAGGGTACCGCGAATATTCGCGTTCCATGTCCTGCGAGTTGAGCGTGATGCGGTCGAAGAAGCCAAGGCTGCCCATGACGATGTCGGCAGTGCGAATCGGCCAGCTCATCGACAGCGCAGATGAGACCTGATTTGCGATGACAGGCGCGCGGCTGACGAGGCGCGTCATGCCTGCGCCGATGACGTTGCCGAAATGCTGAAACGTCAGGACGGCGTCGGGCCTGGTGCTCCTGATGTGATGGCCGAGCGTCCACAGCATCTGCGCGAGCGCCACCGGATTGCCGGGCCGGCTCGGTGCGCAGTAGAGCGTATCGGGCGGCTCATCGAAGGAGTCCGATTTGCGGAAGAAGAACAGATTGGTGACCCGGTAGCCGCGCGCGGTCAGCCCGGCGCCGAGAAGCCGGGAGATCTCCTGCGCGCCGGCGTTCTCGGCCTGGGTTTGCGCGAGAAGCACGTGCAGCTTCGGCCCGCCGCTGTCCGGCCGCGCCGGTGCCATCGCGCTCGTCTCGCCCAATTCCTTGTTCGGTTGATAGTGGAGCACGGATCCCGACCCGCTAAAGAAACGAAATCTTCACCTTCTTAACTCCGTACCTATCATGCGGGCATCGCGTGGACACCGACGAGCAACAAACGGAGTTAATGGGAGGCTCTGACCACGATGTCGTTCGCGCAGCATTTCCACCGGTTCCCGGCTGGTGCGTAGCGAGCGCGTTAACCAATAGATCTGGCGCGCTGCCGGCGCGCAACTGCGGATGACCCGAGCGGCGGCGCGGCGACACCTAGTCATGCGAGTCCGCACTGCGAACGGCATAGGTGCCGCGCCTCGATGCAGAGAAGCGCAGGAGCACCAGAATGGAAGGATCCACCCCGCTTCGCCGGCGGCAGAGAACGTTCAGGGCGATGGTCGCGAGCGCGAGCGACACGGTGGCCGAAATCGCCGCGCCAAGCACGCCGAGCCAGGGAATGAGGACTAGAAATCCCGCGAGCCGCAGTGCGACGTTGGCGGCAACGACGGGAACATAGATTCGCTCATGGCCGGTCAGCTGCAGGATCGCAGCGGACGGGCCGCCTGCCGCCTGGATGGCGGTTCCGATTGCGAGCACGATCAGGACCGAGTGCTGTGCGGTGAAATGAGGTCCGAACAGGTTGAGGAGATAGGGGCCGCCGATCCAGATCGTGGCGAGACCGGCGACAACGCAAAGCGCCGTCACTTCCGCCATCAATTGCAAAGTCCGCTCGAACTCCTGGTGGTTCTTGCTGAAATACAGCGAAGGAAGTCGGCGTGCGCCGAAGGTGTACAGTGCTGCGGACACCATGGCGAAGATGTTGGCGAGGCGCGAGGCGGCAAAGTAGATTCCTGCGGTCGTCGGATCCAGCATCCAGTAGACCAGAATGACGTCGAAATACTGGTTGGCAACCTCAAGGATGGATGCGAGCCAGAAGTGGAGGGCGCTCGATCGCCAGCGGGCCGTCTCGGAGCGCGCCGGAGTACCGCGCAGGTCCGGCAGCACTCGCGCGATCGAAACGATCTGCGCAACCAGGCCCGCCGACATGGCCATGGTCATCACCGCGAACAACTCGGCGGGATCGAGTTGCCGATGGCCAAACAGCATGGCGAGCAGGAACAGGACGACGATGACCCGCCAGAAGAACTCGCGATTTCCCTCGCCCATGAGAATGCTGACCAGCGAGCGAGCGATCTGGCTGCCAAGCATCACGCCGGCATTGACGGCGGTATAGGCCGACACCGCAAGGACCTGAAGCCACCAGTCGCCTCTCATGCTCGCCACGACGGCGATCCCGCCGATCACGATCAGCATTGCGACCAAGGCGATTCTGAAGCTTGACAGGAGGACACCTTTGGTAAGGTCCGGCCGGTCGCCGACCTGATACTCGTTCAGGAATCGCACCAGCAAGGATTCCTGGCCGACCAGTCCCACGACGGCTGCGATCTGGGCCACCGAAAGCCAGGTCGCAAAGATGCCGAAGCCGTCGGGCGACATCGTTCGTGCCGCCAGCGAGAACAATGCAAACGCGAGCACGCCGCTGCCAACCTTGAGAAGGATGGTCCCGACAACACCGCGCGTGACATCGCGCCGCATGAACTGGAGGATGGATTCGATCATGGAAGGGACATGTTCCGATACCGACGACAGTCTAGCATGCCAAAAAATCGCGAGTGTTAATGGACGGATTGGGAGATCTCGCCGGTCGTGACGGTATCGCGGTTACGCCCGTTGCTTCACTCTGGAACATCGCCGTCCCCATTGTCCCAAACAGTGCAAGGTCCAGCTCGATCGATTGACGGCATAGCGCCGCATCGACGACCGCAGAAGGCGAGATCAGCCGTTGAGTGCCGAATGGCTCGCGGGGATCGGCCGCCAAGATGTCGGAAACCGGAATTTGCAGAGCATCCCGAGCAAGACGCGTGCCGCGACGTTGGCAGCGAACCCGGCGCTTCCGATCGTTAACCTCAATCTTCGGAAATGATCGCACTTGGCTCTGCGATGCGACATCAGGCGAGAGAATTGCACTGGAAGCGCCGTTAACCGTGGGAGCAGGAGCCATGACGACGGATAGAACCGTGACCGAGCCGATCGATGGGAACGAGACCGCAACGATCGTCTCGGACATCGCCATTGTCGGTGGCGGACTTGCGGGATCGCTTGCGGCGGCCGTGCTGGCGCGGGCAGGGCATCGCGTCGCTCTCGTCGACAAGCGAGCGGTCTATCCGGACGAGTTCCGGGTCGAGAAGATCGGCGGCCATCAGCTGGAGTTGCTTCGCAAGCTGGGCTTCCTCAGCGCGCTCGACGATGTCGCTTGCCGATACGATCGGGTGCTCAATATCCGAGAGGGCAAAGTGGTCGATGTCAGCGTCGGCCAGGCTTACGGATTTCCCTATGCCAATCTCGTCGCCATGGCGCGCAGCCAGATACCAGATCGATCCAACCTGATCGTCGACGAGGTCACAGGGATCAGCAGCAGCGACGACGTCCAGCATCTTGAGCTGGCTTCCGGACGGCGCGTGACGGCTCGCCTCGTTGTTCTCGCCACGGGCATGGCGGGAGTCCTGGGTTACAAGCTCGGCATCAGGCGGCGCGTGCTGGCCGAGCGCCATTCGGTTTCGTTCGGCTTCACGATCGCTCGCAGGGACGGTAGCCCGTTCGATTTCGAGGCGTTGACCTGCTACGGCGAACGCACGGCGGACGGTATCGACTATCTCAGCCTGTTTCCCGTTCATGCCGGCATGCGGGCCAATCTCTTCATGTTCCGCGATCCGACCGATCCGATCATGCGCGAGTTGCGCCGCGAACCGGAAGCGACGGTCTTGCGCCTGCTGCCGGGATTGCAATCCTATCTCGGCGATTTCCGCGTGACCGACCGGGTCCAGAATTGGGTGATGGATCTGACTGTCGTCGAGGGACATCTCCAGCCCGGCGTCGTGCTCATCGGCGATGCGTTCCAGACCAACTGTCCCGCCGCAGGCACGGGCGTTGCCCGTCTGCTGGTGGACGTCGACCGTCTCTGCACCGAATACGTGCCGCGGTGGCTCGTGACCGCAGGCATGGGCCGGGAGAAGATTTCGCAATTCTATTCCGATCGCGACAAGATCGCGGCGGACCAGCAGTCGCTCAAGATGGCGCGGTTTCGCCAGGCGCTGACATCCCGCAACGATATCGGCTGGGACGTGAGGCGGCGGTTGCACTTCCTGCGGCGCAGTCTCGCACACCGTGTCGATCAAATGAATCCGGGTTGGCTCGGGCGTGTCCGCGGCGCGTTGCGCGCCTAAAGCGCGATGAGATCAGGATGAATCGTCATCGTGCTTTAGGTTACTGTTTGAGCATGATCTTTACGGAAAACCGCTGCACACTTTTCCGGGTCATGCTCTAGGTTCTGCGCCCCTGCGCCTGCCGTCAGTCAGCGCGCGGCAGTTGGGGTGCGGGCGGTTGGAGCCTCAAATCCGACAGCCGCTTGGCCGCCAGCTTGAGCCAGGGAGCCTGCTTCAGCGCGAAGAGGGCGATGGCGCCCATGGTGCTGCCGACTTGTGTGACCGCCCACATCGGCGAAGGCTGCCCGCCGAACAATTTCTTGTATGGCTCGTCGCCAATGGTGAAATCGAGCATCTGATCTCCGCGCTCGATGCAATCCCGCGCCACCTGTTCGAACATCAACGCGCCGAGAGACTGGCTCTTGTACCCGGCGATATCGAAGGCGCTCATGATGACGAGGAAGCTGCCCCGATGGCATAGTCCGAGCACGGCGGCAATCACGTCGCCGTCCATCTTCATGGCATAGAGGCGGACAAAGGAGCCCAGGCCACGAAGGGCGACGTCGGAATAGAAGTCGTAGTATTCGGGGCGCTGCAGCAGGTCTCCGTCGCCCTGGGCGTGAAAGCGCGGGCCGCGAAACCTCCTCATCACGTCCATCGCCTCGAGCACCGAGGCGCTGTCGGCGCAGCAAGAGAAGCTCAGCGCGCCCTTCTTCTGGAGCTGACGATATTTCTTTGCGAGCTCCTTCTGATAGGAGCGATCCATCGCGCTGGCCCGCCACTGCTCGAACGGCGCGACGAGAACCGTCGCGTAGGCATTGGTGTCCATCGATACGCGGCGGGACTTGGCCAAGAGGTTTTCGATCGGAAGGCGCGCGTCGGGCAGCTTGGCCATTCGGAGCAGATCGAAGGGGCGGACGAGGCGCCGAATCTGGCCGCATGCAGCCGCGTCGTCGAGCAGTTGCGAAAACACGTCCGGGCTGCAAACCGGCGCCAGATAGTCGGAAACGCGCAAGTCGGCGAACTCGACGGTTCGTATCGGACCACGCCGGATCCGGAGCAGGGGCAGCACCATCGCGAGGGCCCCCGTCGCGCGGTGCCGGACCACGACGACCAGAGCTGTTGCACCCGCTTCCGGCGCGAGCCTGGTGTAGAGGCTATGCAGCCAGATCGGATGCTGGAACGCAGTGGCAACCGAGCGATCAAACAGCTCTGCATATTCCGGAGACAGAAACTCGAACGACTGCTCGATGACGATGTCGAACGTGTTGCTAAGCTTTTTCATGAGCAATCGAGGAAACCAGGTCCATTCGCGAGCGTCGATCGAGCCGTAGCTGCGCTTATAGCAAGGTCCTTACGGGTCAGACACCGGCAGCGTGCGATTTGCATTAATGCGTTCAACCATGTGCGTATCGTTACCAAACTCTTAATGCCGGAGGTGCATGGACCTGAGGCCGAGGATGAGATCGTGGCGCTGCCGGCAGAGACGCCTGTCGCTCGTGGCGGGAAGTACCGATGCATTCGGATTGGCATGGGGTCCATCGGCGGGCTCGACCTCGCAGCCTTCGATGGCGCGCGTCCGGCCCGAAAACATGACTTCCGGCGTGCCCTGATGTCTCCGTCGCATCGAGGCGGTGCCGCGGCTTGGCTGCACAGTTTTGCTGCACCACGATACGAATCGTGGCAGCTTTCGCTGCAATAACGCGCTTGACTTCGTAACTGATCTCAACGACCGTGCTACGCGAGCGTTGGGCAGTTCAGCCCGTCAACGCAGCGAGCTTCAACCATTTCCAACATCACGCGGGTTGCGCGTGCTCGGTTGGCGGCGAGGGCGCCCTCGGCTTAACAGCCGATGGGCGCCTTTTTTATTTTGGGACGAGTGATGGCGCGGACGAAATATCGGATCGGCGTAATGCTCTCGACGACGGGGTCCTATAGCGTCGTCGCGCGCTCGATGCTGAACGGGGCGCTGCTCGCCTTTCGCGAGATCAATGCCAGCGGTCGCGACATTGCGCTGGAGCCGGTCGTCGTCAATCCGTCCGGTGACCTCGCGAGCTATCGTTCGCTCAGCCTCGAGCTTCTCGGTTCCGGCGTCCGCCATGTGGTCGGCTGCTACACCTCGTCGAGCCGCAAGGAGGTGATCCCGTGTTTCGAGAAGCTCGACGGGCTGCTGTGGTATCCGTCTCACTACGAGGGATTCGAGAGTTCCGACAACGTCATCTATACCGGCGCCGCGCCGAACCAGCACGTGCTGCCACTCGTCGACTACCTGGCATCTCGCCTCGGTTCGCGCGCCTTCTGCGTCGGCTCCAACTACATCTGGGCCTGGGAGAACAATCGCATCTTCCGAGAGGCATTGACTGCGCGCGGTGGCGCCGTGCTCGCCGAACGATATCTCTCGGTCGGCGATACCGAGGTCGAACAGGTGATTGCGGCAATCATCGACCAACGCCCCGACTTCGTCTTCAACAATTTGATCGGTACCAGCGCCTACGCCTTCTTCCGGGCGTTCCGGGCCGCCTGCCGCGCGCGCGGCATCGATCAGGCTGCGGAGATCCCGGTTGCGAGCTGCACGCTGTCGGAACCGGAATTGCCGGAGATCGGCCCGGATGCGATCGATGGACATCTATCCTCGAGTGTCTATTTTTCCTCGCTGAACTCGGCGGAAAACGGCGCCTTCATTCGCGCCTACACCACGTCCTTTCCGGATGGACCGGTCTCGTCGGCAGACGCCGAAGCGTCCTACATCGCCGTCAAGCTGCTCGGAGCGGCCTTGTCGCAGGCCGGCACCGACGACGCCCGCACGGTACGTGCCGCCGTGGCAGACCAGCGGCTGCACGCACCGCAAGGCGAGGTTCGCATCGACCGCCAGACTTTCCACGCTTGGCTCACGCCTCGGATCGGTCGGTCGACCGCCAGCGGGCAGTTCGAAGTCCTGCTGGAATCCCGCGAGCCGATCGCGCCAGATCCCTATCTCGTTCAGTCGTCGCCGCGCTTTGCCAGCGCAATGCGCTCTCCGCTTTTGAAGGTGGTGCAATCATGAGCTCCCGACTGCTACAGAATTTCAAGGGCGGCCGTGCCATCGTCGTCACCAGGCGAGGAGGGTGGGAGAGCGCGCTCGAAACGACGCTGGCCAAGCTCGGCGTTTCCACGGAATATCCTGAGATCATCGACGGTCGTGCGCAGATCGATGTTGGGAGCCTCCAGGCCGACCGTGACATCCTGTTCATCGACGGCGATCTCGAAGGTGCAGTCGCGATCGAGGTCAATCCCGCCTCGCGATTGCCGCCCGCGCCGGTGATCGGCCTCGTTGGCGTCGAGGCGCCGAGCCGGCTCAAGGCGCTCGTCAATCTGGGCGCGACCTCGTTCCTGCGCAAGCCGGTGCATGGCGGCGCCGTCTACACGTCCTTGTTCATGGGCATCAACCAGTTCCTGCTGCGTGCCGAGATGTATGAGCGCCTGCAGGGCCTCGAGGAGCGCCGCCGCGGTCGCCGCGCGGTGATCCGGGCCGTCATCCTGCTGATGCGGCAGGACGGCCTCGACGAGGAGGGAGCCTATTCCCAGCTTCGCCGCGACAGCATGCGCGCGCGGCAGAACATGGAACTCTATTGCGAGGAGTTTCTGAGCAAGCGGGCGAAGCCGCCCGACACGTCCAGCCGCACGACCGGCATCACGCTGCAAGGCGGCAACAAGCAGGCCATCTAGGAGAAGCAAAATGAGCAAGTCTGTATTGCGGGGGCTGCGCGCCGCAGCCCTCACGGGGACGCTTGTCCTCGGATCATCCCTTGGATCACAATCGGCGCTCGCGGCGGAAAACCCGATCAAGCTCGGCGTGCTGGAGGATCAGTCCGGCGATTTCGCCGCGGCCACGATCGGCAAGGTTCACGCCATCCAGCTCGCCGCCGACGAGATCAACAAGGCCGGCGGCATCATGGGCCGGCCGTTGGAGCTCGTCGCTTACGACACGCAGTCCGACAATACCCGTTACCAGGAGTTCATGCGGCGCGTGCTCCAGCGCGACAAGGTCGATGTCGTGTTCGCAGGCTTTTCCTCAGCCTCGCGCGAAGCGTACCGCCCGATCGTCGACCAGTTCAACGGCTTCGCCTTCTACAACAACCAATACGAAGGTGGCGTCTGCGACGGCCACATGATCGTGACGGGTGCCGTGCCCGAGCAGCAGTTCTCGACGCTCATTCCCTACATGATGGAGAAGTACGGCAAGAACGTCTATACGCTCGCGGCCGATTACAATTTCGGCCAGATCTCGGCGGAGTGGGTGCGCAAAATCGTCAAGGAGAACGGCGGCAAGATGGCCGGCGAGGAGTTCATCCCGCTCGGCGTGTCGCAATTCTCCCAGAGCATCCAGAACATCCAGAAGGCCAAGCCGGACTTCGTGGTGACCCTGCTGGTCGGAACCGCGCAGGCTTCCTATTACGAGCAGGCGGCCTCCGCCAACGTCAA
This sequence comes from Bradyrhizobium sp. USDA 4354, assembly GCF_054060315.1. Classification (NCBI taxonomy): domain Bacteria; kingdom Pseudomonadati; phylum Pseudomonadota; class Alphaproteobacteria; order Hyphomicrobiales; family Nitrobacteraceae; genus Bradyrhizobium; species Bradyrhizobium sp. USDA 4354. Next base: position 6,548,228 of record NZ_JBSSDC010000001.1, on the reverse strand, counting down.
CCTGCCGATGGCCTCCTCGGTCAATGTCGGCCAGGGCTACGAGCACAAGCGCTTCAAGCCGCCGAGCCTCAAGGACATGTTCGTCACCACCAACTACATCGAGGAGATCGACTCGCCCAAGAGCAAGGAGTTCTATGCCAAGTTCAAGGCCAAATTCCCGAGCGAGCCTTATGTGAATCAGGAGGCGGAGAACTCGTATCTCGCGGTCTATCTCTACAAGCAGATGGTGGAGCGCGCGAAATCGACCAAGCGCGAGGAGATCCGCAAGGTGATCGCGCTAGGTGACGTCTGCATGGACGCGCCGGAGGGCAAGGTCTGCATCGACCCGAAGAGCCAGCACATGTCGCACACGATCTATCTCGCCAAGGTGGGCGCCGATCATTCGATCTCCTTCCCGAAGGTCTGGGAGGACATCAAGCCGTACTGGCTGGGCGAAGCCGGCTGCGATCTCACCAAGAAAGATCCGATGGCCCAGTACACGCCATCGAATCCTCCGCCGAAACCCTGACCGGCGGCGGGTCGCCCCGGCCTTCGCGGCTGGCCGGGGCGATCACGGACATCTGCGGCGGCGACGCCGCATCCTCCCACATCCTGGTTGATTCATGGATATCGCGACCCACGTCTTCTCGGCGCTCTATCAATTCGGCGACGCCTTCGCGTTCCTGGTGCTCTCGGCCTGCGGGCTCGCGGTGATCTTCGGCATGATGGGCGTGATCAATCTCGCCCATGGCGAGTTCATCATGTGCGGCGCCTACGTCACCGCTGCAACCGTGCATGCCGGACTGCCGTTGCCGCTGGGAATACTTGCCGGCACCCTCGTGTCGGCGCTGGTCGGCGTCGTGGTGGAGCTCGCGGTGATCCGCCATCTCTACGACCGGCCGCTCGACACCATCGTCGCGACCTGGGGGCTCAGCCTGATCGCGACGCAGGGCACGCTGATCATGGTCGGCTCGACCATGGCCGGTGTCGGCACGCCGTTCGGCAGTTTCCAGGTCGGCGACTACTCCTACTCGATCTATCGCATCGTGCTGTTCTGCGCCGCGCTCGGCGTGCTCGCCGCGCTCTACGCACTGTTCAACTGGACGCGTTTCGGCGTGCTGGCACGCGCAACTATCCAGGTGCCGCATATGGCGGCCGCGCTCGGCGTCGACACGCGCCTGATCTACAGCCTCACCTTCGCCTGCGGGGCAGGGCTCGCCGGCCTTGCCGGCGGTCTCTATGCGCCGACCATGACGCTGGTGCCGACCATGGGCGCGACCTTCATCATGGAGGCCTTCGTCACCGTCGTGATCGGCGGCGCCGACGTCTTTCTCGGCACGGCACCGGCCGGCGGCGTGCTCGCGGTGGTGAAATCGGCGATGACGTCGTGGCAGGGGCAGCTGTTCGGCCAGATCGGCCTGCTGGTCGCCGTCATCATCGTCGTCCGGGTGCTGCCGAAAGGCATTTCCGGTTTCGTGCTGCGCGAGCGCACCTGACGGAGTGATGGCGTCGTGGCTGGTCTTCTCGCAATGTTTCGCCGTCTCGAAGGCCCGCAGACCGTCGGTCGCGGTCCGGCCTTCTGGGGCCTGTTCGCACTCGTGCTCGCCGTCGCCTTCGCTTATCCGCTGTTCAGCGACGGCTACACCGTCGGCAACACCGTCTATTTCTTCGTCTGGGTGTTCATCGCGCTCAGCCTGTGCCTGATCTGGGGTTATGGCGGTTCGCTGTCCTTCGGCCAGACCGCCTTCTTCGGGATCGCTGGCTATGGCTACGGCATCCTCACCATCAATTTCGGCTCGGCCTACGGCTTCACGCTGGTGGCGGTGGTCGCGGCGGTGGCGATCGCCGCGCTGTTCGCGGTCCTGCTCGGCTATTTCATGTTCTTCGGACGCATCGCCGGAGTGTTCCTCGGCATCGTCACGCTCGCCGTCACCTTGATGCTCGAGCGCTTCATGGCACAGACGGCGGGGCCGGAATGGCACATCGGAGCTGCGCGGCTCAACGGCTTCAACGGCATGAGCGCGATGCCGCCTCTGACCATCCCCTGGCCGGGCGAGCCGATCGTGCTGTTCGCCGATGTCGGGCTCTACTACCTCGTGCTGGGCCTTCTGGTCTTCGTCTACCTGGGCCTGCGTATCCTGATGAACTCCTCGTTCGGCAACGTCATCGTCGCGATCCGCGAGAATCCTGAAAGGGCGGAGATGCTGGGCTACGACATCCGCAAGTACCAGCTCATCACCTTCGTCATCGGCGCCGCACTCGCAGGGCTCTCCGGCGTGCTCTACACAGTGTGGGGGCAATACATCACGCCGTCGAGCATGGGCATGACGGCGGCTGCGCTGCCGCTGATCTGGGTCGCCGTGGGCGGCCGCAGCGATCTGACCTCGACCGTGATCGGCACGCTGGCGGTGCTCGCCGCGTTCCAGGCGCTGACGATCTATGGCAGCCAGTATGCGCTGGTCTTCATGGGCGTTCTGCTGGTGCTCACGGTCCTGATCGCCCCGAACGGTCTCGTGCTCGAGGTGATGAACTGGCTCGGCCGCATCGCCGGCCGCCTGACGCAGAGGGCCGGTTGATGTCGCTGCTCGAATTGCGCAAGCTGAACAAGCATTTCGGCGGCCTGCACGTGACCAATTCCGTGGATCTCACACTGCAAGCCGGCGAGATCCATTGCCTGATCGGCCCGAACGGCGCCGGCAAGAGCACGCTGTTCCGCCTGATCCTCGGCGAACATCATCCCGGCAGCGGCGATATTCTCTTCGCCGGAGAGAACATCACGGCGCTGAAATCCTTTGCGCGGATTCACCGCGGCCTCTCGGTCAAGTTCCAGGTGCCCGGCGTCTTCAAGGGCCTGTCGGTCCGCCAGAATCTCGAGATCGCCCTGCAGAGCCGGCATCGCGGGGCGGAGCTCGAAGCGGAGATCGGCCGGCTACTGACCTTCCTCGGGCTGGAATCGGAGCAGTCGCAGATCGCCGGCAATCTCAGCCATGGCCAGAAGCAATGGCTCGAGATCGGCATGGCGGTCAGCCTCAAGCCGCGCCTTCTGTTGCTGGACGAGCCTACGGCCGGCATGTCGCCCGAGGAAACCTACATGACCGGCGAGATGGTGCAGCGGCTCAATGACGACGGAATGACGGTGCTGGCGATCGAGCACGACATGACCTTCGTCCGGCAAGTCGCGCACCGCGTCACGGTGCTGCATCTCGGCCAGGTCTTCGCGCAGGGCTCGATCGACGAGATCGTGGCCGACGAACGCGTGGCGGCGATCTATCTGGGGCAGGCTCATGCTTGATCAGCCGCGCAAGGAGGTGATCCTGTCGACGCTGGGCTTGCGCGCCGGCTATGGCGGCAAGCCCGTGCTCCAGGGGCTCGAGATCGAGGTGCGGGAAGGGGAGATCGTCGCCGTCATCGGTCGCAACGGCGTCGGCAAGTCCACGCTGATGAAGAGCCTGATCGGGCTCGTGCCGGCGATGAGCGGTTCGATCGTCTATCGGGGCGAGGCGGTGGAGTCTCTTCCCGCGCACAAACGGGCGCGCCTCGGCATGGGTTATGTGCCGCAGGGGCGCGACGTGTTTCCGCGGCTGACCGTCGGTGAGAATGTCGCGGTCGGAGCCGCGATCAAGGGCGGCGGCATTCCTGAAGGGGGCCGGCGCAAGATCGTCGAGGCTTTTCCGATTCTCGAAGAGCGTTGGCATCAGCGCGCCGGCACGATGTCCGGCGGCCAGCAGCAACAACTCGCGATCGGACGGGTCCTGATCGCCGATCCCAACCTCATCCTGCTCGACGAGCCCTCGGAAGGCATCCAGCCCAACATCGTCCAGGATATCGCGCGCAACATGGTCGAGCTCAACCGCAGCACGGGCGTGACCATCATCCTGGTCGAGCAGAACCTCGACATGATCCGCGCCATGGCGCAGCGCTGCTACGTCATGGACAAGGGGCGCATCGTCGCCAACCTCGATCGCGCGGCGCTCGACGACGCGGCCGAGATGCGCCGTCATCTCGCGGTCTGAACGTCTAGCCTACGACAGAAGGGAGAGAAGAAAATGTCCTGGCAGAAAGATTCCATCATGGCCCGCAAGGGCGTCGCCAAGGGCGAGCGCGGCAGCCGGTACACCATCACCGAGACCGAGCAGGGCAAGTACCACTATGTCTACGGCCCGTATGTGAAGCCGGTGCTCACCATCGATCCCGGCGCCGTCGTCTCCGCGGAGACGCATGATGCGTTCGAGGGCGCCATCAAGAAGGAGACCGACAGCCCGTCGAAGATTCTCAACTTCCCGTTCCTCAATCCGCAGAATGGGCCGATCCACGTCAACGGCGCCGAGAAGGGCGATACGCTCGCGGTCTATATCGAGAGCATCGTGCCGCGCGGGCCGCAGCCCTGCGGCACCACCGTCGTGATGCCGGATTTCGGTGGCCTCGTCAGCACGGGGCAGACCGCGCTGCTCAACCCGGCATTGCCCGAGCGGGTCAAGAAGCTCGAGATCGATGCCAAGACCGGCACCAAATGGAACGACAAGATCACGCTGCCCTACGAGCCATTCATTGGCACGATCGGAACGTCACCGGAGATCGAGGCGATCTCCTCGCTGGTCCCAGACTACTACGGCGGCAACATGGACCTGCCGGACGTCGGCGTGGGCGCCATTATCTATCTGCCCGTCAACACCAAGGGCGCGCTGCTCTATCTCGGCGACTGCCACGCCGCGCAGGGCGATGGCGAGCTCTGCGGCGTTGCGATCGAGCATCCGACCGTGACCACGGTACAGGTCGATCTCATCAAGGGCTGGACCGTTGCCTGGCCGCGGCTCGAGACCAAGGACTTCATCATGACGATCGGCTCGGCGCGTCCGATGGAAGATGCGGCCCGCATCGCCTATCGCGAGCTCTGCCGCTGGATGGCGGCGGACTACGGCTTTGACGAGATCGATGCCTACATGCTGCTGACCCAGGCCGGTCGGGTGCGTCTCGGCAACATGGTCGATCCGAAGTATACGCTCGGCGCCTCCATCAAGAAGTCCTATCTCGGTTAAGGCCAGCCAGCTCATGTCCACCGTGCACAAGGTCGCCACCGTCCAGTTCGAGCCGATCATGTTCGAGAAGGAGCGCAACATCGCGCGCCTGCTCGAGCTCTGTGAGCAGGCGACGGCAGCCGGCGCGAAGCTCATCGTCACGCCGGAAATGGGAACCACGGGTTATTGCTGGTTCGACCGTGCCGAGGTTCAGCCCTTTGTCGAGAGGATCCCGGGGCCGACCACCGACCGGTTTGCGGCGCTGGCTCGCAAGCATGACTGCTACATCGTGGTCGGCATGCCTGAAGTCGACGAGGACGGCATCTACTTCAACACGGCCGTCCTCGTCGGGCCCGATGGCGTCGTAGGGCGTCATCGCAAGACGCATCCCTATATCTCCGAACCGAAATGGGCGGCGGCGGGCGACCTGCACAATCAGGTTTTCGACACGCCGATCGGACGGATCGCGCTCCTCATATGCATGGACATCCATTTTGTGGAGACTGCACGGCTGATGGCGCTGGGGGGCGCGGACGTCATCTGCCATATCTCCAACTGGCTCGCGGAGCGAACGCCGGCGCCTTACTGGATCAGCCGTGCCTTCGAGAACGGCTGCTACGTGATCGAGAGCAACCGTTGGGGACTCGAGCGTACCGTCCAGTTCAGCGGCGGAAGCTGTGTAATCGCGCCGGACGGCAAAGTGATCACGGTCCTCGATAAGGGCGACGGGTTCGCTCTGGCCGAGATCGATCTCGACATTGCGCGTGCGCGCCGCGTGCTCGGCGAACCCGTTTTCCTTCAACGCCGGCCGGAGCTTTATCCGGAGTTGCTCACCGACACCTTCAGCTGGAATCCGCGCGATTTTTTCGGTCTTTACGGCCACGAGCCCTGGCCTGAAGGAGTGCGCTCACGGATTAGCGTGGCCCAATTCGCTCCCAGCGCCAGCACTGTGCGAAATCTCGACGCGATCACGAACCTTGCGCGGCAGGCCAAGGCCGACGGCGCGATGCTCGTCGTATTTCCAGAACTCGCGGTCACCGGCCTCGCACATCCGGCGAGATCGGCGCAGGCGGTATCAGGCCCTGTCACGGAGAGCCTGCAGGCGCTCGCTGTACAGCTCCAGATCTGCATCGTCTGTGGCATGGCCGAGCGCGCGGGCGATGCCGTCTACAACAGCGCCTGTCTGATCACGCCGGATGGAAAGATCACGCTCTATCGCAAGACGCATTTGACGGAAGAGGAGCGGAGCTGGGCCACAGCGGGCGATGACTGGGCCGTGGTCGACACGCCGATCGGGCGCGTAGGCCTCTTGATCGGCCACGATGCGGCGTTTCCGGAAGCGGGGAGGGTGCTTGCACTTCGCGGCTGCGACGTCATCGCATGCTGCGCAGCGGTCAAGGGACCTTTCGCTTCACCACATCCGGGCACGTCCATTCTGCAGCCGGCACCGATCCCGACCGGCGCCGATCCGTATCATTGGCATCACTTCCGTGTTCGCGCCGGTGAGAACAACGTGTTCCTGGCGTTTGCCAATGTATTCGATCCCGAACACGGCTATCCCGGACTGAGCGGCGTGTTCGGCCCCGATACGTTCGAATTCCCGCGCCGCGAAGCGATTGCAGCGGACGGCACGAGCCTTGCTACAGCTCTCGTCGACACCACCAATCTCGACAGCGTGTATCCAACCAACGTCGTGCGACGAAAGGATCTCGTTTCGATGCGTATGCCGCACAGCTATCGCGGGCTGGTCAGGGCAATGGCAAATAATCACTGAACGTATCCCTCGACAGGGAAGAAAAGGAGCCGATCATGGATCTAGGACTCGCGGGTGCCAAGGTTCTCGTCACCGGCAGCACCAAGGGAATAGGTCGCGCGATTGCGGAGACCTTTGCCGCCGAGGGCGCAAATGTCGGCATCTGTGCGCGCAGTCAGGCGGACGTCGACAGCACCGTTGCAGCGCTCAAGAGCAAAGGCGTCGCGGCCTTTGGCGCTGCGGTCGACGTGTCCGATGGTGCGGCGCTCAAGGCCTGGGTGGTCGATATGGCGGCCAAACTCGACGGAATTGACGTCGTCGTGGCCAATGTGAGCGCGCTCGCCATCGGGCAGGACGATGAAAGTTGGGCCAAGGAATTCTCGACCGACATGATGGGCACGGTCCGGCTGGTGAACGCGGCCATGCCGTATCTCGAGAAGAGCGGTGCCGGTGCGATCGTCACCATCTCCAGCGTCTCCGGGCGTGAGGTCGATTTCGCGGCCGGCCCCTACGGCACCTTCAAGGCCGCCATCATCCACTACACGCAGGGTCTCGCCAATCAGCTCGCGCCCAAGGGCATCCGCGCCAACACGGTCTCGCCGGGCAACACCTATTTCGAAGGCGGTGTCTGGAACACCATCAAGGACAACAATCCCGAGCTCTACAAGACGGCGCTCGCGCTCAATCCCACGGGCCGGATGGGCACGCCGCAGGAGATGGCGAACGCAGTCGTATTCCTCGCAAGTGGCGCCGCCAGTTTCATCACGGGAACGAACCTCGTCGTCGACGGTGCCCTGACGCGCGGTGTGCAATTCTGAGGCGTGAACGCAGCTCCCGCCCCGACCGCGCGCCAGAGTGCTGTTGCCTTCACAGGCGCGCGTGACGGAACGGCAGGCACCATCATGTGCACTCGTCAACCTCGTCATTGACGCCAGTGGTGGTTACGAATGTGAGCTGCGCCGAACGCGGCGGCGCCGCCGGGGTGTTCGAGCCCCATTCGTCCCGCCGGGGTCAACGCGCCGCCGTTCAACACGTCGCGATCGGGATACATCGAGGCAAAGGTCGCGGGCTCCTGGTCGGCGAAGGACCAGGCCGCGGAGGCCGATGATATCGTTGCTGTCGAGATCAGCGTTGCAGCGACCAGGATCTTGAATGCAGTCATAGCGATTCTCCATTGCTTGCGGTGCGGAGAGTCGCTAGGCGAAGATCGCTGCTCGGCTGGTGGCGTTTCCGGAATTGTCTTCTGTCTCCGGTGATATAGGCAGCGTGGTCCATGGTCCCCACCGGATATGCATCACACTTGCGAGAAGGTGGCGTCAGCCATGGCGCACATTCATCCACGAATGTCTGACGCATTCCCGAAACGGAAATCTGTCGCTCATGTCATAATCGAGCGCGCGATCGCACACAGCCGGCCCGGGCGCTGCTGCCCGTACAGTGCAGGGCAGCAATTGTCCCGCGTGGGTGTTCCAGGCCTCTTGTTTGTGTATGATGGTTAGCTCAGTCCCGAATACGCAGAAGATGTTGCTCCTCTCACGGCGAGAACTGCTCGATACGGCGGCGCGCCTCACGGCGCTGGCTGCCTGGCCCGGTGGTGCAACCGCCGACGATTACCCCTCCCGCCCCGTCAAGCTGGTCATTCCCTATACGGCTGGCGCCGCAGGTGATCAGATCGGCCGTCCCTGGGCCGACAAGATCGGGTCGCTGCTGGGGTCGGTCTATGTCGAGAATATCGGCGGCGCCGGCGGTGCGATCGGCTCCGCCGCGGTGGCGCAGAGCACACCGGACGGCTACTCGCTTCTGCTTGGCAATGGCAGCACCCAAGTGACGATTCCGTTGTCATCGGCGCAGCCTGCCTACGACACGGTTCGCGATTTCCGCGCCATCTATCGGCTGATTACAAGCACGCTTGCATTCGCAGTTCATCCGTCCCTGCCGGTGAAGGATCTGCGGGAGCTGGCAGCTTTTGCGAAGGCCAATCCGGGCGGGCTTTCCTATGGGACGCCGGGGGTCGGCACCGGCAATCATCTCGTCGGAGAGATGTTCAGGCAGCAATCGGGTCTTGGGGCGGACTTGGTCCATGTCCCGTACCGGGGCATGGGGCCCGCGACCAACGACCTCGTCAGCGGCCAGATCAACTCCGTCATCGCAGTGGTCTCGAGCCAGCTCCTGCAATTGCACCTTGCGGGCAAGCTGCGGCTGATCGCCGTGACGAGCGACCGGCGGTTGAGTGGTGCGCCGGAAATTCCGACGGTCATCGAATCCGGCATGCCCGGCCTCAGATATGCCGGCTGGTTTGGCTTGTTTGCCCCAAGGGCAACCCCGGATGCGATCGTGGAGCGGATCGCTGCGGCGACCCGCACGGCGATGGCTGATCCCCAGTTGCAGGAAAGCTATCGTTCGCAAGGTCTGGAGCCGGACATCGATTCAGGCCCCGATAAATTTCAGCGCCTCGTCGAGGACGAGCTCACACGCCTCGCTCCCATCGTTAAGTCGATCGCGCTCAAGCGCGACTGAGCGCTTCTCAGAGACGCACCCCGGTCGTAGCAAACGCCTGAGCGACGGGCTCCTGAACGCGATTCAAGATCATCATCCCCGCAACTGCGATCACCAGGGCCGCGACGCAGCCAAACAAAAAAGCCTTCATCCTCAGCCTCCCTCGATTGGACCAGCAAGCCATCTATACGACACGGCTTGTCGCGAGCAAGCTCGTTGATCGCTCCAAGGCATCCGCGGTCCTATGGGCTCTTGAACACGGGATCGGCGGAAAACGCATTGCCCATTAAGCCAAGGGACTGAAGCTCGGCGCTGTTCAAATCGACTTCCAAAATTGCGAGTAGCAGCGCGAGCACGACGGCAACGAGGACGAGGACAGGAGAGGCTTCTCGCGCGCCGGTATCTTGCAGGCCATCAGTGGCACGAAGAACGCGCAGCCGCGCAATCATCCGCAGAATTGGCCCCGTTCGCCCCTGCATGCCGTCTTCCTTGACGTGAGCAGCCAAAATGTAATGTCTGCCTATCGGCATTCAAGCGGAGGATGTCGGGAGTTGGGCTGTTGCGCCGCAGGATTCGGAACGGAAGGAGCCTTTGCAAGTTTCTTGCAATTCTAGTGAGCGCATCGGAGACCTCGCGTGAAACTCCCGAGAACGATTTTGTGCTTCGCAGCACTGTGCTTTGTTGAGAGCGCCGTGGCCCAGCCCGCGCAAACTGGCTCATCGACGACGCAAACCCCTCCTGAAGAGAAGGGCCAAGCGCAGCCGCAAGGTTGGACGGGCCCGATCAATACCGGCTCGGGTGGTGCGCCGGCCGGAAGTCCCCAAGGCCAGAGTCCGCCTGGAATGCAGGCCGCTCCTGAGGGATCGTCCAAAACCACGACGGCCCCGGCCAAGTAGACCGGTCCCGGATATTCATTTCCGTTGCCTGTTCTGGCAATCTTGAGAGCGTGAATGTCAGCAGGGCGGCCAGGAATGAACAGATCACCTTTGTGCACGAAGGTGGCCGCAGCGCTGTGGGCCATCTTTGCCGCATCGTCGGTGCATGCCGACATGGTCGGACACGGTGGCCCGATACGGTCTCTTGCCATTTCGCCCGATGGCGACAGCCTTCTCTCCGGCAGCTTCGACACGGCCGTCATCCGCTGGTCGCTCAAGACGGATACCGCCGAGCAAGTGCTGCGGTATCACGCCGATGGCGTCAATGCCGTCGTCTTTTTGAAGGACGGCCGCATGATCACGGCCGGCGCCGACGCACGAATTGCGGTGTGGACGGCGGGCCGGCTGGAGCCGGACCGGCTGCTGGAGGGACATGTCGCGCCGATCGTGGCTCTTGCCGTGTCGCCCGACGGGGCGCTGCTCGCATCGGCTTCATGGGATCGGACGGTGCGGCTCTGGTCGCTAGCGGACGGCACGTCCCGCGTGCTCGAAGGGCATACGCAGAACGTCAACGGCGTCGCTTTCCTGCCGGACGGCAGACTTGTCAGCGTCGGCTATGATCTTGCGCTGCGAAGCTGGCGTTTGCCGGATGGCCAGCCTGACATCGTGACGCTGCCGGCGCCGCTGAATGCGGTGGCCGTGGCGCCGGATGGTGAAATCGTCACAGGCGCAGTCGATGGCAGGCTGCGCATGCTGACCACGGACGGCAAGGTCAGCGGCGAGGTCGCGGCCAGTCCGACACCGGTGGTGGCCTTGACGATGTCGGCGGACGGCGCGTTGATCGCTGCGGCCGGGATCGGCGGTACAGTGGCGGTCATCGATCGCAAGTCGCGCAACCTGCTGCGCACGCTGGTTGGGCCCGGGCTGCCGGTGTGGTCGGTCGCCTTCCTCCCAGACCGCGAGACACTGATGACGGGTGGTGCGGACGGCAGGATCAGGCGCTGGAATGCGCGCACCGGCGATCCCATCGGCTCGGGGCGGATCGGCACACCGGCGGATCCGCTCGCCGCCTATGCCGGCGATCATGGCGCCGATGTATTTCGGGCGTGTGTTGCCTGTCACACGCTCTCGGACAAGGAGGTGCAGCGTGCGGGCCCGACACTTGCGGGGCTATACGGCCGCAAGATCGCTTCGCTCCCGGGATATCGCTTCTCCGATGCGCTGAAGAGGATGGACATCGTCTGGACGCCGGAAACGGTCGCAAGACTGTTCGAAATTGGGCCGAATACCTACACCCCCGGCACCAAGATGCCGGAGCAGCGTATCGGCTCGGCCGAGGACCGGCGCGCGCTCACCGAGTTTCTTGGCCGCGCGACGTCGCGATAGCGCCTCAGATCGAGTCCCAATTGTCCATCGGGAAATCCCTCATTTCCGGATGCTGCTTGAGGATCTGGATGACGTCGATCGTGGGGTGCTCCTTGAGCGCTTCCGCCACGCAATGGTTGACGTATTTCCGGCGCGACAGCCACGCGATCTTCTTGCCCTTGGCTTCGGCCTTGCAGGCGACGATCGCCTGCTTCACGGCCACTTTCTGCGCCTTGGTCAGCGGAGGCGCGGCAGCTTCGGCGACTCCGCCGGCTATAGCGATGAAGATCATGGACGTCGACAGAGCTGTGATCAAACGAGACATGGTGATGCTTCCCCCGGTTTCCGACCCTGCGAAGATGTCTGTTCGTCTTGTTTAGTCCTTGCCATTGCGTTCGCGGAGATAATCATCCGTCGTTCGCGGCGGCGTTCGTTCCGGAACGCCCTTGAACGGATCGAATTGCTGCTCGCTCATGACCACGACGCGGCAGTCTGCGCACATCCTGAGCGCCTCGATCCGCTTGTCGCCGGCCGGGTACATCCAGTGCCGGCCTTCGAGCTTGGCCGCGATGCGGTCGATCGTGCTCTTCACGCCGAACGGCGTGCCGCAGCGGACGCAGAGTGCGGGCTCCTCTTCCTTGATAATCGCGGCGGGAGCGCGCGCGGCGCGGAAATCGATCTGCGGCTTGAGGCTGATGACCTTTTCCGGGCAGGTGCTCTGGCACAGGCCGCACTGCACGCAGGCGTCCTCGATGAACTTCAGCACGGGCCGCTCGGGATCGTCGCGCAGCGCGCCGGTCGGGCAGGCCGAAACGCAGGAGAGGCACAGCGTGCAGCCGTTGGTATCGACGGTGATTGCGCCGATCGGCGCGCCTTGTGGCAGGGCGATCACGTCGACTGGCTGCGGCGCCAGTCGGTGCAACTCGCTCAGGGCGAACCGCAAGAGGTCACGCCGCTTGCCGACGGTCTTGAAGGTCGCGGGCGTCGCGACCGCGGCGAGCATGCCGATATCAGTCAAATGCTCGCCGAGCACATCGGGATCGTCCGTTTCGATGGCGGCGAGGCGACGGCCCGCAAATCCAAGACCGTCGAGGATCGCTTCGGCCATCGCGATCGTCTGCGACAATCCGGTCACATCGTGGCGCGGCTTGGCACGGAGCAGGAAGCGCACAGCGGATACGCCATAGGCGAATGCGCCGACGATCGCTTCCAGCCCCACCTGCGTGAGCTCGTTGACGGCAAAGGGAAGCACGTTCGCCGGCAGGCCGTCGCCATGCCGCGCGAGGGCGTCGATCAGAGGCGTGCCGTGCGGGCTGTCATGAAAAAGCAGCACTGCATTCGCGCCACCGGCCTCGCGGTAGGCGAGCAGCATGGCGCGAATTCTCTGGAGCTGCGCATCGGCGGGCGGCAGCGCGTAGGAGACCGCGCCGGTCGGGCAGGCAGCCGCGCATTGGCCGCAGCCCGCGCAGATGTTCGGATCGATTGCGACATGATCGCCGTCAGGCGTGATCGCCCCGGTCGGGCAGAGATCGAGACAGCGATGGCAGCCCGTGCGCTTCGAGCGCGAATGGGCGCAAAGCGCGGGCGCAACGTCGACATATTTCGGCTTGTCGAAGCTGCCGACGAGATCGCGCGCGGTCAGCACGGCGCGCAGCACCGCAGCGGGATCTTTCGTGTCGGCGCGAAGATAGCCGTCGCGCAGGTCGTGGGCGGGAAACAGCGGCAGATCGCCGGATAGATCGAGCACGATATCGCAGCGCGAGGTGACGCCGCTTCGCGGCGGCTCCAGCACGAAACGATCGCGCGAGGAGGGGCGTGGACGCGCATAGTCATCGATTGCAAGCTCAAACGCGCCGAAATGTCCCTTCGCGGAGCGGATCGTGCCCTTCACGATCGGGAAGGCCGTTGCAGCTGGCGGCACCGTGTCATCGAGCTGCTTCAGCATCACCGTGACGTCGAGGTGATCGGCAAGCAGGCGGCCGGCCTCGATCGCGGCCTCATCGCGCCCGTAGATCAGGATCACACCCTCACTCGACAAGGTGACGAGCGGATAGTCCGGGGCCGGGATGGAGGCGGATGCGAGCAGGGCGGCCATTTTTGCACCGGCGCGCGCGCCGTCGCGGGACCAGCCGGCCGTTTCGCGGATGTTGACGAAGCTGATTGCATCAGGCCGTTCGCCGGCCTCTTCCGAGAACTGCATTGCCTGCTGCGTGCAGGCGACCGTCAAAACGCCTTCCGCCGCGGCAATCTTGCGGAAATGATCGAGCTCCGCACCGCAGAGGTGGCGAAAGCTCTTGACGTCGCTGTTCGGGCATCCGCGCCGGATCGCAGGCACGTCGAGACGCATCGTGTCTTCGCACGAGCAGATCAGGACGGTCTTCGATGGCTGCTCCAGGTTAAGCCCTCCGCCATTCGGACGCCGACGACGGACTCGCGCCGGCCCTTCGCCTCGTATAGACATTATCCATCGGGAAGAAAAGGAAAGCGGAGGACGGCCTGCCGTCGACCCCAGTGAGCCATGTTTCCCTGGCGGAACCGATCCACCTGCCGCCGCCGTTCACATTGGTGCGGCTGCGCGAGAGTGGCGACGCTTTTGCCCATGCATGCCGCATTGCACCGGAAAGCGGCGCCGGAACGCTCGTCTATGTCGGCCGCTTCGACCTCGCAGAGTTCGCCGTGGTGCTCGAGCCGGCCGAGCCGCTGCGCAGCGCGCGGCGCGCGTTCTACGCTTGTATGGTCGCGCTCACGGATGCGCTTCGCGCCTATGCGCCACCGAGCAAGCCCATCACGATCGGCTGGCCGGATGCGGTCAGGATCGACGGGGGGCTGGTCGGAGGCGGACGGATGGGTTGGCCGTCCGCCGCTGACGAGGATGCGCCGCCGCCCTGGCTGGTATTCGGGGCCATGATCCGGACGGTTGGCATGAACGATGACGATCCAGGCGTTCACCCGCTGGCCTCTGCGCTCGACCAGGAAGGCTTTGGCGAGGCTGGCGCGGCGCAGATCACGGAGAGCTTCGCCCGGCACCTGATGTTGACGCTGGACGGATGGCGGGTTGACGGCTTTGACAGCGTCGCGCGCGACTATCTCACCCGGATGCCGCGTGAAAGGCAGACAATTCTGCGCATTGATGATTGCGGTGATGTCCTGACGCGCCGTATCGGGACCGATATGATCGAACGAAGCGACCTCGTCCAGGCTCTCGCAACGCCGTCCTGGCTTGATCCGGCCCTCGGAGGACCCCGCCTGTGAAGCTCCTGCGCACCATCGCACTCGATCCCTCCGACACCTTTGTGTTCGACGTGGCTGCGGAGCCAGGCGAATGGGCCGTCTCCGGCGCTTTCCGCTTCTGGGAGGGCGACGGTGCGAAGCTCGAGGGCAAAGCGCGGGCGGCGTTTCGCGGTGGTTTCCTCGGGGTACAATCCTGGGGCTGGTCGACGCTGGCGCAGATCGTTCCGGCGACCGAAGACGATTGCCGCAGCCTGGTCGATCTCCTGGCCAGGCAACTGGTCGACCGTTTCGGCGCGCCGGACATGGCGGCAGCGAAGGCGGCAGCGGAAGAGGAGGTCGCTTTCGCGCAGTCGCTTTGCAGCCCTCCGGTCAGCTCGCTTATTGCAGTGCACCGCACCGCGAGCGACGGCGAGGTCCGCGAGTCCTTCCGCCGGCTGCAACTCCGGGAAGGGCAGGGACACGGCAAGGCGTTCTCGTTCATGGAAATGGAGGACGACATCCAGCCTGACCGCGATCTCAGGCTTGCCGATCTGGGCCGGGAGCCGACTGTCAGATGAACGATTTCTGGATCGCCTGTGGCCATCATCTGCTCGACCGCGACGCGGGCGGCGGGCTCCGTGTCACGGACGAATTTCTCAAGGCCTATTTCGCCCGTCCCGAGCTGATGCCGCCGGACGACGCGTGCCCGGTCGAACGCCGCCTGCACCGCGAATTGCTCGCCGATCCACGCCAGGCGGTCAGCGCCGGCGAAATCGCCGGGATCGTCGATGCCGATGCCCGGGAAAATTGGCACTTCGTGCTGGCGTTCCGCGACCTTCTGTTGCGGCATCCGACGCTCGAAGCCGCCTATCTTGCATCGGTGAGATCAGGTGCGAACGATCTGCCGCCGCTGTTCGTCAACCAGCTCGTGCACGTCATCCTGCGGAACGCGCTCGATGGCTGCGACGACCCGTTCGTGCTGCGCGCGGCCGAATTGTTCTTCCGGACCCAGCGCATCCTGCCGCATGAGCACGCACTGTTACTCGGCGACGAGGAGATCGTCGGCGGCCGGAGCCCGACCCCGGTGCTCTCTCTGATGTCGATGCTGGGCGCCACCACCGATGCGGTGGTCGACGTGTTGAGCGAGGAGAATGCCGAGGCCTATTGGCAGCGTAGCGATCAGTTCGACATGGCCCTCGACCTTACGGCGGGCGGCCGTGGACCGGCTGCACTGGCGCAGGCGATGACGCGCTGGGTCTCCCATCTGCTCGGCATCGACGTCCTGATCGAGCCGCTACGCGCGCTGCACGAGGCAAGGCTCACCTGGTATGTCGGGCTCGATGCGGATGCCACGAGGCTTGGCGACCGTCTGTGGCACGGCGAAGACCTCGGCGAGCGCGACGCCGATCGTGTGCTCGCACTGTTCCGGCTTACCTTTGCGGATTCAAGCCGTGTCCTTGACGGCGTCGGGGGTGAACCGGTCTACCTGATCCTGTCGATGACGGCGGATCAGAAGCTTCGGATCAAGCCGCAGAATCTGCTGACCGGTCTGCCGGTAAAGCGTCTGGAGATGGCGACATGAGCCCTGCGGCATTGCCGTCCCTTTCGATTGCCGTCGGCGTCGTGGTCGAGCGGCGCAAGGCCGATTCGCCCTGGGTCGATTTCGTCTGGCGCGGAATCGCCGTCCTGCCAGACGCGCCGGTGACGCAAGCCTGGACCGTGCTTCGCGAGCAGGACGGTACGACCCTGTTCTATGCCGGAAGCGCGACTGTCGATCTCTATCCGTCCGAGACGGCGCGCTATCGCGACAATCTCGCCTCCGGAAGTCCGAGCGTCTGGACTGTGCTGTCGCCTTCGGAAGGCCCCTGGCCCTATGCCGTCACCGCGGTGACCGCCGACCCGGCCGAGGGCGAAGGCTTCACTGAAGCCGCCGACAATCTCGTCGAAGCCGTGCCGATGCCGGAGGTGCTGCGCGAAGCGATTGAAAGCTTCGTGGCCGAGCACCATGTCGAGCGGGAATTCGTCAAGCGCAAGCGGCGCCGCGCCGATCCGGAGGCGCTGGCACGGCGCGAACATGAAGGCGGACAGGAATGAGTGAGGAGGAATTCCTTGCGCGTTGGTCCCGCCGCAAACGCGAATCGCGGGCGGAGCCGACGAAGCCTGCCGCGGCGCAGCCCATGCCGCCGTCCGAGGCCAAGGACGACGAGGCTGAGTTCGATCTCTCGAGTCTGCCGTCGATCGACGAAATCAATGCTGCGACAGACATCACGGCCTTCCTCAGCAAGGGCATTCCCCGGGAGTTGAGCCGTGCGGCTCTTCGCCGCGCCTGGGCGACCGATCCCGCCATTCGCGACTTCGTCGGGCTTGCGGAGAATGCATGGGACTTCAACGACCCGACTGCGATGCCGGGCTTTGGCCCGCTGGATTGCTCCTCGGAGGAGCTGGCAGCACTGGTCGATCGCATTGTCGGCGGCGTGCGCGAGGCGGCCCAGTCGCTTGCCGAGGCCTCGATCGAAACGGCGGATTCTCCGGCGGAATCGCATCAAGCCGATGTGACAGTCGTTTCCAATCTCGTTGAGCCGTCCGATGAGATGGAGCATCAGCCAATCCCTGCTGCAGTGCAACCGACAGTGGGTGAAAGATCTGCGGATTCTGCCGAGCCGGTCAGGCCCCGTACGCATGGCGGTGCACTGCCGCGCTGAACCCCGACCAAAGGCTATAGGTACAGCCTATGGCAGGCGATTGACCACTGCTGGAACCCGGATTACGCTACCTACTGCTTTGTAACAAAAGCGATAATCAAGCAGACGGGACTTGGATGGGAGGTCCACGTGCGTGATGACGGGCTTGATCGCGCGATCGATGCTGCGGGCGGCATCGCTCAGCTTGCGCGCAAAATAGGCATCAGCCAGCCCTCCGTGTCGAATTGGACCCGCGTGCCCGCACAACGGGTGGTTGCAGTCGAATCCGCGACCGGCGTTTCCCGGAATGATCTGCGGCCCGATCTTTACGGCGAACAAGCCGGCTTCGCCGAGCTCCTCGACCCCATCGATGCGGCGCGCGCGCAGGAATACGCGCTGCTGGCGGTGCTGCTGTCTGCGCCTCCGTCGAAACGCCTGCTCGATCAGCTCGCTGTGATGAGCTGCGACGCGACGCCTCTCGGGCGCGCGCATGCGGCGCTGGCCGACGCCGCCTCAAGTGCCGTCGCAGCGAACGTCGAGCGGGAGTATTTCGATCTGTTCGTCGGGCTCGGCCGCGGCGAATTGTTGCCCTATGCCTCCTATTATCTCACGGGCTTTCTCAACGAGCGGCCCTTGTCGCGCCTGCGCGGCGACCTGACGACGCTCGGCATCGAGCGGATTGCCAACAATTCCGAACCCGAGGATCACGCCGCCATCCTGTGCGAGATCATGTCGGGCCTTGCCGACGGCCGCTTCGATGCCTCGCCCGAGGCGCAGCGCGCCTTCTTCGAAAAGCATGTGTCGCCCTGGATGGGGCGGCTGTTCGCCGACATCGAGAGCGCCGGGGATGCCCGTTTCTATCGAGCGGTCGGCGCGCTCGGCCGCACCTTCATCGAAATCGAGACGGAAGCATTCACATTCGCCAGCTGACCGAGGTGCCTCGGTCCGGGAGAGATGCGATGAGTGACGAGACGAAAGCAAAGGTCGGACGCCGCGACTTCCTTCGCAAGGTCGGCTTGGGCACGGCCGGTGTCGGCGCGACGCTTGCGACACCGTTGGTCGGGTCCGCGCAGGCGGACAGCGAGAACAACGATGAGAAGCGCAAGGCGCGCTACAAGGAATCCGATCACGTGAAGGCTTTTTACCGCGTCAATCGTTATCCGGCTAACGGAGGCTGACCGTGCTGATCAAGCGAACACACCAGCATTCCCCGCGCCAGGGTTCCGTCATCGAGTCTGTTGCGAGACAGGCCGGCGGTCTCGACCGCCGCAGCTTCCTGCGCAAATCCGGTATTGCCGGCGGCGCGCTCGCTGCGCTTGGCACCATGCCGCTCAGCGGGGTGCGTAAGGCGGAAGCGGTGACGACCGGTCCGCTCACCGCAGGCGCGACCGTCCGCAAGAGCATCTGCACGCATTGCTCGGTTGGCTGCACGGTGACGGCCGAGGTCTTGAACGGCGTATGGATCGGCCAGGAGCCCAGTTGGGATTCGCCGATCAATCGAGGCTCGCATTGTGCCAAGGGCGCATCGGTACGCGAACTCGTGCACAGCGAGCGGCGGCTGCGCTATCCGATGAAGCTCGTGGGCGGGCAGTGGACACGCGTGTCCTGGGACACCGCGATCAACGAGATCGGAGACAAGCTTCAGGCTGTACGCGACAAGTCGGGCCCCGATTCCGTCTATTGGCTCGGTTCGGCCAAGATGACCAACGAAGGCGCCTACCTGTTCCGCAAGCTCGGTGCGTTCTGGGGGACCAACAACACCGATCACCAGGCTCGCATCTGCCATTCGACTACCGTCACCGGCGTCGCCAATACCTGGGGCTACGGTGCGATGACCAACAGCTACAATGATATTCGCAATGCGAAGACACAGGTCGTCTTGGGCGGCAATCCGGCCGAAGCGCATCCGGTATCGCTGCAGCACCTGCTCGAGGGGAAGGAGCTGAAAAAGGCCAACTTTGTCGTAATCGACCCGCGCCTGACGCGCACGGCCGCGCATGCCACGGAATATGTGCGGATGCGGCCGGGCACCGACATCCCCATACTCTATGGCATGATGTGGCACATCCTCCAGAATGGCTGGGAGGACAAGGAGTTCATCCGGCAGCGGGTCTACGGATTCGACGATGTCCGCAAGGAAGTGGAAAAGTGGAATCCGGAAGAAGTCGAGCGCGTTACCGGCATTCCCGGCGAGCAGCTCAAGCGCGTCGCCAAGATGTTTGCCACCGAGAAGCCGGCCACGCTGATCTGGGCCATGGGCCAGACCCAGAAGACCGTCGGCACCGCCAACGTGCGCGCCAGCTGCATCCTGCTGCTGATGACAGGCAATGTCGGCGGAGAGGGCATGGGAGCCAACATCTTCCGTGGCCACGACAACGTGCAGGGCGCGACCGACGTCGGGCTCGATATCGTCACGCTGCCGTTCTACTACGGCCTCGCCGAAGGCGCCTGGAAGCATTGGTCGCGGGTCTGGGAGGTCGACTACGACTTCCTGAAATCGCGCTTCGACTCCAAGCAGATCATGGAAACTCCCGGCATTCCTCTGACCCGCTGGTTCGAGGCGGTGACGCTGCCGAAGGATCAGGTCGCGCAGAAGGACAATGTGAAGGCGGTGTTCGTGCAGGGGCACGCCTCCAACAGCATCACCCGCATTCCTGAGTCCCTCAATGGTCTGAAGGGGCTCGAGTTGCTCGTCATTGCCGACCCGCACCCGACGACCTGGGCCTCGCTTGCCGTCGAGGCGGGCCGCAAGGATGGCGTCTACATTCTGCCGGTCGCCACGCAATTCGAGTGCAAGGGCTCGCGCGTCGCCTCCAACCGCTCGCTGCAATGGGGCGAGCAGATCGTGAAGCCAATCTTTGAATCGAAGGATGATCTCGAGATCATCTACCTAATGGCGAAGAAGCTCGGTTTCGCCGACCAAATGTTCAAGAAAATCAAGGTCGAGAACAATCTTCCTGAAGCGGAGGATGTGCTGCGCGAGATGAACCGCGGCAGCTGGTCGACCGGCTATTGCGGGCAATCGCCCGAGCGCCTCAAGGCGCACATGAAGAACCAGGCCAAGTTCGATATGCTGACGATGCGGGCGCCGAAGGACGATCCCGAGGTCGGCGGCGATTATTACGGCCTGCCTTGGCCATGTTGGGGATCGCCGGAGGTGAAGCATCCCGGCACGCCGCTGCTCTACAACACCAATCTGCACGTGATGGACGGCGGCGGCACGTTCCGGCCGCGGTTCGGCATCGAGCGCGAGGAGAAGCTGCCGGACGGCACGACCCGGAAGGTGAGCCTGCTTGCGGACGGCTCGTACTCGTTGGGGTCGGGAATTCAGGACGGCTACCCGGAGTTCACGCTGGCGAGCCTGAAGAAGCTCGGCTGGGACACCGAGCTCACCGAAGCGGAAATGGCCGTGATCAACAAGATCAATCCCGCCAATCCGGACGCGGTGTCGTGGGCGCTCGACCTGTCGGGAGGCATCCAGCGCGTGGCGCTGGCGCATGGCTGCGTTCCCTACGGCAACGGCAAGGCGCGCATGAATGCCTTCGGCTTGCCCGACCCGATTCCTGTTCACCGCGAGCCGATCTACACGCCGCGCGTCGACCTCGTCGCCAAATATCCGACGCTGCCTGACGCCAAGCAGTTCCGGATGCCCAATATCGGCTTCTCCGTGCAGAAGGCAGCGGTGGAGAAGGGAATTGCAAAACAGTTCCCGCTCATCCTGTCGTCCGGCCGTCTGGTCGAATATGAGGGCGGCGGCGAGGAGACCCGGACCAACCCGTGGCTTGCCGAATTGCAGCAGGACATGTTCATCGAGATCAATCCTGCCGATGCCGCCGAGCGCGGTGTCAAGGACGGTGGCTGGGTTTGGGTCACGGGAGCCGAGAACAATTCCAGGGCGAGAATGAAGGCGCTCGTCACCGAACGAGTCGGCAAGGGTGTGGCCTGGATGCCTTTCCACTTCGGCGGTTGGCTCGCAGGCAAGGACCTTCGCGACAAATACCCGAAGGGCACCGACCCGATCGTGCTCGGTGAAAGCGCCAACACGATCACCACCTACGGATACGATCCCGCGACGAACATGCAGGAGACCAAGGTCACTCTTTGCCAGATCGCGGCGGCATAAGGAGCAACGACGATGGCACGTATGAAATTCCTCTGCGACGCCGACCGTTGCATCGAGTGCAACGCTTGCGTCACCGCCTGCAAGAACGAGCACGAGGTGCCCTGGGGCATCAACCGGCGCCGCGTCGTCACCATCAACGACGGCAAGCCGGGCGAGCGCTCGATCTCGATGGCCTGCATGCACTGCACGGACGCGCCCTGCGCGGCGGTGTGTCCGGTGAACTGCTTCTACACCACAGCAGATGCCGTGGTGCTGCACTCCAAGGACCTCTGCATCGGCTGCGGCTATTGTTTCTACGCTTGTCCGTTCGGCGCTCCGCAATATCCGAAGGTCGGCAATTTCGGCTCGCGCGGCAAGATGGACAAATGCACCTATTGCGCCGGCGGCCCGGAAGCCGACGGCAGCAAGGAGGAATACGAGAAATACGGTGCGAACCGGCTGGCCGAAGGCAAGCTGCCGCTGTGTGCCGAAATGTGCTCGACCAAGTCCTTGCTTGCGGGCGACGGCGAGATCATTGCGCAGATTTACAAGGAGCGCGTCATGAAGCGCGGCTATGGCTCGGGTGCATGGGGCTGGAAGACCGCATATCGCGAGACAATCGAGTCCTGACGTGGGCAGCCGAAGGGCGCGCAATACCGGGGAGGACGTGATGGCGTCGTTTGGAAGGTTCATTCGTCTGGCGTTGGGCGCCTGGGCGCTACTTCTTTTGGTGACGGTGGCGCCCGCGAGTGCGCAACAGGTCAATCCGACCGCAAGCTCGGTCAAGGAGGAGCAGCTTCTGCAGGAGCTCAACCGGATTCAGGGCCGCGTCAGCATTCCCGATCAGCGCTCCGGCGTTCTCGAGCAGCCGCAGGGACGGGAGTGGCGGGAATTCCGCAATGTGACGCTACCTTGGATCGGCGGCATCGCTATCCTCGGCATGATCGCGGCCATCGTGATTTTCTATCTTACCGTCGGGATGGTGCGTCTCGAAGCCGGACGGTCGGGCCGCACCATCGTGCGCTTCAACGCGTTCGAGCGGTTCGTGCACTGGCTGACGGCAACCTGCTTCATCGTCCTCGCCATATCAGGGCTGAACATCACGTTCGGTCGGCCGTTGCTGCTGCCCCTGATCGGCTTCGAGGCTTTCTCGGAATGGTCGCAATGGGGAAAGTACGCCCATAACTATCTGAGCTTCCCGTTCACCATCGGTGTCGTCCTGATCTTCCTGATGTGGATCGGCGGCAATATCCCGAGCAAGGTGGATATCGAATGGGCCAAGCGCGGCGGCGGCATGATCGGGCATGACCATCCGCCGGCCTACCGCTTCAATGCCGGCCAGAAGATGATCTACTGGATCGTCGTGATCGGCGGCGGACTGGTTGCAGCGTCCGGCTATGCGCTGATGTTCCCGTTCTACGGCACGGGAATCGAGGGCATGCAAATGGCCCAGATCGTCCACTCGATCGTGGCGGTCCTGTTCGTCGCGGCGATGATCGCGCACATCTATATCGGCACCATCGGCATGGAAGGTGCGTTCGAGGCCATGGGTTCGGGCGAAGTCGACGTCAACTGGGCTCGCGAGCACCATAGCCTCTGGCTCGACGAGCAGATGGCGCGAACCGGGCCGAACGACGGACAATCGCAACCCGCAAGCGCGGCTGCCGAATAAGGCGGAGCACCTACGCGGGCGCTCCGACCTACCGAGACGGCTCCTTCGCAAACAAGACGGAGCGATCCTGCAGCTCCTGCTCTGGAAGCTGGTCGGCCTTTCCTGTCTGCATGTCTTGAATGGACGCCATGCCGTGCTGACCGAAATGAGGCACGGCATGCGGCCTAAGCACGCTGTTGGCCGCACCGGCGAGAAGCATGGCTGCAATAAGCGAGAGCATGAGGAGTTTCATGCGCTGTCTCCGTCTGCCATCTCCACCCGGCACGATGAATACACCCGGATCGTCGCATCGGATGTGAGCCGCTTCACAGCGATGGGTTCCACTTGCTGGGGCGGTCCAAGCTCTCCAGACGACCGTCAACTTCGTCGTCAAAGTGGATACCTGCTTGCCAATGCAAGCGCCCCCTCCCGTACCGGCGCTGTGATCCGCTGACGCGGAATTCTTCCATCAGGCCAGCCATTTGGCCTGCGTTCCGTCGGCTTGTCAGGCGTGAGCGCGAAACTGGTCCAGCTCTTGCTCTTGCCAGTATGAGAGTTTTTGATAAACGTCATACTGTGGGGTCGGACGGATGGTGCGAGTGGCGAGACGGAATTTGCGGGCGGTCGAACCCGGAACGGTGGCGCTGCTCGGCGGGCTCGTTACCGCCAACATCGCCGCATGGGCCTGGGCATTCGCTCTGTTCGGGGAACGGCCGACGGTGATGGCGACGGCGCTGCTCGCCTGGGTGTTCGGCCTCCGTCACGCCGTCGATGCCGATCACATCGCCGCGATCGACAACGTCGTGCGCAAGCTGATGCATGCGGGCGAGACGCCGCGTAGCGTCGGTCTCTATTTCGCGCTCGGCCATTCCACCGTGGTCGTGGTCGCGACCATGCTGCTGGCGCTGGGCGTCGTGAGCCTCGGCGGCGACAGCCTGCTCAAGGAGATCGGCGGCCTGATCGGCACCTCGGTGTCGGCGCTGTTCCTGCTCGCGGTTGCGGCGATCAATCTCGTCATTTTCGCCGGTCTGTGGCGGACGTTTCGCGCGGCACGGGACGAGGGCGTCCATGACGCTGCGCAGCTTGACGCGCTGCTTGCCAGCCGCGGCGTCCTGGCGCGGCTGCTCGGCCCGATGTTCCGCCTGGTGACGAAGCCGTGGCATATGTATCCGCTCGGCTTCCTGTTCGGCCTCGGCTTCGATACCGCGACCGAGATCGGTTTGCTCAGCATCTCCGCCAGTGAAGCCGCACGCGGCGCCTCGCTCGCCGATGTCCTGGTGTTCCCGGCGCTGTTCGCGTCAGGCATGGCGCTGGTCGACACTGCCGATTCCGCGCTGATGGTGAGCGCCTATCGCTGGGCGTTCGTCGATCCCCTGCGAAAGCTCTGGTACAACCTCACGATCACCGGTGCTTCCGTCGCGGTCGCGCTGTTCATCGGCGGCATCGAGGCGCTCGGGCTGATCGGCGATCGGCTCGGCCTCTCCGGCGGCATGTGGACGCTGGTCGAGGGCCTCAACGAGTCGCTTGCCAATGTCGGTTTCGCCGTCATCGCGCTGTTTGCGATGGCTTGGCTCGTTTCGGTCCTGCTCTATCGCCGCATCTTTGCCGACGGCCGCCACTCTGCCGCGACGCAAGGTTTGGAATGCGCCGATGCGACGGAGGCGGCTTGACCCCGGCCGTCGTGGCGGCGCACTGACGGCACTCTCGGCCTTGGCGCTGCTCGCGGATCACGGCCACGTCTTCGCGCAGAGCAATAGCGCCTCGCGCGAACTGCCGCCGGTGCAGGTCAGTGGCGGCGAGACGCCGGGGCGCAAGAAACCGGTCGCATCGCGCCGCACTGGCGTGCCGCCACCGGCCGGTCATCGCATCTTTGTGTATCCAGCAGCGACGCAGCCGTCAGATGCGCGCAGCGTCGCCTCGGGTGCAAAGGGCCAGCCCAGTATGGCCAGCGAGATCACCATCTCGGGCGAGGAGATCAATGCACGCCCTTTCACGCGGCCGGGCGAAGCGCTCGAAGCCGTGCCGGGCCTGATCGTGACGCAGCATTCCGGCGAGGGCAAAGCCAACCAGTATTTCCTGCGCGGTTATAATCTCGACCATGGCACCGACCTTGCCATCACCGTTGATGGCGTCCCCGTCAACATGCGCACCCACGCGCACGGCCAGGGCTATGCCGATCTCAACTGGCTGATCCCGGAAACCATCGCCGCAGTGGATGTGCGCAAGGGGCCGTACTTCGCCGATGAAGGCGACTTCGCCTCGACCGGAAGCGTCCATATCGGCCTGATCGACCGCACCAAGGGACTCGCGCAGGTGAGCGCCGGCAGCTTCGGTTATCGCCGCCTGCTCGGCATGGATTCCGCGAAAGTCGGAGACGGTTCGCTGCTGGTGGCCGGCGAGATCGGTACCTATAACGGCCCGTGGGACCATCCGGACAATGTACGAAAGCTCAACGGCCTCGTGCGCTACAGCCAGGGCACCGCGACCGACGGCGTGTCCGTGACGGGCATGGCCTACGCCAACACATGGAATTCGACCGACCAGGTGCCGCAGCGCGCCATCACTGGCGGCCTGCTCGACAGGTACGGCTCGGAAGACCCGAGCGACGGCGGCAAGGCCAACCGTTTCGCGCTCTCCGGCCGCATCGCGCAGACCGACGACGTCGGGTCCTGGAAAGCCAACGGCTATGCGGTGAAGAGCCAGCTCGACCTCTTCAACAATTTCACATATTTCCTCGACGATCCCGTGCTCGGTGATCAGTTCCACCAGCACGACGACCGCCTGATGGCGGGCGCCAACGTCTCGCGCACGCTGAACGGCTCGTTGGCCGGCCTGCCGATGCAGACCACCTTCGGCCTGCAATCGCGTTATGATGCGATCGACCTCGCGCTCACCAAGACTTTCCGGCGCGGCTTCCTTGCGAACGTTCGCAGCGACAAGGTCGGCGAGGGCAGCGTCGGGGTCTATGCCGAAAGCACGGTGCGCTGGACCGACTGGCTCAGGACGACGGTGGGTTGGCGCGGCGACTATTATGCTGCGGACGTCACCTCTCTCTTCAATGCCAACAATTCCGGCCGCGCCGACGCCGCGCTCGGCAGTCCGAAATTCAGGATGGTGCTCGGCCCATTCAATCAGACCGAGTTCTTCCTCGGCGCCGGCTACGGCATGCATTCCAACGACGCCCGCGGCGCGACCACGACGGAGGACCCCACCGATCCCGCGACAAGGCTCACGCCGTCGCCGCTCCTGGTGCGCACCAGAGGCGCGGAGGTCGGTGTTCGCAGCAGGATCGTTCCCGGCCTCGATACCTCGCTCAGCCTCTTCATTTTGGATCAGGATTCCGAGATCCTGTTCGCCGGTGATGCCGGCGACACCTCGGCGACCCGCGCCAGCCGCCGCTACGGCTTCGAGTGGACCAACCACTACCGGCCATGGTCCTGGATCGACATCGACGCGGATCTTGCAATGACGCATGCGCGCTTTCGCGGCTATGACAGCGAGCAAGCGGAGGTCTATGCCTCGCTCGCCGGCTATCCCGAGGCGCAGATCGGCAATGCGCCTGGCAACTACATTCCCAACGCTCCGGCGATGGTGGCATCGGCCGGCGTCACGCTGGGCGAGAAGACCGGCTGGTTTGGAAGCTTGCGCTGGCGCTATCTGGCCTCGAGCCCTCTGACGGAGGACAATGCGTTCCGGTCTTCCGCGACCAGCATCTTCAACGGCCGCCTCGGTTATCGCATCGACAATGGCTGGCGGCTTCAGCTCGACGTGCTCAACCTCTTCAACACGAAGGCCAACCAGATCACCTATGCCTACGGCTCGCTGCTCAAGACCGACACGCTCTACAATCTCTGCACATCGGGCACCGCGCCGGCGGCCGTTTGTCAGAACGGCGTGATGGACTACGTGCTGCATCCGGTGGAGCCGCTGACGATCCGGGTCACTGTGGCCGGGACGTTTTAGGTTTGGTCAGGTCGCAGACCCTGCGCTAGCGCTCTGCGGCGGGGCACCCACCTCATGATCTGTCGTCACGCTTGATCGGACATCGTCAGCCGGTCGCGTGCCGGATGGCGCGCCTTGCGTGGGGCGATGGCCGGCACGAGCGGGGGCGACTCGCCGGCGAGACGTAGCGCAAAATAGGCAATGGTCGCTTGAAGACCGTCCTTCAGTGCCACCCGCGGACGCCATCCCAGAATCTTCTCTGCGGCATCGATCACGGGCTTCCGTCGCTTGGGATCGTCCTTTGGCAAGGCTTCGAAGCGCAGCGGGGAGGGCGATTCAGTGCAGGCCAGCACTTCGCGAGCGACCGCCTCGATCGTGACCTCGTGCGGATTGCCGAGATTGCATGGACCGGTGACCGAGGCGGGGCTCTCCATCAAGAGCTGAAGCCCCCGCACCAGATCGTCGACGAAGCAGAAGCTGCGGGTTTGCGTGCCCTGGCCGTAGATCGTGATCGGCTCTCCGCGCAAGGCCTGCACGATGAAGTTGGAGACGACGCGGCCGTCATTCTCGAGCATGCGCGGGCCATAAGTGTTGAAGATGCGCGCGACCTTGATCTCCGTCCCGTGCATGCGCCTGTAGTCGAACATCAGCGTCTCCGCGGCGCGCTTACCCTCATCGTAGCAGGCCCGCGGCCCGATCGGGTTGACGCTGCCGAGATAGGATTCCGGCTGCGGATGCACCTCCGGGTCACCGTAGACCTCGCTGGTGGAGGCTTGAAGGACCCGGGCGCGCTTCTGCCGCGCGAGTTCGAGCAGGTTGATCGAGCCGAGCACGCAGGTCTTCATCGTCCCGATCGGATCGGTCTGATAGTGCCGGGGTGAGGCCGGGCAGGCGAGGCTGTAGATCCGGTCGATATCGCCCTCGATCTCGATGGGATCGCGAACATCATGCTCGATGAAACGGAAGTTCGGGTGATTGAGCAGCGGCCGGATGTTGTCGGCCGTCCCCGTGAACAAATTGTCGAGGCAGATGACCATGCTGCCGCGTTGCAGGAGCGCGTCGCAAAGGTGCGATCCGATGAAGCCGGCACCGCCGGCGACCAGGATCGTCGGCGAGCGGCGGGAGGCGTGGATGCGGGTCTGGAGTGTCATGATATGGCCTTTCAGAGTTCTGCGACCTGCATGGGGCGAGCGACGGGAAGAGGCGCCGTCTTGCGGCGGCGCCGCGCGAATGCCTCGGCGTAATAGGTCTCCAGCTGCCGGGCACGATGCTCGGGGGTGTGATCGGCGAGAACCCGCCGTCGCGCGTTGTGAGCGATCGTGTGCCGTTGCTCGTCCGGCATGTCGCGCAGGATCTCGATGACCTCGCGTGGGCTGGATGCCAGCAGGATTTCGCGCGACGGCGCGAAGATCGTCTCGATCCCGGGCCATCGGTCCGAGATCACGGGCGTGCCCCAGGCGGCGGCCTCGAACAAGCGGACGCTCGGCGAGAAGCCCAGCGCCTTCATGTCTGCGCGGGTGGCGTTCAGGGAAAAGCGTTGCGCCGTGTAGAACGCCGGATGCTGCTTTGGCGGGAGATGCTCGATCCGGGCCACGTTGGCGGGCCAGGCAATATGCTCGGGATACTGCGCGCCGGCGACGACGAATTGTTCCGACGATAGCGTGCGCGCCGGTGCAAGCAGCAACTCGTCGAGAACCGGCTGTCGGTCCTCGCTGTAGGTTCCGAGATAGCCGAGTGCCCATTTCGGCTGCGCCCGCTTCGGTGCGTGGACCTCCGCATCTGCGCTGCAATAAAGGACACGCGCGAGCGGACTGCCGTAGCTCTGCTCGATCATTCCGGGCACCGGTCCGCCGGTGAAGGACAGATAAAGATCGAAGCGCGGGATCATTGCGGCGGAAAGATAATTGAGGCCCTGCTCGAGCCTCGCCAGTGTGACCGGCGTGTCGATGTCGTAGAATGCCGTGACGCCCCTCGCATGGGTCGTCGTCCATTCGGCAATTGGGATACCGTCAGGAACATAGGAGCCGATGATCACCAGATCGGCATCGCGGATCAGCTTGCCGAACCGGCGCGGAATATCCTTCAAGGATTGGTACAGCTCGACAGTCCAGGCAGAGGGCTTGGTCAGGTCGCGGTGATCCCGATACCAGGGCACGTCCCGCTCCAGAAACGTGACGCGGTGACCTCGTCGCGCCAGGGCTTCGATCAGGGCGCGGTAGGTCGTGGCGTGACCGTTGCCCCAGGACGACGTGACCGAAAGTCCGATGACGACGATGGAGAGGTTCATTCTGCTGCCTCGATTCGCGAGCTGCTGGCGACGAAGAGATCGTTGAACTGGCGGGCGCGCTGCCGATAGGTGTGCTGGCTCAGGATGCGCGCGCGGGCGCGGCGCGCGATCGACCGGGCCAACTCTGGATCCAGCGCGGCGAGGTGCTCTGCGACCTCGGCTCCGTCAGCGGCGACCAGCACCTCGCGGCCGGGCTCGAGAAAATGATCGATGCCGGCCCATTGATCGGTGATCAGGCAGGCGCCGGCGCCGATCGCTTCGAACACCCGGGTTGGCGGGGAGAAACCGTAGCGAGCCATGCTGTCGCGATTGACGTTCAGCGTCGCGAGAGCGGAGCCGAAGAACGCGTTGTGATCGGCGGTGCCGACATGGCCGACCTTGCGCAGATTGGCGGGGGCGTCCTTGTCGTCCCAGCCGGCGCCGCCGAGCACGAAGGATTTTTGGGGCAGGCGGCGCGCGACGTCGAGGAAGAATTGCTCGACGCGTGTCTCGCGATCAGGCAGACGGTTGGCCAGCAGGCTGAGATCGCATGCGAAGCGGGGATTGGGCGGCGCCGAAAAATGCGTGGCAGGATCGAGCGCATTGTAGATCGGCAAGCAGTCTCGCGCGCCCATCGCTCGGTAGGCCGACACGACGCCATCGCCGCCGCCATAGGTCAGGACCATATCATAGGACGGGATCGCGCGACGCAAATGATGCTGCGGGTCGCTCTCCATCGCTTCGAGCGTCGCGGGAGCATCGACATCCCAGAAGATCCGGATCAGCCGGGACGGCAGCGCAGCAATGGCGTTCTCCAGCTCTTGATCAAAGACGCCGACGCCGCTGGCCTTGACCAGCATGTCGGCCGATTGAGCCGCGGCATCGAGCGAGCGGCGCCAGCCGTCCGGGGTGGCGGGATAGACGATCACTCTGGCCCAATCCGGGTCGTCGATGTCGCGATGCGCCTGGCGCGCGAAGGCGTCAGGTTCGTAGAAGGTGATCTCGTGGCCGAGCGCCGCGATCTCCTTCAGCATGCCGCGGTAGTAAGTGGCGGCGCCGTTCCAGTAGGACGAGACGAGGCTGGACCCGAAGAAGCAGATCTTCATGCGACGGCTCCGATGTGATGCTGAGGCCGCGACGGGCGGCTTGAACTCCGGATGTCCGCCACGATGCCGACAAGCTGCTCCGCCCGATGGCGGCAAGTGTGACGCTCCCGGATCGTCTTCAGGCCGGTATCCACCATTGCGGAAGATAACTCCGGATCGTCGATAACCGCGCGAAGCGCACGCTTCATCTGCGCACCATCGGCGACGCTGAGATAAGCGTCATCCGGGAACAGCCCTTCCGCATCCGACCAGGGTGCCGAAACCAGGGGAATGCCGCAGGCCAGCGCTTCGAACACGCGGATGGTCGGAATGCCCGGAAGCAGGGCTACGTAAGGCCCGCGCGGCACATGGATCGTTGCGCGCGCGCCGGCGAAGGCGACGGGAGCCCAGTGCGCCGGCAGCCAGCCGCCATAGCGAATACCTGCGCTCCTGATGGTGTGCAGCGCATCGTCCGAATAGCGCACGCCATGGACGCTCGCGCGGAGCTTCAGCCCGGCCGCGGGCTCGACCAGAAACTCGATCAGTTCGGTGCTGCGCTCGCCATCTCCCCAATTGCCGATCCAGACCAGATCGTCTGTACGCTCAACCTGCGGCAGCGGATGATACAGCGCGACATCGGCTGCCTCGTGCCAGGTGAAGACCCGGTCGGCCCAGCCGAGCTTCAGATAGATCTGCCGAAGCACCTCGCCGAAGGCGAGCACGCCGTCGAATCCGTCGAGGTCGAATTGCGCAAGCTCTTCGGGCGCGCTGACGGCGCGGTGATGGGTGTCGTGGAACAGCAGGGTGAAGGGCGCGCCTTGCGCCCGCCTGCGCCCCATCTGCGCGATGAGATCGGGCGAATTCCATTCATGCACGATGACGAGATCGGCACCGTCCAGCGCCCGCTCGAGATCGAGGCTGGCCCCGTAGCGGCGGATGTCGATGCCGGGAAAGAGGGCGGGAATATCCTCCATCGCCTGACTGCCGCCTTCGCGGATGGCGTTCAGCCGGCTCCAGCCGCCAATGGGTTCGAACACGACGACCTCGTGCCCGAGCGCACGAAGCTCGCGCGCGTAGCCGCGCAGGAAATGCGCGTTGCCGTTGTTCCAGCAGGAGGTGAACGCATGATAGAACAGGACGCATTTCATGCGCGCACCTCGATCTGGCTGGCCGCCGCGCTCGTCCGGCTCGATGCGATCAGGTCCTGATAGAGACCAAGATAGGCGCTCGTCATGCGCGTCAGCGAATAGGTCAGGGATTGCTCATAGGCGGCGCGCTGCAGCCGTGCTCGACCCTTTTCGTCAGCGCAAAGCTCCGCGAGATTCCGATGCAGCGCATCGCTGTCGGCCGGATCGAAGAACAACGCGGCCCCGCGCCACAGCTCGCGGAAGGTCGGGATGTCGGAGAGAACCAGAGCGCAGCCCGCGGCAGCTGCTTCCAGCACCGCGAGGCCGAACGGCTCATAGAAGGCGGGGCTGACGAAGATCGCCGCGTGCTGCAAGCGCGCACCCATGACCTCGTGCGGCAGCTCTCCGAGCCAAGTGGCGCCAGATGATGGCCGTGCGTCGATAGGACCGGCCACCTCGACCGGCCAATCCAGTCCGGGTGTGGCCGCGGCGAGAGCCTCGATGTTCTTGGCGCGGTCCCACAGCCGTCCGGCCGCGAAGATCAAGTCCTGCTTCCGTCCAGAGGGGTCGCGAGGTGCAATTCCGTTCCAGATCACCGCGCCGCGCGATCGGGGACGGTAGATCGTCGTCATGTCGTCGTAGAAGGCCCGGCTTGGACACACCCAGGCCTGCGTCATGTCGAGGGCCGCGGCGACCCGTTCGGTATAGCGGCGCCATCGCAGCTCGCCGAGCCAGGCCGTATCGCGGCAGGCCACTGCCCAGGAATTCACGCAGGAATGCGCCACCAGCACCGTCGGAGCATGCCAGGCAAAGGTCGCTTCGCGAAAGCTGTTCAGATGCACGACATCAGGCATCAGCCTGGCTTCGAGATTGGCGAGCACGCGCCTTGCGTCGGAGACGTTCCGCCCTTCCGGGTCCTGCCATTCGAGTGCGAGGTCCGTTTCGATCAGATGGACCCGGGCGTCACACAGCATCCGGCGCTGATCGACGCGCGCTCGCGGGCCCAGCGTCACGAGCGTGACGTCGTCGCCCGACGCAGCGAGGCTGGATGCGAGGGCGCAGGAATAGGTCCATACGCCGCCAACCGTGTCGGTCGTCATCATGATACTGATGTCCGCGCCACGACTCATGAGGCCACCTGGAGTTCGAGAGTGTCGAGCGGGACCGGGCGATCGTTCTGCACGTCGCTGAACTGGTCGAACATCGCGAGATAGTGCCGGTGCGCACGCTCCCAGGCGAAATCGTCGGGCTCGCCCCAGAGCTTGCGGTAATCGGGAGAGCCGGGATAGGGATAGAGCGGCACCGGATCGTTTGCCCAGACGCCGGCATCCTGCATGGTGCGGCGCCAGCGCTGCACGACGGGATCGTCGTCCTCGGGCACCTCGATCAGATTGGCCTGCACGAACGGGATGTGGTGGCGGGCCTCGACCAGCCGGTCGGCGAGCTGATCGGTGGTCATCTTGCAGTTCTTGGCGAGTGCTGCGCGCCCCTCGACGGTCAGGCTCTCGATGCCGGCTTCGATCGAGACGCAGCCGGCACGGCCGAGCAGGGCGAGCATGTCGGGCTTCCACAGGTCGATACGCGTCTGCACGCCGAACTTCAGCCCGCGGGTTGTCAACCCTTCCAGCAGCTCGCGATTGGGAAGAAAGATCTCGTCGATGAAGTAGACGTACTCAATTTCCTGATCGCGCAGACGATCGATCTCATCGAGAATGACCGCTGGCGGCCGCTTGCGGTAGGCGTTGCGGAAATTCTCCTTGGCGCAGAACGTGCAGTTGTAGGGGCAGCCGCGCGAGGCCTCGACCTCGGCGCCGGGAGCTGCCGGCTCGGCCTCGAAGCGGTGATGGTGGTGATGGTGGCGCCGGATCATCTCGTCCGGCCAGTCGAGCGCGGGCTGGTCGCTGAACGCGACCGCCTGCGGGCCGCCATTGACCCGGAGCGCAGCACCGTCGGCGAAGCACAGGCCCGGAAAGTCCCGCTCGCCATTGGCGAGACGCAGCAGGGACGCCTCGCACTCGCCCATCACGACGATGTCGACGCCGAGCTTCCTCAAGGCGGTCTTCGGCGTGGTCGAGCCATGCGGGCCCACCGCGATCAGCGTCGGCGCAAGGTCCCGCGCCGCCAGTGCGAGCTGTTGCGGCACGCGAAGCTCCGGCGGCGCGCAGCGCCAGAACAGGTATGTCGGCGCGGTGGTGAAGACGATCTGGTCGGGACCGAAGGCGCGCAGCTCGGCTTCGATCTCGCGGACCGAGAGATCGAACATGTGCGCATCGAGCAGCAGCGTCTTGTGGCCAGCCGCCTTCAGATAGTGCTCGGAGATGCCGAGCTCGAGCGGAAGGTGAGGGGAGCGGCAGCCGAAATAGATGCTTCCGGCAAAATCCCAGTTCGGATTGATGAGGGCGATGCGCGTCATGCCAAGGCCTCGCGGTTGCCGGGTGATCCGAAGCGGCTGTCGAGCCAGGCGTGGAGCGAGCGCAGGCCGTCGGCGAGGGAGATTTGCGGCGTCCAGCCGAGCGCGGTGGCGAGCGCCCTTGTATCGGTCACGTACCAGGGCTGATCGCCCGGTCGCCAATCCGCAAAGCGGTAGGCGACATTGCGGCCGGTCAGCCCGGCGATGCGGTCGATCAACTCGAGCAGGCTGACCGCATTCGCCGGACCGCCGCCGAGGTTGAAGATGCGCCCGCGGGCCAGCGCGATGTGGTCGAGCGCTGCGAGCCAGGCGTTCGCCGCGTCCGACACGTGCAGCGCGTCACGGACCTGCTTGCCGTCACCGTAGATCGTCAGCGGATTGCCGCGGATGGCGCTGAGCAGGAAGTGTGCGATCCAGCCCTGGTCCTCGGTGCCGAATTGCCGCGGCCCGTAGATGCAGCTCATGCGCATCACCACGGTCTGGAGCCCGAACACCCGGGCGTAGTCGTGGACGTATTGATCGGCCGTGCCCTTGGAGCATCCATAGGGGCTGTAGAAATCCAGCGGGGCGTTCTCCGAGATGCCGCCGCTGAGCAAATCGCTGACTGGCGTGTAGCGGAGGCCTTTGGGCGTAATCTCGCTGTCCTCGATCAGGCGCCCGTAGACCTTGTTGGTCGAGGCAAAGATCACCGGCGCCGAGCTGTTATGCAGGCGAACGGCTTCGAGCACGTTCAACGTGCCGCGCGCGTTGATCTCGAAATCGGCCGAGGGATCGCTGACGCTGTCGGTGACGGCGACCTGGGCTGCGAGGTGCAGCACGGCCCGCGCCTCGCGCACGGCGTCGATCACCGGGATCGGGTCGCGGATGTCAGCCACCGTGATCGTGACGCGGTCGCCATGCCGGGATCTTAGCCATTGCGCGTTCTCGCGCACGCCGGCGCGGGCGAGATTGTCCAGCACCAGCACGCGATCGCCCCGCTCGGCGAGGCGGTCGGCGAGATTGCAGCCGATGAAGCCGCAGCCGCCGGTGACCAGGACGTGTCTGATGTCTCGTTCGTTCATCACGCGACCAACCCTCGTTGCAGCAGCTCACGGGTAGCCCGCTCCGCCTGATCGTCGGCGATCTGGCCGGCGAGGTACTCGGCCAGCTCTTCAAGACCGTCCTTGAACGCGACATGCGGCTCGAAGCCGAGCAGGTCGCGTGATTTGCCGATATCGGCAAAGCAGTGCCGGATGTCGCCGGCGCGGTATTTCCGCGTGATCTCGGGGGCGATCTCGCGCCGTCCCATCACCTGGGCCAGATCCTCGGCCACCGACAGAATGGTGCGGCTCTGACCCGAGCCGACGTTGAAGACGTCCTGGCTGTGGTCGGCTTCGAGCGCCATGCGGCAAGCGCGGGCGACGTCGTGCACGTGAACGAAGTCGCGCCGCTGCTGGCCGTCTTCGAAGACGAGCGGCGGCCGACCGTTGAGCAGCCGTGCGGCGAAGATGGCCAGCACGCCGGTATAGGGATTGGACAGGGCCTGGCGCGGACCGAACACGTTGAAGAAGCGCAAGCCGACGGTCGCAATGCCGTAGGCTTTGCCCGTGATCAGGCACATGCGCTCCTGCGCATACTTGTTCAGCGCGTAGATCGAGCTCAGCGACGGCTGCTTCGTTTCAGGGGTGGGCACGGGCTCGAGCGAATGGCCTGCGGTATCCCGCAATTCCCACTCTCCTTTGCGAAGCTGCTCGACCGGCCGTTCGTCGCACGCGACGACGCTCCCGGCGCCGTCACGATAGAGGCCCTCGCCGTAGATGCTCATCGAGGATGCCGCCACCAGCCGCGCGGCCGGACGCTTGGCCAGCGCCTGCAGCAGCACCGCGGTGCCGAGCTCGTTGGTCCTGACATAGGGCTCGATGTTGTACATGCTCTGGCCGACGCCGACGGCGGAGGCGAGATGCAGGACCATGTCGACCCCGCGCAAAGCCTGTTCGACGGCAACTGCATCGGTGACGTCGCCGACCACGAGCTCCGCATCGTCGGCGAGATAGGCAGGCCGCTGACGGTTGCCGCCGTGGACTTGCGGAGAGAGATTGTCGAGAAGGCGGACGTCATAGCCGGCCGCAAGCAGCACGTCGGCCGTATGCGAGCCGATGAATCCCGCGCCTCCAGTAATCAATACTCGCGTCATTCACCGCTCCGTGCCGCATTGGACCGATCCGTTCGGGATCGGTCGATGATGAGAGTTGAAGCGCGCTTTTGCTCGGTCGGGGCGACCCGCGCGCCAGTCACGTCTGGGAGTTAGAAGCGGTGCAAGGAATGTTCGTTCCTGCGAAGCGTACAAACGAAAGTTTCTCTAACCTGGATCAATAACTCAGGTGAATCGCGGCTAGAAATGCGCGCCATGAAGCGGCGCGGGCAGATCGAGATGTCTTGCTACGGTCGCACCGATATCGGCAAACCCCGCGCGTCGGCCAACCGGAGACGTTGATTGCGCGGTCGAGGCCAGGATCGGGACCTGCTCGCGCGTATGATCGGTGCCGTTCCAGGTCGGGTCGCAGCCATGATCGGCGGTGATGATCAGGAGATCGTCGCTTCGCAGCCGGCTCAGCAGTTCGGGAAGGCGGGCGTCGAAGGCTTCGAGCGCTGCTGCGTAGCCGGCGACGTCGCGACGGTGGCCGTACAGCGTGTCGAAATCGATGAAGTTCGCGAACAGCAGCCCGCCCTGTGCAAGGCTTGCCAGCCCATCGAGCGTGGCATCGAAAAGTGCCGCATTGCCGTCGCCGCGCAGGTTCCGCCCGGTGCCGCGATGGGCGAAGATGTCGTCGATCTTGCCGATCGTCACGATGTCGCGGCCGGAGATGTCCGCGAGGTCGAGGATGGTTCGTTCGGGCGGCGGAACGGAGAGATCTCGCCGGTGCGAGGTGCGCTTGAAGTTGTGCGCGTTTGATCCGACGAACGGACGCGCAATGACGCGGCCGATGTTCAGGGGATCGACCAGCCGCCTTGCAACCGTGCAGACCTCGTAGAGTCGCTCGAGCCCGAACGTCTCTTCGTGCGCCGCGATCTGGAACACGCTGTCGGCCGAGGTGTAGCAGATCGGCTCGCCACTTCGCATGTGGTGCTCGCCGAATTCGGCGATGATGTCGGTGCCGGAGGCGTGGCAGTTCCCGAGGATGCCGGGCAGTCCGGCTTGTTCGCACAGCTTCTCCACGAGATCGCGGGGGAAGCAGGGTTGGATCTTCGGAAAATAGCCCCACTCGAACGGAACAGGCACGCCGGCGATCTCCCAATGGCCCGACGGCGTGTCCTTGCCCCTCGATATCTCGCTGGCGC
Organism: Bradyrhizobium sp. USDA 4354; assembly: GCF_054060315.1. Classification (NCBI taxonomy): domain Bacteria; kingdom Pseudomonadati; phylum Pseudomonadota; class Alphaproteobacteria; order Hyphomicrobiales; family Nitrobacteraceae; genus Bradyrhizobium; species Bradyrhizobium sp. USDA 4354. The sequence goes on along the minus strand of NZ_JBSSDC010000001.1, from coordinate 6,510,953 downwards.
ATCCAGAGCGCGCATGTTGTGTCCGGCCGTCGAGCCCGGGCGGGACCCGGCCTGTGGAGAGGCGGCAGGCCTCGCCAAGGCCAAGCGCCACGAGATTTGGCAGGCGTAGCGGCCCCTCCCGTTGCGGATTATTGGCATGGCCAGCCATGCACGCATCCGCAATGTGGCCGACAGTGTCAGCACCTTCGTCGCCGTAATTGGCAGCGTCGGGCGCCGCGCCGATTCCGACGGAATCCATCACCAGGATCAGGGCACGCATGTCGGCTCCCTGAGCGGCGGAGAGGCGCCAGCGGAGGAGGCGAGGCCGGTCTTCGTGCAGTAGCGCTCGACCATCAGCGCGCAGAAATCGGCGAACTCGTTCACGTCCTGCGGTGGGCTGGTGTGATGGGGTTCGAGGCCGCGGTGTTCCGGCGTGAAGCAGAAGGTCACCGTGACCTCGAACTCGGCCAACGCGTCCATCTGGCGGTCGAACCAGTCGAGCGCGTTGGGACGGAAGCTGTCGGCCCAGGACAGACCGGTTCGCAAGTGCCTCACGCCGAGGCGGCGCATCCAGCGCACGGCGTCATCAAGTCGATGGTCCTCGAAGTGAAACCACTGGCACAGGCCCATATCAGGCGCATATTGGCCGAACAGCTCCGCTGCGGCTTTCGGCGTTCCATCCTCGCGCAGCAGGCCCATGTGGAAATGCCGGTAATAGGAGGACCCCTCCGCCTCCTTGTGCCGGGTGGTCGCCTCCCAGGCCGAAGGGAGATCGTAAAGGCTGTACCAGTGGATCCGCGGCGCGCGGCCGATCAAGAGATCGGCGGTGCGCGACAGGCCCCAGGCCTGCACCTCCTCGGCGCCGAACGAAGAGACGCCGACCTCGGTCACCCAGACCGGGAGCGAGGTCACAGCCTTGATCTCCTCGATCTTGACGGGCCATTCCCCGATCTGCCACAAATTCCAGTCGAGCGGAAAGCCGTGCACGGCGACGGCGTCGACGTGATCGAGCACGCCGCGCGCCTGCATGCTGCGCACGAAGGATGGATCGATCGGCGAGATGCCGCCGAGCACGCGCGGCAATGTCGAATTCGCACTGCGGATGGCCCTGCCGGCGGCGAGCGCCAGGTTTGCGAACATCGCCCAGTCCGGGTCGATCAGGAGGTCCCAATGCGACTTGTTGTTGGGCTCGTTCCAGATCTTTGCGGCCTCGATCATTGGCCCGCCTCCCGCGACGGATAGACCGGGCCATCGGCCTGCGGCCGTGTCGTGCGCCTGCACAGATAGACTTCGTCCTCCGGATGGGCCGCGATGGCAAAGCCCGCGCTGCGCAGCATAGCCTCGACGCAGGCGCAATTGGGCACCCACCAATTGGTGGGGTCGTCGGCATATTTGTGCTCGATGAAGTGCAGCTTCGGGTAGCCTGACGAGTCGAATTGGTCGGTGGTCCAGAAGTCGTAATTCTTCTCGATCGGGTCGACGCGGCTGTCGCCGCGCTGCATCGATTGGAACAGCAGGAGATCGCTCGCGACGTGCTCATGGATCAGGTCCAGCGCGAGCAGCGGGTGCCGCAGGTGGTAGAGCACGCCCATGAAGATCACGAGGTCGAACCTTTCGCGGAGCTGCCCGACATCATAGGCCGACATCTTGCGGAACTCGATCCTGAGCCCGTTCACCTCGGCCGCGAAGCGGGCTTGCGCCAGGTATTCTTCGTCGGTATCGAGGCCGAGCACGCGTTCGGCGCCGCGCCGCTTCATTTCCATGGCATAGAAGCCGGCATTGCAGCCGATATCGAGCACGGTCTTGCCTTCGAGGCGGTCCGGAATGATGCCGGAGAAGCGTTGCCACTTCACGTTGGGATAGTCGCCGAGAAAGTGCGACGGCGCGGTCGGCACGCCCTTGAGGTCGAGATTGTGAAACCATGGTCCCAGCGCGTCGACGCGCTGGCGGATCTCCTCACGGGAGAGGGCACCTCCGGTCATGCAATCGCTCCGTTGTTCACTGTGACCGGACGGGTGCCGTCCGATGACGCGCGGGCTCGCAGCCTCGAACGGCCCTCGGCGCTCTCGGCGAGCAGAGCCATCGCCGTGCGATAGCCGTCGATGGTGCCGACATCGACGTAGGATTCGCCGGCCTTGACGCCGACGCCGCGGCCGCCGGCCGAAAGATAGGCGTTGACCAGCGTCCCGAAATATTCGTCGCGACGTTCGCGTGCGTTCCACAGCGACTGAAGCTCTCGGAAGCCGCGTGCCGACATCTTGAAGGCGCCCCAGATCCAGCGCGAGGTTGCGTTCGGCTGCTTGACCTGGATCTCCGTCACCTGCTCGCCGTCCAAGACCACTGCATCGAAGAATTCGGGATGCTCGACCGGGAACAGCAGGAACGAGAGGTCTGTATCGGGCAGGGATTGCAGGGCCGTTTTGGGAAACCACACGGTATCGGGCAGGCCGACCATGACCTCCTCGTGCTGCCCGACGACTGTGCTTGCCCTGAACACGGCGTCGCACAGGCCGGATGCCTCGGGCTGCACCACATAGGCGAGCTCGGCGCTGCCGTAATGGTCGCCGAAATATTCGAGGATGTCGGATTTGCCCGGCGAGATCACGAAGCAGATCTTGTCGGCGCCGCCGATGATGAGGCGCTCCAGGAGATATTCGGAGACCGCGCAGGGGCGGTCCGTACCGTCGTCACGTCGGCTGCCGACCGGCAGCAATTCCTTGGAGAAGGCGAGCGGCTGGATACGGCTGCCGCGGCCAGCGGCCGGAACGATGCCCCACATGATCAGGCCTCCTCGGGCTGTTGCCGGCCCACGCGGCTCGATGCCGTCTGCTCGAGCAGCACGACCAGTTCGTGCGCACGTTTGTCGGACGTATGCTGGTCCATGGTGCGTTCATAGGCGCGCCGGGCCATGCGTCGGAGTTCGGCATCCGTCATCGCGAGTGCGGCGAGCGCGTCATGCTCGTCGCGTGCGATCAGGATCTCCTCTCCGGGTGCGAAGAAGTCGGCTATTCCCGGCCAATCGTCGCTCAGCAGCGGCGCGCCGCAGGCCGCGGCCTCGAACAGCCGGCCGGACGGACACCAGCCCATTTCGGCCATGGCCCGCCGCGTGACATTGAGCGTCAGCCGCGATGAGGCAAAGAATGGTGCGTGCTCAGGCGGCGGCAGGTGCCGCACGAAATAGATGTTCGGCGACCATGGAAAGTTTTCGGGATACTGCGCTCCGCCGATCAGGAAACGGAGATCCCAGCGCGCCCGCGCGGGCGCGACGAAAAGCGTCTCGAGCGTGCGCTGGCGATCTTCGGAGTAGGTGCCGAGATAGGACAAATCGGCGCGATAATGCGGCTGGGACGCGACCGGCCGATGGATGTCGGTGTCGACATGACCATAGAGCGGCCGGGTGTCGCGTGCGCCCAGCCTGTCGCGGAATTCATCCGCGACGCGAGGTCCGCCGGTAAAGCTGAGCACCAGATCGAAATCCCGCAGGCCGCGCGGGCCGACATAAGGAACGGCTTCGCCGGCCAGGAGCCTTGCCAGCGTGATCGGAGTATCGAGGTCGTAGAACACGGGAACGGCGCGATCTTCGGAGAGGATCAGATCGGTTGCCGCAATCGCATCGGGGCAATAGGAGGTCACAATCGCGACGTCGGCGCTACGGACGTCGGCGCTTGCAGTCTGCCGCACATCGTCCCAGCTCGAGAACAGCCGGAGCTCGCCGCCGGGCAGTTCGTAGAGATCCCGGGCACCGGCATAGTAGGGAACGTCGCGCTCGAAGAAGACGACGCTATGTCCCGACCGTGCAAGATGCTTGCAGAGGCCGCGCCACAGGGTGGCGTGCCCGTTGCCCCAGGATGAGGAGATTGTCAGGCCGAAGATGACGATCTTCACGCCGGCACCCGCTGGTTGATCCCGGTGATCTTCATGCCGCGGCTGTCGGCGCGGAGCGTGCTGATGCTGGCAGGATCGATCTCGATCGCGAGAAACTCGTCGAGCGGCATCCGTGAATAGTGCAGGAGCGCGGCGCGGATCGGCTCGGCGTGGCTGACGGCGACGACGATGTCGAGATTGCGATCGCTGCGCAGTTGCTCCAGATGAGCAACGATGCGATTTTGAAGCGACCGCATGCTCTCGCCGCCGGGCGGTCGGCTCGTGCCGCGTCGCCCGTTCCAGCGCGACCATCGTGAATCAGGCGCCAGATCGTCGAACGATCGTCCGGTCCATTCGCCATAATCGAGCTCGTCGAGGGCGGGGACGATCTCGACCGGCAGTCTGAAATGCGCGGCGAGGATGCTGGCCGACTGCATGCACCGCCGCTGCGGGCTGGATTGAATGAGCGTTGGTCGGGGCGAAAGGGTCCCGACACAGCGAGCCATTTCCTCGCAGCCGAGATCGTCGAGCTCGACGCCCTTCATCCGGCCGCACAGAACGCGGCCGAGCAGGGCATGATGACCGTGCCGGGCGAGATGGATGATCCTGGCCATCACGCATACGCCTTGTCGTCGATGAAGGCGCGCGTCCGCCGTCCGGCCTCCTCGTCGGTAAACTGCTGCGGCGGCGACTTCATGAAATAGCTCGAAGGGCCTGTCAGCGCTCCGGCCTGGCCGCGATCCATGGCGAGCTTGGCGCAGCGCACCGCGTCGATCACGACGCCGGCCGAGTTCGGGGAATCCCAGACCTCGAGCTTGACCTCGGCGCTCAGGGGAACGCCGCCGAACGTCGTTCCCTCCAGGCGGATGAAGGCGAGCTTGCGATCGGTGAGCCACGGCACGTGGTCGCTCGGCCCGACATGGATGTTGTCTGGATCCATGGGGACGTCGAACTGGCTGGTCACGGCCTGGGTCTTGGAGATCTTCTTCGAGGTCAGGCGCTCCCGTTCGAGCATGTTCTTGAAATCGGTATTGCCGCCGACATTGAGCTGGTAGGTGCGGTCGAGCCGCACCCCGCGCTCGCGGAAGAGATTGGCGAGCACGCGATGGAGGATGGTGGCGCCGACCTGACTCTTGATGTCGTCGCCGACGATCGGCAGCCCAGCCTCCTCGAAGCGGCGCCGCCACCCCGGATTGGAGGCGATGAAGACGGGAATGCAATTGACGTAGCCGCAGCCCGCTTCGATGGCACGGGCCGCATACCACTCGCTGGCGCGTTGCGAGCCGACCGGAAGATAGGACACCAAAACATCAGTGCGGGACATCGCCAGGACTTCGGACACATCGGCCTGCGGCACGTCCGCAATCGGAACGTCGTCCGTCAGGTAGTGCCCGATGCCGTCCATGACCGGTCCGCGCTGCACGATCACGCCGGTGGGCGCGACGTCGGCGAAACGGTGCGTGTTGTTGGGCGGCGCGAAGATCGCATCGGCGACATCGCGCCCGACCTTGCTGGCGTTGACGTCGAAGGCGGACGCGATCTGGATGTCGCTGATATGGTAACCGCCGAGGTCGGCATTCATCAGTCCCGGGACCGGCTCGTTCGATTTGGCGTTCCGGTAATAGGCGAGGCCCTGGACGAAGGAGCTCGCGCAATTGCCGACGCCGACCAGCCCGACGCGAACGCGGCGCCTGTCTTGAAGACGGGAATGCATGGAATGAAGCCCTCCGGAAAACACGCGGCGTCGGTGTAAGTACGTCGGCGAACGTGCGGAAGGTTTGTTCGTTCCTGGGAGGAAGATGAGAGCGTCGCGTCGCGAGCAAATCAGGCCGTGAAAATGCGCCGAGCTTAACATGGGATAGAATCCGGGGCCGCCTGCAGGGAACGAAGAGCTTTCATGATGAAGATGAAGAAGATGATGCTGCGCGCACGAGTGTGCGTCGAGCTTCGAAAGAACAAATCCATGTGAGACGCGTTTGTTGGTCAACGGGCGGCGCGATGGCGATGCTCATCGCGCGGCTGTAGCAGCAAGCGAGGTGCGAAATGGCGTCCAGAGCACAGACTAGCGAAGGGCAACAGACAACCAATCATGACGTCATCCGGAAATGGACCGAAGAGCGGGGCGGCAAGCCGGCGACGGTGAAGGCAACGGAAGAGGGTGGGCATGCCGGCATCCTGCGCATCGATTTCGATCCGCCGGATGAAGCGCTCGACCGTATTGGCTGGGACGAATTCTTCGAGAAGTTCGATGCCGCCGGAATTGCGTTCCTGCATCAGGACCGGACCAAGGACGGCAAGCTGAGCCGATTCCACAAATTCGTGCGGCGCTAGCTCGGCAGCCGCGCGGTGACCGGTGGTTGGGCCGAGGCGATGCGGGCGGGTGACTTCGCGCGCGCCTGGGCGATCAGCGATCGTGACCTCGTGCAGATCGCGCATCCGCCCAAGCACACCGGCCCGAGGCATCTTCAGCGGATCTGGCGCGGTGAGGATCTGCGTGGCAGGCACGTGCTGGTTCGCTGCTACCACGGGCTTGGCGACACGATTCAGTTTCTGCGGTTCATGCGCCCGCTTCATGCGATCGCGCGCAGCGTCACCTTATGGTGTCAGGCCGAGCTGTTGCCGCTCGCTGCGCGGGCGGCGGGAGTGGACCGGGCCATTCCGCTCCATGATGGTGCGCCCGAGGTCGATTTCGAGGTCGACATCGAGATCATGGAGGTGCCGCACGCCATCAGGGCGCGAAGGGAGCAGGTCGAGATGTCCGCACCTTATGTCACGTTGCCCCCAGCGGGCGGACGCGTCTCGCCAACCGGGCGAGATCTGGCCGTCGGCCTGGTCTGGGAGGTTGGCGATTGGGACAAGCGGCGCGTCGTTCCCGTCGCGCTGTTGGGTCAGCTCGCCTTGGCGGGCGTCACGCTGTACTCGCTGCAGCGCGGGGCGCGCGCCGAAGAGCTTGCCGGGATCGCAGCGCGGGACCTCAGCACACCCGATATCGTGGCCCTCGGCCATCGCCTGCGGCGGCTCGATCTCCTCGTTTGCGTCGACACCATGGTCGCACATCTTGCGGGCGCGCTCGGATGCGAAGCCTGGATCTTGCTGCATGCGGATTGCGACTGGCGCTGGCCTCCATCCGGCGCGCACTCGCTTTGGTATCCGAGCCTGCGGCTGTTTCACCAAAGACGGCCAGGCGATTGGGGCAATGCCATCGCCGAGGTGCGCAACGCGCTGCGGGCGCGCCTTGAAGCGGATCAAGCGACCGCGGCGATGTGATTGGCAGGATATTGAGGAGGAACGAGGGTCGCCCACGCGATTTGGAGCAAAGTCCTCGCAATGGAAAGACGCGCATGCAAAGTTCCGACGCCGGCGTGTCGACTGCGTGCCTGTCGCGGGTGACAGACGACATCTGGACCGTGGACGATCAGCCGATCATCGCGGCCGGCCTGCAACTGCCCGTCCGCATGACCGTCATCCGCCTGTCGAACGGCGACCTCGTGCTGCATTCGCCGGTCAGGTATTCGCCGGATCTGCGCCAGGAGCTGGAGCGGCGGCTGGGCCCGATCAGGTACCTGCTGGCGCCGAACGTCGCGCACTGGATGTTCCTGCCCGGCTGGCAAAGGGAGCTGCCGCAGGCCGCCACATTTGCGGCGCGCGGCCTTGCGGCGCGCAAGCAGGTTCGAGCGGCCGGCCTCCGTATCGATCGCGAACTCGGTGACACGACACCTAAGGAGTGGACCGTCGACCTCGAGACCGTGTCGGTGAATGCCCCGATGTTCTCGGAGGTCGAGCTGTTCGACAAGCGGAGCCGGACGCTCGTCCTGACCGATCTCGTGCAGAACCTCGAGGCCCATCGCCTCAGCGCGTCCAATGCGGCCGCGGCGAACCTGCTCGGGATTACCAAGCCGGACGGGAAGGCGCCGGTCTATCTACGGCTTCTGCTGCGCCTCGGCGGCCGTTCGGCGCAGGCTGCGGCCGAGCGGCTGGTGAAGCTGGCTCCGGAGCGGGTGATCTTCGCGCATGGCGACTGGTTCGAAACACAGGGAACCGCGCGCCTGCGGCGATCGCTGCGCTGGCTGCTTCCCGCGGGCATCTCGGGAGCCGAGCCGGGGCGGATGGTCGGCACGCGCGTCGTCATCGCCGGCGCCTCCAGTGGAATCGGCCGTGCCGCGGCGCTGGCTTTTGCCCGCAACGGCGCAAGCGTGGTCCTCGCGGCACGTCGCGGCGAAGTCCTGACGCGCCTTGCTGGCGAATGTGAAGCGCTCGGAGGCCGCGCCTTGGCCGTTCCGACCGACGTCACCGATGCGGAAGCCGTGCAGCGTCTGGCCAGAGCGGCCGAAGAGGCGTTCGGCGGCATCGACGTCTGGATCAACAACGCCGGCACAGGCGTGTTCGGGGCCTATCAGGACGCGGATATCGCGCTTCATCGCAGGACGATCGAGGTCAATTTGCTCGGCACCATGCATGGCGCCTACGCCGTGCTTCCGATCTTCCTCCGCCAGAACCGCGGTGTCCTGATCAACAACATCTCACTTGGCGGCTGGGCGCCGACGCCCTTTGCCGCAGCCTACAGCGCCAGCAAGTTCGGCCTGCGCGGCTTCACCGCAAGCTTGCGTCAGGAGCTCCGTGCCCATCCCAATATTCACGTCTGCGGCGTCTTCCCCGCCATGGTCGATACGCCAGGCTTCGTCCACGTCGCCAACACCACCGGGCGGCGGCTCGATCCGGGTCCGCTGCTATATCAATCCGAGGACGTGGCGCAGACGTTCGTGCGCCTCGTCCGCGCGCCTCGTGACGAGGTGGCCGTTGGGTGGCCAGCGCGTGCTGGCCAATTGGCCTATGCGATTGCCCCTGAGATCACCGAGAACATCCTCGGAGCGGCATTCCGCTGGCTGCTGTCGCGCGCGCGTCCTGCACCGAGGAGCGAAGGCACCTTGATCGACGCTGGTCCGCAGGGCACCTCGGTTGAGGGCGGTTGGCTGGCGCGGAGGCAAATTCCACCCGCCGGCGTGCTCAGCATCGGGCTGGTGGTCATCGGGATCGCTGGCTGCCTGGCTCTCGCGGCATCGAGGGCGGGACGCTCGTCCGCACCTCGCGCCAGACTGAGGCGGCACCGCGCGTGAGGCGAGCAGCTCGGCTACGGCCGCCGCTCCGGCAAGGCGTAGGCCCGGACGCCGCGAGGTTGCGGCCGGTGCCGATGCTCGCTGTTGCAATGTCTTGGGATCCGCGATGTTCCTGTTGGCGGTCATAGGACCGTAGATGGCTCGTACGCCGGAACGAAGCTTCGAGACCACGCGTTCCTGCGGGAAACCGAGGCCAGACGTGCCGCGCTATCATTTTGATTTGGTGGATTCTAAAACCGTCGCAGACGAAGAAGGCGCCGAGCTGCCGGATGACATCAAGGCCATGGATGTCGCCGAAGAGATCGCCAGGCGCCTGCTCGAGAAGCGTCCCGAGCTCAAGGGCCGTCACTTCTCGATTTTAGTCACGAACGAGGATGGTGAGGAAATTGGCCGGCTGCCGCTGGACGTGCTGCATTGAAGCGATGATCTGACATGACGTTCAGGATTGGCGTGATCTCCGATACGCATGGACTGCTGAGGCCGGAAGCGGAGCGCTGCCTCGCCGGCGTCTCCCACATCATCCACGCCGGCGACATCGGCGCCCAGGCTGTCATCGACGCGCTTTGCCGGATCGCGCCGGTGACTGCGATCAGAGGAAATGTCGATTGCGGCGGGTGGGCTGAACGTTTTCCCGAAACGCAAACGGTCCGCCTCGGCGGCCGCTGCTTCTACGTCCTGCACGATCTCAAGGAGCTGGCGATCAGTCCGGCGGAGCTTGGGATCGACGTCGTGGTTTCGGGCCATTCCCACCGCGTGCGGATCGAGACCGCCGAAGGCGTGCTCTACCTGAATCCGGGGAGTGCAGGGAAGCGACGCTTCAAGCTGCCGATTACGCTGGCAACGCTCGAGCTCAATCGGCGCGGCCCGCTGCGGCCGATCATTCATGATCTCGACAGCTTATAGGAGCGTGCCGCTCATTGGCGCGCATTCGAGTTCTGCCGACGCTCCAGGTGACCGCCGGCCGCTCGTGTCGATCCGATCCTTTTCGGAATTCCTTGCGCCTTTTTATTCGTTCGCGCTGCGACGATTGGCTCGGGAACGACCCCACTGCCCAACTCATTGCTCCATGTGAAGGCTGCCCCACAAGTGGCCGTCGCCACGGGAGCTAAGAGCGATCAGGCCGGAGAAGTTCGATGCGGATACCGAATTCGGGTCTCATGCTGCTCGTTGCCCTGGCGACCGCTTCGACTGGCCCGGCGTCGGGGCAGGGGGACGGTAGCGGAGGAGCGAGTACGGGCGGCGGCGCAGCCACGGGTCCCGGAACCAACGCGGCCGGAACCGCCCAAGCTGGCGGTGGCGCTGGCCCACGGGGATCGACCACCGTGGGGCGACCCGGCAATCCAGCGGGGGGCGCCAACATCGGACGCATTGACGGCACCGTCACCGCGGGTCCCTCGCTGCAAGGCGACGACGAGATTCGGTCGGAGAGCTCGCGGGACTCCGACGTTGGTCGAAAGATCAAAAGCATCTGCAAGGGATGCTAGCGGATGATTGGGATGCCGGTATGTCAGCTGTCCAATCGTGATCTGCATCGTCGTAAGGTTCGGGCTCGGCAGAGCGGCGCGTCTGGTGCACAAGGCGTAGGTCCGCCGCATGCGCGTTCGCTTCGCGGCGCAAACGGAGGAACGCGTCCTCGCCGCCAGGCGGCAGCGGTGGTCATGCTCTAGGAACCCGCCGCCCGCCCAGTCATTCAAGCTGGATGGACCAACGAACCAGAGAGCTCATATCCGAGCAGCGGCCGCCCCATGAAATCCTGGCAACGGCGATCGAGCGACGCCGCGCGGTCTTGTTCGTCGGCGCCGGCGTCTCGATGACGGTCGGCCTGCCGTCCTGGCAGTACCTGATCGACCATCTGTTGGACGATCTCGGTCTCGAACGCAATGTCATCGACGGCATGCACGGCGGCTATCAGATGCTCGCGGAATACTATCGGCTGAAGCGCGGCGGAATCGGCCCGCTCCGCAGCTGGCTCGACCGCAATTGGCGTGTCGATCCCGAGAAGATCGCGGCATCAGAGCTTCACCGGATGATCGTCGAACTGGATTTTCCGGTCATCTACACCACCAACTACGACCGCAATCTCGAAACCGCCTTCGATGTCCTGAAAAGACCCTACACGAAGATCAGCAACGCGAAGGAGATCGCGAGCGCCGGCGCCGGTGTCACTCACATTATCAAGTTCCACGGCGACTTCGACGACGATGCCTCGCTCGTTCTGACCGAGACCGACTTTCTCAATCGGCTGGCCTTCAATTCCCCGCTCGATATCCGGTTTCGCGCCGATGCGCTCGGAAGCACGCTGCTCTTCATCGGATACAGCATGTCCGACCCGAATATCCGGCTACTGCTGCATCGGATCTGGCAGATCTGGGACGAGTCCGGGTACAGCCAGGACCGGCCGAAATCCTTCGTGTTCGTCGGGCAGCGCAACCCGGTGCAGGAGGCTGTGCTCGCGAACTGGGGCATCACCACCATTGCGCCGCCCGACGGCATTGCGGCCGATGACGGTCTCACGCGGCTGCTGCGCGACATTCGCCAGTGCCTCGACCGAAACATAGAGAGCAGCTCGCTCCCTGCCGTTGAGCGACATCGCTAAGGCCGCCGCACACTGCAGATCCCGTTCGGGATCGGGGCGAGGCGTGCCGCATACTGCATGTCCAGAAAGCCGGCCCGCCAGCGCTGTGCCATGGCCTCCTCCGACAGATCGAAGGATTTTTCGGGGCCTGCTTCCTCGCGGCCCGGCCGGTAACTCAGCAGATAGACCTCGTCGTCGTAGTCGAGGTCCTGAAGTTCGGCACGGAGCTGACGGGCCTCCAGGGCGTAGCCAAGGCGCTGGAAGGTCTGGTTGCCGAAGGTCAGGTCGCTCTTGCGCTCGGCCGCGGCCTCCAGCCCGTCAGGGACCTTGCCGTCGCGCGGAAAGAGATCGATGACATAGAGGCGGAGCGGGCCCGCAGTTTCGAGGACCGGGTCGAATGGCGCATTCAGCGAGAACCCGCCATCGCCGAGCCATCGGCCGGCGATCTGCACCGGAGCGAATTCAGGAAGGAATCCGCAGCTGGCCAGGATATGGTCGATTTCGATCCGCTCCGACGACGAGTCGAACAGCACGGCATCGCCGCTTTCGACGTCGGTGGCGCAGATCGTGATGCGCGGATCGCCGCCGTTCAGAAGCCCGAAATCGATCAAGCGCTGAAGGCGTTCGCGGGTCGGGCCGAGATCGTACAGGCCGCTGAAGTGAGATGCCGGAATCGGAAGGCGGGGATGGAAGAAGCCCGAGTGACCCAGCACGCGCGTGTTGATCGAGCTCAGCCAGGCGAACGTATGGCGGCCCGCGTTCGGCACTCTGGCTGGACCGCTTGGCGCATGCCAATAGCTGCGCAAATTGCGCAGCCGATCGGCGCTCGGGCTCCCCGCGATCAGTGCGGCGGTGATGGCCCCTGTCGATGACCCGGTCACCCAATCGATCGGCAACAAAAGGGAGGTAAGCGCTTCAAACACACCGCCATGATACGCGCCGAGGCCGAGACCGCCGGAGAACGCGATGGCGGTGAGAGGGCGCTCTGCGGCCGTCACGCCGCCCGGCTCAGCTGCACGGTCAGTCAAGACGGGCGCCAATTGCCGGTGTGGAGGCCGGGCTGATCACCGGTATCCCCAGTAACGGCGTGCATAGGCGTAGCGAGGATTGACGCCGCAATAGGCGTCCGTTCCCGATGCGCTTGCCATGCACTGACCGTAGCTGGCGAACTGGCAGTTGCCTGGATAGCCCCAGATCCGGCCCTGGAGGCAATAGCGATCTTGCGCGACCGCGGCACTCGAGGAGGCGAAGCCGGCCATGATCGCGAGAGCGGCGGTAACAGTGCGCAATCGATATTTCATCTCAAGTCTCCAATTTGGAGATTGAACGCCGCTCATGGCGCGGTGTTCCAAACGCGCGGCGCGCGTGCCCCGCCATTTGAGGCGAGACGACCGCGGAGCCTGTCATCGGGCCGCGCTCTGCGCGGACCCGGTGGCGGTCTCCCCGGGGATGAGGCTCCGCAGCATCGGTGCTCGTCGAGACGCTGCCACGCACTCGGCAGCACCTGGGCCCGGCGACATGATCGTGAGGCTTGGCCGGAAGGCCTGATCGCAGGACGAGGTCCCGTGCCCTGCCGCTACCTGCCGGCACTGCTCGCAACGACCGGTGAGGGGGAGGTCGCGAACTTGCCGAGCCCAAGATAGACGAGGCCCGCCACGCCAATTCCGAACAGCCAGCTCAGATCGGCGCCGCCGAGCAGGTTGATCGAGATCGGTCCCTGCAGCGCACCGACGAGGCCGTCCTCCACCAGCCATCCGGCAACGAGGCCCGCAAAGAAGGCGATCATGCCGGCCCAGTTGATGTCGCCATAGGCGCTGGTCTCCGGCGAGCGATAGAGCTCGGCGACGTCGATCTTGCCCTTGCGCTTGATGAAGAAGTCCGCGAGCACCACGCCGGCCCACGGGCTCATCCACAGCAAGAGGCTGATCATCCAGTTGTCGAACGCCTTCGCAAAGGACGGCGCGAAGATGAAGTAGAGCGTGACCAGATAGCCGGCGACGCCGACGATGACGGTGAGCCAGAAACGCGAGAACTTCAGTCCCGCGCTCAGCGCCGCCAGTGTCGCCGAATAGACGTTGAGGATGTTGGTGGCAATCGGGCCGTGCAGCACCATCAGCAAGACGAGGATGCTGACCGGCCCGCCGAACACCGCGCTGACCATTTTTGCGGGGTCTGTGTCCAGCGTCGTCGAGGCGATGGTCGCACCTAAGATGCCGAGCCAGACCGTCGGCACGAACATGCCGACATAGCTGTACCAGAACACGGACTTCGAGGATGTGCTGCGCGGCACGAAGCGCGAATAGTCGGAGGCCCAGGTGACCCAGGAAATGCCCCAGCCGACGCCGATCGCGGTCATCAGCAGCGTCAGCATCGCAAGATGCGCGCCCGGCGGCAGCGAGGTGGTCAGGCTCCAATTGACGACGCCCGGCCGCGTCCAGGCCAGCACGCTCATCAGCACCATGATGGCGATGGTCGGCGGCACCGTGTATTTCTCGAAAGTGCGGATTGCGTAGAAGCCGTAGATTCCGATCAGCACCTGCACTGCCATCACCAATGTGATGACGACGATCTCGACCAGCCAGGTGTCGGGCACGCCGAACTGGCCGAGGATGCCCATCGAGACCTTCACCGGGAAATAGGTGTTCACGCCGATCCAGCCCAGCGTCATCAGGAACATTAGGATGCTGGGCAGATAGGCGCCGCGGACGCCGAAGGCGGACCGGCTCAGCACCATCTGGTTGACGCCGGTCTTGTGTCCCATCACCGTGAACGTCGCGAAGATCGCGCATCCCACGATGTTGCCGAGCACGATGACCGCGATGGTCTCCATCAGGCCGAGCTTGAGGATGATGCCGAGCGCGCCGAGCGCCCAGTTGACCGGCGCGATGTTGGCGCCCGCCCAGATCCACATCTGCTGCGGCCCGGTCGAGTCCCGGTCCGCATCGGGAATTGGCTCGATGCTGTGAATATCAGCGCGAAGTTCGGAATCCGTCATGACATCCCCCAATACGAAGCACGCTTCGCATCATCGCAGCATAAATCGTGCCATTGAATTGAGGTGCAATCGAGCAGGCGGGATCGAAGCCGGCGGTCGCGCGCGTCGCGCCGGATTGCTCCTGCGTTTTCAAGCGCTGGCGGATCCCACGCGCCGGCTCGCCGCGGCACATCCGATGTGCAGGTGAGAGGCGGCGGACGTTGCACGCGCGGGCAGCGGTACGATGATAAATTGAGCAGCCCAACTCAAAAGCGCAGCAGCGCGTCTAGTCGAATAGGGCAGCGGAACTGTCGCGACTTGGGTTGCCGGCCACGATGCGCTGCATCATCTCGATGAAGAGGGCCCGTTCCCGCTGGCTCAAATCGCCAAGCGTCGCGCGATGCGCCCGCCGCGCTGCACCCTCGATCTTGACCAGCAGCGCGGCGCCTTCAGGTGTCAGGCGGCACAGGCGCGCGCGGCGATCGTCCTTGTTCACGGCGCGCTCGACCAGGTTCCGTGCGGCCAGCCGTTTCAAGGCTCCGGTCGTTGTCGTGCGATCCAGCGCAATATCGGCCGCCAAAGTGGTCTGATCGGCGGTTTTACGCACCGCCAGCGCCGAGAGCAGGCTGTATTGCAGCGGCGTGACCTCGAACGCGCCGCAGGCTTCCTGAAACAGCGCGACGTGAATCTGGTGCAGCCGGCGGATCAGATATCCGGGCCGTTCCGCCAATGGCCAGGGGCGGTGCCTGCTCCCGCTGCGACTTTTCCCGGCTTGCCGCAATGCACGCTCTCCCAACCCAAAACTCCGTCGCGCATAGCTCGATTCGGACGCGCTCGCCACAACAGGATCATGGCACGAAGCTTGCTTTTGTCAAAATACGAAGCATGCTTCGTATTGTCAAAATGCGAAGCATGCTTCGTAATGGAGCATGCTTCGTAACTCGGGCGAAGCCACTGCCCGTGCAAGGAGAGGAGAACGCCATGTCCGTCACAGCCAGCTTCGACCTTCTGCTGCGAGGCGGTCGCGTGATCTGTCCGGCCTCCGGCGTCGATGGCCTCAAGGACGTCGCCATCCGCAACGGCAAGATCGCGGCGGTCGCAGCGGACATCCTGCCGACCAGCGCGAAGGAGGTCGTCGACGTCGGCGGCAAGCTGGTGCTGCCCGGGCTGATCGACACCCACGCCCATGTCTATCAATATGTCTCCGGCCGCTTCGGCATGAACCCCGATATGGTCGGCGTGCAGTCGGGCGTGACGACGCTGGTCGACCAGGGCGGCCCGTCCTGCATGACGCTGCCGGGCTTTCGTCATTTCATCGCCGAGCCTGCTGCCTCGCGCGTCTATGCGTTTATCTCCGCCTATCTGGTCGGCGGCCTCGAAGGGCATTTCTATCCGCAGCTCTACAGCCCCGACGGCGTCGATATCGATGCGACCGTCAAGGCGGCGACGGCCAATCTCGACCTCGTGCGCGGGATCAAGGCGCATGCCGAGATCGGCGGCTTCGCGCGCTGGGGCATTCGCGTCATCGAGATGGCGGCGGAGATCGGCAAGCGCGCCGACCTGCCGGTCTATGTGCATTTCGGCCAGCTCTGGGGTCTGCCCGAGAGCGGCGCCAATGGGGAGGATGCCGACACCATTCTCACCCGCGTGATCCCGCTTTTGCGCGAAGGCGACATCCTCGCCCATCCCTTCACGCGCCATCCCGGCGGCTTCGTCAACCGCGAGGGCGAGGTGCATCCGGTGATCCAGGCCGCGCTCGACCGTGGCCTGAAGGTCGATGTCGGCCACGGCAGCCACTTCTCCTATCGGCTCGCCAGGAAGGCGATCGCCGCCGGCATCATTCCGACCACGCTGGGTGCCGACATCCACGGCTACAACACCCATGTGCCCGCGCCGGCCGGAACGCCCGACCAGCATGAGGATGACGAGAATCATCCCTTTGCGGGCCAGGCCAAGTTCAGCCTGGTGCAGGCGATGAGCTCGATGATGGCGCTCGGCCTGTCGTTGGAGCAGGTGGTGCCGATGGTCACCTCCAATCCCGCCAAGATGCTCGGCCGCAGCGCCGAGATCGGCGCACTCAAGGTCGGCATGGACGCCGATGTCTCCGTGCTCGCGGAGCAGAACGGCCGTTTCGTTCTCAAGGACAACGAGAAGAACGAGGTGATCGCCGAGCGTCTGCTGCAGCCCGCCTTCTGCCTGCGCGCCGGCACGCGCTTCGACGCGGTCGCGCCGATCCTGCCGCAAGCCGTTGCGGCATAAGGCCATGCGGTGAAGGAGGACGCGGAGTTGCGCAACGAGCGAGAGTTTCCTTCGGGCAAGTCCGGGCAGGGCGTGGGCGCACGGCTGCCATGCAAGGAGGACGACCGCCTGATGCGCGGCCGCGGCCAGTATGTCGGCGACGTCAGGCTCGCCGGCCTTCAGGACGTTGCTTTCGTGCGCAGCCCGCTGGCGCATGCGCGGATCCGCAGCATCCACGTGCCCGAGCGTCATCGCGGCAGTGTTTTCACTGCCGCGGACCTCGTCGGCATCAAGCCGATCCGCGCGGTGTCGGGACTGCCAGGCTTCAAGATTTCGGAGCAGCCGGTGCTGGCGACCGACAAGGTGCGCCAGGTCGGCGAGCTCGTCGCGATGTGCCTCGCGCCGACGCGCGCCGAGGCGGAGGACATCGCGGCCTCCGTGACGCTCGAACTGGAGGAGCTGCCGGCGATCCATGACATGCTGAAGGCGCGCGAGCCCGGCTCGGCGCTGGTGCACGAGCATTGGGGCGACAACGTCTTCCTCGAGACCAACTACGAGGTCGACATTTCCGCCGCCCTCGACGCGCCGATCAAGGTGTCGCGCGAAATCTCGACCGCGCGGCAATGCATGTCGCCGCTGGAAGGCCGCGGCGTAGTCGCGACCTTTGCTCGCCGGCTCGACCAGCTCACGCTGCATTCCGCGGCGCAGATGCCGCACATCACCCGCAGCGGCCTTGCCGAATGCCTCGGCATGGAGGAGGGGCAGATCCGCGTCATCTCGCCCGACGTCGGCGGCGGTTTTGGCCACAAGGGCATTTTGCTGCCCGAAGAGGTCTGCCTGTCCTGGCTGACCATGCGCTGCGGCCACCCGGTGCGCTGGCTCGAAGACCGACGCGAGCACCTCGTCGCCAGTTCCAATTGCCGCGAGCACCACTACAAGATCACGGTCTATGCCGACCGTGACGGCACGCTGCGCGGTATCGATTGCGAGGCGACCGTCGATTCCGGCGCCTATTCGTCTTATCCGTTCTCCGCCTGTCTCGAGGCTGCCCAGGTCGCGAGCATCCTGCCCGGTCCCTACAAGATGCCGGCCTATCGCTGCCGCACCTTCTCGGTCGCCACCAATAAATGCCCTATTCTGCCGTACCGCGGCGTGGCGCGCACCGGCGTCTGTTTCGCGCTGGAGCTGATGCTCGACCTCGTGGCGGCGGAAGCCGGCCTCGAGCCCGGTGAAGTGCGGCTGCGCAATCTGGTGCTGCCCGAGCAGATGCCGTTCGATAACATTACCAAGAAGCATTTTGACAGCGGCGATTATCCGGAAGCGATGCGTCGAGCGCTCACCGCGATCGACATCGATTCCGTTCGCGCAAAGCAAAGCCTGGGCGAGGCCGACGGCCGCCGCATCGGCGTCGGTGTCTCCATCTATTGCGAGCAGGCGGCGCACGGCACATCGGTCTATGCCGGCTGGGGCATTCCGATGGTGCCAGGCCATGAGCAGGCATCGGCCCGGTTGACGCCGGACGGCGGCCTTGAGCTCCGCGTCGGCGTGCATTCGCACGGGCAGGGCATGGAGACCACGCTCGCCCAGGTCGCGCATGAGATCCTCGGCGTCGACATCGCGAAGATCCGCATCATCCTCGGCGACACCGCGATGACGCCCTATTCGACCGGCACCTGGGGCTCGCGCTCGATGGTGATGGCGGGCGGCGCGGTCGCGACCGCCTGCCGCGAGCTCGGCGAACGCGCGCGGCGCATCGGGGCCAAATTGTTGCAGCATGATCCCGCGTCCGTGGTGTTGCATAACGGCGAGGTGCGCGGCGTCAACGGCAGCGTCAGCCTGAAGGCGATCGCCCACACCTGGTATCGCCGCCCGCAGGATCTGCCGGCCGACGTCGATCCGGGCGGGCTTGAGGTGACGCAAGGCTACAAGCCCGTACGCGACAGCGGCACCTTCAGCTACGCTGCCCACGCAGCGGTCGTCGCCGTCGATCCCGATCTCGGCGAAGTCGAGATCCTCGACTACGTGATCGTCGAGGACGGCGGCGTGCTGGTCAATCCGCTCGTCGTCGATGGCCAGATCTATGGCGGCCTCGCGCAAGGCATCGGCACCGCGCTCTACGAGGAAATGCCGTTCGATGCCTCCGGCCAGCCGCTGGCGACGACGCTCGCGGATTACCTGCTGCCCGGCCCGACCGAGGTCCCGGCCGCGCGCCTCGATCACATGGAGACGCCGTCGCCTTATACGCAGTTCGGTGTGAAAGGCATCGGGGAGGGCGGAGCGATCGCGCCGCCGGCCGCGATCGCCAACGCCGTCAATGACGCGCTGCGCCCGCTCGGCGTCGAGCTGATGCAGTCGCCGATCACGCCGCGTCGGATCGTCGCGGCGGTGCTGGCCGCGCGCGCGACTGAGAGGAGCGCGGCATGAAACCGGCTCCCTTCGCTTACGAGCGTCCGCGCGATCTCAATGCGGCGCTATCGATGCTGGCCGCGAGCAACGGGTCGGCGAAGATCATCGCCGGCGGCCAGTCGCTCGGTCCCATGCTCAATCTGCGGCTGGTGCAGCCGGAGCTGATCGTCGACATTTCCGGCCTTGCCGAGCTCAAGCGCGCCGAGATGTCCGGCAGCGAGCTTGTGCTCGGCGCCCTGGTCACCCATGCAGACATCGAGGACGGCCGCGCGGCCGACGTGACCCGCGGCGCCATGCGCGGCGTCGCGGCCAACATCGCCTATCGCGCCGTGCGCAATCGCGGCACCATCGGCGGCTCGCTCGGCCATGCCGATCCCGCCGCAGACTGGATCTCGGCGCTGGCGGCCTTGGGCGCGCGCGTGAGGCTGCGCAGCCTTGCCGGTGCGCGCTCGTTGGCGATCGAAGCCTTCATCGTCGGTGCGCTGGAATCCGCGCTGCACGCCGGCGAGATCGTGGAGGCGATCCACGTGCCGACGCGCGCGGCCTCGGCGCATTGGGGCTATGCCAAGAGCTGCCGCAAGACCGGTGAGTTTGCCCATGCTATCGGCGCAGTGCTGATTGATCCGGCCGCTGCCTCGGCGCGCGTCGTGATCGGTGCCATCGATACGGCGCCCATCGTCTTGACCGATGCAGCGGAGCTGTTCGGCGGCCGGATCGCCGCCGACTACAAGCAGCGTTTCGATGTCCGCGTCGCCGACGCCCTTCTCGCAAAAGCCGGCATCGACGACGCCGCGCGGCGCCATATCCATGTCAGCGTGTTGAAGCGCGCCGTGCAGGAGGCCGCGGCATGAATACGATCGCGCTTCAGGTCAATCGCCACGCGGTGGAGCTATCGGCCGAGCCGCGCACCAGCCTTGCCGATTTTGTCCGCGACAAGCTCGATCTCACCGGCACGCATCTCGGCTGTGAGCACGGCGTCTGCGGCGCCTGCACCGTGCTGCTCGACGGCGTGCCGGCGCGCTCCTGCATCACCTATGCGGTGGCCTGCGAGGGCGCCCACGTCACCACGATCGAAGGCCTCGACGAGGACGAGGTCACGGCCGAGCTGCGCGCCGCCTTCACCCGCGAGCATGCCCTGCAATGCGGTTATTGCACGCCCGGCATGCTGGTCTCTGCGCGCGACCTGGTGCTGCGTCTGCCCGACGCCGACGAGCGCCGCATTCGCATCGGCCTCAGCGGCAATCTCTGTCGGTGCACCGGCTATGTCGGCATCGTGCGCGCGGTGCAGTCCGTGATCAAGGCACGGCGCGCGCGCAACATCGCGCCGCAGGCAGGTAGCGGACGGACCTGCCTCGGCCCCGTCGGGTCGGGGCGCGCCACAACTGGCCGCAGCGAGCGGCCTGCGCAGCAGGCGTTGGCTCCGGCATCAGAGAGTGCCGCGCCGGGCAGCATCCCCGACTTCATCCCAGCAACCGTTCTCGACCAGCGTTTCATGCTTGCGCATCCGCCGGCCAACGTGTTCGCGATGTTTGAGGACATCGCAGGTATCGCGGCCTGCCTCCCCGGCGTATCGCTGACGGGAACACCGAGCCCTGAGCGCGTGGAAGGATTGATCCGCGTTAGGCTCGGGCCGATCGCCGCAGCCTTCGCGGGCGCCGCGCGGGTCGAGCGCGATCCCGCAACACTGTCCGGCCGCATCGTCGGCATCGGCACCGACCAGCGCAGCCATTCGGCGACGCAGGGCGAGATCCGCTATCGCCTGCTGCCGCTCGAAGGCGGTGCGGCGACCGCGGTCGAACTGTCGATCGGCTACACGCTCACGGGAATGCTGGCCCAGGTCGGCCGGCCCGGCCTGGTGCGCGATCTCGCCCGGCGCCTGACCGCGGACTTCGCCGCCAATCTCGATCGCCACATGTCCGGTGTGCCGTCAGGGCAGGGGACGCCGGCGGAGCTCAGCTTCTGGTCGATTGCATCAGACGTTTTGCGCGCACGGATCGCCCGCATCCTTGGCCGCCGGAGCGGGGCGGGGTGACGGTGTGCTCGCACATTGGGAAGCGACGAAGCCTGGACTGACTAGACATCAACAGCGTGGGATTTGGAGAGACAACATGACACGAGCACTCGGACTGGTTCGGACAATCGCGCTGGCGACGGCGTTGTTCGGCGGGACAGCAGGGGCGCAGACCATCAAGATTGGTGTCAACGAGCCGCTCACCGGCGCGTTCGCGGCATCGGGCACTTACGTCGTCAACGGCGCCAAGATCGCCGCCGACGAGATCAACGCCAAGGGCGGCATCCTCGGCAAGAAGATCGAGCTGGTGATCGAGGACAACAAGAGCAACCCGACGGAAGCTGCCGCTGTCGCCGAGAAGCTCATCACCAGCGACAAGGTGCCGGTGCTGATGGGCGCCTGGGGCTCGAGCCTGACGCTCGCGGTAATGCCGAAGCTGATTGAGTACGAGACGCCGATGGTGGTGGAGACCTCGTCCTCCGGCAAGATCACGACGACCGGAAATCCCTTCATCTTCCGCATTTCGCCGCCGTCAGCGGTGGAAGCGGCCGCGTTCAAAGGCATCGTCGACAAGCTCGCGCTCAAGAAGGTCGACTTCCTCGTCATCAACAACGACTGGGGCCGCGGCACCGCCGAGGATTTCAGCAAGATGATGAAGGACAAGGGCATCACCATTGGCCTCATCGAAACCATGGATCAGGGCGCGCAGGACATGAGCGCGCAGCTCTCCAAGATCAAGAGCTCGGATTCAGAGACGGTGATCGTCACCACCGCGGTCGATCAGCTCACCCTGATTTTCAAGCAGGCGGCTGCGCTCGGCCTGAAGAAGCGCATCATCACCACCGGCGGCTCGCAGAACCCGGATCAGATCATCGCCCAGGCGGGAGCTGCCGCCAACGGCACCATGCATCTGACGACCTTCCTGCCCTGGTTCCCGGACAAGACGCCGAACCCGGAAGCCACCAACTATTTCATCACGGAATGGAAGAAGCGCGGCTTCGAGTTCGCCGGCTGCACCGAGAGTTTTCGCGGCTATGACGGCATCCGCACTGCTGCAGCGGCGATCGAGAAGGCCGGCAAGGCCGAGCCTGCTGCGATCAAGGCCGCGCTTTGGCAGATCAACATCAAGGGGTTGAATGGCGACATCGTGTTCCGCAAGTCCGGGCCCGAGGGCAAGGAGAGCGGGCAGAGCCAGCCGAACGTCTATCTCATCGAGATCAACGACGGCAAGGTCGAGATGAAGACGCTTTAGAGCGCGATGAGATTGGGTTCGATGCAGCAACCAAGGAGGTGCGCTCCCTCGCCCGCTTGCGGGAGAGGGTTGGGGAGAGGGTGTCTCCGCAATGGGACAATCGCCAAGAGGAGAAAGCCCTCACCCGCGCCTTCGGCGCGACCTCTCCCGCAAGCGGGAGAGGTTGCACCGAGCCTCTGGCAATCGATCCAACCTAGAGCCATTCCGCTTTAGCATCAATCAATGCCGGCGAGGACGGCACGTCGCGGCCCTCGCCGACATCCAAAATATCCGGGAACGGCCTTGAGCGAATTCCTCCAGCATCTGATCAACATGCTCGTGCTCGGCGGCACCTATGCGCTGCTGGGCATCGGGCTGACCTTGATCTTCGGCATCATGAACGTCGTGAACTTCACGCACGGGGTGCTCTACACGTTCGGCGCCTACATCATGTTCATCGTGGTGCAGCAGCTCGGGCTCAACTTCTTTCTCGCTTTGCCCGTGGCCGTGCTGGCTGGATGGCTGTTGGGAGCGGCGATCGAATTGACCTTGCTGCGGCCGCTGCGCGGCTCCGATATCGACACCACCATGCTTGTCCTGATCGGCGCCTGGATCGCGATGCAGTCGGGCACGCTATGGATCTGGGGCGGCGTCGCCAAATCGGTGACGACGCCATTCCCTGAGGCGCCGCTGGTGCTCGGGCCGGTGTCGGTATCCTGGCTGCGGCTGTTCGTACTCGCTGCGGCGGCCATGTTGATCCTGGTGACGTATCTCCTGATCAACAAGACCAGCCTCGGCCGTGCGATGCGGGCGACGTTCCAGGATCACGACACGGCCTCGCTGATGGGCGTCAATGTCGACATGATCTACACCTCGACCTTCGCGATCGGCTCGAGCCTTGCCGCCGCCGCGGGCGCGCTGCTCGGGCCGGTCTACGTCATCTTCCCGCAGATGGGAGATCTCGCCGCCGTTAAGGCCTTCGCCATCGTCATCCTCGGCGGCCTCGGCAACATCACAGGCGCCGTGATCGGCGGCTTCATCCTCGCCTTGGCCGAAGAGCTCGGCGCCGGCTACGTTTCATCAGGCTACCGCGATGCCATGGGCTTTCTGATCATCATTGCCGTCCTGATCTTCCGTCCGACCGGCTTGTTCGCACGCGCGGAGCGGGTCGGATGAGGGCGATCATCACCATCCTCGCCGTCGCGGCGCTTGCCTCGGTGCCGCTCTGGCTACGTGATCCCTATCTGCTCAACGCGCTGATCACGACCGGCATCTTCGTCATCGGCGCGATGAGCCTCAACCTGCTGCTCGGCTTCACCGGCCAGCTCAGCCTCGGCCACATCGCCTTCTTCGGCATCGGCGCCTATGTCAGCGCGTTGACCTCGCTCGGCTTCGATATCGGCCTGCCCGGAGGTTTGCGGCTGGTTCACACGCCCTGGCCGCCGATAATAGGCTTCGTGCTCGCGATCCTGGTCGCCGGATTGTGCGGCTATTTCGTGGGTCTGCTCTCGTTCCGCGTCCGCGGCGCCTATTTCGTCATCGTGACGATCTCCTTTGCCGAGGTCGTCCGGCTGGTCGCGCTGAACTGGGTCGAGCTGACGCAAGGCCCGCTGGCGCTGACCAACATTCCCTCAATCGCGCTGCCCTTGGCCGGCATCGGCGAGCTGACGCTGCGTACCAAGATGCACAACTACTATCTCGTCCTGGTCGTGGCGCTCATGGCTTATCTCCTGATCGCGCGTCTCGTTCACTCCCATTTCGGCCGTTCCATGCGCGGGTTGATGGAGAACGAGACGTTGGCGGTCTCCGTCGGCATCGACGTCACCAGGACGCTGACGATTGCGGCGGTGATCTCGGCCGCGATCGCGGGTGCGGCCGGCAGCCTCTATGCGCATTACATCCGGATCATCGACCCTGAAGTGTTCGCCTTCATCAACACCGTCACCATGGTGATCATGGTCATCAGCGGCGGCAAAGGCTCGCTGGCGGGGCCCGTCGTCGGCGGCCTGATCTTCGGGCTGCTGCCGGTCGCGCTACGGCCGGTCATGGCGCCGGAAGCGCAATGGATCGCCTATGGCGGGGTGCTGATCGCGATCCTGTTCATGCTGCCGCGCGGCATCGTGCCTTCGCTTGCACAGCGGTTGACCCGGCGACGGAGCGGGACGGCGGCGCTGTCGCCCGTCACTTTGGCCGAGACTGCTGCCAAGGAGCCGGCGTGATGACGGCGCGCAGCATTGCCATGACCATCGATCAGGTCGCCGTCCGTTTCGGCGGACTGGTCGCGATCTCCGACATGAGCTTTACGGTCGGCGAGGGCGAGATCGTCAGCCTGATCGGTCCGAACGGCGCCGGCAAGACGACCGCCTTCAACGTCATGACCGGCTTCCTGACGCCGAGCGCGGGCCGTGTCACCTATCAGGGCACCACGCTGACCGGATTGAAGCCGCACAAGATCGCCGATCTCGGCCTGATCCGCACTTTCCAGCGCACCAGCGTGTTCCCCAACGACACCGTGTACGACAATCTCCTCATCGGCCTGCACCGTCAGGGCAGGGTGCGCCTGCTCGATGCCATCCTAGGTCTCCCGGGCGCGCGCGCCTCCGAGCGCAAGCTACGGCAGCGGGCGAGCGAGCTGCTCGAATGGGTCGGCCTCGAACGCCGTGCGCACGACGCAGCCGGCTCGCTCTCCTATGGCGAGCAGCGCCTGGTCGGCGTCGCGCTGGCGCTGGCGGCCGAGCCTTCGATGCTGCTGCTCGACGAACCCGTCTCCGGCATGAATGCCTCGGAGACGCATCGTTTCGTCGAGCTGATCCGTAGCATCCGCGACCGGGGCATCACCATTCTCCTGGTCGAACACGACATGCCCATGGTGATGACGGTGTCGGACCGCATCGTGGTGCTCAACTACGGCCGCATCATCGCGGAAGGCGCGCCCGATGTGATCCGCAACGATCCGGCGGTGATCGAAGCCTATCTCGGACATGGAGCGGGACGTGCTTGAGATCCGTGACATGGTCTGTGGCTATGGCGGCGTCACCGCGCTACGCGGCATTTCGCTCGACGTGAAGGCCGGCCAGCTGGTCGCCCTGATCGGCGCCAACGGCGCCGGCAAAAGCACGACGCTGCGGGCGATTTCCGGCCTGGTGCCGCCGCGCTCCGGGCAGATGCGGTTCGAGGGCATTGACATCACCGGCGCGAGGCCGCCGCGCGTGCTGGCGAGCGGCATCGCGCATTGCCCGGAAGGGCGGCGGGTGTTTCCGCACATGAGTGTCGAGGAAAATCTCGACATGGGGGCCTACCTCCGTCGTGGTTCGGGTGAGATCGCGGCCGATCGCGACCGCATCTACGCGGAATTTCCGCGGCTCGCCGAGCGGCGCCGGCAGGCCGCGGGCACGCTGTCCGGCGGAGAGCAGCAGATGCTCGCGATCGGGCGCGCCCTGATGTCGCGGCCGCGGCTGATCCTGTTCGACGAGCCCTCGCTCGGGCTCGCCCCCAACATCGTCGAGCGCACCTTTGCGATCATCCGCGGCATTCGCGATGCCGGCACCACGGTGCTGCTGGTGGAGCAGAACGCCTTCGCCGCGCTCGAGATGTGCGACCACGCCTATCTGCTCGAGAACGGCCGCATCGTGCTGTCGGGAGCCGGCACCGAGCTGATCGCGAACGAGCATGTGCGCAAGGCCTATCTCGGTGGATGATGCGGCCGGGTGGACTCCGGTCTGTGAGCTCGACCGGCTGAAGGCGGAAATGATCGTCCGCGTACACGTCGCGAGCCTCGACATGCTCGTGATCTGGAACGACGGCGATGTCGTCGCCTGCGATCGCGCGTGCCCGCACGAACAGGCGGATCTCGGCTTGGGGCAGGTGAAGGCGGGGCGGCTGCATTGCCCGCGTCACGCGGCATCGTTTGATCTGCGCGATGGAGCAATCACCGCGGGATGGCCGAGCCCGCCGCTGCGGCTTTATCCGGTGCGGATCACGGGCGAGCAAATCTGGATTGAAGTGCAGGAGCGGCAGCCGGGGCGATGATGGCACTATGCCCCTGTTTTGCCCGACGAGTCAAAGCGGCGGCAGCGTCGATCTGCCTTCAAGAATTTGCCTTTGAAAACAACGGCGTCTCTACTGTGCATGGGGTTGTTTTCGCGGTTTTTAGTCCAGCAGTCGCCGAACGGCGTCCACCAGGATGCCGTCTGGCCGCCGCAGCGCTTCGAGAATGGTGAAATGGTCGGCGCCTTCGACCGAGATGAGCTTGCCGGGCGCCTGCGCGGCCGCGCGCTTGTCGTAGAGATTGATTGAATCGCAGACGAGGGCCGGCAGCTCGTTGCTGCCATAGGCGATGTCGAGCCGCTTTGGCGTCACGGGCAGGCGCAGCGGCGACAGCCCGGCGATTTCCGCATCCGTCAGCTTCAGCGCGTTGTTGAGCCCGGTATCGCGGATCGGCGCGAGATCATAGACGCCTGATATCGCGAGCCCCGCGTGGACACGCGGATGATCCAGCGCCATCGCAACGAGGTGGGCACCGGCGGACCAGCCCGACAGCACGATCGGCCCGGCGATGCCGTAGGACGCGCCATGCGCGGCGAGCCAGTCGAGCGCGCGCGGGATCTCGGCGACGATGTCGGTGAGCGACACCTCGGGCGCCAGCGAATAGCCGGGGATCGCAACCGACCAGCCATGCGCAGCGACACCTTCGACCAGCGTGGCGAACAGCTGGCGCGAATTGCGCTGCCAATAGCCGCCATGCAGGAACACCAGGCAGGGCGCGTCAAGCGTCGCGGCCGGATAGAGATCGATCTTGTTGTTGGCCCGCTCGCCGTAGGGCAGGTCGAGATGGGACTTCAGCGTCCCCCGCATCCGCGCCGAAGCCTCGTTGCGCTCGGCGATCAGAGCCGCGCTGTTCTTGACGGCCGCATTGTTGTCATAGGCGGCGCTGCGTTCCGCCTGCGACAGCTCGGCCCACCTGCTGCGCGGATCGAGCGACTGAACTGTCGGGTGAGCGTCTTCAACCATGAAACTCTCCATTACGGCCCTGGATGGCGCGCCTGTCCAATTGGATCGGCGATTCCGTGCGTGGATGCAATCCGGCTCGCCTCACGCGATGCATCCGGCATGCCAGTATCCTCCAAAGATGACGCACAGGTGTCATCTGCGGCTGTCGGATCGGCCCGTCAAGGACCTCTAGAGGATCCCGACCGCGCGACGACCCGACCACGCGAGGTGATGGCGAGGGTGTGCGTCTCTCACGTCGGAGCATCGGCCGTGCCTTCGCGAAATTGACGGGGCGTTTGAGAAGATCGGCATAGCAGCGGCTCGCTAAGTTCGCCGGGTGTCATTGAGCGGAGGGCTGCGCGCGTCCGAGCGCAGGCGGCCGACGCGTTGCGAGGGGACTTGATGAATCAGCCGGGTAGATTGGAGCGTTCGAGCCTTGGATGGCTCATTTTGATTGCCGCCGTCCTTGGCGGCAGCGCTGCCGCCTTCGCCTACACGGCGGGGTGGCTCGCGCCGGGGCGTCTCACGCCGGATCGCATGATTGCAGCGTTGACGCCTCCGAGCGGCCCGCCGCTCGGACACCGGCGCAATCATGCCAAGGGAATCTGCTTCAGCGGCGCGTTCGAAGCGAACGGGAATGGTGTCGAGCTGTCCCGCGCCAAGGTGTTCGTGCAGGGCCGCTATCCGGTCCTGGGTCGCTTCAATCTCGGCACGGCCGATCCGAATGCGGTGGACGCGACTGTGCGCGTGCGCGGCATGGGGCTCCAGATATCGGCGGCGGACGGAGAGGAGTGGCGAATGGCGATGATCAACCCGCCGTTCTTCGCGGTGTCCACGCCTGAGGCGTTTCATGACCTGCTGGTTGCGGCTGGCAAGAAGGATCCGGAGGCGATGAAGACGTTCATCCGCGCAAATCCGGAGTTCGCCGCTTTCGCGGCCTGGTCCAAGGCCGCGCCCTGGACCGGAAGCTACGCGGAGGAGCCGTATAACAGTCTCAACAGTTTCGTCCTCACCAATGCGAAGGACGAAGAGCGTGCCGTGCGGTGGTCGCTGGTGCCCACCGCAGAGCCAACTTCCATCGCGCAGGCGGAGCTGCAAAAGCGCGGTCCGGATTTCCTTGAGCAGGAAATCACGGATCGGGTGCAGTCCGCGCCGCAACGATGGACCATGGTCATCACTGTGGCCGATCCGGGCGATCCGACCGCTGATCCCAGCAGAGCCTGGCCGGAGAACCGGCGCAAGGTGCAGGTCGGAACGCTCGTCGTGCAGCGAATTGAACCCGAGCGGGATGGGCCCTGCCGCGACATCAACTTTGATCCGACCGTGTTGCCGCAGGGGATCCGGGTGTCGGACGATCCCTTCCCGGCGGCACGCTCCTCGGTCTACCGCAAATCCTACGATCTGCGCGCGGCCGAAGCCCGCGACTATCCGAGAACCGAGGTTGCCAAGCCATGACCAGTGTCCCGCATCGTTTCGCCCCGATCCAGCGGCTGCTGCACTGGCTGATGGCGCTCTGCATCATCGCCATGCTCTTCATCGGTGTCGGCATGGTGTCCACCGTGGCGCCGAAATACCTGCCGCTCGTCCTGATCCACAAGACGCTCGGCGTTGCGCTTCTCGTACTCGTCCTGGTCAGGCTGGCACTGCGGCTTCATTTGGGCGCGCCGCCACTACCGGCCGACCTTCCGCCGGCGATGAAGCTGGGAGCGCGATTGTCGCATCTGCTGCTGTATGGCCTCATGATCGTCATGCCGTTGCTTGGTCTCGGCATGCTCTGGGCCGCCTCCTATCCGGTCGTCCTGTATGGCGGGATTCAAGTTCCGGCGTTGCTGCCGCAGAGCGACCGCGTGCATACGCTGCTTTGGAATGTCCATGTCTCTCTGGGCCTCGCGTTCTTCGCCCTCGTGCTGCTGCATCTGGCGGCAGCTTTGTTCCACGCCTTGGTCCGTCGCGATGGCGTGTTCGCGACGATTTCGCCCCTGCCGCAGCGGGAACGGACGAAGGCCGAATGAGCCACCGTGCCGGTAGGCGTGCAATCCGGAAACGATCATTCGGGACGGAAAGACCGGTTGCCCGCCGTCTGGCTAGAAATTTCCTACCTCCAGCAAGGATATCGACCATGACCAAAGCAGACCTGCAAAGCCCGACCGATCTGGGAGCCAATGCGAACCGGGACGTTCCGGCCGCGCTCCGAGCATTGCTGGCCGACGTTTTCGCGCTGTACCTGAAGACGAAGAACTTCCATTGGCATGTATCGGGCAGTCACTTCCGCGACTACCATCTCCTGCTCGACGAGCAGGCCGAACAGATCTTCGCCATGACCGACGACATCGCCGAACGCGCGCGCAAGATCGGCGGCACCACGCTGCGCTCGATCGGCCACATCGTCCGCGAGCAGCGCATTCTCGACAACGACGCGGATTATGTCGATCCGCAGGACATGCTGGCCGAGCTGCGCAGCGACAATCAGCAGCTGACACGGGAAATGCGCCGGGTCCACGAGCTCTGCGACGAATATGGCGATGTCGCCACCGCAAGCCTGCTGGAGAACTGGATCGACGAGACGGAGCGGCGGATCTGGTTCCTGTACGAGACCGGGCGGAGCGGCCCTAATTCGTAAGCGCAAGGAGCGAGCCATGACGGATCTATCGACGGTGTGAGCGATGATGACGGGTTCGACTTTCACGCGACACTCGGAGATTGCCTGGCGCGGCGGTCAGACGCGGTCGACCTCGCGGCTGATTGCCGAGGAGACGGCGATTGCGCTCACCTATAATGGCTCGACCCATGCGGTGATGATGGGAACGCCCGCTGATCTCGAGGATTTCGGTATCGGCTTCAGCCTCACCGAAGCCATCGTCGGACGAAGAAGCGAGATCAGGAGCATCGATCTGATCCCGAACGAACTCGGCGTCGAGGTGCGGATCTGGCTCGATGGCGACCGCGCGGCGTTCCTGGCCGCCCGCCGCCGCGCCATCAGCGGTCCGGTTGGGTGTGGGCTATGCGGCATCGAAAGCCTCGAACAGGCGCGCCGCGCCCCCTCGCGGGTGAAAGATCGTAGCATCGTCTTTCACGCACGGGATCTTCTGAACGCGATGCAGGCGCTGTCTCCGCTCCAGACATTGAATCAGCACACACGATCCGTTCATGCGGCGGCCTTCTGGACTCCTCGCACCGGCATCGGTCCGGTCAGGGAAGACGTCGGCCGGCACAATGCTCTCGACAAGCTCGCCGGTGCGATCCTCCGCGACGGCGGTTCGGCCTGCGAAGGCGCCGTGCTCCTGACGAGCCGCGTCTCGGTCGAGATGGTGCAGAAGGCGGCGATGATGGGCGCGCCGGTCGTCGTGGCCGTATCCGCTCCGACCGCGCTCGCCATCCAGACTGCGAAGGAAGCGGGCATCACGCTTCTGGCGATTGCCCGCGATGACGGGTACGGCGTGTTCACACACCCGCGACGCGTTCTGCTGCCCGACGAGGCTGCTCCGCGCGCGGAGGGCTGATTTTTGGGTCAATCAGCATGGCGATGCAAGCCGCATCTCCGGATCCCGTGGCCGAGCTGCGCGCAGTCGCTCATGCTCCGGAACGATCGCTCCTCGTTGCCGCTCTGCTAACCTTTTCGGGCGGCTTTCTCGTGCCTTCACCTGGCTCTCGCTCGGTGGTGTGTTCGCGAGCTCGCAGACCGGCAATGTC
Organism: Bradyrhizobium sp. USDA 4354; assembly: GCF_054060315.1. Classification (NCBI taxonomy): domain Bacteria; kingdom Pseudomonadati; phylum Pseudomonadota; class Alphaproteobacteria; order Hyphomicrobiales; family Nitrobacteraceae; genus Bradyrhizobium; species Bradyrhizobium sp. USDA 4354. The sequence continues at coordinate 6,479,882 of NZ_JBSSDC010000001.1, read as the reverse complement.
GTTTTCCTTGGCATCGACGCCCTGTCCGGGCGATGGCAGCAAGTGGCGCACCATCTGCTGCCGATCGCGGGCTTTCTTCTCGGCGCCTGGGTGGCGATCCGCATCCAGGCGCCGCTGCGTTGTCTCGTTGCGCATGTCGTCTGCCTCGCGGCAACAATGTTGTTGCTGCATTGGATCCCTGATCCGATCGTCATCTTCGGAATCTCCTTTGGTATCGCACTGCAGTCGGCCAGCTTCAGGCGCGTCGAGCGCTGGAGCTATCTCTCCGTCACCGTGACCGGCAACATGCTGCGCGCCATCGATGAGTTCGTGTCGACATCCGATCGCGACGCCTTGCGTGGCGCCGCGGCCATGCTCGTGCTCTGCCTCATGTTCCTCTGCGGCGCGGCAATCGGCGGCTATGCGACGACGCTGCTGGGCGCGGGCAGTCTTGCGGTGCCGATCGCCTCATCGGCATGCGCGCTACTGGTGTGTTGGCGGAACCGGATCTGTCGCGGTCCGGACTGAGAGGTCTCTCTTCGCGTGCGCTGTCACACCATGCCATTCGGCAAAGCGACGTTCGATCGTGGAAGTGGTCTCGCCGTGCGCGGCGTATCATCTTCAGCAAGTGCCGGGATGGGCGCTTCGACATGAACTGCCATGAGAGGCAAGGATGAACGACCTCCGCAAAGAGACAGACAGCCTCGGTGAAGTGTCCGTTCCCGCGGACAAGCTCTGGGGCGCGCAGACGCAACGTTCGCTCGAACATTTCAGCATTGGCAAGGACCTCATGCCGCGTGAGATGATCCAGTCCTATGCAATCCTGAAAAAGGCCGCGGCAATCACGAACTACGCTGGCGGTCGTCTCGACGGCGAGCGCCACAAGCTGATCGTCCAGGTCTGCGACGAGATCCTGGCCGGCCAGCACCACGACATGTTTCCGCTTCACGTCTGGATGACCGGCAGCGGAACGCAATTCAACATGAACGTAAACGAGGTGATCTCGAACCGGTGCTGCGAGCTTGCAGGCACCGCGCTCGGCAGCAAGCTGCCGGTTCATCCGAACGACCACGTCAACATGTCGCAATCGTCGAACGACAGCTTCCCCTCGGCCATGTATATCGCGGCCGCGCTGAACGTGACGGAACGCCTCGTTCCTGCTGTCGAGGCCCTGCATGACGCGATCGCGGCAAAATCGAGCCAGTGGAACGGCATCGTCAAGATCGGCCGCACCCACATGCAGGATGCCACCCCGCTGACGCTCGGGCAGGAGTGGTCGGGTTACGCAGGCATGCTCGCCGACGATCTGACGCGCATCGACGATGCGCTCAAGGGCGTCTTCCGGCTCGCGCTCGGCGGCACGGCCGTCGGCACCGGGATCAATGCGGCGCCGGGTTTCGCGGAGGCCGTCGCGGCCGAGATCGCGCGGTTGACCGACCTGCCGTTCGTCAGTGCCCCCAACAAATTCGCCGTGCAGGGCGCGCACGATGCCTTGGTGCAGCTGTCCGGCACGCTGCGCACGCTTGCCGGCTCGCTCTACAAGATCGCGAACGACATCCGCCTGATGTCCTGCGGACCGCGCGCGGGCTTTGCCGAATTGCTGATTCCCGAGAACGAGCCCGGCTCGTCGATCATGCCGGGCAAGGTCAACCCGACGCAGGCGGAGGCGCTGACGATGATCGCCGTGCAGGTGATGGCGAATGACGTCGCCGTCGGCTTCGGCGGCGCCGGCGGCTATCTCGAGATGAACGTCTACAAGCCGCTGATCATTCACAACATCGCGCAGTCCATCACGATACTCGCGGATGGCTGCACGAACTTCCGCACCTTCCTGGTCGAAGGCGCCGAGCCGAACCACAAGAAGATCCAGGAATATGTGGAGAGGTCGCTGATGCTGGTGACCGCGTTGGCGCCGGTGATCGGCTACGACAAGGCGTCGCGGATCGCGCACTACGCGATGGACAACGATCTCACGCTGAGATCGGCGGCGTTGAAGCTCGGCTTCGTGACCGAGCCGGAGTTCGACCGCATCGTCGATCCCGCCAAGATGGTGAGACCCTATGTCGCCGAGATCAAGGTGCCGCTCACGATCGGCGCCAAGGCCCTTTGAAACAAGACTGGCTGAAAGGAGACAACGATGATCCGTTGTGTACGCCTATGGACCGGACAGGACAACAACTCGCATTTCGAGGAAGGTGTCATCGAGCTGGAGGCCGGCCAGCGCGGCGACTTTCTCACCGGCAAGATCGATGCCGTCAGCGTCTCCTTCCAGGAGACCGAGTCGGGCGGCGCCTTCTCCTGGCACACCGCGCCGGTGCGCCAGCTCGTGATCACGTTGAGTGGAACGCTCGATTTCCAGACGCGTGACGGCCACCACTTCCTCATTCATCCCGGCAACGTCCTGCTGGCGGAAGACACCGCGGGCTCGGGTCACAGCTGGAAGCTGACGGACGATTCGTCCTGGCGCCGCGCCTACGTGGTGCTGCGGCCGGGAGCCGACGTGCCGTTCCGCGCCAAGGCGCGTCAGCCGGCGCGGGCCTGACCGAGCCCATTGAGAGCACAACATCGCCCACCAACCAAACGAAGAGAACTGCCATGCAAGGAACTTCCGAATCCGACGTCGTTCTCATTGGCGCAGGCATCATGAGCGCAACCCTCGGTGTTCTTCTCAAGGAGTTGGAGCCCTCGCTCACGATCCAGATGCTCGAGGTCCTCGAGGATTGCGCGCTCGAAAGCTCGGACGCATGGAACAATGCCGGCACCGGGCATGCGGCCAATTGCGAGATGAACTACACGCCGGAACGGCCCGACGGCAGCGTCGATATCTCGAAGGCGCTCCAGGTCAATGTCGAGTTCGACCTGTCTCGGCAGTTCTGGTCCTATCTGGTAGGGCGCGGCGCGATCGCCGATCCCAGATCCTTCATTCATCCCGTGCCGCATATGAGCTTCGTGTACGGTGGCGACAACGTCGCCTTCCTCAGGAAGCGGTTCAAGGCGATGGCCGCCCATCATTGCTATGAGGGCATGGAATACAGCGAGGATCCGGCCAAGATCGCCGAGTGGGCGCCGCTGGTGATGGAGGGCCGTGCCGGCGGCGATCCCGTGGCGGCCACGCGTATCGTCACGGGAACCGACGTCGATTACGGTTCACTGACTCATCTACTGGTCCATCATCTCGTCAGCCAGCCGGGCTGCGCCGTGCACTACAAGAGCTGCGTCACCGATCTCGTTCGCGAGCAGAACGGTCACTGGCGCATCGAGGTGCGCGACACCGACAGCGGCGAGACGCGGTCTGTTCGCGCGAAGTTCGCCTTCATCGGCGCCGGCGGCGGTGCCTTGCCGTTGCTCGAGAAGTCCGGGATTCCGGAAGGGCGCGGCTATGGCGGTTTCCCGGTCAGCGGGATTTGGCTGCGCTGCGACGACCCGGAGATCAACCGGCGTCACCATGCCAAGGTTTACGGCAAGGCCGCGGTCGGCTCACCGCCGATGTCGGTGCCGCATCTCGACACGCGCGTGATCGGTGGCCAGCGCTCGTTGCTGTTCGGTCCCTATGCCGGCTTCTCGAGCAAGTTCCTCAAGCACGGCTCGCTGCTCGACCTCTTCGAGTCGATCCGTCCCGCGAATGTCAAGCCGCTGCTTTCGGTGGCGCGCGACAATTTCGATCTTACCGAATATCTGGTCGGGCAGGTGCTGCAGTCCGAGAGCCACCGGCTGGCGGCACTCGACGAATATTTCCCGAAGGCCGATCCGAAGGACTGGAGGCTGCAGGTCGCGGGCCAGCGCGTCCAGATCATCAGGCCCGACGTCAAGCGGGGCGGCCTGCTCGAGTTCGGGACTGAGCTGGTCGGCGCGGAAGATCATTCGCTGGTCGCCCTTCTCGGCGCCTCGCCGGGCGCCTCCACCGCGGCATTCATCGCCATCAGCGTGCTGGAGAAATGCTTTGCCGGCGAGCTGACGGCGAGTGCCTGGCTGCCGAAGCTCAAGCAGATCATCCCGTCCTATGGCGTGTCGCTGATCGAGGACGCGGATTTCTGCCGCCAGATCCGCGCTGCGACGGCGGAGGTCCTCAAGGTCGACAACATCCCGCAGCCGGCCGCACGCGCGCCGGCGCTCTCGAAGCGAGCGTGAGAAGAGAGGGGGCTTGCCCATGGACCCGACGGCGCTTCTCCTCTCGCGGCTGCAATTCGCCTTCACCATCTCGTTCCACATCATCTTCCCGGCATTCACGATCGGGCTTGCCGCCTGGCTCACCGTGCTCGAAGCGATGCACCAGTACAGTGGCAGGCCCGTCTACCGGACCCTGTTCGAGTTCTGGCTCAAGATATTCGGCGTCGCCTTCGGCATGGGCGTCGTATCGGGCGTGGTGATGGCGTTCCAGTTCGGAACGAACTGGAGCGTGCTCTCGAAGATGTCGGGTCCGATCCAGGGGCCGCTGCTGTCCTACGAGACCTTCACCGCCTTCATGCTGGAGGCGGGCTTCATTGGGATTCTTATCTTCGGACGGCCTCGCGTGCCACCCTGGTTCTACCTGTTCTCGACAGCGATGGTCGCGCTCGGAACCACGCTGTCGGCGTTCTGGATCATGGTCAACAACAGCTGGATGCAGGTGCCGACCGGCTATGTCCTGCAGAACGGCCAGTTCGTGCCTGACGATTGGGCGCAGATCATCTTCAATCGTGTGGTCTGGGTTAGGTTTCCGCACATGCTGCTCGCCTCCTATCTCACCGGCGCGTTCTGCGTGGCGGCGACCGGCGCGTGGTATCTGCTGCGGCGGACCTATCGGGTCGAAGCGCATGTGATGCTGCGCATGGGCCTTGCGCTCGCGGCGGTGCTGCTTCCGGCCCAGCTCTTCATCGGACATCTCGTCGGCGACTATGTCCACGACTATCAGCCGGCCAAGTTCGCCGCGATCGAGGCGCGCTGGCATGACGAGCAGCCAGCCTCCGAGGTGCTGATCGCGATCCCGGATTCGAGCACTGAGTCGAACAGATACGCCGTCTCGATTCCGGTGCTCGGCAGCATCATCGCAAGCATGAGCCTGAACTCGAAGGAGGTAGGCCTGACCAGCTTCGCGCCGCAGGACCGGCCGCCGGTGGCGATCCCGTTCTTCGCCTTCCGCATCATGGTCGGCTGCGGCTTCGTGATGCTGGGGCTGGCCTGGCTCGGGACCTGGCTCGGGCTCAAGCATCGGCTCGCGCGCAGGCGCCTGCTGCTCTGGGGCATCTTCCTCAGCTTTCCATTGCCCTGGATCGCCATCCTCACGGGCTGGTACACCGCAGAGGTCGGCCGCCAGCCGTGGACCGTCTACGGCGTGCTGCGCACCGCCGACGCCGTGACGCCGTCTCTGACCGCGGCCGCCGCGACGGCTTCACTGATCCTATTTGTTGCGGTCTATGCGTTCATCTTCTCGTTCGGGACTTACTACATCTACCGGCTGCTGCGCGCCGGCCCGGCGGGACTCGGTGGCAAGCCCTTGCACGTTCCCGTCCTCAATCGGCCGATGTCGCTCGCCGATCAGGTGCCGGCCTCGCATAGCTATCTCGAAGCGGGAGAATAGACATGGTGATGTTCTGGGTTGCGCTGCTTGCCATCAGCATTCTGATCTATCTTCTGCTGGACGGGTTCGACCTCGGCGTCGGCATGCTGTTCGGCCTCGCCGATGGCGAGGCGAGGCGCGAGGAGATGCTGCGCACGATCGCTCCGGTCTGGGATGGCAACGAGACCTGGCTGGTCGTCGCCGGCGTGATCATGTGGGGTGCGTTCCCTGCAGTCTATGCCATGCTGATGCCGGCCTTCTACATCCCGGTCGTGGTCATGCTGCTGGGATTGATCCTGCGCGGTGTCGCGTTCGAATTTCGCGGCAAGGCCTCGCGCTCGCGTCGGATCTGGGACGTCAGCTTCACCGTGGGATCGTTCGCCGCAAGCTTCATGCAGGGCGCGATGGTCGGAGCGCTCGTCGAAGGACTGCAATTTTCGAACGGCGAATATGTCGGCGGAACATTCGGCTGGCTGACCGGCTTTTCGGTCTTGTGCGGGATCGGCCTGTGCTTCGGCTACGCGCTGCTCGGGGCCTGCTGGCTGGTGAGGAAGTGCGAGGGCCCGATCCGTGACGCGACACGGCGTCAGATCCCATTGCTCGCAGTCGCTGTGCTGGCCTTCCTCGTCGTCGTCTTCACGCATGCGCTTGTCGAGCATCTGCCAATCCTGCGTCGATGGATCGAGCGACCCTATCTGTTCGTGTTTCCCCTCATCGGCGCCGGTGCCGCCGCAATGCTCGCCACGAGTATCCTCCGCCAAGACGATTACTGGCCTTTCCACATGGTCGCACTGATCTTTGCGTCGGCCTTCGGCACGCTTGCCTTGTCGTTCTGGCCCTACATGATCCCGTTCGTCGTCACGATCGAGGAGGCGGCCGCGCCTCATGCGAGTCTCGCCTTCATGTTCTGGGGTGCGGGCCTGTTCGTGTTTCCGCTGATGCTGCTCTATGTCGCGGTGGGTTATCGCGTTTTTCGCGGCAAGACGGCTGCGGCGGCGGATCACTACTGACGGCTACAGGCTCGAACCGCGAATGAAAAGAAAGGCGCCGTTTCCGGCGCCTTTTCGTTGAGGGCTGTCGTTGAGCGGCGTCATTCAGGACTTGGGCATGACGCCCGGACTGTTGTCCGGCCATTGGGCGATCAGCTTCTCGTCGATGTTGAAGTGCTGGGCAACGAGCTTGGGCGGCGTGTGTGTCAGCCAGTTGGAGAGCGAGACCTCCTCGTAGCGCGGCGCGCGGAACACGCCGACGAACTGCAGGTCGGTGTCGCCGACATTTTCCACATAATGGCCGAGATTCCGCCTGACATAGCCGATGTCGCCCGCCGAGAAATCCGTCGTCAACGCGTTCGGACCGGTGTCGAACACCGTCATCCGCGCCTTGCCCTTGATGTAGTACTGCCATTCGTCGGCGTTCGGGTGCCAGTGCATTTCCCGGACCGCTCCCGGCGGCATCGTCACCAGGGCCGCGGCGATCGTGGTGGCCACCTTGAAGTTGCTGCTGTCGGCAACGCGAATGCTTCCGGCGGAGCTCTCCTTGACCGGGGTCGAGCTGCCGAGCGGGTGGACGAAGGGGTAGGGCGGCGCTTCGGCGTGCCTGGCGACTGCAGCGCGATCGGCGGCGAGATCGCCGGGCAACGTCCCCTGGAAGATCCAGAGATTGTGCAGCGGGATCTTCGCGAAGGCCTCGGCCGGGACGCCGAAATTCTTGGCCAGCACCTCGGGCGGGGTATGGGCGAGCCAATCCGTCACCAGCAGCGTGTTGAACTCATTGGCGTGGCCGTCATCGAAGCAGATCACGAATTCGCAGCCGTCGGGACCCAATCCCTGCAGCGAATGCGGCGCGCCCGGCGGAAAATACCAGAGATCGCCGGCTTTGAGGTCGGCGACATAGGGGCGTCCCTGGGTGTCGAGCACCGTGATGCGGCAGGTGCCATAAGTCATGATTGCCCATTCGGCGGCCTGATGCCAGTGCAGCTCGCGGATGCCGCCGGCGGACAGCCGCATGTTGACGCCGGAGATCTCCTTGGAGATGGCGAAGTCCTCGACGGTGACCTGACGGGCCCAGCCGCCATTCTGGATGCGCTTCGGTGCATTGTTGAATGAGGTCCAATCCATCGGCAGCCCGCCGACGTCGGTCGCCGGCGGGGTTTGCGCGGAGGGGAATTGCTTGGCCAGTGCGGGATTCTGCGGACCGGGATCGGTCAGGCTTCCCGGGCTCCTGGCGTTTACGGCGCCTTGCGGCGGCTCGTCCGGATTGCCGAAGGTTGCGGCTTGCGCGCTGGAGCCGACCATGGCGGCACCTGCCGCGGACATGGCCAGCAAGTCACGTCGTGAAAACATGTTGGGTCGCTCCTGAAGATTGTCGGAAGCCCTCTGTGGCGCTGGGGCTCCAACCGCCAACCCTAGCTTCCAGTTGTCGTTTCAGCTTCCGGGAACGGCGCTCTTTTTGCCGGAATGCACTGGCGCTGCGGCCGACCGTCCGGATTCGAACGTGTGCAATTGAGAAAATCGGCTTCGTTTTGAAAAGACGGTTTTGCCCGCACCATCCTTAACTGGCCCGGACAAGCGCAAGATCGAGAGATATCGAGATGAGTACGAAATCGGTTCGTCCCTACCGTGAACCCGCCGGCGGCTGGGGCGCACTCAAGGCGCTCAGCGAGGCGCTTCTGGTGCAGCGCGTGCCGCTGAAGGGCGCGGCGACGCTGAGCAGGATGAATCAGCCGCAGGGCTTTGATTGTCCCGGCTGCGCATGGCCCGATCCGAAACACACCTCCTCGTTCGAGTTCTGCGAGAACGGCGGCAAGGCAATCGCCTGGGAGGCAACCTCAAAGCGCTGCACTCCCGAATTCTTCGCCGAGCATACCGTCACCGAGCTCGCAAGCTGGAGCGACTATGATCTCGAAATGGTCGGGCGGCTCGCGCATCCAATGGCCTACGATGCCGCATCAGACCGGTACCTTCCGGTGGAATGGAGCGATGCGTTCGACATGATCGGACGTGAGCTAAAGGCGCTGCCGGATCCGAACATGGCGGAGTTCTACACCTCGGGACGGACCTCGAACGAGGCAGCCTTCCTCTATCAGCTCTTCGTGCGCGAATACGGCACCAACAACTTCCCCGACTGCTCGAACATGTGCCATGAGGCGACCAGCGTTGGCCTGCCGCAATCGCTCGGGGTCGGCAAGGGCACCGTGCTGCTGGAGGATTTCGACAAGGCCGATTGCATCTTCATCTTCGGCCAGAATCCGGGCACCAACAGCCCGCGGATGATGACCAGCCTGCGCAATGCGGCGCGCCGCGGTGCGTCGATCATGTCGTTCAACCCGTTCCGCGAACGAGCGCTGGAGCGATTCCAGGCGCCGCAGAGCCCGGTCGAGATGATCACGCTGACGTCGACGACCATCAGCTCGAAACTCTTCCAGGTGCGGGTCGGCGGCGATGTCGCCGTCCTCAAGGGGATCATGAAGATCCTGGTCGAAGCCGACGAGGCCGCCCGCGCTGCCGAGCGGCCGGAGATCCTGGACTGGGATTTCATTCGCGGTCACACCGTCGGCGTTGAAGCGCTGATCGACGACCTTAAGCGCACACAATGGCCCGACGTCGAACGTCAGTCCGGCCTGGCGCGCGAGGATATGGAGTATGCGGCTCGCGCGTACATGAAGGCGGAGCGTGCCATCATCGTCTACGGCATGGGCATCACCCAGCACTGGCGCGGCGCGCACAACGTGCAGCAGATCGCCAATCTCGCGCTGTTGCGCGGCAATGTCGGGCGCGAAGGCGCCGGCGTCTGCCCGGTTCGCGGTCATTCCAACGTGCAGGGCGATCGCACCGTGGGGATCACCGAGGTTCCCAAGGCCGACTTCCTCGAGCGCGTGGAGCAACGCTTCGGCTTCAAACCGCCGTCCGCGCCGGGACACAACGTCGTGACCGCGCTGGAGGCCATGATCCGCGGCGAGGTGAAAGCCTTCTTCGCGATGGGCGGCAATTTCGCCGCGGCCATTCCGGACTGGCAGGCGACCCAGGCGGCCCTTGGCAAGCTCGATCTCACCGTCCATGTCTCGACCAAGCTCAACCGCAGCCACCTGATCCATGGCCGCGCCGCGTTGATCCTGCCATGCCTCGGACGCACCGAGATCGACGTCCAGGCATCGGGACCGCAGTCGATCACGGTGGAGGACTCGATGTCGATGGTGCATGCATCCGGCGGCCGCAACAAGCCTGCGTCGGAGCATCTGCGCAGCGAGGTCGCGATCATCGCCGGCGTCGCCAAGGCGACGCTGGGCGAGCGCACGGTGGTCGACTGGGACGGCTTCGTTGCCGACTACGACCGGATCCGCGATGCGATCGAGGCGGTGTTCCCGATCTTCCAGGGCTATAATACCCGCATCCGTGTCCCCGGCGGTTTTCACCTTACCTCGACGGCGCGCGAGCGGATATGGGCGACGCCGTCGGGCAAGGCGAACTTCCTGGTCTTCCCGGGGTGCGGCGAAGACCCGCCGCAGAGCGATCCCGATTTCCTTTGGCTCACCACCATACGCAGCCATGATCAGTACAACACCACGCTCTATTCGATGTCGGATCGTTACCGCGGAGTGTTCGGCCAGCGCGACGTGGTCTTCCTGAACGAGTATGAGCTGAAGAAGCGAGGACTAGCCGACGGCGATCGCGTCGACCTGATCACCGCATCGACCGATGGGGCCGAGCGGATCGTGCGCAACTTCCGCGCCGTGGCCTATTCGTTCCCGACCGGCTGCTGTGCCGCATACTATCCGGAGACCAATCCGCTGGTCCCGCTCTATGCCCGGGACCCCCTCAGCTTCACGCCGTCATACAAAGGCGTTCCGATCCGGATCGTGCGCAGTGGCAACGTCGACGCAGATCAGCTTCCCACCGGCGAATAGGCTGAGATCGGGGTCTGACGCGTTCGCGGCATTGGACCGGCAGTACGTGATCGGGATCGCGCCCGAACATCAACCAATCGCGCCGGATGCAGATAAGTACGGCGGCGGCGATTGGCGCTCCGGGTTTCGGTCTCGCGCCTTCTCGAGCGCATAGGCTCGGGTCGAGTTGAGCAGCCGATACCGCGCACCGCTGTCGTCGACTTCAAACGAGATCAACGATTTCGCGACCAGCTTGTCGATGACATGGAACTCGCGCGAGGGTTCCCGCAGGGCCTGGCGCGCAATTTCGCACGCAGTATCGAGGCTGGAAAATCCGTCACGGGCGGAGAGCTGCTGCAGTACCGCGCGCTCGTCGTCACCGAGCAGGTCGTAGCTCCAGTCAATTGTTGCCGATATAGTCAGGTGGCGCGGCTGTGCTGTGCGTTGACCGCGCCAGAACAGCCAGATGGGGGTCTCCAGGGAGCGCGCGACTTCGGAAAGACCAAATGCCGGCACTCGCGCCGCCGCCATGTCGATTGCCAGTGGAAGGCCGTCCAGCTTGCGACAAATCCGCGCCACGGTCGGCGCGTCGGCGTCTTTCAACCGGAATCGATATCCGCTCGTAACGACGCGCTCGGCAAACAGGCGAGGCGCATCAAACGAAAAGATTCGCTCGGCCGACTGTTCTTCCTCATCCGATGGACAGTCGAGGCCCGAAAACCGAAACACGTGCTCACCGTCGACCCGCAGTATTTCCCTGCTGGTCGCAAGGATGTGTACCTGCGGCGCTGCATGGAAGAGTCTTTCAATCAACGCCGCCGCCGGTTCGATCAGGTGCTCGCAACTATCGAAGATCACCAGCATGCGACGATCTCGCAGGAGATCGAGCAGGTCCCGCGTCGGATCGTCGGATTGCACAGACAGTCCGAAGATTGATGCGATCGCGCCCGGCAGGAGACTCGCTTCCTTGATCTGCCCGAGATCGACAAAGTGAACGGCGTCCCCGAACAACGCAAGCTGGTTGTGGCCCACCGCAACAGCCGTCGTCGTCTTTCCGGCGCCTCCCGGGCCGTGGATGGTGACGAAGCGACTTGCCGCCAGCAGATCCGAAATCTTGCGGACAGCTTCGCCCCCGCCGATCATCTGACTCAACTGCATCGGGAGGCGCGGCGTGTGGCCGACCCTTATTTCCGCCTGTCGGCCGCTTTCGCCGGACAACTCCGGGCCACCGGCGGTCGCGACCAGGCAATATCCTCGCGCCGGGACAGTCTTGACGTAGGAGGCGTTCCCGCCTCCCTCGCCGAACGCCTTGCGCAGCCCGGCAATGTGAACCCTCAGGCTCCCTTCATCCACGGTAACGCTGGGCCAGACGCGGGCGATGAGCTCATTCTTGTCGACAACATCGCCCTGGCGCCGCGCAAGCGCGATCAGGATGTCAAGCGATCTGCTTCCCAGCTGAACGGGCTGGCCGTCCCTGAGCAGGAGCCTCCGGGAGGGGAAGAGCTGGAACGGGCCGAAGGAAAAGAAACTCCCGGCAACCTTCCCGGCTGCCTGCGCCTCCGGAAGTGTATTGACATGTCCCACCGGGCCTTCCACCAATACCTGCCGGGTTGTGACAGTGGCCGCGGTCATGGTAAGTCCTACGTTTGCCTGCCGAGCGCTGTTTGAATGCAGCCGAGCAGATCGTCCCGTCCAAAAGGCTTAGACAGGAAGCAGACGCCGCCTGCATGCATGGCTCGTTCGCGAATGCGCTTGTCGGGAAATGCGGTGACGAAGATCGTCGGGATCTGACGGCCCCTGGCAATCAGCTTGCCATACAGTTCGAGACCGCTCATGCCGGGCATCTGGACATCCAGGATCAGGCAGGATGCATCGGACAACTTGTCGGACTTCAAAAAATCGTCGGCCGATTCAAACGTGACAGGGGAGTATCCGAACGACTCAATCATGCCGCCCATGGCGAACCGCACCGATTCGTCGTCATCCACGATCGCGATCAAGAGTTCGTCTTTCAAGACACTCTCCTAAGCTTCCACGTTGGCGACGATCGGGGGGTGAATCCATTGACGAAGACGCACTCTAGTTGCCGAAATTATCATCGGAATTAACCAAAAGAACGCCGGACTATCGTTTCGTTTAGCTGCGTTGCCGCATTTCGTGATTTTTGTTAGGAAAGGGGTCCTGCCTCGCGAATGGGGGAGGCTGTACAGGCGTGGACGCCGCAAAGGCGTCATCCGGGCCTGATCCTCGGGCGGCGCGGACAGATGAAACACAACCTTTTCGATCGCGAGAGCGCCCGCGTGCCCTTCACGATCGGCATTTTTGTTCTCGCCATCGTCATCTTCGCCGTCGACGCCGAAACACCGCTCGAGGTTTCGGTGTGCGTTCTCTACGTGTTCGTCGTGCTGCTCGCGTCGGCGGCCTATCGGTGGCGCGGCATCGTGTTGGTCGGGCTGGCTTGCGAAGTCCTGACCCTGACGGCTCACATGCTTTCCCCCGGCGATCCCTGGTCGCACTGGTCGCTGCTCGACCGCGCCATCAGCGTCGTTGGTATCGCCATGTCGACGCTGCTGGTGGTGCGCAATCGGATCGCAACCGACGCGCTCCGGGAGAGCGAGGCCTATCTCATCGAAGCCCAGCGATTGAGCCGCACCGGAAGCATCGGCTGGCGCGATCCGCGCGCGGAGCAGTTCTGGTCCCGCGAGACCCACCGCATTTATCAGTATGAGCCGGAGGGGATGAAGCCCTCCCTCGCGATGATGATCGCGCGTACCCATCCGGACGACCGGCCGCTCGTCGAGCAGACGATCGGCAAGTCCTTCCGGGACGGGACCGGCTTCGAGTTCGAGCATCGTTTGTCGATGCCCGACGGTACGATCCGGTTTGTTCGGCTTGTGACGCGCGCCGAAGAGCAGGGCGACGGCGTCAGCTTCGTCGGCGCCGTGATGGATATCACCGCAGCCAAGCGGGCGGCAGACGAGCTGCAACGCGTTCATTCTGACCTTGCCCGCGTCTCGCGGGCGACAACGATGGGCCAGTTGGTGGCATCGATCGCCCATGAGATCAACCAGCCCCTGACGGGCGTGGTCACCAACGGCCACACCGTCCTTCATTGGCTCAACGAGCGTTCGTTGAACCTCGACAAGGCGCGCGTGACGGCGGAACGGATATTGCGCGATGGCGAGCGCGCCAGCGGCGTGATCCGTCGCATCCAGGGATTGCTGACGAACACGCCGCCGCAGACGAGGGACATCGATATCAACGACCTGATCCGCGAGGTTGTCGATCTCCTCCAGACCGAGTTGCGCCTGCGCGACGTCGCCGTCAACACCGAGCTTGCACTGGGGCTTCCGCGTTTTCCCGGCGATTCCATCCAGCTTCAGCAGGTCCTCCTGAATCTCGTCGTCAACGGCGCCGACGCCATGAGCGACGTGACCGGCCGGCCCTTGCCTCTGGTCATCGGTTCGCGCCTTGAACCAGACGGCGATGGGTTGATTTTCGTGCGCGATCACGGTGTCGGTCTTGATCGGGACACGGCCGACAGGATTTTCGATCCGTTCTTCACGACCAAGGCAAAGGGCATGGGGATGGGGCTGGCAATCTGCCGCTCGATCGTCGAGGCGCATGGCGGACGCCTGTGGGCTTCGCCCGCCGAACCTCACGGCGCGCTGTTCCAGTTCACCTTGCCGAGCAAGGCGGAGGCCGACCTATGAGCGAGGAATCCTCCATCGTTGCGGTCATCGATGACGACGTGTCGGTGCGCGAATCGATTCAGGGATTATTGGAAACGGCGGCGCTGCGCGTCGAATTGTTTTCATCACCGCGCGAATATCTTCAGGCGAGGCGGAAGGACGACCCGAGCTGCGTCATCCTGGATGTGCGCCTGCCAGGTTCCAGCGGGCTCGATTTCCAGCGCGAGATGGCTGCAAGCGGCATTCGCGCCCCGATCATTTTCATCACGGGCTATGCCGATGTGCACATGTCGGTGCAGGCCATGAAGGCGGGCGCGGTGGAGTTTCTCACCAAACCCTACCGCGATCAGGATCTGCTCGAGGCGGTGCTGGCGGCGATAGAAAAGGACCGGCAAAGGCGAACCGACCAACGTGCCCTTGACGACATCCAGCGGCGGTTCGAGGCACTGACATCCCGCGAACGCCAGGTCATGGCTTCCGCGGTCTCCGGCCTTCAGACCAAGCAGATTGCGGGCGCGGCTGGTATCAGCGAAGTAACGGTGAGGGTCCACCGTCGCGAAATCATGCGCAAGATGAATGCAAGATCGCTGGCCGACCTTGTCAAGATGGGCGAAGCGTTGCGGGGCCGGGGTATTGCGCTTGCCCCCGAGTCGCCGCCTGACGACTAGACGCTGTCTGCTTGGCCTGTATCAGGCAATCGCCATCGTAGGCTTTGTCACGCCGAACCGTCTCTCGAACTCGGCGCGATCGACGACGCCGCGGCGATGCGTGCCATCGCCGATCTTGCGGCCGCCGTCCCAAGCCTCGACCTCGAACAGCACGCTCTTGGCCTCGACCGCGACGACCCGCGCGATCGCGCGCACCGTGCGCCCAACCGGTGTTGCTGCGAGGTGGCGGATATTGACCATCATCCCGACGCTGACATGGTTTGTCGCCAGGTACGGCTGGATCGCGCTCCCCGCGGCCATCTCCATGTGCAGGATCATCATCGGCGTGCCGTACACGGCCGGCATACCCGGCACCACGTGACCGACCGTCATCTCCGGCGTGACGGTCACCAGTTTTTCGGCGGTCATGCCGGTCGTCACTCTCTCAAGCGGATTCATGGCTCAATCCCGTCTCTGCCTCGGTTGTGGATGGAGTGGATGTCTTGGCTGCCTGCGGCTTGCGTCCGGTGAGCCAGTTGCCGAGCCGATCGAGATAGAGATAGACGACGGGCGTGGTGTAGAGCGTCAGGATCTGCGACAGCATCAGGCCGCCGACGATCGTGTAGCCGAGCGGTTGGCGCAGCTCCGCGCCGGTGCCGGAGCCGATCATCAGCGGCACGCCACCGAGCAGCGCCGCCATCGTCGTCATCAGGATCGGGCGGAAGCGCAGCGTGCAGGCCTGGTAGATCGCCTCTTCAGGGCTAAGCCCGTGCTGGCGCTCCACCTCGAGTGCGAAATCGACCAGCATGATGCCGTTCTTCTTGACGATGCCGATCAGCAGGATGATTCCGATGATGGCGATGACGCTGAGGTCCATGTGGACCGCCAGCAGCAGCAGCAGCGCGCCGATCCCCGCCGAAGGCAGCGTGGACAGGATCGTGATCGGATGGATCAGACTCTCATAGAGGACGCCGAGAATGATGTAGATCACGATCAGCGCGGCCCCGATCAACAGCGGCGTGCCTGACAGGGAGGACTGGAACGCCTGAGCGTTACCCTGGAACGAGGTCGACAGCGAGGCGGGCTTGCCGGTGTCCTTCTCGATCTTCTGGATCGCCGTCACCGCATCGCCCAGCGCGACGCCCGGCCGCAGGTTGAACGAGATCGTCACCGAGGGAAACAGGCTCTGGTGATTGATCAGGATCGGCGCAGGCTTGATGACGGCGTGAACCAGCGTGCTCAGCGGGACCTGCTGGCCGGTGGCCGAGTTCAGGTAGATGTCCTTGAGCGCTTCGGGTCCGTACTGGAAGCGTGGGTCGACCTCCATCACGACGTGGTACTGGTTCAGCGAGGTGAACATGGTGGAGACGATGCGCTGGCCGAAGGCGTCGTCGAGCGCATTGTCGATCGTCGCAGGCAGAATACCGAAGCTCGAGGCGACCTCGCGATTGACGGTGACCTCCAGCCTCGGGCCGGCATTGGCCTGGTCGCTCGCGACATCGGTGATGAGACCGAGCGCGCGCAGCTTCTCCAGGAAGATCGCCGACCAGTGCGTGAGCTCGTTGGAATCGGCATCCGTGAGGGTGTACTGATACTGCGTCTTCGACAGGCGCGCGCCGATCGTGATGTCCTGGGCCGCCTGCATGTAGAGCGTGATGCCCTGGATATGGGCGAGTCGCGGGCGTAGCCGGTTGATCACCTGATCGGCGCTCGCCTTGCGCTCCGGCTTCGGCTTCAGCACGATGAAGATGCGGCCCTGGTTGAGCGTCGCTGTCGGGCCGCCCGGACCGATATAGCTCGCGACCGACTGGATCGCCGGATCCTTCGACAAGATGTCGACGATCGCCTGCTGGCGTTCGGACATGGCCGGGAAGGAGATGTCCTGGGCGGCCTCGGTGATGCCGACGATCTGTCCGGTGTCCTGCTGCGGGAAGAATCCCTTCGGGATGATCACGTAGAGGTAGCCGGTCAACGCGATGGTCGAGAGCATGACGAGCAGCGTTGCGAATCGATGCCGCAGCACCACGCGCAAGCCCCGCGCGTAGAGCGCAAGCAGGGCATCGAAGCCGCGCTCGAACAGCAGATAGATCCGGCCGTGCTTCTTCCGTGAATCGTCCTTCAGCAGGCGGGCGCACATCATCGGCGTCAGGGTGAGCGAGATGACCAGCGACAGCAGCAACGAGGCGGTGATGGTGACGGCGAATTCCTGGAACAGCTTGCCGACGTAACCGCCCATCAGGAACAGCGGAATGAAGACCGCGATCAGCGACAGAGTGATGGAGACGATCGTGAATCCGATCTCACTGGAGCCCTTGAGTGCCGCCTCCATCGGGGTCATGCCCTGCTCGAGATGGCGCACGATGTTCTCGATGACGACGACGGCATCGTCGACCACGAAGCCGACCGCGATCGACAAGGCCATCAGCGAGAGGTTGTCGAGGCTGTAGCCGAGCACGTAGAGAACCGCGAACGTTCCGACCAGCGCCAGGGGAACGGTGACCGCGGGGATGACGGTGGCCCAGAAATTCCGCAGGAACAGGAATATGACCATCACCACCAGGGCGACCGTCAGCAATAGCGTGAACTGAACGTCGGAAACCGCGGCGCGAATGGTGGCGGTGCGATCGGCGGCGATCGTCACCTTGATCGCGGGCGGAACGGAAGCCTGCAGCTGCGGCAGCAGCTTCTTGATCCGGTCGACGGTCTCGATAACGTTGGCGCCGGGAACGCGCTGGACTGCGAGGATGATGGCGGGCTCCTTGCCGTACCAGCCGGCCAGAAGATCGTTCTCGGGTGCCTCGACCGCCGTGCCGACGTCGCGGATCCGCACCGGCGAGCCGTTGCGATAGGCGATGATGAGATCTTCGTAGGCGGAGGGCTTCAGCAGCTGGTCGTTGGTGTTCAGCGTGTAGGTGACGCGCGGGCTGTTGAGCGTGCCCTTCGGCAGATCGACATTGGCGCCCGCGATGACGCTGCGGACGTCCTCGAGGCCGATGCCGCGGGCGGCGAGCGCCTGCGGATTGACGCGAACACGGATCGCGGGTTTCTGCTGGCCGCCGATGCCGACGAGGCCGACGCCGGGCACCTGCGAAATTTTCGGCAGCAGGATGTTTTCGGCATAGGCGTCCACCGTCGTCAGCGGCAGCGAATCCGACGTCAGCGCGATCAGCATGATCGGCGTCTCCGCCGGGTTCACCTTCCTGATCGTCGGCGGGTAGGGGATGTTCGGCGGCAGGAAGGGGCTGGCGGCATTGATCGCGGCCAGCACGTCCACCGCCGCGCTGTCCACCGTCCGCGACAGCTCGAACTGGACCGCGAGCTGGGCCACGCCGAGCGCACTGGATGAGGTGAGCTGCGTGATGCCGGGGATCTGGCTGAGCTGCTGCTCGAGCGGTGTGGCGAGCGACGAGGCGATGGTGCCCGGATCGGCGCCGGGCAATTGCGCGGAGATCTGGATCGTCGGATAATTGACGTTCGGCAGCGCGCCGACCGGCAGCAGCGGATAGGCCGCAAGTCCGCACAGCAGCAGGCCGGCCATCAGCAGGGCGGTTGCAATTGGCCGCAGGATGAAGGGCGCGGAGAGATTCATGGGATCGCGTCCTGCACGGCGCTCTGCAGGTCGGCTTCCTGCGCGGCCTTGCCATGCAGCTCGCGGACGCGGCTGCCTTCCGTCAGCCGATACTGGCCGTCGACCACGACGACGTCACCAGACTTCAGCCCCTGGTCGATCAATGCCTGGCCATCGCTGATCTGTGCGACGTGAACGGGACGCAGGGCGGCCGTCTGACCCTCGGTCACGACATAGACATAGCTGCCGTTCGGTCCCTGCTGCACGGCCGAGCCCGCGACCGTGAGCGCGTCCTTCTGGATCTCGAGCAACAGGCGCGCATTCACCAGCTGGCCCGGCCACAGCCGGTGCTCACGATTCGGGAACACCGCCTTGAGCTGGACGGTGCCCGTCGTTCCCGCGATCTCGTTGTTGACCAGCAGCAGCGTGCCTTCGTCGAGCTTCATCTTGTTGTCCTGGCTATAGGCGATGACCTTCAGTGATCCCTTTGCGGCGTGCTCCTGGATCACCGGCAGGTCGGTCTGGGGCAGGGTGAACAGCAGCGAGATCGGCTCGATCTGGGTGACGACGACCAGTCCGTTGGGGTCGGTCGGATGGATCACGTTGCCGACGTCGATCTGGCGCACGCCGGTGATGCCGGGGATAGCCGACGTCAGGCGCGTGTAGCTGAGCTGGACGTTGGCCTGATCGATCTGCGCCTGGTCGGCCTTCACCGCAGCCTTGAGCTGCGCCACCTGCGCCGTCTGCGTCTCGATCAGTTGCGGGGTCGCATAGCCTTTGTCGCCGAGCTGATTGTAGCGCGAGAGATTGGCCTCGGCATTCGCGAGCTGCGCCTGGTCTCTATCGCGATTGGCCGTCAGCTGCTCGATCTGCGCTTCGTAGGGACGCGGGTCGATCTGGGCGAGGAGGTCGCCGGCCTTGACGGTCTGTCCCTCGGTGAAGGCGATCTTGACGATCTGCCCCTGAATCTGGCTGCGCACGACGTCGGTGTTGTAGGCGATCACGGTGCCGATGCCGCGCAGGTAAATCGGAACGTCCTTGCCGGTGACGGTGGCGGCGACGACCGGCACGACGACCGGCACCGGCGTGGCCGCCACGGCCGGCCTGCGGTCGGTGCCGAAGAACCAGAGGCCTGCGCCGATCAGGACCGCTGCGAGAGCGACCAGTGCAATGGTGACGTTCCGTTTCACGGTGATGGTCCTTCTTTGATGTCAGGGATTGCCGGAACCGCTGATTGAGCTCGTGCTGCCCATGGACGTTGGGCCGGGCACCGGCACGGAGGGACTGATTCCGCCGCCGCCGAGCTCGGTAGATCCGAGCGGAATCCCGACGCGTCCGACCATCGACGTCGAAGGAGGCAACGGCGACTGAGTCGTCGTGCCATTGGGGCAGCCGAGTGACGAGCTTCCGGAAAGCCCGCCGCCGTCGAACAGGGCTCCTGACGAGCCGCCATTGCCGGATACGGCGCAGTTCGTCATCCCTTGCGAAGGGTTGATCGGGGATATGCCGGGCGTGGCGATTTCGGTCGAGCCTAGCGGAATGCCTTCGGGCCGCGTCGAGCTTAGGTTGAGCGGCGAGGTCGCGGACATGCCGACCGGAGGCTGCGTCGTCGGAAGCGTCGTTTGCGCATTTGCTGCGACCGGGATCAGCCAGATTGCGAGCGCTGCGCCCAGATGCATCGATGCGAACCGGCGGCATCTGAACCTGTTCGATGAGAGCTGTTCTCGCATGGCTGCTCCGAATCCTTTCATTTGCGCGGACGATAGGGAGCGGCCGGCGCGCCGGTATTCCCTGAACGCACGTCCCGCTGTCGGGCCGCACGATCGAAAAGGCGTCTCCTCCGGGATCAATGGGCCCGCTTCTGAAGCAGCAGCGTTGCCTCGGACAGCTCCCGGCGGCATGTCGCGATGTCGTTAGAACGGTCGGCGGCGCGTGCGCGGTCGAGTGCATCGAGCGCGAGCTGAAGGTGCACTCCGCTTTGACCTTCCGCCCGCGCCAGCGACCGCGGCGTGGGCTGATGACCGCGCAGTGCATCGAGGCTTTCCGGGCCCCAGCCATGTGCGCCGGCATTCTTCTCAATGGCTGCGTCCAGCTGTGCCTGGACGCGTCCGATCGACTTCTCGCAGGATGCAGCACGAGCCGGGGATGCCGCCCCCAGGAGGATTATAGTGACAGCTGCAATCCAGATGAGTGAATTCGATGTCATTCTCGGTTCCTTCGTGTCGGTAACGAACGTCTGTCTTGAATGACAGAACCGATATGCGCCGTCTTTCGCTTGCGAACGCCGGCCGCTTTGCCTGCGCACGAGGTCGTGCCATCAGAGAAATCGGACGAGAGCTGGATCAGAGCTGCGGCGGGCACGTCCCGGGCGTGCGAAGTGGCAAGGGCCGTTGTTTGCCGAAATACATGAGCGAGCGGCCAACCTAGTGTCGCATCATTCCAACCCGGAGTGATCCCGAAATGAAACACCTCAATGCAGGCCTCGCCTTTGCTGCCGCCCTTTCCGTGTTCGCGAGCGTCGCCCCGGCGCGTGCAGAACCCCTGAAGAACATCGTCCTGGTCCACGGCGCCTGGGTGGACGCGTCCGGCTGGAAGCCTGTTTACGAGATCCTGACCAAGGAAGGTTTCCACGTCACGATGGTGCAGGAGCCAGAGACGTCGTTCGCCGATGACGTCACGGCGGCCAAGCGGGTTCTCGATCTTCAGGACGGTCCGACGCTCCTCGTCGGCCACAGTTACGGCGGCTCGATCATCACCGAAGTCGGAGTTCACCCCAACGTCGTCGGTCTCGTCTACGTCGCCGCGCATGCGCCTGACGTCGGCGAGGACGAATCCGCGTTGGGCAAGAAGACGCCGAGCGTGCTCGGCAAGACCGAAGGCGTCATCAAGGTCACGCCGGACAAGTTCACCTATCTCGATCCCGTGCAATTTCCGAAGCTGTTCGCACCCGATCTGCCGCGTGAGCGTGCTGAGTTCGTCGCACGCTCCCAGGTCCCGGCTGCGGCCCAGGTGTTCAGCACGCCGCTGACGGCGGCCGCGTGGAAGACCAAGCCGAGCTGGGGGATCGTTGCCGGCGGCGACCAGATCATCAATCCGGATCTCGAACGCTGGTACTACGAGCGCGCCAAGAGTCAGACCACCGTGATTCCAGGCGCGAGCCACTCGGTCTACGAGTCGCATCCGAAGGAAGTGGCGGCGATCATCACCCGCGCAGCGCGTAGCGTCCAGCAGCAGGCGGCGCGCTGACGACCTCTTTCTCACCGGTCCTGACGCACGGCCGGCAGAGGGAAGGTCGGCGGGAGCAACAGCACTCCCGCCGGCCCGACCGACTAACACTGTGAAGGAGCAAGGGTCATGACGGGCTGGCAGAGCAACCGCGCTACGCGTGACGCCCGCATCGCGGCCGGTGCCGGGCTCGCCCGCGGCAAGGTCGTGGAGGCGCGCGACGCTACGCGCCTGCTTGAGGCCGTGATCAGGCCGGGCGACCGGGTTTGCCTCGAGGGTGACAACCAGAAGCAGGCTGATCTGCTCAGCCGCGCGCTGCTCGCCGTCGACCTCTCCAGGGTCAACGATCTGCACATGGTGCAGTCCGGCGTCGTTCTTCCCGAACATCTGGACCTGTTCGACCGCGGCGTCGCGAAACGCCTTGACTATGCCTATTCCGGGCCGCAATCGGCGCGCATCGCCCGCATGCTGTTCGGCGGCAAGATCGAGCTGGGTGCGGTTCACACCTATCTCGAACTGTTCGCCCGCTACTTCATCGACCTCACGCCGCACGTCGCGCTGATCGCCGCCGTCAGCGCCGACCGCGAGGGAAATCTCTACACCGGCCCGAACACCGAGGACACCCCGACCGTGGTCGAGGCGACGGCGTTCAAGGACGGCGTCGTGATCGCCCAGGTCAACGAGATCGTCGAGACGGTCCCGCGTGTCGACATCCCGGCGGACCGCGTCCACTTCATCGTCAAGTCCGACAAGCCGTTCTTCGTCGAGCCGCTATTCACGCGCGATCCGGCCGCGATCACCGAGGGACAGATCCTGACCGCGATGCTCGCGATCAAGGGCATCTATGCGCCCTATGGCGTGCAGCGGCTCAATCACGGCATCGGCTTCAGCACCGCCGCCATCGAGCTCCTGCTGCCGACCTTCGGCGAAAGGCTGGGACTGAAAGGCAGGATTGCAACCCATTTCGCTCTGAACCCGCATCCCGCGCTGATTCCCGCGATCGAGTCCGGCTGGGTGCGACAGATCCACTCGTTCGGGTCGGAGGTCGGCATGGATGACTACATCCGAGCCAGATCCGACGTCTACTTCACCGGCCCCGACGGCTCGCTGCGTTCCAATCGCGCCTTCTGTCAGATCGCCGGTCTCTATGCCTGCGACATGTTCATCGGCTCCACCTTGCAGATCGACCTGCAGGGAAATTCGTCGACCGTCACCACGTCCCGCATCGCCGGGTTCGGCGGCGCGCCGAACATGGGAGCCGATGCCCGCGGGCGCCGTCATCCGAGCGAGCCCTGGCTGAAGTCGGGAGCCGAGGCCGACCCTGACAGCGCGGCCCTGATGCGCCGCGGCCGCAAACTGGTCGTGCAGATCGGCGAGACGTTCGGAGACAAGAACGTGCCGCTGTTCGTCGAGAAGCTCGACGCCCTCGAGCTCGCCGAGAAGCTGAACCTCGATCTTGCGCCGATCATGATCTATGGCGACGACGTCACGCACATCGTCACCGAGGAGGGCGTGGCCAACCTCCTGCTGTGCCGCACCGCGCTGGAGCGTGAGCAGGCGATCCGCGGCGTTGCCGGCTACACCGATATCGGCCGCCGGCGCGATCGCGGCATGGTCGCGCACTTGCGCGAGCGCGGGGTCATCCGTCGCCCGGAGGATCTCGGCATCAATCCGCTCGATGCCAATCGCAGCCTGCCGGCGGCGCGCTCGATCAAGGATCTCGTGCGCTGGTCGGGCGGCCTCTACGCGCCGCCGTCAAAATTCAGAAACTGGTGAGGACGGTCCATGGAAGATCTCAGGTTCCAGCACAGGGTTCTTGCCCGGGCCGGCGGTACCAGGCAGAGCGCAATCGTCGGCGTGGTCGCCTCGGGCAATCTGGAAGTGCTGGTGGAACGCGTCGTACCCGATGCGGAATGCGTTATCGACATCAGGACCGCGGCAGTTGGCTTCGGAGAGGTGTGGACCGCCGTCATCGGCGATTTCGTCGAGCGCTATTCGCCCGGCGGGCTGAAATTCTCGATCAATGACGGCGGCGCGCGCCCCGATACCGTCTCGCTTCGGCTGGCGCAGGCGGTCCGGTTGATCGCGGAGAACGGCCAATGACCGCGCCACTCAAGGACATCACGCCGGCCGAGCGCGCCCGCAGCACCAGCTTCTATGAAGCGTCGGCCCGCACGCGGCTGGAGCTGCTGCTCGATGCCGGCAGCTTCGTCGAGTTCATCGGGCCGGAGCAGCGGGAGGTCAGTCCTCACTTGAAGATTTTTGATCTGCCCGAGCAGTTCGATGACGGCATCGTCGTCGGTCGCGGCCGCCTCGACGGCTCGCCGGTGTTCGTCGCCGCTCAGGAGGGCCGCTTCATGGGCGGCGCCTTCGGCGAGGTGCACGGTGCCAAGCTGACGGGGCTGCTCCGCGCCGCGCGCCAGATCGGCTCGATCCCGGTCCTGATCCTGTTCGACACCGGCGGCGTGCGGTTGCAGGAAGCCAATGCCGGCGAGCTCGCCATCGCCGAGATCATGCGTGCGGTGATGGAGGCGCGTAGCGCCGGCGTGAAGGTGATCGGCCTGATCGGTGGCAGGTCCGGATGCTATGGCGGCGGTGGATTGATCGCAGGCTGCTGCTCGGCGCTCGCCGTCTCGGAGCCCGGGCGCATCGCAGTGTCGGGCCCCGAAGTGATCGAGACCAATCGCGGTGTCGAAGAGTTCGACTCCCGCGACCGCGCGCTGGTCTGGCGCACCATGGGCGGCAAGCATCGCCGGCTGCTCGGCGCCGCCGACGTCTTTGCCGATGACAATGTGCAGGATTTCCGCGAGGCCGCGCTGGAGCTGCTCGGTCTGGTCGGCCCCTTCGGCCTAGACAGCTTGAAGGCGGAGCAGGAGCGGCTTGCCGACCGATTGCGCCGCTTCAGTACCTGCTTCGATGCCGTCGACATCTGGACGGCGGAAGGCATCGCGCATGCCGAAACCGTTCCAGAGCTGCCGGCCGACCAGTTCATTGCGCTCGCCGACAGGATCGGGAGGACCGGCCGTGACGCTCGATGACATTCTCGCCTCGCTGTTTCCGGACGGCCATGAGGTCAGCAACAACAAGGGCATCATTGCCGGCACGGCGACGCTGCGGCCGCACGGCCGAGTTCTCGTCATTGGCGTTGCGGATCGGACAGCACTCGGCGTCGACGAGGCGATCAGGCTTTCGGGCGATGTTCTGGAGTCGATCGGCCAGGACACCGGGCCGATCCTGGTCCTCGTCGACAGCGACAGCCAGCGCATGAGCAAGCGCGACGAGCTGCTCGGGCTGAACGAATTCCTGGCGCATCTGGCCAAGACGCTGATCTACGCGGACATGAACGGCCGTCCGACCATTGGCCTGCTCTACGGCCATTCGGCGGCGGGAGCCCTGCTTGCAACGGGGCTCGCAACCCGCGTGTTGGTCGGATTGCCCGGGGCCGATCCCGCGGTGATGGATCTGCCGTCGATGGCGAAGGTCACCAAGCTGTCGATCGAAGCTCTACAGGAGAAAGCGAGGTCGACACCGGTCTTCGCCCCGGGTTTGTCGAATCTTGCGCGAATGGGCGCCGTTCACATGACATGGCGCAACGACGTCTCGCTCGCCGGCCAGATGGGGGCACTGTTGGCCGACATGCCGGCCGCGCAGGATCGGCGGGATGCGCTCGGCACGCACCGTGGGGGCAGGCTGAAAGCCGCCGATATAGCGGAGCGCGTTCATGACCTGGCCCTGCAAGTACAGTGAGCGCCCACCGGGCCGCCATGACCTCGTCTTCGTCAGCCCGGCAGGGTGGCGCGCGATGCTGGATGCGCGCGGCGATCTCGCTACCGATGCGCTGGTCGCACGTTGGCCCAAAATGGGCTGGCCGGTGATCAGGCGGCGCGCTCTGCCAGGCGAGGCAAACGGCCTCGCTTTGGGCCTGCCCTTGCCGCCCTCGGCCGGCAAGAGGCGGATCTCCCTCCTGGTTGATAGCGACCACGTCACCTCCGTCGCGAGGCCGCTCTTGCTGCGGCAGGCGCGGGCTTACGCGCCGCGCAACTGGTGGCCGACGCTCGACCGGCTCGACGCGCTGGCGCATCGCCATGCGGTGGACGCGCGCGTCTTCGGCAGCCTGGCCTGGCAGTCGCTGACCGGGCTCGACTATGTCACTGCTCGCTCCGATCTCGATGTCCTGTTCGAGTTTCGAGCCGAGACCGACATCGATCGCTTCGTCGCCGATGTCGCCGCGATCGAGACCGATGCGCCGATGCGGATTGATGGCGAGCTGATGGATGCCGACGGCGCTGCGGTCAACTGGCGCGAATTCCACGGCGGCGCGAGCGAGCTTCTGGTCAAGAGCATCGAGCGCGTTGTCCTGCTCGGCAGGCGTCAATTCATGTCGGGGGCCATGGTATCATGATCACCACAGCCGCAAGAGGCGTGGAACGGACGGCGCTGCGCCGCGCGCAGATTGCGCCCGATATTTCCGCCATCGGTGCCGTCGCTGCGGATTGCCTCGTCAAGGAGCTGGAAACCTGGCCGAAGCCGGGGCTCGTGAGCCACGTCGACAACGGCAGTCACGACGACATGGATGCGGGCACGTTTCGCCGCAGCGCTGCGGCGATCAGGCCTTATCTGCAACGCCTGGCCGATGCCGGCGCGCTCGGTTGCGGCATGGGACGGCTGCGGATCATCGGCCTCGAATCCGAGCGCGCGATGTTTGCAGCGACCTCGGGGATCAACACGCACCGTGGCGCGATCTTCGGGCTCGGGCTGCTGTGTGCGGCGGCCGGTGCGAAATCCGGTGGGCTGGTCGAGCCCGAGCTTTCGCTTGGTGAGGTCGTGACGCGGCTGTGGGGCGAGAGCATCCTCGATGGTCCCGTGTTGCTGCACAGCCATGGCAGCGTTGCCCGCCGCCGCTTTCGCGCCGGCGGTGCGCGTATCGAGGCCGCGAAGGGCTTTCCAAGCATCTACCGGATTGGATTGCCGGCGCTGCGCAGAGCGGCGTATGCAGTGCCGGAAGATACCGAAGCTGCCCGGGTCGAGGCATGCTTTGCCCTGATCGCCTCCGTCGAAGACACCAACCTCCTGCATCGTGGTGGGCTCGACGGCCTTCGCTTTGCACATGATGCGGCGCGCCGCTTCATCGATGCCGGCGGCGTCAGAGCGCCCGGCTGGCGTACGCGGGCACAGGCGATCCATGACAGCTTCGTCGCCCGCCGTCTCAGTCCGGGCGGATCGGCCGATCTGCTTGCCATGACGCTGTTCGTCGACGCCCATGAGGGGCTGAGCCCGTGACCTCCAATGTAATCCTGATGGCGCTAGTGCCGGTCTTCTTCGTCCTGCTGCTGGGCTTCGTTGCCGGCAAGGCCCGCATTGTCGACAACAGTCACGTCGCGGGTCTCAATGCACTCGTGATGGATTTCGCCCTGCCGGCCTCGCTGTTCGCCGCGACTGCATCGGCCCCGCGCGACCGGATCATCGAGCAAGGTCCGGTCTTCCCAGTGCTCGGCGTGACGATACTGGTCGTCTATGTCGGCTGGTACTGGTTCGAGCGCACTTTCTTCGCGGTGACGAGGTCCGACGCATCGGTGCAGGCTCTGACGGTCGGTTTCCCAAATCTTGCTGGTGTCGGTCTGCCGATCCTGTCGACCGTACTCGGGCCGACCGGCGTCGTCCCGGTCGCCGTCGCGCTCGCAACCGGCTCGATCCTCGTCAGCCCCCTGACCCTCGTGATCGTGGAGATGAGCACAGCGAAGACCCGCGGCGCCGATGCGCCGTCGCAGCCGGTTCTGATGGCGGTGCGGCGCGCGCTCGCGAAGCCTGTGGTGTGGGCACCCGCGCTTGGCATTGTGCTCTCGTTGCTCGATCTGAACCTCGATGCACTTGTCCATGCCTGTCTCACCCTGATCGGGAACGCGGCTGCAGGCGTTGCGCTGTTCCTGACCGGTCTCGTTCTATCCGCCCAGTCGCTCCGTCTGGACTGGGGAGTGATTGTCGCAACGGGAGCTGCCGACATAATACGTCCGCTGCTGGCGGCCGCGATTGTCTACGGCTTACACGTTCCGCCCGATGCCGCGAAGACGGCAATTCTGCTCGCGGCATTGCCCTCGGGCTTCTTCGGTATCCTGTTTGCCGTCAATTACCGGCTGGACTCCGCGACAATCGGCTCCATGGTCATCGCCAGCACTGGATTCAGCATCGTGACCCTCGCGATTGCGATCGCGATGCTCTCTCCCCATTAGGTCGTGATCATGACACTCGCGATCCTGTGCGCGGGACAAGGCAGGCAGCACCGGGAGATGTTCGCCCTCACGGGAGATGCGCCGGCGGCCGCGTCCTTGTTTGCGCACGCGGCGACATTGCTCGGCGGCAGGGATCCGCGCGAATTCGTGCGCCGCGAACCCGATGAGGCCCTGCACCGCAATCGTGCCGGCCAGGTTCTGTGTACCTTGCAGGCGCTCGCCGCGACGGCAGCGCTCGGCGATGCCATTCCACGTGGCGCTATCATTGCCGGCTACAGTGTCGGCGAGGTCGCGGCCTGGGGCGTCGGCGGCCTCTTTGGGGCGACCGCCACGCTCGACCTCGTGGCGCGTCGGGCGGAGGCCATGGATGCAGCGACGCGCGCCGGCGATGGACTGGTCTTCGTCCGCGGTCTCTCGCGAGAGCAGGCCGATCGCCTTTGCGAGCGCCACGGCGCAGCGATCGCCATCGTCAATCCAGGCGATGCTTTTGTCGTCGGCGGTGACCGGGAGGCGCTTGGACAGATCGCCGGAGACGCGCGGGTGATGCACGGCGTTAGGATCGTCGTGTTGCCGGTTGAGGTTGCCTCCCACACCGAACGGCTCGCTGGAGCGTCGGTCGCATTTCGCGAGGCCTTGCGCCTGGCGCCAGTGCGGTTCCCGCCGAGCACCGGTGCGCGCATTCTGAGCGGGGTCGATGCCGCTCCGATCGTCTCGCGCGAGACCGGTCTCGACAAACTCGCCGCGCAGATCTCGCAAACCGTGCAATGGGCAGATTGTCTGCAAGCCTGTGTCGAAGCGGGTGCGACGGGGTTTCTCGAGCTCGGGCCGGGACATGCGCTGAGCGCCATGGCTGCGGACATCGCGCCCGGACTTCCGGCGCGCTCGGTGGATGATTTTAGGAGTCTTGAGGGCGTCCGCAGCTGGCTTACGGAACATATCAGTCGCTAAAGCCGGAAAGTCCTGAACGGACGGTGCGCTCGATCGTGCCTTGTGCTGTCGAAAAAAAGGGGGCCGTCCCTTGGGGGAGGACGGCCCCTGAATGCTCGTATGCCCAGGGAGGAGGGAGGCACGAGCCGTGACTTGGGGGTCTCAGTCACTTCACATGTACCATCGTCGATCCCGCCGCCAGAGTATTTCGCGATCCCCCGCTGTTTCTCATTTTGCATGATTCAGGAGAGGCCCGTGCGCTTCAGGGCAGCCGTGGCGAGGCGTCGATGCCAGGTGTCAAGCCGGGTGCGATCTTGTCTGCCGGCGGAACCGCAGGCTCGCGCGCATGGGGGAGTGCTTCCACCTCGGGCCGCTGCTGCGACGTCGCCTGCAGGCAGTTCGCACGAGGCGGAGGCCCCGCACCGAACAAGCCGGAGACTGGATCGACGAAGTTCTCGCGGAGCCGGTCGAGCCAGGTCTGGCCCTCGCCCACGGAGGGCTGCCGGATCGTCACCGTCGCTGTCATGCCGGAGACGAGCGGCACATCGGGTGGCACGGTGTCGATGGCGAGGCGAACCGGTACGCGCTGCGCGAGCCGCACCCAGGTGTAGATCGGATCCACGTTGGGCAGGCCCTGTGTGCCCGCGGCGGCGTTCGAGACGCTGATGCCGCGCGTCACGGTCTTCACATGTCCCAATATCGGCTTGGAATATCCGACCAGTTGTGCTTCGGCACGATCGCCGACGCAAACCCGCGCCATCTTGGTTTCCTCGAAATAGCCGTCGATCCAGAAACTGTCGGAGTCGATCACGGAGATGTTGCTGACGCCGGTGACGGCATAGTCTCCCGCGCGCAGCAGGAGGTTGGTGACGTAGCCGTCGACGGGGCTGACCACGCTGGTGCGCTTCAGGTTCAGCTCCGCCTGTGCGAGCTGGTGCGCCGCAGCCTCGTAGGCAGCTTTCGCCTGCGCCGCATTGCCTGCATAGATCTGCTGTTCTTCGGGTGTCGTTGCAAGATTGGACAGATGCTGCCGGCGGTCGAACTCGGCCTGCTTTACCACGAGGTCCGCGGCCCGCTGGTCGACCAGAGCCTTGTCGATGCGAACGGCCACCTCGAAGTCGAACGGATCAATCACGTAGAGGACGTCGCCTTTGTGGACGAACTGGTTGTCGGCCACCCGCAGCTCCACGATCTTGCCGGCAACCTGCGGCGCAACGTTGGCGACCTGGACGCGGACACTGCCGTTCCGCGTCCAGGGCGCGGTGACATAGTGCTGCCAGGTCGCAGCCGCCATGACAACTGCGACAAGCGCGATGCCGAGGGTCGCAAGATGCTTGCCGGCACTTCGCATGAAATGGCCGATAGCTTGGCGCAGCGGCCTTGTGGTGGGCGTCGCCCGTGCCGAAGGTCCGAGGCTGTCCGGTGCGCGATCGCTGGTGTCGCGCGCCACGGTCTTCGGCGCGCCGTTCACGGCGTCTGCGGCATCGGCTGGCGGCTCGCCATGAAGCGGGGCGGCGTCCCGGGGCAGGGTAGCTTCCATGACACGTCTCCTCAGAAGAACAGTGCGAGCATGCCGAACATCGACACGTAGAGGCAAAGTTCGGCCAGCGACGGGTTGCTGAAGACTCTCGCGAAGCCGACGAAGCGCAGCAACGGGCGAAGCATGAGGAACGCAAGCAGCGCGATGGCCGCATAGGAGACGATGGGAGCAATGAGCACGCCACCGACGACGAGCTCCCGGTAGGTGTTCGTCATGGCCGTTCGCCCTGGCTGGGGGATTGTGACGGTGCGAATGCGCTGCTTGCCGGAATCAGCATGGCAATGGCCGAATTGGCAGACAGGTTGTTCTGCACTGCCGCCTGGCGCAGCGCCTCGGCAGCCGCAAGGATCGCGGCGCCGTTGTGCTGGGCGAGGGCCTCTCGCGCCTCCTGCGCCACATGGGCGAACGGCTCCTGTGTCAACCGATCCAGTTCGGCGCGGCAACGGCGCAAGGTTTCCGCCTGCTCGAAACAGCGCATCGCTTTGGCCGTGATCGGACCGTTAAGAGCCGAGATGCCGTTTGCGGTCAGGATCTGTTCGATGCGCGCGGCGTCGCGAAACGCGGCTTCTTCTGGCGCGAGGTCTCGTGCTCGCCCGCTGTAGCGGTGGCTCAGCTCGCTCCTGGCCTCTCCCAGCAGCTGCCGCACGCGCCGATCACCCGACAAAGGAGGCAGCAGCGTCTGCGCCGCGAAGACGAGCACCGACGACAGGCAGGCGAACAGGCTCGTCACCAGAAACACTTCGGGGTCGTAGCTCTGCGGATTGGTCGGCGCGAGCACGGCGATCGTGAACACCAGGACGAGCCGGCCGAGCGACGACAGCATCGGGTTCGGCAATGAGATCAGCAGCGCGAGACCGATGACGACAGGCGCAAGGCCAATCGCCAGCAGCTGAAATTCGGACACACCGTTGAAGACGAGGTATTTCAGGATGCCCGCCAGCAAGCAGGCGATCGGCATCGCCGTCATTGTCACCAGCGTGAAGTTCCGTGGCGCGGGCGTCGTCGCGCTGAGGCCGATGATGACCGCAACGAGCGAGAGGCAGAGCTCGGTGCTCGGCCAGCCTATCAGCACGAAGAAGACCGCAATCAGCGTGAATGAGATCGCGGCCCGCGCGCCGGTTTCGGCCGCAATGCGGCGCGAGCCATAGAGCGGCGCGCGCCATACACGATATGGGCGCGTTCCTTCACGCAGGGCATCGAGGCTGCTGCGCACCTGCGCGTTCTTTCGGCTGATCTCGGTCTGGAGCCAGGATCGGGACATCGCTATCAGCCTGGCTGTATCTGTGGAGGGGGCTGGGAGCGCCGCGAGCATGCGGCCGAGAGAGAACGCGCTGACGAGGTCGACCAGCGCGGTGCGCGCGGCCTCGGCTCTCGCCGTCCCGATGCTCGATTCCGTCGTAAGGCTGGCGATCTCCGGACGCACCGCCGCGATGTCATGCAACAGGCTCGCAGCAGCCGGTGCGGAGGCATGCTCGGCAGCCTGCGCGAGGTCCGTGACGCGGCGGTGCAGCGCCTCGATGCGGCTTGTTAGCACCGGATGATAGTTCGGCGCGGCCAGAATCTCGTTCACAAGCGCCACCGCAAGGACCCCGATGCCGATGGCGGCGCCGCGCGCGAGCCCGGTCGGGAACACCTGCAGGGGCGTGTCGATCTGCTGGATCTCGATCAGGGCGACGGTGATGCAGCAGAGCGCGGCCGCATAGGCGCGATTTCCGTCCAGCATAGTGGCGACATAGACGCAGAGTCCGACCCAGATGCCGAGCACTGCGAGCAGGAGACCGTCGGTCTGCGAGAACATGCCCGCGATGGCGATGGATGCCGCAACGCCGATGGTGGTTGCGAGCAGCCGATAGCCTGCCTTTTCCATACCCTGACCGCGTGTCGGCAGCGCCAGAACGGCAACGGTAAGGGCGGAGGACGACGGGGATTCGAGCTCGAGCCAGAAGCTCACATAGAGTGCGAGCAGCATCGCGAGCCATATCCGCAGCGCGAAGGCCCAGGAGCTCGCCGGGAAGCCGGCGAAAATCAGCGGGCGCGGTGCGGCAGCACTGGTAGCATTCACGGGCATGGTGCCTCATCCGCTTCCGGCAGAGCGTGCCGCCCGGCCGAAGTCGATAAAATCGAAGCCGACTATGAGGTTTGCCGGGCCTGCCGGTATTTCCGGTCCGCCAACCCGGTTGCCGGAATGCACGTCTGGTTGGGGAGAAGGGCCGTCGCGCGCGAGACGGACGGACGGGCTACGCCGCCTGGCCGGCCAGCGCCGCTTCGAGACAGCGGATGATCTCGTCGCCGCTGGAGGGCTTGCCAAGGTAGGAATGCGCGCCTGCGGCCATCACGCGCTGGCGTACGGATTCACTTGGAAACGCCGTCATGAAGATGATCGGGAAGCGGCGACCGGCGGCAATCAGCCGTGCCTGCAACTCATCGCCGGTGACGACCGGCATCTGTATGTCGGCAATCATGCATGCCGGATCATCTCCCGGCGCATGCCGCAGGAAGTCCATGCCGGACTCGTAGGCATCGGCCTCGTAGCCGAGCGAACGCACCAGGCTCGCAAGCGAAGTGCGCACGCCTTCATCGTCGTCCACAATCGCAATTACAGGGGTCTTGGCCATTCGCGCACAATCCTGACCGCGGTATTCCGCAAGGCAAAGAGGATATCTCCCGTTGCGCGGCCGATGACGCCTTATGCACCCGAGGGCGGGCCCGCCGAAATTATACTCAGGTTTGATCCGTGGTCCTACGAGTTTGGGAAACTCCGAGCGCCTCGGCCTTGCGAACGAGGTCGGCCAGTGACCTAACCCCCATCTTGCGCATGACGTTCCCGCGGTGGATCTTGACCGTGATCTCGCTGAGGCCGATCAGGGCTGCCACCTGCTTGTTCATCAAGCCGGCGGTGACATGGCCCATGACCTCGCGCTCGCGCGCCGTCAGGGTCTCGTACTGGGCGCGGATGTCCTCCCTGGCCGCGGCTTCGGCACGGTGCTGCGCATCGCGCTCGAGCGCCGCCGTCACCGCGTCAAGCATGTCCTGGTCGCGGAACGGCTTGGAAAGGAAGTCGACGGCGCCAGCCTTCATGGCACGCACCGACATCGGAATGTCCCCGTGGCCGGTCATGAAGATGATGGGATAGCTGATACCCTGCCGGACGAACTGGCTCTGCAGATCGAGCCCGCTCACGCCCGGGAGGCGGACGTCCAGCACGATGCAGCCGGGACCGTCGGGCAGCGAGCCGCCGAGCAATTCGGCCGGCGAGCCGAACAGGCGTGTCTGGAGGCCGACGGATCGGAACAGGCTGTCGAGCGAGGCGCGGATGCCTTCATCGTCGTCGACGACGATGACGATTGCGCTGGAGGGCTGGGCCGGTGGCTGCGCCTGGTTTGGTCGTGTCATGGCAAGGCGTGTTCTTGGCTAAGTGGCAATGTCAGGTGGAATGTCGTTCCCGAGCCCGGAGTGCTCGCCACCGACAATCGGCCGCCGTGAGCTTCCACCGTGGTTCGGCAGATCGCAAGCCCCATGCCCATTCCGCCATCCTTTGTCGTGAAGAACGGATCAAACAGGCGCGGCAGGTCGTCAGGCTGGATGCCCGGGCCGCTGTCCTGCACCGTGATCCCGAGGGTTTCGCTGTCCGCGCTGCCGGCACGCAGGGTGATGGTGCGGGAACCGGGCTGCCCGGACATGGCCTGGCTGGCATTGATCAGAAGATTGACCAGGACCTGTTGCAGCTGAACCCGGTCGCCGCGAATCGGCGGCAGGCCGTGCTGCGACTCGACGGTGAGGGCGACCTCGTCCTTGGCGAGCTCGCGCGCGACCAGTGCGGTCGCCTCCTCGATGATCTCGCTGATTTGCAGAAGATCCCGCTGAGGCGGGGCCTTCTTCAGGAAGGTCCGGATACGGGTCACGATCTCGCTGGCGCGGCGGCCCTGAGCGACGACATGGCCGATCGTCGTCGTAACCTCCTTGAGATCGGGTACGTCGCGCCGCAGCCACCGCAAGCCGGCCTCGCCGCTGGTGACGATCGCCGCCAGCGGCTGGTTCACCTCGTGCGCAATCGACGCGCTGAGCTCGCCGAGTGTGGCAACCCGCGCAGCATGAGCGAGCTCGGCTTGCGCCGCGAGCAGCGCGTCCTGCGCCTGCCGGCGCTCGGTAATGTCGACGACGAAGATGAGCACGTTGTGACCTTCGTCGGATCGAGGCGGAAAGGTGATCGTAAACAGCACGGGGACCTTGCGTCCGTCGAGGCGCACGAGCTCGGTCTCCCCCTCGTGAAACCGCTCTCCTTCCGCAAATGCCACCAGCGCGTCGAGGAAATTGCGATCGTTCTCGCATAGCAGCTTGTCTACGTTCTGGATGAAGGCCGCAGAGCTGCTTGCCCCCGCCATCTTCTGCAGGGCAGGGTTGACGTTGATGATTCTGGCAAGCCCGCGGGCATGCCGGATGAAATCGGGATATCGTCCCAGATAATCGCGCAGGTCCGCACCTCCCGTCGGTAGCGAATCCAGCGCGGTCCGCAGTCCGCTCCAGTCTTCCTCGGCGACGCCGATCCGGCTTGCATCGAACATTCGGCGGTATCGCTGCTCGCTCTGCACCAGCGCGCTGTGCGCCGCCACGCGGTCCGTGACGTCGGTGTGCGTTTCGAGCACGCCGACGGGCTTGCCGAGATGGTCGCGCTGCAAGGCCCATCGGGCATCGACGGCGAGTGCGGCGCCGGCCTTCGTCCGTTGCTCCACCCTGCCTTCCCATCGTCCGGTCTCGAGCAGGCTGGCCTCGATGACTTCCCTGCGGTCGGGATAGCTGGTTCGCAGAAGCTTGTCGGCGAGCTGCCCGAGCGCCTCGTCGGCCGACCAGCCGTAGGTGTGTTCCGCGGCCTTGTTCCAGAAATTGATCACGCCGGCGCGATCACGGACAAAGATCATGTCGTGCGAAAGGTTGAGCAGGCGCGCCTGCGCCGCGAGGCGATTGGTTGCGGCATGATTCTGGAGCGCCAGCAGCGTGGTGATGGCGATGGCTGCGAGGCTCACCAGGGCACGAAGGGCCGGTGAGGCGATGGGCTCGAGATCATGTGATATCAGATACGCGGTGATCGTCAGGGCAGCACAGCCGATCGCGGCGACGATGATGTCGTTGCGCCGATTCGTCCGCGCCGCGAGCAGGATCGCAACCACGTAGAGAACCGCGACCGCGCCCTCGAGCGGCGTCAGCACGTCGACCATGAAGACCACGAGGGCGAAGACGGCGGACCAGAATCGCAAGCCGGCGCGGCTCATGGATGAACCCGTGGGCCGATCAACGTTCGTCATCGTCGCAGGAGCTTCTTCTCATTACCAGCCGCGTTGATGCCGCGATTTGATCGCGCCCACAATATCCCGCCAGCTGATTTTCGTGCTCTCGTGGAAGACTTCGTGGATAGTTGAATTGGCGTGAGTGCCGGCACGGAGATTCCCCTGCGGAACAAGGCTTATCGGTGATTTTGCCGATCGTGGACGCGTCAACTTACCGCAGGCCGGCAGAGCCGTAGGGCTCGAGCGTCAGTCAATGCAGGCGAAGTGTTCCGCTCGCCCTCTCGCCCGGGGATCATACTTACGTATGACGCGGTTAACCCGAGACCTTATCAATGCACCCGCGCGTAGAATGGAGCGCGCGGATCGCCGAATTACTCTGCTCCCATCGCATCCGGACACGCCGGCCAGGCATTTCCCGGTGCGAAATGGGACAAGGAGATTCGACGATGTCGCTGCAGATATCATACCCGCAAAGTGCCAAGGATCATGTCGCCGCCGCAATCGACGTCTCGTCCATCGAGGGCCCGCAGCTGCGGCCATCGAGACGTTCGCCACGCTCCGGCGAGGAGGCAGTGTTGCTCTCCCTCGTGCATCTGGATGTTGCGCTGGCCATTGAACCGCCTGCGCCGGAGGCGCGAGGATCTGGCGATAGCGGGCCGAGCTTCAGGGTGTCTGCGAAATGTCTTGCGCACGCATCCACGGGGGCCGATCGGGAGCCGGGTGCGGACGGGCTCGCGGACCCTGTGATGCGGCGCCTGTCGGATGCACTCGTGGCCACCAGAGCCATGCACCATCCCCATTCCGCCATTCTCGTCGACGCATTGCGTCTGGCCATGTTGACCCGCAAGGCCAGCCGTCGGACGGTGGACGGACGAGGCCAGTCCGAGCCGGCTGAGGGCGATCGCGAAGGGCAAGCCTGCCGGGTGGTGCGGTCGCTGCAAAAATGGCGCCTCAAGCGCGTCATGCAATATATCGACGACAATCTGGACGCGAAGGTCACTCTGCAGCATCTGGCCGCCGTTGCCGGCCTGAGCCGGATGCATTTCGCCGCGCAGTTCCGGGCGGCCGTCGGCATCCGGCCGCACGACTATTTGCTGAAGCGGCGGATCGAGCGAGCTCAGGAATTGCTGCTGCGGGCTGACGGGTCGCTTGTCGACATCGCCTTGAGCGTCGGGTTCCAGACGCAGGCTCATTTCACGACAGTGTTCAAACGCTTCGCCGGCAATACGCCATATCAATGGAGGAGTGCTCGTCTCGCGCAATCTCAGCCGCTGCCGCGCCTAGAGGCGAGGGTGTCATGAGCAGCGTCGGTCTGCAGGCCCTGTTGCTGCCGCTGCTCGGCATTCACTCGACGCTGGCGCACCACGAGCTCATGGGATTGTTCGAGATTACTCGGGTTCTCGGCGCCTCCTATCGCTTCGCATCATCGGGATCCGGGTTAGGCGCCCTTTACGGTCGCTTCACCCTGAACTTCTGCAGGATCATTGTCGGAGGCGTCGTACACCATGCATTAATGGAGCGCTCGATCCAGGGAGCGGTCCCGCAGACTTGAAAGAGACAGGCACTGGACTGATACCGGTCGACGGCAGGACTTACGTTCGCAAGATGGCCTCGATCCCTTGCGCTGCTGTGAGGAGCGAGCGGTCTTGTCCGCGCGCGGCGATGATCTGAAGGCCGAAGGGGAGCCCGCGCCGATCCGTTCCGCACGGAATCGAAATCGCCGGCAGGCGGGCATGATTGACAAAGGGCGTGAACACCGCGTGGGCGCGCGGGCTTACGGCTTTTCCGCCGATCATGTCCGGGCCGAGCTGCGTCAGCGGCCACGCGACGCAGGGGACGGTGGGCGTCAGCAGCAGGTCAATTTCGGTGAAGAAGGCCGCGAAGGCATTGGCGATCGCAGCGCTCGCGAGCAGCGCTCCGGCAACGTCCGCACCCGACCAGGAGAGACCTCGCTCGATCTGCTTGGCGACATCGGGATCGAAGACAGTCGGATCCGTGTGGAAGGTCTCGCCATGGAGCGCCGCCAGACCCGCATGCTGAAGTGGCATAATGGCATCCTCCGTGGCGCCTGACGGCCAGACGGGATCGCGCTGTGTGATGCGCAAACCTGCCGCGAAAAGCCGGTCGACAGCGGAGGCGAGCCCATTCGCGACGACGTCGTCAATCGCGACGTCGAGACCAAGCCGCGGCGAGAACGCGATGCGCTGACCATCGATGTCTTTGGCCTGCTGCGCAACGACGGCAGAGTCCGGATCGCGCGGATCGGCGCCGACCATGGCTTCGAACGCCAGTGCGATATCGGCCGCATCGGATGCGATCGGTGCAATGACGGAGAGGCCGAAGAAGGGCTCGGCGAAACCCGGCCCATAGGGGATTGCGCCATAGGATGGCTTGAAGCCGGCGACCCCGACATGGGCTGGCGGCCTGCGGCTCGAGCCGCCCGCATCGGTGCCGATCGCAAGCGGCACGAGGCCGGCCGCAACCGCAGCGGCCGGGCCGCCCGATGAGCCGCCGGGCGTCAGCGAGGGATCGAGCGGATGCCGCGTTGGCCCGTACAGAGGCGAGGTCGTGACGCCCTTGCAGGCGAACTCGGATGTTGCGCCGATGCCGACGATGACAGCCCCGGCCTTGCGCAGTCGTTCGATCGCAATGGCATCGCGTGGCGCGATGAAATCGCAAAACAGGCGCGAGCCCTGCGTCACGCGCCAGCCGCCGACCCAGATGTTGTCCTTGACGACGACGGGAACGCCGGCGAGCGGCATGGTCTCGCCCATATGCAGGCGATCATCGACCGCCGCGGCGTCGGCCAGCGTGCGTGCAGGATCGGTCGTGACGACCGCGTTCAACGCCTTGGCGGCCTCAATGCGCGCGAGTGCGGCCTTCGCGGTTTCGGTAGCACTCGTCCGCCCGGCCACGACATCGGCCACAATCTCGCGAGCACTATGCGCTGGCATTGTCATGGCCTCCCCAGATCAGTGCCAATGTGCCGCCGAGAGCAAGGCACGCCAAGGCGAAGAAGGCCACGCCAAGGCTGGCCACACCATCCAGGATCGACACCAGCGCCGGCGCCGCAAGGAGGCCGGCGTAGGATGCGGTCAGCACCGCGCCAGTGGTCTCGCCGATCCGCTCCTGCGGGGCGAGGCGCGCGATCTCGGCGATGAAGACGCCGTTCCAGCCCGACGCCGTCAGGCCGAACAGCGCCGCAACCGCGAATTGCCAGGTGCGGCCGAGCGATCCGCCGCCGAGGCCAAGCAGCGCAGCGCAGAAGGCCATGCCGAGGCCGATGACGATAAGCACGGCGCGGGAAGCATCAAGGCGCATGGCAACATAGCCCCAGCCGAGCCGGCCGATCAGGCCGCCGGCTTGCGCGCTGGCGAGCGCCATGCCGGCCTCGATATGGCCAAGGCCGAGCTCGCGGGTGCCGAGCGTGACGAAGACGGTGTTGAGGGATACCTGCATCGCGCTGAACGGCATCGAGGCCAGCGCCAGCGTCGCGATCCGACGATTCGCAATCACCAGCGCCAGCCGCGCGCGCAGATCGAGCTTTGGG
Organism: Bradyrhizobium sp. USDA 4354; assembly: GCF_054060315.1. NCBI lineage: Bacteria > Pseudomonadati > Pseudomonadota > Alphaproteobacteria > Hyphomicrobiales > Nitrobacteraceae > Bradyrhizobium > Bradyrhizobium sp. USDA 4354. The sequence goes on along the minus strand of NZ_JBSSDC010000001.1, from coordinate 6,440,827 downwards.
GGCGGAATGACCTTGACGGCGTAGGCCGGCCGCAACCATTCGAACAGCAGGATCGCGAGTAGCGCGCAGATGCCCACCACCGCGTAGCACCAGGCCGGTCCGAACGCGATGGCGATCGCGGGCAGGGCCAGCGAGCCGCAGACCGCGCCGATCTGGTTGCCGGTCTGACGCACGGAGAACACGAAGGCGCGCCGCTCGGCGGTGACGAGCCGCGCCAGCAGCGCCGCGCTCGCGGGCGTCTCGGGGCCCATCGCAAGGCCGAGGCAGAGGCCTGCGGCCAGCAAGGCGGCGCTCGATCCGAGCGAGGCCAGTGCCATCCCGACGACGATGGCCGCGGCGCACAGGCTCGCGATCCGCAGCGAGCCAAGGCGCGCAATGAAGCCGCCGCCCCAGAACGAGGCGGGGATGCCGACCGCGAACACCGCGCAGGAAAACATCGAGAGCTGCCAGACCTCGATATGGGCGCGCGGGGCGACCACGCCGGGCGCGAACAAGGCCAGCGCGACGAGGGCCTGCAGCGCGGTCATCGCCCCAAGGGCCGGCAGCAGCGCCGGTGCTGGCCGAGCGGCCGTGTTTCCGTCTACCATGACGGCGTGCTCATGGGAGGAACATTGTGGCAGGCGGCATTTCCATTCACGCGGTCGATGTGGCGAGCGGGCGCCCGGCGCAGGGGCTGCGCGTCGAGATCTGGCGGATTGATCCGGATTCCTTGCGCATCGCCGACGGGCGGCTCGGCGCCAATGGCGTGCTCGATCATTGCGTCGCGCAAGGCGTTGGTGTGACGGAAGGCGAGTACGAGGTGCTGTTTCATCTCGGCGCGTTCTTTGGCGAGCGCGACGGCTTCCTGACCGTGACGCCGTTCCGCTTCCGCATCAAGAACGTTGACGAGCATTTTCATCTGCCGCTGAAATTCACACGCTGGGGCTATTCGCTGTTCCGCGGTGCCTGATCAGTTGGTCAGGCGCCGCGACAGGCCGGTGACGCGCTCCATCACTGCGACCAGCGCGACGGTGGCGATGATCAGCACGCCCGACAGGGCCGCGATGGTGACATCCAGCTTGCCTTCGAGATCCTGCCACATCCGGATCGGCAGCATGTCGGTCGCGGCATCGCGCAGGAACAGCGACACCGGCACGTTGTCGAACGACGACATGAAGGCGATGAAGGCGCCCGCGATGATGCCCGGCCGGATCAGCGGCAGCACGATCCTGCGGAAGGTATAGAGGCGGCTCGCGCCGAGCACGGCCGAGCTTTCGAGCAGGGTCGGCTCGAGCTGGGCGAGGGCTGCGACCGTGTTGCGCACGACATAGGGCACGCAGACCACGGTGTGGCCGATCACCAGCGTCAGCGGCGACACCGGCAGGCCGACCAGCGAGAACAGCATCAGGGCGGCGAGGCCGAAGGCGAGCGCCGGCAGCACCAGCGGCGAGATGAAGAGGGAATCGAGCAGCCGCGCCGACAGCGTCCGCGACCGCGAGATCGCGAGCGCCGCAGCGACGCCGAGCGCCACGGACAGCCCCGTCGCCCACAGCGCGACGATCAGGCTGTTCTTCGCGGCGAAGTGCAGCTGCCAGGCATTCCACAGCTCGGCGTACCAGCGCAGCGAATAGCCCGGCGGGGGGAAGCGCAGCGAGAAGCCGCTGGTGAAGGAGACGATCAGAACCACGAGCGACGGCGCGATGATGATAACAAGCGCGATCACCGCGATCACGATCATGACGAGCTCGAAGCTGATCGCCTCGAGAGTGCGCTTGCGGCCAGCCATCATGCGCCTCCATAACCGCGCGACATGCGGCCGAGCGTGGTGAAGACCGAGACGACCGCGAGCACGGCGAGCAGGAAGATGATCGAGATCGCGGCCGCAAACGGCCAGTTCTGCAGTGTCGAAGCCTGCTGGTAGAGATACATCGGCATGAACAGCATCTGCCCGCCGCCGATCAGCGACTGGGTGATGAAGGCGGTGATCGCGGCGGCATAGGTCAGCGTGCAGCCGGCGATGACGCCGGGCAGCGACAGCGGCAGCACAATCCGGAAAAAGGTGCGCCAGCTTCCGGCGCCGAGCGAGCAGGAGGCATCGTCGAGATTGGGATCGATGCGGCCGAGCGCGGTGATCAGCGGCAACGTCATCAGCGGCATCTGCACCTGCGCCAGCGCGATCACCACGCCGAACTGGGTGTAGAGCAGTTTTAGCGGCGTATCGATGACCCCTAAGGATTGCAGCGTCGCGTTGATGATGCCCTGGCGTCCCAGGATAACGATCCAGGCGAAGGTGCGGACCACGACGCTGGTGAGAAGCGGCAGCAACACGATCAGGATGATGATGGTCTGAAGCTTTGGTCCGACCCGCTGATACAGCCAGGCGATGGGAAAGCCGAGCACGAGGCAGACCGCCGTCACCTCGGCACCCAGCAGCAGCGTCGAGCCGAGCACGCCCAGGCTGAAGGGATCGGTGAGGAAGTGCAGGTACTGGCCGAGCCCCCACTGGAGCCCGGCCGTGTCGTTGTGCAGCGAGAGCCAGAACAATTGCAGCAGCGGCGCGACGAAGAAGAACAGGAAGAACAGCGCCAGTGGCGCTGCCAATCCCATTCCGTAGGACGTCACGTCCCGTGATGCCGGTGCCGCGCCCATGACTCAAACCTTCAACGTCTTAGATCTTGATCTCGCGGTTGAAGCGCTCGATCCAGGCCGAGCGCTGCTCGTTGATCTTCTTCCAGTCCTGGAACACGAACTTCTTCTTCAGCTCGGCCGTGTCCTTGGCCAGCACGCGCGCGATCTCGCCGCCCATCGTCACCTTGGAATTGGTCGGCACGATCAGATAGGGCGGGTTCATCAGCGTGGTCTGCACCTCCGGGGTCAGCGCCGCCTCGATCAGCTTGAAGGCGAGCTCCCGGTTCGGCGAGTTCTTGACGATGTGGATCGTGGTCTTGAAGGCGATGGCGCCTTCCTTCGGGGCCACGAACTCGACCGGAACGCCGCGCGCTTTCAGGATCTGGATGGCGTTGAAATTGCCGGGCGAGATGTCGATCTGGCCCTGCTGGAACAGGGTCGCGAGCGCGCCGGGATTGGCGGCGACCGCGGCGAGGTTGGGCTTGAGCTCTTCCAGCGCCTTGAAGCCGGGATCGACATTGGCCTCGGAGCCGCCGCGCATCTTGGCGATCTCGACCAGCCAGCCGGTGCCGAGGGTCGAGTTGAGGTTGGTGATGCCAACGCGGCCCTTGAACTCCGGCTTCCAGAGATCGGCCCAGGAGGTCGGCGGCGTCTTGACCGCTTCCGGATTGTAGGTGAGGCCGACGACCTGGAAGAACGGGGCGGGACCCATCGGCTCCTGCGCCTCGGCGATCAGGTCCTTGTAGTAGGCGCTCTTCTCGACCGGATATGGCTCGACCAGATCCTGGCCGATCGCGACGAGGGCGGGGCCGGGATCGTGCAGCATGACGTCGATCGGCGGATTGGCCTTGGCGGCGTTGACCTTCGCGATCTGGTCGACCGAGAGCATGGGGTCGAGCACGATGGCGGCGTCCGCATTGGCTTTACGGAACGCCGGCACCAGCACGGCCTTGTGAGCTTCCTCCCAGCTACCGGTGAAGGTCGCAAACACCAGCGGTCGGGCCTGGGCGTAGCTGAGGCCTGGAAACGCCTTCATGGCGCCGAGTGTGAGCGCCGTGGTCAGCAGGCTTCTGCGGTTCATAATCATGTCGAACTCCCCTCTGGACTGGATCTAAAGCGTTCTGGACTGGATCTAAAGCGTTGCGGGAAAGGCGTTGGCGAGCGATGGGGCGAGCGGCGCAAGGCGCACCGCAGCCCCGTTCTCCAGCGCGCGCGTCTCGCCGATGCGCGCCTGGGAAACCTTGACGCCGGAGCCGTCGGCCGTGGTGACTTCGTGCACGACGGTGGCGCCCAGCGGCAGCGACATGCCGACTACGCCGGCAAAGCCGGTCTGGTCGCCGACGAATTGCAGATGCTCGGGGCGGATGCAGACTGTGACGCGGCCTCCCTCGGCGAGGGCGCCGCCCGCCGGCCTTGCGATGATCTCCGCGCCGGCATCGAGCCGCACCTTTGCGGCGGTGCGATCCGCCGAGACCACGACACCCGGCATGCGGTTGGTGGAGCCGACGAAGGTGTTCACGAACAGTGTCTGTGGGCGGTCGTAGACGTCCGACGGCGAGCCGAACTGCTCGAGCTTGCCATGGCTCAGCACGGCGACACGATCGGCCATCGACAGTGCCTCTTCCTGGTCGTGGGTCACGATCAGCGTGGTGATGCCGGAGACGCGTTGCAGCCGCTTGACCTCGATCTGCATGTCGAGCCGCAGATTCTTGTCCAGCGCGGCGAAGGGCTCGTCGAGCAGCAGGATCGACGGCTTGATCGCGAGTGCGCGGGCGAGCGCCACGCGCTGCTGCTGGCCGCCGGAGAGCTGCCGCGGCAGCCGCTCGGCCATAGCAGGCAGCTGCACCAGCTCCAGCAGGCGCTGCGCCTCGCGCTGGCGCGTCGCCTTGTCGATGCCGCGGGCAGCGAGGCCATAGGCGACGTTCTCGCTGATCGACAGGTGCGGGAACAGCGCGTAGTTCTGGAACACGATGCCGACCGCGCGCTTGTTCGGCGGCAGCGCATCGACGATGTCGTCGCCGATGATGATCCTCCCTTGCGTCTGCGCGATGAAGCCCGCGATGATGCGCAAGAGCGTTGTCTTGCCGCAGCCGGACGGGCCGAGCAGGGCAATGATCTCGCCGCCCTTGATGTCGAGATTGATGTTCTCGACCGCGAGCGTGCCACTCGGATACCGGTGGGTGACCGCATCGACGACGAGCGATCGGCCGCTTGGCGCATCAGCCATGGTGTTGCCTCCCGTTGCCCCAGAGGAGAAAGCAAGTCTCGTGCCCGCGTGCCCGCGCCTGTCGCTTTTCGGCGTGCGCTCGGGCATGGTGGCCCGATGACATCGGATCGATCGATATGCGACCTCAACGCCACGGAGCTTGCGCGCGCCATTGCGAGGCGCGAGCTGTCCTCGTCTGAGGCCGTCGAAGCGCATCTTGCGCGGATTGCAGACCACGATAGCCAATTGGCGGCATTCGTGACGGTCGATGCGGACGGCGCCCGCCGCGCCGCGCAGATATGCGATGCGGCAGCTGCGCCAATCGGCCCGCTGCATGGCGTGCCCATTGGGATCAAGGATCTCACCGACACGGCGGGACTTGCGACGACTTACGGATCCGCGCTGTTTCGCGATCACGTGCCACGCGAGGATGATCTCGTGGTGGCGCGGCTGCGGCGCGCCGGCGCGATTGTTCTCGGCAAGACCAACACGCCGGAGTTTGGCTTCGGCGCGGTCTGCACCAACAAATTGTGCGGGCCGACACGCAATCCATTCGATCCCGCGCTCACCTCGGGCGGATCGTCCGGCGGCTCTGCCGTCGCGGTCGCGGCCGGCATGGTGCCGCTGGCGCATGGCACCGATTTCGGCGGCTCGGTGCGCACGCCCGCCAGCTTCTGCGACGTCGCCTCGATCCGGCCGACGCCCGGCCGCATTCCGTCGCCACGCCGGCCGCTCGGCTGGGACATGCTGGCCACCCACGGCTTCCTCGGGCGCGGTGTGGACGATCTCGAACTTGCGCTGTCCGTCTGCGCCGGAAGCGATGCGAACGATCCGATCTCGACCAGTGTCGTCAGCGACGACCGGCCACTTGCTGGACGTCCGCGGATTGCAGTCACGCCCGATTTCGGCGTCGCGCCGGTTGCGCGCGAGGTTCGTGCGCGCTTCGCTGCGGCTTGCGAGGCGCTCGCGCATGTTGCCGATATCGTGCCGTCCTCGCCCGATTGTGGCGGCGCGATCGAAACTTTTCGCGCCCTGCGCGCCGCGCACATCGCCAACAGCTATGGCGAGTTGCTGAGGACGCGACGTGCGGAGCTCACGCCGACGGTGATCTGGAACATCGAGGCCGGCGCAAACCTGTCCGCGCAGGACTACCTTAACGCCGAACGGCGCCGCACCGCGATCTACCGCAGCTTCCGCGAGCTGTTCACCGGTGCCGATTTCCTCGTGGCGCCGGTGGCGTCCGTCTTGCCCTGGCCGAATGAGATCAGCGACGTCACCGCCATCGATGGCGCCGTGCTGGAGACGCCGATCGACTATCTCGCCGTCACCTTCATCGTGTCGCTGGCCGGTTTCCCGGTGCTGACCCTGCCGGTGCCGCGAGGGGAAAATGAGCTGCCCTTCGGTGTCCAGATCGTTGCGCCGCCGGGATGCGAATCCCGCTTGTTTGCCTTCGGCCGCATTCTCGAAAACGAACTGGGTTTTTCGCATCGCCGGCCGCCTCTCTGATCAGCTGTCGCGATGCTCGAGCCGGGCGGCAAGGGCGTCGGCAAGGCCAATGGTCGGCTTGGCGGCAGGCCGGCGATACGTGCCCGCGGTTGCCTTGCGGAGCCGCAGCGCATGAAGCGCTTCGGCTTGCTTCACGGAGGCTATGACCTGATCGACCACGGGGACGGGGATCCGGTCGGCGACGCGCTCGGCAAGGCCCGAGAGCGGGGCGCCCGCAAAGATCAACACATCGGCCTCGTCCTCGACGATGGCGCGCCGGGCGAGCTCGACCAGCACATCTTCCTTCTCGGTGCCGACCTCGGAGATCGCCTGAAAGGGCGTATCGAGCATGCGGATGCCGGCGCAGCGCTCCCAGAGCCCGTGGGCGCGCACGCATTCCTCGTACCAGGGGCCCAGCGCCTGGGCGAAGGTGACGATGGCAAAGCGGCGTCCGACCATGCAGGCGGTCAGCATCGCGGCTTCCGCCATGCCGATCACGGGAATGTCGAAGGTCTCGCGTGCGGCGAACAGGCCGGGATCGCCGAACGCCGCGATGATCGCGGCATCAACCTTGCTGTGCTGCTCGGCCAGCATCTCCAGCGCGATGGCGCCGCCGATCTGCGCCTCGGTGCGCGTCGCGATATAGGGCACGCCGCGGGTCGCGGTGCACGGGATCAGCTCGGTGCCTGATGAGGCTGCGCGCTGCCCGACCCCCATCATCAGTTGCGTGACCTCGGTGCTGGTGTTCGGATTGAGCAGCAGCAGCTTCATGACTACGCCGCCGTCCGCTTGGCCTGAGGGTCGGCGAGGACTTCGAGCAGCGCCGTGCCGGTGCGCGCGACATGGGCGCCGAGCAGGCGGCCGGCAGCTTCGCCATCGCGCGCTTCGAGCGCGGCGAGGATATCGGCGTGCTCGTCGACTGAATTGCTCCAGCGCCTGTCGGCGCCGAGCGCGAGATAGCGCGCACGTTCGGCGCGGGAGATCAGCGTCTCGTGCGCCTCGCGCAGCGGGGTGTTGCGGGCCATGCGGACGATGATGTTGTGGATCTCGCCGTTGATGGCGAAATAATCGTCGAGCTTGCCGTTGCGATGATGACCCTCCATCCGGGTCTGAAGCGTGCGCAAGCGGGCGAGATCACGTGCGGTGGCGCGCTCCGCGGCGAGCTCGGCGGCGAGCCGCTCGATGCCGGCCAGGGCCTCGAACAATTCCGAGATGCCTTCCACCGCGATATCGGCAATGCGCGGGCTGCGGTTGGGGCGAAGCTCGATCAATCCTTCCGCCGCCAGCACCTTCATCGCCTCGCGCAACGGGGTGCGCGACACGCCGAGCTCCTTCGACAGCTTGGTCTCCTGGGTCTGGGACCCCGGCGGCAACTCGCCGCGAATGATCATCGTCCGCATCCGCGCGGCGGCTCGCTCATGCAGGCCCATCCGCTTGAGTTTGGGCGACTTTCGTCCCTTTGGCGCTTCCGATTTTGCCTGCACGCGTTCCTCGCTTCTCACGTTGATCCTAGCCGTTTCCGGCCCCTTGGCCTGCCTAGAATACTGACGTATCTCGCTGAAAACAATGGCATAGCGCGTAAATTGTATGCAGCATGCAGAAACTGGATTGCGTTGCGGCGAAGAGCGACGGATGATCCTGCGCGACGCGCGAGATCTCGCGCCTTCGAAACGGAGTAAGCGATGCGGACGAGTTTGCGACTGGGCCTCGTGGCGATGGCGGCAATGCTTGGCGGAAGCGATCCTGCCTCGGCGCAGACCGCGAAGATCAAGCTCGGCTACGCCAAATGCGCGCACTGCCTGCCGATGTCGCTGATCCCTGGTTTGGCCAAGACCATCGAGGTCGAGGCCACCGGCTTCAACTCCGGCAATGATGTGCTCACCGCGCTGGTGTCGAAGAGCATCGACGTTGCGCAGGTCACCTACCTCCACTACATCACCGCGCTCGACAAAGGTTTTGACGTCGTCGCCGTGTCGGGTCAGATCAATGGCGGCTCGGAATGTCTCTCCTCCGCGAAGCTGAACCTGCCGCCCGAGGACTGGGCCACGTTCAAGACGACCGTTGCGAAGGCGAAGAGCGACGGTCAGCCGCTGAAGGTCGCAGCGTCCCGCGGCAATGCGCAGGACATCCACATGCGCGGCGCGTTCCTCAAGCAGGGCGTCGATCCCAACAAGGACATCCAGTTCATCAACATTCCCAATCCGTCCGACCATCTCGCAGCGCTCCAGCGCGGCGAGGTCGACATGATCTGCTCAGTCGAGCCGTTCGCCTCGCAGATCCGGCTCGCCGGCGCCGGCAAGCATTTTGTGCTGCCGTATGAGCAGGCTGCCGGAAATCTCACGAATCTGATCGTCACCCGTTCCGACGTGATCGCGAGCCAGCGGGCCGGCGTCCAGGGCGTCGTCGGCGCGGTGGTCGAGCTCGACAACAAGCTGATCGCCGACAAGGCGCCGTGGGTCGACGTCATCAACAAGCTCACCGGCCTCGACAAGAATGTGGCGACCGAGGCGCTGAAGAATGCCTCGCCGGATCCTGCGATCCATCGGTCGCAGACGCTGGCGATCGCCGCGATGATGCGCGACCTCAAATATATCTCGAAGGATGTCTCCGCGGACGCGGAGAAGAACATGGACTATTCGTTCCTGGAGCGGGCCACCGGAAAGGCCAAGAATGACCTCGGTTACTGACCTCTCGCCCGCAAGGCCGGCGTTTCGGCTGACGCGGGCATTCCAGGGGTTCGAACGCCTCGTCGTGCCTGCGCTGCTGATCGCGGGCTGGGAGGCCTTTGCCCGCAGCGGAATGCTTCCGCCCGCGCTGCTGCCGGCGCCGAGTGCGGTGCTGCATGCGCTCGGCGACTGGGTGTTCGGCTTCGACGAGACTACGCAGACCTATTCCGGGCACTGGCTGCGCGATGCGCTCGCCAGCGCGCTTCGCGTGTTTGGTGGGTTTGCGCTGGCAAGTCTGCTCGGCATCCTCGCCGGTGTCGCCATCGGCTGGTCGCGCCTGTTCGAGAAGACGCTGGAGCCGACGTTGCAGATGCTGCGTCCGATCCCGCCGGTGTCCTGGATTCCGCTCGCGATCATCTGGTTCGGCATCGCCGACAAGCCGGCGATCTTCCTCGTCTTCCTCGGCGCCTTCTTTCCCGTGCTGATGAACAGCATCCATGGCGTCAAGACCGTGGACCACAATCTCGTGCGCGCCGGCGCGATGATGGGCGCAAATGGCCGGCAAATGCTGACCGACATCGTGCTGCCGGCAGCGCTGCCGTCGATCTTTGCCGGCTTGCGCATTGCGGTCGGCTCGGCCTGGATGCTGACGGTCACGGCCGAGATGGTCGCGGTGAAGAGCGGCCTCGGCTATGTATTGTGGGATTCCTATTACTTCCTGCGCTACGACATCGTGCTGGCGGCGATGATCTCGATCGGGCTGCTCGGTTATCTCTCCGACCTCGGCCTCAAGGCGATCATGGCGCGCGCGCTGCGCTGGCAGCAGACAACCACCGTGCAGGGCAGGGCGAGCTGATGGCGGCAATCGAGCTTCGCAACATCGTCAAGGTGTTTTCGGACAAGCGTCGCGGCCGCGACCTCTTGACGTTGGACAACATCAATCTCGACATCGAGGCCAACGACTTCATCTGCCTGCTCGGGCCCTCCGGCTGCGGCAAGTCGACACTCCTGAACATCATCGCCGGCTTCGAGCAGGCGACCTCCGGCCGGACGCTGGTCGACGGCAAGCAGGTGGAGCGGCCCGGTTCGGACCGCGGCGTGGTTTTCCAGCAGCCGACGCTGATGCCGTGGCTGACGGCGATCGACAACATCGCCTTCCATCTCAAGCTCAAGGGCGTCGCAAAGGCTGAGCGCCACCACCGCGCCATGGAGTTCATCGATCTCGTCGGCCTGCGCGGTTTCGAGCACCACCATCCCTCCGAAATGTCCGGCGGCATGAACCAGCGCGTCGGCATCGCCCGCGCGCTGCTGATGAACCCGAGCGTCATTCTGATGGATGAGCCGTTCGCGGCGCTGGACGCCCAGACCAAGCTTGAAATGCAGGAGGAGCTGGTCGCGATCTGGCAGAAGCGCCGCTGCACCATCGTGTTCGTCACCCACAGCGTCGACGAGGCGCTGGTGCTCGGCAACAAGATCGTGGTGATGACAAGGCGGCCGGGACGGATCCGCGAGGCCGTCAATTTCGACTTGCCGCGCCCGCGCGACATCACCAGCCCGGAGTTCAACGACGCCAAGCGCCACATCCTGGCTTTGATCCGGGAGGAGTCGACGCGGCTTGCGCAGGCGTCGTAAGGTTAAGGCCATGCGCAAGCGTCTCGGCATGATCACGCCGTCCTCCAACTCGGTGCTCGAACCCATCACGAGCGCTATGCTGGCGGGCGCCCCCGGCATCACCGCGCATTTCTCGCGCTTCCGCGTTACCGAGATTGCGCTCGACGCTGCCGCGCTCAGCCAGTTCGACGCATCCGTGATGCTACCGGCCGCGGACCTGCTGGCGGATGCCAAGGTTGACGCGATCGCCTGGAATGGCACGTCCGCAAGCTGGCTCGGGATCGGCCGCGACAGGAGCCTGTGCGAGGCTATCACGGCGCGCACGGGCGTGCCTGCGACGACGTCGACGCTCGCCTGCATCGATGCAGCCCGCGCGCTCGGCGCCAAGCGCGTCGGCCTGGTCTCGCCCTATACGGACAATGTACAGCGGCGCATCGCCGACGTCTGGGCCGAGGAGGGTGTTGCCCCTCACGCAGAGCGGCACCTCGGTTTGCGCGACAACTTTTCCTTCGGCGAGGTCGAGCCCTCGACGATTGCGGACATGATCCGCGCCGTGGCAGCGGAGCAGGCGGACGCCGTCGTGATCCTCTGCACCAATCTCGATGGTGCGGCGCTCGCGGCCATGCTGGAGCGGGAGCTGAATATCGCCGTGCTCGATTCGGTCGCGGTGACGCTGTGGCGATCCCTCGGCCTCGCCGGCGGCGACGTTACGGCCCTTGCGCAATGGGGCCGGATCTTCCAGACATCAGCGGTCATCAAGTGACGGAGACATCAGTGACGCAGCTCGATCTCGCCATTCGCGGCGGCACAATCGTGACGGCCAGCGATGAGTTCCGCGCCGATATCGGTATTCGCGACGGCCGCATCGTGAGCATTGCCGATCATCTCGAGAGCGCGGCGCGCGAGATCGATGCGACGGGCCTGCTGGCGCTGCCGGGCGGCATCGACAGCCATGTCCACATCTCGCAAGCCTCGGGCCCCGACGTGGTCATGGCCGACGACTTCGCCTCGGCGACGCGCGCGGCGGCGGCCGGCGGCAACACCATGGTGCTGCCCTTCGCGCTGCAGGAGAAGGGGACGTCGCTGCGGACCTGCGTCGAGAGCTACCGCAAGCTCGCCGAAGGCGAATGCTATATCGACACCGCGTTCCACCTCATCATCTCCGACCCGACTGCGGTCGTGCTCGGGCAGGAGCTGCCGGCCCTGGTCAAGGACGGCTACACCTCCTTCAAGGTGTTCATGACCTATGACGACCTCGTGCTCAGCGACAAGCAGTTGCTCGAAGTGTTCGAGGTCGCGCGCCGCGAGGAGGCGCTGGTGATGGTCCATTGCGAGGGCTATGACGCCATCCGCTTCCTCACCAGCAAGCTGGAGCGCGAGGGCCACATCGCACCCTATTTTCACGGGGTGTCGCGGCCCCAGGCGGTCGAGCGCGAGGCGACGCACCGTGCCATCAGCCATGCCGAGGTGATCGGCGTTCCCATCATGATCGTGCACGTCTCCGGGCGCGAGGCGATGGAGCAGGTGCGCTGGGCCCAGCAGCGCGGCCTGCCCGTTCATGCCGAGACCTGCCCGCAATACATCACGCTGACGGCCGACGACATGAAGGGCCTCAACATGGACATCACGGGCGCGAAATATGTCTGCTCGCCGCCGCCACGCGATGTCGAGAGCCAGGAGGCGATCTGGGAAGGCATCACGTCAGGCGTGTTCCAGACCTTCTCGTCCGATCACTGCCCGTTCCGCTACGACGATCCCAAGGGCAAGCTGACGCCGAATTCCCGCACCTCGTTCCGCTGGGTGCCGAACGGCATCCCCGGCGTCGAGACCCGGCTGCCGATCCTGTTCTCCGAAGGCGTCTCGAAGGGCCGCATCACCCTGCAGAAGTTCGTCGAACTGACGGCGACCAATCACGCGAGGATTTACGGTCTCTATCCGCGCAAGGGCTCGATCGGCGTCGGCTTCGATGCCGACATCGTTCTCTGGGATCCCAAGTTGAAGAAGCCCATCCGGCAGGCCGATCTGCATCACGGCTCGGACTATACGCCCTGGGAGGGTTTCGAGGTCACGGGATGGCCGGTGACGACGATCGCCAGGGGACAGGTGGTCTGCAGCCAGGGTCGGATCGTCGGCACCAAAGGCGCGGGCCAGGTGCTGAGCCGGGGCAAGTCGAGCCTGATCTGATCCAGCTCGACACGCCGCCATCGCGCGTCAGAAGGTCGCGGCGATGGCGGCGAGGCGTTGATGGGCCCGTTCACGGGCTGCATCGATCGGCTGCTGCGGTCCGGTGGTTGGACCGATCAGCACGAAACGGACATTGCTGATTCCGATGAAGCGCAGGATTTCCCTTAAATAAGGCGTCGCCATATCGATGCGGCCGCGGTTCATTCCGGTGGCAAAATCGCTGCCGCTGGCGATGATGACCAGCGTCGGCCGATCCTGCAGCAGCGGGAAATATCCCTGGGACGGATCGAACCGGAAGGTGAGCCCCGGCTGGACGATGATGTCGAACCACTGCTTGAGCTTGTAGGGAAGGCCAAAGTTCCACATCGGGGTCGAAATCAGCACGCGGTCGGCGAGCGAAAAGCGCAGCGCCAGTCGCTCCGCCTCGGCAAAGCTGTCGCGTTGCACCTCGGTGAAGGCTTCAGCCTTCATGCGCGCATATTTGGCCTCGACGATGGGGCCCGTGAATTCCGGCATCCGCTCGCGCCAGATGTCCACGACATCGACGTCCCAATCCGGACGAGCCTGGCGGAATCCGTCGAGAAAGATGCGCGCGCCGGCAGTCGATTCGGACTCGGCGCGTGGCGAGCAGGACAGGTGCAGGAGCTTTGCCACAGCTCATCCTAGCGCTCTGATGACGCTATCGGCCCTGGTCACGACCGCGACGTTCTGCATGGCAAAATTGATCGAGGCGTTGTGCCAGTCGGCATTCATGGTCGAGCAGCAATCCTCGGGCACAATCATGAAATAGCCCTTGTCGGCGCCGGTCCGCGCCGTGTGTTCGACCGACATGTTGGTCCACGCGCCGGTATTGATGATCATGTCGCGGCCGGTGGCCTTGAGGATCGTCTCCAGCCGCGTGCCTTCCCAGGCGCTCATCCGCATCTTCTCCACGACGAAATCGCCGGGCCGCGGCTCGAGGCCGGAGACAGGCGATGCGCCCCAGCTTCCGCGCACCATCGCCTTGCTGTCGACGAGACCCTCGAACAGAGGAGCGTTGAGCGTAACACCGGGTGCACCGGGTTCGACGACGAACCAGACATGGATGATGGCGACGCCGCGGGCGCGTGCGGCCTCTGCCAGACGGCGCACATTCTCCACGACACGCTGTTGCTTGGCGTGACCCGGCGCGCCTGACTCGGCGAAAGCGCCGCCGTCCATGATGACGTCGTTCTGGAGATCCTGGATGATCATGGCGCAGCGTTGCGGATCGAGCCGCATCTCGCCCTCGGTCAGAATAGGCGAGGATGGCGATGAGCTCGGGCCCGTTCCGCCGCCGCTTTGCCGGCCGCTCATATAGGGCTCATGCCGCGGGCCGACCCGGGTCGGGATCGCATACACCGAATGCGTCGAGGTGAGATAGAGCGTGCGGAAATCCGGCCCGCCCCAGGCGAGGTTGGCGACCAGCTCCGGCCCGCGGACCTTGCCGAGCAGTTCGCCGCGCGGCGAATAGACCCAGACGCCGCCGGGTGCGGTGACCCAGATATTGCCGTGCTGATCGCACTTCATGCCATCGGGCAGGCCGGGTTCGAGCTCGGACTTGATGCCACTCGCAAACACCCGCGCGTTCGACAGCGAGCCATCGCTGTTGACGTCGAATACGCGGATCAGGGCTTGCACGGTGTCATTGACATAGAGCAGCTTCTCGTCCGGCGAGAAGCACAGTCCATTCGGCTGGTCGAACAGGTTTCGTTCGACCATGAGCTTCGGTTCGCCGCCGGGCACGACGCGATAGACACCCTGGAAGCCGAGCTGGCGCGGTCGCTCGACGCCGTAGACCGGCATGCGGCCATACCAGGGGTCCGAGAAATAGATCGCGCCGGAGGATTGCACGCAGACGTCATTCGGACTGTTGAGCTCCTGACCGCCGAAATGCGAGGCCAGCACCTCGCGCCGTCCGTCCGGCCGTTCGCGGACCAGCGACGAGGTCGTGTGCTCGCAGACGATCAGGTTGAGCTCGGCGTCGTAGGTCATGCCGTTGCATTTGTTCGCGGGGCGTTTGACCTCGACGACGCCGCGCCGCGCATCCCAGCGCCGGCGTACGTCGCCGGGCATGTCCGAGAACAGCAGGTAATGATCGACCGGATGCCAGATCGGTCCTTCCGTGAAGTCAAAGCCGGTGCCGATCTGTGCGACCGGCGCATAGGGGTCAATCAGGGTCTCGAATTCGCTTCGCAGGGTGACGTGCGTCATCGGTCGATCCTCGACAACATCAGGCCGGGAACCAGTTACGCGTGGGCA
This sequence comes from Bradyrhizobium sp. USDA 4354, assembly GCF_054060315.1. Lineage (NCBI taxonomy): Bacteria > Pseudomonadati > Pseudomonadota > Alphaproteobacteria > Hyphomicrobiales > Nitrobacteraceae > Bradyrhizobium > Bradyrhizobium sp. USDA 4354. The sequence continues at coordinate 6,425,788 of NZ_JBSSDC010000001.1, read as the reverse complement.
AGGATTGCACGATCGGTCCGGGGACCTGATCGTGCAGCCGGCCGACGACATTGCCGCCTTCGATCTTGGCGGGGCGGTCGTGGACGGGGAGCAGGTAGCGGGAATTGCTGAGCAGCTTCTTGATCGCCGCCTTTTCCGCGCGCTTGCTGGTGCCATGGTTGCCGGTGGTGCGCGGCTCCCAATCGTGGATTTCATGGAAAGGCGTGACGATCTGGTCGTTGAAATCGTAGATCACGTCGCCGCAGATGGTCGCGATGCCATCGGCCGTGTGGACGATGATGTTCATCGAGCCCTCGGTATGGGCGTTGGCGGCGTCGCAATAGACTCCGGGCATCAGCTCGATCGGGCCGGTGATCTCCAAGTCGAGGAAGCGGAGCGCGCTCTTGGTGTGCAGGCGGTCGATCAGGTGCTTGATGTCAGGTGCGGGATATTGCGGATGCATCAGCCCTGAGACGGAATATTCGAGCTCCCGGCGGTTGAGAACGACGGTCGTGTTCATTGGGAACAGATCGTCCTTGCCGGCATGGTCGATGTGCAGATGGGTGTGGCAGACGAAGCGGACGTCGCCCATGCGGACGCCGTGACGCGCGAGCTGGTTCTCGATCATGTTCTCATGGTACTGGAGCCCCCGCATGCCCAGCGTCTCCATGATCTGGTTGGAGCGGTAGCCGGTGTCGACCACGACCGGATAGGGGCCGCCGAGGATCAGGAAGCCGAGGGTGAGGACGCGGCGGGTGCGGCCGCAGTCGCGGCCGAGCACCAGGAAGCTCGATTCCAGCTCGATATCGCCGTAGTCCAGGATCTTGATCTCGAGCGCCATTCGGTTCCCTCCTGTCTTGTTTCTTGTCTGTCAAAGCCGATAGACGCGCGTCGCCGTCGTCCTGAAGATCGCGTCCTGCTGCTCCGCACTGAACGGGGCGGCGGCTGCGCGAAAGGCTCCGACGAGCTCGCGATAACTGGTCCACAATTTCTCGATCGGGAAATTGGAGCCGAACAGGCAACGTTCGGCGCCGAAGATCGCAACCGTGTCGGTGAGCACAGCGGCGATGTGCACGGGATCGTTGCGATGGATGAAGGTGCCGAGCCCGGACAGTTTTGAGACCACGTTCGGACAAGTCGCGAGCCGGGCCATCCCGGCCCGCCAGGCCGTGCGTCCCGCCGGCGAGAGATCCTCGGGCATGCCGGCATGCTGGAGAATGAACGTCACGTCGGGACAGGACTCGGCGAGCTGCGCCGCATCCGGCATCTGCGGTGTGAAGACCTGCAGGTCGAAGCTCCAGCCGTAATCGGCCAGACGCGCGACGTTGCGACGGATCACTGGATCAGCGCAGAGATCCGGACGCGCCGCGAAACGATAGAGCGGGTTCTCGTGCCAATGCAGCTGCATACGTACACCGCGCAGCAGCGAATAGCGCTTGAGGCGGTCGAGCTGCGGGCGGACGTCGTCGGCCGCGAAATTGGCGTAGGCGACGATGGCGTGCGGCCAGCCGTGTTCGTCGGAGGTGCGCTGTACCCAGGCTGCCTCCTCCTCGAACTGCTCGGGCGCCCAGTTGGTCTGCACATAGACGGAACGGGTGACGCCGCTGTCCTTGAGATCGTCGAGATATTCCTGGATCGGGTAATCGCGCCGGATCGGCTCGTACGGTCCGAAGATGCGGGGCTGCATGGGACCGGTCAGCCAGGGCAGGTCGGCCTGCCGCCAGATGTGGTGATGGCCGTCGACAATATCGTTCACGCAGCTCTCCTTCCCAGTGCCAGGACATGGGCGACGATCGAGGCGCTCGATCCGCCGTCCACGAGATCATCGACGAAGCGCTCGATCGCGACGAGTGCTTCGGTCTGCGGGCGGAACGCGGAACCTGTCGCGAGCGGCGTCAGCCAGCTCAGGCGCCAGGCCCGCCGCGACAATTTCGCGACGGCGTCGCGAAGGGCGTCGGGGTCACCGCGCTCGAGTCCGTCCGAAACAATGACCACGGCGGCGCCACGAGCGTATCCGCCGAACCGAGGCACCGCGAGGAAGGCTTGCAGCGCGTCGCCGATCCGGGTGCCGCCGTCCCAGTCGCTGACCAGATGCGCCGCGGCATTCAACGCCTGCTCGCGGCGCTTCAGCCGCAGCGCGCGGGTGACGCGGGTGAGCCGAGTGCCGAAGGTGAAGACCTCGACATTAGGCGCAGCCTGCGTCAGCGCATGCGCGAGCTTCATGTTCTCCTCGGTGCGGCTTTTCATCGAGCCGGAGACGTCGATCAGCAGCAGGATCTTGCGCGGGCGCTGCCGCCGCTTGAGGTGACCGAGTCGCAAGATCTCGCCGTCGCTGCGGATGCTGTCGCGCAAGGTGCGGCGGAGATCGGCGAAGGGGCCGCGACGCGCCCGCATGCGGCGGTGCCCGCGCCGTCGCGGCAGACGCCGCGGGGCCTCGCGCATCAGGCGGCGGAGCGCATCGGTCGTGGAGAGCTGCGCGAAGTGGCGCTCGACCAGCGCCTCGGTGCGCGTTGCGGTGAGGCCGGACTCGTTGGCGTCGTCGGAGAGCAGGGGCTCCTCGTCACCGCGACCGTCCTCCTGCAGACGGACGGTCTCCTCGTCCTCGCTGCCTTCGGCATGCTCGATCGCCTCGCTGCCGCGGAAATGAAGGTCGAACAGCCGGTCGAAAGTGGTGCGGCGCTCGGGCGGCGGAGCGAGGGTGGCGAGCGCAGACTGCCTGATATCGCCGAGGTCGCGCGGGCCCAGCAGTGCGATCGCGGTGAGGAATGCGGTGGTCTGCTCCGGCGCGACGGCGAAGCCGTTGGCGCGCAGCAGCGCGACGAAGGAAATGAAGATGCGGGCAGCGCGCGGGAGCTGCAGCTCGGTGCTCATGCGGTCGCCTCCGCGAGCATGGCATCGAGCCGCGGCGCGATGAAGTGCAGGTCCTCTTCGTCCTTCAAGGCTACGCCGATCGAGCGCTTGAAGGCGTCCGGCCAGCGCGCGCCGCCCTTGTTGAGGAGCGTCGCGGCCTCGGCCCAGTCGACGGCCTCGGCGATGCCGGGCGCCTTGCTCAACGGCTCGCGCCGCAATTTCTCGACGGCCGCGACGACGGCGCGGGCCGTGGCTTCTGCGACGCTGGATGCGCGCATCATGATGATCCGCGCCTCCCGCTCGGCGCTGGGATAGTCGATCCAGTGATAGACGCAGCGGCGGCGCAACGCTTCGTGCAAGTCGCGTGTCCGGTTCGACGTCAGCACGACCACGGGGCGTTCAGCCGCGCGAACCGTGCCGCGCTCGGGGATGGAGATCTGGAAGTCTGAGAGGAATTCGAGCAGGAACGCCTCGAACTCCTGGTCGGCGCGGTCGATCTCGTCGATCAGCAGCACGGTGGAATCGGGGGCGCGTAGCGCCGCCAGCATCGGCCGCTCGATCAGGAAGGTCTCGCCGTAGATGTCGATGCTGTCGTCGCCGGCCTGGCGGATCGCGAGCATCTGGCGCGGATAGTTCCACTCATAGAGCGCGGCAGATGCGTCGATGCCCTCATAGCATTGCAGACGGATCAATTGCCGGCCGAGCACGGCAGCGATGGCCTTCGCCGCTTCCGTCTTGCCGACGCCGGGCGCACCCTCGAGCAGCAGCGGCTTGCCGAGTGCGAGCCCGAGATAGGCGGCAGTCGCAAGCCCTTCGTCGGCGAGGTAATAGGCTGCCCGCAGCGCCTTCTCCAGCGCTTCGGGGCTGTCGATGCCGACGATGTTGCTGCGAACAGCCACGGCATTTCCCTCAGCGCCGTGCCTGCGGCCGCGCGCCGCCCTGGGCCTTGATCGCCCGCAGCACCTTTTCGGGCGTGATCGGCAGCTCGTCGATGCGCACGCCGACCGCGTTGAAGATCGCATTTGCGACGGCCGGCAGCACCGGATTGGCGCACATCTCGCCGGGACCCTTGGCGCCAAAGGGACCATCGGGAGCAGGGCGTTCCAGCACCGCGATGTCATGCGGACAGATGTCGCCGGGACCGGGCATCAGATATTCGACGAAATCGCGAGGCCCGTGGGCCGGATCTGGGTAGTACGGCTCGGGGGTCTCGTAGAGCGCGTGGCTGACGCCCATCCAGGCGCCGCCGACGAGCTGCTGCTCGACCAGGCGCGGGTTGAGCGCGCGGCCGAGCTCATAGGCGGAATCCATCCGGACCATCGTGACCTCGCCGGTCTCGTCGTCGACCTCGACCTCGGCGACGAGGCAGGCATGGGCGTAGCAGGTCGCCGGCGACATCTCGCCGGTTTCGGGGTCGACGTCCGACAGCGGCACGAGGAAGATGCCGCGGCCGGAGATGGTCTTGCCCTGCTTGAACTGCGCGGCGACTGCGACGTCCTTGGTCGAGATCGAGCGATGCGGCGCGCCCTTGACGTGGATGTTGCCGCGGCCGTCGGTTTCGAGATCGGCGGCGTTGACCTCGAGCTCCTCGGCGGCGGCCTCCATCATCACGCCGCGCGCCTCGCGAGCAGCGGCCATCACGGCGTTGCCGACGCGATGGGTGCCGCGAGAGGCGAACGAGCCCATGCAGTGCGGGCCGGTGTCGGAATCCGCCGTGTCGACATAGACGTCCTCGACCGGCACGCCCAGCGTCTCCGCGCAGATCTGCCGCGTCACCGACTTCATGCCCTGGCCGAGATCGATCGACGACAACGCTACGGTGAACTTGCCGCTGGGGTTGGAATGCACCAGCGCCTGGCTCGGATCGCCGCCGAGATTCATGCCGATGGGATAATTGATCGACGCCATGCCGCGTCCGCGATGCCTGGTCATCTCAGCGCCTCCTTGTCCCGAACACGGATGAGAATCGAGTGGCACCGTGGGATGGCGCGGGTGGACGGGGCGTAGCAGGCGGCGGCGACGGCGGGGGCGGCTCCCGCGGTGGTTCACGGGTGACGGTGGGCGGGAGCCGATCATAGCTCGTGCGCTGCTGTGCCGGAGCCGTCGGCCTTGCGCGCGAGTCTGTCGGTGTCGGCGGGATCACGGCGCGGCTGCCGCCGCCGTCCTTGCGCGAGGAGGCGCGCCTGAACTCGTCGCGGATCGGCCATTTGGCCTTCTCGGCTGCAACCTGCACGCACTCGATCAGCGCGGTGTTCTTGGCCTCGCGCCGGTGCGCCTTCATGTCGCCATCGCGATAGGCGTTCAGGATCCGGAACTCCATCGGGTCCATGCCGACCAGGCCCGCGAGCTTGTCCATCTGGCATTCGATGGCAAAGTCCATCGCGGTGACGCCGAAGCCGCGCATGGCGGTCGCCGGCGTGCGGTTGGTGAAGACGCAATAGACGTCGCCATAGACGTTCGGGATGGTGTAAGGCCCCGGCAGGTGCGCGGCGCATTTCACCGCGGCGTAGCTCGACAGCCGCGTATAGGCGCCGCTGTCGAAATAGGCGCGGATCTTGCGCGCCATGATGCGGCCGTCGCGCATCACGCCGTCCTTGATGTAGATGCGCTCGGCGCCGCGCGGCGGGCCGTATTGCATCTCCTCCTCGCGGCCGAACACATAGCGCACGGGACGCCCGGTCAGCATGGCGCCGAGGATCGCGAGCGGCTCGGTCAAGGTGTCAACCTTCCCGCCAAACCCGCCGCCCACCGTCCCGCCGATGAAGTGGAAGGTGTTGGAGGGCACGTCCAGGATCTTGGCGCAAGTGTCGACCGAGAAGAACAGCGCCTGGGTCGAGGTGTAGACGACATAACGGCCGTTGGTGTCGGGGGCTGCGATCGCGCCGTTGGTCTCGGTCGGCGCGTGCTCGATCGGTGACATCTGGTAGCGCTGCTCGAGCACGTGGTCGGCACTCGCGAGCGCGGCATCGGCATCGCCAAACCGCAAGCGCTGGTGATCGTAGACGTCGTGATAGATGAAGGCGTTCTTCGGATAGGTCTCGTTGACCACCGGCGCACCCGGCTTCAGCGCATCCTCGACGTCGAACACGGTCGGCAGCGGCTCGTAGTCGACCCTGACTTTCGCGATCGCCTCGAACGCCTCGCGTTCGCTGTCGGCGACGATGGCGAGGATCGGCTCGCCCTTGTAGCGAACCTTGTCGACGGCCAGCGACGGCTCGTCGTCCTTGCCGAAGTTGATCAGGCTGAGCAGCGTGTTGAGGTTGCGTGGCACGTCCGCGCCGCGAATGATCCGGCGCACGCCGGCCGAACGCTCGGCCTCGGTGGTATCGATGCGGCGCAGCCTTGCATGGGCCTGGGTCGAACGAACGACCTTCAGGTGCAGCATGCCCTGCAGCTTGTGGTCATTGAAATAGCTGGACGTGCCCGTGATGTGGCCGAGCATGTCCTGGCGCTGCGTGCCCTTGCCGATTTCCTTCAGGTTATCGTCACGTTCGTCGGCGAAGATGTCCTTGCGAAGTTCCAGCATGGTCTGACCTCAGGCGCTGGCCCGGCCGCCCGCGGCGGCGAGGATGGCATTGATGATCGGCTCGTAGCCGGTGCAGCGGCAGATGTTGCCGGAGATCGCCTCGATCACGTCGGTCCGGCTCGGTGCGGGATTGCGGTCGAGCAGCGCCTTGGCGGCCATCAGCATGCCTGGCGTGCAATAGCCGCACTGGGCGGCAAAGTTGTCGGCGAAGGCGCGCTGGAGCGGATGCAGGTTCGGGCCTTGCTTCATGCCGTCGAGTGTCTCGACCGAGCGGCCCGCGACGGTCTCGGCGAGCGTCAGGCAGGAGAGGTGAAGCTCACCATCGATTAGGACGCTGCACGTGCCGCAGCCACCCTGGCCGCAGCCGAATTTCGGCGTCATGTCGCCGATGAGCTCCCGCAAGGCGACGAGCAGATTGGTTCCGCCGTCGACGAAGATCGCGACGTCGCGGCCGTTGTGGCGAAATTGCAGGGGTATTTTTGTCATGGCGAGCTATTCCTGTCCTGACAGCAGGCGCCGCAAATGCACGCCGACGATCTCGCGGCGATACCAGGCACTGCCGAGCGCGTTGTCGGACGGCGATGTTCCTTCCGTTGCCGCCGATGCGGCGGTCGCGATGGTCGCGGCATCCAACGAGCGGCCTTCCAGAGCGCGTTCGGCCGCGCGGGCGCGGATCGCGGTCGGGGCCATCGAGCCCAGCGCAATCCGTGCGCCGGCGATCCGTCCGCCGCTGACCGGCAGATGCGCGGCGAGCGTGATCACCGAGCCGCCCTTCGGTTTGATGCGCGCGATCTTGCGATAACGGAACGCCTCGCTGCTAGCCGGCCGCGTACAGGACACCGACAGCACCAACGTCCCGGCCTGGCGCTCGCGCCCTTGTAGAAACTCCTCAATCGGAATATCGCGCGAGCCGAAGCCGCCTTGCACCGCAATAGTGGCATCGAGCGCCAGCAGCGCCACGGTAAAATCGCCGTAAGGGTTCGGCGCGAACAGATTGCCGCCGACGGTGCCCATGTTGCGCACGGCGGGACCGCCGATCGAGCGGGCAGGGGCATGCAGGAAGGCGAGGTCGCGCTCGGCGAGAACGCGTGCGAAGGTGACACCGGCGCCCAGCGTGATGCGCGGGCCTGACGCATCGATCCGGGCCAACGCCTGGTCTTGCGCGCGGACGATCGTCGAGATCGAGACATCGCCTTCGTTCAGCGCGCGCATCACCAGCGTGCCGCCGCCGAGATAGCGCGCGCTACGGTCCGAGGACAGCGCTCCGGCCGCCTCGCTCGCATTCGCAAAGGTCTTTACCGTCACGGCCATGGCTTAAGCGGCCTCCTTCAGATGGCGGCGGATCGCTTCGAATCCGGCCTGATAGATGTCTTCGGCGACCATGTGGGTGATGCGGTCGGTGTCCTCCGGCTTCGTGGTGAAGCGCGATTCCCAGTGCCAGAAGGTGCGGTCGCCGTCGGTCACCGGCAGTAGACGGACATGGGCGACGTAGTTGAACATCGGGATCGGCGTATCGAGCAGGCAATAGCTGAAGGTCTGCTCGAGGTCGGACAGCGCCAGCAGCTGCTCGCGCAGCTCGGAGCCGTCCTTGAGCTTGAACCGCCTGATACAGCCGATCTTGTCGGCGGATTGCGCGCGTTCGATCGCGGAGGTCGCAACCGCGGGGTGCCAGCGGTCGTGCCCGTTGAAATCGCGCAGCACGTCCCACACCGCATCGGTCGGTGCGTTCAGGATCGTGCTCTTGACGATATGCGGCACGGCTAGCCTCCGAACACGCGCTTCAGCGCGTCGAAGCCGCCCTGGAACACGCCGCCGCCGATATTGTTGACGAGCTCGGTCTCCCGTTCCGGCGGGCAGTCGAACTCGGCGGTCCATTCCACAAAAGTCTGGTCGCCATCGGTGACGGGAGTCAGCCGCAGCGTCGCGACGTAATTCTCGACACCCATCGGGGATTCCAGGATCGAGTAGGTGCAGAACATGTCGTAGTCCGAGAGGCCGAGCAGCTTCTCGCGGATGCGATCGCCATTGCGCAGGCGAAAATCTCGCACACACCCGATCTTGTCCGAGGGCTCGCCGCCCTCGATCCGACTTTCGGCGATGGCCGGATGCCAGTTCGGCAGACCGTTGAAATCGCGTACCCGCGCCCAGACCCGGTCGTTCCGGGCGTTGACGACGGTGGAGATGTAGACACGGGCCATGGCTCAGACCTCAGCTCTTCTTCCTCGGCCCGCGTTCGGCCGGCGGTTCCCCGCCCTCGGCCGACGGCGGGGAGGCAGCCGGCTTGTCGGCACCGCCACCACCGCCGCCGCCGCTCTTGCGCGCGGCATCCTTGATGCCCTGCATGTCGCGGGCCTCGCGGATCAGGCCGGGCATCTTGGCGAGACTGCCGCCCTCGACGCCGATGTCGGACAGGATGGAATCGATCAGCGGCGCCTGGACGCGATAGCGCAGCGCGGAGTCGATCACCTCGTCGGTGGCGCTGCGGCCGCCATTGCCATTTCCGTGGCCGTTGCCGTTGAGGCCATCGACCTGGAGGATGCGGATGCCCTCGATTTTCTCCATCGGCTTGACGCTCTCGCGCACGATGCCCTCGATGCGGTCGAGCAGCTTGCGACGGAACAGCGAGTAGCGCGCCTGGTCGGTGAGCACGTTCTCGGCTTCGTTGAGCATGCGCTGCGCCTCCGCCTCGACTGCCGCGCGCACACGCTCGGCTTCGGCGGCGATGCGGGTCTCTTCCGCCTGTTTCTCCGCCAGCAGGACCTCGACAGTCTTGCGCCGCTTGGCGATCTCGCTCTCTCGTGCGGTGATGACGCGTTCGGTGGCTTCCGTCGCACGCATCCGGGCTTCCTCGGCAGAGGCCTTAGCTGCGGACTCTTCCAGGGATTTCGTGTGGATCGCGATCGCCTTCTCCATCAGTACCGTCTCGACGTCCTTCTCGCGATTGACTTCGAGCTTGCGCAGCTCGCGTTCGCGACCGATGCGGGCTTCGTCGAGGCCGCGATCGGACGCGATACGCGCACGCTCGACCTCCTCGCGCGCGGCGATTTCGGCCTCCTGGAGCGACTGAACTCGGGCGACCTCGAGTTGCTCGATCGCGCGGCGGCGTTCGATCCGGGCCGCCTCGAGCGCCTGCTCACGCGAGACGTCGGTGGTCTCGACCTCCTTGCGGGCGACGATCTCGGCCTGCTTGACTTGGCGGTCGGCATCGATCCGTTCGGAGCGCTTGGTCGAGAGGGCAATGACCCGGTCCTCGTCGGCGATCTCTATCGCCTTCTTCTGCTCGATGTTGAGCACCTCACGCTTCTTGGAGGAGTTGATGCGCTCGGCCTCCAGCGCCAGATCGACCGTGATGCGCTGACGCTCGATGGCGTCGCGCCGCTTCAGCTCAGCCGCCTCCAGCACGCCGGTCCGTTCGATCTCCAGCGCACGGGTGTCGCGTTCGGCCTGGATGCGCTCGGCCGCAACCGCCTTTTCCTGGGCGATGCGGGCTGCCTCGATCGCCTCGCGGGAGGCGATGTCGGCCTCTTCGACGGCCCGGTTGCGGGCGATCTCCAGCGAACGCACGCGCTCCTCCTGGGCGATGCGGCTCGCCTCCGTGGTCTCGCGCGCGGCGATGCCGGCGACGTCGAGCGCCTGGTTGCGCTCGATCTCCAGCTGCCGGGTATTCTGCTCGGCGGCGATGCGCTCTGCGGCCAGCGTCCGCTCGCGGGCGATGCGGGCGGCCTCGACCGCGCGCTGCGCCTCGATCTCGGCCTCCTGGATGGTGCGCACCTGCTGGATCTCCAGTGCGCGGGTGCGCTCGTCGGAGGAGATGCGCTCGACATTGACGATCAACGTCTGAGCGATGCGGGCCTTTTCGGTGGCCTCGCGTGCCGCAATCTCGGCCTCGTCGACCGCGCGCGTCCGCTCGATCTCGCGGCGGCGCGTCTCTTCCTCGTTGGCGATGCGGGCGTCGGTGACGACGCGGTCCTGCTGGATGCGGGCCTTTTCGATGGCCTCGCGCGCGGCGATCTCGGCTTCCTCCACCGTGCGCATCCGCTCGATCTCGCGCTGGCGGACTTCGCGTTCGGAGGCGATGCGGGTGGTGTCGATCGAGCGCTGGTTGGCGATCCGGGTCTTCTCGATCTCCTCGCGTGCCAGCAGCTCCTTCTCCTCGATCGTGCGGGTCCGCTCGATCTCCTTCTGGCGGGTCTCCCGCTCAGAGGCGATGCGGGCCTCGGCGATTGCCTGGTCATTGGCAATGCGCGCCCGCTCGATGGCCTCGCGGGCGGAAATCTGCGCCTGTTCGGCCTCGGTCTCGCGCAGCGCCCGCTCGCGCGCGACTTCGGTGCGCTGAAGCGCACGGCGCATCTCGATGTCGCGTTCCTGCTCGAGGCGCGCCGTCTCGCTCTCGCGCTCGATCTCGAGCGCCTGCCGCTCGGCTTCGAGGTTGCGGGAGCGGATCTTGATCATCGAATCCTGCTCGATGTCGTTGCGCAGCTTCCGCTTGGCCTCGATGTCCTCCATCAGGCGGGTCAGGCCTTCGGCGTCGAACCGGTTCGACGGGTTGAAGAATTCGAGGTCGGTCTGGTCGAGATCGGTGATCGCGACCGATTCCAGCTCGAGGCCGTTCTGCGCGAGGGCCTCGGCTGCATTGGTCTTGACCCGCGCGACATAGTCGCCGCGCCGCTCGTGCATCTCCTCCATGGTCATTTCGGAGGCGACCGAGCGGATCGCGGAGATGAACTTGCCGGCCAGCAGGGCGTGCAGCTGCTCTGGCTCCATGGTGCGGCGGCCGAGCGTGGCCGCGGCGATCGAGACGGCCTCCCGGATCGGCTGCACCCGGACATAGAAGTCGGCCTCGATGTCGACGCGCATGCGGTCGCGGGTGATCACGGCATCCTGCCTGGAGCGGACGATGCCCATCGGCAGCACGTTCATGTTGACAGGCGTGTAATCGTGGATGAACGGCAGCACGAAAGCGCCGCCATTGATCACCACCCGTTCGCCCAGGAAGCCGGTCCGGACGAACGAGGTCTCCTTGGAGGAGCGATGGTAGAGCCAGTTCACAATGTAGACGCCAACCACGATCACGATGATCGCGACGATCAGCCAGAGGATCAATTCACCGACCAACATCCCTGACATCTTTCCCTCCCTCAAACCCTTCAGGCGTTAGCGCGCGCCGATCGCCTTGAATTGCCGTACCTGCTCCGTCAGCGCCCGCTCCACGGGAAGCCGCTCCATCGAGGACGCGCCGTAGAAGCCGTGGCAATGGCGGGTGCTCTTCATGATGAAATCGGCGTCCGCGGGATCCGCGATCGGGCCGCCATGCGCCAGCACCAGGATGTCCGGATTGACGCTGAGCGCGGCGGTCGCCCAGGTGTCGATCTGCGCGGGGCAGTCCTTGAGCTTCGGCGCCGTCTGCGCACCGATCGTGCCGCCGGTCGTCAGGCCCATGTGGCAGACGATGATGTCGGCGCCGGCAATCGCCATCGCGGCGGCCTCCTTCTCGCTGAACACGTAGGGCGTCGTCAGCATGTCCTTGTCGTGCGCTTTGGCGATCATGTCGATCTCGAGCGCGTAGGACATGCCGGTCTCTTCGAGATTGGCGCGGAAGGTGCCGTCGATCAGGCCGACCGTCGGAAAGTTCTGGACGCCGGCAAACCCGAGCGCCTTCAATTGGTCGAGAAAGACGTCCATGTCGCGGAACGGATCGGTGCCGTTGACCCCCGCGAGCACCGGCGTCCGGGTGACCACGGGCAGCACTTCGTTTGCCATGTCGACCACGATCGCGTTGGCATCGCCGTAGGCCATCAGACCCGCGAGCGAGCCGCGGCCGGCCATGCGATAGCGGCCGGAATTGTAGATGACGATGAGGTCGACGCCGCCGGCTTCCTCGCATTTGGCTGATAGCCCGGTGCCGGCGCCGCCGCCGACGATCGGCTCGCCGCGCCGCGCCATGTCGCGAAACCTTTTCAGCAGCGCTGCGCGTTCAAACCTGGCCATCGGTCACCTCGCTAGTCTCCGCCGCGCGCCGATGCGACCGAACAGGGTCCGGAACGCACTGACGATGGCGGCGGCAAAGTCGGGATCGTTGATGTTCTTTGGCACGCGAATGAGCTGGCGGTTGCCGGTCTGCCGCACGGTGCGCTCCAGCGTGCGGAAAAGCGCCGCGTCGGCCTCCGGGTCCCAGAACGGCTGGCCCCGCGCATCGAGCGCGGAAACGCCGCCCTCGGGCAGGAAGAAGCGCACAGGGCCGTCCATCTGGTTGAGCCGCTCGCCGATCCAGCGGCCCATGCGCTCGTTCTCTTCGGCCGTCGTCCGCATCAAGGTCACCTGCGGATTGTGAACGTGGAATTTGCGGCCGCGGTAGCGCTCGGGAATGGTCTCGGGCGCGCCGAAATTGACCATGTCGAGCGCCCCGACCGTGCCGACATAGGGCAGCCGGCTGCGGATGATGGCGCCGAAACGGTCTTCCGTCGCCGGAAACACGCCGCCCATCAGCAGGTCGCAGATCTCGGTCGTGGTGAGGTCGATCACGCCGGCGAGCTGGCCGGACTCGACGAGCTTCTCCATCGAACGACCGCCGACGCCGGTGGCGTGGAAGACCAGGCATTCGAAATCGTCGCGCAGCTCCGCGGCGATCTTCTGCACGGCCGGCGTGGTGACGCCGAACATGGTGATGCCGACCGCAGGCGGCCCGCTGGCCGTGCGCTCGGTCGCGGCACGCGCTGCGAGCCGCGCCTTGACCATGCCGGCGAGCGCATTGGCCCCGTTGGCCAGCACCGCGCGCGAGATCGAGTTCAGCCCCTGCACGTCGGTGACCGAATACATCATCGTGATGTCGGCGGGACCGACATAGGGCCCGACGTCGCCGGAGGCGACCGAGGAGATGATCAGCTTGGGCAAGCCGACGGGCAGCGTGCGCATGCCGGGGGCGACCAGCGAGGCCGCACCGGAGCCGCCGGCCGAGATCACGCCGGCGACATTAACCTGGCGCCGCAGCCAGTTGGCGAAGGCATCTGCCATCGCGGTCACGGCTGCGCCGCGGTCGGTGCCGAATACGGCGGATCCGCCGCGGCCGTGATTCAGGGCGATCTCCTGCGCAGAGACGTCGCACGACGAATGCTTGCCGCTCGTGGAAACGTCGACCAGCCGCGTGCGCAGGCCGCTTTCCGCGATGATGTCGCGGATGTAGCGCAGCTCCACGCCCTTGGTGTCGAGCGTGCCGACGACGAGCACGACAGGCGGGCCCGAGGCCTGGGCCGCCACCGGCTCGCGCTTGCGCCGCGCCGTCTCGTCGAGCCGCGCGACTTGCGTCGAGAGCGTACGCGCTGCAGCCTCGATGCGCGCAATCGGCACCGGTTGCGACCATCGCGTCGGGAGCGTCGGGTTGGAGATGTAGATGCGAACCGGTCCGTCGCGGCGTGGCGCCGGCGCCGGTTTGGGCTCGACGTCCGATGCGGCGACGTCGATTTCCGGCTCGAGCTCGGCGTGAAGCCCGACGCCGAGCAGGCGCTGCTGGAGCTCGCGGTCCGCGGCAAGGCGCGCGGAGTCGATGATGCGGTTGATGCGGCCGTTGACCATGATCGCGACATTGCGCGAGATCGCGGTGGCGACGCCGATGTTCTGCTCGATCACGAGCACGGACATGTCGCCGTCTTCGCCGAGCTGCAGCAGCATCTCCTCGACCTGGGCGACGATGACGGGCGCAAGGCCTTCGGTCGGCTCGTCCATGATGAGCAGGTGCGGATTGGTGAGCAGCGCGCGCGAGATCGCCAGCATCTGCTGCTCGCCGCCGGAGAGCTGACCGCCGCCGTGATCCCTGCGTTCGGCGAGGCGCGGGAAGGTGTCGTAGATGCGCTCGACGGTCCAGGCGCCGGAGCGCATGCTGCCAGCGAGCCGCAAATGCTCATCGACACTGAGCGAGCGCCACAGGCGGCGTCCCTGCGGCACATAGCCGACGCCAAGTCGGGCGATCTGGGCCGGCGGCCGCCGTGTGACATCCTCGCTGCGCACGCGGATCGATCCGCCGCTCACGCCCACCAGCCCCATGATCGCCTTGCACAGTGTGGTCTTGCCCATGCCGTTGCGGCCGACGACCGAGAAAACGCCGCTCTCCAGCGTGAGATCCACGCCTTGGAGGGCGTGGGAGTGGCCGTAATAGACGTCGAGGCCACGCACCTCGAGCGCAGCGCTGGTGCGGCGAGCTTCATTCATGGCCGCCTCCGAGATAGAGCTCCTGCACCTCGGGGTCGGACTGAATCTCCTCCGGCAGGCCCTCCTTGAAGACGCGACCATTGTGCATCATCGTGACGCTCTCGACGACGCGTAGCGCGACATCCATATCGTGCTCGATGATGATGTAGCCGATATGGGCGGGCAGCGAGGTCAGGATCTCGATCAGCTCGGCCCGCTCCGTCGGCGACAGGCCCGCAGCCGGCTCGTCGAACAGGACGAAGCGCGGCGCGCCGGCGAGTGCGAGCGCGATTTCGAGCTGGCGCTGCTGACCGTGCGCGAGCTCGGCCACGCGCTGGTCCTTCACGGCTGACAGATGCACGGCCTGCACGAGATTGTCCGCCGCGTGCATCAGGGCATCGTTCTGTCCCGGACGCAGGAACGAGAAGCGTCCGCGCGAGACGCCACGGCAGGCGAGATAGACGTTGTCCTGCACCGTGAGGCCGGGGAATAGCGCCGAGATCTGGTAGGTCCGGCGCAGCCCGCGGCGGATACGTTCATATGGCGGGAAGTGCGTGACGTCCTCGCCGAAGAAGCGGATGGTGCCGGAGGAGGGCGGGAAGTCGCCGGTGATGCAGTTGAACAGCGTGGTCTTGCCGGCGCCGTTGGAGCCGAGCACGGCGCGCCGTTCGCCCGGACGCACCGTGATGGTGACGTCGGTCAGCGCTGCCAGCGCGCCGAACAGCCGCGTCACACCGCGCAGCTCCAGCGCGGCGCCGGCTCCGACGGCGGAGAGGCGCTGGGCGACGCTATCCATGGCGGCGCCCTCCGCCGGAATGGTCGGCGTCGCGGAGCTGACGCTGGCGCCAACGTTGCCACAGGCCGATGACGCCGTCCGAGGACCAGAACACGATGGCGAGAAAGCCGAGCCCGATCAGCAGGCGGAAGCGGTTGCCGTCGAGCCCGAGCCTGACCAGGAAGTCGAGCGCGAAGGTGCGCAGCAGCACGAAGATCAGCGCGCCAATGAAGGGGCCGATCGGGCGCGTGATGCCGCCGACGACGGCGATGATCAGCACATCGATGCAGGCGCCGACACTTACCGTGCCCGGTGAGATCTGGCGGTAGTTCCAGACCTGAAGCACGCCGGCGAGCGCCGCCACGAACGACGCGAACGCATAGGCGGCGATGCGGTGTGCATTGACGTTGAAGCCGAGCGCCGCCATGCGCCGCGGATTGTCGCGTACGCCCTGAAGTGCAAGGCCGAAGGGCGCGCGCGAGAGATATTCGACCGCGAAATAGCAGAGCGCGGCGACCGCGAGCACGAGATAGTAGAATGGGATGTCCGCGCGCCAGTTCACGCCCCAGAAGTGCGGCGTCGCCACGGTGTTGATGCCGGTATGGCCGTTGAAGATCGCCCAGTTCTGGTTGGTGAAATAATAGAAGGCGGCTCCAATCGCGAGCGTGATCATGATGGTGTAGATGCCTTCGGTGCGCACCGCGAGCGCGCCGCCGAGCGTGCCGAAGGCGGTCGCCAGCGCCAAGGCCATCGGCACCGCGAGCCACCACGGCCAGCCCAGGCTGATATTGGCGTTGCCGCTGACGCCGAACACGGCGACCATGTAGGCCGAGAAGCCGGCGATGGTGAGCTGCATCAGGCTGACCATGCCGCCATAGCCGGCGAGGAACATCAGGCTCAACGCCATGATGCCGAGGATCAGCGTGGTCGCGAAGATCTCGATCAGGAAGAAGTTGCTCGCGATCAGCGGCATGATCAGGAGAATGGCCGCAACGATCCACGCCGCGGGATTGTTGACCTCGGGCCATGTCCGTACGGGACGCTGCGCCCCGGCAGCGGGGCGTAGGGCGACGCGGGCATCGTGGGCGAGCGACATCTCAGCGCCTCGCCAACAGGCCTTGCGGCCGGATGGCCAGCACAAGCACCATGATCAGGAAGGTCACGACGATGGCGTAAGTCGGGATGTAGACCGAGCCGAGCTGTTCGGCGAGGCCGATGATCAGCGCTCCGAGCGCGGCGCCGGGGATCGAGCCCATGCCGCCGACGATCACGACGACGAGGGATGCCAGCAGGAAGCGGATGTCTTCGCCGGGCGACAATGACTGGAAGGTGCCGCCGACCACGCCGGCGATGCCGGCAAGTCCCGCGCCGAACGCGAACACGGCGACGAAGACGAGCTGGATGCGCACGCCGGTCGCGGCCAGGATATCGCGGTCGTCGACGCCGGCGCGGATGATCATCCCGATGCGGGTGCGGTTGAGCGCGAGCCACATCGCGACGCCAATCACCACGGAAGCGACGAAAATCACGAGCCTGACCAGCGGATATCTGAGATAGACCGGCTCGCCCGAGGATTTGATCGCCGTCACCAGCGGCAGCTCTATGGGGCCGATCAGCCAGCCCGGGGTCTGGATCTGGTAGAAATCGCCACCGCAGGCCCAGAGCATGAGATCGGCAAACACGATCGACAACCCGATCGTCACCATGGTTTGCCTGAGATCCTGGCCCTCCATCCGGCGGAACACGATGACCTGGAGCAGGACGCCGACCAGGGCGGTCAGGATAAAGGCGACGATGAAGCCGAGGATCCACGAGCCGGTCGCAGCGCTGATGGCGTAGCCGACATAGCCGCCGAACAGATAGAGCGAGCCGTGTGCGAGGTTGACGTTGCGCATCAGCCCGAAAATTAAGGTGAAGCCGCTGGCCACGAGGAAGTAGAGGCCTCCGAGCGTGATGCCGTTGAAGAGCGCGTTGAGGAAGACACGCTTGCGGCCGATCGCCTCTTCGAGCCCTGGCGGCCAGACTGCGAAGATCAGCCAGAGCGCGACGGCAATGGCAATGATTGCGATCAGCGCCCAGGCGGGATGGCGTTCGACGAAGCGGCTCATGCTCTCGCCTCGTTTCGCTTGCGGCAGGGCAATCGCATGTCGGAAGTGGATTCTCCGCAGCCCATCCTTCGAGACGCCCGCTTTGGCGGGCTCCTCAGGATGAGGGCATCGTATGCGGCAGCAGTTTCAGCGGGGCCGATGCCGATTAGCCTCATCCTGAGGAGACTGCGGAGCGGCCGTCTCGAACGACGAGGCGCTTGCTCAGGCCGTTCCAAGATATCTGCGATTGCTCTCCCGCATGCTGGGAGGGTTCGCGCCGAAGACGCGGGGTCACTCCGACCCTCTCCCCGCAAACGGAGCGAGGGGGCATGCAAGCCGTTGCCGGCTGCGAGCCCTACCATGGACGAACGTCCTCCCTGGACTCGCGATCCTCTACCGGATCGCGTTGCCCGCATCCTAGCCAGGCGGCGAGGGCGACGTTTGATCGTGAGTATCTTTTCGTGGCCCGCGGTCAGGCGCGCAAA
Organism: Bradyrhizobium sp. USDA 4354; assembly: GCF_054060315.1. Taxonomy (NCBI): domain Bacteria; kingdom Pseudomonadati; phylum Pseudomonadota; class Alphaproteobacteria; order Hyphomicrobiales; family Nitrobacteraceae; genus Bradyrhizobium; species Bradyrhizobium sp. USDA 4354. Next base: position 6,407,905 of record NZ_JBSSDC010000001.1, on the reverse strand, counting down.
ACCTTGGCTGCGCGACGATAATCGGTCGGGGCCATCCCCACATTGGCGGCGAAGAAGCGGGTGAAGCCGCTCTGGGAGGAGAAGCCGAGATCGAAGCCGATGTCGGCGATCGGCGTTTCGCTGGCCACCAGCGCTTCCAGCGCCTGTTCCATGATCAGCGTGTTGAGATAGAGGTTCGGCGTGACGCCGGTCTGGACGCGGAACAGCCGATAGAAGTGCGGCCGCGACAGGCCGGATTCGCGCGCGATCGTATCTAGCTCGATTTCGGCGCCGGGGCTTTCCGACATCATCTTGATGCATTTGCGCACGCGGAAATCGGTGACGGAGCCGCTTGTGCGCGGATCGCGCGCGATCTCCGCCTGCTGCCAGCTTTCGTCGTAGCAGATGTCGATCAGCCTCCTCAGCTCGGAATCGAGACTGGAGAGCGATGGTGCGCCGCACACGAGCGCGGCGGTCCTCCGGATGTGCTTGTCGAGTGCAGGCGTGCGCCTGAACTGGGTGCGGCCGAAACGCAAGCGGTCGGAGCCGGAGCCGTCCGGCGCAAACCATTCGGCATTGACGTAGAGCACGAAGAAGATGGCGCCGCCGTCGAGATCAGCCGGTAGGAAGTTGTGCGGCTCCCATGGATTGACGGCGACGACGGAGGATTCGGTGAGATCATAATGCCCGTTGGAGACGTCGATGCATGCGGGCATGCCGCCGACATGGAAGATCAGATGACCTTCGCGATGGGCGTGGATATTGAAAGGGCGGTTCAACTGATAAACCGTCGCCCGGCCGAACCGGCCGTGGAAGACGGCGAGCGCACGGCTCATGCCTTCCCCTCCCGAATGTTCTTGTCTTTTCGGCCAGCGTTCAACAACGCCGCCGAGATTGCAAGAGCGGAGAGCGACCGCGTCAGCAAGTCGCTCTCCGCCTGCGCCGCGCAGACGTGATGCGTCAGTACTTCTTACATTCCGGCACCGTGCGGCTCGGCAATCCGATCTTCGCGAACACGGCCGGATCATAGCCGAGCGTCTGGTTCACGTTCGGGATCACCTTCACGACCTTGCTGAACAGCGCACCCTTGCCGTCATCGACGACCTCGGTGACGAAGTTCGTGCCGATCGCCTGGCGGTTGGAATCGAGCTTGATCTTGCCGTTCGGCGCGTCGATCTCGATCTTCGCCAGCGCCTCCTTGAACTTCGCCTGATTGTTGGAGAGATCGCCGTTGACCTGACGCAGTGCGAGGATCAGCGCCATGGTTGAATCATAGTAGTTGGTGGCCAGCAGCGACGGGCTCGGGAAGCGCTTGTTGGGCGGGAAGGCGTCCTGATAGGCCTTCACGAACTTCTGCCAGCCGGGATCCTCCCAGGTGTCAGCCTGACCGCTCGCCGCAATGGTGCCGATCAGCGCGTTCTTGGCGTTCCCCTTCGACGACAGGATGGTCTGGTCGATCATGATGGAACCGCCCATCAGATGCGCCTTGCCGCCGGCCTGCTGATATTGGTTGAGGAAGTTGACGGCGTCGGCGCCGCCGAGCCCGAGATAGATGGCGTCGACGTCGTCGGGCAGGGCGGCGATGACGGAGGCGAAATCCTTCGTGCCCAGCGGCACCCATTGCCGGTTGGTGACCTGTCCGCCCATGCCGCAGAATTCGAGCACCAGCCCGAACACCTGGGTGTAGATGAAGGAATAGTCCTCGCCGACGGTCGCGATCTTGCGATACTTCTTTTCCTCATAGGCGTATTTGCCGAGGCCGACCTGCCATTGCGCGCCGTCCATGTTGTAGCGGAAGAAGTTCGGCGCAGGATCGACATAGGTGGTCTCCTGCGCGCCGGACGCCGCATTGATGAAGGTTAGCTCGGGATGGGTCTTGGCAAAGTTCTTCACGGCGATGCCTTCGTCGCCGGAGAGCGGCGAGAGCAGGATCTGCACCTTGTCCTGCTCGATCAGCTTGCGCACGGCGCGCACGGCGGAGTCCGGCGTTGCGTCGGTCGAGGCGACGATGAATTCGAGCTCCTTGTCGCCGACCTTTTTGCCGAGCACGTTGAGGGCCGTCTGGTGGCCGCGCATGCCGTCCTCGCCGAGCACCGTATAGGTGCCTTCGAGCGTTGCGGTCACGCCGACCTTGATCTTTTCCTGGGCGATCGCGGCGCCTGAAAGAAATAGGCTGCTCAGCGCGAGCAGTCCCACACTGCATTTCGACATTGTGCTCCTCCCCTGTGTCGTCGATTTGCCGCCAACCGGCGCGACGCCCGCGGCTCTCGAGGCTCGCGGATTTGACGGGAAAGCTAGCCGAAGTTGCACGCGGCGCATGCGTGGACGCCTCGTTCGGCTTGACGGGCAGTCTCATTTTGGATGTTGCGGCGCAAATGGTTTCGCGGTGCAGCAGGTGCTGGTTGCGGGTTCATCCCGCGAGGAATCCTCCGTCCACCGCGACCACGGTGCCGGTCGCATATTGCGAAGCCGGCATGCACAGGAAGGCGACTGCCCCGGCGATGTCCTCGGGCCGTCCCCAGCGCTTGAACGCGGTCCGGTCGGCGATGCGCTGATAATGGGCGCGGTCGGTGCGGCCGGCGGCGTTGATCGCGGTTTCGATATAGCCGGGCGCCACCGCATTGACGCGGATGCCTTCCTCGGCCCACTTCAGAGCCAGCGCCTTGGTCAGCATCACGACGCCGCCCTTGCTGGCGCAATAGGCGGGAATCCGCGGCAGCGCCAGCATTGCGTTCATCGAGGCGATGTTGACGATCGAACCTTTCTGCCCCGCGAGCAGGGGGTGGAACGCCATGCACGTCCGGAACGTGCCGGTGAGATTGACGTCGAGCACCTTCATGAAGGTCTCGATCTCGAATTCCTTGTCGCGCGCGAGAATTCCGGCGCAGTTGACCAGCGCGTCCACGCGCGTTTGCTGCCGCGCGAAGGAGTTCACGGCCGTATCGTCGGTGACATCGAGCGTCGCGAGCGTGAGCCCGGTGCGCGGCTTGAGCAGGGTGCGGGCGAGATCGGCCTCGTTCGCGCCGGTTGCGGTCACCGTCGCGCCGAGCTCGCAAAACTGGTTACTGATCGCCGCGCCAATGTCGCCGGCGCCGCCGATCACGACGGCATGAAAGCCGGGCGCGAGGGAGAAATTCGAATTCATCCGTAGGGTCTCACTTCAGGGATTTCGGAGGCGGAGCCGTCGATTCACGGACCACCAGCGAGAAGTCGATCTCGCGATGCATGATGGTCTGCTCGCCGGCAAGGCTGCGCACCAGATATTCCCCGGCGCGCTGCCAGGTTTCTCCGGTCGGAACGTGGATCGTCGTGAGGCTCGGGCGCAAATGGCGGCTCCAGTCGAGGTCGTCGAAGCCGACCACCGACAGATCGCGCGGCACGGAGAAGCCGTCCCGCTCCGCCTCGAGCAACACGCCATAGGCGATGACGTCGTTGCCGCACACCACCGCGGTCGGACGGTCCTTGAGATTGAGAAGATGACGCGCAGCCTCGCGCGCGTCATCGAGCGTATAGGGCACCTCGACATGCCATTGCGGTGGAAGTTCGAGCCCGCTCTCGGCGAGCGCGCGGCGAAAGCCGGAGACGCGCGCGCTGGCGCGGTCGTTGTTGCGCTGGAGCGCCGAGACGATCCCGATGCGCCGGTGACCGAGCTCGATGACGTGCGCGGCCGCACGATGGGCGGCCGCCTCATTGTCGGTGCCGACGCAAGGATAGGGCCGGTCAGGCTGGTAGATGCCGACATTGATGAAGGGCACTGCATTGTCGGCCAGCAGCTTGCGCAGTCCCTCGTGGTGGCAGTCGCCGCGCAGCACGAGGCCGTCGACGCCGCGGCTGATCAAGTTGCGCGCCTGCTGCAGTTCGACATCGAGGTCATAGCCGCTCGTGGTGAGGAACAGCATGTATCCGACCGACGACAGATACTGCTGGAGCGAAGCAATCCCGCGCGCGAACATCGTATTGTCGATCGTCGGCACGATCGCGCCAAGGGTGCGAGAGCGGCGCGACGAGAGGATGCGCGCCGGCGCGTGCGGAATGTAGCCGAGCGCTTCGATGGCCTGCTCGATCCGCGCGCGCAGAGATGGGCTCACCGCATCCGGATTGTTGAGGGCGCGCGACACCGATGCGGTTGAAACGCCGGCCCGGGCCGCGACGGCCCGTATTCCCTGTTTCATCGACTTGTTCATCGACTTGGCGTTGGTCAGCCGCATGAATGTAACGTTACATTGGGTAAGCAGCCGCTTGATAGCGGCGATATCGTAAATTTGCCGCAGATTTCGCAGGTTGTCCATCGCTTGACACGGCCAATGCGAAGTCTAGATTGTAACCGTTTTCAGATCGCGTTCAAACGCGTTCAAGAATTGTCTGCCGACTCAAGGCAGCCAGCCGGGAGGAGAGTTCGATGAAGGCCAGGATGCTCGCGACGCATGTCGCGTTGCCCGTTTTCGTGATTGCGGCCGCCTGCGCGCAGGCGCATGCGGCCGATTTCGACTGGATGAAGTTCAAGGGCAAGACCGTCACCTTTCTCGCCAACAACAATCCGGTCGCGCAGGCGCTGCTGACCTACAAGGCCGACTTCGAGAAATTGACCGGCATGACCCTGAAGGTCGACGGCTACCAAGAGCAGCAGATGCGCCAGCGTCTGGTCACCGTCATGAACGCGAACAGCGACGAGGTCGACGTGTTCATGACGCTGCCCTCGCGCGAGGGCGAGCAGTTCGCCGCGGCCGGCTGGTACGCCGATCTCACCGCCATGGCCAAGAACGAGGTGGCCAAAGAGTACGACCCGGCCGGGCTCAGCCAGGCCTTGCTGAAGGCCGCGACCTTCAGCGGCAAGCTGACCAGCATGCCCATGAACATCGAAGGTCCGATCTTCTATTACCGCACCGACATCTTCAAGAAGTGCGGCCTCGATGCGCCGAAGACGATCAAGGATGTCGAAACTGCGGCTGCAAAGATCAAGGCTTGCGACAGCGCGGTGACGCCGTTCGTCTCGCGCGGCCTCAAGCCCGCGGTCGCCTACACTTTCAGCAACATGTTGCACAATATCGGTGGCAGCTATATCGCAAGCGGCAAGTCGAACCTCTGCTCGGCCAAAGGCAAGGAAGCGCTCGACACCTATAGCCGGCTGCTGCGCGATTTCGGACCGCCCGGCGTCGTCAACTACAGCTTCCAGCAGATTTCGGCACTCTACCGCAGCGGCCGTGCCGCGATGGCGTTCGAATCCTCCAATGAGCTGCGCACGGTGATGGAAGGCGGCGCCCGGCTGAAGGACACCGGCCTATTACCATTCCCGGCGGGCGAGGCCGGCCAGGTGCCGACCACGATCGGCTGGGGCATCGCGGTGTCCTCGCACAGCAAGCAGCCGGAGGCGGCCTGGTATTTCGTGCAATGGGCGACCAGCCCCGAGGTGCAGAAGAAGATGGCGCTGCAGGGCATTGCCCCGCCGCGTCCGTCGGTCGCCAAGGATCCCGAATATCGCAAATGGATCGACGAAGAGCCGGTCCGCAAGGAATGGCAGGCCGCGCTCGACGTGCTCGCCACCAAGGGCTCCTCCGAGGTCGGCTATCCCATTGTCGCGAATCCGCAATCACGCGAGTTCATCGGGCAGGCGGTGCAGGATCTGATCCTGAAGCAGAAGACGGTCGATCAGGCTTGCGCCGATGCCGACAAGGCGCTGGACGCGCTGATCGCGCTCAACTAGCCGCCCGATGCCGGCTGGCTTGCGCGCCGGCCGGCAGCTAACTCGATCGAGGACACGAACACATGTCCGATACGGCTGCGACACTCACGCAGGACCGGCAGCGGCTGGAAGTGGCGACACTTTCGGCGCCGGCCGTGATCTTCACGGTCGCGATGATCGCGTTTCCGGTCGTCTATACGATCTGGCTTGGCTTCCAGAATTTCTCCTCGACCGGCAAGCAGTCCTTTGCCGGCCTCGCCAATTATTCGAAGCTGATTTCCGACTACGAGTTCTGGCACGGGCTGTGGGTCACGATCGCGCTCTATGTGCTGTCGCTGGTGCTCCAACTCGTCTTCGGCGTCTGGCTTGCGCTGGTGTTGTTTCACGCCAAGCGCCTGCCGGGAATTGTGCGCTCGCTGTTCATCTCTCCCTTCATGATGCCGCCGGTGGTGGCGGGCATGATGTGGCTGGTGATCCTCGATCCCTCGCTGGGGGCGGCGAACTATATCCTGCAGTCGTTCGGCCTGCCGCCGTCGGACTGGCTGGCCTCGCCGGCCCTGGTCATTCCGACCGTGGCGCTGATCGACAGCTGGCAGTGGACGCCTTACGTCGCCCTGATCGTGCTGGGCGGCCTGCAATCCCTGCCGCCGAGCGTCTACGAGGCCGCGCAGATCGACGGCGCATCTCCGTTCAGGACGTTCCAGCGCATCACGCTGCCGCTGCTGCTCCCGACCATCGTCACGGCCGCGATCCTGCGCAGCGTCGATCTGCTGCGCTTCTTCGATATCATCTATATCACCACCCAGGGCGGCCCGGGCAACGCCTCCAACACGCTCAACATCTACGGCTTCCGCGTCGGCTTCGAGTTCTTCAACATCGGCTATGCCAGCGCGCTGATGCTGACGCTGACGGCGATCGTGTTCGGCGCTGTGCTCGCCTTCAACCGCCTGCGCGGCGCAGTCGCCTGGTGACGCGATGACGGACGCTGCCACCACCGATCGCTGGATCCGCTGGCTCAACCTGGTGCAGCTCGTGCTGGCCGGCGTGCTCATCATGGCGCCGACGGTTTGGATGGTGCTGTCTTCGTTCAAGCCGTCCTTCGAGGTCACAGCCTATCCGCCGACGCTGATCTTCACGCCGACGCTCGACAATTATGTCGAGCTGACCAGGACGACGCCGTTCCTGAGTTACGCACTCAACAGCCTCATCGTCACCGTCGGCTCGACCGCGCTTGGACTGCTGTTCGGAATTCCCGCGGCTTTCGCCGTCTCCTGGACGCGGATTTCGTGGCCGGCGATCCTGACGCTGGCCGCCCGAATGGCGCCCGGCACGCTGTTTCTGCTGCCGTGGTATGTCATGTTCCGGCAGGTCGGCATGATCGGCTCCTACACCGCGCTGATCCTCAGCCACGCCGTGATCACGCTGCCCATCGTGATCTGGGTTCTGCTGCCCTCCTTTGATGGCATCCCGCGCAGCGTGTTCGAGGCAGCGCAAGTCGATGGATGCAGCGTCACGCGCATCCTCTGGCGCATCGCGCTGCCGCTGGTGGCCTCAGGCGTCGCCGTGTCGGCGATCCTCGCCTTCGTGTTCTCGTGGAACTACTTCCTGTTTGCGCTGGTGCTCTCGAATGGCGACACCAAGACGCTGATCGCGGCGGCCTTCAACTTCATCGGTGAAGGTTCGACGCAATGGGGTGCCCTCATGGCGGCGGCGACGCTGATCGCGTTGCCGCCGCTGGTGCTGGCGGCTCTGGTTCAGCGCTGGCTGGTCTCCGGACTGACCCTCGGCGCGGTGAAAGGCTAGATCTCTGATGAACGTGTCACCCCGTCCCAATTCGATCATGCAAGCCGCAGTCTTCCACGGCAACGACCGCATCACCATCGAGCGCGTGGCGATGCCCGACGTCGGCGCAGGCGAGGTGCTGGTGCGCGTCTCCCGCACCGCGCTGTGCGGCTCGGATTTCAAGCTCTGGCATAAGGGCGCCGAGTTCACTGCAGGTCACGAGATCTTTGGCATCGTCGAGCAGCCCGGCCATCGCCTGCACGGGCGGCGCTGCGCCGTCTATATCCCCTTGCACTGCGATCACTGCGCGGCCTGCAGGCGCGGCGATACCCAGATGTGCCTGGAGGTCTCCAGCCTGATCGGCTGGAACAGGCCGGGCGGTTATGCCGAATATGTGCCGGTGCCGGAAAACTGCCTGCTGCCGGTGCCCGACGACATCGAGGACAGTCTGGCGCCGCTGCTGCTCGACACCATCGGTACGTCCGGCCATGCCGTGCGCTTCGTCAGCCGTGTCGTGCCGCCGGCTGAAACCGGCCCGGTTCTCGTGATGGGGGCAGGCCCGGTCGGCCTCGGCGTCGTGCTGGCGCTCCGCGCACTCGGCTACGACGACGTCTACGTCGCCGATCCCAATGCCGCGCGCCTCAAAATCGCGCAATCCTTTGGCGCGAAGGCGCACGCCGTCGGCGATACCTCCAAGCGCTTTGCTCTCATCATGGAGTGCTCCGGCGCGCATGCGGCACGGAATCTCGGCATCGAGCTGGTCCTGCCGCGCGGTGCCTTGGTGTTGGTCGGCGAGAACGCCGCGCCCTGGACCATCGAGGAAGGCAAGGTGTTCCGCCGCAAGGATTTCTACATGATCCGAACCTTCTACTTCCCGGTCTCGGATTTCGAGCCGAATGTCGAGCTGCTGCGCAAGTACAAGGACGAATACCGCGTTCTCGTCGATGGCGAGTTCAGCCTCGCGGCTCTCCCTGAGAATTTCGCCCGCTTCGCCAAGGGCGAGCTGATCAAGCCGGTTCTGGCGCTGGACTGAGCGATCATGGCCTCGATCTCGATCCGCAATCTCGTCAAGCGTTACGGCAATTTCACCGTGATCCCCGATCTCAACCTGGAGATCGCGGACCATGAATTCGTCGTCTTCGTCGGTCCGTCCGGCTGCGGCAAGTCGACCTTGCTGCGCATCATCGCGGGCCTCGAGCCGATTTCGTCGGGAGACCTCTACATCGGCGACAAGCGCGTCAACGGCGTGCAGGCCGCGCAGCGCGACATCGCGATGGTGTTCCAGGACTATGCGCTCTATCCGCACATGAAGGTCTACGACAACATGTCGTTTGCGCTGGAGTTGCGTGGAGTGCCGAAGGCGGAGATCGACGCGCGCGTGAAGCGCGCCGCGGCGCTGTTGCACATCGAGCCTTATCTGGATCGCAAGCCGAAGGAGCTGTCGGGCGGCCAGCGGCAGCGCGTCGCCATGGGCCGTGCCATCGTGCGCAATCCCAAGGCGTTCCTGTTCGACGAGCCCCTGTCCAATCTCGATGCCAAGCTGCGCGGACAGGTGCGGGCCGAGATCAAGGCGCTGTCGCAGGAGCTGAAGACCACCATGGTCTTCGTGACCCACGACCAGATCGAGGCCATGACCATGGCCGATCGGATCGTGGTGCTCCAAAGCGGCACGATCCAGCAATACGACACGCCGGAGACGGTTTACGAGCGGCCCGCCAACCAGTTTGTCGCCGGCTTCATCGGCTCGCCCGCGATGAATTTCTTCGCGGTCGAATGGCAACAGGAGCGTGCGATCCTTTCGCAAGGTGGAGCGGCAGTGCCGCTGGACAGTAAGGCCGCGGGCCGCCTGCGTCAGGCCCGCAATGCCGTGCTCGGCATCCGCCCTGAACATTTCGTCGTGGCCGCGGATGGCGCCGACGGACTCGCCGTCAACGTCAAGCTGGTCGAACCGCTCGGCTCGGACACGTTGATCCATTTCGATCTCGCCGGCGCCTCCGCGATCGCGAGGGTCGATCCGTCGCTGCGGCCGAAGGTCGGCGATCGACTCAGCCTTCGTCCGCAACCGGGCAAGACGCATTTGTTCGATGCGGCCAACGGGCAGGTGCTGCGGTGAGTGCACCCGCGCATATTGGTGATCTCTCGGCGCTGTCGGACGTGGCGGCAAAGGCGAGGTCCGTGCACGTGATCTGCCTCGGCCTGTCGGCGCTCGACCAGGTCTGGCGCGTCGACCGTCTGTTCGCGGGTAGAAGCGAAAAGATCAAGGCTGTCGGTTACGGCACGCTTGGCGGCGGCATGGCTGCCAACGCGTCGGTCGCGATAGCAAGGCTCGGCGCGTCCGTCACGTTCTGGGGGCGGGCAGGGAACGATGCCGCCGGCCACGAGATGAAATCGTCCTTCACGGCCGAAGGCGTCGATGTCGAGAACTTTCGGCTGTTTCCCGATGGGCGCTCGTCCGTCTCCGGGATCATCGTCGACAGCTCCGGCGAGCGGCAGATCGTCAATTTCCGCGGACTTTATCCGGAAGCTGCGGATTGGCTTCCGCTCGAAGCCGTCGCGCGCGCATCCTCCGTGCTGGCCGATCCGCGCTGGGTCGAGGGCGCAGTGACGCTGTTCCGCGAGGCGCGCGCGCGCGGCATTCCGACGGTGCTGGACGGCGACATGGCCGACGCCGAGGTGTTCGAACGGCTGCTGCCGCTGACGGATCATGCGATCTTCTCCGAGCCCGCGCTCAGATCCTTTGCTGGCTCGGCCGAAGACAAATCGCTCGCGGCGCTCGCGCGCTTCGGCTGCGAGGTCGTGGCCGTCACGCGCGGCGAGAACGGCGTGAACTGGTACGAGAACGGCCAGTCGCATCGGCAGGCCGGCTATGCCGTCGAGGTCGTCGACACCACGGGCGCTGGTGATGTCTTCCATGGCGCCTATGCGCTTGCGATCGGCGCCGGCCTCGATGTGCGCGCCGCCATGGCGTTCTCGGCAGCCACGGCTGCCATGAAATGCCGCCATGCCGGCGGCCGCAACGGAATCCCCGATATCAACGAGTGTCTTGCATTCATGAGGACGATGCCATGAGAACGATTGGAAAGAACCGCGGCCTGGCACGGCTTGCTGACGCGGATGGCCATTTTCGCATGGTCGCGCTGGACCAGCGGCCGCCACTGTTCGACGCCATCGCCAAAGCAAAGGGCATCACGCGGGATCAGGTCGAATATTCCGACGTCACGACAGCCAAGCGCCTTCTCGTCGAGAACCTCGCGCCGCATTGCAGCTCGATGCTGTTCGACCCGAACTTTGCCGTGCCCGCGGCGATCGATCTGCTGCCGCCGCGCTGCGGCCTGATCATGACGCTGGAAGAGCACCGCGTCGAAGAAACCGCAGGCGGCCGCAAGTCGCGCGCAATCACCAACTGGAGCGTGGAGAAGATCCGCGCCATGGGCGGCGATGCCGTCAAGGTGCTGGCCTGGTACCGGCCGGACGCGGACCCCGACGTGAACGAGCACCAGAAGCGCTTCGTGCGTGAGATCGGCGAAGACTGCGCCCGCCACGACATTCCGTACGTCCTCGAGCTTCTGGTCTATCCGTTCCTCGGCAGCGCCAATCACACCGCCGACTACGTGGAATCCCCAGGCAAGCTTCCCGGTCTCGTTATCGACAGCGTGCGCGAGTTCGCCAAGCCCGAATATGGCGTCGATCTCCTCAAGCTGGAGAGCCCGCTTGCGGCGGGCAGCCTGCCGGCCCGAGACGGCAGCGCCGAAGCCAAGGCCGCGCAAAAGGAGTTCGATGCGATCGGCGATATCTGCCGCGAGCACGGCATTCCCTGGGTGCTGCTGTCGGGCGGCGCTGCGCCGGAAAAGTTCGAGCGTGTCCTCGATTTCGCCTATGCGGCGGGAGCGGGCGGTTTCCTGGCCGGGCGCACCATCTGGCTCGATGCCGTGCTGAAGAACTATCCGGATCGCGCGGCGGTGTCGGCGAGCCTGCGCAAGGACGGCCTCGGTGTGCTGGAGCGGCTCAATAAGCTGACCACGGCCAAGGCCGCGCCGTGGAAGGCACGTTTTCCGGTGTTCGCTGATATCAAGCAGGAAGGTGACTTCGCGCGCGCCTACTGAGATAGTGGCTTTCAGCGGTTGATCCCGATCGCAGGATTCGCACCATGACTGACGGCTTCGCCATCCGCTCGATTGAGGCGTTTTGCTATCGCTATCCGCTGGCGACGCCGGTGGTGACCTCGTTCGGCAGGATGCTCAACCGTCCCGCCGTCTTCGTTCGCGCTGTCGACGAAGACGGCGTCGAGGGATGGGGGGAGGCCTGGTCGAACTTTCCAGCGCCGGGCGCGGAGCATCGCGCCCGGCTCGTCAACGAGGTGCTTGCGCCCGGCCTTGTCGGCCGCAAATTCGACAGTCCTGCTCAGGCCCTCGACACCCTGGCCAGGGGCACCGAGGTGCTGGTGCTTCAATGCGGCGAACCCGGTCCGTTCGCTCAGGCGATTTCGGGCATCGATCTCGCGCTGTGGGACATCTGCGCGCGCCGTCAGCGGTTGCCGCTATGGCGGCTTCTGGGCGGGCAGTCCGACATGATCAAAGTCTATGCCAGCGGCATCAATCCTGGGGGAGCCGCGCAAACGGCCGAAGCTGCGCTCGAGCGCGGCCATCGCGCACTGAAGCTGAAGGTCGGCTTCGGCACCGAAACCGACCTCGCCAATTTGGCCGCGCTGCGCGGACTTGTCGGCGCCGGCATGCTCGCCGCCGATGCCAATCAGGGCTGGTCAATGGCGCAGGCGCTTCAGATGCTGCCGCGACTTGCCGACTTCGAGCTGCGCTGGTTGGAGGAGCCGATCCGCGCCGATCGCCCCCGCGAGGAATGGCGCAGTCTGCGCGCCGCAGCGCAGATGCCGATTGCCGCCGGCGAGAACATTTCGGGCGTCGAAGCCTTCAAGGATGTTCTGTCCGAAGGCGTGCTTGGCGTGGTTCAGCCTGATATCGCGAAATGGGGCGGCCTCAGCCTCTGCGCCGGGCTGGCTCGCGACATCCTGGTGGCGGGCAAGACGTTTTGCCCGCACTATCTCGGCGGAGGTCTCGGCTTGCTTGCGTCCGCGCATCTTCTTGCCGGTATCGGAGGTGATGGCTGGCTTGAAGTCGATGCCAACGACAACCCGCTCCGCGATCTGTTTTGCGGCTCGATCATCGACGTGAGGGAAGGGACAGTTAAACTGGGCGAAGACCCCGGGCTCGGAATAGTGCCCGATCTTGCCTCTATCGAGCGCTATCGCAGCATCTAGATCAGAGTAAAGAGACCTGTTGGCTTCCGGCCGCAAGCTCTCGCTTGATTGGCCTCGTTCTCTCTGGCCGTGACTTCCTCAAAGTGACCCATGATGGACTGGAGCCGAGACCTCAGTATTCGGAGCATTGAGTACATTGTGGTGATCGATCGGAGTGTGTGCCTTGCCAATCTGGCGAGGGGCCCGTTTCGTCCTCCGTCAACCCCTTCCCGTAAAAATATTCCACTTTACCGAAATTCGGAAATATCGTATACCGCGAGTCATTCCGGCTCATCCTTGAGGGGCGATCATGAGGTCGTCATGTTCGCGAGCCGGGTTTGCGGTGGACGCGGCAGCGTCGGGCGCGAGTGGCCAAGGGCAGGGCGGATTGCTCTCCGTGAGCCCTGGGCATCGCGCGGACGAACGGCGCTGCTAGGCTTCGTCTCGTCTGTAAGTTTCCGGCTCCGTCGACAGGGCTGGGAAAACTGCGGCGAAATGGCGGGCCGTGCGTACGGCAAAACCGTGTGGTCCTGGCCGTCGTTGCTACGGTCAAGCTCTTGCGGAGGCGGCATTCGCGTCAACCGGCGCGGTGACGGCGACTTTCGCAAGGACGAGGGAGGCCAGAAGGAACTCGGCTCCCGGGAGAGCACGGCATAAGCCGTCCGACCATCGCGCAGGGAAGGCCGAGTGATTGGCACCACCTGTATGCTGCTGTGCGGTTCTTCCTGCGTGTGCTTCTCGCGTAGCGGACCGCGGGTGCGAGGTCAGCACCCGGCCTTCCCTGCGCCCTCTTGGCTTTCAGAGGGTGGAGCGATCAAGCAAAGCTCGGGTGAAATCAGCCGCGAGGATGCGGAGGTGTGTCCTTGAAGGATGTGTTGGCGCATCGCGATGCTGCCGCTCGCTTCGTCAATTCGTCGGTCCGTCGCCGCGAATGGCGAACGTCGTCGCCTTCAGCTTGGTCATGCCGAACTTGTCGAACAGCTTGTCATAGCTGCCGTCGGCGCGGATCGCGGTGAGGGCATCGGCGACGGCCTGGGCGAGCTGCTTGTCGCGGAAGGCGAAAGTGATGTCGGTGCCGGCGATGTCGCGGACCCAGATTTTTGCGATGCCCTTCTGCTCGAGCGAGTTGGCGGTTTCGTTGATGTTGAGCGCCGCCTCGAGCTGGCCGGCGCGCAGCGCCGCTGAGGTGGCGGTGACGGTGGTGAAGGTGCGCAGCTCGATCGGCTTGAGGCCCTTGGCCTCCATCGCCGTGCTGAACTCGCGCGCCTTGCGCTCGGTGTAGGTTGCCGATTCCACGCCCACCACGCGGCCGGCGAGATCCTCGAACTTTTCGAGCTTCAGGCTGGAGGAAGGATCGGTGTAGATGCTGATCGCCTGCTGCGCGTAAGGCACGAGGTAGAGCATCTTCGAGCGCTCCTCGGTCCAGAACAGGCCGGTGTTGATGGCATCGAAGCGCCCCGAGCGCAGCGCCGGGATCATCGGCGGGAAGTCCATGCGCAGGAACACCGCCTCGATGCAGATACGTTTGGCGATCTCGCGGGCGAGCTCGACGTTGAGGCCCTGCAGCTCGCCCTTGTCGTCGACGAATTGCTGCGGCGGCAGCGTCGGGTTGATCGACATCTGCCATTTCGGCGCCTCGATCAAGCTCGAGGCCGGCACTTTCGGCGTGCAGGTCTGGGCAACGGCGGCTTGCGTCAGGCCGACCAGAAGGAAGAGGGCGGAGAGGGTTCGTGGATATCGCATCTGAATACTCCGATCAAATCGTGGGTGGCAGAGGAGCCGTTCTCCGGTCCGACGTCTTCTTCATTGTGTCCTCACATGGCTGCCGATGCGTCGGCTTGCCGGGTCAGGATCAGCGAGATGTGGCGGGCCGCGGTCACCACCTCGTCGCGCTGGTTGATGAGGTCGAGCGTCTCGATGACGATGCCGCGCGCGGGGTTTTTGGTCGGGCGCTTCTCGACGAAGCGGAAGCGCACACGCAAGGTATCGCCGGCGACGATGGGACCCTTGAACCTCACCTCGTCCCAGCCGAGCGAGGCGACCGAGGTCTCCTCATACAGCTTCAGCTCCGATTTCAGCCCTTCCATCAGCGACAGGCCGAATAGCCCGTGGCCGATCACCGCGGGAAAGCCGCGCGAGCGCGCATAGGGGCCATCGACATGGAGCGGGTGATGATCGCGCGTGACGTCGGCGAAGGCCGTGATGTCGGATTCCGTCACGATGTGCACGGCGGTCTCGAACTCCGCACCGAGCGCGATATCTTCGTAACGGAGATTGATCGGGCCGCTGGCGTTCATGCTGATCCCTCAGGCAACCTTCCGTGGCCGCGCCGGCAGCGCCTTGAACCTCTGCGCGATCCCCATCGGCCCGGAGCGGAAGATGCGCGGATCCATGTCTTTCAGCTGCGGGCTGATGCGCGGCTTGAAGCCCATATGGGCAAGAATGTCCTCCTCCAGCCGCACGCCGGGTGCAATCTCGGTCAGGGTCACACTGCCGTTCTCGAGCTCGAACACGGCGCGCTCGGTGACGTAGCTGACATGCTGGCCGCGCTGTGCGGCAAACGAGGCGCTGAAGCTGATCTGGCCGACTTGCGGCACGAATTTGCGGAAGGCACCGTCGCGCCGGATCGCGAGGCGGCCGTTCTCGACGCCGATGTCGAACTTGCCGCCGGTCATGGTGCCGCTGAAGATCAGCCGCCTGGCGTTCTGGGTGATGTCGATGAAGCCGCCGGAGCCGTCGCGGCGCTCGCCGAAGCGGGTGACGTTGACGTTGCCGGCCTCGTCCACCTCGGCGAAGGAGAGGAAGGCGCAGGAGAGGCCGCCGCCGTCGTAGAAGTCGAACTGATAGGCCTGGTCGAGAATGACGCGCGGATTGATGGCGGTGCCGAATTCGCGAGCATGACCCGGCACGCCGCCAACCACGCCGGATTCCACCGTCAGCGTGATCAGGTCGGAGATGCCTTCCTCGGCCGCGACATTCGGGATCATCGCGGAGATGCCGACGCCGAGATTGACGACGTCGCGAGGGCGCAATTCGAACGCGGCGCGGCGGGCGATCACCCGGCGTTCGGTCAGCGGATCGGGCGTGATCATCGCCACCGGCACCCGCGTCTCGCCGCAGCGCGCGGGATCGTAGGCGGTGCCATAGGTCTGCATCTGTTCGGGCTCGAGCACGACGTGGTCGATCAGGAATCCCGGAATCTTCACCAACTGCGGATGGATCGAGCCGCGCTTCACGATGCGCTTGACCTGGCAGATCACGGTGCCGCCGGCATTGTGCACGGCCTGGGCGATCGAGAGATCCTCGCGCGTCGTGCCCTCGTGCTCCATGCTGATATAGCCGTCCTCGTCGGCCGAGGTGCCGCGGATGATGGCGACGTCGGGCGGGGCAGGGACGCGGTAAAGCAGCCAGGACTGGCCGTGCAGCTCGAGCAGGTCGACCAGCGGCGCTGTGGTGCGCTTGTTCATGCGCCCGCCGTCCTGGCGCGGGTCCATATAGGTGTTGAGGCCGACATGGGTGAGCACGCCCGGATGCTTCGCCGCCATGGCGCGGCAGAGCTGGCTCATGACGCCCTGCGGGAAATTGTAGGCGTCGATCAGCTCGTCGCGGACGAGGCGCATGAACGGCACCTGCAGGCCGAAATTGCCGCCGATCACGCGCGCGATCAGGCCTTCATGGGCGAGATGGCAGAGGCCCTTCTCGGTCACGGCGCCGACGCCGGTGATGTTGATGAGCGTCAGATTGTGCGGGCCCTGGCCGCCGAGAAATCGCCGTTCCAGCGCATCGAGGATGGCTTCGGCAGCGCCCGTGCCGCCATTGCCGCCGACGATCAGCGTGTCAGTGTCGCGGATGAGGCCGGCGGCCTCTGCCGCCGTGATGATGCTCAGCATGACGGCGCTTCCCGCATCACGCGGCCTCCTTCTCGACCTGGCGGGCGATGATCAGCCGCTGGATCTGGTTGGTGCCCTCGTAGATCTGGGCGAGACGGACGTCGCGGAAGATCCGCTCGATGCGGTATTCGCGCGAATAGCCGTTGCCGCCGTGGATCTGCAGCGCGTTGGAGACGTGCTTCATCGCCATGTCGGTCGTGAACAGCTTTGCCTGCGCCGCCTCCTTGGCGATCGGCTCGCCGGCATCGTGCAGCCGCGCGGCATGATGAATCAGGAGGCGCGCGGCGGCGATGTCGGTCGACATGTCCGCGAGCATGAACTGCACCGCCTGGAAGCCGATGATGGCCTGGCCGAACTGCCTGCGGTCGCGCGCATAGGCGGTGGCGTCCTCGAACGCCGCCTGCGCCATGCCAAGCGCCATCGAGGCCATCATCAGCCGGCTGAAGTTGAAATTGCTCATGGCCATCTTGAAGGCCTGGTTCTCCGGCCCCATCACGCTGTCCGCAGGCAGCTGTACGTCGGAGAAGGTGATCTGGCAGTCGTCGAGGCCGTGCATGCCGAGCAGCTCCTCGTTCCTGCCGCGGGCGATGCCGGGCAGGGCGCCGTCCACGAGCAGGCAGGAGATGGCGCGATGGCCTGCGTCAGACTCGGTGCGCGCGAACACCATGATGCGGTCGGCGACGCCGCCGAGCGTCACCCAGGCCTTGGTGCCGTTGAGCCGCCAGCCATGGCCTTCGCGCACCGCGTTGGTGCGGATGCTTGCCACATCGGAGCCGTGGTCCGGCTCGGAGACGGCGGTGGCTGGAATGATGTCGCCGCTCAGGATCTTCGGGATCAGCGCCTTGTGCGCGTCGGTGCCATGATGATCGAAGAACAGCACGGCCTCGACGGGGATCGCAAAGGCATTGGCGACCGCGCCGGAGCAGCGCGCCAGCTCCTCCATTGCGATACAGGCCGCGACCGCATCGAGCCCGGCGCCGCCGGCGCCTTCACGCAGGCAGATGCCGAACAGGCCGAGATCGGCCATACCCTTATAGAGGCTGCGGTCAAAGCGGTCCTCGCGGTCGATCGCGGCGGCGCGCGGCAGGATCTCGCTTTCCGCGAAGCGGCGGGCGGTCTCGCGCAGGGCTTTCTGGTCTTGGCTGTAGAAGCGGTCCATGAGTGCGGCTCCCGTCAGTCGCTGGCGAGCTTGGAATCGTGGGAGACTTCGCTGCGGTCGCGATCGAGGAAATAGACGGCGACATCGTCGCCCGGCACGCCATAGGCGCTGCATACGGCGCGGGTCAGCGCGATGGCGGCGGCGCGCCGCTCGGCCTCGCTGCGGCGGAAGGCGTGGACCTTGAGCAGGATGCGCTGGCCGCTGGCCTGGGCGCCGAACGTGCCGGCATGGGCGTAGTCGTCGGGCGAAATGGGCAGAAAATAGAGCGTGACCGTATCCGCGGTGACGCCGAAGGCAGACATCAGGCCATCGGTGACCGAGTGCGCCAGCGCGGCCTTGCGCTGGATTGGGACTTGCGGGGCGAACACTTCGACATAGGGCATCGATCAGACCTTCGCGGATTTGGCCACAGACGATTTGGGTGAAGACGATTTGGACTTCCCGGATTTCGCAAGGGCCGGGGTGTCGATCTGGCGGCAGGAGTCGCGCTTGATCAGCCGGGCACCGACACGGTATTCGCGGACGCCGTCATTGCCGTTGCCCTTGCTGTTTCCCTTGGCGTCCATGCGATGCAGCAGCCGGTCGACGGCGAGATTGGCAAGGTCCCGCGCGCCGTTGTCGACGATGCTGATGGCCGGGCGATGCCATTCGAACCAGGGCATGTCCTCGTAGCAGAGCAGCGAGAGATCCTGGGGAATCGCGATGTTCCGCTCCGCGGTGACGCGCAGCACGCCGAGCGTGGCTTCGTGATTGGCGACGAAGATCGCGCTCGGCGGGCGGGGGAGATCGAGCAGCTTGCGGGCACAGGTCGCGCCGGTCTCGGGCACGTAATGGCCGGCATGAATCAATGTGTCGTCCTTGGCAATCCCCGCCTCGCGCAGGGCGCGGACATAGCCGGAGAGCCGTTCGCGGCCCGACGTGGTGTCCTGCCGGCCGACGATCAGTCCGATGCGCCTGTGCCCGAGCTCGATCAGGTGACGCGTGCCCAGATAAGCGCCTTGCGGATCGTCGGCGAGCACGGTCTCGAGATCGGTCGCGTCATCGCGCCGCACCAGGCAGACGATGGGCACGTCCTTGGAGAGCGCCTTGAGCTGCGCGCCGTTCTTGCCTGTCGGCACCACGATCAGCCCGTCGATGCGATGGTCGACCAGCGTGGTGAGGGTGTCGCTCTCCTGCTGCGGATCGTCGCCGCCGATGCACAGAAGCATCTGATAGCCCAGCGCCTTCAGGCGTGCCTGCACCACTTCGGCCATCACCTGGAACGAGGCGTTGGTGAGATTGTGGACGAGAAGCGCTACGAGCCGCGATTGCCCGGTCTTCAATCCGCGCGCGATCGGGTTCGGCCGATAGCCGAGCTCGCGCGCGATGCGCACCAGGCGCTGCTGCGTACGTTCGCTGGTGAGGCCGGTTCCCGTCAGCGCTCGGGAAGCAGTGCTGACTGAAACACGGGCCGCCTGTGCCACATCTTTGAGCGTGACGCTCATCAAACCTGCCGATAGACTGCAAACGATTGCAGAAACGCTAAGAGCTTATTCCACACGGGGCAAGCTCAAAAAATGGATGGTGTTGCCCAATGCAGAGCCAGTTATGCAATCGATTGCAAAAAATATGCGGATATTCCGCAGGCGGCACCCATCGCCTGAATTCACTCGAGCGCCTGGCCGTACCCCGATGAAGACGTTCCGCGGCACCTACACCGTCATGATCACCCCGTTCACGGCAGCGGGCGAGGTCGATGTCGCGGCATTGCGCGCCTTCGTCGACTGGCAGATCGCGCAGGGTATTCACGGGCTGATCCCGCTCGGCTCGACCGGTGAGTTCCTGTCCATGGACGATGACGAGAAGGCGCTGGTTGCCGAGGTCGTCATTCGCCAAGCCGCGGGCCGGGTTCCCGTGCTGATCGGCACCGGCGCGGAGGATACGCGTGAGGTGGTGCGTCTTAGCCGCCGTGCCGAAAAACTGGGCGCTGACGGCGTGATGATCATCCCGCCGTTCTATTCGACGCCGACCGACGACGAGCTCGTCCATCACTACAAGACGGTTGCCGACGCGATCGCGCTGCCGATCATGGTCTACAACAATCCGGCAACCGCCAATGTCGATCTCAAGCCGCCGCTTGTGGAGCGGATCGCCGAGATCGACAACTGCCTCTACATCAAGGAGTCGACGCTGGAGGTGACGCGCGTGCGCGACATCATCCGCCTCTGCGGTGACAGGATGACCGTGTTCGGCGGCATCCTCGGCTTCGAATCCTTTGTCGAAGGCGCGCAAGGTTGGGTGGCCGTGGCCTCCAACGTGGTTCCGGCGGAGATGGCCCGGATCTTCAGCCTCGTCGCCGACCACGGCGCGATCAAGGAAGCGCGCGAGCTCTATCTCAAATACCTGCCGGTGATCGAATTCGTCGGCGGCCAGGCTTACGTTGCCGGCAGCAAGACATTGCTCAGCCATATGGGTTTTGCGGCCGGCAATCCGCGACCGCCGCGTTTGCCACTTCCGGCTGCGCAGGATGTGGCCGCACGCGCTCTGGTCGAGAGATTCGATCTCGCGTGGCGCGGCGCGCCGATTGCGGCTGCTTGAACTGGGGTGTGAACGGATGAACCTGCTCGATGGCGTCAAGATCCTCAGCTTCAACCACTATCTCGCGGGACCACTGGCCGCGCAGACGTTGGCCGATCTCGGCGCCGACGTCATCGCGGTCGAGCCGATCGAGGGTGCGTTTCAGCGCAACTGGGCGGTCGCCAATCACTTCGTTGCAGGCGACAGCGTCAATCATCTGGCGACCGGCCGCAACAAGCGCAGCCTCGCGGTCGATCTCAAGCATCCCGACGGCATTGCCGCGGTGAAGAAGCTGGTCGCGACCGCCGACGTCGTGATGGAGAACTTTCGGCCGGGCACTATGGCCAAGCTCGGTCTCGGCTACGACAAGCTCAAGGCGATCAACCCCGGCCTGATCTATGCGGTCGCGACCGGCTTCGGATCGGAGGGGCCGTACAAGGATCGTCCGGGCCAGGATCTTCTGCTCCAGGCAATGTCGGGTCTTGCGATGCGGACGGGGCGCGCGGACGGCGAGCCGACAGCGGTCGGCGCCGTCATCGTCGATCAGCATGCTGCCTCGCTCTATGCCATGAGCATTCTCGCGGCGCTGTTTGCACGAACGAAGACGGGAAAGGGCCAACTTGTCGAGGTCAACCTCTATCAGGCCGCACTCGATCTCCAGGTCGAGCCGCTGACCGCCTGGCTCAACGGCGCGCAGTCGCCGACACCGCGGGGTCCGGCCGGCATCGCGGCTTGGTTCAGCCCCGGTCCCTACGGCATTCACGCGACGGCCGACGGCCATCTCGCAATTTCCATGGCGTCGCCCAAGGCGCTCGCGGTCGCGCTCGAGAGCGAAGCGCTGAGGCAGTTCGGCGACACCGACAGTTTTTCGAAGCGCGAGGAGATCACCGGGATCGTTGCAGCACGGCTGAAGCAGAAGTCGACGGCAGATTGGTTGCCCTTGCTTGAAGCCGCGCGCATCTGGCACGCGCCGGTGCAGGACTATCGCGACCTCGAGTCCGATCCCCAGCTCAGGCACCTCGGTGTGTTCAAGAGCGCCGAGAGCGCAGGCGGGACGCCGATCCGGATGGTCGCGCATCCCGCGCGCTACGACGGCCGGACGCCTGAGGTGCGGCTGGTACCGCAGCGGCTGGGTGCGCAGACGCGGGAGGTGCTCGGCGAGATCGGCTACGACGCCGCGGAGATCGACGCGATGGTTGCCGGCAAGGCCGTCGGAGTGGCGCGATGATCGATTTTTCAATTCCCGAGGAGACGCGCCTCCTGGTCGAAACCGTTCGCCGCTTCGTCGAGACGGAGGTGCAGCCGCTCGAAGACGTCGTGGAGCAGACGGCCACGGTGCCAGCCGACGCGCTGGCGGTCACCAAGGCCAAGGCACAGAAGCTCGGCCTTTACGCCATGAACATGCCGGCGGATGTCGGCGGCGGCGGGCTAACTTGCGTCGAGCATTGCCTGGTCGAGGAGGAGTTCGGCAAGACCTCCGATGCCCTGATCCGCCGCGTGTTCGGCCAGGTCTATCCGATGCTGATGGCCTGCAAGGGCGATCAGGTCGAGCGCTATCTGCTGCCGACGGTGAAGGGCGACAAGATCTGCGCCATGGCGATCACCGAGCCGGGCGCCGGTTCCGACGCCGCGTCGATCAGCACGACCGCGCATCTCGTCGGCGACGAATGGGTGCTGAACGGCACCAAGCATTTCATCAGCGACGGCGATATCGCCGACTATGTGATCCTGATGGCGCTGACCGACAAGGACAAGCGTGCCCGCGGTGGCATCACTCTGTTCCTGGTTGATCGCGGCACACCCGGCTTCAAGGTCGCGCGCACCCAGCCGATGATGGGTCATCGCGGCTATGGCCATGCCGAGCTAATCTTCGAAGATTGCCGCATTCCGAGGGCGGCCGTGCTCGGTGAGGTCGGCGGCGGCTTCAAGCTGATCATGCAGAGCGTGCTCCAGATCCGGCTTGCCCATATCGGCGCGCGGGCCGTCGGCATGGCGCAGCGCGCGCTGGAGATGATGCGCAAGCACGCCGGCGAGCGGCGCCAGTTCGGCCAGCTGATCGGCGATTTCCAGATGGTGCAAAAGCTGATCGCCGACTCCGCCACCGAGATCTTCGGCGTGAAGATGATGGTGATGAACGCGGCCTGGGACATCGATCAGGGCAAGGATGCACGCGACAAGGTCTCGATGATCAAGGTCGCGGCGTCCGAGATGCAGGGCCGCGTGGTTGACCGCGCCATCCAGGTGTTCGGCGGCATGGGGTTCAGTAAGGACCTGCCGCTGGAGCGAATGTATCGCGACGCCCGCGTCACCCGCATCTATGACGGCACCTCCGAAATCCACCGCATGCTGGTTGCGCGCAGCACCATCAAGAACGGCTTGCAGCTCTAGGGAAGCGATCCATGTCTCACGCACCTCTCAAGCCCGGCGCCGCCTTCGCCTTCCGCAAGACCATGACGGTGGCCGAGCAGGCGATGTTCACCGGCATCAGCGGCAATCTCGGCGGTCTCTATGTCGACGCCGTTCGTGCCAGGAAAGCTGGCGCGTCGAACATGGTCGCCTTCGAGCTCGCCGTCGGCGGTCTCGCCACGACGTGCCTCAGCCAGCTCGGTGGACCGACACGGCGGATCGGCAGCATCGCGCTGAATTTTGCCGCGCCCGTGATCGTCGGCGAGTCCGTCGAGGCCAAGGCCGAGATCGTCTCGGTTGACGGCGACGACGCGGTCTGCCGCGTCACCTGCACGCTGTCGCCGTCTGGCGCCACCGTGGTGGACGGCACTGCAACGCTGGTTCCGTTCGCGAAGGGCTGAGCCATGTACGAGCCGAAATCCTTCGACGATCTCAAGGTGAATGACAGGGTAAGCCTGAGCAAGACCATCACCGAGGCGGATGGCGCGCTCTATATCGCCGCGACCGGCGATTTCGGCCCCGTTCATGTCGACGAGGTCTATGCTGGCGCGACGCGTTTTGGCCGCAGGCTGGCGCCGGGCATCATGGTCGCGGGCCTCTGCACCAGCATCCTCACCAGCGAGCTGGTCGGCACCATCGGCGTGTCGGTGGAGGACCGCTTCTGGTTCACCGGTCCCGTGTTCTACGGCGACACGCTCACCTTCGATGTCTGGATCGCCGAGCAGCACGACGAGACCCGCACCATCGTTTGGGAAGCGAGCGCGCGCAACGAGGGCGGCCTCGAAGTGCTGAAGGCACGCGCGAGCCTGAAATTTCCTCGGCGGAAACCGTCATGAGCAAGCCGATGAAGAAGCCAGACTTGCGCGGCGTCACGGTCGCGACCGTGCTGCCCTTCAGGGACGACAGCTCGATTGATTGGGACGGCTATGCCCGCGTGCTGGACTATTGCGCCTGCCCGGATGGCATCGCGGCGGTGTTCGTGAACGGACATGCCGGCGAGGGCGGATCGCTATCGGACGACGAGCGTCAGGCGGTGATTGAGCGGACACGTCGGCAGATCGGCGCCAAGCCGCTGCTAACAGGCATCATCGCGCATTCCACCGCGGAAGCCATCCATCAGGCGCAGCTTGCGGAAGCGGCCGGCGCCGATTGCGCCGTGTTGTTTCCGCCCGCGCCGCTCGGCGGCGGCGCCTCGGCGACCTCGCGCGCGCCGGTGGCTTTCGTGCGGGCTGTCAGCTCCGCGATCGGAATACCGGTCTCGATCTTCCAGTATCCGCTGGCGTCCGGGTTTGGCTATTCGCCCGAGACGCTGGCGAAGATCGCAGCCCTCGACAGCGTCATCGCCGTCAAGGAAGGCAGCGATACCATGCTGGCCTACGACGAGAACCGGCGGGCGGTGAGGCAGGCCGATCCCGCCGTCGCGATCCTGCCATCGAACTTCAACTGGTTCCTGCCCCAGCTCGCCGTCGGCGGTGACGGCATTCTCTCCGGCCTCGTCAGCCTCGCGCCGCATCTGTTCGCAGAGCTGTGGCAGGCCTCGCTTGCCGACGACCTCAAGGCGATGCGCGCCGTCAACGAGCGGCTCTATCCGATCGTCCGCGCCATCTACGGGCCTGCGCCGATCATGGACATGCACACCCGCATGAAGGTCGGGCTGAAGGCGCTTAGCCTGATCCGCAACGCCGATCCGCGGCCGCCGCTGCTCCCGGTTCTGCCTGCGCTGTGCGACGCCATCACAACCACGGTCGGCGCGGCGCGCGCGGCCGGCGATATCCGTCTGGCATGAGAAGCGAGCCGATGCCGGACGAAGCCTTCATCCATATCGTGCGGGTCGACATCGATCCCGAGCACGAGGCTGCGTTCAACGCCTGGTACGAGCAAAAGCATTTCCCTGATCTGCTCGCCTGTCCCGGCTGGTTCTCGGCGAAGCGCTTCGTCTCCATCGGCGACGGGCCGAAATACGCCGCGATGTATGAAGTCGCGGGGCGATGGGCATTCGAGACGCCGGAGTTCCTGAAGGTGAGGGGCTTTGGTCCGTTCGAATCCCTGGTGAAGAATTTCATGCGCATCCAGCTCAGGTCGATGTCGGGACCGGCTTGAGCAGATCGAAGACGATGCTGCCTGCCGGCTCACGAGATCCGGCCGGCCGCATCCAAGAAACGTCGAGGGGAATCCCGGGCGAGGAACTGCATCGGTCATTGGCGTCTTACTGGAGGTATCCATGGTCTCGACACTGCTTCGCCTGAGTGCTGTTGCCGCGCTCGTTCTCGCTTCCGCGTCCGCGCATGCGGCCTGTACGCCCGCGATCACCGACGACAATCTGATCGCGCCCGGCAAGTTGCAGCTCTCCATCAACCCGACCAATCCGCCGCAGCAATTCGTCGACAAGGACGGTCAGTTGCAGGGCCTCAATGTCGAGCTCGCCGCCGAGCTCGGCAAGCGGTTGTGTCTTGCCGTCGAACTCGTCCGGATGGATTTTCCGGCGATGATTCCCGCGCTCAATGCCGCCCGCATCGACGGCATCGATACCGGCATGTTCTGGACCGAGGAGCGCTCCAAGCTGATGTACATGGTGCCTTACGCCATCCAGGCGATTTCGGTCGTGGTGGCCCCCGACAGCGGCACAAAAATTGCTACCGAGAATGATCTGATCGGAAAATCATCCGCCGTCGAGGTCAGCAGCTACCAGATGAATTGGCTCAAGAAGCTCAGCGATGCCAGCGTTGCGAAAGGCGGGGCCGCCGTCGAGATGCGGACGTTTCCCACCGCGACCAACGTCGTCAGCGCGCTGCTTGCGGGACAGGTCGACAATGCGCTGCTGGTCGACAGCGTGGCACGCGATCTCGTCGGCCGTGGTCGCGTGAAGGAAGTCCTGAGCGGGCTCGGCACTGCCAGGACCACGCTTGGTTTCCGCAACAAGACGGTCGCCGATAGGGTCGTCAAGGCGCTCAACGCGATGCGGGCTGACGGGTTCTATCAGGCGCTGTTCGACAAGTTCGGCCTGACCGCCATGCCGGCCGACCAGCCGCTCGCGATCGCCGGCCCCGGTCCGGCCTGAACCTTACGGAGACGAGCCGATGAGCCATTTCAGTCCGACGGCCGCCGTCAGCTACTTCTTCAACTACTTCCTGATGAAAGGAGTTCTCGTCACCATCGGCTTGACGGTGGCGGCGGTGGTCGGCGGATTGATCCTCGGCATGGGCATCGCATTGCTGCGCATGTCGTCCAATCCGCTGCTCGCGGGGGCGGCGCGCTTCTACATCTGGTTCTTTCGTGGCACCCCGCTCCTGATCCAGCTCGTGGTGATCTACAGTGGCTTGCCGCAGCTCGGCATCAAGTTCAGCGTGATCACCTGCGCGCTCGTCGGCCTGATCCTCAATGAAGCGGCCTACCTCGCCGAGATCGTACGTAGCGGCTTCATGGCGGTGTCGGCCGGGCAACGCGAGGCCGCCTGGGCGCTCAGCCTATCGCCCTGGGTGACGTTTCGCCGCGTGACCCTGCCGCAGGCGTTCCGGCTGATGATCCCGCCGCTCGGCAACTCCATCAACTCGCTCCTGAAGGCGACCTCGCTTGCCTCCGTGATCTCGGTCGAGGAGCTCATGCGCCGCAGTGACATGCTGATGCAGGAGCATTTCCAGATCCTCGAAGTCTATGCGGCGGCAACGGCGTATTACCTGATCCTCACATCGGTCTGGGATGCGGTTCAGCGCCGGCTCGAGAAGCATTTCGGTCGATCGAGCGTTGCAAAATCCAGGAAGGTCGCGACGAGGGCGCCGGTCGCACAGGCGAGCGTGGAGGCCCGGGCATGAGCGAGATGTCGATGAATATTGCGAGTGGTGCCGAAGGTGCAGTGGCGCAACCGCAGCTCCGCGCGGTTCCCGCCGTTCGCATGGAGGCTGTCTACAAGCATTACGGAGACTTCACCGCGCTGGATCAGATCGATCTCAAGGTCGCCAAGGGCGAGAAGATCGTGGTCTGCGGTCCCTCCGGCTCGGGCAAGTCGACGCTCATCCGCTGCATCAATCACATCGAGAAACACGACGAGGGGCTGATCTACGTCAACGGCACCGAGCTCGATCGCCAGCGCAAAAACATCGACGCCGTCAGGCGCGACACCGGCATGGTGTTCCAGAGCTTCAATCTGTTCCCGCATATGACGGTGCTCGAGAACTGCATCCTGGCGCCGATGACGGTGAACGGCATGTCGGAGGCGGAGGCGAAGGATCTCGCCTTGCATCTTCTCACCAAGGTCCGGATCCCGGACCAGGTCGAGAAATTCCCCGGGCAGCTCTCGGGCGGCCAGCAACAGCGCGTCGCCATCGCACGCGCGCTGTGCATGCGCCCGAAGATCATGCTGTTCGACGAGCCGACCTCGGCGCTCGACCCCGAAATGGTCAAGGAGGTGCTGGAGACCATGAAGAAGCTGGCGGAAGAGGGCATGACCATGCTGTGCGTGACCCACGAGATGGGCTTTGCCCGCGAGGTCGCCGACCGCATCGTGTTCATGAACGAGGGCAAGGTGGTGGAGCAGGCCGCGCCGGAGGAGTTCTTCAACCATCCGAAGTCGGAGCGGGCGCGGACGTTCCTCGACCAGATCATTCACTGATCGGCCAAGATGCGGACATTCAGCGATCGCCTGCGCGGCATTCACGCCGCCACCATCGTGCCGATGACGCCCGATTTCGAGATCGACGAGGCGCAACTCGCGGAGCATCTCACGTCGGTTTCGTCTACACCCGGCATCAATGGACTCCTCGTCAACGGCCACGCCGGCGAGAATTTTGTGCTCTCGCTGGCCGAGAAGCGGCGCGTGGTGGAGCTGGCGCGCCGGCACGCGCCGAAGGACTTCCTGATCGTTTCCGGGGTCAATCACGAATCGAGCTTGGAGGCGGCGCGCGAGGCGGCTGCGCTGGAGCAGGCCGGCGCGGACGGGCTGCTGGTGTTTCCTCCCAACAGCTGGGCGCTCGGCCATGCCGACGACTGCGTGATCGAGCATCACCGCCGCATTCGCGATGCGACGGCCGCACCATTGATGCTCTACGCTGCGCCCGTCGGCGCCGGCGCGATGGCCTATGCGCCACCGCTGCTGGAACGGCTCGTGGCCGACCCTCGCTTCATCGCGATCAAGGAGGGGAGCTGGGAGGTCGCCACCTACGAACAGAATCTCAGACTGATCCGCAAGCTGCGCCCCCAATTCGTCGTGCTCGGCTCGGGCGACGAGCATCTGTTGACGAGCTATCTCGTCGGTTCGGCCGGCAGCCAGGTCAGCCTCGCCTGCGTCGTTCCGGAGCTGGTCGTGAGCCTCTGGACTGCGGCGGAAGCCGGCGATTGGGAGCGGGCGCGCGCCGCGCACGATGAGCTCTATCCGGTGGCGGCTGCGATCTATCGCGACCCGCCCGGAGGACGCGCGACCGTGCGGCTCAAGGCCTGCCTGAAACTGCTTGGGCGTCTGTCATGCGACGTGGCACGGCCACCGCAGCCGCCGGCCACGCCAGACGAGGTGCGGGCGCTCGAACAGGCGCTGCGGATCGCCGGCGCGCTCTAGGTGTGGTCTCTCAGGAGGTTGTCCATCTGGTCTGAACCGAGGAAGCTGAGGTTGCGAAGCTTCAGTGTTCCATGGAAAGACCAGATGAACGTACACAAGATTGCGCCTTTGACGCCCAAAGGTCGAGAGGCGATGGTGCGGAGCGTGGTCGAGGGCGGGTTGACCCAAGCCGCCGCGCGACCAGAAATACGTGGTGGACGATAGCAAGGCGGCCGCAACTCGATAGCCAAGATCGAGCTCAAGTACAGAAAAAACGATCAGGAACGCCGATGGTCGCGTCACCTTGAACAAGATCTGATGTCAGGCGGCATCTAACACGTTCGAAGGTCGGATAACGCTATTGATACGCGGATTCCACGGTGCGCAACTTGGAAGCCCTCTAACATGCTGAACTTGCGTGTTTAATCTTCAAGCCTGTAAGAGATGGAGGTCCGTGGGAAATTTGCGGACGTTGTATGCTTCGGGTTCATGATGTCCGACGTAGTGATTGCTCCGATTTCAGCGCTCATAGATGCGTATTACGGAGAGCTGCGATCTTACGCCTCCCGCAAGCTGCGTAATCCCGTTGCTGCCGAAGACGTGGTGCAGGAAGCGTGGTTGCGCTTTGCAAGCTCCGGTAACGACAAGATCGCCAATCCGCGCGCATATCTCTACCGGCTCGTCGGCAACCTCGTCATCGACCAGCAGCGCCGCGAGCAGACCCGCCTCGGTGCGGCCGTTCAGCCTTCCGATCATCTCGATGTGGTCGATGAGACGGCCGACACGGAGCGGCAGCTCATGGCGCGACAGCGGCTGGCGCTATTGACCAAGGCGGTTTTCGAGCTGCCGCCTCGGTGCCGCGATTGCTTCATCCTGCGGCGCTTCGACGACCTGGATCCTGACGAGATCGCCAAACGTATGGGAATCAGCCGGAATATGGTTGAAAAGCACCTTCGTCAGGCGCTCCTTCATTGTGCCAGGCGTCTGCGCGAAGGCGATTGATTTTTTCTCCCAGTCGACCTCCTCTGTTTTAGAATTGCTCCGTCATAGAGGGTGGCGGGGGACCGCCACGCTTAGGGCGCTGTTTTCATGGGACCGACGAATTATTCATGAATGAAGGAGAGAAGCCGACTGCCCTGGACGAGGCGGCGGAATGGTATGTCCGGCGGGACGCCAGGGCGCTCGATGCCGGCGAGGAGGCGTGCTTCCGCGCGTGGCTGACGCAGCCGGCCAATCGCGCTGCCTTCGAGGAAATCTCCGGCATCTGGGACGATCTTGGCCGCATTTCCCGTCCCGCGCTGAGCATGGGATCGCCGCGACGTGGTGGCGCGGGGGCGGTGCTTCGACGGCATCCGCCTCGATCCCCGATCCGCCGCTGGGCGCTCGCCGCCACCGCGGCCGTGATCGCGGCTGTCGCCGGCGGCTATGCGTTCGATCTTCCCGTGCGGCTCGAGGCAGATGCCATGACGACGACTGGCGAGGCGCGAACCGTGACGCTGGAGGACGGCAGCAGTGCCGTCTTGAACACCGCGAGCGCCATCGCCGTCGACTATTCGCGTGAGCGGCGGCGCATTCGTCTTTTGCGCGGCGAGGCCGTCTTCACCGTGGCCAAGGATGCCGCGCGCCCGTTCGTCGTCGCTGCGGCATCAGGCGAAGCGGTCGCGCGGGGCACGGTGTTCGCCGTCCGCAAGGAGGACGAAGCCGCCACGGTCACGGTGCTGGAAAGCCGGGTGGGCGTGTCCTATCCGGCAGCTGGCCGGCCTGCGGTCGAGCTTTCGCCGGGAGAGGCCGTCGGCTATTCGCGCCGTGGTCTCGGCGAGTTGCGGGCGGTCGATGCCGATGCGGCGACGGCCTGGCGGCGCGGCAAGCTGATCTTCGTCGATCGCCCGCTCGGCGAAGTGATCGCGGAGCTGAACCGCTATCATTCTGGACGGATTCAAATCATCGACGGCGCCATCGGCAGCCACCCGGTCAGCGGTGTCTTCGATACCAAAAATCCCCTGCAAGCGCTGGACGTTATCGAGCAGACACTCGGTCTGCACTCGACCCGGCTGAGCGGCCTGCTGATCCTCTTGCATCGCTGAGCGAGAAATCTTCGCTCAAACGACCTCCTCTTTTCCAAGGCTCCTGCGTCTCACTGTCGGAAGGCAACTGCACCGGCCCATGGCCACTGAGTTGCGACGGACAGGTGACGAGGGCGTGGTGTTGGGGACGGGTACGAGAATGAGAACCGGGATCGAGATTGCGTTCCTGGCGACGACGGCGATGTTTGCGGCGAGGCTGGCTTCGTCGCCAGCTATCGCGCAGACATCGAATGTGACGAGCGCCGCCGTTCGCACCTATGCCATTCCGGCCGGACCTCTCGCCTCGGCACTCAATCGCTTTGCCGACGTCTCGCAGCTCCAACTGGTTTACAGCGCCGCCGTCACGCGCGGACGCCAGACCGGCGGCATCGACGGTTCGTTCACGCCGCAGCAGGCGGTGGCACGCCTGCTGGCCGGCTCCGGTCTGTCCTATCGCTTCACCGGCGGCAACGCGGTCACGATCTTCGATCCCGCCAACGCGGATGCAGGCGCGCCGCCGCCATCCTCCGACGGCTCGCTTCTCCTCGACACCATCGACGTCACGGCCAAGCGGTCCGACGGCTTCACGCCCGATACGCCCTATGAGACGCCCGGTTCCGTCTCGCACATCTCGCGCGAGCAGATTGATCGCGTGCCGCCCACTTCCGCCGGTGACGTGTTCGTCAACACGCCGGGCGTCATTTCGGCGGGCAGCCACGTCGGCACCTCGATCAATCCCAATATCCGTGGTCTTCAGGGCATGGGACGCGTCGCGACCATGATCGACGGCGCGCGACAGACCACGAGCTCCTACCGCGGCTATATCGGAAATCGCGACGAGACCTATGTCGATCCCGACCTGATCGGCGGCATCGACATCTCCAAGGGGCCGAGCACCGGCGTCGGGGTCGGCGGTATCGCTGGCACAATTAATCTGCGCACGCTCGATGCTGGCGACATCGTCAAGGAGGGCCAGTCGTACGGCGTGCGCCTCAAGGGCAGCATCGGCACCAACGCTGTGACGGAACGCGCGCCGAGCTTCCTGTCCAGCACCACGGTCAACCCGGCAGCCGAGGGGCGTCCGTCTTTCTTCAACGGCGGCTCCCAGTCGGGCAGTGCGGCCGTTGCGGCGATCAAGGAGAATTACGAGTTCGTGGTCGCCTATTCGAAGCACGTCCAGGGCGACTATTTCGCCGGGACGGACGTGCCGGCCGGCATCACCTTCAAGCCGGCGACGAACGCCAATGCACTCATCGGCCCCGGACGGGAAGTCTTCAATACGTCGGAAAATACCGACTCGTTCCTGGCGAAGGGAAAGATGAAATGGGGTGACGGCCAGTCGCTCGAACTCGGCTATCTCTCCTACAACTCGCGCTATGGCGAGCTCGACGAACTCAGTTACCAGTTCGCGCTGAATTCGGGCATCCTGCAATATGGGCAGTTTCCGCTGTCGGAAACGCATGTCGACACCTACACGGCCAAGTACAAATTTCAGCCGTCGGACAATCCCCATGTGAACTTCCGGGCCAATCTCTGGCTGAGCGACGTGGCATCGGAACGCCATGGCCTGCTGCCCGGGCCCTCGGGGATGACAACTCTCGGCGGCGATACCGGCAACACGTCCGTGTTTGCCACGCCGCTCGGCCAGCTCACACTGGGACAACGGCGTGGAGTTCACGCGCGAGCACGCCACGGCGGAGCAGTTCGCGAGCTCGATTACCGGATCGGAAGGCTGGGAGACCAACGGCCCCTCGGGCGTGCGGCTGATGACCGGGACGTTCAGCAACGCAAGCCTGAAGCCGATGGACTGGCTGACGCTGTCGGCCGGACTGCGCTACGACCACTACAATTCCGAGGGAGAGGGATATCTCACCAAGTTTCCGGACCGCTCCGGCGGGCGCGCGAGTCCCAACGCTGGCATCACCATTTCGCCGGTTGAAGGCATTCAGTTCTACGGCCAGTACAAGGAAGGCTATCGCCCTCCGAGCCTGCGTGAATCGCACTGGCACTATCAGGGGCTGCTCTGGAACAACCCGAACCTGCAGCCCGAGATCTCCAAGAACTACGAAGGCGGCCTGAACATCCTGCGCAATGACGTCGTTCGCGCCGGTGACAAGCTTCGCGTCAAGCTATCCTATTTCGACAATCACTACGACGACTACATCGTCCGCTTCCAGATGGGGGACGAAGGCGTCACGGGCGATCACAAATATCAATGGTACAACATCGACGGCGCGAACTTCCGCGGCTTCGAGATCTCCGGCGGATACGACGCAGGCTCGCTCTTCCTCGAAGGCAACTACACCAAATACACGAAGATCGAATATTGCGAGACCGCGTCCACTTGCGCGCCGCCGCTCTCCACGGCGGTTGCCAGCGCCACGGGGGCGCTCAAGAACGACTACGCCGCAAACTATATCCCGCCGGAATATTCCGGAAGCGTCACAGCGGGCATCCGGCTGTTCGACCAGAAACTGACATTGGGTGCGCGGACGCAATTCTCCTCGGCGCGCTCGGGCAGCGTCTGGCCGCCATCCGGCACTGCGACGTTCACGTGGCCGTCGTACCGCGTGTATGACCTCTTCGGCAGCTACAAGATCGATGCCAATTCGATCGTGAACTTCAGCATCGAGAACATCACCGACCAGTATTATTTCGGTGCGCTCACCTCGATCGGCGTCCCGTCTCCGGGCCGCACGGCCCGCGTCAGCTACACGACGACGCTGGACGACACCAGCCCGCTGGTTCGCAAGCTCCCAGAAGCCAAACTGGGCAATGCCTCGCTCGGCGCCCCCGGGAGCGACTGGACCGGCGTCTATATCGGCGGGCATCTCGGCTACGGGCTGGGCAAGAGCCGGGGAATGACCGCGACCGGCAACGGAACGCCTGGCGCCGTCGCCGCGACGGAGTCGGCCAACGTCGACGTCTCCGATCTCACGAGGGGGTTCCAGGGCGGTTTCAACTATCAGTTCGCCAACCGCGTGGTGATCGGTGCCGAGGGCGAATTCTCCTGGACCAAGCTGAGGGCGACGCAGGGCGCGATCACAACCGAGTCGGCGCAGCTGGCGGCGGGCAGCTTCCTCCAGGCCAAGACCGACTACAGGTTCGACTGGACGGCATCCCTGCGCGCGCGGCTCGGCTACGCCTTCGATCGCACCTTGCTCTATGCGGTGGGCGGCGTTGCGTTCCTGAATGAGACCGAGACTCGCACGCAATATCTGGCGCAGTCCGGAGCGGTGCCCAGCACCCAGGTGAGGTTCATGGAGCAAGCCTCGGCGATCCGCCGCGGCTGGACCGTGGGCGCGGGCTTCGAGTACGCGCTGACCAGTCATTGGACGCTGAAGGGCGAGTATTCCTATGACCACTTCGGCAATCAGGATTTCCTTTTCCCGAGTGCCACCGCCGGCGCCATGGGTCCATCGACCGTGAGGGTCTGCGTTGTGTTTCTGCCGAACGGCACATGCCGGGTCTTCACCAACCGGACAGTTCCGGGCTCCTCTCAAACCACCAACGGACGCAAGGCGGAGAACGACCTCGACCTGCATGCAATCAAATTCGGCGTGAACTACCGCTTCTGACCGTGATGGTGAAGACATTGATCCGGATCGGCCTCGACATGACGAGCAAGCGAATGGGCCAAGTTTCGAAACGCGAGAATTCTGCGGCAACTCACCGCAGAAGTGAGGGCACGCCGGGTGGCGGCCGATACAGCAAGCAAGGAGACATCCTATGTCTGTCGAAATCAATCTGACCAACAACAGTCATGATCTCTTGGACTATTTCAAGAACACCTGGCAGGCGGACTTCGCCTACAACGGCAATGGCAGCTTTTACGATTCGTCCGCGGCACAGCCGTTTTCGCAATGGGGCGCGGGAACCAATGGCCACAGCGGGGTCGTCCTCGAGGGTGATCTCTACTACCCGATCGGGACTGGCGGCGGTCTCTCGTCGAGCAGCACGCTGGACAGCCTGGATTTCGGCCACGGCTATGCCGGCGGTTCGACCGGGCCGTTCAGCGTCACCTCCGATCTCCACATCGATCTCGGTGGCGCGGCTCCGGATGCCCTGTTCAACGAGGCGATTTACGCGATGTCTCATGGCGGCAATCTGCAGCAGACCACGCTGCCGGTCGCCCCGGGAGTAAGCGTTCCGTTCCGTGGTCTCTACGACTATTTCGCCGAGGTCGGCACCCATCAGGTCGGCACCACCGGCGATGACGTGCTCTACAGCTTCGCCGGCAACGATACGCTGACGGGCAACGGAGGCAACGACATCTATACCTTCGACCTGCACGGGCTCGGTACGTTGACCACCGATTTCACCAAGGTCGGCAACGACGTCGTCAGCGATTTCGCCGCCAGCAACGACTCTCTGATCTTCGGTCTTCAGAGCAGCGCTTACGACACCTATGCCGAGGTGCTCGGTGCGGCGACCCAGCAGGGCGCCAACACCGTGTTCGATTTCGGCTCGCTGGGCACCGTCACGCTCGACAACGTCAACAAGACGGATCTGGTCGGTGGCACCAACCTGTTTCTCGTCTAGGTCCGGAGCCTGATGTCGCTCTTCTCGAAACAGACACCGCCGCAGGCCATGCCTGCGGCGGTCGTCGCGCCGCTCAGGCGCGCTGCGGTCGGGCTCGCGTTCGTCAGCGGTGCCATCAACATGCTGATGCTGACGGCGCCGCTGTTCATGTTGCAGGTCTACGATCGCGTCCTGGCAAGCCGCAGCATTCCGACGCTGGTCGGTCTTGCCTGCCTGGCGCTCGGGCTCTACCTCTTCCAGGCGTTCTTGGACGTCGTCCGCGCTCGTATTCTTCTCCGGGTCGGCGAACGAATCGACCGGCAAATCTCGGCCAGGGTTCACGAAGCCATCATCCGGCTTCCGCTCGAGACGCGAACCGTCGGAGACGGCCTGCAGCCGCTTCGCGATCTCGACAATGTCCGAACCTTTCTCGGCACCCAGGCGCCGACCGCTCTGTTCGATCTGCCCTGGATGCCGCTCTACCTCGCGATCTGCTTTCTGTTTCACGTCTGGATCGGCGTGACGGCCCTGAGCGGCGCGCTCATACTGATGTCGCTCACCATTGCAACCGAGTGGCTCACCCGCGGCTCGCTGCGCGAGACCACCAGACAGGGGATGGAGCGCAACGCCCGGATGGATGCCGGCCGTCGAAACGCCGAAGTCGTCCGTGCCATGGGCATGAACGACGCGCTCGCCGCACGCTGGTCTGCCGTGAACGGCACGTACCTGATCTCCAACCGGCACACGGGCGACGTTGCGAGCGTCTTCAGCGCAAGCTCGCGCGCGATCAGGCAAATCCTCCAGTCGGCGATCCTGGGCGTCGGCGCGTATCTCGTCATCGGACAGGAGGTGACGGCCGGTGTAATGGTCGCGAGCTCGATCATGATGGGGCGCGCGCTTGCGCCGGTCGATCTTGCGATCGCCGGCTGGAAGCCTTTCATCGCGGCGAGACAAAGCTGGCGGCGGCTGTCGGATCTGCTGGTCCTCGTACCGTCGTCCTCTCCGGTTTTGGCGCTGTCCGCCCCCGCCGGGAGCCTGACGGCCGAAGCGCTCACCATCATTCCGCCGGGGAAGAAGACTCCGACAGTCACCGGCGTCAGCCTGAGCCTTTCGGCCGGCAGCGCCTTGGGGGTCATTGGGCCGAGCGGCAGTGGGAAATCGACGTTGATCCGCGCGCTGGTCGGCGTCTGGACGCCCGCTGTCGGGAGAATCCGGCTGGACGGGGCGTCGCTCGATCAATGGGACCGGCGTGCGCTCGGGAGCCATGTGGGCTACCTGCCTCAGGGCGTGGACCTGTTCGAAGGCACCATCAGTGAGAACATCGCCCGCTTCAGCGATAATCCGGATCCCGCTGTCGTCGTCGCTGCGGCGAGGTCTGCGGGCGCCCACGATCTGATTACCCGGTTCGAGCAGGGATATCAGACCAATATTGGGGAAAGCGGCTCCGCGCTTTCGGCCGGACAACGCCAGCGCATTGGGCTGGCCCGCGCGCTCTACGGTGATCCTTTCCTCGTGGTACTCGACGAGCCCAACGCCAACCTCGACGCCGACGGCGAACGGGCCGTGATCCAGGCCATCGCGGCGATCCGCGCGCGCGGGGGTATCGCGATCGTTGTCGCGCACCGCCCGAGCGCACTCGGCGCTGTCGACCATGTCCTGATGATGGAAGGTGGACGTTGCAAGGCGTTCGGTCCGCGCGATGCGGTGCTGTCGCACGTCCTGCGTCGCGGTTCCGGGGGGATGGCGGCGTCAGCCGACGGCGAGCCGCGCGCAGGCGCACTCATGCCGCTTCGTGTCGTGGCGGGCTCCACCGAAACGCTTGAACGAGCCGACGAGAGCGACAATGCCGAACGATGATGTCGTGGAGATATCAGGCGTGATCAGGCGCCAGTTCCTGCTGGGCGGTATCGCCTGCCTCGTGCTGTTCGCCGGATTTGGCGGATGGGCGACGGCGACAAAACTCGCTGGTGCCGTCATGGCCGACGGCACCTTCGTCGTCGAGACCTACGTGAAGAGCGTGCAGCATCCGACCGGCGGCGTGGTCGGTGAATTGCTGGTGCGCGAGGGGCAGCGCGTCAACCGCGGCGACGTCCTGATCCGGCTCGATGCGACGCAGGTGAAAGCCAATCTCGCCATCGTCAGCAAGCGCCTCGATGAGCTGACCGCGCGCGAGGCCCGGCTCGAGGCCGAGCGCGATGACCAGGAGGCGATCGTGTTTCCGCCGATGCTCGTGGCGCGGGCCGACCTCGCCGAGGTGGGACGTGTCATGCAGGGCGAGAAGAACCTGTTCCTGTCCCGTCGTGCAACCCGGGACAGCAAGAAGGCGCAACTGAGGGAACGCGTTGCGGAGTACGAGCATCAGATTGACGGCCTGAGGACGCAACAATCGGCATTCGAACGCGGCCTCGAGGTTCGCCGGCGGGAGATGACCAGCCTGCGCGATCTGTTGCAGCGTGGGATCACGACCGTCCAGCGTCTGAACGAGCTGGAGCGGGACGAGGCGACGCTGGATGCCTATCGTGGCCAGGTGGTTGCGGGGCAAGCGCAGGCAGCGGGCAGCATCGCCGAGGCCAGATTGCAGATCCTCCAGGTCGATCATGACCTCAAGGCCGAGGTCACGCGCGATTTGCGCGATACGCAGGCCCAGATCGGCGAGTTCTCGGAGCGCAAGATCGCCGCCGAGGATCAACTGCGCCGCATCGACATGATCGCGCCGCAGGACGGATGGGTGCATAACCTCACCGTTCATACGGTCGGCGGCGTCGTACCTCCGAGAGAAACCGTCATGGAGGTCGTTCCCGACGAAGACCGCCTGACGCTCGAGGCGCACATCGCGCCGAGGAACATCCACGATGTCCGTCTCGGGCAGCAGGCAAGTCTGCGCCTGACCGCCTTCAACCTGCGCACGACCCCGCAGATCGAGGGAACGGTGAGCCGCGTTGGCGCCGACCTCACGCAGGACCAGCGGACCGGAACGTCCTTCTATGTCATCCGCATCTCCATTCCGCCGGAGCAGCTGGCCCGGATTGCCGAGCTGAAGCTCGTTCCGGGAATGCCGGCCGAAGCGTTCATTCAGACCGGCGAGCGCACGGCACTGTCATACCTCGTCAAGCCGCTTTCGGATCAGATCAATCGCGCCTTCAGGGAGAACTAGCGAACATGAGCACTGCCGACATTGACACGACGCTCGAGACCAGCCGGGCCAGACGTCTGAAGGCCGAAACCGAGGGGCAGCACAACAGTCTCGATGAATCGATCATGGCGCGAAACCCTTTCGCCAGCCGCGAAAGCTATGGCCGCTTCCTCAACGTGCAGCATGAATTCCATCGGATGATCGACGCGCTCTATTCTAGTCCCGAACTCGGTCGATTGTTGCCCGATCTCGCAAGCCGGCGGCGGCTTGGATTGATCGCACAGGATCTGAACGATCTGGGCATCGCGCCAATCGTCAACCGCGACGTGGCCGAATTCGGTCGCGCAGACACCGACATCGATAGGCCGACGGCGCTCGGCTGGCTCTATGTCGCGGAAGGCTCGAATCTCGGCGCGGCATTCCTGCTCAAGGCAGCCGGAAAACTTGGGCTGTCGGAGTCCTTTGGTGCGCGCCATCTGGCGGCCGCTCCGGAGGGGCGTGCCTTGCATTGGAGGAAGTTCACGGGTGCGCTCGATGCCGTGAAACTCTCCGGTCCCGAGGAGGAACGTGCCGTCGCCGGAGCGCGAGCTGCCTTCTCCCGCGTGCAGGGGCTGGTGTCCGACCTGCTGAGACCGACGGCGGAGAAATGACGGTGAGCATGTCGATGGCCGTCGCACGTCTATCCGAAGCAAGCCTCTTTGGAGTATGTGGCGGCCGTCGTCCCGCCGATGGATTCGCCGCGAAGAGCTTTCCTCCGCATGAGGATGGGCAAGCCGCCAGCCAGCGAAAACTGATCGTTTCAGAAGCTAGCCAGCCAGCGGGGCGCATCATCTGCCAAGCGGTGGATAGCGGAGAATACGAGGACGTGGGTGCTCCGCAGATAGAACAGAGAACCGACGATAGGAGGACCTGACATGGCTCGCCCGGAGAAGCGGCGTTGGACGATGACGGCGATGATGCTGATCATCGTCCTGGCGTCGGGACTATCCTGCGCAAGGGCGCAACAGGCGGACACGCCGCCTGCCGCGAGCCTCGCTACGCCGGCCGGCCCACCCGCTTCGGGAGAGGCTGCAGAAACCGTCAAGCCGTCCTCCGCCGGGGCCGTCCCCGCTGCTCGCTCCGAGAGCCTCTCGCGGAGCACGGACCCGCGCGCCGGCCTGCCGCATGACCTGTCGCCGCTGGGAATGTTTGCTGCGGCCGACTGGGTGGTCAAGGCTGTGATGATCGGGCTTGCATTTGCTTCGCTCGCGACCTGGATGGTGCTGTTTGCAAAAGCGGTCGAGATTGCCTGCGCCCGGGCTCGGGCGAAACGCGCGTTCGAGATCATCATGGCTTCCGACAACCTCGCCACAGCCGAATATGCGCTGGTCGAGCGCGGTGGGCCTGCCGCGTTCATGGTGCGGTCGACCAGTGAGGAAATGGCGCGCTCGGCTGTGGTGCTGGACTATGCCGGCGATGGCGGTCTCAAGGAGCGTGTCGTTTCCAGCCTCGCTCGCATCGAGGCCCAGGCGGGCCGGCGCCTGACGCGGGGCACCGGGCTGCTGGCGACGATCGGTGCGACCGCGCCCTTTGTCGGCTTGTTCGGAACCGTGTGGGGCATCATGAACGCCTTCATCGGCATCTCGCAGACGCAGACCACGAATCTCGCGGTGGTCGCGCCCGGGATAGCCGAAGCCTTGCTCGCCACGGCGATGGGCCTCGTCGCGGCAATTCCGGCGGTGGTCGTCTACAATGTGTTCGCCCGCGCCATCACCGGCTACCGGCAATTGCTCGCCGATGCGGCGGCCGGCGTCGAACGTCTCCTGAGCCGGGATCTCGATCTCCGCAAGGTTCCGGCCGTTGCAAACCGCACTTCGCCTCCGCTTGCGGCCGAGTAGACGCCATGGCCGGAAGGATACGCGACCGCTTCGACGATGCGCTCGAGGAGAACCACGACATCAATGTCACGCCGTTCATCGACGTGATGCTGGTGTTGCTCATCATCTTCATGGTCGCGGCCCCCTCTCGCGACGGTCGATATCCAAGTCGACTTGCCGGCATCGACTGCCCAGCCCGTCCCGCGCCCGGACAGGCCTCTCTATCTGTCGCTGAAGGAAGATCTGACGCTCGCGCTCGGCAATGACCCGGTGGTGCGCGAGGGCCTGCAGGCGGCGCTGGACGCCGCTGCGCAAGGCAACAGGGATACGCGCGTCTTCGTGCGAGCCGACAAGACGGTTGACTACCAGCACCTCATGGAAGTGATGAACCTGCTGCGGGGAGCGGGCTATCTGAAGATCGCGCTGGTCGGCATCGAGATGACCTCCGCCCCGGCGCGGTTCGACATCGACGTTCCCGGAAATGCTCCGAAGCCGTCGCCGAGGGCACCGTGAATCAGTCCGGCGGCTTCGTCACGCGCGAGATCAGGCTGGCTGAGACCGCGCTCTGGGTCTCCGGCGCCGCCTTCACGCTTGCGCTCCACGCAGCGATCGCAGCCTGGCTGCTGCGATCCGAACCGGTCGTTGCCGCGGCCGATGCGCCGCCCACCGCTGTGATGATCGAATTGGCCGACACACCGCAGGCGGCGATGACGGAGATGAACGAGCTCACGCCGGCGCTGAGAACCGTCGAGGAAAACGTCGCCCAGCTCGAGCAAAAGCAGGAGGAGGTGCCCAAGGATCCGCTGCCTGAACCGACGGTTGAACCCGAGCCCGAGCCGGTCGAGCAGGTGATCAAGGAGAAGCCACACCTGGAGAAAGTCGAGGTTTCGCTTCCGCTGGCGGCGCCGAAAATGGAGAAGCCAAAGCAGAAGCCCAAACCGCGCAAGGAGAACGCCGCGACAGCCGAGGCGGCGATCCGGGCGCAGGCCCGGGCTCAACAAGCGAGCCGCACGGCCGCAGCACAGACGGCGTCTGGTGCCTCCTCTCTGTCGCCGGCGAACTGGCAATCGCTCCTGATGGGTCACCTCGAGCGGTACAAGCGCTATCCATCGGGCGCGCAGTCGCGGGGCGAGGGCGGCGTTGCCTATGTGCGCTTCACCATCGACGAAAGAGGCAATGTGCTGTCCGCAAGCCTGGCTCGCTCGGCGGGCTCAGCCGAACTCGATCGGGAGGTGGTCGCACTCGTGCACCGTGCCTCGCCGGTGCCGGCACCTCCGGCAGGCGCCAAACGATCCATTACGGCGCCGGTACGATTCAGCACGCGATGAAAAACCAAGATTCTGTCGCAAGATTCCTCGCCGTCCTTGCGTCGACGAAAGGTCTCTGACACGTAGCGGTTCTTGCGCCGGACCTGGACGCGCCAGTTCCCGGAAGGCAACTGAGTGAAGCTGGCTACGGCCGTGTGCACTCCCCAATTCGTGTGCGCTACGTGTGCAGTGAGAGGTCAAAACAGGTACAAACGTGTGCAATTTCGGCTAGTTTGGAGTGCACGCGTTCATGCTTCATCCCATTGAGAGCATAAGGTAAATCATTGAAATCGCAGCGCTATCGTTTTTCCGTGGCTCCCATGATGGATTGGACTGACCGGCATTGCCGGGTGTTCCACCGGCAACTGACGCGGCGGGGGCTGCTCTATACGGAGATGCTGACCACGGGCGCAATCATTCATGGCGACCGGGAGCGGCTGCTTGGGTTCGACGCGTGCGAGCATCCGGTGGCGCTTCAGCTTGGCGGGTCGGATCCGCAGGAACTGGCGCAGGCCGCACGGATCGGCGAGGCGTTCGGCTATGATGAGATCAATCTCAATGTCGGCTGCCCGTCCGATCGTGTGAAGGACGGCCGTTTCGGCGCTTGCCTCATGGCGGAGCCGGAGTTGGTGGCGAGGTGCGTTGACGCCATGAAGCGCGTGGTCGCCGTGCCCGTCACGGTGAAGTGCCGCATCGGGATCGACGACCAGGATCCGGAGGTCGCGCTCGATGCGCTCGCGCGTGCGGTGGTGGCATCCGGCTGCGATGCGCTGATCGTGCATGCGCGCAAGGCCTGGCTCAACGGCCTCTCGCCGAAGGAGAACCGCGATCTCCCGCCGCTCGACTATGATCGCGTCTATCGGCTCAAGCGCGCGATGCCTGGTGTGCCCGTCATCATCAATGGGGGCATTCGGAGCATTGACGAGGCAAAGGCGCATCTTGCCCATGTCGATGGTGTCATGCTCGGCCGCGCCGCCTATCAGGAGCCGTGGCGGCTGCTCAGTGTCGATGCCGACATCTTCGGCGCGCCGGCGCCGCACACGACCATGCAGGACGCGCTCGAGGCGATGATGCCCTACATCGAGGAGCAACTCGCGCACGGCACGCGGCTGCACGCCATCACGCGGCATTTCATCGGCGCCTTCCACGCCGTTCCCGGTGCGCGCGCATTCCGGCGGCATCTTGCCGAGCAAGGGGTGAAGCCGGAAGCCGGTCTCGACGTGCTGCGCGATGCGATTGCGCGTGTCGGTGTACGCACGCCCGCGGAGGCGGCGTAGATTCGTTTATTCGACCGCCGCGCGGGAGCGGCGAGGACCGCTCTGGAGCTCTGGATACCCTGTCAGCATCAGCGTGTCCGCGCGCACGCCCCAGCTTTCCAGGCGGTCGAGGAAGCTCATGCCGAGCAGATTGGTCTTCATCTGGCCGCGCTGCACGACGAGAGCCGGCACCGACTTCTCGACCAGCTTGCCGACGGCGAGACGGTCGAGCGTGAGCCGGGCCGCCTTGGTGTGGCCGCCCGCAGTCTCCAGGTCGACATCATATTCCAGCATCTCGAGCGGCAGCCCGATCGCCTTCGCGGTTTCCCAGGTCAGCACCACCGACGTCGCGCCGGTATCGATCACCATCGGTGCCGTGACGCCATTGATCTTCGCGCGCAGCGTGAATTCGCCGCCCTGGCCGCGCGGGATCTGGACGGCCGGCGCCGGAGAGGCGGCCTGTGCGCGAAAAATGTGCGACACCTTGTGGCTGGCTCGCGCGATCTGGTCGGGATGGCCATAGGCGACGACGGCACCTGCCGTGCCGGCGAGCATGATCAGAACGAGCAGGAGGCGGATCATCGCGCGCCTCCGAAGGCACGCAGGCGGATCAGATTCGCTTCTGCGATCCTGCGATCGGCGCAAGTCCAGCTTCCGTCATGCGCGCCGGCAAGAGGGCCATGATTGCGAGCCGGTCCGCCCTTTCCATGGCATGCCAGCGTGCGATCTCGGGCAAGGTCCGGCCGCAACCGAAGCACAGCTTGGTCTTGGGATCGATCATGCAGACGGCGACGCACGGCGTTTCTTTGCTCATACGGACATAGTGAGGGATGGTCGGGCATCTCTGCAAGCATCTCGTTAGGAGCCTGTGCCAGCGCTCATGATCGGCTTGTGGCGCGGCCGGCGTTTCTCGTCAGGCAGGACGGAACTTTCCGGCTGGAGCGGCGGAGAATCATCCGACAGCGGCGCAAGCGCGCTCATCACACGCTCCGGCGGGAACGTGACGATCACCTCGGTGCCGATGCGCAGCTTCGATTTCAGCGTGAACGTGCCGCCATGCAGGTCGATCAGATTCTTGGCGATCGGCAGGCCGAGGCCGGCACCCTGTTCAGCCGACTTGATCGAATTTGAGCCCTGGCCGAACGAGGCGAGCACGACCGGAATCTCGTCCTCGGGGATGCCGGAGCCGGAATCCTTCACCGAGAGATATTGTCCGCCCGAGGCGGTCCATCCCGCCTTGAGCCAAATCTCGCCGCCCTGCGGCGTGAACTTGATCGAGTTGGAGAGCAGATTGAGCACGACCTGGCGGATCGCGCGCTCGTCGGCCCAAAGCCGCGGCATCGCCTGCTCGAACACTTCGTGGATGGTGATGCCGCGGCTCGAGGCACGCAGCTTCATCAAATGATGGCAGTCGGCGACGATGCCGACCAGCGACACCGCTTCCTCGTTGAGTTCGTAGCGGCCGGCCTCGATCCGCGACAGATCGAGAATCTCGTTGATGAGGTTGAGCAGGTGCACGCCGGAATTATGGATATCGGCGGAATATTCCTTGTAGACCGGTACCGCGTGCGCGCCGAAAATCTCGCTCTTCATCACCTCGGAGAAGCCGAGGATGGCGTTCAACGGCGTGCGCAGCTCGTGGCTCATCTGCGCCAGGAAGCGCGACTTGGCGACGTTGGCGGCTTCGGCGCGGTGGCGCGCTTCGTCCGAGATTGCC
Organism: Bradyrhizobium sp. USDA 4354; assembly: GCF_054060315.1. Lineage (NCBI taxonomy): Bacteria > Pseudomonadati > Pseudomonadota > Alphaproteobacteria > Hyphomicrobiales > Nitrobacteraceae > Bradyrhizobium > Bradyrhizobium sp. USDA 4354. The sequence continues at coordinate 6,363,825 of NZ_JBSSDC010000001.1, read as the reverse complement.
TTGGCCTGTTCCAGCTCGCCGATCAGCGCGTCCTTCTCTGCGCGCGCTTCCAGCGTGGCAAAGGTGGAGGAGTGCAGGCGGTGCGCCAGCAGGACGAAATATCCTTCGGCGGCGAGCGCCAGCGCTGCCAGGATGTAGTTGTCGAGCGAGCCGGTCATTGCAAAGCTCAGCGCCATCGCGACCGCAACCGGCGCGGTGGCGGCAAGAGCTGCGATCGGCAGATTGGCAGCGAGCATGCTCGATACTGCGATCACCAGCAGCATCAGGAACATCATCAGCGTTTCCGTGACCATGTCGAGCACGGGATGGATCAGGATCGCCATCCAGCACAGGCCATAGAGCAGGTCGAGCACGACGAAGCGCGTCCGCCATGCGCGCGTCGCGGCGGGCGAGGCGGGCTCGGTCAGGAAGCGCCGGCAACTGCGGATCATGGCGCTGTGGATGCAGAGCATGCCGGCGGTCCAGGCCGCGGCCGGGATCGGCTGCATCCACAGCCCGAACAGCACGCCGGTAGCCACCACCAGCAGCATCACGACATAGGAGGCAGACAGCCGCGTCTGGGCGTATTGCCGCAGCATCTCGGCGTCGAAAGCCGGCCGGGTTCCGCTGGTCGACGTTAACTTGTCGCGCGCCTCGCGAACCCGCTGCGCCGCAGCCCTTCGGCTGCTCGCCGATGGCGCGCTCACCGGCTCGGCCGGAAGCTGCACAACCTCGGGCTTTTCAGCGGGGTTACTCATCAAGCAACACGATTCCTGCCCACGCCGGACGCGGGCCTTCTGCATTGTCTATCTGTGGCAAGAAATCCTTAAGAGCTGACTTAAGGAGCTAAAGAATTACGTTAACCGGGCGTTAATCCACGCCTGGTCCCGGCCTCACTCTGCGCAGAGGCGCGGGGCCCCTTTCACCTGAAGAAAACGAGCGTAACCAACGCGAACACAGGCAGCAGCAGGACGGAGGTCCAGGCCATGTATCCGAAGAAGCCCGGCATTGCGACGCCGCCCGCTCGCGCGATCGCGTACACCATGAAGTTGGGCGCGTTGCCGATGTAGGAGTTTGCGCCCATGAACACCGCACCTGCAGAAATCGCGGCAAGAGTGAGGGCGCCGTTCGTCATCAGATGCTTGGCGTCGCCCCCGGCAAGCTCAAAGAAGACCAGATAGGTCGGCGCATTGTCGAGAAAAGATGAGAGCACGCCGGTCAACCAGAAATAGGCGGCATTATTCGGCGTGCCGTCGGCGTTGGTGACCATGTTCACGACGGAGGCAAACGCGCCGGATTTGCCGGCATTGAGAATTGCAAGCACGGGAATGATGGTGATGAAGATGGCGGCGAACAGCTTTGCCACCTCGATCATGGGGCCCCAAGAGAAGCCGTTCGCGTCGTGGTCCTCCTTCGAGGTGACGGCAAGGGATGCGAACACGACGCCGATCATCACGGCATCGCGCAGAAGATTCTGCAGCTGGAGATGCGTGCCGAGAACCTCAAATCCGCCGAGGTCGAGCTTGGCGCTCAAGAGGATCGCAGCAATGATGACTCCCATCAGAGCGAAGTTGAGGCCGCCGCTGATCCGCAAGGGATTGTCCGGAGTCGGGTCGGGTTTGACGCGGCCTTCCTTGCGATAGAGATAAGTATCGATGCAAAAGAACAGGGCGAGCAGAATCCAGGCCGCGAACGTGGTCTGGGGGAACAGGTGCGTCGTGGTCCAGAAGAAGTCCACGCCGCGCAGGAATCCCAGAAACAACGGCGGATCTCCCAACGGTGTGAGCGAGCCGCCGATGTTGGACACCAGAAAGATGAAGAAGATGACGACGTGCGCGTTGTGCCGCCGGTCGTCATTGGCGCGGATCACCGGCCGGATCATGACCATCGAAGCGCCGGTCGTGCCGATGACGCTCGCGAGCAGGGTGCCTAGGGCGAGCAGGACCGTATTCAGAAGCGGAGAGCCGTGAAGATTGCCACGCACCACGATGCCGCCGGCCACAGTGAACAAAGCAAGGAGCAGCAGAATGAAGGGGATGTATTCGAGCAGCGCGGTATGAACGAGCGCTTGGATGGTCGGAAGGGGGCCGTACCAGATTGCAAGCGGCAGCACGATCAAGGCGGCCCATATCGCAGCAATCTTACCCTGATGATGCTCCCAGAAGTGAGGTGCCGCGAGCGGAAATATCGCGATCGACAGCAGCATGCCGGCGAATGGGAGCGCCCATTGCGGGCGAAGGGTCGCCCCATCGAGCGATGCGGCCAGCGCTGGCGAAGGTGATGCAGCCAGGATCAGGATGGCAAGGAAGAGCAGGCTGGCAACCAGCGGGAAGCGCCGCCGAAAGAGCTGATGCCCGGCGATCTCGGTGCCTCCCCGTCGAACCGGCGCGACGCCGACACAGGTAACGAAAAGGATGGCAGCGATCACGCTAAGCAAGACTCCCCCCGAAGACCATGGTTGTTTCAGTTCGCCGCCCGGCAGAAGCTTCGTCGCGGCCGAGGTCGCGACGAAGTTTGGATGCTGCGACTGCCGATGAGGCGGCAGCAGAGCGTCAGCGTTGCAGGCGCGCAAGCAGGCTCGACGTATCCCAGCGCTTGCCGCCCATCTTCTCGACCTCGGCATAGAACTGGTCGACCAGCGCGGTGACAGGCAGAGTGGCGCCGTTGCGGCGGGCCTCGGCGAGCGAGATCGAGAGGTCCTTGCGCATCCATTCGACCGCGAAGCCGAAATCGTACTTGTCCTCGTTCATGGTCTTGTAGCGATTTTCCATCTGCCAGGACTGCGCAGCCCCTTTCGAGATGGTCTCGATCACCGCCGCGACGTCGAGACCACTCTTCTTGGCAAAGTGGATACCCTCGGACAGGCCCTGCACCAGACCCGCGATGCAGATCTGGTTGACCATCTTCGTCAGCTGGCCGGAGCCTGCGGGCCCGAGCAGTTTGCACATCCGCGCATAGGCGCCCGTGATGATCGGCTCGGCACCGGAATAGGCGTCCTGCGCACCGCCGCACATCACCGTCAGCACGCCGTTCTCGGCGCCGGCCTGGCCGCCGGAGACCGGGGCGTCGACGAATTTGAAGCCAGACTTGGTGGCGGCCGCGTCGAGCTCGCGTGCGACCTCGGCGGAGGCAGTGGTGTGGTCGACGAAGGTCGCATCCTTCTTCATGCCGGCGAACGCGCCGTCGGGGCCGATCGTGACCGCGCGCAGATCGTTGTCGTTGCCGACGCAGCACATCACGAAATCCTGACCTTCGGCGGCGGACTTCGGCGTCGGGGCAGTCTTGCCACCGAACTTGTCCGCCCATTCCTTCGCCTTGGCCGCGGTGCGGTTGTAGACGGTGACCTCATGGCCCCCTTTTTTCACGAGGTGTCCGGCCATGGGGAAGCCCATGACGCCGAGACCGAGGAAAGCGACTTTAGCCATTGTGGTGCCTTGTCCGTAGTTTGGGTTTTACGGTTCTTGCCAAGCGAGGGACGCCTGGGTTCCGCGGTGAGGGCGGATCGGAGGCGCACCATAAACCGTTAGGCCGGGAGGGCAACGGCTTCGTTTGGCGGCCTCCTGTGCCAGGCGGCCTCCTGTGCTAGGATGGCGGACCTAAGGACTTCAAAACAAGGGAGCGAGAGCATGGGCGGCGTGAGCGTTGGCGTCCTCGATCATTTCAACATCCGGACCCGGAATCTGACCGAGACGGTCCGCTTCTACGAGGACGTGCTGGGCCTGGAAAAAGGCGCCCGGCCGAATTTCGCCTTCCCGGGCGCCTGGATGTACAGCGAGGGTAAGCCGGTGGTGCACCTCGTCGATATTTCCGCGACCGCCGAGCCACAAAAGCCGGATTCCGGCGTTGTCCACCACGTCGCCTTCGTCAGTCGCGGCTTTGACGGCATGAAGCAGCGGCTGGCGTCAAAAGGAATGAAGTTCGAGTCCCGCCAGGTGCCCGGCGGCGACCTCTGGCAGATTTTCGTCCACGACCCCAACGGGGTCATGATCGAGCTGAATTACGAGGCCGCCAGGGAGCAGGGGGCGGCGCCTGCCGAAAAAGCTGACGACATCGGCAGGCAGTAGCCTTTTGGGCGTTTCCGCTCTAATGGGGCATCCTCAACTCTAGGAGATGCGCTTTGAGCGTGACGCAGCAACAGGTTCTCGACAGCCTCGCCAGGGTCAAATCACCCCGCGGGGTCGCGCTCCCCCATGCCAATGTGCTGAGCGCGATCAGCGCGTCGGACGGCAAGGTGTTCTTCTCGATCAATGTCGATGCCGCCGAGGCAAGGGCCTGGGAATCTGTCCGGGCTGAAGCGGAGGCCGCCGTGCGCACCATTCCCGGCGTCACCACCGTCATGGTGGCGCTGACTGCCGAGCGCAAGCCGGGCTCCGCGCCGCCGCCACCCCCGCAGCCGAGCCGCGGCACGCCCGGCGTGCAGCCGGCCCATGCCCACAAGCCGCCGCAGGGCGGTGGGTCGCCGATGGCGCGGCAGTCGGAAATACCCGGCGTTGCCGCCGTGATCGCGGTCGCCTCCGGCAAGGGCGGGGTGGGCAAGTCGACCACCGCGCTCAATCTGGCGCTCGGCCTGCGCGACCTCGGCCTGAAGGTCGGGCTGCTCGATGCCGACATCTACGGCCCCTCGGTGCCGCGCCTGACGGGCCTGCGCGACAAGCCGGAGCTGAACGACGAGCGCAAGATGATTCCGCTTCGGCGTTTCGGCCTCGCCATCATGTCGATCGGCTTCCTGGTCGAGGAGGAGACCGCGATGATCTGGCGCGGTCCCATGGTGATGTCGGCGGTGACGCAGATGCTGCGCGACGTCGAATGGGGCAAGCTCGACGTGCTGGTCGTCGACATGCCGCCGGGCACCGGCGATGCCCAGCTCACGCTGGCGCAGAACGTGCCGCTCAAGGGCGCCGTGATCGTCTCGACCCCGCAGGACCTGTCCCTGATCGACGCGCGGCGTGGGCTTGCCATGTTCAAAAAGGTCAACGTGCCCGTGCTCGGCATCGTTGAGAACATGAGCTACTTCCAGTGCCCGCATTGCGGCACGCGGTCGGACATTTTCGGCCATGGCGGGGCGCGGCACGAGGCCGAGAAGCTCGGGGTAGCGTTCCTGGGCGAGATTCCCCTGCACATGGCGATTCGCGCCACCTCGGACGCCGGCAATCCCGTCGTCGACAGCGAGCCGGACGGCCCTCATGCGACGATCTACCGCGCCATCGCCGGCCAGGTCCGGGACCAGCTCAAGGGCGTCATCGCGGCGGCCTGAACCGGTCGACAAAGCAAGCTGCGGGGACATGCGACTTTCGTAGAGCCCCGTCATGCCATTGTCGCGTTCCGCAAGCGGGACTTCCGTGTTAAAGGCCCACGGCAGTCAAGCCCCTTCGGTTCGACGCGGTCCCAATGCGTCGCCGGAATGAGCGGCGGCAAGAAGAGAAGTCAAGGGGAAACGCCCCAGCAAGGAGAGACCTGAAGATGAAGCGTCGTGATTTTCTCAAAGTGTCGGCAGCAGGCGCGGCGGCGACCGCGGTGGCCTCGCCGGCGATCGCGCAGTCCTCGCCCGAGGTGAAGTGGCGCCTGACTTCGAGCTTCCCGAAGTCGCTCGACACCATCTATGGCGGCGCCGACCAGGTGGCGAAATACGTCGCCGAGATGACCGACAACAAGTTCCAGATTCAAGTGTTCGCGGCCGGTGAAATCGTGCCCGGCCTCCAAGCCCTCGATGCGACCTCGAGCGGCACGGTCGAGATGTGCCATACTGTCTCGTACTACTACGTCGGCAAGGACCCGACGTTCGCGATCTTCGCCTCGGTGCCGTTCGGCCTCAACGCGCGCCAGCAGAATTCGTGGCTGTATCAGGGTGGCGGCAACGAGCTCGCCAACGAGTTCTTCAAGAAGTCGAATGTGATTGGCTTCCCCTGCGGCAACACCGGCACCCAGATGGGCGGCTGGTTCCGCAAGGAGATCAAGACCGTTGCCGACCTCTCCGGCCTGAAGATGCGCATCGGCGGCATTGCCGGGCAGGTGCTGCAGAAGGTCGGCGTGGTGCCGCAGCAGCTCGCTGGCGGCGACATTTATCCGGCGCTGGAAAAGGGCACCATCGACGCTGCCGAGTGGGTCGGCCCCTATGATGACGAGAAGCTCGGCTTCGCTAAGGTCGCCAAGTACTACTATTATCCAGGCTTCTGGGAAGGCGGTCCGACCGTCCACGCCTTCGCCAACCTGGAAAAGTTCAATGCGCTGCCGAAGAACTACCAGGCGATCCTCACCAACGCGACGGCCAATGCCAACGCCTGGATGGCGGCGCGCTACGACATGCAGAACCCGGCGGCGCTGAAGCGTCTGGTCGCCGGCGGCACCCAGCTTCGTCCCTTCACCAACGAGGTGCTGGAAGCCTGCCTCAAGGCCACCAACGAGCTGTGGGCCGAGATCTCGGGCAAGAACGCCGACTTCAAGAAGTCGATCGACGCCATGCAGGCCTACCGCTCCGACGAATATCTGTGGTGGCAGGTTGCCGAATACACCTATGACAGCTTCATGATCCGCTCGCGCACCCGCGGTTGATCTACGGCTTAAGTCGTAAGACCGGATTGCCCGGCCTCCCCAGGAGGCCGGGCTTTTTCTTTCTGATCGCAGTGCGATCGGGATGGCATTCGGCTCGGCGATGTTCCATGCTGGCGGAAAGCCTCGGCAAGAAGGCTCCACAAGCAGATTCATCAGGGTAGGAAATCATGAAGAGAAGAGACTTCATCAAGGTCACAGGACTTGGTGCGGCCGGTGCCGCCACGCTCGCGGCGCCCGCGATCGCGCAGTCGATGCCGGAAATCAAATGGCGCATGCCGACGAGCTGGCCGAAGTCGCTCGACACGCTGTTTGGCGGCGCCGAGATGATGTGCAAGATGGTCGCGGAGGCGACCGACAACAAATTCCAGATCCAGATCTTCGCAGCTGGCGAGATCGTGCCGGGTCTCCAGGTCCTCGACGCCGTGCAGAACGGCACCTGCGAGATCGGCCACACCGCGTCCTACTATTATTTCGGCAAGGACCCGACCTTCACTTTCGGCTCGGCCGTGCCGTTTGGTCCCAACATGCGCATCAACCAGGCCTGGTACATGCTGGGCGGCGGCCGCGACATTCTCAACGAGTTCTACAAGAGCTACAATGTTATCTCGCTGCTCGCTGGCAACACCGGCTGCCAGATGGGCGGCTGGTTCAGGAAAGAGGTCAACACACCCGAGGACCTCAAGGGCATGAAATTCCGCATCGGCGGCTTCACCGGCCGCGTGCTCCAGAAGCTCGGCGTGGTGCCGCAGCAACTCGCCGGCGGCGATATCTATCCAGCGCTGGAGAAGGGTACCATCGATGCCGCCGAATGGGTCGGCCCCTATGACGACGAGAAGCTCGGCTTCTACAAGATCGCGCCGCACTACTACTATCCCGGCTGGTGGGAAGGCGGGCCGATGCTGCTGGCCTTCGTCAATCTCGACAAATGGAACGCGCTGCCGAAATATTACCAGAGCGTGCTGGAGCAGGCCGGCCACTACGCCAACAACTACATGATGGCACGCTACGACAACGCCAATCCGCTGGCGCTGAAGAAGCTGCTCGCGGGCGGCACCAAGCTGCACGCCTTCTCGCCCTCGATCATGGATGCCTGCCACAAGGCCGCCAAGGAGCTGCACGCCGAAGTCGCTGCGACCAACCCCAACTTCAAGAAGGTAAACGACTCGCTCGCCAAGTTCACGAGCGACGGCTATGCCTGGTTCCAGGTCGCCGAGGTCGGCTACGACATCTTCATGGCGCGGCGGTCGCAAAGCTGATCGCCCTGTCCGTCGCATGGAGCGCCCCGGAGCAAAGGCTCCGGGGCGCTGTCGTTTCAGCGTTCCGAAGGACGTCCAAACAAAAACATCGAAAACAACCCCATGCACAGTAGGCGGGGACAGCTTTATCAATGACTTGGCGGCGTAGCGCGAGCTTCTGCGGAATTGCCGAACTCACTTGATGCGTCGGGCAAAACAGTGGTAGAAGGTCATAATCGTATAATCCGAATTTTCGGCTCGGTGCCGGGCCCGGGGAATCCGATGAGCTTCGATCCCGATCAAGTCCAAAGCGCACTGCGCAGGGCGTGGTCACTGTCGACGGCCAGCCAATGGACGGCGAGCAATCCGGCGGCAGGACAATGCAACGTCACCTCGCTGCCCGTTCACGAGCTCTTCGGCGGTGACTTGCTGAAGACGCCTCTTCCGGCCGGCGATCATTTCTACAATCGGATCGGAGGCAAGCGATACGACTTCACGGCGTGCCAGTTCGATCAGCCGATCGCGTACGTGGACGTGCCGACGAACAGGGCCGACGCACAGTCGGGGGCAACGAGCGACCAACTGGCTGAACTCAGAGCAGCGTTTCGGGAGCACTGGGCCGGACCAGGCTAGCTGCAGCAGCCGAGATTGCTCTTGCCGTTATCGGAGGTTCGCTTCCCGGCAATTTCCGAGCATCAGGAAAGCGGCTAGCGGATGACGCCCGCAGCGTCTTTCGCGCTTGGCATGAGCCAATCGAGTCCGAGCAGGCCAGCTTCGAGGATAACGAAGGCGGCAATGCCGCCGAGCCAGCCGAAAAAGGCGATCGAGAAGGTAGCGAGCAAGATCGCACAAAAGACGTCAGAGAGCACCTTGCAGATGCGGAGGTCTCGGTCTTGGCCAGTTTGAAAGTACGACATCGGGCTGCTCCAGGCGCCAATCCTGAGCCTTGGATCAACTCCGTTCAGAAGCAGATGTTCCGCGGATCAATTGTTCGGCCGGCCGAAATCGAGTGGCGGTGAAGCCGAAGGGGGATGCAGGAAGGAGGTCTGCATGTTGACGTAGAGCATGAGACCAAACCAGATCAAGGCAGCATCCGCGCCGACGACAGGCAGGGCTATCGCATATGGCGTGCACGATGCGGCGGCATCGGCACTGGGCTCCCTCCCCCGCTTGCGGGGGAGGGTTGGGGAGAGGGTGTCTCCGCGTTGGGGTTGTCGAGAATTTGCCGAGTATGTCCCTGCGCGGTGAGAGCCCTCACCCGCCGCGCTCTGCGAGCGCGTCGGCCTCTCCCGCAAGCGGGAGGCGGAGCAAGCCCGCGGACAGTCCCCGTGAAAGCATATGCGATAACCCTGCGACGACAGGGGTGAGCAGCTTGTGCGCGATCGGCGCGATCATGGGGATGATGATGAAGGCGATCTCGAAGAAATCGGGGAAGAAGGCGATGAAGAAGATGAACAGGTTGATGAAGATCAGGAAGCCCCAGACGCCGCCCGGCAGCGACGTCAGCATGTGCTCCAGCCAGACGCCACCGTTGCAGCCGAGCCATGGGGCTCGTCCGTTGGTCAGGGGGAGAAGCTTGCTGGAGCCGAAACGCTAGCAAACAACTTTTCGCCAATGAAAACGCGGCGTGGGGGTAGGGATGGATCCCCGGCGCGGCGCGGTCGAGACCGAAATCCGCCAGCGATGATTAGCTTACACGAACCTGACAGGCGGATGGCCGCCGGACACTTTTTCGCTGGCCGCGCCGGCCAGAATGGTGGAAGAGAGCGAAGATGCCGCCGGGGCTGTGCGGCGAGCCAGGTATCCATCGGGACTGTGATGCGTCTTCTGATCGTCGAGGACAATGCCGAGCTGTCGCGGCTCGTTGCGGCGGGGCTCGCGGCGGCCGGCTACCAGAGCGATATCGTCGGCAGCGCGGCCGAGGCGCGCGAGGCGGTGAGCAGCGTCAGCTATGCCGCGATGATCCTCGACCTCGGCCTGCCCGACGGCGACGGCCTGTCGGTGCTGCGCGAGCTGCGCCTCAAGATGGAGCCGCTGCCGGTGCTGGTGCTGACCGCGCGCGGCGGCTTGCAGGATCGCGTCACCGGCCTGCGCAGCGGGGCCGACGACTATTTGGCAAAGCCGTTCGCAATGGAGGAACTGGTGGCGCGGCTGGAGGCCATCCTGCGCCGGCCCGGCCAGCTGCTCGGCCGCTCGCTCAGTCTCGCCAACCTCGTCTACGACACCGAGAGCCGCCAAATCTTCGTCGACGACCAGCCGCGGATCATCTCCGCGCGCGAGACCTCGGTGCTCGAGATCCTGCTGCGCCGGCAGGGGCGAGTGGTGCCGAAGAAGAACGTCGAGGATCACATCTTTGGGCTCGAAGGCGAAGTCGCCTCCAACGCGGTCGAGGTCTATGTCTCGCGGCTGCGCAAGCAGCTGGCCGAGCACGGGGCCAAGGTCGTGATCCACACCGTCCGGGGCGTCGGCTATCTCATGACCGAGGAGAAATAGCGTGCCCGCCGGGGGCCATGTCAGATCGCTCACGTTCAAATCGCTGATCTCGCGCATCGTGTTCCTGCACATCGTCGCGGTCGCGGTGGTCGCGATCTTCCTGCCGCTGGTGCTGTTCTGGCTGCTCAATTCCGAGATCGACCAGCTGCATCGCGATGCCATGCGCGCGCAGGCCGAAGTGCTGGCGGAGCGCATGGTCGCGCAGCCGGACGGCACCCTGACCTTCAACCTGCCCGACAGCCTCAAGGGACTTTATTCGGACGCTTACGGCCGCTATCAGTTCGACATTCGCGATGCTGACGGAAGGTTGCTGTTCTCCTCGCACCGGCGCTCCGCCTCTGCGGCGCCACCGCGATTCTCGGAGACCATCTCCGGTGCGAGCGTCACCCGCGATATTGCCGGCAGGACGGTGCGCATCCAGGTTGCCGAGGACCTCGCGCACCGCGACGTCATCATCGACGACATCGTCTCGAACTTCTTCCGGCGGGTAGGGTGGATCACCATCCCGATCCTCCTGGTCCTGCTTGCCACCGACATCATCATCTTCCGCCGCGCGATTGCGCCGCTGTGGAAGGCCTCGCAGGAGGCCAGCAATATCGGCCCGGCGCGCACCGACATCCGCCTGCCGACGGCGCAGATCCCGCGCGAGATCGTGCCGCTGGTCACCGCCGTGAACCAGGCGCTCGATCGCCTCGAGGCTGGCTTTCGCGTGCAGCGGCAGTTCACGGCGGATGCCGCGCATCAATTGCGGACGCCGCTCACGATCCTGCGCACGCGGATCGAGACGCTCGATGACCGTGCGGCGCGGACGGCGCTGCATGCCGACATCGAGGCCATGAGCCGCATCGTCGCCCAGCTGCTGGAGATCGCCGAGCTCGACACGCTGGTGCTCGACCCCGGCGAGGCCGCCGATTTGCGCGCCGTCTGCGCCGAGGTGGTCGGATCGATCGCGCCATTCGCGATCGCGCAGCACAAGGACATCGCATTGAAGGGTACCGACGCGCCGGTCCTGATCCACGGCAATTCAGAGATGCTCCAGCGCGCGGTCTTCAATCTCGCCGAAAACGCCATCAAGTTCACGGCGAAGGACACCTCCGTCGAGATTGAGGTGCGCGACGACGGTTCGGTGCGCGTGCGCGACCACGGCCCGGGCATCCCGGAAGCCGAGCGCGAGCTGATCTTCCAGCGCTTCTGGCGCGCCGACCGCCGGCGCAGCGACGGCGCGGGACTGGGACTCTCGATCGTGCGCGCCGTGGCGGATGATCACGCCGCGACGATTGCGGTGGAGAATCTTCCGGGGGGCGGGGCCGAGTTCACGCTGCGGTTTCGGCTGGCAGATGCGCCAAAGCCTGTTGAGAAGAACTGGCGCGGCAGCGACGCTGCACACTCTCCCCTTGTGGGAGAGGGTGGCTCGCCGCGATTGCGGCGAGACGGGTGAGGGGGTCTCTCCGCGAGTCCCACTCTCAATTGAGCGCGTGGAGAGAACCCCTCATCCGGCGCCGTAGCCGACGCTACGCGTCGGCATCTTCTTAAGACGGCGGCCGTAGGCCGCCTATGCCACCTTCTCCCACAAGGGGAGAAGGAACAAAGCGCGCTCCGCTACTTCTGCGGCGGGCCGAGATCCAGCGGCGGGAGCTCGATCTGCGGCACCTCGATCTTGATCGTGCTGGGATCGACGTTGGTCTGGACGCCCTTGTAGTGCATCACCATCGCAGGGAACGCGATCACGAGGCCAACCATGATGATCTGGATGACGACGAACGGCACCGCACCCCAGTAGATCTGGCCCGTGGTCACAGGGTCCATCCGCTTGCCGGTGACGCGATCTGTGTATCGCTCCTTCGGTGCGACCGATCGAAGATAGAACAGGGCGAAGCCGAACGGCGGGTGCATGAACGAGGTCTGCATGTTGACGCCGAGAATGACGCCGAACCAGATCAGGTCGATGCCGAGGTGTTCGGCGGCAGGTCCGAGCAGCGGGATCACGATGAAGGCCAGCTCGAAGAAGTCGAGGAAGAAGGCCAGCACGAACACGAGGGCGTTGACGAAGATCAGGAAGCCGACCTGGCCGCCGGGCAGCGAGGTCAGCAGGTGCTCGACCCAGACGTGCCCGTTGACCCCGTAAAAGGTGAGCGAAAAGATGCGGGCGCCGACCAGGATGAAGACGACAAAAGCCGACAGCTTGGCAGTCGATTCTGTGGCCTGCCGGATCAGGTCCCAGCTCAGCCGGCGCTTCGCGGCGCCGAGGATGAGGGCACCGGCGGCACCCATCGCGCCGCCTTCGGTCGGGGTCGCGATGCCGATGAAGATCGTGCCCAGCACCAGGAAGATCAGGAACAGCGGCGGCACCATGACGAAGGTGGTCTGCTGGGCCATCTTGGACAGGAAACGGAAGCCTGTCAGCTTGTCGACAATCCAGTTCAACACCGCGACGGCGAAGGCGAAGATGATGCCGTAAAACATGCTGAGCACGACGTAATCGGCGCCATGCACGTTCGAATTGCGCATCATGAACCATCCGAACACGCAGCTCGCGAGGAACAGCATGCCGAGGGAGACGAGGCCGCGGCTGCCACTCTCCTCGCGGAAGCCGATGGCCTCCTTCGGCAGGCCCGGCGCGGCCTTCGGGAAGATCATGCTGACGAGGAATGCGTAGACGGCATAGAGGCCGGCGAGCACGAGGCCCGGGATGAAGGCGCCTTCGTACATGTCGCCGACGGACTTGCCGAGCTGGTCGGCCATCACGATCAGGACGAGCGAGGGCGGAATGATCTGCGCCAGCGTGCCGGACGCGGCGATGACACCAGCTGCGACGCGGCGGTCATAGCCATAGCGCAACATGATCGGCAGCGAGATCAGGCCCATCGAGATCACGGACGCCGCAACCACGCCCGTCGTCGCGGCAAGCAGTGCGCCGACGAAGATCACGGCATAAGCGAGGCCGCCGCGGATGGTGCCGAACAGCTGGCCGATGGTGTCGAGCAGATCCTCCGCCATGCCCGACCGCTCCAGCACCAGTCCCATGAAGGTGAAGAAGGGAATTGCGAGCAGGGTGTCGTTGTTCATCACGCCGTAGACCCGCTCCGGCAGCGCCTGGAGGAAGTCGGGGTGGAACTGGCCGAGCTCGACGCCGACGATGGCGAAGAACAAGCCGACGGCGCCGAGCGAGAATGCTGCCGGGTAGCCAAGCAGCAGCATGACGACCAGCGACGCGAACATGATGGGCGCCATATTGGCGATAATGAATGCGGTCATGAATTCCCCCTACACCGTCGCCAACGGCTACTTCTTCTCGATCGCTTCGACGAGATGCTCGACTTCGGCCTCGAGCGCCGACACCTGGGATTCATGCGGATCTGGTATCAATCCGCGCATCACCGCAATCCGCTTGATCAGCTCGGAGATGGCTTGCACGAGCAGGAAAGCGAAGCCGATCATGATCAGGGATTTGGCGGGCCATTGCGGCAGGCCGCCGGCGTTACCGGATTGCTCGTTGATGTGGAAGGAGCGCTGGAAGAACGGCACTCCGGTGACGATCATGACGATGCAGATCGGAACGAGGAAGAATAGGTGACCGATCACGTCGATCACGTTGCGCGTCTTCTTCGGCAGCGTGTTGTTCACGATGTCGATTCGGATGTGCTCATTGTCGAGCAGCGTCCAGGGCGCACAGAGCAGGAAGACGATGCTGAACAGCACCCATTGCAGCTCGAGCCACGAATTGGACGAGGTGTCGAACGTCTTGCGGACGATCGCGTTGACTGCCGAGATGATCACGGCGAGCACGATCAGCCACGCAATGCGTTTGCCGGTCCAGCGCGTGAACGCGTCGATCCTGCTGCTCAACTTAAGGAGCGCTTGCAACGATAGGTCCTCCCCCGATTGTGCCCCGGCCGTCTTGACTGCGCCGAGATGGCGCGTGGCTTGTCTCGCCGCGCAGGCATGAGGCAGCCGCACCAAACCAGCGGGCGTGCCGCCAGTCAATCGGAAGTTTGTTGATAGTTAAGGGGAATAAGACCGTAATCCGACGGTGTCAGCCGCCGGTCACGCTCATGTGCCTGCTGACGCTGGGGCGGTCGTGGCGGCGGTCGATGATGAAATCGTGGCCCTTGGGCTTCAGCCCGATGGCGCGATCGATCGCATCCGCAAGCAACAGGTCATCGCTCGATGCACGCAGAGGTTTGCGCAAATCGGAGGCATCCTCGTGGCCGAGGCAGGTGTGCAGCGTTCCCGTGCAGGTGATGCGGACCCGGTTGCAGGATTCGCAGAAATTATGGGTCATCGGCGTGATGAAGCCGAGCTTGCCGCCGGTCTCGGCGACGCTGACATAGCGTGCCGGCCCGCCGGTGCTCTCGGCGAGATCCGTCAGCGTGAATTGCTGGGCGAGGCGGGCGCGCACCAGCGATAGCGGCAGATACTGGTCGATCCGGCCCGAGCCGATCTCGCCCATCGGCATCACTTCGATCAGCGTCAGGCCCATGCCCTTGCCGTGGGCCCAGCGCATCAGCTCGGGCAGCTCGTCCTCGTTGAGGTTCTTCAGGGCGACGGCGTTGATCTTCACGGCAAGCCCTGCGGCGCGCGCGGCCTCGATACCCTCGAGCACCTTGTCGATCTCGCCCCAGCGGGTGATCTCGCGAAACTTCTTGGGATCGAGCGTGTCGAGCGAGACGTTGATGCGGCGGACGCCGCAATCGGCGAGCTCCCCCGCGTGTTTCGCAAGCTGGGTCCCGTTGGTGGTCAGCGTCAGCTCGTTCAGCGCGCCGCTCGACAGGTGCCGCGACAGCGAGCGCACCAGCGTCATCACGTTGCGGCGGACCAAGGGCTCGCCGCCGGTGAGTCGCAGCTTCTTCACGCCCTTGGCGATGAAGGCCGAGCAGAGCCGGTCGAGTTCCTCCAGCGTCAGCAGGTCGGCCTTGGGCAGGAACGTCATGTCTTCCGACATACAGTAGAAGCACCGCAGGTCGCAGCGGTCAGTGACCGACACTCGCAAGTAGGTGATGGTCCGCCCGAACGGATCGGTCATCGCGCTCGACAGCGCGGCGCGGGGGCTCGCGGAAAGTCCGTTCATACCAAATGCCTTGTCACTTACGGCGACGGGCGCACCTTCAGCGGTGCCGTCGACGCAATCTAAGCATCGGACGCGGCTAGGACAATCGGGTGGTATCCGTAACTCAGCGCTTGCCTGCGTTCGGATCGGGGAAGGGCGAGCTAGAAGCGGGGGCAGCATCGGCCGGCGCTGCGGTCGGCGCGGCCGGCTTTGGCTTCTTCGGCCGGGGCGGCTTGCGGACCGGCTTCGGCGGCACCGCCGGCTGGCGTGCCGTGCGGCGAACCGCCACATCCCCGCACCGACCTTAGGAGCGTCGATCGGGGCATGCAATTGGCGCGTGGCGCATGGATAACAGATGGTTAATGCAGGGTTCCGCGAAATAACTTAGCTATATCAGTCGGTTGTGAGGGGTGAAGCCGTCATCAGGCTGCTGGCGGCCGATGGCAGGTCGCGCATGTGATGGATCAGCCGGTCCGGCTTCAGCTCGGCGATCGGCACGTCCGTGTAGCCGAAGCTCACCCCGATCACGGGAACCCCGGCTCGCCGGGCGACCCCGACATCGGTTCCAGCGTCGCCAACCATGATGCTGGCCCTCACATCCCCGCCGGCCCGGGCCACCGTCTCCCGGAAAATGGTCGGATCGGGCTTCTGGACGCCAAAAGTGTCGGCGCCGCAGATCGCCGCGAAGCGGCGGCTGAGGTCGAGCTGGTCCAAGAGGCGCTTGGACAGCCATTCCAGCTTGTTGGTGCAAACCGCAAGGCGATGGCCCTGCGCTGCGAAATGATCGAGCGCGGCCTCGAGCCCCTCGAAGGGGCGGGATTCCACTGCGATATGGTCGGCGTAATAGGCAATGAAATCCGCTGTCATCCGGTCCATGTCGGCGGGGGTGACGGTGCGGCCCTCGGCCTCCAGCCCTCGCTCGATCAGCTTGCGGGCGCCGGCCCCGATCATGTTGCGGGCCGACGCCATCGGCACCGGCGGCAGGCCTTCGCGGTCGAGCACGTAATTCAGGGCAGTGATCAGGTCGGGCGCCGTATCCACAAGCGTGCCGTCGAGATCGAAGACGATGGTGTGAGACGAGGTCATGATCCAAGCGCTACCGGCCCGGTCGTATCCGCGCAAGGGGCGGGCCCATAAGATCACCTTATAGGCCTGTTCCCGCGAGAAAAACGAGGCTACATAGGCCGCCGAAAGCGGCCGCGATCGGCGGCGCATCCTTCCGAATTCAGAGGCGGGCGCACACGTGACTATGGACCAGTTGAAGCGGCAGGCTGCTGCGCGCGCCCTCGAGGAGGTGCGCGACGGCATGCAGCTCGGGCTCGGCACCGGCTCGACGGCCAAACATTTCGTCGAGCTGCTCGGCGAGCGCGTCGCCGCCGGGCTCAAGGTGATTGGCGTGCCGACCTCCGAGGCGACGCGGGCCGATGCGGAGCGTTGCGGCGTGCCGCTGACGACGCTGGATGAGATCGACCATCTCGACATCACCGTCGACGGCGCCGACGAGATCGATCCCGAGCTCAATTTGATCAAGGGCGGCGGCGGCGCGCTGCTGCGCGAGAAGATCGTGGCGGCCGCCTCGGATCGCATGATCGTGATTGCCGACGACAGCAAATGGGTGCCGACGCTCGGCAAGTTTCCGCTGCCGGTCGAGGTCATCCCGTTCGGGCTTGGCGCGACGCACCGTGCGATCGAGAAGGCATTTGCCGAATGCGGCGTTTCCGGGCAAATGGCGGTCCGCAAGGCCAAGGACGGCCACGTTTTCGTCACCGATGGCGGCCACTGGATCGTCGATGCCCAGCTCGGACGTATTGTGGATCCCCCCGGTCTCGCCAAGGCGTTGAGCGCCATCCCCGGGGTGGTCGAGCATGGCTTGTTCATCGGCTTGGCCAGCTCGGCTGTTCTGGCGGGCGGCGACGGAATCCGCGTGATTGAACGGCGAAAGCCCTAAGGAGACCAGGAATGAAGAACGTGTTGAAATTTTTGCCGGCCGCGACTCTCGCTGTGGGACTGGCCCTATCGGCCGCCCCGGCCATGGCGCAGCAGCCGGCGCCGGCCCCCAAGGCCGCCGCGGCACCGGCTCAGCCCAAGGCCTCGCCTGCGGCGATCGCAGCGGCCAGGGAGATCCTGCAGATCAAGAACGCCACCGCGATGTACACGGGCGCCGTGCCCGGTCTCGTCGAGAAGACCAAGATCGCGCTGATCCAGCAGAACCTGAACTACCAGAAGGACCTCAACGAGGTCGCGGGGGTCGTGGCCCAGCAGCTCAACGGCCGCCAGAATGAGATCGGCGAAGGCATGGCGCAGATCTATGCCAGCGAGTTCACCGAGCAGGAGCTGAAGGACCTCGTCACCTTCTACAAGTCGCCGCTGGGCAAGAAGCTGATCGAAGCCGAGCCGCGTGCCATCGGGCTCAGCATGGCCTTCATGAATTCCTGGGCCCAGAACTTCTCCGAGACCGTGATGGGCGCCTTCCGCGCCGAGATGCGCAAGCGTGGCAAGGAGATCTGATCGATCCTATCTGATCAGAGATCGTTGAAAGGGGTCGGAGTGGACAATGGCTGAATTCGACGTCGACCTCTTCGTCATCGGCGGCGGCTCGGGCGGCGTGCGTGCCGCCCGTATCGCGGCCGGCCATAGCGCGCGCGTGATGATCGCGGAAGAGTACCGCATGGGCGGCACCTGCGTGATCCGCGGCTGCGTGCCGAAGAAGCTGTTCGTGATCGGCTCGCATTTTCGTCAGGAACTCGAGGACGCTGCGGGCTTCGGCTGGACCGTTCCGCCCGCCAGCTTCGACTGGCCGACGCTGATCGCCAACAAGGACAAGGAGATCGCACGGCTGGAGGCGGCCTACACTGCCAATGTCGAGAAGTCGGGCGCGCAGATCGTCAAGAGCCGCGCGATGATCGAAGACAGGCACACCGTGCGCCTGCTCGAGAACGACAGGAAGATCACCGCGAAATACATCCTGATCGCCACCGGCGGCGCACCGAACCACGGCGCGGCGATTCCCGGCATCGAGCACGTGATCTCCTCCAACGAGGCGTTTCATCTCAAGGAGCTGCCGAAGCGGATCGTGATCCAGGGCGGCGGCTATATCGCGCTGGAATTCGCCGGCATCTTCGCCGGCTTCGGCTCCGACGTCACCGTGATCTATCGCGGCGACAACATTCTTCGCGGCTTTGACGAGGACGTGCGCACCCATGTGCGCGCCGAGATGGAGAAGCAGGGCATCACCATTCTCACCGGCTGCACGGTGACCAAGGTCGATCGCCACGGCGAGGGCCTCACCACCCATCTGTCGAACGGATCGAGCATTGGCTCCGATCAGGTGATGTTCGCGATCGGCCGCCATCCCAACGTCGCCAACCTTGGCCTCGAGAAGGCCGGCGTCGCCATCAACCCGAACAACGGCGGCATTGCGGTCGACCATTTCTCCAGGAGCTCGGTCGACAGCATCTATGCGATCGGTGACGTCACCCACCGCTTCAATCTGACGCCGGTTGCGATCCGCGAGGGCCATGCCTTCGCCGACACCGTGTTCGGCAAGCGCGAGGTGCAGGTGGACCATGCCAACATCCCCACGGCCGTGTTCTCGCAGCCGGAGGTCGGCACGGTTGGTCTCACCGAAACCGAGGCGCGCGCGCAATTCAGCCACGTCGACATCTACAAGACGACGTTCCGCCCCATCAAGGCGACGATGTCAGGCCGCGACACCCGCGTGCTGATGAAGCTCGTGGTCGACGGTGCGACCGATCGCGTGCTCGGCTGCCACATCGTCGGCGACGCCGCTGCCGAGATCACGCAAGCCGTGGCAATCGCGGTGAAGATGAAGGCGACCAAGGCCGATTTCGACGCGACCATCGCGCTGCATCCGACCGCGGCCGAAGAGCTCGTCACCATGCGCACGCCGACTGCACGCCACGTGCGTCAGGCGGCGGAGTAGCTTTCAGCCGTACAGATATCCGACCGGCTTGCCTTCGGTGCGCAGGGGACGGATGTCCTTGTGCGTGATGATCTGGCCGGCGAGGCCGTCGATCTCGTCACGCTGCGTCGGTGTCCAACTGCGCAGCTCGTTCATGCCCTTGAGCAGGCCGAGCCGCAGGACCTGGGTGTTTTCGCCGGCACCCGTGAGGCTGATAGAATCCTTGCCCGCCGTCACCACGTCGCCGGCCGAAAGCTCGAAGCTCCCGCCGGCCTTCTTCCGAAATTCGGCCGTGCCGCGAATGATGCGGTAGATCACGACCTCGCCCTTGGCGAAACAGCTCGCGTCCGCAGCGGCCGACGTGGACTTCGGCAGCAGCGAATGACCGCGCGGGTCGGTTGCGATGATATGGCCGGTGACGAGATGACCGCTGGGAATCTCGATGCCGATATCGCGCACGTAAACCGGCATCGCCGATTTGACCGCACCGCCGGCGAGCGGCTTGTACAGCGCGTCCAGCGCCAGGGGATCCTGAAGCCAGAAGCCGGCATCGGCCGGCCGGTTGTGCAGCGGATGGCTCCAGGCCACGCGCGGCGTCTCGGCTTCATTGATCTGGTCCGGACCGACGATGGTCGGGTTCGGAAACGTGGTGGGATCGGTGATGAAGGCTTCGAGGAATTTGCCTGAATAGCCCATCGAGATCGGGTCGGGCACCACCGTCTGCGGCGTCTTCAAATTCTGTTCGGTCGACAGGCCCGACCAGGTGTAGAACAGCTGGCGGTGCACGATCGCGCTTTGCAGCATCACGGCGCCGGGGCCGACGTTGTAGAAGCGGCCATCATAGTCGAAGGTGAACGCGCCCGAGGTGACCAGCACGAGCTGAAACCCGCCCGGCGGCAGATGCAGATGGAAATCGGTGGGGCCGGTGTCGGGCCGGTAGATCGGCAGATTGGTCGCGACCTCGTGCAGGAGGAAGGTCTCGTTGTTGGCGTGAAAGCCCTCGTCGGCGCGGTTGTAGAGCGCTTGCGGCCGGTACG
Organism: Bradyrhizobium sp. USDA 4354; assembly: GCF_054060315.1. Lineage (NCBI taxonomy): Bacteria > Pseudomonadati > Pseudomonadota > Alphaproteobacteria > Hyphomicrobiales > Nitrobacteraceae > Bradyrhizobium > Bradyrhizobium sp. USDA 4354. The sequence continues at coordinate 6,343,563 of NZ_JBSSDC010000001.1, read as the reverse complement.
TCGCCTCGAACTTCGCATCCCGGTCGCGATCGATCGCCACGAAATCCTGATCGTTGAGGCGCAGCCGCGCGCCGTTCGGATGGGTGAGACCGGTGAATTTGAGATCTCCGGCAGCATGCACGTTCATGGCATTCTCCGACCTGAGGCCATTCATCCCGGAGCTGGGCGCACGTAACTTGCCGCCCCTTGTCATGGCAGGGCAGGGAATTGGGCCTAATGCTGTCTTGCGAATTTTAGGCCAGTCGGAGCGCGGCGCGGCGCTGCAGGCTCGCCGGCTGCACGCGGCGCGAAAATAATCGAGATTGCACCTGAGGTTAGACGACAGGGGTCGCCAGCATGCCTGGCCTATCCGCGCAAGCCGCAAGTCGGATGGAGCGACTTATCTTGTCTAATTTGTCGGCATGTCCTGCAAGGGGCATGCAGCCGTGCCGGTTGCGGCAACCGGCAAATGCCGGCGGCTCAGCGTCTGACGCGGCTCATTCGAACGATCGACGGACGGTCCGCTCGGGCTTGCCGAACGGGCTATCGGCCCACTTCGCCATGTCCAACGCGCGCGCGTCGAAGCCCTCGCACCAGAGGCAGATCAGTTCCGCGCGGCCATTGGCCGTCAGCATCGGGACAAGCGCGTGGCCGCAGCCGGTGCAGGATGTGATGCGATTCATGCGCTTCTCCGCGATCGTCGAATTCATGAATGGCATTTTCGTTGCCGAAGCTTGCCCGGGCGCTATGACGGCGCGGGAGCGCTGCGTCCGACGAGGGCGCTCATTCCCAAGATCGCAGATGTAGCAATCCATCGTGACACTGCTGCGATGCCGTCGCTTTTTGTCGCGGAGGCGGAACATATCGCCTTCCGGATCCCGGCTCTGCGCCGCAACGTGAAGAGCGTTGCAACGCATCCCGCGACACATTTCGCCATGAGGGAACCGATGCGGCGGCTGGTCGCAGTCGTATCGCCTTGATTCCGACAGACCCCCCTTTATCTCTGAGACGAACAAGAATCCGGGCCCCTCTGGCGAGAACGCCGACAGATGTCGGCAAACCTCGTGATGTCGGATGACCTGTCCCGCGCGAATGCGATGGATCGGCCGATTGTCGGGCCTCTGTTAGTTCTCTCCGACCATTCGTCTCCATCGCAGCTCCGTGCGGCCATTTCGCAAGTTAAGGGAGCTACGATGTCTGACGCCCAAACCCCAAATCCGATCGAGATCGAGATCACGGAGCCGTTCAGCTTGAACGAGCAGGCGGCGGCCGCGTTGGTGATCGTAGGCGCGCTGGTTGCGGTTGCCGACCGGCGCGTCTCGCCGGTCGAGCGCGACGAGGTGATTCGTTTCATCAGGGATCGCAAGCTGGCGCCGCACATTTCGGACGAACGGCTCCGTGCGATGTTCGATGAACTCGCCGAACGGCTCGAAGAGCCGGATTTTGCCAATGTCGTGATCGACACGCTGCGGCCGGTTTCGAATCTGCCGCTCTCGTCCCATCTGGTGGAGCTATCGGAGCGCGTTGCTGCCGCAGATGAGGACGTACATCCCCACGAAGTGCAGGCGATCAAATTGTTGCGCTTGCTGACGCTGGTGCTGCCGCGCGCGAAGCCGGTCGTGCCGCGTGCAGCGGGCGCCGAGCTGCAGGCCACCTTGAAGGAGTAAGCATGAGCAGAGTTCCGGACGAGCGCACCATGGAAACCGAGGGCCCCACCGACCAGATGGCCGGTGGAGACCCGCGCCTGGCCAAGCTCGTCCACCGCCTGCCACCGCGCATGGGCGACACCTTTACCTATCTGCTCAAGCCGTCCAGCCGCTGGGTCAGGATTCCTTCGGGCACGCTGCTGATCGTTGGCGGTGTGCTCTCCTTCCTGCCGGTGCTCGGCGTCTGGATGCTGCCGCTCGGCCTCGCGCTACTCGCCGAGGACGTGCCTGCGCTGCGCTCCTCCCGTTCAAAGGTCTTCGACTGGATCGAGCGCCGCAAGCCGCATTGGTTTGATCCGTCGGTATCGAAGAATGGTCAAACATGACTGAATTCATCACCCCCGACGCGCTGACCGCGCTGTTCCAAGTCGTCCTGATCGACCTCGTGCTCGCCGGCGACAACGCCGTCGTGATCGGTCTCGCCGCGGCGGGCCTGCCGGCCGGGCAGCGCCGCCGGGCCATTATCGTCGGCATTGCCGCCGCCACTGCGCTGCGCATCGTCTTCGCCGGCGTCGCAACCCAGCTCCTGCAGGTCATCGGCCTGCTGCTCGCCGGCGGCGTGCTGCTGCTCTGGGTGTGCTGGAAGATGTGGCGCGAGCTGCGCGAGCAGTCTGCGCATTCCCGGCAACTCGCGTTCGGCCATGGCGGCGGCCCGGATGCTGCGCCCGTGCAGCGAAAGACCTTCGGCCAGGCGGCGGTGCAGATCGTCGCGGCCGATGTCTCGATGTCGCTTGACAACGTGCTCGCAGTCGCGGGCGCTGCGCGCGAGCATCCCTACATTCTCGTCTTCGGCCTGTTGCTGTCGGTCGCGATGATGGGCGTCGCCGCCGATTTGCTCGGCCGCGTGCTCCAGAAGCATCGCTGGGTCGGCTATGTCGGCCTCGCCATCATCATTTACGTCGCCTTCGAGATGATCTATCGGGGCTCGCTCGAGCTCGCGCCTGTTATCGCGAGTCTCTGAGGCGCTTTCCTGTCTGCAATCCGGAGTGATCAATGACGTCTGAACGCAAAGCACTTTCGGCGCCGGCCGCGCCGCAGCCGCCGATCGGCCTGTTTCCGAAACTGATCTTCGGCTCGCGCTGGCTGCAATTGCCGCTTTATATCGGCCTCATCGTCGCGCAAGCGGTCTATGTGCTGTTGTTCCTGAAGGAGCTCTGGCATCTGGTCGTGCACTCGTTCGACGCCAGCGAGCAGCAGATCATGTTGGTCGTGCTCGGGCTGATCGACGTCGTCATGATCTCGAATCTGCTGGTGATGGTGATCGTCGGCGGCTACGAGACCTTCGTCTCCCGCCTCAACCTGAGTGGACATCCGGACGAGCCGGAATGGCTCAGTCACGTCAATGCCAGCGTGCTCAAGATCAAGCTTGCGATGGCGATCATCGGCATTTCCTCGATCTCGCTGCTCAGGACCTTCATCGAGGCCGGCAATCTCGGCACCACCCGCAGCAATTTCACCGAGACCGGCGTGATGTGGCAGGTGCTGATCCACATGACCTTCATCATCTCCGCGATCGGTATCGCCTGGGTCGACCGTCTCAGCGAGAGCGGCCATCGCAAGGAGGCCGGCCACGGCTGATGAACCTGGCCGCCAGAATACCTCCCGAGCGGCCAATCCTGGAGCCCGCCTGATCGTCCGGTCGGGCGGGCGCTTTTTTCGAGATCGATAAAATTGTCCGCAATCCGTTCAGCGGCGACAAACGCTGCGGACAAGAAGAACGGCGCTTTAAACCGGGCCTTTGGAACCGATCTGCATCCTGCCCGCAAAAGGGCAGGGCATCAGCATGTCAATTTTCAGGGAGATCGTCGCAGCGGTCGCAGGAGTCTACGCGCTCCTGTTCGTCTGCGACGCATTGTTCGGTGTCGGCGAGGTGCGCTTCGACGACGCCTATTACCGCGCCAGCTTCTACGCGCCGCGGCCGAAGGAGTTTCGGTTCGCGAGCGACACGCCGCCGGCGGTGCGCGTCAGCGACGCCTTCGCACAGTTTGCGCCGGGTGAAGCCAACCCGAACAGGCGCTACTCGTCTCTGACGACCATCATCCGCTAACGCAGCCTCATTCCCCCTGAATCCATTCCGCGACGCCGCGCCACAGCGTGTCGCGGTGCTCGGGGCGGAAGAAGCCGAAATGGCCTATTCCCTTGGCGCCGACGTCGGACGGTTCGACCATGAGCACCTCCGGCTTGATCGCGGTGAATCCGCTCGCGAGCAGCTCGACCGCGGGGCGCGTGGCCCAGGGATCGTCGGAGAAGCACAGCGCGCGCAGCTCGCCCTTGAACTTGGCAAAGTTCTCGAGAGCCGGCAGTTTTGAATCGAAGAGATAGCGCGGGCTCGAGACCCATTCGGCCCATTGCAGGAAGACGCCCTTGGGCAGGTCCTCGCCGACGCCGGCCCAGCCCGGTGCGTAGCCGAGCGTGTGGGCCAGCGGCACGCCGACAAAATTCATGAAGGCGTAGACACGGTATTTCTCCGGCGAGGTCATCAGCCGCCAGGTTGCCGCCTGCGAGGCCACGAAGGCGGCGCGCGAGATGTCGCTGTTGTTCGCGATCAGCCCAAGCGCCTGGCCGCCGAAGGAATGGCCGACATAGGCAAGCGGCAGGGTGTTGTAGCGCTCGCGCATCCAGCGCACGGCGGCGGTGACGTCGAGCGCGGCCCAGTCGGACATCGAGGCCTCGAAGCCGACCAGCGATTTCGACCGGTTGTAGCCGACCACCGCCGGCAGCCGGGAGTCGCCGATGCCGCGATAGTCGTAGGTCAGCACCGCGCAGCCGCGATGGGCGAGGTAGGAGGCAAAGCCCCGATAAATCTTGCGTGGCACGGCGGTCGCTGAATTGATCAGGACGGCATGGCGCTTGGCGCCGCGCGGCAGGAACAGGGTACCCGTCAGCGCATAGCCGTCGGTCGCCGGGAAGCTGATCTCGTCGATAAAAACGTCGTCCAGTGCCGCGTCCATGGGCGGTCAGTGTCCTGTCAGTTTCTTTGCCTGCCCCAAGCAAATGCGAATTCGGCTTTGCCCGCAAGGGTTTGCGGTGCCAAATGGATTTACAACTGGCGGCCGGAAGCCAGCCTGTGTATAAGGCGGCCCTCGCAACCCCTAGATCAGGTTGTGCTTTTTGCTTCACGGAGAGATTGCGATGTCCGAGCGGTGGACGCCCGAGTCCTGGCGCAGCAAGCCGGTGCTACAGGTGCCCGAATATCCTGACGCCAAGGCTTTGGCCGACGTCGAGGCGCAGCTTGCGACCTTTCCGCCGCTGGTGTTCGCGGGCGAGGCGCGCAATCTGAAGAAGGCCTTGGGCCGCGTTGCGGCCGGCGAGGCCTTCCTGCTCCAGGGCGGCGACTGCGCCGAGAGCTTCGCCGAGCACGGTGCCAACAACATCCGCGACTTCTTCCGCGTGCTGCTGCAGATGGCGGTGGTGCTGACCTATGCCGGCGCGGTGCCGGTGGTGAAGGTCGGCCGCATTGCCGGCCAATTCGCAAAACCGCGATCATCGCCGACCGAGAAGGTGAATGGTGTCGAGCTGCCGAGCTATCGCGGCGACATCGTCAACGACATCGCCTTCACCAGGGAAGCGCGCGTGCCGGATCCGCAGCGCCAGCTGATGGCCTATCGCCAGTCGGCGGCGACGCTGAACCTGCTGCGTGCGTTCGCGACCGGCGGCTTCGCCAATCTTGGCAGCGTGCATCAATGGATGCTCGGCTTCCTGAAGGATAGTCCGCAGTCCCGTCGCTACAAGGAGCTGGCCGACCGCATCTCGGACGCGCTCAATTTCATGCGCGCCTGCGGCCTCGACCTCGAGAGCCATCCGGAGCTGCGCGCCACCGATTTCTACACCAGCCACGAGGCGCTGCTGCTCGGCTACGAGCAGGCCATGACCCGCGTCGATTCCACCACCGGCGACTGGTACGCGACCTCCGGCCACATGATCTGGATCGGCGACCGCACCCGCCAGCTCGATCACGGCCATGTCGAATATTTCCGCGGCATCAAGAACCCGATCGGGCTGAAGTGCGGCCCGTCGCTCAAGCCGGACGAGCTCTTGAAGCTGATCGACGTGCTCAACCCCGACAACGAGCCGGGTCGGCTGACGCTGATCGGCCGTTTCGGCTCCGACAAGATCGGCGAGCATCTGCCGAACATGGTCCGCGCCGTGAAGCGCGAAGGCCGGGTGGTGGTCTGGTCGTGCGATCCCATGCACGGCAACACGATCACCTCGACGTCTGGCTACAAGACGCGCCCGTTCGACCGCATCCTGTCCGAGGTGAAGTCGTTCTTCGCGATCCACGCCGCCGAAGCCACCCATGCCGGCGGCGTGCATCTGGAGATGACCGGCAAGGACGTCACCGAATGCCTCGGCGGCGCCCGCGCGATCACGGACGAGGATCTCAACGACCGCTACCACACGGTCTGCGATCCCCGCCTCAACGCCGAGCAATCCATCGATATGGCTTTCCTCGTCGCGGAGCTCCTCAAACAGGAGCGCGCCGGCAAGGCCCAGCCGATTCCGGCCGCAGCGGGGCTCTAAGACCTTGCTGCGGATTTGGAAGGCCACGATCAATTCCCGCAACGGTCTGGCCTTTGCGTTCCGGTCCGAGCAGGCCGTCCGCGAGGAGATCTTTGCGCTCCTGCTGTCGGTGCCGCTTGCCTGGTTCATCGGCGCGACCGCGATGCGCGCGGTCGAATTGGTGTGCTCCGTCGCGTTCGTGCTGACGGTCGAGCTGCTCAACACCGCGATCGAGAAGCTCGCCGACCGGCTGACCATGGATCACGACAAGCAGATCGGCCGCGTCAAGGACATGGGCTCGGCCGCGGTTGGCGTTGCGCTGTTGATGGCCGGCGCGTTCTGGATCTTTGCCATCGTCGAGCGATTGGGTTTCGTCTAACGCGGATCGAACAGGGGCGGCCATGACCGAACGTCTCAACACATTCGCGGTCACGCTCGCCCAGCTCAATCCGACCGTGGGCGACGTGGAGGGCAATGCTAGCAAGGTGCGCGCGGCGCGTGCGCGGGCAGCCGCTGACGGTGCCGATCTCGTGCTGTTTCCGGAACTGTTCATCGCCGGCTATCCGCCGGAAGACTTGGTGCAGAAGCCGGTCTTCCAGGCCACCTGCCGCGCCGCGATCGAAAGCCTCGCGCGCGACACTGCCGATGGCGGGCCCGCGATGCTGGTCGGCACGCCCTGGGTCGAGGACGGCAAGCTCTACAATGCTTGCGCGCTGCTCGACGGCGGCCGCATCTCCGCGCTGCGCTTCAAGTGCAACCTGCCGAATTACGGTGTGTTCGACGAGAAGCGGTTGTTTTCGCGCGGCCCTGCCGCAGGTCCCGTCACCGTGCGCGGCGTGCGAATTGGTGTGCCGATCTGCGAGGACATCTGGCTGGAGGAATCCGAGGACTACGAGAACGTGGTCGAGACGCTGGCCGAGACCGGCGCCGAGATCATCCTGGTGCCGAACGGCTCGCCTTACGCCCGGGACAAGAACGACGTGCGCCTGTCAGTGGCGGTCGCGCGCGTGACCGAGAGCGGGCTGCCGCTGGTCTATCTGAATCAGGTCTGCGGCCAGGACGAACTGGTGTTCGACGGCGCGTCCTTCGCGCTCAACGGCGATCTCTCGCTCGCGGCGCAACTGCCGGCATTCGAGGAAAACGTCACCACGCTGCGCTTCACCAGAAACGGCGACGACTGGCGCTGCACGGGGCCGATCGCGGAGCAGGTCGAGGGCGACAAGGCCGACTACGCCGCCTGCGTGCTGGGCTTGCGCGACTATGTCGCCAAGAACGGCTTTCCCGGCGTTCTGCTCGGCATTTCCGGCGGCATCGATTCCGCGCTGTGCGCCGCGATCGCGGTCGACGCGCTCGGCGCCGACCAGGTGCATGGCGTGATGCTGCCCTATCGCTACACGGCGGCACACTCGATCGCGGACGCCGGCGAGCTCGCCGGCCATCTCGGCATCCGCTACGAGGTCTTGCCGATCGCGGAAGCCGTGAACGGGTTCGAGACCATCCTGTCCGGCCTCTTCAAGAACCTGCCGGCTGATATCACCGAGGAAAACCTCCAGGCCCGCACCCGCGGCACGCTGCTGATGGCGATCTCCAACAAGACCGGCCTGATGGTGGTGACGACGGGCAACAAATCGGAGATGTCGGTCGGATACGCCACGCTCTATGGCGACATGAACGGCGGCTTCAACCCGATCAAGGACATCTACAAGAAGCAGGTGTTTCGCTTGGCGGCGCTGCGCAATGTCTGGAAGCCGGATGGCGCGCTCGGCCCCGGGGGCGAGGTGATCCCGCCCGACATCATCACGCGTCCGCCGACCGCGGAGTTGCGCGAGAACCAGACCGATCAGGATTCGTTGCCGCCTTACGACGTGCTCGATGCCATCCTCGAGCGCCTGGTCGAACGCGAGGAGCCCCTGGATGAGATCATCGCCGCCGGCTTCGACCGCGAGATCGTCACCCGCATCGACCATCTGCTCAACGTCGCCGAATACAAGCGCCGCCAGGCCGCGCCCGGCGTGAAGGTGACACCTAAGAATTTCGGCCGCGACCGCCGCTATCCCATCACCAACCGCTTCCGCGACAAGGGCGAGCCGTTGCCGGCGGCGGATGAGGCGCTGCTGTCACGTAGCAGCAAGGCGTCGATCGACGCATTCGAGGGTTAGCACCGGAAAGAGACGGGGGAGTCTCGCTACAAGTCCATCTGTCATCATCCGCGAAGGCGGATGATCCAGTACTCTGCGGCGGACATTGTAAAACCGACTCCTTCCGCGGAGTACTGGATGCCCCGCCTGCCGCCTACGCTAAAGCTTCGGCGCCCCTGGACCCCGACCCCGGCGAAGCCTAGGCGTAGCCGGGTCGCGGGGCATGACAGTGAGAACTCAGATTGCCGCTACGACGGGGTTACAAAGAAGAGCACTCGAAGGAAGTGGGTGTATTCGGATTCGAGCACCATGATCGCCACGAATACCAATACCGCGACCGGCGGCAGCAGGATGGCATAGGTCAAGGCCAGTCGCTCCCAGGCCATATGCATGAAGACGGCGACGATCAGGCCGGCCTTCAACACCATGAACAGCAGGATCAGCGACCACCTCAGATAGCCATGCAGGCCAAAGTAGTCGACGAGGTAGGAGCACGTGCTGAGGACGAACAACCAGCCCCAGACAACGAGGTAGAGCTTGATCGGGTGCTGTTGCCCCTTGGCGTGAACGTCTCCCGTTGCGACTGCGCCAAGCGCCGGAGCGTGGAGCCGTCCTTCCATGTGTACCGCCGCGTTTGTCATGCGCCGACCTCACCAAAGATAGAAGAATGCAAAGATGAACACCCACACGAGATCGACGAAGTGCCAGTACAGGCCCGTGATCTCGACGATCTCGTAGTACCCCTTGCGGCTCGTGAAGAAGCCGCGCCTCTCGACGTCGAAATCGCCGCGAAGGACCTTCCGCGCAATGGCGATCAGGAAGATCACACCGATCGTCACATGGGTGCCGTGGAAGCCGGTGATCATGAAGAAGCTCGCACCAAACTGCGGCGCACCCCATGGATTGCCCCAGGGCCGGACGCCCTCCATGATCAGCTTGGTCCATTCGAAGGCCTGCATTCCGACGAAGGTTGCGCCGAAGGCCGCGGTGACCAGCATCAGGATTGCGGTTCTCACGCGATCGCGGCGGTAGCCGAAATTGACGGCCATCGCCATCGTGCCGCTGCTGCTGATCAGCACGAAGGTCATGATGGCGATCAGGATCAGGGGGATGTGGTTGCCGCCGATATTGAGGGCGAAGACTTCGCTGGGATTCGGCCAGGGCACGGTCGTCGACATGCGCGCCGTCATGTAGGAGAGCAGGAAGCAACTGAAGATGAAGGTGTCGCTGAGGAGGAAGATCCACATCATGGCCTTGCCCCAGGACACGTTCTTGAAGGCGCGCTGATCGGACGCCCAGTCGGCGGCAATGCCGCGCCAGCCTTCAAGCTGCGCAGGCGATTGGCCCGGATTTGTCAGCACGGTCTCAGCCATCTGGTCTCGCCTCCCTAGCTCAGCAATTGGCGGCAGATGTTGACGAAATCGTCGGTCCACCCCGTGAGAAGACCGAGCAGGACAAGCCAGACCAGCAGCAGGAAGTGCCAGTAGATGGCGCACAGCTCCACGCTCAAGCGCATGTCGGCGATCTCGGCGCCGCGCCACATCTTGGCTGAGGTTCGGCCCAAGGCCACCAGACCGCCCGTCAGATGCAGCCCGTGCACTGCGGTCAACAGGTAGAAGAAGGAATTCGCCGGATTGGACGCCACGAAATATCCGGCAGCCCCGAGCCGTTGCCAGGCCAGCAGCTGCCCGGCGAGGAAGATCACGGCAGATGCGCCGCCCGCGAGCAGACCGATGATGACGCCTTCAGTATCGTCTCGGCGCGCGGCCACGTACGAGGATTGCAGCGCGATACTGCTCAGGACCAGAACGCCCGTGTTGACCCACAGCAGCCGCGGTACCGGCAGCGGCCGCCAGTCCACCACGCCCATGCGCATCGAGTAGGCGCTGATGAAGAGGACGAACAATGCGCTCGCGACAGCGAGAAACACGCCAAGTCCGACCTTCGCTGCCGGCCAGGTCATGGCATCCCCGCCAGGGAAGTCTCCGACCGGGCCTTCCTCCAGCCAGGGCTTGGCCGTCAGCCGCTGCTGCGACAGCCACCATCCGGCGATCACCGCAAGCACAGCCAGAAACAGGATAATGGCGCTCACGAAGCAGCTCCCTGAACGAGCTGCGTCGCGCGTGGCGGCTGGTTCTGCGGAATGAAGTCCTCCGCGGCGCCGGGCACACTGTAATCATAGGCCCAACGGTACACGACCGGGAGCTCCTTGCCCCAGTTGCCGTGCCCTGGAGGCGTTTCCGGCGTCTGCCACTCCAGCGTCGTCGCCCGCCACGGATTGCCGCCTGAGGCCTCACCTTTGAAGAAGCTCCAGGCCAGATTGAACAGAAACACCAGCTGGCTGAAGCCGACGGCCAAGGCCACCACGGACATGAAGGCGTTGAGTGAATGGGCCGAGGACGGGATGAACGTCGTATCCCCGAGTTCGAAATACCGGCGCGGAACCCCGAGCAGTCCAAGATAGTGCATGGGGAAGAAGATCAGGTAGGCGCCCAGGAAGGTGACCCAGAAGTGAAACTTGCCCAGGGCCTCATTCAGCATCCGCCCCGTTACCTTGGGGTACCAATGGTAGATCGCGCCGAGCACGACCATGATTGGCGCCACGCCCATCACCATGTGGAAATGCGCGACCACGAACATGGTATCGGAGAGGGGAACGTCCACGACAACGTTGCCGAGGAAGAGGCCGGTGAGCCCGCCGTTCACGAAGGTGATGATGAAGCCGAGGGCGAACAGCATCGGCACCGTGAGATGAATGTCGCCGCGCCACAGGGTTAGCACCCAGTTGTAGACCTTGATCGCGGTGGGGATCGCGATGATGAGTGTCGTGGTGGCGAAGAAGTACCCGAATTGCGGGAACATGCCGCTCACATACATGTGGTGCGCCCACACGATGAAGCTGAGCGCGCCGATGGCCACGATCGCCCAGACCATCATGCGGTAACCAAAGATGTTCTTGCGCGCATGCGTGCTGATCAGATCGGAGACGATGCCGAAGGCGGGCAGGGCGACGATGTAGACTTCGGGATGGCCGAAGAACCAGAACAGGTGCTGGAAGAGCAGCGGGCTGCCGCCGCCATACTTCGACAATTGCCCCATCTCGACGAGGGAGGGCATGAAGAAGCTGGTTCCCAAGAGACGGTCGAGCAGCAGCATGACCGAGGCAACGAACAGGGCAGGGAATGCCAGGAGCGCCATGACGGTCGCCGTGAAAATGCCCCACACCGTCAGGGGCAAGCGCATCAACGTCATGCCGCGGGTGCGCGCCTGGAGCACCGTCACCACATAATTCAGCCCGCCCATGGTGAAGCCGATGATGAACAGGATCAGGGACGACATCATGAGAATGATGCCCCAATCCTGCCCGGGCGTTCCGGAGAGGATTGCTTGCGGCGGGTAGAGCGTCCAGCCGGCGCCGGTGGGGCCGCCGGGCACGAAGAACGTCGAGGCCAGCACCAGGACTGCGAGCAGGTAGACCCAGTAGCTCAGCATGTTGACATAAGGGAAGACCATGTCCCGGGCGCCGACCATCAGCGGGATCAGGTAGTTGCCGAAGCCGCCCAGGAACAACGCGGTGAGCAGATAGATCACCATGATCATGCCGTGCATGGTGATGAACTGGAGATACTGGTTGGCGTCGATGAAAGAGAAGGTGCCGGGGAATCCCAGTTGCAGCCGCATCAGCCACGACAGCACCAGGGCCACCAGCCCGATGGCCGTGGCCGTCAGCGAGTACTGAATGGCGATCACCTTGGCGTCCTGCGAGAACACATAGCGTGTCCACCAGCTCCGCGGATGATAGAGCTCGACGTCAGGCACTTCGGCGGGCGGGATGCCGGGGCTCCCTTCATATGGAATATCGACCATAGAAACCTCCTCGGTCGTTTCCATCGGGGTGAGGCGTTGTCCTCATGCACCCGATCTATCTTCGCGCCGGCAGCTTGTTACTTGCCGCCGGATTCATACCTCGCCTTCACGATGGCTTTTGCCGGCGATAGTTCTGCGAACGTTTTTTGTTGCTCCAGCCAGGCGTGATATTCACCCTCTTCGTCGACGATGACCTTGGCCCGCATCTGATAGTGAGCGGCGCCGCAAAGCTCCGCACAGAGAACATCGAACGTTCCGGTTCGGATCGGCGTGATCCAGAAATAGGTCACCATGCCTGGAACCATGTCCATCTTGGCCCGGAACTCGGGCACGTAGAAATCGTGCAGGACATCAACCGAGCGGAGGAGAACCTTGACCGGCTTTCCCACTTGGAGGTGCAGGTCGCCGTTCTCGATCACGACGTCGTCCTGCGCGTGTTGGTCGTCACGATTGAGCCCCATCGGATTGTCGGAAGCGATGCTGCGGACATCGGATGTGCCCAATCGCCCGTCCTTGCCGGGAAGGCGGAAGCTCCATTGCCATTGCTGGCCCATGACCTCGACCTCGGTGGCATCCGCCGGCACCGTCACGAACTGGTGCCAGACCACGAGGCCAGGCGCCAGCATGGCGGCGACGCCGACGCCGGTCCCGACGCTCAGCCACCATTCGAGCTTTTTGTTTTCCGGATTGTAGTCGGCCCGTCTTCCCTCCTTGTGGTGAAAGCGGAGGACGCAGTAGGCCATGAAGGCGATCACCGCGACGAATACAAAGCCCGTGATCCAGAACGTGATGTTGATGGTGTGGTCGATATAGGCCCAGTTCGTGGCGATCGGCGTCCACCACCACGGGCTGTAGATGTGAAACAGCACCGAGCCGATCGCGACCAGAAGCAATATCAGTGCGACAGCCATCCTGATCCATCCTTGCCATTGAAGGCTACGGATACGAATCCAGGGCGGAGCTCATGTCTGTCGCGATGGCTGGCCTTTCTTGATTGGCACCTATGCCATCGCCGGCCTCTTGCCTCGCCCATTCCACTGGTCGCGAAATCAAGAGAACGCTCGCGACCATCAACTCTAGGGGCGTCCGCGTCTAAAATGATACCAGCCTAATCCGGCGTCAATAGAGCAATGTAGGTGCCCCAAAGTGGTGTGACTGCCGTGCTGGCAAACCGACAAGTCTGGATGATGCAACGCACAAATCCGTGCTGGCGCACAATTCACCCAACCGTGAGTGCAGCCGTGCCCCGCGCGCGCTAAGCTTGCGAGGCAGGTCGCGACGGGTTCCGTCCGGCCAGGCTCGTTTGCTGAACCTGGGTGACCGAACCGATCCATCGCGTTTTCTGCTCATCCGGCGGACACGCGTGGCTGGAAAGCGCGTGTTATCGAAACCGCGATTTTCAGCACGGGAGGTCCGTTCATGGCCACTCTGTACTCCCACGACATCAGGCGGCACGCATTCGGCGAAGCGGCCTCCTATCCCATTCGCAAGATCAGCTTGTCCGACCTGACCGACGCCCTGCGCCTGGGTTGGGAGGATTTCCAGGCGATGCCGAGCCACGCGATCGTCGTGTGCCTGATCTATCCCGTTCTCGGTCTCGTCCTGTTCAGGATGGTGCTCGGCTATTCGGTGCTGCCGCTACTGTTTCCGCTGGCCGCCGGCTTCGCCTTGATCGGTCCTTTTGCCGCGATCGGTCTCTACGAGCTCAGCCGTCGTCGCGAGCGCGGCGAGGAGGTCGAAGCATGGGATGCGATCAAGGTGCTGCGCGCACCGTCGTTCGGCGCCATGATCGAGCTCGGCGTGCTCCTGCTGGTCCTGTTCGGGGCCTGGATTGGTGTCGCGAACGCGATCTATGTCGCAATCTTCGGTCACGCTGCGGCCGCAAGCATTCCCGACTTCGCAACGCGCGTGCTGACGACACCGGAAGGCTGGTCGCTCATCATCGTCGGTTGCGGTGTCGGCTTCCTGTTTGCGCTGGTGGCATTGTGCGTCAGCGTCGTGTCATTTCCGTTGATGCTCGACCGGCATGCGACCGCGATCGACGCGATCCGCACGTCGCTGCGAGCGGTGGCGGCGAATCCGGTTGCGATGGCCGGATGGGGCTTCATCGTGGCGGCGCTGCTCGTGATCGGCTCGCTGCCGCTCTTCGTCGGCCTCGCCGTCGTTCTGCCGGTGCTCGGTCATGCCACCTGGCACCTCTATCGGCGGGTGGTCGAGCCCAATCCGAACCCACCGGACGCACTGCCGCCGCCCCCGAAGGGCAGGCGCTACGCAGCAGACTTTCCGGCCAATCTTTTCCCGTGGAGCCGCGAGGGCGAGTAGTAGCGCGCGTTTGAGGGATAACGGTTGCGAGTGAGACGGGCGATTGTGCCCTTGAATTGCTGTCATCATCCGCGAAAGCGGATGATCAAGTACCCTGCGGCGCTGGGCGTCACGGAGTACTGGATGCCCCGCCTTCGCGGGGCATGACAGTAAAAGCAGGGCTGCCTACTTTTGCTGCTGCGGCAGGAAGGTGGGGCCGACCGAGCGGATCGGCTTGTTCTCGGAGTTGGCAGTTGTGCCGGTATCCGCCGGCGGTGCCGCTGCCGGTGCGGTGGCCGTCGTCGGCGCCGGGCTCGCGCCCTTCTTCGCATTGGCAGGCGTGCCCTTGTTGAGCCGCTGCTGCTGCATCTTCCTGGCGCTCTCCTCGGTGACGATGATGTCGCCCTGCTGCTCGGCCGCGGCCTTGTCGTCGGCCGATTTCAGCGCATCCGCCCAGGTCTGGCCCGCCGCCTTGCAGGAGCAAGACGGGTTGAACTCGCTGCGGAATTTGAACGCGGTCGGCAGCGCGGTGTAGGGCTGACCGCCGATCGAGACCGCCGAGTTCATGTCTTCGCCGGGATTGCGATGGGTGTAGAGCACGGCTTCGGCAGCCGGGCACAGCGCCTTGCAGGTCTTCTCGTCGTCGGGGAAGCGCGCCGGCACGGTGGCGAACGAGATCGGGAAATAGGCGCCATCGCAGGTACGCACGCACACGGTGCGGAAAGTGCCGGATTGCGGGCCGAGATCGGACGGCGGCACGGCTTGCGGGTTGTTCGGGTTATTGCCGCCGCCGAACAAGTTGCTCAGGAAGTTGCCGCCGCCCTGTGACTGCGCGGCATTGGCATATTGCGGGCCGCAATTGTTCTGCGCCAGCGCCATCAGCACCGAGCGGCGCTGGTTGTCGCGCTCCGGGCTGAAGCCCCCCGCGCCGCCGCGCAGGCGTTCGAGATTGCCGGTGATCTGATCCAGATTGGCGCGCATCTGTTGGATCTGGGTATTGACCGGACCGCACTGCGCCGACTGGCCGTTGAACAGCGAAAAGAAGCCGGAGGAATCGCAGCCCATGCGCTTGGCTTGCATGGTGACGCGGTCGAGCTCGGCCTGCTGCTTGGCCTGGGAATCCTGATAGCGGCGGATCTGCTCTTCGCGCGCGGGGTCGCCGCCGCCGCGATCGAGCGCCGCGAGCTGGCCTTCCAGTCGCACGCACATCGGGTTCGGTCCGAGCCCGTTCTGGCCGGGCTGAGGCGGCGGCCCAGGCGGTCCGGCCTGCGCGGAAGCGCCGGTGGCGAGCACGACGGTGCTCAGGAGCACGGTGCAGGCAAGGAGGAAGCGGGCACGGGAGAGCGACAAAATTTCAGGCATATCCGCCATTCTAGCGAGGTCACGGCCCCAAGTGACTTTCCATATGACGTTGGGGGCCGAAGCGCGCCCTCCAATAGCCGCTTCCCGCGGCATCGTCACGTCGTTTCAGGGCCAAGGATTGGGCCTAAGGTCCGCCAGCTCCGAGCGAATTCAGCGCTGGCAGGTGATTGCGACATATTCGTCGCAACGGCCATGGGAGCAGTTTGCGCCGGATTTGGGGACGGAGCCGGTAATTTCGTCGGGATCGACCCGGCGATAGCTTGATGCCTGGGCAAAATCTCGTGACTTGCAGTAGGTGCGCGCGGCGGATGCGCCGCATTTTTCGCCCCTGGCCAGGCACTGGTCGATGCCGTAGCCATCCGCCTGATTGGCAATGATGAAGACGCGGGTCTCGGCGCAAGCGCTGGGTGCTGCAAGGATCGAGGCGCCAAAAATGAGCGCGAGCAGGGATCGCATGAAAATACCGGGGCAAAAAATGAAGGAATCGCCGGTTCCAGAATGGCCTCAAATGGTTAGGGGATCATGAACCATCAGGGCGGGCCGCCGCGCTTTGCGGAGATAAAGCGGCGTTTTCGCGGCTCTCTTGACGTGGGACCGCCTCATAGCCCATATGTCGCCTTATGAACGGTCTCCTCGCCATTTGCGCCATTTGCCGCGAGATTACGAGCTAGCGATTCGCTGGCTGGAGCCGTCTTTTCTCAACCACATTGAGAGCCTTGGACGCCCGGCCGAGAGGGATGGGTTGTCATGGAATTGCGTCTTTACGATACGCTGAGCCGGGAAAAGCGGACCTTTGTGCCGCTCGATGCGAGCAACGTCCGCATGTATGTCTGCGGACCGACCGTCTATGACTTCGCCCATATCGGCAATGCGCGGCCAGTGATCGTGTTCGACGTACTGTTTCGGCTGCTGCGCCAGCTCTATGGCGAAGCGCATGTCAAATATGTCCGCAACATCACCGACGTCGACGACAAGATCAACGACCGCGCCGCGCGGGATTTTCCGGGCCTGCCGCTGAACGAGGCCATTCGCAAGGTCACCGAGCAGACTGGAAAACAGTTTCATGCCGACGTCGATGCGCTAGGGGCGCTTCGGCCGAGCGTCGAGCCGCGCGCGACCGAGCATATTGGGGAGATGCGCGAGATCATCGAGAAGCTGGTCGCCGGCGGCTTCGCCTATGTCGCCGAGGACCATGTGCTGTTCTCGCCGCAGGCGATGAACGCGGCCAATGCCGGGCTGCCGCGCTACGGTGCGCTCTCCAACCGCTCGCTGGACGAGATGGTCGCGGGCGCCCGCGTCGATGTCGCGCCCTATAAGAAGGGCAACACTGACTTCGTGCTGTGGAAGCCGTCCAAGCCGGGCGAGCCGTCATGGCCGTCGCCGGCTGGCATTGCCGCGCAGGGCCGCCCCGGCTGGCACATCGAGTGCTCGGCCATGGCCTGGAAGCATCTCGGCGAGCACTTCGACATCCATGGCGGCGGCATCGATCTCGTGTTTCCGCATCACGAGAACGAGGTGGCGCAGACCTGCTGCGCCTTCCACCAGCAGCGCATGGCGAACACCTGGATGCACAACGGCTTCCTGCAGGTCGAGGGCGAGAAGATGTCGAAGAGCCTCGGCAACTTCATCACCATCCATGAGCTGCTTGCGGACTGGCCCGGTGAGGTGTTGCGTCTGAATATGCTGAAGACGCATTACCGCTCGCCGATCGACTGGACCATGAAGTCGCTGGAAGAGAGCGCCAAGACGCTCGACGACTGGTATCGCGTCGCGGCCGATGTCGCGCCCACCGAGCCGGCTGCGTCCGTGATCGAGCCCCTGCTCGACGACCTCAACACGCCGCTCGCGATCGCGGCGCTGCACGGCCTGCGCGGCAACGATATCGCTGGTCTCGCGGGCTCGTTGCGGTTGCTCGGATTCCTGTCGGAGAGCGCGGCACAGTGGGAAGGGCGCAAGCAGCAGGCGAGCGGTGTCGATGCCAACGAGGTCGAGCGTCTGATCGCAGAGCGGACGGCCGCCCGTAGCCGCAAGGATTTTAAGGAATCCGACCGCATCCGCGATCTGCTCGCTGCGATGGGCGTTGCGATCAAGGATTCCAAGGAAGGGACGACCTGGGAGATCGCGCGATGAAGCGGCCCGACACGCCTTTCCCGCGGCACTGGCTCTATTACATCGCGCTGAAAATCCTGCTGCTCGGCGCCGCCGTTGCGATCGTGCTGAAACTCTATGGGATGTGGTGAGGACGATGGGACAGACTTTGCCAAAGCCCGGCTTGCGGCCGTTCCTGCCTGATGACGTGCCGGTGCTCGCCGCGATCTTCACCGCCAGCATCGAGGAGCTGACCGGCGACGACTATAGCGAGGCGCAGCAGGAAGCCTGGATGGCGGCGGCCGAGGACGAGGAGTTCGGCAAGCGGCTCGCCGCCGACCTCACGCTGATCGCGACGCTGGAAGGCTCGCCCGTCGGCTTCGCCTCGCTGCGCGGCAACGATCACATCCGCATGCTCTATGTCCACCCGGCCGTGGCCGGGCAGGGCATCGCGACCATGCTGGTCGACGCGCTGGAGAAGCTCGCCGGCGGCCGCGGCGCGACGAGTCTCTCGGTCGATGCCAGCGACAACGCGCAAGGCTTCTTCGCCAAGCGCGGCTACACCGCCCAGCAGCGCAACAGCGTCACTATCAACGACGAGTGGCTCGCCAACACCACCATGAAGAAGACGCTTGGAGCGGGGCCATGAGCAAGCAGCGTCTCTATCTGTTCGACACCACGCTGCGCGACGGGGCACAGACCAACGGCGTCGATTTCACGCTGGCCGACAAGCAGGTCATCGCGGCGATGCTCGATGATCTCGGCATCGACTATGTCGAGGGCGGCTATCCCGGCGCCAACCCGCTCGACAGCGAATTCTTCGCGGCCAAGCCGAAGCTCAACCATGCGCGCTTTACGGCCTTCGGCATGACGCGGCGGGCGGGGCGCTCGGTCTCCAACGATCCTGGTGTTGCCGGGCTGTTGGAGGCGAAGGCGGATGCGATCTGCTTCGTGGCAAAATCGTCCGCCTATCAGGTGCGGGTCGCGCTGGAGACGACGAAGGAGGAGAACCTCGCTTCGATCCGAGACAGCGTCGCAGCGGCGAAGACCGCCGGCCGCGAGGTCATGCTCGACTGCGAGCATTTCTTCGACGGCTACAAGGAAGATGCCGCTTTCGCGCTCGCCTGCGCTAAGGCTGCTTATGAAGCCGGCGCGCGCTGGGTGGTGCTGTGCGACACCAATGGCGGCACCATGCCTGATGAGGTCGAGGCCATCGTCACTGAGGTGACGAGGCACATTCCCGGCGATCATGTCGGCATCCACGCCCATAACGATACCGAGCAGGCGGTGGCGAATTCGCTGGCCGCGGTGCGCGCCGGCGCACGGCAGATCCAGGGCACGCTGAATGGCCTCGGCGAGCGCTGCGGCAACGCCAATCTCTGCTCGCTGATCCCGACGCTGAAATTGAAGAAGGGGTTTGCCGACGCCTTCGAGATCGGCGTCACCAGCGAGAAGCTGGCGACCCTGGTAAAAGTCTCGCGCACGCTGGACGACATGCTCAACCGCGTGCCGAACCGGCATGCTCCTTACGTCGGCGAGAGCGCCTTCGTCACCAAGACCGGCATCCATGCCTCCGCCGTGCTGAAGGATCCGCAGACCTACGAGCACGTGTTGCCGGAGTTGGTCGGCAATCACCGCAAGGTCCTGGTCTCGGACCAGGCCGGCCGCTCCAATGTCATTGCCGAGCTCGACCGCGCCGGCATTGCTTACGACAAGAGCGATCCCAAGCTGACGCGCCTCGTCGAGGAGTTGAAGGAGCGCGAGGCGGCCGGCTATGCCTATGAATCCGCCAACGCCTCGTTCGAGCTCCTGGCGCGCCGCACGCTCGGCAAGGTGCCGCATTATTTCGAGGTCGAGCAGTTCGACGTCAATGTCGAGCAGCGCTACAACGCGCTCGGCGAGCGGGTCACCGTGGCGCTCGCGGTGGTCAAGGTCGACGTCGCCGGCGAGCATCTGATCTCGGCCGCCGAAGGCAACGGCCCCGTCAACGCGCTCGACGTTGCCCTGCGCAAGGATCTCGGCAAGTACCAGAAATACATCGAGGGGCTGACGCTGATCGATTACCGGGTGCGTATCCTCAACGGCGGCACCGGCGCGGTCACGCGCGTGCTGATCGAGAGCGAGGACGAGAACGGCGAGCGCTGGACCACGGTCGGCGTGTCCCCCAACATCATCGACGCCTCGTTCCAGGCGCTGATGGATTCGGTGATCTACAAGCTCGTGAAATCGGGTGCGCCGGCGTAAGATGATGACGTAGGGGACGGCGGCGCCACAAATGCCGTCATTGCGAGCGAAGCGAAGCAATCCAGACTGCCTCGGCCGCAAGACTCTGGATTGCTTCGCTTCGCTTGCAATGACGAGGGGAGAGAGCACGGCACAATGATCGACCACATCTCCGTCGGCGTCAGCGATCTCGAGCGCGCCGCAAAATTCTACGAGGCAACGCTCGCCACCCTCGGCCTCACGCGCCTCGTCGCGCGGCCGCGGACGGTCGGCTTCGGCAAGGCCTATCCGGAGTTCTGGATCAACTTGCGCGAAGGGATGCCGCCCGTAGCCCCGGAGAGTGGTGTGCACATCTGCCTGCGGGCGAAAACCACGGCTGAGATCGACGCGTTTCACGCGGCGGCGCTGTCCGCTGGCGGCGCCTCCGACGGCGCGCCCGGCATCCGCCCGCATGACCGTGTGCGCTACTACGCGGCCTTCGTCCTCGATCCCGACGGCAACCGGATCGAGGCGGTGACGTTTCCTGCAGACTAAAGCTTGCGCGCCATTTCCGGGGCGAGCTGCTTTTCCGATTCGGCCACCTGTGCTGCGGCCGCCTTCAGCTTCGGCAGGATCTCCTCGATGCGATCGGCCTTGAGGATGTCGATCGAAAGACCGGCGCGGATGAACTCGGTCTGGCGCATGTGCGACAAGAGCGAGAACAGCGGCTCCCAGAAATTGTCGATGTTGGCGAGGAGAACCGGCTTGGCGTGACGGCCGAGCTGCTTCCAGGTCATCTGCTCGACCAGCTCCTCCAGCGTGCCGACGCCGCCCGGCAACGCCACGAAGGCGTCGGAGCGTTCGAACATCAAGCGCTTGCGCTCGTGCATGTCGGGGGTGACGATCATCTCCTGCACGCGCGTCAGCGCGTTCTCGCGCAGCCGCAGGAAGTCGGGGATGATGCCGGTGACGGTGCCGCCATGGTCGAGCACGGAGGTCGCGACCGCGCCCATCAGGCCGAGCGAGCCGCCGCCATAGACCAGGCGGATGTTGTTTTCGGCGAGCGCCTTGCCGAACGCCTTGGCGCCTTCAGCGAAGCGGGGATTTGTTCCAGGGCCGGAGCCGCAATAGACACAGACGGTTTTGATCGTGCTCATTGGTGCCATGATGCATTGCAGCGAAGAGGCGTCAAGCCCAATCGGTGATTCGATACTCCCGGAAATCTACCGGTAAATGACGATAAACAATCAAAGGTTCGCCATCTGGCGGGGTGCGCGGGCATCGGGAAGGCTCTATATGACGGACGAAAATCGTTAATCGCAGTTGCGCCCGCATCCGGCGGGCTTTCAGGCTTCTTGATGGACCAACCTCAATCGTTCGACGGCGCCGACGTTCCTGATCCTCCCGCCGGAGGACCGCAGGCCGGGGCCACGCTGATGGGCACGCTGGCGCATCTGTGGCCCTACATCTGGCCGGGCGATCGCTTCGATTTGAAGATGCGGGTGGTCTGGTCGCTGGTGCTGCTGCTCGCCGCCAAGCTGATCACGCTCGTGGTGCCGTTCAGCTTCAAATGGGCGACCGATGCGCTGACCGGCGCCAACACCGCGCCGGTGCAGGCCGACAACTGGCATCTCTGGGTGATCGCCTCACCGCTGTTGCTGACCGCGAGCTACGGCGCGATGCGCATCCTGATGGCGGTGCTGACGCAATGGCGCGACGGCATCTTCGCCCGCGTCGCCATGCATGCGGTGCGCAAGCTCGCCACGATCACCTTCATCCACATGCACGAGCTGTCGCTGCGCTTTCACCTGGAGCGCAAGACCGGCGGCCTGACGCGCGTGCTCGAGCGCGGCCGCGAGGGCATCGAGGTCATCGTGCGCATGGTGATCCTCCAGCTGATCCCGACCATTGTCGAGGTCTCGCTGCTGCTGGCGGTGCTGCTCTGGCAATTCGACTGGCGTTACGTGGTCGCCACCCTGATCACGGTCGCGCTCTACATGTACTACACCTACATCGCGACCGAGTGGCGGATCGGCATCCGCCGCAAGATGAACGATTCAGACACCGAGGCGAACACCAAGGCGATCGACTCGCTGCTCAATTACGAGACCGTCAAATATTTCAGCGCCGAGGCGCGTGAGGCGCAGCGCTATGACAAATCGGTGGAGCGTTACGAGGAAGCAAGCGTCCGCACCTACACCTCGCTCGCGGTGCTCAACACCGGGCAGGCGGTGATCTTCACGCTGGGCCTGACCGCGACCATGCTGATGTGTGCGATCGGCGTGCGCAACGGCACCAACACCGTCGGCGATTTCGTGCTGGTCAACGCCATGATGATCCAGCTGTACCAGCCCCTGAACTTCATGGGCATGGTCTATCGCGAGATCAAGCAGGCGATCATCGACATCGAGAAGATGTTCAATGTGCTGGGCCGCGAGGCCGAGATCAAGGATGCGCCTGACGCGAAGCCGCTGGTCATCTCCGCCGGCACGGTGCGCTTCGAGGACGTGCGCTTTGCCTACGAGCCGACGCGCCCGATCCTGAAGGGCATCAGCTTCGAGGTGCCGGCCGGCAGGACCGTTGCCATCGTCGGCCCGTCGGGCGCGGGCAAGTCGACCATCTCGCGGCTGCTGTTCCGCCTCTATGACGTCTCCGGCGGCAAGATCCTGATCGACGGCCAGGACCTCCGCGACGTCACACAGGCCAGCTTGCGCGCATCGATCGGCATGGTGCCGCAGGACACCGTGCTGTTCAACGACACCATCCGCTACAACATCCGCTATGGCCGCTGGGACGCCGGCGATGCCGAGGTCGAGGAGGCGGCGCGGCTGGCGCAGATCGACCACTTCATCCGCATGGCGCCGAAGGGCTACGAGACCCAGGTCGGCGAGCGCGGCCTGAAGCTGTCGGGCGGCGAGAAGCAGCGCGTCGCGATCGCGCGCACGGTGCTCAAGGCACCGCCGATTCTGGTGCTGGACGAGGCGACGTCGGCGCTCGACACCCACACCGAGCACGAGATCCAGGGAGCGCTCGACCGCGTGGCCAAGAACCGCACCTCGCTGGTGATCGCGCACCGGCTTTCGACCATCGTCGGCGCCGACGAGATCATCGTGCTGGACCAGGGCCGCATCGCCGAGCGCGGCACCCACGCGAAACTGCTCGCGCAGGGCGGCCTCTATGCCAGCATGTGGAACAGGCAGCGCGAGGCCGAGGCGGCGCGGGAGAAATTGGCCAAGATGGCCGACACCAGCGTGGCGCCCAACCGGGAGCCGCCGCCGGTTGATGACACCCTGACGACGCCCGCGGCGGCGGAGTGACCTTGTCTCCGGTCCCAACTCTGGCCTAAACAACCCGCGCGACGACCCGTGCCAATAACCCCGACCGGCAGATAGCGATGTCCATTCTCGATTCGATCCAGCGTCAGATCCCGCCGATCCACAAGGAGGGCTATCCCTTCATCGGCGGCTTTGCGCTGGCAAGCCTCGCCCTGTTCTGGCTGTGGTCGCCTTTGGGGTGGATCGGCACGATCCTGACCGTGTGGTGCGCGCTGTTCTTCCGCGACCCCGTCCGTGTGACACCGGTGCGTGAGGGGCTGGTGGTGTCGCCGGCCGACGGCCGCGTCTCGATGATCACCATGGCGCTGCCGCCGGCCGAGCTGGGGCTCGGTGACCGGCCGCTGCCGCGCATCTCGGTGTTCATGAGCGTGTTCAACTGCCACGTGAACCGCGCTCCCTTGGCGGGCAGGGTGGACCGCATCGCCTACCGCCCGGGTCTCTTCATCAATGCCGAGCTCGACAAGGCGAGCGAGGACAATGAACGCAACTCGCTGGTGATCACGACGCCGACGGCGCGGATCGGTGTGGTCCAGATCGCCGGTCTCGTCGCCAAGCGCATCGTCTGCTTCGTCAAGGAAGGGCAGTCGATCGGTGCCGGCGAGCGCTTCGGCCTGATCCGCTTCGGCTCGCGCCTCGACGTCTATCTGCCCGTGGGCACCAAGGCGCTGGTCTCGGAAGGGCAGACCGCGATCGCCGGAGAGACAATCCTGGCCGACCTTGCCGGTGACGACCCGAGCCGCGCCTTCCGCGCCAATTAACCAATAGTCGGTGCTTATGGGCCTTCCGCCGCAATGGCGGAGGGGGGCGCGGCTTGCTATATCTCGTCTCGAGGTGAGCAATGACGCCCTATGACTTCAAATATCCCGATACGCGCCGCCGGCGGTTCCGCCCGATCCCAGTGCGGATGCTGGTCCCCAACGTCATCACGCTGCTGGCGATCTGCGCCGGCCTGACCTCGATCCGACTGTCGATCGAGGGACGGATGTCGCTCGCCGTCTACGCCATCGTGTTCGCAGCCGCGCTCGACGGCATCGACGGTCGTATCGCGCGCATGATCAAGGGCCAGTCCAAGTTCGGTGCCGAGCTCGACAGCCTCGCCGACTTCGTCAATTTCGGGGTGGCGCCCGGCCTGATGCTGTATTTCTGGCAGCTGCACGAGCTCGGCAACGCCGGCTGGATCGCCGCGATGGTGTTCGCGATCTCCGGTGGCCTGCGGCTCGCGCGCTTCAACGCCACCATGGATGATCCGAACAAGCCGGCCTTCGCCGCCAATTTCTTCACCGGCGTGCCGGCGCCCGCCGGCGCGATCACGGTGCTGCTGCCGATCTACATCGCGTTCCTCGATCTTGGTCGCACCCCTGCGGCGGTGACGGCGGCCTATACGCTGCTGATCGCCTTTCTGATGGTGTCGCGCCTGCCGGTGTTCTCCGGCAAGACCAAGCGCATGCGCGTTCCGCCGGAGCTGGTGCTGCCGGCCTTCGTTGCGGTGATCGTCTTCATCGCGCTCCTGATCGCCTATCCCTGGCACGTGCTGTCGATCGGCACGGTGCTGTATCTTCTCGCTTTGCCGCTCGGCTACAAATCCTATCGCGACCAGGCGCGCGCGATGGAAGCCACCGCGCCGTCAGGAGGCGAAGTTCCGTCGCCGCCGTCAGCACCGACACTGACGAATTTGTCGGAGCCGCCGCACGACGACGAACGGCCCGGACGGCTGCATTGAGCAGCCCCGCGCGGATATCTGCCATGAGGCCTGCCTGAGTTGGGTTGAGGCCTGATCTCGGCTATATCGCCCTGTGCCGGCGGCATCGCGCCAACAGCGACCGCCAATCTGGGAGAGAACGCCGTGACTGATACCGCGACCGGGCCGCTGCCCGCTTCCGTCCTCGAGGCGCTGGGCCGCTACGATACGCCGACGATCTGCAATGCCATGGAGATCGTGGCGCCCGAGCGGCGGCTGATCGGTTACACCACCAGGCAATTGGTCTGCCCGTTCCCAGACCTGCCGCCGATCGTCGGCTATGCCCGCACGGTGACGATCCGCTCGGTGCTGAAATCATCGCTCCCGGCCGAGGAGCAGTCCAAGCGCCGCATCGAATATTACGAGTATGTTGGCACCGGCCATGGCCCGCGCATTTCGGTGATCCAGGACATCGACGGGCCCGACGTCGGCTATGGCGCGTTCTGGGGCGAGGTGCAGAGCAACGTGCACAAGGCGCTCGGCTGCCTCGGCGTGATCACCGACGGCTCGATCCGCGACATCCCGCAATGGGCCCCTAGCTTCCAGGCGCTGGCCGGCTCGATCGGCCCGTCGCATGCCTGGGTGCATGCGGAAAGCTTTGGCGGCGAAGTGCGCGTCGCCGGCATGACCGTGAAGTCGGACGATCTCATCCACGCCGACCGGCATGGCGCCATCGTGATCCCGCGCGACGTCGCCGCGAAGCTGCCGGAGGCAGCCGAACTCTGCGGTCGCCGCGAGACGCCGATCCTGGAGATCGCCCGCAGCCCCGACTTCTCGCTGGAGAAGCTGAAGGCCGCGCTGAAGCGCTCGGCGGAGATCCACTAAGCGCGTGATTGAACGACCTACGGCCGCGACGCCGGCCGTGGGTCGCCTTGTTCCGCCAGGAACAGGGCCGCCTGATCCGGCTCGCCAAACATTGCGGCGGCGCACCCGATCAGCGTGAAGCCGCCTGCAAGATCCCATAGCGTGATGTCCTCCGCATTGTCCGGGAGGTGAATCAGGCGCGCTGCGATGACCGCGAAGGCGGCTTCGATAAAGAGCAGGATACTGAAGGCCGGCAGGACGAGTTCCGGCTCGAGCAGGTGGAACGCCAGCGCCGCGGGCAGCGCAGTGAGAAGGCTGAACAGCGTCAACATCGCGATGACTCCCGCGATCGAGCATGCCGCCCCACTGCAGAATAGCAATTCATCCTTCGTTCCGGATGTGGCGGAGGGCCGCAGCCGATGTGGCGTCGTGGCGCGCCGGCTTATGGTTAGCGAAGTGTTTAAATTCCTATCGCTGGACGGCAGCCGCAGCAGGCGCAGCGGCGGGCAGCACACCGTCCAGACTTAACCTTTACGCGGCTTTAAGGGCGGCGCTCTAGGGTTTCAGATGCGGTTCGGGGTTGGGCCGCGCCAGCGGCCAGGACGGCCGTTGTTGCGTACGCGTTGGAGTCTCCCATGGATATCATGACGAGCGTTGGGCTCACGGCCGGCACGATCGTCATCGTCGCGATGATTTTCATGGGCGGCGACCTGCACATGTTCATCTCCGAACATGCGATGATCATCATCTTCGGTGGCTCGATCTCCGCCACCATGATCCGCTTTCCGCTCTCAGCGCTCCTGCACGGCCTTCCGCTCGGCGCCAAATTCGCCTTCACCATGAGCCGGCTGTCGGCGCACGACCTCGTCGACGAGCTCGCCCGCATCGCCGAGATCGCCCGCAAGCAGGGCCCGGTGGGTCTTGAAAAGGTCGAGACCGACGAGCCGTTTCTCGCCAAGGGCATCCGCTTCGTCGCCGACGGCTACGACCTCGACTTCATCCGCGACAATCTCGAGCGCGACCGCGACAACTTCCTGATGCACCTCGACGAGGGCAGCAAGATCTACCGCGCCATCGGCGACTGCGCCCCGGCTTTCGGCATGATCGGCACCCTGATCGGCATGGTGCAGATGTTCGCCAACATGACCGACCCCTCCAAGCTCGGCCCGTTCATGGCGACCGCGCTGCTCGCCACCCTCTACGGCGCGCTGGTTGCGAACCTGTTCTGTCTGCCGATCGCGGACAAGCTGCACGGCAAGCTGCTGGATGAAGAGACCAACCGCACCCTGATCATCGACGGCATCCTGATGATCCGCGACTCCAAGAGCCCGACCTTGGTGCGCGAAATGCTGCTGGCCTATCTGCCGGAGAAACATCGCCACGCCGAGGGT
The DNA here is from genome assembly GCF_054060315.1 of Bradyrhizobium sp. USDA 4354. Classification (NCBI taxonomy): domain Bacteria; kingdom Pseudomonadati; phylum Pseudomonadota; class Alphaproteobacteria; order Hyphomicrobiales; family Nitrobacteraceae; genus Bradyrhizobium; species Bradyrhizobium sp. USDA 4354. The sequence goes on along the minus strand of NZ_JBSSDC010000001.1, from coordinate 6,316,152 downwards.
GAACCGGTGCCGGCGTAAGACCGCCCGCCGGGATTTGCAGCCATGGCCAAGAAGAAACGCGGCGATGCGCATGGAGGCGGTCACGGCTGGTTCGTGACCTTCGCCGACCTCATGGGTCTGATGATGAGCTTCTTCGTGATGCTCGTCGCGTTCTCGACGCAGGACGCCAACAAGCTGAAGATCGTCGCAGGGTCCATGCGCGACGCGTTCGGCGTGCAGAGCGAAGCGCGCTACGCCGGCATCGTCGAGTCTGACGGTCTGCCGACCCGTCCGCGGCTGAAGAACGTCGACCACATCCAGCCTGAAGATGCCTCGAACACGCCGACGCCGGATCAGGAGGACCGCGACAAGACGTCCGGCGCGAAGATCAAGGTCGACCGCAATTTCGCGCTGGCCGCGGCCTCGCTGCGCCAGGCGTTGCAGGACATGCCGGAGCTGACCGAGATGTCCAAGCACATCATGTTCGAGGAGACCAAGCAGGGCCTCAACCTGGAGATCGTCGATCAGGACGGCCGCTCGATGTTCGCCGACGGCTCCAAGGTGCCCTATGACCGCACCCGGCGCCTGGTCGAGAAGCTCGCGATCCCGCTCAAGGCCACGCCGCTCCGCGTTTCCATCGCCGGCCACACCGCGGCGGGCTTCGTGCCGACCCGCAGCGACTACGGCGCCTTCGATCTGTCGGCCGACCGTGCCAATGCCGTGCGCCAGATCCTCGAACGCGAAGGCCTGCCGCCGTCGCACATCTTCGCCGTCTCGGGCAAGGCGGATACCCAGCCGCTGTTTCCGGACGACCCCTCGCTCGCCGCCAACAGGCGGGTGACCATCACCCTGATGCGCGAAGATCCGCCGCTGCCGCCGAATCTGAAGCCGTGAGCATGATCCGGACCCGGAGGGCCGCGTTAGCGCAAGGCGGGCACCGGTCTTCCGACGAGATCATGCCCGGAAAATAGGCCTCTTGCGCTACCATCTTACCTGAGGCATGACGTCGCGCAGGCGATGAACGTTGCTGCGGCGTCACAGCTTCTGTCCCGGTGCCTGCTATGGTGGAGGCCGATTGACAGCCGCGCGGGAAGCGTCAAAAGGCGCCGGATCAAATTCAGGGACGAAGCGTTTTCCACCCTCATGACGGCGAGCATCACATCGACCGAGACCCAAGATGGGCAACCGGTCACATCAGGCTTTTGGGCCCTCACGCTCGGGAGCATCGGCGTCGTCTTCGGCGATATCGGCACCTCGCCGCTCTACGCATTTCACGAGGCGGTCAAGGCCGCGGCGCATGGCGAGCCGGTCTCGCGCGTCATCGTGCTCGGCGTGCTCTCGCTGATCCTGTGGGCGCTCCTGATCGTCGTCACCGCCAAATATGTCCTTTTGCTGCTGCGCGCCGACAACAACGGAGAGGGCGGTACGCTCTCGCTGATGGCGCTGGGCCAGCGCGCGCTCGGGCGCCGAAGCTGGGTCCTGCTCGCGCTCGGCGTGATCGGCGCTTCGATGTTCATCGGCGATTCCATGATCACGCCGGCGATCTCGGTGCTCTCGGCGGTGGAAGGTCTGAAGCTCGCAACCCCGGCGCTCGAGCACTATGTCGTGCCGGTCACCGTCCTCATTCTGGTGCTGCTGTTTGCGGTCCAGAGCAAGGGGACCGCGCTGGTCGCCTCGGCCTTCGGGCCGGTGATGGTGATCTGGTTCACCGTCATTGCCATCATGGGGGCTGTCCACATCGCCGACGACCCCTCCGTGCTGGCGGCCATCAATCCCTATTACGCTGTGCAGTTCGTGCTGTCGCACGGCACGATCGGCCTCGTGACCCTCGGTGCCGTGTTCCTGGCGGTGACGGGCGGCGAGGCGTTGTACGCCGATCTCGGCCATTTCGGCCGCAAGCCGATCCAGTCGGCTTGGGTGTTCTTCGTGCTGCCCGCGCTCTTGATCAACTATTTCGGGCAGGGTGCGCTGGTGCTGTCCGATCCCAGCGCCATCGAGCATTCCTTCTATCGCATGGTGCCCGAGAAGCTGGTGCTGCCGCTGGTCGGGCTTGCGACTGCCGCAACCGTGATCGCGAGCCAGGCGGTGATCACGGGCGCCTATTCGCTGGTCTATCAGGCCGTGCAGCTCGGCCTCTTGCCGCGTTTCGAGGTGCGTTACACCTCCGAATCCCATGCCGGCCAGATCTATCTGCCGCGCGTCAACCGCTTGCTGCTGATCGGCGTGATGCTGCTGGTGCTGCTGTTCCACACCCCCAGCAATCTGGCCTCGGCCTATGGCATTGCGGTCTCAACCACCATGGTCGCCGACGGCATCATGGGCTTCGTCGTGATCTGGAAGTTGTGGAACTGGCGTGCGGCGGCGGCCGCGGCCGTGATCATGCCCTTTGTCGTCGTCGATTTGAGCTTCTTCAGCGCCAATCTGCTCAAGCTGCTCGAAGGCGCCTGGGTGCCGCTGCTGTTCGGCATCGTCATGGCAGGGACGATCTGGACCTGGCGCAAGGGCTCGGCAATCCTGGTCCAGAAGACCCGCCGGATCGAAGTGCCGCTGGACGATCTGATCCGGAGCCTGGAGAAGCGGCCGCCGCACATCGTCAAGGGCACCGCCGTGTTCCTGACCAGCGATCCCGCTTTCGTGCCGACCGCGCTCTTGCACAATCTCAAGCACAACAAGGTGCTGCACGAGCACAACGTGATCCTGACCATCGAGACCGCACATACGCCGCGGGTCGATCTGTCGGAGCGGTTCAGGATGGAGAAGATCAGCGACAAGTTTTCCAAGGTTCGCCTGCGCTTCGGATTCATGGAGCAGCCGAACGTGCCCAAGGCGCTCGCGATCGCGCGCAAGCAGGGCTGGCAGTTCGACATCATGTCGACGTCGTTCTTCGTGTCGCGACGGTCGCTGAAAGCCTCGGCGCAGTCGGGCATGCCGCTTTGGCAGGATCATTTGTTCATCGCGCTGAGCCGGTCCGCCAACGATGCCACTGACTATTTCCAGATACCCACGGGGCGGGTGGTTGAAGTCGGAACCCAAGTCACTATTTGAGCGCAACTGGTGAATCCATGCAAAATAAGCATGGCTAGGGCCCGGATTCGGGCTAGGCTATGCCGGCAGCGCAGGACTATAAGCCGCGCGCTCTCCGCCGTTGTGCCGTGAAGCGTTGTAGAGGCCATAGGCTCTTCCATGACCAGTGACGTAGCAGTTCCCGCCCCGGAGACGGCGGCGGTCAACGGGCATGGCGAGGCCCATACCACCGCCGGATTCGGCGCGCTCACTCTTGGCAGCATCGGCGTCGTCTACGGCGATATCGGCACCAGCCCGCTCTACGCGTTCCGCGAGGCGGTGATGGCAGCCTCGGGCGCGGAGGGGGTGCCTACGCCGGCGGCCGTGCTCGGCGTGCTCTCCCTGATCCTGTGGGCCCTCATCGTCGTGGTGACGCTCAAATACGTCGTGATCCTGCTCCGGGCCGACAACAACGGCGAGGGCGGCACGCTCGCCCTGATGGCGCTGGCGCAACGGGCGGTTGGCACCGGCCCAGGCGGGGCGATCATCGTCCTGCTCGGCATCATTTCCGGAGCGCTCTTCTACGGGGATGCCGTGCTCACGCCGGCGCTCTCGGTGCTGTCGGCCATCGAGGGCATGAAGGATGTCACCCTGAGGTTCGAGCATTACATCGTTCCCCTGACCTTGGTGATCCTGGTCGCTTTGTTCGCCGTGCAATCCCGCGGCACCGCCCGCGTTGCCGCCTTCTTCGGCCCGATCATGTGTGTTTGGTTCGCGGTGCTCGCGGCCGCAGCGATCCATCCGATCATCCAGCAGCCGCAGGTGCTGTACGCGCTGAACCCGCTCTATGCCGTGTCCTTCATGCTGCACCATGGCATCATCGGCTTCATCACGCTGGGCGCGGTGTTCCTGGCCGTGACCGGCGCCGAGGCGCTCTATGCCGATCTCGGCCATTTCGGCAAGCGGCCGATCCAGACCGCCTGGCTGTTCATCGTGCTGCCCTCGCTGGCGCTGAATTATATGGGGCAGGGGGCGCTGGTGCTCGGCGACCCCGGTGCGATCGTCAGCCCGTTCTTCCAACTCTTCCCGCAAGGTTTCGTCCGTGGCTGCATGGTCGTGCTCGCCACCATGGCGACCGTCATTGCGAGCCAGGCGGTCATCACCGGCGCCTATTCGCTGACGCGCCAGGCGATTCAGCTTGGGCTGCTGCCGCGCTTCGAAATTCGCCATACGTCCGAAGCCCATTCCGGCCAGATATTCATCCCGCGCATCAACCAGCTGCTGCTGATCGCCGTGGTGCTGCTGGTGCTGCTGTTCCGCTCTTCCAGCGCGCTCGCATCCGCCTACGGCATTGCCGTCACCGGCACCATGGTGGTCACGGCGATGATGGGCTTCGTCGTCGTCTGGAAGGTCTGGCGCTGGTCGCCGCTCGCCGCCGGCGCGCTGATCGCCCCGTTCCTGTTCCTCGACGTGACCTTCCTTGCTGCGAACCTGCTCAAGGTGTTCGAGGGCGGCTGGGTGCCGCTGGCGCTCGGCGCGCTCATGATCATCCTGATGTACACGTGGCGGCGCGGCAGCCGCCTCTTGTTTGAGAAGTCGCGCAAGCTCGAATTCCCGCTCGCCGACCTCGTGGCGATGTTGGAGAAGCGGCCGCCGCAGCGGGTGCCGGGCACTGCCGTGTTCCTGACCTCGGATCCCGTCAGCGCGCCGACGGCGCTGATGCATAGTCTGAAACACTACAAGGTGCTGCACGAGAAGAACGTCATTCTCACCATCGAGACCGCGCAGACACCGCGGATCGATCCGGCCGAGCGCGTCAGGCTGGAGCAGATCTCACCGACCTTCTCCAAGGTGACGCTGAAGTTCGGCTTCATGGAATCGCCCAACGTGCCGAAGGCCCTCGCGATCGCCCGCAAGCTCGGCTGGCAATTCGACATCATGTCGACCTCGTTCTTCCTGTCGCGCCGGGCGCTCAAGCCCGCCGCCCATTCCGGCATGCCGCGCTGGCAGGACCGACTGTTCATCTCGCTGAGCCGCTCCGCCAACGATGCCACCGACTATTTCCAGATCCCGAGCGGCCGCGTCGTCGAGGTTGGCACCCAGGTGACGATCTAGGGCCAGGATTCAAAGCGCGCTTCAAGTCGCTGCGATTTAGCTTTAACTTGCGCCGCGCGGCTCAAGCCTTTGTGGCGCTTGATTTTCGTCTCCCGAGAGGCGAGGTTGCCGCCGGCCGGGATCGCCCCGGCATGCGGCTTGCGACGTTGGAGGATGAAGTGGCAAATCAGGTGCAGGATCTGACCCCGGACGAGGTCGCCAAGGGTGTCGCGGAAGGGCGCTATCTGCTCGTCGACGTCCGTGAGCCGAACGAGGTCGAGGCCGAGGCTTACCCTTACGGCGTCGTGGTTCCGCTCTCGACCTTCGATCCCAAGGCGATTCCTGATCCCGCCGGCAAGGAGGTCGTGTTCGCCTGCCGCTCGGGCAAGCGCTCGGTGACGGCCTCGCTGGCGGCGCAGGCGGCGGGCCTGCCTTACGACAAGCATCTGGCCGGTGGCATGCTGGGCTGGAAGGCGGCGGGTCTTCCCAGCAAGGTCGGTGGCTGATCGGCCCGATGTCCAAAAGCTCGTCCCTGAACAAGGTCTTCGCCGACCTTCCCGTCACCATCTTCGAGGCGATGTCGCAGGCTGCGCGCGACAACAATGCCATCAATCTCGGCCAGGGTTTTCCTGACGATCCCGGGCCTGAGGACATCCGCCGCGCCGCGGCCGAGGCCTCGCTGAACGGCTACAACCAGTACCCCTCGATGATGGGCCTGCCGGAGCTGCGCCAGGCGATCGCGACCCATTACGGCCACTGGCACGGCCTCAAGCTCGATCCGATGAGCGAGGTGATGGTCACCTCCGGCGGCACCGAGGCACTGACCTCGGCGATCCTCGCCGTCGTGCAACCCGGCGACGAGGTGGTCTGCTTCCAGCCGGTCTATGATTCCTACCTGCCGATCATCCGCCAGGCCGGTGGCATTCCGCGCCTCGTCCGGCTCGAGCCTCCGCATTGGCGGCTGAATGAGGACATGCTGAAAAGCGTCTTCAATTCAAAGACCAAGGCGGTGCTGTTCAACAATCCTCTGAATCCTAGCGCGGTGGTCTATCCGCGCGAGGACCTCGAGCTGCTCGCGCGCTACTGTCAGGAGTTCGACGTCATCGCGATCTGCGACGAGGTCTGGGAGCACGTCACCTTCGACGAGCACAAGCACATCCCGCTGATCACCATCCCCGGCATGCGCGAGCGCACCATCAAGGTCGGCTCGGCCGGCAAGATCTTCTCGCTCACGGGGTGGAAGATCGGCTTCGTCTGCGCGGCGCCGCCGCTGTTGCGAGTGGCGGCCAAGGTGCACCAGTTCCTGACCTTCACCACGGCACCGAACCTGCAGGCCGCCGTCGCCTACGGCCTCGGCAAGTCCGACGACTACTTCCTGTCGATGCGCAAGGATCTGACGCGGAGCAGGGACCGCCTGACCAGGGGGCTGGAGAGCCTCGGCTTCCCCGTACTGAAGTCGCAAGGGACCTATTTCCTCACCGTCGACCTGTCGCCGCTCGGGCTCAACGAGAGCGACACCGAGTTCTGCTGGCGCATCGTGAAGGACTACAAGGTCGCCGCGATCCCGGTCTCAGCGTTCTACGAGCAGGACCCCGTGACCTCGGTGGTGCGCTTTTGCTTTGCCAAGAAGGACCAGACGCTCGACACCGCGCTGGAGCGGCTGTCGGACGCGGTGCGTGGACGCAAGAGGTAGACGAGCGATGACGAACGTCAGCCGCCCTGGGCTTGGTTTCGCGATCGCCGCGGCACTGACGTTGCTCTCCGTCCCCGCCGGGGCCGAGGAGCGGGTCGTCAACTTCTACAACTGGTCCAACTACATGGCGCCGGACGTCCTTGAGAATTTTACCAAGGAGACCGGCATCAAGGTCGTCTACGACACCTTCGACGCCAACGAGACGTTGGAGACGCGCCTGATGGCCGGCAAGTCCGGCTATGACGTCGTGGTGCCCACGGCCTATTTCCTGCAGCGCCAGATCAAGGCCAACATCTTCCAGAAACTCGACAAGTCGAAGCTGCCGAACCTCGCCAATGCCTGGCCAATGGTGACCAAGCATCTGGCGACCTACGACCCCGGCAACGTCTACGCCGCCAACTACATGTGGGGCACGACGGGCATCGGCTACAACGTCGCCAAGGTGAAGCAGATCCTGGGGGCTGATGCGAAGATCGATAGCTGGGACATCGTGTTCAAGCCGGAGAACCTCGCCAAGTTCAAAGGCTGCGGCGTGCACATGCTCGACTCCGCCGACGACATCTTTCCGGCGGCGTTGAACTATCTCGGGCTCGATCCGAACTCGACCAAGCAGGCGGACCTGGAGAAGGCTGCCGACGCCGTGGCAAAGGTTCGCCCGTCGGTGCGCAAGTTCCACTCGTCCGAATATCTGAGTGCGCTCGCCACCGGCGAGATCTGCTTCGTGGTCGGCTGGTCCGGCGACATCATGCAGGCCCGTGCTCGCGCCGCCGAGGCCAAAAGCGGCATCGAGATCGGCTACGCGATCCCGAAGGAGGGCGCGCAGATGTTCTTCGACAATCTCGCGATCCCCGCCGATGCCAAGAACGTCAGCCAAGCCTACGAGTTGATCAACTATCTCTACCGGCCCGACGTCGCCGCCAAGAACTCGGACTTCCTATCCTACGCCAATGGCAACCTCGCCAGCCAGAAGCTGGTCGATCCAAAGATCCTGAACGACAGGAACATCTATCCGGACGAGGCGACGCTCGCCAAATTGTTCGTCATCACAGCGCGCGAGCCGGCGACGCAGCGGATCATCAACCGACTCTGGACCAAGGTGAAGACAGGAAGGTAAGAGCGGCAGTTCCAAATTCGCTATCGCGTCCAGTTAGGTAGATTGGGTCCTGATCAATGACAGAGCATCCTCGCATTTCGCTTGCGCCTGATGTGCTTGCGGGCAAGCCCGTGATCAGCGGGACGCGCATCGCGGTCGAGTTTATCATCGGGTTGATGGATGACGGCTGGAGCGAAGCCGATATCCTCGCAAATTATCCTGGGCTGTCAAATGAAGACGTGCTCGCTTGTTTGAACTACGCGGGAGGCAGTCAAGACAGCCAGACCGTCACCCTGAGGTTCGTGCTCTGTGGCGCGTTGCGCCGCAGAGCAAGCCTCGCGTCAGTCCGGTGGCATCTCGGCCGCTCATCCTTCGAGGCTCGCCGCGCAGTGCAAATGCACTCCGCAGCTCGCACCTCAGGATGAGGGGACCAATAGTGCCGTCATTGCGAGCGCAGCGAAGCAATCCAGAATCTCTCCGTGGACGCAGCCTGGATTGCTTCGCTGCGCTCGCAATGACGGAGCAACTACCGCCACCTTCTATGCAGCCACAGCCACTGCTCGGGATGCTCGCGCACCCAGCTTTCCACCACGCTCGTGATCGCCTGCGTCGTGCCCTGGATGTCGATCTTGCCGTCCGCATCGCGCACCGGCTTGATCTCTTCGGTGAGCTCGCCGCGGAAGCGGCCGCCGGGCAGGCGGATGATGCGGACGCCGTGGATCGGGCATTCGACCTGACGCAAGAGGCGCGCCAGCATCGGGTTGGCGCGGGTCTTGCGGCCGAAGAAGGTGACCTCGACGCCGGCGGTGAGATACTGGTCGATCAGCATGGCGACGTGCTTGCCGTCCTTGAGCGCCTGCGCGAGCCGGAAGGGCGCGTCGCGGCCCGCCGGGATCAGCGTGCCCATGTTGACCTGGCGCATCTCCTGGATGATGCGGTCGGCGGAGGCGATGTTCGGGCGGCGATAGAGAATCGCGGTATCCAGTTCATGCGCGACGGCGGCGAGCGCCGGCAATTCCCAATTGGCCAGATGAGCGGCGAAGATCAGCGCCGGCTTGCCGTCGTCGCGGATCTGGTCGAACAGCTCGATACTGCGCGGGGGAATTTCGATCCGACTCTTCTCCGGGGCATCGCGGTCGTAATTCCAGACATGGTCGATATGGGCGAACTCGGCGCCGACGCGGCCGAGATTGTCCCAGACGCCCATCAGGATCTGTTCGATCTCCTCCGGCGATTTCTCCGGAAAGGCGGCGGTGAGATTGGCGCGGCCGATGCGGTGCTCGCGCAGGCGCGGGCCGATCAGCTTTACGGCGCGCGCGAAAAAGTCCGAAGTCTTGACCGGGTCGAAATAGCGCGTGGTGCGCAGCATCGCGACGGTTGCGGCGCCGATCAGGCTTCCGCCGAGCGATTTGGCAGCCTCCCGCGCGCGGGCCTTCATGCTCGCAGGAAGCAGTGCCATGCGTCCGGTCAGGCCGGTTCGCGGGTCAGGATCAGCGAGGCGTTCTGGCCGCCGAAGCCGAACGAGTTCGACATCACGGCGGTGACGCGGGCGTCGCGCGCCTTGTTGCCGACGACGTTGAACAGGATCGTGGGATCCGGGGTCTCGTAATTGATCGTCGGCGGAATGCGCTGATGCTCGAGCGTAAGCAGCGAGAAGATCGCTTCCACCGCGCCGGCGGCCGAGATGGTGTGGCCGACCATCGACTTGTTGGAGGTGACCGGAATCTTCTGCGCGAGCTCGCCGAACACGGCCGATGTCGTGTTGAACTCCATCTTGTCGTTTTCGGGTGTCGAGGTGCCGTGCGCGTTGATGTGGTCGATCTGGTCCGGCGTCATGCCGGCATCGGCCAGCGTCTTGTTCATGCAGCCGATGATCGGCTTGCCGTCGGGCGAGGAGCGGGTGCGATGGAAGGAATCGGTGAGCTCGCCGCAGCCGGCGATCACGCCCAGGATCTTTGCGCCGCGCGCAGTCGCCGCCTCGTAGCTTTCGAGCACCAGGGCGCCGGCGCCTTCGGCCATCACAAAACCGTCGCGGTTCTTGGAGAAGGGGCGGGAGGCCGCCTGCGGCGGATCGTTCTGAGTCGACAGCGCCGAAAGCAGCGAGAAGCGCACCAGCGCTTCCGGGTTCACGGTGCCGTCGGTCGCGACGCACAGCGCGGCGTCAGTCTCGCCGCGGCGGATCGCCTCGACGCCGAGCTGGATCGAGGTTGCGCCCGAGGCGCAGGCCGTCGACAGCGAGATCGGCGAGCCCTTGGTGCCGAACGTCTCGGCGAGATACGCGGCAACCGAGCCGAACATGAAGCGATGATGATAGGTGTTGTACTTGCCGCCGCCGGAAATGCGCAGCAAGTCGTCATAGGTGATGTCTTGCTGGCCGACGGCGCGACCGAGTTCGCGACGCTGCGGCCATTCGACCTCGACCGGCGCAACCGCAAGGAAAAGGGGACCCGGGAAATCGGCGTTGGCGCCGATGCCGGCCTGCTCCAGCGCTTCCTGCGTCACCAGCTCGGCCATCCGCTCGGAGAGGGCGGTAGAGGAGAACGGATCGACGCTGACGAAATCGACCGTGCCAGCCATCGTGGTCTTGAGGCCGTCGATCGGAAAGCGCGTGATGGTGCGGATGCCGGATTCGCCGGCAACGAGCTTTGCCCAATTGTCGGCCTTGCCGGCACCCAGCGAGGTCATGATGCCCATGCCGGTGACGACGACGACCGGACGCCCGAGTTTGTCGCGTGGTGCAGTCATGTCGATCCCCGCTTGAGCTAACTAAACCGCCTCGACCAGCGCCATGCCTTCGCCGCGCCAGTGTCCGGCTCCCACCACCACGATCTGGGTAGGCACGCCCTTCATTTCAATCTCGGTCCCGGTCGAATCGTTCGGCGGGAACAGAGCACCACGCGAGATCGACAGCGCAGCGAGGGCAATTCCGAGCGGGAATTGCGTCTCCATGGCGTGGCCAAACACCGTGCCGGTCGAGCGCACCGGGAGGTCGGCATGATTCTTCAGGAAGCCACGCTCTTCCGAGGTCGCGGGCTCGGCGCCGGTCGCTCCTGATATGATCGCACCCTTACCCTCGCGCTTAGGCAGCTTTCCCCAAAGCTTCTCCAGCGTCGCGGTCATGTCGCCGGGCTGCTTGCGGCGGGCGAGGTCGGCAACGACGCTCGTGAGCTTGGCGAACGGCTTTGCGCCGCGCGCTTCCGCATGCGCCCGCGATTCCAGTACCAGGAACGCGCCGGCCGAGCCGAGCGCGAAGCCGGGATGGTCCTTGCGCGCCCACACGGGAGCGAACTTGTCCTTCAGATTAAAGTCGCCGAACTCATAGAGGACGAGCAAGTCCTTGCGTTCGCCATTGTGCGAGCCGCCGACCAGCGCGATGTCGCTCTCGCCCGAGGCGATGCGCGCAAGCGCAATGCGGGCGGCATCGGCGCCGGCGACCTCTTCGCCCATGAAGGTGCGCGATGTGCCCCCCAAGCCGTGCACGATGGCGATGTTGCCGGCGAGCAGGTTGGAGAGTTGGGCCAGGAACAACGTCGGCCTGAGATCGCTCATCAACCGTTCGTTGAGGAAGCCGGGCGCGTTGGCGCCCTTGGCCTCGGCCGTCAGCACGCCGCTGTCGACGTTGAGATCACGCTCTCCGCCGCCGGCGGCGATCACCATGTCGATCTTCGACAAGATGTCCTTGTTGCCCTTGATGCCGGCGGAATCGAGCGCAAGACCAGCGGCATAGGTGCCGATGCGCTGCCAGGCTTCCATCTGGCGCTGGTCGCCTTTCTTCGGGATCTGGCTGTCGAAGGCAACAGGCATCAGCGGATGCACGATGTAGGGTGCAAAGCCCTTCTCGTCGACATTGATGCGCTTCTCCTGAAGCGCGGCCCAGTTGGCGTCCAGGCCCTCGCCGAGCGAGGTGGCTAATCCAATGCCGGTGATCCAGACTTCGGTCTGGCCTGGCTTTGAAGCGGGAGTGTCAGTCATGGCGATACGGCCTGTTGCGGAAATCCGACGCGCTTGGCGATCGCGTCCATGTGAGAGCGCATATCCGCATTGGGGAAGGGGATCAGCGTGAAGGTGAGCGCCGAATTCGCGCGCAGCTTGCCGCCGACCCTGATCTTGGCCTCGGTCATGGCGTAGCCGGAGCCTTCATGGGTGAGGCTCGCCTCGATGCTCATGAGATCACCCGGAAAGACCGAGCCGCGGACCTTGGCTTCCTTCACGGCGGCCAGGATCGGCATGCGTTCGAACTTGAACACGCCGAGCTGAAGCCAGCCCGAGGCCTGCGCCATCGATTCGATCAGGAGCACGCCGGGCATCAAAGGATAGCCCGGGAAGTGCCCCTCGAAGATGGTGCTTTCCTGCGGGACCTGCGCTTCGACGACGATCGTCTTCTCGTCGACCTTGAGGTCGACGATGCGATCAATCATGTGGAAGTATTCGAGTTGCATGACTGCGCCCTTAGGCGCTCGCGCCCTTGGCCGCAACCAGTTCGTCGATGCGGGCGCACAGGTTCTTCAGCACGAAATACTGCTCGGTGGTCGCCTTGCCGTCGTTGACCTCTTGAGTCCACTTCTCCAGCGGCAGCTTGATGCCGAACTGCTTGTCGATCGCGAACGCGATATCAAGGAAATCGAGGCTGTCGATACCGAGGTCATCGATGGCATGGCTATCCGGCGTGATCGTGTCGCGCGGGATGTCGCAGGTTTCAGCGATGATCGTGGCGACCTGATCGAATGTGGAAGACATCACTAAGCCTTTGATATATTGCGGATATTTTTCAGATTGTCCAGAGTGGCACGGTGGGTGGGCATCGCGCCCCTGATGACGCCCTCAAACCCCCCTCTGGCCGGGTCGAAAGCCCGTATATCGGAGCGCCGCCCTGAGTTCAATGGAGCCGGGCGGGCCCGGGGAGACAGCGAGGCACAGGGTTGGGGATGCCCGCTGGGACCTTTCCGCCGAGCAGCCAGCGCCGGGCCGGTCCTAAATATGCGGCGTCGTGATCTTGACGCAGTCGCGGCGGCCCATCAGCACGCAATCCTGGGTCCGGCGCAGGTCGGCGATGCTGACCGCGAGCCAGATCCCGATCGCGGTCAGCGCGATGGTGAAGGCCAGCGCTGCGATGTTGGCAAGCATGCGTTGGCGGAAATTGTCGGGCTCGGCGCGGGGCTGCTCGTAGCGCGACAGGTCCAGCCGTTCGGGTGCGACGCGCAGCGGTTGCACGGTGCCGCTGCCGCGCTGGACCGCCGGGGAAGGCGGGGTGCGCGGCCTGAACTGGAGCACCCGGTGCTCGTCATCAGAGCTTATGGGCCGCTGGTTGTTCATGGGGCGGGGATCACTCCGAAGCAACAATTTAGATAGCATAGGTGAGGAGCGCGTTGCAGAAAATCTTCTCAATGCCCGCGTGCATTTGTGCAATTTAGCTATTTGTGCGCGGACTGGCGTGGAGCGACCGGGGAACGGGCGTTCGAGCCAGCGGCGCGGGGGTTGCGCTGCAACGACAGGCACAACAACAGCCACGGAGTTCGTCCCATCGTCCCGTCGCTATCGACTTGTGATCTCCGCGTCCTTTCCGAACGGATTTTGTCCCCGCAGGGCCCATGGCATAGTCGCGAGAAGTCGGGGCCATCAGCTGCAACCATGTGAGGACCTTTCGATCATGACCAATACGCGCGAGCCGCGAGTGCATCCTGTCGCGATCCTGTCGCTCCGGCCGACGCAGCTGACGGTGGGCATGCGCGAGGTCAGGGAGAAGCGCAAGCGCTGGCGCGAGCACGACAAGAAGAAGCAGGCCGACCTGCTCGGCAAGCACATGATCCCGGTCGTCTACGGCCCCGACTTGCGCTACTATGTGATCGACCATCATCATCTCGGCCGCGCGCTGCACGATGAAGGCGTCAAGGAGGTGTTGGTGACCATCGTCGGCGACCTCAGGATGGTCGAGCGCGAGGCGTTCTGGGGCGTCATGGACAACAAGCGCTGGGTCTACCCTTACGACGCCAAGGGCGAGCGGCGGTCGTTCCGCGATCTGCCGAAATCGGTCGCCGACCTCAAGGATGATCCGTTCCGCAGCCTTGCCGGCGAATTGCGCCGCATGGGCGGCTTCGCCAAGGACACCACGCCGTTCTCCGAATTCCTGTGGGCCGACTTCCTGCGCCGACGGGTGTCGCGCAAGGTGGTGGAAGCCGATTTCGACAAGGCGATCGAGAAGGCGATGGCCGCGGCCAGAAGCAAGAATGCGGTCTATCTACCCGGCTGGTGCGGTCCGGCGGACGACGATTAGGGCAGCGGGAATCTCGTGTCGTGATGCTTCACATCAGTCGCGTTGGAAGATCCTGGCGCCGGGGTAGGCGCGGCGGGCGTAAGTGATCACCAGCGCGCGGTCCTGGGTGTCCAGGAAAGGCGTTCGGATCTGGCACGATCCAACAATGAGGTGCCACAAGCCATTGAGCTTCTGGATCACGATCTTCATTTGCGTCGTCCTTGATGACTCCCATTCCAGCGAATGCGCTGGTCGCCGCAGTGCTTAGGATCGTGTCCGCGGATGTAAAGTCCCAACACGGCCGCGCTCCGCTGCAAAACAGGTCGACCATTGTTAGTTGGTTACGGAATGCGCAGAGATAAGCTGGATCTCATCACAGCCGCTTGAGCGAAATCAATTTCTGCGCCCATGAAACCGTCCTGAAACAGAGCCGTCCCATCTCTATGGAGTAGTCGAGCTCACACAGGAGGCGAACATGCGCCGTCTGGTTTTCGTACTTGCCTTGCTCGCGGTCGCTTCGGCAGGAATCTCGGCATCCTTTGCCGCAGTCCATCACGCCAAGACGTTGACGTTCGCAGAGCGCTTTGCTCCGGCGCTCGAGTTGATGGCAAAGCGCTAGCGGCAACGCGCCTTGCGCGCGTGTATGGCTTCAACCGGCCAGTTCGCGTTCGATGTCCCGAAGCCGCACGAAGGCTGCCCAAGCCTGCGGATATTCCTTGTCCGCGGGATCGATCGCAAGCAGCGCGCAACGTGCCTTCCTGATGTCTTCCGACAACACGCGCTTGGTCGAAGCCTCCGATATTCGCGGCTGCGCCCAGCGGGCTTCGACCTCCTTCGCAAGAGCCAAGGTTTCAGCGGTCGTCCGCTGTTGCGCCGATTTCGCCGGGCATTGGTCTGGCAGGAGTGCCGGCCATGCGGCTGGAGGCCGATCGGCCTGCCAAGTGACGTCGCTTTCCGGGGCCGCCTTCACCTCGGAGCTTAAGGCCGCCCTGCAAGCTGCCCCATCAGCGCCGGTCCCGTCGCGGCCGGACTCGAAGACTGCCCCGATCCCGGCGCGACTGCTGCTGTCTGCGCGGCCAGCTGGCCAAGCTGCTGCTCCATCGTCCCGCCGCTGGATTGGGGGATGATCTTCCCGATGGCCTTGGCCGCCGCCAGCGTGCCGGGTGCTATCGGCACTTGTTGTTCGGCAATCCTGACCTCGGCCGCGGTTGGGCACGATTTGTAGGGGGAGTGTTGGGATGTAATGCGGCCGTCGTCGTCGACCCGGGCGAAGTCGCTGGCGACGGTGTAAACGAACGCCGCATCGATATAGTGGCCGCGTTTGCTCTTCGCTTTCACGGCGCCGCATACGTATCTCGCAGCGTCTGCTTCGACCGTTCGCAGGCCGCTGAAGTAAGCCGAATCGGGCTCGATGAGCATGCGAGAGACCGCCGCTCGGGCCATGCGATGCTCAGACTGAAACATGCTCCATATTTCATCGGGATTGATGATGTCCGGCTGGTAGTTCCACGCGTAGCCAACTCCGAAGAATGCTGCGCCAATGCACGTCGCGATGATGGATGCTCGCAGGTTCATGAGATGGCGCCCTCTAGCAGGCACGACTCCTCCGCGTCTCCGTCCGTGGTCTTG
Organism: Bradyrhizobium sp. USDA 4354; assembly: GCF_054060315.1. Lineage (NCBI taxonomy): Bacteria > Pseudomonadati > Pseudomonadota > Alphaproteobacteria > Hyphomicrobiales > Nitrobacteraceae > Bradyrhizobium > Bradyrhizobium sp. USDA 4354. The sequence goes on along the minus strand of NZ_JBSSDC010000001.1, from coordinate 6,300,411 downwards.
ACGGAAAACTATGGAGGTTGTGCCGAAGTGTTTGCGCCAGTAACGCGAGAGACTCTTAATAAAACGTGTGAGATTGTGAAATCATTCCGGTTCCCGTCTTGCGGGAACTTTATCTCCGGTCCTGGCGTGTTCATTTTCACATGCAAATCACGCGCTGGTCGTCTCCGGCCGTGCTGCTCGCGGATATGTCTTGAAGCAAGCAAGGGGCGGCGGAATTCGCGGGGGCAGCGACATCGCGTCCCAGGCACGCTTTGACCTGCCGCAAATGCGTGTCGGTACCGGCCGGTACTGTCCGCCTGCATGATTGCCGAAGAGCGTTGCGCCCGATGTCGAGGGTGAGGCGGGCTCTAGGTCATGCTGATCGGAGACATGACCATGAGCATCATCTTTCGCGTCATCTTTGTCATCGCCGGCGCGGTCACTGCGCTGTTCGTCGCCCGTGATGCCCTGAACTTCACCATCATCCAGACCTTCGTCGCCGTCCTGCTTGTGACGGCCATCGTGGGAGCTGGAAGTCTCTGGAGCCTGCGGCGGAAGACGTGAGCAAGGCAGAACGCGGCGCTTCGGTCGGGCTGAGCGAAACCGAGGCTCGGCTGCGGCTGCAACAGGAAGGTTACAACGAACTGCCTCGGCCCGACCGCCGCACCCCGCTGCACATCGTGCTCGAGGTGTTACGCGAGCCGATGCTCGCGCTCCTCCTGTGCGGCGGGCTGGTCTATCTCCTGCTCGGTGACCTCCGCGAGGCACTGCTTCTCCTGGCATTCGGTGCCATCTCGGTCGTGATCACGATCGTGCAGGAAACCCGCACCGAACGCGTGCTGGAAGCGTTGCGAGAGCTGACCAGTCCGCGAGCGCTCGTGGTCCGGGACGGGGAACGCCGGCGGATCGCAGGCCGGGACGTCGTTCGTGGCGATCTCCTCGTCCTGGCCGAAGGCGATCGGGTTCCGGCAGATGCGGTGCTCGTCAGCGCGCGAGATCTGGCTGTCGATGAGTCCTTGCTGACCGGAGAGTCGGTTCCGGTTCGCAAGCAGCTAGTCAAGATAGCGTCCGCAGAAACGGCCTTGGTCGATCATCGCCCGGGCGGCGATGACCAGCCCTTCGTGTATTCGGGCTCGCTGGTCGTGCGAGGTGAGGGCCTGGCCGAGGTCGAGGCCACCGGCCCTCGCAGCGAAATCGGCAAGATCGGACTGTCGCTGCATGGCTTGCAGCCGGAGCCGCCGCGGCTGCAGCAGCAGACCGCGCGGCTCGTACGGCTTTGCTTTCTCGGCGGCGTGGCGATCAGCCTGGCCGCTGTCCTGCTTTACGGAACATTGCGCGGGGATTGGCTGCAGGCGATGCTCGGGGGCATCGCAATCGGCATGTCCATGCTTCCCGAGGAGTTTGCCGTCGTCCTCACTGTGTTCATGGCCATGGGCGCCTGGCGCATCTCGAAGGTGCGCGTGCTGACGCGGCGCGCTGCCGCGATCGAGGTGCTTGGCTCCGCCACGGTGCTGTGCACCGACAAGACCGGCACGCTGACGCAGAACCGGATGTCGATTGCGGAGCTGAGATTGCGCGACGGCACATGCCTGCGGCTTGCGTCCGCGCAGCCCGCTCCTGTGGGAGCAGAGTTTTTCGAGCTGGCGCGTTGCAGCGTTCTGGCGAGCTCGCCAGAACCGTTCGATCCGATGGAGAAGGCCCTACACGCGTTCGTGCAGGCGAGTCTGCCGGAGGATGACGAAACCGAGGGCGCTCGGACCATGATACGCACCTACGGCCTGCGGCCCGAACTGCTGGCGATGACCCAGGTTTGGCGGTTGCCGCATCGCCAGGGAGTCCTCGCCGCGGCGAAAGGTGCCCCCGAGGCGATTGCGCGGCTCTGCAAGCTGGATGGTGCGGACCAGGAGGCGATGCGGGATGCGGTCGCAGCGATGGCGAAGCATGGTCTTCGCGTGCTGGGCGTAGCCGCCGCAACTTACGACGGTGAGGTCCTGCCGCCGTCACAGGAGGGCTTCGCCTTTCGTTTCATCGGTCTCGTCGGGTTGGCCGATCCGCTTCGCCCGGGCGTCCCCAAGGCGGTGGGTGAATGCCGTTCGGCCGGCATCCGCGTCGTCATGATCACGGGCGACTATCCGGCGACCGCCATGGCGATCGCCGGGCAGGCCGGGCTCGACGTCAACGCGGTCGTGACCGGCGAGCAGGTCAAGCTCGCGGACGACCGCGCGCTCGAGGCACTCGTCAGCAACGTGAACGTCTTCGCGCGGGTTCTGCCGGAGCAGAAGCTGCGGATCGTTCAGGCGATGAAGCGCAACGGCGAGATCGTCGCGATGACGGGCGACGGCGTCAACGACGCACCGTCACTGAAGGCCGCCCATATCGGGATCGCGATGGGGGGCCGGGGCACCGACGTCGCTCGCGAGGCATCCTCGATCGTCCTGCTCGACGACGATTTCAGCTCCATCGTCGCATCCATCCGCCTGGGACGCCGGATCTACGACAATCTGCGCAAGGCGATGGCCTTCATTTTCGCCGTCCACGTTCCGATCGCAGGGCTTGCGCTGCTTCCCCTGGTCTTCGGACTGCCGCTGGTTCTCGGCCCGGTTCACATCGCATTTCTGGAGCTGATCATCGACCCCGTCTGCTCGCTGGTGTTCGAAGCCGAGCGGGAGGAGCGCGACGTCATGAAGCGTCCGCCGCGGCGTGCCGACGCGGAGCTGTTCTCGTGGGCCTTGATCGGGTGGAGCGTCCTGCAGGGCGTCATGGCCTTCGCTTTGATTGCTCTGATCTTCATCTTGGCGCTTCGTTCCGGCATTCCGCCCGATGAGGCGCGCACGCTCGCATTCATTGCGCTCGTCGTCTGCGTCGTCGCACTGGTGCTGGTCAATCGATCCTTCAGCGCATCCTTCCTGTCCGCCTTCTTTCGTCCGAACCCGGCGTTGCTCTGGATATTCCTCTCGATTGCGCTCGTTCTCGCCACGGCCCTGTTCTGGCCGCCGGCGTCCGGTCTCTTTCGTTTCGGTCCGCTGCACCTTGACGACTTGATGATAACCCTCGGCGCGGGATTGCTGGTGCTCACGGCGCTCGAACTGCTGAAGCCGCTTTGGGGCCGGCGGTTGCGATTCTAAATCGTGACGCGGCAGATCGGTCGTCGTGGTGAGCGCGGTGGTGGATCAGCAGCGTCGGGAATTCATGCAGCCAGCGGAAGGCGAGCGCGAGATGCTGACGCCATTTCATTAGAACGGATCCAGTCTATACAGATTCTACGACACCAACGTCCAAAAAACTTTGATTGTGCGTTCGGAGTCTCTGCATGCTCGTCCCGGTAATTCGGGGACTGGGAATGCTGGAATTTGTGTTTGACGCACGCACAACGAAGTGCGGGCGCGTGTCAATTTTGTGCGGTCTTGTCGCGCTTCCTTCTGCCATCGCCTTCGGCGGCAACGCGCAGGCCCAGGGCGCGAGCGGAACATCGGACCTTCCGCCCGTCGTGGTCGAGCAAAGCCGCCCGAACAAGCGCCAAGTCACGACGCCGCGCAACTCGCGATCCGCGAGCGCCCGACATACGCGATCGCGTGCGGCAGGACAGGCGGCCCAAGCGCCTTCTCAACCGGCCGCCGCTGCAACGGAACGCGGTACTGATCCGGTGAGGGGCTTCGTACCGGTCGTCAGCTCGGCTGCGATGAAGTCCGACGTGCCGATCCTCGAGACACCGCAATCCGTCTCCGTCGTCAGCCGCGACCAGCTCGATGCTCGCTCGGTCACGACGCTGGTCGAGGGATTGCAGTACGTCGCGGGTCTCGCCGTTCAGCCGGGCGGCAAGGACCCGCGCTTTGACAACGTCTTCATCCGCGGCTTCGACAACAACGGCTACGGCGCCTATCGCGATGGACTTCGCGAGGTCGGCGATCCCGCCTTCTTTTCACTGTTACGCAACGAGCCCTATGGTTTCGAGCGCATCGACGTCATCAAGGGACCGAGTTCGGTCATGTACGGGCAGGGTGCACCGGGCGGCCTCGTCGACGTCATCAGCAAGCGGCCAACCGAGCAGGCTTTTGGCGAGATCGTCGGCCAGTTCGGCAATTACGACCGGTTTCAGGGCGCGTTCGATTTCGGCGGGCCCGCGACCAAGGACGGGACCCTGCTCTACCGCCTGACCGGCGTGTTTCGCGATTCCGATGCGCAGATCGCCAACTTCTCGAATTTCGTGAAGGACAACCGGACCTATATCGCCCCCGCCGTAACCTGGAAGCCGACCAACGACACGACGTTGACTATTCTCGCCGACTATACCCACGACCTGACTGGCAACGCCTTTCCGCTGTCGATGTTTCATTTGACCGGTGCGAAGATCACCAACGTCACGGCGCTGCCGCTGTTTCTCGGCGATCCCAGCTACAACAAGTTCGATCAGGAGCAGGAGCGGGTCGGGTACCAGTTCGAGCATCGCTTCAGCAACAATCTGATCTTCGAATCAAAGGCCCGGTACGGCCACAGCGAACTCGACTATCGCTATCTGACGTTCTCCGGAAATCCGCTCGACACCCTCACCGTCTTCGGGCGGCGCGCGGTTCGCACGGTGGAGCAGTCGGATTCACTGTCGACCGATAACCATCTGATCAGCAAGTTCAGCATGGGGCCGCTTCAGCATACGGTGGTCTCCGGCATCGACTATCTGACGCTCGACATGACCAACCGGACCTATTCCGGTGTCGCGCCCTCGCTCAGCCGGATCAATCCGGTCTACGACCAGGCCGTCGTGGTTCCGACCACGCTCTTCAGTCCCTCGGCGAACCAGGCCATCGATCAGGTCGGCGTCTATGTGCAGGACCAGATGAAGATTCAGAACTGGATCTTCACGCTGGGCGGCCGGTACGATGCGTCGGAACAGAGCAGCTTCGCTTTGCTGACCAACAAGACAACCGACACCAAAGACACTGCCTTCACCAAGCGAGGTGCCGTCTCCTACGTGTTCGATTCCGGCGTGGCTCCCTATTACAGCTACTCGGAATCTTTCCTGCCTACGCCAGGTTTCGATTTCTTCGGAAACCCGTTCAAGCCGACCACGGCGCAGCAGCATGAGGTCGGCATCAAATATCAGCCGTCCCGGACCTTGCTGATGACCGTGGCGCTCTATGACCTGACACGACAGAATTCGCTTACGCCCGATCCGGCACATCTCAACTTCTCAACGCAACTCGGTGAGGTGAATTCGCGCGGTATCGAGTTCGAGACTCTGGCGCAGATCGTGCCTGGGCTGAACCTCGTGGCGACCTATACGAACCAGGACGTGAGAGTGACGCAGACCACCGGGACCGACCTTGGCAAGGTGCCGACGCTGGTCGCTCGCCAGCTTGCGTCGGCCTATGTCGACTATACGGTGCAGGGCGGCTCCTGGGACGGCTGGGGTCTTGGCGGCGGCGTCCGCTACAACGGGCCGACCTTCGCCGATCCCACCAACACCATCGTCAACGAAGGCTACGTCGTGTTCGATGCCGGCCTGCACCATCGCCAGCCCAAGGGTGTCAACCTCGCGCTGAACGTGAAGAACATCGCCGACCGCGTCACCCTCGCCTGCACGACGAATGGCGGCTGCCAATACACCAGCCCGCGCACCGTCACGGGCACGGTGAGCTATCGCTGGTAGAAGTCATGGTTCAGGCACGCACGATCCGCCTCTGGTCCCGCATTCACACCTGGACCTCGCTGGTGTGCATGCTGTTCCTGCTGATGCTGTGCGTGACGGGGCTCCCGCTGGTCTTTCACGACGAGATCGACGAGCTGCTCGAGGATGAGATCGCGGCGCCCGCCATGCCCGAAGGAACGCCGCGTCTCTCGCTCGACCGGATGATCGCGGCGGCTGAGGCGCGCTTTCCCGGTCAGTACGTCCTGCTTCTCAATCTGAAGCAGTCCGACCCCCTGGTCACGATCGCGGTATCTCCGACGGCGGTCCCGGCGCCGGGCAACTTCCATCGCCTGACTCTCGATGTGCGGACCGCCGAGGTGCTCGGGGAGGAGGCCCCCCATCAGGACGTCATGGACATTGTGCTCCGGATTCACAAGGACATGTTCGCGGGCCTGCCCGGCGAATTGTTTCTCGGGGCGATGGGTCTCGTGTTCGCCGCGTCGATCATATCCGGTGTCGTGGTCTATTGGCCGTTCATGCGCCGGCTGGATTTCGGCACGATCCGCCGGCGGTCGTCGCGCCGCCTCAAATGGCTCGACACCCATAATCTCCTCGGCATCGTCACCGTGACCTGGACGATGGCGGTGGGCCTCACCGGCATGATCAACACGCTGGCGACGCCGCTGTTCGACCTGTGGCGGGCGCAGCTCATTCCCGTATTGCTGGCGCCTCATCTGGGCAAGCCCGTGGCTCCGATACCTTCGGTTCAGGCGGCCGTCGAGCTCGTCCGCGCGAGATTTCCGGATCGCCTGGTCACCTCGGTGACGATGCCGACCTCGGCGCGCTTCGGCAGCCCGCAGCATCTCGTCGTCTGGACCAAGGGCGCCACGCCCTTCACGGCGCGCATGCTTCAGCCGATGCTGGTCGACGCCAGTGACGGCAAGACGATCGTTGCGCCCGAGGTGCCGTGGTATCTGAAGACGCTTCAGGTCTCGCGCCCGCTGCATTTCGGCGACTATGGCGGGCTTCCGCTGAAGATCGTCTGGGCGGTTCTTGACGTGATCACGATCATCGTCCTCGTCAGTGGAATCTATCTCTGGGCGGCAAGGAGAAGATCGTCGGTCGGCCGCAGGCCGCTCGGCGCAGGCCGGACCGCAGCAGTCGGCGTCTAATCCCATGCCCCCGTCCGTTTCCAGGGTAGACGTTCCGAACCGGGCCCGGCACCACAGAACTGCCTGGAATGTGTTCCGAACGCCGCTCCTCGTCGGCTTGATCTGCGCCGTGGGGCTCGGTCTGGCGCTCGTTGGAGATGGGATCTGGGATGGCCTGTCGTGGCTGGCACTTTCGTCGCCAATCGCGCTTGCCGCCTTCTTCTGGCGGCGCGCAGGTCGCGTGCGCTGACGGCGCGGTCGAACGGGCTACTAAAGGTGGTGCTCTTCCTGGCCGCTTTCGACATCGTGACGTTCGTCCTTGCCCCCCAGCATCCGGTGCAGCCAGCGCTCGATGCGGCGGCCGATTGTGAGCAGCACGAAAGCCAGCGCCAGAGCGACGGCGACGATCTTCCATTGCCCGGTGCCGCAGACGATGCCGAGGCAGGCGGCCAGGAAGGTGCAGGCGGCACTGGTCAGGCCACGCACCCGAAAACGCTCGCTCTCGTGGACGATGACGCCGGCACCGAGGAAGCCGATGCCGGTGAGGATGCCCTGGATGATGCGGCTCGCCGCGTCGGTGATCTTGCCGGGCTCGGCGAACTGGGCGCCGAGGAGCACGACGGTCGCTGTGGAGAGCCCGACGATGCCGAGCGTCTTCAGCCCGATCGGCTTGCCTTGCAGGTCGCGGTTGAGGCCGATCGCGCTGCCGGCGAGCGTAGCTGTGCCGAGGCGCAGCAGGATTTCGGGCCAATCGAGCTCGGTCATGTCTTGCCCGTCACGTCTTCGGCAGTCGTCCCAGCAGGTAGAATTCCTCGTTTGGGCGCATGCCGGTGAAATTCGCGAGCCGGTTCGACAGCGCAAAGAAGGCGGCGATCGCGGCGATGTCCCAGATGTCGTCGTCGCTGAAGCCGTGCGGCGCGAGCGCGGCGAAGTCGTCGTCGGAAATCCGCTGCGCGTCAGTCGAGACCTTCATGGCGAAGTCGAGCATTGCCTTCTGCCGCGGCGTGATATCGGCCTTGCGGTAGTTCACCGCGACCTGGTCGGCGATGTGTGGGTTCTTGGCGCGGATGCGCAGGATCGCGCCATGCGCGATCACGCAATACTGGCACTGGTTCGCCGCCGAGGTCGCCACCACGATCATCTCGCGCTCGGCCTTGGTGAGGCCGCCGTCCTTTTCCATCAGCGCGTCGTGATAGGCAAAGAAGGCGCGGAACTCGTCGGGTCGATAGGCCAGCGTCAAAAACACGTTCGGCACGAAGCCGCTCTTCTCCTGCACGGCGAGAAGCCGCGTGCGGATGTCGTCGGGCAGCGTGTCGAGGGCGGGGGCGGGGAAGCGTTGTGCGGCGGTTCTTGTCATGGGCGTGGGTTCCGGCTTGGGCCGGCAACCATAGTCGATGCGGATGAGGCGCTCCAGAGGCGTCGCAAGGTCTCGTGCCCCGGACGCGGCGCAGCGCCTCTTCGGCGGTGCGCTGCTGAGCCGGGGCCCAGGTTTGCTTGATGGCGGTGATCGCGGCGTGGGTCCCGGCTCTGCGCAGCAGCGTTTCACGCTGCGGCGCGTCCGGGACACGGGAGATGTGCTACCGCAGCGGCTTCTTCAAAAGCGAGAAACGGTCCGGATCGAGGCCCATCGACGGTTGCAGCATCGGGGCTTCGACGCTGGACATCATCTTCGCCGGCGGGGCCGAGAACACCGGATCGTTCGGCACGTCGCGCTGCGATGTGGCGCCGCGCCAGCGCTCCAGCACGGCGCCGACGAAGTGCATGTCGTGACCGGAGGTGACCGACGGTACGCTGGAGATGGTGGCTTCGCCACGCGGCAATTGGTGCGGCGGCACCTCCTTGAAACGCAGCCGCGTCGGCAGAGCGACGCCTTCGCCGAAGGCCAGCACCTCGCGGGTGCCCAGCGAGGGCACGAAGGAGAGCAGGTTCGCGGCGGCGTCCGACACTGCAGCGCGCAGCAGCGCCTGGTCGCGGTCGTTGGCAAGGCGCATCGTGAACAGCGTGTTGCACTGGGAGATGATGGTGGCGTCGAGCTCGGCGGGGCGCTGAGTGATGAGGCCGAGATAGACGCCGTATTTGCGACCCTCCTTGGCGATGCGCGACACCGCCTTGCGGGTCGGGCCGAAGCCGATGTTGCGGTCGGCGGAGGCATAGCGATGCGCTTCCTCGCAGACGAACAGCAGCGGCGAGACGCCGTCGCTCCACAGGCCGAAATCGAAGGCCATGCGGCACAGCACCGACACGACGGAATCGATGACTTCGGCCGGGAAGCCGGCGAGCTGCATCACTGTCATCGGCTTGCCGTTGGCGGGCAGGCGGAACAGATGGCTGATCACCTCGGCCATGGTGTCGCCGCCGACATTGGCGTTGTCGAACATGAAGGCGTAGCGCGGGTCGTTGCGCACGGCCTCGATGCGCGAGATCAGCTTGTGATAGATGATCCGCGAGGAACGGTTCTCGAGCTTGCCCATGCGCTCGTCGATCAGCGACAACAGGTCGACCAGGCGATAGGGCACCGGCGTGTCGACCGTGTAGCCGATCTGCTTGGGATCGATGCGCTTGAGGCCGATGCGGTCAGCGTTCTGGTACTGGGTGTAGACGCCCTTGGCGAGCGGAATCACCTCGGCGAGGATGTCGAGCTCCTCCGGCACGCCGGCGCGGCCGCCGAACAGCACGTCGACGATTTCCTCGAAGTTGAACAGCCAGAACGGCAGCTTCAGGTTCCGCGGATTGAGCACCAGCGCGCGGTCGCCGAAGCAGCGGCCATATTCGTTGTGCACGTCGAGCAGGAAGATGCGCAGGTTCGGACGCGCCTTCAGGATCTCGTTGAGCAGGAGCGAGACGCCGGTCGACTTACCGACGCCGGTCGACCCCAGCACCGCAAAGTGCTTGGACAGCATTTCCTCGACGTCGACATAGGCGACGACGGAGCGGTCCTGCTGAAGGAAGCCGACATTGATCTGGTCCGACCCGGTCGGCGCATAGATCGTGCGCAGCTCTTGGCTGGTGATCAGGTCGACGGCATCGCCGATGGTGGGATAGTTGGTGACGCCGCGCTGGAATTTGGCCTTGTCCGCGGCATTGAGGATCTCGCCAAGCAAGTCCACCGAGGCGATGGCGATGTAGTTGTCGGCGCTCGACAGATTCTCGCAGGAGACCTCGGTGATCATCGCAACGATGACCGAGCTGGCACAGCGAATGCTGACGAAACGGCCGACGGTCGCCCGAACCTCCGATATCGGCATTTGGCTCGCCGCCAAAAGCCCGACCCGGGCGAGCGACCCGCGAACCGAAATCACGCGTCCAAAGGATGTCACGATTGATGAACCTGGCAAGAGCAAGGGATTTGCCCTGACTATGCGCGGCCGTCGCTGCACAAACGGTTAAACGCTGGATGCGCCCGCTCCGTTAAATCCGCGACAATTCGGCCAATAGGTTTGTTCCTGATGCATACTTGCGGGGTGAAATCGACGGAAAAGGCTGCTTTTCCAGGCCAATGGATCGGGTGCGGCCTTAAAGGAAGATTTTACCATTCGGGCAGGCTCCCGTTCGTTCGGCGCACCCACCGGTCCGGCCGGGCCGCCATTTGCAGCGGGCGTTGACGGTTGATTTGTTGACTGGACCTAATCATTTGTACATTAGTACAAATTGAGTCATTTGCCACCGGCGTCGTGTCGGGTCGCCGCGTCGTCGCTCTGCGTCCAATCGCGCCGTCCGATACGGCGGAGCGCGCCACGTCCCTGGAGGAAATTCATGCAGCCCGAACCAATCCTCGATCTCGCCCATCTCGGCCACATGGAGCTCTTGACGCCCAGGCCGGACGAGAGCCTGAAGTTCTTCGTCGACGTGATGGGCATGACCGTCAGCGGACAGAAGGACGAGTCGGTCTACCTGCGCGGCTGGGACGACTATGAGCGCTATTCGCTCAAGCTCACGGCGTCGAAGACATCGGGCATGGGCCATATGGCGCTGCGCGCGCGCAGCCAGCAGGCGCTGGAACGTCGGGTCGCGGCGCTGAAGGGCTCCGGTTTCGACATCGGCTGGATCGACGGCGACATGGGGCAGGGGCCGACCTTCCGCTGCCGCGACCCTGACGGCCACATCGTAGAGCTCTATTACGAGACCGAATGGTATCAGGCGCCGCCGGAGCTGAGGCCAGCGCTGAAGAACCAGGCGCAGCGCTTTCCCGCGCGCGGCGTCAATGTCCGCCGGCTCGACCATCTCAACTGCCTTGCCGTCGACATCAAGGCCAACCGCGAGTTCTTCGAGACCTATCTCGGCTGCCGTCTCACCGAGCAGATCGTGCTCAATGATGGCCGTGAGGCTGCGATGTGGTTGACGATGTCGAACAAGAGCTACGACTTCGCCTATTCGCTCGATCATTCAGGCGTGCCGGGCCGCTTCCATCACGTCACCTACGCGCTCGACAGCCGCGAGGAGATTCTGCGCGCTGCCGACATCTTCCTGGAGAACGGTGTGCATATCGAGACCGGCCCGCACAAGCACGCGATCCAGCAGACCTTCTTCCTCTATGTCTACGAGCCCGGCGGCAACCGCGTCGAGGTCGCCAATGCCGGCGCGCGCCTCATCCTCGCGCCCGACTGGAAGCCGATCGTGTGGACCGAGGAGGAGCGCAAGAAAGGCCAGGCGTGGGGACTGAAGACGATCGAGTCCTTCCACACCCACGGCACGCCGCCGGTGGAGGTGAAGAAGCACGGCTAATTGGCGGATGCGCGCACCCTTGCGATGGTCTCGCGCACGCCGGTCCATGCCGGCTGGTCGGGTGCGAACTGCCGGCGCAGGAAGGTGACGAGCTCTTCGACCTGCGCGTCGCTCATGCTGTTCCTGAAGGCCGGCATGTAGCCGAGGTCGCTCGAGACGGGCTCGGCGATGCCGTGCAGGATGATTTGCACGAGATTGTCCGCCGTTCTGCTGTGGAGGTTAGTGTTGAGCGCGAGCGAGGGCCTGGTGCCGAACAGCGGCAGGCCACCGACCTCGTGGCAGACCGCGCAGGCGCCTTGATAGAGCCGCGCGCCGGTGGAGGAGGCGACGGTGACTTGCGTTGCGTTCTCTAGTTTTGTCGCGAGCGCATCTTGCGCCTGTCGGTCAGTCGCGGCGTCGTTGAACGAGTTGAGATAGACCGCCATCGCACGAATGTCCTCATCGGGCAGCGCTTTGATATCCCTGACGATCGGGGCCATCGGGCCGGCGGCGACGCCGTGATAGCGCGAATGACCGGTGCGCAAATAGGCGTAGAGCTCGTCCTCGCTCCACGGGATCGGCGCGTGCGAGAGCGAAGTCAGCGGCGGCGCTTCCCAGCCTTCGGCGAAGCCGCCGGCGAGATAGGCGTTGCGCTGCTCGGCGCCCAGCGCGTTGCGCGGCGAATGGCAGGCGCTGCAATGACCGAGGCTCTCGACTAGATAAGCGCCGCGATTCCAAAGCTCGGACTTGGCGGGATCTGGCTTGAACTCGCTCGCCCCGTGGAACAGGGCGTTCCAGCCCGCGAGCAGCGGGCGCAGATTGAACGGGAAGGCGAGCGTGTTGGCGGGCGCCGTCATGCGCACCGCGGGCTGGGCCATCAGATAAGCGTAGAGCGCCTGCATGTCGGCGTCGCTGGTCCGCGCAAAATGCGTGTAGGGGAAGGCGGGGTAGAGTTGCCGCCCATCGCGATGCAGCCCGTCGCGCATGGCGCGCTCGAAGGCGGGATAGGACCAGGCGCCGATGCCGGTGTCGACGTCGGGCGTGATGTTGGTCGCGTAGATCGTGCCGAATGGCGTCTGAAGCGCGCGGCCGCCGGCGTTGAGCGCGCCGCCGGCCGAGGTGTGGCATTCCGCGCAATTGCCGAGCGCGGCGAGCTGCTGGCCGCGGGCGATCGTCGCTGCGGAATAGACCGATGCATCGGGCCGCGCGATCGGGGCAATTGCACGGCCTGGAAGAAGCGCCGTCCCGATGCCGATCGCGGCTGTGCAGACGGCTGCGATTGCCGCGAAGATGCCGGTGCGTTTGGCGAACGGATTTTCCCAGATGCGAGACGGAGGCGGGGCTGCGGGTGCGGGCAGGGACTGCGGCACGGACGATGTTTCACCGTGTAGCCCCTTGAGGATTCGTTCGGGCGTGAACGGCGGCTCGCGAAAGCGCACGCCGGTGGCATCGAAGATGGCGTTCGCAATCGCCGCTGCGCTCGGGACCGAGGCGGACTCGCCGACGCCGAGCGGCGGCTGGTCCTGCCGCGGCAGCATCAGCACGTCGATCTTGGGCACGTCGGGAAAGGGGATGATCGGATAGGCGCCCCATTCGCGCGCTGCCACTGCGCCGCGCTCGAACGAGACCTCCTCCATCAGCGCGCGGCTGGTGGACTGGATGACGTTGCCGTGGATCTGGTGGCGCACGCCGTCAGGGTTGATCATCAACCCGGAATCCTGTCCCGCCACGACGCGCGTCACGCTGACGTCGCCGGTCGTCTTGTTCACCGCGACGTCGGCGACCCAGGCCGACCACGCCGCGCCATAGCCGGGAAACTTGCTGTGAACATAGAGCGCGTAGGCAAAGCCGCGCCCATGCACGATCTCGCCGTCCTTCTCCTCGCGTACCGGCCGCGGCGTCCAGCCTGCGCGCTCGGCGACCGCATTGACGAGATCGATTGCGCGCTGATCCTTGAGATAGCGAAGGCGATATTCGATGGGGTCAACGCCGGCTTCGGTTGCAGCCTCGTCGATATAGGATTCATGCGCAAAGGTGTTCGGTAGCGCCGAGACGCCGCGGAACCAGGAGGCGCGCACGATCGGCGCCATGTCGTGGGCGATGACGCGCATGTGGTCGTAATCATAGGGCGGGATCGCGGTGCGGTCGCCCATCTGGAGCACCGCGGGATCGGGCGCGATGCGACCGGTCAGCAGCAGCGCGAGCGTCGGAGCTGCGTTCGAGGGATAGCGCGTGGCGAGATCGTAACCTGCGATGCCGCCGTTGGCATCGAGCCCGCCATTGACGTCGATGAGCTGCGCGGTGCCTTTGGGCTCCCAGGCGTGCTCCTGCTCGCGCGTCAATTGCACGCGGACGGGCCGGCCGACGGCGCGCGACAGCAGCAGCGCGTCGGCGGTGACGTCGTCGGCGCAGTTGCGGCCGTAGCAGCCGGCAGCCTCCAGCCGGATCACCTCGATCTCGCTCTCGGGGCGCTCGATCAGCAGCGCCAGATCACTACGCAGCACATGCGGGTTCTGCGTGCCCGACCAGACGCGGATATTGTCGTCGCTATAATCGGCAACCGCGCAGGACGGTCCGATCGAGGCGTGCATCTGATACGGCCAGACGTAGGTGCGCTGCATCGGCTTGGCCGCGCCCGATATCGCCTTGTCGACCTCGCCCTTGTCGATCAGCGTGCGCGGGGTCGACGGATTGGCGCGCAGCGCGGTCTCGACATCGGCGAGGTCGGTCAGTGTGGGCGTCGGCTTCCAGCTCAGCTTGAGCTGTTCTGCGGCGCGGACCGCATTCTCCTCCCGCTCGGCAACGATTCCGACGAAATCGCCGATGCGCACCACGGCGATGATACCGGGGATGTCGCGCACCGAGGATTCATCGACAGCGATCAGGCTGGTACCGACGAACGGGCCGGCATCGACGCCGGCATAGGGCGGGCGCACCACGCGGCCGTGAAGCATGCCGGATACTCGGACGTCGTGCACGAAGGTCAGCTCGCCCGTGGCCTTGGCCGGCAGGTCGACACGCGGGACGGAGTGGCCGACGATGGCGTAATCGCCGACGGGCTTCACAGTGACCTCATCGGCAAGCTCGAGACGAATCGTCTCGCCGCCGATCAGCTCGCCATAGCTGACGCTGCGGTTGTCGTGCCCGCGGACAAGGCCATCTTCGATCCGCAACTCCGTGACCGGTAGCTCCAGCCGTTCGGCGGCGCGCGCGATCAAGAAGTGTCTCGCCTGTGCTGCGGCCTTGCGCAAGGGCACGGCGGTGATCTGGATGGTTTCGCTGGCGATGGTCGCGCCCTGGTTCGGCACCACAGCCGTGTCGCCGAGCACGACGACGACGCGCGCAAAGGAGACGTCGAGCTCTTCGGCGACGATCTGGCCGAGCGCAGTGCGGATGCCGGTGCCGAGATCGACATGGCCGTTATAGGCCGTGACCGAACCATCCGCGGTGATGCGGACGAAGGTCTCGGATGTAACCTCGTCCACGCTGCGGGCGACGACGAGCGCACCTGATGGCCGCTCAGCTCCGTTCGAAACAGGGGAGGCCATCAATCTGCGGCCTCGGTGATCTGTCCCGATGCGCGCATCACCGCGCGGAGGATCTCGACATGCGTACCGCAGCGGCAAAGATTGTAGCGCAGCGCCGCCAGCGCCTCCTGCTCGGTCGGCCGCGGATTGATCGCGAGCAACGCCTTGGCGGTCATGATCATGCCGTTGAGGCAGTAGCCGCATTGCGCGGCCTGCTCGTCGATGAAGGCCTGCTGCACGACGTCGGGCTTGTCGCGGGTGCCGAGGCCTTCGAGCGTCACGATGTCGCGGCCGGCGCAGCCGCTCACCGGAATCACACAGGAGCGCGCCGCCGCGCCATCGATCAGGACAGTACAGGTGCCGCATTCACCGAGGCCGCAACCATATTTCGGACCATTGAGCGCGAGGTCGTTGCGCAGCACGTAGAGCAGCGGCGTCTCGCGCTCTGCTGCGACCTCGTGGATCCTGCCGTTCACGGTGAGGCGGATCGGTGTCTGCGTCATCCTCGTTCCCAAGTCCGCGTAAAATTCGGTGCCGCGACGATACCGTTTGTACACAAACGTGCAAGCCGTGCATGCCGCACTGCAGCGCGATTGCCTTCTTTGTGGACAGAGCCGATAGGCAAATGAGGTTTTATGCGGCAGCGGCATCTTTTGCGCTGCACCGCCGCTTGACAGCCCCAGGGGACCGCGCGCAACATCGTTCGTATACGAATGATAACAATGTCCGCCGGCTCCGACATGGTGACTGAAACGACGAGCGCCGTCACTGACAAGATCCGCTGCGATGCTTGTCCGGTGATGTGCTACATCAAGCCGGGCGCGGCGGGCGCCTGTGACCGCTATGCCAACCATGACGGCAAGCTGGTCCGCGTCGATCCGCATGTGATCCTGGAGCGCACCGTCTCGCATGGCGGCAAGCTCGTTCCGTTCAGCCGCACGGAAGACTGGGACGGCAAGATCGTCCACGAACCTTCAACTTTTGTGACGGCGATCGGCGCGGGCACGACCTATCCCGACTATAAGCCGGCGCCGTTCATCGTTTCCGCAGAGGTCGACGGCGTCGACATGGTGACTGTGGTCACCGAGGGCATCTTCTCCTATTGCGGCATCAAGGTGAAGATCGACACCGACCGCTATCTCGGCCCGGAGACCGCGACCGTGCGCGCGCAAGGCGAGGCGGTCGGCCACGTGACCACCAGCGAATACGGCTCGCAGATGCTGTCGCTCGGCGGCGTGCATCATCTCACTGGCGGCTCCAAGAAGGAGGGCCGCGTCACTTGCGATACGCTGATGGACCTCGCCAATTGCAAGGCGGTCGAGTTCACCATCGACGGCGGAGCGACCGTGGTGGTGCAGGCCGGCCAGCCGCCGATCGTCAACGGCGTGAAAGAAGAGCGCATGCGCGTCGGCTGCGGCTCGGCAACGATCGGCATGTTCGCCAAGCAATGGCACGGCAAGGTCGACGAGGTCGTCGTCGTCGACGACCACATCACCGGCGTGCTCTCGGAGCACCAGGCCGGCAAGCTGCTCGACATCGCCGACACCGGTATCAAGATGAAGGGGCGGCGCTCGACGCCCGGCCGCTATTTCCAGGTGGCCGATCCCGGCACGGGCTGGGGCGGCACTGACATCTCCGATCCCTTGTCGATCCTCGGGCCGTTCGATGCCAAGGAAGCAAAGCCCGGTCTGACCATGCTGATGGTCTCCACCACCGGTGAGCATTCGTCGTATTATGTGCTCGACGAGGCCTTGAAGCCGATCGAAACCGAGATGCCGGTTGACTTGAAGTTCTCGGTCGAGCGGATCCAGGAAAACTGCGAGCCGGCGCTGTGCACCGTGCTGTTCATGGCCGGCGCCGGCGGCTCGCTGCGCGCCGGCGTCACCGACAACCCGGTGCGGCTGACGCGTTCGGTGAAGGACGCGCTGACCCGCGTCACCAGCGGCGGCGCGCCGGTTTACGTCTGGCCGGGCGGCGGTATCACCTACATGGTCGATGTGACGCAGATGCCTTCGGGCGCGTTCGGCTATGTGCCGACACCGGCCCTGGTCGCGCCGATCGAGTTCACGATGAAGCTGTCCGACTATGCCGCGCTCGGCGGACACATGGATTATGTGAAGCCGCTCGCGGAGGTCCAGAACGGGGACGATGTCCGCCAGCTGCCCTGGCACAACCCGATTCCGGGGCGCCGGACATGATGAGGCGCCCGCAAATCGCATTGCTGTCTGATGGCCGGCGGCTGCATTTGCAGGATGGACCGATTGATCTGATCGTGGAGGCGAGGGGGCGCGCGGACGCGGTTCGGGCGGCCTATGAGGCGGGGGCGCTGCGGTTCACCGGATTACTCGACGAGCTTTGCGCGGAGCTGCCGGAATTGCGCTCCGCCGCCGAGGGGCGGACGTCGCTGAAGGGCGTTGTGGCGCGGCGGATGCACGCCGCGGTGGCGCCCTATGCCGCCGACTGCTTCATCACGCCGATGGCGGCCGTTGCCGGCAGCGTGGCGGAGGAGATTCTGGGCGCAATGCTGGGCGCTGCGACGCTGGATCGGGCTTACGTCAACAACGGTGGCGACATCGCGCTTCATCTCGGCGCCGGTGAGCATTTTTCGGTCGGCTTGATGGATCGGCCCGACCGCGACGGCGTGATGCGGACGATGAGGATCGATGCGGATGACCCGGCGCGGGGCATCGCGACCAGCGGCCGGCACGGCCGCAGCTTCTCGCTCGGTATTGCCGACGCGGTGACGGTGCTCGCGGCGACCGCATCGCAGGCCGATGCGGCCGCGACGGTGATCGCCAATGCCGTCGATCTGCCCGGGCATCCCGCCGTCATCCGCAAACCTGCAAACGAGCTTCAGCCCGACAGCGATCTGGGTGCACGCCTCGTGACCTGCGATGTCGGCGAGCTGTCTCACGATGAGATCGCGGCAGCGCTGGAATCTGGCGCGGAATGTGCACGGCATTTATTCGATCGCGGATTGATCGAGGGTGCCGTGTTGCAGCTTTGTGGTGATATGCTTGTCATCGGACCGAAAGATATAGAAGAGCAACGAGCGCGCCCGTCTATGCTGGAGAACGCGGTAGGTGCCTGAACAGGGAAGCGAAACATGAGCGCGATCATCCGCAAGATCGTCACCGTCGTCGAAGAGACGCAGATGGAGATGGGCCGGCAGGTGTCGCCGCCGACGCGGCGTGCGGCTGCGATCGCCGTCATCGAGAATCCGTTTGCCGGAAAATATGTCGAGGATCTTTCGCCGCTGATCGCGATCGGCGAGGAGCTCGGCGAGCTGCTGTCAAAGCGCGCGGTGGCCGCGCTCGGCATCGATGGCGCCAAGGCGCAGAGCTACGGCAAGGCCGCGGCTGTCGGCGAGAACGGCGAGCTGGAGCATGCCGCCGCCATCCTCCACCCCAAGATGGGCGCGCCGGTGCGCAAAGTTCTGGGCAAGGGGGCTGCTCTGATCCCCTCGTCGAAGAAGCGCAGCGGTCCGGGCACGACGCTGGACATCCCGCTGGGGCACAAGGATGCAGCCTTCGTCCGCAGCCATTTCGACGGCATGGAGGTACAGATCAACGACGCGCCGCGCGCCAACGAGATCATGGTTGCGGTCGCCGTCACCGACAGCGGCCGTCCGCTGCCGCGCGTCGGGGGACTGACGGTTGCGGAGATCAAGGGCGAAGACGGTCTCCGATAGAAATACAAGCGAGTTCAAAACTGGAGGTTGGGATGCGAGCAAGAAATTACTTCGTCGGCGCGGCCTTCGCGCTTCTGGCGGGCGGCATGGCTCATTCGGCCCTGGCGCAGGACATCAAGATCGGCGAGATCAACAGCTATTCGCTGCTGCCGGCCTTCACCGAGCCCTATCGCAAGGGCTGGCAGCTCGCGGTCGAGGAAATCAACGCGGCCGGCGGCATCAACGGCAAGAAGCTGGTCGTCGTCTCCAAGGACGACGGCGGCAAGCCGGCCGATGCGCAGACCGCGGCCAACGAACTGGTGTCGAGCGAGGGCGTCGCGATGCTCGCGGGCACGTTCCTGTCGAACATTGGTCTTGCGGTCTCGGACTTCGCCAACCAGAAGAAGGTGTTCTTCCTCGCGGCCGAGCCGCTGACGGACGCCATCACCTGGTCGAAGGGCAACAGGTACACCTTCCGCCTGCGTCCTTCCAACTACATGCAGGCGGCGATGCTGGTGGAGGCGGCCAGCAAGCTGCCGGCGAAACGCTGGGCGACGATCGCGCCGAATTATGAATACGGCCAGTCGGCGGTCGCGGTGTTCAAGAAGCTGATGTCGGAGAAGCGCCCGGACATCCAGTGGGTGGACGAGCAATGGCCGCCGCAGGGCAAGATCGACGCCGGCCCGGTGGTGCAGGCGGTTGCCGCGGCCAACCCGGAAGCGATCCTCAACGTCACGTTCGGTGCCGACCTCGTCAAGCTCGTGCGTGAGGGCAACACCCGCGGCCTGTTCAAGGGGCGCGAAGTCGTTTCGTTCCTGACCGGCGAGCCGGAATATCTCGATCCGCTCAAGGACGAGACGCCTGAGGGTTGGATCGTCACCGGTTATCCCTGGTACTCGATCAAGACGCCCGAGCATGATGCGTTCCTGAAAGCCTACCAGGCCAAGTACAACGACTATCCGCGCCTCGGCTCGATCGTCGGCTATCAGACCATCAAGGCGGCAGCCGCCATTCTCGCGAAGGCCGGCTCGACCGATCCGGAGAAACTGATTGCCGCGGCGGAAGGCCTGTCGATGCCGTCGCCGTTCGGCGAGATCACCTTCCGCAAGATCGATCATCAGTCGACGCTCGGTGCTTTTGTCGGCAAGACCGCGCTGAAGGACGGCAAGGGCGTGATGGTGGATTCGTCCTACAAGAAGGGCGCGGATTATCTGCCCAGCGATGCCGAAGTCGCGAAGTTGCGTCCGAAGGATTGAGGGCTCGCTGCCGTAGGGTGGGTTAGCCCAGCGGACTGCGCGGAGCGCAGACCGCTCGGCGTAACCCACCACTTTCGGAGCCATACGAGAAGAGATGGTGGGTTACGCTGCGCTAACCCACCCTACGATTTCACCTAACCCGGACCGCCGATGGCCTTTTACGTCGTACAGTTTCTGACCGGTCTCGCCAGCGCAGCGTCGCTGTTCCTGGTGGCCTCGGGCCTGTCGATCATCTTCGGCGTGACGCGGATCGTGAATTTCGCGCATGGCGCCTTTTACATGATCGGCGCTTATATCGCCTTCACGCTCACCGAGCGCCTCGCCGGCGCCTTCGGCTTCTGGGGCGGCATCGTCCTGGCCGCGCTCGCGGTGGCGCTGATAGGCGTCATCGTCGAGATGGTGCTGCTGCGCCGCATCTATCATGCGCCGGAATTGTTTCAGCTGCTCGCAACCTTCGGCCTGACCTTGATGGTCGAGGATCTCGTGGTGCTGATCTGGGGGCCCGACGACCTCGTCGGCCGCCGCGCGCCGGGGTTCAAGGGCGCCATCGACTTCTTCGGCCAGAACATCCCGAGCTATGACCTGTTCCTGATCGTGCTCGGCCCGGTCGTGCTCGGCATTCTCTGGTTGCTGTTCCAGCGCACGCGCTGGGGCGTGCTGGTGCGCGCGGCGACGCAGGACCGCGACATGGTTGCCGCGCTCGGCGTCAATCAAAAGTGGCTGTTTACCTCCGTGTTTGCGGTCGGCGTCTTTCTCGCAGCCCTCGGCGGCGCCCTTCAGATCCCGCGTGACGCCGTGCACCACGCGATGGATCTGCGCATCATCGTCGAGGTCTTCGTCGTCGTCGTGATCGGCGGCCTCGGCAGCATCGTCGGCGCCTTCGTCGCGGCGGTGCTGGTTTCCGAACTCAATGCCTTCGGCATCCTGATCTTTCCGAAGATCTCCATCATCCTGGTCTTCCTGGTCATGGCCGCGGTGCTGATCGTCCGACCCTGGGGCCTGTTTGGTAAGCCGGAGGCGGCCGCGCGCAAGACGCCGGGTCTCACCGTCAATCCCTGGCGGCCGCTGACGTCGAATGAGCGGCTGGCCTCGCTCGCCGCGCTCGTCATCGCGGCGATGCTGCCGCTGTTCGCCGGCAACTACGCGCTGACCGTCGCCTCGGAGATCGCGATCTTCGTGATCTTCGCCGTCAGCCTGCACTTCCTGATGGCGGTCGGCGGACTCGCGTCGTTCGGTCACGCCGCCTACTTCGGGCTCGGCGCCTATGGCATCGCCTTCCTCGCCAAGATGGCGGGGCTGCCGATGATCGTTTGTCTGCTGCTCGGCCCGCTGCTCGGCTGCATGGGCGCCGCGGTGTTCGGCTTCTTCGCGGTGCAGCTCTCCGGTGTCTATTTCGCGATGCTGACGCTCGCTTTCGCTCAAATCGTCTGGTCGATCGCGTTCCAGTGGGTGAACGTGACAGGCGGCGACAACGGCATTCTGGGCCTCTGGCCGTCGAACTGGGCGGCGAGCCCGTCGCATTTCTACTGGCTCGCGCTCGGTGTCGCGGCGCTCGTCACGATCGCGCTGCGGGCCATGGTGTTCTCGCCGTTCGGCTACGCGCTGCGTGCCACGCGCGACTCGCTTCTGCGCAGCGAGGCGATCGGCATCGATGCCAAGCGCATCCAGTGGACCGCTTTCGTGATTGCAGGCACGACCGCCGGCATCGGCGGTGCGCTGTTCGCCTACCTCAAGGGCAGCGTGTTCCCCGACAATCTCGGTATCTCGCTGTCCGTCGACGCGCTGGTCATGGTGCTGCTCGGCGGCGTCGAGACGGTGTCGGGCGCGGTGATCGGTGCCATCGTCTACAAGGCTTTGAACATCTGGCTGGTCAGCCAGACCGATCTGTCGAAGCTGGTGCTCGGTGGCTTCATCATGCTGATCGTCGTTGTCTTCCCCAAGGGCATCGTCGGCATGCTGGAAATGCTGGCGCAGCGCCGCAGGAAGTCATCGCCGCCGGGATCCCCCTTGCTTGCCAAGCCGATCGAGTCCGCCGAATGAGCGTCGCACCCCCACTTCTCGCGGTCGAAGGCCTGACCAAATCCTATGGCGGCATCCATGCCGTGCGCGGTGTCTCGTTCGCGCTGCAGGCCGGCGAGATCCTGGCGCTGATCGGACCGAACGGCGCGGGAAAAAGCACCTGTTTCGACATGCTCAACGGCCAGAACAAGCCTGATACGGGGCACGTCCGCCTGCTCGGCGAAGAGATCACAGGCAGGAAGCCGCGTGAGGTCTGGCGGCTCGGTGTCGGGCGCACGTTTCAGATCACCGCGACCTTCGCCACGATGACCGTGCGCGAGAACGTGCAGGTCGCGTTGATCTCGCACCGGAAGCAGCTGTTCAACCTGTTCGGCTCGGCGCCCAAGTTCGACCGCGGCGAGGCTGGCCGACTGCTTGAGCTGGTCGGCATGAGCGGTTACGCGGACCGTCCCTGCGGCGAGCTTGCCTATGGCGACCTCAAGCGGCTCGAGCTTGCGGTCGCGCTCGCCAACGAGCCAAAACTGCTCCTGATGGACGAGCCGACGGCCGGCATGGCACCGCGCGAGCGCGTCGAATTGATGCGGCTGACCGCGAGCATTGCCCGGGAAAAATCCATCGGCGTGCTCTTCACCGAGCATGACATGGACGTCGTGTTCGAGCATGCCGACCGCATCATCGTGCTCAACCGTGGCACGCTGATCGCGGAGGGCTCGCCGGCCGAGGTGCGCGGCAATCCGCAGGTGCAGGCGGTCTATCTCGGCGAGGGCCTGGTCTACGATGCCCGCCATCGCGAGGGAGCATCGGCATGAAGCTCGCCGTGCAAGACCTCAACAGCCACTACGGTCCGGCCCATATCCTGTTCGACATCGGCTTCGAGGTCGGCGAGGGCGAGGTGGTGGCGCTGCTGGGGCGCAACGGCGCCGGCAAGTCGACGACGTTCCGCTCGATCGTCGGCCTCGTCGCGCAGCGCTCCGGCCGGATCATGTTCGAAGGCAAGGACGTCTCGGCGAAGCCGACCCACGAGATCGTGCGCGAGGGCCTCGGCTACGTGCCGGAGGAGCGGCGCATCTTCACTGACTTGACCGTCGAGGAAAACCTCGAAGTCGGCCGCCAGCCGAAGCGCCCGAACGCGCCGCACTGGACGCGCGAAAAACTGTTCGCGCTGTTTCCGAATCTAGGCGAGATGAAGAACCGCCCGGGCGGCCGCATGAGCGGCGGCGAGCAGCAGATGCTGACGATCGCGCGCACGTTGATGGGCAATCCGTCGTTGGTGCTGCTGGACGAGCCGTCGGAAGGCCTGTCGCCGAAGATCGTGGAGCAGATGGTCGACGCCATTCTGACCATGAAGAAGGAAGGCGTCAGCATCGTCGTCTCCGAGCAGAATTTGCATTTCGCGCGGCTGATTTCGGATCGCGCCTACATCATCGAGCGCGGCCGCATCTGTTTCGGCGGCACCATGGCCGAGCTCGACGCGCGTCCGGACATCCGCGACGCGCATCTGTCGTTGTGAGGCAAGGTGAAGGGCTGCGAACGGATGGCGAGAAGCGTTGCGGCAAAAAAGAGCGTCAAACCGGCAAAACCGCCTTACGTGCTCGACGAGCAGGTCGGCTTCATCCTGCGCCAGGTCTGGCAACGCCATAGCTCGATCTTCGCCCGCGATATCGGCACCAACCTCACGCCGACGCAATGGGCGGCACTGTCGAAGCTCGCGGAGACGGGTGCGTGCTCGCAAAATCAGCTCGGGCGCCTGACGGCGATGGACGTCGCGACCATCAAGGGCGTGATCGATCGTCTCACTGCGCGCGGCCTCACGGAGACGAGCCAGGATCCCGAGGACGGCCGGCGCTTGCTGGTCAGCCTGACGCGCGCCGGTCAGCAACTCGCCGAGAAGCTCGCACCCAATGCCCTGGCGATCACCCGCGAGACGCTGGCGCCGCTCGAGGCCAAGGAGCGCGAGACGCTGATGGCGCTGTTGAACAAGCTGCGGTGAATTTGATCTCTCACCGTCACCCTGAGGTGGCCGCTTCTTCAGCGGCCCTCGAAGGGCGACGGCCCGGCTGCATCTCGGCCGTTCATCCTTCGAGGCTCGCACACGGCGCATTTTGCGCCGTGCACTCGCGCCTCAGGATGTCGGATTTTCTGCTCGCGTGAACCTTATTTCCCCACCACCTCCGGCACTTTCCCAGCGGGCGGCGTATTGCGGCTGCGCTGGGTGCGCACGATGCCGTCGATGATGGTCATGCCGATGCCGGGGAGGTCGCCGAGCTGGACGCTCTCCAGGATGTTCTTGCCCGGCGAGTGCTGCGCCTTGTCCATGATGACGAAATCGGCCGAGCGACCGACCTCGATCAGGCCGCAGTCGAGCTGGCGCATGCGAGCGGTGTTGCCAGTGGCCAGACAAAAGGCGAGTTCGGCGGGCAGCTCGCCGAGCGAGGACAGCATCGAGACCATGCGCAGGATACCGAGCGGCTGCACGCCGGAGCCGGCGGGCGCGTCGGTGCCGAGGATGACACGGTGCAGGTCGCCCATCTCGCGCGCGGTGCGCAGGGTGAACAGGGCCGAGCGCTCATTGCCGTTGTGCACGAGCTCGAGGCCGCGCTTGCAGCCCTCGCAGATGCAGCGGATCTGGTCGTCGGGTAGGGCGGTGTGGCCGCCATTGATGTGACCGACCACGTCGGTGTCGGCCTCCAGCACCACGTCCTTGTCGATCAGGCCGGAGCCGGGGATTGAGGGGCCACCGGTGTGGATGGTGCTCTGGATACCGTATTTGCGGGCCCAGCCGACCATTTTGCGCGCGGTCGGGCCGTCCTTGACGCCGCCGAGGCCGACTTCGCCGAGCAGCTTGACGCCGTTGGCGGCCATCTCCTTGAAGTCTTCTTCCACCATCTCGCATTCAATCACCGGCGCGCCGGCGTGAACCTTCACGCCGCCGGGACGCAGGGTCCAGAACGCGCGCTGGGCGAACACGGCCATCGCCTTGAGGCCGACGACGTCGCGGGGCCGGCCGGGCATGTGCACTTCGCCGGCGGAGATCATGGTGGTGACGCCGCCATGGAGATAGCTGTCGATCCAGTTGGTCTGGTTCTGCCGCGGCGTCCAGTCGCCCGCGACAGGATGGACGTGGCTGTCGATCAGGCCCGGCGCCACCGTGGTGCCGCTAGCGTCGACGATGGTCGTCGCGCCTTCGGTGTTGCAGTCCTTGAAGCGGCCGATCGCGGTGATCTTGCCGTTCTCGGCGACGATGGTGTCGCCGTCCAGGATCGGCTTTTCCAGGGCGCCGGACAGGATCAGGCCGATATTTCGGATCACCAGCTTCGAGGGTCCGGTGGCCTGGGGTGCGTCATGCGCCATGGAGGGGCTCCTTATTCGTAACTGCAACGCTTCCGATTTTGGGCAGCCTTGACCGCGGGATCAAGTCGGATTATTCATTAGTATACGAATGATCGTGTACAAACGACGCATAGCTGCCCGCCTCGGAACCGCATTGGAAGCGACAGGGAAGGTGTGATGAGCAATTTCAATCAGGAAAGCGTTTTGAGCGTCCACCACTGGACCGACACGCTGTTCTCCTTCAAGACCACCCGCAGCCCGACCTTCCGCTTCCGCAACGGCGAATTCACCATGATCGGGCTGAAGGTCGGCGAGAAGCCGCTGCTGCGGGCCTACAGCGTCGCCAGCGCCAATTACGAGGACACGCTGGAGTTCTTCTCGATCAAGGTGCCTGACGGCCCGCTGACCTCGCGGCTTCAGCATTTGAAGGAAGGCGACGAGATCATCGTCAGCCGCAAGGCCACCGGCACGCTGGTGATCGACAATCTCGAGGAGGGGCGCAACCTCTATTTGATCGGCACCGGCACCGGCCTCGCACCATTCCTGAGCGTGATCAAGGACCCCGAGACCTACGAGCGGTTCGAGAAGGTGGTGCTGCTGCACGGCTGCCGGCATGTGAAGGAGCTTGCCTATGGCGAGATGATCACCGAGCATCTGCCGAAGGACGAGCTGCTCGGCGAGTATATCCGCAATCAGCTGATCTACTACCCGACCGTGACGCGTGATCCCTTCCGCAACCGCGGCCGCATCACCGACCTCATCACGTCAGGAAAGCTGTTCACCGATATCGGCCTGCCGGTGCTGGAAGTCGCCCACGACCGCGTCATGATCTGCGGCAGCCCGGCGCTGGTGGCGGATACCCGCGTGCTGCTTGGCGCGCGCGGATTCGTCGAAGGCAATCACGGCGAGCCAGCTCAGTTCGTGGTCGAAAAGGCCTTCGCTGAGCGCTGATTGCGGGATTTTCTCGCAATAAGACCGCATTTTCGCCGCGTGCGGCCCGTTGCGGCGCCGATTCGGCGCTTGATACTATGTGGGACCGAATCAGCGGAGTTCCCACATGGTTGCGGACAGCGACAGCAACATCGCCTGGCACCGGGTTCAGTTGAAGAAGAACCGCGCCGAGTTGAAGGCGCTGGAGACCGCGCGCTTCACGATGGGCGAGATCGCCTCATCGAAGCGGAACGGACAGACCCAGAAGTCGATCGCGGAACTCAAGCGCAAGATCGCACAGTCGGAGCGCGCGATCGCCGATCACGACAAGCGCACGCGTCGTCCGCTCGGCACGGACCTGCAAAGCCTCAGCAATGGCAGCTGGAGCCATTGGGACTCCTATACCAACCAGCAGCAGCGCAAGAGCGGGCAGCGTTCGCCCGGGCGTGGATAGGCGCATCTCTCTCCACGTCTGCGGCCGATGAGGAGGCGCCCCTTGCACTGGCCGCCCCGTGCACCATTTCGGTGATAGGCGACCAATCGCTGGGGTGACCCCATGACAGCACGCCTCGATTTCACCAGCGAGGCCTTCTTTCGCGATCCGCCCAAGGCGATTGCGATGTTGCGCATGTCCGGCCCCCTGGTGGCGACGCGATTTCCTATCGTCGGCGATGTCTGGATCACCACGACCCATGACGCCACCGCGCAGGTCTTGAAGGACGATGCGACCTTCACGTTGCGCAAGGAGGATGGCGACATCGCCGGTCTGCGCTGGTGGATGCCGAGACTCGTCATTGCCAACAACATGCTGACGATGGACGAGCCGGATCATACCAGACTGCGCAGCATCGTGGACGAAGCCTTCCGCCGCCGCGCGATCGTCGCAATGGAGCCACGCATCCGTGCCATCGCCGACGGTCTGGCCGACGAGCTATTTGCGAAGGAACGCCCGGCCGATCTCGTCCAGCGCTATGCGCGAATCCTGCCGCTCGCGGTGATCTCGGAGCTGCTCGGCCTGCCGCCGGCCGATCGTCCAAAGTTCATCGCCTGGGCCAACACGATGTCATCGCTGACGAATGTCGTCAGCTTCTTCCGCTTGCTGTTCGCGGTCCGCAAGATGCGCGCCTATCTCGAGCAGCAGTTGAAGATCGCGCGCGTGCAGGGTGGTGAGGGCCTGATAGCCGAGCTGATCCAGGTCGAGCGCGAAGGCGGCCAGATCACGCCAGATGAAATGGTCTCGATGGTGTTTCTGTTGCTCGGGGCGGGATCGGAAACCACCACGCATCTCATCAGCGGGTCCGTCTATGAGCTGCTCAGAAATTCCGGGCTGCGCGACTGGCTGGAACAGGACTGGAGTCGCGTCGGGCTTGCGGTCGAGGAGTTCCTGCGCTTCGTCTCGCCGGTGCAATTCTCCAAGCCGCGCTATGTGCGGCGCGATGTCGAGGTCGAAGGCGTGCGCCTGAAGAAGGGCGACCGCGTCATGGTGATGCTCGCCGCTGCGAACATGGATCCGGCGATGCATGATCGTCCCGAGAGCCTCGACCTCGAACGTAAGCCGAACCGCCATATCTCGTTCGGCACGGGAATCCACTTCTGCCTCGGCCATCAGCTCGCGCGCATCGAGGCGGCTTGCGCGCTGGAAGCGCTGTTCGTCCGTTGGCCGAGACTCCGGCTGGCTATCGAGCCTTCGCAAATTCGGTGGCGCCGCAGGCCGGGTCTTCGTGCGCTCGAGAAGCTTCCGGTTCTGGACGACGCTATATCAGCGGACGTCGACCCGGCGGGCCGCTTGATGAGTCGCAACTCCGACATCGCGCTCGATCCGAGTGCAAATTTCATCTGAAGTTTGCGCCTCGGCCAGGAACGGTGCGTGATCGCACCTGTTGTGATCCAAACCTCGAAATTCGGAGCGGAGGTTCACAATGAGTTCCAGTGCGATTCCTGTATTCGACAAGACGGCACAGACGACGCATCTCTGGCTCAACGAGATCAGCGAACAAATCGGTTTGGACGATCAGCAGTCGTGGCGCGTGACGGCCGCCGTACTGCACGCGATACGCGATCGCCTACCAGTGGAGCTTGCGGCGCATCTGGGATCACAGCTGCCGCTGCTGGTCCGCGGCGCGTACTATGATCAGTTCCGGCCATCGGCGATGCCGAGGCGGGTGCGATCGCTGGAAGAGTTTCTTCAGCTCATCGCGGAGGAACTGAAATTCGGGCGACCGGTCGATACGAAGGACGCGGCGCGTGCCGTGTTCAATGTTCTCTCCCGGCACTTGACCGCGGGCCAGATCAAAAAGATCCGGGAGGCCTTGCCGGAGGAGGTGCGGGCGATCTGGAGCATGGAACCCGGCACGACGGATGAAAGGGGTATGTCGCACTAGGGCGACAGAAACCTTCCCTGCGATGCCCGCGTTAACTGACTGGCATCCAGAAAGAACGTCGGAGATCCAGCATGCAAGTTCACGAGATCATGACGCCATCCGTCCAAATTGCCGATCCCAACATGACCATACGGGAAGTCTCTCGCTGGATGCGTGACGACGATGTGGGAGCCTTGCCGGTGGGCGAGAATGATCGCCTTGTCGGCATGATCACGGACAGGGACATCGTCACGCGCGCGGTCGCCGAGGAGCGCTCGCCGGGCAACACGTCGGTGCGCGAGGTCATGTCCGAGGGCATCTGTTATTGCTTTGAAGACGACGATGTGGAAGGCGCTTCGCAGGTGATGGCCACGCACCAGATCCGGCGTCTTCCGGTGATCAACCGGCAGAAGCGCCTGGTCGGTGTCGTTGCACTCGCAGACATCAGCAGGGCGGACGACGAGTGCGCGCAAGACGCGTTGAAGGACATCTCCGCACCCGCTGCGCGGGAGCGGCGCTGACCGCCTCACGACGTCACTTTCCACAAGGAGGTCTCATGGCCAGCAAGATGCCACCCGTCCCAGACGCCAACCAGAGCCCGAAGGGAACTGGCGACAGCAAGCAGGTCCGCGCAGACGAGACGCCGCGCGGTCAGAAGCGTGTGCAGAATCCGGACCAGCAGGGACAGCAGGGCAACATCAAGCAGAACACGACCAATCAGGGTTATCAGCAAGATCGTTGAGGAGGACGACATTCATGTCGACATCCACCAAGACACCAAACAGCATTCGTCAGGGCGGCCCCGGCGCCTCGCATGAGAACGCGAAGGCGCCGCTAGAGGTAAAGAAGCCGCCGGCGGACGATCCGCAGCGCAGCCACAGCCGGATTTCCGGCGGCGGTGGAGAGCGCGATTCCCATCATACGCACGACGAGGCCGGAAAGGGCGGAGGCAGGTAAGATGACCAACAAGCAACCCAAGCTGTACGCACCGACTGAAAAGGACATGCGCGACAATCCCCTGATCGGCGGATCGAAGGGGACGAAGATGGCGGGCATCTCGTCTGACGATCTCGAGGACGCCTTTGGCGAGAACACGATCGAAGGCGACGTCGAGAACGACGTGAACATCGGTGGTGGCATTGACAAGGATGTCGCGCGGAGTGGTTCGCCCCGGAGAGGCCGGTAAGATTGGAGGCCCAGAATGCAGGGCAAGAAGACCCACGAACAGCAAGTGCGTATCCTTGAGCGCAAGCCTGATGTTCCGGATGCGCGAGAACTTGAGCAGGCTGTCGGTCATAGCCGCCGGGATACGTCCGTTCATCGTGCCAACCCGGAGGCACGTCAAAGCGAGTTTGCGGTGAGCCGCGGCGGCCTCAACCAGGAAAGCGACCACAACAAGCACAACGATCCCGGTCAGAGCGGCCATAAGCCGCCTAAACCGACACCAGCGCAACAGAAGCACTGAGCCTTCTGAGGAAGACCACTGCAAGAGGAGAGACCAATGCCAGGTGGGCACGGCAGCAAGACGCATTTCAGATCCGGCATGCATGGCAAGGGCGACGGTACTGGTGCCATGGCCGAAATCCCCAAGGACAAGATCGGCGACAACATGGTGCTGTCCAACCGCGACAAGGCTCAGCATTCAGACATTCGTGGCATGGACAGCAAATTCATCCAGACCGAGCAGTATCAGGACCACGCGGCCAATCGGCTCAAGGAGGAGCCGGAGACCGACGAGACCTGAGAGGGGCGTTCATCCCGCCAATTTGCGGACCGGTGTTCAGCCGGTCCGCTTTTTTGTGGGCGCAAGATCGCGCTCCCAGCCGAACACCGAGCGGCCATCGAGATCCGGCGAGGCGGCACGCTCACCGGCGATGAAAGCTGCAACCGAGGGGCCGCGCGCGGTCCGCTCCAGCCGTCGCGCCTGGTCGTCCAGGCGCTTGATCGCCTGCATCTCTTCCTCGCGTCCGAGCTTCGCGTTCTGAATCGCGCCCTTCAGCACCCGGATGGTCTCGTCATAGACCTTGATCGGAACGGGGTAGGGATGGCGGTCCTTGCCGCCGTGGGCGAGCGAGAAACGCGCGGGGTCGGTGAAGCGATAGGGCGCGCCGTGCACGACCTCGGCGACCATCGCGAGCGAGCGCACGGTGCGCGCTCCGACGCCCGGCGTCAGCAGCAGTTCCGGAAAATCGACCGGGCCACGCTCGGCTGCTGCCGCGAGCGTGCCGTGCAGGCGGCGCGCGAACACGTCCTTGGGACGGACGTCGTGATGTGCGGGCATGATCAGATGCGGCAGCGTGCCTTGTGCCGGCGTGGACTCGGTCCCCATGAGCCGTTCGAATTCTGAGATGATGCGATCCGGGCCGAGATCGGAGAGCAGCTCGACCTGCGCGGTCCGAGACATATCGGCGCGATGATCGGTGAGGTTGACGATCTCGCCCTGCTGCGGCCCATCGATTGCGCTGTGCGGCGTATCGACAAAGCTCTTCAGCGCCTCGGAATGCCAATGGTAGCGTCGCGCCTGCCGCTTGTCGCCGTTCATGCCCTGCTGCACCACCGTCCATTTGCCGTCGGCGGTCACGAAGAAGCCGTGCAGGTAGAGGTCAAAGCCGTCCTGGACCGCGGCGCTATCGACCTTGGCCACCAGACGGCTGGCACGGGTCAGCTTGATGCCGTCGAATCCGACGCGGTCGCCGAGTTGCAACAACTCATCCGGCGTCTTGCGCGAATGCTGACCTCGGCCGCCACAGACATAAATCCCGAGCTCGTCCTGAAGCGGTCCGAGCCCGCGCTTCAGTGCGCCGATCACTGAGGTGGTGATGCCGGAAGAGTGCCAGTCCATCCCCATCACGGCGCCAAACGACTGGAACCAGAATGGATGCGACAGGCGCTGCAGAAACGCATCGCGGCCGTAATGATGCACGATCGCCTGGGTGACGATCGCTCCCAGCGAGGACATACGACTCGCCAGCCAGGGCGGAACGCGCCCAGTGTGAAGAGGAAGATCGGCGCTGCCGGTACGTCGAGTCATGGGTAACCCAACTTAGCGCATTCCGGCGACGGTTGCACCAGTGGGATGCTGCGTTGCACGAGACAGGGGAGCGAAGCCCGCCGCAACGCGTTGAGCGCTGACGGGAATGCAGCACCGGGGACAGTTATGGATTGGCAGGGTCTCATGGCCGACATCGACGGGATGTTTGGCTGGATTCCGTCGTGGTTCATCGGTCTCAGTCTGGTTGCCGGTGCGATCATGGTTGCCCTGTTCGCCCATCGGGTCGCGGCCTGGCTGCTCAACCGCGCCTTCGCAACCCGTCTTCCGCTCCTGGGCGTGTTCATCGAGCGTACGGCGGGCCCGGCGCAAATGGCGCTCTGCCTTGCCGCCGTCGCGCTGGTGCTGCCGCTTGCGCCGCTCGACGACATGATCCGCACCCCGCTGACGCGCCTCTTCGTCGTGGCCTTCATCGCCCTGACCGGCTGGATCTCGATGCGGATCGTCGACATGAGCGCGGCGCGCTATCTGCAGAGCTTTCGCGACGTCACCGAGAACTTCATCGCGCGCAAGCACGTCACGCAAGTGCGCGTATTCAAGCGCGTCACCGACACCATCATCGTCATCATCACGGTGTCGACCGCGCTGATGACGTTCGACTCGGTGAAACAATATGGCGTCAGCCTGTTCGCCTCCGCCGGCGCGGCTGGCATCATCGTCGGTCTTGCCGCGCGGCCGCTGCTGAGCAATCTGATCGCGGGCTTGCAGATCGCGATCACCCAGCCGATCCGCATCGAGGACGCCGTGATCATCGAGAACGAATGGGGCTGGGTCGAGGACATCGCCTCGACCTATGTCGTGATCCGGCTGTGGGACTGGCGCCGCATGGTGGTGCCGCTGTCCTATTTCATCGAAAAGCCGTTCCAGAACTGGACGCGCGACACCGCATCCCTCATCGGCGTGATCGCGCTCCACGTCGACTATCGTGCCGACGTCCCGCGCATCAGGAGCTGGCTGGAGCAGGCGGCGAAGCAGTCAAAGCTGTGGGACGGCGAGGTGGTCAATCTCCAGGTGATCGATGCCGATTCGCGCACCATCGAGCTTCGGGCGCTGGTCAGTGCCAGGAATGCACCGCAGTCCTGGGACCTGCGCTGCGAGATCAGAGAGAAACTCGTGGCTTTCATTCGCGACGAGATGCCGGACGCGCTGCCGCGCGAACGCGCGATCCTGATCCCGTCGGGCGACGATGATGCCGATTTCGTGCGACGACCCGCGCCGCCGGAGCAAATGCGGGCGAGCGCCACCAACTGAGCAGCGCGCCCCCCTTGCTGGGCCCGGGCCTCACTGCGCGCGGATGTTGGCAGCCTTCAGCACCGGCTCCCATTTGGCCGCCTCGGCGCGCATATATACGTCAAAATCCTTGGGCGATGAGCCGACCGGGGTGGCGCCGATCTTGCCGAGCGTCGTCAGCACGCCGGGGTCTTGCAGCGCGGCCTTCAAATCGGCCTCGAGCTTGGCCACGATCTCCGGCGGCATCTTAGCCGGACCAAGCACGCCCCACCAGACCGAGACGTCGTAGCCGGGCACGCCGGCCTCGGCGATGGTCGGAACATCCGGCAGCGCCTTGGAGCGCTCGGCGGAGGTCACTGCCAGCGCGCGCACCGGTCCGCCTTCGAGCTGGCCGATCGCTTCCGCGAGTGGGTTGATGCTGAGCGGGATCTCGCCGGCGATCACGGCCGTCAGCGCCGGTGCGCCGCCCTTGTAGGGGATCGCAACGATCTTGGTGCCGGACATGTACTTCAGCAGCTCGCCCGCGAGATGTGCCGAGGTGCCGTTGCCGGACATGCCGTAGGAGAGCTTGTCCGGCTCCTTCTTGGCGGCGGCGAGGAGATCGCCGAGTGTCTTGTACGGGCTGTCCTTCGCCACCACGATCGCGAGCGGCGAGGACGCGACTTCCGTGATCGCGGTGAAATCCTTGAACGTGTCATAGGGCACGCTCGGATAGATGAACTGGTTGAGGGGATGGCCGCTCGCGACCAGGATCAACGTATAGCCATCGGGTGCGGCCTGCGTCAGTGCCTGCGAGGCGACGATGCCGCCCGCGCCAGGACGGTTGTCGATCACAGGCTGCTGCCCCCAGGACTTGGCCAGCGCCTGGCCCAGCGTGCGCGCGAGCACGTCGACCGCGCCGCCGGCCGCATAGGGCACCAGGATATGGACCGGTTTGCTCGGATAATTTTCTGCCTGCGCGGCGCCCCCCGCCAGCAGCAAACCTGCTCCCAGCATCAAACCGCCGATCTTCTTGTTCAAACCCAACATATTTCCCAGCACTCCTTGAGGGCATTCGCGCGCCTGCCGGCGGTCTCCAGGCCGTTGCGGACGCCGCCCGTGGTTTTTGTTGACGAGACCTGATCTTTTGTACGATAGTACAAATCGTATGGTACGCAAGCCCACCAGCAAGGAAACGGCCCGCAAGCCGAACATGCGCGAGGCGATCCTCGCCGCGGCCGAGGAGCTGTTCGCCACCAACGGATTCAATGCCGTGTCGGTCCGCGACATCGCGCAGGCGGCCGGTGCCAATCCCGGCAGCGTCACCTATCATTTCCAGACCAAGGACGGCCTGCTGCTGGAGATCTACCGGCGCCATTGCGGGCCGATGAACCTGCGCCGTTCCGAGCTGCTCGCCGCCGCCAGGCGCGTGCGCGATCTCCAGGACCGGTTGGAGGCGATCGTGCGCGCCTATGTGGTGCCGGCCTTTACCTCGGGCAGCGATCTTGCCGGTGGTGGCGCGCGCTTCACCCGGCTGCGCGCGGTGATGTCGGCGGAAGGCAACGA
The DNA here is from genome assembly GCF_054060315.1 of Bradyrhizobium sp. USDA 4354. NCBI lineage: Bacteria > Pseudomonadati > Pseudomonadota > Alphaproteobacteria > Hyphomicrobiales > Nitrobacteraceae > Bradyrhizobium > Bradyrhizobium sp. USDA 4354. The sequence continues at coordinate 6,266,041 of NZ_JBSSDC010000001.1, read as the reverse complement.
GGTCGCGCGAAAGATCATCGCGCAGACCTTTGACGACACAAGCCATGCCTTCATCGATGCGATCCACGAGAGCCTGCCGCACATTCCGCGCACCGACATCGTCTGGCGCAGCCATTTTCTGCTCGGCGCACTCTATTATTCGCTGGTGACGCCGGAACGCGTCTCGCGCCTGTCGCGCGGCGAGGTTGACGGCAGTGATGCCGCGGGCGCCATCGAGCAATTGGTGCAGGCCACCGTCGCCGCATTCCAGGCGCCGGCGCTGGACCAGGCCGCGCCGGCGCGGCGGCGGCCGGCCGTCAGCAAAACTTGAAGCAAGCGGTCTCGCTTCGGCGGTTCACCTGATGACGATGATGTACACGCCGACCATTCCGCCGCCCGATCCACACACGCGCACGCCGAAATTCAAGCTGCCGAAGCTGTCGTGTGACGCGCACTGCCACATCTTCGGGCCGGGCGCGAAATATCCTTACGCGCCGGATCGCTCCTACACGCCGCCCGATGCGCCGCTAGAGGATTTCCGCGCGCTGCATGCCAAGCTCGGCGTCGCGCGCGCTGTCATCGTCAATGCCAGCGTCCACGGCACCGACAACACAGTGGCGCTCGATGCCATTGCGCGAAGTAACGGCGCCTACCGGGCGGTCGCCAATATCAACGACACAATCACCGAACGCGGGCTTCGCGTGCTGCACGAGGGCGGCTTCCGCGGCTGCCGCTTCAACTTCGTGCGCCATCTCGGAGGCGTTCCCGACAAGCGCGTGTTCGATCGCATCATCGCGATGGTCACGCCGCTGGGCTGGCACATCGATCTGCATTTCGATGCAATCGACCTGCCGGAATATGCCGGCATGCTGACAAGGCTGCCGCTGAGCTACACCATCGACCATATGGGCCGGGTGAAGGCGTCGGAAGGGCTCGATCAGCTGCCATTCAGGATCCTGATCGAGCTGATGCAGCGCGACGAGAAGTGCTGGGTCAAGATCTGCGGTTCGGAGCGGGTGTCCTCGGCCGGTCCGCCGTTCACCGATGCGGTGCCGTTCGCGCGAAAGATCGTCGAGACCGCGCCGGACCGCGTCATCTGGGGCACGGACTGGCCGCATCCCAACGTCAAGGTGATGCCGAACGACGGCGACCTCGTCGACCTGATTCCGTTGTTCGCGCCGGAGCCGGAGTTCCAGAAGAAGATTCTGATCGACAATCCCACGCGCCTGTTCGAGTTCGAGGCATGACCGTTGCCGCGATCGACAGGCTGCGCGGAAATGCATTGCCGGCGCCGCAGGGGGACGCCGACGAATGCGTACGAACGAAGGGAGTAACCCATGAAGACAGGTCTCGTGATCACCGCCCATCCCGGCGATTTCGTCTGGCGCGCCGGCGGCGCCATCGCGCAGCATGCGAAAAAGGGCTATCGCATGAAGATCGTGTGCCTGTCCTTCGGCGAACGCGGCGAGAGCCAGTTTGCCTGGAAGGAGAAGGGCGCGACGCTGGAATCGGTGAAGGCCGGCCGCAAGGACGAGGCGGAGCGGGCGGCAAAACTGCTCGGCGCCGAGATCGAATTCTTCGATTGCGGGGACTATCCGCTCAAGCTCACCGAGGCGCATTTCGACCGCATGGTCGACATCTACCGCGAGCTCAATCCGAGCTTCGTGCTGACGCATGCGCTGGAAGACCCCTATAATTTCGACCACCCGAACGCGGCGCATTTCGCGCAGGAGACGCGCGTGGTGGCGCAGGCGATGGGCCACAAGCCCGGCGCGCAGTACAAATACTCGGCGCCGCCGGTGTTCTTGTTCGAGCCGCACCAGCCCGAGCAGTGCAATTACAAGCCGGACACGATCCTTAGGATCGACGAGGTCTGGAACGAAAAGTACGAGGCGTTCCAGATCCTCGCCGCGCAAAAACATCTCTGGGGTTATTACGAGCGCGTCGCGCTCAACCGCGGCATCCAGGGTAGCCGCAACACCGGCGTGCCCATGACGTATGGCGAGGCCTATCAGCGCCTGTTTCCGACCGTCGCGGAGGAATTGGCATGAATCCGGTCGTCGTTCGCAACATCAGGCGTGCCGATCCCGCCGGGATGGCGGAGTACGGCGTCTCGACCGTGCACGAGGCCTATGGCCGCATCGGCCTGATGAAGCCATATTTGCGCCCGGTCTGGGCGGGCGCGTCGATCGCCGGTCCTGCGGTCACCGTGCTGGCGCAGCCCGGCGACAACTGGATGATCCATGTCGCCGTCGAGCAGTGCAGGAAGGGTGACATCCTCGTCGTCGGCTGCACCACTGACAATACCGACGGCATGTTCGGCGAGCTGCTCGCGACCTCGTTGCAGGCGCGCGGGGTGCAGGGGCTGATCATCGATGCCGGCTGCCGCGACGTCAAAGCGCTGCACGAGATGAAATTTCCGGTGTGGTCGCGCGCGGTCTCGGCCAAGGGCACGGTCAAGGCGACGCTCGGCTCGGTCAACCTCCCCGTCGTCTGCGCTGGCGTCAATGTCGATCCCGGCGACATCGTCGTGGCCGACGACGACGGCGTAGTGGTGGTGGCGAAACGCTATGCTACTGAAGTCGCCGAGAGGGCAAAGAAGCGCAACGCGGATGAAGGCGGCAAGCGCAAGCGGCTCGCCTCGGGCGAGCTCGGCCTCGACATGTACAGCATGCGCGAGGCGCTTGCGAAGGCTGGTCTCGTCTATGTCGACAATCCCGAGGACGTCTGAAGCGAACAGCGGAGCGGGCGGATGGATCGTCTCAAGCTGAAGGCCGTGCTCGGTGGTCACCCTCACGTCAAGGCGGTGAAGAGCGGCGAGCTCCGCTCCGACCTCTTCGATCTCGACTTTGTCGAGTACACGCCAACCAACACGGCGTTCAAGCCGATGGTGCGCGAGCAGGCCTTCGACGTCTGCGAGATGGCGATCGTCACTTATCTGATGGCGAAAGCGCATGGCAAGCCGCTGGTGTTGCTGCCGGCGACCATGCTCGGCCGCTTCCAGCACTCTTACGCTCTCTATAATCCGGCGCAGGGGACGCTCGGGCCTACCGATCTCGAAGGCAGGCGTGTCGGCATCCGCTCCTTCACGACCACGACGGGCGCCTGGATCAGGGGCATCCTCGCCAACGACTATGGCGTCAATCTCGACAAGATTCGCTGGGTCACGTTCGAGGATCCGCATGTCGCCGAATATGTCGACACCACCGAGCGCGCGCCGAAGGACAAGAAGATCCTGCAAATGCTGCTCGACGGCGAGCTCGATGCCGTGCTTGGCGAGACCTCTGATAATCCCAAGCTGAAGCCGCTATTTCCTGATCCCGCCGCGGAAGCCGCCAAATGGTACGTTCGTCGCGGCGTCGTGCCGGTCAACCATCTCGTGGTCGTGACCGAGCAGCTCGCGAAATCGCGCCCCGATGTCGTCGCGGGCGTCTATGATCTGCTCAAGCGGAACAAGGAACGGACGGGATCTGCGGCGACGCCCGACCTCATCCCGTTCGGAATTGAAGGCAACAGGAAACCGCTCGAGCTGATCATCGCCTATGCATTCCAGCAGGCGCTGATCCCACGCCGCTATGCGGTCGAGGAGCTCTTCGACGGGACGACACGAGGATTGAACTGATGGTGGATCCGAAGCGCTGGCAGATCGGGCTGGTCGGCTATGGCGAGGTCGGCAGGATTCTGGCCGAGGATTTGCGCCAGCAGGACATCAAGGTCTCAGCCCATGACATCAAGCTCGGTGGCGAGCAGGCCGCGCCGCTGCAGGAGCATGCGGCGAGATTCGGCGTGACGCTCGCAGTCTCTCACGCCGAGCTGACCGCGAAATCCGATTTCATCATCTCCGCGGTCACGGCGAGTCAGGCCGTTCCGGTCGCAAAGGCCTGTGCGGCGGCGATCAATCAGGGCACCTGGTTCCTCGATTTCAACTCGGCCTCTCCCGGTGCCAAGCAGCGTGCCGCGGCACTGATCGACGGCGCTGCCGGACGTTATGTCGAGGGCGCGGTGATGACCTCGGTGCCGCCGTATCGCATCAAGGTGCCGTTGCTGCTCGGCGGGCTCGGTGCGAGAGAGCTGGAGCCGCTGCTGAACGCGATCGGTTTCGCGGCCAAGGTTGCCAGCGACAAGCTCGGTGTGCCCTCGGCCGTAAAAATGTGCCGCAGCATCATGATCAAGGGCCTGGAGGCCATGGTCATCGAAAGCTTCACCACCGCGCGCGCCTATGGTGTCGAGGATGCTGTGCTGGCCTCGCTCGCCGAAACGTTTCCCGGCATCGACTGGGAGAAGCAGGGCGCCTATTTCTTCCAGCGCGTGATCGAGCACGGCCGTCGCCGGGCCGAGGAGGTGCGCGAAGTGGCCGAAACCGTGCGCGAGGCGGGCCTGACGCCCTGGTCGGCGCAAGGCACGGCCGAGCGGCAGGCTTGGGTCGCCGATCTTGCCGATGAGGGGCTGTTCGGCGCCAGGGGCACCAGGGAGTTCGCCCGCAGTGCCGATTGGCGGAGCGAGGCGGACCGGATCCTCGCGAAGATCAATTGCACAAAATAATCAACTCAGGACCGCATCGCGGGCCTGATAGCTCACGACCTGGTCGCGCGCGCGTTCGATCAGCTCGATCAGATTGCGGGATTTACGGACGAGCTGTTCCGTGGCCGGCTGCGTGCGGAATTCCGCCAGCACGGCGCGAACGCATTTGTTGGCGGCATCGAGCGTCCAGAGCGTACGGTTCACGTCGGCTTGCGTCTGGATCGCCGAGATATCGAGACCCGAGAGAACGTGGCCGATGCCGTCGAGCCGCTTCACCGCCGTATCGGTCGGCGTTCCGGCGCGGACGGAATGACAATCGATGCTGCTGAATGCGCTGAACAAACCCATACTTCCCCACTGCACGCATATGGTCAGTGCAAAGTCCTAGTTATGGTCGGCGTGGCCGGCCCCGCAATGCGTTAGGCTACGGTCCGGGATTCTACCGAACTCGGGTACGCTCGAACCGGCGGTAAAATCGAACTGTGGGGAACGCTCCTGCGGCGTCGCGATGACCGATTCGGAATGTTCCGCGTGCAGTGTCACGCGATGCCTGAGCGGAACCGCTCTCAGCTCTTCGGACTGAACAGGGTGGGCCGCTGCCGCGCAAATGTTTGCCGGCCGCCCTTGAAGCCCATCAGGACGTCGGGCAGCTCGCCGATAGCAAAGCGGCCATCCTTTGTATCGAGCACGATGAGATCGGCGGGATTGCCGACCTTGATGCCGTAATCGCCAAGGTTCATCAGCCGGGCCGGCAGTTCGGTCACGAGGTCGAGGCAGGTGTCGAAATCGCTCACCGAGGCATGTGCAACGTTGGCGTAGAAGTTCGCCATCCGCAGCAGCGAGGCATCGCCGAAAGGCGTGAAGGGATTGAGAACGTTGTTGGTCGCGATCGAGCACACGACGCCGTCGCCCGCGAGCTTGTGCGCAAGTGTCAGTCCGCGTGGCGCGTTGCAGGGAGCCTCGCGCCCCATCAGATAGAGGTCGGTCGCGGGCAGCACGGTGACGGCAACGCCGGCTTTTGCCAGCTGCGCGGTGGCAGCTTTCATACGCTCCGGCGGCAGTGCGGAGAGTTTTGTCGCATGGCCGATCGCGACGCGTCCGCCGTAGTTGCGCCGCTCGGTCTGGCGGCAGACCTCGTCGAGATGCCACCAGGAGGGGTCGAGATCGAAATCGAGATGGAGGTCGACATCGACGTCGAATTCCTGAGCGAGATCGAAGATGCGCGCGAGATGGGCGTTCGGGTCGGCGTCCATGTAGGGACAGCCGCCGATGGCTTGACCGCCGTCGCGGAGCGCCTGGATCAGCAGCTCCTCGGCTCCGGGATCGTTGGTCAGGCCTTCCTGCGGGAAGACACAAAGCTCCAGATCGATCGCCCAAGCGTAGTCGCGCTTTAGCGACTTGACCGCCTCGAAGCCGCGCAAGCCGATGCGCGGGTCGATCTCGACATGCGTGCGCATGCGTGTCGTGCCGTGTACGATGGCGCGTTCGAGCACTTTTGCGCCGCGCGCGTAGACGTCCTCGGACGTGAAATCCTTCTTCATCCCGGCAACGGCGCGGATCGCTTCCGAGAGGCTGCCGTGATCGTGCCCGCAGCGGCCGAGCAGGCAGGCCTTGTCGAGATGGATGTGTGTATCGACGAAGCCGGGCAGGGTGAGGTGCCCACCGAGGTCGACCTCGACCGCCTCGCAGACGAGCCTTGGCGCGATCGCGGCGATGCGGCCGCCCTTCACGCCGATATCGGCGGATGCGGCGGATGATCGCAACAGCGCGTTGCGGAAGACCAGGTCGAAGGCGGCTTGGGTGGTCATGGCGTCGGATTCAGGTGTGGTAGCCTAGCGGAAGTCGTGGGAGCGGGCAGCTCCAGATTGTGTGCAGTGTTGGGACCAAATTGTCCAAAAAATATGCATGCACTTTGAGGTCCGAATTGTAGAATAGCGGCATCTGGAGAATCTCGCGATGTCTGCTCCCGCAAAAGCCGAACGCCCGATGACCGACGCCGAGATTGTAGAGGCTTACCTGACGGCCTCGATGGTACCCGATCCCGACGCCGCCGCGGCCTTTATGAAGCCGGGCACGGTGATCACGTTCACCGGCGGCCGCGAGTTCGACCATCCGCGCGGGCCGACCGGCTTCAATGCGAAGCGCTATCGCTGGGTCAAGAAGAAGATGGACCGGTTCGACGTCTGCCCCGGCGCGGACGAGACTGTCGTCTACAGCATCGGCACGCTCTACGGCGAGTGGATGGACGGCACGCCGTTCGAGGGCAACCGCTATGTCGACCGCTTCGTCGTGAAGGGCGGGCAGATCGTGAAGATGGACGTCTGGAACGACAGCGCCGAGCGCATTCTCGTGCAGCGCGGGATCGAGGCTTAACCCCTCCGCGCGATTTTCGGCAGCTTCACGACGCGATCGCTCCTCACCTCGTCGGCATAGGGCGCGAGGATATCGAGCAGGTCACGGCCGCGCTGCGGAGTGGGAGCGACCAATGCACGATTGGCCACGGAATCCAGGTGATGATGCATCAAGTCCATCACCTTGGCCTCATCGCCCTTGGCGAGCGCCGAGATGATGGCGCGATGCTCGTTGATGGCGCATTCGGTTGAATGTGGCCGGCTGTACAGCGACAGCGTCAGGCAGCAGCGATAGGCGACCTCGCTGACATAGCGCACCAGGATCGGGCTGTTCGTCATGTGGGCGAGCAGGATGTGGAATTCGGTCGCGAGGCGGATCGACACCGCATCCGTGCCGCCGCGCGCGCGATCTTCGGCGTCGACATGGGCGTTCAGCTCGGCGATCTGCGCCTTGGTCAGCTTGCCCGCGAGCTGGCGCACGACGAGCCGTTCGAGCTGGATGCGAATGTCGAAGGCATCGCGCGCCTCCTGCCAGCTCGGCGTCGCCACCACCGCGATCCGGTTGCGGCGGAGCTCGACCAGGCCCTCGGCGGCGAGCTGCCCCAGCGCGTGGCGGGCAATGGTGCGGCTGACGCCGAAACGCTCGCCGAGCGCATCCTCGGGCAGCTTTGCGCCGGGCTCCAGCGCCTGCTCGATGATCGCGCGCCGCAGCGCGCGGCAGATCACGCTGACCTTGTCCGACGATTCAGAAGTCTTGCTGCTTGCGCGCGCCGGCATCGGCGAGTCCTATAGGAGATAACATCTCTCTTTAGCATAGGCTCGCGTCGATTCAGCGCTCGTATTGCATGCAGTTTGGGGTCCGGGCTGCCCAAATCGAATCCGGCAATTTGGCGCAGGTTTTGGCTAGGTCATTGATTTCGCGAGCGCCGATAGCTGGCATCCAGCTTGCATGCACTTTGGCTGTGATGCGCATGCAACCCAAAGCCCAGTTTGATGGCCAGCTCGTTCCCGAAGGCACGGCCGCGACCGCCATAGAGCTGTCCGAGGTCTCCGTGACCTTCGGGCGCGGCGACCGCGCCGTGCCGGCTCTATCGAAGACCAGCTTGAGGATCGTCGACGGCGAGTTTGTCGCACTGGTCGGCCCATCCGGATGCGGCAAATCGACCATTTTGCGTCTCGTCAGCGGCCTGGTGCAGCCGACCAGCGGCGTCGTCATCGTCGGCGGCCGCGAGGTTGCGGCCCGGGCGATGCGGGTCGGCATGGCCTTCCAGAACCCGACCATGCTGCCGTGGATGACGATCGAGCGGAACATCATGCTGCCGCTGAAGATCGTCGAGCCGTTCCGCTCGAACTTCCGCAGGTTGCGCAAGACCGGGTTTCGCGACAAGGCCAACGCGCTGCTGGAGCAGGTCGGCCTCAAGGGATTCGGCAACCGTTATCCCTGGCAGCTGTCCGGCGGCATGCTCCAGCGCGCCAATCTCTGCCGCGCGCTGATCCATGAACCGCGAATGCTGCTGCTGGATGAGCCCTTCGGCGCGCTGGACCAGTTCACCCGCGAGGAACTGTGGGCGATCCTCCAGAATCTCTGGATGACGCACAAGCCGACCGTGCTGCTGGTGACGCACGATCTGCGCGAGGCGGGCTTCCTTGCCAGCCGCATCTGCGTGATGAGCGCGCGTCCCGGCCGCATCCTTGACGACAGCCGCGTCGCATTCGCGCGCCCGCGCACCGTCGCGATGACCTTCGAGCCGGATTTCGTCGCGCTGAACCAGAAGCTGCGCGCCTTCATCGAGGATGCGCGCAGCGCGGCTGAGCGGGGGACAGGCTGATGATGTTCGGGATCGATGTCAGGCAGAAGGCGTGGTCGGCGGGGCTGATCGTGCTGTTCTTCGTCGCTTGGGAGCTGTTCTGCCTGATGACCGGCATGTCAGACCTGGTGCTGCCCCGGCCGTCACAGGTGTTCGCGACCCTGGTCCAGCGTTTCCCGGTGCTGTGGCCGCACATCGTGCAGACGCTGGCCACCACCATGTTCGGTTTCGTGCTCGGCGTTGCGCTCGGCGTCGCCCTTGGTGCGATCATTGGCGTCTCAAAGACGGCTTACGACACCTGCTATCCGCTGCTGATCGGCTTCTCCTCGATCCCCAAGGTCGCGGTAGTGCCGATCTTCGTGCTGTGGTTCGGCTCCGGCACGGTGCCGGCGGTTCTGACCGCGCTGTCGATCTGCTTCTTCCCGATCGTCGTCAACATCGCGACGGGTCTTGCCGCCACCGAGCCCGAGCTCGAGGACGTGCTGAAGGCGCTCGGTGCCAGCAAGCTCGACGTCCTCTGGAATGTCGGCTTGCCCCGGACCATGCCGTTCTTCTTTGCTTCGCTGAAGGTCGCGATCTCCTATGCCTTCGTCGGCGCGGTGCTGTCGGAGACGGTCGCCTCCAACCGCGGCATCGGCAACGTGATGATGACCGCATCCTCCAATTTCAACGTGCCGCTGGTGTTCGCCGGCCTGTTCGTGCTCGCCGGGCTCGGCGTTGCACTCTACGTCGTGTTCTCGCTGATCGAAGGCAAGGTCACCGGCTGGGCCACGCGCAAGAACGACGTGATCGCCACCTGAATTCTTGAACCGTCACGCAACGAAGCTGAGGAGATCTCGATGTTGAGAAAATTAAGTGTCGCGCTGGTGGGATTGGCGCTGTCGGCAGGAGCCGCCACGGCGGACGAAACCACCATCAAGTTCACGCTGGGCTGGAAGACCCAGGGCAGCGACGCCGCGTTCTTCTATGCCAAGGACAACGGTTTCTTCAAGGAAGAGGGCCTCAACGTCGTCATCGACCAGGGCGAGGGCTCCGGCGCCACCGTGACGCGTGTGATGTCCGGCGCTTATGACGCCGGCTTCGGCGACGTCAATGCCATTATCCAGAACGCCGCGACCAAGCCGCAGGAAGCACCCGTCATGGTCTACATGATCTGGAACCAGCCGCCGTTCGCGATCGTCGCGAAGAAGACCAGCGGCATCAACACCATCAAGGATTTCGAAGGCCACACGCTCGGCGGCGCGCAAGGCACGCCGACGACGCGCCTCCTGCCGGTGTTCACGCGCAAAAACGGTCTCGACGGCGAAAAGATCAAGATCTCCAACATGGCGCCAAATCTGCAGGAGCCGATGCTGATCAAGGGCGACATCGATGCGGCCCTGGTCTTCAACATCACCAGCTATTTCAACCTGGTGCTCAACCGCCAGGATCCCGACAAGGACTTCAAATGGTTCTCGTTCGGTGAGTACGGTCTCGATCTCTATTCGAACGGCGTGATGGTCTCCCGCAAGCTGATCGCCTCGAACCCGAAGGCCGTCGCGGGCCTGGTGCGTGCCATCAACAAGGGCGCGATCGCGGTTGCCAAGGACCAGAATGCCGGCATGAAGGCGGCGCTGAACTACGACAACCTCATCAATGCCGATGTCGAGAAGCGCCGGCTGCAATATTCCTTTGAGAAGCTGATCGTCTCGCCGGAGATGAAGGAGATCGGCATCGGCGACATCAAGGACGACCGCATGACACGCGCCATCGGCATCGTGGTCGAGGGCTATCAGCTCGCCCGCGCGCCGACGCCGGCAGAGGTGTTCTCGCGCGAGTTTCTGCCGCCGCGCGCGGAGCGGGAGCTGGTGTATACTGCCAACTGATTTTGGGAGACGTCATGGCCACGGAGATCTCGGCAAGCTGCCTGTTCCGTGGCCCTGACCTCGGTGTCAGCGACAACGTCGTGTTGCGGCACGATGGCGGCGTCATCACCGATATCTCGGAAGGGGCGGGGCAGGGGCCGCGCTCCTTCGTCATCCCGGCCTTCGTCAACGCCCATGATCATGCCCGCGCAACAGCGTCGTCCTTCGGCGCGGTCGGCATGCCCCTGGAAAGCTGGATCCTGCGCACGGCGCTGGGCACGCCGGTCGATCCCTACCTCGCGGCGGTCTCGGCCTTGGCTCGTTCGGCCAGGGCCGGTTGCGCGGCCATGATGGTCCACTACACGCGCCCGAGCGGGACGATGCCGTTGGTCGACGAAGCCAAGGCCGTCGCGAAAGCTGCGTCCGACGTCGGCATCCGCATCGCCTTTGCGATGGCCGTGCGTGACCAGAATCCGATCGTCTACGGTGATGCCGAGCCGGTGCTTTCGGGACTTCCCAAGGATGATCGCAAGACCATCGAGGATCTCTTCGTCCGCACACCGATGTCGCCCGATGCCTATATCGAGCTGACCGACGCGATTGCCGCCGCCATCGCCGGCCCGATGGTGGACGTGCAGCTCGGTCCTGCCGGCGTGCAATGGTGCTCGAAGCCGCTGCTGGAGGCGGTGGCGGAGAACTCCGCGCGGACCGGCCGCCGCATTCACATGCATCTGTTGGAAACCGTGTACCAGCGCGCCTGGGCCGACCGGCACTTTCCGGATATGGTGCGCTGGCTTCGCGACATCGGCTTCCTCTCGGAGCGGCTGACGCTGGCGCATTGCATCCACGCCCGCCCGGATGAGCTGGAGATGATCGCAGCCTCCGGGGCACGCATCGTCACCAATTTCAGCTCGAACATGCATCTACGCTCTGGCCTCGCCCCGATCGCCGCCGCGCACAAATGCGGCTGCGCCATCGCGGTCGGCGTCGACGGGCTGGCGCTGGACGAGGATGACGACATCCTGCGCGAGATGCGGCTGGTGCAGATGGTTCATGGCGGTCTCGGCTTCAAGGCGACATGGACGCCCGCCGAGATGTTTTCGCTCGCCGTCCGCAACGGACGCCGCGCGACCGCCGCGCCGGGGAGCGGGGAGCTCGTCGCCGGCAATCCAGCTGACTACGTCGTGATTGATCTCGACCGGCTCGACCGCGACCGGATCATGCCGGTCGATCCCATGGCGCTGCTGTTTGCGCGCGGCAATGCGTCCCTGGTGAAGGAGGTCGTCGTCGCCGGCAAGACCATCGTGCGGGACGGGGTCTGTGTGGGCGTCGACCTGCCGGCCATCGAGCAGGAGTTGCGAGACATGTACCGCGCCAATGTCGGCAAGCTCAAAGGCTTCCAGCTTATGTGGCCGTCCCTGTCGGATCGGCTGAGCGGCTGGTTCGAGCAGCAGCTGGCCTGCGAGTGACATTTCGATGGGCGCCGCGACGGAATGTATATCAAAGAGCGATAGCAGGTAGACGCAGCCTCGTCTGGCGCTTGGCTGACCTGTAGGCTATCAGCTCCTCGATAGCTCGACCCCAATCCCCTCCGAGGAGCCCCTGATGCGCCTACCAACCATTCTTCTGGCCGTGACATGTCTTGCGGGCGCAGCCTCAGCCGAAGATATCTCCGGCACGCTCCAGAAGGTGAAGGAGACCAGGAAGATCACGCTCGGCTATCAGGAAGCCTCGGTCCCGTTCAGCTATCTCGACGGCAACCAGAAGCCGGTCGGCTTTGCCATGGACATCTGCCTCAGGATCGTGGACGCCGTGAAGAAGCAGCTCAACATGCCCGACATCGCCGTCGAGACTCTCGCGGTGACGTCATCGAACCGGATTCCACTGATGGTCAACGGCACGCTCGACCTGCATTGCTCGGCGACCACCAACAACGCCGACCGCCAGAAGCAGGTCGCCTTCACCAACACGCACTTCCTCAGCGCGACGCGGTTTGCCGCCAGGAAGGCCGCCAAGATCAACACCATCGACGATCTCAAGGGCAAGGCGGTCACGGCGGTTGCGGGATCTGTGAATCTGACGCAGCTCGCCAAGGTCAATACCGACCGCAACCTCGGCATCAACATCATGCCGGCCAAGGACCAGGCCGAGGCCTTCCTGTTGCTGGAAACCGACCGGGCCCAGGCCTATGCGCTCGACGACGTCCAGCTCGCGGTCGCCATCGCGCGCTCGAAGGAGCCGCAAGCGTTCATGATCAGCGAGGAGGCGTTCTCGAAGCCGGAGCCGTACGGCATCATGCTGCGGCGAGAGGATGCGCCGTTCAAGGCGCTCGCCGATCGCGCAACGGCGGAGCTCTATGCAAGCCCGGAGATCGAGGTGCTCTACAAGAAGTGGCTGCAATCGCCGACGCCGCCGAACGGCCTCAACTACAACGTACCCCTGTCACCAGCCTTGCGCAACGCCTTCAAGAAGCCGAGCTCGAGCGCCGATCCTGATGTCTACGTGGTGAACTGAGGCGAGAGCGCGCCTACGTCACGGCCGGGAAGCGCGTGATGGCGCTGGTCGACACTGATGCGCTGCATGTCGAAGGCTATTTCGAGGAGACGAAGCTCGCGCGCATCCGCATCGGTGACAAGGTGCAGGTCCGCCTGATGGGCGAAAAGACCACGCTCAGGGTCACGTCGAAAGCATCGCCGCCGGCATCGAGGATCGCGACCGCGCGGAAGGCGCCAGCATGCTCGCCAACGTCAACCCGACCTTCTGCTGGGTGTGGCTCGCGCAACGCGTGCCGGTGCGCATCGCGCTGGGCAATGTTCCGGGCAACGTGTCGCTGGTCGCCGGCCGCTCCGCTAGGGTGGAGGTATTGGACTAACGCAGCGAGCAGATCATTTGCGCTTGGCCTGGGGAAAAACCGGCGACGAGCGTTTCAATGCCAAATCGTAAGGCTAATCCTGACTCGCGTGTGTTGAGTCGGGGGACTGTATGGGCGTTTGGTTTTTAGTCCTAGCAGCCTGTGTCGTCGGCGCGTTGCTCCTTTTGGCGTTCTGCCGATAGCGCCGATAGCAGATGCAATTGTTGCTGCGAAGCATCAGCGAGCCGCGGAATAGCGGTTCCAGACCGATGGTTTTTGACTGTGCATGGATGAACGCGTTCACTTCCGGATGGGAGGCGGACGTGAGCTGGTTGTTTGTGTTTCTCATCGCCGCAAGCGCAGTCGTTCTGATCGCCCATGCGATTGACGCGATGCGTTCTTGATACTGCCTGTGACTCGGTTTCGTCGGTAGCTAGGTAAGCGCCGAGATTGTTCCGAGGCGGGCGAGCGTCAATTTGAGGAACCTGGCCCTGCAGGCCAAGGTTGTCACAGCAGGAGGAATACGATCATGCTTGCGTTCTATCTGCCGTTCATCATTTTCGGAGCGATGCTCGAAGCGATTTCGAATCAGAATGTATCTGCGCCCATCCAGGAGCCGCCAAGCTTCGACTAGATGCCGATCCCCTTGCGCAGTCACTGGTAACTGACCTGGCAGCGTCGGCTTAGATATTCGAATACTTCTTCAGCTCGAGCCGCGCGATCTGGTTTCGGTGCACCTCATCCGGCCCGTCGGCAAGCCTCAGCAAACGCGCAGTGGCGTAGGCCTGGGTCAGTCCGAAATCGTTCGAGGTGCCGCCGCCGCCATGGGCCTGAATGGCCCAGTCGATGATCTGGCAGGCCATGTTGGGCACGGCGACCTTGATCATGGCGATCTCGGCCTTCGCCACCTTATTGCCGACCGTATCCATCGCATGGGCCGCATTCAGCGTCAGCAGCCGGGCCTGCTCGATCATGATGCGGGCTTCGGCAATGCGCTCCTGCGTCACTGTTTGCTCGGAGACCGGTTTGCCGAAGGCAACCCGGCTGCGCACGCGGCGGCACATCTTTTCCAGCGTGCGTTCGGCAAGGCCGATCAGGCGCATGCAGTGATGGATGCGGCCGGGCCCGAGGCGGCCCTGCGCGATCTCGAAGCCGCGGCCCTCGCCGAGCAGCATGTTCTCCTTGGGCACGCGCACGTTGGTGAACACGACTTCGGAGGCGCGGTCCGGCACGCCGTAGAAGCCGAACACGGGCAGGGGACGTTTCACCTCGATGCCTGATGTCTCCATCGGCACCAGGATCATGGATTGCTGCTTGTGGCGGTCGGGATTGTCAGGGTCGGTCTTGCCCATGAAGATGCAGATCTTGCAGCGCGGGTCGGTCGCGTTGGTCGTGTACCATTTGCGGCCGTTGATGACGTAATGATCGCCGTCGCGCACGATCGAGCTTTCGATGTTGGTCGCATCGGATGAGGCGACCGCCGGCTCGGTCATGGCGAAGCAGGAGCGGATCTCGCCCGCGAGCAGCGGCTTTAGCCAGCGTTCCTTGTCCTTCTCCGAGCCGTAGCGCTCCAGCACCTCCATGTTGCCGGTGTCGGGCGCCGAGCAGTTGAACACCTCCGGGGCGAGATGAGAGCGGCCCATCACCTCGCAGAGCGGGGCATAGTCGAGATTGGAAAGACCCGCGCCGTGATGGCTCTCGGGCAGGAACAGGTTCCAGAGCCCCTCGGCGCGCGCCAGCGGCTTCAGCTCCTCCACGATTGGATAGACCTTCCACGGCCCGAGCTCTTCGGCCTCGCGATAGAACCGCTCCTCGTTCGGATAGATGTGCCGGTCCATGAAGCTCTCTAGCCTGCGCTTGAGCTCGGCGACTTTGGGCGACATCGGATAGAGCATCTCTGGTCTCCTTGATCGGTGGACGGCAGCTAGCCAATTTCGAGATAGTCCGGATCAGGCAGCTTGGCGAACGGTGCGGTCGGTAGCGTCTGGTACCAGAACGCGACAGAGGCGATGTCGTCCTGCAACGGAAGATACTTCGCCTCCTTGACGCCCGGCAGCCAGCCGAGCGCCTGGATGGTCACGCGCAGATCGGAGCGGAAGCGTACGGGATCCGGGATGTGCCAGCGATACAGGCCGAAACGCTGCTGCGACCTGTAGACGCCATCGGGGCGGATTACCTGCGGCAGGCCGGCATAGGGCGTGGTGAATTCCTGGTAGCGCGACTGCTTCACCTCGCCCTGGCCGGAATGGGCGACATAGGGATCGAAATTATAGGCGCCACAGAAATAGTCCTCGGTGCCGGTGCCGCAGATCGTCGGAAATGCACCGTCGCCGTCGATGAAGAACTTGATCTCGCCTTCGCCCCACCAGCCATTGTTGTTGACGCCCCAGGCCATGTAGGTGCCGACATAGTGGCCCGCGCCCTTGATGCCATCGAGGATGGTGTAGACCTCCTTGTATGGCAGCGGATTTGTGCGACGGAATTGCGCATGGAAATAGGCGCAATCTTCCGGCACGTCGGTGAGGGTGTAGTTGATCTGGTAATAGACCGTGAGCTCTTCCTCGCTGCGGTTCTCCAGCGTGAAGCGCGCCCGCTTGCGGAACGGCATTTCCCAATAGCAGTTGAAGGCGCGGCCGGGATTGACGCAGACCGCGAGCGAGGACACTTGCGCATACTCTTCCCATCCGCAGGCGAAGAAATCGCCCGCCGGGCATTCGACACTCGGCTGGTCCTGGTCGTCCCAATAGACGCGAAGGATCGAGTGACGCAGGCGCC
Source organism: Bradyrhizobium sp. USDA 4354 (assembly GCF_054060315.1). Taxonomy (NCBI): domain Bacteria; kingdom Pseudomonadati; phylum Pseudomonadota; class Alphaproteobacteria; order Hyphomicrobiales; family Nitrobacteraceae; genus Bradyrhizobium; species Bradyrhizobium sp. USDA 4354. The sequence continues at coordinate 6,249,912 of NZ_JBSSDC010000001.1, read as the reverse complement.
CGCGCGCCAGCGTCATCCAGATCTGCTGGATCGCGCCCTGGCCCTGGATGTCCGCGAGCGTGAAGATCGCGCCGGGCTCGATGACGACGTAAGGAGAGACCTTCCAGCCCTGGCCGAGATCGCGCGCCTGACGTGCGGCGGGGCCGTCGACGGACATGCCGCCTTTGCCCTTCTCTCCGGTGAAGTTCTCCGGGCTGATCGAGCGCGTCAGCGCATTCGACAGGCGCGACAGATTGCCGAGATGCATGCCCAATCCGGAAAACGTCATGAGGTCCTCGATCCAAGGTGAGCGAGGCCTCGATATATCGCTCCCAAATCTACCAAAAGATGAAAGCCGCGCACGGAATTGTCCGCACGCGATCGGGTGTCGTCATGCGACGCGATATTCCTTGAATCTCTCGCGCAGCGCGGATTTCAGCACCTTGCCGGTGCCGGTCATCGGGAATTCGTCCAGGAATTCCACGGCGTCCGGCATCCACCAGCTCGCGATCTTCGGCCGCATGTGGTCGAGCAGCGTCTTGCCGTCGACGGTCGCGCCCTTCTTGCGAACGACAAGAAGCAGGGGGCGCTCCTGCCATTTCTCATGCGCGATGGCGACAACGGCGGCTTGCAGCACGTCGGGATGCGACAAGGCGATATCCTCGAGGTGGATCGAGGAAATCCACTCGCCGCCGGACTTGATCACGTCCTTGGAGCGGTCGGTCAGCGTGACGTGGCCTTGGCTGTCGATCACCGCCATGTCGCCGGTGATCAGCCAGCCGTCGCGGTCGAGTCCTTCCTCCAACTTCATGTAGCCGGAGGCGACCCAGGGGCCGCGGGCGCGCAGATGACCGACGGTCTTGCCGTCGCGCGGCAGCTCAGCGCCGGCGTCGTCGACGATGCGCAAATGCGTGCCGAAACAGGCGCGGCCAGAGACTTGGCGCCGGTCGAATTTCTCCTTGTCGCTGAGATGCTCCGAGCCGGGCCGCAGGCCCGGCATCGAGCAGCCCAAGGCCTCGGTCATCCCCCAGGCCTGGATATAGTCGATGCCATACTCGCGCTTGAGCTTCTCGACCATCGCGCGCGGCGGGGCCGAGCCCGACGACAGCGTTGCGCGCAGCGTGGAGAATTTGTTGCCGGTGCGGCCGAGCCAGTCGAGCAGGATCAGCCAGAAGCTCGGCACGCCCGCCGAGAGCGTCACCTTCTCGCCCTCGAGCAATTCGTAGAGCTTGTCGGGCTCGTAGTTGCGGCCGGGCAGCACCAGCTTGGAGCCGGTATAGGGCGCCGTAAAAGGCATGTTCCAGCCATTGCCGTGGAACAGCGGTGCCATGGGCATCATCACCTCGCGCACGCCTTCGACATGGCCCGGCAGGAAGTCGAAACTGCAGCAGGTCATGGTCTGCAGGATCGCGGCGCGGTGCGAGTAGATCACGCCCTTGGGATTGCCCGTCGTGCCCGAGGTGTAGCAGATCGTGGAGGCGGACTTCTCGTCGAACTCGGGCCAGGCGAAGCCGGCATCGTTCTCGCGTCCCAGAAGCTCTTCGTAACAATGCACGTTCGCGAGCTTCGTCTCGGGCATCCGCTCGCGCGAGGACATTACGATATAGGCCTCGATTGTCCTGAGCTGCGGCGCGATAGCCTCGACGATCGGCAGCGTGGCGCGATCGACGAACAACAGGCGATCCTCGGCGTGGTTGATGATGTAGACCAGCTGCTCGGGAAACAGCCGCGGATTGACGGTGTGCAGGACGTAGCCCATTCCCGGCGCGGCGTAGAACATCTCGAAATGCCGGTGCGTATTCCAGGCCAGCGTGCCGACGCGGTCGCCGGGAGTCATGCCGAGCCGCTTCAACGCCAACGCCATGCGCTTGATGCGCGGATGCGCGTCCGCGTAGGTGTAGCGATGGATGTCACCCTCGATCTCGCGCGCGACGATTTCAGCTTCGCCGTGATAGTCTGCCGCATACTGGATCAGGCCGCTGATCAGAAGCGGCATGTCCATCATCAATCCCTGCATGGTCTCCTCCGGATTGCCGCGTCGTCGCGTGGCCTAGGCTTGTGATTTGCGCGAAAGGTTAGCGGAACGTCACGCGGCGTTCACGCAAAAAACAGCGGACGTGATTGCATGCGCCAGTTTTTCAGGGCTAACGTGAGATGAGCTGCCGGCGAAGCAGCGTTTCGCGGTGGAGGAGATGGATGTCAGCGGAAAGACACAAGACCGGTACAACCGGCGCATCTATGGTCGATGTTTCCGCTCTCCGTGCCCGCTATCGCGACGAGCGCGATCGTCGTCTGCGCGCCGAGGGCAAGGCGCAATATGTCGAGGTCACAGGCGAATTCAGCCGCTATCTCGACGACCCCTGGGCCGATCCTGGATTTGCGCGCGCAGCCGTCAGCGAAGCGACCGAAGTGCTCATCGTCGGTGGCGGCTTCGGCGGCTTGTTGTGTGGCGCGCGGTTGCGCGAGGCCGGCATCGAGGATTTTCGTATCGTGGAAAAGGCCGCCGACTTCGGCGGCACCTGGTACTGGAATCGTTATCCCGGTGCCGCCTGCGATACCGAGAGCTACATCTATCTGCCGCTCCTGGAAGAGACCGGCTACATGCCGGTGCGCAAATATGCCCGGGCGCCGGAGATCTACCAGCACTCGCGCCGCATCGGCCGTCATTTCGGGCTCTACGAGCGCGCGCTGTTTCAGACCGTCATTTCGCGGATGGCATGGCAGGAACAGGAAGCGCGTTGGCTGGTCGAGACCGATCGGGGCGACCGCATCCGCGCACGATTCGTCATTCTTGCCGGAGGTCCGCTGAGCCGTCCGAAGCTGCCGGGCATTCCCGGCATCGAGACGTTCAAAGGCCACAGCTTTCATACCAGTCGCTGGGACTACGGCTACACCGGCGGCAATGCGGACGGCGGTCTGACGGGCCTTGCCGACAAGCGCGTTGGCATCATCGGTACCGGCGCCACCGCCGTGCAATGCGTGCCACATCTCGGCCGATCGGCGAAGGAGCTCTATGTCTTCCAGCGCACGCCGTCCGCTATCGGCGTTCGCGACGACCGTCCAACGGATCACGCCTGGGTGCAGGGCCTCAAGCCGGGCTGGCAGCGCGAACGCATGGACAATTTCACGTCCGTGATTTCAGGCGAGCCGTTCGAGCAGGATCTGGTGCAGGACGGCTGGACTGGCCTGCTCGGCGAGATCCTGCTGGCGCCGCGACGCCAGAAGCAGCCGGTGACCTCGTTGGAGGAGGCGCTGAAGGTGATCGAGCAGGCCGACTACCGCAAGATGGAGGAGATCCGCGCCCGCGTCGACGCGGTGGTCAGGGACGAGGCGACTGCAGCTGCGCTCAAGCCCTGGTACAAGGCATTCTGCAAGCGGCCGTGCTTTCACGACGAATATCTCGATACGTTCAATCGTCCCAAAATGCATCTCGTGGATACCAGAGGGCAGGGCGTCGAACGCATCACCGAGAATGCCGTCGTCGTCGACGGCAAGGCTTACGAGCTCGACTGCCTGATCCATGCCAGCGGCTTTGAGGTCGGCACCGATTACGCGCGCCGCATGGGCTTCGAGGTCTACGGCCGCGACGGCATGAGCCTGTCCGAGCGCTGGCGCGACGGCGTCATGACGCTGCACGGCTTCTACAGCCGCGGCTTCCCGAATTGTTTCCTGATCGTCACGGTGCAAGCCGGCCAGAGCGCCAACTTCCCGCACATCATCGACGAGCAATCGCAGCACATCGCCTATGTCATCAAGGAGGCCCGTGAGCGCAAAGCGCGCACCCTGGAGCCGACGCTTGCCGCCGAGAGCGCCTGGGTCGACGAGGTCGTCAAGGCCGCGCTCGGCCGGCAGACCTATCTCGCCGAATGTACGCCGGGCTACTACAACAACGAAGGCGTATTCGATCCGATCGCGGCCAGAAACAGCCAATATTGGCGCGGGCCGGTGGCATTCCTGCGGCTGCTCGACAAATGGCGCAAGGAAGGCAATCTGGATGGCCTCGAATTGTCCTATGATCAGGTCATGGAGTCGGCGCGTTCCACCGGGTAAGATCGCGCTGCCGAACGGTACAGGACAGGAGAGCTTGGGCATGATCAGGGGCAGGGCTGTTGCGGGAGCGGTTTTTGGCGCAATGACGCTGCTCGGTTGCCTGGTACCCTCCGCCGAGGCGGCGCAATGCGGCAGCTCGCCGGCCGGCTTCGAGGCCTGGAAGCGCGAGTTCAGCGCGGAGGCGCAGGGCAAGGGCATCGGTCCCACCGCACTGTCGGCGCTGATGCAGACCAATTACGCCAGCGCCACCATCGCGGCCGACCGCGGCCAGCGCAGCTTTTCGCTGACCCTCGACCAGTTCCTGGCCAAGCGCGGCGCCACCACCATCGTCGCCAAGGGGCGGCAGCTCAAGCAGTCGCAGGCCGCCTTGTTCGCCTCGATCCAGCAGCGCTATGGCGTCCCGCCCGGACCCTTGATCGCGATCTGGGGCATGGAGACCGGCTTCGGCAGCCAGCGCGGCAACCAGAACATGCTGTCGTCGATCGCGACCCTCGCCTATGACTGCCGTCGTCCCGAATTCTTCACCGACCAGCTCTATGCCGCCTTGAAGCTGATCGATCGCGGCACACTGTCGGGATCGACCCGCGGCTCCATGCATGGCGAGGTCGGCCAGACCCAGTTCATGCCCAAGAGTATTTTGGCCTACGGCACCGGCAATCTCGAAGTTGCTGCCAATGCGCTAAACTCGACTGCGAATTTCCTCAAAGCCCATGGTTGGCGCGCAGGAGCGGGGTACCAGCCGGGCGAGCCGAATTTTGCTGCCATCGAGGCTTGGAATGCCGCTGGCGTCTATCAGAAGGCGATCGCGCTGATGGGCCGGCAGATCGACGAGGGCGGGGCCGCCGCGGCCTCGCGCTAGAGCATGATCCGGACCCGAAGGGTCGCGTTTGCGAAAGAAGGGCCGCGTTTGCGAAAATGTGCAGCGGTTTTCCGGAAAGATCATGCTTAACAACGGCCTAAAGCGCAATGACGATCTCATCGCGCTTGAGGCTGCTCAGCAAGGCGTGATGCGCCGGCGCGAGAAAGTTGTTGCCATTGGGAACCGACGGCACGAGGTTTGCTTTGATCAAGTTCAGGGCTGGGCATGAGGAGACTCAACATGGCTACCCAGATCGTGATGGACCAGACTGGCGACACACGCCACGAGTTTGATCCTGGCAACGCCGAAGCGCTGGCGCGAGCCGAACGGCGCTTTCGGGAGCTGACCGGAGCCGGCTTCACCGCCGCTCTTCGAACCGGGCCCGGCGAAGTCACCCGGATCCGATCGTTCGACCCGACCGCGCATGAAACGCTGTTCTTTCCCCGCCTGGTCGGCGGTTGATCTGAGCTGCTCATGATCGCGGCCGTTTGGCTCCGCGCGCCGGCGCGTGCGCGTTTGCATGCGCTGCGCGAACTCTATCGCCGCTTCTTCGGCGAGAACACGCCGGATGCCCGCGGCCGCCGGCTTCTGGCCGATTGGCTGTCGCCGGCGCAGCGCGCGCAGTTCGAGCAGCATCGGTATTTCGACGTGGTCGGCTGCGACACCGGCAGAACCTATCGCATCCACTACGGCACGGCCGCCAATGTCCACGAGATCGATGGCGAAGGGCACGCGACGATGGGTTGGTGCTTCGTCCCGTCAGGATTCCTAGTGCCGGGCGACGTGATGCTGGCGCAGAAGATCGCGCTCGAGACGGACGAGAAGGGGGCGCTTGCGCTCGCCAACCGGTTTCCGCCGGCCACGCATTCCGAGCATTTCTACCGGCGGCCTTTCTAGCGCCGGGAAAAGCGAGGCGGTCAGGAGTGCGTGGTGCGGTAGGCGTCCAGCGCATGCGCCGCGAAGACGCCGATGCTGCAAAGGGCGAGCAGGCCTGAGATCAGCTCGATCATAGCTCGTCCTCCCGTAGCGGCTGGGCAACGAGGTTTTGGCAGCAGGAATACTCGTAGATCAGGTCGAGGATGAACTGCATGGTGGCCGTCCCTGTATTTATTTTGACAACCACTTAACTGGCCATCTGTTTCAGGCGTGTTTCGTCGCACCGGGAAAGGGGTTTCGCGCGGAACCCTGCGCTGGTTTGTGCGCTGCCGGCCCGCTATATCCCGCTATCGCTCAGGGGCCATTTAAGCCGTGTCTTCTGGAACGGCGCATCTACTGCGAGGCAAAATCATGGCGCAGGTCGAGTGGTTCGACGATCTCACCATCGGAATGCGGTTCAAGTCCCCCGAAGTTCTGGTCACGGAGGCCGACATCAAGCGCTTCGCCGCCGAGTTCGATCCGCAGCCGATGCATCTCGACCACGAGGCCGCCAAGACGACCCTGTTCAAGGGGCTTGCCGCCTCGGGCTGGCACACCGCCGCGATCGCCATGAATCTCGCGATTCAGACCCGCCCGTTCGGCCCGCATCCGCTGATTGGCGCCGGTGTGGATGGCCTGCGCTGGACGGTTCCCGTGCGGCCCAATGACCGTCTTCATCTGGTCGGCGAGGTCATGAGCCTGACGCCGTCCAAGTCGAAGCCGCAGGGTATCGCGCTAGTGAAATGGACCATGTTGAACCAGAACGGCGAGGAAGTTTACACCTTTACTCCCATCGCCATCGTACCGCGGCGGGCCTCTCGTTGAATCATTCGGCGAGCCCCTGAACCGGCGCCGCGCTGGTGTCGCTGCCGTGATGCGTCAGCGGCTTCATGCCGGTGACGGTCCGCAGCAGTACATAGAACACCGGCGTCAGGAACAGGCCGAACACGGTGACGCCGATCATGCCGGAGAACACGGCGACGCCCATGGCGCGCCGCATCTCCGAGCCGGCGCCGGTCGAGAGCACCAGCGGTAGCACGCCCATGATGAACGCCATCGACGTCATCAGGATCGGACGCAGCCGCAAACGGCTCGCCTCGATCGCGGCCCGGATCGGCGTGCGGCCCGCGAATTCGAGCTCGCGCGCGAACTCGACGATCAGGATGGCGTTCTTGGCGGACAGGCCGACGAGCACGATGAGGCCGATCTGGGTGAAGACGTTGTTGTCGCCCTTGGAGATCCAGACGCCGAACATCGCTGCCAAGAGGCCCATGGGCACGATCATGATGATCGAGAGCGGCAGGGTCAGACTCTCATAGAGCGCGGCCAGCACCAGGAACACCAGCAGGATCGCCAGCGGGAACACCCAGATGCCGGAATTGCCGGCGATGAACTCCTGATAGGTCAGGTCGGTCCATTCGAAGGCGAAGCCCGGTGGCAGCACCTCCGCCGCGATCCGCGTTGCCGCCTCCTGCGCCTGGCCGGAGGAGAAGCCGGGAGCGGCCGCCGCGTTGATGTCGGACGACAGGAAGCCGTTGTAGCGGATCGCGCGCTCCGGCCCCGCGCTCTGGCGGACCTTGAGCAGCGCCGACAACGGCACCATGTCGCCCGAGGACGAGCGCACCTTCAATTGCCTGATGTCGTCGGCGCGCGCGCGGAACGGCGCGTCGGCCTGGACGCGGACGGAGTAGGTGCGGCCGAACTTGTTGAAGTCGTTGACGTAGTACGAGCCGAGGTAAATCTGCAGCGTGTTGAACACCTCCGTCACGGGCACGCCCAGCTGAAGCGCCTTGGTGCGGTCGATGTCGGCGAACAGCTGGGGCACGTTGACCTGGAAGCTCGAGAACACGCCGGCGATCTCCGGCGCCTTCTGCATCGCCGCCATGAACGCGTTGGTCGCCTCGTTCAGGGCGTCGTAGCCGAGACCGGCGCGGTCCTCGATCTGGAGCTTGAAGCCGCCGATGGTGCCGAGGCCGTTGACGGGCGGCGGCGGGAACATGGCGATGAAGGCCTCCTGGATCCCCGCATACTTCTTATTCAGCTCGGCCGCGATCGCGGGCCCGCTGAGTGACGAATCCTTGCGTTCGTCGAACGGCTTCAGCGTCGAGAACACGATGCCGGCGTTGGATGAGTTGGTGAAGCCGGAGATCGACAGGCCCGGGAAGGCCACCGAGCTCTCGACGCCGGGCTGGGTCAGCGCGATGTCGCTCATCTTGCGGATGACCTCCTCGGTGCGGTCGAGCGTTGCGCCATCGGGCAGGCGGGCGAAGCCGACGAGGTATTGCTTGTCCTGTCCCGGCACAAAGCCGCTCGGCACCTGCTGGAACAGAAGCGCCGTGAGGCCGACCAGCACAACATAGAGGCCCATCACCGCGGCCTTGCCGGAGATCACCTTGCTGACGGTGCCGCTGTAATTGTCCGAGGAGCGTGTGAAGGCCTTGTTGAAGCCGCGGAAGAACCAGCCAAGGCTCTTCTCCATGATCAGCGTCAGCCGGTCCTTCGGCTCGTTGTGCCCCTTGAGCAGCAGCGCCGACAGCGCTGGTGACAGCGTCAGCGAATTGATGGCCGAGATCACTGTGGAGATCGCGATCGTCAGCGCGAACTGCTTGTAGAATTGCCCGGTGAGGCCGGAGATGAAGGCGAGCGGCACGAACACCGCGATCAGCACCAGCGCGATCGCGATGATCGGGCCCGAGACCTCACGCATCGCCTGATAGGTGGCATCCCGCGGCGACAGCCCGGCCTCGATGTTGCGCTCTACGTTCTCGACCACGACGATGGCGTCGTCGACGACGATGCCGATCGCGAGCACGAGACCGAACAGGCTGAGCGCATTGATGGAGAAGCCGAACACGTGCATCACCGCAAACGTGCCGACGATCGACACCGGCACGGCCAGCAGCGGGATGATCGAGGCCCGCCAGGTCTGCAGGAACAGGATCACGACCAGCACGACCAGCGCGATCGCCTCCAGCAGCGTGTGGATGACGGCTTCGATCGAGGAGCGTACGAACTGAGTGGGGTCGTAGACGATCTGGTAGGACACGCCTTCCGGCATGTTCTTCTTGATCTCGGCCATGGTGGCGCGAACGTGGTCGGAAATCTGCAGCGCGTTGGAGCCGGGCGCCTGGAAGATCGGGATTGCCACCGCCTGTTTGTTGTCGAGCAGCGAGCGTAGGCCATATTCTGAGGCCCCTAACTCGATGCGCGCGAGGTCGCGCAAGCGGACGACCTCGCCGCGGGTGCCCGTCTTGACCACGATGTCGCCGAACTGCTCTTCGTTGGCGAGACGGCCCTCGGCATTGACCGAGAGCTGGAGATCGATGCCCTTGACGTTCGGAGAGGAGCCGACCACGCCGGCAGCGGCCTCCACGTTTTGCGCCTGGATCGCTTTCACGATGTCGCTTGCGGTCAGGCCGTGCTCGGCCGCCTTCTGCGGATCGACCCAGACCCGCATCGAATAGTCGCCGGCGCCATAGAGCTGGACGTCGCCGACGCCGTCGATCCGCGCCAGCCGGTCCTTGACGTTGAGCACGGCATAGTTGCGCAAATACGTCATGTCGTAGCGGCCGTTCGGCGACAGCAGATGCACGACCATGGTGAGGTCGGGCGATGACTTCTTGGTGATGATGCCGAGCTGGCGCACCACGGCCGGCAGGCGCGGCTCGGCCTGCTGCACGCGGTTCTGTACGAGCTGCGTCGCCTTGTCGGGATCGGTGCCGAGCCGGAACGTCACCGTCAGCGTCATCGCGCCGTCGGTGGTCGACTGGCTCGACATGTACAGCATGTTCTCGACGCCGTTGATCTGCTCCTCGATCGGGGTCGCCACCGTTTCCGCGATCACCTTGGGATTGGCACCGGGATAGGTCGCGCGCACCACGACGGAGGGCGGCACGACATCGGGGTATTCCGAGATCGGCATCGCGAACAGCGAGATCAATCCGGCGAGGAAAATCAGGACGGAGAGAACGCCGGCGAAAATCGGACGGTCGATGAAGAACTTTGAGAGATTCATGGCCTTGCCCCTGGGCAATATCCTGCGGTTCTCCGGCGACTCCTCGTCATTCCGGGGCGCGCGTAGCGCGAACCCGGAATCCAGAGATGATTGGTCGGAGGCTCGTAACTTCGAGATCCCGGGTTCGGGCTACGCCCGCCCCGGGACGACGGAAAGCACTAGCGCTGCACCACGTCCTGGTTGCTGTGGTTGGAAGCCTGCTGCCCTCGCGCGCCCATCGCCGCCACTTCCGTCTTGAGGAGGGCGCCGGGACGCACGCGCTGCAGACCGTTGACCACGATGCGGTCGCCGGACTTCAGGCCCGAGGTGACGATGCGAAGTCCATCGACGGCGCCGCCCAGCGTGACCGGCCGGTACACGGCGCGGCTGTCGTCGCCGACCGCCATCACGAACTTCTTGTCCTGGTCGGTGCCGATCGCGCGCTCGTCGATCATCACCAGCGCCTGTTGCTTCGGCTGGCCCATGCGCACGCGGGCGAACTGGCCGGGGATGAGGCGTCCGTCCTCGTTCTGGAATACGGCGCGGACGCGGATGGTGCCGCTCTGGCCGTTGACCTGGTTGTCGATCAGCTGGATGTGGCCCTTCGCAGACAGGCCGCCCGACGTCGTCATCTCGACCGGGATCTGGCCGAGCTTGCCGCGCCTGCCGGAGGCATCCGCGATCGAGTTCAGCGCGCGCAGCACGACCTCTTCGTCCGCATCGAACGAGGCGTAGATCGGATTGACCGAGACCAGCGAGGTCAAGACCGGGGACGCGGTGCCGGCGGCGACGAGATTGCCGACGGTGACCTCGATCTTGCCGACGCGGCCATCCACGGGGGCGCGCACTTCGGTGTAGTCGAGGTTGAGCTTTGCGGTCTGAAGCGTCGCCTCGGCTGCCTTGACGTTGGCGATCGCTTCGCGATTGGCGTTGTCGCGCTGGTCATAGTCGCGCCGGGTGACCACGGCGTTGCCGACGAGTTGGGCGCCGCGCTCGAGCTCGTTCTGGGTGAAGACGACGCGCGCTTTCGCTGCCTCGAGCTGGGCTGCAGCCTTGTCGACCTCGGCCGCATAAGGGGCGGGATCAATCTTGAACAGCACGTCGCCGGCCTTCACCAGCGCGCCTTCGGTAAAGTTCGCCGACAGGATCGCACCCGCGACGCGCGGGCGGAGCTCGACGCGGTTGATGGCCTCGAGCCGGCCGGAGAAATCGTCCCACAGCACGGTCTGCCGCGGCTCGATCATTGCGACGGTCACAGAAACAGCTTGTTCTGCCGCGGCGGCCGGTGCGGTCGCTTGCGCCGCATGAAAATAGCGGCCGGTGGCGATCGAGCCGGCCGCAGCGAGGGCGCCCACGATGGCGACGGCGCCCAGAAGGCGGCGGAAACGGCCGGTGCGGGAGGTATTTTGGGAGGGGTGCATTTGCGCGCTCCAGATATGTAGTGTTCACTACAGATGTGGAGCTGGATATCGCAGTGCAAGATACTTATGTACCATTCACTAAGAAAATTGTAGCGGCATACCGCAAGAATTGGAAGACGCTAGGAAAGTAGAATTAGAACAAATAGTTAGGATTGACGTTAAGCCTCAGGCAGAACGCGAATTCCGAGGAGACAGGCACATGGGCATGGGACGCCCGCGCGAATTCGATGCCGAAATGGCGTTGGACCAGGCGATGGAAGTGTTTTGGCGCCATGGCTATGAGGGTGCGACCATTGCCCAGCTCACCGAGGCAATGGGCATCAACCCGCCCAGCCTCTACGCCTGCTTCGGCAACAAGGAAGGCCTGCTGAAGGCCGCGCTCGACCGCTACACCAAGCTGCGCGGCGTCTGGATGGACGAGGTGGTGGCAGCGCCGACCGCCCGCGCCGTCGCCGAGCGGATGCTGATGGGCATCGCCGACAAGCAGACCGATCCCGCTAATCCGCCCGGCTGCCTGCTCGTGCAGGGCGGCATCGCCTGCGGCACCGGCTCCGAGAACGTCCCCTTCGAGCTCGCCGCCCGCCGCGCCCAGAACGAAGACCAGCTCCGTGAACGTTTCATCCGCGCCAAGGCGGAAGGCGATCTCAAGCCGACGTCAGATCCCGCCGCGCTCGCGCGCTACATCTCGGCGGTGTCGGTCGGCATGGGCGTGATGGCGTCCTCCGGCGCGGACCGCGAAGCGCTGCGGCAGGTCGCGAGCGTCGCGGTGCAGGCGATCGAAGCGCAGTCGGCTGACAAGACGTAGCTTTCACGCAGATCGCATTGCAGTCAGCGCAGGTCGTCGTGCCCGGGCTTGTCCCGGGCATCCACGTTCTCAGTGCTGCTTGGACAAGGCGTCGATGGCCGGGATAAGCCCGGCCATGCGTGGAGGGCGTCAGGACGCTTCCTTGAGCACCGGCGCGGCCGTTTCCTCCGCCTTGAGCTCCTCGAGGCTGCGATGCCGGGGCTCGATGCCGAGGGCCCAGACCGTGACGATCTGCACCATCAGCAGTCCGATCATCAGCGCCATCACGCCGGCCACGCCGCGCGACTCGAACAGCGAGACAACGAGGAACGGCGTGACGATCGTGGCGCCGCGCCCCAGCGTGTTGACGAGGCCGGAGGCGCGCAGGCGGACCTCGGTCGGAAACAGTTCCGGGATGTAGATGCCGAACAGGAGCGCAACCAGCACATAGATCGGCACGGTCAGCGCGAAGCCCACGGCCGGCAGCAGGATCGGATCGGAGATCATGGGATAGAGGATTCCGAGCGCCACCGAGATCAGCGATGCGCCGATGATGGTGGGCTTGCGGCCCCAGCGGTCGGCCGTCAATGCGCCGATGGCCGAGCCGATCGGCGCGCCGAGCGCCATCAGCAGCGAATAGCCGAACGAGGTCGCGATCGAAAGGCCCTGCTTGACGAAGAATACGGGCAGCCAGGTCACGAAGCCGTAAAGCAGGGTGTTGATCGTGATCAGGCAGACCGCGCCGACGATCATTCGCGACAGCAGGGGCGCGGTGAATAGTGTGCCGAGATCGGGAGCAACCGGGGCCGGTGTTGCGGGTGCGGGAGGAGGCAGGGGCTGCCCCTGCGCGGCTTCCTTCTCGATGGCTTGCATCAGCGCTTCGGCTTCGGCGGTGCGCCCCACCGCCTCCAGCCAGCGCGGGGATTCCGGCAGCGACTTGCGCATGTACCAGACGACGAGCGCGCCGACGCCGCCGAGCACGAACATCGAGCGCCAGCCGAATTGCGGCACCAGCACGGATGCGATCAGCAGGGCCGCGGGCAGGCCTGTCACCACGCACACGGCCGTGAAGCCGAGCCATTTGCCGCGGGTGCGCGCGGGCACGAACTCGGTCATCGTCGAATAGCCGACGACGTTCTCCGCCCCGAGCCCAACGCCCATCGCGAAGCGGCAGGCGATCAGGAAGGCCATGTTCGGCGAGAATGCCGCAGCAAGGGAAGCGATGCCGAAAAGAAGCAAATTGAACTGATACGTGAAGCGGCGTCCGTAGCGGTCGCCGAGGAAGCCAGTGCCGAAAGATCCCACCATCATGCCGACGAATGTCGCGGAGATGAAGGCCGCGTTTTGGGCGAGCGTCGAAAAGCCGCTCTTCAACGTGACGCTGAGCACGGTTCCGGCGATATAGATGTCGAAGCCGTCGAAGAACATGCCGATGCCGATCAGCAGCATGATGCGGCGATGGAATGGACCGATCGGAAGCCGATCGAGGCGGCCGCCTGCGTTCACCGATGTCGACATTGACGCTCTCCCTTGACTGTTGTCCCCGTTGATGCGGCCCGCCTTCTATGGGCGGTCGGCCGCGTGCAGCACTGCTAGTTCAGTCGCGTCTGACTGGCTGTGTCGCGATACCAGTCGAACGGCTGCTCGTGGGTCGCGACCATCACGCTCTTGGTGTTGAAATGGTCGTTGAAGCTTTCGGCGCCGCATTCGCGGCCGATGCCGGAATCGTCGACGCCGCCCCAGGGCGAGGCCGGGTCGAGGCGGTGATGATCGTTGATCCAGACGATGCCGGCCTTGACCGCGGCGGCGACACGGTGAGCGCGGGCGACGTCGCGGGTACGGATCGCTGCGGCGAGGCCAAACGGCGAGTCGTTGGCGAGCCGGAGCGCATCGGCCTCGTCCTTGAACGGTGTCACCGAGGTGAAGGGACCGAACACTTCCTCCTGGAAGATGCGCATGTCGGACTTGACGTCAGCGAAGACCGTTGGCTCCACGAAATAGCCGTTGTCATGGCCCGGCACCTTGGCGGCAACGCCGCCGGTGACGAGGCGCGCGCCGTCTTCGTGACCGTAACCCGCATAGGTGAGAACGCGGTCGCGTTGCCGGGCCGAGATCACGGGGCCCATCTGGGTGCTGGGATCGAAGGGATCGCCGACGCGGATCGTGCGGGTCTTGGCCTGCAGCTTCTCCACGAACTCGTCGTAGATCGAGGCCTGGACGATGTGGCGCGAGGCGCAAACGCAGGTCTGCCCGGCGCCGATGAAGGCGCCGAAGGCGGCATAGTTGACGGCGCGGTCGACGTCGTAATCGTCGAACACCATCACCGGCGTCTTGCCGCCAAGCTCCATGGTCTGATGCGCAAACACTTTTGCGGCTGCGCTGCCGGCGATGCGGCCTGCCTCGGTGCCGCCGGTCAGGACCAGCTTGTTGATGTCGCCATGCTCGGCCAGCATCTTGCCGGCGGTGGGGCCGAGGCCCAGCACGATATTGAAGACGCCGGGCGGCAGGCCCGCTTCGGTGAAGATCTGTGCGAGCTTCAGGGTCGTGAGCGGCGTGTATTCGGACGGCTTCACCACGGTGACGCATCCAGTCGCCAGCACCACGGCGAGCGACTTGCACAGGATCATCAGGGGGTGATTGAACGGGGTGCAATTGGCGACGATGCCGATCGGCGTGCGGAGCGTGTAGTTCAGATAGGCGCCTTCGACGGGGATCACGGAGTCACGGCGCGACAAAGCGAGGCCGCAGAAGTAGCGGAAGAAATCGGGCAGGCGGGAGAGCTGGGCGCGGGTCTCGTTGACCGGGCGGCCGTTGTTGAGAGTCTCGAGCCGATACAGGCTGTCGAGATTGGCCTCGAACGCATCGGCGAGCTTGTTGACCAGTCTGGCCCTGGCGCGCGTGTCCATGCCGCCCCAGGCCTTGCCTTCGAACGCGGCGCGCGCGCTTTTCATGGCGCGGTCGATATCCTCTGCGGTTGAATTGGGAATGCGGGCAATGACATCGCCGGTCGCGGGATTGCGAACGTCCAGCATCGCGCCGTCTCCGGCTTCGACTTCCCGTCCATCGATGAAATTGCCGTGGGTTTCGACGTCGATCGACGCGGGTTTCGAGGGAACGTTCATGATGACCTCTCTTCGACGATGACGGCGTTGCGCTTGAGCGCCGGCAGAACGCGTTTTTCGGTGTCCCCGATGTGGGCCTTGATGATGCGCGCCGCGGTGCGCGTTTCGCGCTGCTGCATGGCGTCGATCAGTGCGACGTGCTCTGCGACGAGCTTTGCGGGGTCGTGGCCCTTCAGGTTGGAAATACTGACGCGGACCAGCCGGTCGGCCTGGCCGATCAGGTCGCACAGCGCCGCCGCCATGCGGCGATTGCCGGAGGCATGAGCCAGCGCAGTGTGGAAGCCGCGATTGTAGGCGATGAAGTCCTCGTGATTGCCCGAGAAGCGGCGGAATTCGTCGAGCGATTTCAAGACGCTGTCGGGTGCGCTTTCGATCGCTTCAGCGACGCAGGCCGGCTCCAGCGCGAGTCGGAAGCGCAGAAGGTCGCGGGCATCGGAGAGCGAGATCGGCGTCACTCGGTAGCCCTGGCGCGGTTGCACCGTCACGAGGTGCTCGCGCTGGAGGCGCAGAAGCGCATCCCGAACCGGCTGCCGGCTCACCGAATAGCGCTCGGCCAGGTCTTGCTCGCGCATTT
Organism: Bradyrhizobium sp. USDA 4354; assembly: GCF_054060315.1. NCBI lineage: Bacteria > Pseudomonadati > Pseudomonadota > Alphaproteobacteria > Hyphomicrobiales > Nitrobacteraceae > Bradyrhizobium > Bradyrhizobium sp. USDA 4354. The sequence continues at coordinate 6,234,214 of NZ_JBSSDC010000001.1, read as the reverse complement.
CATCACCCGGCGTAAGACGGCAAGCTAAAATATCAGCTCTGAGAAGATCGTAGACATTTTCGCGTAAAAGCATGATTGTTGGAACCTCGCTAGCCATAATCTGGCAATCCTGATATTTCACGTCAAGAGACGAATGCTTGAAATCCCGGGGATTTGATTTATCAATCGGCCCGATGAGGCACGCGATCACGCGTGGTCCGACCGTCGTGAGGAAAAACCGGACATGGACAGGCTTCTTGCCAACGGGACCGTCAACGCCGCGCAATCGGGCGAGGGACCTCCGCTGTTTCTCTTCCACTCGCTGCTGTCGGACCGTGCGAGCTTCGATGCCATCGTGCCGGCGCTTCGGGGATCGTTTCGGGCCATCGTACCGGAGTTGCCTGGGTTCGGCCGTTCACGCGCGGTGGAGGGCGGCTTTGCAGCGGTCGCCGACCGGATGGCCGAGGCCGTGCGGGATGCCGCTGGCGGCGCGCCGGCGATTGTGCTCGGCAACGGCTATGGCGGGTTTGTCGCCCTGCAGATGGCGATCCGGCATCCGAAGATCGCCAGCCGGCTCGTTCTCGCTGATTGCGGCGCGGCTTTTTCCGAGCCCGGGCGCGAGGCATTTCTCAACATGGCGAAGGTGTCCCGGGCAAGGGGGCTGGAGGCCATCACTGACGTCGCGATGCGGCGCCTGTTCGCGCCCGAGTTTCAGGAGCGGCACCCCGACCTGATGCAGGATCGTCGCGCCGCATTTCTGCGGACGGATCCCGACGTGTTTCGTGCCGCATGCGAGGCATTGGCAGGCCTCGACCTCCGCACCGAGCTTGCCGCAGTGAATGTGCCGGTGCTCGTCCTGGTCGGCGAGCACGATGAAGCGACGCCTCCGCCGATGTCGCACGAACTGGCTGCCGGGTTGCCGCACGCTGAACTCAAGATCATTCCAGGATGCGCGCACGTGCCGCAGCTTCAAGCGCCGCAGCAGTTCGTCGGGGCTCTCAGGGGATTCTTGCTCTGATCGGCGCTTCGCGTTCGAAGCAGCGATGCCTTCCGAACGGTTAATGGTGTCGGCGCGACGACGCGCTCGCAATTGGCGATGAGCTAACGATGGGCCTGTTTTGCCCGACGAGTCAAACGTCCCTCCGGACAGGGCGGGAGTCGCGGCGGACGAAATCCCTCAATGATTTGTACTTTGCATGGGGTTGTTTTCGCGTTTTTTGTCTTGAGCCTCTGGGGCACAGCATCAACCGTCGGAATCCGTATCGCGACGGGACCTCCTAAGAGTTTTTATACACAGTTCTGGCACGCTCCGCGCGTCAAGATCCGCAACCTGCATCGTCGCCTCTCATTGCGCGCACGAAAAGACGGGGCCTGCGGACATCGAGGGGGCGTGAGCCATGACTGCACTCGCTTCGGACGCCGGTCGCGCGAAGGGTGGGATCGTGCCGATCCTGTTGTGCGTCGTGCCGTTCAGCCAGATTCCGCTGGATGCCTATACGCCCGGCCTGCCGCAGATGGTGGTGGATCTCGCCGCCGACGCGCCATCGATGCAGAACACCGTCACCGCCTACATGCTCGGCATGAGTCTGGCGCTGGTGCCGGTCGGCATCGCCTCCGATACGCTCGGCCGCCGCAACGTCCTGCTCGCAGGACTGTCGGTGCTGATCGCGATGAGCATCGCCTGTGCGCTCGCTACCAGCGCCTCGCTGCTGCTTGCGCTGCGCTTCCTGCAAGGCATCGGCGGCTGCACCTGCCTTGTCGTCGCCTATGCGGTCGCAGCTGACTGCTTTCGTGGACGTGAGCTCACTGCGATTTCGGGGCTGCTTGGAGCCGCCTGGGGATTGGCGCCCGTGCTGGCGCCGGCGGCCGGTGGCTTCATCGTCGAGCTGACGTCGTGGCGCGGAGTCTTCATCGTTATTGCGCTCGCCGCGGCAATCGTCGCCACGATCGTCGTATTTCTTCTGCCTGAAACGTTGCCAGCGGAACGGCGTGCGCCGTTCGATCCGCGCCGCACTGCCGGTATCTTGCGCGAGGCGCTCGTTCGTCGGGGCTTCCTGGCTTTCGTGCTGGTCTTTGCCGCTGCCGCAAGTGCACAGCTGGCGTTCGGCGTGGTCGCGCCGTTCTTCTACCAGACCGGCCTCGGCTATTCGGCCGCCATCTACGGCCTCGTTGCGCTCGGCCTTGGCGGCGTCAATCTCGCCGGCGAGCTCGGCTGCGCGCATTTCGCGCGCTTCATGCCGGCGCGCATGCTGGGCTTCGGCGCCTTCGCGCTGTTCCTCGCCGGCGCTGCGGTCCTGACCGTAACGGGCATGACCGTCGGACTCGATTTCATGTCGATCACGATCGGCGGTGCGCTGGTGCTCGGCGGCTGCGGCGTGCTGTGCCCGATGATGTACGGCATGGCGCTCGGTCTGTTCGAGCGTGACCACGGCTTGATCGGCGGCCTCATCAGCGCGCTCTGCTATCTCGCCGTGAGCGGTGCCATGGCGATCGCGGCGGTGCTGCCTGAAGCAACGCAGGCGCCGATCGGATGGCTCTATCTCGGTCTCTGCGCCGTCGCGGGCACGCTGCTCGCGATCTCGCTCCCAGCGGCGCGTCACTCGACACAGACTTAAGGAAGGAACCAATCATGACCACCGTCGGTATTCGCGGCACGTTCTTCGACTTCGTCGACGATCCCTGGAAGCACATCGGCAACGAGCAGGCTGCCGCGCGCTTTCACCAGGATGGCCTCATGGTCGTCACTGACGGCGTGATCAAGGCGTTCGGCCCTTATGACAAGATCGCCGCCGCGCATCCGGGCGTCGAGATCACCCGTATCAAAGACCGCATCATCGTCCCAGGCTTCATCGACGGTCACATCCATCTGCCGCAGACCCGCGTGCTCGGCGCCTATGGCGAGCAGCTCCTGCCGTGGCTCCAGAAGTGGGTCTATCCGGAAGAGCTCAAATACCGCGATCGCGACTACGCGCGCGAAGGCGTGAAGCGCTTCCTCGACGCGCTGCTGGCGTCCGGCACCACCACCTGCCAAGCCTTCACGAGCTCCTCGCCTGTTTCAACCGAGGAATTGTTCGAGGAAGCGGCCCGCCGCAATATGCGCGTGATCGCGGGCCTCACCGGCATCGATCGCAACGCGCCGGCCGATTTCATCGATACTCCGGAGAATTTCTATCGCGACAGCAAGCGGCTGATCGCGCAATATCACAACAAGGGCCGCAACCTCTACGCCATCACGCCGCGCTTCGCCTTCGGCGCTTCGCCGGAGCTACTGAAGGCGTGTCAGCGCCTCAAGCACGAGCATCCGGACTGCTGGGTCAACACCCACATCTCCGAGAACCCGGCCGAATGCAGCGGCGTGCTGGTCGAGCACCCGGACTGCCAGGACTATCTCGGCGTCTACGAGAAGTTCGACCTGGTCGGCCCGAAATTCTCCGGCGGTCACGGCGTCTATCTCTCGAACAACGAATTCCGCCGTATGTCGAAGAAGGGCGCGGCGGTGGTGTTCTGCCCGTGCTCGAACCTGTTCCTCGGCAGCGGACTGTTCCGGCTCGGCCGCGCCACCGATCCCGAGCATCGCGTGAAGATGTCGTTCGGCACCGACGTCGGCGGCGGCAACCGCTTCTCGATGATCTCCGTGCTCGACGACGCCTACAAGGTCGGCATGTGCAACAACACGCTGCTCGACGGCAGCATCGATCCCACGCGCAAGGACCTCGCCGAGGCCGAGCGCAACAAGCTCTCGCCCTATCGCGGCTTCTGGTCGATCACGCTCGGCGGTGCCGAGGGCCTCTATATCGATGACAAGCTCGGCAATTTCGAGCCTGGCAAGGAGGCTGATTTCGTCGCGCTCGATCCGAACGGCGGGCAGGTCGCGCAAGCGTGGCACCAATCGCTGATCGCCGACGGCGCCGGCCCGCGCACGATGGACGAGGCCGCGAGCATGCTGTTTGCCGTCATGATGGTCGGCGACGACCGCTGCGTCGACGAGACCTGGGTGATGGGCAAGCGTCTCTACAAGAAGAGCTGAGACGGCAGGAAGCTCATGAGCGCATCTTCTGACACAGCCGGCCAGCCCGTTGCCCTCGTCATCCAGCGCCGCATCGCCGACGACGGCTTTGCCGCGTTCGCACGGTGGAACGGCGAGGTCGGCGAAGTGCTCAAGGCGTGGCCCGGCTTCCTCGGCCAGGAGGTGGTGCCGCCGCAGCCGCCGGCGAATGTCGACTGGGTGACCATCCTGCGTTTTGCGAGCCCGGCCGCAGCACGCGCCTGGCTCCAGAGCGAGGCGCGGGCGCGGCTGATCGGAGAAGTGCAACGCTTCTTCGTCGGCTCGGAGGACGTCCACATCCTGCCCGACACCGGCGTCCAGCGCGACAGCGCGGTCTCGGCCATCATCTCTTTCAAGGTCCCTGATGGGCTCGAGGATGCGTTCCTGAAATGGCAGCAGCGCATCCAGGCGGCGGAGGCCGAGTTCAAGGGGTTTTTGCGTCACAAGATCGAGCGGCCGATTCCGGGCCTGCACGACGAATGGATCATCATCCTGTCGTTCGACACTGATGCCAATCTCAATGCGTGGCTCGACTCGCCGTTGCGGCAGACCCTTCTCAGGGAGGGCGAGCGCTTCAATGCCGGCATGCACGTGAAGCGGGCGAGCTACGGCTTCAATTTCTGGTTCCCGGCCGGTAAAACGGCGGCTCCGGAACAAGGGCCGGGCTTCATCTGGAAGAGCAACCTGATCGTCCTTCTGGTGCTCTATCCCGTGGTCTACCTCTGGGGCTATTTCATCAGCGCGCCCCTGATCGACAGAAACGGCGTGCCGGTCTGGCTGTCGCTGTTCCTCGGCAATTTCGTCAGCACCCAGCTCCTCGGCTGGTGGCTGGTGCCTGCCGCCTTCAGGTCGCTCGACTGGTGGATGGCGCCGAAGGCGACGGTCGGCCGCCAGATCGCGGGCTACGCGCTGCTTGCCGCGCTCTACGCCGCGTCGATGGCCCTGTACGCGCTGCTGCTCGCGTGGCATTGGGGGCGGTGAGGCCGGCCGGAAGGGAGGTCTCGGCCACCTTCTGGACTCGTGACGACCATGTTCGCCCTGACATTTCTCGGGACATCGGCCAGCGTTCCCTCAGCGCAGCGCAACCATCCGGCGCTCCTCGTGGAAGCCGCAGGCAAGCGTGTCCTGATTGATTGCGGCGAGGGCACGCAGCGCCAGCTGCTGCGCAGCGGCGCCGGCTTTCGGCGGCTCGACCGCATCCTGCTGACGCACGCGCATCTCGATCACGTGCTCGGCATCCCCGGCCTCTTCTCGACGCTCGGCTTGCGGCAGACCTCCGACGTGATGACAATTCACGGCGGTGAAGGGACGCTCGACATCGTGATCCGAATGCTCGCAGGCCTGTGGGGCGCGGGCAGGGCACCGATCGCGGTCAAGTTCGCATCGTTGACTGAAGGACAGGTCATCGATGCCGGTGAATTCACCATCGACTGTTTTCCGGTCCGCCACCGCGACACCGACAGTTTCGGGTTCGTCTTCCAAAGCCCCGCGCGCCGACATCTCCGGCCTGATCGCCTGGTAGCGCTTGGTGTCCCCGACGGTCCCCTGCGCGGCGAGTTGGCCGCGGGCCGACCGATCGTGCTTGCCGACCGAACCATCGAACCGGAAGAGGTCCTGGGTCCGCCGCGCGGCGGCAGGAAGCTCGTCGTGATCGGCGACACCGAGACCACCGACGGGCTGTCGCAATACGTAGCCGACGCCGACATGATGGTGATCGAGGCGACGTTCCTCGATCGCGACGCGCCGACGGCGCGGAGTTACGGCCATCTCACCGCGGCCGAAGCGGCTTGCTTTGCGGCCGCGAACAACGTCGGGCAGCTCGTGCTGACGCATATGTCGGGACGCTACGCGGACGAAGAGATTCTTGCCGAGGCGACAAAGATCTTCCCGAACACCCGGATCGCCGCAGACTTCGACCACATCGACGTCTAATCAACCCAACGCGAGCGACGCCGATGCGGCCGTCTGTTGTCACGAAACGCGCAATTCGCGCTTACGCCATCGGATCCTGGAAAGTGCATGTGACGCCGATCGGGGCGCTCGCGTTCTCCTGCCGTAGTGCCGCGCGTGACACAATGACGGTACGCTCGGGATTGGCGAAAGTCTCGCGCATCTCGATCATGAGTGCGTTGTCGGCGAGCGTCATCATGCGCCCTGACCCCACCGCTCCATCCGCAGCCCGCGCCACGCAGTAGCTGAAATCCACGGAGCCATAATCCGGAAGCGGAAACAGGTCGCCGCTTCCCGGGTCTGTCGGCCGCTCCATCACCCATTCCACCGACGATCCGAGCGGTTCGATCTCTCCGGGGGGCTGTCGGGCGAGAAACGAGCGGAATTCGCCGGTGCTCTGGTTCTTGATGAAGTACAGAACGTCTCCGCTGACCTGGACCGCAAGACCGGCGAGGATCTCGTGGCCGGTCTCGATCGGAAGGTTGTCGATCACCGTGATCGCTTGTGGCGTCGTGTCCCTCTCGTCCGAGTTGTGCCACCAGTCCCACCAGGCAAAGTGATTTGGCTTGCGGTTGGGCCAGTGGCCGGTGCCGATTTGAGGAAGGGACGTATTGGGTAACTTGCCGTTGCGGCCGTCGAGGCCCACCCATAACAACGATTTTGGATCGTCAGAATGCGTGTTCAGCGCCGGCGCGGATGGCAGACGTACGGCCGGCACCTTCCATTTGCCTGCGGCGAAAACAATCCGCTGCGGCCAGGGCGTGGAGATCAGCGCCCCCGACCAATTCAGCATCGACTCGAGCGCCCCTCCGAGCGAGGGGGGATCGATGGTGCTGAACGTCGGTTGTTTCGCGAAAAAGCGTCGCGGCGAAACCAGAGTTGTCCAGAATTCGAACAGCTCCGGCTCGGTGAGAGCATCCGGCTTTTGCGGAATGCCGTAGAGATCGAGCTTGTCCGGGCTTGCCTCCAGGAGGTTGAAGCCCTCCGGCACGACCTCGTACAAGGCATAGCCATCAGACTTGGGCATCTTTCCCTCCCGCGAAGACACCGGTGTCCGCCCACTCGCGCCTGGCATTGTCGACGAGCTCCGTGAACCTCGGCAGGTATGTCCGATCGAGGAGAATTTTGTCGGTGATCGCGCCTGCGAGTGTCACGCCCGCCACGGTGTCCGAGCGATAGTGGAGGCCGGCGATTTCGCGATTGCGCGCCACTCTGGCGGCGAGCACGCCGAGCGACGTGTCAATCGTGGTTGTCTCTGCGGCCGCCGGCGGGGGCACCGGAAATCCGAGCGATGGCGGAATGACCTTCGTGAGCAGCCTTGCGAAGACGTAAGCCTGGGTTGCGTGACCGCTTGGGAAGGACGCATGCCCGCCGTGCTGGATCGGCGACATGAGGCCCGGGACGACCTGAGTTGGACGCGGACGATTGAAATGAGCCTTGTAGTGCATCGTGATCAATGCCGTGAGAGCGTCGGCGACGATCAGCATGCGCGATGTCGCCGGATGCGTCGTCGCCGTCGCGGACACCAGATGCAGGAACTTGCTGATGAATTCGTCGGCCTCGGAGACGACGTCGCCGAGGGCCGCGGCGCGCTCATGAACTGCCATGTTTCTCAACGCGTTGATATCGTCGTCAAGACCACCGGCCCAAGGGGTTGGCCCGGCGCCGAGCAGGGCAAAGCCGCCGAGCCTGTCGAGCCAATCTGCACGACTGGCGAGATCGGACATCACGACCCAGGCGTACCAACGGGTCGACCACAGCCTCATGCCAAAGCCGCCGGGATCAAATCTGGCGCCGGCGATATCGCGCTCGCTTATGAACGGGCGATCGACGCGGTCGCTGAACATGGCGCCGCCTGATCCGCCTGCGTTGCCGCCGTAGCCTCCATACCCACCATAGCCTCCGTAGCCGCCATATCCGCCATATCCGCCATAGCCGCCGTAACCGCCATATCCGCCGTATCCGCCTGCCATGTGTGCCTCCTCTGTTTAGAATTTGTTGGTGCCGCGCTTGCTGTCTCCGTGCTGAAGTGATGCCAGCCGTGAGAGCGCTGCTTCGACGCGCGCCAGGGTCGGCTTCGGCCATGGCGACGTCGCGATCCACTTCAGGTCGATCTCGCCTGCCGACATCAGTGGCTGGGCAAAAGTCTGCGCCTCGTCGAGACGTCCGCTTTCCACGAGTGCGGCAACGAGGACGCGCAGGTTCACCTGATTGCCGGGCAATTGCGTCGCAACCCGCGTTGCGTGTTCGATGGCAGACGTGAGGTCGTGCATGGCAAAGTAGGCCTGGGCCGAGATCATCTCGGCGAACCATGCGTGCCGATCTCTCGGGGACAGGCGCAGATTGACTGCGGCATCGCGGAGCGCGTCTTCGTAGTCTTCGCAGCGGACATGCACGGCGGCCCGGTACGCGAATGCGAGCGCCAGGTTCGGCGTAAGCTCGATCGCGCGGTCGAGCTGCTCGAGGGCCCCGACATGGTCGTGCTTGCACTGCGACAGCGTGTAACCGCCGACGGCGTTGGCGAGCGGATCTGCCGAGTTGCGCTCCAGCGCTCTTTCGGCGAGTGCACGCGCGGTATCGCGCTCGTTCAACGCATTCGCAGACCACCCGCGCGCCACGCGCTGCATGTGCCAGATGGCGCTGTAGGACAGGGGAGGTGCCCAGCTCGGGCTGAGGACATGCGCCCGCTCGAAATTGGTTCGAGCCGTCACGAACGTCGTGTAATCCGGACTGAACATTTGATCGTAACCGACCAACGCCAGTTGATAGGCGTCGAGATCGTCTGGTCTCTTCTGCATAGCGCGATGGAGCTCCCGGTCGCGGACTTGGGGCGCCAGCGAGCGTATGACCTCGACGGCGATGCGATCCTGCAAGTCGAAGACGTCGGCTGCAGTCCCGCTGAGACGATCGACGCGGACGACTTCGACCGTTTCGGCGGCAACGAGCTCGGCCGAGATCCGGATCTGATCGCCGGCGCGCTGGATGCTTCCATGAAGCAGATATTGCGCATTGAGATCGCGGCCGATTGCGCGCAGATCCGGCGTCTGCGATGCCGGGATCATCGTAGAGCCGCGGGAAATGACGAACAGCTCTTTCAAACCCGACAAAGCCTGGACCACGCTGTCGACGACGCCGATCGTGAATTGAGGCTCCAGAGCGGGCGAGAGCGCGCGAAAGGGAAGGACGGCGACCGATGGTCGGCTGACGACGGATCCGGTCAGGGCGACGGCGGGTGCTGCTACGGAGGACGGAGCCGGCCGTACGACGGTCTCGGGCTGCTGCTGCCGCAGGCCGGCAATCAAGTCCTGCGTCAGTTTGTGCGGCTCGATATCGTAGGCATCTTCGAGTTGGCGCCAGAGGCGCGCATAGATCGCGAGTGCCGCACCAATGCTTCCAGCCGCGAGATGGCTCTTGATGAGAACACGAATGGCCCGCTCGTTCTCGGAATCCAGCCGGTGGATCGCCTTTGCTGCAGCTTCCGCGGTTGCGGTCACGACTGGGTCAGTCTCACCGGGCAGCAGCCTCGTCAGCGCGTCGATCAGCCGTTCGTGGATCAGAGGTCGCGTCTCTGCGAGCCATTCCGAGAATGCCGGATCGACGCCTTCCAGGTCGTCGAGGATATCGTCGGTCAGGCGTTCGCGCGTGAGCAGGAGTGGATGGACGATACCGCGCTCGGCATCCGCGATGATCTCGACCAGATCGCAGGTCACCCGTTCGATCTCGAGTGCCACGTGGATCTGGTCTGCATGGAAGTGCGGGCAGCCGAGCGCTTTTAGCTCGCGCTGAATCTGGCTTAACGATTGGCGTAGCGAACCCTTTGCGAGCGGGTCTTCCTTCTCGCTCCAGAGCAGCCCGACCAACTTGCTCCTGGGCAACTGGCGTGCGGAGGAGAGCATCATATAGCCGAGAAGGGCTTGCGCCTTTCGGCCGAGCCCGACCTCCCGCCCGCCCACGGACGCCGAAAATGCTCCGACGATTTTAAGTGTCAGGTGGCGGGGCTCGTCTGCGCCAACCGCCTTGTTGCTGTTGACTCCCGACATCTCGTCCCATCCCCCGTCGATGGTGTCGACGACAGTGTAGGAGGGCAGGTTCCGGGTGGCCAGACTTGGCAGAATGCAAACGATCGGTTCGCGCGGTCTGCGAAGCCAATGACAGGTGAGCTCAGGAATGCAGCCCGCCGGATCTGAAGCAATTCGGGAATGGTACATCTCGGCTCGTCAGATGGTCAAGGGTTGCGGAATGATCGAAATGCGACCTGCGTGCGGAATGAGAAATGGCTCATCACTTCGAGCCGACGGGCGTGAAATCGGCGTGAATCGGCGGATCTTCGGCGGCATGCGGGGCAGCCGCCGCGTCGTCAACAACTCACGCGCGAGCTCGATCTGACTTGTTCGCCTTGTCCGACGTATCGTGCGCGGCGACGCAGAGGCGGGCAGGACCCGACGCGCCTCCGGCCAGGATCGTGTGGCGGCAAGTCCCGTGTGATCGCGGCAGCGTGTTGGCGCGCACCGGATTCACGGGCCATTCACGATCTGCTTCGCATCGTCGGCCTATGTTTTGTTCACGACCGAAGTGTCGCGCAACTTGGCAAGGGAGAGGCGTATCATGACTGTCCTGCTGAGAAACACCTTCAAAGCCTGGATCGATCGCGCGCCCGGCGCGCCGCCCAAGCTGATCATGACGGGAGACGTGCGGGTGCCGACCAACGGCTGGCAAGCCCGCCTGACAAAGCGCACGCCGCAGGGGATCAATCCGAAGATCCTGATCCTCGACGTGAATGCAGAGGAGCCGAGCGGCGCGGCCCCGCGGGAGATCACGACGATCCCGCTTCGCTACGAGGAAAGTCCGCCCCAGGACGAATACGGCCAGGTGATGATTGCGAACGGCAGGGGCGAGATCGTCGTCCATATCGGCCGCACGCATTGATGGCGTGCTCTGGCCGGAATGGCCGAATCCGATCCCGTGCACCGCTGAGATCACCGAGGTGAGCTTCCAAGCGCGGTGCCGCCAACAGGCGCTCCGCGCTTATTCCGGAAATGAACGGCAAGACGTTTTGCTCGGGCGTGAACGCAGCAAGAACAGGCGGCGATGTTCACAGAAGGGCTGGACCGCGAAGATCAGCGCGGCTATATGAGCGGCCTGCGAGCCGCTGATTTGCAAAATTTTCAGCCAGCCTTGCAAAAACTCCGAAGAAAGCCTAGCGATTTCAAGCGCTTCGGTGGGGAATGGTGTAACGGTAGCACAACAGACTCTGACTCTGTTTGTCTTGGTTCGAATCCAGGTTCCCCAGCCAGCTCCGGACGCTTTTCCAAGCTATGGTTCTAAGTCGCTTAGCAGGATGGCAGGTTCAACGGGCGCCTCGCTGCTCGCGACGGTTTGCCTCACCTGACGTTCGCATTTCCAAGTCGGATCGCAGCGCGCTGTATCGTCCTTGGGCCGTACAAGCCAAGGAGATCCCTATAATGCCCTATGTCGATGGTTTCGTTCTCGCCGTGCCGAAGGACAATCTCGAGGCCTACAAGGCGATGGCGACGACCGCCTGCGCGATCTGGATGGAGCACGGCGCGCTCGATTATGTCGAATGCATCGGTGACGACGTTCCCTATGGGGAGCTCACCTCGTTTCCGCGCGCGGTAATGGCGAAGGAGGACGAGATCGTGGTGTTCGCCTGGATCGTCTATCGGGACCGGGAGAGCCGCGATGCCATCAACAAGAAGGTGATGGCGGATCCGCGGCTGAAAATGGAAGGCATGCCGTTCGACGGCAAGCGCATGATCTATGGCGGCTTCACGACGCTGCTCCGGGCGAACGATATCGTGACGTGAGGGGAGCCCGCTACTTGATCTTGTCGTAGGCCGCCGCGAAATCGCCCAGCGGCATCGGGATCGCGATGGTCTCCTTGGCCATGTTCTGGAAGGAGACCTTCAGCTGCTTGCCCGACCGCAACGCGGCGAGCAGGTCCGTTGCGATCGGTGTCGAGGCGTAGCAGCCGCGGTTCTCGCAGGTCTGGATCTGGAGGTCGACGGTCTTGCCTTCGTCTACTTGGAGCTTGGCGCCGACAGGAAGGTTGAGGCCGAGCGGCAATTGCAGCAGCGCGATCGGCGTGCGGGTGTCGGGCGCGATGCGGATGTTGATCAAGACGACGGTCTGGCCGGTCTTGGTCAGCACCGCGTTCTGCTCCATCGCGCATTCGAGCGGCGCGTCGCGGCTTGCGCTGGTGCAGCGAACGATCCAGCCGGGCTGTCCGGAAGCGCCGTCGGCCTGCGCTTGCGTCGGGGCAGGCGCGGGCTGCGCGGCCGGGGCAGGAGAAGCGGCGTTCTTCTTGGCGCCCTGCTGGGCAAACGCAGCACCGGTCGACAACAGGAGAGCGGCGGCGAGGGCGACAAGTCTGGATTGCATGGGCATGGCGAAATCGCGTTGGCGTGAACCGGGGGCCTCGCTGTAGCGTCGCGGATGCCTCGACGCAAGCTTACTCGGCGGCTTCCTTGACGCTGCGGTGCTCCGGCGCCTCATCGCCTTCGTCGCCCGAACGGCCCCGGGTGGAGAACCAGTTGTTGAGCTTGTCGAGATAGAGATAGACGACGGGCGTGGTGAACAGCGTCAGCGCCTGGCTGACGATCAGGCCGCCGACCATGGCGTAGCCGAGCGGCTGGCGGATTTCGGCGCCGGTGCCGTGGCCGAGCATCAGCGGCACGCCGCCGAGCAGGGCCGCCATCGTCGTCATCATGATCGGGCGGAAGCGCAGCAGCGCGGCCTGGCGGATCGATTGCTCCGGCGTCTTGTGCTCGTCGCGCTCGGCGGCGATCGCGAAGTCGACCATCATGATGCCGTTCTTCTTCACGATGCCGATCAGCAGGATGATGCCGATCAGTGCGATCAGGCTGAAGTCGAAGCCGGCCGCCATCAGGATCGCGAGCGCGCCGACGCCGGCCGAGGGCAGGGTCGAGAGAATCGTGATCGGGTGGATGTAGCTCTCGTAGAGAATGCCGAGGATCAGATAGACCACGACGAGCGCAGCCAGGATCAACAGCGGCACGGTGCCGAGCGACTGCTGGAACGCCTGCGCGGTGCCCTGGAAGCTCGAATTCAGCGTCGGTGGCGCGCCGAGCTCGGCCATTGCCCGCTGCACGGCCTCGGTCGCCTCGCCGAGCGCCACGCCTTGCGCGAGGTTGAAGCTGATCGTGATCGCCGGGAACTGGCCCTGATGGCTGATCGAGAGCGGGCGGACCGGATCGGTGGTCCAGGTCGCGAAGGTCGACAATGGCACCTGGTCGCCGGTCAACGGCGACTTCAGATAGAGCTTGTTCAAGCTGTCGAGATTGCCCTGCATCTCCGGCAGGATCTCGAGAATCACCTTGTAGGTATTGAGCTGGGTGAAATATTGGGTGACCTGCCGCTGTCCGAAGGCATCATAGAGCGTGTCGTCGATCAGCTGCGGCTGGATGCCGTAGCGGGCGGCGGTGTCGCGGTTGATCTTGAGCTGCACCGTCGTGCCCTGCGTCTGCTGGTCGGTCGCGACGTCGCGCAGCTCCGGCAGCGTCTGCATCTTGGCGAGGATTTTCGGCGCCCACTCGTTGAGCTCGGCGAGATCGGCATCCTGCAAGGTGAACTCGAACTGCGTGCGTGTCGGCCGGCCGCCGAGCCGGACGTCCTGGGCTGCCTGCATGTAGAGGCGGGCGCCCTCGACCTTGTCGAACTGCGGACGCAGGCGCGCGATGATCTGCTGTGCCGACGCCTCGCGCTGGTCGCGCGGCTTCAGCGTGATGTACAAGGCGCCGTTGTTGCCCGCGCGTCCGCTGCCGCCGATCGCCATGGCAACGCTGGCAACGTCGGGATCGGCCAGGATGATCTTGCCGAGCTGCTCCTGGCGTCGCATCATCTCCTTGAACGAAATGTCCTGCGAGGCTTCGGAGGTCGCCGTGATCAGGCCGACGTCCTGCTGGGGGAAGAAGCCCTTCGGAATCAGCACGAACAGGTAGATCGACAGTCCGAGCGTGGCGAAAAAGATAGCGAGCGTGGTGCGCCGCCAGGCCAGGGCGTGGTCGAGCACATATTCGTAGCCGCGCAGCATCGCGTCAAAGGCGCGCTCGCTCCATTGGTAGAAGCGGCCGTGGTGCACTTCGCCATGAGCGCGCAGGAAGCGCGAGGCCATCATCGGCGTCAGCGTCAGCGACACGAACATCGAGACGAAGATCGTCATCGCCAGCACGACGGCGAATTCGCGGAACAGGCGCCCGATGATGCCGCCCATCAGCAGCAGGGGGATCAGCACCGCGACCAGCGAGATGCTGATCGAGACGATGGTGAAGCCGATCTCCTTGGAACCCTTGAAGGCGGCCGCGAGCGGGGTTTCGCCTTCCTCGATGTAGCGAGTGATGTTCTCGAGCATCACGATGGCGTCGTCGACGACGAAACCGACCGCGATGGTGAGCGCCATCAGTGACAGATTGTCGAGCGAATAGCCGGCCACCCACATCAAGGCGCACGCGCCCAGAAGCGCCAATGGCACCGTGACCGTGGGAATGACCGTCGCCCAGAAGCTGCGCAGGAAAATGAAGATGACCATGACCACGAGGGCGATGGTCAGCAGCAGCGTGAACTGGACGTCCTCGACCGCGGCGCGGATGGTCGTGGTTCGGTCGCTGATGAGCTCGATCTTGATCGCGGGCGGGATCGCTGCAACGAGGCGGGGCAGGGTCGCCTTGATCCGGTCCACGGTCTCGATGACGTTGGCGCCCGGCTGCTTGAAGATCACCAGGAACACGCCGCGCTTGCCATTGGCCCAGGCCGCCTGCTTGGCGTCTTCAGCGGCGCTGACCGCTTGGCCGATGTCGCGAATCCGCAACGGACCGCCGTTGCGATAGGCGATGATGACGTCGTTCCAGTCCTTTGACTGGGTGAGCTGGTCGTTGGCGTAGATCGTGTAGGCGCGTTTTTCGCCGTCGATATTGCCCTTGGGGCTGTCGACCGTGGTGATCGCGATCTGGCTGCGCACGTCTTCCAGCGACAGGCCCTTGGCGACGAGCTTCGCCGGGTCGACCTGGATACGGATGGCGGGTTTCTGCTGGCCGCCGATGAAGACCTGGGCGACGCCCGAGAGCTGACTGATTTGCTGGGCAAGCTGGGCGTCGACCGCGTCGCTGACGCTGGTCAGCGGCAGCGTCTCGGATGTCGCCGACAGCAGCAGGATCGGCGCGTCGGCCGGGTTGACCTTGCGGTAGGTCGGGGGCGAAGGCAGGTTTTTCGGCAACTGGCCGCTGGCCGCGTTGATGGCGCCCTGCACGTCGTTGGCGGCGCCGTCGATGCTGCGATTGAGGTCGAACTGGATGGTGATCGACGCCGTGCCCAGATAACTCGTCGAGGTCATCTGCGCGATGCCAGGAATCTGGGCGAATTGCCGCTCGAGTGGCTGCGCCACGGACGAGGCCATCGTTTCGGGGCTGCCGCCGGGCAGGTTGGCGGTGATCTGGATGGTCGGAAAGTCCACCTGCGGCAGGGGCGCAACCGGAAGCAGGGGATAGGCGACGAGACCGACAAAGAGAATGCCAGCCATCAGCAGCGAGGTGCCGATGGGATATCGGATGAAAGGTGCCGAAATCCCGCCCCCAATCATTCCTGTCGTACCTTGTACTGGGCTGGATCCGAGCTCGCCACCGCCGTCGACACAAGGCTGCCGGGCTGGACCTTGAACTGACCGCCGACGATCACCTGCTGACCTGGGCTCAAGCCTTCCTCGATGACCGATCGCCCGTCGATGGCATAGCGGACCTTGACCTTGTGCACCTCGGCCTTGTTGTCCTGATTGACGGTATAGGCGTAGAGTCCGTTGGTGGAATGCTGGACCGCGTCATCCGGAACCACGGTCGCATCCTTCAGCGTTCGCACCAGGAGCCGCGTCGAGACCGATTGGCCCGGCCACAGCGTGTGGTCCTTGTTGTCGAACACCGCCTTGAGCCGGATCGTCCCGCTGGTCGTGTCGACTTGGTTGTTGATGACCGCGAGCTTGCCCTCGGCCAGCGTCTTCTTGCCGTCGGTCGTGAAGGCGATCACCTTGAGCGCGCCGGCTTTCTGGCCTTCGCTGATATAGGGGAGCTGGTCTTCCGGCGCCGTGAAGATCACCGAGATCGGCTCGACCTGCGAGATCGTGACGATGCCCGTTTGCGTCGAGGCGTTCACGATATTGCCGATGTCGACCTGGCGCAGGCCGGCGACACCGGTGATCGGCGCCTTGACCTGGGTGTAATCGAGCTGGGTCTGGGCGTTGGCGATCGCGGCCTCGTCGGCGGCGATCTGTGCGGTGAGCTGGGCGACGGTCGAGCGCTGGGTATCCACCCGCTGAGCGGTCGCGAATTCGCCGAGCCTCATGGCGCGCTGAAGCTCGAGATTGGCGTTGGCCAGACTAGCCTCGTCCTGCGCCTTCTTGGCCTTCGCCTGGTCAAGCGCGGCTTGATAGGGACGGGGATCGATCGAGACCAGGAGATCGCCCTGCTTGACGATCTGGCCCTCTCTGAATTCGAGCCTGTCGATCTGGCCATCCACACGGGTTCGGACCTGGACCGTATTGAACCCCTGAACCGTGCCGAGACCGGTGAGGTAGACTGGAAAGTCTGTTTTCTGGACCGGCGCAACGCTGACAGGGACGGCGGAGGGACGAGGCGGGCCTTTTTGTGCGGTCTGGGTTTTTCCAGCCTGGGACGAGCCGAATTTCTGCCAACTATAATAACCCGCGGAGGCCACGGCCGCGATGATCAGAAGCCAGAGGATCGGCCGGGACTTTTTCATGTCGTCTCGTGTCGGCTCGTATGCCCTCAGCTACGAATAATAGGGCAATCGTAGAGTTCCATCGCGATGTATAATACACGCCAAGTTCCAGTGTAAACAGCACTATCCGTTGAGAATCCTAAACAATTGGAAAGCTTTGCACCCCTTTTGGCCGTGGTCTGGCGCGGCGGTGCGCAGTGCTGCTTTTCCGCGGCATGACCGATCGGCGTGCCAGTGTTGCGCAGCACTCAGGACGGTGTGCTCATGCCGAATGACGTCGCGCTGGCCGTGGTTCGGATCAATCACAAGAACGGTTCTAAGTCGCGTGGAGACCGTTTCCGTTGTCAGGCATTTCTGCATCGTCCATATCGGCGCCGCCATAAATGGAGCGCAGGATGGACGAGCTGAACGGCAAGCTGATCGCATGCCAGATTCTGATCACGGGATTGATCGCGCGTGTCGCCAACGAGCAGCGCGATCCCTTGCGCTTCCTCACTGACTTTCGCGACGAGATCAAAGCTGTCGTGAACGGCGTCAACATCGCCGGCATGGACAGCACCGATCGCGTGCGCGCCGTCGCGCAGAAGACCGTCGACGAATTGTTCTCGCTGATGAAGCCGCCGAGCAGCGACTGAGAGCGAAGCGCGATAGCTGTGTTGTCTTTAGAGCGAGTCCAATCTCGTCTTAGAACGATTTCAAACTACAGTTTAGAATCGTTTTGATCTGGACTTATTCAAGGGTTCTCGCGAACGGCTCGCATTGACCCGCTATTTTGCGGCCGATACCAACGGCCCATCGTTCGTTCGAAGTAAATGAGCGAACAAGAAGATGGGGCGTTTGGTAATGGGGCAGGTGGTCGCACCGAAGTCGTTGCGTTCGGGCGCAGCATTCGATCCGATGGACGAGAGGTCCGCGGGCGTTTCCGGCAAGAAAGTTTCAGCGGTTGCGAGCTTGATCGCGGTGGCGTCGGTGTCGAGCGGCGCGCAGGCGCAGCAGTCGAACCTGCCGGCAGTGACGGTCGATGCTCCGGTCGAGCGTCCGCGTCCGGTTGCCTCCAAGCCTTCCCCTGAGCAGGTCCGCGCGCGCAACGCGCTTCGCCGCGCAGCGCAGCGCCAGCAGGCGCAGCAGACGGCTCCCACCACGCCGACCGGAGCGCCCGACGGCAATCCCTATGCCGATCCTGCCGCGCCCTACAAGGTCGATCACGTCCAGGCCTCGGGCAAGTTTCCCGAGAAGATGCTGAACACGCCCAAGACCATCACGGTGCTCAGCAAGGAAGTGCTCGAGGACAAGAACGCCACGACGCTGAAGGAGATCGGGCGCTCCACCGCGGGCGTGACGCTCGGCTCGGGCGAGGGCGGCAACGCGTTCGGCGACCGCTTCTTCATCCGCGGCTTCGATGCACGCAACGACGTCTTCATCGACGGCATCCGCGATCCCGCCGTTTCCATCCGCGAGAACTTCTTCACCGAGCAGATCGAGATTCTGCGCGGACCGGCATCCTCCTATGCCGGCCGCGGCACCGCCGGCGGCGCCATCAACATCGTCACCAAGCAGGCCGGCGACGTCAACTTCAGGCGGATCGATAGCGAGTTTGGTACCGACATGACCAAACGCGTCACGCTCGACGTCAACCAGGTCATCGATCCGACCTTCTCGGTGCGCACGGGCGGTCTGTTCCAGGACGCCAACGTCGCCGGACGCAACTACGTCACCGACAATCGCTGGGGCAGCTTCATCTCGACCAAGTACACCCCGACTAACGACATCAAGATCACGACGAACTACGTCCATACCGATCTCAGCGGCTATCCCGATTTCGGCGTGCCCTATTACAAGCAGGGCAACGTGCCGGTGACCTCGGCGGGGATTCCGCGTGGAAACTGGTACGGCTTCCTCAACCGCGACTTCCAGACCGCGCGGCAGGATTTCGGCACCGGCACGATCGAGTACAAGGTCAACGAGGCCATTACTCTGACCAGCAAGGTGCGCGGCGAGCACTCGCTGCTCAACTACATCGGCACGCTGCCGCAGAACCCGAACACGACCAGCCCCAACCCACTGCTCTGGACCACGACGGCGAGCGCGCAGAGCCGCTACCAGAACGTCGACGTGTGGGCCAACCAGAACGAGGCCACGTTCAAGCTCGACACCGGCGGGGTCAAGCACACGGCGGTGTTCGGCGTCGAATATTCGAACGAGAACATCTCGATCGACCGTTATGCCGGCCTCGCATCGGAACTGTCCGGCTCCGCCTTCACCAGCACTGGCGCCGTGACGGGGGTCAATCTCTACTCGCCTCAGTACACCAACATTCCCTTCGGCATACCGTCGCTGCTTGGAAATCCGACGCGCTACGGCGTCAACACCAGCAGCGTGTACGTCATGGACACCGCGAACTGGCAGGACACGATCATCGTCAACGGCGGCATCCGCTATGACGGCTATAGCCAGAGCGCGTCCAACAATGCGAACTATCTGAAGCAGAACTCCGATCTGGTGAACTACAACGTCGGTGTGGTCTACAAGCCGATGTCGATCGGCAGCATCTATGCAGCCTACGCGACCTCGGCCAATCCGTTCGGGTCGGAGCTGGACGCGACCGGCACCGAATACGGCGGTGTTCCGCCCAACTCGACCATCTTGCTCGGGCCCGAGCGCAACAAGGCGATCGAGCTCGGCACCAAATGGGAGCTTGCGGATCGCCACCTGCTGGTGACCGGTGCGCTGTTCCAGACCACCAAGGACAACGCGCGCGAGACCGTCGCCGGCCTGCTTACATCGGGTGCAGCTTACAGGATCCAAGGCATCGACATCGAAGCGGAAGGCAAGATCACCGACCGCTGGAGCATCTTCGGCGGACTGGTGCTGATGCAGTCGAAGGTCACGCAGAGCGGCGTTGCTTCGAACCTCGGGCTGCAACTGGCCAATATTGCCCACCAGTCGTTCAGCATGCTCACCAAGTACAGGTTTGACGGCGGCTGGGAGCTCGGCGGCCAGGCGGTGTACCGCTCCAAGGTCTATGGCGGCACGTTCGCGGCCAACACCAACGAGCTGCCGAGCTATTGGCGTTTCGATGCGTTCGTCGAGAAGAAGATCGACCAGAACTGGACCATGAAGTTCTACGCGCAGAACCTGACCAACAAGCTCTATTACGACTCGTTCTATCGCAGCAACGTGCCGTTCGTGGCGGTCGCGCCGGGACGGGCGTTCTACATCGTGACGACAGCGAAGTTCTGATCATGTTGACGTGTCTGCCTGGCGTTCTCAGCAAGGATGATGTGGCGGATTTCCGCCGCATCATGGATGCCAGCGAATGGGAGGACGGCCGCTCCACCGCCGGCGCGCAGTCGGCGATGGTCAAGCGCAACGAGCAATTGCCTGCGGACGGCGAGGTCGCGCGCAAGCTCGGCAACCGCATCATCTCGGCGCTGACGTCGAATCCGCGCTTCATCGCGGCGGCGATCCCGCTCCAGATCTTCCCGCCGCTGTTCAACCGCTATGCGGCGAGCAGCGGCCACCATTTCGGCCTGCACGTCGACAATGCGATCCGCGGCGACCGCCTGACCGGCCTTCGCATCCGCACAGACCTGTCGGTCACGCTTTTCCTCGCCGAGCCGGAGGAGTACGACGGTGGCGAACTTGTGATCGAGGACACCTACGGCTCGCACGAAGTCAAGTTGCCAGCCGGCGACTGCGTGCTCTATCCCTCGACCAGCCTCCATCTGGTCACTCCCGTGACCAGGGGGACGCGGGTTGCGTCTTTCTTCTGGCTTCAGAGCATGATACGGGACGATCAAGCCCGGAGCATGATCTTTGACCTCGACACCGCGATACAGGCGCTGGTGGAACGGCTCGGGCGTGACGATCCCGAAACGGTCAAATTGACGGGTATCTATCACAATCTCATTCGCTACTGGGCCGAAGTATGAAGACCATGTCCTTCCAAGCAAGCCTTGCCGCAGCCTTGATGCTGGCGGCCGCCTGGCTCGCATCCCCCGTTTCTGCCCAGACACAAGGCCCGCCGGCGGCACTGGCCCAATCGACGGCTCAGCCGTCAGCGGCCGGAACGGTTCCGCCGGCAGCCGCGCCGGCGGTCCCTGCGCCTGCGGTCTCGACGGCTCCAGCCGTTGCGGGCACCGCCCCCGTGGCAGCCAATCCCGCGAGTGCCAAGCCCGATGCAACGGGAGCCGTGGTGCCGGCCATGAAGGAATTGTCGCCCTGGGTGATGTTCATGTCGGCCGACGTCATCGTGAAGGCGGTGATGATCGGGCTCGCCTTCGCATCGCTGATGACCTGGACCGTCTTCATTGCCAAGTCGATCGAACTGTCGGTCGCCTCAACCAAGCTTCGTTCGGCACTGAAGAAGATTGCGGAGGCGCGCTCCCTCGCCGAAGCGCAGATGGCACTCGGAACCAAGGAGGGCATCCTGCCGTCGTTCCTGGCGGCTGCGCTGCGGGAGGCGCGGATGTCGGCCGGCTTGTCCAGCGATGCCGGCATCAAGGAGCGCGCGGCCTCGAGCTTTTCCGAAATCGTGCGCGCGGAACAGCGGCGCATCCGGATCGGCATGGGCGTGCTTGCGACGATCGGCTCCACGTCGCCCTTCGTCGGCCTGTTCGGCACGGTCTGGGGCATCATGAACAGCTTCATCGGCATATCGAAGTCGCAGACCACGAACCTCGCCGTGGTCGCGCCCGGCATCGCCGAGGCGCTGCTCGCCACCGCGATCGGCCTCGTCGCCGCCATTCCCGCCGTCATCATCTACAACCACTTCTCGCGCGTGACGAAGGGCTATCTCGAGCTCGTCAGCCGCGCCTCGGGCGCAGCAGGGCGGCTGCTCTCGCGCGATCTCGACCGCAGCCACGGCAGCGTGCATTCACGCGCGGCGGAGTAGACCATGGGCGTTTCGCTCGCAGACAACGACGGCGAAGACGACGATTTCTCGGAAACGCATGACATCAACGTCACGCCGTTCATCGACGTCATCCTGGTGCTGCTGATCATCTTCATGGTCGCAGCGCCGCTCTCGACGGTCGATCTGCCGATCGATCTGCCGACGTCGAGCGCGACGCCGCAGAAGAAGCCGGACAAGCCGACTTATCTCAGCATCAAGCCCGATCTGACGCTCGCGATCGGAGAGAACCCGGTTCACCGGGCCGAGTTGATCGGGACCCTCGACGGCCTTTCCGACATGAGCAAGGACAAGTATGTTTTCCTGCGCGCCGATCGTTCGGTGCCGTACGGCGAGTTAATGGGTGTCATGGAGCTCTTGCGCTCGGGCGGCTATACGCGGGTGAAACTGGTCGCGCTGGAAGGCGCGCCCGGAGCGCCTGCGGCAGGCGCCTCTCAGCCTTAAAGGCCCGCCATGTCGGATGAACTCAGACCATCCCGGAAACTCTGGATCGTGGCGGCGGTGGCCGCGCTCGCGCTTCATCTCGGTGGTGCAGCGCTTGCGCTGGCTCATTTGCGTGCCGACGACGACGGCGACGGACTTGGTGCCAACGGTGCGGAGTTCGCCGTGGAGATGGCATCGCCCAAGGCGCCCGAAACCGATCTGCCGCCGGGGCCTGACAGCGAAGCGATGCAGGAACAGCAGGCGCTTCCCGAGCAGAAGGCCGAGACCAAAGAGACCGAGCTTCCAAAGGATCAGTCGCAGGAGGTCGAGGATCCCGATCGCGTCGTGACCGAGAACCACGCGAAGAAGCCGACGGAAGACGATCCGAAGATTCAGGCGGTCGAGACTCCGGCGGCCGAAGCGTCGCCGAAATCGGTTGCGACCGCACGGCAGACGCTCGAAGAGGATGCGCGCGAGGCCGAGAAGGCGCTGGCGCCTGTCATCGGCATCGGCAAGGACATCCTGAAGCTGACGGCCGATTGGAACCGCAAGATCAGCGCGCATCTGACGCTGCACAAGGTCAATCCGGAAGGCAAGGTGCCCAATAACCAGAAGGTCAAGGTGAGCTTCGCGATCAACCGGAAGGGCAACGTGCTGTCGGTGGACGTCGTGGAGTCGTCGGGGGATGCGGCCTACGATGCGGCGGCGGTGTCGATCGTCCGCAAGTCCGATCCGATTCCGCAGCCGCCTGCCGGACTGACCGAGGACCGGTTCGAACGGACCGTCGATATCATCTTCACCCCGCCGGACTCGAAGAAGAAAAAGACGGCTCAGCGCCAGTAGAGGCGGATCCCGACATAGACCACGACCAGGCAGGCGAAGATCAGCGCCACGGGGAGGGGGCGTTTCTGGGCTCCGCTGGCCGCGCCTGTCCCGAAGAAGCCAGCGCTTTTCGGCTTCGGCGTCGGGCGGCGGAAGGCGGTAACATTGTCCGCTTTCGGCTCGGCCTGGCGGGTGCGGACGTCGGGCGGCGTTCCAGCGCCGCCCATCTCGGCATAGTAGGCCTTGTAGATCGCGCCGATGGTGGCCTCGGTGGCCTCGCCCTCGCTCATCTGCCCCAGCAGGTTCTGGTAACTCGCAAGGAATTCCTGGGCTTCCGAAGGCAACGCGGACGCCCCGTTGAGCTTGGCCATCATCTTCCAGGTGGCGAAATCGGCGCGGGCACGGGTGTCGGCGCGTCGCGCGATCAGCATATCGGCAGCTTTGACCAAGTCGGCCTCTGGCCCTTCGGCATGGGTTCGGATGTCAGGTTCAACTACGCGTTGCCGGTCAGGAAGAGAACAGCCTGAATCACATAACCGGTCAACGTTCGCAGTATTGCTGAAATAACATCAAGATTTAGACCGAACTGCGAGCCCGCGAGCGGTAGCAGGATCAGAAGGCCGATCAGGATCAGCATACCGAACGGCTCGAGCCGGGCCAGCGGCGCAGCGAGGGGACGGGGCAACAGCCCGACCGCAACGCGCCCGCCATCGAGCGGCGGGATCGGCATCATGTTGAAGACGGCCAGGATCGCGTTGATGATGAGCGCATTCTTGAGGTTGTCCGCGACCCATTTCGCCGAGCTCGCGGGCACCAGGGGCAGGGCATGGAAGGCGAAGGCCGCGGCCAGCGCCAGCAGGATGTTGGTTGCGGGCCCGGCCAGCGCCACCCAGACCATGTCGAGCCTGGGGTTGTTCAGCTTGCGGAAGTTCACCGGCACCGGCTTGGCATAGCCGAACAGGAACGGCGAATGCGCGAATAGCAGCATCGCGGGCAGGATCAGGGTGCCGAACGGGTCGATATGCCTGAGCGGGTTGAAGCTGACGCGGCCGAGCTGCGAGGCTGTGTTGTCCCCGAGCCGGTCCGCGACGAAGGCGTGCGCAGCCTCGTGAAAGGTAATGGCGAGCACCAGGGGGAGGACCCAGACGGAGAGATCATAAATGGAAATGTTCACCAGCTCATCCGTTCCGGTTCGGCCCGCGCGCTATGCAACGCAGGGCGTATAAGGCCACACCCCTCTACGATCTACCCTTATATGGCGCTCAATTCCGAAATTGCCCGCTGCAAATGATCCGCCAGCAGTGCCGCCGGACGCGACAGATTGCGCGCGCGGTGGAGGCGGATGTCCGCGGCCGGCAGCGGCGGCAGGCCGTCCCGCTCCGACAGGACGCGCAGGCGAGGGGGCAGGATGCCGGCCTTCACGACCGTGATCGCCAGGCCCTGTGCCGCGATCGCCTCCACCGCCGCGAGGCTCTGGCTGACGAAGGCGAGCCGCCACGGGCGCCTAGCGGCATCGAGGGCGTCGGCCGCCCATTGTCGGAACAGGCAGCCCGGCGGATAGAGCGCGACGGGGAGCATGTCGTGAGGCGCCCCGGCTGAGTATGACGCGGCTGCGGCCCAGACCGCCTGCTCGCGCCGCAGCAGCTCGCCATCGCCGTGTCCTTCCGGATGCATGGCAATGACGAGATCATAGGCCTCGCCGAGCCGGGCCGGCATCGCGGCGGTCAGCCCGGTCTCGATCTCGACCCGGATCTCCGGATGGCTCTTGGCGAATTGCGTCAGCAATGGCGGAACGACGATGGTGCCGTAATCGTCCATCACCCCGAGGCGGACCATGGCCGCGCCCTTGCGCGCGCGGAGCGCATCAACCGCTTCTGCATTGAGGTCGAGAAGCCGCTTCGCATAGACAAGCAGCTCCTGACCCGCCGCGCTCAGTGCCACGCCCGACCTCGTGCGGTGAAACAGCCTGACGTCCAGCCGTTCTTCGAGACGCTTGATCTGGACGCTCACCGCCGATTGGGTCCGGTTGAGTATCGCCGCCGCGCGCGTGAATGACCGATGCTTGGCAACAGCGAGGAAGGCCTTCAGAAGGTCGGGGTCGAGATCGGGCGAGGTCATGACGAAAACTTATCCTGGCATGACGGAAATTCCATTCCCCGTTTCGGCGCGCCTCCTATGCTGCCCGCAAAGTCGTTGGGAGGATTCGTGGGCGAGATCCTTGGCGTTTTTGCCGCCGTGTTGTCGAGCGCGCTGGGCGGGACCTCCATCGGTGCCACGCGCTATCTCGTGGGGAGCATCGATCCGCTCGCGATCGGCTCATTCCGGTTCGGCATCGGCTTTGTCCTGCTGCTGCCTCTGACCCTGCTGCGCGGCGATCGCTGGCCGGAGCGGGGGGACTGGGCCGCCGCCGTCGGACTAGGCATTCTTTTCTTCGCGCTGTTCCCGATCCTGTTCAACGCGTCGCTGATCTTCACGACCGCCGCGCGCGGCGCGCTTGCGTTGTCGACGCTTCCGCTGTTGTCGCTCGTGATCGGGGCCGCTCTCGGCGCCGAAGCCCTGACCTGGCGCAAGTCCATCGGCGTCGTGACTGCGACGTTTGGCGTTGCGGTCGCGCTGCTCTCCGATCTCGCCTCGGCGCCGTCGGGCGCCTGGCGCGGCGATCTCCTGATGATGGCGGCGGCGCTGTGCATGGCGCTCTACGGCATCTGGTCGAAGCCGCTAATCCGGCGCTCCAGCCCGATCGCCTTTACGACCATGAGCATGGCGGCGGGTGTGGCCTGCCTCATCCTGCTCTCGTATGTCCGCGGCAGCTTTGCACCCGTCGCCGGCTTCGGCATGCCGCAGTGGCTGGGAGCCCTCTATCTGGGTGCCTTCGGCGCGGCGCTGACCTTCTATCTCTGGGCCCTCGCGCTGGAGCGGACGACGCCGACGCGCGTCGCGATCTCCGTGACGGTCAACCCGATCACGGCATCGCTGGTTGGCGGCTGGCTGCTGAACGAATCGCTGCGCTGGAATCTGGCGGCCGGCATCATTGCGGTGTTTGCCGGGATCTGGATCGCGACGACGACGGGACGCCGCATCGAAGCGGCTGGCGTCTCAGGTTAATCGCGACCTCACGTCGGGATGGTCGTCTGATATTGCGTCAGGCCGTCGTCGAGCCTCACCCACGCCAGTTTTTCCGAGACCCAGATGTGCTCGGTCGGCGCGAAGGCGTGACGATCGTCGAAAGTGGCCAGCGCGACGCCCGCCAGCGTGCCGTTGCGACGCCAGGCGAACAGACGCGTGCCGCACTGCTTGCAGAACACACGGTCGATGTTTGCGGACGAGGCGTAGCGGGCGGTCTCGCCCTCGACGCTGAGCGCGCGCTGGTCGAACTGCGCGCGGGCGAAGTAGGGCGATCCCATCGCCTTCTGGCAGATGCGGCAATGGCAGATGCGGACGTTGAGCGGCTCGCCCTCCGCCTTGAACCGCACCGCGCCGCACAGGCATCCGCCTTCCCGGATCATGATGTCCTCAATAGGTCGCGCGGCCGCCGGAAATGTCGAACACCGCGCCGGTCGAGAACGCACAATCCTCGGACGCGAGCCAGGCCACCATCGCGGCGAGCTCTTCCACCAGCACGAAGCGGCTCTTCGGGATCTTCGACAGCATGAAGTCGATGTGCTGCT
Source organism: Bradyrhizobium sp. USDA 4354 (assembly GCF_054060315.1). NCBI lineage: Bacteria > Pseudomonadati > Pseudomonadota > Alphaproteobacteria > Hyphomicrobiales > Nitrobacteraceae > Bradyrhizobium > Bradyrhizobium sp. USDA 4354. Next base: position 6,207,654 of record NZ_JBSSDC010000001.1, on the reverse strand, counting down.
GCGTCATCTGGTCGAAGATCGCGGTCTTCGCGGCGGCCGGTGTCACCGCGTTGACGAGGATGTCATGTGCGGCGAGCTCCTTTCCGAGCGACTTCGTCAGCGCGATCAGGCCGGCCTTCGAGGCCGAGTAGTGCGCCGCGTTCGGATTGCCTTCCTTGCCGGCGATCGAGGCGATGTTCACGATGCGCCCGTATTTCTGCTTGAGCATCGCGGGCACGATCGCCTTGCTCACGATGAAGGGGCCGTCGAGGTTGATACGCAGCACCTTGCGCCATTCCTCGAGGTCGGCCTCCCAGACCGGCTTGTTGACGCCGGCAATGCCGGCATTGTTGACCAGGATGTCGATCTTGCCGAAGGCTTTGAGCGTCGCATCGCGGGCCTCTTCGACGGCGGCGGTGTCGGTGACGTCGACCTTGAAGACCTTGGTCTCGCCGCCGATCTCCTTTGCCGTCTTCTCGGCGAGCGCGGCATCGAAATCCCAGATCGCGACCTTCGCGCCAGAGGCGACAAAGCGCTCGGTGATGGCACGGCCAAAGCCTTGCGCGCCGCCGGTGACCACAGTGACGCGGCCGTTGAGATCGATCTTGTTCACCAATTTGTTCCTTTCTCCCAAATTCGGCGGCAGCGGCGGTTTGCTCCCTCGCCCCGCTCTTCGCGGGGAGAGGGTGGGGTGAGGGGTGTCTCCACATGCGCGTGAGGAGATGTTGTGCCTCGCCCCTCACCCGGATTGCTCAGGCGCGCAATTGCGCGCCACAGCAATCCGACCTCTCCCCGCAGAAGGGCGGGGAGAGGTTAAGAGATCAGAGCATGTAGCCGCCGTCGACGACGAGGTCGACGCCGGTGGTGAAGGCGCTCTCGTTGCTGCCGAGATAGACCGCCATCGCCGCGATCTCCTCGGCGGTGCCGAGCCGGCCCATCTTCTGGCGGGAGATGAACATCTCCTTGCCTTGCGGTCCCTGCGCGGCGGCGCGGTCGAGCATCGAGGGCGTCTCGACTGTGCCGGGACAGATCGAGTTGCAGCGGATGCCCTTGGTGATGAAGTCGAGTGCGACCGCGCGGGACAGCAGTGACACTGCCGCCTTCGACGAGCTGTAGACGTAGCGGTTCGCCGGCGGCCTCAAGGCCGCGCAGGACGAGATGTTGACGATGCTGCCGCCGCCGCCCGCGATCATGTCGGGCAGGAAGGCCTTGATGGTCCGGTGCATCGATTTGACGTTGAGGTCGAACGAGAAATCGAAATCCTCCTCCGAGCATTCCAGGATGGTGCCATGGTGCACGAAGCCGGCCGCGTTGAGCAGGATGTCGATCTTGCCGACGCGCTTGGCAAAGGCGTTGACGTCGGCGGTGTTGCGGACGTCGAGCTTGGCGACCTCGGCGATGCCTTCCTTGGTCAGGCCCGCGATGCCGGCCTCGTTGATGTCGGTGGCGATGACGGTTGCGCCTTCACGCGCGAATGCGGTGGCGCAAGCGCGCCCGATGCCTGCTGCTGCAGCCGTGACGACGGCGCGTTTGCCCTTGAGGCGGTCTGCCATGTTCTTCTCCCTTGTATTCATTCGAATGCCAACCCCACGTCATTGCGAGGAGCTCTTGCGACGAAGCAATCCAGGGTCTCTCCGCGGAGGCAGACTGGATTGCTTCGCTTCGCTCGCAATGACGGTGTGGCTGCTAGTGATTATCCCGCGCCACACCGAAGGTGCCGGCGACGTTCTGATACCTTGTGGCGAGCTCCATGCAGGCGCCGGTCGACTGCTGGCCGACGGTGTTGCGGTAGATCTCCTGCCACGGCGTCTGGTTCGGCGGATGCTTGAAGCCGCCATTCGCCTTGAGCTCGGCGTGGCGCTTCTTCAGCTCCTCGTCCGAGATCAGGATGTTGGCGCTGCCCTTGTTGAGGTCGATGCGCACCTTGTCGCCGGTCCTCAGGATCGCGAGGCCCCCGTTGGCGGCGGCTTCCGGCGAGGCGTTCAGGATCGAGGGCGATCCCGAGGTCCCGGACTGGCGGCCGTCGCCGATGCAGGGCAGGGAGAGGATGCCGCGTTTGATCAAGGCGGCCGGCGGCTGCATGTTCACGACCTCGGCGCCGCCGGGATAGCCGATCGGGCCGGTGCCGCGGATGAACAGCACGCAGCGCTCGTCGATGTCGAGCGAGGCATCGTCGATCCGCTCGTGATAATCCTCCGGTCCCTCGAACACGATGGCGCGGCCTTCGAACGCGTTCGGATCCTTCGGGTTGCTGAGATAGCGATCGCGAAACTCCTTGGAGATCACTGAGGTCTTCATGATCGCGGAATCGAACAGATTGCCCTTCAGCACCAGGAAGCCGGCATCCTTCACCAGCGGCTTGTCGTAGGCCCAGATCACGTCGTTGTCGGGCTCCGGTGCGTTCTTGCAGTTCTCGCCGATGCCGCGGCCGTTGACCGTGATCGCATCCTCATGGATGCGCTTGTGCTTCGTCAGCTCGCGCACCACCGCCGGCACGCCGCCGGCGCGGTGGAATTCCTCGCCGAGATAGAAGCCGGCCGGCTGCATGTTGACCAAGAGCGGCACGTCGTGGCCGACCTTCTGCCAGTCCTCGATCGACAGCTCGACGCCGATGTGGCGGGCCAGCGCGTTGATGTGGATCGGTGCGTTGGTCGAACCGCCGATCGCCGAATTGATGACGATGCAGTTCTCGAACGCCTTGCGGGTCAGGATGTCCGAGGGCTTGAGATCTTCCCAGACCATCTCGACGATGCGTTTTCCGGTCTCATAGGCGATCTGGCCGCGCTCGCGATAGGGGGCCGGGATCGCCGCGCAGCCCGGCAGCGAGAAGCCGAGCGCTTCGGCCAGCCCGTTCATGGTCGAGGCTGTGCCCATGGTGTTGCAATGACCGACCGAGGGCGCCGAGGAGGCCACGATCTCCATGAACTCCTCATAATTGATCTCGCCGGCCGCGAGTCGCTCCCGCGACTTCCAGACGATGGTACCGGAGCCGGTGCGCTCGCCGGCGTGCCAGCCGTTGAGCATCGGGCCGCCCGACAGCACGATTGCGGGCAGGTTCACCGTGGCCGCCGCCATCATGCAGGCCGGCGTGGTCTTGTCGCAACCGGTGGTGAGCACCACGCCGTCGAGCGGATAGCCGTAGAGGATCTCGACCAGGCCGAGATAAGCGAGGTTGCGGTCGAGCGCAGCGGTCGGCCGCTTGCCGGTCTCCTGGATCGGATGGGTCGGGAATTCCATCGCGATGCCGCCGGCCTCGCGGATGCCTTCGCGGACGCGGTGCGCGAGCTCGATATGATGGCGGTTGCAGGGGGAGAGGTCGTTGCCGGTCTGGGCGATGCCGATGATCGGCTTGCCGGATTGCAGCTCGGCGCGGGTGAGGCCGTAGTTGAGGTAGCGCTCCATATAGAGCGCGGTCATGCCCGGATTGTGCGGGTTGTTGAACCATTCCTGCGAGCGAAGATGGCGGCGGGTACCGTTGCTGCCGGCGGCATGCCCATTGGTTGGTTTCTTTGTCATTGGTTTCTCCTGCAATGCAAACGCACTGGCGTCCGTCTCATGGTGTCGGCATGTGCGATGCCCAACGGCGCGAGCGATCTGCCTTCCCGCTGGCGGGTCGTTTCCTCACGAGTCCGATACTAGTCGTGGCTACTTGGTAACGCTATCATTTTGTTCGCCGCCGCCGCGCCGGAAACGGGCGGCCTGCTGTCCGAACGTCGTGCCGACGAGCTTTGCCGCTCGATCACCTTGAAACCGAGATCGAGCACCGGCTGCTCCGGGCGCCGCCCTTCAATGGCGTTGATCAGCATGGTGGCGGCCGTCTTCCCCATCTCGTAGCGGTTGGTGCGGACGCTGGTGAGGGTGGGGACGGCGGAGGCCATGAATTCGAGATCGTTGAAGCCGACGATCGCGATCTGCCCGGGGACTGCGATCTCCCGGCGCCGGCATTCGAACAGCACGCCGAGCGCGAGGTCGTCATTGGCGCAGAACACCGCGTCGATGTCGGGCTCCCGCGCCAGGAGATCGGTGAACAGCGCGCCGCCAAGCGTCACCGAAGTCGGGGTGGCCGTCGTGACGACGAGGCGCTGATCGAACAATGCGGCGTCCTTCATCGCCGAGACATATCCGTCCAGCCGCCGCTGCACCCTGGGATCCATGCGTGCGCCGACGAAGCCGATCTTGCGGTGGCCTTGTTCGAACAGGTGCGAGATCGCGGCGCGGGCTGCATCATAGTGCGAAAAGCCGATCATCATGTCGACCGGATCGGGGCCGATCTCCATGATCTGCACAATCGGGCAGTCCGCGGCTTCGAGCATCGCGCGGGACTCCGCGGTCTGGTCGATGCCGGTGACGATCAGCCCGGTCGGTCTCTGTGCCAGGAACAGGCGCAGCAACTTCTCTTCCTGGAGAATGCTGTAGCGCGTGTTGGACAACTGGATCGAGTAACGGCTGCCTTCGGACGCGTCATAGATGCCGCGCAGCACGTCCGAGAACACGTTATTGGTGAGAGAGGGGATCAATACACCGATGACTTCGGTGCGTTGCGAGGCCAATGCGCGTGCGGCAAGGTTGGGCACATAGCCGAGCTCCTTGGCGGCGCTCTCGACCCGCGTCCGCTTGGCGACCGACAGGGCCTCCGGATTGCGGAAGAAGCGGGACGCGGTAATCGGGCTGACGCCGGCGAGCTCGGCCACTTCGGCCAGCCGGATTTTGCCTGACTTGGTGCGTTTTCGACCCATTTGCTGCTCTTAACACAGTCAGCCCCGCAAACAAAGGAACGTTGACAGCGCTACCAGCAGCGACTAACCAAAGACAAATTGCCAAAACCGCACAAACTGCCGACAATGTCGCCCGCTAAGATCGGGCTTCGTTCGGTGAAGTCTGAAGAACAAGACGGTCGCGGCGCTTAAGAGGCGTCGTGGACTTTCGAGGAGGGAGCTAGATGTCGTCTGTGCAAATCCGCGACGTGCGGAAATCGTTCGGCAATTTTGAAGTCCTGCACGGCGTGACGATTCCGATCGAGGACGGCCAGTTCGTCGTCCTGGTTGGCCCCTCCGGCTGCGGCAAGTCGACGCTTCTGCGCATGCTCGCAGGCCTCGAGAACATCACCTCCGGCACGATCTCGATCGGCGACCGCGTCGTCAACAATGTCCAGCCCAAGGAGCGGGACATTGCAATGGTGTTCCAGAACTACGCGCTCTATCCGCACATGACGGTGGCCGACAACATGGGCTTCTCGCTGAAGCTGCGGAATGCCGGCTCCGACGAGATCAACAAGCGCGTCAAGCGCGCCGCCGAGATCCTCGCGCTGTCGCCGCTGCTCGACCGCTATCCGCGCCAGCTGTCCGGCGGCCAGCGCCAGCGCGTCGCCATGGGCCGCGCCATCGTGCGCGATCCGCAGGTCTTCCTGTTCGACGAGCCCTTGTCGAACCTGGATGCCAAATTGCGCGTCGCCATGCGCACCGAGATCAAGGAGCTGCACCAGCGGCTGAAGACGACGACCGTCTACGTCACCCACGACCAGATCGAGGCCATGACCATGGCCGACAAGATCGTCGTCATGCATGACGGCATCGTCGAGCAGATGGGTACGCCGCTCGAGCTCTACGACAAGCCCGACAACCAGTTCGTCGCCGGCTTCATCGGCTCGCCCGCGATGAACTTCCTCAAGGGCCATGTTCGGGTCAACGGCGTTGCCACCTTCGAGGGGCCGAACGGTGTCAAGCTGCCGCTCAAGACCGCTCCGGCGGCGTCCGACGGCCGTCCGGCCGTCTATGGCGTCCGGCCCGAACATTTCACCATTGCCGACGACGGTGCCGAGGCCGAGATCATCGTGGTCGAGCCGACCGGCTCGGAGACGCAGGTGTTCGCAAAGCTTGGCGGCGAGCAGGTCGTCGCCGTCTTCCGCGAGCGTCACCAGTTCAATCCGGGCGACAAGGTGCGGCTGAAGCCCGAACCGTCGCTGGTACATCTGTTCGACGATGCGACGGGCAAGCGAATGAACGCATAAGCCAAAATTTAACAAACCAAAAATCATCAGAGGGAGGACGATATGCAAGACTTTACCCGCCGGGCATTGCTACAGGGCGGAACGGCGTTGGCTGCGACCGGCGCGCTGACTGGGCCCGCGCTGTTCGAGTTTGCGAAAGCCTGGGCGGCGGACGCGCCGTGGAAAGCCGAGCCCGGCGCGAAGCTGACCGTCATGCGCTGGAAGCGCTTCGTTCCGGCGGAGGACGATGCGTTCAACGCGACCGTAGCGGCGTTCAAGGCCGCGACAGGCACGGAAATGAATGTGTTCAGCGAGTCCTTCGAGGATGTGCAGCCGAAGGCATCCGTGGCCGCCAATACCGGCTCCGGGCTCGACATGGCGTGGGGGCTCCACACGCTGCCGCAGCTGTTCCCGACCAAGGTCCTGAAAATGAACGACGTCGCGGACTATCTCGGCAACAAATATGGTGGATGGACCGACGCGGCAGCCAAGACTTGCAAGCAGGGCAACGACTGGCTCGGTATCCCCGTTGCCACGATCGGCGGTTACATGACCTACCGGAAATCAGCGACGGACAAGGCAGGTTTCAAGGAGTTCCCGAAGGACTTTCCGGGCTTCCTCGAAATGTGCAAGGCGCTGAAGGCGAACAACACGCCGGCAGGCTTCGCGCTGGGACATGCCAGCGGCGATGCCAATGCCTGGCTGCACTGGATTCTCTGGGGCCACAATGCTTGGACCGTCAATGAGAAGGATCAGGTCAGCATCAACTCGCCGGAGACGGTGAAGGCGCTGGAATACTGCAAGGCCCTATCGGATGCCTTCATCCCCGGTGTTGCATCCTGGAACGATTCCTCCAACAACAAGGCGTTCCTGGCGGGCGAGCTTTACTGCACCTCCAACGGCATCTCGATCTACGTCGCGGCGAAGGACGACGCGTCCAAAAAGGATCTGGCTGAGGATACCTATCACGCCTTGTGGCCTGTCGGTCCGATCGGCAAGCCGACCGAGCTGCAGCTCACGGTTCCGATCCTGGCGTTCAACTTCACGAAATATCCGAACGCGGCGAAGGCCTTCACCGCCTTCATGCTGGAGAAGGAGAATTTCGAGAAGTGGCTGTCCGGCGCGCGGGGCTATCTCACCCACACACTGAACGCCTACGACAGTGCTCCGGTGTGGACTGCGGACCCCAAGAATGCGGTGTTTGCCCAAGCCTCCAAGCGCGCTCTGCCTGCATCCGGCATCGGCACGCCCGGCGAGAAAGCTGCGACCGCGATCGCCGACTTCATCGTGGTCGACATGTTCGCCAATTACTGCACCGGTGCGAAGGACGCCAAGGGCGCCGTCGCGGAAGCCGAGCGGCAATTAAAGCGCATTTATCGCTAAGGTCACGAAGCGGGCGGTTTCGGCCGCCCGCTCATCTACACTCCGATCAGGGACATCGGGTATGGCTGATATCGCAATTGCCCCCCGAACCAAACCTCAATTCCGCGAGGCGACCGCCTGGGAACAACTCAGGCACAATCGCAACTGGCTCGGCTTCTGGTTCATGCTTCCGGCCATGGCGTTCCTGATCTTCTTCCTGGCCTATCCGCTGGGCCTCGGGATCTGGTTGTCGTTCACAGACACGCGTATCGGGCGCGTCGGTCATTATGTCGCAACCGAGAACTACGAGTGGCTCTGGGACGATGCGATCTTCTGGCTCTCGGTGTTCAACACGTTGCTTTACACGTTGCTCGCCAGCGCCTTCAAATTCGGCATCGGCCTCTATCTCGCGCTGCTCCTGAACGAGAACATGCCGTTCAAAGCGATGCTGCGTGCGATGGTCCTGATCCCATTCATCGTACCGACAGTGCTGTCGGCGCTGGCCTTCTGGTGGATCTTCGATTCCCAGTTCTCGATCATCTCCTGGTCGCTGAAGCATCTCGGCCTGATCAGCCAGAACATCAACTTCCTCGGCGACACGACCTGGGCCAGGATCTGCGTGATCTTCGCCAATATCTGGCGCGGCGTGCCTTTCGTCGCGATCACACTGCTCGCGGGGCTACAGACCGTGTCCCCGTCGCTCTATGAAGCCGCGACCCTCGACGGCGCCTCCAGCTGGCAGCGATTTCGCTACATCACCTATCCGCTTCTCACCCCGATTATCGCGGTCGTCATGACCTTCTCGGTGCTGTTCACCTTCACCGACTTCCAGTTGATCTGGGCGATGACCCGCGGCGGTCCGGTCAACGCCACTCATCTGATGGCGACCCTGTCGTATCAGCGCGCGATCATCGCGGGGCAGCTGGGCGAAGGCGCCGCAATCTCCAGCGCGATGATTCCCTTCTTGCTCGCGGCCATCATGATCTCCTGGTTCGGCCTGCAGCGCCGCAAGTGGCAGCAGGGAGAGAGCAATGACTGACCTGCCCACCAGATCCATCGATCTCAAGAATGTGCTGTCGGGCTCGGCGCCGACGGCCGATCACAGCGAGGGCATGAGCTATCTGCAGTCGGTGCCGCGGCGGATCGTGACGCTGTATCTGCCGCTCACGATCATCGTCGTGATCCTGCTGTTTCCGTTCTATTGGATGGCGCTGACCTCGGTGAAGCCGGACGAGCAGTTGCTCGACATGGAGACCTACAGTCCGTTCTGGACCTGGAGTCCGACGTTCAAGCACTTCCACAAGCTGCTATTCGAGAGCTACTACCCGCACTGGCTCTGGAACACGATGTATGTGGCGATCTGCGCCACCGTGCTCTCGATCATCGCATCGGTGCTCGCGGCCTACGCCATTGTGCGCTTGCGTTACAAGGGGGCCAATCTCGTCGGCGGGCTGATCTTCCTCGCCTATCTCGTGCCGCCGTCGATCCTGTTCATTCCGCTCGCCACGGTCGTTTTCCAGTACGGTCTGTTCGACTCGCCGCTGGCGCTGATCCTGACCTATCCGACCATCCTGATCCCGTTCTCGACCTGGCTGCTGATGGGCTATTTCAAGACCATCCCGTTCGAGCTCGAGGAATGCGCGCTGATCGACGGGGCGAGCCGCTGGCAGATCCTGATCAAGATCGTGCTGCCGCTCGCAATCCCCGGCCTGATCTCGGCCTTCATCTTCTGCTTCACCCTGTGCTGGAACGAGTTCATCTACGCGCTGACGTTCCTGCAGTCGACCAGCAACAAGACGGTGCCGGTCGCGATCGTCAACGAGTTCGTGGACGGCGACATCTACCGCTGGGGTTCGCTGATGGCGGGCGCTCTGGCCGGCTCACTGCCGCTCGTGATCCTTTACGCCTTCTTCGTGGAGCATTATGTGTCGGCGATGACCGGCGCCGTGAAGGAATGATCGCGGGGCTTGCCGAGAGCGCGTCAGGAGCGGCGCGCTCCGGCCAATAAGCCAATAAGGAGTTAAGCTCTTGCACATTCTGGTTCTCGGCGCCGCCGGCATGGTCGGCCGCAAACTCTGTGAACGGCTGCTGCGCGACGGCCGGCTCGGCAAGAGCGACATCACCAAGCTCACGATGCACGACGTGGTCGAGCCGAAGAAGCCGGCGAAGGCCGGTTTTCCCGTCGAGACCGTGTCGGGCGATTTCGCCGTGCCGGGCGCGGCCGAGAAGCTGATCGCCGGCCGTCCCGACGTGATCTTCCATCTCGCCGCCATCGTCTCGGGCGAGGCCGAGCTCGATTTCGACAAGGGCTACCGCATCAATCTCGACGGCACGCGGATGCTGCTCGATGCGATCAGGCTTGTTGGCGGCGGCTACAAGCCGCGCGTCGTCTTCACGTCCTCGATCGCGGTGTTCGGCGCGCCGTTTCCCGATGCGATCGGCGACGAGTTCTTCCATACGCCGCTGCTCAGCTACGGCGCCCAGAAGGCGATCGGCGAACTGCTGCTCGCCGACTATTCGCGCCGCGGCTTCCTCGACGGCATCGGCATCCGCCTGCCGACCATCTGCATCCGGCCGGGCCTGCCCAACAAGGCGGCATCGGGCTTCTTCTCCAACATCCTGCGTGAGCCGCTCGCCGGCAAGGAAGCGATCCTGCCCGTGTCCGAGGACGTCCGCCACTGGCACGCCACGCCGCGCTCTGCCGTTGGCTTCCTGCTCCACGCCGGCACCATGGATCTCGCCACCGTCGGCCCGCGCCGCAACCTGACCATGCCCGGCCTGTCCGCCACCGTCGGCGAGCAGATCGCCGCGTTGAAGCGCGTTGCCGGTGAAAAGGTCGCCGCCCGCATCAAGCGGGAGCCGGATCCCTTCATCGTCGGCATTGTCGGCGGCTGGCCGCGCAATTTCGATGCGAAGCGCTCGCGCGAGCTCGGCTTCACCACCGCCGAGAAGACTTTCGACGATATCATCCGCATTCACATCGAGGACGAGCTCGGCGGCAATTTCGTCGCCTGACCTCTGACTGAGCGGGCCAAGTGATGGCGAGCGTTGCTTGCATTGGCGAATGCATGGTCGAGCTCCGGCAGGCGCAAGGAGGCGCGTCTGCCGGGCAGGGGGGCGGCCTGTACTCGCGCGGTTTCGGCGGCGATACCCTCAACACCGCCGTCTACCTGGCGCGGCTCGAGGTCAAGGTCGACTATCTCACCGCACTCGGCGATGACGCCCTGAGCGATGAGATGATCGCGGCCTGGAATGGGGAGGGTGTCGGTACGCGGCGCGTCGTGCGGCTGGCCGGCAAGCTGCCCGGCCTCTACATGATCCAGCTGGACGCCAAGGGCGAGCGCCAGTTCTTCCATTGGCGCGACAGCGCGGCGGCGCGCCAACTGATGAGCCTACCGGAGACGGATGAACTGCTCAACTCGCTGATGAGCTACGACATCGTCTATCTCTCCGCCATCACGCTGTCGATCTACGACGCACCCGGACGCGAGCGCCTGTTCGCGGCGATCAAGCGCGCGCGCCTGCTCGGCACCCGCTTCGTGTTCGACACCAATTTTCGCGCGCGCGGCTGGCCGGATCGCGACGTCGCCCGTGAGGTGTTTGCCGCGGCCTTCGCGGCCGCCGACATCGTGCTGACCTCGACCGAGGACCTGCTCGCGCTCTATCCCGGCGAGAGCCAGGAGCAACTGATGGCGCGCATCCCGAGCCCCGAGCTGGTGTTCCGGCTGTCGGAGCCGGTGAGCCTCTTGCGCTTTCCCGGCGGGACCAGCGAGGTCCGCGCCGAGCCCATGACCAAGCCGGTAGTCGACACCACCGCCGCCGGCGACAGCTTCGCGGCGGCCTATATCGCCGCCCGTCTCGCCGGCGCCGAGCCGGTCGAGGCCGCCCAGGCCGGGCACCGCCTCGCCAGCATCGTGATCTGCTATCCCGGCGCCATCATTCCGGGCTATGCCATGCCGCCGAAGAAGCGGCACCGGCCGGCGGCCTCTCGCCAGGCGACCAAGTAGAGAAGCGACTGCAACGATGACCACGACCGCCCAACAGAATCACCTCGCCGCGCTGTTAAAGGCAGCGACCGTCATTCCCGTCCTCTCCATCGAGCGCATCCAGGATGCCGTGCCGCTGGCGCGTGCGCTGGTCGCCGGCGGCGTCCGCACGCTGGAGGTGACCCTGCGCACCCCCGTTGCAATCGAGGCCGCGAGGGCGGTGATGGCCGAGGTCCCCGAGGCGGTCGTCGGCATCGGCACGATTCTCAATCCGGCCGACTTCACCCGTGTCGAGAAGCTCGGCGTTGCGTTCGGCATCAGCCCGGGCCTGACCCTCGATCTCCTCAAGGCCGCAACCGACAGCTCCTTGCCGTTCGCGCCGGGCATTGCCACGGCCTCCGAGCTGATGATGGCGCTGTCCTACGGCTTCGACGTTGCAAAGTTCTTCCCGGCCGAGCAGGCCGGCGGCATCAAGGGACTGCGGGCGCTCGGCGGCCCGTTCCCGAACGTGCGGTTCTGTCCGACCGGCGGGGTCGGTGAAGCCAACGCGGCGACCTGGCTGGCCGAGCCCAACGTGGTCGCGGTCGGCGGGTCCTGGCTGTGCCCGACGGCGGAGATCCGGGCCGGGAACTGGGCCGGCATAACTGCCATCTGCCAGCGCACCCTCAAGGCCCTGAAAGCCGCGTGAAGTCTTGCCGTCCCTGGGCTAAGACTTAGCTCAGGAAGAGACCTTCAGGGAGAAAAGACCATGACCGCCAGCATCGTCGGATGGGCGCATACGCCGTTCGGCAAGTTCGACACCGAAACCGTCGAAAGCCTCGTCACCCGCGTCGCCAATGAGGCGCTGGCGGATGCCGGCATCTCAGCTAGCGACGTCGACGAGATCGTGCTCGGCCATTTCAACGCCGGCTTCTCGCCGCAGGATTTTACCGCCTCGCTGGTGCTCCAGGCCGACCCCAAGCTGCGCTTCAAGCCGGCGACCCGCGTCGAGAACGCCTGCGCCACCGGCTCGGCCGCGGTGCACCAGGGCCTGCGCGCGATTGCCGCAGGGGCCGCCAAGATCGTCCTGGTCGTCGGCGTCGAGCAGATGACGCGCACCCCGAGCGCCGAGATCGGCAAGAACCTGCTCAAGGCGTCCTACCTGCCCGAAGACGGCGACACGGTCGGCGGCTTTGCCGGCGTGTTCGGCAAGATCGCCAGCTCCTACTTCCAGAAATACGGTGACCAGTCCGATGCGCTGGCTCTGATCGCGGCCAAGAACCACAAGAATGGCGTCGCCAATCCCTTCGCCCAGATGCGCAAGGATTTTGGCTTCGACTTCTGCCGCGCCGAGAGCGAGAAGAATCCTTACGTCGCCGGACCGCTGAAGCGCACCGATTGCTCGCTGGTCTCCGATGGTGCCGCGGCGCTGGTGCTGGCCGATGCCGAGACCGCCAAGGGCATGACCAAGTCGATCGGCTTCCGCGCCACCGCGCATGCCCAGGACTTCCTGCCGATGAGCAAGCGCGACATCCTCCAGTTCGAGGGCTGCACGGTCGCCTGGCAGCGCGCGCTGGAAAAGGCGGGTGTCACGCTGTCCGATCTCTCCTTCGTCGAGACCCATGACTGCTTCACCGTCGCCGAGCTGATCGAGTACGAAGCGATGGGCCTGACGCCGAAGGGGCAGGGTGCCCGCGCCATCAAGGAAGGCTGGACCCTCAAGGACGGCAAGCTGCCCGTCAATCCGTCCGGCGGTCTGAAGGCGAAGGGCCATCCGATCGGCGCCACCGGCGTGTCCATGCATGTGATGACCGCGATGCAGCTCGCAGGGCAGGCGCCCGAGGGCATGCAGCTCAAGAACGCAAAACTCGGCGGCATCTTCAACATGGGCGGCGCGGCGGTCGCCAATTACGTTTCCGTGCTGGAGCCGTTGAAGTAAGCTCTCGTAGGGTGAGCAAAGGCGCGAAAGCGCCGTGCCCACCACCTTCCTTGCGCTAGATCATGGTGGGCACGCTTTGCTTTGCCCACCCTACCGGCTCCTGATTGATTGGCGGAAAAGCATCATGAGCACTAATTACGAAAACTCTCTCTCAATGGACGCACTCAACGATCGCATCGCGATCCTCGAGGACAATATCCGCCAGCTCATCGAGCAGGCTGCTGCCGCCTCGGGCGAGCAGAACGAGTCGCGCATCGCCGACCGCATCAACCAGCAGAACGACGAGCTCGACCGTCTCATCAAGATCCGCGAATCCCGCCAGAAGAAATAGCGGCCGATATCGCCGCGCGGCGCATGCCGCCATACGCCGCCCGCCCTTGCGCGAGCGGCGGCACTGCCGTTAGCTGGATCGAAATCGCGAGGGCATTTGAGCCCCGCGCAATCGGGAGCGAACGATGGGGCCGCTAGAGGGCATCAAGGTCATCGACATGACCACCGTGCTGATGGGGCCTTATGCGACCCAGATGCTCGGCGATTACGGTGCCGACGTCATCAAGGTGGAGTCGCTGGACGGCGACGTCACCCGCTTGATTGGCCCGATGCGTCATGCCGGCATGGGCCCGGTGTTCCTCAACACCAACCGCAGCAAGCGCTCGATCTGCCTCGATCTGAAGAAGCCCTTAGGGCGCGAAGCCGTGCTGCGGCTGCTGAAGGACGCCGACGTTCTGGTCTACAACGTCCGTCCGCAGGCGATGGCGCGGCTTCAGCTCGGCTACGATGTCGTCTCCGCCATCAACCCGCGCCTCGTCTATGCCGGCGTGTTCGGCTTCGGCCAGGACGGGCCCTATGCTGCAAAACCCGCCTATGACGATCTGATCCAGGGCGCGACCGCGCTGCCCGCGCTGATGGCGCAGACCGGCGACGGCGTGCCGCGCTATGTGCCGAACGCGCTGGTCGACCGCATCGTCGGTCTCACCGCAGTCGGCGCGATCTGCGCCAGCCTCGTGCACCGCGACCGCACCGGCCGCGGCCAGCGTCTGGACATCCCGATGTTCGAGACCATGGCCGGCTTCGTCATGGGCGACCACATGGGCGGGCTCACCTATGAGCCGCCGCTCGACAAGGGCGGCTATGCCCGCCACCTCTCGCGCGACCGCAGGCCGTACAAGACCTCGGACGGCTATCTCAGCGTCATCGTCTATAACGACAAGCAATGGCAGAACTTCTTCAAGGCGACGGGGCGCGACGATCTGCGCGCAGATCCCAAATTCTCGACCTTCGCCGGCCGCGCCGCCAATATCGACCTGGTCTACGCCGAGCTCGCGCGCATCTTCGAGACGCGCACGACAGCGGAATGGATCGAGCTGCTCACCAAGGCCGACGTGCCGGTGATGCCGATGCACGATCTCGCGTCGATCCTGCACGATGAGCATCTGGAAGCGACCGGATTTTTTCCGGTGGTGACTCATCCGACCGAAGGTCCAATCCGAAGCATGAAGGTGACCGCGGCTTGGTCCGAGACCGAGGCCGAGCCGGTGCGCCTGGCGCCGCGGCTCAACGAGCACGGCGCGGAGATTTTGCGCGAGATCGGATATTCCGCCGACGAGATCGCCGCCATGATCCGCGACGGCGTCACGCGTGAGGCGCTGGAGTAGGGACGAAGGTATGGCGCAAACTCTCTCATCCGTCATTCCGGGGCGCGACGAAGTCGCGAGCCCGGAATCCATAACCACCATCGGGAGTATGGATTCCGGGCTCGCCCCCGGAATGACGGCCAGTAAGGCAACACCATGAGCTTCATCACCGGCGTCGGCCTTACGCCTTTCGGCAAGCACGAGGGTTCGTCCTCGCTCGACCTGATGAGCGAGGCCGCGCAAGCCGCGCTCGACGACGCCGGAATCAAGCGGAGCGAGATCGACGGCGTTCTCTGCGGATACTCCACCGTATCCCCGCACATCATGCTCGCCACCGTCTTCGCCGAGCATTTTGGCATTCGCCCGTCTTACGCCCATGCTGTGCAGGTCGGCGGCGCCACGGGGCTGGCGATGACGATGCTCGCGCATCATCTCGTCGAAGCCGGTGTCGCGCGCAACGTCCTAGTCGTTGCCGGCGAGAACCGCCTCACCGGGCAGAGCCGCGATGCCTCGATCCAAGCCTTGGCGCAGGTCGGCCATCCCGACTACGAGGTGCCGCTGGGCCCGACCATCCCGGCCTACTACGGCCTCGTCGCGAACAGATACATGCACGAATACGGCGTGAGCGAAGAAGACCTCGCCGAATTCGCCGTGCTGATGCGCGCCCACGCCTGCACCCATCCCGGCGCGCAATTCCACGATCCCATCACGGTCGCCGACGTCATGGCCTCGAAGCCGGTGGCGATGCCCTTGAAACTGCTCGACTGCTGCCCGGTGTCCGACGGCGGCGCGGCTTTCGTCATCAGCCGCGAGCGAACCGGCGAGGCCGGCGTCCGCATCCGCGGCTGCGCCCAGGCACACACCCACCAGCATGTCACCGCTGCGCCCGCCCTCAGCGAGCTCGGCGCCGAGATATCCATCGCCCGTGCAAAGGAAGCCACAGGCCTTGCGATCTCCGACGTGCGCTACGCCGCGATATACGACAGTTTCACCATCACGCTGGCCATGCTGCTGGAAGATCTCGGCCTTGCCGGCCGCGGCGAGGCGGCCGCCCGCGTCCGCGCCGGTCATTTTGGCCGAGACGGCGCAATGCCGCTGAACACCCATGGTGGCCTGCTCAGCTATGGCCATTGCGGTGTTGGCGGCGCCATGGCGCATCTGGTCGAGGCGCATCTGCAGATGACGGGACGGGCGGCTAGCCGACAGGTGCGGGATGCGTCCATTGCGCTGTTACACGGCGACGGCGGCGTGCTGTCGTCCCATGTCAGCATGTTCCTGGAGCGGGTCCGATGAGTGAACGAATCGCAGACTGGACCAAGGGCGAAGAGGCCATCACCTACCAGACCTGCATCTCATGCGGGCATGTGCAGTATTTCCATCGCGCCTTCTGCGCGGCTTGTGGCGAAGCGGATCCGCGCGAGCAGCGCGCCAGCGGCAAGGGGACGGTGTACGCGACCTCGCTGGTCTGCCGCGCCGCCACGTCAGAGACGCGGGCACACGTGCCCTACAACATCCTGCTGGTCGATTGCGCCGAGGGATTTCGCATGATGGCGCATGGTGACAACGGACTCGCCATCGGCGATTCGGTTGTCGGGAGCTTCAGGCCGTTCGCCGGAAAGTTGGTGCCGTTCTTCGCCAAATCCAAATAGCGAAATTCGAATGTAGCCCGGATGGAGCGCAAGCGTAATCCGGGGTCCTTCGCCGCAGAGGCAGTCGTCCCGGATTGCGCTTCGCTCCATCCGGGCTACCGGGAAAGACGAATAGAGGGATCCGTCATTCGGGGGCGGTCCTCGGGACCGAGCCTGGAACGGGTATTCTGGGCCTGGCTTGTGCGAGGGCCACCCCGGAATGACGAAAACTCTTAAAACGCTTAACTCAACGCCCGTAGAACAAGATGCTGGCGATGACGAGCATCGCCGTCACCGCCAGCATATGCGCGAGCGCTCCCGAGGCCGCCCCCTTGGTGGCTTCCTTCATGCCGTTTTCTCCCTAGACTTGGGCGTGACTCATCGTTGCGCGGCAAGCGCACACGACGGCCAATTGTTTTACTCGGAACACCCCTTGCGAGTATCCGCCGCGATTTGTCCCCACGCAGCGAATATCGACTGTGTCAGGGTCGATCAGCAATGCGGCGGCAATTTGACTCGATGATGTTGCTCCTGCGTCTACGCGCGAATAGAGTCTTTGGGAACTTTCGCCGATGGCGACAAGAAGCATCAAAAGCTCAGGGAAAACTTCAGGAAAATCATGGCCCGCATTCAGTATAGCGACCCGTCCAAGGCATCTGACCGCACCCGCGAAATCCTCGAAAAGAACCGTCATGCCAACATCTTCCGGATGATGGCGCATTCGCCGAGCTACTTTGAACAATACTGCCGTCTCGGCGGCGCGATCAGGCACAAGGGCGAGCTCGATCCGATCCTGCGGGAGCTTGCGATCACCCGCACCGGCATCTTGTGCGAGGCGCCGTACGAGATCGTCGCGCACAAGCGCATCGGCAAGAATGTCGGCGTCACCGACGCGCAGAACGAGGCCCTCGAGAATTGGCAGACCGCGACCTGTTTTAGCGAGGTGCAGCGTGCTGCGCTCGCCTTCACCGACGAGATCGTGAAATTGAACAAGCCGACGGATGCGACCTTCAAGGCGATCGCATCGAAGCTGACGCCGGCCGCATTGGTGGAATTGCAGCTCTCGGTCGGCTTCTACATCATGACCTCGAAATTCCTGGAGACCTTCGAGATCGATCTTCAGCCGGTCACCGAAGTGGTGGGCTGAATCGACGCAAGCGGCGGGGAATGCCGATGACGATTGATGAATATGCGGCCTGGGCCGCAACCATTGCGAAAGTCGAAGAGCATCCGTCCAACGAGCGGCTGTCCTACCTCGGCCTCGGCCTTGCCGGCGAAGCCGGCGAGGTCGCCGATCACATCAAGAAACTGCTGCGCGATGACTGGCTCGACAAGGCTGGCCTGGTCGATGAGCTCGGCGATGTCATCTACTACTGGGCTTGCCTGTGCGCCGCGACCGGCCAGCAGCCATCCGAAGTGCTCAAGGCCAGCGCCGCCAAGATCAGGCGGCGGCTGAGCGAAGCCGCGAGCCGGTAGAGCAAGATGCGCATGTTCGGCACTGATAGTCCCCGCAGCGTCATGGCCGGGCTTGTCCCGGCCATCCACGCTTTGCCACGCAGCACGGAGAACGTGGATGCCCGGAACAAGCCCGGGCATGACGACCTCATTTGAATGAATGTCAAACGCTCACGTCGACGTCAGAATATCCACCTTGGCGTTGGCGACGATCAGGCGGTCGGCCAGCAGCCGGGCCAAATTGCGCATGATGCATTCGCTGGCGCGCGGGTGCTGCTTGCGGAAGCGCTCGAAATCCTTCAGCGGCACCTCGCATGCCGTCGCTGCCATGTCGGCGAAGACGTCGGCGGAGCGGGTCTGCTCCAGCAGCGCCATCTCGCCGAACGCCATGCCGGCGGTGAGCGTCGCCAGCCTGACGCCGTCGGGCAGCGTGACATGCACGGCGCCGCTGCGCAGGAAATACAGGGCATCGGCCGGATCGCCCGTTGCGAGGATCTTCACGCCCGACTGATAGGTCCTGATCGTGCAAAGCGAGGCGAGGTCGGTCAGCTCCTCCTCGCTCAGCCCCGCAAGCAGCGGCTGCTCGGCAAGCTCGGTGGTCTCGTGAAAATCGATCGAGCCGCCGTAGCGATACACGATCTGGTCTTCGGCCCATTCGATCGCGGTGTCGAGCAAATAGAAGTCGCGGACGTTCTTCAGCTCTGCGGTCCATTCGCGCAACGTGTTCCACTCCTTGGAAGCACGCCGGACGCCCGACAGCACGACGGTCACGTTCAGCGCGGCAAGCTCCTCGAACGCTTCGGCGACGAGCCGCGCGCCGGCGCGCGTGGTCGAGGTCACGCGGTGGAGATCGAAGATCACGAATTGCGGACGCGGTCGTCCGGCAAGCCGGCGCGAGACGTAATCGACCGCCGACAGCGACAGCGTGCCGACCAGCTCGATGATCCGGACCTCCTGCTCGTGCGCGGCGAGGATCTCGCGCTCCTGCGGGCGGCGCACGCGCCGCGACGGGCTCCTGCCGATGTCGTAATCGGCGATGACGGCGTTGCGTGCATCGTCGCTGCGGTTGAGCATGTGCAGGTCGTAATGCGAGGACAGCGCCTCGCACACCTTGATGCCGCGCACGCTGTTGCCGTGCTTGTCGAGGCGCGGCGAATAGCTGCCGAGGCCAAGGCGGGCGGGGAGCGCCGCCAGAATGCCGCCGCCGACGCCGCTCTTGGCGGGAATGCCGATCCGGTAGATCCATTCGCCGGCATAGTCGTACATGCCCGAGGATGTCATCACCGACAGCGTGCGCGAGATCGCGTAGGCGCTCAGCACCTGCTCGCCCGTCACGGGATTAACGCCGCGATTGGCGAGCGTTGCCGCCATCACCGCGATGTCGCGCGCGGTGACCAGCACGGCGCATTGGCGGAAATAGACGTCGAGCACGGCGGCGACATTGTCCGAGATCACCGCGTTGGTCTTCAGGAGATACGCGATCGCCCGGTTGCGGTCGCCAGTTTGGCTTTCGGAAGCATAAACGGCCTCATCCACGGCAAGGTCGCGGCCGGCGAAGCGGCTGAGCGCGAGGCGGATCTGCTCGAAGGCTTCCGGGCCCTTGCTGTCGTAGATCAGCCCGGTGCAGGCGATGGCGCCGGCATTGACCATCGGGTTGAACGGATGGTTCTCGGAATTGAGCCGGATCGAGTTGAAGGGATCGCCCGAGGGCTCGACGCCGATCGCGCTCTCGACCTTGCTCGCGCCGAGCAGGTCCAGCGCCAGCGCGAACACGAAGGGTTTTGACATCGACTGGATGGTGAAGGGCACACGGCTGTCGCCGACCTCATAGACATGGCCATCGAGGGTTGCGAGGCTGATGCCGAAATAGGCAGGGTCGGCCTTGCCGAGTTCGGGAATGTAGTCGGCGACGTGGCCCAAGGTCTCGGCGGAGAATTCGCTGAGGCAATTGTCCAGAAACCGCAGCAAGGGCGGTTTCGAGCGGGTCCAGGCGGAGGCGGCGGGCAGGTGCGGCTTCATCGCCGCACTTGTGCAACGCAATTAAGGCACGCGCAACCCGTCCGGCATCACAGGCTGGCGCCGGACCAGGAGAAGCGCGATCAAGATCGTCGGTAGCAGGATGGCAAGGCCCAGCAACGTCACCTGCATCTGCGACAGCGGCATGATGCCCCCGCCTGGGGTCGCCACCACGAAGCCGCCGATCACGAGCAGCACGCGAATGGGCCATTCCAGGCTGCCTGTGCCGCGCAGATCGCCGACGAAGGGCTGGTAACCCTGGATGCCGCCGCAGATGAACAGCGTGCCGAAGGCGGCGAGGCCCATCAGGCCGAGGCCGGCGAGATAGGGGCTCGGCCCCTGCAGCACCAGCGCCGGATTGAGCACGAAGAAGAACGGCAGGAAATAGATGATGCTGCCGACCCACATCGATTCCCAGCCCGTCTTCATTGCCGGCGAGCCGGCGATGCCGGCGGCCGCGAAGGAGGCGATCGCGACCGGCGGCGTGATCGACGACAGCATGCCCCAGTAGAAGATGAACATGTGCACCGCCATGCGGTTGAGCCCGAGCTTCTCCAGCGCGGGCGCGACCAGGATGGCGAGGAAGATGTAGCAGGCCGTCGTCGTCAGCCCGAGGCCGAGAATGAGGCTGGTGAGGGCGCACATGCCGAGCAGCAGGAAGGCATTGTCGCCGGCAATGTGCAGGAGGTCGTTGGCAAGGCTCGAGACCACGCCGGTCATCGAGAATGCGCCGATGAGGAGGCCGCAGCCGGCGAGGATGCCGACCAGCTCCACGAAGGTCCGTCCGTTCACCTCCAGGAACTTGCCGATGGTGGCAAACGTCCAGCGCGTGTCCTTCGAGAAGAGCTGGTTGAGCACCAGGAGCAGCGCGGTGGCGTAGAACGGCGCGTGGCTCTCGCGCTTGAAGTAGAGCAGCATCACGATCAGGAGCGCGATGACGAAGACGTAGTACCAGCCGTCCTTGATCGTATCCATGATCCGCGGCAGCTCGGCGCGTGGAATCCCCTTCAGCCCGTGGCGCGCGGCATAAGCGTCGACCTGCATGAACAGGCCGACATAGTAGAGCACCGCCGGAATGATCGCGGCGAGCGCGACGTCGGCGTAGCTGACGTTAAGGAATTGCGCGATCACGAAGGCGGTCGCGCCCATCACCGGCGGCGCCAGCACCGCGCCGGTCGAGGCGCAGGCCTCGATCGCAGCGGCATAGGAGGCGCGAAAACCGCTCTTCTTCATGACGGGGATGGTCATGGTGCCGGCGGTGAGCACGTTGGAGATGATCGAGCCGGACATCATGCCGAGCAGTCCGCTGGCAAAGATGCAGACCTTGGCCGCGCCGCCGCGGAAGGTGCCGCACAGCGCGAACGAGAGGTTGATGAAGAATTTTCCCGCGCCCGTCATCATCAGCGCGGTGCCGAACACCAGGAACCCGATCACGGTATCGGCGAAGGCCTGGATGGGAATGCCGAGCAGGCTTTCGCCCGACAGCACGTGATAGGCTGTCGCCTGCTCCAGCGTCGACTGCGTGCCGCGGAACGGCCCGAGCCAGCCGGCCTCGGCGAACAGCGGATAGACGGTGAAAGGGAGCACGCTCAGCAGCAGGCTCCAGCCGCCGGTGCGGCGCAGCGCCTCCATCAGCATCACCCACATCACGAGACCTGCGGCGATCACGCCGTTCGGGGCGCCGCCGAACTCCCAGCCGGCCTCCGCCGCCTTGCGCACATTCGACATCAGCATGAGGGATGCCGCGAAAGTCGCGATGGAGAGGACGAGGTCGTACCAGGGAATCCGGTCGAGCGGCGCACGTCCAGTCCCCGGGAAGATCAGGAAGGTGAACGGCAGCATCAACGCGATCAGGAGATAGAAATACTCGGTGTTGAGCTGGGTGTAGCCGATGAAGAAGCGCAGCGAGAATTGCTGATTGATGCAGAGCAGGATCGTCGCCGCGGTTGCGGCGACCAGCGCCCAGCGCCAGGCGCCGCGCAACGTGCGCACGCGCGTCACCTCCGCCTCCTGCATGTTGCCGGCGGCGCCATGCGGATCGTCGAACACGATCCGCTTGGCCTCGTCCTTGGGGCCGGTAGAGGTAGCAGTAGAAGACATCATCGACCCCGCGAGCGTGGACTATTCCTCGAACCCATTCGGCATGCCGGCCTTCGCAAGCGCCGCGGCGCGGGCCTTCATCCAGCCGTCGAGGAAGGCCTTATCATCCGACGGCGGATTGGACTTGCCGTAATCTGCCCACGCGGCCGCCAGCACCTCCTGGCGCTTGATCAGCTTGTTGTTGTGCGCCTCCTGCCCATCGCTCCATTGCCCGGCTTCCTTCAACGCCTTCACGGCGCCGGGATGCACGGGCACCACCCAGTTCTTGGTCTGGCGGTCGGCGGCAAGTCCTCCTGCGCCCGGCGCGGAGTCCTTGTAGGCGTCGTAATTGACGATCATCGCCTTGGTGATCGCATAGACCTGGTCCGCCGGTTGCGAGGCATAGGCGACGAAGATCGGGTAGGGGTAGTTGCCGAGCTCGACCGGCTTCTCCGGCGAAATGCCGGCGCCGCAGGTCGCAAGCTGCGGGAAGAAGAATGAGCCGACCTTCTGCATCCGCGCCCAGCCTTCCTTGTCCTTGGCGGGCAGCGGCGGCCAGATCAGCCCGCGCGGCGAGGTCTCGGCTTCCTTGGCGGGGCCGGTGATGGTGGTGCCGAAGGCGGCATCGACGTCGTTGTTGATCAGCCCCTTCCACATCGCGCCGTAGCTGGCGAACTCGACCGCCTTGACGTCCTTCTGCGTCAGCCCGGCGAAGGCGAGCACTGCGAGCGAGTTCTGGTTCAGCGCGGGCGAGCCGACCACGAAGCCGACGCGCTTGCCCTTGAGGTCCTTCAGCTCCTTCACGCCAGTGTCGGCGGCGACCCCGATCGAGGCGCAATTGCAGTCGACGGTCGAGAGCAGGGTCTGGAGCGGCTGCGGACCCCATTCCTTCGAGCCGAACTCGAACACACCTTCCTGCGCGAAGTAGGTGCCTGATCCCATCGCCGACGAGGCCGCGCGCTTGGCGCGCAGCGGCGCGAGGCGGGCGACGTCGTTGCCAGCGGGGAGCACGCGAACGTCAGTGCCGTACTTGTCCTTCATCATCTTGCCGACGCCGACCGCGATGTTGAAGCCGGCGGTTCCGGTGTCATAAGCCGTGAAGGTCAATGTCGCCGGAAGCTTGATGTCTTCGGCGAACGAATAGCGTGTAGACGCAAAAGAAATGCCTGCCACCAAGGCAGGCGCGAGCACGAGCAGCCCACGAAGCATGTTTCCCTCCAATGATCCTCGCTTTGCCGCGAGGATTTTCTTTCTTTGTTTGAAACAACGTTTTGTTTGCAACAGATCATGTCACCGCGATCAAGCGATGGCAACGCCGTACCGTGCATGCAGGAATGCGGCTGACAGATTGTCGCGGAACTAAAGCACTCAACTCGTGACGATCGCTATCGCCTGTCCCTCGGCAACCACGTCGTCGAGCTTCACCAGAAGCGATGTGATCGTGCCGTTCGCCGGTGATGGCACTGGTATCTCCATCTTCATCGCTTCGACGACCACAACGTCATCGCCATCCGCGACGGTTCCTCCAACTTGCACGGGAGTTGCGCAGATGCGTCCCGCGACCTCCGTCACGATCTTAATTTCTGGCATGCCATCGCCTTTTTGTTGTCGTCGCAAAATGCCTGAGGTAGCGTCGTCTGCAAGCGGAATTTAATTCCGCAGAGCGGAACATACGGTAGGGAACATGGGACGACGATCGGAGCGGTTGAGCAGGCAAGGCGCGCTCGCTGGCGATGCCGGTGAGGGTGATGTCATCCAGGTGGTCTCGCGCGCGTTCGACGTGTTGCGATGCTTCGAGGGCCACGAGGCGAGGCTCGGCAATCTCGAGATTTCAAACCGTTGCGGTCTGCCGCGCTCGACGGTATCGCGGCTCACGCACACGCTGACCCGCATGGGGCAGCTCGTGTATCTCCCGCGCGATCAGAAATATCGCATCGGCCCGAGCGCGGTGGCGATGAGCGCCTCGATGATGAAGGGCGCGCAGCTGCGCAGCATGATCCGGCAACGGCTCCAGGAAGTGGCCGAGCAACTGCCGGGCACCGTCGGCTTCGTCGTGCCCGATCGCTTCCATCTCGTCTATCTCCTGTTCGCGCGCTCGGCGAGCGCGCTCGGCCTGCACGAGGGCACCGGCAGCCGCATCTCGATGGCGTCGACCGCCGCGGGCGCGGCCTACACCGCGGCGCTGGCGCCGGAAGTCGGCGATGCCTTCGTCGCTGACATGGAGCGGGAAGCCCCCGAGGCTGCAAAGATCCTCAAGCCCCGCATCGAGGCCAACCGGCAGTCGCTGCGCGAGCGTGGCTATGTCGTGGCCTGCGGCCTGTGGAGCCCGCACATCAACGGCCTCGCGGTGCCGATCTGGTCGCCGCAATACCAGACCTTCGTGGTCATCACGATCGGCCTGCTCTCGGCGATGTACGACGAGCAGCGTCTGCATGACGAAGTCGCTCCGCTGATGCTCGCGCTCGGCCGCTCGCTCGGCAGCCTGATGGAAGGCGCGGAAGGCGACGCCTTCAACAACCGTATCTCGCGTAAGCCGGTCGCGATGGCCGTGCACAACAATAACAAGCCGATCAATTCGGAGGGAGTGAATGAACTGGAAGCCGGAACTCGACGAGCTCGCCCGGCGCGAAGCCTTCGCGCGGGAGATGGGCGGCGTTGACAAGGTCAAGCGACAGCATGACCAGGGCCGGCTGACTGTTCGGGAGCGTATCGACAAGCTGATCGACAAAGGCAGCTTCCACGAGATCGGTGCCGTCTCCGGCATCGGTGAGTACGATTCCAGCGGCGAGCTGCAGAAACTGACCCCGGCGAACTGCGTGTTCGGCCGCGCGCGCGTCGACGGCCGCACCGTGGTCGTGGTCGGCGACGATTTCACCGTGCGCGGCGGCTCGGCCGATGCGTCGATCTCGGCCAAGCCGCTGATGGCCGAGGAGATGGCGCACGATTTTCGTCTGCCCATCATTCGCATCATCGAGGGCTCCGGCGGCGGCGGCTCGGTCAAGACCATCGAGACCAAGGGCGCGGCGAACCTGCCGGGTGGCATCGGCGGCACGCGCTGGTATCGCTTCACGACGGAAAATCTGTCGCGCGTGCCGGTGGTTGCGCTCGGCCTCGGCTCGGTAGCGGGCTTAGGTGCCGCGCGTCTTGCCGCCAGCCACTATTCCATCATGACCCGAAAGTCCGCGATGTTTGTCGCGGGCCCGCCGGTGGTGAAGGCGCTGGGGCAGGATCTTACGAAGGAAGAGCTCGGCGGCGCCGATATCCAGACTCGCGCCGGCGCAATCGATCACGCGGTCGATACCGAGGAGGAGGCGTTCGCCTGCGCGCGCCGCTTCCTCTCTTACCTGCCGTCATCGGTCCACGAGCTGCCGCCGACCTTGCCCCGTACGGACAATCCCGAGCGCAGCGACGAAGCGCTGATGAATGCGGTGCCGCGCAACCGCAAGCAGGTCTACAAGATGCGCCCGATCATCGAGTCCGTCGTCGACAAGGGCTCGTTCTTCGAGGTCGCCAGGAATTTCGGCAAGCCGATCATTGTCGGCCTGGCGCGACTCGAGGGCAGGGCGGTGCTGCTGCTCGCCAGCGACAGTTTTCACTATGGCGGCTCCTGGACGGCGGATGCCTGCCAGAAGGTGGTGCGCTGGGTCGACTTTGCAGAAACCTTCCATCTGCCGATCGTCTATCTCATGGACTGTCCCGGCTTCATGATCGGCCTCGATGCCGAGAAGGCGGCCACCATCCGGCACGGCGTTCGCGCCATGGCGGCGGTGAACCAGACCACCGTGCCCTGGTGTACCGTGATCCTGCGCAACGCGTTTGGTGTTGCGGGTGTCGTGCATCAGCCGGCCGACCGTTTCTCGATCCGCTACGCCTGGCCGTCGGCCTATTGGGGCTCGCTGCCGCTCGAAGGCGGCATCGAAGCCGCCTACCGCGCCGACATCGACGCGGCGGAAGACAAGGCGGGCAAGCTGAAGGAGATCGAGGAGCGCCTCAATAAGCTGCGCTCGCCGTTCCGCTCGGCCGAAAAATTCTGGGTCGAGGAGATCATCGATCCCAGGAAGACGCGGTCGCTCTTGTGCGAGTTCGCGCGCCTGGCCGAGCCGCTGCGCAAGCCGGGGCCGCCGGAGAACTTTTCGATCAGGCCGTAGGCGCGGCTGAGGCACAACTCCATCACCGTCATCCTGAGGCGCTCGTCCTGCAACGCAGGACGAGCCTCGAAGGACGACGGCCCGGCTGCATCGAGGCCGTGCATCCTTCGAGGCTCCCCGCGCGACGCGTTGCGTCCCGCGGCTCGCACCTCAGGATGACGGGTTGATAGCGAGCGTATCGACGTGATCTGGAATCTCTCCCCGTCGACGCAACAACGCGCTAATCTCCTCCAACAAGAACAAGAGGAAGCGCCAATCGTGTACGACTTCATCATCGTGGGCGGCGGCTCGGCGGGGTCCGTGCTGGCCCACCGGCTTTCCGCAAGAAGCGCCAACAAGGTCCTGCTGTGCGAGGCCGGACAGGACACACCACCCGGCAACGAGCCGGCCGAGATCAGGGACAGCTATCCGGGCACGGCCTATTTCGATCCGCGCTTTCACTGGACCGAGCTGAAGGTCACCACCCAGGTCGTCAGCCACAACAATCCGAATGAATCGCGTCCGCCTTTGCGCAAATACGAACAGGCGCGCGTGCTCGGCGGCGGCTCCTCGATCAACGGGCAGATGGCCAATCGCGGTGCGCCGACCGACTACGACGAATGGCAGGCGCGGGGCGCCGAGGGGTGGAGCTGGAACGACGTGCTGCCGTTCTTCAAGAAGGTCGAGCGCGATCTCGACTTCGACGGACCGTATCACGGCAAGGACGGCCGGATCCCGGTCCGCCGCATCCCGCGGGAGCACTGGACGCAGCATTCGGAGGCGTTCGCGCAAGCCTTCCAGCAGGCCGGTCACCAATTCCTGCCGGACCAGAACGGCGAGTTCGTCGACGGCTTCTTCCCGGTGACGCATTCCAACCAGGCCGAGCAGCGCGTCTCCGCCGCCATGGGATATCTGGATCGCGACACGCGCAAGCGGACGAACCTCACGATCTCCACCAACACGCAAGTGCGAGAGCTGCTGTTCGAAGGCACGCGCTGCGTCGGCGTGAAGGCGGTGGTTGACGGACGCGAGCAGGAATTCCGCGGACGCGAGATCATTCTCTCCAGCGGCGCCATCCATTCGCCGGCGCATCTGCTGCGCGCCGGTATCGGTCCGGTCGGTCACCTCAAGGACTTAGGGATTCCCGTGCTGATGGGCTTGCCGGGCGTCGGCCAGCGCCTGATGGATCATCCCTCGATCTCGCTGTCGTCCTTTGTCCGCCGCGGCGCGCGCATGAACGGGCACACCAGGCGTCACATGCAGCTCGGCCTGCGTTACTCGTCCGGGCTGCCTGATGTGCCGAAAGGCGACATGTTCGTCGTCGTCATCAGCAAATCGGCCTGGCACGCCGTCGGCGCGCAGATCGGCTCGCTCCTGACCTTCGTCAACAAGACCTATTCCGAGACGGGGCAGGTCAAGCTTGCCTCGCCCGATCCCTCGGCAGAGCCGATCGTCGAGTTCAACCTTTTGTCCGACCGGCGCGACCTCGATCGCCTGATGAGCGGCTTCCGCAAGATGGCGGCCGTGCAGATGAGCGAAGTGGTCAGGAAGGTGACGGACAAGCCGTTCCCGGCCGCCTACACCGATCGCGTCCGCAAGATCGGCGTGGTCAACACCAGGAACAGGATTCTCACCGCGATCGCCGCGGCCTTGATGGACGGTCCCGCGGCGCTGCGTCACTACATGATCGACAATTTCGTGGTGGAAGGCTTCACCTTCGATCAGGTGATGAACGACGACGAGGCGCTGGAAGCCTTCGTGCGCAAGGCGACGATCGGCGTGTGGCACGCCTCGTGCTCATGCCGCATGGGCCGCGCCGACGATCCGATGGCCGTGGTCGACAATCAGGGCCGCGTCAAGGGCGTGCAGGGCCTGCGCGTCGTCGACGCCTCGATCTTCCCGGTGGTGCCATGCGCCAACACCAACTTCCCGGTCCTGATGTCGGCGGAGAAGATTGCGGCCGCGATGATGCAGTGAGTGGCAGCCGCTTGTGGCGATCCGGGGCAGTGCAGGGAAGCGGAGCGCAGATCCGGGATCCATGTCTGGCGCGAACCGGATTCGATTGCATGCCGCAAGCTTGACGCGCTGAGCGGGCATTCGTGCGCTGCGCGTTAATCATCTCGGTCGCTACGTGTAGGCTATGCGGCGATTGCAGCTCGTGTCGCGCAATGCAGCCATTTTCAGCCGCTCTTTAGGCCCATTTCAGCCAAACTGTTATTGGTTTCTCGCTTTCCGGGGCAGGGTCTCTCATTTGGAGTCCTGCAATGTTCAAGCGAGTATTTTCTGCGTGCGTCTTCGTTGTCCTAAGTTCTGTCGCCTCGGAAGCACGGCCTTATCGCATTCATCAAGCTCCTGAATGCAATGTCACAATGCCCTGCGACTTCTCATATTCGCAGACGCGAGGCGAGCGGACCTCCAGGTCTTCACTGGCGTCCAGATCTTCACTGATTTCCAGGTCCTCACTGCAAGCCTACCGCTCGACACAACTGACAGTGACTGATGCAGGGGGCACCGCCGCGCCGGCGACCATCTCCGGTGTCTCCGGCGCTCGCGTTGTCGGTGGCCGTCCGGCCGGTTGCCCTTCATCCTTCTGCGGCTGCGGCGCGGCTCTGCGTGTGTTCGGCCGTATCGTGCCGGAATTGAATCTTGCGTCCAACTGGCTGCGCTTTCCGCGGACATCACCCGCACCAGGAATGGTTGCTGCGCGACGAGGGCACGTTTTCGTCCTGGAGCAGCACGTCGGGGGTGACGTCTGGATGGCCTATGACGCCAACTCGGGCGGGCGCGCGACGCGAATCCACGCGCGTTCATTGCGAGGGTATACGATCGTCAATCCGCGCGGCGGTTCGATGGCTTGAGGACAGCGGACACCACTCTCGACAAGACCGTGGACGGGTCGCAACATCTTTGCGACCCACCCACGCTGGACCAATTATTGGCGCCGGGCGCGGCATCGGTCACAGCCGCAGTACCTTGCCGGGATTCATGATGTTCTGCGGATCGAGCGCGCGCTTGATGGTGCGCATGATGTCGAGCTCGGTCTTGGATCGGTAGTGGCTGAGCTCGTCGAGCTTGTCGATGCCGATGCCGTGCTCCGCCGAGATCGAGCCGCCCATCGAGGTGATGAGATCGTTCACGGTCCGCGTGATGGCGCCCTTGTATTGGGCCAGCGTCTGCTGATCCATGCCCACCGGCCCCATGAACGAGAAATGCAGATTGCCGTCGCCGATGTGTCCGAGCGGGTAGGGCCTGATGCTCGGGAGAATGTCGAGCACGGCCCTGGTGCCCTTGTCGATGAACTCCGGTATCCGGGAGATCGCCACCGACACGTCGTAGCTCAGCCCGGGTCCTTCGGCCCGCGAGGCCTCGGCGACAGCTTCCCGGATTCGCCACATGTTGCGCGATTGGCCGACGGTCTGAGCGATCGCGGCATCGAGCACGCGGCCGGCCTCGAGCTGATCGGCGAGAAACTGCTCAAGCTTCTCGGCCATGCCCTCGGTCCCGTCCCGGCGTGGGCGCGCAGACGACCATTCCATCAGGAGATACCATGGCGTCTCCGCCTTGAGCGGATCCTGGGTGCCGGGAATATGGCGGAGCACCATGTCGATCGCGCTGCGGCTCATCAGCTCGCAGGAGCCGACATTGTCTTCGGAAGCGCTATGGGCTTCGGACAGGATCTCCAGGGCCGCGCGTGGATCCCGGATCGCCAGCCATGCGGTGCAGACGTCCTTCGGTGCAGGCCATAGCTTGAGCACGGCCTTGGTGATGATGCCGAGCGTCCCTTCGGCGCCCATGAACAGATGCTTGAGGTCGTAGCCGGTGTTGTCCTTCTTCAGCGCGCGCAATCCGTCCCAGACCTCGCCGCTCGGCAAGACGACCTCGAGACCCAGCACGAGGTTGCGGGCATTGCCATAGCGCAGCACCTGCACGCCGCCGGCGTTGGTCGAGAGGTTGCCGCCGATCATGCACGAGCCCTGGGCGCCGAGACTGAGCGGCAGGAACCTGTCGTGCTGGCTTGCTGTCTCCTGCAGCGTCTGCAAGACGCAGCCGGCCTCGACCGTCATCGAATAGCCGACGGGGTCGACCTCCAGCACGCGGTTCATGCGGCCGAGCGACAACACGATGCCGGTGTGCGCAGGCCAGGGCGTCGCCCCGCCCATCAGGCCGGTGTTGCCCCCCTGCGGCACGATCGCGATGCCGTGCTCATGGCAGAGCCGGACCACCTTCGACACTTCCTCGGTGCTCCCGGGACGAACGACGGCGCCGGCACCGCCAACCAGCAATCCCCGCCAATCGGTCACGAACGGCTGCTTGCCGTGCTCGTCCTCGATAAGACCCTTCTCGCCCACGATCGCGCGCAACGCATCGCGCATCTCGGCGGTCAAGGGAGCGGTCGGGATGATGGGTTCGGAGGACGGAGCAGGCATTTGTTTCCCCTGGGTACATCTTGGCGTGTACTCGATGTGCCGATCCCGGCAACGTTCAGGCAATCTTTGCAACATTTCTAGACATCTTCGTCAACATCCCGCGGCTGTTCGAGCCTAGAACGCGCCCAGATTTACGGATCAGGATCGGCAGAATGCTTTTGAAGTTTTCGGCGGCGCGTATCGGCATTGGCGCCGCCTGCCTCGCGCTCGTCGGCATCAGTCCGCTATGCGCAGAGCCGGTGTTCGACAGTTTGGCCGGCGCATGGTCGGGCATCGGCACGATGAAGCCGTCCGACGGTCCGCGCGAGAAGGTCCGCTGCAAAGTGTCATACAACGTCACCAGGCCCGGACGGTCGCTGACGCTCGATCTGCGCTGCGCCAGCGATGCGTACAAGATGGTCCTGTCCGCGAACATCGAGCAGAGCGGGACGGAGCTTTCCGGTAACTGGTTCGAAAGCGAATACCGGCAGGGCGGCAAGGTCTACGGCACGAACAAGGACGGATTGATCGAGGCGCGAATAGAGGGAAACACAGTGGCCGCGCTGGTGACGATCCAGACCAGGAGCAATCATCAATCCTTTCTGATGGAGGCACCGGGGTCCTGGATGTCCGAGGTCGCGATCGAATTGAACAAGGAAGCGAAGTGACCCCGATCTTCGCTCATGCGCAACAATTCTCCATACGCAGCAATTGTTCTTCGCTTGGTGGAGCGGCATCGCAACCGCTATCGTTGCCTTCAGGCCCTAGAACTCCCCAAGTTCTATAGCCTGAGGACCGCCGCCTCGGCCCTGGACGTTGACACTCCCCGAGCAGCCGGCGGCGGTCCTCTCTCCTGTCTCGGCTGCTCTCCGATTTGTAACAGCCGATTGCTGAGCGGGCCGAGCCGAGGCGAACGACCTGCGGACCCGCTAAGTCATTGATCCGCCAAGCCCCGGCTACTGTGCATGGGGTTGTTTTCGCGTTTTTGTTTGAGAGGGGCTGCCTCAGCCCAAGAAATTCGCTTTACAAGAATTCGGATATCCCGTATGCTTTGCCCATCCCGGCCCGCCACAAGGGGCGTTTCGCGATCGTCACGAGACGCGGGCCGGGAGGCGGTGGCCGCGACGGCGTCGTCGCGCGAGGCAGGCTGCAGGGCGGGAAGCCCCCGTGAGCAGCGGTGCGCGCGGTACGACACGGCGCTGACAGCGTCCTCGTTGGGCCGCGGTGGTGAGCGCACGCCAGCTATCGCAGACAGGGGCGGGGATGTGCGCGGAGGCAAAATCGTGTGGTCCTGACGCCCGGGGTCTGTGCGTCAAGTGTTGCGGTGATGTGTGTTGCCCGACCGGGCACGCGCATCAGTCATCCGCAAGGCGACGGGGGCAATAGTGCATCGCTCCCCGGGGAGAGCGCGACATAAGCCGTAAGGCCGGACGATCGGCTTCACCTGTTGTCCACCCGTGCGCGTCTTGTTCGCACACGGGACCGCGGGTGCCAGCCGGCGCCCGGCCTTCCCTGCGCCCTTTCTGAACAAGAGGGGCAACGAAGAGAGCAAAGCTCGGGCGAAACGAGTCGCGAGAATGCGAAAGTGTGTCTACAAGCGGAATGCGAATTGGTGGTGGAGACGACGCAACTTGCTCCGTCATTGCGAGCGCAGCGAAGCAATCCAGCCGGTCTCCGCGGAGGGTTACTGGATTGCTTCGCTGCGCTCGCAATGACGAGGAAGACAGAGTTACGCCCACTCCGTCTCCCGGTGCACGTCGTGCACCACGAGGCCCATGCCTTCGTCCGGCATCTTGATCCAGTCGCGGCGCTTCAGCGTGCGCTTGGTGTCCTCATAACCGCTGGTCCAGTGCTCGCGCATCGAGGTGCCCGAGAACTCGTGGTCCTTGGCGTCGCCCTCGTAGGCCTTCTGCTGGTAGATCAGATGCAGGATCGCGATCTCCGGCATGTTGCGCAGGCTCGTCTTGAGCTTGCGCTCCTCCTCGGAGAGCTGCTCGTCCGGCAGCTTCGCCAGCGCCTTGTGGAGCAGGACCTTGAGGTTGTGCGTGCGGCGGTAGACGTCGGTGTTGTGGCGCGTGCGCGAGGAATACATGATGTCCTTGTGGCGGGCCATCACGTCCTGGATCGAGCGCGGCAGCACGCCGCGTGCGCTGAACAGGTCGACCTGGAACACCAGCGAAT
Organism: Bradyrhizobium sp. USDA 4354; assembly: GCF_054060315.1. Classification (NCBI taxonomy): domain Bacteria; kingdom Pseudomonadati; phylum Pseudomonadota; class Alphaproteobacteria; order Hyphomicrobiales; family Nitrobacteraceae; genus Bradyrhizobium; species Bradyrhizobium sp. USDA 4354. Next base: position 6,174,897 of record NZ_JBSSDC010000001.1, on the reverse strand, counting down.
TGAGCGAATCCTCCTGGTCGAGCAGATGCTGCAGCGGCGTGTTGGAGACGATGCCGCCGTCCCAGAAATGATCGGTGCCGATCCGCACCATCGGCAGCGCCGGGGGCAGGGCGCCGGAAGCCATCACGTGCTCCGGCCCGATCTCGTCATGGGCGTTGTCGAAATAGATGAAGTTGCCGGAGAGCACGTTGACCGCGCCGACCGCGAAGCGGACCTTCTTCTCGTTGATCAGGTCGAAGTCGACGAGCTCGTTGAGGCTCTCCTTGAGCGGCATCGTGTCGTAATAGCTGGTCGCGGTCCGCGCGCCGACAGGGCTGAACCAGGGATTGACCTGGTGCGGGGTGAAGAAGCCCGGCTGGCCCAGTGCGGACGTCATCCACGCGCTGGTGAGATTGCGCCACTGGCGGAAGACGTCGCCGTCGGGCGTGTAGTGCCAGATCTTGCGGTTGGTGATGCGCTCCCAGAAGATGCGCAGCGCCTCCAGCCGCTTCTCCGGCCTGTTGCCGGCGATGATGGCGGAGTTGATCGCGCCGATCGACACGCCGCAGACCCAGTCCGGCTCGATGCCGGCCTCGTGCAGCGCCTGGTAGACGCCGGCCTGGTAGGCGCCGAGCGCGCCGCCGCCCTGCAGCACCAGTGCGACCCGGTCGCAGCGCTCGGGCCGCCAGCCCCGCAAGGGCGGCTGATGTGTCGAATGCATCGGTTGCGACGTGCGGGCGTCCATGCTGTGCCTCCCTCGCGTATTCCCGAACGATTGCGTCCCGCGGTGACGGCGTGATGACAGAGTTGGCGCCGATGCATCGGCTGCATGCACTGGCTCAGCAGGAATGGCAGCGGTCGCGTGCCTGACGGAAATCCTTCACATCGCAGTCAATGAGGCCGGCTAGCACTTTGCATCACCGCACGACGCTGCCGGGCAGGCACTAGAGACATCACACAGCAGGAGACAACCGATGCGCAGGGAAGACGTGCTGAGACTTCCGTCCATGCCCGCGGCCGGGCCGAGCTATCCCGCCGGGCCCTATCGCTTCGTCAACCGCGAATTCCTCGTCATCACCTACGAGACCGATCCGGAGCTGATCCGCGCCGGCCTGCCCGAGCCGCTGGAGCCGATCGATCAGCCGATCGTGCATTATGAATGGATCAAGATGCCGGACTCCTCCGGCTTCGGCAGCTACACCGAGTCCGGGCTGGTCATCCCGGCGCGCCTCAACGGTGAGGAGGTCAACTTCGTCTCGCAGATGTATCTGGACGACGATCCGCCGATCGCCGCCGGCCGCGAGATCTGGGGCTTCCCCAAGAAGTACGCCCATCCCAAGCTCGAGATCGTCAAGGACACGCTAACGGGCACGCTGGAATATGCCGGCCAGCTCGTCGCCATGGGCACGATGGGCTACAAGCACGAGAGCATGGCCGGCAATGGCGATCTCACCCGCGCCACGCTGTCGAAGACGCAGGTCAACCTGAAGATGATCCCCGGCGTCGACGGCCGGCTCGAAGTCTGCCAGCTCGTCGCTATCAACCTCGTCGACATCGTGCCGAAGGGCTCGTGGATGGGGCCCGGCCGCTTGCATCTGGTACCGCATGTCAATGCGCCGGTCGCAGATTTCCCGGTCCGGCGCTGCCTCGGCGCGCACCATTACATCGCCGACCTGACGCTGCCGTTCGGTCGCGTCGTCCATGACTACATCAGGGAAGCCGAGGCCGCCGCGACCGAGCTGGCGGCGGAGTAGGGGCCAACATCAAACTGTAACACTGGCGTAATTGAGTACCCGCGTGGGTCCGGAAGATGCCGTCAGCCATCTTCCGGATACGGGGCATTGTCGACGGTTGGGGTTGGCCATGGCTGAGCCGGCAAAGCTTGTCAGCGCGATAACGAATGCCGAGCCTGCCATTCCCGGTCTCGTCTGGGCGTTCCGCCTGCATAGCGACGGCAGCGCCGAGGCGCTGCCGATCGACCAGCCGATCGAGTTCAGCCATGACGGCCGGCTCTGGCTGCATTTCAACCTGACGGATGCGCGGGTGCGGCCGTGGATCGCGGCATCAACGCTGCCGCCGCTCGCGCGCGAGCTTTTGCTGTCGAACGACACGTTCCAGCAGCTCCACGTGATCGATCACTGCGTCTACGGCGTGTTCTCCGACCTCGTGCGCGAGATCGATAGTCCGACGGAGGAGGCCGCGTTCCTGCGCTTCGCCATGACCGAGCATCTCCTGGTCAGCGGCCGCCATCACGCCCTGTGCTCGGCGGAAGCGACGCGCCGCGTGCTTGAAGGCGGCTACCGCGTCGACAATGTTGCCCATCTCCTGGAGAAGATCGTCGACGAGGTCGCAGACACGCTTGACAGGATGACCGACAAGCTCGGGCAGGAGATCGACGAGATCGAGGAGCGGATTCTCGCTGACGATACTAGGCCGGAGATGCGCCGCAATCTGGGCCGGCTGCGCCGGACCTGCGTCAGGTTGCATCGTCAGCTCACCGGCCTGCGCGTGCTGTTCCACCGCCTCGACCAGAAGGACACCGATCACCTCGCGCCGGCCTTGCGCATCCACGCCGGCAAGCTGGCGCAGCGGCTGGACGGCCTCGATCACGACATCGTCGAATTGCGCGAACGCAGCCGCCTGCTCGAGGAGGAGCTGCGTTTCAAGAACGAGGAGGAGAGCAATCGCCACCTCCATACGCTGTCGATCGTGACCTCCATGCTGCTGCCGCCGACGCTGGTCACCGGCATCTTCGGCATGAACACCAAGGGCCTGCCGCTCACCGATGTCGAGACCGGATTCCTCTGGGCGGCGGTGCTGATGGCCTCCTCAGTCGGCGCGGCCTACCTGTTCATGCGACGGACGGGCATATTCAAGTAGCGTATCGATCGTGAGTTGGCGTGCCCAGAGATCTCCGTTGCGACGCGCGGCCACGATTGCGCTGGCGTGCACGGCCGGGAGCACCAACGGGTTTGCGGGCGCCAAGGACGAGAACGCGGCCGGATGGCTGTTCCCAAGATGGTTCAACGAGTGGCATGACGGCCTCGCCAACAAGGGCCTGAATTTCGGTGCGATCTATATCGCGGACAATATCGCCAACACTTCCGGCGGCGTGAAGCGCGGCGCCATCCATTTCGGCCGGCTCGATCTGTCGGTTGATGCCGATCTCGACAAGCTGGTCGGCTGGACCGGCGGCCGCTTCTACGCCAATGCCCTCGTGATCTACGGCCGCGGGCTCTCCCGCAACCATGTCATGAACCTCGCCACCATCAGCGAGATCGAGGCGCTGCCCGACCAGCGGCTCTACAATGCCTATTTCGAGCAGAGTTTCTTCAATGATCGGCTGAACATCAGGGCCGGCCAGCAAGCCGCCGATGTCGAGTTCTTCGACAGCCAGACCGACGACCTCTTCGTCAACGGCACCTTTGGCTGGCCGGCGATCAAGGCCTCCAACCTCCCGGCCGGCGGCCCGGCACCGCCGATCGCGGTGCCCGGTATTCGCATCAAGGCTGCGCTATCAGACAGGATCACCGCCTATGGCGCGGTGTTCAACGGCGATCCGTCAGGGCCTGGCGATATCGATCCGCAATTGCGCGACCATCATGGTCTGGCCTTCCGCGTCAACGATCCGCCCTGGGTGATCGGGCAGGTCCGCTTCAACTACCACATCGGTGTCGGCGGCCGTCCGCTCGCCGGCAGCTTCACGCCGGGCGCGTGGAAGCACTATGGCTCGTTCGACAGCCAGCGCTTCACGGCAGAGGGGCAATCGATTGCCGATCCGTCCGGGAGCGGCATCCCCGCAAAGCTTCGCGGCAATTACGGCATCTTCGCCGTGATCGAGCAGGTGCTCTATCGCCCGCCGGAGCTCAGGGGGAACAGCACCTCGGCCTCGCTCCCTGGCATCATCGCCTTTGGCCGCATCGCCTACAGCCCGCCGGATCGCAATCTGATCGATCTGTACATGGACGGCGGCATCAGCTTCGTCGGCTTCACGCCGGGCCGGCCGCTCGACCGCTTCGGCGTGGCGATGGCCTATATGCGGATATCGAACACCGCGCGCAATCTCGATATCGACACCCAGGCTTTCACCGGCATCCAGAGTCCGGTGCGCAGCAACGAGGCCCTGATCGAGATGATCTACGAGGCGCACGTCAAGCCGGGCTGGCTGGTCGCGCCGTACGTCCAATACGTGCTCCGCCCCTCCGGCGGCATCCCGAACCCGAATGATCCGACCGGCGTCTCGCGGATTGGTGACGCCGCGGTGTTCGGCGTCACCACCACGATCAGGTACTAGGCCATTGCCGGCTTCGGCTCGGTCTTCGGCTGCCGTGACAGCGCCAGCACGATCAGGGCCGCGAACACGCAGAGCGCGCCGGCGATGAAGAAGGCGGGGAGATAGCTTTGGTAGACCGTTCGCGAGAAACCGGCGCCGAACGCGGCCGTGCCGGCGCCGAGCTGATGGCCGGCGAAGATCCAGCCGAACACCAGATTGGCGCGCTCGGGCCCGAATTTCTGTGCGGTGAGCCGCACCGTCGGCGGCACTGTCGCGATCCAGTCGAGCCCGTAGAACATCGCGAAGACCGAGAGGCCGTAAAACGAGAAATCGCTGAACGGCAGGAAGATCAGCGACAGCCCGCGCAGGCCGTAGTACCAGAACAAGAGCCAGCGGTTGTCGTAGCGGTCCGACAGCCAGCCCGACATGATCGTGCCGAAGAAGTCGAAGATGCCCATAGCCGCCAGCAGGCTCGCCGCCTGCACCTGCGGAATGCCGAAGTCGAGGCACATCGGAATCAAGTGCACCTGGACGAGGCCATTGGTCGAAGCGCCGCAGACAAAGAAGGTCGCAAACAGGATCCAGAACGCGGTCGACTTCGAGGCATCGCGCAGCGCGCCGAGTGCCACCGCCGTGATCGAGCCGTGGCTCACCGGCGGTGCGAGCAGGGGCGCGGAGCCCTCATCGCCGAACGGCCGCAGGCCGACATCGCTGGGCCGGTCACGCATCGCGAGCAGCACGGCCAGTGCGGAAACGCCGAGCATGACGCAGACGAAGCCGAGCGCGAGCCGCCAGCCGAACCGTTCGGTCAGGCTTGCCAGCAGCGGCAGGAACACGAGCTGGCCGGTGGCGACGCTCGCGGTCATGATGCCGACGACGAGGCCGCGTCTTGCTGCGAACCAGCGCGTGGCAATGGTCGCGCCGAGCACCAGCGCGGTCATGCCGGTGCCGATCCCGATCACGACGCCCCACAGCGCGATGAGCTGCCAGACCTCGGTCATGCCGAGCGAGAGCACGAGTGCCGAGACCACGATCAGCTGGGCGGCCAGCGTGACGTTGCGCAGGCCATAACGGTTGAGCAGGGCGGCCGCGAACGGCGCCATCAGCCCGAACAGGATGAAGCGGATCGACAGCGCGGAGGAAATCTCCGCCGTGCTCCAGCCGAACTCCTTTTGCAGGGGAACGATGAACACGCCGGGCGCGCCGACCGTGCCGGCACTGATCAGCGCGGCGAGGAAGGTCACGCCGACCATCACCCAGCCATAGTGGATGTTGCGGCGGGACAGTGCTGCCGCGAGCCAGTTCGAGATCATTGGGCCTCAACGTTGATCACAGGCTCTTGGGCGGCCTGCGCGAGGTTGCAGAATGGCACGGGATGCGTCTGTCTCAAATGACAGAGTTCCCTCGTTTTCGGACTTTCGTGTCAGTGGGCGAGGCGCTCCACTGCAATGGCCGTGGCTTCGCCGCCGCCGATGCAGAGCGCCGCGATGCCGCGCCTGAGGTTCTGCGCCTCCAGTGCATGCAGCAGCGTCACCATCAGCCGCGCGCCGGTGGCGCCGATGGGATGACCGAGCGCGCAGGCGCCGCCGTTGACGTTGAGCTTGTCGCGGGGAATGCCGAGGTCACGCTGCGCCGCCATTGCCACCACGGCAAAGGCCTCGTTGATCTCGAACAGGTCGACATCGGAGGCGGCCCAGCCGACCTTGTCCAGCAGCTTGCGGATGGCCGGGATCGGCGCCGTCGTGAACCATTGCGGCTCCTGGCTGTGGGTGGCATGGCCCTTGATCTCGGCAAGAACAGGCAGACCGTTGCGGTCGGCCAGCGAGCGCTTGGTCAGCACCAGCGCGGCAGCGCCGTCGGCATTGGCGGAGGAGGCTGCCGGCGTAATCGTGCCGTTGGCACGGAATGCCGGCCTCAATCCGGGGATCTTGGCGGGATCGACCTTCAGCGGATGCTCGTCATTGGCGATCACGCGCGATCCGGCCTTTTCGGTCAGCGTGATCGGCGCGATCTCGGCCTTGAACGCGCCGCCCTCGACGGCCTTGCGGGCGCGGCTGAGCGTCTCCATCGCATACGCGTCCTGATCCTTGCGGGTGAATTGATAGGCTTCCGCCGTCGCCTCGCCGAAATCGCCCATGGAGCGGCCGGTCTCGTAGGCGTCCTCCAGGCCATCCATCATCATGTGGTCGATGATGCGGTCGTGGCCGACGCGATAGCCGCCGCGCGCCTTGGCGAGCAGATAGGGCGCGTTGCTCATGCTCTCCATGCCGCCGGAAACGACGATCTCTGCCGAGCCGGCGCGGATGATGTCGTGCGCCAGCATGGTCGCCTTCATTCCGGAGCCGCAGACCTTGTTGACCGTGGTCGCGCCGGTGGCATCGGGTAGCCCGGCACTTCGCGCCGCCTGCCGCGCCGGCGCCTGGCCTTGTCCGGCCGGCAGCACGCAGCCCATGAAGACCTCGTCGACCTTCTCGGGCGCGAGCTTGGCGCGCTCCAGCGCCGCACCGATCACGTGCGAGCCAAGCTTATGGGAGGGGAGCGGCGACAATTCGCCCATGAAGCGGCCGAGCGGGGTGCGTGCGGCAGAGACGATGACGACGGGATCGGCGGCTTCGGCCATGATGGGACTCCCTGGCGATGACGTGTAAGATTATGATCATCATATGATGCGGCGCAAAAAATGCAACCGCGGCAGGGATGAGAAAATGTCGTGGTTCGGATGAGATTTGGTCGTTCGATTGGGGAGGAGGTGGGCTCCGGCCGTGGGCGCGATGGTCGCCGCAAGACTCTGATTCGGTGTTGCTGGAAGGTATGGAGCCGATCTAAGGTCACTGTTGGTTGAAGGGGACACTGCATGACCGCAAGGATTTCAACCGTGCTGTCCGGCACGCTGGTTGCGACTGCACTGATCCTGACGTTCATCGCGAAGCCTGCCATTGCCTGTTCGCTCGTCAACGTGGAGGGGTCTACCGCAGAGGCCGTCAAGATGGCGAACTACTACTGGGCCGCGTCAGGTCTGCTGGGCGCGGCCCTTGTGATGGTCGCGTTGTACCGCAGGCGATGGAAATTGAACCTCGCGGTCGTGATCGCGCTGCTGGCCTTTCATCCGGCGCGAACAGTCAGGCCGTTCCACGCGCCCGACTGCTCATTTGACAACGTGGTTGCCTCGCAAGCCGTGTTGTGGCTTCTCGGTTTGATGTTCGCATACCAGCTATTTCGCACATGGCGAGACAAGCAAGGCGGAGTCAGCGCTCCTACCGCTTCCGGTTGACAAACGTCTGCATCAGCCGCGTCGGCTCATCCGTCAGGAACGACTCGCCGAATACCTTGACGCTTAGGTTCACCGACTCCGTCAGGGGCAATTCCTCCCATTGCCGCAGCAGCGCCTTCTGCGAGCGCAGCGCCTCGGGACCGCATGCGAGCAATGCCTTCACGACACGCTCGACCTCGGCATCCAGGTCGCCGGGCGCGGCGACTTTGTCGACCAGGCCCCACGCCAGCGCCGTCGGAGCGTCGATGTTCTCCGCCGTCATCACCAGCCACCGCGCGCGGGCCCAGCCGATCAGGCGGGGCAGGAGGGCTGCGTGAATCACCGAGGGAATGCCGACGCGCACCTCGGGCATGCCGAAATGGGCATCATGCGCGGCGATGCGGAAGTCGCAGGCCGCGGCGACTTCGAGCCCGCCGCCGAGGCACCAGCCCGGCATGCGTGCGATGACGGGGGCCGGGAAGGCGCGTACCGCTTCACAGAGATCGCGCAGGCGGCTGATGAAGGCTTCGGCGGATGTCTGGTCGAGCCCGGCCATCTCCTTGATGTCGGCACCCCCGATCAGGCTCTTCTCGCTCTCGCCGCGCAGCACAACGACGCGGATGCTGCGGTCGGAGCTGAGCTGCCGGAGGCCTTCGCGCACGGCGTCGGTCACGGGCGAGCCGAGAATGTTGAGGGGGCCGGCGTTGCAGATTGCGACATGAACGACGCCACGCGTATCGCGCGTCACGCCGCAGTGGTGGTTGAGCATTTCCATCGTGGGATCTCGAAAGGCTTTCGTGGACGCGCAAGGTACGCTGGTCGGGATCACTTCCGAGCCGAAACGACCGGTTTGTCAAGCGGGCAGGAGGGGCGGAGTTGTCAACGCGAAATCCGTGGCATAGTATGACGTAGATCATATAAAGGGGTGACCATGGCCGACATCGATCAACTCGACCTGTTTTCGCCGGCGCAGCGACGTGAGCGCGTGGTGGACTGGCAGGTGCCTGCGCCGGTCGCGAGAGCGGCCATGGCGTTGTCGGGCATGGACGCCATGCTTGGCATTCGCGACGGTCGTCTGCCGCCGCCGCCCTTCGCCAAGCTGATCGGCTTCACCATGGCCGTGGTCGAGCCGGGCCGGATTGTCATGGAACTGGAGCCGCGCGAGGATCTCGAAAATACCATCGGTCTTCTCCATGGCGCCACCGCGGCGGCGCTGCTGGATACGGCCATGGGATGTGCGATCTCGACCCGGCTCGAGGCCGGACAGAGCTCGGTGACCCTCGATCTGAAGCTGGCCTACTTGCGCCCGCTGTCGGATCGCTCGGGACTGATCTCGGCCGAGGGCAAGATCATCAAGTTGGGGCGCCAGACCAGCTACACCGAAGGCTTCGTCCGCGACGGCAAAGGCGCGCTCGCGGTCCATGCAACTGCAACCTTTTCCATGATCGGCAACAACTAAACATGAATTAATGCACCGTTCGGGCCACTTTCGTGTTATGAGATGATCTCCGACATCCAATGAGATCCGCATGCGCTATTCCCGAGAACACAAGCAGGAAACCCACGATCGGATCGTGAAGAAGGCTTCCGTGCGGCTGCGCGAAAAGGGCGCTCATGGCATCGGCGTCGCCGACCTCATGAAGGAGGCGGGCCTGACCCATGGCGGCTTCTACGCGCATTTCGATTCCCGCGAGGCGCTGGTGATCGAGGCCTTTGGCTATGCCATGGACCGCTCGATGGAGCACTGGCGCAAGCTCACCGGCGCGGCCGTTCCTGAAAAGCGGCTGGCGCTGATCGCGGAGAGCTATCTCTCGACGCTGCATCGCGACAATCCCGGCCATGGCTGCTCGATTCCCGCGCTCGGCGCCGAGATCGCCCGCGAGAGCCCAAAGACGCGCAAGGCCTTTGCCGGCAAGCTCGACCAGATGATCGAGACCCTGACCGACACCATCCCCAACCTGCCGCGCAAGGTCGCGCGCAAGCAGGCGATAGCGACCCTCGCCACGATGGCCGGCACCATGCTGCTGGCGCGCATCGCAGGCTCGAGCGAGCTGTCCGACGAGGTGCTGAAGGTGGGCCGGGACAGCGCGCTCGATGGTGCAAAGCGTGAGCCGAAGGTCACGGCAGCAAAGAAGGCGAAGCAGAGTTAGGTGCGAGGGTGGCAAAGGCGCCTTTGCGCCGTGCCGACCATCTCTCTGCGCACGCGACGGCATGGTGGGCACGCCAGGAGCCGCGCCTTGCGCGCCTCGTTGCTTTGCCCCCCTACGAGAGTGGTGTTCACCGCCCCGCAAACAACGCGCGCTCGCGCTCGACGATCTCGGAGATGTAATCCGCCACCGCCCGGATCCGCGCGAGGTCCTTGCTGTCGGCGTGCATCAGCATCCAGAAGGTGCGGGTGATCGAGATCTCCTCCGGCAGCACCGGCACCAGCTGCGGATAGTCGCTGGCCATGAAATGCGGCAGCACCGCGATGCCGAAGCCCGAGAGCGTGGCGTTGAGCTGCGCGATCAGGTTGGCGCTGCGGAAGCGCGCGGAGATCCGCGGCGACACCTGCGGCAGATAGTCGAGCTCCGGCGTGAACAAGAGCTCCTCGATGTAGCCGACGAAGCGGTGCTGCGTCAGGTCCTGCCGCGAAGTGATCTCAGGGAAACGATCGAGATAGACAGGTGCGGCATAGAGCCCGAGCCGGTAGTCGAGCAGCTTGCGGCCGACGATGCGACCCTCCTTCGGCATGGTCAGGCTGATGGCGATGTCGGCCTCGCGCTTGGAGAGGCTGAACAGCCGCGCGGTAGCCACAAGTTGCAGATCGAGATCGGGGTACCGGTCCGCGAACGGCGCCAGCCGTGGCGCCAGGAAGGCGGTGCCGAATCCGTCAGGCGCACCGATCCGCACTGTGCCGGTCAGCCGCGCCACGGAGCCGCCGACCTGCTCCTGATTGGCGACGATGGTTGATTCCATGGCCTCGGCGCTGTCGGCGACGCGCTGTCCGGCCTCGGTGAGCAGGTAGCCGGTCTTGCGCCGGTCAAACAGCTTGGCCGACAGGTGCTTCTCCAGCCGGTCGACCCGGCGGATCACCGTGGCATGGTCGACCCCGAGCTGTTTTGCCGCAGCCGACACCGAGCCGCCCCGCACGATGGCCAGCACGAAGCGAAAGTCGTCCCAGTCGATAGCGCCTTGATCCAGCATTTTCGCACATCTATGGTGCATTATCTCAGACTTGAATCCTATAAAATGCAGGTCAATAGGATTTGTCAAAGCGACCACGCTCGGCCTGAAGGAGATCATTCCATGCGTTCAATCGGACATTTCATCGGTGGCAAGGAGGTCAAGGGCACCTCGGGCCGCACCGCCGACGTTTTCGAGCCGATGACCGGAGACGTCCAGGCCAAGGTGGCGCTGGCGTCCAAGGCCGAGGTCCGCGCCGCCGTCGAGAATGCGCGCGCAGCACAGCCCGAATGGGCCGCGACCAATCCGCAGCGCCGCGCCCGCGTCATGATGAGATTCGTGGAGCTGGTTCAGCGTGACTACGACAAGCTCGCCGAGCTGCTCGCCCGCGAGCACGGCAAGACCGTGCCGGACGCCAAGGGCGACATCCAGCGCGGCCTTGAGGTCGCGGAGTTCGCCTGCGGCATCCCGCATCTGATGAAGGGCGAATACACCGAAGGCGCCGGCCCCGGCATCGATATCTATTCGATGCGCCAGCCGCTCGGCGTCGTCGCCGGCATCACGCCGTTCAATTTCCCGGCGATGATCCCGATGTGGAAGTTCGCGCCCGCCATCGCCTGCGGCAACGCCTTCATCCTCAAGCCCTCCGAGCGCGATCCCGGCGTGCCGATGCTGCTCGCCGAGCTCATGATCGAGGCGGGCCTGCCGGCCGGCATCCTCAACGTCGTCAACGGCGACAAGGAAGCGGTCGACGCCATCCTCGATGACCCCGATATCAAGGCCATCGGCTTCGTCGGCTCCACGCCGATCGCGCAGTACATTTACGAGCGCGCGGCGCAAACCGGCAAGCGCTGCCAGTGCTTCGGCGGCGCCAAGAACCACGCCATCGTGATGCCCGATGCCGACATGGACCAGGCCGTGGACGCGCTGATCGGTGCCGGCTACGGCTCGGCCGGCGAGCGCTGCATGGCCGTCTCCGTCGCGGTGCCCGTCGGCAAGTCCACCGCCGACCGCCTGATGGAAAAGCTGATCCCGCGCGTCGAGAGCCTCAAGATTGGCACCTCGATCGATCCGTCGGCCGATTACGGTCCTCTGGTGACGCGCGAGGCGGTCGAGAAGGTCAAGAGCTACATCGACATCGGCATCAAGGAAGGCGCGACGCTGGCGGTCGACGGCCGCGGCTTCAAGATGCAGGGCTACGAGAACGGCTTCTATCTCGGCGGTTCGCTGTTCGACAACGTCACCAAGGACATGCGAATCTACAAGGAAGAGATCTTTGGCCCGGTGCTCTCGGTCGTGCGCGCGCACGACTACAAGGAAGCGCTGGCGCTGCCCTCGGATCACGACTACGGCAACGGCGTTGCCATCTTCACCCGCGACGGCGACGCCGCGCGCGACTTCGCGGCCAAGGTCAATGTCGGCATGGTCGGCATCAACGTGCCGATCCCGGTGCCGATCGCCTATTACACCTTCGGCGGCTGGAAGAAGTCGGGTTTTGGCGATCTCAACCAGCACGGTCCGGATTCGGTCCGCTTCTACACCAAGACCAAGACGGTGACCTCGCGCTGGCCGTCCGGCGTCAAGGAAGGCGCGGAGTTCTCGATCCCGCTGATGAAGTAAGGCTGTAGCCCAGCCCGTCATTGCGAGCGCAGCGAAGCAATCCAGAATCTTTCCGCGGAGGCAGCCTGGATTGTTTCGTCGCTTCGCTCCTCGCAATGACGAGGAAGGTGAGGAGCCCAGCATGCAGTTCGCTCTGAACGAGGATCAGGTCGCGGTTCGCGACATGGCGCTGGCGTTTGCGGCGGAGAAGATCGCGCCGCACGCGCTGCGCTGGGACGAGGAGAAGCATTTCCCCGTCGACGTGATGCGCGAGGCGGCAATGCTCGGCATGGGCGGCATCTACATCCGCGAGGATGTCGGCGGCTCCGCCATGACGCGGTTCGACGCGGCGCTGATCTTCGAGGCGCTGGCGACGGGCTGTCCGACCACCTCGGCCTTCATCTCCATCCACAACATGGCGAGCTGGATGATTGATGCCTTCGGCAGCGACACCCAGCGCCACACCTGGCTGCCAAAACTGTGCACCATGGAGTTGATCGCGAGCTACTGCCTGACCGAACCGGGCGCCGGCTCCGACGCGGCAGCACTGCGCACCCGCGCGGTGCGCGATGGCGATCACTACGTGCTCAACGGCCAGAAGCAGTTCATCTCCGGCGCTGGCGGCACCGATCTCCTGGTCGCGATGGTCCGGACCGGTGGCGACGGGCCCGGCGGCATCTCGACCCTCGTCATCGACGGCAAGACGCCGGGCGTCTCCTTCGGCGCCAACGAGCGCAAGATGGGCTGGAACGCGCAGCCGACCCGCGCGGTGATGTTCGAGAATGCCCGCGTGCCTGTGGCCAATCGCCTGAGCGAGGAGGGCACAGGCTTCAAGATCGCGATGGCAGGCCTCGACGGCGGCCGCCTCAACATCACGGCCTGCTCGCTGGGTGGTGCGCAGACCGCGCTCGACAAGGCGCGCGCCTACATGAAGGAGCGCAAGGCGTTCGGAAAGCGGCTCGACGAATTTCAGGCGCTGCAATTCCGCCTTGCCGACATGGCGATCGAGCTGGAGGCCGCGCGCACGTTCCTGTGGCGCGCTGCCGCCGCGCTCGATCGCAAGGACCCCGACGCCACCATGCTTTGTGCCATGGCAAAACGCTTCGGCACCGATGTTGGCTTCGAGGTCGCCAACCATGCACTTCAGCTTCACGGCGGCTACGGCTACCTCAGCGAATACGGCATCGAGAAGATCGTGCGCGATTTGCGCGTGCACCAGATCCTCGAAGGCACCAATGAAATCATGCGGCTCATCGTGGCGCGCAAACTGATCGAGGGCGCGCGATGACGGCAGTGGAAGAGGGCGATCTCGTCGCCCGCGTCGAGGGCGCCGCCGGCATCATCAGGCTCAACCGCCCCAAGGCGATCAACGCCGTCACGCTGGAGATGTTTCGCGACGTCGAGAAGGCGCTCGATCGTTTCGAGGCCGATGCCGACGTCAGCGTGATCCTGCTCGAAGGCGCCGGCGAGCGTGGCCTGTGCGCCGGCGGCGACATCCGCACGCTCTGGGAGAGCTCGAAGGTCAATGGCGACCTCGGCAAGATCCTGTGGCGGGAGGAGTACATCCTGAACGCCCGGATCAAGAAGTTTCCGAAGCCGTATGTCGCCTTCATGGACGGCATCGTGATGGGCGGCGGCGTTGGCCTTTCCGCGCATGCGAGCCATCGTGTCGTTACGGATCGCACGAAGCTGGCGATGCCCGAGGTCGGGCTTGGATTCTTCCCCGACGTTGGTGGCACCTACCTATTGTCGCGCTCGCCGGGCGAGATCGGCACCTATTTCGGGCTGACCGGCCAGACCATGAACGGACCGGACGCGATCCACGCCAAGTTCGCCGATTGGGTCGTGCCGGCGGTGAAGTTGCCGGAACTGCGCGATGCCCTGACGAAGTTGCGCTCCGGTGCGACTGCCGCCGATGTCAGCAAGCTCATTGGCGGCTTTGCGACCGGCGAGGCGGCGGGGCCGGTGGCTGCGAAGGAGCCGATCATCGATGCGCTGTTCGGCTTCGATCGCATGGAGGACATCGTCGCGGCACTAAAGCGTGACGGCTCAGAATTCGCGCAGGCCACGCTGAAGACGCTCAACGAAAAATCGCCGCGTGGCATGGTGGTCACGCTAAAACTGCTACGCCTTGCGCGCACCGCGTCGAGCCTCGAAGAGTGTCTGGTGCGAGAATACCGCGCGGCGCTGGAGGTCTTCCGCAGCGACGATTTCCGCGAGGGTGTGCGCGCCGCCGTGATCGACAAGGACCGCAACCCGACCTGGTCGCCGCCGCGGATCGAGGATGTGACGCCGGAGATGCTTGCGCCGTATCTCGCCGAGATCGGTGCCGACGAACTCAAATTCAACTAACAACGCTCACGCGGAGGAAACGACAATGGCCACGATCGCATTCATCGGTCTCGGCAACATGGGCGGCCCGATGGCCGCTAACCTGGTCAAGGCCGGCCACAAGGTGGTGGCGTTCGATCTCGTCGAGGCCTCCCGCAATCAAGCCAAGGCCGATGGCGCCAGCATCGCCGACAGCGCCGCGGGCGCGGTGAAGGGCGCCGATGTCGTCGTCACCATGCTGCCGGCGGGCAAGCACGTGCTCGGCGTCTGGAACGATGTCGTGCCCGCCATGGCCAAGGGCACGCTGATCATCGATAGCTCCACCATCGACGTCGAGAGCGCGCGGCAGGCGCATGCGCTCGCCGCCGAGAATGGCGTACTCTCGGTCGACGCGCCAGTCTCCGGCGGCACCGGCGGCGCCAAGGGGGCGACGCTCACCTTCATGTGCGGCGGTGACGACAAGGCATTTGCGGCGGCAAAGCCCGTGCTCGAAAACATGGGCAAGAAGATCGTGCATTGCGGCGGCGCCGGCGCGGGCCAGGCCGCAAAAATCTGCAACAACATGATCCTCGGCATCTCCATGATCGCCGTCAGCGAGGCCTTCGCGCTCGGCGAGAAGCTCGGTCTTTCGCATCAGGCGCTGTTCGACGTCGCTTCGACCTCGTCAGGCCAGTGCTGGTCGCTGACGACCTATTGCCCGGTGCCGGGCCCGGTGCCTACCTCGCCGGCCAACAACGATTATAAGCCGGGCTTTGCCTCGGCGCTGATGGTGAAGGACCTGACCCTGGCGCAGGACGCCGCGAAAGCCGCGGGCGCGGCGACGCCGCTCGGCAAGCATGCGCAGGAGATCTATCAGGCTTTCGACGCAGCCGGTCAGGGCGGGGTGGATTTTTCCGGAATTATCAAGCACGTTCGCAGCCTCGCTGGAGAATAGCGGGGCTTCGTAGCCCGGATGGAGCGAAGCGAAATCCGGGACAGCGCCTTCCATTGTGGTGACGGCCCCCGGCTTGCGCTTCGTTCCATCCGGGCTACGTTCGAAGCTCAATTCGACGGGCCCGGATCATGACGACATTTCAGGAAGCGCGCGCGTTCCTTCTGCAACACCGCACGGACTACGAGACAGCGGTCAAAGGTTTCCGCTGGCCCGATCAGGCTCCGTTCAACTGGGCGCTCGACTGGTTCGACGCCGAACTGGCGGCGAATGCGGAGAGTAGGGATCGGCCTGCGCTCTGGATCGTCGATGCCGCGCAGGACAAGCAGACAAAGCTCTCCTTCGCGGCGCTCTCGAAACGCTCCAACCAGGTCGCCAACTTCCTCCGCGCGCAGGGTTTGAGGCGCGGCGATCATCTTCTGCTGCTGCTCGGCAATGTAGTACCGCTGTGGGAGACGATGCTCGCCGCGATGAAGCTCGGCGTCGTCGTCATTCCCGCCACCACGCTGCTCACCGCCGACGAACTGCGTGACCGCCTCGATCGCGGCAAGGCGAGGGCGGTGATCGCGGCGCAGGATCAGGTCGCAAAGTTCGCGAGCTTAGGTGCCGAGAGTGTCGTCCGCATCGTGGTCGGCCCTGCATCCGATGGCTGGCTTGCGTATGACGAGGCGGCCAAGGCTTCCGACAGCTTCACGCCGGACGGGCCGACCAATGCGGACGATCCGATGCTGCTCTACTTCACCTCGGGCACCACGGCAAAACCAAAGCTGGTGCGGCACAGCCAGCGCAGCTATCCGGTCGGCCATCTCTCCACGATGTACTGGATCGGGCTGAAGCCCGGCGACATTCACCTCAACATCTCGTCGCCCGGCTGGGCCAAGCACGCCTGGAGCTGTTTTTTCGCGCCGTGGAATGCGGGCGCCACCGTGTTCGTGGTCAACCAGCCACGCTTCGACGCCAAAGCGCTGCTCGCCACCATCGGCCGCTGCGGCGTCACCACGCTCTGCGCGCCGCCGACGGTGTGGCGGCTGTTCATCCAGGAGAACCTCGCCTCGTTCAAGGTGGCCTTGCGCGAGGTCTGCGGCGCCGGCGAGCCGCTCAACCCTGAAGTAATCGACCAGGTGCAGGCCGCCTGGGGACTCACCATCCGCGACGGCTACGGCCAGACCGAGACCACCGCGCTGGCCGGCAACTCGCCGGGCCAGAAGATCAAGATCGGCTCGATGGGCCGGCCATTGCCGGGCTATCGCGTGCAGATCAGCGATGCCGACGGCAATCCGGCGAAGGAAGGCGAGGTGACGCTGGTGCTGGGCGATGACCGCCCCGCGGGCCTGATGCAGGGCTATCAGGGCGACGATGGCAAATTGTCCGGCGCCGAAGGTGCGCTGTATCGCAGCGGCGATGTCGTGTTTGCGGATGAGGACGGCTATCTCACCTTCGTCGGCCGGTCCGACGACGTGTTCAAATCCTCCGACTATCGCATCAGCCCGTTCGAGCTGGAGAGCGTGCTGCTCGAGCACGAGCTGGTCGCGGAAGCCGCTGTGGTGCCGAGCCCGGATCCGATCCGGCTCGCGATTCCCAAGGCCTTCGTGCTGCTGACCTCGGGCGCCGAGCGCACGCCGGAGACGGCGCTATCCATTTTCAAGCACCTGCACACGCGCCTGGCGCCGTTCAAGCGCATCCGCCGCCTCGAAATCGTCACCGAGCTGCCGAAGACGATCTCTGGCAAAATCCGCCGCGTGCAGCTACGACGGCTCGAGCGCGACGACGATCGCAATGATCCGCTGCGCGGCCGGGAATTCCGTGAGGAGGATTTTCCGGAGCTGCCGAAAACACGGAGTGAGACCTAAGTGAACGAAGTCTGGAAGAAGCCGCCGATCATGCTCGAGGCCTATCAGGCCATGGTCGGCAAGGAGATCGGCGTATCGTCGTGGCACCTGATCGATCAGCCCCGCATCGGCACCTATGCCGATGTGATCGAGGATCACCAGTTCATCCATGTCGATCCGGAACGCGCGAAGAAGGAAACCGCTTTCGGCACCACCATCGCGCACGGCTTTCTCACCATGTCGTTGCTGTCGATCATGTCCTACGAGGTGATGCCCGTCATCGCGGGGACCACGATGGGCGTGAACTACGGCTTCGACAAGCTGCGCTTCATTTCCCCGGTGCGCTCGGGCAAGCGCGTCCGCGGCCGTTTCGTGCTGGCCGAGGCCAAGCTGCGCAAGGCAGGCGAATTGCAGTCCCGCACCAATGTCACCGTGGAGATCGAGGGCGAGGACAAGCCCGCGCTGGTCGCCGACTGGCTCGGCCTGATCTATTTCGCGTAGGCCCGTGCCGTCGTTGCCGGGCTTGACCCGGCAACCCATCGCTGCTCAAAAAGAGCAACCCAGAGCGGGGTTTCACCCTCTCCCCTTGTGGGAGAGGGTGCCTCGCGGAACGCGAGGCGGGTGAGGGGTCTCTCTCCGCGAGCGCATGTGCCGAAAGAGACCCCTCATCCGGCGCTTCGCGCCACCTTCTCCCACAAGGGGAGAAGGGAAGACGAATAGAGACTCGCACTCATGGCAATCAGGTTCGACGGACGCGTCGCCATCGTCACCGGCGCCGGCAATGGTCTCGGCAAGGCGCATGCGCTGGGATTGGCCAGCCGCGGCGCCAAGGTCGTCGTCAACGATTTCGGCGGGGCGCGGGACGGCACCGGCGGCTCGCTGTCGCCGGCGGAAGCGGTGGTCGAGGAGATCCGCAAAGCCGGCGGCACCGCGATGGCCGACGGCGCCGACGTCTCGAACTTCGAGCAGGTCACCGCCATGGTCGAGCGCGCCACCAAGGAGTGGGGCAGCGTCGATCTCCTATGCGCCAATGCCGGCATCCTGCGCGACAAGTCGTTCGGCAAGATGGAAGCGGCCGACTTCCAGAAGGTGCTCGACGTGCACCTCGTCGGCACCTTCTATTGCTGCAAGGCGGCCTGGGCTGGCATGCGTGATCGCAATTACGGCCGCATCGTGCTGACGACCTCGTCCTCCGGCCTCTACGGCAATTTCGGCCAGGCCAATTACGGCGCGGCAAAATCCGGCATGGTCGGCCTGATGAACGTGCTGGCCGAGGAAGGCCGCAAGAACAACATCCGCGTCAACATCATCTCGCCGACGGCGGCGACCCGCATGACGGAGGAGCTGCTGCCGCCGCAGGCGTTGCAACTGATGAAACCCAACGCGATCACACCCGCGGTCGAGTACATGCTGAGCGAGGATGCGCCCACCCGCACCATCATGGGGGCCGGCGCCGGCTCGTTTGCGGTGATCAAGATCCTGGAGAGCGAGGGCATCAACCTGCCGGAGTCCGAATGGACGCCCGACGCGGTCGCCGCCCACTTCGCCGAGATCAGCGACATGTCGAAGGCCAAGGCGCTGACGGGAGCGTTCGAGCAGACGCAGAAGTACGTGGCGCAGGCCGCGGCGCGGGCGGGGATCAAGCTTTAGCCCGATCGTCATTCCGGGGCGCCCGAAGGGCGAGCCCGGAATCCATCCTGTCACCCTCTCTGCCGCCCAATGGATTCTCAGGTGCGCAATTGCGCACCATAGCTCGCGCTACGCGCGCCTCGGAATGACGAGCTAGGCGCGAGAATCGGCCCTAAACTCCCGCCATGACATCACCTGACAACCACATCGCCGTCATCGGCGCCGGTCCCGCCGGGCTGATGGCGGCGGAGGTGCTGGCGCAGGGCGGCGCCCGCGTCACGGTCTACGACGCGATGCCGTCCGCCGGCCGCAAGTTTCTGATGGCAGGCCGCGGTGGGCTCAATCTCACCCATAGCGAGGCGCTGCCGCAGTTCATGGCGCGCTATCGCGAGGCGGCACCGAAGCTGCAGGCGGCGATCGAAGCGTTTCCGCCGGACGCACTGCGGGCCTGGAGCGAGGCGTTGGGCGAGCCGACTTTCGTCGGCAGCAGCGGTCGGGTGTTTCCGAAAGCGTTCAAGGCCTCGCCCTTGCTGCGCGCCTGGCTGCGGCGGCTCGATGCTGCCGGCGTGCGCTTTGCCTTCCGTCATCGCTGGATTGGCTGGGACGGCGAGGGGCGGCTGATCTTTCAGACGCCGAAAGGTGTCTCCGCCATAGAAGCGAACGTCACGTTGCTCGCGCTCGGCGGCGCAAGCTGGCCGCGGCTTGGATCGGACGGAAGCTGGGTCGATCTTCTCGCTGCAAAGGGCATTGCCGTCTCGAAGCTGCGGCCGGCCAATTCCGGCTTCACGGTTGCCTGGTCCGATGTGTTTCGCGACCGTTTCGAGGGCCAGCCGCTCAAGGGCGTGGCGCTGACGCTTCGCGCACACACGGTCCGCGGTGAAGCCATGATCACCCGCAGCGGCATCGAGGGCGGGGCGATCTACGCGCTGTCGGCCGAGCTGCGCGAGGCGGTGCTGAATCTCGGACAGGCGACGCTGACCATCGCCTTGCGGCCGGACCTCGACACGGCCACGCTGACGACGCGGCTATCAGGGACGCGCGGCAAGCAATCGCTGGCGAACTTCCTGCGCAAGGCCGCGCAATTGTCGCCGGTCGGCATCGGCCTGATGCAGGAGGCCGCCATCGCGTCCGGCCGGCCACTGGCGTCGTTCTCACCGGCCGAGCTCGCGACGCTGATCAATGCCATTCCGGTTCAGCTCACCGGCGTCGCCCCGATCGATCGTGCGATCTCGACGGCGGGCGGAATCACTTTCGACGAGCTCGACGACCACTTCATGCTGCGCAAACTGCCCGGCGTGTTCGCTTCCGGCGAGATGCTGGACTGGGAGGCGCCGACCGGCGGCTATCTGTTGCAAGCCTCGTTCGCGACGGGAGTTGCAGCGGGCAGGGGTGTGCTGGAGTGGCTGAAGCGCTAACCACCGTCATTGCGAGCGTAGCGAAGCAATCCAGAATCCCTCCGCAGAGACAGCCTGGATTGCTTCGCTGCGCTCGCAATGACGGCCGTGAGAGCGGAGTGTTCTATCGCAGCTTCCCCCGTGCCGCCACCGGCAGCGTGCCGATGATCTCCTCGCCGCGGACCATCACCACCTCGTCCATCATGTTGACCACGACGCAGACATGGTTCGGCACGATGCGGACGACATCGCCGACATTCGGCCGCGTGTTGCTGCGGGACAGGTCGAGGAAGCCGTGCTCCTCGGCGAACTTCGCGATTTTTGCCTCGGGATGCTCCAGGATCAGGCCGTGGCCGTCGAGCCCGCCGGTATCGGTCGTCAGCGTCTTCGAGCCGGCATCGAGGATGCCGCGCTCGGGCGCGGCGCGGCTCACCACCGTCGAATAGATGTGCAGCGCGCAATCGTCCCAGGTCGCCGAGCCCGCAGCGACCTGCATGCGATCGTTGTAGATGTAGGTGCCGAAGCGGTGCTCGGTGCCGCCCTTGAGCTGGCCGAGATTCTTCAGGTTCGGCGTGCCGCCGGTGGAGACGATTCTTGCGTCCAGCCCGTGCGCGCGCACGCCGGCCAGCGCCTCGTCGTAAAACTTCTGCGCCTCGGCCCAGCCCGTCTCGGTCGGATACAGCATGAAGCCCGCGAACTCGAGCCCCTTGGACGCCGCGATCTCGCGCGCCAGGGCGATCGCTTCGGCCGGCGTCTCGACACCAGCACGCTTGCGGCCTGTGTCGCATTCGACCACAACCGAGAGCGGACGCCCTGATGCCGCCGCTGCCTTGGGCAACCCCGCTACGACCGTGGAATTGTCGGCGGCAACCGTCATGTTCGCCTTCGCCTGCAGCGCGCCGAGACGCGCCATCTTTTCCTCGCCCAGCAGATTGTAGCTGATCAGGATCTCGTCGATGCCGGCATTGGCCATGATCTCGGCTTCGCCCAGCTTCTGGCAGGTGATGCCCCTGGCGCCGGCTGCGACCTGCATCTTTGCGATGGTCGGGTTTCTTGTGCGTCTTGATGTGCGGCCGGTTGGCGACGCCGGCGTCGTCGCAGGCCTTCTGGATCCGCGCAATGTTGCGCTCGACCCTGTCCATGTCGATCACGGCGCAGGGCGTGCCGTATTCACGGGCGATTTTTGCGGCGAGGGGAGTGGTCATATGATCTCTCTATCTTCGGCCCTGTAGGATGGATAGAGCGAAGCGAAACCCAGCAGAACCAGTTCCCGTTGGGCGATGGGTTTCGCTTCGCTCTACCCATCCTACGATTCAAGCTTGCTCTATTTCTTCGCGTAGCATTTCAAGTTCGAGCCAGCGCTCTTCGGCAGCAGACAATTCTTCATGCGCCTTGGCGATGGCGGCCGAGGTGTCGTCGAATGTCTTGCGATCTTTCGCATAGAGATTGGGATCGTCGAGCACGCGTTGCAGCTTTGCGATATCCGCCTGCAACGTCTCCATCTTCTTCGGCAGCGTTTCCAGCGCGTGCTTCTCGTTGAAGCTCAGCTTCCGCTTGGAGGTGGAGGCGGGAGCGGCAGCGCGCTCCTCTTTCTTCTCTGCAACCGGTTGCGCTTTCGCCGTCTCGCGCTTCAAGTCCGCGCCGCGCTGCGTGAGCATGTCGCTGTAGCCGCCGGCATATTCGATCCACTTGCCGTTACCTTCGGGCGCGATCACGGAGGTGACGACGCGGTCGAGGAAGTCGCGGTCGTGGCTGATCAGGATGACTGTGCCCTCGTAGTCGCCGAGCATCTCCTCGAGCACGTCGAGGGTTTCGAGATCGAGATCGTTGGTCGGCTCGTCCAGCACCAGAAGGTTCGACGGCTTTGCCAGCGCGCGCGCCAGCATCAGCCGGCCGCGCTCGCCACCCGAGAGCACCTCCAGCGGCGTGCCGCGCTGCTCCTGCGCGAACAGGAAGTCCTTCATATAGCCGACGACGTGCTTCGGCTTGCCGCCGACCATGACGTGATCGCCACGGCCGCCCGTGAGTGCTTCCGCCAGCGTGGACTTGGGATCGAGGCTTTCGCGGTGCTGGTCGAGCGTCGCCATCTCCAGATTGGCGCCAAGACGTAACGTGCCGGAATCCGGCTGCATGCCGCCGGTGAGCAGGTTGACCAGTGTGGTCTTGCCGGCGCCGTTCGGCCCGATGATGCCGAGCCGGTCGCCGCGCTGGATGCGGGTCGAGAAATTCTCGACGATCCTGCGCTCGCCATAGGCCTTGCTGATGCCCTTCGCCTCGATCACCAGCTTCCCAGACTGCTCGGCCTCGGCCGCCGCCAGATTCGCGCTGCCGGCGGTGCCGCGATAGCTGCGCCGCTGGTCGCGCAGGGTATGCAGATTGGCGAGGCGCTTGACGTTGCGCTTGCGGCGGCCCGAGACGCCGTGGCGCAGCCAGTGCTCCTCGTCCACGATCTTGCGGTCGAGCTTGTGCTGGTCGCGTTCCTCTTCCGCAAGCACCTCGTCACGCCAGGTCTCGAACGAGGCAAAGCCGCGGTCGATCTGCTTGATCTTGCCGCGGTCGAGCCAGGCGGTGGAGCGCGAGAGATTGGTGAGGAAGCGGCGGTCGTGGCTGATGAGCACGAGGGCACTGCGGCGGCTGTCGAGCTCCTGTTCCAGCCACTCGATGGTGGAGAGATCGAGATGGTTGGTGGGTTCGTCCAGCAGGAGGATATCGGGCGAGGGCGCCAGCACGCAGGCGAGCGCGGCGCGGCGCGCCTCACCGCCGGAGAGATCATGCGGGTTCTCGTCGCCGGTGAGGCCAAGCTGCTCGAGGAGATAGCGCGCCTGGTGCTGGTCGTCGCCGGGCGCGAGGCCCGCCAGGACATAGGCAAGCGTGGTCTTGTGCGCGCCGAAATCCGGCTCCTGCGGCAGGTAGCGAACCGTGGCGCCCGGCTGCACGAAACGCGTGCCGGAATCGGGCTCGACGAGGCCGGCCGCGATTTTGAGCAGCGTCGATTTGCCGGAGCCGTTGCGGCCGATCAGGCAGACGCGTTCGCCTGGCGCGACATTGAGCTCGACGCCTGACAGCAGCGGCGTGCCGCCAAAGGTCAGCCTGATGTCTTTCAACTGGATCAGCGGCGGCGCCATGATCAACCCTGACTTGTTGCGGCTTGATCGGCGCGGCGGCGCTGGATCCGGCGCAGCGTCTGGTCGAGCGCCGAGAGGAAGGTGGAGCGGTCGCGCGGGGAGAACGAGCGCGGGCCGCCGGTGACTTCGCCGGCCGAGCGCAGATCGGTCATCAGATTGCGGACGGCGAGCGTCATCCCGATCGACTCCTCGGTGAACGGCTTGCCGTTCGGTGCGATCACCTCGGCGCCCGCCTTGACGCAGCGGCTCGCCAGCGGAATGTCCGATGTCACGACGACGTCGCCGGGCTTGGCGCGCTCGGCGATCCAATCGTCGGCGGCGTCCATGCCGGCGCCAGCCGCAACGCGCTCGATCAGCGGGTCCTGCGGCACACGAATAAAGTTGCCGGCGACCACGCTCACGGGCACGCCGTGCCGGATCGCGACACGGTAGATCTCGTCCTTCACCGGACAAGCGTCGGCGTCGACATAGATGCGGGTAGGGGTTTCAGTCATTCGCCGCGTGGTACCCCATTCGGGCCGCAAAGGCGAGGGGATTGACCGCTGTTCCCCGGAGCCTACGATTGCCCCCGAAAGAATAAGAACAGAGAAAGCCAAGCCATGCCGAACCGGCTCGAAACCTACCGCGTCGAGGCCTACAACACCGCAAAACAGTCTGAAAACAAGATGCATGACGACACGGTGGCCCGCCGCTTCGGCTTTTCCGGCGGGCTGGTCCCCGGCGTCGACGTCTTCGCTTACATGATGCACGTGCCGATCGCGCGCTGGGGCCGCGATTTCCTCAGTCGCGGGCTGGTCGAGGCGCGCTTCATCAAGCCGGTCTATGACGGCGAGGCCGCCGATGTCGATGCCACCGAGCACAATGACCTGCTGACGATCGAGGTGTTCAGCCGCACCGAGCTTTGCGCCACCGGAACGGCGTTGCTGCCGGTTGAGGCGCCTGCAGTTTCATTGATCGACTATGTCGCGGTGCCTGTCGTGACCGAGCGCAAGCCGGTCAGCCCGGCAACGTTCGAGATCGGCAAATGGCTCGGGACGACGCCGCGCCGCTGGGCAGGACAGGATGCGGCAGATTACCTCGCTGACATCAGGGAGGCCGATCCGATCTTCGCATGCGAGGGGCTCGGCCATCCCGGCCTGATCCAGCGCGTCATGAACCGCGTGCTGGTGGACAACACGATTTTGGGTCCGTGGATCCACGTCGGCAGTCGCATGCAGCTGCTGTCAGCCGCACGTGTCGGTGACGAGATCACCGCGCGCGCAAAAGTCACCGCGAACTACGAAAAGAAGGGCCACCGCTTCGTCGAGCTCGACGCGCTCGTCGTCGCAAACGGAATCACTCCGCTCGCCCACTGCCAGCACACCGCGATCTATCAGCCGCGCGAGCAGGCGGCGGCGTAGGCTTAAGTGCCTGCTGTGCTCTAGGCTCTCGCCTCAAAACACTGTGTCATGCCCCGCGAAGGCGGGGCATCCAGTACTCCGAGGCAGCGCGGCTAGAATCGAGCCGCCGCGGCGTACTGGATCGCCCGCCTGCGCGGGCGATGACTCCATTGTTGTGGAGACGGAAGAGCGCCCCTTACGCCGCTTTACCCTTCGCATCCTGGATCGCGCGCCACACCCGCTCCGGGGTCAGCGGCATGTCGATGTGCTTGATGCCGTAATCGGAGAGCGCGTCGAGCACCGCGTTCACCACCGTCGACAGGCTGCCGGCGCAGCCGGCTTCGCCGCAGCCCTTACTGCCGAGCGGGTTGGTGGTGGCGGGCACCGGGTGGTCGCCGACCGTCATGTTCGGCACGTCCTCGGCGCGCGGCAGCGCGTAGTCCATCAGCGAGCCCGTGATCGGCTGGCCGCTCTCGTCGTAGCGGATGTGCTCCATCAGCGCTTGCCCGATGCCTTGCACCACGCCGCCATGGAGCTGGCCCGCGACCAGCATCGGGTTGATCACCGTGCCGAAATCGTTGACCGCGCTGTAGCGCACGATCTGCACCACGCCGGTGTCGGGATCGATCTCGACCTCGGCGACGTGGCAGCCGTTCGGGAACGCGGAGGCGACCGGTTCGCTGGTGTGGTCGACGTCGAGTGAGTCAGGCACGCCCTCCGGCATCTTGCCGTCATGCAGCTTCTTGGCGAGCTCCATGATGTCGATGCTGCGGTCGGTGCCGGCGATCGTGAAGCTGCCGCCTTCGAATTCGATGTCGGCTTCGGACGCCTCCAGCATATGCGCTGCTGCACGCTTGCCTTTCTCGATGACGAGCTTGGCAGCCCCCACGATGGCCTGGCCGCTCGCGGTGATCGAGCGCGAGCCGCCGGTGCCGTTGCCGGTGTGGACGATGTCGCTGTCGCCCTGCACGAGCTTCACGCTCTCGAAGGGGACGCCGAGCTGCTCGCATAGCACCTGCGCGAACGGCGTGGCGTGGCCCTGGCCGTAATCGAGCGTGCCGGTGATGAGCTGCACGGTGCCGTCGGGGTCGAACACGATCTTGCCGAGCTCCGGGCTCGGCGGCGCCGTGACCTCGAGATAGGACCCGACGGCGATGCCGCGCAGCTTGCCGGCCTTTTTGCTTTCCTTCTTGCGCCTGGCGAAATTCTCGTGGTCGGAGATTTCCAGCGCCTTGTTGAACACCGCCTGGAAGTCGCCGCTGTCATAGGTGACGCCGGAGGAGGCGGCGAACGGCATCTGGTTCTGCTTGATGAAGTTGCGCTTGCGCAAGGTCAGCCGGTTGATGCCCATCTCGTCGGCGGCGCGGTCGATCAGCCGCTCCATGTAGTAGTTCGCTTCCGGCCGGCCGGCGCCGCGATAGGCGCCCATCAGCGTGGTGTTGGTCAGCACCGTCTTGATGTCGACCGCCATCAGCGGCGTGCGATAGACGCTGGAAAAATTCTTGCCGGTGTTGAGCGAGAGCGGTCCCGGCGCGACGCCGGTGATATAGGCGCCGAGATTGCCGTAACCGGACAGCTTCGCCGCGAGGAAGTGCCCCTCGACATCGAGCGCGAGCTCGGCATGGATCTTCTGCGCGCGGCCATGGCTGTCGGAGAGGAAGCTGGTGGAGCGCTCGTCGAGCCACTTCACCGGCCGTCCCAATTCCTTTGCCGCGTACAGGATGCACATGTATTCGGGATAGTTGATGTTCTTCATGCCGAAGGAGCCGCCGACATTGGCGGTGAGGATGCGTACCTTCTCGTTCGGCACCTTCAGGTTCTTGGCGAGATTGGCGCGGTTGCCGGCGACGCCCTGCGTCGGCACCTGAAGCGTGTAGCGCTCGGTCTTCTTGTCGTAGGAGGCCAGCCCCACGCGCGGCTCCATCGATACCACGGCGACGCGGGTGTTCTCGATGTCGAGCTTGGTCACATGAGCGGCGCTGGCGAATGCCGCGTTGACCTTGTCCATGTCGCCGTAGTGATAGTCGAGCGCGACGTTATCAGGGATGTGGTCGTAAAGCTGCGGCGCGCCTGGCTTGGCGGCTTCCTCGGGATCGGTCACCGCCGGCAGTGGCTCGATGTCGAGCTCGACCGCTTCGGCCGCGTCGCGTGCCTGCGCCAGCGTCTCCGCCACCACGAAGGCGACGGGATCGCCGACGAAGCGGACTTTGTCGGTCGCGAGCGGCTGGCGGTTGGTCTGGAGCAAAGGCGAGCCGTCACGGCTCTTCAGCGGCAGGCCGCAGGTGAAGGGGCCGTAACCGGCGGCATCGAGATCCTTCCCGGTCCACACCCCCAGCACGCCCGGCATCGCCTTGGCGGCATCAAGGCCGATGCCGCGGATGACGCCATGGGCGTGGGTGGAGCGGACGATCACGGCATAGGCCTGGCCGGGCAGGTTGAAATCGTCGGTATAGCGGCCCTTGCCGCGCACCAGCGTGTCGTCCTCCTTGCGGCGGACCGGTTGCCCGACGCCATATTTTTGCAGTGCAATAGCGTTCTCGAGCGTGGACGATTTTGTGTGTTCTTGCATGGAATTGACCTGAAAAGCCGGCATTTGCGCATTTTTCGCGGCAGCGGGGCACCGGACTCCCTCAGATAACCCAGCACCCCGTTCACGACAACGCACGAATGGACATGGTCCCATGTGATGCGTTGTTGCGCAGGCCTGCCGCGCTGCTAATGTTTCAGGCGAAAAATCAATTCCAGACCGGCCCGACCGGCCGCGGAAAGACAGTTTGTATGAATGACCACACGCGGCTCCGCGACGGCCATGTAAGCCAACATGGGCCGCACGGTGAGCTGGAGGGGTCGATGGCGGCGGTGGCGTTGGCCACCGATCCGGCCGTCGGCGCGCAAGCGCCGGGAACCGGCGTCTATGCGGCGCTGGACCTCGGCACCAACAATTGCAGGCTGCTGATCGCCTGTCCGACCCACGACGGCTTCCGCGTGGTCGATTCCTTCTCGCGCATCATCCGACTCGGGGAGGGCGTTTCGGCGACCGGCTCGATCAGCGAGGCCGCGATCGAGCGCGCCATTGCGGCGCTCAGCATCTGTCGCGACAAGATCAATTTGCGGAAGGCGCGGCGGCTGCGGCTGATCGCGACCGAAGCCTGCCGCGCGGCCTCGAACGCGGAGGGATTCCGCAGCCGCGTCGCAGCCGAGACCGGCATCGAGCTCGAGGTGATCGACCGCGAGACCGAGGCCGCGCTCGCCGTGCTCGGCTGCTCGCCCCTTGTCGACCCGAGAGGACGCGGCGCGATCCTGTTCGATATCGGCGGCGGCTCGACCGAGCTGGTGCGGATCGAGCGCGACCCGGCGAATCCGGAACCGCGCATCAAGGCCTGGATGTCGATTCCCTTCGGCGTCGTCACGCTCGCCGAGCAGTTCGGCGGCCGCGACGTGACGGCTGAGATCTATGCCGCGATGGAGCGCGAGGTTGCGAGCCACGTCGCGCCGTTCGCGGAGGAGCACGGCCGCGATCTCACGGACATGCACCTGCTCGGCACATCGGGCACGGTGACGACGCTGGCCGGTATCCACCTCAACCTGCCGCGCTACGACCGCCGCCGCATCGACAGCATCTGGATGAACGATGGCGACATCACCGCGATCATCAACAAGCTGCTCGGCATGAGCTACGAGGAGCGCGCGAACAACAGCTGCATCAGCGTCGAGCGCGCCGACCTCGTGCTGGCCGGCTGCGCCATTCTCGACGCCATCCGCCGCGCCTTTCCGCTGCCGCGCCTGCGCGTCGCCGACCGCGGCCTGCGCGAAGGCATGCTGGTCGAGATGATGCGCGAGGACGGCGCGCTCAGGAGCTGGTGAGAATGGCCAAGGACACCACCGGCCGCTTGCACGTCCAGGTCAAGACCGGCGGCAAGCGCAAGCTGTCGTCGAAGCTGTGGCTGGAGCGGCAGCTCAACGATCCCTATGTCGCCAAGGCCAAGGCGGCGGGCTATCGCTCCCGCGCCGCGTTCAAGCTCTTGGAGATGGACGACAAGTTTCGCCTTCTGAAGCCCGGCATGGCCGTCGTCGATCTCGGCGCGGCACCCGGCGGCTGGAGCCAGATCGCAGCGAAGCGTGTCGGCTCCACGGAAGGCAAAGGCAAGGTCGTCGCGATCGATCTCCTGGAAATGCCGGAGATTCCCGGGGTCGATTTCGCACAGCTCGACTTCATGGACAACGACGCGCCCGAGAAGCTCACCGCGATGCTGGGCGGCGGCGCTGACGTCGTGATGTCCGACATGGCCGCCAACACCACCGGTCACCGCAAGACCGACCAGCTCCGCATCGTCGGGCTGGTCGAGACCGCAGCGGCGTTTGCCTGCGACGTGCTCAAGCCCGGCGGCACGTTCCTGGCAAAGACCTTCCAGAGCGGCGCCGACGCCGATCTGCTCGCCCAGCTCAAGCGCGACTTTGCGACGGTGCGCCATGTCAAGCCGGCCGCGAGCCGGCAGGACTCGTCGGAGCGCTACGTGCTGGCGACGGGATTTCGGGGTGGGGGAGCGGCGTAGCTCGTGCTCCGTCATTGCGAGGAGCTCTTGCGACGAAGCAATCCAGACTTGCGCCGCGGATGCAGTCTGGATTGCTTCGCTGCGCTCGCAATGACGACAGGAAAGACTACCCCAGCCTTTGATCCCGCACGTCCTGCGTATCCTCGCTCGCCGCCTTGACGGCGGCCTTCGCCGCGCCCTTGCCGGCACCCTTGCGGCTTGCGATCTCCACCACCTTGCGGCCGGAGATCTCGTGGCCGGCGTCGGCGGGCATCTGCCAGAAGAACCAGCTCGACGCCGCCGAGGTCAGCGCCACCACGACGAAGGCCGGCGCGAACACGGTGGCGTTGAGCTCGCTGACGTGGCTGAACCACATCGTCGTCTCGACGCAGGCCGCGCCGACGGCGACGCCGGCGGAGACCGCGAGCTGCTGGTTGACGCTGACGAGCGTGGTGGCGCGGCTCATCTGCGCGGTCTCGACGTCGGCATAGGCGACGGTGTTGATCGCGGTGAACTCCAGCGAGCGGAAGAAGCCGCCGACCACCAGGATGACCATGATGATGAGCAGCGGCGTCGTCACCGTGAACAGCGCGCAGACGCCGAGGAAGAACGCGCTGACGATCGCGTTCACCGTCATCAGATTGCGGAAGCCGAAGGTGCGGATGATCCGCGCCGCCAGCGTTTTCATGCCCATGGCCCCGAGCGAGGAGGCAAAGGTGACGAGGCCGGAATGGAACGGCGACAGCCCGAAGCCGATCTGCATCAAGAGCGGTAGCAGGAACGGCAGCGCGCCGATGCCGAGGCGGAACAGGAAGCCGCCGAACACGGCCGCGCGCAGCGTCGGCAGGTTCAGAAGCGAGAAATCCAGCACGGGCGACCCCGTACGCCTCGCGTGGATGACGTAGAGCGTCATCGAGATGGCGCCGCCCGCGATCAACGCGGCAACGGTGCTCCACGGCAGCAGATTGAGGCCGGCAACCGACAGGCCGAAGGCGATGCCGGCGAGCCCCAGCCCAGCGAGCACCATGCCGTAGAGATCGAACGGCTCGCGTTCCTCGCTCTTGATCGGATCGATGAAGCGCATCGCCATGAAGATGCCGAGCAGACCGATCGGAATGTTGATCAGGAAGATCCAGTGCCAGGACGCGTAAGTGGTGATGAAGCCTCCGAGCGGCGGTCCGATGACGGGACCGATCAGGGCAGGGACCGTCACCCAGGCCATGGCGTTGACCAGCGCGCTCTTGTCGACCGAGCGCAGCAGCACGAGCCGCCCGACCGGCGTCATCATCGCGCCGCCCATGCCCTGCAGGATGCGCGCGAACACGAAGTCGGTGACCGAGGTCGACAGCGCGCAGCCGACCGAGCCGACCATGAACACGCCGACCGCGATCGCAAACACCATGCGCGCGCCGAACCGGTCGGCGGTCCAGCCGCTCGCCGGGATGAACACTGCGAGCGACAGCAGGTACGACGTGATTGCGAGCTTCAGCGTCAGCGGGCTGGTTCCGATGTCGGCCGCGATCGCCGGCAGTGAGGTGGCGATCACCGTGGAATCCATGTTCTCCATGAAGAGCGCAGTGGCCACGATCAGCGGAATGACGCGTTGCT
Source organism: Bradyrhizobium sp. USDA 4354 (assembly GCF_054060315.1). NCBI lineage: Bacteria > Pseudomonadati > Pseudomonadota > Alphaproteobacteria > Hyphomicrobiales > Nitrobacteraceae > Bradyrhizobium > Bradyrhizobium sp. USDA 4354. The sequence continues at coordinate 6,143,873 of NZ_JBSSDC010000001.1, read as the reverse complement.
TGTCGACCATGACGGATTGGTAAGGGAAATCGGAAGGAAGGGTGGACTTGCGGCTTAACACCGCCGTCCGCCGCCGACCATTGCGGATCGACGCATGGCACCTAAATCCCGCGTAACAACGGTGTGACCCTCTCCCTCGTCATTCCGGGCTCGCGACTTCGTCGCGCCCCGGAATGACGGGGGCAGGTTGCCGCCGGGGCTATCCCCGCCTGAATTGGCCAAAAAAAGCCTGTGCATGGCTGGCCAGCGGCCCGAATTGCTTTGATTCGTCACGCGGCCGTGCTATCGACCCGCGTCAACCCCACCGATGGGCTCCGATTCCTAAGGCGATGCCGCAAGGTACGCCGAGGGCGGCGCTCATCTATTACGCATTTGCGGCAGGGCCGCAGGAAGGAGTTGGCATATGGCCACGGTGCAACTTCAAGGCATCCGCGAAGCCTTTACGTTCGACGACGTGCTGTTGAAGCCGGGCCTGTCCGACGTCATGCCGGGCGAGGCCGACATCCGTTCCCGCGTCACCCGCGCCATTCCGCTCAACATTCCGATCATGGCCTCCGCCATGGACACGGTCACCGAGGCCCGCATGGCGATCGCCATGGCGCAGGCCGGCGGCCTTGGTGTCATCCACCGCAATTTCGATCCCGAGGGGCAGGCTGCCCAGGTGCGGCAGGTCAAGCGCTACGAGTCCGGCATGGTGGTGAACCCGCTCACCATCAGCCCCGAGGCCACGCTCGACGACGCGCTGAAGCTGATGAGCGATCACGGCATTTCCGGCATTCCCGTCGTCACCGGGGCCGGCAAGTCGACGCCCGGCAAGCTGGTCGGCATCCTCACCAACCGTGACGTGCGCTTTGCGACTAATCGCCAGCAAAAGATCTCCGAGCTGATGACGCACGAAAATCTCGTCACGGTCCGTGAGAATGTCAGCCAGGACGAGGCGCGGCGGATGCTGCACCAGCATCGCATCGAGAAGCTGCTTGTCGTCGACGAGCAATATCGCTGCGTCGGTCTCATCACCGTGAAGGACATGGAGAAGGCGGTCGCCCATCCGCTCGCCTGCAAGGACGCGCAGGGGCGCCTGCGCGTCGCCGCCGCCACCACCGTCGGCGACAACGGCTTCGAGCGCACCGAGCGGCTGATCGACGCCGGCGTCGACCTCGTCGTCGTCGACACCGCGCACGGCCATTCCCGCCACGTGCTGCATGCGGTGAACCGCATCAAGCGTCTGTCCAACTCGGTGCAGGTCGTCGCCGGCAACGTCGCCACCACGGAAGGCGCGCAGGCGCTGATCGACGCAGGCGCGGATTGCATCAAGGTCGGCATCGGCCCGGGCTCGATCTGCACCACCCGCATCGTCGCCGGCGTCGGCGTTCCCCAGCTCACCGCGATCATGGATGCGGTGGAAGCGGCGAAGAAGTCCGACATTCCCGTCATCGCCGACGGCGGCATCAAATATTCCGGCGACCTCGCCAAGGCGCTCGCTGCCGGTGCCGACATCGCCATGGTCGGCTCGCTGCTCGCCGGCACCGACGAGACGCCCGGCGAAGTGTTTTTGTGGCAGGGCCGGTCCTACAAGGCCTATCGCGGCATGGGCTCGGTCGGCGCGATGGCGCGGGGATCTGCCGACCGCTATTTCCAGCAGGACATCAAGGACACGCTCAAGCTCGTGCCTGAGGGCATCGAGGGGCAGGTGCCCTACAAGGGCCCGGTCGGCAACGTCATGCACCAGCTCGCCGGCGGCTTGCGCGCCGCGATGGGCTATGTCGGCGCAAAGGACATGAAGGAGCTGCACGACAAGGCCCAGTTCGTCCGCATCACCGGCGCGGGCTTGCGCGAAAGCCACGTCCACGACGTGACGATCACGCGCGAGAGCCCGAACTATCCGGGCGGGGGTTAGTCGCCGGTTTGGTGCCCCGGACGCAGCGCAGCGCTTTTTCAGCGTTGCGCTGCAGAGCCGGGGCCCATGCCTCTGGATCTGTCGTGTTGCCGTGGGTCCCGGCCCTGCGCAGAAGCGCAAGAGCGCTGCAGCGCGTCCGGGACACGAGAGATGCGCGTGACGATACGCCACCACGCTCCCTCGCTTTTGTATTGACGCGCCTCGCTCCCTCCGCTTCCGTTCGCGCCGAAACACAATTCGGAGGAAGCCATGGCCCAAGCCAAACGCATCGTTCTCGCCGCGCGTCCCGTCGGCGAACCCAAGCCGTCTGATTTTCGTCTTGAGGAATTCGCGGTGCCGGCACCCGGCACAGGCGAAGTCCTGCTGCGCACGATCTGGCTGTCGCTCGATCCCTATATGCGCGGGCGCATGAGCGAGGGGCCGTCCTACGCAGCTCCGGTGCCGGTCGGCGGGGTGATGGAAGGCGAAGCGGTCAGCGAGGTCGCGGCCTCCAACAATCCCGACTTCGCGGTCGGCGACATCGTGCGCATCCGCTCGGGCTGGCAGACGCATGCGATCTCGAACGGCAAGGGCCTGATCAAGGTCGATCCCAAGCTCGGTCCCATCTCGACCTCCATCGGCGTGCTCGGCATGCCCGGCATGACCGCCTATACGGGCTTGCTCGACATCGGCAAGCCGCAACCCGGCGAGACCGTGGTCGTTGCCGGCGCCTCCGGCGCGGTTGGTTCGGCGGTGGGGCAGATCGCCAAGATCAAGGGCGCGCGCGCGGTCGGTATCGCCGGCGGCAAGGACAAGTGCGACTACGTCGTCAGGGAGCTCGGCTTCGATGCCTGCATCGATCACCGCGATGCCGATCTTGCCGCCAAACTCAAGGACGCCTGCCCGAAAGGCATCGATGTCTACTTCGAGAATGTCGGCGGTGCCGTGTTCGAGGCAGTGTTCCCGCAGCTCAATCCGTTTGCGCGCGTGCCGGTCTGCGGCCTGATCGCCCATTACAACGACACCGAGGCCAAGCCGCCGAAATGGGCCGCCAGCCTGATGCGCGCGACCCTGACCAAGCGGTTGACCTTCCGCGGCTTCATCGTCTCCGACTTCGCCGCCCGCCATGGCGACTTCCTGCGCGACATGTCGACCTGGGTCCGCGACGGCAAGGTGAAATACAAGGAGTTCGTCACCGAGGGCCTGGAAAGCGCTCCCGGCGCCTTCATCGGCCTGCTGAAAGGCGCCAATTTCGGCAAGCAGCTGGTCCGGGTTGGCCCCGACAAGGCCTGATCTGGCCCCATCCAGCCCCCCATCGGGGCGGTGAATGGTTGAGAAAGAGTCACCAATCGGTCACACCTGCTCGCAAAAGCTGCAGGTGTGACCGCCTGTTCATTGACGGCCCGACGAAGGCATTGAATCATCGCGCATATTTCAGGTGCTGCGATGTTAGAGATTGTTCTTTTCTGCGTAATTCTGCTGGCCGCCGGCTATTGGGCGGCGATGTTCATCATGGGCCGTCGCGACGACGTCATCCATGGCAAGTTCGTTCACACCGAGGACGAGGGCGATTTTGCTCGCGCCCCAATGCCGGCACCACCGCCGCCGTTTCCAAAGCGTCCGCTCAAGGCCGCGCAACCCGCCGGTCAACCGCCTGTCCCTGCCTCAAAGCCGGTGAACAGCGAGGCATTGCAATCGCTGCTGGCCGCGATCCAGCAGGATCTCAAAAGCGTGGCTTAAGTCTCCCGCGAGGCCGCAACTGAAGCAGCAGGCATATGAGCGGCTGAGGTTCAGCCGCTCATATGCGCCATGGTTATGGCAGCGCGCTAGGCTGCGTGCCGCATGCGTTCGATACTCTGAGTAATATGGTTTCCTGCATCGTCAGCCACCTTCAAAGACATGTCCGCCATCCGGCGGCTGGCATCTAGGGCGCTTCTGATCGAATCGCGCATCAGCTCGGTCTGCACAGCCGCCAAATCTTGCGGAGTTCGGCAGCGCCAGAGTTCATTCATGCGGTCCATGGACCGCTCGATCTGCTGACGAACGAAATCGAAGTACTCGCGTGAGACGCCGTTCATTCCCTTGGCGACCGCGGTTGTAGAGTACATGATGGCTTCTGCGTTGCGGACCGAGCGTTCTGTTGCCTGCTGCGCTTCATTGCCCGTCAAACCGAACGTGCGACCAAGCTCATCACTAGAGCGGCCCATCATCGCAGTGGCCATGTCGACGCCGAAGCGCCAACTGTTTTGCAACATCTCGGCATTTTGTTGCAGCAGATGGCTGCTGGCTTGGGCGACCTCTTCGCTGGCCTCGGCGGTAGCTAAGCCGATCCGTCTGGTCTGCTCAGCAGTCCTTTCGGTGGCGCGGCGCATTGTGTCCTCAGGGCTTTGGGTAGACTTTTCCTCCTGGCGTGGATTAGCCATTTGTTGCTCCATCGTTATCGTTGGTGAGGTCGGATCCTATGCTCTCCGTCACAGGTGCGACCCTAAGCGGGCCAACGTGAGCATTTCTCCACCGTTCCGGGGCACGCGATTTTTAATCAATCCTCCGCGATTGCGCGCAGGAACGAGCGCTTCAACTTCCAATTATTTCATGGATTGGTTCATCTGCTTGGCACCGCGGGTCTCGTGTTCTTACCCTCGATCATCAAGGCTCAGTAATGACCACCGCTGAAACCGTATTGCTCATCGCTGCCTTGTTATTAGCACTTCTCGTCGTCGGTAACGTCGCCTTCTCCAAACTGGCCGAGTGGAGGAATCCACCAATCGGCAAGTTCCTCGAGTGCGACGGCGTAGTACTCCACTATGTCGATCGGGGTGATCCGGCCGCTCCTTGCGTCGTGCTGCTCCATGGCAACGGATCCATGATCCAGGACTTCACGATCAGCGGCCTGGTCGATCTCCTTGCCCGCAGCAATCGCGTGGTGTGCTTCGACCGCCCGGGCTTTGGCTACAGTCAGCGGCCCCGGCTCCGAATATGGACCGCAGAAGCTCAAGCCGCTCTGTTGGTGAAGGCGCTCAATCAACTCGGAATCCGGAATCCCGTTGTGCTGGGCCATTCTTGGGGCGCCTTCGTCGCACTCGCTCTCGCCCTGCGAAAGGATTATCCGACCCTGGGTCTTGTGCTTGCGTCCGGGTACTATTTCCCGACCGCCCGATTGGACGTGTGGCTGATGTCAGGTCCAGCCATACCGGTCCTGGGCGACTTGGTCAGTTACACTGTCGCGCCAATCATTTCGTGGGCCGTTCTGCCAGGAGCTCTCCGTAAGATCTTTGCGCCCCGTTCTGTCCCGCAGACGTTCAAGAATGAATTTCCAACGTCTCTGGTGCTCAGGCCCACACAGTTGAGGGCGGCTGCGGAGGAAAGTGCACTCCTCATTCCAACTGCAACACAATTCCAAGCTTATTATTCGACCATAGGCGACCAAGTGCAGATATTCCACGGAACAGAGGACCAGGTGATCGAATTCAAGCAAGCGCGAGATTTACATCAAGCACTGCCTCGGTCCGATCTTCACCTTGTTCCAAATGCCGGTCATATGGTCACGTACGCAGACCCGGCCGCCATCGTGGAGGCCGTCAGTTCAATAGCAAATTCCTAAGGCTGGCAGCTTGTCCGTATCGGCTTGAACCCTCCGGGAGAAGAGCACTCGATCTGCGCAAAGCGAGCCTTGGGGCATCGTTAAGCCAGAAGTGACGTGTGGGGGCACTGGTTGGCGCCCCGGCGGAACCCGGGCTCACCGAAAAGCGCTCTTCTTCAATTCGCCGGCGACGGCGGTCACTGCGCCTTGCGGCGTGCGGGCGCAGCGACCGGCCGCAATTCCATTCTCGATATGCCTGCTGCGATGTTCACACCGGTCTGCGCCTGGACGGACACGGGCTGCAAGGCGATCGTGCGATTCGAGCCGCCCACCAGGAGGTTGGCACCAACTCCGGCGCCGACAGTGCCGCCGGCGGTCGCGCCCGAATAGGTTCCGGCCAAGGCTGCCTGGCGAAGCGTGGTTGGCGCAAACACGGTCCAAACAAGCTGACCGCCGGACGTGGCTCCTATGTCGAGACCAAGCGTGCTGACGGTGCCTTCGTAAGCCTCGCGCGCCCTGCCTCGCGCCGATGCATAGATGCAGCTCAACTGCCGTTGTCCCGCAACAATCATGCCGGCTCCGGGCGATATGTTGCACGTGAGTGTGCCGACTCTCGAGCGCCCTGCCTCCTGCGCCGTTGCCGGAACCATCGCGAGGACGAGTGCCAAGGCCGCGCAAGCCGTTGCCAAATTGGTCAGCCTAGCTTCGTTCAGCGTTGTCCTAATCATGGGGCCTCCATCGACGTATTCTGATCGTCCTTCAATGCGCGCGGAGCTAGCGATGTTCCTGTTGGTCGGAAGGCGAAGCTCCAGAAGCGCAAGCAAACCTCGCTTACGGGCTTGGGATGTGGAGCACGCGTGTCCGCGCCGGTGTCGAGTGACAGGCGGACATCAAGTGCGCCTCCTGCACGCAGCCGATTTTATGAGTGCTCGCCGCCCATCTGGGCGAGAAAGCTCCTCAATGTCGACATCGCGCTGGCCCGCCGCCCTGACGTGGCGGACCTCAAGACTGTCTGGCCGGAAGCGATATTCGACCAGCCCGACTTCCTTGATCGCGATCCGGTCCTGGCGCGTATCGTTGATGACGAAGCCGGCCGATGGCGCCCAGACGTGCCGGGTGTGGCGCCAGGTGAAGTCGCGGCGCTGGTGCACGTGGCCGCTGGCGATGAGACGCAGGTCGACACTCCTGAACATTTCGATCAACCGCGCCCGCGCCGGTTGCGGCACATAGCGGATCGAGGTCTGCGGCGTCTCGGGGTCGTCGGGCAGGTTGAGGAACAGCGGCTTGTGCAGGAATAGCGCGACCGGCCTGCCGCTCGTGCGCGCGATCTCGGAGGCGAGCCAGTCGAACTGCTCAGTCTCGAAGGCGAGCCTCGAATTCATCACGAGTGAATTGAGGCCGATGAAGCGCCAGCCGGCGGCCTCGAACGACCAATGGTCTTCGCCGATGATGTCGCGGAATCGCTGGCGGTGCGTCTCGGTGACCGGCGGCTTCGGCGCCGGCCCGATCGCGGTCGGATTGTCGCCGATGTCGTGATTGCCGGGGAGGTAGCGGCAGGTGACGGGCAGGGCGTCGTGCAGGCCTCTGGCGAATTCGACGTCGTCGCGGTTGGTCGGCCCGTCGAACGAGACATCGCCGGTGTTCACGACGAGATCGGGCCTGCCGGCGTCGATGTGCTCGCTGATGCGGTGGAAGTTGGCGATCAGGCCGGGAAAGCGCCGGCCGAGATGGGTGTCGGAAATCTGGGTCAGGCGAAATTCGGGCATGCGATCATCTTACCCGTCGTCGCGCGTCGGAACGATGACGGCACGGGCATGGATCGCAACGAACAAAGTTTAAAGCACGCGGTAGCGGATCGTGTAGCCGTCCTGCGGGGCGAGCGGGGAGGCGATGCGGTCGGCGAGGTGCCAGGGGCCGAACTGCTCGGAGCGATGCGGCTCGGCCGGCAGGCGGAGGCGGAACTCGAAGGTGCCCCTGCCGGGCAGGTTCACGACCAGAACGCGGTCCGCGGTGCGGTGGTTGAGCACCACTGCGCCGCGCAGCACCGCCCGTCCGTCTGAGAGATCGCGCACCCCGTCGACCAGCGCCAGCGTCTGGTTGCGATCGGTATGCAGCTCGATTTGGCCGTCGGTCACCGCCGTCAGCATCTCCCGGGGCATGCGGATCTCGAACTCGACGGCGGGCTTGGATGGGTTGAGGCCGAGATAGGCAAGCGCAGCGTGGCGCATGTCATAGGCCGCAAAGGCGAACAGGGCGAGCGCGGCGAACGCAGCCAGGCCGTGCCGGGCGATGTCGCGCCAGGTCCTGTAGCTCAAGCGATAATAGACCGTCATCGCCAGCGCGACCGCGAGTGCCGCCGCGATACCTGACAGCGCCGACATCAGGACGCCGAGCTGGCCGTCAGCGGATTCGGTGAACAGGCTGGACAAGGTATTCATGGCGCCATCTCGCCTCGAGCCTAAGGGGGCCGAAATCGCTTTAACTATCGATGCTTGGTCGCGGAAGCGGGAACGCCGGTTCAAGTCCTTCATTGTCAGCGCCAAAAGTCGCGGCTAATGACGGTCGGCGGCATTTCGTCCCCGGGAAAGTTCCGATGTCCGTTCAAATGGTCTTGCTGCCGGTCTTCGTGCAGATCGCTCTCACCTTCGCGCTTTTGATCGGCATGGTCTTGGCGCGCCGCAAGGCGCTGGTTTCCGGCGAGACCAGGATCCGCGACATCGCGCTGGGCGAACCGAACTGGCCGAAGGGCGCCACACAAATCGCCAATTGCTACCGCAACCAGTTCGAGCTGCCGGTGCTGTTCTACGTCCTGATCGCGCTGGCATTGCCCTTGCGCCGCGCCGATCTCTTCATCGTGCTGATGTCCTGGGTGTTCGTCGTGGCACGCTTTGCCCATGCCGGCGTGTTCGTCTCCTCCAACGATCTCGGCCGGCGTTCGACAGTCTGGCTCGCCGGCGTGCTGGTGCTGCTCGCGATGTGGATTTACTTCGCGCTGAAGCTCTTGCTGCTGATCTGATCGCGCATGATCCGGAAAAGTGGATCCCGGTTTTCCGAGAAGATCATGCGCAAAACCGAAAGATTCAAATGACCCCCGCTGCCCGGCTGTCCGCAGCCATCGAACTGATCGACACCATCGAGAAGGACCGCGTGCCCGCGGCCAAGGCGCTGAAGGAGTGGGGCACCGCGCACCGCTTCGCCGGCTCCGGCGACCGCGCGGCGATCGCCGGCCTCGTCTGGGACGTGCTGCGCCGCTACGCCTCGAGCGCCTACCTGATGGATTCCGATACCGCACGGGCGCGCCTGATCGGCATGCTCCGCCTCGAGCGCAGCATGGACACGGCCACAATGGCCGCGCTGTTCGACGGCAGCCGGTTTGCGCCGGCGCCACTGACCGAGGCCGAGCAGGCCGCGCTCGCCTCACGCTCGCTCGCCGATGCCCCGGCCGCGCTCGCCGGGGACTACCCGGAATGGCTCGACCCGCATCTGGCAAAAGTGTTTGGCGAGGACCGCGCCGCAGAAGCCGCTGCGATGGCCAGCCGGGCCCCGCTCGATCTGCGCGTCAACACCCTAAAATCCAATCACGACAAGGTCCTGCGCGCGCTTGCTCATCTTCATGCGAAACCGACGCCCTGGTCGGTAACCGGCCTGCGCATCGAGCTTGCGGCCGATGCGCGCAACCCCGGCATCCAGGCGGAAGAGGACTTCATCAAGGGCGCCATTGAAGTGCAGGATGAAGGATCCCAGCTTGCGGCCCAATTCACCGCGGCAAAACCCGGCGAGCAGGTCATCGATCTCTGCGCCGGCGCCGGCGGCAAGACACTGGCGCTCGCCGCCCTGATGCAGGGCAAGGGGCGGCTGATCGCGACCGACCGCGACAAGCGCCAGCTTGCCCCGATCCATGAGCGGCTGTCGCGCGCCGGCGTCCACAATGCCGATGTCCGCACGCCCAAGGGCGAGGCCGATCCGCTGGCCGACATCCGCGCCTCAGCCGACCTCGTCGTGATCGACGCTCCCTGCACGGGAACCGGCACCTGGCGCCGGAACCCCGATGCCAAATGGCGGATGCGCCCCGGCGCGCTGGAGATCCGCCTGCGCGATCAGGCCGAGGTGCTGGAGCGCGCGGTGCCGCTGGTGAAGGCGGGTGGCCGCATCGCCTACATCACCTGCTCGGTGCTGTCGGAGGAGAACGGCGAGCAGGTGAGGGCGTTCGTCGCGCGCCATCCCGAATTCGCGGTCATCCCGCCTGAGCAGACCGCGAGCGTGCTCTGGGACAAGGCGGAAGCTTTTGGCGAGGCCGCGCTGCAGTCGGCGGAAGGCTGGCTGATGACGCCGCGGCGGACCGGGACGGATGGGTTTTTCGTTTCGGTGCTGAGGAAGACGGCCTGATCCCCGCCTCGCCGTCGTTCCGGGGCTCGCGAAGCGATAACCCGGAATCCATCAAGCCGTGCGCCTTGCCGTTCGATGGATTCTGGGTTCGCCCTGCGGCGCCCCGGAATGACATCAAAAAACAAAAGCCCCGCGGACCGGATCCCGGTCGCGGGGCTCTCTTTTTTAGCGTTCTGCCGGTACGTCCGCGGTCAGAACGGTGCGCGGGCTGTTAGCCGACGCGGAGATTGTCAGCCGAGGACTTGCCGCTGCGACGGTCGGCGACGATGTCGAACGAGACCTTCTGGCCCTCGTTGAGGGTGGAGAGGCCGGCGCGCTCGACGGCGCTGATGTGCACGAACACGTCCTTCTGGCCGTCGTCCGGCTGAATGAAACCATAACCCTTTTGGGTGTTGAACCACTTCACGGTGCCCATAGCCATGGGAATTTCCTTTGTTAGAGAGGGTACGCACGCGGACCGGTACGCGTCGCTGCGCCCATGATCCTGTTCAGTCGATGTTTGGAGAAGTCATCTGAAGCGTGCGCGCCCGTCTGTAACGAAGCGAAGCGGCCCAGTCGTTCGGCCAAGTATCGATGATCACAATATAGCGAGGATTTGGGGCCACTTCAAGGCACCACCCGTGGTTCGGGATGTCGCGCGCCTTTGCTATTTTGCGGTGCAAATGAACCGCGAGGGGCGCATCAGTCCACGATGAAGAGGGTGGCGCCGGTCGTCGTCGAGGACCGGTGCGCGGCGTCGCCGAAATCCGACACCTGGTAGCTCATTCCCGCCGTGAGCTTGAATTTGCGCCCGTCCCGCAACTCGCTGTCGAGCTCGCCATTCAGCACATAGAGCACGTGGCCCCGATCGCACCAATGATCGGCCAAGTAGCCCGGCGAATATTCCACCATGCGCACCCGGAGATCGCCGATATTGAGCGTGCGCCATTTGGCCTCGCCGATCCCCCCGGGATGCGTGGTTGCCTCGATCTGGCTCCAGTCGGTGACGGTAAAGGGGGAGGTTGGGAGTTTCATGGGGGATCCTGTCTCCGGGCCGGCGGACGCAGTATTAGCGCACGTGGTTGCCCCAGTCTCCGTCATTGCGAGCGTAGCGAGTTCGCTGCGCTGGCAATGACGATTGCGGAAGCAGCGCGCTCCCTCTCTGTCCGTCACCCTGAGGCGCTCGTCCTGGAAAGCAGGACGAGCCTCGAAGGGCGACAGCCCGGCTGCCAGCTCGGCCGTGCATCCTTCGAGGCTCGCCCTGCGTCGCTACGCGCCGCAGAACTCGCGCCTCAGGATGACGGGGAGAGGGGCGTCGCTGCGCAAAAAGCTCCAGCCTCAATGCACCAGATGGTTCGCCGACCCCTGCACGATCAGCCCCGCCTCGTTCACCCGCAGATATTCGCAGATCTTCTTGCCCCGTTCGTTCTCGTAGAACACGACGAGGCTGTCCGGGCTGACGAACAGATCGATCAACGAGAAATGCAGCTCCCGCACCAGCCCGAGCGCCTTGCCCCAATAGGCGCGAAGTGCGTCCTTGCCGCGCACCGTGCCGCTGGCGTCGAACCCCAGCATCGGGATGCGGTCCGAGGTCATGATGGCGGCCTCGTCGTACAGCTTGAGCACGCGCTCGAGATCACGCGTATTCCAGGCCTCGACCCAGGTCCGGCCGAGCGCGGCAAGCGTTGATGGCTCATGATGCTGTGACATTGGCGTTCTCCCTGATCAGCCCCTGTTTGAAGGTGGGGCATAATAGGTCAATAATACTTACCTATATCAACATGTCCATGCCCAAAGAAGCATGTGGGCGCGCGGCGAGCGTGGTTGCGGGCAGGGCCGCGCCAGCGTATTGGCTGGCCATGACAGCAGCACAGAACGACCGCTCCGCGTCGACGCCCTCGGTGGCCTCGGCGCACGACAAGATTCTCATCGTCGACTTCGGCAGCCAGGTGACGCAGCTGATCGCGCGCCGCGTGCGCGAGGACGGCGTTTATTGCGAGATCGTCCCGTTCAACAAGGCTGAGGCCGCCTTCGAGGAGATGAAGCCGAAGGCTGTGATCCTCTCCGGCGGCCCGGAATCGGTGCACGAGGCCGGCTCGCCCCGCGCCCCGCAATTGATCTTCGATTCCGGCGTGCCCGTGATGGGCATCTGCTACGGCCAGATGACCATGGCCGCCCAACTCGGCGGCGAGGTCGAAGGCGGCCATCACCGCGAATTCGGCCGCGCCGATGTCGAGGTGAAGGCGCAGAGCCAGCTGTTCGAGGACGTCTGGACATCAGGCAGCAAGAACCAGGTCTGGATGAGCCATGGCGATCGCATCACAAGAATGCCGCCGGGCTTCTCCGTCGCCGGCACCTCGCCGAACGCGCCCTTCGCGATCATCCAGGACGAGAAGCGCAAATATTACGGCCTGATGTTCCACCCCGAAGTGGTGCACACGCCCGACGGCGCAAAGCTCATCCGCAACTTCGTCCGCAAGATCGCCGGCCTCACCGGCGACTGGACCATGCGCGCCTTCCGCGAGGAGGAGATCGCCAAGATCCGCCAGCAGGTCGGCAAGGGCAGGGTGATCTGCGGCCTCTCCGGCGGCGTCGATTCAGCCGTCGCGGCCGTGCTGATCCACGAGGCCATCGGCGACCAGCTCACCTGCGTCTTCGTCGATCACGGCTTGATGCGCCTCAACGAGGCCGAGCAGGTCGTCGACCTCTTTCGCCACCACTACAACATCCCCCTCGTCCACGTGGATGCCTCCAAGCAATTCCTCGGCGAGCTCGAAGGCGTCACTGATCCCGAAGCCAAGCGCAAGACCATCGGCCGCCTCTTCATCGAGGTGTTCGAGCAAGAGGCCAAGAAGATCGGCGGCGCCGATTTCCTGGCGCAAGGCACGCTCTATCCCGACGTGATCGAGAGCGTCTCCTTCACCGGCGGCCCCTCAGTCACCATCAAGTCGCACCACAATGTCGGCGGCCTCCCTGAGCGCATGAACATGAAGCTCGTCGAGCCCTTGCGCGAGCTGTTCAAGGACGAGGTGCGCAAGCTCGGGCGCGAGCTCGGCCTTCCCGAAATCTTCGTCGGCCGCCACCCGTTCCCGGGCCCGGGCCTTGCCATCCGCTGCCCCGGCGAGATCACCCGCGACAAGCTCGACATCCTGCGCAAGGCCGACGCCGTCTACATCGACCAGATCCGCAAGCACGGCCTCTACGACGAGATCTGGCAGGCCTTCGCCGTGCTGCTCCCGGTGAAGACCGTCGGCGTCATGGGCGACGGCCGCACCTATGACTACGTCGTGGGCCTCCGCGCCGTCACCTCCACCGACGGCATGACCGCGGACTTCTACCAGTTCGACATGAAGTTCTTAGGGGAGACCGCGACGCGCATCATCAACGAGGTGAAGGGCGTGAATAGGGTGGTGTATGATGTGACCAGCAAGCCGCCTGGGACGATTGAGTGGGAGTAGCGCGGCTGGTCAAAATCGCGCAGTCCGGCGTAGTTTGGTGAAGTATGCTCGGTTCGTCGCGCCAATAGTCTGAACGAAGAGGGGTGCTTGGGACATATCCCGGCAAAAGCCAGAAATCCATTGCGTCTTCACTTTGGCGTATCGCAGCGCGCTCGATCGTACAGAAAGGACTCTAGAGAAAGGGGGCGCGCGGTACCAGCTGTCCGTTGAAAATCTGCTCTTCAGGAAGGTGCGCACAAAAAAGCGGTCGGCTACAATGCCGACCAGTCTGGGAGGTTCAGTGCAGGTAGCTCCCCCGGGAGCGAGCCTGGTATTGCCGGGCAGCTCCAAAATATGTGCGAGGACCTGTTGGATTGGCTCTTCCGTCGATACGGGCGCCTACTCTGGCTTCACAAGTTCGCGGGCGAGTTCGAGTGGCATGTCCACCATGACATCGTGTCCACAAGGTATCTTGGTAACTCGCCAGCCCGGCAACCCGGCCACCTTCGCTGCGTAATAGCGGAACGGGCTTGGATCCCAACCCTCGGCCAAAATGAAGACACGCTCCTTTATGGCGGAGCCGGCTCCGGTTAGCAGCACTGGCATTTCAAAGGTCGCCAGTGCCTGAGGGACGCACCGTCGATCAACCCACGCGCGCTTCTGCTCGATGACCTTGAAACCTTCGGCCGGAGCAGGTGCCATCAGACCGCTATTGTTCTTGATGGCACTTCCCCGAAATCCCTCAATGAAGGCCTTGAAGTTCTCGCGTGATAAAGCAACTTCGAGGCACTTATTCAGTGACTGCTCATGCTCGGGAATGAAGGCGTCCAGGTACACCAATGTCCGGATTCGCGAAGCCATCCGGTCGGCGACCGCCGTTATCACCATCCCTCCATAAGAGTGGCCACAAAGGATCACGTCGGAGAGTTCCTCGGCCTCGATGACCCCACAGACATCACGAATGTGAGTCTCGAGCGTGACGTCTTGACCGTTGAGGTGCGCGCGTTCTCCCAAGCCCGTGAGGGTAGGGGTAAATACCGTGTGTCCCTTGGAGCGAAGTTCACTGGCAACGTCACGATAACACCAGCCCCCGTGCCACGCTCCGTGCACGAGTACGAACGTAAGCGGCGATCTGGTCTCCGCACTTTTCGCGCTGTTTGAGCTCGTGAGCAGGGAGCTCGTGACAACGGCTCCAGCTACAGCGTTGCCGATCAACTGTCTACGATGCATGCGCGTTCACCTTCTGATTGAATGAAGTTCTCATAAGAGAACTTGTTTGTGTATATGTACATCGTGCCGCAATTTCAATTGGCTTGCACAGGTCGACGCTCGCAGAAGTGATCTTCGCGACGCGTTTGAAAACAGATTTGTCTGGATCGCAGCTTGAGAGTGCTTCTTCTCTCGGCAGCAAACAGGCGAGGTCAATCGTCCGCTGGCGTAAGACAGCGGCGACGAATTGCAATGCAGCGCACTAGCGTCCCTTTTTTCCTGGGAGCTTATCCGGGAGCGAGCTGTGCCCATGCTTTACAAAAATCTAGACCAAATGGTCGTGAAATGCAATGTTGTCGCGTCGGCAGTTCGTGCCACATTGACTTCCTGTCCGGTTGTGCATATAGAGGAACTTGTTTAGATATAGAAACAAGATTTGCGACCGTCCAAGAGCTCCAGAGAGCCGTAAGAAACCAGTGAGGGAGGTAGTTATGTCGCCCAATTCGTTGCGCCATTTGACTAGGATTAATCGCCGAACCTTGATTGGAGGTGCGGGCGGCTTCGCGCTGGCTCACGCTGCGGCTTCGAAGCTTGGGGTGCCCTACATTGGGAGCGCAGCCGCTGCGGATCCGATCAGGATTGGAATGATCTACGCCAAGACCGGAGCCGTGGCGGATCAGGCGGAATACATGGCGCAAGGTAGCTTGTTGGCTCTTGAGACTCGCAACAACACTCTTTTGGGTCGTCAGGCGGAGATCATTTGGCTCGATGAGTCGACGTCACAAGCGGCGCAGCAAAATGCCGAGCGCTTGATCGGAGAGCATAACGTGATCGGCATTGTTGGCGGCTCCCTGAGTTCGAGCGCGCTCGCAATATCCGCGGTCGCAAAAAAGGCGAGAATCCCGTTCGTTGCCGCCAACGCGGGGGCGATCGATCTAACCGGGCGGCTTTGCAACAGATACACTTTCCGCCTGCAGCCCCCGGCGGACGTTCATACCCGCGTTCTCGCGCCGTATTGTGCGGGCCTTGGCAAGAAGTGGTATCTCCTGACTGCAGCTTTTGCTTTCGGGCAAGACATCAAGCGTTCCTTCACCGAATTCAGTGCGGCTAATGGAATTACGCTTGTGGGCACCGACGAGGTCCCGGTCAACACGGCTGACTACAGCTCCTTTATTCTCAAGATCCGTGCCGCCAAGCCGGACGTCGTTGTGGGCGGGGTGCCGGGCAACGATATCTCCACCTTTCTGAAGCAGTGGAACGAACTGGGTATGAAAGGCAAGATTCCGTTCGCGGAAATTGCCGTCGGCGCCACGGATCTCTGGGGCGTGGGTCCAGAAGCGGCGGACGGCCTGTTCACGATCAACTGGTACCACAAGAACCCCAACAATCCGCCCGAAGAGCAGGCGATGGCGGCAACTTATGAGAAAAAATACAAGCGTCCCGCAGCCGACAAGACCTGGATGGGATGGATGGCAATGAACGCATTGCTTGATTCGGTTGAGACTGCGAAAGCCACCGAGCCCGGAGCAATTGTAAACGCGCTCGAAAATTGGGGAGTCCAGCGCGGCGGCGTAAAGGCGGGTTACCGCGCATTTGATCATCAGATGGTCAATCGCTTGCTCGTCGTCGGTATCAAACCCAAAATCACCGACAAATGGGACTACTTCGACATTCTCGCCGAGACGCCTTCGAACGACGCCGAGATCGAGAAGGTCTTCGGCGCGCAGGCCCAAAGCGCGTGCAAGATGGACACGCTCTAGGTCTCGGGTGAGCGACGCCGCAGTTCCGGCTGGAAAGATGCGGCTCCTTCGATGGGAGCACTCTATGTTTGACTTGATCTTATCTCAGGCCGTGAACGGTCTGGTTCTGGGCTTTCTCTACGTTCTCATCGCCGTAGGACTCTCGGTCATTTTTGGAATGCTCGGAATCGTGAATTTTGCGCACGGCGCCTTCTTTGCCATAGGTGCCTATCTTGCGTTGATGTTGAACCGGGATTTCGGATGGGGAGCAGCGTTGCTCGCGCCGGTGTTTACCGGTCTTGTCGGCATGCTCGTCGAATTCGTGCTGATACGACGGCTCTATGGAAAGGAGCCGCTACTCGGCCTGATTCTTACGTTTGCGCTGGCCTTGTTCTTCGAAGCGATCCTTCGTCTGGTGTTCGGCGCTGCTCCGCTGCCTTTCAACCCACCCAAATTCCTTGCGGGGTTCGTCGAATATGGTCCGGTGTTGATCACCAAATACCGTATCGTCGTCCTGGCCGTCACGGTCTTCGCGCTCGTCGCGTTCTGGAGTTTTCTTGAATACACACCGTTCGGGCGGATTATTCGCGCCGGCTCGCGCGATGCGGAGATGGTTGGACTTCTCGGCATCAATCTTCCGATCGTCCTGAGCAGCGTTTTTGGCGTCGGCTGCCTGCTTGCCGGCCTCGCGGGCATGCTTTCCGGTCCGCTCTGGACCGTCAATCCGTCGATGGCCGCGGGCGCGATCATGCCTGCTTTCGTCATAGTCACTATCGGCGGTCTGGGTTCGTATGCCGGTGCGATCATTGCCGGCGTCCTTGTCGGCGTGGTGACGGCGATGACCATTCAGTTTTATCCCGATTGGTCCAGTGCAGCGATGTACGTCCTGATGGCAGTCATCCTGCTGGTTCGTCCGCGCGGCCTCTTCGGCGAAAAGTGGGAAAGGTTCGAATGAAAGTCCGCTCGCTCTTGCGGCGTCCCGTTCTATGGGTCGCCGTCGTTCTCAGTGCTTTAACCGTCCTGTGGCTCGGGCTCGGTGCGCCGGTTTCTCTCGTCACGCAAATTGCGATATATGCGCTCTATGGAGCTGGAGTAAATCTGCTCGTCGGCTATACGGGCCTTGTTCCGTTCGGCGCATCCGTCTTCTTCGGTGGTGCCAGCTACGCGGCAGCGTTTCTTCTGCTCTTCGGGGTAGGTAACGAGTTTGCCGCGCTGGCGTTGTCAATCCTCTTCTCGATCCTGCTCGGCCTGGCCATCGGTGCGATCATCTTGCGCCGCAAGGGCCTGTATTTTTCCTTGCTGACTCTGGCCTTCTCGCAGATCGCGTTCGAGATCGCGTTCAAATGGACTTCGGTAACTGGCGGCGAAAATGGCATTCAGGGCATCCCGCGCGCCAATTTTGCCGGAGATACCTCGTTCCACGTCTTTGTGGTTGTAACCGTGGTTGTCGTCATGTGGCTCATATGGCGACTGGCGCATGCGCCCTTTGGACGCGTCCTCCAAGCTGTGCGCGACAACGAGCAGCGGTCGAGCAGTCTGGGCTATAACGTCTACCTTGTCCGTCTCGGCGCGTTTACTCTCATGGCCGCGGTCGTTGGCTACTCCGGAGCTCTTCTGACCGTCATGCTGCAAGGCGTCTATGCCGACAATCTGAGTTGGCAGCATGCGGGCGACAGTCTTTTGATGACGGTCCTCGGCGGTGTGCACCATTTCCTCGGCCCGCTTTGGGGCGCAATCGCCTTTATTATCCTGGAGAACAGGCTGTCAGCGCTTACTGAGAACTGGTGGCTGATGTTTGCGCCGGTGCTCATCCTGTTCGCCTTGCTGTCGCCTGAGGGCATCCACGGTTTGGCGCAACGGATGACGCGTCGCCAACGTTGGACGCTCACCGACAACGAAATTCCGCCCCGACCTCACGCAATCGAACCTTACGAAAGCGCAGCGTTGGCAATCGATGCGACCAGGCCGCTTCTTGAAACGCGAAAACTTTCGAAGAGTTTCGGTAGCCTCGTCACAGCCAGGGAGATCGATCTCCAGATTCGACCTTTTGTGCTCCACAGTATTATCGGTCCAAACGGAGCTGGAAAGACGACCCTTTACAACATGCTGACCGGAGTGTTGCCGGTAAGTGGTGGCCAGATATTGTTCGAGGATAAGGATATCACGAACCTGCCGATCCACGCGCGCGCGCGTCTCGGAATCAGTCGTTCGTTCCAGCTTCTGTCAATCTTCCCGAACCTGAGTGTCTTTGAAAACGTGCGAGTGGCCGTGCAGGCTCAGCGTCACGGCCTGGGCGGATTGTTCTTCGACGCTCACGGTCTAAAGGCTCTGAACGACAGAACGTGGTCCATTCTTGATGCCGTGGGTTTGGTCGACCGGGCGGCGGATCTTGGCGCCGAACTCCCCCACGGAGCGAAGCGTCTGCTGGAGATTGCCGTGACCCTCGCGATCGACTCGAAGCTACTCTTGCTTGACGAGCCGCTCGCTGGTCTGGCGGAAGCCGATCGGGTCGTTGTCGCCGACTTGATCAAGAAGCTCTCGGAAAAGCACGCGGTGCTGCTCATCGAACATGACATCGACAGAGTATTGGCCATCTCGGACCGTATCTCGGTTCTGCATCAGGGACGCATTATCGCGGATGGCAAGCCGGCAGACGTGGCCAAAAATCCGGAAGTGGTCGCAGCCTATCTGGGCGCTAGCAGAGGAATTGAGGCGCAAGTGCGTCCAACGGTCGAGCGGCTCACCCACGTCCCGGAGTCCAGGCTGCTGGATGCGCAGGGCGTAGCTGCAGGCTATTCCGGAAGCACGGTGCTCTCCGGGGTGAACTTGGCGATCCATGAAGGTGAAGCGGTCGCGCTTCTCGGCCGCAACGGTGTCGGCAAGACGACCCTGCTTCGAGCGCTCACGGGTAGCTTACCGTCGAGCGCGGGTACGGTCAGGTTCAACGGTACGACACTCAACGGACTGAAGCCGTATCAAATCAACAGGCTCGGTATTTCGCTCGTTCCGGAAGGGCGCCGTCTGTTTCCGAACCTGACTGTTTTGGAGAATCTTCAACTCGCGATGCGGCCGGGTGGCATCGGCCTCGCGGAGGTGTTCGAGCTATTTCCGCGCCTTCGGACCCGTCAAAAGGCGAGGGCGGAGAATCTGTCCGGAGGTGAACGCCAGATGGTCGCCATTGCGCGCGCCCTCGTTGTTCCCAGCAAGCTGATCTTGCTCGACGAGCCGTTCGAGGGCCTCGCACCGGCGGTCGTTAATGAAGTGATGGAGGCGCTCGTCAAGCTACGCGGGAAGATTGCGATGATCGTGGTGGAGCATCATGCCGAGACCGTACTGACCATCGTTGACAGGGCGTACGTGCTCGTCAACGGCGCGGTCGCATTCGAAGGAGCGGCCCGGACATTGGCGGAAGACCATGCACTTCAAGCGAGGCTGCTCGGTGTCGTCCAGGACGATGCGTCAGCTGCGGTGGCCAGGCAAGCAATCGCGTAATTAGGTAAGGAGAGGTTAAATGGCTTCAGTTCGTATCGGAATCGTCGGCCTTGGTACGATCGGAAAAGCACATTGGAAGGTAATCCGGGAGTCATCGGAAACGACACTGGTTGCCATTTCTGACCCTACGCCCTCGGCCCTGGAGTTCGCTCGCGCCGAAAGCGTGCCTGCCTATGCGGACTACCGGGATATGCTGGAGAAGGAGAAGCTGGACGGCGTGGTTGTGGCTGTGCCGAACGCGCAGCATGTGCCGGTTTCGCTCGCCTGTATCGAGCGAGGCATTCCAGTTTTGGTCGAGAAGCCTGTGGCCGATGAAGTCGAGGCCGCTCGCGGAATGTGCAGGGCAGCGGAAGCGCAGAATGTGCCAGTTCTGGTCGGCCACCATCGCCGTCACAATACTGCCGTGCAGCGTGTGCGTCAGGCCATTCGTGACGGGCTCATTGGACGACCGGTCACAGCGACAGTCATGTACAATCAACTGAAGACGGCGAGCTATTTTGATCTTGATTGGCGGCGGCAGGCCGGTGGCGGACCCATCCTGATCAACCTCATTCACGAGATTGACCTGATCCGCTTTATATTTGGTGAGATCCGCTCGCTTCAGGCCCTGAGTTCGAATGCGGTGCGTGGGTTTCCCGTTGAGGATACTGCTGCGGTGATTTTGCAGTTCCACAGCGGCGCCATAGCAACCATCAGCGTTTCAGATACCGCTGTCACCCCGTTCTCATGGGATCTCGCCTCGGGCGAATTCGACCTGATGCTAGGAACGTCGGACCGGATGAAGCGGCAGAAGGTCAGTTCGCACGTGTTTGCCGGGACGGAAGGCTCTGTGACGCTTCCGACGCTCCAGTACTACAATTATCACGGCACGGCCGAGCCCGGCTGGCGGAGCGATCTCAATGCAGAGACGCTGATGGCTGAAAGCGGTGACACCTATGTCCGCCAGATCGAACATTTCGCCCGAGTAATACGCCGCGAAGAAGCTCCGCTGGTGTCCTGTCTCGATGGGGTTCGTACACTCCAGGCGACACTGGCCGTGAAGGATGCGGCAGCGTCAGGCCGCACGATTGTTCTGAGCGATTAGCGAGTGAAGCCGTAGCTGGCCGGCTCCCATTCACAAGGATCAAGTATGCCACCTCTTTCTCTGGCTCACTTCACAGTCATTGACGCAGATCCGATCGCGCTGATCGAGGCCGCGCAGATCGGGGGTTACGATGCGGTCGGGCTACGCATCGTGGCGCCGTTTCCGACCGATCATATCGTCCCGGTCGTGGGCGATCCAAACATGATCCGGCGCATCAAAAGCAGGCTCGCGGACACCGGTCTCAGGATATTTGATGTGGAGGCGATCTGGCTTTCGGGTGAAAGTGATGTCACCTCGCTGGAGCCCGCTCTTGATGTCGCAGTCGAATTGAACGCCAGGTCCGTCGTTGTGGCGGGGCGCGACCCTGATCGCGGTCGCTTTGCGGAGAACCTTTCCCGGTTGTGCGCCGCGGCCAACCTCAGGGGGATACGGGTAATGCTGGAATTCCTCCCGTACTCTGAAATCCGCTCACTGGCGGAAGCAGTTGCATTGCTGAAAGACGTTGGGCCCACAAATGCCGGAGTGTTGGTGGATGCCTTGCATCTGAGCCGTTCGGGCGGCAGCCCAGCGGATCTAGCGCAATATGATCCGGCGCTGTTCTCGTACATGCATCTGTGCGATGCGCCAGCCGTCCCCCCGGCGCCTGAACGAGTGCGTTCCGAGGCCCGGGGAGGGCGGCTTTATCCGGGCGAAGGCGGCCTTTGGCTCGCTGATTTTATAAGAGCCTTCCCCCCGGACACACCGATCGCCATCGAGGCGCCTAACGAGCAGCGGAGTGGTTTGGCGCCGGCGGCACGTGCAAGGCTGGCAATGTCAAGGACAAGGCGGTTACTGGAAGAGGCGGGGTTCAAATGACCGCCATCGTCACCCCATCAGCCGTCGGGAAAATCACCGATCTGCGTGCCCGGCTTCTTGCTACACGCTGGCCGTCCTATGATTCTGGTGACGATCGGTCGCTCGGCTTGAGCTCAGATGATGCCGGGCGCCTGGTCCGATATTGGGCCAATGATTTCGACTTCGCCGTCTGGCGGCAGCGCATCGACGCGTTGCCTCATGAGTCCCTCACCATAGAGGATGTGAGCGTCCATCTTGTCCATGTTCGAAGTCCGCATCCCCACGCAGTGCCCGTCATCATAACCCACGGCTGGCCCAGTACCTTCCTGGAGATCGTCCCGTTAATTGAGCGCCTGACCCAACCAGAGCGGTTTGGAGGGCGAGCCGAAGATGCCTGCCATCTGGTTATTCCCTCGCTGCCCGGGTTCGGTTTCTCGTCCCCACCTAGTGCTCTTGGCGGATATACCGGCGCCGCGATTGCCGACCTGTGGGCGCGCGTGATGACTTCACTTGGGTATGAGTGGTTCTTCGCCAGTGGTGGCGATATCGGCGCGCGGGTGACGTCCTGGCTGGGCGTGCGGCATGCGCAACGCGTGCGGGCCATTCATGTCAGTTCGAACGCGCTCCGGGTGGCGCTGCCGGACGAAGCCGCCGCGACGCTGGATGAGCAGGCGTACCTCGACGCACGGAACCAGTGGGTCGCGATGGAAGGCGGCTACATGCATGTTCAGCAAACCAAACCGCTCAGCCTTGCCTATGGCCTGAGCGATTCTCCCGCAGGGCTCGTCGCATGGTTGTGTGAGAAATGGTCTTCTTGGGGCGATCAACTGAATGTCGCCAACCCTGAAGTCATGGACATCATCCTCGGCCATGCCACGCTCTACTGGATCACCAATACGATCGCCACATCGTTCCTGCCATATTTTGTCTACGACTGGCCGCCCGGCGCAAGGGTAGATGGGACTCAGGTCAAGGTGCCCGTTGGCTTCTACCTCTCGGCCGCGGAGATCGGTGGCATTCCGCCCGAATCCTTTGCCCGCCGGCAATTCGAGATCTCACGCTGGAGCGTCCTGCCGCGTGGCGGCCACTTCATGGCGACCGAAGAACCAGAACTGCTAGCGGATGACCTTCTGGCCTTCATTCGTGCATTTCGATGACTTTCTCGGCCGAGGCAAGCCAAAGCGAAAACCTGTTCCAAGCGAGACTGATCAAGATGAGCCGAGCCCCGGATCTGTTCGAAGGCTTTTCACCGCTCGATCGCCAAACTTCGCGCGTGCGCTTTTCGGGTGTAACTGGCGGAGAGGGGCCGCCGCTCCTTCTGCTTCATGGCTATCCGGAAAGCCACGCCACCTGGCATGAGGTCGCGCCGGCGTTGGCGAAGCGCTATACCGTCGTGGCACCCGATCTCCCAGGTTATGGGAAGAGCCGAGTTCTGGATGCGGGGCCGTGGAACAAGCGAGCAGTGGGCGTGGAGCTCGTCGCAATGATGCGCGGCTTCGGTCACGATCGGTTTGCCGTTGTTGGACACGATCGGGGCGCGCGTGTCGGCTATCGGCTTGCGCTCGACCATCCAGACCGTGTGAGTGCTTATTGTTCGCTCGCCGTCGTGCCGACGCTGGATGTCTGGCCCGCGGTCGACCGGCAATTCGCCAAGGGCGCATTTCACTGGTTTCTGTTTCTTCAACCGGGCGATTTGCCGGAGCGGATGCTGGCGGCGGATCCTGATGCCTTTCTTGAGGCCACATTGAACCAGATGGCAGGTGGAATCGAGAAGCTGCATCCCGCTGCCGTGGCCGACTATCGCGAAGCGTTTCGGGAAAAGTCGGTGCGTCAAGCGATGATCGAGGACTATCGCTCCGCCTACGACACTGATCTCGATCATGATGCGGCTGATCGGGCGGCGGGACGCAAGATTGCCTGTCCCGTCATGGTGCTTTGGGCCGACGAACGCCTCGTTGCCAGCGGGATGGAAACCGGGGTGTTGACTGCAGCCGATGTCTGGCGCCGCTGGGCGGGTGACGTGAGCGGGTTCGATATTGCCTGCGGACATCTTTTGCCAGAGCAGGCGCCGGAAGCGGTCATTGAAAAGATCGTGCCGTTTCTCGAGGCTTCCTTAAAGCGCGACACCGCGTAATTGGGCCTCTGTCGACAAATGATGGACTTCGTCGCTCCGTGGGCGCAATGCGCATCGACACTTTGAAAGGTCAGCTTACGTGGAAACTCTTCGTCTTGGCGCCAGTACATGGACCTATCTGCAGACATGTGATCTGGAAGCAGCTCTTCGGCGGCTGAAGGCCCTGGGCTACAGTCGCTTTGACGTCCTCACGATCCCACCACATCTTTGGCCATATGATATCGATCTTGCTCGGCGTCGCGCGCTTCGTACCTTCCTCGACAGCGAAGGCCTGAGCTTTGATTCACTGAATTTGCCGAGCACCGATCAAAATCTGTGCAGTGTTACAGCACAGATGCGCCAATACTCGGTTCAGCAGTTTCTCGACATCATTGACCTTTGCGAAGAGATCGGCGTGCCGATGATCGTTGTAGTTCCGGGCAGACGCGCCAACTTTGTGCCGCCGCCACTCGAAGCGGCGCATGGCTGGTTGAAGGCCGGTCTCGAGACTTTGCTTCCGCATGCGGAGCGGGCGGGCGTGCGCCTGATCCTCGAAAATCATCACATGAGTTCGATGCCAACCGTGAAGCAGATGGTGACGTTTCTGGACGCGTTTGGCAGCGATCATCTCGGAATCGCCTATGACGTTGCCAATGGAGAGTTTGTCGGCGAAGACCAGGCCGAAGCCATCCGGACTGCTGGCCGCTGGTTGCGTCAGGTCCATCTTTCCGATGCGAGCCGCAGCAAATGGGACCACGCCCCGATCGGACGATCTGCCGTCGATTTCGCCGCGGTCGCGGAGGCTCTCCGGGAGATCAACTTCTCGGGGACAAGTATTGTGGAATTGATCTCCGAAACACCAGATGCCGATATGGCCGGCGCTCTGCGAGAGTTGCAGCGCTATGGCTGGCAGTGAGTCCTCGGCCGTGGCATCGGGGCAAACAGGCTCGGATAACGAGTTTCCCAACGGCGAGATGCGCATATTGGGGCTGATCGGCGATCCGGTGTCGCAGGTACGCGCTCCTGCTCCAATGACGCAGCGCCTGCGTCACGCCGGTCTCAATGCAGCCGTGATACCTCTCCATGTGCCGGCCGTCGTCCTGCCGCTGGCGTTTGGCTGCCTGAAGCTGATTAGAAACCTCGACGGTTTGGTCATCACGGTGCCGCACAAGATTCCAATGGCTGAGCTGGTTGATCGTTGCTCCGAGCGCGCGCGCCTTGTCGGAGCGATCAACGTCGCGCGTCGCGAAGCGGATGGCTCCTGGAGTGGCGACATTCTCGATGGAGTGGGCTTCGTGCGGGGGCTTACACACCGTGGTTTCAATCCGGAAGGCCAGAGCGCCTTCGTGATCGGGGCTGGCGGCGCCGGCTGCGCGGTCGCTGCGGAACTGGCTATGGTTGGCGCAGCGGTGCGCGTCTTCGATGTCTCCTCCGACCGCGCCAGCGCGCTTGCCACGCGGTTGAGCCGGGCCGGTTACCCGGTAACCGCGGCCGATACGCCTGATCCCAGCGGGTTTAGCCTGGTGGTGAATGCCACGCCTCTCGGTATGCGACCCGACGACCGTCTGCCGTTGGATCCGGCGCTCCTGTCACCGGAGATGTTGGTTGCCGATGTAGTCATGAAGCCGCGGGTGACGTCATTTCTGGAGCAGGCGAGGGCGCGGGGATGCGAGATCCAGCTCGGTGAAGCCGTGATGCTCTATCAGCTCGACGCCCAAATCGAGTTCTTTCGGGAGAACCTGGTTGTCGGAGCGCCGGCGGCTCGCTAAGGCAGGCGGCAGCCGTCGATGGAGATCATCTTGGTCATCCGCCGCCTGACCGTGGGGAATAGGGGCAGGCGCATATCTTGACCCGTTGGCTCGTTAGAAGGTCCGGGTCGTCGGTGGGCGGGTGCTCCTACCATTCCCATCTTGGCGCCGGCAGCATCGCGTTGACATACAAGGCAGAATGACAGATTAGTTCATATATGTGAACTGGAGATGTCTTTGATGTCTGATACGGGACTGGCGGCAGTCAAGTCTGCCGATCGCGTGCTCGATCTCTTCGAGTTGTTATCCCACGCGGGACGCGAAATGTCGCACAGTGAAATTGCGGACATGTTGCGGATTCCGAAAAGCAGCCTTTCTCAGCTGCTGAAGAATCTGATTGCGCGCGGTTATGTCGAAGTCACGGCGAACGGGCGTGGATACCGGTTAGGCGAAGCATTGCTTCGTCTGGCGCAGGGCGCGGGCCGGATGCGTGACCTGGCGACCCAGTCCGAAGCGTTCCTGGCGGAGCTAACGAACAAGACCGGCGAAAGCAGCGCGCTAAATCTTCTGAGGGGCGATCAGGCCGAGGTCGCGGCGACAGTTCTCGGACCGCACAGATTGGTCACCCATATGCGACTAGGTGATTTGGCGCCGCTTTATGCGACCTCCGGGGGGAAAGCAATTTTGGCCCACATGCCGAGCAGCTTTCAGAAAGAATATCTTGGCCGCGTGCAGTTTGAGCGGGCGACCCCAAAAACAATTCACTCGGTCAAGGTCCTGCGTCAGGAGATCGAAAAAATCCGTGCCAAAGGCATCGCATATTCGCTCGAGGAGTGGACCCCGGGAATCGTCGGCATAGGAGTTCCGGTGCTCGATCCGGCCGGAGAACCGCTGGGCGCAATCAACGTCGCAATTCCGGCCTCGCGATTTAATCCCGAAATGCAGCGTAGAGCAGAACAGGCACTGATCCAGACCCGGGATGATCTGTTGCGGCAACTCCTCGTAAACCCGCGGGCGGCGCGATCAGAACCCGACGTCCGCTAAGATTGACATCCGCCGCTTTGTGCATGTACAAGAACACGTTCACATTTACGAACGTGGTGGCTTGGCATGGATGCGGCAGTGAAATCAGACGAACAGTTGGCAGATCGCCGACAGATCCGTGATTTGCTCGAGAACTGGGTCGTTTGGCGCGACGCTGGCGATTGGGAGCGATTTCGTCAGGTGTGGCATCCTGACGGACGCATGATGGCGACCTGGTTTCAAGGAAGCGGCGACGAGTTCATCCTGGTCAGCCAGGAGGGCTGGGCGCGTGGCGTCAGCATCCTGCATTTCCTCGGTGGAATATCGATTGAGGTCAGCGGAAGCCGCGCTATCTCGCAGACCAAAATGACAATCTCTCAGCGCGGCGATGTTGAAGGTGTCACCTGCGATGTCGTCTGCACCGGCCGCTTTTATGATTTCCTGGAAAAGCGGAACAATCGCTGGGGCATCGTGCTGAGGCAGCCGATCTATGAGAAGGATAGAATCGATCCGGTCTCGCCAGCGGCGAAGCTGGAACTCGACGCCGCCTTGCTCGCTCGCTTTCCCGAAGGCTACCGTCATCTCGCCTATATGCAGACCCGCATTGGATACACCGTTAAACCGGATATGCCCGGCCTCAAGGGCGAAGAGGTAGAACAGCTCTATGGTCGCGGTGCCGCATGGCTTCGCGGGGCAAAGCTCTAGCCGTGACGGGCATCTCTCCTTTCGCCTACGTCTCGAATCCGGCACGTGTGCTGTTCGGTTCCGGGAGGGTACGCGAGGTCGCGCCAGAGTTGGAGCGGTTGGGCTGTCGCCGGGCCTTCGTCGTTTGCACCGCGGACCAAAAGGATATCGCGCTGCGTGTTGCATCGGGTTGCGCAGCCCAAGCGGTGTTCGCGGAAGCGACGATGCACACTCCGCTCGGTGTTACCGAAACGGCGCTCTTACAATTGCGTGCGGCAGAGTGTGACAGTCTGGTCGCTATCGGCGGTGGATCGACCATCGGCCTTGGCAAGGCCCTGGCGCTGCGGACCGATCTTCCACAGATCGCGGTGCCCACTACCTATGCGGGCTCCGAGATGACAACGATCCTGGGGGAGACCAACGAAGGTCGCAAGATGACGCTGCGCTCGCCCAAAGTGTTGCCAGAGGTCGTCATATACGACGTCGATCTGACGATTTCTCTGCCGCCAAGGCTGTCCGCCGTGAGTGGGGTCAACGCGATCGCGCATGCGGTTGAGGCACTCTATGCGCCTGATACCAATCCGATCGTCTCAATCATGGCGGAAGAGGGAATTAGCGCGCTCACGCGCGCGCTCCCACGTATTGTGACCGTACCGAGTGAGGTCGCCGCGCGCGAGGCCGCTCAGTACGGCGCCTGGCTGTCCGGGATTTGTCTGGGCTCTGTTGCAATGGGGCTGCATCACAAGATCTGCCACGTGCTTGGAGGCAGATTCGATCTTCGTCACGCTGAAACGCATGCTGTCATGCTCCCTCACGTTGTCGCCTATAACAGCGCCGCCGCGCTGGCAGCGATGGAACGTGTCGAAAATGCATTGAGGCAGCCGGATGCGGCGGCCGGCCTGTTCGCTCTCAATCGGACGCTGGGCAATCCTCTTTCGCTCTCCGAGCTCGGCATGCCTTACGAGGGGATCGCGCGAGCCGTCGAACAAGTAATGAAAGATCAGTATTCGAACCCTCGACCGCTCGAGGCGGCCGCATTGCATTCGATGCTTGCAAGAGCATGGTCAGGTGAAACCCCGCATGCCGAATGAACTATCCTGGCTTCATATTGAGTGAAAAGAATAAGAGACCGTGATGAGAAACTTCGATGAGACGTCCATAACGGAAGCAGTGCTGGAAAGAGTACGCAATGCACCCAATTCCCGACACCGTATCATCAGCGAGGCGCTGGTTCGCCACCTTCATGATTTCGTGCGGGAGGTAGAGCCAAGCTATGACGAATGGGCGCAGGCAATCTCGTTTCTGACGCGCGTCGGTCAAAAGTGCACTGATACGAGGCAGGAATTCATTCTACTTTCGGACACTCTGGGCGTATCGATGCTGGTGGACGCTATCAATCACCGTTTTCCGGGTCATGCGACGCAAACGACCGTGCTGGGGCCCTTCCATGTTGCCTCCGCACCGGAGTTCGCACTCGGCGACGACATCTCTGGAGGCATGACGGGCGCGCCGCTTCTGGTCGAGGGTAAGGTCGGCGATATCGATGGAAAGCCGATCGCGGGCGCGGTAGTCGAATTCTGGCACGCCGACGCCGAAGGCTTCTATGACGTCCAAAGCGAGACGGGGTTGGCCAAACTCGCAGGGAGGGGCGTTGTGCGCACCGACGCCGATGGTGCGTTCTGGTTTCGAACCGTTATCCCGTCCGCATATCCAATTCCCGACGACGGGCCAGTGGGCGACATGCTCAAGGCGCAAGCGCGTCACCCGTATCGGCCGGCTCACGTGCACTTTATGATCTCAGCTCCGGGATGCGAAACCCTGGTCACCCATCTGTTTCTGGCTGACAGCGAGTACCTCGATTCCGACGTTGTGTTCGGCGTAAAAGATGCTCTGATCTGTGGGCTTCAGACGCAGCATGCCGGGTTGACGGCGCGCGGCAACAGAATCGCCATGGATATGGCCGCCTTGCGCTACGACTTTGTGCTCGCCAATGTCAGCAAATGATACCGCGGAATTCTGCACTTCGCTGCCTTGACTGAAGTCCCGGTACTCCCGCCGACAGCCTCGGCTTCGACGGGAGCCGATCGCCTAAGGCATCATTGGGCGAAGAACTTGAGAAGTGCATCGGCCGTCTCGGCGGGGCGCTCTTCCGCCATCCAGTGGCCGCAATCCCGGATACTTCCGCCCGAGACGTCGCCGGCGAATTCCTCCAGCATGGCGACGATTTTCGGTCCCCACCTGTGATCGCCTCCCAATGCGAGAACAGGTATCGTCAAGGGAGATCGCTTCCAGTCGAGTGCGTTAGCATGGTCAACCGGGAATGCGCGATACCATTCGAGGCCACCTCGCGTGTTGCCAGGCTGAGCCATGGAGCGCGCATAGATTTCCACTTCCTCGACCGGCAGTGCACCGTGGTTGAAGGTACGATCAGCGAAAAAAGTCGAGACGTAGTCGAATTCGCGGCCATAGATGAGGCGTTCCGGCAAATCGCGCTTCATATGGAATGCGAAATGCCAGACCATTGGATCGGCGAAATTGGCCTCCCACTGACTCCATCCGGGCATCGGCGCATCAAGGATGGCAACGCGGGTCACGGATTCGCGGTGGGTGAAGGCCAATGCCAGGGCAACCATTGCCCCGATGTCATGGCCGCAGACGGCGTAGCGGCCAAAACCGAGCGCGACCATCGCCCCGTGCACGTCTTCGGCGAGGCTTGCCTTGTCATAACCGCTCTGGGGGCAGTCGGAATGCCCCGCTCCGCGTAGATCGAGCGCAACCACGGAATGATGCACGGCGAGTACCGGCATGATCCTGCGCCACTCCCACCAGGTTTGTGGCCAGCCATGGAGCAGTACGAGCGGCGGTCCTTTACCCCCTACGACAGCATGGATCTTTACGTCGCCCACCCGTAGTAATTTGTGATGGAAGCCGTCGAGTTCAGAATTCATCTTGACCCCTTTCATTGAAGTTGGCGCTGCGGTGTTGGATGCGTGGCGGATCGCGTGGCCGCCAGAAAATTGGCAATCAAGCGAGCCACCTCGTCCGGACGTTCCTCGGCGGGATAGTGTCCGCAGCGTTCGATGATGGCTCCTTGAACATTCTTGGCGACCCGACGTATCGCCTGCTCGGATGCCGGTCCGTAACCCCAATCAGTCCCGATCGCGAGAACCGGCATTGGAAGCGGCGTTCGCCCCCAGACTGAATTGTCGCTTCGGTCGATCGGCAACGTGCGGTAATGGCTGAACGACGATCTCAGTGCTCCAGGCCGCTGAAGCGCGCGCGCGTAAACCTCAATGTCCGCGTCGCTCACTGAATTGGCATCGAACAGACCGACTTTCTCGCGTCTCATGAAGTGATCGACGAACAATTTCTCTCGTCCCCGGACCAGCTCTTCCGAGATGTCGCCGGCCATGTTGAAGCCGAAGTGCCAGCTTCCGCCTTTCGAGACGTCCATTGCCTCTTCCTGGCCGAAGCTCGGAAGACTGCTCTCGATGAAGATCAGGTGGCTGACCTCTGCAGGCCACTGCGCCGCGTATGCGTATGCGACATGCCCGCCCAGATCGTGCCCGGCAAGAGCGACGCGAGACAAGCCGAGCGCGTGCGCGAATTCTCTAAGGCGACGGGCAATTGTCTTTTTATCGAAACCCGCGTCGGGCTTTGACGTGTGGCCAAAGCCCGGCAGATCCGGAACCACAACGTCATATTCAGAACTGAGGAGCCCCGCCACGCGGCGCCAGGCATGCGATGTCTGTGGCCAGCCATGAAGTAGAATGATCGGGGGACCACCTGAGCCCATCCGATAGTAAGCAAAGCGAATGTCGCCGGCCCGTAGTGATCCATAGGGGTATAACTCAGCGTCCATGGCGCTTCCCCTCGATGGTTGGACGGCAAACGGCTGAAAAAGGAGTGGAGGCAATTTGACGACCATTTGGTCCAAAAATGCGCAAGCGCGTTGGCGACGAAACCATCGAAAATCTCATTTTGCGAAACGATCAAGCAGGGCTTGGACGACGGCTTGCGATGAGCTGCGGTCGGCGTTTGTCTTGCTGACGACGCGCATGCCTTCGAGCAGGCACATAATGAGACGCGCGGCGGTCGAGGGCTCGACCTCATCAGCCAATCGTCGCTCGGACTTCGCGCGTTCCAATGTCGTCGTCAGCCGCGCTTCCATCGCCTTGAAGAAGCGTCGAATGCGCTGTTCCACTTCGACGTCCTGACTTCCCAATTCCATGGCGGTTGCCACAATCAGGCATCCGCGCTTGGCGCCAGCCCCGCTGGTTCGCTCAACGTATCTTGCAAGGCACGCCCGGATGCCGTCCAACACGTCTTTGCGCGGATCAAGGTCGGCATCCAGGCGTGTCAAGGAGTCTGCGATATATCGGTCGAGCGCACGCAAGAACAGCCCGTGCTTGTCGCCGAAGGCGGCGTAGAGACTTCCACGAGAAAGATTCGTCGCCTCAAGCAACTCCGGAAGCGACGTCGCATGATAACCTGATGTCCAGAACACGCCCATGGCGCTTTCGATAGCGTCATCGGGATCGAACTCTCTCGGACGGCCGCGCATCCGCTGCGAAGTCTCTCGTATCATGACCAATATCTAGACTAAGCGGTCGTTAATATCAAGCCCGTTTTCCCGGAATTGCGGAAGCGTGGGCGCGGCAGCACGATGCGGGTTTGCCAAGGCGGCGTTCCGTTCCGGACTTTGCAGCTTAACGGACAGGTCTTGCAAATAGAGACTGAATGGTCCAAAAATAAGAAGTCCAATAACCGGAGTGCACAGATGGCGACGGATACAAACAGGCCTGTGAATGTCGCCGTAGTGACCTACGTGTCCGGGCGCGCAGCAGCGCCTTTTGGCTTTCCAGCCCGCAACGCTGCGGAGCTCATGGTGGAAACCATCAATGCCGGAGGCGAGCTCCCAGAACCTTACGCTGCTTCGGGCTTCGCTGGTCGCAAGCTGTCACTGAGGGTCTACGACGAGAGTGGCTCGGAAGACGAACAGATCGCGCTGTTGCGGCGCATACATGCTGACGGTGCGGATATCGTGGTCGGGTACGCGGGCAGCGCAGTCGCGATGGCCATTGCTCCCGTTGCCGAGGAACTTGGCCTGCTAACGGTTGTTTCCGGCGGCGGCGCCAGTCAGTTGTTTGCACGCCAGTGGGATTGGGTCTTTCGTACCCAGACGACGACAACGGCTGATTCTGTCGGCGCCGCGCGCTACGTGGCGGCCCAACTCGGGGTCTGCGGCTTGGGTTTCGGCGGTATCAACCAAAAATATCTTTGGGGGACGGATAGCTGGAGAGAATTTCGCGCCGCCTTGCAGGTCCTCCAGCCTGATGCGCAGGAGGTCGGAGGTCACTTTGCGCCGCTCTATTCCGGCGCCGTTGTAACCCCGATCCAATTTCTGAAAGAGCAGGGTGCTCAACTCATTCATTCCGGGAACTGGGGAGTTGATCTGTTCCGTCTGGTCGAAGTTGCACGAACAACGGTACCGGATACACGCTTGCTGTTGGTGTCTGGAGAGAGCGGTCTTCATCGGTTGGCCGGAATCATTCCCGACGGCACGATCATTGGGGGTCGTGGTTCGCACGGACTGCTGGCGCATGACACTGAGTTGAATCGTTGGTTCAGCTCTCACTATCGCGATCGATACGAAATTGCGCCGATCTATCCCTCCTATGGCATTGCAAATGCGCTGCTAGGTTTGAAAGCCGCTTGGGACCGCGCCGGGGCAGGGGCGAAGAGATTGATGTTGCGTCGGTCCTGGCTGGCTCGACCTTCGAGGGTGTCGGATCGACAATTTCGATGACGCGTGCGAATGGTCGACAGGCTGTTGCCGAAGCGGTCTATGGGACGGTCCGACGACGAGCAGGAAGCAAAGAATTAGAGTTGACCAATGTCGTGCGGTTCGCACCCAACAAGGTAACTCCTCCGGACGGGATGTCTGGACTTGAATGGATCGAGAGGCGATTTGGTAGCCAGTGATACGAGCGCTATCGTTCTAAAGGAGCGCCCCCGTGGCGAGAACGTCGTCGTCTTTATGAAAGCGCTGCGGCGAGGCGTCGGAGGCGCGGCGGCGGAGAGCAAGGTACCGAGCCGACTTTTCAACGGAATCGGTCACGAACCGAACTGACGGAGAGGGCAGCTTTTGAATGCAGAGCGACCCGTATGGCTGCCGCACAACAGCCGGATGAGCGGCGTCGGGACCGAAGGCCTCTTCCTGATCTCTGACGGTATTTGAAGCTCTGTGCCGTGCGAGCTGAATCGCCTTGACTGCGCACGCGGTGCGCCATCCAGCCGATAGACTCCGAAAGGTACCGGAATTGCCAGCGCTTCGTAAGGGGCAATTTTTTCTGTGAATTCAAGATCAAAAAATTGCGCCGGATATACCGTCGGCATTTGTCCGTCACGCGCGAAGAATTGTGCTTCCAAATCAACGACGAAACGTCGCGCGAAATGATAGAGTGGGAGTAGGGCTAGCGGCGGCCTTCGCGTAGGTTGGCGTATTTCGGGGTGCGTTTTCGTTCTCTTTCCTTGACGTCGCGGTGGTCGGCCGGAGTTGCATGCTTCGATTTAATCCGGCCGAAGCCGATATCCCAATCTTCTTACGCGGACGGCGTACTGCTGCGTATTTCAGCGCGCAGAAAGGCACGGCGTCTTCATCGCGAACTCGATCTGCTCACGGACATCGCGCTAGCTTTGGACAAGGCGTAGCCCCATTCGTTGCGTCCAGGTGCCTCAGACGCGAAACCTGGGCTGTCAGACTGGTCTTTTTGCTCATCGACCAGGGGTTTCCTCGGATATGTCGAGGACGACGTTTCCTACGACATCTCCGCGTTCTATCATGTCGTGGGCTTCGGCGATCGCTTCGAGTGGCAAGTGGCGCGCTATGGCGTGGACCAACCGTCCTTCGCTCAGGATATTGGTCAGTTCGGCGATGCCGGCCAGTCGATCCGCGTCAGAAATATCATAGATCAGGAACAGGCGCAGCGTGATCGAGTTCTGCATCAGCCAGAGGCTGGGCAGAGCCGACTCGTTGGCCGACATGCCATACACCACGACCGTGCCGTGAGGACGAAGCAGGAGGGGATACAGCTTCGCGTTCGACGTCAGGTCGAGCTCAATGATTGTGTCGACGCCGCGCCCCTGGGTGATGTCTCTGACGCGCGCGCCGACATCCTCGGTCCTGTAGTTGACGACGTGATCCGCCCCGCCGCGCCTTGCATGCTCCGCCTTGGCGTCCCCGCTGACCGTTGTGATGACCGTGGCGCCGCGCAGCTTGGCCAACTGGATAGCATAGTGGGCGACCGATCCCGCGCCGCCGGCAACCAGCACGGTCGCGTGTTGATCGATGTTGGCAAGGCGAACGGCCTGGACCGCGGTCAGGGCAGGGATGCCGAGGCAGGCACCCTCGTCGTAGCCGACATTGGCTGGCAGCGGCACGGCCTGCGCGCTCGGCAGCACGATGTATTCGGCCGCGGTGCCGTGCGGACGCTTCCATTGGCCGTTCCAGACCCAGACGCGTTCGCCGACGCGATCGGCAACGCCGGGACCGACGGCGTCGATATCCCCGGCGCCGTCGCTATGCGGAATCACCAGCGGCGCGGCGAGCCCGCGGCCAAATCCGCCACGGCGAACCTTCCAGTCGGAAGGGTTAACGCCTGAGGTCCGCAGCTTGACGCGGACTTCTCCCGGTCCCGGTGCTGGGGTCGGCTGTTCGCCGATCTGGAGGACCTCATGCGCCGGACCCTGCCGTGTATAGAACACTGCGCGCATCGCTAGTACCTTTCAGTTGGATGATTCAAAGGCGAAAGCACGCCTCATTGCGCCGTCGCGCCGCCGTCGACTTTGAGGCTGGTGCCGGTGACGAGCCGGGCGGCGGGTGAGGCGAGGTAGATGACCGCTTCGGCGACGTCTTGCGGCTCGGCGACCCGCTTCAGCGGAATGGTGTCCATCGCAAACTGCCGATACGACGCATCTTGCAGGAATGGCGCCCTCATCGATGTCTCGACAATGGTCGGGGCGACGGCATTGACCCGGATGTCATGTGCGGCGAGCTCGATGGCCAGAGCCTTGGTCAAGCCTTCGATGGCATGCTTGGTCATGCAATAGACGCTGCGTTTGGCGGCTCCGACGTGACCCATCTGAGACGAGATGTGGATGATCGCGCCACCGCGTCGCCGTGCAATCATGGACCTGGCGACCGCCTGCGAAGTCTTGAACGCCGAGCGGACGTTGAGCATGAGAAGCAGGTCGAGTGTCGCATCGTCGACTTCGTCGATGGCCTGAAGCCGATTGGTACCGGCATTGTTGACGAGTACGTCGATGTTGGAGTTCGACTCCAGCTCGCGCCAGAACGCCTGCTCGGTGACATCGGCCTGTCGGGTCTCGAGCCGGGGGCCTGCTTCCTCCTTGAGATCGTCGAGGTCGCGCCGGTTCCGGGCAACGGCCACGACGCGGGCGCCGGCCTGCGCGCTGGACAGCGCGCAGGCGCGGCCGATGCCGCGGCCGGCGCCGGTTACCAGCACAGTCAGGCCATTGAGTGGTGATGCACGGTCCATCACAGATCTCCTTGGTTCATTCGGGTGAGTGCGCAGGCGTCTGTTGCTTGCCGCACCGCGCTAGAACGCCACGCGCGCCGCACCTTTGAGCGCGAGCATGTCCCTGGCTTCGTCGGCGCTTGCGACCTCCAGTCCGAGGCCCTCGATGATCTTGCGGGCGAGGGTGACCTGCTCGGCATTGGATCGCGCCAGGCGGCCTTTGCCGGACCAAAGCGAATCCTCAAGCCCTACGCGGACGTGACCGCCCATGGCGGCGGCCATTGCCGCAAGGCGCATTTGTGCGGATCCGGCACCCAGCACCGACCAACGATACTGAGCGCCAAACAGCCGGTCGGCTGTCCGCTTCATGTGCATCACGTCTTCGGGGTGGGTGCCGATGCCGCCGAGAATGCCGAACACCGACTGCACGAACAGCGGCGGACGCACCAGCCCACGGTCAAGAAAATGCGCCAGATTGTAGAGATGCCCGATGTCGTAGCACTCGAACTCGAACCTTGTGTCGCTGCCGTAGCAAGTCTCGAGGATGTATTCGATATCTTTGAACGAATTGCGGAACACGAGATCGCGCGTTGCTTCCAGATGCTGGCGTTCCCATTCGAATTTGAAGTCGTTGTAACGGTCAAGCAGCTGAAAGAGTCCGAAATTGATGGAGCCCATGTTGAGCGAGGCGACTTCCGGCTTGAAGCGGGCCGCGGGTTGTACCCGCTCCTCGACCTTCATGTAGGGGCTGCCGCCCGTGGTGAGGTTGATCACCGCACCGCAGCGCTGCTTGAGGCGGGGCAGGAACCTGGCAAAGCCTTCCGGGGTCTGATCGGGCTTTCCGGTTTCGGGATCGCGCGCATGCAGATGCAGGATGGCGGCTCCCGCCTCGCTGGCGGCGACCGCCTCGTCGATGATCTGATCCGGCGTGATCGGCAAATGGGGCGACATGGAAGGGGTGTGGATCGCCCCGGTGATGGCGCAGGTGATGATGACTTTTGATGTCATGGCGCGGTGTTCGTTCTGGTTGGCACGATCGGAACGAGCAGGTGTGAAGGGCAGGCGGGGCCAGTGTGCAAAGTCACCCTGCCGCCGAAGATGGAGGCCGGCCGATCGCGGGGATCGTCGTGCAGGAACGGTCCGCAGCCGCGCATCTCGTTGCGGATATTGGAAAGGCGGGCCGATGGGCCGGAATATTCGTAGTCCTTGCCGCGCACGGTGAGCGCCAGCCGGTAACCCGCCGGCACGACGATCGAGGTCGGCCAGATCTCGATGTCGAGCTCGTAGATGCGGCCGGATTGAAGAGGCTCGATCTCGTAATGCGGATGATACGGCCGATAGATTGTCGATTGCCGTGGATCGAGCTTGCGATGCGAGGCGCGCAGCCAGCCTTGCGCGATCGGCGTGTGCGGATCGAGCGCGCCCTGGAATACCACCTCTTTCATGTCGGGCGAGAACAGCCGGAGAACCAGGAACAGGTCGGCGTCGGTGGTCTCAGAAGAGACGAACAGCTTTGCCGCAAGCGGTCCGGTGATCTCCAGCTCGCGATCCTGCGCCGGGAGCAGGAATGTGGCGCCATCGCCCAGCCCGTCGTAGCTGTGGCTTGCCTGCAGCTCGGGTTGATAGGGGAGCAGGACCAGGTTGCTGCAATTGAGGAACAGCTTGCGCCACTCGGTGCGCGCGATCGGCCATTGCTGTTCGCTGCGCGGCTCGAAGCGATCGACGTGGCGCACCCAGAGCTGGACCGGCGGCTCCTTGTCCCATCCATTGGCTTCGCCCTTGAGGAAATGGTCGAAGAAGCGCTTTTGAACGTCCACGCCGTAGTTCGAGTAGAACTCGGTCCAGTGCTCGCGGCCGTGGATTTCCAGCCATTTGTGTTTGGACGCAGCGCGGAGGAATCCCTCGATATTGCCGCGCAGGTGCAACCCGTTGCCGCCCCAATTGGCTGCGGACAGCAAGGGCACATCGATCTGGTCCCACTGCGCGGACCGCTCCTGGTAAAACGGATCCCAGAGCGGACGGGAATAGACGTCTTCACCGAGATCGCTACAGCTTGCCGCGAGTTCATCGGCGTCCAGCGTCTCCGGACCGCAGACCAGATCGCCCGTGACGACGCTGCGTGGGCCGCGGCGCCCGAGGCCATGCTGGACCGACGTGACCTGCTGGCGGTACCAGTTGGCGAGGAACGTGCAATAGATCCCGCCGTGATGGCTGACATCGCGATAGAAATCGGCCGCACCTTCCCAGACGCAGATCGCCGCGAGGTGAGGCGGGCGCAGCGACGCCACCTGCCATTGGTTCATGCCGTAGTAGGAAATGCCGTTGAGGCCGACCTTGCCGTTTGACCAGGGCCGCGCCGCGGCCCACTCGATGCAGGCGTAGAAGTCGCGGCTCTCGCGTCCTGACCAGGGCTCGATGTGACCTGGCGACCGCCCGGCACCGCGTCCGTCGACCCTCACGCAGGCGTAGCCATCCGGCACCCAGCGTTCGGGATCGACGACTTCCCAGTTTTGATAGAGGCCGCTCGATCCATGCGTGACCTCCGGGAATTGCTCGACCATCTGCTGCCACGCCGAGGGATAGCCCTGCTGAAACGACAAGCCCTTGGCGTAAGGCCCGTAGCTCATGATGACCGGGCAGGCGGCGCTACCCGGCGGGCGAAACACATCTGCCCGCAGCACGACCCCGTCATCCATCGCGATCGGCACGTCCCACTCGACGATCATGCCGTCCCGCCGCTCGACCCGGTGAGGATCGGCTGCAACGGGCTGCTCCATCAGCGACATCTCTTCACTCCCTCGCATTCGATTGTCCTTTCCGGTCTATTGCGGCAGCGCGTCGTCCCTGGTCTCGCGGCCGATGGTGACCGCGAGCAGGCTGAGCAGCGCAAAGCAGGTCATCACGCCGGCCGCCTTGCTGAAATTTCCGCCGAACGGCGCGACCAGCAGGCCCGCGACAAGCGGTCCGAAGCTCGTAATGATGCGTCCGGTCCCGTTGCAGAACGACAATGCAGTGGCTCGAACGTGCGTCGGGAAGAGCTCCGGCACATAGATGGCGTGGCCGGAGAACACGCCCCAGACGAAGTAGCCGAACAGCGGCAGCAGGTAGGGATAGAGGGCGTGGTGGTCGACACCGAAGTAGAGGTAGAGGCCGACGGCCAGCGTTCCGAGGTTGTAGAAGGCAATGGTGGCGCGGCGTCCGATCCGGTCGGCAATAAAGCCGAATGTCGCGTAACCGAGGATGCCCCCGATGCTCCAGAGCTGCATATTATGGCTGACGATCGCGATCGCCTCGGCGCCGTTGATCGCGTCCTTCTCCAGCATCAGGCTCTGGATCGTGGGCAGCCAGATCAGGCTCGTCCAGATCGACAGTAGCGTGCCGAGGCAAAACATCAGTCCGATGACGGTGTTGAAGATCAGCTTGCGTCCAAAGAGCTGCATCGGAACGAACCGAAGAAATTCGCGATCCGCATCCGACACACCGGCTCCGGCGAGCCTGGCGCGCGAGCGCCGCGCCTGCACCGCGGCAAACGACTCCGGTTCGGCCACGCCGCGGCGGAGCAGGAACAGCAGCAGTGCTGGTGCGATGCCCGCTGCGAACACGTAGCGCCAGCCGAGAGGCGCGAGCAGGCCGTACACGGATGCCCCGAGCAGGCTGCCGAACGCGCCGCCGGTCATCATGATCCCGGTGACCTTGGCGCGGTGAGGCCCGGACAGCGCCTCCGCGAGCAGCGGGATTCCGACGATAATCTCGGCGCCTGCGCCGACGCCGGCGAGAAAGCGGTAGATACCGAGCTGTAGCGGTGTCTGTGCGAACCCTTGCAGGCCGGTGAACACGCTGAAGATCAGGATGCTAATGGCCAATGTCCGCAGCCGGCCGGCATAGTCAGCCACGATCCCGAACACGAAGCCGCCAAGGGCCCAACCCAACAGGCCGACCATGCTGAGCAGACCGCCGATCCGGCCAAGCTCGGCAAGGTTCGCCTGGTTGCCGAGCAGCTCAGAGAGCGCCGGGCGCAACACGAAGGAGAACAGCCCGAAATCGGTGGAATCGAGAATCCAGCCCAGCCACACCACCGCAAAGACGCGCCATTGATACGGGGTGATGTCGCGGACCCAGTCCAGCGGGCGCGCATCTACCGTGGTCGTCTCAGCTGCCGAAGGCTGCTTCATGGCCGGTCTCCCTGTCGGACGAATTTCTTGACGTCGTCTCGAGCGAGGGGATACCGGTCCGCAGCTTGCCGCAGGAAATACTATCTCGGCATGACGGTCATAACGCGATGCTGACCACGGCGGTCAGGGCAGCAGCTTCGCCATTGTCCAGCTGCCGGAGGCGATCTGGGTGGCGATGGTCTCGCGCAGAGTCGCCTTGAGCTGCTCTCCGGCCGCCGACAAGGGCTGTTCGCGCGACTGGACGAGCGCCCACGACACATCGAGGTGCCGGATCGGTGCGAGGCTGACGCGCCCCTCGCGGAGGAAGCGGTAGGCCGAGCAAAACGGCAGAGTGGCGAAGCCGAGCCCGGCTTCGACCGCGAGCATGATCAGGGTCGGAGAGTTTCCCTCGAACGCGACATCAAGCGGGATTTTCCGCTCGGCCATCGCTGTTTCAAGGATCAGCCGAAGGCTGTTTGGTCGTCCGGGGACGATCAACGACTTCGTCGCCATCTCCTTGAGCGCAACCGGCGCAGCCGGATCGAGACCGGCGGATCTAGGGCCAATCAGGCACAGCGGCTCACGCAGGAACTCGATGCTCTCGAGTGTTGCCAACGGCTCGACATTGGTCACGACCGCCAGGTCAGCCTTTCCGAGGTGAACCATCGACCAGGCATTCAGGACGCCGCTGATGCCCTCGATGACGCGCAGCAGCACGCCCGGGTGACGCTCCCGATATCGCGCGACCGACGGTAATGTCACGAGTTCGAGCATGGACGGCGGCATCGCCACCGTCACCTCGCCGCTCGGCTCGTTGAATTCGTCGCGCACCTCCTGCCGCACCCGGTCAACGTGCTGCAGGAGGCCAACGGCGCGATCGCGCAACAGCATCCCGGCGCTGGTCAAGGCAACTCCGCGATCGGAGCGCTGGAACAGCGCAACTCCGAGTTCTTCCTCAAGCTGGCGCACATGACGGGACAGCGCAGGCTGTGCGATGTGCAGCAAGGTCGCCGCACGCGTCACACTTCCAAGCTCGGCGATCTGAAGAAAAAAGCGAAGCTGCTTGATGTTCATGATCAGGAAGGCGTGTCACTATCCAGTCATCGACCCATGGCGGATGGACCCCGAGAGTTGCTCATATGATCCGTTCCTGGCCCCTGCCGCGTACCTCCTACAGCTTCGGCGTTTCGCTTGAAAATGTCTACTTGTTATGATCGGAAACGCGCCAACATTGGCCTTCGGTCTCGCCATCTCAGACGGTATCAGCTTGGGATTATCGGCGAGTGACGACATTTCACCGAAGAATTTGATGAAGCAAGCCACTACGATGAAAGATGTGGCCCTTCCTGGGCTGATTTCCGGTATCACCGTCAGCTCAAGCCCTGACGACTATCGCCTGATCAAGGCGCTGAGGCCGCAACGTTTCGACGGCGAGCGCTGGATTCCGATGTCAGGCGCGATGGGGGCTCGATAGGGACGCCGCAATTCCCTGGGGCCCATGTCGGAGGTCCTCGGCCGCGCGTCGGAGGATTTCATGAAGCCAGTCGTGCGACGGTTCACCCTCGACGCGTTCATGCCACAACAGCCGGGCTTCGACAGGGGTTGTGGTGTAGGGGAGCTCGTAGGTCGCAATCGAATGATTTTGCTCGAGCGCCCTTGCCAGCGGACGCGGGACAATGGCTGCCAGTTCGGAATCCTGGAGCAGCGCGGGGAGCGCAAGAAAATGCGGCAATGAAACCGCGATCCGTGGCGGCCGGTCGCTTTCCGAGAGCGCCCGCTCGAGCGCCGCGCGGTCATACATCTCCGAGCGCCGGGCGAGACCTCGCTCCGAGATGAATCCGCCGATGGCGCCCTCCTGCTCGCCGCCAAAGGAGACGACGACCAGCGACAGGCGCGCAAGCTTTGCTTTGTCAAGCCGGCCGAGTTTACGCTTTCCGCCTACAATGAGCACGTCGTCATATTCGAATAACAGCGACGTGCGGAAGCGGCTCGGAGGGACCGAGAAGACGCCGATAGCCACGTCGATGCGACCGAGATCGATCTGCTCGGCAAGGTCGATTCGGGTCACGGGCTTGATGGTCAGGTCAATGGACGGCGCCTCTCGGCCGAGTAGTTTCAGGAGCGGAGATGCCAGGACCATCGTCGTGAAGTCGTTGGCGGCGAGCGTGAACTGCTTGGTGGACGTTGCCGGGACGAAGGTCGGAAGCTCGACCGCGGCCTCAAGGGTTCGCAGAGCCTCACGAACCTGCGGCGCCATCATCAGCGCGCGCGCCGTGGGTTGCATGCCCGTGGCCGTGCGCACGAACAGTTCGTCCTCCAGCATCTCGCGAAGTCGGGCAAGTGAATGACTAACGGCGGACTGGGTCAGCGCAACCTTCTGGCTGGCGCGCAGCACGCTGCGTTCCTCCATAACGGCGTCGAACACCTTGAGGAGGTTTAAGTCCAATGTCTTGAAAGAAACGGGCACGACGAGGATCCTGTTGGCAGCCAGCCGCGTGCGCGCATGCCGCGGTGGAATCCAGTTAAAGCCAGGCACACGCTGGACGCAACCGCGGAGCTAACGGAGACATGCTGTCGCCGGTGCGACCAATCTGAAGCCGGTTCAGGACAGATCTGCGAAGGTTTCACTTCCGTCGCTGTCCAATCCCGTCATTATTCTC
Source organism: Bradyrhizobium sp. USDA 4354 (assembly GCF_054060315.1). Classification (NCBI taxonomy): domain Bacteria; kingdom Pseudomonadati; phylum Pseudomonadota; class Alphaproteobacteria; order Hyphomicrobiales; family Nitrobacteraceae; genus Bradyrhizobium; species Bradyrhizobium sp. USDA 4354. The sequence goes on along the minus strand of NZ_JBSSDC010000001.1, from coordinate 6,101,338 downwards.
GTCGCCTGTCTGGAGGAGGGTCGCAATGAGATCTAGCGAGATGTCGGGTGTCAAACGCAAGATGGTCGTTGCGATGGTTGCGTCGGCGCTACTTGGAACATCGGCAGTTGCGCAGGATCCTCCTGTCAAGCTCGGTGTCCTGACCGACATGTCCTCCCTTTACGCCGACAACGGCGGCCAGGGGTCAGTGGTCGCGGCGCAGATGGCTGTTGACGATTTTGGGGGCAAGGTGCTCGAGCGATCGATCCAAATCGTCGCCAGCGACCACCAGAACAAGGCGGACGTCGGTGCGGCGATCGCACGGCGCTGGCTCGACAACGAGGGCGTCGAGGCGATCCTTGACGTGCCGAATTCCGCTGTTGCGCTCGCCGTCCAAGGCATTGCGCGTGACAAGAAAAAGCTGTTTCTCGCCACAGGCGCGGCAACGTCGCGCCTGACAGGTGACGAGTGCTCGCTGACGGGTATTCACTGGACCTACGATACCTATGCTCTGTCGCAGGGCACGGCCAAGGCGATCTCACGTCTTGGCGACACGCCCGATTTCTCTTCCTTCCTGCTGCAGGCGCAGTCTTCAAACGCGGACGTGATCGCATTCGCCGATGCTGGGGGTGATTTCATCAACGCGGTCAAGCAGGCCGGAGAGTTCGGAATCACGCGTCAACAAAAGCTTGCCGGCCTGATCGTCTTCATTGCCGACATCCATAGTCTTGGATTGCAGAATGCCAAGGGCCTGATGCTCAGTTCGGCATTCTATTGGGATCTCAACGATGGGACGCGGGCGTGGTCGAAGCGTTTCATCGAGAAGACGCAGAAGGTCCCGACCATGATCCACGCCGGCACCTATGGTGCGGTGATGCACTATCTGCGGGCAATCGAAGCGGCAGACACGCTGGATGGACCGACGGTGGCCGCCAAGATGCGCGAAATGCCGGTGAACGATTTCATGACGAGGACCGGCCGCATTCGCGAGGACGGACGGCTGATCCGCGATATGTATCTTTTCCGCGTCAAGTCGCCGGAAGAGTCGAAATACAGGTTCGATTACTACGAGTTACTCGCGACCATTCCTGGGGAAGAAGCGTTCAGGCCGATGGAGGAGGGAGGATGTCCGCTCCTGAAGAAGCCGTGACCGGCGAAACCGTAGTGCCCCTTGCCCATAGAAGCATCGACGAGATCATGATGGGCCGAACCGCGTGCCGCGAATTCTGCGACGATCCGGTCCCGCGGCGGACCGTCGAGCAGATTCTCAGCGCAGCCCGGTTCGCACCAAGCGGAGCGAACATCCAGCCCTGGCACGTCTATGTGCTCACGGGCGCGGTCAAGGACAGGGTGTCGGCGGCGCTGTTGGAGGCGCACCAGACGTCGCGCGACGAGCACGTGTCGGAATACAAATATTACGCCAGCGACTTGCCCGAGCCGTACCTCAGGCGGCGACAGCAGTTCGGTCAATTGTTCTACGGCGCACTCGGGATCGCGCAGGCCGATTCCGTGGCCCGGGCACGGCAGACCGCGAAAAACTACACATTCTTCGGCGCGCCGGTAGGACTGATCGTAACCATCGACCGTCGTCTGGAAGTCGGAAGCTGGCTCGACCTCGGAATGTTCGTGCAGAACGTAATGCTGGCAGCGGCAGGGCGTGGGCTTCAGTCCTGCCCGCAGGAGACGTTCTCGAAGTATCACCGGATCCTCCGTCCGCTGCTGTCGATCCCGGCGGAGCAAATGGTGGTGTGCGGCGTTTCGATCGGCCGTGCCAGGGTTGTGGGGGCGGAAAGATTGATGCCGCGTGCGGACGTCGACGAGTTCGCCACGTTTGCGGGATTCGAAGCGTGAGATCCAATCGAGAAGGAGGACAGGACCATGGGAAGCCGGGAAGAGCTAATTCAGGGCAGTATTCCGTTCTTGCGGGAGATCAAGGATATGACGCCCGGCGCCGAGATGGAGCGCTGGCTCAACGAGAAATATGGCGAGCAAAGCTCGCTCTACCAGGATCTGAGCCGGCTCATCAAAATCGGAGTTGAGGAGGGCTGGGCGGCGAACCAGGAGGTCGAGGGCCCGAATTACCGGCGCAGCCGTATCCTGGAGCCAACTCCCGAGACGTTCCAGTTCAGCATCACCGCCGTGTACATGAACAGCGCCGATCCGCGTCGCTTCAAGGACGAGGATGATAGCAACGTGCTCCGTGGCCAGTATCACGGCCACCCCTATGGCGAGCTCAACCTCGTCGTGCCCCTGAACAAAGGCGCGGAGTTGAAGGGATTGCAGGGTTGGCAAGGGCCAGGCTGGACGGCGCCCGACCCTGGCAGCCGGCACTATCCGGAGGTGAGATGTGGCGCTGTCATCGCTCTGTTCTATCTGCCAGCCGGACGCATCTCGTACGATTTCGAGGCTCCGGCCTGACGGCCGAGCCATCGTTCGCTGCCGGTGTACGACAAGGATGGCCGCGGTGCCGAACACGCTCGTCTGGATCTGCCAACCGAAAGTCCATGGACGCTACGTGGATGTTTGGGACCAGTATCCGATTCCGCGCGATCCGAATTCTAGCCAGCCGGCCGTCCGAAAGCGGCCGCGGGCTCGGTCAGAGCCGGGCCCATCGACCGGCGTTGTCAGGAAACGACGTACGCCTGTCCTGATCCAAAGGATGCTGTTTGTTGTCCCAAGCAGGATCGATTGCGACATATGGGGCAGAGCCATGCGCCAATCCGATTGGCGATAGGCTCCGCCCATTGCACTCTTCAGGACTAGCGCGGGCGGTAGTCATGGCGAGCGGAAGGGAGCGAGTGAGATGACACCCGGCATCGTCAATCCTCAGGCCAGTCACGAGCGAGCTCGTTCAACAATGATGGCCTGGCGTGTCCACGAGTTTGGGCCACCTGAGGTCATGAAATTGGAGCACGTCCCGCGGCCGGCACCCGGCCCTGGCGAAGTGCTGGTTATGGTTGAAGCCGCAGGGGTCGGGCCGTGGGATGGATGGATCCGGGCCGGAAAGAGCGCTTTGCCGCAACCGCTCCCTCTCACGTTGGGCTCTGACCTTTCGGGTGAAGTCGTCGGCGTGGGCCCAGGCGTTTCCGATCTGCGCGTGGGAGATCAGGTTTATGGCGTTACAAATTCGAGGTTTGTCGGGGCCTACGCCGAATACGCTTTGGCTTCTGCCGGAATGGTCTCCAACAAGCCCGCTTCGCTGACCCACGTTGAAGCCGCTTCTGTTCCTGTCATTGCCGTCACCGCATGGCAGGCGCTGTTTGATCAGGCCCAGCTTAAGGGAGGCCAAAAGGTGGTCATCCACGGAGCGGCAGGGAACGTCGGGTCCTATGCGGTTCAATTGGCGCGGCGCGCGGGTCTCCAGACCATCGCGACCGCCGCAGCTCATGATATTCCATTAGTGCGCGAGCTGGGCGCAGATGCCGTGATCGACTATCGCGCTCAGCGGTTTGAGGAGCAGGTTCGCGAGGCGGACGCCGTCATCGATCTGGTCGGCGGTGAAACGCAAAGCCGTTCGTTCGAGGTCCTCCGCCGCGGCGGCAAGCTGATCTCCGCGGTTTCCAACCCGAATCAGGATCTTGCAAAGCGCTACGGGGTTGAAGCGAGGTTCTTCCTCGTCAACATCACGAGCCGATATCTGATGCAGATCGCCCGTCTTGTTGATGATGGAAAGCTGCGAACAAAGGTAGGGGCTGTCCTGCCCCTCGCGGACGCGCGTGAAGCTCATTTGATGCTGGAGCGCGTACGGTCCCAGCCGAAAGGAAAAATCGTGCTCGCGGTTACTTCGAGTTGAACCACCAGGCGTTGGGCTCGCGAGCCATTGTGTGTCGCCTGCACTTCGGCCGCTCTTGAAAGGAAACATCAAATGACCACGCGAAATCTCGCCCGTGCTCCCCTCATTCCCGATTCCTTTCTCGCGAAAGAGGCGACAGATGTCCTACGTGAGAATTCAACCGATCTGCTGTTTAATCACTCGATCCGCGTCTATCTGTTCGCGGCTGAGCAGGGGCATCAGAGAAAGCTCCGCTTTGACCCTGAGCTCCTTTACATCGCCGCAGCATTTCACGATCTCGGTCTCATCAAGAAGTTCTCGAGCCCGGACGAGCGCTTCGAAGTTGATGGCGCAAATGCCGCCCGTCAGTTCCTCAGCACCCACAATATCCCTGAAGATCAGGTGCAGACCGTCTGGGAGGCAATCGCGCTGCACACCACGCCCGGCATCCCGAAGTATATGGGCCCGGAAGTTGCGCTCCTCAATTCAGGTGTTCTTCTCGATGTGATCGGGGTGGGCTTCGAGCATTTTCCCGCGGATATCCTTCAGGACATCATCGCCAGGTACCCGCGAACGAACTTCAAAAACGGCTTTATTCAGGAGTATTTCGCGGGCTTTGCGCATAAGCCAGCGACCACCTACGGCACGGTCAATGCCGCCGTCTGCGAGCGTTTCATCCCGGAGTTCAAGAGCCCCAACGCGTGCGATCTGATTGCTGCATCTCCCTTGCCGGATTCTCCATGACGAAGTTCAACATCTCAAAAGAGGAAAGTGCCATGCTCCTAGAACTCATATCCGCGTACGGGCGAATTGCCAGCGGCGAAGCACTTGCCTTTCTTCGCGAGCTAATTCTGAACGCGCTTTCTATCGACACAAAGGGTCACAAGATCACCGGGCTGCTGGCCAGAAGCGCAGTGCGAGCCGCCGCCGTTCCGTTGCTAGCAGCGATCGCTTTGGCAGCCTCTCCCGCTGTCGCTCAGGACCGGGAGCAAGTGAAGGTAGTCTTCGAGCACGCACTGCCAAATGTCGAAGGAAAGAGATTGGTTTCCGTTGTTGTGATCTATCCGCCCGGGGGCTAAATCGCTGCCTCATCACCACGCGGCATCGGCATTCATCTACGCTTATGTACTGTCGGGGACGATCCGCAGTCAGGTCGACAATGACGCGCCGAAGGTCTACCATCAAGGCGAAGCGTTTTACGAGATGCCGGGCTCACATCACAGGATGAGTGAAAACGCGAGCGAAACGGAGCCCTCTAGTTTACTCGCGGTCTTCGTCGTCGATGCCAAGGACGATGTCTTGACGACGCCAGACAGCGCACCAGGATCGCGATAGGGCGGCTCAAGCGGGTCTGTCCCGGATCGCACCAGACCCTTTGCAGTGTGCGGACGACATGCATAATGAGGCGCCAGACTGGAGAGGCAGTAAGGAGTGCCGGTACAAGCTGTCGCGATCGTCGTCTACGAGGGGGTCCAGGCTTTGGACGTGGCCGGGCCGCTCGATGTGTTCAGCGAGGCGAACACGTTTCTCGACGATTCCGATCGCTATGAAACAGTGTTGATCGCCGCTCACCGCAATCCGCTGCGGGCATCGAATGGCCTAAGGCTAATGGCGGACCTGACCTTCGAGGAGGCGACAGGCGGTTTCGACATCATACTGGTGGCGGGTGCGCCGACGCCCCCGGAAACGGAACCAGAGCCCTCCCTGGTCGAGTGGGTCAAGCAATTGCCGTGGCGCTCAAGCGTTTATGGATCGATCTGCACCGGGGCCTTCGTGCTTGGCTATGCCGGTCTGCTCGACGATCGGCGTGTCACAACCCATTGGCAGGATGCGCAGTCGCTAGCCGCGAGATTTCCCAAGGCAAGAGTCGAACCTGACTTGATCTATGTGCGGGATGGACGGTTGATCACCGCGGCCGGTGTGACTGCCGGGATAGATCTGGGTTTGGCGCTCGTGTTGCAGCGGCACGGCCCGGAAACTGCGCTCAAGGTCGCCAAGCGGCTGGTCGTTGTGGCCCAGCGCCAGGGCGGACAGTCGCAGTTCAGTCCCTATCTGACGGCCACCGCCGATCCGGAATCACCAATCGCACGCATCCAGGACCATGTCATGGCCAGAATCGGGGATCGTCACACGCTGGAGTCGCTTGCTACTGTCGTCGGGATGAGTCCCCGGAATCTGGCCCGGCATTTTGTGCAGGTGACCGGTATCACACCGCACGAGTTCGTCGAGCGCGCACGTGTCGACGCGGCTCGCATGATGCTGGAAGGAAGCGACCGGCCGCTGAAGGCAGTCGCCTTCGATTGCGGCTTCGGGTCGGCGGACCGGATGAGAATCGTCTTCAGCACCCGCCTTGGCGTCACACCGGTGCAATATCGCGCGAGCTTCCGACGGACAGAGACGGCATAGAGCGTGACCGCTCCGAGGAAGCCGCTGCCGTTGCAGATGGTCTGACCGCTTGTTGGCAGCAAACAAGGTGCGGCTGTCCTGATCCATAGGATCGTGTGCGTTGTCCGCCGCGAGGCTCCTCCGCAAAATACGCATAACCAGGGCGCTCGGACTTACGTCGATGGACGTCGCCGCCGAATAGCGACACCACCCATCCTCGATCCGTAACCATCACCTGGCGATTTACGCCACCCGATTCTGATCCAACGAAGGAGAACATCAATGTCGGAGATCATTGCCGGTATTCGCGTGCCGGACAGCGCCATCGCCCGCGCGGCGACCCAGCTTGTGCGCGACACAGAAGACGATCTGCTCTACAATCACAGCCGCCGCGTCTTCTTTTGGGGGGCGCTCACAGGCGCGCGCCGAGGCCTGAAATACGACCCGGAGCTGCTCTATCTTGGCGCCATGTTCCACGACATGGGGTTGACCGAGAAGTATTCGAGCCCCGACCTGCGCTTCGAGGTAGACGGGGCCAACGCCGCACGCGACTTCATGAAGAGCTACGGCGTGCCGGAACGCGACGTCGAGGATGTCTGGACCGCCATCGCGCTGCACACGACGCCCGGCATCCCTGAGCACATGCGTCCCACCATCGCGCTGGTGACCGCCGGCGTGGAAATGGACGTGCTCGGTATCGCCTACCACGACTTCACGCACGAGCAGCGGGAGCATGTCTGTGTCCATCATCCGCGGGAGGCCAACTTCAAGGAGAACATCATCGATCACTTCGCCAACGCCATCGTCAAGAAGCCTCTTACAACGTTCGGAAACGTCAAAGCCGACGTACTGGCGCTGAAGGACATGAACTATGTGCGCGGAAACTTCTGCTCGATCATTCTCGGCTCGGCATGGCCGAACTGAAGGTCGTAGCTGGAGCGCAGCAAGGTTGCAGATCGCAGCTCGAGCTTCGATTTAAAGATGGCGGCCTCTGCCGCAGCCGGTATCCGGGTTGAGCGTCAATTCGACGTGCCAAGCGCAGGAGTCGAGGCTGCTCTTGGCGCAACACCGGGCCATCGATACTCGAGTCGACCGGCTACTCATGGTGTCTGGCGCGGGAGAGGGGAAGTTGCTGCCGTTGGCAAGGAACCGGTCGTCATGCAGCGCGCCACCGGACCTCCTGCACATGTCCTGAGCACCCATATCCAACGTGGGGATTGGTGATGTACTCACGGCCGATATGGAGACAATCAGCAAGTGAGCGTCCCGGCCTTCAGCGCCGCGATCAATGAGGACGGAACGTCAAGCCCTTCGCCGAACGCGTCGCTAATTTGATATCCTCCGTCGGCGATTCACGTTCTCGAGGTCTCATGTCTCAAGTCGACTGGTTGAGTCATCTCCTGCAAATCATGACCGTTACTGGCCAACTTGAGGTGCGCTGCGCGTACGGCGCACCCTGGCGTGTGATCTGGCCTACGGCGGGGGCGAACGAGATCCCCTACCACGTCATAGTCAAGGGTCGGGCCATTTTCGAGGACCCTGATTCGAGAACGGTGCAGGAGCTTGAAAGCGGAGATGTCGTATTGCTCCCTCACGGTTCGGCGCACGTGCTGCACGACGGCAGCGGCAAAAAGCCAATTGCCACGCACCAGAGCAGGGGCTCCGCAGGATGGATGTTGAGCGAGAACGATGGACCGGGTGAGCGACTGGATCTCCTGTGCGGACGGTTTTTCGTGGTGCCGCCCCATGACCGGCTGGTCCGCAACTACCTGCCGGCAAAACTGGTGGTTCGGGCTATGAAAAACGATGGAGGAGAGGACACCGCGTCGGCATCGAGTCAGCTTTCCGGACTGGTGGGCCTGATGCGAATGGAGTCCGCCGCTGACCGAGCGGGAGGACGCGCCATTCTCAACGCGCTCTCGACGGTCTTGTTCACGCTAGTGCTGCGCGCTGCGAGTGAAGCCGGAAAATCCTCCGACGGCTTGTTGGCCCTTACTGGCCATCCGAGATTGGCATCGGCTATGGCGGCGATGTTCGCTGATCCGGCGCGACAGTGGAAGATTCCCGAGTTGGCCGGCTTATGCGGCATGTCACGCGCTACATTCATGCGCCACTTTCAGGACAAGTTAGGTCGCTCCGCCCTCGACCTGCTGACCGATCTTCGCATGAGTATGGCCGCGAACGAGCTCAAGAAGCCAAAGATCAGCACGGAAGCTGTGGCCGAGGCGGTTGGGTATCAATCGATATCGGCTTTTCGACGTGTCTTTGCTGAGAGGATGGGGATGACACCAGGGGAATGGCGCCATCTGGCGCACGCCGCCGAGCAGTCGACGAGTAACGCCACAGCGCCAAAATGATCCTTTCGAGCATCATTTTGAGCAAATAGAGGCTCGAAATAATCAAATTCATCAGTAGGTTGGGCTCCGTACTCACTTGATGAGGGAGCCACCCAATGAACAACACCGCTACCACAGCTGCCGCTGCCGATCCCCAAACGTCCCGTTCGCTTGCACGGCCGCTGCCGACAAACGCCGTGATCGACACCATTCTGGCCCGCAGTGCTGCGAAATATTACGACACGACGGCCGTGCTCAGCGACGATCAGATCCGTGACCTCGTGCGGATCGGTACATCGGCGCCGACGCCCTTCCATCTGCAGAACTGGCGATTCATCGCCGTGCGCTCACCCGAAGCAAAGGCGCGGTTGCGTCCGATCGCCTGGAATCAGCCCGCGATCACCGAAGCAGCCGTTACGTTCATCATCATCGGCCAGTTGGCCGATGCCAGCACTGTCCCTGACCGTCTCGCGCCAGTCGTGGAAGCCGGAATCATGTCGGCACATCTAGTGCCGGAATGGGAGGGGCCTGCGCGCGGCCTGTACGATAATCAACCGCAGCGGCAGCGCGACGAAGCCGTCCGCTCCGCGACCTTCGGCGCCGCAGCCATCATCTATGCGGCCCGCTCGCTTGGCCTGGGTTCGACTCCGATGATCGGTTTCGATGCGGAGACCGTCCACAGAGAGTTCGCTCTGGCCGAAGACGAGATCCCGGTCATGCTGCTGACGGTCGGGCCGGAGCGGCCTGGCAACTGGCCTCAGAAGCCGCGTCTGCCCGTGGCCGATGTGCTGCACTTCGCATAACCAACCCCGAAGCCTATCATTCAAGGAGAAAATATCATGGCCAGAGCTGCTGCTCTGAAGCCGGAACACGTTCCGGCTGCTTCGAAACCGACCCTCGACATGTTCACCAAGAACATCGGGTTCACGCCCAACATGATGGCGACCTTCGCGCAAAGCCCGATCGCATTCAACGCATGGGCCGCTCTGCTCGGCTCCTTGAGCAAGGCGCTCGACGTCAAGACGCGCGACAGCATCGGCCTTGCGGTCTCCGAAGTGAACGTCTGCGACTACTGCCTGACGGTGCACAGCTTCACAGCGGAGCATATGGCCGGGCTGCCGGCCGAGGACATTGTTCTCGCCCGAAAGGGGCATGCCAGAGATCCAAAGCGGGATGCCGCCGTCCAGTTTGCACGCAAGATCATCGAGAGCCGTGGCCACGTCACGGACGCCGATCTGCAACCCGTCCGCGATGCGGGCTACACGGATGCGAACATCATGGAGATCGTCGCGCTTGTGGCCATGTACTCGCTGACGAACTTCTTCAACAACGTGTTTCATCCCGACAAGGACTTCCCCGCGGTGACACCGGCCGGCTCGATCTGAGCACGGTCGGGAAGTTCGGAATCTGAAAAACACCACACATAAAGGAGTCGAAGATGAAAGCGATTATCGTGACGGACCAGGCTGCCGGGTTTGCCGGGATGAAGCTGGTGGAACGGCCCGAACCACAACCAGCGATAAATGACGTGATCGTAGAGGTTCACGCATCGGGCTTCGTTCCGACCGAATTGGAATGGCCCTCGACGTGGACGGATCGTCGCGAACAGAGCCGAGCTCCGTCAATCCTCGGGCACGAATTTGCCGGCGTCGTCGCGGCTCTTGGCTACGGCACTACGGGACTGTCGGTGGGACAGCGTGTGTTCGGCCTTGCCGACTGGTATCGGGACGGCTCTCTCGCCGAGTACATCGCTATCGAGGCGCGCGATCTTGCGCCCTTGCCGGGTGACGTCGACTTCAAGATCGGCGCGAGCCTGCCGATCTCCGGCTTGACCGCGTGGCAGGGGCTTTTTCAGCACGGCCGTCTTCAGGCGGGTCAGAGCGTGCTTGCGCATGGCGCGGCGGGCGCGGTCGGTTCTATGGTGGTTCAGCTCGCGCGAGAGGCCGGCGCCTATGTCATCGGAACAGGACGCGCGGCTGACCGGCAGAAAGCGCTCGACTTCGGTGCTAATGAATTCGTCGACCTGGAGAACGATGCGCTCAAAGATATCGGTGGCGTCGATCTCGCATTCGACGTCATCGGCGGCGACATCCAGCGGCAGTCTGCAGCCCTCGTCAGGGCCGGAGGGACGCTGGTGAGTGTCGTCGGCCCAGCGGAGGCTCAAACGCTCGACGGTCTGGCCATCGACTTCGTCGTGGAGGCCGATCGCGGCCAATTGAACGAGATCGTTCAGAGGGTGCGGGACGGCAGGGTGCGGACGAACATTGGAAAGGTCTCCTCCCTCGACGATGCCGTGGCCACCTTCAACTCGACCGAGCGACGCCAAGGCAAGACGATCATTCAGGTCCGGTCGTAAAAGCTTGGGTAGGAGGAGGGTTCAGCTCTCCCCAACGACTTCGTTCCGCTTCCGGATCGTGCCGAGTGTCTTGGCACGATCCAGGCGATGTATGCGATGCGGTAGTCAGTCCGTGAAGGCAGGACCATTCTGAGTCGCGCAAAGGCGAGCGAAGGGGAAGTACCAGCGTGTTGATGATCTATGACGGTACTGAAGGGACATAGCATCGGAGCGGCCCTAACAGTTTCGTCTACCAAGCAACGGCAATCAGTCGATTGATTCCGATAGTTGGCGGAATCGCCAACATTGCCGGCGACTGAAATTTTCCTGTGAATTCAAGACCGACAAAATGCGGCGGGCATGCCGGCGGCATTTGTCCGTCAGATGTGAAAAATTATGCTGGCAGATCAACGGCGAAGCGCTGTTCGAAATGATAGAGTGGGGGTAGTATGGGCGGCGGCTGTCTCGCAATTTGGCGTGGTTTGGTGGGGAGGTTCTCACTTCCCTTCGTATTCGAGCGTTGACCCCACTTAACCTCGATCGGTGCGTGAATTCCACGTGCTTCCAAGAGCAGAGTACCGTGGCGCATTATAGCGTGCAGAATAGCAAGAGCCACAAGAGGCGGAGCCTCGGAGTTACATCGGCTCGATGCCGATTTTCTTGATGATCCTCGCCCATTTCGCGGCTTCCGAGGCCATAAATTCCTTCAGGCCGTGCGGGTCCATCACCAGCGGCTCCGCGCCCTGTTCGACGAAGAGGGCGCGCACTTTCGGGTCGTTCGCGGCTTCGGCCATCGCTTTATACAGCCTTTCGACGACGGCTCTCTCGGTATTCGCCGGCGCAAGCAGCGCGAGCCAGGCCGCGCTCTCGTAATTTTTAAGGCCGGCCTCGGCCGCGGTCGGCACATCCGGCAGCGCCGTCATGCGCTTATCGCTGGCAACCGCGAGCGGACGTGCATCACCGCTTTTGATCAGACCGAGGACGTTCGGCAGGAGTTGGAAGCCGAGCGGGACCTGTCCGGCAATGAAGTCCGGCGTGTAGGCGGCGATGTTGCGGTAGGGCACGTGCGTCAGTTCGGCGCCCGTGAGCTGCTCGAAGTAGGCAGCCGACAGGTGCTGCGAGGAGCCGACGCCGACGGTTCCGTAGTTTAGCTCGCGCGGATGCGTCTTGGCGTAGTCGATCAGCTCGGCCAGCGATTTTGGAGGCAGCTTCGAGTTGATCACGATGACATTCGGCAGCGTCGCAAACAGACCGATCGGGGCGAGATCTTTCAGCGGATCGTAGGGGAGGTCCTTGTAGAGCGACTTGTTCGCGGCCAGCGGACCGGAGGTGCTCATCAACAAGGTGTAACCGTCAGGCGATGCATGAGCCGCCGCGGCGGTGCCGATATTGCCGCCGGCGCCGGGGCGGTTGTCGACCACGAAGGCCTGCCCGAGCGATGTGGACATTCGGTTGAGCAGGATGCGCGTGACGACGTCGCTGGCGCTGCCGCCGGCAAAGGGCACGAGCACTTGCACCGGCCGGGCGGGATACTCCTGTGCTCGTACAGTACGAAGTCCCGTGGCGGCGAGCGCTGCGCCCGCGCCAAACGACAGCAAGGACCTACGGTTGAGGCGAAAGCCGTTGGCGCACGGCGCCGTGCTGTCCGTGATCTTGCTGCGACCGAACCGTGTCATCTCGGACTGGACCTCCCTGTGTCTTGTTCTGCAAGACCTGGAATCGTCCGGGACAGGAGTCATCGGGATGAGCGCCAGGTTCGCGAGCTTCTGCGCTTGGACTGTAGTTAGCAGGCCATTCCGGCCGTGATGTCGGCTGGTCTCAAAACTTACCAGCGCGTCTCATTTTGCAGCGGGCGTGACATCTTGTCCGCGCGGAATTCTGCATTCAGGAGATCGCCTTCCGAATCGGTTTCCTGCGCTCCTTACGAGAGGGCGAAGTTGCGTTACCCGAGGCAGGCTCCACGAACCCGCTCGCCACGACGGCGGCCTGCGCAAGATCCTGGCTGATGACATCGAGCACGGCCTTGGCTGCGACTGAGACGGCGCGCCTTGGGTGATGCACCCATGCAATCGAGCGCACGATCCTCTGCTCGTCGAAGCGATGCGCCCGAATGCTGCCGCTGGCGAGCGATTGCCGGAGCGCGATGGTCGGCAGCACCGTCGCAAAGTCAGTGGTCGCGATCACGTCGCAAAGCGCGGGCAGGGTGTCGAGCTCCAGCCGCGGGCGCAGGTCGATGCCGATTGCGGCGGCGTGCTCGTCGAGAATCAGTCGCAGGCCGTGGCGCTTGGAGGGCAGCACGAGGTCGACATTCGCGATGTGGTCGAAACGCAGTTTTGCCGGCGGCCTGATCGGGCCGTCCTTGCGGCAGGCGAACACCATCTCCTCGTCCATCACATGATGCGCGGCCAGTGGCGTCTTGCGGCGCGGCACGTTGATGAGCGCGAGATCGAGTTGGCCGGTGTTGACCCAGTCGACCAGCGTCTCGGTGTAGCCCTCGCAGGCTGACAGCGTGATTTCGGGGTAGCGGCTCGCGACCGTCGCCGACGAGCTCGCCATGGTGCTCTGCGCCACCGAGGTGATGAGGCCGACCGAAACGCGGCCCGAGATGCGCCCGCCGAGCTGCGCCATCTCCTGCCGCGCATATTCGGCATCGCGCACGATCGGCGCCGTCAGCCGCACCAGCGCTTCGCCGGCGCTGGTCAGAGTCATGCCCTGGACGCTGCGGTCGAACAGTTTCTGGCCGAGCTCGGCCTCGAGCTTGGCGATCTGCATGCTCAGCGCCGGCTGCACGATGTTGAGCTGGCGCGCAGCCCTTGTGACGTTCTTCTCCTCGGCCAGGCACAGGAAATATTGCATTTGCCTGAGTTCCACGGGGCTGTCCTTTGTTCGCCGGTCCTGTCCTTTGTTATCATTTCAGATGATTGATTACATAATCAATCATTATTTGTTCTGATGGATGCGATTGCCTAGTCTGGTTATGGACCGCAGCCTCAAGGGCGCGTGCCCGAGGGAGCGAAACCAGACCTATGCAGGACTCAACGCCCAAGCGGATGATCATCGGCATTTCCGGCGCCTCCGGCGTCACCTATGGCGTGCGCCTGCTCCAGCTCCTGCGCAATGCCGGCGTCGAGACGCATCTGGTGATGTCGAAGACCGCCGAGCTGACCTTTGCCTACGAGACCGATCTGAAGATCGCGGAGGTGAGGGATCTCGCCAATGTCTGCCATGGGATCGACGACATGGCGTCCGCCATCTCCAGCGGCTCGTTCCGGACCGCCGGCATGATCGTGGCGCCGTGCTCGATGCGCTCGATGTCCGAGATCGCCTCCGGCGTGACCACGACGCTTTTGACCCGCGCCGCCGACGTCGTGCTCAAGGAGCGCCGGCGCCTGGTGCTGATGGTGCGCGAGACCCCGCTGCACACCGGGCATCTCAGAACGATGACGGCGCTCTCCGAGATGGGCGCGATCATCGCGCCGCCGGTGCCGGCCTTCTACGCCAAGCCCGAGAACCTCGAAGACATGGTGGAGCACACCGTCGGCCGCGTGCTCGACCTGTTCGACATCGATATCGGCGTCGTGCGCCGCTGGGGCGAGGACGAGGCGCTCAAGCGCCGCCCGCCGCAGCTGCGCAAGATCGCGCCCTGACCGTTAGACGCTAAGGATAAAGTTCATGCAAATGGAAAATCCGGCTAGGAAGAGCGCCACGGCGCAAGCCGATCTGCGCGGCTGGCTCGCTTACCTCGCTGAACGCGGCAAGCTCGCGATTGCCCGCGAGGGCATTGGCCTCGCCGATGAGCTCGCTGCCGTCGCCAAGCGGCTGGAGCGCGACAGCGCCGTGCTGTTTCCGCGCCCCGACGGGCACGAGATTCCCGTTGTCGCCAACCTGTTCGCCGGCCGCGACTGGGTGGCCGATTCCATCGGTGTGACCGAGGACCAGTTGTTGCCGGGGTTCCTCGCTGCCGCGAACCATCCGTTGCCGACGCATGAGGTGCCTACCGGGCCGGTGCAGGACGTCGTCCACGAGGACGTCGATCTGCTCCGCCAGCTTCCGGTGCCCAAGCACAATGAGCGCGACAGCGGTCCCTATATCACGGCCGGCCTGCTGATCGCGCGCAATCCCAAGACGGGCGTTCAGAACGTCTCGATCCATCGTTGTCAGATCAGCAGCAGGAACCGCATCGGCGTGTTGCTGCTGCCGCGGCATACTTTCTCCTATTATCGTCTCGCCGAAGAGCTGGGCCAGGCGCTGGAGATCGCGATCGTGATCGGCGCGCATCCGGCCTTGATGCTGGCCTCACAGGCGATCGCCGCGCTGGACGAGGACGAGATGGCGATTGCCGGTGCGCTGTTAGGTGCGCCCGTCGATGTCGTGAAGTGCCGGACCAATTCGGTCCGCGTGCCCGCCCATGCGGAGATCGTGATCGAGGGGCGCATTCTCCAGGGCGTGCGTGAGCCCGAGGGCCCGTTCGGCGAATTCCCTCAATATTACGGTCCGCGCGCCAATCGCGAGGTGATCGAGGTCGATGCGATCACGCATCGCGCCAAGCCGATCTTCCACACCATCGTCGGCGGCGGTTTCGAACATCTCATCCTCGGCGGCGTGCCGCGTGAGGCGACGCTGCTGCAGCATCTGCGCCGCAGCTTTCCCAATGTGCTCGACGTCCGCCTGACGCGCGGCGGCACCTGCCGCTATCATCTCGCGATCATGATCGACAAGGCCAATGACGGTGAGCCCAAGAACATCATGATGTGCGCCTTCGGCGCGCATTACGACATCAAGCAGGTGATCGTGGTGGACAAGGATGTCGACATCTCCTCGTCCGACGAGATCGAATGGGCGGTGGCCACGCGCTTCCAGGCCGACCGCGACCTCATGGTCGTCGCCGGTGCGCTCGGCTCGAAGCTCGATCCGACCACCGACAACGGCATCAGCGCCAAGATGGGGCTCGATGCGACCGCGCCGGTCAGCGCGCCCGAGCTCGCCTTCAGGCGCATCCGCGTCAAGGGCGAGGAGGACGTCGATCTCGCCACCGCGTTGCAGGCCGACCCCAGTGCAGCGGTCGCGCGTCTGCTTGCGGAGGCGCGCGCATGAGCGGAGTACCACCCGCCTGCAACTTGCGTCTTTGTGCGCGGTTGGAATATGAAGCGGGTGCCGCTAATAGTGCCGCGCCAATGAAGCGATCATTTTGCAGCGCAATGCTGCCGGGAGGATGGAACTGATGTCGACGGCCCTGCGCATCGCTCATGGCGCTTTCGGCAGGGTCGCGCTGCTCGACATGGACCGTTCGCTGGTCCGCCACGCCCATCATCACTGTCACGTCCTGCTCAAGGTCGAGGGCGCGGACACGCAGTTCATGGTCGGCGACCAGGTGACGCCGCTGACTGATACAGCGGCCGTGCTGGTCGACGGCTGGAAACCGCATGCCTATGTGCATGACGCCAATCGTCCGCGCACGCTGATCATGGCGCTCTATATCGAGCCGGAATGGCTGAAGGAGTTCCGTCCCGGCTGGGCCGCAAGCGGCGCGCCCGGCTTCTTCGAGCGGCCCTCGGGCGAGGTGTCGCCGCGCATCCGCCAGCTCACGCTGCATCTGGCGGCTGAAATGATGGCGAATCCAGACGCCGTGCGCACCCACGTGCAGACGCTGTCCGACCTGATGATCGCGGTGATCGAGCGCTTCACGCCGTGGCGGAGCTTTCCGATTTCGATCCGCGGCATGAGCGCTGTGAGCTGCGACTGGCGCATCCGCCGCGCGATGGACGCGATGCGCGTGCAGGACTCTTACGGCAATGTCGATCAGTTCGTGAAGGGCGCAGGGCTCTCGCGCGCGCAATTCTTTCGCCTGTTCGAGACCTCACTCGGTGTCTCGCCAAAGATCTATCTCAACGTCGTCCGCATGGAACGCGCGCTCGAAGCGGTCATGCGCGAGGACACGCCGCTCGGCGAACTCAGCGAGCGCTTTGGCTTTCCGGAGCCGGCGCATTTCACGCGCTTCTTTCGCGATCATGCCGGCGTCAGCCCGCGCGAGTTTCGCAACGTCTCGCGTCTTGCTGGTTGAGCCTCGCAGGCTGATATTGCGCTGCACGCTCTCGAATGAGACGATTTGGTAAGTCGTGAGAGCGGGCGGTATGGCCCGCGCCGCCGCCGTCCTGACATCTGTCACCGCCGCGTCAAAGAGCGCGTCGGGAGGTATGCCGGGACATGTTGCAGGCGGTCAAATCCGCAAATCCGGAACGAGGCGATGAGCCGTGGGTCGGGCGTTCGATCGAGCGCGTCGAGGACGCAGCGCTGCTCACGGGCCGCGGCCGCTTCATCGACGATCTCGGTGTCCAGCCCGGAACGCTGCATGCGACGATCCTGCGCTCGCCGCATGCCCATGCCGATATTCTCTCGATCGATGCTGACGCTGCAAAGCGCCTGCCGGGCGTCGCCGCGGTTCTGACCGGCAGCGACGTCAAGACCGTCACCACGAGCCTCGTCGTCGGCGTGAAGGCAGCGGTCGAGTGCTGGCCGATCGCCATGGACCGCGTGCGCTATGTCGGGGAACCCGTCGTTGTGGTGGTCGCAACCGATCGTGCGCGTGCCGAGGATGCGGCCGAGCTGATCAATATCGAATATCGTCCGCGCGCTGCGGTCGTCGATCCGCTCGGGACTCTCGCGCCCGGCGTGCCCATTCTCCATGACGGCTTTCCCGGCAATCTCGCCAGCGATCGCCACTTCCGTTATGGCGATCCCGAGAAGGCCTTCGCGGATGCGCCGCATCGCTTCTCCATCGACATCCGCTATCCCCGCAATTCCTGCACCCCGATCGAAACCTACGGCGTCGTCGCCTCGCACGATGCCGGCGAGGACGCCTATGAGGTGCTCGCCAATTTCCAGGGCCCGTTCAGCATCCACACGGTCATTGCGCGGGCACTGAAGGTGCCGGGCAACCGGTTGCGGCTGCGTACGCCGCCGGATTCCGGCGGCAGCTTTGGCGTCAAGCAGGGCGTATTTCCCTATATCGTGCTGATCGCGGCCGCAGCACGCATCACTGGCAAGCCGGTGAAGTGGATCGAGGACCGGCTCGAGCATCTCACCGCATCGGTGTCGGCGACCAACCGCGCGACGAAATTGTCGGCGGCGGTAGCCGCGGACGGGAAGATCCTCGCGCTGGACTGGGACCAGGTCGAGGATTGCGGCGCGCATCTGCGGGCGCCCGAGCCGGCGACGCTGTATCGCATGCATGGCAATTTGACCGGCGCCTACGACATTCCCCACGTCAAGATCCGCAACCGCGTCGTCGTCACCAACAAGACACCGACCGGTCTCAACCGCGGTTTTGGCGGCCCGCAAGTCTATTTCGCGCTGGAGCGATTGGTCCAGAGGATCGCAGCCGGCCTTGGCCTCGATCCGCTCGATGTCATCAAGCGCAACCTGATCGACGCCGGCGCATTTCCCTATCGCACCGCGACCGGCGCGCTGCTCGATTCCGGCAATTACCAGGAAGCCGTCGCGCGCGCGGTGGAGCAGGGCAGACTTGCCGAGCTGAAGGCGAAGCGCGACGCGGCGCGGGCGCAGGGCCGTCTCTATGGCATCGGCTTCACCGCGGTGGTCGAGCCCAGCGTCTCCAACATGGGTTACATCACGACCGTGCTGACAGCGGCTGAGCGCCGCAAGGCCGGTCCCAAGAACGGCGCGCAGGCGACGGCCACGGTCGGGCTCGATCCGGTCGGCAGCGTCACCGTTCATGTTGCGTCGGTGCCGCAGGGGCAGGGCCATCGCACCGTGCTATCACAGGTCGTCGCCGATGTGTTTGGCCTCCAGCCGAAAGACATCCGCGTCAACACCGAGATCGACACCGCCAAGGACGCCTGGTCGATCGCATCGGGCAATTACGCCAGCCGCTTTGCGGCGGCGGTGGCGGGCACCACAAAGCTCGCGGCCGAGCGCGTCGCCAGCAGGCTCGCCCGCATCGCCGCCAGCCAGCTTAACGTCGAAGCCGCCGACATCGTCTTCGCAAAGGGCTTCGTCGCCTCGAAGCATAATCCGGAGAATCGCATTGCGTTCTCGCGCGTGGCCGCGCTCAGCCACTGGTCGCCTGGCTCGCTGCCTGACGATGTCGGCCAGACCATCCGCGAGACCGTGTTCTGGACGCCGCCGGAGCTGACGCCGCCCGACGAGGACGACCGTATCAACTCCTCGCTCTGCCACGGCTTCATCTTCGACTTCTGCGGCGTCGAGATCGATCCCGTCACCATGGAGACGCGGATCGACCGCTACGTCACCATGCACGATTGCGGCACCATCTTGCATCCCGGCATGGTCAACGGCCAGATCCGCGGCGGCTTTACCCAGGCGCTCGGTGCCGCGCTGCTCGAGGAATATGCCTACGCCGAAGACGGCAGTTTTCTAACGGGAACGCTCGCCGACTATTTGCTGCCGACCACGACAGAGGTGCCGGAGCCCGAGATCTTCCACATGGAGACGCCGTCGCCGTTCACGCCGCTTGGCGCGAAGGGCGTCGGTGAAGGAAACTGCATGTCGACGCCGGTGTGCCTCGCCAATGCGGTCGCGGATGCGCTCGGCGTGGAGGACCTCACTTTGCCGCTGGTGCCGGCGCGGCTTGCCGAACTGGTGCGCGGTGCCGAGCCGCCGCCGCCCGCTGGCGGTGCGACTGCTGCGCCGGTGCGCGAGGGTGACCGGCGGCTGCGCGGCGAGGGGCAGGCCTCGGTGAAGGGCGCGCCAGAGCAGGTCTGGGCGATGCTGCTCGATCCCGCCACGTTGCAATCGGTCATTCCCAGCTGCCAGAGCGTCGACAGGATCACCGACACGCATTTCCACGCCGACGTCACGCTCGGCATCGGCCCCGTCAGCGGTCGCTATCGCGCCGATGTCGAGCTGTTTGATCTCGATCCGCCACGCGCGGTCACCCTGCGCGGCGGCGCCACCGGCGCGCTCGGCTTTGGCAATGCTGAAGGACGCATCACGCTCGCGCCCGACGGCAATGGCGGAACCAGGCTGACCTACAGCTTTGACGCTGCGATCGGCGGCAAGGTCGCCAGCATCGGCGGCCGTCTGCTCGATGGCGCGACGCGCGTGATCATCGGCCAATTCTTCACCGCGCTTGCTCGTAAAGCCGGCGGTGGTCGCGCGGAGGGCGGCGGCTTCTCGTTGTTCGCCGTGTTGGCGAAGCTCGCCAGCCTGTTCGGGGGGCGCCGATGAAGCCGCCCGCATTCGACTATCTCCGCGCCGAGAGCGTTGGCGATGTCCTCGAAGGCCTCGCGCAGCAGGGCGGCGATGCCCGCGTGCTCGCCGGCGGGCAGTCGTTGATGGCGATGCTCAACATGCGCCTCGCCAAGCCAAAGCTGCTGATCGACATCATGCGGCTCAGGGAGCTGCGTCAGATGGAGCGGAAGGGCGATGCCGTCGTCATCGGCGCCGGGGTGCGCCAAGCCGATCTGCTGGCATGGCCTGATCTGGCCGAAACGCTGCCGCTGGTGTCGCTGGCGCTGCCTTGGGTCGGGCACGTGCAGACCCGCAGCCGCGGCACGATCTGCGGCTCGCTCGCACATGCCGATCCCAGCGCCGAGATGCCGCTCGCGCTGGTCGCGCTCGGCGGCGAGGTGTTTTTGCGCAACGCCAAGCGACGGCGCCGGGTCGCTGCCAAAGACTTCTTTGCCGGCATGATGCTGACCGCGCGTGCTGATGACGAGCTGATTGAGGGCATCTCGCTGCCTGTGGTCAAAGGAGCGCGCGTCGCCTTCCGCGAGGTCGCGCGCCGTCACGGCGATTTTGCCATCGTCGCCTGCGCCGCGATGAAAACGTCAACGGGCGTGCGCCTCGCTGTTGGTGGTGTCGCCGACGTGCCAACCGCGCGCGACTGGCCGCGGCTGGAGGGCAGCGCGCTCGACGATGCGCTGAATGCCTTCGCCTACGAACTCGGCGCCCGCGATGACGTCCACGCCACCGCGCGTTACCGCCGCGACCTCGTGCGCAGGATCGGCCGCGACCTGATCGGCGAGGTGCTGCAATGACCCGTCTCAAGGCCGATCAGCGCCATGCGGTTCGCTTCACGCTCAACGGCAAGCCGGTCGAGGCAGAAGCCGAGCCGCGCATGCTGCTGTCTGACTTCCTGCGTCACCAGTTGGGTGCGACCGGCACCCATGTCGGCTGCGAGCACGGCGTCTGCGGCGCCTGCACAATCGTCGTCGACGGCATGCTGACGCGCTCTTGTCTTACGCTCGCGGCTCAGGTCGAGGGTTGCGAGCTGGAGACGGTGGAAGGGCTCGCACCTTCTGCCGACCGGCTCGGCGTGCTGCAGCAAGCCTTTCGCCGCAACCACGCGCTCCAGTGCGGCTTCTGCACCGCCGGCATATTGATGTCGCTCGATCATTACCTCGCGAAGAATCCGGCGCCGACGGAGGTCGAGATCCGCGATCTCCTCAGCGGGCATATCTGCCGCTGCACCGGCTACACCCCGATCATCCAGGCGGCGTTAGATGCTGCTGCTGAGCTTGCTTCATCCAAAAAAGAGACGTCGAATGCTTGATCTCGCCAGGAGCTTTATCGCCAGTGCCGCGCGCGATCCCCACGCGATTGCCCTGGCCGACGGCGACCTCCGTCTGACTTACCGGCAATGGTACGACAAGATCTCCGCGCTCGTGGCCTCGTTCGACCGTCTCGGCCTCAAGCCGGGCGACCACGTCGTCACGCTGCTGCAGAACCGCTGGGAAGCGGCGACGCTGCACTGGGCGTGCCAGTTCGCCGGCCTCGTGATCACGCCGATCAACTGGCGCGCCAAGGCGGATGAGCTCGATTACTGCATCGAGAACGCCGAAACTTGCGCGATCGTCTATCAGGACATTTCCGCTGAGGCGGTGCAGGGCTCGGCGCTGGCGGGCAAGCTGCTGCGCGTGTCCGTCGATCCCGGCACCGGCGAGGCGACGAGCTTTGCCGATTTGATCAAAAACAGTGCGCCGGACGCCGCGCCGCGTGTCGGCACCGACGCCTGGTCGATCATGCTCTATACGTCAGGCACGACCTCGCGCCCGAAGGGCGTGCCGCGCCGGCATCGCGCCGAACGCGCCGCGGCGATCGCCCATGTCGCGCAAAATCTCTACGGCCGCGGCGAGCGCACGCTCGGCGTCATGCCGCTCTACCACACCATGGGCGTCCGCTCGCTGCTGGCGATGTCGCTGATCGGCGGCACGTTCATCTGCCTGCCGCGCTATGACAGCCGCCAGGCGCTGGCGCTGATCGAGCAGGAAGCGATCACCAACCTCTATCTTGTGCCCACGCTCTATCATGACCTCGTCCATCACGAGGCCTTTGCCAAAACCGACGTCTCCAGCGTGCGCAAGCTCGGCTTTGCCGGCGCCTCGATGACCGATGGTTTGCTGAAGAAGCTCAACGAGGCGTTCAAGCCGGAGTTGTTCGTCAATCACTACGGCAGCTCCGAGATCTACACCTTCACGATCGACCAGAACGCCGCTGCAAAACCCGGCTCGGCCGGCAAGGCCGGGCTGAACCAGCACGTCAAGGTCGTGCGTATCGGCGCAAATTCGATCGCGGATCTCGCCGCCGTCGGCGAGGAGGGCGAGATCATCGCGACCCTCGCCGGCGACGAAGCTTTCGAAGGTTACTGGCGCCGCCCCGAGGCCGACGCCAAATCGCTGCGGGAGGGTTGGTACTTTACCGGCGATACCGGCCTCATTGATCCCGACGGCGATCTCTTCGTCACCGGCCGCGTCGACGACATGATCATCACCGGCGGCGAGAACGTCTCGCCGGTCGAGATCGAGAGCTGCCTGTCGCTGCATCCCGCTGTTGACGAGGTCGCGGTGGTCGGCGTCGCCGACGAGAAATGGGGCAAGGTCGTCGCCGCCTTCGTCAAGCGCAATCGCGCGGTGTCGGAAGGAGAGCTAGAACAGTTTTGCCGCACCTCTGGCCTTGCCAATTTCAAGCGGCCGCGCCGCTACGTCTTCGTCGACGCGATCCCGAAATCGCCGGTCGGCAAGCTGCTGCGGCGACTGCTCGTCGCCGGAGAATACGAGGCCGAGCGCCTGCCGCCGTCGGACGCGGCCTGATCATCAACCATCAACAATCAACAGAAGGAAGACAACATGGCGTCACCCTATTCATTCACCGATCCCCGGCTCGCCAAGCTCGACGGGTTCAAGGTCGAGATCGACGAGGCGCGTGAGCGCGCCGACATCATCCTGGGGAGGCCGCCCTACAACGTCGTGGCGATGCCTCAGCGCGACCAGCTGCGCCTGACTTTCGAGACGCTGGACGAGGATCCGCGCGTGCGCGTCATCGTGCTGCGCGGCGAGGGCGAGCACTTCTCCAGCGGCGGCAATATCGGCGGCTTTATGGAGGCGAGCCCGGAGCACGTCTCCAAGCTCGCCTGGAACATCGCCGCGCCCGCGCGCTGCGCCAAGCCCGTCATCGTCGCCAACCGCGGCTATTGCTTCGGCGTCGGCTTCGAGCTGTCGCTGGCCTGCGATTTCCGTATCGCCTCGGAGACCACGCAATACGCGTTGCCGGAGCAGAAGCTCGGCCAGATCCCGGGCTCGGGCGGCTCGGCACGGCTCCAGAAGATGGTCGGCATCACCCGCACCAAGGACATCGTGATGCGCTCCAAGCGCATCTCGGCCAAGCAGGCCTATGACTGGGGCATCGCCACCGATTGCGTGCCGGATGCCGAGCTGGAGACGGCGACCGACAAGCTCGTCGATGAGCTCCGCACCTTCTCGCCGCTGGCGCAGCGCACCGCCAAGAAGCTCCTCAACGACACCGAGGATTCGACGCTCGCCATCGCCATCGAGCTCGAAGGCCATTGCTACAGCCGCCTGCGGCAGTCGGAAGACTTCAAGGAAGGCGTCGAGGCCTTCAACGCCAAGCGTCCGCCGAAGTTCACCGGCCGCTGAGACGCGACGAAACTGCCGCGGTTCGCAATGGTGCGAACCGCGGTGTCATTCAAAACGGGGGAGGTCAAACAACATGGCTGAGATGGATATGCCGGTCGCGGGTGCACAAGCATCGGCCGATAACAAGCAGATGGTCAACGCGATCATCGCCTCGGTGCTCGGATGGGCACTCGATCTGTTCGATTTGTTCATTCTGCTCTACGTGGCGCCGGTTGTCGGCGCGCTGTTCTTTCCGTCGAGCAATCCGGCACTGTCGCTGGCCGCGGTCTACGGCTCGTTCGCCGTCACGCTGCTGATGCGGCCGCTCGGCTCGGCGATCTTCGGCCATTATGCCGACGTGCACGGCCGCAAGCAGGCGATGCTGATCGCCATCATCGGCGTCGGCGTCAGCACGGCGGCGTTCGGCCTGCTGCCGACCATCGCGCAGGTCGGTGTGATCGCGCCGGTCATCTTCCTGATCCTGCGCCTGGTGCAGGGCATCTTCGTCGGCGGCGTCGTGGCGTCCACCCACACCATCGGCACCGAGTCCGTGCCGCCGCAATGGCGCGGTGCGATGTCCGGTCTGGTCGGCGGCGGCGGTGCCGGCATCGGCGCGCTGCTGGCGTCCTTCATCTTCCTGATCACGTCCTCGGTCTTCCCCGGCGATGCCTTCGCGGTGTGGGGCTGGCGCTTCATGTTCTTTTCGGGACTGCTGAGCTCGCTGCTCGGCTGGTTCATCTTCCGCAACCTCGAGGAGTCGCCATACTTCAAGGAGCTCAAGCGCCAGCAGGGCAACAAGCAGGCGAAAGTCTCGAAAGCGCCGGTCAAGGACGTGTTCTCCGGCCAATATCGCGGCGTGCTGCTAGTCAATCTGCTCATCACCTTCGGTGGCGGCGCGGGCTACTACCTGACCTCGGGCTATCTGCCGAGCTTCCTGAAGGTCATCAACGCGGTCCCGAATCAGACCTCGTCGCTGATCCTGATGGGCGCGAGCGTGTCGGCGTTCTTCTCCGCGGTGCTGGTCGGCGCGCTCAGCGACCAGATCGGCCGCAAGAAGACGTTTTTGCTGATCGGCGTGCTGGCTGCGGTATTGCTGCCGCTGTGCTATCTCAGCCTCGCAGCGACAACGGACACGACGCAGATCACGCTCTATGCGCTCGCCATCGCCTTCATCGGCAATGCCGGTTACGCCCCGGTGCTGATCTTCCTCAACGAACGTTTTCCAACGGCGCTGCGCGCGAGCGGCACCGGCCTGTCCTGGAATATCGGCTTTGCGCTGGGCGGCATGATGCCGACCTTCGTCTCGCTGGTAAGCGGCAGCCCCGCGGAAATTCCGATGTCGCTGGCCTACTTCGCGGTCGGTGTGTTCGTGATCTATCTGATCGGTGCGATCGTGATCCCCGAGACCAAAGGCGACTTCCGCTGAAGCAAACCGGCGCGGCCACGACGGCCGCGCCGATCCATCGCATTGCACGACGAGACAGGAATGGATGAGCTGCATTTCGACGATGTGATCGTCGGCGGCGGGTCGGCGGGCTGCGTGCTCGCCAATCGGCTTTCCGCGGATGGGGGGCGTCGCGTGCTTCTGATCGAAGCCGGGATGGATACGCCGCCGGAGGCGACGCCGCCCGAAATCCTCGACAGCTATCCGATGACGCTGTTCTTCGGCGACACGTACATCTGGCCCGGCCTGTCGGCGGCGGCCGGCCGTAATGCCGAAGGCAAGCCTGTTATCCGCGCCTATGAGCAGGGACGGGTGATGGGCGGCGGCTCCAGCATCAACGTGCAGTCGGCCAATCGCGGCCTGCCGCGCGACTATGATGAATGGCGCGATCTCGGTGCGCGGGGCTGGGGCTGGGCGGATGTGCTGCCATATTTCCTCAAGCTAGAATCCGATCTCGATTTCGACGGACCGCTGCACGGCAAGCACGGTCCAATCCCGATCCGACGCATCGCGCGCGAAGCGATGCCGCCGTTCGGCCACGCCGTCGGCGAGGCCTTGTCCGCAACTGGCCTGCCATTCCGAAAGGACCAGAACGGCGAGTTCGAGGACGGCATTTTTCCGCCGGCGTTTTCGAACCGCAATGACCAGCGTGTCTCCACGGCCGCCGGCTACCTCGATGCGGCGACGCGGGCGCGGCCGAATCTGACCATCTGGGCCGACAGCGAGGTCGAGCAACTTCGGCTTGACGGCCGCCGCGCAACGGGTGTGATGGTCGCTCGCGGCGGCGAGCGGCTCACCGTCGGTGCCCGCCGCGTAATCCTCACGGCAGGCGCGCTGCAATCGCCGGCGATCCTGATGCGGGCGGGCATCGGCCCCGGTGCGGCGCTGCAAGCTCTGGGCATTCCCGTGGCGATCGATTTGCCCGCGGTCGGCAGCAATCTGCGCGACCATCCCGCGCTGACGTTCTGCCAATATCTGCCGAGGCAGCTACGGCTGCCGCTGACCCGGCGGCGCCCAAACCTTGCCGCGATGCGCTTCTCCTCCAAACATCGAGGCTGCGATGCTTCCGACATGTACATCACGGCCTCGGCGCGCGGAGGCTGGCACGCGCTGGGCACGCGGCTCGGTCTCTATTTCCTCTGGTGCAACCGGCCGTATTCGAGCGGATCGCTGAAGCTGGCGACGCCCGATCCCGAGACTTTTCCGGTTGTCGATTTCAACCTGTTGTCCGATCCGCGTGATCTCGAACGGATGATTGCGTCCGTCCGCCTGCTTGCGAGCCTAGTCGTCCATCCCGCGGTCAATCCTGAGGCCGGTGATTTCTTCCCGGCCTCGTATTCCCCGCGCATCAAGCGGCTGAGCCGGTATGGCACGGTCAATCGCATCGTCGCATCCATCCTCGGGCCGATGCTCGACGTGCCTGCGGTCCTCCGGCAACTCCTGATCCGGCTGGTCCTGCTCAACGGCACCGCCTTCCGGGCGACGCTGGCGGACGACCGTGCCCTTGAAGCCTTTGTGCGACAGAGCGTGTTCGGCGTCTGGCACCCCGTGGGGACATGCCGCATGGGCGATTCCGCCGACCCCACGGCGGTAGTCGATCCCGAGGGCAGGGTGATCGGCAGCGACAATATTTTCGTGGCGGATGCCTCGATTATGCCGCGGTTGCCGACGGCCAATACCAACATCCCCGTGATCATGGCGGCCGAGAAGATCAGCGATGCGCTTTTGCCCCGAAGTTAGAGTGGGATGCCCCGACCGCAGGCGCGCGCAAGGATGGCCGAAATCGCCCGACACATCACCGAACTTCCGGATCAGCTAGACTGGACACCGACCGAAGCTGACTATCAATGGGGTTGTGCGCCAATGACCGCTGACGGTATTGGCTGACAGTCGGCCAAAGCCCAAGAGGAGTCCGTTTCGGCTTAGTGTACGTCTATGTTCGTCGACCGATACCGATAGTTGCTGAAAGTGCCGACCCTCAGAGCCTCGGAAATTTTCCTGTGAATTCAAGACCAAAAATTTGGGGGGTATACCGTCGGCATTAGACCGTCAGCTTTGAGGATTTATGCTTGTTAATCAACGCGAAAACGGCTTCCTGAATCATTGAGTGGGAGCAGTGCTGCCGGTTGATATCGCGCGGTATAGCGTGGTTTTGGCGAGGCTGTTCTCACGTCCTCTAATATTCCAGGCGCTGACCGAGTTGTGGCCTCGACTTAACCGCGATCGCTGGCTGAATTCCACCGCGCTTCTGCAAACGGAGTACTGTGGCGTATTCCAGCGTGCAGAACGGCTGAAGTTGCATGAAAGCGAGCGCCTGGTTGTTGCGGCGTCAGCCATCCCATTCGTAAACGAGAGCGTCGAAAAGCGCTGCTCGCACGCTCGCGTAGAGCTTCTCGCGCGAGCCCTGCGGCTTGGGATTTGAGTACCATTCCTGCCGCTCAAGCCAGTGCAGGAGGTCAAGATAGGACTTCCCCCTGTTTCGGGGGGCTTTGGCCAAGCTGGTTGGTGGCAAGCCTGTCAAGGCTGCGAGTTTTGTGCTCGATCCCCTGTTGACGGACACCGCTCGATCAGGGCGGGCGAGGGCAAGAAATCTGGTCGCAAGCGCTCCCGCGAAACCGTCAATCGAGCTGACTTCTTCGATGAAATCGCACGCGACTTCCGCGAAGCGGCTATCACTTGCGGTTATGCAGGGTTGAAGCGCGTTTCTGATTCGGCGGCGGATCTGCAGATTTTCGGGGCTGTCTACCCGGAAGATGTTGTTGGCGAGGCCTGCTCCGCGCATCGAACCCAATTGTCCATAAGGGTCACGACCGAGCAGGAGGTAACGATCTTCCTTGGAAAGGCTGCTCCAGTCCTCTCGTCCCGGCAGGGACATGCTCCCCCCGTAAGTCGGCGGGATTTCGATAGTCTTATGCCGTTTGGTCGGCAGTTTCCTTTGATGACTATCGGTGCCATCAACCCCACTACTTCAGATAGCAACCCAACGAGCTGCCCGCGACACGCACCGTGGCTGTGACGAGCTCGATCATGGTTCGCTCCCATTTTGCTGTAACCGCTGAAGGCAGACGAGAACTAATGCGTCAACTCTATTCGACGAACAGCGTTGCTCGTTACTGTCGAGCTAGCCAAGGAGTTGTTGGCTGTTGCCGCAGACCAAGAGTGATCCAGTAGCTCAATACCAGCACAGATGGGTTTGATCTTTTGGTAACCTCATTACTTGAGTAACGCCCTTCGACGGCCCGCAGAAAGTGACAATTTGGATGGTTGCAACCCGCGCCAAGTTGGCGCACCATGGGGACCGTGGGGCAAGCCATGAGCTCGCCCTTGGGCATCACCTACTCTGGCCGGGCCAGGTTAATCGGATCGATGAGGAAGGCACTCTTACGGGTTGCAAACAGCCACCATCGGCCACGCGGGGACATTGGCTGACGGTCTCCAGGAGCGACACAGCAAAGCTGCTTGTTGTCGAGGGGGAGGGACGATGCAAATCAAGTCCCAACCAAACGTCGAAACACCCGAAGTCATTTCGCTCGACGACCCGCGGCGGGCCGGAATCGAAGCGACAGTCAGTTTGCGCGTTCTGGTCCTCAGCGATCTTCAGCTTTGCCGGGAAGGGCTCGCCCTCATCCTGACCCGGCGCTGCCATGCCGACGTCATCGGCTCGGCTTCGTCGCGGTCCGATCCGGATGAGATCGCTGCTTCGCGACCCGACGTGGTGCTGCTCGACGTCTCGAACGCCGGCGCTCTGACGCTCGCCAAACAGCTGAACGCTGCCGTCCCCGACACCAAGATTATCGCCTTCGCCCTGGGCGATATCGACCGGGAGATCATGGCCTGCGCTGAAGCCGGAATTTCTGCCTACCTGACCCGGGACAGCTCTGCCGAGAAGCTAGTCGAGGTCGTTTATCAGTCGTTGCGTGGCGAATTCGCATGTCCGCCGCGGATCACCGGCTTACTTTTCCGGCGGCTGGCTAGCTTGTCGGCAGCCGCGCGCCCGGATTTTTCTGTTGGTAACGACCCCGATTCCCGGCCGCCGTTCACCTTACGGGAGCGGCAAATTATCCCGCTGATCGAACAGGGGCTGTCGAACAAGGAAATCGCCCGGAGCCTGAACATCGAGGCTGCGACCATCAAGAACCACGTCCACAACATCCTGAGAAAGATGAACTTGCGCCGTCGCGGCGAAATCGCCGCCCAGATACGGTGGAGCCGGAGATAGCCGGAAGCAGACGATCCTTTGACTGAACTCAAGCCGATGGAGCGATGACCGGCATGGCGGGCGGGAAGATGCACGCGACCCCGGAGGCTTCGGAGGCGTGGCCTGGCCCTTTCTTGGGAATTTCGGCACCCAATGCGTGGACCGGATGGGGGACGTCATCTGTATCTTTGGATCCACGTAGAGGTACAAGCGGGGGGAGGGCATGAGGAAATCCAATCTGGCGAGAAAGCGCAAACTGTGACCGTCTAGGTCATTAGATATCCCCTATGCCTCGTCCATTTTCTGGACCCGTCGATCCATTTTCTTCCCGCCATTTGCCGATCACAACTTGATCCCGGATAGATTGGTGTGAAGAACTTGAGAGCAACCCGCGTGCTCATAGCCGACATGCCCCGGATGCTGCGAGAGATGGTTTCCGCCATCGTCGCCTCCGAACCGCGCTTCAAGCTCGTCGGGGTGGTAGGGTTGGACCAAGACCTCGCCGCCGCCATCCGCCGCACGCGGGCCGACATCGTCATCGTCGGCGAGCGGGACAAGCCGCACGAGCGGGCTCGCCCGAGCATTCACCGGTTGTATGGCCATCTGGCCAGGCTCATCGCGGTCAGCGAGACCGGCCACGAGGTCGCCCTTTATCAGGTCCGTCTCGACCGCGCGCCGCAGGACTCGGTGTCGGCCAGCAGCCTTCTTGAACTGATCGACAAGCTGGGGACCCATCCATGAAGGCGATTGCTGTTTTCGCAGGAAAGCGCTGGCTCCGCCGGCTTCCGTCGACCGCCAGTCTGGCGCGCTGCCTCAGTTGGATACGCTCTGTTCGAAGCGGCCGTCGCGCGCGCACGCGCGATTTTCGCCGCCGGCGAGGAAGGGGAATGTTCCGCGGGCTGTACATAGGTGCAGTGAGACTGCATTCGGATGTCGAGTTGTTTAGGAGCAGCGACGCGGATTTGGCGCGCACCGTCGCCCACTATCACACCGACGCGGCAATCGTGGCCGCGCCGGCACCGACGATGAAGCACCTTGATCAATCCGTGCTCGTGGGCAACTGAAGATGTTCGTGGTGAGATAGGCGTACCTGCTGGATCTGCATCGCATGACGTCCGCGAGGTATCGCAGAGCGGTTTAATCGATGCCATCAGGCTCGCAGTGGCGACAACCGCAGGGGACAACGCATGAACGCGATCTGTAGCTGCGATCCATTAGCTGGTTGGGCTTGAATCAAACGTTGTGAACGAACCACGCAGCCGTAGGGGACGAGGAACGGGATGTGATGCCAACGCAAGTTGCTTCTGACAGGCGGAACCAGGACCAGGCGTCGGCGAAGACCCGGACGACCGGTGGGAACCTATGTCTGCCTGCTCTCCTGACGGCGCTGTACCGGTTGGATCAACTGCTCGAATGGGCAGTGGCGGCGATGCCTGAGTCTGGCCCGCAAGCCGCATCGGCTCAGTGGCATGGCCTCTACGTTGATGAAGCCGAAGTCAGTTGTCTACTGGCCCGGACGCCTGGAGAGTCACCGTTTCACGGCGACAGGCCCGCCGGCGATGCCCACGGCGGAGCTGAGTCACCATTGAAACGACTGATTCAGGTCTTTCAGTTGTCTTCGTTCGACATCGACGTAATGCTGCTCGCGCTGGCGCCGGAACTGGACCTGCGCTACGAACGCCTCTACGCGTATCTGCAAGATGACGTGACGCGCAAGCGCCCGACAGTTGAATTGGCACTCAACCTGCTGTGTTCCACCGCAGAGGAAAAGCTATCGCGCAGGCCGCACCTGGAGACGACGGGGCCTCTAGTGCGCCATGACCTGGTACAGATCGTCCCGGATCCCAATCAACTCGAGCCGCCTTTCCTGGCGCACTACCTGAAGGTCGACAAGCAACTCGTTCGCTACCTGCTCGGTGACGGTGGGCTGAGTGCATCGATCGCTGAATATTGTCAGCTGCTCGAACCCGCGCCTGATTGGGATGGCCTGCCTGCGTCTGAAGACTTGAAGAGGCTGCCAACCCTGGTCAGGGAATGCGGTGCGAGCGGCCAGGTACTGCTCCTGTACTTCCATGGCGCTCCTGGCACCGGCAAGAGGAAAGCGGCCGAATCCCTGGCGGGAACCGTTGGAGTCAGGTTGTTTACCGCCGATCTCAGCCGATTCGTTGACGCTCCGGATTTCGGTCAGCGTCTGAGTTGCCTGTTGCGAGACGCCTGCCTGCTAGGATGTCTTCTATATATATGTGGTCTGGACGCGTTGCGGCTGGACACTCGTACGCAGCAGCGCGAAACCTTCCTGCAGAAACTGGCGAGTTACCCGGCAACCGTGATCGTGGCTGGTAATCAGCCATGGATTCCAGGCGCTACCGGCTTGGCGGCGCTGACGGTGAACTTTGGAATCCCCGAGTTCGAGACGCGCCGCGCCTGCTGGCAAGCCGAACTGGAGACCGTGGGGTCGAAAATGGACTCTGCCCATCTTGACGCATTGGCTGGACGCTTTCGGCTGACCGCGGCGCAGATCAAGGAAGCCGTCGCGGGTGCCGTCAACGGCTCTCGGTGGCGCGCAGCCAGAGCCGCTGAGAATGGATCCGCTCTCGTTCCGACTTTAGACGATGTGTACGAGATGGCACGGGCAGCAACCGGACACAGCCTTGCGAAGCTCGCACGAAAGATCGATCCGCGGCAGAGCTGGGATGACATTGTGTTGCCTCAGGATCAACTGGCCCAACTTCGCGAGATTTGCTTTCAGGCGGAGTATCGACACGTCGTTTACGGTGCATGGGGTTTCGATCGAAAGCTCAGCGTCGGCAAGGGATTGAACGTCCTCTTCTTCGGCCCGCCGGGAACCGGAAAAACCATGTCCGCTGAAGTGATCGCGCGGGAGCTGAGGCTCGATCTATACCGTGTCGACCTCTCGCAAATCGTCAGCAAGTACATCGGCGAGACGGAGAAGAACCTAGATCAAATCTTCACGGCGGCGGAAAACAGCAACGCGATTCTGTTCTTCGATGAGGCGGACGCGCTGTTCGGAAAGCGATCCGAAGTCCGGGATGCCCACGACCGCTACGCCAACCTCGAGATCTCGTACCTCCTGCAAAAGATGGAGGAGTACCAGGGAGTAAGCATCCTCGCCACGAATCTCCGCCAGAACCTGGACGAGGCGTTCGTGCGGCGTCTTCAGGCGATTGTCGAGTTTCCGTTTCCAGACGAGGACCATCGGCGCCGCATCTGGCAGCTGGCGTTTCCGTCCGAGGCTCCGGTGGGAGACGACGTGGAGTTCGATCGCCTGGCGCGGGAGATACGTCTCGCGGGAGGAAATATCAAGAACATGGCGCTTGCGGCGGCATTCCTCGCCGCCGCCGACGGCGGAGCCATCCGCATGACTCATTTGCTGCAGGCCGGCCGCCGCGAGCACCAGAAGCTCGGTCGTGCCTGGAGTGATGCCGCGTTCCTCCCACTGTGCCACATCGACAACGGCCGCCTGAACCGGAAATTACGATGAAGGTCTTGAAGCAATGATTCGCGACCTGGGTGAAACGTTGAAGGCCATCCTGCAGGATCCCTCGGTGCCGCCGGAACTCGGCGCCGCCGACATTCTGTTCGACCGTCCCAGCGATCCGTTCACTCCCGGCAACACCACCATCGATCTGTTTCTGTACGACGTCCGCGAGAATACAGAGCTCCGCAGCAACGAATACGTGGTGGAGCGCAGGAATAATCAATCCATCATCCATCCCGCACCGCTTCGCTTGAACTGCTCGTATCTGGTGACCGCCTGGCCGGTGGGCGGATCCGAACTCGCTTTGCAGGAGCATCGGTTGCTGACGCAAGCGCTGCGAGCCATGGGCCAGTTTCCAATCATTCCTGCGAAATATCTGCAAGGCAGCCTGGTGGGCCAAGAACCACCGCTCCCGATGATGGCCCTCCACCCCGATGCGTTGAAGAACTTGTCGGAGTTTTGGACATCAGTGGGAAACAAGCTGCGCGCCTCGCTCACCGTGACCGTCACGATCGGCGTGCCGGTGTTTGCCGACGTCGCCGACTTCATGGTGACGACGCGGACCACTGCGGTCGCTCCAGCGGAGACCGGTTCTCCAGACACCTTTGTCCAGGTGGGTGGGCGCGTTCTGGATCCGGCAGCGCGCGGGATAGCCGGCGCGCTGGTGGACATCCTGGACGCCACACTGCAGGAAACCGGATTGCGTGAAACGACCGACGCGGAGGGGAGATTTTCGTTTGTGCGTGTGCCCACCGGGACCCAGAACTTGCGTGCGGTGGCTTCTGGTTTTCAGGACAAGACTCAGCAACTGGTAGTTCCAGGAAGACAGGAAGACTACGAAATCACCCTGGCGCCCTTGCCGTAATGGACGGCGTTTAAGAGGGAGGAATGGCATGGCGACGTTTTCAACGATTGACAAGGCGCCAGGAGTCTACATTCAGGAGATCTCGCTGCCAGGTCCAATCGCAGGTGTGAGCACGAGCATCGCCGCCTTTCTCGGGCCGGCAATGCAGGGTCCGACGTTTACCCCGACCCTCATCACAAACATCCAGCAGTTCTTGAACAAGTTCGGAGGCTATATCGAAGATCCGTATCGCGTTTATGTCACCCATGCCGTCAATGGCTTCTTTGCTGAAGGCGGACAGCAGTGCTACTTCGTTCGGATCGGCACCGGCAGGGCGGCGTGGCTGGATCTGCGCGACGCCAAAAACCGCAAAGTGCTGAGAGTCACCGCGCTCAAAGAAGGACTCTTTGCCAACACTGACATTCAGGCTCAGGTTGATCCTGCGAGCGCTGCCTCGACCAAGGCAGCGGGCAAGGGCGTGAGCGTGACGCTCGAGGCGGCGTCCATTACCGTCGACACTGCAGCATCCGGTCAGGCAAAGGTCACCACCAAAAGAGCCAACGACGCAAACAAGTTCGATCCGGGCGACCAGGTGGTGCTCTCCGACAGCACCAACACCAAGACGGAGAAGGCGACGATTGCCACGATAAGCAGCGACGCAACGAATCCGCCCGGCACCTGCACGTTCGTCATGGCGACCAAGCTCACCAATGATTATGCGGGCGGCACTATGGCTCCGGCGGCTGCGAAGCGTAGGGTCACGACCGCCGACGCGGCCGACGCCGGAAAGTTCGTCCCCGGGGATTGGGTGCTACTCACCAACACTGCGACGACGAAGAGTGAACGTGCGGTCATCTCCAGCATCACGATCGACTCGCGCATTCCCCCCGGCGTCAGCAAGTTCATTCTGGTAAATCCGTTCATGAATGACTACGGCGGCGGCACCATGCGTGTTGCTGACCTGATTCCAGGTCAAAGCCGGATTCGGGTTGAAGCGACCACGGGCATCGAGCCGGGCAGCTACATCAAGATCGATCAAAACGGCCTCACCGAAAACGGTGTGGTTCGGGTGGTCGATGCGCTGAACAACGTCTTGACGCTAACAAGTCCGCTGACCAACACCTATCCGATGGACGGCGCCAACGACGTCAAAGTCGACACCCTGGAGTTTTCACTCACGATCAAGGCGAAGAATTTGGCCGACGAAGTGTTCCCACTACTGTCCCTCGATCCGCGGCACAGCAAGTACTTCGTCAGGAAGGTCCCCTCGGCCAGCGTCTCCGTCGCCTTCTCGGACCCACCGACGACATCGGCGCCGCCGGACAATCTGCCGGCAAAACTTGTCGCCACAAACCTGGCGGGCGGCCTCGACGAGGACATCAGCAAGCTGACCACCGTCGAGTACCACACCGGCATTGACAAGCTGCAGAAAGTCGACGACGTGAATCTCTTGTGCATACCCGACGCGGTGGGCGGGACGCTCGGTGCGACCCCAATCTTCACGGATGCGGATACGCAGGACATTCAGGCCTACATGGTGGCCCACTGCGAAAAGATGAAGGACCGGTTCGCCATCCTCGATTCGCTGCCGATGCCGAACCCTCCAAGCTTCGACAGGATTACCTACCAGCGGCAGAACCTGAACTCCGATGGCGGATATGCGGCGCTTTATTTCCCGTGGATCTCCATCTCCAACCCCATTGCCAAGGGGCGCATTCTGGTTCCGCCGTCGGGCCACACGGCAGGCGTCTACGCCAACAGCGACAACAACTTTGGCGTCTTCCGCGCGCCGGCCAACGAGTCGATTGTCTCCGCACTCGATCTCGAGACGCCGGTGACAGATGACGAGCAGGGGCCACTGAACGAGCAAGGCATCAACGTCATCCGCGCGTTCAAAGGCCAGGGCATCAAGATCTGGGGCGCACGCACAATCGCGCCCCACGACATCACCCAGTGGCGGTTCGTGAATGTGCGCCGTCTGCTTCTGTTCATCGAAGAATCGATCCAGGAAGGCACCCGCTTCGCTGTATTCGAACCGAACAACCTGACGCTGTGGCAGACGCTGAAGCGGTTAGTGACCGCTTTCCTGCGCGACCAGTGGGAAGCGGGAGCGCTCTTCGGCGAGACCCCCGACAAGGCGTTTCGCGTGCGCGTCGACGAGACGCTGAATCCGCCGGAAATCCGCGCGCTGGGGCAACTCATCATCGAGGTCACGGTGGTCCCGACCACGCCGGCCGAGTTCATCGTGTTCCAGGTCATTCAGGATCCCACGGGGGCGACTCTGCAGGAAGGCACGAAGTAAGAGGAGGGCAACATGCCGGATCCATACAAGGGAATGCGGTTTCGCGTGGAAATTCAAGGTATCCAGCAAGCCGGATTTTCCGAGTGCAGTTCGGTTAGCTCGCACCTCGAGGTCATCGAGTACCGCGAGGGAGGCGACCCCGACCGCGTCCGGAAATTTCCGGGCAAGCGAAGTTGCCCGGACATCACCTTGAAGTGGGGCACCACCGATTCCCGCGAGCTGTACGACTGGCACATGCTCGCGGTCAACGGGCAGATCGAGAAGCTCGATGGATCGGTCGTGCAGTTGGACGACACCGGAACCGAAAAGGTGCGCTGGAATTTCTTCAAGGCGTGGCCGAGTAAATGGGACGGTCCCACCTACAGCGCGAAAGGCGCCGACATGTCGATCGAGACGCTGACGCTCACGTGCGAATACGTGGAGCGTGCCTGAGGGCCGAACGATGGGCGGACGCAACGGAAGGAGATGCGGCGATGTTTCAAACGGAGCACGAATTTCTCTTGCCGCTAGGTTACGTGGATACCCAGGGCAATCTGCATCGCGAAGGCGTGATGCGACTGGCCACAGCCGCCGACGAGATTCTGCCGCTGAAGGATCCTCGAGTGCAGTCGAACCAAGCATATGTGGTTGTGATTCTGCTGTCCCGCGTCATTACTCGGCTCGGCAACGTCTCACAAGTCACGCCGAAGATCATCGAGAACCTATACGCGGCCGACCTCACCTATCTGCAGGACGTTTACAACCGGATCAACCGCAACGGGAACGGGAGTCTTCCGGCGGTGTGTCCGCAGTGCGCGCACGCGTTCGAAGTGGAGGTTCAGGCCGAGGGGGGGTTGTAGGCTACCCCCTCCCTCAGTTGTACGAGGAGGTAGCCTTCGTCGCCTATCACTTCCATTGGTCGGTGGACTCGATCCTGAACCTTGAGCACGCGGAACGGCGCCGCTGGGTGCGGGAGATCTCCTCGATCAACGACCGTAGCAACACGGAGGGCGGGAATGCGAGCGATCCCGGGTACTCATTCGCGTGACCTCAGACGGTGGGCGGCCAGCCTGCAGCGTCGGCGCGCGCCGAACGTCAATCGTCTGGCCGCGCATGGATGCCTGCGTCGGCTCGCGTGGACGCGGACGTTGGTGGCTCGCTTCTCGCATTCAATAGTGCCGGCCCGACGAGTGGAGCAGAAGCTTCTGCAGCGGACATGGGCCTGGATCCAGCACACGCACTGGTTAGCGCAGCAGGTTCACCTGTCGTGGCAGGCCCCCGTAGTTGCCCCGCTATCAAGCCTCCCTTCGCGGTACTTCGTGACGCTGCCGTCAGCGCCGGCGCACCACACAACGCGTCTGACCGTGCTAGCCCGTGAGCATCAGACGCAATGCACCACGGTGTTGCGGACCGCCGCGTTTCGCCAATCGATGGCCGAACGGCTGCGACTGGTCGCGACCCACGTGACCGCGTTCGTGCCGGTTTTGGCCACGAAAGCAATCGTGCGATCGCCATCGCAGTCGTTCGCAGGTACACCAAAGAGCGTCAGCGCGCCCGACGTGGAACGGTCCGTCGTCACGCGCCTGCTGCGACACAACCGCCGGGTCGAGAAGCGTGTCGTGCCTTCCGAGAGGGTGCTGCTGCAGCGCCCGAGCCCTCCCGTCAGCGAATCGCCTTTCGTGACGGCCGCAAGCCCATCACCGCCCCAAGCGACTGGCCACAACAGCGGATGGTCTGCGGTGCCTCCGTTGCAGGGACTCAATATCACCCACATCACCGACGAAGTCGTCCGGCAGCTGGATAGCCGATTGATTGCTGCCCGCGAGCGTTTAGGACACGTCTGAGGGGAACATCATGGACCGCGTGCAGATCACGAACGAGCTGACGGGTGAACAGTTCTTTGTGATGTTCAATCCGGAGGAATACAGCCTGAACAAGGACAACAACTTTGCGTCGCAGGCCGTTCCCGGATTGAGTTCGCCCATCCTGCAGTTCGTGCACGGCAACCTGCGGACGCTCGATATGGAATTGTTCTTCGACACGTCAGACGAACGAACGGATGTCCGCCTCCAGACGAACCGCATCACCGACCTGCTCAAGATCGACTCGAACCTGCACGCGCCACCACTGCTGCATGTCGACTGGGGCTCCTTGCACTTTCCCTGCGTGCTCGCGAAAGCCAGCCAGAAGTTTCTCCGGTTCTTGCCGAGCGGCCTGCCATCCCGCGCGCGGGTAACGGTCACGTTCAACGAGTATCTGGACGCGGAAACGCAAGTCGCCGAGGCCAACCTGCAAACCGCGGACTTTACGAAGGTGCACGTGACCAAGGCAGGCGACACGCTCTGGAGTCTGGCCGGCCAGTTCTACGAAGACGCGCTGAAGTGGCGCCCGATCGCGCTGATGAATCGGATTGTCGATCCGCGTTCGATTACACCCGGTCAGGAATTGCGGATTCCGTCTCTTCCGTTTGTCGATCCCAACAGCGGTGAAGTGGTGCAGTAACGATGGCGAACCGGGCCCAGTACGCTCCGCAGTTCAAGGTTGAAATCGGGGGCGATGCGCTGCCGCCAGCGCTCCGAGGATCGATCATCAGCCTGAGCTATCAGAACGGCATCGAGGGCTCCGACAGCGTGGACCTGACGGTTGCAAACCAGGACCTGCGTTGGCTCGATCATCCGTTGCTGGCTGTAGACCAGCGATTCAAGCTGTTTATCGGATACGCACCCGACCCGCTCGACACAGAGATCTTCGTCGGAGAAATCACCGCGGTCGAGCCGTCGTTTCCCAACAGCGGCATGCCGACGATCAAAGTCACCGCGCACGATTTCCTTCAGCGGTTGACTCACGGCAAGGTCGATCGGGCCTTTGCGTTGAAGCTTCCCAAGATCGGGATCTTCCCTCTTCCGGATGTTGCCGTTGCCAGCCTGGTGAGTGCCGCGAACATCCTGGAACCGCGCCCGGACCTCATCGGCGGCGCCCTGTCGGTCCTGATGACGCTCGCGACCATGGCGGTCGTTCCAGATGACTCGCAACGGCCAATCCGACGGCAAGAGAGCAAAACCGACTTCGATTTTCTGTCCGCCATCGCCAAAGAGAACGGGTGGGAGATGTACATCGACCACACGGCGGATCCGAAGGGGTACGTCCTCAGATTCCAGTTCCTGATTCAGGACTACTCGTCCAGCCTGATGCTCAAATGGGGACAGTCACTCCTGGATTTCAATCCCAGGCTGACCACGGTCGGTGACCTATTTGGTGTCACGGCGCGTCTCTGGATCGCGAGCCTGCAGACCGAGTTTGTGATCGTGGTGTCGTGGGACTA
The DNA here is from genome assembly GCF_054060315.1 of Bradyrhizobium sp. USDA 4354. Classification (NCBI taxonomy): domain Bacteria; kingdom Pseudomonadati; phylum Pseudomonadota; class Alphaproteobacteria; order Hyphomicrobiales; family Nitrobacteraceae; genus Bradyrhizobium; species Bradyrhizobium sp. USDA 4354. The sequence continues at coordinate 6,062,050 of NZ_JBSSDC010000001.1, read as the reverse complement.
CGACCGTGCCGCGTTCAACTTGTCCATCTACCCGGGCCTCGGTGATATCGAAACGCTGCTTGGCGAAAAGGCGAAGAAGACGTTGTCGATCAAGCCGAGCGGGTTCCCCGGCGCGCTGCAGGACATCCTGGCGGAACTGCTGCCGCGGCTGAATAACCGGCAGACGGCCACCGGGACTTGCATCGGCGACACCCGCATCATGGCGGGAAAGGTCATCGATTTTGAAGGGCTCGGCGATCAGTTCGGCGGCAAGTATCGGGTGACATCGGCGACCCACACCATTGACGCCGGTGGCTACAAAACAAGCTTCAATGCACGCAAGGAAGTCTGGTTCGGCTCGATCCCGAGACCGAAGGGATTTGGCGGCCTGGCGCGTCTGCAGGGAAACCGAATCGGATTGTGATGCTGCGGAGGATCGTATGGGCAAGGGATTCCTGGAATGGGTTGCGGGCGTCGATGAGGCGCACGGCAAACACGCGCGTCTCGGCGCCGGGTACTCGATCTCGCCGGGGACGGTGGTGGACAACCTCAACCTGCTCGCTGAAGGGCGGGTGCAGGTGCACATTCCGTCACTTCCGGCATTCGATCCGTGGGCGCGAATAGCGGCCGTCGGCGCGGGTTCGGGTCGCGGGTTTGCGTGGGTTCCGCAAATCGACGACGAGGTGCTGGTGGCCTTCAACCAGAACGACGAACGCGACGCCTACATCCTCGGCGGGCTGTGGAGCATGAGCAAGCGGCCGCCCATCACGGACCCGATCTCATTCCTCAACAAACGCGTCATCAAGACAGGCATGAAGGCCAGTCCATTGGCCCAAACCATCGAGCTGGATGACCTGACACAGTCGGTCACGATTACCACCAGCATCGGTCATTCGATCACCCTGGGCCTGAAGTCGATCGAGCTCAGTGCCCCCAAAGGGGTTATGAAGATCTCGATGGACCTCGGTCCGCCACCGTCGATCACCATCCAGGCAGCGCCTGCCGGTAACATCGATTTGATTGCGCCGACGGGCACGATCACCTTGCAGGCCAACCAAGTGGAGATCACCGGAACCACCGCGACGAACATCAAGTCCGCCGGGATGGTTTCGATTCGAGGCCCGCAGGTCCAGCTCAATTAGAAACGGAGGAACAACCATGCCGCCTGCCGCTCGCTCGACGGATCCAACTGCGCATCCGGGAATCATGGCCGGACCCGGCGTGCCAACGGTGTTGATCGGTGGAATGCCCGCCGCGGTGTTGGGCGACAACCATAGCTGCGCGATGCCGCCAGTTGCCGGACCCCATCCGCCTACGCCTGACGTGAAGGGCGCGATCACGGTCTTCATCGGCGGCAGGCCGGCGGCTCGCCTTGGAGACATGTCCGCGTGCTCGGCGCCGATTGTGATGGGCATGCCCACGGTCCAGATCGGAGGATGAGCGATGGGCGCTGCCGATCCACGTCGGGCGCTTCTCGGAGTCGGATGGGCGTTTCCACCCTGCGTTGCAGCCGATGGCGGGACGTCGATCGCGGTCTATGACGAGGACATCAGGCAATCGATCCGAATCATCCTGGGCACCGACCGCGGAGAACGAGTGATGCGTCCCGATTTTGGAGCGGGGCTTCGCTCTTTCGTGTTCGGACCAATCAATACGACCACGTTACAGCGCGTGAAGGCGCGCGTCCAGGACGCCCTCGTGAAGTGGGAGGCCCGTATCGATGTGGTGCAGGTGAGGGTCACGCTCGACGTCAATCAGCGTAGCACGCTGTGGATCGACATCACGTATCGCGTCAGAGCGACGAATACGTTGACGAACCTCGTATACCCATTCTATTTGCAGGAAGGAATGCCGAAGTGATCGTGAAGACGGCGCCACCAGTCGACGATCGCCGCACCGATGCGATCGTACAAGAGTTCTGGCAGCGCCACTACGGCTACGTTCCGGAGTGGAATCCGTCGCGCGGCACAGCCGGACAGGCGATCGCGCAAATCTTCGCGAGGTATGTGTACGCCATCCTGCAGCGCCTGAACCAGGCGCCGGAGAAGAACAAGCTCGCGTTTCTTGATTTGCTGGGTGTCCGGCTCGTCCCTGCCTCGCAGGCGCGGGCTCCCATTGTGTTCCAGCTTTCGCCACAGGCGAGCGATAGCAGCGCGCCGGCTGGAACCAGAGTGGCAGCGCCGCCAGCGGCGGGCAGCAGCCAGCCAATCATGTTTGAAACGGAGAGGGCGACAGGTATCGCTGCGGCAAGCCTGGCGGAAGTGATCAGCCTATGGCCCGGGCGCGACCAATACATCGATCATTCCGTGGACTATCTTGCCGGCCGGCCGTTCACCGTGTTTCAGGGAACGCAATTGCAGCCGACCCCGCACGTGCTGTACCTCGCGCACTCTACGGTGTTGGCTTTCGCTGGGACCAGCCGGCTCGAAGTCGAATTCGAGTTGGAGCAGGGAAGCTCGAGCCCACTCGAAATTCTGTGGCAGTACTGGGACGGATCGGTGTGGCGTGGCTTCAAGTCGTTGAAGCCCACGTGCCTCGAACCGCCCGGGCAAGGTTTCGACGGCACTCGAGGCTTGATGTTCACGGGCTCAGTGCGACTGGTCACGGAATGCGCTCAGACTGCGCCGGCCACGGTGAACAATGTCGAGTCCTATTGGCTGCGCGGACAGCTGACGCAACCGCTGCCACCCGACCCCGCCATCCTGCTCCCCGTCGTCGATAGCATCCGCCTTCGTACCACGATCGAGCAGGACCTCAAGCCGAGCCTGCAGGCGAGCATCCAAAAAGGCGACAAAGCCCAGCTCCTGTTTACAAGCGAGGGGGGAGCTCCGCTGGCGCAGATCCCCGTGACGATTAGGAACCCGAATAATTCCATCCTCACGACCGCCAAGACCGATGACACGGGGGCGATGCCTGTTCTCCCTGCTCCGGTCGTGGGCACCACGTACAGCATCGAGGTAACGTGCTTCAATTTCCAGTTGAATACAACTGTGAAGCACGTCGATTCCACAGCCGATCCAGCGCAGTTCAACCTGATCCTGAAGATGAGCGGGCTGAAGCTGGATTCCGCCCTTGTCGAGGGTCAAAAGGTAGACGTCAGCAAGCCGTTCTTTCCTTTCGGCCAGCAACCGCAACCGGGTGCGACCTTCTATTTCAGCCAAGAGGAGATCTTCAGCAAGAGCGGGGCATCGGTGCGCGTCTACGCTCCTCGAACGCAAACCCCGCAAGACCTGTTCAAGATCAAAGACAGCCAGAATCCAACTCCGCTCGATCGCGTGGTGAGTTGGGAATACTGGAACGGATTCGACTGGGTGCCACTCCCGATCACGTCAGAGAGCGACAGCCCCACGCCTGGCGATCTGAACACTTCAGACGTGATCGAGTTCGACGTTCCGACAGATCTCGCGCCGACTGAGGTCAATAATCGGCCTGGGCTCTGGATGCGGGTGCGCGTGGTGAGCGGCGGGTTTGGTTTCACCAAAGAGGTGAAGTTCAAGGACGGCGCCGGTCACGACAACACGTTCGTGTATGTGATAACCGTGCCGCCTGCGCTGTCCGATTTTCGGCTCGGCTACGTCTGGCAAACGCCGTTCACTCCGCTCGAACAGGTCGTGACGTGGAACGATTTTCAATACGAGGATCACACCGATGACGCTCGATGGCTTGGCACGACGTTCTCGCCGTACAAACCGATTACTGAAGTCAGCCCTGCTCTGTACTTCGGCCTGACCCAGCCGCTCCCCGTGAACGACATGGGAATCTATTTCGACATTCTGGAGCAGACGGGAAACGCTGATGGCCCACCACTGGTGTGGGAATACTTCAATGGCGACGGCTGGAGAGAGTTGACTGTTGACGACGAGACCCGCCGCTTGCGCTTGCCAGGAATTGTGTCCTTCATCGCTCCTGACGATAGCGTGGCCGTCGCGCGGTTCGACAAGTCGCTCCACTGGCTGCGGGCGCGGTTGAAGGAGGACGGCCCTCCGGGAGAAGCCACGCTCAATCAGATCAATCTGAACGCGGCATGGGCCTCGCAACGACAGACCTACAACGATACGCCTTTGGGCGTCAGCACTGGTCTTCCCGATCAGGTGTTCGTGCTGACGCAAGTTCCGGTGCTGGCTGGAGAACGGATCGAAGTGAGAGAGCTAAGTGGCAGCCGGGCCAACGTGGAGTGGCGAACTCTCGCGCTGGAGCTGGGACACGGGGAGCCCACACTTCTCAGTCGACTGGAAGCGAAGCTGGGCGCCGAAGGATTTGAAACAGAAGTTATCGAGGGCGATTTGCGACTGGTGCGCGATCGCAGCAAACGCGTGATCGAAGCGTGGGTGCGCTGGCTGGGGCAGCCGCATTTCTTCTTTTCCGGGGAGAACGATCGTCACTACGTGCTTGACGGCGCGCTTGGCCGGCTTGTGTTCGGCAACGGCGCGGAGGGACGAATTCCTCCGGCAGCGGCGGCGATTGCGGCGCGGCGTTTCCAGTCTGGCGGTGGCCTGACCGGAAATGTGGCGGCGCGCACGATCAAGCAACTTCTGGGGTCCGTAGGCGGCGTGCAGGCAGTCTTCAACCCGCGTGCGGCCGAAGGCGGTGCAGACGGCGAGACGTTGAAGGTTTTCGCGTATCGGGGGGCGGACAGCATTCGTCATCGCGGACGGGCGATCACGCCAGGCGACTACGAGACCATGGCGCACGAGGCCTCGGCAGGCGTGGCGCGCGCACGCGCGATCCCGCATCGTGATGCGTCCGGCCAGCGTCGGCCCGGTTGGGTGACGCTCGTCATTATTCCGAATAGCGCCGAACCGCGCCCAGTGCCGTCGTTTGGATTACGCGAAAAAGTCCAGAGATACGTCGAGAGGCGCGCTCCCGCGGGGTTAGTGGAGAGCCACAGCATCGAGGTGACTGGTCCAATGTATTTGCTGGTCGACGTCGACGCGGCGTTGGCTCCGCGGGATCCATCACAGGCTGGAGCCGTAGAAGAGGACGCACGCGCAGCACTCGTCGCGTTCCTGAATCCACTTCACGGCGGTCCCGAGGGTCAGGGTTGGGACCTTGGGCGCGGCGTGTTTCTGTCGGACCTGGCAGGGGCGCTCGCAAGCGTACGCGGAATCGACTACGTCGAAGAATTGCACCTGTCCGTCAATGGACTCCCGGTGGAGAACGAAGTGCCGGTGCCACCCGATCAGATAGTCGCGCCCGGGCAAATAAAATTGAAGTTGATCTAGGAACGTAGCTGCAGACGATTTGCGTCGACGAGAAGGCAGCAACAGTGATGCGATGGCTCGCGAAACAGCGAGATAAGGGCGAAATGGATTCGGCGCCGGTCGCGGCCGACGCGAAGGCCTCATCGCGGTTCCCGACTGCGATCGGAGAACGGCTGCCGGTGTCGGTGCCGGAAGTGCTGGCGATGCACAGGCTGGTGGGAAATCAGGCCGTCCTGGGGATGCTGCAGTCCCAGCGTAGCGGGCCCGGTGCGGGGAATTCACTCGATATCGGAGTCGGCGCGTCGATGGCTGCGCGGCTGCAACGGGATTTCAGTGAGGTGCGGGTGCATACGGACCCGGCCGCGGCTGGCGCGGCCAAGGCACTCGGGGTGCAGGCCTTCACAAGAGGAAAAGACATCTTCTTTCGCGAAGGCGGGTATCAGCCGCACTCCGAAGCGGGAATGCGCTTGTTGAGTCACGAACTGGCGCACGTCGCGCAGCAGGACTCGCGGAATAGTGGCAGTGCCGTCGCGGATCAGACGCTTGAACTCGAAGCCAATCACGCCGAAGTGTCGCGCGCGAATCAAGGCCCGATGCACGTGTCTTCCGCGGGCGGAACTCGTGTGCAGGGCAAGGCAGAACCCGGGAAGGGCGGGTTTTGGCATTCAGTCGGCGGATCGATCGCCGGCGCCGGCGAGGCGATCTGGGAAGGAGTCAAGACTGTCGGCACCGGGATCGCCAGCGCCGCAGAGGGCGTCTGGGATGCGATCAAATGGCTCGGAACACAAATCTGGGACAAGATGACCGGCGCCCTGCTGCGGGCTTTCACCTGGGTGACGCGTTTACCGTCGCGGGTCGGGCGGCTCGTGACGAGCCTGATTCAGGCGCTCAGCACCTTGCGGCCATGGACGCTGGCGTGGTGGGAGTCGCTGACTCATCTGAGCACCTGGGAAGACTTCCTGTCGTGGGTGGGAGTCCGGCTGATCGACGTACTCGAAATCCTCGGCGCCGGCGAAGTGCTGGAGACGGTGAACGAGTTTGTCAAATTCAACACGCGTGCGCTGAGCAGCCGCGAGGTGACACTCGCCGAGCGCGTCTTTGGCAAGTCCATTGACCTCTCGCTGGTGCGCGTCGACGAACGTGCGGTGTTGGGGCCTGCGTTCACGAACCGGGCGTTCACCAGCTTTCACACCATCAATGCGTGGGGCGGCCTGGAAGACAGCATCCTGGTGCACGAACTGACACACGTGTGGCAGTACGAACAGGTTGGCGCCATCTACATGGCGCAGGCGCTGCACGCGCAGATTCGGCGCGGCCTGGGCGCCTACGACTATGGCGGTCCTGCGGGCTTGCGCTCCGCGCGGACGAAAGGCATGCGCCTGACCGGCTTCAATCGCGAAGAGCAGGCGCAGATCGTCCAGGACTTTTTCCTGATCAAACACGGGCAGCCTCCCTGGGTTCCGGGCGGAACGGCGGCCGATCTGCCGCTGTATGCCCATTTCGCGAAGACCGTGTCCACGCTGAGTGAGAGCGAGTTGCTGACGTAGGAACGAGAAATGCCGCTGGTATTGCCCAATCTTGACGATCGGCGCTGGGCGGACCTTGTAGAGGAGGGTCGCGCGCTCATTCCGGTCTTTGGCCCGGAATGGACGGATCACAACGTCCACGATCCGGGAATCACGCTGATGGAACTGTTGGCGTGGGTGGCGGAGATGGACATCTTCGGGGTGAACCAGATCTCCGATCGCCACAAGCGCAAGTTCTTGGAATTGATTGGCGTGACCCCACAGCCACCGGCCCCGGCGCGGACTGTGCTCAGCGTGGCATTCCCCACAGGCACGCCGCCGCTTCCGCTGAAGGCCACACTTGAATTCGCCGGTGACGATCTCGAGGGCGGTGAGAGTCGTTTCCGCACGCTGGAGCCGATAACGGCTGTTGCCGGCGGTATCGTGGGCATTCAATCAAAGGATGCGACGGGGTTTCACGATCTCACCGTCGCGTGGCGTCGTGGCGATCCGGTTCTTCCGTTTGGGGCGGCGGCCGCGCCACAATCTGAGCTCTACATCGCGCTCAATGCCGCACTGCCGGCGGATGTTCCCGTTCGCTTGCACTTCACGTTTGCTGACGGCCGCTCCGGATGGGAGGAGCGGAAGCGCCTGCAGGACGAGGCCTGCGAGCGCGAACACGACTGTCCTCCTCGTCGAGCGAATCCCTGCGCAAAGCCCACCGCGCCCGCCGCAATAGGCGACGCCGACCCACAGGTGCCCGCGCACCACAGCGTCCGAACGGTCTGGGAAATCCTGTTGGCATCCAGCACAGGCGAGGCGTGGGTCACGTTGGATCCAGCACACGTCGAGGATCAGACGCGCGCGTTCACGCTGGACGGCCACATCGTCTTCACCATGCCATCGGCAATGGGGCAGTGGCGTGTCGGCGCCCTCCCAACACCGTGGTGGTATCTGCGCTGTCGCGTGGTCGCGGGCGCGTACGAGGCGCCTCCAGTTCTACAAGCGATCGCGTTCAACGGCGTCGTTGCGGAACAGGCTGTGCCGGTTGGAGCCGCCCTCGTCATGGCGAAAGGCGCAACGGTCACGCACTCGTCACCGGGCCTGCCTAAGCCCGGGGATATCACCCGCCTGCAGCTCCAGCTGGACTCGGTTGGAAACATCGTGTCACTGAATTTCGGTGGTGGCCATGCGGATGATCCGGAGTTTTTGATCCGCGCCTTCCAGGCGCCGTCAGCAGGCCGCCCGGGATCGTTGAACCTGGACGCGGTGCTGCTTGGGATCGGGACCGGTGGTCCCGAGCAGCGATTCACGTTGCCTGAACTGCTGGCGCAGGAGTCCAGCTTTTCGCTCCACACGACCGAGAACGGCGTCTGGCGGCGCTGGACGCTGCGCGAAGATTTCGCTTCCTCGACGTGGAGCGACTTTGCCGTTCTCTTGGATCCGACGTCTGGCGAGGTGAGATTCGGCAGCGGGCAAACGAGCAACGTTCCGGCGCAGGATGCGGCGATCTTCGCGCAGTATCGCGCCACACATGCCGATGCGGGCAATGTGGCCGCCGGGGTCGTCACGCGTCTTGCCGACTCAGACCACAATCGGGCGTTGCTCTATAACCCCGGTGCCACACCCGATGGCTGGAGTGCGGTCAGGAAACAAATCGCGGCTGTAAAGAACACACTGTTTGCGGCAGGCGGTACGGCAGCGGAAACGGTGGCGCACGCTGCAGGGCGCGCGATCACGCTTGTCGAGACCACGCAACGCGCCGTAACCCTCGCGGACTACGAACGCCTGGCCATGGAGACGCCGGGCACACGCATCGCGCGCGTGACGGCTCGCGCAAACCTGCATCCGGATTTTCCGTGTTTCCAGGCTCCGGGGATGATCACCGTTATCGTCCTGCCGTACTTGCCTGTCGGAAACCCGACTCCAGGTCCGATGTTGAAACAAGCCGTGGCGAAGTATCTGCGCCGGCGACGGGTGATCGGCACGCGCGTCGAGGTGGCGGGGCCAACCTACGTCGAGGTAGCGGTGAACGCTACGGTTCAGGCCGCGGCGAAGGGCAACAAGTCCGCGGTGGAAAAAAACATCGTGGACGCACTGAATCGCTTTCTCGATCCGCTGATTGGTGGACCAGATGGCACCGGCTGGCCGTTTGGCCGCGACGTCTACCGAGCAGAAATCATGCAGGTAATCGACCGCGTCGCCGGTGTCGATCACATCGTGTCACTCGAACTGATTGCCGAGCCGTGCGAGGCACAGTGCGGCAATGTCTGTCTGGGGCCGACATGGCTGGTTCAGGCGGGAGCCCATCAAATCGAAGTGGATTGAAACGAATATGTGCGATTTAGAAAAACGTGCGTTGCAACGGATCCGTTACGGGCACGGACAAATGCTTCGCTCGCTCGACTTTCGAGATCAGCTCGCCGACACGGCGCAGCACCGCTGGTGGCACAACCGCGCGCTCCATGATGCGTACGGCGTGTATCAAGGGCTGACTGCTTCCGCGATTGCGTCCGGTGGCGCTCTGGTCGGCCTCAATGTGACCGAAGGTGTTGGCGTGGACTGCTTCGGGCGCGAATTAATCGTCGACAGCCCGCAGCGCGTGCCCGTTCCCGTGAACGTACCGCCGGTTCCTGTCACTCTGGTCCTTCTCATCCGGTACGAGGACAGGCGCGACTGCCATCCTGAAGCAATGGAGGAGATCTGTTGGGCAACCAGCGGAACGGACGGGTCATCCACTGTGAGCTTCAAATGGATGCCGCTCGAACGCACGCGGGTCCGCGATGGCGTGCCCCTGGCACAGGTGATCTACGACGCCACGGGAAAACCCTTGGTGAAGACAGACTTCGTCCCGCCAGGAGCGCGACCACTTGCGCGGCCGGGGATCGCGACAGGCGCCACGCTGCCGGCAAAAACCGCGTGGGAGCCGTGGACAATCGATGTTCCGCAATCAGCGACGGGAGCAGCGGTTCAGAGAACCGCGGTTGGCGTCCAGACTAGAATCGACACGTCGGCCGCAGGTTTCAGGCGACGCCCCTGCTACTTCGCATGGCTCGCGGGGCCCCTGTTTAATCGCAACACCGTCCGGCTTCTGCCGGATATGTTCTCCAGCTTGACCGACGAATCCGCCAATGGCTTCACGTTTCGAATGTGGTTCCCCCCGTCTCGGCCGGTGATCGAAATCGCAATCGTGTCCGATGAAGCTGCTGGGTTGTCTGTCATCAGCCGGCCGGACGACTTCTTCCCATTCGCGCTTCAGCAGAAGCTGTATGTGCAGTGGGTCGCGTGCGAGATGCCGGAAACGTTGCCGTATGTGCCTATGCGGCTGCGCATCCTGAATAAATTCCTGCTTCCCCTGGTGCTGGAGAAAGTGTCGGTTGGCAACGTGAACATGTGAGAGGCAAATATGGCGGTCTACGGGACGCAATTCCTCGAGCGGATCCAGTTCTTCAAAGGTCAGCGCCTGTTCGCGTCGGACCTCCAGGCGCTCGAAGCCTTCAACCGCGAAATGCGGTGGCTGCACAATCAGAGCCTGCACCAGCCTGGCGTTGGCAGCGGCTATGCCGTCTCTGGCAACAAGGGAGATCGCGAGGTGACGGTCTCCTCCGGGTACGCGTTGAATTCGCTCGGCCAGGAAATCACCCTCACGGAGACCCATGTCGAGCCGATACCGCCGGTCGCGGACAACGGTGCCGGCGCCTCTGCCTTTTATCACCTGACAGTTTCATATCCGGACGATACGTTGCTGAAACCCGCGGAAACTCGCGACGGAATCTGTCTCCCCATGGGAGTCGTGCGCCTGCGCGAAGAACCGGTGTTCTGCTGGGTGCGGCTGAACGACGACGGCACGCAGCCAACGGACCCGCAGCTCAAGGATCGTATCCAGAAGGGATTGTTCATCGTCCTTGCTCGCATCGAGGTCTTTAATTGCCAGTTGAAGCAGCCAGTCTCGGTGGAGCAACGGCGCAACGCTCGCCCCTCGAAACAGCCTTACATTGCGTGCGGAGAATTTGCTCCTGCTGCGGAGAATTGGCACATTGAGTACCTCGGCGGAGTAGAACCGCCGGTTCAAGTGGACCTCGCGTCTACACAATTGCAGTTCCCGCCGGTCCGCATCTCCACCAAGGTCAACACCAGTTCGGCGGGATTTCAGGCAACGCCCGAATACACGGTGCGGCTGATAGGCGATCGCCCGCACAAAGGCACAGGCGATCGACCGAACTACTACCTACTCGACGGATTGATCGACGTGGCGACACATCCGGCGCCCACACCGCAGTCTTTCTGGGTCGATATCTTCCCCTTCTTGTGGACCGTCGTCGCGACCAGGACCGACTTGCTTACGGTAGACAAGATGCTTTTCAAGGATTGGCGAATTGGCTGGATAGGAATTGAGAGTTGATAGCCATGGCTCAACCTGACAAGCCGACGTACTTGTACCTGAATCGCGACGGCCACTGGGCTGGCTTCAAGCGGCAAGGCTTGGTTCGTCGCGAAGATGGTGCGCTCGAACTAATGCCCCTGCCGCTGCTCGGTGGCGCCGTGCCGCAGAGCATCAAGGCGGCCGCTGCGCCTTCCGGTCCGTCCGGAATAGCAGTGGCAGCCGACGGCAGTGTGTACTTCAGCGATCCCGACGGCCAGCGCGTCCGCCAGATTGTGGGTTGCGACGGCAACGTGTGTCCGCTGCCTTGCCTCAGTGGTCACGACGAACAACTAGGTCGACTCAATACGCCGCGAGGGCTCGTGCTGCTGAAGAATCGCCGCGGCCTCTTCGCCGCTGACAGTCGCAACCATCGCATCCAGATCTTTGATCCGGAAACCGGTCAACTCCTGGGAGTTCTGGGCCAGCCGAATGCCGCTGCGACGCATCCAGGTTCTGTCCCGGGCCGCTTGAACACTCCGTGGGGTTTGGCGGCGGACTCGGAGAACAGCATCTACGTGCTCGACTACGAAAACGCGCGTGTCCAGAAATGGAATGCGACCGGCGACCTGGTCGAGACGTTCTGGGAGAACGTTCTTGCCGCACACACGCTGACGCGTCCGGTCGACATATGTACCGCGACCGTGTCCGGCGCGATCTGGATCTTCGTCGTCGAAGCATCGTCGCCGAGTCAGGTGTTTGTCTTTGACGTGAACGGCAATCCAGTGATGACGCCGCACGGCGCGGTGCTCAGCATGGGCGCGGGCACGCTGCAGTCGCCACTTGGCGCGTCAGCATCCGGCTCCGTCCTCTACGTCGGGGACAATCAGGCGCGTCGGATCTTCCAGTTCAGTTTCGGAGAGAGTCCCGTTTGGGTTTCCGAGGCGCGCGGGTACGACGGTCCGGTCGCGGCATTGGCTCTGGATGGCAAAGGCAATCTGTGGGTGCATGCCGGAACAACGGATGCGCCACTTCAACTCGCGACCGATGCTGCATATGCGGAGAAGGGGTATCTCTGGACCGAGTCGCCGATTCACCTTGACCATCCCGAGGTCGACTGGCAGCGGCTCCGAGCCGAATTGGCGCCGCTCGCCGACAACACGCACGTCGAATTCCTTGTCTTCACCTCAAACGATGCTGGCAGCGGTCCGCAGGTCAGTGGCGCAAGCATCGATCCGCTGGGCGATCCGAAATGGCGACAGTGCGCCCGTCCGCCGGCCACCGACCTCGACGACATATACGTGGGTGGCGATCCGAAAACCTACTTGTGGGTGGCGGCCCAATTCTCCGGAGACGGCAGCGCCACACCGATCCTTTCGCAAATTCGGGTGCAGTTTGACCGCGATTCGTATCTCGGCGACCTGCCCGTGATCTACCGCGACGAAATGCCGTGTGGGGACTTTCTGCTGCGGTTGCTGTCGCTGTTCGAGAGCATGTATCAGGACGTCGAAGATGAAATCGGCGCGATGCCCATCCTCTTTGACGCAAAGGCGACACCGGAACGCTTTCTTCGTTGGCTAGCTGAATGGCTTGGACTGGAACTCGACGAGAACTGGTCCACGGCCAAACAACGGCGCATCCTGGGAGAAATCTTCGAGCTCTATGCGCAGCGCGGGACGGCATCCGGGCTGCGGCGCACGCTGAAGCTGTTTGCCGGCGTTGATGCTGTCATCGAAGAGCCGATCCTGAACGCCGCATGGTGGGCGCTGCCTGCCAGCCCTGAGAGCTGTTGTGATTCCTGTGCCGGCGAAGCGTTCACAGGGAGCACCCCGGTCTGGGAGCACACACAGAATTCGATTCTTGGATTCACGACCATGCTGGCTCCCGCGCAGCCGCAGGGAGCGGTCGTTGGCACCAGCGCGGTACTCGATCAATCGCACCTGATTACGGTCGACGAATTCGGCGCGCCCTTGTTCAGCGATGTTGCGTACCAGTTCAGCGTGCTGGTGTATCGCGGCCAAGTAATGTGTGCAGACGTGCTCCCGCGCGTGCGTGCCTTGATCGAACAGGAGAAACCCGCTCACACGACCTACCAGCTTTGCATCGTTGAACCCCGCATGCGTGTGGGGTTCGAGAGCCGATTGGGGATTGATTCTGTCGTCGGTGGTCCGTCGCGCAGCTTGTCGCTGGGCGACGCTCAAGGGTTGGGCGAAGACACGGTGCTGGCAGGCGCCATGGCGACCCGCGTGGGGCAAAGCCGATTGGGCGAGTCCACTCAGCTGAGTTGAACACGTTTGCGAAAGAGGCGAGGAGATAGCGATGTTAACCAATCCACAACACTGTGACTGTGTCGAGATGTGTCCGCCGATCCGAAATCGCTATTTCTACGGCAAGCTGCTGGACGTAGTGCATTTCGAACGCGAGCAGCACTATTTCAACTACAAGCGCTGGATGTTGAACCGTGTCGTCACCGGGTGGGGCGTGGTGTGCGGCATGGGCGTGCAGATCGTGCCAGGGACGCGCACAGCGTGGGTGCAGCCCGGCGAGGCGATCGACAAGTGCGGACGAGAGATCCTGATCTGCGAGCCATATCTCGTTACCCTGCCCGATCCAGATGCGGCTCCGGCGACCGGATCCACACCGCCGGTCGGAACGGCCGCGGAGGTGCCCAACGGTGGCACCGACTCGGGCTATTGCTGCGACGACAACTATGTCCACCTGTCGGTGTGCTATCACGAGTGCCCATCGGATCCAGTTCCAGCCATGGGCGGGGACTGCGATACCGGCGGACTGTGCTCCCCGGGATCGATCCGCGAGACCTATCGAATCGAGATCGATGATGGAAAACTGGCGCCGGCACCGACGACATCACGCATCCAGGATGTGATCTCCAGCGGGCAAATCAACTACGGAGCCCTGGCGATCTATGTGACGAATTCGTGTACCAAGCCACCGGGTGATTGCTGCATACCCCTCGCGAACATTCGCATCCCCGAACCCGGTGGCAAGTACGAGCAGGGCAACATTGACATCACGATCCGGCCGATCGTCTACAGCAACGATCTCCTCTACGAACTGTTGCTCGCGTTCCTGAACCAGGGACAGAACCAGGCACGTGGCGGGAAGCCCTGATCCGCACGAAGGAGGAGAAGCATGAAACACAATTCGAGTTGTGGCTGTGGTTGCCAGGATACGTTGTGCGACAGCAGCATTGCGGAGCTGCCCCGCTATTATCCGCGCCAACTGATTACGCCCGACGATCTGACGCTGGAACAAAACTATTTCCGCGATCGCATGCGCCGGCACAATCGCCTGCTGCACGGCTGGGGAGTCGTGTGTGGAGCCCTAGTGTGCCCGGTGCCAAGTCCCGCCGTTTCCGATTCGACGAGACCCTTTGTTCCGTGGCAGATTAAGGTGCAGACGGGCTACATCCTCGGTCCGTACGGCGATGAGATCATTCTGGACTGCTCGCGAACCGTGGATCTACGTACGTCGGGGGTGAGCGGAGTGACCGGCGATCCTTGCGTGGACGCCGTGGACCCCTGGTGCAGCCAGGTGTTCACGCTGCCGGAAGCCACCACGCTGTTCATCGCTGTGAAATACAAGCAGTGCATGACGCGGCCAGTGCGCGTGCAGCCGGTAGGGTGCGGCTGCAGCGACTCGAGTTGCGAGTATTCACGCTGGCACGACGGCTATGAGATTGGCGTGTTGCAGGAATGTCCACCGTGCAGCGACAGCACCAACAAGCCGACGGCCGGGTACAACAATCAGGGATCGCCTGAGTTGGAACTGCTGGCGCAGGGAGACGTCCCCGATTGTCCCGACTGCCACTGCGGGCCGTGGGTTGGGTTGGCCGCGGTGACCGTCAATTCGGAAGGCACCATCAAGAAAATCGATAACTGCTCGTGCCGCCGGCTGGTGCTGTCATACAGCCAGTTCTGGTGGCTGTGCGAAGGCATGACGCCGGGGGTCACAAAAGCGGATCCCAACTCGCTCAAGGCCGATGGGACCGATCAACAAGTCATCGTGACGGGATCGGGTTTCGGTTGCGGAACGGTTGCCAGCCTCGGGCCGGACATTGTCGTGAAGCACACCCTGGTCAAGGACCCCAAGACGCTGCTGTTGACGGTGAACGTGCCGGTCGGCGCGACCGGAGCGTTCGACGTGACGGTGACGAACATAAATGGCGCATCGGCCAAATTGCCGTCTGGAATCAAGACTGCGATGGCAACCCCTCCGATCGCCAAGACAGCTGGTGGTCCCGGTGTGAGTGGCCCAAGGCCCGGAGGGAAGCCGCTCGCGGTCAAGAAGAAGACCCCGAAGCCGCCGGGAGCGTGAAGATGGAGCGCGCGGAAAAGACTGCGTGGGTCAAAAAGGAACCATGATGAGTCCTTCGGTCACCCTTCTCGGTAAGCCACGTCCGGCCTTCCAGGTTTGCGGCTACACGGGTCTGCTTCTGGCGTTCGTGCAATCTTCTGTTCTCGTCGCCTACCTGGGACTCTCACAGCTCACGCTGTTAGGGATGACTGGCGTTGTGATCCTGACATTTCTAGGGCTCACGATGATCACAAAGATCATCGTGGGCCATGAACTCATCATCTATTACCGCCACGAGATTGCTGTCATTGTGATGGTGACTGTCTTTCTTCGTGGGACCGGCCAAGCCGTCCTTCCGTATCTCGACGTGGCAATTCTGGGCGTCGGGCTGTTTCTCGCGCTCGGCCGAGTGGGGTGCCTGATGGTGGGCTGCTGCCATGGGCAGCCCTGGCGGTGGGGCGTGACGTATGGTCACGAACACGTCGCTGCTGGATTCGCTGAGCACCTCGAGGGAGTGCAGCTCTTCCCAATCCAGGCCGTCGAATCGGGATTCGCGCTCCTGATCGTCGTGACCGGCATCGTCGCCATCATCGAGGGATATCCGCCAGGCACGGCGTTCACCTTCTACGTCCTCGTCTATGCCGCTGGACGATTCTGCTTCGAATTCTTCAGGGGCGGTTCTACGCGTCCTTATCTCTGGGGTTTCTTCGAGGCGCAGTGGATTTCATTGAGCATCGCCACGGCAGACGTCTGGGCGGAACACGCGGGCCTGGTTCCTTCCTACCGCTGGCACGCTGCTGGTGCTGACTGCGATGCTCGCAATCGGACTGAAGGGGCGCGCCGAATGGCCATCCGGATTCGATTTGTTGCATCCAAGGCACATCCGCGAATTAGCGGAAGCAGTTCAATTGTTGAACGGCGCGCTCGATCCCTGCAGTTCAGCATGTCTCTGCCTCCTCAATCAGGGTCGAACGCCATTCACGTGGTCAATACGTCTCTCGGGATCCGCATCTCGACCGGCGAGCTCACGCACGGCTCTCATCTCTTCCGGCACTACAGTCTTTCGCAAGACGCTGCGCCTCTGTCAGCGAGTTCCGCCCGCCTGCTGGCGACTACGATTGCCCACCTGCATCATCCATCGTGTTCGTTTGAACTGGTGTCGGGCGAGTCGGGAGTGTTTCACATGATGTTTGGTCCTGACCGGGCGCGATCGACATCGAGGGTGCGTTCAGGAAATCGGGCTCGCGTGCCGCGAAGTAGAACAAGCGTGCGCGCGGAAGGATTGCGCGGATGGTAAAAGGCACCGAAACACGGCAGGCGAACATCGGTGCTCCGCAAAGGTCCGCTTCATCCGGACCGCGGCCGCAGCCTGCCGTCAATCCATGGGTCCGGCTTCAGCAGACCGTCGGCAATCAGGCGATGACCCACTTGTTGCGGTCTGGTGCGCGCCCCGTCGAAGTGCAATACAAGCGCCGTCCTGGAGATGATCCTCCGCCCGATGCGACTCGGCTCGAAAAGATGAGCTCGCGCCAATTCATAGCTCCCGGGCGACGGCGGGCTGCTGAAGACTCCTCGCACGGCGCACTCGGATGCCGCAATCGCCGCAGCGACGACGCGCCACCCGGCGCGCCGGCTCACGTAAGCGAAGTTCTCCGTTCTCCCGGTCAGCCGCTGGACGCCGGCACTCGAGCATTCTTCGAGCCGCGCATGGGCCAGCAGTTTGCAAGTGTGCCTGCGCATCCGGCAGGTGTCCAGCTGGCGTACGCACCGGGTGTTCAGTCGGGCTCTGCCACCCGCAACCGGCGCGAAGAGGCATGGGAACATGAGGCCGACGCGAAATCTTCGGCGCTGCTACACGCGCCGCCGCCACAGCCGGCTCGGCCCGGGTTCGATCTAAGCGATGTGCGGGTGCATGCCGACTTGCAGGCCAACCGGTCCGCCGAGCAGGTGGGCGCGCTGGCCTACACCGCTGGCCATCACGTGGTTTTCAACTCGGGGCAGTACCGGCCCGACACCCAGTCCGGCAAGGCTCTGCTGGCCCATGAGCTCGTGCACGTGGCTCAGCAGACCAGTGCGCCCACGACGCTCATCCAGGCCAAGGGCAAGGCGGAGCAGGTGATCACGATCACGAAGATCACTATCTACGTGGACCGCGATCTCGTCGTACTCGAGCTCGATGGCAAGAGCACGCTCGTGCTGCCCCTCGTCTACAACGGCCGGCCCGCGCCGGGCGTGTATCAGGTGACGAACCTCAAAGCCGATCCACCGCTCGGCGGAACGGCGAACGAAAATCACTACATCGCCGAGTGGGTTCCTCCCCCTGGCGCGAAGTACAAGAAATCCTACACCTACATCGTGCACGTCGTGCAAGGAAGGCCTGGTGCTGGCAAGGGCGCGGCCGCCGGTGCAAGCGGTGTGGGTGGCGGCAAAGGAAGCGGCGCCACTGAGGGCGCCGGAAAGAGCGAGAAGGAAGGCGCCAGCGCGCAAAAAGGCGAAGGAAGCGGCGGCAAGGCCGAAAGCGCGGGTGGCGGCGGCAGCGATGGCATCGGCGCCGCCGAAGGCAAGACGGGCGGCAAGGGAACGGCCGGCGGTGCGCAGTCCGGCGGCGGGCCGCGCCTCACGCCTGAAGAAGAGGTGATCTGGCGGCAGCTCGCCGAGATGATGCACGGGAGCGACCCTGCGTCGAGGGAAGATCCCGCCGAGCTGGTGCATCTCTTCCAGACGCTGCGCGAAGTTGTGGTCGACCCGCAGTTTTCCACAGAAGGCGGTCGGTCGTGGGTGCGGTTCGCGCAGTTCCTCGACCAGAACCGCGACAAGATCGAAGGCACGCTGAAGTCGGGTCCCGGCGGCAAGGTGACTGAGGAAGTCATCGCGAAAGTCATCGCCCAGTACGAGAAGTTCATCGCGTCCGTGCCCGAGCCGGAATCGCCCGGCCAACTCGAAACCCAGGAGGACTTCGAGAAGGAGTTCAAATATGAGCCCGGTTGGCGCCACATCTCGCCGGCGGACCGGAAGCTCATGGTCGAGTTCGCCAAAATGTCGCCTGACGAGGGCAAGAAGGCGGACTACGCGCGGGTGACCACCGAGATGAAGCTTTCCATGGCCCTGAAGGTCGCGGACACGAGCTTCCTCGGCGCGGTGGCGGAGGCGGCGAAGAACGCTTTCACCGATCCCAAGTTCGTCATCACGCTCATCGTCATCATGGCCATCTACGTCGGCCTGTGGCTGACGCCCGACCCATCGTGGATCACGAAGATCGCCGCGGGCGCGCTCACCGTGGCGTTGCTCGCCCAATTCGCGATCGAAGACATCTACGGCTTCGCTGTAGCCTGGTCGGACTTCAACGACGACTGCAGGCGTGCGACGACCATCGAAGGGCTGAAGGCGGCCGGCGACAAGTTCCTGAAGAAAGCGGGCCAGGTCGGTTTTGACATCATGCTGTTCCTCGTGATGTGGCGCGTGGGCAAGCTGGCCGGGCCCAAGCTCGCGAAGATTGGCGCCGAGCGCGGCGTGGCACGCGCGGAGGCCGGCGTAAGGGCGGCCGAAGCCGAGCCTGGCAGCGGTGTCGCGAAGTCGGGCGGTGCTACGGCGGGCGAGCTGTTGTCGAAGGCGAAAAGCACTTCGCAGGGCACGACGCCGACGCAGGTCCTCGATGCGCTCGCGAAGATGCTTCCCGAGAGCGCGCAAAAGGGCCTCGCGCAGTTCAGGGCGAAAGCTGGCGACACAGCGGCCTACCGCGCCGTCGAAGGCCAGGCGGCCCGCGGCGGCGATCTCGGCCGGTACCTGACAGAGCAGGGCATGACGGCCGAGGCCAAGGCGTCCGCGGCGCGTGATCTCGCGCAAGCCCAACTGAAGCTCGCTCGCGCAAAGCTCATTCAGGCCGAAACGATCAAAGACCCGGCGCTACGCGAGACCGTGCGCGCGGAACAGTATGAGGCAATTAAGTCCATCCTGAAGCAGGCGGGCGCGCTCGACGGCGCGGAGATCAAGCAGGCCCTGGCGGCACGTGACCCACAGGCGCTGATGCGTGCCCTGCGGAAAGCCATCTCGGAACTCGGCGAAAAGGTTTCTTCGCACAAGACGCAAGGCGCGCTCGGCGAAGCGGTCCAGCGTGCGCAGTTGCGAATGAGGTATGCGGGCCAAAAGACCGTGCAGTTCATCTCAAGCCTGCAGGTCGTCCGCGTGGTCGGACAGTACAAGTCGATCCGGGACTGGACGAAAGCGGAAGAGGCGCGTATCCGCCAAGAGAAGCCCAACATCACCGACGCGGAGCTGAACAAAGAAGTGTCGAAGACCCGCGTGAAGCTGTTCGAGAAGGATGGCGCCGTGTGGGAAAGCCTCGGCGAGGTGGACACGATGGTGGCCGAGCCGGGCGCG
Organism: Bradyrhizobium sp. USDA 4354; assembly: GCF_054060315.1. Taxonomy (NCBI): domain Bacteria; kingdom Pseudomonadati; phylum Pseudomonadota; class Alphaproteobacteria; order Hyphomicrobiales; family Nitrobacteraceae; genus Bradyrhizobium; species Bradyrhizobium sp. USDA 4354. The sequence continues at coordinate 6,042,311 of NZ_JBSSDC010000001.1, read as the reverse complement.
AACGGGAAACTGAAGCCGCTCGAGATCACAGAGGTGAAGGCGGGCAGCACCAAGGGCGGAACGGACGCAGCCCGCCAGCTCGGCAAGATCGTCGATCTGTTCGGCGCGATTGCCGGCGGCGACCCGAACGTGCGGCTGTATGAACAGAAGGGCCCCCAGCAGCTCGGCAAGGATCTCACGTCCTCGTTCGACCTGTCGCAGGCGCGCTCAATCCTGCAGACCACGTTTGGACCCGAGGGCCGCACGGGATTCTCGGAGTCCCTGGGCTACACCGAGGCGGATCTAAAAGGCGTCGCGGATTCGCTGCTGAAGAATCTTCCGCCCGAGAAACCGGCACGCGTCGCGCCGGTGACCTCGCCCGATCCGAAAGAAAGGGAGCCGGAGCCCGCGCACTGAACTGCGCGATCTTGCCTAAAATAAAAAACATGAACATGAATGTACATAGCTATTCCGCGTCACAGGGGCGCTACTCGAGCGCGGATGTGGTGCCGGCGCTGTTGTGCGCGCGGAAACCACACTAGGAAGAAACTGTGCCACAAATCCCCGGCCGTGCCGTAAGCAGGGATCAGGTGGCGAGCGGCGTCAGTTCCACTGCGTACCCGAAATCGGCCGCCGGATAAAAGTGATCCACCGGCCGGATACCATCTCCATTAAGAGCACCTGGATCACCGACCCCACGCGCCTGACCGCGACGGTCGATGACTATTTCGCAGCGTTGCGTGGGCGCTTCGGCCACACGCGGGGCGGCGTGCGGGTGGAAGGCGCGACAAGCCGCACGCTCGACCTGATTTTCGAGGAAGGCGTTCACCTGCCCCCCGACACCCTGCGGGTGCTCGACCAGCTCAAGGCATCGGCCGGGAGCATCCGGTTCCGCTGGTACGTCATGCAATCCGATCGGATCGTCCCGAGCGCACAATACCTGCGGGCTCTGCAGGCCGGGCCCTGATCCGTAGCTAAATATCGCAGCCACTTCTGGACAGTGCCAATAGCGGGGCAGAGATTTGTCCGCCCAGCTCGCCGCGGCCGTCGCAGTCCCTAGCTTTGACGGCTTTCAATCTCCGCGGCATAGGGGCGAGCGGTGGCGTACTTCATGCGGCGATTGTGTCTTCCTTATCAGGGCCGCGGGCAATTATCCTGATAGCATCATCGTGCAGCGGTAGCTGCAGCGCCTTGGCCTCCTCCCATGGGGCGCGCATCCAAACGTCGCGCTCCTCGTCAGTCATTAATATGACCGCCATGGCTTTCGGTTAGATCAGTTTGACAACGGCGTTCGGCGACGTGATGAGAAAGCCGTAGACGTTGTGCGGGCTGGGGACTGGCTTTGATTTCGTCCCGCGATCACCCTTGAATTCGGTCCAGATGCCGGCAAAGCACATCAACGGCCGATCGTCGTTGATTGCGAACCAGACGACGTCCTTCTTCTTGGTCTCCGGGTTCGGCTCTGGCGCGTATTCGGCAAAACTTTTGAACGGCACCAGGCGTCGGTTTTCCGGCTTCGGCCAGCCGCGCCAATGCGGCGAGGAGGTGTTGCGGATGTTGCACCGGTGGTCCGCCTATCTGCGGTGGTGGCGGCATGCCCCAGCGCATCAGGACTAACTGGCGTTCGGTGCCCTGCATTCCGAATGACCGGCGCGGGATAATCGGGAAACACGCCCAGCATTGGCGCGAGGGTTGCCGACATAGCGGTTCACCACGCGGAACAGCGCGCGGATGGCCTCTTGATTTGTCGTGATGGAGTGGAGGTTACACACAGCCCGCAGCTATAGCGTCTCTAGCCCGTTCCTTCTCACAAAAACTAGTAAAGTTGCTGAGCTGCGCGGCATAGGCCGACGACTTGAGCGGGCCAGGAGGGCATGAGATTGTGGCGCACGGCTCGCAACCCGATCTCATTTTGGCTGCGTTGTCTTTTTGCTCCGCAGCTTGCGTAGTTTTGGGATTGAGAGTGGCGCTGTTGTCTTAGAAACATCGTCGATGCCCAAGGCGTTTCGCCAGCCCGGTCCAGTGTCGAGGACGAGTGCTTGAGCGACAGCTTGAAGGAAGACCTGAGCGAGCGGGCCGGGGCCGTCCCGCAAAGTGTTCGGGAGGGAGCCGATACGCTCAAAGACGAATTCGCAGACGCGGGCGCGCAATATGCCGGCCGAGTTCAGCAGGCCGGCCGGGATGCCCTTGATGCAAACCGGGAAGAAAATAAGACAATAGTTTGTCGATCAAAAAAGACGTTACATCGGTTGGTTGCTGGTAATGTTTTCACCGTTTAGCCGAAAATTGATTGAATCTGAAGTTCCTGATCGGAGGCTACCGGTAGCATGTCCTCAGGAGTAGTGACCGTGGCTTTCGACCCTAGTTACGTCGAGGGTGAAGGGCGATTTTCCGATCTTGCGGTTTCTTAGCAGTTATGGAGAAGGGTGCCTCCGCCCATGCACCAACACGCGTCCGGGCTGAAGGGCCGCGGGTCCATAGCTTTCGACCGTGGGTTTGTGAACTGTGATTACGGCCGCGCAGAGAAGCTGAGTATTTCTAAGGTCTTTGCAGGCGGGTTGGGAGTATGGACGGTCCGCAAACAAGTGACGAGTCACCGTGAGATGACGCAACGTCGCTCGATCAGGTTAGCTCGCGGGCATCGACCGGACTCCTCGTTAGTCGATATAGGCTAGCGGTCTTGAATTTTGGATCCGATCGTGCTGATCCGATGTCCGCTCACGACGACAAGACGAGCTTTTGCAAAGTGTCCGCAATTGCGTTCGTTTCGCTCCCGCAATCCCGGCCAGTTCCGAAAAGCTGAGCGTTAGAGCGAACATCACTCGCGTGATCATCGCATATTGTCTGTCGATAATAGTGGACCGCAGAGAGTGAGCGCAGTCTTGCGGTCCCAGGTCGTTGGCCGCTGTGACGTTCGTGATGCCACGGGTAGGGGAACGAAGTAGCCGGGGTCTATCGCGCAGTTTGGCCTAGTTTGGCGAAGTTGTTCTCACTTCCTTCCGCATCGAGGAACTGACCGAAGTCGTGAGCCTGCCTTATCTCAATCGACTGAGAACTGATGACGATTGACGGTATCGGATGAAAGGCGTGAGAAGCGGTGGGGGACGGTTGCAACCAAGCACACGCGTTCACTTAATCGATTGACTCCGATCGTTGGCGAAGGAGCCTTTTCTCAGAGGCACGCAAATTTTTCTGTGAATTCAAGACTGAAAAGTTAGGTCGGATGTACCGTCGGGATCTGTCCGTCAGCTTTGAGACATTGTGCTTGCAAGTCAACGCGGTAGTGCAGTCCTAAATGATTGAGTGGGAGTAGTACGAGCGGGTGGCATCGCGCAGTTTAGGGTAGTTTAGTCGACTTTCTCTCGCCCCCATCGCGTTGAGAATTCTGATCGGCGTGGTGAACTGGCTTATCGCAGAAGAAATACGAAATCCATTGCGACGTCACTGTTGGAGTATTGCAGCGCGCACGATCGTAAAGAAGGGCCGAGCGATTAAAGCCGACCCCACCAGGTTTGAGCAAAGCGGATCGACGGGGCGTCATGTCCGAGCGGCAGGTCCTTTCAGTTTGCGACTGATCACCGCTCCTCCAAACCGAAGCGGAGGAGACGTTGGATTGACACGTGAATTCAAGAGATGAAGGTCTTCTTTGCTGCGCCTCTACGGTGACAATCTACGTATCATTGGATAATTTTCGCTTGCATGGCGTCTATTCACCTGCCTGACCACGCTGCTTGCCCTGCAGCGGTGGCCGTCGGCGATGACTCGTTTGAAGGGGAGCCGATCGATCATGGCTCTGCCTCCACTATACAAATACCTCGATGTCCAGGGAGCAAAACTAACGCTCGGCAACCAAACCTTCAAGCACGCTAGGCCCTCGGACTTTAACGACACGGAAGACCTAACCGTTAAAGGTATCTTTCCGGAAGCGCTCGAGGTGGCTTGCAAGCGCGCAAGCGAGGGCGTGATCGATGTAATTGCCGCGAACCTCGATGCGCCTCCAACTTGCGCATCGCCTATGAAAGAAAGATTGGCGCTCATGCAGGCGGCGTTGCGAGCCGATCCGTCGGCCGTCGGCCGCATCAAGGCGGAGATCGCCAAAGGCGCGATGGACGGCATCTATGACATGGACCGGCTGCGCGCGACCGCGGAGGCGACGATCACAGACGTCAACTCTTTCATGCAAGGCTGGCGCGTACTCTGTGTCACGACTCACCGCGATTCAGAAAAGATGTGGTCCGGCTACGCTGAGAACCACAAGGGCATCGCATTGCGCATCGAAGCGAACGTAGCGAAGGATTCCAAGTTTCAGAGGTTTGAAACTTTCGTCTATCGCGCCAAGCGGCCTCCGCTTCATGACGATGTCTTAGAGTTTGTTGCGGGCAGTCTCTTCGGCGATAGGGACGCGCGCTACCAGACGATCATGGAGAAGATCATCTATGCCAAGACGCTCGATTGGCAGCACGAGAGCGAATATCGTCTGGCCATCCCGCTTCAGCAGGGCGAAGAGCCGTGGAATACGCTTCCGTATCATCCGGAAGAAATCACAGAGCTCTATCTCGGCGCAGCCATGATAGAGGCCGACAAGAAAGAAATCATCGCCTTGGCCAAGGCGGTCAACCCTGGCATCGCGGTCTTTCAGGCGATGCTGGGGCCCGGCGGCAAGGTCACGTTCGAAACGAAGAAATCTTAGGTGGGCGTGCTGTAACCGGTGGTTGTGCTCAACCTCCTTGGGCATTATATTTTGGCTCAAGGGGGAGCGGGGGTGTCGGTTTTCGGTTGGACTTATCTGTCACGCAATGCACTGCGCCGTGCCGAGCAGCAACTTTCGGGCGCGGGCGAGGGGGTGCGGGACGAGATCGGTTTTCTGATCCTTCATCAACGTTACGCGGATTATTTTTTCCCGGGCACGTCGGTGCTGCACACGCGGCTTCGCTACGCGCTTTTCGTTCCCTGGATTTACCAATCACTGTCCGAGGAAGCCGCCACCGGCCGTGCCACCGAGCGGCTCGAGCGGTACGAGGTGCGCCTGGCGGGACGGCTCAAGCAAGCCAAGGAGCGGGGCGTTATCGGAGGGCTCAATCACCCGCGTCCGACCACGCAGCCGCCTTCCGTGAGCTACTGGGCGGCCCTCGGTACCTGGGGCATTCTTCGTAAGCCAGATGGGCGCATGCCTTCGCGGGCGCAGCTCCATGCGCTGCTGCAGCGCAAACAGCGCAAGGCCTTCGATGATGAGGGCCAGGCGCTTCAGCGCGCCGATCTGCCCTTTGTGGCGTTGCCGCCGCCTCCTGACGACTGGGGCGGCTCGGAGCCTTTGACCTTCGATCTCGCGCCGCGCGAAGCGGAATTCCTGCACCGCCAGTTCGTCAATCTGCGTCCCGCGGCGCGGCCTACGCATCTTAGCGTACTGGCGCGGCTCGCGGCGGGCCGCGAGGCCCGCGCGGATACCTGCTATGCGCCCGGCATTGCCGAGCTTGCGCCCGAGGATGCCGCCAAGCTGCGCCGCGCTGGCCAGGCGGCCGCGCTCGCTGCCGTGGGCCGTGGCGTGTACGCCGCACTCGTCGAGACTTTGCGCGAGGAAGAAGACGGCCAGCCCACCTCCCGCATCCACCGCACGCATTTGCCGGCTGTCCTTGAAGAGTACGGAGCTGCCGCGGGGCGGCTCCGCCTGCCGGAGCTCATCGATGACGTTGGCACCATTCCCCCAGCCGTGACGGAGGCCCTGGATAGCACGCTGCAATGGGTGAATGACGGCGCGCGCAATCTCATGGCCCTGCGTGATGTGTACGAACGCGCCGAATGCGCCCGCAAGACGCAGCGGGCTCGCCTGTCGCGCATCACGGGGGCTAGCCGCCGCCTCGACTGGAATAATGAAGAACACACACCGGCCGAGCCCCTGCATTACCGCTGGGCTGTGGTGCGTGGCCTGCTCGGCGATTTATGGGCGGCGGCATGAGCGGCGTATGGCCAAACCAGGCTTACCTTGATGCGCTGCGTCCGGCGCCGGGCAGTGTGGTGACCGGCGCTATTCTTGCGAGCTATTCCGCCGATCTGGTCTCGGTCGTGGCGGCGCTTCTGGCGCTCGCGGGCCTCGACAACGACGAGGGAAGCGGCGGCAAGGCGGATTTGGCGGAAGCCGTCGAGTTGTTGCGCGGCAAGGTGCGCATTCTTATTCAGCGCGGGCGTCTCGCGCGGCCGAAACGCGTACCTGGCCTCGCCGGAATTCTCGATCAGTTCATCCGTGAGATTGATTTCGATGAGGATGAGCGAAGCTGGCATCCGAAGATCGCATTAGTGCGATTTTCGAACAGCGCGGTGGACGATCAATGGCGGCTTTGGCTCGGAAGCCGCAACCTGACCGCGGCCATGAACCGCGAATTCGGTCTGCTTCTGACCAGCAGCGATGATCCAAAATCCGATGCCGCCCCCGTGAGCGGGATCGGCGAGATGGCCGCGCGTCTTGCGGAGCACGCAAAGCTCGACGGATTTCGGCCGGCGAAGCTCAAGGCCGCCCTGGCCAAAGTGCGCTGGGTTCAGCCGGACAAGTTCCGCGTCGACCGCGTCATGCTCACTAAGGGCAAAGAAAGCACCGCGGCGTTTCCGAAGATCGAAGATGCCGATGAGGTGATCGCCGTCAGTCCTTTTCTCGACGGGACCATCGTGAAAGCGATCGGGAGCTGGGGCGGGGCGAAGACCAAACGCACGCTGCTCACAACGCGCACGGAGTTGGCCAAACTTGCGGGCCAAGCCGCAAAACCGCTTGCGGGATTTGGCGACCGAATCTTTGTTCTGGAATCCCCGCCGCAGGAAGAAGTTGAACCGTCTTCTTCGGAGAAGGACAACGCGGATGCCGCGGAGGATGAAGCCGAACAGCTTGTGATCGGCCTTCACGCCAAGATCCTTGCGGTGCGCAAAGCCAAAGCGTTGCGCCTATGGGTCGGCAGCGCTAACGCCACGCAGCGCGCGTGGATGGGCGTCAACGTGGAGGTGATCGCGGAAGCCTCGGCACCCGCGCATATGCTCGAAGGGCTGGAGGCGCTGTTGCATGAGGCCCGCCCGGTTTCGGCAGCCGAACTTCAGAACCTGAAGGCGCCGGAAGAAGATGCAGCGGCCGAGCAGCTGGATAAGGCGCGCAAGCGCTTTGTGGCCGCCTGGAGCGGCGGCCTGCGCCGCGAGGACAATGTGTTTGTCCTTGAATCCGGTAAGCCGCCGCACCCGGCGGATGAGGCCGTCTCTGTCGAAGCGGGGCTGGCAACGGCGAACCTTATTTCGTGGCCGCGTGGTCAGGCCTCCCTGCACCTCGGGACCTTTCCGGCGAGTCTCCAGACGCAACTGGTGCAATTCCGCCTTGCGCTGGGCGAGCTGTCCTGCAGTTGGCTTCAATGCGTAGATGTCACGCCGCCCCTGGATGCCGAACGTGATCGTCACGCCATCGCGCGTCATCTCGGCATGAGCGCGTTTCTCGCCTGGATCGCGGCGCTGCTTGGAGGCGATTGCGGTATCGGTGAAGCGGGCGAGCCCTGGGATAAGGCCGTACCCGGCTCCGGCTTGCAAGCGAGCCTTTTCGATCCAGGCATTCTTACCCTTGATGCGATGCTGGCGTGCTGGGCGCGCGATCGCGCGAGCTTCAAGCGAGCGGGCGCACGCATCGATACCTATCTCGGGCCGATCCTTGCCGAGGCTGATGCGCTGCCGCTGGGGGAGGCAGACCGCTTGCGCGATTTTCAATCCGTCTGGTCCGTGGTCAGCGGCGAATTGCTGAAGGAATGCTGATGCCCGAACCTAAGCCATTTCAGAGCGCTGCGGTTCTGGCGGCCAGTGCGGCACTCAGCAACAAAAACGCATCGCGCCGCTTTCTCATCGCCGACGAGGTCGGTCTTGGAAAGACGGTCGTCGCCCAGAAAATCATCGAACGGCTAGTAGGGACAAACCGGCGCGCGCCCTTCGTTGTGTACTACATCACGAACGGACAGCGCGTCGCGCATCAGAACCGGGGGCGGCTGGTCAATTTTCTATCGGAAGACGACCAGAAGGAAGCGGTCGCGCATGCGGATCGCCTGAATCTCATTCCGCTGCTCCCGAAGCCCAAGGCGCCGGTCGCGTTGTACGCGCTCACGCCCGGCACGTCATTTCCGGGCAAGACCACGCGGCTCCATGCGGGTCGCAAGGAAGAGCGGGCGTTCCTCTCGGCGCTCTTGACGCGGACCTACCCGCATCTCATGCGCCAATTCCCTGAGAAGACCATGCAGTGCAACGTCACCTCGGATTGGGAGGGGCTTGTCCGCAGAAATCGTGAGCCCGTAGCGAACCTGCCGCGCAAATTCATTTACGCCTTTAAGGCCGCCTTGACGAAGGAGTTCAAAGGCGATCCCAAAACGCAATTGCCCGAAGCAGCGCGCGGGCCGCGAGGTCGCTTCGTCGGTCGGCTGCGCCGCGCGCTTGCTTATACGGTTCTTACGGCTCAACCGCCGGACCTCGTGATAATGGATGAATTCCAGCGTTACCGCGACTTGCTCGCCAAGGTGAACCGGACTGATGCGCTGATCGGCGCGCTGTTCGAGCCGGGCGATTCTCCACCGGGCCTGCTTCTGCTTTCCGCGACACCTTACAAGCTCTTTGCTACACGCCTCGAAGAGAATCGTGGTGCGGAAGCGAACCGTGAATTTTTTGATCTTCTGGAATTTTTGGGCGGCTCATCCGGCGCGGCGCTGCAGGCCGAAGCCAAAGAGTCCTTCGCAAAATTCGGCAACGCCATCCTCTCCATCGCGCGGGCGGCACCGGGCTCACCTGAGTCAGCCGCGTTTGTGCAGGAGGCCAGCGCCTTGCGCGCCAAGCTTCAAACCATGCTCGCGCCGTATGTGTCACGTATGGAGCGGGAGCCAACCTCTGATGACACCGCACACACGACACAGTTGGAGGCCGCACTCGACGCTGCGGATATCCGCGTCTTCCGGCATTTGGCGACGTCCTTCAAGCCGGAGCGGGCTTGGGCGGCGCTTCCTTTCTGGCTCTCGGTGCCGTTGCCAGCGCAGGCGCTGGGAAAGCGCTATCAGGCGTGGCGTGACGGAGAGATCAAGAGGGATCGCTCACTCACTAAGCTGACCGTGGACGGCCGCAGGAATTATTCGCTCCCCCGAAGTTGGCCCAGCCCCAAGCTGCGCGCGCTGAAAGAAGCGACGGAAACGGAGGCACTTGCGCTTCCATGGGTGAAGCCGTCGATCCCGTGGTGGCCTCTGGGAGGCGCTTGGTCGCGCGCGGGGCATGAATCAAAGTTGCTTATATTCAGCCGCTTCAAGGCGACGCCGCAAAGCGTCGCGGCGCTGACCAGTCTGCGTGTCGAAGCAGCCCTGCTCGCGCGGGGGGGCGGGTATGACCGGGTCTGGAAACGGCGCCGCCTTCAGGCCGGACCTGGCCGTTTGCCAACCGTCGCGCTGTTTCATCCATCGCCCTTCCTGATCCGGGCGGTTGATCCCCCGAAGGCCGCAGTTAACGCCAGCGTATCGCGCGACGCCGTGCGCAAGCAGCTCCTGCAGGCCGTAAAGGTGCTCAAGATTGAAGTGGTGCGCGGACCAGGCAAGAAGAGCGAACGGCGAAAGCCGCTCTGGATGCTGCTTTCGGCGCTTGAGAGGAAGGCTGGCGACGCCGGTCTGGTCAGAAATGCATGGAGGGCGGTTGCTAGCGGCGATCAGCGGCTAGAAGGTCTGCTCCACGACTGGCACGCCGAACGAGAACTCGAATGGATTAGCCGGAGAGAGCTTGAGGATCTCGTAACCGCCGCGCTGGCCTCCCCCGGCGTTATTCTTGGCCGTGCGCTCTGGAGGCATAACAAGGAGGCGCTCACCGACCGCGCGTTTCAGGAACTGGTCCGGCTGTCATGGCAGGGGCTCCGCCTTTATCTAGATAAGCCGGTGTTCTGGGCGGTGATGCCGAAGGGCAAGCCGGTCAAGGTGCTTCAGCGCGCATGCCTAGAAGGCAATCTTGAGGCCGTTCTCGATGAGCATTTCTGGATGAGGCGGCAGAGTCTTTCCACACGCGAGCGGGGACTCGCGCAAGACCTTTACGAAGCCTTGAATGTCTCGGTGGGGTCGTTCTCGTTTCACAGCGTTCATCCCTCAGGCGAGCCGCGTATCCGCGTCCGCTGCCATGCGGCAGTGCCGTTCGGATCGACGGAGGATGACGAACGGGCAACCACCGGCGCGGCCGACGAGGCACCGCCGCGCTCGGATGAAATCCGCAATGCCTTCAACTCACCCTTCTGGCCGCATGTTCTCGCAACAACGTCCGTCGGCCAGGAAGGTCTTGATTTTCACACCTGGTGCAGCCGGATTCTTCATTGGGACCTCTGTTCAAGCCCGCTTGAGCTTGAGCAGCGCGAAGGCCGCATCCAACGCTTTGCGGGCCTTGCCGTGCGGCGGCGTCTTGCCCATCTGCTGCAGGGCCAACTCGGCAACGATGCCGCAGAGATTGGCTCCCTATGGAATCGCGTCGAAGCCGCGGCGAACGCGCATTTCCAGGATGATGCATCGGGCCTATCACCCTGGTGGGTTTTGGAAGGAGTTCATGTTGAGCGCTTTGTGTTCAGCCTTCCGCAGAGCCGTGATCTCGAAAAGTTCAAGCTCCTGAAGGAGCAGCGTCTGATCTACCGGCTTATGCTAGGTCAGCCTAATCAGGAAGACCTCCTTGAATTCCTCTCCAGCGGCGGCCCAAAAGTGACTGAGCTCTTGAGGCCGCTCGCTCTCGATCTTTCGGCCTTTGCACGCCTGCAGGAGGTGACAGGTAATACCAAGGACGAAAGTAGCGCTGAAATGCGCCGGCTTAAGGTGCCGAGCAGAGTGGCCGTCATGCAGCACGCGATGCGGACCAGATAGTTGATGCTGCCGCCCAAAACCTGCGAGAAGCCTATGCGTATTGTTCGCAAATCTAACCTTGGTTAGGACTTAAATCGCAAGTAGAGAATATGCATCATCTCAGGAAAGCGCTCGCCTTGTCCTGACGCCGAACCATCACGGCCTTAGTGATACGAGCTATTCGGCGCCGGTCCTCACTTCGCGAGGATATCCACTCCTCCAAACGGGAACGGCGAAGGCATTGCTTAGTCTGCAATTTTTCGGCAGGCGGCCTAAGATTCGCGTGAGTAGCCAAGGTGAGAAGCTACAGATTTCGCGCGGCCGCGACCACCGCGCTCAAGGAGCAGGGCACTTCGCAATGTGTCAAATGGCAACAATTGGCTGAACGCCTTCGATGCGGCCGGCAATCGCAAGCTTTCCGCTAGGACCGGTTTGCCATCCGCTTCGGCGACGTTGAACGGACGGATCGCGTCGTCAGTCTGATTAGCACCAAGGCCGACGAGCGCTACAATGGCGTGCTTCAGATGAAGTTTCCATATCTTTCATGGCACTCCCTCTAGGAGCACCATACCGGTTTAGAACATTCGCAAAACGCTCGCCTCCAGGGACCACACCCATAAGGACCCTCGACGGCGTTCGCCGTTTGGCAGGTTCACAAGCAAAAGTCGCGGAGCGTTGCCCATTTGCAACCCGCACAGCCGTTCGGAGTTGTAAGCTGATCGATCAGAATGACCGAAACATATTTCGTATTTGCTTTGACAATCGCAGCGGGGGCGAAAAGTGTTTGATGTCTATCGCAATGGGAAGCGCGATTTGCTCGTTCTAAACACAGGGTCCGCGATACCCGGGGCTTACTCTGCAAATAAATGGCGCAAGAGCAGAAAAAGAATTCTCAAAGTAAGCGACGAGATTAGGTCAACCGTTCAGCGACAAGGGTATTACGTTCGTCGCTTGCACGTCACGAAGAACGGTTCGATTTAGTTCGAACGCATCGGGCCGAATCTGCTGATTTATAGAGCTGTACTGGGTCCGCTACGAACGCGAAATCGGTCAGCGCTGGGGCCGCTTTGGGCAATTGCGTCATCCTGCGGCTTTAACTTCCGGTCGGCCGCGCCCAGCGGACACTCTCAGCGTGCAGTGGAGGGTCTCAAATGGGCCATATGCAGACCTGCTGACTTTAGATGGCCGCAAGGTTAAGCTGTCGCATTATCAGCCAGATGTCCTTCAGGGGGGCGCCAATGGCCATCTTGTATTTCGAGGAGGCGGAGGTTGGCAAACTGCGTACGGCTGGTCCTTACCACATCACAAAGAACGAGATCATCGAATTTGCCCAAAAATTCGATCCGCTGCCCATTCATACCAACGAGGAGATTGCCGCACGTTCGGTCTTTTCCGGACTGATCGCTTCGAGTGCACACACGTTTGCTATACTCATTTCTTTGTTGAGCAGAACACAGCCGTATTCGCTTCGTATCGTTGCCGGGCTTGGCTGGGATGAACTCAGGCTCCCCGCTCCGGTGCGCCCAGGAGACGATCTCGATCTCGAAGTGGTAATTTTGGAAAAGCGTGAGTCAAAGTCCCATTCCGACAGAGGCGTTGTCCGTAACCAGCTACATCTCCGCAATCAGAAGCGCGAAACGGTTCTTCAATGCGTCAACACGGTTCTCGTGGCGCGACGACCGCCTGCGAATTCCTGAGACGCGGGAGGCCGCCAGTTCCAGTGGCCGGCCCGAAGTCCGCTTCGGGTCAAAATACGAAGAGACTCCGGTTGAGCAAATCTCGTCCGCTCTGCCGCGAGGAGCGGACCTCCGCCAGAGCTGGCGCAACTTCGCTGATGGGCCAACAGCAGACAGTCCATCGAGGTATCGCAGACCGCGAGCGATCCGCGCACAACAGCGAAACAGTTGGCAATCAGTTCTTACAAGGCCGATCAATCGTCTACGCCAAAGTCCGTCAATTTCCAACCTGATTCATCCTTAGCGAAAGAGTAGATGATCGAGTCGCAAAAGGCAGAGTAAGTAACCACCCCCTTGGGGGATGTGTCCTTGACAGGCTTCTGCTTGGCAAGACACGCCCGGTGCGCAGGTCCGAAAGCACCCTTCCAGATCACAGGAAACTCCGCCGCTCGCCGCAGATCCTGGTAGAGGACAGGATATTTAATCATGTCCGATACGGCCTTCTGGTCGCTCTTGCCGACTGCAGCTTTGAACTGCGTCCAGAACGTTGCGAAACCGTCATCGCTCCCCGCCGCCAGCCCCGGTCCCGCTGATGTTAGCAAGCCAGCTACAAACAGCGCCCCGCCGATGACCGGTCCGATCCAATTCATTTTAGTCTCTCCAGCGTCCACTACCGGACTTGAGACCAGCCGGGCATCAAGACCTCGCGACATCTGTCGCAGGACAGAACTTGTAGGTTCACAAGGAAAGGTCGCCTGATCTACAGCTATTACCTGGGATATGGCTGCTCGAGTGGCCTCGGAAACTGAAAGCATCAGGTCTGCTTCGGGTCTTGGCTGTGTGAAAACGCCGGGACGCTTGGCGGCGATAGAACAAGTTATTTGTTCAAGACCGTCTTAGCGGTCAACCTCGCAAGCGCATTCAACTTTGAGATCGAACTGAAGAAGTAGTTTTAGCCGGGTTTCGATCTCTCGCGTTTTCACACAACCAGGGTCAAAAGGCGCCGCTTGGTAGCCAGCATTATCTTGGTCAGCTCACCTCTCGGGGGCGGACATGATCGTGCTTTGCGTCGAGGTCAGCCACGGGCCACAAGCAGACTCATGCCGCAGCGAGCCGCTAGTCGATGACATCGTCGGCGCGAACGAGCAAGGAGGGAGGCACGGTGAGGCCGAGCGCCTTTGCAGTCTTCAAGTTGATCACCAGCGCGAATTTGGTCGGCTGTTCTACCGGCAGATCGGCGGGCTTGGTGCCTCTGAGGATCTCATCGACATAGCCGGTTGCACGGCGGTACAGGTCGGCAAAATCGGGGCCGTAGACGATCAATCCCCCGAGTTCGGCGCATCGTCCGAACAAGTAGCTTGTCGGCAGATGATACTTCGCAGCGAGCGCGACCACTCGGGGAGCTTCGAAAAACGTCAGACCATCACCCAGATCCAGCACGGCATCGGCATGTTGGGCGGCGGCCGACGCAAATCCAAGGTCAAGCTCGTCGGGCGTCGTCGCCTCAACTGTCATCAAAGTCACACCGAGTCTCTCGGCGGTGCGAGCCAAGAATTCTCCGAAGTTAAGTCTGTGCATCGGATTGTTCGGGTTGATCAAGATCGCAATTTTCAAGGCACTGGGGACGAGCTCGCGGAGGATTTCGAGGCGTTTCGCGCCGAAGTCATCGGGAACCATGGTCGCAACACCCGTGATGTTGCCGCCTGGCCGCCCAAGGCTTTGCACGAGGCCCAGCCCCAGGGGATCGGCGACAGCCACGAAAACAATCGGAATGGTGGAGCTTACTGATTTCAGGGCTTGCGCTGCCCGCGGTCCAGAGGCGACGAGCACATCGGGAGTTAAGCCGACCAGCTCGGCGGCTAAAGCAGGCAAACGATCCGGAGCGTAACGATACTCGACAAGCAGGTTCTTGCCCTCGATCCAACCCTTCGTGCGTAACCCGCTCAGCCATGCCGCGTGAATGGGGTCGCGAGTCGGATCATCCGCCCAGATGCCAAGGAAGCCGATCCGCCGAGGCTTCCCTTGCGCGTGCAAATGCCCCGGCTGAACGAGCAGCGCCGCAGTGCCCGCGAGGAACTCCCGCCGCTTCATTCGATCCTCATCGCAGATTGAGGACGACGAGAAGCAGAGTATCACGTTTCCCTGGTTGTTGCACTTGCGGCTCGATCGATAAGGCGGTCGCGGGACCGCTATGGGTCAGGAGCCAACGCAACCATCATCTAACGTCCGGTCTCCCGCAGGCGGCCGGTATGGCGGCGGCCCGTTCGTTTGTTCAGCTGAGGGCAGGAGGCGACATAAACGGATGGGCAATCCTTGCGACCCGTTGTAGAATAGCAACGGGTTGGATTGCGAGCCATGGTGCAGGAGCGGCCGGTCCGGGTCGAGCGCAGGTTAGCGGCTATCTTGGCCGCCGACGTGGTTGGCTATTCTCGGCTCATGCATCGTGACGAAGAGGCCACCCATACCAAACTGGCCGCGCTCCTAGCGGACGCTGTTAACCCGGCAATAGCCGAGCACGGCGGCCGCATTGTGAAGAACACCGGCGACGGGTTCTTGGCAGAGTTTCCAAGCGCCGTCGGAGCGGTTCGAGCCGCTGTACAGTTTCAGACCCGGGTCAAGGAACTTACGAGTGGAGAGGCAGAAGACAAACGCATTGCTTTCCGCGTAGGCGTCAATATTGGCGACGTGATAGTCGAGCCACATGACATCTTTGGAGACGGCGTCAACATTGCCGCTCGGCTTGAGAGCATCTCAGAGCCTGGTGGTATCTGCGTCGCGTCCTCTGTCTACGACGACGTGCGGGGCAAGATTGCGGTCGAGTTCGCCGATCGGGGCGAGCAGAACTTTAAGAATATAGCCAGACCAGTTCGCGTTTTCAAATTTATGGATCGGGGGACGACAGCAATACAGGGAACTGCGCTAGCCCTCCCCGATAAACCGTCGATTGCCGTGCTTCCCTTCCAGAACCTCAGTGCCGACCCGGAGCAGGAGTACTTCGCAGATGGCATCGTGGAGGACATCACGATGGCGTTGTCACGCTTTCCCTGGCTGCTTGTAATCGCACGCAATTCGAGTTTTACGTACAAGGGCCGAGCTGTGGACGTGAAACAGGTCGGCCGCGAGCTAGGCGTCCGTTACCTGCTCGAGGGTAGTGTGCGCAGGGCCGGAAACCGTATTCGCATCGCGGGGCAGCTTATCGATGCCGAAACCGGAGCACATCTCTGGGCCGACCGCTTTGATGGTGCGCTCGAAGATATGTTCGATTTGCAAGACCAAGTGACTTCCAATGTCGTGGCTGCAATCGCTCCAAAGCTGCAACGGCAGGAGATCAAACGGGCTAGGCGCAAACCAACTGAAAATTTGGATGCGTATGACTATTACCTGCGGGGACTAGCAAAAGCTCGGCGGTGGACCAAGGACTCGAACCGAGAGGCGCTCCAGCTCTTTTACAAGGCGATCGAATTAGACCCCAGCCTGGCCATCGCCTATGGCATGGCGGCTTGGTGCTATGTGTTTCTCAAGGCGCATCACTGGATGACCGATCATGTGCAAGAACGTGCCGAAGCTATCCGGCTGGCTCGGAAAGCAGTGCATCTCGGCGAAGGCGACCCAGTAGCGATGTGCATGGGTGGATATACGCTGGCCTTTATAGCCCACCAATACGACGACGCTGCGGCTTTCATAGATCGGGGGCTCGCGGTCAGTCCGAACTTAGCGCAAACGTGGTCGCTTAGTGCCTGGCTGAGGATCTGGAGAGGTGAGCCGGACCTTGCACTTGATCACGTTGCTCGGGCCATGCGGCTGAGTCCGCTCGATCCGTCCATGGCAGGAATGCACGGAGCCATGGCGTATGCCCATTTCCTCGCGAGCCGCTATGACATGGCGTCGTCATGGGCTGAAAAAGCAATGCGCGACAATCCGGCTTCCCTGCTGGCAATTTGCGTTTTTGCAGCCAGCAATGCCCTAGCTGGGCGGCTTGAGCCAGCTCAGACAGGCATGGCACAAGCTCTTGAATGCAGTCCCGATTTGCGCGCCTCCAATTTAAACGATATAGCACCATTTCGCCGCGCTGAGGACCTCGCCAAGTTTGCTAATGGTCTCCGCAAAGCTGGCCTTCCAGAATAATCAGTGCTGCTTGCGTCCAACCGCCACGACGTGAGGGGGCAAGTGTCTCAGTCTAAAATTTAGTCGTCTGTTTGGGTCTTTCGACCTGTGGAGGCGTCAGGCGGCGGATTCTCTTTCAGCGCCTCGGCGGCGCGCTTCGCGGCATCGAGCAACCGCCCAGTGTGCTTCTCGTCCGGCGGTTTGACAGATGACTTTTCATCCATGGCCTGTCTTCCTTGCGAAGCGGGTTGCCGCTGAAATTCAAACCGAGACACTACCAGATTGCCGAGGCTAAACAAATTTTTTGTGCCCCTCGCTGTGAGGCTCCGAATACCTTCGGCCGCTCGTGACAGCAACACTGGGCAATGCGCTGATGTCCGCATGGGATCACAAGCGGCGGTCCGACGCTCGCATACGGCAGGTCCGCTCTACCGTTGATATCAGACCTTCCTACGCCAAGGACACCGGTCCGATCCCCCAAGCTCGCGCGATAATCGGGGCGCTGTGAACGAACCTCTTGGTCGCTCGGAGGCGTGACTTTCCGCTGCATCATTACCTCTGACTTTAGAATGGAAGGGGCAGACGACGACGGCACGGATTGTCTCTCAGCAATCGGGTTGTCTCTCAGCAATGGGCGAGTTGCTGAATTCCATGGGCCTCGTGCAAGCGATAGACGGGCGACCCTAAATGGCTTTCGGACGATCATGGGCAAGTCCATTGGCGATCGACGGGCACAATGGACAATCACGCTGACAGGAAACCCCACAGCCGGTGGCCCCATACGTCTGACTACCAGTTTTTCGCTTAGCTGGGATTCGAGTTTCACGCGTTAGGAGCATGCTCAAATTCATGCTCCGCTTCCATGCAAGTGTCGCTATCATTCGAATTGATGAGCTCAAGACGGGTCAGAGCAGCTCCGCGTGTGCGCGGAGCGGGCATTGTCGGCTTGCATTGACGTGGCGGACATCCGCTCCTTCACACCAACAACGACAGGATGCTGAAAAGACATCGACTTCTATAGATCAATGGGGACGTCGCGCAAATAGCTACGGTGAGTAGCTACGAAGATGGGCCGCGGCTTACCCCGACGGCCTGACTTCGAATGTCCACTGACAAGGGATGAGATATTACTGCCAGCAATTTCGACAGCTTCATGAGCTCGCGACGCGCGCCCGCAAAGCGCCGAAGACCGGCTCAGGCCCACTAACGGTTCCCGAATTCCACTCTGCGCCGATAGTCATGAAGCAACTGCTCCTGTCTAAATTTCCGCTCAGCGAGATCCATCTCGGCCTTCAGTTTCCGTCTCGCCAGGTCTCTCTCTGCACCGATCTTCTGGACGTTGAAAGCTCGCGACGAGTGGCTATTGCGATGCTCGGTGCGCCCATCTTGGAGCACGCTACGCGGGATCGCGAAAGACAGCCGCCCGGCGCGCGATTTGAGCGCGCGTGCCCACTTGCAGAACCTTCGACCTGCGCGCGCGGCTCAGCCTTTGATGACAATTTCCCACGGGGGTGTAGCCTGCGCTCGGGCGGAGCTTGATTCGTCATGCTGGAAGCTATTCTCATGCTGCTGGGAATTGGAGCCGTGGCCCTTCTGCTTATTGCGTTTTGGGGACTGCATAGGCACGTGTGAGCGGGCCCGTCGTGCTTGAGGAATCTAACGGTGGACGCTAACCGGTTCACGACTGGCGAATTGTCAACCGTCTCAAAAGAGCGCTCGGAGGGCTCAGCGGTCCGCTCTCTCAGTTGTCGTAGAGACAGCAAAATTGCTCTTCACCCGTCGTCTTGATGAGGGAAACCACCGTTACGAGATCCGCATCTCTACCTTTGTGCACTTCGACGTAATCCGCGCCGGCGCCAGGCGTTCTGCCGATTGTCGTTGATCGGCGATCATGGCATGGATCGTTTACCAGCCCCAATGCTCCCGGCTGCCGATCCAATTGCGGGTAAGAGCGCCGGAGCAACGACGAAGGGCCGCAGGAGCGCCTAAAAGCTTATAGGACGTCTCCGGCGGCGAGCGCCGGCACGTTCCGCACGATCGGCGCGACTGCGAGTGCTCGTACAGAGGCTGGTCAGCGTGAAGGGCAGGGGCCCGCCAATCAGGTGATTTTAATAATTGGGAGGCTTGTCTTCCCGGTTGAGCAGTCCCAAACGCCGTTCAAGCTCTTCCTTCTTGGCCATGAGTCTCGCGGCAAGAATGTCATTGACGACCGCATGGAGTCGCCAAAGCTCTTCGAGAGACATGCTCTCAAACGGCTGTCGTTCCATGAATCCCCCCGACTCACGAATTGCCCATAGCTTGGGCTTACGAGGGGGCAGATGGCAACTTCGGGGTCGTTGCGCGGAGAGTTACCTACACCTGCGGCGCCGACCTAGTTTCTTGGAAGCTGAACGACTCGACCTTGACCGCGAGCGGCGCAACTGAGCTTGCGCTAATCGGTTTCGCAGGACACCTAATTCAGCCATTTGACATTCGATAAATACGATACGTTGGTGCAGAGCAAAAACGGCATCGAAAGTTCGATCGGAAATACTCATCACGGCCTCAACACAACTGGGCTGAAAAATATTTCGACAATCAAAGCATTACGACAGTGGACGGGCACAATTGCAAGGCGAATTCTTGAGCAATGCGCCCGACGCCGTTTCTCGAGAAAGGAACATTGGGCGGATGATGTTTGAATCGTTGCTGGGCAGCCGGCCGAGCGGAAAAGCCGGCGCGCGCCCCAGCCAGCCCGTTGGCGTTGCCAGCGGCTGGCGCGGCCACCGCCGATGCACGAAACCATTCAACGCCATCGGCGAAGTCGTCCGGAAACTGGCAAGGTTGTAGGTTGACGACATCAGACGAGGGGAGGCCACCATGCCAGTCCTGATAAGCCTGATTTGGCGACGATTTGCCTACACAATGCTGATCGGCATGCGATCCAAGCTCGTACGTCAGTGAACGAGAGGCGACTGTGGGTCAGGAGGCCACCATGCCCAAACAGGTCGTGAAAGCTCTCTGCTCTTTGGCAGTTGCCCCATCGGCGGCGGCCCTTGATGCATGGTGCGGCCGATTGTGAAATGGATCATATTGCGAGCCAGAAATGTCGCGATAGGATCATTCCACCGGGGCTGGCTGTATCTTTTACTTAGATCTTTTCACCCGGTGTCTTTTGACCATGCGACATCGCAGCGAGAACATCGCTGCGGCCCTCGTGCAGGCCGGCTGCTTTTAATCACCAACAAGCTTTGTTTCCCTCGCTGCAAGTTCTACGTTTTTCTGTACCGACAATTTGCGGAATCCAAATTGCCGTTGGAGAACGTTTATGCCCAAGGAGAATTGCCTGATTGTTTGTGCCGCCGGGAAACGACTGGACCTGTTACGAGGCGAGGCTGCCCGCATCGCCAAGGGAGCTAACGCCGGCTGGTGGACCGACCGGGCGGAGATCGGCACCAAGTTCTGCTTTGAAGATTCTAAGTCAAAAGAGCTGTTCGCACTCACCTGCGACAGCCTCGGCATCGCCTGTCAGGACAGCTAATCCATTGAAAAACCCGGCGGCCTGGAAGCCGGAGGTGTTTGGGCTGCAGACCAGACCGGACAGACCATGAGCAGTTGCAGCATGAAGGCTCGCAAGCTGCGAACGAGGGGCCGGGAGTTGAGGCGGTGGCCCGCAAAGGGAAGCGGGATTGTGTCAGCGACGATCTGGACGCGCCTGGAGGGGCACAACTTTGTCCATGTTGCTGTGACCGGAGCGCCGGCTTTGCAGCTTCACCACCTGCTCGAGTTCGAGAGCCTCTATGGCGAGCTCATCTGCCAAGCGTTCGAAAAGTGCGCGCCTCTGCGAGTCGCTGGTTCGCCTGCTCATAAGGGCCAAATCCGCGGCGTCGGCACGGAGTTTGTCCAATTTTTCCCTGAGGTCCGCCATGGTATCGGCCCCGTCCTGGACCCACCTCGTCATGTGGTGACGGGATGCAGGTCAACGGCGGAACAGGCTATAGGTTCTTCCTTAACCGATTGTTAGGCCGACATTCATTAGGGCCGAGATGTGAACGATCGCCCGCTAGCTTTGCCGAGCGCGGGTCTGCGGCTATTTCGCTCAATCCTTCAGTGCGCACGTGGTCACGAGCATCATGGTCCGGCTTCATTGCCAATCGGATCCCAACATTGGTTCATTGACTCCACGAGGAGTACCGATGGCCATAGTAGTACCAGCAGCCACTTGAACAGCGATGTTCAGCGCGAGCGTTCGATAGGTTGCCAAGTTCCACTTCATTGCGCTTCCCTCCAGTGGACGCGCCCATGCTACGCGCAGAGATACCTCGCGCTTGCGAACTACTTCACACGGCATTTCTCAACAGTCATCACAGTCGCGTGCAGCGAGCCCGCCGCGTGGACCGGCGGCACTTGAGAGCAGTCCGCTCTCTTACACAACTGCCGTCGAGACAGCAAAATTGCACTTCACCCGTTTTGGCCAGGGAAGGGGCCCACCTGCTGCGACAAAAACTACGGTTTCGGTAGTGCTGACTCGACCGTTGTAAGCACCGTAGTATTTATTCGCACCGGCGCAGAAAAGCGTGCACAATCAATGGAGTTGACAAGACACCCCTTCGCCGAAAGAGGCTCCTCTCAGCCCCAGCCGGTCGCGTTTTCGGTTGCGCGATGGCGGCGATGGCACTGGCCATCTGACCACCGGACCAGCGCGCTCCTGCTCCCTGACGGTATTTGAACATATATTCAACCGAGGCGCTTACGGCGGTGTTGACCACGCAGGCAGCGCTGATTACTCGGTTGACTCCGATAGACAGCCAAATCTCAGAGAGTGCAAACGGCTCAAATTTTTCTGTGAATTCAAGACCGAAAAATTCCGTCGGGTATACCGTCGGCATTCGTCCGTCAGAATGGAAAATTTGTGCTGGCGAATCAACGATGAAAAGACGTTCGAAATGATAGAGTGGGAGTAGGGGGTAGCTCTCCAAGCTTAACATCACTGAGCTAGTCGTTACTTCCCGGACAGGCGGCGCGACGAATTATGGGATTTGGGGTATTCATCCATCGATCGGACTCGATCTACGATGACAGCCCCGCTGAACGATACCAGTTTCCAAGCCAGTACTTGCGTCGCGTTCAAGCCTGCGTCGGTGATTGGATCATCTACTATGAACCGAGCAAGGTAGCAGAAACGCGCGGTTACTTCGCGATTGCTCGGGTGCAACAAGTTGTTCCTGATCCAACCGCATCGGGCATGTTTCTCGCTCTGATCGAGCCCGGAAGCTATCTGGACTTTGCCAATCCGGTCGCTTTCAACGGACCGACGGGTCCTGTGGAGCGCGGCGTCCTGAATGAGCAGGGACGGATTTCGGGGCGTGCTCAGTCGGCAGTCCGTCCAATTTCGGCCGACGATTTCAATCGAATATTCGAACTCGGCTTCGCGGAAGGTGTGCCGCTGCTGCCCCGAGTCGATGCAGATGTTCGATTGTCTCAACTCGACGAAAGAGAGCAGGCGCCATTTATACTTGAGCAGCAGCGTGATCGCGTGAGTTTAACGGTCTCGAGGGTATTGCGTGACCGGGTTTTTCGTCGGATCGTGTTGCGAGCCTACGACGAGCGCTGCGCCATCACCGGGCTGAAGCTCATCAATGGAATGGGACGCGCAGAGGTAGCGGCGGCGCACATTCGGCCTGTGGAGGTGAACGGGCCGGACATCGTGAGCAATGGGATCGCTCTGTCGGGAACTGCGCATTGGATGTTCGATCGTGGTTTGATCAGCCTGTCCGATGAATTGGAAATACTGATCTCGCGGCAGACAAACGATCTGGAAGGAGTTCGATCGGTCATCAACAAGTCCGGTCGTGCGCTCGAGCCAAGGAGGCCATCGGATCGGCCTCATCCGCATTTCCTGCAGTGGCACCGCGAAAATTGCTTCAAGCAATAGACGAGCTCCTGGAGTCGCGCACTTCAGCCTAGCGCTAGCCTTGATGTGGACCGCAATCCCTCATGATAGGAAATCTGCGTCGTTCTCCGGAGCCAGCCCTTATGCCCGTCGCGCCCACCCCCAACCATCCGCCCGCCTCCACCGACCCCGAAACCCTAGGCTGGATGCGCGGCTTCCCGCCATCTCCCGATCGCACCATCATCTTCCAGGACGGCTCTTTCCGCAGCTTCCCCGAGCTGCGCTGGGCCTGGAGCAACATCCGCCAGCTGGTGCCGACGGTGAATGTCTGGCGCGGAGCTGGACTTGCGTCGCCTCTACCGCGCGCGGACCACGACATCGGCGCTGTCGCCTCGACCACGATGGACGGACGGCCCATGACGTTCGACAAGATGCTGGAGGAGACCTATACCGACGGCATCGCGGTGCTGCATCGGGGCAGGCTGATCTACGAGCACTATTTCGGCGCGTTGAAGCCGCACAAGCCGCATATCGCGATGTCGGTGACGAAGTCGTTCACCGGCGTGCTCGCAGGGATTCTGGTCGCCGAGGGCAGGATCGATCCGCAGGCGCCCGTGACGGACTATGTGCCGGAGCTGAAGCCAAGCGCGTTCGGCGATGCGCGCGTGCACGAGGTCATGGATATGACCACGGGGCTCGCCTACACCGAGGTCTACACCGACAAGAATTCGGATGTGTGGGGTCTGCGGCGCGCCAACGGCATGGCGCCGATTCCGCCCGGCTATGACGGCCCCAGCACCATCTTCGATTTCCTCGTCGCGCAGAAGAAGCAGGGCGAGCACGGCAAGGCCTTTGCCTACAAGACCGTCAACACCGACGTGCTGGCCTGGATCATCAGGCGCGCCAGCGGCATGACGTTGTCCGATCTCCTCTCCGAGCGGATCTGGCAGCCGATGGGTGCGGAGGAGGACGCGCATTATCACGTCGATCGCATCGGCACCGAGAGCGGCGGCGGTGGCCTCTCCACCACGTTGCGCGATCTCGCCCGCTTCGGCGAGACCATGCGCAACCATGGCCGCTTCAACGGCCGCCAGATCGTGCCGTCGCAGGTCGTCGAGGACATCGCGGGCGGCGGCGACCCTGATAAGTTCAAGCCGGCCGGCTACACCACGCTGCCGGGCGCCTCCTACCGCAATCAATGGTGGGTCACCCACAACGCCCACGGCGCCTACATGGCGCGCGGCGTCTACGGGCAGGGCATCTACATCGATCCCAAGGCCGAGATGGTGATCGCGCGCTACGCCTCGCACCCGATGGCCGGCAACGCCGCCAACGATCCCGTGACGCTGCCGGCGTATATGGCGCTGGCGAAGGCGTTGATGGCGGGCGGGTAGGAGCGCGCGACCTCTCGTAGCCCGGATGGAGCGAAAGCCTAGTCCGGGACAGACGATCCGCATGGCGCAAATTCCCGCGCGGCCACCCTGATTGTGCTGCGTTCGCTAAGCCGCGCCGTCACGCGGCTCCTGCCAATGCGGATAGGTGACGTAGGCGGTGAGGGCGCCTTGCTCGTGCGAGCGGATGGTGACCGTCTCGCCTCTGGGCATGTAGATGATCTCGCCGGGACCGGCGGTGACGGTGCCGCCATCGCTCGTGACCGAGAGCTTTCCCTCCAGGATGATCATGACATCATCGACTTTCATCGTCTCGTCCAGAGTCTGGTTCGGCGCGTAGCGGCCGTAGCCGATCGTGATCGGTCCGCCGTGACGCTGGTCGACCATATTGCTGACGAAGATGTCGCCGTCTTGTCCCGGCGATCGTTCGAGCGAAGCATCGGCGATGGCGAATTTGCGAACTTTCATGAGTTCCTTCCGTTTTAGGCGGGCTTGGTGGGAAGAGGCACCGATAGACGCCTGGGCAGGTGTTTGGTTCGCGTCGGCTCGCGAGGCGGTTTGACGCAGCGGGCCACTTAATATAAGTGTTGACTTATATTAGTGCTGATCGATATTCCGTGTCTCGCACCAAGCAACAGGGAGAAGCGCAAATGGAGATCGACGTCGCCAGGGTCCTCGGGCTCGTGACACGTTCGGTGAGGAATTTCGACAAGGATGGGAAACCGGCGAGCGTCGTGACCCTCACGCGGCTCTACGACACCAGCGTCGACGATCTCTGGGACGCCGTGACCAGCAGGGAGCGGATCCCGCGGTGGTTTGCGCCGGTCGAGGGAGACCTCCGGCTCGGAGGATGCTACCAGGTCAAGGGCAATGCGGGCGGCACCATCACGGCGTGTGCGCCGCCGACCCATTTTGCCGCGAGCTGGGAATTCGGCGGCGCCACAAGCTGGATCGACGTCAGGCTGACTGCAGAACGAAGCCAGGCGCGTTTGACGCTTGAGCACACCGCGATCATCGAGGATCATTGGAATCAGTTCGGTCCGGGTGCGGTAGGCATCGGCTGGGACCTCGCGCTTGCGGGACTGGAGCGATATCTTGCGACCGGGGCATCGGTGGACCATGAGACGAGGCCTGGATGGGCTCGCCCGAGGGCAAGGAATTCATGACGACGAGCGGCGAGTATTGGCGTGCGGCGCATGTCGCGAGCGGGGTCGATCCTGACACGGCGAGACAGCGCTCGGACCGCACCATCGCGTTCTATCGCGGCGAGATGCCGCCTGACATCGCGCATCCGGGCACAGGAAGCTGATGCACGCCTTTGAGGTCCTCGCCGATCCCGTGCGCCGCCGCATCCTCGAGCTGCTCGGTCTTAAGGAAATGGCGTCCGGTGAGGTCGTCGAGGTGATCGGGGCCGAGTTCGGAATCACCCAGGCGGCCGTCTCGCAGCACCTCAAGGTGCTGCGAGAGAGCGGCTTTGCAAGCGTTCGGGCCGAGGCGCAAAGGCGCCTCTATTCGGTCGACGCTGCCGGGCTTCGCGCGGTCGATACGTGGATCGGCCAGTTCAGGAATTTCTGGGAGCCGAAGCTGGACGCGCTGGCCACCGAGATCGCGCGCGGCAAACGAGAGCGTCGCAATGCGCCGATCGTCAAGCGGAGCGGGAAGAGGGCGTGAGTGCATGGATGAGATGCGTAGGGTGGATTAGCAGACCGCTGCGCGAAGCGCGACGGGCGGCCTAATCCACCATCTCCCTCGTTTTGTCGTGCTCAGATGGTGGATTACGCTTCGCTAATCCACCCTACGAATTCCGCGACATCTTCTCGAACTTCTTCACCAGCCGCTCCCGCTTCAGCCGCGACAATCGCTGGATCCAGAACATCCCGTCGAGCTGGTCGATCTCGTGCTGATGGCAGACGGCGCGCAAGCCGTCCGATTCCTCGCTTTGCACAATGCCCTCGACGTCCTGGTAGCTGATCCGCACCCGCGCATGGCGCTGCACCTCGTCGTTGACCCCGGGCATCGAGACGCTGCCTTCGCGATGCATGATCATCTCGGGCGAGGCCCATGTGATCTCTGGATTGACGTAAGTCCGCGCGCCGTCCTTGGCGTCGAGCTCCAGCACCACGATGCGCAAGGGCACGCCGATATGCGGCGCGGTGATGCCGATGCCGGGCGCGGCGCGCATGGTCTCCAGCAGGTCGTTCGCGAGGTCGCGCAAGGAATCGTCGAACGCGGTGACGGGGCGGGCCGGCAGCGCGAGCCGGCGGTCGGGATAGCGCACGATCGGGCGAATAGTCATGCAGGCTCCTACCACTCACTCACGGATCATTGAAGCATTCCCGCTTGACCATCCTACCTACTGGAAGGTAGCTAGGCGCCATGAGCACCGTTTCCTCGACCGCCGACGACATTCTTGCCTGCGCCCGATCGCTGATCATCGCCGGCGGCTACAATGGCTTCAGCTACGCCGACATCGCCGATGTCGTCGGCATCCGCAAGCCGAGCATCCACCACCATTTCGCCAGCAAGGTCGACCTGGTGCGCACGCTCGTGGCGCGCTATCGCGAGGAGGCCCAGGCGGGGCTGTCGGCGCTCGAACGCAATGTCGCTGACCCCGCCGAGCAGCTCAAAAGCTACGTTGCGTATTGGGAGGCGTGCATCAAGGACGCGACGGCTCCCTTCTGCGTCTGCGCGCTGCTTGCCAGCGAACTTCCGATCCTGGCTGAGGAGGTTGCGCTCGAGGTCCGCGCGCACTTCCGCTCCCTGGCGTCCTGGCTGGCTTCGGTGATGGAGCGCGGCAAGCGGCAAGGGCGGCTCCACCTCGTCAGCACGGCGCGGGTCGAAGCGGAGGGATTCATGGCGACCGTTCACGGCGCAATGCTGTCGGCACGCGCTTATGGCGATCCCAAAATGTTCGGGACCATCACCCGGCCGCTGCTGGACCGGCTTTCCACCAGGCACTGACGAGGTCGACACCGGCTATGCCGGTTCGACGTTTCCGCTGCGCATGAAAGCTACCAACTAGTAGGTAAGGAGAAGACAATGAGAGATCGTGAGATGGCTGCGAACACGGCCGACCAGGCGCAATGGCTGAAACAATACTATTTGTTGCGTGCCGCGTTCTCCGTTGCCTGGGTCATTGCGGCCTTCGCGATCGCGCCGTCGTCCGCGGTGATCGCAGCGACGTTGCTCGTCGTCTATCCGGCCTGGGACGCCGCGGCCAATTATCTCGACGCGCTCAGCAGCGGTGGCTTGAACCAGAACCGCACGCAGGGCCTGAACGTGCTGGTCAGCCTGGCGACCACCATCGCGGTCATCCTGGCCTTGCAGGTCAGCATGAACTGGGTGCTCGGAATTTTCGGGGCCTGGGCGATCCTGTCCGGATTGCTCCAGCTCGGCACGGCAGTGCGGCGCTGGAAGCGTTTCGGCGCGCAATGGGCCATGGTGCTCAGCGGTGGCCAGTCGGCTCTGGCCGGCGGATTCTTCATCTTCCAGGCCACAATGCCCGCGGTGCCGTCGATTGCGAATGTCGCAGGCTATGCCGCGGTCGGCGCGATCTACTTCCTGGTCTCGGCGGTCTGGCTCACCGTCGGCAGCTGGCGCCGTAGTGCGGCCATGTGAGGCTGAGCGGCTATGTCAGTCCGGATACGGCGTGCCGTCCTTGTGCAGGAAACGGCCGTCGGAGGCCGGGCTCATCATGTCGATGTCGGAGCAGGTGATGAGGTCGGCTTGCGAGCGCGAGCCGACCTCGAGATAGACTGCCGTCGCATCCGACTTGCTGATCATGTGATGGCCGTTGCCGCTCGCCTTGGGAAAAGCTGCGCAGTCGCCCGCGCGCAGCACGGTTTCGCCGCCGTCCTCGATCAGCGTCACCTCGCCTTCGAGGATGTAGACGAACTCGTCCTCGTGCGAATGCCAGTGCCGCTGGCTCGACCAGCCGCCCGGCGGCAGGCGCATCAGGTTGACCCCGAAATCCGACAGGCCTCCGGCATCGCCGAGCCGCTTGCGAATGCGCTCGGCGCAAGGCGCATTGAAGGGCGCCGGATAGCCGGAGCCCTTGCGGGCCGGCACGGTGGCGACGTCGATCTTTGGCATGTGGGGACTCCAATCGTCGGTTGCCGAGGCAAGCGCGTTCGCGAAGCATCTTGCCATCTGTTACATAATGGCGTATGTAAGTCAGCATCATGGCTCATATCAGCATCCGCGATCTACAGAAGATTTCCGGTGAAGCCATCGGTGCATTGCCGGGCCCGACGGCGGTGAAATCGGGTGAGCGAACGGTCGGGCTGCTCATCCCGCTCAAGGCAACCGATCCGGAGCGGTTGGCTGCCGTGCTGGCGCGCGCGGAGCGGCTGGCCAAGGGACGCGACGCGGCCGCGGACGATGCCGCGCTGGCCGAATTCGGCGAGGTCGATCCGGTCGATTGGTCGATTGCTGCGGTGAAAGCCCTGACGCGCAAGCGGAAGACGTGAGACCACCGTCGGCAACAATCGTCATCGATGCGGCCATTCTGGTCGCCGCTGTTCGCGGCCGAAGTTCCGGGGCGCTTTTGGCCGCCGCGGAGAAGGTGGTCTTCGTGACGACGGACCGTGTCGTCCAGGAGGCACGCCGGCGCATCGCGCTCGGCATGCAGCGGCCCGAACTGCTCGATATGCTCGATGAGCTCGCCGAGCTGTTGACGATCGTTCCCGTTGCGTCGTTGGAGCCGATCATGGCCCGGTGCGAGGAGACCCTTCGCGATGCCGTGCCGAGCCGCAATGGATCGGTGCGCGATGCCCACGTGCTCGCGCTCGCGTGGAGCGTCGATGGCGATGTTTGGACCACCGACCGCGACTTCGCCGGAACCGGCGTGGCAACGTGGTCGACGCCCAATCTCGTGCGTGGTCTTGGCGAGATCTGAGCATCGAACCGCGCAGGATGCGTGGCCCAGCGATCGTCTCGAATGGGGGATGATGCCATTATGCCGGTGTTTTGCCCGACAGGTCAAAATCGCGCCCCTGACATCGCAAATGACCGTCCTCGTAAGTCATTGATCCCGCAGGGGCCGGCTACTGTGCATGGGGTTGTTTTCGAGTTTTTGTTGCCAGGTCACAAAAGCGTGCGGCAAAAAATGACGTGACCGCTGTCGGCCGGCGCCGCTCCCATTCGTCTTCCACGCGAGACAGACCTGACGGGAGACCGAAATGACTTCTTCCAACTATCGCTGGGTGGTCGTCGCGGCCGGCGGCGTGCTTGGCTGTGTCGCGATCGGCGGCATGTTTTCGCTGCCGGTGTTCCTGCAGCCGATCGCAAAGGACACCGGCTGGTCGGTGACCGGCATTTCCAGCGCGATGACGATCGGCTTTCTGGCGATGGCCTTCACCAGCATGGCCTGGGGCACAGCGTCAGACAGGTTCGGGCCGCTGCCGGTGGTGCTGACGGGATCGACCGTGCTGGCGCTCAGCCTGTTCGCGGCGAGTCAGGCGACCTCGCTGATCGTGTTCCAGGTGGTGTTCGGCCTCCTCGTCGGCGCCGCCTGCGCGGCGATCTTCGCGCCGATGATGGCGACCGTGACCGGCTGGTTCGACACAAATCGCGGCCTCGCGGTGTCGCTGGTCTCCGCCGGCATGGGCATGGCGCCGATGACGATGTCGCCGCTGGCGGCCTGGCTCGTCTCCGGCCACGACTGGCGCACCTCGATGCAGATCATCGCGCTGGTGGTCGCTGCCATCATGATCCCGGCGTCCTTCCTGGTCCGCCGTCCGCCGGCGCTCGCGCAGGCCGTGGCCGTGCCGGCGGGCGAGGCCGCCGGACAAAACGAGATGTCGATGGGCGAGGCGCTGCGCTCGCCGCAATTCCTCATCTTGCTTGCCACCAACTTCTTCTGCTGCGCGACCCATTCCGGCCCGATCATTCACACCGTCAGCTATGCCGTGAGCTGCGGCATCCCGCTGGTCGCGGCGGTGACGATCTACAGCATCGAGGGGTTTGCCGGCCTCGGCGGGGCGCATCGCCTTCGGCCTGATGGGCGACCGCTTCGGCGCCAAGCGCGTGCTGGTCTCGGGCCTCCTGCTGCAGGCGTTCGGCGCGCTCGCCTATGTCTTTGCGCATCAGCTCACGACGTTCTATGCGGTCGGCGCGATCTTCGGCTTCATCTACGCCGGCACCATGCCGCTCTACGCCGTTCTCATCCGCGAGAACTTCCCGCTCAAGATGATGGGCACGGTGATCGGCGGCACGGCGATGGCCGGCAGCCTCGGCATGGCAACCGGCCCGCTCGCCGGCGGCCTGATCTACGACGCCTTCTCCAGCTACGCCTGGCTCTACATCGCCTCGTGGGCAATGGGTTTAGGTGCCTTCCTGATGGCGATGACGTTCCGCCCCTTCGCAAAGCCGCAAGGCGAGGTGGCGCCGGCGGCGGCGTGAACTCGAGATCGAGGCGCGGCGTCAGAGCTGCGCCTCGATCGCGGCCTTGTCGATCACCGACCAGACCTGCCGGATCTTGCCGTCCTGAAATTCGTAGAACACGTTTTCGCAGAAGGACACGCGCTTCCCATTGACGGCAAGACCGAGGAATGTCCCGACCGGCGCGCAGTCAAACTTCAGTCGGGCGGCGATGCGGGGAGGGTCGGAGATCAGAATCTCGATGTGGAATTGCAGATCGGGGATCTCCCGAACATCCCGTTCCAGCATTGCGCGATAGCCCGCAAGCCCAAGGAGCCGCGCGTTGTGGGCGACCTCATCATGCACGAATTGTCCGAGTGCCGGCCAATCCCGCCGGTTCAGGCAGGCGATGTAGTCGCGGTAGAGGTCGGTGAGGTCGTCTTTTGTCATGGCGAAGCTCCCTTCGGCCTCGACCATAACGCACGAGCATCGCGAACCGGTCCAGCTCAGAGGCGCTTCTCGAAGAAGAGGTCCGGATAGGGATCATCGTTGAAGCGCGGGATCTCGCGCCAGCCCGTGCTGCGATAGAGCTGACCGGCTTCGGGCAGCGCGCTGTTGGTGTCGAGCCGCAGCAGCGGGATGCCGAGCGCGCGCGCAGCGCTCTCGGCCGCATCCATCAGCCGCCGGCCGAGCCGCAACCCGCGTGCAGCGGGCGCGACCCACAGCCGCTTGATCTCGGCGTAGCCGTGATCGGTTCCCTTCAAGCCGACGCAGCCGATCGGCAGCGTGTCGGACATCGCCACGATGAAGGTGCCGCGCGGCCGGCGCATGTCCTTGGCGTCGGGGTCGCGCGACAGCGAGACGTCAAAGCCCTGGCTGAAGCGGCGGCCGAGCTCGGCATAGTACTCGCCGAGGCAGTAGCGCGCTTCCTCGCAGCGCGGATCCATCTCCTCCAGCGCGACGCGCTCGCGCGTCAGCGCGGAAGCGATCAAGTCCATCGCCGCCAGCAACGCCTCGCGTTGCGAATGCTGCGCGAGGAAGCCTTCGGCCTGCGCGTTCGACAGCGCCTCGTAGGCCGCGAACTCGCGCCGGCCCGCCCGCGTGAGCTTTGCCATGCGCCGGCGCGCATCGTCTTCACGCGCGGCGGTCTCGATCAGCCCTTCGTCCTCGAGGCTGCGGAGCAGCCGGCTCATCAACCCAGAATCGAGCCCGAGATAGTCGCGGATCTCCGCCACGTCCGAGTGCCCGTGCCCGATCGCATTGAGCACGCGCGCCGCGCCGAGCGGCCGGCCGCGCCCGAGAAACGAAGTATCGAGTGCGCCGACGGCAGAGGTGACGGCGCGGTTGAAGCGGCGGACGCGGGAGGCGGGATCGAGCATGATGTCTGACTTTAGTCAGAGATCGTGGCGTGTCAATCGCCCGAGCGTAGATCGAGCTGCGGCCGCGCGCGTCATTGTGAGTTGTTCCCTTGCCGCGAGCCCCTACCATGCGCCCGCTCGGGAGTTTGGGTCGACAACAAGCGGAGGCGACATGGGCGGCCAGCAACGCAAGCTCAAGGGATCGGACCTGTTTGTCGCGGCCCTGGAGAACGAGGGTGTCGACCGCATCTTCGGTATTCCCGGCGAAGAGAATCTCGATCTGGTCGAATCGCTGCGCGCCTCCAGGATCGAGCTGATCCTGACCCGGCACGAGCAGGCCGCCGCCTTCATGGCCGCAACGCACGGGCGGCTGACCGGCAAGCCCGGAGTTTGTCTCTCGACGCTCGGCCCCGGTGCCCTCAACCTGTCTACCGGCGCCGCCTATGCGCATCTCGGTGCGATGCCGATGATCCTGATCACCGGCCAGAAGCCGATCATGAGCAGCCGGCAGGCCCGCTTCCAGATCGTGGACGTGGTCGCGACCATGAAGCCGCTCACAAAACTGTCGCGGCAGATCGTCAGCGCCTCCAGCATTCCGACCGTGGTGCGCGATGCGTTCCGCGCGGCGATGGAGGAGCGTCCCGGGCCGGTGCATCTCGAGCTCCCCGAGGACATCGCGGGTGACGAGGTGCCTGATGTCCCGGTGATCCCCGTCCATCCGATCGAAATCCCGGTCGCTCATCGCGCCGCGCTCGACCGTGCCGCCGAGATGATCATGGCCGCAAAGCACCCGCTGGTGATGATGGGCGCGGCGACCAGCCGGCCGCGGTCGACGCACGGCATCGCAAGCTTCGTGCGGCGGACCGGCATTCCCTTCTTCACGACGCAGATGGGGAAGGGCACCGTGCCCGGCGGCACCAACCTCTACATGGGCACTGCGGCGCTCTCGGAGCGCGATTACGTTCACGACGCGATCGACGCTGCCGATTTGATCGTCGCCATCGGTCACGACCCCGTCGAGAAGCCGCCTTTCATCATGGGTCCCTCGGGCCCGAAAGTCATTCATGTCAGCTACACGCCGGCGAGCGTCGAGCAGGTCTATTTCCCCGATGCCGAGGTCGTCGGCGACGTCGGCCCCAGCCTGGAGCTGCTGGCGGACCGGCTCGAAGGCAAGCTGCCGCAGGCGGCGGCGCTGCTGCCGCTGCGCGAAGAGATCCTGAAGCACATCGCCGACCGTGCCACCGAGGCGCGCTGGCCGCCGACGCCGCAGCGCATCGTGCACGACATCCGTCAGGTGATCCCCGAGAACGGCATCGTCGCGCTCGACAATGGCATGTACAAGATCTGGTTCGCGCGCAATTATCGCACCCGCGTTGCCAACACGCTTCTGCTCGACAATGCGCTGGCGACCATGGGCGCCGGACTGCCGTCCGCGATGATGGCGGCCATGCTCTATCCCGACCGCCGGGTGCTCGCGGTCGCCGGCGACGGCGGCTTCATGATGAACAGCCAGGAGATGGAGACGGCGGTCCGCCTCAAGCTCAATCTGGTCGTGCTGGTGCTGGAGGACAACGCCTACGGCATGATCCGCTGGAAGCAGGCCGTCGATCATTTCGCCGATTACGGCATGACCTTTGGCAATCCGGATTTCGTTCGTTACGCGAAGGCCTATGGTGCCAAGGGGCATCGGATCGAGAGCATCGACAGGTTCGGCCCGACGCTCGATGCCGCCTTCAAGGAGGGCGGGGTGCACTTGGTCTCCATCCCGATCGATTATTCGGAGAACGTCCGGGTGCTCGTGGACGAGCTGCGGGCGCACGAGAAGGCGAAGGCGTGAAAGCGATAGTCTCGTGCCCCGGACGCAGCGCAGCGCCCCTTCGGCGGTGCGCTGCAGAGCCGGGGCCCATGCATCAGCGCACAATGTGGCCTGCTGGGTCCCGGCTCTGCGCCGCAACGCCAAGAGCGTTGCAGCGCGTCCGGGACATGAGAGCGGCGACCGCACTTGTGTCACGCTCCCTGATCGCCGACACTCGCAACCATCAAACCAGCCACAGGATTATGAAATGACTCGCGTTCGTTGTGTCACCGAGATGGGCATGGGCGTCGACGTTCACGGCAGGGATGCCACCAAGGCGGCAAAGCGCGCGGTGTCGGATGCGATCAGGCATTCGAGCCTCGGCTTCTTCCGGATGATCGGCAAGACTGCGAACGACATGTTCGTCGATGTCACGATCGGAGTGCCCAACCCCGAGGCAGTGGACAAGGAAGCCGTCGCCAAGGAGCTGCCTTACGGCACCGTGACCGTGACTGCGGTCAAGGGCGGGTTGGAGATCCCCTCGGCCACTGAAGTCGCCAACGACCCCATCCTCATCGCCAATGCCGCCGTCATCGTCAGCTTCGAGAAGGACTAGGCCGGTGTCCGACAGCGATGAGGCGCTGCTGGATCGCCCGATCTGGAGTGCGCTGACGACAAGCCAGAAGCACCTGGCGGAGGGCGGCCCGCAAGCGCTGCGCTATCCCGTGGATATGACGCCCTTCGCCGACATGGTCGACATGTCCGCGGCAAGCTTTGCAGCGCTCGGTGAGCTGCTGTCCGGCACTCAGGTCGCTGCGCTGTTCACGCCAGAGCCGGTCCAAGTTCCCGCCGGCTTCAACGTGGTGCTCGCCGAGACTGGTGAGCAGATGATCGGCTCACCGGCAGACAGTCCGCTTCGTGATGCCGAGATCGTCACATTGGGTGCTGCCGACGTTCCCGCCATGATGGCGCTGACGGAGCTGACCAAGCCCGGTCCATTCGCGCTGCGTACCCATGAGCTCGGCACTTTCCTCGGCATCCGAGCCGGCGGCGAATTGGTGGCGATGACGGGAGAGCGGATGAAGCCGGGAAATTTCGTCGAGATGACGGCCGTCTGCGTGCATCCGGACTATCGCGGGCGCGGCTATGCACAGGCGCTGCTCGCGGCGGTCGCGCGCCGGATCGAAGCGCGCGGCGAAATTCCGTTCCTGCACGTCTTTTCGAACAACACGTCTGCGATTGCGCTGTACCAGCGGCAGGGAATGAAAATCCGTCGTCGCCTGTACGTCACCGCGCTCATGAAGCAGGGATGAGCTGCACGGTAGGCTTCATATCCTGGGAAATCTCGTTATATCCATCCCAACCAGAATTGGGGGAAACACATGGACGCCAGAACGACAGATTTTTCCGCCGCGCGGACGGCGATGCAGCGCTACGTCGATCAGCAGATCATTCCCGGTGCGTCCTGGGGCGGTGCTGCGGGGGCGCGAGGTGGTCGACCAGCAATGCGTCGGCTTGGCCGACCGCGAGGCGAACACGACGCTTCGGCCCGACCATATTTTCCGCGCGTTTTCCAACACCAAGATCTTCGTCACCTGCGCGATCATGCTGCTGGTCGAGGAAGGCCGGATCGGGCTCGATGATACGATCGAGAAATTCCTGCCGCAGCTCGGCAATCGCAAGGTGCTGAAGCAGGGGGCGACGAGCTTGGCGGATGTTGAGCCCGCAAAAGGCCAGATCACGATCCGGCAGCTTCTGACCCACACATCCGGTCTCAGCTACGGCATCTTCGATCCCGGCACGGTGTTGTTCAAGGCTTACAACGAGGCGCGCGTCCTCAATCCGCTGACATCGCTCGCCGACATGATCGACAAGCTCGCCGATCTCCCGCTGTCCTATCATCCTGGTACGGCCTGGGAATATTCGGTGGCGACCGACGTGCTCGGCCGGATCGTCGAGGTTGTCTCCGGCCAGCAGCTCGACGGCTTCCTCAAAGCGCGCATCTTCGATCCGCTCGGCATGACCGATACCGGCTTCTCGGTGCCGGAAGCGCAGCAGGGCAGGCTGGTCGCGCTCTATAATGGCGCCGACGTGCTTGATCCCATGAAGCCGGGCATGACGCGCGCCGACAATCTGCCGTTTCCGCAAGCCTACCGGCGGCCGTTCCCGCGGCTCTCGGGCGGCGGCGGTCTGGTCTCGACCTTGCCGGACATGCTCGCGCTGGTGCGCGCATTGTTGCCGGGGTCAGACGCGCTGCTGAAGCCGGAGACGCTGCGGCAGATGATGACGAACCAGCTCCCCGCAGGCCAGACCATCCGTTTTGCCAATCTCGGTCCGATCCCCGGCAAGGGCTTTGGTCTCGGCGGCGCCGTGACCTTCGCGCCCACGCCGTTCGATCCGCCGAACTCCACCGGCGAATTCCAGTGGGGCGGGCTCGCCGGCACCCACTGGTGGATCTGCCCCGAGGCCAATACCGCGGGTGTGTTAATGGCCCAGCGCTACATGGGCTTCTGGAATCCGTTCTTCTTCGAGTTCAAGCGCCTGGCCTACCAGGCCGTCGGGGGCTGACCGCCAAAAAAATTGCACGCGCCCGCGAATCCTTTTCGGCCAGCGCGCCCTCTTGATGGTCGAGGTATTCAGCCTCGGCTCATTTCGGAGGATGCGATGGCATTTTACAGGAAGAATATCGGCGGCCTGCACCAGGCGGCGCGGATCGCCCTGGGCGCGGCGGTGGCGGGCGCGGCATTCGTTTATCTGGCCGGCGCGACGGCATGGCTGGTCGCGCTCGGCGGTGCCGGCTTCGCGTTCACGGGGGTCGTGGGCTATTGCCCGATGTGCGCGATGGCCGGGATCGGGCGAGGGGACGTGTCGTGAGCGCGGCTGCGATCTCGCCGAGCCTGTTCGAGGCCGCGCGGCTCGGCGATCCCCAAGCGATCGCGCGCCTGCTCGAGACGGCGCAGCCGGATATCCGCCGTTACGCGCGCGCGACCTGCCGCAGCTCGGCGGATGTCGAGGATGCGACGCAGGAAGCGCTGTGGATCCTGTTCCGTCATGTTGGCACGATCCGCTCGCTGCTGGCATTTTCGGCATGGCTGTTCCGCGTGGTCCGCCGCGAATGCCTGCGGCTGGCGCGCCGGGCCGGCCTTGTGCCGGCTGGCGATGAGAGCGAGGCGGAAGCCGCGCTGCTGCTGCGCCCCGAGGCCGATCTGCGGCTCGACGTGGCCGCGGCGTTCGAGGCGCTGCCGCCGCACTATCGCGATGTCGCGCTGATGCGCGACGTCAAGGAGATGACGATCGATGAGATTGCCGCCGCGCTCGGCGCGACCAGGCAGACCGTGAAGGCACGGCTGCATCGCGCCCGCGCATTGATGCGCGAATATCTGACGAGATGAGGGAAGCAGAGGATGCAGGCGAGAGGCTTGGCCTCCCGCCTGCAATTCGCGTCAGTCCTTCCACGGGTCGAACTCGCCTTCGCCGGCCATGGCGACGGCGAACGGCCGCAGCGTGTGCAGCACCCGCACGGTGCCGGCGTGCTGGGCAAGCACCTCCGGCAGGCGGCGATAGGCCATCGGGCTCTCGTCGAGGTCGGCACCGATCAAGGTGACGCCGCGCTCGTTGAGCCAGCGGTCCATCTCCGCACGCGAGAAGCGGCGCTTTGCTTCCCTTCGTCCGAACAGGCGGCCGGCGCCGTGCACGGTCGAGTAGAGCGAGGCCTTGGCTTCCGGACTGTCGACGCCCTCGAGAATGACGGCGTCGTCGCCCATCGAGCCGCCGACGAATCCCTTCTGGCCGGGAAACGCCGGCGTCGCGCCCTTGCGCACCACCCACAAATCCTTGCCGTCGTGGGTCTCACGCCAGGCATAGTTGTGGTGGTTGTGCACGGTCTCGGTCACGCTACCGCCGATGATCTGGCGGACGCGCTCGACGACCCACTCGCGGCCCGCATAAGCATAACGCCCGGCGAGCTGCATCGCCGCGATGTAGCGGCGGCCGAGCTCGGAATCTTCGTCGACCACGGCGGGCGGGACGTTCATGCCGTCCTTGCCGCCGGCGGCCTTGAGGTAGCGCGTCGCGGAGGTGTGGCCGAGACCGCGGCTTCCGAAGTGGACGCCGATCCAGACAAAGCCATCCTCGTCGCGCATGAGGTCGACATAGTGGTTGCCCGACCCGACCGTGCCGAGCTGGCTCACCGCCTTTTTGCGGTAATCTTCCATGTCGCTCTCGCGCCAGGCATCGCCGTCGTCGAACAGCTCGTGCTCGGCCCGTTCTGCGTTGGTGCGGCCGACGCCGAACGAGATCACCTTGGCGACGTCGCGGATGATCGTGGGTGCGATCTCCGCAATGTCGTCGAAGCGGGTGTCGAGCTTTGCCGCCATGTTGCCGCAGCCGATGTCGAAGCCGACGCCGGAGATGCTGATCTGCTTCTCATAGGCGATGACCCCGCCGACCGGCTGGGCGTAGCCGAGATGGCCGTCGGCGCAGATCACGCCTGATACGACGTTGCCGACCGCCATGCAGTTGCGCATCTGCGCAATCGTCGCCTCCTCGTGTGAGCCGAAGACCTTCAGCGGCGCATTCTGGAAGCGGGCGTCCTGCGTTCGGAATTCGGCGATCAAGCTCGCGGTCGCAATGGCCTCGCGGGCAAGATGCTCCTTGCGCGCAGCATCCTTGTACAGGCACCAGGCCGGCTGGCCGCGTCCTTCGCCGACGCGCGAGTCGGGATCGACACCGGCGGCGAGGCAGAGCTCGCGGGCGCGTTCCATGTAGGGATCGGGTCGTCGCATGGTCGTGTGTCCTGCTTCACGTCCAGCGCGCATCATAGGAGGTGCGCGCGGACCATTTCAGAGATTTCGCTGGCCCCGGGCGCGATGTCGGCGCTCGGGGCCGTCGTCGTTGCGCATCAGTTCAACGCCGTCTCCGACGCCGCGATCCACGCGACCACGGCCTCCGAGAAGCCGTTGACGCGGGTCCAGGCACCGTGGCCGACACCGTGCTGATACGAGGCCACGTTCACCATGGTGCCGCGCGCCTTGGGCTCGGGCACGACGTCGTGGCTCTGCTCGTCGGTGAAGACGATGAGGCGGTCGCCCTTGCGGTCGATCTCCGCCACCGCCTTGCCGAGCCAGGTTCCGCTATGCGCCTGCGAGTTGATGACCGCATCCCGCAGCGCGAAGCCGCGGCGGGGAGGGACCTTCACCACCTCATCGGAGAAGGTGAAGATCTCGACCTCGTCGCAGATCTCGCGGGCGAGGATGGCAAGGCCACACGCCGCCTCCGCACGCGTCATTTCCGACTGCGCGGAGAGGGTCGTGAACATCGAGCCCGACACGTCGATCAGGAGCCGGGTACGGCCCGGGAGCCGGACATGGTCCTTGACCGACTTGAGCATCGCAGCCTCGAGCTCGGGCTCGAAGTCCGGCGCATAGCGCGCCGCCGTGATGAAGCGATAGGGGAGGATACGATCCGTCCGCATCGCCTCGATCGCGCCTGCGATGGTCTCGCGCGGCACCTGCGCATTCTGCATCAGTCGCAGATTGCGCAAGAGCGCCAGGCCGCCGAGCTTCTTCCCGGCGATCAACCGCTCGAAGGTCTCACGCTTGTTCTTGCCGGCCGAGAGCGAGACCTCCCAGGTATCGGGGGAGGCGAGCTCGCCGTCGACGAGCTGCTTCCACAGCTTCTCCTGCTCGGCGTCCTTCGGCTTGGCGTGGACCAGGAACAGAACGTCCCTGATCCGCACCGCGCCGTCCCGGTCCCACTTGGCGAGCTGATAAGCGTCGAACTTGGTCAGGGCGCGGGCAAGGCCCTTCTTGACCTGCGCCGAGACCGGCTGACGCTTGCGCTGCTGCATCGGCCCAAGCGCATCGGCCCAGTAGATCGCCAGCAGCTCCGTCATCTCGTCGGGACGCTGGATCACCTGAGCGAGCGTGTCCGCGACGAGGGCGCGGTGCTTCTCGTTCCGCGCCATCTCGCGGATGACCAGCAGCGGCGCATGCCGCAGCTTCATCACCTCGCGCGCCTCGATCGCGAGCTGCGCGACGCGCTCCGGCGCGACCTTGGGCACCAGCGCCTTGATGCGGTCGGCGATGGAGACGCCGTCCTCGTAGAACTGGTCCTCCCACAGGAGGCAGTTCATCAGCGCCCGCTTCAGCTCCATCTCGGGCGTGGAGCGCATTGCGCGCGCACCCTCCCGCGTGAAGGCACGAGGGATCTTGTTGAGCCTGACCATGACGGCCTCCTCTGGTGTGGTGGTGGAATGGAAACGGTGCCGGGGAACAAGCGAGGCTGTACTGCCCTTGCGAGCAAGTCACATGCTCTACCGCTGAGCTACGGACTTTCATCCGGAAGGAGTCGAACCTTCGACATTGCGATTCGAAGTAACAGCGCTCTTCACCACCGGCGGTGGCTAAGGGGACACGATCCGGGAACAGGCGATTCTGTGACCCGACGAGCCGAAGCTCGCCGGAAAGCGCTCTATCCTCTGAGCTACCGGTGCATGGAACACCGGGCGGGATTCGAACCCGCGACCTCTCGCGTTGCAGGCGAAGTAACAGAAATCTTCACCACGGACCGTGATGGGGGTTGGCGGGGAACGGACGATGCTGTTGCTGCCCGTGTCAGGCAATCCGCCTTTCGGCGCGCAGGAGTCGAACCTGCTCGGCGCTTTTCGCGCCTTTACCATGAAGTAACAGACATCTTCACCACCGCCAGGCCGGCGCTTTCACACCGGCCGTTGATGGGTACGCTGGGGAACAGGCGATATCGCCTTGTTGGGATGGCAACCAAGTGTCCTTCCACCGCTGACTGCAGCGCAGAGCGCGCAGGTCAAAGGCGGAATTCGAGCCCGCTCTTCCATCGTGCGAAGTATTCGATATCCTCACCACCAGCGTCGGTTGAGCCGCGATCGTGGCGGCAAACCGAACTTAAGATAATTCTATCGCGGCGCTGTCGACGCGCCGCATCTTGCGAACCCTCTGGGTTCGCTCTGCCATCGGTGTCCGGCTCATCGCCTCGTTCCCTCCGGCAGGCCCCGCGCGCTTGGGCACGCGCCTCTCGAGCGCGAGCCCCGGGATCCGGGTCTCCCGTTCCGGCCTGTGCCGGGATGTTCGAACGGGCCGCGCGGCGGGCAACAAAAAACCCTCCGGAGCGGCAGGCTCGGGAGGGTCCGTGAGAAGCGGACTGTCGATCTTGCGGTCAGGCAAGATCGCTCCCATGAGCCGGGCATGCGCTATCGAATAGTTTGGGGCTATTCGGCGTGCGGACAATTCTTTCGTAGCGGTACGACATCGCTCGGTTCATGGTGTCTGTCGCAAACGGAAGTGCTTGCGGGGGCGCGGGACATACGCCCGCAACTTGCGGATGTCAAGCGAGACGCGCGCCGAAACTGAAATTGACGGACGCATGACTTGTAAAATCTATTTGGGCCTCGATGGATTTCGCTTCGGCTGGGTCGCAGCCTGGATCGACGACCGCGGCGATCACGGCTTCGACTATTCACCGGATCTCGCGCGCTTGCTGGCAATTCCCCACGTGCGTGCGATGATCGACATGCCGATCGGACTGGATCCGAGCGGCTATCGCGCGTGCGATCTGCGTGCGCGCGAACTGATCGGACCCGCCGTGTTTCTCGGTGCGCGCCGCGATCTCTGGATGTTTTCCGACATGGCCGCGGCCAATCGCCATTACTGGGAGCACGAAGGCAAGGGCAAGGGTGTGTCGGCGCAGCTCTGGAATATCAGAGATAAGCTCAAGGAGGTCGACGATGCCATGACGCGGGCGCGGCAGGCGACGATCGGCGAGGCCCATCCTGAATTGATCTTCTGGAATCTGGCCGGACGAGTTCGGCTTGAGCCGAAGACGTCGCCGCGTGGTCGAGCGCGCCGCATTACTCTGCTGAAAGATCGGGGCTTCGCCAAGATCGAGACATGGCTGACGCAACGCTATCGCACTGGCATCGGCCGTGACGATCTCATCGATGCCTGCGCCTGCGCAGTTGCGGCGCGCGACAGCACGCAACGTGTCGGCGACGACAAGATCGATCCGCGGGGGCTGAGAATGGAGATCAACTATTGAGGCCTCGTTAGCTCTCGCGATCGCCTCCATCTCCCGAGTGGCTGCGATGAGCATGGCTCTGATTCAGGTGAACGCCGTCGTCGTCCAGTCTTGCGTCGTCCAGTCTTGCCGCTCTCTCTTCGTACTCCTCGGCCATTGACTGCAATCGCCGCGCGGCTTCGCTGTGAGCGAGTTCGCCGGCGACGCGGCGACATCGCTCGGCATGGTCGAGCAGGGCACGCTTCTCGATGCTCATCCGGCGATAACGCCTAGAAGGCTCAATGGTCCCTGCGCTGGCGGTCGGAACAGCGCGATTGCCTTGCCTCGATGATCGGGAAAAAGTGGTAGTATTCTCAAGCCGGCGAGGAACATGGTCCTTGACCCGACGTTTACGCCAAAGGCTGCTGAGGGACAAAACACCATGTACGACGTCTGCCAATTGGCGACTGCGATGCTCGCGGTCGCCTTTACGGCCCTGCTATTGATCACGGGTCAACGGTTCATCGAGCACCGACAGCAACATGATGCAATGGCTCCGATCGTGGCGATGGCAACGTTGCCGCGATGAGCGCGAGTTCGCCGGGACGAA
Source organism: Bradyrhizobium sp. USDA 4354 (assembly GCF_054060315.1). Taxonomy (NCBI): domain Bacteria; kingdom Pseudomonadati; phylum Pseudomonadota; class Alphaproteobacteria; order Hyphomicrobiales; family Nitrobacteraceae; genus Bradyrhizobium; species Bradyrhizobium sp. USDA 4354. Next base: position 6,000,294 of record NZ_JBSSDC010000001.1, on the reverse strand, counting down.
TAGTGACTTGCGCCGCACGGCGTCTTGCCTAGATTGGGCGCGCCTCAGTTCATGCATCAAAGGTCCCGATGCCCGATCTATCCGCCTTTCCCATCACCAAGCGTTGGCCGGCGAACCATCCCGAACTGCTTCAGCTCTATTCCTTGCCGACGCCGAACGGCATCAAGGTCTCGATCATGCTGGAGGAGATCGGGCTTCCTTACGAAGTTCATCTCGTCGATTTCGGCAAGGACGATCAAAAGACACCGGAATTCCTCTCGCTCAATCCGAACGGCAAGATCCCCGCGATCCTCGATCCCAACGGCCCCGGCGGCAGGCCTCTGCCGCTGTTCGAGTCCGGAGCGATCCTGCAATATCTCGCGGAGAAGACTGGCAAGCTGCTGCCGCAGGATGCTTCGCGGCGCTACCAGACGCTTCAGTGGCTGCACTTCCAGATGGGCGGCGTCGGACCGATGTTCGGCCAGGTCGGCTTCTTCCACAAATTTGCCGGCAGGGATTTCGAGGACAAGCGGCCGCTCGAACGCTACGTCAATGAGTCCAGGCGCCTGCTCGGCGTGATGGAGGCGCATCTTTCCGGCCGGCAATGGTTCATGGATGACGACTACACCATCGCCGACATCTCCATGCTCGGCTGGGTCCGCAACCTCATCGGCTTCTACGGCGCCGGCGATCTCGTTGAGTTCAGTCAGTTCAAGGCGGTCGGCAACTGGCTCGAACGCGGGCTGGCGCGTCCGGCGGTCCAGCGCGGGCTGAACATTCCGAAGCGGCCGTGAGGCTAGAACAGCCGCCCGCCGTTCGGCACGGGCTTGCTCGGCTGCACCAGCACGACCTTGCCGTTCGCATCGGGGAAGCCGAGCGTCAGCACCTCGGAGACGACTGGGCCGATCTGGCGCGGTGGGAAATTGACGACAGCAGCGACCTGCTGTCCCACGAGGGTATCCAGTGGGTGATTTTCAGTGATCTGGGCCGAGCTCTTGCGCACGCCGATGGCGGGGCCGAAATCGATCCACAGCCGCCAGGCCGGCTTGCGCGCCTCCGGAAACGGCTTGGCTTCGACGATGGTGCCGACACGGACATCGACCGCGAGGAAGCTGTTGAAGTCGATGGTCGGTGAGGCGGCAGCTGCGGGATCGTGGGTGACGTGCATGGGATGTCCGTTCGGAGAGTTGGCGTCGTCCGCAATATTGTCGCGCGAACCGGAGTTTCGTACAACGCCACGCACGTCACGATACGCCATGCGCGAGGAACGTCTTGCCCAACATCATCTACGGCATCAAGAACTGCGACACCATGAAGAAAGCCCGCGCCTGGCTCGATGCCCATGGCGTGGCTTACGAGTTTCACGACTACAAGGCGGCGGGTGTGGAGAAGGACCGGCTCAAGCAGTGGAGCGACAAGGTCGGCTGGGAGACGCTGCTCAATCGCGCCGGGACGACCTTCAGGAAGCTCCCCGATTCGGACAAGGAAGGCTTGAGTGAGAAGAAGGCGTTGGCATTGATGCTAGCGCAACCATCGATGATCAAGCGGCCGGTGCTGGAAATCGGAAGCAAGCTACTGGTCGGCTTCAAGCCGGATATTTATGCCAAGGAGGTCGGTGGCAAGGCGCGCTGACGGCTAGTTCAGCTCGATGGTCTCGGTGGCGATGCCGGGACCCGGCTGGTCGGAGAACTCGACCGCCTCGGCGGGCGCAATGCGGCCGGGGGCGCGATGAAACAGCTCGCGATCGATCACCGCACGCATCTTTAGACGCGGCAGCGCGTCATTTCCGCGCATCAGGTTCTTGATCTCGAAGCCGCCGTCCTCGCAGAACGTCTTGACCGAGGCGATGACGTGACAGACTTTGCCGTCGGTCTGGAAGGGCAGCAGCAGCCGTTCATAGGCGACGATGCGTCCGTAGATGTCCTCGACGTCGGCCACGCTGTAGACGGGCAGCCCGCGCGCGACGCATTCATGATAGATCGGCATCACGAACGGAGCGAGCCGCGGTCCGACATAGTCATCGAGCGGAACGCCCTTGCCGGTATGTCCATAGGCACGCGAGATGCGCGTGCCTTCGCTCTGGATGATGAGGCGCGGCGTCGGCGTCGAAAACTCCACTGTATAGTAGATGAGATCCGACAGCTCCTCCTCGAGCCGCGCAGGCTGATACTCCCAGATCGCGGGTGCGACCTGCTGGCGCGCATAAAGTCGCAGCCACGTGTTCAGGAGATCGCGTTGCCGGATCGACTTGACGACGGAGGGAGCCGCGCTTGCAAAATCCAAAACAATATTCTCCGCACGTGAAGACCCGCGCATGATCCCGCTTGCGGGAAAATTTTCTATGAAGGCTGGCGCGGGAGGCGAAAGACCGTTAACGACGGCTTGATGGCCGGTGCCTTGCGAACCGGGAGGCCGGGCAGGCACGACATCGAAACATCTCCGACTAAGGGAGCATTTGTATCCCAGCCGGAGGCCTGATCTGCTCAGCTTTCCGCCTTGCCTAACCCCCGTCACCTCCGGCATATTCCGCGCCCGGAGGCGGCGCTCCGGGTGGGCTGCAAGTCCTCCGGACAGCCGAAGCAACAAGGACAGCCACGCGCCTTGCGCGGGCAGGGGGAAATCTGTTTGGCCGATGAGTTCATTCTCGAAACGGAAGGCTTGACCAAGGAGTTCTCGGGCTTCTTCGCCGTCCGCGACGTTACGCTCAAGGTTCGCCGTGGGAGCATTCACGCGTTGATCGGCCCGAACGGGGCCGGCAAGACGACCTGCTTCAATCTTTTGACCAAGTTCCTCAAACCGTCAGCCGGGAAAATCCTGTACAAGGGGCAGGACATCACGGCGATGGCGCCGGCGGACGTGGCCCGCATGGGTCTTGTGCGTTCGTTCCAGATTTCGGCGGTGTTTCCGCATCTCACTGCGCTGGAAAACGTCCGTGTCGCGCTCCAGCGCCAGCATGGCTCTTCGTTCGACTTCTGGCGCTCCAAGTCGGTGCTCAACCGCTTCAACGATCGCGCGCGCGAGTTGCTCAACGATGTCGGCCTCAGCGAGTTTGCGGGCACGCCCGCAGTCGAGATGCCCTACGGGCGCAAGCGCGCACTGGAGATCGCAACCACGCTCGCGCTCGATCCGGAGATGATGCTGCTGGACGAGCCGATGGCCGGCATGGGCCACGAGGACATCGACAAGATCGCTGCGCTGATCAAACGCATCTCCGCGAAATACACCATCCTGATGGTCGAGCATAATCTGAGCGTCGTGGCCAACCTCTCCGACATCATCACCGTGCTGACGCGCGGGCAGGTGCTTGCGCAGGGCCACTACTCCGAGCTCACCAAGGACGAGCGCGTCAAGGAAGCTTATCTGGGAGCCGGTCATGCCTGACATTGCGATCGCCGAGGCTCCGGCAAAGGCTGCGGGCGGCGGAAACATCCTCCAGGTTCGCAACCTGGAAGCCTGGTACGGCGAGTCTCACATCCTGCACGGGATCAACTTCGACGTGAACGCGGGCGAGGTCGTCACCCTGCTCGGGCGTAACGGCGCCGGCAAGACCACCACGCTGAAGTCGATCATGGGCATCATCGGCAAGCGTACCGGTTCGGTAAAGTTCAACAACCAGGAGATCATTCGCGCCACCTCCGACAGGATCGCGCGGATGGGCATCGCGTTCTGCCCGGAAGAGCGGGGGATATTCTCCAGCCTCGACGTCCGCGAGAATTTGATGCTGCCGCCGGTCGTGCGCGAAGGCGGGCTGCCGCTCGATCAGATCTTCGATCTGTTTCCGAACCTGAAGGAACGGCTCAACAGCCAGGGCACGAAACTTTCCGGCGGCGAGCAGCAGATGCTCGCGATCGCACGCATCCTGCGCACCGGCGCGAGCTTCCTGATGCTGGACGAGCCGACCGAAGGCCTTGCGCCCGTCATCATCCAGCAGATCGGTCATACCATCGCGCGGCTCAAGAAGGAGGGCTTTACGATCCTCCTGGTCGAGCAGAACTTCCGCTTCGCATCCACGGTCGCCGACCGCTATTACGTGGTCGAGCACGGCAAGATCATTGACGGATTCTCCAATTCGGAGCTTGCCGCCAACATGGACAAGCTCCACACCTATCTAGGCGTCTAGAACCGCCAAAGAAGTTGAGACCATCGATAATATCCAGAGAGGGAAGTTTCATGAACACCCGGTCGATCGCTTCGTTTCTACTCGGCACCGCGCTGGCGCTTTCCGCGACAAGCGCCGCAATGGCGCAGGACAAGACCATCAAGATCGGCGTGCTCACCGATAACTCCGGGCTCTATGCCGATCTTGGAGGTGCTGGCTCGACGCTGGCCGCGCAGATGGCGATCGAGGATTCCGGGCTTGCAGCCAAGGGTTGGAAGATCGACCTCATCTCAGCCGACCATCAGAACAAGCCCGACATCGGCACCACGATCGCGCGGCAGTGGATCGATGTCGAGAAGGTCGACGTCTTCATGGACGTGCTGAACTCCGGCGTCGCGCTGGCGGTCAACAATGTCGTCAAGGAAAAGAATTCGATTCTGATCGACACGGGGGCGGCGACGTCCGATCTGACCAACGCGCAATGTTCTCCGAACACGATCCACTGGGTCTACGATACCTACATGCTGGCCAACAGCACGGGACAGGCGCTGGTGAAGGCCGGCGGCGACAGCTGGTACTTTCTGACCGCCGACTACGCCTTTGGTCACGCGCTCGAGCGCGACACCGCCGCGGTCGTGGTCAAATCAGGCGGCAAGGTGATTGGCAGCGTCAAGCATCCGCTCAACACGGCTGACTTCTCCTCGTTCCTGCTGCAGGCGCAGGCGTCGAAAGCCAAGATCGTCGGTATGGCGAACGCCGGTGGCGATACCACCAATACGATCAAGCAGGCGGCGGAATTCGGCATCGTCGCGGGCGGCCAGAAGCTCGCCGGGCTTCTGCTGTTCATCACCGACGTCCATGCGCTCGGATTGAAGGTAGCGCAGGGGCTGAACTTCACGGAAACCTTCTATTGGGATTTGAACGACGGCACCCGGGCCTTCTCCAAGCGTTTCTCCGAAAAGATGAAGAACAAGGCGATGCCTTCGATGGTGCAGGCCGGCGTCTATTCGGGCCTGATCCATTATTTCAAGACGCTGGAAGCGTTGGGTGGCAATCCGCACGATGGCGCCAAGGTTGTCGCGAAGATGAAGGAAATTCCGGCGGACGATCCACTGTTCGGCAAGGGTACGATTCGCGCGGACGGCCGCAAGCTCCATCCCGCCTATCTGTTCGAGGTCAAGAAGCCCGAGGAATCCAAGGGACCGTGGGATTACTACAAGCTGATCGGCACGACGGCCGCAGACCAGGCTTTCAGGCCGCTCTCGGAAAGCGCCTGTCCGCTGGTGAAGAAGTAGTACCGACAGCGTCCGCTGGCGGGCACCGTCGTCAACAAAACGGGACTGGGTACGAGATCGATCGATGCAGGCTCTATACGCTCAGCTACTGGTGGGACTGATCAACGGCTCGTTCTACGCGCTGCTCAGTCTCGGGCTTGCCGTGATCTTCGGCATGCTCAACATCATCAATTTCGCCCATGGCGCACTGTACATGATGGGCGCCTTCGTCGCCTATTTCCTGCTGAACCTCGGCGGCATCAACTACTGGTGGGCCTTGCTGCTGGCCCCCATCATCGTCGGTATCTTCGGCATGATCCTGGAACGGACCATGCTGCAGTGGCTGACGGGGCTCGACCATCTCTATGGTTTGCTGCTGACCTTCGGCATCGCGCTGATCGTGCAGGGCCTGTTCCAGAACTACTTCGGCTCCTCGGGCCTGCCTTACGCCATTCCGGATCAGCTCAGGGGCGGCATGAATCTCGGCTTCATGTTCTTACCCGTCTATCGCGGCTGGGTCGTCGTGTTCTCGCTGGTGGTGTGTCTTGCCACCTGGTTCCTGATCGAGAAGACGCAACTCGGCGCTTACCTGCGCGCCGCCACGGAAAATCCGACGCTGGTGCGCGCGTTCGGCATCAACGTGCCGCGCATGATCACGCTGACCTACGGCCTCGGTGTCGGACTTGCCGCGCTCGCAGGCGTGCTCTCGGCGCCGATCAACCAGGTGCGGCCGCTGATGGGCGCCGACCTCATCATCGTCGTGTTCGCGGTCGTCGTGATCGGCGGCATGGGTTCGATCATGGGCTCCATCATCACCGGCTTCGCGCTCGGCGTGATCGAGGGGCTGACCAAATATTTCTACCCCGAGGCCTCCAACACCGTCGTGTTCGTGCTGATGGTGCTGGTGCTCCTGGTGAAGCCAACGGGATTGACGGGAAGGGCGGCCTGAGATGACAACCCTGACGGACGACACGCTGCCTGCGACCCCGCGGGCGATGCGCGACGAGATGACCGTGTTCGTGGTGATGGCGCTGCTGCTCGCGGCGGTCCCATTTACGGGAGTCTATCCGTTCTTCGTGATGCAGGCCCTGTGCTTTGCGCTGCTCGCCTGCGCCTTCAATTTGCTGATTGGTTACGGCGGATTGCTGTCGTTCGGCCACGCGATGTTCTTGGGCACCGCCGGCTATTGCAGCGCGCATGCGCTGAAAGTGTGGGGACTGCCGCCGGAGCTCGGTATCCTCGTCGGCGTCGCCGCGGCGTTCGTCCTGTCGATCGTCACCGGATACATCTCGATCCGCCGCCAGGGCATCTATTTCTCGATGATCACCCTGGCGCTGTCGCAGCTCCTGTACTTCATCTACCTGCAGGCACCGTTCACCCATGGTGAAGACGGCATCCAGGGCATTCCGCAGGGACACATGTTCGGTGTCCTCGACCTCTCCAAGCCGACGGTTCTGTACTACGTCGTGCTGGTCGGCTTCCTCGCCGGCTTCCTCTTGATCTTCCGTATCATCAACTCGCCGTTCGGCGAGGTTCTGAAGTCGATCCGCGAGAACGAGCCGCGCGCGATCTCGCTCGGCTACCGCACCGACCAGTACAAGTTCCTGGCGTTCGTCCTGTCGGGGACGCTCGCCGGCTTTGCCGGTGCACTGAAAGTGTTCGTGGCGCAGAACGCCTCGCTCACCGACGTGCACTGGACGATGTCGGGCGAAGTCGTGCTGATGACGCTGGTCGGCGGTCTCGGCACCATTTTCGGCCCCGTGGTCGGCGCCTTCGTGATCATCGCCATGCAGCAATATCTGGCGAGCTTCGGCCAGTGGGTGACGGTGATCCAGGGCGCGATCTTCGTGATCTGCGTGCTCACCTTCCGCCGTGGCGTCATCGGCGAAATCGCGCATTACTTGCGACGATCGCTCTAAGCAGTTGATTTTAAATCAGTTTGCTTGCTGCGTGAAAGCGGTGGATGATCCGGCTCCGCGGGCGTGAGATGACACGCGCGCGGATCGAAAATGGTCTATGACGGTTTTGTGACGGCCCCTCGGGCCTGGCCATTTCCAACCGGTAGCCTACCCCCATGATGCGATGGTTTCGTGCGTTCCTGCCGAAGGAAGAACGGTTCTTCGACCTGTTCGACCGGCATGCCCAGACGGTGATCCAGGGGGCGATCGCGCTCCAGGGCATGCTCAATGGGGGCGAGGAGACGCCGGTCTATTGCCAGCGCGTCAACCAGTTCGAGAACGACGCCGACAACATCACCCGTGAGGTGCTGACGGCGGTGCGCCGCACCTTCATCACCCCGTTCGACCGAGGCGACATCAAGAACCTGATCACGTCGATGGACGATGCCATCGACCAGATGCAGCAGACGGCCAAGGCCGTCATGCTGTTCGAAGTTCGCGCCTTCGAGCCTCCCATGCGCGAGATCGGCGGGCTCCTGATCGAATGTGCCAATCTGGTCGGGCGTGCGCTGCCGCTGATGCAATCGATCGGCCCGAACGTCGCCATGCTGACCGCCATCACGGAGGAGCTCGGCAAGCTGGAGGGACGTGTCGACGATCTCCACGACATCGGCCTGAAGGAATTGTTCCTGAAGCATCGCGACGGCAACGCGATGGATTTCATCGTCGGCGTCGAGATCTACGACCATCTCGAAAAGGTGGCCGATCGCTTCGACGATGTGGCGAACGAGATCAACAGCATCGTCATCGAGCAAGTGTAGGGCAGGGCGCGCCGTGGATGCTGCGTTGGGTCTTCCCGTCCTGGTCGGACTGATCGCCGTCGCGCTGCTGTTCGATTTCCTGAACGGCCTGCATGACGCCGCCAATTCGATCGCGACCATCGTCTCGACCCGCGTGCTGCGGCCGCAATTCGCGGTGTTTTGGGCCGCATTCTTCAATTTCATCGCCTTCATGGTGTTCGGTCTCCACGTCGCCCAGACCATCGGCACCGGGATCATCGATCCCGCCGTCGTCGATGCCCAGGTGATCTTCGCGGCGCTCGTCGGCGCCATCGTCTGGAACCTCGTGACTTGGGCGCTCGGCATCCCGTCCTCGTCTTCGCACGCGCTGATCGGCGGGCTCATCGGCGGCGGCATGGCCAAGGCGGGGATCTCGGCCGCGGTGTGGAGCGGCCTGTCCAAGACGGTGCTGGCGATCGTGCTGTCGCCGCTGGTCGGCTTCCTGCTCGCAATGATGCTGGTGGCGATCGTGTCCTGGGCCTCGGTGCGCTCGACGCCGTTCGCGGTCGATCGTGCCTTCCGCATCCTGCAATTCGCCTCCGCCTCGCTCTACTCGCTCGGCCATGGCGGCAACGATGCGCAGAAGACCATGGGCATCATCGCGGTGCTGCTGTATTCGCAAGGCCATCTCGGCAGCGACTTCTCGGTGCCGTTCTGGGTGGTGCTGTCCTGCCAGGCGGCGATGGCGCTGGGCACGCTGATGGGTGGCTGGCGCATCGTCCGCACCATGGGCCTGCGCATCACGAAATTAACGCCGATGCAGGGCTTTTGCGCCGAGACGGGGGGCGCCGCGACCCTGTTCATGGCGACCTATCTCGGGGTTCCCGTCTCGACCACCCACACCATCACCGGTGCCATCGTCGGCGTCGGCGCCGCCCGCCGCGTTTCGGCAGTCCGCTGGAACGTCGCCAGCTCGATCGTCTATGCCTGGGTGATCACGATCCCGGCCTCCGCCATCGTCGCGGCGCTGACCTGGTGGGTGGTCCAGGTCGTCAGGTAACGAGCTTAAGCCCGGCAATCCCGGCGACGATCAGGGCGATGCTGGCGAGACGGAAGGCCGTTGCCGGCTCGCCGAACAGGAAGATGCCGAGCGTCGCAGTGCCGACCGCGCCGATGCCGGTCCAGACCGCATAGGCGGTACCGACGGGAAGTGATTTGAGCGCAAATCCGAGCAGGATGACGCTGCCGGCCATGGCCGCCAGCGTGATGACGGACGGAACAAGCTTGGTAAAGCCGTCGGTGTACTTCAGGCCGATCGCCCAGGTGATCTCGAGAAGACCGGCGACAAACAGGATGCTCCAGGCCACGACGACCCTCCATTCCAGGCAGGGTCGTCCCCGCGGCTGATGTGCTGATGGATGGGGAGGCCGTCCTCCCCAAGACTGATATGACCAAGCGCCGATATGGGGCTGGCCGACGGGCTCCGCAATCACCAAATGAGGCTTGATCAGGCCCGCTTTCCCTGCCACACGCTCCCGCCATGTCCGAAATCGCCGCCACCACAGCCGAATCGCCGGCCCGTTCCCCGCTTGCCGCTGAAGTGGCGCGGCGGCGGACCTTTGCGATCATCTCCCACCCCGACGCCGGCAAGACCACGCTGACCGAAAAGCTGCTGCTGTTCGGCGGGGCCATCAATCTCGCCGGCCAGGTCAAGGCCAAGGGCGAGCGGCGCAACACCCGCTCGGACTGGATGAAGATCGAGCGCGAGCGCGGCATCTCGGTCGTGACCTCGGTCATGACCTTCGAGTTCGAAGGCCTCGTCTTCAACTTGCTGGACACGCCGGGCCACGAGGACTTTTCGGAAGACACCTACCGCACGCTCACCGCGGTCGATTCCGCCGTGATGGTGATCGACGCCGCCAAGGGCATCGAGGCGCGCACCCGAAAGCTGTTCGAAGTGTGTCGCCTCCGCGACATCCCGATCATCACCTTCATCAACAAGATGGACCGCGAGAGCCGCGACGTGTTCGAGCTGCTCGACGAGATCGAGAAGACGCTGGCGCTCGACACCACGCCGATGACCTGGCCGGTCGGCCGCGGCCGCGACTTCCTCGGCACCTATGACGTCGTCAATGGCGGCGTCCGCCTGCTCGAAGGCGGCGGCGCCAAGACCGGCGCGGCGCAGCAGATCGCGATCGAGGAACTGGCCAAGCTCAACGCCAATCTCGACGTCTCCGCCGTGAAGGACGAGCTCGAGCTCGTCACCGAGGCGTCGAAGCCGTTCGAGCTCGAAGCGTTCCGCGAAGGCCATCTGACGCCGGTCTATTTCGGCAGCGCGCTGCGTAATTTCGGCGTCGGCGACCTCCTGGAAGGCCTCGGCAAGTTCGCGCCCGAGCCGCGCGCGCAGGACAGCGACCAGCGCAAGGTCGAGGCCACCGATCCCCGCATGAGCGCCTTCGTGTTCAAGATCCAGGCCAACATGGATCCGAACCACCGCGACCGCATCGCCTTCGCGCGGCTCTGCTCGGGCAAGCTCAGCCGCGGCATGAAGGCGAAGCTGGTGCGCACCGGCAAGAGCATGCCGCTGTCGAGCCCGCAATTCTTCTTCGCGCAGGACCGTTCGGTGGCGGACGAAGCCTTTGCCGGCGACGTTGTCGGCATTCCCAATCACGGCACGCTGCGCATCGGCGATACGCTGACCGAGGGCGAGGATTTCAACTTCGTCGGCGTGCCGAGCTTTGCGCCGGAAATCGTCCGCCGCGTCCGTCTGACCGACGCAATGAAGGCGAAGAAGCTGAAGGAAGCGCTGCAGCAGATGTCGGAAGAGGGCGTGGTGCAGGTGTTCCGCCCGCGCGACGGCGCGCCGGCGCTGGTCGGCGTGGTCGGCGCGCTCCAGCTCGACGTGCTCAAGGCGCGGCTCGAGGCGGAATATTCGCTGCCGGTCGAGTTCGAGGTCAGCGAATTCCAGCTGGCGCGCTGGGTCTCTTCCGAGGATCGCAGGAAGCTCGACACCTTCATCGTCGCGAATACCTCCAGCATTGCGGACGATGTCGACGGCGATCCCGTGTATCTCGCCAGGAACGAGTTCTACCTCGGCTACACCAGGGAGCGCGCCGAGGGCATCGAGTTCACCAACGTCAAGGACGTCAAGAAGAAGGGGTAGGCGGCGGGCGTTCTGCCCGCTTTGCAGTCACACCCTCAGCTGTCATTCCCCGCGAAGGCGGGAATCCAGTACGCCGCAGCCCATCGATTCAATCACTACCGTCTCGGAGTACTGGGTCGCCCGGTCTCGGTTCCGCAAAGCTACGCCGGGCCCCGAAACTACTCGGCCGGCGAAGCTTCAGCGAAGACGGCAAGCCGGGCGAGGACAGCGTGCCTGAACGCGAGCACGTGAACGGCCTCAGACTTGACGTTGTTGGAGGCAATGCCACCTTCAACTCGTGTGACCTTGCGAGTTCACTCCATGTGGCGCGGCATTCTCGTTCTTACCCTGCTGACGATCTCTACGATCGCCGCCGACGCGCGGCCCCGGCAGATCAATCCGATCCCGTTCTCGCACGAGCCGTGCAGCGTGCTCGACGGCCGGCCCTGCACGCCATCATATTGCAGCCCGCTCGAGCCCGGTCCCTGCATTCCCGAGATCGATTACCCCTACGGCCAGAACCTCCAGCTCACGATCGAGAGCGTGCCGTCCGAGGCGGATCGTGCCAAATACCGCAAGCCCGATCACGATCTCGACACGATCGGCGATCTCTTTGCCGAGCTGCGCAGCTGTTGGTCGCCCCCATCGGACAATGCGCGTGAGGGCATGCAGATGTCGGTGCGATTCAGCCTCAACCGATCGGGTGGCCTGATCGGCCCGCCGCGCATGACATTTGCGACCGCGGGCGTTCCCGCCGACACCCGCACGACCTATCTCAACGCGATCAACGCATCGTTGAGAGCATGTCTGCCGCTGAAGTTCACCAGCGGCCTTGGCGGCGCGCTGGCAGGCCGACCGATCGCGATCCGCTATGTCGACAACAGGCAATTCCCGAATTGACCTGCTGTCGAGTTTAGCCCAGCGATATGGCCACCGTGTGAGAGGCTCGTCAGCTCAGCAATTTCCAGCTGTCCAACTTGCGCACGACGGTGGCTTCGATGTCCTCGATCCTTTCGAATTCCTCATAGGTGACCCCGTTGAGATCGGATGGCAGTCTCAGCGGCTTCTTCAGCAGGATGGCGACCCGGTCGAACGCGCGGAATTTGGCAAAGAGCATCCCCATCTCGAAGATGACATTCTCGCGCGCTCGCGCCGCGAGTTGCTCGTTGGGTTTTCCCAGGCGTCCCTCGTCGTCGGGCGTCGCTAGGATGAAGCCTGCCTTGCAAGTCCGGATCAGCTCCTCGAGCGCTGACAGGATCGTTGTTGCATTCTTGTCTTCCCGCAGCAGCACCTTCGGATTGACCTTGTTCTGCCGCAAAATCGATTCCAGTGATATCCGGCTTCTTTCGTCCCTTCCATGCACGATGAAGACGTTGCGGTCGAGCTGGAGCTCCGGATGCGGCGTATGCAGGGCCAGCGCCAGAATATCGGTGTAGGCCTCCAGGACGCGCAGGTCCTCGGGCGAGAACGCCTTCTCCGGGATGTTATTGTGGAAGCAAGCAACTCCAAACGGGCTCCGGCTGGGTCCCAGTTTGATTGGGAAGCAGACCATGTTCTGGATGGGGCTGTCGCCGTAGAACTCGCCGCCTTGCGCACGCGAGAAGACGGTCTGCGTACCCGTGCGGAAGCAATTGCCCGCGATGGTTCCGAAGTAGCCCAGCGTGGTGGAAACTTGGCCCGGGCATGAGAATCCAGCAATTCCTCGCGAAACAGGAAGTCGCCCTCGTTGAAGAGCACCAGCCTGTTCATTTTGGGATGGTCGATCAGGACCGATCCGGCGTCGGCGGCCGGGCTGATCGCGATCGCCGTCTGCAGGAATTCCACGATGATGGCCTCCTGCGAACGGCCGTGGGAGGCTCGAAGAAAATCCAGTATTCTGGCATCGAAACTGATTTTGTCGGCCATAATGAACCGCCCGATTTATCTGCAATGTCTGGATCATATTCCGCCAGACGCCGAATTCAACAACAAGTTGTCTTTCCGGGTTTTGGCTCGTAGCCTTGACCTATCAACGCCATACTGCCCCGGGGCCGTTATTCGATGGACGCCAGGACCAGCTATTTCTTATTCTTGCTCACACTCCATTCGTCACTGCTGATCACCAGCACGATCGCCGGCTCGAAATTGTTCGCGCTGCCTTTCGGCCTGGACGCCAGTGCGACGGTCTTCAGCTATCTGCTGACATTCATCATCATCGACACGATCGCCGAGCTGTTCGGCAAGGAGTATTCCAGGCGGGTGATCAATCTGGGCCTGCTCAGCATGGCCTTGTCCGCCGCCTATTTCGAGTTTGCCGCCTATCTCCCGCCAGCTCCAGGCTGGCACCACCAGCAGGATTTCGAAGCCGTCGTCAGCTCTTCGGTTCGAATCTGGATCGGTGGCTGGATCGCCTACATGGTCAGTCAGCACTTTGATCTGTCGTTCTTCCTTCTGCTGCGCCAGACGGCGTTCGGCAGGAGGTCCGTGGTGCTGTCGGCCTGGCTCAGCCTGATGTTTGCTCAGCTGCTGGACACCGTCATATTCGTGTCGATCGCGTTCTACGGTACCGGCGTCGTCCTGCCGACAATCGTCGGTCAGTATCTGATCAAGCTGCTCTTCTCCACCGTTACCGCGCCTCTGGTGAAGTTGAGCATCTCGATGGGGCGAGACTGGATCGAAGCGCGAAGCGGAAAGCTGGCCGGGAAGGACTGATGCATTGCGCTTCGCGGGGTCAAGATGATACCTGATGGAGCAAGGTCTTACGCAAGGGGATGTCGTGGGTCTGCTGGTCATGATTCTGGGGCTGGTGCTGTTCTTCGCAGCCCATATTTTCACGACGAAACGCGAGGCGCGCGCGCAGGCGATCGCGAAGCTGGGCGAGGGGACTTACAAGATCCTCTATTCGCTGGTCTCGCTGGCGGGGCTGGCGCTGATCATCTGGGGCTTTGCCCACTATCGCAGCTCCGGCTGGATCGACGTCTGGTATCCGCCGAAGGCAATGAAGCACATCGCGCTCGCGCTTATGCTGCCCGCGGTCGTCCTGGTAGTGGCGTCATATTTGCGCGGCCGCATCTATGCGACGCTGAAGCATCCGATGCTGGCCGGCATCAAGCTGTGGGCGGCGGCGCATCTGCTCGCCAATGGCGATCTCGGCTCCATCATCCTGTTCGGCTCGTTCCTGGGCTGGGCGGTGTATGATCGCATTACGCTCAAGCATCGCACCGACAGCGGCGGGCCGCCGATACCGGTCGGCGGCGTCACCAACGATTTGATCGCGGTCGCGGTCGGCGTGGTTGCCTATATGGCCCTGGCCTTCGCGTTCCATCCGGTCGTGATCGGTGTCCCTGTCGTCGGCGTCTAGCCGGTCAGCACAAGACACAACCCGGATGTCCATGCGCGGAAGCTAACAAGAGCAACAAGCCAAGGCCCCTTCGATGGATTGGTCGCAATCTCAGATCCCGCCGATGCGGCTCGAGGCGCGCTTCGGCGATCGCGTAGTGCCGGCATTTTCAGATCGGCCCGCGAGCCTCTGGGCGATGATCGCCGAGGCGCGGGGCCGCAATGCCGATGGCGAAGCGTTGATCTGCGGCAATGTCCGCCTGAGCTGGCGGCAGGCGATGGAGCAGGCCGCGAGGATCGCGGCGGGCCTTCGCAAGCTCGGCCTTGAGCGCGGCGACCGTGTCGCCATCCTGCTCGGCAACCGCATCGAATTTCCGCTGCTGCTGTTCGCCGCCGCGCATGAGGGGCTCGTCACCGTGCTGCTCAGCACGCGCCAGCAAAAGCCGGAGATCGCCTATGTGCTCGCCGATTGCGGCGCCAAAATCCTGATCCACGAGGCATCGCTCGCCGAGCGGCTGCCCGATGCGCAGGACGTGCCCGATCTGATCCACCGCATCGCCGTGGACGACGATCCGGCCCGGTCTCGCTTCTCCGCGCTCGCCGACAATGCGCCGGCGCCTGCACCGGTCGAGGTGAGCGAAGAGGATACCGCGATGATCCTCTACACCTCGGGCACTACGGGCAAGCCGAAGGGCGCGATGCTGGCCCATTGCAACATCGTGCATTCCTCGATGGTGTTCGTGTCCTGCCTGCAATTGACGGAAGCCGACCGCTCGATCGCGGCGGTGCCGCTCGGCCACGTCACCGGCGTCGTCGCCAACATCACGACCATGATCCGCTGCGGCGGCGCGCTGATCATCATGCCGGAGTTCAAGGCGGCCGATTACCTCAAGCTCGCCGCGCGCGAGCGCGTCACCTACACGGTGATGGTGCCCGCGATGTACAATCTCTGCCTGCTGCAGCCGGATTTCGACGGCTACGATCTGTCGAGCTGGCGCATCGGCGGCTTCGGCGGCGCGCCGATGCCGGTTGCCACCATCGAGAAGCTCAAGGCCAAGATTCCCGGCCTTAAGCTGATGAATTGCTACGGCGCGACCGAGACGACGTCGCCCTCGACCATCATGCCGGGCGAGCTGACGGAGAGCCACATCGACAGCGTCGGCCTGCCGTGTCCCGGCGCGCGCATCATTGCGATGGGGACGGACGGGCGCGAGCTGCCGCGCGGCGAGATCGGCGAGCTCTGGATCCAGAGTGCCTCCGTCATTAAGGGCTATTGGAATAACCCAAAAGCCACGGCCGAAAGCTTCACCGGCGGGTTCTGGCACTCCGGCGACCTCGGCTCGGTCGACGCCGAGGGGTTTGTCCGCGTGTTCGACCGGCAAAAGGACATGATCAATCGCGGCGGCCTGAAGATCTATTCGGCCGAGGTCGAATCCGTGCTGGCCGGCCATCCCGCGGTGGTCGAGAGCGCGATCATTGCCAAGGCGTGCCCGGTGCTGGGCGAGCGCGTCCACGCCGTGGTGGTGACGCGCGCACCCGTTGCCGACGCGGACCTGCGCGCCTGGTGCGCCGAGCGGCTGTCCGACTACAAGGTCCCCGAAACCATGGCGATCACATCAGAGCCGCTGCCACGCAATGCCAATGGCAAGGTGCTGAAGCGGCAGCTGCGGGAGCGCCTCGGAACCTGAGCCGGGCAGGCGGCTCTCCGGGTCTTCCCGGGTGGTTAACGCCTTGATCGGGCTCGCTTTGCCTTGCCACCGCCATATCGTTAGGGTACCTCGCCGCCACACGGGGGACGGGATTCCTGACGCGAACGCTTCCGCGCGCGTATCCGGACGGGCATGGGATTGGCATAAGTGTCTGAATTATTTGACGAAGTAAACGAGGAAGTACGTCGCGAACAGCTCAAGAAGCTGTGGGACAAGTATTCGATCTACTTCATCGCCCTGATGGTGCTGGTCGTGGCCGCTGTCGGTGGCTGGCGCGGCTACCAATATCTGGAGGCCAAGAAGGCGGCCGAGGCCGGCGCCGCCTTCGAGAAGGCCGTCGAGCTGTCCGAGCAGGACAAGCATGGCGAGGCCGAGGCGGCCTTCACCGAGCTCGCTGCCAAGGCTCCGTCCGGCTATCGCACCCTGGCGCGGCTGCGTGCTGCAGCCGAGGCCGCCAGCCGCGACCCCAAGGCCGCCGCGAAGATGTATGACGACATTGCCGCCGATCGCAGTGTTGGCGGCGAGTGGCAGGATCTGGCGAAGATCCGTGCCGCCGGCCTGCTGCTCGACAGCGCCAGCTACGCGGACATGCAGCAGCGGCTGGAAGCCTCCGCGGCGCCGAAATCGACCTTCCGCCACACCGCTCGCGAGATGCTGGCGCTGTCGGCCTGGCGTAACAACGACATGACCGCAGCCCGCAAATGGCTCGAGGCGATTGACGGAGACGGCGAAACGCCGCCCGGCCTGCGCTCGCGCGCCGAGGCGCTCCAGGCGCTGCTGCCGCCCGTCGCCAAGAGCTGAGCAAGAAGAGCTGAGCAAGTAGAGCTGACGACGGCTCTCTGACCTAGACGAGACACGATATGCGCCGCACGCCACGCTTGATCGCAGCCGCCGTCCTGATCGCCTTCACGGGCGTCCTGGGCGGCTGCTCCAGCTTCGATCCAAGCGACATGCTCGACTTCCTCGACACCAAGAAGAAGCTGCCGGGCGACCGCAAGCCGGTGTTCCCCGAGGGCGTGCCCGGCCTCGAGCAAGGCGTGCCGAGGGAGATGTACAAGGGCGCGCAGCAGCAGCCCGATGCGAACGCGCCGGCCGTCGCGGCCCTGCCTGCGGAGCCCCCGCCGGAACCGGCCAAGCCGGCGAAGGGGGCCAAGGCGGCGAAGTCCCGACAACCCGCCGCCACGGCGGCCGCGCCGGCTGAAGCGCCCGCCGGCGAGATCGACGGCGAGGCCCAGCCGGAGGCCGCGCCGGCGACGTCCGCTCCGCCGCCCAAGCACAAGATCGTCCGCAGGCGCACCACCGCGCCGCCGCCGGATCAGCCCGTCCAGCAGGCGCAACCGGCCCAAACCACGCAGCAGCAATCGCAGAGCGCTTTCCCGGCGCCGCTGCCGAGCGGCAGCTTCTCGCGCTAGAGCATGATCCGGAAAAGTGTGAAGCGGTTTTCCGAAAAGATCATGCTCAAACAATTATCCTCATTGCATTGACAGGCGCAGCTCTGGCAGCGCACGAATGACCGATGTCCTTCACGATCGCCATCATCGGCCGGCCCAATGTCGGCAAATCGACGCTGTTCAACCGCCTGGTTGGACAGAAGCTCGCGCTGGTCGATGATCTGCCGGGCGTCACCCGCGACCGCCGCGAGGGTGAGGCCAGGCTCGGCGACCTCCAGTTCACGATCATCGACACCGCCGGCCTCGACGAGGGCGCCAAGGGCTCGCTGACCGCGCGCATGCAGGAGCAGACCGAGACCGCGATCGCGCAAGCCGACGCGCTGTTCTTCGTCATCGACGCCCGCATTGGTCTCACACCCACCGATCGCGCCTTCGCCGATTTCGCGCGCAAGGCCAACAAGCCGGTGCTGCTCATCGCCAACAAGAGTGAGGGCAAGCATGGTGATGCCGGCGCGATGGAGGCTTTTGCGCTCGGCCTCGGCGATCCCATCCAGATCTCGGCCGAGCACGGCGAGGGCATGGGCGAGCTCTATGATGCGTTGGCCAAGCTGATGCCGGAGCCCGTCGAGGATGATGAGGACGAGGACGACGAGCCGCTCTCCGAGGAAGAAGCCGCGACGCGCCCGATCCGGGTCGCGATCGTCGGCCGGCCCAATGCCGGCAAGTCGACGCTGATCAACCACCTGCTCGGCGAGGAGCGGCTGCTGACGAGCCCCGAGGCCGGCACCACGCGCGATTCCATCGCGGTCGAGATCAACTGGAAGGGCCGCGATTTTCGCGTGTTCGACACCGCCGGCCTGCGGCGGCGCTCGCGCATCGAGGAGAAGCTGGAAAAGCTCTCGGTTGCGGATGCGCTGCGCGCCGTGCGCTTTGCCGAAGTCGTCGTGCTGATGATGGACACGCAGAACCGCTTCGAGGAGCAGGATCTGCGCATCGCCGATCTGATCGAGCGCGAGGGAAGGGCGGTCGTGCTTGCCGTCAACAAATGGGATCTGATGGAGACCAAGGGCGGCGGCGCGATCTCGGGCCTGCGCCGCGACGCCGACCATTGGTTGCCGCAGCTCAAGGGCGTGCCGATCGTCGCCGTCTCGGGCCTGATGGGTGAGGGCATCGACCGCCTGATGCAGGCGATCCAGGACGCCTATGCGGTCTGGAACAGGCGCGTGCCGACGGCCGCGCTCAATCGCTGGTTCGAGCAGGCGATCCAGGCGAATCCGCCGCCGGCCGTCTCCGGCCGCAGGCTGAAGCTGAACTACATCACCCAGAACAAGGCGCGTCCGCCGAGCTTCGTGCTGTTCTGCTCGCGTGCCGACGCGGTGCCGCAATCCTACTTGCGCTATCTCACCAATTCCATGCGCGAGACCTTCGAGCTGCCGGGCACGCCGGTGCGCATCACCCTGCGCGAGAAGGCCAATCCCTTCGCCCACAAGCGCAAGCGGCCGTCGTGAGCAACGAGGCCGGCGAGGCGCCAGCGGCAAGTGCTGCGCCGGTCCGGCGCGGCGCGGTGGCCTTCATCTTCGTCACCATCCTGCTCGACATGCTCGCGCTCGGCGTGATCATGCCGATCCTGCCGAAGCTGATCGAGAGCTTCGTGGACAACGACACCGCGCATGCGGCGCGCATCTTCGGCCTGTTCGGCACCGCCTGGGCCTTGATGCAGTTCGTGTTCTCGCCCGTCCTCGGCGCGCTGTCCGATCGCTTCGGGCGGCGGCCGGTGGTGCTGCTGTCGAATTTCGGGCTCGCGGCCGACTACGTCTTGATGGCGCTGGCGCCATCGCTTGCGTGGCTGTTCATCGGCCGCGTGATCTCCGGCATCACCTCGGCCAGCATCTCGACCGCCTTTGCCTATATCGCCGACATCACGCCGCCGGAGCGGCGCGCGGCGATCTTCGGCAGGATCGGCGCGGCCTTCGGCGCCGGCTTCATCTTGGGCCCGGCGCTCGGCGGCCTGCTCGGCGATATCGATCCGCGCCTGCCGTTCTGGGCCTCGGCGGCCCTAAGCTTCGCCAATGCTTTGTATGGATTGCTGGTGCTGCCGGAATCGCTGGCGCCGGAAAGACGCGCACCGTTCCGCTGGAAGAGTGCCAGTCCGGTGGGCGCCCTGGGTCTGCTCCGCAGCAACGCGGCACTGGCCGGGCTGTCGATCGTCAATTTCATCGCGCAGGTCGCGCATGTCGTGCTGCCCTCGACCTTCGTGCTCTATGCGACCTATCGCTACGGCTGGGATTCCAAGACGGTCGGGCTGACGCTTGCGATGGTCGGCATCTGCGCCATGGTGGTGCAGGGGCTCGCCATCGGCCCGATCGTGCGCGTGCTCGGCGAGCGAAAGGCCCTGTTGCTGGGCCTGTGCTGTGGTGCAATCGGCTTCGTGGTCCTCGGCGCCGCGCCGACCGGACCGTTATCCTGGCTCGGCATTCCCATTTTGGCGCTGTGGGGCATCTCGGGGGCCGCCTCGCAATCGCTGATGACGCGGCTGGTCGCGCCCGATCAGCAGGGCCAGCTGCAGGGCGCGACCGCAAGCGTGCAGAGCGTGTCGCAGCTCGTCGGCCCGTTCCTGTTCACCCTGACGTTCTCGTATTTCATCGGCGCCAGCGCGCCGCTGCATCTGCCCGGCGCGCCGTTCCTGCTCGCAGCGGTGCTGATGGTGGTGTGCGTGGCGATTGCCGTGCGGACGCTGGGTGGGACTAAGCCGGTCTCGTAGGGTGGGCAAAGCGAAGCGTGCCCACCGCTGCTTGGTCAATTCGCGGAGAGAGGTGGGCACGGCGCCTGGGCGCCTTTGCCCACCCTACGAAAGCGTTGGCTGGTTTATTTCTTCACCAGCGGGCAGTCGCTGTCCTTGAGCGGCTTGGCCGCGTCTTCCGGCGCGATGGTGGCAACCAGCTTGTAATAGTCCCACGGCCCCTTCGACTCCTCGGGCTTCTTCACCTCGAACAGATAGGCCGGGATGAGGCGGCGGCCGTCCTGGCGCAGCGGGCCCTTGCCGAACAGCGGATCGTCGGTCGGCAGCTCCTTCATCTTGGCGACGACCTTGGCGCCGTCATGCGGATTGCTGCCGAGCGCATCCATCGCCTTCAGGTAATGCAGGATCTCGGCATAGAGGCCCGCGACCGTCATCGAGGGCATCGAGCCCTTGGGCGAGACCTTCTGGAAGCGCTTCGACCACTCTCGGGTCTGGTCGTTGAGGTCCCAATAGAAGGACTCGGTGAAGGTCAGGCCCTGCGCGGTCTTCAGGCCGAGCGAGTGCACGTCGTTGATGAACAGCAGCAGCGCGGCGAGCTTCTGACCGCCCGAGACGATGCCGAACTCGGCGGCCTGCTTGATGGCGTTGGTGGTGTCGCCGCCCGCATTGGCAAGGCCGATGATCTTGGCCTTGGAGGACTGCGCCTGGAGCAGGAAGGAGGAGAAGTCCGCAGTGTTGAGCGGATGCTTCACGCCGCCGAGCACCTTGCCGCCGGTCGCCGTGACGACGGAGCCGGTGTCGCGCTCGAGCGCATGGCCGAACGCGTAGTCCGCGGTGAGGAAGAACCAGCTATCGCCGCCGGCCTTGGTCAGCGCCTTGCCGGTGCCGTTGGCGAGCATGTAGGTGTCGTAGGTGAAGGAGATCGTGTTAGGCGTGCAGGCCTTGCCGGTGAGGTCCGCGGTGGCCGCGCCCGAATTGAGCAGCACCGCGTTCTTTTCCTTGACGAGGTTGCTCACCGCGAGCGCAACGCCTGAGCTCGGCGTGTCGGCGATGGCATCGACCTTCTCGGCGTCGATCCATTGCCGGGCGATGTTGACGCCGATGTCGGGCTTGTTCTGGTGATCGCCGGAGAGGACCTCAATGGTCCAGCCCTTGGCCTTCAGGCCGGAATCCTCGACCGCCATTTTCACCGCCGCGACCGAGTTCGGACCGCCGATGTCGGCATAGAGGCTGGACATGTCGTTGAGCACGCCGATCTTGACGGTTTTGTCCTGCGCGTAGGCGGATGTTGCAAAACCGAAGGCGGCACAGGCCAGAAGGGCCGCGGAGCGGCGCGCGAGGGTGGTCGTCATGAAAGGTCTCCTCCATTGTCAAATATGCGAACGGCTCTCTTGCGGAGCCTCTTGTTCCGGCTGATGGCTCTAGCCCGTCCAACGGCCGGCGGCAATGCACCTAAAGCCGGATGGCGCTACGTCATAGAGCATGATCCGGACCCGGAGGGCCGCGTTAGCGCAAAGTGTGAAGCGGTTTCCCGAAAAGATCACGCTCAAATAATACCCTAAAGCGCGATGGCTATTCGCCGCAATCTCATCGCGCATTAGCGTCATCCGTCCGTTAACTTTTGGGAAAAATGCGTTGAGACGCTATTTCAGCGCGTCCGATGCCAGCTTGAATTTCTGAATGCGCTTTCCGGTATCGACCTCGGCGGTATAGGCGTTACCCTCAATCGTGGGCATGCACGTCGAGTCAATCAGGCCGGCGCGCGGAAGCTCATCAAGGTGCGGGTCTTGTAGTCGTAGAACTTGCCGGTCTCGGTCCAGTCGGGTGCGCACAGCGGCACGATGAATTCGGCGACCTGCTCGGGCGTGTCGAGCGTCGCCGGATCCTCGCCCGGCATCAGAGTGGCGCGCATGCGGGTGCGGACCGGGCCGGGATTGAACAAGTTGACGCGCAGAGGGCTGTTCGCGGTCTCCTGCGCCCAGGCGCGCGCCAACGTTTCCAGCGCGGCCTTGGAGGCCGCATAGGGGCTGACATAGGCGGTCGCCTTGTTGGCGGCGCCGGAAGTGATGAACACGGCGCGGCCGGCATCGGACTGCTTCAGCAGCGGCTCCATGCAGCGGATCAGCTGGAAATTCGCGGAGATGTTGACGGCCATCACGTCGTTGAAGGTCTTCAGCTCGATATGGCCGATCGGTGAGGAAGGGCCGAGCACGCCGGCATTGCCGACCAGGATGTCGAGCTTGCCGTAGCGCTCGTGCAGGCCGGCGCCGAGACGCGCGATGCCGTCGGAATCGGTGAGATTGAGCGGCACCAAGGTGGCGCTGCCGCCGATTTTCCGGATCTCGTCATCGAGCTCTTCCAGCCCACCTTGCGTGCGCGCGGTGGCCACGATATGCGCGCCGGCTTTGGCGAGCGCGATCGCAGTGGCATAGCCGATGCCGCGCGAGGCGCCGGTGACGAGAGCGATGCGGTTGGCGAGGGGCTTTGTCATGGCGCTGGTTTTACAGGCGTGGATGGCCGGGACAAGCCCCGATCACGCCGTCATTCCGGGGCGATGCGAAGCATCGAACCCAGAATCTCGAGATCCTCAGGTGCGCAATTGCGCACCATTGTTCGGTCCTCCGGACCGCCCGGAATGGCGCCTTCGCCGTCAGCTCGCCTCGGCCAGCAGCGACAATTGCCGCGGCTGCGGCTCGGTCTGGGTCTGGTCGGTGAGGTGGGTCGGATACGCCCCGGTGAAGCAGTGATCCGAGAACTTCGGATTGGCGGGGTCGCGGCCGGGCTCGCCCATGGCGCGGTACATGCCGTCGATCGACAGGAAGGCGAGCGAGTCGGCGCCGATGATCTCGCGCATCTCCTCGAGTGAATGCGTCGCGGCGAGCAGGCCGCCGCGGTCGGGCAGGTCGATGCCGTAATAATCGGGATAGAGGATCGGCGGCGAAGCGAGGCGGAAATGGACTTCCTTGGCGCCCGCATCGCGCATCATGCGCACGATCTTCTTCGAGGTGGTGCCGCGCACCAGCGAGTCATCGATCAGGATGATGCGCTTGCCCTCGATCGCGGCGCGGTTGGCCGAGTGCTTCATGCGCACGCCGGATTCGCGGATCGCCTGCGTCGGCTGGATGAAGGTGCGGCCGACATAGTGGTTGCGGATGATGCCGAGCTCGAACGGCACGCCGGAATACTGGCTGTAGCCGACCGCGGCCGGCACGCCGGAATCCGGCACCGGCACCACGACGTCGATCGGCACGTGGCTCTCGCGCGCGAGCTGCGCGCCGAAATTCTTGCGCACCTCGTAGACCGAACGGCCGTGGACGATGGAATCCGGTCGCGCGAAGTAGATGTATTCGAAAATGCAGGGGCGTGGCGCCATCGGCGGGAACGGCTTGTGGATGTCCTGGCCGTTCTCGTCGAACACGATGACTTCGCCCGGCTCGATGTCGCGCACGAAGCGCGCGCCGATGATGTCGAGGGCGCAGGTCTCCGAGGTCAGGATCGGGCAGCCGTCGAGCTCGCCGAGCACGAGGGGACGGATGCCGCGCGGATCGCGCGCGCCGACCAGCTTCTTGTTGGTCAGCGAGACCAGCGCATAGGCGCCCTCGATCTCGCGCAGCGCGTCGATATAGCGCTCGATGAAGCGTGCGCGCTTGGAGCGTGCAACCAGGTGCAGGATCACCTCGGTGTCGGTGGTCGACTGCATCATCGCGCCGTGCTTCACGAGCTCGCGGCGCAGCGTCAGGCCGTTGGTGAGATTGCCGTTATGCGCGACCGCAAGGCCGCCGGCATTGAGCTCGGCGAACAGCGGCTGCACGTTGCGCAGGATGGTGGCGCCGGTGGTGGAATAGCGGACATGGCCGACCGCCACGCTGCCGGGCAGGCGGTCGATCACCTCGCGGCGGGAGAAGGTGTCGCCGACGAGGCCGAGGCGGCGTTCTGAGTGGAAGCGGCTGCCGTCGTAGGAGACGATGCCGGCGGCCTCTTGGCCGCGGTGCTGCAGGGCGTGAAGGCCGAGCGCGGTGATGGCGGCCGCATCAGGGTGACCGTAGATGCCGAACACGCCGCATTCCTCGCGCAGCGTATCCCCTTCCAGATCGTCCTGAAGCTCCAGCGCGGCCGGTCCCTCGCCGGCGTTTGGATCGAGATCAAGTTGGGCGTCCTGGTCAGGGTGTCGCATCTCGTCCGCGCCTCTCTTTAGGGCTCTATCAACGCGCCGCAGGTTTCTCGATCAGCTTCTTCATGCCGTCACGAGCCGATTTACTGTATCCGTCGCCGCTGCCCGAAGGCTGCTGCTCGGATTCAGCTTGATCATCATCTGGTTTGTTTTTCTTGAATCTCTTCAAGATGGTGTTCTCGGGGTCGTCAGGCAAGAGGGCCATCAGCCAATCGCCGGTTCCCTGGAGCACGACGCGGGACTTGGCCCCGGTGACCCAGTCCGGGCGCTGCTTGTCCGGAACCAGCCAGGTGAAGAACAGGAAGGCGACCACGACGATCAAAAGCCCGCGAGCCAGCCCAAACAGAAAGCCGAGGGTGCGATCCAGCGCGCCGATCCGCGAATCCAGGATCATGTCGGAGATCCGGACCGTGATCACGGACACCACGACCAGGGTGCCGACGAACACGCCGGCCACCACGACCACGCTCGCGACCGTGTCGTTGTTGAAATAGGTCTTGGCGGTCGGCAGCAGCTTCGAGAACGAGTACAGCGTCACGATCGCCGCCGCGCCCCAGGCCGCGATCGACAGGATTTCGCGCATGAAGCCGCGGACCATGGCGAGCAGGCCCGAGATCAGCATCACACCGAGCAGGATCAGGTCGAGGAGTGTAACTGGCATCGGCTGGTCTGGTCCGCTCGTACTCTCAAAGGCGCTCAGCGAATCGGTGTTTGGCCGCTGCCCTAAAAGAAGGGCAGACGGCGTTCCCGGCAAGGCCGCAACTACGCAATCCCATGCTGCTTTTGTGACGGCTGTATAGCGGCGAGGGCCTCCGGCGTCACCTCCGCCTAGCCCTCTCCACGGCGGAATCTTGCCGGTGTGGCATTTTTCTCTGCCGGCGGGGTCGATTCGCCCCGGCGAGAGCCGCGTGCGGCGATCTCGGCCACCAATGTCGTCAGGCTGTTCACCGCGTTGAGCGACAATCCGGCATCGCCGCCGGGCTCGCCCCGTGCCGATTCGGGCAGCACGGCGCGCTGGAAGCCCAGTTTTGCCGCTTCCTTCAGCCGGGCCGGGGTCTGCGCCACCGGGCGCACCACGCCTGAGAGCGAGATCTCGCCGAAATAGACGGCATCAGTCGGTAACTGCGCATTAACCAGGGAGGACACCAGCGCCGCGGCAGCAGCGAGATCAGCCGCCGGCTCGTGGATGCGCAGGCCGCCCGCGACGTTCAGGTAGACGTCGTGGCCGGACAGCTTGACCCCGCAATGGGCCTCCAGCACCGCCAGCACCATCGAGAGCCGGCTCGGATCCCAGCCGACCACGGCCCGGCGCGGGGTACCGAGCGAGGTCGGGGCCACCAATGCCTGCAATTCGACCAGCACGGGCCTTGTGCCTTCGATGCCGGCAAAGACCGCGGTGCCGGGCGTGCCGAGATCGCGCTCGGACAGGAACAATTCGGAGGGGTTGGTAACCTCGCGCAGGCCAAGGCCCGTCATCTCGAACACGCCGATCTCGTCGGTCGGGCCGAAGCGGTTCTTGACGGCACGGAGGATGCGGAATTGCTGCGAGCCTTCGCCTTCGAACGACATCACCGCGTCGACCATGTGCTCGACCACGCGGGGACCTGCGATCTGGCCGTCCTTGGTGACGTGGCCGACCAGGATGATGGCTGCCCCCGTCTTCTTGGCGAAGCGGATCAGCGCCTGCGCCGAGGCGCGCACCTGCGTCACCGTGCCGGGCGCGGACTCCACCGTGTCGGTCCACATGGTCTGGATCGAGTCGATCACGATCAGCCGGGGCACCGCGCCCTCCGACAGGGTCGAGACGATGTCCTCGACCGAGGTCTCGGCGGCGAGCTGCACCGGTGCGTCCGACAGCCCGAGCCGCTCGGCGCGCAGGCGCACTTGGGCGACCGCCTCTTCGCCGGAGATGTAGACGACGCGGTGGCCGCCACGGGCCAGCAGGCTGGTCGCCTGCGTCAGCAGCGTCGACTTGCCGATGCCGGGATCGCCGCCGACCAGCAGCACCGAGCCGCGGACGAAGCCGCCGCCGGTGACGCGGTCGAGCTCGGTCATGCCGGAGGACAGGCGCGGCGCATCCGGGCTCTTGCCGGCGAGGCTCTCCAGCGCAAACGTCCGGCCCTTGCGCTTGGAGCGGATCGACACCGGCACGCTGCCGCTGGTGTCTTCTTCCGCAAGCGTATTCCACTCGCCGCAGGACTCGCACTTGCCCTGCCAGCGATTGTAGGCCGCGCCGCAGTTCTGGCAGACGAAGGAAAGCGTGGATTTGGCCATGGAGGTGAGTCGTTGCTGCGTTCGGGGTGCTTAGCACGATCAGAGATGGGAGCGCCAAGCGTTCCACGCTACCGTGCTTTCGGCAATTCGTCCTTGCGCTTGCACAATACGTATGGCTTCCCGTCGATCTTGATCGTGCCGTTCGCGCCTGGCGCCAGCTTGATCGTGACCTTGCTGCCGTTCACGCCCTTGTTGTAGTCGTCCCAGAATTCGAAGCAGGTGGCGGACAGGACGAGGCGGTCGCCGGCCGGCGTCTGGCGGTCGATGCGGCAGTGATTTTCGTACCGGTCGACCAGTGGGGCCGGCTTGCCCTTGATGACGTTGTCGAGGTCGATCATCGTCTTGCTGTCCGGGACCTCCCTGTCGCGGCAATCCTTTTCCGTCGAGGCCCACAGGCCGTCGAACGGTTGCGCGGCGAATGCCGGCTGTGTTGCGAAGAGGACGATGCCCGCGGCGGTGATCATGAGAACGGTGCTCATGCACTGGTGTCCTTTACCCGGATGGACGCACTCAGAACGCATTGAACAGCATCGTCAAGCCTGCCGCGAGCATGATGCCGTCCATCAGCAGCCGAAACATCTCCGGCCTCAGATGCAGCACGAAGCGCTTGGCGACGAATGCCCCAAGCATCAGCGATGAGCCCGCGATCAATCCCTTCAGGGCGACGTCGGTGGTCAGCGCCCCGAAGCGTTCGAATGTCACCGACTTGCTGAGGTAAAGCCCCAGCGATGAGGCCGCTTCGGTGGCGAGGAAGGCACCCTTGGACAGGCCATAGAACAGGAACAGCGGCACGCTGAGCGGGCCGGTCGAGACCACGATGCCGGTGAGATAGCCGATCACCGCGCCGCCGATCGCGAGATGCCAGAGATTGGCCTTGAGATCGTGCCGCGCCAGCCAGTGCCGCACCGGCACCATCGCGATCAGGAAGATGCCGATGGTGAGATCGACGGCATGCGAGGGCAGCGCCAGCAATGTCCGCGCGCCGAGCGCGGCCGCCGGAATGCCCGTGACCGAATAGGCCGCACAGGCCCGCCAATCGACCTCGCGCCACCACGCCAAGATTCGGGAAAAATTCGCCATCACGGACGCCACTGCCATGATCGGCACGGCCTCCTTCGGCCCATAGGCATAGACCAGCACCGGCATCAGCATGATCGACGAGCCGGTGCCGACGATGCCGGAAATGGTGCCGGCGATGAGGCCGACGCTGAGGACGAAGAGAAAGGCCAAGGCGGTCTCCACGAATCGGGAGAGTTTAGCCGCGGGCCGCGACGCCAGCGATGCGTTCTACGCGAGGGAACCTATTGCGCTGCGCATCGGCATGCCGGTCTGCGCGCCGGCCTTGAGGCAGTTCAATGCGGCCGCTTCGCAGCTCACCGCGAGCGCGCGTTGCAGCGCTACGCCCTCGCTCAGCATGGCCGCAAACGCGCCGACGAAGGTGTCGCCGGCGCCGGTCGTGTCCACTGGCGTGATGCGCCGCGAGGAGGCGCGCAGGCGGGCGCCGTCGGCCGTCACGGCCAGCGCGCCTTGCGCACCGGCAGTCACGATGCAGGTGAGACTGCCGGCCTTGGCGAGATCCGCGGCGGCGGTTTCGTAGCTGGCCGTCCCAAGGTCGATGGCCATGGCGGCGTCGATCGCCTCGTGCTCGTTGACGAGGAGATAGTCGGTCACGGCGAGAAGATCCGTGAGCGTCTCGCGGGTCATCTTCTCCGGGACCGGTGCGAGATTCCAGATGACGGTGCCGGAGGCCGAATTCGTCCGGCGCGCCGCTTCCAGCGCCTCTGTGAACGGGACCTCCATCTGGAGCACGAGCACCGTGTCGGGACTGAAGAGCTCGGCTGGCAGGTCACCGGCGCTGGCAGTCAAGTTGGCGCCGCTGGCCACCGTGATCGCATTCTCGCCGGACTGATCGACCGTGATGAAGGCACAGCCGGTCGGCTCGTCGGCCCTGATGACGAGATCCGCGTCGATGCCGTTCGTCCGGAGATTCTCGATCGCGCTGTCGCCAAATTGGTCCCGGCCGACACGGCCTGCCATCCGGACTCGTCCTGCTCCAGCGATCCGCGCGGCGGCGACGGCCTGGTTGGCGCCCTTGCCGCCGAAATGCGTCTGGTAGGACGAGGCGAGCACTGTCCGGCCGGGGCCCGGAATGATCGGGACCTGCGCCACCAGATCGACGTTGAGCGATCCGAACACCAGGATCATGGCGGGACGTCAGCCTTGCTCGTCCATGACGCGCAGCTTCTCGACGCGGCGGCGGAAATCCTCGTCGGTGGAGAATTCGGCGGAGAGGTAGGACGAGACGAGATCCACGGCGAGCCAGGCGCCGACGATCTGCGCGCCGATGCACATGACATTCACATCATCATGCTCGACGCTCTGATGCGCGGAATGGACGTCGTGGCAGACCGCGGCGCGGATGCCCTTCATCTTGTTGGCGGCGATCGAGGCGCCGACGCCGGTGCCGCACACCATGATGCCGCGCGCGGCTTCGCCCGACGTCACCTTGTGCGCCACGGCGCGCGCGATGTCGGGAAAATCCACCGGCTTGTCGTCATAGGAGCCGACGTCGATGATGTCGTGGCCGAGCTTGCGGATGTGGTCGATGACGGTCTGCTTGAGCGGCCAGCCGGCGTGGTCGGATCCGATGACGAGACGCATATGATGTCCTTCTTGATCTTGCATTGACCGTGACAGCCGCGTGCGGCTGCCACGGTTGTCCGTTCGGTTTCAGCTGCGCATGTCGGGCGGCAGCTCGACCCCGTGGAATTTCTTGTAGATCGCGTTCAGCTTGCCGTTTTTGACGTTCTCGGTGATCCAGGCGTTGAGCTTGTCCATCAAAGGCTGCTCGCCCTTCTTCAGGCCGATGGCGAGGTCGAAGGTCGCCAGCGGAATCCTGGACTCGAAGACGCGCGTGGGGTTCTTGACGCCGATCTGGTTGATGATCGTCGCGGACGAGCCGACGCAGTCGACCTGGCCGGACACGGCCGCCGTGACCATGGTGGCGTCGTCGTCATAGCGGGCGATCTTGAGATCCTTGTCCTTCATATTGGACAGGGTGGTGTCCTGCGTGGTGCCGCGCGAGACGCCGATCGACTTGTCCTTCAGGTCGGCCCAATCCTTCACGGTCGATGATTTCAGGCAGCCGACATCGGATTGCAGCGTCGCGTAGCGCTTTGTGAAGTCGATCACCTTGGCGCGCTCCGCCGTCACCGACAGGGTCGAGACGATGATGTCGGCCTTGCCGGTCAGGACGTTGGGGATGCGGGTCGCGCCGGTGGTCTGGATGAATTCCAGCTCGAGCCCCCAGTCCTTGGCGAGCAGCTGCGCGACTTCGACGTCCGAGCCGGTCGGCTTCATGCTGGAATCCATCATGCCCGAGGGCGGGATGGCAAGGTCGGTCGAGATGCGGATCTTCTTGGCCTTCATGATGTCGTCGAGCAGGTCGGCCGAGGCCGGCGTCGCCGCCATCATGATGAGGCCGCACAACGCGGCGGCGGTCCACAAAAGTCTCTTGTTGGTCATCCTTGGTTCTCCTCTCCCTGTTATGATTTGAGGTTTCCCGTCCCCACGAATTGCGTGAGTTCGGGCGTGGTCGGCGACGTCAGGATCGAGGCGGATCCGGTCTCGTGGACCTTGCCGCGATGCATGAAGACGATCCGGTCGGCGATGCCTTTGGCAAAACCCATCTCGTGGGTGACCATCACCATGGTCATGCCGTCGGCCGCGAGCTGTTCGATCACCTTCAGCACCTCGCCCGTGAGCTCGGGATCGAGCGCGGAGGTGACCTCGTCGAAGAGCATGACCTTGGGCTGCATCGCCAGCGAGCGGGCGATCGCGGCGCGCTGCTGCTGGCCGCCGGAGAGCTGCTCGGGATAGGCGTGCAGCTTCTCCTCGAGCCCGACCTGCGCCAGCACTTTTCGCGCGAGGTCTTTGGCGTGCGAGCTTGCCATGCCCTTCACCGCGCAGGGCGCGAGCGTGATGTTCTGCTCGATCGTGAGATGCGGAAACAGGTTGTAGCTCTGGAACACGATGCCGACGTCCTGGCGCAGCGCGCGCAAGTTCACGTCGGGACGGTCGACGCGATGTCCGCAGACGACGATCTCGCCGCCGTCGACCTTCTCGAAACGGTCGATGCAGCGCAGCGCCGTGCTCTTGCCGGAGCCGGAGCGGCCGATCAGCGCCAGCACCTCGCCGCGTTCGACGGCAAAGGAAACGCCATCGAGCACCCGGAGCGGGCCGAAGCTCTTCTGCACGTTGCGGAGCGACACGATGGAGTCGGAGGAGGGGTTCTGCTGCATGTCAGGCCGTTGCGAGGTTGGACCTGCCACGCCCCATCCGCCGTTCCAGCCTCTGGCTGAACAGCGACAGCGGATAGCACATGGCGAAATAGGTAACGGCGATGATGGCGTAGATGGCGAACGGCTCGAACAGCGAGTTGTTGACGATCTGGCCGGAACGCATCAGCTCGACGAAGCCGACGACGGAGGCGAGCGAGGTGTTCTTGATGATCTGCACCATGAAGCCGACGGTCGGCGGCGTCGCGATGCGGATCGCCTGCGGCAGGATCACCTTCATCATGCGCTGGGTCCGGCTCAGCGCCAGGCCCTCGGCGGCCTCCCATTGCGGCTTCGGCACGGACTGGATGCAGCCGCGCCAGATCTCGCCGAGATAGGCGGCGACATAGAGCGTCAGCGAGGCGCCGGCAGCGACGAGCGGCGAGACCTTGAGGCCGATGGCGGCGAGGCCGAAATAGCCGAGGAACAGGATGACGAGCAGCGGCGTGCCCTGGATGAGCTGGACATAGACGGCGCTGGCGATCCGCACAGCTTTGAGCGGCGAGATCCGCGCCAGCGCGATCGCGAATCCGACGATGCCGCCGCCGATCAGCGCGATCAGCGATAGTCCAATGGTCCACAGCGCGCCCTGGCCGAGGAACATCAGATGGTTGATGTTGAGATGTCCGCCCATGGTCATCTCACAATGGCGTGCCGAGCCGGCGCCGGCGCGGAAACAGTATGAGGCCGAGACCCCAGAAGCCGGCACGCATCACCAGCGACAGGATGACGTAGAGCACCGCGACGATGATGTAGGTCTCGAACGCGCGATACGTGTCCGACTGGATGTAGTTGGCGACCGCGGTGAGCTCCTCGGCCGAGATCTGCGAGCAGACCGAGGAGGCCAGCATCAAGAGCACGAACTGGCTGGTGAGTGCGGGATAGACCTTCTCGACCGCCGGCAGCAGGATGATGTGCCAGTAGATCTGTAGGCGCGACAGCGCCAGCCCCTCGGCCGCCTCGATCTGTCCGCGCGGGATCGCCTCGAAGCCGGCGCGCATGATCTCGGCGGTGTAGGCGCCGACATTGATCGTCAGCGCGGCCACGGCCACGGTGAAGGCGGAGTATTTCAGGCCAAGGCTGGCGAGGCCGAAATAGACCAGGAAGATCTGCACCAGGAGCGGGGTGTTGCGGATGGTCTCGACATAGACCTTGCAGGCGCCCGCGATCAGCGCGTTGTGCGTGCCGCGTCCGACCGCCGCGAGGGTGCCGAGCAGGGCGCCGAGCACGGTCGCGAAGAACGCCAACTCCAACGTGAGCACGGCGCCGGCCAGGAAACTCGGCCAACGCTCCAGCACTGCGGGAAAGTCGAGTTGGAGGCTCATCGTGTCAGATTCAGCCGGTTGTCTGGTTGGTCATGCGGTCATAGACGCGGAACAGCGCCTGATTGCCGTTGCTGCCCTCGCCATGGGCGCGCGCATCGACATATTGGCTGGTGACGAGCGCGGTGCCGGGCAGCGGCACGTTGAGCGCCTGCGCGTGCTCCTGCACGAGGCGGAGGTCCTTCAGCATGAGATCGATGCGGAAGCCGGCGCCGACGTCGCCCGCGATCATGGACGGGCCGAGCTTGTCCAGCATCCACGAGGCCGCCGAGCCGCCGAGCAACACCCGGCGCAGCAGATTGAGATCGACGCCCGAGGCGCGACCGAGCGCGAGCGCCTCGCAGATCGCCTGGATGTTGATGCCGCAGATCAGCTGATTGCAGAGCTTGACGCTCTGGCCGGCGCCGGATGCGCCGACATGCGTGATCGTCGTGCCCATCGCACGGAAGAACGGCTCGGCTTTGGAAAAGCCTTCGGCATCGCCGCCGGCCATGATCGAGAGCGCGGCGTTCTTGGCGCCCACCGGACCGCCCGAGACCGGCGCGTCGATGAAGCCGACGCCGGCCTTTTGCAGATCGGCATGGATACGGCGGACGGCAACCGGCGAGATCGTGCTCATGTCGACGATCAGCTTGCCGGGCGGAGGGGACTTCAGCAGGCCGTGCTCGCCGTAAATCGTCGCCTCGACGTGAGGCGTGTCGGGCAGCATGGTGATGACGATGTCGGCGCCTTGCGCGGCATCGGCGGAGTTCTTAGCACGGATCGCACCTTCCTTGACGCTGTCCGTCACCGCGGCTTCGTTCAGATCGAAAACGCGGACCACGTGGCCGGCCACCAGGAGGTTGCGCACCATCTCCCGTCCCATCGTGCCGATGCCGATGAAGCCGACATTGCCGTTGCCGTTCCGTCCCATGTTGTCAGTCCGTTTCTTGATGGTTTCTTGTTGGAATGGCCTGCCGCGATCAGCGTGAGGCGCTGGTCTTGTCGACGTCGCCGACGACGGCACGCCTGCGGTATTCGTCGCCGATGGCAAAATGCTTGCGCAGCGTCGCATCCGCCCGCTCCGGATCGCGCGCGATGACGGCTTCGAAGATGCGGCGGTGGTCTTCGATCAGATAGGTCTTCATCGACGGGAAGGCCTGCACCAGCTCGCGGCGGCTGCGATGCGAATGCGTCAGCAGACCCGCCATCGAAGAGTGCAGCACCGCCAGCGTCTCCGAATGCGAGGCGACCACGATGGCGCGATGGAAGTCGAAATCGGCCATGCCGCCGGCGTCGGCTTCGTCGATGGTCTCGCCGATCTTGGCGAGGGCACGCTGCAGGCGCTCGAAATCGGCAATGTTGGCGCGCTCGCAGGCGAGCCGGATGGCCTGGCATTCGATCGCGACGCGCGCCTGCATGACGTCGTCGAGCATGTCGGCCTGCTGGGCCAGCGCGAAGGTGAAGAAGTCGTTCAGCACCGAGACGTCCGGCCGCGTCACCACGGTGCCGATGCGGTCGCGGATCTCGACGATGCCGAGCACGGTGAGGGCGCGCAGCGCCTCGCGCACGATCGGCCGGCTGACACCGAGCAGGGTGGCGAGCTCGCGTTCCGAGATCAGGCGGTCGCCCGGCTTGAGCGAGCCCGCAAGCAGGCGTTCGCGCAAGAAGGCGAACACCTTCTCGAACCCTTTTTCGCCTTCGGCGGTCCGCTTGAGCTCCATCCCGGTCTCTTGGTCTGATCTTGGTCAGACCAATATGCTGACCAAGGCATGGAGGTCAAGAGGCTCGGCTCTCAACCCGGGTCGAAATCGCGGTTGCTCTGGTTTGCCTAGGCGGGCGCGTGGGCTACGCCGCAGGTCCGGCCCGAGACCACCGGTGCGCTGCCTATGGCCAAGTCGATGTCGACATCACCCATTCCCGCGTCTCCGCTTAGCTCCGCGAGCGGCTATCGCGATGACCGTGGCGGTTGGGTTCTGGGCGGCGGCATCGAGGCGGCGCTCGCGGCAAACTGGACGGCGAAGCTCGACTAGCTCCACATCGATCTTGGCAGCACGTGTTCGACGAAGACATTCATTCTCGACACGACGACTTACCGCTCTCGCGGTTTGCGAGAGCGGTCTAGATTGCGAAAGCCTCAGGCGGCTTTCTCTTTGAGTTCGAATTCCATCTTCCAGGTCGACTGTCCGGGCTGTTTTCGGAATATCCAGACGGTGAGGGTTGAGCCGGGCGGAATTACGATACTGTCGCCTTCATGCATCGTGAATTGGCGAATATTGCTCTCTGTTGCCCATATCGAATGAGAGTAAACGTCTTTGTCGCTGGCCTTGGTGCAGCTCAGAACTCCTCCGTTCATGACTGCGCGGGTGACAGTCTGGCTAACGGAGGAGTCCATGTGGATGGTAGTCATATGGCGTTCTCCAAAAAAGCTTGAATGAAACGCCTGATGCTTCCTCAAGTTGTATCAATGTGTCAATGAGCGAGAGCCAAGATTCTAGGTTGTTTATTCCCTGGGATGCTGGTTCGCTGCCTTCAGGGCATATCCCGACCGGCCATCCTCGCGCTCTCCTGGCTTTCAACGAACGCGAGGAGACCAAGCTGGCTTGCCAGCGCGAGATAGGCATTGGCAACGCTGAGAAGGACACGGCAGGAATTTGTGGTGAGGGTCACCGCAATACCACCCACGCCGGCGCGTGATCGCTCGCGCCGTCTTCGCCGCGGATGTTCTTGTCGACGCCGGCTCTTGCCAGACGCGGGGCGAGGGCGGGGCTGAGCAGGAGATGATCGAGCCGCAGGCCCGCATCGCGCAGCCAGCGGTTTCGCTTGTAGTCCCAGAACGTGTAGATGCGCCTGCCCGGATGCAGCTCGCGGATCGCATCGCACCAGCCTTGTTCGACCAGCGAGGCAAAGGCCGCGCGGCTCTTCGGCTGGATCAGCGCATCCTTGTCCCACGAGCGCGTCGGGTAGATGTCAATCTCATCAGGGGCGACGTTGTAGTCGCCGGCGAGCACCACCGGCAGATCCTGCTTGATGAGAGTCTTGGCGTGGCGCCTCAGCCGCGCGAACCAGTCGAGCTTGTAGTCGAATTTCGGTCCCGGCTGCGGATTGCCGTTGGGCAGGTAGATGCTGGTGACGATGATGCCGCGCACGGCGGCTTCGATGTAGCGGGCTTCGAGATCGTCAGGCTTTCCCGGCAACCGGTCGCGCGTCAGCACGGGCTCGGCGTTGCGGGCGAGGATGGCGACGCCGTTCCACGTTTTTTGTCCACACCACACTGCGCCGTAGCCGGCCTTTTCGATTGTCGCAGCCGGAAATTCGCCATCACTTGCCTTCAACTCCTGAAGTGCGACGACATCGGGCTTCGCGACGCGCAGCCATGCCAACAGATTGGGCAGGCGGCGGTTGATGTTGTTGATGTTGAATGTCGCGATCTTCATGTAGAGCTAGCGGCTCCTGCCTTCCGTCACCGGAGATACAATGTCCAAGTTGAGCTTTGCCGCACTCGCATTCGTCGTCGCGTTTTCCGGGGCCACGGCACACTCAGCCGAAACGCGCGGCGCGTGCAAGGCGGACTATGACAAATTCTGCGCCGGCATCGCGCCGGGCGGCGGCATCGTCGCCTGTCTCAACGCCAAGCGCGACCAGCTCAGCACCACCTGCAAGACAGCGCTGGACAGCAGAAAGAAGAAATAGTCCTCGTGTCCCGGACGCGCGGAGCGCGAGCCGGGATCCAGCAGGCGACACGTACAATACGGAGAGATGGGCCCCGGCTCTGCAGCGCACCGCTGAAGGAGCGTTGCGCTGCGTCCGGGGCACGCGCGCAGCCGCTAGCTCGGCAGTGGCGGTGGGTTTGCGGGCTGCTCGACCGGCGGCAGCGCGGCCGCTTGCACAGGTTCAGGCTTGACCAGCGGCTCCTCCACATTGCCGCCCTTGTAGACGCGGGCATAGCGGTGGCCGAGGCTGGTCAGCACCTCATAGCCGATCGTGCCGAAATGGTGCGCGAGCTCGTCGACGGTGATGCCCTCGCCGAGCAGCGTCACCATGTGGCCGCGCCGCGCCGCGTTCGGCGGCAGATCGGTGATATCGATCGCGATCAGGTCCATCGAGATTCGGCCCGCGACCGGGCAGCGCTTGCCGGCCACGACGACCTCGGCGCCGCGGGTGCCGTCATTGGAGCTGGCGGCACGGAAATAGCCGTCGGCATAGCCGACCGCGATGATCGCAAGCTTCGTCGGCCGCCGCGCGGTCCAGGTGCCGCCATAGCCGACGGTCTCGCCGCGCTCGATGGTGCGGATCTGCACGATGCGCGCCTTGAGGTCGACCACCTGCTGCATCGGATTGTCGGCCTCCGGCGTCGGGTTGACGCCGTAGAGCGCAGCCCCCGGTCGCACCAGGTCGAACTGGAAGGGCGCGCCCAAGAAGATGCCGGAGGAATTGGCGAGGGCCGCCGGGACGCCTGAGAACTCGCTGGCAATGCTGCGGAAGGCCGCGAGCTGTCTTGCATTGACCGGGCTGTTGAGCTGCTCGGCCGCGACCAGATGGCTCATCACCAGCGTGATGCCGTGATCGCCGGCATTGATGCGGGGGATGATGGCCTGCGCTTCCGATAGCGTCAGCCCGAGCCGGTTCATGCCGGTGTCGATGTGGATTGCGGCGCCGCCGTTCCAGCCGGTGCGGCGGCAGAACACGTCCCATTCGGCGAGCTCGTTGAGATCGCCGATCACGGGCCGGCAGTTGGTCTTGGCGTAGTGCTCGCCGGTGTTCTGGAAATAGCCGCCGAGCACGTAGATCGTGGGCTCCGGAACGGCCGCGCGCACCTTGCGCGCTTCCTCGATGGTGGCGACGAAGAAGGTCTTGCAGCCGGCCTTGCTCAGCGCGCGCGCGACCTGCTCGGCGCCGCAGCCATAGGCGTCGGCCTTGATCACCGCCGCGCATTCGGCCGGCACCGCCGTCTTCTCGAGCTTGCGCCAGTTAGCGATGATCGCGTCGAGATCGACGGTCAGCACGCCGCCATAGGCCGCGAGCGCGGCGGCCTGATTGGCCTCAGCGGAGAGAGGGCCGGATTGCGAGATCGTTTTCGGGTCGGACGCCATTGTCATGGCGCCGTTTTACGCAAGAGGCAGGTCCTGTTCAAGGAACTCAGTAGTCGTTGCCGCTGCGAGCCGGGAGCTGACTGTCAGGCGCGAGGTCGCCAAACCGCGTGACCGAGGCTTCGAAGGCCAGGTCAACGGTGCCTGTCGGGCCGTGACGCTGCTTGCCGATGATGACCTCCGCCTTTCCGTGCGCAAGACTCATGTCAAGCTGCCACTTCTCGTGCTCAGGCGTGCCCGGGCGCGGCTCCTTCATGGCGAGGTAATATTCCTCGCGATACACGAACAGCACGACGTCGGCGTCCTGCTCGATCGAGCCTGATTCGCGCAGGTCGGAGAGCTGCGGCCGCTTGTCGTCGCGGGATTCGACCTGTCGTGAAAGCTGCGACAGCGCGATCACGGGAACGTTGAGTTCCTTCGCCAGCGCCTTCAGGCTGGTCGTGATCTCCGTGATTTCCTGCACGCGGCTGTCGCTGGCGCGCTTGCCCGAGCCCGACAGCAGCTGGATGTAGTCGATCACAAGTAGGTCGAGGCCCTTCTGTCGCTTCAGTCGGCGCGCGCGCGCCATCAGCTGCGCGATCGACAGGCCGCCGGTCGCGTCGACATAGAACGGCAGCGATTGCAGCTCGATCGAGACCTCCCGGATCTTCTCGAAATCGGCTTCCGAGATGCCGCCGCGGCGGATGTGGGAGGAGGGAACGCCGGTGCGCTCGGCCACGATACGCGTGGCGAGCTGGTCGGCCGACATTTCGCAGGAGAAGAAGCCGATGACGCCGCCATTGGCGGCCTTCGTAGTGCCGTCGGCCTGGAGTTCCGGAACGTAGGCTTGCGCGACATTGTAGGCGATGTTGGTCGCCAGCGACGTCTTGCCCATGCCGGGACGTCCCGCGACGATGATGAGGTCGGAGTGCTGCAGGCCGCCCATCTTGGTGTCGAGGTCGCGCATGCCCGTCGAGATGCCGGACAGCTTGCCGTCGCGCTGGAACGCCTTGGCAGCCAGATCGACCGCGACCGCCAGCGCCTGCGAGAATTTCTGAAAGCCACCGTCATAGCGGCCGGATTCGGCGAGCTCGTAAAGCTTTCGCTCGGCGTCCTCGATCTGCGCCCGCGGCTGGAAGTCGACCGGCGCGTCATAGGCGACGTTGACCATGTCCTCGCCGATGCCGATCAGGTCGCGCCGCAGCGACAGGTCGTAGATGGTGCGGCCGTAGTCCTGGGCGTTGATGATGGTGGTGGCTTCGGCGGCGAGCCGCGCCAGATACTGTCCGATGGTCATGCCGCCGACATCGGTATCGGCGGGCAGGAACGTCTTCAGCGTCACCGGCGTCGCGATCTTGCCCATCCGGATCAGGCTGCCGGCGGTCTCGAAGATGGTCTGGTGCAGCGGCTCGAAGAAATGCTTAGCCTCCAGGAAGTCGGAGACGCGGTAGAAGGCGTCGTTGTTGACCAGGATCGCGCCCAGAAGGCTCTGTTCCGCCTCGATATTATGCGGCGCGCTCCGATAGGTCGGAGTTCCGGCATCGGGCGCGAGTTTGAGAACGTTCGAATCAGTCAGGGCCATGGTCGGACGTGCTTAGCAATTTTCTTGGGCGGATGCGGGGCCGGGATAAAGCGCCGCCTCAAGCCAAAGCGGAAGCGAAAGCTGGCCGCTATCAACCGCTCAGTTAAAATGGTGGATGATTGGCAGTCGCGGCACGCGCCGCGCTTGACGGATTTTCGCGGCACCGGTGCGCCTGGAAGCGGCCGGCCGCGCCATGGAAAAATCCTGAAACCTGTGAACCCTGTCGACTGGCGCGCAGACCTATCGAGAAGCGCGCGAAATTGACGCACGCTGGCCAGCTTCGGCTCGGGTTCAGACCAGCAGGAGGTAGACCAGCGCAACCAGAGCCGCCCCGACGCCGGTGGCGATCAGGGCGTAATCGGTGCGGAGGTCGTCCTGCACGTCGAATGAGGTTTGGGTCTCTTTGCTCATGGCGACGGTCTAAGCCAGGCCCGACCAGACATATGTGAAGCAGATCACATCTCCCCGGATTCTTTCGGGGATCATGCCGGAACAGGCAGGCGGGCTGGAGATTGTCCTATTCCCCGCCAACAGGACACGAGGCGAGCGATGCGGCCAGAACGGCAGCACCAGAATTGGCGAAGCGAGGCGGGCAGCCGGCTTTGGCTGTCCGGGTTGATCGCGGCCATGAAGCACGCCGAACAGCCTGATGTGCGCCGCCAGCCGGTCGCACCCGAGATCCTGCTGGAACTGCGGGCGCAACTGGCGCTAACGGCCTCTTTCCGGACTTCCGGGATTTCGACCCTGCGTCACTAAGATCTGGCCCTATTCACCGGCCAGCTTGAGCCTGGGCTTGGTCGCCCCTTCGCGAGCCCGCAGCCGGGCTTCTTCCCGCGGGATGTAGTCGCGGATCATCGGCACCACGCCCTGGCGACGGGTGAGCTGGATCTGGAAGTTCATCATGGCTTGCTTGCGGAACGTCATCTCGCAGGCCGCCAGATAAAATTCCCACATCAGGGCGAAGCGTTCGTCGTAGAGCTGCACGGCCTCCTCACGCCGCGCCATGAAGCGCTCCCGCCAGGCCTTCAGCGTCTCGGCGTAGTGAAGGCGCAAAATCTCGATGTCGCAGGCCAAAAGGCCCGCGCGCTCGATCGCCGGCAGCACCTCCGAGAGGGCGGGGATGTAGCCGCCGGGGAAAATGTATTTGGCGATCCATGGATTGGTCGAATCCGGGCCCTGCGAACGGCCGATCGAATGCAGCAGCATGACGCCGTCCTCGCTCAGCAGCTCTGCGCAGCGCCGGAAGTAGGCGTCGTAGAACCTTGCCCCGACATGCTCGAACATGCCGACCGAGACGATGCGGTCGAACTTGCCGTCAATGTCGCGGTAATCCTGCAGCAGGAATCTGGCCGAGGCCGTCAGGCCCTTTTCGGCTGCGCGCGCATTGGCGACCTGCAACTGCTCGGACGACAGCGTGACGCCGGTGACATCGGCGCCCGCGACCTCGGCGAGATAGAGCCCGAGGCCGCCCCAGCCGGAGCCAATGTCGAGCACCCGCTGGCCGTCCTTGATGAGGAGCTTCGCCGCAATGTGCCGTTTCTTGGCAAGCTGCGCGTCGTCCAGCGGCATCTCGGGCGTTTCGAAATAGGCGCAGCTATATTGCTTGTCGGCATCGAGAAAGAGCGAATAGAGCCGGCCGTCGAGATCGTAGTGATGAGCAACGTTGTGACGGGAACGGGTGCGGGGATTGAACTGCTTCAAGTGCCGCGTCAGGTAGCGCAGGTGCCACCACGGTTTAGCCCACTGCGGCAATAGGTCGGGTTGATCGAGCAGTATCGCGAGGGCATCAGCTATGGTACCGCGCTCGACCACGAACTCGCCGTCCATATAGGCCTCGCCAAGTCCCAGCTCGGGATTGATGAGGATCTTTCGCTCCGCGTCCGCGGTGACGAAGCGCACCGCGACCGGCTCGCCGGAGCCGTCGCCGACGGTGAACTTCGATCCGCTCGCGCCGGTCACCGTCATCGACCCGCGGCGGATGAATTGAGACAGGAATCTGCGCAACAAACGGTCCATCGGCACTTCCTCTCGAGCGAACCCGAAAGATGCGACTAACCCGGCCTTCAGATCTGACGCCCAGGCGCCGCAGCGGTTCCTATGCGTTTGCATCCAAATCTAGCGAGGCGGTTCCGGTTGCGCTATTGCACTGTATTCAAAGCCGATATTCGAAAACCGCTTAATCACATCCTTGCGCGTGGAGCCTGCTTCCATTCGCGGCCCAATCGGCTAAAAGGTGACCGCCGCCGCGCCGGATGCCGGCTGCATTCGCGTAAATTCAACGGAGATAATGGGAATGTCGAGCCGAGCGCTCAGCCTCGCGACGGTATTGCTTCTGATCGGCTTCGGTGCGGCCAATTCCGTTCTTGCGCAGGCGACGAACCTCGAGGCCGGCAAGACCCCGTCCCAGCTATTCGCGCAGACCTGCAATGCCTGCCACAAGAGCCCGCGCGGACTTTTGAAATCCGTGGCGCCGGGTTCGTTGCCGGGCTTCCTGCGCCAGCACTACACCACGAGCTCGGACATGGCGGGCATCCTCGCCTCCTACCTGGTCTCGAACGGAGCCATCGACACCCGCTATCAGGCCAAGGACGGCAAGAAGGACGGCGCCAAAGAGAAGGAAGCGAGCACCGCTCCGGGCCAGTCGCCTGAGCATCAGGGCCGCCGCCAGCGCTCGCAAGAGGCCGTCAGGCCTGAGGGCGAGGGCTCCGCTCCGGCCGCCGAGGGCGCGCGCCAGAAGCGTGCTGCGCGGCCGGCCGAGGACGGCGCGAAGCCGGAGGGACAGGCAGCGCCCGAGGCACGCAAAGGCAAGCGGCGCGCTAAGCCCGGGACTGAGGAAGCCCCGAAGGTCGATGCCGCCGCGCCGGCTATCGAAGACAAGAAGAGCGAGCCAAAGCTTGAGACCGCCAAGCCTGACAGCGCCAAGCCTGACAGCGCCAAGCCTGACACCGCCAAGCCTGACACCGCCAAGGCCGAGCCCGATGGCAGCAAGGCATCCGAGAAGCCCGTCGAGACCAAGCCTGATAGCGCGAAGGTCGAGCCGCACGGCGGCGATACCCCGGCATTACGATCCGACCCCGTTCCGCAGGTGACGCCGCCTGCAGCTGCCGCTGCGAAGCCCGCCGAGCCGGCGGCGCCCAAGCCGGCGGAAGAGGCTGCTTCCAAGTCGGCCGCTCCTGCGACCAGCTCCGAACCGGCGGCCAAGCCGCAGCGGGAGCCGGCACCCCCCGCGGCCGCTGCTGCAGCCCCGCCCGCGGCGCCGGCCGAGTCATCCGGTCCCCCGGCACCGCCGATCTCGCGCTAATTCCGCCACTTAGACCGACATGCGGAGGCCGCCTTCATCGCGGTCTCCGCATCGTATTGACCAAATCTAGAGTGATACTCTAGAGTAGTGCTCTAGGAGGCTATCGATGGCGACGAGCGTGCGAGACGATCTGTTGGCAGCCGGGCTGATGGTGTTCGACCGCGTCGGCTTCGAAGCCGCGACGGTAGCCGCGATCCGCACCCGGGCGCGCGCCTCCAATGGCAGCTTCTTTCACGTCTTCGGCTCGAAGAAGGAGCTCGCCGGTGCGCTGTTTCTGGAGGTCTTGCGACACTATCACGCCGCGGTGCTGGCCGCGCTCGATCCCGTCCCCGACGCGGAGCAGGGCATCGACCGCCTGGTCCGGGCGCATCTCGACTGGGTCGTCACCAGCCGGCGCGAGGCGCGCTACCTCTTCGAAATCTCGCGCAGCGAATGGGGCGATGACGTGCGCGACGCCCAGCGCGCACAGAATGCGCGGCTTGCCGAAGGCATTGAACGCTGGCGCGCACCGCTGGTCGCAAGCGGCGAACTTCTGCCGATGGCGCCGGTGATGTTCGTCAGCCAACTGATCGGTCCGGCGCAGATCTTCTGCCGCGCCTTCCTGTCGGGACGCGACCGCACCGATCCGCGAATTGAGGCCGACACGCTGATCGCCTGCGCCAATCGTGCGCTAAGGCCATGCGACCGCATCAACAAGCAATAAGGAGAGGACTGCATGCGAGCCGAAGCTGATCCGGAATTCGCGCCAATTGCCGAGCGCATCCACACCAATGTCGGCCGGCAGGGTTTTATGAACCTGGTCGGCGCCGAGCTG
Source organism: Bradyrhizobium sp. USDA 4354 (assembly GCF_054060315.1). NCBI lineage: Bacteria > Pseudomonadati > Pseudomonadota > Alphaproteobacteria > Hyphomicrobiales > Nitrobacteraceae > Bradyrhizobium > Bradyrhizobium sp. USDA 4354. The sequence continues at coordinate 5,957,116 of NZ_JBSSDC010000001.1, read as the reverse complement.
TCCGAATTGTCGCGCGGCACCTGCACCATCGCCGTGGAGCGCCGGCCGGAGCTCTTACAGCAGCACGGCTTCTTTCATGGCGGCGTGACCGCCTTCCTGGTCGACAATGCCACGACGATCGCAGCCGCAACCTCGCGCGGCCAGCCGGCCCTGACCGCGGAATACAAGCTCAATCTGTTGTCGCCTGCGGTCGGCGAGAAGCTGATCTGCCGTGCCAGGGTGATCAAGCCGGGCCGTCAGGTGTCCGTGGTCGCGGCCGACGTGTTCTGCGTCAGCGACGGTGTCGAGAAGCATACGGCAACCGCGCTGGCCTCGATCGCGATGCTGAGCGAGGATGTCGCCGCTAAAACGAAAAGCCCGGCCGCCTGAGGCGGCCGGGCAGATCTAGATCTCGTCATTCCGGGATGGCGCGCAAGCGCCAGACCCGGAATCTCAAGGTCCGGGCTCGATGCTTCGCATCGCCCCGGAATGACAAACAGATTTGCTTACTTCTCTTCCGCAGCCGGGGCCGGTGCGACCTCGTCGTGCTGGGCTTCCGGATCGAAGAACTCGCCGGCGGCGGCGATCGCCTCGGCGGCCGCATCGCGATCCTCGTTGCGGGTCGAGATGTCCTCGCCGCGGTTGATGCGCTCGGCCTCGTCCTGGCTGCGCGCAACCGTGACGGTGATCTCGACCTCGACCTCGGGATGAACGGCAACGGTGACCGTGTGCTTGCCGATGGTCTTGATCGGCGCGTCGAGCTGCACCTGCGGGCGATCGAGGTGGACGCCGTCGGCCTCGAACGCCATGACGATGTCGCGCACCGTGACCGAGCCGAACAGCTGGCCGGCTTCGGAGGCCTGGCGGATCACGATGATGTTCTTGCCCTCGATCTTCTCGGCAACCTTGGACGCTTCGCCCTTGGCCTGGAGATTGCGGGCTTCGAGCTCGGCCTTCATGCCGTCAAACTTGGCGCGGTTGTCGGCGGTGGCGCGCAGCGCCTTGCCGCGCTTGAGCAGGAAATTGCGGGCGTAGCCGTCGCGAACCTTCACGACTTCGCCCATCTGGCCGAGCTTGTTGACGCGTTCCAGCAAAATGACTTCCATATTCGTTCTCCTTTTGAAGTGCTCTGTAGGTTTCAGTTTCGGGTGACTTAAGGGGTTGGCAGTGGTGGCGGCTGCCGACTGCGCAGGAAGCGCTCGCGGAAGCCGAACACGGCATCCGCAAGGCCGAGGATCACCATCGCGATCACGGGCCATCCGAACACGACGACGATGGCGTAGGTCGAGCCGAGCCAGAACGTGCGGCTCTTCAGCGCGAGCGTGAGCGTATGCAGCACGGCGAAACCGGTCAGCGCATAGCCCATCATCAGCGCGGCCGTGGCGATCTGCGCGACGATGGCGAGCAGCCCGCCAGTGAAGCAGAAGGCGAGGGCGATGCAGAGCACCACCAGCGTCATCGGCGGCAGCTCCGCCGTCCTCATGTCCGGCCAGGGTCGGCGCAGCCGGCCTGACGTCGCGGTCACCTTGGCGCTGAGCCAGAGGTTGAGAGTGAGCGTCATCATCGCGACGATGGTGGCGGCGGCTGGCGCGATGCGCACCAGCGCGTCGACGAACTGACTGGCTTCGCCCGAGGTTTGCGGGTCGGTGGCGCGGAGGAGGCGCATCAGGCCGCGCCGCAGCGTGCCGGTGATGGTTTCGGCGTCGGTGCCGAGCGTGAGCAGCGCGGCGATCGTGGTCAGCACGGCAAAGCCTGCGATCCAGAGCAGGATGCGGCCGACCGGATACCACTCGATCTCGGGCTCGGCCGGCGGTTCGGCGGCGTCCGGCGCGACACTTCCCACCTGCCGGCCGAGCAGGACGAGATGGCCGAGCCACCAGGCCGGTAACGCGACGGTGACGGCGAAGGCGATGCAGTAGGGCAGGCCGAACAGGGCGCCGAGCCCGATCGCGGCGGCAATGCCGCCAAGGCTCGCGCAAAGCGGTCCCCAGCCGATCGCGGCGACCATCAGCGGCAGCGGTGCGAGATAGAACAGGACGAGCGAGATCAGCGCGCCCGAAACGATCGAGGCGAACATCAGGGCCGACGCAGCGCCGGCGATCAGGGCTATCAGTCCAAAGGCCATCATCAGCTGTCCCGCTCCCTTCGAGCGGTTAGAGGCATTTCGCCCCAACCATCGGCCACCGGACGACCCGGAAGCCTTATGAGTTCAGAAAGTGACGACCGGCGGCGCTGCGGCCGCCGGTCGAATTGGTCGTATCAGCGAATGACGTAGGGCAAGAGGCCCAGGAAGCGCGCGCGCTTGATGGCGCGGGCGAGCTCACGCTGCTTCTTCGCGGACACCGCGGTGATGCGGCTCGGCACGATCTTGCCGCGCTCGGAGACGTAACGCATCAGGAGCTTGGAGTCCTTGTAGTCGATCTTCGGAGCGTTGGCGCCCGTGAACGGGCAGCTCTTGCGACGACGGAAAAACGGGCGACGTGCACCAGCTTCAGCCATTGGTCTTACTCCCCTTCCGTGGTTTCAGCTTCATCGCGCGGACGGCGCGGACCGCGATCACCGCGGAAACCGCCCTCGCGGTCGCCGCGGAAGCCGCCTTCACGCTCGCCGCGGAAGCCACCGCCGCGGTCGTCACGTTCGCGATCACGGTCGGCCTTGCGCATCATCGCGGACGGGCCTTCCTCGAGCTCCTCGACGCGGACGCTGAGATAGCGGATCACGTCCTCGCTGATGCGCTCCTGGCGCTCGATCTCGGCGATCGCCGCGGACGGCGCGTCGATGTTGAGCAGCACGAAGTGCGCCTTGCGGTTCTTGTTCATGCGGTAGGTGAGGGAGCGCACGCCCCAATTCTCGGTCTTGGTGATCTTGCCGCCGAGACCTTCGACGATACCGGTCATCTGCGCAGTCAGCTCTTCGACCTGCTGCGGGCTCGCGTCCTGACGCGCGAGAAAAACATGCTCGTAAAGAGGCATGGACGTCCTTTCCTCATGTTGGCGCATCGCCCGGCGTCAAACCCTTAAGAGACCTTCGGAAAGGACTCTGGGATCAAGCTCAGAAGGCGGAAACACGGGACGACGGGTCGACTGGCCCTGCCACACCAAAATCACGAATGATTTGCTGAGACCGTCCGTTCAGCTCCCGGCCGGGGTCTGCGGATGCGCGCCTTATACGGATTTTGACCGGCTTTGCAAGGTTGGAGGGGCATTTTCGACCAGCATCCTCCCGTCGCGACGAGGCCTGACCCATCCTTCCCCATGCCACTTCCGGCTTGATCTATTTGTTTGTATGACATACAAATAAGCCAACGAAGAGGATTCCCATGGCGGAAACGTCGGCCGATGCGCCGCTCGAGGTGGTAGGCGACCCCAAGCACGCCGCGCGCGCGACGCGTTCGGCCGGCCGCAAGATGCGGTCGCTGCTCTTGGATGCTGCGAGCCCGCTGTTTCGGGAGCGGGGGCTGTCTGGCACGGCGATCACCGACATCGCGGCCGCCGCGGACGCGTTCCCGAGCCAGATCACCTATTACTTCCGCACCAAGGAGGCGCTGTTCGTCGAATGCGCCTGCCGCGATCTCTTGTACCTGGCACGCGCCACCGAGCAGGCGGCGCTGAAGGCGCGCACGCCCCGGGAATACACCCGCGCACTGGCCGAGACCGTGACGGCAAGCGATTCGGTCGCCTTCTTCGCCGAAGCGCTGACATTGACGCGTCGTCGCCAGGATCTCGCACCGCTGGTCGAACGTACCATCGAGCGCCTGCACGGCGAAGGCGCGCGCGCCTATGCGGCTCAGGTCGAGCGGCACGGCTGGCGCTCGCTGCGCGCGCCCGACGAAAGCTCGCGGCGCTTCTGGGCCGTCGCCATCGGCGTCATCCTCGAAGGCTATGCGATGGGCCGCTCGCCCGAGGAGCTCTGCGCCGAGATGCTGCGCGTGCTGGGCGAGCAGGCGAAATCCACTGAAGACACCGGGCGCCTGCGTCTCGTCGAGGCGCGCGACGCACCCGACAATTCGAATGAGGAAGGGTAGGCCATGACCGCGCTTCGCATGCGTGCCCGCGATTTCCTGACCGATGATCAATTGGCCGACGTGCGCCAGCGCGTGACGTGGAAAGGCGCTGCGCTGATAGCGCACGCCTGGGCGCTGATCATTGCAGCCATCGCTCTGGTCGCGTGGTGGCCCAATCCGCTCACCTATATCTTCGCCGTCGCCATCATCGGCTCACGCCAGCTCGGCCTTGCGATCCTGATGCATGACGGTGCACATGGCTGCCTGTCTGCTGACGAGAAAACCAATCTGGCGCTGAGCCAGTGGTTCTGCGCCTATCCGCTGTTTGCGGAGACGCGCAGCTACCGGCGCTACCACCTTCAGCATCATGCGCGCACCCAGCAGGAGGACGATCCCGATCTCGTGCTGTCGGCGCCGTTTCCGATCACCAAGCGGAGCTATCGCCGCAAGTTCATTCGCGACATCACCGGGCAGACCGGCTACCAGCAGCGCAAGGCGCAGTTGCTCAACGCGCTCGGGCCAAAGGACTGGTCATGGCGGCGGCGTGCGGCGCATTTCTGGGAGAAGCTTGGCCCGCAATGTGCGGTCAATGCGATTATGTTTGTGGCGCTCGCCGCGGCCGGCGTGTGGTGGGCCTATCCGCTGCTCTGGCTGGTGCCGCTGCTGACCTGGATGATGGTCATCACCCGCATCCGCAACATCGCCGAGCACGCCGTTGTCCCCGATAGCAATGACCCCTTGCGCAACACCCGCACCACCCATGCCAATTTTCTCGAGCGCCTGTTCATCGCGCCGTACTACGTGAACTATCACCTCGAGCATCATCTCTTGTTCTACGTGCCTTGCTACAATCTGCCCAAGGTGCATCGCCTGCTGAGCGCCAGCCGGTACGCCGGCCGCATGGAAGTGCAGCCGAATTACGCGGCGGTGCTGCGGCTGGCCACGGCAAAGCCGAACCGCGAGGATCGGCCGGGGCAACTTGTCAACAGTGCGCGCCGCGCGCAGGCCGGTGCGGACGTCGATGCCAACCAGACTGCCGGCGGGTTCTAACGGCGCCTTCCCCGTTGAATGCTGGTCCAAGTTCCCGTCTCGGCTTGACAGTGCGGGCCCGGACGGTGTCTACGGCCCCCTTTGGAGCATGATCCGGAACCATGGCCCAAGGCCGTGCGTAATCGGCTGCCGGTTCTCGAGAGGGATCATGCCTGACAAGCAGGGAGCGCCGATGACGGCTGCATTCACATTTCCTGGGCAGGGTTCCCAGGCGGTCGGCATGGGCAAGGCCTTGGCTGACGCCTTTCCGGTGGCGCGCGCCGTGTTCGACGAGGTCGATGCCGCGCTTTCCGAGAAGCTGACGGCCACCATCTGGGAAGGTCCGGCCGAAACCCTCCAGCTCACCGAGAACGCCCAGCCGGCGCTGATGGCGGTGTCTATCGCCACCCTGCGCGTGCTCGAGGCCGAGGCTGGCTTTTCCGTGGGGCGAGACGCGGCCTTCGTTGCCGGTCACTCGCTTGGTGAATATTCGGCTTTGGCCGCGGCCGGCAGCCTGACGGTTTCGGATACCGCCCGTCTGCTTCGCACGCGCGGTCTCGCAATGCAAAAGGCCGTGCCGGTCGGCGCCGGCGCGATGGCCGCGCTGCTCGGTCTCGACTATGAGGCTGCCATGGAGGTCGCTGGCGAGGCGGCGCAGGGGCAGGTCTGCCAGGCCGCCAACGACAATGGCGGCGGGCAGGTGGTTGTTTCAGGCGACAAGGCTGCGGTCGATCGCGCCGTCGAGATTGCCAAGGCCAAGGGCGCCAAGCGCGCGATGCTGCTGCCGGTATCCGCGCCGTTCCATTGCAAGCTGATGCAGCCGGCCGCTGATGCCATGGCGGAGGCGCTCTCGAAGGTCACGATCAAGGCGCCGACGGCGCCGCTGGTGTCGAACGTGCTGGCGAGCGCCATCACCGATCCCGACGAGATCCGCCGCCGCCTGGTCGAGCAAGTCACCGGCACGGTGCGCTGGCGCGAGTCGGTCGCCTATATGGCGGGGCAGGGCGTCACCCGCTTCTTCGAGATCGGCGCCGGCAAGGTGCTGACGGGCCTCGTCAAGCGCATTGCGGACGGTGCTGTCGGCGTTGCGGTCGGCGGTCCCGGCGATATTGCCGCCGCCAAGGATGCACTGGCCGCTGCGAAGCAGGCCTAGAGGAGTACTCAATGTTCGATCTGACTGGCAAAAAGGCGCTCGTCACAGGCGCGACCGGAGGCATCGGCGGCGCGATCGCGCAGGCGCTGCACGCGCAGGGCGCCACCGTCGCGATATCGGGGACGCGGAAGGAGGTGCTGGACGAGCTTGCGGGCAAGCTCGGAGAGCGCGCCCATGTGCTGCCGTGCAATCTTTCCAAGGCCGATGAGGTCGAGGCGCTGGTGCCGGCTGCGGAAGCGGCGATGGGCCAGGTCGACATTCTCATCGCTAATGCCGGCATCACGCGCGACAATCTCTTTGTGCAACTCCGTGACGAGGACTGGGACGAGGTCATCAACGTCAATCTGACCGCGACCTTCCGCTTGGCGCGCGCCGCGACCAAGCTGATGATGCGCAAGCGCTTCGGCCGCATCATCGCCATTACCTCTGTGGTCGGTGTCACCGGCAATCCGGGGCAGGGCAACTATACTGCGTCGAAGGCGGGCCTGATCGGCATGATCAAGACGCTTGGCGCCGAATACGCCAAGCGTGGCGTCACCGCGAACTGCATCGCGCCCGGCTTCATCAATACCCCGATGACGGATGCGCTCAACGACAAGCAGCGCGAAACGATTCTGACCAAGGTTCCGGCCGCCCGCCTGGGGACGCCCGAGGACATCGCAGCGGCCGCCGTCTACCTGAGCTCGAACGAAGCATCCTATGTCACTGGGCAAACCATCCACGTCAACGGCGGCATGGCCATGATCTGACGCCTCGTGCCGCGGCGCCCGTCAGGGCGGTCCGGCATGCGGCAAACGGCCGTTTCCGGAGCGAAATGAGGCTTGTAGTCAAGGCAGTTGAAGTATGATAACCGGACCTTCAACGGATGGGCAAAGAACGCCATTGCAGGTTTTTGAAACCCTGTATATTGGCGATGCGGAGCCTTTGGCCGTCGTTCGCCGGGGCCTGCATCGGTTAGGATGGGCCAAATCAAAGTTCGTAAGCGAAGGCAGTCAAACGACCACGACGGCTCGTATCGTCCCGGGGGGTCGGGTCTACAGGGAACAACACGAGGTTAAGCAATGAGTGACATTGGCGAGCGGGTTAAGAAGATCGTGGTCGAACACCTTGGTGTTGAACCCGAGAAGGTTGTCGACAACGCGAGCTTCATCGACGACCTCGGCGCCGACAGTCTGGACACCGTCGAGCTGGTGATGGCGTTCGAAGAGGAATTCGGTTGCGAGATTCCGGACGACGCTGCGGAAACGATTCTCACCGTCGGCGACGCCACGAAGTTTCTCGAGAAGAACGCGAAGAGCTAAGGCTCTTCATTTTCGCGGGGATAACATTGAAACCGGACGGGCCGCTTCGCAGCGGTCAGCCGGTTTCTTGTTATTGGCCGTGAGTCTTTCGATGCGGAGTTTTCGGACATGAGGCGGGTTGTCGTCACTGGTCTCGGCATGGTCTCGCCGCTCGGCTGCGGCGTCGAACCGACCTGGAAACGCATCCTCAAGGGCGAAAGCGGCGCGCGCCGGATCGAGAGCTTCGACGTCTCCGATCTTCAGACAAAATACGCCTGCACCGTCGTGCGCGGCGACGGCACCAACGACACCTTCAATCCCGACAAGTGGATGGAGCCGAAAGACCAGCGCAAGGTCGACGACTTCATCATCTTCGGCATGGCTGCAGCCGGCCAGGCGCTCGACGATGCCAACTGGCATCCCGAGACTGAAGAGGACAAGTGTGCGACCGGCACCATGATAGGCTCCGGCATCGGCGGCCTCAACGGAATCGCCGAGACCGCGATCCTCTTGAAGGAGCGCGGACCGCGCCGGGTGTCACCGTTCTTCATTCCGGGCCGCCTGATCAATCTCGCCTCCGGCTACGTCTCGATCGCGCACGGGCTGAAGGGGCCGAACCATTCAGTGGTCACGGCCTGCTCGACCGGCGCGCATGCGGTCGGCGATGCCGCCCGCCTGATCGCGCTCGGCGATGCCGACGTGATGGTCGCAGGCGGCGCCGAGTCGCCGATCAGCCGCATCGGCATTGCCGGCTTCAACGCCGCGCGTGCGCTCTCGACCGGCTTCAACGAGACGCCCGAGAAGGCCTCGCGTCCCTATGACAAGGACCGCGACGGCTTCGTGATGGGCGAGGGCGCCGGCGTCCTCGTGCTGGAAGAGCTCGAGCACGCCAGGCGTCGCGGCACCAGGATCTATGCCGAGGTGATCGGCTACGGCCTCTCCGGCGACGCCTACCACATCACCTCGCCGTCGCCCGACGGCGATGGCGGTTTCCGCAGCATGTCGGCGGCGCTGAAGCGCGCCGGCCTTACGCCGTCCGATCTCGACTACATCAACGCGCACGGCACCTCGACGCCGCTCGGCGACGAGATCGAGCTCGGTGCGGTCGAGCGTCTGCTCGGCAATGCCGCCTCCAAGGTTGCGATGTCCTCGACCAAGTCGTCGACCGGCCATCTCCTCGGCGCGGCCGGTGCGATCGAAGCGATCTTCGCCATTCTCGCGATTCGCGATAATGTCGTGCCGCCGACGATCAATCTCGACAATCCGTCGGTCGAGACCGCGATCGATCTCGTGCCGCACAAGGCGAAGCAGCGTGAGGTCAACGTCGCATTGTCGAACTCTTTTGGTTTTGGCGGTACCAATGCGTCGGTGATCGTCCGGCGCCTGGCCAGTTAGTTTGTGTTTGAGACGAATCCACCGTTTTGCCGTATTCGGCGATAGTCATGGACGTGGGCGCGTGCAGTTTGGCAGGGCGAGCGATTGTCAGGCCGCGATTGAACCGGCAGGATTCAGGTTGTTTCGATGAGTGAAAGGCCGCCCATTTCACCCCGGAGTCCGCGGGCAGCGCTTGAGCCCGAGCAGCTCCCGCCGCCGCCCAAGCGATCGGACCGCGCGCGCCACCCCTTCGTGGTCGTCGGCAACGCCATTATCACCCTTCTGCTGATCGCCATGCTCGGCGCCGGCGGCGTGTATTATTACGGCCGGCAGGTGTTGGAAGCACCCGGGCCGCTTAGGGAAGACAAGATCGTCAACATCCCGCAGCGTGCGGGCAAGCGCGACATCGCCGAGACGCTGAACCGGGAAGGCGTGACCGACGTCAATCCCTGGGTGTTCATCGCCAGCGTCGCCGCGTTGAAGGCGAGCTCGGACCTCAAGCCGGGTGAGTATTCCTTCCAGAAGAACGCGTCGCTGCGTGACGTCATCGCCACCATCGTCGAGGGCAAGGTGGTGCAGCACGCGGTCACGATTCCGGAAGGCCTGACCTCCGAGCAGATCGTGGCGCGGCTGTCCGACAACGACATCTTCACCGGCAGCGTGCGCGAGTTGCCGCGCGAAGGTACGCTGTTGCCGGAGACCTACAAATTCCCGCGCGGTACCCTGCGCGAGCAGGTGGTCCAGCGCATGCAGCAGGCGCACAAGCGCGTGCTGGCCGAGATCTGGGAACGCCGCAATCAGGACATTCCGGTCAAGACGCCGGAGCAGCTGGTGACGCTGGCGTCCATCGTCGAGAAGGAAACCGGTAAGCCCGATGAGCGCAGCCGCGTCGCCGCGGTGTTCGTCAACCGCCTGAAGCAGAGGATCAAGCTGCAGTCCGATCCCACGATCATCTACGGCCTCGTCGGCGGCAAGGGCACGTTGGGCCGGCCGATCAAGCGCAGCGAGATCACGCAGCCCTCGCCCTACAACACCTACGTGATCGAGGGCCTGCCGCCGGGCCCGATCTCCAATCCGGGCCGCGCCTCGCTCGAGGCCGCCGCCAACCCGGCCCGCACCCGCGACCTCTATTTCGTCGCGGACGGCACCGGCGGGCACGCCTTCACCGAGACCTACGACGCGCACCAGAAGAACGTCGCGAAACTGCGCGCCATGGAAAAGCAGATCCAGAACGATACGGTCGAGCCGGCCGAGGACGCGCAGCCGCCGGCCGCCGCCGCGCCCGGACCTGCCGACACGCCGACTGCGACCACGCCGGCACGGCCCAATCAGCAGAAGAAGCCGCCGGCCGCGCGCCCGGCCAATCCCGCGCCGGCCCGGCAGGGCGCGGCGCAGTCCTCGCCGCCGGTGGTCCAGCGCTAGGTCCGCGCGCAGACCTGCCTGCGGACATTGCGGATTCCACTTTCCGGCAAAATAGTCTTAAGATTCGCGTGGCTTGATAGCCTCGCGAATCCCGTGTTCCTGGAGAATCTGAACTGATGGCGCTGTCGTCCATGACCGGCTTTGCCCGAAGCCACGGCGCGAGCGGGCCGTACACGTTCGAATGGGAATTGAAGTCGGTCAACGCCAAGGGCTTTGACCTCAGGGTGCGGCTGCCGCAGGGGTTTGACGAGCTCGAGGCCCATGCCAAGAAGCGCGCCGGCGAGCTGCTCTCGCGCGGCACCGTCTACGCCAATCTCAACGTCAAGCGTACTAACGCCGCCGCCACGGTGCGCATCAACGAGGACGTGCTCAACGCGGTGCTGAAGGCCGCCGCGCTGATTTCCGGCAAGGTCGACGCGGTGGCACCGAGCATCGACGGCCTGCTCGCCATCAAGGGCGTCGTCGAGGTCGCCGAGCCCGAGGGCGACGAGGAGGAGGACAAGGCCGCGCGCGCCGCTGCGGCCGAGGCCTTCGACAAGGCGCTCGCCGACCTCGTCGCGATGCGCAAGCGCGAGGGCACCTCGCTCGGCCAGATCCTGACCCAGCGCGTCGACGAGATCGAGCAGCTGTCGAAAAAGGCGGAAGCTGCGCCCGGCCGCAAGCCGGAGGCGATCAAGGCGAGGCTCACCGAGCAGATCGCAACCCTGCTCGACACCTCCGATCGTTTCGATTCCGACCGCCTGATGCAGGAGGCGATTCTGATCGCGACCAAGGCCGACATCCGCGAGGAGCTCGACCGCATCGCCTCGCATATCGCGCAGGCGCGCGAACTGATCGGCAAGGGCGGCCCGATCGGGCGCAAGCTCGATTTTCTGGCGCAGGAGTTTCACCGCGAGGTCAACACCTGCTGCTCGAAGTCGAACGACATCGAGCTGACCAACACGGGGCTGGCCATGAAGAACGTGGTCGAGCAATTCCGCGAGCAGGTCCAGAATCTGGAGTGATCGATGACGACGGGCGGTCACGGAACGGACGGTGTCGAGCGGCGCGGATTGATGTTCGTGCTGTCCTCGCCTTCGGGCGCGGGTAAGACGACGCTCTCGCGGATGTTGCTCGAGCGGGAGCCTGGCCTGAAGATGTCGGTGTCGGCGACCACGCGTGCGATGCGGCCGGGAGAGGTCGAGGGGCGCGACTATTTCTTCGTCAGCAAACGCAGATTCGAGACGATGGTGGAGCAGGGCGAACTGCTCGAATGGGCCACCGTGTTCGACAATCTCTACGGCACGCCGCGCGCTCCGGTGGAGGCGGCGCTGTCGGCCGGGCAGGACGTGCTGTTCGACATCGACTGGCAGGGCACGCAGCAACTGCACCAGAAGGCGAGCGTCGACGTGGTTCGCGTCTTCATCCTGCCGCCCTCGGCGGCCGATCTCGAGAAGCGCCTGCACTCGCGCGCGCAGGATTCCGACGAGGTCATCCGCAAGCGCATGAGCCGCGCCAGCCACGAGATGAGCCACTGGGCCGAGTACGACTACATCGTCATCAACCACGATGTAGGCCAGGCCTTCGCCGAGGTGCAGTCGATCCTGAAGGCCGAACGCCTCAAGCGCGAGCGGCGGATTGGCCTCGTAGGCTTTGTGCGAAGTTTGCAAGGTCAGCTTCAAGGTTAGGCCGCGACAGGCGGGGCCCTTCCTTCAGCAGCTGTTCCAGCACCGTCGTGATCCGTTCGATGTCGGCGGCATCGGCGTCACGACCTGCCGGCGCGTCATCGCGATCCTCGCCGATCTCGTTGGCGGCGAGCAGGGGCGCAGCAGCGACGGTCTCGAATTTCTTCTCGACCATCTTGATCCCGACCTTGTCGCTTCTGCTCTCGACAGGTTCTGCGGCCGGCGTGGCGGCACGTCGCCTGCGCGTGTCGATCAGATCGATCTCGCGGCCGATCGCGGCAAGTTTCGTCACTTGTCTTGTCGGTTGCAGACGTGCCGCATCGAAGTCGACGGGGCGCGGCGGCCGGGCGTCAGCCGGCTTTGAATCGAGCCAGGGCGCCCGGCTTCCGACCTGATTCTGCATCTCCCGATCGCCCCAATGTGCGTGACGGTCGGTGGACTGGCGGCGGACGCGCGCGCCGGCGAAGCGGTAGATGAGGCTGGCGAGGATTCCGGCGAGCGCGAGCGCGCCGCCGATCACGAGCAGCAGCATCTGGAACGAGCCGGTCGGCTTGTCAGTCGTGCTGTTGTCTGCCGCGGCGAGCGCCACGGGCGACGGGGATTTTGACGGCTTTGCGCTCGGCTGCGCGGCTGTCGCGACAGCGGTCGGTGCCGGCGGCGGCGCGGGTGGAGCGGACGCTGTGGAGACATCGGGCCAGGGCGCGGCGCCAGCGGGTTGCTGCGCGTTGCCGTCAGCGGCCTGGTCCCCGGATTGTTGTACCGGTGTCGCGGCGGCGGCTTGCGCAGGAGCGTTCGGCGTATTGGGGGCGGCGCCGCTCCGCGGCGTCAGATATTCGGCGCGCGCGTCCTGCACCGCGTGCTGCTGCGGCGCCGGCGCATCTGCGGTCGGTGTATCGCTCGCGGTCTGCGCGGTCTTCGCGCTGTCCTTGTCGCCGGCGGCGCGCAGATACCAGCATTTCCGCTTGGTCGTGCGATCGAGGCGGTAGTACCAGTGCTGCCCCTGCGGCGCGGCATCCTTCGGCGCTGCAAGGCAGTCGGGGGCCGCGGTGGCCGTGCTCGATGCGGTTGGCGCGTTCTGCGACACCGCGGCCAATGGCACGCCGGCAATGATGCTGGCGACGAGGGTCGAAATGAACTTTGCGGCGCGGTTGCCCATCCTGGTCTCCCGGTTACGCATGACGCAACTCTTAACCGCCCCTTTGTCATCAAAGACTTGGGTGGCAATGAGCCGCAAATCCGGAGAGGATGTGGCTTGAATCGGGCCTGCGCGGCGTTCGTTCCGCCGCCGGAGGGGACTCTTCAACGCCACGATCAAAGTTCCACGCCGCGACCTCAGCTGGTTGACACGATAATTAGTTTATACTAATCATTAGTCATAACTTATTATAGGCGAACAGGCTCGCATAGTGGCCATGGCTAAAGACAGCGCACAACTGGCTGCTCTCGGCGATCCGACCCGCAGGCGGATATTCGAGCTTGTGGGTGCACGGCCACGCACCGTCGCTGAGATCACGCGACAGCTGCCCGTGTCCCAGTCGGCCGTCTCACAGCATCTCAAGGTGCTGCGCGAATCTCGCCTGGTTCGTGCAGAGCCGAAGGGCGCCAGCAACGTCTATCACATCGACCCGGCGGGGCTCGGCCAGATGCGCGCGTGGCTCGACCGCTTCTGGAGCAACACGCTGGCAGCTTACAAATTAGCCGTCGAAAAACCACCGGAGGGATCCAAATGAACACACGTGTATCGGCTGCGCCCGTCAAACATTCCATCGTCGTCGAGGCGCCGATCGAGCGCGCGTTCAAGGTCTTCACCGAAGACTTCGGCAGCTTCAAGCCGCGCGAGCACAATTTGCTCGCCGTTCCCATCGCAGAGACCGTATTCGAGCCTCGGGTGGGCGGAAGCATCTACGATCGGGGGATCGACGGCAGCGAATGCCGCTGGGCGCGCGTGTTGGCGTTCGAACCGCCCAATCGAGTCCTCTTGAGCTGGGACATCAGCCCGCGCTGGCAAATCGAAACCGATCCCGCCAAGACGAGTGAATGGGAGGTCCGGTTCATTGCGGAGACACCAGGCCGGACCCGCTTGGAGTTGGAGCACCGTCACCTCGATCGGCATGGCGAGGGTTGGGAAGCCGTCCGCAGCGGCGTCGACAGTGATCAGGGTTGGCCGCTCTATCTGCGGCAGTTCGCCGAGCTGATTGCCGGCAAGGGTTGACGCGCTCTCTTCCAATGCCGCGCTCATGATGAGCTGCAGAGGCCCTGTCGAGCCTTGCTCCGATAGGGCCTGGAAACTTCTCACCTCCACAGCCGTTATCTCGCGGCTGAGGAGACGTCATGCCGGTCAAGGATCAGATCAAGAACTTCGCCAAGAAGCTGGTGGAGGACCAGCCCGATGCGGCAACGCTGCGGGCGCTGGTGCGGGCCCGCAAGCCGACTACCATGCACTTTCGCGACGATGGGATCGTGCCGAACAATCCGCGCTTCCCGGCGCTGCTCTATCGCGGGGCGGTGAAGCTGAACGGTCGGCGCTTTCCGCCCGAGGTCGTCATCGACACGCTGTTCGACACGAATGGCTGGGGCCGATCGTGGCGCGACACCGTGTACGACTTCGTCCACTATCACTCGCAGATCCATGAAGTGATGGGTGTGGTGCGCGGTGCGGCGAGGATCGAGTGCGGCGGGATCAAGGGCCGCATCCTGAACGTGAAAGCCGGCGATGTTCTGGTCCTGCCCGCGGGCACCGGCCACCGGCTGATCGAGTCCAGCCGGGACTTTCTGGTCGTCGGAGCCTACCCGCAGGACGGCACCTATGACGAGTGCACCGACACGCGCCAGCGTCCCGACGCGGTCAAGCGCATCGCCAAGGTCCGCAAGCCCAAGACGGATCCCGTGCTGGGGAGCGACGGGCCGCTGCTCGACGCGTGGCGGACAAAACCATCAAGGGCAGGGTAGCGCATCGTGCGCCCCGGCCAGATCGCACGTTCACGGTGAACGACGATAGGGAGGTGATGGGTTTCGCAAGGGCTCAACCCACCTACGGGACATGGGTGTCAATCTCCATGACCCCACGAGCCGCGAGCTTACCAGCGGTAACGCAGCGTGCCGGTGCCGCCATAGGTCTGCGTGCGATCGGCGAATGCGCCGTCGAATTTGGCCGACAGGGTGATGCCGCGGGCGAGGTGCAGATCGGCGCCGGTGGAGACGAGCGCGGTGTCTTTCGCGGGCGCCGCGCCGTTGACGACGAAGCTCGCCGCCGGCAGCGCCTGGAACACCGCTGACAGCGCGGGATCGCTGACGCAGTCATGCGCGAAGGCGAGGCGGCCGCGCAGCGTCAACGCGGTGCCGGGTGCAACCAGCATGGCGCGGTCGAAGCGGGCGCCGACTTCGCCGCGCGTGTCGGTCGCGCTGCGGGCGTTGTAGGCGAGACCAAAGCCGCCGCCGGTGAGATCGGTCTCGCTATAGGCCGGTGTGCGGAAGCTTTGCGCCTGCAGCGCCGCGTAAGGCGTGATGGCGACGAGTGGCGTCACGACGCGATAGCCGCCTTCGATGCGTCCGCCATAGCTCTGTGCATTGAAGCTGGCGGTGAGATGGTCGCCGAAGGCGGCGAAGCGGTCGGTCGACATCCAGTGGTTGGCCGCCGCCAGCGAGCCCGCGACATAGGCCGGCCCGGAGCGCACGGCCGCATAGACGCCGCCCTGGAAGGCGTCGCTCCTGCCGCCGCCGAGGCCTTGCGCGAGATCCCACCGGGTGCCGCCGCCGGCGAGTGCAAAGCCGATCACGGCATCGCGGGCCAGGTGGTAGTCGAGCCCCGCAGCGCCACCCGCGATTCGCGCGGTGAGATCGTTGCTGCCGATAGCTGCATCGCCACCGGTCTTGCTGGTGCCGCCGAAGCCGCTGGCCCACACGCTCCAGCGCGGCTCGAACGCGGGCTGAGCTTTGTCGAGCGGCGTCTTCGTCGCCCTGGCATAGGCGAGGGCGATGTCGTCCGGCAAGGTTGCGCGCTCCGGGGCGAAGCCGAACGCCTGATCTCCGGCGCCGCCCGCGACGTCGCGCCCGCCGCCGGATGGGTCGAGCATCAAGTCCAGGAACTGGCCCACGAACTGGAATGCGCCCTGCTGCGCGCCGGTCGCGGGTTCGCCGGACAGCTGCGACAGCGCGGTGCGCAGAGTGCTGCCCGTGAGGCCGAAGATTGCGGCGAAATTCGCCGGCAGCGCGCCACCATTGTTGAAGGCGTTGTTGAGCGCATCGGCGACGTTCTGCTGGTTCACGTTCAGTCCGGTGCCGGCGCCGAGCGCGGCCGAGAGATCGAGCAGGACGTCGGTCGGCGTGTAGCTCAGGCTGGCGGCGAAGTTCGTCGCGCTGACGCTTGCAAAGGTGGTGCCGCCGAGACCGCCGGTCGCGTGCAGGATGGTGGACTGCTTTGCGACCGTGCCGCCCGGAGCAACCGTCACCTGCACGCCGGCGCCGATGAGCGTCGCCGTGCCCGAGACATTGGCGTGCGTGGCCGACGCCGAGCCGACCTGCACGAGATAGAGCGCCCCTGACTGCATGGCGAGGCTGCCGGAAATGGTCAGCGCCGAGCCGGCCACGCTAGAGCCGGGCCTGAGCATGCCGCCGCTGTTCACGGTCACCGATCCGACCGTGCCGGTGCCGGACAGCGTGCCGCCACTGTTCACTGTGGGGCTCGACACGATCGAGCCGTTCACCGCAAGCGTGCCGCCGTTGATTGTGGTCGCGCCGGTGTAGGTGCTGGCGGCGGTGAGAATGGTGGTGCCCGCCTCGACAATGACTGAGCCCGTGTTGCCGAAGGTGCTCGAAATAACCGGCGCAAAGACGTAGTTCGAGGAGGTGTGATTGAACACGATGCTGCTGCCGATGCCGGCCCTGAACCTGACCTGCGCCGTGTTCAGCGTGCCGGGCGCAACAGCGGTCTGGCCGGACGCGGCGCCGATATTCAGCGTTCCCTTGGACAGGGGCCAATAGCCAACCGTCACGTTGGAAGCCGAGACGACGGCGCCATTGGCGATCGTCAGCACGCCGGTGCCGTCTTGGCCGACATCGAGATTGAGGGAGTTGGTCCAGGATGATCCGGCGCCGGTGACCGTTACTGTGCCGGTCGTGAAGAAATCGGCGCCGATAAGCCCGATCAAGCTGCTCACCGCGCCACCGCCCGAGATCGTCAGCGTGCCGGTGCCGGTCTGGCCGACATAGAGGATGCTGGAATTGGTCCAGGACGAACCGGCGTCGCTAATCGTCACGGTGCCGGTTGCGCCGGCATTGGCGCCGATAGCTCCGATTGCGTTGCTCACGACGCCACCGCTCGCGATCGTCAGTGTGCCAGTGCCGTCCTGGCCGACGGTCAGGTTGCCGGCATTGGTCCATGACGAGCCGGCACCGGTGACGGCCACGGTGCCGGTCGCGCCGGCATTGGTGCCGATCACCGCGCTCGTATTGCTGACCATGCCGCCATTGGCGACCGTCAGCGTGCCGGTGCCGGATTTGCCGACCGCAACCGTGCCGGCATGGGTCCAGGACGAGCCTGTGCCGGTGACGGTCACCGTGCCGGTCGCGCCGGAGTTGACGCCGATATATCCGTCGACACCGTTGCTCACGGTGCCCCCGTTGCTGACCATCAGCGTGCCGATGCCGGACTGGCCGACAAAGAGATTGCCGGCATCGGCCCAGGACGAACCGGCGCCGTCGACCGTCACGCTGCCGGTGGCGCCGGAATTGACGCCGATGAATCCGTCGGCGCCGTTGCTCACGATGCCGCCGTTCTGGACGGTCAGCGTCCCCGTGCCGGAATTGCCGACCCAGAGCGCGATGTGATTGGTCCAGGACGAGCCCGCGCCATCGACCGTCACGGTGCCGCTCGAGCCGGCACCGCGGCCGATATAGCCGGACTGGTCGCTCACCGCGCCGCCGTTCTGGATCGTCAGCGTGCCGGTGCCGGAATAGCCGACCGAGAGGTCGGCGGAGTTGCTCCAGGACGAGCCCGCGCCGTCAACCGTGACAGTGCCGGTCGAGCCGAGAAAGCGGCCGAGAGCACCGCCCGCATTGGACAGCGTTCCCCCGCTCCGGATGGTCAGGGCTCCCGTCGCGGACAAGCCGATGATGGCGCTCTGCGCGTGGGCGTTGCCGGACGAGATGATGGCGGCATTGGGCGAGGTGGCGTCGATGAACGCGTTGGTGGCGTTGGTCGGGACGCCGCTGGGGGTCCAGTTGCCGGCGGTGAACCAGTCCGGTGTTGCGCCGTTCCAGCTCTGCGCCTCCACTTGTGTCGTTGCCGCCCATGTCAATGTCGCGAGGGACAGCGCGAGCGCGGCCAATGACGGGATACTGCTTCGACCGCGTTTCGCGCTCCAGCTCAGAACCCACGCTCCTTGCGACATTCCCAGTGCCCCTCTTGGCCGGGCACCGAGCGTCGCAGACGACATCTCAACCAGCCTTCCACGGACGCGAAGCAATGCGGGCGGCTAGTCAGCCCGGTTGCGTCCCCCTCTCAGCAATGGAACCACCATCACTGCGGGTTGGAACTTGTCAATGATTCCTGCGGTAGCCGCCGGGAAATTTGGCTGACCAGGTCATGGAAGACGTGGCGCGATCTTGCCGTATCGCCTGGCGCGAGATGCTACGGAGGGGAACAACTCTCTTGCGGGCACGTCATTCATGAGACGAGGGAGATGCCCATGAAAGTGCTCACGCGGCGATCGCGCTTGCAGCGATTTCCGGTCCCGTCATCGCGCAGAATACCGGACCGGCTCCGCAGTCCGGCATGGAGAGGCCGGAGAACACGAACGGTGCCACCGAGAAAGGGAAGATGGATACCACTGGCATGAATGCTCCTCAGGCCGATCGGCCCGGCAGCAAGGATGCCTCCAAAACCGAGCGCGGGACCGGCGGCAAGAAAAAATGAGTGCGGCCGGGCACGCAACGGCGTCAGTTGCGCGCGCAGCGATCGCCGAAGGCCATCATCCAGGGCTCGCTTCACGTCCGGCGGCGGCATTGCCCTTCGCCGCAGCCGCGCGGTAAGCGTCGATCGCTCTGTTGGCAAGCATCAACTGCCGGCGTTCACCGGCTCGGAGTTGGGCTTCGATCGAGTCGAGCAGGAAATTCGCGCTCTCGTCGGGCGGGCCGAGCTCGCCGCTCTTCTCCAGGCAGCTCCAGGCGATGAAGAATGCGCTTTCGACGGTGCAACGGATCGACATGCGCTGCCAACGCGGCGCGGCCGTAGGCGTTCCGTGCGGCGGGCGGGACTTGCGTCGGACCCGCCGCCGGAGTGGGTCAGTTCTTCAGCACAATGCGGCCGACGACCTTGCCGGCGCGCAATTCGTCGATCCATTTCTGCACGTCGCCCATCGGCTCCTCGCGCATCGGCGTCGGCTTGATCTTGCCGGCGCGCGCCAGCGCCATCAGCTCGTGGGCCTCAGCCAGTGTGCCGACCATGAAACCTTCGATGGTCATGCGCTTGTAGACCCATTGCACCATCGGCAGCGTGAACTGGCCGCCCATCAGGCCGGAGACCACGATCTTGCCGCCGCGCGCGGCGACCGCGACCGCGAACGCCATCGACTTCTCGTTGCCGGCGAAATCCACGATCTCGTCGAAGCCGCCCTCGGTCTCCTTGAGGATGCGCTTGATGACATCGGGCTCGGCCGGATCGTAGGCGAAGGCGGCGCCGTTCTTGAGCGCGGTCTCGCGTGCGGCCGGTGAGAGGTCGGCGACGGTGATCGGCTGCTTGAACATCGCCTGCGCGAACGACAGGCCCATCATGCCGACGCCGCCGAGGCCGATCAGCAAGAGGTTGCGCTGGCGCGGACGGTCGACCAGGCGCTTGAGCGCGCCATAGGCGGTGACGCCGGAGCACATCAGCGTCGCGGCCTGATTGACGGGAAGGGGATCGTAGTCGAGCAAATATTTCGCGTCGGGCACCAGCACGTGGGTGGCGAAGCCGCCGTCGATGGAGACGCCGAGGAAGCGCTGCTTGACGCAGAGGTTCTCGTCGCCATTGGCGCAGTCGCGGCACTGGCCGCAGCCGATCCACGGGAAGACAGCTTTTTTCGCGCCGACGAGGCTGGCTTCTACGTCGGGGCCGACTTCGTCGACGACGCCCGCGATCTCGTGGCCGAGCGTGAAGGGCAGCGTCATGCCGCGCGTCGTGTCGAGCTTCTTGCCGCCGCCGAGATCGGCATAGCCGTCCTGGATGTGCAGGTCGGAATGGCAGAGGCCGCAGCGCTCGATGCGGACGAGGACCTCACGGCCTTGCGGCTTGGGCGTGTCGACGATGGTCTCGCACAAGGGCGCATCGAACTTGACCAGGGACTGCCTGCGCATCAAGGCCATATTCCTTCCTCCGAAATTCCGATTATTCAGCTTCGCTTCGTATATCCGCCAATTCACGCGCCATGGCAACAAAGCCGGAAATGGGAATGGTCTCGGCGCGCCGCGTCGCATCGACGCCGGCGGCGCTCGCGAGCCGCGCGGGATCGACGCCCAGCGACTTCAGGCTTTGCCGCAGCATCTTACGGCGCTGGCCGAACGCGGCGGCGGCGACCTGCTCGAGCAGCCTGCGATCGCAGGGCAACGGTTCTTCGCGCGGCTTAAGGCGCACGACGGAGGAGGTGACCTTCGGCGGCGGCACGAAGGCGGACGGGGCAATGTCGAACAGGATCTTGGTCTCACAGCGCCAGTTGGCGAGCACGCCGAGACGGCCATAGGCCTCCTCGTCCTCGCGCGCCACGATGCGCTCGCCGACCTCGCGCTGGAACATCAAGACCATCATCTCGTACCAGGGCGGCCAGGGCTCGATGGTGAGCCAGTTGATCAGGAGCTGGGTCGCGATGTTGTAGGGCAGGTTGGCGACGATCTTTGCGCGTTCGCCTGAAAGCCGCGGGCGCGGATCGAAGGTCATGGCATCGCCATGCACGATCTCGAGCCTATCAGGATAGCGTGCCGAAATATCCTGCAAGGCCGGAATTGCGCGCTCGTCATGCTCGATGGCAATGACGCGCCGCGCGCCCAGCGCGAGCAGCGCCCGCGTCAGCCCGCCCGGGCCGGGGCCGATCTCGACAATGGTGGCGTCCTCGAGCGGCGCGGCCGCGCGCGCGATGCGCGCGGTGAGATTGAGATCGAGCAGGAAATTCTGGCCGAGCGATTTCCTGGCCGACAGCGCGTGCTGGCGAATGACCTCGCGCAGCGGCGGGAGGTCGTCGATCGCGCCCATCAGGTTTGGGAAGCGGCCATGCGGCTCGCAAGCTTGAGCGCCGCGATCAGGCTCGCCGGATTGGCCTTGCCCGTCCCGGCGATGTCGAAGGCGGTGCCGTGATCGGGCGAGGTGCGGATGAAGGGCAGGCCGAGCGTGACGTTGACGGCGTCGTCAAAGGCGACGGTCTTGATCGGGATCAGCGCCTGGTCGTGATACATGCAGACCGCGCAGTCATAGGTCTGTCGCGCGGCCTCGTGGAACATGGTGTCGGCGGGCAGCGGGCCCCTGGCCTCGATGCCGTCGTTGCGCAGCACTTTCAGCGCCGGGGCGATGACGGTCTGCTCCTCATGGCCGAGCGATCCCTCCTCGCCGGCATGCGGATTGAGCCCGGAGATCGCGATGCGCGGCTTTGCGATGCCGAAGCGGGACCTCAGTTCGGTGGCGACGATGCGTACGGTCGAGACGATCAGCTCGCCGGTGAGCTGGGCCAGCGCATCGCGCATCGAGACGTGGATGGTCACGGGCACCACGGCGAGCTGTGGCGACCACAGCATCATCACCGGCTGCGGCACGCGGCCGTTCTCCGCGGCAAGCTCGGCGAGGAATTCGGTATGGCCGGGATGGCGGAAGCCGGCGCGGTAGAGCACGCTCTTGGCGATCGGATTGGTGACGACGGCGCCGGCGCGACCCGCGCGCACGTCGAGGACCGCCTGACGGATCGAGGCGAGCGCGGCCGGCGCGCTCGATGCGTCGGGCTTGCCGGGCTCTGCGCTCGCGCGCTCGCCGGTCGCGACAACGGGCAGGGCATCGGTGAAGGCGGACGCGGCCTCGCCGGGGCCGACCGCAGCGATCCTGATGTCGGCGCCGAGCGCTTTGGCGCGACGCGCGATCAGCGCCTCGTCGCCGAGCAGGTAGAAAGCGGGCAGGTTCAGCTCGCGGCGCCTGAGCCAGGCTGCGATCGTGATGTCGGGGCCGATGCCGGCGGGCTCTCCCAGGGTGAGGGCGAGGGATTTTGCCGGGCGCGCTGCGGAAGGCTTGGCCATCAGCGGTTGCGATATTCGATCATCGCCGCCTTGCGGAGCTCGTCGAGATAGGCCTTCTGGGTCTTCTCGTACTTCTCCTGGTACATCTTCTCGCGGACCTCGCGCTTCTTCGGCGTGTCGATCATGGTCGGCTTGCGCGAGCACAGCACCACCATCTCGATGCCGGCCTTGGTCACCTCAGGCGCGGTCAAGTGACCGATCGGCGTGTCGTCGAGCACCTTGCGCAGCGGCTCGGGCAGCTCCGCGGTGGTCTTGGTGACGCTGTCGCGGATGGTGGCGTTCGGCGTCGAGCGGAACAGCGAGTTGGCTTCCTCGCAGCTGCCGACGCGGGCGCGATAGGTCTCGGCTTCCTTCTTCCGGGTTTCCAGGAACGCCGCCGACGAGCCGCGCGGCACGATCAGCACGATCGGCTGCATCTTGTATTCGGTGCCCTCGATCTGGAGCTTGTCGCCGGTCTGGGCCTGCACGGCCTGCGCGACGTCGCGCTCGCCGACCAGCAGCTTCTCCTTGAAGCGGCCGCGCACGAGGCTGGTCCAGACCATCTCGGCCTTCATGCGGCCCTTCAGCGTCTCGGGGCGGACGCCCTTGGATTCGAGCGACTTGGTGAGCTGATCCGGCGAGATGCGCATGCGCTGCGCCATGCCCTCGTAGGACTGGTTGACGTCGGAGACGCCGGGATCGACCCCGTACTTCTTGCCTTCCTTGAGCTTCACCTTGTCGTCGATCAGCTCGTTGATGACCTCCTGCCGGCTCGGGCTCTTCTGCGTCGTCAGCTGGTCGAGCTTGGAGCGCTGCTCGATGTCGAAATCGGTGATCGGATCGCCATTGACCATGACGACGATGTTCTGCGCGCGTGACGGCGAGGGCAGGGCGATCAGCATCAGCCCGGCACCGATGGCGAAAAGGAGGCGGAAGACAGGCAATGGGGTCGTCATGATGTCGCTCGCATGTCAGCCGCGTCGTGATGGAGCAGGCGCGGCCGGCACTTCAATCCCGTTCACTGGAGGCCGGCGGAACTGCTGCTCGTCGACGAGGTCGCCAACGTACGCAGGCCGATTTGGAACATGAACGCGTGGCTCAGCGTGGGCGGTGCGGTGCCCGCCGAATAGCTATACGAAGTTACATAGTTCGCCGCCAGCACGAAGCAATCGTCGACATAGCCGGCACCGAGCACATACTGGTTGATCTTGTTGGCCTCGAGGTCCCAGCGCGCCGAGCCCGATACCACCCAGTTGCTCGCGATCTTGATCGAGCCCGAAGTCAGGATGCCCTCGCGGCGGGTCAGATAGCCGAGCTCCGGCTGCGGCGCGTAATTGCCGTACAGCACGGCGACCGACCAGCGATTGAAGTTGGCGCGGCCCTCCGCCTCGAAGCGCTGCACGTTCCAGGTCTGCTCGTCCATGCGGGAGCGGACGCTGAACGTGTAGGTGCTGTTAGGCGAGTAGCTGGCGCTCGCGACGTAGTCGGACCGCGGCTTGTCGAGGCCGGAATCCAGGCCGGTGTTGATGGTGTCCTGGACCGCGAAGGAGTTCAGGCCGAACAGGTGGTAGGATTGGCCGAACAGCACCTTGACCGCGCCGCCCCTGTCGAACTGCGTGGTGGACTGCACGCCGACATTGGCGCGGCCGCCGCCCTCGACGCGGTCGTAGCCGGAGAACTTGTCGACGCTGAACAGGTTCGAGGCGTCGAACACCATGCTCTGGGCGTCCTCGTTCGGCAGCTTGCCGGCATAGGTCTCGTTCGGCCGGATGATGATCTGCGCGATCGGCTCGACGGTGGTCGAGCCCCAGGGCTGGACGTTGATGAACGGATAGCGGTACTCCAGGCCAACGGTCGGCATCAGGCGGAACGCCTGGGTGTCGCCGACCGGCAGGTAGTTCGACACGCCGGGCTGGTTGGAGACCGAGGAGTTGATCGCGTCGGCGCGCAGGCTCGCGAACGGCGTCCAGATCTGGCCGAACGGATCGGTGAAGGATTTCCGCCACTGCGCTTCCGCCGTGAGGCGCGTGTAGGTGCCGGGGAAGCCGCGCAGCAGGCACTGCGAGGGCATACGCGCCAGCGGATCGGCCGACGCCGTGGTGCACAGGCTGTTGGTGTTGGCGAGCGTCGTGATCGGATCGAACACCGCCTCGTCACGCGACAGGTTCACGAAGTTGGTCTTGTAGCTGAACTCGCCGCCGAAGACGGGATAGTTGAGCACGTTGGAGTAGTCGATCACCGGATAGACGATCGGCACCTGGCTCTGGTTGCCCGAATAGCTCAGCCAGTACATCGTGCGCGCATCGAAGAAGCTGCGGTTGCCGACGCCGGTCAGATAGAGCTGCGACAGCGCTTCCGTCGGCAGCAACAGGAACGAGCCGAGCGGATCGCGGTACTGATAGAGCCGGTAGTCCGAGAAGAAGTAGTAGTCGGACATCAGGACGCCGTCCCAGCCCCAGACCCATTTGTCGTTCAGAGCGAACTGACCCTTGGTGTCGACGGCGCCGCGGAACTGGCGGTCGCCGGGCTGTCCGGCAAATGCTCTGGGATCGAGCTGGTCGATGCCGTAAGCGCGGATCTGGTACGCGCCGTCGATCAGGCGCTGGCGGAATTCGCCCTGCAACAGCACGCCTTGCCGCGACAAGAAGCGCGGGGTGATGGTTGCGTCCATGTCGGGCGCGATCGCCCAGTAGTAGGGAACCTCGACGCCATAGCCCGTGTTCGTCGTGCCGGAAATATAACCCGGCATCAGGAAGCCGGATTTGCGCTTCACGGTCGGGTCGGGCGTCGAGAAATAGGGCATGTAGGCGAGCGGCACGCCGAAGAACTCGATCTGTGCCGTCTCGAAATACAGCATCTTCTCCTGCTGGTCGTGGATGATGCGGGCACCCTTGACCTGCCACAGCGGCGGCTTCTTCGGATCGTCCTTACACGGCGCGCAGGCGGTGTAGACGCCGTTCTCGAACACCGTGTAATTGCCGCTGGAGCGGTCGGCGCGGCTCGCGGCCATGCGGGTCTGGTCGGCCGTGTCCACGCGCAGCGAATCGACGAAACCGTCGCGGTAATCGTCGGAGAGATCCATGATCTCGGCATAGGTGATCTTGCCGTCGGCATCCGTCATGCGGATGTTGCCTTCGGCATGCAGCCGCTTGGTCTTCTGGTCGTAGATGACCCGGTCGGCCTCGACGCTGGTGCCGTTGTAGAACAGCTGGACGTTACCGACCGCGGAGACGCGCGAATTGTTGTAGTCGTAATCGACCTCGGTCGCCTGAACCAGCATCTGGTTGTCGTTGGCGACCTTCGGCGGCTTCGGACGCGGCGGCAGCGGATTGTAGGTGAAGCTCTGGGCCTTGGCCGGCGCCACGGCGGCAGCGTCGATCAGCCCGCCGAGCGAGGCAGCCGCGACGACAGCGATCAGGAGTCTGCGGACGGACAAGCCGCACCCGTTCGCGCGCACCAATGTGCGCCGCGTCAAACGAGACACGAGCCCTCGGTGGACGGCTATCACTATCCGTCCTCCTGATAGAGCAAGGCCAAAAAGCCGGTGAGGCCGCCCACCACAACGGGCAACCACGCCGCAGCGATCGGATGCATCAACTCAGCCTTGCTCAAATCCTCAGTTACTTTCGACAGCACGTAGAGCAGAAAGCCTGCGCCCACGCCACTCAAAACCATCCTCTGCACGCCGCCCATCCGGAAGAAGCGCAACGACACGGAGGCCGCGAGCATCACCATGGCTGCGAGCAAAAACGGCTGTGCCAGAAGCTTCTGATACTGGAGTCGGTATCCGGCTGTCGCGAAGCCCGAGCTTTCGGATGAGCGGATGTAGCTCGGTAGTTGCCAAAAGGACACAGTCTCGGGGGTGGAAAAGCTGTTGCGGACCTGCGCCTCGGTCAACGTGGTCGGAATCTCCAGGCTGGCCTGGTCGATCGGCGGCGCGTCCAGCGAGAAGCGGCGCACGCCCTTGAACAGCCAGCGGCCGGCCTCGAGCGTCGCCTCGCGCGCCTCGACCCGCTCCTTGAAATGCTGATCAGTGTCGAACCGGAACAGCGTGAGCCCGGTGAGCCGGATGCCCTGCTGCTCGCTCCGCGCTGCATTGATGATGGTCTGGCCGTCGCTGGTGACCTGATTGAGCCAGAAGCCGGAGGCGTCCTGGATGCCGCCGCCGGGCGCCGAGCCGAACAGCTCGGCTTCCATGCGCTTGGACAGCTCGCGCAAATTGGCCGACATCGGATTGTAGGCGACGGTGGCGATCACCCCGATCAAGAGCGCGCTGCCGAGCGCCGGCGAGATGAACTGCCAGGCGGAGATGCCGGCGGCGCGCGCCACCACCAGCTCGAGCCGGCGGGAGAGGGCGAGATAACAGGTCATGGCGCCGATCAGCATGCAGAACGGCGTCAGCTTCTCCAGGAGCTGCGGCACCCGGAACAGCGAGGTCTCGGCCACCATGATCGCGGAGGCGGATGCGAGCCCCGAGGTCTTGCGCACCATCTCGATGTAGTCGACCAGCACCAGCAGCAGGAAAATGCCGCCGAAGACGCCGAGCGCCGCGACCACGAAGCGGCCGGCGAAATAGCGCCCGAGTGTGTTGGTGAGCATGCTCATGCGGTGGCCGGACGTCCGAACAGCCGCGCGATCCGTGCGTTCGACCTGTTGATGGCTTCCATCAGGCCAGGAGGCGGCTCGACCACGACGCCGCCGATGATCATCCACAGCCCAGCGCCGATCGCGCCGAAAACCATCGCATATTGGACCAGCACCGGGGTCGGCGACTTCACTGCCATCACCGAGCAGGCGAAACCGGCCATGCGTAGGCCGAACACCGCGATGATCGATGAGGCGATCGAGAAGTTACGACTCTGGCGGGTGGTGCGCGGCGCTCCGAGGAAGGCAAAGGTCAGCACCGCAAAGGCGAAGGGATAGATCGGCGCGAGCAGGCTGTCATGCAAGGCCGCGCGGAACTGCCCTGGAATCTGCTTGTAGACGGGATCGTTCTCGGATGGCGAGAACAGCTCCCAGAGATAGAGCTCGCGGATGCCGAGGGTGACGTCGCGGCCCTTCGAGAATTTCGACATGTCGAAGCCGTAGCGGCCGAAGGCCACCAGCGCCGGATCGCGCTTGCCCGCCTCGAAGCGCTGGAGATTGCCGGTCTCCAGCACCAGGAACGAGCCGGTCTCGTTCTTCACGACCTCGCCGCGCTCGGCGACGATCGAGACGCGCTCGTTCCGATCCCGACGGTCGTCGATGAAGATGCCGGCAAGGATGCCGCCCGGCTGGCGTTCGCGAATCCGGATCGTGAGGTTCTCGTCGAGCCGGGCGAAGCGGCCGGGCTGCAGGATGTTGGTGAGCACATCGGCGGTGATCTCGGCATCCCACTGCTTGATGCGCCGCATGCCGTCGGGGGCGAGATAGGCCGCGATGAAGGCGACCAGCAGGGCCACCACGCAGGTGGCGTAGAAGAACGGATAAAACAGCCGGAACGGCGAGAAGCCGGCGGCATTCATCACGATGATCTCGGAATCGGTCGCGAGCTTGTTCAGCGTGTGCGAGATCGCGATCATCAGCGCGATCGGCGAGATGATCAGGACCAGGGCCGGGATCACGAGGCTGGTGATGCCGAGGAAGGTGAGGATGGTCTGACCCTGGCTCGTCATCAGGTCGATGCCGCGCAACGCCTGCGTAATCCAGATCACGCCGGTGAGGCTGACCAGGACCAGCGCAAACGACGCCAGCGTCGTGCGGAAGATATACCTATCGATCGACCCCATGCGCTACCGCACGAATTCCCACCAAGCCCCCAATGTCGACCAGAATTCCGGCGCTCCAACCAATCCCCGTCAGGGGATCCCCAAGGTCGGCCAACGGCTCTTCCAGCGGTTCATTCTCTCACTACCATCCCTTTGATCCGTCAACAAAATGGCTGCCCCGTGGCACCCTCATTATATGGTTAATATTTCGGCCGTTGTGGCCTCGCGGCCACGGCGGCGCTTGGCATCGGGCGGGCCGCTGGCCCATAGTGGGGGACGCCTCAGTGAATCGCCGTTCAGCTCCGGTTTGTGGCTGGAACTCCCGAACGACGAAAAGCCCCATGTTTTACAGGAGTTATCCATGTCCGATGCCATCAAGGTCGGCTTTGTCCCGTTGTCTGCCGCCCCCCGTGGCATCCTGGTCGTGTTCTGCGACGATGGCCTGAAGCTCGGCCCGGCGACCGCCAAGGCGCTGGGGGGCGCCGCCGACCTCGTGAAGCGCGCGGCTGCTGCCGCCGCTTTCAAGGGTAAAAGCGGGGTCGCGCTGGACATTCTGGCGCCGGAGGGCGTGAAGGCGACCCGGCTGATCGTGATCGGCGCCGGCAAGGCGACCGATCTGAAGGCGAAGGATTTCCTCAAATTCGGCGGGGTGGCCGCCAGCAAGCTGCCAGCTGGCACCGCCGCCATGACCATCATGGCGGAACTGCCCGGTGGCGCCATGACGAGCGAGCAGGCGGTTGCGACCGCCTCCGGCCTTCGCTTACGCACCTACAAGTTCGACCGCTACAAGACCAAGAAGAAGGACGGCGAGGAGGGCGGCTCGCGCGCCGATGTCTCGCTTGCGGTCGGCGATGCCAGTGCTGCGAAGAAGGCATTTGCCTCGGCCGGCCACGTCATCGACGGCGTGATCATTGCGCGCGACCTCGTCAACGAGCCGCCGAATGTGCTTTTCCCCGAGGAATTCGCGCGCCGTGCCGGTCAGCTCCGCAAGCTCGGCGTCAAGGTCGAGGTGCTCGACGTCAAGGCGATGCAGAAGCTCGGCATGGGCGCGCTGCTCGGCGTCGGCCAGGGCTCGGCGCGGCCGAGCCGCACCGTGATCATGCGCTGGGACGGGGCCAAGAAGGGCGAGGCACCGGTCGCTTTTGTCGGCAAGGGCGTCTGTTTCGACACCGGCGGCATCTCCATCAAGCCGGCCGGCAGCATGGAGGACATGAAGGGCGACATGGGAGGCGCGGCCTGCGTCGTCGGCCTGATGCATGCGCTCGCTGCGCGCAAGGCGAAGGTCAACGCGGTCGGCGCCATCGGCCTCGTCGAGAACATGCCCGATGGCAACGCGCAGCGGCCGGGCGACATCGTCACCTCGATGTCCGGCCAGACCATCGAGATCATCAATACCGACGCGGAGGGCCGCCTCGTGCTGGCCGACGTGCTCTGGTACATGGCGAAAAAGGTGAAGCCGAAATTCATGGTGGATCTGGCGACGCTGACCGGCGCGATCATGGTGGCGCTCGGCACCGAGCATGCCGGCATGTTCTCCAACAATGACGAGCTGGCCGACCGGCTGCTCACGGCCGGCATCGAGAGCGGGGAGAAGGTGTGGCGGATGCCGCTCGGCCCCGAATATGACAAGCTGATCGATTCCCAGTTTGCCGATATGAAGAACACCGGCGGCCGCCATGGCGGCTCGATCACCGCAGCGCAATTCCTGCAGCGCTTCGTCGACGGCACGCCCTGGGCGCATCTCGACATCGCAGGCACCGCCATGGGCGCGCCGAAGACCGACATCAACCAGAGCTGGGGAAGCGGCTATGGCGTTCGCCTGCTCGATCGCCTGGTCTCCGACCATTACGAGCGGAAATGACCCATCATGACTGAAGTGCTGTTCTACCATCTGCAAAACATGACGGTGGAGAACGTGTTGCCGCCGCTTCTCGAGAAATCGCTCGAGCGCGGCTGGCGCGTCGTGGTGCAGTCGACCTTGGAGGAGCGCGCCGATGCGCTCGACGCGCATTTGTGGACCTATCGCGACGATTCCTTCCTGCCGCACGCGACATGGCGCGTGAACGATGCCGCCGACCAGCCGATCGTGCTGGCGATCGAGGGCGGCAATCCCAACGGTGCCAATGTCCGCTTCCTGATCGACAATGCAGCGCTGCCGGGGGATGCACAGGGCTACGAGCGCATGGTGCTGCTGTTCAACGGCGACGATCCGGATGCGCTTGCGCTCGCCCGTACGGCCTGGACGGATTGCAAGGCGAAGGGATTTGATGTCACCTATTGGCAGGCCGACGAGCGCGGCCGGTGGCAGAAGCGCAGTTAGCCGCAATTAATGATAATTTGCACTTTTCGGGCGATGCTGGCTTCGGCCACCTTCGTGCCGCAAAGGGATGTTGGGACAATCGCTTAGGGCTGGTCCTTCACGCGGGGAATTAGTTTATCGTGCGACATCAAAAGCTTCCCGGCTCGCTCATGATTGCGTTGGCCGCCGTAGCACCGCTGGTCGCGGGCTGTTCGGGCGGCACCGATCTGTTGTCGAAGGACGCCGAATGGTTTCAGAGACCCGGCCGTCTCTTCATCAAGAACATCTCGATCGAATCGCCGCCGCTGACCCCCGACAAGCCCGTGGGGGCCGAGGACCTCGTCAGCGCCGACGGCGGCTGTCCCGGCATGGCGCCGCCACCCGGGCCGGCCGACGCCAACGCCTCGACGACGGCACCGATGGGCGGCACGGTCGCGCTCGGCCATACCGAATGCGACGTCGTGCGCGGCATCGGCGCGCCCTCGACCGTCAACCTGTCCAACGATGCCGCCGGCCGCCGCGTCGCCGTGGTGACCTGGACCACCGGTCCGCGTGCGGGCATCTACACGTTCACGGCTGGACGTCTGTCCTCGATCGAGGGCAATCCCGATCCGCAGCCGGTGCCGAGGGCGACTAAGCCGAAGAAGAAGCACGCGTAGGCGGGAATCGCCTGCGCCGGAGTGGACCGGCTTCCTTCATCATCGGAAGACCATTGTGCTGCTCCGCAGATCGCCATCTGCTTTGCCAGGCGTTCTGCGCCATTGGCGACAGCATCGAAAGCCGGGTTCACCGCCGATCCTCAGAGCATCGGCTTGAAGCGATCGGGTTGGCGAGCGCGGAAACGGCCCTTCATCCGGAAGCCGTCACGCATGTTGAGACCGAGAAGAGCAATGTTCGTCGCGCCGGCAAACAATTCGAGAATCTGCACCGCATAGAACGTAGTGTCGAACTCCGCGGCCTTCGCCTTGGAGGCGAGAAACAACGCGGCGGGAATGAGAACCAGGATGCCGTTGCCGGCGATGAACGGCATACGCTTGATCTTCGCACCGATCAGGCCGGCGCGCCGCCCCTTCGCCAGAAAGAAACCAGAGCCTCCCGTCACCGCCAGCGTCGGCAGCAGCAACAGGAAGCCCCAGGGTATGGCCGTCTTGACCATGGTTACGCTCGCGTGTGACGCAAATAGCTCCGTGAGAGCCGTGGAAAGCCAGAAGACCGCAATGGTCGTCAGTGCGAGCGCGCCCGCCACTGGGTGGATGCTCTTGGTCATCGGGTTCTGCCGTTTTCGAAGCGAGCTACGCGACGCAGATGCCGGGCACGGCGATCTTCTCGAACAGGTGCGGTGAGGCGACGGCGGATGGGGGATAGGCTGAGATCTTCGACCTGAACTCAGAGTGCGTGAATGCAGCTCGGAAGTGGGCAGTCGATTCCCAGACGGCATAGTTCAGATATGTCGGGCTATCGCCGATCGCGCGGTGAAGCTGGGTGGCAATGAAGCCCGGCTGCCGCTTCATGAACGCCGCATCGTCTTGCCAGACCTGGAGGAAGCTTTGCTCGTCGGCCTGATCGAGCGTGAACACATTCACCAGCACCACAGGGCTGGTCTCGATGCCGAGCTGACGTTCGATGGGAAAGTTAGGGTCCAGTGGGCGTAGGTGCGCCATGACGGGCTCCGATCAGGTTGGTGTTATGATGTCAATCTGGCATTATGGACAAGCTATCAATTTGACATTATGATGTCAATAAGGTTCTAAGGTGACTAATGCCGAAACTTCAACGAACGCCGGCCGGCGATGCGCTGACGGACCTCATGCTCGACTTCTTCCGGCTGAATAGCCTGCTCTTGACCGCGGGGGACCGCTTGGTGGCCAAGCTCGGGCTCACAAGCGCCCGCTGGCAGATTCTCGGCGCGATCGTGCAGGCGGAGCGCCCCCAGCCCGTGGCCTGGCTCGCCCGCGATCTAGGCGCCAATCGCCAAAACGTGCAGCGGATCGTCAATGACCTCCATGCGGAAGGCCTTGTTGCCTTCGAGGTCAATCCGCATCACCGCCGAGCGCAGCTCGTCGTACTCACTGACAAGGGGCGGCGCGCTTTCGATGCCGCCATGGCTTTGCAGGCGCCGTGGGTCAATAGCCTTTCGGAAGGGCTTACGGTCAAGGATCTGCAAACAGTTCGTCGCGTCGTCGCTGCCCTGCGGACGAAGCTTGAGAGCGAGACAGAGGTCCAGGCTTAGCGCAGGGCGAGCGGGCGAGACTTGACGGCAGCTCTTCGCGACGTGTTACCGGAACGCCTCTGCGGCCGGACGCCGTGCGGCGGAATCCGGGCCGCACGAGTTGATCGCGGTGGCGACCACACCCGGCTCCTTGCCCGCCCGGAGCAGCGGCGTCGCGATCGTGAGGCGACCGCAACACTCCTGATGAAGTCGCTTTCGTGATGGCCGCGCGGCCCAGAATGCGCTTTGATGGCGCCAACAACAATCCGGAGGAAACTATGCGGTTTTTCACTGCCCTCGTATCGGCTCTGCTCTTGCCGTTTGGCGCGGCATTCGCCCAGGACTATCCGTCGAGAACCATCACCATACTGGTGCCGTTCGCTGCGGGCGGGCCGACCGACACCATCGCGCGTTTGACTGCGGCCGGCATGGCGAAATCCCTGGGACAGCAGGTCATCGTCGAGAACGCGACCGGCGCCGGCGGTACCATCGGCACGACCCGCGCCGCGCGCGCCCAGCCGGACGGCTACACGCTGCTGGTCCATCATGTCGGCATCTCGACCGCGGCGACGCTGTACCGCAATCTCAGCTACGACACCAAGACGGCCTTTGCGCCGATCGGGCTCCTGACCAACGCGCCGATGACCATCATCGCGCGTCCGGACTTCCCGCCCAACACGCTCAAGGAGCTGGTCGCCTACGCCCAGCAGCAGGGCGACAAGCTGACCTACGCCAATGCCGGCCTCGGCGCAGCATCGCATCTGTGCGGCATGCTGTTCATGACGGCGATCCAGAAGCAGCTCACGACAGTGCCCTACAAGGGCAACGGCCCCATCATGAACGATCTGCTCGGTAAGCAAATCGATCTCACCTGCGACCAGGCGACGAACACCACCGGGCCGATCACGGCCAAGCAGGTCAAGGCCTATGCGATCACGACCAAGGAGCGGCTGAAGAGCCTGCCCGATCTGCCGACGGCGGACGAAGCCGGCCTCAAGGGTTTCGAGCTCGGCGTCTGGCACGGTCTCTATGCGCCCAAGGGCACACCGCCGGCGATCGTTCAGAAGCTGACGGCGGCGCTTCAGGCGGCACTCAAAGACCCCGCGCTGATCGCCCGGTTCAACGACATCAACACCGAGCCGGTCCCGCAGGACAAGGCAACGCCGGAGGCGCTGGGCGCGATGCTGACCAGTGAGATCGACCGCTGGGCGCCGATCATCAAGGCCGCCGGCCAGTATGCGGATTGAGTTGTTCCGGCGCGTTGGGCGACCGCAGGTGAGCGGGTAAAGAGCAGTTTGATCAATGGCTAGTATGCCGGTATTTTGATGCCGATACTGTGCATGGGGTTGTTTTGCAGGTTTTGATGAGGCGGCCTCGCTGACGAGACGTTACCCGGCCGCCTCGTCAAACTGCGTGCTCGCCTCCAGCCATTGCTCCTCTGCGCGCACCAATGCGTCGGCGGCGTTGGCGCGG
Source organism: Bradyrhizobium sp. USDA 4354 (assembly GCF_054060315.1). Lineage (NCBI taxonomy): Bacteria > Pseudomonadati > Pseudomonadota > Alphaproteobacteria > Hyphomicrobiales > Nitrobacteraceae > Bradyrhizobium > Bradyrhizobium sp. USDA 4354. The sequence goes on along the minus strand of NZ_JBSSDC010000001.1, from coordinate 5,923,260 downwards.
GCCTTCGACAATTGCGCGGCCTGCTTGGGATCGCGCGTAAAGATGTCGGGCAGGGCGAGGGCCGTGTCGATCTTGGCGATGATCTCGCTGACGCGGGCGATCTCGGCCTCGGCTTCCGCGATGCGCTTCTTCAGCGAGCCGCGATTATCCGGCCTGGCGCGCTGCGGCTTTTCGCTCGGCGCGCTGCGCTCGCGCGGGCTTTCCGCGTTGCGCGTGGACAGCACCAGGCGGCGATATTCGTCGAGATCGCCGTCGTAATTGGTCACGGTGCGGTCGGCGACGATCCACAGCCGATCGGCGCAGGCCTCGATCAGATAGCGGTCGTGCGAGACCATGATCACCGCGCCGGGAAACTCGTTGATCGCTTCCGCAAGCGCGCCGCGGCTGTCGATATCGAGATGGTTGGTCGGCTCGTCCAGGATGATCATATTGGGGCCGAAGAAGGTCGCTAGCCCCAGCAGCAGCCGCGCCTTCTCGCCGCCCGACAATTTGCCGGCCTTGGTGTCGGCCGCCTTGCCGGAAAAGCCGATCGCGCCGGCGCGGGCGCGGACCTTGGCCTCCGGCGCATCGCCCATCAGCTTGCGGACGTGGTCGTAGGCGGAGGCGTCCTCGTTGAGCTCGTCGAGCTGATGCTGCGCGAAATAAGCGATCGACAGCTTGTCCGCGCGGGTCACTTTTCCGGAGAAGGGCGCGAGGCGGCCGGCGAGCAGTTTCACCAGTGTCGACTTGCCGTTGCCGTTGGCGCCCAGCAACGCGATGCGATCGTCGTTGTCGATGCGCAGGGTGACGCGGCTCAGCACGGGCGTTGCCGGATCGTAGCCGACCGAGGCGTTGTCGACGGCGATGATCGGCGGCGACAGGATCTTCTCCGGCGCGGGAAAGCTGATCTCGCGCACATCCTCGGTGACCAGCGCCGTGATCGGCTTCAGTCGCTCCAGCATCTTCACGCGAGACTGCGCCTGGCGCGCTTTGGAGGCCTTGGCCTTGAAGCGATCAACGAAGGACTGCAGGCGGGCGCGCTCGGCTTCTTGTCGCTTGACCGCCTTGGCATCGAGCAGTTCGCGCGCGGCGCGCTGCTCCTCGAAGGAGGAGTAGGTGCCCTTGTAGAGCGTGAGCTTGCCGCGCTCCAGATGCAGGATCTGGTCGACCGAGCTTTCCAGCAGGTCGCGGTCGTGGCTGATCACGATCACCGTGCGCGGGTAATGCGCGAGGTGATCCTCCAGCCACAGCGTGCCTTCGAGGTCGAGATAGTTGGTGGGTTCGTCGAGCAGCAGAAGGTCAGGGGCCGCGAACAGCGTCGCAGCGAGTGCGACGCGCATGCGCCAGCCGCCGGAGAACTCGGCGCAGGGGCGGAGCTGATCGGCGGCGGAAAAGCCAAGGCCGGAGAGGATCGCGGCGGCACGGCTCGGCGCCGAATGGGCATCGATGTCGACGAGGCGGGTCTGGATCTCGGCAATCCGGTGCGGATCGGTGGCGTGCTCGGCCTCAGTGAGCAGCGCATCGCGCTCGAGGTCGGCCTTGAGCACGACCGAGATCAGGCTTTCGGGTCCGTTCGGCGCTTCCTGCGCGAGGCTGCCGATGCGCCAGCGCGGCGGTAGGGTCACCGTGCCGTGCTCGGCGGCAAGCTCGCTGCGGATCACCTTGAACAGCGTCGACTTGCCGGTGCCGTTGCGCCCGACCAGGCCGACACGTGAGCCGGGCGTGATCTGCACGGAACTCTGGTCGATCAAAAGGCGTCCGGCGAGGCGGATGGAGAGGTCGGTGATGGCAAGCATGCGGCCTTGTCACCGCAAGGCGCGTCGAACGCAACCCGTTTTTCCGTCAGTGCGGCTCGCGCTCGCGCCGCCGCAGCTCGTTCAGGAGCTGCTCGAGATGTGTCGGGAGGCGAGGTTCGGGCCGGAGGCTCTGCTGGAGCCGCTCGCCCACGGCATCGCAAATCGAGCGGCTGGTGCGCCGGTCAATCTGTTCGCTGTCATCGGCAAAAGGCCCAGCCATCGCAAGGTTCCGTGTTTTCAAAGCAAGACACGGTACCAAGTCATTGCCGGCCAAATGGTTTCGCTGACCGTGGGGAATGCAAGGCATTCTCGCAAAAATTGTATGAACTGCGCCTTATCCGCTCAAGGCAAAGCCCCGGCGAGGGGAGCGCCGGGGCTTCTCTTGGAAGGCACCTGGGGGGCTTAGGTACCCTCATGAAGGTGCTGACGGGCTCAGTAGCAGCGGTTGATCAGCCGCCAGCGGGGTCCCCAGGGGGTCGGGACCAGCCGGCGCACATAGCAGCCGCCATAACCGTAGGAGACGGGGGCGGAGAAGCGCGGGCCACCCCAGCCGTAGCCGTGGTGCCAGCCGCCGCCGTGCCAGCCCCACCCGCCGCCACGCCAATGGGCGGATGCAGAGGTCGGTGCCAGCGCGGCACCCAGCGCAACCGCGGCGACAGCGGCAAGCGAAAGTTTCCTCAACATGGTGATCTCCTAAAGACTGCCGGCGCGGGGGCGATCCGCGTCGATGGAAAGGTCGCCGAAACGGTCCGCCTGATGGCCAGGCTTCGGTTTCGATGGACCCGACCTTACGCCGGCGAAGCTGAACCGAACCCTGACGGCGGTTTCAGATTGGGTTCATCTGGGTGAAATTGTTGTCATCCAAGCTGAAATCGGCAGCCGGTCCCTGCGGCGAAGCGCCTGTGAAGCCGTTTCGGCGGTCGCTTGCCGTCCGGCAAAGGCGCCGATATAAGCCCCCGCAAGTCCGAACCACCGCTTTCTCCCCAAGGACAAGATTATGGCCATCGAACGCACTTTCTCGATCATCAAGCCCGACGCGACCGAGCGCAACCTGACCGGTGCGGTCAACGCCGTGATCGAGAAGGCGGGCCTGCGCATCGTCGCGCAGAAGCGTATCCGCATGACCAAGGAGCAGGCCGAGACCTTCTATGCCGTCCACAAGGCGCGCCCGTTCTTCGGCGAGCTCGTGGACTTCATGACCTCCGGTCCGGTCGTGGTTCAGGTTCTGGAAGGCGAGGGCGCGATCGCCAGGTACCGCGAGGTGATGGGCGCGACCGATCCGGCCAAGGCGGTCGAGGGCACCGTGCGCAAGCTCTACGCCAAGTCGATCGGCGAGAACTCGGTGCACGGCTCGGATGCGCCGGAGACCGCCGCGGTCGAGATTGCGCAGTTCTTCTCGGGCAACGAGATCGTCGGCTGATCCATCAGCCTTTAGCTTAGGACGACGGGGCGAAAGGACGTATTGTGAGCTGGCTCTGGCAGATCTTCGATCCCGCTACGATCGGGGCGTTCTTCACCCAGTTTCGCAACGAGATGGCCGAACCGACCTTCTGGATAGCGGTCGGCAAGATCATCTGGATCAACATCCTGCTCTCCGGCGACAACGCGCTGGTGATCGCGCTCGCCTGTCGCGGCCTCTCGCCGCGGCATCGGCTCTGGGGCATGATCTTCGGTGCGGGCGCAGCGGTGACGCTGCGCATCATCTTCACCGGCATCGTCGCCACCCTGATGGGGTTGCCGTACCTCAAGCTCGTCGGCGGTCTCGCACTGATCGTGATCGCGGCCAAGCTCCTGGTGCCGGAGAACGAGAACGAGGACGACGTCGACGCCGCCTCGCATCTGTGGCATGCGATCCAGATCGTCGTGGTCGCCGACATCGTCATGAGTCTCGACAACGTCATCGCGGTCGCCGCCGCGGCCAATGGCAGCGTGCCGCTCCTGATCCTCGGCCTCGCCATCAGCGTGCCGTTGATCGTCGCCGGTGCGGCGCTGATCATGGCGTTGCTCACAAAGCTGCCGGTGCTGGTCTGGGCCGGTGCGGCGCTGCTCGGCTGGATCGCAGGCGAGGTGATCGCGACCGATCCCGGCGTTGCGCCGGGGCTGCACGCGCTGTTCGATGGCCCGCTCGGGACCTCGCTGGACAGCATGCTCGGCGCGCTGCGCATCCCGCCGCAGTTCGGCCATGGCGGCGGAGGCGGCGAATATCTCTGCGCCGTGCTCGGCGTGGCGGTCGTGCTGGCGGTCGGCTCCATATGGCGCCGACGCAGCCTGATCCAGGCAGCGCTGGAATCCTCCGAAAGTCACGCCAAGGTCTCGGCAGAGTGATTTCCACGGCAGCCGGTGCCTGCATCGGTTGCGAACCCGGGGGAAGTCGCGCGGGGGTAGTCAGGCCGGCGTAGCGCTTCGCATTCTCCCCATACTTAGATCTTGTCTTATTCTAAACTACTGAAAATAAAGGCACTTTGGTTGACTCGGTGACGGTTCCCGCGGCACGTCGCTCCGGTATCGATCTTATCAAGCCGGAAGCTGCTGCGAGATGCCGTCGAGAGTCATTTGCCGTCCCATTGCTATTCTGGCGTCCACCGTCAAAGCGCTTCCGAGGTTCTCCAGCCCGACCGCATTCGCGGCCTCCGTAGTCTCCATTGCCTTGTTCAGCGACGGCCTCCTGCACGGCACCAACGCGCAAGGCGCCGGGACGGGGACGGAGCAGGGAGCTACGTTGCCGGCAGTGACCGTCACCGCGGATGCACCAAAGCCGCGCGCGCGTCCACGATCCAACCCCGGCCGAAGGGCGGGCCGTCAAGCTGCGCCCGCGAATGAGCGGGCCAGGATGCAGGCCGAAGCGACCCCCGCTGCTGCGAGGCCCGGCGCACTGCCGCCGGCCTACGCCGGCGGGCAAGTGGCCCGCGGCGGGCAGATCGGCTTGCTGGGCAACAAGGATTTCATGGATACGCCGTTCAACGTCACAAGCTACACGGCGAAGAAGATTGAGGATCAACAGGCCGTCACGGTAGCGGACGTCGTCAGCAACGATCCTTCCGTCCGTTTCACCGGCCAGACCGGCGGCATCCTCGATTCTTTCTTCATCCGCGGCTTTCCGATCGGCGAGGGAAATGTCGGCGAAATTGCCTTCAACGGTGTCTATGGCGTTGCGCCGAACTACCGTGTGTTCACCGATTACGTCGAGCGCATCGAGATCATCAAGGGCCCGACGGCGCTGCTTTACGGCATGGCGCCGAACAGCAGCGTCGGCGGCACCATCAACATCGTGCCGAAGCGTGCAGGCGATGTCGACCTCACGCGGGTGACGACCGACTACGCGACGGGCTCCCAGCTCGGTACCCATGTCGACGTGAGCCGACGGTTCGGCGAGAACCGCGAATTCGGCATTCGCGTCAACGGCAGCTATCACAATGGCGATACGCCGCTGGATAACCAGACCCGGGAGGCGCATGTCGGCTCCGCGGCGTTCGACTACCGCGGCGAGAAGTTCAGAGCTTCGCTCGACTTCATTGACCAGGAAGAGAAGTTCGACGCGCCGACGAGGCCGTTCCTGGTCGCAACCGGCGTGGCCGTCCCGACCGCTCCGGTCGGGCGGCGCAACGTCACGCAGGCCTGGGAATGGGCCAAGGTTCACGACAACTCGCTGCTGGCACGCGGCGAATACGATGTGACGGATTCCATAACGGTGTTCGCCGACGCCGGCGGCGGCAGGACCCAGGTCGATCGTCTGTTCGGCACGCCGACGATCCTGAACGCGGCGGGAAACACCACGTCGACGCCCGGACACTTCAAATTCGACATCGACAGGAACGTGGCCGACGCCGGCGTGCGCGCCCGGTTCGACACCGCAGCGATCAGTCACGCCGTGACCTTCCAGGGCAGCTACTACACGGACGAGATTTCGCGCGGCTCGGTGAACGGCACGCCGGTGCTGTCCAACATCTATGCGCCGATCGCCCGACCCCAGCAACTCGTTCCGGCACCCGCGACCGTGCCGAAGCTGTCGGACACCGAATTGACCGGCCTTGCGCTGGCCGACACCATGTCGGTTTTCCAGGAGCGTCTTCAGCTGACTGTCGGCGTCAGGCAACAGGGCGTCAAGTCGAACAACTACAACACCACCACAGGAGCCGTGACCTCCGCCTACGATCAGACGGCGTACACGCCGATGGTCGGCGTGGTCGTCAAGCCCTGGAACAACGTTTCGTTGTACGCCAACTACATCGAAGGGCTCAGCAAAGGCGACACCGCACCGACGATGGCCGCCAATCAAGGCGAGGTCCTTGCGCCGTATTTCAGCAAGCAGAAGGAAGCAGGCGTCAAGGTCGATCTCGGCATGCTCGCGACCACGATCAGTCTGTTCGAGATCACCAAGCCGTCGGGACAGCGGGGGGCCGACAACGTCTTCCGGGCCGACGCCGAGCAGCGCAATCGCGGCGTGGAGTTCACTGTGTTCGGAGAAGTGCAGCCGGGCATTCGCGTTCTCGGCGGCGTGACGTTGCTCGACGCGGAGCTGACCAAGACGAGCACGCTGGCCGAACTCGGCAAGACACCGATCGGAGTGCCCCAGGTGCAGGCCAATCTGTCCGTCGAATGGGACACTCCGTTCGTACCTGGACTGACGCTGGTCGCAAACACCATCTATACCGGGCACCAATATCTGGATCGGGCAAACACGCAGGTGATTCCCGCCTGGACGAGGCTTGATCTGGGCGCGCGCTACAACACGCGCATCAATGATCGGCCCGTCACCGTTCGCGCCCTGGTTCAGAACGTGTTCGATACCAATTACTGGGCAGGCGTGGCGAGCTTCTCCGCATTGGCGCAAGGCGCGCCGCGAACCCTGCTGTTGTCGATGTCGACGGATTTTTGAGGGGGCCTCAATCGATCGTGCCGAATTCCGTCACGGGCATCGTCCAATAGGCGAGCTTGGTTCCGGCAAACGAAACCCGCAGCCGGTCGAGCAGGCTGCTGGCGTCTCTCTCCGCCAGGATCATCTGCACGGCGGTCTGATCGGCGTGGCCCTTCACGCGTTCGGCGGCCGTCTGCAATCGAACGTCTGCGCCATGACCGGCTCCGTGCGACGCCGTGAATCCCGAAACGAGGTCGCTCTGCTCGGTGAGATAGTCGAGCACCTCGTCGCGGAACTGATCCGGCACGATCAGCGTGAGACAGACCGGCTGATCGGTCATTTCGCCACCCTCGACGTTCCGCCATAGCGGCGATACAAGATTGGCAGGAGAATCAGAGTGAGCAGGGTGGAGGACAACAGCCCTCCGATCACGACGATTGCGAGTGGTCGCTGCACTTCGGATCCTGGGCCGGAGGCGAACAGCAGCGGGATCAAGCCCAGCGCCGTGATGCTCGCGGTCATCAGCACGGGCCGCAGCCTGCGCATGGCGCCTTCGACGACGATCCGATCCTCGGGAAGGCCGTGGGCGCGGAGCTGATTGAAGTAGGACACCAGCACGACGCCGTTGAGCACGGCGATGCCGAGCAGTGCGATGAATCCGACTGAGGCCGGCACCGACAGGTATTCACCCGTCAGGACCAGGGCGAAGACACCCCCGACCAGGGCGAAGGGAATGTTGACCAGCACCAGCAGGGCCTGGCGGATCGCGCCGAACGTGGTGAAGAGCAGCAGGAAGATGAGACCGATCGCGACCGGCACAACGATGGACAGGCGTGCGGCGGCGCGTTGCTGGTTCTCGAACTGCCCGCCCCATGTCAGCCGGTAGCCATTTGGGAGCGGAAGTTCGGTCGCAACCTTCTGCCGGGCCGCTTCGACGAAGCCGACCATGTCGCGGCCGCGGATGTTGGCGCGAACGACGCTCATGCGCGCGCCATCTTCGCGGTCGATCTTCACCGGACCATCCACGCGCTGAATCCGCGCGACCTGCGACAGCGCGACATGCTGCCCGGAAGCGAGCGTCAATGGCAGGCTCGCCAGCAGCGTCGGCGCCGCCCTGGTCGTCTCGCTGCCGCGGACGAGAATCGGTGTTCGGCGACCTTCCTCGAGCGCCGTCCCGATCGTTCGGCCCTCGATCTGGGCACGGAGCGAGTTTACGATGGAATCCACCGTCAGGCCGAGACGGCCGGCCTCCATACGATTGACCGCAACCGTGTAATATTGAGCGCCCTCGTTCAGCGTGGTGTAGACGTCCTCAGCCCCGTCGATCCTGGACAGGATGGCCGACAGCCTGGCCGCGGTTTCGTTCAGCCTGGCGATGTCGGGGCCGAAGATCTTCACCGCGACGTCGCCACGCACGCCGCTGATCATCTCCTGCACGCGCATGTCGATGGGTTGGGTGAAGCTGAGCGAGATGCCGGGAAAGCCGGTCAGGATCTCGCGGAGCTTCTGCAGCAGAGCCTCGCGATTGTAGGTCTGCCTCTCGGCGGCTGGCTTGAGCACGAGGAACGTGTCGGTCTGGTTGGGCCCCATGGGATCGAGGCCGAGTTCGTCCGACCCGGTCCGCGCGACGATGCCCGCGATATCCGGTACGGCCAGAAGTGCTTTCTGGAGCCTCGCATTCATCGCAAGCGACTCGTCGAGGTTGACGGAAGGCAACGTCTCTACGCTGACGATGACGTCGCCTTCGTCCATCGTCGGCATGAAGGTCTTGCCGAGCTCGGTATAGGCGAATCCCGCGGCGAGCAGGCCGATCAGTGCCGCAGCCATCACCTTGCGCTCGTTCTTCAGGGCCCAGTCCAATGCAGGCGCGTAGACCCGTTGCGCCGCACGGACCAGAATGGGATCGCGATGCGAGGCGGACTTCAGCACATAGGAGGTCATGACCGGGACCACGGTGAGCGCCAGCAGCAGTGAACCGGCGAGCGCGAAGATGATGGCCAGCGCGACCGGGATGAATAGCTTCCCCTCCAATCCCTGCAGCGTCAGCAGGGGTATGAACACGATGATGATGATGAGGACGCCTGAGGCGACCGGTTCCAGGACTTCGCAAACCGAACGGTACACCAGGTGGATCAGCGGAGCAGCTTTGCTCGGTTCGTGCTTGCCGAGGTTGCCGACGATGTTCTCGACCACGACGACCAGCGCGTCGATCAACATGCCGATCGCGATCGCAAGTCCGCCGAGGCTCATCAGGTTGGCCGACATTCCGGTCATGCGCATGACGATCAATGCGATGACGATGGCCAGCGGCAGGGTGAGAGCGATCACCAGCGAGGCCCGCCAGTTGCCGAGGAAAAGCAGCAGGAGAACGATGACAAGGGCGGTGGCCTCGCCGAGCGCTCGCACCACGGTGCCGACGGCGCGGTTGACCAGGCGGCTGCGGTCGTAAAACACGTTGATGGAGACGCTTTTCGGCAGCGAGGGTTGCAGCTCGGCGAGCCGGGCGCGCACGTCTCGGACGAGCTGCCCGGCGTTGGCGCCGCGCAAGCCCAGGACGAGCCCCTCGACGGTCTCGCCGCTGCCGTCCGACGTGACTGCGCCATAGCGGGTCAGCGTCCCGACTTTGACGCTCGCCACGTCGTTCACCAGGATCGGCACGCCTTCGCGGGTGTCGACGACGATGGCCTTGATGTCTTCGATCGATCGGATGTTGCCCTCGATCCGGACCAAGGCACTGTCCTCGCCCTGGTTCACGCGTCCGGCGCCGTCATTGCGGCTGTTGGCTTCGATGGCGCGGCGAAACAGGTCGTAGGAAATGCCGCGCGCGGCAAGCGCATCGTTGCGCGGCACGATCTCGAAGGCGCGGACGCAACCGCCGAGCGCATTGACGTCCGCAACGCCGGCGACCGTCCGCAGCGCGGGACGGATCACCCAATCAAGCAAAGTCCGGCGCTCGGCGAGCGAAAGCTCGGGACTGTCGATCGTGAACATGAACATCTCGCCGAGGGGGCTCGTGATCGGCGCAAGGCCTCCGCTCACCCCGTCGGGGAAATCACGCGCGATGTTCGACAGCCGCTCCGATACCTGGTTGCGTGCCCAGTAGATGTCAGTGCCGTCCTCGAAGTCGACGGTGATGTCGGCCAGGGCATATTTCGTGGTCGAACGAAGGACCTTCTTGTTTGGCAATCCAAGCAGTTCGAGCTCGACGGGGACCGTGATGCGCTGCTCGACCTCTTCCGGCGTCAGGCCCGGCGCCCTCATGATGATCTTGACCTGGACCGGTGAGACGTCGGGAAACGCGTCGATCGGCAGGCCGGGCAGGAGCACGGCGCCGGCACCGACCAGCAGCAACACACCCAGCAGAACGAACAGTCGCTGCGAAAGCGCGAACGCGACCAGGCGCCGGAGCATCTATTGCCCCAGTCCCGAGAGAATGCCGCGAAGCGCCGAGATGCCGCCGATCGCGATCTGGTCCTGATCTGTGATGGGACCGGCCACCACGACATGGTCCTGATCTTCCGCAACCAGCTTGACCGGGACCAGCCGGAAGCCCCCGGCTACGGCAACGAACACCGAGGTCTGCTCGCCCCGCCGCACCAGCCCGGTGTAGGGAATCTCCCACGCGCTTTCGCCGGCGGAGAGAAAGCCGATGCGGGCAGCGGCGGTCTGACCGGGATGCAGCTCTCCGTCGTTGGGGATTTCCGCGCGAACCAAGATAGTCTGGGTGGCAGGGTCGATGGTCTCGGAGACCAGCACGACCGTGCCGGGGGTGGCATAGCCCTCGATATCGATTTTCGCGCCGGTGCGGATCGCTCGAATATTGGAGGCAGGCACAGCTATTTCGGCCCATAATGGTGAGAGCCGCGCCAGCTTGACGAGCGGGGCGGATTGTTCGAGCCGTTGTCCCGGCGACACCGCGACTTCGACCACGGACGCGGTTTGCGGCGCATTGACCGTGAGCGTGCCGCTGATTGCCGCTTCCTGGGCCAGCCGGGAGATGGCATCGTCGGACATCCCGCTCAGATGCAGCATCTGACGCCGCTCGGCGACCACGAGAGCGGCCTGGCGTGCTTCGGCCTGGCTGGCCTCCAGCACCCGCTGCGGCACGGCCTTGCCCTCGAACAGATCGATGTTCCGCTTGAGCTGCTGGCTGGCGAGAAGCTCCTGTGCGATCGCTTGCAAATAGTCGCGCTGCTGGGAGACGAAGCTTGGACTCTCCAGGGTGACCAGCGGCTGGCCGACCGAGGCGCGGTCACCGCGCCCGACGTGGAGATTGGCGACCATGCCGGCCACAGGCGCGCTGACGACCCACAATTGCTGCGTGGGGATCACGATCTGGACGGAATAGGGCAGCGTCAGATCGGTCCGGATCGCGACCGGATGGGTCACGCGCACGCCGAGATTCCGCGCCTGCGCATCGCTCAACTTCAGTTCCTGTGCATTCGGCGCCGAAGGCCAAAAGCTCAACGCAAGCGCAAGGAGAACGCGGGCAGCCACGTTCCGAGAAAGGCTCGGAAGGAATTTCCAATGTTGGAATTGCATGGTGGATAAGGCCCGAAACGCCGCGTCTTGTAGCTCGCTTACGCCAGGGCGAGCCCGATGAGTTGATGTGCATCAATCGCGGCTCGCCTGCGGAGCATATTTTGAATGGCGTGTCGAAATCGATCCGACTGTGGGCCGCGCCGGATTCCGGGCGTGCGGGACGAGGCGGCGTTCTGGAGTGTACAGGAGCAAGGTCGTGAACTTGAGCAAACTCATTTGCACGCTGCTAAGCGGTGTCATTGCGTCGCTCGCTCTTGTGCAGCCAGCGCTTCTCCATAGCGGGACGGCGCAAGATCCCTGGAGCCCTGCGCACCTTGACATGCTCCCGGCCGAGATCCGTGCGGACGTGCGGAAATGGGACGCTGCCTGCGGAGGCTCGATAGCTGCCGCTCAACACTTTGCCCTCTATCTGACCGTGCCGGGCGCCGAGTTCGTGACTCTGCATTTCGACGATTTTCGTTGCCGCAACAGCGCCGTTCTCTGCAATTCCGCGGGCTGCCTGCACCAGGTGTATGTCGCGACGGCCGGCCGATACCGTCGTGTGCTCGCCGTGCGCGCATACGACGTCCGCCTATCGTCTTCCAACGATCAGGCGTTCGTCGAACTCATGGATGTGAATGGAAACCGCCGGACGTTGCGCTGGAATGGAAGCCGATTCGTCGCGAAGTAGATGTCAGGGCGGACGCGCATCGTCTGTACCCGATCGCGCAGTGCCTCACCGTCTCACGATGGAGCCGGCGCGGCCGATCAGGCGGGCGAGCTGCTTGAAGCGGCTGCCGACGCGGTCGGCGACGAGGTCGCCGAGCCGGTGCTCGAACACCAGCATCAGTTTGCGGCTCTGGCTGCGGAAATGCGTGGCTGGCAAGACGCCCGGACGCGCCGCCGAGATCAGATGCGCGACGCGAAACGCTGCGCCCAACAGGCGTGCGCGTTCGAGCTGGGCCGGCGTCAGCAGCTCCTGCATGGTGGCCGGCGGCTGGTTTTCCTCGCTGAGGCCGGCATAGCGATAGAACACCGATAGTCCGACGAAGGCGCGTTCGGTGTGGGTGATCGCGCCGAAATTGCCGTTGACGACGAGGCTGAGCGTCTGCTCGCCGCGGTGATCGGGATGCACGCGCCAGCCGATGTCGGAGAGCAGGCACGCGGTGTGGCGCAGGCGGCGGTCCTCTTCGGTCTCGCGCAGCTTCACGACGCGCACCAGGCGGTCGGTCCAGGCGATCAGCTCGCGGGCGTGTTTCGCCGAGCGTGACAGCAACTGGTTCAGTTCCTCGGCCGCGCAGATCAGCCCGTCCTTGTTGCGCTCGGTCTCCGGCAGCTTCTCGTGCAACAGGCCCTCCCGCACGCCGAAGGTCGAGAACACGATGTTCCTGGGTTTTGCAACGCGGATGATGTGCTCGAGCACCAGCGCCGCATAGGTGAGGAGCGGGCGCCGCGCATCGGCGACGATCTCGATGTCGGCGAGCATGTCGGCGGCCGCGAGGCGCCGGAGACGGCGGGAGAAGTCGAGCGCCTCGGCGGCCGAAATCGAATAGCCGTGCATCACCTGGAGCGGATAGCCGCTCTGGATGATGTGGATGCGCGCGAGCGCGCGCCAGGTGCCGCCGACGGCATAAAAGGTGCGGCCGCGGCCCGCGGTGAGCTGCGGCACCTCGTCGAGCTCCTCGCGCACGATGCGATCGGCGCGCTTGAGCGATTTGTGCGCGAGGTCCTGGAGCGCGAGCCCGCCGAGCGGCAGCGTCACGCCGCTGCGTACGGCGTTCTTGCGCACGTCGATCAGCTCGAGCGAGCCGCCGCCGAGGTCACCGACGATGCCGTCGGGAAGGTGGATGCCGGAGATCACGCCGAGTGCCGACAGCCGCGCCTCGCGCGGGCCCGACAGGATCTCGATGTTGACGGCGCAGATGCGCTCGGCCTTGGCGATGAAATCGGGGCCGTTGGAGGCGTCGCGGCAGGCCGCGGTCGCAATCGCGAACACGCGCCCGACCTGCATTACGCGGCACAGCGCGCGGAAGCGCTTGAGCGAGGTCAGCGCCTTGTCGACGGCATCGGGCGCGAGCAGGCCCGTGCTCTGCACCTCGCGTCCGAGGCCGCACAGCGTCTTCTCGTTGAAGATCGGGATGAGGCTCCGCGACAGTCTCTCGTAGACGACGAGACGGACCGAGTTGGAGCCGATGTCGATAACCGCGACGCTCGAGCCGCGCTTGCGCGGCCGCTTCACGTCGCAAATCCCCGATCAGGATGGATGGCGTTCGTTCCGGCGCGTGAGACGACGCGGCGAGGATTCCTTGAGCGACTTTCCACGGCCAGACAGACTCGGATTTGTCATGAAGTAGTTGTGGACGTTGAAAGGCTCCTCGCCCTTCGCGGCCTTCATACGCGTTGAAGACCCATCCGGCAACAACTGCCAGCTCTGCTCATTGTCCTTCAGGTTCGCGACCATGATCTGTTCGAGAACCTGCTGATGCACCGTCGGATTTTGCAACGGACACAGCACCTCGACGCGGCGGTCGAGGTTGCGCGGCATCATGTCGGCGGACGAGATATACACAGCCGCTTTTGCGCCTGGCAGGCCCTGGCCCATGCCGAAGCAGTAAATTCGGCCGTGTTCCAGGAAACGTCCGATGATCGACTTGACCCTGATATTCTCCGACAGGCCGGGAATGCCCGGCCTGAGGCAGCAGATGCCGCGCACCACGAGCTCGACCTGGACGCCGGCCTGGGAGGCCTCGTAGAGCGCATCGATGATGTCGGGGTCAACCAGCGCGTTCATCTTCATCCAGACTGCGCCGGGCCGGCCGTGCCGCGCATGCGCGGTCTCGCCTTGAATGTGCTCGATGATGCGCTTGCGCAAGGTCAGCGGCGACACCGCCATCTTTTCCAGGTCGCTCGGCGCGGCATAGCCGGTGATGAAATTGAACACGCGCGCGGCATCGCGGCCGATGGTCGGATCGGAGGTGAAGTAGGAGAGGTCGGTGTAGATGCGCGCGGTGACCGGGTGATAGTTGCCGGTGCCGGTATGGACGTAAGTCGTGAGGCTGCCGCCCTCGCGGCGTACCACCATCGAGAGTTTCGCGTGCGTCTTCAATTCGAGGAAGCCGTAGACGACCTGCACGCCGGCACGTTCGAGATCGCGCGCCCAGCGGATGTTGGCTTCTTCGTCGAATCGCGCCTTCAGCTCGATCAACGCCGTGACGGACTTGCCGGCTTCGGCCGCTTCGGCGAGCGCGCGCACGATCGGTGAGTTGTTGGAGGTGCGGTAGAGCGTCTGCTTGATCGCGACGACATCGGGATCGCGCGTGGCCTGCTGCAGAAACTGCACCACGACGTCGAAAGATTCATAGGGATGGTGGACGATCAGGTCCTTCTGCCGGATCGCGGCAAAGATGTCGCCGCCATGTTCACGCACGCGTTCGGGATGGCGTGGCACGTAAGGGGTGAATTCGAGATCGGGCCGGTCGAGACGAGTGAGCTGAGAGAGCTCGTTCATCGCCTGCACGCCGTCGACCAGGAAGACCTCATCGTCGGCGGCCGACAGCGCGTGCTGCACGAAGCTGCGCAGCTCCTCCGGCATCTTGGCGTCGATCTCGAGCCGGATCACCGATCCGCGGCGGCGGCGCTTCAGCGCGGTCTCGAACAGGCGGACGAGATCTTCCGCCTCTTCCTCGATTTCGAGCTCGGAATCGCGGATGATCCGGAAGGCGCCCTGGCCGTGCAGATTGTAGCCGGGGAACAGGCGGTTGATGAACAGGGCGGTGGCCTGTTCCAGCGAGATCAGCCGGACGGCCTTGCCGTCGGCCGGCAGGCGGATGAAGCGGTCGATCTTGCCCGGCATGCGGATCAGCGCGTTCATCTGCTTGCCGTCGGCGGCGCGCGTGAGCTGCAGCGCGATGGTGAAGCCGAGGCTCGGAATGAACGGGAACGGATGCGCCGGATCAATCGCCAGCGGCGTGAGCAGCGGGAATACGTTGTTGAGGAAGTAGTCCTCGACCCAGGTCCGTTCCGCCTTGGTGACGTCCTTGCCGTCCACCAGCACGATACCGACGTCGGCCAGCGTGCCGCGCAGGTCGCGCCAGATCGCCTGCTGGTCGGAGGCGAGCTGGGAGACGGTGCGGTTGATCAGTGCGAGCTGCTCCGACGGAGTCAGGCCGTCGGGACTGCGTTCGGCGATGCCCTCGCGCACCTGGGCCTTGATGCCGGCGACGCGGACCATGAAGAACTCGTCGAGGTTATTCGCCGAAATCGACAGGAATCGCACCCGCTCCAGCACGGGGTGGTTGGGATTGACCGATTCCTCCAGGACGCGGCGGTTGAAATGCAGCCAGGACAGTTCGCGGTTGATGAACCGCTCCGGGCTGGATGCGATCGCCGGCAGGCTCTCGGTTTCCGGGGCTTTCTCTTTAGTTTCAACAGCTTGCGCAGAGTCCATCAAAAGTCGATCCATCCAGTTCACCCCAATTGCGACTGACGCGCAAAATCGGCGGGAGCATGTGTTAGAGCGATGACGTTTCGATGACATTGATGTTCCGCCGCTCCGCCGCGTCAAGCGGGCTTCGGGGGGCCTGCGAGCCGGTTCAGGCGTCCCGGAGGAGCTCGGCGGCCAGCGCCCGGGTGACGGGCCGGCCGAGCCGCAGGGCTTCGCTGTCGAGCAGCTCCACGGCGTGCCGGGCGGCCGCCGAGGACCGCTCCAGGCGGGTGGCGAGGTAGCCGACCACGCTCTCGTCCACGGTGAGCTGGCGGTCGGCGCAGAATTTGACGATCAGGCCGCGGAAGAGCTGGTCGTCGGGGGGCAGCAGCGCGACCACCGGAACGGCCCGCAGGCGCGAGCGCAGGTCGCGAAGCTCTATCTCCAGCGAGGCCGGCGCCTCGCGTCCGGTGAAGAGGACGTAGGCGCCGTCCTCGCGGGCGAGGTTCATCAGGTGAAACAGGGCGCGCTCGTCAAAATCCTTTGCCTTGAGATCCTCGACCACCAGCGCGCCGGTGGCGAGCGCGCCTGGAACGCCAACGGCGGTCAGTGCATTGGCGGCGGTCGAGCGGGCGCCGGCTTCTTCGGCCCAGATTGCGGCGAGATGGCTCTTGCCGCTTCCTTCCGGGCCGGCCAGCCACATGATCCGGTTCGGCCATTCCGGCCAGCTGTCGATCAGGCCGAGGCCGGCCGCATTGGCGGGGCCCTCAAGGAAGTTGTCCCGGCTAAGGCTCTCCGCATGCGGAAGTGCAAACGCCAATTGTCGGGGATGAACGCGGCCTGCCACGCTTGCTTTGCTCCATGCCGGCGCGCCGGCCCGTTGGAAGAGGTTCGACTTGATCGTGCGGGACTTGATCTTGCGGGACTTGATCGTGCGGGACTTGATCTCGCGGGACTTGGCCTTTTGCAGGGCCGCATCCCTCACCTCATTTGGCCTCGATCGTGCTCATGTGCCGCAGCCACTCGACGAGATAGAGCGACACGGAGGAGAGCGTGAAGACCGTGACGAGGCCCATCAGGATTATATCATAGGGTGCCGGCTTGAAGCCGAAGGCAAGCGCCGCCAGCACCAGCGCCGCGAATGCGACTTGCGCCACCGTGTTGAGCTTGGACACCTTCGACGGCTTCATCTCGACCGGCCGGTCGAACAGCCAGGATACGATCACGGCGGCGACGATCATGATGTCGCGCGAGACCACCAGGATCACGATCCAGCGCGGGATCGCGCCCCAGATGCCGAGCGCCATGTAGATCGAGACCAGCAGCGCCTTGTCCGCGAGCGGATCGAGCAGGGCGCCGAGCTCGCTCGTCATGTTGAAGCGCTTGGCCAAAAAGCCGTCCACGGCATCACTGATGCCGGCGATCAGGAAGACGGCGAACGCCACCTCCATTTGGCTCGACACGATGGCCCAGACGATGATCGGGACCAGCATGATGCGGCCCAGTGTAATGATGTTCGGAATACTCACGAAAGCGCTTCCCGGCACCCGGTCTGACCTCGAATCCGGCCCCTCGGGAGGCTGAACCGGTTGATATCTCTACATAGTATAGGGAGGAGCGCCATGCGAGCCATTGCGCGTCCCCGGAATTCGACGTAACCAGCCGCGAACCCACTGGAAATCGGGCATGACCGACCGCAAAAACGGCCTCACTTACGCCGATTCAGGCGTCGATATCGACGCGGGCAACCGATTGGTCGACCTGATCAAGCCGATGGTGCGCGCCACCGCACGTCCGGGCGCGGATGCCGAGATCGGCGGTTTCGGCGGCCTGTTCGATCTCAAGGCGGCGGGCTTCAAGGACCCGGTCCTCGTGGCCGCGACCGACGGTGTCGGCACCAAGGTCAAGATCGCGATCGAAACCGGCCTGCATGGCGGGATCGGCATCGACCTCGTCGCCATGAGCGTCAACGATCTCGTGGTGCAGGGCGCCGAGCCGCTGTTTTTCCTGGATTATTTCGCCTGCGGCAAGCTCGACCCCGAGGCCACCGCCGCGATCGTCGCTGGCGTTGCGGAGGGCTGCCGTGAATCCGGATGCGCCCTGATCGGCGGCGAGACCGCTGAGATGCCCGGCCTCTACAAGGACGGCGATTATGATCTCGGCGGCTTTGCCGTCGGCGCCGCCGAGCGCGGTACGCTGCTGCCGCGCCAGGACATCGCGGCGGGCGATGCCGTGATCGGACTTGCCTCGTCGGGCGTGCATTCCAACGGCTTCTCGTTGGTGCGCAAGATCGTGGAACAATCCGGCCTCGGCTTCGAGGCCCAGGCGCCGTTCGCACCTGTCATGACGCTGGGCGGCGCGCTGCTGACGCCGACGAAGCTCTACGTCAAATCCTGCCTGCGGGCGATCCGCGAGACCGGCGCGGTGAAGGGGCTCGCCCACATCACCGGCGGCGGCTTTACCGACAACATTCCGCGCGTCCTGCCCAAGCACCTCGGCGTCGGCATCGACCTCGCCCGCCTGCCGGTGCTGCCGGTGTTCAAATGGCTGGCGGCCCAGGCCGGCATTGCCGAGCTCGAGATGCTGCGCACCTTCAACTGCGGCATCGGCATGATCGCGATCGTCGAGCCTGACAAGGTCGACAAGGTGATCGAGGTCTTCACCGACGCCGGCGAGACCGTGGCGCAGCTCGGCACCGTGACCCCGGCCGAGGGCGAGCACCGCGTCGTCTATAACGGCCATCTCGATCTGGCGCTGTGATGAAGCGCCGCGTCGCCATCCTGATCTCCGGGCGCGGCTCCAACATGGCCGCGCTGATCAGGGCCGCCGCCGCTCCGGATTTTCCGGCGGAGATATCGCTCGTCATTTCCAATAAGGCCGATGCGCTCGGACTCGAACGTGCCCGGGCGAGCGGCGTGAAGACCGAGGTGATCGAGAGCAAGCCATTCGGCAAGGACCGCGCCGGTTTCGAGAAGGTGCTGCAGGCAGCGCTCGACCGGCACGGCATCGAGCTGATCTGTCTCGGCGGCTTCATGCGCCTGTTCACGGCCGAGTTCACCAAGGCCTGGTACGGGCGGATGCTCAACATCCATCCCTCGCTGCTGCCGTCCTTCCCCGGCCTCGACCCGCACGGCCAAGCCCTGCGCGCCGGCGTCAAACTGTCCGGCGCGACGGTGCACTTCGTCATCCCCGAGACCGACGCCGGCCCGATCGTGATGCAGGGCGCGGTTCCCGTCGGCGACCACGACACGGCGGACACACTGTCTGAGCGCATCCTCGAGGTCGAGCACCGGATCTATCCCGAAGCGCTGCGGCTGCTCGCGACCGACAAGGTCCGCATTGAGGGCGATGTCTGCAAGACGGCGGGCAGCGCAGCGTCGGAGAATTTTTTGGTTGCGCCGGTGGTGGGCTAAAGCGCGGTCCGCGTTTGGGTGCCCAAACAAAATCCCCCGGCAGAGCCCTAGCATATTCACACATCTCGGGGCCGGCGGCGTCTTGCCAGATCGTCTGAAGTCTGAATCCATCGGAGCGTTGTGCCGATGGAGCGAGTGATGGAAGGCGGATTGGGACGGTTTGGAGACCGGCGCCTGGAAAAAGGGGGGCCCGTTTGTTGGCCCGCCTTATCAGCGTCGGTCAGTCTGGGATCAGTGTTCGGCGGGTTGGCGGGGATCGAGCTGGCGAGATCCGCATCACGCGTTTCCTTCGCAATCGGCGGGTGACCCCGGAGGAGATGGTGACCACGGCCCGGTTGCGGACCGCAGGGCTGGTCAGAGGTCGCCATGTTCTGGCGATCCAGGACACCACGACCCTGCGAGACGATGGCAAGCTCGACAGTTTGAACCTTCACGCGATGGTCGCCGTAGATGCCGATGACGGGGCATTGCTCGGGCTTGTCGATGCGACGTTCCTCAAACATGTCGGCGGCAAAAAGCGCCGGCGGGCCGTGCGGGCATTTGCGGATAAGGAGAGCCGTCGCTGGCTCGACGCCACCCTCACGGCGGCAGAGTTGGCAGCTCATGGGGCGGAATGTGTGACGGTAGTTGCCGACCGCGAGGGTGACATTTACGAGGAGTTTGCCTGCCGACCTGTCGAGACTGAACTGCTGATCAGGGCCAATTACGATCGAGCTCTGAAGGATGGTGGCACGCTCTACAACTGCCTCGATGACGTGCCAGAACTTGGCCGGGAAGTTATCGACGTATCGGCCAAGCCGGGCCAGATGGCACGTAAAGCCGTATTGGCATTGCGAACGCGGCAGATCAGCCTGCTGCGGCCAAGACGCAAATGCCCAGGTGAAGAGGCCAAACTGCCGAAGGAGGTCACGCTCACGCTGGTGGAGGCGCGTGAGGTCGATCCTCCGGCAAACGTCCCGCCGGTGCATTGGCGACTACTGACGACACACCAAGTGACAACACTGGCGTCTGCGCAGCAGATCACGCACCTGTATCGCCAGCGCTGGACTATCGAGCAACTGTTCCGTCTCATGAAGACCAAGGGCTTCAACATCGAAGCCGTATGTGTGGTCGACGGCGGCCCATTCGAGAACTTGACCGCGGCAACGCTGATCGCAGCGATCCAGGTCCTGCAAATGGTACGAGAGCGCGACGGTGCAGCAAACCGACCGCTCGACGATATGCTTGATCCTAAGGATCGTCCGGCTTTGGAGGCCGTTTGCCGAACCCTTGAAGGCAAAACCGATCGGCAAAAGAATCCGCACCCCTCGGGTTCGCTTGCCTACGCAACGTGGGTATGCGCGCGCCTCGGCGGCTGGACAGGATACTACAGCAAACCAGGCCCCATCACGATCCTCCAGGGCCTATTGGCCCTCAGGGCCATGCTCAGCGGCTGGAGAATCGCTCGCGATGTGTGAATCAACTAGGGCAGAGCCGGGGGCAACGTCATGATCTCTCGCGTCACGCTTGAGAGACTTTAGGAGACCTTGAGGTTCTCCGCGGATGACTTGCCGCGGTTCTCCACGAGGTCGAATTCAACCACCTGGTTCTCATTGAGGGTGGAGAGTCCGGCACGCTCGACGGCGGAGATGTGGACGAACACATCCTTGTCGCCGCCGTTCGGCTTGATGAACCCATAGCCCTTGGTCGGGTTGAACCATTTGACGGTGCCCTTTTGCGGCATCGCTAGTCTCCTCCACTAGATATAAAAAAGACGCGGCCGCTTTTCGCGTGCCACGCCACAAACGGGCTTCCGGAAGTCTGTTCGAGTCTTGAGGGTCAATGTCGCGAAACGCACAGCACAGCGGCCAATTCCGATTGTGTCCAATATTGCAACATGAAAATCGCCCGCTAGCAAGCTGCGCGCGGATTTCAAGACCGGACTAAGTGTCTTCAAGCGCAATTTGCGACCTGTGGCAGCGGAACCACAATCGGTGCAATAGCCTCGGCCGTCATGCGCCAACCGGTTGACCCCTAGTGGCAGTTCGGCACAAATCGCCGCAAGCGTCGCAGACCGTGTTGCTTTTTTGCGCGCCGCCACTTGGCTTCGGGATTCATCGTCATGTGCTGCGCTGCGCAGCTCTCCGGGATACGGCAGACGATCGGGCTGGACAGCGTCCGCCGGATCGCGGCTGCGATTGCGATGGCGTTTGTGCTGGTCGTGATGATGGCGGCAGCGACGCCCGGCTTCGCGCAAAGCCCGACGCCCACCCCAACCCCGACGCCTACGCCGTCACCGACCCCGATCCCGTCGCCGACGTCGACCAATTACGATCAGTCAGCCGGCAGCAGCACACTCAATCTCGGCTCGGGCTTCCTGGAGCGGCTCGGCAATCAGGCATCGAATGGTTTCAACCGGGCGTTCCGCACCAATCCGGGCGGCGGCGGCGCCTCGGCGAGCACGGAAGATCCGCGCTACCGCACCTGGTTCGAGGGCTACGGCCTGTCGGTCCGGACCGATGCCCAAGGCGATTTCGTCGGCGACAAGCGCAAGACCTTTGGCGGCGTCGCCGGGTTCGGCGCGCGGCTCGCACCCGGCGTCAACGTCGGATTCTCCGTCGACCAGAGCCACACCGACATCGACGTGCCGCTGGCGCTGCAGTCCGCAACGCTCGACCTCACTCAGCTCGGCTTCAGCGGCTCGGTCGACAAAGGCCCGTGGACCTGGGCTTTTGCCGTGGTGCACGGTTTCGGCAAGGTCCGTTCCAGCCGCGACACCGGCCTTGGCCTTGCGACCACGGGCTATCGCGCCGCCGTCGACGGCGCGCTGACCGAGATCAGCTATTACTGGACCAAGGACCAGATGCGCATCGTGCCCAAGGGTGCGCTGGAATATGTGCGCGCCACCAGCGCCGCGTTCCAGGAGGCTGGCGGGCTCGATCCGCTCAACGTCGGCTCGACGGCGCTCTCGCGCGCGCGCATCATGATCGGCGCGGAGATCGGCCGCTACTTCATCATCGAGCGGAAGATCCTGGACCTGTCCGCGTACGGCAAGTTCGTCGACAATTTCCACCAGGACCTGGGATCCATTCAGGTCAGCCTGGGCGCCCAGAGCATCATTGTCCCCGGCATCGGCGAGAGCCGTTACGGCGTGGATGCCGGTGCCTCGGCTTCGCTCAGCCTGACCAATGTGGCACGGCTCTACGTCAATTACGACGGCAAGCTCCGCAACGAGCTCACCTCGCACCAGGGCACGGTCGGCTTCGAATATAGATGGTGAGCTGAAACCAGAGCTCCGCTCCGATCGCATCGGTGCGGAGCTCTGGTTGAGTTAGTTGTCTTGACGCGTTTTCTTCACGCGAACCGGCGTCCACTTCGCTCGAAAACGCTCTCGCCTGCGTTTAGGTCGGCGTTGCCGCGACATAGCCCGCCAATCCAAACCCCTCGCGCGCGGCCGTCATCATCGACACCAGCGCGTTCGGATGGATGAACTCGTCGCGGAAGCAGGGATAGGTCCTGGCATCGAAGATCTTCTTCAGCCAGTCGACGACGATCTTGTGACGCTCGGACGTGCGGAACTCCTTGTGATACGTGAGCCAGAGATCGGCGTGGTGGCTGACGCCGAGATCGACGGCAACGAGCCGCGCACCGAGCGCGATCGACACGGTCGGCAGGAAGCCGATGCCGGCGCCGCGCTCCACCGCATAGAGCACGCCGACCGAGGAGTTGGTCTTGATCCCGACGATGCCTTCCAGCGATTGCAAGCCGAGCACGCGGGCATAGGCGCCGTCGTCGATCTGCGGCGCGCTCTGCTTGATGATGCGGTGGTTGTTCAAATCGGCGAGCGTTGCCGGCAATCCGTAGAGGCTTTCGTACTCCTTGGAGACGAAGGGATAGATGTGGAGACGGCCGAGCTTGGCGACGATCAGATCCGGATTGGTCGGCGGCTCGAGCTGGATCGCGATATCGGATTCGAGCCGCGCGACGTCGGCTTGCTCCATCGCGCAGCGAAGATCGACCGTGATCTTGCGGTAGGTCTTCTGGAAGTCGATCAGTCGCGGCAGGATCCAGAAATTGCCGGGGCCTTCCGTCACCGCGACGCGCACGGTGCCTGAGGTGTCGTTCGACGATCGCGAGGCGCGGCGGAAGACGTTGAAGGCGTGACGCTCCATATGCGTGACGTCGGCGATCATCGCGGTGCCTTCATCGCTGAGCGTGAGTCCGCTCTGGTCGCGCAGGAACAGCTTGCACCCGATGCTCTCTTCGAGCCGGTCGATGCGGCGCATCAGAGTGGTGGAGGTGAGCCCGAGCTCTTCGGCCGCATTACGAAAACTTTTATATTTTGCGCACGCTAAAAACAGCTTCAAATCGTCCCAGGACGCGCCCAGGGCTTCTTCACGGTGCTGCATGATCGCAGCACCCCGGTGCAATAACTGCTGCATACTCCTGATCCCCAACCGCTAAGCTCGTGGCCATAGCGGGGCATGAAAGCCTCGAACGATAGAGGCGCGATATGAGTATGGAAAGGGGCTCGTTTGCCGCAAGGCATGATTTCGATGCCTTGCCGCTGAGCCCGGAAATCGATGTCCGGTGCGCGCAATTTTCCGAAATTGCGGCGCTTTCGGAGATGGCGCACCAGCTGGTGCCGGGCGTGCAGATCGGCGCAGTGGAGCTTGCGAGATACTTCACTCTCGATCCTCAGAGTATTCTGACGTTCAGCCGGAAAGGCAAGCTCGTCGGCGGCATGGCCTTCCTGTTCCTCAACGACCGCGGACACGATGCGCTGCTGCTCGACGAGATCTGCCTCACCGCGCCCGAGACGCGTTATCTCGCATCGGCGAACGCAGACGTCGCTGCCATCTACATCTGGGCGATCGCGGCGACGGGCCGCGGCATCGCCGGTCTCGGCAAGGCCGCGGCTCATCTGCGCCAGATAAGGTTTCGCGGCGCTGATTGCTATGCGCAGCCGTCAACGGTGGCCGGACGCGACATCATGAAGGCGACAGGCTTTGCGCCTGTCCCGAGCTTCCAACCCGACCTTTGGTGTTACGAGCGCCCCTGGCATCGGCAGCCGATGCGCATGCCAGGCGCGATCATCCAAGCAAGGAGCTTTGCAGATGCATGGTACTAGGATTCCTCTCGCCAAGCCCTGTTCGCGCGCCATCACCATCCGTCTTGCGCGGGATCCAAGCGATCTCATGCTGGTGACCGCCATCCGCTCGGCGGTCTATCTCGCCGAGCAGGATTGTCCATTCGAGGAGGAGTTCGACGGCAACGACATGGTCGCGGCGCACTTCATCGGCTTCGTCGGCAACGAGCCTGCGGGCTGCCTGCGGGTGCGCTTCTTCGGCGATTTCGCCAAGGTGGAGCGGCTCGCGGTGCGTCACCAATATCGGCGCTCGCGCGTTTCGTTCAAGCTGGTGCAGGCCAGTGTCGACTACGTGAAGCGCAAGGGCTTTCGCAAGATCTACGGCCAGGCGCAGGACCGGCTGGTCGATTTCTGGGCCCATTTCGGCGCCAAGCCGCTTGGTCATAACCGCAAGATCACCTTCTCCGATTTCTCCTACACGGAGATGCTGCTGGAAATCGAGCCGGGCCCGGACGCCATCACGCTGGACAGCGATCCCTATGTGATCATCCGTCCTGAGGGCGATTGGGACCGGCCTGGCGTGCTCGATGCCTCGGCGGGGCGGGCGGTGACCTCGCCGCTGCGGGACCTCGCACTCGCCGACCGCTGAAACGGGTGCAGCTGCGCGCAACAAAATGCTGGCTTCCATCCACGATGATCCGCCGATCCTGGTCTGTGCGGATCTTCAGGTCGAGTATCTGACCCCCGGCCGCCGCCACGTCATCCTCGACGGTGATGCGGCGACGGCGCGCTGCCTGAAACTCCTGACGCTGTGGCGCGGCAATCTGTGGCCGGTGATGCATCTGAAGCGCATCGCGCAGGCGGCCTGGTTCAATCCGGCATCCAGGCTGACCGATTGGATCGCGGAGACCAAGCCGCGGCCGGGAGAGATGACGTTCGAGCACCCGCTGCCGTCCGCCTACAGTTCGTCGCGGTTTGTGGACTATATGTCCAGTATCCGTACCACGCGCTGCATTCTGATCGGCTTTTCCCTGGACGAGACCATCCTGGCCACCGCCATCGAAGGGTTTCACCGCAGTCATCGCTACCATGTGGTCACTGACGCGGTGGCTTGCCGGCAGCCGGGCACCGACGATGGCGCCGCCTACAGGCATGCGGTAGTGAATGTCATCGGGAACTTTGCTACAATCCACTCCAGCGCCGAACTGATCAGCGCCAGCGGCGCCGTTGCGGTGTAGGCGGCCGCGACCGGTGGATGGGGTGACAATTGTCTCGGGGAGACGAGCTCAAGGAGTTGGCGAGCGATTTGTCGCGTGCCGCCGAGCGGGCGCGCAGGCTTGATCTGCCCACGACAGTCTATCTGCTCTCGATGGCGTTGGTGGAGGTGAGGGAAGCCGTTGCGGCCACCGACGATGGGGACGACGACAGCGCAGCGTGAGGGCCGGCCCAGCGCAATCCTGTCATGTGCGGCTTTGTGCATCGCTGCTGAGCGCTTGCTGCCGACGAATTGGCGTTGCAAGTTCTGCGCTGTGGCAATAGCCAAGGTACTTGCCATCGAGTGATGACGCCGGCTGCGCCGGCGCCGTGACGCTTTCAAGGATCTCCGCAAATGTCCATGCTGCCCAATTCGCAAGAGGCCCGGGATGTGGCCTATCAGCTCCATCCCTACACCAACGCGCGCACGCATCAGCAGGCAGGTCCCCTTGTGATCGAGCGCGGCGAGGGCCCTTATGTCTTCGACGCGACGGGCAAGCGCTATTTCGAGGCGATGGCGGGCCTCTGGAGCGTCGGGCTTGGCTTCAACGAGAAGCGACTGGTCGAGGCGGCGCACAAGCAGATGCAGGCGTTGCCGTTCTACCACACGTTCTCGGCCAAATCGCACGGGCCGTCGATCGATCTCGCCGAGAAGCTGGTCGCGCTCGCGCCTGTTACGATGAGCAAGGTGTTCTTCACAAATTCCGGCTCGGAAGCGAACGACACGGTGTTGAAGCTGATCGCCTATCGCTCGAACGCGCTCGGTCAGCCCCAGCGCAAGAAGGTGATCAGCCGCCTGCGCGCATATCACGGCGTCACCATCGCCTCCGCGAGCCTCACGGGCCTGCCGAACAACCACCGCTCGTTCGACCTGCCGCTGCCGAACATCCTGCATACGGGCTCGCCGCACTTCTACAAGGACGGTGCCCCCGGCGAGAGCGAGGAAGCCTTCGCCACGCGACGCGCCGAGGAGCTCGACGCCCTGATCCAGAAGGAAGGGCCGGATACGATCGCGGCCTTCTTCGGTGAGCCCGTGATGGGAGCGGGCGGCGTCATCGTTCCGCCGGCGACCTATTGGGACAAGATCCAGAAGGTCCTGAAGAAGTACGACATCCTGCTGGTCGCCGACGAGGTGATCTGCGGCTTCGGCCGCACCGGCAAGATGTTCGGCTGCGAGACCTATGGCATCAAGCCCGACGCGATGGTGGTCTCCAAGCAGATCACCTCGAGCTATTTCCCGCTGTCGGCGATCATGATGAACGAGCGCATGTTCGAGCCGATCGCGGACGAGAGCAACAAGATCGGCGTGCTCGGCCACGGTTTTACCGCGGGCGGCCATCCGGTCGGCTCGGCGATCGCGCTCGAAAACCTCAAGATCATCGAGGAGCGCGGCCTGGTCGCGCATGCCGCCGAGCTCGGGGCCTACATGCAGGGCCGCTTACGTGAGCTCGCCAGCCATCCGCTGGTCGGCGAGGTCCGCGGCGTCGGCATGATCGCAGCGCTCGAGCTCGTGCTCGACAAGGGACGCAAGACCGCAGCGGCAACGCCGGGCGCTGTCGGCGGCATCGCCAGCCGCATGCTCCAAGAGCGCGGCGTGATCTCGCGCAACATGCTCGATGCCATCGCCATCTGCCCGCCGCTGATCACGACCCAGGCCCAGATCGACGAGCTGGTCACTGCGATCTCAGGCGTGCTGAACGACATGAAGGGCGAAGTGGCGAAGCTGACGCCGGCGTAAGGCCTCTCTCCCGTCATTGCGAGGAGCCGGCGACAAAATTGCGAAGCAATTTTGCGCTGGCGACGAAGCAATCCAGACTGCCTCTGCGAAAAGATTCTGGATTGCTTCGCTGCGCTCGCAATGACGGTGTGGAGGCAGCGAGCCCCAATCTATCACCGTAACCCTGAGGTGGCCGCTTCTTCAGCGGCCCTCGAAGGGCGACGGCCCGGCTGCGGCAGCGGGGTGTTCATCCTTCGAGGCTCCCGTGCGGTGCTTTGCACCGCACGCTTCGCGCTTCCAGCGACAACGGCTTCGCCGTTGCGCGGGGATGACGAGCTAACCGTTGGTCCGCGTGGCGGAACGTTACGCCCGCTGCACCCCGACCACGCGACCCTTCTCGATCGCCAGCGCCAGCTCGCCGCGCTTGAGCTTCAAGGCGGCCTCGCCGAACAGCTCGCGACGCCAGCCGCGCAAGGCCGGCACATCGGCCTCATCGTCCGCGGCGATCTCTTCGAGATCGTCGACGGTCGCAATCACCTTGCTCGCCACCGCGTGGCGCTCGGCGGTCATGCGCAGCAGCACCTTCAACAGCTCGATGATGGCGGCGCCGTTGGAGTTGTTGCGCGGTTTCTCCAGCTTGGGCAGCTTCGTGAAGTCCCGCGCCAGCCCGCGCTCGACCGCGGCGACGATGTCCGCGCCCCATTTGGATTTCTCGAATCCCTTCGGCACCGAGCGCAGATGCGCGAGCTTCTCCAGCGTGGTCGGCGCGTGGGTCGCGATGTCGGTGATCGCCTCGTCGCGCAGCACGCGGCCGCGCGGCACGTCGCGGCTCTGCGCCTCCTGCTCGCGCCAGGCCGCGATCTCCATCAACACCGCGAGGTCCTTGGGCTTGCGCACCCGCGTCTTCAGCCGCTCCCACGCGCGCTCGGGGTGGAAATCATAGGTGCGGGGCGAGGTCAGGACCTCCATCTCGATCGAGACCCATTCGCTGCGGCGGCGCTTCTTCAGGTCGGCGTCGAGCGCGGCGAAGACGTCGCGCAAATGGGTGACGTCGGACACCGCGTAGTGCATCTGCTCCTTGGTCAGCGGCCGGCGCGACCAGTCGGTGAAGCGGTGGGTCTTGTCCGGGCGGTGGCCGGTGACCTTCTCGACCAGCGCGTCATAGGCGATGCTGTCCCCGTAGCCGAGCACCATCGCGGCAACCTGGGTGTCGAACACCGGATGCGGGATGATGCCCGCCTGGTGCCAGATGATCTCGATGTCCTGGCGGGCGGCGTGAAACACCTTCAGCACGCCCTCATTGCCCATCAGCTCGAAGAACGGCTTGAGGTCGATGCCCTCGGCCAGGGCGTCGATGACCACGGCTTCCTCGGCGCTGGCCATCTGCACCACGCACAGCAGCGGGTAATAGGTGGTCTCACGCAGAAACTCGGTATCGACTGTTATGACGGGGTGCTTGGCCAGCCGGCTGCAGGCAGCCGCGAGGTCAGCGGTGGTGGTAATCAAATCCATGAACGGCCCTTGACACTTGATATCAGCCGTTCTGCCGAAAGTGCTGTGATGTCAAGGGGCTCTAAAGCAAATTCGAGCCTTGCATCGGGCCGGAATCGTCTCTTTCCGACCAAATTCCTATTCGTAACGGACCCGCTGCGACGGTTTTCGCGCGCAGGGCAGCGCCACCACGATCACACACATGGCGACCAGAGCCAGTCCCAGGAACTCGAAAACCAACAGATCCACGGCGAAATCTCCAGAAACATGGATAGATTTGTCGGGGGTGCGTTGACGGTCTGTTAATTCTCGTGGTTACCGGCCGTGTCGGCCGCCGCATGGTGGACGGGGAGTTAATGCGGCAAGGTCACCTCACGTCATCAGCTTCGGCAGGGCCGCGGCCAGGGTGTCCACGGCGGTGCGGACCTTTGGCGGCAGCCTGGGCGAACGGGGCCACAGCGCGTGGCAGTCGTAGAGAAATTCGGGCTGGCCGGCGAAGAGACCGACCAGCGCACCGGTGTTGAGGCGTTCGCGAACCAGCCAGTAGGGCAGCCAAGCGAGCCCCATGCCTTGCGCGGCGGCATCGGCGATCGCCTCCAGATCGTCGAGCCTCAGCCTGCCCAAGGGCATGATCTCGCGCGGAAGCTCGCCTTGCTGCGGAAACAGCCACGGCCTGACGCGCCCTGAGCGACGATAGATAATCGCCTGATGTGCGGCGAGGTCGTCGAGCGATTTCGGCTTGCCGTTGATGCGCAAATACGAGCGCGCGCCGCACACCACCATGCGCTGGCTTGCGATGCGCCGCGCGATCAGACCGGACTGGTCGTCGAGATCGCCGGTCCGGATCGCAAGATCATAGCCGGCTTCGATGATGTCAGCGATCGGATCGCCGAAGGAGAGGTCGAGCTCGAGATGCGGATATTTCCGCGCGAGCTTCATCAGCAACGGAGCGATGCAGTGCCGTCCCAGCAGGGCCGGCATCGTCACGCGCAGCCTGCCGCGCGGTTCGGAGAGCTCGTCGGACACGACGGCGTCGGCGGCTTCCGCCTCGGCGAGTACCGCGCGGCAGCGCTCGTAATAGGCCTGGCCAGCCTCGGTCAGGCTCTGGCGCCGCGTGGTGCGGTTGAGGAGGCGGACCCTGAGGCGGTCTTCGAGAAAGCGCACATGCTTTCCGACCATCGGCCCCGACATCTCCAGGGCGTCTGCCGCGGCTGCGAACGAGCCGAGATCGACAGCCCTGACGAACACGGCCATGCTGGTCAGCCGTTTATCCGCTTCCCCTGGGGCGGCATAGCTCCATTCAGTTCAACTGTTTTGGAGTGCATCCATGGCGCGCGCCGTTCGATTTCATCACCATGGTGGTCCCGACGTCCTGCGCATCGAGACCGTCGATGTCCCGCCGCCGGCAACGGGCGAGGTGCAGATCCGGGTCAGGGCACTTGGTCTCAACCGTGCCGAGGCCCTGTTGCGAAGGGGGACCTATATCGAGAGCGCGACGTTTCCGTCGGGGCTGGGCCTGGAGGCGGCAGGCGTCGTCGAAGCGGTCGGGGATGATGTGACCGGCTTTGTGCCAGGCGATATCGTGAGCATCGTCCCGCCGCTGTCGATGGTGCGATGGCCGGCCTATGCCGAGATCGCGACCTTTCCAGCCGAACTCATCGTGAAGCATCCGCCCGAGCTTGGCTTCGAGGCAGCTGCTGCGGTGTGGATGCAGTATCTGACAGCTTATGGTGCGCTGGTCGACATCGCCGGACTTGGGCCAGGGGATATCGTTGTCATCACGGCGGCATCAAGCAGCGTCGGGCTCGCGGCGATCCAGATTGCGAACCGGATCGGCGCTGTGCCGGTCGCCCTGACGCGGACCTCGATCAAGCGGCGGGCCTTGCTCGATGCCGGCGCCACCCACGTTGTCGCCTCGGACGAGGAGCTCATCGGAGCGCGACTGCTGGAGATCGCCGGTTCAAAGGGCGTCCGGGTGGTATTTGACGCCGTCGGTGGTCCCGCGTTCGAGCCGCTGACCGCGGCGATGTCGCCGGGCGGGATCCTGATCGAGTATGGCGGCCTGAGCCCCGAGCCGACGCCGTTCCCGCTCTTCAACGTACTCGGCAAGAGCCTGACGGTGCGCGGCTACCTCGTGCACGAGATCATCCGCGATCCCGCGCGCCTTGCGAAGGCAAAGGCGTTCATTCTCGACGGGCTGTCGGATGGCGCGTTGAAGCCTGTTATCGCCAGGACGTTCCGGTTCGAGGACATCGTCGAGGCGCATCGCTTTCTGGAGTCCAACACGCAGTTCGGCAAGATCGTGGTAACGATCTGAGGTCGCGGTGACGATCTAAGCGCTCCCGAAAACGCGTTCGGCGCCCCGCATGACGGAGCGCCGAAGTTTGTTTGCGCGATGAGGTGCCGGCCTTACGGCAGCTTCAGCGAGGTCTCCGCATTGTACGGCTTCAGCGTCTCGTCGGCAGCTTTCTGGGCGGCGGCGAGGGCCTCCTTCGGCTGCTTCTTGCCGTTCAGGACCAGCATCACCTCGTCCTCGAGGTTCTTGCGGACCGGCACGGTCTTGTAGGTCGCAAACCACGGCTTTGCGACGTCGAGCTGTTCGACGGCGGTCTTGGCGTCCGGGTTCTTGCCCAGGAATTCGACCATCTCAGGCGTCTTGTAGGCGGCCATGTTGGGCGCGAAATAGCCGGTGGCGCGGCTCCACCAGGCGCTCTTCTCGGGCGAGGTCATCCACTTGATCAAGGTCCAGGCGGCCTTCTGCTTGTTGGCTTCGAGACCAGCCGGAACGATCAGCGAGGCGCCGCCGATCGGCACGGCGTTGCGGACGTTGCGCGGGATGAAGGCGACCTTGTAGGCGAACTTGGCGTTGTCGCGCACGTAGGTGAGCGAGCCCGTGGACAGCATCATCATCGCGGCGTTGCCGGAGATGAAGGAGGTGCTGACGGCAGGCCCAGGCGTGGCGCCGGGCGCGTGCACCTTGTGCTTATAGATGAGGTCGTTCCACCAGGTGAGCGCGCCGAGCATCGAGGGCGTGTCGTAATAGACCTCGCCGCCGAACTCCTCGTTGTAGTAGCGCCCGCCATTGCTCATGGTGAGCGTTTCCATCATCCAGCCGCAATAGTCGTAGGCGCAGGGGATCGCGATGCCCCATTGGGTCACCTTGTCGCCGTCGCGCTTGGTCAGCTTCTTGGCCCAGTCGGTGACCTCGGCCCAGGTCTGCGGCGGCTTGCTCGGATCAAGGCCCGCTTCCTTGGCCTTGTCGGCATTGATGTAGAGCAACGGCGTCGAATTGTGGAACGGCACGCCGTAGACCGAGCGGTTGATCACGGCGTTGCCCTGCAGCGCCGGGAAGAATTGGCCCAAGAACTTCTCCTTGGTGATACCGTCCGCAGCGATCAGGCTGTCGAGATTGGTGAGCTCGTTCTCGATCTGCATGTCGAGCAGGAAATTCGCCGACATGATCACGGCCGCCGGCGGCTTGCCGGCCTTGATCGCGGCGCGCGTCTTGATCAGCGTGTCGTCGTAGGAGCCGGTGTAGACCGCGGTCGCCTTGACGTCGGGATGGGTCTCGTTGAACTCCTTGATCAAGGTGCCCATGTCGCGGGCGAGCTTGCCGTCGACGGGGACGGGGAAGAACAGGTCGACCTCGGTCGGACCTTCGCCAGCGAGGGCCGGGAGGGCGAGGGCGCCTGCCATAGTACCTGCCATGGCAAGGCCGAGCATGAGCCTGCGGAAGAGCAGCATCGGAAAATCTCCTATTTGATGCCTGAGGTGACGAAAGAGCTGATGAAGCGTTTCTGGAAGATCAGGAAGACGACGAGCAGCGGCGCGATCACCATCAGCGTGCCCGCGGCGATGGTGCCCCAGGCCTGCGTGCCTTCGGCAGTCTTGGTGAAGACGGAGAGGCCGACCGTGAGCGGCCGCTTGTCCGGCGAATTGATCACCATCAGCGGCCACAGGAAGTCGTTCCAGTGGCTGGTCACGGAGATGATGGCAAACGCCGAGAAGCTCGGCATCGACAGCGGCACGTAGATGTGGCGGATGCGCTGGAGCAGGCTGGCGCCGTCGATCAGGGCTGCGTCTTCCAGCTCGGCCGGAATGGCCTCGAACGCCTGGCGCATCAGGAAGGTGCCGAAGGCGGAGGCGAAGAACGGCATCATCACGCCGGTGAGCGTGTCATAGAGGCCGAGCTGCGCCACCAGCGACAGGTTCGGCACGATCAGCAGCACCGGCACCAGCATCAGCTGCATCAGGAACAGGTAGAAGATCAGCGTCTTGCCGGCGAAGGCGAGGCGCGCGAATGCAAAGCCCGCCAGCGTGATCGTGACGAACTGCACCAAGAGGATGCCGGTGCAGATGATCGTGGTGTTGATCGTATAGCGCGGAAAAT
The DNA here is from genome assembly GCF_054060315.1 of Bradyrhizobium sp. USDA 4354. Classification (NCBI taxonomy): domain Bacteria; kingdom Pseudomonadati; phylum Pseudomonadota; class Alphaproteobacteria; order Hyphomicrobiales; family Nitrobacteraceae; genus Bradyrhizobium; species Bradyrhizobium sp. USDA 4354. Next base: position 5,890,353 of record NZ_JBSSDC010000001.1, on the reverse strand, counting down.
CGCCGATCTCCCAGGCGTCCCTGACATTGTCGAGCGTCGGCTTCAGGCTCGGCATCAGCTCGGCCATGGCGTTGATGCCGTCGGAGGCCGGGCGCAGCGTCGCCACGACCATCCACAGAAAGGGGATGAGCCAGACGATCGCGAGCAGCACGGTCAGCAAAAAGCCGAGCTTGGGCGTGATCTCGCCGCGGGTGGCGAGCGGGGCGTCCTTGTAGAGCCGGTCGATCAGCTTCATGGCCCGCCCTCGCGGTTGGCCATGGTGCGGAAGGAGAGCGCGGTGAGGCCCATCAGCGCGGCGAGTGTCAGCAGCGTCGCAGCCGAGGCTTTGCCGATGTCGTAATGCTCGACCGCCTGCTGGTAGATGTAGAACAGCACGAGGTTGGTCGAGTTGGACGGCCCGCCCTGGGTCATGACGAAGACGTGATCGACCTGCGTCACCGCGTTGAGGATTGCGATGACGGTGACGAACAGGAAGGTGGGCTTGAGCTCCGGCAGGATGATGTGGCGCAGACGCATGTAAGGTCCGGCGCCGTCGAGATGCGCGGCCTCCATCACATCCTCGGGCACGGCCTGGAGGCCGGCGAGGAAGAACAGCATGTAATAGCCGGCGTTCTTCCAGATCGTGATGATCATGATCGCATAGAGCGCGATGTCGGGGTCGCCGAGCCAGTTCGGTAGCACCGGCAGCAACCGGCCGATGTAATAATCGAGCAGGCCGACATTGGGCAGGAAGATGAACAGGAACAGCGCGGAAGCTGCGACCATCGGGATCAGCACCGGCAGGAACAGCGCGGCGCGTAGCGCGCTGTTCACGGCATGGGTGCGCGACAGCGCCAGCGCGAACAACAGCGCAAGTCCGATGCTCGGCACTGCCGTGCCGACGGCGTAGATGAGGTTGTTGACGACGGCGCCGGTGAAGGCGCCATCAGTGAGCACCGCGCTGATATTGTCCAGCCCGACGAAACGCACGGGCGCCTTCGGCGTGGCACGCTGATAGAGCGCATCGACGAGCACGCGCCCCATCGCGCCATAGGTGAACAGCGCGAGGAAAATCAGCGAGGGCAAGAGCAGCAGATAGGCCGGCAGCGAGGCCCTGAAGCGGTCCATGAACCGCTTCAGGACGTGCAGACGTGGTGCCGCCGACGTCGCGACCGGGAGAGCCGCGGGTTCAGCGAGGCTCATTTCACCGCGCCGGGAAAATTGAGCGCATAGTCGCGGCCGTCCATTCCCGCGGGTGGTTCGAAGGGGAAGCGCAGGCTTTGGTCGAGGAAGTCGTGGCTGTGCACGACGAGGTTCTCGTCGTCGATCAGCACGACGCCGTAGGCCGGCGGCTCGTGGCTGGCGAGGTGCTCGGTAGCCGCAGCGTCAAGCTCGAACCAGACCTGGTGGTTGGTGCCGCGCAGCGTCGAGAACGGGATCTTGCCGTAGCTGCCGAAGATCGGCCGGTGCACATGGCCAAAGAACAGGTGGCGGATGCGGGAGCGATAGGGCGCGATCACTTCGGCGAACTCGGCGCTCTGTTTCAGCCCGATCTCGTCCATGGCGTGGACGCCGACCGGGAAGGGCGGATGGTGCATGAACACGACGAACGGCATGTCCGCCGGCGCTGCGGCGAGCGTGCTCGCCAGCCAGCCGAGGCGCCTTGCGCACATCTCGCCGGCATGGCTGGTCTCGTCCAGCGTGTCGAGGAAGACGAACAGGCCGTGCTCGGTGGTGCGCGTGCCCTGCACGAAGCCGTTGGAATCGCGCGGCGCGGCCTTCAGCGCGTCGAGGCAGGTGACGCGGCGGTCGTGATTGCCGACCATGGCGATGTAAGGCATCTTCAGTGCGGCCATCGCCTCGGCGAAGTTGGCGTAGGATTCAGCCTCGCCCCAATGGGTGAGGTCGCCGGTCACCACCGCAAACGCAGCGTCGGACTGGTGCCTGTTGATGTCGGCAATTGCCGCGTCCAGCCGGGCGCGCGGATCGAGCCCATAGAGCGTCAAGCCGGGATTTGCGAGATGCGTGTCGGTGAGGTGGATGAATTTGAAGGGCATGGCGCGCCTGAGTCGGGACGGTTGGAGGATCGGCGCCTCCGGCAAGACGGCGCTGCCAGCCCGTTAGAGCGCGTGTGTTTCAGTTTGATGACAGCGGTTCCCGAGTCCACAGGCGCCGACGTCGTAGGGTGGATTAGCCGAAGGCGTAATCCACCTCTGTGTGCCAACGTCTAGTTGTGCTATCGAGGGTTCATGCCTGACTATCGCCGCGCATTCATTCCCGGAGGATGCTGGTTCTTCACCGTGAACCTGCTTGATCGGCGGAAATCGCTTTTGACCGACGAGATCAAGATCTTGCGAGGCGCGGTCGCCGCAACGCGCCGGATCCATCCCTTCGAGATCGAGGCTTTCGTGGTTCTGCCGGATCATCTCCACGCGATCTGGAAGCTGCCGCGGGGCGACGCCAACTTTTCGGTCCGCTGGCGGCTGATCAAGACGCGATTTGCGAAAGCGCTTCCTGCGAACGAGCGGCTGAGCGCTGTCCGTGCCGCACGCAACGAACGCGGTATCTGGCAGCGCCGGTTCTGGGAGCATCTGATCCGTGACGAGGCCGACTACGCGCGCCATGTCGAGTATTGCTATTACAATCCGGTCAAGCACGGGCACGTGTCGAAGGTGTGCGACTGGCCGTACTCCTCGTTTCACCGCGACGTCCGTGCGGGATTGTTTCCGAAGGATTGGGGTGGAGACAAGAAGCACGTCGGCGAATTCGGGGAACGGGCGTGACGAGTGCGGTAGCTCGTAGTTCGTAGGGTGGATTGGGTAATCCACCTCTTTAACCGAGAGTTGAGAAGTGGTGGATTACGCCTTCGGCTAATCCACCCTACGCACCGCGTTTGTCGCTACGTCCCGCAGAACGTCTGCAGCACCCGCTGGTCCGGCAGCGGCGGATCGGCGTAGGCCGTATACTCCGGCTGATCTTCGAACGGTTTTGCCAGCACCTTCACCAGCTCCTCGAACGGCGCGTAATCGTCGTCGTTCACCGCGGCCTGGATCACGGCCTCGACGCGGTGGTTGCGCGGGATGAACATGGGATTGGCTGCGTGCATGGCGGCCTGCCGCTCGGCTGTGCTCTGCGGCTCTAGCGCAATGCGCGCGCGCCAGCGGCCGGCCCACTCGTCGAACGCTGCGGGCTCCATGAACTGCGCGCGCACGTCGGCCGCGTCATCGCCAGCGGCCTCACCGAGCTTGCGGAAGGTGAGGGTGAAGTCGGCTTGGTTCTTCGCCATGGCATCGAGCAGATCCTGGATCAGCGCATCGTCGCCGTCACGCTCCGTGAACAGGCCGACCTTCCGGCGCAGGCCGGCCTGATACGCCGCACTGAACGTTTCGGCGAAGGCGCCGAGAATGTCCTGGGCTTCGGCGACGGCCTTCTCCTGCTCGTCGGAAAACAGCGGCAGCAGGCATTCGGCGAGGCGCGTCAGATTCCACAGGCCGATGCGCGGCTGGTTGGCATAGGCGTAGCGGCCCATCTCGTCGATCGACGAAAACACCTGCGCGGGGTTGTAGGCGTCCATGAAGGCACAGGGACCGTAGTCGATCGTCTCACCTGATATCGACGTGTTATCGGTGTTCATCACGCCGTGAATGAAGCCGACCAGCAGCCAGCGCGCGATGAGCTCGGCCTGTCGCGCGACCACGGCGGCGAGCAGGTCGTGATAGGGCCGCTCCGCCTGGAGCAAGTCCGGATAGTGCCTGACGATGACGTGGTCGGCGAGCCGGCGGATCGCCTCGGTGTCGCGGCGGACGGCGAAGAACTGGAAGGTGCCGACGCGGATATGGCTGGAGGCGATACGCGTCAGCACCGCGCCGGGCAGCGCGGTCTCGCGGATGACGTGCTCGCCGGTGACGACGGCGGCGAGCGAGCGCGTGGTCGGGATGCCCAACGCGAACATCGCTTCGCTGACGATATATTCGCGCAGGACCGGCCCGAGCGCGGCGCGGCCGTCGCCATGGCGGGAGAACGGGGTGGGGCCCGAGCCCTTGAGCTGGATGTCGCGGCGGACGCCGTCCCGGTCGATGACCTCGCCGAGCAGGATGGCGCGGCCGTCGCCGAGTTGGGGCACGAATTGCCCGAACTGGTGGCCGGCATAGGCCATGGCGATGGGATCGGCTCCGGCGGGAACCGTCTTGCCGGCCAGGATCTCGGCCCCTTCCGGGGTCTCCAGCAGGTCCGGATCAAGCCCGAGTTGGAGCGCCAGCGGCCGGTTCAGCTTGATCAGCCGGGGCGCGGCCACCGGGGTCGGCGCGACGCGGGCAAAGAAGCTGTCCGGCAGCGCCGAATAGGAGTTCTGGAAGGGGAAATGGACCGTCATGGGCTCAAGATAGGGCTGGAACGCCTGATGGCAAAGCCTTGCCCTCTGATAAGCCAAAAATGGCGGTCCGGGTCCAAAACAGGCCGTTCCCTTGGTTGCCGCCTTGGGTCTCGTCGGCTAAACCCTGCCGCAACTTCGGACCGGCCGTGACAGGCCGTCCGATTCGCTTCCTTTCGACATTGATTTTGGGACGACCATGCATCGCTACCGGTCACACACATGCGGCGCGCTCCGCGAGAGCAACATCGGCGAGACCATCCGCCTCTCCGGCTGGGTCCATCGCGTCCGCGACCATGGCGGCGTGCTGTTCATCGACCTGCGCGACCATTACGGCCTGACCCAGTGCGTGGTCGACCCGGACTCGCCGGCGTTCTCGCTGGCCGAAAAGCTGCGCTCGGAATTCGTGGTCAAGATGGACGGCAAGGTCCGCCGCCGCCCCGAAGGCACCGACAATGACGATTTGCCGACCGGCAAGGTCGAGGTCTATGTCAGCGAGATCGAGGTGCTGGGCCCGGCCGGCGACCTGCCGCTGCCGGTGTTCGGCGACCAGGAATACCCCGAAGACATCAGGCTCAAGTATCGCTTCCTGGACCTGCGTCGCGAAAAACTGCACCAGAACATCATGACGCGCGTCGAGATCATCAAGTCGATGCGCCGGCGCATGGAGGGGCAGGGCTTCTTCGAATTCAACACCCCGATCCTGACCGCGTCCTCGCCGGAAGGCGCGCGCGACTTCCTGGTGCCCTCGCGCATTCATCCGGGAAAATTCTACGCGCTGCCGCAGGCGCCGCAGCAGTACAAGCAGCTTCTGATGATGTCGGGCTTCGACCGCTACTTCCAGATCGCGCCCTGCTTCCGCGACGAGGACCCGCGCGCCGACCGTCTGCCCGGCGAGTTCTACCAGCTCGACGTCGAGATGAGCTTTGTCACGCAGGAAGACGTGTTCGCGGCGATGGAGCCGGTGATCACGGGCGTCTTTGAAGAGTTCGCCAAGGGCAAGCCGGTGACGAAGGGCTGGCGCCGCATCCCGTTCGCCGAGGCGCTTCGCAAATACGGCAGCGACAAGCCCGACCTGCGCAACCCCATCGAGATGCGGGACGTCTCCGAGCACTTCCGCGGCTCCGGCTTCAAGGTGTTCGCGCGCATGCTCGAAGATCCCAAGAACCAGGTCTGGGCGATCCCGGCTGCGGGCGGCGGCAGCCGCGCGTTCTGCGACCGCATGAACTCGTGGGCGCAGGGCGAGGGCCAGCCCGGCCTCGGCTACATCATGTGGCGCGAGGGCGGCGAGGGCGCCGGTCCCCTCGCGAACAACATCGGGCCTGAGCGGACCGCCGCGATCCGCGCGCAGCTCGGTGTCAAGGAAGGCGATGCCGCCTTCTTCGTCGCCGGCGATCCCGACAAGTTCTGGAAGTTCTCTGGGCTTGCCCGCAACAAGGTCGGCGAGGAATTGAACCTCACCGACAAGGAACGGTTCGAGCTCGCCTGGATCGTCGACTTCCCGATGTACGAGTACAACGAGGACGACAAGAAGGTCGACTTCTCGCACAACCCGTTCTCGATGCCGCAGGGCGGCCTGGAGGCGCTGAAGAGCCAGGACCCGCTGACCATCAAGGCGTTCCAGTACGACATCACCTGCAACGGCTACGAGATCGCCTCGGGCGGCATCCGCAACCACGTGCCGGAAGCGATGGTGAAGGCGTTCGAGATCGCAGGTTACGGCGAGCAGGAAGTGGTCGACCGCTTCGGCGGCATGTACCGCGCCTTCCAGTATGGCGCGCCGCCGCACGGCGGCATGGCCGCGGGCGTCGACCGCATCGTGATGCTGCTGTGCGGCACCACAAATTTGCGTGAGATCTCGCTGTTCCCGATGAACCAGCAGGCCATGGACCTCCTGATGGGCGCACCGTCGGAAGCCACGGCCAAGCAGCTCCGCGAGCTGCACATCCGGGTGAACCTGCCGCAGAAGTGAGTGGCTCTTCGCCTCTCCCCGCTTGCGGGGAGAGCATAGGCCGCCTTCAGCGGCCGTTCTAAAGAGACGCCGAAGCATAGCTTCGGCTATGTCGCATCGAAGATGCGAGGCGGGTGAGGGGGAGTCTCCGCGAGTCGATCTGCTGATACTGGGTCCGCTCTCTCCGCCGTCATTGCGAGCGCAGCGAAGCAATCCAGAGTGTCTCCGCGGAGGGATTCTGGATTGCTTCGTCGCAAGAGCTCCTCGCAATGACGGGGAGGGATTTTCACCAGGTTAGCTGTCACCTCTTTCGCAGCGATAAGCCCTACAACCCCGTCGATGCCTCGATCCTGAACTGCGCCAGCGCGATGATCGGTTCGTTGTCGAGCACATCGACCAGCTGAAGCACCGGCAGATTGCCGAGCGGTGTCAGCCTGATGCTCAGCGTTTGCCCTGAAGTCTCGACGAAGCCGGCGAGTGCATCGACCGCGACCTTGGCATCGAGATTGGAGGCTGCGATCTTCTCGCCCTGCGCCCGGATCATCGCGACGATGGCGCTGCGCGCGGTGTCGCGGCTGACATTCTGCATGCGCGCGAACTGGGCCACGACCAGATCGACCACGCCGCGGTCGCGCAACGACAGCTCGATTGCGCCGGTCTCGACCTGCGCCAACTGATCCATAGCCTCGGAGGGGTCCGTCGTGGTGAAGAGGTCGCGCGGCACCTTGGCAAGGGCCACGCTCACCTGCGCCCTGGCGAGGTTGCCGAGATCGAGCGTGGCGGGCGCAAGCGCGAATGCGCCTGACGATTCCGTCCAGGCAGCGCCGAGATCGAGGTCGATCGCGAGCTTGTCGACGCCTGCCACGATCAGCGGCTGCAGCGCCGGATTGGCGGGATCGGTCGGCGTGACCATCTTCACAACCAGACTGGCCTTGCTCGGGATCGATCCCACCAGCTGGCCCCAGTTCAGGCTGATCGTGTCGACGGTGATAGGCTGCCGCGCGTTGTTATGGGGCGCCACCACGCCCTTGACCTCGGCGCCTTCGAGCACGCCGAACAGGCCCAGCATCTCCTCGGGCGAGGGGGGCTGCCCGGGATTGGTGAGGCCCGACGCCCAGCGCATCAGGTTTGGCAAGCTGAAAGACTTCAGCGCGAAGCGCTCCATCTTGAACTGGCCATGCGGCGAGGGTGCATCGACGCCCTCGATCGCGAATTCACCCAGCCGGTAGCGTATCGCGTTGATCTTCGCGCTTCCCTGCGGTGTGCCGATCGAGGTCCTGCCGATCTCGGCCTTGCCGATGCGAATGGCGCCGTAGAATCCGGCGACCTTCTCCATCAACTCGCGCGCTTGCGCCGGCGTTGGCGACGCCGACCTGTCCTGCGGCGGCATGGCAAACATCTCGAACAAGTGGAGTTTCGACGGCTGCACGTCGATATCCTCCATGGCGAAGCCGTCGATATCCATACGCACCCCCAGCGCCGACTTCAGCACACAGGGGCCGGTCGAGATTTGCCGGTAGACCCGGCGGAAGCTGTCGTCACCGCTCGTCTGCGGATCGAGCGCGGCGAGGATCGCGGTCGCATCGAAATCATTGACGAGGATGGCGGCGATCTCGCCGGTCAGCTTGTCCGCCTTGCCCGGCTGGGAAATGTTGATCGTGAAGGCGGCGCGTTCCGTTTTCATCGCATCGACCTTGCCTCGGCCGAGGTTTTGAAACGCGAGGCCGGAATAGACCACTTCACCGCTGCCGACGCTGCTGCCGGCGTCGAAATTGATGCTGAGCGACGGGGCCGTCACGGACGTTGCCGTCACGCTCGCGAGCTGGTCGAGCACCAACCGGTACGCGCCGACCAGGGAGCCCGATGCCGGCACGCTTTGAACGTGAAGAGGGCCGGCATAGTCGCGCAGAGTCATCTGCGGGATCTTGTAGGCCACTTTCAGCTTGCCGGGGCCGACCTCATCGAGCGCGACCTCGGATCCCGAGATGTCGATGCTGTCTGCCGCAAAATGCCTCTCATCGACCTGGCGGACGCCGGTGCTCTTGAAGGCAGCGATCTTGACGTGGGCCTGCGGCTGGTTGCCCGGCTCAACCGCGATGTCCTCGATCGTCAGCGTGCGGGTTTGCAGCTCGAACCCGACCTTGCCATAGCTCGCCTTGCCGCCGCTCGAACGGATCCTGTCGAACGCCGCCTCGACCTCGCTGATCGCGCGATGCTGGACGTAGAGATTGAAGCCAAACCATCCGCCCGCTCCGAGCACTGCTGCGACCATCAGGCCGATCAGGATTCGCTTCATTCCCAGCTCCAGTTGCTCGTTCTGCACTGCGCAACCTGCCATATTCGCGAAACGCCGCGCGGTCCAGGGAAAGCTATGGTTTTCAAATGTTTGACCGCGCGCCCTGTTGATAGGGACGCAATCGGATGTTGCCACCGAGGCACCCGGCGTGCTTCATCCCGTTTCCATGACCCGGAAATACCGTTCCGCTTGGGCGGCAGCTCCGGACGATGCATTTTGAGGCCGGTAACGCGAGGCGAGACACCGCATGTCGTCCTATTCTGATGATCTCCACCAGGCGGCGCTGGCCTACCATCGTCTGCCGCGCCCCGGAAAGCTCGAGATCCAGGCAAGCAAGCCGCTTGCCAACCAGCGCGACCTCGCGCTGGCCTATTCTCCGGGCGTTGCCGCGGCTTGCACCGAGATCGCCAAGAATCCGGCGGAAGCCGCCACGCTCACCACCCGCGCCAATCTGGTGGCCGTCGTCTCGAACGGTACCGCGGTGCTCGGCCTCGGCAATATCGGCCCGCTGGCCTCCAAGCCGGTGATGGAAGGCAAGGCGGTCCTGTTCAAGAAATTCGCCGGCATCGACGTGTTCGACATCGAGATCGCCGCCGACACCATCGACCGCGTGGTCGAGACCGTGGCGGCGCTCGAGCCGACCTTCGGCGGCATCAATCTGGAAGACATCCGCGGACCGGAGTGCTTCGAGATCGAGACGCGCTTGAAGGAGCGCATGAAGATCCCGGTCTTCCATGACGACCAGCACGGCACCGCGATCATCGTCGCCGCCGCCATCAGCAATGGCCTCAGGCTCAACGGCAAGAAGCTGTCCGACGTCAAGATCGTGGCCTCGGGGGCAGGGGCCGCTGCGCTCGCGACGCTGAACTTGCTCGTCTCGATGGGCGCGCAGCGCAAGAACATCTGGGTCTGCGACATCGACGGTCTCGTGCATGAGGGGCGCAACACCTCGATGGACCGCTGGAAGGCGGTCTATGCGCAGAAGACCGACAAGCGCACGCTCGCCGACGTCATCGGCGGCGCCGATATCTTCATCGGGCTCTCGGCACCCGGCGTGCTCAAGCCGGAGATGGCCAAGGCGATGGGCGACAAGCCCCTGATCATGGCGCTCGCCAATCCCGTGCCGGAGATCATGCCGGAAGAGGCGCGAAAGGCGCGCCCCGACGCCATGATCTGCACCGGCCGCTCCGACTACCCGAACCAGGTCAACAACGTCCTCTGCTTTCCCTTCATCTTCCGCGGCGCGCTCGACGTCGGCGCCACCGCGATCAACGAGGAGATGAAGCACGCCGCCGTCGAGGCCATCGCGCAGCTCGCGCGCGAGGCGCCGTCGGATGCTGTCGCGCAAGGTTTCGACACCGGCGAGACGCAGGGCTTCGGTCCCGGCTCGTTGATCCCAAGCCCGTTCGACCCGCGCCTGATCCTGCGTATCGCGCCTGCCGTGGCGAAGGCGGCGATGGAGTCCGGCGTTGCGACGCGGCCCATCACCAATTTCGACGAATACAGAGCGCTGCTCGAGCGCTTCGCCTTCCGTTCCGGCCTCGTCATGAAGCCGATGTTCGCCAAAGCAAAGACCCAGCCGGTCCGTGTGATCTACGCCGAGGGCGAGGACGAGCGCGTGCTGCGCGCGACGCAGGTGGTGCTCGAGGAGAAGCTGGCGCGGCCGATCCTGGTCGGCCGCCCCTCGGTGGTCGAGGCGCGCATCAAGCGCTTCGGCCTGTCGATCAAGGCCGGCAAGGATTTCGACCTCGTCAATCCCGAGGACGATCCTCGCTACCGCTCCTACGTGCAGTCCTATGTCGAGGTCGCCGGCCGTCGCGGCGTGACGCCGGACGCGGCGCGCACGGTGGTGCGCACCAACAACACGGTCATCGCGGCGCTTGCCGTGGTGCGGGGCGAGGCCGACGCCATGCTCTGCGGCGTCGAGGGCCGCTATATGAGCCATCTGCGCCATGTTCGCGAGATCGTCGGCTTCTTGCCGGGGATCAGCGATTACGCCGCGCTGGCGCTGCTGATCACCAGCAAGGGCGCCTTCTTCATCGCCGACACGCAAGTGCGGCCCAATCCGAGTGCGGAGGAGCTGGCCGAGATCGCGGCACTGGCGGCGCTGCATGTGCAGCGCTTCACCCTGAAGCCGAAGGTCGCTTTCATCTCGCATTCCGATTTCGGCAGCTACGATACGGACTCCTCGCGCAAGATGCGCCGGGCGACCCAACTCCTGAAAGACAAGCATCCGGAGATCGAGGCCGACGGCGAGATGCAGGGCGACACCGCGCTCTCGGCTGCGGCCCGCAAGCTCGTGCTGCCGCACTCCAAGCTCGAGGGGGAGGCCAACATCCTGATCATGCCGAACCTCGACACCGCCAACGTGGCCTATCAGATGATCAAGGCGCTGGCGGACGCACTTCCCGTCGGCCCGATTCTGATCGGCCCGGCGCGCCCGGCCCACATCCTGACGCCGGGCATCACCGCGCGCGGCATCCTCAACATGACGGCGGTTGCGGTCGTGGAAGCCCAGGAGCGCGCGGCCCGGCAGCAGCCGACGTTGTTTACGTAGTTGCTTCGCACCCCTTGAGGTATTCTAGGGGCGCGCTCGCTCCGCAAACTCGTCATGCCCGGGCTTGTCCCGGGCATCCACGTTCTTCGTTCCGCGAGGCAAGTCGTGGATGGCCGGGTCAAGCCCGGCCATGACGCCGAGAGCTTGGTGGCCCATCTCGCCGCCCACGGTTCGATTCCGCTAGGGAGCGCCAACCATCTGCGCTGCCAACTTTGAATTCCTCGCAGCTCTCCATTTCCCTGTTTGTAAACCGGCGCACGACTCTTCATAATCCCCTCAAGCGTTCCGCGCGGTTTTTGCCAAGAGGCCGATCATGCCAGCGTTCGTGACTTTCGGGCGAATCCTGTTCGCCGTGCTGTTCATCTACACGGGCGCGACCAAGCTCTTTGCCATCCAGGCGACTGCCGACATCATCGCCACCAAGCTCGTGGTGCCCGACGTCATCACGCCTTACGCCAAGCAGGTCGAGACGGCGACGGCCATGACTACGCCGCAGCTTTTGGCGATTGCGATCGGCGGGCTCGAGATCATTGCAGGCCTGATGATCGCGCTGAACTTCGGCGCGCGCTTCTTCGCGATGCTGCTGATCATCTACGTCGCGGTCGCGACCGTCCTGTTCTACGACTTCTGGAACATGACGGCCCCCGAGAATGCCAAGATGCTGGTCGACGCGCTCAAGAACCTGTCGATCATCGGCGCGCTCTGCATGATCATCGGCTACGGCCGCACCACGCGCCCGGCCGAGGCGGCCTACGGCGACGTGTAGCGATCAATCTGCTCTCGGAGGCGCGATCTCGCGCATCCAGCGGGAAATCGTCGCGCTGCTCGCTCCATCGGTGCCGCGCTGCATGCCGAGCAATGCGGCCTCGCGCGCAGCGCGGGGCGTGATGCCATAGGCCGCCTTGAATGAGCGCGTGAAATGCGCGTCGGTGCCGAGCTGCCAGCGCCGCGCGACCTCGCTGATCCGCGGCCCACGCGCGCCCGAATTTGCGAGATCGAAGAAGGCGCGGTGCAGCCGGCGGCTGCGGATGTAGTCGGGCGATACCGCCGACCGGCGCGAACAGCCGGTACAACGACGCCCGGGACAGGCCGAAATGGGTCGCGATCGATTGGCCGACAGATCCTCGCTGGCAAGGCCGGCCTCGATATGTTGACGCCGGCGGCGGGACCAATTTGGCTTGCCGATCAAGCAGGATGCGCAATGGTATCCTGTTGCCGGTACTTTGCATGGGGTTGTTTTTCCAGTTTTGATCGGAGCCTCACCCCACTGGTGAGGGCGAAAGCCATTCGGCAACGTCGTGCGGCTAACCCGGCCGCCACGGGGTTACGGTCACCTCATGCGCGGCGTCGAGCAGGTAGGGCGCGCCCGGCTTCATCCCGTGCGAAGCCAGCACCTCGCGAGGCGTCCGCTGGGGCACGCCGACAAAACAGCCTTCACCGCCGGGCAGCCGCACATGCGGGGCTTCCGATAGCCAGAACGTGTCGTAGCGGTCCATGAATAAGTCGAACACGACGGGACCGCCGATGATGGCGATCATGCCGGAGGCGACGTCCGCGCAGGCGCAGGCCGCCTCGAAGCTCGCATGCGCCGGATTCCACAGCGTCGCGTTCGGCATCTCCGGATCGACGGTGAGGTCCCTGATCTTGCGGGTCAGGATCAGCCGCTTGCGCTTCGGCGAATTCGGCTGCTGCTCGTGCGAGTTGCGGCCATGCACGATCAGCGCGGCGCGATCGAGCGCCTGCTCGAAGAACAGCTTGTCGCCTTCGAACTTCAGGCTGTCGGGCATGACGTGATCGGCGTCGGCCAGCATGCCGTCCGCTGACACGATGACGTAGCCTTCGATACGGAAAGACAATGGCCTTCTATTCGGAAACGGTCGTCACCACGGAATTGACCGGGCGCTGGCTCACCGTCGGCAGCTTGATGTCCTTGAGCAGCTCCTGGTCGTATTCCGGCAGCGTCGAGGCCGGGAACTTGGCGCGCATCGCCACCACCTTGTAGCCGCCGGCCTTCAGCCGCTTGAGCAGCTCGGGCAGGGCCTCCGCAGTGTGCTTCTGGAAGTCGTGCATCAGTATGATGCCCTTGCCCTTGGTGTCGAGCTTCTTCATCACGGTCTCGACCACTTTCTCGGGCTTGGAGGCCTTGAAGTCGAACGAGTCGATGTCGCAGGAGAAAATCCCGACATTGCGGTTGCCGAGATAGGTGACCATTTCCGGCGGATGCTGCAGCGCCGGGAAGCGGAAGAACGGCGCGGGCGAGATGCCGCCGAGCGCCCACTTCACCGCCGCAAAGCCCTTCTCGATCTCTTCCTTGCGCTGCGCTTCGTTGAGCTTCTTGTTGTTGAGGTTGGCATGCGACCAGGTGTGGGCGCCGACCGTGTGGCCGGCTGCGTAGACCTGCTTCAGGATCTCCGGCTCGTAGGTCGCGTGCTTGCCGATGATGAAGAAGATGCCAGTGGTGCATTCATCCGCGAGCGCCTTCAGCACCGCGGGCGTGTTGCGTGGCCAGGGGCCGTCGTCGAAGGTCAGCACCACCTCGTGGTCGCGCAGGAAGTCGAGCTCCTTGAAATGCTCGAAGCCGAAGCCGGGACCGCCCGTGGTGTCGATCTCGACGGTGCGGGCGACACCGAGGGCGCCTGGCGTGTTGCAGGCCGCGCGCGCCGGCTGCGGCGCCTGTTTCGGCGGGGGCGGATTGACGAAACCCGCTGGAGCCGCAGCCGCCGCTGTAGGCGCCGGAGCTGCAGCGGACGTTGCAGCCGCTGGCGCTGCCGCCGGTGCGGCTTGCGCCGCGGCTGCCGGCTTCGCGGCCGGTGTCTGCGACCATGCTGCGCCGGTCATCGCAACCGACATCGCGCTTGCCAAAATCAGTCCTGCCGCCACACGCATGGTGTTGTCCTCGAGATTGATCCCGTTGTTCCGCCGCGGCTTTTCGCCTGCGGCAGAAACCTCCTGCCCCAAACGATCCTAGCCTAGATGGTGGGCCCTCGCCATTGCAACGGCTGTTTGACGCCCCGCCACAATTGTGCCCAGCCGGTTGGGGTGCGCCTCGCGTCAACTATCGGCCAGCGCCTTGGCGATGGCCGTTTTGATCCGCGTGTCGGCCGGCTCGACGGCGGAGGGAAAGACCTCGGCGATATAGCCGTCGCGGCCGATCAGGTATTTGTGGAAGTTCCAACGCGGAACTTCCTTCGGTCGAGCCTCAGCAGCCCATTTGTAGAAGGCATGCGCTTTTGCTCCGACCACCACGGCCTTGGCCGTAACCGGAAAGGTAACACCATATTGGTGATGCGCGGTCTGCGTGATCTCGCTCGTGCCGCCGGGCTCCTGGCCACCGAAATCGTTGGAGGGCACGCCGATCACGGTAAGCCCGCGCGCGCGAAACTCGTTCCAGATCTCCTGCAAGCCGGCATATTGCGGAGTGTAGCCACAGAGCGAGGCGGTGTTCACCACCAGCAGCGGCTTGCCGGTGAACGCGGCAAGGCGGATGTCCTCGCCTGACAAAGCGGCGAAGGAGAAGGCGTAGGCCGAGATCCGGCTCATCCCGCCATCAGCGAGGGCGCGCGTTACCGGCGCGAGTGCGCCGCCAAGCGCCGCGATGAGCATGGTCCTGCGGTCCATCATGACGGCGTCCCCCCGAAATGGTCCGGGAGGCATGTTACTCCGCCACTGCGACCTCACTCGTCAACACCGCGTTATCGAACGCAGCGGGGCGCGCTAGTACAGGCGGACGATGAAATCGGTGCCTTCGCCGGTCTCGCCCTGGTTGATACCCTGGTCGGAGACGATGATCGAGCCGCCCGACGTCAACATCTCGTTGATCTTCGCCATGGTGTCGGCGGGAACCGAGATGCGGTCGAGGGCTTCAGCCGGGCTGTCCGGCGTCACCACCGGTTTTGCGGCGACGGGGATCACGGCGGCGCCGCGCTGGCGGCGCGATACGCGGCTGTCGTCCTCGCGTGCCGCGGAACGCGCGGAGACGGGCAGCGATACCACCGACCAACGCAGCGCATTGGCATCGGCCTTGTCGACTTCGGCGGTGAAGACATGCGTGCCGAGCGGCCGGTCGCTCGCGGCGATCGTAACGGGCACCTCGAACAGCGGCGCAAAATTCTGCCGCACATAGAGCTTGGAATCCTTGCGGCTGATGAAGACGGCAATCTGGCCGGCGCGCTTGGGCGTATCAGGCTTTGCCGCCGGCGCAGGATCGGCAACGCGGTTCTCGTCCTTCTTCGCGTCGGGCGAGGTCGCGAGCGACGGTGCCTGTGCATTGGGCGTCTTCGCGGAGTCCACCGCCTCCGTCTTGGCCGGCTCGGCTTTGACAGCCTCGGGCTTGTCGGCGGGCTTGTCGTCGTTCGCCGGCTTGGCGGCGTCTTCCGACTGGGGCTTGGCCGTATCAGATGCCTCGGCTGTCTTGGCCTTGTCGGCCAGTGCTGCGGCTTGCTCGCGCGCGGGCGCATTGCCGGTGGTCACATCCGACATCACGGCGTGGCCGACGGAGGTGCGCAGCTCGAGCAGGCTGTCGGCGCTGGCCGTCTTGGTCTCGACCGGCTTGGTTTCGGCTGCGCCCTTGTCGGCCTTGTCGCCGGCATTGGTCTGCGGCTCGAGGCTGGCGGCGGGCTGCGGCGGCACGCGCATGGAGGCGAGCAGGGGATGGGAGAAGCTTTGCGGCGACATCTGGCCGGGCGCCACGATCACGCGCGCGCCCATCTTGGTCCAGTTCCACATCTTCATCGCGAACGCCATCGGCATGCGGATGCAGCCATGCGAGGCGGGATAGCCCGGAAGCACGCCGGCATGCATCGCGACGCCGGACCAGGTGATCCGCTGCATGTACGGCATCGGCGCGCCGCTATAGATGTTGGAGTGGTGGAATTTGTGCTTCTGAATGACGCTGAACACGCCCATCGGCGTCGAGTGGCCCTTCATGCCCGTCGACACCGGGGATTCCGCGAACACGCCGGTGCTGTCGTAGACCGTCACCTTCTGCCGGTCGATCGAGACGACGATGACGAGCGGTCCTTGCGGCTTGGTGCCGGCTTCCTTCGCGACGACGCTTTCTTTCTTGGTTGCGGCGCCACGCTTTTGCGGCTTCTGGCGCGGTATTTCGGGAAGCCGGTCCTGCCGGGCGTAATAGGACCCGTCCGAATAATCCGTCCAATAATAAAACGCTGCGTCTGCCGGGCCGGTCGCGCCGATCGCACCCGCCGCCGTCAAAATGGCGACCTGCCACAGCCGCGCCGGCTTGGCGGAAGAACCCGACCCGTTCACGCTGTTCATCCTCGAATCCATAATCCAAATCAAACGTTAGTCTCGCGAAGGGGATACGCGTTCACCAGCAGGGCGGTTCTGCCGTCAGTTACTTTTGTTCGAGACGTAGCAAAAAAGCCTCACGGAGCGGTAAACGGCGGCCGCGCCTGACGGTCCGTCGCCTTCCTGATCGTCGCTTGCGTTCCTACATTGCGGGGACTTGTTACCGGAGAACTTCATGTCATCTCGTTTCCCTGGTCTTTCCAGCATCCGCTTGAAAGGCCTCGCTTTATTCCTCTTGGCTCTGGCCGCACCTATGGCGTCGGCATCTGCCGCCGACGAGCCCGATCTGATCTTCCGCCGCTCCACCGTGTTCAAATGGATGAGCCCGAACGACAAGCTCGCGACCTATGGTCTCGACGATCCTGAAGTCGAGGGCGTTGCCTGTCATTTCACGGTGCCGGAGAAGGGGGGCTTCAAGGGCTGGCTCGGCCTTGCCGAGGAGGTCTCGGACATCTCGCTGGCCTGTCGCCAGGTTGGTCCGATCAAGTTCAAGCACAAGATGGAGCAGGGCGACGACATGTTCCGCCAGCGCCGGTCGCTGTTCTTCAAGAAGATGCAGATCGTGCGCGGCTGCGACACCAAGCGCAACGTGCTGGTCTACATGGTCTATTCGGACAAGCTGATCGAAGGCTCGCCGAAGAACTCGACCTCGACCGTGCCGATCATGCCGTGGGGACCGGCCGATGCCAACGTCCAGAAGTGCGGCGAGTTCTTCACGCAGTGACGCGTTCGCTCGGTGACGCGCTTGGGTTTACTGAGTGACGATCACGCGGCTTCGCGAGATGCGAACCGGTCAGCCGCACGAACATCTGCGGCGCGGCCTCGAAGCCGCGGCTCGATTGCAGCGCCATTTCGCCGGCGCTGCCGCGAATGGGTGGTTGATCTCCGCGGTCCGTCCGTGGATCCGTATCGCGCGGCGTTGCGCGATTTCCCGCCATCATGGTGGCCATCCCTCACGTGAATGCGCCCGATGATCCGGGCGTCTCGGTTTCGATGGCTTGGGTCGCTGCCGAACCACCCCCGGTTCGATAGGACCCAGCCCTCGTTTGCCGCCCTCTTCAGCAGAAAAACGTAAAATGCGTGTGAAGCGCGCGAGGCGGGAGCATGACGGTGCCTGTGCAAGGCGCGTGTCCGCGCTGGCGCCGGAACTTGGCAGGTCACTTTGACCTACAGCGAGACCTGTCTGAAATAACTGGCATTTTCCGAGAATTGTTTCGTCCTCTTGAATGGGACGAAACAATTCTCACGAAGACGAAACCATTTTCAGCTTTTCGCGCATCACGCGCGAAACCGCCCATGGTTATCAGCGTCACAACGACGACGGCGCACCGCCGGCAACTGAATCGGGACACAACATCATGCGCGCGCTCAGCCTCATTCTTGCGTTCGGTTTCGTGCTCGCCGGCTCCTCATTGGCGGGTTCGCCCGACGGCAATCTCCCCGGTGTCGGCACCTTCCAGTACAGCGGCTCGCCCGTCACGGTCCCGGCAGCGCAGCCGATCATGGTCGCCGCACGCTTCTGACCGCACACAAGAAAACAGCCGGCAAAGCCATCATGTTGCTTCGTCTCTGCGCCGCAGCGTTCGTGTCCCTTTTGGCGATCAGTTCCGTTCAGGCGCAAGTGCGCGCACCCTCCAGGTTCCATGATCCCCGCGGCGAGTTCGTGCGCCAGTGCGCGCCGCGCATGCTCGGGCGCTGGGAGCATCCGGAGGAGGTCTGCGGCTGTCTGCACGATCACGCCGCCGCGGCCGTGGAGGACCGCGATCTGCGCGAAGCGCTGCTGCGCGGCATCAGCGAGACCGGCGTGCCCACCATCGAGACCGATTGGGTGCCGGCCTCCAAGCAGAGCGAGATCGGCCCGACCTTCACCAAGATCGCCAAACCGACGCTGCAGTGCATGTTCGATCCGGCGAAGTAGCTTTTCAGATCATTATTTCGATTTCGGCCCGAGCCGCGGGACGCAGGAACTCGTGCGCGAGACTCCCTTGTCGGTCATCTTCGCGCCGCGCACTTCCTTGACCTGGCCGGCGGGGCAGGTTCCGTCATCCACGAGCACACGCTGGCCGAGCTTCAGATCGACGATGTCCTGCTCGCGTCCGACGGTGGCTGCGCGTGCCGTCGAGGCAAGCGCGATGGAGATCAGCAGCGAGAGGCAGGTCGCGTGGCGCAGCAGCATGATGTGAGGTCCCGGCATCGATGCCGCAATCTAGGGAGCGGCGGGCGATTCTGGTAGTGAAGCTTCTCTGGTAGTGAAGCTTCGTCACGCTTGGGCCGGTTTTCCCCTTGCGCCCAACGCTGCGCGCGATTCCCTCGCGAGACGTTCGGCGGAGGCCACGAGCTGTGGAACCGGGTGCCCGGAAAATCCCAGCACGAAGCCGGGCAGAGGACGCCCGCGTGAATAGGTGTCGGCCAATAGCCAGCCTTCCGCGCCGGCCGCTTGCTTGGCATGCGCTGCCACCGACAGATCGACCGAAGGATCGAACCGGGCGACGAGATGCAGGCCTTGTGAGGGCACCGGCACCGAAAGCGCGCCATCGGATGCGACCTCCAGCGTTTCGGCGAGCGCATCGCGCGCCTCGCGATAGAGTCTTCGCACGCGTTTCAGGTTCGCGGCGAATGCGCCGGAATTGAGCATGTCGGCCACCGCGCCCTCCATCAGCGTGCCGGGAAAGCGGTCGAGCGCCGCGCGCGCTGCCGTCACGTCCGCGATCAGGCGCTCGGGCAGGGCGCAATAGCCGATGCGCAGGCCCGGAAACAACGTCTTGGCGAACGTGCCCAGGTAGATCACGCGCTGGAGGCGATCGATGCCGGCGAGCGACATCAGCGGTGCGCCGTCATAGCGGAACTCGCTGTCGTAATCATCCTCAAGCACGAATGCGCCGGTCTGCCTCGCCCAGTCCAGAAGCTCGAGCCGCCGCGGCAACGACATCTGCACGCCAAGCGGAAACTGATGCGAGGGTGTGACGTAGGCCGCGCGCGCGGACGGCGCCGCGACGCGGCCTTTGGCGACACGCATTCCGTGCTCGTCGACGGCCACAGGCACGGCGCGATAGCCGCAATGGGCGATGGTGTTTCGCGCGGCGGGATAGCCTGGGTCCTCGCACCAGACCTGGTCGTTGGACTTCAGGATCGCGCTCAGCACGATGCGCAGCGCGTGCAGCGTGCCCGACGTCAGCATGATCTGATCGGGGTCGCAGCGCAGTCCGCGCGCCGACAACAGATGGTCGGCGATCGCTGCACGCAGCTCGCGGCTGCCGCGAGGATCGCCATAATGCAGGTGCTCGGACCCGAACGCGCGCATGCGGCGGCCGACGAAAGCGCGAAAACGCTGCACCGCACGCTCGTCGATATGGGTGCAGCCGAGCGCGAATGCGCCTTGCCTGGGCGTTTCGACAACCACCTTCGGCTTGTTCGGCTCGGCCCCCCTCGCCGGGATACGTGCGGCGACGAACGTTCCGGAGCCGACGGTTGCGTCGGCAAAGCCGTCGGCGATCAGGCGTTCATAGGCGGCGACCACGGCGTTGCGCCGGAAGCCGGTCTGCCCTGCCAACGTCCGCGATGGCGGCAGCGGCTCGCCCGGCTTGACGAGCCCGGAGACGATCGTCTCGCACAGCGCCTGGTACAGCCGGTGCGCCGCGGAGGCGCCTGGAGTGATGTGCGCCCCGGTAAGATCGAGCGGCAGCTCGGTCTTTGACGGAGAAGGGGGCTTGGCGGGCGCCGGAGAATTGGTCGGAATTTTTTGCATGGAATTGGCACTATCGCAGACCAAATCCACGGCTACAACTGGTCTGGAATTGTTCCAATCCGAGCAGGAGCGGCCGTGAGCCAGACCGAGATCTCAAATT
The DNA here is from genome assembly GCF_054060315.1 of Bradyrhizobium sp. USDA 4354. Classification (NCBI taxonomy): domain Bacteria; kingdom Pseudomonadati; phylum Pseudomonadota; class Alphaproteobacteria; order Hyphomicrobiales; family Nitrobacteraceae; genus Bradyrhizobium; species Bradyrhizobium sp. USDA 4354. Next base: position 5,870,046 of record NZ_JBSSDC010000001.1, on the reverse strand, counting down.
CCTATCCGACATCGGCGCGCAACCAGGTGAAGCGCCGGCACGACCGCGGCTTCTACGATCACGATACGGTTCATCGCATCCTGGATTCCTCGATGCTGTGCCACGTCTCCTACGTGATCGACGGCCAGCCCTATTGCACGCCGACGTTCTTCTGGCGCGAGGGCACCAAGCTCTACTGGCACGGATCGAGCGCCAGCCGCATGTTGCGCAACCAGACCAAGGGCGAGCGCGTCTGCCTCACGGTCGCCCATCTCGACAGCCTCGTGCTGGCGCGCTGCGGCTTCAACCATTCCGCCGACTATCGCGCGGTGATGGCGTTCGGCACGGCCTATCTCGTCACCGATCCCGAGGAGAAGGAGCGCGCGGTGATCGCGATGGTCGATCGCTTCTTTCCGGATCGCACCGCGAGCCTGCGGGAGAGCAGCGCGCAGGAGATCAAGGCAACCTCCTTCATCGCGATGGAAATCGAGGAAGCCTCGGCCAAGGTCCGCGCCAAGGGTGTGGCTGATGACGACGAGGACTATGCGTTGCCGATCTATGCGGAGCGCATTCCGGTCCGCACCGTGCTCGGCGCCCCGGAGCCGTGCCCGCGCCTGCTCGACGGCGTGACCCGGCCTGCAACGCTGAATGGCTATGCGGAGGGCCGGCTGCTCGAAGATGCATTGCGGGATGCCTATTTTGTGGAGTACCCGAACGGCTGAAATCGGCTAGCTTGCGCACTCCTTGGAAACCGTTGGGATGCCTGGAGTTGCCTGATGAATGCCGAAACGCAGCAGAGGATTCTTGACGCCGTCGATGCCGGCTTCGAAGCTCAGCTTGCAACCACAAGCGATTTCGTCGCGATTCCTTCGACCCGCGGGGCGGAGGGACCGTGCCAGGACATGATCGGCGACCTCCTGCGCGAACGCGGCTACGAGGTCGACGACTGGCACATCAATGTCGACGATTTGAAGGATCTGCGCGGCTTCGGCCCGATCGAGCACGACTTTTCGAAGGCGCGTTCCGTGGTGGGTACTTACCGTCCGCAAGCCAATGGCGGCAAATCGCTGATCCTGCAGGGGCACTGCGATGTGGTGCCGGCAGGTCCGCTGGACTTGTGGGATACCCCGCCGTTCTCACCCGTCATTAAGGACGGGAAGATGTTTGGCCGCGGTGCCTGCGACATGAAGTCAGGCACCATCGGCGCGCTCTACGCACTCGATGCGATCAAGGCCGCCGGCTTCAGGCCGACGGCACGGATCCACTTCCAATCCGTGATCGAGGAGGAGAGCACCGGCGTCGGCGCGCTCTCGACGCTTCAGCGCGGCTACCGTGCCGATGCCTGCTTCATTCCGGAGCCGACCGGCGGCAAGATGGTGCGCTCACAGGTCGGCGTGATCTGGTTCCGACTGCGCGTGAAGGGGCACCCGACCCATGTCGCCTTCGCAGGCTCCGGCGCGAACGCGATCATGGCGGCGTATCACCTGATCCAGGCGCTGCAAAAGCTCGAGATCGAATGGAACGAGCGCGCCAAGGCCGATCGCCACTTCAAGACGCTCAACCATCCCATCAACTTCAACCCCGGTATCATCAAGGGCGGCGACTGGGCCTCGAGCGTCCCGGCCTGGTGCGACGTCGACTGTCGGATTGCCGTATTGCCGGGCTGGTCGATCGCCGATCACCAGAAGGAGATCATGGCTTGCGTCGCTGCTGCTGCGCGCAACCACCGCTTCCTCGCCAACAATCCGCCGGAGATCGAGTGGTCGGGCTTCCTGTCGGAAGGCTATGAGCTCACCGACGCCGCCGCGCCCGAAGCTGCATTCGGCAAGGCCTTCAACAAGGTTTATGGCGGCATGCCGGAGGATCTCGTCTTCACCGCGCTGACCGACACCCGCTTCTACGGCCTCAACCACGGCATCCCGAGCCTCTGCTTCGGCGCCAGCGGAGGCGAGATGCACGGCTTCAACGAGTTCGTCGAGCTCGAGTCGCTGAAGAAGACGACCAAGGCGATGGCCCTGTTCATCGCGGAATGGTGTGGTGTGGAGAAGGCGTAGGCCTCTCCGCCGTCATTGCGAGGAGCCCTTGCGACGAAGCAATCCAGGCTGTTGCCGCGGAGACAGACTGGATTGCTTCGCTGCGCTCGCAATGACGGATGATAGTCCTGTAGGTTAGGCAAAGGCGCTCTTGCGCCGTGCCCACCATCCGTTCCTCAACCTCGAAAGAGGAGGGCACGCTTTCGCTTTGCCCATCCTACGGCGTCGCCGTCGGGGCCCGCGCTGCCCGAAACAGGGCGTATCCAAATCCTTTAAGCTTAAAATAAAGACTAGGATGCCGGCCGGGCCGGTGGCAGACTGTGCCCGGTCCGCTGAACGAGTCCTCGGGAGCAACGATGCGCGATTGGGATGACGCTTACGCCAATTCGGCCCATATCCCGGGCTCGGACAAGATGCCGGCGCTGTGGGCGGAGCGAGCGGCGGCCTACCGCGCCGGGCTGAAGGAGCTTCGCCCCGACATCGCCTATGGCGCCGGCGAGCGCCAGAAGCTCGACCTGATCCTGCCCGACGGCGACAGCAAGGGCCTCGTCGTGTTCGTCCATGGCGGCTACTGGATGCGCTTCGACAAATCGATCTGGACCGATCTCGCCAAAGGCGCGCGGCATCATGGCTGGACCGTGGCGCTGCCGAGCTACACGCTGACACCGGCCGCACGCATCTCCGATATCACCGCAGAAATCGCCGCCGTGATCGCCAAAGCGGCGGCACTCGTCTCAGGACCGATCCGGCTCGCTGGCCATTCCGCCGGCGGCCATCTCGTCACGCGCATGCTGTGCGACGACAGCCGGCTCGAGTCCGCCGTCTACAACCGCATCGCCGGCACGCTCTCGATCAGCGGCCTGCACGATCTGCGTCCGCTCCTGAAGACCAGGATGAACGAGACGCTGCGCATGACGATGGAGGAGGCGACGCTGGAAAGCGCGGCGCTGCATCTGCCGCGCGGGCGTTCGCCTGTGACCGCCTGGGTCGGCGGCAGCGAGCGGCCCGAATTCATCCGCCAGTCCGATCTGATGGCCAATATCTGGACCGGCTTCGACGTGCCGACGCACCTCGTCATCGAACCCGGCCTCAACCATTTTACCGTGATCGACGGGCTGAAGGACCCGTCCTCACCGATCACCGCCCGCCTGATCGGCCTCGACTGAGCAAGCCGGGCAAGATCGATCGAAAGGACCTGTCATGACGTCCCGCGATTACGATCCTGCAAGCGAAGGCGCCGAGACCGATTTCGCCCGGCGCATGTCCTACGGCGACTACCTTGCGCTGGACGCGATTCTCGGCGCGCAGCATCCGCTGTCGGAGGCGCATGACGAGATGCTGTTCATCATCCAGCATCAGACCACGGAGCTGTGGATGCGGCTCGCCATCCACGAGCTCAGCGCCGCGCGCCGTGCGATCTCACGGGATGAGGTGCAGCCCGCGATGAAGATGCTGGCGCGGATGTCGCGCATCTTCGAGCAGCTCAACAACGCGTGGGACGTGCTGCGCACGATGACGCCCAGCGAATATACGCGCTTCCGTTCGCAGCTCGGGCAGTCCTCAGGCTTCCAGTCGCGCCAGTACCGGCTGATCGAATTTCTGCTCGGCAACCGCAACCACGCCATGCTGAAGCCGCACGCGCACGATGCGGAGACGACGAATCTGCTTGAAGCCGAACTCGCGACGCCAAGCCTTTATGACGAGGTGCTGCGGCTTGCCGACCGCAGCGGCCTCAAGATGCCTGCGGCGGTGCTGGCGCGCGATGTTCGCGAAACGCATAGCTTCAACGAAGGCGTGCTGCAGGCCTGGCGTATCGTCTACGAGGCGCCGGAGACGCACTGGATGCTCTACGAGCTGGCCGAGAAGCTGGTCGATTTCGAGGACTATTTCCGCCGCTGGCGCTTCAACCACGTGACAACGGTCGAGCGCGTCATCGGCTTCAAGCGCGGCACCGGCGGCACTGGCGGCGTCAGCTATCTCAAGCGCATGCTGGAGGTCGAGCTGTTTCCCGAACTCTGGCGCGTGCGTACGATTCTGTAGGGATATCCATGACCAGGCTTCGCGTCTACGACGACACCAGGGCGTTATTCCATTTGCCTGACGGCGTGATCTATCTCGACGGCAACTCGCTTGGTGCGCTGCCGCTGGGCGTTGCCGAGCGTGTCAATCGCGTGATCACCGACGAGTGGGGCAACGAGCTGATCCGCGCCTGGAACACCGCAGGCTGGTATGTCCAGCCGCGCAATGTCGGCGATCGTATCGCGCGGCTGATCGGTGCTGCAGCCGGCTCGGTGATGGTCGGAGACACGCTATCCCTGAAGGTCTATCAGGCACTCGCCGCCGCGCTCGACATGACCCCGTCCCGCAAGATCGTCCTGTCGGACACCGGCAACTTTCCGACCGACCTCTACATGGCCGAGGGCCTGATCGCGACGCTCGGGCGCGGCCATCAATTGCGACTGGTATCGCCGGAGGAGATCGAGGCCGCGCTGTCGGAGGAGATTGCGGTGCTCTACATCACCGAGGTGGATTACCGCACCGGCCGCCGCCACGACATGGCGAAGCTGACAGCGAAAGCACATGCGCTCGGCATCGTCACCGTCTGGGATCTCGCCCATTCCGCCGGTGCGCTGCCGGTCGATCTCTCCGGCTGCGGCGCCGATTTCGCCGCCGGCTGCACTTACAAATACCTTAACGCCGGTCCCGGCGCGCCGGCCTTCCTCTATGTCGCGCCGCGTCATGCCGACAGCGCGCGTGCCGCTCTGTCCGGCTGGATGGGCCACGCAAAACCGTTTGCGTTCGAGCTCGCCTATGCGGCGGCCGGCGGCGTCGAGCGCATGCGCGTGGGCACGCCGCCGGTGCTGGCGATGGCGGCGCTGGAGGCCTCGCTCGACATCTGGGACAGGGTCGACGTCAAAGAGATTCGTACGCGCTCGCTGGCACTCGGCGACCTTCTGATTGCCGAGGTCGAACGGCGCTGCCCGCAGCTCAAGCTCGTCACCCCACGCGCGCATGATCACCGCGGCTCGCAGGTTTCCTTTGCCTTCGACGGCGGTTACGCCGCGATGCAGGCGCTGATCGCCCGCGGCGTCATCGGCGATTTTCGCGCGCCTGACATCATGAGGTTCGGGATTACGCCGCTCTATGTTGGCGAAGGCGAGATCGTGAGGGCGATTGAGATCATCGAGGAGGTGATCGAAGGCGGGGCGTGGCGGCAGCCGGAGTATCAGGTCGTGCATGCGGTGACGTGAGGGGAGCCGTGCCCCGGACGCAGCGCCGCGCGCCGCAGTTGCGGCGTGATGCGCTGCAGAGCCGGGGCCCATGCCGCACCGTGCTCCCTCGCGAGATGGGTCCCGGCTTTGCGCAGCAACGCCACTAGCGCGTTTACGCGCGTCTTCGACGCGCTATGGCGTTGCAGCGCGTCCGGGACACGAGAGCGTTGGCGGTGCGCCGATGTCAGCACAGCCATTACCTCCGAGGTCATTGCCTTGCCGCCTGAAGCAATTCACGCTGCGACAACAAGGAATTGGGAGGAGATCCGATGACGCCGCTCGAGAGACTTAAAGCGATGAAGATGCCGTTCGCCGAGCTCAAAGGCGTCGAGTTCGTCGAAGCCGAGAAGGACCGTGTGGTGGCGCGGATGACGGTTCGGCCCGATCTCTGCACGCTTCACCACACCATCCATGGCGGGGCGGTGATGGCGCTCGCTGATTCCGTCGGCGCGGCGGCGACCGTGATCAATCTGCCCGAGGACGCCAAGGGCACGACTACGCTGGAGAGCAAGACCAACTTCATCGGCGGGGCCAAGGAGGGAGCCACTGTCATCGCCACGGCCACCCCGGTCCATCGTGGCCGGCGGACCCAGATCTGGACCACCCGGCTGGAAACCGAGGACGGCAAGCTGGTCGCCGTGGTGACCCAGACGCAACTGGTCCTGTAAGACTACGGGACCTTGATTTCATTAACGAATTGGTCGCTTTCGCTGCCTCTAACTTGGGCAGGTCTCCGTCTTGAAAACCATGGTGCAATGCACAATATAGGAGGCCTAGGGATTCGAACGCCTCCTCGAGGGACACCAAGAGGAGTTCTGACGTGGTACTTGAAGAGACCGTCCGCACCGCCTCGGGCTATGTGCGGACATTGATCCAGCAGGAAGAATTGCCGCTTCTGCGCGATCACCTGCTGAGGCTCGATGCCGGCAGCCGGCACGACCGTTTCAATGGCTTTCTCGACGACAGCTTCATCGAGCGCTACGCCGCCCGCTGCGCCGAGGACGGCACCGTGATCGTCGCCTACATCGTCGACGGCGTGGTGCGCGGTGCGGCTGAGCTGCATCCACCGGAAGATGATTCCTTGCCCGAAGTCGCCTTCAGTGTGGAAGCGTCCGCGCGCCGCCAGGGCGTCGGCACGGTGTTGTTCCGCCGCCTGATCGCGGAGGCGCGCTGGAAGGGCTACAAGCAGTTGCGCATCACCACGGGCGCCGAGAATCACCCGATGCGGGCGCTCGCCCGGAAGTTCGGGGCGCATCTGGCTTTCCGCCACGGCGAATCGACCGGTACGATCGACCTCGCCAAGACGCCTGAGGCCGAGCTCGCCGATCTCGCGGCCTCGCCCTTCACGGCCGGGCGCGCTCTTCTCAGCTTCAACAGCACTTGCTGGAAGCTGATCTCAAGCATGTACGGCAATCGCGCCGCATAGCCTGAGACTAGAGGGCAGGAATCACAAAGCGGACCGGCAACGCCGGTCCGCTTTCGTATTCCAGGGTCGAAAGATAAGGGCTCAGGTGCCGGTGCGCTTGTCGTTGCCGAAACGGCGGACGACGCGGCGTTCGACCACGACGGAGCGCTGCGCGCCCTGTTCGCCGGCGATCACGCGCGTGGCCGTGATGCGGCTGTTGGTGCGGGCCTGCTTCTTCACCTCGGCCTGGACGACGTCGAGCGGCATCCCCATCAAGGCTGCGGCGATCTCGGCCTGCTGCGCCTGGTCGTCTGTGATGCCCACGGCAGCGAAGATCGCCTCGTCCAAGGTGGGCGGATCGTGGCGCACGCGCCGCGTGCCATATTTGGGTATTCCAGTCTGCGCTCATAACGGCCTCGTTTTGATGCCGGGATACCTAGTGCCGCGAATGTTGCATTGCAATATGTAATTGGTGTGGCAGCTCAGCTATGCACCGGTCGGGTGTCATGGCGGTGACGCAGCACCTGCGCCGACCTCCACCCGCTGCTGAGGCCAGCGTTTCAGGGCAGCGTGTCCGGCTTCGGTGAGCCGGTAGATTCCCCGCTCAGTGCGTTCAAACCAGCCATACACATTGTTGAGCAGGATCTTGCTGGCATCGGGACAGCGCTCGCGCAGCTCGCTCACCCGCCGGGGCCCGTCGGCGAGTGCCGAGGCACAGGCCAGCGCCTGCTGTCGATAGGCCGTCATGATCGGTGCGCGGGTGCTGCCGCCGAGCACCGGATCGCCCTGGCGCCGCTGATGCTCGGCGACGAGGCGCGAACGCACCTTCGGCTCGCGGCGCGGCGCCGCGGTTGGCGGCTTCACCAGCACTTCAACCTGGCCGCGATCGGTCACCCCAAGCATGCCGAAGCCGAGGCGGCGGCAAAGATTGCGATAGCGCGCGTCGCTCTCGCGTCCCTTGCCACGCGCTGACATCTTCGCCGCGATCCAGACCTCGTCGCCGGCCGGTGCGCGATCGACCGCCTGCAGGATCAGCTCGAGATTGAAGGCGAGCTTGAGCTCGCCGATCACCACGATCGGTGGATCGCCGGCGCTGAGGCCGACGAGATCGCAGCCGCCGATCTCGCCCTTGACCGTGAAGCCGAGCTCTTCGAGAAAGCGTTTGACGGGAAGATAGAGTGCGGTTTCCAAGGGAGCGTCCGATCGGAGAATCAGTCGGGAGCAGTCTAGAGCCTTCTCGGTCCGGATTGAATCGGAGCTGCCGCTCGGACGCTGCCGAGAAGCTTCGACTTACATCCGCCCGCCCACGGGGATCAGCGCGCCGGTGACGCCGCTTGCGGCGTCGCTGGCGAGAAACAGGATCACCTCGGCGAGTTCCTGTGGCGTCACCCATTTGGAAAAGTCCGCTTTCGGCATGCCGGCGCGGTTGGCCTGGGTGTCGATGATCGAGGGCAGCACGGCGTTGACCGTGACCTTACCCTTCCACTCGTTGGCGAGCGCTTCGGTGAGGCGATGAACGCCTGCCTTCGAGGCCGCATAGGGGCCCATGCCGCTGCCGGCCTGGAGCGCGCCCATCGCGCCGATATTGATGATGCGGCCAGCCTTGGACGCGACGAGGTGCGGCAGCGCCGCGCGCGAGGTGTTGAGCGCGGTGAGGACGTTTAGCGCATGCATGCGCTGCCACGTCGCGATGTCGCCGTCGCCGACGGTCTCGAATGCAAAGCCGCCGGCGATGTTGATCAGCGCATCGAGCCGGCCGAAATGTTTCGCCGCCGTCTCAACGGCCGTCTTCGCCTGCGCGGCGTCGGTCAGATCGACGTCGCCGATCTCGATGCTTTCAGGCCTTGCGGGACTCTGCGAAGGCGCGTGATCGATGCCGGCAACGCGCGCGCCGCGCGCCTGTGCGGTCTCCGCAACCACCTTGCCAAGCGCACCGAATGCGCCGGTCACGATCAGGACCTTGCCTTGCATCATCGTTCTCCCGGCGCGGTGGCCTATGATTGCAGATAGCGCGCCTTCAATGCGGTCCGCTCGGCCGCGTCGAGCTTGAGCCCGTCGCGCAGGTAGGTTTCGAGATCGCCATATTCGCTGCCGACTGCTTCGAAAGCGGCCGCCAGGTACGAGGCCTCGACGCTGCCGATCGCGTCGAGAACATCGGCCGGAAGATCGGCGGCGTTTGACGCGTCACGCTTGTAGTGCCGGTTGGTCAAGAGGTAGTCCTCGGCAATGACATCGTCGGGCACGCCCAGTGCATGCAGGATCAACGCGCTGGCAAAGCCGGTGCGGTCCTTGCCGGCGGTGCAGTGGATCACGAGCGGCGCGCGATCTTCAAGCAGATGGCCGAACAGCGCGCGAAAGCAGTGTGTGTTGTGGCGAACATAGTTGCGATAGGATTCGCGCATGAGCTCGAGCGCGACCGGTGCGGTCAGCGTGCTCCTCGCGAGCTCGGCGCGCAGTGCGGCCACGACGGTCGGTTCGATCGGCAGCGAATGCACCGTGATCTCGTTCACGACGCAGACGCCGGCCGCACGCTCCTCCACCCCACGGAAATCGAACGCGCTTCTGACGCCCAGCGCGCGGACGATCTCGACATCGGCGGCGGTGAGCTGGCCGAGATGATTGGAGCGGAAGATGTGCCGCCAGCGGGTGGTGCGGCCATCGGCGGTCGGATAACCGCCGAGATCGCGAAAGTTGCTGGCGCCTTGCAGGGCGAGATGGCGGGCAGGGGAGTCCTTTAGGGTGGAGTCTTGCATGGGATCAGCTTGGGTTATGGTTCCACTGGATGCACGTTTGGCGTCCTTGCGGTCTATTACAGGGGGCGATCATGGGCCGGCACAAGGCCATTGTTTTGGCGATCACCATGCTGGCGGTCGGCATCCTCGATGCGCGGCAGGCCGATGCGCAGACCTTCCAGACCTACCGCTGCGCCGATGGTACGCAGTTCATCGTGGGATTTTATGACGACGACAAGCGCGCCTTTCTTCAAATCGACGGCGAGCCCGCCACGCTCGCCAAGCGGCTGGCGGTCTCTGGCACGCGCTATTCGGGGGCGGGTATCACGCTGACCATCGGCAAGACCGGGGCCACCACGGTTAAGCATCTGAAGCGGCCGGTCACGGCCTGTGCGGTGATCTGAACGGTGTGGCTCGCGGAAGAATCAAAAAGGGCCGAAACAACGTTGTTTCGGCCCTTTTCGAACTGCCGCCGGGCGACTGCGAGAGCGCGGCGCCTTCAAACCGACGACGGGCATCAGCGATCCCATTTCGGCTTGGCTTCGTCGACCGCATCCTGGTGATACCAGCTGTCGCTGCAGATCGAGACGTTCGAGGGCAGCGAGGCCTGATCGGAGGGAAGGCGGGCCTCGTCATAACGGCGTCCCCCGAGAGCCGCACGGCCGCCGACGGGGAATTGGTAGATCTTCGCAGATCCGTGACTTAGACCATTGTTCATCATTGCGATTTCTCCTTGGTCGAAGCGCCTTGGCCTCCATGGTGCGCCCGACTCGTTCGATTGTGGTTACTGGAATCCCCATATCGGCCGCGCGTCCCGGATTGGAAAGTGCTGAAAAGGAAATCAGTGTCAGCCTAATTTGTAGGCAGGCGGCCTCCTGCATTCTCCAAGGCACCCCGCCGTTGACCAACGCATGGGCCATTCCGAAGGTTGCTGGGAAGGGGCCGGAGAGTTTGCGAAAATTGCCGGACGTTGATGCGCGTTTAGTCGGCAACCTCTGAGGCGGACGTCCACTGCTTTAGAATCGGGCGTTTTCCGCGGGATTTTGCGGTGCAGCTTCACGCGAAGGTGCGCGGCTTTGACGCACAGCGCCGTGGAGGGTCCGTCGGCAGCAAGGAGAGGCCGGCCGCCGTTGAAAACCGCCCATAGTGCGGCCTTTTGGCACGTTAAATGCTTGGGAAGCGCCGGCCGATGATGGCCGGGTACAAAACGTGCGGGGGCCTCCCGGGGCCCCCAACCTTTCGCATCATCTACAGAGAGGCTCAATGACCAAGTACAAGCTCGAGTACATCTGGCTCGACGGATATACGCCGACTCCGAATTTGCGCGGCAAAACTCAGATCAAGGAATTCGCGTCGTTCCCGACGCTCGAGCAGCTTCCGCTCTGGGGCTTCGACGGCTCCTCCACCCAGCAGGCCGAAGGCCACAGCTCCGATTGCGTGCTGAAGCCGGTCGCGGTGTTCCCGGATGGTGCGCGCACCAATGGGGTGCTGGTGATGTGCGAAGTCATGATGCCCGACGGCAAGACCCCGCATCCGTCCAACAAGCGCGCCACCATCCTGGACGATGCCGGCGCCTGGTTCGGTTTCGAGCAGGAATACTTCTTCTACAAGGACGGCCGTCCGCTCGGCTTCCCGACCGCCGGCTATCCGGCGCCGCAGGGTCCGTACTACACCGGCGTCGGCTTCTCGAACGTCGGCGACGTCGCGCGCAAGATCGTCGAAGAGCATCTCGACCTCTGCCTGGCTGCCGGCATCAACCATGAAGGCATCAACGCGGAAGTCGCCAAGGGCCAGTGGGAATTCCAGATCTTCGGCAAGGGCTCCAAGACCGCTGCCGACCAGATGTGGATGGCCCGCTACCTGATGCTGCGCCTGACCGAGAAGTACGGCATCGACATCGAATTCCACTGCAAGCCGCTCGGCGACACCGACTGGAACGGCTCGGGCATGCACGCCAACTTCTCGACCGCTTATATGCGCGAAGTCGGCGGCAAGGAGTATTTCGAGGCGCTGATGGCTGCCTTCGAGAAGAACCTGATGGACCACATCGCCGTCTACGGCCCGGACAACGACAAGCGTCTGACCGGCAAGCACGAGACCGCGCCGTGGAACAAGTTCAGCTATGGCGTTGCCGACCGAGGCGCCTCGATCCGCGTTCCGCACTCCTTCGTCAACAACGGCTACAAGGGCTATCTGGAGGACCGTCGTCCGAACTCGCAGGGCGACCCCTACCAGATCGCTTCGCAGATCCTGAAGACGATCTCGTCCGTGCCGACCGACAAGAAGGCCGCGGCCTAAGATCCTCCCGGCCCGGGCTGGGGGGCTGGCCCGGGTTGGTGCTCAATCCGCCGGAGCGAAGGCTCCGGCGGATTTTTGCATTTGGATGACAGTCGCTGCTGTGGTCCTGCCGACCTCGCCGCGCGAAACTTGTCCATTGCCGCCGAAAGCGGGATAGAGTGCTTACCGGATGCGCGCAGGGCCGGGGACACGGCTGGTGTTTGAAGGCTTCTACAAGGTGAGATTTCAGCTCGGCGATGCCGTCGGCCGGAGCGTGATGCATGCCGGCAATAGCAACATGCTTGGCGGCAATTCGGCCTTCGCCCATATCGGCACCTACGACAAGACCGACAGCGGCGTCGACGTCGTGATCAAGACCGTCCGTCACAACCCAGATCCGAGCTACCGCGCCATGGCCGGCACCGATGATGCGACCTTGATCGCGAAGGGCTGGGCTGACGGCGATCTCTATCGCTTCAAGGGCGAGCTCAAGGAGCTGCCTGGCGTGCCCTTTCAGTCGGTGATGACGCCGATCATGGACGACGAGGTGCCGATCGCCGGCGGCGTCGGCGAAGCAGGCATCGCCGACGGTCTCTACTCGATCCATCTGCGGATGCTCGACGGCATCGACGGCGGACTCACCGGTGTGATGCTGCTCAACCAGGGGCGCATCCTCGGCGGCGATGCATCGTTCTACTATCTCGGCAGCTACACCGCCGCGAAGGGCCGCTGGAAGGGCCAGATTCTCAACCAGGAGCACACGCCGGCCAAGGACGATCCGATCTTCGGCGGCCACGAGGTCGGCATCGGCTTCTCCGGCAGCTACGACGGCGAACAGGCGGTGCTGGAGGCAACGGCCCTTGCCGGCAGGCGCAGCCTGCGCCTGACCGCCGCGCTCAAGCTGATGCACCGCGCCTGATCGTGACAGGAACTGCTGATGGAGAATGTCCGCGTGCTCTCGACGCTCGGCCTGATGGGCGCGATGCGCAGTCTGTCCTCCTCCTTCGAGGCCACCAGCGGCATCCACGTCGATGCCGATTTCGCGCCGACCCTGGCGCTGCTCAAGCGCTTGCGCGAGGGTGAAGCCGCCGATCTCGTCATCCTCACCCGCGAAGGGCTCGACGAGATGATCGGCGAGCGGCGCGTGGTTGCCGGCAGCGCAGCCGATCTGGCGCGTTCCTTCGTCGGCATCGCCATGCGCGCAGGGCAGGTGCATCCCGACCTCGCCAACGAAGCTGCGCTGCGCCAGACCCTGCTCGCGGCGCGGTCCGTCGCCTATTCCCGGCTCGGTGCGAGCGGCGTGTACTTCGCCCAGCTGATCGTGCGGATGGGGATCGCGACCGAGATCAACGCCAAGGCCACCATCGTCGAGCAGGGGTTTTACGGCAGAGCGGCTTGTGACCGGAGAGGCGGACCTCGCCGTGCAGCAGATCAGCGAGCTGAAGCAGGTCGGCGGCATCGAGGTGGTCGGCCCGATTCCGCGCGAATTGCAGACGCCGGCCGTATTCTCCGCCGGCTGCTTGACGAACGCGAAACATGCCGCCGCCGCGGATCGGTTGCTGCGCTATCTGGCATCGCGCGAGGTCGCCCCCGTCCTGCGCCAGTCGGGACTTGAGCCTTGAATTTGCCGAGGCGGAGACGCAACGTGACGACCATGCGGACTTACCTCCTTGCCATCCTCTTTGCGCTCGCCGTGCCCCTGGCGGCGCAGGCGCAATCGGCCGATCTCGTCCTGTGCGACCGGGTCGCCGCCGATCCCAGCGATCCCGACAAGCCGGCTGACGTTAAGGGGGTCACGGAGATCGCATCCTCCGACATCGCAACCGCCATCAAGTTCTGCAAGCAGGCCGCGCCATCCTCGCGGCGCGCGATGTTCGCACTCGGCCGCTCCCATGCGGCCAACCGGCAAGCGGCAGAGGCGATCGCCGCCTGGCGCAAGGCGGCCGACAAGGGATCGAGCGCGGCGATGGTCGAGCTCGGTGTCGCCTACGCCACCGGCTCGGGCGTCGCGAAGGACGAGGCGCAAGCGCGAAAGCTGTTCGAGAAGGCGGCGCAGGCCGGCAACCCCCGTGGCGTCAGCAATCTCGCCGCGCTCGGCGGCGCAGGTGGCGCCGCGCCGGCCGACCCCGGCCAGGCGCGCACGCTGCTCGGCAAGGCTGCCGAGACCAACGCGGAAGCGCAGTACCAGCTCGGCCTGATGCTGTCCGAAGGCACGGGCGGTGCCAAGGACGACGTTGCGGCGCGCGCGCTGTTCGAGAAGGCGGCGGTACAAAATCATCCCGGCGCGCTGGAGCGGATGGGCGCCTTCGCACAGGAGGGCCGCGGCGGACCGAAGGACAAGGACGCCGCAAAGGCCTATTACGAGCGCGCCGCCGCGCTCGGCGACGAGGATGCCAAGAAGGCGCTGGAGCGCATTCGCTGCCCCTATGCCATCAAGGACAAGCAGGGCAGGCTCGTCACCACGTTGTGCTTCTGAACGCCGTCGCGATTGCGCGGCGCTTCACGAACAGAGCCACGATTTGACGGAACCTGGCTCGCGCGTACGCCGTTGACATCCAGACACGACGGAGCGCGACCATGATCCGCAAACTGGCATCGGGCGAATACCGCCTCTATTCACGCAAGGTGAATCCGAAGACCGGCAAGCGCCGTAACCTCGGGACCTTCAGGAGCCGTGCGGCCGCCGAGAAGCACGAGCGCGAGGTGCAGTATTTCAAGCGTCACTGACGGGTGGAGGGCCTTTTCCGCTAGCCGGACACAAAAAGTCGAAAAACAACCCCATGCACAGTAGCCAAGTCACTGAAATCACACGATTGCGGATTTTGCGAAACCGATTTGACCCGTCGGGCAAAACAGGGGTATGATGACATCATGGCGGCAAACGTCCTGTGAGCGGTCCTGCGCGGAAAAGCCAGTGGCTTCGGTGCGGCGACGATGCTAGGTAGCCGGCAATTCTTTTCCGATTTGGCGGGTTCAAGACGTTGCTGGACGGGCTCTACAAGGTTGAATACGGCGTCAACGATGGGTTCGGCCGCAGCATCATGTGCCTGCATGACGGCAAGATGCTGGGCGGCAATTCGGGCTTTGCGCATCTTGGCACCTATGTGGAGCGCGACGGCGAGATCAGCGCCGAGGTCATCACCGAGCGGCACAACCTCGATCCCAGCTACAAGCCGCTGATGGGGGCGGACGTCGCCTCGATCGGGGCTCGCGGCCGGCTGTACGGCAACGAGATCCGTCTTCAGGGCGGTGCGGACACGATGCCGGGCGCCCATTTCTGGGCCAATCTCACCAGGCTCGACGATAGGGCGCTGCCGCCACGCGGCACGATCGGGCCGGGCGGCATCGCCAACGGGCTCTATGGGATGAGGCTGCGCGCGCTCGATGGCATCGATGCCGGACTCTCCGGTGTGATGCTGCTGATCGACGGGCGCATACTCGGAGGCGATGCGTTCTTCTACTATCTCGGCGCCTATTCCTCGGCAGACGGCCGCTGGAAGGGCGAGATGCTGAACCAGGAGCACACGCCGGCGAAAGGGGAGAACCCCGTGTTCGGCGGCCTCGAGGTGGGCATCGGCTTCTCGGGGACCTGCACGGAAGACAGCGGCGAGCTCGAAGGCATCGCGCTCGCCGGCAAGCGCAGTCTGCGGCTGGCAGCTTCGCTCAAGCTGATGCGAAGGGCATAGGACCGTGTGCTCATCACCGTCGGATGGCGGCTTCGTGAGCTGAAGCAGGCTTCACGCGTCGTCCTCGCCAATGTCAGCAAGTGACCCCACAGCCGACTTTGGCGTTGAGCCGATTTGCTCCGGGTGCTATCTTTCGGCGACATCATTCCCGTTAGGACTGATGGGGCGGACGGGCTATCAGGCTTACGGACTGCCGCCCGCCATTTGAAAGTTGGACTACTTTGGCCATAGGCCCCGCCTCCGGACTTATTTCAAGTCGGCCGCGGAAATGTTCATTGGACTCATTTCCCTCCGTTCTTCCCATTGACTCGGAGGCGGGCTTTTCTGTCCACCGTTTTAGAAAAGCCATTTGCCATGTCTACTTTCAGAAGCCGAGCCCGGTGCGCGGCACGTAATGACCATTCAAGGCGAGTTTGCCCCTACGTTTTGGCTTCCGCAGTCTGGGCGGTCTGCGTCATTCCCTTTGCGAGCGCCGCGTCCGCTCAATGCGCAGCCCGCGATGTGTTGCAGAACCAGCTGAAGCTCAAGCCGCGTTCGGACCCAGCGTCGCAACAGCCTATCAAGTCCGGGCGCGACGTTGCGACATGGAAGACGATCACAATAGGTACCTTCGCTGACTCTCTTGCGTTGCGTAACGAGCTCGATAGCAAGGGTTGCAATGTCGGTGGTCAGGCCGCTGAAATCCTTGCTCGGCCGACGTTCATCGTTAGCTCTCGGAAGACAAATGTGGAGCTTGTCGATCTATCGCCTGCGCAGCTTGGGTTCACGTCCGATACCGTGGGTCTGGCTAGCGTTTACGCACGCGCCCAGCAGCTCGGCCTTGAACTTGCTGCGGCCGAAGTCGGCCCGCAATTGCGTATCCAATATCTCGACCAGCCTGTCGGCGAATTCCTCATCATAGCAATGGCCCCGATCAAGACGTGGAGCGGCGAGCCGATCATTCTGAATGTCGCAAATGGCGGCGCCGGATTGATACTCATCGGCCAGGATGGTCAATCCGAAGCGGAGATACCCCTGACATCTCGTTTCATTTTCGCCCGATCCTATCAACCGGCAGCTAGCGGCGAGGTCATCGGATCAGTAGCAGGAGCATTTCTGCCGCCGTGAACGGACTGACGTGCGTTTTCGTCGAATGTCCGCTTCTGGCCCGAAGGCGAGCTTCGAACGGCGTCCTCAGTTGTCGGCTCGTTGGGCTAGACCGGAAGCAACCGGCCGACCTTCCAAACGGCGCTAATGATCCCGAGCGGACATCGGGTTTGGCCAACTTCGCCCCTTCCCGCGACCTGGATTGGTCCCTACGATGCCGTTCTCGTGTTCAGGAGCGACGATGAGGCGGCGGGAGTTTCTCGGTGTTCTGGGCGGCTCGGCGGCGTGGCCACTCGTGGTGCGCGCGCAGCAGAGGTCCACACCGGTGATTGGTATCCTCGGCTTCGGCGCGACGATCCAGGCCGCACCGGGGGTTGCTGCATTCCGTCAGGGATTGCGCGAGGTTGGCTACGCCGAGGGCCGCAATGTTGTGATCGAGTATCGCTGGGCGGAGGGGAAGCCGGAGCGGTTTCCCGCTCTCGCGGCCGAACTGGTTGCGCAAAAGGTCGATGTGATTTTCTCGGCAGGCGGCACGCTGGCGACCCTTGCCGCCATGCGGGCAACATCGAGCATCCCTGTTGTTTTCGGTGTCGTCGGCAATCCGGTGGAAGAGGGCGTCGTCACCAACCTCGCGCGACCGAACGGCAACGCCACGGGGTTGTCCTACGTTTTCGATGACCTGCTTGGCAAATGGCTGGAACTGGCCAGGCAGGTTGCCCCTAGGGCTAGCCTCATCGCTGTTCTCTCGAAGACGGATGCGACGTCCAAGGACGCCTGGGAGGTCAGGCAGAAGCGGCTGACCACCCTCGGACAGACACTGGGAGTGCAGGTTCAAGTCGTCGCAGCGCAAGGTCCGGCTGAGTTCGACCGAGCCTTCTCGGAAATCTCCGCGAAGAGCGCGGGTGCACTGGTCGTGTTGCAAACGCCGACATTTGACGCTGAGCGACAGCGGATCGTTGATCTGGCGGCCGATCGGCGGCTGCCGACAGTCTACAGCGATCGAACCTACGTCGATAGCGGAGGTCTCGTGTCATACGGACCAAACCTCGCCGATTTGCATCGGCGTGCGGCAACCTATGTGGACAAGATCCTTAAAGGTGCAAAGCCGTCCGACCTGCCTGTTGAACAACCAACCAAGTTCGACCTGATCATCAATCTCAAGACCGCCAAAACGCTGGGGTTGGCCATCCCGCCGTCACTGCTCGCGACCGCGTTCGAGGTGATCGAATAACTGCGCGGATGTCTGCTCTTGGCCCATCGCGACAAATTCCGGCCGACGCCTGATGTCAGCCGTGAGGTGTAAACCGGACGCCACCTTGACCACCGGCAGTTGGCGGGCGCGTGGGCCTTCCTCAGGCAAAGTGATAAGGCAGTACCTATGCCATTCCGCTCGCCCCGGCCCTTCGTCCCGGATTGACGGTTTCGCAACGGGGAGTGCCGACCTTCTGATTCTCATCGGTCGCATCCTGCTTGCGTGGGTCTTCGTAGCGCAGTTCTAGTTCTTCTCTTCGTCTTGATGGTGACTGTGATCGCACATCGCTATTGGGAATATCCCGCCGGTCCGCAACAAATCGGACAGGGTGGCGCTTTCGTTCCAGCGGCTGCCTTGAGGGTATTCTGGCCGGGTGACATATATCGACAGCAGAGCGGCGGTCGACCTGAAGCTTTGCTGACATTTAAGGGAGGTGACAATGCGCATGCTCCGTTGGCTGATGCTGGGCAGTGCGGCGATCTTGATGGTTGGCGCGGCTACAGCTCAAACTTTCGATCCCAGGCGCCCCGTCTGCCTTCAGAAATGGGAGTGGGGTGGCAGCACGTATTTCGAGTGCGCCTATACATCGTGGGATCAGTGCCGGGCCGCGGCGATCGGACTTGCTGCGATGTGCCTGGAGAATCCCTATTGGCCGCGTGACGAACGCGCGCACGTCCGGCGAAAATGGTGATCCTCGAACGACGGACCCGAAGACTTCAAAAAAAGCTGAAGTCAAAGTTGCAGACATTTGATCTAGATCAAATGCCCATTTGAGTGGAAGCAAAGGCTCTCGTCGGGTGCCGATCCGCGAGCGGCATCGCCTCGCCAGTGCACGGCACCCCTTGCAAGTCATGGAGGAATGTCATGCTTCGATTCCTTCTCTTCGCTCTGGCCGCTCTGGTTTTCGTCACGATCAGCCTTATTCCTGACGATGCATACGCCCGCCGTGGCGGCGGTGGGTTTCATGGTGGCGGCATGCGCGCTGGAGCGGTCCATGGCGGCGCGCGGGTTGCGCATGTACGAGGCGGCGGATACCGCGTTGCAGGAGGCCGGTATGGCGTCGCTGGGCGTGGTTACGGATATCGACCGGTACAAGGCCGTCCTGTGGCGCGCGCGGCAGTGGCCCGTGGAGTGTACCGCAATACGGCTTATCGCGGGGCATATAGGGGCGCGGCCTATGGTCTAGGTGCGGCGGCGGTAGGAGCCGCGGCCGCCGGGGCCTATGGCGCCTACGGCGCTTACAGCAATTGCACGTACGACACCTACGGCAATTGGGTGTGCGGTATTGAGACGAGCGCGGGGGACGACGGCAGATCTGCCGCCGTCCCGCTACCGCTCGGCGGCCAGCTCCAGAGCAAGCGCCGCAAGGTCTCCTTGTGACTGTCATCTTCCGATCGGTCCTTGGCGTTGCAAGCCGATCGCTCTGCACCGATGTCCGCAGCGATCTGCCTGTCTGAAACTTGTCTCGAGCCAAACGACGCAAGCTCTTCTTCTCACGCAAGCTTGGGACAACACACCATCCATCGGCATCACGCATCATCGAGCGAGCAACATGAGAGTTCCGGCAGCAGGTTTCTTAGCAGGAATGCTCTTGCTCGCTGGCGCAGGTCCGGGCCATTCCGCGGTACGCATTGCGGGTGATCGCGGCGGATCGATCGCCTACTACGTGGAAATGTACGAAAAAATGCGTGCTTCGCGTCAATCGGTCGTCATTGACGGGCTTTGCGCCTCCGCCTGCACGATTGTCCTGGCAACCATCGCTCCGGACAATATTTGCGTGACCTCGAGAGCGAGACTGGCCTTTCATGCCGCGTGGGACTTCGGCAGGAACGGACGCACCTTCACGGATCGGGGCGCAACCTCGATGCTGTATTCGATGTACCCCGCGCCAGTGCGGCGGTGGCTTGACAGTCGCGGAGGTCTAACGTCTCGAACCATTTTCCTCGAAGGCAAGCAACTGCATGGCATGTATCGCGGGTGCGACCCGAATGCTCCCGCGGTCAGCAGGCCGGCTGTCCCGTGAGCCCGAAGAGAATTGTGTCCGGCTTTCGGGCAATCTCAATGAACGCGCCGACCGAAATAATGATTTGGATCAACTCGCGCGTCACGGCACGCGCGACGATTATCTTTGGGCGGGGTGCGAGGGACTCATCAAGACAGGCGATGGCGTTTGATACCAACGTGCTAAGTCACCTTTGAGGCGCAGCGGCGAGGCATCCTGCCGAGACAGCGGAGTCCGCGCGAGACGCGAATCTGTGCGACGGAGCACGACGCCAAGGTGTTCGCGCGCGCAAAGCTCGATGAAGGCCTGTCCGTCTTTGCCGGCACGATCAATCCGCATCTTCCACGGCGGCTCATTCCATCCGCATGCATTCAGGCCTGGCTTGGCGGTGAGCGGGACAGCACCTCGCCCCCGCATGAAGCGGGCCTGGATGAACGTCGGCCTTGGGCCACAGGCCAGACATCTAACAAGCTCGCCGCCAGCGGTTTACCACGTCGCAAGCAACGTTTCCCCGTTGTGTGCCGAACGAACCGCTGCCGTGAGACAAGCATCTTGTCTCTCCGGCTAAAAAGCGGCTCTCGCATAAACCTGGGGTCACTCGTCCTGCGGACCAAGGATCGGGAAAAAATGGCATCAGCCGGAACGTTCGAGAAGACTGCTGAGTTGGAAGTCATGCGCGTTGCGGCACGGCTGTTCTGACGGAAAACTACTCTGCGGCGGATTCGCAGCACTGCCGCTCGAGGATCACATGTACAAGACTGCGATATACGATGAACTGCGGCAGGTTGAGCGCGATGTCGTCGAAGGGGAGCGACGGCTCGCAGAGCAAGAGGCGCTCATTCTCGAGCTGAAGCAGCAGAATGAGGAGACGGCCAAAGCTGAAGCCGAACTTGAGCGAATGCGGGCAGAGCAACGACGCCGCGATCAGGACCGGCAACGTCTCCTCTCCCTGCTGCAACCCTGAAACAGTGCCCGCGATGAAATCCCGCCACGGTCGTGGCAGCAATATCGCGCGATGGTCCAGCGCGATTCATTGTAGCGCTCGACGCTGATGCCTGCTTGTGACGACAGGGACGACGGCCCGTCTCGGCAGTGAGGTAGCGGCCGGATTCATCGTGCTGACCGACATTGTCGCACCCGTTTTTCCGGGAACTCCGGGGAAAATCGACCGTTTCCCACGTTGATTTCGTTCGGAGACGTGAGTTTGAACCGGCGCCAATTACTTCGTGCATCGGCTGCTGTTTCAGCTGCCGCCATGCTGCCGCGTGCAACGGGTGCTCAGACGGGCGCTTCCTCGTCCTTCAGCCCATCCTACGTACGCCAGCTTGCTCGCTCCCTTGCGGCCAAGCCATTCGAACCTCCCGACGAGAAGCTGCCGGCTGCGTTGACCAATCTCAATTACGACCAATACCGATCCATTCGCTTCATACCCGACAAGGCGCTGTGGCGTGATGAGAAGCTGCCGTTCGAGGTGCAATTTTTCCACCGCGGCTTTTTCTACAAGAACAGGGTCGACATCTTTCAGGTAGCGGACAGGAGTGTCATGCCGGTCCCGTATCGGCGCGATGACTTCTCCTTCGGAGACGGTCTGGGGCACTGGCGAGATGCCGACGTCGGGTTTGCCGGACTCCGCATTCATGCACCGATCAACAGGCCGGATTACCATGATGAAGTTTGTGTGTTCCTCGGCGCCTGTTACTTCCGAGCCGTCGCGAAAGGGCAGACGTATGGTCTGTCCGCACGCGGACTCGCGATAGATACCGGCGAAGCCAAAGGCGAAGAGTTCCCGGTCTTCAAGACGTTCTGGCTGGAGAAGCCGGTGCCAAACGCCGCCTCCATCGTGGTGCACGCGCTGCTGGACAGCAAGAGCGCGGCAGCAAGCTACCGATTCACGATCCGGCCCGGCCAAACTACGGTCTTCGACGTCGAGATGGCGCTCTATCCTCGCGTAAACGTCGAACATCCCGGGCTTGCGCCAATGACCAGCATGTTCTTCTTCGGGCCGAACGACCGCAAGGATTTCGACGATTTCCGCCCTGCCGTTCACGACTCGGATGGACTTGCGATGCTCAACGGCAGAGGTGAACAACTCTGGCGGCCACTCAACAATCCGCGCGATCTGCAGATTAGCAGCTTTGCGGACGTCAATCCCGGCGGCTTCGGCCTGATGCAGCGGGAGAGGAATTTTTTTGCTTATCAGGATCTCGAATCCAGCTTCGAAAGACGCCCAAGCCTCTGGTTCGAGCCGATCGGCGATTGGGGAGAAGGAGCAGTAAAGCTATTCGAGATACCGACCAAGGAGGAGGTCCACGACAACATCGCCGCGCTCTGGCAGCCGAAGCAGCCGCTGGCAGCAAAGAGCGAGCACATCTTTACCTATCGGCTGCACTGGGGGCCGGACGCACCGAAACCCAAGGCACTGGCACGATTCACGCGCACCGGGGTTGGCAGCCGGGGCGATGACAACAAGCTGTTCGTGTTGGAGCTTATGGGGGACCAACTCAAAGAGATCGATGCCAAGACCATCAAAGGCGTGGTGACCGCCGAAAAGGCCGAGATCAGCAACATCGTCACGCAACCCAATCCCATCACAGGTGGGTGGCGTCTGAGCTTCCAATGCGTGGTCAAGAGGCAAACCGCGATCGAACTGCGAGCCTTCCTGGCTCAGAACGAAGAGCCGGTCTCGGAAGTGTGGGTCTATCGATGGACGCCCTGAAGCTGTCGCCCACGCCGCCCCACGATGCCCCTGGCAGCCCGTTTTTGCCGCCTGAAAGCCCCCTTGCAATGCCGCCGTGCCGGCTGGATCGCGCGAGTGAAGCGAGACGGTCGCCGCTGCATCCTGGTGCCGCATTGATGGTTCGCCGCCTCCTCCTTTTTTCCGGAACGGGGGTCCTGACGCTTGCAGGCGGCTACGGCATGTATGACGTCGTGAAGGTTGGTGGCGTGACGTTTCTCGAGGCGATGCTGCTCGGTCTGTTCCTCGTGCTGCTCGCCTGGATCGCATTGTCCTTCATGTCATCGCTTGCTGGATGTTTTGTATTGCTGACGCACGGGCGGCCCGGTCTTCCGATCGACACGAGGAGCCCGCTGCCTCGTGTAGCGTCGCGGACGGCCATGCTGTTGCCGACCTACAACGAGGACCCGCATCATATCATGGCGCGGCTGCGCGCGATGTATGAATCCGTCGAAGCGACGAGAGCCGGGGAGCAATTCGACTGGTTTTTGCTGAGCGATACGACCGATCCGGACATCTGGATTCATGAGGAGATGGCGTTCATTCGCCTGCGCCACGCCTGCGGCGGAGATCGGCTGTATTACCGACATCGCTCCGACAATACCGCGCGCAAGTCCGGCAATATCGCCGACTGGGTCAGGAGATTCGGCGCAAGCTATGACTTTATGATCGTTCTCGATGCGGACAGCCTGATGGAAGGAGACACGATCGTCCGCCTCGTCCACGCGATGGAAGCCCATCCCGCCGCCGCACTGATCCAGACACAGCCGGTCGTCGTCAACGCGTGCACGTTGTTTAGCAGGCTGCAGCAGTTCTCGGCACGTATGTACGGTCCCATCATCGCAGCCGGGAATGCGTGGTGGCACGGCGGCGACAGCAACTATTGGGGCCACAACGCCATCATCCGGGTCCAGGCCTTCGCCGCGGAGGCCGGGCTGCCGGAGCTGCGTGGTCGCAAACCATTCGGTGGGCACATTCTGAGCCATGATTTTGTCGAGGCCGCATTGATGCGCCGTGCAGGCTGGACGATCCATATGGCACCAGCCATTGGCGGCAGCTTTGAAGAAGTCCCGCCCTCGATTCTGGATTTTGCGGGCAGGGACCGTCGCTGGTGCCAGGGCAACCTTCAGCATCTCGCCGTCTTGCCCGCGCGCGGGCTGCACTGGGTATCAAGGCTGCATCTGCTGACGGGGATCGGCTCCTACCTGACCGCGCCGCTGTGGCTTCTGTTCCTGGTGCTCGGCCTGCTCATTTCACTGCAAGCGCACTTCATCCGACCGGAATACTTTCCGAAAGGGTTCAGTCTGTTTCCGACCTGGCCGCAACAGGACCCGGTCCTTGCGGCCTGGGTCTTCGCCGCCACAATGGGGCTTCTCGTCCTGCCGAAGTTGCTGGCTTATCTGGTGGTGATCAGCAATCGTGAAGAGCGGAGCGGCTTTGCAGGAAGCTCGCGCGCATTTGTTGGGGTCGTTTGCGAGACGCTCATCTCCGCACTGATCGCTCCCTGCATGATGATCTTCCAGAGCAAGGCCGTCGTGGAGATTCTCGTTGGCCTAGACGCCGGCTGGCAAGTGCAGCGCCGGCGCGATGGAGAGCTTGCTCTCGGCGAAATCTATAGCAAGTTCGCCGGCCCCACGCTCTGCGGGCTGGCCCTGTCGCTCAGCGCCTATGCCGTTTCCTTGCCTCTACTGGCCTGGATGTCGCCGGTGGCGCTGGGCCTTCTGCTTTCAATTCCCTTGGGCATCGCAACGTCCTTGCGGCTGAGGCGCCCCGGAATCTTTGCTACGCCGCAAACCATCACCCCGCCTGCCGTGGTGCTCCGTGCAAATGAACTCGCTGCATCCGAGCCCACCGAAATCGCCGGAGCGTTACGCCAGCTCAGCCGGGATTCGGAGCTGCTGGGCGGTCATCTGGGCTCGCTATCCCTTCCCAATCCGCGCAGGTTTGGCCCTGTCGACGTGCCTCTTGCCACCGCAACCGTCAAAGTCGGAGGATGTGAAACCTTGGAGGACGCCGCTGCCTGGCTCGACAAGTCGGAGTTGCGCGCCGTTCTTGGCCATCCCGCCCTGCTTGAGAGGGTCCTTGCATTGCCTCCGGGCAGGTAAGAGTAGACGGCCAGCTGGTGCGAAGCGTCGCTTCGGAGCGTCGATCCAAAGGACGCTGGTGTGCCTGGCGCGGAATCCGTGTCCCGCCGGGCTTCCCCTCGCGCCCCGCATGGCCTATTACGCTGCAGCGCAAAAATCCCCCCAAAAAGACCCCATGATCCGCCTCGACAACGTCAGCAAGCAAGCCGGCCACCAGATCCTGTTCATCGAAGCCTCCGCCGCCCTCAACAAGGGCGAGAAGATCGGGCTTGTCGGCCCGAACGGGGCCGGCAAGAGCACGCTGTTCCGGATGATTGCCGGCGAGGAACTGCCCGACGAGGGCCAGGTCTCGACCGATCGCGGCATCACCATCGGTTATTTCAACCAGGACGTCGGCGAGATGTCTGGCCGCAGCGCCGTGGCCGAGGTGATGAATGGTGCCGGTCCCGTCAGCGAGGTTGCGGCCGAGCTGCGCGAGCTCGAGGCTGATATGGCCGATCCTGACAAGGCCGACCAGATGGACGAGATCATCGCCCGTTACGGCGAGGTGCAGCACCGGTTCGAGGAATTGGACGGCTATGCGCTCGACGGCCGCGCGCGCGAGGCGCTGGCGGGCCTTGGCTTCAGCCAGGAGATGATGGACGGGGACGTCGGAAAACTCTCCGGCGGCTGGAAGATGCGCGTGGCGCTGGCGCGTATTCTCCTGATGCGTCCCGACGTCATGCTGCTGGACGAGCCGAGCAACCATCTCGATCTCGAAAGCCTGATCTGGCTGGAGAAATTCCTGCACGACTACGAAGGCACGTTGCTGATGACCTCGCACGACCGCGAGTTCATCAACCGCGTGATCTCCAAGGTGATCGAGATCGATTCCGGCTCGCTCACGACTTACACCGGCGACTACGAGTTCTACGAGCAGCAGCGGGCGCAGAACGAGAAGCAGCAGCAGGCCCAGTTCGAGCGGCAGCAGGCCATGCTCGCCAAGGAGATCAAGTTCATCGAGCGCTTCAAGGCGCGCGCCTCGCACGCGGCCCAGGTGCAGAGCCGGGTCAAGAAGCTCGACAAGATCGAGCGGGTCGAGCCGCCGCGCCGCCGCCAGAGCGTCGCGTTCGATTTCCAGCCGGCGCCGCGCTCGGGCGAGGACGTCGTCGCCTTGAAGAACGTGCACAAGGGCTATGGCAGCAAGTGCATCTATGACGGGCTCGATTTCATGATCCGCCGCAGGGAGCGCTGGTGCGTCATGGGCGTCAACGGCGCCGGCAAGTCGACGCTGCTCAAGCTCGTCGCCGGCGCGAGCGAGCCCGACGAGGGCACGGTGGCGTTAGGGGGCAGCGTCAAGATGGGCTATTTCGCCCAGCATGCGATGGACCTGCTCGACGGCGAGCGCACCGTGTTCCAGTCGCTGGAAGACGCGTTTCCGACGGCAGGGCAGGGCTCCTTGCGCGCACTCGCCGGCTGCTTCGGCTTCTCCGGCGACGACGTCGAGAAGCGCTGCCGCGTGCTCTCGGGCGGCGAGAAGGCGCGGCTCGTCATGGCCAAGATGCTGTTCGATCCGCCGAACTTCCTGGTGCTGGACGAGCCGACCAACCATCTCGACCTCGCCACCAAGGAGATGCTGATCACCGCGCTGTCGGATTTCGAGGGCACCATGCTGTTCGTCTCGCACGATCGGCATTTTCTCAGCGTCCTGTCCAATCGCGTGCTGGAGCTGACGCCCGAGGGCATCCAACAGTACGGCGGCGGTTACACGGAATATGTCGCGCGCACCGGGCAGGAGGCGCCGGGGTTGCGATCATAGTGGCGGGCGGTGGCTGCATTACGCGGCGCTCTAGCGAGGGCCAGATCGGTACATCTCATGTCCCGGATGCTGTGCGGCACGCAGTGACGCGCCGCTGCGCCGGGACCCACTTCTGGACGTGGAGGCATGGGCCCTGGGCCCCGGCTCTGCAGCGCATCGCTGAAGAGCGCTGCGCTGCGTCCGGGGCACGAGCTTCTTGCAACGCAGCCCCTTACGCGCTGGTCTCGCACTTCTTCATAAAGCTGTTCTTGGCGGCGCCGGCGAGGGGCTTGCCGTCGGAGCCGACGGCCTTGGGTGCGCAGGCATCCGCCTTGCACTTCTTCAGGAACGAGGTCTTGGCGGCGCCGGCCAGCGGCTTGCCGTCCTTGCCGACGGCCTTGCTCTCGCAGGTTTCTTGCGCGAAGGCCGAGCCCGCTGCAAAGGCGGCAACGATCGCTGCGAGGAAAATCCGCTTCATCATGGGTGTCTCCCTAAACCAGAAATAGCGGCCGGATTGGATCCGGGAATCGTGGCGCAATCAAGCAAGATCGGCGCCGTCGTCCGTCCGCTTGCCGATTTTTCAAGCGCGATCGGCAAATGTCCCCGTCTGTTGCACCGCTCGCTGACCCGGCCGGACAATCCTGCTAGCTTCGGCTCGGTCAAGATGAAGGGAGTATCGTGATGGACGCCACGATCCCGAAGGGCGAACAATCAGCCGGTCGGCATTCTCACCTGGTTCAGCCGCAAAACATGGACTGGCAGAAGACGCGCTTTCCAGGGTGCGAGGCCAAGACGTTGCTGTTCGATCGGAGTAGCGGTCTGATGACCGCCTTGATGCGCTTTGCGCCGGGCTCGGTGCTGCCCGATCACGAGCATGTCGGCATCGAGCAGAGCTATGTCATCGAAGGCGCGCTCGTCGACAAGGAGGGCCCGGCCAAGGGCATCGCCTGCAAGGCCGGCGAATTCATCTGGCGCGAGGCGGGCAGCCGGCACGCCGCCTGGTGTCCGGAGGGCGCCTTGATCCTGGCGATCTTCCAGGTGCCGAACAAGTTCTTCGAAGCCGATGGCCGCGTGGTCGACGCCTCGGGTCAGGATTGGGACGAAAGCTGGGGGCATACCGACGCGCAGCGGGCGCGGGGCAGCTAGGGGCTATACGCCCCGCATCAGCAACGCCTTGAAGTCGGCCCGCGCGCGCTGCGCTTCGGCGCGCGCGACGTCCGAGGCGTCGCCCATGCCGAAATAGCCATGGATCAGGCCGGGGCCCTCATGGTGCTTGACGCGCACGCCGGCGGCCTCCAGCGCCCGCGCATAGGCCGCGCCCTCGTCGCGTAGGGGATCGAACCAGGCGGTGGTCACGACCGCCGGCGCAACGCCCGCCAGTGAGGCGGCCCGCAGCGGCGACACGCGCCAGTCTGCGGCGTGGCTTGAATCGGCGAGATAGTGGCCGCAGAACCATTCCATCGTCGCGCGCGTGAGGAAGTAGCCCTCGGCATTCTCGGCGCGCGAGGGATAGCGCGCGTTCTCGCGCGCATCGGCGTAGGCGCCGAGCACGTCGGTCACGGGATAGACCAGCAATTGCGCGGCGAGCTTGATGCCGTCATCGCGGCAGGCGATCGCTGTGGTCGCCGCAAGATTGCCGCCAGCGCTGTCGCCGGCAACGCCGAGGCGTTTTGCATCGCCGCCAAATTCCGCGACGCGGTCGAAGATGTCACGCACTGCGGCGAAGGCGTCGTCGAAGGCGCCGGGGAAGCGCGTCTCGGGCGGGCGGCGATAGTCGACGGAGACGATGACCGCGCCGGTCTCGATCGCAAGGTTGCGCGCCTGCCGGTCGTGGGTTTCGAGATCGCCCGCTACCCAGCCGCCGCCGTGGAAGAACACCACGGTCGCTGCCGGCGTGGTGCCGGCCCGGTACACCCGTGCGTCGAGCGGACCGGCGCCGCCTTTCACCTTGATATCCTCGACACTATCGACAGGCGGCGGCGGAATGGCGGCGCGCGAGGCAGCCAGTGCGCGCAAGGAATCGCGGGCGCTCTGTGGCGTCATGACCGCGGGATCGCGCATCGGCATGAGCGGAATGATCTGGGCGATGACGGGATCGAGCGGTGCGGCCATGGGGTTTCCTCACGGGGTTCTTGGTCTTGCTTGGCCGTTAGCATAGGTTTTGCGCGCCGTATCGGCAACGGCGTCGTGCCGTGATGCAGCCGGATAACGGGCAGGGAGGTTCAAGAGGTGGAATTCGAAACGCTGGTCCAGTCGCGCCGCAGCGTGCGCGGCTTCAGGAACGAGCCGGTGCCGCGCGCGGTGATCGAGGCGATCATCGAGTGTGCCAAGCGCGCGCCATCGTCGATGAACACCCAGCCCTGGCATGTCCACGTGCTCACAGGTCATCCGCTGGAGGAGGTGCGCCGCCGCAACATGGAGGAGATGGCCGGCGGCGCCAGGGTCAAGCGCGACATCATCAGCCATGGCGAGTACCAGGGCGTGCACCGCACGCGGCAGGTCGACATCGCCAAGAAGCTGTTCGGCGCGATGGGAATCGCGCGTGACGACAAGCCGATGCGGCAGGACTGGGTGCTGCGCGGCTTCCGCCAGTTCGACGCGCCGGTCTCGTTGGTCTTGACCTATGACCGCGTGCTCGATCCGGGCGCGGTCTGCCATTTCGATCTCGGCGCGCTCTGCTACGGCATCGTGCTCGCGGCGTGGGATCGCGGTCTCGGCTCTGTCATCAACGGGCAAGGCATCATGCGCTCCGACATCGTGCGCGAGGTCGCCAGGATTCCGGAGGACGAAGTCATCATGACCTGCGTCGCGATGGGCTATCCC
This sequence comes from Bradyrhizobium sp. USDA 4354, assembly GCF_054060315.1. Classification (NCBI taxonomy): domain Bacteria; kingdom Pseudomonadati; phylum Pseudomonadota; class Alphaproteobacteria; order Hyphomicrobiales; family Nitrobacteraceae; genus Bradyrhizobium; species Bradyrhizobium sp. USDA 4354. Next base: position 5,840,904 of record NZ_JBSSDC010000001.1, on the reverse strand, counting down.
GACGACAGCTTTGCCGCGAACGCGGTTCGCTCGGACCGCGAGCACAACGACGAGTTCGTGCGTTACGTGGGTTTTGCCGATTAGCACGCGGAAGAGGAGATTATTCTCTGGCGGAAATTTTTGGTGCGGTGTCGCGTGCGGCCTCTTGCAATCTCGAAGTTGCGGGAGGAACAATATGCGGACTGAGAGGTTTGTTGCTGGCGCGAGGGAATTGACATGCGGCGGCTGGCTAGCCTGGTTCTGCGGTTGTTCGGTCCGCGACCGCGGCACAAGATCGATGATGATCCAAGTCTTCCTTTCACACCCGAAGAGTTCGGCCGGCTGATTCGCAGCGGCCGTCACGAGGACATGAAGCTGCTCGCCGAGGGGCTGGCCTGCCGGTCGATCCCGCGCCGCGCCAGCTATCGCGCGACTCATTAGGCCGCGTTCGAGACCCGTCTGCCGCGCTCACCGCGTGAGCGCGACCTGTTTGAACGAGTGGACCAGCGCCTTTTCCAGCTTCCCGTTCATCCCGCACAGAACGTTGTAGGCCTCCGCGCGCGGCATGGTGGGCTTGTAGTGCCGGTGCTCGATCAGCGCCGCAAAAATGTCCGAGATCGTTAGAATCCGTACGATGTCGCCGATGCTCTCGCCGCAGAGCGCATCGGGATAGCCGCTCCCGTCGAGGTACTCGTGATGATGGCGTACGGCATCGAGTATCTCCGGCGAGATCCCGTCATGGTCCTTGAGAAACGCGTGGCCGGCGGCGGGATGCGTTTCGATCAGCGCGCGTTCCGCGGCATCAAGACGGCCCGGCTTGTCGAGAATGGGGAGCGGAATCCGCGCCTTGCCGATGTCGTGGAACATGGCAGCCGAGTAGAGACGTTCCAGGTCGGCCCTGCCGACGCCAAGGCTCAGTCCGAAGTCGATGGTAATGCCGGTCACGAGGAGGCAATGCTGATAGGTTCCTTCGTGATGGCGCCGCACCGTCATGAGCCACTCCGTCAGGCCATGCTGGGCGATGCGGTCGGCAATCTGGCGGCCGGCTTCCTTGGCGCCGTTTACGTCAAGCGGTTGGCCCAGGGTCACAGCCGTGAACATCGATGCGGTAACGGTTGCCGCGGTCTCGACGGCGTTGTCCGGTTGCGTCATGTCGCCTGACGAAGCGGACGCCCCGTCGGCCGGATCGGTCAACGCCGCCAGCAGTTTGGTCCGGCCAACCGTGCTGGGAAGGACCAGCGTCGCCCCGAGCGCGTAGGCTTGCGAAATGCAGACGTGGGAGGTGTGCTCGAGCAGGAAGATGCGCTTCCTGGCCTTCGCCAGCTTGCCGGCCCGCTTCTTGATGGCGGCGATATTATCGACGTCGCGCAGCTCCGCGCGGATGACGATGGCGGCCGGCGTCTGCGACAGCTTGGAATCGGCGTCGAGTCGCTCGCCCGCAACGGTGAATTTTTCCTCGAGGATCGAGCAGACGCCTGAGAGCTTGTCGGACGTGTCGGCCAGCACATGCAGCAAGGGACGAACCGTCCCTGCCTCTCGGATGCCGCCGCTACAATTGACGAGGCCGGATCTGGTTGGCGCGTGCTGCACGGTCTCACTCGAAACACTGGGTGGAGCGTTCGGATCTACTTGCTCTGAACCGCGTTCTGCGCAGACGCTGTTGGGCCTGCAGGTTTCTTCTTGCCGTCAACGGTAACGAAATGGACGCCAGCCGTGGTGCCGTCGATCCAGACCAGTTCGCAGCGCCGGTAGGCGAGGCCAGTCGACGACAGCAGCATGAAGAACTCCTTGGCCTGGAGCACGTCGAGCGTGCCCTCGACCTCGATCTTGGCGCCGCTTTGCGACACGTCCAGCAGGACGCAACTGCGTCGCCAGGTGCCGTCCGAACCCATGAGGTTGACCGGCTGCCTGTGATCCATCTTCACGCGAGCGGCTTTGCGACCGTCGAATCTCATCGGCTAACCCCCATCTGTGCGCCGCGATTTCCCCGACTGCTCTCGTTGGCGTTTGCGGCAATTTCGCCCCATCGCACCGTCCACTGGCTGGTCGACAGAAGCAGCGTCTCGAAAATGTGCTGCGCGCGTTCGCGCTCGGCGAAGGAAAGCCTGGTGCCGCGGCGGTTGCTCAGGATGGCCAACGTGGTCTGCCAGTTCAGCCGCGAGGCACGGCAGGCCATGACCAGCGCCTCGCAATCGTCGTCGGTCATGACATGCTCGACGATCTCGATGGGGGCCCCCGAAAGCACCGATAGCGCCGTAACGAGGTTGGCGGTCTCGCCGCGGATGGCGAAGCGGTTCACCGTGGAATCGTTGAGCTTGCCGATGCGGCTGAGCGCGACGATCTCCGGGCGCGCGCTTGCATAGGCGGCCGCGCAGGGCAGCTTGGGAACGATTGGCGCGGCCGTTGCCGCTTGAGGCGAGACGGCGGCCTTCGGCGCTATGCCGGATTTCGCAGCTGCCGACGCCGACAGCAACTCCCGCATGACTGCGTCGGGCGTGTCCGGCCTGAGCGCGAGCGCCTTCGTGAGCTCATCATCCGTCAGGCATCTCGCAACGAGCGCAACGTAAGCGGCATCGGAGAATCGTGCCTCTGTGTTACCGATCAGCGCAATGCAAACGCTGCGGGCGCCGCCCTTGATCAGCGTCTCGATCACCGTTGGATCGATAGGCGCGCGGGCGGCGATCGCACATTGCTGCCGTTCGCCGCTCGCGGCCGCGATCGCCTTGAGATCGGCCGCCGACAGCGACCGCGACCTGAGCAAGATCGGGCACGCGACCTCCGGATCGTGGTGCGAGGCGAGACGTCGCAGGGTCTTCGGCGGAGCCACTTTGAGCTCCGCGAGCGCCGCGCTGAGATCGATCAGCGCACTGGCCTCAACCCGCTCTGTCAATCGCAGCAGAACGCCGTCGGTCACATTGGCGAGTAATTCCTGAGGCCGGTCGCGGCTATCGGTGAGCAGCTGCGAGATGCCGGAGAGGATGCGAGTGCAGCGGTCCAGCGGACACGTTGCGACCGCGTCTTCCAACTCGACCAGAATATCGGCAGGCGAATTTGCCATCATGGCAGGAGCCTGAATTGAAAAAATTTGACTGTACAACGTCCGTTATTGCGCCTTAAATCCGTTAATTTTTAATTTTGATAATTAAATGCCGGGGTATTAATGCACCGCCGAATTTCGGGAACTGTTATCGAAATTTGGCGGGACATGAACCTCCCGGCCTGTCTGCTCAATTGGACCCGTCTCCAATTGACCAGGACAGTTGATTGTTTCGCTGCAACGCAAAAACCGAAGGGGGGCGGCACGCGGCCGGACGCACGTCAAGCATGACGCCGCGTTTCTTATTGCCATGAACAGCATTGATGATGTGCCCAGGTCGGCACTCAAAACATTTCGCTTTTCAGACGTCGACGAATTTCGAAGCGCCATACGCGGGCTGAATTTCGAATTCACGCCGTTCGTACGAAAGATTTCGGCCGAGCAGACAATCCTGTCGTTGCCCGGCTGCGACGTGAATTTGACGCGCACGTTTCCGCGGGTGGTTGACGCGCAGCTCGTGGAGAATTGCACGGCGATCGGCTTCACGATGGACGACCTCAACGTACCCATTCGCTTCAACGGCTCGCAACGTGCGCGACCGGTCGTGGTCATTGGCAGCAGCGGCGCGGCCTACACCACCATTGAGGAGGTGCAGAGGCAGATCGCCTCAGTGGTTTTCAGGCCGGAGGTGGGGGATCGAGGCTGGCCGCACACGCTCTCAAGCTTCAAGATTTTTGAGATCTCCGCGGCCGGCCTGCACCGGCTGCGCAGCGTGGTTCGCCAGGTGCTGGCCGAGGCGTCCGGCGCCGTCGAGGCACCGGAGCTCCTATTGAAGGGCGCGGCGATGAAGGAGTCCCTGCTCGGAGCCGTCGACGAGGCTTTCGAAAGCGTCGTTTCGGCCCGCTGGACCCTGGGCCCCAACGACGGACGGAATTTCAGGGTATTCCAGGATATCCGCGCGCTGCTCTCTGACGACTTGTCGCAGCCGATTTACAGCGATGAGATCGCGCGCAGGCTCGGCCTGTCCGTTCGCACCATGCACGACGTCGTCCGCCGCTATCGCGGCATGAGCCTGCACCGCTATTTGCGTCTGCGCCGGCTGTGGCTGGTGCGCAGGCGACTTCTTGCCGGGGCCGATAGCGTCAAGGCGGTCGCGCTGGCGTATGGCTTCTGGCATCTCAGCGATTTCTCCAGAAGCTACCGCGACCAGTTCGGCGAGACGCCGTCACAAACACTGGGCCGCGGTCGCGGACGATAGTGCGACAAATCGAGTAGGGCCGGACGCCGGTTTCGTGCTACCGTCCAGACATGAGCAATCGCATTCTCGTCTTCTACGGTTCCTACCGTTCCGACCGCATGGGCATCCGCCTTGCGAATTTCGTCATCAATCGGCTGCAGGGTCGCGGCGAGGAGGTCGAATTCATCGACGCCAAGGCGATCGGCCTGCCGATGCTCGACCGCATGTACAAGGAATATCCCAAGGGCTCGGCGCCCACTGAGCTGGAGAAGCTGGCCGGGCAGATCCGCGACGCCGACGGATTCGTCTTCGTCACCGGCGAGTACAATTGGGGCATCCAGCCCGGCCTGAAGAACCTCACCGACCATTTCCTCGAAGAGTGGTTCTGGCGTCCGGCCGCGATCGCGAGCTATTCGGCCGGCCGTCTGTCCGGCGCGCGCGCCGCGACGGCCTGGCACGGCACGCTGTCGGAGATGGGCATGGTGGTGGTGTCGAGCACCATCGGTGTCGGTCCGATCGCGCAGACACTGTCGGCCGACGGCGAGCCGATCGGCGAGGGCGGCAAGGCGCTGGAGCGCTCGTTCCCACGCTTTGCAGACGATTTGCTGTGGTGGATCGAGGCGGCGAAAGCACAGCGGGCGCGCAAGGCGCCGCCTTATTGAGACGCGCTCCGTATCACCTCACCCCAGCGGGGAGAGGCCGGATTGCCATGGCGCGCAATTGCGCGCCTGAGCAATCCGGGTGAGGGGCCACAGCGTACAGTGACACTGTAACGCCTCACCCGGATCGCATCTTCGATGCGCTCCGACCTCTGCCTACGGGAGAGGTGCAAGGAGCCCCGCGGCGGATCGTTCATTGACGCGCGTGTTGTTCTTACGCCGCCCTGACCTCGCCGAGGAAGCGGTCGAACTGTCCGGCAAGATCTCGTGACTGCATCGAGAGCTGCTCGGCGGCGCCCAGCACCTCCCTCGCGGCGGCTCCCGTGTCGTCGGCGGCGCGCTGCACGCCGGAGATGTTGCTGTTCACCTCCTGGGTGCCGCGGGCGGCCTCCTGGACGCTGCGGGCGATCTCCTTGGTGGCCGATCCCTGTTCCTCGATCGCGGCGGCAATCGCGGTGCCGATCTGGTCGATCTCGGCGATGACATCGGCGACGTTGCGGATCGCGGCCACGGTCTCGTCGCTCGCGGTCTGGATCGCGGTGATCTGTTCGGAGATCTCGGTGGTGGCCTTGGCGGTCTGGCCGGCCAGCGATTTCACTTCGGAGGCGACCACGGCAAAGCCGCGGCCGGCGTCGCCGGCACGGGCGGCCTCAATGGTCGCGTTCAGGGCGAGCAGGTTGGTCTGCTCGGCGATGCTCTGGATCAGCGTGACGACGTCGCCGATCTTCTGGGCGCCCTCGGCGAGTGCGCGGGCGGTGTCGCCGGTGCGGCGGGCGTTGTCGACGGCGCGGGTCGCAATCTCGGTGCTTTGGGCGACTTGACGGCCGATCTCCGCGATCGAGGAGGTCAGCTCTTCCGTGGCGCTGGCGACGGTCTGTACGTTGGTCGAGGTCTGTTCGGAGGCGGTGGCGACCACCGCGGCCTGGCTGTTGGTCTGCGCCGCCGTCGAGGTCATCGACTGCGCGGTGCTTTCCATGGTGGCGGAGGCCCGGGACAGGCCGCCGACCAGCTCCGTGACCTTGGCCTCGAAGGCGCGGGTGAGATCGTCGAGCGCCTGTGCGCGGCGCATCTTGCCGTCATTCTCGGCCTGCTTCTCCGCGGCGAGCCGGTCGGCTCGGATCATGTTGTCCTTGAACACCTGAACCGCCGCGGCCATCGCCCCGATCTCGTCGGAACGCTCGGCGCCGGGAATGCTTTCCGCGACCTCGCCATCGGCGAGCCGTGACATCCGCGTCGTCAGGGTCACGATCGGCGCGCAGACGCGGCGGCGAACCATCACGATGAGGCCGACGCTCGCGATCAGCACGGCGAGAAGGCCGGCGAGCGCGACCGTGAAGCTGGAGCGTGCGGCCGAGGAAGCCCCGGCGAGGATCTGCTCGGCATTGTCGTAGAAGGCGTTGCGGACCTCGATGATGGTGCCGAGGCCGCGCTGCGTGGCGGCGTAATAGGTGTCCACGTCGTGCTCGTACTTGCCGGTGACAGCGCCGTCCTTCACCAGCTTGAGCTCGCGGCCGAACTCCTCGACATAGACCGAATTGAACTTCTCCAGCGCCGCGGCGACGTTGGCCGGCGTCGCCGGATTGCCGCGCAATTCCAGCAGCGCCATCACGAGCTGATCGTTGCGACCCTGCGAGCGGCCGATGTCGGCCTTCTCGCCGTCGGTCGCCGGTTTCTTCCCTCCGACGAGATTCTTGTGCAGGCTGGAGTTGAAGCCGCCGACGTCGCGCAATGTCATGGCGGTGTTGGCGTAGCTGGCCTGCCGGTAGGCGTCGCCGTTCAGGATCGCCATGCGGCGGACCTGCTCGTTGAGCAGCGCGGTCACGCCGCTGTTGAGCACGGCGTTGTCCGCAACGATCTTCTTGGCCGCGTCCTTGCGTGCCTCGGCCGGCCCGGCCAGCGCCTTGTCGATCGCGTCGCGCAGTGCCGTGAACTTCGCATTGAGCCCGTCGATGTTGCTGCCGATGGTGGTGCCGTCGTCGAACGAGCCGGGCAGTTCCTTGCGCAGCGCATTCATCTTGTCGCGGGCGCCGTCGGTCTGCTTGCGCAGCTTGTCCTGCTCGGCAAGCAGCGCGGGATCGATCGTCGCAGGCCCGTAGAGGATGTTGGTGGAAAAGCCGCGTTCGGGATTGAGATAACGCGGGATGTCGCTGACGGCGCGGACGATCGCAAGCCGGCCTTGCGCCTCGGTGATGCGCTCCATCGTCTGGTACTTCGTCACCGCAACGTAGACCGCGAGGCCGCCGCCCACGGTCGAGAGTGAGGCGATGGCGGTGGTCAGGAGCGTACCGATTTTCATGGGCGCAGTCCGGCAATTGGCGCGGGGAGAATTATTTTGCCCGAACAATAGGCAGCTGATGTTAATCGCGGGTTTACGCTCTGTGCCGCCGGACCCCCGCCTCAGCTGTAGGTCGCGCTTACTGTTCCCAGCGGACCAAAATCGGCGACGTAGGTTTCGCCTGCCTTCGGCCTCAGCATGCCGGTCAGCGTGCCCGTGCTGACGGTCTGACCCGCCTTGAGGCCGATGCCGGTCCGCGACAGCTCGTTGGCGAGCCAGGCGAGCGGCACCAGAGGATGGTCGATCGCTTCCGCCGCGGTGCCGCGGCGTCTCTCGGCGCCGTTGCAATTCAGAACAACGTCCTGATTCGCAATGTCGCGGCTGCGCCAGTCGGCAATGGACTCTCCAAGGACGATCGTTCCCGATCCAGAGCCGTCGGCCACGATCGCGGGCATCGGTGGAAACGCCGCATCGTGAACGAAGCGACATTCGGCGAGCTCGAGGCCGGGATGCAGCGAAGCAACGGCATCGCCGACCTCTTCCACCGTGTAGGGCTTCGCGCGCGGAAGCAGGTCGGCGCCGAGGCGAGCCTGGTATTCGACTTCTGGAATTGGGCTGCATTGCCGGGCGTGCTCGACGTTTGCAGGCGAGGCCTTGACCAGGGGCGCGAACACTCGCCCGTAGATCGGGGATGAGATGCGAAGCTGGCGCTGGAGCCCCGGCTTCATGCCCGCGATCTTCCAGCCAACGACCTCCCAGCCCAGTTCCTCCTCCACCATCTGCGCCACGCGGTACGCCGTGTCGGCGTCCGGTGGCACCAACCGCTCGTCGAGGCCGCTTTGTTGCCTGCCTTCGCGGCGCAAAGTGGCGAGCTGACGGGCGAGTTCGCGTTGTCGTGACAAATCCATCGCTGCGTATCCAATCTATTTGGTTGTTTGGGTCAGGGCGGCGGTCAGCACCATCTGCAGCTCCTCTTCGACCTGATCGAGCGCGTTCGCGCTACGGCTGGCGCGGCACATCGCAACCGTGCCTTCGATCGAGGCGACGACGAGCGTTGCAAGCCGCTCTGCGCGATGCGCGGTCAGCCCTTCGCGCAGCAAGGCGGCGCGCATGATCTGTCGCCAATCGGCGAACACGCCGTCGGCGAGATCGAGCAGATGCTGCTGCGCGGTCTCGCCGTCCTCGTCCGACGCCTCACCAACATAGCGATCGACGGCGACGGCGAGCACCGGGCAACCGGCCTCGAAGCCGGTCGCTTCCAGCTGGCGGCGCCATGATGCGACGAAAGCTTTGAGGCCGCCGATGACACCGCGGTCGTTCATGGCTTTCTCCAGGGGAATGGAAACCTGCTTGCCGGCAAACGCCACCGCCGCGGCAATCAACTGCCGCTTGCCGTCCGGAAAGTGGTGACTGATCGAGCCGCGTGGCGTTGCCGTATGGCGCACGACGTCGCGCATGCTGGTGGCGTTGACGCCGCGCCGGCTCATCAGTTCGGCGGCGCCGGCAATCATCTTGTCGCGTGTGCTGGAAGTCATCTGAAGTCCCGCATGTGGCTTCCCATCTAGACTATGACACTTGACATAGGCAAGTGGTGCTGGGATATGACGATTGTCATAATCGTGGAAAGGGGATGTCGTTTGACCATCGTCACCGTGACCGCGCCCGCCGGCCGGCTCAGCCTGGCGCAGCGCCGCCGTCTCGCGGAAAGCCTGACCGACGCCGTGCTCGAACCGGAAGTTGGCCAGCACATGCCGGCCGCGCGAATGGGCTTTCAGGTCCATTTCCACGACCTGCCGGCTGATTGCATGGCAATTGGCGGGCGGCTTCTGTCCGATCAGGACGATCCTCGCGACATCATGACGATCAACATCGCGGTGATGAACGCAGCCTGGCCAGCGGAGGTGCGGGCCGAGGTGATCCGCAACGTACTCGCCCGGCTCGCGGAGGCCTGTGGAATGCAGGCGCCGGCACCGACCTGGTGGGTCAATTTCGAGATCATCGAGGAGGGAAGCTGGGGATCGCGGGGCGGCGTGCTCTCCATTCTTCAGCTCCTGGACTCCGGCGTGTTCACGCCTCAGCGGATCAGCGCAATTCGGGCTGCGATTCTGCGGCCGGCCTGACTTGTTCCAAACACCAACCCATCCGGAGAGAAGCGCATGAGCGAGGGACACATCCGCACCGAAGTGCACGGCCAGGTGCTCAAGATCGTCATCGACAATTCCGCGAAGAAGAACGCGTTCACGCCACTGATGATGGAGCAATTGTCCGATGCTTTGACCGAGTTGCACGATAACGAGATCTACCGCGTCGGCGTGATCTGCGCCGAGGGCAGTGATTTCACCGCCGGTCTCGACATGCCGAAATTCTTCGGGCCTTCCGCCGAGAAGCGCAACATCAAGGAGGGCAATGTCGATCCGTTCAGACTTGCCAAGCGCTGCCGCAAGCCAGTCGTCACCGCGGTGCAGGGCATCGTGTTCACCATCGGCATCGAGCTGATGCTCGCCGGAGACATCGTGGTGGCGGCCGCGGATGCGCACTTCTGCCAGATGGAAGCCAAGCGCGGCATCGCGCCTCTCGGCGGCGCGCATTTCCGCTTTCTCTCGCGCGCCGGCTGGGGCGATGCGATGTATCACCTGTTTCTGTGCGACGAGTTCTCGGCCGAGCGCGCCCACGCGATCGGTCTCGTCCAGGAGGTCGTGCCGCCGGGAGAGCAGGTGGGGCGGGCAATGGCGCTCGCTGCCATCATCGCGCGCAATGCGCCGCTCGGCATCCAGGTCACCAAGGAAGCGGCAGCCAAATATGTCGAGAGCGGCGAGGCGGCGGCGATCGCCTACATCCCCCAAATTCGCGGCCGCGTGCTCGGCACCGCGGATGCGAAGGAAGGCATTCAGTCTTTCATCGAGCGGCGCGCGGCCGTCTTCCAGGGACGCTGAACCGCTACGCCCGCCGGTCGAGCTTCGACAGGAGCTCGAGCGTGGCGCCGTCGCGTTCGCCCGCGAAATATCGGGCAATCGCCTGATCGAAGGGCTCATTGGACACCGCGCCGAACAGCGTCATCGACGAGCGGAATTTCGCGTCATCCGGCGCGCCGAGGATCGCGTTGATGGTCCGGCCCTCGACTGCGAGCACGAGTCGCGTGCATTCGATCAGGCGCCCCCCGAGGGTGGGGTGGGCGAGGTAAGCTTCGGCCTCCGCGCGGGAGCCGATGGCGTAGCGCTGCGACATGGCGCTGAAGCCGAGGCCTGCGACCTGCGGGAAGATGAACCACATCCAGTGAGTCTGCTTCCGGCCCCGGGCCAGCTCGCCCTGGACGTCGCGATAGACCGGGTCCTGGGCCCGGACAAAGCGGTTGAGATCGAATGGATCGGTCATTGGATACCTTAGGAGGGCTTGCCGGCCGCGATTATGCCTAACTTTTGGCTCCCAATGTGGTAGCTGGTATAGAGTCTCCGGGTGGGGGTGGATACCCCCGGGGGTCGATTTGGGGATCTGATGGTTTCCGACGCTGCACATGCCGAGAGGCTGTTGTCGCGCCGCCGTGTCGGGCGCGCCGAGACGGTTATGCTGTCTCTGGCAGCGATCGCGCTGGCGCTGGGCGCTGCCGCGTGGGTCGCGGATATGGGCGATTCGACTCCGCTGGTCTCCGCCGCCTTGCCGCCGGCGAAGGCCCCTTCATTCGAGGACCGTTTCGCGTCGGCCTCCGGCAGCCCGCCGACCCGCGAGCTCGGCCTGCGGGCGCTGGAGCGCTCCGCCGTGAATGCGGTCCAGCTCAAGCTGAGGGACGCCAAGGCGATGCTCGCCCAGAGGCTCCAGGGCGACGACTGGCGCTCGATCCTGACCGAGGACGACGGCTCCGCGGCCGAGGAGGCGAGACCCTCGCAGCACCGCGCCGACGCCATTCCGATGCCGCGCTCGCGTCCGGTCCAGGCGGACTTCTCCGCCCAGATCGCCTCCAGCCAATCCTATGCGGAGACCAGCCCCAGGGTCGACAACCGCAATTTCTTCGAGAAATTCACGGACAAGATCAAGCTGGCCTCGCTGACGCCCGGCGACGGCCTGTTCAGCAAGGCGCCGGATCTTGCCGCCCTCGGCTACGATTCGCGCACCGCGGTCTATGACATCTCGGCCAAGGCGGTCTACCTGCCGAACGGCGTGGCGCTGGAAGCCCATTCCGGCCTGGGCGCGCTGATGGACGACCCCGATCACGTCGACCGGCGGATGGTCGGCGCGACGCCGCCGGCGACCTATGATTTGAAGCCGCGCGAAAAGCTGTTCCACGGTGTCCGGGCGCTGCGCATGACTCCGGTCGACGGCACCAGCGCGCTTGGCCGCGTCGGTCTGCTCACCCACAACTACTTGCTCGGGCCGCGCGGCGATTCCAACGGCTGCGTCTCGATCAAGGATTATGACCGCTTCCTCAAGGCCTACGACAATGGCGAGTTCAACCGCCTGGTCGTGGTGCCGAACCTGCGCGGGGCGGCGACCGCTTCGCAGCGCGCGAGCACCGATTCCTGATATTCGCCTGCGACGGCGGGGGGCTGCCGTTTCCCCTTCGTTAAACCGTCCTCGTCCAGAAGCAGCTCATGAGTGATCCATCAAGTTCCGAAACTCCGCTGCGCACGACGTTCAAGATCAAGCTGAACGGTGACACGTTGGCGATCGCGACCGTCGGTCAAGCCTATCAATTCCTCACCAATTTCAAGTCGGTCGAGTGGATGGAATTTCGCTCCCTGCACGAGGACGCCGTCGCGGCTCTGGAAGGTGCCGCCGATAACGCCATGCTGGCGGTGCAGGCGACCAACGCGGTGCGCGCGCTGTTCGTCAGCGCGAAGCTGCTTTGAAGCAGGGGCCTTGCAGCCTGGATGGAGCGCAAGCGTAATCCGGGCTACGGCCGTTCCGCGCGCATCTTGAACTCCGCTGAAGGAACGGGCAAACGGTCCGCGAAGACCGTCGCCGTAAAGCCCATACGTTTGAAACTTGCTTCAAGGGAGAGACCCATCATGAAACGCCGTACATTCCTTAGGGGCGGCGCAGTCGCCGGCGCTGCGACGCTGGTCGCTGCACCTGCGATCGCGCAGAGTGCGCCCGAGATCAAATGGCGCCTGACCTCGAGCTTCCCGAAGTCGCTCGACACCATCTACGGCACGGCGCAGACCTTTGCGAAATACGTCGCTGAGGCCACCGACAACAAATTCCAGATCCAGACCTTTGCCGCCGGCGAGCTCGTGCCCGGCCTGCAGGCGCTCGATGCCGTCAGCACCGCATCGGTGGAGATGGCGCAGACGCCGCTCTATTTCTACATCGGCAAGGAGCCGGCGCTGGCCTATGCCACCGGCGCGCCGTTCGGCATGAACCATCGCCATCAGGAATCCTGGTGGCATTTCGGCGGCGGCGCTGATCTCACCAATGAGGCGCTCAGGCCTTTCAAGGCCCATGCCATCCTCTGCGGCAATTCTGGCACCCAGATGGGCGGCTGGTTCCGCAAGGAGATCAAGACCGTCGACGACCTCAAGGGTCTCAAATTCCGCATCGCAGGCATGGGCGGCCACGTGCTGGCAAGGCTCGGCGTCGTTCCGCAGCAGATCGCCGGAGGTGACGTGTATCCGGCCCTCGAGAAAGGCACGATCGATGCGGCCGAGTTCGTCGGTCCCTATGACGACGAGAAGCTCGGCTTCCAGAAGGTCGCCAAGTACTACTACTTCCCTGGCTGGTGGGAGGGCGGCGCCATGCTGCACATGATCGTCAACGACGAGAAATGGGCTTCGCTGCCGAAGCAATATCAGGCGATCGTCAACCAGGCGGGCTCGGCGGCCGGCGCCTGGATGCTGGAAAAATACGACAGCGTGAATCCGGCGGCGCTGAAGCGGCTGATCGCCAATGGTGCGGAGCTGAAGGCATTTCCGCAACCGGTGTTGGAGGCCTGCTACAACGCGAACCAGGACCATCTGAACGAGCTCGCCGCCAAAAGCGACCTGTTCAAGCGGACCAAGGAGAGCCACGACGCCTATATGAAGGAGCTCTTGTTCTACACGCAGATCGCGGAGAATTTTTACGACAACTATCTGCTCAGCAAGATGCGCAACAAGGCCTGATTGCAAGAAGAGGGCGCGGTGTTTACGCCGCGCCCGGCTCTCGTAGGGTGGGCAAAGGCGCCCTTGCCGTGCCCACGTTCTTTGCGTCACGTGCAATGGTGGGCACGCTTGCGCTTTGCCCACCCTACGGGACTGATCGTGTGGTGAACTACGCCGCGCCCAATCCCAGCTTCGCATATATCCGCCTTGCATACGCTCCGAACGCGTCCGTCGTCTTCAGCGGCAGGTCGCGCGGGAAGGGCAGGTCGATCGCGAAATAGTCGGCCATCTTCGCAGGTCCCGCGGTCAGCACCGCGCAATGCGAGGACAGGAAGACGGCTTCCTGGATCGAATGCGTGACGAAGATGATGGTCTTGCCGCTCTCGCGCCAGATCCGCAGCATCTCCAGATTCATCTGCTCGCGCGTCAACGCATCCAGTGCGCCGAACGGCTCGTCCATCAGGATCAGCTTTGGATCGTGGATGAAGGCGCGCGCGATCGCGGTGCGCTGCTGCATGCCGCCGGAGAGCTGCTGCGGATATTTCTGCTCGTAGCCGGCAAGGCCAACCAGATTGAGCAGATCGCGCGCCCGCTCGCGCGCGGCCTTCATCGGCAGGCCGACGATCTCGGCCGGCAGCAGCACGTTGTCCAGGATGGTTCGCCACTTCAGGAGCAACGCCTGCTGGAACACCATGCCGATGTCGCGGGTCGGATCGAACGGGCTTTTGGCATTGCCGATCCTCACCGTGCCGCCATCGGCGTCGTGCAGGCCGGCCAGGATCTTCATCACCGTGGTCTTGCCGCAGCCGGACGGGCCGACCAACGAGACCAGCTCACCTTCAGCCACATCCATGGTAACGTCGGACACGGCGAGAAACTCCGCGCCGCCGCTACGGTAGAGCTTGCGGACGCCTTGCAGGCTGATGAATGGGTCTGAGCTCATGCCAGCCATTTGTTCAAGTTCGCGGCGACGAAGGCATCGTCGCTGAGGTCGGCGTGCTCGCGCGTGACGCGGTCGATCTCCTCCTTCTGGCCTGGGCTGAGGCCCTCGTTCGGATCGAGACACCACAGGCCCCGCATCAGACCCTGGCGTCGCAGCACCTCGTGACAGCCGGCGATGCAGCCGTGAAAATTGTTGGCGACATCGAAGAAGGCGCTGTTGCAATCGGTGACGCGGGCATCGAGCGCAAGCAGGTCGGCGGGTACGCTGTCCTTGTGCCGTGCCGCCTTGCAGCGCTCGAACTGCTTGATGGCGCTCGCCGTCCAGACCGACCAGTGGCCGAGCAGGCCGCCCTTGAAATAGGTGCGGGTGGTCACGCCGTTGTCGCGGAGATCGAACGGCAATATCAGGTCGAGCAGGATGTGATCGTCATTGCCGGTGTAGAGCGCGACGCGGTCGAGCGCGCCGGCGGCTGCGACACCGCGGAGCACGTCGAGCGTACGATAGCGGTTGAACGGCGCGACCTTGATCGCGATGACATTGTCGATCGCGGCGAAACGTTGCCAGAACCGGCTCGACAGGATGACGCCGCCGACGGCCGGCTGGAGGTAGAAGCCGACCAGCGGAATCTCGGCCGCCACCGACGTGCAATGCGCGATGATCTCGTCCTCGGAGGCGTTCTTCATCGCGGCGAGGCTGAGCAGGCCGGCATGATAGCCGATGTCGCGCGCGGTGCCGGCCTCGGCGGTTGCCTGGCTGGTTGGCCCAGCAAGACCCGCGACCAGCGCTAGCGGCCGCTTGGTCCAGTTGGCTGCGGTCTCGGCGGCGAGCTCGAGCACGGGCCGATAGAGGCCGACGTCGCGGATCGCGAACTGGGTCGTGTGCACGCCGACGGCAAGGCCGCCCGCGCCGGCGTCGATGTAATAGCGTGTCAGCGCGCGCTGGTGCGTCTTGTCGAGCTGGCGCTCGGCGGTGAGGGCGAGGGGATGTGCCGGCAGCACGGTGCCCTCGGCGATCAGCTTGCGGACGTCGCTGTTGATCTGGCTGTGGTGCATGATGTCCTATCCGAATTCGGGGCCGGCGACGGCGAATGGCATTTCCTCGGCAGCGATGGTGGCGGGGCCGAGCCGCATGCGCTGAAACGGCCGCTCGATGGTCCAGCCGGACGTGGTCAATCCTTCCAGGAACGCAGCTTGTGACGCGACGGCGTCGAGCAGGAGCGGGCCGTTCTCGGATCGCGCGATCGCATCAACCAGGGCCAGCGCTTCGGCGGCATCATCGGCGAATAACGGGCCGATATGGCGCGCGGTTCGGCCGTGACGGACCAGCGCGATGGATCCGTTTGCTGCGACGATGCGTGACCCGGAGCGCTGCGCGAAGGCGGTCAGCAAAGCGGTCCGGTCGAAACCTGTGGCGCGCCGGTCCCGCATAACGAGCGCATCGAGCGTTGCGGATGATGATGATGGCGGGGCTTCGACTCGCCCAGGCCTCGCCAGCTTCAGCCGTCGCAATTGCAGCGTCGGCGTGAACCCCATCGGTCCGTAGACCGCGGCGCCGTCGGGCGTCGCATCGAGCCAGCTGGTCAGGCCATTCTTGCGCGTCGTTTCCAGGCAGGCATCGAGCAGACGCGTTGCGAGGCCGCGACGGCGGTGCGTGCCTGATACCAGCACCATGCTGATCCAGGCGTTGTTGCCGGAATAGGGCAGCAGTGCCGCGGTGGCGACCAGTCGCGCGCCGTCGCGGATGCCGAACACGACACCATCGCGCAGAAAGACGCGCCAGTCCTCTTCGGTCTGGTTCCAATGCGCTTCCGTCGAGAGCGCCAGCCCGGCGATCGCGTCCTGCACGCCGAGCTTGAGGACGGGCGGCTCGTCAGTAGCGGCCATCGCGCACCTCGTATTTGGTGGGCTTACCGAGGCTCGGCATCGCACGAGAGACCCAGTCCGCGGTCCAGGCGATCAGTTGCTCGGTGTCGACGACCGGAAGGCCAAACAGCGCGATCGCTTTCGACGTATCGGTCAGCCACGCCGTCGGCTCCTCCTTGCCCGTCAGCACCGGCGCGCGGCCGAACCTTGCGCCGAATTTTTGGGCGAGATCGCGCACCGCCAAAATCTCGTGGCCGCTGACATTGATCGGCGAGGTCGGCGTCGTGCAATGGGCGAGGCAGCGCAGCGCTTGTGCCGACGCATCACCCTGCCAGATGAAATTGACATGGCCAAGGCTGACGTCGATCGGCGTACCCGAGAGCACTTTCGTCGCGATGTCGTGCAGCACGCCATAGCGCATGTCGATCGCGTAATTCAGACGAAACAGCTGGCCCGGTGTGCCGAACTTGCACGAGAAATATTCGAACATGCGCTCGCGGCCGACGCAGGACTGGGCGTATTCGCCGGGCGGGTTCGGCGCCATGTCCTCGGTCGAGCCTTTGCCGTCGACCGGCACGAACGGATAAACACATCCGGTCGAGAACGCCACGATGCGCGAGGAGGGAAAGGCCTGCGCGACCAACGCCGGCACATGAGCGTTCATCGCCCAGGTCAGTGACAAGTCGCCCTCGGCGCCGAACTTGCGACCGGCCATGAAGATGATGTTCGGCGCCTTGGGCAGCGCCGCAATCGCCTTCTCGTCCATCAGGTCGCAATTGATGGTGTCGACGCCGCGTGCGTGCAGCCAATCCTTCA
Organism: Bradyrhizobium sp. USDA 4354; assembly: GCF_054060315.1. NCBI lineage: Bacteria > Pseudomonadati > Pseudomonadota > Alphaproteobacteria > Hyphomicrobiales > Nitrobacteraceae > Bradyrhizobium > Bradyrhizobium sp. USDA 4354. The sequence goes on along the minus strand of NZ_JBSSDC010000001.1, from coordinate 5,824,025 downwards.
CGCCGGCATCGCTGAAGCGGGCGACGCCGATGATGCGGCGATCGGGCGCGGCGGCTTTCGCGAGGCCCGCCAGCGTCGGCCCCATCTTGCCGGCGACGCCGAGAATCATGATGTCGCCCTCGACCTTCTTGAGGTCGTCGATCAGGGCCAGCGTCGGCCGGCACAGCAGCTCATCGAGGGCTGCGATATCAGGAATGGTCTTCGGCAGCGTCTGGCGGGTGAGCAGCATGGATTTGGTCCTCAATTCTGCCGTTGTCAGGTCTGTCTTGCGTCGTCGACCACGAACATGCGTTCGAGGGCGAGCACCAGGCCGTAGAGAGCGACACCGAGCAGCGTCAGCAGCACGACCGCCATCACCATTGCCGGCGTGTCGAGCGAGGACTGCACCTGGATCATGAGGTAGCCGAGCCCGCGCTCGGAGGCGATGAACTCGCCGACGATGGCGCCGGCGACCGCCAGGATGGCGCCGACCTTCATGCCGGAGAACACATAAGGCAGCGATCCCGGCAGCTGGATCTTGCGGAACAGCGTCCAGCGCGAGCCGCGCAGCGATTTCACGAGGTCGAGCAGGTCAGGCTCGACCTCGCGCAGGCCCCGCGCGGTGGTGAGCAGGATCGGAAAGAAGCAGATGCTGAAGGCGATCAGGATGTTCGGCACGATGCCGTAGGAGAACCACACGATGAAGAGCGGGCCGAGCGCGACTTTTGGAATCATGTTCAGCGTCACGAACAGCGGCAGCAGCACGAGGCTAAGCAGCGGTGCCCAGCTGAAGATCACGGCGAGCGCCACGCCGACGAATGCACCCAGCGCGAAGCCGCCGAGGATCTCGATCGCCGTCACCAGCGTGTTGGCGCCCCAGGCGTAGCTCGCCGTCCCCAGCGTCTGCACTGTCGCGAGCGGCGAGGGCAGGATGAATTTCGGCACGTGGAAGGCGTCGACCGCGACCTGCCAGAGCACGAGCACGGCGAGATGCACGATCAGGATGATCGCAAAGCTGCGCGAGCTGCGTGCGCTGTCTCCTGCCACCGATTGCTCCCTGTTGGCGCGGCCACCCTGCCGCAGGTCGCAAGCCTAGCCGTCCTCGATCGAAGTTTCAACCAGTTGGTTGATTACGGCCGGAGCGACTGCAGCACGAGGTCGGCGACGTGCCGGCGCCGGGCGCGGCGCTGGGCGCGGCTCGACAGATCCTTGCCGAAGATCGCCGACAGTGTCGGCGTGTTGGAGAAGAAGAAATAGCTGAGGCCCGCAATCGAGATATAGAGCTGGACGGGATCGATCCCCTTGCGGAACACGCCCGAGCGCACCCCCTCGTTGAGGATGTGGGAGACGCTTCTAACGAGCGGCGAGTGCATCGCTTCCAGCCGGGTCGAGCCGCGGACATGGCGGGCGCCGCCGCGGTTCTCGTCGTTCAAAAGCACGATGAAATCAGGGTTTGCCGCCAGGTGATCGAACGAAGCTTCGATCAGCTTGCGGATCGCCTCGTCCGGCGGCAGGCCTTCGAGATTGAGCCTGCGCTCCTGCTCGCGGATGTCCTCATAGACCCATTCGAGCACGGCGAGGTACAGCGCGTCCTTGTCGCCGAAATAGTGGTAGACGAGCTGCTTGTTGACGCCGGCGCGCTCGGCGATCTCGTCGACGCGGGCGCCCGCAAGCCCGTGCCGGGCGAATTCCTGGCGCGCCGCGGTCAGGAGCTTCTTGCGGGTGGCGACGGGGTCGCGGCGCTGCGGCACGGTGTCGCCAGATCGTTTTGCGGGCATTTCCAACCAAACAGTTGACAAGTGAGGGGCGGGCTTGTTGCATTGGTATCCTCACAAGGGGAGAGCGACAAGCCGGGTCGCGGCAACGAGGAGAGATGCGATGAAGCGTTTGCAGGCGGTGGGCTCGGCCCTGATGTTGGCCTTGATGTTGGCCCTGGGGCTCGGTGTGTCGGCGGTGCCCGCGCATGCGGGAGAAGCCGTCAATCTGATCCTGAACTGGACGCCGACGGCCGACCACTCGCCCTATTATTACGCCAAGGCGCAGGGCTGGTACGAGAAGGCAGGCATCGATCTCACCATCGAGACCGGCAAGGGTTCCGGCGTCTCCGCTGCCAAGGTCGGCTCGGGCGGCTCGCCGTTCGGCGTCGCCGATCTCGCCACCATGCTGGTGGCCAAGAGCAAAGGCGCCGACACGGTTGCGGTGATGAGCGTCTATGCCAATACCGGCCAGACCTTCTACTGGCTGAAGAGCTACGGCGTGAACGGGGTGAAGGATTTCGCCGGCCACAAGATCGGCAATCCGCCCGGCGATGCCTCGCGCGTGATGTGGCCGGCCTTTGCCAAGGCGGCAGGGCTTGCGCCCGACTCCGTCGGCTTCGTCAATGTCGGCCCGACCGCGAAGATCGCAGCCCTGAAGAGCCACACCGTCGACATCATCAGCGACTTCTACAATGAGCACGACCTGAAGGTCATCGAGTTCGGGCCCGATCTCGGCTACGTCAACTGGAAAGACATCGGGCTCAACCCTTACGGCAATTCGCTGATCGTCAACGGCGCTTACTTGCAGAAGAACCCGAAGGTCGTCGAAGACTTCGTGCGCGTCACGCAGAAGGCCTTTGCGGCATGCGTTGCCGACGTCACGCCGTGTCTGAAGGCGCTGCTCGACCAGGTCTCCGGTCTCGACAAGGAGAACCAGGAGCGCCAGTGGGAGCGCATCAAATTCCTGATGACCGACGAGTTCACGACCACCAAGGGTCTCGGCTGGATCGACGGCGAGCGGATGAAGAAGGACTACGAGCTGGTCCAGACCTATCTCGGCATGGAGAAGCCGTTCGACGTGACGACGGCGTTCACGACCAGGATGCTCGATCCGAGCATCAAGATGGATGCGAGCAAGGTGAAGAAGTAGGGGACGGGCTCATCGTCGGTCCTCGTGATTGCGAGCAGCTCTGCGTCCCGTCACCCTGAGGCGGCCGCTTCTTCAGCGGCCCTCGAAGGGCGACGGCCCGGCTGCATGGGGGCCGTGCATCCTTCGAGGCTCCCGGCGCGATGCTTGAGCATCGCGCCAGTCGCACCTCAGGATGACGGGATCCAGAGCGCCGACCAGCCAGCTAACCACCCCACTTACCCCGCGGAGAAATTAACTCGCCGTTAACCATATCCGCCGCATCGTTAACCATTCAATAACAGGGAACGAGTCGGCCGTGATGGAGGCTGCAGCAAAAGTCCAACGTCAAATGGTGCGCCTGCGCGGGCGCTCCTATGTGGCTTTCGTGTTCACGCCGACGGTTCCGGTCCAGGACTGGCTGCATGAGATCGACGCCACCATCGCGCGCTCGCCGGGTTTCTTCGCCGGCCGGCCCGTGGTGATCGACCTGTCCTCGGTCGATCTCAGCCAGGCCGGCATCGGCCATCTGCTCACCAGCCTGCAGGACCGCAACATCCGCGTGCTCGGCATCGAAGGCGTGGAGGAGGGGCGGCTGACGCCCATGATGCCGCCGCTGCTGTCCGGCGGGCGCAGCTGCGTGGTCGAGCCGAGCGCGCCGAAGAAGGCCGACGCGAAGGCCGAGACCAAATCGACCTCGCTGCTGCTGGAAAACCCCGTGCGCTCGGGGCAGACCGTGATCTTCCCGGACGGCGACGTCACCATTCTCGGCTCGGTCGGGTCTGGTGCCGAGGTCGTCGCCGGCGGCTCCATCCATGTCTACGGCGCGCTGCGCGGCCGCGCGATGGCGGGCGTGAACGGACACACCAGCGCGCGCATCTATTGTCAGAAGATCGAAGCCGAACTGCTTGCAATCGATGGGTTTTACCAGACTGCGGACGACATCGACGCCGCCTTGCGCGGCAAGCCGGCGCAGGCCTGGCTGCAGGGGAATACCATGCGAATTACAGCACTGAACTGACCAGCAAAGGAGACATTTCAGATGAGTAAGGTACTGGTCGTGACATCAGGCAAGGGCGGGGTCGGCAAGACCACGACGACCGCCGCGCTGGGAGCTGCCCTGGCGCAGCGCGGCGACAAGGTGGTCGTCGTCGATTTCGACGTCGGCCTGCGCAACCTCGACCTCGTCATGGGCGCCGAACGCCGCGTCGTGTTCGACCTCATCAACGTGGTGCAGGGCGTCGCAAAGCTGCCGCAGGCGCTGATCCGCGACAAGCGGCTGGAGAATCTGTGGCTGCTGCCGGCCTCGCAAACACGCGACAAGGACGCGCTGACGGAAGAGGGCGTCGGCAAGGTCATCGCCGATCTGCGCGGCCGCTTCGACTGGGTGATCTGCGACAGCCCGGCTGGCATCGAGCGCGGCGCCTCCATGGCGATGCGCTTCGCCGACGAGGCCGTGATCGTCACCAATCCGGAAGTCTCCTCGGTGCGCGATTCCGACCGCATCATCGGCATGCTCGATTCCAAGACGGTGCGGGCCGAGAAGGGCGAGCGCGTCGAGAAGCACATTCTCATCACCCGCTACGATCCCTCGCGTGCCGCGCGCGGCGAGATGCTGACCATCGACGACATCCTCGAGATCCTTGCCACGCCCTTGCTCGGCATCATCCCCGAGAGCCAGGACGTGTTGAAGGCCTCCAACGTCGGTACGCCGGTGACTCTGTCGAACGCGGACGGCGCGCCGGCGCGGGCCTATATGGATGCGGCCAAGCGCCTCTGCGGCGAGAACGTGACGATGCATGTTCCTGCCGAGCGCAGAGGTCTGATGGATCGTCTGCTGCGACGGAGGGCTGCATGAGCATGGGTCTGCTTCGACTTCTCCGCGGCAAGAAGGCCTCGGCACCCGTCGCTCGCGAACGGCTGCAGATCCTGCTTGCCCATGAACGCGGAATGCGCGGCCAGCCCGATCTGCTCGGTGTGCTGCGTGAGGAAATTCTCGCCGTCGTGTCCAAGCATGTGGCGCTGGACCCGACCAAGGTCATCGTCCGGCTCGAGCGCGGCGACGAGGTCTCGACCCTGGAGGTCGACATCGAGGTGCCCAACGACTTCGAGCGCAAGAAGGTGGCGGTCGCGTAGGGGACTCGGCCGAAGACTCCCATTTTGGGGTGGGTGAGAAGGCGGTCCGCCGGGCATGGCGGACCGCCTTTGTCGTGGGGGAACATCGATGGGACGGAACGTGCTCCGGGCCTCGATCGTTGTGAACAACCGGCGGGAGCGTTGCACCGCAGTTGGTCAGACGGGAGAGCGCCCATGATGTCCGAGGTCCAGGTCCATACCGTTGCCCGGCAGATGCTCGAACAGCACGGTTTTGCTGCGATCGCGAAGGCCGCCGAGCAGGCCCAGGCCTGCGAGGGCCGCGGCGAGGCCGACGAGGCCAGGGAGTGGCGTCACATCGTGGACGCCATGAAGATCATGCGCGGCCCGCACCAGAGCTGAAATTCGTAAGCGCGAGCGTCTTCAACGCTCCCCATGATCGGCGCCTTGCGTCGATGTCCGATTCTGTGTCTGCGGCTGGCCGCGCTCACCCGTCGCTTTGCAGGGCAGTGGCTCCCACGAGCCGTCCGGCGCCTGCTGATAGGCGCTACAGGACGACGAGGTGGATTTTTCCTCGCCCTTCTGGGCGTCGGAATTCCTCGCCAGTGCGGGCGCAGTCAGCGCCGTGGCGGCCGCAATCGCGCCGGCGAAAACGAAATGGATACTCCGCATGAGGACCTCCTGTTCGAGTTCGAAGAGGCCGCATGCTTTCGAGAATTGTGACGATTCTGGGCCGCAGCACAGGTTCCGCCGCGGCGTGCTTAACGCGGTGGAGCCGGTTCGCTAACCGCCCTTGCTGCGGATCAGGCCGGCGAGGTTGGTCTTTTGGGCTTCGCACCAGCCGGACATGCCGAGGCGGCGTTGGTCCATGTCGGTCGCCTGGGTTGCAACCGCGACCTCGGCCATCAAATCATCGTCCTGCTTCTCGCCCATCTTGCCGCCGGTGTGCATCCAGGCGATCGCCTTGCGCACCTTCTCGGTAGTGCCGTCGGGCAGGTGCATTTGCTGCGCCCTCTGCACGAGGTCCTGATAGACGAGGTCGGTGTTGGGGCACTCGACCTTGGCGGCGAAGGCCTGCAAGACCATCGTCACATAGGTCGACCGCGGCGGTGCGTCGCCCGCCAGGGCCGGCGCAGCCAGCAGCAACAGGCCCGTCATCAGAAAACCGGTGCGCATCCTTGGAACCTCCTCCGTTTTTTGAGAGGCTAGCGTCCGGCGGGCCGCTCGGCAATGGGACCGGAGCGCAATTGTCGTTCGTCCGTGCGGTGGGCTAACCTGACGCTCCCCAACCTCGGAGCGCAACATGAGCCTGTTCAGCACGCCGTTCGATCCCACACGCGACACCGCGCTCGTCACCGGCGCGGGCAACGGCATCGGCCGCGCGATCGCGTTAGGCCTGGTCGGCGAGGGCGTCCGCACCATGTTCGCGGATGTGAGCGCGGAGCGGGTGCGTGCCGCGATCAGCGCGAGCGAGAAGCCCGGTCTGGCGGTGCCTTGGGTCGGCGATCTCGCCAGGCTCGAGGCTTGCGATGAGCTGCTGGCCGCCGCATATGCCGCGCTGGGCGAGGTCACGCATTTCGTCCACAGTGCCTCGCCGCCGCGGCGGGAGGCCGATCATGCGCTCGCGGTCGATCGCAGCACGTGGCGGGAGATGCACGCCGTCAATCTCGATGCCGGCTTTCACCTGGCGCGCGAGCTCGCAAAACGGCTGATCGCGGCGAAGCGGCCGGGCTCGTTCTTGTTCCTCACCTCGCTGCATGCGGGCACCCCACGCAACCTGCCGCATTATTCGACGGCGAAGGCGGGGCTGGGGATGCTGGTGAAGGAGCTGGCCAAGACACTTGGCCGCCATGATATCCGCGTCAACGCGCTAGTGCCCGGCGCAATCGCAGCCGGTGGCTTCGTTGCGGATCCCGCGCTGGCGCGGCACGTTCCGCTCGGGCGTCTCGGCGAGGCCAAGGACCTCGTGCCGATGGCGCTCACCGTGCTGTCGAACAAGCTCTCCGCTTACGTCACCGGCGCAGCCTTCGTCGTCGACGGCGGATTGTCGCTGACGAACTGGTTCGAGCCGCCGGCGCTGGACTAGCTTAGCGCTGCCAGGCCGGCACCGGATCGAGCGGCGTGCGATAGAGCTCGTTGTGATCGCGATCGGTGACACGCACGGCGCAGCCCTTCTGCTGCAGCTCCGGCTTCACCTGCGACAGCTCGCATGCCAATTGATCGGCGCGATCGGAGGCAACCTCGATGTCTTCGAGGATGATTCCACCCTGGTTCTTGAACTCTTCACCAACCACGAGATCGAAATAGTAGTAGGGCATCCGAATTCCCCGGTGTGACGATCTGAGCTTCAGTGCAAGTCTCAACACATGACGGATGGTACCACTGAGTCGATATCTACCGAATGAACAGGCCGCGTAATCTCTGGGCTTATGGCGCAGAAATGATGTGCAGCGTGCGGGCTCGTTAAGAATTTATTAAATATGTCTGCGCGATCATAAGGCATGGAATTGCAGCAGAACCGGGCTCCGGGAACCGGCAGCTGCACGAGAAGGCCGGCGGCATAGATCCCGACGGCCTTTTCTCTTGAGCGGAAGACGAGTGAGACATCGCTTCCCGTAATCGCCCGGACTCAACGCATCACACCGACTCTGACAGCGTGCGCGATGTTGCGACGTGGTGTCGTCGCCTGACGCTGCGCTAGCGCAGCGGCATCGGCGGACGCACGACAGGCCCGTCGTCATCGGCAACGGCTTGCGTCGTCGCAACGGGCGCTGCCGGCAGCGGGGCCGCAGCTGCCTGCGACGGCGGCGGCGGTGCAAGCGGCGCGGGCGAATATGCCGGCGCGTAGGTCCGCGTCACGGCCGGCTTCGGCTTGCGAACCGGCGGCGCCGCAGGCTGCGGCGGGAGCGCAGCAGCGCGCGGGCGCGGATCGACCGGCTTCGTCTCAGCCGCCACCGGCTTCGGCGCAGGCGGCTTCGCCATCTCGCGCGCCATCTGCTCCTGCCCGGCCTTCAACTCGGCGATGTTGGCCTTGAGCTGCTCGATCTGCTGCGCCATCGCGGCGAGATCGTTCGTCATTGACTGCACCGACTGCGCGGTGTCGACGGGCTGTGTTGCTGCAGGCGCGGCTGCGGCAACCTGAGCCGGGGGCGGCGTCGCAGATTGGTCGGCCGCTTGTTCGGTTGCCATCGGTGCTGCGGGCGGGGCAGCTTGCGCCGCCGCGACGGGCGTCGTCTGCGATGTCGAAGACATCAGTGACATGGAAGTCATCAGCGACGTCAATACCGGCCTCCATTCGGCGAGCATCTGCTTTGCTGTGTCGCCGTGCTTCTCCCAGGCGATGGTGGCGGCCACGCCGGCACCCGCAAACAGGAACGTGGCGAACGCTCCGCGCAGCCACTTGCCGATCGAGGATCGCTTCTGCCTGACAGGACCATCGCTTGACGTGACGCGGACAGCCGTGTCGACCGACGGTGTCGCGGCGGGCTTTCCGTAGACGACGTTGATGCTGGGCTCGGGCGCGCGCGGCGGCTCCAGAGTGAATTTCGGCTCCGGAGTAAGCTTTGTCTCCGGAGCAAACTTCGCCTCCGGAGCGAATTTGGGCTCCGGACGCCGCGCAATCTCCGGCGCCAGCGCGGGCGACACGCCGGCTGGCCGCGAGGCCAGCACGATCTCCGGAGAGATCTGAAGCGCGTCGTGCGGATCGTTGTCCTTGATCGTGTCCTTCACGATCTCATCGACGATTTGCTTGGCGTTCAGCGTCGCGAGCATCGCAGCTCCTTTGAAGCCCAGTGTGTGACGTCTAGGTCGTCCGCATTGGCGCGGCGCCGATCTGTTCAGGTGAGCCCATCCCGACTGAGCCCATCCCGACCCGATGACGCACGAGTCCAGCCGGGTTTGACCAAAGCAAGGCGAGGGGATGGAGATGATGCGACAGTCTTCCGCCGTTTGTGGTGACGGAACCCGGTTTATCGAACACGCGCAATTGTTCCGTTCTGCCTTGTTTTCAGCACGATTTGGGCAGCATGTGGCGATGCTGGGGGCGCTGCTATCCGCTATCGGGGGGCCGGCGGTGCCAAGATCTCTACTCGTTTTGTTCGTCGCGGCCATGCTGCCGCTGGGCGGCTGCATGCAGGCGACGCTTTCGCCATCGACGGATGCGAGCATGACGCCGCGCGATCGTCAGTTGCTCGCGCACACGCCTTATGCGCAGGCCAACGTGCCTGAGCAATATCTCCGCCACATCGTGGACTACCACCGCAAGGAGCAGCCGGGCACGATCCTGGTCGATACCGACGCGCGTTACCTCTATTACGTGCTGCCCGGGGGCAAGGCGATCCGCTACGGTGTTGCGGTCGGTGAAGAAGCCATGGCGTTCTCCGGCGTCGCACGGGTGGGCCGCTTGGCGGAATGGCCGGACTGGGTTCCGACGGCGGATATCCAGGCGCGGCTCGGCCCGTATCCGGCGCGCGTTCCCGGCGGTCCCGCCAATCCGCTGGGCGCGCGGGGCATCTATCTCTATGTCGGCAACAAGGACACGCTCTACCGCATCCACGGCACCAACCAGCCCGAATATATCGGGCAGGCGATCTCGTCCGGCTGCATCCGGATGCGCAATGAGGACGTCATCGATCTCTATGACCGGGTGAAGCTCAATTCGATGGTCGTGGTGCTGCCGCCAGGGCAGAACGCGCAGGCCGGGACGGGCGGGCGCTGGCGCGGATGAGGGCTGCGCGACCGGTCAGTTCGAGTTAGGTTGTTTGCGCGCTGCTACTCGGGCCGGGCGATCCGCCATTGCAGCGTCGTGGCGTTGCCGTTGGCGTCGCCCGGTGCCTTGTCCGCGGGCGAGGTGTAGAGCGGACGATACCGGTACGCCCACATCTTGCTGCCGTCGTTGCGGCTGATCACGGTGAAATCGCCGACGGCCTTGGCGTCGACGGTCGCCGCAAGCGGAACCCAGCTCTCGGTGCACTTGCCGTTGCAGTTCGACGTCTTTCCGGTGGTGTCGCGCTCGTAATAGTAGAGCGTCATGCCCTTGAGATCGACGAGCTTGGGACCTTGCTTGGTCAGGACCACCTTCGCCGGTGCGGTCGTCGCCTCGCGTTTCGGCGGGGGAGCGGCATCGCCGCCGCCATGGCTGTTGGCGAGCGCGTGACCGGTCGAGAGCGCGATGGCCGCAGCCATAACGAGGAACCTGAACATCCGAAACTCCGCCCCGCAAAGTTAATCGCGCGTTAAGCGCTCAATGCGGCCGACGTTAGCAGCCGAAGGTTAGTTCCTGGTTTCGTGCGCTGCGACAATTGCGGAGCATGGTGCGGGATCAGACCTGCGCATCGCGCAGCGGGGCGCGGCTGAGCTCATTGCCGGCGGCGATGGCCTTGCGCAGCAGCCGCATCAGCTCCTCGCCCTCCTTCACGCTGAGACCACGCAGCATTGTGCGCTGTGCGGATTCGACGGCCGGGGTGATCTTGCGCAGCGTGCGCCGGCCTTCGTCGGTGATCTCGAGCTCCCGCGCGCGGCGGTCGCGGCTGGAGGGGCGGCGCTCCGCGAGGCCCTTCTGGACGAGGCGATCGATCACGCCGGTGATCGTGGTGCGATCGTATGCGATCAACCCCGCGAGCGTCACCTGGTCCAGCCCCGGATTGGCCTTGATGGTCGCGAGCGCAGCGTACTGCACTGGCGTGAGATCGAAGCCGGCGTCTTCGATCTCGGCCAGGAACACCGCGACCGCGATCTGCTGGAAGCGGCGCGCCAGATGCCCGGGCATGTCGTTGTTGTCTTTCACCGAAGTCTCCGCGGGAAGGCAGGAGGTGCGGGGGTCGTTGACAAGTATACTGATAGTCAGCATACTGAGCAATATCCAGGCAGAAATTTGGCGGGAGCGGAGCTCATGCAATTCCATCTGAATGGATTTCGGCCCGGCGACCCTGAAATTGTCGATCCCGCCGCGCGCGTTCAGGTATCGGGCGCAACAGGCGCCTTGCCTGAGGAGGTCGATGTTCTCATTGTCGGCTGCGGGCCTGCCGGCCTGACGCTCGCCGCCCAGCTTGCGCAATTCCCCGACATCAAGACCTGCATCGTCGAGCAGAAGCCGGACCGCCTGCTGGTCGGGCAGGCCGATGGTATCGCCTGCCGCACCATGGAGATGTTTCACGCCTATGGCTTCAGCGAACGTGTGCTGAAGGAGGCGTACTGGGTCAACGAGACCACGTTCTGGAAGCCGGATGAGCTGACGCCGGAGAAGATCACCCGCAGCGGACGGGTGCAGGATGTCGAGGACGGGCTGTCGGAATTCCCGCACGTCATCCTCAACCAGGCGCGCGTCCATGACTGCTTTCTCGACGTCATGCGCAAATCGCCGGCGAAGCTCGAACCGTATTACAGCCGACGCGTGCTTGATCTCCATGTCGATCCTGCCACCGATCATGCCGTGACCGCGCGCCTCGAACGCGTCGATGCCGCGAACGAGGGCAGGGTCGAGACGATCAGGGCGCGCTACGTCGTCGGCTGCGACGGCGCGCGCAGCACGGTGCGCAAATCGATCGGGCGCGAGCTGCACGGCGATTCCGCCAACCACGCCTGGGGCGTGATGGACGTGCTGGCGGTGACGGATTTCCCTGATATCCGCTTCAAGTCGCTGATCCAGTCGGCCAAGGACGGCAGCCTGCTGATCATTCCGCGGGAAGGCGGCTATATGGTCCGCATCTATGTCGAGCTCGCCAAGCTCGATGCCGGCGAGCGCGTTGCGAGCCGCAACATCACTTCCGACGACGTGATTGCGAAAGCGCAGCGGATTCTGAAGCCGCATACGCTGGACGTGAAGGAGATTGCCTGGTGGTCGGTCTACGAGATCGGCCAGCGTCTCACCGACAAGTTCGACGACGTGCCGGAGGCCGAGATCGATGCGCGCCTGCCGCGCATCTTCATCGCCGGCGATGCCTGCCACACCCACAGCCCAAAGGCGGGGCAGGGCATGAACGTCTCGATGCAGGATGCCCTCAATCTCGGCTGGAAGCTCGCCGCCGTGCTCCGCAAGCAATGTGCGCCAAGCCTCTTGCATTCCTACTCGGCCGAGCGCCAGGCGGTTGCGAAAGAGCTGATCGATTTCGATCGTGAGTGGGCGGGAATTCTTGCCTCCGCCGCGAAGGCCGGCGGTGCCGATGCGGCGAAGACGCAGGATTATTTCGTCCGGCACGGCCGCTACACTGCGGGCACGGCGACACATTACAGGCCGTCGGTCCTCACCGGCGCGACCACGCACCAGCATCTCGCGGAAGGTCTCGTCATCGGCAAGCGCTTCCATTCCGCGCCGGTGATCCGGTTGGCGGACGCCAAGCCGGTGCATCTCGGCCATGCCGCGCAGGCCGACGGCCGCTTCCGCATCTACGCGTTCTCGCCTGCGGAGGATCCTGCCGCCGCCGGCTCGGCCATTCGCGCGCTGTGCAGCTTCCTGACCGAGGCCCGGGAATCGCCGGTGCGGCGATATACGCCTGTTGGCGCAGACATCGACAGCGTGATCGATCTGCGCGCCGTCTTCCAGCAGGAGCATCGTGAGCTTGCCGTCGCCGCGATGCCATCGCTGCTGCTCCCGCGCAAGGGCCGCTATGGTCTGATCGACTACGAGAAGATGTTTTGTCCGGATCTCAAGGGCGGCCACGACGTCTTCGCAATGCGCGGCGTCGATCGAAAAGCCGGCTGCGTGGTCGTGGTCCGGCCGGACCAGTATGTCGCGAATGTGCTGCCGCTCGATGACTATGCCGGGCTTGCGTCGTACTTCGAGCGCTTCATGCTGACGGTGGGCTGACGCCAAGCAGCGCCGCGCTTGCTGGTGCGATGAACAGCCGATGAATATTGAACCCGCCGCAGGACGTTCATCTCAATCTTTCGTTTGACGCGGCCACTGCGCTCGGAACGCCCCTTCCGCTTGCGCGTTCCGACTCGCAAGAGGAGGAACACGCCATGAAATTCAGAAGTATTCTGGTTGCCGCATTGTTGCTTGCCCCGACGGCCGCTCTGGCCGCGCCGGGCATCGTCACCGTCTCGACCGGCCTGCGCGCCGGGCCGGGCACGGGCTTTCCCCTTGTCGATCGCATCCCCGGCGGCGCTCGCGTCAACATCCATGGCTGCCTGCGCGGCAAGGCCTGGTGTGACGTCAGCTTCTCCGACGATCGCGGCTGGGTGTCGTCGCAATATCTCGAATATCTCTATCGCAATCGCTACGTCTATCTCCCCGACTATGTCGACGTGATCGATGTGCCCGTCGTCCCGTTCGTGCTGACCTCGTACTGGTCGAGCTACTATTCGGGACGTCCCTGGTACCGCCGCCACGCCTATTGGAATAATTACTGGACCTCGCATCAGCGCTTCGCAACGCGGATGACGATCGACCCGGGCGCAGCCCGTATCGGTCGTGCAGCGACGCGTGACGCTGCAATCGCGCTGGAACGCGAGGGCGTGCGTGGCAAGGGTGCCGCCGCGATCTCGGGACGTGACGCCGCGACCCCAAGGCACGATGCTGCGGTCGCAAAGCGCGACGCGGCGATCGTCAAGCGCGACGCGGCGATCGCTAGGCGCGACGCTGCGATCACGAAGCGTGACGCTGCGATCACCAAGCGCGACGCTGCGGTGACGGCTGACCGGGCGCGTGTCGGACGAAGCGAGCGCATCGTCCAAGAGCGGACAGCCGTGCAGAGCCGTGGCCCGCGCGATGCACAGGCACGCATGATGCATGAGCGAGCTGCAAGCCGCGCCGCCGACCGCATGCAGCCGATGACGCGTGCGCACGAAGCGCCGCGCGTGAGGGCCGCGCCGGCCGCCCGGCCCGCGACGCCGCATGTGGCGCAGCCGAACGTCAGCCATGGTTCGCCGATGAATGCGCGCGCGCAGACGCCGGCACCGCGCGCGGCCGCGCCTGCCATGCCGCACGGCGGTGGCGGCGGCGCTCCGCACGTCAATGCCGCGCCACGTGGCGGCGGCGCGCCGGCTGGCGGCCCCGGCGGCGGCCACCAGAAGCACTAGCGTTCCCTGGAAAGCCCGGCCTTCGTGCCGGGCTTTCTGCTTCGGGCGACCTCAGGTTCCGTGCGCGTACAATTTAAGAAAGTTCTTCGCGGGCAGATTTCATCGATCGTAATATCTCTACTCAAAGCTGTAAGCATCCACTCGGGGCAGCGGGGCACCGGAGGATGACGATGAGACAGAGCCAAGCGGAGACGCGCCGTCAGCAAAATGTCGCGAAGCGGTCGATGACCAAGGAGGCCAAGCAGCTGGCCGGCCTGATTGCCGGACTGCGCAAATCCCTCGAGGCGATCCACAAGGAACGGGCGAGCACAAAGCTCACCGGCGCCGAGATGGGTTTGCTGGACGAGCGCCGCAACAATCTGCTGCTCACCATTGCAGCCCTCGATGACCGCCTCTCGGCGGTGCAGGGCCTGATCAATCTCGGCCGCCCCCATATTATCCGCGTGCACTAGCGCCGATCCGACGCATCAGGATCGGCTCCGTTGCCGATGGCACGGGGCCGGCTATGCCGCCTGAGGATGGCACCAAATTGCCACGCTCCCGGCGAATTGCCGCCAAAGCCCGCTGCCACGAGGAAGCTGGGTGCAGGGCGACGCAAGGGGATGCGAATTGGCCTACAAGATGGTCGCAGAACGCGACAACGAGAAGTACAGTTTCGCCCGCGAGAGCCGGCTGCTCATCGTGGCGAAGGCGAAAGTGTGGGCGAGCGAGGGGTGGCGGGTCGTCATCACCGATCAGGACGGCAAGGCCTACGCGCCGCCCGAATTCGATCAGCTGTCCGCAGCTTGATCGTAAGACGGGGCGAGGGGGACGACATTTGACGTCGCTGTTTCGAGCGGGGCGCGACCTGACCGCGCCCCTGATGATTCTTGCAGCCGCAGTGCTGACGGCGACGGCCGCCGTCGCGCAAAATCTCGACGCCGGCAAATCGCCCGCGAAGCTCTTCGCTGAAGGCTGTGCGACCTGCCACCGCAGCCCACGCGGTCTTGCCAAGGGCCGCTTCAGCCTGACGTTGTCCTGGTTCCTGAAGGACCACTACGCGACCAGCTCCGACTCGGCCAAGGCACTCGCCGCCTACCTGGAGTCGGTCGACGGGCCGCCGCCCCGGGCTGCTACCAAGCCCGGTGCAAAGGCGCCGCGTCCGTCCAGGCCGGTGCAGAGCCAATAACCGCGCGCCGGGGCGTTCCGGCATCAACGCACCGTGGTCTCCGAGAACAGGTTGATGATCACGACCCCTGATACGATCAGCGCGATGCCGACGAAGGCTGCGGCGTCCAGTATCTGGCGGAACAGCACGAACGAGACGGTGGCGGTCAGGATGATCCCGACCCCGCCCCAGATCGCATAGGCGATGCTCAACGGGATGACCCGGATCGCCACCGACAGCGCATAGAACGAGGCGACGTAGAACAACACCATCGCCAGCGTCGGCCAGGGACGGGTGAACTGCGCGGACTGCTGCAGCAACGCCGACGCTGTGACCTCGAACACGATGGCGAGGGCGAGAGCTGCGTAGGCATTGAAGGCGGAGGTCATGAGCCTCTCAGCGTAAGGAAGAGACCGCGCGGGACGGCCGATATCATGTGTCAGTGACGAACCTGCGACATCACGCGGACGGGACCCGTTGACTTGGGTCGAGGCAACACGATGCCGCCGCGCGATGAATCGTGCGGCGGCGTCGAGATGCTTCGATGCGGCGCTAGCTGATTCGCACGGACAGCTCGACATCGTCGGCGAAGGCCGTGGACATGTAGCCGCTTCCGGACGAGCGAACGCGCGCCAGATAGTCGGGGCTGTCGTCGGCATTGTCGGCGACGATGATCGCGCCCGGTCCGAGATGGCCTTCCAGCAGATCAAGGATATCCGGATAGAGCGCCTTGGCACCGTCGAGCAGCACGAGATCGATCGCATCAGGCAGATCGGTGCTGAGCGTCTTCAGCGCGTCGCCTTCGCGGATGTCGACGAGATCGACCAAGCCGCCGGCCGAGAGGTTTTCTCGCGCCCGCGCCGCCTTGGACGGCTCGAACTCGCTGGTAATGAGCCGCCCGCCGCCGTTATCGCGCAAGCCTGCGGCGAGGTGCAGCGTCGAGATGCCGAACGACGTGCCGAACTCTACGATGGACCGGGCGCGGGAGCTGCGCGCCAGCATGTAGAGCAGCGCTCCGGTCTCGCGCGAGACCGCGAGCGGTGCGTCCCTCAGGCGTCCATAGAGGTCGCGGTAGTCGGTCTTGCTCCGCATCATCCGCGCCCGGTCTGCGTCGGACAAATCTGCTACGGCGGCTTGCGTTGCGCCGCTTGCTGCCTCGGCCTCGTCGAACAGGCGCTCCAGCAGCGGTGCAAGCGCTGTGATGGTCGGGGTGGTCATTCTAGGTCTCCAGAGTTGGCGACGAAGCGTGTGCTTGCGCGCCGATTGAAATACGACTAATCCGTCGCATTTCCTATTCGCATTGCCCAAGTGAGCCATGGCCGACCGCCGAAGCCGTTCAATTTCTTCACGAAAACAGCCGCAACAGGCCCGCTCGACGGAGCTGGTAGCGGCCATTCTGGATGCGGCTGTTCAGGTCCTGGCGACGGAGGGCGCGCAGCGTTTCACCACGGCGCGGGTGGCGGAGCGGGCCGGGGTGAGCGTCGGGTCGCTCTATCAATATTTTCCAAACAAGGCCGCGATCCTGTTTCGTCTCCAGAGCGACGAGTGGCGTCATACGAGCGAGCTGCTGCGCGGTATCCTCGCGGATCAGGCCAAGCCGCCACCGGCGCGTTTGCGCGCGCTGGTCCATGCCTTCATCCGCTCCGAGTGCGAGGAGGCTGCGATCCGCACGGCCCTCAGTGACGCCGCGCCGCTCTATCGTGACGCGCCCGAAGCGCACGACGCCCGAGCGGCCGGCAAGGGCATCGTCGATGGCTTCATGCGGGAGGCGTTGCCAAAAGCTTCCGATGCGACGCGCAGCCTCGCGAGTGAGCTGATCACGACGACACTAAGCGAGGTCGGCAAGCGATTTTCGGAGACGCCGCGCAGCGAGGCCGAGATCGCGCGTCACGCCGACGGGCTGGCCGACATGTTCTGCGCCTATCTCGAAGAGCTTGGACGACGCTGAAGCGCGAAGCTGCAGGCCTGTAGCCCGGATGGAGCGAAAGCGAAATCCGGGGTTCTATGTCGCGACAAGAGTCCCGGATTTCGCTGCGCTCCATCCGGGTTACCCTTGCCACGGTGTGTGTTTGACACTACGGACCTCTCTTATGCTCGTCATCTCCATTCAGAGCCAGGTGGTCCACGGCCATGTCGGCAACAGCGCGGCTGCCTATGCCATGCAGGCGGAGGGCGTGAACGTTGCGGCGGTGCCGACGACGCTGCTGTCCAACCATCCGCGCTATCCGAGCCTGCGCGGACGAGTGCTGGAAACCGAGCTCGTCGCCGATCTCCTGAAGGGCGTGGAGGAGCGCGGACTCGTCGACGAGGCGGCCGTGCTCGTGACCGGCTATCTCGGCTCGCCCGGCAATGCCGCCGTGATCGCCGATTTCGTCGAGCGGGCGCGCACGCGGAATGCGAAGCTCGTCTATCTCTGTGATCCCGTGATCGGCGATGACGGCCGCGTCTATGTCGCGGACGGCATTTTGGACGTTGTCCGGCATCGGCTGCTGCCGGCGGCAAACCTCACGACGCCGAACCAGTTCGAGCTCGAGCTGCTCTCGGGAGTCACGATTGCCGATGCCCAGGGCCTGAGCACGGCGTGCGCGGTGCTGGCAGCGGCGGGACGCACCGACGTCGTCGCCACCGGCTGCACCCTCGCTGACACGGCGGCGGGGCAGGTGGAGACGATCCTATGCACCGATGGGCGATTGTCGCGCTTTGCGACGCCGCGCCTGCCGATCCGCCCCTACGGCACCGGCGACCTCCTCACTGGACTGATCGCGGCGCATCTGGCCAAAGGCGAAGCGATGGAGTCGGCCGTACGGCTTGCGGTCGACACGATCTTCGCGGTGCTGGTGCGCACGCAGGAAGCCGGCTCCGCCGAGATGCGGCTCGTGCCGCTGCCGACGGCGGGACGCAAGCCGTAACCGGTCAGGTTGCGCGCTTGGTGGCGGATTGCGCCGACTTCTGCGGCCTGACCGAGCTCTTCTGCTCGCGCGCGGCGTGGGCCTTCGGCGGCTTGGCGCTGGCCACGGCCCGCGGCTTCTTCGGCTTGGCGCTTGCAACTTCCTTGCGATCGGAGGTGCCACGCTTCGAGATGTATTCCTGGCCGTCGATCGGGCCGACATGCGGCGGATCGCGGTCGAGATAGGGGCGGCCAATGCCGAACGCCTTGCCGTTGGCGTCGACCCACTTCCACAGGATCTCGGTCGAGACCCAGCGCTGCGCGCGGTTATTGCCCTGGGTGCTGACGATGTCGGCCGCCATGCCGTGGCCATAACCGCCGCGCGTGCTGCCGCCATGATAGGAACGGTTGGAGGCGGCCTTCAGGCCGCTCGCGATCGACTGGCGGTAGTCGTCGCGGAATGCGCTGGTGATGCCCGGCGACAGGCCGGCGGCTTCGGCCGCGAGCAGCGTGCGGAACAGCTTCTGCTTGAACCTTTTGTCCATGCCGCCGATGACGTAGTCCATCATCGACATGCCGGCGCGCTCGGCCGCCTTCGGATCCTTCCAGGTGAAGTCCTGATCGACCAGCTTGGTGAAGCTGCGCATCACAGTGACGGTCTTGCCCTTGCGCTTGATGGTGACGGCGCGCCGCTCCTGGACCTTCATCGTGTCTTCCTTGGCGGTGCGCTGATAGAGCGCCCAGAGGTAGCGGTCGATGCAGGCATCGATGACGAAGCATTCGTCGAGCACGGCGATGGTGTCGGCAGGCGGCGACGCGTTGCTGGCAGGGGCGACGGGGCCACTCGCGATCGCCGCGGGGGACAGTGCGTCCGTCGTCACGATCTCGGTGGGATCGGCGGATGCGAGCTTGACGGGCTCTGGCGCAGGGGCGGGGCCAGTCTCGCTGACGGTGGACTCCGGTTCAGGCGAAATCTGCGGCGCAGGCGTCGCCTCCGTCGGAAGGATCAGCACCGGGTCGGCCGAAGCGAGCTTGACGGTGGAGACGGGCTCCTCGGGAGTTGCCTGTGCCGTCGCTGCCGGAGCAGGCGCCGCAGCGACGGCGGCGGCGATGTCGGCGGTCAAAGCGGAGCCATCCTCGATCGTCGCAGCGCGCGGCACGTCGGCGAGGTCGAGGCGGCCGAGATCCTTGGCGCGCGAGACGGCAGCCGCATTGGCGCCGCTGTTCTCGATCAGGGCAGGCGCATGGGCGGAGAGAGATAACGCCAGCCAGCCGGCGAGAACGGCCGAGGGACACGCCACCGCCACTAGAAGAGACCGCCGATCGTTCATGATCCCTGCCTCCAAACGGTTCTGTTCGAACCATCCTGTCCGAACAGTCATGATGCAAACATTCTTGACGAAAACAGGCTTGCACGGAAAGGCACGTAGCGCGTCGATTGTTCGGGGGACGGTGTGGCGGCGCAATGGCGTAAATCGGCGGATGCGGGCTTTTCGAGGCGGGTGTTGCCGAGGTGCAACGCGGGTTCCATGACGGTTCCAGCATTGCCTCGGCGCGAAAACGTCGGCAAATGCAGCATTATCGTCAACTTGCAGCGATTGCATTTACGCAATCTTGAATTGTGGTCGTGATTTCTTTCGTGCCGCAATCTCCGGTAGAAGCGGGAAGGACATCGCCTGTGAAATTCGTCGCCGATGAATCTAGCGCCATCGCGATCGAATACGGCCTGATCGCAGCCGGAATCGCGCTCGCCATCGTCGAGATCATCTACGCCTCGGCACCAATCTCGTCGCGAAGCTGCAATCGCTGGCGACGGCGTTGAACGCGTTCTGTTGCATCGCTCTTCAATTCGACTTTCCTTGACGCGATGTTTTGCCCGACGCCCTGCCGCAACTTTGCGGCGGCTGGAGCGTTGGAGCCGCCATGACACATTCCTCGCTTCGTCCCATGAACGACTTCGATCCCACCGAGCCCGCCATCCTGCACGATCGTCTTTCGGACACGATCATCACCTGGACCGCCGATCAGGCCGATGACTACCGGCGTGCCAGTCGGCCCGGCGCGGATGGAACCGTGGCCTGGAAGACTTACCTCTTCGATGGCTGGGGCAATGTGCTCGGTGGCTGAGCACCGCCTATGCCATGTCGCGGCCGGCGTGATTCGTCCAAGGCCTTGTACGCATTAGGCATATCGTCATGCAGTGCACGCGCTGTTGCGATGCAACAATGCATGTCGCATTGCAGCAAAACGCGCCTAAATATGCTCCGACTCTCATGCTTGGAGCATTACCAATGAACAAGAAGATTTTGTCGATCGCCGCCGCCCTCCTGACCATCGCGGGCGGTACCGCGGCCGTCGCCGCCGAGCTGCCGACCTACGAGGCCAACGGTTTTCCGGTCTCCCCGCTGCAGGTGCGCGTGCTCGGTGCTGCGCATGTCGAGCAGCAGCTCGCAACGCCCACCACGGTCGCCTCGGTGCACCAGGCGAAGGTGCTCGGCCCGCGCAAGGTGAACACCGCTGATGTCACCACGGGCGCGGCCCGCTGAGCTGACATCGCGTCAAGGCAGGTGGGTTCCGCGGAGAGGCGGGGCCCACTGCCTCACTTGATTTCTTCAAGCTCGACTCACCGCTGTGAAGAAGCGGCCGTCATGAGGGGCCGCGCGGCGTTGCCGCGGCAAAGCTGGCGCAAGCTACGCCTTCCGCACGAACTCCGATTTCAGATTCATCGCGCCGATGCCCTCGATCTTGCAGGCGATGTTGTGGCCGTCGCTGGCATCCTGCAGGCGGATGTTGCGCACCTTGGTGCCGCCCTTGACGACCGAGGACGAGCCCTTGATCTTGAGATCCTTGATCACGATGACGCTGTCGCCATCGGCGAGCACATTGCCGTTGGCATCGCGCACGCCCGCATCCTGCGCCGTGTCTGCGGCCGCTTCCGCCGCGCCGCTCCATTCATGGCCGCATTCCGGGCAGACCCAGAGATCGCGGTCCTGGTAGGCGTGCTCGGAGTTGCAGGTCGGGCATTTCATCGTGTCGCTCATGACTGGTCTCGTCTCGCGGTTCGTTCGCGGCGCGACCGTAGAGGCGGGGACCGGGAAAGCAAGGAAAAGCTGCGAACGGGCAAAACAGTGGCATGATGGCATGGTGGCGCTCGTCCGATTGGCGAGGCGCTTCAAACGTCGATCCGGATGGAGCGTCAGCGAAATCCGGAACCCTCAGGTGCGGCACCATCCCGGATTACGCTTGCGCTCCATCCGGGCTACGCTCGCTCCGCAACCTGCGACGAGCCCCTCATGACCTTCCTCCTCAACATCGACGTCCCGGACGTCGGCAAAGCCACGACCTTCTACACCGAGGCCTTCGGCCTGACGGTCGGCCGCCGCTTCGGCGCCGACTTCGTCGAGCTGCTCGGCTGGCCGGCGCCGGTGTATCTCTTGACCAAGCCGGCCGGCACGGTCGGCGCCGGCAGCGACCGCCGCCGCTACGAGCGGCACTGGACGCCCGTGCATGTCGACGTCGTCGTCGACGATGTCGATGCTGCCGTCGCGCGTGCGCTCAGCGCGGGTGCGATCCTTGAGGTGCCCGCGTGCGATGCGCCCTATGGGCGGATCGCGATGCTGGCCGATCCGTTCGGGCACGGCTTCTGTCTGCTGGCCTTCAGCGCGCAGGGATATGATGCGCTGCTTGAAAGTTCGTAGTCCGGATGGAGCGCCCGCGTAATCCGTGGCCAAATACGCTTGACCACCCGGATTGCGTTTCACCCCATCCGGGCTACGCTCGCGACGGTTTTTGGCAGAGGGGTGAATCCGAATCGCGGAGCGACATGCCAAAGAAACTGAAGACCTACCAGACCTCGCTCGGCTTCTTCGATCAGGCGATCGCCGCACCCTCGATGAAGGCGGCGCTTCAGGCCTGGGGCGCGAGCTCCAATCTCTTCCATCAGGGCGCTGCGAAGGAGACTGACGACCCCGATATCGTCGCCGCGACCATGGCGAAGCCGGGCGTCGTGCTCAAGCGCCCGGTGGGCTCGGACGGCCCGTTCACCGAGAGCGCCGAGCTGCCGACCAATCTCGCCGAGGGCGAGGCCAAGCCCGGAAGTAAGCCCAAGAAGCGTCCGGCCAAGACCGCAAAGAAAACATCCCGCGAGATCGACGATCAGGCCGCCCGCAAGGCCGCCGCGGCATTCGAGAAGGAGGAGCGACGGCGCGAGGCCGAGCGCCGAAAAGAGGAGGCGGCCCGCGCCAAGGAGCGCGCGCGCCGCGACAAGGCGGTTGCCGCAGCCGAAGCGGCACTGGACAAGGCAAGGCGCGAGCACGAAGCGAAGGCGGAGGAGATCGAAGCCGAACGGGCCGCGCTCGACGAGCGCGCCGAGGCCGAGCAGGCCCGCTGGGACAAGCAGAGAAAGAAATTGGAAGAGGCTCTGAGCCGCGCGCGCGAGTGATCGAGAGTAGCTTCGCACGTGGGGAGGGATTCCTTTACCATGCTGTCCGGTCTCGGCCGTATCGCTCGAGGTTTAGGAGTTACAGGGAAATTCTGCGGTATCTTCGCCCCGATTGCGCCTGCGTCGGACACGTCGTTCGACGCTGCCGCAAGTCTACGGGAGCTATCATGAGCGATCATCGTGCTGCAGTCAGGCATCACACGCTGAGGACCGGCATGGTCGAATTCGACAACGGCAGCGGCAGCACCGTCAGCGTGCCCTGCACGATCCGCGACGTTTCCGGCACCGGCGCGCGCCTGGAGCTCAATTCGTCGCTATGGGTCGCCGAGCAGTTCACGCTGATCTTTTCGAGCGGCCTGCGCAAAGACTGCCGGGTCGCCTGGCGCAGGGGCCGGCTGATCGGCAGCGCGTTCGCGGACGGTTATGCGAGCGCGGACGAGCAGGCGGTGATGATGACCGCGGAGGAGCAGGCCCAGCACCGGCTCGGCATCGGTGCGCGCGTCAAGGCTGCGCGCGAGACTCGCGGCTACACCGAAGCCCAGCTCGCCGAGCAGATCGGCGTCGCGCCCGCTTTCCTGTCGAAGGCGGAGCAGGGCGAGGCGGAGATTCCGCTGTACCAGCTGATGCACATCGCCGATCTGTTGATGGTCGGTCTCGACGGGCTTGTTGCGGGGCCGGCGCCCGAGGAGGTGGATGCGGCGTAGGCGTTCGCCGGGCGTCGCACTCCGAAGTGCCGTCACATTCTCCGTCATTGCGAGCGCAGCGAAGCAATCCAGAATCTTTCCGCGGGGACGGTCTGGATTGCTTCGTCGCAAGGGCTCCTCGCAATGACGGTGGAGAGATGTCGCGGAGGGCCGACAACGGGCATTCGCGCAACATAGCGCGCGAATTCGCTTGCCTTGATTTGCGTCGTTTTGCACTCTCTTGGGGAAGGAGACCAACGCATGAAGAAAAAGACCATCGCGTGTGCGCTCGGAATGGCGCTGGTGCTGTGCAGCCTTGGGACGTCAGGTGCTGAAGCCCGGACGCGGAAGGCTGTCGTCGTTCGTGAACCGCAGCAGCGGCTGATCGTCACGGCGCCGGTGCTCCGGCCGACGCCGTGGGACTACAATGTTGTTCCACGCTATCGTTATCGCCCTGAAGACGACCGGGTCGATCCCTACGGTCCGCCGTTGGTGCCGTCATACGTTCGCTATGAGGGATGGCGGTGGCCGTATTGGTGGTGAGTCACAATCACATTTCCGGGCATGAGATGATCGGCCGGCGGCGGACGCAGAACTGAACCAACTCGCTGCCGGCGCAAAGCGCCGTCGATGAGAGGTGAACCTGCCACGGCAATCGATTCAACCTCAAGTCATTCCCGCTTTGGCCCGTTCAACCATCCGGACGGGCTCATTTGTCTTTGGACGGGTCGAGTTCTTGCGAAATTGACGATCTCGCCAATCGCGGCCCGGAGAAGTTGAATTCTGATGAGCCGTTATCTCCGCGTGCAAGGGTGGCGATTAGGAAAAAGTGGCAGACTTGAGGCTGTCAACAATACATCGGAGTAGAACGACACTTATCCCCGTAATAAACCCAATGCTGTTTGGGGTTATGGGCGCCTATTGGGAGGATGAGTCATGGCAAGTGTCGAACAATTGCGCAGACGGGAAGGGGTCAACTTGGTCCAACTCGAAGCGGACATCGCGTCGATCCGCTCGGGAAGCCCTATTACTTCAATTGCTCTGCCTGATTACGTCGAGCACACCGCGGGCGTGTCGCGCGTCGGCGCGCTCAGTGCAGAGGCGGTCATTCGCGACTATGAGTCCGCCGCAAAAGAGATCGAGGCCATGGGCACCGAGTTGATCGACGCCGCGCAGAAATGCGAGGCGCTGACAGCCCAGGTTCATGATGCGATCGCCTTCATGCGAGAAACGGCGGCGGGATATCGTGAAGAGGGACGGAAGATCTTCAAGCGCATCGAAGAATGCGCGCTGTTCACCGAGGACGTCCGCAAGACCTGCGAACAGGTCAAGCGCAGAATGACCGAAGTCTCGGTCGGCCCATCTTTCGATGAGGAGCTTGCGCCGCAAGAGCCCGAGCTGACCGGGATCGCCGCCACGGTGACGATGAGCGAGATACGGTGAGGCGGGCGTAGGGGGTAGTTCGCAGGATGGGTTGAGCTCTTGCTGAACCGGGCATCGCGCGCGGCATCGATGCGGATCGCTTCCGCCCGTCGAGCCAAATCGCTCCACCCATCCTGCGGCCTGCAAAACTTGTCGTCTCAGTGACATTGCGGTCGAGATCCACCGAGGTCAGTAGGGTGGGTTAGCTCGCGGCTGCGCGAAGCGCAGTCCGCCAGCGTAACCCACCATTGTTTATCACCCGAGACACGAAAGAGGTGGGTTACGCCCTGCAGGCCGCAGCTCCGTGCTCCCGAGGCCGCCCCGGGTCCTTGCTCCAGATAACCAGGGGTTGTACGCTGCACCGCGGAAGAGTGCATCACGTGAATGGATCGGCTGAAATGACCGTGGTTGAGAGCGTGGCGTCCGAGCAGCTTTCGGAGCGGAAGATGCCACCGGGGGTGCTTACCGAAGGCCCTGTAGTCGACGCCAAGTTTCGCGATTCCTACATCTCTTTCGCCATCATGGTGGGAGGGTCGATCGCGGCGCTGGTCTGGGCCTTCTGGCAAGGCATCGGGTGGGTGGAGCTTTCGGTCTTCGCCGGCACGTTCGTGCTGTCCACGATCGGGATCGGCTTCATGCATCGCTACTTCGTGCACCGGAGCTTTCGCTGCGGTCCGGTGATGCGGACGATCTTCGCCGCGCTCGCGACGATGGCGGTGCAGGGCTCGATCCTGAAATGGGTGAGCAACCACCGGCGGCACCATCTTCACTCCGACCGGCCCGGCGACGTGCACAGCCCCTATTATGACGGCGGCGGCAGCCCCTATGCCAGCTTCGCCAAGGGCATGTCGCATGCGCAAGGCGGCTGGGTGTGGGACCGCGAGACCACCGATGCCTCATACTACGCCAAGGACATCCTGGCCGACCCGATCGCGATGTTCTTCACCAGGACGCGCTGGTACTGGTACGCGCTGTCGGCGCTGATCATTCCAGGCGCGATCGGCTACGCCTTCGGTGGCGTGCACACGATGGTCGGCTGCGTGCTGTTCTCCGGCCTGTTCCGCAGCTACCTCATGACAATGGCCACCTCGCTGGTCAACTCGGTCTGCCACAGCGACGGCCGCTGGGGCTACCGCCGCTTCCAGACCGGCGACGGCACGACGAACGAACTGGTGACCACGTTCCTGACATTTGGCGAAGGGCTGCACAACAACCACCACCGGTTTCCGCGGGATGCGTATCTCTCGCATGCCTGGTACGAGATCGACATCAATGGGTTGATCATCCTCGGGCTGGGCAAGCTTGGGCTGGTGCATGATATTTTTGGGGTCGGCAAGCGTCAGCAGTCGACAGCAACCGATGTGGAGCAGGGCGGGGCCGTCGCGAGTCAGAACGCCTTCGACGGCGTCGCAGAAGACCTTCGCTCGGCTGGAAGGTAGACTTGGGCGCTTAACGCCGTCCACTAAGGGCGAGCCGAAGCCGCAGCTCGTAGGGCTTCAAATCCAATCGCGCCGTCGGGAAACAAGCCCGCGCCTTTCGGGCTCACCAATCCGGATAGCCGTAAGGGTCGGCCATATAGGGCGGAGGCATCCAGGGACCTCGCGGCGGCGGCCTTGGCCGCCGAGGCGCGGCGTCCGGTACGTGCGGCCGGGCACGCGCAGCCGTATCGTTGTTCACACTGCGCACGACAGGCTTGGCGGCTGCAGACGCGGATGATGCCGATGACGCGCTCAGTTGCGTTTGCAGCGCCTGCACTTGCGCGGCGAGGCGCGCATTGTCCGCCGCATCCTTCTCCTGCGCGGCCTTGAGCTGCTCGATGGTGGCGGCCTGGTCGCGCAGGGTCTGCTCGCTGCGGCTCTTCAGCTGCTCGAGCTTGCCGTTGATGTTCGCAAGCTCGTTCGTGATGGTCTTGAGCGATTGCGCGAGCTCGGACGATGACGGCTCGGCCGCCGTGGTGGCAGGCTTCGGGGCGCTTTCCGTGTCCTTGGGCTCCGGCGCCGCAGGCGCCGCGCTCGGCTCATCCGCGGCCGCCAGCAGCACCGTCGCCGGTTGCGTCGGGCTTTCCGCCGCGGACGCTTGCGGGGGTGCGCTCGCGGCCGGCGGAGCCCATCGCGCCATGATCGACTTGCTGATCGATTTGGCCTCGTCGCTATATTGCGATGCGACGGCGGCACCGAGCAGGCCGATCGCCATTACGAGAATGACCAAAGCGCGCGTCATGGCCCGGTCTCCCCTCAGGCCCTGATCGCGAGGCTTGGTGTTTAGAACCCTGGCATCAGGCGCCGCCGTCTTGTTTGCGGAAGTGGCGGCTGCCGTCGCGGCGGCGCTTGCGTGTGAGGTCTGCGGGGCTTCGCTGTTGCGTTCCATTCCGGAAACCAGCCGGTCCAGCCGCGCGAGGTCTTCCTCTGCGCTCTTGATCCGGTCGTAGGCCCGCGCCAGCCCACCGTCGGCGCGCGCCTCGTCCGGCTTGGCCGCATCAGGCTTGTCGGTATCAGGTTTGGGGTCGTACGTCTCAGGCATCGATGCGCTCTCCATCCGGTCGGGCGTCAATGGGAGGCAGTCCGATCACCGGGAAGGATAGGTCTCGCCGCTATCAGACACAACGCGCGTGCAAAGGAGAAATTATGGCAGGCGAGGGAGTGGGACGGGGGTGCGCGCGTGGGGTGGGGTGGCGCGGCGACTGTGCAAAGCGCAATTCTTGGGATGGTCAAGCGGAGCCAAGCCCATCAACGAATGACCATCCCAGGGGCTTCCGGCCCCGCTGCGCTGGAATACGCAGCTGCCGTTAGTGATGTATCGCGCGGATTTCGAGTGTCGTCTGGGTGAGCCTGGCCACGAACCCCTCAAGATGCATGACCCTTTGTCTGGTCAATTGCTCATGCAACTCGGCGATCTTCTGGGATTCGGCGACAAACGAATCGCACGCCTGTTTCGCGTACTCCATCTGAAGCTCAAAGGCCTCGACCGGTGAACGCGCCGTCGCGAGCTTTCCAAGGAAGCTCCAGGCTTGCTCAAGCGACGTCCTGATGTAGTCGCTATAGGCCTCGGCAATCGCCTGCGTGCTGGCCTGGAAGGGTTCGACCGGTGCGACCGGCGGGCTTGCAGCCATCTCCATCCCGGAAGCCTCGTCCGGCAAGGCTGCAGCCGAAGGTATCTTCGCACTGATCTGTCGGCTCGGCTCTTGCTCGGTCACATGTTCGGGCTCTTGCCTGTTCTCCGCCGAGGCATCCGGCAATTGATGCGCTGCCCTTGCGCGTTGCTCGCCGGCCCCGGTCCGTTGTCCCGACTTCTTCTTCCCGCCGCGCCGGCCGGATTTTCCCTTTGGCTTATTTTCCACCGCACTCAACATTGCAAATGGCTCCTGAATATCGATGAAGCCGCGAGCCTCCGTCGCGTTTGCGCTGAAATCGCGATTGTGGGCTGTCGCTCGCGTGGCGGCCATGTGGTGAGATCTTGCCGATGCAGCTTCGATGGATCCGGCGAGAAGCCGCTGATTCAGATCCCTGCAGGATGGCCGTGGCGCGCCGGCATCAAAATTCTGGCGCCGACAATCAATAGCGGCCGCCGCTGCTCTTTTGCTGCGTGATCCAGTCCGACAATGTTTTCGGTGTCGATTTCGCAGTCCGGCCCGGTAATGCCTTCGGATTGTCGCGGACGCCTTTCGTCGAACGGGTGCGCGGCGCTTCCGTTGCGCCGACGCCCTTCAAGGCAGCCATCGTTGCCTCTGCGGCTTCCTTTTCAAGGCGCAACTGCTTCAATCGCGCCATCTTGATACGCTCGGCCTCGACTTCGGGCCGTTCGGCTAGCTGCGGCTTGTGCTGGGCAAGCTCGGCCGGGACCAGGACGCCGAGAATGGTCGTCTCGCCGAGCGCCTTGCAGGCCTCTAACCGATGCAGTCCCTCGACCAGAACGAGGCGGTCTCCGTCGAGCCGAACGGAAATGGGCTCCTGTTGTCCGATCTCCAGAATACTTTCCGCAATCTCCCCGACGGTCTCGGGCTTGATGGCTTTCCTCTGCTTCGTGGAAACGAAGATCTTCTCGATCGCGAAGCTTTCCGGTTTGGGCATAACTCGACTCCGCTTCTACCGGGCCCGACGGAACCCATGCCGGTGAGGTTGGGAGTTTAGAGGCGAAGGGCGCGACCGCAAAGGCTATTCCGGCGGCGGATTGATGAGCATCGAAGCCGGAACCAAACTGCAATTGCGGTGACAGTGCTGGCCAGCGCCGTCATCGCAATTCGGAGAATTTAGAATTTCAGTGATTGAGAGCTGGACTAGCTGCGTAGGATGAAGAGCGAGCGATCCTCATCAATAGCTGCCGTTGAACGATGGGTTTAGCAAGGGCTCTACCCATCCCACGGGCTACGCTGGCTAAGGGGCACTCGGATTTTCGAGAACTCCGTGGGGTACCGTTGCGAGTTTTTTTGGAAGAGGTGGTTTATCGGGCATTTCGACCGTCTCTCTGTGCCCGTCCGAAAAGATTAGCGTGCCACGACCGATAAGCCATCGGTCGAGGTGGGATCCGAACAACCAGAAATCATGAATATCATCTGCAACCGCCCTAATTTCCTTCAATGTCATATGAGCAAAGCTCCATACGTGTAGTTGACTTCGAGACCCCTTTCCGAAGGTCAGATGAGGTTGTTCTGGGTTGTTGAGGATAGAATGGGAGTGAGCAAGAAAGTTTCTGTTCCATTCAAGAATCTCGAATCCCTTTAGGAAGTGCAATGAGGAATCCCGCACTATTTCGTGTGCTTCTCTCACTTCTACCGCATCGCGTATTAATTCAGTGATGTTGTAATTCGAAAGAAGCGTAAAGAGTTTTTGGGCGGCTTTGGGATCGGCCACTATGTATCGCTTGAAGAATAGTAGGAGCGCGAATTCGAGCTGGTTAAATGCCGATGTAATCACGCCGAGGGCATGCAGGTGCTTGGTTTGACCGATGTGCCAGTTGGGATTGGGCCATTCGGAGTTGCTAGTCATGAAAGGACCTCAAGGTGCTTTCTGGTTTCAGATGCAGCGGGCCTTGCTGGCCAAGCAAGGGATCGCAAATGGGGCTACGGAACGCCCGTTCCGAGGATTTGATTGATAATATGTAGCACTCCGGAGGACACTAGGTTTCCGGCTGAACTGGCGACGATTGCGCGCAAGTCCTGTAATAGGGAGCGCAGTACGCCCTGACGCGGCTGCTGTTCGTTCAGCGCTTCATCGAGGCGCGCGAGAACGTCCTTTAAAGCTTGGGAACTAGCTCCGACTTCGACTAGATCATTTTCGTGCTTTTTTATCTGAGCGACCAAATCACTAACTTGCTTGGAGTCGATGGCGCCGACCGCAATATCTCCACTGGAGTTGCCGACACCCAAATTTCCGACAAAGTTTCCGATGCTCCCGATATGCATCGTCACGTTCGGTTGTTGAGCACGTGCTTGTTCGTCAGAACTGAAGGAAGCTTCTGATCCCATAATTCCAGACTTCTCTAGTTCTATGGCCCAATCCAATATTTTGTTTCGGACAGCATCAACAATCCCAACGACGGTCGAACGACCTACAAGTAGCGACATTTTTGGGAGTTGGACGTTTGCTCCTCGATTAAGCTGGGCAATTATGTCTGCTGAGAAAGGAATTTGGAGTGTCGTCTCTGACTTGTCGGTTAGCAGATCTTCAAGTTCGGAAATTTTCTGACCTATCTCTCGGCTGGAAATCGCTTCCATCATTTTGGGATCTTCCATCACTATGGGTATCCAGCCGCGATATGGATTGTGTGCTCTTGGAAGGCCCTTGACGGTGCGGTAGCTGGGAATGGGTTCATCTCCATACCCGCTCAGTTCTTTTTCTACCCAATCCTCTATTTGACCCAGTTTGAGCTTCGCTGCGATGAGCTTCACGCTTCTCAGCAGATTTGAAACCGAGATTTCAGGTTTGAGCGCATCACTCTGTAGGCTTTCGACGATACTTGCCATGTGGACCTCGGGTTAGGCCAAGGGATCGGACGGCGTGTTGATAGATTGCAATCGGGGGTGGTCGGAAGCCTGAAGGCAATTTGGTGTCTATCGCTAGACTTTCAACGATGCAAAAAGGGGCGGCCTTTCGGCCGCCCTTCGTGGATGCCCGGGGGAGGGCCCCGGGCATGGCGTTCCTCGCGAAGGCAGCCTACCCCCTCACGAGCACCCCGTCGTGCTGCCGCAAGTATCGCACTTCATACAAGTCCCATTCCGCACCAGCGTGAAGTTGCCGCACTCCGAGCACATCTCGCCCTCGTAGCCCTTGGCTTTGGCTTCGGCGCGACGCTCGGCCTTTGTCGGAGCCGCGGTTGCGGCGGTGCCGGCCTTGCTCCACTGGAGCTGCTCGAGCTTCTCCGTCGGGGAGAGGTCGTGCTGGACTTCCTGCTTCAGGGCGACGGCGCCTTCGAGGGCGTCGCCGACACGGGCCGACGCACCGTGTGCGGCGAGGGCGGTGACCTTGCTGCCGCCGGCGGGGGCGCTGTCGTTGCCTTGCGAGACCGCGGTCGAGCCGCCGCGCATCACGACGAGGTTGTCCGTGCGCGAGCGGGTGAGGCCGCGCGAGACCAGCTTGGTGGCGTGGTGGCCGCCGTCCTCGTCCGGCTCCTTGCCTTCCTCGACGCCCTTGCCGAGTGCGTCGAAGCCCGTCTCGTTGGGATCGACGTGGGCGAGGTCGAAGCGGCTGAGATAGCTCACCGCGAGCTCGCGGAAGACGTAGTCGAGGATCGAGGTCGCGTACTTGATCGAGTCGTTGCCCTGCACGGGGCCCGCCGGCTCGAAGCGGGTGAAGGTGAAGGCATCGACATATTCGTCGAGCGGCACGCCGTATTGCAGGCCGAGCGACACCGCGATGGCGAAGTTGTTGATGAAGGAGCGCAGCGCAGCGCCTTCCTTATGCATGTCGATGAAGATCTCGCCGAGTCGGCCGTCGTCGTATTCGCCGGTGCGCAGGTAGACCTTGTGGCCGCCGACGACCGCCTTCTGGGTGTAGCCCTTGCGGCGGTCAGGCATCTTCTCGCGCTCGCGCATCACGATGATGCGCTCGACCAGCTTCTCGACGATCTTCTCCGAGACCTGGGTCGCGCGCGCAGCCATCGGCTTCTCGTAGAGCGTCTCGACCGCATCGTCCTCGTCCTCATCGTCGCTGATGAGCTGCGAGTTGAGCGGCTGGCTGAGCTTGGAGCCGTCGCGATAGAGCGCGTTGGCCTTCAGCGCCAGCTTCCACGACAGCATGTAGGCGGACTTGCAGTCCTCCACCGTGGCGTCGTTCGGCATGTTGATGGTCTTGGAGATCGCGCCCGAGATGAAGGGCTGCGCCGCTGCCATCATGCGGATGTGGCTCTCGACCGACAGATAGCGCTTGCCGATCTTGCCGCAGGGGTTGGCGCAGTCGAACACCGGATAGTGCTCCGCCTTGAGGTGCGGGGCACCTTCCACCGTCATCGCGCCGCAGATGTGGACGTTGGCCGCTTCGATCTCGCGCTTGGTGAAGCCGACGGCCTGGAGCAGGTCGAAGCCGGGGGCCGCGATCGCCTCGGCGCCGATGCCGAGTTGGTCGCGGATGAAGTCTTCGCCAAAGGTCCACTTGTTGAAGGCGAACTTGATGTCGAAGGCGGTCGGCAGGGCCTTCTCGACCTTGGCGATCGCCTCATCGGTGAAGCCCTTGGCCTTCAGCGTGGTGACGTTGATGCCGGGGGCATTCGCCAGCGAGCCGTGGCCGACGGCGTAGGCCTCGATCTCCGCGATCTCGCTCTCGCGATAGCCGAGCGCGCGCAGCGCGGCCGGCACGGCGCGGTTGATGATCTTGAAGTAGCCGCCGCCGGCGAGCTTCTTGAACTTGACCAGCGCGAAGTCGGGCTCGATGCCGGTGGTGTCGCAATCCATGACGAGGCCGATCGTGCCGGTCGGCGCGATCACCGTGGTCTGGGCGTTGCGATAGCCGTGCTTCTCGCCGAGCTCGAGTGCCGCATCCCAGGCCGCCTGGGCGTGGCTGACGAGGTCGGCTTGCGGGCAGGAGACGAGGTCGAGCGGCACCGGGTTGACGCTGAGCGCCTCATAGCCGTTCGACTGGCCGTGCGCGGCGCGGCGGTGGTTGCGGATCACGCGCAGCATGTGCGCGGCGTTCTTCTTGTAGCCGGGGAAGGTGCCGAGCTCGGCCGCGATCTCGGCCGAGGTCTTGTAGGTGATGCCGGTCATGACTGCGGTCAGCGCGCCGCAGAGCGCGCGGCCTTCCTTGGAGTCGTAGGGCAGGCCCATGGTCATCAAGAGGCCGCCGATATTGGCGTAGCCGAGACCGAGCGTGCGGAACTCGTAGGAGAGCTCGGCGATCGCCTTCGACGGGAACTGCGCCATCATGACCGAAATTTCCAGCACGATGGTCCAGAGCCGGCAGAGGTGCTCGTAACCCTCGACGTCGAAGCGCTTGGTCGTGGTGTTGTAGAACGTCAGCAGGTTCGCCGAGGCGAGGTTGCACGCCGTGTCGTCCAGGAACATGTATTCCGAGCACGGATTGGACGCGCGGATGTCGCCGGACGCCTTGCAGGTGTGCCAGTCGTTCATCGTGGTGTTGAAGTGCAGGCCCGGATCAGCCGAGGCCCAGGCGGCGTAGCCGATCTTCTCCCAGAGGTCGCGCGCCTTCAGCGTCTTCGTCACCTTTTTGGAGGTGCGGGCGTTCAGGTTCCAGTCATCGTCGGTCTCGACCGCGCGCAGGAAGTCGTCCCTCAGCGAGACCGAGTTGTTGGAGTTCTGGCCGGAGACGGTGAGGTAGGCTTCGCTATCCCAGTCGGTGTCGTAGGTGTCGAACTGGATGTCCTTGTAGCCCTGCTTGGCAAACTGGATGACGCGCTTGATGTAGTTGTCAGGCACGAGCGAGCGGCGCGCCAGCTTGATCTCGCGGCGGAGCGCCGGGTTCTTCTCGGGGTCGAAGCAGTCGTCGCCCGAGCCTTCGCAGTTCACGCAGGCCTTCAGCACTGCCTTCAAGTGCTTCTGGTTGATCTTGGAGCCCGTGACGAGGGCCGCGACCTTCTGCTCCTCCTTCACCTTCCAGTCGATATAGGTCTCGATATCGGGGTGATCGACATCGACAACGACCATCTTGGCCGCGCGGCGCGTGGTGCCGCCCGACTTGATAGCGCCCGCGGCGCGGTCGCCGATCTTGAGGAAGCTCATCAGGCCCGAGGAGCGGCCGCCGCCGGAGAGCTTCTCGCCTTCGCCGCGCAGGCGCGAGAAGTTCGAGCCGGTGCCGGAGCCATACTTGAACAGGCGCGCCTCGCGGACCCAGAGGTCCATGATGCCGCCCTCGTTGACGAGGTCGTCACCGACGCCCTGGATGAAGCAGGCATGCGGCTGCGGATGCTCATAGGCCGATTTGGACTTGGTCAGCTTGCCGGTGAAGGGGTCGACGTAATAGTGGCCCTGGCCGGGGCCGTCGATGCCATAGGCCCAGTGCAGGCCGGTGTTGAACCATTGCGGCGAGTTCGGCGCGACCATCTGCATGGCGAGCATGTAGCGGAGCTCGTCATAGAAGGCCTGGGCGTCGTCGTCAGTCGAGAAATACTTGCCCTTCCAGCCCCAATAGGTCCAGCAGCCGGCGAGGCGGTCGAACACCTGTTTTGCCGAGAGCTCGCTGACATAGCGCTCTTTCTCAGGCAGGAGGCTGAGGGCCTCGGTGTCGGGCACGGAGCGCCACAGGAAGGAGGGGACGGATTCCTCCTCTATCCTTTTCAGGCGCGCGGCAACGCCGGCCTTGCGGAAATACTTCTGGGCGAGCACGTCGGAGGCGACCTGCGACCACTCGGTCGGGACCTCGACATTGTCCAGCTTGAACACGACCGAGCCGTCGGGATTCCTGATCTCCGACGTGGTCAGCCGGAATTCGATTCCCGCATAAGGTGACTGTCCCGAAGTGGTGTGGCGCCGCTCAATCCGCATCGTCTTGCCCCGTCCTTAGTTTTGACCGGTCCCGCCCCTCGTTGAGGGCGTGCCGGGTCGACATTTCGTTTCGCGGCTCCTTCCGGCCGTTCGGCCTTAGGCACCGCAGTTCAGCCGGTGGATCCGGCCCTGTTTTTCCCGGCGCGACTGCGATGCGTGCATCGATCATCCCGCCGGCATGTCCACGCTCATCCGCCCCAACGGGATGTGCGCGACATGCGTTTCAACGCCCCGCAACGTCACTTCTTCAACCGATGCCATTCGAGCCTTTTGCCGGCCCGTTCTGGCGCCCGAAAGTCCGCTATCCGAGGGCAGACAAGCCCTCATCCCGCTGCCTTTGGCTGGCTGGCGGAGCGAAAGATTTGCGAGACCCTTTGGGGGAGTGCCGGCGGGACGCAAACTCACTCGCGCCGAACGGACCGAAAGCTAGGACTCTCCGTTGCGCCCGTCAAGAACTAGTGCGAGTTCCTGAATCAAATACTAAATATGGTGGATTGTGGGGGATAACAGGGGTCTTCGCCGCGCCTGTTCTGGAGCCAAGTATCAGTGAGTCCTCAGGGATTCCCAACCGAAAAAATTTGCATCCCGTGGTGATGCGGAGCCTTCATCCCGCTGTTCACAGGGCAGGTATATTTTTCAGCACCGGGATTGCGTCAGCGGGACTCACGTAGCCCTACGGAAGATGAGGGCAGACATGCCCGCCGAGGCGGTGGCGGGGCCCGCGAATCCGCGCCAAGCTGACCTTCAGATTTTGCCGGACTGCCTTCATGCTTGATTCGACCCGCCGGGATGCGCGGCCGCGCATCGCCCCGGCCGGCCTGATGTTCCTCGCGATCACCTCGATCGGCTGGGGTTTCAACTGGCCGGTGACGAAATTCCTGCTCGCCGAGCTGCCGCCGCTGACGCTGCGTGGGGTCACCGGCGTGCTCGGGGCGGTGCTGCTGGCGCTGCTCGCGGTGATGCGCCGGCAGAGCCTGCGTGTGGATGCCGCGATCTGGCCGCGCCTCCTGACCGCAGCGGTGCTCAACGTCACCGGCTGGATGGTGCTGATGGGCCTCGCGCTGCTCTGGCTGCCGGCGAGCGAGGCGGCGCTGATCGCCTACACCATGCCGGTCTGGGCCTCGATCATCGCCTGGCCGGTGCTGGGCGAGCGGCCGACGCTGTTGCGCACGCTGGGGCTGGTGCTGGCCTTTGCCGGCCTTGCCACGATCATGGGCGGCAACGGCATTGCCGCCAGCGCCGAGAAGCTGCCTGGAATCATCATGGCGCTCACCGGCGCGCTCGGCTTTGCCGTCGGCACGGTGTTCTCGAAGAAGTACCCGATCCACCTGCCGCCGATCACGGCCGCCGCCTGGCAGATCGGGATCGGCTGCCTGCCGATCTCGATCGTCGGCCTCCTGGTCGAGACCACGCGTCTGTCGCTGGTGACGCCGGTCGGCTGGTGGCTGCTGGTCTATTCGACCGTGGTGCAGTTCTGCATCGCCTATGTCAGCTGGTTCGCAGCGCTTTCGCGCCTGCCGGCCTCGGTCGCCGCGATCGGCACCATGGCGGTGCCGGTGATCGGCGTCGTAACATCGGCGGTGGCGTTGGGCGAGCCGCTCGGGGCAGGGCAGATCGCAGCGCTGCTGCTCACGCTGGCGGCTGTGGTGATGGCAACGCGCTAGCCTTCCGGACGCTGGGTTATCAGTGATCCTGAGGCTCTTTCTCTCGCCGGCGTTGTCCCGAGCCCGGCCGTTTCAAAGGCAGGTCAGCAGGTGCGACAGCAAAGATTTCGAGAGCCTGGTCGTAGCCTTTGATGGTCCGCTGTCCGAGCGATGCCAACGGAACGCTATCTCTTACCCTTCCAGCGATCGTGGGATCAGCCAGGATCTGCGCGTCCTTCGCGACATTGCAGAGCCGCGACGCCAGATTCACCACGGCTCCCATCGCCGTGTAGTCCAGCCGACCGTTATAACCAACCGTTCCTACCGTTGCCGGCCCCATGGCAACGCCCACACCAAAGCCGATCGCGTGGCCGGCGTCACACCATTTGCCGGCAAGGGACTGCACCGTCATTTGCAGGTCGATCGCGAGTCGGACCGCTTGAGTTGCCGGCTGTTCACATGCGACTGGGGCATTGACCAGGAGCATGACTCCGTCGCCATCAAAGCCGATGAGCGTTGCCTCGTGACGAGTCGTCACGGCGCCGACCGCCTCGTAGTACTCTCGCATGACGGCCATGATGACATCGGGTTCATTGCGCGTGGAGAACGCCGTGAAACCGCGCAAGTCGCCAAAAATGACTGCCACTTCACGTCGCTGTCCTTCGAGCAGTTCATGAGAATGCTCGACCAATTCGGCGACCTGTGATGGCAGGAACTGCTTCAGCCGTTCGATTCGCGCAGATTTCTGCTGCGAGATCGCCAGTTCAGAAGCCATTTCATTGAAGCGCAACGCCAGTTGCTGAAACTCGTCACCGCTGAAGATCTTGATGCGATGCTCGAATTGTCCGGTTCTGATCCGCTCCACGCCCTCTTCCAGTTGCTTGATCGGGCCGGACATTCTGTGCGCGCGCCAATAGGCGAGCGCCAGCGCGACAAGAACACCAAAGGCAATGAGAATCGACGAGCGCCACAACGCCGCGCGAATTGATGCAAAGGCTTCCGAGGCCGGCTGCATCGCGATCACCGTCCATCCCACGTCGGCGGCCTGAACGGATAGCGCCACCACCGGGTTGCCTTGGTCCCCGGTTATCACCGCCGCTCCGCTCGCCGCGCCAACGAGATGCTTGATCCGGCCGAAACTGCCCGAGCTGGCGCGGCCGCGCAGAACTAGGCTGATATCGGGATGTGCGATCAGATGACCGGAATCATCGACAACAATGGCGTAGCCGGTCTCGCCAATTCTGATGGCTGCGATGACATCCCAGATCAGCTTCAGATTGACCTCGGCGATCGCAACCCCTGCGGCAGGCAGGCTCCCGGCAACCGCGATCCTCATGTAGGGCTCTGAATCTCGCTGGTACTGAACCGGTCCGTACCAGACTTTGTTGCCGCGTGCGCCCAGAACAGCGGGATCCGTAGACATATCAATGCCGCGCCCGGTCCTGTTCAGAAGCAGCCTGGAAACAAAGACCCGTTCGGTGCCGGTCTCATCCAGAAGCGAAACCGAAACGATTGCAGGCACCTGCTGGAGGAGGCGCAAGGCATCGATCTTATGTTGCGCATCGTCTCCGGCAGACCAGGGAAACTGTACCATCCAGCCCAGCTGATCTCGGATGCCATCGGTGAACGCCTCGATCTTATCGGACGCCGCGCGAGCATCGGCCTGCAACACCGCGCTGATCTGGCCACGCTGGTCTCGGTAACCGAAAGAAGCCTCGACGGCAGCGCCGAGTATCAGAGGCACGACCGCAGCGACAAACAACGTCGCGAAGTACTTGCAGAACAGCGAGCGACGCGGGGGCATCGTACACGAAGAGGACTGCGCAGCACCGTCCGTCATAACGACTCTCAGGAGATCACCTTGCTGGCGCGAAACAGGATCGACGACACATCCAGGTCGATACCCAGAAGCCTGGCTGTCTTCAGATTGACTGCCAGTTCAAACTTCTCGGGACGCATCACCGGAAGATCTGACGGATTTTCACCGCGCAGGATGCGATCGGCATAAGTGGCGAGCCGAAAATAGGTCGTGCGCTGGTTTGCGCCGTAACTCAAGAGACCTCCAGCGTCACAATATTCAGACCAGCCAAACATCGAAGGCAGCCGGTGCGCGATTGCAAGCTCCGCAATCCTCGCACGATGCACCAGCGTCACAGCATCGGGAAACACGAGGAGAGCATCCGCGTCCAGCTTGCCGGCAGCCATCAACCCATTCTCGATTTCGCGAGCGCCACAGAACGGAACGTAGGCTGCCTCAATGCCAAGATTTCGGCACGACTCCAAAGTAGCACGCCATTCCAGTGGCTCTCCCGGATGATCCGTGTTCGAGAAGACCGCCAGTTTTCGCAGCTTTGGATAAATGTCCTTGAGCAGCTCAACGCGCTTTCCGGCCAGCTCGAGCGACAGGAATGTGCTGCCGGTGAAATTGGTGCCGGGGTGAGCAAGGCTCTTCACCACACCCAAAGCGACGGGGTCGCCGCTCAATGCAAACAGCACGGGGACGTCGGTGACCGCAGTCATGACGCGTGTTGCCGGACCGCTCGAGACCACAAGGTCGACATCCCCTCGCTGCAACTCGGAGACGATCTTGCGCAGTGCCTGCGGATTTCCAGGGGCATAGTGCGTCTCGAAGGTTACGGTCTTGCCCTCGACGAATCCCAGCGCGCGCATTCCCTCGCGAAAGCCGTCCAGGAAGGGATCCGGTTCGGACTCAGTCGAGAACCAGAAGATACGATGCAGCTTGGCTCCGCCCTGGGCCCGCGCGATCGCAGGCCAGGCCAGTCCTCCACCAATCAACAAGATGAACTCTCGTCTTTTCATGCGAGCACCTGTCGAAGCTGCGCCGTCAATTCCGGCCGCAGACCAAGATCCTAGCTGTGCGTCTGATGACTGCGCTCGGTACTGCGCTCCGCAAGCGGACTGTCGCGACACCGGCTCCGACATTTGTCGCCGGGAGCATGCTCAGAGACTGGGCTGGTGAGACGATTTGTCCTTGAGATGCGCTTGATTTTTGCTTGAGACCGACCCGATCGAGATCAGAACGGCCTTACTCGTTGCATAGCGCGGTGTCCGAACACCTCCGGCGCGGATCCGGGCGAGCTACGGCGTCTCAAGAAGACAATTGGAACTCACATCCTGAGCCAGTGCCCTCAACCTCATAGATCGTGTGACTGCAGCGCGCCTTTCGGCGTTCACGCGCTAAATTAGCTCGCCGCCATCCCGCCGCCGTTCAGCGCCTTTCGGATCATCTCGGCGAGCTGGTTGCGGCGGTAGGGCTTCGTCAGCAGCAGCACGCCGTCGTCGAGCTTGCCGTGATGGACGACGGCGTTGTCGGTGTAGCCGGAGGTGTAGAGCACTTTCACACCCGGCCGGCGCCTGGCCACCTCTTCGGCGAGATCGCGTCCGCTCATGCCGCCGGGGATGACGACGTCGGTGAACAGCAGATCGAACTTCTGGCCGGCCGCGATCAATTCCAGCGCGGCTTTGCCGTCGGATGCGGCTACCGTCTTGTAGCCGAGGCTCTGGAGCTGCGCGGTGACGAAGTTGCGCACCAAGGTGTCGTCCTCGACCACGAAAATGGTCTCGGCGCCGCCTTCGGCCTGCGGCGCGACGCCGGCTGCCACGTCCGCGGCGCCTTCGCCCGGCGGCAGATAGAGCTTGATCGTGGTGCCGTGGCCTTCCTCGCTGTAGATCTTGATGTGGCCGCCGGACTGCTTGACGAAGCCGTAGACCATGGAGAGGCCGAGGCCAGATCCCTTGCCGACCTCCTTGGTGGTGAAGAAGGGCTCGAACGCCTTTTGCTGGATGTCGGGGAGCATGCCGGTGCCGGTGTCGCTGACCGCGAGCATCACGTAAGGGCCCGGCGGCACATCCGGATTGTTCTGCGCATAGGCCTCGTCGAGCACGACGCGGTGGGTCTCCAGCAGCAGCTTGCCGCCGTTCGGCATGGCGTCGCGGGCATTGATCGCCATGTTGAGCACGGCGTTGGTGAGCCTGGACGGATCGATGTGCGTCGTCATCGGCCCCTGTTCCAGCACGGTCTCGATCTGGATCTGCTCGCCGAGGGTGGGGCGCAGAAGCTTTGCGATGTCCGATATCGCGGCGTTGATGTCGACGTTGCGCGGCTCGAGCGGCTGCTTGCGCGCAAATGCCAGCAGATGCTGGATCAGCTCGGCGCAGCGCTCGGCGGCATCGTCGATCAGCCGTGCCGTGCGCTGAAGCTCGGGTTGGCCCTTCAGGCTCTCCACCAGCGTCTCGGTATTGCCGGAGATGACGGTCAGCATGTTGTTGAAGTCGTGCGCGACGCCGCCGGTCAGCTTGCCGATCGCATCCAGCTTCTGCGACTGGTACAGCTGCCGCTCCGTCTCGCGCGAGGTCGTCGCATCGTGATAGACCAGCACCGCGCCCGAGATATTGCCTTGCGCGTCCCGCATCGGCCGGCCGCTGATCATGAGATGGCGCGGAGGATTGCCGCTGAGCGGGCGGACGATCATCTCCAGCTCTTCGAACTGCTCGCCGCGCAGCACGCGCGTCGATGGCAGTTCGTCGGCCTTGAGCGGCGTGACGCCGTCGCCGTGAAACACATCGGACAGCAGGCGCAGATTGCTCAAATTCATGCCGGTGCGATGCACCAGGATGCGCTCGGCGGCGGGATTGGACAGGAGGACATTGCCCTCGGCGTCGATCACCAGCACCGCCTCCGCCATGCTGCGAAACGTGCTCTGGAGCACGTTGACCGACAGGCGCAGCTCGTCATGTGCGGTGACCAGATGCTCGGTGCGCTCGGCCACCGCCGCCTCGAGCGCCGCCTTGGCGGCTTGAGTCTGCTCGAGCGAGCTCTGGAGCTCCCCCGTGGTGCGCCGGCTTTCGCGCATCACGAGCGCGACCAGCAGCAGGATCAGCACGGCGCCGGCGACGTCGATACCGAGCAGCACGATGC
This sequence comes from Bradyrhizobium sp. USDA 4354, assembly GCF_054060315.1. NCBI lineage: Bacteria > Pseudomonadati > Pseudomonadota > Alphaproteobacteria > Hyphomicrobiales > Nitrobacteraceae > Bradyrhizobium > Bradyrhizobium sp. USDA 4354. The sequence continues at coordinate 5,782,961 of NZ_JBSSDC010000001.1, read as the reverse complement.
CGGTGCGGCGCGAATCCTGGGAGCGCGCGTTGAGCAGGCGTTCTTCCTCGGCGCTCAGATGGTCGAGATTGCCCATCACCGTGTCCATGAGGCCGCGGCCCTCGGCCTTGCTGTTGAGCGCGGCAATGCCGGCCTGGTCGTTCTCGGCGCGCAGGCGCATCGCGGTGGCGGCGATCTCGATCCGGCGCAGCGCCAGCGGCTCGGTGCTCTCCAGCAGCGCGACGTGATCGGGATTGTCGCGCACATCGCGCTTGAGGTCAGCAAGGGCCGGCGCGATCCTGGCGTGCACCGCCTGGAATTCATTGCTGAAGCCGGGGGTGCGATAGAGCTCGTAGCCGCGCGCGGCGCTCTCGGCACGGCGCAGCAACACGCGCAGGTCGGAGATCTTCCTCTGCACCTGGACGGTATGGTTGACCCATGCCGCGTCGGACCGCGACTTGACGTCGAGGGCGATCGAGGCCGCGGTGATGATCAGGAGGATGGCAAGTCCAGCACCGAGAATGACGCGCTGCGTTGGAATCAAGGGGCCTCTTTCTTGTCCTTCGGCTGTGCGCTCGCGCCGGCGAGGCATTCCCGGATCGTGGTCAGCAGCGCTTCCGGCGTGAACGGCTTGCGCAGGCAGCGCGTTGCGCCGAGTTCCAGTGCCATGCGGAGAAAATCGGGAGAGGGCGAGGCGGATGAGGCGAAGGCGTAGCCCGACATCGCGATCAGCGGAGTGGTCGGGGCGCGCTCGTGAAAGATGCGGATGGATTCGAAACCGCGCATATGCGGCATGAAGATGTCAACCAGCATCACGTCGAAGGTCTGCGATTCCAGCGCAGCCAGTCCTGTTTCGCCGCCGTCGGTCAGCGTGACGTCGAAGCCCTGACGTTGGAGGAGGACTTCGATGGTCGCGCCGACCATCGGATCGTCATCAACCACGAGAATACGCGGCATGACACTTCCCAGGTGATCGAAGTCTCCACTGCGATTGGTGATATCCGCGAATCGTGTGTCCGGTCAATTTTGGATTGGATCGCCAAGGATATGCACGGCGCAGTGCATAAAGATCCATTTGCGTCGACTTGTACGCATCCTCGTGCGTGCGAGCACGACGGGCCGAAACAGCTGAGGAATGCGCCTGCCGCGAAAAAGGCGCCGCATTGCTGCGACGCCTTTTGTCTCACGCCTCGGCGATCTGCCTACGGGCACGGATGCCGCTGGCCGTCGTAGCCGAGATAAGTGCCCGAAGCCGGGTCGTAGGATTTGTAGCGCTGCGCGCAATAGGCAGCGGAGTCGCCGCCGCCATCTTGCACCACCGCAACCGACGGCTCGTCATAGTAGCTGTCGTAGTAGTAAGGATCGTCGTAGTAGCCGTAGCCGCCGCCGTAATAGGCATACGAGCCGAGGCCGCCGATTGCGGCGCCAGCCGCGAATCCCGGCCAGAAGCCGCCGTGACGGTGGCGCCAGTGGCCGCCGTGCCAGTGACGGCCGCTCCAGTTGCTTCCGCCTTGCCAGTTGCCGGCGGTTGCGACGCTGCGGGTGCCGCTGAAGGACGGCGACAGGGCCGGACGGGACGCCGGGCCGGCTACGAAGCTGCCGCCGCTCGGGCGAACCGCAGTGCCGGTCGCGAAATTGCCTGCGCTCGGACGCATCGCGGGGCCGGCCGCGAAGCTGCCACCACTCGGACGCACCGCGGGGCCGGCCGCGAAGCTGCCACCGCTCGGACGCATCGCGGCGCCGGCCGCGAAACTGCCTCCGCTCGGGCGCATCGCGGCGCCACCGCCAGAGAACGCGGCGCCGCCGCCACCCATGCGCGCGCCGCCGCCGAAGTGAGCACCGCCGCCACCACCACCGATATGGGCGCCACCGCCTCCGCCCAATCCGGGACGATTCTGGGCAAAGCTCGGCGTCGCCAAGGGAAGAACCAGCGCCACCGCCGCGGCGGCACTCAAGACTGTCAGACTGTTCATGGTTGAACTCCTTTCCCGGAAGCAAACCCTATGAAAGCGCTGGGGTTCCTGGGATCACGCCGGTTTGCGCGCAAATGGAGCTTCCGTTGCTGCCGCTGTACCGGGCATGAATGAATCGCGTCAGCTTTGCGGCAGGGCTGGTTGACAAGCGGATTTGCGGAGGGCACCGGCGGCACCCCCGAACTGGACATTTCGCTGCCCGGATGGCATCAGGACCCGACGAAGCAGGGCCCTTGCCGCATGAAACAATTCTTCCTCAAGTTCTTCACCTGGTGGAATGGCCAGACTTTTGGCACCCAGCTCTGGACCAAGCGGTACGGGGAGCTCGTCGGCCAGGACGAGCAGGGCAACCTCTATTATCGCACCCGCGGCGGGGCGGTCGACCCGACGCTCGGCTTCGAGCGGCGCTGGGTGGTCTATAACGGCTATGCCGAGGCGAGCCGGATTCCGCCGTCCTGGCACGGCTGGATCCATCACGTCGTCGACGTGCCGCCGACCGAGGCCAACTACCAGCCGCGCGAGTGGGAAAAGCCGCACCAGCCGAATCTCACCGGGACGGCCAAGGCCTATCGTCCCTCCGGCTCGACGCTTGCCAGCGGCCGGCGTCCGAAGGCGACCGGCGACTACCAGCCCTGGACGCCCGGCTAGCCTTTCGGCCAACCTGCGAACCGCCATCGTCCGAAGCGGATGCACATGCATCCGCGCCGCGCCGCTGTGGACAACGGGAACAGCGGGGATGCCGACTGCGTGGGCGTTGCGCCGGCGCGGGCGATGCGGCTCAATGATCCCATCTTACGGAGATGGGAGACCATCGCGTTCGGTTCGGGCAACAGCTCGCGACTGTCCCGAGATGCAGCGGCCGCCGAGGAAGGACTCGACCGGGAGATAGGCCCCCGGTCTGGAAGCTCCGAAATCGCCCGATGTGAATGTGCAGCCGCCGTAAGACAGGAAAGGCCGCTTGGGAAACCGAGCGGCCTTTTTCGGTTGGGGACGAGCACGAAGGTCAACGTGCCCCGGACGCAGCGCAGCGCTCTCCAGGCGATGCGGAGCATCGTCCGGTTCAGCGATGCGCTGCAGAGCCGGGGCCCATGTTGCAGCGGTCTGTGCAGCTTCCTTGGTCCCGGCTCAGCGGAGCTGCGTTGCACGCTGCACCGCGTCCGGGACACGAGAGCGGTGTCCAGTCTAGTTCACCCTTTCAGCTGCGCGCTTCACCGCCTCGAGCCTCCGCGCCTGATTTTGGGCGCCGCGCTCCCTCAGCAACGCCAGCACTTCAGCGGGCGCGGTGTCGGGTGAGCCCGAATTGAACGGCGGGGCGGGATTGTATTCCATCTGAAGCTGGATCGCCTCCGCCGTGGTGCGATTGACCATGATCGAAACCAGCGTCAGGGCGAAATCGATGCCGGCGGTGACGCCGCCGCCGGTGATGCGGTTGCGATCGATGCAGACGCGCGTCTTTGTCGGTATCGCGCCGAACTGGGCGAGCATCTCCATCGCGCTCCAATGGGTGGCGGCGCGGTAGCCCTTCAAGAGGCCGGCGGCGCCGAGCGCCAGCGATCCCGTGCAGACCGAGGTGACGTATTTGGCGCCGTCGGCCTGCCGGCGCAGGAAGTCCAGCACGTCCGCATCGTCGAGCAGGTCGTTGGTGCCGCTGCCGCCGGGCACGCAGATCACGTCGAGCTGCGGACATTCGGCGAAGGTTGTGGTCGGCGTCAGCGTCAGCACGGAATCGCTCGGCACCGGCTCGATCCGCTTCCAGATCAGGTGCAGTCTTGCGCCGGGAGCCATGGCGAACACCTGCAACGGGCCGGTGAAGTCGAGCTGGGTGACGCGCGGAAACACCAAGAGACCAATCTGGAGCGGTGACGACATCGGCAGATCCTCCAATTGCGGGCTTGACGCCGGCAGGATGGCATGGTGCCCTCCTGTCATAAATGGCATAAATCCCTCCCTTTCGGACATACCATTACGGCTTGGCCCATGATCGGCATCCTGATCTTCCCGGATTTCCAGCTGCTCGATGCGGCCGGCCCGATCTCGGTGTTCGAGGTCGCGGCGCGCTGCGCCGGCAAGCCGCTGGCGTTGCGCGTGCTGGCGCTGAACGCAGGGCCGGTGCGCAGCTCGTCCGGCGTCGAGATGATGGCGCGCGACTTCAAGTCGGCGCATGCGATCACGACGCTGGTCATCGCCGGTGGCGCGGGCGTGACGAACGCCGCGCGCTGCGAGGCAACGCGCGTCTTCGTGCAGCGGCTGGCCAAGCGCGGCGTGCGGGTCGCCAGCGTCTGCTCGGGCGCTTACGTGCTGGCCGAAGCAGGGCTACTCAACGGCCGCCGCGCCACGACGCATTGGGGGCGCACGCGGGATTTTGTCGCGCGCTATCCCAAGGTGAAGTTCGAGCCGGACCAGATCTTCACTCGCGACGGCAATGTGTGGACGTCGGCGGGCATCACCGCAGGCATCGACCTCGCGCTCGCGATGGTGACCGAAGACCACGGCGAGGAGATCGCGCAGCACGCCGCGCGTCATCTCGTGCTGTATCATCGCCGCAGCGGCGGCCAGTCGCAGTTCTCCTCGCTGCTGGAATTGAAGGCGCCGAATGGCCGCTTCGGCGCGCTGCTGTCCTGGGCGCGGGAAAATCTCGACACCAGGCTGACCGTCGAAGATCTCGCCGATCGCGCCGGCATGAGCGCGCGGCACTTCGCGCGCGCCTTCGCCGCCGAGACCGGTGCGACGCCGTCCAAGGCGATCGAGCGGCTCCGGCTCGAGGTTGCGCGCGAGCGCGTGCAGTCCTCGCGCGAGGCGATCGAGCTCGTTGCCGAGACGACCGGCTTTGGCGATCCCGAGCGCATGCGGCGCGCCTTCATCCGCGCCTTCGGCCAGCCACCGCAAGCGCTGCGGCGCGCGGCGCGGGCGGGGTAGGGCTTGGGATGCGACGTCCGCGTTAGCCACAACAACGGACCTCAACGATGGATAAGCAGATGTCCGCGATGGGCCACTTCCGGACTCATGCAGCGCAGCATCATTCGATCACCTCGTCGGCGCGGGCGAGCAGAGTCATTGGAATGTCGAGACCGAGCGCCTTAGCGGTCTTGAGGTTGATATTCAGGGTCACGTCCGTCGTCTGCTGGACGGGAAGCTCCGCCGGACGCGCCCCTTTGAGAATGCGATCAACATAGCCTGCAGCGCGTTGCCATAGTTTGAAAAGGTTGGCCGAGTACGATATCAGCCCTCCTCTCTGAGCCGAATCGCGGAATGGATAGATCGCCGGTAAGCGCCGCTCTGCGGTGAGCGCGATCAGCCGGGGAACGAGGGGTATCAGCGATGGATCGTCGGTGACGACGAGGCCATCGAGGCCGCTCTCTACCAGAGCGGCGAAGCTGTTCTCGATTTCCGCGAGCCGCACCGAGAGGGCTGTCAACTCGAGACCGAGCCCGGGTGCCGCGTTTTGCATGAGTTCGACTTGGTTGGCAGTCGTCGGATTGTCAGGATTCCACAACACGGCGACGCGACGCACTTTCGGTGCCGCCTCCTTCAGCAGCTCCAGCCACTTGACACCGTAATCGCCGGAGAGCTGCGACAGTCCGGTGATGTTGCCGCCTGGCCGGGCAAGGCTGGCCACAAGACCGGCTCTGACGGGATCTCCGCTCATGCAGACGATCGGCACCGTGGATGTTGCTCGTTGCGCAGCCTGCGAAGTGGGTGTGCCTGGAGTCACGAGAACATCGATGTTGAGCGTGAGGAGTTCAGCGATCAGCGCAGGAACGCGCTCCTGTTTTCCCTCGGCGTAGCGTTCTTCGAGCAGCAGGTTGCGTCCCACTACATATCCAAGGTCTGCTGGTCCTTGACGGAATCCGGTCTGGTAGTACACGTCCGTCCCGCGAACGCCGCTCCAGACGTAGCCGACCCGCGACACCGCTGGTTGCTGCGCGTGGGCTACGAGGGGCAAGGCTACCACCGCAGCGCCGAGAAGCGTAACAAAATCGCGGCGTTTCATTGAGTCACCTCGCTGCGCGCGCTACCGCTACAATATGCGCCAGCAACTCGGAGTTTTGAATAGGTTGGGCCGGTGAAATTACCGTCAGCCCGAGATGAGTCCAAAGGCGGACCTCGGCGAGTGTCCCGCATGGAAATGACATTCACGTTGGGGCGGATTTCGTTGAACGTCAGCCTGAGTAGAGGCAGCGCAGTCGCCGATGTCCGGTTGAGTCAGAAGCGGCAGTTGGGCAATCCAGAGCCCGCGTCCGCTCTGCCTCCCCAAACCGACATCGCGAATGCTCAGCCCGGTTCGGCTAAGGGCCACTTCCAGACTCATGCACCGCAGCAAGAGTGAACCCTATTCAATCAACTGGTCGGCGCGGGCGAGCAACGTCAGCGGCACGTGAGACCGAGCGCGTTGGCAGTCTTCAGGTTAATCACCAACTCGAAGTGCGTCGGCTGCAAGACGGGCATTTCTGCCGGATTCGAGCCTTTCAGAATTTGGCCAACATAGTCCCCAGCTTGGCGGTACATCCAGCTGATGCTTGGACCATAGCTCAGGAGCCCGCCCGCCACGGCGATCTGTTGCACAAAGCCCATTGCCAGCACCTTATGCCTAAGCGCGAAAGAAGTAATTTGTTCGCGCCGATCCAGCAGGATCGGATCACTCGCGGTAATCAAAGCCTGTGCTTTGGCGCTCAGCAACCGCTCTAACGCGATTTCCATTTCGCTCGCGTTTCTAGCATTGACCGTGATCGTCTCGATACCCAGCTTCTTTGCCCCTGTTTCCGCGTCCGCTTCTTCGATTTTGACGTTCGGATTGGTGGGGTTCATCAGCAGTGCAATTCGGGAAATGTTTGGGGCCATTTCCCTAAGCAGTTCAACTCGTTTTGCGCCAAGCACATTCTGATTGAAAAGGATGCCCGTCACGTGCCCGCCGGGGCGATTAATATCGCTGATCAGCCCATGGCGAATTGGGTCACCACCAATCGTGAACACGACTGGTATCGTGTTGCTGGCTAGCTGCGCTGCCCGCGCGGAGGCAACATCTCCCGTCGCGGCAATTGCGACTACTCCCATCGCGACAAGTTCAGCCGCAAGGACAGGTAATGCGCCGTAGTCCCCGCGAGCCCACCGTTCCTCAATACGAACATTGCGGCCCTCGATGAAACCGGCCTTCGCCAGTCCTTCTCGAAAAGAGTCGGCATTGAAGCGATAGGTATCGGGCGAGGCGCTGTTCAGAAAACCAACCAACGGCGTCGCTCGCTGAGCCAGCACGGCAAGAGGCAAGGCCGCCGTACCTCCGAGAACCGCAATGAATTCCCGTCGTCTCATCAGCGCCTCCTAGGGCTGGACGAGACAATGGTACCCGCGAAGACGGTCGGCCGATAGGGTCGACCACGTCCGTCTTGGGTCATACGCGTCATTTCGGCCGCGCACTAACAACTTCCGATCTACCCCAGTAAATGGACATTCTAGTCGTCCGTCGACATAGCCTCAAAGGTCGGCCTGGGGCTGGCCGACTGCCCACGGATGTCAGCTCGATCCTACGACGTCCGACTATCGAGGCGCTGCACAAGACTGGCTTCGTGACGCCGCACTGGAAGGCGCATGGCCGCATCGTCACGGTGAGGGCTGTTGAGGTGAAGCAGAAGGGGAGGCGGCATAAGGCATCCACCAGCTACCATTGCCGGCACGTTGCGTGACGTCCGTTCTTGCTCGAACGTAGCGCATCCCAACGCAGCTAGGGCCGGGCTCCTTTGCAATGCTTACGCTGCTTCCCAACCCTTGGGATCCCCGTTATGCACAGTGCTCCTCGCATATACCTTCGTCTGCGTTGACAATCTCAAAAAAAGTTTAAGCGAGAGTCGCAAACCGAACCGACATTCCCGCTTCTCTCAGCCCAAAGTCGTATCGGGTCGGGGCTAGATCAAGGCTCATCCAAAATCTGATTGAACACAGAGCGTGAGCTCTCGTGACGCAAGCGAGCGTTGCGAGCAATGCTTTCGCTTGAGAAAGGGAATGTTGCGTGAGTGAAAGCGAAATGAAAGTGACGCCGAACGGAACGAACGTTTTCGGGATGCCATGGTTGGATTTCTCGAAGGTCGCCTTGCCCGGCGGCGGGCGCGAGCTTGCCGAGCAAGGCCTCGCCCGCGCACGGGAAGGTTGCGAGAAGATCAAGGCCGCATCGGAAGAGATGACGCAGGCGCTGCGTGAGACCTATTCGAGCAATGCGAGATGCACGACCGACTATGGGCTCAAGGTGCTCGAAATCTCAAACGCCAATGCCGCTTCTGCGCTCGATTTCTTCGTCCATCTGTTCGGCAGCAAGTCAGCGACCGATGTCTATACCTTGTCGGCGGCGCAAGCGCGCAAGGCGTTCGACACCGCCTCCGACCAGAACAAGGAATTGTGGGCGCTTGCCCAGAAGCTCGCGACGGATACGGGTGAGCCGATCAGGAAGCACTTCACCAGGGTTCTCCACCAAGGCGGCTAAAAAAAGCGCGCTCAATTCACATCCAGATTCGTTTGAGGAGAGATCCGGCTGGTTGGAGCAAGCCGAGCTGAGCGAGCACGCCCCCACGCCCCATGCTCGGCCAACAAGGTGCGCGATGCCCCCCAAGTACCCCGCACCGACAAGAGGCATTCCAACCGGCCGGTGCTTTTCTGCAAACGACAACAAAGACTAATCGCAAGGGAGGGCGACATGGGAATGGTCATGGTCAAATGTCCGCAAACCGGACACGCGATTCCCACCGGCATCCAGACTGATCGCGAGAGCTTTGGACGCCGCGCGGTGTTTTTCTCGCGCACGCGTTGTCCGATCTGCCGCACCGATCACGCGTGGTTCGCGCGGGAAGCCTGGGTCGACGAGCCGGGCATCCGGACCGCGCCGTCGTAGCGCAGGCGCCCGGAAGTACCCCAACGGCGAACGGCTTTGTTGACCTTGTCTCGGCCCCGGCGGTTTTCAGGCGCAAGCTGCATGACCGGTTCATGGATTTCGGCCGGGGCAAGATGCGAGACATTCATGAACCCTCTATCGCCGAGCGACGCATTCCTTACGGTCGCGATCATGAGCGTCACTTTCCTGGCCGAGGTCGGGCTCTTTATTTTGATTGGAATGCTTTGAAGGGGGGCGCGCGACCGTGCGAGGTCTAGGACTCCGCAAGCTTCAAGAGCGGGGGAAATGCAGGCATCACCCGAGGTCGCAGAAGGGCCCAAAAAGGCCCCACCCAAATTTTGGTCTACAGCTCGGTGACGAATTGGAGGTACTTGCTTAAATTTCCTGCTTGACAAGGCGCTCTTAGACGGCTTGCACAGCAAGAGCCCGTCGGTCGGTATCGCGGGAACCTCCTCGATTTCAAGCATGGCGTTCCAACAGCATGATGAAGGTTGAAATATGGGCTCGGCAGCTCGCATGATGGAGCGCCCTGCCAGCGTCGGTAATCGTCTCCTAGCTACATTGCCGTCGAAAGACCTCGCATTGCTCGCCCCTCATCTTCAGAAGGTGTCGCTTGAACAGGACGCCGTGGTGATACGAGCGGGAGATCGACGCGACCATGTTTGCTTTCCCCATAGCGGGGCCATCTCCTTCATGCTTGGCCTTCCGAACGGAGAAGCGATCGCAACCGCGGTAATCGGACGCGAGGGAGCTATCGGCGCATTATCGGTGCTGGGACCCTCTTTCTTGTCGTCGGTGACCGCGGTCGTGCGGGTGCGCGGCATCGCATCGCAAATCTCCGTGTCGCGGTTTCATGCAGCCTACATGGCGAGCGGCGCCATCAGACATATGGTCGAGTCGCACACGAGGTCGATACTCATGCAGTTCCAGCACGTCTCAGCATGCAACGGACTGCACTCAGTCGAGGCCCGCATGGCTCGGTGGCTGCTTCACCTGCACGATCGAACCGACGGCAACAGCATCCTATCACTAACGCAAGAGACGCTTTCGCAGCTGCTTGGGGTGCGACGAACGACCGTGACGCAGGTGATCGCCAAACTCCGCGCCTTGGGTGCCATCAAATCCGTTCGGCGGGGCTTGGTTGAAATTGACAGGGCGCGGCTCGAGGAAGCTACCTGTGAATGCTACGACATCATACGCCGTGCGACCGATCGGATCGTCCCGGACGACGCCTTTGGATTCCAGCAAGCAGCGCAAATGCGGACGTCGAGGGAGGTCTGAGTAGGGCCAATAGTGGCGACATACGAATTTGGCAAATGGAAAGAGGCCGCCAACTGAGGCGGCCGTACTGCTTCCATTTTGGCCGGTCTTCTTGTTCCAGGCCTTCGGCCAGCTTCGTCCGCGAGTTCGCCGAAGGGCCAAGAGCCGACTTCACTGCTTGGGCGGTGGGCGCAATGACGAGTGGTGATGGGCTATGACCCAATCATTACCCTCTTTGACAAGAACCATTGTGAAGCGCGCTGGCTCCGGCACGAGCTTGCCCTCGCGGTTGCGCATGAAATCGTTGAAGCCGACTGCCAGTACAGTCGTGGGATTGATCACCCTCAGCTGCTTCTCCACGAACTCGACCTTGTTGCCGGTGCCGACTACCACGGTAAAGTATTGCGTAATTGCCTCACGCCCCAATGTTAGATCTCTGCTCCTGGTGCCATGTAGGATCGCGTCGGCCGCATACAGCTTAGCGACGGCGACATTATCGTTGGCGTCGTAAGCAGCCTTCCAGCGGGCAAACAAAGCATCCGCCTCCTCCTCGGGACCTGCCAACACGTGAGTCGGGCCGATCGCCAACAGCGCCACCAACAAGACTCGTCCGAATGCGAGCATGGCTTCCTCCCGATGTCATCCAGGAACGGCTGGCTTCGAATTGTGTCACTACGCCGCGTCGCAAGCAACTCCTCGCGCCGGCGACTTCCGAGTTGGGCCAAAAGCAGACCTCCCGGATTTTATGAGTACTGCCTAGATGGTGCTGTTTGCAGCTGCCTCGCCCGACGCACCTGCACGCGCTGTCAATCGCCGCGCGATCGGCATCAGCATGTACGGCGCAAGATGAATCGGAAACTGCGTCAGCGCGAAATACAGCCAGGTCGTCGCCGGCAGCGCGCCTGCGGTGGCAGCCAGCATCAGCCCGAGATTGCGCTGTGACACCATCAGGCCGATCGCGAAGGCGCGCTCGGTGCCGACGCGGCGGAAGATCAGCGTCGTCGCGGCGAGCAGGGTAAAATAAACCGCGAAGGCGAGCAGCGCGACGGCGATCGTGAACAGCGGATCGGCGAGGAGATCGCTGGCGACGTCGCCCATCACCGCGGAGGCGAATACCAGGAGGATGATGATGTTGAGACCGTCGATCGGCTGCTTGTGGCGCTGGATCGCCTCCGTGCCGAAGACCCGGCGGATAACAGTCGCAGCAAGCAGCGATGCGGCGAGAATGCCGAGCAGCTTCAGGCCGAGCGTGGCCGGCGAGATGTTGAGCATCCCGCCGAGAAAGAGGCTGGCGAACAGCGACGCCGTGAAGGGAACGAGTGCGGTCGAGGTCACGAGCGTCACGAGCACCAGCGTGGCATCGAGGCCCATCAGCGCGGCAAGCGCCGGTGCCGCCATCATCGGCGAGGCCATGCCCTGGAGCATCAGCGCGAGAGCAAGGCCCGGGGAACTTGTGGTGAGCCCCGTCGCGTAGGCGGCGAGGGCGACGATCAGCGGCACGCCGATCGTGGTCCAGGCCGTGGCGGCGGCGACCAGCGCCGGCCGGCGCAGATGTCCGTACAGCGCCACGAGATCGACGCGCATGAAGGAGATGCAGAGCAGAAGGAAAATCGCCTCGGTCACGTAGGGACGAAGCAGCGCGCCGAGCGGCGGCACCGCGACCGCGATGAAGGCGATGGCCGCCACGGCGCGGGTGCCTTGGCCGCCGAGCCATGTCAGCCCGCGCAAGGGAAGGGCGAAGACGGATTGGAAGAGAGAGGGCATCTCAATCGACGTTTTCGGTGCGTAGACCGGATATGATGGGAGCGGTCCTGCATGTCGCTGCGCTCATGCGGGCTACGGGACTGCCGTCAGCCCAGCGCCTTCAACCAAGCGCCGATCTCACGCACGGCGACATTGGCCTGCGGCAGCAATTTTCCCATGGTGAAGAAGCCGTGGAACTGGCCGGGATAGTGCTTGCAAGTCACGGGCACGCCGGCCCGCTTCAGACGCTCGGCATATTCTGCGCCTTCGTCGCGCAGGGGATCGGCGCCGGCGGTCAGCACATAGGCCGGCGGCAGGCCGGCAAGGTCTTGCGCGCGCGCCGGCGAGGCGCGCCAGTCGTGGATGTCGGCGGCGCCGTTGAGGTAGTGGTCGCGGAACCAGCGGATCACCGAATGGGTCAGCAGCACGCTGGTCTCGGGATCGCTGTGGGAGCCGTGCGTCATGGCGAAATCGGTCGCCGGATAGATCAACACCTGGCCCGCGAGCGCGGGGCCGTTGTCCTCGCGCGCGGCGAGCGCCACAACCGCGGTGAGATTGCCGCCGGCACTGTCGCCGCCGATCGCAAGGCGCGCGGCGTCGATGCCGAGCTCGCGCGCGTTTGCGGCGACCCATCTGGTCGCGGCGATGGCGTCCTCGGTCGCGGCGGGAAATTTGTGCTCGGGCGCGAGGCGGTAATCGACGGAGATCACGATCAGCGCGCCTTCAGCTGCGAGCTGGCGGCAGACCACATCGTGAGAGTCGAGGTCGCCGATCACCCAGCCGCCGCCATGGAAGAACACCAGCGCCGGCGACAGGCCGTCGTGCCGGCGCAGTTCCTTGGGCACGTAGAGGCGGGCTGGGATCGCCCCGTGCGGCGCCGGGATCGCCAGCGATGCGATGCGGGCAAGCTCCGGCGCGTCAGGATTGGTGGCAAAGCGCGCCTGCGAATAATAGGCGCGTGCTTCCGGAGCGGTCAGCGTCTCGTAGGCGGGGCGGCCGGCCTCCTGGAAGGCCTTGTAGACGGCGGCGGCATCGGGATCGAGCACAACAGGCATAAAGGGGGGACCTTGGGGTTTCCAGTTGGTGTCATTTTTGGGGCGCTGCCCGTTTGGGGGCGACACGCGCCTTCGGCCCCGGGGAGGGGCTTCACGACTATCCCATCCGGGAGCTGGCCTGGCCAGACCGCGCCGGGAAGGGCAGGGATGCCGCCCTTCCCCCGCCGTATTCGGCGTGTTAACCGGAGGGCCTGCGAGCGGCGGTATCCCCTGTAGAATGTCCAACAAGCCCGATTCGCTGTTGAAGCCGCGCGAGATGTTCAAAACCTTTTCCCTGACCGGTCTTGCGGCGCTTTTGGCCGCCACCGCACTGACGGCTGCGACGCCGGCTCAGGCGCAGATCGGCACGATCTTCTCCGATCCGCCGCCGCTGCGGCCGCCCGGCAATATTCCGCGTGGCCAGCCCCAGCCACAGCAGATCCCCGAGGACGACGAAGAGGTGCCCGAGCTGCCGCCGCAGGGCCGGGTGTTGCCGTCGCGTCCGATGCCGCCGCCTCCGGGCCGGCAGGGCAACGTGATGCCGGGGCCGGTCGAGACCCAGCCCCTGGCGCCGCCGCCGGGCTCGACCCTCGCGCCGCCGAACCAGCCGCCCTCCGCGGCAATCGCGCCACCCAGTCCGCAAGGCGCTCCTGGCCAGCGCCAGCCCCAGCAGAAGGGCGGGCCGGGCGGCGCTGTCCCGCAGACGCCGGCCAGCCTGCAGCCGGGCGACGAGGTCGTGACCGAGCCGCCGGCCCAGAAGATCGTGAACAAGAAGGCGACCTTCTCCGGTCTCGACAAGATCACCGGACGCATCATCAATTTCGACGAGGAGATCGGCGAGACCGTCCAGTTCGGCGCGCTCCGGGTCAAGACCGACGCCTGCTACACGCGGCCGGCGACGGAGGCCGCCAACACCGACGCCTTCGTCCAGGTCGACGAGATCACCTTGCAGGGTGAGGTGAAGCGCATCTTCTCGGGCTGGATGTACGCGGCAAGCCCGGGCCTGCATGGCGTCGAGCATCCGATCTACGACATCTGGCTGACCGACTGCAAAGAGCCGCAGCAGACCATTGCGACCGCCGCGCCGGATCCGGCCGCGGCAAAGCCGCCGCCACCGCCGCCCGCGCAGAAGAAGGCCGCGCCCAAGCAGGTGCAGCAGCGCCCGCCACAGCCGCTGCCGCCGATCCAGCAGCAGCAACCGGCACCGCCGCCCCCTCCGCCGCCGGAGCAGCGGCCAGGCCTGTTCGGTATCCCGGGGTTCGGCCGCTAGAGTCCAGCTATCGGTTATTGCCGCGAGGCGATGATCTCGAGCACGCGCGCGCCGGGGATTGCCTCGCCGTCGGAGAGCCTCAGGAAATCGCCGGGCTCGCCCGCCAGCGCCTTGTCGAGCAGCGCCGTGTAGCGTCGCCGCGAAATCTCCACCGCGCCGAAGCTCTTCAGGTGCTCGGTGACATATTGGGTGTCGAGCAGCTCGAAGCCGCCATGGATCAGCCGCGCCACCAGATGCACCAGCGCGACCTTGGACGCATCGCGTGCGGTGTGAAACATGCTCTCGCCGAAGAAAGCGCGCCCGAGGCTGACGCCATACAGCCCGCCGACGAGGTCGTCGCCCTGCCAGGCTTCGACGCTGTGGCAATGGCCGAGCTCGTGCAGGCCGCCATAGAGATCGCGGATGCGCTTGTTGATCCAGGTGTCCTCGCGCCCTACTTGCGGCGCCGCGCAGCCGGCGATGGTCGCCTTGAATGCGGTGTTGACGGTGACGCGGAACGTATCCGACCGCACGGTGCGCGCGAGTCGCGAGGCGACGCGAAACCCCTCGAGCGGGATGACGCCGCGCAGCTCCGGCTCGACCCAGAACAGGGTCGGATCGTCGGCGCTTTCCGCCATTGGGAAGATGCCGCAGGCATAGGCGCGCAGCAGCACAGCCGGGGTGATTTCAGATGGGGCGGAGTCGCGCGAAGTCATGGCTTGCCATCATAGCAGGATCGCATTGCGGTTGCGATGGCTGGCGCGGCCGGGCGCGGGGTCAGCTCGCGGCGGCCGTGCTGGTCTTGCCGACGGTTGCGGGCATGCGGCCGAACTTCAGCACGATCCGGGTTCCGGAATGCGCGGGGTCGCGTTCGACCGAGGCGTCGAGCTTGGAGGCCATGGCCGCGACGATGCGCTGGCCCATCCCGGTGGAGCGCGGATCGGCCTTGACGTTGTCGCCGACGCCATCGTCGGTGATCGAGAGCAGGAGATCGTCGCCTTGCGAGATCAGCTCGACATGGATCGGGCCGGCGCCGTCGGGATAGGCGTATTTCACCGCGTTCATCACCAGCTCGTTGACGATGATGCCGACGGCGACCGCACGGTCCGGATCGATCTCGATCGGCTCGGCCTTCAGCGTCAGGCGCGACATCCGGTTGCCTTCGGCCGAGCGGCGGAGATCCTCGAGCAGCGAGTCCAGATACTGATTGAGGACCACGCTCTTCAGGTCCTGTGAGGTGTAGAGGCGCCGGTGCACCTGCGCGACCGCGGCGACGCGGCCCATCGCATTGGTCAGCGCCGCCTTGACCTCCTCCTGCGCGGCGGAGCTTGCCTGAAGGTGCAGCAGCGAGGCGATGATCTGGAGCGAGTTGCCGACACGGTGGTTGACCTCGCGCAGCAAGAGCTCGCGTTCGGCGGCGAGCGCCGCGTAGCGGTCGCGCGAGGCGTGGATCTCGGCTTCGGCTTCATCGCGCGCCCGCTGCAACTCGGCCTGGCGCAGCGCGCCTTCGGCGGCGACGTGGAGGAGCGGGATGAAGTCGCCCTGGACGTCCTTCACCAGATAGTCGGCCGCCCCCGCCTTGAGCGCGGTCACCGCGATGCTGGAATCCTGCGATGCGGTGACGAACACGACCGGCGGCGCGTCCGGGATCGCCATGATTTGCTCGAGCGTCTCCAGCCCGTCGAGGCCCGGCATGTACTGGTCGAGTGCCACGACGTCGATGCCCCCTTCGGCGCCGGCGCGGCGGATGCGCTCGAGACCTTCCTCGCCGCTCGCGGCATGGACGACCCTGTAGCCGCGCCGCGTCAGGCCGCGATCGACCAGGCGCGCCAGCGCGTCGTCATCGTCGATGTAGAGCAGTGTCGGCGTGCGCTGGTTCATGTGGCGGCGGGCGGGACCTGGATGACCGAGAAGAACAGCCCGAGCTGCCGGATGGCATTGGCGAAATTCTCGTAGTTGACGGGCTTGGTGATGTAGACGTTGCAGCCGAGCTCGTAGCAGCGCTTGATTTCCTGGGAATCGTCGGTGGTGGTCAGCACCACCACGGGCGAGGCCTTCAGATATTTGTTTTCCTTGATCTGCTTCAGAATGTCGATCCCGATCATGTCGGGAAGGTTGAGGTCGAGCAGGATCAAGAGCGCATTGCCCTTCTGCACGAGTCCGCTGCCGTCGGCGCCGAACAGGTGCCGCATGGCGTCGGTGCCGTTGGCGAACGCGACGATCTCGTTGTTGACGCCGGACCTTCTGATGTTGCGCTCGATCAGGCGGGCGTGGCCCTCGTCGTCCTCGATCATGATGATGGTGACAGGCTGCGTCATCGATCTCAGTTCCGGTTGCTCACGTTCCAGGCGATCGGCAGCGTGATCGTGAAGGTACTGCCCGCATTCAGTTCCGATGATACCGACATGGTGCCGCCGAGGCGACGCACAAGTGCACGCACATGCGCAAGACCAATGCCCTGGCCGGGCTTGTCCTGGGTTCCCGCGCGGCGGAACAGGTCGAATATCCGCTGGTGGTCCTTCGGATCGATCCCGCGGCCGTTGTCGCTGATCTCGAAGATAGCGTAACCGAGCTTGGTCCGCCCCCGGATTCTGATCTCACCGGGCGCGCCGGGCTTTAGATATTTGATCGCGTTGTCGATCAGATTGGAGAAGATCTGCTCGAGGGCAAGACGGTCGCTCACGAGGTTCGGCAGGGGCTCGAGGTGGATCTCGGCTTGCGCCTCGGCCGCCTGGTGCGCCAGTGTCGAGACGATGGCCTCGATCAGCTCGCGCGTGTCGATCTTCACCGGCTGGAATTCGCGCCGGCCCTCGCGCGTGAGGTTGAGGATGGCCGAGATCAGCCGGTCCATCTTGGCGATCGACGTCTTGATGAAGCCGAGCGCTTCGGAGAAATCCTCCGAGAGCTGTTTGTCGGCGCCTTCGAGCGCGATCTGGCCGGGAGCGCCGGGCGCCGGCGGCGACCCATCGGCGGAGACGTGGGTAAGGCCGCCGATCCGGCGGAAGATGTCGTCTCCGAGCTCCTCGAGCTCGCTGGTGAAGCCCATGATGTTGACGAGCGGCGAGCGCAGATCATGGCTGACGATATAGGCAAAGCGCTGGATCTCGTCGTTGGCTTCGCGCAGGTCCGCCGTGCGCTCGTCGACGACGCCCTCCAGATTGACATTGGCATCGCGCAGGCGGGCTTCAGCCTCGTCGCGCACGCGCGCCGAGCGCCGCACCAGCCAGATCGAGATCATCGCCAGCAGCACGACGAGGCCGGAGCCGATGCCGGTCATCGACGCGGAGAGGGTCTGGCTGCGGTTGGAATTTGCCGTTCGGAGCCGGAACAGCCGTTCCTCCTCGCGGATCATGGCGTTGGCCATGTTGCCGATCGTGGTCGTGGTGTTGCCGGCGGCGGCCTCGCGGATCAGCGCCGTGGCCCTGTCGGGTTGGCCCTGCTTCACGAAAGTCATCTCGCGCGAGAACTGGTCGAGCCGGGTCTCGATTGCCGCTCTCAGCTTCCCAAGATTGTCGCGTTGCGCCGGATCGTCGCCGATCTGGCGCGCGAGCTTGTCGAGCGCCGGAACGATCGCCGCGACGGCTTTCTCATGATCCGACAGGAAATCGGGCCCCTGCGTCATGAGAAAGCCGCGAGCGCTGCTCTCGGCGCGCCGGACCTCGAGCAGCAGGGCGTTGATCTGGTTCTCCACCTCGATGGTATGAACCACCCATTTGCTGTCTTCCCGAGCCTTGTTGACGAGGTAGACGGAGCCGGCGCTGATTACGGTCAACACCAAAAGGCCCGCCGAAAGCAGCAGGATCTGCCAAAACGCGCCCCGTCGGTGGGCTTCAGCCCTCACGACGATCCACCTGTCGACGTTCAGTGGAGTTCAAAACGCCCCCTTGGAACTGTCCCGCCGTCCAGAACGCGATCGGGGCCAAAGGGTTCCAAAAGGAGCAAGATTATCTCGGGCTGGGTTCCGTCTTGCCGGCGAGATACTGTTCCAGCCAGTGGATGTGGTAGTCGCCGTTGATGATGTCGTCTTCGCGCACCAGCGCACGGAACAGCGGCAGCGTGGTCTCGATACCTTCGACCACCATCTCGTCCAGTGCCCGGCGCAGCCGCATCAGGCATTCGGCCCGGGTCTTGCCGTGCACGATCAGCTTGCCGACGAGCGAATCGTAATAAGGCGGGATCGTGTAACCTTGGTAGACGGCGGAATCGATCCGGACGCCGAGGCCGCCGGGCGGGTGATATTGCAGGATCCGGCCGGGCGAGGGGCGGAAGGTCTGCGGATTCTCCGCGTTGATGCGGCACTCGATGGCATGGCCGATGACCTGGACCTCGTCCTGCTTGGCCGGCAGGTCGCCGCCGGCGGCGATGCGGATCTGCTCCAGCACGAGGTCGATGTCGGTGATGCTCTCGGTGACGGGATGCTCCACCTGGATGCGGGTGTTCATCTCGATGAAATAGAACTCGCCGTCCTCATACAGGAACTCGATGGTGCCGACGCCGAGATATTTCATCTCGCGCATCGCTTTCGCGCAGGTCTCGCCGATCTTGGCCCGCGCGGCGGCGGCGAGGACGGGCGAGGGGCCTTCCTCCCAGACCTTCTGGTGACGGCGCTGCAGCGAGCAGTCGCGTTCGCCGAGATGGATGGCGCCGCCGCGGCCGTCGCCGAGGATCTGGATCTCGATGTGGCGCGGCTTCTGGAGATATTTTTCCAGGTAGACGGAGGCATCGCCAAAGGCGGATTTGGCCTCGTTGGCCGCCGTCGACAGCGCCAGCTGGAGGTCGGCCTCGCTGTGCGCGACCTTCATGCCGCGGCCGCCACCGCCGGCCGCCGCCTTGACCAGCACCGGGAAGCCGATCTTCCTGGCGATCGCCATCGCGTCGTCATCGGGACCGACCGCACCATCGGAGCCGGGCACCACGGGGATGCCGAGGCGCTTGGCGGTCTTCTTGGCCTCGATCTTGTCGCCCATCAGGCGGATGTGCTCGGCCTTCGGACCGATGAAATGCAGATTGTGCTCGCTAAGGATCTCCGCAAAGCGCGCGTTCTCGGAGAGGAAGCCGTAGCCGGGATGCACGGCATCGGCGCCGGTGATCTCGCAGGCCGCGAGCAGCGCGGGCACGTTGAGATAGCTGTCCTTGGACGCCGGCGGCCCGATGCACACGCTCTCGTCCGACAGCCGCACATGCATGGCATCGGCGTCGGCAGTTGAGTGCACGGCGACGGTCGCGATCCCGAGCTCCTTGCAGGCTCTGAGGATGCGAAGGGCGATCTCGCCGCGATTGGCTATGAGGATCTTGTCGAACATGTTGTCCTGCAGCGAATGGCGAGTGGCGAATGGCGAGTAGGGAAGGCTGACGCCATTCGCTATTCGCTATTCCCCATTCGCGTCATTCAATAATCACGAGCGGCTCGCCGTATTCGACCGGTTGGCCGTCCTCGACCAGGATCTGCGTCACCGTGCCGGCGCGCGGCGAGGGGATCTGGTTCATCGTTTTCATGGCTTCGATGATCAGCAGCGTCTGGCCGACCGAGACCTTCGTGCCGACGTCGATGAACGGCTTTGCGCCCGGCTCCGGCGCCCAATAGGCGGTGCCGACCATCGGCGAGGTCACCGCGCCCGGATGCTTCGACAGATCGGCCGCGGCAGCGGCGGGTGCGCTCGCTGCCACCGCAAGGGCGGCGGGAGCGGCCGCCACCGGCATCGGCATGGTCGCGGCAACGCTGATGTTGCGGGCGACGCGCAGGCGCAGGCCGGCCCGTTCGATCTCGATCTCGGTGAGGCTGGTCTCATCGAGCAGCAACGCAAGCTCGCGAACGAGCGCGGAGTCCTCGCTGGAAAACTTTGCGGCTGCTTTGTCGTCTGGCTGGCGCGCCATGTTGTTTGATCCGAATGTTCTGTTGGAAGGGAGCGTCAGGCGTTGGGCTTGATGCCGAGCTTGGCGGCAAGGCCCTGGATGGCGAGGCGGTAGCCCTCGATGCCGAAACCGCAGAGCGAGGCGAAAGCCGCGCGCGCGGTGTAGGAATGATGACGAAAACTCTCGCGGGCATGGATGTTGGTCACATGCACCTCGACCGTGGGGATCTGCACCGCGAGCAGCGCGTCGTGCAGCGCGATCGAGGTGTGGGAATAGCCGCCGGCATTGATGACGATTCCCTTCATCTTGCGTCGATGCGCCTCGTGGATGAAGTCGATCAGCTCGCCTTCGCGGTTGGACTGCCGGCAGTCGGCCTTGAGACTAAAGGTCGCCGCCGTCTCGCGGCACAGCGCCTCGACGTCAGCCAGCGTCGCGTGGCCATACTTTTCGGGCTCGCGCGTCCCCAGCATGTTGAGGTTCGGCCCGTTCAGGACGAGGATCGTGTCGGTTGCAGGTTCGGCCATTCCAATCCCGGAAGAGGTGCTTCGGCGTGGCGGGGGTTATAGGTAACAAAGCGCGTGAGGGGAAGCCTTGAAGGACCTCCCAAGGGGCTTCAGGCACCTCATCCGGGGTGCAAAAATCTGTGCGGAAGCTACGGAAATTGCTTGTTAACCAGTCCAAGGCATGGCTGCCGGCCCGCATGCAAAGGGGCGGGCATCGCTGCCCGCCCCCGAGATTGCCGGTGTCCGGCCTTAGACGTTCAGGACCGCCACGATCTCGTAGGTGTCCGGATTGATGATGACGATCTCATCGCGAACCACGACGTACTTGTAGGTTCGCCATTCCGGATAGATGGTCACGACCCGCGACGGCAGGGCGTGAAGCGTGATGCCCTCGCGCGGCACGCGGGTGCCGACCGCAATGTTGAAGTTCACATTGGTTACGGGCGCCACCTTCTCCTCACGGATCACCGAGGTGATCTGCGTGCGCTGCTCGGTCGAGAGCTTGGCGGCCGCGCCAGCCTGGCCGGTCGTCGTCTGCGACCGATCGGTCCCGGTCTGGGTCTGGGTCTGACTCTGCGAACCCTGGTGGCCAGGCGCATTCATGCCGCTGCGGTCTTCCTGACCTTGGGCCTTCATGTCCTTGGTGCCCTTGGTCTCGGTTTCCTTGCTCATGCTACCCTTGGACTTCTCGTCGCCCCGTGGGCTCTGGCCAACCGTCGACGACTTGTCCGACTGCGTCGACTTCTCACGCGTCGCACCCGGCTGGGACTTGTCCATCTGACCCTGTGCGCGCTCGTCGGTGCGCTGGCCCTTGGTGGCGCCGGCCTTGTCTTCAGCCGCGTTCTTGTTCGTCGCGCCGCCCGAGCGCTCGTCCTTCATCGCGCCGGACTTGTCTTCGGAAGCGCGATCGGACTTCATCGTGCTGGAGCCGCCGGCCTGACCGACGGTGCCCTTGTCATGGCTCATGGAATCGTGACCCTTCGAGCCGCCGCGCTCGGCGGCGCCGCCGGAGGGTTGCGACTGCTGCATTTGTGCGCCACCGGCGCCGCCGCCGCTGTCGCGGCCCATGGTACCTTGTGCGTTCGCCAGACCGGTGCCCGCGACGAGTGCGACTGCGGCAACCGAGATCATAAAGCGGTTCAACATCGAAATTCTCCTCACGTGTTTCTTTGCGTCATTGCCCGCGCCGACAACGAAAGGAGATTTGAGTTGTTCCGGAACTTCGCCTGTTCCGCGGCATTTGTTTGTTGAATGCCAGATGAATGACTTTGCGGAGGCGCGCCACGATCTGGCGTAAGAAAAAGGCCGGCTTTTCAGCCGGCCTTTTCGCGTTTTCAGGGTCGCAATGTCGGGTCGCTCAGCAAGTCGCCTTGCCGCAGCGGGCAATGCCGATCTTTTCCTTGAGGGCTTCGGCGCCAACAGCTCCGATCACGATCTGCTTGCCGATCACGTAGCTCGGCGTGCCGTTCATGCCCATCGCTTCGGCGAGCTTGAAGTTCTCCTCGATGGTGGCGCGCACCTCGGGGCTGGCGATGTCCTTCTCGATTCTGGCGGTGTCGAGGCCGGCCTCCTTCGCCGCCTGAATCGCGCGCGCCTTGTCGGCCGCGCCGCGGCCGCCGAGCAGCTTCTGGTGGAAGTCGAGATATTTCTTGCCGGAAGGATCCTGCATGCGCACGGCGACGGCGACCTGCGCCGCTTCCACCGAGCCCTGGCTCAGCACCGGAAACTCCTTCAGCACGACCTTCAGCTTCGGATCGCCCTTCATGAGGCTGAGCATGTCGTCCATCGCGCGTTTGCAATAGCCGCAATTGTAGTCGAAGAACTCGACGAAGGTGACGTCGCCGTCCTTGTTGCCGAGCACGACCTGGCGCGGCGAGTTGAAGATCGCGTCGGCGTTCTGCGCGATGCTGGCCTCGTGCTTCTGCGTTTCGGCCGCGGCCTGGCGCTTGCTGAGCTCGGCCATGGCCTCCTCGAGCACCTCGGGATGGCTGACGAGGTAGTTCTTGATGATTGCCTCGATGTCGGTGCGCTGGCTATCGGAGAAACTGTCGGCCGAGGCGGGCACGGCTGCGCCGAACATGGCGAGCGCGAACAATGCAGGAGCGAGCAGGCGCAGCGAAGGCATAGGCAAATCCTCTTATTCAAAGCAGGTTTCGAGAAACGTCCCGGTGGACTTGAGCTCGGTGTCGTGACGTCGTGGTATCGGGCGTCGTTCGAGTTTTTCGCTAAAGTGCGATGAGATTCGATTGAAGCTTCATCGCACTTGAGGTCTACGTTTGAGCATGATCTTTTCGGAAAACCGCTTCGCGCTTTTCCGGATCATGCTCTAGTTGCGCGGCGGCTTCGCCGCCAGGATGTCGTCGGCCTTGACCCATCCGGGTGTGCCGACGGCGAAACGGGTTTTCGCGCGCGTCGCAAGCTCGCGGGCGGTCTTGTTGTCGCCGCGCAAGTAAGCGGCCTGGGCCGAGGCGAGGTCTGCCTCGGCATAGTCTCCCTTCCGGCCGTAGGCCATCGCGAGCTGGGTATAGCCGAGCGCTGCCTCGGGTTCTCGCGCCACCGCAGCGCGGAGAATCCGAACGGCTTCGTCGGTGTAGGCTTTATTATCGGTTCCAACCAGAGCCTGCCCAAGTAACATCTCGATGAGGGGCGCGTTGTTCGAGAGCTGTACCGCCTTGCGCAGGGGAGCGACCGCTTCGGCCGGCTTGCCGCTCTCCAAGAGCGCCTGGCCGCGCACCTCGTAGAAGTACGGGTTGTTCGGCTGAACCTGGATCAGCGCGTCGATCTGGGAGAGCGCGCTGCGCAAATCGCCATGCAGATAGGTGCTGATGGCGCGGGCATAGCGCGCCGGCAGGCTGTCGTTGGTCTGGGGATAGCGGCGGTACACCGTCTCCGGCCGCTCCATGAAGGCGGAGATCTTGGCGCGGACCATGTCGTGCCGGAGCTGAAGCGCGGGATCGTCCTTCTTGTTCCAGTAGGTGCTTGAGCTGGCGAATTCCTGGAGCGCGGCGACGCGCTCGGCCGGCATCGGATGCGACTGGAGATAGGGATCGGCGCCGCGCGAAGCGAACAGGCTCTCGCTGGTGAAGCGCTTGAAGGTCTCGTACATGCCCTTCGGCGACTGCTGGGTCGCAGTCAGGAATTTCACGCCGGCGCGGTCGGCGTTCTCCTCCTGCTGGCGCTGGTAGGACAACAGCGTGCGGCGGATCATCTCCTGCGGAGCGGCGATCGCGGCCGCGCCGGCATTGGCCAGCCCGTTGTTGCCGGCGCTCGAGCTGCGGGTGCTGCCGGCTGCGATCGCGCCGGCGCCAAGCAGCATCGCGATGATCATCTGGGTCTGGGCGGTGGCGAGCTGCTCGCGCAGCTTGGACAGATGGCCGCCCGCCAGATGTCCGGTCTCGTGCGCGAGCACGCCGATGATCTGGTTCGGCGTCTCCGACTGGAGGATCGCGCCCCAATTGACGAAGATGCGGCGGCCGTCCGCGACGAAGGCGTTGAACGAGCCGTCGTTGATGATCACCATCTGGATGTTATGCTTCTCCAGACCCGCGACGCGCAGGATCGGGCGGGTGTAGTCGCGCAGCAGCTGCTCGGTCTCGGTGTCGCGCAGGACCGGCGGCCCCTTGGCCTGCGCGCGCGCGGCCGAAAACGGCGTCAGCGCGATCGCCGTGGCCGTGACGAGAGCGGTGAGGGCGGAGGCCTTCTTGCGCAATGCGATCTGGAGCAACATCGAGCGGTCTGGGTCAAACGGTCTGGTCAAGCAGTTTCGTGATTGGTTTTGGCGATTGGCGGCGGACCGGATACGCGATATGCCCTTGTGAGCCGTGCCCTTTATGAGCCGTACAATGCGGCCAGTCTGGGGCGCAAGCGCCCCGTTCTTAGGGACCGGACGGATCGGTCCGCCAGCGAATAGCAGAAATCGATGCACGATGCGACATTGAGGAACCGGTTGGGGCAGTGGCTCGAGCCCTCCCGCCGCAGCGATGTTCCCCCGTTCATGGTGATGGACGTCATGGCCGCGGCGGCCCGAATCGAGGCTGCTGGGGGCCATGTCATCCACATGGAGGTCGGCCAGCCCGCGGCCGGCGCGCCCAAGTCCGCGATCGCGGCCGCCCATGCCGCGCTCGCGGCCGGGCGGATCGATTATACCTCCGCGCTCGGGATCCCCAGTCTGCGCGAGCGCATCGCGCGCCATTATCGCGACACCTATGGCTGCGACGTCAGCCCCGAGCGGATCGTCGTGACTACCGGCTCCTCCGGCGGGTTCATCCTGGCCTTCCTGTCGATGTTCGAGCCGGGCGACCGCGTCGCCGTGACGGTGCCGGGCTATCCACCATACCGTCATATCCTCATAGCGCTCGGCTGCGAGCCGGTGCTGATCGAAACCACGAACGAGACGCGCCACGCGCTCACTGGCGAGGCGCTGCTGGCCGCCCATCGCAAGGCGCCGCTGAAGGGCGTGCTGGTCGGCAGTCCCGCCAATCCGACGGGCACGATGATGTCGCGCGAAGCGCTCGCCGGCCTCATTGCGGCGGCGGAAGACGCTCGCATCCGCTTCATCTCGGATGAGATCTATCACGGGCTCGATTACGCGTTCCCAGCCGTGACGGCGGCGGCGCTATCCGAGCACGCACTCGTGATCAACTCGTTCTCGAAGTATTTCTGCATGACGGGCTGGCGCGTCGGCTGGATGGTCGTGCCCGAGATCCTGGCGCGGCCGATCGAGCGGCTCCAGCAGAACCTCTCGATCTCGGTGCCGTCGCTGTCGCAGATCGCGGCGGAGGCCGCCTTCGACGGCGCGGCCGAGATGGAGGAGATCAAGCGCGGCTATCAGGAAAACCGGCGCATCTTGATCGAGGGATTGCCGAAGGCGGGCCTCAACAAGTTTCTGCCGGCGGACGGTGCATTTTATCTCTATGCCGACGTCTCGGACTTCACCTCGGACAGCTTCGAGTTCGCCAAGCAGATGCTGGAGCAGGCGAAGGTCGCGGCAACGCCAGGCCTCGATTTCGATCCCATCCATGGCCGCTCATTCATACGGTTTTCCTATGCCCGCTCGCTCGATGAGATGCGGGAGGCAGTTGACCGGATCGCTCACTGGCTTAAATAGCCCGCCAGTTTTCGACAGCCTTCCGGAGTTCAACTTGTCAGATCGTTCCGCCCCGCCCGCCGCTGCACCACATTCTTCTCTCGCCGCGTTGATGTGGCCGACCCGGCCGGGCGAAGCCGTCGGGAGCTTGCGTGCCTTCGTGCTGATCGCGCTCGGCACGGCGCTGATGGCGCTATCAGCCAAGGTGAACTTGCCGCTGCCCTATGTGCCGATGACGCTGCAGACGCTGGTGGTGCTGATGATCGGCGCCGCCTATGGCTGGCGCCTTGGCAGCGCAACCATGATGGCCTATCTCGCCGAGGGCGCGATGGGGCTGCCGGTATTCGCCGGTCCCGTGGGTGGGATTGCTCCGCTGGTCGGCCCGACCGCGGGCTACCTGTTCGGTTTCGTTGCGGCAGCCTTCGTGACCGGTTGGCTCGCCGAGCGCGGCTGGGATCGCAGCGTCGCGCTGCTGTTTGCGGCGATGGCTGTCGGCCACATTGTCATTCTGGTGGCCGGATTCGGCTGGCTGGCGTTCGGACTTGACCTTGGCGCCGCCAAGGCCTGGCAGGTCGGCATCGTTCCGTTCATTGCGGCCTCACTGGTCAAGAATGCGCTCGGCGCGACCCTGATGCCGGCGGCCCGCCGGATTGTCGAGCGTCGCGGGTAAAACGCGCCCTCACGCGAGTTCCAATTGACAGGGCCGGCCAAGTTGATCTTGGCTGGCGAAGTGTTTTGAGGGGGAGTGAAACCGATGACGACGACAACGATGACGGGGGCGCCGGTCGCGCCGCCCGTCGCCAAGCCGTGGTACAAGGTCCTCTACGTCCAGGTGCTGATCGCCATCGTGCTCGGCGCCATCGTCGGCTGGCTGTGGCCACAGTTCGCCACCAACGAATGGATCAAGGCGCTCGGCGACGGCTTCATCAAGCTGATCAAGATGGTGATCGCTCCGATCATCTTCTGCACCGTGGTCTCGGGCATCGCCCATATCCAGGACGCCAAGAAGGTCGGACGGATCGGCGTCAAGGCGCTGGTCTATTTCGAGGTCGTCTCGACCTTCGCGCTGGTGATCGGTCTCGTCGTCGGCAATCTCGTCAGGCCGGGCGCGGGCTTCGGCAATGCGGCGGCAAACGAGGCTGCCGTTGCGAACTACGCCAAGCAGGCGGCCGGCCAGAAGTCCGTCGACTTCGTGCTGCACATCATTCCGGACACCGTGGTCGGCGCCTTCGCGCAAGGCGAAATCCTCCAGGTGCTGCTGTTCGCGGTGCTGTTCGGCTTTGCTTTGATGAGCCTCGGCGAGCGCGGCCACACCATCCGCAGCTTCATCGACGACGCCGCGCATGCCGTGTTCGGCGTCATCTCCATCGTGATGCGCGCGGCACCGATCGGCGCGTTCGGCGCGATGGCCTACACGATCGGCAAGTTCGGCACCGGCGCCATTCTCAACCTGGTCGGGCTGATCGCCACGTTCTATGTCACCGCGGCGCTGTTCGTGTTCGTCGTGCTCGGCATCATCGCGCGCATCGCGGGGTTCTCGATCTTCAAGTTCCTCGCCTACATCAAGGACGAGCTGCTCATCGTGCTCGGCACCTCGTCGTCGGAAAGCGCGCTGCCGTCCTTGATGGAGAAGCTGGAGCGGCTCGGCTGCTCGAAGTCGGTGGTCGGCCTCGTCGTGCCCACGGGCTACTCGTTCAACCTCGACGGCACCAACATCTACATGACGCTGGCTACCCTGTTCATCGCGCAGGCGCTCGGCGTCGATCTCTCCTTCGGCCAGCAGATGACCATCCTGGTCGTAGCGATGCTGACCTCGAAGGGTGCCTCCGGCATCACCGGAGCGGGCTTCATCACGCTGGCGGCGACGCTCGCCGTGGTCGATCCGCGCCTCGTGCCGGGCATGGCGATCGTGCTCGGCATCGACAAGTTCATGAGCGAGTGCCGCGCGCTGACCAATCTGTGCGGCAACGGCGTCGCCTGCGTGATCGTCGCATGGTGGGAAGGCGAGCTCGATCGCGACAAGCTCAAAGCCAACCTCGCCAAGGAAATCGATCCGACCGACATGGAGACGGCGATCACGACGGACTGATTGGCGCGAGGCGGCGTCAGACGCTTGGAAGTCAGCAGGGCTGGTCGAGATTCTCGATCAGCCCTTTGCCTCCAGGCAACAGCGCAGGCTGAGACAGCTAAAACCGTTCCGGCCGGTAGGGCGCCGGATCGATCGCCGGCGTCTCGCCGCTCATGATCTCGGCGAGCAGGCGTCCGGTAGCAGGACCCAGCGTAAAGCCCTGGTGGCCGTGGCCGAAATTCATCCAAAGGCCCGGGTGTCGCGGAGCCTGGCCGAGCACCGGGAGCATGTCGGGCGTGCAGGGCCTGGTGCCGAACCACGGATCCGGCTCGACCCGCTTGCCGAGGTCGATCAGCTCGCGTGCGGAGGCTTCGGCGCTGGCGAGCTGCACCGGCGTTGCGAGTGCATCCGCGCCAGTCAATTCCGCGCCGGTGGTGATGCGGATTCCCTTGGCCATCGGCCCCATGGCGTAGCCACGAGCCTTGTCGACCAGCGGCAGGTCGAGCGAAGCGCCGCCGCTGTAATGCATATGATAGCCGCGCTTGCGCACCAGCGGGATGCGATAGCCGAACTTGTACAACAGATCGGGCGACCACGGCCCGAGCGTCACGACGGCGTGGGGGGCATCGATGCGCCCCTGGTCGGTGTCGACCGACCAACCGGTCGCGGTCTGTCGCAGCGACTGCGCATCGCCGAGCACGATCCTGCCGCCGAGGCGCTCGAACAACTCGGCATAGGCCGTGACCAGCGCGCCGGGATCGGACACGGTCCAGGTGTCGAGCCAATGGATGGCTCCCGGGAGATCGCCGCGCAGGATCGGCTCGGCCTTGGCAAGCTCGCTCCCCGACAGCACGCGAAAGTTCACGCCGAATTCGCGCTGATCTTCCTCCGCAGCCTTGATCGAGAGATCCAACGAAGCGCGGTCACGATATAGCGCTCGGTAGCCGGCGCGGCGGACCAGATTGTCGGCATGCGCCTCACGGATCAGGATGTCGTGCTCGGCCGTCGCGGAGGTAATCAGCCGTGCCCACGCCTCGATCGCCTCGCGATGCCGCTTCGGCGCCGAATGCCACCAATAGCGGAGCAGGGGCTCGATGTGGAGATGGAGGGAGGAGAGGCTGTAGCGCACGTCGTTGGTTCGGCCGGTCGCGATCTTCAAGAGCGAAGCGAGATCGCGCGGCATCGGATAGGGCCGCACCGCTTCCGCCTGGATCATCCCGGCATTGCCGTAGCTGGTCTCGCGGCCCGGCTCCCTGCGATCGACCAGCGTGACCGACCAGCCGCGTTGCTGCAGATGCAGCGCGGCACCCACGCCCACCATGCCGCCGCCGAGAATGATCGCGCTTTGCATCGAAGCTGACCTCACCAAATCAAAACCGCCCGGCATGGCCGGGCGGTTTCAACTCCATTGTTCCTTTTACTCGCCGCCGCCGAAACGGCGTGACCACCAGCCGGCACGGCGCGGGGCGGCCGGGGTTTCGCTTGCAACCTCCGGCGCGGGCTCAGGTGCCGGCGCGGGCGCAGCAACCGGTTCGGTCGCCTGCGCCACCGGCGTTGCGGGCTCGGGCTGGCTGTTCAGCAGGAAACTCACCTTTTCCCGGACGGTGGAGCGGCGCCGCGCGGCCTTGTCCCCGGCGGGCTCTTCTTCTGGTTCTGGCGTTGTGGTCGTCGTAGCGGGAGCCGGCTCCGGCTGGGCCGGCGCCTCGGTCTGCATCTCGGCGCGCGGCTCAGGCTGAGCGATTTGCGGCTCGGTGATGTGCTCGGTCTGCGCAATCGAGGGCGCAGCCTCGCCGCCGAAGCCATCGAAATCGGCAACCGCATCGGCAGCTTCCGGCGGCGGATTGGTGCCGAGTTCGTCGTTGATGGAACCGGCGAGACCTTCCTCGGCGCCACCGCGACGGCGGCGTCCGCCGCGGCGACCACGCCGGCGCCGGCGCTCGCCGCCGCCCTGCTGCTCGCCACGGGCTGCTTGTTCCTCGCCTTCCTCGCCGTCCTGCTCGGACTCGGTCTCGTCTTCAGCTTCACCGGCCGCCACGGCCGCTTCGGGCAGCGTGGGGGCGGTATCCTCGCGCAACTCACCTTCGCGCTGGCCGCCACGGCCGCGCCGGCGCCGCCGGCGCTTGCGGCGCTGGCCGTCCAGCTCGGAGGCTGCCTCGCCGGCGGCCTGCTCGTCGGCAAGACCTTCGGTCTCGTCGGTTTCGACCTCGGATTCAGTCTCCAGGTCGAAGCCGTCCTCGTCGTCATAGGCTTCTTCGGCCAGTGGCGGCGGGCTCGCAGCGGCCTGCGCAACGAGCAGCGCCTTGGCGGCTTCGAGCGTATGCACCTGCTCGCCGCGGTCGATCACATAGGCCTGCGGACCACTGACGCTGGGATCGGCGATCACCGACAGGGTGACCTTGAAGCCGTTCTCGAGGTCGCGCAGATGGCCGCGCTTGTGGTTCAGCACATAGAGCGCGACGTCGGTGCGGGTGCGGACCACCAGGTTGTGGGTCGCGCCCTTCATCAGGATCTCTTCGAGGCCGCGCAAGAGCTGCAGCGCCACTGAAGACACCGAGCGGACGTGGCCGGTGCCGCCGCAATGCGGGCACGGATCGGTCGAGCT
The DNA here is from genome assembly GCF_054060315.1 of Bradyrhizobium sp. USDA 4354. Taxonomy (NCBI): domain Bacteria; kingdom Pseudomonadati; phylum Pseudomonadota; class Alphaproteobacteria; order Hyphomicrobiales; family Nitrobacteraceae; genus Bradyrhizobium; species Bradyrhizobium sp. USDA 4354. Next base: position 5,752,737 of record NZ_JBSSDC010000001.1, on the reverse strand, counting down.
TTCCAGCACGCTGGCGCGGATGCGCTGGCGCGACATCTCGAGCAGGCCGAAATGCGAGATGCGGCCGACCTGGATGCGCGCGCGATCCTGCCTGAGGCAATCGGACAGCTTGCGCTCGACCGCGCGGTTGTTGCGTTTCTCGTCCATGTCGATGAAGTCGATGACGATCAGGCCCGCGAGGTCGCGCAGCCGGAGCTGGCGGGCGACCTCTTCGGCCGCTTCCAGATTTGTCTTGAGCGCGGTGTCCTCGATATGGTGCTCGCGCGTCGACCGTCCGGAGTTGACGTCGATCGAGACCAGCGCCTCGGTCTGGTTGATCACGATGTAGCCGCCGGAGCGCAGCTGCACGGTCGGCGAGAACATCGCATCGAGCTGGCTCTCGACGCCCATGCGCGAGAACAGCGGCTGGCCGTCGCGATATTGCTTCACCGCGCTGACATTGGCCGGCATCAGCATCTTCATGAAATCGCGGGCTTCGCGGTAGCCGGCTTCGCCGGCAACCTGAATCTCGTCGATCTCCTTGTTGTAGAGGTCGCGCAGCGAGCGCTTGATCAGCGAGCCTTCCTCGTAGACGAGTGTCGGGGCCTGCGACTTTAGCGTGAGGTCGCGTACCGTTTCCCACATCCGGATCAGATATTCGAAGTCGCGCTTGATCTCGGGCTTGGTGCGGGAGGCGCCTGCGGTGCGCAGGATGATGCCCATGCCCTCGGGCACGTCGAGATCCTGCACCACTTCCTTGAGGCGTGAGCGATCCTGCGCGCTGGTGATCTTGCGGCTGATGCCGCCGCCGCGCGCGGTATTCGGCATCAGGACGGCGTAGCGGCCGGCGAGCGAGAGATAGGTCGTCAGCGCCGCGCCCTTGTTGCCGCGCTCTTCCTTGACGACCTGCACCAGCATCACCTGGCGGCGCTTGATGACCTCCTGGATCTTGTACTGGCGGCGCGGGCGGAAGGTGCGCTCCGGCACTTCCTCCAAGACGTCGTCGCCGCCGACGGATTCGACGACTTCCTCTTCGGCGTCCTCGCCGTCCTCGTCCTCGTCGTCCTCGCCGGCCGCATCCACGGCCTCGGCATGCGGCGCTTCAGTGCTCTCGCCGGCGGCGTAGACGGCATCGGCCGGCTCGGCGGCCGCTGTCACGGCTTCCGCCGGAGCTTCGGCGTACGCTTCAGAGGCATGAGCTTCGGGGGCGGGAGTCTCGAAGGTTGGGGCCTGCTGCGGCTCGGCAACGGTCTCGGTCGCGACCACGGGCTCGGCGCCGACCGCCGCGACAGGCGCCGGCCTCTCATCGGCATGCTCATGGTCGTGATGATCGCGCTCGCCCTCATGACCCTGGGCGTCACGATCGTGAGCGTGATGGTGCTCGTCATCATGGTCATGATGATGATCATCATGATCATGTTCGCCATGATCGTGATCGTGGCCCTCGTGCTCGCCGTGATGCTCCGCGTCGGCGTGCAGATGCTCGCCCTCGGGCAGGGCGCCCTCGGCGTACTCCGGCAGCGCCGCGCCCTCGATCGGCTGGGCGACGGGATCGGCGCCGGCGTCGAGACCTTCGACGATGTCGCTGCGCACGCGCTCGCCATGACCGCGGCGGCGGGCGTTGCGGTGGCGCGAACGGCGGCGGCCGTGCGAGCGGTTCTCGCTCTCTTCCTCGGCCTCGCGATGGGCTTGTTCCTCGGCCTCGATCAGCGCCTGCCGGTCGGCGACCGGGATCTGATAGTAGTCGGGATGGATTTCGCTGAAGGCGAGGAAGCCGTGGCGGTTGCCGCCATATTCGACGAAGGCGGCCTGGAGCGAGGGTTCGACCCTTGTGACCTTGGCGAGATAGATGTTCCCGCGCAGTTGCTTGCGTTGCGCGGTCTCGAAATCAAACTCTTCGACGCGATTGCCGCGGACCACGACGACCCGGGTCTCTTCCGGGTGGGTGGCATCGATCAACATCTTGTTGGGCATGTCTTAACTCTTGGCGGCGGCGGACGCGATAAACCGTGGGCGCGTATCGCGCCGCCGGGTGACGCGACGGTCCACCTGATTCGGGGGTGAGGGGAAGGCCGAAACGCCGTCTCTCGCGCCTTGCCGAGCCGAAAGCTTCAGGACCATTGCGACGCGCGGGATTGTCACTCCGCAGCGTCGCGAATGATCCTTCAGATTTCGTCGGCACAGTCTGGCGCATCAAGCGTCGGCCCGTATGAAGCAGTGGGCGGCGAGACCGCCCTTCAATCAGTTGCTGCTGGCCAGGCACGGCGCGAGCGCGCTCGCCTTAGGGATCACGAACCGCTCCCTTGGGGATCAAGGGACCGGGTAATGGGTTACGTCGCTGTCAGAACCGTCCCGGAAACATGAGTGGTAACCCGAGACCGTCCACCGCCGGGGCTTGACCCGCTTCACCTCGCTGCCGCGCACCGCGCTGGTCTTAGAGGGAAGCGGAAAACGCTGGAATTCCCAAACCTTGGGAGTTCCGGCGCTGCACCGGGAGGCTGAATGCGACACAACCGGAAATATCGGCCGTCAGCATTCCGTACATACGAGGAATGAGCCATTGGTGCAAGGGAGCGTCGCACGGCGGTCACAGTCGGCGAGTTTCGCGTTTCCGTCATTAAGGAGCGATTAACCCTGTGGTTCTATTGCGTTAAGAGGGCTGCTCGGAGGCACGGAATCGGTGGCGAGCCGCACAAATCGACGGATTTTGCTGGGAAGCGTGTTGCTGTGCATCGCGGCATTGCCGTGTGCTGATTCCTCGCGCCTCATTGCTGCGGAAAGCCGGCAGCAACCCGCTGTCGTCGCAGCGAGTTTTCCAGTCGCCTCGGCCGCCCGGCTGGCCGGCGATGGCAAGCAGACCCGCTTCATCCTCGACCTCGACCAGACCGTCACCTTCCGCGCCGTCACGCTGGCCGACCCCTACCGCGTGGTGGTGGACGTGCCGCAGGTCAATTTTCAGCTGCCCGCCGGGACTGGGAGCGGGGGACGGGGACTGGTCAAGGCCTTCCGCTACGGGCTCGTCATGCCCGGCGGCTCGCGAATCGTGTTCGATTTGACCGGGCCGGCGAAGATTGCCAATTCCTACGTGCTGGAGGCGGCCAACGGCCAACCGGCCCGGCTCGTGCTCGAGCTGGAGGAGGTCGATCGCGCCGCCTTCGTGTCGTCGCTTGCCCCCGAAAAACGTCCCGAGCTGCGTCCCGCGATCGCGGAGGCGCCGCCTGCCACGGTTCCCAGCGCGGCGGCCCCGGAAGCCGCGCAGCAAAAGGCCGATAGCCGTCCGGTGGTCGTGATCGATCCCGGCCATGGCGGCATCGACAACGGCACGCAGTCGGGCGGCGAGAGCGAGAAGAACCTGGTGCTGGCTTTTGGCCTGGCGCTACGCGACAAGCTGGAAAAGGCCGGCAAGTACCGCGTGGTCATGACGCGGGACGACGACACCTTCATTCCCCTCAATGACCGGACCAAAATGGCCCGCAATCTCAAGGCGGCCTTGTTCGTATCAATTCACGCCGATGCGCTGCCCCGTGCCGAGGGCGATGCGCAGGGCGCGACCATCTATACGCTCTCCGACAAGGCGTCCGACGCGGAGGCCCAGCGGCTGGCAGATGCGGAGAACCGGGCCGATGCGATCGCCGGCTTCAACCTCGCGGAGGAGCCGACCGACGTCGCCGACATCCTGATCGACCTCACGCAGCGCGAAACCCGCACCTTTTCAAACCGTTTCGCCCGCCTCTTGATGGGTGAAATGAAGCAGACGGTGCGGATGCACAAGCATCCCCTGAAGTCTGCCGGCTTCCGGGTCCTGAAGGCGCCTGATGTGCCCTCGGTGCTGGTCGAGATCGGTTATGTCTCCAACAAGGGCGACCGCGAGCACCTGGTCTCCGAGGGGTGGCGGTCCCGCGCCGTGGGCTCGATGGCGCAGGCGATCGACGGATTTTTGACCAAGCGGATGGCCACGGCCGGGACGTCCAACTGAAACGGTTTGTTCCTCCCGACCCAAAGGCCCTAGTTTGGCCACAGCGGACGCTTTATAAAAAAACCCGCAGGGGGTTCCGGAATCGGCGAGAATCCTGTTCGGCAAGCGTCTTAAGTCCGGCATTGATGTGATTGCGTGAGCCGGCGAATTCGCGACGTGAAATTGGCGCCAGTTTGGGTGCCAAGGGACCGATACTGGGCTGATACTGGGCTGATCCAGAGTTTGAACGGATAAACAGATAATGCGCTTGCTGGTGCGGTTCATGGGCTTCCTGTTCGCCGCGGGAACGGTGGTGTTCCTTGTCGGTGTCGGGGCCGTGGCAGGCCTGATCTGGCATTTCTCCAAGGACTTGCCGGACTACTCTCAGCTTCAGGATTACGAGCCGCCGGTGATGACCCGCGTGCACGCGGTCGACGGTTCGCTGCTCGGCGAATACGCCAAGGAGCGGCGGCTGTATCTGCCGATCCAGGCGGTGCCCAAGCTCGTGATCAACGCGTTCCTGGCCGCCGAGGACAAGAATTTCTACGAGCATGGCGGCATCGACTACACCGGCATGGCCCGCGCCGGATTGCTCTACCTGCAGAACTACGGCTCCAATCGTCGTCCGCAGGGTGCTTCCACGATCACCCAGCAGGTCGCCAAGAACTTCCTGCTTACCAACGAGGTCTCCTTCGCCCGCAAGATCAAGGAAGCCTTGCTGGCGATGCGGATCGAGAAGACCTATTCGAAGGACAAGATCCTCGAGCTGTACCTGAACGAAATCTATCTCGGCCTCGGCGCGTACGGTATCGCGGCTGCCTCGCTCGTCTATTTCGACAAGTCGGTGAACGAGCTCACGGTGGCAGAAGCGTCCTATCTGGCGGCGCTGCCGAAGATGCCGGCGACGCTGCATCCGGTCCGTAATCGCGACCGCGCCATCGAGCGCCGCAATTACGTCATCGACCGTCTGATCGAGAACGGCTGGATCAAGCAGGCCGACGCCGACAAGGCCCGGAAGGAGCCGCTGGCGGTCACCAGCCGGTCCAACGGCGCTCACACCTTCGCCGGCGAATATTTCGCCGAGGAGGTCCGCCGCGACATCTTCGAGCGCTACGGCGAGAAGAAGCTCTACGAGGGCGGCCTGTCGGTTCGTACCACGCTCGATCCGAAGATCCAGGTCATGGCGCGCAAGGCCATGGTCGCCGGGCTCGTGAACTATGACGAGCAGCAGGGCTATCGCGGCGCGATGAGCAAGCTCGATATCTCGGGCGACTGGGGCGTGAAGCTCGCCGAGATCAAATCGCTCTCCGACATTTCGCCGTGGCGCATGGCGGTGGTGCTGGAGACCAGCGATCAGTCGGCCCGCATCGGCTTCCAGCCGAGCCGCGAGCTTGGCGGCGCGGTGAGCAAGCAGCGCGAGACCGGCATCGTCACTGTCGACGGCGTGCGCTGGGCGCGGGCCGTGCAGGGCGGCACGAAAGGCAAGACGCCGACGGCGGTGTCGCAGGTGCTTCAGCCCGGCGACGTGATCTATGCCGATCCGCTCTACAAGGACGGTCAGCCTGTCGAAGGCCAGTACCGGCTCCGCCAGATCCCGGAAGTCTCCGGCGCCATGGTGGTGATGGATCCCTGGACCGGCCGCGTGCTCGCGATGGTCGGCGGCTTCTCCTTCGACCAGAGCCAGTTCAATCGCGCCACGCAGGCCTATCGGCAGCCGGGCTCATCGTTCAAGCCGATCGTCTATTCGGCCGCGCTCGACAACGGCTATACGCCCTCGACCGTCGTGCTCGACGCGCCGATCGAAATCGATCAGGGCCAGGGCGCCGGTGTGTGGCGGCCTGAAAACTTCTCCTCCGGCAAATTCCAGGGACCGGTGACGCTGCGCAACGCGCTGCGGCAGTCGCTCAACACGGTGACGGTGCGCCTCGCGCAGGACATCGGCATGCCGCTGATCGGCGAATACGCCCGCCGTTTCGGTGTCTATGACGAGCTGCCGAACTATCTCTCCTACGCGCTCGGCGCCGGCGAGACGACGGCGATGCGCATGGTCACGGCTTACTCGATGCTCGCCAATGGCGGCCGCCGGGTGAAGCCGACCCTGATCGACCGCATCCAGGACCGTTACGGCCACACCATATTCAAGCACGACCAGCGCGAATGCCGCGGCTGCGACGCGCCGGGCGGCTGGAAGAACCAGCCCGAGCCGCAGCTCATCGACCGTCGCGAGCAGGTGCTGGATTCCATGACTGCCTATCAGATCACCGAGCTGATGGAAGGCGTGGTGCAGGCCGGTACGGCCACGGTCATCAAGGAAGTCGGCAAGCCCGTCGCCGGCAAGACCGGAACCACGAACGAGGCCAAGGATGCCTGGTTCGTCGGCTTCTCGCCCGACGTCGCCGTCGCCATCTATATGGGCTACGACAAGCCGCGTCCGCTGGGTAAGGGCAATGCCGCGACCGGCGGCCATCTGGCAGCTCCGATTGCGCGCGATTTCCTCAAGCTCGCGCTGGCCGACAAGCCCGCCGTGCCGTTCAAGGTGCCGGCCGGCATCAAGCTCGTGCGCGTCGTCGCCAAGACCGGCATGCGCGCCGGTCCCGGCGAGACCGGAGGAACCATCCTCGAAGCCTTCAAGCCGGGTACGGCGCCGCCGGATAATTACTCCGTCATCGGCGTGGCCGATGCCGACGGCCGCATGCCGGCCTCGCAACAGCAGCAGCCCGATGCCGGCTTCTTCATGCGGCCGGGCACCGGCGGGCTGTACTAGGGCCTAGGACAACACAGACGTTTGTCGCAGCGGCGGTTGCGCTTTGCGGCCGCCGCCGCTACATCCCATCTCGAATTGAACGCGGGCTAATTCCGCGACATCAGAGAACAACATGCGCGCCGAAATCGAACGGTTGGTAGAAGAGATCAAGCAGTCAGTCGGGCTGCTGAGGAGGCATCTTTGACGTCGAGAAATCGACGGCGCGCCTCGCTGAGCTGAACAAGCTCGCAGAAGATCCCAATCTCTGGAACGATCCCCAGAAAGCTCAGAAGCTGATGCAGGAGCGTACCTCGCTGGAGGATGCGCTCTCCGGCATCGGCAAGGTCGAGCAGGAGCTCGAAGACGACATCGGCATGATCGAGCTCGGCGAGGCCGAGGGCGATGACGGCGTCGTTGCCGAAGCCGAAGCTGCGCTGAAGAACCTCAAGAAGGAAGTGGCGCGGCGCGAGCTCGAGGCGCTGCTGTCGGGCGAAGCGGACCGCTTCGATTCCTATCTCGAAGTCCATGCCGGCGCTGGCGGCACCGAGAGCCAGGACTGGGCGCAGATGCTGCTGCGCATGTACACGCGCTGGGCCGAAACGCACGGCTTCAAGGTGGAGTACCTCGAAGAGTCCGAGGGCGAAGAAGCCGGCATCAAGTCGGCGACCATCCAGGTCTCCGGGCACAACGCCTATGGCTGGCTGAAGACGGAAGCAGGCGTGCATCGCCTGGTGCGCATTTCGCCGTTCGATTCCAACGCGCGGCGGCACACCTCGTTCTCGAGCGTGCAGGTATTTCCCGTCATCGACGACAGCATCAAGATCGACATCAAGGAATCCGACGTCCGCACCGACACCATGCGTTCGGGCGGCGCCGGAGGCCAGCACGTCAACAAGACCGAATCCGCAGTGCGCCTGACGCACATTCCGACCGGCGTCGCGGTGGTCTGCCAGGCCGGCCGCTCCCAGCACAAGAACCGGGCGCAGGCCTGGGACATGCTGCGCGCGCGGCTTTACGAGATCGAGCTGAAGAAGCGCGAGGAAAAGGCCGCCGCCGACCAGGCCGCCAAGACCGATATCGGTTGGGGCCACCAGATCCGCTCCTACGTGCTGCAGCCCTACCAAATGGTGAAGGATCTCCGCACGGGCGTGCAGACCTCCGACACATCGGGCGTGCTTGGCGGCGATCTTGACGAGTTCATGGCCGCGACGCTGGCGCAGCGCGCCTTCGGCACCACCGCGGGTGACGTCGAGGACGTGGACTGATCATGCCCCGCGTCGCCTTCATCGGGCTTGGGCGGATGGGCCACGGCATGGCCGGCCGCTATCTGGATGCCGGCTTCACGGTGACGCTGTGGAATCGCAGCAAGGCCAAGGCGGAAGACCTGATCGCGCGCGGCGCACATTGGGCGACCTCGCCGGAGGATGCCGCGATAGATGCCGACGCCGTCGTGACCATGGTCGCCGACGACGAGGCCTCGCGCGCGGTCTGGCTGGGGCCGAACGGCGCCGCCAAGACGGCGAAGGCCGGCACCATTGCGATCGAGTGCTCTACTGTCTCCTATGACCATGCCCGCGAGATGGGCCGCGAGCTCAACGCGCGGGGGCTGATCTATATCGATTGCCCCGTGACGGGATTGCCGGACGCGGCGGCCGCGGGCAAGTTGACGCTGCTGGCCGGCGCCGATGCGGCCGATCTCGAGCGTGCGCGGCCCTATCTCGAACCGATCGGCGCGACCATCCGCCATTTCGGCCCGCTCGGCACTGGCACGGTCTACAAGCTCATCAACAATCTCTTGGGCGCGATCCAGATCGCCGGTCTCGCCGAGGGCCTCGCGATCGCCGAGCAGGCCGGGCTCGACATGAACCTGGTGTTGGAGTCGATCCAGGCGGGCGTGGCCGCAAGCCCCCAGGTGCAGCGCCACTCAAAGCGCATGGTCGCCCGCGATTTCAGCGGCGCGACCTTCACGGCAGCGCTGCGGCACAAGGATGCCGCCTATGCCGTGAAGCTCGCGGAGAGCCTCTTGGCCGACAAGCCGCTGGTCGCGCGCGCCGCGGTCGACGCCTACGCGCAGGCGAAGGCGAAGATGCCGGATGACGATGAGGGGCGGATGATCGAGCTGGTGTCGCGGCCGAAGAAGCCTGCCTAGCAAAACCGCACTAACAAGCGGCCGCCTCGGTTACCCCATTCGGTCCGAGCATCGGTTTTGTAAACCGGTGCCTCGTCAGAAATCGGGTGGCGGCATTGATCGCACCGTTCTAGGCGATGGGGCCGAGGTAAGACCCCATGCCCCCAAACGACAACCGGATTGATGCGCGCGACTGGTCGCTGCTCGCGGTGCTCTCGATCCTCTGGGGCGGCTCGTTCTTCTTCAACGGCGCGGCCTTGCGGGAATTGCCGCCGCTGACACTGGTGTTCCTGCGCGTTGCGCTTGGCGCGGCCTTGCTGCTGCCGTTGCTCCGCATGCAGGGGATCGGCTTTCCCAAGAGCTGGGCGGGCTGCACGCCGTTCGTCGCGATCGGGCTGCTCAACAACATCATCCCATTCTCGCTCATCGCGATCGGCCAGACATTCATTCCGAGCGGGCTGGCATCGATCCTGAACGCGACCACGCCGATGTTCACGGTGGTGGTGATGGTAGCAGCGGGCGAGGAGGCCTTGCAGATGCGCCGCCTGGCCGGGGTGGCGTTGGGCCTTGCCGGCGTGATCCTCCTGCGCGGATGGGGCTTCGAGACAAGGCCGGGGCAGGGGCTCGGCATCCTGCTCTGCCTCGGCGGCGCACTGAGCTACGGCTTTGCAGCGCTGGCGGCGCGGCGATTGCTCAAGGACGCAGCGCCGCTGGGGACGGCCACGTTTCAACTGATGGCGTCATCCGTGATGATGGCGGCTGTCGCCGGCCTCATAGAACAGCCATGGCAGCTATCGATACCGAGCCTTTCGACCTGGCTCGCCGTGCTTGGCCTCGCCGCGCTCTCGACGGCGCTGGCCTATATCGTCTTCTTTCAGATCGTTCGGCGCTCGGGTGCGAGCAATGTGATGCTGGTGACGCTGCTTATTCCCGTCACCGCCATCCTGCTGGGGTGGCTGGTGCTGGGTGAGCCGATTTCCATGCGCGAGATCGCGGGCGCAATCGTCATCGGCAGCGCGCTGCTGGTGATTGACGGGCGTGCAGTCGGCTTGCTGCGTAAGCTCCCGGCCGCCAGTCGCTTCTCTGGCTCTCGGGAAGCCCGGCACTCCGAAAGTAAGAAGAGCGAGGCTAGCCCGCGCCGAGCCGCACGCCGGCGCGCAAGAACTTCTGCGGGTCCACGGCTTCGCCTTCAATGCGGGTCTCATAGTGCAGATGCGGGCCCGTGGAACGGCCGGTCGAGCCGACGAGCCCGACGACCTGGCCGATCTTCACGATCTCGCCGACCCTGACATTGATCTCGGAGAGATGGCCGTAGCGGGTCGAAAGCCCGTTGCCATGGTCGACCTCGACCATGCGGCCGTAGCCGCCGGACCAGCCGGCAGAGACCACCTTGCCGTTGGCGGTGACGCGAACGGGATCGCCGCTGGCGGCGCGGAAGTCGAGCCCGGTATGCATTGCAGGCCGCCCGAGGAAAGGATCGCTGCGCACGCCGAAGCCGGAGGTGAACTCGACCTCGCCGATGACGGGCTTGCGATAGGGCACCAGCGCCAGCGTGCGGTTGAGACGGTCCATCTCGGCGCGCGTGGTGTTGATGCGATAGAGCTGCTTCTCGAACGGTCCGGCATTGGCCGTCAATTTGACGAGTACGAAAGGTCCACCCATCGCGGTGCGCGGCACCGCGGCTTCGAGATGGGCAAGGTTCAACCCGAGATCGCTGACCACGCCGCGCATCCGGCGCATGCGCGAATCCATGCTTTCCTCGACGGCGTTGAGCGCCGCCATCTGGCGCCGCTCGACCTGGTCAAGCGAACTCGTGAGCCGGACCAGCACGTTGTCGAAACCCTGGTTCTTGGCGAATTGGCTGGTCGGCGGCGCGACGACAGTCGGCGCGCGCGATTCGAGGCGCGCTTCGCGATCCGGCGGCGCCACGAAGATGACGGTGTCGCTGATCGGCGACGGCTTTGGCGTGGTCTGGCTTGAATCGCCGCGCTGCGGGGCGGCGCGAGGAATCGAGCCGGTCACGTCGGGCATGGCTCCGAGCGCCGTGGCCCGGGACTCCAGCGCCGTCTGGCGCTTCATGATCTGGTCGAGCTTCTGGTCGAACTGTTCCTGGTCGAGCAACTGACGGCTGGTGGTGCGGTCGACCTTGGCGCGCAGCTCGGCGATGCGGTCCTCATAAGCGTATTGCATCTCGGCCTGACGGGCGATCAGCCGGGTCAGGACGTCGTCACGGAACGCAAAATAGGTGGCTGTTGCTGCCGACCACAGCCCGAGCAGCACCACGGTGCCGACCACGATCCAGAACACCACGGGTCCAAAGCGGACCTGCTTGCCGGCATGGACGATGGTGTAGGCGTCGTCGGTAGCGGGCAGGGGAATCGCGGTTGCCGCCGCTGCGGCGGCCGGACGGCGCTGGAAGGCCCGTCCGTGGTCGTGAGGATGATGTTGGGGGTACTGCGAGTATTGGGCAGAACTTTTCGACATCGGCACTCCCGCGCCGGTCGGATGGGTTCCTTGCGGCTCAATTGCCGCAGCAATCTGGGCCGGTCATGGTTAATTTTCCGGAAACGGGAACGTGCGAATTTAAAGAACTGGTTAAAGCCTTCTTGCCGCCTCCAGCACCTCGTCGGCATGGCCGTCGACCCGGACATTGCGCCAGACCTGAGCCACCCTGCCGTCGGCCCCGACCAGGACCGTGGTGCGAAGAATTCCCAGGAAGCTCTTGCCGTACATGGATTTTTGGCCCCAAGCGCCATAGGCCTCCAGCATATCATGTTTCTCATCCGATATGAGGGGAACGCCGAGCTTGTGCTTGTCGCGGAACTTCTCCTGGGCCTTTAACGGATCGGCGGAGATGCCGAGCACGGTGGTGCCGGCGGCAGCGAAGGCGTCGGCCAGGCGGGTGAAGTCGATCGCCTCCCTTGTGCAACCGGGCGTGTCGGCCCGGGGGTAGAAGAACAGGACGAGCTTTCGGCCGGAATAGTCTGCCAATGTGACCACGTCGCCTCCGTCGCGAGGCAGGCGGAAAGCGGGGGCCTTTTGGCCCTCGGCCAGACCGGACTTCGCCGCAGCGGGCGGGGAGACCGATTTGGATGGATTTAACTGTTTCGATGCGGCCTTATGCGATCCTGCTTTTGCTATGGTCCCGGTTGATTTGCTTGCCGGTGTCCGCTGTGTTTTCGCGGACCGTGTTTGAGGCGATGCCCGCGTTTTTGCGGTCTTCTTTTTGGCGGCCGGACTGCCGGAGGACGTTTTGGACGATTTCTTTCGGGATGTCTTGGACATACGCCTTCCTTTCGACGCTTTCGGCGGGTCAACCGAAGCGGTATTGCAGCTCTCGTCCGGCGTGCCGGAATCGCGCCCTCGGCTGGGCAAGTCTGACGACGCCGGAGTATGGTTACAAGGAATTCCACGCACCACCCCACTGCTCGTTGAACGCGCTCCCGGGGCGAAATGACGAACAGCAGGAATATTCGAGGTATGGCGGCAGTGCCGGCGCGGGGAGCTTCACCTCCCGCGAACGGCTGCGGTCCCGGCGGCGCTCAATCCTATGACGGGCGCCTGTATCGAGAGGCAATGGCAAGGAATACGTCGCCCCAGGACTACAACCGGGATTTAGATCGGCGCGGCGGCCAATATGAGCCGCAGGAATGGGACGACGCCGACTGGGATCCGGATCAGGAAGCGGCGGCGGGCTATCGCGCACGCCGGCTGCTGGCGCGTTCCGGTTCGGGCTTCCATCGCTTCGGTGACGGATTCGGCGCGTTGCGCCGCTGGGTCGGTGGTGGTCGCTGGCTGAAGCGCATGGCCGTGGTCGTCGGCACCCTGGTCGTCATTTTCGTCGGCTGCTTTGGTGCGCTGTGGTGGCGGCTCGGCGCCGGTCCCATCAATCTGGACATCGCAACGCCATGGCTGGCGGCCGCGATCGAGGACAATATCGGCCACGGCAACACGGTTGAGATCGGCGGCACCCAGATCGAGCGCGCCGGGCGCGTCCGCATCGCCGTCCGCATCCGGGACATCATCGTTCGCGACCGCGATCACGCCATCGTCGCCAGCGCGCCGAAGGCCGAGGTGAAGCTGTCGGGTGCGGCCCTCCTGATGGGGCACCTGCGTGCCGAGAGCCTCAATCTCGTCGATGCCGAGCTCGCAATCCGCATTGCGCCTGACGGCACCGTCACCGTGTCCGCCGGCGATACCGCAAAGCCGCTGGCGACCGGTGTCGCGTCCAAGAAGGACGCGGGCCTGCCGCCGACATTCCCGCGCAGCGGTGTCCCACCGCCGCCCTTCGCGACCGCGCCTGCGAGCCCGGAGGTATCGCAGGCCGCACCGCAGGCGACCGCGCAGAGCGGCATCCTACAGGGCCTCGACTGGCTCGACAGTCTGAGCATGACCGGCCTCGACGGCCAGAACCTCAACGAGATCGGCCTGAAGAACGGCAATCTGATCGTCGACGATCAGCAGCGCGGCAGCAAATGGTCGTTTGAGAACATCACGCTCAGCCTGCGCCGGCCGAGCCGCGGCGGCGTCGCGCTCAGCCTCGGCGAGGAGGGCGCACGCCCGTGGATGCTGCGCGCCACGATCGGCCCGGCTGAGAACGGCGTGCGCTCGGTCGACATCAAGGCCGACAAGGTCTCGACCTCCAACATCCTGTTGGCGCTGCGGGTGAAGGACCTCACCTATACCGCCGACCTGCCGCTGACGGGCGAGCTCAAGGGCGAGCTCGGCCGCGATGGCGTGCCGACCTTCTTCCGCGGCAAGATCGCGGTCGGCGCCGGCAACATCATCGACACGGACACGCCCGACTATCCCATGGCAATCGACTCGGCCGAGATCAATGTCGAGTGGGACGCGAACCGGCGGGTGCTGGTCGCACCATTCAAGATTCTCTCCGGCGCGAACCGCCTGACGCTGCTGGGCCATCTCGAGCCGCCCAACGGCACCACCAACGACTGGCAGCTCGGCTTCAGCGGCGGTTCGATCCTGCTCGGCGGCATCGACCACGAGCCGCCGCTCGTCTTCAACCGCATTGCGATCGGCTTTCGCTTCGACACCGATCACAAGCGCATCTTGCTGACACAGGCCGATGTCTCCAACGGCGAGATCGGCGTCGCCGGCACCGGCGCCATCGACTATTCCGGCGAGCCGCGGCTGACGCTCGGCTTTGCGGGAACGCCGATGTCGGCCTCCGCCTTGAAGCGGATGTGGCCGACCCTGATCGTCCCCGAATTGCGCGAATGGGTGATCGAACGGATCGAGCGCGGCACGCTCCAGCGCATCGAGATCGGCGTCAACTCGCCGACAAGGAACCTGCCGCGCAAGGGCCCGCCCATTCCGGACGACGGCCTGTCGGTGAACATCGTAGCGAGCGGCGTCGCTGTCCGCCCCGTGGATGGCATGCCGGTGGTGCGTGATGCCGATCTGAAGGCGCGCGTGACCGGGCGCACCGCGACCGTGAACATCGGGCAGGGCGTTGCGGATACGCCCTCGGGTCGCAAGGTCACGATCTCCGACTTCGTGTTCGAGGTGCCTGACATGGCGCCCAAGCCGTCGCCGTCGCGGAGCAGGTTCCGTGTCGAAGGCCCGGTGCCTGCAGCCGCTGAAATGCTCGCCAATGATCGGCTGAGCGATCTGTCGGCAACAGTCGTCGATCCCAACACCAGCAAGGGAACGTTCTCCGCGAACATCCAGCTCGGCATGCCGGTCAAGGGTGAGTTGACCAAGGCCGACACCACCTATGCCGTCACCGCCGACCTCAACGGCTTCGCCGCCGACAAGCTGGTGATGAACCAGAAACTGGAGGCCAACAACCTCAAGATATCAGCCAATAACCAGGGCTATCAGGTCAAGGGAGACGTCAAGATCAACGGCCAGGCGGCCTCGCTCGATTATCGCAAGCCGGCCGAGGGCGATGCGGATGTCAGGTTGCAGGCGACACTGGACGATGCCAGCCGCGCGCGGCTCGGCTTCGATCTGAGCCCCGCCGTCAGCGGATCGTTGCCGATCAAGCTGTCGGGCAAGATCGCGAGCGGCGCGGATCAGACGACGAGGCTCGGCGTCGAGGCTGACCTGACCTCGGTCAGGCTCGACAACATCCTGCCCGGCTGGGTCAAGCTGCCGGGCAAGTCCGGCAAGGCCACATTCAAGGTGGTGCCGACGGCGCAATCGACGCGTTTCGAGGACATCGTCATCGAGGGCGGCGGCGCCTCGATCAAGGGCTCGCTCGAGGTTGACGCGAACGGCGATCTCGTGAACGCGAGCTTCCCGACCTACGCGCCTTCCGACGGCGACAAGGCCTCGCTCAGAGTGGAGCGCAGCCAGGACGGCGTGGTGCGCGGCACCATGCGTGGCGACGTGTTTGACGGCCGCGGTTTCCTGAAGTCCGCGATCTCAGGCCATTCCAAGGACGACAAGAACAAGTTGAAGAACGTCGATTTCGACATCGACGTGAAGCTCGGCGCCGTCGCCGGATTCAACGGCGAGGCCATGCGCAGCCTCGATGCCAAGATGTCGAAACGCAATGGCGCCGTGAAAGCCTTGACGCTGAGCGGCAAGATCGGCCGCGACACGCCGGTGGCAGCCGATCTGCGCGGTGGCCGCGCCCAGGGCAACCGCGAGGTGATCTACCTCCAGACCAACGATGCCGGCGCGCTGCTGCGCTTCACCGACACCTACACCAAGGCGGTCGGCGGCCAGATGGTGGTGGCGATGGAGCCGCCGACGTCCGAGCCGAACACGGCGCGCGAGGGCCTCATCAACGTGCGCGACTTCACGGTGAAGGGCGAGGCGCAGCTCGAGCGCGTCGCCGCCGGCGCGCCCAACGGTACCGGAAACGGCGTCTCCTTCAGCGCGCTGCGCGCCGAGTTCACCCGGCAGAACGGCGCGCTCACGATCCGCGATGGCGTGGTCAAGGGCCCCATGATCGGCGCCACCATCGAGGGCTCGATCGATTATCCCGGCAACCAGGTCTGCATGAGCGGCACCTTTGTGCCGATGTACGGCGTCAACAACATCTTCGGCCAGATTCCGTTGTTCGGCATCTTCCTCGGCGGCGGCAACAACGAAGGGCTGATCGGCGTGACCTACGAGGTCGTCGGCACACCGGCCGCGCCGGTGATGCGCGTCAATCCGATCTCGGCGATGGCGCCGGGCCTGTTCCGCAAGATCTTCGAGTTCAACACCGGCAAGCAGAACTCGCCGTTCGATGAATTCCCGTCGCAGTCGAACGACGGCTCGACCGGATCGACGCGCCAGCTGTCGAGCGGTTGCAGCCTCGCGCGGCGACAGTAGCGGGCGGCAGTCTCTGCCGTCATGGCCGGGCTTGTCCCGGCCGTCCATGCCTCATCACACGGCACCAAGAACGTGGATGCCCGGCCCTTCGCCTCGCCGAAGCGGCTTCGGCCGCGCAGGCGGGGCAAGCCCGGGCATGACGACGATCTCGTAGAATGTCTGCCTACGCTGCGCGCACGCCGGCCAGGAACGTCCCGACTTCGCCGGAGAGTTGCTCGGCCTGCTTGGAGAGGTTCGAGGCTGCGGCGAGCACCATGCCGGCGGCGTTGCCGGTCTCGTTCGCGGCCGTGGAGACACCGCCGATATTGGTGGTGACCTCCTGGGTGGCCTCGGCTGTCTGCGAGACGCTGCGGGCGATCTCGGCGGTGGCGGCGCCTTGCTCCTCGATGGCCGCGCCGATCGAAGTGGCGATGCGGCTGACCTCCTCGATGGTGGCGGTGATGCCACCGATGGCGTCCACCGCTTCCTTGGTCGCGCCCTGGATCTGGGCGATCTTGTCGCCGATCTCGCGGGTGGCTTCCGCGGTCTGGCTCGCCAGCGACTTCACCTCGGAGGCGACCACGGCAAAGCCGCGGCCGGCTTCGCCGGCACGTGCGGCTTCGATGGTGGCGTTGAGCGCGAGCAGATTGGTCTGTGCCGCGATGCTGGAGATCAGCTCGGCGACGTGCTCGATCTGCTGGGCGCCGTCGGACAGCGCGCGCACGATGGTATCGGTGCGGCGGGCGCTGTCCACCGCACGTCCCGTGACCTCGGCGGACTGGGCGACCTGACGGCTGATCTCGGTGATGGAGGAGGAGAGCTCTTCAGCAGCAGCCGCGACGGTCTGGACGCGCTGGCTGGCCTCGGTGGCGGCGGAGCCGACCACGGCGGCGCGGCGGTTGGTGCCTTCGGCGGTCGACGACATCGACTTGGCGGTGGTCTCGAGCTCGCCGGAGCCGGAGGCCATCAGGCCGACGAGCTGGCCGACGGAGGCATCGAAGCGGTCGGCGAGGGCGATCAGGGCGTCGCGCTTCTCCTGCTCGCTGCGGGCCTTGGCGGCGACCTGCTCGGCCTCCAGATTGCGGGCCGTGAGCGCGGTCTGCCTGAGAACTTCGAGCGTCTCGGCCATGCGGCCGATCTCGTCGCCGCGATCGGTCTCCTCGACCGGCTTGTCGATGGCGCCTTCGGAAATCGCCTGCATGCGGCTCTTCTGGCGGTCGAGCGCGCCGAGCACATCGCGGGCGATCAGCCAGGACAGCGTCGCCATCAGCAGCATCAGGCCGATGCCGACCGCGCCGAGCTCCAGCGTCAGCGCGCGCACCTCGGCGTCGATATCGTCGACATAGAGCCCGTAGCTGATGGTCACGTTCCACGGCGCGAATTTGCGCGCGAACACGGTCTTGCGGACCGGCTCGGTCTGGCCGGGACGGGGATAGAGATATGAGGTCACACCGCCTTGCGCGGTGTCGCTGCCGGCCTTGATGATGGCGTCGGCGATCAGCACGCCGTTGGAATCTTTGGCACCGGTGATCTTGCCTTCGAGCTGCTGATTGGCGCCGTTCACGACCAGGGAGGAGTCCTGATTATAGACCACCGGGTAGCCCTGGCCGGCGTTGAAGCTCATGCGGCGACCGCGCTGGTGGAACAGGCTCTTGGCCTCGGCTTGCGTGAGCTTGCCGGCGGTGACTTCGTCCTGGAGCGCTTGTGCGTAGCTATAGAGGAGCTCGACGGCGGTCCGCATCTGCTGGACGCGATCCTCCATCATGCGGCTCTTGCTGAGCACGGCCGATACGCCGATGATGGCCGTGACGGTGAGCGCCGCAAGACAGACCATGCTGGCAAGCTTGGTGCGGATCTTCAGATGGCTCAGCAGCTTCATCGCAGCCCCTACGGAATGGTTGTTATTGCTCGCATCGGTAGCATGAAGTTCTTACCAATCATGAACGGACATGTGCGGCGGGCTGCCACGCACGCAGCGTTCGCAGCCGCATGCGCAAATGTGCAGGCGCAACGCGCCCTGCGCGCAGATGGGCGCAAGGTCGCGGAGAAGAATGATGCTCGATTTTTGTTGTGGCCGAGCCGGGACGGGATGGCGATGAACCGATTCGTTCACCGCATCGTCATGTCCGTCCTGCTCGTGGCGGCCCTCGTCCTGATCTGGAACGTGCTGGGCTCGCGGTAGACGACACCGGCGAACGCCGGTGTCGTCAGTCACTTGCGCGCGTCAGCGCCGCGCGAATGCGCCGCCGGTCGATTCGCGTTCATTGCCCATCGCCGCATCGACGCTGATCGGGCCGGCACCGGCCGCCGACAGATAGAGGCAGGCGAAGCAGAACAGGATCGCGGAGGTGCCGCCATTGAGGAGCGGCAGGAACACCGGAGCTTCGCCCCTGAACATGTGGCCGAGGAAATAGGCGAACGCCATCTCACCCGACAGGATGAAGGCCGCAAGCCGCGAGAACAGGCCGATCATCAACAGCCCGCCGAGCACAAGTTCCAGCGTACCCGCCGCGCCGTACAGCGACATCAGTTCGACTTTCGCGAACATCGGAACGGCCGGAAACTTGAACAGCTTGGCGACGCCATACTGGAACAGCAACAGGCCAGTGATGAAGCGAAACAGGCTCAAGAGAACCGGTTGAAAGCGAGTGAGATACGAAAAGTTCATTGGTTTGCCCTCCATCCAATGCTGCGACTTGGACCGTATTCAGTTTCGTCGCGCAAGCACACAGGATCAATTCCGCGCTGACATTTTCGTCATGTCGGACAAAACACCGCAGGCCCGGCCTTCAGCCTCGCGCGACTCGCATTTTTCGCACGTGTTCATGTCGTGGCCATCAGTAGTTCCCCGGTAACGCGAGTTCGCGCAGGTTACCTCCGAGACACCTACTCCCGCAAAGCGGGGACGACCAGGAATGGAATCATTCCGAGGAACACGCTCGCAAGTGCGAAGACAAGCAGGAGATTGTAGCCGTGAGTTGCATCGTGAATCAGGCCGCCGCTCCATGAGCCGAAGGCCGAGCCGAGGCCGCTGCCGATCGAGATGGTGCCGAAGATCGTGCCAACGCGCTTGCCGCGAAAGATCTTCATCGCGGTTGCAGTGATCAACGGCCCGCGGGAGCCCATCATGCTGCCGAAGCAGACGACGAAACCGGTGAGCAGGATGATGTTCGGATAGTACTGCAGCAGCCAGAGCAGGACGATGCCGAGGATCGAGATCGCGTAGCTGAGCAGCACAGACGGCCGGCGTCCGATCAGGCCGTCGAGCGCGGAGACGCCGAGCATGCCGAACACCAGCACGACGCCGGAGAAGCCCCAGGCGGTCGCGGCCTGGAGCGGCGGGAAGCCGGCGTCGATCAGATAGGCCACGATCTGCGCTGCGATGGAATACATGCCGACCGCGGTGAAGAAGAAGGTCGAGAACAGTGCCCAAAAGGCGTGGTGACGCACCGCGCTCACGAGCGTCCAGCCGCTGTCGACGAAATCCGGATCGCTTCTCTTGGGGACGTTCGGCGAGCCGGCCGCGAACATGCGCCAGGGCAGCAGCAGCAGCGGCACCAGCAGCCCGAGCGCTGCGAGGCCGTAGACCTGGTAGGTCTCGCGCCAGCCGAGATGATCGATCAGAAGCTGCGAGGCCGGCAGCAGTGCCAGCACGCCGCCGCCCATCGCCGAATACACCACCGCCATGGCGGTCGGCAGCTTTGGGCCGAACCAGCGGCCGAGCAGGATCGAGTTGGGCACATTGCCGATGAAGGCAACGCCGATGCCGACACAGATGCCGATCGAGAGCTGGAATTGCCACAGCGCTTGCGCGTGGCTCGCGATCAGGAAGGCGGAGCCGAGCAGGAACAAGCCGAGCGCATAGACGATGCGCGGTCCTGAATGATCGAACAGGCGCCCGACCAGCGGCGCGGTCAGCCCGCTGACGAGCCAGGTGAGGGAATAGATCGAGACGGCCTGGGCGCGATCCCAGCCAAGGTTTTCGGAGATTGGCTTGAGGAAGACCGTGAAGCTCTCGCTGAGCCCGCGGCCGAGAACAGCCAGCGTAAAGCACAGCCAGAGCACCACGAGTGCGGTGCGCACCGCGTCCCGCTGGGTGCTTCCGACTTGTTCCTTGCTCGCTTCCGCTGTCGTTTCCTTGGGCGTGTTCTGATCCATTGCCGTCAGGGAGCGCGCTTCGGCGCGCCCTGACAAGCAGTGAAAAGCTCATACGCCTATGCAGGCTTGATGAGCACGTGCTTCTTCTTGCCGAAGGACAGCTTGATCACGCCTTCCGGCGTCAGATTCGCCGCGGAGAGCGCCATCTTCTCGTCGGTGACGGACGCGTCGTTGACGCGCAGGCCGCCGCCCTTGATCTGGCGCCTCGCTTCGCCGTTGGAGGCGACCAGACCTGCCTTGACGAAGGCGTTGAGCACGCCGAGGCCGGTGTCGAGCTCGCCGCGCGGAATTTCCACCGTCGGCAGGCTTTCGGCGAGCGCGCCTTCCTCGAAGGTGCGGCGCGCGGTCTCCGCTGCTTCATTTGCGGCGTCGCGGCCGTGCAGCAGCGCGGTCGCCTCGGTCGCGAGCACCTTCTTGGCTTCGTTGATCTCCGAGCCGCCGAGCGCCTCGAGCTTCTTGATCTCAGCGATCGGCAGCGTTGTGAACAGTTTTAGGAACTTGCCGACGTCGGCGTCCTCGGTGTTGCGCCAGTACTGCCAGAAATCGTAAGGGCTGAACTGGTCGGCATTGAGCCAGACCGCGCCTTGCGCGGTCTTGCCCATCTTGGCGCCGGACGCGGTCGTCAGCAGCGGCGTCGTCAGCGCGAACAGCTGGTGCGTGCCCATGCGGCGGCCGAGATCGACGCCCATGATGATGTTGCCCCACTGATCCGAGCCGCCCATCTGGAGACGGCAGCCGGTGCGCTTGGCGAGCTCGACGAAGTCGTAGGCCTGGCAGACCATGTAGTTGAATTCGATGAAGCTCATCTCCTGCTCGCGCTCGAGACGCAGGCGCACGGAGTCCATGGTCAGCATGCGGTTGACCGAGAAGTGCCGGCCGACGTCGCGCAGCATCTCGATCCAGTTCAGCTTGGTCAGCCATTCCGCATTGTCGAGCATGATGGCGTCGCTCTTGCCCTCGCCATAGCGCAGCACTTTCGCGAACACGCCGCGGATCGATTCCTTGTTGGCCTCGATCTCGGCGATGGTGCGCATCGCGCGCGTCTCGTCCTTGCCGGAGGGATCGCCCACCATGGTGGTGCCGCCGCCCATCAGCGTGATCGGCTTGTTGCCGGACTGCTGCAGCCAGTGCAGCATCATCATGGTCAGGTAATTCCCGATGTGCAGCGAGCGGGCGGTGCAATCGTAGCCGACATAGGCGATGGCTTCGCCCTTGGCGGCAAGCGCATCCAGCCCCTCGAAATCGGAGCACTGGTGGATGAATCCACGTTCCTGCAGGATATTGAGGAAATCCGATTTAAATGCAGTCATCTGTCGGCGTGCCTGACAATTCTTGGTTTACTGTTTTGGGGGCAATTTAAGGGTCTTCCGCGGGAACCCGATGGCCGCCCGCCACTTGGCGCGTTGGCATTATAAGATGTGTCCCTCTGGCACAAGATCGGCATGCCAGGGCGGGGCTCTTGAGGACGCTGGTCCATGATGTTGACGGCACTCGGTTTGATGAGCGGCACCTCGCTTGACGGGGTGGATGTCGCGCTGATCGAAACCGATGGAAAGCAGCTGAAGGCGTTCGGGCCGTCCGGTTACCGGCCCTACAGCCCGGCCGAGCGCAACCTGCTGCGCCAGGCGCTGAGCGAGGCCGTGCATCTGCAGCAACGCGACGCCCGCCCGGGCATTCTGACCGAGGCCGAGCGTGCGGTGACGCGGGCCCATGCCGAGGCGGTCGCTGCCTTTCTCGCCCAGAACCGGATGAGGGCGGAGGACGTCGACATTGTCGGCTTCCACGGCCAGACCGTGCTGCACCGGCCCGAAAAACGGCTGACGGTGCAGATTGGCGACGCGCCGGCGCTGGTCAGGGCCATCCACATCCCCGTGATGCACGATTTCCGCGCCGCCGACGTCGAGGCCGGCGGGCAGGGCGCGCCGCTCGTGCCGGTCTACCACCGGGCACTGGCTCATTCGCTCCAGCGCGAAGGGCCGATCGTCGTGGTCAATATCGGCGGCGTCTCCAACATCACCTATATCGATGGCAACGACACGCTGATCGCCTGCGACACCGGCCCCGGCAACGCGCTGCTCGACGATTTCATGTACCGCACCATGAACCAGGCGTTCGATGCCGAGGGTAAATTCGCAGCGCTCGGAAAAGTGGACGAGGCCTGGATCGCGCGAGCGCTGGAGCTGCCGTTCTTCGCAAGCCCGCCGCCGAAATCGCTCGACCGCAACGATTTCGCCGCACTCAGGCTCGGCGATGTCCAGCCCGCCGACGGCGCCGCGACGCTGACCGCCTTCACCGCGGCCGCGATCGCCCGCGTCATCCCGCTGTTGCCGCGCCGGCCGCGGAGCTGGATCGTCTGCGGCGGGGGCGCCCGCAACCTGACCATGCTGCGCATGCTGCGGGAGCGGGTGGGCTCGGCCACCGTCGAGGCGGCCGAGACGCTCGGCTGGGCCTCGGACGCCATCGAGGCCCAGGCCTTCGGCTTCCTCGCGGCTCGCGGCCTCAAGGGGCTGCCGCTGTCCTATCCCGCTACCACGGGCGTGCCGATGCCAATGACTGGCGGGGTGATCGCCAGACCCTGAAGATGACTGCCTGAAGTCACAGGCGGTTGATGCAGATGCATTTATCTTGACAGGTGCATGCAAATGCATCTATATTGGATGCAGTTGCATCTATCGTCGGGATCGCCGCCATGACCGCTCCATTGAAACTGATCAGCCACAAGCTTTGCCCCTACGTGCAGCGTGCCGTGATCGCGCTGAAAGAGAAGGGTGTGCCGTTCGAGCGAATCGACATCGATCTCGCCAGCAAGCCCGACTGGTTTCTCAAGCTATCGCCGCTCGGCAAGGTGCCGGTATTGGTGGTGACGACGGAGAAGGGCGAGGTCGCGCTGTTCGAGAGCAACGTGATCTGCGAGTACATCGAGGAGACGCAAGCCGGTGCGAAGCTGCATCCGGCGGATGCCTTGAAACGCGCCGAGCACCGCGCCTGGATGGAGTTCGGCTCGGCGATCCTCGGCGATCTCTGGGGGCTGGAGACCACGACCGATCCTGCGACATTCGAAAGCAAGCGCCAGGCGCTTGCGGCGAAATTCGCGCGTGTCGAAGCCGCCCTCGGCGCGGGTCCATTCTTCGCGGGCGATGCGTTCAGCCTTGTCGATGCGGTGTTCGCGCCGATCTTCCGCTATTTCGACCTGTTTGACGACTTGACCGAGCACGGCGTCTTCAACGATGTGCCGAAGGTCCGGGCATGGCGCGCCGAGCTCGCGAAGCGTCCGAGCGTGCGCAGCGCAGTCGGCGCCGACTATCCGCAATTGCTGCGCGCCTTCCTCGTTCGCCACGACGCGCATCTGCTCAAGCTCGCGGCCTGAGCGCCCCGATGTCGTCGTCTGTGGCATGGTTGATGCTGGTGATCGCCGGTGCGCTCGATGTCGGCTGGGCGATCTCGATGAAATATGCGGAAGGCTACACGCGCATAGGCTGGAGCATCGCCTCGCTGGTGCTGCTCGCCGCCTTTGTCTTCCTGCTCGGGCGGGCACTGAAGGTGCTCGAGGTCGGCGTCGCCTATTCGGTGTGGACCGGCATTGGCGCGGCCGGCACCTTCGTCATGGGCGTCGTGCTGTTCGGCGAGACCCTGAGCGCGATGAAGCTTGCGGGCATCGCGCTCGTCTTGATGGGGATCGTCGCGCTCAAGCTCGCTTGAGCGAACCTCTCACCGCACGTTGGCGAGGCGCATGTCGAGATAGGCCGTGATGGTTTCCATCAGCGGCTCGAGCTTGGCGTCGAAGAAGTGGTTGGCGCCGGGGATGATCTGCTGATCGATCACGATGCCCTTCTGCGTCTTCAGCTTCTCGACCAGCGTGTTGACATCCTTGGGCGGCACCACAGCATCCTTCTCGCCATGCACGATCAGGCCCGAGGAGGGGCAGGGCGCGAGGAACGAGAAGTCGTAGAGGTTGGCCGGCGGCGCGATCGAGATGAAGCCCTCGACCTCGGGGCGGCGCATCAGGAGCTGCATGCCGATCCAGGCGCCGAAGGAGAAGCCGGCGACCCAGCAGGCGCGCGCCTCGGGATTGATGGTCTGCGCCCAGTCGAGCGCGGCGGCCGCATCCGACAATTCACCGGTGCCGTGGTCGAACGAGCCCTGGCTGCGGCCGACGCCGCGGAAATTGAAGCGCAGCACCGAGAAGCCGCGATGCGCGAAGGCGTAGTAACACTGGTACACGATCTGATGGTTCATCGTGCCGTGGAACTGCGGATGCGGATGCAGGATCATCGCGATCGGCGCGTTCTTCTGCTTGGCGGGGTGATAGCGGCCTTCAAGACGGCCAGCAGGGCCGGTGAAAATAACTTCGGGCATCGGTGATCTCTTGATTGATTTCCTGGAGATGATCCCTAGCAATCAACCGATTGTGGCCTCGTCGGCAGATGCCGACGGAAGCGCGAATGACGGGTGAGAAGGCGCGCCTTGCGGTGATGCGCCGAGAGCGCGCGGTGACTTGACGGTGCGCGTTCTAACATAGGCT
The DNA here is from genome assembly GCF_054060315.1 of Bradyrhizobium sp. USDA 4354. Taxonomy (NCBI): domain Bacteria; kingdom Pseudomonadati; phylum Pseudomonadota; class Alphaproteobacteria; order Hyphomicrobiales; family Nitrobacteraceae; genus Bradyrhizobium; species Bradyrhizobium sp. USDA 4354. Next base: position 5,727,983 of record NZ_JBSSDC010000001.1, on the reverse strand, counting down.
GAGGGTCAAAAAGCAAGCATCTTGAACATCACCCAACGGGTTCAAGGCTTTAGCGTGTCATGAGCGCGTCACCGGGCGCCCCTCGCTCGGAATCGGGTTGCCAAGTGCGTGGCCGCGGCCCATGTCGGGACGGCGCCAAAACCCTCTGTGACGTGAGGTAATATCCTACTCAATGCGAACCCGGGTTTATCTCGATTGGAACGCGACCACGCCGCTGCGCCCGGAAGCGCGGGCTGCGATTCTGTCTGCGTACGACCTGGTCGGCAATCCATCCTCGGTCCATGCCGAGGGGCGGGAGGCGCGACGGCTGGTCGAGGAGGCCCGCGCCACGCTGGCAGCCGCGGTTGGCGTGCAGCCGCGCAACGTCGTCTTCACCTCCGCTGGGACCGAGGCCAACGCGCTGGCGCTCTCGCCGGGTTTGCGGGGGACCTCGGGCGGCCCTGCCGAGCGGCTGCTGGTCTCGGCGGTTGAGCATGCTTCGGTGCTCGCCGGCGGCCGGTTCCCGCCGGATAGGATCGGGCTGATCCAGGTCACGCGCTCCGGCGTGGTCGACCTCGATCATTTGAAGGTACAGCTGAGGGACGGCCCGCCAGCCCTGGTCTCGATCATGGCCGCCAACAACGAGACCGGCGTGCTCCAGCCCGTCACTGAGGCCGCGAGCATCGTCCACGAGGCCGGCGGCCTCCTGCATGTCGATGCGATCCAGGCGCTGGGAAAAATCCCGTTCGATATCAATTCGGTAGGTGCCGACCTTGCCACCGTTTCTGCGCACAAGATCGGCGGCCCCAAGGGGATCGGCGCGCTGGTGATGGCCGAGGGGATAAGCGGCCTGGAGCCGGCGCTGCGGGGCGGCGGGCAAGAGCTCAACCGGCGCGCAGGAACCGAGAACGTAGCGGGCATCGCCGGCTTCGGAGCGGCGGTGAAGGCCGCGCTTCAGGCTCTGCCGGAGGATGTGAAGCGAATGGTAAGCCTCAGAGATCGTTTGGAAAATGGCCTCCACGGCGTTGCCGGAGCGACCGTCTTTGCTGACGGCGTGGCGCGGTTGCCCAATACCATTCTTTTCACCGCGCCAGGCCTGAAGGCCGAAACCGCCGTGATCGGCTTCGACCTGGAGGGCATCGCGGTCTCCTCCGGCTCCGCCTGCTCTTCCGGAAAGGTCCAGCCGTCCCACGTGCTGTCGGCCATGGGGTACGATCCCGCGGTGGCCCAGGGAGCGGTGCGTCTCAGTCTGGGCTGGTCCACGGAACCAGAGGACATCAATAGGGCGTTAGAGGCTTGGCGAAAGCTTGGTAATACCCTACTTAAGGGCTAAGCGACGAAACACGGCTTGAACGGTTCTAAGCCCGTGCTTTCCGCCGAGAAATATCGTAATACTCGTCCGAGTTTGATCCACCGCGGTCCTTGAAACCGCGAGCGGAGGATGGAATGCCAGCCGTACAAGAGACGGTCGAGCGCGTGAAGCGCATCGACGTCGACCAGTATCGTTATGGGTTTGAGACCCTGATCGACTCCGAGAAGGCCCCCAAGGGGCTGTCGGAAGAGATCGTAAAGTTCATCTCGCAGAAAAAGAACGAACCCGCCTGGATGCTCCAGTGGCGGCTGGAAGCCTATCGGCGCTGGCTGACCATGACCGAGCCGACCTGGGCCCGCGTCGACTATCCCAAGATCGACTTCCAGGACATCTACTATTACGCGGCGCCGAAGCCGAAGAAGACGGTCACCTCGCTCGACGAGATCGATCCGGAGATCCTGAAGACCTACGAGAAGCTCGGCATTCCCTTGCGGGAAGTCGCCATGCTCGAGGGCGTCGAGCCCAAGGTGGGCGAGGAAGATCCGGCCCGGCGCAAGATCGCGGTCGACGCGGTCTTCGATTCGGTCTCGGTTGCGACCACGTTCAAGGCGGAGCTCAAGAAGGCCGGCGTGATCTTCATGCCGATCTCGGAGGCGATCCGCGAGCATCCTGAACTGGTGCAGAAATATCTGGGATCGGTGGTGCCGACCTCGGACAATTTTTATGCGACGCTGAACTCGGCGGTGTTCTCCGACGGCTCGTTCGTCTACGTGCCGCCGGGCGTGCGCTGCCCGATGGAGCTGTCGACCTATTTCCGCATCAACGAGCGCAACACCGGCCAGTTCGAGCGCACGCTGATCATCGCCGACAAGGGCTCCTACGTCTCCTATCTCGAAGGCTGCACCGCGCCGCAGCGCGACGAGAACCAGCTGCATGCGGCTGTGGTCGAACTCGTCGCGCTCGATGACGCCGAGATCAAATATTCGACGGTGCAGAACTGGTATCCGGGCAATTCGGAAGGCAAGGGCGGCATCTACAATTTCGTCACCAAGCGTGGCGACTGCCGCGGCAACCACTCCAAGATCTCCTGGACCCAGGTCGAGACGGGTTCGGCGATCACCTGGAAATATCCGAGCTGCATCCTGCGTGGCGACAATTCGCGCGGCGAGTTCTACTCGATCGCAATCTCGAACGGCTTCCAGCAGGTCGATTCCGGCACCAAGATGATTCATCTCGGCAAGAACACGTCGAGCCGGATCATCTCCAAGGGCATCGCCGCCGGCAAGTCGCAGAACACCTATCGCGGCCTGGTCACCGCGCACCGGAAAGCGACCGGCGCGCGCAACTTCACCGCCTGCGATTCGCTACTGATCGGCGACAAATGCGGCGCGCACACCGTGCCGTACATCGAGGCCAAAAACTCCTCGGCGACCTTCGAGCACGAGGCGACGACCTCGAAGATCTCCGAGGACGTGCTGTTCTACTGCATCCAGCGCGGGCTCAGCCAGGAAGAAGCCGTCGGCCTCGTCGTCAACGGCTTCGTCAAGGACGTGCTGCAGCAGCTGCCGATGGAGTTCGCGGTGGAAGCGCAGAAGCTGATCTCGATCTCGCTTGAAGGGTCGGTCGGCTAGCTCGGACCTCATCCTGAGGAGGCCGCGGAACGCGGCCGTCTCGAAGGATGGATACCGGAAAGATTGGTGGCCTCAATCCTTCGAGACGCGCCTCCGGCGCTCCTCAGGATGAGTGGATAGATGGAAAGACATTATGGCCCTGCTTGAAGTGAAAGACCTCAAGGTTCGTGTCGAGGAGCGTGAGATCCTCCACGGGCTGACGCTGACCGTGAACGAGGGCGAGGTGCACGCGATCATGGGGCCGAACGGCTCCGGCAAATCGACGCTCTCCCACGTCATCGCCGGCAAGCCCGGCTACGAGGTCACCGACGGGCAGATCCTGTTCAAGGGCGAGGACCTCCTGGAGATGGCGCCCGAGGAGCGCGCCGCCAAGGGCGTGTTCCTGGCGTTCCAGTATCCGGTCGAGATCCCCGGCGTCGCCACCATGAACTTCCTGCGCACCGCGCTGAACGCGCAGCGCAAGGCGCGCGGCGAGGATGAATATTCGACGCCGGACTTCCTGAAGAAGGTCCGCGAGGTCTCGAAGTCGCTGAACATTCCGCAGGACATGCTCAAGCGCGGCGTCAATGTCGGCTTCTCCGGCGGCGAGAAGAAGCGCAACGAGGTGCTGCAGATGGCGCTGTTCGAGCCGAGCCTGTGCATCCTCGACGAGATGGATTCCGGCCTCGACATCGACGCGCTGCGCATCGCGGCCGACGGCGTCAACGCGCTGCGCTCGCCGGGTCGCGCGATGGTCGTCATCACCCACTATCAGCGGCTGCTCAACTACATCGTGCCCGATTTCGTGCACGTGATGTCGAAGGGCCGCGTCGTGAAGAGCGGCGGCAAGGACCTGGCGCTGGAGCTGGAAGCGTCCGGCTACGCCCAGTTCGAGGATGCCGCGTAAGGAATTTTGCGATGAACGTTGCTGTGGCAAAGACCGGGAGCGGCCGCGTGGTGAGTGATCTCTTCGCCAGCGCTGAAGGCCGCTTGCCGGGTTCGCCGGCCGTGATCGCGGCGCGCCGTGAGGCGTTCGAGACCTATGAGCGTCTCGGCCTGCCGCACCGCCGGATCGAAGAATGGAAATACACCGACCTGCGCGCACTGGTCGGCGAGGTGCTGCCGCTGGCAGCCGCGCCCGATGCGGCTGCGCTGAAGCGCGCCGCAGAGGCCGTCAAGGCGCATGCAATCGCGGGCGCCCGCAAGCTGGTGCTGGTCGATGGCGTATTCGCGGCCGAGCTCTCCGACGTGAAGGCGCTTGCTTCCGAAGTGAGCCTTAGGACTCTGCGCGAGACGCTGGACAAGGATGCCGATCTCCTCAAGACCGCGTCCACCGATGCCGTGATCGCGCTGAATGCCGCGCTGGCGACCGAGGGCGTGGTGCTCTCGATTGCCGATGGTGCACAGCTCTCTGCGCCGGTCCAGATCATCCATGTCGCAACTGCCGCGTCTGCGTCGGCCTTCACGCGCTCGCGGATCGTCGTCGGGAAGGGCGCTCGCGCCACCATCGTCGAGGGCTTCGTCGCCGCCGGCGCCAAGGCCTACCAGGTCAATGACGCCGTCATCGTCTCGATCGGTGACGACGCCGACGTCGCCCATATCCGCCTGATGGACGATGCGCCTGATGCGGTGAACGTCACCTCACAGTTCGTCACGGTCGGCGCCAACACCAAGCTGAATTTCTTCAACATGACCAGCGGCGCCGCGGTCAGCCGTCTGCAGGGCTTCATCACCCTGGCAGGCGAGGGTAGCGAACTCTCCATCAACGGCGTGAACCTCTTGAAGAAGACCGAGCATGGCGACACCACGCTGGTGGTCGACCATGCCGTGCCGAACTGCTTCAGCCGCGAGACCTTCCGCGCCGTGATTGACGATCGCGCCCATTCGGTGTTCCAGGGCCGCATCATCGTCCGCCCCGACGCGCAGAAGACCGACGGCAAGATGATGACCCGCGCGCTCTTGCTTTCGGACGAAGCCGAGGCCGACAACAAGCCCGAGCTCGAGATTTTTGCCGACGACGTCTCCTGTGGCCACGGCGCCACCGCCGGCGCGCTGGATGACAGCTTGCTGTTCTATCTCAAGGCTCGCGGCCTGCCCGAGAAGCAGGCCCAGGCGCTGCTGATTCAGGCCTTCGTCGGCGAGGCGATCGAGCAGATCGCCGATGATACGTTGCGCGAGCACGTGATCGGCATCGCCGAGCGCTGGCTGGAGCGGCGGTCATGAGCGCGCATCCGGCAGTCAAGAACGGGGCCTATGACGTCGCGCGCGTGCGCCAGGACTTTCCGGCGCTCGCCATGCAAGTCTACGGCAAGAAGCTGGTCTATCTCGACAACGCAGCCTCCGCGCAGAAGCCGCAGTCCGTGCTCGACCGCATGACGCAGGCCTATACGAGCGAATACGCCAACGTGCATCGCGGCCTACATTACCTCGCCAATGCGGCGACGGAGGCCTACGAGGGCGCGCGGGCAAAGGTCGCGCAGTTCGTCAACGCCCGCCGGACAGAGGAAATCATCTTCACCCGCAACGTCACCGAGGCAATCAACCTCGTGGCGTCGTCCTGGGGCGAGCCGAACATCAAGCAAGGCGACGAGATCGTCCTCTCGATCATGGAGCACCATTCCAACATCGTGCCCTGGCATTTCCTCAGGGAACGCCATGGCGCAGTGATCAAATGGGCGCCCGTCGATGACGAGGGCAATTTCCTGATCGACGAGTTCGAGAAGCTGCTGACGCCGAAGACCAAGCTGGTCGCCATCACCCAGATGTCGAACGCGCTCGGAACGTTCGTTCCGATCAAGGAGGTGGTGCGGCTGGCCCATGATCGCGGCATTCCGGTGCTGGTCGACGGTGCGCAAGGTGCGGTGCATCTGCCCGTCGACGTGCAGGATCTCGACTGCGATTTCTACGCGTTCACCGGCCACAAGATCTATGGCCCGACCGGCATCGGCGCGCTCTATGCCAAGCACGAGCACCTTGTTGCGATGCGGCCCTTCAACGGCGGCGGCGAGATGATCCGCGAGGTCGCGAAGGACTGGGTCACCTATGGCGATCCGCCGCACAAGTTCGAGGCCGGCACCCCGCCCATCGTCGAAGCGATCGGCCTCGGCGCCGCTATCGACTACGTGAATTCGATCGGCAAGGAGCGCATTGCCGCCCACGAGCGCGATCTCACCACCTACGCCCAGGAGCGCCTGCGCGAGATCAACTCGCTGCGGCTGATCGGCACGGCGCGGGGCAAGGGCCCGGTGATCTCCTTCGAGCTCAAGGGCGCGCACGCCCATGACGTCGCCACCGTGATCGACCGCCAGGGCATCGCGGTGCGCGCCGGCACCCATTGCGTGATGCCGCTTTTAGAGCGGTTCAACGTGACCGCCACCTGTCGGGCCTCGTTCGGCATGTATAATACGCGGGAAGAAGTCGATCATCTGGCACAGGCGCTGCTGAAGGCGCGGGATTTGTTCGCATGAGTGACACGGCCGAAATCAAAGCTAGTCCGATGGAAACCCATTCGGCGCTGCCGCCGGAGGAGACCGAGCGACTGACCACCGAGATCATCGCCGGGCTCAAGACCGTGTTCGACCCGGAAATCCCCGCCGACATCTACGAGCTCGGCTTGATCTACAAGGTCGAGATCAAGGACGACCGCTCGGTCGACGTGCTGATGACGCTGACGACGCCGAACTGCCCGGCCGCCGGCGAGCTGCCCACCATGGTCGAGAACGCGGTCGCCAGCGTCCCCGGCGTCGGCGTTGTGGACGTCAAGGTGGTCTGGGAGCCGCCGTGGTCGCCGGAACGCATGAGCGACGAGGCGCGTCTCGTGCTCAACATGTGGTGACGGTCTCACCCCGCATTGAATTCGCTCCGCAACGGACCACATAAATAACATGACCCAGGCGACACCAGCATCCTCCACTCCGAAGCCGCGGCGGCCGCGCCCGCAGGTGATGCGGCTGACGGACGCTGCTGCCCGGCGCATCACCGAGCTGACCCAGCGCGCGGATTCGGAGATCGTGGGCCTGCGCGTCGGTGTGAAGAACGGCGGTTGCGCCGGCCAGTCCTACACGGTCGAATACGCTCACGAGATCCGTCCGACCGACGAGGTCGTCGAGGACAAGGGCGTCAAGATCCTGGTCGATCCCAAGGCTGTGCTGTTCCTGCTCGGCACCGAGATGGACTACAAGGCCGACAAGATGCAGGCCCAGTTCGTCTTCAACAATCCCAACCAGGTCTCCGCCTGCGGCTGCGGCGAATCGGTCGAGCTGCGGCCGGCCAAGATCGACGGGTAAGCGCCTTCTCAATCCTCTCGTGTCCCGGACGCGCTGCAGCGCGCTTGCGCTGCTGCGCAGAGCCGGGACCCACGCTATAGTTTTCGCTGTAGAGAGGCTGGGCCCCGGCTCTGCAGCGCACCGTTGCACGCTGCGCTGCGTCCGGGGCACGAGAGAGCGTGCCCATGGACCGCGAATTCCTGATCGACCTGTTCGCCGATTTCGGCCCGGTCACCATCCGCAGGATGTTCTCCGGCTACGGCATCTCCGCCGACGGCGTCAATTTCGCGCTGTCGCTCCGTGCCGGCCTGTTCCTTCGCGCCGACGAGACGACCATTCCGGACTTCGAGGCCGAAGGCTCAAAACCGTTCCAGTACTCGACCCGCGTCAAGACCCTGGTGGTCAACTCCTACTGGGAGCTGCCCGCGCGCCTGTTCGACGATTCCACAGAGCTTGCGCAGTGGGCGAGGGCGGCGCTCGCCGCGGCGCAGCGCGCCAAGGTGAAGAAGCGGCCGAAGGTGAAGAAGGCAGTGAAGAAGGCAAAGCCGAAGAAGCGAGTAGCCAAGAAAACGCGTCGTCGGTCAGTGTAGCGTAACCCAGTTGTCCATCCACGGGGACAGACAAGAGGTGGGTTACGCTACGCTAACCCACCAGATGTCATCGGGATGAAACGTCACGCCACCCGGCTATGGCTCTCGACGGCGAATTCCGGGTCGGCTTCGCAGATCACGCGATTGCGGCCGTTGCGCTTGGCGGCGTAGAGGCAGGCATCCGCACGCTCGATCAGCGCGTCGGTGTCGTCGCCCTCCTTGAGCATGGAGACGCCGACGGAGATGGTGACGCGGCCGAGGATCTCGCCGGTCGATTTCTTCTTCAATTCCTTCGCCATCACGGCGCGGCGGATGTGGTCGGCCACCGTGAGCGCCTGGCGCAGCGCGGTGTTGGGCAGCACGACCGCGAATTCCTCGCCGCCATAGCGTGCGGTGATGTCCTGGCCCTTGATGGTCTGCTTCAGCGAAAGGCCGACGAGCCGTAGCACCTGGTCGCCGGTGAGATGGCCGTAGGAATCGTTGAACGACTTGAAGTGATCGATGTCGAACAGCAGCAGCGACAGCGGCTCGCCCGAGGCGAGCGCGCTCTGCACGGCCATGCCGATCATGCGGTCGAAATATTTGCGGTTGCCAAGGCCCGTGAGCGGATCGGTCAGGCTCTCGGCGCGGATCGCTTCCAGGCTCTGCTGGAGATTGCTGATCTCGTTCTTCGACAGCGTCAGGCGGTCCTCGAGCGCCTTGTTGGTCTGGCGCATCTCGCTGGTCGAGCGCAGCAGCGCCTCGACGACAGCCTTGATCTGGTCGCGACTCCTGGCCGACGACAGTTTCTCGGTCGCCCCGGACAGGCTGGCATCGTAGGCGCCGGTCATGCCGAGCGCCTCGCCCAAGACCTTCATGACGTCGTCGATCTCGCCGATGACGCGCGCGCCGACCTTGTCGATGCGGTCGGTGGTCTTGATGTGGGAGAGATAGGTCTCGTAGATCTGCTCGAGATCGGCTTCGGTCAGCTTGCCGCTGCGCGCCAGCGTCTCGTTGATGATCTTGTTGAGCGGCGCGTTGTAGCCCGTGGCGTAGACGTACCAGATCTCGTAGTTGCGGGGAATTGCCGTCTGCCGAAGCGATCGGATCTGACCGAGCGCCACCTCGGCGAACGCCATCGTGCGTTCGTGTTCGTCGAGCACCTTAATCACGGAACATACCCCACAACGGTCGGCGCGCCATCGACCGCAGTAATGCTTAAATTATGTTCGTAGGCTAACGGACGATCGTGAACGCCCCGTAAATATACGTTCACGAATGCATCTAAAAAATTGTGTGGCGGGTTTGCTCAACCGAAATCCGGAGTGCGCCGCGCTTCAGGCTCCGGCGGGGGAGCGAACCGGCCGCAGCAGAAACGCCGGCAGATGCGAGTGATCACCCGGCTCGGTGTCGATCTCGCGCTGGCGGCGCGGCTCGGGACGGCCGATCGAGGGCACATGGGAGGTGTTGGCCTGCTGGCGCGCCTCGCGCCGCGGCTCCGCCCGGCGCTTGTCGTCGGACCGATGCCTTGCCTCGGCGGGCTGCCTTGCCTCGGCGGGCTGTCTTGCCTCGCGCGGCTCGTGGCTACGCTCGCGGTCGCGGCCGCGCTGCGGCTTGCCGCGTCCGCCGCGTGAACGTTCACGGCCGCGCTGCTCGCGCGGACGCTCGCTCGCATCGGAGCCCTCGGCCGGGGCTTCGTAATCGCCTTCGGCACGCGGAATGCTCTGGCCGATCAGCTTTTCGATCGCCGCCATCGACTTCTGGTCGAGTGGTGTCACAATCGAGATCGCGGTGCCGGTTCGCCCGGCGCGGCCGGTGCGGCCGATACGGTGGACGTAGTCGTCGGCGTGATGGGGAACGTCGAAATTGAAGACGTGGCTGACCTCGGGAATGTCGAGGCCGCGCGCGGCAACGTCGGAGGCGACGAGCAGCGGCAGCTCACCCTTGCGGAACTGATCGAGCGCAGCCATGCGGGCGGGCTGATCCATGTCGCCATGCAGCGCGCCGACGCTGAAGCCGTGCTTCTGAAGCGACTTGTGAACGATCGCGACCTCGCGCTTGCGATTGCAGAAGATGATCGCGTTCTTGAGGTCCTTGGCCTCGCGCAGCAGGCGGCGAAGCAGCTCGCGCTTCTCGTGCGCCTCGCGGCCGGCGGGCACCTGGGCTTGCGTGACGGTAACGGCGGTGGTGGCGGGCCTGGAGACCTCGACCTTCTGTGGATTGTGCAGGAAGGCCTCGGTGATGCGGCGGATTTCCGGCGGCATGGTCGCGGTGAAGAACAGGGTCTGCCGCGTGAACGGGACGAGCTTGCAGATGCGCTCGATATCGGGAATGAAGCCCATGTCCAGCATGCGGTCGGCCTCGTCGATGACGAGCAGCTCGACGCCGGTGAGCAAGAGGCCGCCGCGCTCGGTGTGGTCGAGCAGGCGGCCGGGGGTTGCGATCAGCACGTCGACGCCGCGCATCAGCTTGGCATCCTGGTCGCCGAAGGAGACGCCGCCGATCAGGAGGGCGACGTTGAGTTTCTGGCCGGCGCCGTAGCGGTCGAAGTTTTCCTTCACCTGGGCCGCGAGCTCGCGGGTCGGCTCGAGGATCAGCGTGCGCGGCATGCGCGCCCGGGCTCTGCCCTTTTCGAGGATGGTGAGCATCGGCAGCACGAAGGCCGCGGTCTTGCCGGTGCCGGTCTGGGCGATGCCGAGCACGTCCTTACGTGCGAGGACGTGGGGGATCGCCTGTTCCTGAATGGGGGTGGGGTTGGTGTAACCGGTGGCCGCCACTGCGGCGAGGACTTTTTCGGACAGTCCGAGATTTGAAAAGGACATTGAGCCTCTGGTCGAAACCGCCGTTCGGAATCGAGGGTAATAAGGCTGTCGCGCTCCACCCCGAAACGGCGCGCTCTCAAAGAAGCTGGGGGTGCTGACTCACGCGGACAAAGCGCAAGGCTCAGGAATCGCTCTTCGATCTGAGCCGCGTCGCCCCGGAACATAGGGCGGAATTGGCCAAAGTCAATGGAGCGGGCGCGGGAAGACCCTAAAAAACCTGAGGTTTTTGCCCAAATCACGGGCGCGGCTGGGGTTTTCCGCCCCTCCAGGCGCTCCTGCCGCAACCGCCCGGATGGCGGCTAGTGCTCCTCCGAGGCCTTGGCCCGGAAGTCGCCGGGGGCCATGCCATAGGCGGCGTTGAACACCCGGTAATAGGTCGCCAGGCTCTCGAAACCGCAGGAGGTCGCGATGTCGGCGATCAGCCGCTCCGGCGCCTCGCACATCAGGCGGCGGCTCTGTTTCAGGCGCTCGTCGGTCACGGTCTGCGAGAAGCTCTTCTCCGCCGTCTCGAACAGCATGTGCAAGTGACGCACGGACACGCCGAGCAGGTCGGCCACCAGGGTCGGCGCGAGATGAGGGTCCTGAAGGTGCCGCGCGATGAGGCGCCGGGCCTGTGAGAGGCGGGCGGTCCGCAGCGCGGCCTGTCCGCGCCGGCTGCCGGGCCGCACGATGCCGCGCTCGATCAGCGCCAGATGGGCCAAAGCTTGAACCAAGGAGGTCTGGACCACAGCGGCCGCTTCGGCGGCGGCATCGTCCGCGGCGGCCTCGCTGAGATCGGCAAAGCAGGCAGCGAGTAGCGGCGCCAGGGCCGGATCGTTGAAGGTCCGGGGCGCAAGCTCACGCATGCGCTTGTCCTGCGCCGGGATTCTGCTGATCGGAACCTTCAGGATCCGGAGGTGGAAGCCGCCGGCGCCCAGCGGCGCGGTGCGGTAGGGCAGGTCGGTATGGCTGGTGGCGAAGCTGCCATTGGCAATTGAAAAGTCGCTTGTGCGCATGCCGCCGAACCAGCCGCCGCTGCCAAGCTGCTGGTAGACGCAGATCGCGTCACCCGGGGCGTTGGCGATGTCGGACGTGCTGCGCTCGACCGCGTAGGGCGATGCCTTCAGCTCGACGAGGCCGGCGCCGCCAAGCTGACGCAGCGAGAATTCGCCGATGAAGTCCGCGCGCCGTTCGCGCTCGAGCTCGGCGGTGACACCGAACAGGCCCTTGGCCCGCACCTCGCGCCAATAGTCGAAGCGGTCATGCGGCTCGACCTCGTCCGTACACCAGCGCAACACGGCAGCCCCTCGCTTCCGGCGAAATTGTCCAAGAAGAAGCAGATTCCAACGGAATCTGCCATAGCCGGATCGTGCAATCGGAGCCCCAGGGCCCCTTGAACCGTCGTTGCGTCTGGGCCGACTATCACACAGCGGCAGGGGGCCATGGACTGCTGCTCGAAGGAATCGGCGTAGGGCCGTTCGGCAACGGGAAATTTTGCGATGACGCGTCGGCTTTTCAGAATTCTGGCGGCCCTTGGCCTCGCGGCGGGCCTGAGCGGCTTCGCAGCTCCCGCTTATGCCGAGAAGCGCGTCGCGCTGGTCGTCGGCAACAACGACTATAGGAACGTGCCGAAGCTGCTCAAGGCGGTCAACGACGCCCGCACCATGGGCGATACGCTGAAGCAGCTCGGCTTTTCGGTGATGGTCGCCGAGAACCAGAACCGGCTGCAATTCTCCGAGACGCTGCTCGCGTTCGACAAGGCGATCGAGCCCGGCGACACCGCATTCTTCTTCTACGCCGGCCACGGTTTCGAGATCGCCGGCCAGAATTACCTGTTGCCGACCGACGTGCCGGCGGCGACGGAAGGGCAGGAAGAGCTGGTGCGCGATGCCTCGATCCTGGCCGACCGCATCGTCGAGCGCCTGCAGAACAAGAAGGCGCGGACCTCCATCCTGGTGTTCGACGCCTGCCGCAACAATCCTTTCGAGCGCAAGGGCACGCGCGCAGTCGCCGGCGCCGGCGGGCTCGCGCCGATGACGCAGCTGCCCGAGGGCGTGTTCTCGGTGTTCTCGGCAGGACCTCGCCAGACTGCGCTCGATCGCCTGTCCAACGACGACGCCAATCCCAATTCGGTGTTCACGCGCACCTTCGCCAGGGAGCTGCTCAAGCCCGGCGAGAACCTCGTGCAGGTGGCGCAGCGCACCCGCCGTGCCGTCAGTGAGATGGCCGACACCGTGAAGCACAGGCAGGTGCCGGTGTATTTCGACCAGATGGTCGACGACGTCTTCCTCAGCGGCCTCGCCAAGGATGCAGCCATGCGCTCCGACGAGCCGCCGCCGCAGAAGCTCGCGGCGCTGCCGCCGGTATCCGTGCCGCAGATGCCCAAGGAGGAGACCCTCAACGCGCCGATCGCGAGCTTCTCGCGGCACAATGGCGGCTGGAGCGTGACGTTCTCCTTTGCCGACCCGACGCTCGGCATTTCCTGGCGCATGGCCGGCAATGGCGATTTCCGCGAAACCGGCTTCATCGACACGCTCGATCCGCGCACGCGCAAGCGGATGCCGAACCCGTCGATCGAACTGCCACCTGATGCGCAGGCCGGCACCATCGAGGTCCGCTATGTCGATCAGTCCGGCGACATGCAGGGGCCGTTCCCGATCCGGTTCGATCCCGAGGCCGCGCTGATCCGCGACCAGCGCAAGATCCTCGACATGACCGCGACGAGCTGGCTGTCGTTTCGCGAGTTCAACGGACTCCTGGTCTACTACACCCACCTCGTGTCCTATCGCTGCGCCATCCGCGAGGTGCGCATCGGCATCGACACCGCCGTGCCCAACCAGGTGCTGAAGATGCCGCCTTGCGACATGCGCGACCCCAGCGCAGTCAGCGCCGGCATGCCGCTCTACATGAAGCTCGCGCCAAGCACGAAGTCCGTCTCTGTGGAGCTGACCTATCGCGACGGCAGCGTCTCGGAGATCAAGAGCTTTCGCAGCGCGAACCGGAGTAACAATTGATGTCTTCGTTGTCGGCTGCGGTGTGATGAGCGGGCGACGGAACAACTCCTAGTCACCTGGATTGTCTGTCAAACCAGGGAGACGATCCATGATCCGCAAAGCCATCCTCGTGACCATCGCTTGTGCCGCACTTTCGACGGCGGCCTTTGCCCAAGGCGGCGGTGGTGCCGGAGGCGGCAGTGGTGCGGGCGCAGGTGCGGCGGCAGGCGCCGGCACGGGTACCGGTGGCGCCAGCGCGGGATCTGCGGCCAGCTCAGGTGTCGGAGTGGGCTCGTCATCCAGCAGCGCCAACTCCGGGCCGTCGGCTCCCTCCGGGATGGGAACGCATGACACCACCACGGGAGCCAACGTCAACACCAACGTCGGCCAACCTAATCGGAATGTTCAGCCCCCGACCGCGAACGCCAAGACGCCGACAGCAGCGCAAGCCGAGCGAAACATGGGCGTCGGTCACGCACCCAACGGGTTGCCGATCGGCAGTCCGGGCACCGGGACCAGCAACGAGGACCAGAAATAATCTGGGCCCCTTTCAGGCGAGGCCCGCGTTCTGCGGGCCTGTTTTGTCGGGCGCTTGCTTACCGCCGCAAACCGGCCGCGGCGGGCTCTTGCTTGCAAATTGAGACCGCCTGCGGCCTGAATCGCGCTAGTATCGTCCGGCATAGCTTGATCGATACTCACATCGCGGATCGCGGCGGCAAATGACCTCCGACCAACAATCCAACAGGTTCATGAAAGTCCGTTGCTGCATCGTCGGCGGCGGGCCGGCGGGCATGATGCTCGGCTATCTCCTGGGACGCGCCGGCATCGAGGTCGTGGTGCTGGAGAAGCATGCGGATTTCTTCCGCGACTTCCGCGGCGATACCGTGCATCCCTCGACGCTTCAGGTGATGGACGAGCTCGGCCTGATCGACGGCTTCCTAAAGCTGCCGCACCAACGCTTGCAGAAAATGGACGGCCTGTTCGGCGGCACGCCGGTGCGCATCGCCGATCTTAGCCGGCTCCACACGAAGTACCCCTTCATCGCCTTCATGCCGCAATGGGATTTCCTGAATTTCCTGCGGGAGGCCGGCCGGCGCTTTGCCTCGCTCAAGGTGATGATGAGCACGGAGGCGGTGGATCTGATCCGCCGCGGCGAGACGGTCGCCGGCGTGCGGGCGAAGACGCCTGACGGCTTCATCGATATCGAGGCTGATCTCACCATTGCCTGCGACGGCCGGCACTCGACGGTGCGCGAGCGCGCCGGCCTTGCGGTCGAGGAGATCGGCGCGCCGATGGACGTGCTCTGGTTCCGCGCCGGCCGCAAACCCGATGAGACGGAGAGCGTGTTCGCGCGGGTCGAGCCCGGCAAGATGATGATCACCTTCGATCGCGGCGACTATTGGCAATGCGCCTATGTCATCGCCAAGGGACAGCACGAGGCGGTGAAGGCGAGGGGATTATCGGTGCTGCTCGACGACGTCGTGCGCATGGCGCCGATCCTTCGATCCGGCATCGCCGAGGTGAAGAGCTTCGACGATATCAAGCTGCTCACCGTCGCGATCAACCGCCTGAGGCGCTGGACGCAGCCGGGCCTCTTGTGCATCGGCGATGCCGCGCATGCGATGTCGCCGGTCGGCGGCGTCGGCGTCAATCTCGCCGTGCAGGACGCGGTCGCGACCGCGAACCTGCTGGCGGACAAGCTGCAACATGGCTGCCCGTCCGAGCACGAGCTCGATGCAGTGCGCCGTCGCCGCGAGTTTCCGGTGAAGATGACACAAGCAATGCAGGTGATCGTGCAGAACAACATCATCAGCGGCGCCTTGCAGAGCGGCGATCGACCGCTGAAGGTGCCGCTGGTCGTACGCCTCATCACCGCGCTGCCGTGGCTGCAGGGCATTCCGGCGCGGCTGATCGCGCTCGGCGTGCGGCCCGAGCACGTGCATTCGCCGTCCGCGCCGGGATCGTAGCGTAGGACTTCGGTAGGGATAACGCCGCGCGAAATCGCGGGCGATGCGTTGCGCGCCGGCAACAGCGCCAACGGATTCACGGCGCAGTGCGTGCCCAACCGCCACGTTAACCGTGTTGATTTCAATTTTAGTAAGGGCCGTCTGTGACCGTGCGCCCATCAAAGGACACGGGGTATGCCATGCGTAATAAATTGATTGCCGCCTTCGCCTGCACGACGGCTCTGGTTTCGACCGGCGCGGCCTCCGCCGCCGATCTCGGTGCGCGCTACACCAAGGCGCCCGCCTATGTCGAGCCGCTGTTCACCTGGACCGGCTTCTATGTCGGCGGCCACATCGGCGGCGCGTGGACCAACGAGCAGTTCATCAACAACGGCACAGGTGCGGCGTTCGGCGATTTGCTCCCGGGCGAGGGCTATCGTCAGCGCAACTCGGGCGTCATGGGCGGCGCGCAGATCGGCTACAACTGGCAGGCCAACAACTACGTGTTCGGCGTGGAAGGCACGATCTCCGGCCTCGACAACAAGGGTACGGTCGTCAACACCGCGTTCCCCCCGGCGAACGATGTGTTCTCCTGGCGTGCCAATGTGCTGGCGACGGTCGTCGGCCGTGCCGGCTTTGCCGTGCAGAACAACCTGTTCTACATCAAGGGTGGCTACGCGGGGGTCAACAACCGGCTCTCGGTCACCGACCCCGTTGTGACGGGTACGGGCGGACAAACTCACTGGGCCAATGGCTGGACCGTCGGCGCCGGCTGGGAATACGGCATCACCCGCAACTGGATCGTCGGTCTCGAATACAATTACGCGGCCTTCGGCAGCCAGACCTATCAGCTTGGCGGCACGGCGGGCAATTACATCTTCGATGCCAAGCCGCGCGACATCCAGTGGGCCGTGGTGCGTGCGAGCTACAAGTTCGACGCCCCGACCATCGCCCGTTACTGAGCACGTCGACGCAACGCGACCAACGATCAAAAAAGAGCACTGCCAAAATTTCAAAAGCCCCGGTTTCCACCGGGGCTTTTTTTGCGTGCAGTGTTGTGGTGCAGGCCCGGTCTCAGGCCATTACCGAGAATCCGCCATCGACGGGGATCGCGGTGCCCGTGACGAAGTTCGACGCGGGCGAGGCGAGGAATACGGCGATGCCGGCGAAGTCGTCGATGTCGCCCCAACGGCCCGCGGGCGTGCGCGCCAGCACGCGCTCGTGCAGCCCCGAGACCTGCTGCCGCGCGCCGCGGGTGAGATCGGTGTCGATCCAGCCCGGCAGGATGGCGTTGACCTGGATGTTGTCGGGCGCCCAGGCATTGGCGCAGGCGCGGGTGTACTGCACGATGCCCCCCTTGCTCGCTGCATAGGCGGTGGCGAAGCTCGCGCCGAAGATCGACATCATCGAGCCGATATTGATCACCTTGCCGTTGCCGGACGCCTTCAGCGCCGGGTAAGCCAGCTTCGAGCACACGAAGGCGCTGGTGAGGTTGGTGTCGATCACCTTGTTCCACTCGTCGAGCTCGAGCTCGTGCGGCGGCTTGCGGATGCTCATGCCGGCATTGTTGACGAGGATGTCGATGCGGCCGAGCTCCTTGACGACGCGCTCGATCATGGCCGCGACGGCCGCCTTGTCGGTGACGTCGGTCGCGACGGCAATTGCCTTCACGCCGCGCTGCCTGAGATCGGCGACCGCTTGCGCGGACTTGGTCTCGTTGCGTCCGACCACGGCGATGTCGGCGCCGGCATCGGCAAGGCCGCGCGCCATGCCGAGCCCGATGCCGCCATTGCCTCCCGTGACGATCGCGACCTTGCCGCGGAGATCGAACCGGCTGGATGTCATGTTTGTATTCCCTGGTTTCTTCTATCGGTTGCTCTGCCAGATCAGCACCAGCCCGCCATTGCTGCGCCATAGCCGGCCCACTGGTTGACCATGAAGCTCGATCGCGGCCATGGAACGGTGCCCGTACCCTGTCCGATCCAGAGCAGCCCGAGGGCAGTTGCAAACAGGCCTGCCACAAGCAGAAATCTGCGCATGCATTCCTCCCATCGGTCCGCTTCTGTCGTGCGCGACGATGAAGGATCGCCGGCGCTGCGAAAGCTTGGGCGCACAGTAACCGCAGCTTCGGTGTCGATACAATGGCGGCACCGGCGCAAGGTGATGGCGGGGAGGGAGCGCGTCCTTTGAAAGCAATTCGCCGCTTGGCGATCAGTACCGATAGACGGCGGGCGAAACCGGGCTCGGCATACAAGGCATTGCCGGCGAGCATTGATCGCCCTGCCCAAAACGAAAAAGCCCCGGCGATGCCGGGGCTTTGACGTTTGATCGCGAGATCAGATCAGTACTTCGCGACGACCGGACCGGTCCAGTTGAAGCGGTAGACCAGCGAGGTGCTGATGGTCTGCACCAAGGGCTTGAAGCTGATCGAGTCGGTGGTCGCGACGTTGCCGACGTCGGTGCGGACGGCAATATCCTTGCGATCGTAGTAGGCAGCACGATATTCGGTCTTCATGAACCAGCCCGGCGCCGTGATGCCGAAGATGTTCAGGTTGTTCTCGACGCCACCGCCGACGAACCAGCCATTGCGGTTGAACGAGTCGGTGTGGAAGCCCGAAGCCGTCCCGGCGAGGTTGGTCAAGGTAGCGCCCGACCAGTGCGATCCGGAGTAACCGGCATTGACGTAGGAGAGAACGTTCGGAGCAACCAGATAGCCGAGGCGAACACCCGCGGCCCAAGCGTCCTGCATCTTGATGCGGCCGGTCAGCGCAGCGAATTCATCGTTGATGCTGCCGCGCAGGCTGCCGAACTGACCGTCGGCGAACACGCCGGCCACCCAGGTGCCGCTGAACTGCCAGTCGTAGCCGAGACCGACCGTTCCGAACCAGCCGTCACCGCCGACGCGCTGATCGATCGTCACGGGAACGCCAACGAAGTTGGTGTGAGTGTCCGCATCCCAAACGCCGCCGCCGGCGCCGCCGAAGATGTAGAAGCCGGTCCAGTTGGCGACGGGCGCCGGCATCGGCGCCTTCACATAAGGACGGGCCGCGAGGTCGGCCGCCGAGGCCGAACCGGTCATCGCCGCGACCGCGGTCAGAGCGAGCAAAATCTTCTTCATGTTAAAATCCCCAACCTTGGTCTGTAGGCGCGAGCGCACTGAAGTCCGTGTCATCTGATGCCCGAACTATAGACGGTTCTCGTCGAAATGCTGTTGCCGGGCAGGCACAGTCGCCGGAAAACGCCGGTGCGGTTGTATTTCGAGCGCGATCGCGCGAGTCGAAGATAACTTCGATATTTCAATACATTGAGCGAAATTCTAGGTTTTTGATTTCGGGTAACCTTTCGTTAGCAAATTCGGCTTTGTCCGAAATGGAGGCAATCCTGCCTCGGCCTCGGCATCTGTGAGTCGATGGCCGAGTCGTCATGCGACGGTTGCGGGAATCAACGAAACACCGGCGGCTCGCCCGGCAAGATTGCCGGAAGATGCGGTCGTCACCTCAAACGAAACGGCCCCGGCTTGAGGCCGGGGCTGTCTCGGAACGCGGCCAGCCTGGCTGCAGCTCAGACGTCGAGCAGCTCCTCGCTGGCAAATTCGGCCTTGTCGGAGATGAACGCGAAGCGCGCCTCGGCCTTGGTGCCCATCAGGCGCTCCACCGAATCGGCCGTGGTGTCGCGGTCGTCGGCGAGCAGCACCACCTTGAGCAGCGTCCGCTTGCTCGGATCCATGGTGGTCTCCTTGAGCTGCGCCGGCATCATCTCGCCGAGACCTTTGAAGCGGTTCACCTCGACCTTGGCGTTGACGTTGAACGCGCTCTTGAGCAGCGCCTCCTTGTGGGCGTCGTCGCGGGCGTAGACCGACTTGGAGCCGTGGGTCAGCTTGTAGAGCGGCGGCACGGCGAGGAAGAGGTGGCCTTCGTCGATCAACCGCGGCATCTGACGGTAGAAGAAGGTGATCAGCAGCGAGGCGATGTGGGCGCCGTCGACGTCGGCGTCGGTCATGATGATGATGCGCTGATAGCGCAGATCTTCTTCGCGATAATGCGCGAGCGTGCCGCAGCCGATCGCCTGTACGAGGTCGGAGAGCTGGGCGTTCGCCGTCAGCTTGTCCTTGCCGGCGGAAGCGACGTTGAGGATCTTGCCGCGCAGCGGCAGCACGGCCTGGGTCTTGCGGTCGCGCGCCTGCTTGGCGCTGCCGCCGGCCGAGTCGCCCTCGACGATGAACAGCTCTGAGCCTTCGGTGCCGGCGTCGGTGCAGTCGGCGAGCTTGCCGGGCAGGCGCAGCTTCTTGCCGGCAGTTTTCCGCGCGGTCTCCTTCTCTTGCCGCCGCCGCAGCCGTTCCTCGGCGCGGTCGATGACGAAGTCGAGCAGCCGGTTGGCCATGTTCGGATTGCCCGACAGCCAATGGTCGAACGGATCCTTCATCGCCTGCTCGACGATGCGCTGCGCTTCGGCGGTGGCGAGGCGGTCCTTGGTCTGGCCCTGGAATTCGGGCTCGCGCACGAACACCGACAGCATCACGGCCGCTCCCACCATCACGTCTTCGGAAGTGACGGAGGCGGCGCGCTTGCCCTGGCCGACGCGCTCAGCGTGATCCTTCAGGCCGCGCAGCAGCGCGCTGCGCAGGCCGGATTCGTGTGTGCCGCCGTCCGGCGTCGGCACCGTATTGGTGTAGGAGGAGAGAAAGCCGTCGGCATCCGCGGTCCAGGCCACCGCCCATTCGCAGGCGCCGTGCGCGCCGTTGCGCCCCGACTTGCCGGAGAAGATGTCGGGATGCACCAGCGCGTCGGCGTGGATTGCCGCGGCGAGATAATCCTTGAGGCCGCCGGGGAAGTGGAACGTGGCTTCGGCCGGCACGTCCTCGATGCCCTTGAGCAGCTCGGGCGCGCAGTTCCAGCGAATCTCGACGCCGCCGAACAGATACGCCTTCGAGCGCGTCATCTTGAACAGGCGCTGCGGCTTGAACGCGGCCTTAAGCCCGAAGATGTCGGTGTCGGGCTTGAAGCGCACGCGCGTGCCGCGGCGGTTGCTGATCTTGCCGAGGTCTTCGAGCTTGCCCTTCGGGTGGCCGCGCTCGAACGTCATGCGGTAGAGTTTCTGGCTGCGCGCGACTTCGACCTCGAGACGCGAGGAGAGGGCGTTCACCACGGAGATGCCGACGCCGTGCAGGCCGCCCGAGGTCTCATAGACCTTGCTGTCGAACTTGCCGCCCGAATGCAGCGTGCACATGATGACTTCGAGCGCCGACTTCTTGGGGAATTTCGGGTGCGGATCGATCGGGATGCCGCGGCCGTTGTCGGTGACGGTCAGGAACCCGTCCGCGCTCAAATCGACCTCGATGAAGGTCGCATGGCCAGCCAGCGCCTCGTCCATCGAGTTGTCGATGACTTCTGCGAACAGGTGATGCAGCGCCTTCTCGTCGGTGCCGCCGATATACATGCCGGGCCGGCGCCGTACCGGTTCAAGCCCTTCGAGCACCTCGATGTCGGCTGCCGTGTAGTCGGCTTCCCCGCCGCTTCCGCGCGGCGCCGTCTTGGCGGCGCGGGATTTCGGCTCGTCGCCGCCGAAAAAATCGTCTTTCGCTTTGGGTTTCAACTGCTTGGACATATATCTTGATGCGTTTTGAGGGCCGCATAGCGGCGAATCGGTTCGGCCGACTATGCCACTTCTGACTTGGAAAGGTTACCGTAGGGCGGGCCGGGCGCTGTGGGTTGGGAGCCAATCCCGGCGATTTTACGCCGCAGGCCCGCTAATTCCCGCCAATTTGACGTCGCGGCCTTAGCTATGTCGGGTTTTGTGACTTGATGTCACACAAGTCCTTGGCTTACCAGTCCTTTTCATCGAGCAGCACCTTGAGACGGGGCGGGAAGGCAATTTTGGATGGAGCAGTTTGCGCACGCCCTCGCTGACTTCGTGCGCGTTCACCAGGCTTGGGCGGCGCCAATCGTGTTCCTGCTCGCCTTCGGGGAGTCGCTTGCGTTCATCTCGCTCGTGGTCCCGGCCTGGGGCGCGCTGGTGGCCATCGGAGCGCTGATCGGGGCCAGCGGCATCAGCTTCTTTCCGGTCTGGATCGCCGGCGGCCTCGGCGCGGCGCTGGGCGATTGGGTCTCCTACTGGTTCGGCTACCGCTACAAGGAGCACGTCGCGCAGATGTGGCCGCTCTCGCGCTACCCGGATCTGCTGCCCAGGGGCGAGGCCTTCGTGCGCAGCTGGGGGATACCCAGCATCTTCATCGGCCGCTTCTTCGGCCCCTTGCGCGCCTCCGTGCCGCTCGCGGCCGGGATCTTCGAAATGCCCTATTGGAGCTTCCAGGCCGCCAACTTCGTCTCGGCCCTGATCTGGTCGGCCGTGCTCCTGCTGTTCGGCGACGTGCTCGCCAAGATCATGGAATGGATCTGGCGGATGTTCTGACCGGGCAGCTGGGCCGCCCGGTCAGGGCTCAAGGCGAAGCCTACAGCGAGGCGTTCCAGATCGAGGGTATCCAGCGATAGCCGGAGCCGTCCTTTTCCTTTTCGACGCGGACGAGCCGGGGAAGGCGGCGTGGAAGGCCTGGATCGGCATCTTCTCGGCAATCGCCATGTCGTAGAGCTTGCGTCGGGTCTGCTGGGCGAGCGGCTTGTCGACGTCGGAGGCGATGTTCCACTCGGGATGCTTCACGAACAGGAATGCCGCGCCTGCGGTGATATCGACCTGCACCAGCACCTTCTCCGCGCCGGAGGCGACGATGAAGGAATTGTGGCCTGGCGTGTGGCCGGGGCTCGCTACCGACGTGATGCCGGGCGCGACCTCCTTGCCGGCCTCGTATTGCGTCACCTTGCGACCGAGCGCGTCGAATACGCGGCGGATGTTCTTGAAATTGCCCTCAAGGATCGGATTGCCCATCCCCTTGCTCATCTCGCCGTCGTCCATCCAGAACTTCCATTCCACCGCCGGCACCATGATCTCGGCATTGGGGAAGGCGGGCTTGTTCTCGGCTGCCAGCAGGCCGTTGATGTGGTCGCCATGGAAGTGGGAGATGATGACGGTGTCGACCGCCCGCGCGGTCGATACTGGCGGCCGCGAGGTTGTTGTGGAACTGGCCGACCTTGCCCTTGGTCTGCGTGAACTGGTCGGGGCCAAGACCGGTGTCGATGACGACGAGCTTCGGTCCGGTGTTGATGACCACGGGGTTGAACGTGTGGGTGACCTTGTCGGTCGGCAGGTGGTGTTCGGCGAAGACCTTGTTGATGTCGTCCTTGCTGGCACCAGCGGCGTAATTGTCGGTCAAATTGACGGTGGCAACGCCGTCGCAGACCACCGTGACCTGATGGGTGCCGACATTGTAGCGGTAGAAGCTCGCATTCTGCGCGGTCGCCGGGGGAGCGGCGGCGCTCGCGGGCGAGGTCTTCACGAAAGGCAGGAGCGCCGAGGCGGCGGCGCCGGCCAGCGTTGCGCGACGGGTGATCTCGGTCATGGCGATGTCCTGAGGCTGGGTTGCGAAAGGCGCGGACCCGGCGAAGTTGTGGCCCGCCGGTCATTCTCGGGAACCCCCATGCTTAATGGAAATTCCGCTGCAACCCGATGACACCCGTGCGGCATGCTTGCCGTCACCCGTGCGGCATCGTGGCGTCGGCCCGGCATGCCGCCGACCGATTTGGACTTGACCCTGGAACCCGCTGGCCTTATAGCCGCGCGCCATGATCAACGCCGCGACCATCCTGTTCGCCCGTCGCCGCCGCCGCAGCTTAGCGGTTTGGGCGGTCGATCGCGTTTGAGATCATCGTCTTTGCCGCTGGACCCGATCCGCGGCATCCTCTCTCCTGTCAGCGCGATCTGATCCGGCGGCCCCCAAGGAGGCCCAGCAGGAGACCACGATGTACACGCCACCCTTTTTCAAGCAGGACCGCGCCGCGAGCCTGAAATTCGCCGAAGAGCGCGGCTTCGGGACCATGTGCGCCTTTGACGGCCACAAGCCCATTGCCTCGCCATTGCCGTTCTACCTGACCTATGCCGCGGACGGCACGCCGCAGGCCGCCTTTCATCTCGCCCGTCACAATCCGCTGCTAAAGCTCGCGGACGGCGCTGCGTCCTGGCTGCTCGCGGTCAACGGTCCCGATGCCTATGTATCGCCGGACTGGTACGTCTCGCCGGATCAGGTGCCGACCTGGCTCTACCAATCGGTGCATCTGAGCGGACCGGTGCGGCTGATGTCGGAGGACGAGCTGTCGGTGCAGCTCGACACGCTCAGCAACAAGTTCGAGAGCTGGCTGTTACCGAAGAAGCCGTGGACATCAGGCAAGATGACGGCGGGCCGGCTCGAGACGATGAAGAAGGCGATCGTGGGGCTGGTCATGACGGTTGAGGAGGTCGAAGGCAGCTTCAAGCTGAACCAGCACAAATCCGACGCCGACTATGTCGCGATCGCCAATGCGCTCAGCGCCGGCGATGCCGACGCCAAGCAGATCTCCCAATTGATGCGGCAGGCCAGGCCGCAAGCCTTCGCAGAACAAGCCTTCGCAGAACAGGTTTTCGCAGACGATACGAACATGCTCGAAAGGAGCGCGCCATGAGCCTTTCTGAAACCGGCCTCGCTGAGACCATGAAAGCCCCGACCGCCAGCGCGGCCAAAAAGCCCGCCACCGTCTTCGTCGATGGCGGCTCCGGCACCACCGGCCTCGGCATCAACGAGCGGCTGAAGCTTCAGAGCGACGTCTCGGTGAAGACCATTGCCGATGACAAGCGCAAGGACCCCGCGGCCAAGAAAGCGCTGATGGAAGAGGTGGACCTCGTCATCCTCTGCCTGCCGGACGATGCCGCAAAGGAAACCGTTGCGCTCGTCGACAGCATGGGCACGTCTGCGCCGAAAGTGCTGGACGCCTCGACCGCCTACCGGATCGCGCCGGACTGGGCCTACGGCTTTCCCGAGCTGACGCCGGACCAGGCCGGCAAGATCAAGGCGGCGAAGAAGGTCTCCAATCCCGGTTGTTATCCGACCGGCGCGATCGCGCTGCTGCGGCCGATCGTCGATGCCGGCCTGCTGCCGTCTGACTATCCCGTCACCGTCAACGCGGTGAGCGGCTATTCCGGCGGCGGCAAGTCGATGATCGCAAGCTTTGAAGACGGCAGCGCGCCGTCCTTCGAGCTCTATGGCCTCGGCTTCGAGCACAAGCACCTGCCGGAGATGCAGCACTATTCCAACCTGACGCGGCGGCCGATCTTCATTCCATCGGTCGGCAACTACCGGCAGGGTATGCTGGTCTCGGTGCCGCTCCAGCTTGACACGCTGCCGGGCAAGCCCGGCGGTGCCGATCTCCAGGCTGCGCTGGCAAAGCGTTACGCCGGCTCGAAATATGTCCAGGTGATGCCGCTGCAGAACGAGGCGACCAAGGGCGGCCGGCTCGAGCCGGAGGCGCTCAACGAGACCAACATGCTCGAGCTCTACGTCTTCGCCAGCGACAAATATCACCAGGCGTTGCTGGTGGCCCGGCTCGATAATCTCGGCAAGGGTGCATCCGGCGCAGCCGTGCAGAACATGCGGCTGATGCTGGGCCTGCCTGAGGAGTAGGGCAGGCACGACGACGCGCCCCGGACGCAGCGCAGCACCTCTTCGGTGATGCGCTGCAGAGCCGGGGCCCATGCTTCCTGCTTGGTTTGCGGCTTTCCGGGTCCCGGCTCGCGCTTCGCGCGTCCGGGACACGAGACCTCAGTACTTCGCGATGACCGGGCCGCCGAACCGGTATCGCCAGCGCCAGCTATGCGGCGACCCATTCCAGCAGGGCGTTTTGCGCGTGGAGCAGGAAAGCCTTCGCGGCCGTGCTCTGACATGCAGGATGGGTCATCGCGGTGGCGCTAACCTCCTTGCCTCTGGTCGCGGGCGGGCAGGGCAGGAAAATGACGTCACGACGGCATCTGTCGAGGAGGGGCGCCGATATCTGGTATGGAAGGAGTTGATCCGCCCGCCCGCCATCGGGCCAGCAATCCGTGATGATCACATCCGCATCGAGCAAGCTGTCAAGACTGGTGCTCGGGGCGAAGTTCGGACAAGCGATATCCCTGATGTGCCAGTCTTCGGGATAGATCTGGGTCACCTGGATCGGCAGCGAGATCGAAGCTTCGACCCAAGACCGCAGAATGTTGGCGTCTGGAGCGACACCGACAACCTTCAGGCCCTCCAGCGATCCGCGCTTGTCGTTGACATAGGCGAGATCGCCGAGCGTCTCGCAGGGGTGATTTGATCGCGTTCTGGCGTTAATCACTGGGACGGTGGCGTGCGCTGCAAGCTCGTGCAAGGTCGACAATTCCCGGGTGCGCACGATCAGGATGTCGAACCAGTTGTCGAGATACTTGGCGAGATCAGCCGTAGTCTCATGGACATTGAACCTGAGCGGAGGCTGTACCGAGATGCCTCCCATGGCTCTCACGCCGAGATCGAATGCGGTCGTATTCCGCCAGCCACCATCATCGACGATAACGGCCACGCGTTTGCCGGCGAGGCTCTGCGGCATGGCGCGGTCGGTCCATGCGGTCGCGAGCACCTGCGCGCGCGCAACAATAGACAGGATCGTGTCCGCATCGAGATCCTGAAAGCGGAGAAAGTCCCGGCTGGATTCGCTAGGCATGAGCCCGCATCCGGGCGCGTTCAAACCACCCCGAAGATCGCCAGCGCCAGCACGGCCTGGGCGAGGAAGCCGACGGTGAAGGCCAGCGTGCGGAACACCGGAATTCCCATCGCATAGACGATGAGATGTGCGACGCGCGACCAGAAATAAACGGCGCAGGCGAGCACGGTCCATTTCGTGGAATAGTCGATCGCGTTCAGGATCAGCACCAGCGGCGCGAAGATCACGAGATTCTCGACCGCGTTGTCATGCGCGAACATCAGCCGGTTCGCCCATTCCGCCTGCGGCTTGTCGTTGCGCGATGGGTTGGCCATGGCGCCGCTCAACCCGCGAACCTGGCATCGGTTGATGATGTAGGGAATCCAGAGAACCCCCGTCAGGATCACCGTCAGTGTCAGCCAGAACAATTCGCGTGTCATAGTGCCGGTCCCCTGTGTCGTCGCTGGATTGAGGCGAGTCTATACGAAAGCGCGGGACATTCCGCTATGCGCGAACTCTGACATAGCTGCCGGGTGCGTCCTCGATCGGTGGGAATGTTTCGCTGCCTACGCTGCGCGCCGGGACCTCCTCGGGATCGAGCGCGCCCAGCCATTGCCGCCAGTCCGGCCACCACGAGCCCTTGTACTCCACGGCGCCCTTCATCCACTGCGCGATATTGACGTCCTTGATGTTGTCGTTGGTCCAGTACTGGTACTTGTTCGAGGCGGGCGGATTGACCACGCCCGCGATGTGGCCCGAGCCGGACAGGACGTACTTCACTGGACCGCCGAAGAACTGCGAGCCGTACAGCACCGATTCGGCGGGCGCGATGTGGTCCTCGCGGGTGGCGAGATTGTAGACGGGCACCTTGACCTTGGAGAGATCGAGCAGGGTGTTGTCGAGCACCATCGTGCCGGTGGAGAGCCGGTTCTCCAGATAGCAATTGCGCAAGTAATAGGAATGGTTGGCCGCGGTCATGCGTGTGGCGTCGGAGTTCCAGTGCAACAGGTCGAACGCGCTCGGCTGCTGGCCCTTCAGATAGTTGCTGACGACATAGGACCAGATCAGATCGTTGGAGCGCAGCATGTTGAAGGCCATCGCCATCTTCGAGCCTTCGAGCACGCCGGCGGCCTTCATGTCCTGCTCGAGCGCTGCGATCTGCTCCTCGTCGACGAAGACGAGGAGATCGCCGGCATGGGTGAAGTCGACCTGGGCGGCGAAGAACGTCGCGGACGACACGCGCTGACGGCGCTTCTCGGCGAGCCAGGCCAGCGTGGTCGCGAGCATGGTGCCGCCGACGCAATAGCCGGCGGTGTGCACCTTCATCTCGCCGGTGACTTTCTCGATCACGTCCATCGCCGTGAGCGGGCCTTCCTTCATGTAGTCTTCCCAGCTCTTGTTGCCGAGCCGCTTGTCGGGATTGACCCATGAGATCACGAACACGGTGATGCCCTGGTCGACGCACCACTTGATGTAGGATTTATCCGGCTTGAGATCGAGGATGTAGAACTTGTTGATCCAGGGCGGCACGATCAGGAGCGGGGTGCGCAGCACCTTCTCCGTGGTCGGCGAATACTGGATCAGCTGCATCATCTCGTTCTGGTAGATCACCTTGCCCGGCGTCGTCGCCATGTTGACGCCGACGACGAGATTGTCCGGATTGGATTGGCGGATCTTCAGCATGCCTCTGCCGGCCGCGATGTCCTCGGCCAGCATCGTCAGGCCGCGCGCGAGGTTCTCGCCGCTGGATGCCACCGTCTCGCGCAGCACCTCGGGATTGGTCAGCACGAAGTTCGATGGCGAGAGCGCGTTGGTGACCTGCTGGACGTAGAACTCGGCCTTGCGGCGCGTCTGCGGATCGAGCCCTTCGGCGTCGCGCACCAGCTCCTGCGCCCATTTGGTCGTAAGCAGATAGAGCTGCATGACGAAATCGAAGAACTGGTTCGACTTCCATTCCGGATCGGCAAAGCGCTTGTCGCGCGGCGAGGGTGCGATTGCGGGCTGGGCGTCCTGACCGGCCATGCGCCGCACCGCCGAACCCCAGAGGTCGAGATAGTCCTTGGCGAGCTTGGTCTGGAGATCGGAGGAGCGCGACGTATCCGACAGCCAATATTCGGCGACCGACGTGAAGGTCTTGACGACCTCGGCAAGCTCAGCCGGCGGGCGATCCTGCACCTCGCCGCTCTCGCGCGGCTTGAGGTAAGCGGCGAGCGCCTTGCCGCCGCTCTCCATCGCCCGCGCGACATTCATCGCGAAGGCTTCCGCATCGAACTTCGTCTCGGGTTTCGGCGTGTCGGTCGTGGCCATACTCATGAGCAGAACAGTAACGATTCATTCCGTATTCGTCACCGCGAAGCTCGCATGTTTGACGTTAAACACTCTCGAAGATGTGTTGCACTGCGACAAATCTTCTTGGTTCCGTCACAATCGGGCCGCACCGCTCGGCTTGTTGGGCATTGGCTGTTTTTCTCGCTCACGCCATTTGGGCAGCAATGGTTTGAGCTTGGGCGTGGTCTTGGGTAAGGTTGCCCGGGGCCGTGCTTTGGGACGAGTAGGGGATTTCCCGAGTGTTGGCGTTATGGGACCTGCAAAAGACGCTGCCGATTTGCGGCGCGCTGCTGATCGCGGCGCTCGCCATTGGCGGCTGCTCGAGCCAGCTTGCGGATCTGACGCCCGCGGATGCGCAGCCGCATGCCAGGGAGCCCGGTAGCTATCTGCCGGTGCATGACCTGCCGCCGGATCGCGATCAGGCGACCATCCCGCCCGAGCAGCGCGCCAAGATTGAGGCCGAGCTCGCCGCCGTGCGCGATCGCCAGGCTGTTGCCGCCAAGGACGCGAAGTAGGCCTTGCGACGTGAGGCTGGCAAGGTAATCGCTGGCGCCTCCGCTTTGCCGTGCTAAAAGACCTCGGTTCAGCCAAGAGTCAGGGCGAACGACTTCAGTCTTCGTCGTCGACGATTGCTCTAAGTATTTGATTTTGAGTAATTTTCGCGATGAGACTGAGCGCCTTTTGGAATGGCCCCTCGTGGCCTGTCGATTCTGTCCTGACCGGTTGCCCGGAGCCCAGAGAGCCATGGAAGAATTTTACCGCATTCGCCGCCTTCCGCCTTACGTGTTCGAGCAGGTCAACCGGGCCAAGGCGGCTGCGCGGAATGCCGGCGCCGACATCATCGACCTCGGCATGGGCAATCCGGACCTGCCGGCTCCGCAGCATGTGCTGGAGAAGTTGAAGGAGACGCTCGGCAAGCCGCGCACCGACCGCTACTCGGCCTCGCGCGGCATCCCCGGGCTGCGCAGGGCCCAGGCCGCCTACTACGCCCGTCGCTTCGGCGTGAAGCTCAACCCCGACACCCAGGTGGTGGCGACGCTGGGCTCGAAGGAAGGTTTTGCCAACGTGGCGCAGGCGATCACCGCGCCCGGCGATGTCATCCTCTGCCCGAACCCGAGCTACCCGATTCACGCCTTCGGCTTTTTGATGGCGGGCGGCGTGATCCGCTCGGTGCCATCGGAGCCGACGCCGCAGTTCTTCGAGGCGGCGGAGCGGGCGATCATCCACTCGATTCCCAAGCCGCTGGCGCTCGTCGTCTGCTATCCCTCGAACCCGACCGCCTATGTCGCGAGCCTCGATTTCTACAAGGACCTCGTCGCCTTCGCGAAGAAGCACGAGATCCTGATCCTGTCCGATCTCGCTTATGCCGAGGTCTATTTCGACGAGAGCAACCCGCCGCCCTCGGTGCTGCAGGTGCCGGGCGCGATGGACGTCACGGTCGAATTCACCTCGATGTCGAAGACCTATTCGATGGCCGGCTGGCGCATGGGCTTTGCGGTCGGCAGTGAGCGCGTGATCGCGGCGCTCGCCCGCGTCAAATCCTACCTCGATTACGGTGCGTTCACGCCGGTCCAGGTCGCGGCGACCGCCGCGCTGAACGGCCCGGACGATTGCATCAAGGAGATGCGCGACACCTACCGCAAGCGCCGCGACGCGCTGGTGGAATCGTTCGGCCGTGCCGGCTGGGAGATCCCGCCGCCGGAGGCCTCGATGTTCGCCTGGGTGCCGCTGCCGGAAGCCTTCCGCAGCGTCGGCAGCATGCAATTCGCGACCCTGATGGTGGAGAAATCCGGCGTTGCGGTCTCGCCCGGCGTCGGCTTCGGCGAGCATGGTGAAGGATATGTCCGCATCGCCATGGTGGAAAACGAGCAACGGATCAGGCAGGCCGCGCGCGGCGTGCGCCGCTTCCTTGAAAGCGGCATCGAAACGTTGCACAACGTCGTTCCGCTCGCCAATCGGCGTTGAGTTCTCTTCGGCAGGTTTTCTAAGACATCATGGTTGCACCCCTGAAAGTGGGCATAGCGGGGCTCGGCACCGTGGGCGCCGAAGTTGTCCGTTTGATTGAAACGCAGGCGCGCGTGCTCGCGGGCCGCAGCGGCCGCGGCATCCGCGTTGTCGCCGTCACTGCGCGCTCGAAGGCGAAGAAGCGCGGCATCGATCTGCGCGGCGTCGAATGGGCGAAGGACCCGATGGCGCTCGCCAGCCATCCCGAGGTCGATTGCTTCGTCGAACTGATGGGCGGCGCCGGCGATCCCGCGCTGTCGGCGGTGGAAGCCGCCTTGGGCGCCGGCAAGTCGGTCGTCACCGCCAACAAGGCGCTGCTGGCCAGGCATGGCCTCAAGCTCGCCAAGGCGGCTGAAAAGCACGGCGGTGCGCTGAATTTCGAGGCAGCCGTCGGCGCAGCGATCCCCGTCATCAAGACGTTACGCGAAGGCCTTGCCGGAACCGGCATCAACCGCGTCTACGGCATCCTCAACGGCACCTGCAATTACATCCTGACCCGGATGGAGCAGGAGGGCCTATCCTTCGCCGAATGCCTCAAGGATGCGCAGCGGCTCGGCTATGCCGAGGCCAATCCCTCCTTCGACGTCGACGGCCACGACACCGCGCAGAAACTCGCCATTCTCGCCAGCCTCGCCTTCGGCACGAAAGTTGCTCAAAGCGCGGTGTATGTCGAAGGCATCTCATCCATCGCGCCGGAAGATCTGCGTGCGGCGGCCGATCTCGGTTACCGCGTCAAGCTGCTCGGCGTTGCGGTTCGCACCGCCAAGGGCATCGAGCAGCGCGTGCATCCGACCATGGTTCCCAAATCCTCCTCGATCGCGCAGGTGATGGGTGTCACCAATGCGGTCACGATCGATGGCGAGGGCATTCCGCCGATCACGCTGGTCGGCCCCGGCGCTGGTGGTGCTGCGACCGCGTCCGCGGTGGTCGCCGACATTGCCGATGTCGCGCGCGGCATCCGCGCCAATCCGTTCGGCCGGCCGATCTCGCAGCTGCGCGACACCAGCAAGGCGCCGATGGAGCGGCATGAGGGCGGGTATTATATCCGCCTGCTCGCGCGCGATTTCCCCGGCACTGCGGCGGCGATCGCGACCCGGCTTGCGGAGCAGAAGATTTCGATCGAGTCGATCGTGCAGCGTCATCCCAATGGCGGCGTTGCGCCTGATAACGGCAAGGCGGTCCCCGTGCCCGTCATCCTGATCACTTACGCCACTCACGAAGACGCCGTGCGCCGCGCACTCGCCGCCGTGCAGAAGGACAAGGTGATCAGCGGACGGCCGCAGGTCATCAGGATTGAGAAGAACTGACACGGTTCGAACGAACTGTGGGTGTTACGAGTTGATGCGGACGGAGATTTCCGTCCCAAACGTTTCGAAGGAGTAAGCCGATGTCGACCCATATTTCAGTCCCGCCGCAAGCATTGCTCGAGCGCATCCTCACGCTGGAGATCGTGCGGGTGACCGAGCGGGCGGCGGTGTCGTCGGCGCGATTGCGCGGGCACGGCAACGAGAAGCAGGCTGACCAGGCCGCCGTCGACGCCATGCGCCGCGAGCTCAACAAGCTGCCGATCGAAGGTACTATCGTGATCGGCGAAGGCGAGCGCGACGAGGCGCCGATGCTCTTCATCGGCGAGAAGGTCGGCATGAATGCCGGTCCCCAGGTCGATATCGCCGTCGATCCGCTCGAGGGCACCACGCTGTGCGCCAAGAACATGCCTGGCGCGATCGCGACCATGGCGATGGCCGACGGCGGCACGCTGCTGCACGCGCCCGACGTCTACATGCAGAAGCTCGCGATCGGCCCCGGTTACGACAAGGGCGTCGTCGATCTCGATGCCTCGCCGGCCGACAATGTCCGCCGCCTCGCCAAGGCCAAGGGCGTCAAGCCCGATGGCATCACCGTTCTCGTGCTCGATCGTCCGCGCCATGCCGACATCATCGCCAGCGTGCGCTCGACCGGCGCCGCCGTGCGCCTGATCACCGACGGCGACGTCGCCGGTGTCATCCACTGCGCCGACCCCGACAACACCGGCGTCGACATGTATCTCGGCACCGGCGGTGCGCCGGAAGGCGTGCTGGCGGCCGTGGCGCTGCGCTGCATCGGCGGCCAGATGCAGTGCCGCCTCATCCTCGATTCCGACGAGAAGCGCGAGCGCGCCGCCAAGATGGGCGTCAACGACCCCAAGATGATCTACGGCATCGAGGACATGGCCCGCGGCGACTGCCTGTTCGCCGCCACCGGCGTCACCACGGGCTCGCTGCTCTCGGGCGTCAAGTTCCGCAAGGACGGCGTGATCGAGACCGAGACGGTGGTGATGCGCTCCGTCACCGGCACCGTGCGCTACATCAAGGCCGAGCACCGCGAGCTGGCGAAGTTCCATCTGGACTGACGTCGCAGCCATCCGCGTGCGATCGTTCGGCGCCTTGGTCGCACGCCAGCTACGGCTTGATCCATCGTCTGTCTGCTATGGGCTGCGAGGCGGCGCGGGCATGAACAGGAACGCGTCGCACAAGGTTAGGCCGAGCCTGGCGGCGAGCTGAAGCTCGCTGACTTCCTCGGCCCAGGGCCGGAGAATGGACCTCGCGGATGCCATGTCTCCGCTCGCGAGCGCACGGCGCGCGTTCGTGTCGGCCTCGGCATAGATGTCGGTTGCGATCATTCCGGACAGCGCCTGCGAGAGGCCTTGATCGAAGCTCTCGAGGCGAACTTCCGATTGGTAGTGATCCGGCTTGAGCCTGATTTGGTTCTCGGCCTGTGCCGGATCGAAAAGCCCGAGCTTGCCCAGCATGACCAGCAACGGATGATTTCGGGCGATGGCGACGGGAATGATCGGATAGGTCCTGCTTCTTCCCGATCGATCATCAAGAGATGAGAATGAGATGACCGGCCCGATGTTGAAGCGCGAGTTGCGGTGGAGCACCGCAACGCGATGATCGATCTCGGAGTCGGCCTCGAACACCGAGCCGCTCTTGGGTCCGGCGTCCGGGCCGTTTCCGATGAGGTAGGCCGAAAGCTGGGCGACACGGGCGGTGACGGCGTGTTGATTGAGCCCATCCACCTCGAACTCGATCTCTCGTCCAGTGAACGCGGACAATCCGACCGTATAGGCCCCTATGGTCTTGCCCGAACGATAGGGGACGACTTCCATCCACAATGCGAACGGTTGATCTGGATAAGAGTCAAACGCGCTACGTGACTGCTCCAGCCACATCTCGGGCGAACGGCCAACGTTTCCCCGCCAGACGACGGCAACAACACCAGGCAGTGCCGCGACCACGGCACCCACAAAGGCCGTCGTGAGGTACGTATTCTCGGCAAAATCCAGCGCTTTCGTTTCCGTATTACTTTCGGCAGAGCCCATCGGCGCGACCACGAGGTGCGCACGATGGCGTCCAGCGGCGTGGAAAGCTTCCGGCCATAGCCAGGAGGCTCGCTCCCACAGTTGCTGATCGAAAGGTATCGGCGCAGGCATCAGGAGGATCGTCATGAGATGATCTCCTGCGCGGATGAACATCGGACCGTCAGCGCCGTCGCTCGGTGCGAAGGTGCTACGGCTCCAGCGCATGTCGGGATGACGAACGCGTAAGGACTGGATCAAAGCCTCCTCATCCGGGAGGCGGGCATCCTCGAGCAATATGTATGCGACAGGGACGGTTGTCATGGCCAGTGCGCTTCACCCCGACTAGTTGAGGTAGGCGACCAAACTCGTCCTTCACGTGTTTGATGCGCCGAACTAGCGCTATTGTTGCACGGAAGGGATCATGCTTTAAAGCCCCCGATATCGCACGAAAATCAGCGGAGCGAACCATGGCCACACCATCCGATCTCTCCGCCATCAAAGCCCTGGTCTTCGATGTCTTCGGCACGGTCGTCGACTGGCGCACAAGTCTCATCACTGACTTCATGTGGTGGGGGAAGCAGCGCGGCATCAGCGCGGATTGGACCGCGCTCGTCGACGGCTGGCGCGGCATGTACATGGCCTCGATGGACGACGTGCGCCAACATCCCGAGCGCGGCTACGTCATGCTCGATGATCTGCACCGCCGCTCGCTGGAACAGCTCGTCGAGAAATTCGCGATCAAGGGCCTCACCGAGGCCGATCTGGATTACCTCACCAAAGGCTGGCATCGGCTCCATCCCTGGCCCGACAGTGTCGCCGGCCTGACGCGGCTGAAATCAAAATTCGTGATCTCGCCGCTCTCGAACGGCAACGTCGCGCTGCTCACCAACATGGCGAAGTTCGCCGGCCTGCCGTGGGACCTCATCATGTCGGCCGAACTGTTCGAGCATTACAAGCCCGACCCGGAAACCTATCTCGGCGCCGCGCGCCTGCTCTGCCTCAAGCCGCACGAGGTGATGATGGTCGCCGCCCACAACGGCGATCTCGCCGCCGCCCAGAAGAACGGGTTGAAGACCGCCTTCGTGGTGCGGCCGACGGAGTATGGCCCGCTCCAGAGGGTCGATTTCGAGGCGACCGGCCAATGGGACATCGTCGCGAAGGACTTTGGCGGCATTGCCGATAAGCTCGGCTGCTGACATTCGCTTCTGAAGCGAGTGGCCTACGCACCGCACGAATGCCGACACGAGCCGCTCCAGGATCACCGATGTCGAACGCTGTCCTGCGCAAGATGGGCTACGAAGCCGCGATTGGCAGTTCGGGATTGCTCGATGAGCTGCGGGAGTTCGATCCCCGTGTGGTCGGGACGCTGCCCTTGGGGCTCTCGACGCCGACAAGCGATATCGATGTCGTCTGCCACGTCCTGGACGCGGCAGCTTTCGCCGAAGTGGTCTGGCGACGGTACCGCTCCTGTGACGGGTTTGCGCTCTACCAATGGTGCTCCAGCCGACGGCCGGTGGTCGCCCACTTCGAATGGGGCGGCTGGCCGTTCGAATTGTTCGGCGATCCGAGGCTAGTCGATCAGCAGGAAGGCTGGCTGCACTTCGAGATCGAGCGGAGATTGCTCGCGCTTGACGACGGGCGCTTGCGCAAAGCGGTGGCCGGACACAGGGCGCGCGGGATGAAGACGGAGCCTGCGTTTGCCGCCGTGCTCGGCATTGCCGGGGATCCGTATTCCGGATTGCTCGCATTGGGCCGTGAGAGCGACGCTCAGCTGCGGGCGCGCCTGGAGTGCCTGTAGGCTGGCCTCGTTTGGCCGATCCGGGCAGCGCTCGCGCCGCCCGGACCTGATCTGACGAGCTACAAGCTCATCTGCATCGGCTCCGGATAGTAGCGGAAGCCGTCACCGGCCTTGGCGACATGACCGTAGCCCGGCCAGGCGAAGTGGTAGGACATCACCGGGACCTTGTTGGTTGCAAGCATGGTCAGCAGCTTGACGCGCGACTCGGCCGCCTGCTTCGGGTCGGAGTCGTAGGAGAACTCCATCCGTGGCTTCTCCAGCAGCAGCACCGAATGGTGCGAGAGGTCGCCGAGGAACGCGAACGATTTCCCCGCCGACGATACCATGAAGATGGTGTGCCCGACGGTATGGCCGGGCGCCGCGATCGCCTGCACGCCGGGCAGGAATTCCTGGCCGTCCTTGAAGAACACGATGCGGTCCCGCACCGGCAGCAGGTTCTTGCGGGCGTGAACGACGAAGTCCTTGGCCGGGCTGCCGAGCTTGCCCTCGTCGGTCCAGAACTCGAAATCGGTCTGCGAGATGTAGACTTGCGCATTCGGGAACAGCGGCTTGCCGCCTTCGTCGACGATGCCTCCGATGTGGTCGATATGGGCGTGCGAGCAGACCACGGCGTCGATCTGCTCCGGCTTGATGCCGGCCTCGGTCATGCTCTTCTGCTGCCGGCCCGTGCTGGCGCCGAACATCTTTGAGCTGCCCATGCCGGTGTCGAACAGGATGAGCTTGTCGCCGGTGTTCACGATCGGCGAGTTCTGTTCGAGCACGACATTGTCCGGCGACAGGAAATTGTCGGCGAGCATCTTCTTGACCTCTTCCTTGGGAACGCCAAGGAACGTTCCGGAGGGGTCGCCGAGCGGCAGCGGTCCGTCGGATACGACGGTCACCTCGGCATCGCCGAGGATGAAGCGGTGCCAATAGGGCGTCTGGGTGCCGAGTTTGGGAGCCCGCGCCATCGCGCTGCTGCCGAGCACTGCGCTGGCGCCGAGACCAGCGCCGAGTGCGAGTAGGGACCGACGTGAGACATCGATTGTCATGCGTTTCCTCTGCTTTTGTCTTTTGTTTTGCGCAATTGTTCGCGCGTTGCGACCGCCTGATCGGCCCGCCGCCAGAGCGGTGCAAGGCATGCTGCGCCGGTTGCGACAAGCTAGCAAGTGGAATTACTCGGCACTGCACGCTGAGCGGGAATGAAAGTCAGAGCGCGAAGGCGACGTGCAAAGCCAGGCTGCGCCAAAGCGCGCGCGTTACGCAATTCTCAACGTGACGTCGTTGCCTTCCGTCTCGGCAAAGCCCGCCTGCAAGACCTCTTCGCGCTTGTGACGGAGATGCGCACGCAGGATGTGGGCGAGGCCAACGCCGTCGCGGCGCTGAAGCGCGTTGAGGATCGCCTCGTGCTCCTTCACGGCGAGCGCCCAGCGCTGCGGCGTCATCGGCGTGACATAGCGCGCCCGCCGGATGCGCGCGGTCACCGAGGTGTAAAGCCCCGCGAGCACGGGATTTCCGGCTGCGGTCACAATGGCTTCGTGAATGGCGCGGTTGCCGCGATAGTACTGGATCAGGTCGCCGTCGCGATAATGCTGCGCCATGGCTGCATGGGCTGTGGCGATCGCGTCGATCTCGGCGTCCGTGATGCGTTCGCAGGCGAGCTCGCCGGCGAGGGCCTCCAAGCCCTGGCAGACCTCGAACAGGTCGCGCATGTCCTTGTCGGTGAGTTTTGCCGCGCGCGAGCCACGATGCGGCAGCAGCTGCACGAGCCCTTCCGCGGCCAGCACCTTGAGCGCCTCGCGCAGCGGCGTGCGCGAAATCTCGAGCCGCTCGCACAGCTCGCGCTCGGGAATCCGCGCGCCCGGCGGGATTTCGCCGTCGAGCAGGATGGCGCGGATGCGGCTGACGACTTCCTCATGAAGCATGGGGCTGAGCTCGATTTGAATGCAAAACTGAACTTATACGCAAATATTTCCAAGTTCCAGCTTGAAAATCCCAAATTTTGCATTCAAAAATGTAAAAAAGAGCAGAAGGGTGTGAGGAAATGGACCTGCAAGTTGAGGCAGAAGACCTCGTCTTCGAGTGCGACGACGGCATCGGGCGGATCACCTTCAACCGCCCGCAGGCCCGCAATGCCTTCACCTTCGCCATGTACGAGCGGCTTGCCGCGATCTGCGAGGAGGCCAACCGCGACCATGCGATCAAGGTGCTGGTGCTGCGCGGGGCCGGCGACAAGGCCTTCGCCTCGGGCACCGACATCAACCAGTTTCGCGAATTCAAGGCGCCGCAGGACGCCATCGACTACGAGAACCGTATCGATCGGGTGCTGACCACGCTGGAGCAGTGCCGGGTGCCGACGATCGCGGCGATCAACGGGTTCTGCACCGGAGGCGGGGCGGGCGTTGCCGCGGCCTGCGACCTCCGCATCGGCACGAAAGCTGCGAAAATCGGATTCCCCATCGCCAGGACGCTCGGCAATTGCCTGTCGATGTCCAATGTCAGCCGTCTCACCGCGCTGATCGGTGCCGCGCGCGTCAAGGATCTCATCTTCACCGCGCGCCTTGTCGATGCCACGGAGGCCGCAAGCGTCGGGCTGCTCGGCGAGGTCGTCGACGATCTTGCCGCCCTCGAGCGGCGCGCTGAGGAGGTGGCCCGGCTCGTCGCGAGCCATGCGCCGCTGACGCTGAATGCGACCAAGCAGGCTGTCAGCCGCATGCAACGGCGGCTGACTCGGGACGAGGGCGAAGACCTCATCCTGATGTGCTACACGAGCCAGGATTTTCGCGAAGGGCTCGATGCTTTCCTCAACAAGCGCGCGCCGCAATGGCGCGGCCAATAGGACGAGCCGATGCAAAGCGATCGATCGCAATCCACCTCCCGCCGCTCGGGACCGCTCGCCGGCCTCAAGGTCATCGATCTCACCCACGTCATGGCGGGACCAACCTGCACCTTGATGCTCGCCGACATGGGCGCCGACGTCATCAAGATCGAGAAATGGCCGAACGGCGACGACACCCGCCATTCGGTGCCGCCGAAGATCGGCGACGAGGCGGCGTCCTTCCTGATGATGAACCGCAACAAGCGCGGCATCGTGCTGGATCTGAAGACCGACGGCGGCAAAGAGGTGCTGCGGCGGCTGATCGCGGATGCCGACGTGCTGGTCGAGAACTTTGCGCCGGGCGCGATGGAGCGCCTCGGCTTCGGCTACGAGGCGCTGCATGCGGAATTCCCGGCGCTGATCTACTGCTCGCTGTCGGGCTTCGGTCGCACCGGTCCCTACAAGCACCGCAGGGGATTTGACCTTATCGCGCAAGCCATGAGCGGCATCATGAGCTTTACCGGCGAGCGCCCGGACGGCCCGCCAGTGAAATGCGGTCCGCCGCTGTCCGACATCACCGCCGGCCTGCTCGCGAGCATGGGCATCCTTGCGGCCTACACGCATCGTCTCAAGACCGGCGAAGGGCAGTGGATCGAGACCTCGCTCTATGAAGCCGCCCTGGTGCAGACCTATTGGCAGTCGACCATTGCGCTGGCCGCGGGCACGGCGCCGCGCGCCATGGGCTCGGCGCATCCGCTCAACGCGCCGTATCAGGCGTTTGAAGCCTCGGACGGCTGGCTGGTGGTCGGCGGCGCCAACAAGAAGCACTGGCTGTTGATGCTGGAAGCGCTCGGCGCGAGCGAGCTCGCCGCCGATCCGCGCTTCGTCACCGGCGCCGATCGCATGGCCAACCTGAAAGAGCTCGAAGCGGTTCTGAGCGAGCGCTTTCGCACCAAGTCGCGGGCGTACTGGCTGGAGGCGCTGGACGAGAAGGGCGTGCCGTGCGGCCCCGTGCACGACATGCTGGAGGCCTTAGGCGATCCGCAGACGCTGGCGCGCGAGATGGTCGTCGAGGTCGAGCACTCCACGCTCGGTCCCGTCAAGACGATCGGTCTTCCCATCAAGTTTTCGGAGACCCCAGGCAAAGTGCGATCAGGCGCACCGGTCTACGGTGAGCACACGAGCGAGGTGCTGGCCGAGCACGGGTTCGACCAGTCGCGAATCGAAGCGCTCGAAAAAGAAGGCGCAATCGTGCTGGCATCAGGAAGACGCGAGGAACGCGTCGCC
Source organism: Bradyrhizobium sp. USDA 4354 (assembly GCF_054060315.1). Taxonomy (NCBI): domain Bacteria; kingdom Pseudomonadati; phylum Pseudomonadota; class Alphaproteobacteria; order Hyphomicrobiales; family Nitrobacteraceae; genus Bradyrhizobium; species Bradyrhizobium sp. USDA 4354. Next base: position 5,688,380 of record NZ_JBSSDC010000001.1, on the reverse strand, counting down.
TGAGCAGGCGTCGATACGACAAGAACAAAAGACAAAACCAGCCGGAGGAAATCATGGGTCGGACGTCAACATTTCTGCTCTCCGCCGCCGCGGCCGTGCTCGCCGGCACGATGCCGGCGAGCGCCGCCTGGCAACCGCAAAAGCCGATCGAGTTCGTGGCCACGGCGGGGCCTGGCGGCGGCACCGACAATCTCGCGCGCGCGGTGCAGAACATCATCACCAAGCACAAGCTGACGGAGCAGCCGATCGTCGTCGTCAACAAGGGCGGCGGCAGCGGCGCCGAAGGCTACGTCTACGGCAAGGCCTCCGCCGGCGATCCCTACAAGGTGATCTTCGGCACCTCGAACGCCTGGCAGCAACCGCTCGTCTCCAAGGTCGCCTTCAACTACACCGATCTCACCCCGATCGCGGCGATGGCGCAGGACGAGTTCCTGCTCTGGGTCAAGCAGGACGCGCCGTACAAGACGGCGGGCGACTATCTGAAGGCGGCCGCATCGGGCGAATTCAAGATGGGCGGCGCGCAGTCCAAGGACACCGACGAGGTGCTGACCCGCATGATCGAGAAGGTTGGTAAGGTCAAGCTGACCTACATCCCCTTCAAGAGCGGCGCCGAGACCGCCGTGCAGCTCGCCGGCGGACATCTCGACTCCCACGTCAACAATCCCAGCGAAAGCCTCGGGCAATGGCGCGGCGGCACGCAGCGACCGCTCTGTGTTTTCAGCCCGAAGCGGCTGCCGCAGGGGCCGAAGGTCACCGCGACCGAAGGCTGGAGCGACGTTCCGACCTGCGTCGAGCAGGGCCTCGACATCAAGCAATATGAGCAGCCGCGCACCGTGTGGCTGCCCGGCAAGGTCACGCCGGAGCAGGCCGCGTTCTATGTCGACCTCATGAAGAAGGTGCAGGCAACGCCGGAGTGGAAGGAGTACATCGAGAGGACCTCGCAGGTCGATACGTTCCTGACCGGACCCGAGTTTGACAAGTTCATCAAGGCGGACCTCGAGCACGTCAAGCAGGTCGCGGGCGAGCAGGGCTGGCTCGTCAAGTGAGGCGGGGTACGCCTCAAACTCCTTTGTCGTCCCGGCGAACGCCGGGACCCATACCGCGTGATCTCTCTATGGGCGGCGATCGTCGTACCGATGTGAGTTCAACGTCAAGTCTTCGTCACACTCCTCCCTGGGGTTATGGGTCCCGGCGTTCGCCGCGACGACAGCTGATGGCGTGGAAAACGCGTGCGTCATTCACGGGCCGCTGCACGCCGCTCGAACGGAGCCCTCCATGATCTCCCGCCGCGCGCTTGAACTTGCGACCGCCGTCCTCACCGGAAGTTTCGGTGTCGCCGTCGTCGTCTCCAGCCTCGACAACGGCATCGGCTGGTCGAGCGCAGGCGTGGACGCCGGCACGTTCCCGTTCCTGACCGGCATCATCATCGTGCTCGGGAGCCTCGCCAATCTGGTGCGGGGCGTCCTGCCGGCCGCCAGACTGGCAAATGTCCCCATCGCCATCACGTCCATCGAGCTGCGCCGGCTCGCCGGCCTGTTCGTGCCGGCTGCGATCTTCGTCGCGGCGATCCCGCTCGCCGGGATGTACGTCGCCTCGGCGCTGTACGTCTTCACAGTGCTGGCGCTCCCCCGGCACCAATCCGTGCCGCGCGCGCTCGCCCTGGCGGGCGCGACGGCGCTCGCGCTCTATGTCGTGTTCGAGCGCATGTTCCAGGTCAGCCTGCCGCACGGCGCGCTCGCCGCCGCCTTCGAGTTCTGACGGAGAAGCCGATGGATAATCTTTCAGAGCTCCTGCACGGCTTCACCATCGCGGTCACGGTGCCGCATCTGGCCCTGATGGCGGTCGGCGTGCTGCTCGGCATTCTCGTCGGCGTGCTTCCGGGCCTGGGCGCGCCGAACGGCGTGTCGCTGCTCTTGCCGCTGACTTTCGGCATGCAGCCGGTCTCGGCGATCATCCTGCTCTCCAGCATGTATTGGGGCGCGCTGTTCGGGGGATCGGTGACCTCGATCCTGTTCAACATTCCGGGCGAGCCGTCGTCGGTCGCGACCACCTTCGACGGCTATCCGATGGCGCGTGATGGAAGGCCGACCACGGCGCTCGCGACCGCCTTCGGCTCGGCGGCGTTCGGCGCGCTGATCGGCGTCATCCTGATCACCTTCCTCGCATCCTGGGTGGCGCAGGCTGCGCTCGCGTTCGGGCCGGCCGAGTATTTTGCGGTCTATTTCCTCGCCTTTGCCAGCTTCGTCGGCATGGGCGGTGCGGCGCCGATCAAGACCGTCGTGGCGCTGGCGATCGGCTTTGCGATCGCCGCCATCGGCATCGACACCGTCTCCGGCAGCGTGCGCCTCACCATGGGCGTGGATGAGCTGGTCAAGGGCGTGAGCTTCGTCGTCGCGGTAATGGGCCTGTTCGGCATCGGCGAGCTGCTGGTCGCCGTCGAGGAGGAATTCCACGCCCGCGCGGTGTCCTCGAAGATCGATTGGCGCGAGGTGTTTCGCGCCGTCGGACGCCTGCCGCGGCACGGCATTGCCCTGCTGCGCAGCGCCGCGATCGGCTGCTGGATGGGCATCACGCCGGGCGGCCCGACCGCGGCCTCCTTCATGAGCTACGGCATCGCCCGCCGCTTTTCACGCCGCGGCCGGCATTTCGGCACGGGCGAGGTCGAAGGCATCATCTCGCCGGAGACGGCCGATCATGCCGCCGGGACCAGCGCGTTGCTGCCGATGCTCTCGCTCGGCATTCCCGGCTCGGCGACGGCGGCCGTGATGATGGGCGGGCTGATGATCTGGGGCCTCAATCCCGGACCGATGCTGTTCGTGGACCAAAAGGATTTCGTCTGGGGCCTGATCGCCTCGATGTATGTCGGCAACATCGTTGCCGTCGCGCTGGTGCTGCTGACCGTCCCGGTCTTCGCCGCCTTGATGCGGATTCCCTTCGTCGTGATCGCGCCGCTGATCGTGATCATCTGCGTCGTCGGCGCCTATTCGGTGTCGAACTCCTATCTCGACGTGGTCATGATGCTCGGGTTCGGCATCGTCGGCTATCTCTTCAAGAAGCTGTTCTATCCGCTGGCGCCGCTCGTGCTCGCGATCGTGATCGGCGACAAGGCCGAGGACGCGTTCCGGCAGTCGATGCTGATCTCCAAGGGATCGCTGGGCATCTTCTTCGCGAACAAGCTGGTGACGTGCCTGATCGTGGGCGGCATCGCGCTGCTGCTGCTCCCGCTCGTTTTGCAGCTGGCGCGGCTCTGGCGCAAACCCGCCTCGCCCGCGATCGACACGCCAGCCCAGGAAAAGGTGATCATATGACCGCAAAGCCGCTCATTGCATTGGCAATGGGAGATCCCGCCGGCATCAGCCCGGAGCTGACGGCGAAGCTTGTGGCGCAGGACGACATCCGCGCCCGCTGCCGGCTCGTCGTCATCGGCGACCGCCGCATCTTCGACGAAGGCGCGCGCGTCGCGGATGTCAAGCCGAGCCTGGCGATGGTGGAGCAAGGTGCCGACCTTCGCGCGGCAAAAGGCGATGCGTTGCTTGTCGATCTCCGCCACCTCGACCCCAGGGAGGTCGAGCCGAAGACCGCGACCCTTCCCGGCGGAAAATTCGCGCTGACCAATTACAGGCACGCGCTCGAGCTCGGCCGCGACGGCCATGTCGACGCGGTCGGTTTCACCCCCTTCAACAAGCAGGCGATGCGCCTTGCCCGTGCGGAGTACGACGACGAGATCGCGTTCTCGGCCGAGGTCGTCGGTCTCAAGACGCCGGCAAGCGAATTCAACGTGCTGGACCGGCTCTGGAACGCACGGGTCACCTCCCACATCCCGCTCAAGGATGTCGCTGCAAAGCTGTCGAGCGAACGTATCCATCGCGCGCTCAGGCTGACCGATTCCTGCATGCGCAATGCCGGCTTTGCGCGACCGCGCATCGCGGTGGCAGGCCTCAATCCCCATGCCGGCGACGGCGGCAATTTCGGCCGCGAGGAGATCGATGTGATTGCGCCCGTGGTCGCGGACGGTCAGCGCGAGGGCATTGCCGCGGAGGGACCGTTTCCGGCGGATACCGTGTTCCTGCGCGCCAAGGCTGGCGCCTTCGATGCCGTGCTGACGATGTATCACGACCAGGGCCAGATCGCGATGAAGCTGATGGGCTTCGATCGCGGCGTGACCTTGCTCGGCGGCTTCCCGTTCCCGATCTGCACGCCCGCGCACGGCACCGCCTACGACATCGCGGGGCAGGGCATCGCATCGATTGGCGCCGGCCGCGCCGCATTGCTGCTCGCAGCGGAGATGGCGGCGCGGCGATCCGTCTGATCTTGCACGCAGCAAGTGAACGAGCGCTGACTGCGCTCGCCTTCCGCGCAGGCTTAGACTTTCGGGAAAAGCTGGAAACATCCGCCGTCGCCACGAGTTGTGGCTCCATGAACATCTCCCACGTCGGAGCTGGAACATGGTCGACGAAGGCCCGCTACGAACTGCGGTGGACACCGCTTGGTGCGTGTACCGTTCCCGGCATCACGATGTCGATGCTGCGGATGGCCGTCGCTGCCTGCTCGAGCGTCATCTGCAAGGGAGGCGGGAAGCGCGCGAGAGTAACGGTGATGCCCAGGAACTCGCAGCATTCGGGCTTGCCTATCTCGAGCGGCTCTCTGATGACGAATGTTAGGAATCATTGAGAGCCGCATCTGCCGCCTGGCGAGCGCAAGCGCAAGGCCGGATTGGACGTTGCTCGCGATTTCGAACCTTCTATCCGCAGCTGTCGTGCTGATCCTGCGGTCAGCAGTATAGTGGGCTCCGATGCGCATCGCTCAGCTTGCTCCGTTGGCCGAAAGCGTCCCTCCGAAGCTTTACGGCGGCACCGAGCGGGTGGTGGCCTGGCTGGTGGATGAGCTTGTCGAGCTCGGCCACGACGTCACGCTGTTTGCCAGCGGCGACTCCCGAACGACAGGCAAACTCCACCCGGTGTGGCCCCGCGCGCTGCGCCTTGGCCGGAAGGGCGCCGATCCGAGTGCAGCCTGCGCGATGCTGCTGGAAGCGATCGCGAGACGAGCCAGGGACTTCGATGTGATCCACGCGCATGTCGACTGGCTGCCGCTGCCGGTGCTCAGTCGCCTTGGCGTGCCGTTCCTGACGACCATGCACGGCCGCCTCGACTTGCCTGGCTTGCCTGACGTGGTTCGGCAGTTCCCGGAAGCATGCTTCGTGTCGATTTCCGATCACCAGCGCCTACCGCTTCCGGATGCGAAATGGATTGGAACGATCCAGCACGGGTTGCCGTCGGAGCTGTTGCACCCCTCCTATGAGGAGGGCGTCTATCTGGCGTTTCTTGGTCGCCTCACGGAAGACAAGGGTCCGGAGGACGCCATCCGCATCGCGCACGCAGCCCGGATGCCTCTCCGCATCGCCGCGAAGATTCCGCGCGCCGAGACTGCCTACTTCAGGAAACACCTTGCGCCCCGGATCGACGGCGAGAAGATCCAGCTTGTCGGCGAAGTCGACGACGTGAAGAAGCAATCATTCCTTGGCGGAGCGGCCGCCCTGCTATTTCCGATCGCTTGGCCGGAGCCTTTCGGGTTGGTCATGATCGAGGCGATGGCGTGCGGAACGCCCGTGATCGCCTACCGCTCGGGCTCCGTCCCTGAGGTCATCGAGCACGGCCTGACCGGTTTCGTCGTCGAGACCGAGGAGCAGGCCGTCAAGGCGGTCGGCGAATTGGGCAAGCTGGATCGAAGGAGAGTGCGCGCCCGCTTCGAGGAACGCTTCACCGCACACCGAATGGCGCGGCAATACGAAGATCTGTACAGCAAACTGGTTGGCGCTGCAGCGCGAGAATTCCACACGCAACGGTTCGAAAGGTGAATGGAGGCGGTGACACTATCGTCGTCGTGGGCAGCAGCGAAGAAGGCAACGTGCCCGCCAAGGCCGACAGAGTGGAAATCTGCAAAGCCGCAAGACCGTCAAATTGTTCGACCAATCGAAGCGCTGATCGGATTCTATCCGGCGACCGTCGGAAGCAAAGAGAAGCCGTCGTCCTCGGGCGCCGTGCAGGTCGCGATCGCGGAGGGCTCGGGCTGACGTGAACCCTCCGGTGCAGCGACGCGGCCTGTTGATCTGGCACTACTTCGCGAGAGGCGTGGTCAACTCCTTGTCGTTCGTGTCGACCACGAACACGGCAAGCAACTTCGCAGGCTCGGTCTCGCTGGCATTGGCACTGACGGCATGGCGATCGCCGGGCTTTTCAAAGAAGTTCTCTCCCTTGTGAAAGACTTTTGCGGGGCCGTCATTGAGCTGGCTGCGGATCGCGCCTTCGAGGACCGTGGCATAGATGAAGGCGGAGGGCGCGTGGATGTGGGCCGGCGAGGAGCCTCCGGGACCATACTCGACCAGAACACCCTTCATGCTCTTGCCGGGGACGTTCGGCAGCACCTGGTCGAACACGACCGACACTTTCGCCGATGGGGCTGCCGGCTCGGCTGCATGGGCCGTCAGGACAGATGCGGCATAAACCGCCGTTGCGATCAACAATCTTCGCATTGGATTTCCTTCATTGCCGTAGCTGGAGTGTTGGCAGGACCGCCCGGAGCCTCAGAGGCTCGCGAGCCATTTTGCGAGCGGCGTCGTCCCGAGCCGCGCCTCGCCAAGCGGGTTCAGCGATGTGTCGTCGATGGGGGCGCCGTAATACAGCGCCTTCGGATCTCCGATCACGGGACGTGTGTCGCCGGACGCCTTCAGGCGGCGTGCGATGAATTCATTGAATGGGGCTTTCTCAGGGCCAGCGATATCGATCGTGGCGTTGAGCGGCCGGCCCGTTGCGACCTCTGCGAGGCGATCGACGACGTCATCGGCCGCGATCGGCTGAAACTGAGCCGTGGGAACGACGATCTTCCCGTCGATCGCGCTCGTGTCGGCGATGGCCCCGAGGAATTCGAAGAACTGGGTGGCGCGCACGATCGAGTAGGGGACCGAGGCGGATTTGATGATGGCTTCCTGCGCCAGCTTCGCCCGGAAATAGGCGTTGTCGGGCGAGCGGTCGGTGCCGACGATCGAGAGCGCCACGTGATGTTTCACGTCCGCTGCGGCCCCGGCCGCGACGAGATTCTTGCTCGAACGTTCGAAGAACTCGAGCACGGCAGCAGGCTCCCAGGACGGCGCGTTGGCAACGTCGACGACGACATCCGCGCCTGCCAGCGCCGCGGCAAGGCCTTCCCCGGTTACGGCGTTCACGCCGGATTTCGGCGAGGCGGGCACAGCCTCATGGCCCTGCTGTCTGAGCTTCGTCACGAGCCTGGATCCGATTAATCCGGTTCCGCCGATCACGACGATCTTCATGGCTGCCTCCTCGTTGTGTTCAGAGCGCGACTCTATCCGACCCACGGCGCAGGCTCTTGCCTGTAACGGGCGTACCTTGCCGGAAAATGCTGCCAGCGTTTTGCCCGACGTGTCAAACGTCTTGATGGACGCAAGGCGGCGAACAGGCCCTCGAAAAACGTCAATGAAAACAACCCTCAGGCTACTGTGCATGGGGTTGTTTTCGCGAGTTTTGGATTGGACGGGTGACCGCGTCCGATTTCGGGAAGGCGGCCGCTGCTTGCTTACGCCCCGCAGATGATCACGCCGTACCAGCCGAGCCCGCGATAGGTCTCGTAGCCCGGGGTGGCATGGAACGCGACCAGCGTGCCCGTGCGTTCCTGATAGAAGCCGGAGCGCTGGCCGTTCAGCGACAGCGAGATGCGTTCGCTGAGGATGCCTTGGCCGTCGGAGGCCGCGATCACGCGAAAATTCGAATCGACCAGCAGCACGCGCGCCTTGTCGCTGTCGCCGACGCGCACGCCCTGGACGATGGCGCGGGCCTGCGGCTCCCAGTCGAAATGGATGGCGAGGACGCCGATCGGCGCACCGTTGGCCTGGCCGCCGGCGCGGACGCTGGCGCAATAGGTCGCGACCTGCGCATTGCCGAGCAGCGGCTGGTTCTCGACGTCGCCGGCGACATAGTCGTCGCCGGAGCGCAAGGATCGCGCCTCGCGAAACCATCTGGTGTGGGCGACGTTCTGGCCGACGACGCGAAAGCGGTCGGTGCGGCCGTTGGCGATGACGTTGCCGTCGAGGTCGCAGAGCCAGAGGTCGAGATAGACGGTGTAGGCGCCCAAGATCACGCCCAGCCGCTGCGAGGCATGGGAGACGGCCGCCGCGGCCGGCGAGGCCGCGCAATCGACCACGGCAGAGTCGGTTGCCCACCAGCGCACGTCGCAGGTGCGTTCATAGAGATTGCGGTCGATCAGCTCGATCGCGTTGAGCGACAGGTCGACCATCCGCTCGCCGCGGGAGCGCTGGCTCATGCGCTCGATCGAGGCGACGAGATCGCCCGTGCGTTTCGTCAATTGGGTTTCGAGCTCGCGGGCGATGGTCTCGACCCTGCTGGCCGACGCCGCGCACCTCCTGCGCCACCACCGCAAAGCCCGCGCCTTGCGCGCCGGCGCGCGAGCTCTCGATCAGCGCGTTCAGCGCCAGCATCTTCATCTGGTTGGTGATCTGCTGGATCGACTTGGTCTTGTCGACCGCGATCTGGTTGACCTCGGCGGTGAGGCGGTTGATCAGTGCGGAGATATCGGAATCGTCGTCCGTGGGTTCGGCGGCAATCGGCTTGGCTTTCAGACCCAGCGCAGCGGACATCGGGGACTTCCCTTGGCAATGAGGTCTGATCTGCAACGAACCCGGAACAACAAATTACAGATCGAATACGATTCTTTTTCGAGGATTCCGCCTAACGCCTGCTTAATTTGCTGTTCGGCGGAATGCCTAAATGTTAGTCACTCCGGCCGGTCGGGCGGCCATCCACCGCTTTGTGCGACCGGGCCGTTGCAAATCCGGGCCGATTGCCGGCCAATCCCTTGAAGCCAGTGACCGTGCGTCCGCGTGATCGCCTGGACCTTCGAGTTTCCCAATCACCTGCCCCCTCTCATGACGCCACCCGCCACCGCCTTGCCCGTCGAAGCACCCCAGTCTTTCCTGGGCGTTGCGCGTTCGCTGACCGACAAGCTCTGGCGCGACCGTCTGGACGGGCGCGGGGCGGCCCAGGCGCTCGCCATCGTGCAGCGGCACCAGCTGCCGGAGCTGCTCGCGCGGGTGCTGGCCGGCCGCGGTATCGATATCGACGCTGTGCCCGACTTTCTCGATCCGACCATCCGAAAGCTGCTGCCGGATCCGTTCACCGTGACGGAGATGGAAGCCGCCGCCAAGCGGCTCGCCGATGCGGCGGCGAGAGGCGAGAAGGTCGCGATCTTCGGCGATTACGACGTCGACGGCGCGACCTCGGCGGCGCTGCTCGCCTGGCACCTGCGTCATTGCGGGCTCGATCCGCTGATCCACATTCCCGACCGGATATTCGAAGGCTACGGCCCGAACACGGAGGCGGTACGGGCGCTCGCCGCGAAGGGCGCCACGCTGCTCGTCACCGTCGATTGCGGCACCACCAGCATCGAGCCGCTGGCCGAGGCGAAGCGCCTCGGCATGTCCGTGGTCGTGATCGACCACCACCAATGCGGCCTCGATCTCCCCGAGGTCGATGCGCTGGTCAATCCGAACCGCCCCGACGATCTCTCCGGCCTCGGTCATCTCGCCGCCGTCGGCCTTGTGCTGGTGACGCTGGTCGCGGTCAATCGCGAGCTGCGGCAGCGTGGCTTCTGGAGTGCAGAGATGCCCGAGCCCGACCTGCTCGGCATGCTGCACCACGTCGCGCTCGGCACCGTCGCCGACGTCGCGCCGCTGATCGGCCTCAACCGCGCCTTCGTCGCCAAAGGGCTGATCGCGATGCGGCGGCGCGACCATGTCGGGCATACCGCGCTGATGGATGTGGCGCGACTCAACGGCCCGCCGGAGGCCTGGCATCTCGGCTTCATGCTGGGCCCGCGCGTCAATGCCGGCGGCCGCATCGGCCGCGCCGATCTCGGCGTGCGGCTGCTCCTGGAGGGCGATAGCGTCGAGGCGGCGCGGATCGCCGCCGAGCTTGATCGTCTCAACAGCGAACGCCGCGTCATCGAGCAGGCGGCCGAAGCGCAGGCCGAAGCCGAGGCGCTCGCATCGATCGGGCTCGAGGACAAGCTCGGCGTCATCGTCACGGCCTCGGAAGGCTGGCATCCGGGCGTGGTCGGCCTGGTTGCTTCGCGCCTGAAGGAGAAGTTTTCGCGGCCGGCCTTCGCCATCGCGCTGGAGCCAGGCGGTATCGGCACCGGCTCGGGCCGCTCGATCGCCGGCGTCGATCTCGGCAAGGCGGTGCGGCAGGCGGTCGCCGATGGTATCTTGATGAAAGGCGGCGGCCACGCGATGGCTGCGGGCGTGACGCTGCGCAAAGAGAAGCTTGCCGAATTCCGCGCCTATCTCGAACAGGCGCTGGCACGCGACGTCGCCGAAGCGCGCCACGTCAACGAGCTCTATATCGACGGCGCGGTCTCCGCACGTGCGGTGACGCCGGAGCTGGCGATGACGCTCAACCGTGCCGGGCCCTTCGGCAGCGGCAATCCGGAGCCCGTGCTGGCGCTGCCGGCGCACCAGCTCGTGTTCGCCGACGAGGTCGGCCAGGCGCATCTGCGCCTGCGCTTCAAGGCGGGCGACGGCGCCATCGTCAACGGCATTGCGTTCCGTTCGGTCGGCCAGAAGCTCGGCAATGCGCTGCTCGCCAATCGCGGTCAGCAGATGCATGTCGCGGGCTCGCTCTCGGTCGATCGCTACCAGGGCGCCGAGCGCGTGCAATTCCGCGTCGTCGACGTCGCGCTACCGGATCAGGGGCCATCCGTGATTAGATAACAACGGCCCTCGAACAACAAAAAGAAAGGGAGTGAACACATGGCAGGGCAGGTTGAGGGCAAGGTCGCGCTGGTGACGGGCGGCGCTTCCGGCATTGGCGAGGCCATCGTCGCGCTGTTCGCGCGCGAGGGTGCGACCGTTGTCATCACCGACATCGACGAGCTGCGCGGGCCCGAGCTCGCCAATCGCGTCACAAAAGCCGGCGGCAAGGCGATCTTCCTGGAGCAGGATGTCACCAGCGAGGAGCGCTGGATTGAGATCGTCACCGAGATCGGCAAGCGCTACGGCCGGCTCGACGTGCTCGTCTCCAACGCCGGCATCGGCATCGCCGTGCCATCGATCGTCGACATGACACTCGCTGACTGGCGCAAGCAGAATGCGATCAATCTCGACGGTGTGTTCCTCTCGGTGAAGCATTGCCTGCCCTTGATGCGCAAGACCGGCGGCGGCTCGATCATCATGATGTCCTCGCTGGCGGGCCTGCGCGGATCGCCCGGATTGTCGGCCTATTCGGCGACCAAGGGCGGCGTGCGGCTGTTCGCCAAGTCGATCGCGATGGAGTGCGCGGCGGCGGGCGACGGCATCCGCGTCAACTCGGTTCATCCCGGCATCATCGATACCCCGATCTGGGGCAAGATCCCGACGGGGGCGACCGGTGCCGGCCAGAACGCCCCGATCGATCCGGAGGAGCGCGCCCGTGTCGTTACCCCATTGGGCCGCGCCGGCCAGGCCGCGGAGATCGCCTCCGGCGTACTCTACCTCGCCTCTGATGCCTCGCGCTATGTCACCGGCAGCGAGCTCGTCATCGACGGCGGCATGAATGCGGGCGGCGTGCCGCGGCGGGCCTGAGCCGCGCAGGGCAGGGTGGCGGTCGCAGGGGCTGACGCGCAGGCGCAGTCCCTGTACAACACGGGGCAGCTCCCGACCGACAGAGGTGTCCTTCGCCATGGCGCACAGCCTTCATGCTTCCTCACCCGCGCCAGCGCCATTCCGTTCCAACCGGCCGGACCTCGCCAGCGACGCGATCCGCACCGCGCGCGAGGATCTCGCCGCCTGCTTCCGCATGGCCGCGCGCAATGGTTTTGAGGAAGGCATCTGCAACCACTTCTCGGCCGTGGTGCCTGGCCACGACGATCTCTTCCTCGTCAACCCTTATGGCTACGCTTTCCGCGAACTGACTGCGTCAAAGCTCCTGATCTGCGATTTCCACGGCAACGTGCTCGACGGCGAGGGCGTGCCGGAGGCGACCGCCTTCTACATCCACGCCGAGATGCACAAGCGCCTGCCGCGCGCCAAGGTCGCCTTCCACACCCACATGCCCTATGCCACCGCGCTGTCGATGACGGAGGGCGATCCCCTGATCTGGGCCGGCCAGACCGCGCTGAAATTCTACGGCCGGACCGCGGTAGATCGCGACTACAACGGCCTCGCGCTCGACAACCGCGAGGGTGCGCGCATCGCCTCCAGCGTCGGCGCTGCCGACATCGTCTTCATGAAGCATCACGGCGTCATGGTGCTGGCCCCGACCATCGCGGAAGCCTGGGACGATCTCTATTACCTCGAACGCGCCGCCGAGGTGCAGGTGCTGGCGATGTCGACGGGCCGGAAAGTGCTGCCAGTTGATCCCGCCGTTGCGGCCGAGACCTACAGGCAGATGCGTGAGGGCGACTCCGAATCCGCGCGGCTGCATCTTGCCGCGATCCGCCGCCAGCTCGATGCGGAAGAGCCGCAGTACAGGCATTGAAGCTCAGCCGTCATTCCGGGGCGCGCCCCCGGAATCCATTTTTCTGCGTCGCCTGCTGCTCGATGGATTCCGGGCTCGCGCTTCGCGCGCCCCGGAATGACGGCTCCTACGACCCCTGCCGCAGCTTCGCCAGCACCTTCAGCCCGCCGTAGCCGTCCGCCGGCGTGATGCCGGCGCGCTGCTGAAAATCCTTGACCGCCTTCATCGTGTCGTTGCCGACGCGGCCGTCGGTCCCGCCGGTGTCGAAGCCGGCCTTGGTGAGCCGCGTCTGCATCTCCTGCACCTCGGCCAGCGTCAGTGCACGCTCGGAGCCGGGGAAGGGTTGGATGAAGGGCGGTGCTCCCAGACAGCGGTCGCCGAGATGGCAGATCGCCAGCGCATAGTTCATCGAGGGGTTGTAGCTCTTCACCGAATAGAAATTCGGTCCGAGCAGGAAGGTCGGCCCACCCGCAACGGGCGTCCACAGCTGCGCCGATGCGTTCGGCTGTGGAAACGGCTGGCCGTCGGCGCGGGTGACGCCGGCCGCCTGCCACGCCGCATAGGTGCGGCTGCCGCTCATGTTGCCGGGCGCCCGCACCTCGTAGCCCCAATGCTCGCCGCGGCGCCACTTGCCGCGATTGACGAGATATTTTGCGGTCGAGCCCAACGCATCGTCGGGTTTGCCGAACGGCGAGACCTTGCCGTCACCGTCATAGTCGATGCCGACATTGAGCCAGACCTCCGGCATCCATTGCGAATGCCCCATCGCGCCGGCCCAGGATCCCCGCATCTCCTCCGGCGTGCTCCAGCCCTTGTCGACGATACGCAGCGCGTTGATCAACTCGGTCTCCCAGTAGGCCTTGCGCCGCGGCTCGTTCCAGGCGAGCGCGGCGAGCGAGGGAAACACCGGCCTCATGTGGTTCTGCTGCACCAGGGGATCGCCATATGCGGACTCGACGCCCCACAGCGCCAGCAGCGTGCCGCGCTCGACGCCGAAATCGCGCTCGATGCGGGCGAGCAAAGCCTCGTTGTTCTTCAGCGCGATCTTGCCGTTGATGATGCGCCAGTCGGAGACGCGGCGGTTGATGTATTGCCAGACCTGCTCGTGGAATTCGGGCTGATTGCGCATCTGCTTGAACACGCTCATGTCCGGCTCGACCCGGCCCATCGCGCGCTGCCATGTTGCAGCCGAGATTCCCTTGGACGTCGCGCGTGCGCGAAAGCTCTCGCGCCATTCGTCGAACCCGGCAGGCGCGGCGAGGACGCGCGTCGGGAGCGCCAGCAAAGCGGCTGCAGCTAGCGTTGACTGGAGCAGGGCGCGGCGGGTGTGTCGGGGCGAGGAATCAGAGTGCTTCATGGGCACATTCTAGCCGGAAACATGGCCCGTGTGAGTCGGTTCCTGGAACAGCAATGATGCGTGAATTCTGCCTGGTTGCGCGGGCCCGTTCCCACCGGAACAAGTGTCGCACTCCCGCATTCCCTCCACGCCAGTAAGGAGGGAAAGATTCGGCCGCGGGCCGAGGCCTGCCTTCGGTATGCAGTCTGTTCATCGAAATTTAGGGGTGGAATGAAGATACGCACGCATGCGGAAAGCCATGTCGTCGAACTCGACGACGGATCGCAATGGAAGATCTTTCCCGGCGACCTCGCGACCACGCTGAGCTGGAAGCCCGACACCGATTTGCGTCTCGAGCAGAGCGGTGAGCGGATGAGTTCGCATGTGCTGGTGAATACCGCCGACCAAAGCCGTGTGCGGGTGATCGCGGCCGACGAGACCTGGCCGGACGGCGAGGTCAAGAAGGCGTTGAAGAGCGGGTAGCATCCTTTGGGCGCGAGGACCGCCTAGCCCTCCTGCAACTCGGCCGCGATACCGGCGAGCCAGCGGCGGATCGCAGTTTCCGCCTTGACATCCAAACCCCGAGCGAGGCGCTTCTCCAATTCGAGCACGCGCTGTCGGCACGCATTCAAAAGAGTCGCGCCGCGCGGTGTCAGCGTCCACTGCTGAATGCGGCCGTGGACCGGATGGGGCGTCATCGCAATTGCGCCGTCGCGTTCGAGATTGCGGATGATGACGCCGACGGTCTGGGGGGTCAGGAAGGTAAGGCGGGCGACATCGGCCCCCGAAAGGCCCGGATAGGCGTTGAGCATGGTCAGTACCGCGAATTGCGGTGAGGTCACGCCGAGATCGGCAAGGGTGCGCTCCATCTTCAGCCGGACCGCGGCGTGGGCCTGGCGCAGAAGATAGCCGAGATAGCCTTGCTCGCCGCGTTTGCCTTCGCCGGGCGCGGGAACATGCACGGCGCCGCTTTCAACTGCCTTTCGTCTCGATTGCGATCTCGTGACGTCATTCGTCTTGCGCGCCATATAAGAGCTCTTATAAGATGTACGTATTCTTATAATAAGGCGAGGTGAACGGCAATGTCTCACGCCCGCAGCGAATATGAAGATTTCAAGCGGATCGCGCCCGATGCGTATGATCTAGTGCTAGCGCTCGGCCAGCTTGCGGCCAAGGCCGGCCTCGACAAGCAGCTGCTCGAGCTGGTCAAGCTGCGCGCCTCGCAGATCAACGGCTGTGCTTTCTGCGTGCAGCACCATGTCCTGCTGTCGGAACGGATTGGCGTCCCCGTCGACAAGCTCCATCTGGTCGCGGTCTGGCGCGAGGCGCCGATCTTTTCGCCGCGCGAGCGAGCCGCCCTGGCCTGGGCCGAGGCGCTGACCTGTCTGCCCGATGGCGTCAGCGAGGAGGTCTACGCGGAAGCGTCTGGCGAATTCTCCGAGACTGAACTGACGTACCTGACGTCAGCGGTTGCCTCGATCAACGTCTGGAACCGCTTTGGCGCGGCGTTTCGCTGGACGCCTGCAAAGCGGCCGGATGCAGCGCCTGCCGCTGCATCCTGATGGAGACAAGGGGAGATCACGATGACAGCCATGAGTCTTTCTGCTGTACAGCGCCCGGCGCCATCACGTTCGACGGTGCTCGCCGTCGTCGCAGGATTCGCCTGCGCGCTTGCGATCGGCAAAACGCTGCCGGTGATGATGGATGCCGTCTCAGGCGTGCTGACCCCGCTCTGTGCCACGGCGGCGGAGAGCTCGCCGCTCGACAAGGTCGAGCCGATCGGCTCCTACGCGCTGCCGAACGTTCCGGGCAAGCGCGTGACCATCGTGCGCGTGTCTTACGGTCCGGGCGGGTTTTCGCGGCCGCATCGTCACGCGGGCTCTGTCACCGCCTACATTACGAAAGGCGAGATCCGCTCGCAGCTCGGCGGCGGCCCGGTCGAGACGTTCGGCGTCGGCCAGTCCTTCTTCGAACCGCCGGGCTCGACGCATCTGGTCTCGGCCAATGCCAGTGCGACCGAGCCCGCAGAGTTGATCGCGGTGTTCGTTGCGGATGAGGGTGCGCAGCTGACGACGTTCCTGGAGTAGGTCGCAGTCGTCATCCGCCAAGGTCGTGTTCAGGCCGATCGCAATCGCCTCAGCCTTCTCCATGCCGGCGCGAGACCGTACTCGACGACCGGAATCGCGATTGCTCCGACAAGCAGTCCAAGTGCGCCCGAGATGGCTGCCTCGACCGACCATTCGATGATGCCGGCAACGGATGGAAGGACGTGTGCGGCAGCGTCGGTTGCGGCATGGACCATGTGGCCGACCGCGGGCGGGCCGTATTTTTCGATGCCGTGCAGGATGATGCCGCCGCCGACCCAGATCATGGCGGCGGTGCCGATGGTGCTCAGCACCGCCAGGAAGAACGGCATGCCGCGGACGAGCGCGCGTCCAAGCAAGCGGATCGCGCCGCCAATGACAGAGGCGCCGTCATAGCGCGCAAGGGCCACGCCGACATCGTCCGCCTTCACGATCAGGGCGACCACGCCATAGACCCCAACGGTGATAAAGAGGCCGACCAGCGCCAACACTAGCGCCTGAGTCCAGATGCTGCCCGCCGGGAGGGCCGCCAGCGTGATCGCCATGATTTCCGCGGACAGGATGAAATCTGTCTTGATAGCGCTCGCGACCTTCTCGTCCTCGACCGACCGGGCATTCAGCGCAATCGGCTGGAGTTGAGCTTCATGGTGGTGCGCACGATGCGGCATCAGGGCTTCGAGCACCTTTTCGGCGCCCTCGTAGCAGAGAAAGGCGCCGCCCAGCATGAGCAGCGGCGTGACCGCGGCGGGAAGGAAATAGCCGAGCAGCAGGGCAATGGGCAGCAGAATTAGCAATTTATTGCGCAGCGATCCGACCGCGATCTTACCGACGATCGGCAGTTCGCGTTTCGAGGCGAAACCGATGACGTAGTTCGGCGTGACGGCCGCGTCATCGATGACCACGCCAGCCGCCTTTGTGCCCGCCTTGGCAGCCTGGCTCGCCACATCGTCGAGCGAGGCTGCTGCCACCTTTGCAATCGCCGCGATATCGTCGAGAAGACCGATCAGTCCGACACTCATCAACCCTGTCCCTTCTTCATTCGGGCCGGTGGTGTGCGCGACAACACGCTCTTGCACCGCCCGGCATCGGAACGAGCAAGCGTCAATTGTCCTCGCCGCTCGATCCCTCGCGCAGGTCCGGCTTGAGCACGTCCTCGGGCAGCGCATGCGCCACAGGCTGCGGGGCTCCCGCAATGTCCGGTCCGACCTCGCGGCCGCGGGCGCGGATCAGGCGTTCATAGGCAGAGACTAGCGTGACGTAGGGACTGACCCAGATCCAGCCGTCGCGGGTGAACACCTGGACGTCGAAATGCAGGTGCATCGACGTGCCGGCGGGATGGTCGAGATAGTTCGAGATCACGCCGATCTTCTCGCCTTCGGTGACGATGCGGCCATTGAGCACGCCATCGGCATTCATCGCCTGCGGATTCATGTGCATGTAGCGGAAACGGATGTGCTCGGTGCGGCTGTTGACTTGAAGCGTCGCGGCCTGGTCCTTGGCAGCGCGGATCACGATCGCATCGCGCACGGCGACGACGGCGCGCTGTTTGGGATCGCAGGGCTCGCGGCCTTCGCCGGGCGGCGGGCAGTCGGCGGCACGGATGTCCTCGCCCTGATGGCCATAGCCTCCGCCACATTGCCACACCTCGAAACTGCGCGACTCGCAGAAATTGTCGCGCCAGGGATAGGTGGTCGGACCTTCGCTCTTGTCGCGCTTGCCGTAGGATTGCGAGCGCACGAAGGCGGGCGCTTTCTCCAGCGGAAAGCGGATCTGGGCATAGGCCATTGTGTCGGGATGGCCGCCCTGCTTGCGGTAGCCGGTGTTCGGGATGATGTCACCGCTTGGCCGGTAGCTGAAATCCGGCGAACGCGCCGCGGGGCGATCGATGATGTTGGAGGCAATGTCAGTCAGTGGCCTCATGCGCTGGCCGCCTGCGACGCGCAACGCCTTCAGGAAGCGCTCGGCAACCGGATAGGCCTCCTTGCAGGCGAGTCGCCGCGGCCTGGCGACACTGTCGAGGCACTGGATCGACACCACATAGGCGACGCCGAAACGGGCGAAGGCGTAGCGAACATAGCCTTCCCGGATGAACCTGCGCAGGTCCGGGTAGGTTGCCGCGAGCGGCTTCACTGGCTCGCCCTTGCCGCCGGCGGGATCGGCGATGTCGTAGACGAGCGCCGAGCCCGTGATCTGCACCTCGACGGGCCTTGCGAACACCCGGCTCGGCATGCCCTCGCCGGCGCCGGGCTCGAACGAGAAGGTCGCGCTGTAGCCGGCAGGACCGGCATCGAACATGTCGACGGGATTGAAGTCAGCCTGGTAGCGCGACAGCGCGAGCGTCGCCGGCGCGCCGCTGCGCTGCGTCTCGAGGTACGCGGCGGCGTCGAACGGCAGCAGCACGGGCACGCGACTTCGGGTAATGCCGGTGAAGAAGCGCGAGGAGATCGCATTGAGCTGCACCAGTGCGGGCATCGCGCGCGGATCGTAGCGCGGCACCGAACGGCGGGGTGCGAAGATGAAGTCGCCCGCAATCAGGGGGCGGCTGTTGATCTCGATACGGAGCTGGTCTAGCGCTGCGCGCCAGTCGACGCGCAGGGCCGTGAGCGAGGGGCTGCGGAATTCATCCGCGGCCAGCGGTGCGGCAATGAGGAGCGACAGCGACGCCAGCAGAAGCGAGACGAAGCGGAAACTCTTCCTGCCCAATGCCTCGCCCCCCGGCGGTACCTGTTCCGATCCTCGATTGCTCGCTCAGTCCTTGGCGCGCTCGGCGTAGGAGCCGTCTTCGGTCATCACCACGACGCGGGTGCCGACCGTGATGTGCGGCGGTACGGTGGTGCGCACGCCGTTGGAGAGAACCGCGGGCTTGTAGGAGGAGGAGGCGGTCTGGCCCTTGGTCACGGGCTCGGTGTCCACCACTTCGAGCGTCACGCGCTGCGGCAGCGCGATCGACACCGGGTTGGTGTCGTGCATGGACAGCTTGACGGTCATGCTCTCCTGGAGATACGCGGCGGCGTCGCCGACGACGTCCTTGGAGACCTGGACCTGATCGTAGGTCTCCGGGTTCATGAAGTGGTAGCCATCGCCGTCTTCATAGAGGTAGGTGTAGTTGCGCTCTTCGATCGTGGCCTTTTCGACCTGGTCGGTGGTCTTGTAGCGTTCGGAGATCTTTACCCCGTCCGAGATTCGGCGCATTTCGATCTGGCTGACCGGGGTGCCCTTGCCGGGATGGATGTTCTCGGCGCTCACGACGACATAAAGCTTGCCGTCTTGCTCGATCACGTTGCCCTTGCGAATAGAACTGGCGATGACTCTCAAAGCTGTATTTCCTGCTTGCTTGGCCCGGCACCGGCCAGGACATGATCAAATCGATGGGGGACTTGGGGCCTCAAATCGGACCTCGGCGCCCGTTTCGGGCCGCAACATACTGATTTTGCCGTTGGATGCCAGCACTTTGCTGCTGGCTGGGGCAGTCGGTTGATGGCTGGGGACAAGCCGATCTCGCCGTTCTGGTCGCCCTCGCGGTACCTCGATCGGCGGCCGTACCTCCAGGCCAGGGGCGCCGTGACCGGAGCTTTGCGGGGCTTTTTCGCCGAACAGGGCTTCATGGAGGTCGAAACTTCGGTCCTGCAGGTCTCCCCCGGCAATGAGACTCATCTGCACGCGCCCCGGACCGAGATCATGCGGCCCGACGGCAGCCGGGCCAGCCGATATCTGCGGACCTCGCCGGAATTTGCCTGCAAGAAGCTGCTGGCGGCAGGCGAGACGCGGATTTTCGAGTTCGCCCGGGTGTTCCGGGACCGGGAGCGCGGCGACCTGCATCTGCCCGAATTCACCATGCTGGAATGGTACCGGGCGGGCGCCGCCTATGATGCCATCATGGCCGATTGCGTCGTCGTGATCGCCCGTGCGGCGCAGGCGACCGGGATCGGGACCTTCTCCTTCCGCGGCCGGACCGCCGATCCCTTCGCCGAGCCGGAACTCCTGACGGTGGCGGGGGCTTTCGAACGCTTCGCCGGCATCGACCTGCTGTCGACAATTTCGGACGGCGAGGGTAACCGTGCGGCGCTCGCCGAGGCCGCGCGCGGCAAGGTGCGCGTGGCCGACGACGACACCTGGTCCGACATCTTCAGCAAGGTCCTGGTTGAGCATGTCGAGCCGCGTCTGGGGCAGGGGCGTTTGACCATCCTGTTTGAATACCCATCTCCAGAGGCGGCGCTGGCGCGGGTGAAGGCTGACGATCTCAGGGTCGCCGAACGGTTCGAGGTCTATGCGTGCGGCGTCGAGCTCGCCAACGGCTTCGGAGAACTGACCGATGCCGAAGAGCAGCGAAAGCGCTTCACGGAATCGATGACGGAGAAACAGCGCCGCTACGGCGAAGCCTATCCGCTCGACGAGGATTTTCTGGCCGCAGTTGCCGCAATGCCGGAGGCGAGCGGTGTGGCGCTCGGCTTCGACCGGCTGGTCATGCTGGCGAGCGGCGCAACACGAATTGATCAGGTGGTGTGGACACCGCCTGCGGATGAGAGATGACGAAGACCAATCTTGCACGCACTCTGCGCGAGCCTGCCGAGCTGGTGGCCGAAGGCCTGGCCCCCGCAGCGGCGCTACCGGCGCTCGAGCGCGTCGCCGCGCGCTATGCCGTGGCGATCACGCCCGATCTGGTCGAGTTGATGGACACGACGGATGCCGACGATCCCATCGCGCGGCAGTTCATTCCGACCGCGGCCGAGTTGGAGGTGCAGCCGGGCGAGAACGCCGATCCGATCGGCGACCATCCGCATTCGCCGGTTCCCGGGATCGTGCACCGCTATCCCGACCGCGTGTTGTTCAAGCTCGTTCACGTCTGCGCGGTCTATTGCCGGTTCTGCTTCCGCCGCGAGATGGTGGGGCCCGGCAAGGAGAATGCGCTGTCGGACAGCGCCTATCGCGCGGCGATCGACTACATCCGCTCGCATGGCGATATCTGGGAGGTGATCCTGACCGGCGGCGACCCCTTGATGCTGTCGCCGCGGCGTATGAGCGAGATCATGACCGACCTCGCGGCAATCGATCACGTCAAGATCATCCGTCTTCATACCCGCGTGCCCGTGGCCGAACCCGCGCGCGTCAGCGAGGAGATGGTTGCGGCACTGAAGGTCGAGGGAGCCACCACCTGGGTCGCGCTGCATTCCAACCATGCGCGGGAGCTGACCGGAACGGCGCGCGCGGCCTGCGCGCGTCTCGTCGACGCCGGCATTCCCATGGTGAGCCAGTCCGTGCTTTTGCGCGGCGTCAATGACAACATCGCCGCTCTGTCGGATTTGATGCGAGCTTTTGTCGAATGCCGGATCAAGCCCTATTACCTGCACCACGGTGATCTCGCGCCCGGCACCGTGCATTTGCGAACGACGCTGGCCGAGGGACAGGATTTGATGCGGCAGTTGCGCGGGCGGGTGTCGGGGCTGTGTCAGCCTGACTATGTCATCGATATTCCCGGCGGCGCCGGCAAATCGCCGGTCGGACCGAGTTATGTGTCAGTGGCACAAAATATCGCAGACGATGCGCGTGAAGCGGGAGCCGAAACGCGCTATCGTATCGTGGATTATTGCGGCGACGTTCATCTCTATCCGCCCGAAACATGAGCGGGCTGAAATGCGAGCCGGTTTGAGAATGGAGAAGCGGACATGAAAAAGATCATGCTGGCAGCATCGCTCGTGATCTTGCTCGGCGGCGCTGCGGTTGCACAGACCGGCGGCTCCAAGGGATCGACATCCGGCGGCGCGATCCCTGGAACAGTGTTGCCGGCGCCTGTCGGCCACCGCCAGCCGCGCGCGGCCGATGTGCCGAGCGAAAAGAATCTGAGCAACCCGAACACCCCCGCGAACAAGGAAGACGCGGAGCTCGATCGTAAGATCAAGAGCATCTGCCGCGGCTGCTGAGGCTTTCACCTCTCCCCGCCGGGGAGAGGTGAGGAACGGGGAGCTAGCGACCGACACTTCGCCTGGTCACGGGCTAAGCCGACCGCTCGTGCAGCCCAGCGCGCCGGGTGTTGCGGCGGATCTCGACCGCGTCGGCGAGCTGCTCGAGCACGGTTGCCGTGGTCGGCCAGTCGATGCAGCCGTCGGTGACGCTCTGGCCGTAGGTGAGCGGCTTGTCCGGCATCACGTCCTGACGACCGGCAACGAGGTTGCTCTCGATCATCACGCCCATGATGCGGTTCTCGCCGCCGGAGATCTGGCGGGCGATGTCGGCCATCACCAGCGGCTGGTTCTCCGGCTTCTTGCTCGAATTGGCATGGCTCGCATCGACCATCACGAGCGGCGCGACGCCGGATTTGGTCAATTCATTGCAGGCGGCCGCAACGCTTGCCGCGTCGTAATTCGGCTTGCTGCCGCCGCGCAGGATGATGTGGCAATCCTCGTTGCCGGCGGTCGAGGCGATCGCCGAACGGCCGAGCTTCGTCACCGCCATGAAGTGATGCGGATGCGAGGCCGATTTCACAGCGTCCGCCGCGATCCGCACATTGCCGTCGGTGCCGTTCTTGAAGCCGACCGGGCAGGACAGCCCCGAGGCCAGCTCGCGGTGGATCTGGCTCTCGGTCGTGCGCGCGCCGATCGCGGCCCAGGACACGAGGTCTGCGATGTATTGCGGCGTCGTCATATCAAGGAATTCTGTGCCCGCGGGCAGGCCGAGATTGTTCACCGCCGACAGCACGTTGCGCGCCAGCCGCAGGCCCTTGTTGATGTCGAAGCTGCCGTCGAGATCGGGGTCGTTGATCAGGCCCTTCCAGCCGACGGTTGTGCGCGGTTTCTCGAAATAGACCCGCATCACGATCTCGAGCTGGTCGGCGAGGTCCTCGCGCAGCTTCGTCAGGCGCTCGGCGTAGTCGAGCGCGGCCTTGGGATCGTGCACCGAGCAGGGGCCGACCACGACCAGCAGGCGGTCGTCCTGGCCGGTGAGGATGGCGTGGACGGCGTTGCGGGCGGCCATCACCACGCGTGTTGCGGTGAGCGTACGCGGGACCTCCCGCATCACCTCGTCCGGCGTGCTCAGCTCTTTCAGTTCACGGATGCGAAGATCGTCGGTCGTGCTCAGCACGGCGGGCTCCTGTCTGTTTTGGAAACCTGCCGGCCAATAAAAAAGCCGCCAGGTCTGGCGGCTTGTTCGGACGTTTGCTGCAATGTGTCAGATTGAGCGCGATCCTCCCGCCGCCAGCGAGCTGTCGTAGCTAAAGTACCAAAAATAGCTGGTGGCGACGGTGATCATGGCAGGCGATATAGCGTGCCGCCGCCGGGTTGTCACCCCCCCAAACGATGCAGGGCGCGATGAGGCGTCTCAGGTGTTGCTCTTGCGCGCCGCCAGCGCCATGCCGATCAGGGTGGCGCCGCCGAACAGCAGGTTGATACCGACGAGGATGCCGATCGCCCATTCCGCCGAGCTCGGCAGGCCCGTGATCACCAGGAACGAGATCGCGATGTCGACGAGGCCCGAGATCAGGAGCCACGACCAGCGGCTGCTCAACTCGCGGCGGTGCTCCAGTGCATACATGATGGTGGCGACGCCCTCGGCGAGGAAATAGGCGCCGAGCACGATGGTCAGCGTCAGCACGGCCTGCATCGGCCGGGCCAGCAGCAGGATGCCGGTGAGCACGGCCAGCGCGGCAGAGATCAGCGACCACCAGAAGCCTGGCGTGCTACGCGCCCAATAGGTCGCGATCAGTCCGCCGATACCGCCGATCAGGAACATCCAGCCGAGGAAGATCGCGGTCGCCAGACTCGCGAGCGGAGGGAGGATCAATGCGGCAACGCCGAGAACCACAAGCAGGATGCCTTCGAACAGGAAGGCCTTCCAATGCGTCTTGACCGCCTGGCTCATCGCGGATTGCAGGCGTGAAAACTCCTCAGGCGATGTCATGATGGCCTCGATCTCGTACGCCGTCCATGCGGCTCAGTCTAATAGGTGCGCACCGCGCTTGCCATCCCGCGCCTCAGCCACCGCCGGGCGCCGAGGAAAAACCTTCCGCGCTGGTGCGGATGCGGTTGCGGCCGAGAATGTAGATCGCCGTTGTGACAATCAGAAGCGCGAGGCCGAGCAGGATCGAGACGAAACCAATCGGGATCAGGGCCAGCGTCAGGTTGCGCTCGGGATTGATCAGCCAGTGATGGATCGAGGTCAGCACGAAGGCGAGCCCGAGAAAGCCGATGCCGCCGCCGGCAAGCAGCAACGCCCACATTCGCCGCAACTGGCTGAGCCGCTCGCGCGCCACGTCGGTCCGCGGCGCATGGTGGCGCGCGACGCGCCGGACCAGGCGGATGGCGAAGGCAATCGAGCTGAAGCCGATCAAGAGGCTCGCGGCACCCAGCCACATCCGGAGCGTTGGATCGAGATCGGGCATGCGCTGGAGCGTCAGCAGCGGGAAGTCGAAGGCCGAATGCAGTGCGAGCGGGCCGGCGAAGATCAATAGCCGGCTGGAAAGACGGGCCCAATCGCGATGGTGACGGTTCGCGCCGAGTGCCGTGCCGGCGCGCGCGATCGTCAGGTAAGCGCCGGCAATGATGCCGAGCGCGCCGTGGAATGGCACGGTGAGCACGCTGCGCAGGGCGGCCAGCGAGCGCCACATCTCCGCATGCTGGACCAGATAGGCGAGGTTCTCGTAGGCGGCGAAGCCGAGGCCGACCGCGGCGCCATAGACCACGGTGTCCATCGGATTGGCAAAGGTCCGCCGCTTGGTCGAGGAGACCAGCACGATGGCGATCACCTTGACGGCCTCCTCAGGCAGCGCGACGCCGAAGATCGAATGCATGGCCAGCGCCGCCCAGGGGTCGTCGGGGGCGGCAACCATCCTGGCGAAGGGGGCGCGGGCGAGACCCAGCAGCGAAACGCTGGCCGCGCCGAGCAGGAAGGCAGTCCAGACCTGGGCCGGCGGGCCTGGGCGCTCTTCGGCGGCAATGACAAGCCACAGCATCAGCAGCGCCGGGGCGATGGCGGCAGTTCCAATGACGGTGGGTAGCGCTTCAATCAGGTACATCGGCGCCGAAAATAGGTTCCCTTGATCCGCTTATCTACGTTCACCGATGCGACCATGTGTCATGCGCCTGCTGTCGGCTCGCTTAACGCGCGGGACAGCTTCCGTTCATCCACGCCGCGGATCAAGAAGTAGAATACAAGCGCAATCAATCGGATGACAAAAAATGCTCGTCATCCATGGCAACGACCGCGCGCCGGATATGGGATCGAGATTGGCAAGCCAGATCAAGGAAGTGCGCAGGGTTCTTCGATTCACGGCGCACCTGTCCCGGTGGCGGATCCGCGAGCGGGCGCGGCCTTAGCCCCGCTTCGTTGTGCGCCGGCGGAGCGGGGCGGCGATCCGGCGTGCCCGCGACGGCCCGCGCTTTTCCGGCTCAGTGCGTGGTGATCGGAGTCGGCGCGTCGGGTGCGACGTCGAAGGCGCCCAGATGGAATTCCTCGCCGACGGACTCGTCTGACTCGGAATGCTGCGCCAGCAGCGTGAACGCGGCCTTCGGGTATCGCTTCCAGATCTCGAGATCGCCGGCGGTGATGGTGAGCCAGCCGAACGTGTACATGTAGCGTCCGGGCTCGGTGACCCGGCCGACCCTGTCCCAGGTGATCTTGCCAACTTTGATCTTATCAACGGTGATCTTGTCGACTGCCATTCGGTCCCCCGATCGCAAGTCTGCAAAATGACGTCCGGCCCGAGGCGCGGACCTCGAAAGCTGATCCGGCATTGAGGCCGCTATAGGGCGGGCGAGGCGGAGGGTTAGGCCGACTTCAGCAACGGCGTGCGCACGACCAGGCGGACGAGGTCGTCCCGGTTCTGCTTTTCGGTGAATTTGACCGCAAAGCCATGGTCGAATTTGCGGATCACCCGGCCGACGCAGGCGCCGACCGCGAGCGGGGTTCCGATCGGCGGATCGTACTCCGAGGAGATCGCGACGCCGGCCGTCGAGACGTCGATGATGAAGCACGGATGGGTGCTGCCATCGGCAAGCGTCAGGAACGTGTGCGAGACCTGCGGAACGAAACGCGCGTCACGCCGCAACTCCTGAACGGTAGCGTCCTTCTGCTTCTTCTCCAGCCAGGTCAGCTTTTCCGACATCCAGGCGCGCCGCGCCCGCGTCATCTCGAGCTCCATCAGGAAGCCCGCCTTCAGCGTCGCGCTGATGGTGCACTGGAATTCACCGAAATCCTGGAAGTAGGAGGTCACGCGCTCGCCGACCTTGCCGACCACAGGCACGTCCACGATCATGCGGAAGGGCGAGACGCGCTTGGTCCGGCAGGCGAAGCTGCGGAGCTTGCCCTCGCAATCATACCAGCGCGGCAGCGAGTAGCTGCCGTTCACCGTGACTTCCACTGCACGCTGCCTGAGGAACTCTGCAACAGACATGAACGCCGACCGGGGTTTTGGGTGATTTCCGTAGTTCCACGGTAGCGATCAAACTCTAAGCAAATGATACCGGCACACATGAGCAAGGGGTAAATTTCCGGTAAATGCGCGGGCGAGAGTCGCGCGACAGCTCGCGGCGTAAGGTCACAACGTCGTCATCGCGGAAATCCGGGCGGTTGCGTTCAGGCCAGGCCGAGGCCGATCGGAAGTTGGTCGGAAGCGGAGAGGTTCATGCCGCGGCGGTCAGTGTCTCGCCTTTGGCGCTCCCTAGCGGAATCGAACCGCTCTCTCCACCGTGAAAGGGTGGCGTCCTAACCGATAGACGAAGGGAGCAAACGCAGGGCCCCGCCGCTTTGCCGCGGCACGGCCGCTGGCCGACCGAACAATGCCCGGCGGCTTGCAGCGGGCGAACGTATAGTGGCCTTTGCGCTCCCGGGCAAGCCGTTCGGGAACGGACTTTTGGCTCCGGTGGACAGCGCCGGCCCCGGGATCATCCGGAGGCGATTTCAACGGATTCTTAGGGTTCCCTGCGTAGCGCTGGACGGGGAGACTTTTCGCCAATGCCACCGCCGAAGAAGCGCGCAGAGCGCAAGCTGCTGTCCCGGCACGCCTGGATCACGCTCGACGGCGGCTTCGCCGCGCGGCATTGCCTGGTCCAGGATATTTCGGATACGGGCGCCAAGATCACGCTGGACGAGGACGCGAGCCAGCTTCCGGGCGTGATCCGGATGGCCTTCGCCCGCGACGCGCGCACCGGGCGGAGCTGCCAGGTGATCTGGCGCCGCGGCAAGTCGGCCGGCGTCAAGTTCATCTGATCGCGGACGCGGACAGCCCCGATGGCGCGCGGCACCGGTCCGCGCTACAAGGCGGCGATGCGCACGCCGCTCCTCATGCTGATCTCGTTGCTGGCCACGTCCGCGACCGCGGCTGAGAGCCTGCGCCTGCCGCCTGCCGAGCGGTCGCAGGCGGGCAAGGAGAGTGGCAAGGCGCTGCCGCTGAATGGCACGGCCGGGAAGGCGAAGGCAGGCTCCTGCGCTTCCTACGGCCCGCGCTTCGTCATGGTCGAGGGCACCGGGACCTGCGTCAAGCTCGGCGGCTCGATCAGCGTCGACACCACCATCCGGCGCTGAAGGCCCATGCCGGCGGATCTGGTGCGGCTCGATATCATCGTCCCCGTGGTGATGTATTGCGCGCTCTTGTGGTGGGTCGGCCGCGGCCTCGGCTGGCCCGCGCGGCTCGCCACCGCCGCGGTGACGCTGCTGCTGATCATCTGCGTGCTGCTGGTCGAGCGCGGCTGGCGCTAGGGGCCTAAAACAAAAACTGCGAAAACAACCCCATGCACAGTAGCCGTCAAGCGCTGCCGTGACGCCGGAGCAGCGCGTTAGAACGACGATTCCTCGCGCGATCGTCGCAGCTTACGCCGCGCCGGCGCTCACGACATCGGCGGTGCGACGAATTGCGCAAATCCGGGCCGCTTGCCGAGCTCGGCGAGCCAGCGGGTGAGGTGCGGCTGCGCCGGCCGGCTGATGCCTTCGACGCCGAGCCAGCGCCGCGCATAGGACCCGATCGCGATATCTGCGAGGGTGAACGCATCGCCTTCGATGAAGCGGCGCGTGGCGAGCAGGCGGTCGGCGATGGCCCAGACCTCGGCGGCGGCATCGGCATCGCGCTGCACCTGGATCATGTCGCGCTCGGCGGGCGCCGTGCGCACGATGCCCCAGAACACCGGGCGGTCGACCGGCTGCACCGTCGACAGCGTCCAGTCGAGCCAGCGATCGACCGAGGCGCGCTGCTTCGGCGCCTCCGGATAGATCGGCGTGCCGCGTCCATGCGCGAGGCAAAGATAGCGCATGATCGAATTGGACTCCCACAGCACGAAGTCGCCCTCGGCCAGCGTCGGGATCCGCGCATTGGGGTTCATCGCAAGATAATCTGCCTCGCGGGTCTTGCCGTATTGCATGCCGGCGTCGATGCGCTCGTAAGCGAGGCCGAGCTCGGTGAGGCACCACAGCACCTTCTGCACGTTGACCGAATTGGCGCGGCCCCAGATCGTCAGCTTGGTGTCAGGCATGAAAGCATCTCCCGCCATTGTCGCTTGCTGCGGGTGATAGCGGAATTCGGTGATCGGAGCGATGCGCGATTGCCGCGCGCCCCTCATGCAAAAAGCTCCGCACGCGGCGGAGCTCTCATTGCAAAGTTCAAGCCTTTCGCTCAGCGGCCGAAGAACAGCCACAACAGAATGATCACCGGGATCGGCACGCCAAGCATCCACAGCAACAGCCCTCTCGCCATCGCATCCTCCTCCAATCGCATCTATTGGAGGGTGAACGCGGGCCGCGAGCGCTTGTTCCGGCGTGCAAAACCTACCAGTGACCGGTGTTGGGCATCGATAGCCACGGCTCCTGCGGCGGCTTTGGCTCGCCCTTCTGCAACAGCTCGATCGAGTGCAGGTCCGGCGAGCGGACGAAGGCCATGTTGCCGTCGCGCGGCGGACGGTTGATGGTGACGCCGGCCTTCATCAGCTTCTCGCAGGTCGCGTAGATGTCGTCGACCTCATAAGCGAGATGGCCAAAGAAGCGATCCTCGCCATACGTTTCCTCGTCCCAATTGTAAGTGAGCTCGACCAGCGGCGCCCCGCGCGTCTGCGGCTGCTTCTTTAAGCCTTCGAGATCGTCCGCCGAGCACAGGAACACCAGCGTGAACCGCCCCTTGTCATTCTCGATCCGCCGCACCTCCTTCAAGCCCAGCGCATCCTGGTAAAACTTCAGCGCGACATCGAGATTGCGCACGCGCAGCATGGTGTGGAGGTATCGCATGGTTGTTGCTCCCTGGAACGGACGGAGGGTTTTGTCTTGGGCCGGGACGGCGGGGTAGGAAATAGCAGGAAAAGGAGAGGAGGGGCAGGGGGCGGGGGTAAATGTGCGTGAAGGGTGCCGGTTCGGACTGCATCACGTTCGAAGCAGTGCCGCCATCTCTTTCCAATGATAGATTCGCACCTTCTCCGTTTGATGCCGCGCGGCTTTAGCGATGGCGTGCGCGATGTCGTTCCCGGCGAGTCCGCGATACCGGTCGGCCGGGCCAACGAGCAGCGGATTGAGCACGCCCCATATCGCTATGATGAGGCGTTCACGCGGGCGGTCCTCGTCGCGCGCGCCGAGGATCATCGACGGGCGGAAAATATGCGTGTGCTCGAAATCGAGCGAGAGAATGTCCCGCTCCACCTCGCCCTTGGTCCTGAGATAGAACACGCCGGAGCCGGCGTTGGCGCCAACGGCCGTGACCAGCTCGTAGGTAGAGCACTTGCGAAACCCATCATGTTTCGTCACGCAGCAAGGCCCTCGATGGGTTTCGCTTCGCTCTACCCTACGCACTGAAATGGTCATCCTCTCGGCACTTGAACCCCGCCAGCGGCGGTGCCGACCAAACCCCATGGCCGCATTCTTTGCAGAGCTCCTGTTCGATCTCGTCAGAACCCTCGTGGGTAGCTGGCTGAGACAGGCTGCGGTGGCCATCTGTGCGTGGCTCGATACCAAGATTCATGGCCGCGCTGCACGCTTTGTCGTGGGCGGGCTCCTCGGGATCGCCGCCTTCTTCCTCATTCCTGTTATCGCCGGCCTGCTGGGTCTGTGATGCTCTCCGTGAGGACATACCTCGTCATCGTATTGGCCATCGGGGCGCTCATCTCGGCGGTGTTCCTTGTCCTGGAGCCGCTGACCGACTTCGCGTTTCTTTGGCTGGAGTGGCCGGGCATCACCGCAGCATATTTTCTCTGGGGAGCGGTCGGAGGACCCACCTTCCTCGGCATCGCCATTTGCTGGGTCGTGAATGCGCTGACCTACGGCCTGGCTGCTTTCGTCATTCTCAGCGCCTTCAAGGTGTTGAGGGAAGCATGAAGCCCTGCTTCAAATGATCGGGAAGGTTGCGGGTTGCTGCGCTTTTGCGGCACCGCGGGGCAGATTGGCTGGGCCTTGATAACAGCTGAGGCCGGAGCGCGGGTCATGCACGACAACCCGGCCTACATCCGCTACTCCCTCACGCCGTCTCCTCGTCACCCTTTGCAACGACCTCGACTTCGAAATAGCCCATGTCGCGGAGCTCGGCGGCTTTCTTCTCGGCCGCTTCCCGGGTGTCTCTCTTCAAGATGATCTGGCCCGCTCCGTCGCGGGCACAAACGAAATAAGGCATTCTCGATTCCCAATTTCGTTTGCATAGGCACGGAGCCGGGTTCCCGCAATCGGACGGCTCACGGCTCCAGCCCGGCCTTTTGACGCATCTTGTCGATCAGCTCGGAGGCCTCGGCCTTGGTCAGCTCCTCCGCGGGCGGGCTCTCGTGTGCCTGCTCGGCAAGGGTCTTGAGATAAGATTCCTGGGCTCCCGTCATCGGGTCGTCTCGGGAAACCCAGTCCTTCGGTTCCTTCCGGGTGTTGTCCGCCATCGCAAATCTCCTTGTCCGTAGAACGTCGGACTCGACTCTTCGTTCCTTTTTTGTTCTCTTTGAGCCATATTCAAATCGCGAGGCTGAACATGCCGGACCTGGACCTTGTCAGGCAGGAGATCGAACGGATGCGCATCCAAATCGGCAAGCAGAGGAAGGAGATCCTCGCGCTGCAGCGGGCGGGCATCGGGACGGCTTCGGCCGAAGCGCTGCTGTCCCGGATGGAGGCGAAGGTCGAAAGTCTCTGCGCCCAGCGGGACGCGCTGAAGGGTGCGGAGCCGCATCACAACAAGGGCAGGGTGCTCGGCGGGAGGACATGGTGAGCAGGCGATGGTTCGACGATGAGAGGGAGCTGTCGCCCTTCCTGACTGCGCTCGAGGATGTTCGCCGCAAGGCGACGCGGGAAGGGTGGTGCTATGCCCACGTCCAGGCCATCATTGTGGCCATCGACCAGTACGCGGAAGCGGCGACAGGCAACCGCGACTATTTCCTGAACAAGCCGGTTTCGATCGGCGATGGCCGGAAGGCCGCGGACATTCCGTGAGGGGCAACGCGCTCGTATCGTTGCTCGTGCGTCGCATCGAGGCTTGTCGCAGGTTCAACGCTCTTGCTCGACACCGACGTGCCGTCGATTTGCACCGCTCGAAATTGCGGTGACGGCGTGCGCGGCTGCAGTTTCAACGGGCGTTCACGCTGATTAGCCTTATCCCGAGGAGGCGCGTAGGCGCCGTCTCGAAGGACGATGCGTGCGCGCAGGCCGCCGCAACGAGTCATATGCGATAGCCCTGCCCGTCGGGGCGAGGCAAACCACGTGCTGCTCTGCTGCGGAGCGCCGTGGCCGACAAGCAAGCCTTGCAGGAGACTAGGCCGCAATCCGTTGATCGACAGGGACCGTCAGAAGCTTGAGCGCTTCTGCATGTGCAAGATCGGGAACCGCGATCGCGGTGTGGCTGTACATCGCATGCGTCCGCGATCGTGCAATCCTGTCCAGTATCTCGCTGCCTTTGATGACGTGGAGGCCCATACCCTCTTCAGTAGGGAAGATCGCCAGCACCACGTCGTAAGCCGCGATAACGGCTCTGAGCGCTTCGGCCTTGTCTTCGGCGACGTCGACAAAAATACGAACATCAGCTGCGAGTTCACGCAGCTCGTTAAAATCCAGCACTGTGAGGATACTCCAACGCAACGAACCTGATTGGAGCTTGGCGGCGTTAGGTTACTGAAGTGTCAACAACGCCCTTAGGAGCCACAGGTTTCACGCGGAGGTGACACGGCGGGTGGGATCAACTGGAGTCTCGATCAGCGAAAATCCCGCCCGGGGACAGCGAGGCTCTCTGATGGGGTGAAGCTTAGGGACTTCACTCATAGGACGCGTCAGCCCCTGAATGTTCAAACGAAGGTGGGCCGCTTCGTTCACAGGAGGCCGGTCATCCCTGAGAACCCGCGCTTGCGTTTTCGGCCTCAATGGGTTCTAAGCCCGATCACTTCATGACTTCTGGCATGAATCAGCAGCGTGCCCCCCGCGGTCCGGCCGCGTCCCCAGCAGGAATTGCGCGCGCCCCCATTCAGAGGAATTCAGACATGGCGAAGATGACGAAGACCCAATTGATCGATGCAATTGCCGAGGGCACGCAGCTTTCGAAGAACGACGTGAAGTCGGTGATCGAGTACATGGCGACGGTCGGCTACAAGGAGCTCAACGAGTCCGGCGAGTTCGTCATTCCCGGCTTCGTGAAGATGTCGGTGGTGAACAAGCCGGCGACGGAGGCCCGCATGGGCATCAATCCCTTCACCAAGGAGCCGATGCAGTTTGCGGCGAAGCCCGCGAGCAAATCGGTCAAGGCCTCGCCGTTGAAGGTGGCGAAGGACGCCGTCTGAGCCGCCGGCGATGTCGTTGCGGCGGGCTCTTTCGTGACGGCGCAACGATCAATGGCTGAAGATGAGGTGGTGCTCGGCGACGGCCGAACACCGCCACGACGATCAGGACAAACCATAGCGCGCGGCGCTCGCCCTGTCCGGGCGCGCCTTATCAAATCACCGGCTTCGCAAGAAAAAACCCCGCGCTTTCGCGCGAGGCTCTTCCCACTGACGGCTTTGGGATTTCAGCGCCTGGCCGTCAGCCATAGCCGTAACTTAAGGTTGAAATTCCAAAAAGCAACAGCGCTGCGATGACGGAGTATGTTCGTCAGGCGGCGCTGCCGTGTGACTGGGCGCTGAAATCCCCAGCCTCCATGGGTCCTTGTCGCGCCGAAAAGGTTCAGCGCGAAAATCTCTCCCGAGGGCTGGACTTTCTGTTCTCATTTTGTTCTAGTGTGAGCCGTCCTGGTGGACCCATTGGGAGGTGCTCATGACCGTCGAAAAACAGCGTGAAGTGATCAGGCTGTGGAACGAGCTCAGGAAGCTCGAAGGCCCTGCCGCAGAAGAGCTCCGCATCCAGATCCTCGAATGCTTCTCGAGGGACAAGCCAAAGCGGGCGGCTTGATCTATCGTCGACGACACGCGGCAACGCACAAGCGCGGCCTCGTTCTGACGGCTCGCGCTTGTTTGTCGCCGCAGAGTTGTCGGCGAGGAGTGCTGCCGCCGACGGTGTGAGGGCGCGCGCTTTCATCGATCGTTAGGAATCGGTCCGCATTCATTTTCGCGACTCCGATTCGTTCTTCGAGAACGAAATGGAGTCGGACGCAGAACAAGTGCGCCTGCCGGCGTTGCGCAAAAGGTAGACCGTCGGAATCGCAAGTGCCCGCGGCCGGAATCGACCTCGACCGATGAGACGTGATCGGATCGTGGCGCACCATTTGTTAAGAACTGCTCCGCGCCGATTTCTGCGATTCCGATTCGTTCCTCTAGAACGAAAGGGAGTCGAAGCTGGAACGAAGCCGCTCGGTCTTTTCGCCGCTCATTGCGACAAAGCTGCAGTCTCCGGTCTGCCTAACGACAGCTTGCACGGATGCCGATAACCCTATTCGGTTAGGTTAAAAGCCCAATCGCGTTGCGCTTGCTGCGGGTTGGGGTAGGTGTCCGGCAAAGACAAGATCAAGAAACGACTTTGCCAAGAAGCAATTTTGCCATGACGCCTTTTTCAGAGCCATCTTTTTACCAAGGTGACCGGCACACCTACCGGCGCGTCGCCATCGTCGGCACGCTGTTCTGTCTCGCTTTCGTGGTGATCAGCTTCTCGCTGCGGCCGCAGGCCGAGGACACGCGCGTTGCGGTGAAGGCCGACCGGCTGGTGCGCACGGCAGGCCAAGCGGCTCGCGCCAATTAGACCGCGATGAGATTTGGACCCATCGCCATCGCGCTTTGGGTTGTTGTCTACGCATGATTCTTCCGGAAAACCGCTTCGCACTTTTCCGGATCATGCTTTAGCGCTCGTCGCCGTAGCTGCGATCGTCGGCCGGCACGTGCGGGCAGACGCCGCCGCGCGAGGCGAGCGCCACGAAGCCGGCATAGCCGGCCAGGTTGAGCAAAACTTCGAGCCAGACGGGCATGTCGGGCCTCCGCTCAGCGTGGGAAAGAACTCAACGTCCGCGCGCAATCCTGGTTCCTTGCTCCCGCAAAGAAAGTCAAACGGGAGAGGAGGGATCGAGCCGGCGGCCGAGGGTCGCGACGGATTCGCTCGACGGCTGCTCCTTCAGGAACTCGGCGATGGCCTGCGCCAGCTCGCGGTCGCTCATCGGCGTCGGCGGCGGGCGCAGCGTGCCGACACCGAAGCTGCGGACGATCTCGTCGTAATGCTGATCGTCGGATCTGGGAACCAATTTGCGAATACGGGCCAGCAAAGCGGATAACGGCAAATCTTCCTCCTCGATCGTCCGCCCCGCTGGCAGCAATTGTGGTCTGCTGCCATTTGCTCCCGTGAAACGGAAAACCCCGCCAGCATCGCGGAGATACTGACGGGGTCTTCGTGCTGTTGCCTCTACCGGATGGCGGAGGCTCCCGCACTCGATAAATCAATCCGCATCCGGCGATTTCGTTCCCGTCGCATCGACTTTTTGACCGCGTCGGTTCCTGCCGGTTGCGCAACCATCGCAGGCCCTCGCGGTTGTCTTCCGCAAGACGCGAAGGAGGACATCATGAAGAAGACACTGCCAGTTCTGGCCACCATCGCGGCCGTCGGCGTGACCGCAGTCGCGGCGCCTGCGCCGGCTGAGGCGCGCGGCCGCGGCATCGGCCCGGGCCTCGCGTTCGGCCTTGCCGCCGGCGCGATCACCGCGGGCGCGGTCGCCGCCTCCCACCCCTATGGCTATTACGGTCCCGGCTACGGCTATTCTTACGGCCCGAGCTATTATTACGGACCGGGTCCCTACGCCTATTATGGCGGACCGTACTACCGCCGCCACTACTATCGCCATTGGTAGTCGCCACCAATAGCGAAAAAGCCCGGAGCGAGGCTCCGGGCTTTTTTCATTCGCATGCTTCGCGCTTGCTTGCGCGACGATGCTACGGCCAGAGCGATGGCCGCTCGACCTTGCGGGCGTTCTCCAGCGTCGAGACGAAATATTCTTCGCGCTCGCGCTTGAACTTTTCCTGCGTGGCACGGAAGGCGGCGACACGGGCGGCGATCTCATCGCGCTCACGCCTCTTGCGTTCTTCGTCTTCGGTCATGTCAAATCCCCTCTGAACCTGAGTATGTGCACCTCCGAACTCAAGCGCTGCCGCCGCAATCACGTTGAGTCGCGTCAACACATCCATTGGTGCTCCTGAATGGGGCGTCAATGGGGAGGCGGCATTGCAGGATTGTGATAAGGGAAGGCCGGAAAAAATTGCCCAGCGCGTTGCGTTCGCGGTTGATGAGAGCGTCAACGATCTTGCCGCTTGCGCATGTTGCTGTCAGGCAAAACGAGTCGGGAGGCGCGATTGATCGCATCGGATCTTCAGAGCGGCGTCGAGCGCCTCGGCGACATGATCGCCGAGGCCAGGGTCATCGTACCGTTCACCGGCGCCGGCATCTCGACCGAGTGCGGCATTCCGGACTTCCGCTCGCCGGGTGGAATTTGGACGCGTAACCGTCCGATCCCGTTCGACGAGTTCGTTGCAAGCCAGGAGGCGCGGGACGAATCCTGGCGCCGGCGTTTCGCGATGGAGGAGGTCTTCGCGGCAGCGAAGCCCGGTCGCGGCCATCGCGCCCTGGCCTCGCTCTACCGCGCCGGCAAGGTTCCCGCCGTCATCACCCAGAACATCGACAATCTGCACCAGGCCTCCGGCTTTGCGCCCGAGCACGTGATTGAACTTCACGGAAATACCACTTATGCGCGTTGCGTCGGATGTGGGCAGTCCTATCGGCTCGACTGGGTGAAGCGCCGTTTCGACGATGATGGCGCTGCGCCCAACTGCACTGCGTGCAACGAGCCGGTGAA
Source organism: Bradyrhizobium sp. USDA 4354 (assembly GCF_054060315.1). NCBI lineage: Bacteria > Pseudomonadati > Pseudomonadota > Alphaproteobacteria > Hyphomicrobiales > Nitrobacteraceae > Bradyrhizobium > Bradyrhizobium sp. USDA 4354. Next base: position 5,652,266 of record NZ_JBSSDC010000001.1, on the reverse strand, counting down.
GACCGCCACGATCTCCTTCGGCCAGATGATGCCGGACGACGAGATGCAGCGCGCGACCGCGCTGTCGCAAGCCTGCGATCTCTTCATCGCGATCGGTTCCTCGCTCGTGGTCTGGCCGGCCGCGGGCTTTCCGATGATGGCCAAGCGAGCCGGTGCACGTTTGGTGATCATCAATCGCGAACCGACGGATCAGGACGACATTGCCGATCTCGTCATCCACCACGACATCGGCGAGACTCTCGGGCCCTTTGTCGGCAATTGAGGCATCAATTTGATTCGCGGCTGTGCAAGCTGTTCATAGGTTCCGGCGAATCTCTTTTTTGTCTATGCGCCGCAACCGGGAGTGTTATCTTTTGAGTCGAAAGATTCGCGTCGCGTCGAATTGAGAACATTCTCTTGAGACGCGTGATTCGAGCGCCGCCGATGTGGCGGGTTGCATGGCAGTGTGGGGTCCGGGGTTATGGGGTCGTCGGACGGATTTGAGTCCAAGAAGCTTGGAGTTCCCGGACAGGGTCCTTCGCCCGGGCGAATGACACCGGGCGAACACGGCAGTGCCGACCGCGAGGGCGCGCTCAGTCCATTCAGCGGGCTTGGTGAGACCGGTGCCAATCTCGTCGAGGTCCATGGCGTCATCAAATGGTTCGACGCCTCCAAAGGCTACGGCTTCATCGTTCCCGACAATGGCTGGCCGGACGTCCTGCTGCACGTTACCGTGCTTAGGCGTGACGGCTTCCAGACGGCTTATGAAGGCGCTCGCGTCGTCGTCGAATGCATCCAGCGCGCCAAGGGTTACCAGGCCTTCCGCGTCGTCTCGATGGACGAGTCGACAGCGATCCATCCGGCGCAGATGCTGCCGCCGCGCACCCATGTCACGGTCACCCCGACCAGCGGGCTGGAACGGGCCCAGGTCAAATGGTTCAACCGGCTGCGCGGCTTCGGCTTCCTGACCTGCGGTGAGGGCACGCCCGACATTTTCGTGCACATGGAGACGCTGCGCCGCTTCGGCATGACCGAACTCAGGCCTGGCCAGTATGTCCTGGTCCGCTTCGGGCCCGGCTCCAAGGGCATGATGGCGGCCGAGATCCATCCCGAGACCGGATCGCCGGGATTGCAGTCGCACTAGAGCTTCTTGTTTTGACGCGTTTTCTTCACGCGAACCGGTATCCACTTCGCTGGAAAACGCTGTGAGGGCACCAATTCCCGCAATCGTGAGCAGAGGCGTGCCGGCCGGCCGGCGCGCCTCTTTCTTTTCCGGCGGCCGCCGCGTAAGGACTGGCCCAGTCCCACGCCTTGAGAGCCCCCATGAATTTTGATCGAAAGGCCGTCTGGTCCGCTCTGAAGGGGTGGCTTGCCGCCATCCTCGTCATCGCCGGCTTGGCCGTCGCGAGCGCGCCTGTCGGCGCCGCCAGCTTCCAGCCGCTCGAGATCGTCACCAAGAACGGCGTGCAGGTGTTCTCGGTGGAAATGGCAACGACCGAGGAGGAGAAGCAGACCGGCCTGATGTACCGCAAGGAACTGGCCGACGGCAAAGGCATGCTGTTCGACTTCAATCCCGAGCAGGAAGTGTCGATGTGGATGAAGAACACTTACGTTTCGCTCGATATGATCTTCATCCGCGCCGACGGCCGCATTTTGCGCATCGCCGAGAACACCGAGCCGTTGTCGACGAAGATCATCTCGTCCCGGGGGCCCGCCCGGGCCGTGCTCGAGGTGGTGGCGGGAACGGCGCAGAAGTACGGCATCCGCCCTGGTGACCGAGTCGGCCACCCCCTGTTCGGCAGCAAATAGGGCGGGCAGGGCGATCGTCGGCCTTGCTGGCGGCTTTGGAAGCTTGCTGGCGCTTTGGGAAGCTTGCTGGCGCCTCGGGAAGCGTGTATCGACGGGGCTCGCCGGACATTCGGGGTATAGCGCAGCCTGGTAGCGCGGCAGTTTTGGGTACTGCAGGTCGTTGGTTCGAATCCAGCTGCCCCGACCAACTAACCCGCTGAAACTGCGGCGTCATTTATTCTCCTTTCACATGCTGATTGCGCCCGCGCTACCCCCAGGGAAGCACCGGGGAAGCACGAGCGCTGATTTTAAGTCAGTCGGGCCGGTTTTGTGTAGCCCGCCGCCGTCGATCTTAATGCAGCGTGTTCTCCATTGCTGCTTTGGCTTTCATCATCCGTATCGCCATCGGCAAGGTCACCGCGGCGTCGATCTCAACTAGGTTGCCGGGCAGGGCGCGGAATTGGCCGGCGGCCCCGCCTTTGAGCGGCGCCAGCATAGCGGCGGCGATCGCCGAACTCACTCGACACCGGACAAGGGCGTTTCCGTCTTCGATTGCCAGGATCAGGTCAGTCCCGTGACGGGCGAGTAAGGCGCCAAGGTCGGTCGAGCGAGGCGAAGTGCGGAGGGCGGTTGAGTTGCGCATAGTGTTTTGCCTTTCGAGCAAGATGCGAGTCCAGGGGCGAAATGACCGACACTAGGCGGCCCCGCGCACCTTTGGGCGTGCGCCTTGGACATACGCGCGCGGCCCCTGGACAAGATTTGTGATTGCCGCTCACCGGATTGGCTCTCGGCTAGTGTTTCGGGCTTTCGACCCGCGATCAGCATGCGGCATATCGAAAAATTGCCAACGAAAATTTTGTCTGGAAAAGTCTAATACGTGAAACCAGACAGCTCGAGCCTTGATGCCTTAGCGCTTTTCGCGATTTGAGCGCTTTTGTCGGGTTTTGAAATCGCGCATGACCATACACGAACTGCACGCGCTGCGAGTGCATCCGCGCGCTAAGTTTCAAGTCACCCCAATAACTTAGCGGCAACGGTCATTGGCGGAGGGGCTGATTAAGCGCTTTTAAGCGCATGCCGCGGCGCCTCGCGTTGGTTCTCGAGACTGGCCATACCAATCGCATGTTGATTGGAAACTGGGGCGGGATGGGCCGAGCCCCGGCTATGCCGGCACCCACCCCTCGGGGGGAGGCGCGCGCGATCAGTCCAGACGCCGCAATGCCGCTCCGCTAAATTTCAGATTCGCCAAAAGTCAGGGGCGACGCTCACCGAGCGTCATACGAGGGGGTCTTCGAAGATGTCGCTCATCTCGATCGGCTCAATGATCTGCTTCTGCAATACTTCTACCGCGCAAAGCTTCAGAACCTTCTTAATGAGCTTGTATTTCTCAGCATAGAACTTGAGGCTATGAACGGGCCTCGTATTCTTCGGATCTCGTTGTCGCACCACGTCTTCGGTTGCCGCGGCGATATCCTGCTTGAGACTCTTGAGGCCGCTTGCAAACGATTCATCTCGGCACGTCTTGGCATAGTCGTCTGGATCAAGTTCGGTGATCGTACGCGCCGGAGCTCGGGGCTCATCGGCCGCAACTGGTGCTGACGTCGTTTCGGAAGGAGAGGCCTTCGCTTCCGTTCTGGTTGGCGCGGGTTCGCTTGGGTGAGTGGCAGGCTCTTTCAAACGAGACGGATCGATCTTCGCGTGCTCTAACCTGAGTGCTGCGTTGTCGAGCGCCTTCTTGAATTCGGGTGAGATCTCCGCGATTGCTTCCAAAGCGCCCTTCGACCCGGCAACCGCGCCGGAGCTCGGTTGTTTTGCTTGCGGAGGCGTTGGCGCCGGTGCGGCCGCAGCGGCCGTCGGCGGTGCGTCGTCGCATTTCATCGGCTTGAGCTCGACACCGTTGATCTTGCCGCTGACGCCGCTGCAATCTTTCCCCGGTTTAGCTGGCTTTGCGCTCTGGTTGCTGGCAAGTCCGGCTTCATTCGGCCCTGTAGGAGTAGGCTTCGCTGGCACGGGCGCTCTACCGATGCGCACGGCTCGCGCAATGCCACCGTTTGCCGTAATCGAGCCGTCGGATTGCAGCGTGTACACCCACGATCCCATGCTCGTTGTGTAAGTCATGTTGTTCCCAGAGCACGTCCAGGTACCAACCGCCTGACAGGCAGCATGCTCACTGCAGATGGCTCTCCCGTCAGCAGTAAGCGTGCCCTTGTTTCCTCCAGAGTGCCGCCATTCGCCAATAAACTTAGAAGCGCAACTCGCTGGCGGAGCGGCGAACGCGGGCGTCATCAAAACGGCTGCCGCGAACGGCAGCGAAATGAAAAAGCGCACTGAAATTCCCCAGAATAAAATGCGATCAGACTTTAGCGGCGGACAGCAGTCCCTTCAAGACATGTCTAGGACTGTCGGGCCTAGAGCCTTAGCGATGCATAGTCTCTTAGCCTGCTCGGAAGTGGCTGCGAAGATACTGTTATCGGACGATCGAAAACAGCCGGTGCCAGCGCATGGAAGTGGGCCAGCGCCAGAACATCCAGGCATGCTCGCCTTCACCGATGGAGAAGAAGATCATCTGGGCGCGCCCGATCAAATTGTCCCGAGGTACGTAGCCTACCGCCGACAGTACACGGCTGTCCGTGGAATTGTCACGATTGTCGCCCATCATGAAGAAGTGCCCGGCGGGTACCGTATAGACGTTTGTGTTGTCATAGTAACCGCTATCGACGCAGTCCAATGTCTCGTGAGACACACCGTTCGGTAGCGTTTCCTTCCACCGTTTGGTCCGAGAAACGGAACCATCGAAGGAGCCGCAGGGATCTTCGCCGACCAAGTCGCTCAATCGCTCGCGTTTTACCGGCACATCATTGATGTGGAGTAGTCCATCCTTCATCTGAATGCGGTCGCCGGGCAAGCCAATTACACGCTTGATATAATCGACGTCGTCGTCCTTCGGAAGGCGGAACACAACGACGTCACCGCGGTTTGGGTCCGAGCCGAAAATTCGGCCCGAAAATAGCTCCTGTGAGAGCGGAAATGAGTAGCGGCTGTAACCGTACGAATACTTTGAGACGAAGAGGTAATCTCCGACGAGTACCGTCGGCTTCATCGAGCCAGAGGGAATATTAAAGGGCTGAAACAGAAAGGTGCGAATGAACACAGCGATAAACAGGGCTATGAAAACAGTAAAAACGGAATCGTACTTGTAGCGTATGAGTTCAACCTTGCTAGAGAGCCGCTTTAGCGCCGCATGATATTCGCGTGGATGCGCAGCCGGTTTCTCGGCAACGAATTCGACTAGCGATCGCAAGTAGCGAGCATTGCAGTCTTGCAGCGGAGCGATGTGACATTCTCGAGTATCGGGATCGATGAAAACGAACCCTCCCTGGCGAGAATAGGGCGGCAATTCTACGTCTTCGGCTTCCAACTTGTCGCGAGCCTGTGTCCACAGCTTCCCAATCGGCAGTCGCCAAAAGCGCCAAAAACTCCACAAAAGGGACAAGTGGATTAGGGTAGGCGGCATAACGAATATGGTTTTGGCCAACAGATGGGAATTGGCCAGAATATGTTTGGCTTCCAAGATCGTCGCTGGACGATTGAGCGGTACGATGACAATGACCGTTGCGGTTTCGGCCAACTGCCGAAATCGTGCAAACCAATCGCTGTCGTGGGTTAGAAGTTTGGCCGCTCCGTAACCTCCGCTCACGTGGCCTAGTCCAATCGTTCTCATGCGGCCGAGCGAGAAGGACAACGACAATTCAAAATCCCAGAAGGCCCCGATAATTAGCCGGTCGACGCGTTTCGGCAGATTATTGCGTACGAGCAATTTAGCTGAGGTGGCGAAGGGACGCAGATAGAGGCAATACTTCTCTTGTAGAATCCCAGGCAGCGACAAGTTGGTATTCAACTTGATCTGGGCCGCTTTCCGCTCCCACCTATAAGCAAAAAAGCTAATGACCATCACCGCGGTAGCGGCATAGCTGATTAGGGCAATTGCGATAGGCACGCGCGAAGGCAAGAAGTTCATTGCTATCAGGATCACTAGCGCGGCGCCGACCCAAGCTCTAATGCCGCTACTTGGCTCCAAGATATTTGCCTCGTCTGGCTTGCTAATACTCGTTCCCTGTACCTCTCCACTTGTCATTGAGACGTCCCCGCCGAACAAACATATGGTCGATGCCTACCTTGCTCTACCACATTTGATTTCATGCGGCGGCGCACATTCGTAACATTTCCCTTACTCCTCCAGAGTCATAATTCATCCCACGGACGCAACGCCGCTTCGCCGACGGCACCCACCCGCGCAATCCTGCGCATTTCCTTTTTCCCCGTCGGCGATACATGTCCTACCCCACCAAATACACGCGCCAATATGACTACGTCAGCTACCAGAACGCGAACCCGTCGCGGCCGCTGCCTGCGACATCGGTTCACGCAGACCTTAACCAGGTGGCGCTATCGACGTCTGAGATCGTCGAATTCTTGAAGACGTCGCTGCGCGCTGACGGCGCGATTGCGAACGGCGCCGTCGGGATCGATCAGCTTTCGACCGCGGTGGCGGCTCAGCTCGGTGACGCATCGGCCGTTCAAACCGTCTTGGACGAAGCTCAAGCGGCTGTAGATGCGGCCGAAGCGGCTGTGATCACGGCGGCTTCGAGCGCCAGCGCTGCCTCGACATCGGCAACGAGCGCCTCCAACAGCGTGACCGCAGCGACAACCTCAGCCACCAATGCGGCATCGAGCGCGACAGCGGCAGCGGCGTCGGCGAGTGATGCCGCGTCGTCCGCGGCGTCGATCCCCGTTTACTCGTCGCGCACGACGTTGGCTGCGGCTACGGTGTCGCCGACAACCCTGGCCGTGGCGTGCCTCGGGTATACGACCTCGGGGGATTGCTCGCCTTTCATGGTGAAGCGCGTGGCGTTGCAGCCTCGTTTCGGCGGCGTGCGGTCCACGGATCGCTACCTGCCGAACGGGAGCACCGATGCCACCAACGGCGGCTGGTGGGTCTACGTGCCGGGTCCGGCTGGGGTTGACGCGTGTGCGTTCGGCCTCCTGGCTGATTGGAACGGCGTCGATGCGAGCGCCACGGACAACACGACCGCGCTCCAGAACGCGATCAGTTTCGCAAGTCAATCTTTCGGCACCGGTTACGACACCGCTGGCGGCGGTGGCAGCGACGTGCTGTTGCCCAGCGGCACGGTCATGATTTCTTCGCTGATCACGTTGCACGACGGCGTTCGTCTGCTCGGCAAAGGCACGTACGGCACGGTCCTGAAGATGAAGGACACGTTTTCGACAACGTCTCACTTCATTCGGCTTGGCACGGCCGGCGATGTTTCCGCTGTTTGTGCCTCGCAAACGAAGGGGTCGGCCGGTGATCTTACGATCAACGGCACGCTCGCGGCTAGCGGTGTCGCTTATTTCCTCCAGAAGCGTCAGCCGGCGATTTATTCGGCCGGCAACGACAGTGCCCGCACCTTCACGGTCTACGGCACTGATGAAACGGGGGCGAGCATCAACGCTTCGGTGGCTGGCGCCAATGTTGGCCGCGCCGACGTGCCGGATTTGTTTTTGACGATCACGCGGGTCGCCGTGGACGGCGCAACGGCTGCGGCCGTGACGGTCGGCTTCCAGACCGCGGCGTCGTTCGGGTGTCGTCTCGAGCAGATGCAGTTGTACGCCGGCGTGATCAACGCGTCGTCCGGAATGTCGATGGTCTACACCGACAATGCGCAGCACACGGGTGGTCTGAAGGCCGTCAAGATATTTGGCGGGAATCGGCATTGCGCCAGGTTCGAAACAGGTGTCGGCGGCGCTTCTATCTTCACATTCGAAGAAGTCGAGACGTTCAATCAGGGCAACAAGGCCGGCGTTGCATCGAACAACTCGCAGATCAAGCTCAATTACGATGGGCTCAGCACAATCTGCAAGAACCTGGTCGTGCAGGGGCCAGGAGCGTCCGGCGGCGCGGCTGCCCTGGGTATTGAGATTACTGGCGGTTTTGTCTCTGGCAGTGACATCCACGTCGAGGGTGTCGCGACCGGCGTCCGCGTCAACACTTTGACGGCGAACAACGGGTACACTTCGTTGCGAAACGTTGTGGGCGGCGCAGGTGTCACCAATCTCGTCTACATTGACGCGGCGGTCGACAACAACACGGTGATGCTGCAAGAAATCTATTCGAACGGCTCAACAAATACCGTGAACGACGTGCCCGGTGGTGGCGCGAGCGGCAGCATCAACATCCTGGCCCAGACGGTCTACTGATGAGCGGCGAGATACATCCAGTCTCGGAGAAGCTCGGCGCCTCTTCCACAATCCTTTGCATTTCCTCTCACTCAGTCGGCTATCGATGCCCCAACTCATAGAGTTCGAAGGCCGGCGCCACGAATTCCCGGATGATTTTACTCAAGCGGATATTCAGCGCGCGTTGAACTCGACACTCCGCATGCCGCGCTCAGACCAACCAATTCAGGTGCAGGGGCCTGACGGTTCGATCGTCGAATTTCCGGCCGGGACCTCCAACGAGGAAATGACCACAGCGCTACAGAAGCATTACGGCGGTCCGGGTCAGACACTTCCTCCGCTGCCGCCTGGCTACAAACTCGATCCGCCGGCTACGATCCCGCCACTACCGCCGGGTTACAAGCTGGATCGACCGGTCACGGATCGAGCGCTTATCGCACAGCTTGAAGGGGTACCATCCGCCGCGAAGCCTGGAATGTTCGACGACCTCATTCCGAAAGGTCGCACGTTCGACTTCACGTCGCCGGAAGGGAAGTCCTATCGGGTGACAGGACCGAAAGACGCAACAGTCGAACAGGCCTGGCACATCCTGCAACAGCAGTTGAGCGCGCAGCCACCCGCGCAGACTGCACCCAAGGTTTCGTTCGACGATCTCATTCCGGGGCAGGGAGCCAGCCGGCAGCCCACGCTGGTACCCGTCGATCATGATCCGTGGGCGGCTTTTCCGGACGCGAAGCCGCCGTTCGATCCTTCACAGCCGTATCAGGTGATTGACAATCCCGCGAAACCATTTCGGGCGGGCTCCGTCCCTCCGAAGCTCGTGCCGGTTGACCACGATCCGTTTGCGACGCAGTCGCCAAGCGCGCGGCCGAACCCTTTCGATAAATTCGACGCGGTCCCGGTCGCTCCCGGCGTCGGCGTCGGCGCGCAAAACGCGGCAGCCAACGGTCGCCTCTACGTCACTCCCGAGCAGCCCAAGCCGATCGAGCGCCCGGCGTCGATCTTGCCGAGCAGCGTCGGCGGCGCCGTGCGCGACTTCCAGGTCGGTGCCCAAGGCGTCGGCAAGGGCCTCACCGACATCGTGACCGGTCCGTTCGATCTCGTCGCCGGCGCGCAGAACGCCGCTGTCAGTGGCATCAACAAGCTGCTTGGCACGAACATCCCGATGGCCACGTCGGCGTCCAAGCTGGTCGAGCGCGCCGTTGATGCCACCGGCATCCCGGTCATCGACCCGGCCACGATGTCGCGCAGCGAGAAGCTCGCCTACGACGCCAACCGCTTCGGCACTCAAGCCGTCGGCACCGGCGCCATGCTGGCGCAGCGGGCTCCGCAGGTGGCGGCCGCGACCACGCGATCCGAGACCGTTCCCGGGCGGGTGCTGGACCACATGGCGCGTCCATATACGGAAGCGCCGGCGCGAACGTTGGTGGGCGATACAATTGGCGGTGTGGGCGCAGGCATCGCGGTCAATGCTTCAGACAACTACGTTCCAAACGACGCCAGCGTCTTCGGCCACTATGTCGGGCATAGCCTCAAGGACGTCACCAACCTGCTTGCGCCTTTGGCCGGAGCTTCCGGCGCGAACACTTTGCAGGCTAGCGTCGAAGGCCTTGGCGGCCTGATCCGCAACATCGCGTCCAAGACTTTATCGACAGCACCGGCGCCGATCCCGCTCAACCCGGCCACCAAGGCACCGTATAGCCAGTCCGACGTCGACCGGGCTGCGGCAAAGCTCCAATCCTCAACGACCGGCTCGCCTCGAGCTCTGGCTCAAGACATCCGTGAGAACGCGGCCGCGCTTGCGAAGCCCGAAGACGGTGCAGTGCCGCTCCAAGCTTCGGCCATGCCGACGTCTGCACTGCTCTCGCGAGATCCCGGCTTGATCGCGGCCGAGCAGGGCGCGCGCCTCAGGTACTCTCCCGACTTCGTCAAGCGCGATCAGAACGTCAAGGCTGCCGCCGCCGAGCGCGTCAAAGCGATGCGCGATCCGGAGGCCGACCTAGGGTCTGTCATGCGCCGAGCAGCCGAAGCGCGCGCGGAGCGCATGAACGCCGCCGAAAGCGACGTTCTGCATCGAGAGGACGCCGTCAACTCCTTGGATCGGATCCGGCGCGACCAGGGGCAACCTCTCACTGGTATTGCCAATAGCGAAGCCAAAGCCAATGCCTCGCGCCGGCTTGATCGGGCATTGGTCGAGGAGACCTATCTTCCGGCGCGAGCGGAAAAGAATCGTCTCTTCGAGACCGCGCCAGGACGCAACGAGGAGCTTCCGGCAGACGACGTGTTCGGGGCGATCGACCGCATCCGCGCCGGCGCGAATAACCAGGCCCCGGGAACTCTGCCCGAAGACTTCATGCGCCGGCTGAACGCTTTGCGGCCGCAGATGATCGAACACCCGCCGGAGAGCGGCCAGATAGTCAACGTTGGCGGGCCCGGGACAGCATCGGGTGCCGATTTGGCCGACCTTCGAAAGTTCATTGGGCCCGCGCAGCAGCAGGCGCAAGCTCGTGGCAACTTCGACCTAGCCGACAACCTCGGTCGGCTTCGTGCAGCCATCAATCGCACGATCGAGGAGGCTCCGGGCTACGCCGAAGCAAACGCCAATTATCAGCAATTCGCCGAGCGCTTCCGCCCCGAGCCGAATGACGCAATGGCAAAGTTCACCCGTGCAATCGATGGCGGAGGCCAGAATATCCACGGTGAGCTCAACCGGGGTGCAACGCCGCCGAGTGAGACCGCCGGCCGGTTTCTGAATAGCGCCGAGAATGCTGCGACTTTGCCGCGCGCACTGCAGGGCTCGCCCGCGATGACTGCGGCCGAAACAGCGCTGCGCGATCATTACCGATCGAGCTTGGCAATGTCCGCGCTAAACCCGGATGGCACGATTAATCCGACCCGGGCGTCGGCGTGGGCAAATAATCACGCTGAGATACTCGCGCAGTTCCCGGCCATCCGACGGGAGTTCGATGATATCATCGCTCAGGCGCGCCGCGGCGAGCAGTTGTCAACGCAGGCCCGTGCTGATCTGGAAGCAGCCCGGACGGCACGAAAGGCCACCGAGGCCGAAGTCGACCGTTCGGTGATCGGCACTTTGCTCCGGCAAGACCCGCGGGAGGCGGCGTCAAGCGTTCTCAACGACAAATACGGTGGGCTGAAGAAGCTGGACGAAATCAGCGCCCTGGTCCGCAACGACGCGGAAGCCCAGCGCGGCTGGAAGGCAGCGATGTCGGAAGTTCTGGCAGACAAGGTCCAGGGTACCCGTCAAGTGGGCGAAACGCTCGAGGTCCAGTTCGCGCGCCTCGCAAAAGAGTTCAAGGACAACGAAGCGGTGCTCGCCAAGACCTTCTCGCCCGAGGAGATGAACAACCTCCGGCAAGCGCACAAGATTCTGTCGTACTTCAAGGAGGCTGAAAAGCGAGCGACTGTGGGCAGCGACACCGCTGAGAAAATCAACATTCCCGGTTGGGCGCAGCTGGCTGTTCGACACTTTAAGGGTGATCTCGCTGGTGGCGGCTTGATCAAGCGATTCAAGCTGCTCCTGGAGATGCTGCCTTCGAACAAGCAAAATGCGGACGAGATCATTCATATGGCTTGGTTCGATCCGAACGTGGCGGCGTACCTTCTCGAGCGGCCGGTGAAGAATCCGAACGTGCCGCAATACAACATCGACTTGCGCCGTCTCATCGCGGCAGCGAACGCCTCGCGCGAGAACTGAAAGATTTGGATGCCTTCAATCGCCGCCTACGACCTCACTGAACAGCAACGGACGCTGGTGCGCCTCATCGTGAACGAAGGGAGGCGACCTGAGGAGGCCGCCGAACTCGCCGGCTATCGCCCAAAATCGGTCTACAAAACGATGCGACTGCCGGCCGTTGCAGCGGCGATATCCGAGTCTATCCAGCTGGACCTGGCGGTTGTTGGGGCGCCGTTGGCCTATCGGGTGGCGAAGTCGCTGCTACAAGATGCAAGCGTCAGCGCCCGCGTCCGAGCGGACCTCTCTATCAAGGTGTTGGATCGGGCAGGGCACATTGCACCTACTCGCAAGGAGATGGCCTCTCAGCAGAAGTCGCTCTCCGAAATGTCTCGCGACGAATTGGCTGCCTTCATCGCGGGCAATCAGGCTGAGATCGACAAGATCGAGGCCGAGCTGGCCTCGCGCGCAAAGGACGTGTCGTATCTGGGCTAGGCGCAAAGAGACGTGCTCCGAGGTAATTCTCTTTCGGTAAAAATGGGTACATTCCCGGAGAGGAGCGACCATGAAGGACATGCAAGCGCACCTAGAGCTACTTCGCCGGCAAATTGCAGAATGCGAGCGCATGCAGCAGGCCGCAACGAGTGAACTCAAGCGCAATGCGCTCGCGAGGCTGCTTGCGCGCTACAGAGCTATCGCAGTCGAGCTGGAAGAGGCGATAGCAAAAATGCCGCCTCGAGACATTTTGCTAGATCGTACCAAGGAAGCTCGGCAGGTCGCCAAAGGGGCCGCCGACGACCTGCGGGCACATGCCAAGAAGCTCCGTCCCAAGTGAACTAAGGCCGCCTCAGTTCGTAGCTTTTTCATGTTCCTCGTTCTCAAAGCCACACGACCCGAGCTTCCCGGGGCTGGCTTGCGGACGCAGCGAGGCCGCCCGACGCACCACTCGCGCAGCGCGCCAGCTGATTTGGTCTCTTCAAAATCGTAGGGGCAGCGTCTCAAATGATATGCATCTAGGTTAACCTCGACGGTGGGAGTTCTCTGTCTGATCCCAGTCAGTGGAGTTCATAACTCCCTTCCTATCGCTGGATGGCTCCGGTTCTTCGCCTTGATCCAGTACTTCTGCCGACCTCCGCGATACGGCCGATCGCGATGCTTGGAAACCAGGCCCTCAAGTCCCATCCGGCAACGCTGATGCCGTCCGGCCGGCGCGCCAATAGCTGCTGCAGATTCGCTTTGCGCAAGTGGAGGGGCAGAGACCGCAAATCATCGCCGCCCATGACGAGGATATCGAAGGCATATAGCTGCACCTCGTGGTCGAGTTGTCGGCTGTGCAGCGCGTTGAAGTCGCTGATGCCGTCCACCCCAAGGATTACGGCCTCGCCATCGATGACAAAGCGCTTCTGCCGGTTCTTTAGCGCCGCCTCGACAATCCAGGTATACCGCTTTGTCCAGTCTGTGCCGTTGCGCGAGAGGAGGCGCACGCGTTCGTTCTCCCGGATGACCAGCATCCGGTAGGGTAGCCAGACAGAGCTCGTACGCCATACGCATGGTCCTGAAGATAGGACTTTCAGCTGGCTTTGCGAGTCAGGAACAAGTGGCAATCTGGCGGATTGCCTCTCTGCTCCGGCGCCCCCAAGAGCCCCCCTGAAGCCGGAGCAGACCCCAACGGCCTCAGCTGCTGCCCAGCTGGGGCCGTCCTGTCGTAAGCTACATGTCAGCGGGCGTTCTCGGTCCAGAACAATTTGTGATTTCAATCAGTCCCCCTTTGTTCTGTGAGCGTGTATTTACAAGCGGAACACCCCACAAGTTGGTAGGGTCCGTATTTAAGCCCTAGTGTCCTAAGTTGATTTGGGGAGTGTCCTAATTCGGCGTAGGGTCCAATCATGGACCTGCGACTGATCAGGAAGCACTTAGCTGAAGCTGAGCGCCACGTTGCTCTCAGCGACAAACATATTGCCCGTCAGATCGAGATTATCGACGAACTGGAGCGCGCGGGCCGTTCGACCGACCTAGCCCTAGACATTCTCGCCACGTATCGGATGGTCCGGGCCTCTCATGTCGAACACCGCGACACGATCCGCAGGGAGTTAGAATAGTAAGGCCGCCTCACTTGGCGGCCTCTTTCGGGATATCGAGGCTTGGCCCAGCGGTCTTCAGCCGTACATATGTCCCGCTCTCGTGCAGCTCGAGCCAGCCTTGCTGGACAGCGTACTTTATGCCGGCGCCGAACTCGGAGGCGCTGCCCTTCAGGCTGTAGAGGAGTGGCGCGTTAATCTTCTTGATGTGAATGCGTCCGTCCTGAACCGGCTCGATACTGGCGGCAAGCTGGACGAGCTGCCGAGCGGCGGCTTCCGGATCTGCATAGGGTCGTTGGGTCGCAAATTTCGTCACTGTCTACTCGCTCTTCGGTCCGTGGCCCGTGATTGCCATCTTCGGATTGCCCCGCTCAAAATCGGGCCGAACGTCAGCGCCGCGGGCGCCGCAGCCCTGACATATGAAGCGGGGCTCAATGTCCGAAAGCCGCACCTCGTCCGGCCACGGAGCGCCGTCCAGGGCGACGTGGTGGCCGCAGTGGCAATAGACCAAGATGCCGCTCAGGCCCATCGCCCGCATCTGGCCGAAGGTGATCTTCATTGGCCGGCCGTCGGGGTGGGTGGGGGTATGGCGCCGGGTGGGGCGGGGCATAGTCGATGTTTTTCGACGAACTACGTACTACTACCCATGCTGCTTTAGAAGATCGTTACAATTACAGCTTGTATGTTGGAACAAAACTGGTAACGCTGCAGTATTTTGAAGCGGCGGCGGCCTCAGTGCAAGAATTACCATCACAAGTCTATGGGAAGATTGTAGATTTTCTAGGCCCACATGGTCCGGATGGCTTGTTGGCGTTCGTCATTTTCGTCGGCGTTCTGGCCGCGATCAAAATTGGCATCGACCCCTATCTGGCCACTATATTTGGAGTTACTATCTATGGGTTGTACATCGCGCGAAGGTGGGGCGCTGAGCGCCATGCCGAGCGGATGGCTGAAACCGAGATCGCTAAAACCGAGTTGGAACTTCAAAGATACCGGGAGAGTCAATTACTCAAAATTGAGCGCGCAAAGGTGAAGGCATTAAGTCCCCCCAAGGCTGGCAAGGGCGACAAGACATGACGCAGATTACGGAACTCGACATCGTCGTTTTAATCGCGTTGGCGGCGGTTCTATGTGCGCTGGCGGCACACCTGAGCATTAGGCTCGCGCGTTTGAACAGGCGGACTGTTCAACTTTGCACCGCCAACGAGCTTTTGAAAGAGCATCTTGCTGCCATGAAAAAGGTCGTTGAACATCCAAATGCTCCTGAAAAATTCAAGGAGCGGTTGTTGATATTCAGTGAGGTCATTACTGACCAGAAGGCCTTTGCAGACTTGGTGCACCAAGTTGTTCAAAACGACCTTGGTCGGGATAGCGAAGCCAATGGGTATACGAAAGGGCTCGCTCAGATGCGAGCACAGGACGTTGATTTGGCCGATGCTTTTGCGTCCGCTGTTCGGTCTGGCGTTGGCGCCATGATGCTTAGAAACCCGGACGTCGCCGAGATTGTTGAGGCTACAATGGCGAAGGTTTACTCTGCTCCTCGGAGAGAAGGCGCGGTCTTTGCCGGCGCCATGAGAAAGAACCGAGCTGAGCACCGGGCTCATGATATGGCCGCGGCGCCAGCTTGAACTTTCGCTAACGTAGCCAAGATGGCGTATCCGCGACCGCCGGGGGCAGATCCTGCCCCCGCTCGTACACCAGGTCCCAAAGCTCCCGCGCGACAGCATAGTTGACGTCAGCGATCTTGGCGGAGACCGCTCGCGTAAACGAGCCATCGAACGGCGGCACGCTGCGGATGATCCGATAGCCGCTCAGGTGAGGGTTCGTCGGTGTAGCCATCGACGCAGTGAGTCGGGTGCAGATCTGCGCCGCAAGTTCATTCGCCTTAGCCGGCGGGAGCTTCGCGTCGTCCCGCAAGGTCTGCGAAATGATGCGCTCAATGCGAGCAGCGTCTAAACGGATTTCAGCCATCAAGTTTCTCCAGCTTTGCATTCCGAACGCGCGAAATTCCACAGCGGCGTCAATGGGGGAACGGAGCGCGAAAGTTCGGACCCACTGTTGATTTCATTTGAGTATCCAACGCATTTCGATTCCGAGGGTCGGAGGTTCGAATCCTTCCGAGCGCGCCAGTCCTCCGTTGTTCCAGATTTGTTCCGAATCGCGTTGACGTCGGGGCGCGGTCGCGAGGGCCTGTGGTGTCAATCAGCCTGCCCGGACGCCGCTTTGCCGGCCACGTGCCAGCGTGTCGGACGGCGCTTCGTGGAAGGTCGCGCGGTAGGCTGCGGCAAATTCACCGAGATGATGGAAGCCCTGGGCACGTGCGCAGGTGGCAACGGTGACGCCGCCGCCCTTGAGGCGGGCACGGGTCGCCGTAACCCTCCATGCGGACGGACCAGGCTACGGCCTCCGCCCGGTCGGCCTCGCGAACGGCCTGCTCGGCGCGCTGGCGGGCGCACCTTCATCGTTGATCTTCGCGCCATAGGCGAGCCAAACGACTTCGCGTGACTTGCCCATGCGAATAGATTTCGACGAACGGAGCGAGAGACAAGCCGCTACTGCTAGCGAGGTCTCGCACACGCGTGTCAAAAGGTTCGGTCAAGGCTGAAGCCGGCGCCCAACATGCATTTTTGAAATCCCGAAATTTCGCTTGCTCCGTCGGGCAAAACAGTGGTTCATAAGACGCTGGCTCAATAACGAGGATCAGCGCAAATGGCCGACGAAATCGAGGCATCTTCCGAGCTGTCAAAGATTGCAAGGCTCAATGGAGACTTCAGAAGGAACTACGGCAAGCTGCTGGGCGCGTTCCTGTATTTGCGCTCGATCAGTGCGGCGCGCGGTCGTTCATGGATTCTGGCAGCCGTTTTCTCGCTTCTCTGCTCGTCGGCGTTGGCTTGGCTCGGGAAGGCACTTTCTTGGCTAGCCGCCTTATGATCGCTCTGACAAGGGCATCAGCTGTTTCAAAACAAGCGATATCGCGGCGCTTGCGAGCCGAATCCGTGAACCTTATGGTTCTCTTCACTCTACCATCGGTAGGCAACAACACGTAATCGAGAACGCCTTTGTTGTGTTCCGTAAGTCGTATGGCGGCGATCCACCCCGCGGGCACATGAGAGTCGCATTGAATGGTCCAATGTGGAGCATGCGTTTCCTCCTGCGGAGGAGTCCAACGTGCCGCCCTAACTGAAACGCATGTGGTACCGTTTACGCGCAAGGAGTCGGTCCATCCGCCGGTGTTCGTGCGGTAGCCAGCGCGCTTGGCGGCGCTTCTAATACGAGACGCGAGCATCGTCTTTTGCTCGGCCCAAAGCGGACGTGATTCCAGAAATTCGTAGTTTCGTTTCGGGGTATAGCCGAGCAGCCGGTAAAGGTTGCGAATACTGCCGAAGTGGGTTTGACAGGTTGCGACACAGGGTAAGCCCGGCGTTCGGTCTATGATGCTTATGCTTAGGCGACCCTTTTCAAGCAAAGTCCGGCGCAAGCGAACGATCATCTCTTCTTCAGACAAATCAACACGCCGTTCGCGAATGAATTTGTTGGCTTGAAAAAAGAGGTCGCGATCAACTATCGGCTCGAGGCAATCCTCCGCCCGGATCCACTCCTCAGGAGGATTATCCGTGCGGGTCTGACGCAGCTTCCATGAACGCCGGTTAAAGACCAGGTTGCCTATGTAAGTTTCGTCCCTGAGAACGGCTCCGACCATGACGCGCGTCCACGGTTTCCCTGTTCTGGTCGGCACCGCATTCTTGTTGAGCTCCCAAGCCACCACGGTTTCGCATTTCACCTCCAGGAAGCGAGTGAATATCCATCTTACAATTGCTGCCTCTCGCGGGTCGCCTGGGCGCACTCGAATGTGGTCGGTCGTTAGATACTTCCGGTCTCCGTTCTTCATTATGCCCTTCGATTGGTCCTTTTCGTCAACAAGCTCTCGGACCAGGCCGTATCCAACCTTGCCGCAAGGTTTGTAGCCGAGGCGTGCGTACCGACACTGTCCGGCGTAGACTTTTGCGGAAAGCTCTCGGCTGTACTCGGCAGCCATGACTCTTTTGATATTTTTGACGATACTCGCCAGCATGCTGCCGTCGTTGTCAAACTGTTCGGCACAGTAAGCGATCTTGATGCCGCGGCGTTTGCATACAAATTCATAGTGCGCGCTTTCATCCACGTCCTGAAAGCGGCCCCAGCGGCTCACATCGTAAACCAGGACGAAACCAAAGTCGGTATCGCCTGCTTGGACGTCTTCGAGAAGCTGGATGAGGCCAGCTCGGTTCTTGATGAGGAGGCCACTTTCCCCTTCGTCCCGATAGGTGCGGACGATCGTCAGATCATGCGCATGGGCGTAGGCGGCAATGACCGCAGCTTGGTTCTGAATTGAGTATTGCTGCCGCTCGGTTGACATCCGTACGTATTGAGCAGCCCGACGCATCTTTTGTGCTGTCGGAAACGTCGATTTTCGAACGACGAGTTCGTTGCCCATGGATGCCTCTAAACGTTGCATCCCCAAGGTCAGACCCCGACCAAGCTTCTCAGCGGCACCCAGCTAGCGCGCCCAATGAGGGGCGGCGGCTCCCTTCTTCACGATGCCAATGTAATAGAAAATGCTCTCGTTCGTCAGCTCTTTGTGATCGCCGTAAGTGAACACAATTTCGAGGCCAGCCGCGTCGATCATCTCGCGGAAAGTTTCCACGGTTGAACCGCGATTGTTCTCCTGGAGAACGATTACGCCATCGTCGGCGAGATGGGGATGTATCGTGTTAAAGAACTCGCGATGGATCGACCAATCAGGGTCGTGCGCGCGGATATCGCCTTCATACTGGTCAATGAAGTGAGGCGGATTGCTCACCACCAAATTCCACCTCTCGCTTTTGGGTATGTTCCTGAGATTGTTGGACTCGTAAACCGCGACCCGAGCTTCAAGGTGATTCAGCCTGACGGTGTTTTTACAGCGATTCACCGCGGCGGGATTGATGTCGGCCAGGCACAGCGTTTCGCACAAGTCGTGGCCCAACATCGAAAAGCCAATAAATGCCGGCCCAGCGCACCACTCGAAGAGGCGAGGCTGTTTAGGCATTCCACGGGAGCGCAGAAACGGAATGAAGTCTTGGCCAAACTCGATGCCGCCTCCATCGAGCTCGCTCTTATAATCGACCGTGATCCCACCCAGGACGACGCGCTTCGCTGGCCTTATTCGACGTAGTGCCGGCCTCACAAGGCGATGCTCGATCGTATGCAGAACGCCCATAGCTAACACCCTAAGTGAAGAGGGACCCGCAACATGCGGCTCGGTCCTTCGTGGGGGTGCCGCGCGAGTTGATTAGAAAAACTCTTCGCTTTCTAGCTGTACATTTCTGAATGTTTCTGATTGTGTCAATCGGAAATCCTATGAAGTACCGGGACGACCATGAGTTTCACCCAGAGGCTTCGAAGGCGGCTCTTTCCACCGCGCGACGCAATCGAAGGCTACGAAAACGAGGAGTTGGTTGACACCATCTATCGTAAGACAGTCGCTTATCACGGACAGGCGAACTGGCCGTTGGTCGACGGTCTGAAAGCGGTGCTCGATTTCGGAGGGGGCGCGGGCGTGCACTACAAGACCGCCCGCCGGCAATCGCCAGACATCCGCTGGGCAGTAGTTGAGACGCCCGCTATGGTGAGGCGTGCGAAGGTGCTTGCGACCGACAAGTTGGGGTTTTTCGACCAAATCGAACAGGCCGCCGACTGGCTCGGGAGTGTTGATCTCGTCCACTCAAATGGTGCCATCCAGTATGTCCCGAACCCCACCGAGACTATCCAAACGCTCTGTGCGGTCCGAGCGACGAGAATGGCATGGTATCGCGTTCCGATCGGCGATGGACCAAGACGCGAAGTTCAGACTTCCTACCTAAGCGACAACGGTCCGGGAGTCTTGCCTGCCTCTGAAGAAAAGCTTGTTAGGTACGAGCGCAATTGGATATCAGAGGGAGCGTTTGTCGAAGCACATGAGGGTTACAGGTTGGTGATGCGCAGCCCCGACCCTGGCGAGCACCAGACGCAGCAATTCCTGTTCGAGCGCCGGTAGCCTCGGCGCTGTTCAGTTGCACATGATCGTACCGCCATATCCGCCGGTGTTGACGCAATTGCGTGGTCGGCGCGCTCGCCGATCGGCGTACAAAAACCGCATCCTCCGCGGCGTCAGCCTGTCTCCGGGCTCCTTCACCTGGGGTCCAACGGCTGACATAGGTGTCCGTGCCCCTTTTTTGGCACGGTAAGACGAGCACTGCTGGTTGTCAGCCGCCATCCGTTCCTCGCGTCGGCCTGAGGGGCTCTCGGACCCACGTCGAGCGACCTGACGAGTGCGGAAGCTAGGAACGCACGACGCAACCGCACGTTCAGGCTCCAGGTAGTCGCGATCCGAGATCCGAAACTCACAGTGGAGGAGTCAAAATGAGGTCCATCGCGAGCGCTCTCGTGTTCGCCCTGGCGATGACGGCTTCGGCTGCATTTGCCCAGACGAGCAAACCGGATGTCTCATCCGCGCCGAGCGCGCAGTACTCGGGCACTGGCATCGCCGGTTACCCTGGCAACAAGAATGGCCCGGCGGCAAAACCGGGAGAGACGGTCGGCTCCAGCTCCACGCTCAACCAGCGGAATCCGACCGTCCAGCAGCAGGACACGTCCAACATCAAGGGGCTGAACGGAAACAAGAGCGCTCCGCCGGCCAAGAAGCCGGATCAGCAGTGACGTTGTAGTTGGCGATCGATAGCCATGATGATCGAAGCCGAGACCCCGCTCGTCGGGTCTTCATGACTCCTGGAAGGAGACGCGATGCAATGGGTGGTGTCGGCGCTCGTTCTCGGACTTGCCGCCTCGAGCTCCATGGTCTCGGCTCAACGGGTGAGATGGACGACCTATTCCATCCCGCAGACGGGTACATCGGTGGATTTCCCGGCCTCGATCTTTACCGAAGAAGCCGGCCGGCCGGATGGCTACGGACAGCGATTTCGGACGGCTGACGGCCGAGCCGACCTTACGATACAGGCCGCACCCAACGTCTCGAACGATTCACCCGCTGCATTTCTCGCAAAGAAGCATCCGCCCGCGCGCATTCAGTACAAGCGAACGACGCCTCGGTTCTTTGCGGTGTCCAGCTACAAGGGCGACAAGGTCTGGTACAACCGGTGCAACTTCTCGAGCGGATTGATTCACTGCGTCCTGACCAACTACCCGGCGAGCGAAGAGCGCGAGTGGGACGACATCGTAACGCGCATCAGTCTCTCGCTGAGGGGCAGATAAGGCGGGTGTGGGGTGGCCCTCGAGGCCGGGCGGGCGCCTAGGCGCGTGGCTTCGAGAACACGGAAGTCCGGAGAGGCCGCCGCCTTTGGCTATCCTCGCGAGCGCTAGTTCTGAATAGCGGGTCGTGAGACCTTTGGCTATCCGCGACAGGCGCCGTAGTTCAACGGCGGGCGACGGTCCCTGCAGTTCAATGGGGTGGCAAGGTTATCGTTCCGCCGATCTGCCCGCGGCTCGCCGATCTGTGGTTCACGCGGTAGCCGCCGCTCGCCCGGCGTTGGTGATGCGATACTCGGTATCTCCGGATGGAAGCGGTTCGGTTTCCACGAGACCCAGCTCCACGAGCCGCGCCACGATTTCATGGTCGAACGTCGGCGGGCTGACCCAGGATTCGCCGAGGAGCTTCCTCAGAAAATCGCGCTCCAGATCGGTCAACTCCATGCTCTAACTCCGCTCGCCGACTTCGTCCGGCACATTGCGGCGCGTCATCCGATCCGGCCGCTTCATCCTTGGGAAATCGACATTCCGCCGCGGATTGTGCCAGGAACGGAGGCATCGTCGCGCCGTTGATTTCCGAAGACAACATCCAGGAGGTCAACATGGCCATGGAAGATCGCGAGACGTTCAATCTGATCGGCAGCGACAAGGTGGAGGGTACGAACGTGTACGGGGCCGACGGGGAAAAGGTCGGCTATATCGAGCGCGTCATGATCGACAAGGTCAGCGGCAAGGTGTCGTATGCCGTGCTCAGCTTCGGCGGCCTGCTCGGCATCGGCGACGAGCATTATCCGCTGCCCTGGCAGGCGCTGAAATACGACACGGACCTCGGTGGCTACGTCACCGGCATCACCCAGGACCAGCTCAGTGGCGCCCCAAAATACGCCGACGAGAGCAGTTGGAATTGGAGCGACCCCGCGACCACGCGCTCGGTGAATGCCTATTACGGCGTGCCGGTCGCTTGAGGCTTGAAAGTGGATAATACCGTTCGTGATCTGGTCGTCGAGGATGAAGCGCTGATCTGCAGCTTCATCGAGGACGCCCTGCTCAACGGCGGTTTCGAGGCCTGCTCGGTCCATTCGGGAGAGGCGGCTATATCTACGTTTCGCGACGGCCGCGAGGGGTGTCGGGCGCTGCTCACGGACGTCAACCTGGGTGACGGCATGAGCGGATGGGAGCTGGCGCGTCAGATCAGGGAAATCACGCCTGACTTTCCCGTGGTCTACATGACTAGCGCCAGCGCGCCGGACTGGAAATCGCAGGGCGTCGACGGCAGCGTCCTGATCAGGAAGCCCTTTGCGCCGGCGCAATTGGCCGCCGCCGTCTCGCAGCTGCTCGGTGGCGGGGCCGTGCCAGGTTGAACCGTGGTTGTTGTGAGCTTCCCATCGTTCGGCCGAGCCCGCTACGGTGGCTATGCCTTGGCCGTGGATGCGGCCGCGGCGCGAGCCGCTGCTACCGCCATCCAGTCCCGCAACAGTCCCTTGTCCTCTTTGGAAAACGACGCCCGCCGCTTGAGGTCCTCGAACGTGTCATCGGGATGGCATCGCTCGAAATCCTCCTTGATCAGCGACTCGAGGTAGGTTCGATCCTCGGTGCTGCCTGGATCCAAATGCTGGCGCGAAGCGGTCCTCATGGTTGTCCCCTCCGCGCACGCAGTCGAAAGCGGCGCGGATGCGGCACAACGGCAAGAGCGATCGTTAGTTCACGAACAGACTGGTTCGGATCGACCTGACAGCGTCAAGGCCGCCGATAGGCCCGGGTGCTGCTCGGCGACGTTGCGACCGCGGCCGTCGTGACGCCGGTCGGCCGCTGAATTCCGGTAGGGATCACTCCGGCTTCGGTATCCGCCCCTTGCCGCCGCGCCTCTACAGCGGCCCGGAAGATCACCGCAGGCGTTGCATTTGACCTCTGCGGGCCCGCCCTTCCTCATGCTTCGCCGGGGCCGGAGAAGAGCGTGGAGGGCGGACTTGTGCGTGGTGGCGGGAGGGGCCGGGCGCTTCCGGAAGGTTTGCTCTTGGCGTCGTACCTCTTTGCCAAATCGAGCAGCCGTCTGCGTGTGAACGGGTCTGCCTTCTCGGCGAGGTATCGAGCGCGTTGCGCGAACCCGCTGTAGAACTCTTCCATGACGCCACCCCACAAACATCACCGAACCACGATCTTCAGTGGTCGGCAAGGCTCACGTCAAGACATCGCTTGTGCCAGCCTGGCAGACGGCACTACGCTGACCTGGGCGGGGGAAAGTCAAATGTCGCTGCTGCATCCTATCCGGAAGCCGTGCCCGCACTGTGGGCGGCCGATGAAACTTGTTCGTGACGAGGCCACCAGAGGCGGTGAGCGCTACGTCTGCCCCGATTGCGACGGCGATCCGCTGCACGATCCCGCCGCCCGGAAGTGGGTGGACGGGCCGCTGCGGCCGCCGGCGAAATAGTGGCCCAGAAGAAATCGGCCCGGGCAGCGTCCGGACCTCGCTGAGCCAGGACTGGCAAGTTCGTCGCGGGCGCACCAACTCGTTTGTAGATGCCAAACATGGGAGGCGCGATGTCGACGGTCGCAAAGCTGCTCGCGCGAAAGCAGGCGCTCCTGGAGCGACTGGAGAGCGATCCTGGGCCGAACGAGCGGGAGAATATCCAGACATTGCTCGCCCAGATCGAGACCGCGCTGAACTTGCCGCCGGTCCAAGCGAAGAGTGAAGCGGAGTCGCCGCCCGTTAGAGCGCACTCAGATCGTCCGGCACCTCGCCGAATTTCCGGATGACTTTGGCGTCGCCGAATTCACCGCTGGACGGATCCGGTCCGCGAAAAGGCGACCGCGCCAGCTTAGCCTGGTTTCCGCGAGAGCGCTTCTGCGCGCACGACGGCGGCGTTGGCGCTGAGGCACTCCACCGCGTCGCCGGGCGCGATCCCGTCGTCCGCCATGAGGAACGGCAGCGCCACGTAGTAGGTAACGTCCATCTCAGTCACTCCTTGCGATCGGCCCCCGATAAGAATCGACGTTGCAAACTCATGTCGTCTCCTCGCGATCAGTCGCTCTCTTGCGGTCGCGCCGATCGACGTGCCGCCCGCGTGAATATCCTTTCGAGACCGCCACACTCAGCACGTTGGCCTCGGCCTGGAGAAAATCGATGGCGACCAACAACGCCTTGACCGGCTCCCGGGGGGCTCCGCCGCAGGCTGCGATGGACTGGTCGGCGGCAAGCTCAAGATCGCCCTCGGCGGGCGCAGCAGTTTCGCAAGCGGCAGACATTTGTTCTTCATTTGTTCAAACCGGTCAATGGGCCTTCCGCTGGATTCCGCTGGCGGCGAGGGGGCGCGCGGATGAATCTTCGCTCGGAAAGGCTGGCCTGTCGGAACTGGCATCTGCCGTTCGTCTTGAATCCGAGCCGCGTCGTTTCGGAGTACCGCGTAAATGGCACGGCGCGCCAATTGGAAAGGCTTTCTGCGTCTCTCCCTCGTCACCTGTCCGGTGGCGCTCTACCCGGCGACCTCGGAGAGCGAGAAGATCTCGTTCAACCAGCTCAACCGGGCGACGGGTCACCGGATCAAGTACCTGAAGGTCGATGCCGATACCGGCGACGAGGTGCCCAACGAGGACATCGTCAAGGGCTATCAACTCGAGAAGGATCAGTTCATCGAGGTCACGAAAGAGGAGCTCGATGAGATCGCGCTGGAGTCCACCCGCACTATCGAGATCGATGAGTTCGTCGACAGGTCCGACATCGACCCGCGCTACCTGATCCGGCCTTACTACCTGCGCCCGGACGGCAAGGTCGGGCACGATGCCTTCGCCGTGATCCGTGAGACCATCCGGGAAATGGACAAGGTCGCGATCGGACGGGTGGTGCTGACCAACCGCGAGCACATCATCGCGCTCGAGCCGATGGACAAGGGCCTGGTCGGCACGCTGCTACGCTACCCCTACGAAGTCCGGAGCGAGCAGGAGTATTTCGACGAGATTCAGGACGTCAAAGTCACGAAGGACATGCTCGATCTCGCCAAGCACATCGTAAACCAGAAGGCGGGCCGGTTCGATCCCGAAAAGTTCGAGGATCACTACGAGACCGCGCTGATCGAGCTCATCAACCAGAAGCGCGCCGGCAAACCGATCACGCCGAAGGAGCGGCCAGCATCGACCAACGTCGTCGACCTGATGGAGGCGCTGCGCCGATCCGTCGGCAAGGAGGCCGCGCCGGCGAGGGCCGCCAAGCCCGCCAAGAAGCCCAAGAAGGCGTCCGGCGGGCAGAAGGAGATGCTGATGCCGATCGCCGGCAAGAAGCCAGCGAAGGAGGCCGCCGCGAAGAAGCCGGCGGCTGGCGCGCGCCGGAAATCGGCGTAGTTCGGGACCGATCGGAGCGGAGGAACCTGGGGGGAGGCGACCTGTTCTTCGTCATCGACGATAGGAGGACGCGTATGGACATGAGGGATGCTTCGGCAATGACGGAAGCCTCTGGGCTGACGGACGAGCAGGGTAGGATCGAGCAGACTTCCGGCCGAGCGCAACACTCGGTGTCGGAAAGAGGTATCCGTGAGCCCTTTCTTCACCTTGATCGAATGCAATGGATCGATCAGTTGCGCGAGGTGACAGTGAAAGCGCCTTTGCGGTCGCTCTTTGTTGCGTTTCTACTTGGAGCCTGGTTCGCACGCCGGCGATAGGAATTGCGAGCCAGTTCTAGCCCTGCTGGCGACGGACGGAGGAAAAGGACGAAGCTTCTAGCGATCGCGGTGACAATTCTGCTGGGCACAACGTCGTTCTCAATGGCGCAAAGCTCAGGAAGCGGCTCGGTAGGTTCTTCATCTGCAGGAGGTACGAGCTCAGCTGGCGCGAGTGGCCCAGGTGGCTCAACGCTATCGAACGGGACCGCACTCAGCGGACCAGGCGGTTCACCTGGCCCCAACGCGTCCAATGCAAGAAGGCATGGAAGCGCTGGGGAGAAATTGGGCGCAATTGGTCCAGATCAGAACGGGAGCCAGCGTACAACACGCCAGCTGCAGATGTAGCCGTGCGGCAGCTTGGAAACACCGATACGGGCATCCTAAAGAGGTGATCCTAAAGGCAGCGTGCGCACCTTGGAACGCTCGGCGGATTTGGGACCCAGCCCTTAGAGAGCGGCGGATTCGACGCGCTCCGCGCGCGAACGCCGATCGTAAGGCTAGATCAGCCGCAGCGGCCACCTTGGTGACGTTCGCACCAAGGTATTGCCATCCTTCCTTCGGTTGCAAAGAGACGATATTCGCGTAGATTACCTGTTTTTCTATCTTGAGATGATTATCTTGCCTCCAGCGAAGAAGCGAACGGATCAACGGCATGGAAGCGCGGCAAAGCCGCGGGTATTCTTGTCGCACTCCTCAAAAGACAAGTCCGCTGCACGCAAGTTGGCCGGTCGGCTTAGCGAACTTGATTTTGAGGTATGGTTCGACGAATGGCAGATCGCGGTTGGTGACTCCATCGTGGAGAAGGTGTTTTCTGCACTTTCTGCGAGTGACACACTCGTCGTCCTTCTGAGTCGCGCCTCGGTAAGATCGCGTTGGGTTACTGAAGAACTAAACTCCAGCGTTATGAGGCAACTCTCCGATGGCGGGATCCGAGTCTTGCCTGTCCTTTGCGAGACATGCGCAGTTCCGGCTAGTTTGAAGCACATAAAATACGCTGATTTCCGTAAGCGCAAAGGCTATTTCGATCTCGTGGAGGCATTACAGCCCGCCGCTGGATTGTGGAGAGATCTAGAAGGTATCTTTGATCAATTCTGCCTCGAAATCGAGAAATTGCGCAGAAGAAAAATCGCTAACAGCGCTGATGTCGAGAGACTGTATGGTTTTCTGGACGACGCAAGCATTCTTCGGACAAGGATCGAGCTCAGGGATTCTCCGCAAGCTCTTGAGGTCGCGAATTTCTTTGCAAGACTGTCGTTCCTGGAATCGCGCGGAATAAATACAACGAGCCCGGCTTTTGCGACCCTCGCAAATCGCGCTTTCTTGGGGCGACATGAACTGTCCAAAAGAACTCGTCAAATCGGCTATCTGTTCAGCGAATACCGATCACGCACTCAAAAGTCGCCAACCCGAACGGGTCTCTCTTCTTTCCTGTCCGACTTGCAATTGCTTATGGAAGACTTCTGTTCTCGAAATTGCCAACGGCAGTCCAGGTCGCGACGACGTTAAAGATGCGAGAGTATACTCTGCCTCCGATTTCGAATGACTGCGGACCTGAAGAGAGAGAGGGGTCTTCGACAAAAAGCTGCTCCGCTCAAATCTTCGCAGATACCGATGATTACGCACCAGTACCGGGCCTTCCGCTTGTGGCCGAAAAACCGCCGTGCGCACCTGCGGTCTTTCGCGTCGGCTCTTGAAGACAAAGCGGAAATAGCTACGTCTCGCCCGCGGAATTAGCAGCTGGAAACCACCAAATCGCCGCGTCAGAGTTCGCTGGCAGGCTGACATTCGGGGCAGGTATCACCGATCCCGTTCAGGACCTCGGCAACGGCCAAGGTAGCCGACTCTGGCGACACCCCGGCCGGAGGATATTGCCGGGCAATGTCGTAAGCGCGGTCGCGGGCATGAGGATCGGCACAATCTTTCATCCAACCATGCTCCTCGCACTGGCGGATGGCGCCAGCTTCCAACAATACCGACCGCGCCCAGCCTTCAATCGTCCGGTAAGCGGGGCCTCGTTCTCGGACCACCAACATCTCGCGAACCCCATGGACGCGGAAGGAATCGCCGTCCAAACCTGTCGTTCCGGCGCTTAGCACATAGCAGGGATTCGCAAATCTGCAGGGTAGAGCTTGTCCACCTGTTCCGGGGGAGCTCTGTGGACAGCTATCGTGCGGATTTCATGAGTTGCCGCTGAAGCACGAGCACTACATTAATCTCGCGATCGAGGATCTTGGAGGCGATAATCGAAATGTGCAGGGCGAACTCGTCTTCCATCTCTGCGGCCGTGTCCTCGTCTCGTGCGTAAACGTAGAGAATGTCGCCGTCCACTTCGTCGAACCGCGCGGCTCGGAAGAATCGATCGAACCGGTCTGCGCCTACGATCAGCGCCATTCGCGCGGCTATCGCCTGGTCTTGGACTTCAGTCACAATCATCGCTTGGCGAGCCTAACTTCCTCTGCCGTAGTCGACTGCGAAGACTTGATAGTATTGGCCCGGCGTAGTCTGAGTGAACACGATCTCTAATACGACTACCTCTCCATAGCCATTGGCTTCGTCGCCGACATTGATGAGGTCCACCACTGTCCGCCCTTTGCCTGTGTCGAAGTTGGAAGCTGGCGCGCCGGGAATTCGGATGAGGCCTTGCATGCTCGGGCCCCGGGTTCGGATAGCAATCTTGATCCGCGGAGCCGTTCGAAGGCGAGCCGCTCAGATCGAAAATCGATCCTTTTCCACCGATATCGATCCTTTGCCACTGACAAGCATCGGAAGCCAGAGACCGATCTGATTGAAAGCATCGTATTCCTTGATGCTATCATCGGTTGACATAACGTAACACTCCTGAGGTATCGCTCGCTGCGCACGTAGTCCGTTACCCTTCGACCAATCCTTCGCGTTCCATAACGCGCCGGACCTCTTCGAAGGCCGTGCTGATCTTGCCCTTAGGAAAGCGGATCTGCCCCAAGCCTTGGACATTGCTAAACTCGGCGCAACCATCCTCAAGCAGCAAGATGGCTTTCGTGAAGCCGAGACGGCCCTGAAACAAGCCAGCTTCATGCACGACATTCATGCGCGCTTGGATGCCGCCATCTGCCATCTCGTCTTCGGCCGTCATCACCAGCAAAGCGACGGCGGCCGCATCTAGCATTTCCGAGAGGCGACCAATGTTTGTTACACCAGCCACCGGAACTCGGTTGAACTCGTCCCAAGGCAAACCAAGCCTGTCCTGAATGAAATCTTTGAGCTCTCTCCAAGCACTTGAACGACCATGCCCTATGAAAACGTTCGTCCCGATGCGGTCAGACGTCATTTTGCGTTTTGCCTTCCGCTCAAGGTGCGAGGCTGCTTTCCGCGCGAGATCTGACATTTCATTGCAAAGTGCGAAGGCTGTCTGGATCGCTGCCACGTCAGCCCTGACGTCAATGTGAGGCGGGACTTGGCTGCCCTGTCCGATCGCAGTGGTGTCGCGGGTCATTATCTGACCCTTCGGTTTCCAGTGCTCCACTACGTCCATCTTCGAGGCCGTTTCCAGCCTTCCGAGCTCATCCTTGAGCTTTGATAGAAACGGGTCGGATTGGGCGGACAATTCATCTTCGATGATGGACTCAATGGTGGATTTGGAGGTTTTGGCGATTGCGTTCGCCTCGTGAGCGGCCTGCCTCGCCGGGTCCAGGTCGGGATTGCCTGCCTTTGTCTCGATAAGATTGACCACGTCGTCGAATCGCTGTTCCTGCCAATCTCCTCGCGAGCCGAGGCTAGTGAACGAGAGATATTTCAAGCCCCATTCTTGGCTGAAATGTGCGCCTGCAGGTGGTGGCTCGAAATCTGTATAATAGACCCGCGAGTGATAGCCCAACCACGACCCAGAGAATGACTCGCCTACATCACGCGCGGCGGAGTCTAAGTCTCTCAGGGAGTCCGCAATATTTTTCGTGTTGGCGGCTTCGGCTGCATTCTGCAGAGTTTTTGCGATCTCGAACAGTTCTTCAAACGGTTTCATGCTTTGCCTGCAAGGTGCTTTCAAAGGCTGCTCTAAGCGCGCTTCGATATTACGATTGAGCTAGAGTCCACTAATGGCTCCTATCGGGCTCCAGGCCTGTTGGGGCATCATGAGTTACCGATCGTTCCTCCAGGAGGATGCGGCGCCTCTTGTGGGGGTGCGAGAGGTGCGACTGGGGTATCAGCCTCAGCCATGGAAGCGTGCCATCGTTCCAACCGCCTCATGCCAAACGTGAACACGTACCCAAACATTCGCTGAGACCTGCTCAATGGCACAAGATGGCTGTCCGGGACGCCTCTCGCTCGAGCTTCCTCGTT
The DNA here is from genome assembly GCF_054060315.1 of Bradyrhizobium sp. USDA 4354. Taxonomy (NCBI): domain Bacteria; kingdom Pseudomonadati; phylum Pseudomonadota; class Alphaproteobacteria; order Hyphomicrobiales; family Nitrobacteraceae; genus Bradyrhizobium; species Bradyrhizobium sp. USDA 4354. The sequence continues at coordinate 5,622,267 of NZ_JBSSDC010000001.1, read as the reverse complement.
TTGCGCCTGCAGATCGATCAGCCTCCGAACGGGCCTCTCTGTGGCTTCGATCTTCAGGCGATCGGTCTTAGCCTTCTTAAGATTTGTTGGTGTTGCTTCCCAAGTCGCAATTCTCTGCGCAAGCTCAGTAAACTTCCTCGTTAGTTTTTCGTGACGTCTGGCCTTTTTTTGGTAGCGGAAAATGCTGTCCATTGTTGCTGCGATCGCAACGATCGCGGTGAGATACTTGGCTGTCCGTACACCACCTACGTCTGTCGCTAGCAGAACGAAGAAGCTCGCTGTGCCAGTCAATGCTGTAGCGACGCGAGCGAGATTGTGCGCCCAGTCGTAGAACTCGAACATCTTGGCGTGATAACGCCGTGACTTTGAGACTGCAAAGCTGACGTCGTAGTATTCGTCCTCGTTCCAGTCACTCACTCGTGCTTGTCCTTCGGCGGCTTAGGTGGCCGCGGGGGCTTAGCCCAATCGGTCGTTCGAATTTCATTCGAATCCTTGCGTCCCGTATGGCTGTTGCCTGATCTTCCATTATTGCCCGATCGATCTTGAGTTTGAGGTCGTTGCTTGTCCGGGTCTCTGTCGCTGCTCATTTCTTTTTCTTCGCCTTTCGACGTGGTGGTTTCATCCAATCGGTGACCCGGCCAAGCCGGCCTGTTACCCGGTAGACTACCGAACTTTTCGCTTTTTTTGCCTTGCGGGCCTTCTTCGCCATCGAGACTTATCCCAGTTGAGCGCTAATTTTGATGCACAGGTTTTCGGCAAGCAAGGGCGTCCCAATTGTTTGAGCGGGTCCTCCCCAAACAAACCGCAAAACCGGTGGCCAGGCGCCAAGTTTTCGCTAGCTGCGGGGGCAAATCTGATGCAATGGCCGCCTGGTGCAACGCCTATGGAGCTGATTTCGATCAGCGAGGCGGGCCGGATCGTCTGGATCAGCAAGTCCACTTTGAACCGCTAGGTGGAGAGCCGAGTCCCGCTGATCCCGCGATGCGCCGCGGCCTCGTAGCTCCTTCGCTACGCTCCAGCGGGGCCCTGCGCGACGTCAATGACATGGCGGTCAGGCCCAACGGTGATCACTATTGTATAGCTCTTTTGAGCTCCGCCTTGATCGGTCGGCGGCGCAAGGTGTAGTTGGCCTCCGTACCATTCGCCGGGTAGAAGCGTATTGTCCTTGATCACCGCTTGCTCGAGCACAGCCATATTGCGCTGGCCCGTTTCTATTGTGGCGGAGATCATCGCTTCGTTCTGCGCAGCCGCGTTGCCTTGAGCGATTGCCGCCGCGGTCGGGCTGTAGAACGTGCCCGTTCGTCCGCTCGGCGTGGTGTAGCTGCCGTATCCGGCGCGGGAGGCGCTATATGCGTTGGCGCCGGCCGCCACTCCAGTGAGGAGAGCAGCCGCAACCTGGCGATTCTTCTCCTCCTGGACCAGCATCTCGTAGGTGACGATCTTCATTTCGAAGTCGGAGCCCGCGGCGTGCTGTATCGCCTCGACTTGTCCCACCCGAAACTCGACAGGCTGCCGGCTTAGATTGTTGATGCCTACAACGAACACGGGTCGGCCGTTCGCTTGTAGCTGACGGGCTGCCGGTCGAACGAGGACCACGGAGCTTTTCTGTCGAGAGACGAGGGCAGGCTGCCCGTCCCGCATAAGAGCTTGTTGCTGCGGGTTGGAGGCCTTGAATGAAACCGTCTCGCCGGCCGTCATGCATCCAGCCAGCGTGGCGCAGGCCGCCGCCACCATGAAAATGCGCATGCTGAAATCCCCCCGTCGAAAGGGAATATGAAGCGCAACTTACGCGCGAGGGCAAGAGCAGTTGGAAGGGGGCGCTGGCTGTCCTCCGACAAAAGGTCTAGGTCGCAACACCGCAGCCTGGAGTTCGCTTTACGCGCACCGCAGCGAAGGGGACCGAAAGGGGCAGGAGATCGGCCGTTTGTCCGATTTCCGGGGAGCCCGGCAGGGTTGCATCGCCGGCGTCTAGCCGTGGAAAGCGACAACGGGGTTGGATTGCCGGCCCTCGATCGCGCTTGTCGAGGAGGACATCGCGACAGAGGCGGGTCTGGAGAGCGTGACGGGGATGGTTGGGCTAGCGGATTCTATCTCGCTAGTGGTATTATAGTAGAGATGACTTGGGCTGGCGGCTTGACGTTGGCGGAGCGCAGTGGACGGCATGAGGCGCGTCCGAAATGAAAATTCTCTTAGTCCGGCCAATACTTTGCCGGGAATTCAGGTCGCACGGATTTCTCAAGTGTGAGATCGAGGAAACTTCTATCGTTAGGGCCCGTTACAGGGCTTGTTTGCAACGCTTCAGCCCAAATTTACTGCTTGGTCGGCATCGTTTCGGGAATATGGTGCTTGTCGTGTGTTCAAACTGCCGAGTCGTACTTTGAGCTGGAATCCCCTTCATCATGCCCACTCCATTGAGGGGGCCTCCGCCGCGATAAACTTTGCGGAGCCGCTGACCGAGGTGCTGTGGCGCCGTGTTGTCCGTGAGGCTGAGTCGCGCGCGAGCGCTTGCGGATTAACCGCCCGGTCTCAGCTCAAGACGGGGTTGCATTTGAGGTTTAGTCCCGGCGCATTCGGAGTAGCTCCGCCGGCCCCACAGTTGGAGCCAGATGCGGTCCGATTCTATAGGAACACAACCGAGGAAGAGGCCGACCCGCAGTTTGTTGCCGAGACTCTCACGGTCGCGAAGGCGTACTTGCTTTATCACACGGCGACCTACACCCGTTGGGCGGCGTTCTCGTCTCAACTCCGATCGATGTTATCTGAACCGTTGGGAATCGCGCTACAAGCTGTTCAGGTGGGAAGTTTGCGTCTGGAGTACAGGGACGTTTTCAGGCGACCCTTCGACGGGGAAATTGCCCCTGCAGCATTGGATCTTTTGCGAGCTGGTTCCGACTTGTTGGCGCCCCATATTTACAACCGTGCGGAGATGTTTCACTCGCATACCGGTTTTTTCGAGGTTTCTGACGTCGCCGATCAGCGGCTCATTCAAGTAAATGTCGATGCAACAGACGCGGCAGATTCGGATAATCAAGTACGCTCAGTCTCGATAATGACGGCAGTTCAGGATAATTTTTTTGCGCAGTCAGAGGTTGAGCAGCCGAGAAGTGCATTAGACTTGATTTCGAACTTCGAATCTATGCACCAGCGATCAACTAGCCTGTTCAAAAGCATCATAAGCGACGAAGTCGCGCAGCGGGTGGGAATCAGCCAATGACGTCGACGACGGCTGTTCAATTCTACGATGAAACGGCACCGGCTACAGAGGGACGGCGGCGGCCTTTTGCCATGGGCGTCGGCCTCGCCGGATTGGCTCTATTGATGAGCACGGCCGCGCCGACCATTGATGATCCGAGGACGCCAACTACTCGGGCGGGAATATATTCGGACCAAGACCTGGTTCGACAGAGACGGCGTAGATATAGGGCGTCAATTGAGCATGGAATGGCGCGTCTCAAGACCTTCGGCAAATACAAAGCCGACTGGGATAGCAGGGGCGCCGCAGCACCAATGCCAAAGGCGATTGACGCCGCCTTGCGGTATCTAACTTTCCTCGAACGTTGGCATCCGGATCCGCTCGCAACGATCAGCCGAGAGGGCGAGGCAATTCTTGAGTTCGACGACCCCGAGGCGTTCTACTCGATTAGGTTCCGCGATGATGACGGGTTGGTCGTGGAGCTTTACCGCCGACCTAAAGACGATGGGGGATCAGCGTATCAAGAGGGTGCCGCGCGAGACATTGGCGTTAACCAATTTATTCGTGATCAGCTGAAGTTGCCTACCTTGCCCCATGACTTCGTGTGACTGCCACTCTCTTCTAAGGGATCACGCCCTCAGGAATGCCGCTGCCAAAGTCGAAGAGCAGTGTCCCGACTGCCACTGCGAGCAATTTAGTGTTGGCGTTGGTTCTCCGGGACGCATTGATGATGGCGAGATACTGTATCGGATGTTCACGGATCCGACTGACGTCGACCAGGGCACGGGTCGGATCGCTCGGGACGCCTTCGGCCAAGCGTATAAGGATGGATTGAGCGTTATACGGGAGCGGGCAACTAACGAAGAGATCGAAGCGATCGTAAAAGACATCTTGTCTGTGAAACCCGACAGACAATTCAAAAAGATACTAGCGATTTTTGCATTCCGTTGCTCGGAGATCCGGGCCGATCGCTGCACGCACAAAGGCAGTCCACAAAAAGCATTCTGTGTCTACGATCAAACGGTCCCGCGGATGCTCGAACCTGACGAACCGCAGGTTCCTACTCACGGCACTATCATGAGCCGGCGTCTGTACGAGCTGCCGGTTACTCGCAGACAGTTTGAGAATGACTGCAATGATACCTTACACCGGGTCATCACCATGCAGGCGCTCGACGTGGGGACGTTTCGAGGCGGTTTGGTGGCAAACTTAAATGCGAGGTCACTTGCGGGGGAGTTCGTCAGAGCGGCCTGAGTCCTTAGATCGGTCAAATCTGCAACTCACTAGCGCTCGTCTCCGGCCCCTGCGTCGCCATCCATAGCGTGATGGCGAACGAGAGCACCAAGTCATCATGAGCGCCGACACGCGCTGCGTAAGTCGTGCGGTCGGCCTCCGAAATCTCTCCGCATTGGCCCAGTTAACATCCCCGTCGTCCGTGCCACCCGTGCGACTTCCGGAACCTGCACCCAACCCGAGCGGCCGTCCCACTCGGTCTGGCTCTACCGGCCGCGCAAATGGCTCTGAAGCCCTAAAAGGCGGCGCCGACCGCGCCACCTGAGACGGCTGAGCCCGCTCGGACGGTCGAGGTCCTGACTGCCGCAGCGATCGCGGCGTTGCTCATTGAGGAGAGCAGGAGGGCCCACCACGCCCAAGGTCGCCCTTGTGCGTGCCCGGACGATCGGATGCGCAATGGTCGAGCCTGCGTCGGACGGAGTGCCTACAGCCGGCCTGGAGGGGCCGCGTCGCTTTGTTATCCGGCCGACGTCTCTGACGCGATGATCAAGGGCTATCGAGAGCGGCGGTTGGCCGCCAGATAGTTGCGGGACCCAGATGTTCGAGATTAGGGCTGTGACGGATGCACCGCGGCGCAGAGGGAAGCCGGACAGCTTAAGGGGCATGCCCGGTCGCTCTGGTCGAGGAGGTCGGCAGATGAAGCGCCGGCGCTAGATCCACCGGAGCACGGTCGCAATGATTGATGACGCACCGGAAACTACTGCGATGACGACGAAGAGGGGCCGCCGGTCCACTGCGGGCCTTTCCAAAGGCGTTTGTGGATAGTTATTGTCTTGCCAGAGAGGTCCGCATGACGCGCTGGGAAGCTTTAGTCAGATTTGACGATGAAATCCGCCAAGCTGCGGCCAAGCTCATCCCTTATGGCTCCGTCTGGGTCGACAAGATGGGGGAAGCATTCTTCGCGCTGGACGAAGATCGCAAATACCTTCCCAACATCGTCGCGGGCTTGATGGAAGAGGCGGCGTTTGTAGCACGGTATGAAGCTTTGGAGGCCGAACGAGCCGAGGCCGCGCAATGGGCGAAGGTAATTTCTCAGTTCTCCAACGGCGAAGCGCTGAGCAAGGACGCGCTGGCTGTTCTCATTGAGCTGCGCGCGCGGGGGTTCGAGGTAATCAAGGACAATGACGGCGCCGTGCGCCTCACCAAAGAGGGGCGCGGCACCTCATTCGTGCGCTCCAACGCGGAGGTTGTTCGGCTCGGTCAAATACTGCTTGGCGCAACTGGGTAGCGGGCCTCAGAACGCGCGCGAGCTACTGCCGGTCGTATGAAGGCGCCGAGTATCTGATCGGCAGCGGCGGGCAGCCGCGATTTTGCCTTGGCAGAGATCATCTCGTTATCCATACTAAAGGTTGTGGCGCGGGAAATTATCAATGCAACTCATTTTCGCTTTGGCGTGGCTTGCGCTATTGCCCAGATATCCGCAGGAATGGAGGGCATCCAACTCTATCTCGGCGTTGGAGGTTTTGTGAGCTTCCTGCTCTTCGGAGTGTCCTACGCCGTTCCTGTGGTCGGATCGCTGCTCGCAGCAGCGGCCGTCTATTACGGTGCCCGCGTCGGTTGGCATTGGGATTGGTGGCAGGCATTTGCACTCGCCGCTCCGGGCATCGTGCTTTGGTTAGTCGTCATGGCCTTGGGGGGCCTCGGATCGGTCATTGAGGGCCGACGCTGATGTCGAGAATCCCCAAAGTCCTTTGGGTGCTGGCTGCGGCGTTGTTGCTGATTGCGACGGCGAGGCTGTCCTATGGCTACTATACCTTTCTGAGAGTGGCCATTTGCGGGTTCTCTGCCGTCGTGGCGTTTTTCGCCTTTGCGGAGAGGGCCAGCGGATGGGGAGCAGGCTTCGCCATATTGGCAATCCTCTTCAACCCGATCTTTCCCGTTTATCTCAGTCGTGGGACGTGGTTCTGGCTGGACATCGGAGCCGCCGTTATCATCACCACACATCTTGGCTCCCTAATCGCCGGCGAACGGAGGCGGCAGCCGCTTAGCTAATGTCATACTTCGGCTCTTCGTTTTGTTGTTTCCTTGATCGCTCATTTGATCGATATGCCGGTTCACCCCTTCCGCTTCATCGGCGCTCGAATCATAGCTCCGGCGCTTTGCATGTGAGCGCCGGCTTCGGCGGCCGCTTTTTCGGATCATTCCAGTTGAAGTGCCCGCGCGTTGGCATCGGGATCATGTAACGTTCGCATAGATCGCGCAGCGCAGTCTCCTTGATCCCGAGATCGGCCGCCGCACGGATCATGGTCTTGCTCCAGACCAGGTCGCGCAGCTTCGCGCGACTGATTTTGATGTGCGTGCCCCGTATCCGGACATCGATATCGCGGCTCTGCCGTGGTCGCTTGATGCCATGCTTCCGTTCGAAGGCCTTCGTGGCCTTGTCTTCCATCCTCGAGCGATAGCGTGCCAGCCGCTCGGGGTAGGGATATGGAAATGGCGCGCACGCTTTCTTGAGTCTGTAGTACCGCCGGGCCCAAGACTGCTGGTCCTCATCGTCGAAAGGATAGAAAGGCAGGTCGACGGAGCGGGCCCAGGGGGCGCCAGCTGGCATGTAGGCCGGCTGTTGGAGGTCGAAGTCCCACCAGAGGGCATCAGAGAGCCTGGTACGTTGCTGCCGACCGGCCAGGCGGTCGATCGTATCAGCGCAGTAGCGCGGTTCGCCTGTCGGCCCGCCGGCGACTGGCGCGATGATGCCGATGTTGAGGAGCTCCTCTAGTTCGTGCCCACTCAACCGGAGCCGCTGGAGGAGCTCCTCCTCATCGTAGAGACGAGGGGCGCTCGTCATGGCGTTCGAGCTCCACCTGCAATCCGGGTCCATCGGATCGAGCGGTGTGCAAATCCCGTGTTGAAGTACCCTTTCGGTGGGATCGGCACTTCGAAGAGCGTGCACACGCGCCTGAGCACATGCTTCTTCAGCCCGAGGCGACCCGCCACCTCTGCCAATGGTGCGTTCCAAACCCGCAGGCCGAGCTCACTTCGAGAAATGCCGGTGTACTTGACGACCTCTTCGTTCTGAAGAGCGGCCAGACGATCGATCATTTGTTCGGCATAGGCCGCGGCGAGCATGGCCTTCTTGATTTCGGGAGGTGGTTCGTGAGGTACGTCCGGCCGCGCTGACGCCGGCGGATCCTGAGGCTGGTGGTGGGCGGCAGGGGGATGCGACGCGAATTGATCATCGTTGGCGAACAGCGTTGCGGTGTCGACGTCTTGCTGCTCATTGCGCATGCTTTGCTCTCCATGAGCCCCAGCTGCGTTTGGGATCACTGAAACCGAGCTTGGTCAACGGTGAGAGTTTGTTGGCTTTGTCGATATTGCGCGGTTAGCCTGCAAATGGAAGACTTCGCAGGCGGGGTGTCGCCGTTTGTCTGGTCGGCTCTTATCGCAAAACTCGGCAGGCGAGGGTGCGGCACTCCGAATCAAGTGGTCACGATTCTCGATTTTGTTCGTTTTGGCGGTTTGAGAGGGGCGACTTTGACGCCTCAGGCTGAATGACGCGCGCCATCTTCAGTCATCCGGGGTACCTTGCTTGCGGTTCTTCTATTCGGACGACTTTTCGCGGCAACGTCCGCTGCAGTCTGCGGGCCCTACGATCAGCGAAGGAAGACCGAACTCCGCTTGCTCAGGCGGGCGGTTGAGCTCGGATACCGTGCGCAGCTAGGCTAAGCAGCATCTCGTCACGGCCGAAAAAGCTGAAGTGCCGAGCCTCGTCGCCGGCCATCGCGAGCACCTTCCGCTTGATGAACTCGTCGGCGTATTCGGTGCCTTCAGCCTGGGCGACCGCGCGATATTCCCTGTTGAGCTTCGCAAGGAGGCGATCGCCAGACCAGCGAACGATTGCCTGTTGAATTCGGACGATCCAGTAAGCCGTAAAGACTGCCGCGCCGGCGACAAATAGTGCGATGTAGCCAGGTTCGAGCCAACCCTGCGGCACCTGATGGGCGTTAAGGACGATAAGGGCCCAAGCGCCAGCCTCTTTGGACCAGAACAACAGCGTCCCGGCTGCGATACCGAGCAGCCCGACCGCAGTCGCAAATCCCAAGGTGAAGACCGTGTAAAACTGGCCGCGGGGCATCGATGACCTCCGTTCTGGGGCTCAACGCCAGATTGCCGTAGCTGGAAGGCCTCTGCAAGCCCGCCAGAAGGCTGCTCAGTCGAGATAGGAGGGCCGCTGGACGCGTTGCATGGCCACGAGGGCCCGTTGGACCGCACGATCTCGACGAGCCGCCAGGCTGGCGGCCGCCGTCGGCTTCTTCAACCGGATCTTGGATCGCTTCTTACGGACCTTCTTGACCTTCTTTGCCTTCGTGACCGGGATCGGAACGCCCGGGGCATGGTGGAGCTCGCAACGTTTATTCAGCTGCCCTCTGCGAATGCGGGTTTTGGTCGTGAGCGCCATAAACGTCCGCTTGCAGCCAGGCTCAGCGCAGACGGACTGATAGCGGATCATCTCGACGTAGCGGCCGTCCTGGCACCAGTGATCCTTCGGCCCGACGATCCGATACGGCCGCCCTCGAGACTTGAACGTGCGGCCTGGGGCGAAGCGGTTCATTGATGCCTCCCTGAATTGCGGACGCCGGCCGGCGATGTTGATGGACGCAAAAGCCAGAGCGGGCACCTCAACTTCAGAGAAGCGGCCAGCAGTGGGGGTGTCAGCGGTGTCAGCGGATTCCGCCTAAACGGGTTCAGAGGAAAATAGAGGGAGGAGGGGGTAAAAAGCCTTGGTGTATCCGCGCGCGCAAGTGACACCGCTGACACCCCCACTGCTGGCGAGGGCTTTGAAGCGTGTTTGCCGTCAGCGCTGTCAGCGCTCTTGTCAGCGTGTCGACGCCTCCGCCCCTCGCGTTATGGATCCTGAAATCGGCAATCAAGAACGCTGACAGCGTTGACACCCGCTGACAGCACTGCCGGGGCCGTAACATCATGCCTCGCCTCCCACTGACGCCCGCCGACTTGCGGCGGCAACTGCGATTTCGCCGCGGACAGCCTCGCGGCGTTCATTTTCCTCGCGCCGGATGTCCTCAAAGCGCCCGTCGTGAACGGCAGGATTGATCCGCCAGCTGGCGGGATCTGAAGTGACCAGACGCACCCAACCGTCCACCTCAAGCTGGCCCATCACGGCCATCAGTTGCTTGGGGTTCTTGCCGAGACTGCGCGGCCGAGCCCGTTTGACCTCCCTGGCCGTAAGCCGCTCGACGTTCCGGGTGAGGATGTAGCCCGCGATCCACCGCGCCTCGTGGTCGTGGCCGGCTCCATCGAGCACTGTGGTATGGATGAACAACGCATGTGCGTAGAGAAACTCCTCGACGTAGCGCCGAGCCCTCTTGGCCGTTGCGGCCGAGATCAGATCGTCCGGCGGTACTTCGAGCGCTTCAGCGACGATGGCCCATTCGATTAGGTGGAAGGCGAGGGCGTAGCGACCGAACTCCGCGTCTGTTTTCGCCAGCCACGTCTTCAGACCCGAAGGGATATCGGCACGGGCCATCTCCCGCGCCTTGAACGCCTTGATGGCCCACAGCTCCTCTGCGGCATCGGGGGCAAAGCGATAAGTTGCCTCGCCAAGGCCGGCGAGTGCCAGGGCAACACGTGGGATTGCGGCCTCGATGGCCGGATCCTCGGCGTTGTCCTCCCCCAGACCAAGCTGACGGATAGCGATGAGGGCGAAGCGCTGCAACAGTCCGTCGGTCTCAAGATCGGGAGCTAGCCGTGCGATCAGATCGTCTTGGATGCCGCCGATAATCGAAACGGCCAGGTTGGGTGCTTCGATCGACCCGCGACCTTGGCGGTCGACGCGGTAGGCGGCTCCTTCCTTGGCCTCGAGCCAAAGCGCCCGATCTTTGGAGCCCTTCGCCCGATAGGCATCCATGCCCCCCAACCACCCAGAGAGCTCATCGGAATATTGGATCAGGGGAGCTATTTCGGGCGTTTCGGCCAGGCGCGTTACGATTGCCTCAGTGGTGCTGTCGTTCGAGATTTTTGAGCGCGACTTAGGCGGTGTCGGCTTCACAATGACGTCTGCCGGATGCTCATTGGGCTCAGCCGGCTCTTCTCGCTTCTTTTTCGAAGTCCGAGCGGAAAAGGCGAGCTCCGCCCGATCGTAGTCAGCCATCGCCTTAGCGAATGAGGCTGACCAGGATTTGTTGACGGGATTGGCAAAGGCAAGAGCTGCCTTCACCGCGGCCGATTTGGCAGACCCGGGATCTCCAACCAGTGCGGTCCAAAGCACGCACAGCACGGACCAAGAGCTTCGGTTTTGAAACATCTGCAGTCGGTTGCTGGCCGGGATCAAAGAACCGACGACGGCCACCGCCGCAGCCGTGACCGCGTCCGAATTTACGCCCAGCGATCGCGCCCGATCTTTCCCGAAAGCGACCAGGAAAGGCGGGACAATCCCGTCGAGCATGTCTGCTGGCGGCTTCTCCTGCTTCCAAAGGTCGGCAGGTTCGTCCCAGGCGCCGGGGAGAGATTTGGACGTGTTTTTCCGAAGGTCTTTGGATTCAACCGGCCCGAGTTCGTGCTCAGGTGCCTTCACGCCCACCGAATTCTTCCGCGATTTCGAGGCGCTCCTCACCTTCTTGGCGAGATCGGCGTGGTCCCACGGCGGAATCGCCTTTGTGCGGTTCCAAAACTCGTCGACGAGCTCTAAGGTGGTCTCTTCGCTCAAGTTGAAGTCGCGAACACGATTGATGACCTTGATAGTCGTATTGTCGCCCCCTTGCCCTTCGACCGCCTCGGGAGCGTGACGGAGGAGGTAGTCGATCGCGCGCGCCTTTTCGCTCTCACTGTCTTGGCCTTCGACCGGAGGCTCCAACTGTAGAGCCTTGCTCGGATCGTCTTTCGGCAGGATGGCGAGGAGCTCAAAGCTCGCGTCCGCAATCGGAGCGTCGTCCTCAATGATGTAGGCGCCAGCCTCTGTCGTGGACCCCGCGCCCAGAATGTATCCCTTGCGATCGGCACGAATGTCAGTCCCGGGATACCCAGGAATAGTCCCAACCGCATTCTTGAGGATTTTCGCGACCGCCGGCGCGCATCGGTAAGTTTCGTGGAAGCCCCCCGAAGGCGTTCGTTGCGTGTAGGTGCGGGTGAGAAGGCCTGCCTCTTTCATGCGCTGGCGAGACTCTAAGCCGCCGCTTTTCGGATCGAAGTCGAGCGAGAAACCCGCGTCGATCACGCAACCGATGTTGAGCCGCGGTTCGAGCTCCCAAATCGCACTGAGCTGCTCAGGATCGCGGGTCGCATGAGTTTGCCATCCTTCGATGAACGGCGGCTTCTTTTCGTTGATCACCACCGGAAAAGCTCGAAAGCCCTTCGCAGCGAGGTGCAAAACGCTTTCCAACCTCGCGCTTTTGAGCGCACTTCGTTGTTTCGTAACGGTATTTGTGGTATCCATCTCTTACGTTTTCAGTTTTTCTGGCCCCGTTCGACCTGGCAGTCGGCGGGGCCATTCTTTTGGCGCCCGACGGGACGTGGGTGTTCTGGCCCTCATTGTCTGGTGTTTGGGAATGCATGGCCGGCGGGATGCGCGCGTGCGCGCGAAGTATTAGGCGGCCGCGGCTTCCGACGTTGATTTACGCCGACGGCTCCACATCCAGGCGTCCAAATCGACGACGTCGTACAGCACCCGTCCGGGGACAGGATTGAGAAATTCTGGTCCGCCGCCCTTGACCCGCAGACGCTCAAGCGTCGCTTTGGACAAGCGAACGTGGCGAGCGGCTTCAACTGTGGTGAGAAACTGAGACATGACATGCTCCTTGGATGAGGGCGGTTGCCTCGGTTCAAGCCGTCTATCCAAGGAACGAGAGAAACAACGCGCTGCCCGAAGCGCGACACCTTGGCTTGAACACTAAAATGCTATCCCAGATTGTCAGGAAGTCAACGGCAGCACGCAATTGCCCGCTGCCGTCGTTACTCGCGTCACCCCGTTTGCTGTACCCCGCTGTATTTAGCCGGCTACGCGATTTTCTGCCCCTCCATTGGGACAATGTTGTCGCGATCGAAGACGATTTCAGGCCGGCAAAAATTCGGTTTGACCCCGATGATATTGCGCAGCTCGGCTTCAAGAATAGTCGCAACCCGCCGCTTCTCTGGCAGCATGTCGTACTTGTCGTAAGTCGCGGTGACATCGCCCTCGAGATGATCAAGCAGGGCTTTGACATCCTCGCGCTTGGCGCCACCGCGGCGCGCGATCGTCGCGGCTGTGCGCCTGAGGTCGTGCGGGGTGAAGTGCGCCATTCCAAGATGCTCTCGAATACCTTTCCGCTCCGGCCGCTGACCTTTGGCCGGCCGGCCGTTCAGCGCGGCGGACAAGGCGTCGCGGGTGATTGGCAGCAACTGGCGCCTCGCCTCCACCTGAGACTCGTTTTCAGTTGAGTCGGCTGTTTTGGCCGCTGCGGCCCATGAGCAGAAAACGGGTCCTTGATCGTCCCGAATGATTGCCTCCCTCACTGTGGCAACTGCCGATGCATTCAACGGGACAATCACTTCGCGGCGTTTCTTCACCCGATGTTTTGGGATGTGGTATTGCGGATCCTCACCGGTGAAGCCGACCAATTCCGGAGTAAGCAGTCCGGCAGACTGGCCAGGTCGGACCATGGTGGCCAAGATGAAGCGAAGGGCGAGGGCGATCGGGCGTCCGGCGGGCAGCTCCGGGTCATCTAAGCCCCACCAAAACGTCCGGATCTCCTCATCATTGAGAACGCGTTCCCGAGCCGTTTCTTGGTAGCGACGGCGCATGTCTGCCACCGGATTGATTGGCACATGCTTCCGCCCGGGTTCCTTGGCCCAAGAGAACACAGTGTGGAGAATCGATTGCGTCCGGTTAGCGCCGACCGGCGCAGTGGCGCCGATCTCCTCGAGCAGCTCCGCGACGTCGTCGTCGGTGATTTCGGAAGCGATTCGTCGCTTCCACTTGGCCCGAGGCTTCTTTAGATAGCCCTCATCATTCTTCCAGCTTGATTTCCTCACTTTCGCGTATTGGTCGAGGTAGAGCTGGGCGAGTTCGTCGAATGTCAGCCGATCTCGCTTGGGCCGATTCGCGCGCTTCTCCGCGGCGGGGTCCGCGCCGTTGGCTATGTTCCCCAGCAGGATCTTGGCTTGGGTTCGGGCGGCTTCGGGGGCCAGCTTGCCGACGGCGGCCACGGTGTAGCGCCGTACGGGGGCGGTGCGGCCGGTTCCCGCCCGGTAGACGATGATGTACGACATGGCCCCCGTGGGCCGGACCCGCACCCCGAATCCAGGAAGCTTCGCGTCCCATACCGTGTATTCGGACGCTTGCTTGTCCAGGCCGTCGACCAAGCTCTTCGTGATGGTTTGACCGCTCATTTGCCCTCCGGGAAGCACGGGGGAAGCACCGCGGTGCCAATCACAGCGGACGGGGGCTGACACCAGGTGAGCACCGCCGCGACTTTCCGTCGGCGGCTACGGCGCTTGAGGGCGGGTGAGGCTAGGTGAGGGAATAGCCGGTATGTTTTGGGTACTGCAGGTCGTTGGTTCGAATCCAGCTGCCCCGACCAGTCCCGAGGTTGAGCGCCACTTCCGATGCTCGGAGGCGCTCGTCACGGGAGGCGCTGGTCCTCAAGGCAGCATCCAACCGACAATGCGCCAGGCGATCCAGGCGAGCGCGCAGATCCACCCCAGCATCACCAGTCCGGCAACGCCGATCCCGCAGATTGCGAACAGGGAGCTTCCAGCCTCCGGTGCGTCGGAAACATTCTCTTGCGTCTCGATCTGGCCGACCGACTCGAGCTGCCGTGCGGTCTGCTGTTCATGCGTCTCTGCTGGTTCGCGAAGATTCACGGCCGCGCTCCGGCTCAAGCGGACTTGGGCATTGCGGGAAAAAGCGGCAACTCATATCTCGGGGATAGGTTGCGAGATGAGGGGCAGAAAGGCGCCCGCCGCCCGGGATTCTTCACGTCCCGCCGCCCGCTTCGCGCGGCATCGGCAAGGCCTCATCGAACCTTTGGGGCGTCGCCAGAGACATATCTGTGTTGGGGATTTCAGCGCCCAATGTCTAAACGGACGCCGCCAAGCGATAATACTCCGCTTGCGCGGCGTCGCGCTTTTTCCGGCCGCGCTGGTCAGTTCGACGCGTGCCAGCCGGGCGGAAACGGGACGAACGACCAGACCGCCTGGTTGTCATTGGCGGCTCGCGGCGGCTCTTGTGACGGCGTTCTTACGGTCGACGCGGGCGGCGCCATTCGGAGCGCGAGGCGCAGACGTGCACATTGCAGTCTCATTATTGTTGTCCCCCGCAAACCAATTTTTCCAAACGTCCGATCGCTTGCAAAGTTCAGTCTAGAAATCACCGTGCGCCGAAACAGCGCGCTCGTTCTCAAATCGCGTGCATTCTAGAAAAGCCGGCGCTGACTTTCAACCGATCGCGCCGACCCAACAGGTAAGGTTGATCGGTTAGGTTAAAGGCGAGCGGCTGTTGCGGCGGTTTGGGTGGCTGTTATCAGGTGGGTCCCGGCTCGCGATGAGCTGCCCTTCATCTGTGCGACCACAGATCACGGTTCGTCGCGGCGCGCGTATCAGTTGAGTTCTGCGCCAGCGAGTTCTGCCCATGTCTTTTGATCGCAACCTCAAGACCGTCGGCCCGCAGTCGAGCTGGACCGAGATCTGGCACCTCTGGACAGTGATCGTGCCGCGCCGTTCCATCAATGGGCAGTTCGTGGTCGGCAAGGTCTGGCGCCGCCACGACGGCCGCGACTGGATCTACAAGAAATTCACCGAGTTCGACGGCGAAGAAGCGGCCTAGCTGCCGCCTCTCTCAGGCCGCCTTCGCCTCTGCAGCCGGCTTTGCCGGTGGCGGCTTCAGCGGCTTGTCCTGCTTCTTCGACCATGAGATGTAATAGGCCACCGTCGTCATGATCGCGATGCCGGCGACGCTGACGAAAATCTGCGCGAGCAGCGAGCCCGAGCTCATCGACAGCTCGAAATGGCCGACAAAGGACAGGAACACGCCGACGCAGAACACGGCGAGCGACTGCTGGCCGCACACGATCAAGGGATCGAACACCCTCCACTCCAGCCCCGGCCACTCCTTCGGCACGAAACGGATCACCATGATCACGATCACCACGAAATGGAGGAAACGGTACGGCGCAAGGTTGGTCTTGTCATTGGGGTTGAAGGCCGAGAACAGCCATTCCGGGAACATGCCGCCGAAGGCGGGGAAGCGGCCGGCCATGGTCATGACCAGCGCAAACAAGAGATAGCCGAGGCAGACCCAGAGGGTGACCGGCGAATTGATCAGCGCTATCGAGCGCCGAGCCCCGCCCATCGCGCACCAGGCGCCGAACACGAACAGCACCTGCCAGCAATAGGGATTGAAGTACCACTGGCCGGCCGGATAGGCGTTCAGATTCCAGCCGAAGTGGCGCGCCGCCAGCCACAGCACGATCGACAGCGCCATCGTCAGGTCGGGCTTGCGCAGCATGAACCACAGCACCGGCGGAAACAGGCCCATCAGCACGATGTACAGCGGCAGCACGTCGAGATTGAGCGGCTTGAAGCGCAGGAACAGGCCCTGGCGCAGCGTCTCGGTGGCGTTGTCGACGAGGCCGGCGACGTTGAACTCGTTGATCATCTCGGAATCGCCGAAGCGCAGCGCCAGATAGCTGATCGAGGCGATGTAGATCACGAACAGGATGATGTGCGCGACATACAGCTGCCAGACCCGCTTGGTCAGCCGCGTGGCGCCGACGATGAAGCCGCGCTCCAGCATCATCCGCGCATAGACGAAGGAGGCGGTATAGCCGGAGATGAAGACGAACAGATCGGCCGCGTCGGAAAAGCCGTAGTTGCGGGTGGTGATCCAGTTCACGACGTTGTCCGGGATATGGTCGAGAAAGATCGCCCAGTTCGCGACACCGCGAAACAGGTCGAGCCTGAGGTCACGGCCCTTTTCAGGGAGCGTGGCGTTGATGTTCAGGAAGGCCATGCGACGGGAGCTCTCGAAGAGGACGGATACGCTGGCGCCCGCGAGGGAGTGCCGCCGGGCGGGATGCCGGCGCAGGACGCGGGTACGCAATTGTCACGGTGCAGCATAATGACTATACCGTTGGTGAGGGTGCCGGGGAGCCGGAATCACCGATCAGTTCCCAATCGGTGTCTCTATACTATCCCCGAGATTTCCACCAACTGCCACCGTGACGCATCGAAATCGAACGAAAAGACGAAGAGGCCCGGACCAGCCATGACCGCCCGCATTTTCAAGCCTGCCAAGAACGCGATGCAATCCGGCCGGTCCAAGACGAAGGAATGGCAGCTTGACTACGAGCCGGAGCAGCCGCGCTCGGTCGAGCCGCTGATGGGCTGGACCTCGTCGAGCGACATGAAGCAGCAGATCACGCTGCGCTTCCATTCCAAGGAAGAGGCGGTCGCCTATTGCGAGCGCAAGGGCATCGCCTACCAGGTGATCGAGCCGCAGGAATCGATCCGCCGGCCGCTTGCCTATGCCGACAATTTCTCGTTCCGCCGCGGCGAGCCCTGGACGCATTAAGGGGCCATTCTTACCCGAAGTGCCGTCATGCCCGGGCTTGTCCGGGCATCCACGTTTTTGGCGGTAGATGAAGAACGTGGATGGCCGGGACGAGCCCGGCCATGACGAAGGGAGCGGCTGGTCGCCCGAGCCCAAGAACCCTTGGCAGCCATTTTCCACCGTGCTTCGCTGCCTCGCATGACACGACCATGGGGAGGCGGGGTATGGCGGGGCGTGACCAGCTCGACGGCGTCGATCTGAAGATACTATCCGAGCTGCAGCAGGACGGGCGGGTGCGCAACAACGAGCTGGCGCTGCGTGTCGGGGTGTCCGCGCCAAACTGCCTGCGGCGGCTGAAGTCGCTGTTCAGCCGCGGCGTGATCCGGGCGGTGCGCGCCGTCATCGACGAGCGGCTGCTCGGCTATGAGGTGGTGTCGTTCGTCTCGATCCAGCTCGGCAGCCAGGCCCAGCCCGTGCTGGAGGGGTTCGAGAGCTCGATCGCCGCGATCCCGCGCATCCAGCAGTGCTGGCGGATCTCGGGCGACACCGACTATCTGCTCAAATGCGTGGCGCCGAGTGTCGAGAGCATGCGCCAGCAGCTCCTGCATTTCGCCGCGATGACTGATGTGAAGAACGTCCGCAGCTTTCCAGTGCTGGGCGTCGCAAAGGATGTGCCGCTGCCCTTGCAGGAGGTCGCCGCGGCGGCGCCGGCAGGATAGGAGCCGAATACTCGGGTTGCGGACAAACCGGCATTTCACGCAATCCGAACTATAATACATGAGTCAATCACCTAACTGTGACATGTGATTTGCGAAGTCCTGCAATGCGCTGAGGCGTGATTGTCGGTTTTCCGGGCCCGCCTAGATGCCAGGTGTGACCCTCAGCGTGCCTGGGCATGCCGAGGATTCTTTTGTGGGACACTGAAGCAGGACAAGACACCATGACATCGATTTCGAAGACGTTCGTCGCATCCGCTGCGACGCTGTTTGCATCTGCGTTTCTCATGATGACCGCGCCGGCTGCCAAGGCCGACGACTTCTGCATCACCAACGGCGCGCAGGCCGCTCACGGCTGCGGCTATCCGACGATGGAAGCCTGCCGCCAGGCCGCCGGCGGCATTGGCGGCACCTGCTCGCAGGCCGGTGGCGCGAAGACCAATACCGACGCATTCGCCTTCCAGCCGAAGCAGACCCAGTCGCGCGGCAAGCTTCGCTCGGGCGGCCAGACCAACTCCAACTGAGGCCTGAATTCGAGAGCGGTTTTGAGGTTTTGCGGCCTCCGAGGTTTATCTCGGGGGCCGTAAATTCATGAGAGGCGCGCGACATCGCGTGCCGCATGTCTCATCGCAAGCCTCAGCCCCTGGCGACGCCGAAGGGGAAGACGTCGACCCCAAAATTAGACGCGGCCGTGTGAACTGCCTCACAGAGTGGCGATCCGCGCAGGTCCATGCTTTCCAGAGGTCGCCCGAATTGTAAACGGGCCGGATTGAAACCTGGGGAAGCGCGTCATGGCTCCCAACCCGATTTTCATCAGCCACCGGTCTGAATACGGCCGGATAGCCCGTGCGATGAAGAAGGTCATTGAAACCGCTTCGCATGGACAAATCGATGTCTTCATTTCGGAGGACATCCCGCGCGGCAATGAATGGCGGCCCTCTATCGAGCAACATCTTCGCACAGCGCAAAGCCTGTTTCTGCTTTACGGCGCGCCCTATGAGGACTGGTCCTGGTGCTTTTATGAAGCCGGATATTTTGCCGCCGCAAAACCGGCAGCCACCGATCGCCGGATCTTCTGCTTGATCCGCCCGAATGTGAACCCGCCGGGTCCGCTCAGCCACCTGCAGATGCTGACGAGCAAGGATCAACTCATCAAGGAGTTGATCGGCATTTTCGAGAGGAACGCCATCGACGTCGATGCCAGCGAGTTGCGGGGGCTGGTCGGCAAGCTGGATAGCGGTCTGTTCAGCGAGATTCGCGAATTCGACGGCTATCCGCGCGTGCATTTCGTGGCGTCCGACGCCGAGCTCGCCCATGGGGAGATTCCGCCTGCGGCCCAGTTCACGGGCGACGACAATGTGCTCGGCGATCTCTTCACCATCCAGGCGCAGTCCGTACCCTGGTGCAGGGTCCAGAAGCTGGCAAATACGGAAACTGGAAGGCAGAACTTCGTCTACAAATGGCTCGAGGAAACCGCGCAGATAGTGCTTGCGGCGCGCGAGAACGAGTTCGTTGCGCCGCAGGCCGTGCTGATCGGGCGCGGCGGCGGGCGCTACCGGACCTTGCTGCACCGAGCTCGTATCCAGGGTGATGGCGATTACCGCTGCGAATTCCTGGCGATCGAGGAGGTCGGCGGGCCGCTGACCGGATTGTCGAGCAAGCAGCTCTCGCTATTGACCGCCATCCGCATGGGCTATCGGTTCAGATCCGAGATCATCCAGAAATTCCCTGCCGATTTTGACGCGCAATCGTCGGACGAGCGCGAGCGCCGGATCCAACAGATCCCGCGCGTGATCGAGGATCTGACGGTTGAATCGCGCACACGCGGCAATATCAGTACGGAGGACTTTCTGGCGGCATTCGACGAGGTCGAAACCGAGAAGATGTCGCGTCTGCTGGACTACTGGCCGATCCTGGCCCGCGAGATGTACAAATCGCTGGGGCTGTCGAGCGATGGAAAAACCGTCATTCGGCCGGGCCTTGTCGGTTCGGACGTCGAACGTTACCGCACTGTCCTCAAGGCCATGCGGCTGCTCAACATCGAGTTCTTGTCGCGGAGCTGCGCGCGCGTCGCACAGATGATGAAGCGATCCGAGCAGGAATTGACCGACAACGCCAAGGCGCTCGAAGACGCCGTCAAGGCGCTGACCGGTCCGGATATCAAGACGGCGGCGTGACGGCTGCGCGGCTCACCGATACCGGCCGCGAAAATCGCGCGGGCTTGTGCCGGTCCAGCTGCGGAAGGCGCGCGAAAAGCTCTTCTCGTTGCGGAAGCCGGCGATCTCCGCGATGCGCTTGATCGGGGTACGGCCGCGCATCAGCTCCTGCTTTGCCAGTTCGAATTTTGCTTCTTCCTTGAGATCGCGCAGCGAGGTGGACTCCTCGCGCAGGCGGCGATGCATGGTGCGGGTGGACAGCGCGAGCTCGCTCGCGACGTCCTCGGCGCCGAGCAGGAGCCCACGCGCATTGCGCAGCACACGGCGGACGCGCTCGACCAATAGGCGGTCGCGCCGATAGGGCAGCACGGTCAGCCGGAGCGCGCCCTTGAGCATGTTGTCGAGGTCGGCGGCGCTCCGGGTCAGCGGCAGCGAAAGATAGTGCTGGTCGAAGACGATGCGGGCATGGGCCGCGTCGAAGCGGACGTTTCTGCAAAAGATGGTCGGATAGACCGAGACGTGACCGGGCTCGGGGTAAGGGAATTCGGCCGCGCGGAGCGCGATCTGGGAGTCGACAGCCCAACACGAGAAGCCGAGCACGTAGCGGAACAGAGTGACCAGGCAGAACTCGCGGAACGGCCCGAGGTCGCGCAGCTCACGGATCGACACGATTGCGGTCTCTTCGCCGACCTCGAGATCGAGCAGCACGTCTTCGGTGACCAGGCGGTGATGCCGGCACCACCGCTTCAGCGCGACCTCCAGTGTCGGTGCCGTGATCGAGGCGCGGCACAGCATGCCATAGGTGCCCCATGGCAGCCGGCGCGAGAACCAGCCGAGCGCCTCATCGTCGAGCTCGCGCATGGCATGGCCCGCCAGCGCCTCGAACTGGGCCGCGGTGACCCGCCCGTCCGGAGAATTGACAAGGTCCGCCGCAACCTGGCCCCGGCTCAAAGCCTCCGCGGGATCGCGGCCGTATCGCTCATACGCGGCGACCACGCCGCGGACGAAGGCGGCGGGGGTCAAGGCGCGGCGCGGGATTGCAGTGGCGGCTTGAAAAGGCATCGTAAGTCCCTCGGAAAATCCTCGCCAAGTTTGGCAGAAAATGCAACCTTTTCGACCGCAACAGGGCCGGGACGGGGCTAGGTTCGGACCCCAAAACATGGAGGAATCGCCTTGAACATCCCGAGCATCGATTTCGATCTGGGCGAAGACATCAGCCTGCTGCGCGACACGCTGCGCGCTTTCGTGGAGGCTGAGATCACCCCGCGCGCCGCCGAGATCGAGAAAGCCAATGTGTTCCCCGCAGACCTCTGGAAGCGCTTTGGCGACCTTGGCCTGCTTGGTATGACCGCGCCGGAGCAATACGGCGGCTCCAGCATGGGCTATCTCGCCCATATCGTCGCCATGGAGGAGATTTCGCGTGGCTCGGCTGCCGTGGGGCTGTCCTACGGCGCCCACTCCAATCTCTGCGTCAACCAGATCCGCCGCAACGGCAACGACGCGCAGCGGCAGCGATATCTGCCGAAGCTGATTTCCGGCGAGCATGTCGGCGCGCTCGCGATGTCCGAGCCCGGCGCCGGATCCGACGTGGTCTCGATGAAGCTGCGCGCCGACAAGCGCGGCGACCGGTACGTGCTCAACGGCTCGAAGATGTGGATCACCAATGGCGGCGACGCCGACGTCCTGGTCGTCTACGCCAAGACCGATCCGGAGGCCGGCCCGCGCGGCATGACCGCGTTCCTGATCGAGAAGGGTTTCAAGGGCTTCACCCATGGCCAGCATCTCGACAAGCTCGGCATGCGCGGCTCCAACACCTATCCTTTGTTCTTCGACGAATGCGAAGTGCCGGAGGAGAACGTGCTCGGCAAGGTGGGCGAGGGCGTCAAGGTGCTGATGTCCGGCCTCGACTATGAGCGCGCGGTGCTCTCGGGCGGCCCGCTCGGGATCATGGCAGCCTGCATGGACGCTGTCGTGCCCTACATGCACGAGCGCAAGCAGTTTGGCCAGCCGATCGGCGATTTCCAGCTGATGCAGGGCAAGCTCGCCGACATGTATTCGACTTGGCAGGCCACGCGGGCCTATGTCTATGCGGTGGGGCGCGCCTGCGACCGCGCCGACCATGCGCGCAGCTTACGCAAGGACGCCGCCGCCGCGATCCTCTATTCCGCGGAGAAGGCGACGTGGATGGCGGGCGAAGCAATCCAGGCGCTTGGCGGCGTCGGCTACACCAGCGAATTCCCGGTCGGACGCCTCTGGCGCGACGCCAAGCTTTACGAGATCGGCGCCGGTACATCCGAGGTCCGTCGCATGCTGATCGGCCGCGAGCTGATGGCGGAGACCGCTTAAGACCACGCCCCAGTTGGAATTGCCGTGAGACTGGTTCAACCTGTCCGCGGCCTCTCACCACATCACCAGCCTCGCGGGACTTGCATGCCGCTCCATTCCAGCATCGATCCGTCATCCCAGGATTTCGCGCGCAACGACGAGGCCATGCGCGGCCTCGTCGCGGACTTGCGCGAAAAGCTCAGCCAGGTCGCCGGCGGCGGAGGCGAGGCCTCGCGCAACCGCCACACCGCGCGCGGCAAGATGCTGGCACGCCAGCGCGTTGACCTGCTGGTCGATCCCGGAACGTCGTTCCTGGAGCTGTCGCCGCTCGCGGCCTACGGCCTCTATGGCGGCGACGTGCACTCGGCGAGCGTCATTACGGGGATCGGGCGCATTTCAGGGCGCGAATGCGTGATCGTCGCGAACGATGCCACCATCAAGGGCGGCACCTATTATCCGATGACGGTGAAGAAGCATTTGCGCGCGCAGGACATCGCGCGGCAGAACAATCTGCCTTGCGTCTACATGGTCGATTCCGGCGGCGCCTTCCTGCCGCTGCAGGACGAGATCTTCCCGGACGAGCGCCATTTCGGCCGCATCTTCTACAACCAGGCGCAGATGTCGTCGCAGGGCATTCCGCAGATCGCGATCGTGATGGGCTCCTGCACCGCCGGCGGCGCCTATGTGCCTGCGATGTCCGACGAGAGCATCATCGTGCGCAACCAGGGCACCATCTTCCTTGGCGGCCCGCCGCTGGTGAAGGCCGCGACCGGCGAGGTGGTCAGCGCGGAGGAGCTCGGCGGCGCCGACGTGCATTCGCGGCAATCGGGCGTGACCGATCATTATGCCCAGAACGATGCGCATGCGATCGGCATTGCCCGGCGCATCGTCGGCACGCTCAAGCCTTCGACGCGGCCGAACCTCAATATGCATCCGCCGCGCGAGCCGCTGTTTGCGGCGGAGGAGATTTACGGCGTGGTGCCCGTGGACGGCAGAAAGCCGTTCGACGTGCACGACATCATCGCGCGTGTGGTGGACGGCTCGGAATTCGACGAGTTCAAGAAGCTCTACGGCACGACGCTGGTGTGCGGCTTCGCCCATATCTGGGGCTATCCCGTCGGCATCATCGCCAACAACGGCATCCTCTTCAGCGAGAGCTCGCTGAAGGGCGCGCATTTCATCGAGCTGTGCTGCCAGCGCGGCATTCCCTTGGTGTTCCTGCAGAACATCACCGGCTTCATGGTCGGCAAGAAGTACGAGGCCGGCGGCATCGCGCGCGACGGCGCCAAGCTGGTGACGGCGGTCGCGACCGCCTCGGTGCCGAAATTCACGGTCGTGATCGGCGGCTCCTACGGCGCCGGCAATTACGGTATGTGCGGCCGCGCCTACGCGCCGCGCTTCCTCTGGATGTGGCCGAACGCGCGTATCTCGGTGATGGGCGGCGAACAGGCCTCGATGGTGCTGAGCCAGGTTCGCCGCGACAATATCGAGGCCAAGGGCGATAGCTGGTCACGGGAAGAGGAAGATAAATTCCGCGAGCCCATCCGCGCGCAATATGAGAGCCAGGGGCATCCGTACTACGCGACCGCGCGCCTGTGGGACGACGGCGTAATCGATCCGGCCGACACCCGTCTCGTGCTCGGGCTCGGCCTCTCGGCGGCGTCGAATGCGCCGATCGAGCCGACCAAATTCGGCCTGTTCAGGATGTGATGCGATGGACCGCTCGAAGCTCTACCGCCGTTTTCGCACGCTCCTGATCGCCAATCGCGGCGAGATCGCCTGCCGCGTCATCCGCACCGCCCGTGCCATGGGCCTGCGTACCGTCGCCGTCTATTCCGAGGCCGATCGCGACGCGATGCATGTCGCGCTCGCGGATGAGGCCGTGCTGCTCGGGCCGGCACGGGCGCGCGACAGTTACCTTAATGTCGAGCGGCTGATCGAGGCCGCTCGGAAGACGGGGGCTGAGGCCGTGCATCCCGGCTACGGCTTCCTGTCGGAAAATGCCGAGTTTGCGCGAGCCTGCTTCGACGCCGGGTTGGTGTTCGTCGGCCCGACCGCCGGGATGATGACGGCGATGGGTTCGAAGTCCGGCTCAAAAGAGCTGATGGAGAGGGCCGGCGTGCCGCTGGTGCCCGGCTATCACGGCGATGCGCAGGACGATGCGACGCTGGCGAAGGCGGCCGAAAAGGTTGGTTTCCCCGTCCTGGTGAAGGCCTCGGCCGGCGGCGGCGGACGGGGCATGCGGATCGTGCGCTCGGCCGCCGAGCTTGGTCCTGCGATCGTCAGCGCCCAGCGCGAGGCCAAGGCCGCGTTCAGCGACGACCGCATGCTGATCGAAAAATATGTCGACAATCCCAGGCATATCGAGGTGCAGGTGATCGGCGACAGCCACGGCAATCTCTTGTCGCTGTTCGAGCGCGAATGCACGCTGCAGCGCCGGCACCAGAAGGTGATCGAGGAGGCGCCGTCGCCGACGCTCAATGCCGCGCAGCGCGAAACCGTCTGCGCCGCGGCACGGAAGGCGGCGGGCGCGGTCAACTATGTCGGGGCCGGCACCATCGAGTTCGTCTCCGACGGCAAGGACGTGTTCTTCATCGAGATGAACACGCGTCTCCAGGTCGAGCATCCCGTGACCGAGCTGATCACCGGGATTGATCTCGTCGAGTGGCAGCTGCGCGTCGCCTTCGGCGAGGCGCTGCCCTTGAAGCAGGACGAGATCCGCCTCAACGGTCACGCGATCGAAGCGCGCGTGTACGCAGAGAACCCGACCAAGAACTTCATGCCGTCGGTCGGAAGGATCTCGACCTGGCGACTGCCGGCGGAGACCGGAGGCTTGCGCATCGACGCCGGCTATCGCGAAGGCGATGCGGTCTCGCCCTACTACGATGCGATGCTGGCAAAGACGATTGCGTGGGCCCCGACGCGCGACGCGGCGATTGACCGCCTCAACCGCGGGCTGGAAGAGTCCGATGTCCGCGGCATCGTCACCAACATCCCGTTCCTCTCGGCGCTGATCACGCATCCCAAGGTGCGGACCAATGCGATCGACACCGGTTTTATCGAGCGCGAGCTGGCCGTCCTGACCTCGGCGGCAGCACCGCCAGGAGAGCTCGAGCTCTGTGCTGCCGTAGCCGCGATCATCAACGAGGAGCGGCAGGCCGCGCAGGTCCAGGCGAATTCGCCGTGGCAGACCTTCGGCTGGCAGCCGGTCGGCCGCCGCCAGCGCAGCTTTGCCTTCCGCGTCGGGCATGGGCCGGAGCAGAAGATCACGCTGAACTACGGCAGCGGGCCGTCCACGCTGATGATCGGCGAGCGCGAGCTGGCCTTCACGATCGCGGCGAAGGACGGCGGCTTCGATCTGACGCTCGACGGCGTCAAATCGTCAGTCGCGGCGGTGATCGACGGCCATGAGCTGTATCTGCGCACCCGCAACGGCCGCTTCGACCTGCACTGGGTCGATCCGTTCGGCGGCGAGAGCGAGGAGCATGTCGGCGAGGACAAGATCGCAGCGCCGCTGCCCGGCACGGTGGTTGCCGTGCTGGCCGAGGAGGGGGCGACGCTGGAGAAGGGCGCGCCGATCCTCACCCTCGAAGTGATGAAGATGGAGCAGACGCTGCGTGCGCCCTATGCCGGCGTGCTGAAGTCCATCAAATGCAAGGTCGGCGACATCGTGCAGGAGGGCGTCGAGCTCGCCGTGGTCGAGGCTTCCGGAGAGTGACATGAGCGATCAGGTCCGCATCATCGAGATGGGGCCGCGCGACGGCCTCCAGAACGAGAAAACGCCCGTCAGCGTCGAGGCTCGCATTGCCTTTATCGAGGCGCTGGTCGGGGCCGGGTTGCATACGGTCGAGGTCGGCGCCTTCGTCTCGCCGAAGGCGATCCCGCAAATGGCGAGCTCGGATGCCGTGCTGCGCGGCGTTGCGCATGTGAAGGGCGCCGAATTCCACGTGCTGGTGCCGAACGAGAAGGGCTATGAAGCGGCCCGCGCCGCGGGCGCCAAAGTGGTCTCCGTGTTCGCGGCAGCCTCCGAAGGATTTTCGCGGGCCAACATCAATTGCACGATTGCGGAGTCCATCGAGCGGTTCAAGCCTGTGCTGGCGCGCGCCAAGGCCGACGGCGTGAAGGTGCGCGGCTATATCTCCTGCGTGCTGGGCTGTCCGTTCGACGGCGAGATCAAGCCGAAGGCTGTCGCCGATCTCGCCAATACGCTGTTCGAGCTCGGCTGCTACGAAATCTCGCTCGGCGACACCATCGGCGTCGGCACGCCTGTCAAGGCGAAGGAGATGCTGCGTGCGGTTGCCGCCAGCATCCCGCCTGCCAAGCTCGCGATGCATTTCCACGACACCTACGGCCAGGCGCTGGCCAACCTCTACGCGGGGATGGAGGAGGGCGTCCGCGTCATCGACGCCGCCGCCGGCGGCCTCGGCGGCTGCCCCTATGCGCCGGGCGCGACCGGCAATGTCGCGACTGAGGATGTCGTCTACATGCTGGAAGGCATGGGCATCGGGACGGGTGTCGATATGGACCGGCTGTTGGAAGCGACGAACGAGATGAGCGGCGTGCTGGGCAAGCCGCCGGTCAGTCGCGTGGCCTCCGCGCTGAACGCTAAGAGGAAGCGCGCGGCGTCGTAATCCGTCATTGCGAGCGCAGCGAAGCAATCCAGAATCCCTCCGCGGAGAAACCCTATTGCTTCGTCGCAAGAACTCCTCGCAATGACGACGGAGAGAGCTTTCACCGGTGCCGTAGGGTGGGCAAAGGCGCGTAGCGCCGTGCCCACCATCTCTCGCGATCACGGACAGAAGGTGGGCACGCTTCGCTTTGCCCACCCTACGAGACCTGCTTTCAGGCGGCCTTCAGCCCGACATCCGGCAGGCGCGGCCGGTTCTTGAGCGCCTTGGCCATCATGGACTCGACCTCGGCCTTCTCCTGCGGCAGCAGCGCCAGGCGGGGCGGGCGGGTCAGCGCAGTGCCGCGGCCCATGATGTGCTCGCACAGCTTGATGCACTGGACGAGGTCCGGGCGGGCGTCGAGATGCAACAGCGGCATGAACCATTCGTAGACCGGCATGGCCTCGGTATAGCGCCCAGCCTTGGCAAGGCGGAACAGCGTCTCGCCTTCGCGCGGGAAGGCGTTCGACATGCCGGAGACCCAGCCCACGGCGCCCATTGCGACGCTCTCGACGATGACATCGTCGAGGCCGGCGAACAGCACGAAGCGGTCGCCGACCATGTTCCTGGTGTCGATGAAACGCCGCGTGTCGCCGGAGGAATCCTTGAAGCAGACCACGGTCTCGACGTCGGCGAGCGAGACCAGGATGTCCGGCGTGACGTCGTTCTTGTAGATCGGCGGGTTGTTGTAGAGCATCACCGGCAGGTCGGTGGCACTGGCAACGGCGCGGAAATGCGCGGCGGTCTCGTGCGGCTTGGAGGAATAGACCAGCGCCGGCATCACCATCACGCCGTCGATGCCGACGCGTGCGGCTTCCTTCGCCGTCTCGACCGCAAAGGCCGTGGTGAACTCGGCGATGCCGCACAGCACCGGCACGCGGCCGGCGGCGACAGACTTGGCCGCCTCCATGATCGCGATCTTCTCCTTGCGCTCGAGCGAGGTGTTCTCGCCGACCGAGCCGCAGACGATCAGGCCGGAGACGCCGTCGCGGATCAAGCCGTCCATGACCTTGGCGGTCGCATCGATATTAAGCGACAGGTCGTCGTTGAATTGTGTGGTGACGGCCGGGAAGACGCCTTCCCAGGAGATGCGTGGGCTCATTGTTTGGCTCCGATTGGAATTGTGCCGGCGGATCGTTCGATCCGCCGGGCATTGACGTGAAGTTGGTGGATGATCTCAGAGCGCCGCGCCGACCTTGCGCAGCTCGGCGAGGACGGGGGCTTTCGGCAGCCAGATCTTGTCGAACTCGGCAATGACGGCCTCAGTGTCCTTGGCGTCGACCTGGCGGATCGGGATTGGCGCCTTCTTGAAGTTCTCGATCAACGTGGGCTCGTTGCCGGCGAGCTCGTCGATCTGCGAGTCCAGCGTCGACTTGATCGTCTTGGTGATCAGCTCGCGGTCGGCGGCCGGAAGCGATTGCCAGACCCGGCCGGAGACGACCGCCGCCATCGGCATGAAGACAGCGTTCATCTGGAGGATCACCTTCGACACCTTGTCGAAGCGCTGATTCCAGGAGAATTCGAGATCGGCCTCAAGGCCATCGACCTGGCCGTTGGCCATGGCATCGAACACCTGCGGCGTCGGGATCGGCGTCGGCGCGGCGCCCAGCGAGGAATAGAAATCGCGGTAGACCGGCGTTGGGTTGATGCGCAGCTTCATGCCCTTGATGTCGGCGAGCGAATTCAGGTCCTTGGAGGAGAACACCGCGCGCATGCCGGTGATGCCCCAGCCGAGCCCGATGGTGCCGGTCTCCTGCGGCAGCACGTCGAACAGCTTCACCGCCGCGGGATGGCGCACGAATTTCGCGACCGCCGGCGTCGAGCGGACGATGTAGGGCGCATTGATCGCGGCGATGTGCGGCACGCGCGAGCCGAGCTCGGCGGCCTGGATGAAGCCCATGTCGAGCGCGCCGGACTGCAATTGCTGCATCATCGCGGTCTCGTTGCCGAGCTGGCCGGAGTGGAACACGGTCAATGTCAGGCGGCCGTTGGTCGCGGCCTTGAGGTCCTCGCCGAACCTGAGCGCGGCCTTGTTCCAGGAGTGGCCGTTCGGCGTGATCAGGCCGAGGCGGAATTCCTTGGCCTGGGCGAGCGCCAGCGATGGCGCGAACACCGAAGCGGCGGCACTGGCGGCGAGAAAGCGGCGGCGTGATAGCGGCATGGTCGGACTTCCTTTTGAACGAGCCTATTTGACGAGGATCAGCGAGAGCGACGGGTAGAGCGAGAGCAGCACCAACAGGATGCAGGAGATGACGAAGAAGGGCAGCGTCACCATGAACATCTTGCCGGGCTTGGCGCCGGTGACGGCGGCCGCGACGAAGAAGCAGAGCCCGACAGGCGGCGAAAGCAGCCCGAGCACGAGGTTGATCACCACCACGACGCCGAACTGCCGGGGGTCGATGTGATAGATCTCGGTCGCGACCGGCAGCAGGATCGGCACCGTCATGATCAGGCCGGGAATGCCATCGATGACAGTGCCGATCACCAGCAGGATGACGTTGCAGATCAGCATGAAGCTGACCGGATCCTTGGCGACCGTCTGAATCCAGGCGGCGGTCTCCTGCGGCACCTTGCCGAAGATCAGCACCCAGGAGAACACGGCGGCGGCTGCGACCAGGAACAGCACGATCGCCGAATAGATGGCGCTGCGCAGCATCATCTGCGGCAGCTGCGAGAACTCGAATTCCCTGGTCCAATATTTTCCGATCAATGCCGCAGCGACCGCGCCGACCGCCGCCGATTCCGTCGCGTTGGCGAGGCCGCCGAGGATGGTGCCGACGATGACGATGGGGATCAGCAGCGTCGGAGACGTCCGCAGGATCGTCATGACGCGCTGGCGCGGCGTCTGGTAGTCCGCGCGGGGATAGTTGTAGATGTATCCCATCAGCGCGATGACGAGACAGAACATCACCGTGAGGATGACGCCCGGCACGATGCCGGCGATCAGCATGTCGCTGACCGAGACCTGCGCCAGCACGCTGTAGACCACGAACATCACCGAGGGCGGGATGATCGGGCCGAGCATGCCGCCATAGGCGGTCAGCCCCGCGGCGAAGGTCTTGTCGTAGCCCTTCTTCTCCATCTCCGGCACCATGATCTGGGCCATGATCGCGACTTGCGCCGTCGCAGATCCCAGGATGGAGGAGATGAACATGTTGGCGAGGACGTTGACGTAGGCGAGCCCGCCCTTGAGCGAGCCGACGAAGGCCATCGCCATGTCGACGATGCGCCGCGTGATGCCGCCGCCATTCATGATCTCGCCGATCAGGATGAAGAGCGGGATGGCAATCAGGCCGTAGCTGTCGACGCCGCCGAACAGCTGCAGCGGATAGGACTGGAACAGCACGGGATTGCCGGATGCGGCGATATAGACGAGGCCGGCGAGGCACAGGCAGAGGCCGATCGGCACGCCGACCAGCATGAACGCCATGAAAGCCGCTGACGTGATCATCAGTTGACCCCGTCCAGTTCGGAGAGCTGAAAACCTTTCGGCGCGGTACGCGGGACCAGCTCGAGATCTTCCAGCAGATTGGCGAGGCCGTGAATGGTCATGGACACCGCGAAGATCGGCAGCGTCAGATAGAGCACCCAGGTCGGCCAGTTCAGCGTCTGGGTGTGCTCGGTATAGAGGAAATTGAAGGTCTCGGCCGCGAGCTTGCGTCCGTCGAAGCCCACGCGAGCCAATCCGACCGGATCCATCCAGAGCACGCAGGTGACGATGAGGGCGATGCCGAACACGACGACGAGGCCGGTCGAGATCACCTTGGCGATCTTCTGGTGCCGCAACGACAACCGCTCCGTCAGCATGGTCACCGCGAAATCGAGCCGCAGCCGCGTCATGGCGGAAGCGCCGATGAAGGTCAGCCAGACCACGCAATAAACAGCGGATTCATCGATCCAGTAGATCGGGAAATGCGAGTAGCGGGTGACGACGTTCACCAGGATCAGTCCGGTGAGCAGGTACATCAGGCCCATCAGCGCAAGACGCTCGAAGGCGAGCAGGGCGCTCGACATCCGGACGATCGTATGTCGGAGGCTGAGCGCGCGCGTGGCCGGCATGGTCTGCTCGATCATGAAAGAGGCCCAACCCCCGAAAGATTTGTCGTGCGATTGCCAAATGTATAATTTATACATTTTGGGAGTCAAACGGAGTTTGCGATCATTTCGGCGGCAGGGCGCGCTTATGCTGGGCACTTAGCTTGTGCATCGGGCTTGGCCTTTGAGAGTGTTTGGCGTTTGCCGGAGACCTCAACATGCAAGACAGGGACCGCGTCGGCCGAACGAGTCGGGAAGGACAACAGACGATCAGATGAGACAGCCTCTGAAGCATCGCACCCTGTCGGCTGCGATCGTCGACCAGCTCCGCCAGGCGATCCTCGACGGCACCTATCCGGCCGGATCGCAGCTGCGCCAGGACGCGCTTGGCGATGCCTATGGCGTCAGCCGCATTCCTGTCCGCGAGGCGCTATTCCAGCTCGAGGCGGAAGGCCTGGTGCGGATCGTTCCGCAGAAGGGCGCCATCGTTTCCGAGCTGTCACTGGACGAGATCAACGACGTGTTCGACCTGCGCCGCATCCTGGAGCCGCGATTGCTGGCGCAATCAGCGCCGCGTTTCTCCGTGGAGGATTTCGAGGGGCTAGACGACATCCACCGGAGCTTCGAGAAGGCGATCAAGGCGCGCAATGTCAGTGAGTGGGGCCAGCTCAACGCCGACTTCCACATGGCGCTCTATGTGCATGCGCCGCAACCGCGCACGCGCGCGATCGTGCTGTCGCTGCTTCAGACCAGCGACCGCTACACCCGCCTCCAGCTCTCCAACACCAAGGCGATGGGCACTGCCGAGAAGGAGCACGCCCAGTTGATCGCGCTCTGCCGCGCGGGGAAGGTCGAGGAAGCCTGCCGCTTCCTGGAGCGGCACATCGAAGCCGTGCGCAAGGATCTGTTGCAGGTCGTGGCGACCGCGCCGAAGTCGCGGCGGGAGGAGAATTCGTAGGGTGGGCAAAGGCGCACTCGCGCCGTGCCCACCACACACTTCAAAGTCCGCGATAGATGGTGGGCACGCTTCGCTTTGCCCACCCTACGGCAGTTGTGATTGCCGTCACCTGCTCCCGTCCGGCCCCATAACGAGGTCCGGCAGCCAGGTCGAGATCCCCGGCACGAAGCACAGCAGCAGCACCGCGAGCATCATCAAGAGCACGAATGGCAGTGTGCCCCAGATCACCTCGCGCAGGGGAATGTCCGGCGCGACGTTGCGGATGACGAAGATGTTGAGGCCGACGGGGGGGTGGATCAGGCCCATCTCCATCACGATGGTCATGACGACGCCGAACCAGATGATGTCGAAGTTTGCTGCGCGTAAGGGCGGCAGGATGATCGGTGCCGTCATCAGGATGATCGAGACCGGCGGCAGGAAAAAGCCCAGCACGACGACCATGACGAGAATCGCGAACAGCAGCTCCCAGCGCGGCAGGTGCATCGCAACGATGGATTCGGCGACCGATTGCGAGATGTGCAGATAGCTCATCACGTAGGAATAGAGCAGCGACATGCCGATGATCATCATCAGCATGGTGGATTCCCGGATCGTCGACTTCATGATGGGGGCGAGATCGCTCGGCCGCCACACGCTGTAGATCGCCGCGATCAGCGCCAGCGCCAGGAGGCCGCCGAGGCCGGCGGTCTCCGACGGCGTGGCGTAGCCGCCATAGAGGGCGATCATGACGCCGGTCAGCAGCAGCACGAACGGGATCACCCGCGGCAGCACGCTGAAGCGTTCGGCCAGCGTGTACTCGTCGCGGGTCAGGATCGCAGCCTCGGGGCCGCCGTTCTTGTACGCCGCTTCAGCCGCCCTGTACTCCTGTCGAAAACGGATCACGGCATAGGCGCCGAACAGGGTGACCAGCAGCAGGCCGGGACCGATGCCGGCGAGGAATAGCCGTCCGAGCGACTTTTCGGCGGCGACCGCGAACAGGATCATGGTGATGGACGGCGGCAGCAGGATGCCGAGCGTGCCGCCGGCGGCGATGATCCCTGCGGCAAAACCGCCGGAATAACCGCGCTTGCGCATCTCGGGGATGCCGGCCGAGCCGATCGCCGAGCAGGTCGCTGGGCTCGAGCCTGCCATTGCCGCGAACAGTGCGCAGGCGAAGACGTTGGCGACGCCGAGGCCGCCGGGGACGCGATGCAGCCAGGCGTGCAGGGCCGAATAGAGATCCTGGCCGGCGCGCGACTTGCCGATCGCCGCGCCCTTCAGGATGAAGAGCGGGATCGACAGGAGCGTGATCGAGGCCATTTCCTCGTAGACGTTCTGCGTCACCGTATCGAGCGAGGCCGAGGGCATGTAGATGCCCATGAACACGACGGCGACCGCGCCGAGGGCAAAAGCTATGGGCATGCCTGAGAACATCACGAGCAGCGTCGCTACCCCGTAGGCGAGGCCGATACCGAAAACGCTCATGGCCGCCTGGCTCCGGCGAATGGCAGCGCAAGCTGCACGAGGATCTGGATGCAGAGCAGGCTCATGCCGAGCGCCATCAGCGAATAGGGAATGGCGAGCGGCGGCGACCACATCGAATTCGAGACCTGGCCGTCGACATAGGCCTCATGGGCCAGTGTCCAGGACTTCCAGGTGAAGAAGGCGCAGAACAGGAACGTCGCGGCGTCGACCAGCCAGAGACGGACCTTGTTGGCGAGCGGCGAGAGCAGGCCGACGAAGGCCTCGATGCCGATATGGCCGCGGCTCTGCTGCACGTAGGCCGCCGTCATGAAGGTGGCGCCGACCAGCAGGAACACGGCGGCTTCGTCCTGCCAGTAATTGGCGGCCTTGAACAAGGCACGGCTGAGCACGCTGTAGCTCAGGATGGTGCAGGCCGCGACCAGCGCGATCGCGGCGAACACGATGATGATGCTGTTGAGGACGGCGAGACCGCGATCGATCGCAGCCGCAGGGCCGGTCCCTGCGGTAGCGCTCGGCGGGTCGTCACGATCCGGAAGCGGACCGTGACTCATGCCGCGACGTCGGTTGCGAGCTTGAGCAGGTTTGCCGCGGTCGCAGTCTTGGCGGTGTAATCCTTCCAGGCAGTGTCGCGGGCGATATCCCGCCACTTGCCGACCGTCGCGGCGTCGAGCACGGAGACCTTGGCGCCGGCCTTCTCGTAGACCTTGCCGACCTCGATATCGTCGTCCTGCGCGCCCTTGCGGCCGAAGGCTTCGAGCTCGGTGCCGACCGCGAGCAAAATGTCCTGATGGTTCTTCGGCAGCTTGTCGAAGATCGCCTTCGACATCATCAAGGGCTCCAGCATGAACCAGTAGGAGGTGCCCGCGCCTGATGTCAGCGACTTCGCGACCTCTTCGAGACGGAACGAGATCAGGCTGGTGGAGGAGGTGATGCCGGCATCGCACGCGCCGGTCTGCATCGCCGCGTAGATCTCGTTCGACGGCACCGACAGCACCGAGGCGCCGGCGGTCTGGAGCACCATGTCCATCTCGCGCGAGCCGCCGCGCACCTTCATGCCCTTGGCATCCTCGGGCGCCACGATCGGCTTGGAGCGGCTCGCGACGCCGCCGGCCTGCCAGACCCAGGTGAGCAGGATGATGCCCTTGTCGGCGAGGAAATCGGTCAGTGCCTTGCCGATGGGCTCCTTCTTCCAGCGCAGGCCCTGGTCGTAGGTGGTGACGAGGCCCGGCATCAGGCCGATATTGGTCTCGGGCAGCTCGCCGCCGGCGTAGGGCATCGGATAGAGCGAGATGTCGAGCGCACCCTTGCGCATCGCGGAGAACTGCGCGTTGGTCTTGATCAGCGAGGAGTTCGGATAGATCTCGGCGGCAATGTCGCCGTTGCTGCGCTTGGCAACTTCCGCGGCGAACATGCGGCAGAGCCGGTCGCGAAAATCGCCCTTGTCGATGGTGCCGCCCGGGAATTGATGTGAGATCTTCAGTGTGGTCGCGGCCTGCGCGGTGCCGGTGCCGAAGCGCAGGATGGCGGGTGCCGCGACGGCGGTCGCGATCAGATGGCGGCGCGTAATCATGGTGTGATCCCCTTGGACGATTCTTGTTTGCTGTGATTTGGGCTTGGGTCTTCGAGACCGGCGCGTAGGCCCATCCTAGCCGGTCTTTCACCCAGTATTCTCTCATCTGATAGTTCGAGACCGAATGCCGGGGCAAGTGCCGGCCGTGCTGCGCTGCACACTTGCCGCCCCGCTCCGTATGGGGGTCCGATGCCGCGGACGTGATTGCGGCGAATGCGCGGCGTGGAGAAATTTGTCGGCGAGGCCGTAACAAGTCCTGCCGTCGATCCGTCGAGATCAACTAGCGGCGTCCGTCGCTGACAAACACCATCTCGAAGGGAAGATGATCCATGACCATTCGTACCCGTATCGCGCTCGGCGTATCGGCTGCCGCTCTCTCGCTTGGCCTCGCGTTGGCCCCGGCCGCCTTTGCTCAGGACAAGATGAGCAAGGATGACGGCATGATGAAAAAGGACACGATGGCCAAGAACGGCATGATGAAGAAGGACGCCATGTCCAAGGACGACGGCATGAAGAAGGACCACATGTCCAAGGACGGCATGAAGAAAGACGACGGGATGATGAAGAAGAATTGATCCTTTGGCGTCGTCGCAGCGCCCGCCTCGGGCGAGCTGCGCATTCTCGATTTCCGGCGGCGGCCTTTGAGACCGCCTCCGGAATGGTGCATTCGTTCAGATTCAATTGAACGTGACTAGTGAACTTACTTGCGCTTGGCCTTGCGGGCGGCGTAGCGCGCGTCGCGCTTGGCCTTTTGCTCGGCTTCGAGCGCAGCCTGTGCCTCGGCGGCTTCTTCGGCCTCGCGCGCGATCCGCGCAGCTTCGGCGGCCTTGGCCTCTTCCTCGAGGCGCTTCTGCTCGGCCCTTTCCGCCTCGCGCGCAGCTTTCGCCTCGGCGCGCTTGGCCGCGAGTGCCTCGCGTTCAGCGCGGCGCGCGGCCACCGCCGGATCGTCGGGGCCCGGCTGCGACTTGAATTTGTTCAAAAGATTTTTGCGGGCTTCCTGTGCCGCCTTTTGCCGGTCTGCGAAGCCGGGTTCCCTGAATCCACTCATTACGAGCCTTGTCTTCCTCGCTTTCGATCCTACATCGGTGCCTGTTGGTACGTCGGCTGGGCATAGCAGGCGCCACGCGACGCAGAAGCGTGTACATCGGCGCGCGTCGCGAAGCCACCCATAATCGCAGCCGATCAGGTCAACGAAAAATCGCCCCCCGACGATCTCTCGTAGCCCGGAAAAACTGCTGAATTGTGATGTCCCTCATAAAGGGACACGCGGGCGGCGCCTAGCGTCCGCCCGATACGAGACGGAGCACGGGCATGACGATCTCAAGACCAAGCCTGAAGGCGCTCGCAATTGCCTTTGTCCTGGCGAGCGCGGCCGGCAGCGCGCTGCTGCTCGCTCGGCCGCAGCCCATCGAGAGTGCGGTGCTGGGGGCGGATTGGGAATGCACCCGGACCGCATTCGTGCTCACGAGCTGCGCACCACGGGTCCAGGAGGCAATTCCGGCGGTCGAAACCTTGCGCAGGGATGCGATCCGGCAGACCCGGGGTTGAATTTGGGCCGGCCGATCGGGATGTGACGCGACGCCGCAGAGGTGATAAAGCCGGCTCGCCAGCGCGATCAGACGGCCATGTCGAAGCCAGAATCCAGATCCGAATCCGGCGGGGAGCCCAATCCTCGACCGAAAAGTCAGCCCAAGCGCCAGTCTGGCGGTGACCGCCGCGGTGCGATCGCCGGATTGATCATCGCGGTCGTGATCCTCGGCGTCGGCTGGTGGCTTGCCCGGGATCTCACCGCAGCCAGCAAGATGCAGGATTGCCTGATGTCCGGGCGAAGCAACTGCAATGTGATCGAGCCGGCTCGCTAGGCGCGCTTCAGCGCGGCCAGTAGGGCCGAAAAAATGCCCTGATCTTAATCATTTGT
The DNA here is from genome assembly GCF_054060315.1 of Bradyrhizobium sp. USDA 4354. Classification (NCBI taxonomy): domain Bacteria; kingdom Pseudomonadati; phylum Pseudomonadota; class Alphaproteobacteria; order Hyphomicrobiales; family Nitrobacteraceae; genus Bradyrhizobium; species Bradyrhizobium sp. USDA 4354. Next base: position 5,585,494 of record NZ_JBSSDC010000001.1, on the reverse strand, counting down.
AACGGGACTTAGCCGATCAAGCAGGGCAGTTATTTCGGCCGGCATCAGCCCGGCGCGCGGCGATTCGTCGATCGCGCCAGCGACCGAAGCCATCGAAAGAGCAAGGGGGGCAAGCACGCATGAGTGCGTCCAAACGCATGAAGATCATCATTCCCATGGTTTCGGCTATGTCGTTGCTCGCGCTGGCGGCGCAGGCGCAAGAGGCCAGACCACCGAGAGAGGCCGGCCCGGCGCCGGCCGCGCCGGGTGCAGGCGCGCCGCCTCAGGCCAATCAGAACGTGCGCAGGGGCCCTCCGCCCCAGCAGGCGACCCGGCCCGCGCAGCCCGGCGGTCAGCCCCACGCGCGTCCCAACGCCGGCGGCCCGCCGCCGGGACGTCACGTCGCGCGCGGTCCTGCCCCGGAGCGGGACTGGGGTGGACACACCTATCGCGGCAATCTCGCCTGGGATGGTGGACGCTGGCGCCACGAAGTCCGCCACGGCCGCTCCGGCTGGTGGTGGGACGTTGGCGGCGTCTGGTATTATTATCCGCAGCGGATGGCAGGCCCGCCCGCCTACATCTCCGAGGACTACATCGACGACGTGCCGGTGGCCTATGCCCCGCCTCCGGTCGCCTATGCACCTCCACCTCCGCCGCCGGCTGATCCCGGCGCCAGTGCGCTTGGCGGCGCGCTCGTCGGCGGCCTGCTGGGCGGCCTGATCTCGGGCAATGCAACAGGCGCTGCCGCGGGCGCGGTTCTCGGCGGCGCGACGGGCGCGATCGCCGGAGCCACCGCTGCATCCCAGCCCGGCTACTACTGGGCGCAAGGCACCTGCTATTACCGCTATCCGAACGGCCAATATGTGCAGGCCGATCCCCGCGCATGCTACTGAGTTTTCCAAGCCGGATTGAAGCACGGAGGCGGGCTTAGGCCCGCTTCTTTTTTGCGCGCGGACGATTGCTTCAAATTAGCGCTGGCGCTCGTTACCGCCTCACGCAAGTCTCAAAGAAAAATGTCGGGATGATTCGCGGGGATGTGAGACATGCTGGATGCCATCCAGATCAGCATGGCGTTGTGGGCCATGATCGTTTGCGGCGGGATCAAGCTCTCGCAGGTGCTGACTTACCTGTTCTAGAGGTGATCCGGAAGAGTGCGCGGCGTTGCGCGCATCTTCTCGCGCGTCAGGACACGAGCCAGCTGAAGAACGCGATCGTGGCCCAGACCAGGCCGCCGATCCAGGCCAGCATCACGATGGCGATGGTCCCGAGATAGACGATGCCGAGCAGATCGGACTTACGTCGTTGCGTCGGGACGACGATCTCGGCTGCTGCTTTGTGTCTCATGACCTGAACTCCACGTGGAGCGTTGAAGCTGTTTAGCGGAGATGCCGGGTGAAGGCTGTGACGCAGTTCACAGATCGCTTGAACGAAGCCTGTGCGACGAGGAAGTCACCCCGCAATCATACGGGCGAAATTGCCATGCGCTTGTCCAGATCGGCCGTCTAAAATCGGTCTCATGTGCACCAAGTACGACCCACAGCACGAAGCCGAGGCCGCAATGAAGCTGGCTGCGGCGTCTGAAGGCGCCGATCGGCAACGACTGATCCAGCTGGCCCTGGCATGGCACCAGCTCGCCCGCGATCCGCGCGAGGAGCTAGGGCACCCGCCGGATGCCGCCGGGCGCATCTGCACCAGCTGGTAGGCTCGCCCCATGAGAAAAACCCCGTGCTCGGGGGACAAGCACGGGGTTCTTCAAAGCCGACCGGGGCTGGCGAGTCGGCACCACTCAAGTCGGCTATCCAACGCGCTGATCGCCCGTTCGTTCCGTATCGATCCGCGGCCCGTCCTCGTGAGTGCATGATCGATCAGATTGAACCGGTCATTAACGAATGCTCGGCCTCTCGATTTGCGATCGCGATTCGTGCTTTGCGAACGAAGCGGAGTCGGACCGTGAACAAACAAAAAGCCCCCGAAGGGGCTTCGTGTTTCAGGCGGCTTCCGTCTTCGGTACGGCGTCGGCATTCACCGACAGCTTGACGATATCGCCTTCGACGGCACCGACATATTTCGTGTCGATGTAGTGATGATGGTCCTTGTGACCTTCCGGGCTGTCCTTGCGCGTCAGCTTGATGCGGTTGCCCTCGACGCGATCGACGGTGCCGACATGCGCGCCGTCCTTGCCGATGATCTTCATATGCTCTCTGATATCAGCCATGCTGTCCTCCTTGCATGGAATCAACTGCGAAGACGCCTTTTCGTTGCAGCAGGCGCGTTGGACCCACGGAGCTTTCCAGGCGTTGACGGCCCATCGAATCTGTCAAGACGCGCATGGAGACCATTCGAGCCTATCTGGAACGGAAGTATGAGGAACTCAGGCTGTTGAACGACTGCCTGAGAAACCGGATCGATCTAACGCGTCTGCGTTCCGTCGACGACGTCGTCAGGTCCAAATTCCAGATCACGGCGGCGCTGAGGGCGGAGCACGAATTGCACGAGTGGAAGGCGACTGAGACAGCCTGGTCGCATACGGCCGTTCCCGCCAGCGGGCCGTTCGAGTTCAGTTACGACTACCAGAGGGCCGATCTTACGGTACGCGGTCCTTCGTTCTATGAGCTCGACTGTGGCTGCACGAGCACGGCGATCTACACCGCCTCAGGCATGGCCGCGATCTCCGCCGTGCTGCTCGCCTCCGCGCAAATCGTCGAGAAGGCTGATATCCTGGTGCTTCCAGGTTCCTACGGCGAGACGCTGGAGCTGATCCGGGGCTTCGTCCCTCATTTGCGGCTCGAGGCCGTGAAGCTCCCGCTGGACGATGCGTTTGCACCAGTGAGTTCGCCGCGCATACTTCTGTTGGATTCCTGCTCCTTGGCCGGCGCTTTCGAGGCGGCGCTGCGCTGTGACGGCTCAGGCCTCGATCTCCTCGTATTCGACACGACATGCTTCGCCGGCAGGTCAGGCCGTATCAGGCGTGTCCTGAGGTGGGCCCGACGATACGGAATTCCGCTGGTGTTGGTGCGAAGCCACAACAAGCTCGATTCGCTCGGAGCGGAATATGGCCGGCTCGGCTCGGCCGTTTTTGTGCACGGGCATGAGCAGCCGCCGCGGGCAGGGCGCCTTGAATGGACACGTCTTGCATCCGAAACCCGAAACGCGGTGCGGCTGCTCGGCGGCGCGGCATTGCCGGCCCACTTCCCGCCGTTCGCGGGCAGCGAGGCGTACTGGGCACTGACGAAGAGGCGCGTGGCGGCGATCTTGCGTAACGGCCGAAGCACCGCCCGACATTTTGCCGCGAAGCTCCCGGCGCTCTCGGCCGGGCTTCATTTCACCCACGGTCTGTATGTGACCCTCCGCGGACAGCGCGTGCTCGACGAGGCGGCAGCGCGGCAGGCTGCCGAGGACATGAGCAGCGAATTGCGCCGGCAGGGCTTTCCCATCCGCCACGCCGGCAGCTTTGGCTTCGATTTCGCGGCGACCGAGTGGTTTCACGACGCGACCACGGGCCAGTACAGCGTCCGGGTGGCGGTCCCGGATCTTCCGACGGAGGTGTGGGGCGATCTCACCGCGGCCATCGCGCGGTGGTGGCTGGCGCATCAGGCGGTGAAGGATGAATTCTGTCGATAGCCCGGAAGGAGGGCGCGTCAATCAGTCGACCGCCAGGCAATGCTCCAGTTGCGGCTTCTCGTGGCCGCGGCGCGCCCAATCCTGAACGGCGAAGGCAAGGTGATGCTGACCCATTGCGGCGCCAATGATCGAGGCCTGGGCCACCTTGACGGGCCTCGTGACCACATTGGTGTTCACCAGGCCTGCGTCGACTGCCAAATACGACATCGCAACGATCGCGACCGCAGATGCGATCGCCATTCTCGTCAACTCGGATTGCTGCATTAAGAAACCTATCGGGCACGTCTCGCCCGGCGCTTACATAGGGCTGATCGGCGCCGTGCAAAGGTCGGCGTATGGTTACCCACGCGTTCGTGAAGGGCGGCTGACTGTCAATGGACTGGCGATCCCGGCAGGACTCGAACCTGCAACCCGCGGAGTAGAAATCCGCTACTCTATCCAGTTGAGCTACGGGACCGTCTTGAGCCGGCCGGTTTGGGCGGCTGGCCGTTCATCTAGCATGCCAATATGAAAAATCTGGCGTTTCGCCAAGCCTGAACCGAACCGTTTTCCTCAATGCCGCGACAAAGCGGAACGGTGGGGTGTCAGGGTGCCGGGTTGAGCGGCAGCGGACTGGACGATGGTTCAACATCGCCGGGGCCGCTGAAGAGCTTCCGGGACACGGCCGCCGGTCGACTGGTCTGGTAGTGCTGCGCCATCAGGACGGCGTGCGCGGCGGTATCTTGATCGGTCTCCTCTGGGTTTGCCTTGTCATGGCGAATGCGACGATTTGCACCTCTGGTTCCATCGCCTTGAGTCCGTCACCTTTCCGCGCATTTCATTCGCCGCCGCGGCGTTCGTCCGCGATTTCCGGGAGTCCATCCATGATCGGTCTTGTTCGCGCCGTCACAATCTGCGCCGCGCTGGCGCTCGGCCTTGTCGCTGCGCAGGCCGCTGACAAAGCCTTCAAGCGCGACGATCTCGCCGATTCCGCGATCAAGCTGGAGGCCCAGATCAAGAGCGAGGCGGGCCCGGTCGCCAAGACCAGCGCGACGCTGAAGACGGACGCCGACGCCGCTTTCCGGCGCAATGATTATCGCGCCGGCCTCTCGGTGCTCGGCCAGATCGCCGCGACGACGCCCGAGGATACCGGCAACTGGCTGCGGCTCGCCAAGGTCATCTTCCAGATCTCGCCGAAGAGCTCCAGCGAGCAGACCTTCCTGCTCGAGCGGGCCTCGACCGCCGCCTACATCGCTTACATGCGCGCCGGCAATGCCGGCGAGGAGGCTGACGCGCTCGCCGTGCTCGGCAAGTCGCTCGCGGAGCGGAAGCTGTGGCGGCCGGCGCTGGACGCGCTGCGGCTGTCGCTCGACATGCGCGAGGTCGCCGAGGTCCGCGGCCGATATGAGAAGATGCGCGACGAGCACGGCTTCCGCCTGCTCGACTACACCGTGGACTCGGACTCGGCGAGCCCGCGAACCTGCTTCCAGTTCTCGGAAGAGCTTGCCAAGCGCACCGATTTCGCGCCCTTCCTGGCCCTCGCAGGGCAGGACAAGCCGGCGCTGTCGGCCGAAGGCAAGCAGCTCTGCGTCGACGGGCTGAAACATGGCGAGCGCTACAACATCAATCTGCGGGCCGGCCTGCCGTCCACGGTGAAGGAGGGCCTGCCGAAATCGGCCGAGTTCAACATGTATGTGCGCGACCGCAAACCCTTCGTGCGCTTCACCAGCCGCGCCTATGTGCTGCCGCGGACCGGCCAGCGCGGCATTCCCGTGGTCAGCGTCAATACGCCGGCGGTGAACATCAACGTCTTCCGGATCGGCGACCGCAACCTGATCAACACGGTGGTCGACAGCGACTTCCAGAGGACGTTGTCGAAATACCAGCTCAGCGATCTCGGCGATGAGCGCGGCGTCAAGGTCTGGAGCGGCGAGCTCGCGACGGCGATGACGCTGAACCAGGACGTCACCACGGCATTCCCGATCGACCAGGCGCTCGGCGAGCTCCAGCCCGGCGTCTACGTCATGACCGCAGCGGCCAAGGGCCCGGGCTCGGACGACGACTACCAGCTCGCGACGCAATGGTTCATCGTCTCCGACCTCGGCGTCTCCGCTTACTCCGGCAATGACGGCATCCACGTCTTCGTCAACTCGCTGGCTTCGACCGATCCGGTCGGCAAGGCCGAGGTGCGGCTGGTTGCCCGCAATAACGAGATCCTGGCGACGCGCAAGACCGACGAGTCCGGCCACGTGCTGTTCGAGCCCGGCCTTGCGCGCGGCGAGGGCGGCCTGTCGCCGGCGATGCTGACGGTCACGGGCGAGAAGGCCGATTATGCCTTCCTCAGCCTGAAGTCCTCCGCCTTCGATCTGTCCGATCGTGGCGTCTCCGGCCGCGCGGTGTCTGCAGGCGCCGATGCGTTCGTCTATGCCGAGCGCGGCGTCTACCGCTCCAGCGAGACCGTCTATCTGACCGCGCTGTTGCGCGACGGGCAGGGCAATGCCGTCACCGGTGGACCGCTAACGCTGGTGGTCGAGCGCCCCGACGGCGTCGAATATCGTCGCGCCGTGCTGGCGGATCAGGGCGCCGGCGGCCGCACGCTGTCCGTGCCGCTCAATTCGGCTGTTCCCACCGGAACTTGGCGGGCGCGCGCATTCACCGATCCGAAGGGGGCTTCGGTCGGCGAAACCACCTTCATGGTCGAGGACTACGTGCCCGATCGGATCGAATTCGACTTGTCCGCCAAAGACAAGCTGATCAAAGCTAATGCTCCAGTGGAGCTGAAGGCGGACGGTCATTTCCTCTATGGCGCGCCGGCCTCGGGCCTCCAGCTCGAAGGTGACATGCTGGTGGCGCCCGCGAGCGAACGTCCCGGCTTTGCCGGCTACCAGTTCGGCGTCGACGACGAGGAGACCACCTCGAACGAGCGCACGCCGCTGGAGAATTTGCCTGAAGCCGACGCCAACGGCGTTGCGACTTTCCCGGTGACGCTGGACAAGCAGCCGGCCTCGACCCGGCCGCAGGAGGCACAGATCTTCGTCCGCATGGTCGAGACCGGCGGCCGTGCCGTCGAGCGCAAGCTCGTGCTGCCGATCGCGCCCGCGACCGCCATGATCGGCATCAAGCCGCTGTTCGGCGACAAGAATGTCGCCGAGGGTGACAAGGCCGAGTTCGACGTCGTGTTCGTCTCGTCCGAGGGCAAGACGCTGCCCCGCGACGGCCTGCGCTATGAGCTCCTGAAGATGGAGTCGCGGTACCAGTGGTATCGCCAGAACAATTACTGGGAGTACGAGCCGGTCAAGTCGACCTCGCGCGTCGCCGACGGTGACGTCACGATCGCGGCCGATAAGCCGTCGCGTATCTCGCTCAGCCCGCAGCCCGGCCGCTACAGGCTCGATGTGAAATCGAACGATGCGGACGGCCCGGTGACCTCGGTGCAGTTCGACGTCGGCTGGTATTCCGACGGCAGCGCCGATACGCCGGACCTCCTGGAGACCTCGATCGACAAGCCGCAATACGCCTCCGCCGATACCATGACGGTGTCGGTCAATGTCCGCAGCGCCGGCAAGCTGACCATCAACGTGCTCGGCGACCGCCTGCTGACGACGCAGACCATCGATGTCAAGGAAGGCACCGCGCAGGTGAAGCTCCCGGTCGGCAAGGACTGGGGCACCGGCGCCTATGTGGTGGCGACGCTGCGCCGTCCGCTCGATGCGGCCGCCCAGCGCATGCCGGGCCGGGCGATCGGCCTGAAATGGTTCGGCATCGACAAGCAGACCCGCACGTTGCAGGTGAAGCTGGCCCCGCCTTCGCTGATCCGGCCGAACTCCACGCTGAAGATCCCGGTCAAGATCGACGGGCTCAATCCGGGCGAGGACGCCAAGGTGGTCATCGCCGCGGTCGATGTCGGCATCCTCAACCTCACCAATTACAAGCCGCCGGCGCCGGACGATTACTATCTCGGCCAGCGCCGCCTGAGTGCCGAGATCCGCGATCTCTATGGGCAGCTGATCGACGGCATGTCGGGCACGCGCGGCCAGATCAAGTCCGGCGGCGACGCCGGCGCAGGCGAGCTCCAGGGCTCGCCGCCCACGCAGAAGCCGCTCGCGCTCTATTCCGGCATCGTCACCGTCGCCGCCGACGGTACCGCGGAAGTGAGCTTCGACATTCCGGAGTTCGCCGGCACCGCACGCGTGATGGCGGTGGCGTGGACTGCGACGAAGCTCGGCCGCGCCAACACCGATGTCGTGATCCGCGATCCCGTGGTGCTCACGACGACGCTGCCGCGCTTCCTGCTCAATGGCGACCACGGCACGGTCAACCTGGAGATCGACAATGTCGAGGGCCAGGCCGGCGACTACGTCATCAACGTGAAGACGGGCGGCCCGGTGAAGATGACCGGCAATCCCGCCACCACGGTCAAGCTCGCCGCCAAGCAGCGCAATTCGTTCTCGCTCGCGCTCGATGCGACCGCGGCGGGGCAGGCGACGCTCGACGTCGACATCAAGGGGCCGAATGGCCTCGCGCTGGCGCGCCACTATGCGTTCGACGTCAAGGCGGCGACGCAGGTGCTGGCGCGGCGTTCGATCCGCACCCTGGCCAAGGGCGAGAGCCTGACGCTGACCTCGGATATGTTCTCCGACCTCGTGCCGGGCACCGGCAGCGTCTCGGTCTCGGCCAGCCTGTCGACCGCGCTCGACGCCGCGACGATCCTCAAGGCACTCGACCGCTATCCCTACGGCTGCTCGGAGCAGATCACGAGCCGCGCCATGCCGCTGCTCTATGTCAATGACCTCGCGGCCGGCGCGCACCTCGCCATGGACACCGAGGTCGACCAGCGCATCCGCGACGCGATCGAGCGGCTGCTCGCGCGTCAGGGCTCGAACGGCTCGTTCGGCCTGTGGTCGGCGGGCGGCGACGATGCCTGGCTCGATGCTTACGTGACGGACTTCCTCACCCGTGCCCGCGAAAAGGGCTTTGCGGTGCCGGACGTCCTGTTCAAGAACGCGCTCGATCGTATCCGCAACTCGGTCGTCAATGCCAACGAGCCGGAGAAGGACGGCGGGCGCGAGCTCGCCTATGGTCTCTACGTGCTCGCACGCAACGGCGCAGCACCGATCGGCGATCTCCGCTATCTCGCCGATACCAAGCTTGCCAACCTGGCAACGCCGATCGCGAAGTCGCAGCTTGCGGCGGCGCTGGCGCTGGTCGGCGACCGCAACCGCGCCGAGCGGGTGTATAGTGCTGCGCTCGACAGCTTGGCGCCGAAGCCGGCGCTGGAATTCGGCCGCACCGACTACGGCTCGCAGCTTCGCGATGCCGCGGCTTTGGTGTCGCTCGCCAGCGAAGGCAATGCGCCGAAGGCGACGCTGACGCAGGCGGTGTCCCGAGTCGAGACCGCGCGCGGGCTGACGCCCTACACCTCCACGCAGGAGAATGCGTGGCTGGTGCTGGCCGCGCGGGCGCTGGCCAAGGAGAACCTGTCCATGGAAGTGGATGGCCAACCCGTCAAGACCGCGCTCTATCGCAGCTACAAGTCCGTGACGCTGGAGGGCAAGCCGCTGAAGATCACCAACACCGGCGACGCACCGGTGCAGGCGGTGGTCTCGGTGTCGGGTTCGCCGGTGACACCGGAGCCGGCGGCGTCGAACGGCTTCAAGATCGAGCGCAATTATTTCACGCTCGACGGCAAGCCGGCCGACATCAGCAAGGTCAAGCAGAATCAGCGCTTTGCGGTGGTGCTGAAGATCACCGAGGCCAAGCCGGAGTACGGCCACATCATGGTGTCCGACTATCTGCCGGCGGGCCTCGAGATCGACAATCCGAAGCTGGTGTCCTCCGGCGACAGCGGCACGCTCGATTGGATCGAGGACGGCGAGGAGCCTGAAGATACCGAGTTCCGCGACGATCGCTTCACCGCGGCGGTCGATCGCGCCTCGGATTCCAAATCGGTCTTCACCGTCGCCTACGTCGTGCGCGCGGTCTCGCCAGGCAAATACGTGCTGCCGCAGGCCTATGTCGAGGACATGTACAATCCCTCGCGTTATGGCCGGACCGGCACGGGTTCCGTCGAGGTGCGGGCGGCGAAGTGAGTAATGGGATGAGCGAGGCTGAGCCACATACACAGTCGTCATGCCCGGGCTTGACCCGGGCATCCACGGCCGCACGGGCGGTGGGTGACGGCGTAGATGGCCGGGTCAAGCCCGGCCATGACGGGCGGAGAGGGCGGATTGCGATTCGCTTTCTCTCGACGGCCGCGCTCTCCTTCATCCTCGCCCTCATCGGTTTCGTCGCCTGGGTCTACTCGCTCGGTCCTCTCCCGCTCGACGAAGCGCGCCAGGTCTCCACCACCATCGTCGACCGCAACGGCAAGCTGCTGCGCGCCTATGCCATGGCAGATGGCCGCTGGCGGCTGCCGGTCGATGCCAGGACCAACGTCGATCCTACCTACCTGAAACTGCTGTTCGCCTATGAGGACCAGCGCTTCTACGCCCATAACGGTATCGATCCGCTGGCGCTGGGGCGTGCGGCGTTGCAGCTTGGAACGCGCGGCCACATCGTCTCGGGCGGATCGACCATCACCATGCAGCTGGCGCGGCTGATGGAGCCGCGCCGGCAGCGTTCGCTCTACGCAAAGCTGCGGCAGATCGTGCGCGCCATCGAGATCGAGCGCAGCATGAGCAAGGAGCAGATCCTCGATCTCTATCTGGCGCTCGCACCGTATGGCGGCAATCTCGAAGGCATCCGCGCGGCGTCCATTGCCTATCTCGGCAAAGAGCCGAAGCGCGTGTCGCTGGCGGAGGCCGCGATGCTGGTCGCGTTGCCGCAATCGCCGGAGACGCGCCGGCTCGATCGCTATCCCGAGGCGGCGCGCAAGGCGCGCGACCGCGTGCTCGACCGCATGGTCGAGGAGCACGTGGTCAGTGCCGACGATGCCAGGCAGGCCAAGGCCGTGCCCGTGCCAAGACTGCGCAAGCCGATGCCGATCCTGGCGCCACATGCCTCCGACACCGCGCTGTCGACAGTCAAGGACAAGCCGGTCATCAAGCTGACGCTCGATGCAAACCTGCAGAAGGTGCTGGAGCCGCTGGCGCGCGACCGTGCCATCGCGCTCGGGCCGAACATCTCGGTCGGCATCATCGTGGTCGACAATGAGAGCGGCGACGTGCTCGCCCGCGTCGGCTCGGCCGATTATTTCGACGAGAGCCTGGCAGGGCAGGTCGACATGACCCGCGCCATCCGCTCGCCCGGCTCGACACTGAAGCCTTTCATCTATGGGCTCGCCTTCGAGGACGGCTTTGTCCATCCCGACAGCCTGATCGACGACCGGCCGGTTCGCTTCGGCTCCTACGCGCCGGAAAATTTTGACATGACGTTCCAGGGCACGGTGCCGGTGCGGAAGGCGCTGCAATTGTCGCTGAACGTGCCCGCCATCGTGCTGCTCGACCGCGTTGGGTCGAGCCGCCTGGCCTCGCGGCTGCGCCAGGCAGGAGGCAATCTGGTCTTGCCCAAGGACGAGACGCCAGGGCTCGCCATGGGTCTCGGTGGCGTTGGCGTGACGCTTCAGGATCTTGCTCAGCTCTATGCGGGCTTCGCCCGTCTCGGCACCACCAAGCCACTGCGCGAGGTCGTGGCTGACAAGGACGACCGCGAGCCGCTCCGGCTGCTGGATCAGGTCGCGGCCTGGCAGGTCGGCAACGTGCTGCTGGGAACGCCGCCGCCGGAGAACGCCGCCCACAACCGGATCGCGTTCAAGACCGGGACCTCCTACGGCTATCGCGACGCCTGGTCGGTCGGCTTCGACGGCCGCATGACCATCGGCGTCTGGGTCGGCCGGCCCGACGGCGCCCCGGTTCCCGGCCTGATCGGACGAGTCGCCGCCGCGCCGATCCTGTTCGACGCCTTCGCCAGGACCGGCAAGACGCTCGCGCCATTGCCGAAGGCGCCCAGGGGAACCCTGGTGGCTGGCAACGCCAGGCTGCCGCTGCCCCTGAAGCGGTTCCGTCCCGTCGGGGAACTGGTGCGCGCCGGGAGCGAGCAGGCGCTGCACATTCAATTTCCGCTCAACGGCTCGCGGATCGACGTCGATCGATCGGGTGGCCGGGAGAGCGCAGCCATGCCGGTCAAGGTCGCCGGCGGCGTGCTGCCCATGACGGTCATGGTTAACGGCACCGCGCTCGGCGAGATCGATGGCCGCCGCCAGCGGCTGATCGATCCGCCCGGTCCGGGCTTTGCCCGGCTCACCGTGATCGACGCCACGGGCGCCGCGGACACAGTCGTCATTCGAATTCAATGACCCTGCCTTAAGCGGTTGTGGCGATGGCGGTTTCAGCGTAAGCGGAACCAATGGCCGAGACCTACCCAAGCCCCCGTTTTGGAGCCCCCCGCGAGTCGAAATCGCCCGCAAATCCGGGCAGTGGGCTCGTGCGAATGCTCGACATCGTCACGGCCAGCCATACGCGCGCGGTCGGTTTCCTGGTGGTGTGCGCGCTGCTGCTGTTCCTGCCGGGCTTCTTCACTATCCCACCGATCGATCGCGACGAGGCGCGGTTCGCCCAGGCCACCAAGCAGATGGTCGAGAGCGGCGACTATGTCGACATCCGCTTTCAGGAGGACGTCCGCTACAAGAAGCCGGTCGGCATCTACTGGTTGCAATCGGCGACCGTCGAAGCCGCGTCGATGCTCAAGCTGCCGAAGGCCGAATTGCGCATCTGGGTCTACCGGCTGCCGTCGCTGATGGGCGCAATCGGCGCCGTGCTCATGACCTATTGGGCTGCGCTCGGCTTCGTCACGCGGCGCGCTGCAGTGCTGGCGGCGCTGATGATGTGCGCGTCCGTGCTGCTCGGCGTCGAGGCGCGACTGGCGAAGACCGACGCCATGCTGCTGTTCTGCGTCGTCGCCGCGATGGGGGCGATGGCGCGGGCCTATTTGTCCTGGCAGCGCGCCGAGGACGAGACGCATCCGCCCTGGAGCTGGCCCGCGATCTTCTGGACCGCGCTTGCTCTGGGCATCCTGATCAAGGGCCCGCTGATCCTGATGTTCGCAGGCCTGACCATCGTCGCGCTTGCGATCCAGGACCGCGATGCCTCATGGCTGTGGAAGCTGCGCCCGCTCTGGGGCCTGATGTGGATGCTGGTGCTGGTGCTGCCCTGGTTCGTCGCGATCTTCTGGCGCGCCGGCGAGACCTTCTTCGCCGATTCCGTCGGCGGCGACATGCTGAGCAAGTTAGGGGCCCAGGAATCCCACGGCGCACCGCCCGGACTGTACCTGGCGCTGTTCTGGATCACATTCTGGCCGGGCGCGCCGCTGGCAGCGATGGCGGCGCCCGCGGTGTGGCGGGCCCGCCGCGAGCCCGGCGCGCAGTTCCTGCTGGCCTGGCTGATCCCGTCCTGGATCGTGTTCGAGGCGGTGCTGACCAAGCTGCCGCATTACGTGCTGCCGCTCTATCCCGCGATCGCGATCCTCACTGCCGGCGCGGTGGAGCGGCGCGTTCTGTCGCGCTCCTGGCTGATGCGCGGTTCGGCCTGGTGGTTCGCGATCCCTGCGGCCACCTCGATCATCGCGGTCGTCGGCGCGGTGATCCTGACGCGGCAGCCGGCCTTCGTGGCCTGGCCGTTCATCGCGGCCTCGCTGATCTTCGGCCTGTTCGCCTGGTGGCTCTACGACAACAATCGGGCCGAGCGTTCGCTTCTCAACGCGCTGGTCGCAGCCCTGATGCTGGCGGTGACGGTATACGGCATCGTGCTGCCGTCGCTGACGCCGCTGTTTCCGAGCATCGAGATCGCGCGCGCGCTTCGCAACGTCACCTGCGTCGGACCGAAGGCGGCTGCGGCCGGTTATCACGAGCCGAGCCTCGTCTTCCTGGTGGGCACCCAGACCTTGCTCACCGACGGCTCCGGCGCGGCGGATTTCCTGCGGCAAGGGAGCTGCCGCTTCGCGCTGATCGAGCAGCGCTCCGAGCGCAGCTTCGTGCAGCGCGCCGAGGCGATCGGGCTGCGCTACAAGGTGGGCGCGCGCATCGACGGCTATAACTTCTCGCAAGGGCGCGCGATCTCGATCTCGATCTTCCGCTCGGAAGGCACCGAATAGGATGGGTGCCCCGACCGATATTGCGCCGCGTGGCGGCTATCCCGCGCAATTGCTTGCCGTGTCCCGGCAGGCGCTGGTCCAGCTCGTGCGCTCGCCCTCGCATTCGCGCCGCGCCGAGGCCGCCCGAAAGCTGGCGCGGCATTCGCTCTGGCTCAGCGCAGCGGGCGCGGCGCTGGTCATCGTGCTGATGGTCGGGTTCGATCAGACCGAGATCCAGCTGATGCCGACGCGCGGCACGCCAAGCCTGTGGCCGATCCGCATCCTCACCGATTTCGGCAAGGACGAGTATATCCTCTCGGTCCTGGGGGCTGCGCTGGTCGCGCTGGCGCTTGTCGCGGCCGGGCTGCACGGGAGTCGCCGCGCGCTGCTGCTCGGCTTCGGCACACGGCTGCAGTTCATGTTTCTGTCGGTTGCCGTGTCAGCGTTCGTCACCGAGATCCTGAAATATCTCATTGGCCGCGGACGACCGTTCGTCGGCGGCAAGCCCAATCCATTCAACTTCGTACCGTTCGAAGGGACGGGCGCTTATGCCAGCCTGCCGTCCGGGCATGCCGTGGCAGCGTTCGCCCTGGCGTTCGCCGTGTCTGCATTGTGGCCGCGCCTGCGCCTGTTCATGTTCACTTACGCAATCGTGATCCTGCTGACGCGCCTGGTGCTGGTCGCGCATCACCCGAGCGACGTCGTGGCCGGCGCTCTCGTCGGAACGGTCGGCGCCATGGCGGTTCGCTACTGGTTCGCGGCCCGAAGGCTCGGCTTTGCCATCCGCGCCGACGGCACCATCGTGCCGCTTCCCGGGCCGGATTCGGACCGCCTCAAAAGGGTTGCCCGCGGGGCGTCCGCCCCATAAAAGCGGCTGCCTGCCGGGAGGTCGGTTCCCCCCAAGGCAGGTCAATTCCAACCACGAGCCTCGATTTGTCGACGTCCCCGCCTTCGGTTTCCATCGTCGTTCCCGTGCGCAACGAAGCCGACAACATCGCGCCCTTGATCGAGGAGATCACGGCGGCGCTTGATGGCCGCTGGGCCTATGAGATCATCTACGTCAACGACGGTTCGACCGATGCGACCGGCGAGCGGCTCGGCGCCATCATGAAACAGCGGAGCAATCTGCGTCAGCTCCGCCATGCGCGGTCGGGCGGTCAATCCGCGGCCGTGCGCAGCGGCGTGCGCGCGGCGCGCGGGGCGATCGTGGCGACGCTCGACGGCGACGGCCAGAACAATCCGGCCTTCCTGCCCGACCTGATCGCGGCGGTCGAGAAGGGGGCGGGGCGCGTCGGGCTCGCCGCCGGCCAGCGGGTCGGGCGCAAGGACACCGGCTTCAAGAAATTGCAGTCGCGCGTGGCGAATGGCGTTCGCAATGCGATCCTGAAAGACGGCACGCGCGACACCGGCTGCGGACTGAAGGCGTTCCGGCGCGACGTCTTCCTGATGCTGCCTTACTTCGACGGGCTGCATCGCTTCCTGCCCGCGCTGGTCCGCCGCGAAGGCTACGACATTGCCTATGTCGACGTGATCGACCGGCCGCGCCATTCCGGCGTGTCGAACTATGGCTTCTTCGACCGGCTATGGATCGGCATCATGGATCTCGCCGGCGTGTGGTGGCTGATCCGCCGCAAGAAGCCGACGCCTGAAGTGACCGAGGTGAATGCATGATCATCCAATACGGTCAGGCGCTGAGCAATTATCTCTACGACGTCTTCGTCGCCAAGTTCGACTTCTGGCTCGCGTTCGGCCTCGTCGCGCAGCTGTTCTTCACCGCGCGCTTCCTGGTGCAATGGATCGCGAGCGAACGCGCCGGCAACAGCGTGGTGCCCATGGCGTTCTGGTTCTGCTCGATGGGCGGCGGGCTGATGACCCTGGTCTACGGCGTGGTGAAGCGCGAGCCCGTGATTATCCTTGGACAGTCGCTTGCAACCATCATCTATGTCAGAAACATCATGCTGATCTGGAAGAACCGCGGCACCGCCTCGAAGACGCTGGACCGCTGATCCAAGGTATTATCGCGGCAGCGCCGACGCCGCACCTGATGCGGGCAGGGTGGCTGTATCCGCCTCGGTTCTGCGGTAGGGCTCGCCGGCCGCATCGAGCACGGGATAGGCAACCGAGCAGATGTGCGAGTGGATGCGGCGCAGATCGCGCAGCACGTCGAGATGCAGCGAGGTGGTCTCGATGGTCTCGGGGCGGCCCTCGCGCAGGCGGTCGAGATGGCGCTCGACCGCGGCAAGCTCGGTGTTGCGCAGCGCCGTTTTCTCCACCAGCAGCTTGCGCGCCTCGTTGGCGTCACCCGACATGAAAACGCCAAAAGCGATGCGCAGCGAATCCATCGTGCGCTTGTGGAAGGCGGCGAGCTCCTCGGCGCCTTCCGCCGAGAACTGGAAGCGCCGCTTGATCTTCTTGGTGGCGAGCTCGCTCAGGCTCTTGTCGATGATATCGCCGATATGCTCGAGGTTGATGGCGAAGGAGATGATCTCCATCGCGCGCCGTCCTTCGCTCTCGTCGAGGCTGCCCCGCATCAGTTTCGTCACGTAGAGCTTGATGGCCTCGTCAAGACCGTCGACGAGATTGTCCGTTTTCGAGACCTGGTCGACCAGCGCGCGGTCGCCGTTCATCATCGCGGCCATCACCTTGCGCAGCATGACCTCGACGAGATCGCCCATGCGCAAGGTCTCGCGGGCGGCGTCGGCGAGCGCCAGTGACGGCGTCTCCAGCGCGGTCTCGTCGAGATAGCGCGGCCGGGCCGGATCGGCCTCCTTGACGCGATCGGGCAGCAGCCGGGTCAGCAGGCGCGACATGGTGTCGAGCAGGCCGATGAAGAGCGCGGCCGTGCCGACGTTGAAAGCGATGTGGAAAGCCGCCGTCATCTTGGCGAGATCGGGCTGCCAAGCGTGCATGTGTTCGGCGATCGTGCCCAGGAAAGGCAGGACGAGGGCAATCCCGACCACGCGGTTGACGAGATTGCCGACCGGCAGGCGATAGCTCGCGGGATCCTCACGCTTGGCGCCCTCGAACACGGGATTGATGGCGCTGCCGAGATTGGCCCCGAGCACCAGCGCGAGCGCCGCGTACGGCGTGACGAACTGCGCATAGGCCAGCGACATGATCAGCAGCACGCTGGCAACGCTCGAATGCACCGCCCAGGTGACGAGGGCGGCGATGACGATGCACAAGACCGGGTCGCCTGTTATGGCCGACATCACGACGCGGACTCCGGGCGCGTTCTCTGCCGGCGCCAGCGTGTCGAGCAGGATGTGCAGCGAGAGCAGCATCAGGCCGAGGCCGATGCAGACGCGGCCGATGTCCTTGATCCGGGATCGCGGTCCGGAGCGGAAGGCGACTAATCCCAGCACGAACAGCACGGGGGCCACGGCGGCGATGTTGAACGACAGCACCTGCACGATCAGCGTCGTGCCGACATTGGCTCCGAGCATGATGGCGAGCGCGGCGGCGAGGCTGACGAGACCCTCGGCCGCGAACGAAGAGGTGATCAGGGCCGTCGCCGTGCTGCTCTGGAGCAGTGCGGTGAGCCCGAGGCCGGCGGCGAACGCGCTGGCGCGGTTGCTCAGCGCCTTGCCGAGCAGGCGTCGCAGGTCCGGACCGAAGGCGCGCAAGATCCCGCTGTGGACCATGTGCAGGCCCCACAGCAACAGCGCCACGCCGCCCATGAGATCGAGCAGAACCAACGTTCCCATGCTCCGAGTCCGGATTGGAGTCGATTGGTGAGGCTAGCGCCAAACGGCAGCGGATCAAATCCTTTGTTGGCGCGCCGGCGTTAACGTCTCAGGCAGTTGCGCGTTCCTCAGGCGCGATGCCGCGTCCATGTGCTCACATTGCCGCTTTCAGGGCAGCGAAGCCGCGATCGAGATCGGCCTTGAGGTCATCGACGCCTTCAAGCCCGATGTGGAGACGCAGCGTCGGGCCGCCGGGCGTCCACTTCGTCGCGGTGCGATAGGCGTCGCAATCGAAGGGAATCGCAAGGCTTTCGAAGCCGCCCCAGGAAAAGCCCATGCCGAACAGCTTGAGCGTGTTCAGCATGGTGTCGACGGCCTTCTGCGGAGCGGGTTTCAGCACGATGCTGAACAGGCCCGAGGCGCCGGTGAAGTCGCGCTTCCAGATCGCATGGCCCGGATCGGTCTCAAGCGCGGGATGCAGCACGCGAGCGACCTCGGGTCTTGCTGCAAGCCAGCGCGCCATCTCGAGCCCGGAGCGATGATGCTGCGCCAGCCGCACCGACAGCGTGCGCAAACCGCGCAGCGCGAGGAAGACGTCGTCGGGGCCGGCGCAGACGCCGAGCAGGCGGATGCCCTCAGCAACCATCGGCCAAGCCTTGGCGTTGGCCGAGATGGTGCCGAACATGATGTCGGAATGGCCGCCGATATATTTGGTGGCGGCCTGCATGCTGATGTCGACGCCCTGTTCCAGCGAGCGGTGATAGAGCGGCGTCGCCCAGGTGTTGTCGTCGATGACGAGCGCGCCGCGCGCATGCGCGACCTCGGCGATGGCGCGGATGTCGGGCATTTCGAACGACTGCGAACCCGGCGCTTCCACGAGCACGGCGCGGGTGTTGGGATTGAACAGCTTGTCGATGCCGGCGCCGATCAGCGGATCGAAATAGGTGGTCTCGACGCCATAGCGGGTCAGCATGCCGTTGCAGAAATTGCGCGTGGGCCGATAGATGTTGTCGACAACCAGGATATGGTCGCCGGCCTTCAGTACCGAGAGCAGGGTGGTGGAGATCGCCGACAGGCCCGACGGCACGATACCGACGCCGGCGCATTGCGGCCCCTCCAGCGCCATCAGCGTATCCTGGAAAGCCCTGGTCGTCGGGGTGCCGTGGCGGCCATAGGTGAACTCGCCGCGATGGGCGTGCAGGTCCTCGGCGGTCGGATAGAGCACGGTCGAGCCGTGGAACACCGGCGGATTGACGAACCCCTTCTGCGCCTTGGTGTCGCGGCCGGAGGTGACCAGCAGGGTCTCGGCGTGCTGCTCTTGGGGGTGCGAGGAATCCATGCGTCTGCTTTCAAAACCGCGTTTCCACCGGGCGCGTCGCGCCCGCGGGACGGCCGAAAGGCCGCTGTCGTTAATAACAGAACACAGAAGAGTCCCGTCAACCCCTTGACCCGGCTCGCCAGTCGTTCTGTGATGCGCAGGTGCTATTCAGTCGCCGCATGTTGAGGGGCCTGCCGCGACCTTCGATCCATCGTCTGACCGGACCTTGCGCCACAGCCAAAATTGGCGGGCGCCAGCGGCGGGGATGAAGGTATGGCCTCCCGAGATCGGCGAGTGTTCGGCAAGGTTTTCCAGCATGACTCTTGCAAGGCCTAGCCTGGCAGAGACGATCCTGAGACAACATTCCTGACCTTGAGACGACCTTGAAAGGCCCAAAGCCCATGAAACGCGTAACCCTGGCTCTCACCCTTGCTCTAGCCGCCGGCCTCTCTGCCCAAGCCGCCGATGCGCAAACGCTCAAGACTGTCAAGGATCGGGGCATGCTGTCCTGCGGCGTCAGCCAGGGCCTGCCGGGCTTCTCATCGCCCGACGACAAGGGCAATTGGACCGGCATCGACGTCGACGTCTGCCGCGCCATTGCCGGCGCGATCTTCAACGATCCGACCAAGGTCAAGTTCGTGCCGTTGTCCGCCAAGGACCGCTTCACGGCGCTGCAATCCGGCGAGATCGACGTGCTCTCGCGCAACACCACCTGGACCATCTCGCGCGACACCTCGCTCGGCGCCAATTTCACCGGCGTGACCTATTACGACGGGCAGGGCTTCATGGTGAAGAAGTCGCTCAAGGTGAATTCGGCGCTCGAGCTCAACAGCGCATCGGTCTGCGTGCAGACCGGCACCACCACCGAGCAGAATCTCGCCGACTACTTCAAGGCCAACAACATGAAGTACGAGGTGATCGCGTTCGCCACCAACGACGAGACCGTCAAGGCCTACGAAGCCGGGCGCTGCGACGTCTTCACCACCGACCAGTCGGGCCTGTACGCCAATCGCCTCAAGCTCGCCAATCCCAACGACCATATGGTGCTCCCCGAGATCATATCGAAGGAGCCGCTCGGGCCGATGGTGCGCCACGGTGACGACCAGTGGTTCGACATCGTGAAATGGACGCTGTTTGCGATGGTCACCGCCGAAGAGCTCGGCGTGACCTCGAAGAACGTCGACGAGAAGGCGAAACTGGAAAACCCGGAGCTGAAGCGCGTGCTCGGCAGCGACGGCAATTTCGGCGAACAGCTCGGCCTGACCAAGGATTGGGTGGTGCGGATCGTGAAGGCGGTCGGCAATTACGGCGAGGTGTTCGATCGCAACGTCGGCGCGGGCTCACCGCTCGCCATCAATCGCGGAATCAACAATCTCTGGAACAAGGGCGGTCTTCAGTACGCGCCGCCGATTCGCTGATCACCCCTGATCGGCCGGCAGCGGCATGAGCACCGAGGCCCGAAAACCGCCGCCCCAGATCGCGCTGAAGATCCGGCGCGTGCTGGGCGGCAAGGCAGGCTGGAACGGCGTTGCCGTCCAGTTTGCCTTCGCGGCGATCCTGGGCTGGATCGGCTATGAGATCGTCTCCAATGCGCGCGCCAACCTCGAAAACCAGCACATCGCCGCCGGCTTCGGCTTTCTCAGGAACAATGCCGGCTTCGACGTCAACCAGACCCTGATCTCCTATACCGGCTCGGACACGTTCCTGCGCGTGTTCGTGGTCGGGCTCTTGAACACGCTCGTGGTCTCTGTGGTGGGCATCGTCTTCGCCACGTTGATCGGCTTCATCGTCGCGCTGTGTCGGCTATCGCCCAATTGGCTGTTGTCGCGCGTCGGCGAGATCTACGTCGAGGTGATCCGCAACCTGCCGCTGCTGTTCCAGATCCTGTTCTGGTACCTCGCGGTGCTCGCTGCCTTGCCCAATCCGCGGCAGAGCATTTCGCTGCTGGGCATTACCTTTCTCAGCAATCGCGGCCTCGTCGTTCCCAGTCCGATCGGCCAGAGCGGCCTCGAGCCGTTCCTGACGATGCTGGCGCTTGGCGCCGTCGCCTCACTGGCGCTGCGTTTCTATGCGCGGCGCGCGCTGTTTCAGGAAGGACGGGTGATCCGGATCTGGCCCTATGTGCTAGGGCTTCTGTTCGGGTTGCCGCTCGCCACCGTGCTGGTGTTTGGCCTGCCCTTCACCTTCGAGCTGCCGCAGCTCAGGGGGTTCAATTTCGCCGGCGGCTCGCGCATCATTCCAGAATTCGTGGCGCTGACGGTGGCGCTGTCGACCTATACCGCCGCCTTCATTGCCGAGATCGTGCGCGCCGGCATCCTGTCGGTGCACAAGGGGCAGATGGAGGCGGGGTCCTCGCTCGGCCTCAGCCGCGGCGCCACCCTCCGTTTGATCGTCGTGCCGCAGGCCATGCGCGTCATCGTGCCGCCGCTGACCAACCAGTACCTCAATCTCACCAAGAACTCGTCGCTGGCGGTTGCGATCGGCTATCCTGACCTGGTGTCGGTGTTCGCCGGCACATCGCTGAGCCAGACCGGGCAGGCGATCGAGATCATCGCCATGACGATGGGCATCTATCTCCTGATCTCGCTCCTGACCAGCGCCGTCATGAGCGTTTACGGTTGGCGCGTCAGCCGGAGTCTGGGCGCATGAGCGATGTCATATCGTCCAACTTCGTCCGCCGGGACCTGCTCGCCGAGCGTCCCGCGCCGGTGAAGACCACGGGCTTCATCGGCCTGATGCGCACGCGCCTGTTCAACTCGCCGACCAACATCCTGCTGACGATCCTGGGCGCCTTGCTGCTCTGGTTCACGATCGTTCCCTCCGTCAAGTTCCTGATGGTCGATGCGGTCTGGAGCGGAAAGGACCGCACCGCGTGCCTCGCCGAGAACGCCGGCTTTGCGGTCGGCGCCTGCTGGCCCTACATCCAGGCCAAACTCCCGCAATTGATCTACGGCTTCTATCCCGAGGCCGAGCGCTGGCGGGTAAATCTGACGCTGTTGCTCGCAGCCGTCCTGCTGTTGCCGCTGCTCGTTCCGCGGCTGCCGGCGAAGAGCCTGAATGCCGGCCTGTTCTTCGTCGCCTTCCCGGTGGTTGCATTCTTCCTGCTGCACGGCGGCGGCATCAAGGGCTTCGGCCTGAGCTGGACGGCCGGCCTGCTGCAACTGTTCGACGAAAGCATCATAGGTGCTGGGCAGGCGCTGCTCAGCCTGAGCAAGGCCTCTGCCGTCGCACCGCTGCTGTGGGCCGTCGGAAGCCTCATCGTGCTGCTCGGCACGACGATCTCCTGGCTGATCTTTCCGCTCACCTGGCTGCGCGATTACATTCAGGGCGCGGGGCAGCCGGTCTGGGCCGATTTCGTCATCACGGCCGCGATTGTCTGCCTGGTCGCCTTCGTTCTTGGCGGCGGCGTTCGCACCGGCGGCCGGGCTCTGGCATCGAGCATCGCCACCTTCATTGGCATCGCCATCGTCATCAAGCTGATGGGGCTCGACCGTAGCGGATTGCCGGTCGTGGCGACGAATCTGTGGGGCGGCCTTCTTGTGACGCTGGTGGTCTCCGTCACCGGCATCGTCACCTCGCTGCCGATCGGCATCGCGCTTGCGCTCGGCCGCCGCTCCACCATTCCCTTGATCCGGATCTTCTCGATCGCCTTCATCGAGTTCTGGCGCGGCGTGCCGCTGATCACCGTGCTGTTTTTCGCGACCTACATGCTGCCCCTGTTCCTGCCAGGCAATTTCACCGTCGATGGTCTGGTCCGCGCGCTGATCGGCATCGCGCTGTTCACCGGCGCCTATCAGGCCGAGAACGTCCGCGGCGGGCTCGCTGCGATCCCGCGCGGGCAAAGCGAGGCGGCGGCCGCCCTCGGACTGTCCTGGTGGAAGACGACCTCGCTGATCGTGCTGCCGCAGGCGCTGCGTCACGTCATTCCGAACCTCGTCAACAGCTTCATCTCGCTGTTCAAGGACACCTCGCTGGTCTCGATCGTGGCACTGTTCGACCTCTTGGGCTCGCTGCGCGCCTCGTTCTCGGATCCGAAATGGTCGACGCCGTCGACGGCGTTCACCGGCTTTGCCTTCGCCGGGATCATCTATTTCATCTTCTGCTTTGGAATGTCGCGCTACTCGCTGTTCGTCGAGCACCGCCTCAACGCCCACCGCCGCAACTGATGGAGCTCACGATGTCCGACCCCATCGTCAAGATTTCCGGCCTGAACAAATGGTACGGGGAATTCCACGTCCTGCGCGATATCGACCTCGAGGTCCGGAGGGGCGAGCGCATCGTGATCTGCGGGCCCTCGGGCTCCGGCAAGTCCACGCTGATCCGCTGCATCAATGCGCTGGAGGAATTCCAGGAGGGCGAGATCGTCGTCGACGGCATCGAGCTCGGTCCCAACCTCAAGCACGTCGATGCCGTGCGCCGCGAAGTCGGCATGGTGTTCCAGAGCTTCAATCTGTTCCCGCATCTGACCGTGCTCGACAATTGCACGCTGGCGCCTATCTGGGTCCGCAACATTCCCAAGAAGGATGCCGAGACGACCGCGATGAAGTTCCTGGAGCGGGTCAAGATTCCGCACCAGGCCAACAAGTTTCCGGGGCAAATGTCCGGCGGCCAGCAACAACGCGTCGCGATTGCGCGGGCCTTGACCATGAACCCTAAGGTGATGCTGTTCGACGAGCCGACCTCGGCGCTCGACCCCGAGATGGTCAAGGAGGTGCTCGACACCATGGTCGACCTTGCCGAGGAGGGCATGACCATGCTGGTCGTCACCCACGAGATGGGTTTTGCCCGCGAGGTCGCCAACCGCGTCGTGTTCATGGACGCCGGCCAGATCATCGAGGCCAACACGCCGAACGAATTCTTCGCCGCCCCGCAGCACGCCCGCACAAAGCTGTTCCTGAGCCAGATTCTGCGGTGAGCCCCTGCAATCAGGCGGTCTCGCCGGTTAACTGACCGCAAGCTTGGCACCATCCGAATCAGTTCGTCTCTTTTCGGATCATCCTCCGGAGAGAGACCTTGCAGAGCAGTGCCGGCGTGCGCGCATACCAGAATGCGCGACTGGAAAAGAAGCTAAAGAAGCAGGCGGACGCCGTCATGGCCTTCGCGATCGAGGCACTCGGGCAGGGCAGGTTGGCCGAGGCCGAGACGCTCTGCCGCGAGATCTTGAAAGAAGTCCCGGATCATTTCCACGCCACGCACCTGCTCGGCCTGCGCGCGTTTGACGGCGGGCGGCTCGATGAGGCGGAATTCCTGCTCGAGCGTGCGACCGCGCTCGATCCGCGTTCGCCCGATGCACATGGCAATCTCGGGGCCGTATACTTCGCGCTGGAGAAATTTAACGATGCACGCGCATGCCAGGAGAAGGCCATTGCGCTGAAGCCGAATTGTCCGATCACCCTGACCAATCTCGGAAATACGTTGCTGCACATCGGCCTCGGCAAAGAGGCGATCGGGCTGCACGAGCGCGCGATCAGGCTGAAGCCGGACTATGCCGATGCATTTTGCAACCGCGGCATGGCAGAACTGATGACAGGCCAGTTCGAGCGCGCCAAAGCGAGCTTCGACCGCGCCCTGTCATTTCAGCCATCTCACGCGGAAGCGATCGCCGGCAAGGGCATGGTCAGCCTCGAGCTCCGGCACTTCGAGGCGGCGGCTGCCGCCCTCGACGCAGCGCTCGCGATCAAGCCGGGTTCACCCAGGATTCTGCTGCAGCGCGGACGGCTCAATCTAAGTTTGTCGCGGCTGGAGCAGGCTGCCGCAGACCTCGATGCGGCGCTGGCGCAATCGCCGCGGCTCGAGCTCGCACTGTGCTGGAGGGCGCAGATCGACATTCTGGCGGGAAACACGGCGCGGGCGATGGCGGGCGTCAAGACGCTGCTCGAGGTCAATCCGCGATCCGAGATGGGATTGGCGCTTCTGGCGGCTTGCCATGTGAACCAGGGAGACATCGCGACGGCCCTCGAGCATCTCGACTCGGCGCTCAAGATCGCGCCGGATTTTCCGGAGGCTATCGGATACAAGATTTTCGTGCTGGATTATCTGCCGGAGGCCGATTTCGCAGCCCAGCAGGCGGCGCGAAGATACTGGTGGGATGCGATCGGCGCCAAGCTCCCGCAAAGGACGCTGTTGCCGCGCAAGCTCGATCCGGAGCGGCGGATCGTGATCGGATACGTCGCCTCCGAATTCAGGAACCACTCGGCTGGTTACTCTCTGCTGCCGGTGCTGCGTCATCATGATCACGCCAGGTTCAAGGTCGTCTGCTATTCCTGCTGGCCGTTGCAGGATGAGATGACGGAGAGATTCAAGCCGCTCGCGGACGTCTGGGTCGATGCCGCGCAGCTTTCGGACGACGAGCTGGCCGATCGTATCCAGGCCGATGGGATCGATATTCTGATCGATGTGTCCGGGCATACCACCGGCAGCAGGCTTCATGTCTTCGCCCGCAAGCCGGCCCCCATCCAGGTCACGGGTTTCGGGCACGCCACGGGGACGGGTCTTCAGACCATGGACCATGTGCTCGCCGACCCGATCTTCATTCCGCAATCGGCGCGGCATCTGCTGGCCGAAAAGGTCTATGATCTGCCCTGCCTGATCACGATCGATCCTATCCTGGACGTGCCGCCTTCGGAGCCTCCCATGCTCCGCAACGGCTATGTGACTTTCGGCGTGTTCAACCGCATCTTCAAGATATCGGACGAGGCCATCAGAGTGTGGTCGAACGTGATGCGCGCCGTGAGCGGATCGAAGATCATCATCAAGAACGGGCTGCTTGACGATTCCTTGCTGCGTGACCGCCTGGTCGCGCGATTCGTGGAACAAGATATCGCCGAAGAAAACGTGATCTGCATGGGCTCGACCCCGCGCGCCGAGCATCTGCGGGCCTTTGCCAATGTCGACATCTCGCTCGATACGTTCCCGCAAAATGGCGGCATCAGCACCTGGGAATCCCTTTATGCGGGCGTTCCAGTCGTGGCCAAGCTCGGCAACGGCGCCTCATCGCGCGCCGGCGGCTCGATCGTCGCGGCCGTCGGTCTTGGCGACTGGGTCGCCGAGGACGATGAGGGCTATGCCGCGATCGCGTGCAAATATGCCGCGCAGCCGGCTCATCTAGCGAAGCTGCGCGCAGAATTGCCGGCCCAGATCGGAGCCTCGTCCGCCGGCAATGTCGAGATCTACACGCGCGAGGTCGAGGCGGGTTATCGTCAATTCTGGCGGGACTATTGTGCCGCAGGCCTGGAAGCGGCGACGTAGCGTAGACCTGATCCGGATCTGAGCACCGGGAAATCCCGGGGGCCTTGCCGCTCCAGCCGACCGGGCAGCCTCGACGGCGAATCAGCTAGACTCTTCGCACGGCCATCCTCCGGAGAGACACCTTGCAGAGCAGCGGCGCCGGCGCGCGCGCATTCCAGAGCGCGCGATTGCAGAAGAAATTGATGAAGCAGGCGGACGCGATCATCTCCGCCGCGGCGAGCGCCTATGGCCAGGGCAGATATGCGGAGACCGAGGCGCTTTGCCGCGAGATCCTGAAAGTGCTGCCGGACAATTTGGATGCCACGCATTTGCTCGGCCTGTGCGCGCATGACGGCAGGCGCCTGGAGGAGGCGCAACAGCTGCTCGAGCGGGCGATTGCGCTCGATCCGCGTTCGCACGAAGCCTACACCAACCTCGCGACCGTGTACTTCGACTTGAAGAAATTCGAGGATGCGCGCCGGTGCCAGGAGAAGGCCATCGCGCTGAAGCCGAACTTTCCGCTGGCTCTCACCAACCTCGGCAATACGTTGCTGCACATGAGTCTGCCCGAACAGGCGATCGAGCTGCACGATCGCGCCATCCGCCTGAAGCCGGACTATGCCGATGCCTTCTGCAATCGCGGCATGGCCGAACTGATGATCGGGCAGTTCGAGCGTGCCAACGAAAGTTTCGATCGCGCCCTGTTGTTTCAGCCGCGTCACGCGGAGGCGATCGCCGGCAAGGGCATGGTGAGCATCGAGCGCCGGCACTTTGACGAGGCCGAAGCCGCGCTCGCGGCGGGGCTCGCGATCAAGCCTAATTCGCCGAGGCTGCTGGCGCAGCGCGGACGGCTCAACTTCGATCTGTCACGGCTGCCGCAGGCCGCCGCGGATTTCGATGCAGCGCTGGCGCAATCGCCGACGCTCGAGCTGGCGCTGCGCGGGAAGGCGCAAGTCAACATTCTCCTTGGCAACACGGCGCAGGCGATTGCGGCGGTCAAGACGCTGCTTGACGAGAATCCGCGATCCGAAATTGGTATGGCGCTGCTGGCATCATGTTATGCGAGCCAGGGCGATATCACGACGGCACTCACGCATCTCGACGCGGCTCTGGAGCTCAGGCCGGACTATGCGGACGCCATCGAGCGCAAGATTTTCTTGCTGGATTACCTGTCCGAAGCTGGCTTCGCAGTCCAGCAAGCGGCGCGGAAATCCTGGTGGGATGCGGTCGGCGCCACATTGGCGCGAAGGACGTTGGCGCCGCGCCAGCTCGATCCGGACAAGCGGATCGTGATCGGATACGTTGCGTCCGAATTCAGGAACCACTCGGCCGCGCTCACTCTGTTGCCAGTGCTGCGCCATCATGATCACGCCAGGTTCGAGATCATCTGCTATTCCTGCTGGCCGTTGCCGGATGAGATGACCGAACGCTTCAAGCCCTTGGCGGACGTCTGGGTCGACGCCGGCCAGCTTTCGGACGACGAGCTGGCCGACCGCATCCAGGCCGACAAGGTCGATGTCCTGATCGATGTCTCCGGGCATACGACCGGCAACAGGCTCCATGTTTTCGCCCGCAAGCCCGCACCGATCCAGGTCACGGGTTTCGGACACGCCACGGGGACCGGCCTTCAGACCATGGACTACGTGCTCGCGGATCCGGTCTTCATTCCGCAATCGGCCCGGCACCTGCTGGCCGAAAGGGTCCATGATCTGCCATGCCTGATCACGATTGAACCCATCCTGGACGTGCCGCCGTCGGAGCTGCCCATGCTTCGCAACGGCTACGTGACCTTCGGCGTGTTCAACCGCATCTACAAGATCTCGGACGAGGCCATCCGGGTGTGGTCGAAGGTGATGCGCGAGGTGCCCGGATCGAAGATGATCATCAAGCACGGACTGCTTGACGATCCGTTGCTGCGCGACAGCCTGGTCGCGCGGTTCGTGGCGCACGGCATCGCCGCAGAGAATATCACCTGCATGGGCTCGACCTCGCGCCACGAGCATTTGCTGGCCTTTGCGAGGGTCGACATTTCGCTCGATACGTTCCCGCAGAACGGCGGCGTCAGCACCTGGGAATCGCTCTATGCCGGCGTTCCGGTCGTCGCCAAGCTCGGCAACGGAGCATCGTCGCGCGCCGGCGGCTCGATCGTGGCCGCCGTCGGCCTCAACGATTGGGTCGCCGAAGATGACGAGGGCTACGCCGCAATCGCGAGCAAATATGCGGCGCAGCCCGCTTCTCTGGCGAAGTTGCGGGCGGAGTTGCCGGCCCAGATCGCGGCTTCGCCCGCCGGCAATGTCGAGATCTACACGCGGAAGGTCGAGGCGGGATATCGCCAGTTCTGGCGGGATTATTGTGCCGCGGCCCCGGAGCGCGGCGAAATCACGTAATTGGGCCCGCGGGCGCCGCGTGGGCACGCGTCCCCGGCGTGAGCCTTCCCGCGCCGATCACACGAAGGGCGGCTTGATGTTGCTGCGCTTCTCCAGCCACTCCGGCACGGGCAGGTTCTTGGCCCGCATGAAGTCCGCATTGAACAGCTTCGACAGATAGCGGCTGCCGGAATCGCACAGCACGGTGACGATCGTCTTGCCGGGCCCGAGCTGCTTCGCAAGCCTCATCGCGCCGACGACATTGATGCCGGTCGAGCCGCCGAGGCACAGGCCTTCGTGCTGGAGCAGCTCGTAGATCGCGGTGACGGCCTCAGTGTCGGGAATGAGATAGGCGTCATCGACCTTGGCGGTCTCGACAATTGCAGTCGCGCGGTTGAGGCCGATGCCCTCGGTGATTGAGCCGCCGGGCGTCGCCTTGGGATCGCCGGTCCTGAAATATTCGTACATGCCGGCGCCGTGCGGATCGGCGCAGGCGATGCGAATGTTCTTGCTCTTCTCGTTCAGGTAGCGGCTGACGCCGGCCAGCGTGCCGCCGCTGCCGACCGAGCAGACGAAGCCGTCGACCTTGCCGCCGGTCTGCTCCCAGATCTCAGGGCCTGTCGATTCGTAGTGGGCCTTGGCGTTGTCGAGGTTATTCCACTGATCGGCGAATAGCACGCCATTCGGCTCGGTCTTGCGCAGCTCGTCGGCGAGCCGCCGGCCGACATGCTGGTAGCTGTTGGGGTTGGCATAGGGCAGGGCCGGCACCTCGATCAGCTCGGCACCGCACAGCTTCAAGAAATCCTTCTTCTCCTGGCTCTGCGTCTCCGGGATCACGATCAGCGTGCGGTAGCCGCGCGCGCTCGCCACGACCGCGAGCCCGATGCCGGTATTGCCGGCGGTCGCTTCCACCACGAGGCCGCCAGGCTTGAGCTCGCCACGCTTCTCCGCCTCCAGGATCATCCATTTGCCGGCGCGGTCCTTGACCGACTGGCCCGGATTCATGAACTCGGCCTTGCCGAGAATGGTGCATCCGGTCAGTTCCGAGGCGCGCTTCAGCTTGATCAGCGGGGTGTTGCCGATGGCTTCGACAACGTCATTGCGAATGGTCATGTCGGGGGAAATCACTACCAAGGGGTTGATCAGGTTTGGCCAGAACCTAGTGCTTGGGAGGCCAAAGGGGAAGGCTTTTGCGCTGCGGCGAACCCAACCGAAACGCCCGTCCAAACAGTGATATGCTTGAGAGGCGAGACCGGCGATGATGCGCTCGGCCGTGAGGCGGGATATCGGTAGGAGGAAATGACCGAGCCCCGTCAGGGCACGAAACGATAACGCTCGTCACGAGCGGTCTTGCGACCAATTTTTGCCACGGGCGAGACGGGTCACGATCGAGGCGCATGGACGGTGTGGGGAAGGCCGAAGAGATATCGGCACCATAGATGGGTTCGTTTTCGGCAATTGACGGTCTTGCGGGGTGGCCCAGAGGGCGCGACTGAGCTGAAGCCGCGTGGTGCGGTCGGGTTGAAGGGGCTCAGCGGCCGGTGTGGCAGCGATATCACATGAAATCTTGGTAAGCTTGATCACGCTTCCCGATGTTTCGCAATGAGAGAAGTCGCTGCAAGACAGGCACATCTTACACTTTTGTCAGTTCGCTCCCGGCTCGTTGGCACGGGCATCTCGCAACTGCGGCACTGTCCCGCCGTTCCGTGCCCGGCTAGTATGGATCTTAGGTTCCGCAGAAAGCATTGCCGCTGTGAACGCGTCATCCAAAGCCTCCCGACTGTCCCACCGCGAATCGGTTAATCCGGCTGCACGGCGGCGGCTCGATCTGCCCGGCGGGGGGTGGATGTGACACAACAAGTTCCAGCGATCGCCTCGCGGCGGTCTCTCGGTACTGCATTCGGAACGCTGCGCGCGGCGCGATGGATTGCGGTGCTTTGCCTTGCCGCCGGCTCGGGGGCTTGCGTGCTGACCCAGGATCTCCCCGATCCCGCGCTCGACGTACCCACGCAATACAAATATGCCGGCAAAGGCGATGCGCCGCCGTCGCTGGATTGGTGGCGCGGCTTCCGCTCTGCGGAGCTGACCCAGCTGATGGAGGAGGCGCAGACCGTCAACCTCGACATCGCCGCTGCCGTTGCGCGCATCGTCCAGGCCGATGCCCAGGCGCGGCAGGCCGGCGCGGCGTTGCTGCCGAGCGTATCGACAGGCGGATCGGAAACCTATTCGCGCACCTCGGGCTCGAGCGCCTCGGGGCTGTCCATCGGCGGACGCGAGGTCGTCAACTATTCGGCTTCGCTGAGCGCGAGCTATCAGCTCGATTTCTGGGGCCAGAACCGCGATGCGCTGCAAACGGCGGAGGAGACGGCGAACGCCAACCGTTTCGATCGCGACACGGTCGCGCTGACCACGCTCGCAGCCGTCGCCAACGCCTATTTCCAGGTGCTGGCCTCGCAGGACCGTATCAGGACCTCTCAGCGCAACATCGCGAGTGCGCAGCGCATCCTCGATGCGGTGAGGGAGCGCCGCAGGGCCGGCACCGGCACCGATCTCGACGTCGCCCAGCAGGAGAGCGTGCTTGCCAACCAGAAGGCCCTGGTGCCGCCGCTGCGCCAGACGCTGGACCAGAATGTCAATGCGCTCGCCGTCCTGGTATCGCGGCCGCCCGAGAGCGTGCGCGTGCTCGGCGGCTCCCTCGACCGGGTCGCGATCCCGCGCGTGACGCCCGGCCTGCCGTCGGAACTGCTGACGCAGCGGCCGGACATCCGCCGCCAGGAAGCCCAGCTCGCCTCGGCGACCGCCAACATCGGCAATGCCCGCGCGCAGTTCTTTCCGACCATCCAGCTCACCGGCAATGGCGGCTATCAGAGCGCGGCGCTGGTCTCGCTGTTCCAGCCGCACGCGGCCTTCTTTCAGCTCGTCGGCAGCGCGACGCAGCCGATCTTCGACGGCGGCAGGATCCTCGGCAATTTCGAATTCGCCAAGGCGCGGCAGGACGAGTTGCTCCAGACCTACCGCAAGACCATCATCCAGGCCTTTGCCGACGTCGACAATGCGCTGTTCTCGATCAAGCAGACCACGATCAAGCTGCAATTGCAGCGCGACGTCGTTGCCGCCTCGCGCCGCGCCTTCGATCTCTCCGAGCAGCAATTGCGCGCCGGCACTGCCGACATCGTGACTGTGCTCAACACCCAACTGACCCTGTTCCAGGCGGAAGACGCGCTGTCGCAGGCCCAACTCGCACGGCTCCTCGCCATCGTGAGCCTGTACCAGGCGCTTGGCGGCGGTTGGGAGCCGCGAATGGAGAAACCGGTCAATGCTCTTTAAGCCGGAGACGAAGCAAGACGCGAAGGAGGGGGCGGCGAAAAGACCGCGCGGCCGCGGCTTCGTCATGACCCTGATCACGCTCGCGATCCTCGGCGGGCTTGGTTACGTTGGCTGGATTGCGATGAACCAGCAGCAGGCGAACAACCGCAACCAGCGCCCTGATCTGCCGGTGCCGGTGCTGGCGGCGAGCCCGCGCATCCAGGACGTGCCGGTCTATCTCGACGGCGTCGGTGCGATCCGCGCGCTCAATACCGTGACCGTGCGCTCGCAGGTCGACGGCAAGCTGATCGCGGTCAACTTCACGGAAGGCCAGGACGTCAAGAAGGGCGACGTGCTCGGCGAGATCGATCCGGCGATCTATCAGGCGCAGTACGACCAGGCGGTGGCCAAGAAGGCGCAGGATCAGGCCCAGCTCGCCAACCAGCGCATCGATCTTGCGCGCTACGAGCAGTTGGCTGCGTCCAATGCCGGCTCCAAGCAGCAGGCCGACACCCAGCGTGCGCTGGTGGCGCAGACCGAGGCGCTGGTGAAGGCCGATCAGGCCGCGATCGACAATGCCGCGGCAACGCTGAGCTACACCAAGATCGTCGCGCCGCTCTCGGGCCGTGCCGGCCTGCGCCAGGTCGATCAGGGCAACATCATCCATGCCTCCGACACCACGGGTCTCGTGGTGATCACGCAATTGCAGCCGATCGCGGTGTGGTTCAGCCTGCCGCAGCAGCAGATCATGCGTGTCAACGCGGCCGCAGCAAAGGGCACGCTCGCCGTCGACGTGTTCGGCAATGACGGCATCACGGTGATCGATACCGGCAAGCTCACCGGCATCGACAACCAGGTCGACCAGACCACCGGCACGCTCAAGCTCAAGGCCGAATTCCCCAACGCCAATTACCAGCTCTGGCCGGGCCAGTTCGTCAATGTCCGCCTCAAGGTCGAGACCTTGACGCAGGCGCTGGTGGTGCCGACCTCTGCGGTGCAGCGCGGTCCGATCGGGACCTTCAGCTACGTCATCGGCAACGACAATGTGGTCTCGGCCAAGCCCGTGACTGTGACCCAGCAGAACGAGCATGACGCGGTGATCGCCAGCGGCCTCTCGGCGAACGACCGGGTCGTCACCACGGGCTTTGCCAATCTGTCCGACGGCTCCAAGGTGATCGTGGGCCGCGACGACCAGACCCCGTCGGCCGATCTTGCCCCACGCAAGCGCACGCGCGCGCCGGACGCTCAGAAGAAGGATGCTGCCAAAGAAGGCCAGAAGGACGGGCAGGGCAAGGACGGCGAGTTCCGTGCCAAGCGCAAGAGCAGCGAAGGCGATCAGAAGGGACAGACCGGGCCGGCACCGGGGCCGGGAGCATCGGAAAGTGGAGCCAAGCAGCCATGATCCCGACAACGGCCGCCTGAAGGCAGGCTTAATCCATGGGTGTCTCCGAACCCTTCATCCGCCGGCCCATCGCGACCTCGCTGCTCGGTATCGCCCTGCTGATCGGCGGTCTGCTCGGCTATTTCGCGCTGCCGGTCTCGGCGCTGCCACAGGTCGATTTCCCGACCGTGCAGGTGACGACGCGGCTGCCGGGCGCCAGCCCCGACGTGATCGCCTCCCTGATCACCGCGCCGCTGGAGCGCCAGCTCGGCCAGATCCCGTCGCTGACGTCGATGAACTCGACGAGCTCGTTCGGTGTCAGTCAGATCTCGCTCCAGTTCGATCTCAACCGCGATATCGACGGCGCCACCCAGGACGTGCAGGCCGCCATCAATGCCGCGGCCGGCGTGCTGCCCAAGACGCTGCCTTATCCGCCGACTTACGCCAAGGTGAACCCGGCGGACGCGCCGGTGATGACGCTGGCGCTGCGCTCGGACACGATCTCGCTGCGGGTGATGAGCGACATCGCCGACACCATTCTGGCGCAACGTTTGAGCCAGATCTCCGGCGTCGGGCGCGTCTCCGTGCTTGGTGGACTGAAGCCGGCCGTGCGCATCCAGGCCGATCTGGCGCGGCTCGCCGCCTACGGCATCGCCATGGAGGATCTGCGCACCGCGATCGCCAATGCCAACGTATCAGGACCGAAGGGCTCGCTCGACGGCGCGCAGCAATCCTACATCATTGCCGCCAACGACCAGATCGCCGCCGCCGACGCCTACAAGCCTGTCATCATCGCCTATCGCAACGGCTCGCCCGTCACCATCGGCGACGTCGCCCAGATCGTCGACGGTCTCGAGAATGACCGCACCGGCGGCTGGTACCAGGGCACGCCGGCCGTCATCATCGACATCCAGCGCCAGCCCGGCGCCAACGTCATCGACGTCGTCAGCCAGATCCGCGCAGAGATCCCGAAACTGCAGCGCGCGATTCCAGCCGGCGTGAACCTCACCATCGTCTCTGACCGCACCGTCACCATCCGCGCCTCGGTGCGCGACGTGCAGTTCACGCTGGTCCTTGCCGTCGTGCTGGTGACGCTGGTCGTGCTGCTGTTCCTCCGCTCGCTGCGTGCCACGCTGATTGCCGGCGTCGCGCTGCCGTTGTCGCTGATCACGAGCTTCGGCATCATGTATTTTGCCGGCTTCAGTCTCGATAATCTCTCGCTGATGGCGCTTACGATCGGCACCGGCTTTGTCGTCGACGACGCCATCGTCATGATCGAGAACATCGTGCGCCACATGGAGAACGGCGATGGCGCAATGGAAGCCTCGCTGAAAGGCGCCAGCGAGATCGGCTTCACCGTGATCTCGCTGACGGTGTCGCTGATCGCGGTCTTCATCCCGCTGTTGTTCATGTCGGGCCTCGTCGGGCGCATGTTCCGGGAATTTGCGCTGACCTTGACGATCGCGGTCGTGACCTCGGCGGTGGTCTCGCTGACGCTGACGCCGATGATGTGCTCGCGGCTGCTCAAGCACGCGCACGAGGAGCTGGCCGTGCCGGGACTGGCCGCGATCAGCCGCTTCATCGACCGCACGGTCGATGCCTATCACAGATCGCTTTTGTGGGTGCTGGAACGCCAGCGCGCCACGCTGATCGTGACCTTCGCCACGTTGATCGCGACCCTGGTGCTCTATGTCGTCGCGCCCAAGGGTTTCCTGCCGCTGCAGGACACCGCCTCGATCACGGCGGTGACGGAGGCTGGGCCCGACGTGTCGTTTGCGGAGATGCAGACGCGGCAGGCCGAGGCGGCCGACGCCATCAGGGCCGACCCTGATGTGGTCGGCGTTGTCTCGGTGATCGGTGCGGGCTCGGTCAACCCGACCACCAATGTCGGCCGGCTCGTCATGAGCTTGAGGCCGCGGGGCGAGCGGCGCGACGATGTCGGCGTGGTCGTGGCCCGGTTGAAGGAACGTGTGTCAGGCATCCCCGGCATGACCGTCTATTTCCAGCCGGTGCAGGACGTGCAGATCTCGACCCAGTCGAGCCGCTCGCAGTACCAGTACACGCTGACCGGCACCGATGCGACGCTGGTCTCGGAATGGGCGCGCAAGCTGGTTGCGGAGATGCGGCGCGATCCCTTGTTCCGGGACGTCTCCTCCGAGGCGCAGGAGGGCGGCCTGCGGGCACAGCTCGATGTCGACCGCACCCGCGCCGGCCAGCTCGGCGTCAGCCTCCAGGCCATCACCGACACGCTGAACGACGCCTTCGCCCAGCGTCAGATCTCGACCATCTACGGCCAGGCCAACCAGTACCGCGTGGTGCTGGAGGCGCTGCCGATGTACCAGCGCGATCCCACGATCCTGTCGAAGCTCTATCTGCCGGGCGCCGCCAGCACCACCGTCGGCGCGCCCAGTGCCCAGGTGCCGCTCTCGGCCGTGGCGACGCTGAAGCGGACCACGGCGCCGCTCGCGATCTCGCACCAGGCGCAATTCCCGTCCGTCTCGCTCAGCTTCAACCTGGCGCCCGGCGCAGCGCTCGGAGATGCCGTCCAGGCCGTGAAGACGATCGAGACCCGGATCGGCATGCCCAACAGCATCGTCGGCGTCTATGCCGGCGATGCTGCCGAATTCGCCAAGGCGCTGGCCGGTCAGCCCTGGCTGCTGCTCGCCGCCGTCATCACGATCTACATCGTGCTGGGCGTGCTCTATGAGAGCTACATCCACCCGATCACGATCCTGTCGACGCTGCCCTCGGCCGGCGTCGGCGCGATTCTGGCGCTGATCTTGTGCGGTCAGGATCTCTCGGTGATCGGCTTGATCGGCATCATCCTCCTGATGGGCATCGTCAAGAAGAACGCGATCATGATGATCGACTTCGCGCTGGAAGCCGAGCGCGGGCGGGGGATGTCGCCGAACGAGGCGATCGTGCAGGCGTGTCTGTTGCGCTTCCGTCCCATCATGATGACGACGCTGGCCGCGCTGTTCGGTGCGCTGCCGCTCGCGATCGAGAGCGGCACCGGCGCCGAGCTGCGCTTCCCGCTCGGCATCTCCATCATCGGCGGATTGCTGCTGAGCCAGCTCCTGACGCTGTACACCACGCCCGTGATCTATCTCGCGCTCGACCGCATCAACCGCCGCCTCGAGCAGGCGCTGCCGCCGGCCGAATCCGGCGGCCCGCCGGTCGCTGGCGCGACCGAGGGGATGCAGTGATGGCATCGATCTCGGAGCCCTTCATCCGCCGCCCGGTCGCGACCACGCTGCTGTCGATCGGGTTGTTCCTGCTGGGTGTCGTCGCCTACCAGTTTCTGCCCGTCGCCTCGGTCCCCAACGTCGATTTCCCCGCCATCTTCGTCTCGGCCAGCCGGCCCGGCGCGGATCCGTCCGTGATGGCGGCCACGGTGGCCTCGCCGCTGGAGCGGCGGCTGGGTGAGATAGCCGGCATAAACCAGATCACCTCGACCTCGACCCTCGGCACCACCAGCATCCAGCTTCAGTTCGACATCGGCCGCAACATCGACAAGGCCGC
This sequence comes from Bradyrhizobium sp. USDA 4354, assembly GCF_054060315.1. NCBI lineage: Bacteria > Pseudomonadati > Pseudomonadota > Alphaproteobacteria > Hyphomicrobiales > Nitrobacteraceae > Bradyrhizobium > Bradyrhizobium sp. USDA 4354. Next base: position 5,549,044 of record NZ_JBSSDC010000001.1, on the reverse strand, counting down.
ACGCGACGTGCAGGCGGCGATCAACGCCTCGATGGTCGACCTGCCGAGCGACCTGCCGACGCTGCCGCGCTTTCGTAAAGCAAATACGGCCGGCGCGCCTGTCTTCGTGCTGGCGCTGACCTCGAAGACGCTGTCGGCAAGCGCGATCTACGACGTTGCCGACACCGTGCTGGCGCAGCGTATCTCGCAGGTGCCCGGTGTCGGTGACGTCACCGTGTCCGGCGCCGACCAGCCGGCCGTGCGGGTGCAGCTCAACCCTGTCGCGCTGTCGAACGCCGGGATTGCCACCGACGACGTTCGGACTGCGATCGTCAACGCCAACCCGCTCGGTCCCGTCGGCATCTTCGAAGGCGAGCGTCAGAGCGAGACGCTGGCGCTCAATCGGCAGATGCGCACCGCGAAGGAATTCCGCGACATCGTCGTCAAGAGCTCCAACGGCAATTTCGTGCGGCTCTCCGACATCGCCGATATCGAGGATTCCGTCCGCAACGCCCGCTCCATCGCCTGGTTCAACAAGCAGCCGGCGGTGCTGATCCAGATCACCAAGCAGGGCGATGCCAACGTCATCGATACCGTCGACAGGGTGAAGGCGCTGATCCCCGCGCTGAAGCAGTGGATCCCGGCCGGCGTCGAGATCTCCACTTTGGTCGACCGCACCGGCACGATCCGCGCCAGCGTGCTGGACATGCAATGGACGTTGCTGGCGACCGCGTTCCTGGTGATGGCCGTGGTGTTCGTGTTCCTGCGCCGTCTGACCCCGACGATCGCGGCCGGCATCTCGGTGCCGCTGGCGCTCGCCGGCACCTGCGCGGGCATGTGGGTCGCGGGCTTCTCGATCGACAATCTGTCGCTGATGGCGCTGGCGATCTCCGTCGGCTTCGTGGTCGACGACGCCATCGTCATGATCGAGAACATGTATCGCAATCTCGAGCAAGGCATGCGGCCGTTCCGCGCGGCGCAGGAGGGCGCCAAGCAGATCGGCTTCACCGTGGTCTCGATCAGCCTGTCGCTGATCGCCGCGTTCACGCCGCTGATCTTCATGGACGGCATCGTCGGCCGTCTCCTGCGCGAATTCTCGCTGACGTTGACCTTCGCCATTCTGGTCTCGACACTGGTGTCGCTCACGGTCACGCCGATGATCTGCGCCCATTACATCCGGCAGACCACCTCCGCCACCGCGACCCTGTTCGATCGGCTGATCGAAGGCTCGCTGTCGCGCATCGTCGCCTTCTACGCCCGGACCTTGCGCACCGTCCTGGAATTTCCGCTGCTGACGCTATTGGTGTTCTTCGCCACCATCGCGCTCACGGTGACACTCTACATCAAGGTGCCCAAAGGCTATTTTCCGACTGATGATTCCGGCTTCGTCATCGGGGCGACGCGCGCCTCGGCCGACATCTCATTCCAGTCGATGCTCGGTCTGCAACAGCGGCTCGCCGACATCGTGATGCAGGATCCGGCCGTGGCCGGCATCGGCTCGACCGTCGGCAGCGGAGGCGGGCCGGGCGGGGCGACCTCGAATCGCGGCGTCATGTATATCAGCCTGAAGCCGCCGGAGGAGCGCGACCACGTCTCGACGCAGGTCGTGATCGACCGCCTCAGGCGCGCGCTATATCCCGTGCCCGGCATCCGCCTCTTCATGTTCGCCGCCCAGGACGTGCGGGCCGGCGGGCGGCAGAGCGATTCCGATTACCAGTACACTCTATCCAGCACCGATCTCGGCCTGTTGCAGAAATGGGCTCCGATCGTGGCCAAACGCATGGAGAGCGTGGAGGGCATCACTGACATTTCCAGCGATCGCGACCCTGGTGGGCTTCAGCTCACGCTGTCCATCGACCGCCAGAAGGCCTCGGCGCTCGGCGTCAGGGTTCAGGACATCGACAATGCGCTCAACAATGCCTTCGCGCAGCGGCAGATCTCGATCATCTATACCCAGCGCAACCAGTACATGATCGTGCTGGAGATCGACCCGAAATTCCAGGTCGATCCCTCCAACCTCGAACGCATCTATGTCGCCGGCGCGGGTGATGCCCAGGTGCCGCTCTCCGCGGTGGTGCATGCGACGCGCGGGCTCGCCGCGCTGGCGGTCTATCACTCGCAATCGTTCCCCTCGACCACGGTGTCGTTCAACCTGCTGCCGGACGTGCCGCTGCAGACGGCAACGCAGAACATCCAGCGCGCGGTCGAGGAATTGCACATGCCCGAAGGCATTCGCGGCAGCTTCGACGGCAATGCCGGCGATTTCGCTAGGACCAGCGGCCGCCAGCCGCTGCTGATCCTCGGCGCGCTGGTCGCGATGTATATCGTGCTGGGGGTGCTCTACGAGAGCCTTGCCCATCCGCTCACGATCATCTCGACGCTGCCCTCGGCCGGGCTCGGCGCACTGCTTGCGCTGCAACTGACCAATACGCCGCTGACGGTGATCGCCTTCGTCGGCATCATCCTCTTGATCGGCATCGTCAAGAAGAACGGCATCATGATGGTGGACTTCGCGCTCGACGCCGAGCGCCGGCGCGGGCTGTCCTCGGCCGAGGCAATCTTCGAGGCCTGCCAGGCACGCTTCCGCCCGATCCTGATGACGACCATGGCGGCGCTGTTCGCCGGCGTTCCGCTGGTGGTCGCGACCGGTCCCGGCACGGAGCTGCGCCGCCCGCTCGGCATCACCATCATCGGCGGCCTGTTCGTCTCGCAGATCCTGACGCTCTACACGACGCCGGTGATCTACCTCCTGATCGACCGCCTGCGGCGCCGATCCGAGCCGCGTCCGCTGGCTGCACCGGCGGAATAGGTTGTTGCAGCGCCGCGCGAAGCGTATAGCGGCGACCATGTCGAACCCATCCGAGACGACGGCCGCCGCGCCCGAGACGATTCCCGAATGCCCGCACTGCCAGAAGCCGATGCCGCTGTGCATCTGCGACAGTGTCACGCCGATTGAGAACCGGCTCTCGCTGCTGATCCTGCAGCATCCGCAGGAGCAGGACAGGGCGCTCGGCACCGCGCGGTTGCTTGCAAGGCATTTCGCCGATGCCACGGTACGGGTCGGCCTGTCCTGGCCGAGCCTGTCGAAGGCGCTGGGGCGGCCGGTCGAGAATGCCTCGCACTGGGCCGTGCTCTATCTCGGCTCGGCCCGCGCGGCCGATCTTGACGCCGAAGGCGAGATCGTGGCGCTAACCCGCAAGGGCGAGGTCGCCGAGAACCAGCGCGCGATTCTCGGCAAGCTCGAAGGTATCGTGCTGCTCGACGGCACCTGGAGCCAGGCCAAAGCGCTGTGGTGGCGCAATCCCTGGATGCTCAAGTGCCAGCGCGTGATCCTCAACCCGCAGAAGCCCTCGCGCTACGGACGCTTGCGCAAGGAGCCGCGCCGCGACGGTCTCTCGACCATCGAAGCGGCCGCGACGATCCTCGCCGGCCTCGAGCGGCGCCCTGATATCGCCGAGACATTGCTTGCCAGTTTCGAACGGATGCTGGCGCGCTACCGCGAGGTCCAGGCCGAGACGCCGGAACTCGCGCCCAAGCCCGCGCCGAAGGGCCGCCGGCGCGACTTCCGGCGCGGCAAGCGCGCCTGACTTTGGTCCACATCGGAAAAGGCTATCGCCGTCAAAGTCGGACGAAGGCGGTTGCCTAAGCCATTGATCCCCTATATTGGTCCGCCCTTACGGGGCCACGTGGCGGAGTGGTTACGCAACGGTCTGCAAAACCGTGTACACCAGTTCAATTCTGGTCGTGGCCTCCATCACAAGCCTCTGATTCTCCACAAAATTTGGGCTTATGCGCGGTTCTGCCGAGCAGCACGCGCCCGCCAGCCACCGGGTTTGCCCGGGGCTTGGCGGAAAGGTGCGATTCAGGTCCTCTGGCATAGACTTCGCATCTGCGAAGAGACGCATCCGAACCCTGGAGCTGGAGAGCACGTGGGCGACGTCGTTCGATTTGTCCCGAAATCCGAGCTGGAGAGGGCCCGCCTCATTGCCGAGGCGCGCGCGATCTATGACAGCATCTTCCCGCCGGCTGCACCCGACCGGGCGCCGCAGCAGGGCGAGGAGCGCGTCAAGACTTGATCGGGGCTGCACCGGTCCCCGGCGCTCGATAATGCCGAACCGCCCGCAAGGCGGACGCATCGGTTCACTTCAAGGCGGGCCTCAGCAGGCCGCGTACCAGCCGTCGGGAAAGGGCAGGAGGGGCCAGGCGCCTTCGTTGTCATTGGCTGCTTTGGGCGTCGCGTCGAAGCTCCAAGAGCGGGGCACGAATTTCTCCTCCGGCACGGGCGCGAAATCTTCAAAGACCATGGCGTCCCGGACAGCATCCAGCAGCAAGTTGAATTCGGCTTCGCTCATCACACCCTCGCAGAATGCGGATGGCGCAATGTCGCAAAGCCGGTTTGTTTCCGGATTGACCCGATCGTTCGCATTTTAACGATGCGGCGATCGGGATCCGATTGGTTAGCGATTCCTGAAAAATCCCCGGCGAACCCTACGTGCCGCCACGGCGCAGCCGGTGTGAAAGAGATCACATTCCCAGCGGTTTATTTCTCCTACCTCTTCGCACCATGCCGGCCAATGCAGGCCGGGGCGGGCAGGGCAGAGCGGGAGACTGGTCATGAAGGCGAGGTTCTTGCGGTTTGCGGGCGCGAAAAGCCGGGCGCGTGGCGCCTCGACGGTAGGGCTGTTCCTGACGCTGTTTGCCTCCGCCGCTCATGCACAGGGAACGCCGGAGCAGCGGCGGGCCTGCACCCCCGACGTCTACCGGCTCTGCGCCGGCGAGATCCCCAACGTCCGCGCCATCACCGCCTGCCTGCGCCGTAACCGCGCCAGCCTCAGTGAGGCTTGCCGTTCCGTGTTCGACCAGGCTGGTGGTTGAGCTGCCCTCTTTGTGGGTTTGTGCGCAGCAAGTGCCTCGTACGGGCTCGCGAATCCGCCATGGTCAGCTTGTGGATATGCTGCGGACAGGCTGTGGAGGACCGGTGGATTTGCTGCGGGTGCCGGACGTGGATGCTTCTTTCCGGCGTCGCATCTCGATCGGCAAGCGTCATATCTCTGTCAAATGAGTTCACCGAATGATTCGTTGATCGGGCAGATCGCTGCATCGGCCGAGATCATGTGGTTATCCCGAATTCGGAATCCCGCGCCGCTTCGTGGTGGGCGAACAGTTTTTGTGCAGCCGTTTGCCCAAATGCCGGGCGCGCTCCATCCAATTTTTTGTACGCCCGCGGACAAGCTTTTCGCGGCGCACTCCCGCACGCTTCCTCCCCGATCACTGGACCATGGCAGGCGCCATGACATTTCGGAGGAACTGGCGAGATGCAGAAATCGGTTTGGCCCCAGGCGCGGCGGGGAATGGCGCGCGCATCGTTGGCGCGGCGCAAGCTCATGCTCGGTGCCGCCATCGCATTCGGCCTCGTCGTCGCCGCGCCGCTGAGCGCGCAGGCCGCGGCGCCCGCCGCCTGCGCCGCGCTCCAGGAGAAATATCCGGACTGGAAGGGCAAGACGCTCGTCAACGCCATCAACCCGCACACGCCGGGCTATGAGACGATCGATCCCAAGGACCCCAGCAAATACATCGGCTTCGACATCGATCTCGGCGAAGCCATCGGCGAATGTCTCGGCTTCAAGCTGACCTACAAGCCCGTAGTGTTCGCAGCACTCCTCACCACGCTTGCCGCCGGCCAAGCCGACATCGTGATCTCCGACATCTACGCCACCAAGGAGCGGGCCAAGGCAGCCGACTTCATCACCTATTCGAAGGTGTTCGACGGCGTGCTGGTCGCCAAGGGCAATCCGAAGGGCATCAACGGCATCAACATGTCGATGTGCGGCGCGGCTGCCGCCGAAAACACCGGCTATGTCGAGGTGCCCCTGATCCAGGCGCTGATCCCGGAGTGCAAGAAGGCCGGCAAGCCCGAGCCGACCATCCAGCTCTACGACAACAACGCCAACTGCATCCAGGCCATCCTCGCCGGCCGCGCCGACACCTACGTCAACGACGTCAACACCGTCGACAGCGCGGTAAAGGCTTATCCGGACAAGCTGGAGAAGGCGATCGCGGTGACCATCCCGTACTCCGTCGGCATCGCCGTTCCCAAGGACAAGCCGAAATTCCGCGACGCCGTGCTCGCCGCGCTGATCGAAGTGCAGAAGGCCGGCACGCATATGGAGCTTCTGAAGAAGCATGGGCTCGATGTGAACAACTTCAAGGAGCCCGACATCCTGACTGCTGACTGAGTGCGGTTTACCTCTCCCCGACGGGGAGAGGTGACCTGTGTCCGACACACCGCCTTCGACCAAATCTGATCCCGCTCCGATGTCGGCTGACTGATGTCGCTATTCCTCCATTACCTGAGCATGCCGTATTTGCTCGAGGGCATCGAGCTCACCCTCGAGGTGACCGCCCTCGGGCTCGGCGGCGGATTGATGCTCGGACTGATCCTCGCCGGCATGCAGCTCTCCCGCTTCTGGCCGCTGGCGGCATTCGCCAGGGCCTATACCGTGATCTTCCGCGGCACGCCGCTGATTCTGCAGATGGTGTTCGCCTACGACGCGCTTCCGCATATCGGCATCAAGCTGCCGGCTGTGCTGGCGGCCGGCCTCGCGCTCGCCTGCAACGAAGCGCCGTTCATCGCCGAGATGCTGCGCGCCGGCGTGCTCGGCGTCGACCGCGGGCAGCTGACGGCCGGCCAGGCACTCGGCATGACGCCGTCCATCCTGATGCGCAGGGTGATCGCGCCGCAGGCGATCCGCACCATGATCCCGGCCTTCGGCAACGAGGCGGTCAGCGCGCTCAAGAACTCCTCGCTCGCCTCCGTCGTCGCGGTTCAGGAGCTGACCCTGCGCTCGACGCAGCTGGCGTCCTCGACCTTCGACTTCTTCTCGATCTTCTTCGCTTCGGGCCTGCTCTATCTCGTGCTGACCGCGACCATCAGCGCGATCCAGCTCTTTGTCGAATGGTTGCTCGATCTCGACCGCACCACGCGCCGCGAGCGCAAGCTCGCCGATTATCTGCCCTGGCGCCGCGTCGATCTCGTTGCCAAGCTCGAACTCGCCGATGCGGCCGTCGCCGATCCGGAGCCCGCGCCAGCAGAGCCGGCCGACACGCCGCCGCCGGCCTTGACCCGCGAGGAGCGCGCCCGCCGTGCCGCGACCATCGCGCGCAACAATATAGCGGTCGAAGCAAAAGACCTGACCAAGAGCTACGGCCCGCAGAAGGTGCTCGACGGCCTCGGCCTCACGGTGCGGGTCGGCGAGGTTGTCGCACTGCTCGGGCCGAGCGGCTCCGGCAAGAGCACACTGCTCCGCTGCATCAACCATCTCGAAAACTGGGACGCCGGCACCGTGCGCGTCGGCGGCCGGCGCCTCGGCTTTGGCGAAGACGGCAAGCCATTGTCGCCGCGCGCCATCGCCAACGAGCGGGCGAGCGTCGGCGTCGGCATGGTGTTCCAGCAGTTCAATTTGTTCGCTCATCTGTCGGCGAAGGAGAACATCGCGGGTCCATTGCGCTGGGTCCATGGCATGACCCGGATCGATGCCGATCGCCGCGCCGCCGAGCTGCTCGACCGCGTTGGCCTGTCGCATCGCGCCGATGCGCTGCCGCGGCATCTCTCCGGCGGCCAGCAGCAGCGCGTTGCCATCGCCCGCGCGCTCGCACCCAATCCAAGCGTGCTGCTGCTGGACGAGCCGACCTCCGCACTCGATCCCGAACTCGTCAACGAGGTGCTGGAGGTGATCCGCCGCCTCGCCATCGACGACGGCCTCACCATGATCATCTCGACACACCAGATCCGCTTCGCCGACGAGGTCGCCGACCGCGTCGCTTTCTTGAGCGGTGGTGCCATCATCGAGGAGGGGCCCGCGCACGAGGTGCTCTCCAATCCCCGCAATCCGCTGACGGCGCGATTCCTCAGTGTGATGGAAGCCGACAAGACTCTGGAGGCGGTGCGATGAGCGGCGCCTCCACAAGGTTCAGGACTCCCGAAGAGGCCACGTCATGACGCATTTCACGCTGCCGGTTTCGCCGAAGACCGTCCACTGGGGCTATTTCTCCAAGACAGTCGCGCCGGCCCTGACGCTGCGGTCGGGAGATCGCGCCACCATCGAGACGCTGACGCACCATGCCAATGACGATTACGAGCGCATGATCCAGGGCGATCCCGGCGCCGAGAGCGTGTTCCAGTGGACGCGCGAGCACAAGGCGGTCGCCCGCCGCGGTTCAGGCCCGACAGAAGGCCCGTTCGTCCGCGGCGCAGGCGAGGGGATCGGCGTGCATTTGCTCACCGGCCCCGTCGCGATCGAAGGCGCCGAGCCCGGCGACATTCTGGAGGTGCGCATCCTCGATATCAGGCCGCGGCCGAGCTGCAGCGCCTGCCATGCCGGTCGCTGCTTCGGCTCCAACGTCGCGGCAAACTGGGGCTTTCACTATCACGACCTGATCGAGGAGCCGAAGCCGCGCGAGGTCGTCACCATCTTCGAGCTGGACACCTCCGGCGAGCCCTACGCGAAGGCCGTCTACAATTACGTCTGGACGCCGCAGACCGACCCTGACGGCATCGTGCATCCAACCATCGACTATCCCGGCGTGCGCGTGGATCACGCCACCATCAGGAAGCGCGAGAACATCCTCTCCAGCGTCAAGGTGCCGGCGCGGCTGCATTTCGGCACCATGGGCCTTGCGCCATCGGAAGCCGATTTCGTCAGCTCGATTCCGCCGAGCTATACCGGCGGCAATATCGATGACTGGCGCATCGGCAAGGGCGCGCGGATGTTCTATCCGGTTGCCGTCCCCGGCGCCTATTTCTCGGTCGGCGATCCCCATGCCGCGCAAGGCGACAGCGAACTCGGCGGCACCGCGATCGAGACCTCGCTGACCGGCGATTTCGAATTCATCCTGCACAAGAAAGCCGATCTTGCCGGCACCAGCCTCGAAGGCCTCGACCATCCCATGCTCGAGACCGACCATGCCTGGTCGTTCTACGGCTTCACCTATCCGAACTACCTCGCGACGCTCGGCGCCGATGCACAAACCGAGATTGCCAATCACAGTAGTCTCGACCGTGCGATGCGTGATGCGTTCAGAAAACTCCGCCGGTTCCTGATGACCGTGCATTGCCTCAGCGAGGATGAGGCGATCTCGCTGATGTCAGTCGGCGCCGATTTCGGCGTGACCCAGGTGGTCGATGCCAATTGGGGCGTCCACGGCACGATCCGAAAGAACATGTTTCGATGCGACTAATGCGTTGAGGCGCAGTCTGTTTTCGGGACGAGCAGGTGACAAGCGGAGACCATTTGCGGTCCGTCGCTGCGACGGACGACCGCGTTCGTCTGGCACAGAGGTTGCTTCGATCGACTGCAATCTGGGTCGATCCGATGAGCTTCCGCCCGTTCACGAGCGAGTCCTACGCGCAAGACGACCGCCCCGAAGCTTGGCGGGACGTGCTGGCTGCGGTCGGCCTGCAGCCGGCGGGTGGTCACAGCATATTCGACGGACACGCGACCGCATCGCATCGTCACGCCCACGGCGTCGCAATGACGCGCATGGCTGCGGGCGCGCAGAGCGTCGGCCCGCTCTCACGAGCGAATGAAGATTTGCCCATCGCGCTGATGCCGGTCGAGGACGGCATGGTGCTCAGAAGCGCCGGCGGTCACCGCATTGTTCCCGTCGGCCATCTCGTGCTGCTGCCGCGCAGCGGCGACTGGAGCATCGTGTTCCAGCGCGACATGCGCGTCATCGTGCTGTCGGTCACGTCGGAGGCGCTGCAGGGACGCCTCTCGGGCAAGCCGCGGCTTGGCGAGCCCCGTATCGTTCCACCGGGCGGCTTTGCCAATGTGTTCGCACGCCTGCTGGACGCGACTGCGCGCACGCTGGATAGCTTGAGCGATGCCGAATGGAATTCGCTCGCGCACTCGCTGGTCGATCTGCTGTTGACGCTCGCGCATCAGCTGGCGGCCTCGAGCTCCGATGCCGGATCGAGTGCGACGCAGGCTGCGCTGCTGCATCGGATCTGCCAGACGATCGAACGCCGGCTCGACGATCCCGACCTTGTGCCGGCACGTGTCGCGCAAGCCGAGGGCATATCCGAGCGTTACTTGCAAAAGCTGTTCGAGACGGTCGGCGACAATTTCACCCATTACGTTCGCGAGCGGCGGCTCCAGCGCGCCTGGGCCGACCTCTCCAACCCGACCGAGGCGCATCGTTCGATTTCGGAAATCGCCTACGCCTATGGCTTTGGCGACTCCGCGCATTTCAGCCGCGCCTTCCGCCATCGCTTCGGCCTGCCGCCGCGCGAATTCCGCCAGCAGGAGGCGGAGCGGGCGACGTTGCAGCACGGCGTCACCGGCCAGCGTGGCTGGCCGCAGGAGGCGCTGGCGCAGCTTCGCGCGCATCAGAGCGTTGAAGCTCGCAGCAATATCGCGTGTGCCGACACCGAGGAGCGAACGACCGCCGAACGCCGTCATCACCATCTCCCGGTCGAGGCCAGCCGCGTTCATTGGGGGTATTTCAGCCGCTCGCTGCCGCCGCAGATCGAGATCGCGTCAGGCGACACCATTACAATCGAGACACTGACGCAGCACGCCTCTGACGCCCCTGACATGATGATCGCCGGCGATGCCGCCGCCGAGAGCGTGTTCGGCTGGACGCGGAACAAGAAGAACGTCGACCGCCGCGGCGCAGGGCCCATGGATGCCAGCGTGTTCGGCCGTGGCGCCGGCGAGGGGTTTGGCGTGCACATCTGCACCGGCCCCGTCGCGGTGAAGGACGCCCAGCCCGGCGATGTGCTGGAGGTGCGCATCCTCGACATCGTGCCGCGCGCGAGCCGCAATCCGAACCATACCGGCCGCGTGTTCGGCTCCTCAGTTGCGGCGTGGTGGGGCTATCACTACAACGAGTTTCTCGGCGGTCCCAAGCCGCGCGAAGCCGTCACCATCTATGAGATCTTCGACGCCGCCGAGGTGCCGCACGCCCGCGCCCTCTATTCCTACCGTTGGGAGCCGCAGACCGATCCCTTCGGCGTCGTGCACACCACCTACGACTATCCCGGCGTTCCCGTCGCACCCGCCACGATCAAGCGCCGGCACGCCGTGCTCGACGGCATCAAGATTCCCCTGCGTCCGCATTTCGGCGTCATCGCGCTGGCGCCGCGCGAGGTCGATTTCGTCGACTCCGTGCCGCCATCCTATTTCGGCGGCAATCTCGACAATTGGCGGTTGGGGAAGGGGGCAACGGTGTATCTTCCGGTCTCGGTTCCCGGCGCGCTGCTGTCGGTCGGCGATCCCCATGCAGCGCAGGGCGACGGCGAGCTCAGCGGCACCGCGATCGAATGCTCGATGACCGGCACCTTCGAGGTGATCCTGCACAAGAAGGCCGATCTCGCCGGCCGTCCCTTCGCCGATCTCTCTTATCCCCTGATCGAGACCGAGAGCGACTGGGTGCTGACCGGCTTCAGCCACCCGAATTACCTCGCCGAATTCGGCGCGCAAGGCCAGAGCGAGGTCTACGCCAAGTCCTCGCTCGACCTCGCCATGAAAGACGCCTTCCGCAAGATGCGGCGCTTCCTAATGAACGTCAAAGGTCTCAGCGAGGACGAGGCGATCGCGCTGATGTCGGCGGCGGTCGATTTCGGCGTCACGCAAGTGGTCGACGGCAATTGGGGCGTGCACGCCATCCTCAGCAAGCGCCTGTTTCAGGACGCACCTTAACAAGGACACCCAAGTGAAATTCCACATGATCAGCGGCGGACCGAAGCCGGTCGCGCCGTTCAGCCACGCAGTGGAGACCGACGGCTTCGTCTTCGTGACCGGCCAGATGCCCGACACGCCGCAAGCGCCGGGAGTCTTGCCCGAGGGCATCGTCGCGCAGACCCGCGCGGTGATGGAGAATTTGAAGGTGGTACTCGCTGGCCTCGATCTCGGCCTCGAGCACGTCGTGATGACGCGGGTTTATCTGACGCGCTTCAAGGAAGACTATGCGGCTATGAACGAGACCTACCGCACGTTCTTCGCACCGGATCGCCTGCCGGCCCGCACCTGCGTCGGCGTCACTGGCCTGGCGTATGATGCGCTGATCGAGATCGACCTGGTGTGCCGGAGGCGTGACGACCAGCTTTCGTAGCCCGGATGAGCGAAGCGATATCCGGGACCGCCGCTCGCACGAATCCCGGACGTCGCTGCGCTCATCCGGGCCACAATTCCTTGTGTTGCCCGACGGGCGAAACACACGAGCGCCGGGTCAATCGTCGCACGCAAAAATATTCCACTTTACCGAAATTCGGCTTTGGCGTATTCGTGCATCACCTCATCCCGGTCAGAGGGGCGTATCGCGATCGTCACGAACGTGGGGTGAGCGGCGGTGGACGCCAGTCACATCGGCGCGAGAAGGCAGCGCAGGGCGGGCAACCGTGAGCGATAAGCCATCGCGCACACGACCGGTGTGACTTGCGTACGGCAAAACCGTGTCGTCCTGGCGCCCGGGGTCTGTGCGCCAAGTCTTGCGGTGATGCGTATGGCCCGACCGGGCAGGCGCATCAGTCATCTGCAAGGCGACGGGGGCAATAGTGCATCGCTCCCCGGGGAGAACTCGGCATAAGCCGTCAAACCACTGCGCAGGGAAGGCCGTGTGTTTGGCTTCACCTGTATGCCGCTGTGCAGCTTCTCGTAGCGCAATCTTCGCACAGTGGACCGTGGGTGCCCGGCCGGCACCCGGTCTTCCCTGCGCCTTCTGACATCGGAGGTGCCGCAACGGAGCAAAGCTCGGGCGAGACAAGCCGCGAGGATGCGAAGGCGTGTCTGCTCGCTCCGTCATTGCGAGCGCAGCGAAGCAATCCAGAGTGTCTCTGCGGAAAGACTCTGGATTGCTTCGTCGCAAGAGCTCCTCGCAATGACGAGGAGAGAGGTGTGCGCATCAAACTCAGTCTCGTGCCCGGACGCAGCGCAGCGCTTCCCTGGCGATGCGAAGCATCGTCCAGCGAGCGGTGCGCTGCAGAGCCGGGGCCCATGCCACTGCGTTCAGCGCGGCTTTTTGGGTCCCGGCTCTACGCCGCAACGCCTTTGGCGTTGCAGCTTGTCTGGGACATGAGAGCGGTGGGGCCCGGTCACGGATTGCCAAACGCTCCCGCCATTTCATCTCAAATTGCAACCACCGCGTGCAGGAAGTTTTGATCTGCCGTGATCTAGGAATGATCCGCCGCCTTTGAACGGGCCTCCTGCTGGCTGCGACTAACCGACAGAGTGCAGAAGGATCAGTGGAACGTGATCGAGCTTCCCCTTCCTAAAGCACCAAAATGGTGCTTTAGTGCTTTTCATGAGCCCGTCGCCCAAGAACGCTCCGTCCGCGCTGCGTTACAGGCTTGCGCCTGACCCGGCCGCCAAAGCCGCCATCGAGGCGACGTTTAAGGCCTATGACCTCATGATGGAGATTCTCGACGAGGTGGCGCGGGCCCACAATGTGGGTTCCAACGTCGTCCTGCTCCACGCCCACGCCTATGAACCGATCCGGAAAGAGACCGCGCTGCCCTCGCGGTTGGTGACGCTGGGCCTGCGCGACCGCGCCGAATATCGCGCCGCGCAAGGCCGCCGCCTGCCGCTCGACGATAAGCTCGCCAAGATCAAGGGGCCCGCCACCATTTCAATTGCGACCGTGCAAGGGCGCTTCAGCGTGCCCTTCGACTACGCCGGCTATGCCGAGGGCTGGGGGCAGAGCGTGCCCGCGCACCTCATCCGTACCGACGACGGTTTTGAAGTTCACTACGGCGTCACGCCGAACAGCCTGCCAGAGGAGGAGAATGCCATGGATACCATCGCTGCCGCTCCCGACAATTTCCTGTCCCGGGTCGGACGCCTGATCGCCGGGATCGCTTACGATGCGATCGAGCAGGCGGAAGGCAAGAACAAGCTGAAGGTGGTCGGACAAGCCATCCGCGAGATCGAGCGCGCCGAGACGGAAGCGCGCGACGCGCTCGCCGCCGCACGTGCCGAGGAATATCGCCTCAATGCGCGCCGCACCGAAATCGAACGCGAAATGGCCGATCTCGCACCCAAGATCGAGGGCGCGATCACGGATAAGCGCGATGATCTCGCGCGCGCGGGCATCGCGCGGCAAATGGATCTGGAGGCGCAGTTCGAGGTGCTCTCCCGCGCCATCGACGAGAACAACGAGAAGATCGAGCAATGCGTGACATCGCTGCGCGCCGTGTTGTCGGCGCTCCAGGATGCCGAGAAGCGCCGCGCCGATCTGGAAAAGAGCGAGGCCATTGCAAGCCAGCAGTCCTCGGCATCGCCCCGGAAACAGGGCGGCGCGTCTGCGGCGGCGAAGGCGCTGCGGGCGGGCAGGGCAGTGGCACGCGCTACCGGCGTGCCCCCTGGCATCCCCTATTCGAGCGACATCGACGAGCTCAGCACGCTCCATCGTGACAAGGAAATTGCGGCGAGGCTCGCGCGGTTGAAGTCGCGCTCCTGAGTGCCGTGTCATGAGCGCACTGCTCGAACACGTCATGGCGCCGGAGGTCAGGCCGTTCGCGATCGCGGCGGCCATGATCGTCATCGTCGGCTCGGTCGAGGTGATCTCGATGCTGGTCGGGGCCTCCCTGAGCGAGATGCTCGGCACCAACATCGATTTCGCGCATCCCAGCGACAATGGCGTGATCAACGCCATCTCCTGGATCAATGTCGGCGGCGTGCCGCTCTTGATCTTCCTGCTGCTGGTGCTCGGCGCCTTCTCCATCACCGGCTTCCTGATCCAGGACGTCGCGCGAATGGTTGCGGGTCCCTTGCCGGCGATGGTCGCCTCGGTCGGGGCCGTCGTGGCGTCGGTTCCGCTGGTCCGCGCCGCAAGCCGGACCATCGCGCGGGTCATTCCCAAGGATGAAAGCTACGTCGTCGGCCTCGGCGATCTGGTCGGCCGCATCGGTGAAGTCGTTATCGGTCCGCTCGACCACGGGCCGCCCGGCCGCGTCAGCGTCGCCGACATTCATGGCAACCGTCATTTCGTGTCGGCGGTCGCGGCGCCGTCATCGGGACCTTTGCCGCAGGGAACCATGGTCCTCCTGGTCGACCGCGATGGCACGCGATTCGTGGCGGTGAAGGCCGACGATGAACTCAAGCCGTCCAAGCCCACTCTAAGCAGTTAGCAAGTCCCACCAGCGGAGAAAGTCATGTTCGACATCGCAGTCCCGGCCATGATCGGCGTCGCGCTGATCGTCGTTCTGGGGATCGTCTTCACCATTCTCTACAAGCGCGCCACCCGCGACGAGGCCTTCGTGCGCACCGGGCTTGGCGGCAAGAAGATCGTGCTCGACGGCGGCGCCATGATCCTGCCGATCTTCCACTCCTATGCCAGCGTCAACCTGAAGACGCTGCGGCTGACCGTCGAGCGCAAGGAGCGGGAATCGCTCATCACCAAGGACCGCCTCCGCGTCGACATCGTTGCCGAGTTCTATGTGCGTGTGCGCCCCGACGAGGAGAGCATTGCGCTCGCGAGCCAGACGCTGGGCGCATTGACCAACGATGCCGAGGCGTTGCGCAACCAGGTCGAGGCGAAATTCGTCGACGGCCTGCGCTCGGTCGCGGCGACCATGACCATCCTGGAGCTCCAGGAGAAGCGATCGGATTTCGTCAAGCATGTGCAGTCGACGGTCGAATCCGACGTCAAGTCGAACGGCCTCGAGCTGGAATCGGTGTCGCTGACGAAGCTCGACCAGACCGACGTCAAGTTCTTCAACCCGGAAAATTTCTTCGACGCCGAAGGCCTGACCCAGCTCAAGACCGTCACCGAGACCCGCCGCCGCGACCGCAACGCCATCGTGCGCGACAACGAGGTGGCGATCGCACAGAAGGACCTCGAGGCGCGCCAGCAGACCCTCGGAATCGAGCGGACCAAGAAGGAAGCCGAGCTGTCGCAGGAGCGCGACATCGCCAACAAGACCGCAAGCACCCGCGCCGAGGTCGCGACCGCGACCCAGACCGCACGCCTGACCGAGGAGAATGCCCGCATCGACACCGACAGGGCGGTTGCCGAGAAGGAGGCCGGCGCCAAGCAGGTCAAGGAAACCGCGGTGATCGAGTCGGATCTGGCGATCAACAAGCGCAAGACCGACGCCCAGCGCGAGATCCAGATCGCGACGCAGGAAAACGAGATCCAGATCGCGGCGAAGAGCAAGGAGACCTCGGAAGCCGTTGCGGAAGCCAAGACCGCCGAAGCGCTCGCCGTCTCAGCGGAGGAAAAGGTCGTCACCGCACGCGCGGTCGAGGTCGCCGATCGCGCCCGTCTCACCCAGGTGCTCGCCGCGCGGACCGAGGCCGAACGCAAATCGACCGAGCTGATCGTCGCCGCCGAGGCCGAGAAGAAAGCCTCGCTCGATCGCGCCGAGGCCGTGAAGACGCTGGCCACGGCCGAAGCCGAGTCCAACAAGATCAAGGCCGTCGGCGTCCGCAACATCGGTGAGGCCGAGGCCGCCGTCATCACCATGAAGAACGAGGCGCAGAACAAGCTCGGCAGCAACGTCATCGATTTCGAGATCGCCAAGAAGCGGATCGAGACCATGCCCTCGGCACTGGCCGAGATGGTGAAGCCGATCGCCAACCTCAAGGACGTCCGCATCCTGCACACCGGCGGCGCGTTCGGCGGCAACGGCGCCGGCGGAGGCAATGTCGGCTTCGGCGAAGGCCTCGCCGGCGAGCTCCTCAAGGTGCACGCGCTGCGTCCGATGATCGACGAGATCCTGCGCCAGAGCGGCTTTGCGCCGGGCGACGATCCCGTCAAGGCGCTGGTCGGCGCCGTGACGGGCAAGAGCAACGGCGCGGCCGTGCCGGCGCCAGTGCCGGAGAAAACAAACGCCGCCGATCTATGAATGCCCGTTCATTGCTGCGGAGAATTCGTATCGATAAACAGGCTCGGCGCGTCTCGCGTCGCGCAAACGTTCCGGAGCGCAGATCGATCGTGACTTGAATCGTTCGATCTCGCTCCGGACGAGTCTTGAGGCAGCGCTATGTTTGCCGCGGCGCCTGCGTCGATCGACGTCAGGCGCTGAGACCTGTTTCGATCGGAGAATTTCACATGAAGCATTTTCTGTCTGGACTGATCGCCATCGGCCTTTCGATCGCTGCCGCGCCGTCGCTTGCGGCCGATGCCCGCAACGTCACGGTCGTCAACGAGACCGGCTATGCCATCAAATTCCTGGGCTTCAACGCGCCGGATGATGGCCTGGACGAATGGGACAACGAGCTCGACAAGGTGTTGCAGAACCAGGCCAGCACCTATGTCGAGTTCGACGATGACGACGAAGGCTGCGTCTGGAACATCCGCGTCGACTGGCAGAACTATGACGAGGCGGTGCTGTGGAAAAACGTCAACCTCTGCAAGTTCACCGCGCTCCGCTTGCGCTACGATTCCGGTACCAAGACCACCTCGTTTCTCTCAGAATAATGTTTGGCCGACCTGGCCGGAGGAGGGGCCATTCCCAGGCCCTTCCTTGCGGCGCGTTGCGGATGATGACGAATTCGTCCTTTGCAAGCGCAAGCGGCTTTGTTATACGCAGCCGCGCGCGAACGAACGGTTCGCCTTTTCCTCGGTAGCTCAGCGGTAGAGCATCCGACTGTTAATCGGATGGTCGCTGGTTCGAATCCAGCCCGGGGAGCCAAATTTTGCCGATAATTCAATGATTTGTGCCCGCATCCTCGTGCGGCGTGCGATCTGCTTGCCCTGATCTTTGAACACTGCATCCACGATCCAGCGCGGAATCGCCCTCAAACAGATCTGTGGGCAGCGTGTTCGCGCCATGCGGGCGGCGCCAAATCGACTCAATTCAAATCGAGCATGGATGCGCCGGACATTTACGGAGCTGATTCCCATGCCAGAGATCCAGGTCGACCATCCTGTTGTGGCCCCCTCGATTCTGCCGGCCGGCATTCCAGAGCTCAGCGACGATGAATGCCTGGCTTGTCTCGCGCGCGCGGTCGAGACGCCGGATTCGGCGCGGCTGGACGAGGTCGCCGCTCTGATCGGCCGCCTCGCGGTGACGATCGAATAAGGCTGATCGGCTCCTCGATTGGGGGAGTTGCGGCCTCGCTCATGGCCAACGGCCATGTTGCGTTTTGACCGAGCATGCTTCAAAGATGCCGCGAATTTTCTCCGCGGCATCGTCCGCATTGCAGGGTCCGCAAATGTCCGGTTTTTCGACCGCGCGCCTTAAAATGGTCGATGGCCAGGTGCGCACCAATGACGTCACCGACCGCCGTATTCTCGACGCCATGCTCACGGTTCCGCGCGAGGCTTTCGTGCCGGCCGGCCGGCAGGCACTGGCCTATCTCGACCTCGACCTCGACGTCAGCGAAGGCGCCGTCAAGCGGTTCCTGATCAAGCCGCAGCTGACCGGCAAGCTGCTTCAGGCCGCTGAAATCCGCGAGGGCGACAACGTACTGGTCGTCGGCTGCGCCACGGGCTACCTCGCCGCGCTGACCGCCAAGCTCGCGCGGCAGGTCACCGCGATCGAATGCGATTCGGCTTTGGCCGCGAAGGCCAGGGACGCCTTCACCGCCCTGGGGCTTGCCAATGTCACCTGCAAGGCGGCGGCCTGCACCGACGGGGAACCGTCTGCCGCTCCGTATGATGTGATCGTCCTCAACGGCGCAGCCGAGGTGATGCCGGAAGCTCTGCTCGGGCAGCTGAAGGAGGGCGGGCGTATGGTGGGGGTGTCGGCCGAATCCAGGCCGCCGCGCGCTACGATCGTGACCCGTACCCACGGTGAATTCGGCCATCGGGCGCTGTTCGATGCCGCAGCCCCGGTCCTTCCGGGGTTGGAACGGGCAGCCGCCTTTGTCTTCTGACGGCCCAAAAGCCGCCCAAATCCCGTTCTGAATCAGAAGTGTGGCCGGGATGCTGCACGTGAAGAGTTTCCACTGAGAACTACCGTTGGGTGGTTCCGTCGCGCCCATCTGCGTCCTATGTTGCGGCGGGGCAACGACTCCACTCGTAGACGGTAACCCAGCTCGCGGGCACGAGCCGGGCGTTAGAATGAACGGAATTTCAGGGATGCATGGGGTGAAGCTCTTCACCGGAGCTGCGGTTTCGGTCCTGCTGCTGGCGCTCGCCGGGCCGACGCCTGCCTTGGCGGATACGATCGACGCCGCGCTGGTGCGCGCCTATCAGAACAATCCGCAGCTCAACGCACAGCGTGCCCAGGTGCGCTCGACTGACGAAAACGTGCCTCAGGCCTTGTCGGGCTATCGCCCGAGGGTTTCGCTGACCGCGAGCGCTGGTTACCAGTACTCGGACTTCAAGAGCAGCTCGACCAGCGACCCCGTTAACGGTACGGGCATCCCCCGTAGCGTCGGATTGACCGCTTCGCAGACATTGTACAACGGCAATCAGACTGCCAACCGGACGCGCGCCGCCGAGAGCCAGGTCTCCGGAGCCCGCGAGGGGTTGCGCGTGCTTGATCAGAGCGTGCTGCTCCAGGCCGCGACGACATACATGGACTATCTGCGCGACGCCGCCACGCTGGAGGTCCAGCGTAGCAACGTACGCGTGCTCGAGCAGACGCTGAAGCAGACTCGTGACCGCTTCAACGTCGGCGAAGTAACCCGCACTGACGTCGCGCAATCGGAGGCGCAACTGGCGGCCGGCAAGACGCAGGCGCTCACTGCCGAAGCGAATTTGACCACGACGCGGGCGAACTTCCGGCGGATCATCGGTAACGAGCCGACGAACCTCGCGCCGGGCTCCCCTGTCGATCGGTTTCTGCCTCCGACGCTTGCAGCTGCCATCGAGCTTGCCCTCATCGAGAACCCTAACGTCACGGCGAGCATGTATGGTATCGACGTCAATTATCTTCAGGTGAAGGTCAACGAAGGCGCGCTGCTGCCGACGGTCACCCTGCAAGCATCCGTCACCCAAGCCTATGAGCAGTCCCTGATCCAATACCGCTCGTTCGGAGCCTCCGCGGTCGCGCAGCTCTCGGCTCCGATCTATCAGGGCGGCGCCGAATACGCGCTGATTCGTCAGTCCAAGGAGAACCTTGCGCAGCAGCGCCTCAATCTGGAGACGACCCGCGATCAGGCTCGTGCCACGGTCGTGCAGGCATGGGGCCAGTTGCAGGCCAGCAAGGCGCAGGTGCAGTCCGCGCAGGCACAGGTCACGGCCTCAGAGATCGCACTGAACGGTGTCCGTGAAGAGGCCAAGGCTGGTCAGCGCACCACGCTCGACGTGCTCAACGCGCAGCAGGCGCTGGTGAACGCGCGTGTCGCACTCGTCACCGCACAACACGATCGCGTGGTTGCATCCTATTCAGTGCTGAGTGCCGTAGGCCGTCTATCGCCGCAGGTCCTTGGCTTGCCGACCACAACCTACGACCCCAGCGTTCACTATCATCAGGTCCGCGACAGCTGGGCCGGGGTGCGCACGCCCGACGGGCGCTGATTCCCGTGATCATCCGGTCGACCTCGCGAACAGACGAGGTCGACCGGCGCTTCGCTTGCAATCGTCAAATTCCCTGACATAGCCTTGCCATGAAGGTGCGGGTCGATTCGCGCCGCATCGATCTCGTGTGCGTAACGCTTGAGTGCGGGGGCAGGGGCGCGCCGCTGCACATCGAGCCCGTGATCTGGGGACAAGTCGGGCTGCCGCGACGAAAATCACGGGCCTCCCGTCCGGAACCGGCCAATCCTGTCGTGCTTGGTGTAAAACAACGCATGCGAGGGCGTTGATGATGTGGAGTCGGAGATGACGCAGCCTGCAAAGGTCACAGAACCCTCGATGGAGGAGATTCTGGCCTCGATCCGGCGCATCATTGCCGACGATGAGGCAAAGCCCCCGCCGGCCGAGGCCGCCAAGCCCGAGAAGGCTGCGGCGCCGAAGCCGCAGGCCATGAACGACATTCCGCCATCCAAGGTCGCTTCCGCAAAACCTGCCGCCGAGAAGCCTGCGCCGCCAGCTGCGAAGCCGGCTCCGGCGCCGCCGCCACCCGCGCCTGCGGCGGACGCATCCAACAGCCAGGACGATATCGACGCCCTGCTGGCGGGGCTCGACGCGGCCACGCCTGCGCCGGAGGCCCGCGCTCCCGAGCCCGAGCCCGAGCCCGACGTCCTCGAACTGACGGACGAGATGGCGGTGGATCCGACACCGCCTCCGCCGCCGCCAAGCTTCCGCAAGGTCGAGCCGCGCGACGATCTGGAATTCGCCGAATCGCCGCCACCGCGCACCGCACCGCCATCGTCCTACGCGCCGGTGGACTTTGACGCCCCGCCGTTGCCGCCGCAGCAGCCGATCCTCGCGCAATCGACGGTCTCCGCGGTCGAATCCGCCTTCAACTCCCTGGCCCACACGGTGCTCAGCAGCAATGCACGGACGCTGGAGGACCTGGTCAAGGAGATGCTGCGTCCAATGCTGAAGTCCTGGCTCGATGACAACCTGCCGGGCCTCGTTGAACGCATCGTGAAGGCCGAAATCGAGCGGGTCTCGCGCGGCGGCCGTTAAGAAGGGCCGTACGGCCCCGATAAAGCCCTGCTCCTGCGTGATATTCGGCCTTGCGCCCTAGGCCGGAGTGCCTGCCGTTGAGCTTCCCGTTGACTTGAACCGCGCGCGCGGCTTTCTAGCCCCATGATCGAGAAAAATTACCAACCCGCCGATATCGAAACCCGCATGTCCGTCGTGTGGGAGGACAGCCTTGCCTTTAAGGCCGGCCGCCCTGACCGTCGCGACGCGGTGCCGTTCACCATCGTGATCCCGCCGCCGAACGTGACGGGCTCGCTGCACATGGGCCACGCCCTCAACAACACGCTGCAGGACATTCTGTGCCGGTTCGAGCGCATGCGCGGCCGCGACGTGTTGTGGCAGCCCGGCACCGACCATGCCGGCATCGCCACCCAGATGGTGGTCGAGCGGCAGCTGATGGAGCGCCAGCAGCCCGGCCGCCGCGAGATGGGCCGCGAGAAGTTTCTTGAGCGGGTCTGGCAGTGGAAGGCCGAGAGCGGCGACACCATCATCAACCAGCTCAAGCGGCTCGGTGCCTCCTGCGACTGGTCGCGCGAGCGCTTTACCATGGACGAGGGCCTGTCGAAGGCCGTCGTCAAGGTGTTCGTCGAGCTGCACCGCGAGGGCCTGATCTACAAGGACAAGCGGCTGGTGAACTGGGACACCAAGCTCCTGACCGCGATCTCCGATCTCGAAGTGCAGCAGACCGAGGTCAAGGGCCACCTCTGGTATCTGCGCTACCCGATCGAGGGCAAGACGTTCAGCCCCGAGGATCCCTCGAGCTTCATCGTCGTCGCCACCACGCGCCCCGAGACCATGCTCGGCGATACCGGCGTGGCCGTGCATCCCGAGGACGAGCGCTACCTGAGGCTGGTCGGCAAGAACGTCATCCTGCCGCTGGTCGGCCGCAAGATCCAGATCGTCGCCGACGACTATTCCGATCCGGAGAAAGGCTCGGGCGCGGTGAAGGTGACGCCGGCGCACGACTTCAACGACTTCGAAGTCGGCAATCGCCACGGCCTGCGCCGGATCAGCGTGATCGACAGGGAAGGCTGCCTCGATCTCCTCGACAACGAGGATTATCTGCGCGACCTGCCCGAGGGCGCATCGCAGTTCGCGGAGGAGTTCCACAAGGTCGATCGCTTCGCCGCGCGCAAGCGCATCGTCGAGCGGCTGGAGAGCTTCGGCTTCGTCGAACGGATCGAGCCGCACACCCACATGGTGCCGCATGGCGATCGCTCGAACAGCGTGATCGAGCCGTATCTGACCGACCAGTGGTATGTCGACGCCAAGACGCTGGCCAAGCCTGCGATCGCGGCGGTGCGCTCGGGCGAGATGACTTTCGTGCCGAAGAACTGGGAAAAGACCTATTTCGACTGGATGGAGAACATCCAGCCCTGGTGCATCTCGCGCCAGCTCTGGTGGGGTCACCAGATCCCGGCCTGGTACGGTCCGGATGGCAAGGTGTTCGTCGCCGAGACCGAGGAGGAGGCCGTCAGCCACGCGCTCGGCTATTACGTCGAGCAGGAGGTCATCACGCCCGAGCAGGGGCGCGAGATGGCGCTCGACCGCAACAAGCGCGAAGGCTTCATCACCCGTGACGAGGACGTTCTCGACACCTGGTTCTCCTCGGCGCTGTGGCCGTTCTCGACGCTCGGCTGGCCCGACGACACGCCCGAGGTGCAGCGCTATTATCCGACCAATGCGTTGGTGACCGGCTTCGACATCATCTTCTTCTGGGTCGCCCGCATGATGATGATGGGCCTGCACTTCATGAAGGAGGTGCCGTTCTCGACCGTCTACATCCACGCCCTGGTCCGCGACGAGAAGGGCGCCAAGATGTCGAAGTCGAAGGGCAACGTCATCGATCCCCTCAACCTGATCGACGAATACGGAGCGGACGCGCTGCGCTTCACGCTGGCTGCGATGGCGGCGCAGGGGCGCGACATCAAGCTCGCCACCAGCCGCGTCGAGGGCTATCGCAACTTCGCGACAAAGCTCTGGAACGCGTGTCGCTTCGCCGAGATGAACCACTGCGCCGTGCCAGACGGTTTCGAGCCGGCGAAGGCGAAGGAGACACTGAACCGCTGGATCGCGCATGAAAGTGCGCACACCACGCGTGAGGTGACCGAGGCAATCGAAGCCTATCGCTTCAACGATGCTGCAGGCAGCATCTATCGCTTCGTCTGGAACGTCTATTGCGACTGGTATGTCGAGCTCGCAAAGCCCGTGCTGCTCGGCCCAGACTGCCCCGCCAAGGACGAGACCCGCGCCATGGTCGCCTGGGCGCGTGACGAGATCCTCAAGCTGCTGCACCCCTTCATGCCCTTCATCACCGAAGAGCTGTGGGAGGTGACAGCCAAGCGCGACGGCCTGCTCGCATTGGCGCCGTGGCCGCTGAAGCCGGCTCAGCCTTCGCCGGAGCAACTCGCGATGCTCGCCGCAGCCGCCGGGCCGATCGATCCGCTGATCTCGCCGGCGCTGGTCATGCCGATCTTCGACCATGCCGATTTCACCGATCCCAAGGCGGAAGCCGAGATCGGCTGGGTGATCGACCTCATCACCCAGATCCGCTCGGTGCGTGCCGAGATGAACATCCCGCCGGCGACGCTGACGGCGCTGGTGCTCGCCGGCGCCTCGGCCGAGACCAGGGAGCGCGCGCCGCGCTGGACCGATGTCATCAAGCGCATGGCGCGGCTGTCGGAGATTTCCTTCGCCGACCGTGCGCCTGACGGTGCGGTTCAGCTGCTGGTGCGTGGTGAGGTGGCCGCGCTGCCGCTCAAGGGCGTGATCGACGTCGCCGCCGAGCGCACGCGCCTCGACAAGGAGATCGGCAAGGCCGACGCCGACATCAAGCGCGCCGAATCCAAGCTGGCGAACGAGAAGTTCGTCGCCAACGCGGCCGAGGAGGTCGTCGAGGAGGAGCGCGAAAAGCGCGAGGCGGCGCTGGCCCGCAAGGCCAAGCTGCTCGAGGCGCTGGAGCGGCTGAAGCAGGCGTCGTGAGCTTGCTGTCATTCCGGAGCGATGCACAGCATCGAATCCGGAATCTCGAGATTCTCAGGTGCGCAAGTGCGCACCATAGTTCGGCTCTTCGAGCCGTCCCGGAATGACGATCACTTCGGAAACGGCTTGCTCAAAAACTTCGAGCCCCGGATGCCATAGCGCCAGGGCAGCTCGACCGCCTTGGTGATGCCGATGCGGATTCCGGTTGCGACCTCCACATCTTTGGTCCGCGCATGCAGCGCGATCGGCGGGTGGTCAAGCGGCAGCGCGTTGTGCGCGATGGTGATGCCGAGCGCTTCGGTTAGCTTGCCCGGACCCGAGCACAGCGCATGCACGTCCTGCAGATGCCGGCGTCG
Source organism: Bradyrhizobium sp. USDA 4354 (assembly GCF_054060315.1). Classification (NCBI taxonomy): domain Bacteria; kingdom Pseudomonadati; phylum Pseudomonadota; class Alphaproteobacteria; order Hyphomicrobiales; family Nitrobacteraceae; genus Bradyrhizobium; species Bradyrhizobium sp. USDA 4354. The sequence continues at coordinate 5,524,241 of NZ_JBSSDC010000001.1, read as the reverse complement.
GCGCATCGCAGCCAAGCCATGCGTCGGCTCCAGCGCGCGGATCAGCACGGCGCTGGCCGAGCCTTCCTCCTCGCAGACGAAGTTCACGCACCAGTGGATGCCGTAGGAGCGATAGACATAGGCAAAGCCGGGCGGGCCGAACATCACCTGGTTCCGCGACGTCGGCCCGCGATAGGAGTGCGCGGCCGGGTCGGTATGATGATAGGCCTCGACCTCGACAATGATCCCGCCGACGCCGCCGACCAGCAGGGTGGCGCCGATCAGATCGGGCGCGACCTCGTGGACGCTGCGTCCGAAAAAGGCACGCTTCAGGGCCTTGCCGAGCCGCAGTGGTGAAGTCTTCGGGATTGGAGCCATTCGAGGTGAGAATCGCCTGAGAACAGAGCAGGATATTGCCCATATCTGCCATGTTCCCTGAAGCGGTGCGAGCCGGGTTGCGATGCCTGCCCAGACCGACTAGGTAGGACCTGAACAGACCGGACACCCCATGGTCGTTATTGTCGATACCATCTCGAACCCGTTGCGCCCGCGCCACCCCGAAAAGGTGAACCGGCCCGATTCCGCTTCGCCGCCGAAGCCGGACTGGATCCGCGTGCGCGCGCCGAATACCCGCGGCTATGCCGACACCCGCAACATCGTGCGGTCCAACGGTCTGCATACTGTGTGCGAGGAGGCGGGCTGTCCGAACATCGGCGAGTGCTGGGACAAGAAGCACGCGACCTTCATGATCATGGGTGACACCTGCACCCGGGCCTGCGCCTTCTGCAACGTCAAGACCGGCCTGCCGAATGCACTGGATGCGGCTGAGCCGCAGAACGTCGCCGAGGCGACCGCCAAGCTGGGCCTTGCCCATGTCGTCATCACCTCCGTCGACCGCGACGACCTCACTGACGGCGGCGCAGAGCATTTCGCAGAGACGATTCGCGCGATCCGGGCCGCGTGCCCCTCGACCACGATCGAGATCCTGACGCCCGATTTCCTGCGCAAGGAAGGGGCGCTGGAAGTCGTCGTCGCGGCGAAGCCGGACGTCTTCAACCACAATCTCGAGACCGTGCCGTCGCGCTATCTCACGGTGCGGCCGGGCGCGCGCTACTTCCACTCGATCCGGCTGTTGCAGCGGGTCAAGGAGCTCGATCCCACCATCTTCACCAAGTCCGGCATCATGGTCGGCCTCGGCGAGGAGCGCCACGAGGTGCAGCAGGTGATGGACGATCTGCGCTCGGCCGACGTCGACTTCCTGACCATCGGACAATATCTGCAACCGACCCGCAAGCATCACGCGGTGATGCGCTACGTGCCGCCGGACGAGTTCTCGTCCTACGAAAAGATCGCCTACACCAAGGGCTTCCTGATGGTGTCGGCGAGCCCGCTCACCCGTTCGTCGCATCACGCCGGCGAGGATTTTGCGAGATTGAAGGCAGCGCGGGCCGCGATCGCGCGCTGAGTTCCTATGCATCGAGTTTCAAGCAAGCATCGCGTCAATCACAGCGCGTCCGAGATGTTCGATCTGGTCGCCGACGTCGAGCGCTATCCGGAGTTCGTGCCGCTGTGCAGCGCGCTGAAGGTGCGCCAGCGGATGACCAAGCCCGACGGCACCGAGGTGCTGGTCGCCGACATGACGGTGTCGTTCAAGCTGGTCAAGGAATCCTTCACCAGCCGCGTGACGCTCGACCGCCCCAATCTGAAAATCCTGGTCGAATATCTGCAAGGTCCGTTCAGGAATCTGGAAAACCGTTGGACGTTCGAGCCCAAGGGTGAGGGCGTCTGCGACGTCGGCTTCTTCCTCGCCTACGAATTCAAGAGCCGCATGCTGGCGATGCTGATGGGCTCGATGTTCGACGCTGCATTCGCACGATTCTCCACTGCGTTCGAAAAGCGGGCGGACGCGATCTACGGCCGGTCGAAGCTGGCGTCGTCGTAGTGGCCACGGGCGCCCCTCTCTCCACCGTCATTGCGAGGAGCTCTTGCGACGAAGCAATCCAGAATCCCTCCGCGGAAAGATTCTGGATTGCTTCGCTGCGCTCGCAATGACGATGGAGAGACCAGTCCCTCAATCCACCGCCTTCACCACGTCCGGCGGCTGCGAGGCGTAATACGCGGCTGCCTGCTCGATCTCCTGCGGGGTCATTGCGCGCGCGATGTTGCGCATCTGCTGGCTGATATCGTTACGGCGTTCGCCGGAGGCGAAGGCCTGGAGCTGCGCCTTCATGTAAGCATCGGACTGACCCTCCAGCCACGGGCTGCCGGTCTTGTTGTCGAGGCTGCCATGGCAGGAGCCGCAGGGCGCGATACCGCGCATCGGCGCGCCGTAGATGACGATGTTCGGTTTCGGCAGCTGCGGCGTTGGATGATAAGCCGGAAGCCGCGGCAGATAGGCGTAGTACATCGAGAGATCGGCGATCTCCTGGTCGGTCAGGTTGATCGCAAACGGCGACATCACGGCATTAGTGCGCGCGCCCGAGCGGAAATCGTGCAGCTGCTTGTAAATCACGGCCGCATACTGGCCGGCGAGATTGGGCGAATCTGCGCGGCTGATGCCAGTGGGGCCATGGCAGATCGCGCAACGCTGTGCCAGCGTCGCGCCGCGGCCAATCGCCTCCTGGCTCGATCGTGACAGCGTGCTAGACGTGAGCACGACCTCGGATAGGCGCCTGGTCTGCTCCGGCGCCACCACGGTCGCCGCGCGCTGTGGCAGGCCGGCGGCGCTGCAGATGGCATCCCAGACATTGGCGAACTGAACCCAGGGCTGCGCGAAGGGCAGCACGATGAAGCCGCCGATCGCGGTCACGATCAGGATCGCGGCGGTGACGCCGACACCTGTCGTGAAATGCCTGTTGCGGAAGGTGAAGAGGTCGCGCGCGCTCATCACTGCGCTCCCACATAGACGGCTGGCACCGAGGTGCCTTCGTTCAACGCCAGCGTCAGGATCGGGTAGCCGTAATTCGTGAGGGTGAGCGCGATCATCAGTCCCACCCACAGCGCGTACGTATTGAGCGCGACCGGCACGGTCGCCGGCTGGTGCACGGCCAGCGCGAAACGGTAGGGGCCGGCGTCAGCCTGGGGTGCGCGCATGCCGCGCGCGAGAATGATCAGGAACAGAACGCCCGAGGTCAACAGGACGAAGCCGCCGATCACCGAGAAGGTGACCGAGAGCGCCTGCGGCGCGATGGCGGGATCGCCGAAGTCGAAATAGGCCATGCGGCGCGGCATGCCCAAAATGCCGACCCAGTGCCACGGGAAGGTGGTGACGATCATGCCGACGAACCACAGCCAGAGCTGGGTGCGGATCAGGCGGAGATCGATCAGCTCGCGGCCGGTCAGATGCGGCCACAGATCATAGGCGATTGCAAAATACATGATCACGATGGCGCCGCCGAAGATCAGGTGGAAATGGCCCGTGATCCACTGCGTGTTGTGGATGGAGGCATCGAGCTGGTAGCTCATGTTGATGAGGCCGCCGGCACCACCGAAGCCGAGCATGATGAAGGAGAAGGCCAGTGCCAGCATCATCGGATTGTCCCAGGGCAGGGCCCTGATCCAGCCGAATAGGCCGCGCCCGCCGCGCAGGCGTGCGGCGATCTCGACGGAGGCGCAGATCGTGAACACCGTCAGCAATGTCGGCAGCGCCACCAGCGCGGTGAAGGCCGAATGGATGAACTTGAAGCCGGCGCCGACTTGCGGGTCTCCAAAGGTGTGGTGCATGCCGATCGGCATCGCCACGACCAGGAACAGGATGAAGGAGATCCGTGCCATGGTGTCGGAGTAGACGCGGCCGCCGATCGCGCGCGGCACGATGGTGTAATAGGCGATGTAGGTCGGCATCAGCCAGAAATAGACGATGGCGTGCAACGTCCAGGAAAAGAACACGCGGGCGAGGCCGGCATCGATGGTGGACTTCAGCCCCGCGGCGACGGGAATGATCTGCAACAGCAGCTCGAGCGCGGCGCCGACCGCGGTCCAGGCCCAGAGATACGAGCCCGCGACATTGGCAAACATGGCGAGCGGCACCGGCGCGTCGGGATTAGCCTTGCGCCAGACGCGCAGATTGACCGACATCAGCGCGACCCAGATCCAGGAGCCGACCACGACCAGCACGACGCCGAGATAGTAGAAGACGTTGCCGATCAGCGGCGGATAGAAGGTGTAGAGCACCGAGGCGCGGCCGAGCGCGATCGGGATCACCGCCATGATGCTGCCGGCAACGATCAGCCAGAATCCCGCCCAGGCCCACCGCACGCCAACCAGACGCTGCTGCAGCGCGGCCTCGCTGATCGCGTAGCCGAATCCCATCGCGACAAGGGTCGGGAAGACATAGCCCATCACCGTGCCGTGCGCGGTCAGCGAACGGTAATAGAGCTCGGGATTGGTCAGCCACGTGCCGATCGGACTGCGGATGAACATCTGCCAGGTGCCGAGCGCGAGGGCAGCGCCGAACACGGCAAAGGCCAGCCAGAAATGGGCGAGGATGAGCTTCCTATTGACCAACACAGCTCAGCCTCCCGCCACCCTTCGCACGACCCGCGAAGTCCGCCTTGTCGATCACCTTGACCTTGCCCCACATGCCCTCATGGCCAAAGCTGCAAAATTCCTGGCAGGGCATCAGATAGTCGCCGGTCTTCGCAAAGCGCATGAGTTGCTCGGAGATGTAACCCGGCACCAGCATGGTGTTGACATTGGTGCCCTGGATCAGGATGCCGTGCACGACATCGGCGCTGGTGGCGCGCAGCGTGATCGGCGTGTCCGCGGGCACCAGGATGCAGGCCGGCGTGAAGGAATATTGCTGGCCGATCGCGCGCACGGTCACATTGCCATTGGCTTCCAGCACGCTGCCGAGATTGCTCTCGACGAATTCGCCGGAGAGATGCAGCCGCGATGGATCGGTGGTCTCGACCCGCGGCTGCGGCATGGTTGCGCGATGGATGCCGGCGAATGCCGCGAACAGCGCCATCATCACGATGATGATCACGGCAACACTCGCCCAGCGCCGCTCGACGCGGGCCGCGACGTCAGCGCTGTCATGGGTTTCCTCTACGCTCATTGCAGCGGCCCGCGCGGCAGGAAGACGAAGAGGTAGAAGGCAAACCACATCGCGACCACGCAGGCCGTGGCGATGCCGGCAAGCACGAGCGCACCGGACGGGCCTTGCGCGACGACCTCCTCGACCGCCTGGTCGGCGGCGGCTGGACTGGTCGGCGGATCGGAATTGATCATGACGGGATCTCTGGCATCTCTCAGTTCAGCGGTGCGGAGCGCAGCTCGTTGGCCTCGCGCGCTGAGACCGGCGTGCCGCGATTACCCCAGGCGGTACGGATGTAGGAGACGACGGCGGCGACCTCGTTGTCGGACAGAAGCCCAGCGAACGGCGGCATGCCGTAGGGCATCGGATTGCCCTTGGTGCCCGGCGGATAGCCGCCATTGAGCACCATGCGGATCGGATTGACCGCCGACTGCATTTCGATCGACTGGTTGTTGGCGAGCGGCGGCCAGTGCGGCGGCTTGCCTTCGCCCTGCGCGCCGTGACAGTTCGCGCAGTGCTTGTCATAGACGGTCTTGCCGAGGCTGATCAGCAGGCTGCTCTCGGTGGTCGGCAGCGTCGAGCTTGGCGGCGTCGGAGGCGAGGGCTCCGCAATGCTCTTGAGATATACCGCCATCGCCCTGGTGTCCTCGTCCGTGAGATATTGTAGGCTGTTGTGCACGACCTCGGCCATCGGCCCGTAGACGACGCCGCGCATGGAGACGCCCGTCTGGAGCAGATCGGTGATGTCCTTGATGCTCCAGTCGCCGAGCCCCGCCTCGCGGTTGGACGTGAGCGAGGGCGCATACCAGTTCTGCATTGGAATCAGGCCGCCCTTGAAAGCTTCCGATTGCGAGGTGCCGCCGAGCGCGTTGATCGGCGAATGGCACATGCCGCAATGGCCGAGGCCCTCGACAAGGTAGGCGCCGCGATTCCATTCCGGGGATTTGGTCGGGTCCGGTTTGAACTCGCCCTCTGAAAAGTACAACGTCCGCCAGCCGAGGATCAGCTGGCGGTTGGAATAGGGGAAGCGGAGATCGTGCTCGCGATTCCGCTGGCTCACGGGCGGGATCGACCTCAGATAGGCGAAGATCGCGTCAGTATCAGCTCGTGTGACCTTGGTGTAGGAGGCGAACGGCATCGCCGGATACATCAATCCGCCGTCAGGAAAGCGGCCATAGTGCATGGCCTTGTAGAAGTCTTCGGCAGTCCATTTGCCGATCCCGGTGTCGCGATCCGGCGTGATGTTGGAGGAATACAGAGTGCCGAAAGGCGTCGGCATGGCGCGTCCGCCGGCGAAGGTGCGCCCCTCGGGCGCCGTGTGGCAGGCGATGCAGTCGCCGGCGCGGGCCAGATATTCGCCGCGCGCGACGAGGCTGTCGCGGTCGGAGCCAGGCTTCGGCTGCGCCTCGGCGGACGGACCGGTGAAGAGCAACAGCCATACGGCAAGCAGTCGTGAACCCGAGCGCAATTCTGTCTCCTCAGTCCGGTTGACTGCCGCAGGCGAACGGCAGCACGTACGTACCCTTCGGCGCCGGCGCGATGTTGACAGGCGCGGGGCGGCTCGCGAGCCATGCCGCAACCGCCGTCACGTCTTCCTCGGTGAGCCGGGCCGCAACCTGCTGCATGCAGTCCGGTGCCTTCGCGGTGCGCGTGCCATAACGCCACCCGCCCAACTGCGCGCTGATGTAGTTCGGGCGCAGTCCGAGCAGGCCCGGAATTCCCGGCTCCATGCCGGTCAGGACCGGGCCATGGCAGCTTCCGCACGCCGGAATCTGGCGCTGTGGATCGCCTCGCGACACCAGGGACTGGCCGTGCTGCAGCACGTCCTTGCTTGCATCGCTTGCTGTCACAGGCGGCAGAGGCGGGTGCTGATCCGCAAAATACTCCGCCATCCGCTGCAGGTACGGATCGGGCAGGAACTCCAGCAGATAATTCATCGGCGGATATTTTCGCCGGCCGTTCTTGAAGGCAAGGAGTTGGTTGTAGAGATAGCCGGCCGGCTTGCCGGCAAGGCGCGGGAAGTAGACGTCGTTGGTGCCTTCGCCTTGATTGCCGTGACAGGGCGTACAGGCCTCGACCCGCGCCGCCATCGTGTCCGGCGGCTGGTTGGCTGTTTGTGCGGCCGCACCATCAAACGCGGCCAAGGTGGCAATGGCGATAGCCAGAGCAATGGTGCGAGCGAACACTCTCGTCACCCTCCAAAGAACGGGACCAGTTGATTCCGGATCACAACGTAGCGGAGCATTATTGCGCCAATATGGTTCCGCGCAAGATCGGGCGAGCGTGATGACGTTTGGTCGCGGCCTTCGCATGTGCGATCCCGATCGAATTCGACAAGACTTGCGTGCTTTTTGAAAAGTGGACATAACGCTGCGCTCTCGCGACAGTTTCCGTCCGAGTCTTGCTTCGCTCCATCGACCCTCTTGAAGTCAGAGGGCACAGGGAAGGCCGGGTGCCGGCCGGGCACCCACGGTCCACTGTGCGAAGGCTTGCGCTACAAGAGTCTGCACAGCGGCATACAGGTGAAGCCAAACACACGGCCTTCCCTGCGCGATGGTTTGACGGCTTATGCCGAGCTCTCCCCGGGGAGCGTGCACTATTGCCCCCGTCGCCTTGCAGATGACTGACATGCGCACCCGGTTAGGCAACACACATCACCACAAGACTTGACGCACAGACCCCGGGCGTCAGGACGACACGGTTTTACCGTACGCTGATAGCATCGGTCGTGTGCGCGGTTTCCCGCCCTGCGATGCCCCTCGCGCCGGTGCTCCCAGCGTCCACCACAACCGATCCCGCGTTCGTGACGATCGCGATACGCCCCTCTGACAGGGATGAGGTGACGCGAGGATGCGATAGATCCGAAATTGGGTAAATACGAAAATTGTCGCCTGACCCGATTTACCTGCAACTTATGTGTTTTGCCCGACGGGCAACACAAGAACTCGTAGCCTGGATGGAGCGCAAGCGAAATCCAGGGCCTGCGAGCCTGCGGGGAGTGATTCCTGGATTGCGCTACGCTTCATCCAGGCTACCGGACCTGTGTTCCCCATCAACATCCACCGGGGATCATTTCGCAGGGCGGTGCGTTCTCAACCGACTGTCCGGGTTGGAGCCGCCATGACCATCAATCTCGACACGCTGAAAGCATCGCTCGTCCTGTATGGACTGAACGCGGTTTATGCGATCCTGCTGCTGGCGGTCGGCTGGTATCTGTCCGGCGCGATGCAGCGTTTCGTCACGCGCGTCTTGACCGTCACGCACCGCGTCGATCCGCTGGTGACGTTGTTCGTGAGTAGTCTCGCTCGCTACGGCGTCCTGGCCGTGGTCGGGATCGCCGTGCTTCAGCTCTTCGGCATCCAGACTGCGAGCCTCGTCGCCGTATTGGGCGCGACGTCGCTCGCGATTGGCCTCGCGCTTCAAGGCACGCTGTCCAATCTTGCCGCCGGCGTGATGCTGCTGTTGTTCCGGCCCTTTCGCATCGGCGACGACGTCGAGGTCGCCGGCAAGGCAGGCAAGGTGAGTTCGCTGTCGCTGTTCATGACCGAGCTGGTCGCGCCCGACAACACGCAGATCCTCTTGCCCAACGGACAGGTGTGGGGCGCGGCCATCATCAACCACAGCGCCTATCCCGGCACAGGCGAGGTCAAGGTGACGGTTCCGGTCAGGGCCGGCTCGGCCAATGCGCTCGCTGACAAGATTCTGAAGGAGCTGCGCGAGGACCCGCGCGTCGACGAGCGAGTCGCGCCGTCGGTCAACGTATCGAAGGTGATCGCCGCTGATCTCGCCGCGCCCGTCGTGGAATTGACTGTGAGTGCGAAGGTCAATCCATCGGATGCCGATGCGGTCAAGCAGCGCGTGCTCGATCATGCGAGCGCGCTGCTGGCGGCGGCCTGAGGCTGCCCATCAGGATGCCGCGCTGTCGCCCGCATGAGCGTAGCGATATGCGGGGATTTGCTGCGGATGTCCCGGGTATCGCTTCGCTCACCCGGGACCGTTCAGCCCCGCGGCGAGCGCGGCGGCCTGCGCTTCACCGCATGCCGGCGCGGCGAGCGGGTCACGCGCGGGCGCAGGCGGCTTGCGGCGGTGCGTTGCGGCTTGGCAGCCACTTGCGGGCCGCGGGCGAGATCCATCAGCATGCGCAAGGCTTCGACCACCGAGCGGGCGCGCACGGCGCTGCGGCCGATCGCGCCGAAGCGGTGCTCGCGGTGGATGATACGGCCATCGCGCGCGGCGGCGGCGAAGTGCACGAGACCGACCGGCTTGCCGGGCGTGGCGCCGCCGGGGCCGGCAATGCCGGTGATGGCGACGGCGAGATCGACATCCGCGCGCTCCAGCGCGCCGATCGCCATTGCGGTCGCGGTCTCCTTGCTGACCGCGCCGAAATTCGTCAGCGTGCTCGCTTCGACGCCAAGCATCGCGCGCTTGGCGTCGTTGGAATAGGTGACGAAGCCGCGATCGATGACGTCAGAGGAGCCGGGGATGTCGGTCAGTGCGCCCGCGACGAGGCCGCCGGTGCAGGATTCAGCGGTCGCGATCGTCAGCTTGCGCATCCGGCACAAATCGAGCAGCGAGCGGGAGAGGGCGCGTGCGTCGCTGCCGCCCATGGTCTAGACGCTCCAAGTCTTTTCGTTAAACGGAAGGCGGATGGTGGCGCTCGCGGTGGCCGCGATGCCTTCCTCACGACCGGTGAAGCCGAGTCGCTCGCTGGTGGTCGCCTTCACCGCCACGCGCGAGATGTCGACGCCGGAAATCTCCGCGATGCGCGCGCGCATCGTGTCGCGCAAGGGACCGATCTTCGGCCGCTCGCAGATCAGCGTCACCTCGAGATTGGCGACGCGGCCGCCACGCGCCGTGACGCGCTCGATGGCGTATTTGAGGAACTGGTCGGAGGAGGCGCCCTTCCACTTCGCATCGCTCGGCGGGAAGTGCGAGCCGATGTCGCCGTCGGCAAGCGCGCCGAGGATGGCGTCGACCAGTGCATGCAGGCCGACATCGCCGTCAGAATGGGCCAGGAAACCTTTGGTGTGCGGCACGCGCACGCCGCAGATCATGACATGGTCGCCCTCGCCGAAGGCGTGCACGTCATAGCCGGTGCCGGTCCTGATGTCGCCGAGCTGGGCAGCCAGGCGCGCTTCCTCGCGCACGAAGTCTTCGGGGGTGGTGAGCTTCATATTGGCAACATCGCCTTCAAAGGTTGCGACCGTCAATCCCGCCCATTCGGCAATCGCGGCATCGTCGGTGAAATCCGAGCGCCCATCCCGCGCCGCGCGACGATGCGCCTCGAGGATGACGTCGAAACGAAAGGATTGCGGCGTCTGCGCGATCCGCAGGCGGGCGCGGTCCGGCGTATCCTCGACGTTGCCGCTTTCGCCGGTGACCTTGATGGTGTCGGTGACGGGAAGGGTGGGGATCGCAGCGCCGGTGCGGCTCGCCGCCTCGATCGCGCGCGAGATCACGCCTTCAGAGACGAAGGGGCGCGCAGCGTCGTGGATCAGCACGATGTCCGGCTTGTGCTTCGCGAGCGCCTCGAGACCGGCGAGCACCGATGCTTGCCGGGTGGCGCCGCCATTGGTCGGCGCCTCGTGTTTCAATCCCGCGACCGCTGCCGTGAACATGGCGCCATCGTCGGGGTTCACCACCGGCTGCACCGCAAACACATCAGGATGGCGGCTGAAGGCTTCCATGGCGCGATAGATCACAGGCACACCGCCGATCTCGCGATATTGCTTCGGCCCGCCGGCGCCGGCGCGCAGGCCGCGTCCGGCCGCCACGAGGACGACAGCGGTGCGTTGTGATTTCGCCATAGGAGTCAAATACTCAATTGCTAATGAAAGAGCGGGGGTGATTTGCCGGCATGCCTCTAGCACGGCAGGCCCGCAAAAAAAGGGGGTTTCCCGGGATTGTAGGAAACAGCATTTTGCTGCACTGCACTTGAAAGATCTACAGAACTGTCTAAACTGTAGGCATGACGCTTGACTGCACAAGAATTGTGCGCAAGATAGGTCATGGCAGGCGCGATGAGGCCCTGTGCAGTCAACGAGACCCCTGTGACCGGCTCGGCAGTATCCGGCTCTAAGCCGTTGAAAATAGGCGATATTGACGTCGCCACCCCGGTCTTCCTGGCGCCGATGTCGGGTGTGACTGACTCGCCCGTCCGCCGGCTGGCCGCCGAGCTTGGGGCCGGTCTCGTCGTGTCCGAGATGACCGCGAGCGATGAGCTCGCCAACGGCCACCGGATGTCCCGGTTGCGCTGCGAAGCCACCGGCATCGGCCCTCATGTGGTCCAGCTCGCCGGCTGCGAGACGCACTGGATGGCCGAAGGCGCCCGGATCGCCGAAGCCGAAGGCGCCGATATCATCGACATCAACATGGGCTGTCCCGCCCGCCACGTCACCGGCGGCCAGTCCGGCTCGGCCTTGATGCGCGACCTCGACCATGCCGTCAGCCTGATCGATGCGACGATCGCGGCGGTGAAGGTGCCGGTGACGCTGAAGATGCGGCTCGGCTGGGACGATCGCACACGCAACGCGCCGGAGCTGGCGCGGCGCGCGGAGGTCGCCGGGGTCAAGCTCGTCACCGTTCACGGTCGCACCCGCTGCCAGTTCTACAAGGGCGAGGCCGATTGGGATGCGATCCGCGCCGTGCGCGAGGCCATCGCCATTCCGCTCGTCGTCAACGGCGACATCACGTCCTACGAAAAGGCGCTCGCGGCATTGGAAGCCTCAGGCGCCGACGCAGTGATGATCGGCCGCGGCGCGCAGGGCCAGCCTTGGCTGCCCGGCCAGATCGGCCGCCGCTTGCAGGGCGGGGCTGACGAAGCTGTGCCCTCGCTGGAAACGCAGCTGCATTATGTCCGCACGCTCTATGATGGCGTTTGCGCACTCTATGGTCTGCGCGTCGGACTAAAGCATGCCCGCAAGCATCTGGGCTGGGCGCTTGATGTCGCAGCGCAGGCGAGCCGTGCGCCGGCCGAGAAGCTGAGATCCTGGCGCCAAAAGATACTGGTCTCGGAGGATCCGCGCCTCGTTCACAATTCACTGCAAGACGCCTTCGACGACTTCGCATGGAGCGCTGCTGCATGAGCTCAGCTGCTGAACATCGTCGGCCGCTTCAGTCCGACAGCGACGCGATCCTGGACGCACTTCCCAACCCCGTGCTCATGATCGGGCCGGACGGCAAGATCGTCGCCGCCAATATCGCGACCGAAGCCTTCTTCGAGATCTCGACGCAATTCTTGAAGCGGCAGTCGTTGAAGGAGCTGGTGCCGTTCGGCAGCCCCTTGCTGGCGCTGATCGACCAGGTGCGGTCGTCGAACTCGCCGGTCAACGAATACAAGGTCGATTTGGGCACGCCGCGCATGGGCGGCGACCGCCAGGTCGATCTGCACGTGGCCCCGCTCACGGAGCGCCCCGGCCACATCGTGGTGATGCTGCAGGAGCGCACCATCGCCGACAAGATGGACCGCCAGCTCACCCATCGCAGCGCTGCGCGCTCGGTGATAGCGCTAGCAGCGATGCTCGCGCATGAAATCAAGAATCCGCTTTCGGGCATTCGCGGCGCGGCGCAGCTCTTGGAGCAGCAGGCCTCGTCCGAGGACCGCATGCTGACCCGGCTGATCTGCGACGAGGCCGACCGCATCGTGACGCTGGTCGACCGCATGGAGGTGTTCGGCGACGAGCGTCCCGTGGTGCGCGGCCCTGTCAACATCCACTCCGTGCTCGATCACGTGAAGCGGCTGGCGCAGTCGGGCTTTGCCCGCAACATTCGCTTCATCGAGGATTACGATCCCTCGCTGCCTCCGGTGCTGGCGAACCAGGACCAGCTCATCCAGGTCTTCCTCAACCTCGTGAAGAATGCCGCCGAAGCCCTGATCGACGTGCCCGACGCCGAGATCCAGCTCACTACCGCGTTCCGCCCCGGCGTGCGCCTGTCAGTCCCCGGTCAAAAATCCCGGGTATCCCTGCCGCTCGAATTCTGCGTGAGGGACAACGGACCTGGCGTGCCCGACGATCTCCTGCCCAACCTGTTCGACCCCTTCGTGACCACCAAGCAGACCGGCTCGGGTCTCGGTCTGGCGCTGGTCGCCAAGATCGTCGGCGATCACGGGGGCATCATCGAATGCGAATCTCAGCCGCGCAAGACCACCTTCCGCGTGCTGATGCCGATGTATTCCACATCGGTGAAACATGCCGATCAAAGCAGTCGCGACGGCTCTGCCGGGAAGTCGTCGCCTGCGTCACAGGGGGCAAAATGAGGATCAACGATGCCCGCAGGTAGCATTCTCGTAGCCGATGACGATACCGCCATCCGCACCGTTCTCAATCAGGCTCTGTCCCGCGCCGGTTACGAAGTGCGGCTGACCGGCAATGCCGCAACGCTGTGGCGCTGGGTCAGCCAGGGCGAGGGCGATCTCGTCATCACCGACGTGGTGATGCCGGACGAAAACGCCTTCGACCTGTTGCCGCGGATCAAGAAGATGCGGCCGAATCTGCCCGTCATCGTCATGAGCGCGCAGAACACGTTCATGACGGCGATCCGGGCTTCCGAGCGCGGGGCCTACGAATATCTGCCAAAGCCCTTCGACCTCAAGGAGCTGATCGCCATCGTCGGCCGCGCGCTCGCCGAGCCGAAGGAGCGGACCTCGACGCCGGACGAGGACGCCGAGATGGAGGCGATCCCGCTGGTCGGCCGCTCGCCGGCGATGCAGGAAATCTACCGCGTGCTGGCGCGCCTGATGCAGACCGACCTCACCGTGATGATCACGGGCGAGTCCGGCACCGGCAAGGAGCTCGTGGCGCGCGCGCTGCACGATTACGGCAAGCGTCGCAACGGTCCGTTCGTCGCGGTCAACATGGCGGCGATCCCGCGCGATCTCATCGAGTCCGAATTGTTCGGCCACGAGCGCGGTGCCTTCACCGGTGCCAACACGCGCGCCTCCGGCCGGTTCGAGCAGGCCGAAGGCGGCACGCTGTTCCTGGATGAGATCGGCGACATGCCGATGGAGGCGCAGACCCGCCTGCTGCGCGTCCTTCAGCAGGGCGAATACACCACGGTCGGCGGCCGCACCCCGATCAAGACCGACGTGCGCATCGTCGCGGCCTCGAACAAGGACCTGCGCGTCCTGATCCAGCAGGGCCTGTTCCGCGAAGACCTGTTCTTCCGCCTCAACGTCGTCCCGCTGCGGCTGCCGCCCTTGCGCGAGCGCATCGAGGACCTGCCGGATCTCGTGCGGCACTTCTTCACGCTGGCCGAGAAGGACGGCCTGCCGCCAAAGAAGCTCGACGCGCTGGCGCTGGAGCGGCTGAAGCAGCACCGCTGGCCCGGCAACGTGCGCGAGCTGGAAAATCTCGCCCGGCGCCTCGCCGCGCTTTATCCGCAGGACGTGATCACGTCCTCGGTGATCGACGGCGAGCTTGCGCCACCCTCGGTCAGCCCGGGCGCGGCGGTCCAGCAGGGCGTCGACAATCTCGGCGGCGCCGTGGAAGCGTATCTGTCCTCGCACTTCCAGGGCTTTCCGAACGGCGTGCCGCCGCCCGGCCTCTATCACCGCATCCTCAAGGAGATCGAGGTGCCGCTGCTCACGGCCGCGCTCGCCGCCACCCGCGGCAACCAGATCCGCGCCGCCGACCTGCTCGGTCTCAACCGCAACACGCTGCGGAAGAAGATCCGGGACCTCGACATCCAGGTGTATCGGAGCGGGGGATAATCTCTCGAAGCGGACGGTGGCTCAGCTCCCCCTACCAAGGCAGAGCTGAGCCTGTCCGGATCGCGCTGGCCGTTGTGGCTGACGCGGTGAGCAGAAGTCCTGATAGGACCCAAATGTTCCGCTCGCACATTCAAATTGGTCGTTCGGCCGCAACGCGCGGCATCACATTTATCTGACCAGTCGGCCGGATGCCGGCACCACGCTGGCGAGATTCACCGGGGCCTGCTGAAGAGCGAGGCCGTTGACCAGCAGGTCGGCGGCCACGATCAGCAGAAGAACGGCTGAAACCATCGTCGCGAGAAAGATCCTATCCATGCTGGATCAAGCGGGATGGCGGGAATCCGTTCCCGTCTCACCGGCATGTGCCTGTGGATTGTGCCGCTCCGCCGCGGGCGGCGCGCCGCGGAATTGTCGCAATTCGGCAACAATGTGGTATGAATACATCAGTATCCGCCGTCGCGGACCCGTTTTCAGCACCACCATTGCCGGAATGACCAGCGCAGACACCTCGGCCGCACACTTTGACACGGCCCCAGCGGAAGAGCCCCGGCGTTGGTCGGTGCGGCGCTGGCTGGCACCCTTTGCCGTGGCGCTGGCGCTGCTGTCGGCCTTCCTGACCTTCCTGGTCCTGACTGGTCTCACAAGGATCGAGCCGACGCCTGAGGTGGTCCGCTCGTTCTACCTGATCAACGCGGCCACGATCCTGCTGCTGGTCGGCATCATCGTCCGCGAACTCTGGCAGCTGATCCTGGCGCGGCGGCGGGGCAGGGCGGCGGCGCGTCTCCATGTCCAGATCGTCAGCCTGTTCTCGATCGTGGCGGTGCTGCCGGCGGTGCTGGTCGCCGTCGTCGCCAACGTCACCATCGAGCGCGGCCTCGACCGGCTCTTCTCCGGGCCGACCAAGGAGGTGATCCAGAACTCGCTGACCATCGCGCGAGCCTATATGCAGGACCACGCGCAGCTGATCCGTGGCGACATTATCGGCATGGCCAACGACATCGCCCATGCGCGGCCGCTCTACGACCAGGACCGCCGCTCGTTCCGCGAGATGCTGACGGCGAGCGCCGCGTCCCGCAACCTGCCGGGCGCGATGATCATCGACAAGAACACCAACATCCTGGAGTCGGCCGACACTGGCATGCGGCTCGCTTATTCGCCGCCTGCGCCGGACTTTCTCAGCAACGTCAACGAGAACGAGCCCGAGATCGCGGTGCTGCCCGATGCGAGCTTCGTCGCCGCGGTGATCCGCCTGCGCGCCTTCAACGACACCTTCCTCTATGTCGCCCGTCCGCTCGACCCGAATGTCGTCAATCAGCTCAAGCAGACCGAAGTCAGCGTCGCCGAATACGCCCAGATCGAGTCACGCCGGCTCGGCATCCAGGTCGCCTTCGCGCTGATGTTCGCGGTGATCGCGCTGACCATCTTGATGGCCTCGGTGCTGATCGGCCTCAACTTCGCCAATTCGCTGGTCTCGCCGATCCGGCGGCTGATGAACGCGGCGCACACGGTCTCGACCGGTGACCTCCATGTCCAGGTGCCCGTGCATCAGTCGGAAGGCGATCTCGCCCAGTTGGGCCAGACTTTCAACAAGATGACGCAGGAATTGCGCAGCCAGCGCGACGAGCTCGTCAACGCCAGCGATCTCATCGACAGCCGCCGCCGCTTCATCGAAGCTGTGCTGTCCTCGGCGAGCGCCGGCATCATCGGCGTCGATGCGTCCGGCAGCGTCGGCATCCTGAACCGCTCCGCCGAGAAGCTGATCGGGCACTCCGAAGCAGAGACGCTCGGCCATCCGCTCTCCGACGTGCTGCCCGAACTCGACGAGATGATGAAGGCGGCGCGGGAAGGAACCCAGCGCCTGGTGCAGGGCCAGATCACGATCACCCGCGACGGCACCGAGCGCAATCTGTCGGTCCGCGTCAGCGCCGAGAAGAACCAGCCGCACGACAGCTACATCATCACGCTCGACGACATCACCGAGCTGGTCTCGGCGCAGCGCACCTCGGCCTGGGGCGACGTCGCGCGCCGCATCGCGCACGAGATCAAGAACCCACTGACGCCGATCCAGCTCTCGGCCGAGCGCATCCGCCGCAAGTTCGGCAAAACCATCACCGAGGACAAGGACAAGCAGATCTTCGACCAGTGCACCGACACGATCGTGCGCCAGGTCGATGACATCAGGCGCATGGTCGACGAGTTCTCGCGCTTTGCGCGGATGCCCAAGCCTGTGATGGAAGGCGAGGACGTCGCCGACACCGTGCGGCAGGCGGTGTTCCTGATGAAGGTCGCCCATCCCGAGATAGATATCGAGGCCGAGTTCAAACAGGATCCGCTGCGCGCCCAGTTCGACCGGCGGCTGATCTCGCAGGCGGTCACGAATATCGTCAAGAACGCCACCGAGGCGATCGAGCAGGTCCCGCGGGAGGAGCTCGGCAAAGGCCGTATCGACGTCGTGGTGTCGCGCGAGGGCGACGACGTGCTGATCGACGTCATCGACAACGGCATCGGCCTGCCCAAGGTCGCACGCTCGCGCCTGCTCGAGCCGTACGTGACCACGCGCGCCAAGGGCACCGGGCTGGGCCTGGCTATCGTCGGCCGCGTGCTGGAAGACCATGGCGGGCGGATCGAACTGAAGGACGCCTCCGACTTCCGTGAGGGCCAGCGCGGTGCCTGGATGCGGATGCGCTTTGCCATCTCAGGGCAACCCGCGAAGTCCGAGACGACCGAGCCAACATCCAAGCCCGAGCTCACGCAAACGGATGCGGAATCCGTCAAGAAGCAGGAAACAAAAGAGCCGGTTGCCGGAACCAAAGAGCCGGCTGAAAAGACCAATGATTCAACCAAAATCGAAGCCTCAACAGGCAGCTGACAAGGCAGGCGCGATCCATGGCAAGTGAAATTCTGATTGTCGATGATGAGGCCGATATTCGGGATCTCGTTGCGGGCATTCTCGAGGACGAGGGCTTCGTGACCCGGACCGCACGCGACAGCGATACGGCGCTCGCCGAGATTGCCAATCGGCGGCCGCATCTGGTGTTTCTCGACATCTGGCTGCAGGGCTCCAAGCTCGACGGCCTGCAGCTCCTGGAGCAGGTCAAGAAGGACAATGCCGATCTGCCCGTCGTGATGATCTCCGGCCACGGCAATATCGAGACCGCGGTCGCCGCGATCAAACGCGGCGCCTACGACTTCATCGAGAAGCCGTTCAAGGCCGACCGCCTGATCCTGGTCGCAACCCGAGCGCTGGAAAATTCGCGGCTCAAGCGCGAGGTCAAGGAGCTGAAGCAGCTCGCGCCGAGCGCCAGCCAGCTCGTCGGCCGCTCGCCCAGCATGAACCAGCTGCGCCAAACCATCGAGCGCGCGGCGAAGGCGAACAGCCGCATCCTGATCGTCGGCCCCGCCGGTGCCGGCAAGGAGCTGACCGCACGCACGCTGCATACGGCCTCGGGCCGGGCCGACGGTCCCTTCGTGGTGATCAATGCCGCCGCGATCACTCCCGAACGCATGGAGCACGAACTGTTCGGCGTCGAGCAGTCCAATGGCGAGCAGCCGCGCAAGCCTGGTGCGCTCGAGGAAGCCCATGGCGGCACGCTGTTCATCGACGAGATCGCGGACATGCCGCGCGAGACTCAGAACAAGATCTTGCGCGTGCTGGTGGAGCAGTCCTTCCAGCGCGTCGGCGGCACCGGCAAGGTGCAGGTCGATGTGCGCATCATCTCGTCGACCGCGCGCAACCTGGAAGAGGAGATCGCGGCCGGCCATTTCCGCGAGGACCTCTACCACCGGCTCTCGGTGGTGCCGATCCGCGTGCCCGCGCTCTCGGAGCGGCGCGAGGACATCCCGGAATTGATCGACTATTTCATGGAGCAGATCTCGGCCGGAAGCGGCCTTCCCAAGCGCCAGATCGGGCAGGACGCGATGGCGGTGCTGCAATCGCATGTCTGGCCCGGTAATGTGCGCCAGCTCCGCAATAACGTTGAAAGAGTCATGATTCTGGCGGCCGGCGGGCCAGAGGTGATCATCACCGCCGACATGTTGCCGCAGGACGTCGGCTCGATGGTGCCGGCCATGCCGACCAGCAACAACGGCGAGCACATCATGGGCCTGCCGCTGCGCGAAGCGCGCGAAGTGTTCGAGCGCGACTATTTGATTGCACAGATCAGCCGTTTCTCAGGAAATATTTCTCGTACGGCTGAGTTCGTTGGCATGGAACGGTCGGCACTGCACCGGAAGCTGAAGGCGCTTGGCGTCGGCTGACGCCGCAACGCTGAAGCGGCATCTCGGGAATAGGCGAGGAAAATCATCGATTTCCGTAGTTTTTCGGGGCACTAGGGCGTGGGCTGCCGCGTGAAGCGGCTTGCCTAATAACCCGACCTGTCCTCTAATCGAACCGCTGTTCCTTCCGAGGGGGATCTCATGAGGGACGGCAACCGGAGGAGGCCCCGAACTCGACAAAGAGGGCCGCATCCGGCGCAATAAAAAGAAACTCAAAGCGAGAAAAAAACAATGGCGGCAGACCGCGCACAAAACCTACAGGACACCTTCCTTAATCACGTTCGCAAAACCAAGACGCCACTGACGATCTTTCTGGTCAACGGAGTGAAGCTCCAGGGCATCGTGACCTGGTTCGACAATTTCTGTTTGCTGCTGCGGCGCGACGGTCACTCGCAGCTTGTCTACAAGCATGCGATCTCGACCATCATGCCGGGCGCTCCGATTCAGCTGTTCGAAGGCGGCGAGGACCAGCCGGCTTGAGAGTGATCTGATTGGAACCCCGGAATTTCGACGGGGATGCCGACCGTCCGCGGTCGGCAGGGGCTAAGCAGACGGGGCGGGTGCTTGTCATCGGCCCCTATTTGCGAGCGCGCGCGGGAAGTGCCGACGCGCAATCGGAAGGTCATGTCCAACGTGACGCTGAGGCCCGGCTCGATGAGGCCGCCGGCCTTGCGCGCGCGATCGACCTCGTCATTGCCGATGCGATCATCGCGCCGATCAGCCAGATCCGGCCCGCCACCTACATCGGCAAGGGCAAGGTCGAGGAGATGGCCGCGCTGGCCAAGAGCCTCGACGTCGAGCTCGTGGTGATGGATTGCGCGCTGGCGCCGATCCAGCAGCGCAATCTCGAGAAGGAATTGCACGCCAAGGTGCTCGACCGCACCGGTCTCATCCTGGAAATCTTCGGCCGCCGCGCCAAGACCAGGGAAGGCTCGCTCCAAGTCGAACTCGCGCATCTCAACTACCAGCGCTCGCGCCTGGTTCGTTCGTGGACCCATTTGGAACGCCAGCGCGGCGGTTTCGGTTTCATGGGCGGGCCAGGCGAAACGCAGATCGAGGCCGACCGCCGGCTGATCCAGGAGCGCATCACCAAGCTCGAGAGCGAGCTCAAGAAGGTGCAGGCGACGCGGCGGCTGCATCGCGCCGGCCGCCAGCGCGTGCCGTATCGCGTGGTCGCGCTGGTCGGCTACACCAATGCCGGCAAGTCGACGCTGTTCAACCGCCTGACCCGCGCCGACGTGCAGGCGGCCGACATGCTGTTTGCGACGCTCGATCCGACTCTGCGCGCACTCAACCTGCCGCACGGCGGCAAGGCGATGCTGTCCGACACCGTGGGCTTCATCTCCAACCTGCCGACGCAACTCGTCGCCGCCTTCCGCGCCACGCTGGAGGAGGTGCTGGAAGCCGACGTCATCCTGCACGTGCGCGACATCTCGCATGAGGATGCCGAGGCGCAGCAGAGCGACGTCGACGCCGTGCTGCGCCAGCTCGGCATCAACCCCGATGATTCCGGCCGCATCATCGAGGTCTGGAACAAGATCGACCGTTTCGACCCCGAGCAGCGCGAAGAGCTTCTGAACATCGCCGCACGCCGGCCGGAGGATCATCCAGCGATGCTGGTCTCAGCGGTTTCGGGTGAGGGCATCGACGCACTGCTCACCGCGATCGAGCAGCGCCTGGCCGCCAAGCGCACCACGCTCGATCTCTCCATCGACGCCGCCGATGGTGCCGGCATCTCCTGGCTGCACCGCAATGCCGAGGTGCTGGCCAAGGAGCTGCACGACGGCCGCTTCGACATGACGGTGCGGGTGGATGAGACCAAGCGGGACATCGTGGTGTCGCGGTTTGATGCGGTGCCGCGTCTTCCTGCGTAACAGCTGTCATCTCGGACAAACGCAGCCCTCGTAGGGTGGGCAAAGGCGCGTGAGCGCCGTGCCCACCATTTGCCCGTTGTTGAAAGGCGTGGGCACCGCGCGCGAAGTGCGCACCTTTGCCCACCCTACGAATTGTCCTTCGCCAGGACGACAGCAGAATTAGCGGCTCGCTTCCTTGCGCCGTTCCTGCGCCGATTGCTCATCGCCCTTGGCCGCGTTCCACAGCGCATCCATCTCCTCAAGCGACGCCTGCTCCAGCGTCCGGCCCTGCGCCTCCAGCGCGCGCTCGATGAACGCAAAGCGCCGCTCGAATTTTGTATTCGTCGCACGCAGTGCGGCTTCCGGATCGGCATCGACGTGGCGGGCGAGGTTGACGAGGGCGAACATCAGGTCGCCAGTTTCTTCCGCAATCTCCTGCTTGTCGTTGCGGTCCAATGCCGCCTCGATCTCGTCGATCTCCTCGCGGATCTTTTGCAGGACCGCGCGCGGATCGTTCCAGTCGAAGCCGACGGTGGAGGCCTTGCGCTGCAGCGCCATGGCGCGCGTCAGCGCGGGCTGGCCGGCCTTCACGCCCGACAGCAGCGAAGTGTGCGACGGCGTCTCCTCCGGCGGCCGGCGTGCGGCGCGTTCGGCTTTCTCCTCGGCCTTGATCCGGTCCCAGACCTCCTTGACGTGGGAGGAGGCGAGATTGCCGTCCTTGTCGGCGAAGACATGGGGATGACGCCGGATCATTTTTCGCGTGATGGCCTCGACCACGTCCCCAAAATCGAACGCGTTCTGCTCCGAGGCCATCTGGGCATGGAACACGACCTGGAGCAGGAGGTCGCCGAGCTCCTCTCTGAGATCGTCGAGATCGCCGCGGGTGATGGCGTCGACCACCTCATGGGCTTCCTCGATCGTGTAGGGCGCGATGGTCGCAAAATCCTGCTCGAGGTCCCAGGGGCAGCCGGTCACCGGCGTGCGCAGCGCCGCCATGATCTCGATCAGGCGGGAAATGTCTCGGGAAGGGGTCATCGCGGGGCAGTCTCCTGGGTCCAAAGCCTTATGCCAAAAGCGGGCGGCCGTTCCCAGCGGGGCGCTGCGGAACAGGCCGATTTCCACCGATTGGCGGGCTCGTTCCGCAGTGCTAAAGCGCGGGGCCATGAGTGACGCATTTTCCTCCGAAACCGCGCTGGTGCTGTTTTCCGGCGGCCAGGATTCCACCACCTGCCTCGCCTGGGCACTCAGCCGCTTCGCGCGGGTGGAGACGCTGGGCTTCGACTACGGTCAGCGCCACGCCATCGAGCTTGCCTGCCGCGACCGCCTGTTCGACGGCATCAAGAGCCTGCGCGCCGATTGGGCGGCAAAGCTCGGCGAGAGCCATACGCTGTCGATCCCGACGCTGGCCGCGGTATCCGAGACCGCGCTGACGCGTGACGTCGCGATCGCGATGGGCGCCGATGGCCTGCCGAACACCTTCGTGCCCGGCCGCAACCTGGTGTTCCTGACTTTTGCGGCGGCGCTGGCCTACCGGCGCGGCATCACCCACATCGTCGGCGGCATGTGCGAGACCGACTATTCCGGCTATCCCGATTGCCGCGATGAGACCATCCGCGCGATGCAGGCCGCGCTCTCGCTCGGCATGGCCAAGAAGTTCGAGCTGTATACACCCTTGATGTGGATCGATAAGGCCGCGACCTGGAAGCTGGCGCATGATCTCGGCGGCGAGGATCTGGTCGACCTCATCCGCGAGCAGTCGCATACCTGCTATCTCGGCGAACGCGGCGCGCAGCACGATTGGGGCTATGGCTGCGGCGAGTGCCCGGCATGCAGCCTGCGGGCAAAGGGGTGGCGGGAGTTTGTAGCGGGGAGGTAGCGCGCCTCTCTCCGTCGTCATTGCGAGGAGCTCTTGCGACGAAGCAATCCAGACTGTCGCCGCGGAAAGATTCTGGATTGCTTCGCTACGCTCGCAATGACGAGAGGCAACAGCTACCGAAAATCCTCGTCCCGCAGCTCGATCGGCTTGCCGTGCGGCGTGCGATCCGCGGCTTGGTCCCATGCGTCGCGGTAGCGGTGCAGCGTCTCCATCGAGGCGACGCCCTTTTGCGCGACAAGACCTTCCAGCGTGGCGAGCCAATGCAGATAGTAGGTCTCGCCGGTGTCAGGATCGCCGGCGGCCTGCGCGCGCTTGATCTCGTCGGCGAGGGCTGCGGCCCATTCGGGCCAGGTGAATACACCGCGCTCGTGCAGGGTCAGTGCCATCGCAAACGCATGTGCCTCCCAGGGTGCGCGGAACACCGGGCCGTCTTCATCGCGCGGAATGCTCGGGATCGCCGCCGTTGCTGCGGCAGCGGCGCTGCCACTCATCACACCGGCTCCAGATAGGGCTCGAACGCGTCGATCGAGACCTTCAGGGTGGGATCACCGTCCTCACCCCAGAGATCGCGGCCCTCGAACACCACGGTGTAGAGCCATTGCGGATTCTCGCCGCGCTCCATCGCTGCCGAATCCGGAAACACGTGGCAGCCATGGTTCAGCTCGACGACGCCGACATGGCCGCGCACGTATCGCGGCAGCCGCGTGTGCGTGGCAGGATGAATATTCTTGGCGCGGACGCGATCGCCGATCTTGAATTTCGCCGGAGCCGGGGCAGGGCGGGCGAATTTGCCGCGCACCATGATGCGTTCGACGGAGTCGACATCGAACTTGCCGCGCTTGAGCGCCTTTGCGGGCTGCATCGCATGGCCGGCGGCGACTTCCTCCCGGGTGAGGTAACCCTTGTCGATCAGCATCTCCTCGAGCCCCAGAAACCATTTCTTGTAATAGGAGCTCGAGAGATAGACATGCGGCGGCAAGGTCTCGCGATAGAAGCGCGAGGTGTCGATGTTGAAAGCGCCGGCCGCGCCCATCGCCCGCACCATGGCCAGGACACGCGATTCCCAATCGGCGTGAAACATCGGCTCGTTCGGCTCAGGCTCGACCTTGCCGAATCCGTCCATGCCGCCCATGTCGTGCACGCCGTTCATGACGGCGCTCCCGGCGCTTTCGGGAAACCGGTGCCGATCATGGAATCGCGCGTGACAAGCTCGGCGAGCTGCTCCTCGCTCCAGCCTTCGGTGCCCTGGGGACGCATCGGCAACACCAGGAAGCGCGTCTCGGCCGTGGAATCCCAGACACGGATCTCGATATCCTTGGGCAGCGCGACACCGAAATCGGCGAGCACGCCGCGCGGATCCTTCACCGCGCGCGAGCGGTAGGGCGCGGCCTTGTACCAGACCGGCGGCAGCCCGAGCATTTCCCAAGGGTAGCAGGAGCACAGCGTGCATACGACCATGTTGTGGCGCTCTGGCGTGTTCTCGATCACGACGAGATGATCGCCGACGCGGCTGACATGGCCGAGCGTGCCGATCGCCTTGCTGCCGTCCTCCAGCAGCGCCTTCTTGAAGGCCGGATCGGTCCAGGCCTTGGCGACGACGCGCGCGCCATTGTGCGGGCCGATCTTGGTCTCATAGGCCTGGATGATGGCGTCGAGCGCGGCCGGCTCGACATAGCCTTTTTCAGTCAGGATCGTCTCGAGCGCGCGCACGCGCAGCTCGGTCTCTGACAATTCCGAGTGATCGTGGTGATGGTCGTGATCGTGGCTCATGGCGGCAAAGATAGGCGCAATGGCCCGGGCCTGTCGAGGGTTCGTTGCAGCGCGATCCGGGCACGTATGCGTGACGGCATTTGTGCGCTAGCATCGCCGCAAACCGCGTGGAGATGATGGTGACGAACTACGTGAAGATCGAGAAGGGCCTTGGGCCTGAGGGCCGGATTGCGGTGGTGCGATTCGACCGCGGCGACGGCATCAACGCGCTCTCGCCGGAGGCACTGCGCCAGCTCACGGCGGCGGCGCGCAGCTTCGAGGACGATGCTGCGACCTCCGTCGTGGTGCTGACCGGCAGCACAAGCACGTTCAGCGCCGGCTTCGACCTCAAGGATGCCGAAGGACGTTCGCGCAAGGAGATGGATCTCGGCACGCTGCGGCGTCATCTCAAGCTCGGGCCGCGCCTGACGCACGCCTGGCAGGAGATGGAGCAGATCACGATCGCGGCGATCGAGGGCTTTTGCGTCGGCGGCGGCGTGGCCCTCGCCGTGGCGCTCGACTTCCGTATCATGGGGCGCGATGCGCATCTGCGCGTGCCGGAGATCGGACTCGGCATGAACATGAGCTGGCAAAGCATCCCGCGCATGCTGCATCTGATCGGGCCGGCCCGCACCAAGCAGGCGGTCATTCTGGCCGACCAGCGCATCAGCGCAGACGAGGCCTATGAATGGGGCCTGGTGGAGCAGGTGACCGATCCCGGCCACGCGTTCGATGCCGCCATGGAGCTTGCCCGCAAGGTCGCCGCGCAGCCGCCGCTTTCGGTCGCAATGACCAAGCTGACCGTCAACCGGCTCGCGCACGCGCTGGACGATCTTGCGAGTCACATGGATGTCGATCAGTTCGCGCTCGCGAGCTTCACCGAGGACCACAAGGAGGGTATCGAGGCATTCCTGGCCCGCCGCAAGCCGCGGTTCCGGGGGCGGTAGCCTACGGCGCTGTCGGATATCCTGCAGATGAATTTTCTTAGCCTGGGGGCGATCGGGAAAACTTCGTCCAAGTCTTCGCAAATATCTGAAATTGCAAGAAAGACTGGAAAAGCCGATGCTACGTGCTGCGGTGCAGCGCGTTCCCCAAGGCGGTTTGCTGCTGCTTCAATCCCAGTCGCTGATGCGACCCGACTCTCGTTTGCCCTGTCGGGCTGGCGAGTGAACTATCGTGCATGAAGGCTTGCTCTATGAATGCTCACCAATCGCTTGCCGTCGGACAGCCGATTGCGCCGCCTGAAGCGATTTCCCCTGCCGCAACCGAGCCGGATGCGATGGTCCGCTTCGCCGGCATCTCGAAGACCTATCCCGCCTATCGCGGCAAGCCCGGCGTCAACGCGCTGCAAAACATCGACTTTGCGATTCCGCGCGGTTCCATCACCGGCGTGATCGGCCGCTCCGGCGCTGGCAAGTCGAGCCTGGTGCGGCTGATCAACGGGCTGGAGAAGCCGACCACAGGCCGCGTGGTCGTAGACAACAGAGACATCTCGGCCCTGACTGGCCGCGAGCTGCGGCTGGCGCAGCGCTCGATCGGCATGATCTTCCAGCACTTCAACCTGCTGTCGTCGCGCACGGCGGCCGACAATATTGCGCTGCCGCTGGAAATCGCCGGCTGGACCAAGGCCGACATCAAGGCCCGCGTCACCGAGCTGCTCGCGCTGGTCGGCATCGCCGACAAGCACGACCGCTACCCTTCCGAACTCTCCGGCGGCCAGAAGCAGCGCGTCGGCATCGCGCGGGCGTTGGCGACGCGGCCGAGCGTGCTGCTGTCGGACGAAGCGACCTCGGCGCTCGATCCGCAGACCACGCGCGCGATCCTCGACCTGCTCGCGAACATCAACCGCGAGTTAGGGGTGACCATCGTGCTGATCACCCACGAAATGTCCGTGGTGCGCCAGCTCGCCAAAGAAGTCGTGGTGCTCGATGCCGGCCGCGTCATCGAGCGTGGCCACGTCGCCGACATCTTCACGCATCCAAAACATCCGATCACGCAGTCCTTCCTGGCCGAGGTGATCGGCGACAGCCTGCCGGTGTCGCTGGCGAGCCGGATCGTTTCGGAGCGGCCTGCTGGCGGGCAAGCCGTGATCCGGGTCCAGGTGCGCGGGGCAGGGGCCGGCGACACCGTGGTGGCGCGGCTCGCCCGCGAGCTCGCCCTCGACGTCGCGCTGTTGTCGGCCCGCATCGACGAGATCGGCGGCCAGCACGTGGGCTCGCTGACGCTCGGAATTCCAGGCGGCGAGGACGCGGTGCCGCGGACGCTCGCCTGGATCTCTCAATATCAATTCTCGGCGGAGCGTCTCGGCTATGTCGCCTGAACTCATCAATCTGATCATCCAGGCCACCGGCGAGAGCCTGTACATGGTCGGCATTGCGGCGCTGCTCGGCACCGCCTTCGGCCTGCCGCTCGGCGTCTTCCTCGCCACCAGCCGCAAGGGCGAGCTGTTCGCATCACCCCTCGTCAATCGCGTGCTCGGCATCGTCGTCAATGCGACGCGGTCGACGCCCTTCATCATCCTGGTCGTCGCCATCATCCCGTTCACGCGCCTCGTCGCGGGCACCTCGATCGGCTCGACCGCCGCCATCGTGCCGCTGACCATCGCATCGACGCCGTTCATCGCGCGTCTGGTCGAAGCTGCGATTCGCGAGGTCGACGGCGGGCTGATCGAGACCGCGTCCTCGTTTGGCGCTTCGCCGCTTCAGATCGTGTTCAAGGTCCTGATCCCCGAGGCGCTGCCCGGCCTGCTGCTGGCGCTGACGCTCGCGGTGGTCAGCCTGCTCGGCTACTCCGCCATGGTCGGTGCCGTCGGCGGCGGCGGCCTTGGCGACCTCGGCATCCGCTACGGCTATCAGCGCTTCATGCCGGAGATGATGCTGGCCGTCGTGGTCGTGCTGATCGCGCTGGTGCAGCTCGTGCAGAGCGCCGGCGATTATCTGGCGCGCCGGGTCAACCGACGGCTGCGGCATCGCTGAACCGTTTCCAGATGTTGCGAACAGGCGGATTCTGAATTCTGCCTGTCTGGAAACATTCCAAACTCCGAAGCACGCCTGAGCGCATTCGCCGCAGGTGCTGCGCGCACGTCTGGAGAGATTCTAACGGCGTTCCTATCGCACTCGAAAACCGCTTGAGTTAGGGCGGGGCATCAAAAACGATACCGGCGAAGCCGGCAGTGCGTGGGGCCTCGAAAGACGTGACCGACTTCCAACTTTCTTCGCGTGGCGACACGCGTCGTCGACAGATTCAGGTGCTTTTCCTCGGGGCGGTCAGCACATTCTCCCTCGTCGTTCCCTTCCGTTCCGTGGAGGCGCAGACGCAAATTCCCGCAGTCACCGTCGAAGCGCCGGCGCAGCGCGCCCGTCCGGCGGCGATTGCTTCGTCGCGAAGGGCGGTGGCGACACGCACCGCACGCGCCAATCGTCGCGCTCCGGCGCAGCAGGCTGCGCCAACCCGGTCGGCATCATCGAATGGTGCCACGGGCGAACGCGCCAATGGTCCGGTGCGCGGTTTCGTCGCGACGCGGAGCGGCACCGCCACCAAGACCGATACGCCGCTGATCGAGACGCCGCAGTCGGTGTCCGTCATCACCACCGATCAGATCAGGAACCAGGGCGCGGTCTCGATCGGCGAGGCCCTGCGCTACACCGCCGGGGTCAGCGGCGACGTCAATGGCGGCTCGGACACCCGCTTCGGCGGCCTCCAGATCCGCGGCTTCGACATGACCATGCCGGGTCTCTACGTCGACGGCTTGCGGATTCCGTCCAGCAACTACGTGCATTTCAACGGCCTCGATCCCTATGGTGCCGAGCGCATCGAGGTTCTCAAGGGGCCGTCCTCCGCGATGTATGGCGGCAGCGGCACCGGCGGCATCCTCAACTACGTGACCAAGCTGCCGACGGCGCAGCAGTTCGGCGAGGTGTCGATCTCCGGCGGCAGTTTCAACCGCTATCAGGGCCAGTTCGACATGGGCGGCCCCGCCAACAAGGAAGGCACGGTGCTGTGGCGCCTGACCGGCGTCGTGCGTGACGGCCAGACTCAGGTCGACTTCACCAAGGACAACCGCGTCTTCATCGCGCCCGCCGTCACCTTCAAGCCGAACGAGGACACCACCATCACCTTGCTCGCCAATTATCAGCGCGATCGGGCAGGGTGGGGCCTCCAGTTCCTGCCGGCCTCGGGCACGGTGTGGCCGAACAACGGCCGCACCATTCCGGTCTCGTTCTTCGCCGGCGTGCCGAGCTTCAACGCGTTCAACACCGAGATCGCGACCGCCGGCTACCAGCTCTCGCACAACTTCACTGACAACATCACGTTCCGGCAGAACCTGCGCTACGCCTATCAGCACAACGAGGAAAAAGTGTTCTACGGCGGCGGCTATACTGACGAAGCCGCTGGGCAGCTCGCGCGCTATGGCAGCTACAGCAACTCCTACATCAACTCCTTCGCCGTGGACAATCAGCTCCAGGGCAAGTTCAACACCGGCATCCTCAGCCACACCACGCTGGTTGGCGTCGACTACCGCAACACGTCCTTCCGTGACATCGCCTTCGGCGTCACGACGTCGGCGCCCGAGATCAACGTCTTCAATCCAGTCTACAGCTACGACTGGACCATCGGCGCCATGAGCGACAACACCGGCGTCAAGCAGTCGCAGGTGGGTCTCTATGCGCAGGATCAGATCAAGCTCGGCCGGCTCTCGTTCCAGCTCGGCGGCCGTCAGGATTTCGTGACGACGCAGGTCGACAACGGTATCGCCAACACGACGGTCGCGAAGGACGCTTCGGCCTTCACCGGCCGAGCCGCCGTCATGTACAATTTCGACAACGGCATCGCGCCCTATTTCAGCTACTCGGAATCGTTCCTGCCGGTGCTCGCGACCGGTTTTGGCGGACAGATGCTCAATCCCGAGACCGGCGTCCAGTACGAGGTCGGCGTCAAGTACCAGCCGCTCGGCTGGAACGCGCTGTTCACCTTCGCCGCGTTCGACCTGACGCGCGACAACGTCGTCACCTACGTGCCTGCAGCCACCTATGCCGAACAGACCGGGCAGGTGAAGTCGCGCGGCATCGAGCTCGAAGGCACGATGTCGCTCGCCGACGGCTGGAACCTGCGCGCGGCCTATGCCTATGTCGACGCCATGGTCACGCAGGATCCGGTCAATGTCGGCAAGGCGCCGGTCACCGTGCCGCTCAACCGCGCCTCGCTGTGGAGCGACTATACGCTGCAGAACGGGCCGCTCGCGGGCCTGCAGTTCGGCGGCGGCATCCGCTATGTCGGCGCGACCTGGGGCGATGACGCCAACACCTTCAAGGTGGGCGCCTCGACCGTGCTGGATGCGCTTTTGGCCTACACCCATGACAATTGGCGGCTGTCGCTGAACGTGACAAACCTTGCCGACACGCGCTATGTCGCTGCGTGCTACAGCCTGGCGGGCTGCTTCTATGCCGAGGGACGCAAGGCGATCGGCAAGCTGACCTATCGCTGGTGAGTTCGATGTGAAGATGGTCCGGCGCTGGGGGGCTGGACCCGCTGGATGAGAGTGGAAGACGATGAGAGCGATATTCGGCAGGCTGCATCGCTGGGCGGGACTGCTCACGGCGGGATTCCTGTTCTTCTCCGGCGTCACCGGCGCGATCATCTCCTGGGACCACGAGATCGACGACGTCCTGAACAGCCATCTGTTCGACGTCAGCAGCAAAGGCCCGGCGATTCCCTCGATCGAGCTCGCCAAGATGATCGAGCAGCGCGATCCCCGCGCGCGCGTCGTTTATCTCTTCATGACGCCGGAGCAGGGCCACTCGCTCTGGTTCTTCGTCATGCCGCGGATCGATCCCGCAACCGGCAAGCGTTACCCGCTCGACTACAATCAGGTTTTCCTCGATCCCAATACCGGTGCGGAGCTCGGCCGGCGCTATTGGGGCGCGGTGTGGCCCGTCACGCGCGAGAACTTCGTCTCGTTTCTCTACAAGCTGCACTACACGATGCACATCCCGGAGTTCTGGGGCAGCGACCGCTGGGGCATGCGCGTGCTCGGCATCATCGCCATCATCTGGACCATCGATTGCTTCGTCGGGTTCTATCTGACGCTGCCCTCGCGCCGGCGCGCCAAGGCCGCGCGGGCGCCTGAAGTCGCACGCCAGCTCGAGCGTGGCTTCTGGGCGCGCTGGGCGCCGGCCTGGACCATCAAGACCTCGGGCAGCGCCTACCGGATCAATTTCGACATTCACCGCGCCTTCAGCCTCTGGACCTGGGGCGTGCTGTTCATCATCGCCTTCACGGCGTTCTCGCTGAACCTCTATTTCGAGGTGTTCTCACCGCTGATGAAGATGGTGTCGAATTACACGCCGACGCCCTATGAGCAGCGGCCGTATCGGGATCTCGACGATCCCATCGAGCCCAAGGTGACGTTCGCCGACATCGCGACGCGCGCCGCCGCCGATGGCAAGGCGCGCGGGTGGACCACCCCGGTCGGTTCGATCAATTACGGCCCGGCCCATGGCGTCTATGCCGCCGCCTTCTTCCATCCCGGCGACGACCACGGCGCCGGCGGCGTCGGCCCGGCGCAGCTCTATTACGACAGCGAGGACGGCCGCCCGATCGGCGAGCGGCTGCCCTGGGTCGGCACCGCTGCCGACATCTTCGTGCAGGCGCAATTCCCGCTGCATTCGGGCCGTATCGTCGGACTGTTCGGGCGCATCCTGATCTCGGTGATGGGCCTCGTAGTCGCCGCGCTCTCGGTGACCGGCGTCGTGATCTGGTGGCGCAAGCGCCGCGCCCGTGTTCGCGTGCGCGAGACCGCCGCGATGCGCCTGACCCGGCAGCAACTCACGCCGGCAGAGTAGGGCGCTCGTCCGGTCTTCGGATGAACCTTGCCGCGAAAGCGAGCCTCGGTGTGAATCCGCGGCGCGCGTCCGGAGTCACGCGCCGCGCTGCGATTGCGGTCCCCTGAGGAAATTTAGGAACCAAGAACATTCCGGGACGGTTTTGTGAGTTGCAGGGAAATCCCACTTGCCGAAGGCGGTACCGCCAGGAGGCAACTGATGAGTGATCAATCCAAGCCGGTAAGTGCAAGCGCTTCCTCTCGCAACAAGCCCGATAAAGGTCTATCTCGTCGCGGCTTCATCGCAAAATCGCTCTGCGGCGCAGCGCTTGCGGGCGCGGCTGCGGCTCCGGCGTGGGCCCACGGCACGGCAGGATCCGCCACGGGTGCCTATGCGCGCGCACGCAGGCCTATCCCGAAAGAGGTCGCGCAGTATCAGTATCAACCAAACGGAGCCCAGCGCTGCGGGGTTTGTGCGCATTTCCGGCCCCCCGGCAGCTGCGAGATCGTTGCCGGACCTATCAGCCCGGACGGGTGGTGCCGTTACTTCCGCGGCGCGCGAGGTTCGCGCGGCTCGTCTGGCCCGGGCAGAAGCTATTGAGTGGTACTGCGATTGCTCGCCGTGCGTCGCGCGCGAAGGGCACAGTCTCGTCTCGCCCTGCCACGACACACGGCCTGCGCATGACCCCTTGAGATTGCCCAACGCCATCGCCGCCGGAGTCCAACGACAGCAGCTCGCCTTGCTGCCAGTGCTGCGCCGCGCCTCGGCGGCAGCAGCTCACGCCGGCAGAGTAGGGTGCGGCATCGCAGGCCCTGCACGACGTAATGTAATGGTGCAACGGCTCCCAACGACCGGCCGTCGACCGCCAGCACCGCAGCCCTTACGGAGCGGAAAGAAGGAGCAATTGGTTCCCAGGGCGGGCGCGAGAACGTCGCGCCGAAAGTCGTCTCGGAACGGGTCGGAGGCTCGGCTGTTTCCTCGGAAGGCAGGTAAACGAATGGATCCGCGCAGCGTGATCTCTTTCAAGCTTGGCGCCCTTTGCGGAAAAACCGGCAGTCGGCGTCAAGCTTCGCAAGAGAAAACGCGGAGCTGAGGAGTTTAGTGATGCAAAGCAAGATCGTGAAAAGCAGGTTTCTTCTGACCACGGCTGTGCTGTTGGCCGGCGTTAGCCTGGCTTCCGCCCAAGGCATGCGGGAAGGCGGCGGCGCGGGCGGAGGTGCCGGCCTCGGGGCCGGAACTGGTGGCGGCGAACACGGAATGTCGTCCGGCCCGTCGGCAGGACGCTCCGGCGGCGAAATGCACGGAAGTCCTTCGGGCGCCGGACGCAGTGAAGTGCTGACCGAAGGCCGTGGCCAAGGGCTGCGAGACGGCGGTCGGGCTGAAGGTCAGAGCGAGCGGCAGATGGGGCGTGGCGAAGCCCAGCGCGGACAGAATCTGCAAGGGCAAACGACAGGGCAGGCCCGAGAGAGCGGGCGCGCCGAAGAGCGGAGCGAACGGCAATCCCAGCGCGGTCAGGCCGAGCGAAATCAGACGGTGGGCCAGAGCCCGAGCCGGCAGGAGCGCACAGGCCGCTCTGATAGCCTAAGCAAGCAAGGCCAGCAGGCGCCGCAGAACCGCGCCGGCGCTACAAACCAGACGCAGGGCACCACCACCGGACAGGCCAAGGGGCCGCACGCAACAACCGGCCAGAACACCAAGGCGGGTCAAGGTACCACAGGCACCTCGGCCCAGCAGCAGCCTGGAACAACGCAGGGTCAGTCGACGCAAGGCCAGGCTACTCAGGGCCAACCGATTCAGAGCCAGGCCCAGCAGACTGGTGCAGCCGCTCAAGATCAGCAGAATGCCGCGGTCCAGACTGAGGCCGGGCGCACCGTGACGGCGCAGCAGCAGAGCACGATTCAGCAATCGGTGCTGTCGGCGAACAATGTGCCGCGTGTGAACGTCAACAGCATCAACTTCTCTGTCAGTCCGGGCGTGATCGTGCCGACCGGCGTCGGCTTCGTTTCGGTGTCCGCCTATCCCGCGCTGATCGACGTGTTCCCGTACTATCGCGACGACAGCTTCTTCGTGGTCGACGACGAGATCGTGTTCCTCGATCGCAGCCGCCGCGTGGTCGACATCGTGCCGGTCGGGCCGCGGACGCACTTCGCGCGTCGCTCCAGCAGCAACAGCTTCGCGGCAATGGACCTGAGCCCGCAAGAGATCCGAGAGGTACAGCAGGTGCTGATCGATCGGGGCTTGCTGGTTGGCGCGGCTGACGGCGTGCTGGGGTCCCGTACCCGAGAAGCGCTGATTACGTTCCAGCGTCAGCAAGGCTTCCAGACCAGCGGTAGCATTGATACGCGCACCGTAGCGGCTCTGGGCCTGTCGAACAGAATCGGGCAGGGTGCTGCGCAAGGCTCCACCGTCGGCCAGTCAGGCACGCAGCCTTCGCAGCAGGGCACAACCGGGCAAACGACGGGGCAGACGAACCCGTCGCAGAACCAATCGACAACCGGCCAGACTGATACGCAGCAGCCGTCTGCCCAGCAGCAAACCCCTGCTCAGCAGAACACGACGGGCCAGGCTGCTCCGCAGAACCAGTCCACCGTCGGCCAGAGCAACAGCCAACCGAACGCGACGCAGAACGCGCCGTCCAGTCAGCCGAGCCAGAGTAACAACGCACCATCCTCAAGCTCGGGGCAGGGCGCGCAGACCCCGGCGCAGAATTCCGGTCAGGGTCCGACCACCAAGTAGCACGCGCAGGATGAGCCCCGCTGCAGAGCGGGGCTCATCCTCGTCGGTGGTAGGTTGCTCGCGTGACGCGATCGGGCCAGTTCTTTACGTGGATCGCACCGAATGCTCGTGCACTAAGTTCCGCTTATAAAAATGACTGCAAGCCGTCGCAGCGCGAAACCACAATTCGGATAGTGCCAACCGTCTGGTGCGCCGGATTGCCAAATTATCCCAAATTGGAACTGGCGGCCCGTATGGGTGTTGTTCGCGTTCGACATCGTGATTGTGGAGGCTTCGAGCTACAAGATCGTGGCCGTCCCGCCGTATTCGGGCCGTTAGACTGCGTCAGCGCCATTGCGTACCGAACAGCGCAAGACGACCTTCAGTGACGCGACCGCGAGGTGATCCGCAAGCATGCGAGGGCGCGCCCGGTCGAACGCGAGCAGCGCACCACCGGGAGCACAGTCCGCAGGAGATCCGGACTGGCGAACGGAAGGCGTGGAGATCGACGCATTCCCAGAGGACGTCTATCGGGAGGCGCCGGGTCTGCGGGAGTACCGGTACATCAACCCGGACAGCCGTACCGACATTGTCGAACCGCATGAGCGGCGCATCATAGAATCATCACAGAGGAGGAGAGACAAGATGAAAACTATGGCATTGGGACTTCTGGCAGCCACCGTTGCCGGCTCGGCGGCCCTTGCAGCTCCGATCAGTCCTACAGCCGTCGGCTCGATCGAGGCTTCCGGCATCGAGGAGGTGCGACTGGTTTGTAACGAGTACGGTCGTTGTTTCCGAACCCGCGGTCCCCGCTACGTCCAGCGCTATTACGGCGGCGACGATGGCTATGTGGTGCGTCGCAGCTACGGATACTATGGCGGTCCGCGGTACTATGATCGCGGCTACGGCTACTACGGCGGCGGTCCGAGCATCGGCTTCAGCTTCGGCACCCGGAGCTGGTAAGCGAGAAAAAAGGGCCGCTCTCGAGGCGGCCCTTTCGAAACGATTGGGATCGTGAGATGTCCGCCGTTGCGAAGCTACTCGGCGAGAGGCGACAGCTCCTGGTACGGCTCGAGGCCAATCCAGGGCCGAACGAACGCGCCGAGATCCAGGCGCTGCTCGCCAAGATCGATACCGCGTTGAAGCTGCTCGAGCCCGAGACCTCTTCTGGGCCGAACGACGAATAATCGGCGCAAGCTGGAAGCATGTCTAATCACCAGATCATACGGCGGATTGCGGGGTAGGAATATGATGCGAGCAGTCGCCGGCCTGACGGCAGGCATTCTCGTTCTCGTTGCAGGCCCTGCCTACGTGGAGGCCCGCGCCTATCCGATGCGGGCCTTTGACGGCGCATGGCATTTGACGTTTCAGACCCGGGCAGGTTCATGCGATCCGAACTATGAGTTCGATGTGAATATCTTGAACGGCAACATTACTCATCCGAATCTGGTGAGATTCCATGGAAGGGTTTCGCCGAGCGGCGCAGTACGTGCATCGGTCACGGTACAGGACAAGCACGCCACGGGTAGGGGGCGATTGCAGCCGACGCACGGAGTGGGATCATGGAGCGGCTATTCTGGCTCGGCCAGGTGCAGCGGAACATGGAGCGCCCGCAAAGTTTAACGGACGCTTCTACGGGGTATGCGGAGGGTCCTGCAGCGGCTATCGATTTGTGCTCCCGGACCGGAGCCCCAGCTCGAACGTTGGGAGCCGCGCTGGGCGCGCGCCTGATTGGCGTTCCGTGTAGGAAACGCAATCTGCAAATCCAACGAGGCAACGAAGGTTCTGGTCAGCCCAAGATCCGTGCGAATTCAAAGTTCGCAATCGGAAAACTGACAAATACATTGACTCGTGAGCGAAGCAGGCGGGACGGGATCTTTTGGTACGCGTCTCGCGCCTACGACTGCCATGTCCATGCCCTCGAAACGCGGCAGTGACATCGTTGCTACGGCCGCAGGCGTGCAGCCGATGAACCTTGCGTCGAGGCGCGGACACAAAACCGAGATTACCTCAAGTCTACGGAAATCGCATGAAATCCCGTGCCTTGCTCTGCCTGCTCGTCTTCGGGTCCTGCGCACATGCGGCCACGCCCGAGCAGCACTATCTCGACCTGCGCGACCGCTACATCGTCAAATTCTCGAAGGCCAAGGAGAGCGAAGAGACCTCGAAGCAGCATGACGCGGCGCTCAGGGAGCTCGCCGTCGCGCTGCGCACGCTGGTGGGCCCGGTCGCGATCAAGGGGCTTCCTGCCGACGGCAAGTCGAATGTCGACACGCTGTTCATGGGAGACATCGGCTTCGGTCATCTCGACGGGCTCAGCTTCGCGTCGGAAGGCTACAAGACGCAAGTCGTGGTGACCACGACCGGGCTGTTCAAGCACTGGCTTGCCGAGCACCGCGAGGACGGCATGCCACAGGAGATCGGCGCGGCACTCAGGTCGGACCGCTTCTACTATTACGCCATTCAGGACGCCGCTTTCGCCAGATATGCGGAGCTGCCGATCACCAGGCCCGCCGGCGCGAGCGCCGCGGTCGCTGTGCTCGGCGTGCGTGGCAATGGCGGGCTCAAGGGGCCGCCGGGCGAGATTGGCGTGGTTGCGATCCAGGACGCCAAGGTCTTCTACCTTGCCGCAGCCGACGCGGTGAAGACGGCCGAGATCCCGGTCTGCGAGATGGTCTGGAAGCAGATGATGGCCAGGAAGGTCCCGCAGGACGCCATGGCCCGCGAAGACCAGGCGATGGACGCCTACACCAAGTGCTTTGCCCAGGAGGCGCCAAGCCAGAGCTGGTTCGCGGCTGCCATCAAGAAGGCGCAGAGCCAGCTCGATCTGCTGCCGCTGCGCTAGAGCTTGGGCCGGGCCCGACGGGTGACGTCGGCCAGGTGAAGACCAATTTCACGACGAAATCACGCTCGAACAACTACCAAAGCCCGGTGCTGCCAGATCAGCCAGCGCGGCATCGACGCAGGGCTCCTGCACGCCCTATAATAGAGTCTTTCGCCTCACAACTTTATCGCTAGTTTCTCTAAAGAACAATCGTCCCCGATATTGCAATCGATGGCCGTCGATTTGGGAGCACAAGCGGCGATGACACCACAGATCGAGTACGTTCTCGCCGCCACGGTCCTGTCAATCGCGCTTGGTCTGCTGATCGGCTTCGCTTACGCGCGCGGTTACCGCGGGATGTTGCTCTCGGCCTCGTTCGTTCACGCCTGCGTCGTCATTGTACCGCTGACAGCGTTGGTGATGCACACGATCCGCTCGGCCACGGCGTTCGACAACGCCAACCGGGCCATGGGCGAGGGGTTCGCCTTCGCGTTGATCGGCCTTCTTGGCCTCATCCGATTCCGAACGATCGTCCGCGACACGCGAGAGTTCACCTTCGTCTTCATATCGATCGTGACGGGCGTTGGCATCGGAGGCGGCCAGTTCGTTCTGACCGCAGGCGGATGCGTGTTCGTGCTGATCCTCCTGATCGTCTTGGAGCGCATAAAGTTCGGCACCCCCCGCGCGCCCTCGCTGCGCGTCAAGGCCATGGGCGCCGAAGATGCATTCGCACAGTACGAAACCGCCCTGAGACGCGTTGCCGAACACGTCAATTCCGTGTCTTTGCGGCACACGGCTGATCGCGGCACGACCTACGCGTTTGAGATTGTCGCCGGCGAGGGCCAAGACATCCCGACCATTGCTGCGGCCGTTCGCGCCGTGCCAGGAACGTCGGAGGTCAACGTCGTTCGCCTGCAGCGCGGCAAAGGCCCGGAGGGGGACGGGGATTGATCCTTGCGGAAACGAACGGCAAGTCGATCCAGAGGCGGCCCATCCGGGCAGACTAACAAGCATCGCAGCCGCCGTACTCGGCGTGCGTGGCAATGGCGACCTCAAGGGCCCACCGGATGAAATCGACGTCGTCGCGATCCAGGGCGAGAAGGTCTATTTCCTCGCGGCAAGCGAGGCCGTGACGACGGCCCCGGTCCCGACCTGCGAGAAGGTCTGGACGCAGATGGAAAACACAGATTCAGCTCGACCTATTGCCGCTGCGCTAACGCGCGGAGCAAGCCTGGGCGCCGCATCGCCTATCAAGGCCGCTGGACCTCCTAGCCGTCTGCGCCTCGCCACGCGGCTCGCATGGTCTTGAGATTCCGTGCGAGGGCGCTCACCGATTTGTGGTCGAATAGCGCGCATCATTGCCGTGAATTAACACCACACGGCATTCACTTCTGATCTCCTGCTGCCATGTTTGCTCTCGACTGCAATTCCGGACGCGCGAAGCCGGGAGTGTGAGCGGGGTTCATCGTCGACCCTCAAGGCCAAGAACCATCCAGGAGCGCACGAGGTGGGCCGCACGGGCAACATGCCGCGTGCAATGCGTCAACGCTGATCTGGACAGCCGTGGTGGCCGCAAGCGGCCGCAACGTGGCGAGGAGTGCTCGATGGGTATCGTTCGTTTCGCCTTGCGATTTCCCCACACCTTCTACGTGGTCGCCGCGCTGATCCTGTTCCTCGGCGCAGTCACCTTATTCGCGATGCCGACCGACATCTTTCCGGATATCGACATCCCGGTCGTGACCGTGATCTGGAGTTATACCGGCCTTAGCACGCCGGAAATGGAGCAACGCGTCACCACCTACAGCCAGTACTCGATCAGTTCGAACGTCAACGGCATCAGGAACATCGAGGCACAGACCATGGCTGGCCTGTCGGTGCAGAAGATCTACTTCCAACCCGACGTCAATCTCGACCTCGCCATTTCGCAGATCGTCTCCGCAACCAACGCCATCCGCGCACTGATGCCGCCCGGCATCCAGGCGCCGGTCGTCGTGCAGTTCAACGCCTCGAGCGTGCCCGTGCTCCAGGTCAGTCTGAGCTCCGATACGTTGAGCGAGCAGCAGCTCTACGACTACGGCATCTATCGCATCCGTCAGCAACTGGCGCCCATTCCGGGCATCACGCTGCCGACGCCTTCGGGCGGAAAATACCGCCAGATCATGGTCGATCTCGATCCAGCCAAGCTGGTCGCCAAGGGGCTGACGCCGCTCGACGTCGTCAATGCGGTCAACGCCCAGAACCTGACGCTGCCGGCAGGCACCGCAAAGATGGGTGACAAGCAATATGTCGTCCGGACCAATGCGACGCCGCCATCAATCAAGGACCTCAACAACATCCCGATCAAGGTCGTCAACGGCGCCACAATTTTTGTCAGGGACGTCGGGCAGGTTCATGATGGCTGGCTGGTGCAGCAGAATGTCGTGCGCCAGAACGGCCGCCGTTCGGTGCTGCTCAGCATCATCAAGAACGGCAACGCCTCGACGCTTAGCGTGGTCAACGCGGTTCACAAGGCGCTCGAATCCGCACGCGCCGCCGCACCTCCGGGCATGCGTATCGACGAACTGTTCGATCAGTCGGTGTTCGTCAAGCAATCGGTGGAAGGCGTGCTGCGCGAGGGCGCCATCGCAGCCGCGCTGACAGCGCTGATGATCCTGCTGTTCCTTGGATCATGGCGCTCGACGCTCGTGGTGATGATCTCGATTCCGCTATCGATCCTCACATCGCTGATCGTGCTCCACTTCCTCGGGGAGACCCTCAATACGATGACGCTGGGGGGACTGGCGCTGGCCGTCGGTATCCTGGTCGACGATTCCACGGTCACGATCGAGAACACCCATCGCCTGCTCACGGAGGAGGGACAGCCTCTGTCGCAGGCAACGCTGCACGGCGCGGCCGGCATCGCCATACCCACGCTCGTCTCGACACTGGCGATCAGCTGCGTCTTCACGTCGGTCGTCTTCCTGGAAGGGCCGGCCAAATATCTGTTCACGCCGCTCGGCCTTGCGGTGGTCTTCGCGATGCTGGCGTCATACGGGTTGTCGCGGACATTGACGCCGATCATCATCGGTCTCCTGCTCAAGGGCGAGCACCACGGCGAGACCGATGCTGCGCCGCGCGGTCCGCGCGGTCCCTTCGCGCGCTTTCATGCGGCCTTCGAGCGACATTTCGAGGCGATGCGCCATGCCTATTCGCATACCCTGACTAGGTTGATCGAGCATCGCTTCATCATTCCTGCCGGCATGGTCGCCGTTCTGGCACTCGGCCTCGTGCTGTTCCCCATGGTCGGCCGCGACTTCTTCCCGGTCATCGACGGGGGACAGATCCAGCTCCATGTGCGCGCGCCGGCCGGAAGCCGGATCGAGAACACCGAGGCGATCTTTCAGCAGGTCGAGGACAAGATCCGCGAGATCGTTCCGGAGAAGGATCGGGCCCTCATCGTCGACAATATCGGCCTGCCGGCGCGCTCCTATAACCTGGCGTTCAGCGACGGTTCGACCATCGGCGTCAATGATGGCGTCATCCTGGTTTCGCTGAAGGAAGGCCACCGGCCAACGGCCGACTACGTGCGCAAGCTGCGCGAAGCCCTGCCGGCTGCGTTTCCGGAAGACACTTTTTACTTCCAGGCGGCCGACATCGTCACCCAGATCCTCAATTTCGGGCTGCCGGCCCAGATCGACGTGCGAACCGTGGGCTACGACAAGGCGAACAACCTGAAGGTCGCCAACGAGTTGCGCCGGCGTATCGCCGCGATTCCGGGAATCGCCGACGTCCATCTCCAGCAGGAGGTCAACGCACCGGCCTTTTACGCGAATATCGACCGCACCCGCGCAGCGCAGCTGGGGCTCAATGCCGATACGATCGCGAGCAACCTCAACGTCAGCCTGAGCTCTTCGGAGCAGGTGATGCCGAATTTCTGGACTGACCCCACGTCCGGCATTCCCTATTACTTCGCAGTGCAGACGCCCGAGCGGGAGATATCATCGCTCAACGATCTCGCCAACACCCCGGTATCGACGTCGCTGGCGTCACCGCAGACTGACACGCCCATTCCCGGCCTGCTGAGCAACGTCGCCACGTTCCAGCGCGGCACGATCCCGACCAACGCCAACCAGGCCAATGTGCAGCCGGTATACGAGGTCTATGCCAGCGTCCAGGATCGCGATCTCGGCAGCGTGGCGAGCGACATCACCAAAGTCACGGCCGATGTTCAGAAGCAGCTCAAGCCCGGCAACACGATCCAGGTCACCGGCCAGATCCAGAGCATGAACAGTGCCTTCATCAACCTCGGCACAGGACTGCTGTTCGCCGCCGTGCTCGTCTATCTGCTCATGGTCGTGAATTACCAGAATTTCGGCGATCCCTTTGTCGTCATTCTGGCCTTGCCGGCCACGCTCTGCGGCATCCTGACCATGCTGTTCATTACCGGCACGACACTCAATGTGCCGTCGCTGATGGGCGCGATCATGGCGGTCGGCGTCGCCTCGGCGAACTCGATCCTGCTCGTGACCTTTGCCCGCGAGCAGCAGCTCGCAGGCAAGACCGCCTTTGAAGCCGCGGTCGAGGCCGGCCATACCCGAATCCGGCCGGTTCTGATGACCGCGGCCGCGATGATCGTCGGCATGATCCCGATGGCGATCGGCGCGGCCGGCGAGGAACAGAACGCCGCGCTGGCCCGCGCCGTCATCGGGGGGCTGCTGTTCGCAACGCCGACCACGTTGCTGGTCGTGCCCTACCTGTTCGCGGTTCTTCGCAAGCGCAATGACGGCAGGACACATCACGGGGTATTCGACGAGGTGGTGGAATGAACTTCAACGGACCAATCGAGCCCGAGCGCGTGACCGAACCCGATCGGAACCCGGACATCACGCCTCGACGGCGGGCTCGTCGGGGAGGGCGCCTCGCCGCCTTCAGCCTGATCCTCATTTCCGGCGCGCTGCTGGCGGCGGGCGCTTGGCGCCAACATGCCGAGCACCGCCAGGTACTAGCGACAGCCGAGCAGCAACGAGATTTTGTTCCGCAAGTCCGTGTGGCCGCCGTCGAGCCCGCCGATAATGTCGAGGTCGTCGAGCTGCCGGCGACGACCTCCGCATTTGCGAGCGCCAACATCTTCGCCCGCGCCAGCGGTTATATCGCCATCCGCGCCGTCGATATCGGCGACCACGTCAAGGCAGGGCAGTTGCTCGCCGAGATCGAGGCCCCCGAGCTCGATCACCAGATCGCCCAGGCGCAGGCGACACTCGCCCAGCTCAATTGGTCGTACCAGCAGGCGCAGGCGAACCGGGAGCTCGCCAAGGTCACGTGGGACCGCGATCGGCCGCTGGTCGACAAGGGCTGGCTGACCGCGCAGCAGGGCACCATCGACGAGCAGACTCTGAAGGCCCAGGAGGCCGCGGTATCGGTGGCGCAGGCCAACATCACGGCCGAGGAGGCGCAGTTGCAGGTGCTCCGCCAGCAGAAGCTGTATCAGCGCGTGGCGGCTCCATTCGACGGCGTCATCACCCAGCGCAATGTCGACGTCGGCAGCCTGGTCCAGGCCGATGCCACCTCGGGCACGTTCATGTTCACGCTCCAGCAGGGCAACGTCATCCGTACCCAGGTGTTCGTGCCGCAGGACGCCGCATTCGGCCTCAAGCCTGGCATTGCCGCGGTCGTCCACATACCCGAGATCCCGGACCGGACCTTTCCAGGCACCGTGACCCGGATAGCGGATGCACTCCAGCCCGGCTCGCGGACGCTGCTGACGGAGGTCGACATCCCGAATCCCGATGCGGCGCTCACGTCGGGGATCTACTGCACCGTAGAGCTCCGCATCCCACGCCGGACGCCAAGCTTCCAAATCTCGGCCGATGCAGTGATCTTCAATGCCAAGGGGACGCAAGTCGCCGTGGTCGAGAATGGAGTCGTGCATTTCAGGAGGATCCACGTGCTGCGCGATCTCGGCCGTCAGCTCGAGGTCGACAGCGGGGTCAAGCGCGGCGATCAGATCATTCTCAATCCGTCCGTGGACCTTGCCGACGGAGCCAAGGTCCAAACCCGGACGACGACTGCCGCTTCATAGGCCGCTAGGCCGTAATAGAGATCGATCGATAGAAGGTGAGTAGCGGTTCCAGGCACCGCGGCGGCCGGATAGGTCCGGAGCCCCCAAGGCATATCCACAATTCGCATAAGGTATATTATGGAATATATTTATATACAATCAGATCAATTGTTTAGCTATAATTCCTGCCACCGCATCTTCACTTGAGCCCGCTTTCGGTGCGCGCCTCGACTGTCGTCCCAACTCTTGACGGCTACTGTGCATGGGGTTGTTTTTCAGATTTTGAAATCGCGCCCATCTTTCCAAAAGCCCGTATTGCCGTGATCTTGTCCGGCTGCAATAAGCGAGCCCTCGCGAGATCGCAGATGACCTTCAGGCCGACCGTCCGTATAGGTTTGCATCTCAGAACAACAACAAACCTTCCGAGGAAGCAGACCCATGGTCCTTTCCACGCGCTTTTCCCGACGCACGCTTCTCAAGGCCTCCGCCGCGACCGCGGTCCTGGGCGGCCTTAGTGCGCCCCATGTGGCCCGCGCCCAGAGCGCCGAGTTCACCTACAAATATGCCAATAACCTGCCCGACACCCATCCGCTGAACGTGCGCGCCAAGGAGATGGCGGCGGCGATCAAGAGCGAGACGAACGGCAAGTTCGACCTCCAGATCTTCCCGAATAACCAGCTCGGGTCCGATACCGACATGCTGAGCCAGATCCGCTCCGGCGGCGTCGAGTTCTTCACGCTGTCAGGCCTGATCCTGTCGACCCTGGTGCCGGCGGCGTCCATCAACGGCATCGGCTTCGCGTTCCCGGACTACGACACGGTCTGGAAGGCCATGGACGGCGATCTCGGTGCCCATGTCCGCGGCGAGATCAAGAAGTCCGGTCTCGAGGTCATGGACAAGATCTGGGACAACGGCTTCCGCCAGACCACGTCGTCGACCAAGCCGATCACCGGTCCTGACGACCTCAAGGGCTTCAAGATCCGCGTTCCGGTGTCGCCGCTGTGGACCTCGATGTTCAAGGCGTTCGACGCGGCGCCCGCCTCGATCAATTTCAGCGAGGTCTATTCGGCGCTCCAGACCAAGATCGTCGAGGGCCAGGAGAACCCGCTGGCGATCATCTCGACGGCAAAACTCTACGAGGTGCAGAAGTACTGCTCGCTGACCAACCACATGTGGGACGGTTTCTGGTTCCTGGCCAACCGCAGAGCCTGGGAAAAGCTACCGCAGGACGTGCGCACCATCGTTGCCAAGAACATCAATGCCGCCGCGGTCAACGAGCGCGCCGATACCGCCAAGCTCAATGCCAACCTGCAGCAGGAACTCGCGGCCAAGGGCCTGACCTTCAATCAGCCGGCCGTGGCGCCGTTCCGCGACAAGCTGCGCACCGCCGGCTTCTATGCCGAGTGGAAGGGCAAGTACGGCGACCAGGCCTGGGACCTCCTGGAAAAAGCCGTCGGCAAGCTGTCGTAACGCGTTGGGGCCGTCATGGCTCATGTCGAGGTCGAGGCGATCGAAGTGGCGGGCGAGGTGACGTTGCAGTCCCCTCGCCGACCATCGCTGCTGGCGTCACTTGAACGCGCGCTCGGTCTCCTCGTCGAAATCCCGGCGGCGATCCTGGTCGTCGCCGAGATCGTGATCCTGTTTGCCGGCGTGGTCGCGCGCTACGGCCTGCACCGGCCGTTGATCTGGTCGGACGAGCTCGCCTCGATCCTGTTCCTGTGGCTGGCGATGCTGGGCGCGGCGGTCGCATTCCGCCGCTCCGAGCACATGCGC
Source organism: Bradyrhizobium sp. USDA 4354 (assembly GCF_054060315.1). NCBI lineage: Bacteria > Pseudomonadati > Pseudomonadota > Alphaproteobacteria > Hyphomicrobiales > Nitrobacteraceae > Bradyrhizobium > Bradyrhizobium sp. USDA 4354. The sequence goes on along the minus strand of NZ_JBSSDC010000001.1, from coordinate 5,479,592 downwards.
ATGACCGCGGTCGTCGCCAGCGCGAGGCCTGCGATGCGGGCCTATCTCGATCTGGTCGCGACCTCGGCAGCACTGGCGTTTCTGATCCTGATCGTCTGGCCGGCCTGCGACTACGCCTATGAAGAAAGCTACATCACCACCCCGGCGCTGCAGATCTCCAACATGTGGCGCGCCGCCGCGCTGCCGGCCGGCATCGGACTGATGGCGGCCTTTGCCTTGCTGCGGCTGCTGCGCGCGGCCGACTACCGGATGGTCGCCGCCGCCGCGATGTCGATTGCGGTCGTGATCGGCCTGTTCTGGCTGGCGGAGCCGTTGCTGCGGCCACTCGGCAATCTCAACCTCGTCATCTTCTTCGTCGGTGTCGCCGGCTTCTGCGTCTTTGCCGGCGTTCCCATTGCGTTCGGCTTTGGCCTCGCGATCTTCGGCTATCTCGCGCTGACCACGCGGACGCCGGTCATGGTGCTGATCGGGCGGATGGACGAGGGCATGAGCCACCTCATCCTGCTCTCAGTGCCGCTGTTCGTATTCCTCGGGCTCCTGATCGAGATGACCGGCATGGCGCGGGCCATGGTGGCCTTCCTGGCGAGCCTGCTCGGCCATGTCAGGGGCGGCCTGCACTACGTGCTGGTCGGCGCCATGTACCTGGTCTCCGGCATTTCCGGCGCCAAGGCCGCCGACATGGCCGCGGTGGCGCCCGTGCTGTTTCCCGAGATGAAAGAGCGCGGCGCCAAGCCAGGCGATCTCGTCGCGCTTCTGGCGGCGACGGGCGCCCAGACCGAGACCATTCCGCCGAGCCTCGTGCTGATCACGATCGGCTCGGTCACCGGCGTCTCTATCGCGGCGCTGTTCACCGGCGGCCTGCTGCCCGGCGGCGTGCTCGCGATCACGCTGTGCATGCTGGTGTGGTGGCGCTACCGCCGCGAGGACATGAGCCAAATCCGCCGTGCCACGGCATCCGAGATCGGCAAGACCTTCATCGTCGCCCTGCCCGCGCTCGCGCTGCCCTTCGTGATCCGCTACGCCGTGGTCGAGGGCATCGCGACGGCGACCGAGGTCTCCACCATCGGCATCGTCTATGGCGCTCTCGTCGGCCTCCTCGTCTACCGCCGCTTCGACTGGCGGCGGCTGTTTCCGATGCTGGTCGAGACGGCGGCGCTGTCGGGTGCGATCCTCCTGATCATCGGCACGGCGACCGGTATGGCCTGGGGCCTGACCCAATCAGGATTCTCGCGCTCGCTGGCCGCCGCCATGACGGGACTACCCGGGGGCGCGGCGACCTTCATCGCCGTGTCGATCCTGGCCTTCACCATTCTCGGAAGCGTGCTGGAGGGCATCCCGGCCATCGTGCTGTTCGGCCCGCTGCTGTTTCCGATCGCCCGCGCAGTCGGCGTGCACGAGGTTCACTATGCCATGGTGATCATTCTGGCTATGGGTATCGGGCTATTCGCCCCGCCCTTCGGCGTCGGCTATTATGCCGCCTGCGCCATCGGACGCGTCGATCCGGCCGAAGGCATCAGGCCGATCTGGGGCTATCTGCTGGCGCTACTGGTGGGATTGATCATCGTCGCGATCTTCCCCTGGATATCGATCGGATTCCTTTGAGACGCATTTGAGGAGGGTGTCGATGAGTGAGCGGCAGAACCCATACAATATCGGCCTCGACAAGACTCCCGCCAACTACGTGCCCCTGAGCCCGCTGAGCTTCCTCGCGCGCAGCGCTGCGGTCTATCCCGATCACGTCAGCACGGTCTATGAGGGCCGCAGCTTCACCTGGGCACAGACCTACGAGCGCTGCAGGCGCTTTGCGTCGTATCTCGCGGGCAAGGGCATCGGCGTCGGCGACACCGTGGCGGCGATGCTGCCGAACATTCCGGCGATGAACGAGGCGCACTTCGCCGTGCCCATGACCGGCGCCGTGCTCAACGCCCTCAACATCCGTCTCGATGCGCCTTCGATCGCATTTCAGCTCGATCACGGCGGGGCGAAGATCATTCTTGTCGATCCCGAATTTTCCAACGTGATCACCGACGCACTGGCGCAGATGAGCGGGCCAAAGCCATTCGTGATCGATGTCGACGACGCCGCCTTCAAGGGCGGCAAGCGGATCGGCGAGATCGAATATGAGGCCGCCGTTGCCCAAGGCGATCCCGGCTTCGCCGCGATCACGCCGAATGACGAATGGGACGCGATCGCGCTGAGCTACACCTCGGGTACGACGGGAAATCCCAAGGGCGTCGTCACTCATCATCGCGGCGCGTACTTGAACGCGGTCAGCAACATCCTTGCCGGCAATCTCGGCCAGCATCCGGTCTATCTCTGGACGCTGCCGATGTTCCACTGCAACGGCTGGTGCTTCCCGTGGACCATTGCGGCCGCTGCCGGCATCAATGTTTGCCTGCGCAAGGTCGAGCCGACCAGGATCTTCGAGCTGATCAGACAGCACGGCGTCACCCACATGTGCGGCGCGCCGATCGTCTACAACACGCTGATCAACGCGCCGGATGCGCCAAAAGGCGATGCCGCCCGCCGCGTCGTTGGCCTGATCGCCGGCGCTGCGCCGCCGGTCGCCGTGCTCGAAGGCGCCGAAAGCATCGGCATCAAGCTGACGCATGTGTACGGCCTGACCGAGGTCTACGGCCCGGCCTCCGTCTGCGCCGAGCAGCCGGGCTGGGATGACCTGCCCGCCGCCGAGCGCGCACGCATGAAGCGCCGGCAGGGCGTGGCCTACCCGCTCGAGGAAAGCGTCACCGTCATCAACCCGCAAACGATGCAGGAGGTGCCGCGCGATGGCGAAACCATCGGCGAGGTCATGTTCCGCGGCAACATCGTGATGAAGGGCTATCTCAAGAACGAGAAGGCGACCAAGGAAGCCTTCGAAGGCGGCTGGTTTCACACCGGCGATCTCGGGGTGCTCGACGAGCACGGCTACGTCATCATCAAGGACCGCTCCAAGGACATCATCATTTCCGGCGGCGAGAACATCTCCTCCGTCGAAGTCGAGGACATCCTCTACAAGCACCCGGCCGTGCTGTTCGCAGCCGTAGTCGCAAAACCCGATCCGAAATGGGGTGAAGTGCCCTGCGCCTTCGTCGAACTGAAAGACGGCGCCAGCGCGAGCGAGGCCGACATCATCGCCTTCTGCCGTGCGCAGATGAGCGGCTTCAAGACGCCTAAGGCGGTCGTATTCGGGCCGATCCCGAAGACGTCCACGGGCAAGATCCAGAAATTCCTGCTGCGCAACGAAGTCGGATCAGTGAAGGCGATCTCGGCCTGAGAGCAGCCTGGAGAGTCTTCCGCCCGCACGCCCAAGCACGGCGAGCGGAAGACCTCCGTCCTCACATCTTCTTGTAGGCGTCGACGACCGCCTGACCGTCAGCCCCTGCCTTCTTGAGCCAGTCGGCCGTGAGCTGCTCGCCGATCTTCTGGAAGCCGGCCTTGAGTGCCGGGCTCGGCGGCTCGACGGTCATGCCTTTCGCTTTGAGCTGGTCGATGTACCAGGTGCTCTTGTCCTGCCAGGCCTTCCAGCCGCGGGTTTCCGCCGTTGCGGCGGCCTTGAGGATGGCCTCCTGGGTCGGCTTGTCGAGCGCCTCGAACGCAGCCTTGTTGACGAATGTGTAGTCCTTCGGAATCCAGGCCTGCACGTCATAGAAATACTTGAGCGACTCCCAGGCTTTCGCATCATAGCCGGTGCCGCCCGACGACATGAAAGAGTTCACCACGCCCGTCGCCAGCGCCTGCGGCAGCTCGGCCGCCTGGATCGTGACCGATTGCGCGCCGACCAGCTCGCCGATGCGGGCGGTTCCGACATTGTAGGCCCGCCATTTCAGGCCTTTCATGTCCTCGATCGTCGCCAGCGGCTTGTTGACATAGACGCCCTGCGGCGCCCACGGCACGGCGAACAGCAGCTTCAGACCCTGCGCATCGAGCTTCTTGGTGATCGCAGGCTTGGAGGCCTGATACAGCTTCATCGCGTCGGGGAAGCTGGTGGCGAGGAACGGCACGACGTCGATACCGAAGAGCGGGTCCTCGTTCTCGTGAATCGACAGCAGCACCTCACCCATCTGCGCCTGCCCGGTCACCACCGCGCGCTTGATGTCGGGGGCCTTGAACAACGAGGCACCGGGATGAACCGTGATCTGGAGCTTGCCGGACGTGGCGGCTTCGACGTCCTTGGCAAACGCAACCAGGTTTTCGGAGTGCGGATTGTCGGCCGGATACGCTGCCGGCAGATTCCATTTGGTTTGGGCCAAGGCAGGTGTCGCGGCCAGCATGGCGCTGGCAATCAGACCTGCACGAACTAAACGAGACTTCATCGGGCTTCTCCTCACGGTCGAATTGAAAGCGTGGCGTGATCAATCTGGAAAGGCAAGCTTCGGCAGGAACATTACGATCTGCGGATACTCGGTAATGATGAATACGGCGGCCAGCAGCAGGAGAAAGAACGGAAACGCCGCTCGCGCGACCGTAAACGTATCGCGGCCGCTCATGTTCTGGAGCACGAACAGATTGAAGCCGACCGGCGGCGTGATCTGCGCCATCTCGACGTGAATGATGAGATAGACGCCGAACCAGACCAGGTCGAGTCCGGCCTGCTTGACCATGGGCAGCACGATGACGGCTGTCAGGACGATCATCGAGATGCCGTCGATCAGGCAGCCCAGGATGATGTACATGATGCTCAGATACAGCGCGAGCATACCCGGCGTGAGCTGTTGCCCCTGGACCCAGGTGGCGAGCGCGGCCGGAATGCCCGTATAGGCCATCGCAGCCGTGGTGTAAGCCGCACCTGCCAGGATCAGCATGATCATGCAGGTCAGGCGCGTCGCACTCATGATACTCTCGAGGAAGTTCTTGCGCGTGAGCGTGCCGCTCCACCACGCCAGCAGCAGCGCGCCGGACACGCCCCACGCCGCGCATTCCGTCGCGGTCGCGAAGCCCAACACCAGTGAAAGAAACACGGCCAGGATCAGCAGCAGGCAGGGCGCGAGCTTGGCGGACTCGCGGAGCTTCTGCCGGAATGGGATCGGCGGATCGCGCGGCGGAATCTTCTTCGGGTTGAGCAGCGACCAGATGATGATGTAGCCGGAATAGAGCACGATCACGAGCAATCCCGGCAGGAAGCCGCCGAGAAATACTTGAAGCACGGAGACGTTCGCGGTGACAGCATAGACCACCATCGGGATCGACGGTGGGATCAGCAGACCGAGCGTGCCGGAGCCCGCGAGCGAGCCGAGGCTCAGGCCCTTGTCGTAGCCGCGCTTGTCGAGCTCGGGCAGCGCGATCTTGCCGATCGTCGCGCAGGTCGCCGCCGAAGAACCCGAGACCGCGGCGAAGATGCCGCAGCCGATCACGTTCACATGGGTCAGGCGTCCGGGCAGCCACTGCACCCATGGCGACAGGCCGCGGAACATTTCCTCCGACAATTTGGTGCGGAAGAGGATCTCTCCCATCCAGATGAACAATGGCAGCGCCGCCAGCGTCCAGGATGAGCTCGCGCTCCAGGTGGTGGTCGCAAGCACGGTGCCGAGCGGCAGGCTCGTGGTGAGCGCCATCGCCACGAAGCCGACCAGCCCGAGCGAGACCGCGATCCAGACGCCGCTTCCCAGCAGCAGGATCATGACGCCGAGCAGGACGAACGACAGCTCGATCATGCCGAGATTGGCCATGGTCAGCCCCCACCGCCCTGCGAGATGCGCTCGACGAACTCTTCCGGCGTCTCGTCCGGCGAGCCCTTCTCGTAGCTCGGCCGGTTGCCGCCGATGACGTTGACCATCTCGTCGATCAGCGCGATCGAGAGGATCACGAGGCCGCCGGCGAAGCCGAGCTGGGGAATCCAGAGCGGAAGCGCGACGACGCCCTGCGCCACATCGTTGAAGCGCCAGGAATCGTAGGTCATCTGCACCGCATGACGGGTGAAGTAGAGGACGAAGGCAGTGGCGATACCGAGCGCAACGACCTCCGCGATCTGCTTGGTCCGCCCGTGCAGACGTTCCAGCAGCAGACCAACGCGGATCATCTCTCCGCGTTTGAAGGTGTGAGCGAGGCCGAGGAACGCCATCGCGGCCATGCACCAGGACGCAAAGTCGTCGCCGGCAGGAATGTTGAGCGTAAACTGACGCCCGACCGACATGATCATCATGATTGCGAAGATCGCGACCAGGAAGACGCCCGCGGCATAGCCCGCGCCGAGATAAAGGAGGTCCAGAGCGCGTCGCACCAGTCCTCGAGCCGCTACATCGTCCTCTGCCAATGCGATCCTCATCCTCACACGAGGCGATTCGACCGACCCCGCGATTGCGCACCAGGTGCCGGTCCAGCTTGAATACCGCCCTTGCCCAACGCCTGTCTTTCAGACGTTAGATCAACATGATGCGGCCGATGCAAGCAAGGGGTATGCCGGCTGGCGCCGGAATTTCCACGGTAGGTTCAGCGCGTCTCCAGCCGCAGCCCGTCATAGGCGGGCACCACGCCTGCGGGCAGCGATTGCCGGATGACCTCGTAATCGACGTCGGCGGTCATGTTGGTGATGACCGCGCGTTTCGGCTTGAAACGTTCGATCCACGATAGCGCGTCGTTGATGCTGAAATGACTGACATGGCTGGTGTAGCGCAGCCCGTCGACGATCCAGAGGTCGAGATTCTCCAGTGCGCCCCAGCTCTCGCGCGGGATGTCGTTCAGATCAGGCGTGTAGGCGGCATCCCCGATGCGATAGCCGAGCGCGGGAATGGCGCCGTGCTGCACCAGGAAGGCCGTCATCGTCACCGCGCCGCCCTTCCCCAGGATGGTCTGGCTCTCGCCCGCCTCGATCGAATGCCGCGTCAGGATCGGCGGGTAGTCGCTGCCCTCCGGCGAGATAAAGCAATAGGAGAACCGCGCCATGATGTCCTTGGCGGTCGACTGGTTGAAATAGGTCGGGATGCGTCGGCGCATGTGCATGACGACCGAGCGCAGATCGTCCATGCCGTGGGTCTGATCGGCGTGCTCATGCGTCAGAAACACTGCGTCGATGTGCTCGACATTGGTCGAGAGCAATTGCTCGCGCAGGTCCGGCGAGGTGTCGATCACGATGCGTGTCGTGCCGTGCTCGGACGTCCGTTCGACCAGCAGCGAACAGCGGCGACGGCGGTTCTTGGGATTGTTGGGGTCGCAGGCACCCCAGCCGAGCGCCGGGCGCGGCACGCCGGCGGAGGAGCCGCAGCCCAGGATCGTCAGCGTCAACGTCATGTGGTTCCCCGTCTCAAGCTCTCACCTTCGAGAACAGGCGGAAGAAGTTTTCGCTTGTTTGGCGCGAGATCTCGTCAAGCGACACGCCGCGCGTCTCGGCGAGCACTTTGGCGACCTCGACCACATAAGCGGGTTCGTTACGTTTGCCCCGGAACTTGCCCGGCGCAAGGTAGGGCGAGTCCGTTTCAACCAGAATACGGTCGGACGGCAGCTCCGCCGCCAGCGCGCGCAAGGCTTCCGATTTCTTGAAGGTCAGGATTCCCGTGAAACCGATATAGAGCCCGAGCGACACTGCCTTCAGCGCCAGCTCGCGCCCGCCCGTGTAACAATGCAGCACGGCGCGAAACGATCCCTTTGCCGCCTCGTCTTCCAGAATGCGTGCGCAGTCCTCGTCGGCCTCGCGGGTGTGGATCACCAGCGGCAGGCCGGTGGCGCGGGCGGCGGCGATGTGAGCGCGAAAGCCCCTCGCCTGCGCCTCCGGCGAGCCGTTGTCGTAGAAATAGTCGAGCCCGGCCTCACCGAGCGCGACGACCTTGGGGTGCTGCGTCAGCGCGATCAGTTCGTTGGGCGCGATCCCGTCCTCCTCATCCGCGTGATGCGGATGGGTGCCGACCGAGCAATAGACGTCGTCATAGCGTTCGGCGATCGCGAGCAGGTCCTTCAGCCGCCGCACCCGCGTCGAGATCGTGACCATGCGCGCGATGCCGGCCGCTCGCGCCCGCGACACGATCCCGTCGAGATCTTCCGCAAAGTCCGGAAAATCCAGATGACAGTGGCTGTCGACAAGCATCACGCGAACGCCTTCAGGCTGCAGGCTCGACGTAGCGCGGGAACGCCGGTGTCGGTGCCGGCAAGGTCGAGCCGGGTGCGATGCGCTTGGCGCCGCTGAGCATGGCGAAACTGCGCTCGGTTTCGGGGATGCCGAGGCTGTCGAGCAGCTTGCCGGAGGCGGTCGGCATCGCGGGCTGAGCCAGGATCGCGATCTGGCGCACGACTTCGGCGGTGACATAGAGCACCGTCTTCTGCCTGGCAGGATCGGTCTTGGCGAGCGCCCACGGCGCCTCGCCCGCAAAATAGCGGTTGGCCTCCGCGACCACGGCCCAGACGGCGTTGAGCCATTGATGGATCTGCTGCGTCGCTATGGCTTCACGCGACGCTGCGATCATGCCGTCGGCCATTGCCAGGATCGCCTTGTCGCTGTCGCTGAACTCGCCGGGCTGCGGCAGCACGCCGCCGAGCTGCTTTGCGATCATCGACAGCGAGCGCTGCGCGAGGTTGCCCAGATCATTGGCGAGATCGGCATTGATGCGCGCCACGATGGCCTCGTGATTGTAGTTGCCGTCCTGGCCGAACGGCACCTCGCGCAGGAAGAAATAGCGCATCTGGTCGACGCCATACTGGTCGGCGAGGTTGAAGGGATCGACGACGTTGCCGACCGACTTCGACATCTTCTCGCCCCTGTTGAACAGGAAGCCATGGGCATAGACCCGCTTCGGCAACGGGATTCCTGCCGACAGAAGGAAAGCCGGCCAATACACCGCATGGAAGCGGATGATGTCCTTGCCGATGATGTGCACGTCGGCAGGCCAGTAGCGCCAGTTCTTGTCGCTCTCATCGGGGAAGCCGACGCCGGTGATGTAGTTGGTCAGCGCGTCGACCCAGACATACATCACGTGCTCTTCGTCGCCGGGCACTTTCACGCCCCAATCGAAGGTGGTGCGCGAGATCGAGAGATCGCGCAGGCCGCCCTTGACGAAGCTCACCACCTCGTTCTTGCGGGAGTCCGGCCCGATGAAATCAGGGTGATCCGCGTAGAGCTTGAGCAGCTTGTCCTGATAGGCCGACAGGCGGAAGAAATAGCTCTTCTCCTCGACCCATTCGACGGGCGTGCCCTGCGGCCCGAGGCGCACGCCGTCGTCGTTCACGCGCGTCTCGTCCTCGGCGTAATAGGCCTCATCGCGGACCGAGTACCAGCCCGAATAGGTGTCGGCATAGATGTCGCCGTTCGCTTCCATGCGCCGCCAGATCTCCTGGCTGGAGCGGTGATGCTGCGCCTCGGTGGTGCGGATGAAGCGGTCGAACGATACGTTCAGACGCTCGTCCATCTCCTTGAAGCGGCCGGCATTGCGAGCCGCGAGCGCGGAGACGGACATGTTTTCACCGGCCGCGGTCTGAACCATTTTCTGACCGTGCTCGTCGGTCCCGGTCAGGAAGAACACGTCCTTGCCGTCGAGCCGCGCAAAGCGTGCCAGCACGTCGGTCGCGATCGCCTCATAGGCGTGACCGATATGCGGGCTGCCATTGGGATAGGCGATCGCGGTCGTGATGTAGAAGACGTTGTCGCGCGCGGGCGCGACCGTGGGCGCGGCGGCTTGCGGAGCCGCGACGGGATTCGGCGCAGGCAGGCTCTTGGGTTTCGATGCCTTGGGTTTCGATACTTTGGGTTTCGATATCTTGGGCTTCACAGCCTTCGGCGGCGTGACGACAGGAGCCGGTGCGGCGGTCACGGCAGGCGCAGGCGCCTTTTTCGCGACCTTCTTCGCCGGAGCCTTGGCCCGCTTTTCGGCAGCCGATTTCGTCGAAGCCTTCTTGGCGACGACCTGCTTCTTCGCGGCCTTCTTGCCGGCCTTCTTTGCTGTGGCCTTCTTCACGCTCTTCTTGGCGGCAGCCTTCTTGGTCTTCTTGACCTTCTTGGCGGCTCTGCTCGCGCGCGCCTTCACTGCCTTTTTCGCAGCTTTCTTGGCAGCCTGCTTGCCGCTCTTGCGTTTGACGGTCTTCTTAGCTCGCGTTGCCACCACGAATTCCTTTACCGGCTTGTCCGAAAATTTGGAGACGAACCTGCGTTCGGTTATTGTCTTGAGCATGATCCTTCCGGAAAACCGCTGCACACTTTTCCGGATCATGCTCTAGCGCGTTGCGTCCGCCAGCCAGCCGAACACCGAGAAAACCAAGGGCTTTCGCTCCAGATTGTAGGTTTCAGTGTCGCGCGCAGCGCGGACGATCTTTTCCCATACCTCAGCTAGGCGCGCAAGGCGCGGCAGGTTTTGGTTGGCATTGGCCTCGTCCGCATGCAGGCGCACCGCGATCCAGCGGTCGATGCCGTCGATGAAGGCGGCAAGCGCGACGCGATCGCTGCTGCCGAGCGAATCGCCGAGCGTGTGCAATTCGCGCGGATCGACCTGCGGCAGGCGCGCGAGCAGCGCCGCCGTGCGCTGCTGAAGCTTCAGGGCGTCACCGCCGAGCAGCGTCAGCGCCCGTGCGACGCTTCCCTCGGAGGCCTCGGCCGCCTCGCGCAGCACGGGATCGTTCGGGTCGAGGTCGGCTGCTGAAGCCGCGGCTCCGATCACATCGCCCGGCGCGAGCCCGCGCAGGCGCAGCTTGCGGCAACGCGACTGGATCGTGGCGAGCACCCGCGCGGGCGCGTGGCTCACCAGCAGGAACAGCGATTGCTGCGGCGGCTCCTCGAGAATTTTCAGAAGCGCGTTGGCCGCGTTTGGATTGAGCTCGTCGACGGTGTCGACGATGCAGACGCGCCAGCCTTCGGCCGCCGCGGTCGAGCCAAAGAACGCGATCGTCTCGCGCGTCTCGTCCACGGTGATCACGGTGCGCATCACGCCGCGATCGTTGGCGGTACGCTCCAGCGTCAGCAGGCCGCCATGCGATCCGGCCGCCACCTGCCGCGCCACAGCGTCGCCAGGATCGATCGCGAGGTCTTCGGCGCGCTGCACGGCGGGCGCCAGCGGCTGAGAATGGGCGAGCACGAAGCGCGCCATACGATAGGCCAGCGTCGCCTTACCGATCCCTTGCGGCCCGCCGATCAGCCAGGCATGCGGGATTCGCCCACTGCGATAGGCCGCAAGCAACGCGGCCTCGGCCTCGCGATGGCCGAACAGCCGCGATGTCTCGCGCGGATGCGGAATGGCGGTTTCGCGCTCGGCCTGACGCGGGCTCATGCCGACACCACAGATGCAGGCGTCGGGAGCAGACGCTCGCGCAGCGCGGTCCAGACTCGCGCGGCGACCGTGTCCGGATCGGAATTGGCGTCGATCAGCACGCAGCGTGCGGGATCCTCGGCCGCGATCCTGCGATAGGCCTCGCGCAGGCCCTGGTGGAAGCTGAGCTTCTCGGCCTCGAACCTGTCAGGCGCGCCGCTGCCCCGGCGCGCGGCGGCGCGTTGCAGGCCAATCTCGACCGGCAAATCGAGGATGATGGTGAGATCGGGCTTGAGATCGCCGATGGTGACCCTTTGCATGGCGTTGATCAGGCCCTCAGGTACGCGGCCAAGGCTGCCCTGATACGCCCGCGTCGAGTCGGCGAAGCGGTCGCACAGCACCCAGGTGCCCTGGCTCAGCGCAGGCTGGATCACGGTGCGGACATGGTCATCGCGTGCAGCGGCAAACAGCAGCGTCTCCGCCTCGGGGCCGAGCAGCTTGCCCATCCCCGACAGCACCAGATGACGCATGATCTCGGCGCCCGGCGAGCCGCCCGGCTCACGCGTGACCCGGATGCGCAGCTTTGCCGCCTTGAGGCGATCAGCGAGCTTCTTGATCTGGGTCGACTTGCCCGTGCCCTCGCCGCCTTCAAAGGTGATGAAGCGTCCGCGTCCGGACGGCCGCTGTGCCGCGCTCTCACTCATGATCAGAGCTTCTCGGCGCCTGCGCGGAACATGCCGATCACGAGCTCGCCGGCGCCGTCGATCGCGCGGCGCATGGTCGAGCCGGTGCCGATCGCCTCGGCCGCATAGACCGGCGTCTCCACCGCGATGTTGCCGCTGCGCCAGACCCTGACCACGCCGACCTGCTGGCCGGCCTCGACCGGTGCGCGCACCGGCCCGCTATAGACGATGCGCGCAATCAGCTTGTCGCTGCCATTCTTGTGCACCATCACCTTCACCGGCGTCTTGGCCACGAGCTTGACCGAACGGCTCTCCCCGCCAAACACCTTGGCGTAACCGACAGGCTGCTCGGCCGCGATCAGGGTGCGGGTCTCGAAATTGCGAAAGCCCCATTCCAGCATCTTCTTGGCTTCCGTGGCGCGGTCATCGGCATCGTCGAGACCGTTGACGACGACGATCAGCCGCGTGCCGTTCTGCACGGCCGAGCCCACCATGCCATAGCCGCCTTCCTTGGTGTAGCCGGTCTTGAGACCGTCGGCGCCTTCCATCGAATTGAGCAGCGGATTGCGGTTGGGCTGGCGGATCTTGTTCCAGGTGAACTCCTTCTCGCCGAACAGTTTGTAGAATTCGGGGAAGTCGAGAATGATATGCCGGGCCAGGATGCCGAGCTCGCGCACCGTCATCTTGTTGCCGGGGTCGGGCAAGCCGTTGGAATTGGCGAAGCTCGATCGGGTGAGGCCGATCTCGCGCGCGCGCTTGGTCATGAACTCGGCGGCAAAGATGCGCTCATTGCCCGCCATGGCTTCGGCAAGTGCGATGCAGGCGTCATTGCCGCTCTGAATGATCGCGCCGTGAAGGAGATCGTCGACGGAGACCTTGCTGTTGATGGCGGCGAACATGGTCGAGCCGCCCGAGGGCGCTCCGCCCCTGCGCCAGGCATTCTCGCTGATCCGGTACTCGTCGGTCAGCTTGATGTCGCCCTTCTTGATGGCGTTGAAGACGACCTCTGCCGTCATCAGCTTCATCATGCTGGAGGGCGCGCGCAGCTCGTCGGCGTTCTTCTCGAACAGCACGCTGCCTGAGGAGGCTTCGATCAGGATCGCGGTCGGGGCATCGCCATCGAAGCCGGCATCTTCCGCTTTCTTGGCGCCCTGGACGCTCTGGTTGGCGGCATAGAGCGCCCCACCCCAGCCGATACCTACCACCAAGACCGTTGCGATCAGCCCGCGCGCCAGCATTCCGGCGCTGAGCCAGTTGCGACGAAGCAAAGGAAGACGAAATGCCATGGCGAAGCCCTGAGAGAGGCGTTCTAACAGCTGGAACAGATGCGAACAACACGCGGTTCGATGCTTGTCCCTGAGATTGCACGATTCTCGTCGCGCCCCTATCGTGGCACATCATGTTTCTCGACCAAACCCCTGAAACAAGGCAGAAAAGCGAATGTCCTCAACCCGCATGATCAAGGCCAACGGGGTCGAACTGTTCGTCCGCGAAGCCGGCCAGGGTCCGCTGGTGGTGCTGTGCCATGGCTGGCCGGAACTGTCCTACTCGTGGCGCCACCAGATTCCCGCGCTCGCCGAGGCGGGGTTTCACGTCGTCGCCCCCGACATGCGCGGCTACGGCCAGAGCGCGGCGCCGCCTGACGTCGCCGCCTATTCGATCTTCGATACGGTCGGCGACATCGTCGGCCTCGTCCAGGCGCTGGGCGAAACCAAGGCGATGGTGGTCGGCCACGACTGGGGCGCTCCGGTCGCCTGGCACGCGGCGCTGTTCCGCCCCGACATCTTCACCGCAGTCGCTGGCCTGAGCGTCCCGCCGCCATTTCGAGGCCGCGGCCGGCCGCTCGACCTGTTGCGCCAGGGCGGCGTCACCAATTTCTACTGGCAGTATTTTCAGACGCCCGGCGTCGCCGAGGCTGAGCTCGAGCGTGACGTCGCCCGCACCATGCGCATCGTTCTCGGCGGACGGGGCCTCGCCGATCCCACCGCGGCGATGTTCGTGCAGGAGGGCAAGGGCTTTCTCGGCCATGCGGGCGCGGACGAGCCGCTGCCTGCGTGGCTCAGCGAGGCGGACCTCGCCTATTTCACCGAAAGCTTCCGCAAGTCCGGCTTTCGCGGCGGGCTGAACTGGTACCGCAACATCGACCGCAATTGGGAGCTGACCGCGCCCTGGCAGGACGCGCAGATCCACCAGCCTTCCCTCTTCATCGCAGGCTCAAAGGACGCGGTGATCACCGGCCTGATCGGGGCCAAGCGCGTCAACGAGCTCGAGCGGGTGCTGCCCAATCTCAAGGGCAAGCTGATCCTCGACGGCGCCGGCCATTGGGTGCAGCAGGAGCGGCCCGACGAGGTGAACGCGGCGCTGGTGAAATTCCTGACGGCGAGCGCGGCTCAGTAGAGGCCGCGGCCGCTCAGGATGCTGCGGGCCTCGGCGGCGCCATTGGCCGACGAGGGAGCGCTCTCGGTCGCGTAGCGGCCGTCCTCGTCATAGGACACTGCGCGGGCGTTCTGGAGTGCCCGGCTCCGGCCGCGGCTCGATGCCGACATTTCCGAGGTCGCATTGAGCGAGGCCATGTCGGCCGAGCTGTTGCCGAGGTTGTAGGGCCGCCCCTCCGGCATCGGGACCTCGCCACGAATGGCGCCGCGGGTCGAGGACGGCAGCTCCGGCACGAAGGGCTTGGCCGAGGCGACCCGGACCATCGAGGGCGATGGTGCAGGAACGCCGGTGCGCAGGGTCGCCAGAAGCTGACGGTCGTCGGAGCCTTCAAGCGGCGCCCGGCCGACATATTCGACACGCACCTTGGCGACACCATTTCCTTTGAATTCAAGGAGTTCGGCGGCCTTGTTCGAGACGTCGATGAGGCGGTTGCCGTGATAGGGCCCGCGGTCATTGACACGGACGATCAGCGACTTGCCGTTCGAGACGTTGGTGACCCGCGCGTAGGACGGCATCGGCAGGGTCGGATGCGCCGCGGTCAGCGAGGTCATGTCGAACACTTCGCCATTGGCGGTCAGGCGGCCGTGGAAATCATCCCCGTACCAGGACGCCATGCCCTCGGCACGGTAGTTGACGTCCTCCTCCGGCACGTAGGTCTTGCCCGCCACGACATAGGGCTTGCCGACGCGGTAGGTGCCGCCGCCCTTCGGGACCGGATCGCCGAAGGCCACCACCCGGGGGCTCGAGGACACGCCGTATTTCGGATCGACGCGGCTGGCGAACTTGTTCGAGGCGGCGCAATTGGCGAGCACAACGCAAGTCGCGACCGCCGCAACACCGCGCGCGGCCCGCAAAACCGAATCTGACCCTCGGATCCCCATGCGCCCCAAATACCACTTTGCCGGAAGCCTACCCAACCCGCTTTGGCTACGGGGAGCGCTGTCCGGTCCGCTGATTCCGAGACAGCCCACCACCGCGTCGGAAGTGGTAAGGATAACGCAACCCGAACACGGCGGAAATGGGGAGCCCACGGCGATCACGCCGGGATGGTAAACGCGAGGTTCGCTTCTCCCCGTTGATCTACGGAACCCGGCCGCCGCCCTGCTCTGTGCCAAGGCCGGACATTCTGTTGCGCCAAATCCTCACTCCCCCCCATTGTCGCGCCGCTCACCGAAATTCTTTTGACTGTGCAAGGCCGCACGCGTTCTCTCGAATGCAAGGGCGGGATTTGGAATTCAACGATGATCGAGACGGTTTCGGCACTGATGGGTCTGGTAAGCGCGGGGATCTTCCTGGCCCATGCGTTTGAAGGTTACCGCACGAGGGCCTAAGGGCACTCGCGCGGGCGGCAAGCATCACCTCTTTCAAGGCGGCGCGTTCGGACAGTTTTGATCGATCCGATCGAGCATCGAAGACGAGAGCGGCAGGTGTCCCATAGGTGTCCCATGCGCAACCATGACCTCGTATCTGATGGCTTCCTGGCCTTGACGGCCGGCGGCTTGGTGCTGCTCTGCTCGAGTCTGGTAGCTCTTGCGTTTGCCTGAGCCCCACCTCCCCTTCCCCAGCACAGCTTCACCGCGGCGCAGCATGCGCTAATTGTCTCGCTCCCATTTAGTTGATCGAATTTCTGCGTTCGGCGCCTCGACCAATTGCAAGAGGCCATCACCAACGAGGGTGACGCAAATGCTTGCCGAGAAATTTTTCCTGGTCCTGGAATCCCTGATCCGCGGCGACCGCACCTATCCGGATGGAAGTCCCCGGGTCATCAGCACCTCCCCGCACGTGCCGGTCAAGCTGCCGGCGCAGAAATAGCGGGCGCGTCCGCAAGCCGGAAATACGCACCGCTCAGCGCAGACCCAGCAGCGAACGGCGATAGAAGCTGTCGCGGGCCTCGCTCAGGCAGACGAAGCTGCCGTCGAAGCCCTGGCCGTAGCGCTTCTGACCCTTGCGGTAGTAGACGCCTTTCCTGAAATCGAGCCAGACCACCCTGTCGTACGGGCAGTGACGCTGCGCCTGAGCCTCGTAGCGAAACGGCGTCAGCGGCGTCGCCGAGACCTCGGCGCCGCCTGCACCAACCAGCATGACGCCCGCGCATGCGATTGCGCCGGACCACTTGCCAAAGCCGCTCCGAGACACGTCCCACCTCCGGTTGGTTGCCGTCGCGCGACGCTAGCACGAAACAGCACCGCCTCTGGAAGGCGGCAAGCGCGCGTCGCGTCTTCCGCCGGCCATCTTGTCGCGGTACATGACGGCGGGATCGTCTCGAAGCGAGGGTGCTGCCTCAATGTCGGTTGAGCCTGAGACCAGAACTGGCCCCCGCCCGCCTTCGCCGCAGCTCGGCCTGCTGCCGATGATCATCTTTGGCTCGCGCTGGCTGCAGCTGCCGCTCTATCTCGGGCTGATCGTGGCGCAATGCGTCTACATCGCGCTGTTCCTCAAGGAGCTCTGGCACCTCTCCTGGCACGCCCTCGACCTCACCGAGCAGCAGATCATGATGAGCGTGCTGGCGCTGATCGATGTCGTGATGATCTCCAACCTGCTGGTGATGGTGATCGTCGGAGGCTACGAGACGTTCGTCTCGCGGCTCGACCTCCAGGGCCATCCCGACGAACCGGAGTGGCTCGGCCACGTCAATGCGAGCGTCCTGAAGATCAAGCTCGCCATGGCCATCATCGGCATCTCCTCTATCGCGCTGCTTCGCACCTTCATCGAGGCCGGCAATCTCGGCTCCGACCGCGCCGGCTTCACCGAGACCGGCGTGATGTGGCAGGTGCTGATCCACATCACCTTCATCGTCTCGGCGCTCGGCATCGCCTATGTCGACAGGCTCAGCGATTCGGGTATGCGCAGGCACGCCGAATGAAGCGCTGCGGCCGGCCTCATTGCTTGTCAGCTTCGATCTGCGCCAGCGCCTGGTGCAGACACTCTTGAAGCTTCTGAGCGACCTGCTCACGCCTGACGCCCTTGTCGGCGAGATCGCCTGACACCTTGCCGACGACATCGTCGATCGTCCGGCTCTCCAGATGATCCGTCACCAGCGCGGTTGCGTAGCTTGCCGCAGCATCGCCGCTGAGCCCAAGCTGGCCTGCGGCCCACAGCCCGAGCAGCTTGTTGGACCGCGCGGTGGCCTTGAACATGAATTCCTCGTCGCGGGCGAATTTAGCCTCAAAGCCCTGCTCGCGCTTGTCGAACGTGGTCATGGTCAGCTCCATCTGGTTTCGCTGATGAGGATCGGACCTGCTGGGAGCGAACGTCTCCGTGGTTCACGTCAGTTTAGGATCATTTGAAGCTTCCTCCCGGAAGCCGAACGCCGTCAAGCCTGCCGATACATCCCAGGGCGGGGTGCACGGGAGGCACCAGCCCCGCGCCAGTCAATGCGGTTAAGCTCGGCGGTGTTTACTATTCGTTAAGCAGACTCGGCGCCGCATGGCGCGGAGACATCGAGAGCTGACGCATGAACAGAGAGCTACGGGAGTTTCGACGGCTTGAACGGGTCTGCCTGGAGCAGGCCGCCCTCTCCACCCTGGACCTCGCGCGAAGCGGGCTGCTGAAGGTCGCCGACGATTGTCGCATTGCGGCCGAGGCGATCGAGGCACGATCGCCCCGCGGGGCGTTTGCAGAGGCCGTCCAGGCGCTCAAGCTGGCCTTGAGCGCAAAGGGGAGGTCCAAGCGGCACTAGCAGCCGGAACTCCGCCGGGAGCAGCGATTCAAAGATTGGGCGGCGTGCGCGTTCGCTCAGCCCTTGGCCGCCGCCGCCTCACGCGCCAGCCGCTCGGCCTTCAGCCGTTCCTTGTTGGCGTAAAACGCCTTCTGCGCCGCCTCATGATCGCGCATGGCCTTCTCCGCCTCGATCCGGCGTGCCGCATCGCGCGCGTGGCGCTGTTCGGGGGTCAGGGGTTTGCGTCGGAAGGAAAGGTCTTCAGTCATGCCCAATCAACGTAGCGGCGAGGAAAAAGTTCCGCATGGGTAAGCTGAGGGCTAAGCGCTGACACAAAAACTCGCGAAACAACCCCATGCACAGTAGCTAAGTCCCGTTGCGACAACGCCTTTTGCATCAGCGCAAAAGTCGGGTGGCCCCGGGGCGAAACAGTCGCACTGCCGTCTTCGGAGAATCATCAGGAAAGCCGATCGGTCTCGCGAAGATCCTCGTTCGTCAGCAGACAACATCTAAATCTCGATGTCTGCAATCACAGGCAAATGGTCTGAATAGGCCCTTGCCTCTCCATCGGTCCAAACGCTCCCAAACCGGCTGTCGGGCGTCGCATAGATCCTGTCGAGCCGTAAAAGGGGTAAACGCGCCGGGAAGGTTCGCAGCCGCGTACGGTTTGGGCAAACCTGCGCAAGCACGCGCCGCACCGACTTCACCCAGAACCAGTCGTTGAAATCGCCGAGGACGACGGTCCTTCCAGGCTTCACCAGGCTCGCCAGGGCCTGAGCTTGCGCATAGCGCTCGTGGATACTCAGGCCGAGATGAGTGGCCACCACGCGCACATCGCCGGCCGGTGTCAGCAGTCCGGTGGCAATCGCTCTGCGTGGCTCCCGCTCCCGGTACGACACATCGACGATCTCGGGCACGTCGGAGAACGGAAAGCGGCTCAGGAGCATCTGACCGTAGTCGCCGTCCTCAGCGACGATCGACTTGGCGTGAACGCGGTGATCGCCGACGACACTCTCCAGCTTCGCGAACGGATCGTCTGACCGCGATCGCGAATCCACCTCCTGAAGGGCGACGACATCCGGCGACCACTTGCGAATGATGGAGCAAACACCTTCCAGATCGAACTTCGGATTGAGATTGAACGTGCCGTGCACATTCCAAGTCATGAAGCGCATCAGCGCCTCCCGGCGAGCCAAGTCGCGACGAATTGTGCGCCCGCGCAGATTCCGAGCCAGCCCAGAAACGCCAGGGACAATAGCAATATGTTGCTCCAGGAGGCATTCCTGGCCAGATCCGCGATCTGAGCTCCCAGAACGGCCATGGCGAGAATCCCGGGCGTCATGCCCAGCAGCGTTCCGACCAGGAAGTCACGAAGCGGCAGCGTGCTCGCCCCGGCCGCGACATTCACCAACGAGAATGGTGCCACGGGAATCATCCGGATGACGACGACGGCCAGAATGCCCTTGCCTACGACACGTTCCTGAATGCGCCCTGCACGTCGGCCGAGCAACTTCTGGAGGCGTTCTCGGCCAAGTGACCGTCCGATCACAAAAAGGACGAAGGCGCTGAGCAGGACGCCAGCCATGGCGGTGACGAAGCCCAGCCATGGCCCAAGTGCAGCAGCAGTTGCTGCAATGAGCACGAGAACCGGGAACACGACCAGCCCGCCGACGACAAAGGCGGCGATCGCCAAGGGCGGCCCCCAGATAGACTGCGCGTAGGCAGACAATAGCGTCGAAATGCGGCCCTCGTCGGCGAAATCGCTCAAGGACGTGTACGACCAAGCCATGGCCAGTCCAAACAGCGCCACAGCGATCGACGCAATGCCTATCAACGTCTTCGTGCTCCACATGCGCGATGCCGCCCGCTCCAGATGCAGAGGCCGCTCGGGATCGGCCACAGGCTGAACCATCGTGGCCAGAGTGCTGGTCAGGACCGAGGACTCCACTTCCCGCAGCGTCTTCGCCCCATCGGCCCTCATCACGTCGTCCAGCAGAGCGAAAAGACGATCCTCGTTTTGCCCCACGATCTGTTCGTCGAGACCGCAGAAATGGGCGATCAGGCGGCGGCGGACCGACGCGATGAAATCCCGATGCTCCTCGGTTGCGGCTTCAAGAATCAGGTCACATTCGCTGTCGGCACCCATCGACCGATTGTTCAGGTTGGCCGATCCGATCCTCAAGATCCTGTTGTCGACGATCATCAGCTTGCTGTGCACCATCACGGCAGCTTCCGTGTCCCCGCTGCGCGAGACCGGGTAGACGAAGCGGATACGATCGGCGACTCCAGCCGCACTGAAGCAGTCGATGAAGGCGCCGCGGCCGTTTTGCATGGCTTGGGATTCCAGCCACGAGGAATGCAGTTTGGGAGCGACGAGAAGAACCCGAAGCGAAGGCACGCGGAGCATCTGCTCCGCCAGTTCACGCGCGATCTTGGTGGCGCTGGTGAACTGGTTCTCGATGTAAATGAAGCTCGTCGCGGACCGGATCGCTGCAATCAACGAGCGTTCGACCTCGTTGATGCTCGAGCCTGCAGGACAGACCACCTCGGTCCTGGCGATACCCACCGGCATACGCTCGGCCCCGACCGCTACATTCGCCGGCCACCGACTGCTCTTCGGTGCGCGCCGGTCATGGGCCTTTTGACCTGCCGCACGCCAGCGCTCTTCCGCAAGGTCGAATAGCGAGGCCGCAGCCTCCCCGTCGACCATGCATTGAACATCATGAAAGGGCAGGTATGGCTTTCCCTCAGGGTCGCAGCGCAATTCGTGAACGGCGCGATGCTCACTCGTGTCCCAGCGCCTGATCGTCAGATCGAGCCCGCCGACGAACGCCAGTGAACCGTCGATACAGACGATCTTCTGGTGTTGGGCCGACCCAAACGGAAGCGTTGAATCCAGATGAAATCGGACGCGGTCACATGTTTCGGCGGTAAATCTCGCCGCGGAGTTCCATTCCCGTTCGGAGGCATAAAGCGAGACGAAGTTCCAGACCAGAATGTCGATGCGCAAGGTGGGACGGCGATGAACGAGCGCGCGCAGGAATGCGCCGAGTTGTTCCGGCAAGCCGTCCTCCGCTCGTCCGGAAGCGCCGACCAGCCTGGTTTCACTATGGATGTCCCATCCGACGATATAGACGAGATCTTGCGCCTCCAGCAGCGCTTGCCGCAGGGCCGCGAAGTAAATGGCAGCATCGTTCAGAACCGCGACACGCTGCGCTTCACACCGT
Source organism: Bradyrhizobium sp. USDA 4354 (assembly GCF_054060315.1). Taxonomy (NCBI): domain Bacteria; kingdom Pseudomonadati; phylum Pseudomonadota; class Alphaproteobacteria; order Hyphomicrobiales; family Nitrobacteraceae; genus Bradyrhizobium; species Bradyrhizobium sp. USDA 4354. Next base: position 5,458,432 of record NZ_JBSSDC010000001.1, on the reverse strand, counting down.
CGCCAGACGGTGTCGCCGGGCATCGTGATCGATGAACTCTGAAGCAGGTGGACCTCGCAATTCGCGTTTGCGTCTAAACGCGCTGGACACTCAAGGAGTTCCAGGTCTTCAGGGGTGCGGTTCAGTGGTGCGAATGCCGTTACTTGGTACGCACAGTCCTTGCACCGGCGCTCCTCAAGGCATCTGCAATCTTCTCAGGGGCATCGCCGTGAAAATCCACGGAGACCTCGATTACCCCTTCCAGCTTCTGCCGTCCCCCCGGCGCGGGCGCAGCCTTGACATCGGCACCTGCCGGACGCGTCCCCGCCGTGTTGGCGCCGCCGGCGGCTTGAACGAACACATCGCTTCGCGGCACGCCGCATTCCTGCACGACATGCTCAACCGCGAGCTCGGCACCGCGGCGCGTGTCGAATTCTCCGATGATCGTGCTTTCCAAAAGCGCTCTCCATGAGTGGGCGAGAGTGCGAACAACAGGCGAGCCAAGGCCAAGTTCCTGAGGGCTTCGGGAGGTGTTTCTCGATGGTTTGGAGGATCGATTTGGAGCACGCGCAGGCGCTTAGAATCGAATTATCCCGAACAGGAGTAGAAGGGCGACAGTGACCAAGCCGGAGATCAGCAGCGAGCCGAGACATCCCAGCCGGTTCGAGAAGAAGAGGAACATGCGTCCCCCGCTGTGAAGCTTCGTGCTGGGCTAATCTCTCACATTGGAGTGCGTTCCTGACCCGCTTTGGTTCGTCCTTATGGAAGCACGCCGGCGCTTCAAACCACAACGTCATTGAGACAGGTCAATACGAGCAAGCCCGAGCTCTGGAATTCTGACCTCGACAACTCAACGGAGGCGGCCATGTCACAGCAGAGCAGCATGCATTTCTATCTCAACTGGGCCAAGGAGCGGATCGACGAAATGGATGCCGCGTTGGCCTCGTTCGAGGTCAAGGCCGGCCAAGCCAAGGCTGAGTCCAAGGCCAAGACGGACCAGCTCCTGTCCGATCTGACGAAGCGCCGCGACGAGTTTCAGGAGCTGCTCAAGGCCAAGGCGCAGGCGGGTGAAGCCGCCTGGGCGGATGCCAAGGCCGATATGGAAAAGCAATGGAATGGATTCGAAGCCCAGGTGAAGACCTACTTCGAAGGCGCTGGCAAACAGCTCGAGCAACAGCAGGCCACGTTCAGGGATCTTGCGGCTGCACAGGCCAAGGCCTGGCGCGAAGCCGCAGACAAATTCCGCGAAGCCGCGGGCAAGGTGGCCGCAGCCCGCACCGCGGACGTCGATGCCGCGCTCAAACAGATGAAGTCCGATGCCTCCGAAGCAGAAGCACGCCTGCAGAAGCTGAAGCAGGCGGGCAGCGAGTCCTGGTCGGCGATGAGCGCCGCCCTCGCCGAATCCCGCAAGGCGTTCGATCAAGCCAACAAGGCCGCCTGGGACGCGCTGAAGGGGACTGATGCGAAGAGCTGAAGGTCGGCTTCAGTTGCATGCCCGAAGCGACGGGGTGTGGGAGCGCGCGTGGCGACGGCCGCGAGTAGCTCACACCCCTCCTCCTACGGGCCAACGCCACGATCAATGCTCTCGACCAGGACAATAGCCAAGCGGCGCTCTATTGCATTAGCATCTGATCTTTCCGGATGAATTCGAACGCGCGCAGCCAATACGGAGATCATGCTGGCGAGCCGCGGGGGATGAAGATGAGAACTACGTCTACGCTATAGCCCTCCACTAGATGACCTTCCCTGGCGTCCTTCGCCCGCCGTTCACATCACCTCTTGCGAGCCAGGATGAAAGGACGGCCGTCGCTGCCCTTTATTGCGTGACGTTCGGTGGCAAGAATGTCGAAACCTGCGGCACATATGTGCTGACTCAGCTCCGCTGCCCGAAAGACACCTGCATAGGGTGCTTTGCCGATCGCGCGCATCGCGGGCAATAAGGCAAACCCAATAAGCGGGTTCAGATCCCCGACGCAGGGTGTCTTGGAGATGAACAAGCCCTCCGGTGCAAGTAAGGCGTGGATGCGGCGCAGCGTGCCAGGCAGGTCGCGGACTAGATGGAGATAGTTGAATCCGAGAACCGCGTTAAACCGTGCCGTGTCAGATGTAAGCGCTTCTGCCGTTGCGGTGTGGAAGATAAGGCCGGGAATGGGACCAGCGGCGTGTTTCTCATTGGCGATCGCGATCATTCCAGCGGAAATGTCCGTAGCAAGATAGTCTTGAACATCACCTGCGAGCCGGAGCGCCGTTGTTCCTGTCCCGCAGCCCAGTTCTAACACCCGGTCGTCTGGTCGCAGCAGGGCGCGGGTCCGGTCCAGAGTGCGCTCATATCCAGCCTGATCCGCAATCGCACCCATGGCGTACTTCCGTGACGTCCGGTCCCAGAAACGGGCGTCGCTCGCTATGCTCATGATGATTGCTCCCCAGATCGTGACGTTGCCTTACTCGGCAGCTGGAAGGCCGGTGTCCGCTCAAAGTCAAGCCCCGCAGAAGCTCGTGCGGCTATCGGCGGTGATGAGGTAGCTATCTCGCAGAATATCGCGCAATCGGCGGCAAATGGCGGAAGGGGTGGGATTCGAACCCACGGTACCCTTGCGGGCACGCCGGTTTTCAAGACCGGTGCCTTAAACCACTCGGCCACCCTTCCAGTCCCGGGACGGTGTCGCTTAACCCAGTCGCCCGCGCAAGGCAACGCGAAGTTGGGCGCCCTCGCCTCCAGCGTCTCTGTCAGGCAGGCGTCAGCCTGTTCCTCTAATCTAGCCCCTCGGCAACCCCGATGCCGGCGACATCTCCCAGGGCGTCGCTGGTTGCGAGGCCCGGTTGGATTGGTCTCCATGCCCGGGCCTCGTTTTGCGGCTCCCAAAAGCAAACGGCGCCCCGTGAGGAGCGCCGCCCTAAGCGGGCCTCTTCCGTCAGCTCAGTAGCCGCAGGACGCGCAGTTCATCTGCACCGGGGCGTAATAGGAATAGCCCGGCGAGACCATCTCGACACGTTGGCGGGTGGCGTATTGCGGCGGGATGCGCTCGTACTGGACGCTCGGGGGCGCGACCATCACGGTCTGCGGCACCATCAAGGTGCGATACTGCGCCGGCGTGCGGTGCGCGACGACGGCGCCAGGCGAGACCATCACGGTCTCGTCGACGGCGCGGTATTGCGGCGGCACATATTGCTGCTGATAGCAGGTCGTACACGGCGGCGGCGTATAGCAATTGTAGCAGCCTGCGGAAGCTGCGCCCGTCATGGAAATCGCGGCGACGGCGGTGGAGAAAACAACGGCGAGAGTACGAGACATTGCGGTGGTGCCCCAGTTGCCCGAAATGGATTTGCGAAGGTCGCGCGAGTATACGCTGCAAAGCCTTGCGTTGCCGAACTTCGTCAGGGCATCCTTAATGCGAACGGCCGATCGCGAGGGAGCGGTAAGAACTCATTGACCACGCGCATTAACGCGCGCGATGGGCGTCTGCTCCGAAGTCTGCATGACAAGCGAGAGCGTGCCCCCCCGGCTGGTTAGCTTCAACGCCTCGCTGCTCTTTCCAGGAACTCCAGCAGCGAGGGATCGGTCTCCTCGAGCTCGACAAAGCGGCGGCGCAGCTCGTCGGCGATTTCGGCGGTGGCATCCCGCGACCATCCCTCCGCGGTATTGAAGGCCACGATACGTGCGGGATGGAGATATTGCCCTTCGGCGAGATGTCTGAGCAGGGTCGCGCGATTGGCATCCTCCTCGGCAGTCTCACACCAGGCGCGGCCCAGCCGGCGGCCGAAGTCATCGAGCACGAGATAAACGTCGCGGTCGGTCGTAATTTGCGGCACGAGCGTTGGAGAATGACTCATGGCTAACTCCGCTACTGGCAATCCGGGCCGTTGCGGACAGGTCTCGACACGGCGACCGCCTCGGCCGGATTCGGAAAAAATGGATTTCGGCTATTTTTCTCAGGATGGCATGATTAAATCAAAAATAAAATGGAAATTAATAAAAATTAAATAGCGGGATGTGGACAAATGCACTAGGTTGACAGTGCCTGGCGGGCGAGCCCGCACGTCGGGTGCCCACTTCGCAAACGGCTCCCGCTCCCACCCCCAACAGCCCACGCCCCCGGGAAGCGGGGGCCGTTCTTTCCGAATATCCGTTCCGGCTCCGCGTTTCTTGCAACGGCGCATCTACGCGCTCGCGTGGAGCCGCGAGTCGTTTCGAAGACCGTCGATCCAGCCTGTGACGTGCCGATCAGGCGCTATCTCGAGCGCCGCTTCACCTCGCGCACGGCGCCGCGCGCGGCGCTGGTGGTGAGCGCGGCGTAAGCCTGGAGCGCGGTCGAGACGTTGCGCTTGCGGCTCTGTGGCTGCCAGGCGGCATCGCCCTTCGCCTCCTCCGCGGCGCGTCGCTTGGCGAGCTCCTCGTCGGAGACTTCCAGGCTGATGCTGCGGTTCGGGATGTCGATGGCGATGCGGTCGCCATCGCGCACGAGACCGATGGTGCCGCCCTCGGCAGCTTCCGGCGACAGATGGCCGATCGACAGGCCGGAGGAGCCACCCGAGAAACGGCCGTCGGTGACGAGCGCGCAAGCCTTTCCGAGGCCCATCGATTTCAGATAGCTGGTCGGATACAGCATCTCCTGCATGCCGGGGCCGCCGCGCGGGCCTTCGTAGATGATGACCACGATCTCGCCGGCGACGACCTTGCCGCCCAAAATGCCTTCCACAGCCGCATCCTGGCTTTCGAACACGCGCGCGGGGCCGGAGAATTTCAGGATCGAGGTATCGACGCCGGCGGTCTTCACGATGCAGCCGTCCAGCGCGAGATTGCCGTAGAGCACGGCGAGGCCGCCGTCCTTGCTGAAGGCGTGCGCGAGATCGCGCACCACGCCCTTCTCGCGGTCGTCATCGAGCGCGTCGTAGCGGCGCTCCTGGCTGAAGGCGACTTGCGTGGGGATGCCGCCGGGCGAGGCGCGGTAGAAGGTGCGGACCGTCTCGCTCTTGGTGCGCTTGATGTCCCAGCGCTCCAGCGCCTCGTTCATGGTCGACGCGTGCACGGTCGAGACCGAGGTGTCGATCAGCCCGGCCCGGTCGAGCTCGCCGAGAATGCCCATGATGCCGCCGGCGCGGTGCACGTCCTCGACGTGAACGTCGGCGACGGAGGGCGCGACCTTGCAGAGCACGGGCACACGGCGCGACAGCCGGTCGATGTCGCGCATGGTGAACTCGACCTGCCCTTCATGGGCGGCGGCGAGCAGATGCAGCACGGTGTTGGTCGAGCCGCCCATCGCGATGTCGAGCGTCATCGCGTTCTCGAACGCCCTAGAGTTGGCGATGTTGCGCGGCAGCACGGATGCGTCGTCCTGCTCGTAATAGCGGCGGACGAGATCGACGATGGTGTGCCCGGCCTCGACGAACAGGCGCTTGCGGTCGGCATGGGTTGCGACCACCGAGCCGTTGCCGGGCAGCGCGAGGCCAAGCGCCTCGGTGAGGCAATTCATGGAATTGGCGGTGAACATGCCCGAGCAGGAGCCGCAGGTCGGGCACGCCGAGCGCTCGATCACCTTGACGTCGTCGTCGCTGACCTTGGAGTCGGCGGCCGCCACCATGGCGTCGATGAGGTCGACGGCTTTGGTCTTGCCCTCAAGCTTGACCTTGCCGGCCTCCATCGGTCCGCCCGAGATGAACACGGCGGGGATGTTGAGCCGCAGCGCGGCCATCAGCATGCCGGGGGTGATCTTGTCGCAGTTGGAGATGCAGACGAGGCCGTCGGCGCAGTGTGCGTTGGCCATGTATTCGACGCTGTCGGCGATCAGCTCGCGCGACGGCAGGCTGTAGAGCATGCCGTCATGGCCCATGGCGATGCCGTCGTCGACCGCGATGGTGTTGAACTCCTTGGCGACGCCGCCGGCCTGCTCGATTTCGCGCGCCACCAACTGGCCAAGATCCTTGAGATGGACGTGACCGGGCACGAACTGGGTGAAGGAGTTGACGACCGCGATGATCGGCTTGCCGAAATCGGCATCCTTCATGCCTGTCGCGCGCCAGAGGCCGCGGGCACCCGCCATGTTGCGGCCGTGGGTGGTGGTGCGGGAGCGATAGGCTGGCATGGCGGTTTCCGTCCTCGGGTTTGGGGAGCCGGGCGGGAAAATATGGAGCCGCCTCAGGCCTTTCCGGCCGGATAGCGCACGGGCCGGCGAGGTGCAACGGGAACTTGGCGCGGACAGGGCTCCCCTGCTCCCGGCGCGGGCTCCTGCCGCGCCCCGGATGCAGCGCAGCGTTATCCCGGCGATGCGAAGCATCGTCCGGCGCGACGATGCGCTGCAGAGCCGGGGCCCATGTGGCAGCGAGTGCTGTGGCCTCCTGGATCCCGGCTCGCGCTTCGCGCGTCCGGGACACGAGATATGAGCCCTATTGCAGCGTCGGATCGAGCCGGTCGCGCAGCCAGTCGCCGATCACGGAGACGGCCAACGTGGTGACGACGATGGTGGTGGCCGGCGCCAGCATGATCCAGGGCGCCCGGGTCAGGTATTCCCGTCCGTAGCCGACCATGTTGCCGAGGCTGGTCATCGGCGGCTGCACGCCGAGACCCAGGAAGGACAGGCCGGATTCCATCAGGATCACCTCGGGGAAGACCAGCGTGGTCGAGACGATCAGGGTGGAGGCGATGTTGGGCAGGATGTGCCGGAGGTAGATCCGCGATGGCGTCGCCCCTAACTGGCGGACGGCGGCGGCGTAGCCTTGCGCATTGGCGGAAATCGCAAGACCCCGCGCGATCCGGGCGTAGCGCTCCCAGCCGAACAGGCCCATCAGGCCGATCAAGAGCGGCAGCGAGTTGCCGAAGAAGGCGAGCACGGCGAGGGCCATGATCAGGAAGGGCATGCTGGCCTGGAAGTCGGTCAGCATCAGCACGAGTTGCTCCACGGCGCCACGAAAATGCGCGGCAAGGAAGCCGAGCGTGGTGCCGACCACGGCCGAGATCGCGGTGGCGCCGAACGCGATCAGCAGTGAGATGCGGATAGACACGAGAAGCCGCGACAGCACGTCCCGGCCGAGTTCATCAGTGCCGAGCCAGTGCGCGGCATTGCCGGGCGCCGCCAAGCGATTGCGCAGGTCAAGCTGGGTGAAGCCGTAAGGCGCGATCTTCTCCGCGAAAGCCGCGATCAGCAGCATCGCGACGATCCATGTGATCGCGAGCGCGACCGAGACCGGGATCGCCGGCAGGCTGATGCGGCGGCTGGCGCTGTCCTTCAGCGTCGCGTCGGTCATGCGTGCGCTCCTTTGGTGCGCAGGCGCGGATCGAGGAAGCCATAGAGGAAGTCGACGATCAGGTTCGACGTCACCATGGTCATGGCGACCAGCAACAGGATGCATTGCACGACGGCGAGGTCGCGGTTGGCAACGGCGACCACGAGCAGGCGCCCTACTCCCGGCCAGGCGAACACGCTCTCGACCACCACCGCGCCCGCGATCAGCGTTCCCACCATGAAGCCGAGAATGGTGACGGTCGGGATCGCCGCATTCGGCAATGCATGCGACGTCACCACCTTGCGCCAGGGCACGCCCTTGGCCGAGGCGGTGCGGATATAGGGCTGGCCCAGCACCTCCAGCATCGCGCTGCGGGTGAAGCGCGCCAACACCGCAGCTCCGCCAAGGCTCAGCGTTGCGATCGGCAGGATGGCGTGGCGCCAACTGTCCTGCCCGCCCGAGGGCAGCCAGCCAAGCTGCACGGCGAAGACGAGCACCAGCACCAGCGCGAGCACGAAGCTCGGCACCGTGAAACCAGCCACCGCCGTCGTCATCACGGCGCGGTCGATTCCCGAGCCGCGATGCAGCGCGGCGTAAATGCCGGCGGGAATGCCGAGCGCGACCTTGAAGGCGAAGGCTGGCAAGGTCAGCGCCAGCGTCGCCGGAATCCGCTCCAGCACGAGCTCGATCGCGGGCCGGCCGTCGCGCATGGAGCGGCCGAGCTCGCCCTTGGCGATAGCGCCGAAATAGTCGAGATATTGAAACCAAATGGGATCATCGAGGCCCCAGGCCTTGCGAAACGCTGCAAGCACCTCCGGCGGCGCCTCCGGTCCCAGGATCATCAGCGCGGGATCGCCTGACAGCCGCAGCACGACGAAGGCGAAGGTGACGACGAGGACGATCGTCAGCGCCGCGCGTCCAATGCGAATGGCGAAATAGCGTCCCATCAGGCTGCGTCCCGTGTCGCGGCGCCGGTGACGAGATGGCAGGCGACCCGCCTGTCGCCGCCGACGGTTTCGAGCGCCGGCACCTCGCGCGCACAGCGCGCGACGGCGCGCGGACAGCGTGGGTGGAAGGCGCAGCCTTGCGGACGCGCGGCCGGATTCGGCGGATCGCCTGACAGCACGATGCGGCCCGCGCTGCGGCGGCCCGGCGCGGGTGACGCGGAGACCAGCGCTTGGGTGTAGGGGTGCTCGGGCCGCGCGAACAGGTCGTCGGCGCTGCCGATCTCGACGATGCGGCCGAGATACATCACCGCGACGGTCGTGCTGATCTGCCTGACGACGCGCAGATCATGGCTGATGAACAGCAGCGTCAGCGACAATTGCGCCTGGAGATCGGCGAGCAGGTTCACCACCTGCGCCTGGATCGAGACGTCGAGCGCGCTGACCGGCTCGTCGCAGACCAGGAAATCCGGCTTCGTCGCCAGCGCCCGCGCCAGCACGATGCGCTGGCGCTGTCCGCCGGACAGTGCGCCCGGATACCGCGCGCCGTGCGCCGGCGTCAGTTCGACCGCCCGCAGCAACTCGCGCACGCGCTCTTCGCGCATCGAGGGCGTGCCGATGCCGTGAATGTCGAGCGGCTCGCGGATTTGCGCTGCGACCGGCAGCCGCCGGTCCAGCGCGCCCAGCGGATCCTGGAAGATCATCTGCATGCGCGCCCGTTGCGCACGCCAGGCGGCCGTTCCCGGCACGGCCATCGGCTTGCCGTCGAACCGCACCTCGCCGCGGTCGGGCGGCTCGAGGCCGAGCACGATCCGCCCCGTGGTGGACTTGCCCGAGCCGGACTCGCCGACGAGGCCCAGCGTCTCGCCCTTGACGATCGTGAGCGACACGCCGTCGACGGCATGCACGGCGGTGCTGCGACCGAACATGCCGGAGCGCATCGAATAGGCGCGCGAGATCGCGGACACTTCGACGAGCGGCGCGCTCATTCGGCAGCGATTCCGAGCAGCGCGCGGCGCGAGGATTCGGCGCGGATGCAGGCAACGGTACGATCGTTCGCGATCGGCGCCAGACTCGGTGCGGCAAGGCCGCACGGCTCGGCTGCCAGCGCGCATCGCGGCGCGAAGGCGCAGCCGCTTGGCATGTGCGCCGGATCGGGCACGGTGCCGGGAATGGCGGTGAGACGGCGACGCGGTCCGTCGAGCGGCGGCAGCGCACCGATCAACCCTTGCGCATAGGGATGCACGGGATCGGCGAACAGCTGGTTGCTCGGCGCCTCCTCGACGATGCGGCCGGCATACATCACCGCGACGCGGTCGCAGTTCTCGGCGACGACGCCGAGATCGTGGCTGATCAGCACCATCGCCATGCTCAGCTCGCGGCGGACCGTGGAGAGCAGCTCCAGGATCTGGGCCTGGATGGTGGCGTCAAGCGCCGTGGTCGGCTCGTCCGCGATCAGGAGATCGGGATTTCCGGCCAGCGCCATCGCGATCATGATGCGCTGGATCTGGCCGCCGGAGAATTCGTGGGGATAGGCCTCGAGCCGCCGCGCCGCATCGGGGATGCCGACGACATCGAGCAGCCGCCGCGCTTCCGCCTTCACGGCGTTGCCGGAGAGATCGCGGTGCAGCGCCAGTGCTTCGCAGAGCTGCTTGCGGATGGTCAGCACCGGGTTGAGTGCGCTCGCCGGATCCTGGAAGATCATGGCGACCCGCCCGCCCCTGACGCGGTCGAGCTCGGCGGCCGGCGCGCCCAGCAGTTCGCGCCCGTCGAGCCGTACCGAGCCCGAGACTTTCGCATGCCGCGGCAGCAGGCCCAATGCGGCAAGCCACGTCACCGACTTGCCGGAGCCGGACTCGCCGACGAGGCCGACGGCCTCGCCCTTGCCAAGTGCGAGATCGACGCCGCGCAGGACCGGCACGCCGCTGAAGGCGACGCTCAGGCCTTCGATACTGACCAGCTGCGGCACCTCAGACCTCGAAATTGCCGGCGCGGAAATCCATCGCGAAGGCGGGCGCAGCCTTCCACTTGATCGATTTCGGCTTGGCCGTGAAGGTCGCATTCTGGTGCAGCACCGTGTAGGCGGGGTCCTCGCGTTCGGCGATCTCGAGCATGCGGTGGAACGCCTTCCTGCGGGCGGCGCGGTCGGTCGAGGTTTCCAGGAACTCCGAGAGCTTGTTCAGCTCGACATTGGTCCACTCGCCGATCTGCTGCTGCTGGCCGTTCGGACCGTGCTGGGCGACCAGCGAGGACACGGGATCGTTGAACGCGGCCGAGTTCGACCAGTCGCGCACTGCGCGGGCGGGCCCACGCTCCATGATCTGCGACCAGTTCTCCTTGGTCTCGATCTGCACGTTGAGGCCGACCGACTTCCACATCTCGACCAGGATCTGCGCGGTCGCGACCTGGTTGGTGTAGTAGTTGTTGAGCAGGCGATAGGGAATCGGATCGCCCTTGTAATTGGCTTGCTTGAGCAGATCCTGCGCGAGCTTGGGATCATAGGCCGGCACGTTCCAGTCGGCATTGAACATGTCGCCGTAGAATTCCCATTGCAGGCCCTTCGGAACGCGGGTGCGGCCGGCCCACAGACTGTCGACGATCGCCTGCCGGTCGATCGCATGGGTGAAGGCGCGCCGCACCAGCGGGTTGGCGAGCACGGCGTGGTTCTTGTCGAACACGGTCAAGCGGTGATTTTGAATCGTGCCGCCCTGCACTTCGAACGCCGAATTCTTCTCGATGCCGGCAATCTGGTCCGGCGGGATGTCGCAGGCGAACTGGTATTCGCCCGAGAGCAACCCGTTGATGCGGCTTGCGACCTCAGGCACTTCGAGGAAACGGATGCGCTTGAGCGGCGGCCGGCCGCCCCAATATTCGTCGTGGGCTTCGAGCGTCAGCGAGACGTCGGGCTTGAGCTCGACGACCCTGTACGGACCGGTGGTGACGGGCTTGCGGGCCCAATCGAGATAGCTTGCGGATTCTTCCCAGGCGCGGCGGTTCATGATGTCGGAGCCGTAGCGCGACAGCCGGCCTTCGATGGTGACGTCGGGCGTCGCGTTGTAGAAGCGCACCGTGTACTTGTCGACGGCATCGACCCGCGCCAGGTCCGGCCAGATGCGGCGGGCAACCGCGGGCACGTCCGGCGGCAGCTCCTTGCCCGGGCGCGGCGTCGGGATCTTCTCGAAGGCCTTGATGGTGGAGCGGTTCTTGGCCTCGGTCTCGCCGAACATGCGCTCGCGGCTGAAGGTGAAGACGACGTCTTCGGCCGTCAGTTCGTCGCCATTGTGGAACTTGACGCCCTGGCGCAGCTTCACCTCGACGGTCTGATCGTCGATGCGCCGCCATTCGGTGGCAAGGCCGGGCATGGCTTCGAGATTGCCGCGCCAGTTCTTGGAGATCAGGCCTTCCCAGATCGAGGAGAAGAACACGCGCTCGCCGACGTTGGACTGCTCGCGCAGCACGTCGAGCACGTTCGAATTGGTCACCTTCTGCACGGCGATCGTCACCGACGGACGGTTGTCGCCTTGCGCGACCGCAAAGCGCGGCAGCAGCAATGTGCTTGCGGCAGCGCCGCCGGACTTCAGGATGGTGCGACGGGTGAGCTTGCTCATGAGTGTGACCCTGCCCTTTGTGATGTCGGTTATTCGGCGAGCCCGAGCGCGGCGAGGTGGGCTGCGCCGGTGCGGACGTCGTCGTGGTTGCGGAGTTCAAGGATCAGCCGCGGATTTGAAGTCAGCCGGCCAAGGGCGCGGAACACGGCAACCCACGGGATGTTGCCTTCGCCCGGCGCCCAGTGCCGGTCGGCAAAGCCGTCGGTGTCCTGGAGGTGCACATGCGTCAGCATGTCGCCTGCAGTCTCGACGTAATAGTCCACCGGCGGCGCGCCGGTGGAGATGTGGGCGTAGTTGGCGTGGCCGGTGTCGAGCGAGACGCGGACCTTGCTGCTTTCGAGCGCCTTGGCGAGGCGCACCCGGTCGCGCGGATCCTTGTCCTCGATATTCTCGATGACGATTTCACAGCCGATCGTCTCGGCACGTGCGATCACTTCGGCGAGCGTCGCCTTGACGCGCTCGACCAGATTGCCGCGATTGTCGGGATAGAGATCGAGGTTGTTGTGGTCCCAGGTCGTGAACGGCGAATGAATCACCATCTGTGTCGCGCCGAGGAACTCGGCGGCGTCCAGCCCCTGGAGCAGGCGCTTGGTCACCGCCTGGCGGATCATGGGATCATGGCTGTCGATCTTGAAGCCCCAGAACGGGCCGTGGATACCGAGCCGTCCAGTGTGACCAGCGAGCATCTGCTTGATCTCGCCGGCGGTTGCGCGCCAGTCGCTATCGAGCAGATCGGCGCGGAAGAAGTCCTGGATTTCCAGATCGCGCTGCCGTTCCAAGAGCCAGTCGCGATGGGCAGGGATGGACTTGATGGACAATGCGGCGCCCAGCACCGGCTTCGACATGGCATGCTCCTTCGTCGTCAGCGATGACAGGGAGCAGCGCTAGACCAGTTCAATGACAGGCCCGTGAAATGCAGATTGAGAGGTGCCGATGAGATGTGGACATCCCATCGGTCGCGCGCTGCAGATCAGCCATCAGCGACCGATGCAGAACGGACACATGGCAAGCGCTATCGTGTCCGTAGTGATCCGGAATGGAATCCTAGCCGTCCTTCGCGTACATCGCGGGACATCGATCGGCGGCCACTTCCACGGGCATCACCTCTGATCGCGCAACATGGGGTTGGGGGACCACATGGGGCGGGGGATTGAAGGCTGGGGCAAGGTGACGAGGTCCGGACTCCTAGGCACTCCGGACCTCGAAACTTTTCAGATTGAACGCACAACGCGCCGTCCGGCTGGTTCAGCCGGGCGGCGCGTTGACGTTTCTGCGTCGTCTTTCGCTCAGCGTGATTGCGGCTCGATCGTAACCGTGCAATCACCCTGCCCTTGCGTCGCGACGACGATGTCGCCGGCGGCAGCGCCGAGGGCAATCGGCGCGGACGAGCCGCCGCCGGGCATCTGAACCGTCACGCTCAACGAATCCGTGCGCGCTGTCGAGCCCACCGTCGTGGGTTCCGCCTCCGCGACGTTACCGGAGGCATCGCGCCGCATGACACGGCAGTTCACGTTGCTGCCGGCTGCAGCCATGCTCGATGTGGCGGCGCCGCCCATTTGTGCGCGGGCCCGCGATGGATCGCGCGGCACCTGGCTGACGATGCGATGCGTGCGCGGCTCCACGATGACGACATCGTCATCCGTGGCAAAATACTCGTAGTCCCGATATTGCGGCTCGATCGAGATGATCTCGGGCGGCAACCGGTGGAGACGCACGCGCGGAGGAATCGTCTCGCCGACCCGGATGGCGATGTTCAGGTTGCGCTCCGGCTGCGCAAGGCGCGCGCGGCTGACGGTTTCAGACATCCGCACCTGCCTCTCGGTTGTGACCTGAGCCTGCTGATTGACCTGCGTATTGGTCTGCGTCGTCTGATTGGCTTGATTGGTTTGCGTGCCCGTCGCGGCAGGGGCGCTCTGGGCGTTGTTGGTCGGAGCCGTCCGGCTTGTGTCAGTCGCCGTTGCCGGCCGGTTGCCCTGTTGCGCCGGCGGCTGTTGCTCGGCGGCATTGCGCGGCGGCTGGGCCTGGTTGCGCTCGTTCTGGTTGGCCGCAGCTCCGGTGCGCTCGTTCTGCCGGCCGGTCGGGCCGGCCTTGGATTTCTCGGACTCCGCGGTTGATTTCTGCGGCGCAGACTTGTCCTGCTTCGTTTCTGCACTGCTCTTGCCGCTGTCGCGTCCTTGCTTCGCGCTCTCGGCCTCGCGGTTGCGATCGCGCGCAGGCTCGCGAGTCTCTTGTGCCTGATCCCTACCCTTCGGTTGATTGCGCTCGGAAGCCGTGGCCGGCTGACGCTTGTCTTCGTTGGCCTCGCGCTTGGCGGCGCCGCCTTTCTCCTCGCGGCCCGCGCCCTGCAGTCGCTCCTGGGCGCCCTGCGCGCGCTCTTGAACGCGCTCTTGAGCCGGACCACCGCGCTGCGGTGCAGCGCCCTTTGACGGTTCCTCGGTCCGTTTCGGCTCGTCCCTCCGCTCGCCGGGCGCCTGGGCGTAGGCGAAGCCGGACGCGAGCATGAGTCCGATCGCCGCAGTCGATAACATCAAATGTTGACGCATGGTCCCTCTCCTCGACAATTCGCAACAACAGACGCGAACGTTCTGTCGGTGCGAAGGTTCCTGAGCAGGAACGTAGCCGTGGAGTGAGCAGATCAGATCGCGCTCATATTGCATCCTTCAGCGTCAGTCGCGCCGTGAACGTCACGCTGGTCTTGCCGACCAGTGCCATGCCTTCGACTTCCGCACCGCCGGGGAAATAGTCGCCGGAAAAGCCGCAGGTGACCTCGCGGCCGCCGAATGCGAGCGTCCTGCCGACCACCTCAGTGTGCTGATTGACGATCATGTCGCCACGCCACTTGCCGTTCCGGAAGGTGTAGCTGCCGGTGTAGTAGAAGAAGCTGTCGCCGCCCATGATGCGGCCGTCGCAGAGCACGACCACGCCCCTTGCCTGCCCACGCTTGCCGTCTCGCATCTCGATGTCGAAAATGTAGAGACCGTTGGTGACCTTGGCCTCACCCGTTTCCGCCCCGTCCCCGGCCGACATCAGATCGTCCCTCCTCCAACGCCGCGCCGATCAGTTCGGCACGTTCCGTTCGAGATCCTCGAGCCAAGCGGCCGCACTCGAATCCGACGGCGCGCGCCAGTCGCCGCGCGGCGACAGTGAGCCGCCGGCCGAGACCTTCGGCCCGTTCGGCATGGCCGAGCGCTTGAACTGACTGAAGGCGAAGAAGCGGCGCAGGAACACTTCCAGCCAGCGGCGGATCTCCGGCAGATCATAGGCCTTGCGCCGGTCGCTCGGGAACGCCGGCGGCCATTCGCCCTTGGCGGCGTCACTCCATGCCTGAAGTGCCATGAACGCGATCTTGGACGGCCGCATGCCGAAGCGCAGCGTATAGAACAGGTTGAAATCCTGCAGCTCGTAAGGTCCGACGGACGCTTCCGTGCTCTGCGGCTTCTCGCCGGCCTCGACCGGCACGAGCTCGGGCGAGATTTCAGCGGCCAGGATCGAGCCAAGCGTCCGGTTGACGTCGTCGCTGAACTGTTTCGAGGAGATCACCCAGCGGATCAGGTGCTGGATCAGCGTCTTCGGCACGCCGGCATTGACGTTGTAATGCGCCATCTGATCGCCAACGCCGTAGGTGCACCAGCCCAGTGCGAGCTCGGAGAGATCGCCGGTTCCGATGACGATGCCGCCGTGATGGTTGGCGAGCCGGAACAAATAGTCCGTCCGCAGGCCCGCCTGCACGTTCTCGAAGGTGACATCATAGACCTTCTCGCCCTTGCCGAAGGGATGACCGATGTCCTTCAGCATCTGGGTTGCGGTGGTCCGGATGTCGAGTTCCTGCCAGCTCGTCCGCAACGCCTGCATCAGCGCCAGCGCATTGGTCTTGCTCTCGCTGCCGGTGGCAAACCCCGGCATGGTGTAGGCGAGGATGTTTTCACGCGGCAGGCCGAGCAGGTCGACCGCCTTGGCGGCGACGATCAGAGCATGGGTGGAGTCGAGCCCGCCCGAGACGCCGATCACGACGCGCTTGGTACCGGTGGCGCGCATGCGCTGCACGAGACCGGCGACCTGGATGTTGTAGGCCTCGTAGCAATCCTGCTCGAGCAGGCGCTCGTCGCTCGGCACGAACGGAAAGCGCTCGACCTTGCGCAGGAAGCCGATGTCGGCCGCCGGCGGCTTCAGGGCAAATGTCACCTTGCGGAAAAACGCCTCGCGCTGCCGACGGTTGTCGTCGAACGTTCCCATCAGCGCACGTTCCTGCCTGAGCAGGTCGAGATCGACATCGGCCAGCGTGATCTGGCCGCCCTGGCGGAACCGCTCGCCCTCGGCCAGCAACACGCCATTCTCGTAGATCGAGGTCTGGCCGTCCCAGGCGAGATCGGTGGTGGATTCCCCTGCCCCGGCGGCGGAATAGACATAGGCCGCGAGGCAGCGCGCCGACGTCGATTGACACAGCAGCGCGCGCGAGCGCGCCCGGCCGATCGTGATCGGACTGCCCGAAAGATTGATCAGCACGCTCGCGCCCGCGAGTGCGAGCTCGGAGGCCGGCGTCACCGGGATCCACATGTCCTCGCAGATCTCGACGCCGATGGTGAGGCCCGGGACGTCCTCGGCCGCGAACAGGAGATCCACGCCGAACGGTGCGTGCAGGCCGCCGATGGCGATCGTCTCGCCGGCGATGCCGGCGCCGGAGGCGAAATGCCGTCCCTCGTAGAACTCGCGATAGGTCGGCAGGTAAGACTTCGGCACCACGCCGAGGACGTTGCCGCGATGGATGACAACGGCGCAGTTGTAGATGCGATTGCCGAAGCGCAGCGGCGCCCCGACGATCAGGACCGTCATCAGCCCCGCGGAGGCCTCAACGATCGCGGCGAGCCCACGCTCGACCGCATCGAGCAGCGGATCCTGCTTCACCAGATCTTCGATCGCATAGCCGGACAGGCACAGCTCGGGAAACAGGGCAACCGCCACCGACTGCTTGTGGCAGGCATCGGCCGCCGCCAGGACGGCCTTTGCGTTGGCCGTGGGATCGGCGACATGGGATGTGGTGACACAGGCCGCCACGCGCGCAAATCCGTGAGCGTAGATCGAATGGAAAGTCATCGAGCGCAGTACCCTTGAATCTCTTCGCTGCCGAAGCTGTCAGCTCCGGACCATATGTAGCGCATCGACCGGGTCCCGTGCGAGCCATCCGCCGTCATGCATAACGGATTTGCAAGGCGGCCTGCCCAGCGCTGGCGAGCTCAGGCGCTGCGGGCCAGCACGCCGGGCAGATCGTCGCGTAGCCACCCGGCGATCCGGGGCCAGGCATGCGCGTGGGTGCGCGCGCCCATGAACAGGCCGAGGTGATTGCTCGGCTCGGAAGCCGCCGCAATGAAGGTTGGCGGCGTGCCGACAAGCCCGGCGGTGGCAAGCGCTTGCGTTGCCGGCACCACATCGTCGTCGAGCCCGGCGAGCAGGAAGATCGGCGCCTTGACGTCCTTCAGATGAATCGGGCGGCCGAGCGCGATGAAATTGTCCCGAGCAATCAGGTTCTCCCGGAAGATCCCGTTGACGATCTCGAGATAATAAGTGCCCGGCAGATTGAGTGTCTCGGCGTTCCAGCGGTCGAAGCGCGCGAGCAGCGCCGTGCCCTGCTCGTCCGAGAGATCCCTCTGCAATGCCGCCACGATATCGTCGCTGTCAGGCGCTTTGGACCAGAAGCGCAGCATCTCCTCGCCGCTGACATTGCCGCCGCCGCGCGCGACGAGCTGGTCATAGACCAGCTCGGGCGCGTTGCGGGCGAGCCGGGAGAGCGAGGAATCAATCGACAGGTCCACGGGAGCGCCGACCAGCACCAGCCTCCGCACCTTGGCTGGAAAACGCGCCGCGTAGAGCAGCGACAGCCATCCGCCCTGGCAGAGCCCGACGAGATCGACCGGCGCGCCGATCTCGTCGATGGCGACGTTGAGATCGCCGAGATAGCTGTCGATTGAGAGATAGCGCATGTCTGATGTCGCCGACCGCCAGTCGGTGAGATAGACCCGGTCGATGCCGCCATTTTGCAACGACTGCACCACGCTATGGCCCGACGCGAAATCGGCGATCAAGGCCCGGTGCAGCGCATAGGGGGCGCAGACCAGCGCCGGCTGGCCGGATCGGATCTGCGAGCACTCGCGCAGCTGCATCGTTGCGAGCTCCAACGCAACGCTGTTGGGGGTCGTCCACGCCAGGCTGCTGTCACGCTGCTCCGCGGGTGCGCGCTCCAGCCACCAGAAGCAGGCATCCATGGCAAGCTGCGCCGCCGCAAACGGCCACAGCCGCGGATCATCAGGAGCATGCCCTGGTCCATGTGTCTGTTTGGCGGTCTTTTCCACCATGGCTACCTCGATGTCCTCACAGGAACGCCTCGAGGCTGACGACGGCGATGCCGAGCTCTCGAAAACTTTGATGGGTCGCGGCGAGCGAGCCGTCGAGATCGATGCCTCGGCAGGCATCCTCGACGACGGCCACCTCCAACCCCGCCTTGCGCGCATCCTCCGCCGAGAAGCGGACGCAGAAGTCCAGCGCCAGACCGGCGACAAAGACGGTCTTCAGCTCGCGTTCGCGCAAATAACCAAGCAGTCCGGTCGGTGTCCGATGGTCGTTCTCGAACAGCGCCGAATAGGAATCGATGCCACGGCGAAAGCCTTTGCGCACCACGAGGCTCGCCCGTGTCACGTCGAGATCGCGGTGAAATTCAGCGCCCGCCGTGCCTTGCACGCAATGCGTCGGCCATAGCACCTGCCGGCCGTAGCCGAGCTCGATCGTCTGGAACGGCTGCTTGCCCGCATGGTTCGGCGCGAACGAGACGTGGTCGCTCGGATGCCAGTCCTGGGTCAGGACCACATTGGTGAATTTTTGGGCGATCCTGTTGATGGCGGGGACGACCTTCTCGCCGCTGGGAACGGCAAGCGCGCCGCCGGTACAGAAGTCGTTCTGTACGTCGATCACCAGCAGCACGTCGCGGTCGGATATCTTCATCGCAAGGCCCATTCGATCCGCCCGGCGTCAAGCGCCGGACGCTCCCTCCCAATGTCGATCTTCCGGCGCAGCTTCGCAACCACCGACCGCGTGCGGCGATACCGCGCTGACACCAAAGGGGCGTCCAGAATGCAACGGTTTGACCTTGTCCGTGTTGACTAGGAACAATCAAGCGAGGATTCTCAGACCGTCCGCGTGCTTGCGGATCGGATCAGGAACGGAGGCGAAGGTTCCCGAGGGCCGGCAGGGCCGCGGAAGCCGCAGGGCCATGGGCATCGGCAAGACAGGAAACATTCTTCTCGCCGATATCGGCGGCACCAATGCGCGCTTCGCGCTGAGCCTGGCCGAATCCAGCGATGGCGACCAGACCGGGCCGATCGACTATGTGAAGGTCGCCGACTTCCCGACCGTCCGCGAGGCTATCGCGGACGTCCTGGCGCGCCGCTCGGGCGGCGAGCCGCCCCAAAGAGCGGTGCTGGCGGTGGCGGGTCCCGTCACCAACAACCGCTGCGTCATGACCAACAGCCCCTGGGTCATCGATGGCAACGAGCTGCAGCCCGCGCTCGGCTTCGACAGCGTCCATGTGCTGAACGACTTCGAGGTGGTGGCCTGGTCCCTGCCCGCCTTGCAGCCTGCCGACCTGGTCCCGCTCGGCGGAGGCGATGGCTTGCCCGGAGAGCCGTTGCTGGTCGTCGGGCCCGGAACCGGTTTTGGTGTCTCCTGTCTGATTGAACGCCATGGCTCACGACTGGCCGTCGTCACTGAGGCCGGACACGCGACCCTGCCGGCAGAGAACGAGCGCGAGGAACGCGTCATTGCCTGCTTGCGCCGGCGGCTCGGCCATGTCTCCATCGAGCGTGGCGCACTCTCGGGTTCCGGGCTGCAGAACCTCTACGAAGCGTTGGCTGAGATCGACGGCGTTCAGGTGCCGCATCGCGATGCTGCCGCCATCACCAAGTCCGCACTGGAGGGCAGTTGCCCCGTCAGCCGCGCGACGCTGGAGATGTTTTGCGCGATCCTTGGCTCGGTGGCCGGCAATCTCGCGGTGACCTTCGGCGCCCGCGGCGGCGTCTATATCGCCGGCGGAATCGTGCCGCGCTTTCACGAGTTCCTAGCGGCCTCCGCGTTCCGGGCACGCTTCGAAGCGAAGGGACGCTTCCAGGATTATCTGCGCAACATCCCCACCAGGCTCGTGATCAAGCCTGATGCGAGCTTCGTCGGCTTGAAGATGTTTGCCGACCACACTTCGGATTGACGGACCGTCGCTCTCCGGGCTCCAGCAATTCACAGCAGATTCCTGTGCACGCCGGGTTCCGGGCAGGAACGTGCTTGCGTACACACTTCAGATGAGAAACAATCTCACGGTGTGTGGCGTAGTTGCGGGGGCGTGACATGCGTAAGCAGGATTTTGGTTTCGACTATCACCGCTATCACCGCCTGCTGCGCGAAGCCGACAGCGAAGACAAGCGGTTGGCCCTGATCGAACTCTTGATCGAGGAAAAGGCCCGTGACCGGCTGGCTGCCCAGCGCGCTTCGGATCGCGCGGCCATGACGGCCCATACCATTGCCACGGTGCTGAGGAACGGTCGCAATAGAGCCGATTGAATCACTCTCCGGCCATGCGCCCCAGCGATAATCGGTCAACCTGGAATTGTGGCTGACGGCTCGGGAAACATCGAATCGATCATTGCCTTGAGCTGATCCATCGCGATCGGCTTGCGCAGGATCGGCCTGCGCCGGAGCAAGGACGGCAGCAGTTCCGGACCGTAGCCTGTGGCGAACAGAAACGGCTTTCCGCGACGCTCGATCAGGTCGGCGACCGGATCGACGTAGACGCCCATCAGGTTGATGTCGAGGATGGCCAGATCGTATTGCGCGGTCATGGCAAAGGCGCTGGCGTCGCGCACATTGTCTGCTTCCGCGACGACGTGGTGGCCGAGTTCCTCCACCATGTCGGCGATCATCATCCGGATCAACGCCTCGTCTTCGACCAGGAAAACGGAGAGTCCGTCCGCCATATCAACCCCGCGATCAGCCTTGCGAAGCTAAGCATAACCGAATTGCGGAAAGGATTCACGAATTCGTGGCGGGCGCCGTTAATTCAGACGCGCCCGAACCGATTCAACTTGATCAATCCAATCCGCGCTCGTGGCTGAGGCGCACCATCTCCTGAATGAAGACCTGCTTCTGCTTGTCGTCGAGGCTCGAATAGAGCGGCTCGGCGGCGTCGGCGACGTTGCGCTGGTCGGAGGCGCGATCAATCAGAAACTGGGCCTCGTTGCGCATCTGCTCGATGATGTCGTCGGGTGGATCCCGCTTGGCGCGCGCAACCCGCAGGTTGAGCCGCTCTGCACCATTATGCCCGAGGTAGTGCATCGCGCTCGAGAAGCCGTACCAGTGCTTCTCCTGATCCGGCGTGAGGTTCAGCTCGGTCTTGATCCGCTCGATGTAGGAATCGCTGTTGGCGACGATCTGCTCGGCGGTCAGCTGCGGCGCGCCGGGCTGGGTGAGGACCGTGACGTCCTTGTTGTCTTTATTGGCCTTGTTGTCCTGCGGCGCGTTCTTCGCCTCCTTGCTCGCCTTGGCACCCTTGCCCGCCTTGGCGCTCTTGGCATCCTTGTCCTTGGCCGCGCCCTGTTGCTTGGCGTCCTTGCTGGACTCCTTGGCGGCCGGCGGCTGATTGCCGGCGTTGTTGTTGCCGACACCGAGCACGCCGGTGAAGACGCCGACCACGCCGCCGATCGCGCCGCCGAGCACGCCACCGACCGGACCTGCCGCCTTGTTCCCGGCCGCCGCGCCTTCCTGAACGCCTTTGACCAAACCTTGAGCATTCGCCACCGCGGCGGCACCGAGCAGCAGCGCGAGCACGGTCCCCAGCGCGAAGCATCGCCGCAGGTTCAGCCGCGCTGGCGTCGCCGGGTTGATCATTCTCGTCTCCATCGTCGATCTGACTGGCCTATCCGGCGGGAGTCACCCGCCAGCTGCAACTCTATCGTTTCCGCCGCTTCGAGGTCCAGACGCCGCTTGCTGTCCACGCCCGAAAAGTCTTTCACGCGAAGCGGTTATGCAGGCTTATTCGAAACTGCGGCGTAAATGCGCACGGATCGTTCTCAGACGTTCGACGCGAAGTGTGCATCGCAAAACAGCGAGCGCTCTGCGCCTGCGACGCCTCGACACGCGTCGCGACGTTCCCGGACACAACGTTAGTTTTAGATGCAGAGCCATTCGGCTTTCTCGACAGACGCGATCAATCATGATCTGATCGCGCTACCAATTTGCTGCGGCATGCGTGAATTGCCCACGCGGGCCGACGCACCAATAAGAAAGTCGAGCAACAAGAACGCAATAAAGAAGTCTCTCAGAGGAAACTCCAACAACAACACCAAGCGAGGAAACGAGATGTCACGCAAGGCACTGACGCGACGTCAATTTGTGGCTGCCACTGCAATGTCCTCCGCGGCGCTGATCACGGCGCCCTATGTCCGGGGCGCCTACGCCGCCGGCAAGATATCGATCGGCTTCTGGGACCACTGGGTGCCGAATGCCAACGACGCCTCCACCGCCATGGTCAAAGCATGGGGCGAAAAGGAGAAGGTCGAAGTCTCGATCGACTACATCACCAGCAACAACAACAAGATCCAGCTCACGGTCGCAGCCGAGGCCCAGGCGAAATCCGGTCACGACATCCTGCAGATGCCGACCTGGTGGCCGCACGCCTACGCTGAAAATCTCGAGCCGGTGAACGACGTCATGGAGCCGCTTATCAAACAGAACGGCGAGGTCAACGGCACGGTCAAATATCTCGGTCAAGCCGGCGGCAAGTGGCTCGCCGTTCCCGCAACCCCGGGAAGCCAGATCAAGGGTCCCTGCTCCCGCATCGATCTGATGAAGAAGCATGCCGGCATCGACGTGCAGGAGATGTACCCCGTCGGCGCGCCCGCAAAGGCGGACAATTGGACGTTGGAGACTTTCCTCAAGGCGGCCGAGGCCTGCCACAAGGGCGGCGTGCCATTCGGGATCGGCCTCGGCGAAACCACCGACAGCGTCGACACTGCAGGCGCGATCTTCCAGTCGTTCGGTGCCGAGCTCGTCAACGCCAAGGGCGACGTCACGGTGAAGACCGATGCCGTTCGTCAGGCGCTCGAATACTACAAGAAGCTGATCGCCTTCCTGCCGCCGGACGCTCCGTCCTGGGACGATGCCTCGAACAACAAATGGCTGATCTCGGGCCGCGGCGCGATGATCCTGAATCCGCCGAGCGCCTGGGCGGTCGCCAGGCGCGACGCGCCGCAGATTGCCGAGCAGTGCTGGACGCACGGCATGCCGTCCGGGCCCAAGGGCCGCTTCGCACCCTACCTGCCCTACTTCTGGGGTCTCTGGAGCTTCAGCAAGAACAAGGAAGCGGCCAAGAGCCTCCTCAGCTACCTGTCGCAGCCGTCATCGATCGAAAAGTTCGTCGCGGCGAGCGGCGGCTACGATCTGCCCGCCTACGCCAACATGACGACGCTGAAGACCTGGGCCGAGGAAGGGCCGCCGAAGGGGACGCTCTATCACTATCCGAACCCCAACAACCATCAGACGCTGTCGATCGCGGCGTCTCCGGCGCCGCCCAAGATCGCACAGCAGATCTACTTCCAGGCGACGTTGACCAAGATGGCACTGCGCTATGCGCAAGGCGAAAAGATGGAGGCCACGCTCGCCTGGGCCGAAGGCGAGTGCGAGGGCTTCATGCGGAGTTGATGCCGGGCGTGTGCCAGGCGGTTCACGCTTGAGGCGTGAGCCGCCACGCATCGCGTGCCGCCAATCGAGGAAGCCGGCCGATCGGGCCGGCTTCGCCAGTCGACAATTTCCGAGAAAGCTACGCCATGGCCGATGTCGTCGTTGAGCAAGGTCAAACAGTCCGTGCGGCGCGCGCGCGCAAGCCGACCAGCCTTCGCAATGCCCTGGGACGAAAATCGACGGTCGC
Organism: Bradyrhizobium sp. USDA 4354; assembly: GCF_054060315.1. NCBI lineage: Bacteria > Pseudomonadati > Pseudomonadota > Alphaproteobacteria > Hyphomicrobiales > Nitrobacteraceae > Bradyrhizobium > Bradyrhizobium sp. USDA 4354. The sequence goes on along the minus strand of NZ_JBSSDC010000001.1, from coordinate 5,434,727 downwards.
GTTCTTCCTGACGCTGCCGCTGATCCTGCTGATAGCGCTGCTCGTGCTCTATCCGGCAGTCTACTCCGTTCATCTGGCAACGCTGAACAAGTCGATGCAGAAGTTCGTCGGCTTCGGCAACTTCCTGTTCCTGTTCAAGCGCGACACGTTCTGGATGGTGGTGAAGCAGTCCTGCATTTTTGCCGTCACGGCGGTGTTCTTCAAGGCGCTGATCGGATTCATCGTCGCCCATTTCGTGCACAACATTCCGGCCAAGGGGCAGCGCAAATGGCGCGGCATGCTGCTGGTGCCCTGGGTGATCCCGCCGGCGATGAGCACGCTGGCCTGGCTGTGGCTGTTCGACCCCTCCTACAGCGCCTTCAACTACACGCTCTCATTCTTCGGCATCGGCCCGATCAACTGGCTCGGCGACAATGTTTGGGCTCGCTTTTCCGTCATCCTCGTCAACATCTGGTACGGCGCGCCTTTCTTCATGATCATGTATCTGGCCGCGCTGAAGTCGGTGCCGGACCAGCTCTACGAGGCTGCGGCGATCGACGGAGCCAACTGGTGGCAGAAGATCTGGTACGTCACGCTGCCGATGATGCGCAACATCATCGCGATCACGGCGCTGTTCTCGCTGATCGTGACCTTCGCCAATTTCGACATCGTGCGCATCCTCACCTCGGGCGGCCCGCTGGACCAGACGCACATCTTCGCGACATGGGCCTTCAAGGTCGGCATCGAGGGCAGCGACATCCCACTCGGCGCCAGCGTCTCGCTGTTCATGGTGCCGATCCTCGCCATCGCAGCGATCTTCATCCTGCGCGATGTCTCTAAACGCGGGAATGAAGCCTGATGAGCACGCTTGCAATCGACAAGGCCGGACCGTCGCGCAAGGTCAAGTACGGCAGCATGAGCCGGGACCGCGCCTGGGCGCTGCGCTGGTCCTACTTCTTCCTGGTGCTGTTCGCGATCTTCTTCCTGACGCCGCCGATCTACATGCTGATCACCTCGCTCAAGAGCAGCGCGGAAATATCGGCGGCGACCAATCCCTGGTGGGTGTTTCACCCCACGTTGTCGAACTATGTCGAGCTTCTGACCTCCAACCAGTTCCTGCGCTTCTTCTGGAATTCGTCGATCGTCTCGCTCGCGGTCGTCCTCCTGACCATGTTGATCAGTGTTCCTGCGGCATTTGCACTGGCACGCATGAAGTTCTGGGGTTCGACGACGCTGGCGACCGGCGTCTTCCTCACCTACCTCATTCCGGACAGCCTGTTGTTCATTCCGCTGTTCAAGATGCTGGCGTTGGTTCAGGATTACACCGGCATCACGCTGCTCAACAGATGGTACGTGCTGCTGTTCATCTATCCGACGCTGACGGTGCCGTTCTGCACCTGGATCATGATCGGCTATTTCGCCTCGATCCCGAAGGAGCTCGATGAGGCCGCGCTCATCGACGGAGCTTCCTGGCTGCAGACCCTGACGCGGATCTTCATCCCCGTCGCGCTACCCGGGCTGATCGCTGCGACCATCTTCGCGTTCACGGTGTCCTGGGCGCAGTTCCTCTATCCCCTGGTGTTCACGACGTCGGTGGATCAGCTCGTGCTGCCGGTCGGCATCACCACCACGCTGATCAAGGGCGACGTGTTCAACTGGGGGCAGATCATGACCGGCGCGCTGCTCGGCGCCGCGCCGCCGCTGATCATCTACGCATTCCTGATGGACTACTACATTGCCGGCCTGACCGCCGGCGCAACAAAGGGTTGATGACGAGGAGCTGAAGTTCGATGGCTGACGTTGCTTTGCGGAAGGTAGTCAAGCGCTACGACGATGTCGAAGCCGTGCGCGGCATCGATCTCGACATCGCCGATCATGAGTTCATCGTGCTGGTCGGCCCCTCCGGCTGCGGCAAGTCGACGACGCTGCGCATGATCGCAGGCCTCGAGGACATCAGCGACGGCGACATCATGATCGGCGGCGATGTCGTCAACGACGTGCCGCCGAAGGACCGCGACATCGCCATGGTGTTCCAGAACTACGCGCTCTATCCGCACATGACGGTCGCCGAGAACATGTCGTTCGGGCTGCGCCTCAAGCACTACCCCAAGGCCGAGATCAAGGCGCGCGTAACGGAAGCCGCCCGACTCCTCGACATCACCGACCTGATCGACCGCAAGCCGAAGCAGCTCTCCGGCGGCCAGCGCCAGCGCGTCGCCATGGGCCGCGCCATCGTGCGCAATCCGAAGGTCTTCCTGTTCGACGAGCCGCTCTCCAATCTCGACGCCAAATTGCGCGTGCAGATGCGGATCGAGATCAAGAAGGTGCACCAGAAGGTGCGCACCACCACCGTCTACGTCACCCACGACCAGGTCGAGGCAATGACGCTGGCCGACCGCGTCGTGGTGATGAACAGGGGCCGCATCGAGCAGATCGGCACGCCGAACGAGCTCTACCACAAGCCGGCGACGCGCTTCGTCGCGGGCTTCATCGGCTCGCCGGCGATGAACTTCATCCCGTGCCGGCTCGAGGATGTCGGCGGCACGCTCCAGATCCGCCTCACCGACCGCATCGCTTTCCCGCTGCCGCCGGCCCGCGCGGCACGCTACAACGCGCTGCCGCGCACCGAGAAGCTGCTGCTCGGCCTCCGGCCCGAACATCTCACCGAGTCGCACGCGCACCTCGGGCCCGGCGTCGAGACCTTCGAGACCGTGCTTGACGTCACCGAGCCGATGGGAATGGAGACGCTGGTCTATTTCGGGCTCGATGGCACGCCGGTCTGCGGCCGCGTCGATCCCAATGCCGGCGCCAAGGACGGGGCACCCATGCGTTTGGCGATGGACCTCAACAACATGCACCTGCTAAACGAAGAAACCGGCGTCGTGTTGTGACGCCGGCCTAAGAAACGCGAGGCAGGCAGGGGAGCGATGGCGACCAACAAGAAGAAGATTTTCGTTACACAAACTTTGTCGCAAGGGGCACGCGCTCTCCTCACCCAGCGGGACGATATCGAGCTCGTCGAGTTTCCGAACCTGATCTCCGCCAGGGATTTCGAGGCCTTGCTGAAGAGCCATGCGCCGGTCCATGGCGTGGCGTTAGGTGCGACCGCCTTCGGCGAGACCGAGCTCGAGGCCGCCCGCGACATGAAGGTGGTGACCCGCATCGGCGTGGGCTACGACGCCGTCGACGTGCCCGCCCTGTCCCGCCGCAAGGTGCCGCTGATGGTGGCGGGCAGCGCCAACTCGCCCTCGGTCGCGGAAGCGGCTCTGTTCATGATGCTGACGCTCGCCAAGCGCGCGCAGGAGCTGCATTCCTGCGTCAAGGACGGCACATGGGCCGACCGGCTCGGCATGCTGCCGTTCGACCTCTACGGCAAGACCGTGCTCGTCATCGGCTTCGGCCGCATCGGCAGTCGCACCGCCAAGCGCTGCCTGGCGATGGAAATGAAAGTGCAGGTCTACGACCCCTACAAGCCCGCTGCCGACATCAGGACGGCCGGATGCGAGCCGGTCACCGACCTCGACGCCGCGCTGCCTCACGCCGACTTCGTCACCATCCACTGCCCGAAGACGCCGGAGACCGTCGGCCTGTTCGATGCTGACAGGATCGGCCGCATGAAGCCGAAATCCTATCTCATCAACACCGCGCGCGGCGGCATCGTGAAGGAGACAGCGCTCTACGACGCCCTGGTCTCCGGCAAGCTCGCCGGCGCCGGCATCGACGTGTTCGAGGTGGAGCCGCCGCCGGTCAGCAACGCGCTGTTCGCGCTGCCCAACGTCATCATGGCCCCGCACGTCGCCGGCGTCACGGTCGAGGCGGTCCAGCGCATGAGCGAGCAGACCGCGCGCAACATTTTGAGCGTGCTGGACGGCGATCCCATCAGGCAGAACGTCATCAATCAGGACGTGCTGGGCTGAGCCGAACTCGGGGCGGGCGACGGATGCGCCCGCCTTCGGGGATGCCAGAAAGCGTCCCATTTTGGTGCAGATCGGGCCCCAACTCAGCCTTAATCAAACGCGCGTAATGGGCTTGAAACGCGGCGGCGGTGGGACAGACTGGCCGGCGCGGCGAGCTGGAGGATGGACCTTGTCAGAGATCGACCCGACCGACCACGCGCTGGCGACGATCGCCAGCATCCTGGAGCACCCCGAGCCCGTTCTCGTCATTCGCCAGACCGAGACGGAAATCGTGGTCGCCGGAGAGCGTGAGCACATCGCGTCTGACGAGCCGCCGATCGTGGACGAGCATCCGGTGATCGACGAACATCCGGTGGTCGAGGAGCAGCCGCTGGTGCCGGAGCACACCGATGCCGACGGCTACAGCAAGGTCGGTCCGGGGCCCATGGTGGCGATCCGCCTCAAATGGACGGTCCATCGCGGCGACGACGGCCAGTACTACGTCCACGAGACCATCGGCGAACAGTCCGCCCCCGTGGTCAGCGGCCCGATGACGAGCGAGGCCGCGGTGCGTTTCGTCGATGCGCAGCAGGATGAGGCGAACAGGCGTTTCGAGCTGCTGCGTAGCGAGATCGCCGGCCGCAGCTCGCTTGCCGATTATGAGCGCAAGGGCGAAGCGTAAGGCAGCTTGCAGACCGGATGCGTCTGCACCTCTCCCGAAGAGAGAGGTGCAAATCGATCCTGCCGCTACTTCCTTCCAAGATAATCCTTCTTCACGAGCTCGACGCCTGCGTGCCGCAAGAGGTCGTAGGCCGTGGTGACGTGAAAGAAGAACTGCGGCACGCTGAAGGTCAAAAGCAGCGTCCGTCCGGTGAAGGGCAGCTCGGTGCCGTTCTTCAACCTGAAGAAGACATTCCGTTCCGCAGCCGGGTCGATCTCCGCGCGCGGCAGGCTTTCGATGAACTCGATCGAGGTCGCGATGCGCGCCTGAAGCCCGGCCATGTCGTGCTCCAGTGCCGGCAGCGCCACCGGATCGCGCTGCGCCAGCAGGGCCGACGCAACCGTGGCGTGGCGGCAGGCCTCGCCGACCTGCTGCGCCAGGTCGTACATGTTCGGCGCAAGGCGCATGCCGAGCAGAACCGTCGGGTTGAACTTGCGGGCCTCCGCATAAGCAACGCCCTTGTCGAGCAGCGCGGACAGGTTGTGCAAATGGGGCACGAAGAGGCCGACCGAGGCCTCGTACATCGAGATCGTCACCTCAAGGTTTCCTTTCAATTCCGCCTCGCCAGCGACGGGCATCCGGTCTAAATCCACATCCGAAGAGCTGCACAATGACAGCTCGCGCAGGGGTGGAAAAGAGATGATCGTTCGAATATCCGTTCGAATCGTGGCGGCTTTGGCCGTGATGCTGCTGGCAAGCCTTTCGGCCCAAGCGCAGCAGGCGCCCTCGCGCTTAGATGAGATCGTCAAGCGCGGCAGCTTGCGCGTCGGCATGACCGGCGACTACAAGCCCTTCACCTATCTGGACAAGACCACGCAGCAGTTCAGCGGCTTCGACGTCGACATGGCGGAAGCGCTCGGCAAGGCGCTCGGCGTCAAGGTCGAATTCGTGCCCACGGCCTGGCCGAAGCTGATGAAGGATTTCGAGGCCGACCAGTTCGACGTCGCCATGGGCGGCGTCTCGGTCACGTTCGACCGGCAGAAGAAGGGCTTCTTCTCGACGCCGATCATGCGCGAGGGCAAGACGCCGATCGCGCGCTGCGCCGACGTCGGCAAGTACCAGAGCATTGCCGACATCGACAAGAAGGGCACCCGAATCATCGTCAATCCCGGCGGCACCAACGAGCGCTTTGCCCGTGCCAACATCAAGCAGGCCGAGATCACCGTCTTCGCAGACAACACCGTGATCTTCGACGAAATCGCCAAGGGCAATGCCGACCTGATGATGACGGACGCCTCCGAGACGCACTACCAGCAGAAGCAGCACGCCGGCGTGCTCTGCGCGGTGCATCCGGAAAAGCCGTTCGATTTCTCCGAGAAGGCCTACTGGCTGCAGCGCGACATGGCGCTGAAGGCCTTCGTCGACCAATGGCTCCATGTCTCCATGGAAGACGGCAGCTTCAAGAAAATCTACGCCGCCTGGTTCGATTAGGCCGCGTCCTCCTGTCGCTTGCCTCGGCCAAACTTTGGACCGCCCCCTAGCCTATTGAACCCGGAACCGCCGGAAGACGACTCATACCAACGACAGTGATCTAGATCACGTTTTGCGAGTGAGCCGGCGCGTAAGGGTCGGTGCGGGGACCACCTGTTCAGGAGACGGAAATGAGGAAGCTGTTGGCTACGGCCGCATTCCTGTTGGCGAGCACGGCTGCTCAGGCACAGTACACCTTCGAATATGGCGGGCGCACCATCCGCATCGATCCCGACCGCGGCACGGTGCAGATCCCCGGCGTCTACGACAACACCGGTCAGAGCAAGGCCAAGAAGGCCAAGAAGAACGAGCAGGCGCCTCAGCAGGCCACGGTCGACCCGCAAGCGCCGGCTGCTCCGGCTCCTGCCCCCGCTCCCGCTGCGCCGCCCGCAGCCGTGCAGGCACCCGCGGCTGCCGCCGTCGCGCCGCCTCCTGCACCGCCACCGGCGGCTCCCCCGCCGACCACGACCGCCACCAACACGCCAGCCCAAACAGCCGTTGTGCCGCCGCCTGCTCCGCCTCCGGCTCCTGCTCCGGTCGAGCAGCAGGCCGCGCCCGCCGTGGCGCCGCCGCCCGTACCGACCGTGGCTGCCGCCCCGCCGGCGCCGCCTCCGCCACCCGCCGCGGCGCCTGCCCCCGCTCCCGTTCAGGCTGCCGTCGCGCCACCTGCTCCGGCAGCTGCGCCCACGCGCGATCTCAATTCGCCGCTCGGCGTCTGGCTCACCGAGGAGAAGGAAGGCAAGGTCCGCATCGAGCAATGCGGCACCAACCTCTGCGGCTATTCGGTCGACAGCAAGTCGAACCAGAACGGCGAGCAGGTGCTGATCAACATGAAGCCTGGCAAGGACCAGAAATGGTCCGGCCGCATCCTCGATCCGAATTCCGGCTCGACCTACGATTCGACGATCGCCATGAAGGGTAGCGACCGACTGCGCGTGCAGGGCTGCGCCTTCGGCGGCATGTTCTGCGGCGGCCAGACTTGGACGCGCGTGAACTAGAGTCCTCCAGGCCGTTTGATACCGAGTCATTCCGGGGCACGCGAAGCGTGAACTATGGTGCGCACTTGCGCACCTGAGAATCTCGAGCTTCTCGGGTGCGCAATTGCGCACCATAGTCGGCTCTACGAGCCGCCGGGAATGACCGTGCAGGCAGCGTGTGCCAGCTCACAGTGCCCCTTGTGCACGTGACAGCCCTCACATCGCCGGTTCGTCGCCCATGCCACGATCGCCGCATGATCAACCGCAGGGGCATGCCATGACTGGATTTCGCAGGGGTCTTTTCGCCTCCATTGTCGCCATCGCCTTCCCGCTCACACAGGCAGGCGCTGCGACAAGCAGCTTCGACGGCGCATGGAATGTCCGGATCACGTCGTCGAGCCAGGCCTGCGGCAACGGCGCAACCGTCGCGATCGGCATCAACAATGGTCAGATCGCCTCGAGCAACGCCGCGGTGAGCGCATCCGGCCGCGTCGCCGCCGCCGGCAATATCAACGTCACCTTGAGCACCGGCCTCAAGCGTGCCGTCGGCTTCGGCCGGCTCAGCGGCGCGTCCGGCTCCGGCACCTGGCGCGGCGCGATGTGCACGGGCACCTGGACGGCGGAGAGGATATGAGCCTCCGTGTCCCGGACAAGCGGCAACGCGCCAGCGTTGCCGCGAAGAGCCGGACCCAGTGCTCTCAGTGGAGCGAAGACTCTGGGCCCCGGCTCGGCGACGCATCGCCAAAGGCGATGCGTCGCCGAGCCGGGGCACGCGCGTCAGCCGACGGCCGCGCCGTATTCCGCGTCCGTGACCGGCTCCAGCCAGGTCGAATAGACGCCGTCGAGCGCTTCCTGCATGGCGATGTGGCACATGCCGTTGGTCGGCGATGCGCCGTGCCAGTGCAGCTCACCCGGCGGAATCCAGACGGTGTCGCCGGGGCGGATCTCGCGGATCGGCCCGCCCTTGGACTGGACGCGCCCGACGCCGGAGATGACGTAGAGCGTCTGCCCGAGCGGATGGTGATGCCAGTTGGTGCGTGCGCCCGGCTCGAACGCGACGCGCGAGCAGTTCAGCCGTGCCGGCGCGGGCGCCATGATGACGGGGTCCTGCCACACGGTCCCGGTGAAGTGTTCCTTTGGCGCGTGGCGGGTCGGCCGCGTGCCGGCGACTGTAATCTCCATGTGGGTCCTCGCTTTCGTTACTTCTTGCTCGCGGCGTAGCGCGCCTTGGTCTCGGCGTTCATGGGATAGAGGCCCGGCAGCACCGCGCCGTTGTTCACCTCGTTGACGATCCAGGCTTCCATGCGCTCCTGCTCGACGCCTTCGGCAAGGACGTGGTCGAGCATCGCCTGCGGGATCAGCACGCAGCCATCCTGGTCGGCAACCACGATGTCGTTCGGGAATACGGCGACGCCACCGCAGCCGATCGGCTCGCCCCAGCCGACGAAGGTGAGGCCCGCAACCGACGGCGGCGCGGCATAGCCGTCGCACCACACCGGCATATTGGTGCCGAGCACGCCCTCGACGTCACGCACGACGCCGTCGGTGACGAGCGCAGTGACGCCGCGCTTGACCATGCGCGCGCAGAGAATGTCGCCGAAGATGCCGGCATCGGTGATGCCCATAGCGTCGACGACGGCGATGCAGCCCTCCGGCATCGCCTCGATCGCGGTGCGGGTCGAGATCGGCGACGACCAGGACTCCGGCGTCGCCAGATCCTCGCGCGCCGGCACGAAGCGCAGCGTGAAGGCCGGTCCCACCAGGCGCGGCAGGCCCGGGCGCAGCGGCCGCGCGCCGCGCATCCACACATTGCGCAGGCCCTTCTTCAGCAGGACCGTTGTGATGGTGGCGGTGGTGATGCCGGCGAGGGTCTTGCGGGCTTCGGGGGACAGCGACATGGACGAGAACGAGCTCCGAGGTGCGGGAAAGAACGCGCGCATCTTGCGAGCCGCAGCCCTTGCGTCAAGGGCCAATCGCCCCACAAGAATGCAGGGCCGCAGCGCCGTTATGCGATGCGATAACAAGGCTTTATCGCTTCCCCTTGCATTAATTTATTGGACTTGCGGGCGCATTTACGCGAAGCAGGGACAAGCGGAACTCAAGTTCGAGCCCGCGTTCCCGAGAAGCCCGATTACGACAGCGCTCTGACAGCTCAATGGCCGCGACGCTTCCCCCGCCCCGCCTTCTGCCTAGTGGCGACAGCGCCGTCACGGTCGAGTTCAGCCGCACCATCGATGAGGACGCCAACCAGCGCGTGCTGGCGCTGGACAAGGCGCTGACCGCGGCGCCCATCGACGGCATCACCGAGACCGTACCGACCTATCGCTCGCTATTGGTGCATTACGACCCCGGCAAGATCGGTTTCGATGCGCTCGGCCAAAAGATCCTCCCCATCGCCACACGGCCGCTGCCGCCGGTCACCAAGGCGCGCCGCTGGCGCATTCCCGTCGCCTATGGCGGCGAGCATGGCATCGACCTCGAGGATGTCGCGAAGGCGCTGGGCACCACGCCCGACGACATCATCGCCCGGCACGCGGGCGGCGACTACAAGGTCGCCATGATCGGCTTCACGCCGGGCTGGTCCTATCTCAGCGGGCTCGACAAATCTCTGCACATGTCGCGGCGGCAGTCGCCGCGGCTGCTGACGCCGGCCGGGACGATCTCGATCGGCGGCATCCAGGCCGGCATCCAGTGCCTGGCCGCGCCGAGCGGCTGGCACTTGCTCGGCCGCACGCCTGTCAGAACCTATCAGCTCCACCGCAATCCGACCTTCCTCACCGAACCCGGTGATCGCGTGACGTTCTTCGCGATCGACCACAAGACATTCGACGAATTGGACCGCGCGGCGGAAGCTGGCGAGATCATCGCCGAGCAGGTGGACGCATGAGCCGGCTCGTTGTTACCAGCATCGGCCCTGCCAGCTCGGTCCAGGATGGCGGCCGCCATGGCGCGCAGCGCTACGGCTTGACGGTCAGCGGGGCGATGGACCGGCTGTCGCTGGCGGCGGCGAACACACTCGTCGGCAACGAGCCTTTCGCGGCCGCGGTCGAGATCGGCCCGTTCGGCGCCTCCTTCACCGCCCGCGACGGCGCAGTGCGCGTGGCGATAGCAGGCGCGCCGCGCAATGCGGACGTCGCCGGAAACCCGGTCGCGATGGACACATCGGTGACGCTGAAGGACGGCGAGACGCTGACGCTCGGCTTTGCCCGCGGCGGCGCCTTCACCTATCTCGCGATCGAAGGCGCCATCAAGGGCGAACCGGTATTCGGCAGCCTCGCGGTGAATGCCCGCGCCGGTCTTGGCAGCCCCTACCCGCGCCCACTCCAGGCCGGCGACGAGTTTACAGTCGATGCCGCGAGCGGTGCGCCGGAGCTGCGCATCGAGCTGCCGAAGCCAGCGACAGGCCCGATCCGCGTGCTGCTCGGGCCGCAGGACGACGAGTTCGACGAGACCAACAAGGCGCTGTTCCTGAACAGCGAATGGAAGATCTCGGCGACCTCGGACCGCATGGGCTACCGGCTCGAGGGCCCCGCCATCAAGCATCTGCACGGCCACAACATCGTCTCCGATGGCACCGTCAACGGCAGCATCCAGGTGCCCGGCAACGGCGCGCCGATCGCGCTGATGATGGACCGCGGCACCTCCGGCGGCTATCCGAAGATCGCAACCGTGATCACGGCCGATATCGGCCGCCTCGCCCAGACCTCGGCAGGAACCGCGTTCCGCTTCAAGGCTGTCAGCATGGCCGAAGCGCAGGACGAGGCGCGCAAGTTTGCGCAACTGATCCGCACCCTGCCCGATCGCCTGCGCTCCTCCGACACCGTCGCGCTCAACATCGAGGCGCTTAGCGATGCTAACGTGGCGGGCTATGCGGTCAGCGCAGTCGATGCCGGGACCTGGCAGGTCACGGCGGAGCCTTAAGCGACAACAAGACCAGAGGCGGAGAGCAACCCATGAAGACAGTCGATCTTAATTGCGACCTCGGCGAAGGTTTTGGCGCGTGGGAGATGGGCAACGATGCCGCCATGATCGAACTGGCGAGCTCGGTCAACGTCGCCTGCGGCTTCCATGCCGGGGACCCCGACATCATGCGCCGGACGGTGGAGCTGGCGAAAGCGCGCGGCGTCTCGGTCGGCGCGCATCCCGGCTACCGCGACCTGCACGGCTTCGGCCGGCATCCGATCGCAGGGCTCAAGGCTTCCGAGATCGAGAACCTCGTCGCCTACCAGATCGGCGCTTTGCAGGCGATCGCGACCGCGGCCGGCCACAAGGTCACCCATGTGAAGGCGCATGGCGCGCTCTCCAACGTCGCCTGCGAGGACGACATGACCGCGAAGGCGATCGCCGCCGGCATCAAGGCGGTCGACCCCAGCCTGATCTTCGTCGTGCTCGCCAATTCGAAGCTGGTGAAGGCCGGCGAAGACGCCAACCTGCCGATGGTGCACGAGGTGTTCGCCGATCGCGCCTATGAGGACGACGGCAACCTCGTCTCGCGCAAGAAGCCCGGCGCCGTGCTGCACGACGCCAACGCGATCGCCGAGCGCGTGGTGCGCATGGTGCAGGACGGCGCGGTGGTGTCGGTGACCGGCAAGGTCATCAAGATGCGCACGGATACGGTCTGCATCCACGGCGACACACACGGCGCCGTCGAGATCGCGCAGACCTTGCGTCAGGCGTTGAAGGCTGCGGGGATCGAAGTGGCGCCGTTCAAGCGCGGGGCTTGAGCAGGCCCGGTGTCGTAGAGTGGGCAAAGCGAAGCGTGCCCACCAGATTGATGTCGTCTGTTGAGGGATGGTGGGGATGGCGCGAGCGCGCCTTTGCCCACCCTACGAAATCGTCAAAACGGGTGCACCGAAAGCGTGCCGAACACGATGGCGGCAATGACTGCAAACGCGCTGTACATCGCAACGTGGTGCAGGCTTGCCCCGCTCCGACGCGAGAGCGAGCGCGCGTAGAAGTGCAGCCTGGCTTCCGCCGATAGTTCGCGCATGGTCGATCTCCAACGCCCCATTTGCGGGAGTATGAAGGATCAACCAGGGCGGGAGGCAAGATGGTGGCGGAAATAGCGATGAGGGCCCTCTGGAGGCCCCTCATAGCAGATGCAAATTCTCTCTAGGTGCTGGTTCCGAGAATCTTATTCGTTCAAATCCGAGCCAGTTGGAACCGGCCCGGATGACGGTGGAGTGACAGCAGGCTTAGTAAACGTCGGCCTGGAAACGGCCGGTCTTCTTGAGCTCTGCGACAAAACTGACGGCCTCATCCGTCGAACGCGCACCGAACTGCGCGACGATGTCGACCAGCGCGCGCTCGACGTCCTTGGCCATGCGCTTGGCATCGCCGCAGATATAGAGATGCGCGCCTTCGGCGAGCCAGGTCCACAATTCGCGGCCGACCTCGCGCATGCGGTCCTGCACGTAGAACTTCTTCTCGCCGTCGCGCGACCAGGCCAGCGACAGCCGCGTCAGAAGCCCCGAGGTCTTCATCGCGTTGAGCTCTTCCTGGTAGAAGAAGTCGCAATCGCTGCGCTGATGGCCGAAGAACAGCCAGTTCTTGCCGGGCGCGCCGGTCGCCTTGCGGTCGAGCAGGAAGGCGCGGAACGGCGCGATGCCGGTGCCGGGTCCGACCATGATGATCGGCGTCTTCGGATCCTGCGGCAGGCCGAAACCATGCGCCTTCTGCACATAGACCTTCAGCTTCTCGCCCTCGGCGATGCGCTCGCCGAGGAAGGTCGAGGCGACGCCGACACGCTTGCGCTTGCCGATCACGTAGCGCACGGAGTCCACCGTCAGCGACAGTTTTCCCGGCGTCGCATTGTGCGACGAGGAGATCGAATAGAGCCGCGGCTGCAGCGGCTCCAGCGCCTCGACGAAGGCTTCGGGGTGTGGCCGCGTGCCGGAAAACTTCTGCAGCGCCGCCATGACGTCGAGGGTTGCGGCATCGCCATCGGGATCCTCGCCCTGCGCCAGCGCCCGCGCCTTCTCGCGCTGCGCGCCGCCGGTGATGAAGGAGATCAGCTCGAACAGCGTGTCGGGCGCCGGCGACAGCGAGACGTCGTCGATCAGCACCTCGCGCAGCGTCTTGCCGTTGACCTCAGTGGTGTGCGAGGCGCCGAGCAGCGCGATGATCTGGTCGACGAGGCCGACATCGTTGCGCGCGAACACGCCGAAGGAATCACCGACCACGTAGTCGAGCTTGCTCTCGGAGAGATCGAACTCGATGTGGTAGGTTTCCTTCTCCGACTTGCCCTTGTTGAGAAGACGGCGCGACAGGAACGTCGCTTCGATCGGGTTGTCGCGCGAGCGGCCGGGCTCTGCGATCGTGACGGTCACTGCCGGCGCCGGAGCGTCGGCTTTGTCGATGGTCTTGGCCGCGGGCGCCTTGTCGAGCTCCTCGTAGAGCGACTTCAGCATCCGCGCGGTTTCCTTGCCGCCGGGGACGCAGAGATTGAGCCGCGCTTCGCTGCGGCTCGCGATCGCTTCCGAATAATCGTGGCAATTGTAGCCGCACTGCCCGCAATCCTGCTGTGCCATCGCCGCCATCATCTTGCGGCGCAGGGGGCGGCCCTCGGCGAGCTTCATTCGTTCGGCGATCGGCATGGTCTGGTCATGCCATGGCGCTTCGCCGTCGTCGCCGTCGCCGGCCACGCCTTGCATGACGGCAGCACCCTGCTCCGCCGACAGCGGTGCGGCGACGTCGGGCGACAGCAGCCCGGCAAAGAAGCCGTTCAGCCAGGAACGCTGCGCATCGGAGAACGGAGCGCTGGCGGGAATGAGGTCGAGTTTCGGCGGAGGGGTGATCTGGTTCATGCGGACACCTGTGCGTCGGCCAGCTTGCGTAGCGTCTCGCCGTCGTGGCGGCGCGCAAAAGACAGGAAGGTTTCGTCGGGAGACGAGCGATGGGCGATGTAGGCCTTGAGCAGTCGTTCGACCGTCTTCGGCGCGTCCTCGGCCTTGAGGTCGTGGTAGACCTCCTGTCCGACATCGGCGTCGGGACCGAACCCGCCGCCGGTGAAGAGGTGATAGCCCTCGACCGTGTCGTCCTCGCCGACCGGCACACGCGCGCCGATCAGGCCGATGTCGCTGATGTAGTGCTGCGCGCAGGAATGATGGCAGCCGGTGACGTGAATGTTGACCGGCTTGTCCATCTCGACGCGCGGCTCGCACCAGTCGCCGATCTCTTCGGCATGGCGCTTGGTATTCGCCGCTGCGAAGCGGCAACCGGCATTGCCGGTGCAGGCGATCAGGCCGGCACGGATGTGCGAGGCCTCGACCGCGAGCCCGATCTGCTTGATGGCCGCGATCGCAAGCTCGACATTCTCGTCACGCACGCCTGAGATCAGCAGGTTCTGCCAGACCGTGAGGCGGATCTCGCCGTCGCCGAGATCGCACGCGACCTTGGCAAGGCCCCGCATCTGATCGGAGGTGAGCTTGCCGAGCGTCAGCGACACGCCGATCCAGTTGAGGCCGTCCTGCTTCTGCTTGTGCACGCCGATGTGGGCCGTGCGGTCCGCGGAGGGCCGCGGGACAAACGCCTCTTCCGGCACGCGCGTGAACGGCGTCTTCAGCCGCTCTTCGACCAGCTTGAGGAAGCCGTCATGGCCCATCGCGTCGAGCACGTATTTCAGCCGTGCCTTGTTGCGGTTGGTGCGGTCGCCATGGTCGATGAACACGCGCACGATGGCGTCGGCGACGGCGGTCGCCTGCTCCGGCCTGACGATGATGCCGGAATATTTTGCAAAGTCCTTGTGGCCGGTGATGCCGCCAAGGCCGAGCCGGAACCAGACCCCCGGCTCGACGCCGAAACCGTCCTTCACCTCGTACGCGGTGAAGGCGATATCGTTGGTCTCTTCCAGCACCGCGATCCTGCCGGCGCCGTCGAAGGCAACGTTGAACTTGCGCGGCAGGCCGTAGAGCGAGCGGTCATTGAGGATGTGGTAGTGCCACTCGCGCGCATAGGGCCGCGTGTCGATGATTTCCTGGGGATCGATGCCGGCCGTCGGCGTGCCCGTCACGTTGCGGATGTTGTCGGCGCCGGAGCCGCGCGAGCACAGGCCGAGCTCCTGAATGCCTTCGATCAGCTTCACGGCATTCTTCGGCGGGATCTCGCGAAGCTGGAGATTGGCGCGCGTCGTGACGTGGCTGTAGGGCCCGCACAGCTCGTCGGCGAGATCGGCAAGGCCGGACAGCTGCCAATGCTTCATGATGCCGTTCGGAATGCGCAGGCGGCTCATGTAGGAGTCCTGCGTCGGCGCGACGTAGAAGATGCCGTAATAGCGCCAGCGGAAATTGTCTGCCGGGGTCGGCGGAGCGTTGTCGAGCGCCTGCTGGCGCAGCCGCGGATAGGCGTCGAAGGGATGCTCGTCGCGCTTGAACTTCTCCTGGTCGGCGAGCTTCTTGCCCGACGCGATCACCTTGTCCTGCGCCTTGATGTGCACGGCGTCGGGACCAACAGGCTCGGCATTTGCCTTGCCGCTGCCGCCACCAAGGCCGCGGCCGACCCGGCTGATCTGCAGGCCGGTCGTGAAGCCTTCGAGATAGCGTTTCTGCTCGTCGGTAAAGTCGACTGAGAGCGTATCGATTTTCATGGTCGGTAACGAAGCTCCTGCGGCCACCAAAGTGGCTTCGACGGATTGGCGCGACCCGCGAGGAACTAGGGCTGGCTCAGGAGCCGGCTTCGTCACCCACGGTCCGATCAGCTTCGTTGCTGCGGGACTTGGCTCAGCAGGCACCTATGACAAGCTGGCCGCAGTGCAACATTCAAGTTGCGTGCCAGCTTGGTCGAAATAAAAACCACCGCAGTTTCAGGTAATTAGGAGAGGCTCCGGGAAATACCGGCCTGAATGCTCTCCCGAAATTCGAGCAGTCAGCCCAAACATTAGCCAACGAACTCTCGTGCTCAAAAACAAAGCAGACTCGAATCAGACCTTCCAGCGCCCAACCGCGAAGGCCTCGAGATGTCCCCGGATGTTGATGGGGTCGAAGACGGGGCCGGCAAAGGCGCCGAACGCCGCGGGCGCTTCGGTGGGTGCCCCGTTGCCGAGGGCCGCGTCGTAAAGCTCAGGTCTGAACACCGCCATCGCCGTCTTGACGCCGTCAGGGGTCAGCGCCGTCTGCCCCCACCGCACCATCTGCGCATAGAGCCAGGCGGCCTGCACCGGATCGGGGCGGCCTGCCTCCTCGCGGCCAACCAGGAGGTAGCGGCCGCTTTCGCGGAAGGTCCCATCAGGGGAAATCTTCAGGCGCCCCGTCAGGGTGCGCTGGATGACCTCGGCATCGACGCCGATCCGCTCCGGCTGCGCCAGGATCCGTGCCGTCTCGGTCCGATTTTCCGGATGTTCAATGAACTCGGCGGCCTTCACCGCCGCGCGGACCAGGCTGGCGACCACATCCGGGTGGGTCTCAGCCCAGGTCTGGCGGACCGCCAGCACCTTCTCCGCCGCACGGACCAGGATGTCGGAGACGAAATGCAGGATGTGGCCGATGCCGAGATCGACGGCGATCGAGTTCCAGGGCGCGCCGACGCAGAACGCATCGACATGGCCGTTCTTGAGGCTGTCGACCATATAGGGCGGCGGCAGCACCACCAGGCGCACGTCCTCATCGGGATCAACGCCCGCCGCGGCCATCCAGAACCGCAATTGATAGTTGTGGGTGGAGAACGGGAAGGTCATGCCGAAGGTCAGCGGCTCGGCCCCTGCCTTGCGCCTGATGGCAACGACTTTCGCCAGCGCCTTCGCGGTCGCCATCGGGTCGAAACGATCGCCGTCGATCTGCTCCATCAGAGCGGCATGGAGCGCCGGCGACACGGTGATGGCATTGCCGTTGATGCCGAGATTGAAGGGCGCGGCGATCGGCACCTTGACGTGACCGAGCCCGAGCGAGGACGCGATCGCGACGGGCGCCAAGAGATGCGCCGCGTCGAACAGGCCGATATTGAGCTTGTCGCGCACGTTGGACCAGGAGACCTCGCGCACCAGCTCGACCTCGAGCCCTTCGGCGGCGGCAAATCCCTTGTCGACCGCGACGATCAGGGCGGCGGCATCGACCAGCGGAATGAACCCGATGCGTAGGGTGGCGGTCATTTCAGCATCTCCGACGCGGTGATGATCGACTGCGCGATCTCGCCGATCTTCTTCTTCTCGCGCATCGCGGTGGAGCGCAGCAGCACATAGGCCTCGTCCTCGGTCAGGCCCTTCACCTTCATCAGGATGCCCTTGGCACGTTCGATGATCTTGCGGTCCTCGAGCTGCGACTTGGTCCGCTCCAGCTCCTCCTGGAGCTTGGCGAAGGCGTTGAAGCGGGACACGCAGAGGTCGAGGATCGGCTTGATGCGCTCCTTCTTCAGCCCGTCCACGATATAGGCCGACACCCCCGCCTCGACCGAGGCCTGGATCGAGGCTGAATCGCTCTGGTCGACGAACATGGCGATCGGCCGCTTCACGGCGCGGCTGACCTGGAACATCGCCTCCAGCACGTCGCGGCTGGGGTTCTCCAGATCGATCAGGATGATGTCGGGATCGACCGCATAAATACGGGCGAGCAGGCTCTGCATCTCGCTGATATGGACGACCTGGGTGAACCCGGCCTCCCGCAACCCCTCCTCCAGGATCGCGGCCCTGACAGGGCTTTCGTCGACGATCACGATTTTGGGCGACTGTTCGGCGCTCATGTCTCACTCACCACCAGTGATTCATCCATAGCACGCCGGATCGCCCTGCAAAGGGTTGTAATTATGGGCAATTGGGACTAGCTCAGACCGGTCAATCAGGCAGATCAGATATGGATCAGACGGCTGCGCCCAAGGTCAGCTTCGTGTCGATCGGCGGCGCGCGAGGGAACGAATGTAAACTTTTCCGTGCCGCCCACTCGCCCGATGGCAGCTGATCTGAGCTTACGCTCTCACGGAATCTTCGCGCCAACGATCATCTTGTCGAGCAGTGGCACGGCGGCCAACACCGCCCTCTCGTTCTTGCCGGAGACCGCTAGCCGCACGACGTAGGAGTTGCCGTCCTTGTCGAGATCGGCGTAATGCGCGATCACTTCGACCGGTTGGTCCTTCAGGGACGGATTGTCGTAGCGGTTGATGATGACCTTGGAGTTGACCGAGGGAAGCTTGGCGATCTTTGCATTCTTGCCGGATGTCGTTGCCCAATCCCGATCGCTGGCGGCGACCCATTGAACCAATTTGGTCCGGCCCTTGTTGTAGCGGCCTTCGGCATAGATGATTGCTTCTGCTTCACCGAAGTTCTTCCCGTTAGGCACGAACATCGATGCGCCGTACTTAACGCTCGCGGCCTCGTCCCTCACCCACCCATCAGGCGTTATCACGCGTGGCCTGAATTCCGGACACAATCGTTCTTGCCGATCGCAGACATGGATGATCTTGTCGACTTCGGCTCGCGCCGGAAACATCGCGCCATAGGAAACGGTAACGAAAGCCAAGCCGAAGATGAACCGGCGCATCGCAGTTAAGCTCCGTGGAATCAGGCAAGAAACAGAATAACAACCAAAACGGGCACGTTCGAGCAATTCACCTCGGATCCTCCACTCGTTCGATCCGAATGAGCTTCCAGATGAGGAACCCTCAGCCAGTCCATACCTTCCTGGTGACTGGCCGATCACGCCAAATACGCGCGAGTACTGCTTTAGCACCGTGCCGCATACGTTAGTTATTGAGTTTCGCCATCGGTTCAATTAGTTGGATCGCAAATCCGAACAATTCAGATGCAAAGTCCAGGCGATTACATGGAAAGAGCGCCGCGTATTTCGTTCACATCACTCGGGTGCCCCAAGGCCTTGGTGGATTCCGAGCGCATCATCACGCGCCTGCGCGCGGAAGGCTATGAGCTCGCCCGCAAGCATGACGGGGCCGACATTGTCATCGTCAACACCTGCGGCTTCCTCGACAGTGCCAAGCAGGAATCGCTCTCGGCGATCGGCGAGGCCATGGCCGAGAACGGCAAGGTGATCGTGACCGGTTGCATGGGCGCGGAACCCGAGCAGATCGAGCAGGCCTATCCGGGCGTACTCTCCATCACCGGGCCGCAGCAATATGAGAGCGTGCTCGACGCCGTGCACCGCGCGCTGCCGCCGGCGCACAATCCGCATCTCGACCTGGTGCCGCCGCAGGGCATCAAGCTGACGCCGCGCCATTACGCCTATTTGAAGATCTCCGAGGGTTGCAACAACCGCTGCACCTTCTGCATCATTCCGAAGCTGCGCGGCGATCTCGTCTCGCGCCCGGCCAATGACGTGCTGCGCGAGGCCGAGCGGCTGGTCGGGGCCGGCGTCAAGGAGCTGCTGGTCATCTCGCAGGACACCTCGGCCTACGGAGTCGATCTCAAATATGCCGAGAGCCCGTGGAAGGACCGCCAGGTCCGCGCCAAATTCCTCGACCTTGCGCGCGAGCTCGGCGAATTAGGAGCCTGGGTCCGGCTGCAATATGTCTACCCCTACCCGCATGTCGACGAGGTCATCGCGCTGATGAACGAGGGCAAGGTGCTGCCCTATCTCGACATCCCGTTCCAGCATGCGAGCCCCGAGGTGCTGAAGGCGATGAAGCGGCCCGCGGCACAGGACAAGACGCTGGCGCGGATCAAGCGCTGGCGCGAGGAATGCCCCGATCTCGGCTTGCGCTCGACCTTCATCGTCGGCTTCCCCGGCGAGACCGATGCCGATTTCGCCTATCTGCTCGACTGGCTCGATGAAGCCGAGATCGACCGCGTCGGCTGCTTCAAATACGAGCCGGTCGCCGGCGCAACCTCGAACGCGATCGAGAACCCCGTGCCCGAAGAGGTCAAGCAGGAGCGCTACAACGCGCTGATGGCCCGCCAGCAGAAGATCTCCGCGCGCCGGCTGAAGCGCAAGGTCGGCACGCGCCAGCAGATCATCATCGACGAGGTCGGCCCGACCGTTGCGAAAGGCCGCTCCAAGGCAGATGCGCCCGAGATCGACGGCGCGGTCTATCTCTCCAGCCGCCGCCCCTTGCGTGTCGGCGAGATCGTCACGGCCAAGATCGAGCGCGCCGATGCGTACGATCTGCACGGCAGCGTCGCGGGATTCTGAGGGCGTTCCGTCATTGCGAGCGTAGCGAAGCAATCCAGAATCCCTCCGCGGGGACAGTCTGGATTGCTTCGCTACGCTCGCAATGACGATGTGGAGACAATCACGCCAGCCATTTCGGCACCCAGCGCTCAGGCCGCGGGGCACGGGCGAGATCGGCCTTCGCTTCGGACAAATTCGCCGGCTCGCCCTCGATGGTCGGGCGCAAATCATATTCGAAGCTCGGCATGACGCGGCCGTCGGCATAGAGGCCGAATTTCATCGCATACCATAGCCCAAGCTCGGGCTGCGCACGGCGCATCTCCTCGCGCAGGTCGCGCAGCAGGGATCCGATCGAGGCGGCCTCCTCGAACGGCTGCGGCCCAGGCGAGAGCACGCGCGCCTCGTACTGCTTGCCGACGATCGCGACCTCGAAATGCGTTTTGTCCCAGGGGGACTTGCCCTTGGGCAGATGCGCGGCCAGGCGCCAGCCGAGCTCGGCCATCAAGCGGTGATTGGCCCAGTAGTCCTCGCGATCGCGGCCCCATTTTTCAACGAAGCCGCGGAAGTCGGGCAGCTCCGGGGCGCCGTCGTCGCACGCCGCCTTGTCGCAGACCGGCTGTCCGGCGAGCCATTGCGCGAGTTCGACCGTTTGAGGCTCGACCTCGTCATGCGGCTTCAGATCGCTCCAGGCCCTGTCGAATTGCTGCGATGTCAGCCGCGTCAGCAGCGCGTCGAGAGACGGCGCGAGCAATTCGTAATCGCCCTCCGACCCCAGTCCCACGATCGGCGGGTTGTCGCGGTCGAGGCCTGCGCCATACCAGCCGCCGACGGCCGAGCCATCCGGCAGCCGCATGAAGAGTGAAAACCTGTCGCGCAAGGGACTGCCGTCAACGATCGGCGCGGAATCGGAAAATTGGCCTTGCAGGGAAAAGCGGCCGACGCTGCCCCAGGGGCGCCCCTTGAGCCAGGCGGCAAAATCGACCAGCAGCGGCGGCGCGTCGATGCCCGGAGGAAATGCGCCGCGAATGCTGTCGAGGTCGATCGGGTAAGGCGTGTCGGACAAGGCTGAAACTGTCTCGTTGGTCCCGCCATTCTTGGTCTGAGCCGAGTTGCGTCCGGTTCGAACCAATTCGCGTGCTTCGATCACAAACGCGCCAGCGACGCAATGGTTTCCACGGGGTCCCACGCGAGACTACCCCGCGCATGTGACACTATAGTGCATTCACGCAGGGGTCACGGACTCGGCCTAACTCTGCCCGCGCTTTCAACGCGAGCGAGGAACGAGGATGAGCCGCCTCTCGGACATGCTGCGGACGCAGCGCTTCGACGATTACCGCTTCTACCACCAGAGCACCGTCAACCAGACGCTGCACCTCATCAGCGCCGTCATCTTCCTCGGTTGCTATGCCCTGCTGTTCAAGGACCCCGCCATCGCCGGCATCGTCGGCTGGCTCGCGATGCTGACGCGGCAGACCGGGCATTTCTTCTTCGAGCCGAACGGCTATGACGCCGTCAACGACGTCAGCAACGAACACAAGGAAGCGATCAAGGTCGGCTACAACCAGACCCGCAAGATCGCGCTGCTGCTGGTCTGGGGCAGTGCGCCGCTTGCGCTGTTCGCCTTTCCGACGTTGTTCGGACTGTTCGATGCGCCGGCCTCTCGCCTCGATTTCATCCGGCATGTCGGCACGCTCTGGCTGGCCATCGGCATCGGCGGCGGACTTGCGCGCATGCTGCAGCTGTTCGCCAGCCGCGGCGTCGCGACCGGCCTCGTCTGGGTGTTCAAGGTGCTGACTGACCCCTTCCACAACATCGCACTGTACTGGAATTCGCCGCTCAAGCTGATGCGCGGCGAGCTGATCGACACCGCGATTGCGGATGCGGATTGGGGCGACGTGGACGCCGAAGAAGCCGCACACCCGACCTGACCGATGCACGCTCGGCGGGTATCCCGCAAAACGTCCGCTTGACAAGTCCTGCCATTCGGCTGTAGGGACGCGCCCCATGATCAACTCTCGGACCCACCGCCGCGCAGCTTTCCGTCGTCGCACCCGCGACGATGATGGGTTGCGCCATGTCCGACGACGCCGCTGAAGCACTAGAATTCAGCCAGTTTTCGAGAAGGCCGCATCCGCAAAGTGCGGCCTTCTTGCTTTTTGCGTCCCTTTTCCACCCGCCTCCAGAGGAGTTCGACATGACCACCGCCACCCATCCGTATGACGCGCTGATGGACATCACCGCACGGCCCAAGGCCGTGTTCGTCCGCGGGGCCGGCTCCTACCTGTGGGACGACAGCCGCAAGCGCTATCTCGATTTCGTGCAGGGCTGGGCCGTGAACTGCCTCGGCCACTCGCCGCCGGCGGTTGCGGATGCGCTCACAGCGCAGGCCAAGCGGCTGCTGACGCCGAGCCCGGCCTTCTACAACGAGCCGAGCCTCAAGCTTGCGCAGGCACTGGTCGAGAACAGCGCCTTCGACCAGGTGTTCTTTGCCAACTCCGGCGCGGAAGCCAACGAGGGCGCGATCAAGCTCGCGCGGAAATTCGGCAGCCTGCACAAAGCCGGCGCGTTCGAGATCATCAGCTTCGAAGGCGGCTTCCACGGAAGGACACTGGCGACGATGTCGGTCTCGGGCAAGAAGGCGTTCGAGCCGCTGTTCGAGCCGAAGGTCGCCGGCTTCAAGAAGGCGAAGCTGAACGACATCGCCTCGGTGGAGAAGCTGATCAACGCCAACACCGTCGCCGTGATGCTCGAGCCGATCCAGGGTGAATCAGGTGTGTGGCCGGCGAGCGACCAGTTCCTGCAAGAGCTGCGCGCGCTCACCGAGGCGCACGGCCTGCTGCTCATCTTCGACGAGATCCAGACCGGCATGGGCCGGACCGGAAAACTCTTCCACTATGAGCACGCGGGGATCGCGCCCGACATCATGACGCTCGGCAAGGGCATCGGCGGCGGCGTGCCGCTCGCGGCCCTGCTCGCGACCGAACGCGCCTCCTGCTTCGCGCATGGCGACCAGGGCGGCACGTTCAACGGCAACCCGATCATGTGCGCGGCGGGACTTGCGGTGCTCGAGGAGGTCAACAAGCCCGACTTCCTCAAGGCGGTCGCCGAGACCGGCCTCTTGCTCGAAAGCGAGCTGCAGAAGGTCTCGGCCCGGCACGGCCTCGGCGGCGTACGGGGACGCGGCCTGCTGCTCGCGCTCGACCTCAAGCTGCCGATGGCGCCAAGCATCGTCGCGCAGGCGTTCGAGGCCGGCGTCCTCCTGAACGCCCCGCAGGTCGACACCCTGCGCTTCATGCCGGCACTGAACGTCACGAAGGGAGAGATTGCCGAGATGATCGATTGTCTCGACGGGATTTTGACCAAGGCCGGCGCAGCACGCCGCGTCGCGTAGCCCTCTCCGTGCCCCGGACGCAGCGCAGCGCTTCCCCGGCGATGCGGAGCATCGTCCGGTTCAGCGATGCGCTGCAGAGCCGGGGCCCATCTCTCCGAAGCGTCCCGTCTTGCCAATCGCGGAATATCAGAAACAGCTGGCCGTCAGCCGTCTCCTTTGTCCTTGACAGGCATAAGCTGCTACCGACAGACTTCAAATGGTGCAGTTGGTCCATGACCTGAGACAGATTTCATGGCACTTCTCATTCGGCCAGAAGAGCTGCCGCGTTGGGTACCGGGCGAACTATTGCGTTGCAGCGACGGGCAAGGCTGGAGCGGCGTCGGACTGCGATCCTATCGTTACAAGGGCCTCGACGTCCCGGTCCCGGCAATGGCCGACTTTATGGTTGTCTCCTACAAGCGCGGCAGCACCATGATGGAACGGCGCTTTGACGGCCGCTGGACCCGGACTGAGTGCCATCCTGGGGATGTTTCGCTCTTGAGCCGGTCACAGGCGTCGCACTGGCACTGGACTGAGCAGATCGATGTCACGCACGTCTACTTGTCGGACGCGGTCGTGTCCCGGGTCGCTGCCGACGTACTCGAGCGGCCAGTAGCCGCCGTTCGGCTCCACGACATCCTACGCACGCAGAGCCCAATCGTGACGGACATCGTGGAAGCCATCTCGCGGGAAGCAAGTGGCAACGGCATTGGTGGGGCACTCTACGTGGACGCACTGAGTACCCAGCTCGTCGTCAATCTGCTTCGCGACTTTGCGGCCGTGCAGTTTGTGGACAGGTCCGGAAGAGGCGAGCTACCGCCGGCCATACGCAAGCGCATTGTCGAATACGTCGAAGCTCGCATCGATCAGCCGATCACACTCGAGGAACTTGCCGAGGTCGCGTCCATGGGCGTATGGACGTTCGGAAAGCGCTTCCGAGCGTCGTTTCAAATCACGCCCCACCAATACGTCGTGGATCGTCGAATCGAAAAGGCTCGCCAAATGTTGGCGATTGGCCGACTTCCGGTGAAGGCCATTGCGTCGGAATGCGGATTTGCTGACCAGGCTCACCTGACGCGCGTCATGCGCGCTCGGCTTGGTCGAACGCCAGCCTCGCTGCGGGACGACAGGGCCTGACAGACAAGAAGAGCCCCCTCACCTGATCCTTCAACAGGTTCACCGATTCATTCAAGACGACCGCCCGTAGGCGCTCTTAGCTTCCCCCTCATGGTCAAAACGGCCTAAAGCCGCTCAAGCGGCAGCACAATCAGAGAGGAAACGATCATGGGCACCTTGTTGGAGCCGGCTACGTCGCGCGCGGATGGAGCGACGACGAAGCTCGACGCGATGGTCATCGGTGCTGGTATCGCTGGTCTCTACCAGCTCTACCGCCTGCGCGAGATGGGACTGAAGGTCCGCGCATACGACACGGCATCGGGAGTGGGCGGCACCTGGTACTGGAATCGCTATCCCGGTGCACGCTTCGATTCCCAAGTCGAAGTCTACCAGTATTGGTTCTCCGAGGATCTGTACAAGGCCTGGAAGCCGAGCGAACGCTTCCCGGCGCAGCCGGAGACCGAACGCTGGTTGAACTTTGTCGCCGAACGCCTCGATCTGAAGAAAGACATTCAATTCAACAGCCGGATCGTCTCCGCTCACTATCGCGAGAAGGATGGCCGCTGGACGGTGAAGACTGAGGCCGGCGAGACGATCGATACACAGTATCTGCTCGCCTGCTGCGGGATGTTGTCAGCGCCGCTGGCCGATCGTTTTCCCGGCCAGTCGACTTTCCGAGGGGAAATTCACCATACCGGCCTTTGGCCCAAGAACGGCGTTGATCTCAGAGGCAAGCGCGTTGCCGTAATCGGTACCGGCGCAACCGGGATCCAGGTCATTCAGACCATCGCACCCGACGTCGCCGAGATGAAGATCTTCGTGCGCACACCGCAATATGTGGTGCCGATGAAGAACCCAAAGTATAGCCAAGCCGAATGGGACAAATGGGCGGGTCAGTTCCACGAACTGAAGAAGCGTGTCCGTTCCACTTTCGCCGGCTTCCACTACGATTTCGAGAACCGTCCCTGGGCAGAACTGACGCCTGAACAACGCACGGAGGTGCTGGAGAAGTTCTGGGATGAGGGCTCGTTAGCGATGTGGCTCGCAACCTTCCCGGAGATGTTCTTCGATGAATCGGTCAGCGCCGTCGTGTCCGACTTCGTGCGCAAGAAAATGCGCGAGCGGCTGCGAAACGACCCGAAGCTCTGTCGCCTGCTGATTCCCGAGGACTACGGCTTCGGGACCCATCGGGTGCCGCTCGAGAACAACTATCTCGAGGTCTATCTCCAGGATAACGTCGAAGCGGTCGACTGCCGGAGCACGCCGATCGAGCGCATCGTGCCCCAGGGCCTCCAGACCTCCGACGGCAAAGTGCACGAGGTCGACGTCATCATCCTGGCGGTTGGCTTCGACGCCGGATCCGGCGCGCTGAGCCGAATCGACATTCGCGGCCGTGACGGCCGCTCGCTGAGAGATCAGTGGAAGGAGGAAATCCGCACCGCGATGGGCCTCCAGATCCACGGCTATCCGAATCTGTTTGCGACCGGCGCGCCGCTCGCACCCTCGGCAGCCCTCTGCAACATGACGACATGCCTGCAGCAGCAGGTGGACTGGATCAGTGAGTGCATTGATTACGCGCGGACGCACGGCAAGCAAACGATCGAGGCCAGCCGAAAGCTCGAAGACAGTTGGGTGAAGCACCATGACGAGACTGCCGCGGCGACGCTCGTGGTCAAAACCGACTCTTGGTACATGGGCTCGAATGTCGACGGTAAGCCACGCCGGCTGTTGTCCTACATCGGCGGGGTCGGCAACTACCATCGCCAATGCGACGAGCTGGCCGCCAGTGGCTATCCCGGCTTCTCAATGAAT
The DNA here is from genome assembly GCF_054060315.1 of Bradyrhizobium sp. USDA 4354. Taxonomy (NCBI): domain Bacteria; kingdom Pseudomonadati; phylum Pseudomonadota; class Alphaproteobacteria; order Hyphomicrobiales; family Nitrobacteraceae; genus Bradyrhizobium; species Bradyrhizobium sp. USDA 4354. The sequence goes on along the minus strand of NZ_JBSSDC010000001.1, from coordinate 5,408,343 downwards.
TGATCCTGGCCTCTGGAGGAGAATGCAGATGAGCAATAATCCGTACTATGGGCCCGAAGGTCATGGCCCCTATGAGATGATCGACATCGGCGAGGTGAAGTTGGAGGAAGGCGGCATCATTCCCGGCTGCAAGCTTGCCGTCGCCACTCATGGCGCGCTCAACGCCGCGAAAGACAACGCCATTCTTGTTCCCACCTGGTACTCGGGCACGAGCAAGATCATGGAGCAGGTCTATATTGGGGAGGGACGCGCGCTCGATCCGAAGAAGTACTTCATCATCGTTGTAAACCAAATCGGCAGCGGACTATCGACATCGCCCCACAACGCCCCTGGGGCTTTGGCCGGGCCGAACTTCCCGAAGGTCCGGATTGGCGATGACGTGCGCGCCCAGCATCGGCTGCTGACTGAAACGTTCGGGATCACGCGTTTGGCGCTCGTGGTTGGCGGATCGATGGGAGCACAGCAGACCTACGAATGGGCCGTGCGTTATCCCGAGTTCGTCAAGCGCGCGGCGCCAATCGCCGGCACAGCAAGGAATACCGAGCACGACTTCGTCTTTGCCGAGACGCTGAACGAGGCAATTACATCCGATCCAGGGTTCCGCGAGGGCCGCTACGGCTCACCGGCCGAAGTCGCTGCCGGTCTCAAGCGACAAGCGAAGCTCTGGACGGTCATGGGCTGGAGCACCGATTTCTTCCGCGTCAATCGCCACAAAGCCATGGGCTTCGAAAACATCCAGGCGTTCGTGGATTCCTTCATGACCGCATACTTCTCCCCCATGGATCCGAACAACCTGTTGGCCATGGCCTGGAAATGGCAGCGTGGCGACGTGAGCCGCAATACCGATGGCGATCTCGCGGCCGCTCTGGTGGCGTATCAAAGCCAAGACGTTCGTGATGCCCATCAGCCATGACATGTTCTTCCCCCCGGGCGACTGCGAGGCCGAGCAACGCTTGATTCCAGGCAGCGAGTTCCGGCCGTTGAAAAGCATCGACGGACATCTTGGGCTGTTCGGTACCGATCCGGACATGCTGGCGCAGCTCGACACGAACCTGTCCGAGTTGCTGGCCACGCCGGTAAACTGAACCTGCACACACAGCGCGTGGCGTAGAGCCTGTCCCGTGCCCCGGACGCAGCGCAGCGCCCCTTCGGCGTTGCGGCTCGTCCGGGACACGAGGCCTACGGCTTCAAGATCGACGCGCCCGTGGTCTTGCGGCTTTCGAGATCGATATGCGCCTTCGCTGCGTCCTTGAGCGCGTAGGCGTGGTTGATCGGCACGTGCAGCTTGCCGTTGATGACGGCGGCGAACAGCGTGTCGGCGCCCTCCAGCAGTTCCTTGCGCGTACCGATATAGTCGTTGAGCTTCGGCCGCGTCGCGAACAGCGAGCCGTGATTGTTGAGCTCGGCGATCGAGAACGGCGGCACGGGACCTGAGGCATTGCCGAACGAGACGAACATGCCGCGCGGCTTCAGGCAGGACAGCGAGCCCGGGAAGGTCGCCTTGCCGACGCCGTCATAGACGACATCGCAGCCCCCGTTGCGGCTGATCTGCTTCACGCGCGCAACGAAGTCTTCCTCGTTGTAGAGGATGACGTGGTCGCAGCCGTTGGCCTCCGCGAGCTCGGCCTTCTCGCGCGAGCCGACCGTCCCGATGACATGTGCGCCGAGCGCCCTCGCCCATTGGCAGGCGAGCAAGCCGATGCCGCCGGCCGCGGCATGGATCAGCACGCGATGGTGCGGCTCGACCTTGAAGGTCTTGTGCAGCAGGTACCAGACCGTCAGCCCCTTCAGCATCAGCACGGCGCCCTGCTCGTAGGTGATGTGGTCGGGCAGCTTGACCAGCTTCTCCCAGGGGATGTTGCGCTCGCCGGTATAGCCGCCGAGATTGTAATAATAGGCAACGCGGTCGCCGGGATGGAAATGCGTGACGCCGGGCCCAACCGCGACAACCTCGCCCGAGGCCTCGTTGCCCGCAATGAAGGGCAGCCCCGGCGCCTTGTAGAGGCCGGTGCGATAGTAGACGTCGATGAAGTTGAGGCCGACCGCATGCTGGCGGATCCGCACCTCGCCCGGGCCGGGCGCCGGCACGTCGACGCTCTCATAGACCAGGGCTTCGGGGCCTCCGACCTTGTGCACACGGATGGCTTTGGTCATCGCCTGACCTCCTCTTCTCCAAGGCTGAGCGAAAGACATCGCGCCCGCCTTGTCAACTCAACGCTCACGGGAACGGCTAGACCGACGGCTTGCTCGCCTTCTTGCGGTTGCGTCTCGCCAGCACGTTGAAGAATTCCACCGCCGCCGAGAACGCAATTGCGAAATAGATGTAGCCGCGCGGAATGTGAAAGTGGAATCCGTCCGCAACCAGCGCGACGCCGATCAGCACCAGGAAAGCCAGCGCCAGCATTTTCGTCGTCGGATGCTCCGCGACGAAGCGCGACACCGGCCCCGACGAAATGTACATGATCAGGCAGGCGATCATGACGGCCGCGATCATGATCTCGATGTCCTGGGCCATGCCGATCGCGGTGATGATCGAGTCCAGCGAGAACACGATGTCGATGATCACGATCTGGACGATGACCCAGAAGAAGGCGCTGCGGCCGGACGTCTCGTCGCCCTCGCCTTCATCGGCTTCGACCTCGCCGTGAATCTCGTGCGTCGCCTTGGCGATCAGGAACAGGCCGCCGCCGATCAGGATGAGGTCGCGCCAGGAGAAGTCGTAACCCGCAAACGAGAACACCGGCGCGGTCAGGCCGATCAGCCAGACCAGGACGCTGAGCAGGATGATGCGGAAGATCAGCGCCAGCGCGAGCCCGATCTGGCGGGCGCGGTGCGCCTGCTGCTCCGGGATGCGCGAGACGATCACCGACAGGAAGATGACATTGTCGATGCCGAGCACGATCTCGAGCGCCGTCAATGTCAGCAGCGCCGCCCAGGCTTCGGGGCTGGTCAACAGGTGCATCACGCCAAGGGTCTAGCCAAGGATCTCGCCAGGCGGATCAAGGCATCGCTGAAGCTGATCCAGACCGCGATGGCGCAGAGCACGAGGGTCACGCCGGTGCCGACGCGAAAATCCATCTCCAGCGTGTAGAGGCCGAGCACCGCCCAGATCGCGATCAGCGACATCGTCAGCCAGCGCAGCCGCACGACGCGGACCGGATGCAGCACGTGGAACGGCACGAAGGTCAGCACGACGAGCGCGGCCACCAGCAGCGTCGACCAGAGCGGGGGCCAGTGCAGCAGGAACAGGTAGAACGCCGCCGCATTCCACAGCGCCGGGAAGCCGCGGAAATGATTGTCGTCGGCCTTCATGCGCAGATCGGCGAAATATAATGCGCTGGTGACGATGATGGCGACGCCGAGCAAGGGCGCTGCGACCGGCAGCAACAGCCCGCTGGCCACGATCGCATAGGCCGGGACGAACACATAGGTGACGAAGTCGACCACGAGATCGAGCACGTCACCCGACCAGTTCGGCTGCACGTTCTTGACGTCGAGTCGGCGCGCGATCGGCCCGTCGATCGCGTCGATGATCAGGGCGATGCCCAGCCACTGAAACATCGCCGCCCAGTGCTCGCGCACGGCCTCCAGCATCGCGAGCAGCGCGATCGCCGCACCGAACGCGGTGAAGATGTGCACCGAGAAGGCCGCGGCGCGGATCGCCGGTCTCGGCTTGAGGGAATCCTGCTGCGTATCCATGGCTTCTGCTATCAGAATGCGACCGGTTTGCACATCCGCCATTGCGGCGCACGATCGCACAATTCGCCATAAAATCAGGCGAAATCAGCGGGCTTGAATTTGCCGCGGGGCGTGTCATTTGTCGTTCCATGACAGACGCATCGACACTCCATGACGCGGCCGTGATCGGCGGCGGGCCGGCGGGACTTGCGGCGGCCATCGCACTGGCGCAAGCGGGTGCACGGACCGCACTGGTCGCGCGGCGCGTGCCCTACGCCGACAACCGCACCACCGCGCTGCTCGGTGCCTCCATCGACCTGCTGGAGATGCTCGACGTCTGGTCGCGCTGCAAGGACAAGGCGGCAGCGCTGGAGGTCATGCGCCTCGTCGACGACACCGGCCGGCTGTTCCGCGCGCCGGAGGTGCGCTTCTCCTGTCACGAAATCGGCCTCGATGCGTTCGGCTACAACATCGACAACCGCTCGCTGATGCTGGCGCTGGAAGCGCGCGCGGCTGAGCTGGCCAATCTCGTCCGCTTCGACGGCGAGGCCGAAAGCATCGTCATCGAAGCCGATGACGTCGCGGTGCGCACGGCCTCCGGACAGTTTCTCTCGGCCCGCCTGGTGGTCGGTGCCGATGGCCGGCACTCGCTGTGCCGCGAGGCCGCCGGCATCGCGGTGACGCGGCGCGAGCTGAACCAGACCGCGCTGACCTTCAACGTCGGCCATGCCCGGCCGCATCGCAATGTCTCGACCGAGTTCCACACGCCGCACGGTCCCTGCGTGTTCGTGCCCCTGCCCGGCGACCGCTCCAGTATAGTCTGGGTCTCGGCGCCGGCGGAGGCCGAACGGCTGCGCGGCCTGAGCGACGAGGAGCTGTCCGCCGCGATCGAGAAGCAATCGCATTCGATTCTGGGACGCATGACGGTCGAACCCGGGCGCAACCTGTTCCCGCTCGCGATCGAACGTCCAAAATCCTTCGGGCGCGACCGCATCGCGCTGGTTGGCGAAGCCGCCCATGTGGTTCCGCCGATCGGCGCCCAGGGCCTCAATCTCGGCCTGCGCGATGCCGCCGACATTGCCCGGCTCGCCGGCGAAGCCATCGCTGCGGGCCAGGATCCCGGCGCGGACGAGGTGCTCAAGCGCTACGACCGGGCGCGGCGTCCGGACATCCTGAGCCGCACCTTTGCGATCGACATCGCCAACCGCTCCTTGCTCAACGACTTCCTGCCGCTCCAGCCGGTCCGCGCCGTCGGCATGCACCTGCTCGGCGCCATCGGCCCGCTCCGGCGTTTCGCCATGCGCGAAGGGCTGACGCCGACGTGGCGGCGGTAGGTTTGGCGGCGGCCAAGCCCGCTTAAGGAAACGCCAACCTTCCCGTTTGGATCGCCCACATCACGCTGGTCAGCGTGACCACCGACGCGAACGTCCCCAGCAGCACCGCCACCGAGGCGGACTCGATCCAGGCATCGTTCTGCCGGGCGATCACGAACACGTTCAGTGCCGGCGGCAGCGAGGCCATCAGCACCGCCGTCGCAGCCCAGGGCTGCGCGAACGGACCGAACGCCAGCATCAGGCCGAACGCCGTGAGCGGATGGATCAGCAGCTTGACCGCGACCACGCCCGGCACCTCCCACGGCACCCGATCGAACGGTCGCAGCGCCACGGTCACGCCGAGCACGAACAGCGCGGTCGGCGCGGCCGCGTTCTGGAGGAAGGTGATGGTGCGGTCGAGCGCGACCGGCAGCTCGATATGCAGCGCTGCGACGGCTGCGCCAAAACAGGCCGACATGATTAGCGGATTGAGCACGATCTGCTTCAGCACGACGCCGAAGGCGTGGACGAGCGAGGGATGGTCGCGGTCGGAGAGCTCGATCAGGAGCGGCACGATCGTGAACAGGAAGATGCTGTCGCAGCAGAAGATCAGCGCGGTCGGTGCCGCCGCCTTCGGCCCCAGCACCGCGAGCGCCAGGCCCGGCCCCATATAGCCGATATTGCCGTAACCGCCTGAGAGCCCGGCGAGCGTCGCTTCGCGCAGCGTCAGCCGTCCCAGCAGCTTGCCGACCACCAGCGCCAGCGTGAACGCCGCAACCGTCGACAGCGTGGTCGCCACCAGGAACGGCGGGTTGTTCAATTCCGAAAACGGCGTCTTCGACATGATCGCAAACAGCAGCGCCGGCAGCGACACGTAGAGCAGGAAGAAGTTCATCCAGGCGAGCCCTGATTCCGGCAGAGACTTGAACTTGCCGCAGGCAAACCCGACAAAGATCAAGCCAAAATATGGAAGGGCCAGATTGAGGATATCGACCATTATTGAAGTGTTTTCTGAGGACTTGGGGGCTATCCGCCCCGGACGCGAAGGTTAATTCCCGACAAGGCCACTAGCATCGGCCACAATCCTGGTCTATCGACGGGGGATGATTAAAGCGCGGACCGCGAAATTCCAGATCGGACAGGTCGTTCGCCACCGGATCTTCTCGTTCCGGGGGGTGATCTTCGACATCGACCCGGAATTCAACAACACCGAGGAGTGGTGGCTGTCGATTCCCGAGGAGGTGCGGCCCAACAAGGACCAGCCGTTCTATCACCTGCTCGCGGAGAACGCGGAATCGGAATACGTCGCTTACGTCTCCGAGCAGAACCTGTTGCCCGACGATTCCGGCGAGCCGGTCCGGCATTCCCAGGTCGCCGAGATCTTCATCAAGGACAAGGCCGGCGGCTATCGCCCGCGCAATCCATCGCTGAATTGAAATTCGCCGTCAGCAAGGGGCAGCAAAAAAGGCGCTCGAACCGAGCGCCTTTTTGCATGTTTGGGATGTGATTACTTCTGACCAGCCGGAGATGCGCCGGGAGGCGTGCCCTGCTGCTCGAGCTTCTTGCGCTGCTCGTCCGCCTTCTTCTGAAGCTCTTCCTGAAGCTTCTTCTGGGTTTCCTCGAACACCTTCGGATCGGTCGGCGGACCGTCATAGGCCTTCTGGAATTCGCCGGCGAGCGGCAGCGGCAGGGTCAGCGGTGCGCCGTTGGCGTTGATCGCCTGGACAACGAGATTCTGGCCCTTCTTCATGCTGTTGATGAGCTCGGGCGAGGCCTCGTAATCCGACATGCAGCCGTTCTGGAAGCAGATCACATAGGGTTGCTGCAGCGGCGCGTTGCTGTCCACGATGATGCGGGTGCCGTGAACCAGCTGCATGCCGAGCGGCAGCGTCACGCGCAGGATTTTCTTGGGCTCGCCTTCCGGCTCGATGATGACGGCCGCGATGACCGGCTGGCCTGACTCGATGCGCCCGTCCTTGCCGGTGAAGCAGACCTGCTTGGCATTGGCGTCCTGGCCCTTCAGGCAGAACTTGGTCCAGGGGGCGTAGATCAGCTGTATCTGCTGGTCAGCGGGCTGGGCCGCGCCCTGCTGCGCCGGAGCGCCCTGGGCGGGAGCCTGCTGGGCCTGCGGCGACGCTGCGGGCGCCGGAGCCTTGGGGGCAGCCTTCGGAGCGGCCTTTGGGGCCGGGGTCGCCTTGGGCGCGGGCGCGCCAGGAGCCGGTGCGGGAGCTTGGGCCTCGGCGGCAAACGGAACGGCCAACGCCGTCGCCGTCAACAGGGCGAGAAGTCGCCCGCGCGGCCGGACGGACGCGGCCAAGTAACGAAAATTCATTGCGGAAAACCCTTTCTGAACGGGAAGTGCCCGAACCGCTCCGAAGCGCCGAACCTGGCCGCCTTGGGCGCGGCTCTCTCCCCGTCAATTGAGGCGGATAAGTGACGGGCTCGACGCTCTTGCGCGATTGGGTGCCTTCTTAACGTGGCCGACGAAAAGATCAATGCCGACAAGCGTCTTTGGCCACATCCCCAGCTGCCCCCAGTGAAATTCCCTGTGATAGGATTCAGGCCCGCCGGTCCTCGAATCACCGTGTGCCGATGTCCATGTTCCTGCGCCCTCTCAAGGGCTCCGGCGTCCGTCTTTGCGCCCTCGCCCTTGCTGCGGCCACCGGACTTTCGGCAGGCGCCCGGGCCGAGGAGGCCCATGCCATCGCCATGCACGGCAAGCCGGCTATGGCTGCCGATTTCACCCACATGCGATACGCCAACCCCGATGCTCCCAAGGGCGGCCGCCTGACTTGGGGCATTCTCGGCACCTTCGACAGCCTCAATCCCTTCATCGTGAAGGGATTGGCGGTGCAGCCGGTCCGCAACTACGTGGTCGAGAGTCTGCTGGCACGCGGCCAGGACGAGCCGTTCACGCTTTACGGTCTGCTCGCCAGGACGGTCGAAACCAACGACGAGCGCAGCTTCGTCACGTTTCGTCTCGATCCCCGCGCCCGCTTCTCCGACGGCAAGCAGGTAGCGGCCGAGGACGTGCTGTTCTCCTGGCAATTGCTGCGCGACCACGGCCGCCCCAATCACCGGCAATACTACGCCAAGGTTGCCAAGGCCGAGGTGACCGATCCCCGCACCGTCCGCTTCGACCTCACCGGTGCCAACGACCGCGAGCTGCCGCTGATTCTCGGCCTGATGCCGATCCTGCCGAAGCACGCGGTCGACGTCGCGACCTTCGAGGAGACGACGCTGACGGCGCCGGTCGGCTCGGGCCCCTATCGCGCGACCGCGGTGAAGCCGGGCGCTAGCGTGACGCTGACCCGCAATCCCGACTATTGGGGCCGCGACCTCGCCATCAATCGCGGGCTCTACAATTTCGACGAGATCAGGCTCGATTATTTTCGCGAGGCCAACGGCCAATTCGAGGCCTTCAAGCGTGGCCTTTATGATTTCCGTGTCGAGCACGAGCCGCTGCGCTGGCACGACGGCTATGATTTTCCGGCCGCCAGAAGCGGCGAGGTGATCCGCGACACCATCAAGCCCGGCGTGCCGCAGCCTTCCGAATTCCTGGTGTTCAACACCCGCCGTCCGATCTTCGCCGACATCCGGGTGCGGAAGGCCCTGACGCTGCTATTCGATTTCGAGCTGGTCAACCGCAACTATTTCTTTGGCCTCTATTCGCGCGTCGCCGGCTATTTCGCCGGCTCGGAGCTGTCGGCCTATGGCAGGCCTGCGGATGCACGCGAGCGCGAGCTGCTCAAACCGTTCGCCGCGCAGATCCCGCCCGAGATCATAGACGGCAGCTACCGCCTGCCCGTGACCGACGGTTCGGGCCGCGACCGCACGACGCTGCGCGCCGCGCTGAAGCTGTTGTCAGAGGCAGGCTACGATCTCGACGGAACCGTACTGCGCAATCGCGCGACCAAGGCGCCCTTCACCTTCGAGATCATGGTCACGACCCGCGACCAGGAGCGCATCGCGCTCGCATTCCAGCGCGACCTCAAGCGCGCCGGCATCGAGGCGACCGTGCGGTCGGTCGATCCCGTGCAGTTCGACCAGCGCCGGCTCGCTTACGAGTTCGACATGATCCAGAACCGCTGGGACCAGTCGCTCTCGCCCGGCAACGAGCAGTATTTCTATTGGGGCAGCGCCGCCGCGGACAATCCGGGCACCCGCAACTACATGGGCGCCAGGGATCCCGCGGTCGATGCCATGATCGCCGCCCTGCTCGCGGCCCGTGAACATACGGATTTCGTCTCGGCGGTGCGCGCGCTCGACCGCGCCCTGATCGCGGGCTGCTACACAATCCCGCTGTTTAACGTATCGGAGCAATGGATCGCGCGCTGGAATCGGATAGAATGGCCGAAGGCCACCTCGCTCTCGGGCTATTTTGCCGGAGACCTGGTGGGCGAAGGGGCAGCCGCAAGCTCATCAAGCAAAGTGACGCCGTGAACCAGCCAGCCGTATCGCCGACGCTCGACACACTGTTTCAGCGCACGCTGATGCGGCAGCCGCACGCAACCGCTCTGCTCGATCCTCTCAACAAGGCGCGCGTGACCGGGCACCAGCCGCGGCGAATGACCTACGCCGAGGCTGACACGGCCATCGAGGCGCTGTCGGCCCATTTCGTCGAATCGGGCCTGCCGGCGAATTCCGTCATCGCGATCCAGTTGCCCAACACGGTCGAATTCGTGCTCACCGTGCTTGCGGCCCATCGCGCCGGCCTCGTCGTCGCGGTGCTGCCCCTGCTGTGGCGGCATGCGGAGCTGACCGCGGCGCTCAATCGCACCGCAGCGCGCGCCATCGTCACCATGAGCACGGTCGACGGTGTCAGCTATGCCGACCTCGCGATGCATGCCGCAGCCGAGGCGTTCTCGATCCGCCATGTCTACGGCTTCGGAGGCGACCTGCCCGAAGGCATGGCCTCGCTCGACCACGTGCTGGCCCGCCCGCCCGGCACCACGCGTGCCGTGATCCAGGACGGCCGCAAGGCGGCGATGATCTCCTTCGACGTCACCGCCGAAGGCTTCCGTCCGGTGCCGCGGCCGCATTTCAGCCTGATCGCCGGCGGTCTTGCGATGTCGCTCGAAGCCGACATCAAGCAGGGCGCGACCGTGATGGCGGCGTTCACGCCGATGTCGTTTGCGGGCCTCGCCTCCTCGCTCGCGGTGTGGCTGCTCTCGGGCGGTACGCTGGCGCTGCACCATCCGTTCGAGAACGAGGTGCTGGAGCAGCAGATCAACGCGCACCAATGCGAGGTGCTGATCGCGCCGGCCCAGCTCGCGCTGCGCCTCGGCGATGCCGGCCTCGCGGCGCGGATGCCGTCGTTGCGCAACGTCATCGGCCTCTGGCGCGCGCCCGAGCAGGTCGCGGCGAGCGATGCCTGGATCGCGCCGCATGCGCCGCTGACCGACGTCTATCTGTTCGGCGAGGCCGGACTGTTCGGCGCCCGCCGCGGCGAGGACGGCATGCCGGTGCCGGTCAAGCCCGGGCCGCACGGCGCCCCGCGCGAGCAGTCGGGCTCCTCAATTGCGGGGGAGATCCTGCTGACACCGAAAGGCACGCTCGGCCTGCGCGGCGCGATGGTGCCGATCGCGGCCTATGCCCCACCGCAGCCGGTCGGAGAGACGCTGACGGCGCAGCCGCCGCGCGACTATGTCGATACCGGCTATGCCGCGCGGCTCGACCGTGCCAGCGGCGCGATCTGCATCACCGCGCCGCCCTCCGGCATCATGGCCGTCGGCGGCTACCGCTTTCTCTCCAACGATCTCCAGGAATGGGCGCGCCGGCTCGGCCAGGGCGCCCTGCTCACGGCGCTGCCCGACCGCCTCTCGGGGCACCGGCTGGCGGGACGGGCCCAGGACAATGCCCGCGCCCGCGAGGCGCTCAGCGAGCTCGGGCTTAACCCCCTGATGGTCGAGGCTTTTCGCGACCACTCCGGGCCGGCCTAGGCACAGTTTCGCGCCTTCCGTTGACGCAGCATTAAGGCGGCCAAACTAGATTGCGCGGCATCTGTTGCGTGATCTGAGTCTCTCGATGTCCCAGGCGGGCCCGATCCTGTTTGTGTCCGATACCCACCGCCCCGCCTTCGTGGCGGCGCTGGACGAGGCCCGGCTCTTTCCGGTGGTCGACACCGACTGGGCCAGCGCGGCGCGTGCGGTTGAAGCGGTGCAGCCGGCCGCGGTTCTCGCTGCGATGCATGCCGGACACGAGCCGCACGTGGCGGCGCTCGCAAAGAAGATTGCCGATCAATCGCCTTACCTTCCCTTCGTGGCCCTGGATGCGGCGGGCATGCTGCCTCACAACGCCCTGCCCTTCTCCTCGCGCGGCGGCAATCCCGACCGCCTGATCGCGCGGCTCCGTGCCGCGCTACGCGTGCGCACACTGCATGCAACGGTGCTCCGCCGGCTGCCGGAAACGAAGGTCGCGCTGCCGGAGGGCGATCCCGCACGCGACGCCACCGTGCTGCTGATCGGTCGCGGCGCGGCCTATCCCACGCTCTCCGTCGCGCTGGGTGAGCGCGTCGGCGTGGTCGGCGCGCTCTCGATCGAGGCCGCCGCCAAGCACCTCAACACCCGCGACCTCGACGGCGTCGTGCTCGCCGAAGGTTTTACCGCGCGCGTGACCGATGCCTTCCTCACCGTGCTCGCCGAGGACACCCGCTTCCGCAGCCTGCCGGTGGTCGTCACCGCGCATCAGCTCACGCAGAGCTACGACATGCCCAATCTCGAGCTGATCGCGGGCGAGCCGGCGAGTATCGCCGCCAACGCGCTCCCCTTGATCCGCCAGCACGCGATGGAAGCGCAGCTGAGCCGCGCGCTACGCGCGATCGATGCCGGCGGCTGGCTCGATCCGCGCAGCGGCCTGCTCACGGTGGAGGCCTTCGCCCGCGATTTTGCCAAAGCCGTCGAGCAGACGCTCGCTCGCGGCGGCGGCCTCTCCGTCGCACGCTTCGCTTTCGATCCCGGCAACTCCCGTGCCCAGCTCGACGCCGCGCGCATCCTCAGCCGCCTGATGCGGCAGATGGATTTTGGCGCGGCGCAGAAGGACGGCTCCGTCATCGTCGTGTTCGCGGAGACCGACTTCCGCACGGCGCACATGATTGCGCGCCGCCTGTCGGCGGTGATGCGGCACACCTCCAACGGCAAGCACGAGATGCGCAGCGATCCCATCGTCAGCGTGGACTCGCTTTCGCCGTCTGATACGGCAAGGTCTCTGCTGGCACGGCTGTCAGCGGACGCGTCAAGGGCGGCGTCGTAGCCTTTTCGCGAACTGTTTCAACAAACACCGTCATTGCGAGCGCAGCGAAGCAATCCAGTCTGTCTCCGCGGACGCATTTCTGGATTGCTTCGCTACGCTCGCAATGACGTGGTGAGGCTGGTGCCTCCTACGCCGCCTTCTTGCTCTCGGCGAGCTGCGCCAGCTGCCGCATGATCTCCGTGGTGCCGACGAGGCGCTCTTCCGGGGTTTCCCAGTCCTGCAGGAACACCACCTTCATGTCGGGCCGCACCTTGGCGGCCTGGCCGTAGCTGCGGATGAAGGTCACGAGGCGCTCGGGATGGGCGAAGGAATTGTCGCGGAAGACGATGACGGCGCCCTTCGGGCCGGCGTCGATCTTCTCGACATTGGCCCGGCGGCAGAACGCCTTGATCGCGGCGACCTTGAACAAATAGCGCACCTCGTCGGGCAGGACGCCGAAGCGGTCGCGCATCTCGGCGCCGAAATTTTCGATCTCCTCCTCGGTGTCGAGGTCGGCGAGGCGCCGGTACAGCGACAGCCGCACCGAGAGATCGCTGACATAGTCCTCCGGGATGAGCACGGGCATGCCGATGGTGATCGACGGCGACCAGCGGTCGGCGGCAGGCTCGGAGACGCCGGCCTTGAGGTTGACGATCGCCTCCTCCAGCATCGACTGGTAAAGCTCGAAGCCGACTTCCTTGATGTGGCCGGACTGCTCCTCGCCGAGCAGATTGCCGGCGCCGCGGATGTCGAGGTCGTGCGAGGCAAGCTGGAAGCCCGCGCCCAGCGTCTCCAGCGATTGCAGCACGGTGAGCCGGCGCTCGGCCTGCGCCGTGATCTTCTGCTGCGCCGGCAGCGTGAACAGCGCATAAGCGCGCAGCTTGGAGCGGCCGACGCGGCCGCGGAGCTGGTAGAGCTGGGCGAGGCCGAACATGTCGGCGCGGTGCACGATCAGCGTGTTGGCGTTGGGAATGTCGAGGCCGGACTCGACAATCGTGGTCGACAACAGGATGTCGAACTTGCCGTCGTAGAACGCGGTCATGATGTCCTCGATCACGGCGGGCGGCATCTGGCCGTGCGCAACTGCGACCTTCATCTCCGGCACGTTCTTGTCGAGGAAGTCCTTGACCTCGGCGAGATCGTCGATGCGCGGCACCACGTAGAACGCCTGGCCGCCGCGATAGCGCTCACGCAGCAGCGCCTCGCGGATCATCAAGGGATCGTGCGGGGCGACGAAGGTGCGCACCGCGAGGCGATCCACCGGCGGCGAGGCGATGATCGAGAGCTCGCGCACGCCGGTGAGCGCCAGCTGCAGCGTGCGCGGGATCGGCGTCGCCGACAGCGTCAGCACGTGCACCTCGGCGCGCAGCGCCTTCAACCGCTCCTTGTGGCTGACGCCGAAATGTTGCTCCTCGTCGACGATGAGCAGGCCAAGATCGCGGAACTTGATCGCCTTGCCGAGCAGCGCATGGGTACCGACGACGATGTCGACCGAGCCGTCAGCAATACCCTTCTTGACCTGGTTCAGCTCCTTGGTCGGGATCAGGCGCGAGGCCTGCGCCACGTTCACCGGAAAGCCCTTGAAACGCTCGCTGAAGGATTTCGCGTGCTGGCGAGCCAGCAGTGTGGTCGGTACCACCACCGCAACCTGCTTGCCGTCGAGCGCAACCGCAAAGGCGGCACGCAGCGCCACCTCGGTCTTGCCGAAGCCGACGTCGCCGCAGATCAGCCGGTCCATCGGCCGGCCCTTTTCGAGATCCTTCAGCGTGGACTCGATGGCCCCTAACTGGTCCTCGGTCTCGTCATAAGGGAAGCGCGCGCAGAACTCGTCGTAGAGGCCCTGCTGCACCGGCAATTTCGGCGCCTCGTGCAGCATGCGCTCGGCGGCGATCTTGATCAGCTCGCCCGCGATCTCGCGGATGCGGTTCTTGAGTTTGGCCTTGCGGGTCTGCCAGCCGGAACCGCCCAGACGATCGAGCTCGACCGTGGTCTGGTCGGAGCCGTAGCGCGACAGCAGCTCGATGTTCTCGACCGGGAGGAACAGTTTTGTCTCGGCGGCATAATGCAGCTCGAGGCAGTCATGCGGCGCGCCGGCGACGTCGAGCGTTTGCAGGCCGATGAAGCGGCCGATGCCGTGCTCGACATGGACGACGATGTCGCCGGCGGCAAGGCTCGTCACTTCCGAGATGAAATTGTCGAGCTTGCGGCTGACCTTGCGCGGCCGCACCAGGCGGTCGCCAAGGATGTCCTGCTCGCTGATGATAGCGATCTCGTCAGTCTCGAAACCGCTCTCGAGGCCGAGCACGGCGAGCATGGTCTCGTTACGCGGGGTCGCCTGCACCGTGCGCCAGCTGTTGACACTGGTGGTATGGGCGAGCTTGTGGTCGCGCAGCATCGATGTCATGCGGTCGCGCGAACCTTCGGTCCACAGCGCGATCACGACCTTCTTGCGCTGCGCCTGCAACGCCATGACGTGGCTGACGACGGACTCGAACACGTTGACATTGGTGTCGTTGCGCTCCGGCGCGAAGTCGCGGCCCTTGCGCGCGCCGGCATCCACCACCGAAGTGCCATCGGTCGGCACGGAGAACGGCGTCAGACGCGCCAGCGGGATGTCGCCGAGGCGCTTGGTCCATTCCTCGTCGGTCAGGTAGAGCCGGTCGGGCGGCAGCGGCTTGTAGATGGCGCCGCCACCGGGATGCTCCATCGCCTCGCGACGGGCCTGGTAATAGTCGAGGATCTGCTTGAAGCGCTCGCGGACGGCGTCCTCGGCCTGCGGCTCGATCGCGACCGCCGCGCCTTGCAGATAATCGAACAGCGTGTCCATCCGATCCTGGAACAGCGGCAGCCAGTGCTCCATGCCGGGATGGCGGCGGCCCTCGCTGACGGCCTCGTACAGCGCATCGTCACGCTCGGGCGCGCCGAACTCGGCAACATAGCCCATGCGGAAACGGCGAATGGTGTCGGTGACGAGCTGGAACTCGGAGACCGGCACGAGGTCGAGCGAGCGCATGTCGAGCAGCGTGCGCTGGGTCTCGGCATCGAAGGAGCGGATCGATTCCAGGCTGTCGCCGAAGAAGTCGAAACGCACCGGCTGCTCGAGGCCGGCCGGAAACAGGTCGAGGATACCGCCGCGCACGGCGTATTCGCCGGGCTCGCGCACGGTGGAGGAGCGGTTGTAGCCGTTGTGCTCGAGCCAGGCGACGACGGTGTCCATCGGCACGACGTTGCCCGGCGCGACCGATAGGGCCTGCGCCGCGACAAGCTCGCGCGCGGGCACGCGCTGCACCACCGCGTTCACCGTCGTCAGCACGATCAGCGGCTTGTCGCTACCGGTGAGCGAAGCCAGCCGCGCCAGTGTCGTCAGGCGTTGCGCCAGGATGCCGCCATGCGGCGAGACGCGGTCATAGGGCTGGCAGTCCCAGGCCGGAAAGGTCAGCACCGGCAGATCGGGCGCAAAGAACCTGAGCGCGCGTTCGAGCTGCTGCATGCGCGGACCGTCGCGGCAGACCACGGCGAGGCTCACCGCCGGCTTCTTCGGCCGTGCCGCGATCGCACGGGCGAGATCGGAAACGACGAGGCCCTCGGCACCCTCCGCGACATTGGCGAGCGTCAGCGCGCGGCCGGGCGCGAGCAGCTCGGCCGGCGATTTCATTCCCTGCTTCATGCGTTGCCGTCCGCGATCGGAAACGCCTTGATGCGGGCAAACAGCGCGCCGGTGACGTCGGCCGGCAGCACCTTGTCGCCGGTGATGGCGGCATAGAGATCGGGATCGTTGACCTCGAGCAGGCGCTCGAGCTCGCCGAGCTCGGTGTCGGACAGGTTGCCGATCTCGGCATCCGCGAAGCGGCCGAGGATCAGGTCCATCTCGCGCGTGCCGCGGTGCCAGCAGCGGAACAGAAGCCGCTTGCGGCGCTCGTCCAGCCCGTTGCTCGATCGTGTCGTTCCCGTCATGTCTCAAATCCAGTCAAACGCAGAAAGCCCGGACGTGCCGGGCGGGGGTGATATAGCCACTCAAGGTGGCCATGTCAGCCTTTTGTTGTTGCAATTGTTTACGGTCGTCATTGCCGGGCTTGCCGTCTTCGCAAAGCTTCGCCGGCCTGCTATCGGGAGCCCGGCGAAGCCCCTTGCGGAGCCGGGACCCGGCAATCCATCCTCTTGAATAGATGGATGCGCGGGTCGAGCCCGCGCATGACGAATGTTGCGAAAATGCGCCCCAGCCTGCTCAATCCGCTGTTTGCTCCCGTGACCAGCCTGCCCGGCGTCGGTCCGAAGCAGGACAAGTTGTTGCAGTATCTGCTCAGCCGGAGCGAGGCGCCACGGCTGGTCGATCTGCTCTTGCATCTGCCGAGCCAGGTCATCGACCGCCGGGCCCGGCCGAAGATCCGCGACGCGGCCGTTGGAACCATGGTGACGCTGGAGGTCACCGTCGATCGCCACCGCCCGCCTCCGCCGCGCAATTCGCGCGCGCCGTATCTGGTCTATGCCAGCGACGATACCGGCGATGTCTTGCTGACCTTCTTCCGCGCCAAGCCCGGCTATGTCGAGAAGCTGCTGCCGGTTGGCGAGAAGCGCTACGTCTCCGGCACGCTGCAGATGTATGACGGCATCCCGCAGATCGTGCATCCTGATCGCGTGCTCGACGAGGAGGCGATCTCAAAGCTGTCCGGGATCGACCCGGTCTATCCGTTGACCGAGGGCCTCGCGCTCGGCTCGCTCCGCCGCGCGATCGCGCAGGCGCTGCAGAAGCTCCCCGCTCTGCCGGAATGGATCAGCCCCGAGGTGCTGCGCCGCTGCAATTTCCCCCCGGTCGCGGAAGCGCTCACGCGCGTGCACCAGCCGGTCGAGCTCACGGACATTTTGCCCGATCATCCGTTCTGGTCGCGACTCGCGTTCGACGAGCTGCTGGCCGGCCAGCTCGCGCTGGGACTGATCCGCGCACAGCTGCGTCGGCCGGCCGGCGTCCGCAATGCCGGCGATGGGCACCTGCGCAGCAAGATCATCGACGCCCTGCCCTATGCCCTCACGCCCTCGCAGCGCAACGCCGCCGCCGCCATCGCCGAGGATCTGAAGCAGCCTGTGCGCATGCTGCGCCTGCTCCAGGGCGACGTCGGCTCTGGCAAGACCGTGGTGGCGCTGCTCGCTGCCGCCGCAGTCGCCGAGGTCGGCAAGCAGGCCGCGCTGATGGCCCCGACCGAAATCCTGGCGCGCCAGCACATCAAGACCATCGCGCCACTGGCCGAGCGCGCCGGCATGCGCGTTGCCATCCTCACAGGCCGGGAAAAGGGCAAGGAGCGCCGCGAAATCATCACCCAGCTCGCCGAGGGCGAGATCGATCTCCTCGTCGGCACCCATGCGCTGATCCAGGACGATGTGATCTTCAGGGACCTCGCCCTCGCCGTCGTCGACGAGCAGCACCGCTTTGGCGTGCGCGAACGGCTGGCGCTGACGTCCAAGGGCGAGGCCGTCGACGTGCTGGTGCTGAGCGCCACGCCGATCCCGCGCACGCTGGTGCTGACCTATTTCGGCGACATGGACATCTCGGAGCTGCGCGAAAAGCCGGCCGGCCGCCAGCCAATCGATACCCGCGCGGTGCCGATGAGCCGGATCAGTGAGGTCATGGAAGGTGTCGGCCGCGCGCTCGAAGCCGGCAAGCTGGTCTACTGGATCTGTCCGCTGGTCGAGGAATCCGAGGCCGAGGGCACCGAGCATCTCACCAACGCGACCAAACGTTTCAAGAGCCTGCAAAGACGTTTCGGCGAGCGTGTCGGCCTCGTCCACGGCCAGATGAAGGGCACGGAAAAGGACCGGGTGATGGGCCAGTTCGCCGCCCACGAGATCGGCCTGCTGGTCGCAACCACCGTCGTCGAGGTCGGCGTCGACGTGCCGGCCGCGACCATCATGGTGATCGAGAACGCCGAGCGCTTCGGCCTTGCCCAGCTGCACCAGCTTCGCGGTCGCATCGGGCGCGGCTCCGAGGCCTCGACCTGCATCCTGCTCTATGGCGAGCCGCTCGGCGAGATGTCCAAGGCGCGGCTGAAGGTGATCCGCGAAACCACCGACGGTTTCCGCATTGCCGAGGAAGACCTGAAGCTGCGCGGCGAAGGCGACGTGCTGGGCGTACGCCAGAGCGGCCTGCCCGGCTACCGCATCGCGCGCCCGGAGGTGCACGGCCAGCTCATCGCCCAGGCCCGCGACGAGGCGCTGCGAATCCTGAAGGACGATCCGAAACTGAAGGGCGAGCGCGGCGAGGCGCTGCGGTGCCTGCTGTACCTGTACGAACGGGACGAGGCGATCCCGCTGATCGGGGCAGGCTGAGGCTTCCGCAAAGATGGTCCAAGAGGGACTCGCAGAGTCTCCTCCTCGTCGTTGCGAGCGGAGCGAAGCAATCCAGAATTCCTCCGCGGAGACAGTCTGGATTGCCTCGCTGCGCTCGCAATGACGATGCGAAGACATCCGCAACTCGACGGGTCTGTACGCGGAGACTGCCCTCATCCCCTCTTCTTGCTCGTCTCGGCAAACGCCTTCATCAGCTCCACCTCCACAGCCTCCCCCTTCGCATCCTCAGCCAGATGCTCGAACCACCGTGCAAACCCCTCATAGATCTGGCTGGCCGGATGATCCGGGCCCAAGAATCCGGAAATCTCCCGCATCTCCGCGACCCAGCGATAGGCTTTCGGAATCATGTCCGGCAGCGCGACGTCGAGCCGCGCCAAAATTGCCGGCTGGCTGAGCGCGAGCTCGTCGCGCAGCGCATCGGCTGCGCCCGCCTTCGTGGCCGCGATCACCATGGCCGAGCCGATGCCGGCGAGACCCTTGACGATGCCGGCGTACGACATCTTCAACGCTGACGCCGCGCCGACCGGTCCTTCGACGACCCGCACGTCGAGGCCGAGATCCTTCAGCACGGCGACGTCCTTGGCATGCTCGCCGGACATGTAGAAGGCCGGGCTCTTGCCGCCTGGCTGCGGCGGAAAGCCGATGATGCCGGCATCGACGAACGGCGCCTGGGCCGAGCCGATGATCTCCTCGATCCTTTGCACCGTATCGACATTGACGGCGTTGCAGTCGACCACCACAGGCTTCTTCTCGCGCCTGACGATCAGCGAGGCCAGCCGTTCAGCCAGCGCCACAGCCTCGCCCGGCGGCACGATCGAGAGGATGATGTCGGCGTCAGCAATCGCATCGTCCTCGGCGCCGATCATCCCGGCGTCCGCCGCGCGTTTCAGCGTCGCCTCGCTCCGGCCCTTCAGCGACGTCAGCACGCGGGCGCCGTTTTCGCTGAGCCGGCGGGCCACGGCGCCGCCCATGGCACCGGGGGCGAGGATCGCAATGGTTTTGGACATCGTGCACTCCAGGTCGACTTCCGAGCAGTGCGCTCGGATCAACCCGAGAATAGCAGAGGCCGGATGCGCCCGCGTGAACGTGGCCATCCCGCGACGGAATGGCCCTACTCCGCCTTCGCAGGCTCGGGCTGGAGCGCGGAGGCATTTGCAATGCGCGCGGCGTTCGCCACGCCGGCAAGCGCCGCCGCCTTCTTCGGATCAGGTGCCGAGCCCGGCTGCACGACGCCGGCCGACATGATCAGCGTGGCTGCGTCTTCGGCGCTGAGATCGACCTCGATGATCTTGCTCTTCGGGACATAGAAGAAGAAGCCGGTGGTCGGGTTCGGCGAGCACGGCAGGAACACCGAGACGTGCTCCTCCTGCCCTGGCAGGTTGCGCGCGATGTCCTCGTTCGGCGATTGCGAGATCAGCACGATCGACCACATGCCCGGCGAAGGAAACTCGACGAGGCCGACCTTGCGGAAGCTCGAGCCCTTGCCCGAGAACAGCGTCTCGAACACCTGCTTCAGGCCGCGATAGATGGCGCGCACTGCCGGGATCCGGCCGAGGAAGGTCTCGCCGACATCGACCAGCGTGCGGCCGATCAAATTGGCCGCGAGGAAGCCGACCAGCGTCAGCGTGAAGAATGCGACAATCAGTCCCCAGCCGGGAACGCCGTAAGGAAGATAGGTTTCCGGCCGATAGGCCAGCGGCACGAACGGCCGCACCACGCCGTCGACCCAGGTGACGAACCACCACACCAGATAGAGGGTGATCGCGATCGGCCCCGTCACGACGAGGCCGGTGAGGAAATAATTGCGGAAACGGCCCATCAGGCCGGTATGCGGTTCCGGAACGGGATCAAGAGGCGCAGGCGCGTCGTCGCGGGGGGTCATTCGGGTTCCAGGTCGGTCGCTACAAGCAAGCTAGGGTCTTCTAGCAGGTTTTGGAAGACTGCGACCGACCGATATCCCGATTGCCTATTCCACGGTCACCGATTTCGCGAGATTGCGCGGCTGATCGACGTCGGTCCCCATCACGACAGCCGTGTGATAGGCGAGCAGCTGCACGGGGACGGCATAGACCATCGGCGTGAATGCCGCCGCCATGTCGGGCATGACGATGGTGACGAGAGACTCGACGGTCGCCTCCGCCGCGCCCTTGGCGTCGGTCATCAGGATGATGTTGCCGCCGCGCGCGGCGACCTCCTGCATGTTGGAGACGGTCTTCTCGAACACGCGATCGTGGGGCGCGATGACGACGACCGGCATGGTCTCGTCGATTAGCGCGATCGGCCCGTGCTTGAGCTCGCCGGCGGCATAACCTTCGGCGTGGATGTAGGAGATCTCCTTCAGCTTCAGCGCGCCTTCGAGCGCCAACGGAAAGCTGGTGCCACGGCCAAGATAGAGCACGTCGCGCGATTTCGCGATCTCGCGCGCGAGGCGCTCGATCTGGATCTCCGTGGTGAGCGCATCCGCCATCAGGCGCGGAACCTCGACCAGGCCGTGCACGAGCTTGATCTCGTCCTCGTCGGACAATACGCCGCGCGCCTTGCCGGCCGCCACCGCGAGTGCGGCGAGCACCATGAGCTGGCAGGTGAAGGCCTTGGTCGAGGCAACGCCGATCTCCGGCCCGGCCAGCGTCTGCAGCACGGTGTGGCTCTCGCGCGCGATGGTCGAGGTCGGCACGTTGACGACGGCCACCGTATGCACGCCTTCCGCCTTGGCATAGCGCAGCGCCGCCAGCGTGTCGGCGGTCTCGCCGGATTGCGAGATAAAGATGGCGAGATCGCCCTTGCGCAGGGGCGCCTCGCGATAGCGGAATTCGGAGGCGACATCGACCTCGACCGGCAGGCGCGCAAAGCGCTCGAACCAGTACTTTGCAACGAAACCGGCATAGCTCGCGGTGCCGCAGGCCGTGATGTTGATGCGCTGGATGGTGTTGAAGTCGAACGGCAGCTGCACCGGCAGAGCGACGCGCTCGGTCGCCATGTCGACATAGCGCGCCAGCGTGTGGCCGACCACCTCCGGCTGCTCGTGGATCTCCTTCGCCATGAAGTGGCGGTAATTGGCCTTGTCGACCAGCGAGGTCGAGGCCGCATGCCTGATCTTGTCGCGCTGGACGGCGTAGCCGTCCTTGTCGAAGATCTTTGCACTGTTGCGGGTCAGCACGACCCAGTCGCCGTCCTCGAGATAGCTGATCGTATCGGTGAACGGGCCGAGCGCGATGGCGTCCGAGCCGAGATACATCTCGCCGTCGCCGTAGCCGATCGCCAGCGGCGGTCCGTTGCGGGCGCCGACCATGAGGTCGTTGTCGCCGGCAAAGATGAAGCCCAGCGCGAAGGCGCCGCGCAGGCGCGCCAGCGTCAGCTTGACAGCTTCGACCGGCTTGTTGCCGCGCGCGAGCAGATCGTCGACGAGATGCAGAACGATCTCGGTGTCGGTCTCGGTGTGGAACACCGTGCCCTTCGTCTCGAGCTCCTCGCGGAGCTCGCGGAAATTCTCGATGATGCCGTTGTGGACGACGGCGACGCGTTCGGTCGCATGCGGATGGGCGTTGTTGACGGTCGGCTTGCCGTGGGTGGCCCAGCGCGTGTGACCGATGCCGGTGGTGCCCTTGAGCGGCTCCGCCTCGAGCCGCTTCTCCAGATTCTTCAGCTTGCCCTCGGCGCGGCGACGCTCCAGGTGCTTGCCTTCGAGCGTGGCAACGCCCGCGGAATCATAGCCGCGATATTCAAGACGTTTGAGCGAATCCACCAATTGCTCTGCAACCGGCTCGCGCCCGAGAATGCCGACAATCCCGCACATGCGGATCACTATCCCCCAAATCGTCGAAAAATCGCCTAAACGACACGCTCGATTTTTAGCGAAACTACCTGGGAACCAGATACTCAATATTTATTGCTGATTGAGACAGCACCGGGTCGCGACCCGAACTTCGCCTGCGTCGAATTGGCCGGCCTCAGACCGCGCGCATTAACTTGCTATTAACAAGTTTGACCAACGATTCCTACCCAGGAGACACAAGGTCATGAAGGGCTCGTCCGACCGCAAAGGCCTGTCATCGATGTCCGTCCGCGCCAGCGAGACCACGGGCACGCACCTTGCGCATTGGCCGCCGCCCCTGCGCGGCAAGGAGAACAAGCCTCTCTTCATCAAGCATCCCGAAGGCGCGCCGGTGAAGCGCGCCAAGCCGCGCGGCTGGCGCCTGACCCGCGCGATCTTCTCCGAATTCGCCGACGACGAGTAGCGGCGCTTATTTTTCGGCCTTCTTCCCGCCGGTCTTCAGCTCGCGATAGCGCGCGGCGCCGCCTTCCCGGATGGTCTGCTGGTTGCGCTCCAGCGCCATCGCGTCGTCGGGTACATCCTTCGTGATCACCGAGCCCGAGCCGATATAGGCGCCGTTGCCGATTGTCACCGGGGCGACCAGCGAGGAGTTGGTGCCGACGAAGGCACCCTGCCCGATCACCGTCTTGTGCTTCTTGAAGCCGTCGTAATTGCACGTGATGGTGCCGGCGCCGATGTTTGAATTGGCGCCGACGGTGGCATCGCCGATATAGGAGAGATGGTTGACCTTGACGCCGGCCTCCAGCGTCGCCGCCTTGGTCTCCACAAAATTGCCGATGCGCGCGCCATCGCCGAGCGAGGTGCCGGGACGCAACCGCGCATAGGGACCGATCGAGACGTTCTTGCCGAGCGTGGTCTGCACGATGTGTGAAAAGGAATGGATCACGGTGGCGTCCGCGATCGACACACCGGGGCCGATCACCACGAATGGCTCGATGGTCACGTCCTTGCCGAAAACTGTGTCGGCGGAGAGATAAACGGTCTCCGGCGCGATCAGCGTGACACCGGCCTCCATCGCCGCTCTGCGCAAGCGCGCCTGCATCACGCCTTCGGCCTCGGCGAGCTGTGCCTTGGTGTTGATGCCGCGTACCTCGTCCTCGCTCGTCTCGATCACCACGGACTCCCATCCCTGCCTGCGGACGATTTCGACCGCATCCGTCAAATAATATTCGCCCTTGGAATTGGCGTTGCCGATTTGCCCGAGGATGTCGAGCGCGCGGCGGCCGTCGATCGCCATCACGCCGGCATTGCACAGGTCGATCTTGCGCTCCTCCGCGCTGGCGTCGGCCTGCTCGCGGATCGCGACCAGGCGGTCGCCCTCGACGATGAAGCGGCCGTAGCCGGTGGGATCGGCGGCGCGAAAGCCGAGCGCGGCAATCGCGGCGCCCGCGGCGAGCGGCGCGCGGAGCCGCGCAAGGGTCTCGGCCGAGATCAGCGGCGTGTCGCCGAAGGCGATGAGAAGATCATCCGCACCGCGCGCGATCGCCTCGCGCGCCGCCAGCACCGCATGCGCGGTGCCAAGGCGTTCGCTCTGCACGAAGGTGAGCGCGTCGGGGCGGATCCGCTTCGCCTCATCAGCGACCGCCTGGTGATCGGGGCCGATCACGACCGCGAGCGAGGTGCCGGTTCCCTTCGGCGCGGCGGCGAGCACATGGGCGAGCAACGTCTGGGAAGCGACGGGATGCAGCACCTTCGGCAGGCTCGATCGCATGCGGGTGCCTTCGCCGGCGGCGAGCACGATCGTGAGGCTGGAACGGGCGGTCATCGCAATCCTGATAGATATAGCCGAATCAATTGGCGCGACGGGCAGCGAGCCCCTCAGAAGCTATCGCCTTGCTACCCCCGCAAACGCCCGGAATTCAAGTGCGGCGCGCATTTCCTGTTAATGTTCCATGATTGATTCGGGGAAGCCGGACAGGGCTGGGCACTCAACGTACATGGCAAAGGATTCCGACCCACTGGCGGATGCCTTCGGCACCAAGGAGACCGGCGGGCTGTTCTCCGGACTTTTGGCCGAGGAAAACGCGTTCGACCGCCGTATGATGTGGCGGCTGGGCTCGTGGGGCGTGGCGGCGGTGGGCGCCGTTGTCATGGCCGTGATCGCCAACCAGGTCCAGCTCGGATGGCGGCGCGACCAGGTTGCGTCCGCCGATCTCGCGCGCCAGGCCGACCGGCTCCAGGTGCTGACCAAGGAAAGCCAGAACGAGGCCCGCCGCCTCGCCGCTGCCATCGAGACACTGAACAGCGACCGCGACCGGCTGTATTCGCGCGTCACCGTGCTGGAGCAAGGGCTCGATTCCGTCACCGGTGCCATTGCCAAGCAGACCGTCACGCCGCAGGGCACAAAGCCGCAGGACGCAGCGCCAACACCCGCAGCTCCCAGCGTCGCGCCGGTCGCCTCGACCCCGACGAGCGAGAAGCCGCGCACCGAAGCGGCCAAGGATTCTCAGAAGGACATTGCGAAGGAAACGTTGAAGGAGCCGGCGAGCCCACCGGCGCAGACCGCGGCCGCCGCCTCGCTCGTGCAACAGACGCCGGCGATGAATTCGGCGCTGCCGACCATTCCGCTGGTACCGTCCAAGTCGCTCATGGCGCCGCCGGATCCGGCCGCATCGAAACTGATTCAGCCCGAGGCGGCTGAGAAGGCTGCCGAGAAGAAGGCCGAGCCGGCGCCCGCCCCGGCCGAGGTCGTTGCGGCGGCAACAAAATCATCGGACGCGGCCGAGAGCGAATCCCCTGCGATCGCAGTTCAGCAGACCCGCTTTGCGATCGATCTCGGCGGCGCCAACTCGATCGACGGCCTGCGCGCGCTCTGGCGCGGCCTGACCAAGTCGAATCCGGAGATCGCGGCGCTGCGGCCGATCATCATGATCAAGGAAAGCACCACCGGCCTCGGCATGCAGCTCCGCCTAGGGGCCGGCCCCCTGGTCAACGCCGCCGCCGCCGCAAAATTCTGCGCGAGCCTCGCCGAGAACGACCGTCACTGCGAGACCACCGTATTCGATGGCCAGCGCCTGTCGATGCGCGGCGGCCAGGACAAGAGCCAAGACAAGGGCCAGGAGAGGACGCAAGAGAAAGCTCAGGACAGGGTTCAAGAGAAGAGCTCGGAGAAGAATCAGGGCGCGGTCCCGCAAGCCGAAACCGCACCCGCGCCGAGCGCAAAGCCCGAGAAGCCGCAGCGCCACCGCAGCTATTCCTCAAAACGCTCGAAGCGCGAGGAGCCCACGCCTGCTCCCGCGGCGCAGCCTGCGCCGGCGGCGCCGGCGAAACCGGAGGCGGCGTCAACGTCCGCAGGATCGACGTTGTCGTCGTTCTTCCGACGATAGGACAGATTCCGTTTCCACCTGAACGCACGGTGAATGACGGCTTCCTATCGCGCGCACAGACGGACTCGATTTTCAGCCCGTCATGGAAACCAGCCGCAGATTGCCAGGTTATCCCGCTCGTGAACCGGAGCGGCCGATACGCCATCGTGCCCGCCTCCATGACCAAGGGAGACACACGTGAAGAAATTCGTCATCGCAACGGCCGCCGTTCTCGCCGCATCCTCGGCGCTTGCGCAAACGACAAAATCGCCGGGCGCCTCGAGCAACGCGCCGGGTCAGCAGATGCAGAACACGACGAAGCCTTCGACAGGTCCCGGCGCCTCCGAATATGCGCCTGGTCACCAGACCAATACCACCGCTGGACCGGGCCATTCGGAGAGCGCGCCCGGACAGAAGATGCAGAACACCACGGGTTCGAGCACCAAGAACACGGGTTCGAGCACCAAGAAGTATTGATGCGCGGTCGAATTCGTTCAACTCCGCCAGACGGCGCCGACCTGGTCGGCGTCGTCGCCCTGTCAGAGATGGCCCCGCACCGCACGATCGCGATGATCGTTCGAAGTTGCGGCAGCATGCGACCAACGGACGCTTGGACCTGAACCGCGCTTTCGCAGCACGTTCGCACTTATATCTGGTCCAATCCAAGCGTCGCCCTATTTCCGAACTCGCGGGTTTTGATGAACGAACTGGATGACGTTCTGAGGCTTCTCGTCGCAGCGGGAACAGGGCTGCTGATCGGCGTCGACCGCGACATGCACGACAAGCCAGTGGGAATGCGAACCCTGGCGCTGGTGGCTCTCGGCTCCGCACTGGTTTCGATCTCCGTGATCGAGTTCCAGAACTTGCGCGACCACCCGGATGCGATCTCCAGAGTCATTCAGGGCGTCGTTACGGGTGTGTTGACCGGCGTCGGCTTCATCGGCGCAGGCGTGATCCTGCACGACGCCAAGGCGAAGACGGTTCACGGCCTCACCACAGCCGCAACCGTCTGGATTGCGGCCGGCCTCGGCATTGCCTGCGCGTTGGGAGCCTGGCTGCTTGTCGGAGCAGCTATCGCGGTGACGTTGCTCGTGCTGTTCGTTCTGGGCTGGGTCGAACGGCGGTTGGGTTTGAAATAATCCTGGCGCCGGCTTGAAAACACCCGCCCATCGAGGTCGAGCTTGATCGGCCCTTGATGCAGGCGATGACCTACTCGATGCGCGCCTTTTCCTTCAGATCGCGGATGCGCATCTCCGCTTCGTCCTTTGACTGGACGATTTCCGACCAATCGTCCACCCGCGCCTCCTTGCTCAGCCTTTTGAGCTCGCTCAGCTGCTTCTGCGTTGGCTTGTCCATGGCTCACTCCTCGACGGCAACCTGCGTCAGGCGTCACAATGTTCAGAACCAGCCCGACCCTCGCGTGTTCCCAAAGGATGCTCGGGCAGCCGGATCAACAGAAACATCACCTGCCCTGTTGCCTGCCCGCACCATCCCGACCATATTGCCGCCATGACAAAAAAGCCCTTCCGCCTCACGCCCTACCAGGTGCAGTTCCTGATCGTCGTCGGCTTCGCCTCCGTCGGCTATGCGCTTTATGTGCGTTATCTCGCGATTGAGCTGTCGCAGGTCGCCCTCGCCTGCGACGCCGGCCTTCAGACTGCGATCTGCAAGGCGCGTTCGGTTGCGACCGTCCTGTTCAAGAATTCGGTGTTCGGCATCGTCGCGCTGGTGGTGGCGACGCTGAACCTGATGCGGCCGTCGATCGTGCTGCTCACCGTCGGCATCGTCGCCGCCGGGCTCGGCATCGTGCTCTACAATGTCGTGCTGTCGGGCCTGGCGATCGGCCTGTTCATTCTTGGCTTTGCTCGGCCCGCGCCCGCCACAGCGTGAGCGCGAACAGGAGATAGATCGCGCAGGTCCACAGCGACTGCCAATTGTCGCGGCCTTCATTGAAGAGCACGAAGACGGCCGACAGCGCCAGCACGCCCGCGAACACCGCTTCCGCGATCGGACGCTGGCCGATCTGCGGCCGGTTCAGCATCAATAGCGCGAACGGCACCACCGCCATCGTCAGCGAGGCGTAGGGAAAATCCTTGTAGCGCGGGTCGAACACGAAGCCGAGTGCGGTCGCCGCCGCGATCACCGCCGTCACCGCCAGCGTCAGGCCGAGCACCGCGGTGAGCTTCGACCATTTCCGGCCCTCGCGCGGGCCGAGCAGGTCGAGGAAGGTCGGAAGGCTGCGGCCGATCACCATCGCCTGCGCGCAGAAGATCGGCGACAGGATGCCGGCAAGCAGCAGCGCGCCCCAGAGCAGCCAGCCGCCGATGCCGTAGCTCTCGTAATACATCTTGTCGGCGCCGATCCCGAGCAGGATGCCCGCGGTCGTCGCCGAGATGCCGACGCCGAGCCAGGCCGAGAAACGCGGCGTCCACGGCCGCCGGCGCAGCGTGATCAGCGCGACGGCGAACACCAGCACGGAAAGGCCCATGCCAGCGCCCATGTACCATTTCCAGTACGGGAAATTGCTGATCGGCTCGCCCGGCGGATATTTCAGGCTCCGGCGCACCGAGTCATACAGGCCCCAATAGCCGCCGACCGTGCCTTCCAGCCTGCGCTTCCACGGCTGGTCGTAGGACTCGATCAGATTGACGCGGAACTTCTGCGCCTTCGCAAGGCTCAGGATTTCCGAGACGACACGCGCCTGGTTGGTGCGCGACGGCAGCGCGCCGTCGCGCATGCGGCCCTCGCTCGGCCAGCCGGTTTCGCCGATCAGGATCTCCTTGCCGGGAAACGCCACCGCCATGCGCTCGCGGATCGCCTCGACATGGGCGGAGGCGAACTTCGCCTTCACGGGGAAATCCTCCCAATAGGGCAGGATGTGGATCGTGACGAAGTCGACGGCGTCGTAGACCTCGCGGTTCTTCAGCCAATACTCCCACACATCGGCATAGGTGACGGGCACGCTGACCTGCGTCTTCACTGAGCGGATGATCGAGACGAGGTCCGCGGTCGTCATCTCGCCGCGCAGCAGCACCTCGTTGCCGACGATGACCGCGGTGATGACATCGGGGAATTCCTTGGTGAGGCGAACCGCGAGCGCGGCCTGCGCAAAATTCTTGGTGCGGTTGCTGGAGAGCCAGATGCCCTGGAGCACTTTCAGCCCGCCGATTTTGGCGGCGATCGCCGGCACCTGGTCGAGCCCGTTCTCCATCGAATAGGTGCGAACGCAGTCGGTGATTTCCTTGAGCTGGCGCAGGTCCTGCTCGATCTGGTCGGCCTCGATATGGGTCCATGCGTCCAGCGGCGACTGCTCGCCGCGGAACGGCGCGTAGGAGACGCACTGGACCTTGTCGGCGGGGTCGATCGGGGCGCGCGCGAGTGTGATCGGCGTGGCAAGCCACCACCACACGGCAGCAATCGCACCCAATGAAACGAGCAGAAGCGCCAGTGGCGTACGAAGAGAAATCGGTTCCGTCCTCCGCGAAGGGTCCGTCGATTACCTGCTCGCACGCAATCTGCCAAGGGGGGTGCCTGGTGAGGATCCGCTCCTCCCCCAAAGGAATCCGGCTGCGGCCGTTCGACCGGGCTCTAGGATCGTGACTTTGCTGGACAAAATTCGAAATACAGGTCATGGACTCCGAAAGACTTTTCCGCCGCATTGGAGACCCATTTGGACGCCATCACCGGCGCGTCCGCGGGATCCTGACGCGGGCGGCCAGCGGATACATTGGGGAATTCATGCGGCAACGGGTGTTCGAGTCACGAAATGCGGTCCTGCGGCAGTTCGCCGCCACCTTGGCCGTCTCTTCCCTGCTCGTTCTGATGGGGGTTGGTGGTGCCTCCGCCCAGAGCGGCACGCCGGCCCCCGACCAGGGCAAGGCGGCCTCCCAGCCCGCCGACGCCGCCAAGGATGCCGCCCAGAACCAGCGCCGCACCGACGAATTCGCCGAAGCGGCCCAGGTCATCAACGGCCCTGCCGGCAACCCCGAATGCGTCTGGCTCGGCCGGCGCGTGGTGCGGCTGATGTGGCGGGACGACCTCGATACCGCGTTCCGCCATCTCGATCTCTACGACCGTTTCGGCTGTCCCGGCGGCCACATCCAGGCTGCGTTCCGTTGCCTGACCCGCTTCGGCGGCCAGATCGATCCCAAGGTTGCCGAAACTCTGGACAGCCGTGTGCACGCGTGCTGGATCAACCCGGCCGCCCAGCCGCAGCAGGCGGCGGCTGCGGCCCCTCAGCCGGCAGCGCCAGCTGCCAATGCGCAGCCGCAGCCGGCCGCGAGCCCCTCGCCTGCAGCAAGCCCGTCGCCGGCGCCGGCGAAATAGCCCAAGGTCCTAAATAGCCTTGGTCGTTTCAGCTGTCGTTCAGGAACGGTCGGCCATAGACACGGTTGGCACTGCCGCGCGTCGTTCGAAAAGGCCATGCCCTCATAAGGACATGAGGCCATGACAGTTGTGAAACCGCGCGGCAGAGTTATGCTCCCTTTGCCGCGGACTCGGTCGGATCTCGGGGTCAGATCCGCTTCCCTGCCACCTCAGCCCCTTTTGGTTTAGCCGCGATGCGCGTTGTCGCCGCCGTTCTGTTGCTCGTGTCTGCGCTTCACGCAGGGCTGTGGGGGGTCTTGCGCGACAAGGAACCCGCGCCTGATTTCAAGGGCCTCTTGCCCAGCGTCTCCTACGCGCCGTTCGAAGGCTCGGCCCACCCCGACATCGACAACATCCCGACCGTCGAGAAAATCCGCGCCGACCTGAAGACGCTGTCGACCATGACGCGCGCGATCCGCCTCTATTCGTCCACCGGCGGCGTGGAGCTGGTGCCGCCGATCGCGGCCGAGTTCGGCCTCAAGGTCACCGTCGGCGCCTGGATCGACAAGGACAAGGATCGCAACGAGCGCGAGATCAAGGCCGCCATCGAGCTTGCCCGCAAGAACAGCAACGTCGTCGGCGTCGTCGTCGGCAACGAGGTGATCTACCGCGGCGAGCAGAAGGTCGAAGACCTCATCGACATGATCAAGAAGGTGAAGGGCTCGGTCCGCGTGCCCGTCACCACCGGCGAGATCTGGAACATCTGGCGCGACAATCCGGATCTTGCCTCCAACGTCGATTTCATCGCCGCCCACGTGCTGCCCTACTGGGAAAACTTCCGCTCGGACCAGGCCGTCGACCAAGCTGTCGACCGCTACAATCTCCTGCGTAACCTGTTCCCCGGCAAGCGCATCGTGATCGCAGAGTTCGGCTGGCCGAGCCAGGGCTACAATTTGCGCAACGCCGATCCGGGTCCGTTCCAGCAAGCGCTGATCCTGCGCAACTTCGTCACCCGCGCCGAAGCCATCGGCATGGAATACAACATCGTCGAAGCCATCGATCAGCCCTGGAAGTTCTTCGAAGGCGGCGTCGGTCCTTATTGGGGCATCCTCAACGCCAGCCGAGAGCCGAAATTCGCATGGACCGGCCCGGTGGAGAATCCCGACTATTGGAAGCTGATGGGCATCGCGCTCTTGGTCGGCATCCTGCTGTCGCTGCCGATCCTGCGGATTGAAAAAGCGACCTCGAGACAGGCCTTCCTGCTGTCGGCAACGGCCAATGGCGTCGGCGCCTGGGCTGCGACCGTGTTCGCGTTCTGGAACAGCCATTATTTCATCTTCGGCTCGGCCTTCGCACTGACGCTCGGCATGATCCTCCTTGTTCCTCTCGTCCTTATCGCGATGGCGCGCATCGACGAGATCGCCGCGGTCGCCTTCGGCCGTCCGCCGCAGCGGCTGATCACGAAGGACAAGCCGGTCGAGAACGTGCCCGAGACTTACTGCCCGAAAGTCTCGATCCACATCCCCGCTTATTTCGAGCCGGTCGACATGCTCAAGCAGACGCTGGATGCGTTGTCGCGGCTGAACTATCCGAACTACGAATGCGTGGTCATCATCAACAACACGCCGGACCCCGCCTTCTGGCAGCCGATCCAGGATCATTGCCGCGCGCTCGGTGAACGCTTCAAGTTCATCAATGCCGAGAAGGTGCAGGGTTTTAAGGCCGGCGCGCTCCGGATTGCGATGGATCGGACCGCGGCGGATGCCGAGATCATCGGCATCCTCGATGCCGACTACGTCGTCGAGCCCGACTGGCTGAAGGACCTCGTGCCGGCCTTTGCCGACCCGCGCGTCGGCCTGGTGCAGGCGCCGCAGGAGCATCGCGACGGCGACCTGTCGATCATGCACTACATCATGAACGGCGAATACGCCGGCTTCTTCGACATCGGCATGGTCCAGCGCAACGAGCTCAACGCCGTCATCGTGCACGGCACGATGTGCCTGATCCGCCGCGCCGCGATGGACGTGGCCGGCGGCTGGTCGTCGGATACGATCTGCGAGGATTCCGATCTCGGCCTTGCGATCCAGGAGCTCGGCTGGGTCACCCATTACACCAACACCCGTTACGGCGCGGGCCTGCTGCCCGACACTTACGAGGCCTTCAAGAAGCAGCGGCACCGCTGGGCCTATGGCGGCCTGCAGATCGTCAAGAAGCACTGGCGTCGCTTCATGCCCGGCGCCAGCCGGCTGACACCCGACCAGAAGCGCGAATATGGCCTCGGCTGGCTGAACTGGCTGGGCGCCGAAAGCCTCGGCGTCGTCGTGGCGCTGCTCAACCTCGTCTGGGTGCCGATCGTCGCCTTCGCCGACATCGCCATCCCCGACAAGATCCTGACGCTGCCGATCATCGGCGCCTTCGTCGTCTCGCTGGCTCACTTCCTGTCGATGTACCGCGCCCGCGTCGCCATCAAGCCCGGTCAGATGTTAGGTGCCATGATCGCGGCGATGAGCGTGCAATGGACGGTGTCGCGCGCGGTCGCGCAGGGCCTGATCACCGAGCACATCGCCTTCGCCCGCACCTCCAAGGGTGGCCTCAGCAGGATGTCGATCGAGTTCCAGGCGTTCTGGGAGGCCGTGATCGGCGCCCTGCTGCTAATCGGCGCCGGCGTGTTGATCGCCACCAACAGCTACCGCCAGATCACCGAGATCTACATCTTCGCCGGCGTGCTGGTGCTGCAAAGCCTGCCGTTCCTGGCGGCAGTCGCCATCGCCATCCTCGAGCTCAGCCGCATCAACTCGTTCCAGTTCTGGCGCGACAGCGCGATCCGCACCGCCGAGCTGATCGGCCTCCGCCCGGTCGCGCTGCCCCACCCGGGCGGCACGCCGCAACCGGTGCCGAGCGAGGTGCGGCGGGAGGCGAACTAGGGCCCTCATGGTGAGGAGCCCGCCCAAAGGCGGGCGTCTCGAACCATGCAGGCCGAGCTCGGCCGGCCACCTCCAGCAGTTCAGCGTGGATGACAGCCCGCCAATCAGGTTGAGCATTCCGGCCTAAGCAGCAGAAACCGCGAACAAATCCCCGCCCCTGCCACGATCTTCGGCAACCACCCGCACTATTGACCTCCGCAGCCACTCCCCCTACACAGCGCGGGCCGACAGCATGATCCGGAAACAACCGGTTTTCCCCGCGACGCAAGCCTAGAGCGCAGCGGCAAGTCATGCTTCTCGAATGTCCGAAGACGATGGCGATCTCTTTATCGATGCCATCCGCGGCCATGGGAGCGCGTAGCTCAGCCGGTAGAGCACGTGACTTTTAATCACGGGGTCCTGGGTTCGAGCCCCAGCGCGCTCACCAAGCAAAATCAAGCACTTATACCTAGATTCAAGCCTCTTCATCTCCCTCGCAAAATCCCTTGTGCACACGCCATGCACACGGGAGAGCGGTGATGCTACTGCGCTCGCTGCTCGTCGCGTTCGCTGGTCAGGTCGCCGTCGCCGCTGTGTTGTTCGTTGTCATCTGCTGGAGAGAGCGGGTGAAGCGGCGCCGTGAAGCGGATCAGAACGGAGAAGGCCCGCCAGCGTGATCCGGCGGGCCGATAACCCTTAAGCGATCGGAGCATCCGCCATCCGCTGGATGTCCCGAAGCAGTGATGCCACGATTGGCTCCGGATCGCTCCCGTCAACGCCGTCGAAACCCTCGCCATCGATCTCAAGGCATCGGAGCTTCGCCCTGAGGCCCTCCACAGTCGCTGCTTGAGCCTCGCAGAGTGCCTGTCGCGCCTTGAAACAGGCTGCACTAGCGCGCTTCATCTCGCGCTCGGCCTTGACGAAGCCGCGTGGCCGCCTGTTGTACCAAGCATCCCACGCCGAGACGATCTCCGCGCCTCGCGCCTTTAACTCCTCCGACGCCGGAAGACGCCGCTGAGTGAGGATCATGCAGTCGGCGGTCTCGTGCTTTTCAGTTTGCCAACGGTCCAAACACTTCCATTGACCGATGTCGCACGGCCGATGCCAATATTCGTCGGACGCCTCGAACAGCTCCATCTTCTTGCCGAGCTCGAAATCTCGCGGCTGTATACGGAGGATCTCCGGCGGGTCGACATGTGCCGATCGGCGGTCAAGCGCAATCGCGGCGTCGGAATAGCGCCGCTCCGCGGCAAGGTAGGCATCGACAAGTTCAAACACCCTCGCGTCTGGGTGACTGCTCGCTGGCGCCTCCACTATGTTGGTAGGCAGCGGAGCGGCGGCCAAGGGCAGCGAGACGATTGCGTTCATGAAAAACCTCCTGCTGATCTGCGCCCCGCCCGAGGGAATCCCTCCGGCCGGCGATGGTTCGCGCTCGTTTTTGACTCCCTGTCCTGCGTCGGCAGGGCTGGCTGGAATCAGAGGAGGTGAGGAGAATTGACCGGCGCCTGGGGCGCTGGTGGATCGGTTGGTCATGGGATACCCCGCGGAGTAGAGCCGGCTTCTCAGGGCCGGGCGCCAGCGGCGGGCTGGCACCGGGAGGCTGAGAACATGTCCGCGAGAACATGCGCCACGACCTTTCCCGAAGGTCTTGTATAGCCGTGGCACTCCCGGCATAATGAGCCGGTCGCAGCCCACGGCAAATGGGCGCGGTACTATTTTCAGCGGGACATGAGGCCCGGCAAGGCCGATGGCCCGCCTATCGCGGATGAAGCGCTATCCCCGGCAAGGGACCGCTTCGGGAGTTCTCAGGCTCCGCGAACATCTCATCACGGATTTGGTGATTTTTCAATGAACATTGCCCCCCCCCCGGGGGGGGGTTGCAACATGGCGAGCTAGGCCCGCTCCCAGATCGGCGGGTTTTTCTCGAACAGAAGTTTAAGCCACTCCTGAAGGCCGGCGAACACCTCATCTTCACGAGAGATTCTTCCTCGCAACCTATCGCAAATTGCTATGTGAGCATGCGCCGGATGCTTATTGCCCAGATCGTCAAGATCACACTCATCCACGACGGAAAAGCCACGTTCGCCATTCACCTGGTAGTCTCGGATGACAGCCACGCTTGCCGGCCGGAGTTGACTGAACCTTTCACCGCTAGGTCGAACCATCAACGGTTCTAAGATTTCTATAAGAGCTGGTAGCTCGAGCGCGACCACCTCGCCTAGGCGCCAAACAGAGAGCTGTCCGTTCCATAAATGGCCTGCAGTCACAACAGACGACTTCAAGCCTCCCTTGATCTGCGATGGAAAGATGCCTCTATGAATACTCTCGTCCGAGCGAATAGCTCCTGGCGAAACGCCGGGATCTCTCGAAACTAGTTCGCGAGCACATACCTGTGCGCACGGCATGCTCAGCTCGCAATAAGATTTCGGACCAAATTTTCGTCCAGCTTGAACGCGATCTGAACTTCCTCGCGCACTCCTAAACTCCAGGAGACGGAACGTGGAGGCTCGATGGTTGCAAGCACGCCCAAGACTTTGCCATTGCCTCGAAACACGAGTGAAAACGAACTCTCTTTGTCTGCCGCAATCCACCGCAGCGCGACGGAGCCGTCCTCTTCATCGATGTCAATCAAGGGAGTTTTCAAATTAAGCGGAAGCCGCATCGCAACAGTTTCGACGTCGGCCAATACACGTTTCGAAGGAGCGACCGTCCCTGGACCTGCCCACCCATCCCTCACCCTACCAAGTTCACGGACGATCTTGTCCGCGACGGTTTGAGCTGGTGCAAATAGCGGTTTCTCGTCTTTTGCCTCAACGAGGTAAAGCTGCTGCTCGCTTCCGCTCGGAAGGTAGCCGATGACCATCCATCCAGACTTACCAACCCCCTGTGAGCAAGTGGACAAGGACCCAGAAAGGTAACGATCTCGCGCCAAGCCGAGTCCAGGTCGCAGAGACCGTGCCGTTGTTTGCAGCGCGACATCATAGGCAATAACGTCCGACTCGTCATAAAACTCATCAGACGCCAGATAATCGGCGGCGGCGTTCGCGTCCCGAAATGCGTTCAAAGTGTTATGGTTCATCCGCCTAGACCAATCTTCTTCGACATTTCGGGGCTGAGCAATTCTTCCAAAACGAGCTTGTTCTGTGAGTGAAGCTTATTCATCGTCTCGTCGAGACGGTCATCAACCGCAGTTAGCTCCAGTGGTGCCCCAAATCTAACCTCCTGATTATGGGTTACCAAAACGAGTAGCTGGCCTGAGTTGGGCTCTCGTATGGCATCAACGTTCAGTTGATTCAACCATAGGTGCGAATCACTTCCTTTCTCAAACCATCCTACATGGTTATGCCATGTGGGACCGGCCTCAAACGTTATATTGGCTATGAAACGGCTCTTCTTCAGAAGTTCGGATAGCTCATATTCGTCCCGATTCGCGACAAACTGATCCACCACCGTATGACCTAGAACGGTGACTTTGCGGCTTCGGTCACCTGACGGGATCACCGAGAGGCCTACCCTGAGATACCGCTGGGCGGTGTCCCAAATCCGGGCCCACCTGGTGTACCGAGTGCAGTCCACAGCTAATTCTTGTCCCATCAAGCGCAAGGCCCATGCGGGCGTACCGTCTGGCCGGAGGTGAGCGAGCTGTACGCCCTGCATGCGACGGGGTGCCGGAGTGCCGGACGGAGCGATGTTTAGCTCGATTCCTTCTGGATTTTGGACTGCGGGAAGCTCGCTAGTTAAATCGCGACGGCGACCCAAAGCCTGCACGGCAGCTTGGGACACAGGACCATCGAATGCCACCGAAAAGGTCGCGGATTGCACTGCATGATCCGCATTTACGGGCTCAAAATCCATATCTCGGTCCGGTTCCACGTAAATCCGCTAGCAAATTCCTAACGCACAGTAAATCAAAACAGATGAACGGCGATTTAAGGTCCAAACCCGCCCAGGGGTGCCTAAAGCCCACGGGCGCGGCCATGCACCTCAATGTTTCGTGGCCCCGGCCGGCACCGGCTCGTCAGCCGCCGCCACCTGATCGAAGGCCATCCCGATCAGCCGCTGCGCGAGGTCGTGCAGGATCTCGGCATCATCGTCGCCGCGAGAGTAGCAGACGGCGGCCGCGGCATGCAGGGCCCGGCCACAGGCGATCAGGCCGGCCAAGGTCAGCTTTGGAGCATCCGCGACCAGTTGAGCGACTTCCTCGCACGTCTGGTTGTCCAGACCGGCAGAGGCCAACTCGACTAACCGGCGCTCGAGCATCAATGCAATTACGCCTTCGTCGTGGATGGCAGCAGACATTGTTCCTGATCCTCTCTGGTGAGCCGCTGATGGATGCGCCGCAGTTCTTCCGCGCCGTCTTCCCAGGGCTTGCCGATGAAGCGAGCCCATCGTCTGATTGTCGCGATCTCGTCCGCCGTCAGTCCCGGCGTGTCGATGCGAACAGCACACTCCGAGACGATGTTCTTGTGCTCGATCATAGCCGCGCACCATTCCGGTGATCCGGCGGCAGGGGGCGCGGCCTCTGTCCGCTCCAGTGCTGCTTGTGCTGCCGCCCGCTCGCCCTCGTTGGAGCTTTCAAGCAGCTTCGCGATCTTTTGTCGGCGTGTGAGCATCGGTTGCCCTCGCTACAAGTTCCTGGATGCGGTGATCACGCAGAAGCACGGGAGCGGCGCCCGACACTGCGGCCTGAATTTCGTTCTCGCTGAAGCCGACGCTGGCGAGCGCTTCTTTAACAGCACCCTGCCCTTTAATGCCGGTGGCGAGTTGTGCGATTTGCAGACAGATCGGGCTCGACAAGTTGAGCGGCGTCGGCGTCTGCCACAGTTGCTGAAGCTCGGCCCTTGTGCCGCCAAGGCTCTCCACCATCGAGACAACCCGCTCTGTATCCTCTGCCGACCAGTCCGGCCGCAGCGCCTCGAATGCCTCGACTTCAGCCGCGCATTCCGTATTCCAAGCTTCAACCTCTTCCTTGCATGCGGCTTCATACGGCCCGCGAAGGCTCAGAGCATAGCCGTAGACCGCTTGGAAATCGGGATTGGTGAGCACCGCGGTGTCGTCCATGCCGTTGAACAGAGGCAAGGCACGATCGATGAAGTCCGTAAGCGTCGCATGATGCGCTAATTGCTTTTGAGTGGCGGCGGCTCGCGTCTGCCGCAGCTCGGAAAGGTCGGCAAAGGGCTGCTCGATCTGCCTTGCAGCTTCCCTGACAGTTACCTCCGCCTTTTTCGCCTTGCGTGCGGCCGGAGGCTTGCCGGTGACGCGCTCGGACAACACAGAGGCGGCATCATCCAGCGACAACCACTTGCCTTTGGGACTGGATACGAGAGCCGAAGACGTTCCCGTCTCTTCGGCGAAGACGGGAGCAAGCCGCTCTGCCGCTTCAGTCAAGGTTAGAGCGTTCGTCATCAGATGTTTCCTTTGAACGTGCGGAATGCGGCGTGGCTGGAGTCATTCAGAAAGCGCTTGATGTACTTCCGATCTCGCTGCCTCATCGGTTCGGCCAGCTTGTCGAAGAACAGATTGAGGGGCAGACGCGCGACCACCTTGCCGTCACCGAACCGCTGTCCAAGGGAGTTGTTGAACTCCTCGCTGTTCGCCGCGAGCAGATCGTCAACCGGCGTTTCGGTCTTGACCACCCACGCGTTGCCGATGTCCATGAAGTAGGTCACCGTGCCGTCTTCATCGCGTGAGAGAACCTTCCAATCTTCCATTCGAGCCATGCTCCATAGAGGAGGAGCGGCCCCGAAGGGCCGCCCCAGGTCGCGATTACTGGTCTGCCATCGTCGGCACGGTCGCGGAAGCGACATAGCCGAGAACGTTCCAGCGCGTGCCATCGGCACATTCAAAGCGAATGTGAGTGCCAACGTCCGGCGTTACCACCGTCAGCTTGGAATTGGAGTTGCCGTCACTGCGGACGGGCACAAGCTCGTCAGCGCCCGTGCCGGAGTCCGTATCCAGATGAATCACGCCACCCTTGAAGTAGTTGGTGTCTGAGCCGGACGTGATGATCCAGTTCTGAGCATCAGCCGCCGCGCCAGTGTAGGCAAACTCAAACCACAAACCCGTGGCCGGCGTCGGCAGCGAGATCGTGCAGGTTGCCGTCAAATCGGGGATGTAGTGGATCAGCCCCGAATTATCCGCATCGACAGTGTACGTGGCAGCGTCAGCAACCGTGATAGGAAAGTGAGTAACAGGCATGTTCGTTTTGTCCCTCTTAGGCGCTGGCGCTCAGGCCGAAGGTGTCGGCGATGACGGTGGAGGCTTGCTCGTTCTTCATGACCAGGCAGAACTCGGTCACGACGGCGCGCTTTTCGGCGTCGCCGGTCTTCGCAAGCTTTTCCGTCTGCATGGCGCGGAAGACGCCGCGAGCGACGTAGTCCGGGTCAATGACCAGGACGTTCCGCGAGGCGGACGCGTTCAGCATCACGCGGTTGGGCACCACAGCCAGCTCGCCGAAGTCCGACAGATACATGTCGGCCGCAGCAACGATCGCTGTCTTCTTGCCGTTCGCCGCGGAGCGCTGCTGCGCCACGTTGCTGTCCGACATGAAGGTCGAGAACATCCGCTTGTTGTACGGGGAGACCATCACCGTGGTGGGATTACCGCCCGCGTTGTAGCAAGTCGAAATCGCGGTATCGAGGAGCAGCTTGGTAAAGGCGCGCTGGGTGCCGTTGGTGGCGGCCGAAACAAGGCCGGTGCCCGAGCTGAAGCCGCCAGACGAGCCGCCAGAGCCACGCAGGCCATTGGTGGACGTTGCCGAGCTGATCCAGGCCGGGAAGCCAGCCGAGACGCGGCCGGTCGTCGAGCTGCCGGCCGACGAAGCGACGTTAGAGACCAGCGAAAGCTCAACGTCCTTCTTGATCTCGGCGCCCATCTTGGCGAGCTGGTAGCCCAATTCCGACTTGCGGCCGGCCTTGTCCGCCTTCTCCTGGGAATTGGAGACGATCAGCGTATCGCTCGCAATCTGGGTGAAGTTCTGCACGCGAACAGTCGGGCTCTTGGTCTGGAAAGCGTAGTCATCGCCTTCGACCTGAGCATTCGCAGCCGGCGCGCGAAGCGTATCGGTCTGCCAGTCATGACGAGTTGCGGAGACCGGGACGGAGCCGATGAGGGACACAAACGGGGTGTCCTTCGGCGAGATGTTGTAGACAACATCCTCCAAGTCTTCGCGATTACCTACACGATCGTAGGTCTGCAACGTTCCGGAAACGACAGTCATTGTCAGTCTTTCATGCGTTGGGCGAGGATCGCTGCTGCGTCATCCAATCGCCCGGTGTTCTGGAAATGCTCGAATTTCGTTCGTGCAGCGCGGTCGGATCTCGCGACCCTGTCCATGCGCCTGTTGCTCGACAGCATCGGCACGCCTGCAACCTTGTCCTTCACCTGAGAGACCGATCTTTTGGCCTTCAGGTAGCGGGTCAGGTCGCGCACGATCCGGAAATTCCGCCAATCGTTCAGCATGACGTTAAGCTCCTCAACCGAGCAGCCGTATTCCGCCATGGTGTCGATCGCGTCTTCCTGAAATCGCCGGGCTTCCTTCGGGTTCGCCAACTCCGGCATGACCTCGAGCAGCTTGTCTCGCTGCTGTTGCCTTGCCAGTAACTGCCGATGCACGAAATCGCGCCCTTCGGCGTCGCGTGCTGCCTGTGCAGCCTCGACTTCATTCCGAGCGGTTTGCTGGGCATGCGCTATGATGCCCATCTTGAACTCGTAATCCGCCTGTTGATCCTTCCAGAGCTGAGGGTCAGCATCGATCAAGCTCGGATCGGGTTGCTGAGGCAGCAGGACAGCGGCGACCACATCCAGCGTTTGGCGCAATTCTGCAACCAGGCCTGCGTGGCGTTGGACTTGGGCGCGAAGATCCTCAAAGCGAGCTCGCTCTTCAGCGAGGGCCTGGGTTTTCGCGGTGAACGTTTTGCGGCTGATATAGCCGCGCTTCAGTTCTCGCATTGAAAGCTCGGCGCCGTCCTTGAGCGTGACCTTGGTGTCATCGCTCAGTGCCGGCGGATCGACTTCCTTTTCCTCAACGGCTGGCGTGCGGCGTTCGGCCGGGACAGCATCGTCATGGAAATCAGACGACAAGACTTCCGCCGCGGTTGCGACGGTCAACTCGGTAGATTGGGCATTGACGGGCGCATCTGCGCGGGCGTCGGCTTCCATTTACCTATCCTCTAACGGCCCAAAAGGGCGGCAAGGGGGAGGCCCCTTGCCGCCAGTCATGGACCTCGACCAGGGAGGAGACCCAGGCCAAGCTTCGAAAATCAAACAACCCATGCTGCATCAGGAGCGGCGTAGTTTGTCCGCTCCCTCCCTGCTAAAGCCAATCGTGTCGCAATGCGCAGCGCCGTCTCGCCCGGTTGCAGCACATACGAAGTCCGCTCGCCCTCGATTGGCGCACCCTTCCGATCGGTAAGCCTGACCGTGGTGCCGTCAAAGGTGTAATGCACTTCCATCACCGCGCCGGGATCTCCGGTCTCGTCATTCGGTGCGCGCGTTTGGGCCAATGTCGAATAGCGAGCAGCCCGCGGCTTACGAGGCTTCGGCTGCTTGCTCGCGCTGTGCGCCTTGAGTTTCGCGGTCCAGCTCATCAGAAGCGCTCCGCGAGAACGTCCACCAGCCCGCGGACTTCAATCGAACTATCCGGCTCCTTGGTGGTCTCGAAATACTGGCGCTGAACGGAGATCGTGCTGGCGGTCGCTGCCGCGCTGCGGATTTCCGTTCCGTTGGCGGCGCGCTCGGTCAGGCAGACAAGCTGCTCGCCCGCGTTCACGCGATCGACGATGTCCGCCTTGGAGAAGGGGCCAAGGTTCAGAAACTCGTTCTCGCGGCCGATGCTGCTCAAAGTCTCAATTTGAGAGCTTGAAATTCGCTCCGGTCGGAAGTGAAACACGCCGCGAGCGGTCTCGTGCCTCTCCAAGCCTTCAGGCAAGGGCAGCTCGGGAGTGCCGGCCGGAAACATCTGGACCGCGCGGCGGCCCTCTAGAAGCTGCCGCTGCTGGATGCGTAGGGTTTCGGTCGTTTCTGCTATGCAGCGCTCCATCAGACGATCCTCAGAAGGTAATTCAGGATGATGGTCGGCTGAAGGATGCCAAAGGCGGAGCTCGTGCCGCCCTGCGCCGTGCCGGCAAAGGTCGATGCGGCCTGCGAGGCGGTAATCGTCGCGGTACTGGCGCCGATCGAGAACGCACCGCCGCCCGTGGTGGAGTTGTTGGCCTGGGCGGCATTGTGATTGATCGTGATCGCGCCGTTCGTGATCGTACCTGCTGGCGTGTAGGGCGGTAGGTTCGCCGTCGCGAGCTGCCTGGACTCTGAACCGCCCGTTCCCCCAAGCGTCGTCGGACCCGTAATGAAACTGCCGGTCAATCGGCTCGCTGCACTGCCACCCATATCGTCTTTGCCGGCAACGACACGTCCGCGAAGGTCCGGCACATTGAAGGTCGTCAAACCATCGCCCGCGCCGTAGGCCGTGCCCAGCAGCGAGAACGCAGTGGGATAGGTCAACCTGCTGATGGCCTGCCCGTAGGCGAGAACGAACGAGCTATTCGGAGCCGTTGTGCCCGCGAAGGGCAAGACGCCGCCGATCGGAATGCCGTAGGGGTTGCCGAAGAAGCTTTGCAGATAGAATGCCGCATCGCTGCTGTTGTACAGCGCAACGTAGGGCGTGCCCTGGACGAGAACGCCAGCCGGCAATTCAACCGATGGGGCTGAGCGCAGCGGTTTCGCACCGAGGCCGTCCACGTTGAGCGTTACCGTGGCGCCATTCGTGGCGTGCGGCGTGAAGGCTACCAAATTCCCGTTGAGGCGAGCCAACGTGTCGAAGCTCTGGTAGGTCGTCACCGTGAATGCGGTTGACGAGCCACCTGTGACGGTCGCGCCTGCGATGTCGTCGGCCCACTTCTTGACCGAGGCCATTTCGGCCCGTGCGCTGTCATTGACGCTGCTGGGCGGCATTCCTTCGGCCCACGAGATGCTGGGATCTTGGTTCGCGTTACTCGCCGCCGTCTGTGACCACCATGCAACGCCGCTCATGCGTGCTCCCAAGACTTGAGCACCACCGGATACGTCCGAACCACCCGATCACCATCCAGGCGCAGGGGAAGCGGCTTCATCCGCCAGTGCTTGGCAGGGTCGAAGGGCTGGTTGTCCTCGTTCTCGATCGGCAACCACTCGCCACCGCGGTCATCCTTAGCCGGCTTGAAGCTGGTTGCGAGCAACTCACCGTCCTTGACCAGGCAGTATTGCTGCTCGCCCACGGGAAAGCCCTCAGAGGCCAACGCAGCGTCTGCAATCGAGCGGAGATAGGCAGAGACGGTCAAGCCCTTGCGCTCGGCAGCGGCCTTCAGAAGCTCTTCGCGGGCATAGTGAAACTGAGGCATCAGCGGCTCGGCGCTCCAGTGCAAATCATCTCCGATGAATGTAGTACGATTTGCCGGACTTCGTAATCTTTTATCACGGCAACAAACGGCTTTTAGCACGCTATTTCAAAGCGATAGGTAATTCGTCGGAATGAATGCACACGCTATGCACACAGAAGGCAAAAGTCTGCGTCAAAATGACTCGGTGAGGATCGCCGCAAGGCAAGGTGCGGAACAGTTCCGCGCTTAGTGTTGAACTGTTCAACACCTTGCCAGCGTTGCGGCGTTGCGCCTGCGTTGCGGTAACGTTGCGCGCAACGATCAGGTCCTAACGTTGCGCCGTTGCGTTACGGTCCACCACCCTATAGGGGTGGACGTAACCGCAACGCGTAACGCCCTCACGCGCGCGTAGTTGTTTCGTTTGTCTCGGCTCCTCACTGGAAACTTGCGCAAATTGCGCAGGTTTGATGCGTCGCAAGTTGCGATGCATGGCGTTCCGTGATCTCACCGGACAACCGGGGCAGCAGATGGTACCGCATGTGGCTGGCGGGTGATCGTCCAGCCTCTCTGCTGCATCAGCTCCAGCGCAGCCCGTACCTGCATGTCCGAGAGCAGGCACATTGGCGTGTGGTGCTGGAGCATCCGGGCCAGCTCGCCCAGCTCGGTATCAGTCAGCATCACCATGGAAGCTTGGCCTCCCATGCAACCGTCACCTCGGCGGGCTGGCTGGGCTCGTCCCGCTGTCCCAGGTAATGCCGGCGCAAAGCAGCCTCGATGATCCCGAACACGGCTTCCGGCATCTCGTCTG
This sequence comes from Bradyrhizobium sp. USDA 4354, assembly GCF_054060315.1. Lineage (NCBI taxonomy): Bacteria > Pseudomonadati > Pseudomonadota > Alphaproteobacteria > Hyphomicrobiales > Nitrobacteraceae > Bradyrhizobium > Bradyrhizobium sp. USDA 4354. The sequence goes on along the minus strand of NZ_JBSSDC010000001.1, from coordinate 5,364,275 downwards.
AAGGCGCTATCTGCTCGATCAGGTCTGAAACTCGAGTTATGCGAGCCCAAGCCTCTGGCGATAGGTCCGCTGGCGGCTGGGCAGGCTGATAGGTGAGTTGGGGCGGCGGTCCTGCCGGCTGCCGTGGCTTTGGCCGACTGCTGTCTTCCGGGTAGTCGTCGGCGATCTCGCCAGCGCGCGGAACGCCTGTGTTAATGATGGTGCGCCGGTCTGCGCTTCTCGTCCTGCCGTCCACCTCTCGCATCAGATCGGCCACGGAGGCGTCGGCGCCCTCGCTCAGATCGTAACCGAGCCGGACACTCTTGGCGCCCTTGGCGCGGGCCTCCTGCGCAGCCTTCTCCACCGCGGCGTCATGCTCTGGCGTTCCCTGAGGGATAAGCGAGCCATCCTCGCGCAACATGGGATGCACGATCACCCGGATTGAGTCTTGCCAGCGGAAGGCGCCGCCAGCCTGGACGCCAACCAGCTCAATCTTGTTGACGCTCTCGCCTTCCTGGACGTTCTGCCCCAACAGCTCCATCTTGTCGCCGTAGCGCTTCGGGAAGAGCCGGCTGGCGGTCCATTTCAGACTGTCCACCTTGAGCCGATCGCGCTGCACCTTGGCGTGGTTGGCAACGGCCGACGTCTTGCCGTCCTTGCCCTGGTCGAGAATGACGTCGCCGCTCTCGTCAAAGGCGATGGAGAGGATCTGCTCGGCGTAGAAGTCCATCAGGGCCTCGCGGGCCTCTGCGAAGCGCTTCCGAAACTCAGGTTTCGACGCTAGCCAACGATAGACGGTGACGCGGCCGGGCATGTTCTCGTCGGCGCAGATCTTCAGGAGGCCCTTGCCGTTGACCATCTGGTCGCAGATCGCGTCAACCACCTCGGGGCTGTATTCGGTTGGTCTAGGCATTGTTCGCCCTCCAGATGCCGGCGTATTCGCGCACGAGGCCCTTATCGCAGAGCTGCGATCGGACATTGTGAAGCGTGGCGCGGCGCTTCACTCCAATTCCGATCTCGCGCGCCTTCTCATTCCAGTCGTCGGTACTGAGGCCGGCCGGTCCAGCGTCGCGAAGCAGGCGATACATGGCCTCCTGGGTCTCGCTCAGCCGCTTCTCGCGAGTTGCCGGCTGTGCCTGTGCTTGGGCCTCGACAACGATGTTGACCGTCACTGGGTCGCCGTCCTTGTCGGTGCCGAAGTGCTGAATTTCTGACTTGAACGAAAAGAGCGGCCCGTCCGGCGCGTCATTCGCCTTCGCAACAGTGGCGGTTTTAATGTCGTCGCCGCCGATCGTCACAAGCAGATCAACGTCACCATAGAGCGCGTTGGAACCGCGAGCGCCTCGAGCCTCGTCCTTGCCGGTGTGGCCGATCAGCGCGATATGCGGGCCGCATAGATCGTCCTTGATGCGCTGAAGATTGGCGAACACCTTGCCTTGGTCCTTGGCGCTGTTCTCGTCGCCACCGCCGGCAGCAATCATCTTGGCGAACGTGTCGAAAATCAGCAATCCAGCGCAATTCACGCCAGGCAGATGCGTGAAGTAGTTTTCGGCACGCTGTACCGCATCGACGACCAGCGAGACCGTTGTCGGGTTCATCATGTCGAGCATCCCCCCAATGATAACAATCGGGATGGGGTGGTCCTCAGGCAAACCGAGTTGCCGGCGGTGCGCGATCAAGCGGCGCTTCACGAGGTCCGCACGCTCCAGTGCGAAGTAAACCACGCCAATCGGGTTATCCGCGGGCCTTCTGCCAAACCAGGACGAGCCGAGCGCAACGCTCATTGCCGCTGAAGCCAGAAGCGCAGATTTCATTCCGCCAGGGGGCGCAACCCACGCTGAAGTCTCGCCCCAAGCGAAGATCCCCTTAACGATGTGGGCCTTTTCGCACTCATCCGTGAGGCCGATGAATTCGAGGGCGTCAGCTCTCAGGGCACCCTTGCTCCTAATTCTCAGCTCCGCGAAACGCTTGCTCCGCTCGCTCGGCTCGGTCGGGCCGGGCGTCGGCATTGTCGGCCACGCATCTGGAAAGGGATCGAGAGCGCGCGGCTTTGGCATCTCGATATCGAAGAGATGGTTCCCGTCGCTGTCATAAGCCCCCAAATCTTGGTGCTCAGTCATTCGCACCTCATCAGCTCGGGATAGACCAGATCAAGCGCGCCCATTTCCTCCAGCTTCGCGTCAAGCTCTGCCGTCGTCATGGTGCCGTTTTTGACAGCAAGTCCCATAACCTTGGTTTCATGGGCGAGCCATTGTGCGCGGCTGTACAGGAAGCGCAGCCCAGCAAGCTGTAGCTGCTTGCGGATCTCTGGATCGCTGACAATCAAATGGTCGCGGGTGAATGTTCGCTCGTGCCTCATCGCGCCGACCTCCAAACAGTCCGGCGCCGCTTCCGCTCAACATTGGGCACGATGGGCTTGCCGAACACGACAGCGGCGAGCTGATACGCAAATGCACGCTCTGCCATCGGATCGGCTTGAATTGGCGGGAGAGAGGCGATATTATCCGAAAAGATCGAAGCGCCAGCCAGATCGGATTTCGGAGCCCCACACGCCGCCAGCGTTGTGGGGTTCTGCTTTTGAGGCTGCATCAGGCGGCAACCTCTGCTTCCTTGACCCTGCGCTTGCGCGGGATGCCGCGGCGCTCACCGGATGTCGAGGCCAGCTTGCCTGCCTCCAGCCAAGCATCGAGGTCGTCCAGGTCATACCGAACGGTCCCATTGCGCTTGATGAAGACGGGGCCGCCCCCGGTGCAGCGAATCTTCGTGAGGTAGCTTTCAGCAAATCCGGTGTAGATCGCCGCGCCTCGCGTATCGACCGGCGGCCGGTGGGTTTTCTCGGTAGTCATTTGGCAGTCCTCATGTTGTTGAGACCGCCATCCAATTACTTCGCCTTACCCCATCAATCGCGGTGACGCCTTCTCAAAGATCGAAACCGCGTCACCCTAGAGCCTTCTGAACGGCCTTGTAGTGGCTGATGATAGTTTCGTCCTCAAGCGATCCCTGAACCTTGATGGCCGCCAAGGCTTTCTGAACGAACTTTATCCCTGGGTTGCTGCCCCGCGTGGTTGTGAACGGTCTCTTGAATGTGTCGGCATAGATGCCCGGAAGCCGACAACCGACCAGCCATTCGATGGCAGAGATTGGCGCCTCTCCGAGAGGCGTCTCCCTCTCCTCGGATTCCATGGCCCGCTGTGCAGCCCTCGCAACCTTGTGCACGTCGCGGGCCATGTTGAAAAATTCCTGAATACGGCGGCGGTCCTGCCCCCTTTCAATGGAGATCACCCTTCGCAAGCCGTCATTCGTTGGCGCGCTGTCTTTTGCCCTCTCCGAGAATTTAGCGATGCGATGGAGGCTCTGCTCAATTTTGCCAATCTCGCGCGCTGCAGCGTTCGACGATGGGGCCTTCTCGTCCTGAAGGTATATCTCGTAGATCACCCGGCTCTCGATCAATGACAGCACCAGCCGCTTCCTTCTAACGGCGTGCAATGCATGGAAAGCCGACTCCTGTGAGAGCGCAGCACTCACCGTTTCGAAGGTGATGGGGTTCTTGGTTCTGGCGTCACCACCATATGAGCGAAACGACCTCATGCCCCGGCCCTTTCGAGCTTCACAACGTTATCTGCCGGCGGATTGAGGATCATTTCCACCATTGAAGCCAGCGCCTCGAAGGCCTTCCGTTTCTCGTCCAGGTATTCATACCGGTCGTAGGTCTCGCGCACGCCACCGATCACGTGCCCCATGCAGCGCTCAGCATGATCGGCATCGACTTTCGCTCGGCTCATGAGGCTTCGGCCGGTGCGGCGAAGGTCGTGAAGCTGCCAATGCTTCATGGGCGCCCTGCCCTCGGCCTTGCGGATCTTCGCAATCGCCCGATCAAGCTCCTTCTTGGCCTTGCTGAAGCCACTGAAGGGCTTGGCGCCGTCGAGCTGGCCGCCGCTGGTAGTGGTCGAAAACACGTACCAGGAATTGCCCTTGCAGCCGGCGGGCCTCTCGCCGAACAGCTCCCGTAAGGCTGGCGTCACCGGGATAACGTGGTCCTGCTTGTTCTTGTACCGCGAGCCCGGAATGATCCAGAGGTCGCCTTCGAGCTCGCTCGTGTGCATCCGGGCGGATTCGTTGCGGCGGGTCAGGGCGAGCAGCAGGGACTTCACATAGCGGGGATAGCAGGCCGGCTGCTCGATCTGCTCCAGGGCCTTCCAAACGTCCCTGATCTCGTCGTCGGCCAGGATGCGCTTCCGGGCCCGCTCCTTTGGCTTGGTCTTTGCCATGCCGCGGACGATCGGCGATTTGAACTCGTCATCCTGGACCATCTGCCAGTTGAAGGCCTTCCGGACGTGCGCCAGGACGCGATCAGCCATCACCGGGCCGCTCTCGGCCTTGATCTCATTGAGCATGGTGGTGATGTCGCTGCGCTTCAGGTCGTAGATCGACTTATCCCCAATCCGCGGCCGGACATGGTTGGTGAAAGCGGCCTTCACCTGATCGCCGCTGCGAAGCCCTTCAACGTGGTCCTTCTCGAAAGCGTCGAGCACAGCATTGACGGTATTCGCGGCGGTCAGCTTCTCCCGCTTGGCTTCGGCTCGAGCCTCCTCAAGATCCCCTTGCGGGTCCTTCTTGTCGGCCACCTCGCCGGCCGCTTTCTTGGCAAGCTCCCTCGCCTGCTCGGCCGTGATGCTGCCGTGCAGCCCCAAACCAAGCCAGCGTTGCTTGCGGGTCGTCTTGTCTCGATAGCGGAAACCGTAGGTCACGGCGCCGCTGTTGAGGCACCGAGCGACGAAGCCCTTCACTTCCTTGTCCGCGAGGATCTGCCCCGCCGTCATCCGGTCAACTTGCGACTTACTGATCTTGACCTGCATCGCCGCCCCTCATGCACACAGAGTCGTTACGTGGTCCGTGTGCACACTATATGCACACAGCCCCAGGTCAACGCAAGCAATTTCTGGGAACCTATCGCCAACCCGCGCAAATGCTGCTATTCAAGCGTTTTCAGGCAGAAAGCGGGGAAATTCAATGATTGCAGCAGGTTGGGATGTGTGCACGAACGTGACTTTTAATCACGGGGTCCTGGGTTCGAGCCCCAGCGCGCTCACCAAGTCGGATCTATGATTTAGCCGAAAAGACGAACCGACCGAAAAAGCTCTGTGTGGGCACAGTGTTGGCAAATTGATTGTGACGCTGCGCGGCGCGCGAAGATATATGCTGGTCACACATGCGGGCGGCCTCGGCGCGATAGTTGGCAGCAATCTCGAGCAAGCCGGCGCGCCCCTCCGACGAAGCTGCGTCGGCCGCCAGATCTTGGCAAAGCCGCTCGAACGCCCTGAGCCCGTCGAAGATGCGTTGTTCCTGCCCCATCTGGCCGATCAGACTCCGGCAAGGCCCAGCGGTCAAGTCCCGGTTTGGTGCCGAAGCTCAGGGTTGATGGGCGGCCCGCTGCGCGTGACCAAGGGCTGCCGGTTCTGTCGATCCGCTTCGATGGCGCCGCGAATTGCTGAAGCGCTCGTGGCGCTCGCCTCGATGCAGTCGTCGTTACCGATCCGAATCTCCTGCTCGATGCGTTCCGCCGCGAGCGCCTCGGCCGCCATGACGAACGACAACTCGGCAACACTCAGATTGTCTCGGATGTTCGCCATCGGATCGAGCCCGCGCGCCTGGCGGATCTGATGAGATCGTGCCCCGAGCAATTTCATATAAACGGCTTCAGTGCAGAGCATGTAGCCCTTGCCGGTGACGTGATGCTGCTTGAGGGTGTCGGTGTATGCGACGCGTTGTGATCGAGAAACAGCCCGGGCACCGACCCACCTGTTCTCCTCAGCAGTGGCGCGCTGCAATATCTCATCTGCAAGCGACGCGTCCCCTGAGCGATATCTCAGCCAAATTTCGCGTACAAATAGCTGGCGTTACGGCCTTATTTTCCTTCAAAGAGGAATTGACGATCTTTTTTTCGACCTCGGCAATGAGCGCTTTCGCCATTCGAGTGTTGCGCCATTTTGACGGCGCCTTTCCCGCCCCTTTCTTGGAGGCCCGCCAAAGGTCATCCAGGCAAATGTTTCCGTGACTATCCTCATAAACGCGGTGGCCTCGCAGGACCAGAATGCTCGACTCGTTCAAGGTCACAACTCCTGTGTGTTGCGACCACTAGGTGCTTGTGGATTTCTCCAGCGATAGTACAAGTGTCTTATTCAAGGGGCTGTACTACGCACGTCGTGGTCAGATTTGAATTAAGAAAGGCGGTCACCCGGTGGTGCGGGGCCGCCTTTCGGCTTTTATGAGCTCAGTTTGATCCTGGCGGAGTTACCGCACCATTCCTTGACGCCGCCACGAATCAGCGTGAGTTCATGACAATCATTGGACACCCGGGGGCGGATTCCGCGCAACGAACATCGTAGGCACTCGTCGAGTTACGAACAGGCACCTGCCTGCTTGTTGTGCGAATCTCTGTCTATGTTGGCTCGTTTTCAGGAAATGTCACTCTTTGACAACATCCGGGCATTGCCGGGGATTTGGCCGCACGCGCTGCAGCATTATCCACACCCATGACGCGCAGTAGCTCGCGCGCGTTCGAAGGCCCAAGGGATTGATAATTTGACTCTCGCCGGCGCCGCGTTTCGATGGCGGGATGCCTCGCTCAGCTCGACGCCACACACCTGCGCACGCCGACGGCCGGCCGGTGAAGATCACGCTTGGCAAGATGCGAGAGATGGGCGTTCGCGGTGTCCTTCGCCCCAACGTCCTTTTCGGCGACTGTTAGATCACGCCCAAAATGATGAAAAGTCCGATTTCAACCAGTAAGACCGCCCCCGTCATCGCGGAGACAAGACACAGGTCACCCGGTGATAAGTGCAGCATGTTCTCACCAATCGAAGAAACGGCCCCTATGGCATAAGCAGGGGACTAAGGATTGCCGGGGCCGTTTCTCGGAGATCCTTGACGCGTTCGTCCGGCGCCAAGCAATTCTATCCTAGCCCAAATTTAAATCGTGTCCATATTTAATTTGATTAAATGTTATAATTATAGCGCCATCGAATTTAACTATATAATATCGGAAGGCTTGCAAATGCCCGCCAGCGTGAACCGGCGGGCGCTGTGAGGGCGAGCCGAAGCCCAGATCTAGCGCGAAGGTCTCTCACGCGCAGCATTCAGATCCGCTTTTATGCCACGAGATTGCTGCATTAGCCGGCTGCCGACTTGGGGGCGGCTCATTGAGGTCTCGCGCCCATGGTGCCCTTGATCGAACTGCCGAACCTGAAGTGACCTGATCAGAGCTCACGCAAGCAGAGACAAGTAGGCCAGAAAGGCCGACCAATACCGCCTGCGTCATCGCGTGGATGCCCATGCTCGCCTAACCGAGATGCTTCCGAATCGATCCTCAGCATGAGCAAATCAGGGCTTCGTGGCCGCCTGTTCGTTATGGCCCCGCCATGAAGCCATTTTTGCCAGGCCGCGAAGTCGGCCTGAAACAAACGAGGCCCACCCTCCTCTCTTCCAGCGCATGTCCCAGAAGGGAACGACCCTCTATGATCAGCCCAACATGGACTCGCAAAGCACGCAAGCTCGTTATCGTAAATTTGCTGATTGGCGCGGCCGCTCTGTTCGGATTGGCCGCTCATGAGCCAGTCTCGAGTGCTGCCCTCGGTAGTGAATGGCGATGCAACAGAGCGGCATTTGTCCTAACGACGTGTCATCACGTGGCTGACGAAGTTATGACGCAAAGAACGGCCGCTCTGGACTAGCGAGCAAGCCACAACGGGTTGTCCAAAATCCGGCAACGAGGCTGAATAGGGCGAACGCGGGACCGGAGCCCCGCGCCCTTCCGTCATTTAACGCTTCAGCCGTCGGCGGTGCGTCATCGGCCGCTGCCGGTCCTGCTTCCTGAGCCGCGCCGCCCAGCGCGTCCGTCATTTTCAGCCGCAATCGCTCGTCGTCAAACGAGTGATTTCTTGACCAAGGGAATGCGGCCAAGCTCTGGTCCGGGTGATCAAACCCAGAGCCATCCCCACCATATTTTGGTTAAGATTGTCCGTTCCCTTGCAGGGGAAAATTTGCGTGCTTGCGCCTTGATGTCGCTCGCCGTCAGCGTGTCATATAGGCGTATAGCGATGGGACAAAAGGCCCCCATTTTGAAGCGGGCACACCCTCTGCCCGATCTCCTGAAAATGCTTCAGGAACTTGAGGATCTAAGAGAGAAGGTCCGGCTGGCCGAGGCCGCCCGCGTTTTGCACTAAGGCTCGCGGCGCGTAGACGCCGCCCTTTTCGTTCCCTGACGTGAGATCCCAATTGCATTCCCGCCGGCACCGTCCTTGCCAATCCAGTGTATCGCCGTCGGGTCCTGGCAGGGAGCCGTTTCACAATGAAACAGAAATCTCGAGTCCCAAAGCCGCGCAAGCCTACTCTGGCACACATGGTTTCCGATCTGGTGCGATTGCTTGAGGCGATGAAGAACCTTGAGGAGCTGAGAGAGAAGCTCCGAGCCGCGGAGGCCACCCGTGTCCGGCATTAGCACGTAGGATGGGTTGAGCTCTTGCGAAACCCATCACTCGTTGCGATCAGCGCGCTGCGATCCGCGATCGATCATCGGAGCAATCCTCGATGGTCGCGGAGTGACCGACCGAATTGCCAGCGATGGGTTTCGCAAGGGCTCAACCCATCCTACCCCCTGTACGATCTCGAAACCGGTTCGCGTGCGGCAGGCGCGGTGCGGAGTTGCGGCCGAAGTTTCCCAAGGGGTGACTAGGCCGGGCCGAGGCGCGGGGCCGCCCTGCGCGCTACAGCACCGCCGGATATGGCGACCACACGCGCCGCGCTATTCCATCTCGTCGCTCTGCGAGTGCGCTGCCAGTGCTTTTCGCGCCTGCTGTTCGATGACTCTCACCGCCGCATCGATGACCCGCTCGTGGCCCTCGTCGAGAGATTTGTCCTTCATCCAAGCATACAGGTAGACCGCCAAAGCATCCTGCAGTGTCATGGCAGGCTCCTCTTTCGAACAGCGTCGTGTAACCGTTCGGAATGATCCTGCTTTATGCACACCAACGCAATCAGATGGAGTCTTTAAGTCGGGGTTAAGCTTGATAGCAGCAATGCAATTCAAATATTCGTCTCTGCGGTGGCGCGGCAAAGCGTGGCGCGGAGGCGCGGGCGATGTTTTCAGCGCGCAGGATGGGTTGAGCGCTTGCGAATCCATCACTCGTTGCGATCAGCGCCGCTGCGATCCGCGATCGATTATCGAAGCAATCCTCGAAAGGCCGCGGAGTGACCGACCGAACGCCGGCGATGGGTTTCGCAAGGGCTCAACCCATCCTACGCGCTATCCGCCTCGGCCGACGTTTGACGAGGCGTTGTTGAGCCAGCGTTGCGTTGCCTCGTCGCTCCAGCCTGGGACCGCGAAGCGCGCCGGCGGGCTGGTATTCGTGCGGGTCCGGTCCATCGCCGGATGGCGTGCGCGGGGGTGATGCACAGTTGCGGCATTTGCTGAAGTGCAGAGGACGAGCAATAGACCCATGACAAGAAGAGAACGCATCGCACCATTTCCAATCGAGCAATCGCTCGCACTTACTTGATGCGCCGATCGGTTCGCCGCAACGATAGCGACTTCACGAGCACGAGAGAGAATCGCGAGCCGGGATTGCCTATCCGGCCGCGGTTACTGGCGTTCCTCGTACCTATTGCATTGGCTATCGCCCAGGCGCACCCGGTTGAGCTCCTGAAATGGGGGATCACAACGCAGGAGCGTGTACACCTTGTAAGAAGGCTGAGGGACGCGCCAGCAGAGATTCTGTCCCGCTGGTATCTTGTACCTCTCCCCGCTCGACAACGTATAGCTACACGAGGCATCCGGGACGTTCGTCTTCGCCTCTGCGTGGGCCTGGGCAATCGCAGCCACCGTGAGGAACGTCACCAACAATATACGCATTGTTCCTACTCCGCATATCTGATCGCACATTCTGGAATTGGGATGCGGACATCGCCGCAACAAGTCACAGATTCCTGAAACGCACGACTGGACGGTTATGAAGGAAGGACGCGTAATCCCATTCGCTGACCGCGATCTCCAGGCGTCGGTATGAACGACCTTCTTCTCAGCTTTCCGGCGCCGCCGTCGCAGCCGGCACGCTTCCAATTGAGTATTTCGGCCACGCTCGCACGCTGATGGCGGTTGCCATCTCTGACCTGCATTGGCATTGCTGGACATCCTGCGTCCGAGACGTCATTTCCCGACGTCGGGCGGCCGCGCCAAGCGCCGCTTTGGCCGATCGGGTTTTGCCGATGACGATTTGGATTTTGCACACCTGCGAATTGCTGCGGCCGGTTTGCCGTCGAGGCTATGCCTCTCTTGTATTTGCTCGGCCGCGATCACGCGGGAGCGCAAATCTTTCAATTCGGAAAGCCCGGAAGCAAGCTCGTCCCAACGCTGCTTCAGAACAGCGGTGCGATCACAAGTACCCATTGCACGCCCCCAACACCACCCAAGTCCGACAACCGGGAAAACTATGCAAGAAGGCAATGCGGTGGCGAGGGGACAGTTCCTATTGAAAGTGCTGCGCCGTGGTCGCAGCCCTGCGCTGCAAAAAATGGCTCAACATCCCATGTCGCGAACGCCTGGAAGCGGTTAGAGTCAGGGAATGCGATCGATAGATCGGGCGATCGGCAATGACGGCCCCGAGCGTGGGGCTTTTGGGGTGTGGAGGCCAGGGCCGCTGGAGGTGCTTGGACCCTTGGGGAAGGTCAGAGCCACCAAAGACTAGGAAAACTCGGCAATCACTTCTGTTCGCTTTCGCACATTGCCTGTACCGTCCATTTGCCGGGAACGGAGCCAAATTGCCAATGAAGGATTATCGGGCCCAGATCGAGAAACTTCGGAAAGAGGCGGCCGAATGCGCCCTGATCCGCGACTTGGCAACCGATCCAGCCAAGCGCGAGGTGTTCGACCGGCTTGCGAGCCACCTCACGGTCCTGGCTGACCAGGTTGAAATGGCGATGCGTGAGCGGAATACCGGGACTGACCCGTCTCGGCCCTAGAAGGCGCGCCGCTTACCACGCGGGCCAGATCAGTGCGGACATTGTCCAACTGATTTCGTGTCTCAAGCTTTCGGGGCTGCGGCTGTGGCCGGCATGTTTGGTGGAGCTCCAAAGCTGCTGGCGCACCGCTTGATCCGGATATGCGCATAGGAACGTTTCGACCGGCGGCGAGTCCTACAGGCGCAATCCATCCCGTATTCCGCGTGGATCGAACGATGGAAAAAGCACTCGCCTATGCCATCTCGGCGGCCCTCGTGGGCTTCGGTCTTTTGATCTTTTTCGCCGGCCTATCCTCCAGCTCGCCCGCTTTATGGACAATCGTCGCGCTGGTCCCGATCACGATCGGGATCGTGAGCGCCTTTGGTCCTGTGTGACTGAATGTGGAAATCAGGCCTTTAGGTCAGCGCGTCTGTATTTTCCGAATCGGCAACTCGTGTTCGCTCTCTCGTAATTCAAACTCCTGGTGACGCGCGTGAGCCATTTCGTCTCGATGCTTCTGCTTGCGACGGCCCTGGTCTTGACGTTGTGCTTCGGAGTGGCGGCCTGGCGCCTCTCAGCGGACAAAGAGGCCGACATCACCGCCACGATTTCACATCAGGAATACGGCTGGAGGTCGAGGCCCAACAACGGAAGCCCCTGATTGCGGTAACAGTGCACTAAGCCCGGTTACGCTCGCCGTTGTTGCACGGCTGCGTGCTTCCAAATCGGCTCAAGAAGACCCGTCAGCGTGAACCTCGGATCAGGTCAGCGCGGACAGCGTCCCAACCGCTTTGCTTGACTTCCCTTCAGCTCTCCGGCGCCGCCGTCGCAGCCGGCACAGTCAGCGGCGCCCCGCCAACCGAAACAGGCCCCAGAGGCTTCGACGGCCGAACCAGCCGTTTCCGCATCGCTGCGGACAGTCCATAGCGGGCATTCGCTCGTCGAATGGAGGACGTGACGTCCGACATCATCACATTTTGCAGCGAGTCGACCTTCGCGATCAGCGTGGACAGCTGCGACGATATCTTCTTCACGTCGACCCGCTCGTCCGTGATGCTCTGGCGCAGGGACAGCAGCACCATTGAATCCTGTTGCAGCAGAGTCGCATTTTGCTGCGATGCGTGGTTGTTCTCCTGCAGCAAAGCCGTGTGTTGCTGCTGGGCCGATTGAATCTCCTTCAAGGCAGCGACGACCGGATCCGGCTTCGGCGCCGGCGCTTGCTGGCGCGGAAGCAGTGCAGCGAGGCCGCTGACATTCAGCGACGGCAAGCCGGACGGCAACGTGTAGATGGCCGCCGCGCCGTTAATGGCGAGGGCACACACCGCCAGCAGCAGGACCGTTTTTCGGGCGGGCCGTTTGACCGGCCCTGGATCTTCCAGGGCCGCGGGTTCGTGCGCTGCTGCGGCGGCAGCAAGTGCGACCGCGTCGAGCTCTTCGGCGAAGCTTTGTGTTTCGAAGGTCGTGGTCACGTGCATTGACCCCAATGAGCGAGCAAGAGGAAGCCGCCCCTGGAACGTCCTCGCGACGAGTCCTTGTCCGCAGCACCCAACTCCAACTGCCTCAAATTGTGAGCATTTTGGATTAATTCCACGTTAGCGGCGGGGCTGGCGGACGGCTCGGCGACTCCGGCCGATTACGGAGGCCGATGCGATGCAGCGACGAAAACAGCCGGGAAGCTACCCTGACAGCACAGTCGCTCCGGCGCCCCTGAACACGCGCCGAAGCGGATTTACCGAATCTGGCAGAATACCCCTGTTTTGCCCGAGGGTGCAATCGGATGCGTGCTGGAACTCCGGCGCCAGAGATGCGACGGATCACACATCAACAGCTGTGTCAGCCCCCCGCGCCATTGGTCGCGACCGGCCTATCCGCGCGCTGCAGAAGACATTGTGGCAGAAGCACTTAGCTACTGTGCATGGGGTTGTTTTCGCATTTTGATGCGCCCTAACCCTCATCCAGCAGCTCGAACAGCTCCATCACCCGCGGCGCATCGTGCAGCGGGCTGTGATAGTTGCGATTGCGCCGAGCCTGTCTCTTCGCCCCCGCACTCGCAGACTACGAACCTGGCTTTATCGGGCTCGGAACGCGTCTGCGCGACACATTCGTTCGTCGCTCGACTTGCGCTTTGGCATCGAGCACCTTGTCTCCAGCCCGTGCGGCCCGCGATTGCCTGACCTGGTCCGAAAGACTCGAGCCTCTCCCTGACAGACCCTCTGCACCAACACTGGTGTTTCCTTGAGCCTGTGTTGCCGGCCGGAATCTGTTCTGGAGCGGCGCCGAACCAGTGGCCAATTGATCCTCATTGCTCGTGCCGCTCCCGATCGCGCCGATCGGCAGGCCATTTGGAGCGCGACCAGCCCCGGCATTTCTCGCTGCCTGGACTGCCGCCCGCGACCTCGCGGGCGTGGCGGGCTGAACGTTCGGATTGGCCGGCTCGCTGTTGGTGCCCAGATTTCCGCCGGTGGCGGTGTCTTTCGTCCCCATTCCCGGGGGCGCTGAGGGACCCGCATTGCCTGCACTCGTCCCCATTCCAGAAGGTGCCGATCCGCCAGCGCTGCCCGGCCCCGTTCCCATGCCCGCGCCTGCGGACCCGGCATTTGCGCCGCCTGCTTGCGCCAGGGCCAACAGACATGAGCTTGCGACAATCGCGGCAATGACCGGAGGGATGGCATGGGACATCGGACAATCTCCTTCGCCACGCCCCCGTTAACTATAATGGTGGAACAGGGTTCCCGCTACGAACTCGCAATTGAAGAAGCCGGCCACTGGGACGACGCCAACGGACCGCGTGCCTGCCTTGCTTCCGGTATCCGCGCCGACGAATGCGCGAGCCCGCTCACCCCTCATCCAGCAGCTCGAACAGCTCCTCCACCCGTTCGAACGGCGCGTCCTGCATCTTGGCGTGATAGACGACGCGGTCGCCGTCGCGTTGCAGTGACTTTCCCCGCGACTTCCGCAAGCGTCCGGGCAGGAACGTCGCGGCCGCAGCTTCAGGGCCGACGTCGAGCCGGATGATGCCTCTGCGCTTGCACGCGATCCTGAGCTTCGCCGCGGCGAAGAAATCGCCGGCGCCCTTCGGCAAAGGTCCGAAGCGGCGGGAGGTTTCCTCCTCGAGGTCGTCGAGATCGTCCTCGCTGCTGCATCGTGCGGCGCGCGCATAGAGCTCGAGCCGCACCGGCTCGGACTGCACATAGCTCTCGGGCAGCATGTCCCCGACCGGCAGATTCAGGTCGGGTACCCACACCGCGGCGCGCTCTTCGTCGGCCTTCTCCGAGGCCATTTTCAGGAGGTGGCTGTAGAGCACCGGCCCGAACACCTGGACGTGACCGGACTGCTGCTCCGAGAACAGGTCACCCGCACCTCTGAGGTCGAGGTCGCGCTCGCTGATGGCAAAGCCGGCGCCCGGCCGGCTGAACTCCTCGAGCACGGCGAGCCGCTTCTCGGACTGTCCGGACTCCGTCTCGGTCAGGAGATGGGCGAAGGCGCGGATACCGCCGCGGCCGACGCGTCCGCGCAGCTGGTGCAGCTGGGCAAGACCGAACTTTTCCGGCCAGCACACCACGATGGTGTTGGCGCGGGGAATGTCGAGGCCGCTCTCCACGATATTGGTCGCGAGCAGGACGTCGGCACCGCCTTCGACGAAGCTCATCATGCGGTCGTCGATCTCGTCGGCAGGCAGTTTGCCGTGCAGACAGACGATGCGCAGGTCAGGCGCCACCGCCCGCACCCGCGCCAGCATGGGATCGAGATCCTGGATGCGCGGACAGATCAAAAAGCTCTGGCCGTGGCGGCGCTGCTCGCGCAGCAGTGCGGAGGCAATGGCGGCGTCCGACAGCGGCGCGATCCTGGTTGCGACCGGAAGCCGGTGCACTGGCGGCGAGGCGATCACGCTGAGATCGCGGAAGCCGGCAAGGCCGGCGGCGAGCGTCCGCGGGATCGGCGTCGCGCTCATCATCAGCACATGGACGTTCTTGGCAAGGCCGGCGAGCTTTGCTTTCTCGGCCGCGCCAAAATGCTGCTCCTCATCGATGATGACGAGGCCGAGATCATCGAACTTGACGTCCTTGCCCGTGAGCGCCTGCGTGCCGATCACGACCTTGATCCGGCCGCTGCGCAGTCCCTCCCTGGTTTCCCGCAGCTCCGCGCCTGACGTCGCGCGCGACAGGTTGCCGACCTCGATGCCGAACGGCGCAAAGCGCCTCTCGAACGTCGCGACGTGCTGCCGCGCCAGCACCGTCGTCGGCACCGCGATCGCCACCTGCTTGCCCGACAGCACCGCGGCAGCGGCGGCCCGCAGCGCCACCTCGGTCTTGCCAAAACCGACGTCGCCGCAAATCACGCGGTCCATCGGATGACCGGACGCAAGATCGTCCAGCACGTCGCGGATCGCCTGAGCCTGGTCGATCGTCGTGAAGTAAGGGAAACGCGCGACGAACTTCTCGTAGGCCGATCCCGGCGGCACCAGCTTTTCGGCGCGCCGCCGCCGGCGCTGGCTGATGTGCTTGGCGAGCACCTTGCCGGCGATCTGGATTTCGCGCTCGGCTGAGGTGCGGCGCGCCCACCATGTGCTGCCATCCGCCTTGTCGAGCGCCAGCTTGCCGAGCTCGGCTGCGTAAGGCCACATCAAGGCGAGATCGGGCGGCGGCACCAGAACCGCATTGTCGCCGCCGAACTTCAGGCGGATCATCTCGCGCATGGCGCCGCCGCCGGTGTTGACGGTCTGCAAGCCGTCGAGCACGGCGAGGCCGCGCTGGAGATGGACCACCACCGTGCCCTGCTCGGGCACATCGGCATGGTCGAAGGCTGCGCTCCAGGCGCGCGCCATCGGCTGCGGATGATGAGCGCGGCTGCCGAGCACGTCGGACGCCGTCACCACGACCAGAGGCTTCTTCCCTGGCAAGACGAAGCCGGCGTCGAGATCGGCCAGCAGCGCCGCCTCGCCGCCCCGCCTGCGCGCCGCCTCGTCCCAGTTCTCGCAGCGCTCCGCCTTGACGCCGCCCATCCGCTCCATCACGCGCAGATCGTCCTCGTGCGCGGCGACGAGGATCAGCCGCGATCCGGCCCGGCGTGTCTCCTCGACAAAGGCACGCAGCGCCTTCCTGGAGGACGTCAGCTTCGAAAATTCCGGGACGGGCTGGAAGGACGCCGTCCGCGGCAGTACCTTCATGCCCTTGGAGAGCTGCTTCCAGTCGCGCCGTCCGAGATATTCGCGCTCCCGCTCCGCGCGGGCTGCGGCCTCCTCGATCGTATCAAGCCATCCGTCGGCGTGTAGCGGGACGCCGGCGTCCGCGATCCATTTCGCGCCCCCGCAATAGTCGAACAGGCTCGCGCGCCTGCCGCGTTTGCCGGCAAGGCCGAGCCGCTCCGACATGGGATCGACGAGCAGCTCCCTGGTCTCGAAGATGATCCTGTGCTCATGCGGGTCGAACGCCACGATCCGTTTGATCGCATGCTGCGAATGCTCGATCCGGAACGGCCCCAGCGCGCCCGCTGGAAATATCTCGAAGGTCTGGCCGTGGAACAGCGCCCCGCCCGGATAGTCCGGTTCATCGTCGAGATCGTAACCCAAGGCTTCGAGTCGGGCCTCGAGGTCCCGCTCGGAGAACGTGCCGCCCACTTTCAAGCTCAGGCTCAGGCGCGACAAGCTCGCCGGCGGCGGCAGGCGCTCCATCACGGCTTCCGCCGTCGACACCAGAAACAGGGGTTTCTTGGATTTTGCGAGGCGCCTCAGCACGGAGGCCCTGCGCCCTGCGAGTTCGTGCGACGGCTCCAGTTGATCGAACGGCAAAGTGTTCAATCGCGGAAACACCAGCACCTCGCAGGATGGGTCGAGCGCGTGGATGACGCTGCCCAGCCGCTCCGCCCTGTTCTCGCTCTCGGCGAGAAAGACGATGCCGCTGCGTCCGGACTGCTTCCATTGTCCAAGCAGATGGAGGGCCATCATGCCGAGGGGCGACGAAGACGAGATCGTGGCGCGCTGCGATCCTTTGCTCTTCTTCGGCGCCTTCTTGGCCACCCCTGCCTTTTTGGAAAGCCTCACTTGAACCCGTTTCTCTTGAACCGTCGCAAACTGAACGCGAGCCGCCTTCATCTCGAATCGGCAGCTCGCCGCCATGCATATGGGATTTGCCCCGCGAACGCACCCCTCGCGGGCAACGTCCGGGCACGCCATCGCGATCCCGGCAGTTTGGCCATTGATCGCCCAGCACACATTGGAACTGGCTCGTTCCGAGCTGTGAAATGCGGCCCGCGCTTTCAATGCGAAAGTCGATGCGATCGAGGCGCTACGCAGCAGCAGGCATGAAAAAGCCCCAGCGCTTGGAGCCACGCTGGGGCGTTCGTTCAAAATGAAGCGGTTAAGCAATGACATCTTTATAGCAGCGGTTTCGCCGCGCGCTTGTGAACTGGTTCACACGCGTGCGCCAAACGACCTCAGTGCGAAGGCCCTGAGGTCGCCAACCTTTGTGGGGAAGGTTTTCTCGCGGCCCGGGGGCTTTTGGGGTTGGGGATGGGCCGGGAGCCAGGAATCTACGCGCAACGCGCAGAGTCGTTCCAAGCAGGTGGGCGGGAAGTCTGCCGGCGCGTTCGGCGCAATGCCGGTTCGATCTATCAGGAACGGGGTACCGCACCCTTCCGGTTTGGGCTTGCGCAAGCAGCGCGCTAGGATGCCTCCTTTGACGGAGGCTCATTTGAAACCATGCATTTTCATCGGCGCCATCGCGCTGCTTGCGACGGTCCCCGCCCACGCACAGACGCTGGTCGATCCCAACAAGGTTGCTCCCGAATATCGAGAGGCGGCCGAGAAGCGCCGGGCCGAGCAGTTGCGCCAGCGTGAATGCGCTCTGAAGGCGGATCTCGAGAAGGTGCTGCCCAGGGATCGCACTGCCTTCCTCAACCATTGCCTGGAGACGATGGCAGCCAAGCAATAGCGGCTGACCGACCTTTCCAACCGGTGACTTCCGCCGCCGGCCGATGGCGCTTGGCCGCGCGCGTGCTGCAAGCATCCAGCCACGAAGGCATTCAGGCTTTCTTCAGACGCCGCTTCCTCGGAAACAGGCGGTCGCGGATGTAGCGCGAGGTCGGCGTCAGGCGTATGCCGCGGGGCTTCTGCCAGGCGGCGCGGTCGATCTCCTTCTTGTCGCCGATCGCCAGCCTGCCCTTGGCGGACTTGGTGATGAAGATCGCGTCGCTCATCTTGCGGCCGGAGCGCTTGTTCCTCGCCTTCACTTCTTTCCAGAGGCTGATCCTGCCGAGCTTCAGCTTGGGCAGCTCCTCCCTGATCTCCCGCCGCAGGCAGTCCTTCTCCGACTCGCGCGCACGCTTGCGGCCGCCCGGGAACATCCACAGGCCGTCCGACCGGCGTCTGACCAACAATACCTTGCCGCGCCTGGCGGCAACCAGCTTGGAAGACTTCGCCATTGCTGCCGTCATCGAACACAGAATCGGCCCAATCGTAACTTGTCTAGTCGAACAGACAAGTTCGCTGCAGCCTTGATCACAGGACGCCAGCCATTGGGTCCTGGCGCGGCACGGCCGGCAGACCGCGCCGTCTGCGGCGCGAGTTCAGCCCTTCCCCGCCTCCGCCCGATCCTCGGTCCTGATCCAGGCCATCATCATTTCCCAGGCCACCGACAGGATGATCGGTCCGATGAACAGTCCGACGATGCCGTGGGCCAGCGTGCCGCCGATCACGCCGACGAAGATCACGATGGTCGGGGTGGTGAGGCCGCGCCCCATGACAAGCGGCTTCAACATGGTGTCGATGAAACCGACGACGACGAGAAACACGGTGAGGAGCAGCGCCGTGGTGACGTCCTTGGCGGTCCAGATCCAGATGATCACCGGCAGCAGCACGAGGAAAGCACCGATCTGCACGATCGAGAGCAGCAACACGATGAAGGCAAGAAGGCCCGCGCTCGACACCGAAGCGAGTTTGAAGCCGATGCCGGCGAGCAGCGCCTGCACGATCGCGACGCCGATCACGCCCTGCGCCACGGCGCGGATGGTCGCGCCCGCAAGCGACAGGAAATGCTCGCTCTGCTCCGGCACGATGCGGAACAGGAAGCTGCGCCCGGCCGCGACCAGCCGCGGCCCATGCGGAAACAGGAAGCCGGCCACGAATACGGAGACGAGAAACTGGAGCGTGCCAAGGCCGGCGTCGCCCGCCAACGAGAGCAGCGGGCCTGCCAGCGGCTGGAGATACGGCGCCACCTCGCGCACCACCGCCCGAACGTTGTTATAAGCCTGGTCCCAGAGGTCATAGAGCCAGGGGCCGACCAGCGGCCACGATTTGAGCTGCTCCGGCGCCGACTGGAGCACGAGGTCCCCGGTGCCGAGCTGGTGTGCCAGCTCGCGCACGCCGTCCACCGCGCTGATGCCGAGCCAAGTCGCCGGACCAATGACGATGCCCAAGGTGATCAGGGTCAGGATCGCTGCTGCGGTCTTGGGCCGGCCGCCGAGGACCTTGGCAACCCAGCTGAACGCCGGATAGAACGCGACCGCCAGCACGCCGCTCCAGGTCAGGATCGGCACGAACGGGCGGATGATCAGAAAGGTCCAGATGATCAGCAGGGCAAGCAGGCCGAGCCGGATCACGAGCTGGATGACGTCCTCTCCGGTCAGGAGCTGACGGAGGCTTTTCACGGGCACAGCTTTCCTTGCGGCATGAACGCAACTTCCGGCGCTTGTGAGGCCCAGCCGTTATTGCCAGCAACGCATCCTGCGTCAAGGCGACTGGAACTGACATGCTCCCGATTGGGAACAGATCGGGCCATTCCGCATTCCGGGACGATGACGCCCCCGCCCGAGAGTCTGGTGGGCCAGCGGATATCGCATCGCCTGCGCTCTAACCAGCTTGGCTAACGCCGATTAACCGGATTTCCCCGCGCCAGTTTACGCCGCTGCAAACGCTGGCGACTACTGTGGATCGAGGTCACCGAAACGCATTCTGGGCAATGGCCAACAGCATCTGGACGATCGAAGAGTTCACCTGTGCGGGTTGCGGCATGAACTACACCGCGACCAGAGAGGAGCACAGCGAGGCCCACACCGGCAGCTTCAAATGCGGCATCTGTAGCGGCGTCGTGCACGCCTGGTCCGGCAAGCACCATTTCTTCGGCTGGCAAGCCGTGAAGACGAGGCCGCTTGTGTTCGGGAGGCGCTGGGCGGGCGTCGAGTGGTAAGCTGCCCGCGGCGTTCACAGGATCGGCCGAATTGCACCGGCGCCGTTTGGACTCCGTTCACCGATCGCCGCTAGATCAGGATGGATCCTCCGCGTCGAACCCCATGGCCGACCTCAACGCCGTCCTGACCAGGCTCAACGACCGTCTGCTCCGCCTCGAGGGCGAGCTGTTCGTGCTGCGCTCGCTGGCGCGCGCGACGCTGACGGCTGGCGACGACCATGCGGCACGCATGCGCAAGCTGGTCGAGGCCGCAAAGGTCGCGCTCGACGACGAAGCCAAGCGCCCTCTGGATAAGCCAACCCGCAAATATGTCGATGCGGCAACCGCACTGGTGGAGGAACTGCTGGTCGAGCCGACGCCGGCGCGGCCGCTGTTCACGGTGATCGACGGTGGCCGGCGCGACTGAGCGCGCCCGCCTTGGCACGGCGATCGATTATCGCCCGTACATGCCGGGAGCGCGTGCGCTATTCGGATAGCACTGTCCGCTCGAATAGTTGTAATCGTAGCCGTGCGGACACAGCCCGCCGCGTCGTCCGTAGTATTCGGGAGCGCCGTAAGCGCCGGGTGCACGCGCCCTGTTCGGATAGCAACTGCCATTTGAGTAATTGTAGTCGTACCCGTGCGGACAGAGGCCGCCACGTCTTCCGTAGTATTCGCCCGGTCCGGGATTCCGCGTATAGACGCCCGGCGCGTGATAGTCATTGGGATAGCAGCGGCCGTTCGAGTGGTTGAAATCATAGCCGTGCGGACACTGTCCGCCCGGACCACCTCTGAACTGAACTTGCTCCACCATGGGCGCCGGCGTTGCGGCAGGCACGGTTGCAAACGCAATCAGGCCGGCCAGCGCAAGCTCGATCATGACAACTCCTCCAAATCACGGGGACAAGCCTATCAGGATTCCCGTCCCACGAAACGACCTGACGATTGAGACACGGCCGGCCTGAACCGTGCATGAACCGGGCTCGGACTGCGACGATGCGTCGGCCCCAAGTCCCGCGCAAAAGTCCCGCGCAACGACTCAGACCTCTAGATCGCCGTGGAATTCTCCGCCTTGAGCCGGCTGAGCCCCGCCTCGATGATCGCGATCTCCTCGTCGATCTGGCCGATCGGCAGGCTGAAATCATAGCCGGACCTGCTCTTCAGATCGACCGCGAGCCGCTGCCTGTGCATCATCAGCTCGTCGAGTCCACGGCGGTTCTTCAGACGCACATAGGCGTCGACGATCTGCTCGATTGCACTCGGCATGAAATCTGTCCCGGCGAAAAGGCCCGGCAGCGCGCCCAGGCCGGCGGACGTTTTCGTGTCGCGGTACGCAATACAAATCCGCGACGGAGTCGTCGATACGCCAAGCTGGTTGAGATCGTGTTACCGCCGGATGATTCGTGATGCATGGCATGAAAAGGCCGCCGGCGATCACGCCAGCGGCCAAAGCCGGGTTCGAAAACGGATGCGGGTTGAAATGTCGCCAGCCCCGGTGGGCAGACGCTATCAGCCGATCAGGGATACCTCTATTACAAACGCAACACAGGAACCGCTTATCGGCCGCTTGCCGTCCGACCGTGGCGCCAACGCTAGTCGATGACGCAAAAATAGGTGCGCGGCAATCGGCGATAGGCGCGGTAGCGGTAATACGGCCGGTAGGCGTAGCCGCGATAGAGCGCCGGCGGCTCCTCGCCGTAATAGGCGCGATGATAGAAATTGATCACCGGCCCCTGGGCGCAACGATAGGTGTCCCAGGTCGGCCCCACCAGCGGCGCGACCCCGGTCTCGGGCGGGACTGCTGGGTACGGGCCACCAGCATGGGCCGAAGTGGCCGCCATCAGTGTCGCGAAAACGAAAAACCGCACGCTGCGCATGCGCCCGCTCCCGAGCCGGTACGATGCCCGCATGGAAGCACCAGAGCGATCGACTGCGCAATCCCGCAGTTCATCGCAGCCGGCGCCCGGCGCATTGTTGATAACCCGCGCAAACGCCGCGCGGATGGTGACAGGGCGTACGGACGTGTTATCGGGGGGATGACGCAGTTGCGAGACGGATCGGACACCCATGCGCATTACCCTCGTCGGCTCCCGCCATTTCGGCGTGACCACCCTGAACATGCTGCGGGAGCACGGCGTCCCCGTCGTCCGCGTCGTGGTGGCCGATGCCGAGGATCGCCTCGCTGCGACCGCCAAGGCCGCTGGCATCGAGGTGGTGGTCCAGGCCAATCCAAAACTGGTGGTGGCGTCCGAGGTTGCCCCCGATACCGATCTGATCATCACGGCGCACAGCCACGCCCGCATCGGCAGGGACGCGCTCGCCTCCACCAAGTTCGGCGGGATCGGCTATCACCCCTCGCTGCTGCCGCGCCATCGCGGCAAGGCCGCGGTGGAATGGACCATCAAGGAAGGCGATCCGATCGCCGGCGGCACGATCTACCATCTCGCCGACCGCATGGACGCCGGCGCGATCGCCGCCCAGGACTGGTGCTTCGTCAAGAAGGGCGAGACAGCACGGGAGCTTTGGGAGCGCGCGCTGGCGCCGCTCGGGCTCAAGCTGCTGGCGGACGTGATCGACTACGTGAAGGTCCACAAGGCGCTGCCCGCCAAAACTCAGGACGAGCAGTTCGCGACCTCCGCGCCAAGCCTTTCCTGAGTCGGCCTTTCCTGAGCCAAGCCTTTTCTGAGCCGAGCCTTTCCTGAGTCGCCCTGACGTTTACCCTTAACGTGAAGGGGCCTTGATTCCGCTTCGAAAATTGGAGCCAAAAGCGCAAATAAACCATTGTTTCCACAGGAACAATTTTCGCTTTGGCATTGCAACAAATTTCCGTCACATTTCGTCCGAATAAGTGACAGCATATCAGACACATTCAAGGACGAATTCATGCGTTTTGGTCGCATTGCGGCGTTCTGTGCCGCCTCAGTTTTCGCCGGCACCCTCGCCGCCCCCGCCTTTGCCCAGAGCCCCTATGACGGCAACTGGCACGTCACCATCGTGACCAAGAGCGGTTCGTGCGAACCGACCGCGAGCTCGATGCTGACGGTTGCCGACGGCAAGATCACCGCGCCCGGCGCTAACGTTTCCGGCACCATCGGTAGCGGGGGACTTGTGAAAGTTTCGATCAATGGTGCATATGCCAACGGTCAACTCAACGGCAACGCCGGATCGGGGAAGTGGAATGGAGCATCTGCAGGCATACCGTGCAGCGGGCGGTGGGAAGCATCGCGCCAATAAACCAATCAAGGCTCGCGCCCCAGGCCGGCGGCTGCTGATGGCGGCCGCCGTTTTGTTTGCGGCGGGCCTCGCCAACTCTGAAAGCAAGGCCCAGGCCGGCCCGTTCGCCCCGATGGCGGGAAGCTGGAGTGGCGGCGGCACTGTCACGCTGGATGACGGCTCGACCGAACGCATCCGCTGCCGGGCCAAATACGCCCCGATCGGCCCCATGATGGAGATGTCGCTGACCTGTGCCAGCGACGCCTACAAGTTCAATCTCGCCGCCAGCGTGAAAGCCGAGGGTAGCGCCGTCACCGGCAGCTGGTCCGAGGCCAGCCGTAACATCTCCGGCTCGCTCCAGGGCCGCGGCAGTGGTGGAAACTTCGAGGTGGTCGTCTCTGCTGCCGGCTTCAACGCCAACCTCGCGCTACGGACGAGTGGCAACAAACAGACCGTCGCGATCCGTGCGGACAGCCAGTTCCGCGGCGCCAACATCTCGATGTCGAAGTAAGACACCAGGGTGACACGACAATCGATCCGGCGACGTCGCCGGATCGATTTTTCATGCGCCCGGCACGAACGCGGTGACCTCGATCTCGACCTTGGCCCGCTCATCCACGAGGCCGCCGATATAGAGCAGCGTCGAGGGCGGGAAATTGCGTCCGAGCGTTTCCTTCCAGGCCGCGCCAATGCCGGCACCGGCCGCTTCATATTCGCTGCGGCTCGTCAGGTACCAGGTCAGGCGGACGATGTGCTCGGGGCCGGCGCCGGCCTCGTCCAGGAGCTTGATGATCCGCTTCAGCGCGGTGGCGACCTGCGCGGCCATGTCGGGCGCGTAATTGCCGGCCTCGTCGCCGCCGGTTTGGCCGGCCAGAACCACCCAGCGGCCCGGGCCCTCGACCACGACGCCATGGGAAAAGCCGCGCGGTTTTTTCCACTCGGCCGGCTGCAAGATATGCATGAGCGAAGCTCTCCCGATCTCGTTGTTTGGAGATGCCTAGCACGACACCCTGCATCGCTGCATCCGCAGATTTGACCGTTGCAAACGCCGGCGATGTCGCCGATACCGACGGTCCCTTCGGATTTCACCCCTCCCCGTCCGCCGCAATGAGCACGACACCGTCCAAAACGATGGCTGCCCTGTGGATGGCCGGCTGGCTGTCACTGATGCTGGTCATGGCGGTTGCCGGGCGTGAGACCACGCGCGAGCTGAATGTTTTTCAGATCATGGAAGTGAGGTCGCTGGTCGGCTTCCTGTTGCTCTCGCCGATCATCTACCGTGCCGGCGGCTTGAAGATGGTCAAGACATCGCGCCTGCCGCAGCATGTCGGGCGCAATTTGGTGCACTATATTGCCCAGCTCGGCTGGTTCTTCGCCCTGACGCTGATCCCGATCGGTCAAGTCGTGGCGATCGAGTTCACAATGCCGATCTGGACGGCCATCCTCGCGGCGAGCTTCCTGTCCGAGCGGATGACTCCATGGAAGATCGCCGCCATCGTGCTCGGACTCGTCGGGGTGATCGTCATCGTCCGACCGGCGACCGGGGAGGTCAATCCGGGCCAGCTCATCGCGCTCGGGGCCGCCATGGGATTTGGCGTCTCGATGGCGCTGGTCAAATCGCTGACCCGCACTGAGAGCGCGCTCTCGATCCTGTTCTGGATGCTGGTGGTGCAGTCGGTCGCAGGCTTCGTTCCGACGCTCTTCGTCTGGACCTGGCCATCGCTCTATGTCTGGGCCTGGGTCGCCGTGATCGCCGTCTGCGGCACATTCTCACACTATTGCCTCGCCAGCGCGATGCGCTACGCCGACGCGACGATCGTGGTTCCGATGGACTTCCTGCGGGTTCCACTGACCGCGACTGCCGGCTGGCTGCTGTATTCCGAGCGGCTCGACGCCTGGACGGTGCTCGGCGCGGTGCTGATCCTTTGCGGCAATCTCCTCAATTTGAAACCAGCTTCGCCCGTTCCCGCCCGCGCGCAGTGAACCTCGCGCCGCCTCGGGCGACAAAACCAAGTGGCCGTGTGATTTGGATCACGTTGGAGAGGCTCTCCATCGTGCACATTCGGCCACACAGCAGCGGGTTGACGCAACGGACTGCCGTTTTGGTGGCGCGAAGTCGGGCACTTCGTGTAGGTTCGTTGCCAATTTGTTGCTGCCTGCAATTCGATTCTGGGGATTTCAGAATGCGCTATCTCACCCTCCTCGCTTCGCTGATGTGCATGGCGCTGTCGATCAGTGCCGCCAAGGCTGACCGCCGCGTCGCCTTTGTCGTGGGCAACGGCTCCTACAAGAACGTCGCGCAATTGCCGAACCCGCCGATCGACGCCAAGGCGATGGCGGCCACGCTGCGCAATGTCGGCTTCGAGGTGATCGAAGGCTCCAATCTCAGCCGCGACCAGATGACGGAGAAGCTGCTGGACTTCGGCCGCAAGGCGCAGGGCTCCGATATCGCGCTGTTCTACTATGCCGGCCACGGCATCGCCGTCAGCGGTACCAACTATCTGCTGCCCGTCGACGCCGACATCAAGTCGGAGATGGACGTCAAGCTGGGGGCCGCCATCAACATCGACCTGACGCTCGAGCAGACCATGGGCGATGCCAAGGTCAAGCTCGTCTTCCTCGATGCCTGCCGTGACAATCCGTTCGCCGCCAAGATCAAGTCGAACTCGGCGACCCGCAGCGTCAACGTCCAGAGCGGTCTCGCCGAGATGAAGTCCGGCGAAGGCACGCTGATCGCGTTCGCCACCGGGCCTGGCCAGACCGCGCTCGACGGCCAGGAGGGCAACAACAGCCCGTTCACCCGCGCACTGATCGACAACATCACCAAGCCCGGCGTCGAGATCCAGCAGGCGATGACCTCGGTCCGCGCCCAAGTCAATGAAGAGACGCGCAAAGGCCAGTTGCCATGGGGCCACACCAACCTGACGGGCTCCGTCTATCTCAATCAGGCCCCGACCTCCCACGTCGCCAACGCCGCCCCGACCGCTTCCGGCATCGTGCCGGCGGCGACCGGGAGCTCGGACGGTGTCGAGCTCGAATACTGGCGCTCGGTGAAGGAGTCCAACAAGCCGGAGGAGCTCAACGCCTATCTCTCCGCCTATCCGAACGGTCAGTTCAAGGCGCTGGCGCTGGCACGCCTCGCGGCGATCAAGAGCGGCCCCTCGACCGCGACCCGCACGCTCAATGCCGGCGTCGATCCCGCGACCTTCACCGACGAGGCCACCCAGCTCACCGAGGACCAGATCGGCCTCGACAAGACCGGGCGTCGCGACGTGCAGCGCCGCCTCACCGGCCTCGGCTTCGACACCAAGCAGACCGGCGTGTTCAGCGACGAGACCCGCGTGGTGATCAAGCGCTGGCAGGCCGCGCGCGGCTATCCGTCATCTGGCTACCTCAATAAGCACCAGCACAAGGCCCTGCTCTCGGAGATCGTGGCAGCCCCGGCAACTGCCAGCGACGGCAGCCAGAAGGCCCCCCGCCGTGCCGCCAGTGCCCCCGCACCCAGCAGTGCGCCGGCTCCGGCTCCCCAGCGCAGCAACCCCGGCGATGCTGCCGGTGCGGCCTTCGTCGGCGGTGTCGTCGGCGGCATGATGGGCGGCATGTTCCGCCGCTGAAACGCGATGCGGATCTCAGATGACAAAAGCCCGGCCCGCGCCGGGCTTTTTCGTTGGTGCGACCGAGTCGCAGCATACTCCGTCATTGCGAGGAGCCCTTGCGACGAAGCAATCCAGGCTGCCACCGCGGAAAGATTCTAGATTGCTTCGCTACGCTCGCAATGACGAGCTCGCCTACTTCCCCGCGG
The DNA here is from genome assembly GCF_054060315.1 of Bradyrhizobium sp. USDA 4354. Classification (NCBI taxonomy): domain Bacteria; kingdom Pseudomonadati; phylum Pseudomonadota; class Alphaproteobacteria; order Hyphomicrobiales; family Nitrobacteraceae; genus Bradyrhizobium; species Bradyrhizobium sp. USDA 4354. Next base: position 5,337,128 of record NZ_JBSSDC010000001.1, on the reverse strand, counting down.
CTTTCCGCAGCGCCTCGTTGATGCGGTCCTGCCAGCCGGGACCGCCCTCCTGGAAGAATTCCAGCACATCCTGGTCGATGCGGAGCGTGACCTGCTCCTTGATGCCGGGAACGGCGTTCTGTTTGGGTGGCGTCGCGGCAACCTTCGCCGTCACCTTCTTGAATGCCGCCTCGGCCTCCGTTCTGGCATCGCCAAGCGTCCGCGGCCGCCTCGGTTGATCCGCCATGTCCTAGATTCCTTCGAACAGAGCCGTCGAAAGATACCGCTCTGAGAAGGACGGTACGATCGCCAGGATGGTCTTTCCCGCAGCTTCGGGGCGTTTGCCGATTTGCAGCGCGGCCGCGATCGCCGCGCCCGAGGAGATGCCGCCCGGAATGCCCTCATGCCGCGCCAGCGCGCGCGCGGTCTCGATCGCCGTCGTCGAGTTGATCTTCACGATCTCGTCGATCACGGAGCGGTCGAGGATGTCAGGGACGAAGCCGGCGCCGATGCCCTGGATCTTGTGCGGGGTATGCTGCCCCCCCGACAGCACCGGGCTCTCCTCCGGTTCGACCGCCACCACGCGCAGCGAGGTCTTGCGCGGCTTGAGCACCTGGCCGACGCCGGTGATCGTGCCGCCGGTGCCGACGCCGGCCACGAAGAAATCGATGTTGCCGCCGGTGTCGTTCCAGATCTCCTCGGCGGTGGTGCGGCGGTGCACCTCGGGATTGGCGAGGTTCTTGAACTGCTGCGGCATCACCGAGTTCGGCGTCGTCTTCAACAGCTCCTCGGCGGCAGCAATCGCGCCCTTCATGCCCTGGGCTGCCGGCGTCAGCACCAGCTCGGCGCCGAGGAAGGCCAGCATCTTGCGCCGCTCGATCGACATCGACTCCGGCATCACCAGCTTGAGCCGGTAGCCGCGCGAAGCCGCCACGAAGGCGAGCGCAATGCCGGTGTTGCCGGAGGTCGGCTCGATCAGCACGGTGTCGGGCTTGACGACGCCCGCCTTTTCCATGGCGATGATCATGGCCGCGCCGATGCGGTCCTTCACGCTTGCGGCAGGATTGAAATATTCAAGTTTTGCCAAAATGGTCGCGTTCACCTCGTGCATGCCGGGCAGCCGGCGGAGGCGCACGACAGGCGTGTTGCCGAAGGCATCGACGATCGAGTCGTAGATCCGGCCGCGGCCGGGTTGGTGCGCTGCACCCGTGGTGGACGATGCGTCCATGATGAACTCCCTGTGGCAATCTGCACTTTTGTCGCGACCATTCTCGCAGTTACAGACAGCTTGCGGCGACACACAAGCGACAATGCGGCACATGTTAAATACGCTGCATCGCAAAATCACGTGAGCGGCAAATATCAGAAAACCAACGCATTTGTGTTGCGACCTCGTCAACTGATTCTGCTTATGTTAGACTTACGTCTTAAAAGCAGGGAGGTCACCACGATGTCAGCAGTTGCTGAAGTGATGTCGACCGTCGCGACCAACCGCGATCCGCGTTGCAGCGAATTGCCCACCTGCCCTGTCTGCGCCGACTCCATGGTCGCCGCCGAAGCATCCGCCTACGTGTCGGACCACATGATCAGCTATCTCTGGACCTGCGACAATTGCGGCTACGGCTTCGTGACCAAGCACGCCGTCAAGCATCGCTTCACCTGCAACTGATCTAGCGTGGGGCGATGTCGCCCCTCGCCCAGTCCTCGCGCGTGCGCTGATAGAATTCGTCGAACTTTCCGTGTGCGATCGCGTCCCTGATGCCCTGCATCAGGAACTGGTAGTAGGCGACATTGATTTCGGACAGCAGCATCGCCCCCAGCGTCTCGCCCGCCTTGACGAGATGGTGCAGATAGGCGCGCGCGCAGTTGCGTGCCGACGGCCACGAGCTCTCCTCATCGAGCGGACGCGGATCGTCGGCGTGGCGCGCGTTGCGCAAATTCACCTGACCGAAGCGCGTGAACGCGACGCCGTGCCGGCCATTGCGGGTCGGCATCACGCAATCGAACATGTCGATGCCGCGCTTCACCGCTTCGAGGATGTCGTCCGGCGTGCCGACGCCCATGAGGTAGCGCGGCCGCTCTCGCGGCAGCAATGGCGCGGTCTCATCGATCATCGCCAGCATCACCGCCTGCGGCTCGCCGACGGCAAGCCCACCGATCGCATAGCCGTGGAAGCCGATCGCAACCAAGCCTTGCGCACTCGCATGACGAAGCTGCGGCACGTCGCCGCCCTGCACGATGCCGAACAGCATGTATCCGTCCGGGGCGCTCTCGAAGGCGCGCTTGCTTCTCTCGCCCCAGCGCAGCGACAATTGCATCGCGCGTTCGATGTCGGCCCGCTCGGCGGGCAGCCGCACGCATTCGTCCATCTGCATGGCGATGTCGGAGCCGAGCAGGCGCTGCACCTCGATCGAGCGCTCCGGCGACAGCTCGACCTTGGCGCCGTCGATGTGCGAGCGAAACGTGACGGCGTTCTCGCTGACTTTGCGCAGATCCGACAGCGACATCACCTGGAAGCCACCGGAATCCGTCAGCATCGGTCCGTTCCACCCGGTGAACCGCTGCAGGCCGCCGAGCGCCGCGATCCGCTCGGCGCTCGGACGCAGCATCAGGTGGTAGGTGTTGCCAAGCACGATGTCGGCGCCTGCATCGCGCACCTCGCGCCAGTGCATGCCCTTCATGGCTCCGGCGGTGCCGACCGGCATGAAGACCGGCGTCCGCACCACGCCGTGCGGCGTGGTCAGCCGTCCGGTGCGCGCGGCCCCATCGGTGGCGAGCAACTCAAAGTGATTGGGAAGGTCATTGTCGGAATTCATGGCGGTGCTTATTGCGTGTCGGAGCAGGCCGATCAACCCGCCAGGCCGCGCTCCGGCCCGTTTGTGCTTCAGACCGGGACACCAACCAGCGCGAGGATTGGTGCCAGCCTACTCTTGCCAAACAAAACGATACAGTGTAGTTTTATCTTGGGGGCTGGACGAGATGCCGCGGCGACTTTGCCGGCGGCGGTAGATGCGTGATCGCCAGCCACCGACAATGCCGCACCCTTCGTGTTCGACCGACGCATCCGTCTCCTCGCGTGACCGGATCAGGCAGAGAGGTGTCGGCCTGATCGAATTGCTGGTCCTGATGGGCAGCCTGGCGCTCGGCGCCTGCACCTCCCTGCCGCGCACACCCTACACGGCTGCTGAAGCCAATGCCTCGCGCGTGCTGGATATCGACGGCCTCCGGCGCTACGCCGACGAGCCGGTCACGAAGTTCAGCTTCGAGAAGGACACCAGCACCGCGACGAAAACCTATCTGGCGCTCTCCGGCGGCGGTGCCGACGGCGCCTACGGTGTCGGCGTGCTCAACGGCTGGACCGCGGCCAGAACCCGCCCCACCTTCTCGGTCGTCTCGGGCGTCAGCACCGGCGGTCTGATCGCGCCCTTTGCGTTTCTCGGCTCGCAATATGACGACACGCTGAAGGAGGTCTACACCAGCGGCATCGCGGAGAGCCTCCTGAACGATCCCAGCATCATGCGCGTGCTGTTCGGATCCGGCCTGTTCGGCAACACGCGGCTGCGCGAGCTGGTCGCACGCTATGTCGGTCCGGAGATCATGGCGCAGGTCGCGCGCGAGCACGCCAAAGGCCGGAAGCTGCTGGTGGTGACGACCGATCTCGACACCCAGCGCACCGCGATCTGGGACATGGGCAAGATCGCCGCGGTCGGAACGCCCGGGGCCCTAAAACTGTTTCGCGACGTGATGGCGGCCTCCGCCAGCATTCCGCTGGTGTTTCCGCCGATCATGATCGACGCCGAAGGCCAGGGCCGCAAATTTCAGGAGATGCATGTCGACGGCGGCGTGACGGCCCCGGTGCTGACTTTGCCGGAAGCCCTGTTGTTCCAGAGCGGCCGCCTGCCCGGCAGTGCGAAGATGGACATCTACATCCTCGTCAACAAGAAGATCGAACGCAACTTCGAGCTCGTCTCCAACGGCACGATCGACGTTGCCTCACGGAGCCTGTCGGCGATCACCCAATCGCAGACCCGTTCGATCATCTTCTCGACTTACGACTTCGCCAAGCGCAACCGGCTCGGCTTCCACCTCTCCTACATCGCGCGCGATTACCCTGCCCCGCCCTCGGAAGGGTTCGATACCGCCTATATGCGGGCGCTGTATCAGTACGGATACGAGAAGGCCGCATCCGGGCAGGCCTGGACCTCGACGCTCCCGTGAGCCGGCGCGACGGAACGAGGCCGTATCGAGACCGTTGACGATACGGCCAATTCGGCCAGATTCGCGATGACGCCCCGGTTGCTGCGCGTTATAGAGCAAGACGACCGTCAGAAACGCGCAGGAATCATTGGGCATGGGATTGACTGCGACCAGGACAAGACCGGCAGCGCCACGGCGCGAGGTGCCGAAATCGCGCGGCGGCCGGCCGACGAAGTCAGCCGCGATCGAGCGCGATCAGCGGCTGATCGAGGTCGCCACCCGCCTGTTCCTGGATCGCGGCTTCGATGCGACCTCACTCGACGCGGTCGCGGAAGCGGCCCGAGTGAGCAAGCCCACGGTCTATTCCCGCTATGGCGACAAGCGCGGTCTGTTTGCGGCCGTGCTGAGGCGCGAGATCGCGCGCTGGCTTGCGCCGCTCTCCGCCGCGGCGGAGACGCAGCTCTCCAGCGCCTCGAACATCTCGGTCGAGCAGCGGCTGGTCGAGATCGGACGCGAGATGCTGACATTCACCTGCGGTCCCGACGCCGTCGCCTTCAGCCGCATGATGACGTCGCAGGCCATCAACTTCCCCGACGTCGCCAAGCTCGGCAAGGAGGAAGGCTGGCTCAAGGCCGTCGCCACCACCGCGCGCTTCTTCGACCATCTGGTGGCGCAAGGTGCGCTCGACGTCGAAGACACCACCATTGCAGCCGAGGTGTTTCTCGACGTCGTCGTCGGTCACACCCACCGCATGGCGACGTTCGGAACGGCGCTGGAGCTGAAGGCCGCGGAAAAGCGCATGCGCGCGGCGATCAAGCTGTTCCTGGCCGGCGCGCTGGGGCCTGCCGACCGCGTCCAGGACGCCCCCAAGGTCACGCCTCGGCGCCGCTCCTCCCGCTGACAATTCCGTGAGCTCGCGAACTTTCCCCAGGGTGGACGGCGCGGCCTCATTGACCAAAATAAAACGATACGGTATGGTTTAGTTATAAGTCGGTACGGGTCGCTTTTTCACCAGCCCCAAAGAGGTCCGGACCGCTTCGATCGTCACGGCGGGTCCAGCCCGCCGCGGCGCTCCGCGGCCGGCCGATGCCCAAGGCCGGCCGCGAATTCTTTACGATCATCCGGCACACTCGCTGGCCGAGGGTTTCGAGCATGACGACAGCCAAACGATGGACCTCGCAACTGCTTGCGATCGCGTTGCCCGCACTGCTCATCGCCGCGCCGGCACGGGCAATCGTGACCGCGGGCACGCCGACCGCGCTTCACAGCGACACAGATGGTGATGCTGAAGCGGAGCGCCAGGCGGTCAGCCGCGAGATCGAACGATTCCGCAGTTCCTCGATCACGATCAGCCAGGCCATGGCGATCGCGGAAGCCCGCCATGCCGGCGCCACGACGGCGGATGTGAGCTTCGACGGCGCCGCGGGCGTGCCGGTCTACCGGGTCAAGACCCTGCACAACGACCGCATCTGGCGCCACACCATCAACGCTTCGACCGGCGAGCTGGTCGGCGGCGAAGCCGCCCTGCCCCTCACTGAGCTCGACCATGAGGACCGCAGCAACCTCGCTGCGTTAGGTGCGATCAGGCACCGCCTCGCCGATGCCGTACGGGTCGCCGAGCGCGCAGCCTCGGGCAAGGCCATCAGCGGCGGGCTGGTCCGCGAACGCGGCCGGCTCAATTTTGCGATCGTCGTGATCAGCGGCGACGACCTCAAGGAGGTCATCTTGGAGCCGCCGGGCGCCAAGACGAAATAGCGACCGCCAGATAGCGGCGGCCCCGCTCCCCGGCATCGACCGGGGCGAAAAGCCATTGACGGCCGCAAGACTCTCCCGCATAAGTCGCCGCCATGTTCACGACCACCAAACGCACGACCAAAACCACCACGGCCTCAGGGGCCCGGGGAGGCGTGCGCGCGTAGGTCGTCGACTTAAACGCATCAGCTCTACGGCAAGCCCCGCCCTCGATGGTCCGGGGCTTTTTTTGTTGTCTGAATTCTCAATGCAATGGAGGACAAAGTGAGTAACGATCCCGTCGTCGCGATTGTCGGCGTCACCGGTGCGGTCGGCGCCGAATTCATCGCCACCATGGACAAGCGTGGTTTCCGCGTCGGCAAGCTCAAGGCGCTGGCCAGCGCCCGCTCGGCCGGCAAGACGGTGTCGTTCCGCGGGCAAAGCGTCGTCATCGAGGAATTGACCGAGCGCGCCTTCGAGGGCGTCGACATCGCGCTGTTCTCCGCCGGCGGCAGCATCTCCAGGAAGTTCGCTCCGATCGCGGTCAAGGCCGGCGCCGTCGTGGTCGACAACTCCTCGGCCTTCCGCATGGACCCGAACGTGCCGCTGGTGATCCCGGAGATCAACGCGAACCGCATCCGCGACCACAAGGGCATCATCGCCAACCCGAACTGCGCCGCGATCACCGCGCTGGTGCCGCTCTGGCCGATCCACCAGAAGAACCGCATCAAGCGCGTGATCATCTCGACCTACCAGGCCGCCTCCGGCGCCGGCGCCGCCGCGATGGAGGAGCTCGTCGAGTCCACCCGCGCCAATCTCAACGGGCAGGTCTATACGCCCAGGGTGATGCCGCACCCCTACGCCTTCAACCTCTTCAACCACAACACGGCAATCGATCCCGAGACCGGCTACAACGACGAAGAGACCAAGGTCATCAAGGAGACCCGCAAGATCTTCGAGGACGACGCCATCGCCGTCGGCGTCACCTGCGTGCGCGTGCCGGTGCTGCGCGCCCATTGCGAGGCCATCACCTTCGAATGCGAGAAGCCGATCACCGAGGACCAGGTCCGTGCCATCATGGCCCAGGCGCCCGGCGTGAAGGTGATCGACGACCGCGCCAAGAACTACTTCCCGATGCCGATCGACGCCTCGGGCCAGGACGACGTCCTGGTCGGCCGCATCCGCAAGGATCTCAGCGACGCTAGCGGGCATTCGATCTCGATGTTCGTGGCCGCCGATCAGCTGCTCAAGGGTGCGGCGCTGAATGCGGTGCAGATCGCCGAACTCTTGCCGCAGCGCGTGATGGCGTAACAGCGAGATGTGTAGGGTGGGCAAAGGCGCGCAAGCGCCGTGCCCACCATTCCCTCCCGCATTCAAGAAAGACGGCGGGCATGCTTCCGCCTTCGCTCGTCGAGCTACGGCGGACAAGTCGCTTTGTCCACCTTACGGCGGCTTACCGCGCAGTCAGGTCAACGCCGCCACGATATCCGTCTTGGCGAAATCGGCTCCTTTGAAGAGCAGCGGTTCCGAACGCAGTTTGGCAAGAGCGTAGACCGTACAATCGACGATGTTGAGTTGTGCCGAATGTCCTCCACCCTTGCCAAACCGTTGAAACGCTTCGAACGCAGCTTTGGCCATCTCGGCGTCGAACGGCACGACGACAATTCCGGCGGTCTCCAGTAACTCGTCGAAAAACGCCACAGCTGCTGCCCCGAAGCGAGGAGAGAACGATCTTGGCTTCCAGGACCGCGACTGCCGACATCGACAGGGTGTCAGCATCCAGCATGGCCGTCCGGTAGCGTTGCCCATCCGGCTCATTGGTTACTGTCGCGATGATCGCAGACGTATCCAGTACCTTCAGGACGGTAGCCCGAAACGGTCGTAGCCCAGAATTTCGTCAGCAGATCGGGAATCCAGAACGGGCAAGCTAGCGGTCCGCTCGAAGAACGACGTCAAGGCGGCCCTTCTATCGGCGACCGGCGAGCCGACACGAGACAAGCGCTCCTCAATGGCGCGCTCCAGCGCCGTCTCGATGTCTTCCCCCGTCAGGCGGGCGAGGCGCTGGGCAAGCTCATCGACTTTCGCGGAACGGATGTTCATCGGCCACTCGATCCATACCAACGGCGTGAACAGCATAGCACACGAACGCCGCCGGGTCACTCCCGCGCCCGAAACAACAGGCACGCATCGCCATACGAATAGAACCGGTACCCGCTCGCGATCGCATGCGCGTAGGCCTGCTTCATCGTCTCCAGTCCCGAGAAGGCCGACACCAGCATGAACAGCGTCGACCTCGGCAAATGGAAATTGGTCATCAGGACATCGACGGCGCGGAAGCGATAGCCCGGGGTGATGAAGATCGAGGTCTCGGCCGCGAACGGCTGGATCGTGCCGTCTTCGCTCGCCGCGCTTTCCAGCAGCCGCAGTGACGTCGTGCCGACCGCGACGATGCGGCCGCCGTTCTTCCGCGCCGTGTTGAGCCGCTCCGCCGTCTCAGCCGAGATCGTGCCCCACTCGGCATGCATCTTGTGGCCCTCGGTGTCGTCGACCTTGACAGGCAGGAACGTCCCTGCCCCGACATGCAGGGTGATGCGGTTGAGGCCGACGTCGCGCGCGCGCAGCGCCTGCTCCAGTGCGGGCGTGAAATGCAGGCCTGCAGTGGGAGCCGCGACTGCACCTTCGTTGGCCGCGAACATGGTCTGGTAGTCCGCAAAATCCTGATCGTCAGGCGTGCGCTTGGAGGCGATGTAGGGCGGCAGCGGCGGGCTGCCGAGATCGGCGATGGCCTGGTCGAGCGCCGGGCCGTGGAACGAGAACGAGAGCGTCACCTCACCTTCCGTCCCCTTGGCCTCGACCTCGGCGTCGAGATGGCCGAGCAGGCAGACCTTGCCCTCATTGCCGAAGCGGATGCGGTCGCCGGCTGTGAGCTTCTTCGCCGGCTTCACAAGCGCCTGCCAGCGCGAGCCGTCGAGCCGCTTGATCAGCGTCGCCTCGATCTTCGGCTCGGTCTCGCGGCCGATGCGGCGGCCCCTCAGCTGCGCCGCGATCACCTTGGTATCGTTGACGACGAGCTGGTCGCCAGGCTTCAGCCATTGCGGCAGGTCGGAAACGACCTGGTCGCGCAGCATGCCGTCTTCCACGACCAGCATCCGCGCAGAGTCGCGCGGGCTCGCCGGGCGCAAGGCGACGCGCTCGGCGGGCAGGTCGAAATCGAAGAGATCGGTGCGCATGTCTGGCTCGGCGCCGCACAGTCCGACCCTCATGGTGAGGAGGCGCATGGCGCCGTCTCGAACCATGAAGGCCGAGCTGCAGCAGCGGGGCCTTCATCCTTCGAGACGCGCGTTCCGCGCTCCTCAGGATGAGGGGCAGCTGCCTACTCCTTGTCCGCTGCCATCCGCGCCTTGACGATCTTGTCCGGATTCATCACAGGCTCGCCGCGCTTGATCTTGTCGACGTTCTCCATGCCTTCGGTGACCTTGCCCCAGACCGTGTATTGGTTGTCGAGGAAGCGGGCGTCGTCGAAGCAGATGAAAAACTGGCTGTCGCCTGAATCGGGATTGGCGGCGCGGGCCATCGAGGCGGTGCCGCGCACATGCGGCTCCTTGTTGAACTCGGCCTTGAGCTTCTTGCCGGAGCCGCCGGTGCCGGTGCCGTGCGGGCAGCCGGTCTGCGCCATGAAACCCTCGATCACGCGGTGGAATACGATGCCGTCGTAGAAGCCCTCGCGCACCAGCTCCTTGATGCGCGCGACGTGGTTCGGCGCGAGATCGGGCCGCATCTCAATGGTGACGGGGCCCTGCGTGGTCTCGAGGATCAGGGTGTTTTCGGTGACGCTCATACTCGTCTCTCTTGCGTTGGGGGTGAAGTCTTCCGGTTGCGGAACTGGATCGCGAATGGACGCCCCGCAGCTGCGCCGGCCATTGCATCGGTAAATGGCACCGGCGTGCAGCGTTGCAACGCCTCCATCACCGCGATCCGGTATTGCAGCCGGTCATTGTCGGAGGCCTCCGCGGATTCATAGGTAATCCTTGGATGGCCCAGAATGTTTCCGGCCCGGTTAAAGCTCACGACGACGGTGATGTCGAGGGGGCGGGCCTTGGCGGGCGGCGGCGGTCTCCAGCAGGTACGCAAATGCCGGAAGATGTCCTGGATGGTGTTGACCTGTGCGTCCTCGGCCTTCGCGCCTGAGACACCGAGCAGCAGCACCGCGACAGCGAGCAGAAGCCTGTTGCCGCAGCGCGCCATCGCGTTGTCCTACTTGATGTCGGATGCGACCTGCACCTTCACCATCTTGTCGGGATCGGTGACGGAGCCGCCGGGCGAGCCGGCAGGCGCCTTCTTCAGCTTGTCGACGACGTCCATGCCCTGCACGACCTCGCCGATCACCGTGTACTGGCCATCGAGGCTGCCGCCGTCGGCGAACATGATGAAGAACTGCGAGTTGGCGCTGTCGACGCTGTCGCCGCGCCGGGCCATGCCGACGATGCCGCGGGCAAAATGCACCTTGGAGAATTCCTGCTTCAGGTTCGGATATTTCGAGCCGCCGGTGCCGTTGCCGTTCTGGCCGTCACCCGTCTGCGCCATGAAGCCGTCCATCACGCGGTGGAACGGCACGTTATTGTAGAAGCCCTCGCGCGCCAACTGCTTGATGCGCTCGGCATGCTGCGGCGCGATGTCGGTCCGGAGCTTGATGACGATGCGGCCCTTGGTGCTGTCGATGACGATGGCGTTGGCCTTGTCGAGGTTTGCCGGCAATTGCTGCGCCACCGCCGGCACCGCGAACAGAAGCGCGGCAAGAACTGCGAGAATTCGGATCATGACAACTCCGGTCGGGATTAAGAAAGGAAGCGGGCCGTTATCCCGTGAATTTGGCCTTGAGCTGTGCCGCGACCTGCGGCGGGACAAAGGCCGAGACATCCCCGCCCATGCCGGCGATCTGGCGCACCAAAGTGGCGGTGATCGGGCGGACCATGGGAGAGGCCGGCAGGAAGACCGTATGCACCTCGGGCGCCATGGCCTCGTTCATGCCGGCGAGTTGCATCTCGTAATCGAGGTCGCTGCCGTCGCGCAGCCCCCGGATCATGATGGTCGCACCGTGCTTGCGCGCCGCGGTCACCGACAGATCGTCAAACGTCGTCGCCTCGAGCACGCAGCCGGCCTGGGCCGCGATCGGACCGCAGACGTCATGGAGCATCTCCAGCCGCTCCTCGGTGGAGAACAGCGGCTTCTTGCCGGGGTGCACGCCGATCGCGACCACGAGCCTGTCGCACAGCGAGACGCTGTGCCGGACCACGTCCAGATGGCCGTTGGTGATGGGGTCGAAGGAACCTGGGTAGAAGGCAATGCGCGACATGGCTCCGTCCTACCGCGCCCGGCCCGGCCCGGCAAGCCGGGCAGGTTCCTTGTCCGTTTCCGGACGCTTCACCCGGAAAATGCCGCGCCGGACGTCGGCAATGGCCGTTTTGTTTCGTCCTCGGGGCAGCCACGAAACAAAACGGAGCACGAACGAAACCATTTCCCGCATCGGCGAAGACGTCCGGAAACTGGCCATGGTTACTAGTCCAGCCAACGAATGACGGGCCGCTCACGAGGCGCAGGCGGCCGCATCACAGGGGACTGTCAATGATCAAGACTCTTTCAGCGATCGCTCTGTCTGCGTGTGTTGCCGCAGCCCTCACCCTTCTGCCCGGCTTTGCTCCGACCGTCGAAGCCAGCGTGCCGCAGCCGCTCGCCAAAAGCGACCGGCTCGATATCCGCAGCATCGGAAAGGACTGCTCACAGCAGGCCTGGCCAAACTTCGAGGCTTCGTGCCTGCGTCGCGCCGGCACCAAGGCCAATGTCCGCGAGGCGCGCCTCGTCACCGCGGACCGCACCCCGTAGCCGGGCTCAGGCCATTTCGTGTCAGCTAAGCGGTTCGTAGCCCGGATCGAGCCCAGCGCAATTCGGGCTACCGGACTACACGCTACTCCCCATTCGCGCCGTTCCCGCTCTCTGCTTCCTCCGTGATGTGCTCGACCGAGACGACGTGCTCGTCCTCGGCAGTATCGAACACGATCACGCCCTGGGTCGAGCGGCCGGCGATGCGGATGCCTTCGACCGGGCAGCGGATCAGCTGGCCCTTGTCGGTGACCAGCATGATTTGGTCGGCCTCCTCCACGGGGAAGGACGCCACGAGGTTGCCGTTGCGGCTGTTGACGCTCATGGCGACGATGCCTTTGCCGCCGCGGCCGGTGGTGCGGTACTCGTAGGACGAGGTCCGCTTGCCGTATCCGTTGACGGAGACCGTCAGCACGACCTGCTCCTGCGCCGACATCTCGACATAGCGCTCCTGCGCGAGCTGGAAGCTGCCTGAGGTCTCCTCGGCCTCGGCATCCGCTGGTGCCTCTTCCGTGGCGGTCTCGCCGGCAACCGCGCGGCGCATCTTTAAGTAAGCCGAGCGCTCGTCCGAGGTGGTCTCGACGTGGCGCAGGATCGCCAGCGAAATCACCTTGTCACCCTCGCCGAGCGCGATGCCGCGCACACCCATCGAGGTGCGCCCGGTGAACACGCGCACGTCGGTGACCGGGAAGCGGATGCACTGGCCGCCGGCCGCGGTCAGCAGCACGTCGTCGCGCTCGGTGCAGATCTGCACGTCGACGATCGCCTCGTTGTCGTCGAGCTTCATGGCGATGATGCCGGAGCGGCGCACGTCGACGAAGTCGGACAGCTTGTTGCGCCGGACGTTGCCGCCCGTGGTCGCGAACATCACGTCGAGCTGGCCCCAGGTCGATTCATCCTCAGGCAGCGGCATGATGGTGGTGATGCGCTCGCCCTGCTCCAGCGGCAGGATGTTGATCATGGCTTTGCCGCGTGCGTTCGGCGCGGCCATCGGCAGCCGCCAGACCTTTTCCTTGTAGACCTGGCCGCGCGAGGAGAAGAACAGCACCGGGGTATGCGTGGAGGCCACGAACAGCCGGCTGACGAAATCCTCGTCGCGGGTCTGCATGCCGGCGCGGCCCTTGCCGCCGCGGCGCTGGGCGCGATAGGCCGACAGCGGCACGCGCTTGACGTAACCGGCGTGGGACACGGTGACGACCATGTCCTCGCGCTGGATCAGGTCCTCGTCCTCGACCTCGCCCTCCTGCTCCATGATCACGGTGCGGCGCGGAGTGGCGAACTCGGCCTTCACCTCGGCGAGCTCGGTCTTGATGATGTCGAGAATCCGGGCACGCGAGCGCAGGATGTCGAGATAATCACTGATCTCACCGGCGAGCTTGGACAGCTCCTCGCCGATCTCGTCGCGGCCGAGCGCGGTGAGGCGCGCCAGGCGTAGCTCCAGGATCGCCCTCGCCTGCTCCAGCGACAGGCGGATCGTGCCGTCTTCGTTGATGCGGTGGCGGGGATCGTCGATCAGCGTGATGATGTCCTCGACGTCGCGCGCGGCCCAGTCGCGCGTCATCAGGGTCTCGCGTGCGGCGGCCGGCGTCGGCGAGTGCCGGATCACCTTGATGATCTCGTCGATGTTTGCGACCGCGATGGCCAGGCCGACCTGCTCGTGCGCGCGCTCGCGCGCCTTGCGCAGCTTGTACTTGGTGCGGCGGGTGACGACCTGCTCGCGGAAGCCGACGAAGATCGTCAGCATGTCCTTCAGGTTCATGGTCTGCGGCCGGCCGGAATCGAGCGCGACGGCGTTGACGCCGAAGCTCGTCTGCAGCGGCGTGAACTTGTAGAGCTGGTTCAGGACGACGTCAGGCACGGCATCGCGCTTGAGTTCGACGACGACGCGGTAGCCGTCGCGATCGGACTCGTCACGCAGGTCGGAGATGCCCTCGATCTTCTTTTCCTTGTAGAGCTCGGCGATGCGCTCGACCATCGTCGCCTTGTTCACCTGATAGGGGATCTCGGTGATGACGATCGCCTCGCGCTCCTTGCGGATCGTTTCGAAGGTGACCTTGCCGCGCATCACGATGGAGCCGCGGCCGAGATGATAGGCGCTGCGGATGCCCTGGCGTCCGAGGATGATGCCGCCGGTCGGGAAATCCGGGCCCGGAATGATGGCGTTCAGCTCGTCGATCGTCAGCGCCGGATTGTCGATCAGCGCGGCGCAGGCATCGATCACCTCGCCGAGATTGTGCGGCGGGATGTTGGTGGCCATGCCGACCGCGATGCCGCCGGCGCCGTTGACCAGGAGGTTCGGGAACCGCGCGGGCAGCACCACAGGCTCCCTTTCGGAGCCGTCGTAATTGTCCTGGAAGTCGACCGTGTCGTCGTCGATGTCCTCGAGCAGCTTCAGCGCGATCTTGGTCAGGCGCGACTCGGTGTAGCGCATCGCCGCCGGGGGATCGCCGTCGACCGAGCCGAAATTGCCCTGTCCGTCGATCAAGGGCGCGCGCATCGAGAAGTCCTGCGCCATGCGCACTAGGGCGTCGTAGATCGCCTGGTCGCCATGGGGGTGGTACTTACCCATGACCTCGCCGACGGCACCGGCGGACTTCTTGTGCTTCTTGTCCGGGGTGTCGCCGCGATTGTTCATCGCGAACAGGATACGGCGGTGGACCGGCTTCAACCCGTCGCGCGCATCGGGCAGCGCACGCGCCACGATCACGCTCATGGCGTAATCGAGGTAAGACTTCTTCATCTCCTCGTAGATCGAGACGGGGCGAATGTCCGAGGGTTGCGCCGGCTGGTCGCCGGGCTTGTTGTCGTCGTCAGCCAAGGGGAAATCCGGTGAGGTTTTATCTGGGAATCATATAGCGCATCGGGGGGCGGATAACCACCCTTGCAGCCCCCTCGAAAAGCGCTTTTTCCGCTTATTTTTCCAATAACTTAAGGCGCCAGAGCAGCGCCCTGGACACCGCCGGAATCGGCCCCTCCGGAATCACCCGCAACGCCGGCCTGATCACGCGGGAAGCGGCTCCTGTCAGCCGACTTCGCGTGGCGCAATATGGACCTCAGCCCAAACTTGAAGCGGGCCCGGAAAATCCGACCCCCCCCGCCAATTGGCAGGATTTGCTGACTAGACCGGAAACCGATCACGTGTCCCGGACGCGGTGCGGCGTGCAACGCTGCTCCGCCGAGCCGGGACCCAGGAAGCCACACCGCTGCAACGTGGGCCCCGGCTCTGCAGCGCATCGCCGCACCGGACGATGCTCCGCATCGCCTGGGGAGCGCTGCGCTGCGTCCGGGGCACGTTGACCTTCGTGCCCGCTCAGAACGGGATATCGTCGTCCATGTCGCTGTTGCGGCCACCGCCGGCGGCCACGGGGCGGCGCGGTGCGCTGCTGACGGGACCGGAGGAGCCGAAATCGCCGCCCGGCTCGTCGCCGAAGCTGCCGCCTCCTCCGCCGCCACCGCGGCCGTCGAGCATGGTCAGAGTCGAGTTGAAGCCCTGGAGCACGACCTCGGTCGAATACTTCTCGACGCCGCTCTGGTCGGTCCATTTGCGCGTCTGCAGCGCACCCTCGATGTAAACCTTCGCGCCCTTCTTCAAGTACTGTTCGGCGACCTTGCAGAGCCCTTCATTGAAGATCACGACGCGGTGCCACTCGGTTTTTTCCTTGCGCTCGCCGGTGTTCTTGTCGCGCCAGGTCTCCGAGGTGGCGATGCTCAAATTCGCAATCGGCCGCCCGTCCTGGGTGCGGCGGATTTCAGGATCCTTGCCGAGATTTCCAACCAGAATGACCTTGTTGACGCTTCCCGCCATCGCCGCTCTCCACTCCGAATGCCACTGAATTTCAAAAGGGCGAACCCGCTGCCCGCGTTCCTCTGCGCCTTGTCGAGGCGACCCTATACGCTTGCGGGCACCGATCAGCCCGCCACCCCCGAGGTTATCCCCACATATAGCATCACCCTCGGCTTTGTTCCAGATTTGTTCTTCGCAGCGACACGCCAAAAACATTCGGCCGCACGCCGGTGGAAAAGACGGCCCCTCGGATGGAACCTTTTCGGGTTCCCGCGAACGACGAAAAACACTTAACATTCATCAAGTTGCTGCCACCTCTGTCGGTCGCCGAGTGTGGCATTTCGGAGACGGACTCTGCCCTTTCCTTAGGCTACGATTGCCTCGGAATTAGTTCATATGGGCGTCGCGCCTGATCAGCCGCTTCGGGCACTTCGAAAAGCGGGCGAAACTGGGGAGACTGCAATGAATAAGATTCTGTTTAGTGCAATCAGTGCAATGGCGTTGGGCCTGGCGGCTCCGGCAAGCGCGGCGGATCTCGCTGCGCGTCCTTACACCAAGGCTCCGGCGCCGATGGTCGCCGCCATCTACGACTGGAGCGGCTTCTACATCGGCATCAACGGCGGCGGCGGCACGAGCCACAAGTGCTGGGACTTCGATGCTGGCGGCGGCGTCCTGGTCGGTGAAGGCTGCCACAACGCGACGGGCGGCACGGTCGGTGGCCAGGTCGGCTATCGCTGGCAGTCGGCGAACTGGGTGTTCGGCCTCGAAGGCCAGGGCAACTGGGCGGACTTTTCCGGCGACAACATCAGCCCGCTGACCGGCCTACGCGATCGCTCGAAGATCAACGCTTTCGGCTTGTTGACCGGCCAGGTTGGCTACGCCTGGAACAACGTGCTGCTCTACGTGAAAGGCGGCGGCGCCGTCGTCGGTGATCGCTATCGGAGCTACGATCTGGCGACAGGCCTCGAATTCGATCGGGCCAACGAGACCCGTTGGGGTGCCACGGTCGGTGCGGGCATCGAATTCGGGTTCGCGCCGAACTGGTCGGTCGGCTTCGAGTACGATCATATCTTCCTCGGCGACCGCACGATCAACTTCACCGGATCGGGCAATTTCGGCATCGCCCCGCTCGGTGTTGTCACGCGTTCCGAGCGCATCAGCCAAGACGTCGATATCGGCCTCATCCGCGTGAACTATCGCTGGGGCGGCCCGATGATCGCGAGGTACTGATATCTCGCTGATATCCTTCGAAAATCAAAGGCCGGCCTAGCGCCGGCCTTTTTGTTTGGGCGCAAATTCGCTGGGGAATAATAAGTCAGCAACCATCACCTTTTGCGGCTGTTGTGGCTTTTCAGTGACACAACTTGCGGCTTTGGTGGTGTAAATGCAGCGTCAGTTGGGCCGTTGAGTCCGCTGCCCTTCCGTCACGGAAGGCAACAACAGAAACTGGGACTGGGATTAAGTTGAAAATGAAGAAGGTTTTGTTGGCTTCGGCCTGTTTGTTTGCTCTTGCGGCTCCCGCGTCGGCTGCTGATCTCGCGGCCCGCCCCTACACCAAGGCTCCTGTGGCTGTTGCCTCGGTCTACAACTGGACCGGCTTCTACCTCGGTATCGTCGGGGGTGGTGCTTGGCAGGACGCCTCCGACATCAAGATGAAGGGTGGTTTCGTCGGCGGCACCGCCGGCTACAACTGGCAGACCGGCAACGTCGTGTTCGGTATCGAGGCCGACGGTGCTTGGGCTGACGCCAGCGACACGGTCACCATTCTCGGCGTCTCCGTGAAGTCGAAGACCGACGCGATGGGTACCGTGCGCGGTCGCATCGGCTACGCCGTCAACAACGTCCTGTTCTACGGCACCGGCGGTTACGCTTGGGTCGACAACAAGATCACCGCCACCCTGGGCGCCGTCTCGATCTCCGATACCAAGTGGCACTCCGGCTGGACAGTTGGCGCCGGCGTCGAGGCGTTCTTCGCTCCGCAGTGGTCGGTCAAGGGCGAATACCTCTATCGCAGCCTCGGCGGCGAAACCTACTTCTCGGGTATCGGCGCTCCTCTCACGACCGGCACGCTCGAGTACCACACCGTGCAGGTCGGCGTGAACTATCACTTCGGCGCCCCGGTCGTCGCGAAGTACTGATCGCTACCGACGTTACACCGTCACGAAAGGCCGGCCTCGCGCCGGCCTTTTTGTTTTGGCTCGCCGGCCAACGTTTTCGGTGAGATGTGGCTGCCGGGTGACACAACCTTTGGCTTTATTGGTGTAAGGCAATGACATTACTTGGGTCATAGGTCCGCTGCTCTTCCGCTCTCCGGAAGACCAGAATGAGAAACGGAAGTGGGGAATGGATATGAAGAAGCTTTTGCTGGCTTCGGCCAGCTTGTTCGCACTCAGCGCGTTGGCACCGGCCTCGGCGGCCGATTTGGCGGCCCGCCCCTACACCAAGGCTCCGGTGGCGCCGATCGCAGTGTACAACTGGAGCGGTTTCTACCTCGGCATCAACGGCGGCGGTGCATCGAGCCGCAACTGCTGGGATGTTAACAATATCCTCGGCATTCCGGGTCCGGACACGGCTGAAGGCTGTCACAATGCGACCGGCGGCGTCGTCGGTGGCCAGGTCGGTTATCGTTGGCAGTCGGCGAACTGGGTCTTCGGTCTCGAAGCCCAAGGCGACTGGGCTAACCTGAAGGGCTCGAATACGAGCTTGTTTCTTGCGCCGCTGGTCAACCAGACCCGGATCGATGCGCTTGGCTTGTTCACCGGCCAGGTCGGCTATGCCTGGAACAACGTGCTCTGGTACGTGAAGGGTGGCGCGGCCGTGACGCACGCCAAATACGACGGTCTGGTGGGGGGCGTCGTCTTCGATAGCGCAACTGAGACGCGCTGGGGTGGCGCGGTCGGCACCGGCATCGAATTCGGCTTCGCACCGAACTGGTCCGTGGCGATCGAATACGACCATCTGTTCATGGGCAAGCGCAACAACTCGTTCACGATTCTCGGCGTCAACGACCGTATCGACCGTATCAAGCAGGACGTCGACATGGGCACCGTCCGCCTCAACTACACGTTCGGAGGCCCGGTCGTCGCGAAGTACTGATCTTCGCTGCCGACGTCACGTCGTCACGAAAGGCCGGCTTCGCGCCGGCCTTTTTGTCTTGGCGGACGCTTCGCGCTCGGTTCCGCACCGCCCCTGCTGCCAGATGCCGCCACCGCGCCAACATTCCGTTGACGATGCGCAACTCCCACTGGAAATCCTTCGCCGTTCTTCCTACGTTCGCTGCCATACCATTGGCGCCGATCCCGGTTCCGGGCGAAGCGCGCCTTTTGCATTGGCGCGATCGCGCGTCTTTGGATTCCTTGAGGACCAGCGGGATGGACGAAGTGATCAGGGCGAAGCGCCAACAACAGAACGCGGGCTCCAGCCTGCGCGCAATTACGATCCGTGGCGCGCGCGAGCACAACCTCAAGAACATCGACGTCGAGATCCCCCGCGACAAGCTGGTGGTGTTCACCGGCCTCTCCGGTTCCGGCAAATCCTCGCTCGCCTTCGACACCATCTATGCCGAGGGCCAGCGCCGCTACGTCGAATCGCTGTCGGCCTATGCGCGCCAGTTCCTCGAGATGATGCAGAAGCCTGACGTCGACCAGATCGACGGCTTGTCGCCGGCGATCTCGATCGAGCAGAAGACGACGTCGAAGAACCCGCGCTCCACCGTCGGCACCGTCACCGAGATCTACGACTACATGCGCCTGCTCTGGGCTCGCGTCGGCGTGCCCTATTCGCCGGCCACGGGCCTGCCGATCGAGAGCCAGACCGTGTCGCAGATGGTCGACCGTGTGCTGGCGCTCCCCGAAGGCACCCGCCTCTATCTGCTCGCGCCGGTCGTTCGCGGCCGCAAGGGCGAGTACAGGAAAGAGCTCGCCGAATGGCTCAAGAAGGGTTTTCAGCGCGTCAAGATCGACGGCACGTTCTACGAGCTTGCGGAAGCTCCGACGCTGGACAAGAAGTTCCCGCACGACATCGACGTCGTGGTCGACCGCATCGTGGTCCGCACCGACATCGGCCAGCGCCTCGCCGAGAGCTTTGAGACCGCGCTGAAGCTCGCTGAAGGCCTCGCCGTCGTCGAGTTCGCCGACGCGCCGGCGGCGCCCGTCGAGGAAAAGAAGAAGACCGCCAAGATCCACGACAAGAGCGGGCCCGAGCGCATCCTGTTCTCGGAGAAGTTCGCCTGCCCCGTGTCCGGCTTCACCATCCCCGAGATCGAGCCGCGCCTGTTCTCGTTCAACAATCCCTATGGCGCCTGCCCGGCCTGCGGCGGCCTCGGCGTCGAGCAGCATGTCGACGAAGACCTCGTCATCCCCGAGAAGGATCTGACGCTACGCAAGGGCGCGATCGCGCCCTGGGCCAAATCGTCATCGCCCTATTACGTGCAGACGCTGACCGCGCTCGGCAAGCACTACAAGTTCACGCTCGACACCAAGTGGAAGGACCTGCCGAAGAAGACGCAGAATGCACTTCTCTACGGCTCCGGCGAGGACGAGATCAAGTTCTCCTACGAGGACGGGGTGCGCTCCTACGACACCAAGAAACCGTTCGAGGGCGTCATCACCAACATCAACCGCCGCTACCGCGAGACGGAGAGCGAGTGGGCCCGCGAGGAGCTGGCGAAATATTTCCACGACGTGCCCTGCGAGGGTTGCCGCGGCTTTCGCCTCAAGCCCGAGGCGCTCTGCGTCAAGGTCGGGGCTAAGCATATCGGCGAGATCTCGGAGCTGTCGGTCAAGAAGGCCGGCGAGTGGTTCGAGACCGTGCCCGAGGCGCTGAACAAGCAGCAGAACGAGATCGCCGGCCGCATCCTGAAAGAGATCCGGGAGCGCCTCACCTTCCTGCTCGACGTCGGCCTCAACTATCTCACGCTGTCCCGCTCCTCCGGCACGCTGTCCGGCGGCGAGAGCCAGCGCATCCGCCTGGCCTCGCAGATCGGCTCGGGCCTGACGGGCGTGCTCTATGTGCTGGACGAGCCCTCGATCGGCCTGCACCAGCGCGACAACGCCCGCCTGCTCGATACGCTGAAGCGGCTGCGCGACCTCGGCAACACCGTGGTCGTGGTCGAGCATGACGAGGACGCCATCCGCCTTGCCGACTACGTGCTCGACATCGGTCCGGGCGCCGGCATGCATGGCGGCAACATCGTCGCCGAGGGCACGCCCGCCGAGATCATGCGCAACCCGAAATCGCTGACGGGCAAGTACCTCACCGGCGAGCTCGAGGTCGAGGTGCCGGAGCGGCGTCCGCCGAACCATCGCCGCACCATCAAGGTGGTGAACGCGCGCGGCAATAACCTCAAGAACGTCACGGCGGAGATTCCGCTCGGCCTGTTCACCTGCGTCACCGGCGTCTCCGGCGGCGGCAAGTCGACGCTTTTGATCGACACGCTCTACCGCGCCATCGCCCGCAAGCTAAACAACGCCAGCGAAGGCGCCGCGCCGCACGACCGTATCGAGGGCCTCGAGCACATCGACAAGATCATCGACATCGACCAGTCGCCGATCGGCCGCACCCCGCGCTCGAATCCTGCGACCTACACCGGCGCCTTCACGCCGATCCGCGAATGGTTCGCCGGCCTGCCGGAAGCGAAAGCACGTGGCTACGAGCCCGGCCGCTTCTCCTTCAACGTCAAGGGCGGCCGCTGCGAGGCCTGCCAGGGCGACGGCGTCATCAAGATCGAGATGCACTTCCTGCCCGACGTCTACGTCACCTGCGACGTCTGCAAGGGCAAGCGCTACAACCGCGAGACGCTGGAGGTCCTGTTCAAGGGCAAGAGCATCGCCGACGTGCTCGACATGACCGTCGAGGAAGCCGCCGAGTTCTTCAAGGCGGTGCCGCGCGTGCGCGAGACCTTCCAGACCCTGCACCGCGTGGGCCTCGATTACATCCATGTCGGCCAGCAGGCGACGACCCTGTCAGGCGGCGAAGCCCAGCGCGTCAAACTTGCAAAAGAGCTGTCCAAGCGCGCCACCGGCCGCACGCTCTACATCCTGGACGAGCCCACCACCGGCCTGCACTTCCACGACGTCAAGAAGCTGCTGGAAGTGCTGCACGAGCTGGTCGCGCAGGGCAACACGGTCGTCGTCATCGAGCACAATCTCGAAGTCATCAAGACCGCCGACTGGGTCATCGACCTCGGCCCCGAGGGCGGCGACGGCGGCGGCGAGATCGTCGCCTGGGGCCCGCCGGAGGACATCGCGAAAGCGCCGCGGAGCTATACGGGCAAGTTTCTGGAGCCGGTTCTGAAGAAGGCACGGAAGCCGAAGCGGCGGAGCACGAGCGAGGCGGCGGAGTAGCGTCGGTTGCCTTGAGCGGCCGGAAGGAGTGATCTCCATGGCGAGCCGAACCTATACGCTATTTCGGAACGCCATCCTCGCCGAACAACAGGTGACTTGCGTCTACGAGGGCCGCCATCGCGAGCTCTGCCCGCATATCATCGGCACCAGCAAGTCCGGCGAGGAGGCCGTGCTAGCCTGGCAACTTGCCGGCGAGAGCAGCGGATCGCTGCCGCAATGGCGCTGCCTGAAGCTGGCAAATGTCAGAGGTGCCCGGGCGCGGGACGGCCGCTGGCATGAAGGTGGCTCGCATCGAACAACTCAGACTTGCGTCAGCAACATTGATCTCGACATCAACGTTGACGTCCGCGGGTTGCGGTCCCGCTAGCTGCCGACGAATTCAATCACCGCCTCGCCCCGCGCGACGGCTTCGGCAATTTGCGGCATGGCGCCTAGAAACTGGCGGATCAGCGCGCGATTGTCGATGTGCCCACGCGCACCCACAGCACAATCGGTCCCTGTCTCTTTGCAACGCGGAGAAGCGAAAAGTCGCGATCCTTGGTGACGAGAACGGCCGATCGAGAAATGGCTTCGTTCCAGATCACCCGCCGATCGCGTTTGCCATCCCGAACTCGGCCACATGAGCCGCGTCGTATCCAACTCGACGCATGGCTTCGGCTGGTGCCGGAGGAAGCTGAGCGTCGATCAAGTATGGCAAGCTATTTGGCCGCTATGATCGGGTGGTCGACCTGACGGGCGGCATAGGCAAGCACCGCGTCGATGTCGGCCTCTTCCAGATATGGATAATCTTCGAGGATCCTCTCCCGCGACTGTCCCGCGGACGGTAGGCCCAGGACGTCAGCAACTGTGATGCGCAGATCACGAACACACGGGCGTCCATGCATACGCTGCGGATCGACCGTAATCCTTGCCAGTAGCTCCGACATCTGTCACCTCTGGATGCTAATATCTCCGAACGCATCTGTCAGCGCGTCGTCGGCTGGACCCGATGCGCAGGTCCGCCCGGTACCCCTCCCACATGCCCTACGCCCTCGCCATCTTCGACCTCGACGGCACCCTCGCCGACAGCTTCCCGTGGTTCCTGCGCACCATCAACGATGTCGCCGATCGCTTCAGTTTTCGCCGCGTCGCGCATGAGGAGATCGAGGGGCTGCGGCATGCGTCGAGCCGCGAGATCCTCGCCCGGCTCGAGGTGCCCTTGTGGAAGCTGCCGGCGATCGCGCGGCATGCGCGGCGGTTGAAGGCGGAGGCAGCTAGCGAGATTTCGCTGTTCGCCGGCGTCGAGGCCATGCTGCGAACGCTGGCTGAGAACGGCGTGCAGCTCGCGCTGGTAACGTCCGACAGCGAGGTCAATGCACGCGAGAAGCTCGGCGAGTCCGCCGCACTGTTTTCGCATTTCGATTGCTCTGCATCACTGTTCGGCAAGGCCGCAAAATTCCGCCGGGTCATCCGCCGCGCCCGCGTCGAGCCGGTCCAGGTGATTTCGATCGGCGACGAGGTGCGTGATCTCGAGGCGGCGCGGGCCGTGGGGATCGCCTGCGCCGCGGTGTGCTGGGGCTACGCGGCGCCGGCGGCGCTGCGGGCGCATAAGCCGGACCATGTGTTTGAGCGGATGGATGAGATTGTTTCGACGCTGTGTCCCGGTGCCGTAGCCAGGAGAGCGACACGTCCGCCGTAGCTCAAAGAGCGAAGGCGGAAGCGACATCCGGGAACGTCGGTGGATGAGGACGGCTTGTCCCGCATGTCGCGGAGCCTGTCATCGGGTGGCGCTTTGCGCCGACCCAGTGGCTCATGCGGGCTACGCGCTGCCGCGCGGCGGTTCGTGCTTCTCCAGCGACAGCGCGATCCGGGCCACTCGGCCCGGCGCTGACTCACTCGCCGGAGCGGCCGGCAGCCTTGCGCGGGGGCGCCCCTCCGATTTCCTGGTCCAAGCACGCAAAAGCCTCTCTCACGTGGATGGCCAAGGGTCGCTTGCCCTGGTCGCGATTCCAATTGTCGATCGCGAGACGCAGTGCTCCGACCGACATCATGGCGACCATGCGCAGCGCAGCCTGCCGGTGGGGCTGCGGCCACATCTGGCAGAGCGCCTCGAATACGGCTTCTTCCTTCTCCACATATTTTGCCTGCTGTCGAACGCGAAGCGACTCGTTCGCAGACATCAGGCGCTCGATCACCTTGGTTTGCTTGTAATCGACCTGAAAGCGGGCTGTCAGCTCCAACAAGGCGTTCTTCACGGCGTCGAGGGGCGACTGCTTGGTCGTTTGCTCCAGCACGGCGGCCCGCAAAGTCTCGCTGAAACCACCATCCTGCCACGCCAGGAGGATCTCTTCCTTGGACTTGAAATAGTAGAAGAACGTCCGTCGCGAGATCCCCGCCGCCTCCGCGATCGCGTCGAGCGTTGTGGCCTCGTAGCCCTTGGTCAGAAACAATTTCAGGCCTTGCTCGGCGATCCGATGCAGCGTTTCGCGCCGCTTCCGTTCGCGCAGGCCTTCCTCCTTTCGGGACGAGCTTTTCATGGCCTGTTCTGCCATGAAATCGACCAGCTTGCAAAATTACACTAAGTGCAATATAAAATTACACTCGGTGCGACTTTATCCCAGGTGCATTCATGGTGAACAGGTTGGGCGGCGACACTTCCTCTTGTCATGTTCAATCTGCCCACACGAGTGGCGCCGGCGACGCAATCGGGCCGGAAAACATGACGCGACGGCGCCTCGGTGCCATGCTGCTCGCGGTCGCGGTCACAGCCGCACTCGCCGCACATCCAGCGCAAGCGCAGTCCGCTCCTCCCGCTTTCATCGACTTCGACTGGGTCGATCCCGCGCGTTCGCGGCCTATTCCGGCGCGCTTGCACTGGCCCACGGATGTTGCGCCAGGATCGCGCGTACCGCTTATCGTGTTCTCCCATGGCCTCGGTGGCTCTCGCAGGGGCTACAGCTATCTGGGGCGATATTGGTCGGCCCGTGGCATTGCCAGCTTGCATGTTCAGCATACGGGCAGCGATTCGTCGCTCTGGGCGGGCAATCCCCTCGCCGTCGTGGACCGCTTGCAGCGAGCGGCTCATGAGAGCGAGGCGTTGGCGCGAGCCTGGGACCTGCACTTCGCCCTCGATCGTATGCTGTCGAGCCCCTATGGCGCCCAGGTCGACCGCCGTCGCATCGTAGCGGCCGGGCATTCATATGGGGCGAACACGGCGCTTCTTGCAGTTGGCGCCCGGGTGATGCGCGAAGGGAGATGGGTCGAGGCTCGCGACCCGCGCTTTGCGGCCGCGATCGTCATCTCGGCCCCACCGTTCTATGGCGAGTCCGATCTTGCCTCGGTGCTGAGCAAGATTGCGGTGCCAAACCTGCACGTGACGGCGACGAACGACGTCATCCAAATCCCCGGATACTACTCGCCCGCTGCCGACCGACTAGAGGTCTTCAACGCCATTGCCACACCGCGCAAGCTGCTTGCCGTGTTCGAAGGCGGCTCGCACAGCATCTTCACCGATCGCTCCTTCACGGGTGGTCCGGCACTAAACCCGAAAGTGAAGGCCGCGACGGCGGAGCTCACTCTGGCCTTTCTCGACCTGGTCTTCGATGGCAACGGGGCAACGCTGGCGCGCTGGAACGCCACGTGGCAGCCGATGCTGGCATCGGCGCCGGCGGCCGCACCTTCTCCCCTGCCCGTCGCGCATTCCCAGCGCATGGTCCAAGGAGCGGCGATCGGTCTCGTCCCCTCGCCATGAGATGGTTTGTCATAGCGGTCTTGAGCTTGATGGCCGCTGGTTGCGCGACCGCCCCGCTGGAACGGGCCGGGTCGCTGGCCTCCTACGACAATCTCACGCCGTCCGATGGTCTTCTGACCAAGTCGCAGCTTCGGATCAGCAAGGCTGATGTTCTCGCTGCGAAGACCGCTCGCATCGAGCCGACCGCATTCACGGCAGGCGCGGCAAGCCAGCCGTTCTCGCAGCAGCAGCGCAGGCTGATCAAGAATGCAGTCAATAGAGCGATGTGTTTTGCGCTAAGCGAGCGCTTCCGGATCGTAGCCCCCACGGAAACCGCGGACTTGAATGTTCGCGCAGTCATCACCCACATTGCGCCGACCGATGCGGCGGCAGCCGGCGTCTCCAAGGTCGCGAGCGTTGTACCGTCCATCGTTGCTCCCGGTGTGCCCATCCCTGTACCGCGGCTTCCGATCGGACTGGGGAGCCTGTCCGTAGAGGCCGAAGCCCGTGACCGCAGCGGCAATCAAAAAGCTGCCATGATCTGGGCGCGCGGAGCCAATTCCTTCACCAGCGCTGCGCGCGCATCGAGCGACGGGGATGCCTATGATCTTGCCGGCGCTTTCGGAGACGATTTCGGCAAGATGCTTGTTACCGCCGAGAGCCCGTTCGGGAAGGTCTCGGCGCCGCCATCCATCGGCAGGCTGCAGGCCTCTCTCGGTGGCGCGCCCAAGGAGGCGATCTGCGAAACGTTTGGGCGAGCGCCGGGACTGATTGGAATGGCCGGAGAGAGGATTGGGCTGCCGCCGGATTGGACCGACCGGGGTGCGCCGGCGAACGCAGTCTCGGAAGCGGCGGCTACCGATCAGGCCGGCCCCCCGCAAACTGATCAGCGCTGACGGGCGTTACTGAATGAGCGATCGGCAGCAGCTTCATGCAGCGTCGTTTGGAAAGCCGCGGGTTTTCACGAACTACTCCGTCCTGCGCAAGAACACCCCGAACGCCCGCGGGCCCTCGCCGGTCTTGATCTCGCCGATCACCTTCAGCTCCGCCGCATCGATGATGCTTAGCGTGTTGCTCTCCCAGCACGCGACGATCACGCGCTTGCCGTCGGCGGTCGCCGCGATGCCTTCGGGATAATCGCCGACATTGATGCGCTTGATCGGCTTCAGGCTCGCAAGATCGAACACGCTGACGGTGCCGCCATACTGGTCGGTGACGAAGCCGCGCCCCTGTGTCAGCGCCACCGCATAGGGGCGCATCCCGACCGGTACGCGGCCGATCTCTTTGCCTTCCGCGATGTCGATCACGGAGACGTCGTCGGAGCCGACATTGGCGGTGTAGGCACGCCTGCCATCGGCGTCGATGGTGACGCCGAACGGACGCGTGCCAACCTTGATCATTGTCTTGCGCTGGCGCGTCGCGGTGTCCACCACCGAGACGCTGTCGTCGTCACGGTCCGCCGACAGCAGCAGCCTGCCATCCGGCGTGACGGCCAGGCCCGACGGCGAGGCGCCGACCGCGATGCTGGCGGTGACGCTGCGGCTCGCCGCGTCGATCACACGCACCGCGGCGGCATACCAGTCGGCGACATAGACCGTCTTGCCATCGGGCGCCACCGCAATGCCGAGCGGCCCGCCGCCGACCTCGATGCGGCCGGCGATCTGCCGCGCTGCGGCGTCCACCACGGTCACCGCCTTGGCGTCGGGGCTCGTCACATAGGCAAAGCGGCCGTCCGCGCTGACGGCGACGCCGGCCGGCTTGCCGCCGATCGGAATGGTCGCAACCCCGCGCGCTGTGGCGAGGTCCACGACCATCACATCATCGCTGAGCTGGTCGGTGACAAACGCCTCTTCGGCGGACGCGCTGCCAAGGCTGAGATGGCAAAGGCTGGCGGCGAGCGCCGCCAGGACCAGCGCTCGCACGATCAGCTGCCGCTCTCGATCTTCTTCTTGAGCGCCTCGAGCCCGGTCTTGTACAGCCCGCTCACCGCCTTCACCGCGGCCTCGTCGCTCAGCTCCGGCGGCGGATCGTTGTTGGGATAGCCGCGATAGAACGCGCCGGCCCATTCCAGCTTCGCCTTGCCGTCCGGCGCAGGCGAAACCGTCAAGGTCGAGGAATAATTGGTCACCGGCAGCACCTTCACGTCGACCTTGGTGATGCGATACGAATAGCTCTGCATGTCGGGCTCGTATTTGTAGAGCTCCTCCTCGACCGTCGCGCCGCCTGTCAGGGTCAGCGTCCGCGTTGCGCCGATCTCGTTGCCCTTTTGGCCTTCGGTCTTGGTGACGGGCGGGAGCCAGCTCATGTCCTGGAAGCTGGAGATCGCGGCCCAGACCTTGGCCGGCGGCGCGCTGATCTCGATCGATTCCCGGACCTTCTGCCGGGTCGGCCCATGGGCCCGGACCGGCTCGAAAGCCGCCGCCAGAGCCATTCCCACAACCGCCAGCGCCGCCACCCCGGCGATCGCCGTTCCCGTCGTCATCCTCATGTCGTTTCCTCGTTCCTCAATCTGCGCGACTTTGGGCGCGCTGAGGTCATCGTAGCGCATTTTTGGACCATGGGGAGACCTGTTCGTGGCACGGCTGTGGCGGGGCCGTTGCAGGTCATTCACACCATCCCTTGCGTTGCCCGACGGGCAAGACACGCGAGATCGCGGTCAACATAGCGCAGCCAAAATAATTCGCTTTACTAGAATTCGGAATTATCGCATGTTTCGGCCACCCCAACCCGGGCCGAGGGGCGCGTCGCGATCGTCACGAACGCGGGATGGGACGTGGTGGACGCAGGCAGCGTC
Organism: Bradyrhizobium sp. USDA 4354; assembly: GCF_054060315.1. Lineage (NCBI taxonomy): Bacteria > Pseudomonadati > Pseudomonadota > Alphaproteobacteria > Hyphomicrobiales > Nitrobacteraceae > Bradyrhizobium > Bradyrhizobium sp. USDA 4354. The sequence continues at coordinate 5,308,713 of NZ_JBSSDC010000001.1, read as the reverse complement.
GCGCGCAGGTGGTTTGCAGGGCGGGTCACTCCGTGAGGAGGCGACGCGCGCACACGACGGGCGCAGCCTGCGTACGGCAAAATCGTGTGGTCCTGGCGCCCGGGGTCTGTGCGCCAAGGCTTGCGGTGATGCGTCGTGCCCGACCGGGTGCGCGCATCAGCCATCCGCAAGGCGACGGGGGCAATAGTGCATCGCTCCCCGGGGAGAGCACGACATAAGCCGTAAAACCACTGCGCAGGGAAGGCCGGATGTTTGGTTTCACCTGTATGCCGCTGTGCAGCTTTTCTAAAGCACACGCTTCGCACAGTGGACCGCGGGTGCCAGCCGGCACCCGGCCTTCCCTGCGCCCTCGGCACTTTTGAGGGCGGCAACTGCCGCAAAGCTCGGGCACGACGTGCCGCGAGAAGGTGAAGCTGTGCGTATGAAGCGGGTAGCAATGCGAGATAAATTCGGGCTCTCGTGCCCCGGACGCAGCGCAGCGCTCTCAAGGCGATGCGAAGCATCGTCCGGGAGCGGTGCGCGGCTGAGCCGGGGCCCATGCAGCAGCAAAATGTGCGGCTTCTGTTGGGTCCCGGCTCTGCGCCGCAACGCTCACGCGTTGCAGCTTGTCCGGGACACGACAGGTGAGCGCGATGTTGCCCTCCACTCCGTCATTGCGAGCGTAGCGAAGCAATCCAGACTGTCGCCGTGGAAAAGATTCTGGATTGCTTCGCTACGCTCGCAATGACGAGGAAGTGCCATTACCTACTCCCCCAGCGTCGCCTCCACGAAGCCGCGCGGATCATCACAAAACTCGCGCATCACCCGGTAATGATCGGTCTGCTCCACCGTAACAGGCTCAAGGCCGTATTTCCCGAGCCGCAGCAGCTGCGCATTCGGATAGGCCATCAGCAACGGCGCGTGGGTCGCCATGATCACTTGGCAATTACCGGAGAGATCCATGCGATGCAGGAGCTTGAGGAAGTCCATCTGCCGTGCCGGCGACAGCGCGGATTCGGGCTCATCGAAGATGTAAATGCCTTGCTTCTGGCAGCGCTCCTCGAAGAAAACCAGAAAGCCCTCGCCGTGGGAAAAGGAGAGATAGTCCGGCGCTTCCTGAACGCTCGCACCAAACACGCCTTCCATGGCGTGCGCAGCATCCACGGCCGAGCGGTCCAGATAGCGCGCGATGGAAAAGAATGTCTCGGCACGAAAGAACCAGCCGTCGGTCACCTTTGGCACCCAGGCAGCCCGCAATGCAGAGGACAGTTCATCGCCGCTGATCTCGATGCCGCCGCCGTCGATCTCCTGAAAACCTTTGCGGCCGCCAGTGCTGGCAAAACCGGCCAGCCCCGCGATACCCTCGAGAATCGTCGACTTGCCGGTCCCGTTCTCGCCGACAATGATCGTGACCGCGGCGTCGAAGCTCTGGTCGAACTCATCCCTGAACGCGGGAAGACAGAACGGATAAGCCTCCCAGTCCTCGACGCACGAGCGATCGAGCCAGACGCGCCTGAGATAAGGCGCACGCAACGTGGTCTTACGGCGTCGTGTCCGGCCCATGGTCTAGCCTGCCCCGCTCTGTCTCCAAATCCGCCATAGAACATATCCGGAACGTACACCGGATGGAAGTGTCATTCAAACGACGTCGCAGCCCCGGTGGAGCCCTAATCCACCACCTCCAGCATCAGCTCCATGGTCATCAGCACGGGATTGTCGCCGCGGATCAAGCGTCCTTCGGCAACGCCACCGGTATAGTCGATCAGGGCAACATCGAGTGCAGCTTCCAGCGCGCCGGAAGTGCCGGGCGCGATCGTCCCTGCCGTTACCGCGAGCTCGGTCGCGAACGGCTCGATGACGCCGCCATGGGTGAAGCGCGCGCCGATCGTCGAGCCGACGCCGCCGTGAATTTTTGCGCGGGCAATTCCATGCGCGCGACAAAACGCTTCGAGGCATTCGGAAAAATCCTGGTTCGGCCGCAGCCGCAACGCGAAGGCGCGGCTCGTCGTGCGCGCGCCGGTGCGCGCGGCCGCCACCGGCCCGAACAGCTTGAAATTGGTCTCGCCATCGGGCTCGGCGGTGAACATCGCACCATCGACGCCGAACGCCTCGACCTCGAACGGTTCGGCGACGATGGTCTCATCCGGCAGCATGTGGCCGCCGCTCGTCTTGCCGTCGGCCTCGGTCCAGAGCCCGTGGCAATGAAAGAATGGCGCGTCGTCGCGCATGCCGAGCGTCATGCTGCCGAGCCTCAAGCGCGTCACGCCGCTGGGCCGGTAAGTGTCGCTGTAGAACGCCGCGTTCTCGCCGGTCTTCGACAGTGCCGGCATGACATAGGCGAACGGCCCGAGCGCGCCGCGGCGAAAATTCAGCACGCCGCCGGCAAAACCTTCCGCGGCAAAGCCGCGCCGCGCAGCTTCCAGCAGCGGCAGACCGGCTTGAAGCGTGAAGGCGAAAGCGCGTCCCCTCGCCTCCACCCATTGAATGCGTTCTGGGACTGGCGCGCCCGGCTGCTTGATGCTCCGCATCTCGTACGCTCAGCCCGCCTGCTTCTTATCGAGATCGAGCAACCCGCGCGCTTCCAGCTCATCACGCACCATGCGCTTCGGCACCTTGCCGTAGCCGGACTTCGGCAGCGCCTCCCAGAAGAAGAAGCGCTTCGGCATCTTGTAGCGCGGCACTTTTGGCGACAGGAACGCCGCCATCTCGGCTTCGCTCACCGGCTTCGCGCCTTCGCGGGCGACGCAGACGGCGACGCCGACCTCACCCCAGGTCGCATCGGGCACGCCGAGCACCGCGACCTCGCCGATCGCGGGATGGGTCAGGATCTTCTCCTCGATCTCGCGCGGATAGATGTTGGAGCCACCGGAGATGTACATGTCCGAGGCGCGCCCGGTGATGTAGACGAAGCCCTCCTCATCCATGTGGCCGAGATCGCCGGTGCGGAACCAGCCGTTGCGGAACGCCTTCGCATTGGCCTCGGGATTATCGTAATAGCCGGCGAACACGGCTGGCCCGATCACGCAGATCTCGCCGCTCTGGTTGGCTTTGAGCTCGCGGCCCTCGTCGTCCTGGATCGAGACCTGCATGCCGGTGCGCTCGAAGCCGCAGGTGCCGATCTTCGCATGCGGGCCGTCCTCGGGATCGTGCAGCGCCGCCGGCAGCACGGTGATGTTGCCGGTGACCTCGCCAAGGCCAAAATACTGCACGATCACGTTGCCGAGCTTCTTCAGCGCGGCCTTCTGGTCCTCGCGATACATCGGCGCGCCGGCATAGATGACCTGGCGCAGCGAGGAGTGATCGTATTTATCGGCAGCGGGGTGCTCGACCATCATCTTCAGGATCGTCGGCACCGTGAAGAGGTTGCTGACGCGATGCGCCTCGATCAGACGAAACGCCTCGTTGATGTCGAATTTCTCGGTCGGCAGCAGCACGGTGCGCGCGCCGCGCGCGGTCTGCATCAGCTGATGCACGCCGGCGCCATGCGACAATGGTGCCACCACCAGCGAGGCATCCTGCTCGGTCGTGCCGGGGGTCAGATCGGCGAGATGATTGGTGACGACGAATCCCATCTGGCCGTGGGTCAGCACCGCCGCCTTGGAGCGGCCGGTGGTGCCGGAGGTGAAGAAGAACCAGCAGGGATCGTCGTGCTCGACGGCGACATTCTCCACGGCAGCGCCGGCATGCGAGGCGATGGCGTCAGCCACCGAGCGCTCGCCGAACGCGGCCTTGCCTTCGATGCTCCAGATGAATTCCAGTGCGCCGCCCTTTACCGCCGCGGCGTGCTCGGGAAAATCCACATGGCACAGGAACGCCTTGGCGCCGGAGGCTTGCGCGAGATAGCTGACCTCGTCCGGCATCAGGCGGAAATTGGTGGGGACCCAGACCGCGCCCAGCCGGAACGCGGCGAACATCGAAACGAACATCTCATCGCCATTCTTGGAATGGACGAGAATGCGGTCGCCCTTCGCAATGCCGCGCGCGGCGAGCGCCGCGGCCAGCGCCGAGACCTGCGCATCGACCTCGCGCCACGTCCAGGACTTGTCACCCCAGACGAAGCCGGGGCGCGCTCCATGCCGCCGCGCATTCTGGGTCAGCATATAAGCGAGATTCATGACGCGGCGGGACATGCGCAGGGGCTGCATCGGGCTTCCTCTTCGACGACGGGCGGCACGCGAGCCGCCCGCTCATTGCAGCCCATTTATCGCCAACGCCGGCACCCCTGCAAGGCCAGCTGCCGCGGACCTGCCCTACGGCTGCTTGAACGCAAACGGCGCCGCCGTGATGGCCTTCGTCTTCCAGCAGGCTTGCGGACCAAAGCCGCCGCAGAAGCTGCCGTGCAGATCGAAGCGGACGGTGCGCGCGGCGCCGCGCTTCACCGGCGGGGCCATGATCTTGTAGCGGAGGACATAGCCGTCAAACACCTCGCGCACGCTGCCATCCGGCAGCGTCACCAGGATCTTCAGGACGCAGCCGCCGGTTCCGCAATAGGTCGTCTCGCGATCGCCGCATTTGGTGTCCTGGAAATCGACGATGTAGTCCTCGCGACCATCGCCGGTCAGATCGATCTTGCGCACGGTGTTTGGCGCGAAGGTCACCTCGCCACCCTCCTGGCTATCGCATTCCTCATTGGCGTAGCGCACCGCCTTCTGCACGCCGGGTGGATAGTTGGCCGAATTGAATGGTTTTGCGTCGTCGGCACGCGCGCCGGTCACGAGCAAGGTGAGCAAGAGGATCAGATATCGCATTGGCGTTGGTCGCAACCACAATCGCAATCGTTCAGGGAATTTTAAACATGATCGGCGCAACCTCGCTCAGTTCTCGCGTACAGAGTGCCGCATCATGGTCAAAGCGCCCGCCCTCCTCCTGTTGTCGCTGGCGCTCGCCGGATGTGCCATGGCGCCACAGACGCATCTGGCTTCCGATCCCGCCTTCAAGCCTGCGCGCTATTGCCTGGGATGGCGCCGGCGAGGATCCCAATCGGCCGCACGCTGCCTCACAACCAACACGGACCGCTGCCCGCTCCGAGCGCAGCAGATCGCAAGCCGGGCTTCAGCCCTCTTCCAAGGAATGGTGGCAGGCGCAGGACGACACCGAGGCCGAACAGGACGCCAGGGTCAACCGCTCCCTGGTCATCTGCCAGGGCTGCCTCCGCCCGCAGCCTCAGGCCGAAGATTCCAGGCTCGCCAAAGCGACCGATTAAACCGGGCGGCCTCAGATCAGAAACCCACCGACCGGACCGTGCGTTAGAACCTCCTGTGCAAGGCTGGCAGCTGCAGGGGCGACAATATGAGCGACGTCATCAACAACAGAGCCCATCATCGCTACGAACTTGCGGTGGAAGGTCATCTTGCGACCGAGCATTACAAGCTCGAGGGCAACGTGATCACCTTCGAGCATACGGACGTGCCGAAGGAGCTTGGCGGCAAGGGCATCGGCTCGAAGCTGGTGCAAGGCGCGCTCGACCAAGTCCGCGCCGACGGATTGAAGCTGATCCCGCAATGCCCCTTCGTGAAGGCGTGGATCGACAAGCACCCGGACTATGCGGATCTCGTGACACGATGAATGGACGGGCCCGCCCGTGGCCAGCGGGCCTGTCGATATCTACCGGCCTATTGTCCGTGCTTGAGCAGGTCCTGATCATTCATATCCCAGTCCTGCCACAGCTGGAGTATGCCGAGCAGCACCACCACCGCACCGAGGCCCGTGTGATAGATGCGGAGAAAGCCCTCACCGGAATAGCCGATCGCGTATGGCGAGGCGATGAGCCACAGCCCGACCAGGATCGTCGTCACCTCTTGCCAGCGCTGCAAGGCGACATATTCGAGCTGGCTGAGGCCAAACACGATCAGACCGATCGCGACCGTGTTCAGGATGGCCGTCTGGTGTCCGGAGATCCCCTGATCCTGGAATGGAAACCACGGCGAAGCCACGATCACCGCGCCAAGCAGCATCCCGCACCAGTCTTCCCACGTTCGATGAGTATTCAAGAAACCAGAGTCCGACATCGTACCCTCCTCCTACAAGAGAGGCATACGTCTGCGGCTGGCGATCATGACACTCCGAATGTCTAGCGACCCTGCCGGCCGCATTCGGGCGTATGTCCTCTCTAGGACGTGGGAACCCAAGCTCGGCTTGCAAGAGCGGTATCGAGGATTCTTTGCGGTCGCCGCACCATGCTCGCAAAGCGCGATGTCCATACTGCACTGCGGTGACAGCGGCACGCATTTGCATATATCTCCTCTGCGCCAATCTCCCTTGATCTCACCTTGGCAAGAGCCGAGTCAGCCTCCTAGATCGGGAGGCAATCTGCATTTCGGAAGGATCCCGCATGGCGGTTTCGGTACGCGACAACAAGGATAGGAGCCGCTTCGAGCTCGATGTCGGCAGCGACATCGCTTTCGCTAATTACCGGCTGACGCCGTCCGCCGTGATCATCACCCACACGGAGACACCGCGCGCCCTGCGCGGCCGCGGCATCGGCTCCGAGCTGGTCAAGGGCGCCCTGGACCTGATCCGGCGCGACGGCAGGAAGGTGATCGCTGGCTGCGGCTTCGTCGCCGACTATCTCGACAGGCACCCGGAGGAAGCGGATTTGGTCGCCTGATAGGAAAAGGGCCCGCGAGACCGCGGGCCCCTGCGGCACGACCCAGGGCGGATCAGTGCTTGATCTCCGGCGGCAGCTTGCCGCCGTTGGCGGCGAGCTTGGACATCACCTGCTTGTGCAGCCAGACATTCATGCTGGCCGAGTCGTTCATGTCGCCGCTGTAGCCCAGCTCCTTGGCGAGATCCTTGCGCGCAGCAAGGCTGGAATCGATGTCGAGCGCCTTCATGAGGTCGACGATCGAGGTACGCCATTCCAGCTTCTCGCCCTTATGTGCGGCTGCCGCCTTGTCGACGATCGCCGCCACGTCGACCGCGGCCATGGGCGTAGCGGCCGGCGCCGAAGCGCCTGGCGACCCTGCGGGCGCGCCGGGCGAAGTCGCGCCACCGGCGGGCGCGGCGGAGGCCGGCTGGCTGCCGAAGATCGCGCTCATGATTTTCCCGAAAATGCTCATGTCTGCTCCCCGAAAAGGAATCCGTTGGAAGGGCCTTGAGTGTCACTTATAGACGAAGTTACTGCGTCGCGCCCGCGAAGTTCGCGAACGACCAGCAGCATCAGCTTATCTGAGGCGAAATGACGACAGAATGACGTCGTTGTGGTTGCGCCGCGGCATCGAATTTCACCAACGGGTAAGGGACAGGACTCGGACTCGGGAGTATGCTTGCCATTCAGCTCGCGATGCCATCCGGAATTCGCCTCTGGTCGGGATAGCGAGATTTCAGAGAATGGCGGCCGCTTGCGCCGTTTGCTGGCGCCGGACTCGGCCGCCTGGCAAGGGAGCTAGCGACCATGGCCACACTCTACCAGGGCAATGTCCCCACGATGGCCCAGCCCTCGGATGCGGCTGGACCGGTGATCCGAACCATCCAATTGTCCGATCTGCACGACGCGCTCAGGCGCGGCTGGGAAGACTTCAAGGCCGTTCCGAGCCACGCCATCATCCTTTGCGTGATCTACCCGGTGCTCGGCCTCGTGCTCGCCCGCGTGGTAATGGGCTATTCGGTGCTGCCGCTGTTGTTTCCGCTGGCTGCCGGCTTCGCGCTGATCGGGCCCTTCGCAGCGCTCGGGCTCTATGAGCTCTCCAGCCGGCGCGAGCGCTATGAACCGGCCAGCGCCTGGGATGCCATGGAGGTGCTGCGCTCGCCTTCGTTCGGTGCGATGCTCGGCCTCGGCACGTTGCTGCTCGCCTTGTTCGTCACTTGGGTTGCGACCGCGCAGGCGATCTATATCGCGGCGTTCGGTTACGAGGGCGTCACCGGATTCTCGGACTTCATGATGCGCGTGCTCACGACGCAGCAAGGCTGGTGGTTGATCGTGGTCGGCTGCGGCACCGGCTTCCTGTTCGCACTCGCCGCGCTTTGCATCAGCGTCGTGTCGTTCCCCTTGATGCTCGACCGTCATGCCGGCGCGTTCGAGTCGATGGTGACTTCGCTGCGCGTTGTCGCAAGAAATCCAGTGCCGATGGCGGCCTGGGGCCTGACCGTGGCGATACTGCTCGCGCTCGGCACGATACCGGCCTTCCTCGGCCTCGCCGTGGTGATCCCCCTGCTTGGGCACGCCACGTGGCACCTCTACCGCAAGGTGATCATGTCGGAGCCCGGGGCACGTCCGGTGCCGCCTCCGCCGCATCGTCCGCGCAAGCCGGCCGCCGACTTCCCGGCCAACCTCTTCCCTTGGCGAAACCGGACGGACGTCTGACGATATCGTGACATGCGATCCTGCCCTGGCCCGGGCAGGATCGCGACCTGTTGCGCGCCTTGCTTTGGCCGCGGTTCCGACCGAGATTGCCCCCGCCGGTCAGATCGCTTCACGGAATTCATTTACCCGAATGACCCCGACGATTTCTCGTCTCGCTCTCGCAGCCTTCGCCCTCTCCGTGTCAATCCTGTCCGCCCAGCCAGCGCTTGCCGCGGCTGCCTGCGGCTCGGGCAATTTCGACGCCTGGCTTGCGGATTTCAGAACCGACGCCGCGGCGAAAGGCATCTCGCAGCAGGCCATCGCTGCCGGGCTTGCCGGCGTGACGCTCGATCAGAGCGTGCTCAACCGCGACCGCTCGCAAAAGGTCTTCAGCCAGACCTTCGAGGAGTTTTCCGGCCGCATGGTGCCGCCACGCATGCAGCGCGGCTCCAACATGATGAAGCAATACGGCTCCGTGCTGTCGCGCATCGAGCAGGCCTATGGCGTGCCCGGCGAGGTCTTGGTCGCGATCTGGGGTCTGGAGACCGATTTCGGCGTCAACACCGGCAAGTTCGCAACGATCCGCTCGCTGGCAACGCTTGCTTACGACTGCCGCCGCTCCGAGCAGTTTCGCGCCGAGCTGTTGGATGCGCTGCGCATCGTCCAGCGCGGCGATCTTGCGCCTGCCGACATGAAAGGCGCCTGGGCCGGCGAACTCGGCCAGACTCAGTTCATGCCGTCGTCCTGGATGAAATACGCCGTCGATTTCGACGGCAATGGCAAGCGCGATCTCCTGCATAACGCGCCCGACGTGCTCGCCTCCACGGCCAACTATCTCGCCGGCTATGGCTGGCAGCGAGGCAAGGATTGGCAGCCAGGCGGTCCGAATTTTACGGTGCTCCAGCAGTGGAACAGGAGCGAGGTCTATTCCAAGACCGTCGCCTATTTTGCCGCTCAGCTGGCTCGCGCCCCCTAGGCCCGCTGGGCGGATCACCCGGCAACCAGCCTCTCCGGAGGCGGTGACGTAACTGTCTATGTAGCTCGCTGCGATTGGGCTGACTGACCGTCAAAGGTCACGCCAGACATGAGCGGCCACTTTTGCTTAAGACTGAATATTTATTCATTTATAGGATTCCTCTCCCCATGCGAATCACGCAGGCAAGACTTGAGTTTAGATGCTGATAGATCCCATGTCGGATGCACCCATCGGCAATATATCTCGATGGTGATCGACACCGCTCGATTTGAGTTAACACCGTGATTCCACGGATCTTTATCCGCTGGATCCGCCGGATTTGCCCACACATCGAGACCGACTGCCAAAGGGTTAAGCGTGTCTTACCTATGCTATGCACTCAGCGCCTAGCTGCATCGCAACATAGGAACTTTCGCAGTGCACCACTCTCACCTATATTCACTTCAACGATGAGGCCCGGGCAAGGGCTGAATCGAACTACAGGAGACTACCAATGCTGCTCTCGCTCATCCGCATGATCCAGGCCTTCCGGGACTATCAGCGCAATGTTGCCGAGCTGTCCCAGCTCAGCGATCGCGAACTGGCCGACATCGGCCTCGATCGCTCGGACATCCCGCGCGTTGCCGCCGGCCAGTACCAGGGCTGATACCGTTCAGCCCTCCACCGGACGAACCGATAGCGCCCGCCTTGTGCGGGCGTTGTCGTATCTGATGGCAGAAAACTCGATCTCGGCGATTCCACTCTCCGCCGAAAAGCGCTACCTGTCCGCCCATGACAGGACCCCAATCCAACATCGTGCACGTGATCGGCGCCGGCCTCGCCGGTTCCGAAGCCGCCTGGCAGGTCGCAAAAGCCGGCGTGCCCGTGGTGCTGCATGAGATGCGGCCGAACCGCATGACTGAGGCGCACCGCACCGACGGGCTCGCCGAGCTCGTCTGCTCGAATTCGTTCCGCTCGGACGACGCCGCCAACAATGCCGTCGGCCTCTTGCACGCGGAGATGCGCCGGCTCGACTCGCTGATCATGCGCGCGGCCGATGCCAACCAGGTGCCCGCCGGCGGCGCACTCGCAGTCGACCGCGACGGCTTCTCTGCGGCCGTCACCAAGGCGCTGAATGACCATCCCCTGATCGAGATCGCACGTGGCGAGGTCGACGGCCTTCCGCCCGCGGACTGGAGCAACGTGATCGTTGCAACCGGCCCCCTCACCTCTGCGCCGCTTGCTGACGCCATCCGCGAATTGACCGACGAGAACGCGCTCTCCTTCTTCGACGCGATCGCGCCGATCGTGCATCGCGAGTCCATCGACATGTCGGTGGCCTGGTTCCAATCGCGCTACGACAAGGTCGGTCCCGGCGGCAACGGCGCCGACTACATCAACTGCCCCATGACCAAGGAGCAGTATGACGGCTTCGTCGCCGCGCTGATGTCAGGCGAGAAGACCGAATTCAAGGAATGGGAGACCAATACGCCCTATTTCGACGGCTGCCTGCCGATCGAAGTGATGGCGGAGCGCGGTCCCGAGACACTGCGCCACGGCCCGATGAAGCCGGTCGGTCTCACCAATCCGCACGATCCCGCCACGAAGGCCTATGCGATCGTGCAGCTGCGCCAGGACAACAAGCTCGGCACCCTCTACAACATTGTCGGCTTCCAGACGAAGCTGAAATACGGCGAGCAGCAGCGCATCTTCCGCACCATCCCCGGGCTGGAGAAGGCCGAGTTCGCCCGCCTCGGCGGCCTGCATCGCAACACCTTCCTCAACTCGCCAAAGCTGCTCGATGGGCAGTTGCGCCTGCGCGCACAGCCGCGGCTGCGCTTCGCCGGCCAGATGACCGGCTGCGAGGGCTATGTGGAGTCCGCCAGCGTCGGCTTGATCGCCGGTCTCTATGCGGCCGCGGACGCGCGCGGCGAGACGCTTGTCAGCCCGCCGGGCACGACCGCGCTCGGATCGCTGCTCGGCCACATCACCGGCGGCCATATCGAGATCATCGAGCCGGGCACGCGCTCGTTCCAGCCGATGAACATCAATTTCGGCCTGTTCCCGCCGCTCGCGACGGTGCCGACCAAGAAGCCCGACGGCACGCGGTTACGCGGCAACGAGAAAACAGTAGCCAAGAAGCAGGCGCTGAGCGCACGAGCGCTCGCTGATCTCGATCGCTGGATCGCCGATCACCTGCGCATTGCCGCCGCCGCGTGAGTTTTCGATGAGCCTCCCCAAAGACGACGCCGCAGAGCTGTCGGCGCGCTGGACCGAAGGCGTGCTGCTCAAGCGCGACGTGTTCTCGACTGTCGAGCGCGGCCGCTTCCGCGGCGAGAGCGGCGAGATCGACGCGGTGCTGCGCCGGCTCGACGAGGTGCCATGGTGGTCGTTCCTCCTGGCGCGCCATCTGTTCGCCCGCGAGAAGCACGCGCTGGTGCGCGCCAAAGGCCTCAACGTCGGTCCCGAGCTGCTGTGGGCCGGACGCCGCGCTCTGGTGCGCGGCTTCGTCGACGGCGTCGCGCTGCATCTGGCCAAGCCGCATGACGATCTCTCCTATTTCCGCTCTGCCAAAGCCGTGCTGCGCCGGCTGCGCCGTGCCGGCATCTGCCACAACGATCTCGCCAAGGAGCAGAACTGGCTGGTCGGCCGCGACGGCCGGGCCTACGTGACCGATTTCCAGCTCGCCGCACGCTTTAACCGCCGCGGCCGGCTCTATCGCATCCTTGCCTATGAGGACCTGCGGCATCTGCTCAAGCACAAGCGCTCCTACGCACCGGAGGCGCTGACGCCACGGGAGCGAAAGATCCTGGCGAGGAAGTCGTTCGCCGCGAGCCTATGGCTTGCCACCGGCAAGAAGGTCTATCGCGCCATCACCCGCGGCCTGTTCAATTTCACCGACCGCGAGGGCGGTGGTCGCCGGCTCGTCAACGACGCTCCGGTGCTGACCGAACTGATCCGCCGGAATCCCGCCGTGCGCGACGCCGCCATCGTCGCCTTTGCCGACCGCCGCTCCGGCGTCGGGCTTTATGCCTTCGTCGAAGCCGATCAGGCCGCGCTCGAAGGCCAGCTCCGCAGCGAGCTTGTCGCCGCCAAGGGGCCGAAGCCGCCCGAGCACATCCAGGTCGTGCACGCCCTGCCACGAAACACCAGCGGCAAGCCGCGGACCGAGGTCCTGCAACTGGTCGCCATGAACCAGCTCGACCTGATCGAGCCGATGATGAAGAACGAACAGGACCGCGCCTTCCTCAAGGACATCCTGGAGCAGCGCAAGAACCTGCGCGACCGCTTCAACTTCGAGGCGAAGCTGCCAACGAGCTAACGCGGGATCTGCGCCTTGAAGCTTCCACATTGGCGGTCGAGAAGCGCTTGGACAACGCAGGGTTGGCAGAGATCATGGGCGCTCGGGTGACGATGATGCATCGTGTGGTTGGCGGGATAATCGCTGGCCTTGTGCTGCTGGCGGGCGATCCCGCGCTGGCCGACTCGCCGGCAGAGCTGATCTCGAGCTTCCGCCTCAAGCATGGTGAGGCCCGCGTCGTCCGCGACGCCACCCTCGACCGCATCGCCATGGATCAGGCCCGCGCGATGGCGGTGAAGGATGACCTCAGCCACGATGCACTCGGTCCGTTCAACCGCCGTGTCGCACCCGCTGGCGCGGGCCGCGCCGCCGAGAACATCGCTTACGGCTACGACAGTTTCGAGAAGACGTTGGGCCAATGGATCGACTCGTCCGGGCACCGCAAGAACCTCTTGCTGCGCAACGCCTCCCGTGTCGGCATTGCGAGCGCCAAGAACGCCAGCGGCAAACGCACCTATTGGGCCATGGTGATCGCTGGCGACTACGAGCCGAAGGGCAAGGGTAAGGGTAAGGGTAAGAAAAAGGACGGTGAGCCGCTGGTTGCTGTGAAGCGCGAGGCGGCGCCTGCCAGCAAGCCGAAGCCGAGCAACTGTCACATCAAGCTGCTCAGCCTCTGCATCTGAGGCGAACTCCGCGCTCGCGCACCGTCTTGATTGCCGACATTCCAGCAGGCCCGCCCTGCAATCGCCGCGGAGACGTGCGGAGCCTGTCGGCGCAACTTGCAATAGGGCTGGCCGAACGCGTTCCGAAGTGAAATAATCCAGTCGAAACTGCCGCATATTTTGACCCAATGCTGCAACGCATTCGGCGATATGGATTAGGTTTCCGATGCCCGCGCTCTCCCAGGACGTGGTGGCAGATTTGAAGCAGGAGAACGCCCGGCTATTGGCCGAGTTGCGCGCCGCGCACGATCGGGAGAACGCGACTGCCGACGTCCTGAAAGTGATCGCGACGTCTTCCTCTGACGTGCAGCCGGTGTTCGACGCAATCGCCACCAGCGCCAACCGGTTGATTGGGGGCTTTTCCACCACAGTATTCCGTTTCGTCGACGGAATTGCGCACCTTGCCGCGTTCACCCGCACCAATGCTGTCGCAGATGCACATCTAACGCAGATGTTTCCGCGGCCCATTGCGGACTTTCCAAGCTTCCAACTCGCCTCGTTCGAGAAAGGTTGTCCCCGTCCCCGACACCGAGGCCGCCTCCGAACTGCAGATCCGAGACGTCGCCAGATTGCGCGGTTTCCGCGCGATGCTATTCGCACCGATCATGAAGGGCGGAACAGCAATCGGCATGATCAGCGTCACGCGTCCCCAGCCGGGCAACTTTGCCGAGCACGACAAGCAGCTGCTGCGGACCTTTGCGGAGCAAGCCGTCATCGCCATAGACAATGCGAAGCTGTTCGGCGATGTACAGCAGCGTACAAACGACTTGACTGAATCGCTTCAGCAGCAGACCGCGGTCGGAGACGTTCTCAAAACGATCAACCGCTCGACCTTCGATCTGCAGCCGGTGCTCGATACACTCGTTCAGACCGCGGCGCGCTTGTGCAACGCCGAGATGGCTTTCATCATGCGGCGCGAAGGCGATCTCTACCGCGCCGGAGCAGCGGTTGGTTACTCCGCAGAGTACATCGAGTTCATCAAGAACCACCCCATCGCCCCGGGGCGCGGCACGATCACGGGGCGGGCGGTGATGGAAAAGCGTCCGGTCCAGATCTTCGATGTCGCCTCCGACCCAGAGTATACGCTGCAGGAGGCGACGAGCCTCGGCGGCCAGCATACAGCGCTTTGTGTACCGCTGCTGCGCCAGAATGAACCGATTGGGACAATTGTGCTCGCGCGCCAACGCACGGAGCACTTCACCGAGAAGCAAATCGAGCTCGTCACCACCTTCGCCGACCAGGCAGTCATCGCGATCGAAAATGTGCGCCTGTTTGATGAACTTCGCCAACGGACCAATGACTTGAGCGAGTCATTGCAGCAGCAGACAGCGACTGCAGACGTGCTGAAGGTCATCAGCCGTTCCGCCTTCGACCTTCAGAAGGTGCTCGATACGCTGACGGAATCCGCAGCGCGCCTATGTAATGCGGATATGGCGGCCATTGCGCGCAAAGACGAGCGCGGCTTCTATCATGCCACCGGCTACAATTTTCGTGTGGATTGGGTCAAGGTCGCCGACGTCCACCGGCTTCAGCCCGGCAGAGGCAGTCTGATCGGCCGGGTTCTCCTCGAACAGCGGTCCGTTCAAATCCCCGATGTGCTGGCTGATCCCGAATATGCCTACATGGACATGCAGAAGGCCGCAGGCTATCGCACGCTGCTCGGCGTGCCGATGATGCGCGAAGACGAGCCGATCGGAGTGTTGTTCCTGGGCCGCACAATGGTTCAATCCTTTTCCGAGAAACAGGTCGAGCTGGTTTCGACGTTTGCCGATCAGGCGGTCATTGCCATCGAGAACGTGCGTCTCTTCGAGGAAGTGCAAGCCACGAGCCGTGACTTGCAGGACGCACTGACATACCAAACCGGCAGCGCCAGCATTTTGAAAGTCATCGCGTCCTCGCCGACCGAGATCGATCCGGTCTTGACTGCGATTGTCGAAAGCGCCTGTGAGCTCTGCGAAAGCTCCGATGCGGTACTTCGCCTGAGAAGGGACGACCAACTTCAACTGGTTGCACATCACGGCCCGATAGTGCCCTCCCGCGCAACGTGGCCCATCAATCGCAAGTGGACAGCCGGTCGCTCGATTCTCGACCGGTCTCCGATCCAGGTGGGGGACATCACCTCGCCGGAAGGCGATGAATTTCCTGATGGAAGAGAACTCAGGCGCGATGACGGCGTGCGGACCATCCTCAGTGTACCGCTGTTGCGCGAAGGCGAAGGAATTGGCGCCATCACCCTTCGACGCACCGAGGTCAATCCGTTCAACGCCAAGCAGATTGCGCTGCTTCAGACCTTCGCCGATCAGGCCGTGATCGCGATCGGCAATGTCCGGCTGTTCGAAGAGGTACGGGAGCGCACGCGCGAACTGACGGAATCGCTCGAGCAGCAGACCGCGACTGCGGAAGTTTTGGCGACGATCAGCTCGTCCGCCGGCGAGTTGGAGCCGGTCTTTGACAAGATGCTTGAGAAAGCGACCCGCGTCTGCGGAGCTCGATTTGGCACCATGAACCTCTATGAGGAAGGCGGCTTCCGCACGGTTGCACTCTACAACGCGCCGCAGGCCTATGTTGATACCCGCCTGTACCAGAGCATTCGCCCGCATCCCGGCAGCGGTCTCGGCACGGTGGAGAAGACTCATCAGCCCGTGCACATCGAGGACATCCGGAGCCAGCCGCCTTACATTGAAGGCAATCCCAACGTCCGCGCGCTCGCCAACCTTGCCGGAGCAAGAACCCTTGTCATCGTGCCCATGCTCAAGGAAGACGAGCTCATCGGGACCATCACGATTTTCCGTCAGGAAGTGAAGCCATTCACTTCGAAGCAAATCGCGTTGGTTGCCAATTTCGCGAATCAGGCCGTCATCGCGATCGAGAACGCTCGTCTGTTGAATGAATTGCGAAAACGCACAAAGGAGCTCTCGCAGTCTCTCGAAGAGCTGCGCGCGACACAGGATCGTCTGATCCAGACCGAAAAGCTCGCCTCACTTGGCCAGCTAACCGCAGGCATCGCCCATGAAATCAAGAACCCGCTCAATTTCGTCAACAACTTCTCATCGCTCTCGTCGGAATTGATCGGCGAGCTGAACGAGAAGCTGCGTGCGACCGAGTTGGACGAGGCGGTCAGGCAGGAGATCGACGAACTCACGCAGGTGCTCCAGGCCAACCTCGCAAGGATCGTGCAGCACGGCGCACGCGCCGATTCCATCGTGAAGAATATGCTGCAGCATTCGCGACAGGGTTCTGGCGAGCGCCGCGCCGCCGACATCAACGGGATCGTCGAGGAAGGCCTCAATCTGGCCTATCACGGCGCGCGCGCGGAAAGGCCGGATTTTCACATTACGCTTGAGCGAAAGCTTGATCCCTGTGCGGGGATTGTCGGCGTGTACCCGCAGGAAATCACACGGGTCTTGCTCAATCTGATCTCAAACGGCTTCTATGCGGCCATGAAACGCAAGGAGGTCGCCGGCGATGGGTTCGAGCCCGTTCTTAGTGCGACAACAAAGGGTCTCGACCGCGCCGTGGAAATCCGCATTCGCGACAATGGCACCGGAATCCCGGCCGAGGTGAGGGAGAATATATTCAGTCCATTCTTCACGACCAAGCCGGTCGGCGAAGGAACCGGGCTCGGCCTGTCGATATGTCACGACATTATCGTGAAACAGCACGGCGGCAGCATCGATTTCGAGACCGAGCCAGGCGCCTTTACGGAATTCATCATCACGCTGCCACGCACTGCGGCCAGCACAACGCAGTCCGGAGACAAGGGGTGAGCGTGTACATTTTGGTGGTTGACGACGAGCCGGACGTCGAGGTGCTGTTTCGCCAGCAATTCCGACGCGATCTGCGCGCCGGCCGTTTTCTGATGGAATTTGCATCTTCGGCGCCGATGGCGCTAAAGCGCGCCATGGAGTTCCGGGATGCGACGCTCATACTGATCCTTTCAGACATCAACATGCCCGGCATGAGCGGGCTCGAGATGTTGCCGATTGTGCGTGCGGCTCGGCCCGACGTCCCTGTGATCATGATTACGGCTTACGGTGATATCGAAACCAAGCGCAGAGCGCTGGACAGTGGCGCGACTGATCTGTTGACCAAACCGATTGACTTTGCGGCGCTGCGCCAGGAGATCGAGGCGAGGCTCGGTCGCACGGCATGAGCGTCAGGCGTGCGCAGCTCGGTGCGCCTGCAGGTCCACGTCAGCCCCGCCGCGCTGCCTCGATTGCGGCGACGTCTATTTTCGTCATCTCCATCATCGCTTCGAACGCGCGTTTGGCCTCAAGGCCACCGGCCGCCAGCGCCTCCGTCAGCACGCGCGGCGTGATCTGCCACGATACGCCCCATCTGTCCTTGCACCAGCCGCACGCGCTCGCCTGTCCGCCATTGCCCACGATGGCGTTCCAGTACCGGTCGGTCTCCGCCTGGTCATCGGTGGCGATCTGGAACGAGAAGGCCTCATTGTGCCTGAAAATGGGACCGCCGTTGAGGCCGAGACAGGCGACGCCCGCCACCGTGAACTCGACGGTGAGCACATCGCCCGCCTTGCCAGTCGGGTAGTCGCCTGGCGCGCGGTGGACGGCGGTCACCGCGCTGTCGGGAAACGTCTCCGCATAGAAGCGGGCAGCCGCTTCAGCATCCTTGTCGTACCAGAGGCAAATCGTGTTCTTGGCCATCAGAATCCCCTTCAGTCGTTCCGTACCAAATCACGCTCCCTGTGAGCATAGGCATCCGGCTCTGCATCCTCCAGCCGCAACATCCGGTTGCCCGATCTTGCTCGCATGCGTCATTGTGTCTAACTCTGGAAACCCGACGGCAGAGGTTTTCACGTGATCGACATCGACCAAATACGAGCCGACACACCGGCCGCCGCTCGGCTCGCCTATCTCCATAACGCCGGCGCTGCTCTCATGCCAACGGCCGTTGCCGCGGCGATGAAACAGCATATCGATCTTGAGAGCGAGATAGGGGGCTATGCGGCCGCCGACCATGAGTCCGATCGACTTCAAGCGGTCTATGGCTCGGTCGCGCGCCTGCTGAATGCCGCCCCCGACGAGATCGCGCTCGTGGAGAACGCGACGGTTGCCTGGCAGATGGCGTTCTACGCGCTTTCGTTCCGCAAGGGCGACCGCATCCTGACAGCCGAGGCGGAATACGCCGCCAATTATGTCGCGTTTCTTCAGGTCGCGAAACGAACCGGCGCAACGATCGACGTCGTGCCGAGCGATGCCAGCGGCGAGCTCGATGTGCACGCACTCGAACGCATGATCGATGAGCGGGTAAAACTCATCGCCGTCACCTGGGTTCCGACCAATGGCGGGCTGGTCAATCCCGCCGCAGCAATCGGCAAGATCGCGCGGGCGCATGGCATTCCCTACCTGCTCGACGCGTGCCAGGCGGTCGGACAGATGGCGGTCGACGTCGACGCCATCGGCTGTGACATGCTGTCGGCGACTGGGCGCAAGTTCCTGCGCGGCCCGCGCGGCACGGGCTTTCTCTACGTCCGCCGCGCGCTGCTGCGACAGCTCGAACCGCCCATGATCGACCATTTCGCGGCGCCTTGGGCCTCGCGCGATGAATATCGGCTCCGCGACGATGCGCGCCGCTTTGAGACCTGGGAGAACAATTACGCGGCCCGGCTCGGGCTCGGCGCCGCCGTCGATTATGCGCTTGATATCGGCATGGGTCCCATCGAGCACCGCTGCCGCCTGCTCGCGGGCCGCCTTCGCAGCGGCCTCGCCTCCATTCGCGGCATCACCATTCGCGACCTCGGCCGCACGCCGGGCGCCATCGTCAGCTTCACGATGGATGGATACGACGCCGACGCCGTTGTCAGCAGCGCCGCTGATTCGGGCATCACCATCGGCGCTTCGGATCCGTCGAGCACCCGTATCGACGCCGAACTCCGCGCGCTGCCGCCGCTCGTGCGGGCCTCCCCGCACTACTACAACACGGAAGCGGAGATCGACCGGCTGATCGGTCACCTCGCGGGTTTGGCGCCGCGATAGTGTAGCGCACGCTCAAGTGCAGCGCGCGCTCAGACCAGATGCGCTGAGCCTCGCCATGACCTCGTCGAGATGCGCGCTATCGCGGGTCTCGATGACCAGCTGCAGCAGCGTCGCCTTGGCCGGCAGATCGGAGAAGGTCCGCTGGTGCGAGACCTCGATGATGTTGGCGCCGGCCTCGGCCAGCAGCGCCGCCACGGCTGCGAGTTGCCCCGGCCTATCAGGGATATCGAGCGAGAGCTGAGTCAGCCGCCCTTCGCGCGCCAGCTCGCGCGTGAGGACGGAGGCGATCAGCCGCGTGTCGATGTTGCCGCCGCTCAGGACCAGGCCGACCTTCTGGCCGGCAAAGCGGGATGGATCGGACATCAACGCGGCCAGGCCGGCAGCGCCGGCACCCTCGACGACGGTCTTCTCGATCGAGATCAGGGTCGCGACCGCGCGCTCGAGCTCGGCTTCGTTAACGAGCGCAATGTCGTCGACGAGGCGGCGGACGATTTCGGTGGTGATCTTGCCCGGCGATTTCACCGCGATGCCCTCGGCGAGCGTGTCGCCGCGCGCCGGCAGATTGCCGTCATGGATGGCGTTGTACATCGAGGGATAGAGCCAGGCCTCGACGCCCAATATCCGCAGCGACGGCTTGATCGACTTCGCGGCAATGGCAATGCCGCTGATCAAACCGCCGCCGCCGATCGGGACGACCAGCGTATCGAGCTCCGGCACCGCCTTGAGCATTTCCAGCCCGATCGTGCCCTGCCCGGCGATGACGAGCGGATCGTCGTAAGGATGGACGAAGATCATGCCGTGCGCTTCACCGTGGCTGCGCGCAAAGGCGGCCGCCTCTTCCAGCGTCGCGCCCGTGACCACCACCTCAGCGCCGTGATGCCTGGTGTTCTCGATCTTCACCATGGGCGTCCCGATCGGCATGACGATGGTGGCGGGAATGCCGAGCCGCCTGGCGTGGTAGGCGACGCCCTGCGCGTGGTTGCCCGCGGACATCGCGATCACGCCTCGCGCGCGCTCTTCCGGCGTCAGCGCGGTGAGCCTATTGAGCGCGCCGCGCTCCTTGAACGAGGAGGTGAACTGGAGGTTCTCGAATTTGAGCCAGATGTCGCAGCCGCAGATATTGCTCAGCGTGCGGCTATGGCTACAGGGCGTCTCGACGACGGCCCCCCGGATCGTCTCGGTGGCGGCATGAATGTCACTCGGTGCGACCGGAAAGCCGCTGAGATCGGACGTGGTTTGGGACAAGTCAGCCATAGGCCAGCATAGAGCATTTGGCCGGCCCAGGCGATAAGCCAGCCTCTATTTGGTAAATTCACGCGATCGCGAGGCGCGCCACAGTGTCCAGAGCGTGCGCAGCCGCGACGACGGCTGCAGCGTAAACGGGTTTCGTCCCGGACGCGACAGGCGCTTGAGATCGGCCCGCGCCTGGCTCAGCGGCAGAAACGCCGGCCGCACCGACGGCGTCACCTGCGCCAGCAGCGACGAAGCCGCCGTCATATGCTGCCGGGCTTCAGCCGCAAGCTGCTCCAGCACTGCATGGAGATTGGATGTCTCCTTGCCGGCGAAGACATCTTCCATGCTGCAATTGTGCCTCTCCATCACCTGCTGCGGCAGGAACAACTGCCGATGCGCGGCATGGCGCGGCAAGTTGGCGATGACCTGCACGATGCCCTGCGCCAGCCCGGCATGGCGGGCGATATGCTCGACCGCCTCCGACGTCGGTCCCAAAACCCGAGCCGCCAGACCGAACAGCGCCGACGAGGTCGCCGCCAGATACCCCTCCAGTGCGGCCATGGTCGGCATCGGGTCGTTGTAGAGATCGAACTGGTGCTCCTCGGCAAGCAGCGACAGCGGCTCGACCGGCAGGTCGAAATCCCTGACAGCGCGCAGCAGTTCGGCTGCCACGGGATTGCCCTCGGCGCTGCCATGGACATGGCCTGACAGCATATCTGTCCACCATTGCAGGCGGATCTCACCGGGCAAGGGCTGGCTCACCTGGTCGCGGACGCGGACGATCTCGACGTTGAAGGCATACAGCGCCAACAACGCACGGCGCTCGGCGGCTGGCACGAACAGGGTCGCGGCGTAACGCGGAAAGTCGTGGCTGCGCACGAGATCGGCGCAGTAGGCAACGGAGTCGGGCGCCGGCGCCGGACTGCTCATGGTACGGCGATCAGCGCAGCGGCAACCCGCCGCCGTTCGCCGATCATGATGTTGTAGGTCCTCACGGCGGGGCCGGTCTGCATCGTGTCCAGCACCACCCTCACCGCCTTGAGCGCCTGACGCAGCTCCGGCGGCGGCAGCCACAGCCCGGTTCCGGTGCCGACCAGGAGCGTGTCGATGCTGTTGGCGGCCGTGAAGACCCGATCCAGCGAATAGCGGTCGATCTTCTGAGGGTCCGTCACGTCCCAGGCCCAGATCGCGTCGGGCAGGCAGAGCAGCGACCCCCGATGCGACATGCCGGCAAAGGCGAAACCGCCCTTGCCATAGGCATCGATCGGCGCCGAGCGCGGGAAATGCGGAGCGTTGGGATCGCCGGCCATCAGCTTCGTCCGAAAAGGCTTACTGCCCTCGCAAACTCCTGCGAGGGCATGAGGTTCGGATCATGCCTTGCTTTTCTTCGCCGGCGTAGCCGTATCGGGCGCATCTTCGCGATGCTCGCCGACGCCGAGGTAGATCAGGATCGGGGCCGCAATGAAGATGGAGGTGTAGGTGCCGACCAGCACCACGCCGAACATCATCACCGCGGTGAAGCTGTGGATGGCGTGGCCGCCGAACAACAGCAGCGCGAGCAGTGCCAGCGTCACCGTGACGTGGGTGATGATCGAGCGCGACAGCGTCGAGTTGATGGACTCATTGAGCAGCTGCGGCATCGGCATCTTCTTGTAGCGCCGCAGCATTTCGCGGATGCGATCGTAGATGACGACGGTGTCGTTGAGCGAATAGCCGAGAATCGTCAGCAGCGCCGCGATGCTCGTCAGGTCGAAATCGACCTGGCTGATCGACATGAAGCCGATCGTCAGCACGATGTCGTGCACGTTGGCGATCATGGCGCCCAGCGCGAACTGCCATTCGAACCGGAACCAGAGATAGATCAGGATCCCAACGATCGCGAGCATCAGGCCGAGCATGCCGTAGGCCAGGAGCTCGCCGGCCACGCGCGGACCGAGCACCTCGGTGCGCTGAATGTCGACGCTGTCGCCGAGCGCACCGCGAAGCTTCTGCAGGGCTGCCTGCTGTGCGGCGTCGCCACCCGGCTGCTCCGCAACACGGATCAGGACGTTCTCGGGGCCGCCGAACTGCTGCAACTGAATTTCGCCGAGACCGAGGGCGTCGAGCGTGGTGCGCATCGCCGCGATGTCGGCGGTGCCGGACTTCGCCTTCACTTCCAGCAACGTGCCACCCTTGAAGTCGATGCCGAGGTTCAGGCCATGGGTGAAGAACAGCGTGATCGCGACGATCGACAGCGCCGCCGAGATCGGGAAGCTGATGCGGCGGAATCGCGTGAAGTCGAAATGCGTATTGTCCGGAACAATGCGCAGCGACGGCAGCAGGCCGAGGGCCGCCACCACGGTGAGAATGGCAATGAGGACGCCGAGCCCGATAAGAACGGTGTGAGTCACGATCAGGCTCCTAGATCGGCACGCTCTGCGGCCGCTTCCACCGCACCCACCAGGCGACGATCAGCCGGGTCAGGGTGAAGGCGGTGAACACCGTGGTGATGATGCCGATGCCGAGCGTCACGGCAAAGCCGCGCACCGGGCCGGTGCCGATGTAGAACAGCACTGCAGCGGCAATGAATGTGGTGATGTTGGAATCGAGAATGGTCGCCAGCGCCCGCTTGAAGCCGGCGTCGATCGCCGAGATCGCGTTGCGTCCGCCCCGCAATTCCTCGCGGATGCGCTCGTAAATCAGCACGTTGGAGTCGACCGCGATGCCGACGGTGAGCACGATCCCGGCGATACCGGGCAGCGTCAGTGTGGCGTTGAGCAGCGACAACAGGCCGAAGATCATGGCGACGTTGATGGCCACTGCGATATTGGCGAACACGCCAAAGAGCCGGTAGGTCACGAGCATGAACACGATGACAAGGATCGAGCCGACATAGGCCGCAAGCTCGCCCTTCTCGATCGAATCCTGGCCGAGGCCCGGACCGACGGTGCGCTCCTCAACCACCGTGAGTGGCGCCGGCAGCGCGCCGGCGCGCAGGAGGATCGCGAGATCGTTGGCCGATTGCACCGTGAAATTGCCGGAGATCTGGCCCTGGCCACCAGTGATGGGCTCGCGGATCACGGGCGCCGAGATCACCTTGTTGTCCAGCACGATTGCGAAGGGCAGTCCGACATTCTCGGTCGTGGCCTGCGAGAACTTGCGCGCGCCCGAGGTGTTGAACTTGAAGCTGACCACCGGCTCGCCCGTGCGCTGGTCGAAGCTCGCCTGGGCGTCGGTCAGGTCGCCGCCGGCGACCAGCACCTGCTTCTTGACCACGTAGGGCGTGGGCGGCGGCGATGCGCTCATGAGCAGCTCGGATTCCGGCGGCAACCTGCCCTGCTGCGCCTGATCCGGCGGCACGGAGGTGTCGACCATGCGGAATTCCATCTTCGCGGTCTTGCCCAGCAGCTCCTTCAGGCGCGTCGGGTCCTGGAGACCGGGGACCTGCACCAGGATGCGGTCGTTGCCCTGGCGCTGGATGACGGGCTCGACGGTGCCGAGCTCGTTGACGCGGCGCTCGACGATCTGGATCGACTGCTCGATGGTCTTGCGCATGCGGTCGAGCATCGCGGCCTGCGGGATGCTGAGGCGGATCACGCCGCCGGCATCAGCCACCTCGAGGTCGCGTTGACCGCTGGATCCCATCAGGCCGCCCAGCGGCTGGGACAGCTCGCGCAGCTTGGCAAGCGCCGGCTGCACGTCGGTTTCCTTGGTGATGCGAACCTCGACCGCATCGTTGCGCACGGTGACGCCGCCGGTGAAGCCGATCTTGGCATCGCGCAGGGTCCGGCGAACGTCGTCGCGGATCTGGTCCAGCCGCTCCTTCTTCACATAGGCAGAGTCGACCTCAAGCAGCAGATAGGAGCCGCCCTGGAGGTCGAGGCCGAGCACGAGCCGGCGTTGCGCCCAGGCGGGCCAGGTCTTGACCTGCGCCTCGGGGAAGAAGTTGGGGACCGCGCAGAGGCACACGATCAGCGCCGTCAGGATAATCCCGAGCGCCTTCCACCGCGTGAAATACAACATCGACTGGACCTGTCAGATCAGGAGACTTGAGACTCGCGGTGAAGCGCTCACTTCGCCGCGGTGTCGTCCTTGGCGCTTTCCTTCGAGCTTTCTTTCGCCGGCTCGCCCTTGGCACGCACGCCCGAGATCATCTGGCGCATCTGCCGCACGCGGACGCCGTCTGAAATCTCGAACTCGATCTGGTCGTCGTCGACGACCTTGGTGACCTTGCCGACGAGGCCGCCCGAGGTCACGACGGTGTCGCCGCGGCGGATGTTCTTCACAAGCTCGGCGTGGTCGCGCACCTTCTTCTGCTGCGGACGCAGAATCAGGAAGTACATGATCACGAAGATGAGGGCGAACGGCAGCAGCGACATCAACATGCTGTTGGTGTCGCCGGCGCCCGCGGCCTGGGCATACGCAGGGGTAATCAGCATTCGGACGATCCTCGTGAGAACGGGGGAAAGCCGGTCAGGCCCTCAAAGGCGACCGGTTCGGTCAAATTCGCGCGGACTATAGCGGCCATTGCCCCAATTGCAACGCTGCCAGACCGCCCTTTTAGGCCACCTTGCGGCGGGCCGTGAGGCCCGATAAGGCTGCGTTCTCAGGAACTTCGGACATGCCCAAAAAACCCAACAAAAGCCCGGCCGGCAAAGGCCCCCACACCCCTGCCAGCAAGCCCGCCCGCGTCGCGGCAAAACGCCCCACGGCAGCCTTCAAAGCAATCGCCAAGACAGCCCCGGACCTCTCCCAGGAGCGCATCGTCCGCGCGCTGGAGACGATTGCGGCGCACCTCTCCGCCCAGGGCAAGCTGGCGGTCGAGGCCGAGTCGTTCGAACGGGCGGATGCCTATGTCTGGCACCCCGACGGGCGCCTTGCCGCCGTGCCGAGGGTCAGCCGCGTCGAGCTGTTCCTGCTGAAGGGCGTCGACCGGATGCGCGACATCCTGATGGAGAACACCGAGCGCTTCGCCAATGGCCTGCCGGCCAATAACGCCTTGCTCTGGGGTGCGCGCGGCATGGGCAAGTCGTCGCTGGTGAAGGCAGCGCATGCCAGCATCAACGCGGAGCGCAAACTGGCCGACAGGCTGAAGCTGATCGAGATCCACCGCGAGGACATCGAAAGCCTGCCCGCGCTGATGGAGCAGCTGCGGGCCTCCTCGTTCCGCTTCATCGTGTTCTGCGACGACCTCTCCTTCGACGGCAACGATGCGTCCTACAAGTCGCTCAAGGCGGTGCTCGAAGGCGGCATCGAAGGCCGGCCCGAGAACGTCATCCTCTACGCCACCTCCAACCGCCGCCATCTGCTGGCGCGCGAGATGATCGAGAACGAGCGGTCGACCGCGATCAATCCGGGCGAAGCGGTCGAGGAGAAGGTTTCGCTGTCGGATCGCTTCGGCCTCTGGCTTGGCTTTCACCGCTGCAGCCAGGACGAATATCTCGCCATGGTGCGCGGCTATTGCAGCCATTTCGGCATCGAGATCGACGACGAAGCGCTGGAGCGCGAGGCGCTAGAATGGTCGACCACGCGCGGCTCCCGCTCGGGCCGCGTCGCCTGGCAGTTCGTGCAGGAGCTGGCGGGACGGCTCGGCGTGAAGCTGACGATGAAGTAGCGGGAGCTGCAGCCACACCCCACAACTGTCATTCCCCGCGCAGGCGAGGAATCCAGTACGCCGCGGCTTATCGGCTCAACAGCCGTCTCTGGAATACTGGATCGCCCGGTCAAGCTTGGTCAAGCCGGGCGATGACAGTGTGCATGTGGTGATGACGTGGCCCTGCTCAGCGGGCCCGCGCCTCACGCCCCGTTCAGGAATTGAAGCGGGTCAACCGGGCTCGATCCCTTGCGGATCTCGAAGTGGAGCTGCGGCGACGCCACCTCCCCGGATTGACCCGACTTGGCAATGACCTGGCCGCGCTTGATGGTATCGCCGCGCTTCACCAACAGCTCACTCGCATGGGCATATGCGGTGACGTAGCCGTTGGAGTGCCGAACCAGGACCAGATTGCCGTAACCCTTGAGCTCGTTGCCGGAATAGGCAACGACGCCGTCTTCAGCCGCCTTGACCGGCGTCCCCTCGGGCACCGCGAGATTGATGCCGTCATTGGACTTGCCATTGGTCTTGGCGCCGTAGCTCGTGACCACCTTGCCGCGGACCGGCCAGCGGAAGGTCGGCAGCGCGCCAGTGGCCTCCGCGGCCTTCGCCGGCGTCTCGGCGGGCTTCTCTTCGACATTGGCCGTGGCCTGAGCCAGGCGCGCGCTCTGCACGGGCGCGGCGGCAGCGGCCATCTTGGTGGCGGGCGCCGGAGCAGCCGCCACGGGCTGGAGCGTTCCGGCCACCGGAGCAGCCGCGACCGGAGCCGCAGCAACCGGCGCCGCGACGGCCGCGGTCTTGGCGCCGGGCACGGTCAGCTTGGTGCCGAGCTTGAGTTTTGCAGACGGATCGAGGCCGTTGGCACGGGCGAGCTCAGCCGCCGAGATATGGTTCTTGCGCGCGATGCTGGCGAGCGTGTCGCCGGCATTGACGAAGTGGGTGCTCGACGGTGCCGCAAGCGGCTTCGCCGCAGGCGCCGCCGCGACCGGAGCCATCGCCGGCGCGGGCGCGGCGGCCGTCGCCGGATGCGGGATGATCAGCTGCTGGCCGGGCGAGAGCGCCCGCGGGCCCTTGTAGCCGTTGGCGGCAAGGATCGCCTGCGGCGTGACGTGATAGCGCTTGGCGAGCACGTCGAGCGTATCGCTGGTGCCGACGATGATCTTGGTCCCGCCGGCCGGCTGGGCGGCCGCAACCGAGCGCGGCGGCACGGTGGCCGTGGTGTCGAGATGCGGCTGCGCCGGAGGCGCATAGGAGCTGACGCCGCGTCCGCCACCGGACACTCCGCCACCTCCCGTTACCGGATAGGATTGCGGCGCGGACACTGCCGGCGGTGGCAAAGGCTGCGACTGATAATAGCCGGGCTGCGTCTGCGGCCGCGCATATTGCGGCAGCTCACGCTGCGGCGGCGGTGCCTGCTGCACCGAACCGGTCTGCTCAGACGCGAAGGGATTGGAGAAGTTCGTCTGGGATAGCCGCGACGACATGTCGGCGCTGCACCCTGCGAAGCTGAAGGAGATCAGCGCCAGCACCGCGACCTGCGGCACGCGGCGCGAGTAAAGCAACTCGGCGACAGCGGACATGGTTACTCACTCGTACGCAACAGAACTGGTGTTTTAAGTAAACACGCGCCGAGTAAATAACGGCTTAACCCTCCCAATAAGATGTTGGCGGCACAGCCAATCCGGGATTCTACAGCTCCCGCGCCACCCCGGGCAGCGCCGGCACGAAGCGGACCTCGACGAGTTCCTTGCGCTCGATCCCGGTTTCGCTGCGGGTCAGGCGGGTGAGCGTCTGCACGCCCTGATGCGGACCGACGGGCGCGATCAGGATGCCCCCGACCTCCAGCCGCTCGACCAGATTCTCCGGAATCCGCTCCATCGCGGCGGTGACGATGATGCGATCGAACGGACCGATATTGGCAGGCAGATTGAGGCCGTCGCCGAGCATCACCTCGACATTGTGACAATCGAGCTTTTCGAGCCGGACGCGTGCCGTGTCGGCGAGCTTGCGATAGCGCTCGACGGTCAGCACCTGGCCGGCGAGCCGCGACAGCACGGCAGCCTGGTAGCCGGAGCCAGTGCCGATCTCGAGCACCCGGTGCTGCTTCTGGAGCTGGAGCTGCTCGGTCATGTAGGCGACGACGAAGGGCTGGCTGATGGTCTGCCCGCACGCGATCGGCAGCGCGCTGTCGCGATAGGCACCGTCGCGATCGGCCTCGTCGACGAAAAGCTCGCGCGGCACCTCCTCCATGGTCCGCAGCACGGCCTGATCGCTGATGCCCCGACGCCTCAGCGTCAGCTGAAACATCATCTTCTCCGGCGGGTGCTGATGGGACGTCATTGCTGCTGCTATTGCTGATCTCGTCTGGCGGATCGCCGTACTGCACCGCAAGAACCCGAGACGAGAATCTTGTTCCGGCTCAGGAACTCATGATAGCCTTTCGGCGCAGCATTTGACCACAATCCGCTATCAACGCGCTAAGCCATTTGCAGGTTTGGGTTCGCCGAAACGCGCATTGCGTCGCTTATCTTTATCTGCGAACGTTCGCGAGAATGGGCAAGGACTCACCTATGACTGCGACAGGGCTTTCGGGCCGCTCTGTTTTCCTCGTCGAGGACGAGGTCATGATCAGAATGATGGTCGCGGACATGCTGGAGGAGCTCGGTTACAAGGTTGCCGCCGAGGCGGGCGACATCACCGAGGCCATGCGGCTTGCGCAATCCACCGAGTTCGACCTCGCCATTCTGGACGTCAACGTCAACGGCAAGGTCATCTCGCCGGTCGCCGATGTCATCAGGGCGAAGGGCTGCCCGTTCATCTTCGCCACCGGATACGGCTCCTCCGGACTGCCCGAACAGTACCGCGACCGGCCGGCGCTTCAAAAGCCGTTTCAGCTCGACGCGCTCGGCAAGACCATCGAAGCCGCGCTTCGCGGCGGCTAGTCCTATTTCAGCGTGAGGCTCAGCTCTTCCGAAAATGCTTCGTCGGTGCGGTCGAGCCTGAGCGGGGTGACCGAGACGTAGCGCTCGCGCAGCGCCGCGAGATCGGTGCCGTCGGCGGGCGTGTCGAGCATCGCGGTGCGTTCGAAGCCGATCCAGAAATAGGGATTGCCGCGGCCGTCCCTGCGCTCGTCGATCCTGAGAAAGCCGAGATTGCGCTTGCCTTGCCGCGTGACGCGGATGCCCAGCACATCATCCGGCGCGCAGGACGGGAAGTTGATGTTGATGACGGTGTCCTTCGGAACGCCGGCGGCGATCACCTTGCGCAGGATGTCGGGTCCGAATTTGCGCGCGGTGTCCCACGGCGGCCGTTCGCGGGTCTCGACACTGAACTCCTGCGACAATGCGAATGACGGCAGCCCCAGGATGGTGCCCTCCAACGCACCAGCAATGGTGCCGGAATAGACGACGTCCTCGGCGACGTTGCGGCCCTTGTTGACGCCGGACAGCACGACATCGGGCAGCTTGGCACCCAGGATATGGCGAGCGCCCATGATGACGCAGTCCGTCGGCGTGCCGCGCACGGCAAAGTGCCGCGGGCCGACCTCGCGCAGGCGCAGGGGATCGTTCAGCGACAGCGAATGCGACACGCCGGACTGGTCGAGCTCGGGCGCGACCACCCAGACATCGTCGGACAAGGCCCGCGCGATCTCCTCCACGACCTTGAGGCCAGGGGCGTGGATGCCGTCGTCATTGGTGCAGAGGATGCGCATGCGAGAGGTTCGATTCCTGAAAACGGGTCTGAGCCGTCTTATCCGGCCAGGGCCGATGAGGCAAACCGGACGATTGCGGTCCAGCGGCAGGTTCCCGGCCTGGTAAGCACGCTGAGATTGGGATGAACCATCATCGCGCCTTAGGTTATTGTTTGAGCATGATCTTTTCGGAAAACCGCTTTACACTTTTCCGGATCATGCTCTAGCGGCGAATGCGCCATTGCGGCAGGAAGCGCGCCAGGCGGCCTTCTGCACGCAGCCGCATCGCCGGCACGACCGGATTCGCGACGGGAGCCTCGATCACGCCGAGCGCCTCCAGCTGCGCGACGAACGGGTCTGCGCCCGGCGCCTGCGGAAAGCGCTCGCGCGCCACCGTCAGCGCCTTGTCGAAATCCGCAGCGTTGACGCCGGGCTTGGCCCGCCGGCTCTGCACGAGATCGTCGTCCCAGAGCCGCGCGATCTCGATGTCGAGCACGCCCCGGAGGCGCTGATCGACGGCCTGAATCCCCGCACCCGTCACCGCCCATTGTCGGCCGACCCAGAAGATGTCGCGGTGCAAGGCCATGAACGGTGGGGTTCGCGTTGAGGGGCCGGCAGGATAGCCGGCCGCCCGATCTTCGCAATGCGATTCTCGTCATGCGCGTTTTCGGACGCGAACCGGTGCCCACTTCGCGGGAAAACGCTTTAGTCGCGCCCGATCACCTTCAGCCCGCCCATATAGGGCTGGAGCACGTCCGGGACCGCGATCGAGCCATCCTCCTGCTGATAGGTCTCCATCACGGCGATCAGCGCGCGGCCGACCGCGGTGCCGGAGCCGTTCAGCGTGTGCACGAAGCGCGGCTTGCCGTCAGGCCCGCGCGAGCGCGCATCCATGCGCCGCGCCTGGAAGTCGCCGCAGACCGAGCAGCTCGATATCTCGCGGAACATGCCGCCGTCGCCCTGCCCCGGCATCCAGACCTCGATGTCGTAGGTTTTTTGCGACGAGAAGCCCATATCCCCTGCGCAGAGCGTCATCACGCGATAATGCAGGTCGAGCTTCTGCAGCACCTGCTCGGCGCAGGACAACATCCGCTCGAGCTCGTCTTTGCTCGACTCCGGCGTGGTGATGGAGACCAGCTCGACCTTGGTGAACTGGTGCTGGCGGATCATGCCGCGCGTATCGCGGCCCGCGGCGCCTGCCTCAGCGCGGAAGCACGGCGTCAGCGCGGTGAGGCGCATCGGCAATTGCTTCTCGTCGAGGATGGACTCGCGCGCGAGATTGGTGAGCGAGACTTCAGCCGTGGGGATCAGGCCGAGGCGCTCGGTCTTCAGCCGCTCATGGTCGGGCGAGGCGAGCAGTTCGCCCTTGATTGCCCAGAACTGATCATCTTCGAATTTCGGTAATTGTCCGGTGCCGAACATCACCTCGTTGCGCACCAGCAGCGGCGGGTTGATCTCGGTGTAACCGTGCTCATTGGTGTGCACGTCCAGCATGAACTGGCCGATCGCACGTTCAAGCCTCGCAAGCCCCTTCTTCAGCACGACGAAGCGCGCGCCGGAGAGTTTTGCCGCCGCCTCGAAATCCATGTAGCCGAGCGCGGTACCGAGATCGTCGTGCAGCTTCGGTGCGAATGCGTAGTTGCGCTTGTTGCCGAACACGTGGCGCTGGACGTTGCCGTGCTCATCGACGCCGTCGGGCACGTCGTCGAACGGAATGTTCGGGATCGCGGACAGCTCTTTCGTCAGCTCCTCGTCGGCGGCTTTCGCGGCGGCTTCGAGCTCCGGCATCGTGGTCTTGAGCTCGGCGACTTCAGCCATCAGCTTCGCCGCACGCGCCTCGTCCTTGGCCTTCTTGGCATCGCCGATTTCCTTCGAAGCTGCATTGCGCCGTGCCTGCGCCTGCTCCGAAGCCAGGATCGCCGCACGCCGCTTCTCGTCGATCGCCAGCAGCGCGGCCGACATCGGCTTCAGGCCGCGCCGGGCAAGGCCGGCGTCGAAGGCTTGCGGATTGTCGCGGATCGATTTGATGTCGTGCATGGCCGGGGTCCTGGATCAGCGCGTAAACATACAACGGCAAACGTTGTACGTCAGCGCGTTCCCCCTAGCACAGCTGTCATCATCCGCGAAGGCGGATGATCCAGTATTCCAGAGACGACAGCGATTCTCCGAGGGGCCGCGGCGTACTGGATTCCCCGCTCCAGTGCGCAATTGCGCACAAGGCGGGGAATGACACCGAGTGTGTGGCGCCCCTACTCCGCCGGCTTTGCCGGCGTCGACACGTCGGTGCCGGTGGCCTGCGACGAAGCTGCCGCCTTCTTCTCCACCATCGCCACCGCGATGATCGAGCCCTCGTAGAGCGCCATCAAGGGAATCGCCAGGGAGCACTGGCTGAGCACGTCGGGCGGCGTCAGCACGGCAGCGATGACGAAGGCCATGACGATGAAATAGCGCCGCTTCTCGCGCAGCATCTTCGAGGTCACGATGCCAATGCGGCCGAGCAGCGTCAGGATCACCGGTAGCTGGAAGGCGATGCCGAAGGCGAAGATCAGCGACATCATCAGCGACAGATATTCGCCGACCTTGGGCAGGAGCTGGATCTGCGCGGTCTCGTCGCCGCCGGCCTGCTGCATGCCGAGCGAGAACCGCACCAGCATCGGCAGCACGACGAAATAGACCAGCGCCGCGCCCAGCACGAAGAAGAACGGGGTCGCGACCAGATACGGCAGGAAGGCCTGCTTCTCGTGCCTGTAGAGCCCGGGGGCGACGAACTTGTAGATCTGCGTCGCCACGATCGGGAACGAGATGAAGCCGGCGCCGAACAGCGCGAGCTTGAGCTGGGTGATGAAATATTCCAGCAGCGCCGTGTAGATGAACTTGGAATTCTCGGGCCCCGCGATCCACACGAACGGCCAGACCAGCACGTTGTAGATCTGCTTGGCGAAGAAGAAGCAGAAGATGAAGGCAACGCCAAAGCCGAGCAGCGCCTTGATCAGCCGCGAGCGCAGCTCGATCAGATGGTCCATCAGCGGGGCTTTGCTGGCTTCGATGTCGGCGTCGGTCATGACGCTTTGGCGTCCTTGATCGGTTCGGATGGCGCGGTGTCCTGCGCGACCTTTGCCTGCTCGACCTCACGCGTGATCGCGAGCGGCTCGTCCGCAGCCGCATGCGCCTCGGCTTCCACAAAGGTCGCGGGCGTCGGCGCTTCCGGAGTAGTCGGGGCAACAGGGGGTTCGACAGCAGTGGCGGCGGGCGTCTCTGCCGGCTTGTCCAGCGCATCGACGCGGAGCGCGTCGCTGACGTCCTTCTGGAGCGAGGTCAACGGATTGAACCCTGTGGCGGCTTCCTTGACCTCGTCGAAGCTCTTCTTGAGGTCGGCCATCTCGGCCTCGCGCATCGCTTCCTGGAACTGACCCTGGAATTCGGCGGCCATCCTGCGGGCCTTGGCCATCCACTGCCCGACCATGCGCAACACGCCCGGCAGCTCCTTCGGGCCGATGGCGATCAGGGCCACGACCCCGATGAGGACCAGTTCACTCCACCCGATGTCGAACATGAGGTCTTCCGTTCACGCCAGCCGGAGCCGGCCCAATCCTCGCGCGCAGGATCGGGGCCGGTACCCGTGTCTCGCGTGCTCTCTGGCTCAGACGGCCTTGCTGCCGACGTCGGACCGTGCCGCGGTCGGCGCGGCGTTGTTGTGCTCGATGGACTTCGCCGGCTCCTGCTTTTCAGCGGGCTTGTCGTCGTCCTGCATGCCCTTCTTGAACGCCTTGATGCCCTGCGCCACGTCGCCCATCAGATCCGAAATCTTGCCGCGGCCGAACAGCAGCAGGACCACTGCGATCACCAAGATCCAGTGCCAAATGCTGAGTGAACCCATCCTGCAACCCTCCAAACGCGCATGGCCGGGGACCCGGCCGATCTTCACCGAAACCTAGGCTTGGCAGGGCTCAAAAACAAGGACCAAGGCAGCGCCAATTCGCTGTCGGCGCTACGCAATCTTGCTAGTGTTAACCGGTCACAGCGCCCCGTAAACGAACGGGCGTCACTCCTCGGTGCCGCCTTCGCTGCCACCGTCGCCGGCGCCCTCATTGCCGCCTTCAGACGTCTCAGGCTCGACCGCGGGCGCCAAGGCAAGATCGAGGTCCTCGCCCGGTTCCAACGGATCTTCGTCCTCGCGCAGTGCCGGGTCGTCGGACGGCGTCGGCACGCTAAATCCGGTGGGCAGGCGCGAATCCAAGAGGCCCGTGCCTTTCAGCTCTTCCAGGCCCGGCAGGTCGCCGAGCTGTTCCAAGGTGAATTGCGACAGGAACTCCTCGGTGGTTCCGAAGGTCAAGGGACGACCGGGCGTCTTGCGTCGGCCGCGCGGCTTGATCCAGCCGGTCTCCAGCAGGACGTCGAGCGTGCCCTTTGAAGTGACGACACCGCGGATCTCCTCGATCTCGGCCCGCGTCACCGGCTGGTGATAGGCGATGATCGCCAGCACCTCGATCGCGGCGCGCGACAGGCGGCGTGTCTCGGTGCTCTCCCGCGTCATCAGCCAGGCCAGATCGCCGGCGGTGCGGAACGTCCATTTGTTGGCGACGCGGACGAGGTTGACGCCGCGCGAGGCATAGTCGGCCTGCAATTGCTCGAGCGCAGCCTTGACGTCGACGCCTTCGGGCATGCGCTTGGCCAGCGTCGCGGTGTCCAGCGGTTCACTCGAAGCGAACAGCAGCGCTTCCAGCAGCCGCAATTCTTCGGGACGTGCCTGGGATTCGTTCTCCATCGGCTCGGCCTCTTCTACCCGCACTTCAGCCAGGCTTGCCATGGCAGATTCTCCTTCTTGCACTTAAGCGACCGGCGCATCAGGCGCAGGAGCTGCGTCCGGGACCGGTTTTGGGCGCCCCTTCCGGAAATAGATCGGCGCAAACGCCTCTTTCTGGTTCAGCTCGAGCTGGCCTTCGCGCACCAGTTCGAGCGCGGCGGCAAAGCTCGAGGCGAACACCGTCGCGCGCTGCGTCGGATCGGCAACGTGGCGTATCAGGAAGTCGTCGAGCACGCCCCAGTCATCCTGTTCGTTGAGGCTACCGACCAGCCGCTCCAGTGTGGCGCGCGCTTCTGCAAGCGACCACACCGTGCGCTTGGCCAGGTGCACGCTCGCCAGCACGCGCGATTGGCGCTGCGCGGCATAGGCCGTGAGCAGGTCGTACAGCGTCGCGGTGTATTTCGGATGCTTGATCTCGGCGATCTGCTCGGGCTCGCCGCGCGGGAAGATGTCGCGCTGCAATTGCGGCCTGTTCATCAGCCGGTTGGCGGCTTCGCGAATGGCTTCCAGCCGGCGCAGGCGGTTGGCGAGCGCAGTCGCCATCTGCTCCGCGCTCGGGCCCTCCGCACTCGGCGGCTCCGGCAGCAGCAGGCGCGACTTCAGGAAGGCAAGCCAGGCCGCCATGACGAGGTAGTCAGCCGCAAGCTCCAGACGAATCTTTCGCGCGGCCTCGATGAAGTGGAGATACTGGTCGGCCAGCGCCAGGATCGAAATCTTGGCGAGGTCGACCTTCTGCTGCCGCGCCAGTGCGAGCAAGAGGTCGAGCGGGCCCTCATAGCCCTCGACGTCCACCACCAACGCCGGCTCACCCTCGGCGAGCTCTGCGGGCCGCCCGGTTTCGAACGATAGGATTTCTGCGGTCATGCCGATGCCGTGTTTGCCCGTGCGATCAATGCGTCCAGTTCGGCGCGTGCGGCCACGCGGTCGAATGGCTGCGGCTGCTTGCGTGCGGCCAGCGCGGCGTTCGCCCGCTCCAGTGCCCTGCCGGACAGTTCAGGTGTCTGGCCGGCGACGTCACGCATCTCCTCGATGTTGCCGTTGCAATGCAGGGCCACGTCGCAGCCGGCCGCGAAGATGGAGCGGGTCCGCTCGGCGATATTCCCCGACAGCGCGTTCATCGACACGTCATCACTCATTAACAAACCCTGGAACCCGATTGCGCCGCGAATCACGTCAGCAATCATTGTCGCAGAAGTCGTCGCAGGATGGGCGGGGTCGACCGCGCTAAACACAACATGTGCAGTCATCGCCATCGGCAGATCCGCGAGCGGCTTGAACGCAGCGAAATCGGTCCGCTCCAGCTCGTCCCGGGGCGTGTCGACGGTCGGCAGCTTGAAGTGGGTGTCGGCGGTTGCCCGTCCATGACCGGGAATGTGCTTGAGAACCGGCAGGACGCCGCCCTGCTCTAGGCCCTCGGTAACCGCGCGGGCAATCGCCGCGACCTTGCCCGGCTCCGTGCCGTAGGCCCGGTTGCCGATGACCGCGTCAGCGCCCGGCACCGGCACGTCAGCCAGGGGCAGGCAATCCACGGTAATGCCGAGATCGGCGAGATCGGCCGCAATCAAGCGGGCGCTCAGACGCGCCGCGGTGAGCCCGAGCGCCGAATCAGCGTCGTACAAATTCGCGAACACGGCCCCCGGCGGATAGACCGGCCAGTGCGGCGGGCCCAGCCGCTGCACCCGCCCGCCCTCCTGATCGATCAGGACCGGGGCGTCGGGAGCATCGGCAACCGCCCGCAATTCCGCAGCCAGTGCAGCAACTTGCGCCGGTGCCGCGACATTGCGCTTGAATAGGATGAAGCCCCATGGGCGTTCCGCACGGATAAACTCCCGCTCGGCGGCGGTCAGTTCCGTTCCGGATACGCCGGTAATGAAGGCCCGCGTGCTCATAACGGCCGATTAACCCTGCCCCGCGAGGGGGTCAAGGAAACGGCCGTTAATTCCTCTGGACGAAGCAGGCCGACAGGCCTGCGGACTTCAGGCTGTTGCAAGCCTGCGTCGCCTCCTCGGCCGAAGCGTAGGGACCTGCAAAGGCGCGGTAGACGATCCCCTTGCCCTTATCGCTCAGATCGACCCGCTTGATCACAGGCGAGCGGGAGCCGAGCACGCTGCCGTACTTGCTCTGAAGCACCCGGTAGGACGCGGCGGCGCTGTCCTCACTTTGCTGCGAGGAGACCTGCACGATGTAACCGCCGCCGCTACTGCTGGGCGCGATTTGCGTCGGGTTGGTGGCAGCCATCCGCTGCGGCGGCTCGGCCGCCGGAACCGATTGCGGCGCCAACGACATCGGCTGATTGACGCTGGCATTGGCCGAGGTCGGCGGATTGCGCGGCGCGTTTGGTGCAGCCGGCGCGGCGGGCGCAGCAACAGGCTTCGGCGCCGCGGGCGTCGGCTTGGCAGCGGCCGATTGCGGCACGGCGCTGTCAGTCTGGTCGCCCTTCACGGCCACGGTCCTGATCGGACGCGGTGAATTGTTCGGCAGCGTGCCGTTGCTCGGGCTCGGACCCGCGCTCGGCGGCGGCACTGCAGACGGCGATACGCTGGCCACCGATGGCGGGTTCGCATTCTGGTTCAGCGGCGGGAACACGACGCGTGGGCCACCCGTCTTGGCGTTGACGTCGACGGGCGCCTCCTCGCGCGGCACGATCTTTTCAGTGCCGTCACCGCTGACCATACGGTCCGGCACCTTGGCCGCGGAGTCCGTCGGCACTGGCACGATCTTGGTCGGCGTGTTGTCGGCCTTGATGATCGGCGGCTCGCCGCTGCGGGGTGAGCCCACATAGGTCTTGTAGGCGAAAGCCGCGCCGGTGCCGACCACGGCAAGCGCCAGGATCGCCGCAACCGTCATCATGCCGCCGCGCTGCTTCTTCGGCTCCTCGACTTCGGCCTCGGGATAGTCGCTTTGGTACGCGTAAGGGTCGTCCGGATAGGCCGGTTCGCGCTGATAGTCCTGCTCGCCCGCCTCCAGCCGTCCGTAAAGCGCATCGTCGTAGCGCGACGGATCTGGCTGCGTGTACGGCTCCTGATAGGCCTGCTCCTGATAAGCTTGGCCATGCTGCTGGTAGGACCGATCCTGAAAACCTTGATCCTGATAGGCCTGCGGCTGCTGAACATCAGGCTCGGGCACGGCAGGATTGGGCACGGCAGGCTTGGCTGAATAGCGATGCAACGGATGAACCGGGCTGACCGAGACGGGATAGTCAGGCTCCGGCGCGGGTGCCGGCTGCGGCTGCACGTTGGCGCGCCGCATCCATGAGGGCGGCCCGGGCGGCGGCAGCGCCTGCTCGGCATAGTCCTGCCGATCATCGTCCTGGCGGTAATCGTCTTCATGATAGCTCTGGGCGGGCCCTGCCGGCGTGCGGGCAGTCGAACGCCCCTGCGCTGCGAACGGATCGGTCTGTCCGATCAGACGGGCGAGCTCGGCCAAGGGATCATTTTCCGCCTTCCCATGCTGATCGTCACCGCGACCATAGTCATCGGAAGGAAACGGTCTGTCCTGATATCGTTCGGCCATCGTGATGATGCGTCCCTTCGGGAAAGCCGCGCGCCCCTCGACCAAGGCACGGCTTTCGACCCACAAGGCTTTCAACCAAGTCTAAGCGATCCGGCTTCTGCCGGTTACCCCCGAATTCCCCTTAAGTAGTTCGCCCCAAACTACCGCATCTCGTCCGGGGCATGGACGCCGAGGATGGCGAGGCCCGATGCCAGGACCGAGACGACGCCCTGGACCATTGCCAATCGCGCCTTTGTAAGATCTGCATCATTATTGATAATGAAGCGTAAATAGGGCAAATCGCGCCCCTTCGTCCAAAGTGCGTGAAATTCGCTCGCTAAGTCATAGAGATAGAAGGCAATTCGGTGCGGCTCATGGGCCGCGGCGGCGGCTTCCAGCATGCGCGGATAAATTGCGAGACGCTTGAGAAGATCGAGCTCGACGGGATCCGACAGCCGTTCCACCGCCGACTCAGCGAGCCAAGCAATGCGTTTGCCGGTATCCTCTGGCAGCTCCGGAAACACTTCGGCCCGCGCGTTGCGGAAGATCGAGTGGCCGCGGGCATGGCCATATTGAACGTAGAACACCGGGTTGTCGCGCGATTGTTCCATGACCTTGGCGAGGTCGAAGTCGAGCACCGCGTCGTTCTTCCGGTACAGCATCATGAAGCGGACGGCGTCCTGACCGACCTCATCCACCACCTCACGCAAGGTCACGAAGTCCCCGCTCCGCTTCGACATTTTGACCGGCTCGCCATTGCGCAGCAGCTTCACGAGCTGAACGATCTTGACGTCGAGCGATCCCTTGCCCGAGGTCGTCGCCTTCACCGCCGCCTGCATCCGCTTGATGTAGCCGCCATGATCGGCGCCCCAGACGTCGATCATCTCGGCGAAGCCGCGGTCGAACTTGTTCTTGTGGTAGGCGATATCGGAGGCGAAGTAGGTGTAGGAATTGTCCGACTTGATCAGCGGGCGATCGACGTCGTCGCCGTAAGCCGTCGCCTTGAACAGCAGTTGCTCGCGGTCTTCCCAATCCTCGACCGGCGCGCCCTTCGGCGGCGGCAGGCGGCCCTCGTAGATGTCGCCCTTGGCGCGCAGGAAGTCGATGGTCTCGGCAACCTTGTTGTTGCCACCCTCGATCAGCGAGCGCTCCGAGAAAAACACGTCGTGGCGGATGTTGAGGGCGGCGAGATCGTCCTTGATCTCGTCCATCATCATCGCGATCGCCTTGGCGCGCACGGTCGGCAGCCACTCAGCCTCGGTTCTGGCGAGCAGCTTGTCGCCGTGCTCCTGCGCCAGCGCCTGCCCCACCGGCTTCAGATAGTCGCCGGGATACAGCCCTTCCGGAATGGCGCCGATATCCTCGCCGAGCGCCTCGCGATATCTCAGGAACGCCGAGCGCGCGAGCACGTCGACCTGGGCACCGGCGTCGTTGATGTAATATTCGCGCGTGACGTCGTGGCCGGCGAACTGGAGCAGGCTGGCCAGCGCGTCGCCGAACACGGCGCCGCGGCAATGGCCGACATGCATCGGTCCGGTCGGATTGGCCGAGACGTATTCGACATTGACCTTGGAGGCGCCGCGGACGCGGCCGTAATCGGGACCCTCGCGCAGCACGGTCCGCAGCGCCTCGGCCCAGGCGGCCGGTTTCAGCGTCAGATTGATGAAGCCGGGACCTGCGACGTCGACCTTGGCGATCAACGCATCCGTGCGCAGCCGCTCGGCGATCTGCTCGGCGAGATCGCGCGGCTTTGCCTTTGCCTCTTTCGCCAGCACCATCGCGGCGTTGGTCGCCATGTCGCCATGGGAGGCATCGCGCGGCGGCTCGACCACCACGCGCGAGAAATCGATGCCCTCCGGCCAATTGGCGTCCGCAGCGAGCGCGCGGCAAGCGGCGTGCACGCGCGCGAGCACGTCGGCGAACAGATGCAGGGATGAAGATGTGTCGGGCATGGCCGCCGCCTAACGCAAATCCGGGGTCGAGTCAAAGAGCCGCTGGTGCTCGGTCAGGGCGAAACGGTCGGTCATTCCGGCAATGAAATTGCCGATCCGGCGTGCCCGGTCGCCCTCATTGTCCGCCTCTGCGCCCAGCAGCCATTCCGGCGGCAGCTCGCCAGGGGATTTCAGGTATTTTGCGAACAGGTCGAACAGGATCTGCTCAGCTCTCCCCATCACTCGCATCACCCGCTCGTGGCGGTACATGTGCTGGTACAAGAAGGTCTTGATGGCCGCCTCTTCCTCCGCGACCTCGGCGGGGAAAGCGATCAGCGCCCGGCTCTGCCGGCGTACGTCCTGGGCCGACTGCGGCTTGACGGCAGCCAGGTTCTTCTGCGTCTCCGCAAACACCGCACCGATCAGATGCGAGATCAGCTCGCGCACCAGCTCGGCGCCGCGCCGGACGTCTTCGAGATCGGGATAATGCGCCGCAGTCTCGGCGATGATCTCCGCGGTCAGCGGCATCGCCTTGAGATCGTCGAGCTGGAACAGGCCGGCGCGCAGGCCGTCATCGATGTCGTGGGCGTCATAGGCGATGTCGTCGGCGATCGCGGCGACCTGCGCCTCCAGCGAGGCAAAGCTCCACAATTCGAGGTCATAGGTCTTGACGTAGTCGGCGATCCCGACGGGAACGCCGTGCTCGCGATAGCGCCCGACGGGGGCGCCGCTGCGGTCAGTGAGCGGACCGTTGTGCTTGACGATGCCCTCCAGCGATTCCCAGGTCAGATTGAGCCCGTCGAACTCCGGATAGCGGTGCTCGAGCGAAGCCACGACGCGGAGCGTCTGGGCATTGTGGTCGAAGCCGCCAAATTCCTTCAGGCAGGCGTCCAACGCCCGCTCGCCGGCATGCCCGAACGGGGGATGGCCGAGATCGTGGGCGAGCGCCAGCGTTTCGGTGAGGTCCTCGTCCAGCCCGAGCTGCCGGGCCAGCGCACGGGCGATCTGCGCCACCTCCAGCGAATGGGTCAGCCGGGTGCGGTAGTGGTCGCCCTCGTGGAACACGAACACCTGGGTCTTGTACTTCAACCGGCGGAACGCGGTGGAATGGATCACCCGGTCGCAATCCCGCCGGAACGGGCTGCGGGTCCGGCTCGGGGGCTCGGCGACCAGCCGGCCGCGGCTGCGATCGGGGTCGCAGGCATAGGGCGCGCGGGGGGCTGCCATTCCGACGGACACGGCGAATTTAGTCCCTATCCATTTGATTCTGCGTATGGTGGCACTTAACTATGTCAGGCGCGGGATACCAAATGAATTGGGTATGACTGCGGGACTATCGGAGACCAGTGATGACGACTGCCGTGACCATCAGCGACCGGGCCGCACGCCGGATTGGGGAGATCCTCAAGGGCGAAGGTACTGGCGCGATGCTGCGCATCTCCGTCGAAGGCGGCGGCTGCTCCGGCTTCCAGTACAAGTTCGACATTGACCGTGCCCGCACCGACGACGATCTCGTGATCGAGCAGGAGAACGCAGTGGTGCTGGTCGACTCCGCCTCGCAGCCGTTCCTTGCGGGCTCGCAGGTTGATTTCGTCGACGATCTGATCGGCGCCTCGTTCCGCGTCAACAATCCCAACGCGACCGCGTCCTGTGGCTGCGGCACCAGCTTCTCGGTCTGACCGGCTAGGCGCCCGTTATCTGCCTTTCCTCGTCGGTCCACTCCACGTCGCCCGGCATCAGCTCCGGCTGGAGCGGCGCGTCCTCCGACATGAGGTGGCCGTCCAGCGCGCGCAAGAGTGCCGCGATCAGCGCCGGCTTGCGCAGCGGCTTGGCGAGAAAGTCCGACATGCCCGCTTCGCGGCAGATCTTGATGTCCTCGGGGAAGGCATTGGCTGTGAGCGCGATGATCGGCAGGGTTTCGAAGCACCCGCCTTGCGCGCGGATCGCGCGGGTGGCGGCAAGCCCGTCCATGTCGGGCATACGCACGTCCATCAGCACCACATCGTAGTTGCCTTCGGAGGCCGCCGCGACGGCTTCGGCGCCGTCGGTGACGACGCGCAGCTCAACGTCGAAGGCCCCCAACATCTTGCTCAC
The DNA here is from genome assembly GCF_054060315.1 of Bradyrhizobium sp. USDA 4354. Lineage (NCBI taxonomy): Bacteria > Pseudomonadati > Pseudomonadota > Alphaproteobacteria > Hyphomicrobiales > Nitrobacteraceae > Bradyrhizobium > Bradyrhizobium sp. USDA 4354. Next base: position 5,266,659 of record NZ_JBSSDC010000001.1, on the reverse strand, counting down.
GACCATGCGGTTGACCGCATCGTCCTCCGCGATCAGCACCTTCAGCGGCCGGTCGAGGCCGGCGATACGGGCCTTGAGCTCGTCGGCCTCGTCGTGGCCGGCCAACTGATCGGACACCTGTGCCTGGCTCCAGGGCAGCACCAGGGTGAAGCGGAAGGTCGAGCCCTCGCCCGGGGTCGAGGTGACGCCGATGGTGCCGCCCATCTGCTCGATGATGCGCCTGCTGATCGCAAGGCCGAGGCCAGTGCCGCCGAAGCGGCGGCTGATCGAAGCATCGGCCTGGGCGAAGTCGCTGAACAGCAGGCCAAGCTTCTCGGGCGCAATGCCGATGCCGCTGTCGGTCACCGACCATTCGACGGTCGCCAGCAGATCGCGGCGCGCCTGGCAAACGACTGATATCGTCACCTCGCCTTCGTCGGTGAACTTCACCGCATTGGACGCGAGGTTGAGCAGCACCTGGCGAATGCGCGCGACGTCGCCGCGCAGCGTCGGCGGCAGGTTCGGATCGAGCTCGAGCTTGACCGCGAGCTCCTTGCCCTTGGCACTCGCCCGCACCACGGTCGCAACCGTCTCGACCAGCGCCTGCGGGGCGAAGTCGATCACCTCGAACTGGAAGCGGCCAGCCTCGAGCTTGGATAGGTCGAGAATGTCGTTGAGGATGCGCTGGAGATTGTCGCCGGACTCGCGGATCGTGGTGACGGCTTCGCGCTGCTCCGGATCAAGCTTGGTTTCGAGCAGCATGCTGGCAAGCCCGAGCACGCCGTTCATCGGCGTGCGGATCTCGTGACTCATCACCGCCAGGAAGTCCGACTTGGCGCGGCTCTCGGCCTCGGCCTTTTCCGCGCGCCAACGTTCGGTCACGTCGCGCCCGAAGCCGCGATAGCCGAGGAAGTGACCGTCACGATCATAGGCCGGCTTCGCCGTCAGCGACCACAGCCGCGCCTCGCCGCCGGCGACGACCTTGAGATTCATCTCATGCAGCGGCTCGGCCTGCTCCATCAGGCCGACGATGTTGTAGGCTGCGCTCTTGTCCTCGGGGCACAGCATGTCGAGCACGTCGGCGAACTGCGATCCCTTCAGCAGCGGAAGCGGCAGTTGCGCGACGTCCGCGAAGCGTTGGGGCACGTCGACCAGATGCCCCTCGGCATCGGTCTGCCACAGCCAGTCGCTGGCGTTCTCCTGAAAGTCTTTCAGTAGCAGCGAGATGATCTCGGTCTGGCGCTCGAGCTCGAGCTGGGCCTTGAGATTGCCGAGGAACAGATTGCCCTGGGAGACGATGTTGCGCGCCATGAAAAACGCGAACAGCAGCAGGAACACCGCGGTCACGAGATACGGTCCGGTGCCGCACAAGAGCAGCGCGCCGGCGCAGGCGATCGTCATGGTGGCGAGATAGACGAGTCCCGCACGCGGGAAGGTCGAGAGCGTGAAGGCGCCGCCCGACATCATGCCGACCATCAGGCAGGCCAGGATGAGCTGGCCGGTCGGCTCGATGCGGCTGAACAAGGCGAGCGGCAGCGTGCTCCAGATCGCGGCAAGGAAAAACGCCTGCCGCAGCATCTGCCGCGCCGCGCGGGGCGAGGCCTCTTGCGGCGGGTTCTGATGCGACTGCTGCCACGCGCGCACCGCGAGCGAGGCGGTGGCCGCCAGTGTCAGGCCCCAGATCGCGAGGAAGTCGTTCCAGCCCCTGCCCCAGAACAGGATCAGCACGATGGCGACGTTCAGGATCATCACCGCCATCGTCACCGGGATCAGCCGGGTCACGGCATCGATCTGCTTGGCGCGGATGCGGCGGATCTCGCGCTCGCTGAGATCGGCAGTCAGGCCATCCTCGATCTCGAAGCCGCCGAGCCAATACAGGAACGCGCCGATCAGGCCGTCACGCGGTTGAGTTCGCTTCATCGACTTGTCCGGCCAACCCATCCGTGGAACCTTTTGACGATCAATGGCCCGCCGCCTGCTTAGACCGGGTTAATTTTGTGGGAGATTTTGCGGCGTCCTTGACGGGCACGTTTGCAGTTTGTTCTAACCATGGCCCCTGCCCGGAGCCCGCCGACATGCCCATCAGAGTAGCCACCTGGAACGTGAACTCGGTCCGGCAGCGGATCGATCTGCTCCTGACCTGGCTGAGGGAGTGCCAGCCCGACATCGTCTGCCTGCAGGAGATCAAATGCATCGACGAGGCCTTTCCGCGGCTGGAGATCGAGGCGCTGGGCTACAACGTGGTGACCCACGGGCAGAAGACGTTCAACGGCGTCGCCCTGCTCTCGAAGCTCCGCTTCGACGAGACCAAGTCGGGGCTCGCCGGCGACGACGAGGATGCCCATGCCCGCTTCCTCGAGGGCGTAGTGACGCTCAAGTCTGGCGTGCTGCGCATCGCCTGCCTTTACCTGCCCAATGGCAATCCGGTCGGGACCGACAAATATCCCTACAAGCTCAAATGGATGTCGCGGCTTCTTGAGTATTCGAAAGAGCGCCTCAAGGCCGAGGAGCCGCTGATCCTCGCAGGCGACTTCAACGTCATCCCGCATGCCCGCGACGTGCACAATCCGGCCGCCTGGACCGAGGACGCCCTGTTCAAGACCGAGACGCGGGAGAGCTTTCAGTCCCTGCTCGGCCTCGGACTCACCGATGCCTTGCGGGCGGTGACCGACGAGCCGGGCCTCTACACCTTCTGGGATTACCAGGCCGGCGCCTGGCAGAAGAACCAGGGCCTGCGCATCGACCATCTCCTGCTGTCGCCACAGGCCAGTGACAAGCTCGCCAATGTCGGGATCGACAGCTATGTGCGCGGCTGGGAGAAGCCCTCGGACCACGTGCCGGTGTGGGCGGATCTGGATCTCGAGGCGGCCTGAAGCCGCCTCAGCCGATCACTCCCGACGGCCCTGCACCCACTGCTCCAGCATTTGCAGGCACATGGCGCGGTCGTCGTCGGAGGCCTTGGCGAAGGCGCGGTTGTAGCTTTCCTTGATCCAGACCTCGTCGGCGCCGGCGCTGTCGCGCGCCAGGGTCAGCCACATCAGACCGCGCGCGGCCTGCCGCGGCAGGCGATCGCCGTTGAACAGCATCTGGCCGAGCAGCGCCTGAGCCTGGTGCTGGCCCTTCTGGGCGGCGAGGCCGAGCCAGCGCGCACCGTAGCGGAAGTCCTCGCGCGAGGCGTCCGGTGTCTTCAGGTACAGGCGAGCGAGGTCGTACTGCGCGTCCGCGTTGCCGAAATAGGATGCGGCATAGGAGAACATCTCCCGCGCACGGTCCGGATCGGCCTTGATCTTCGAATTCGGAATGCCGGCCAGATAGTAGCGGCCGAGCGCGACGAAGGCGTTGGCCACGATCTGCGCCTGGGGCGCCGACGGGCTGTCCTCGGCATGCGCGTTGGCGATCCGGCTGAAATATTCGAAGGCACGCAAATCGTCCTGGGCGACGCCGTCGCCATTGGCGTACATGCGGCCGAGCTTCCACTGCGCGATGGGGTGGCCACCTTCGGCGGCATATTGCAGCGCACTGAGCGAGGTTTCCTGAGGCACAGCCGCCGGCGCGACCTTGCCGCGCACGGTCGCCGCGGCCCCCGGCAAGGTGGTCACGACCGGGATGGTCGCGTCCTTCGGGTTGACCGGGGCGCCGTCGAAGGCAAGCGCCGGCGCGGCCAGCGCAGCCGCCCCCAACACAAACGCAACTATGGCACGCTTAGATGTCCGCATAGCACTGTTTCTCGTGCGCGCCGCCCGGATGGGTCACTGCCCCCCCGACCGCTGGTCCAACCTGCTGAGCATATTTCCAGAGCGCACCCGACGTATGATTGGTCGCGCGGGCGCTCCATTTGGTTTTGCGCTGGGCGAGCTCGGCGTCGCTCAATTTTACGTTAAGGGTACCGGCGACCGCGTCGATCTCGATGATGTCGCCGTCCTCGAGCAGCCCAATCGGGCCGCCGACCGCCGCCTCCGGCCCGACATGGCCGATGCAGAAGCCGCGGGTGGCGCCGGAGAAGCGGCCGTCGGTGATGAGCGCGATCTTGCCGCCCATGCCCTGGCCGGTCAGCGCCGCTGTGGTCTGGAGCATTTCCCGCATGCCGGGGCCGCCCTTCGGCCCCTCGTAGCGGATCACGATGACTTCGCCTTCGCGGTAGGTGCGGTTCTGGACCGCCTCGAAAGCATCCTCCTCACGGTCGAAGCACCTGGCCGGACCGGTAAACCTGAGGTTGGACATTCCCGCGACTTTCACGATCGCACCTTCTGGCGCCAAATTGCCCTTCAGACCGACCACACCGCCCGTGACGGTGATGGGTTTGTCTGCCGGGTGCACCACGTCCTGGTGCGGATTCCACTTCACGCTCTTGAGGTTTTCGGCGATCGTGCGGCCCGTGACGGTAAGGCAATCACCGTGCAGGAAGCCGTTGTCGAGCAGCGTCTTCATCAGAAGCGGTATGCCACCTACTTCAAACATGTCTTTGGCGACATAACGGCCGCCCGGCTTCAAATCCGCGACATATGGTGTCTTTTTGAAGATTTCGGCGACGTCGAACAGGTCGAACTTGATGCCGACCTCGTGCGCGATCGCCGGCAGGTGCAGCGCAGCATTGGTCGAGCCGCCGGACGCCGCGACCACGGCAGCCGCATTCTCCAGCGCCTTGCGGGTGACGATGTCGCGCGGCCGGATGTTTTGGGCGATCAGGTCCATCACCTTCTCGCCCGCGGTCATGCAGAAGGCGTCGCGGATTTCGTAAGGCGCCGGGGCACCGGCCGAGTACGGCAGCGCGAGGCCGATGGCCTCGGAGACGGTCGCCATGGTGTTGGCGGTGAACTGCGCGCCGCAGGCACCCGCGGAGGGGCAGGCCACGCGTTCGATCTCGTCGAGATCCTCGTCCGACATGGCGCCGACCGAGTGCTTGCCGACGGCCTCGAACATGTCCTGCACGGTGACCTGCTGCCCGCGGAAGTTGCCGGGCAGGATCGAGCCGCCGTAGATGAAGATCGAGGGCACGTTGAGGCGGACCATCGCCATCATCATGCCCGGCAGCGACTTGTCGCAGCCGGCAAGGCCGACGAGCGCGTCATAGGCGTGGCCGCGCACGGTCAGCTCGACCGAGTCGGCGATGCATTCCCGTGACGGCAGCGAGGAGCGCATGCCGTCATGGCCCATGGCGATGCCGTCGGTGACGGTGATGGTGCAGAATTCGCGCGGCGTGCCGCCGGCCGATGCCACGCCCTTCTTCACCGCCTGGGCCTGGCGCATCAGGGCGATGTTGCAGGGAGCGGCCTCGTTCCAGCACGAGGCGACGCCGACGAAGGGCTGGTGGATCTGCTCGGTGGTCAGACCCATGGCGTAGAAGTAGGAGCGATGCGGCGCGCGCGCAGGGCCTTCCGTCACGTGACGGCTCGGCAGCCTCTGCTTGTCGGTCTTAGCGCCCATCGCAACCAGTTTCCGCGGCCAACCCTTTCAGACCCGAAAAATCAGAGCCAAGATTTGAATCGACCTTGGGATTTTCTCGTCGCCTTCGAAGACCGCCGCTGCCCTTTAAAACAACATTAGAGCGATTTTATTCATGTTCGGGTGTGGCCAAAAAGCGGCGGCGATGCGAACCGCCGGTGATGAGGGTTAAATCCGGGCCGACTGTTGCACGGACAGCACAATCGTTACCGGGAAGACACGGGTGAATTTACGCTGATACCTTTGCGGAGAACGATGTCCGCAACTTAAGATTTTGTATTGGGTAGATCACTTCGGGACTTGTATCGATGACACGGCTGAGTCGGGGTGCTCCGCTCACCAAGGACAGCGTCGCCTTTTCGGCTCAATTGCGCAGGCTCGTGTCCCGGACAAGCTGCAACGCGGTGAGCGTTGCGGCGCTGAGCCGGGACCCAGGGCGGCACGGCCCATGCGGAGAGATGGGCCCCGGCTCTGCAGCGCATCGTCGAAGTGACGCTGCGCCGCGTCCGGGGCACGAGAGAAGCGTGTGGTACACGCTCTCTCCTCCTCGTCATTGCGAGCGCAGCGAAGCAATCCAGAGTCTCTCCGCGGTGGGATTCTGGATTGCTTCGCTGGGCTCGCAATGACGGAGTATGAGGCAGCAGCGTCGCTCTCCTCTCTTGCGTTTCGAATCGCAGACGCACCTTCGCAGCCTCGCGGCTGAATTTGCCCGAGCTTTGCTTGATCTCGCCGCCCTCTTGTCCAAGAGGGCGCAGGGAAGGCCGGGTGCCGGCGGCACCCGCGGTCCGCTGCGCAAAAGGCACACGCAGAAAACCGCACAGCAGCATACAGGTGAAGCCCAACACACGGCCTTCCCTGCGCGATGGTCGGACGGCTTATGCCGCGCTCTCCCGGGAGCCGAGTTCCTTCTGGCCTCCCTCGTCCTTGCGAAAGTCGCCGGCACCGCGCCGGTTGACGCAGCTGCCGCCTTCGCAAGGGCTTGACCGTAGCAACGACGGCCAGGACCACACGGTTTTGCCGTACGCACGGTTCGTTGGCGCCACAGGGTTCGACAGCGTTGTGCACGTTGCCGCCGAAATACTGGCACGACGAACCTGACAGCGCCGTTCGTCCCGCACGATGCCTAAGAGCTCACGGAGAGCAATCCGCCCTGCCCCTGGCCACTCGCGCCCGACGCTGCTGCGTCCACCGCAAGCCCGGCTCGCGACAAAGACGACCTCATGATCGCCCCTCAAGATGAGCCGGGATGGGGCGATACATACGACAAATCCGAATTTCGGTAAAGTGGAATATTTTTGCGCGGGCAGGTTGACAGTCCGGCGACACAGGCTCCGTCGCGCCAATTCCGTCATCCTGAGGTGCGAGACATGGGACGCAACGCGTCCCATGGAGAGCCTCGAAGGATAACGGCCCCGATGCAGCCGGGCCGTCGCCCTTCGAGGCTCGCCGAAGAGGCGAGCGCCTCAGGGTGACGGTGACAGAACTGGACTGCACCGTTGATGCCGGGCGAGCCGTCCCGGATTACGCTGGCGCTCCATCCGGGCTACGAGACGACGAGAGGCCGCTCAGGCCGACACCGCGCTCTTGCGCCCGAACGGATCGACCAGGCGGACGATCTCACAGGCTGAGACAAGGCCGGCGAGCCAGGCGGCACTGGTCAGCCCGATGCGCGTGACGACGGCGGCGGTGAAGGCGCCCTCCCCGCCGAGGAATGGCGTTGCGGCCAGCAACGCGATCTCATAGACCGCATAGGCGGCGATGAGCGTGAGCGCCAAAACCAGCGGCGTGCGTGGCAGCATGCGGATCACGGCCGACGACGCTGCGGTCGCAGCGAGCGCGGCCGCGCCGATGACAAAGCCCCAGGCGATGGTCCTGCCATCGATGGGATAATGCAGCACGCCGAAACCGATGCTCTGGTTCACGAGCCAGGCTCCCGTGACGACGAGCAGCGCCCGACGTAGCGGCAGCATCGCAGCCGCGAGAACCGCGAAGGCCGCGAACGGCGTCGCACAAGCGAACGCAAGACTTGCGAGCGCGCATGACACAGTCAACAGCACAAAGCAGAACATCGGTGCAAGGCGCGGCGCCACCGGATGAAGCCGGAAACCGTCGGCATGAGACGGCAGGATGCTGAGAGCCATAGGTGATCTCCTTCTTTTCGAATTCTAGTTCATTTGGGGTCGAGTGACAGCCCTGTTGACGTCAAAGCCTCGATCAGAATTTGGCGCCGGCCTTGAGCAGATAGGTGCGACCGGGCAGCGGATAGGCGCTGAAGCGTCCATCCGTGAAGGTGCTTGCGATGGCATAGTCGTAGTAGAGCGCGTTTAGCAGATTGTTGACGCTGAACGACCAGAAGTACCGCTCATATTGACCGCTGAGCTTGACGTCGATCGTGCCATTCGCAGGGATAGGCCTCTGGGTTCCGGCCTGGTCATTGTCCATGCGACGCTCGCTCCAGAAACGCGCGGTGGCATCAAACACCAGATAGTTCTGCCAGATGTTCCAGGTGAGGCCCGCACTCGCGGTGTAGCGCGACACCAGCGGCACGTCGTTGCCCGCCCAGATGCCTTCGCGGAAGACAGCCCGGGTATAGGCCATGCCGGAACGCACCAGCAGTGCATCGTTGATGCGATAGGCGACACTGGTCTCCGAGCCGTAACGGCGGGTCGGATCGAGATTGGTGTTGTAGAACAGGATCGGATTGAAATGGATCTCGCTGGCGAGGTCCATCAGATAGAGACTGCTTTGCATCTGCAGTCCGCCCCCCCCCCTCTGATGCGCAGCCCGCCCTCGATGTCCTGCGAGGTCTGGGTCTTGAGCTGAAACGTCTGCGGAAGCGGATTGAACAACGGGTCGAATGAAGGGCCTGACGACACCCGCTCGTCGACGTCAGGCGTGCGGAAGGCGCGCGCCACCCGGCCGAACAGCGCGACGCTATCGCTGAGACGATGCTCGGCACCGAGGTGCAGCGCAAATTGAGTCTCATCGCTTCTCAGCGGAAGCGCACCGATGTCGGCATTGAACGGAGCCGCCGGATCAAAATTGTCCCGGGCCGAGAGATTGACGTTCTGCACCCGTGCGCCGTAGGAGATGTCGGTCGTCGGCGCGACACCCAGCGTGTGCTGGACATAGCCCGCCACCGTCCGCTGCCTGAGGTCGTAATTGTGCCAGGGGGCGAGGCCCTGGCCGGCGCCGCGGTTCTGCTGAAAGCCCGCATCGTAATAGTCGATGCCGGTCAAGAGCTGCGACGGCATCCCGAGCAGAAGGCTCTTCACGCTGAGGCGCGGCGTGATCGACCATGTCGTCAGATCGGCCTCGACATAGGTCGACGTGAAGAAAGCCGGAACCGGCGTCGGGCTCGAGAAGAACGCGCTCTGCTGTTTCTTGTCGCGCAGGCCGCCGTCGACGATGAGATCGACGCCGTTGACCAGGGTCTTGGTGAAGCCCGCCGTCGCGCTGAAACCCTGCTGGTTGGCGTAATTGAAAGGCGTGCTGGTCCCGCGCCGGCTGGTCGCGAGCTCGTCGACGCCGATCGACGGATCGACCGTGCGGCCGCCCGGCAGTCGCAACTCCTGATTGTCACCGGTGACGGTCAGGAAAGCAGTCAGGCCCGGCGTCGTATAGTTCAGATTGCCGACGCCGTTCGCCTGGGAGTATCGATTGTTGTCGCGATAGCCATCGGTCCTGACGGCATTGCCGTAGAACGAGGTCGACCATGGACCGGAATTGAGCAAGGTCGAGACGTTACCCAGCCTGGTGTTGAACGAGCCGAAGCCGGCCTCGATGCGCGCTGTCGCGGGCGGGCCGCCGACACCGTTTTTGGTGACGATGTTGATCACGCCGCCGACCGCATTGTCACCATAGAGCACAGCACCGGAATTGCCGCGGGTGACCTCGATACGTTCGATCGAATTGAGCGGGACGGTGGAGAGATCCACCTGCGCCATATCGATGTCGTTCAGCCGCCGTCCGTTGACCAGCACCAAGGTGTTGGCAGTGGCGAACGCGCCGAAGCCGCGCAGGTCGACATTGGTCTTGGCACCGATCTGGCCGCCATAGAACGTCGTGATCTGGGCGCCCGGCACCTGCACCGCGATGATCTCGGCCAGCGTCTGCGAGGGCGCATGCGCGATGTCCGCCGCCGTGATGACGGTCGTGGCCGCGCCGACGATGCCGCCATTGTTGGCGACCACCTCGCTGCCGGAGCCGGACGAGCCTGTCCCGCTCGGTGCTCCGTTCGGCGTCGCCCGGCGCCTCCCCGCGTCGCCATCGCCGGTCGCCCTGGCCCGCGTACGGTTCTGATCGTCAGGCTTGGTCACTTCGACCGGCGGCAACTGCTCGGCGACGGCCTGCTGTGCGCGGGCGATGGAGAGATCGAGCGAATGGAAGGAAACGGCCGCAACCATGCCGGCGCAGCAGCGCCTGGCGGCAGTGACAATACGGGACACAATGATAACCTCGGCATGACGTCAGTGGCACGTCACAGCGAACGAGGCTTTACGGCGGAGCGATCGATTGCTCCGGTGAAGCTAATGTCTGTACTCCCCGACCGACATCTTCGCGTGTGACCACGGCTGACGGCAGGTCTCCTGGCTCGCGGGTCGTTACCTCTACGTCGCCTTCCCAGGACCGAGATTCCCAGTGGCACAGGACGAGAGATTCACCGCTTACAGTTGCGGGGGCAGCCATGGCATTGAGAAGATCCCGGCGTTGGGAAATCTCGCACCACGTTCCCTTTTGATCTCCGTAAGGAGAACCGTCACCGTTCAATCTACGAGTCGTCCGGACCGGGAGTCAATCGACCGGCGGCCGTTGTCACCTCCGCAAGCTGGCATCGACGTACCGGCCAATGCCGGTCCATGGGAGGGCGGCCGGCCGCTCAGGTCCGCCCTCGCAAACGTTGGGCCTGGGCCCAGGCGACAGCGACATCGTGCGGCGGGACATCGACGTGCTTGATGGGCGTCAATTCGCCGGAGGCGGAGACGATCGCGGTCTCTTCGCGGCGGCAGCGCGTGCAGACGAAGCGGACCTCGTGCGGGGACGCAGACCAGCTCGTCCGCTTCACATTGGCCGCCATCGGCCAGGCATCGCAATGCGAGCACGACACCAGAAATCGACCGGGATCGAGCATACCCATTCCATCGGACTCCGCGTCCCGCCCGCCCCCTTCAATGATTAATCCATGTGAATCGTTCCGGTGCCGGAGCACCGCCAGCCTTTGACCCTGGGCCGCTATCGGTTCCCGGTATCCGCAAGCCGTCAGGTCTCGTGGGCGATCGCGTTGCGACCTCACCGACCTCGTCGCGCGGTTGCGATCCCTGCAAGGCAGAAGGCGGTCCCCGCTCAGCGAGCTCCCTTGAGGGTGCAGGAGGTCGTGCAGGTGACGGTTGTGCCGCGGTCGCACGCTTTGCAGGCGTTGACACACTGGTTCATGTCGCGTGGATTGTAGCTGTAGTTTCGCATCGGACAGACTGGCGTCGTCGAGCCGGTGATGTCCTGCTGATCACAGGCCGCCGTCATGAGCGCGAATATGATCACTCCAACGAGGCGCATGGGATTGCCCTGTCAGGCATGGCAAATGACACTCGCGAGGCACGCTGCATTGCAACGAACCCCGGCCTTCCCACCACGAGCCATCGCCGATCAGACGACGCCCGCATGCTTCTAGGATGCGCGCCAAACGTTAAGAACGGATTGCAGACGGCTCAGGCCGCAGCCCTGGTCGCGATCGCATGCCGCATATCTGCCGCCAGCTGGCGGTACTGCTCGGCGAGCCTCAAATAGAACTCGCGCTTGGTGCTGTCGGTGGCGAGCTTGGCAATCAGCTCGCATTCGGCGGTGAGCGTCTCGAACCGTTCGAGCCTGTCCTCGAGATGTGTCATCGGCGTGTCCCCATTAGACGCCTCAGGGACGTCAAACCTAGGCCCGGGAAATAGGTCACGGCGAACATCGTTATGGAGTAGCATCGTTTTTTCTCGGTCCGGCATACCGGACCGCAGCCACGGCTATTTCTGCTCCAGCCGCCAGGCGCCATCCCAATTGGCATCCGGCGGATGGGGCGCGAACTGGGTGATGCGCCCGAGCATCGCGCGCGAGGGGCCGTCGCCAGGCACCGCCTCGAGCGCCGCGTTGAAGGCTGCACGGGCCTCGTCGAAGCGCCGGGCGCGATAGGCGGCGAGACCTTCGGCATAGTGCGTGCGCAGGCTCACTTGTGCATCGGTGAGTGCGCCTGGTCTCGCCATCACCTCGAAGATCGCCTGCGGCGCGCTTTGCCCCGCAACCGCCAGACGATCGATCTCGCGCAATTCGAGGCGCGATCCAATTGCATCCGCAGTCGGCTGCGAGATCAGGATGCGGGTGCCGTAGACCTTGTTGACGGCCTCGAGCCGCGAGGCGAGATTCACGGCGTCGCCCATCACGGTAAAGCTCATCATCAGCTCGGAACCGATGCTGCCGGTCAGGACCTCGCCGGTGGCAATGCCGATGCGCAGGTCGCACGGCGCCGGCATGGCGCGGATGCCGAGCAGATCGGGCAGCTGCTTCTGCAGCGCGGGCACCTGGTCGGCCATCTCGATGGCGGCAAGGCCGGCGAGCAGCGCCGGCTCGTCCCCCTCGATGAAGGGCGGCCCCCAATAGGACATGATGGCGTCGCCGATATATTTGTCGATGACGCCGCGATTGCTTCTGATGGGAACGGACATCACGGTGAAATAGTGGTTCATCACCTTGACGAGGCCGCGCGGGGTCATGCCCTCGCTCATCGAGGTGAAGCCGCTCATGTCGCAGAACATGATGGTCATCACCCGGCGCTCACCGTCGATGCCGACCTCCGGCCGTTCGATCAGGCCCTGCACAACCTTCGGGTCGATGTAGCGACCGAACGTCTCGCGGATACGCTCGTTGCGGCGCAACTGCTCGATCATGCGGTTGAAGGCCGCGGCAAGCTCGCCGATTTCATCCTGCGTGGAGACGGTGATGGGCTTGTCGAACCGGCCCGCCTCGACCTCGCGGGTGCCGGCCAGCAGCAGCCGTACCGGGCGCGTGATCCCGCTACTCACCAGCAGCGCAAAGGCAAATCCGACGATCGCTGCGAGCAAGGTCACGATGCCCGAGATGATGATCGCCTGATGCTGGCGGCTGATGACCTGCGCCGTCGAGAAGAAGACCTGCGTCAGCATGTCGGCGCGAATCGTATCGATCTTCCGGTTGAACTGATTGCGCACTACGTCGATGTGCTCCAGCGTGCCGCGGGCCTCTGACATCTGCTTCGCCTCGACCTGCTTGAGCAGCTTCTCATGGCCCTCGCTCAGGTCACGGCGCAGCTCGCTGACGGCGGTCTCGATCCGGCTATCGATCCGCCCCAGTGCGGCATTGTCGGAATACGTCCTGGGATCGTCGATGATCGCGTTGATCAGCTTGCGCGCGGCCTCGGCCTCATCCTCGATCTTGCGGTCCGATGCCTCGAAGTCGCGAAGGCGCGCCGTATAGGTCTCCTGGTCGGACGGCGCCTCCATCCTGGTCATGACCATCCGCCGCAACGCCAGTCCCCGCTCCAGCGAACGGATGTTGGCACGCGCCAGATGGCTATAGGCCGGGATGTAACGGTTGGTGAGCTCGTCCAGGAGGATGCCGACCTGGCTCGACATCACCATCGACAGGATCGAGGTGACCAGCATCAGGACGATCAATCCGAGGGCGATGCCGACGATCTTGCGCCGGATCGACTGGTTGAAAATCGGCATAGGTCCGGAGGCAAAGTCTGAAAGGATTTAGCGAGGGAACTCATACACGGATTCAGCTGTGGGAACACGCGCAATCTGGCCGCTCTGACGTCCTGAACCGTGCACACCCGTCGCGCGGGCCCCAATCGTTAACAAAGATTAAAGACGCTACCTTCCGCCATTTTGGAAGTTCCCGAGTTCCAATCCGTATTTTGCCGCATTGTTGCGACAGCTTGAGGATGCGACACGATGCCGATGCATCGTTCGATGCTTTGATTCGCAAGCCGCATGTCGTCGCGGACCTTGGTTTGTAGTGGTTTCGCAGGGGGACCATCCAATGAACCAGTGCCTACGCTCGCTCGCGTGTGTCGTTGCCGTGGCCGCAATTGCCTTCCTTCCCACCGAGCTGGCGGCGAAGAGCAGCCACAAATCGTCCGCGCCGAAGAAGACGCATGAGGCGAAAGCCGGCAAGCACCGCCATGCCTCCGCCGGCAAAACGCGACACGGCAAGCACGCCGAGGCCAGGCGCAAGTCGAAAAAGACGATCGACGAGCCCGCGGACAAGCCGGCACCGCCGCCGCTGACCGGCGATCTCGCCGCGCTGAAGGACGCCATCGATCTCGCGCGCAAGGGCAAGACCGATGACGCGGGCGCGGCGCGCGACCGCATCGCTGACCCCGCCGGACAGAAGCTCGCCGACTGGTTCATGCTGCGCCATTCCGAGAGCACTGCGAATTTCAAGCGCTACGCCGCCTTCCTCGCTGCCAATCCGCACTGGCCGAGCAGCGCGCTGTTGCGCCGGCGCGCGGAGGCGCGGCTATGGCAGGAGAAGAGCGAGGCGGCCACGGTGCACAAATTCACCATGGACCGGCCGACCAGCGCCAAGGGCAAGTTCGCGCTCGCCCGCGTGCTGCTCACTGAAGGCGAGGCCGACAGGGCTGCGCGGCTCGTGCGCGAAGCCTGGCGCACAGAGGAATTGTCCGAGCGCAGTGAGGAGGACGCTTACGAGGCGTTCCGTGATCTCCTTACGGCGGACGATCATCGGGCCCGCATGGACAAGCGCCTCGGCGCCAAGGACTATGCCGGCGCAAGACGCGCGGCCAGGAGGCTCGGCGAGGATGCGGTCGCGATCGTCAAGGCCTGCGCCGCGGTCACCGGCAAGGCGAGCAAGGCCAAGGACTATCTCGATGACGTCTCCGCCGACGCGCGCCGCGACCTCGGCTACGTGCTGTGCCGCGCGCAATGGCATCTCCAGAAGGACCGCATCGACGACGCTGCCGAGGTGATCCTCGCTGCCGCACCCGACACCATGGCCGCCCAGGACACCGATGCCTGGTGGCGCGAGCGTCGCCTGCTCGCGCGCAAGCTGCTCGACCAGGGCAAGTCCAGGACGGCCTATGATGTGGTGCGCACGGCCGCGGTGCCGGAAAAAGAAGTCTATCGCGTCGACTACCACTTCATGTGCGGCTGGATCGCGCTGCGCTTTCTCGACGACCCCAAGACGGCGATGATGCACTTCGCCGCGATCGACGAAGGCTCGGCCAATCCGATCGCGCTGTCGCGGGCCCATTACTGGCGCGGCCGCGCCGCCGAAGCCATGGGCGCAACGGCCGATGCGAGCATGAGCTATCGGGCGGCGGCACGCTATCAGACCGCCTATTACGGCCAGCTCGCCCGCGCAAAGCTCGGCCTCGACCGGATCGAGCTGCGCCCGCCCTCGCCTGTGCTGGCCTCGGCCGACACGCAGCTAGCGGACGAGCGCGTGCGCGCGGCCGACATGCTCTACGGCATCGGCGAGCGCGACATGGTGTTCTATTACGCTGAGGATTTCGCCAAGGAGAGCACCGACGTCGCGGCGCTCGAAGCGCTCGGCGAGCTCGCCGGCCGGCGCAACGATGCGCGCGTGATGCTGGAGATCGGCAAGACGGCGCTGGCGCGCGGGCTCGCGCTCGACCATTACGCCTTCCCCACCATCGGCATTCCCGAGCACAGGCAGGTCGCGCCCGCGATCGAGACCAGCGTGATCTATTCGGTGGCGCGCACCGAAAGCTCGTTCGACCAGCGCGACAAGTCGCCGGCCAACGCGGTCGGGCTGATGCAGGTGACGCCGGAAGCCGGCCGCGACACCGCCAAACGCTTCGGCCTGACTTACGACTGGGACAAGATGGTCTCCGATCCCGTCTACAACACGCAGATGGGCGCGGCCGAGCTCAGTGCGCTCTTGTCGGAATACCGCGGCAACCAGATCATGACTTTCGCCGGCTACAATGCCGGCCGCGGCCGCGTGCGCGAATGGGTGCAGGCGCGCGGCGATCCCAGGAATCCCAATGTCGATCCGGTCGACTGGGTCGAGCGCATTCCGCTGTCGGAGACCCGCAACTACGTCCAGCGCGTGATCGAGAACGTGCTGGTCTACCGCGCAAGGTTCGAGGGCAGCGGCATGGTCGCCGGTAAAAGCGACCAGCGCGTGGTCACGCACGAAGCCGGTGCAACGGCACCCGTGGCGGCCGCAGCACCCGTTCCCTAGTCGACGCCGCCGGGGCTGGACGCGGCGTCTGCAAGGTTGCGTCGCTGCGGCTTCCACGCGAGTGCAGTCGCGCAGCTAGCTGTCACCTCCTTCCATCGTGATCAGATCGCGACCGTCCAAATATGCGCCGGTCAAGACTCTCGCGAAGGTCCAGGCGTGGATCGTGCAGCTCCAGCACCAGACGGCGCTCAGGACCGCCAATGTCTCGATCATGCCGCCAGCGGCGAGCTCGACGTTCGCGGCGGCCGGCTCTGCCCGCCCAGACATCGGCCATTGCATCAACAACGTGACGAACTCGCCGCGGCGGTAGCAATCGTAGTCACAGTAACGGCGCTGTGTCCGCGCATGCCGGACATAGCCGGAGCGGAGCGACCGCGAGCATGTGCTGCACGTGGCCGCGTGCGACGGGGGCTCGTGATTGACCACCACGAACTTCATGAAACCGCCCTCACGCCATCTTTCGCGAGGGCCTCGCAGAACAGCGCGTAGCACTGATGGTCGCAGTAAGGCAGACGGGTCGCGATCTCGCGGAGATAGCTGCCGCTGATCGGCTCGCAGCACTGCATGCACCAGGTCTTCCGGAACGGGGTCCGGCCGTTGACCAGCACGAACGCGAATCTCATGTGGCACCTCCCAAAGCGAAGCAGTAAACGCTGTCGAGCGGAGACAGTGCGGGCGGTGGAGCGCAAAGATGGTTTCGGCCGTCCGGATTATCCCTGTTTCGCTCCACCTTTTGTGGTGGAATCAGAATGTATCTCCCGTCCTCCCGGCGCCGTGCATAGATCTGGCCGTCGATGTACTTGATATCGGTCGGATAGCAGTCGGCGCTGTTGCAACAACTGAGGCTCGGATTGTCCGGCATGTGCCAGGTCGAATAGAATTTTTCGTGCAGCGCCTGGTCCTGGGGTGGGTGCTGGCGATGAACGGCACCGTGTCCCGTCTCCTGTGCCTGGACCGTCGCAATGGAGCCGAGGAGAACCATCGAGCACAAGAGCTTGCATGAGCGGTTCAACGCAGGGGCTCCCGGATCAGACCTTCGGAACGATGTCAGCCCTCTAGCCCGGCCTCACGCGACCTGAACCTGGAACAACCACCGGCGATCACGTTCGCGGCGTGTGCGGAAGCGATCGACGCACTTTCTGGAGCAGAGCGCGGTGCGCCAGGAATAGTGGCGGATCAGGCCAAACTTGCCGCCGCACACTGCACAGCCGTTGATTGAAGAGCAACGTTCGGACTCCGACAGGCGACGCTCAAGAAGTACCGATGTATCGCACATTGCTGTCTCCCTCTGTTGCTTGCGCTTTTGTCAGTTCGACCTCACACGGGTCGTGAATTGCCGCGATCGCAGCTGCCTGTCGGTGAGAGGCTTCGGCCTGCAGGTCTGAGACCGGCCACCCGTACGACCGCTGCGATTGGCTGGTCGACACTCCCGATGATCACGAGGCTAGTCCGCCGGGCACGAAGCGCTCAACTGTACGGAGGTAAATGGCCGACATGACTAGGATTGGAGAAGCTATACCTAGGTTTGTCCCGTACTTGCCCGGATGGCCTCTCGCACCGGCTCACGTTCAACGAGACGGCGCACGGCGCGCGGGCTGCACGGCCGCCGCGAAAAATTGCCTCGCGCATCCGGCTTGATGCGCCGCAATGGACAAGGGCGAGCAGTCAATCCCAAGGCGAACGTCGTCACCGCCCATCCGACTTTGGCTGGAATTGCTCCTCCGGCGGCAACGTGCTCTACTTGCGTTCACGCAGAGAGCGCCGGGAGCGTCTGCGATGAAGCCGGGCCGGGCCGTAGCGTTGGGGAAGTCAGCCGCGCAATTCCTCGTCGGCTGCGTCAGGCACACTGTCACTGCCAAGCCGCGCGTTGAGCCCGGTGATGCCGGTCTGCTGGAGGCGGTCAAGCAGTGGCAGCAAGTCTTCGAGCACAACCCGGTCATGTACTTCATGGTCGACCCGGCCGGAACCGTCATCAACGTGAACACGTTTGGCGCCGCGCAGCTGGGCTATACGCCCGCGGAGTTGATCGGCCGATCGGTGCTGGATGTCTTCTTCGAGGAAGATCGCGCTACTGTCCGCGCGTGTGTCGCGCTGTGCCTTGAGACCGTTGATCAGTCACACACCTGGGAAATCCGGAAGGTTCGCAAGGACGGCTCGATGCTATGGGTGCGAGAGAACGCCAAGACCATGCTGCGGGCCAATGGCGGACCAATCGTATTGGTCGCCTGCGAGAACATCACCGAGCGCAAGGAAGCGGAGAATGCGCTGCGACAGAGCGAGGCTTATCTCGCCCAGGCGCAGGAATTGAGCCACACCGGCAGCTTCGGCTGGAAGGCCGCAACCCGCGAGATCACGTGGTCCAAGGAGACCTATCGCATCTTCCAGTGCGAAGAGGGAACCAAGCCAAAGATCTCGTTCATGCTGCAGCGGATCCATCCGGACGACCGGCTCGCGGTGCAACAGACTACGGGTCGGGCCGCCCAAGAGGGAAAGGATTACGATCACGAATACCGGCTCGTGATGCCCGACGGCTCCATCAAGTACGTCCGAGCGGTGGCCCGGGCGACGCGAGATTCCAGCGGTCGCGTGGAGTTCGTTGGATCGGTATCCGACATCACGGCGACCAAAAAGGCAGAACACAGGCTGCGTGACAGCGAGCAGCGCTTTCGCGACTATGCCGAAACCGCCTCTGATTGGTTCTGGGAGACGGGGCCAGACCATCGCGTCACCCACATATCGGAACACTCCGATACCATGACCGCCCCCGCCGGCCTGATCGGACTCACGCGTTGGGACATCGCTCCGGACGCAGATCTCGAACCTGAAAAATGGCGACAACATCGGGCGGCGCTCGACGCCCACGTCCCGTTCCGCGACCTGGTGTATCGCAGCAAAGACCGCAACGGACAGCCGATCTACGTCCGGACCAGCGGCAAGCCGTTCTTCGACGCCGACGGCACTTTCCTGGGCTATCGCGGCGTCTGCACAGACGTAACCGCGGCGATCCGGGCCAATCAAGCCGAAGACGCGCTGCGCAAGGCCCAGGCCGAGCTCGCCCATGTCACCCGTGTCACGACACTGGGTGAGCTGACCGCTTCCATTGCCCACGAAATCAATCAGCCGCTCGCCGCAGTGATCGCAAACGCCGACGCCTGTCTCGCCTGGCTGCAGCGCAGTCCGCCCGACCTCAAGGCAGCGCGCCGCTCCGTGGAGTGGATCATCGAGGACGGCAAGCGCGCCAGCGACGTGATCCGTCATGTTCGGGCGCTCGCCAAGCGTTCCGATATCGAGATGGCTCCACTCGACATCAGCGTGGTCGTGCGCGAGGCTGTGGCGCTCGTACAGCGCGAGATGGCCAGCCACGCCGTGTCGGTTCGAATGGAACTATCGTCGGTACTACCCAGGATCTTTGGGGATCGCATTCAATTGCAGCAGGTCCTGATCAACCTGATCAAGAACGGGATCGAGGCCATGGAAGGCATCCATGACCGCCCGCGCGAGCTGGCGATCCGTGCAGCGGCCGACGACAATGGCGCGGTGCTGGTGAGCGTATCCGACTGCGGCATCGGCATCGACGAACAGGCAATGGACCGCCTGTTCATGCCGTTCTTTACCACGAAGTCCAGCGGTATGGGCATGGGCCTGTCGATCTGCCGCTCCATTATCGAAGCCCATTGCGGACGACTTTCCGCCAGGCCGAACCAGGAGCACGGCGCGACTTTTCAGATCACCCTTCCGCTCCATCGCGAGGGCGCATCGTGACCGAGCGCGCGCAGCCTTCGCCGCCCAGGGAGGATGGCGATCAGCCGATCGTCTTCATCGTCGACGACGACGCATCCATGCGCCGTGCGCTCACCAATCTGTTCGAATCGGTCGGCCTCAAGGTCGAAGCGTTCGGCTCGGCGCCGCAACTGCTGCAGGCCAAGCCGCCCGACGTCCCCAGTTGCCTCGTGCTCGACATCCGCCTCCCGGGAGTTAGCGGTCTCGACCTGCAGGCCGATCTTGCCAAGGCAAATATCCACACGCCTATCATCTTCATTACGGGTCATGGCGATATTCCCATGACGGTTCGGGCCATGAAGAGCGGCGCGATCGACTTCCTGACCAAGCCGGTTCGCGACCAGGACATTCTGGACGCAGTCCAGGCCGCGATCGAGCGAGACCGCAAGCGCCGCGACCTCAACAGGACGGTCTCGAGCGTCAGATCACGCTTCGAGTCGCTGTCCTCGCGGGAGCGAGACGTATTGTCACTGGTGACGTCCGGCCTGATGAACAAACAAGTGGCCGCCCAGCTCGGATTGGCGGAGATCACCGTTAAAATCTACCGCGGCCAGATCATGCGGAAAATGGGCGCGAAGTCGCTGGCCGATCTGGTGAGAATGAGCGAGGCGCTCGGGATTGGATCGAACAAGTCCGACGCACAAACCTAAGTATGAGTTTCCAATCGTGACTGGCAGGTCCACCTTACCCCTTTATGTGTAGCCGTGGCGACGGCAAGCGTAATTCCCGGCGAGGAGCGGACGTCTTGTCAGCGGCTTCGGTCATTTCGGTGCTTGACGACGACCCTTACGTTCGGGCCGCGATCAACAATCTCTTGGAATCGCGCGGATACATCGTCCACACATTCGCCTCGGCCGAGGAGTTCTTGAGGTCGACCGATTCGAATGACACCTCGTGCGTGATCGCCGACGTGCAGATGCCGCAGATGACCGGAATCGATCTGTTGACGCAGATGCGGGCGCAGGGTTCGGCTAAGCCGTTCATATTCATCACAGCTTTCCCGGATGAGAGCGTACGCGTGCGTGCGCTAAATGCCGGCGCAATCTGTTTTCTCGGTAAGCCGTTCGCCGCCTCGGATCTGATGCAATGCCTGAACCGTGCGCTGGCAGCAGGTCACGAAACCGCGCAGTGAGCGCCCGGCGGCCAGCAAACGCAGCGGTGACAGCGAGCAGGACAAATCCCGCTTCTCGCGAAGGCTTCCCGCGAGATGGCGCGTTCGCGGCCTGCTCGGAATGAGCCGCAGAACCGTGGCGACACACCGCGAGGCTTGCGCCGCCGGGTTCAATCCACCTTGATGTTCGCCGCCTTGATCATCGGCCACCATTTGGCGATCTCGGCCTTCTGGCGAGTGCCAAGCGCTTCGGGCGTGAGCTGATCCTTGGGCGTCATCTCCAGGCCTTGGCTTTCGAGCTGCTTCCTCACCGCGGGATCGTTCAGCGCCTCCACGGCCGCGGCGTTGAGCTTGGTCACGATCTCTTTCGGCGTTCCCTTCGGCACCCACATGCCGGACCACAGTGTCATGTTGAAGCCCTTGAGGCCCGCCTCCTCCGCGGTCGGGATCTCGGGTGCCGAGGCCAGGCGCTTGCTATCGGTGATGGCGTAGGCGCGGATGGTGCCGGCGCGGACCTGGTTGATGGAATTGGAGGTCTGGTCGAGGATGAGGTCGATCTGGCCGGCGATGAGATCGTTCAGCGCGGGCGCGGTGCCGCGATACGGCACGTATTGCAGCTTGATGCCGGAGACGTTCTCGAAATAGACGCCCGCGATGTGACTGCCGGAGCCCGCGCCGGCCGTGCCTGCGGTCGGCGGCGACGGTCGCGACTTGAGCCACTCGATCAGCTCCTTCAGCGAGGTCGCGGGCACCGCGTTCTTGCTGACCACGATCATCGGGTTGCTCGGCAGCAGCACCACCGGCTCGAGATCGGCGACGAGGTCGAATTTGAGCTTGTAGACGGCACCGTTGGCCACGTGGGTGCCGAGATGGCCGAACGAGATGGTGTAGCCGTCCGGCGGCGATTGCACGGCGCGGCCGACGCCGATCGAGCCGCCCGCGCCGGTGACGTTCTCGATCACCACGGGCTGGCCGAGCGAGGTGCGCATCCGGTCGGCGAGCACGCGCGCCATTGCATCCGAAGGCCCGCCGGCCGAGAACGGCACGATGATGGTGATGGGACGGGTGGGATAGTCATCGGCGCGCGCAGCGCCGGTCACAGCGAGAATAGCAAACAGCGCAGCCCAGACGGCCTTCGTCATTGTCTTCTCCCCAGCGATATCTTTTGTTTGTTCACCTCTCCCCGCTTGCGGGGAGAGGTCGAAAGCGAAGCTTTCGGGTGAGGGCGAGTCTCCTCGAGTCCAACTGTCACCGCCCCCGCGGAGACTCCCCCTCACCCCAACCCTCTCCCCGCAAGCGGGGCGAGGGAGAAAGTCTAGAACTGCGAATAATCGACCGGCTTGTGGCGGTCGAGTGTGCGGGTCACCGGCGGCAGCGGATATTTTAGGCCGGTCGCGCAGTTGAACAGCATCACGCGGTCGGTCTTGCTGACGCGGCCGTCGGCGAGGCTCTGCTTGTAGGCGGCGTAGGTGGCGGCGCCCTCCGGGCAGAGCAAGAGCCCCTCCTCGCGCGCGACCTCGTTCAGCGCCGCCGAGATGTTGTCGTCGTCGACCGCGATGGCAAAGCCCTTGCTCTCGCGCACCGCACGCAGAATCAGGAAATCGCCGATTGCCTGCGGCACGCGGATACCTGAGGCGATGGTGTGGGCATCCTCCCAGCGCGTCGCATGCTCGGTCCCGGCCTCGTAAGCGCGCACCATCGGCGCGCAGCCGGAGGCCTGTACCGCGACCATGCGCGGGCGCTTCGAACCGATGAAGCCGATCTTCTCGAGCTCGTCGAACGCCTTCCACATGCCGATCAGGCCGGTGCCGCCACCGGTCGGATAGAAGATCACGTCGGGCACGTCCCAGCCGAGCTGCTCGGCAAGCTCGAGGCCCATCGTCTTCTTGCCCTCGATGCGGTACGGCTCCTTCAAGGTCGAGGTGTCGAACCAGCCGACCTTGGCCTTGCCCTCACCAACGATCTTGCCGCAATCGTCGATATAGCCGTTGACGCGGTAGACGGTCGCGCCCTGCAGCTCGATCTCGCTGACATTCACCTCGGGCGTATCGGCCGGGCAGAAGATCGTGGTCTTGATGCCGCAGGACGTTGCATAGGCCGCGAGCGCAGCGCCGGCATTGCCGTTGGTCGGCATCGCCATGTGCTTGATGCCGAGCGCCTTGCCCATCGACACCGCCATCACCAGGCCGCGCGCCTTGAACGAGCCGGTCGGCAGCCGCCCCTCGTCCTTCACGATGATCTCGCCGCCGCCGAGCTTTGCGCCGAGCTTCGGCAGCCGGATCAGCGGCGTGGTCACCTCACCGAGCGAGACGATGTCCTTGCATTTGCGTACCGGCAGCAGCTCGCGGTAGCGCCACATGTCGCCGGGACGTTGGCTAAGCGCGTCCTTGGTCAGCGCCTTCTTCACGCCAGCGAGGTCGTAGCGAACGAGCAGCGGCTTACCTGCTTTTGAGAGATTGTGAACCTGGTCGGCGGCGTAGTGATCGCCTTCCATTGCGCATTCCAGATGCGTGACGAAGGTCGGGCGTTCGATGGTGAGATTGTCGTTGTCGTGCATGGGGTGATTTCCTTCTTATTCTGCAAACAGGTCTCTCTGCTCGTCATTGCGAGCGAAGCGAAGCAATCCAGAATCTTTCCGCAGCGGCAGTCTGGATTGCTTCGCTTCGCTCGCAATGACGGCGGCGGCTAGATATTCAGCACCCGTCCGTACGCATCCAGCACGGCTTCCTTCATCATCTCCGACAGTGTCGGATGCGGGAAGACCGTGTGCATCAGCTCTTCTTCCGTGGTCTCCAGGTTCATGGCGACGACATAGCCCTGGATCAGCTCGGTGACCTCCGCGCCGACCATGTGGGCGCCGAGGAGCTGGCCGGTCTTCTTGTCGAAGATGACTTTGACCAGACCCTGATCCTCGCCGAGCGCGATGGCCTTGCCGTTGCCGACGAAGGGGAAGCGGCCGACGCGGATCTCGCGGCCACTCTCCTTCGCCTTGGCTTCGGTGAGACCCACGGACGCGACCTGCGGATGGCAATAGGTGCAGCCCGGGATCATGTTCTTGTCCATGGGGTGCGGATTGAGGCCCTTGATCGCCTCGACGCAGATCACACCCTCATGCTCGGCCTTGTGCGCGAGCATCGGGGGACCGGCGACGTCACCGATGGCGTAGATGCCGGGAATGTTGGTCTTGCCGTAGCCGTCGACCACGATGATGCCGCGGTCGGTCTTCACCCCTAACTTTTCGAGGCCGAGATTCTCGATATTGCCGACGACGCCGACCGCCGAGATCACGCGCTCGAACTCGGTGGTGACAGGCTTGCCCTTGCCGTCATCGATGGTGGCGACGACGCTGTCGGCCTTCTTCTCGAGTTTTGTGACTTTGGTCGAGGACATGATTTTCATGCCCATCTTCTCAAAGCGTTTCCGCGCAAGCCCTGCGATTTCCACGTCCTCCACGGGGAGGATCTGCGGCAGCACCTCGACCACGGTGACGTCGGAGCCCAAGGTATGGAAGAAGGACGCGAACTCGATGCCGATGGCGCCGGAGCCGACCACCAGCAGCGACTTCGGAATCCGGTCCGGCACCATCGCCTCGAAATAAGTCCAGACCAACTTCTTGTCGGGCTCGAGCCCCGCGCAGCACGCGCGGCCGCGCGCCGGTCGCAACGATGATGTGTTTTGCCTGATAGGTCCCCTCGCCCAGCGCGCCCTTGGGGCCCTCGACGTCGGACTTCTTCACGGTGACCTTGCCGGGTGCGTCGATCGATGCGGCGCCCCAGATCACGCTCACCTTGTTCTTCTTCATCAGGAAGCCGACGCCGTCGTTCAGCCGCTTGGAGACGCCGCGTGAGCGCTGCACCACGGCCTTCGGATCGAACGAGACCTTCTCCGCCGAGAGGCCGTAATCCTTGGCGTGCTGCATGTAGTGATAGATCTCGGCCGAGCGTAAGAGCGCCTTGGTTGGGATGCAGCCCCAGTTCAGGCAGATGCCGCCGAGATAGGATTTTTCGACGATCGCGGTCTTGAAGCCGAGCTGCGCGGCACGGATCGCGGTGACATAGCCGCCGGGACCAGAGCCGATGATGATGACGTCGAAGGATGTGTCGGCCATGGCGGCTCCCGTTCAACTCAAGAGGCGCCGCGGGCGCGGCGCTTGACCAGAAAAGATCTCACCAGCCATTCGAGCACCACCGCCAGGACTAGGACGGCCAGCACAGTGAGCACAATTGGCTGGGCGATGTTCCGTGCCAGCTGCTCGCCGGCAAAGAACGCAGAGTGAAGAAAATCGAACCCGATCGGATTGAGCGCGACGACGGCTCCGAGCAGCAGCGATATCCATGGCCAGCGGGTCCGGACATGCAAGCTTGCCCCCTCTGCCGCCGCGTCAGACCATCATCATGACGGGATTTTCGATCAGCTGCTTGAACGCACCGATCAGCTCGGCGCCGAGCGCTCCGTCGATGGCGCGGTGATCGCAGGACAGGGTCACGCTCATGATATTCGCGATCTCGATCTTGCCGCCGCGCACCACGGGGCGCTCCTCGCTGGTGCCGACCGCGAGGATCGTCGCATGCGGCGGATTGATCACGGCGGTGAAGTGGCTGATGCCGTACATCCCGAGGTTGGAGACGGCGGTGGTGCCGCCCTGGTACTCCTCGGGCTTCAATTTGCGGGAACGGGCGCGCGCGGCAAAGTCCTTCATCTCGTTGGAGATGGTGGACAGCGTCTTGGTCTCCGCTTTCCGGATGATCGGCGTGATCAGGCCGCCGGGCATCGCGACGGCCACACCGACGTCGGAATGGTGATGCTTGACCATGCCGCTTTCGGTCCAGCTGACGTTGCAGTTCGGGATCTTCTGCAGCGCGACCGCCATCGCCTTGATGACGAAGTCGTTGACGGAGATCTTGTAGAGCGGCTTCTTTTCCTTGTCCTTCGGCGCGGCGGCGTTGATCTCCTCGCGCGCGGCGAGCAGCTTGCCGATGTCGCAGTCGATGGTGAGGTAGAAGTGAGGGACGTTCTGGATCGATGCGGTCAGGCGCTGCGCGATGGTGCGGCGCATGCCGTCATGCGGGACGATGTCGTAGGAGCCGGGCTCGAACAGCGACAGGATCTGCTTGTCCGACATGGTCGGCGCGATCGCGGGCGCACCTGACGGCGCCGCGGCGGGCGCCTTGAGGCCCTTGCCGGACTTGGCCTGCTCGACGTCGCGCGCGACCACGCGGCCATGCGGGCCGGTGCCGGTAACCATGCCGACATCGATGCCGGCTTCCTTGGCGAGACGGCGCGCCAACGGCGATGAGAACACGCGGCCGCCATGACCGTTGGCCTGCGCGGCCGGAGCTGCGGGCTGCGGCGCCGGAGCAGCAGCGGGCGGCGGCGCGGCCTTGGGCGCAGCAGGCGCTGGCGCGGGCGCCGGGGCAGCAGCGGGTGCTTCAGCAGCTTTCGGAGGCGCGGCCGAAGCGCTGGGCTTGGCGCTACCTGCAGCCTTCACATCCTCGCCCTCTCCGGCGAGCACGGCGATCACGTCGTTGACCGGAACGTCCTGCGTGCCCTCGGGCACCAGGATCTTGGCGATCGTGCCCTCGTCGATCGCCTCGACCTCCATGGTTGCCTTGTCGGTCTCGATCTCGGCGATGACGTCGCCGGACTTGACCTTGTCGCCTTCCTTCTTCAGCCACTTGGCGAGGTTGCCCTTCTCCATCGTCGGCGAGAGAGCGGGCATCAGGATGTTGATGGGCATGCTGACCTCAAGAAGAACTTTGCAAAACGTCGTCTTCGAAGGCGAAGACGAACAGACCAGGTTTAGTTGCCGATGTCGCCCTGCCACAGGCGCTCATTGGCTGGGATGGAACGCCAATTCTTCATCATGGTGATGGAGCGGTCGTCGGCAAGATCTATCCAGGGGATGCCGAACTTGTCGAGGATGTCCTTGGAGCCGGGGAAGGTGACGGACTCGCCGATCACCACCAGCTTGACCTTGAACAGCGCGAGCGCGCCAGCGCACATCGAGCATGGCGACAGCGTGGTGTACATGACGGTGTCGTGGAATTTGATCGCACCGGCTTCGCGCAGGCAGCTCATCTCGCCGTGCAGGATCACGTTATTCTCCTGCACGCGGTTGTTGTGGCCGCGGGCGATGATCTTGTCGTCGCGCGTCAGCACCGCGCCGATCGGCAGGCCGCCTTGCGCGATCGAGGCTTCCGCCTCTCGGATCGCCTCAAGCATGAAATCGTAGTGATAGGATTCGATCGTCACGGTCAGTGCCCCTTCCCGCGCGGCGTCGTGGTGCCGGTGTCGGTGGGACGCTCGATCTCCGCCTGGAACATGTCGAGGATCCGGTTCAGCGCGTCCTCCTCGGTGTATTCGCTCTCGCGCGCATAGGCGCGCGCGGCGTGGCGGGCGAGATCGACGAGCAGGAGGCCCCACATGTCGGGCTCCTCGAAGGCGCGCTGGAACGCCATCGACAGCCCGCCATCCAGTACGAACACGCGCAGTATCTCGACCGCGTCGTCGCGGGTCATGACGTCGGGCGGCAGTGGCTGCTCCTTCGGGCCCGCCATGGTCTACCTGTAGCAGACGGCTTTGGCGGCCTCGACGACTTCTGCCGCCGAGGGCAGCGCGAGCTTCTCCAGGTTGGCGGCATAGGGCATCGGCACATCCTTGCCGGAGACGCGCGCAACCGGCGCGTCCAAATAATCGAAGGCGTTCTCCATGATGCGCGCGGCGATCTCGGCGCCGACGCCGCTCTGGGCCCAGCCCTCTTCCACCGTGACGGCGCGGCCGGTCTTCTTGACCGAGTTGATAATGGTCTCGGTGTCCATCGGGCGCAGCGTGCGCAGGTCGATCACCTCAGCCTCGATGCCATCCTTGGCGAGCTCGTCGGCGGCCTTGAGCGCGTAGGTCATGCCGTTCGACCAGGAGACGATCGTGACGTGGCTGCCGGAGCGCACGATGCGGGCCTTGCCGATCGGAATGATAAAATCGTCGAGCTTGGGCACCTCGCCGGTGTGGCCGTAGAGCACCTCGTTCTCGAGGAAGATCACCGGATTGGGATCGCGGATCGCGGCCTTCAAAAGACCCTTGGCGTCAGCCGCCGAATACGGCGCAACCACCTTGAGGCCCGGAATATGCGAGTACCAGGCCGAGTAATCCTGGCTGTGCTGGGCGGCGACGCGCGCGGCCGCGCCATTGGGCCCACGGAACACGATCGAGCAGCCCATCTGACCGCCGGACATGTAGAGCGTCTTGGCCGCGGAGTTGATGATCTGGTCGATCGCCTGCATCGCGAAGTTGAAGGTCATGAACTCGACGACCGGCTTCAATCCAGTCATCGCGGCGCCGACGCCGACGCCGGCAAAGCCGTGCTCGGTGATCGGGGTGTCGATGACCCGCTTGGCGCCGAATTCCTGGAGCAGGCCCTGGGTCACCTTGTAGGCGCCCTGATACTCGGCGACCTCTTCGCCCATCACGAAGACGTCGGCGTCACGGCGCATCTCTTCGGCCATGGCATCCCGCAGCGCTTCGCGGATGGTCTGCGTCACCATCTCGGTGCCGGCGGGCACTTCCGGATCCGGCTCGGCAACGGCCTGCGGAGCAGGCGCGGCCTTCGGCGCGGGCGACTCGGCCTTTGCTGCCGCCGGCGGCGCGGACTCCGCAGCCTTCGCGGCCGCTGCGGGCGCTTTCGCAAGATCAGCGGCGCTCTCACCATCGGCGAGGATGGTCGCAATCGGCGTGTTCACCGCGACGTCGGCGGTGCCCTCGGGGATCAGGATCTTGCCGAGCGTCCCCTCATCGGTCGCCTCGACCTCCATGGTCGCCTTGTCGGTCTCGATCTCGGCGATCACGTCGCCCGACTTGATCGTCTCGCCCTCTTTCTTCAGCCATTTGGCGAGGTTGCCCTTCTCCATCGTGGGCGACAACGCGGGCATCAGCACTTGAATTGGCATATCTTCTCCAAAGAAAGCTTGCGCGCGTTCAGCGGTAAACGTCGGTCCAGAGCTCGGCGGCATCCGGCTCGGGATCATGCTGGGCGAAATCGGCGGACGCATTGACGATGTCGCGCACCTCGGCGTCGATCGCCTTCAAATCCTGCTCGCTGACCTTCGCGGCCAAGAGGCGGTTGCGCACCTGCTCGATCGGGTCCTGGTCGTGGCGGACCTTCTCGACCTCCTCGCGTGTGCGATATTTTGCAGGGTCGGACATCGAGTGGCCACGATAGCGGTAGGTCTGCATCTCCAGGATGTACGGACCCTTGCCGGCGCGGCACCAGGCCGCCGCTTCCTCGCCCGCAGCCTTGACGGCGCGGACATCCATGCCGTCGACCTGCTTGCCCGGAATGTTGAATGACGCGCCGCGCTTGGAAAAATCCTGCTGGGCCGAGGCGCGCGAGACCGAGGTGCCCATGGCGTAGCGGTTGTTCTCGATGACGTAGATCACCGGCAGCTTCCAGAGCTCCGCCATGTTGAAGCTCTCATAGACCTGGCCCTGGTTGGCCGCGCCGTCGCCGAAATAGGTGACGCTGACGTTATCGTTCCCGCGATAGTGATTGGCGAAAGCGAGACCGGTGCCGAGCGAGACCTGCGCGCCGACGATGCCGTGGCCGCCGTAAAAGTGCTTCTCCTTGCTGAACATGTGCATGGAGCCGCCCTTGCCCTTGGAATAGCCGCCGTGGCGGCCCGTGAGCTCGGCCATGACGCCGTTGGCGTCCATGCCGGTGGCGAGCATGTGGCCGTGATCGCGATAGCCGGTGATGACCTGATCGCCCTCTTTCAAGGCCATCTGCATGCCGACCACCACCGCCTCCTGGCCGATATAGAGGTGGCAGAAGCCGCCGATCGCGCCCATGCCGTAGAGCTGGCCGGCCTTTTCCTCGAACCGCCGGATCAGGAGCATGTCGCGGAGCGCCTTGAGCTCCTGCTCTCTGGTAAATTCCGGGGGCGAGCCGCCGTTGGTCTTGTCTTGTGGAGTGCTTGCGGCGGCTTTCTTGGGTGCGGCCATAGGAATTCCGGGTCAGAGAAAACTTTCGTCCTCTCTAACCCAAGTCAAACGCCCTTGGAAAGCACTGCGGCGGCATGCCACGATTTTCATTATGCCGCACTGCAACGTGGTCGAAATATTGCAAAATGTTTGGCGCTGATCGGGCAACAAATCTACGTGGCAGGCGCGCACCCGGATTCGTGACCGGATCAAGAACTATCGAGCATGCTGATCCCGGCAGCGAAATGGGCGGCGCCTGACATGGCGCCGCCCTGCCCCGCGCCGTCGATCAGAAGAAGCCGAGCTTCTTGGGGCTATAGCTGACCAGGAGGTTCTTGGTCTGCTGATAGTGATCGAGCATCATCTTGTGGGTCTCGCGACCGACGCCCGACTGCTTGTAGCCGCCGAAGGCCGCATGCGCGGGATAGGCATGGTAGCAGTTGGTCCAGACCCGGCCGGCCTGGATCGCCCGGCCGAAGCGGTAGCAGCGATTGGCATCGCGGCTCCAGACGCCGGCACCTAAGCCGTAGAGCGTGTCATTGGCGATCGCGAGCGCCTCCTCGTCGCTCTTGAAAGTCGTGACCGAGACGACGGGGCCGAAAATCTCCTCCTGGAAGATTCGCATCTTGTTGTGGCCCTCGAACACGGTCGGCTGGACGTAGAAGCCGCCGGCGAGATCGCCGCCGAGCTCGGCGCGTCCGCCACCGGCGAGCACCTTGGCGCCCTCCTGCTTGCCGATGTCGATATAGGAGAGGATCTTGGACAGCTGCTCGCTGGATGCCTGGGCGCCGATCATAGTGGTGGGATCGCGCGGATCGCCCTGCTTGATCGCGGTGACGCGCTTCAGCGCCCGCTCCATGAAGCGGTCATAGATATCGGCGTGGACCAGCGCCCGGCTCGGACAGGTGCAGACCTCGCCCTGGTTCAGCGCGAACATGACGAAGCCTTCGATCGCCTTGTCGAAGAAATCGTCATCTTCCGCGGTGACGTCCTTGAAGAAGATGTTGGGCGACTTGCCGCCGAGCTCCAGCGTGACCGGAATGAGGTTCTGGCTGGCATATTGCATGATCAGCCGGCCCGTCGTGGTCTCGCCGGTGAAGGCGATCTTGGCGATGCGCGGGCTCGACGCCAGCGGCTTGCCGGCCTCGAGGCCGAAGCCGTTGACGATGTTGAGAACGCCGGGCGGCAGGATGTCGGCGATGATCTCGGCCCAGACCATGATCGAGGCCGGGGTCTGCTCGGCGGGCTTGAGCACCACGCAATTACCGGCGGCCAGCGCAGGCGCAAGCTTCCAGCAGGCCATCAGCAGCGGGAAGTTCCAGGGAATGATCTGGCCGACCACGCCGAGCGGCTCGTGGAAATGATAGGCGATGGTGTCGTGGTCGATCTCGCCGATCGAGCCTTCCTGGGCGCGCACCACGCCGGCGAAATAGCGGAAATGATCGATCGCGAGCGGCAGGTCGGCGGCGCGGGTCTCGCGGATCGGCTTGCCGTTGTCCCAGGTCTCGGCGATCGCGAGGCGCTCGAGATTGTCCTCCATGCGGTCCGCGATCTTGTTCAGGATCGCGGCACGCTCGGCGACGCTGGTGCGGCCCCAGGCCCCCTTGGCGGCATGCGCGGCGTCGAGCGCCGCCTCGACATCCTGCGCGTCGGACCGCGCGATCTTGCAGACGACCTGGCCGGTCACCGGCGAGGCATTGTCGAAATATTTGCCGGAGATCGGCGCCACGAACTTGCCGCCGATGAAATTGTCATAGCGTTCGGCAAAGGGAACTTTGGTGACGCTGAGGAATTCCACCTTGTTCATTGATCACTCCCGATGTTTGCTGTTTGCGCAATTCGTCGCATGGTCGCGACTTGCACCGACGATGATGCGGGAGGCGTTTTCTGTCAGCCCGGGCGGCAGCGATGGTAGGGCGGACCTGTCGCAGTTCTGCGACACACTCTCGTGTCCCGGACGCGCTGCAACGCCATCGTGCGTCGAAGACGCGCGCAAACGCGCTGATGGCGTTGCTGCGCAGAGCCGGGACCCAGAAGGCCGCACGGAAAAATGCTGAGACATGGGCCCCGGCTCAGCAGCGCACCCCGTCGCAGGAGCGACGCGCTGCGCTGCGTCCGGGGCACGAGATCGGAGTTTCGATTAAGCAGCGCAGCTCAGTGGTTCAGCTCGAACCGCTTCAGTTTCCGGTGCAACGTGGCGCGGCTGACGCCGAGGGCCTTGGCGGCCGCGGAGACGTTGCCGCTGGCGCGGAGCAGCGCGCGCTGCAACACCGCGCGCTGGCCGCCGGCAAGGTGATCGTGCGCGGTATCACCGCCGAGAAGATCGGCCGCGGGCATCGGCCGCAAGGCCCGGCCGGGCGAGATTCCGAGCGCCACCCGGGCGGAGCGGGTCGCGCCGATCACGAGATCGTCCGCATCGACCGCAACGAGGCCGCCGCAACTTCCGTCCGCAGCTTGCGTCAGCACGATGCGGGCATGGGCAAAGGCCTTTCGAAACAGGTCGGCCTCGATACGCCTGGCCGCCTCGCCTGCCGCGAGCGCGATCAGGCTGGCGAAGGCATCGGTACGATCGGCGCGGCAGGAGGAGACGTCGAGCACGCCTGCGAGCGCCGCTTCGTGATCGTAGATCGGAACGGCGGTGCAGCTCAGAAGCGTATTGCCGGGCAAAGAAATGCTGGTCGCGATCGATCGTCAATGGACGCTGCTCGACGAGGCAGGTGCCGATGCCGTTGGTGCCCTCATGCTCCTCGCTCCAGAGCGCGCCGGTCCACAGGCCCCAGGATTGGAACGTCGCATCGTCCGCCGCCGCGCCGCGGCGATCGACCGGCACGCCCTCGCGGTCGGCGAGCAGCACGCAGCAGCCCGCGGCGCCGACGGCCTGATAAAGCCGGTCCATCGCGCCTTGCGCGGCGGCCAGAAGCGGCGCGATGCGCTCGCGCGCCTGGTGCAGCTCGGCTTCGGTCAGCCGCATTGGGGTGGCGCGGCCGCCGGGATCGAGATGATGTAATCGGGAGGAACGGCGCCACGAAGCCACGAGCGCGGACCGAGCCGCCTGGCCTGACGCAATGGCGGCCTCGACGCGGGCCGCGTGATGCCGGGGTATTGACCCATTCATCACTGTTTCCTCCGGATAGCAGTCTAGAACGTGCCGGTGCTGCCCGGTTGATCTGCGTCAACTTCAGCGGGCGCCACACAACCGATGAGCCCGCCGCGGTGCCCCCGTCAAGGCGGCCAACCGGTTCCAGGCTTACGACCTTCGGAGGAGCGAAAGACACGGAGGTCGGATTTCGGCGGCCGCTTTCGTGTCGGTTTCGAAAGCTGCGAAAAACGCTACTTCGCGGGGATCATCCGAACGAGATCATGCGGATTGACATAGTCGAGCTGGTAGCGCGCCCTCTCATCCAGCATGTCGGGATCGATCCGCGACGTGCGCAGCAGGGAGACGCGCTGCTCGCTCCTGGCGCGCTCGCGCTTGAGCTGGGCCAGCTCGCTGGTCAGCGCGATGATCTCCTGGTCGAGCTCCTGGCGCGCGTTGAGGCCGTATTTGCCGGTATAGGCGTTGACACCGAAATAGCCGACGATCGCCGCCGCCATCGCGTAGAGGGCAAGACCGGTCAGGATCGATTTCAGGCGGGCGCGGGAGACCATTCTGGGAAGATGGGACAGGTTGGTTAAGGGAGTGCTAATTCAGTATCAGAAGTCATTCCGGGGCGGCTCGAAGAGCCGAACCCGGAATCTCGAGATTCTCAGGTGCGCAATTGCGCACCATAGTTCGATGCTCCGCATCGCCCCGGAATGACGCCGCCCTCTTACCCCTGGTGCTTCGCCACATGCGCGGCGAAAGCGTCGATGTACTGCTGCAGCACCGTCTTGAGGGAGTCCTTGGTCAGGTTGCCGTCCGCGTCGAAGGCATCGCCGACGCCGTTGAGGTAGATTTCCGGCTGCTGGAGCAGCGGACCGGAAATGCCCGGCAGGATGTTCTGCAGATGCTTGGCCGCACTGACGCCGCCAAGCGGCCCCGGCGAGTTGGAGATGATGCCGACCGGCTTGCCGAGAAACGAGCTCTTGCCATAGGGCCGCGAGGCGACGTCGATGGCGTTCTTGAGAGCGCCCGGGATCGAGCGGTTGTATTCGGGTGTGACGAACAGGACGCCGTTCGACTTCTGGAGTTTCTCGCGGAAGGCGAGCCAGTCCGCGGGCGGCGCGGCCTCGAGGTCCTGGTTGAAGAACGAGATGCCCGCCGGCGTGATCACCTCGAGCTTGAGCGAGCCAGGCGCGAGCTTGGCGAGCGCATTGGCGATCCTGAGCGAGAAGCTGTCCTTGCGCAGGCTGCCGGCGATCGTGACGATGTTGTAGGCCATGGATTGTCCTTGAGGGCTTGAGCGGGAATGCCGCGAAGGCACTTAAGCTATCCAGACCATTAGATGCAAGTGCATGAACTGGCTCGTTTTGGAAACGCTGTGTTTCGCGAAAGTGGCCGGTAGCCCGGACGTGGCGGCCTTGGAAGCGATCCAAAACAATCAGGCCGCCAAGCGGCGGCCTGATGTTCTCGGCACTCTGCAAGCCGATCAGATCGTCGGATTCCACGCCGACGGGATCAGGCGATATTTGGCGCCGTCCTTCGCGACATGGCCGATCGAGGGGAAGGTGAAGTGGAAGCCGATGACGGTCGCCTTCTCCGCTGCCGCCAAATCGTAGAACTTGTGGCGCGTCGCCTGCGCCATCGCGGCATCATTGTCGAACATCACGTGCCAGTCCGGATTGCGCAGGAAGAATTCCGGGATGTTGGTGACGTCGGACTGGATCAGCACCTTGGCATCGCCGGAGGCGACCGCGAACGAGGTGTGCCCCGGCGTGTGGCCGGGTGTCGCGATCGAGGTGATGCCAGGCGCGACCTCCTTGCCCCACTCGTACTTCGTCACCTTGGACTCGAGGCCGGCGAAGGTCTTCTTCACATTGGCGAAGTAGTTCTTCATCATCGGGTTGGACTCGGCCTTGGCGGCATTGTCCTCGCTGGTCCAGAACTCCCAGTCCTTGCCCGGCACCATGATCTCTGCATTCGGGAAGGCCAGCGCGCCATCGGCGAGACGGATGCCGTTGGTATGGTCGGGATGCAGATGCGACAGCAGCACGACGTCGATGTTCTTCGGGTCGACGCCGGCGGCAGCAAGGTTTTGCAAGGTGCGGCCGACCGCACCCTTGCTCGCCTCGAAATTCGCAATGCCGTTGCCGGTGTCGATCAGCACGAGCTTGGAGCCGGTGTTGATGAGCTGCGGGTTGAACGGCACCGTGACCATGCCCTTCGGCATGTAAGCCGCCTCGCCTGCGGCCAGAGCCTCGTCCTTCGGAATGTTGGCGACGAACTTGTCCGGCATCGGGAAGGTGCGCGCGCCGTCATTGATCGAGGTGCACTCGAAGCGGCCGACCTTGTAGCGGTAGAAGCCCGGCGCCTGCGTCCCGGCTGGCGGCACTGAGGCGTTGGCAGCGATGGGTCCCAGCCCGGTAACGGCAGCCGCGCCCATGGCGGCCGCGCCTGCGAGCAGGTGACGGCGATTGAGATCGGTCATGGAAAGTCCTTCTGAGCGCCTTGCGGTTTTTCCGCTTCAAATGGCGGCGGAATAATCTCCGGCTTCGCTCAGAAGGCAAGACCTTCCTTTGGTGACGTGCCGTCGCACATCACGATTATTTATTTGGATTGATGAGGAATTTTTCGCCGGTGGCGCGTTTGGCGTACGCCGCGATGTTGGCGGGATCGAGTGCCTCGGCAAGCGACACCACCTTGGTGTAGTGGCTGGCGAAGGTGGTCTTGAGCTCGGAGGCGACGCGCTGGCGCAGGCGGCCGATCTCGGCCGGACCGATCTTCTGAAGGAACGGCGTGAGCAGCCAGCCGCCGACGCCCCAGCTCAGGCCGAACGAGCGGCTCAGCTCGGTCGGCCGCGTGTCGAGGCTGCCATAGATGTAGACCTGCTTGTACACGTTGGAGCCGTAGCGGCTGTATTCCTTCGCCGTCTTGTTGGCTGCAATTTCCATCGCGGTCAGAATCTGGCTCGCGAGCTTGCCGCCGCCGATGGCATCGAAGGCGATCGTGGCGCCGGTCTCGACCAGCGCGTTGGTGAGGTCGTCCATGAAGCTCGGCGCGCTGGAATCCACGACGTATTTCGCGCCGATCTTGTGCAGGATGTCGGCCTGCTCCTTGCTCCTGACGATATTGACGAGGCCGATGCCGTCCTTGATGCAGATCTTGTTGAGCATCTGGCCGAGATTGGAAGCCGCGGCCGTGTGCACGAGCGCCTTGTGGTTCTCCCGCCGCATCGTCTCGGTCATGCCGAGCGCTGTCAGCGGATTGACGAACCACGAGGCTCCGTCCGCGGCCGTGGTGCCCGCCGGCAGCTCCATGACGTCGCGGACCTTCAGCACGCGGTACTGTGTGTACATCGCGCCACCGATCATCGACACCGTCTTGCCCATCAGCGCCTTCGCCGCCTCCGACGATCCGGTCCGGATCACCGTGCCGGCGCCCTCGTTGCCGACCGGCAGCGACTGATCGAACCTGGCCGCCATCATCCGCATCGCCGCCTCCGGCATCTTTGCGGTGACGACAGGCATCTCCTTGGTGCCGGAGGCCTGGGCGGCCGACATGTCGGCCGCCCCGACCAGGAGCCCAAGGTCGGATGGGTTGATCGGGGTGGCCTCGACGCGAACCACGACCTCATCGTCGGCGGGCTCCGGCGTCGGGACGTTCACGAGAGACAATTCGAGCTCGCCGCTCTTCTTCAGCAGCGAACGCAATTGCAGTCCGGTCTTGCCGTCGCTCATGTCGATCCTCCCCTGTCCGTCTTTTCGCGGGTCGAGGCGCCGGCTTATGCCAGCGCCTTCAGTGCCGCCTTGCCGCCATAGAGCGCCTGCTTGCCGAGCTGCTGCTCGATGCGCAGGAGCTGGTTGTATTTGGCGGTGCGATCGGACCGCGCAAGGGAGCCGGTCTTGATCTGACCGCAATTGGTGGCGACCGCGAGATCGGCGATGGTGGAATCCTCGGTCTCGCCGGAGCGGTGCGACATCACCGAGGTGTAGCCGGCCTTGTGCGCCATCTCGACGGCGGCGAGTGTCTCAGTCAGCGTGCCAATCTGATTGACCTTGATCAGGATCGAGTTGGCACGGCCGGCCTTGATGCCTTCGGCGAGGCGCTTGACGTTGGTGACAAAGAGGTCGTCGCCGACCAGCTGGCACTTCTTGCCGATCAGGTCGGTGATCTCCTTCCAGCCGTCCATGTCGTCCTCCGACATGCCGTCCTCGATGGTCACGATCGGATAACGCGCGACCAGGTCGGCAAGATACTTCGCCTGCTCGGAGATCGAGCGGGTCTTGCCCTCGCCTTCATAGACGTATTTGCCGTCCTTGAAGAACTCGGTCGAAGCGCAGTCGAGGCCGAGCATGATATCGGTGCCCGCCTTGAAGCCGGCCTTGCCGATCGCGTTCATGACGAAGTCGAGCGCGGCGTCCGCCGACGGCAGGTTCGGGGCGAAACCGCCCTCGTCGCCGACATTGGTGTTGTGGCCGGCCTTCTTCAATTCGGACTTCAGCGTGTGGAACACCTCAGCGCCGTAGCGCAGGCCTTCGGCGAAAGAGGATGCGCCGACGGGGAGGATCATGAACTCCTGGAAGTCGATCGGGTTGTCGGCATGCACGCCGCCATTGATGATGTTCATCATCGGCACCGGCAGCAGCCTCGCCGAGGTGCCGCCGACATAACGGTAGAGCGGCATGTCGAGCGAGTTCGCGGCCGCCTTGGCGCACGCCAGCGAGACGCCGAGGATGGCGTTGGCGCCCAGCCGGCTCTTGTTCGCCGTGCCGTCAAGGTCGATCATGATCTGGTCGATCTGGGCCTGCTGCTCGACATCGAGGCCGCTCAGGGCCTCGAAGATCTCGCCATTGACGGCGCCGACCGCCTTGGTCACGCCCTTGCCGAGATAGCGGGCCTTGTCGCCATCGCGCAGTTCCACGGCCTCATGGGCGCCGGTGGAGGCGCCGGACGGCACCGCGGCGCGCCCGAGCGCGCCGTCCTCCAGCACGACATCGACCTCGACGGTGGGATTGCCCCGGCTATCGAGAATTTCGCGGCCGATGATGTCGATGATGGCGGTCATGATGTCCACTTCCGTTCGTTAGGGCTGATCGGTGCCGCGGGTCTTACACGGGCCGCAAGCAAATGTGAACGCTTGGACGAGCCGCTTCGACTGACGCGTGAACCGCCTCAGACTATGCTCGACCGCATCTGGTCCGCGTGCCCAACCTCAATCTCAAACAGTCGGGGTAACGCCATGAATCGCCGCCAGTTTCTTGCTTCGAGCGCCGCACTGTTCGCCGCCCGCCCAGGTTTTGCGCAGGAAGGCCCGTTCCGGACAAAATACTATCCCATCAGCCCGGACATCGGCCTGCACGATCTCACGCCCGCCCCTGATGGCATGATTTGGTTCACGGCGCAGGGCAAGGGCTTGCTCGGCAGGCTCGATCCACGAGATGGCAGTTTCAAGACGGTCAGCCTCGGCCAGGGCGCTGCGCCGCACGGCGTGACCATCGGGCCCGACGGCGCCCCCTGGATCACCGAAGGCGGCCAGAACGCGATCGCGCGGGTCGACCCTGGCGATCTCAAGGTGACGCTGTTCCGCCTCCCCGAGAAATTTGCCCAGGCCAATCTCAACACCGGCGTGTTCGACAAGGAAGGCACCTACTGGTTCACCGGACAGTCCGGCTATTACGGCCGGCTTGTGCCGAAATCCGGCGAGATGACGGTCTTCAAGGCCCCAAAGGGCATCGGGCCTTATGGCATCACCGTGACGCCCAAGGGCGACATCTGGTACGCCTCGCTTGCCGGCAGCTACATCGCCAAAATCGATCTTGCGACCGGCAACGTCGGCGTCGTGCAGCCGCCGACGCCGAATGCGGGCTCACGGCGCGTCTGGTCGGATTCAAAGAGCCGGATCTGGGTCAGCGAGTGGAACAGCGGCCATGTCTCGGTGCACGATCCTGCCGACGGCTCGTGGAAGACATGGAAGCTGCCGGGCGAACGCCCCCGCGCCTACGCGGTTTATGTCGACGACAAGGACAAGGTCTGGCTGACGGATTTTTCCGCCAATGCCATCGTGCGCTTCGATCCCGTGACCGAGCGCTTCAACGTCTTCGCCAGCGACAAGGCGAATGCGAACGTTCGCCAGCTCGACGGCCGTCCGGGCGAGCTCTGGGGCTGCGAGTCCGGCAACGATCGGATCGTCATGATTCGGACAATCGCCGCCGGTTGACGGCAGCGGCATTTGCGTCCATCCCGGCATCCGAAACAGGATGTGACGACGATGGCGAAAAAGTCCCTTCAGCTCGGCCGCGCGGTCGAGTGGCCGCACACACCGGAAGAAGCCCAGCTCGACCGTGTGCCCAATCCGCAAAAGGGCACCGACTATCTGGTGCGCTTCACCGTGCCGGAATTCACCTCGCTCTGCCCGGTCACGGGGCAGCCGGATTTCGCGCATCTGATGATGGACTACGCGCCGGGTGCGTGGCTGCTGGAATCGAAATCCCTCAAACTTTACATCGCGAGCTTCCGCAATCACGGCGCCTTCCACGAGGACTGCACGGTGATGATCGGCAAGCGCATCGCGTCCGAGATCAAGCCGAAATTCTTGCGCATCGGCGGCTACTGGTATCCGCGCGGCGGCATCCCGATCGACGTGTTCTGGCAGACCGGCCGCGTGCCGAAAGGCCTGTGGGTGCCCGAGCAAGGCGTCGCGCCCTATCGCGGGCGGGGTTAGTCCCTATCGTGACAATCCGGTTCACCACGCGTACCGCACCACGCCCTTGCCGGCGTAGGATTGCGTGACGCCCGAGAATTCGCCCTCGAACGTGCCGGCGGCCGACCAGCCGTTCAACCACTTCTTCTCGACCGATCCCGTCACCAGCGCGGAGTCCGAGGCCATCGCCGCGCCGTTCACGACGAAGCTCGCGCCGGGCAGAGTTTGGAACGTGGCACCAATGGCGCGGTCCGGATTGAAGTCATGCGCCCAGGCGAGCCGCCCGCGCAGCGTGACGATGCCGTCGGCCTGGGCGAAGGATTTGTCGGTGCGCAGGCCGAGCTCGGTGCGGGTGTCGGTGACGCTCTTGGCGCCATAGGCCAGCGCGAACTGGTTGCTGCCGACGATGGCCTGTTCGGCATAGGCCGGTAGGTCGAAGGTCGTGAACTGCGCTGCGGCGTAAGGCGTGAGACCCACACCCTGCGTGACGAAGCGGTAGCCGCCCTCGAGCCGGCCGGAATAGGTGTTGGCATCGAACTCGGCGCGCAGGCGATCGACGCCGGCAACCGTCACGGTGCGATCCGTCGTGATGTCCTGCCAGCCATAGGCGAGCGCGCCAGCGATGTAGGCGGGGCCGACGATGTGCCGGAAGAAGGCGCCCGCCTGGAACAGGTCGGACCGGCCGCCGCCGAGCGCGTTCGCGACGGTAAAGTTGGTGCCGCCGCCGGCGAGCGCAAAGCCGACCAGCGTATCGCGGGAGATGCGATAATCCGCACCGACGGCGGTGGCGTAGAGATTGCTTGTGGTGGTGTTGGACCCGACCACTGTGCTGCCGTCGGTCTGCTGCGCGCCGCCGAAGCCCGCCGCCCAGACGCTCCAGCGCTGCTCGAACGGCCGCACGACCGGTGCCTTGGTGTAGATCGCAGCCAATGCGTCGTTCGGCTTGCGCTTGCTCGCGTACGCCAAAGCGGTCTCATCCGCATAAGCGTTCGGCGCGCCGCCCGCACTGACGGGATCGCCGCGCCCTGCGATGAACGGGTCCGTCATTACACCCATGAACTGGTTCATGGCGTTGAACGTGGCCTGCTGCGGCGCGCTGCCCACCTCGCCGGAGAGCTGGGTCAGGCCGGTTGGCGTCAGGCCGCCGAACGCGATCGGGATCGTGCCGTTGCTGTTGAAGTAATTGATGATCGCGTTGCCGACATTCTGCTGATTGCCGTTGAGATTGCCGGACGAGGGCACGAAGTTCAGCGCGAGGTCCAGATAAGCGTGGGTGGCGTCATAGCTCAGGCTGGTGTGAAAGCCTGACGGCAGGCCGAAATTAGTGACTGAGGGATTGAACGTGCCAGTGATGCTGCCGGCGCTGACGATGGTGTACCGCTTCGCGACATAGCTGCCGGCGTCAAAGCCAACGAGAACGGACGCTCCGCCTAACGTTGCATTGCCAGTCACGTTCGCGAGGGTCGACGTCGTCGGGTTGGCGTAGATGAGGTAGGTCGCCCCCGATTGCATCGCGAGGCTCGCCAACGTCATCGACGTTCCCGGCACGCCGCTCGTACCTGGTATGAACCACGCGCCTGCGTTGAGTTGGGTCGCACCGACGGCACCTGAACCGCCAAGCACGGCGGAGGTCACGGTCACGGCGGAGGATGCCAACGAACCAGTCACGAGCAACGTGCCGGCGCTGACCGTTGTGGTGCCGGTATAAGCGCTGCTGTCGCCTGACAGGGTCAACCCGCCGTTGCCGACCTTGACGAAATTGCCAGTGCCGATCATGGATCCCGCGAAGGTCGACGACGAATGGTCGCCCCCGACGGTCATGGTGAACGCGCCCGTATCGAGCTGGCTGCCGGCCACGCCGGCCACCGATCCAAAGGTCGCACCGACGCCGGAGACTTTGGCGATTGCCCCGGAGGTTGCGAGGGTTACGCGTCCCGTCACGCTGCCACCTCCCGAGTTCAACTGACTCGGATAGGAGAGAGTCACGTTTCCATTGATCGTTCCGTTGAGCCCGATGTGTCTGGAGATGCTGTTGATCGATGCATTGACCACGCCGGTTGCCTGGACGATCAGAATGCCGTCGTTCAGGATCGTATTGGTCGCGTTCAGTGTTCCCGCAACCTCCATATTGCCGTCTGCGTTGGTGAAAGTGTTCGCGGTGACCGTGCGGCCTGCGTCGATCGAACTGCCGTGTATCATCGCATTGGACTGGTTGATCAGCGTCGTGACGGTGAGGTCGCCGCTGGAGACAAAAAGGTCGGATGTTGCACCGGTGGTCAGGGTCCCGTTGACGGTGAGCGCACCGGTCACCGTGAAAGTGCCGCTTTGATGGTCGACGTTGCCGTTGATCGTGCCGGCTGCGTTGGCCGTGCCCGCATTCGTCAGCCCGCCGTTGACCGTGCCCGTCGTGTTGAAGGTGGCGCCGGCGGCATTGGTCGTGCCGCCGGTGGTCGTGATCGAGCCGTTGTTGAAGAACGTGCCACCGTTGTTGGCAATCGTCGTCGCGGAGATGATGCCGGCTGGAAGATTGGAGAAACCGGTGGTGGTGGTGATGTCGCCGATCAGGGTACCTTGATTGCTCGCGATCGCACTGACGGTCAGCGACGTCGTCAGGGTGCCCGTGTTGACGAACGTCCCGGCGGTAACGCTCGTGGTGGTGAACGAGTTGATGCCGGACAGCGTCAACCTACTGGACCCCGCCTGCGAGATCGTGGTGCCCGTCATGTTGTTGCTGATCGAGATGAAAGTACCGACGCCGACGGCATTGTTGGTGATGCCTGTGACAAAATTCACCTGCTGACCGCTTATTGTGTAGCCCTGGGACGCAGCGTCGAAAATCCAGGACTGGGGTGCGATGGGGCCAAGAGTGACGGTGACTGCCGTCGTGCCCGTGGTGGAAAAGGTCGCGGTTTCGCCTGCGTTATCGGGGACGGTGCCTGTCGACCAATTCGTCGGCTCGTTGTAATTGCCGTTGTCGACCCCGCCGTCCTGCCAGACCTGCGCTCGCG
Organism: Bradyrhizobium sp. USDA 4354; assembly: GCF_054060315.1. Lineage (NCBI taxonomy): Bacteria > Pseudomonadati > Pseudomonadota > Alphaproteobacteria > Hyphomicrobiales > Nitrobacteraceae > Bradyrhizobium > Bradyrhizobium sp. USDA 4354. Next base: position 5,224,339 of record NZ_JBSSDC010000001.1, on the reverse strand, counting down.
CCAGGGACGGCAACAATAGAACCGTCGCAAGAGCTGTGCCGGCCAGAAAAGCCCTGCTTAAGAGCGCTCCACGCGTAGGCCCAACCCCGTCCGCCCGGATCATTGAAAATTCCGCTGGGCCCTGCGCTGCCCTTGATTGCCAGATATTTCAAACGGGAAATGTCTAGCTGCTTCGCCACCGGCGAACCATCGGCAATCGGTTTCGTCGCTGGATGAGTCGGCGATTTCCCCTGCGGTGTGATTGTAGGGCAACAGAGGGTCGCATATTTACCGGGCACCCCGCGAGATCGGACTGGAATTTCGGTCAGCCGTGGGCCGCATTGATGCGCCCAGCCCTTAATATGCGCTCAGCAGATCGACCTTCGCGTTCGCCAAGCACCAGCCGCCGCGCCAGGATCGCGGCGAGATTGCGCATGATCTTCAGCGACGTCTCCGGGTGCAGGCGGCGATAGTCGGCAAAGCTGTCGAGCGGCAGTTCAAGGCAGGTGATGGGCGTGTCGGCGAAGACGTCGGCGCTTCGGCTTTGCTCCAGGATCGCCATCTCGCCGAATTCCATGCCGGGGCCAAGCGAGGCAAGCCGTACGCCGCTGCGTAGCTTCACGCTGACCATGCCGCTCTGAAGAAAGAATAGCGAATTGGCGGGTTCGCCGGCAGCGATGATGCGCTGGCCGGCCGCATAGTGCCGCGTGGTCGACAGCTTGACGATGGCGGCGATCTCGTCGGCGTCGAGCTCGGCCAGCAATGCCTGTTCGCCGAGATGTGCGCTCTCTTTGAAATCGGTGAAGCCGCCGAAGCGGTAGATCACCTGGTCTTCGGCCCATTCGATGGCATCGTCGAGCAGCGCGAAGCGCCGCAGCCGGCGCGGCTCGGCCGTGCGCGCAGCGATCGCACTCCACACCGCGGAGCTCTCCTCGAAGCCGGACAGAATGGCGGTGACGCCGGCATTGCCGAGCGCGGTCAGCGTCTCGCCGAGCAGCTCCGCGCCGGCCGCGGTGATGTCGGGGACGCGGCGGAAATCGATGATCAGGAGCGGCGCGTTCGGCGGCTCGCTGGTGAGCCGTCGCGTGACATAGTCGATGGTGCCGAAATTCATCGCGCCGACCAGCTCGAGAACGCGGATGTCGCGATGGCGCTCCTCGAGGATCTGCTGCTCATGAGGCTGGCGGCTACGGCGCGAGGAGATGCCGTAGATGTCATAATCCGCCATGATGCTGGTGCGGACGTCGGCGTTTCGGTTGAGCATGTGCAGGTCGAACCGCGCCGACAGCGCCTCGCAAACCTTGAGACCGCGCACGCTGTTGAAATGGTTGTCGAGCAGCGGCGAGAACGTGCCGAGCCCGAGCTGCGAGGGCAGAGCCGCGACGATGCCGCCGCCGACGCCGCTCTTGGCGGGAATGCCGACGCGATAGGTCCACTCGCCGGCATAGTCGTACATGCCCGAGCTCGTCATCACCGATAGCGTGCGCGCGACGATGTGCGGCGTGATCACCTGCACGCCCGTCACCGGATTGATGCCGCGATTGGCGAGCGTTGCCGCCATGACCGCAAGGTCGCGCGCGGTGACCAGGATTGCGCATTGCCGGAAATAGACGTCGAGCACGGCGTCGACATCGTCCGGCAACACCGCGTAATTCCGCAGCAGCCAGGCAATGGCGCGGTTGCGGTTGCCGGTCGCGGTCTCCGAAGCGTGCACCGCCCCGTCGACACCGAGCTCGCGGCCGGCGAACTCGCCGAGCTTGGCGCGGACGCGCTCGAAAGCGCCCTTCCCGTCCACGCCGTAGATCAGGCCCGAGCAGGCGATCGCGCCGGCATTGACCATGGGGTTGAACGGGCGGTTGTCGTTGGTGAGCCGGATCGAGTTGAAGGCTTCGCCGCTCGGCTCGACCCCGATGGTGGCTGCGACGCGCGCCTCGCCGACCATCTCCAGCGCCAGCGCGAAGACGAACGCTTTGGACACCGACTGAATCGTGAACGGCACGGCGCTGTCGCCAACCTCGTAGACATGGCCGTCGATGGTCACGAGCGCGATGCCGAAATGATCGGGGTCGGCGCGCTTCAGCTCGGGAATGTAGTCGGCAAGCTCGCCGGAATTGTCGGCTCGGAATTCGGCGTGGCAATCGGCCAGGAAACGCCGCAGCGGCGGCTTGGTGAGATATCCGGTCGAGCGGGGCGTACCGGCTGCGCTGGCCGAATGGCTGGTCTGGACGTCCACGGTCTCACACCTCGATTTGCCCAGAATCGAAGCAATTCATGTGCCATGTATACCGGGCCGACGGTGTCTTGGTGGGGACCGAGGCCCGCTGAAGTCACCGAATGCACGTCAGCGCGCATCCGCCGGTGCACGCGGCTTGAGCAGCCGGGCGCAGACGAGGCCCAGCACCACCATGATCGCGGCGCTCACAAGCAACGTCGGCACCTTGCCGCCGTGCTGGAGGCCAAAGCCGTAGGCGAGCGGCCCCACCGTCTGCCCCATGAAGAAAAAGAACGAATGCAGCGACATCGCGGTAGCCCGCGCCTCGACCGAGAGCTCGCTGGCAAATACTTGCAGACAGCCATGGGCCATGTAGAAACCCCAGCCCATCACGATGAGATTGAGCGCCTGGAGCTCCCAACGCGGACCGAAGGCGACAGCGGCAAGCTGCGAGGCGACCAGCGCCATGCCTGCGATCATCATGCCCTTGACGCCGAGCCGCGGCAGCATGCGCGACACGGTCAGCGTGTAGAACAGCCCACCCACCGCAAAGCCGGCGATGACGATGCCGGCGATCGACAGCGAAGTCTGCCCGAGCTCGAACAGGAACGAGGCGATGTAGGGAAACAGGCCGAGCACGCAGCAGCCTTCGATGAATACGGCCGAGTAGCAGACGAAGGCGTTCGGATCCTCGGCGGATGCTTGACCTTGGCGCCGTGGAAGCCGGCAGCAACGGCGATCGAGGCGACGATCACGAGCGCACCGAGCACCGCGAGCACGCCGCGCCAGCCGAGGAAATCGCCGATCAGGCCGGAGGCCGAGGCGCCGAGCAGATTTCCGGTCATGGCGCCTGCAAGCGTGCGGCCGATCGCGACCTGGCGTTTCTCGGGCCCGACGAGATCGCTGGTGAGGCTGAGCGCCACCGGAAACACGCCTCCGGAGCCGATGCCAGCCAGAATGCGGGTGACGAACAGCAACGAGAACGAGCTCGAGAGCGCGCCCAGGATGTTGGCAAGGCCGAGCAGCGCGAGGCAGCCGATCATCAGTCGCGTCTTGCCGAACAAGTCGGCGGCGGCGCCGATGATCGGCTGGATGATCGAGAAGGTGAAGGCGAACACCGCGGCAAAGCCGGCGGCGGTGGCGATGCTGACGCCGAAATCCTCGGCGACGTGCGGCAGCACCGGATCAAGCGCGCGCGCCGACAGCGCCGCGGCGAAGCTTGCGCCTGATATGACGTAGAGCGCTGGCGGCAAGCCGTGATCGTGCGGCCGCGCCTCGCTTTTCTGCATCAGCGCGGATTCTTGGCGAGCGCGTCGAACGCCATCAGCCTGCCGATCAGCCCCTCGAACTCGCGCAGTGGCACCATGTTGGGCCCGTCCGAGGGCGCGCGATCAGGATCGGGATGGGTCTCGATGAAGACGCCGGCAACGCCGACCGCCACGGCCGCGCGGGCCAGCACTGGCACGAATTCGCGCTCTCCGCCCGACGAGGTCCCCTTCCCGCCCGGCTGCTGCACCGAATGGGTGGCGTCGAAGATCACAGGCGCGCCGGTGGTGCGCGCCAGGATCGGCAGTGCGCGCATGTCGGAGACCAGCGTGTTATAGCCGAAGGAGGCGCCGCGCTCGGTGACGAGCACGTTGGGATTGCCAGCGCTCGTGATCTTCGCGACCACGTTCGTCATATCCCACGGCGCCAGGAACTGTCCCTTCTTGACGTTGACGACCTTGCCGGTCGCGGCCGCCGCCAGCAGCAGATCGGTCTGCCGGCACAGGAAGGCGGGTATCTGCAAGACGTCCACCGCCTGCGCCACCTCGGCGCATTGCGCGGCCTCGTGCACGTCCGTCAGCACCGGCAGGCCGAGCGAGGATCGGATCTCGGCGAAGATCGGCAGGGACTGCGCCAAGCCCAGCCCGCGCGCTGCGGATGCGCTGGTGCGGTTCGCCTTGTCGAACGAGGTCTTGTAGACGAGGCCGATGTTCAGCCGCGCGGCAATCTCCTTCAGCGCAGACGCGACCTCCAGCGCATGCTGGCGGCTCTCGAGCTGGCACGGCCCGGCAATGACCGAGATCGGCAGATCATTGCCGAATTTGACCGTGCCAATGGCGACGACCGGCGCCGCTGAATTTGAAGAGCTCAAGGCAAATCCCTCGTTTCGGCGCGACCATAGCCGCCATGAGGGTCGGATCAACCCTGTTCCGCCCGGGCCGTTCGAATATCAGGGTTGCGCCACGGTTCCCTGCCCGTCGCCTGCTACTTCACCGCCGAGAAAGCGGTCGGCGCCAGGATCTGGCTGACGATGTTGGCAACGATCTGGCCGTCGGCTTCGCTCTCGGCGCGCGCCTTCATCCAGTCCGGATCGGTCATGAACGCGCCCCACTTCGTCTCGCGTTCGGCGAGCGACTCCCAGGCCAGGAAATAGGTCAGCTCCTGGTTGGATTCGCCGATCAGCGTGGTGAAGAACCCGGCCTGCTTGATGCCGTGCTTGTCCCAGATCTTGAGCGTGGCGGTCTCGAACCGCTTCAAGAGCGCCGGCAGGCGGCCGGGCACGCAACGATACTGGCGCATTTCGTAGATCATTCTTGCTCCCTCCCTGACAGGAGCGGCGGTTATACCTGCTGGCCACAACTCTGTCTTGAGCCTCGCCCGGGCGACCCTCATGGCGTTTCGCGCATAGCTCGATAGCGCGGGGCCGGCGCTCTTGCTAATTTGCAGGCTCGGTCCGGCGTATCAGCCGCCGACGGCCCGAGGTCAATCGGCGAAACGACCAAAGCGATCAAAGGAGGCAGAGGCAATGACCTATTTTGATCTCGGACCCTACAGCCGCAAAATCACCACGACTTCGCCCGATGCGCAGCTCTGGTTTGACCGAGGACTCAACTGGGTGTTCGGATTCAACCACGGCGAGGCGATCAAATGTTTTCGCAAGGCGCTCGAGTTCGATAACAGCTGCGCCATGGCGCACTGGGGCATCGGCTACGCCGCGGGTCCCAACTACAACCTGCCCTGGGTCCGCTATGACGCACAAGGCCGTCAATTGGCGCTCGCGGCATCATACGATGCGACGCAGGACGCGCTCGCGCAGGCGGATAAGGCGAGCCCGATCGAGCAAGCGTTGATCCGCGCCTTGTCTGCGCGCTATCCGCAGCGTGAAGCGATCGAGGACATGGCGCCGTGGGACAAGGCCTTCACGCGAGAGATGCGAAAGGTCTTCGGCACGTATCCCGACGATCTCGAGGTCCGAGCCATCTTTGCCGAATCGATCATGAACGAGACGCCGTGGCTGATGTGGGACCTTGAGTCTGGAGAACCCACCAAGGGCGCCGGCACCGAGGAATGCAGGGCCGTGCTCGAACAAGCTTTCGATCGATGGCCGGCTGCGTGGAATCATCCAGGACTGCTTCATCTCTACGTCCACCTCATGGAGATGTCGCCCTTCCCGCAACGGGCGATGCGGGCTGGCGACCTGCTGCGCGCGATCGCCCCCGATAGCGGCCATCTGATCCACATGCCGACGCATCTCGACGTGCTGTGCGGGCAGTACAACGACGTCCTGCTCTACAATCAGAAGGCGCTGGCGACCGACCGCAGGTTCCTCGCTTATTCGGACGATCCGGGTGTCTACCTGGTCTATGTCATCCACAACTTCCACTTCGCCATCTACGGCGCGATGTTCCTGGGTCAATACGCCCCTGCTATCGCGGCGGCCGAGGAACTCATTGCCACCGTGCCCGAGCCAGTGCTGCGCATTCAATCGCCCCCCATGGCGGACTTCCTGGAAGGCTATTTGACGATGAAGCAGCACGTTCTCGTGCGTTTCGGCAAATGGCACGACATCATTGCCCAACAGCTGCCGGAGGATCGCGAGCTATACTGCTCGGTGACGGCGATGATCCACTACGCCAAGGCGGTGGCTCATTCGGCGCTTGGCCACGTCGCCGACGCCGAAACTGAGAAAGCATTGTTCGCACAGGCGAAGACGCTCGTGCCGGAGAGCCGGCTCGTGCACAACAACAAGGTCGTCGCCCTGCTCGGCGTGGCCGAAGCCATGTTGAATGGCGAACTGGAATATCGCGAAGCCAACTACGACTTTGCGTTCGCTGAGCTGCGCAGATCGGTCGCGCTCAGCGACGCCCTGCCCTATGACGAGCCGTGGGGATGGATGCAGCCACCGCGTCACGCACTCGGCGCGCTGCTGCTGGAGCGGGGCCGGATCGAGGAAGCCGAGGCGGTGTACCGTTCCGATCTCGGCCTCGATGGAAAGCTGAGCCGGGCCTGCCAGCACCCCGACAATCTGTGGTCGCTTCACGGCTTGCACGAATGTCTCATGCGGCGTGGCGACAAGGCCGAGAGGCCGCTGATCAAGCAGCGACTTGACCTCGCCCAGTCGCGGGCGGAGGTGCCGATCAAGGCATCTTGCTTCTGCCGCAGGATGGACATCGCGGCCGCGTAGCCGGACGTGCGAGCAAGACTTCGTCAGGGAAGACCGAGCCGGCTACACCAGCCGGCTCTGCACCATTGCCGCCTGAATGAACGAGGCGAACAGCGGATGCGGCTCGAAGGGCCGCGACTTCAGCTCGGGGTGGAACTGGACGCCGATGAACCAGGGGTGATCCTCGTACTCGACGATTTCAGGCAGCACGCCGTCGGGCGACAACCCTGAGAATTTCAGGCCATGCTGCTCGAGCCGGTCCTTGTAGGCGGTGTTGACCTCGTAGCGGTGGCGGTGACGCTCGGAGATTTCGGTGGCGCCGCCATAGACCTGCGAGACGCGGCTGCCGCGATTGAGCGTCGCCGGATAGGCGCCAAGGCGCATCGTGCCGCCAAGGTCGCCCGCCTGCGAGCGCTTCTCGAGCTCGTTGCCGCGCAGCCATTCCGTCATCAGGCCGACCAGAGGCTCCTTGGTCGGGCCGAACTCGGTGGAGTTGGCGTCCTCGATGCCGACGAGGTTTCGCGCGGCCTCGATCACCGCCATCTGCATGCCGAAGCAGATGCCGAAATACGGCACGTCGCGCTCGCGCGCGAACTGCGCCGCCTTGATCTTGCCTTCGGCGCCGCGCTGGCCGAAACCGCCCGGGACCAGGATGCCGTTGACGTGCTCGAGGAACGGCGCCGGATCTTCCTGCTCGAAGATCTCGCTCTCGATCCAATCGAGATTGACCTTCACCTTGTTGGCGATGCCGCCATGCGACAGCGCCTCGATCAGCGACTTATACGCATCCTTCATGCCGGTGTATTTGCCGACGATGGCGATGGTGACGTTGCCCTCGGGGTTGCGGATGCGCTCGTTGATCTCTTGCCAGCTGCGCAGCTCCGGCGGAATCCGCGAGGCGATGCCGAAGGCGGCGAGCACTTCGTCGTCGAGGCCCGCATTGTGATAGGCCTCGGGGACCGCGTAGATGTTGTCGACGTCGCGCGCCTCGATCACGGCGCTTTCGCGCACGTTGCAGAACAGCCCGAGCTTGCGACGCTCTTCCTTCGGGATCTCGCGGTCGGTGCGGCAGAGCAGGATGTCCGGCTGGATGCCGATCGAGCGCAGCTCCTTCACCGAGTGCTGCGTCGGCTTGGTCTTGAGCTCGCCGGCGCTCGGGATGTAAGGCAGCAGCGTCAGATGGATGTAGACGGCGTGATCGCGCGGCAGCTCGTTCTTGAGCTGGCGGATCGCCTCGAAGAACGGCAGGCCCTCGATATCGCCGACGGTGCCGCCGATCTCGACCAGCACGAAATCGTAATCGTCGTTGCCGTCGAGAACGAATTCCTTGATCGCGTTGGTGACGTGCGGAACCACCTGGATGGTCGCGCCGAGATAGTCGCCACGGCGCTCCTTGGAGATGATGTCCTGGTAGATGCGCCCCGTCGTGATGTTATCGGCCTTGGTCGCCGGCCGCCCGGTGAAGCGCTCGTAGTGACCGAGGTCGAGATCGGTCTCCGCGCCGTCATCGGTCACGAACACTTCGCCGTGCTGATACGGCGACATCGTTCCGGGATCGAGGTTGAGATAGGGGTCGAGCTTGCGGAGGCGGACCTTGTAGCCCCGGGCTTGCAACAGGGCACCGAGCGCCGCCGAAGCCAGACCCTTGCCGAGCGAGGAAACCACGCCGCCGGTGATGAATATGTACCGCGCCATGGGACCTAACCTCTAATCCCCTAAATTCGATTCGCCAAAGCGATTCGTATTCCGCCCCAAAGATTTTGCGGGCCTGTGGGTGAGCCAAAACGAAGAGTGGTGACAGTGCCTTGATGGGGATTTTTGATGCAGGACGGTAGCAGCCGCCCTGCATGGCCCCCCTGCTTTATTGCGAGCGCGGCACCTGCGGGCCGGTCGGAGCCGGCGACTGCTGCTGCTCGTCGGCCTTCTTCAGCGAATCCAGGATGCCGCCCGAGGTCGGCGGCGCAATCGGCGATCCGCCGGCCGGCTGGGTCTGCGCCGGCTGGCCGATGATCGACGACGGCTTGCGGTCGTAGCCGGCGTACCAGGACAGGAACAGGCTGGTGAGGAAGAAGCCGACGGCCAAAACGGCAGTGGTCCGCGTCAGAAGGTTCGCTGTGCCGCGGCTCGACATGAAGCCCGCGCCTCCGCCCATGCCGAGTCCGCCGCCTTCCGACTTCTGGAGCAGGACGGCACCGATCATGACGGCGACGATCATGAGGTGGATGACGATGACAACGGTCTGCATAGTATCCTTCCGTCACAAGCGGGCGGCGCCTGACGGCGGCCGATCGCGCTTCGCGGGTTTTCCTGAAGTTGCGCGGTGTTACACGATCGGGAGGGGTATTGCCACCCCCGATCGGGTCCGGATCAACGCTTTGGGTTAGCTAGGGGCAGCCTTTGGCGATGGCAAGGAAATCGGCCGCTTTCAGGCTGGCGCCGCCGACCAGCGCGCCGTTGACGTTCTTGACCGCCATCAGCTCGGCCGCGTTCGAGGGTTTGACCGATCCGCCATAGAGGATGCGCATCCTGGCACCCCCGGCTTTGAACCGGGAGATCAGGAGTTCCCGGATAAAGCCATGAATCTGCTCGACATCCTGGGCCGTCGGGGTAAGGCCGGTGCCGATCGCCCAGACCGGCTCATAGGCCACGACCAGATTGGCTGCGGTCGAGCTATCAGGCAGTGAGCCGTCGAGCTGGCCACGCAGGATGTCCAGGGTTTGGCCGGCGTCGCGCTGGCCTTGCGTCTCGCCGATGCAGACGATCGCCGTCGCCCCGGCGCGCCAGGCTGCCTCGGACTTCTGCCGGATCAGCGCATCGCCCTCGCCGTGGTCGGCGCGGCGCTCGGAGTGGCCGACGATGATGGCGGTTGCGCCCGCATCCACCAGCATTTCGGCGGCGATATCGCCGGTATGGGCGCCGGAGGCCTTGGGGTGGCAGTCCTGGGCCCCTACGGCGACCTTCTTGCCACGCGCCTTCTCCGCGAACGCGGCAATCAGGGTCGCCGGCGGGCAGACCAGCAGGTCGGCCTTGGCGACCACATCTGCCGCGCCATTGAGCATGGCGTCGAATTCGGCAGCCTGGGCCTTCAGGCCGTTCATTTTCCAATTGCCGGCGATCAGCGGTCGGATGGCGTCGGTCATGTTAAATTCCAGCGATAGGAGGTTTGTTTATGCGCTAGCAGAGGTGCTCCTGCAGTTCCAGAGACCAGGGGCCTTTAACCGCACCTTCTCGCCGTCGCATGAGGCGAGGTTGCGGGGGGAAAGCCGCCACTTTATGATGATCTATCAATTTGGTGACGCGCTTTTGCGGAATCTGCATTAAGACGCGCTCCGTTCCCCTCCTGACCAAACAAGTTGGACCAAATGCTTCGAGGAATGCGCAAGGCCTCATCAAACTGGCTCGGCAAGACCATTATGGCCGTGGTGATGGGCGTGTTGATCGTCAGTTTCGGCATTTGGGGCATCGCCGACATCTTCAAGGGCTTCGGGCAGTCAACGGTGGCCAAGATCGGCAGCACCGAGATTTCGCTCAACGAGTTCCGCCAGATCTACACCGACCGCCTGCAGCAGATCAGCCGCCAGTTCGGCCGGCCGCTAACGCCCGATCAGGCGCGGGCCTTTGGCCTCGACCGCCAAGTGCTGCAGCAGACCATCGCGGAAGCTGCCCTCGACGAAGAGGCGCGCCGGCTCGGGCTCGGCCAGTCCGATGACCAGATCCGCCAGGTCATCATGAACGATCCCAACTTCAAGGGCGTCGGCGGCAGTTTCGATGCCAACCGCTTCCAGGCCGTGATCCGCAATTTCGGCTACACCGAGCAGCGCTATGTCGCCGAGCAGCGCAAGGTGTCGCTGCGCCGCCAGATCACCGGCACGATCGGCGCCGGCCTGGAGCCGCCGAAGGCCATGATCGACGTGCTGACGCGCTTTCAGAACGAGCAGCGCGCCATTGAATTCGTCAAGCTCGACGCGGCGCAGGCAGGCACCATCGACGCGCCCTCGCCCGAAGCCCTTGCCACCTATTTCGAGGATCACAAGGTCCAGTTCCGCGCGCCCGAATACCGCAAGATCGCCTTCGTCGTGGTCTCGCCGGAGGAGATCGGCAAATGGACCGAGGTGTCGGACGAGGACGCCAAGAAACTGTTCGAACAGCGCAAGGACCGGCTCGGCACGCCGGAGAAGCGCCAGATCCAGCAGATCGTGTTTCCGAACGTCGCCGACGCGCAGGCCGCACGCGAGCGCCTCGTCGGCGGGATCTCGTTCGAGGACCTCGGCAAGGAGCGCGGGCTCAGCGCCTCCGACGTCGACCTCGGGCTCGTGACCAAATCCTCGCTCGCTCCCGCTGTCGGCGATGCCGCCTTCGCACTTCCTGTCGGCGAGATCAGCCAGCCGATCCAGGGCGGCCTTGGCGTCGCGATCGTCAAGGTCGACAAGATCGAGCCGGGTAAGGAGGCGGACTACGCCAGCCTGGCCGGCGACATCAAGCGCGAGATCGCCACCGAGCGCGCGCGCGTCAAGGTCGCCGATCTCCGCGACAAGATGGAAGACGAGCGCGGTGGCGGCTCAAGCGTGATCGACGCGGCGCAGAAACTCGGCCTCACCGCCGTGACCATCGACGCCGTCGACCGCTCCGGCCGCGCCCCGAACGGCCAGCCGGTCGCCAACATCCCGCAGGGCCTCGACGTGGTGTCGCAGGCCTTCAACACCGATGTCGGCGTCGACAACGACGCCATCTCGTTCAAGGGCGGCTATGTCTGGTACGACGTGCTCGCCATCACGCCCTCGCGCGACCGCAATCTCGACGAGGTCCGCGACCAGGTCGAGGCGCGCTGGCGCCAGGACCAGATCGCGACCAAGCTGAAGGCCAAGGCGACCGAGATGGTGCAGAAGCTCGAAGCGGGCGGCAAGCTCGCTGACGAGGCCGCCGCGATTGGCGCCAAGGTCGAGACCGCGACCGGCTTCAAGCGCGACGACTCGCCCGCCGGCGTGCCCGGCACCGTTGTGGCGGCTGCGTTCCGCACCGCCAAGGATGGCGTCGGACAGACGGCCGTGAGCGGCGGCAGCGAGGTGATCGTCTTCCGCGTCACCGACATCGTCGATCCCGCTGTCGACTTTGCCTCTGACGCGGTCAAGAAGCTGAAGGAAAGCCTCGACCGGGCGCAGACCGAGGAGCAGGTCGCTTCCTACGTCAACAAGCTTGAAACCGACATCGGGACCACCATTAATCAGGCCGCCTTCGCGCAGGTGACCGGCGCGAACCAGTGAGTTGAAAGCACGCGATGGACGACCTGAAATCGATCATTGGAAAAGTGGCGACCGGCGCCAGCCTGTCGCGTGACGAAGCCGCTTCCGCCTTCGATGCCATGATGTCGGGCGAAGCCACGCCCTCGCAGATGGGCGGCCTCTTGATGGCGCTGCGGGTGCGCGGCGAGACCGTGGACGAGATCACCGGCGCCGTTGCGGCGATGCGCTCCAAGATGCTGACCGTGACGGCGCCGCCTGATGCCGTCGACATCGTCGGCACCGGCGGCGACGGCTCCGGCTCGGTCAACGTCTCGACCTGCGCCGCCTTCATCGTCTCGGGCGCCGGTGTGCCGGTGGCCAAGCACGGCAACCGCGCGCTGTCGTCGCGCTCGGGCGCCGCCGACGTGCTGGCTTCGCTCGGGGTGAAGATCGATCTGAAGCCGGAGCAGGTCGGACGCTGCGTGCGCGAATGCGGCATCGGCTTCATGTTCGCTCCCGCCCACCATCCCGCCATGAAGAACGTCGGGCCGACCCGGGTCGAGCTCGCGACGCGCACGATCTTCAATCTGCTCGGTCCGCTGTCGAATCCGGCTGGCGTGAAGCGGCAGATGGTCGGCGTGTTCTCCAGGCAATGGGTGCAGCCGCTGGTGCAGGTGCTCAAGAACCTCGGCTCGGAATCCGCCTGGGTGGTGCACGGCTCCGACGGTCTCGACGAGATCACCCTCACCGGCCCGACTTTCGTCTCCGCGCTCCACAATGGCGAGATCCGGAATTTCGAGGTGACGCCGGAGGAAGCTGGGCTCTCGCGTTGCGAGGCCGGTGCGCTCAGGGGCGGTGACGCCGATGCCAATGCGATCGCATTGCAAAGCGTGCTCGACGGCAAGCCGAGTCCCTATCGCGACGTGGCGCTGATCAACGCCGCCGCCGCGCTGGTCGTGGCCGGCCGTGCCAAGGACCTCAAGGAAGGCGTTGCGATCGGCGCCCGCTCGATCGACAGCGGCGCGGCCAATGCGAAGCTGAAGCACCTGGTCACGGTCTCCAACAGCTGAATTGCGCATGTCCGACATCCTGACCAAGATCGAGACCTATAAGCGCGAGGAGATCGCGGCAGCGAAGCGGACGCGTCCGCTCTCCGCTGTGGAGGCGCAAGCCAAGACCGCCTCCGCGCCGCGTGGCTTCCTGCGTGCGATCAAGAGCAAGCTTGCCGATGGCGACTACGCGCTGATCGCCGAGATCAAGAAGGCCTCGCCTTCCAAGGGTCTCATTCGCGCCGATTTCGACCCGCCGGCACTCGCAAAGGCCTATGAAGCGGGTGGCGCGGCCTGTCTCTCGGTACTGACCGACACGCCATCGTTCCAGGGTCATCTCGACTTCATGGTGGCGGCGCGCGCGGCAACGTCACTGCCGGTGCTGCGCAAGGATTTCATGTTCGACACCTATCAGGTGGTCGAGGCGCGCGCGCACGGCGCCGACTGTATCCTGATCATCATGGCGGCGCTCGATGATGCCGCTGCCAGGGATATCGAAGACGCGGCCATCGCCTGCGGCATGGACGTGCTGATCGAGATCCACGACCGCGCCGAGCTCGACCGGGCGCTGAAGCTGCGGTCGCCGATGATCGGCGTCAACAACCGCAATCTGCGCACCTTCGAGACCACGCTTGCGACCAGCGAGGCGTTGGCGCCGCTGATCCCCGGCGACCGGCTGATGATCGGCGAGAGCGGTATCTTCACGCCCGAGGATCTCGCCCGGCTCGAGCGCGTCGGCATGTCGACGTTCCTGGTCGGCGAGAGCCTGATGCGGCAGGCCGACGTCACCGCGGCGACGCGCGCGCTGCTCGCGCGGAAGGCGACGGCACGCGCGACGGGCACGCGCTGACATGGCGCGCAAGCCAGCCGAGACCAAGTCAGCCAAGACGAAGACGGCCAAATCCAAGGCCGGCCCCGCCCTCACCCATATCGGCGCCTCCGGCGAGGCGCGGATGGTCGACGTCTCGGACAAGCCCGCGACCGAGCGGCTTGCGGTCGCGGAAGGCCGCGTCGTCATGACCAAGGCGACACTCGACCTGATCGTGTCCGGCAACGCCAAGAAAGGCGACGTGCTCGGCACCGCGCGCATCGCCGGCATCATGGCCGCCAAGCGCACCTCCGAGCTGATCCCGCTCTGCCATCCACTCGCGCTGTCGAAAGTCACGGTCGACATCGAGCCGGATGCAACGCTGCCGGGCTGCCTAGTTCGCGCCAGCGTGAAGGTCACGGGCCCTACCGGCGTCGAGATGGAGGCCCTTACGGCGGTCTCTGTCGCCTGCCTCACCATCTACGACATGATCAAGGCGGTCGAGCGCGGTGTGCGCATCGAGGGCATCCATCTGGTCGAGAAGCTCGGCGGCAAGTCCGGCCATTATCGCGCCTGAAGCGCGCTTGCTTCAACGAACCGCGCTTGCGCCGCGCGCATCGATTGCTTTTGTGCGCAGCCATTCACGTTGCGTTAACCGCGCTTCCTAACTTCGCCTCCACACCGTCCCCGTAAACCAACGGATGTTCTCAGGAACAGGAGTTGATCCTGAGGTGTGCACGGCAATGATCCAATGAAGATGAAATTCGGCAGTCGCCTCTTTGACCAGGCCTTCGTGCGCAGCGGTCCGATCCGCTGGCTGGTGGTAGGCGGCACGCTGCTGATCGCGGCCATCGCCATAGGCTCGGTCCTGATGGCGCAGAATTTCCGGGAGCGGGCGCTGCGCAACTCCACCCGCGAGCTGGAAAACACCGTGCTGCTGCTCGCTCATCATTTCGATCAGCAATTGCAGGACTTCGCAGTCATCCAGAAGGATTTCGTCGACCACGTCCGCACGACCGGTATCACGACCGGGGAAGACTATCGCAAGCACCTCTCGGGCGAGGACGTCCACCGGAGGCTGCGGTCGAAGATCGAGGCGCTGCCACACATCGGCGGCGTCAACATCATCGATGCCGAAGGCAACCTGATCAATTCATCGACGGCATGGCCGGCTCCAAAAGTGAACGTTGCCGACCGCGCCTACTTCCGCACCTTCAAATACGATCCCTACTCGCCTGATGTCCTGATCGAGCCGTTGCATAGCCGCATCTCCGGTGCATGGACCATTCTGGTGGCCCGGAGGATCGTCGGACCAAGCGGCGAGTTCCTCGGTGTCGTCGGACGCGGGATCGAGCCCGCCAATTTCGAGAAATTCTTCGCCTCCGTCGTGCTCGGCGAAGGCGCGACGATCTCGATGCTGCATCGGGACGGCACGCTGCTCGCCCGTTATCCCCATTCGAGCGATTTGATGGGACGGAATTTCAAGACCGGTCCGTTCGAGCATCAAAGGGTGTTCGGGCTCGATCATTTCGCCGGCCGTTTCACCAGCCCTGTCGACGGCGATGACCGGCTGATCTCCTCGCGGGCCCTGCCCCACTTCCCGATCCTGATGATGGCCACCACGACGCGCGCGGCGGCGCTGACGGATTGGCGCGAGCAGATCGGCATCCTGATCTCGGTCGCCGCCTCGTCCGCGCTCGCCATCGCAGGCGTGCTGATCGCGGTCGTGCGCAAGCTGCTGGAGCAGCACCGCCTTTCGCGCGAACGGCTGACGCTGGAAAAGCAGCGGCTCGACCGCGCCGTCAACAACATGACGCAAGGCCTTTTGCTGTTCGACTCCGAGCGACGGCTCGTGGTCTGCAACCAGCGCTACATCGAGATGTACGGACTGTCGGCCGAGATCGTGAGGCCCGGCTCCAGCTTCCACGACATCATCGCCCATCGCAAGACGACCGGCTCGTTCACCGGCGACGTCGATCAGTATGTCGAACGCGTGCTGCGCGACATTCATGTACGCAATTCCATGGTGGTGGACACCGCGGACGGCCGCTCGATCCAGGTCCTCAACGAACCGCTCGCGGACGGCGGCTGGGTGGCGACGCACGAGGACATTACCGAGCGCCGGCGCATCGAGGAGCGCATCACCCATCTTGCCCACTACGACGCGCTGACCGATCTGCCAAACCGCGCCATGTTCCACGACCATCTGCGGCAGGAACTGGCCGCCATCGCCGACGGCGAGCAGGTCGCGGTGCACTATATCGACATCGACGAGTTCAAGGGCGTCAACGACGCGCTCGGCCATCTCGTCGGCGACCAGCTGTTGAAATCGGTCGCGGCGAACCTCCGCCGCTGTGCGGGCCCGGCGGACTTCGTGGCGAGGCTCGGCGGCGACGAATTCGCCATCGTGCAGAGCGCAGTGACGTCGCTGGACCAGGTCAACGAGCTCGTTGCGCGGGTCTTCGAATCCATCCGCACGCCGTTCGACTGCATGGGCCATCATCTCACCACCGATGCCAGCATCGGCATTGCGCTCGCGCCGGAACACGGCACGGCGTTGGACCAGATCCTGAAGAACGCAGATATGGCGATGTACGCGGCCAAGTCGGCCGGACGCCGCACCTACCGCTTCTTCGAGCCGGACATGGACGCCAAGGTCCGCGAGCGGCGGCAGCTCGAGATCGACCTGCGCCACGCCATCGCCCAGGGGGGTCTCGAAGGCGGGCTCGAAGTCTATTACCAGCCCTGCGTCGGGCTGAAGGACGACCGCATCACCGGCTGCGAGGCGCTGGTACGCTGGCGCCATCCCGAGCGCGGCATGGTCTCGCCGGCCGAATTCATCCCGATCGCCGAAGACACCGGCCTGATCAACGAGATCGGCGAATGGGTGCTGGCGACCGCGTGCCGGGACGCCGCAGGCTGGCCCGACGACATCCGCCTCGCCGTCAACGTCTCGCCGGTGCAGTTCAAGAGCGGCACGCTGGCGCTGAAGATCATGGCGGCCCTCGCCGCGTCGAACCTGCCGGCGAGCCGGCTCGAGCTCGAGATCACCGAGGCGGTCCTGATCCGCGACGACGATGCCGCGCTCGCGATCCTGCACCAGCTCCGTGCCATCGGCGTGCGCATCGCGCTCGACGATTTCGGCACCGGCTACTCATCCCTGAGTTACCTGCACCGCTTCCCGTTCGACAAGATCAAGATCGACCGCTGTTTCGTCGACGACATCGCCCGCCCCGACGGCTCCGCCAGCATCGTTCAGGCCGTCGTCAATCTGGCGGCCGCCCGCCGCATGACCACCACGGCCGAGGGTGTCGAGACCGAGGAGCAGCAGCGCCTGCTTCGCACGCTCGGCTGCTCCGAGATGCAGGGTTATCTGTTCAGCGCCGCCAAGCCGGCCGACAAGATGCTGGAGCTGTTCGCGCTGCACCGCAGCCGGCTCGCCCGACGCGAAGGCAGCGAAAGCCGCCGCCGCGAGGCCGGTTAGGTCGGACCCCGTTTGTCGGCGCAACGGCACTCCCAGAAGCTTTCCTCCAGGCAGACAACGCAGGTCTGCTCGAGGCGCTCCTTCAGCGCTTGTCGTGCGCGGTGAAGCCGAACGGTCAGGTTGTTCACGGTCACGCCAAGCTCGGCGGCAACGAATTCCCGCGGCTCGCCGCCGAGATCGATCCTTCTGACGACTTCGGCATGCTCCGGCTTCAGCAAGGACAGATGGACATGGAGACACTCGCAGACCGCGGTATTCGCCGCGGCGTCCTGGTCGGCCGCCAGCCGATCGTTGAGTTCATGCGGAAAGGGCATCTCCCGCGTCCTGCTCCTTGATGCCTGGCGGTGGAAGTCGGCGATGGTCGTCGCCAGAACCCTGCTCAGCCAGCCTCGAACCGAGTCCGCATCGCGAATATCGCCGGACCGCTCCAGTGCGCGCAACATGAATGCCTGGAGGACCTCTTCCGCTTCGGCCCGACCGCCCAAGCGTCGCTGCAGATAGCCGCGCAGGCGATCGTAGCTGCCGACGAGCGCGGCGCGAACGACCGCGTCCTGCACGTCCAGGGAATCCGCTGCCTGTACCGGCAGACCCTCGTTCGGCGATTTCATGACCTATCGTCCTTGCACGCCATACGCAGCGAAATTCGTCGGATCGCGCGCAGGCGCGATCCGCGGAGGCAGCGGCTCCCGAATGAGAGTCGTGAGATCGTCGCTGTGGTGCTCGCCCGGCGATCTCGCCTTGCCGCGAGCCAATGATCGCCCTGTCGACGTTCTTCCGCTCAACGCGCAGCGTCACGCGAGTCCCTCTCGCGCATCGCCATCATCCGCCGGGTATGACACCCGTCACAGACGTGTCGATCCGCGCTCGGACCTGGAGCGACGCAGTACGGTCTTCGGGAGCTATCTCAAGCGATGGGGGGCCGATAGTGGCGGCGGAACGCGCCTTCGTCGCCGATCACGTCCGGCTGCGCTTCGCAGCGCGAGTGCGGGGACACGAACTCCGCGATCCCGGGAGCTTGGGGCGACACGGCGCTGAAGCACAGCACCGAGCCGCAGCAGGCCGCGTGCCGATCGCTGGGCTCGTCCTGGTCGTTGTCACAATCTCCGTCCATCGCAACCTCGTGCGAATGCAACGCAGATCCGGCATCGATTGGATCGTGCGCGGGCTGCTCGCACGGTATCGCCGTGAGGGGGGAGATCGAGATCGCAAGAGACGGCGTCATCGACGCAAGCAGATAGGCGATGGCGACAAGCCACCCCCACCACCTTCGCCTTGGCTTTATCGAGCCAATCATTCCTGCACCGCTGCTTACCTTAGAAAATATAACTCTGGTTGTATCACCGGCCAACAGAAAAACGGCGCATGCCGAGCCAGCCATGCGGGACGGATCTTGCGCCGCATTCGTCCGGTGGAATTTGCTGGCTTCGGCAGAGGCATCGGCCTTGGGCGCCCATTGCAAAGCAGACCATGAAATATTTTTCGCTTGCCCTGTAATGTTAGAAGCCCACAAGCGTCGCCCTTGCCGGTCAATGGTGCTTCATCCAGCCGACGCTCTTGATGTTGTTGAACGAGTCCGTCATGTGGCACAGAAAGCATTGATCGACCGATGCGTGCTCCTGTCCCGCGATCATCCGATCCATCATGAAATGGCCCATATAGTGGCTCGGCGGCGCCTGATGGCATTGGGCGCAGTCCTTCGAGGTTGGCGACGGATGCAGGAAGCCCGCGATTTTCCAGGACGCCAGCGCATGGCAATCGGCGCATTCCCGTCCAAACAATCCGCGGTGCGGCTCCCGGTTGCTGTGGCAGTTGGCGCAATCGAGCGCGGCCTTTTCCGGCCAGTCGGACTTTGGCAGGCCCAGAAACTCCGTCAGATCGGCTCTCAGTTGATCGGCCGCGGTCCGGTCGAACACCCTCTTGCCGGAGGCCGCCATCGTGACTTGCAGCAACGACGCATGGTCCATCCTGATCGGCCGCAAGTCGCCCGTGTGCTCGCGGTGGCAGCCGGAACATTGACCGCCCAAGACAGCATGAAATGCCGTCGATTGCTTGGCGAGATCCGCGGCGGAAGGCGCATGACAAGATATACAGGCGGCTGCCTCGACGCCTTTGACCGGCGTATGGCAGCTCTCACATCTGTCGGACAGAGTTGCATGCCTGGCGGACAGCGGGCCGGGATTGACGAGCCTTGTCCAACCCGGGACGATCCCGGGGGTGCCCCGGTACAGGGCTATCGATGCGACCGCCGCACTTGCGACCGCAAGGGTCGTGACCACGACGTAGAGCACGCCCCGGACAGTCACGTGAGCCACCGCAGCCCATAATAGACCTCGGTCGCCACGTGCCCGCGAGCAGCGCGTACATGACGATCGCCGCCAGGACGTGCAGCCCGATCCACTGCATGAAGATCGCCTTGACCGCCTCGCTCGATCCGATCGCCGTTTCGAGATCGGAAATGCCGTCGACGAGTTGCAGCAGCGGCACGTCCTGCAACGCCAGTGCATGCATCTTGTCCGCGTCTCGCTGATCCCGATCGGGCGACGACATCGCCGCTGCCGTGTGCTCATAGGCCGATCTCAAGGTCGCCAGACGCGACTGCTGCTGGCGCAGCTCCATCGCGGTCTGCGGCAGGTAGTAGCGCCCGACGAATCCCGTGACGACGACGATCAGCATGCTGGTCAGAAGGGCGATCCCGAGCGGACTCTGGAGCTTGTGCCCGGTATGCAGCAGCGCGAGGAATGCCGCGACGATCCCGGCATAGGCGTGAAACGCCAGAAGCGTCGGCATCGACACGCATCGCGTGACGAAGGCCTTGAGCCCCGTGCTGTACTTCGTCATGGGATAGGCGAGAAGGAGGATCGTCAGCGCAGCCGCACTCGCGCCGAGGACGAAGCCGGCCAGGCTTCCGGCAAACCTGCTGTCGGAATGAAGCAGGAAAGCCGGCACCAGCAGCAGCAGGGCTGCCAGAACAGCGTCGGCGATCAGGCGCTCTCTCCCGTTCATCATGTCAGGCCTCGACGACCAGATCCCCGACCGATCTCGCCTGGCAGGCCAGGATGAGACCGTTCGCCTTGTCCTCCGCGGTCAGGGCGTCCTGGACCTCCATCGTCACGTTACCCTGCAACAGATGCGTCTTGCAGACGCCGCAGACCCCCGCCCTGCAGGAATAGTCGATCGCAACGCCGGCGCTCTCGGCAACCTCCAGCACGCTCTTGTCCGGCGGCAGCGCCGCCACCTTGCCGGATTTCGCGAAGCGAATGGTCGCCGTTGCCGGACCGACTGCCGCGGCCCCTCGGTTGCCCGCTTCTCCTTCCGCCATCTGCGCTTCGCTGGCGGCCTTGCCGGGCGGTGGAACGGCGCCGCGGGCCGGCCCGAAGGCTTCGGTCTTGATCTGCTCGCCAGGCACGCCGAGGCCGATCAGAGTTTTGCGGAGCGCGTCCATCATTCCGGGCGGACCGCACAGATGAACGCGCCGCTTCGCAAGATCCGGCACCGCCTGCGTCAGGAATTCGGCCGTGATCTGCCCCTCGCGTCCCATCCAGGACGTGCCTGCGGCCCGCATCATCGTGGCCGCCACGTGCAGAGTGCTCATTCTGCGCTGGAGGTATTCCAATTCGTCCCGAAAGATGAATTGCTCGGTCGTCTGTGCGCCGTAGACGAGGTAGATCTGGCCGGGCCATGCGATGTCCGAGAGGTAGCGGATCGCCGCCATCAGCGGCGTGATGCCGACCCCGCCACCGATCAGGACGACGCTGTCGGCCTCCGTGCCCGTGAACGTAAATGCGCCGGACGGGCCTGTGACCTCGACGAGGTCCCCCTGCTTCAGGTGGCCGTGCATGTAGTCGGACAGCAGCCCGCCTTCCTGGCGCTTGATCGTGGTCTCGACATAGGCGGTCTGGGCCGCGGACGAGGCGATCGTGTAGGAGCGCCTGACCGTCTGTCCGTCAATCTCGATGGCATAGGTGAGGAACTGTCCAGGCAGGAACGTAAACGGAATCGCACCCCCCTTCGCCGCCTGCAGACGGAAGGTCTTCACATCAGACGTCTCCCGATAGATCGCGCAGACCCTCAGCTTGCCTTTCCAAGGGCCGCTCGCCGCACCGCGCGGCGGTCGGCGATCCATCTCCCGCGAAGCTATCGGTCCGCCGCTGTCGTTCGGCGGGCCGGCGGCTGGCGTGGTTACGACCGCAGCCGGAGCGACTGCCACGCGCGTCAACCGGTCGACGAGCGCGTTCGCCCGGCGCATGCGCGCGACGTAAACGGCGAGCATCCCGACCGAGAACAGCGCCAGCAGTGCCATGGTGGTGACGTGAAACCAGGAGATTCCGGTCGGGCCGTCATCGGCATCCATGGTGCTTCGGGCAGGTAGCAGGTTCATTTGCGACTTGAACCAGGCCTGCGCGATCTGCTGCGGCGGTTTGCCTTCCTGAAGCGAACGCAGCGCGACCGTGCCGCTCTGGACCGCGTTCAGGGACTCGCGAAGCCGGCGCGAGGCCTGATCCGCGGCAACGATGTCGCCGCCGGCGATGGCGTGCCGCAGGTCCATTTCGGCATCCGCCAGGCGATCGGCCTCGGCGCTGATCCGCGCGCGCGCCTGGCCCTCCAGGCTGCTCCTCTGCTCGGCCGACAGCGCCGGCATGTCCATCAATGCCGGATAGAACGCCTTGCGCGGCCGGCCCATCATGCCGTCCATTCCGCCCATCATTCCGGCGGACGGAGCGCCGGGCGACCCACCGGCCGCGTGCCCATCGCTCGGACCTGTCGATCCCTCTGGCTTCGGCCTCGCCTCGGCTCCGGCGGGATGGTGCGCCGCGTGATCGCCCTCTGCCTCCGCGACCTCCCAGCGCTGGGCGAACGTATCGGCGGCAGGCGCTACGCCGGGGCCGACGTCGGATGCTGGCGCGGCCATCGCGGCGAGCTGGCTCGCCAGGATGCCAAGCGCAAGCAGGCCGAAGCGAACGTCGAAGGGACGGACCGGACATGATCTAGCGTTCACATCGGCGGTCAGAACGATGCGATCAGAGGCAGCAGGATCGTATCGGCGGTCTGCTTCTGACTTTCGTTCAGCGACGCGTAGAGCCGCGTGAAGGCCAGGCGAGCCGACTTGATCGCCTCCAGACGCTCGGACAAGTGCCGCTCGTAGTGCTCCAGACGATCCGCGCTGCCGAGCCTGTCGTCCATGACCAGCATCTTGCGCGCTTCCAAGAGGTGCTGCCGGCTTGACCGCAAAGCGTCCGCGACGCCGTTCCAGTCCGCACTCTGCTTGTCGCTGATCTGCAGCTCCGCCTTCAGGAAAGCGATCCGCCCTTCGAGCCGCTCGGTCACATCCGCCGGACCGCTCATCCTACCACTGCCGCCAGATGAGCTCATCTGGCCGCGCATCATCTTCTCCATCATCTGCATCATCAGCATCATGCCGGAGTTCTCCTGGCAGCCTGCACCCTGGCAATCCCGCATCTGGCCTTGCGGCGACATCTTCATCTTGTCGTCGTTCATCCGGCCGCCGCCCATGCTCTGAGATTGCCCTGCTGGCTGGCCCCTGTTCATCTTGCTGCCGGAATCCGAGGGATCGGGCATCTTCATCTTGTCGTCGTCCATCATCGCGATCTGAGCGGGACCGGCGGAGTATGCGGGCGACGGCGCAACCGGCCCCAGGACGAGCACGGCGAACGTGGCTGCGCTCACGACGAAATTTCTCGAATTCATGTTCGTTCTCCAGGTTTGATTCGGATGATCATCTGCTCGCCGACATCGACCACGAGGCAGCGCGGGGCGGGTCGAGCCAGATAGACGCAAGGTGCCCGCAACTCTTACGCGCGGACACGTCAATGGCCGCACGCAGCATCTCGGAATTGATCATCCGCCCGCCTCCTGGGCCGAGCGGCTCCTGTCGACGCCCTTCGACCACGTCCGGTAATAGGCGATGATCGTCATGATCCACAGACCCGCTGCACCGACGATCAGCTGGGCCCATATTCCCTCGGAGCCCGACTCGAGCACGAAATGCGCGACGAAGGACAAGAACAGGCCGACGCAGAACACCGACAGCGACTGCTGGCCGCATCTGATCAAGGGTTGCAGCAGCGGCGACTTGAGACCGGACCAGTCGATCGGGATGAGCCGGACGACGATGAGCATCAGGCTCGCCAGATGGATGACGCGATAGGGACCGAGATTGGTCTTGTCGTTCGGAATGAAGATCGCGGCGAGCCCTTCAGGGATGGAATCGCGCAGTCCCGGGATTCGTTCGGCCAGCGTCACGACCAGCGCAAAGAGCAGGACGGCACAGCTGAAGGCGAGCGCCGTGGGGGACGATAGCAGCCAGCGGCTCGCGGCCGCCCCTCCCAAGGCCAGCCAGGCGCCGAAGACGAACAGCAATTGCCAGGCGAACGGATTGAAGTACCAGACTCCAACCGGATAGGACGGCAAATTCCATCCGTAATGGCGGGCCGCCAGATACAGACCGAGCGAACCGATCATCACCGCATTGCGCCAGCGCAGCATGACCCACAGCACGACGGGAAACGCAGCCATCAGCACGATATAGAGCGGCAGCACGTCGAGATTGAGCGGCTTGAACTTGAGGACCAGGCCCTGTGCGAGCGTCTCGACCGGAAAATTCATCAGCGGCGCGACGTTGAACTGATCCATCAGATGAAGATCGTCGTATTTGTGCGCGAGGTAGTGCACGGCGGTGAGATAGACGAAGAACAACAGCAAGTGAGCGACATAGAGCTGCCACACCCGCCGCAGCAGCCGGGTTGCCCCGATGACGAAGCCACGTTCCATCATCATCGAGCCGAACACGAAGGTCGCGGTATAGCCGGAGATCAGCACGAACAGATCGGCGCCGTCGCTGAAGCCGTAGTTGCGCGTCGTGAACCAGACCAGCGTGGAATCCGGAATGTGCCCGAGAAAGATCAGCCAGTTGGCGAGGCCGCGAAACAGATCGAGACGCAGATCGCGCCGCGGCACGACCAGCACGGATCTGATCGTGATCGTCTCCCAGAGCCGACGACGCAAAAGAAGCACAGCTTGCAGCGGCTGTGCGGGTTCGTGAACAGTCTCTTCGGTCAACGGCGGGTTCTCCATCCTTACGATCGGGCTTCGGATCGCAACCTCGTCGCCGCTCATTGGCACCGGCACGCTAGGTTGCGTCGTTGTTGCCGGTTTGACGGACATCAAACTCGATCGACGCACCAGCCAAATCTTTTTGTGGTTCAATCGCGTAATGAATCACGACGCTTCTCGTCCTCGAGCCGAAGGTCACCTGCCAACGACTGCTATGGTCCGCCCTGCCACATGATCGAGGGCATCGCACGAGGCTCACGATCTGGCGCGTCGGCTAAAATTTTTTTCTGTAAGAAGATCGCCGCTTCGCGTCGCCTGCAGCAACTCGACAAGTCTTCCCATCTCAGCACTCGGCATGCGCATCGGCATGTTGATCTTGCTCAACCCGGGCGATCGCACTCCCGGGTTTGGTTGCGGCTAGATCAAGCCACCGGGACTTGATTGGCACCAACTCGACAAAATCGAACAGGAGAAACCAAATGAGTCACCGCAAGCTGATCATCGCTGCCGCGATCATGTCCTTCGTCGCGCTGCCCGCGATGGCGCAGAAGAGCGCGACCGACGAGAAGAACGGCCATCACTATTCGGGCGGACCGAAGACCGAGGTCCCCCATCACATGGGCAAGAAGGAGAGCGACGGCGGGTCGACCAGCGGATCTGGCGGCAGCCATCACTATGGTGGCGGGCCGAAGACGGAAGTCCCGCACCACACCGGCCCGAAGAAACAGCAATGACCATCACGCGCCGATCTCGCGGCTTGCCACGGCCATGATCCCGCACTGAGACAGCGCCATAAACGAATTCGCCCGGAAGCGGTCATCCGCTCCCGGGCGATCCATATCTGGAGGCCGTCAGATTTAGTTCGGAACCGCAGCCTTCGTCGCCCGCTTGGCGGCGACGGCATTCGCGGTGACGCCGTGGAGGAAGTCGTACGCGGCGTGCAGCGCCTTGTCGTCCTTCTCTTCCGGCGGGACATAGGACTGCGATCCGGTCTGCTCGCCGCCCTCGCCGGCCGAGAGATGTCCGCGCATCTGCGATTCCGCCATGATGTCCATCCGCCCCTTCAGTTCGGGCGGCACGTCCTGCAGGATCTCGATGTCGGGCGCGATGCCCTGGGCCTGGATCGAGCGGCCCGACGGCGTGTAGTAGCGCGCCGTGGTCAGCGCCAGCGCGCCGTTGCCGGAGCCGAGCGGAATGATGGTCTGCACCGAGCCCTTGCCGAACGAGCGCGTGCCGATGATCGTCGCGCGCTTGTGATCGTGCAGTGCGCCGGCCACGATCTCGGAAGCCGAAGCCGAGCCGCCATTGACCAGAACCACCAGCGGCTTGCCCTTGGTGAGATCGCCGCCATGCGCGGTGAAGCGCTGGGTCTCTTCCGGACTGCGGCCGCGGGTCGAGACGACCTCGCCGCGTTGCAGGAAGGCGCTCGACACCGACACGGCCTGATCGAGCAGCCCGCCCGGATTGTTGCGCAGGTCCAGGACGTAGCCGGTCAGCTTCTCCTGCGGGACCTGCTTGGTGATCGCGGCGATCGCCTTCTTCAGGCCGTCGGTGGTCTGCTCGTTGAACGAGGTGACGCGGATATAGCCGATGTCGTTGTTCTCGACATGGAAGCGCACCGGGCGCACATGGATGATCTCGCGCGTGATCGCGACGTCGAGCGGCGCGTCCGCGCCCTTGCGCACGATGGTGAGCTTGGTCTTGGTGTCGACCGGTCCCTTCATCTTGTTGACCGCCTGCTCGAGCGTCATGCCCTGCACGGCCTCGCCGTCGATCTTGCTGATGAGGTCGCCGGACATGATGCCGGCCTTCGAGGCCGGCGTGTCGTCGATCGGCGAGACGACCTTGACCAGGCCGTCCTCCATCGTGACCTCGATGCCGAGACCGCCGAACTCGCCGGAGGTGGTCTCCTGCATCTCGGTCCAGGCCTTGGCGTTCATGTAGCGCGAATGCGGATCGAGCGAGGTCACCATGCCGGTGATCGCACCCTCGACCAGCTTGGCATTGTCGGGCTTCTCGACATAGCTGGCCTTCACGCGCTCGAACACCGCGCCGAACAAATTGAGCTGGGAATAGGCGTCATCCGCGCCCGCTGCCGCCCGTGCCGCCCATACTCCGCCGTGCGGGCTCGCTACCAGAAGGGTCAGACACGCTCCGGTGAGCGCGCCCAGGGGGAACAGCAGGTTTTTCCGCATGGATGGGGTAGCCTTTTGCTTGGCGGTGCTCTTGAGGTTGGGAAGCGCCATCCAAATGGCGATCCAACCCGCTTCTCACAATACCATTCCGGTTTCTTCAAGGCCGGGGCGCCACGCTGGCGGGTACGCCGAAGAAATCCCTTCGCCCTGGCCTAAACTTTTGGCAACGTTCCGAAACTGTTTCGCGCAAGCGGAAACCGGTCGGGCCGCCCGCGCTTCGCAGCTATGCGATTTTAGGATGGTTTTGGAGGACCGGACGCGATAGGCGATGGCGACAAGACTTCAAATTCTCGGGAGGACAACAATGAACGAAGCGCCCCGCATCCGGCCGGAACGGAACGTCGAACTCGGCGCCAGCAATGAGACGTTCCAGAATCTGCATGAGTTCATCCGGAAAGCGCGCGCCGACCTCAACCAGAATGCCTGGGACTACATCGTCGGCGCCGCCGAGACCGAGACCACGATGCGCCGCAACCGAATGGCGCTGGACGAGATCGCCTTCCGCCCGCGCGTGCTGCGCGATGTCCGCAAGGTCGATGGTTCCGTCGAGCAGCTCGGCCGCAGGATGCGCCTGCCGGTGGTGCTCGCCCCGGTCGGCGCCCTCGAGATCTTCGATCCGGATGGCGCGGCAAGCGTGGCGCGCGCCGCCGGCATCTTCGGTGCGGCGCACATGCTGAGCTCGGTGTCCGAGCCCGGCCTCGAGAAGACTGCCGAGGCTGCCCCCGACGCGCTGCGGCTCTATCAGCTCTATGTCCGCGGCGACGATGCCTTCGTCGCCGATGTAGTCAGCCGGGCCGAGACGAACGCCTATGCCGCCTTCTGCCTGACCGTCGATACCGCCCACTACAGCCGTCGTGAACGTGACATCGCCAAGCGCTACGTTCGCGAGAGCCGCCTGCGCGCCACCGGCGGCGATTTCCAAAAGGGCCTGGAGTGGCGGACCGTGAAGATGATCAAGGACAAGTTCAGGATCCCGCTGATCCTCAAAGGCATCGCCACCGCCGAGGACGCAGAGATCGCGATCGATCACGGTGTCGAGTGGATCTACGTCTCCAACCATGGCGGCCGCCAGCTCGACCACGGCCGCGGCGCCATGCATGTGCTGCCCGAGATTGTCGATGCCGTGAAGGGCCGCGCCAAGATCATGGTCGACGGCGGCTTCTGCCGCGGCACCGACATCGTCAAGGCGATCGCGGCGGGCGCGGACCTCGTCGGCATCGGCCGGCTGCAATGCTGGGCCTTGGCGGCGGCCGGCGAAGCCGGCGTC
Organism: Bradyrhizobium sp. USDA 4354; assembly: GCF_054060315.1. Taxonomy (NCBI): domain Bacteria; kingdom Pseudomonadati; phylum Pseudomonadota; class Alphaproteobacteria; order Hyphomicrobiales; family Nitrobacteraceae; genus Bradyrhizobium; species Bradyrhizobium sp. USDA 4354. The sequence goes on along the minus strand of NZ_JBSSDC010000001.1, from coordinate 5,196,626 downwards.
GCCCGGATGCTGGAGCTGCTGGAGGACGAGGTGCTGCGCTGCCTTGGCCTGTTGGGCGCCACCTCATTCGCCGAGATCGATAGATCCTGCCTGCATCCGGCGACCGCCACCAACGCGCCCAGCGTGTTCAGCGCGTTCCCGCTGTTCGACCATGAGCCCTATCGCTACTGACTTTGCCGACACTGAAGTGAAAAAGGACACGATGACATCGCTCTCTCCCGGCAGCGCGGATGCGCTCCTGTTCGACCTCGGGCGCGTGGTGCTCGACATCGACTTTTCCAAGGCGATCGCCTGCTGGGCGGGGCATGCCGGCTGCCAGCCCGAGGCCATCGTCGCGCGCTATGTGCGCGACGAGGCCTACCGGCTGCACGAGATGGGCAAGATCAGCGACGAGGACTATTTCGCCTCGCTGCGTGCTTCACTCGGCATCGGCATTTCGGACGCGCAGTTCCTGGAGGGCTGGAATGCGATCTTCGCCGGTGAGATGCCTGAAATCGCCGAGCTGTTGCCGCGCGCGGCAAAGCAGATGCCGCTCTACGCCTTCTCCAACACCAATCGGCCGCACGTCGACTATTTCTCGAAGGAATATGCCGACCTGCTCGGCCATTTCCGCGAGCTGTATTTGTCGTCCAGCATCGGCCTGCGCAAACCGGATGCGGAGGCTTTCGACCATGTCGTCGCGGCGATCGGCGTGCCAGCGGAGCGCATTGTATTCTTCGACGACCTCGCCGAGAACATCGAGGGAGCGCGGGCGCGCGGTTTGAATACCGTGCATGTCACGTCACCGCGCGATGTCGGGAACGCACTGAAGGCACTGGGCATCTGAGGCCGATCGGCCGCGAGAACCCGCGCCGCGGTTCCCGGGAACTAAATTCTCAAATATGGGGAACCCAATCACTTCGTGCATTTTTGTACCGAGTTCCGGGAACGGAATACCACGCTCCGGACTCATCAGTCCGTTGGGACCTCTACATCGGACTGATCGACGTGCTGGGCAAAACCTATCTCACCAAGCAAGCCTCTCTCCTGCTTGAATTCGCCAAAACCACCTCGGATTCTGACCTTTCCGCCAAGCTGATCAGCAAGGCCGCCGACCTGAAATCCCAGGCCGATCCGCTGCCCGACAAGGATCAAGGTCCCAAAGCTCCCGACGTCACACTGGACGACGGCCTGGACCGACCGAGCGGGAGTTGACCGATGCTGGCCGTGGCGCTCGTCCTCCTCGTGCTCGCCATGGCCATCCTCTTGCCGGTCTGTCTCGCCTTCCGGATCATGCCGCGGCGGACTTGAGCTCCAACCTCGACCACGGAGATCACGCAGGATAAATCATCCTGTGGGCTGCTTTGCCTCGCGCCTGCACTCAGCTAGAACTCTCGCCGCCCATTTACCGATGTGCCCCCAGCAGGAGTTCACCCGTGGCCCTCATGCCAGTTTCTGACGCGCTTGCCGCGGTGCTGGCGGGTGCAGAGCCGCTGCCTGAAGAGATGGTTTCGCTCGAGGAGGCCCATCATCGCGTGCTCGCGCGCGACGTCGCGGCGCGGCGCACTCAGCCGCCGGAAGCCATGTCGGCGATGGACGGCTATGCCGTGCGCGCGACCGATGCGGCCACGATCGATTCCAGGCTGACGGTCACAGGAGAGGTCGCGGCGGGCCGTCCGTTCGCGGGAACGGTCGGCGCCGGCGAGGCCGTTCGGATCTTCACCGGAGGCCTCATTCCCGATGGCGCCGACGCGGTCGTGATCCAGGAGGACACGGTTGCCGACGGCAAGCACATCACGATCAAGGAAGCCGCGATTCCCGGTCGGCACATCCGCCCCGCCGGCGTCGATTTCTCTAAGGGCGACGTGCTGCTGCGCAAAGGAACCCGTCTCACCGAGCGCGATCTCGCGCTGGCCGCCGCAATGAATCACCCGCATCTCGCCGTCTGCCGCCGTCCGAAGGTCGCGATCCTCGCCACCGGCGACGAACTGGTGATGCCGGGCGCCACGCCCGGTCGCGGCCAGATCGTCTATTCCGATGGCTATGCCCTGCACGCGCTCGCCCGCAGCGAGGGCGCCGACACCATCGATCTCGGCGTTGCCGCCGATACGCTGGAGGCCACTTCCGCCGGCATTCGCCGTGCCCGCGAGAGTGGCGCCGACATCCTGGTCACGACCGGCGGTGCGTCGGTCGGCGACCACGATCTGGTCCAGCAGGCGCTCAAGGGCGAAGGCATCTCGATGGCGTTCTGGAAGATCGCGATTCGGCCCGGCAAGCCGATGATGCACGGGCGGCTCGGCGCAATGCGCGTGATCGGCCTGCCCGGCAACCCCGTGTCATCATACGTATGCGCCTTCCTGTTCATGGTGCCGCTGATTCGCGCCCTGTCGGGCCGTTCAGCGATTCATCATCACCGCGAGCGCGCCGTGCTGGGCCGCGATCTCGGTGCCAACGACCAGCGCGAGGATTATCTGCGCGCGCGCCTGGAGCTGCGCGGCGACGGCACGCTCGTCGCCGTTCCCGTCAACCATCAGGACTCCTCTCTGCTTGCGAATCTCGCTGCGGCACAGGTACTTCTCGTGCGCGCACCGTTCGCGCCGAAGGCCGAGGCCGGCACGCCTTGCGAGGTGCTGCGGCTCCCCGTCTGAGCAGCGCGGCCACACGCATTCCGAGAGTTTTGCGCTGTTCACCATAAATTAAGCAGTTGCGGAACACATATCGAACATATAGTGTCCGTTCATGATTTGTTTCGAGGATGTAGCGGCTTATCGCTGAATTCATCGTCTCGGAATCGAACGACATCAACCGGGGGACTTTGGTCGAGATGTTGACGCGCAAACAATACGAGCTTCTGCGGTTCATCAGCGAACGTCTGAAGGAAAGCGGCGTGCCGCCGTCCTTCGACGAGATGAAGGATGCGCTCGACCTGCGCTCGAAGTCAGGCATTCACCGCCTGATCACTGCGCTCGAGGAGCGCGGCTTCATCCGCCGCCTGCCCAACCGCGCCCGTGCCATCGAGGTGATCAAGCTGCCCGAGCTCCAGGCCGCCGCCGGCAATCGCCGCGGCTTCACGCCGAGCGTTATCGAGGGCAATCTCGGCAAGGTGCGCGCGAGCTCCAGCCCGCCTGTGGACGAGGGTGAGCGTCCCGTCGCGGTGCCCGTGATGGGCCGCATCGCGGCCGGCACGCCGATCGAGGCGTTGCAGACCCGCAGCCACACCATCAGCGTGCCGCCCGACATGCTCGGCTCGGGCGAGCACTACGCACTCGAAGTGCGCGGTGATTCGATGGTCGAGGCCGGCATCCTCGACGGCGACATGGCGCTGATCCAGCGCAACGAGAGCGCCGACACCGGCGACATCGTGGTGGCGCTGATCGACGACGAGGAGGCCACGCTCAAGCGCTTCCGCCGCCGCGGCGCCTCTATCGCGCTCGAGCCCGCCAATGCCGCCTATGAGGTCCGCATTCTTCCGCCGAACCGCGTGAAGATTCAGGGCAAGCTGATCGGGCTTTACCGGAAGTACTGAGCGGTCCTGCGGTCGTTCGACACCTATTGGAGCGGATCAGTATCCGCTCCGGCTGGATGGTCTTTCCGGTTCTGCTCAGATTATCCGGCCCCTCCTCCGGCGCTACATCCTCGGTATGCCGCGCGAAGCGACATTGCTTCGCAGCATGAGAGTTCGAGGAGAGGCCATGCGCCAGATCGTTTCATGGACAATCATTGCGGCGCTGATCGCAGCATCAGCGTCGCAAGTCGGCGCCACACAATCGCACCGCCATGTGCGCGAGCAATCGGCGACCAACGAGCATATCCGCAACGCGCGGAATGCAATCGCGCAGCCTCCGCAATCGAGCTGGCAATATTCGAGCTGATCGGCGCCCGCGGGGCGCTGACTTGCGCCTTCGGAATGCACAGATGTCGGCTTTGTTCCTATTGAATCCGGGAAAGATAATGTGATCGTGGCTTGCGGAGCCCAGCCGCAGATTTGCCTACAACAAAGCAGAGCGTTGCATACTTCCATCCTGATAGAGGCCTGCGCCTCCAAAGGAGTGCGGGTCGCTATCTTCGCATGAGGAGCATCCGATGTGTGACTATAGCCTGCATGCCGTCGCGACACGCCCCGCCGAAGTCGGCGAGACGATTGTCACGACAACCTTCCGTGGCACCTCGACACGCGGCTTCGCCTCCGAAGCCGACCTCTCCGTCGCGGTCTGCCTGCTGCCGGGAACGGAGCTCGCTTTCGCCGACAACGTTCGTTACGACAACCGCTGGATCTGGACGCGCACCGTCAACTCCCGCGTCGGCAAGTTCGGCAAGATCGACCCGCACATTCCCGATCGCCATCATGATGCGATCGAATTTCCCGACGGCAAATACGTGCTGGTGACACAGCTCGTCGAAGGCCAGCGCGCGACCGTGTTGCAGTTGCCGGTGACCCAGCCCCTTGGCGAGCGCGAGCACAAGCCGCAGATCGTCGCCGACACGCGGTCCACAATCACGCGCCTGCCGATCGGCTGACGTCGTCGCCCCGGCCGATGGGTCGAGCGCCAGGATTGAAATGCCATCGCCGGCCGCGGCCGGCGAGATGGTTTGGGTTGTGTCCTACGGAATCCCGTCGGACCGGCCTCCCTCCGCATCTATCCTCAATCGTCAGCCTGCAAGTCGGCCTCCGATGGCGTTGCGTCCCGATTGCGGGGCACGGCCGTCTTCGGCGCAAGGCTGCCGTCGAAATTCCCCTCGCCGGCGCCGGCCGGCAGCCAGGGGCGGCTTGCGCCCCTCGCCCTCACCGCCTGCACCGAGAAACCCTCTCCGCTCCGCGTCAGAGCCAGCGCGCCCTGACTGGCGAGACGCGGCCGATCGACCACCATCGCCGCGCAATCGGGCGGCGCGGGCCGCGCCGTCACCACCAACGCTGCGCGGCTGCAATCATCGGTGAGCGCGTCGATACGCAAGGACAGCGCGACCAGCCGCCCGTCCCCGAGCGGCGTCACGCAGCCGGCCTCGTCACACGACACACCGCTCGCCAACGCGACGTCGGCGGCATCGCGCGGATCGGCATCGGCGGCTAACCACTCCTTCAGCAGAAAGCCATCCTTGCTTGCGCGGATCACACGCAGGCGCCCATCCCCGCCCCGGACCGCGACGCTCGCGCCATCCCCGGCAATCAGGATATCGGGCTGCCGCACCGACAGCCCCCAGAAGATCGCTGCCAGCAACACCAGGGCACCGGACCATCGCAGGGGCGTGCGCAACAGGCCCATCACGATGATCCCGAGGCTGGCCGCGATCAGCGGCGCGATCCCGAACGCCGGAATGCGACCAACCGCGCCAGGCAGAGCCGCCACCCAGCGCGAGACCGCGACCATCCAGTCAATGCCGATCCCCATCAGCCACCAGAACGCGCCATCGAGCCCGAAGGGAGCCGCGAGCAACCCCAACAACCCGGCCGGCATCACCAGCGCCGAGACCACCGGCATCGCGCCGAGATTGGCGAGCACGCCGTATGGCGTGACGCGATGGAAGTGGAAGGCGGCGTAAGGCGTGGTCGCGAGCCCCGCGATCAACGAGGCCAGGAACAGCATCGCGATCTCGCGGCCGCCCCACAGCGCGATCCGCGCTGTCGCGGAATGATCGGGCGATGCAAGCAGGTTCGGCATGCCGATCTGCACCAGCGCCACCAGCCCGAGCGTTGCCGCAAACGACATCTGGAAGCTGGGATGCACCAGCGCTTCGGGCGCGACCGCAAGCACGATCAGCGCGGCCACCGCCAGCGTCCTGAAGGTGATGGCGCGGCGATCGACCATGACGGCGATCAATACGACCGCAGTCATGAAGAACGATCTTTGCGTCGCGACCTCCGCGCCTGACAGCAGCAGGTAGAAAGCAGCCGCGACCAGCGCAGCGGCCGCCGACCATTTCTTGATGGCAAAGCCGGCCGCCAGCCCCGGGATCAAGGCCAGCAGCGCGCGCACCGCGAAGAACACGACGCCGGCAACGACCGCCATGTGATAGCCGGAGATCGACAGCACATGGCCAAGCCCCGAGACGAACATGGCGTCGTTGACAGGCGCGGTGATCGCATCGCGCCGCCCCGTGAGCAGCGCTGTCGCGATCGCGCGATTGTCGCCTTCGAGCGTTGAGCGGATGCGCGCATCGATCGCATCGCGCAGGCCCTGCATGAAGGCAGCGTAGCGCAGCCGCAAGCCGCCGGCATCCGGCGGCACTGAAGCCGTGATCGCGCCCATCACGAAGCCGGAGGCGCCGATGCCCTGGAAGAACATGTCGCGCGAGAAATCATAGCTGCCGGGACGCACCGGCGAGATCGGCGGCAACAGCCGCGCCTTCAATTGCACGAAGCTGCCGACCTCCGGTGCCGTGCCCTTGCGTACCGAGAGGCGGACGCGCTCGAGCTTGACGTCGCTGCGCTGCGCCTCCATCGCGCCGACGCGCAGCACGAAACGATCGGTGCGCTCGCGGATGTCGCGCGCTTCCACGAAGCCCGACAGCGACACCGAATAGAGCGGCTTGGCCAGCACGGGATAAGCAATGCGCGCCGTCTTCCAGGTCGCCATGGCAAAGCCGGCCGCGACCGCCGCGAGCATGATCGCAGGGGCAAACAGCCGGCTCCGCCGCAACAGCACGGCGCCAAGCGCGAGAACGGCCGCCGTCGCGGCGACCACCCACAGCACCGGCTCATGATCGGCGGCGAAATAGAGCGCGATGCCGCCACCGAAGGCGACGGGCACCCACGGCAACAGCCGGCCAGGCCCGGCCTCGGCGCGGGCCCATTCGCGCAGTGTCTCGACGATTGCCGGCCAAACGCCAAAGCCCGCCGGCGCAAAGCCACCCGCCGGTGCGGCGCGGCCGACCGGCCACGTCCCGGCAACTCCCTGGGAGCGTACTGGCCGCCCCGGCTCCGCCATTCCCCTGCACCTTACGATACGCGACGGGTGCGCAGGCTACCGGAAGGTGCGGCTGCGCGAATAGCGGTACAGATCAGGAACGAAGTCGGGCGAGCCCTACTTTTCCTCTTCCATGGTCACGGCCACCGACGCCTTGGCGGACAGCCGGACCTTGTTGCCTTCGACATCGGCAACGAGGCCCTTGTCGATGAAGTGATGGTGCCCCTTGTGGCTGCCCTCGCCGCTGTCCTTCTTGGTCAGCTTGATGCGGTTGCCTTCGACGCGATCGACCGTGCCGACATGGACGCCGTCGGCGCCGATGACTTCCATATGCTCTGCGATGTTCTGCATGGGGGAATCCTTGTTGGACCCCCACAACGCCTGAGAGGCCTTTCCGTTCGTTCGCGACAAAACCGCCGTGCGCGGTGGGCGACCGTTCCATCTCAGGACGGGGCAGCCCCGGTTCGGTCGATTGAGCCGAAAGTCTCATAAGATGCCAGCCCCGGCGGGACTACACTGCTTCTCCGCCTCCCCGGCAGACGGGCAGGTTGGCTCGCGGTACCGAAACGACCGCTGGAGTTCCCAGAACCGCATCGTGACGTGATCGCCTCTCCTCCGGCCGCCATAGGATGGCGGTCGGAGAAGAGCTGGCAACCTCTCGTCTCAGCCGGCGCGGTGAGGCCAGTGATCGTGCCACCAGGCACTGAAGTTGCGATTGGTCATCAATTCCCAGACAGCGAACAAGATCACTAATAGGCCGGACACTACGCTGCTGACCGTGGCGGATGCGGTCTCGTAGCCGACGGACCAAGGCGCCGCCACCAGAGCCAGTCCCAGCAGCATTTCGCCCCATTCTTCCAGGTCGGACGGGATGACAAAGGCTTCCACGGCAAACAGCATGACGCCTAGCCCGAGTGCGATGGTGATCCAGACCGCCGCCCCGGATAAGCCGAGGACAAAGGATGACAGGACCAGCCATACGCCCACCAACAGGCTGGCAGCGTCTTGCCAATGTTGGATGCGCATGATGCTCACCTCCCTTCTGGTATTCATATGGGGGCGCAGCGATGATGAACCATCCGTCCGGCCTGCGTTGTGTTGCCGCGAGGGCCGGTCCAGGAGCCAGCGTCCAAGCCCGGCCGCCCCATGCCCGGAGAGGCCCTTGCGAGTGCGGCGCACCAGGATGCAGACTGTCGCCGCTAGATAGGTGTCAATGTCGACCGTTCTCGGTGGCGCGGAAGTTCGCGCCCGGAGCAGAGGGAGATGACGCCATGCGAGAAATGGAAATCCACGACTATGCGCGGCAGTTGCTGGAAGCCCATGGCCCCAAGGCCATTGCGGAAGCCGCTCAAAACGCCATCGAACTCGAGCAGAAGGGCGAGCTCGAATTGGCAAAAACCTGGCGGCACATCGAAGATGCGATGAAGCTGATGCGCGGGCCACACCAAAGCTGACTGCCGGCGCGCAAAGCTTACCTGACTGCGGCGACAACGCCGAACGTGGACCACAGTCCGTCGCGAGCCGCCAGGTTGCGGCCGAACGGCTACGCGATCTCGGGACGCTGACCTGGGAGCGAAGCCATGGTTGCGAAATGTACGACAGCCGAAGACCTCGTGAAGGCGATCACTGACGAGAAAGTCCAAATGATCGATTTGCGGTTCACCGACCTGCCGGGGATGTGGCAACATTTTTCCGTGCCGCCGAGCGCGGTGAATGCCGATGCGCTCAATGAGGGCATTGGATTCGATGGCTCATCGATCCGCGGCTTCCAGGAGATCCAGGAAAGCGACATGCTCGTCGTCCCGGATCCGACGACGGCCTTCGTCGACCCCTATAGTCCGGCCAAGACGCTGGTGCTCATCTGCAATATCCGCGACCCCGTGACCGGCCAATCCTATAGCCGGGACGCCCGCTACATCGCCCAGAAGGCCGAAAACCACCTTAAGGGTACCGGGCATGCCGATACGAGCTATTTCGGCCCGGAGGCCGAGTTCTTCGTGTTCGACGAAGTCCGCTACGGACAGGGCATCAACTTCGCCATGCACGCAATCGACTCCAGCGAAGGCAGCTGGAACACCGGCACGGATGAAGGACCGAATCTCGGCCACAAGCCGCGCCCGAAAGAGGGATACTTTCCCGTTCCTCCGACCGACAGCATGCAGGCGCTGCGCACCGAAATGGTGCTGACGATGGAATCTCTGGGAATCCAGATCGAAGCCCATCACCATGAGGTCGCGACCGGTGGCCAGAACGAGATCGACATGCGCTTCACCACGCTGACCCGCATGGCCGACAATTTGATGATCTACAAATACGTGGTCAAGAACACCGCACATCAGCATGGCAAGACCGCGACGTTCATGCCGAAGCCGCTGTTCGAGGACAACGCTTCGGGCATGCACGTTCACCAGTCGCTCTGGAAGGGCGAGACCAATTTGTTCTACGACAAGGGCGATTACGCCGAGCTGAGCCAGCTCGCGCGCTATTATATCGGCGGGCTTTTGAGCCACGCCTGGGCATTGTGCGGGCTCTGCGCCCCCACCACGAACTCCTACCGGCGCCTGGTGCCGGGTTATGAAGCTCCGATCAACCTCGTCTACTCCCAGCGCAATCGCTCCGCCTGCTGCCGGATTCCGATGTATTCGCCGAATCCGCGCGCAAAGCGCGTCGAGTTTCGTTCACCCGATCCGTCCTGCAATCCCTACCTGGCCTTCGCTGCAATGCTGATGGCCGGCCTCGACGGTATCGACAAGCAGATCGACCCTGGCAGCCCGATCGACAAGAATCTCTACGACCTCCCGCCTGCGGAGGCGAAGGAGGTGAAGTCCACGCCGGGATCGCTGGACCAGGCGCTCGACGCGCTCGAGCGCGATCACGCATTCATGCTACGCGGGGACGTCTTCACCGCCGACGTGATCGAAACCTGGCTCGACTACAAGCGCAAGAAGGAGGTCGACCCGATCCGGCTGCGACCGCATCCTTACGAGTTCCATTTGTATTACGACATCTAGGGCATTCTTTCGCCTACCTCTCATACCAACCGACGAGGGTCGCCTCCGCGATCACGTGCTTGCGCGCCTCTCGCTCGATGTCGCCGCAGGATGCATTGGCCTTTGTCGGCAGGCCCTCCATTGAGAGGGCAAGCAGTCGGAAATGATAATGATGAGGCCCATGGCCATGCGGCGGACACGGGCCGCCATAGCCCACCTTCCGAAAATCGTTGACGGCTTGCTTCATTCCGGCGTTCTGCGCGGAGTTGATCGCAAATTCCGTGACCGCCGGTGGAATGTTGTAGACTGCCCAATGATGCCATTTGCCGGCGGGCGCATCGGGATCGTCGCAGAGCAGGACAAGACTCCGCGCCCCCTCCGGCGCGTCGCTCCATTGCAGAGGTGGCGAAAGATTTTCGCCATCACAGGTAAACCGTCGCGGAATTGCGGCACCATCGGCGAAGGCGCTTGAAACGAGTTTCATGGCTCTCTCCTCGATCCGATTGATGTATTCTAGCTCGATCCTGCCCGGTGCGGAATCCATCGCCGTCCCCTAAGATGAGGGGAGATGCATTTGGAACTGTTGCAGCAGAATTGTTGTCATGCGACCGCTTTTCCATCCGAGCCTAGTCAACGGTCGCTACGGCGATCCGACGGTCTATGTCGAAACGCTGTTCGAGAAGCGAAGTCTGCTGTTCGATATTGGAGAGATTGCTTCACTGGCGCCACGGAAGATCCGACGCGTCGACCAGGTCTTTGTCTCGCATGCCCATATCGATCATTTCGTTGGCTTCGACCATCTGCTGCGTTTGCTCGTCGGGCACGAGAAATCGGTACAGCTGTTCGGTCCGCCCGGCTTAGCCGAGCACGTCTTTCACAAGCTTCAGGCCTATCGCTGGAACCTGGTCGAAAACTATCCCTGCGATCTTGTTTTCGACGTCAGCGACCTTGGGGCGGAAAATTCCATCTCCACCAAGCGGTTCCGGCTGAGGAAAGGCTTCGCGGCAGAGCCATCCGTCTCTCGCAAGACCATTGCGGGCGTACTCTGCGATGAACCGACCCATCGCGTGTCAGCCGCGATCCTTGAGCATGGCACGCCCTGCCTCGCCTTTGCGCTGCAGGAGGCGGCCCACGTCAACGTATGGAAGAATAGGCTGTCGGAGCGTGGACTACCCGTCGGTCCCTGGTTGCTGTCGCTAAAGAAGGCCGTCGTCGAGCGTCGCGCGGAAGATCATTTGATCCGTATCGAAGAAGCGACTAAGTCGGATCGCCTCGTGCCACTCTCAAGCCTGCGCGATCTTGTGACGGTCACTGCCGGCCAGAAAATCGCCTATGTGACCGATGTTGCCGACACACCGGCCAATCGTGCCGCCATCGTGGCGCTGATTCAGAATGCAGACATCCTCTTCATCGAGGCGGCGTTTGCGGACGCGGACGCCGCAATAGCGAAGGAGCGGGCTCATCTTACCACCACGGCTGCCGGAGAAGTCGCACGGGAAGCCAATGTCCGCCGCGTCGAGCCTTTTCACTTCTCTCCGCGCTATGCGGGAGAGCAGGAGCGGATGCTGGCCGAGGTGATGGAAGCGTTCGAGGCATCTCGCGCCTGAGACTCGGAGAGGTCACGCCCGATGTTGACCCAGATCTATGAAATCTCCACCCCCGAAGAGGCGTCCGCACTTTCAGCCATTGGCGTCGACCATATCGGCGTGCTCGTCGGAGACGGCCAATTTCCGCGCGAACTGCCGATCTCGGCGGCTTCCAAGATCGGCGCTGCAATTGTACCGCCATCGAAATTCTCGGCACTGTTTCTGACCCGCGATCTCTCCTTGATTGCGTCGTGGGCGCGCGAGCTCAACCCCGCGATCGTCCATTTGGGAGCCAGCGCCGAACTGCTTTCGCCGCAAGATGTTGCTTCGCTCAAACGCATGTTGCCCGGGATCGTCGTGATGAGAAGCATACCGGTGTTCTCCGAGGAAAGCGTCGCGATTGCCGAGAGCTACGTTGGCATTGCAGACTTTCTGCTGCTCGACAGCTATCGGTCCACGGACAAGCAGATCGGCGCGCTCGGCGTGACGCATGATTGGAACATCAGTCGCCGTATCGTGGACGGCGTCCGTGTTCCGGTCGTCCTCGCAGGCGGCCTCGGACCGGACAATGTCGCAGGAGCGATCCAAACTGTCCGTCCAGCCGGCGTCGACTCCAAGACGAAGACGGATCAGGACGGTTCGCATGCCAAGGACCTGGAGCGAGTCCGCCGGTTCCACGAAGCGGCTCGGGCAGCGGCTGACAATCGCTTTCCGTCGACCTAACATGAATCGTGTAGCTCTCTCCTGGAGGAGCGCGGCCATGGAACTCACCGTCGTACCCATCGTCAAGCCGGACGCGGCCAACTTCATCTTCGGTCAGTCGCACTTCATCAAGACCGTGGAAGACCTCCACGAGGCGCTCGTTGGCACGGTTCCGGGCATCCGCTTCGGGCTGGCCTTCTGCGAGGCCTCCGGCAAGCGGCTGGTGCGCTGGTCGGGCAATGACGAAGCGGCCCTCACCCACGCCCGCAACAACGCATTGGCCATCGGCGCCGGCCACACTTTTCTGATCTTCCTGGGCGACGGCTTCTTTCCGGTCAACGTCCTAGCTGCCGTGCGCTCGGTGCCAGAGGTCTGCCGCATCTACTGCGCGACGGCCAACGCCACGCAGGTCATCGTCGCGCAAACGGAGCTCGGCCGTGGCGTGCTCGGCGTAGTGGATGGCGCCTCACCGCTGGGTATCGAGACCGACGCCGACATTGCGTGGCGGAAGGACCTCCTGAGGAAGATCGGCTACAAGCTGTAGCGACTGGATGAAGCGGTTGCGATGAAGTGCGCTTCCGACGCTAGATCAGCGCAGCCCTGGACGACACGTGGTGGTTCGCGATTTTCCAGTCGCCGTCGTCGCGCACGATCACCCAGGTGAGTTTGACCGAGAGCGGCGCGGCCTCTTCGTCGAGGTCGAATGATGCAATCGCGGCCATGTTAATCACATCGGGCACGACCTGAGCCGCAGCCACCTCGGAGAAGCCGACGCTCGGCTGGCGCCAGCGTGGCAGACCATTGAAATAGTCGGCGACGCCATCCCTGCCCCGATAGAGCTTCGGGTTCGAGCCGAAGAAGAACGCATTCTTCGCGTACAGCGACGACAACGCGGCCGCGTCGAGCCTCGCGAAGCCGGCGCACCATTTCGCGATGATGGCGGAAACGATGGCGTCAGCTTCGTTGGTCATGTCCTAGCTCAGCCCTTCGCGACTTCCTTAGCGAATGTGTCGCGCAACCCGATCGTCCGCGAGAACACCGGCTTGCCGGGGATCGAGTCCTTGTCGCGCACGAAGTAGCCCTGGCGCTCGAACTGCATCGGCTCGGTCGAATTGCTCTCCGCAACCGATGCCTCGACCCGCGCACCGGACAGGATCTCCAGCGAATTCGGATTGAGATCGGCCGCGAAGTTCGAGGCGTCCGGGCTCGGATTGGAAAACAGCTGGTTGTAGATGCGGATCTCCGCCGGCTTGGATGCCGCCGCCGCCAGCCAGTGCATGGTCGCCTTGACCTTGCGGCCGTCGGGGGCGTTGCCGCCCTTGGTCGCGGGATCGTAGGTGCAGCGCAGCTCCACCACCTCGCCGGCCTCGTTCTTGATCATGCCGGTGCACTTGACGAAATAGGCATAGCGCAGCCGCACCTCGTTGCCCGGCGACAGGCGGAAAAACTTCTTCGGCGGGTTCTCCATGAAGTCGTCCTGCTCGATATAGAGCTCGCGCCCGAAGGTGATCTTGCGCGTGCCGGCCGAGGGATCGTCGGGGTGATTGATCGCCTCGAGCTCCTCGGTCTGCCCTTCCGGATAGTTCTCGATCACGACCTTGAGCGGCTTCAGCACCGCCATACGCCGCTGCGCCGTGCGGTTCAGTTCCTCACGGATGCAGAACTCGAGCATGCCGACATCGACCACGCTGTTGGCTTTCGCGACGCCAATGCGCTTGACGAATTCGCGCAAGGCCGCCGGCGGCACGCCGCGGCGGCGCATCCCCGCCATGGTCGGCATGCGCGGATCGTCCCAGCCGGCGACATGGCCGTCGCGGACCAGCTGGGTCAGCACGCGCTTGGACAGCAGCGTGTAGGTCAGGTTCAGCCGCGCGAACTCGTACTGATGCGGCTCGGACGGCACCGGCAGCTTCTCGATGAACCAGTCATAGAGCGGCCGGTGGTCCTCGAACTCCAGCGTGCAGATCGAATGCGTGATGCCTTCAATGGCGTCCGACTGCCCGTGGGCATAGTCGTAGCTCGGATATATGCACCATGCGTTGCCGGTGCGCGGATGATGCGCATGCAGGATGCGGTACAGCACGGGATCGCGCAGATTGATGTTGCCCGCAGCCATGTCGATCTTGGCCCGCAGCACGCGCGCCCCATTGGGGAATTCGCCGGCCTTCATGCGGCGGAACAGGTCGAGATTCTCGTCCACGCTGCGGTCGCGGAACGGCGAGTTCTTGCCGGGCTCGGTCAGCGAGCCGCGCGAGGCGCGGATCTCCTCCTGGGTCTGGTCGTCGACATAGGCGAGGCCGTCGCGGATCAGCTGCTCCGCCCATTCGTACAGGCGATCGAAATAGTCCGAGGCGAAGAACAGGTTCTTGCCCCAGTCGAAGCCGAGCCAGCGCACGTCGGCCTGGATGGAATCGATGTATTCCTGCTCTTCCTTGACCGGATTGGTGTCGTCGAAGCGCAGGTGGCAGCGGCCCGGAAACTCCTGGGCGATGCCGAAATTGAGTGCGATCGACTTGGCGTGGCCGATGTGCAAATAGCCGTTCGGCTCCGGCGGGAACCGGGTCACGATCTCCTTGTACTTGCCCTGATCGAGGTCGGCCTGGATGATGTCACGAATGAAATCGCGCCCAACCTCAGCTGCCACCGGTTCTGTCATTACGAAAATCCTGTAGGGAAATCAGCGGTCCTTCTGCCAAATTCGCGTGGCCGCGCCAAGGGCTTAAGTACGGCCTCAGCCGTCCGCCGTCGGGCTTTAGTTATGTCCCGTTCCTGCTATACACCACCGCCTCCAATGCATAGGCCCTGCCAAGAATGTCCGATTCCGTCGTCACGCGCTTCGCTCCCTCGCCGACCGGCTTCCTCCATATCGGGGGTGCCCGCACGGCGCTGTTCAACTGGCTCTATGCGAAGAAGCACGGCGGCAAGATGCTGCTCCGGATCGAGGACACCGACCGGGAACGCTCGACGGAGGCTGCGATCGGCGCCATCCTCGACGGATTGAAGTGGCTCGAGCTCGGCTGGGACGGCGAGGTCATCTACCAGTTCGCCCGCGCCGCCCGCCACCGCGAGCTCGCCGAGCAGCTGCTGGCCGACGGCAAGGCCTATCGCTGCTACGCTACCGCCGAGGAGCTCGCCGCCATGCGCGAGAAGGCGCGCGCTGAGGGCCGCACCCGCCTCTATGACGGCATGTGGCGCGACCGGGACCCGGCCACGGCTCCGGGCGACGTCAAACCGACCATCCGCCTGCGCGCGCCGCAGACCGGCGAGACCGTGATCGAGGACCAGGTCCAGGGCCGCGTGGTCTGGCAAAACGAGAATCTCGACGATCTCGTCCTGCTGCGCGGCGATGGCAACCCGACCTATATGCTGGCCGTGGTGGTCGACGACCACGACATGGGCGTCACCCACGTCATCCGCGGCGACGACCATCTGATCAACGCCGCCCGCCAGAAGCAGATCTACGACGCGATGGGCTGGGCGCTGCCGAGCATGTCCCACATCCCCCTCATCCACGGCCCGGACGGATCGAAGCTGTCGAAGCGCCACGGCGCGCTCGGCGTCGATGCCTACCGCGCCATGGGATACCTGCCGGCTGCGCTGCGCAACTACCTGGTCCGGCTCGGCTGGAGCCATGGCGACCAGGAGATCTTCTCGACCGAGGAAATGATCGCGGCGTTCGACCTCGCCAGCGTCGGCCGCGCCGCCGCCCGCTTCGATTTCGCCAAGCTGGAGAACCTCAACGGCCACTACATCCGCCACGCTGATGATCAATCGCTCGTGAGGATGTTTGAGGACGTGCTCGACCACGTCGTGCCGAGCCGCGAGGAGATCAAGGCCAAGCTAAACGACACGACACGTGCACAACTTCTCAAGGCCATGCCGGCCTTGAAGGAGCGCGCCAAGACGCTGATCGAGCTGATCGACGGCGCCCATTTCATCTTCGCCGACCGGCCACTGGCGCTTGATCCCAAGGCGCAAGCGCTGATGACACCCGAAAACCGCAAGCTGATCGGCCAGCTCCATTCCGCGCTGGAGAAAGTCGAGACGTGGAGCGGCACCAGCACCGAGGCCGCGCTGCGCGCCTTCGCCGAGGAAAATAGTCTCAAGCTCGGCGCGGTCGCCCAGCCCTTGCGGGCGGCGCTCACCGGACGGACGACGTCGCCTGGTATATTTGAGGTTTTGGACGTCCTGGGGCGCCAGGAGAGCCTCGCCCGGCTTAAAGATCAGTCTACGACGTAAGTCGACCATGCGTGCGGCGATCTTGCAGCGCACATAGCAATAATATACCCATCTCCCCCGTACATTCTGGAACATCCGGCCTGCCCCCATGGTCTCCCTGGGGGCCTCCGGCTCCGGCCCGTTTCACCACACATCGGGGACCTCTGATGGACGCAAAACCAAGCTCAAAGACCGCGACGCTGACGGTCGGAAACAAGAATTACGATCTCCCGATCCTCAGCGGCAGCGTCGGGCCTGATGTCATCGATATCGGCAAGCTGTACGGCCAGTCCGGCCTGTTCACCTACGATCCGGGCTTCACCTCGACCGCGAGCTGCCAGTCCAAGATCACCTATATCGACGGCGATGCGGGCGTGCTGGAATACCGCGGCTACCCGATCGAGCAGCTCGCCGAGCACGGCGACTTCCTGGAGACCTGCTATCTCCTGCTGTACGGGAACCTGCCGACCGCCACGCAGAAGAAGGATTTCGATTACCGCGTGACCCATCACACGATGGTGCACGAGCAGATGGCCCGCTTCTTCCAGGGCTTCCGTCGCGATGCCCATCCGATGGCAATCATGGTTGCGGCGGTCGGCGCGCTGGCCGCGTTCTATCACGACTCGACCGACATCAACGATCCCAAGCAGCGCATGGTCGCCTCCATGCGCATGATCGCCAAGATCCCGACGCTGGCGGCGATGGCCTACAAGTACACCGTCGGCCAGCCCTTCGTGTATCCGAAGAACTCGCTGCGCTTTGCCGAGAACTTCCTGAACATGTGCTTCGCAGTGCCCTGCGAAGATTATAAGGTCAGCCCGGTTCTCGCCGACGCGCTGGAGAAGATCTTCATCCTGCACGCCGACCACGAGCAGAACGCCTCGACCTCGACGGTCCGCATCGCCGGCTCCTCCGGCGCCAACCCGTTCGCCTGCATCGCGGCCGGCATCGCTTGCCTGTGGGGCCCGGCGCACGGCGGCGCCAACGAAGCCGCGCTCAACATGCTCTACGAGATCGGCACGGTCGACAAGATCCCCGAGTTCATCGCCAAGGTAAAGGACAAGAACTCGGAAGTCCGCCTGATGGGCTTCGGTCACCGCGTCTACAAGAACTACGATCCGCGCGCCAAGATCATGCAGAAGATGTGTCACGCCGTGCTCAAGGAGACCGGCCATGGTGACGATCCGATGCTGAAGGTGGCGATGGAGCTCGAGAAGATCGCGCTCAGCGACCAGTACTTCATCGAGCGCAAGCTCTACCCGAACGTCGACTTCTATTCGGGCATCACCCTGAAGGCGATGGGCTTCCCGGTCTCGATGTTCACCGTGCTGTTCGCGGTCGCCCGCACCGTCGGCTGGATCAGCCAATGGAGCGAGATGATCGAGGATCCCCACCAGAAGATCGGCCGTCCGCGCCAGCTCTACACCGGCGTCGCCAAGCGCGATTACGTGCCGATCGACAAGCGCTAACAATCGGCCATAACGGCTTCGAAACGGCGCCATCGAAAGATGGCGCCGTTTTCGTTTGCGGGGCCGCCAACCGTGCTGCCGTGCACAACAACAAGTCGGCCCACCAGACCGGCAAGCACTTGACAGCCGAAACGCTCCGCGCGCAAATTCTTACACTAAGTAAGAATGACCGCAGGGATGGAAATGCCGGAGCAGCCGAGAAGTCGGCGGCAGACGCGCGCTGCCATTTTGACTCATCTGCTTCAGTCGGGCGGCTCGTTTCGTCCGCCTCTGGCCAAGGCCGTGCGCCTGTCGGAAGCGAGCCTGTCGCGCATCCTGTTTGACCTGAAGGCCGAAGGCCTGATCGAGGAAGTGCGGCGCCCTGCCCCTTACGTCGGCGGCCCGACCGGTCTCGTGTCACTCGATGGCTCGGTGGCGCTGGCAGCCGTCGAGCTGACCGCGCAATGGCTCAGCGTCGGCGTCGGCGGCCTCTCGGGCGAGCTGCACTACACGGAGCGTCTGCCATTGCGGAAGGCGCCCACGGTCGAAACGGTCGGCCGCGTGTTCCACGAGGCGATGACATTGCTGCGCGATTGGACACGCCGCCGCCGCATCACGCTCGCACAGATCGGCGTCTCCATTCCGGGCCTCGGCCGGTTGACCGTATCCGGCAACCCGATCATTCCCTGCGATGTCGGACGTATCAGCGACATGATCGGCGAGATGTTTGCCGGGGTGCCGCTGGAATTCACCAATTCAGTCGTGGCGCACGCCACCTTTCACCGCTGCCGCACGCAGAACTATCCGTTCAGCGACACGCATCTGTTCGTCCTGGTCAGCCATGGCGTTGCCGGCGCCTGGATGGATGATCCGGCCGAGGCCGACGCCCTGCAACCGATTGAACTCGGCCACATGGTGTTCGGGCCTGAGGGACCGCGCTGCCGCTGCGGCCACCACGGCTGCGTCGAGGCTTATACCTCGCTTCCCGCTTTGGCCGAGCTCCTCGGCGTTTCCGGCGCCGAATTGCTCCAGCTCGGCAACGAATGGGTGCACACGATCCCGCTCTCGGCGCGCGTGCGCCAGGAATTGCGGCGGCGGTTGTTCCGGCTTGGTCTGGCGATCGGCAACACTCTGAACGTGAAGCCATGCGGCGGCGTCGCGATCAGCGGCTGGCCGTCGCTTCTGTCTGGAGAGGATCGGAAGGCGGTGGTCGATGGAATCGACGCCTGCCTGCTGGGCGGACGCAAACTAGCGCAACTATCCCTCGCCTTCGTGCCGCCCTCGACGGGTAATGATCCGCAGGCCGCACTCGCTTTCGCCGCCTTTTGTCTGGCCAGCCGTGGCGGGATGCCCGCCACTTCGACGGAGGCTGCCTGACATGTCCTAAGCCGCGCGGCCTGAACGCGCTAATAAAATGCGCAAGGAATTGCGCAAAGCACTTCATACCGGGAGGAACTTGCCATGCCGATCACAACAACACGGCGTCGTCTGCTCGCTGGATCTGCTGCCGCGCTCGCGTTGCCGGCATTTGCCCGCGCGCAAGGCGCGGTCAAGCCGCGCCTGACCGCGATCTCGCAATGGTCTGCGGGCAGCGATGGGGCGGCCATCACGGCGCTCGGCAAGAAGTTCGAGGAGAAAGGCGGTGTTTGGCAGCACTCGCCCGTCCCCGGCTTCACCACCGAGATGATGAACAAGCTGCGCGCACAGATCATGGCCGGCGATCCGCCGGCCTGCTCGCAACTCAAAGGTCCCGAGATTGCAGCCTGGTCGAAGATTGCCCCGACCGTCGATCTCGACAGCGTCGTCGCCGCCGCCGGTTACGAAAAGGTCGTCGCTCCAGACCTCGCACGATTGCACAAGCCGGCGGGCAAATGGATTGCCCTGCCGTTGCAGATCTACAGCACCAACATGCTTTTCCTGTCCAAACGCGCGATGGACAAGGCCAAGGCCGACAAGATCCCCGTCACCTGGGCAGACTTCAATGACCTTGCCGAAAAGATGAAGGCGGGTGGCGTCAACCATCCCATCGCCAACGGTGGTACCCGCCCGGACGACGGGCAAAAATTCGAGGCCGCTCTGGCGGGCATCAGTCCCACCGCATACCGCGCCGCCATCATGAATCTCGACAAGAAGGCTCTGGAGGGTCCGGAGATCAAGGCCGCGTTCACGCAGGTACGCAAGATCGCCGACTGGATGGATCCCAACGTCGGCGCCCAACATTTCTCCACCAACCTGAAGCGCTTCATCGACGGCGACATGGGCATGATGATCATGGGCGGATGGGCGCAGGGCGTGTTGCGCAATGCCGGTTTCAAGTTCGAGGACTTCATGATTGCGCCAGGCCCCAGCGACAACAGCAAGCCGGTCTTCCTGTTGAATGCCGATGCCTTCATATTCTGGCAGCGCAAGGAGCCCGACCTGCAAGCCGGCCAGACGCTGATGGCCCAGCTCGTCATGGATCCGGTGATCCAGACGATGTATTCGCAGATCACGGGATCGATCCCCGTGCGCACCGATGTCGATCTTTCCGGTGAAGGCTGGTCGGACGGTCAACGGCGGACCGCAGCAGCTCTGAAAGAGGCCATCGCCAGCAACCAGGCGGTCCTGAGCCTTGCGCACAACATGGCGCAGGAAAACGGAATGACCGCAGCGATGATCGACGTGATCACGGAGTACGTGAAGAACAAGACGATCAAGCCGGAGCAAGCGGCCACCCGCCTGGCCGAGGCTGTCGAGGGCGCACGTTGACCAATGCCGTCTTGACAAGACCGGGCCGGCCGGCGACTTCTGAATTGGTTCGCCGGCTGCCCGAATATCTGATGATCTGGGTGCCGCTGCTGCTGTCCGCCGCGCACCTCGTGTCGTTCTCGCTGTGGACGATCTGGATATCGTTCACGCCGTCCACTCTGGTCCCGGTCTCCGGCTGGGTGGGCTTGCGCAACTACACGGCGGTCGCGGCATCGCGCAACTGGCAGATCGCCTTCGACAATTTGCTGCTGTTTGGCAGCGCTTTCGTGCTGCTGAGCGCAGCGACCGGCCTCATGCTTGCGATCCTGCTCGATCAGCGCATTCGCGGCGAGAACGTGCTGCGATCCATCTTCCTCTATCCACTGGCCGTGTCGTTCGTGGTCACCGGCACCGTCTGGAGCTGGCTGCTCAACCCTGGTCTTGGTATCCAGAAGCTGGTTCACGACCTCGGCTGGACCTCCTTCAAGTTCGACTGGCTGATCGACCGCGACATGGCGATCTGGACCATTGTCATCGCAGCGATCTGGCAATCCTCCGGCTTCGCCATGGCGCTCTTCCTTGCCGGCCTCCGCTCCGTCGACACCGACATCATCAAGGCCGCGCAGATCGACGGCGCGGGACCGGTCCGAATCTACCGGCGCATCATTCTGCCGTCGCTTTGGCCGATCACCATCACCGTCGTCGTGATCCAGTTGCAGTTCGCGATTTCGACGTTCGACCTCGTGCGCGCGCTCACCAATGGTGGGCCGGGAATTGCGACCCAGCTGCCGGCACTCGTCGTCTACGACCTGATGTTCCAGCGCAGCCTGCTCGGCCGGGGCGCGGCTGCGGCGGTGCTCATGTTGCTCATTCTTCTCGCGGTGCTGCTGCCCTATGCGGCATGGCGATATTTCCAGCGACGGCGAGCCCATCATGCCTGACCGCAGCTTCGCACCAAGCCGGATTTTGATCTATCTCGCCGTTGCATTGATCGCCGCGGCCTGGCTCGCGCCGTTGGTCGTTGTGGTGCTGAACTCGCTCCGCAGCAACGAGGAGATCGCGCAGGCCTCGATGATCGGCTGGCCGCAGCAATGGGCCTGGAGCAATTACGCCGTCGCCTGGAGCGGCTTCTGTGTCGCCGAGACTTGCGCCGGCATTCGGCCATACATGTTGAATTCCGCGCTCGTCACGATTCCCGCGACGATCTTCTCGACCATGCTCGGTGCGATCGCCGGTTACGCCGTGTCGCTCTGGCGCTTTCGCGGCGACAACTGGATCTACGGCATCGTGACCCTCGGCCTCTTCTTGCCCCAGCAGATGCGCCTGCTGCCCTGGACCATCGTGCTGCGGGACATCGGTCTCATCAACACGCTGACGGGCCTCGTGCTGATTCACACCATCCAGGGGCTCTCCTTCACCACGCTGTTCTGCCGAAACTATTATGTCGCCATTCCCCAAGAGTTGATCAGGGCCGCGCGCATCGACGGTGCCGGGTTCTTTCGCATTTTCTGGCGCATCATCCTGCCGCTCTCGGCTCCCATCCTGATCGTCACGGTGATCTGGCAGTTCACACACATCTGGAATGAGTTCCTCTACGGCGTGACGTTCACGACCGGCCAGCAGCAGCCCGTCACGGCGGCTCTGATCGCGCTATCTGCCGCAGTCGCAGATATCCCGCAGCATGGCGTGCAGAGCGCCGCGGTGATCATCGCTGCGCTGCCCACGCTGTTGATCTATCTCCTCGGCGGCAAGTACTTCGTCCGCGGCCTGACTGCCGGGGCCGTGAAATGATGGGGTCGTCATGGCAGCACTGAGCATCCGCGCCCTGTCCAAGCGCTACGCCAATCTGGAGGTGCTGAAGGGCATCGATCTCGACATCGAGAGCGGCGAGTTCACCGTGCTGGTCGGACCGTCCGGCTGCGGCAAGTCCACGCTGCTCAACATCGTCGCCGGGCTCGACCGCCCGAGCGCGGGGACGATCGAGATCGGCGGACGCGTCGTCAACGATGTCGCGCCCAAGGACCGCGACATCGCCATGGTGTTCCAGTCCTACGCGCTCTATCCCTCGATGACGGTGCGCCAGAACATCACCTTCGGCATGGAATGCCGAGGCGTCGCCAAGGCGGAGCAGGAGAAGGCGGTCGCGAACGTGGCCAAGCTGCTCCAGATCGAGCCGCTGCTCGGCCGCAAGCCGTCGCAACTGTCCGGCGGCCAGCGCCAGCGCGTAGCGATGGGCCGGGCGCTGGTGCGCAATCCCCTGCTCTTCCTGTTCGACGAGCCGCTCTCCAATCTCGACGCCAAGCTGCGCGTCGAGATGCGGATGGAGATCAAGCGCCTGCACCAGCGCATCGGCGCCACCATCGTCTATGTCACCCACGACCAGATCGAGGCGATGACGATGGCGACGCGGATCGCCGTGATGCATCAAGGCAGCGTGCAGCAATTTGCCGACCCCGACACCGTGTACCGCTACCCCGCCAATCTGTTCGTCGCGCGCTTCATGGGCTCGCCGCCGATGAACACCATGCCGGCGCGGCTCGAGGCCGCGAATGACGGGCCGGTGGTCGTGATCGGCGCGGGGCGAGCCGACGAGGTTCGTCTGCGCCTGAGGGGATATGACGCTGCGGCACCCTATGTCGGGCGCGAGGTGGTGTTCGGGATCAGGCCGGAATGCATTGCCGAGGGCAGCCGCACGTTTTCCAGCGATGCGCCTGTCCTCGTCAACGCGCCGGTGGAGTTGGTCGAGCCGACCGGCGCCGAGACGATGGTGTTGCTGCGGCTCGGGGGTGAGCCCGCGATGGCGCGGATCTCGCCGGATATCCGCCCCGCGCCCGGCACGTCCGCCGCCTTCGCGCTCGACACACGCCGCATTTGCCTATTCGACCCCGAGACGGAGCGACTGATCGCATGACGAAGACGACCTATTCAGGCCTTGCGGGCCGCGTGGTGTTGATCACCGGAGGCGCCAGCGGCATCGGCGCCGCCTTCGTCCGGGCCTTCGCGGCCCAGGGCGCCCGGGTCGCCTTCTTCGACATCGACGCGGACGCCGGCGAAACGCTGGCGCGGGAAGTGGCGGCTTTGTCCGTGACCGCGCCGCTGTTCGTGCCGTGCGATCTCCTCGACATCGACGCCTTGCACAGCGGGATGGCAGAAATTCATCGTTCGCTCGGTGATGCCGCCGTTCTCGTCAACAACGCCGCCAACGACCAGCGCCAGGTTCTGTCCGAGGTCACGCCGGCCGAATTCGACTGGATGATCGGCGTCAATCTCAAGCACGTCTTCTTCGCAGCGCAGGCGGTGGTGCCGCAAATGCGGGCGCGCGGTGGCGGCTCGATCATCAACATGTCATCGATCGCATGGATGCGCGGCGCGCCGGCGCTGCCGGTCTACGCCGCGGCAAAAGCGGCGATCGTCGGCTTCACCAACTCGCTGGCGCGGTCGGTTGGCCCCGACCGCATTCGCGTCAACGCGATCGCACCGGGCATGGTGATCACCGAGCGCCAGCGCCGGCTATGGTATCCCGACGCGCAAGTCATCGCCGAGATGCGCGCGCGTCAGGCCGTGCCCGACGCGGTGACGCCCGACGACATCGCCAACATGGCGCTGTTCCTCGCCTCCGACGAGAGCCAGCGCATCACCAGCCAGTGCTTACGGGTCGACGCGGGCCTCGGTTAGGGCGTGTACTCATGAAATCGTTTCGGGTCCGCTTTGCTGTTCGAGTGAGACGCCAAACACACACATCAATGCATGCCGCTGGGCCAATCGGCGCCTTGAGCGCAGCCCACCTGATCGCAAGATGTGATTTTCGACAATAGCTATTGGAACTAGGAAACCTTGGGAAGTTCGCGCGTTTAGGGGCCGGAGCAAGCCATGGAGGAGAACCATGCGAACAGCAATTCTCGCATTGATTGTAGCTGCCGCAAGCGCAATTAGCTTCCAAGCAACGGCCCAACAGCAAAAGGCCGCACCCAGTGACCAAACCAAGGAGGAGATGCACCGTGATGTAGACCAAGGGCTCAAGGCTGGCGAGCCCAACGAGCAGATGCAGCGTGAAGCGGACAAAGGGATCAAGACCCGCAACTCCGGAGAGTCCGGATACGTGGCCGATCAAGACAAGCCGGCCGCTTCTGCGCATCCTCCGGGACGACCGGGAAGTGAGCAGACCACGGGTTCAGGTGGCCAGACCAGCGCTCCGAAATAGAACCCTTAGCGATGCGTTCTAGGTCGGTCACGAGTTGCATGGCGCCCAGAAGTGGCCAGCGTCCAACTTCGCGTTCGGGCCCTGCTTGGCGTGTCAACCTAAAGCGGAACGGCTTAGGTTGAATCGATCGCTGTGGCGCGTTTACGTCTCCCGCGAGAGGCGTAGACCGCCTCCGGCGGCCGTCATCTCTAAAGACGCCGAGGCAAAGCCTCGGCTATGGCGAAGCGCTGGGTGACGGCTTTCACGTCTCGGGTCACCATCAGGAAGCAGACCTCGCGGCGCCCCGAGCTAAGGTCAGCCACGGGCCAAAAGCGAAGATGACGCCCCATTCGCTTTAGCAGACTCAGCGGTCCTCGTTCTGGAAGATAGATCTAAGCCACTCAACTGAAGGCCGCACCAGCAGCCAACCTCGCAACCCAAGAGCCTTCTTGCAAGCGAGCAACCACCACCGGCGCGTTCCTCGAACGCTGGGATCGATGCTCACCGCAAGCTTCGAAAGGCGTGCTGAGCTTTCCATCGCTCCTTCGTTGAAGGCAGCGCTTGCGCAGCGGATCGCTTCAAGCGCCAACATGTGGATCAACCAGGCACGAAGATCATCAGCGTTCGTCAACCTGGCGGCGCAACTATTCAGGAAGTGTTCAATCGCCGCCTTGCGTTGGAGCAGGTCTTGCTCCCGCGAAGGCTCACTTGACATATTGGCCGAGTGCGATCGATACACGGCTTGATCAGCAGCAATGACCCCCACGTCGCCGTGTGCGGCGAGCCGCAACCACATTTCCATATCAGAGGCGTAGGGCAAGTCAGCCAAATACCCGCCCACTCTTTTCTGCAGGCTCGTGCGAACCACTACGGTCGGTGACAGCACAATGTTTCTTGCGCCGCTCAGTGCAATGAAATCACGTCCGGACAAAACGTGGGTTCTGGATCCCACTCCTGTTCTACGGCGCGAACTCTCCCCTCGTTGATCCAGGACAACCGCGCCTCCGAAGGTGAAAGCGACAGAAGGATAGTCGTCCATCAGATCGGCCGATCTCTTGAGGGCACCGGGCAGCAGGTAATCGTCCGCAGACAGCAAAAGCATGTAGTCGGCTCTCACCCAGGCGATGCCTTCGTTGGCGGTAGCGATGAGACCTTGATTCGAGGTGTGCCTGCGGTAATTGGCGCGGGGATCGGAGCCAACTAACTCTTGCGCAACTTCCGCAGTATTGTCGGGCGACGCATCATCGATGATCAGCACGCGCAATTCGGGACCGCATTGCCTCAAAACGCTCTCGACGCACTCTCGCAGGAAGTGCCCGTACCGGAAGCAGGGAACAACGACGTCTACGGAGCTCACGTTTATTGTCGGATTCCACCGACTCACAAAAAGCGTCGAGATCTATCTGTTCAATGAAATATGATTGAATGGGTTCCTGGCCCGCTGCCACGACAGGTCGTTCATCTGCTGCTTTCAACGCTGCGGATCAAATCCCGCTCCTTTCAGGGTACCCCCCCCGGGCCCGCAATGGGTCACAGATCGCCGCCAGGCCAAGTGACTTCCGCTGGGCCGTCGCAAGCAGACGTTTTATCAGTACTCGCCCTAGGTTGTTCGCCGGTCCTTGCGCATGGTCGCGAGAACGATGTCGGCGGCGAGCACGCTCGGCGATTTGTTGCCGGTCGACATGATCTGATCGAGCTTGGCGAATGCCTCGACCTGCTCCCGGCGGAGCGGCGAATCCGTCAGCAGCGCGGAGAGCGCCGGTGCCAGCTTCTCCGGCGTGCACTCCTCCTGCAAATACTCCGGAATGACATCCTTGCCGATCACGAGATTGGCGAGGATCACCGAGGAGACGCGGATGGCGCGGCGCAGGATGAACGCCTCGATGGCACCGACACGATATGCCGTCACCATCGGAATGCCTGACAGTGCGAGCTCGAGCGTCACAGTGCCGGATTTCGCCAGCGCGGCGTGCGCGATCCGGAAGGAGGCACGCCTCTCGTTCTCGCCGATCACGATGTGAGGCTTGACCGGCCAATGCGCGATGCCTTCGCGGATGGTGGCTTCGAGATGCGGCATGGTCGGCAGCATCAATTCGAACGCGCAGCCCTCAGCCTGCAAGCGGCCGAGCGTAGCGCCGAACACGTCGAGATGATGCCTGACCTCGCTTCGGCGGCTGCCGGGCAGCACCAGCAGCACGGGCGGCTCACCGTCGCGGCGCTTCTGCTCCTCCACGCTCGGCCGCAGCGAGCCCAACTGCTCGATCAGGGGATGGCCGACATAGCTGCAGGGCGGCCCGCCGAGCTTGCGATATTCCTCCGGCTCGAACGGCAACAGGCCGAGCACATGGTCGACATAACCGAGCATGGTCCGTGCCCGTCCCGGCCGCCATGCCCAGAGCTGCGGCGAGACGTAATCGACGATCGGAATCGCCGGACTGCGTGAACGCACGCGGCGTGCGACACGGTGGGTGAAGTCGGGGCTGTCGATGATGACGAGCGCGTCGGGCGCGGCCTCGGTGACGGCGTCGGCCGTCTTTCGGATCAGTCGCAGGATCTTCGGCAATTGCTGCACCACCGCGGCAAAGCCGACGATCGACAGCTCCTCGATCTGAAACTGCGATTCGAGGCCCTCGCGCGCCATGGTGCGGCCGCCGACGCCGACGAACTGCACACCATCGCCGAGCCGCTGGCGCAGCACCTTCATCAAGGCACTGCCGAGCCTGTCGCCGGATTCCTCCGTCGCGATCAGGAAGATCTTGCGCTTGGGATCGCGGTCCTGCATCACGCGGGCAGGCCGAGGACGAAGAGATATTTCGCGTCGGCAATCGCGATCATCGCTTGCGGCTCCGCGGCGATGGTATTGCCCGCAATGACGGCGATGCCGGCAAGGCCGGCGGCCGCGACGCCCTCGATCGTGCGCGGGCCGATCGTCGGCAGGTCGAAGCGCAGATCCTGGCCGCTCTTCGGCACCTTCACCAGCACGCCGCGTCCCGTGGCGGCGCGGATGCGGCCCTCCTCGCGCAGCCGCGCGACGCGGGCGAGCAGCGCGTCGGTGCCCTCGATGTCCTCGACTGCGACCACATGGCCGTCGATCACCACCGCAGCCTGGCCGATGTCGAACGGACCGAGCGCGGTCAGCACCGCTCGGCCGCGCTCGATATCGGTCTTGCTGGTGTCGCTCGGCCAGGCGCGGCTGATGCAGCCCTCGGGCATCAGCAGATCCGGCGCGACATCCTTGATGCCGACCATGCGGAAGCCGTCCTGCTCGAGGATGCGCCCGACCCCCGACAGCAGATGATCGTCGCCGCCGCGGAAGGCGCGAATGACATTGCCGAGCAGGCGCAGCGTCTTGACGTCGAAACGGATCTCGGACAGCGAGGGCCGTACCAATGTGCCGATGAAGATCAGGTCGCGGCAGCCTTCCTGGCGAAACAACCGCATCGCGCGGCCGAGCTGGCCGACCGAGATCCAGCGGTGCCGGAACTGCTCCACGCGCGCCGGATCGCAGGCCCCGCGCAACGGAAACAGCACCGGCGTGATGCCGCGCGCGGCGAGCGACTCGGCGACCGCGAACGGCATGGCGCCGCCGCCGGCGACGATGCCGACCGGTGACGAAACCTGCGAAGCCGCCGATGTCATGCCCGCGGCCATCACAGGATCACTTCGCGATGGCAGGAAGACAGAGCGGGCGCTTGCCCTTGCCGATGAAGTCGAGAATCTCGGCGATCGCGGGGTCCTCGCCCGCGAGAGGCCGCGCCGCCTCCAGCCGCTCGGCGAAGGTGCCGGGCCCGTGGAAGAGTTTCTGATAGAACGCACGCACGGTCGCGAGCCGCTGCTTGGTGAACTTGCGACGCTTCATGCCGATCAAATTGAGACTCTCCAGCACCGCATATTGGCCGTTGACCAGCCCATAAGGGATGACGTCGTCGCGCACGCCGCACACGCCTCCGACCATGACATAGGGGCCGATGCGTGTGAACTGGTGCACCGCGGACAGGCCGCCGATGTAAACGGCATCGCCGATCTCGCAGTGACCGCCGAGCGTCGCCGACGTCGCGAAGATCACGTTGTCGCCGACGATACAGTCATGACCGACATGGCTGTTGTTCATGTAATAGCCGCCGTTGCCGACGCGGGTCAGCCCGCCACCCTTGATCGTGCCGACATTCATCGTCGCACCTTCCCGGATGGTGCAGCCAGAACCGATCTCGAGCCGGGTCGGCTCACCCTTGTAACTGAGATCCTGCGGGGCGCCGCCGAGCACTGCGAATGGCGAGATCACGCAGCCATCGCCGAGCGAGGTGCGGCCGATGACGGTGACATGTCCGATCAGCTTGCAGTTCGCGCCGATCACGACGTTCGGGCCGATGATGCAATAGGGTCCGATTTCGGTACCCTCGCCGATCACGGCGCCGTCCGCGACCCGTGCGGTGGGATCAATCTTGCTCATCAAGCCAATCTTACTCGTCAAGAAGGTCTGGTTATGTATTGAAGTCGCTTGGTTTTCGGGTGGTTAGCGCGACTATGACCGATCTGTCCAGTGACGTATCATCTCGGCGTGTTTCAAGTGCCGGACGAGGCGGCCTTCCCGGCCCATCAACACGTTCATGCGGAGCTTCAACGATCGTGGTCAGGGCCCTGATCCTTCTGCTTGCACAGCTCGCGGCTACACCGATCGTGTCCGAGACGGTCGAGACCGGCGAACACCGGCTCGTCGATCTCGGGACATTTGAATGCCGGGACATCACCCGCAGCACCGTGCTTCAGCGGGTCTGCTACGATCGCGCGCAGCAGGACCTGATCGTCGCGAGCAACGGCGCCTATGACCGCTATTGCGGCGTGACCGCCGAGACGGTCGAGCGCCTCCTGGGCGCGCCGTCGATGGGCCAGTTCTTCAACCGGAATATCAAGCGCGAGACGACCGCCGGGCGCTACGCATGCCCGACGCGCGAGCCGGTCCAGAACGGTTGAATCCACTCAGTCCGTCAGCATGGCGCCGACGTCGGCCTCCGCGACGACCTGGCCGTTGACCTTGGCGTCGCCGTGAAACCACCACATGGCCTTGCGGCGCCCGAGCGAGCGCATGTGATACTCGATGGTGTCACCGGGCAGCACCGGCTTGCGAAACTTGCATTTGTCGATGGTGAGGAAATAGACCGCGCGTGGCTTCTCGGTGCCTTCGACCGACTTGATGCCGATCACGCCGGCGGTCTGCGCCATCGCCTCGATCATCATGACGCCGGGATAGACCGGGCGTTCGGGGAAATGCCCCTGGAAGGCCGGCTCGTTGAAGGTGACGTTCTTGATGCCGATGCCGCTGTAATCGGCGCGGATGTTGATCACGCGGTCGATCAGCAGCATCGGAAAACGGTGCGGCAGGGTCTGGAGGATCGCGTTGATATCCACCAGCTCGAACTTAACAGGTGATTCCGCCGTCATTCCCGTCCCTCGTCCTTCGGATCGGCCTTGCTGTCGCGTACCAGGCGCTCCACCGCGATGATCTCCTTGAACCACTGCTTGGTCGGCTTGGCGAAATGCCCGCCCCAGCGACCGCCCGGCGGGATGTCGTCCTTGACGGCGCTCATGGCCGTCACCTGAGCTCCGTCGCCGATCTTGAGGTGGTTGTTGATGCCAACCTTCGCTCCGAGCGCCACGTTGTCGCCGATGGTCAGGCTACCGGCGAGGCCGATCTGAGCCGCCAGCAGGCAGTGCCGACCGATCGTCACATTGTGGCCGATCTGGACCTGATTGTCGATTTTGGTCCCCTCGCCGATCACGGTGTCGCGCAAGGACCCACGGTCGATCGTGGTGTTGGCGCCGACCTCGACATCGTTCTGGATCAGCACCCGTCCGGTCTGCGGCACCTTCAGATGGCCCTCGGGGCCGAAAAAGATGAAGCCATAGCCGTCCTGGCCGATCGAGCAGCCGGGATGGATCAGCACATTATTCCCGATCAGGGCGCACTGGATCGCCGTGCGGGCGCCGACATTGCAGTCGCGGCCGATCTTGACGCCGGGGCCGATCACCGCTCCGACGCCGACCACGGTACCGCTGCCGATCTCGACGTCCGGGCCGATCACGGCCAGGGGATCGACGATCACACCGTCCTCGAGCCGGGCCGAGGGATCGATGACGGCGGACGGCGCGATACCGTCATTGCCGACCCAGGATTGCGGCCTCAGCGCGTCCCCATGCCACTCCCGCGCGATCCTGACGAAGGCGCGGAACGGCTGCGCCACCCGCAGCACGGCCACATGCGCGGGCACCTCGGCCTCGAAGCGCGGGCTGACCAGACAGGCACCCGCCTTGGTCGCCCTGAGCTGATCGGCATATTTGAGGTTATCGAAGAACGCCAGATGCATCGGGCCCGCTTCGTCGAGCGAAGCGAGGCCCGTGATGACGTGGCCGCCCCTCTCGGGATCGACCAGCTGCGCCTTGGTCAGCGTGGCAATCTCGGCCAACGCTGTGGCAGGCGGCTTTGTGAAAAAGATCGGCTGCGCCATTCCACCTCGTCGCGGTCCGGCTTCGGCATGAAGCGGTCAGGCCGCATCATGCCTCATGTCTTGGATTGGCACGATCCCTTTCGGAAACCGGCTCCAGTGATCCGGATCGTGCCGTGCTGATCGAACTAGAACGTGGTGCCGCCGCCGAACCGGAACTCCTGCGTGCGGTCGTACTTGCCCTTGGTGAGCGGTACGGCGTAGTCGAAGCGCAGCGGACCGAACGGCGACTGCCAGATCAGGCCGACACCGACTGACGTGCGAACGACCTTGCTGTCGTCGAAGACGAGGCCGGTACAGGTTCCGGCGCTCGACGGATTGACCGTCGACGGGATACAGCCGGGCACGTTGACCTCGTTGGTGGCGGTCCAGCTCGTTGGTCCCTTGTAGTCGTAGAGGCCGCCGGCGTCGGCATAGACCGCGCCCTTCAGGCCCACTTCCTTGGGCAGGAACCAGAACGGCATCTGCAGTTCGAGCGAAGCGCCCCAGTACTTGGTGCCGCCGAGCGCGTCCTGCGAGCCAAAGGGATTCAGGTCGCGCGGGCCGATGCCGTTCGGGGCAAAGCCGCGGACGAGGTTCGGGCCCATCTGGAAGTGGTCGAGCATGCGCAGATCGCTGCCGATCTTGTTCAGCATGCCGCTCTGCAGGCGCACGAGGCCGACGATGTCGGACACCAGCGGCGTGTAGTACTTCGCGTCGATGACCGACTTCAGATAGGAGACGTCGCCGCCGACGCCCGCGAAATCCTGCCGGAAGTCGACGAGCAGACCGTCGGTGGGGTTCTTGTTGTTGTCCAGCGTGTTGTAGGTCAGCGTATAGCCGAGCGCCGAGGTTAGGGTCTTGCCGTTGGCAAGCTCCTTGCGCACCGGCAACGAGGCTTCGCCGTCGCTGTAGCAGCCGAGGCCACCGGTCGAGCTCAGGTCGATCGGCGGCGTCTGCGCCGCGGCGAAGGCCGGGCTCGGATTGAAGTTTGGTCCGGGAACGTTGTTACAGTTCGCCAGGTAGTACGGCAGCGTGATTTCCTGCTGGTAGATCGAGTAGCGCACTTGGAGCGCCAGATCTTCACGCAAGGAGAAGCCGAGGCGCGGCGAGAAGCCGAGCGTCTTGGTGCCGTAGGAGATGTAGCTGTTGGACAGCTGCTGGCGCTGATAGAGGTCGAGGCCGAGCGCGACGCGATAGTCGAGCAGATACGGCTCGACAAACGACAGCGAGTAGCCGCGGGCGTACTGGCCATAGGTCACCGACGCCTTGGCGAACAGGCCGCGGCCGAGCAGGTTGCGCTCGGAGACCGAGACTTCCGCCAGCGCGCCGTCGGTCGTGGAGTAACCGCCCGAGATCGAGAAGTCGCCGGTCGATTTCTCTTCCATGTCGACGATCAGGATGACGCGATCGCTGGAGGAGCCGGGCTCGGTCGTGATCTTCACGCTCTTGAAATAGTCGAGGTTCTTCAGGCGCCGCTCGGCGCGGTCGACCAGCGCGCGGTTGTAGGCGTCGCCTTCCGAGATGTCGAACTCGCGGCGGATCACGTAGTCGCGCGTGCGGGTGTTGCCGCGCAGGTTGATGCGCTCGATATAGGTGCGCGGGCCCTCGTCGACGTTGAACACGACGGACACCGTGTGCGCTTCGAAGTTGCGGTCGCCGCCGGGCCGGACCACGGCGAAGGCATAGCCGCGGCGCGAGGCCTCGATCTGCATCTCCTCGACCGATTTCTCGACCGATTCGACGTTGTAGAGCGAGCCAACATTGACGCGCGAATAGGCGCGCAGCGAGGAGGGATCGAAGTTCGGAATGCTGGAGCGGAAGTCGACCGCGCCTACGCGGTATTGCGCGCCTTCCTCGATCTTGAAGGTGACGTTGAAGCCCTTCTTCTCCGGATCGTATTCGGTGAGCGCAGCAACCACCTGGACGTCGGCGAAGCCGTTCTTGAGGTAGAAGCGACGGATCAGATCGCGGTCGGCCTCGACACGGTCCGGATCATAGATGTCGCCGCTGGCGAGGAAGCTCAGGAGGTTCGATTCGCGCGTCTTGATGACGTCGCGGAGGCGGTAGGACGAGAAGGCATTGTTGCCGACGAACTCGATCGACTTGACGCCGGTCTTGGCGCCCTCCTCGATGGTGAAGATCAGATCGACGCGGTTGTTCGGCTGCTCGATGACCTCGGGCGTGACGCGCACGTCATAGCGGCCGGACCGGCGATAGATTTCGGCGATTCGCAGCGTGTCGGACTGTACCATGGCGCGGGAGAAGGTACCGCGCGCCTTGGACTGGACTTCAGTGGTGAGCTGCTCGTCCTTGATCTTCTTGTTGCCCTCGAAGGCGATGCGGCCGATCACCGGGTTTTCCACCACGGAGACGATGAGCTGGCCGCCGGAACCGCGGTTGATCCTGACGTCCTGGAACAGGCCGGTCTCGATCAACGCCTTGAGGCCGTCGTCAATGGCGGCCTGATCCAGGCGGCCGCCCGGACCCGGCTTGAAATAGGAGCGGATCGTCTCCACCTCGACGCGGCGATTTCCTTCGACGGAAATCGACTGAACGGTCTGAGCGAGCGCAGACGAAGACACCAAAACAGCCCCAACCGGGGCAACCACCGGCGCGCCGAACAAGATCAGGGTTGCGAGCAAGCCCCCCCGGAGTCGCAGTCCAAACTTCATCGCGCAACGCGCCCTTATCATTCCGTGCCAGACCCAACCCCAACGCCGGTCCGGAGATTCCCCAAGTTCAGGCCGCTTGTAGCCAATTTCGCCGACGCCGCAAACGGCCGAAAGCGCCGTAATTTCAATTTCATTCCAGGACGTTGCTCAACAGCAACGCCACAAAAAAGCCCCTATCAGGAAGCGGCCATCCGCAGGATGTCGTTATAGGTCGCAAACACCATCAACATCAGCACCAAGCCGAGTCCGATTCGGAACCCCATCTCCTGGGTCCGCTCGGACAAGGGCCGGCCCCGGACCACCTCGGCCGCATAGAACATAAGGTGGCCGCCATCGAGCAGCGGGATCGGGAACAGGTTCAAGAGGCCGATTGAGACCGACAGCACCGCGCAGAGATTGATCACGAACTGGAACCCGGCGCTGGCCGCCTGTCCCGACATCTTCGCGATTCCCAGGACGCCGCTGACCTCGTTCGGATTGCCCTGCCCGACGAACAGGGAACCCAGGAACTTGAAGGTGCTGGTGATGATGAACCAGACCTGCTCGACCCCGATCTTGAGCGCTTCGCCGATGCCGACCGGCGTGGTCGAGGCCTCCCCGGCCTGCGACTTGTGCTCGACACCGAGCACGCCGAGACGGTGGCTGTTGCCGAACGGATCCTTGCGCTCGAGCAGCGCCGGGGTCGCGGTCAGCGAGACGATGGCGCCGTCGCGCTTCACTTGGAAGGTAAGCGCCGAACCGGCGTTCATCGCAACGATTCGCTGCATGTCGGCAAAGCTCTCGATCGGCCTGCCGTCGATCTGGACGACGACGTCCCCGACCTTGAAGCCGGCCGCAGCGGCCGCGCCATCGGCGACGACACCGTCGACGCGCGCGATCGTGCTCGGCTTGCCGTAGTAGAGGGCCATGCCGGCGAAGATCAGCGCGCCCAGAATGAAATTGGCGATCGGTCCGGCCGCGACGATAGCCGCTCGCGGGCCGACCTTCTTGTGGTGGAAGCTGCCGGCGCGCTCCTCGGCCGTCATCGCCGCGAGCGTCTGGGCCGACGGGGTTGAGGCCTCGCTCTCGTCGCCGAAGAACTTGACGTAGCCGCCGAGCGGGATCGCCGAGATCTTCCAGCGGGTGCCATGGCGGTCGTTGAAACCAACCAGCTCAGGGCCGAACCCGAGCGAGAAGGTCAACACGCGCACGCCCGCCCAGCGTGCGACCAGGAAATGGCCGAGCTCGTGGAAGAACACGACGATGGTCAAGACGAACAGGAAGGGAACCGCGTAGCCGAGGAGCCCATGGCTCAACGTATTGAAACTATGGACGAAAAAGTCGATCATCGATTTCCCTCACCCAGCGCCGCAAGGCCCTGGTCGCGAACCAACTAGGATGCCTTTAAGGCAATTTGAGGCAATAGGGCGGCAGCCCTATTTCGAGCAACATGGTCAACAGAGATTGCATCGTCGGCGGACGTCAGGGGCGCCTGGTTCCCGCCTTTGATCCAGTCGTCAAGGGTCGCCTCGACCAGCCGGGCAATCGCGCCGAACCGGATCTTGCCGGCGATGAAGGCGGCGACCGCGACCTCGTTGGCGGCGTTGTAGACGGTGGTCGCCCCCTTCCCGGTCCGCAGCGAATCGTAGGCCAGACGCAGTCCGGGGAAGCGCTCGAAATCCGGCGCCTCGAAAGTCAGCTGGCCGATCTTGGCGAGGTCCAGCTTGGCCGCCGGCCCCTTGATGCGATCGGGCCAGCCGAGGCAATGCGCGATCGGCGTCCTCATGTCGGGCGCGCCGAGCTGGGCCACGACGGAGCAGTCGGAAAACTCGACCATGCCGTGGATGATCGACTGCGGATGAACGAGGACGTCGATCTCGTCCGGCGCGAGCGCGAACAGATAGGACGCTTCGATCACCTCGAGCCCCTTGTTCATCATCGAGGCGGAATCGATCGTGATCTTCTGCCCCATGCTCCAGTTCGGATGCTTCAGGGCCTGCTCGAGCGTGGCCTGCTCGATGTCTGCGGGGTTCCAGGTCCGGAACGGGCCGCCGGAGGCCGTGATGATGACGCGGACCAGCTCGTCGCGATTGCCTGAGCTGAGTGCCTGGAACAGCGCATTGTGCTCGGAATCGGCCGGCAGGATGCAGGCGCCCGCCTTTGCCGCGCGCTGCATGAAGAAATCGCCGGCGCAGACCAGACATTCCTTGTTGGCGAGGGCGACATGGGCACCGCGGTCGACCGCCGCCAGTGCCGGCTTCAGCCCGGCGGCGCCGCTGACGGCCGCCATCACCCAGTCGGCGGGACGCGCGCCAGCCTCGATCACCGCGCTCTCGCCGGCGCCGCATTCGGTGCCGGTGCCCGCGAGTGCTGCCTTGAGCTCAGCGAGCTTGGAGGTGTCGGCGATCGCGACGTAGCGCGCGGAGAATTCCCTAGCGAGCTTGGCCAGCGCTGCGACATTGCCGTTCGCCGTCAGCGCCTCGACACGGTAGCGCTCGGGCGAGGCGCGCAGCAGATCCATCGTGCTGTCGCCGATCGAGCCGGTGGCGCCGAGAACCGTGACGCTGCGGACGTCGGACGCAGCAAGCTTGTTGTTACGCAATGGGACCGCGCTCATATCCTCACCAAACCATAAGACCGCTTCCGGCGCTATGCACACCATGGCGGACGAAGCCGATAATCCATGCCGCCAGGATGGCGGCGACAAAGCCGTCCAGACGGTCCATAAGCCCGCCATGGCCGGGAATTAAGTGACTGGAATCCTTGACACCGAAGCGCCGCTTCACTGCGGATTCGAAGAGGTCGCCGAGCTGCGACAACACCGACAGGACGGCGCTGACGAGCAGCAGCGGAACCGCCTTTCCGATCCCGCCTGCGGCAAAAGAGGCCGCAACCGCAAGGCTCGCCGCAAAGCCGCCGAGCGCTCCGGCCCAGGTCTTTTTCGGGCTCACGCGCGGCCACAGCTTCGGCCCGCCAATGATGCGGCCGGCGAAATAACCGCCGATATCGGTCGCCCACACCACGAGCAGCACGAACATCAGCGCGGAGAAGCCGTTGACGAGATCCTTCCGCACCAGGATCGAGGCCAGCAGCGCCGCCGCTGCGTAGGCAAATCCAGTAGCCGCCCAGACGAACTTGCCTCGCGCAATCAGCATCACGATCGCGCCGCCGATGCAGCCAGTGATGACGGCGGTCTTCAGCGCACCGAAGGTCACGCAGAATCCCATCGTGGCGATGACGATGGTCCCCGCCCCCGTCAGCGCGACCGAGCTCGCGCCCACCACCGTCAGCCATTCCGCGAACAGCCCGATCGACACCAGGGTGACGAGAAGTGCCCAAAGCCAGCCGCCGGCGTAGGCAATCGCAATGGCAAGCGGCGCCAGCACCAGAGCTGCGAGGACTCGCAGCACGAGATTGCTCGGGGCAGGCTGAGAGCCCGCCGGTGCGGCGTCGGGTTCGCTCACGAGGCGGTTTTCGCGACCAGGCCGCCGAAACGGCGCTCGCGCCTGGCAAATTCGGCGATCGCGCTTTCCAGCGCCGCCTTGTCGAAATCGGGCCAGTGGATCGGCACGAAAACGAGCTCGCTATAGGCGGCCTGCCACATCAGGAAATTGGACAGGCGCTGCTCGCCGCTGGTGCGGATGATGAGATCGGGATCGGGAATGTCGGGAGCGTCGAGATGCGCGCCGAGTGTCTCGGCGTCGATCGTGGCAGGATCGCGCCTGCCTTCCGCAACCTCGCGGGCGAGCTTCTGCGCCGCTTTCGCGATCTCCTGCCGCGAGCCGTAGTTGAAGGCGACGACGAGCGTCAGGCGCGTGTTGTCGCGTGTCAGCTCCTCGGCCTCGTTGAGAAGCGTGCAGATGTCGCCCTCGAGCCCCTCGCGCTCGCCGATGATGCGGACCTTGACGCCGTCGCGATGCAGGCTCGCCAGATCGTTGCGGATGAAGCGCCGCAGCAGGCCGAACAGGTCGCCTATCTCGCTCGCCGGCCGCGACCAGTTCTCCGAGGAGAACGAGAAGATGGTGAGATAGCGAATGCCGAGTTCATGCGAGGCGCGCACCACGCGGCGCAGCGCGTCCACACCGCGGCGATGTCCTTCCGCACGCGGCA
The DNA here is from genome assembly GCF_054060315.1 of Bradyrhizobium sp. USDA 4354. NCBI lineage: Bacteria > Pseudomonadati > Pseudomonadota > Alphaproteobacteria > Hyphomicrobiales > Nitrobacteraceae > Bradyrhizobium > Bradyrhizobium sp. USDA 4354. The sequence goes on along the minus strand of NZ_JBSSDC010000001.1, from coordinate 5,158,651 downwards.
AGCCGCGCGCGGCCGCCCAACGCCCGTTGCCATCCATGATGATGGCAACATGCGCAGGCGCATCGGACCTGTCAGGTCCTTCCGTTGCGGGCGCGGCGGCGTTGGACATGAAGGCGATGCCTTAAACGGTGAGGATTTCTTTTTCCTTGGCGGCCAGCAACTGGTCGATCTCGGCGATGGTGCCGTCGGTCGCCTTCTGCACCTCGTCGGCGTGACGCTTCTGGTCGTCCTCTGACATCTCGTGATTCTTCTCGAGCTTCTTGAGCACGTCGAGGCCGTCGCGGCGGACATGGCGCGCGGCGACCTTGGCGGCTTCCGCGTATTTGTGCGCGACCTTCACCAGCTCCTTGCGGCGCTCCTCGTTGAGCTCGGGGATGCGCAGGCGCAGCATCTGGCCTTCGGTCGCCGGCGACAGGCCGAGATTGGAATCGACGATCGCCTTCTCCACCGCCTTGACCATCGACTTGTCCCAGACCTGCACCGAGATCAGCCGCGGCTCGGGCACGCTGACCGTGGCGAGCTGGTTGAGCGGCATGTGGCTGCCATAGGCCTCGACCTGCACGGGATCGAGCATCGAGGCGGAGGCGCGGCCGGTGCGCAGGCCGCCGAGCTCGTGCTTGAGGGACTGGACGGCGCCTTGCATGCGGCGCTTCACTTCGTTGAGGTCGAAATTACCCGTGGCCATCACGTTCCTCCTTCAAAATCCCGGCGACCGCTCCGCACCCTTCCCTTTCGGGCGCGCCAGACGAGCCGTCAGCCGGCGACGATGGTTCCGTGGCCGACGCCACGCAGAATCGCGCCGATCGACCCCGGCTCCGCGATCGAGAATACGATGATAGGCAGCGATGTCTCGCGGGCAAGCGCGAAGGCGGTCGCATCCATCACCTTGTAGCCGCCCTCGATCGCCTGCGAATGCGTCAGGCGGTCGAACCGCGTGGCGGTGGGATCCTTCTTCGGGTCGGCCGAGTAGACCCCGTCGACATTGGTCGCCTTCAGGACCACCTGCGCCCCGATCTCAGCGGCCCGCAGCACCGCGGTCGTGTCGGTGGTGAAGAACGGATTGCCGGTCCCGCCGCCAAGCAGCACGATCCGGCCTTCGGCCAGGTATTTGTGTGCCGCAGTGCGGGTGAACAGCTCGGAAATCTCGGGCATGACGAAGGCCGACAGTGTCCGTGCCGGCGTGCCCTTGCGCTCGATCGCCGCTTCCAGCGCGAGGCAGTTCATCATGGTGGCAAGCATGCCCATGGTGTCGCCGGTCGTGCGCGACACCCCGCGGGAGGAGACCTCGACGCCGCGGACCATGTTGCCGCCGCCGATCACGACCGCGACCTCGGTGCCGAGCTTGCGGGCGGCGATCAGATCGTCCGCAACCCGGTCGACGGTCGGCTGATCGATGCCAAAGCCTTGCTGTCCCGCGAGATATTCGCCGGACAGCTTGATCACGACGCGACGATAGACCGGATCAGTCATGAGCACTTTCCTTGTCCGGGCGCCGCTTCCGGCGGCACGCCGGAAGGAACGTTCCGGCGCTTACTTCTTGCCGCTGGCCGCGGCGACCTCGGCCGCGAAGTCGTTTTCCTGCTTCTCGATTCCCTCGCCGAGAGCATAGCGCACAAAGCCCGCGATCTTCACAGCGCCGCCAACCTTGCCCTCGGCCTCCTTCACCGCCTGCGCCACCGACTTGCCGGTGTCGTGGATGAAGGCCTGCTCGAGCAGGCAGACTTCCTTGTAGTAGGTCTTGAGGCCGGACTCGACGATCTTCTCGATCACGTTCTCGGGCTTGCCCTGCTGACGGTATTTGTCGGCGAGCACGTCCTTCTCGCGCTTGACCACGGCCGGATCGAGGCCGGACGGATCGAGCGCCAGCGGGTTGGCGGCCGCGACATGCATCGCGATCTGACGGCCGAGCGCGGCGAGCTCGTCGGCCTTGCCCGGCGATTCCAGCGCCACGATCACGCCCATCTTGCCGGCGCCGTCGACGACGGCCCCGTGGACGTAGTGGGAGACCACGCCCTGGCTCACTTCGAGCTGGGCGGCGCGGCGCAGCGTCATATTCTCGCCGATGGTGGCAATCGCATCATTGATCGCGGTTTCGACCGTGACGTCGCCGACCTTGGCGGCCTTGATCTTCTCGACATCCGCACCGACGTCGAACGCGACCTGGGCAATCATTTTGACCAGGCCCTGGAACTGGCCGTTGCGCGCCACGAAGTCGGTCTCGGAGTTGACCTCGACCACGACGCCCTTGGTGCCCTTGGTGAGCGCGCCGATCAGGCCCTCGGCCGCGACGCGGCCCGACTTCTTGGCGGCCTTGGACAGACCCTTCTTGCGCAGCCAGTCCTGCGCCGCTTCCATGTCGCCAGCGGTCTCGGTGAGCGCCGCCTTGCAGTCCATCATGCCCGCGCCGGTGGACTCGCGCAGGTCCTTGACCATCGCAGCTGTGATCGTTGCCATCGTTGAAAATCCTTTGTGCCTGCCGGTTTGCCGCGGCGCGGCATCAAATCGCCCCGCCGCGGTCCATCTCAGGAATTCGCGTCAACTGAAATGGTGGCCGGATCCTATCCGGCCAACCCATCGCTCTTTTTGACTATTCCGCTTCCGCGGTCAGCGCCTTGGCCTTGGCCACCCAGGCATCGGCGCGGCTCGGCAGACCGACTTCTTCGCCGATCGTATGCGCGGTGTCATGGTCGAGCTCGGCGAGCTGCCAATAGTGGAAGATGCCGAGGTCGTTGAACTTCTTCTCGATCGCACCCGACACGCCCGGGAGCTTCTTGAGGTCGTCGGCGGTGCCGCGCGGACCCGCAAGGCCCTGGAAACCGCTCGAGGACGTCGCTGGCAGCTCTTCGGCGAGCGGCTTGGCCGACGCACCGATGTCGATGCCCGAATCGCCCTGGGCACGCGAGATGCCGTCGATCGCCGCACGCGCGATCAGATCGCAGTACAGCGAGATGGCGCGGCCCGCGTCGTCGTTGCCCGGCACCACATAGGTGATGCCCTTGGGGTCCGAATTGGTGTCGACGATCGCGGCAACCGGGATGTTGAGGCGCTGGGCCTCCTGGATCGCGATGTCTTCCTTGTTGGTGTCGATCACGAAGATCAGGTCGGGCAGACCGCCCATGTCCTTGATGCCGCCGAGCGAGCGGTCGAGCTTGTCGCGCTCGCGCTGCAGCGTCAGGCGCTCCTTCTTCGTGTAGGAATTGGCTTCGCCGCCCGAGAGCACGTCGTCGAGGTGACGCAGGCGCTTGATCGAGGCCGAGATCGTCTTCCAGTTGGTCAGCGTGCCGCCGAGCCAGCGCGAATTGACGAAATACTGCGCGCAGCGCTTGGCCGCGTCGGCAACGCCGTCCTGGGCCTGGCGCTTGGTGCCGACGAACAGGATGCGGCCGCCCTTGGCCACCGTGTCGCTGACGGCCTGGAGGGCCTGGTGCAGCATCGGCACGGTTTGGGCGAGGTCGACGATGTGGATGTTGTTGCGTGTGCCGAAAATGAACGGAGCCATTTTCGGATTCCAGCGGTGAGACTGGTGACCAAAGTGCACGCCAGCTTCGAGCAGCTGACGCATAGTGAAATCGGGCAGTGCCATCGTTCTAATTCTCCGGTTGGTTCCTCCGGAAACGTGTGAGCAAAACGGAGCGTTCTCGCCCCGGCTGCCACCGGACGGCCTTGTGAGCCATGTTTCCGTGTGAGATGGCGCGCTATATAGCGCCATTTCGGCCAGAAGCAAGGAAATAAGGCGCCGTCCGGGACGCCGGCTGGCTGCTGTCGCTCCCGGCGCCCCCTGCCCTTCAGCGTCCTAGCACTTCGGCTGGCCCGGCGGGCAGCTTCTTGGCGGCGGGCCGGCCGGCCGCGGAGGCGGCGCATGCGGCGCGGCGGCCATCGGTGGCGGGGCCGGCCGCGCGACCGGCGGTGGCGGCGGCGCAGCCCGTGCGACGGGAGGTGGCGGCGGCGCAGGCCGTGCGATCGGAGGCGGAGGTGGGGCCGGCCGCGCCATCGCAGGCGGCGGCGCCGGCGCCGGTCGGGCAACGGGCGGCGGAGGTGCCGGCCGCGCCACGGCCACCGGCGGAGGCGCAGCCCGCGGCGGCGGGGGTGGTGCAACCCGGGGCGGAGGCGGCGGCGTCGGTCTCGCCAGGGCCTGAGGATGCGGCGGCGGCGCAGCAGGCTTGGCGGCCTGCGGTGGCGCGGGCCGGTGATCCTGAACTCCGGACGGTGCCCGCGTCGCCACCGGCGGCGGTGGAGGTGTGGCGGGCTTGATCGCGGTCGGGACGGCCGGCTTGCCGGGGCCGGCGCTCGGAGGCGGCACAGCGCCCGGTTGGGGGCCGGCCGGCCTGCCGCGCAGGTCAGGCGCCGGCGAGGACGTTGTTCCCGGCGGTCTGGGCAGGCCCGCGGACGGGGTGGTCGAACCTGCGGGAGCCGGCGGGCGGTTGGGCGCCGTGGCGGTTGCCGCGTTCGGTTGCGCCGGCGGGACATTGCCGGCGGGCGCCGTCGCGGTCGCAGCCGGTTTGCCATGAGGCGGGGCAGCGCCGGGCGCGCCCCCTGCCCCGGCCGCCGGCGGCGGTCCGCCGGGAGTTCCCGGCACCGGCAGCGTGTTGGCCTGCGGCAGCTTGGTCGGCGCTTGCGCTGGCGGTGTCGCAGCTGGAGCGTTGGCGGCAGGGGCAGTCGCGGTCGGACTGGGTGCGCCACCCGGCGTGACAGCACCAGGCGCCACCCCCGCTCCTGCCGGCGGGCGGCCGGGAGCTCCCGGTGCCGGCAAGGTATTGGGCTGCGGCAGCGTATTGGCCTGCGGCAGCGTATTTGCCTGCGGCAGCTTGGCTGCAGCCGGCGGCTGCGCGGTCGTGGCAGGAGCGACATTGGCCGGAGCCGGTGTCGTGATACCCGGTCTCACCGTCGGCTGGATCGTCGCGCTCGGCGGCATCGGCGCCTTGCCCTGCTGGATCAGGGCGGCGCGTTGCGTGACCGCCTGCGGCACAGCGGGACCTGCCGGCGTGGCGCGGCCGGCAACCGCCGGCGCCAGATTGCCCGGGCCGGGCGCCGGCCCTGCGGCCGGCGGCGGCGCGGGCGGGCGGTTAATCACGGTGTTGATGACCGTCGTGTTGTGGATGTTCTGGTAGATGATGTTGTTCGGTGGCGGCGCGACATAGACCGGCGGCCTGACGAACACCGGGATCGGCACGAACACCGGCTGCGGCAGCACGAACAGGCCGACCACCGGCAGCGGCGGCGGCAGCACGACGAAGTCCGGCGGCGGCGGCGGCAGATAGTAGACCGGCGGCGGCGGTGGCGGCGCGAAGCCGAAATCGGGATCGCTGAAATACAGCACCGGGCGATCGACATAGACCACCTCCTCCGGCGGCGGTGGCAGCACGTCGTAGTCGATCATCGCAAAGCTCGGCGGCGGTTCGGCCGGCGCGGTGAGGATCGCCAGGCGCCGCCGCGCATCCGCCGCATGCGGGCCGCGCGGATAGCGGCGCAGATACGACCAATAGGCCTCCGGCGTGTCGGTCCGATAGGTCCGTCGCCACGTGATGGCTTCGCGGCGTGCGGCGACGATCGCCATCACGCGCTTGGCGAGCGGATCGCCGGGATAGGCTGCGAGAAACTCCTCATAAGCCGCCAGCGTGTCGCGCTCGAGCGCGGCGGCATAGGCATCCTGCACGCCAAGATCGCGGATCGGCTTGTTGCGGATCGCGGCGACCTGGTCGGGCGCGGCCTCGGGCGGCGGCGCGTCGGGCCCGCGCTCGAAGAACGAGAATTGCGCCGAGATCTTCTGCTCGTTCCAGGGCACCTGCGCGCCCTTGGAGGCCTCGTTAACGCGCAGGCGAACGCGGTCGAACACCTCGGGCAGCGGCAGGCCGCCGGTGCGGATCATCTCGGCAAGCGACTGTGCGTAAATGCCGTAGGGCCCCGGCTCCTCCGGCGCCACCGTGCCGGGCGCGGCGTTGAAGGCGATCAGCATGTTCGCCTCGGGCTCGACCAGCGCCAGACCGCTCGCGATCGGCTGACCGCCCTCGATGAAGGGCTGCGCCCGGGCGGCGTCGAGCACGACGATGTTGGCCTTGAGCGGAATGGAGGCGAGCTGGCGCGCATAGTCACTGATGCGCAGGGCCTCGGTCGGTATGTCGGTGTCGCGGGTGATGTTGGAATCGACCGGGATGAAATAATTCTCGCCGGCCAGCTGCACGCCGTAGCCGGCAAGATAAAGCATTGCGACGGTGCCCGGTCCCGAAGCCTGGGCCTTCTGGATGAAATCGCGCAAGCTCTTGCGCAGCGTGTCGCCGTCGAGATCGCGCGCGCCGACCACGTCGAAGCCGGCCGCCTGGAGCGTCTGCGCGATCAGGCCGGCATCATTGGCCGTTGTTGCCAGCGGCGATTTGGCAGAGGCGCCGTTGCCCACCACGAGTGCAATGCGCTTCTCCGGCTGCTGGGCACGCGCCTGGTCCGGCACGCCGGCGGCAACGGCCACGATCGGCAGCAGCAGGCAGATGAAGGCTCTGAGCGTCCCACGCATGGCTTGCTTGCCCACTATTGTCGTTGAGGTGCCACCACGCATCAGGCGCGCAGCCAGCTGAACGGCGGTTGAACGAAAAGCTCGGATTGAGGCGCTGGCGTGGCCACGCCGCTGCCGGCGTCAGCTCCAGGTCGGCCTCACCTCAGCTCAAAACGGCGCAAGGCTCCTTCAAGTCCCCACCCTGCGCGTTCCGAGGATCTGTAGCGCGCCTCACTCCACCGCCTGCAACTCGGCGAGCTTCGTTCGCGCGGTCGCCTCGTCGATCGGCACGAGCTCGGCCGGCCCGGGATTCGCCTCGCCAGCGGTCGCGATGGAGACGGCTGCAAGCCCGACCAGCCCGCCGAGGACCGCTCCGCCGGTGGCGGCATCGTGCCTGGGGCTGCTCTTGATGAGATAAAAATGCGTCCGGCCGGCTTCCATCATGATCTCGCGCTTGGTGTCGCCCGGAAACATCAGCTCCGTCACCAGCAATTCGTGCCGACCTGCCGGCCGATCGGCATAGGCATATTTCCCAGCCACGACTTTACCGAGCGGTGCACCATCGAGCTTCACCTCGCAGGCGCAAATGGCCATGCTGAGGCCATTCCTCTTGTCCTGCAGCAGGACAACGCGCGAATGCCCCGCGCGCGGGGGCCCCACCTTTTTCGTTACAGACGCAAAGTCGGTTCCAACCTGATCGCTGACACAGCCCACCAGCATGGCACCGACGGCCAACAACAACGCGCCCCATCGCAGCATCACACACCCCAGTCCATTCCCCGGGGGCATGCTAGCTGGGATCAGCGACAGGTTGCAACAACATCCGACGACCACTGCGTGGCTTGCGCGGACGGGTGTCAGAGCTGCGGCCGGCCTGTGCCGGACGAGGCGCGGCCGCCGGCGCCTGCTCAGGAAGGTGGGCTCAGCCCTGGGCGAGCAACTCGACGGTCCCCGTGCTCAGCCGATAGATACCGCCGACCACCTTGAGCTTGCCCTGCTCGACCGCTGCGTTGAGGATCGGGGCAGCCGTTTTCAGCTTGGCAACGTTGTCGGTGACATTCTGACGAATGGCGTTGTCGAGCGCGTTCCCGCTCTGCTGGGCCGCCGTCTTCACAGCCGGTGCTATCGCGGAGACCAGCGTGGGGATGTGTCCCGGCAGCGGCTTGTCGTCCTTCAGCGACTTGATCGTCGCATCGACGGCGCCGCAATTGTCATGGCCGAGCACCAGGATCAGGGGCGTGCCGAGCACGGCGACGGTGTACTCCATGCTGGCGACGGTTTCGTCGCCCGCAAAGTTTCCGGCGACGCGGCACACGAACAGGTCTCCGCGTCCACTGTCGAAGGCATATTCCGGTGCGATGCGCGAATCGGCGCAGCTCAAAACAGCTGCGTAGGGATTCTGGCCGCCGACCAATGCCTCGCGCTCGTGCGTGAAGTCATGGCGGCGCGACACGCCCGAGACGTAGCGTGCATTGCCTTCCATCAGCCGCTTCAGCGCCGCATCGGGCGACAGCACGTTCTGCGGCTTCGGCGGCGCCTTCGCCTGCTTGGCCGACGCGGCCCCGCCGAACGCCGCCGCCCCGAGCGCCGAAGCAGCAAGGAGCATCATGGAGCGCCGGGAGGGAGCAAGCGATTGATGCGGATTTTCAGAGCATTTGTCGCACATGGTTCTTCTTCCTTGGTTTCGCGCCGGGAAACAACTGATAACCGTGCGCGGCAGGCTTCGAAACCAGGTGTGAACTTGATAGTTAAGCTTTGGTTTGCGGCGGCGCGCGCAAGGTCAGAGCTGCTGCACGTCCACCACGCCCGCGACCGCCTTGATCGCGCCGGCGATCTGGGGCGAGACCTTGAACCGGCCGGGCAGCTTCATCTCCACCTCGGTCTCAAGGTCGAGCAGCATCACCACCGAGACCTCGCCGTCGCCGTTTGAGCGCGATGCGATACCGGGACTGCCGACCTTCGGCGCGCCGCCGTTGGAGGCGGCCATGTCGGGCCCGGCCAAGCGCTTGGCGATCGAGTCCAGCGGCTTGGTGTCGCGCAGGAAGATGCGCAGGCCCTTCTGCGTCTTCGCCGCGGCGTCATCGAGCGGCTCGGCATGCAGCACGCGGGCGCGGACGTCCTCGCCCTGCAGCTCGGCGCCGAGCTGCAGCAGCACGGCCGCGCCCGGCTCCAGCACGTCGCGATATTGCGCGAGGCCTTCCGAGAACAGCACCGCCTCAAAGTGGCCCGTGGGATCAGAGAGCCCCATGATGCCCATCTTGTTGCCGGTCTTGGTGCGCCGCTCCATGCGCGAGACCACGGTCGCCGCGACCTTGCCGGCGGTGGCGCCGGTCTTCACCGCGCGCGAGAACTCGGCCCAGCTCTGCACCCGTAGCCGCTTCAGCACGGTCGCGTAATCGTCAAGCGGATGTCCCGACAGGAAGAAACCGATCGCGTCGTATTCGCGGCGCAGCCGCTCGGCCGGCAACCACGGCTCGACCTGCGGCAGCATGATGGTCGGCGCATCGGCCGACATGCCGAACATGTCGTTCTGGCCGATGGTCGCAGCTTCATGCGCCCGCTGGCAGGCGGCGAGGATCGCGTCCGCGCCGGCGAAGACGCGCGCCCGGTTCGGCTCCAGCGTGTCGAAGGCGCCGGCCGCGGCGAGACTTTCGATGATGCGCTTGTTGATCGCGCGCGGCGAGACCCGCGCGGCGAAATCGGCGAGCGAGGTGAACAGGCCGCCTCTGGTGCGCTCTGCGATGATCTGTTCGATCGCCTGAATGCCGACGCCCTTGAGCGCGGCGAGCGCGTAGTAGATCGTGTTCTCGCCGACCTCGAAGGTCGCGCCGGACCGGTTGATGTTGGGCGGCTCGACCTTGATGCCGAGGCGCTGCGCCTCTGAGCGGAATTCGGAGAGCTTGTCGGTGTTGTTCAGATCGAGCGTCATCGACGCCGCGATGAACTCCACCGGATAGTGCGCCTTCATGTAGGCGGTGTGGTAGGACACCAGCGCGTAAGCCGCCGCGTGGCTCTTGTTGAAGCCGTAGTCGGCGAACTTTGCGAGCAACTCGAAGATGGTCTCGGCCTGCCCCTTCGGCACGCCGTTCTTCACCGCGCCCGCAACGAAGATATCGCGCTGCTTGTCCATCTCGGCGCGGATCTTCTTGCCCATGGCGCGGCGCAAGAGGTCGGCGTCGCCGAGCGAATAGCCCGACATCACCTGCGCGATCTGCATCACCTGTTCCTGGTAGATGATGACGCCGAAGGTCTCCTTGAGGATCGGCTCCAGCACGGGATGCAGATATTCCGGCTCCTCGTCGCCGTGCTTGCGCGCGCAATAGGTCGGGATGTTCGCCATCGGGCCCGGGCGATAGAGCGCGACCAGCGCGATGATGTCCTCGAAACGGTCCGGCCGCATGTCGATCAGCGCCCGCCGCATGCCCTGACTTTCAACCTGGAACACGCCGACCACATCGCCGCGCGCCAGCATCTGGTAGCTCTCGGCATCGTCGATCGGCAGCGTGGCGAGATCGATATGGATGCCGCGCGGCTTGAGCAGCTTCACCGCGACGTCGAGCACGGTCAGCGTCTTCAGGCCGAGGAAGTCGAACTTCACGAGGCCCGCGGGCTCGACCCATTTCATGTTGAACTGGGTCACCGGCATGTCGGATTTGGGATCGCGGTAGAGCGGCACGAGCTCGCTCAACGGGCGGTCGCCGATCACGATGCCGGCCGCGTGGGTCGAGGCGTGGCGCGTCAGGCCTTCCAGGCGCTGGGCGATGTCGAAGGCGCGCGCCACGATCGGATCTTCGTCGCGGAACGCCTGCAGCTTGGGCTCGCTCTCGATCGCGGCGGCAAGCGTCACCGGCGCGGCCGGATTCTGCGGCACCAGCTTGGTCAGCTTGTCGACCTGGCCATAGGGCATCTGCAGCACGCGGCCGACGTCGCGCAGCACGCCGCGCGCCTGCAGCGTTCCAAAGGTGATGATCTGCGCGACCTGGTCGCGGCCGTAGCGCTCCTGCACGTACCTGATCACCTCGCCGCGGCGGTCCTGGCAGAAGTCGATGTCGAAGTCCGGCATCGAGACACGTTCGGGATTGAGGAAGCGCTCGAACAGCAGGCCGAACTTGATCGGGTCGAGGTCGGTGATGGTCAGCGCCCAGGCGACCAGCGAGCCGGCGCCGGAGCCGCGGCCCGGCCCGACCGGAATGCCTTGGCTCTTCGCCCATTTGATGAAGTCGGACACGATCAGGAAGTAGCCCGCGTATTTCATGCGGGTGATGACGTCGAGCTCGAAGGCGAGCCGCTTGGCGTAGGTCTCTTCCGTCGTGCCCTGCGACAGGCCGTGCACGCGCAGGCGCCTGGCGAGCCCCTCCTCCGCCTGGCGCTTCAATTCGGCGGCCTCGACCGCGGCCGCATCCGAGCTCGAGGCGGCGCCGACGGTGAAGAACGGCAGGATCGGCTTGCGCGTCATCGGCCGGAACGAGCAGCGCTCTGCGATCTCCACCGTCGAGGCCAGAGCCTCCGGAATGTCGGCGAACAGCACCGCCATCTCGGCGCGCGTCTTGAAGCGATGATCGGGCGTGAGCTGCTCGCGCTCGGTCTCGGCGACCAGCCGCCCGCCGGCGATGCAGAGCAGCGCGTCATGCGCTTCGTAATCGTCGGTCGCGGCGAAATACGGCTCGTTGGTCGCAACCAGCGGCAGTCCCTTGGCGTAGGCGATGTCGACCAAGCCGCTTTCGACGCGCCGCTCCTTCTCGGTATTGTGACGCTGCAACTCGATGTAGAGGCGGTCGCCGAACAGGCCGGCCAGACGCTCGCAGCGCGCAGCGGCGAGCTCGCCAAGACCACCGGCAAGCGCCAGCGAGATCGGCCCGTCTGGTCCTCCCGTCAGCGCGATCAGCCCCTCGGTTTCGCCCTCGAGCCAGTCGAACTTGATGAACGGAGCATGGCTGTCCGGCGATTCCAGGAACGCGCGCGAGTTCAGCCGCATCAGGCTGCGATAGCCGCGCTCCTGCGCGGCCAGCAACACCACGCGCGACGGCCCCATCGCGTTGCGCGCATTGGGATCCTGATCGCCGAAATCGATCGCCAGCTCGCAGCCGACGATCGGCTGGATGCCGGAGCCCGCCATCTTGTCGGAGAACTCCAGCGCACCGAACAGATTGTCGGTGTCGGTCAGCGCCAGCGCGGGCTGGTGATCTTTCTTCGCAAGCTCGGCAAGCTTGGCGATCTTGATCGAGCCCTTGAGCAGCGAATAGGCCGAGTGAACGTGAAGGTGAACAAATCCGGCGCTCGGCATGGTCGCGTGACGGCCTCTTGCAGATGAGATGGAGCGGTCGCCGACGCCAGGGGATGTCAGGGAGATCAAAAGAGCATCCTGCACCGCCCGGCCGACTCGCCTCACAATGGTGGGGCGTCACTGCTCCAGAGTCCACGCCGGAGGGGCCGCTTCGCCGCGTCGTCCCGCTTTTCCCCAATCAGTCGCAGCAAGCTAGCCAGCCTAGAGCTGTGGAATCACCTGCGCCCAGATCGCGATCATCCCGACGAACAGCGTGATGGACGCCAGTGCGGCGGCTTCTTCCACGAAAACCCTGAACATGGCCTGCTCCTTTGTTGGAACGTATGAAGAACATTGTTCTCATTTTGTTCTAAGGAGTCAAGCGATCCAGGACGTCTCGAAACGCGATGGTTAACTTACTGAATTCAAACAATAAAAAAAGCCCCGGCCAATGGCCGGGGCTTTCGACAACCGCTCGACGAAGAGCGATCAGTCTCGGTCTTTTGCTCAGTACCTGCCGAGCATCGGGCCGCCGAACTTGTAGTTCAGGCGGACGAGACCCATGTCGACGTCCTGACGGATGCGCTCCGTACCGGCGAAGCCGGCGAAGGTCACGTCGTTGTCGGCCAGGAAGATGTGGTTGTACTCGACGCCAACCGACCAGTTCGGCGCGAAGCCGTACTCGAGACCGGCACCGACCGTACCGCCCCAGCGGGTGTCGCTGGTCGACGCGAGCAGCCCGCCGCCGAGGTTATAGATCTCGTACTTGTCGCTGACCACAGCCGCACCGCCCTTCACGTAGATGAGGACGTTGTTCCAGGCATAACCGACCTGGCCGGTGATCAGGCCGAACGCATCGATCTTCGTGCGGTTGCTGGTGGCGAACAGCGCGCTGAGATTGTCGCCGGAGAAGTCGGCCCAGTTGCCCTGGCCTTCAACGCCGAACACCCACTGGCCCGACTGCCAGCGATAGCCGATCTGGCCACCGACGGTGCCGCCGGTTGCATCGTGCGAGCCTTCGCGACCAACGCCAACGAAATCCCAGGTCGTGTGCGACGAACCGCCGCCGCCGTTGATGCCGATGTAGAAGCCGCTCCAGTCGTAGACGGCAGCGATTGCCGCCGGCGGAGCTTTGGTGTAGGGCCGCGCCGCGAGGTCAGCAGCCAGCGCCGGCGCAGCCGCGCTGAGCGCGACGAGGCTGACAGCGGCAAGCAACAAATTCTTCTTCATTTGATTCCCGTTCCAGTTTCTTCAGAAGGCCCCCGGGCCGTGACCGTCGTCATAACAGCGATCGACGGAATTGCTGTAACCACTACGCAACAGTTCGGTCCAAAGGACCTTGCTCATTAACGAATGTTTATCGGCGCGTGCGCGGAAACCCTTTGAAACAAGGGTTTTCATGAGTTCCAATGTCGACTACAGGACATAAACTGCATGCGCGCGTAACGACGTCGCGCGCACATTCGCGTGATTGGAGAATCGAAATGCGCGGTCGAGTTCCTCATCCCATTGTCGCCACATTTTCGCTCGCATTCATCACATTTGCACTCGCATCGATTGCAAGCACGCCCGCGCGCGCATTCGGCAAGAACCATCCGTTCTGCCTCACCGGTGATGAATGGCCGGGACTGAGCAATTGCAGATTCGACACCTACGGGCAGTGTCAGGCGAGCGCGTCCGGTCGCGCGCTGACCTGCATCGCCAATCCGTATTTCGTCGGACAGAGCGAAGACCCATACGCGTATCAAAATCGTCCGCGCGCGCAGACACCGGGCCACTTCCTGCCTCGCTGAGATGCGCCGCGCCGCACGGATGCTCGCCCTCACCGGCATGCTCCCGGCAAGCGGAGCTGCGCACGCGCAGACCTATGATCCGAGCTATCCGGTGTGCATGCAGATCTATGGCCCCGTGGGCTATTTCGACTGCCGCTACAGCTCACTTGCGCAGTGCCGATATCTCGCCGTTGGACGCTCCGCGAGTTGCGTCGTGAATCCGTACTTTTCAAAGAAGGAACCAACGTCTCCTCGCCGCTCGACTGCCGTTGGCACCGGATGATCAACACCGTTCGGCTCCAGCCAGGCATCCTGTGGCGCAGAGGTTGCGTCTCCTCAGCTCTGCCACGGCGTGTTGCGGATGCGCGTGCACGCGTTCGGCTTGCGGAAGCTCGGATCGTGATCCTCGATGTAATCGAAGTTGACCGTCCCGAACGTCGTCTGCGGCTTCTTCAGCGCTGAGCAGGTCTGCACCTTCAGGAACTCGTTCTTGAAGTCGCCGCGCGGATACGCTGATATCACCTGGTCGCGCTGCTCCGGCGTGTAGTCGTCAAATCCAACGCCAACGACGTCCACCAGGACGCCTGCGTTGGTGAGCGCGATCTCCGGTCTCATATATTGCGGAATGCCGGGGGTGGTGTGCAGCGCGATTGCTTCCCACACCAGGTCGGCTTGCGGCTCGGCAATGCCGCGCGCCCGCAGAAAGTCGCGCGCGGCGTCGGCGCCGTCGACCTCAAACCGCTTGGTCTCGGTGTGGTAGTGATCGACGAGGCCGAGGTCGTGAAAGACCGCCGCGACATAGAGCAGCTCGGAATCGAACTTCAGCTTCTGACGCAGCCCCTTGATCGCGCCGAACACGTAGACGCGAACCGAATGGTTGAACAACATCTCGTCTTCGTAACTGCGCACCAGCTCGGTGGCTTCGCGCGCCAATTGGCTGTCGGGAATTTTGACGCCGGAGATCACGCTCGTCATTTTCAGGCTCCTGGTTTCTGTGCCGGCTGATGCCCTTCGCCGTCAGGCTGCATTCTCGAGCGCAGCCTGTGGCGTCTTTCGGAAGCTGATCGACATGCGATTGTACGCATTCATCAGGCTGATCGCGATCGTGAGATCGACCAGCTCGCGCTCGCTGAAGACCTTGCGGGCGGCTTGATACGCTTCATCCGGAACGTTGGTCTCGGCGACGCGGGTGACAGTCTCGGCCCATCCAAGGGCGGCGCGCTCGCGTTCGTCGAAGAGATTGCCGGCCTCGGCCCACGCCTGGACCAGCGCGAGCTTTTCGATCTTCACGCCGTCCTTGAGCAGGTCGCGCGTGTGCATGTCGAGGCAATAGGCGCAGTTGTTGATCTGCGACACGCGGAGATAGACCACGGTGACCAGCGTCGCGGGAAGCCCGCTCTGCGTGACATAGCCGTAGACGCCGCCCAGCGCCTTCGCGCCGGCCGGTGCGATGTGGTTGTAGTTGAGACGTTCACTCATCTGCTTGTTCCTTGATGATTAAGGGGATGGACGCTCCCCGTTGCCCCTAGGTGCCCCTGCCCTGGTCCATAAAAAAGCACCAAGAACGCACGAAAATCGTGTACCACCCAGCCATGACCAAGCCGCTGCGTCTGAAGCTCGATCGATCTGCGAAGGCGCCGCTGACCGAGCAGATTCACAGGGGGATCAGGACCGCCATCGAGAGCGGCGTGCTCGCCCCGGGCGCACGCCTGCCCTCCTGGCAGGATCTGGCCGCCCAGCTCGGCGTCGCGCGCGGCACCGTGCGCGTCGCGTACGAAAAGCTCTCATCCGCCCAACTGATCGTCGCGGCCCGCGCAACTGGAACACATGTCGCAGATCGGCCGTCCTTGCCGGTACGGCACGACAAGGCCCCGGCCCCTGGCTCTTTCATGGAGATGTACCAGGAGCTCACGGCCGGGCCGGCGATGTTCCAGATGGGCGTGCCTGCGCAGGAGACCCTTCCCGCGACGCTGCTGGCGCGGATGCGCGCGCGGGCGGTCCGAATTGAGGTGAGCGCACCGGCGATCTACCCTGACCCGCGCGGTGAGCCGGCGTTGCGGCGCGAGATCGCGGCCCACCTTGCGCTGGCGCGCGGGATCGAATGCGCGCCCTCCCAGATCATCATCACCGGCGGTTTCAGCGGCGGCCTTGGTCTGGCGCTCCGCGTCCTCGGACTCGAGCAGAAGAAGGCCTGGGTCGAGGACCCGGGCTTTCCCTTCACCCGACACGGTCTCGAGCTTGCGCGATTATCGGTCGCGCCGATCCCCGTTGACGCCGACGGTATCGACGTCGATCACGGCCTGAAACATGCTCCTGATGCGGCACTGGTCGTCGTGACACCAGGCCAGCAGGCGCCACTCGGCTCGACATTGTCGCTTGCGCGGCGTTCACGCCTGCTCGACTGGGCTGCGCAAAGCAAGGCATGGGTGATCGAGGATGACTATCTGAGCGAGCTTCAGCTCAAGGGCCGGGCGACGCCGGCGTTGGCATCGCTCGACCGCGCCGGCCGCGTCATTCACATCGGCTCTTTTAGCAAGACCGTGACACCTGCCCTCCGTCTGGGCTTTGTCGTTGCACCGGCCGCTTTGGCGTCGCGATTTGCCGAAGTTGCGGCGTGCCTCGCGCCGGCGCCTGGACCCGCGGTGCAGCTCGCGATGGCCGATTTCATCAGCGACGGCCATTATCTCCGGCATCTTCGCCGCACCAAGCGGGTCTACGCAGCGCAAGGCGATGCATTGCTGAAATGCCTTCGCCCGCGCACTGCAAACGTTGCGATTGCCGGTTTGGCCGCAGTCCTGCGGTTGCCGAAGGGAGCACCCGATCTGGCCATCGCCAGAGAAGCGGCACCGCTTGGACTGGCGCCCACGCCGCTATCGCTCTGGTATGCGTCGACAGGCTCAGTGCGCCCAGGATTGTTGCTCGGGGTCGCAACGTCTCCGCTCAAGAGGATCGAGGCGTCCTGCGATCGGCTCCTTCAGATCATCGATCGTCTTGCGTGACCTGACTGACCTCGGTTGCTAATCGGCCAGCGTGACGGTCAGCGCCTGCGAAGGCGGCTTGCAAATACCGGCGCGCGCCAGGTGCACGCGCGAAGAAAGTCATCCCGTGACCAAGCTGCGCGATGGCGTCGTGTTCAATGCACCTGGATTGAGCTACATGAAACCCGGATTGCGCGGGAGGTAGCTGCCCCAATCTCCGAACTGTCGATTTGACATCAGCAGCATCGGGAAGGTCAGACGCATCCCGTTTTCAATCGCCACCTTGAGAGCCGGCTCGCTCGCGCCGGATACGAAGGCCGAGATGGTCGGAAAATCGCTCTGCGCCGCGAACGACAACGCAGCAGCAAGCGCCGAGCCCATAAGATCCGTCCGGCGAACTGCAAGCGGGCCAATGTGTCCATCCGAAATATAGACATACCCTACGCATTCACTGCCGGCGTGAATGGTGAACCCGCTCGTCGTGCTGTCGTTCAGGAGATATCGATGATGCTTCTCTCTGGAAATACCGAGAGCACTGGCATCAACGGACGCCAGCTCATCAAACCCGCTGGTCTGGGCGACGAGAGATTCAAGATGGAGCCGCGGCTCGGCCAACCGCGACGCCAGGCGGTCACGAGGCACACTGACCATGTAGATCGGAAAGCGCGGAAACAATCCGTGCCGAATGTAGAGCCCTTGAGACACGTTGTTGAATGCGAAGGTGATCAGCGCCTTGATGGATGCTCCGCGCATGTCTGCGTGCGCGAACATCCGACTGATGAGTTGATTGCCAATGCCGTCGCTCTGGCGATCAGGGGCCACGAACAGCTGTGCCAGAAACCAAAGCTCGCCACAAACCCAACTCCACGCGAAGCCGACAATTTCTCCGTCGTCATCGGCGACCCATAAACCTTCTGGATCATCCGCGAGCGAGAAAGCCTGCAAAGTCTGCGGGCGAGAGGATGCCATCTTTCCAAAGCCGTGCCGCTCAGTAAGTTCATTGATGCTGGCGACTACGATCTCGTCGGCTCTCACCAAATCGTCCATGCGAGCGGGTCGGCACACGATAGCCATTCTGGAGTCCTCCCAGGGATCAGCACGCCAAGCCAACGTTAAGACCGGGGCCGGAGCGTAGCGCCTTTCTGCTGCCGGCTAAACAGGATCAGAACGACGCGATCCTCAGCCGCCAATCAGGCCAGCGGCCGGATGTTCTGGTTCATGCGGAAGAAGTTCGCCGGGTCGTATTTCGCTTTGATCCGCTGCAGACGCCGGTAGTTCGGTCCATAGGCGGCAGCCACAGGATCGCCCGTCTCGTCATCATCGAGATAATTGACATAGCGGCCGGAAGCAAAGAAGGGCCGCATCCTTTCGTAGGTTTCGCGCGCCCAGGAGATGCAGCGGCTCGTATCGCTGGGCTGCATCCACTGCGCGAGAATCAGGAAATTGTAGCCCTCCTGCCGATGCGGAAATGCCGTATCCCCCGTATCGATGCGGGCCGCCGCACCGTGGATGTGTTCGAGGAGGAACTGTCCCATGGGAGTCGGGCAGCGCGCGAAACAATCGATTATGGTCGAAATCGCACCATCACTCAGCTCGGTCAGGAAGTTCGATTTCCAATAGTTGAAAGCGCCTTTCGGATAGTTGGCGTCGAGCATGCGGTTGAGCTCGCAATAGGGTATCGGCCCGACCGCATCCAGGATCGGTGCCCCGAACTGTTTCAGCGGCCGCACCGCTCTTTCGGCATCCGCCGCCGAACCGCAGTGGCTGGTGACAAGGGCGGCGACCTCCGTGCCGGACCCGTCGGGCGCATGGGTTAGGGATGCGAACAGCGTGTGCTCGTCCGTAAGCGAGCGCGTACTGGTCCGGAAAAATTCCAGCACGTCACGGGAGCGCTCGATGGGGTGGATGATCGGGCCACCCGTGATGATCGGCCCGACGATATGGAGATCATATTCGAGGCTGGTGGCGATCCCGAAGTTTCCGCCGCCGCCGCGTACGGCCCAGAACAGATCGGGCTCCTGATGCTTGCTGGCCCGCAAAACCTTGCCTTCGGCGGTGACGAGTTCGACGGCGCGCAGATTGTCTAGCGCCAAGCCGTACTTGCCCATCAACCAGCCCAGACCTCCTCCGAGAGTCAGGCCGGCGATCCCCGTCGTTGAGACCACGCCGCCGGTGACTGCCAGTCCGCGAAGTTGCGTTTCGCGATTGAGCTCACCCCATGTGACCCCGCCCTGCGCCCATACGGTCTTGCCGACAGCGTCGACCCGGACGCCCCTCATGGGTGAGAGGTCGATCATGATCCCGCCGTCGATAGTTGCACGTCCTGCTACATTATGGCCGCCGCCGCGAACCGCGACCTCAAGACCGAGCTTGGTCGCAAGAGCGAGGGCATCGACGACATCAGCCACGCCACGGCATCTGGCAATCAATGCTGGCCGTTTGTCGACCAGCCCGTTGTGGACCTTTCGCATCTCATCGTAGCCCTCGTCCGCTGGCTTGAGCAGTTGTCCTCCAAAGGAGGGACCAAGATCCGCGGCGGCGCTGGCGACAGATGCGATGGACGACATGACACGGTCTCCTCAGCTTGATCCGCCACATCCTCGGTCGCGGGCTGTCTCGGAGCAAATCCGAAGAATTCAGGTGACGATGAACTGATTTCACCTAGACTGGCGGCATGCACAGGTTGCCGCCGCTGATCGAGCTTCGCGCGTTTGAAGCCGCTGCCCGCCATCTCAGCTTCAAGAGGGCTGCGGCAGAACTCGGCGTGACACCAACGGCAATCAGCCACCAGATCGGACTGCTCGAGCAGTATTGCGGTCGGGCGCTGTTCCGGCGCAGACCACGGCCTCTTTCGTTGACCGATGCCGGAGCGCGGCTCTTCCCTGCCATTCGCGGCGGCCTCGAGGTGTTTGCCGCGGCCATTGCGGCCGTCAAGCAGGAACGCGATCAGCAGCCCCTCCGGGTGACGACGACCAACGCTTTCGCCAGCCGCTGGCTCGTGCCCCGCCTGCCGCTGTGGCGGAAGCTGCATCCCGACGTGCCGCTGGAAGTCATCGGTACAGATTCAGTACTCGATCTGCAGGCCGGAGACGGCGATGTAGCCATTCGTTATGCGACCAGCCGGGCACGGCCGACCGACGGGATCGTCGATGATCTCTTCAGCGATACGTTCTGGCCGGTTTGCAGTCCGCGTTTGCTTGCAACGGAGCGCCTGAAGCGACCAGTCGATCTCGCTGACCACGTTCTGATCCACTCCTATTGGTCGCCCGCCGATCGTGAGCCGCCGACATGGCAGAGATGGCTCGCCGCAGCTCAGCGCAGGTGGCGAGAGGTGCCACAATTCAAGGACATGCAGCATTTGAGCTTCCGGGAGGAACTGCACGCTATCGAGGCGGTGATCGCCGGACAGGGAGTCGGGATTTTCAGTGACGTGCTCGTGGCACACGACCTCGCCGCCGGTACGCTCGTGAAGGCGTTCAAGTTGAGCTTGCCTGGCTACGGCTTCCATGTGGTCAGTAAGCCAAGCCATCCGCAGGCACGGACCATCCGAGCTTTTTCGCAGTGGTTGCGGTCAAATCCTTGATCCGCCTCCACTCCGGTTGACCGCCGGGGCAGAGCCCGGACTGATCGCAACATTTCCGCTTGCCGCTCCAAAGCAGACGCGCTGGCCACTATGTCTCTACGCCTTGCACAGGCGTATAGATCACGAGCTTCAGCGCGGGATCGTCGTTGGCCTGAAAGCTGGTGTGCTCGAACCGGAGCACGCCCTTGGTCGGATGGTTCATGGTCTTGAGGCCCGAGGCGGTGCTGCGGATCTCGTGCGCCTCCCACCATTTGACGAATTCCGGACTGCCCTGGCGCAGCCGCGTGAGCAGCTCGGTGAAGGCGGGATCGCCGGCCCAGACGTCGTGGGTGGCGCGAAACATCGCCACCATGGACTTGGCGACGTCCGCCCAGCCGGCGCCGTAGGATTTTCGCGTCTGCTTGTTGGTCATCATGAGGAGCAGCGTGTTGCGATCCTGCTCCAGCAATTGCCCAAAGGCAAAGACCTCTTCGGCGGCCGCGTTCCAGGCCAGCACGTCCCAGCGCCGCCCGGTGATGTAGGCCGGTTGCTTCAGGCTTTCGATCATCCGCTGGATCGGCGGCGGCACGATCTCGCGGGTGAATGGACGCTTGTCCCCGTCGCGCGCCAGCGCCTTCAGGTGCGCGTGCTCGGCCTTGCTGAGGCGCAGCGCGCGGGCCAGCGCGTCGATGGTGGTGACAGAGGGGCTGACGGTGCGGCCCTGCTCGAGGCGGATGTACCAGTCGACCCCAATGCCGGCGAGCTGCGCAACCTCCTCACGCCGCAGCCCTGCAGTGCGCCGGCGGCCACCCACCGCAAGGCCCACGGTCTTCGGCGACAGCTTTTCGCGGCGGGACCTCAGGAAATCGCCGAATTCGACGCGCCGTGGGTCGGCCATTGATGTCGCTCCCGCAATGGAGGGTCCTTGGAATATTAGGATAATACCAGGCCTTCCTGGCCCCTCCAAGGCGGCGCATATCGGCCTCACCCGACTTTGAGGTGAACATGATCAAAGCTGCCGTGCTCAAATCCTTCGGCTCGCCACTGGCAATCGAGAACGTCCCCGAACCGGTGCTCGGCACCGGCGAGGTCATCGTCGATGTCGTCGCCACACGCGTGCTGTCCTACATGAACGAGGTCTTCAGCGGGGAGCGCAACTACGCACTCGACTTGCCGATCATCCCGGGCCCCGGCGGCATCGGCCGGGTGCGCGCGATCGGCCCGGACGCGACCAAGCTCGCGATCGGCGACTGGGTGTTCTGCGATCCGACCGTGCGCTCGCGCGATGACGCCGTTGCGCCCGATATCGCCCTGCAGGGGCTGACGGCCGCCGGACCCGGCGGCATGTCTCTGCAAAAGCACTTTCGCCACGGCTCCTTCGCCGAGCAGATGCGCCTGCCGACCGAGAACGTCAAACGCCTCGGCGCGATTACGCCGGAGGAAGCGACGCGTTGGTGCGCGCTGGGCACGCTGCTGGTGCCCTATGGCGGCTTCCTCGCTGCAAAGCTTCGTCCTGGCGAGACCGTGCTGGTGAGCGGCGCCACCGGCAATTTCGGCAGCGCCGCCGTCTCTGTCGCGCTCGCGATGGGCGCAGCCTGCGTGGTCACGCCAGGGCGCAACGAAAATATCCTCGCCGACCTCGTCCGCCGTTTCGGCAGCCGCGTGAAGCCGGTCAGGCTCACAGGCAATGAGGACGACGACCGCGAAGCGATGAAGCGCGCTGCATCGGGCCCGATCGACTGCGTGTTCGACATCATGCCACCCTCGGTGAGCCCGACCGTCGTGCGGGCAGCGGTGATGACGGTGCGCGCGTATGGCCGCGTCGTGCTGATGGGCGGCGTCGGCATGGCCGGCGGCGCAGGGCTCGAGCTGCCCTACCCCTGGATCATGCGCAACTGCATCAGCATCCACGGCGTCTGGATGTACCCGCCGGATGCGGCGAGCCGGCTGATCGCGCTGGTACGCGCCGGGTTGCTGCGGCTCGAGGAATACGAGACCACGGCCTTCGACCTCGACCATGCCAACGAAGCCGTGGCGCACGCCGCGGCCAATGGCGGACCGTTCAAACTGACCGTGATCAGGCCTTGAGCCCTGAGGCGGCGGCGGAGCACTGTTGCCGATTTTTTTCGAAAGTCCCGCCAAGCACTTGGCTACTGTGCATGGGGTTGTTTTCGCAGTTTTGCTAGTCGAGCTCGACCACCTGGCCGTGCGACAGCGAGACCCGCCGGTCCATGCGGCCGGCGAGCTCCATGTTGTGGGTCGCGATCAGCATCGACACGTGCGTCGCCTTGACCAACTGCATCAGGGCCTGGAACACGTGCTCGGCGGTACCGGGATCGAGATTGCCGGTCGGCTCGTCCGCAAACAGCACGCGCGGCCCATTGGCGACCGCACGTGCGATCGCAACACGCTGCTGCTCGCCGCCGGACAGCTCGGCCGGGCGGTGGGTGATGCGGTCGCCGAGCCCGAGATAGCCCAGGATCTCCTTGGCGCGCTTGACGCTCTCGGACTTCTTCAGGCCGCGGATCATCTGCGGCAGCATCACGTTCTCGAGCGCCGAGAATTCCGGCAGCAGCCGGTGCGACTGATAGACGAAGCCGATATCGGTACGGCGCAGCTGCGTGCGCTCGATGTCGGGCAGCTGCGACGTCGGTGCACCCGAGACATAGACCTCGCCGGAATCCGGCGCTTCCAACAGCCCCGCGATGTGCAGCAGCGTCGACTTGCCCGAGCCCGACGGCGCCACCAGCGCGACCGACTGGCCGGCCCACAGCGCCAGCTTGGCGCCATCGAGGATCGTCAGCGGCACCTCGCCCTGCAAGTACTGCCGCTTTATCTCATGGAGATAAATGACCGGTACATCCTCCGCCCCCTGCTGCTGCTCCATCAGCCCCTCACTCGTACCGCAGCGCTTCGACGGGATCGAGGCGCGCGGCGCGCCACGACGGATAGAGCGTCGCCAGGAACGACAGCGTCAGCGCCATGATGACGACCGCCGTGGTCTCGCCGACGTCGATCTCGGCGGGTAGTTTCGACAGAAAATAGAGTTCCGGCGAGAACAGCTCGGTGCTGGTCAGCCAGGACAGGAATTGCCTGATGGACTCGATGTTGAGGCAGATCACGAGGCCAACGCAGAAGCCGACCAGCGTGCCGACCACGCCGATCGAGGCGCCCGTGATCAGGAAGATCCGCATGATCGAGCCCTGCGAGGCGCCCATGGTGCGCAGGATCGCGATGTCGCTGCCCTTGTCCTTCACCAGCATGATCAGGCCGGAGACGATGTTGAGCGCCGCGACGAGCACGATCATCGTCAGGATCAGGAACATGACGTTGCGCTCGACCTGGAGCGCATTGAAGAAGGTCGAGTTGCGCTGCCGCCAGTCGACCAGGAATATCGGCCGGCCCGCCGCCTCCGTCACCGCCTTGCGGAAGGCGTCGATCTTGTCGGGGTTGGTGGTGAAGACCTCGATCGAGGTGACGTCGTTGCTGCGGTTGAAATAGGCCTGCGCCTCCGCCAGCGGCATGAACACGAAGCCGAGATCGTATTCGGACATGCCGATCTCGAATACGGCGACGATCTTGTAGGGCTTGATCCGCGGCGTCGTGCCCATCGGCGTGACCGCACCCTTCGGCGCCACCAGCGTCACGCTGTCGCCTGCATGCAGCGACAGCTGGTCGGCGAGGCGGCGGCCGATCGCGACGCCCTGCCCGTCGTCAAAGCCTTCGAGCGAGCCCTGCTTGATGTTCTTGGCGATCGAGGTGAGGTTGTTGAGATCGTCGGAGCGGATGCCCCGCACCAGGACGCCCGAGGCGTTCCATGGCGATGACGCCAGCGCCTGACCATCCACGACGGGGGCCGCGAGGCGAATGCCCTCGACCTGACTGATGCGCTCGGCGACGTCCTTCCAGTCAGTCAGCGGCGATTCCAGCGGCTGAACCAGGATGTGGCCGTTAAGCCCAAGGATCTTGTCGAGCAGCTCTTTGCGGAAGCCGTTCATCACGGCCATGACGATGATCAGCGTCGCGACGCCCAGCATGATGCCGAGAAAGGAGAACCCGGCGATGACCGAGATGAATCCCTCCTTCCGGCGCGCCCGCAGATAGCGCGCCGACAGCATCCACTCGAATGGCGCAAAAGGCGCGGTTTGCACGGTTTCGGTCATGGTCTCATCCATCGCTCGATAATCCCATGATTCGGGGTCAATTGTGGCCGGATTGGCGGCCGCAATATCGCGCGATGAACAATATTCAGCCGACCAGCCTTATCAGCCCACAAGTCTTGCGACCGCGTCCGCAGGCGACATGGTCTCGCGGGCGCCGTCGCTGCGTCGTTTGATCTCGACCTTGCCGTCGGCAAGCCCCTTCGGCCCGATCATGATCTGCCAGGGGATGCCGATCAGGTCGGCGGCGGCAAATTTGGCGCCGGCGCGCTGGTCGGTGTCGTCGTAGAGCACGTCGACGCCCTTGGCCGTGAGCTCGGCATAAAGTTTCTCGCAGGCCGCATCGACGGCGGCATCGCCCTGCTTGAGGTTCAGAATCGACACGCGGAAGGGCGCCACTGCCTCGGGCCATTTGATGCCGGCATCGTCATGGCAGGCCTCGATGATGGCACCGAGCAGGCGCGAGACGCCGACGCCGTAGGAGCCGCCATGGATCGGCACGTCGACGCCGTCGGGGCCCGCCACCAGCGCCTTCATCGGCTCGGAGTATTTGGTGCCGAAATAGAAGATCTGGCCGACCTCGATGCCGCGGGTGTTGACCCGCTTGTCCGCCGGCACCTCCCGCTCGAAGCGCGCGGCATCGTGGACGTCCTCCGTCGCCGCATAGAGCGAGGTCCACTGCTTGATGATCGGCGTCAGATCGCCGTCATAATCGACGTCCTCACCCGGCACCGGCAGGTCCAGCACGTCGCGATTGATGAACACGCCGGATTCGCCGGTCTCCGCCAGCACGATGAACTCGTGGCTGAGATCGCCGCCGATCGGGCCGGTCTCGGCGCGCATCGGGATTGCCTTCAGCCCCATCCGCGCGAAGGTGCGCAAATAGGCGACGAACATCTTGTTGTAGGCGACCCGCGCTGCGGCTTCGTTGAGGTCGAAGGAATAGGCATCCTTCATCAGGAACTCGCGGCCGCGCATCACGCCGAAGCGCGGGCGCTGCTCGTCCCGGAATTTCCATTGGATATGATAGAGATTCAGCGGCAGGTTCTTGTAGGACTTCACGTACGCGCGGAAGATCTCGGTGATCATTTCCTCGTTGGTCGGCCCGTACAGCAGCTCGCGCTTGTGGCGGTCGGCAATGCGCAGCATCTCCGGGCCATAGGCATCGTAACGACCGCTCTCGCGCCAGAGGTCGGCGAGCTGGAGCGTCGGCATCAAGACCTCGATCGCGCCGGAGCGGTCCTGCTCCTCGCGCACGATCTGCTCGATCTTCTTGAGCACGCGGAAGCCAAGCGGCAGCCAGGCATAGATGCCGGCCGCCTCCTGTCGGATCATGCCGGCGCGCAGCATCAGGCGATGCGAGACGATCTCCGCCTCTTTCGGGTTTTCCTTCAGGATGGGCAGAAAGAACCGCGACAACCGCATGGGAATACTCTGAGAATCAGTGATCGGCTGCAGTGAAACGCGGATTGGGAGCGAAAACACAAGGCCAGGAATGAGGAAAAGCCGCTAACGCGGCGAAATTCCTTGTCATTTTTCCGTCGACTTCAGGTTTGGCTTGAACCGCAGCGGCGCCCCCTTACGGCGGCGCCGGCTCAATCGTCCTGCAGAGTGACCCGAACGAAATCGGTCACCGGCCCGGCGATCCGCAGGTGCCGGCGGCCAGCCGGATCCATCTCATTTCATCTTCATTCCCGAGTGATCCGGCATTTTCTTCATGTCCATGTGACCCGAGTGCCCGGCGTCGCCCGGCGCCTGCGCGCCGACGCCCTGGACGTCGAGGGAGACGGCGACCTTGCCGGCCTTCTCGAACTGCAGCGTCACGGGCACCTTGTCGCCCTGCTTGAACGGGCCTTTCAGTTCCTGGAGCATCAGGTGATAGCCGCCGGGCGCGAACTTCACCGTCTTGCCGGGATCGATCACCAGCCCCTTCTCGAGCGGGCGCATCTTCATCACGCCGTTGTCCACAGCCATCTCGTGGATCTCGGCCTTGCCTGCGATATCCGCGGACACGCTGACCAGTCTGTCCGCCGCTGTGCCCTTGTTCTCGATGGTGAGATACCCGCCCGCAACCTTCGCGCCGCCCGGCGTCGCACGGCTCCACGCCTGCGAGATCATGAGGTCGCCGGCCTTGACGTCGGCGGCGGCCGCCGGTGCTGCGGAGATTGCGAGAGCGAGCGCAGCGAGCATCACGTTTCTCGAGATTGTCTTCATGTCGGTATTTCCTTTGCAGACTTGAACTTCAGTGTTTGGCGAGTTGCTGCGCCGACCACTTTTCGAGATCGGCTATTTCAGCCGAGCCTTCGATCGTCGTGATAATCCCGTCCCGCGAGATCAGCATTGTCCTGGGGATGTCGCCCTGCCAGGCAGGATCGATCTCGAACCGCAAGCGCTCGACAAAGCCGTCATTGAAGATGAAATTCTCGGTCGACGACAGCCCCGCCTTGTCGAGCATCGATTGCGTGGCGGCCGGCAGGTTTGGCACGAGATCGGCGCTGATCGTGACGACATCGATCTCCGGATGATCCTTTGCAAACCGCCCGAGCAAGGGCAGCTCGACCTTGCAGGGCCCGCAGGTCACGCCCCAGAAATGCACGAGCGTCGGACGACCCGCATGCCCACTCAGCACGCTTTGCCAAGTGCCGCGTTCAAACGGCTTGAGGGCCGACGGCGCCCCGAGCGCCGATACTGATGTGATCAGGATACCCAGCCCCAGAATAGCTGCAAATCGACGTCTCATGGTTGGTCCTCGATCGCTGTCAGACGATAGCCGTCCGCCTTCGTCATCCAAGACAGATACACTTGCCGGCCATTGGCGACGAGCAAGGGATGGTCAGACGTGTCGGCCGTGCTCGCTATCGTCTTCGGCGGCGACCAGGTCTCGCCATCGTCGTGAGAGATCGTCATCCGAACCGAAGTCTTCTCGCCGTCGAACTCCTTCCAGACCATCACCGTTCCCGCCGGGTTCGCGAGCACGAAGGGACGCGTCGGGTTACGGCCCGGCTGTCCCAGCGCCATGGGTGCAGAGAACGTACGGCCTTCGTCGCGCGAATGCGCGTAGAACAATCCCTTCCGCGCCTTGCCGTTCGTGTACCAGGCGACGTGATAGGTTCCGTTCGGCGCAACGGTGAGGCTCGGCCCGTGATGCGGGCAGGCGTTGATCTGCCAGTCGTCGTTACTGACCCGACGGATTTCACCCGGTGTCGAAACATCGGTGAAGGTCATGACCGCATGATCGCGCACGGCCCCTTCGAAGATGTTCCTGAAGATCACAGCCGGCCGCCCCGGCGCCGCGAACGCCAGCCCCAATCGGCAGCACTCGCAGGTGCCGTCACGTGCGGGACTGGCCTCTTGGTAAGTAGCGCCGCCATCGCGAGACGAGGCAAAGAACAGCGCTGCTCCTTCGTACTTCCGTCCCGCCTCTCTTGCGGGAACGCGATTGCGCTTGTCGAGCCAGGCCGCGAAGATCGTTCCGTCCTGATCGAGCGCCAGCGCTTCGAAACGCTGGCTCTCATTGCTTGCGGTGATGGGCTTCAGCTCCGCAAAGCTCCTCCCGCCGTCGGCCGACCGCGTGTACAGCACCTGGCCGTTGAAGGCCTCGTCCCTGAAGATCGAGAACGCGACGGCGATGCCGCCCCTGCGATCGACCACGATCTTCGGCCGGGCATCGGGCCCCCAATCGAGGTTCAGCCTCTTCGTCGTGATCTGGGTGGGGCTGGAAAAGCTGCGCCCCGCATCCTGCGAACTTGCGACCGAGACGTGCCCCCCGGCCATCCAGACCAGCCACAGCGTCCCGTCCGGACCGAAGGCGGACGTCGCCTTGGTCGCACAGCGCAGCGTCGGCTCCTCACAGGCGGCTTCAGACGCGTGCTTGCCGTGCATCTGCCCGAGCGCCGCACCTTGCAAGGCTGCAAGAGAGACGATCCCGAGCAAGCAGCTTCGGATCATAGCCCCACTCCATTCGCGAGCCCGCATCATTTGAACGCCACCTTCATACCGGCAACGAAGGTGCGCGGCGAGCCGGCATAGATCGATCCTGTCGTGTTTGCGAGCACGCTCGCAGGATTTTGAAGGCCTGCCGTTGTGATCGTGTTGGCAATGTTGTTTGCCGAGGCGACGTAGGTGCGATCGAACACATTCCTGACCTCGAGAAACAAGTTCAGCGATCTGAAGGTGTCGGACACCAGATCGGTCTTGTAGTGGACGTTCACATTGACCAGCTCATAGCCGGGCGCCTTCAGCAGATTTGCGTTGTCCATAAAGAAGGAGTCCTTCCATTGGATCTCGACGAAACCACCGAGGCCGGTCAGTGGCCCGGCGAACTCGTCATAGCCAATTCGCGCCGTCAGCTCGTTGGGGGAGATGCCGGGAATCTTGTTGCCCGCCCGGTTGAAGCTGAACACCGCGCCATTGGTGATGTTCTCGACATACTCGGTGTAGACCTCGTCGAGATAGGTGTAGGCCGCCGTGAACCGCCAGCCCGGAGAGAACTTCCAGTCCGCCGCAAGCTCGATGCCCCGGTGCTCCGATCGCGGCGCGTTGAACGTGTAGGATATGCCGGCAATCGGGGTCGCCTGACTGACGATCTCGTTGCGAAAGAACTCGTAGAAGCCAGTCGCACTGAGCTTGAACGTGCTGTTCGGCGTCCAGTCGAAGCCGAGATCGTAGCCTAGATTTTTCTGCGCCTGGAGCTGGGTATTGTTGCCCGACAACCCAGTCGGAAGCACAAAGAGGTTCGAAACCTGCGGTGTCCCGTATCCTGTGGCAACCCGTCCGCGAAACAGCCACTCGTTGTCGAGATTGTAGAGGAGCGCCAATTCTGGCGCGGCATTTTGGAACTGCCGGTCGGCGGTCGTCAGGGTTGTTGTGGTGATGCCGGTTGGACCTGCGTACGCATAGGCCGTGTTTGTCCCCTTCAGCAGGGTGGTCTCCCAACCAACGCCGGCGACCGCGGTCAGCGAGGTCGTCAGCCTGAGCTCTTCCCTGACACGTACACCATAGTTGGTCGTTTCGCTGAAGAGATTGCTCGAAAGCCTGCCGAGCGTGCCATTGCCGCCCGGCATCACGTTTCGCGTGTCACTCGACGCCGTCAGGGTGTTGTAGAAGGCGCCGAAGAACGCGGTCGACTCCAGGCCGAGAAGCTCGCCACGCTTGGTTAGATCGCTCATGAAATTGTACGACGGAAAATCTCCGATCGCGCTGGTCGTGCCAGTCGGCTGGCTGATGTTTCGGTCGTCGAACACGAATTGGTTGCGCCAGGTCATGGTGTTGTCGAAATCGTGCTCCCACCGGCCGCCGACGATGGTCCGGCGATCGTTGCGACCGAGCCCGGCCTGCACGGCCGTCTCCGTATCGGTCCCGGCGGCTGCGTTGAAGCCGTTGTTGAATAGCCTGACCGTACCGCAGCCCGGCGCGGCGGTGGCGCCGGTCGCACATCCCTGCTGGAACGGGTTGAGATAGTACTGGTTCAGCGACTGCCGAAGCGGCAGCCGCGCGCTGAGATCGTTGTTGATGATCTTGACCGTGAAACGATCGTCCGGCGTCGCCTTGAGCGTTCCGAGGAAGTTGACGGTCTGCGTATTGAACCAGCTGTTGCCAATGTAGCCGTCGCCTCGCTCGTCGCTTGCAAACAGGGAGGCCTCAAAATTGCCGACCTTCTTGCCGGCCCCCAGGTAGTTGTTGAGATAGCCATAGCTGCCGCCGTCGACGCCATATTCGACACCATCGACCGTGCCGCCCGGCCGTGTCCGGAAATTGAGCGCGCCGCCGGTCGCGTAGTTGCCGTAGAGCGCCGATGAAGGTCCCCGGATCACGTCGATCGCAGCATACGCATGGGGATCGATCAAATCGCTGCGCGACAGGCCGTCCGGCTGCGTCACCGGAAAGCCATCCTCGAAGATCACGAGATTGCGGATAGCGAAACCGTTGCGGGCATTGGAGCCACGAATCGAGATGCCGAAATCGCGGGGACCGTTCCCCTGCTTGACCGAAATGCCCGGACTGTCCCGCAAGACGTCGCTGACCGAAAACGCCGGGCGGTTGTCGAACTGGCTACGATCGATCGTCGTCGCGGTCTGGCCGGCCGGCGACTGATTGAGACCCGCCCGGGCTGCGCCGGCAGACACGGCCAGGTTTTCGGTCCGCGCGCTGGCGGCCGCATTCTGTGCAACGGGTCTCGCTGCGCGCCCCGCGGAAGTGGATCGCAGTCGCGATGGCCGGGTAATTGGTTTGGGACGGGGAGCCTGCGGCGCCTCCACCGTCACTGCGGGAAGCGCTTCCGAGGCGCCCTGGGCTAGCGCGTCTGAGCCGATCGAGGACACCAGCCCGCAAAGCACGGGCAAGCTCGCGCGGCTGATCGCACGAATGCGTAACATCTGTTGAATTCCTGACAATCCGGCACGTCGGCCGGTCCATTGAGCACGCCACCGGCACGGCAACGGCGCGCGCCCATGGTTCGGTTTGGTCGCTACGTCAGGAAAATCGAGGCGGCGCGCGAGCCTGGGCGCTCGAGCGCTTGTCAGCGGCGACCGCGGACGCATGCGCCGGATGCCACACCACGCGCTCGGCATGGCGGACGGGAATCGCGAGTGCCGCATGCGTCGGCGAATCGAGCGACGCGTTGGCCTGGGCTAGGCAACACAGGGCACACGCGCCGGCATGCGCGGCCGGCCCGCCGGTCTGACCGTTCAGGCCACTCTGCTCGCTCGCGCTGTGGCAGATCACGCCGGCAGACAGTGGATCGGCAACGGCTTGGCCGGTCGCCAAACAGGCGGCAATCGGCGCCAGCACCTGCATCGCCAGGGCGAGCAGGACCAGAGGTAAGAATCTTTGCAGCCGTGCGCGCATCCGCCGAACCATTCGTTCGTGCGCTAACTAAACACCGCGCCGGCACCCGAGTCGAGGCCAGTTCCGCCGCCCGCTTGGCCCAGCGCAAATTTCGCGAAAACTGTGATTGGACTCCCCTGCTGCCGGGCGGGGGTCGGCATTGAGGCAGCCAAACCACCCCCGCCCATCCACAGATTTCTTATATCTGTCATATGCTTAGATGGCCAGAAGCCCGATCATTTCGTCAGCTGCTGTTATTTTGAACAATCGTTGCCGAAAATGATGACAAGTGAGAAAAGTTGATCTAGCATCCTCTTGCTCAGGCGCTGACCGCGAGGTCGAGGCCTGGTGGTCCAAGTCTCGGGAGGAGCCCCTGGCGCGCAAAACGCAGCGTCGCCCCGTCAATCAAGAGCAAATCTTAGAATCGGGGATAATAGGGTCGACACAATTTTTGAGCGGGGCCAGGGCCCCGCTCTTTTTTTGCGTGCATGGCCGATGCGGCCGATGAACGCTTCTTCCGACCAAATCGTGCAGCCACGGTAGCCGAGCCCTTGCCCGCACGACGCATCGCGCTCGCGCAAGGATCGATGCGCGCGCTGACAGGCGATGCTCGACCTCGCCGTGACGCGCAGCGACACTCCCGGCTGATGCGACGCCTGCCTCGCGGTTGTTTGCAGATTGAGTGGCAACAACTCTTGTGAGAGACTTTCGGACATCGGTCGCGCAGGCAATGACGCGCCGACGACAAAATTTTATGGGAGCGAGCGATGTCCGGGACGAAAGATTTCTCGACGACGAGGCGCGATCTTCTTCAGGCGGTAGCGACCGCCGGCGCCGCAACTGCCATCCTCGGCAGCATGGGCATAAATCCAGCACTGGCCGCCGAGGTAGGGCGCAGCGAGAAGCCGCTGAAAGCGGCGTTCTCAAACGCGGGCCTCCAGGCGACCTGGTGCGCACAGGGCAAGCAGGCGGCGGAATTCTGGGGCAAGCTGTTCAACGTCGAAGTGACCTGGTTCGACGGCCAGCTCGATGCGGTGAAGCAGCGCGCGGCGATCGACAACATGGCCTCGCAGAAATGGGATTTCGTCGCGATCCAAGCTTTCGGCATCGGCACCCTCACCCAGCCCGTGCAGAAGATGATCGACGCCGGCACGCCCGTGATCGACATGGACACGCTGATCGCGCCGCTCGACCAGATCAACGTCCACTCCTTCCTCGCCCCCGACAACGAGTTCATGGGCGCTTCGGTGACGCAGGCCTTGTGCAACGCCATGGGCGGCAAGGGCAAGATCATCATGACGCAGGGCGCGCTCGGACATACAGGCGCGCAAGGCCGGGCCAAGGGCTTCAACTCGGTGGTCAAGCAATTCCCGGGAATCGAGGTGCTCGACACCCAGCCGGCCGACTGGGACGTCTCCAAGACGGCGCGTCTCTGGGAAACGTACCTGACGAAATACCCGCAGATCGACGCGGCGTTCTTCCACAATGACGACATGGCGCTCGCCGCCGCCAACATCATGAAGGCGCGGGGCCGCACCAACATCCTGATCGGCGGCGTCGATGCCATGCCGCCGGCGATCCAGGCGGTGAGCGAAGGCCGCATGTTCGCGACCGTCCGCAATCCCTCCTGCCGCATCCATGGCGGCGCCATCATTGCAGGCGTGTCGGCCGTGGTCGGCGGCGAGAAGAGCGGACAGGGAATCCCGAAGCACGTCATCACCGACGGCCCGGTCGTAACCAAGGCCAACGCCGCCGGGATGCAGTGGATGCAGGATCACTTCCTGATCTGAGCCTCCAGATCTGAACTTTTATGACTGCGGGACAACAGCCCATCCTGGAACTCCAGGGCATCACGAAGAGCTTCGGCGGCGTCGAAGCGCTTCGTGGTGTCGACTTCGCGCTTTATCCCGGCGAGATCCACGGTCTCGTCGGCGAGAACGGCGCCGGAAAAAGCACGCTGATGAAGATCATCGCCGGCGTGCACACCGAGTTCTCCGGCCGCTTCCTGGTCGATGGCCGGGAGATGCATTTCCGATCGGCGCGCGATGCGCACGCCGCCGGCATCGCCATGGTGCACCAGGAGCTCAGCGTTGCGCCCGACCTGACCGTCGCGGAAAACGTCTTCCTCGGCAACCAGCCGACCAACGCCCTCGGCCTCGTGCAATGGCGGCGGATGGCGCGCGAGGCGGGCGAGCAGCTCGCCCGCTTCGGCATCGACGTCGACCCGATGGCGCGGCTTGGCGATCTCCCGATCGGATTGCAGCAGCTGATCGAGATCGCGCGCGTGCTGTTCTCCGGCGCCCGCATCGTCATCCTGGACGAGCCGACCTCCGCCCTCTCCCCACCCGAGGTCGAGCGGCTCTTCACCACGCTCCGGCGGCTGCGCGAGGCAGGCACCGCAATCGTCTTCATCTCGCATTTCATCGAGGACATCCTGCTTGTGTCCGATACAGTGACCGTGTTCCGGAACGGGCGGAAGGTTGCGGAGACCGCAAGCGCCGCGACCAGCAAGGGCGCGCTGATCGAGGCCATGATAGGCCGCGGCGGCGAAGCGCTCGAGCACAGCTACACCGACGATCTGATGCTGCCGCGGCCGAGCGACAGCAAGGTCGTTCTCAAGGTCGATCAGCTGTCGCTGTCCCGCAGCCTTCAGGACGTCTCGTTCGAGGCCCGCGCCGGCGAAGTGCTCGGCATCTACGGCTTCATGGGCTGCGGCCAACAAGAATTGTCACGCATCCTGTTCGGCAAGCTGAAGCCGGACACCGGCACGCTTTTCGTCGAGGGCACGCCGAAGACCTTCGCCAGCACGGCGGCGGCGCGGCGCGCCGGCGTGGCGCTGGTGCCGGAGAGCCGGCGCGACATGCTGTTTCACCAGGAACCGGTGTACAAGAACATCTCGATCAGCATTCTCGACCGCATCTCGGCGCTATTGCTCAAGCCGGCGCAGGAGCGCGACATCGCAAAACGCCAGGTCGAGCAGTTGCAGATCCGGCCGCCGGTGGTCGGCCTCGATCTCGGCATGCTCTCGGGCGGCAATCAGCAGAAGGTCGCGCTGGCGAAATGGCTCACCCACCCGCCCAAGCTGCTGGTGCTGTGCGAGCCGACCCGCGGCATGGATGTCGGCGCCAAGAACGACGTCATCAACATCGTCCGCGACCTCCGCACAAAAGGGCTCGCGATCATCGTGCTGTCGACCGAGCCGGAAACGGTGCTGTCGCTGGCCGACCGCATCCTCGTGCTCAAGCGCGGCGCATTGGTGCGGGAATTCAAGAACGAGCCGGTCAGCAAGGACCGCCTGCTGGAAGCGGCGTGACGGAGAAGCACATGAGCAGCGAGACGGCTTTGGCGACGGGACAGCGGGCGCGAGGGCTTGCGCCCTTCCTGCGCTCGCAGATGCGCAACATCGCCCCCTTCCTGACGTTGATCTTCCTGTCCGCCTTCTTCGCCTTCGCCAGCCCCTCCTTCGCGACCCTCGACAATCTCGGCAACATCCTGACGCAGGTGTCGGTGACGGGCATCATCGCCGTCGGCCTCACCTTCGTGATCCTCTGCGCCGAGATCGACCTGTCGATCGCCAGCATCGCGAACGTCACGGGCATCGCGGTCGCCTACTTCACGCTGCAGGAATCCTACGTCAACATCGCCAACATCCCCCTGCCCGGCGCGGTCGCGATCATCCTGTCGATCCTGCTCTGCGCCCTGCTGGGGCTCGTCAACGCGTTGGGGCTGACCGTGATCGGCATCCCCTCGTTCATCATGACCCTGGCGATGATGCAGATCGCCGCCGGCATCTCGGCGCTGCTGGTGCGCGGCCAGATCGCCTACAAGGTGCCGAGCCTGATCA
This sequence comes from Bradyrhizobium sp. USDA 4354, assembly GCF_054060315.1. Taxonomy (NCBI): domain Bacteria; kingdom Pseudomonadati; phylum Pseudomonadota; class Alphaproteobacteria; order Hyphomicrobiales; family Nitrobacteraceae; genus Bradyrhizobium; species Bradyrhizobium sp. USDA 4354. Next base: position 5,123,763 of record NZ_JBSSDC010000001.1, on the reverse strand, counting down.
CGACGCTCGGCTCCGGCTCGATCGGCGGCATCCCCTGGATCGTCATCGTCGCCGCCATCATGCTGCTCGGCGGCCATCTGGTGCTGACCTACACGCGCTTCGGCCGCTACGTCTACATGGTCGGGGGCAATCGCGAGGCCGCCGAATATTCCGGCCTCAACGTCAAGCTGATCTTAGGCAGCGTGATGGTGATCTCGGCGGTGTGCTCCGGCATCGGCGGCATGCTCGGCGTCGCTCATTTCGGCAGCGCGCAGCAGAACGAGTTCGACACCTACCTGCTCGACTCCATCGCCGCGGTGGTCGTCGGCGGCACCAGCCTGTTCGGCGGCCGGGGCGGCATCGGCAACACCATCGTCGGCCTGTTCGTGCTCGGCGTGCTCAACAACGGCCTCGACCACGTCAACATCGACAGCTTCCTGAAGATCCTGATCCGCGGCCTGATCCTCTTGGCGGCGCTGGTCATCAACGTCTATGCGCAGCGGTTAAGGGAAAAAGCGGCGGATTAGATGGCCGCCAAACGAAAAGCGCGAAAACAACCCCATGCACAGTAGCCGGGGCTAGCAAAATCAATGACTTGCCGACAGCGGCGTGAACTTCCGATTTGGCGAAGTCAATTTGACTCGTCGGGCAAAACAGGGGCATGATGTCATCGTGGCGACGAGCACATCGGCGGCAGTCCTTCCAAGAGTTTTTGACGTCAATTGCAAACTGATGACCGTCATCCCCGCGCAACGGCGAAGCCGTTGTCGCTGGAGGTGCGCAGCGTGCGATGCGAACGCAGCACGCTGAGCCTCCGAAGGATGAACGGCCGATGTGCCAGCCGGGCCGTCGCCCTTCGAGGGCCGCTGAAGAAGCGGCCACCTCAGGGTGACGGTGATAGAGCGAGGCTCGCTGCACCGATCTAGTCATTGCGAGCGCAGCGAAGCAATCCAGAGTCTTTCTGCGGAGGGATTCTGGATTGCTTCGCTGCGCTCGCAATGACGACGTGGCGGCAGAACGGCGATCCGGGATCACCTATATCGCGGGTGAGCGGGTGCGGTCTAATCGCGAGAAGCGGAAATTGCAGTGGCTGGCGCCGCTCGCCAGCGTCTGCGTCCTTTCCAGGCGGATGCCGCGCGTGGCGTAGGCATCGAAATCGAGGCCGCAGATGTTCGGCAGGATCTCCTTGTCGCCATGGCGCGCCGCGAGTTTGCAGAAGCCGCAGGCCTTGTAATTGATGCCGAATTCAAACTTGTCTTGCGGACCCGGCTCGACGAAATCGTAGACGAAGTCTTCCGGAAACTCCTTCTGATGGCTTTCCGTAGCGCTCCTTGCCGCTTGCTCGCGCAGCAACGCCTGGTTCTCGGAGGACATGAACTGCCGCCCCGCGGCGAGACGCTCGGCTTCGGGCGTCGTCAGCAGCTGCGCCTTGTAGGTGTCCCGCTCGATCTCGCCGATCACGGGCACCGGCACGCCGTGGCGTCGCAGCACCCGACTGATGGCCATGAAGCCGGTCAGGCGCATGAAGAAATCACTCATGCGGCTTGCCGCACCGCCGACATAGGGCATCTGGGTGAGGACGATCTCGAATTCGTCCATCACTTCCTGCCTGATTCCGTCGATATCGGAGAGATGCGCGCGCTCGCGAAGCATCGCTTCGGCAAGGTCTATTCGCTCGCGCATGGCGGCCTCCATCGCGTGCCGGTGCGTCTGGTAGAACGGATGGATCTCAGCCATTGGACACCTGATATGATTGGCTCATTGCAACATCGACGAAGCCGCGTCATTCCGCGGCGATCGCCTCGATCTCCAGCAGCCATTTGCTGTCGACGGTCTCGACGACCACGACGGTCAGTGCTGGCTGGTGCTCCCCGAGCATCGCGCGCCGAATGGCGCGGTTGGTGACGACTTGACTGCGGTCAGTCAGGAACGTGGTGACCTTGACCAGGTGCTCGATGCCGAGACCTGCCGCGGCGAGCACCTCCCTGACGTTGCGCCAGGCCTGCTCGCATTGCGCCTCGAAACCTTCGGGCACGGTGCCGTCAGAATTTTCGGGCACCTGGCCGCTGATGAACAACAGGCGGCGGTGCTGCTTCAGCTCGAGTCCCATGCTGTAGCCGCCGGCGGGCGCGTGAACCGTTGCGGGATTGTGGCTGACGATCTGAGCTGGGGGCATGGCATTTCTCCGGATTTGTGAGCCAAGCGTATCCGGCGGCATCACTGCTGCGCAAAGCATCATTCCTGCGGTTCAGCGCAAGAAAATCTATTGCAAGGCCGCGGCCTATCGGTGTCAAACTTGCTGTGCAATGACCTACGCCCTTCCCCCGCTCAACGCGCTCCGCGCCTTCGAGGCCGCCGCCCGGCATCTCAGCTTCAAGCTGGCTGCGCATGAGCTGCATGTCACGCCCGCCGCCGTGGGGCAGCAGGTTAAAGCGCTGGAGGCGCGCCTCGGCGTGCAGCTGTTCGAGCGGCTGCACAAGCAGCTCATCCTCACCGCGGCCGGCCAGGCCTATCTGCCAGGGATCTCCGAAGGCTTTCGCCACCTTGCCGAGGCGACCTCGCAGTTGAAGCCGGCAGGTGCGGAGCAGCTGCATTTGGGAGTCCACGGCAGTTACGACCTGCGCCGCATAGAACTTGCGGCGTTTCGCAGCGAACACGCGGAGATCGGCTTGCGGGTGCTGCAGCCCGCAGGCTTGCACGAGCTGATCGAGGGCAAGGTCGACCTCTTGATCGCCCGCGGCGTGGGCCACCACCCGGGCTATCGCTGCGACCGGGTCGATGAGGGGGCCGGCTTGGGCGATTGGCTCGTTGCGCCTGAAGGCACAGCGGATTGTCCCGAGATCGTCAGTTTTCGCGCGTGGTTGCGCGCACGGCCGGCCGAGAACCCGCTCGCTAATCGCCGCCCGCGTCTGGTCGGCGGCGTCGGGAGTTGACGCCACCAAAGGTTGCGTGCCGGGGGCCCATGGCTTCCGTTCAACTCAATGCACCCTTACCCGTACAGAGAAAAATCGTGGTGACCGTCCAGGGCGCGTCGTCATAAACCCGCGCCGCAGTTGGAGCGCGGATGGAGGTCCGCTTGCTCCTGATAGCCGCGCAGAAGCCGGCGTCACCAGACGTAAGAGTTGGGCCACAACCCGTCTCTCTCAGTATCGTAGAGGCTTCTGAAAATGGAGAGAACATGAGCGTGCCAGAAATCATTCGACGAGCCATCGAAATCGGTCAACGTGACGGTAAGATTACCTTCGATGAGCTGAATGAGCTGCGTGACAGCCGAGTACTGGACCCGAAAGACATCGATCGCATTCTAAACGCCCTTAGCGAAGCAGGAATTGGATTGAAGGAGACTGAGGTCTGCAATGGATAAAACTCCGAAGAACTCAGGTCGAGCAAGGCTGGTCAGCTCTGGCGCAATGAGGCGCAATCGCTGATGGGCCATAAGCTCTCCTTCGTCGGCGCTCTGGTCGTGACGTTTCATCGCGCGCAGCGCACGCCATCTTGAGCTAGACTGGAACACCTTAGCGCTGAAGACGAAAGCCGGGAGGAGCCCATGGATATCGGGGCCTGGCTGTGTGGTCTGGGGCTGGGACAGTACGAGCAGGCGTTCCGGGAGAACGACATTGATGCCGAGGTCCTCATGGACCTCACGGCGGAGGATCTGATCGGTCTTGGGGTCGTCTCGATCGGGCATCGCCGCAAGCTGCTCGCCGCCATTGCTGCACTGCGCGCCGGCTCAATGCCGGCTACCACCATTGCGGTCGTCCCTACCGTTACCTCCGGAAACGGTTCGCTTGCACCCGAGGCCGAGCGCCGCCAACTTACCGTGATGTTTGTCGACCTGGTCGACTCGACCGCGCTCGCGGCTCGGCTCGATCCGGAGGAAATGGCCGAAGTCCTGCGGACCTATCAGAGCGCGGTGGCGGGCGCGATCGGAAGGTTCGAAGGGCACGTCGCGAAGTACATGGGCGACGGTGTCCTGGCCTATTTTGGCTATCCACGCGCCCACGAAGATGAGGCCGAACGCGCCGTGCGGGCCGGCCTCGCCGCGGTCGCGGCGGTACAAAACCTGGCATCGGCGCATGGTGAGGTGCTGGCGGCCCGCATCGGCATCGCGACCGGCCCCGTCGTTGTCGGTGAGTTGATCGGCGAAGGCGCCGCGCGCGACGGTGGTCGGCGACACGCCCAACCTCGCGGCGCGCCTGCAAACCCTTGCCGAGCCCGACACCGTGGTGATCTCCGCCCGCACCCGAGAGCTTATTGGCGGGCTGTTCGAGCTCGCCGAGCTCGGCCTGCAGATCCTAAAGGGATTTCCAGTTCCCGTCCGCCTGTGGCGCGTGGTCGGGGAAGGCAGCGCCGAGAGCCGGTTCGAAGCGTTGCACGGCGCAGGTTTAACGCCCCTTGTCGGTCGCGAGAACGAGATCGGCCTGCTGCTCGAGCACTGGGAGCGAGCCAAGGAGAGTGAGGGCCAAGTGGTCCTGCTGACGGGCGAGCCTGGCATCGGCAAGTCGCGCCTCGTGCGGGCGCTGCGCGGGCGACTTGAAAATGAGCCGCATACCGCCCTCGGCCACTACTGCTCACCGCACCATCAGACCAGCCCGTTTTATCCGGTGATCGGGCATTTGGAGCGGGCGGCGGGCTTCGCCGTGGACGATTCTGCCGCAACGCGGCTTGACAAGCTCGAGGCGCTGCTTGCGCTCTCGACCCATCATGTCGCGGCGGTGGCCCCACTGCTCGCGGCATTGCTGTCGCTCGAGACGGATGCGCGTTACCCGCCACTCGACATGAGCCCGCATCGGCAGAAGGAGCGAACGCTCGAGGAACTCGTGGATCAGGTGTTGGGGCTCGCAAGGCGCCGGCCCGTCCTCGCCTTGTTCGAGGACGTGCACTGGGCAGATCCGACCTCGCTCGAGCTGCTCGATCTCCTTGTCGATCGGGTGCAAGGCGTCCCCGTGCTCGTCCTCATCACCTTCCGGCCCGAGTTCGAGCCACGCTGGACGCGCTATGCCCACGTTACCGCGCTGAACCTCAGACGGTTGAGCCGCCGGCAGGGCGCGGCCATGGTCGCACGGCTGAGCGGCGGCAAGGCGCTACCTCCTGTGGTGCTCGACCAGATCGTCGCCAAGACGGACGGCGTGCCGCTGTTCGTCGAGGAGCTGACGCGGACGGTGCTGGAGACCAATCTGCTCCGCGATGAGGGGGACCATTACGCGCTCGCGGGGCCCCTGCCGCCCATGGCGATCCCAACCACGCTCCAGGAGTCGCTGCTGGCCCGGCTCGACCGGCTGGCCCCCGCTCGTGAGGTGGCTCAGGTCGCGGCCGCGATTGGCCGGGAGTTCTCGCACGAACTGCTCGCGATGACGACAGCGCTGCCGGAGGGCGAACTGCAGGTGGCCTTGGACGACCTCGTCGGCTCGGGCCTGGTCTTCCGGCGCGGGACGCCGCCCCAGGCGACCTACAGCTTCAAGCATGCGCTCGTGCAGGACGCCGCCTATGCGACCCTGGTGCGTGCAAAGCGGCAGCGCTTGCACGCCCGAATTGCCGCCGCGCTCGAGCAGCATTTTCCGGAGAGGGTGCAAGCACAGCCGGAGCTTTTGGCCCGCCATTATACTGAGGCGGGGCTGGCCGAACCGGCGACGGACTATTGGCTGAGGGCGGGACAGCGGGCCATCGCCCGCTCGGCTATGGCCGAAGCGCTTGCACAGTTGCGGAACGGCTTGGACCTGCTCGCGAGCTTGCCGGAGGCCGATCAGAAGCGACGAGAACTTGACCTTCAAGTGGCGTTGGGCGTGGCGCTGATGGCTACGCAAGGCTGGTCAGCGCCCGACGCCGGACGGGCCAACGCGCGTGCCCGCGAGCTCTGCGAGCAGATCGGAACCACCGCCCAGCTTTGGCCCCTACTCTATGGTCAATGGGTGTTCCACGGCGTGCGCGCCGAGCACAACGCGGCACGCGAAGTGGCAGACGAGTTTCTGCGTCGGGCGCAGGACCATCAGGAAACCTCGGCAACCGTGGTGGCCCACCGCGTCAGTGGGACCGGTGCCTTTTGGCGCGGCGAGGTGACGGCTGCCCGTATCCATCTGGAGCGGACACTCGCCCTCTATGACCAGGAGCAGCATCGCTCGCTCGCCTTCCTCTACGTGCAGGATCCGCGCGTGGCGGCCCTGGCGGCGCTCTCATGGACGTTGTTTGCGCTAGGCTATCCGGAGCAGGCACGCGCACAAAGCCACGAGGCGCTCGGTGCTGCCCGCGAGCTCGCTCACCTCAATACACTTGCATATGCCCTGTTATTCGCGTGTTTCTTCGAACAATATGGCGGAGCGTGGCGCGAGGCAAAGGACCGAGCGGAGGCATTGGTCGAACTTTCGACGGAGCAGGGCTTCCCCCATTTTCTCGCCCCAGCGATAGTGATCCGGGGCTGGGCTCTGACTCAGTCAGGAGAGGTCCAGACCGGGCTCACGCAGATTCGGCAGGGCATTCCCGCCTGGCGTGCTACCGGGGCCGCGCTCTACGAGCCGTATTTCCTTGGCCTGCAAGCCGAGGTGCTCGGCCGTTCTGGCGCTGCGGAGGAAGGCTTGGATCTGGTCGAAAAGGCGCTGGAGCGCGCGGAAGAAAGCGGCGAGCGGTGGTTCGAGGCCGAACTTCATCGGATCATGGGTGAGCTGATGCTGCGGCTACCGACGGCCGATGCGAGCGCCGCGGAAGCGCGGTTCAGGCATGCGGCTGCAATCGCGCGCCAGCAAGGTGCCAAGCTGTGGGAGTTGCGCGCAGCGACAAGCCTTGCACGATTGTGGAGAGAACAGGATCGGTATGCCGAGGCACGAGACTTGCTCGGACCACTTTATAGCCAGTTCACCGAGGGTTTTGCGACACCGGACCTAGAGGCTGCCAGGACAATACTTCGAGAGATCACCGCCCGCTCCGAGCCGACGACGGATTCCAAATACCAGTAGCGATGCAAGCGCTTGGCCGATTTGACGTCGACCTGAATCTCGTCCGTTTGGATTGGCGCGCCGCCGTTGAAATCGTCACTCACTGTTGCGCGTCCGTAAGGAAGGCGGTCGAATGTCCGCTTCGGGGTCAAAATGCGAAGAGACTCCGGTTGAGCAAATCTCGTCCGCTCTGCCGCGAGGAGCGGACCTCCGCCAGAGCTGGCGCAACTTCGCTGATGGGCCACAAGCGGCGGTGATGACCGGGATCGGAATGGACCTACTCGATTACTTCGCTGGCGCGAAGAACCAGAGAGGGGGGAATTTGAATGCCCAAAGACCGTGCCGTGGTTGAATTGATAACCAGTTCAAATTCCGTAGGCCGCTCTATAGGCAGATCACTCGGGTGAGCGCCTTTCAAGATGAGCGCGGCGAATCTACCAGCTTTTCGTAAAGCTCCGGTTAGGCTCGGACCGTAGCTCATCAGCCCGCCAACCGCACAAAACTCGCGAAATTCATAGGTCGCCGGAAGCGAATAACGCTTTGCCAATGCGACGATTTGCACACGCTGGCCGAAAAAGCCCGCGTCATTGCCAACGAGTACTGCGCCGACTTTCGCCCTGACAAGCTGAGCAAATGCCGGTTCGAGGTCGTTCGGGTTGCGCGCCTTGGCGACTTCCAGAGACTGCCCCGTGGAACGTGCAATTTCTTCGATTTCCAGCAACAAGTCGTTATTATCCGGGTTTACCAAGAGGCCTATGGTTGCGTGTGGAGGGAGGAGTTCTCGGATTAGTTCAAGCCGCTTGAGTGTGAGGGTTGCGGTCAGCATGGATACGCCGGTGGCATTGCCCCCGGGATGAGCGAGGCTATTCGCGAGCCCGATCTTCACGGGGTCGGACGCAATGACGAAAACTATGGGAATGGTTGAGGTAGCGCGTCTTGCGGCCACGGCAACCACATTGCCTGCCGCCACGAGCAAGGCCGGGTTTAGACCCACGAGTTCTTTTGCAAGCTCGGCAAGCTTGTCGTGATTTCCTCGTGCATACCGGGCTTTCTTCGTGACGTTCTTGCGGAACACATAACCCCACTCCGCAAGGCCTTTCTCAAACGCTGCGTCAAATTCCGAGACGGGCGAGCCCTCCGAGACGGGCGAGCCCACGGACAACGAGCCGATAACAGGCATTGACGTCTGCTGAGCGCGCGCTGTGAGCGGCCACGTTGCCGCTGCGCCGAGAAGCGCTGTGAACGGACGCCGTTGCATTGAGCCCCTCAGGAAACCTTTCATCGTCGTACGGAGCCTAGCACTTTAAAGCGGGGCGACCAGAAACAGCGGGCTCAAAACACTGCGACCCAATGTCCGAATTGGGTCACGTGCGGTAATGATCTGATTGAACACAAGATTTCCGCGTGCCCCTCAGGAGCTGACATATTCGCCTTTTATGAGTACACGCCCTAGCTAGCGGAATAGACGCGCCTTCCCCCCTTCGGCGCATTAGCCCCCGGTCGAGACTAACGCCGTCCGCTCCGCAATCTCCTCACTCCGCCAGCACCTCACAGCATGTCCGTCGGCCCGCGTTTCCAGCGCTGGCCCCGGCTCGCTCCGGCACACCGCCTCCGCATATCGACACCGCGGGCTGAATGCGCAGCCGTTCGGCGGGTTGAGCGGATTGGGCAGGTCGCCGCCTGTCGTCGCCAGCGGCGCCTGGCGCAAGGGATCGGGGATGGCGGCAATCAGGGCTTGCGTATAGGGGTGCGCCGGCCGCTCAAAAATCTCGCGCCAGTGGCCGTCCTCGACGATGCGGCCGAGATACATCACGGCGACGCGGTCGCTCATGTGCTCGACGACGCCGAGGTCGTGGCTGATCATGATGTAGGAGAGGCCGAGCGTGTCCTTCAACTCCAAGAGCAGATTGATGATCTGGGCGCGGATCGAGACGTCGAGCGCCGAGACCGGCTCGTCGCAGATGACGATCCTGGGGTTGAGGATCAGGGCGCGGGCGATGCCGATGCGCTGGCGCTGGCCGCCTGAGAACTCATGCGGGTAGCGGTCGGCCTGCTCGGGGCGCAAGCCCACATGCCGCAGCATGGTCGCAACGCGGTCCTCGATCTCGCTTTTTGCGGTCACGCGGTGCACGCGCAGGGGATCTTCGAGCGTGCGGCGAACGGTCTGGCGCGGATTGAGCGAGGCATAGGGATCCTGGAACACCATCTGCACGATGCGGGCCAGCGCCTTTCGATCGCCGGATTGCCTGTTGGTCACGACCTGCCCGTCCAGCACGACGCGCCCGCGCGTCGGCGTCAGCAGACCGAGGATCGACAATGCGACCGTCGACTTGCCGGACCCGGACTCGCCGACGAGACCGAGGCATTCGCCGCGCTTCAATTTGAGATCGACACCGTCAACCGCACGCAGCAACCGCCGGCCGCGGCCCAGCAGGCCGCCTCCCAGCGGGAAATGAACCGCGAGATCCTCGATGGCAAGAATGAGATCGTCGTCCCGCCTGGCTTCAGCTGGCATGTCTTGCGGTTCAAGCATGGTGGTGACACCTCACCAAGCCGCCCGCCTCCAGCAAATCCGTCTCGGGCGCGGTGGAGCGGCAAATATCGCTCGCCTGCGCGCAACGCGGATTGAACCGGCAGCCATCCGGGAAATTCGTGATCGCCGGGACGACGCCCGCGATCTCCTTGAGCCTGCTACGGCCGAGCGCAGCGCGGCTGCCCAGCCGCGGCAGGGAGTCGACGAGGCCCTGCGTATAGGGATGAGAGGGCGCGCGGAAGATATCGGCCGAGCTGCGCTCCTCGACGATGCGGCCGGCATACATGACGGCGACGCGGCGGCAGACATTGGCGACGAGGCCGAGATCGTGGCTGATCATCAAAATGGCCGTCCCCCGCTCGGCGCACAGGTTTCGCATCAACTCGATGATCTCAGCCTGCACCGTCACGTCGAGCGCGGTGGTCGGCTCGTCGGCAATCAGCAGATCCGGACCGCAGGCGAGCGCAATGGCGATCATCACGCGCTGGCGCATGCCGCCGGACAGCTGGTGCGGGTAATCTTTCACGCGCCGCTCTGGCGCGGGAACGCGCACGCTCGCGAGGGCCTCCACGGCCAGCTGGTTGGCTTCCCGCCAGCTCTTGCCCTTGTGCAGCACGAACATCTCGGCGATCTGCCGTCCCACCGGCGAGACCGGGTTCAGCGCCGTCATCGGCTCCTGGAAGATCATGGCGATGCGGTTGCCGCGCAGCTCCCGTTGCCTGGCCGCAGACAGGTGCTGGATCTCCCGTCCCTCAAACCGGATGACGCCGCCGCCGACCGACAACGGCGGCCGCAACAGGCCGATCAAAGCGAGCGCGGTAATGCTCTTGCCGCAACCGGACTCCCCGACAAGGCCGAACGTCTCGCCACGATCGATGCGGAACGAAATGCCTTCGGCTGCCGGAACACGCCTCGATCCGTCATCGAGATCGATGCGCAGATCCTCGACCTCGAGCAGCGGCGCGCCGGTCATGTGCGCCGGCTCCGCGATTGTGGATCGAGAATGTCGCGCAGCCCGTCACCGAGTAAGTTCAGGCCCAGCACGGTCAGAAAGATGGCAAGGCCCGGAAACACCGAGAGCCACGGCGCCGTCGTGATCTGCTCACGAGCCTCCGACAACATGCTGCCCCAGCTCGGAAAAGGCGGGCGGACGCCGAGGCCGAGGAACGACAACGCGGCTTCGGAGAGGACCGCGCTGCCCATGCCCAGCGTGCCGATGACGACGATCGGTCCCAGCATGTTCGGCAACAGCTGCGTGATCATGATGCGCAGATCGCCATAGCCGAGCACGGTTGCGGCCTGTACATAGCCTTGGCTCCTCAGCGACAGCGCCGATGCGCGCGCGAGCCGGCACGTGAAGGACCAGTTGGTCAGCCCGAGCGCGATCAGCAGGCTCGTCAGGCCTGGCCCAAGCACTGCCATGATGGCGAGCGCGAAGATCAGCGAGGGGATCGCGAGCATCAGATTGGTCAGGGCGTTGACGACATCGTCCCACCAGCCGCCAAAATAGCCGGCGCTCAGGCCCAGCGCCACGCCAATGACGCTGTTGATGAGCTGCGAGACGATGCCGACCGTCAGCGACACGCGCGCGCCGTACAGGACACGGGAATAGATGTCGCGGCCCTGCCCGTCGGTGCCGAACCACCAGGTCCAGCTCGGTGGCTCCTCCGCGTTCATCAGATTGGCGTCCATGACGGGATCGGTGTGCGCCAGCCAGGGCGCGAGCAGGCCGACGATGATCGCCAGCGCGAACAACGACCCGCCAATGACGAGATTGGCGCGGAGCTTCATGCGTATCTGATCCTGGGATCGATCACGCCGTAGAGCACGTCGATCAAGAGATTGATCGCGAGAAAGAACAGCACCACGACGAGAATGGAGCCCTGAACGGCGGGAATGTCGCGCTGCAAGACGCTGTCGACCAGCAGCGAGCCGATGCCCGGCCAGGAGAACAGTTTCTCGACCACGACCGCCTGCCCCATCAACGCGCCGAATTGCAGGCCCATGGTCGTGAGAATGAGGACGAGCGCATTGCGCATCACGTGCCATTTCACGACCCTGGTCTCGCTCATGCCCTTCGAACGTGCGGTGCGGACGAAGTCGGCCGTCATGATCTCGAGCACCGCGGCGCGCGTCGTCCGGGCCAGCAGCGCCATCGGCGAGACGCCGAGCGTCACGGCCGGCAGGACCAGATATTTGAGGCCGCCATCGCCATAGCCGAAACTCGGCAACCAGCCGAGTTTGAGCGCGAACAAGTACATCAACAGCAGTCCCAGCCAGAACTTGGCCATTGAGAGACCCGACACCGCCAGGACCATCGAGACGGTGTCGACGAGGCTGCCCGGCCGCAAGGCGGCGACGAAGCCGAGCGGCACGCCGAGCAGAACCGCAAACGCCATGGATGCGAAGATCAGTTGCAGGGTCGGCCATGCCCGCTTGGCGATCATGGTCGTCACCGGCTCGCGCGTCCGGAACGAGGCTCCCAGATCACCGGTCGCAAGCCTCGCAACATAGGCGCCGAAACGCACATAGACGGGCTGGTCGAGGCCGAGCTGCTTCTTCATGCGCAGCTCGACCTGCGGATCGCTGTCGTCGCTCATGGTCGAGACGATGCTGCCGGGAACGACACTGAACAGCACGAAGACCAGCAGCACGACGGCGAGCACGGTCGGAACGGTCTGCAGGAGGCGACGGATCAGGAACGAGAGCATCTCAACTTTTCCCCGCTCCCTCCCTCGCCTTTGGCGCCGGAGGGAGCGCGCGTGTCACTTCGCGGGCGAGGTCTCGTCGACCCAGAGATCCTCGACGTTCTGGTGGGTCAGCTCCGTTGCGTTCAATTGCACGCCCTTGAGCCAGGGCTGCACCGCCATGACCGCCTTGTTGTAGTTGAAGAACCAGACCGGCGCCTCCTCGAAGAGCAGCGCGTTGGCCTTCTGCAGCAGCTGGCCGCGCTTTGCGGGGTCGTCGGCCTGCCCGGCTTCGTCGACCAGCTTGTCGAAATCGGCGTTCTTGAAGTTCATGTAGTTGCAGGCCGGCTGCGGCGTCGACGAGTGGAAGCATTTGAGCGCGGACTGCGGATCCGGTCCGCTCGCCTGGGAATAGATGAAGGCCTGGTAGTCGCCGCTGCGAACCACCTCCGCCAGCACCGCGGTTTCGACCTGCTTGACCCTAGCCTTGATGCCGACCTTGTCCAGCATCGGTATGATGGCCGTGACGATCGGCAGGCCCCAGCTTTCATTCTGGCTGGTGGTCCATTCGAACTCGAAGCCGTTAGGATAGCCTGCTTCGGTCAGCAGCTGCTTGGCCTTGGCGGGATCGTAGGCGTAGGGCTTCATGGTCTTGTCGTAGAGCGGCGAGGTCAGCGGCAGCCAGCTGGTGGCGCGATAGGCCTTGCCCTTGACCAGCTTGTTGATGATCAGGTCGGTATCGATGGCGTAGTTGATCGCCTGCCGGACACGCTTGTCGGCGAATGGCTTGAACGAGGTGTTCATCCCCATGTAGCGCGTGAAGACCTCGGCGACCTCGACGATGGTGCCCTTGAGGGCGGCGTCGGACTGATAGGCGACGTACTGCGCGGGGCCGAGCACGGAGGTGTCGATCTCCTTGTTGCGGAAGGCGACATCGCGTGCCGCGGCCTCGGCCATGATCGACACGATGATCTTGTCGGCATAGGGTTTGCCGGGCTTATAGAACCGGTCCCACCGCTCCAGGACGATGCGCGATCCCGGCACGTGCTCGACGAATTTGAACGGCCCGAGACCGATCGGCTTCTGGATGAAGCTGTCCTTGACAGCCTCGTCGGCGGGATAGATCGAGGTCAGCGCGGTGAAGAAGTAGAACCCCGGGTCGACCTTCTCGGTCAGCTTCATCTCGATGGTGAAATCGTCGATCTTCTTCAGGCCGGAGATCTCCTTGGCCTGGCCCTTCTCCACTGCGGCCGCGCCCTCGATCACACGGACATAACGCGCGCCGGGATAGGCTTTGCTGCCGTCCATGATGCGGTTGTAGGACCAGATGACGTCGTCGGCGGTCATCTTGCGGCCGTTGTGGAAATAAGCGTCGTCGCGCAGCTTGAAGGTGTGAACCAGTCCGCCGCCTGAGACGACATCCTCTTTGGCTAGTTCAAGGACCGGCTTGCCTGCAGCAGAGTCCCATATATAGAGCGACCGGTGCAGCGCCTTGGCATAGATCTCGTCCTGGGCCCGCTGCGTGGTGTGAATGTCCAGGCTGGTGAAGCTCGAGCCATAGGGCGCGGTCATGCGGATGGTTCCGCCCTTGCGTGGTGTCTGAGCCTCCGCGGTAGCCGCAAGTGCCAATCCCAAGCCAGCAACGATCGCAATCATCCTGAACATCATGTGTACCCCGACAACGCAGGTATTCCGATCAGAGATTTGATCATTCGCAACCCATCGAGCGCAAGCTTCGTTTTTGATGAAGACCCAAGTCAGCTCCGGAAGACCGCCCTTTGACGAGATCAGGGGGCCGGTTGCATCTCCCCGGTGATACAAGCCGAATTGACGCGGTGCGTCATCGAGCACCGGGAACAGTGAACAATTTTCGTGATCAACGCGACCAAGCTCAGGATCGTTATCTGAGCCCAAGGATCGCGCAAAAAATGAATCGTCGAACGCTAGGTGCCTTGCTCATCGGCAGTCTGCTCGCCGCGACGGCTGCGATGGCGATCCCTGTCACGCCGGACCCTGCCCGCGACAGCTCGCCCGACAGCATCCACTTCACTTGGCACCAGACCTGGCGGTCAGATCATTATATCGATGAAACCTGGTCGGCGGTCAGGGACCGCTGCGCCCCGGACTATCTCGGCGAGCGCCTGCTCTGCGACGCCGTCGCGGTCCTGGCTGCGGCCGCCAGCCGGACGTTCGAGGCGAAAATGTCCGAAGAGGCCAGTCTGCCGCTGCCAGCACGCTGGGACCTGATGACCGCCAAGAACTCGCCTGTCATCAGGTCGGCTCACGTCGAGACGCCACTCGACCTCGCGGCCGTGCTCGGCTTCTATCGCGCCGCACTCGGAAAGCGAGGCTGGACCGAGAATGCCGGTGCGGAGGTGGAGCCGGACCGCGCCGCAATCACCTTCACGACGGCTGATGGACCGGTGTTGCTCCGGCTGACCCGTCAGCACAACACGACCATCGCCGACCTTTCGCTGCGCAAGCCGGCGGTCGCTACGGCCGCCATTCTGCCGAAGCCGGGGCAAGTGAGGCTGATGCTCGGCAACAAGGCGGATGAGGCCGCAGATATCACCGTCAACGGGCGAACCGTCAAGCTGGCGGCGCATGCCGGAGAGGAACTGGCCCACTCCGACAGCGACGCAGGCAAATTGCCCGACAGCCAAAAGATCGATCTGTCGCCTGGCAAGTACAAGGTCACGCTCAGGCTCGAGGGTGGCGCGGCGCAGAACCGCGAGTTTGAGGTCGCGGCCAACGAGACCTGGGGTCTGTTGGTCAGCCGGGAGGGCGCGCCGCTTCCCATACGGCTCTATTGACGCCCAGCGTCTCTCACCTCGTCGATTGCGAGAGCAGCAAAGCAATCCAGAATCTTTCCCAGCGGCAGTCTGGATTTGCTTCGCTGCGCTCGCAATGACGGAGTGCGAAGGCGCATTCCTCACCATGAGGCTCTCAGCCGGATAGCTCCGGCTGCCAATCGCGCAGTTTCCGCGCGGCCCCGGTGACGTCGACAATGGCTGGAAATGCCGCCGTCTCCACCATCATGATCCGCGCCAGCCGCACGGCGCGAGCTTCGCTGATGGCACGTGTCCGCGGGTCCTCGATCAGCTCGAAATCGATGTTGTGCGCAAGGCCGAAAATGCGGCGGATGATTTTCGCAGCTGCGAAGCCGACGGTGTCCGCGAACAGGCGCTGCATATAGCTTTGTCGCTCGGCCTCCAGCCGCGCGGCACCCTGCTCGCCGGCGAAGAGCGAGAGGGGATAGGCATCGCCGGTGCCTCCCATCCGCCAGAGGTCGAGGAATTTGCCGGCGAACTTGGTCCAGACTTGCTCGACGGTCTCCAGCACCCACACCTCGAAGCCCCTTCGCTCGCCCGGCGCGCGCTCGTGCCCGGCGGAGGCGAAATAGGCCATCAGCAGGTTCGCCAGCACGGCGCCGACATCGAACCCCATCGGGCCGTAGAACGCGAATTCGGGATCGATCACCCGCGTCTCGTTCTCCGTCACCATGATCGAGCCGGTGTGGAGATCGCCATGGATCAGCGCTTCCGGGCTTGCCATGAATTTCAGCTTCAGCCGGGAGATGGCGACGTGCAGGTCCATGTCGTCGCGCAAGCTCGCGGCCAGGCCGTCGAGATACGGCGCGGTCCAGCGGTTCTGTTCGGCGATGCGGTAGGGATCGGTGAAGATCAAATCCTCTGTGATCTTGCACAGTGCGTGGTTGCCGGCGAAAGCGGCGATCCCCTCCTTCTTCTCGGCCGCTGACAGCGCGAGGTCGGAGGTGAAGAACAGCGTCTGCGCCATGAAGGTGGTGATATCGTCCACGAAGCGCGGATAGCGCGTTGCCGCCACCAGCCCCTTGCGCATGATGATGTGGGGTTCGAGCAGCTCCATCACCGTGAGCGCCAAGGCTTCATTGTGATGCAGCACGGCCGGTACGAGGCCCGGAGCGAGCTGGGCCTGCCGCGACAGAGCGAGATATTCGTAATGGGCCCGCGACAACGGCAGCGGCCAGCTTTCGCCGACGAGACGGACATAGGGCAGCGCCTGCTTCACGGCGATGCCGCCGCTGTCGCCCTTGACGATGAAGACGAGATTGAGATTACCGTCGCCGACCTCGGTGATCCGCCAGGAGGCGGGCTCGCCGCCAAGCCGCCCCTTCAGGTCCGGAAGGCCCGCGAGATAATCCCGCAAGGCCGCCTCATGCAGAATCCGATAGTCCCCTGCCCGGTCCCCGGTCATGACGATCCCATCCCATCTGTATGGGCCGGATCGTTACTCCCGCTCCAGGAAGCTCGAGCCGATCTCGGCCTTTCTTTTGATGGGATCGTAATCGCAATAAACGAGGTCCGCCACCAGCGTGTAGCTGGCGCTGACGGTGTATTTGTCTGTTTTGACCGAGTTCAGGCCGATCACCGAGGTGCTCTTGCCGCCGTTCCATTTGAACGGTGTCGAGCTCTTGGCCTGCTCGCAGGCCAGCACCGCCTCGTTGAAGACATAGCCCTCGACGAACGCCTTCAGGGTGCGCACCTGCACGGCCATCTTCCATTCGACATAGCCGATGGCACCAAGACCGGCGACGATCAGCACCAGAAGCGCAATGACGAGACGCTGAAAAGTCATTCGTTTTCCCCCAACTTTGTTTCAATAGGCAAACTATCTCCGGCGTCATTGCGAGCGCAGCGAAGCAATCCAGAGTCTTTCCGCGGAGGGATACTGGATTGCTTCGCTCCGCTCGCAATGACGAGCTTGGTTGATATCCTTCGTTCCTTACCCCCTAGAACGGCATTCCCATCATCTTCGACAGGCGCTCGATCGAGAGATAGCCGGCATGATAGGCTGCGACGCCGAGGCCGTAGATCACCGCCGAGATGATCGTGGTCCAGATCAGCTTGCGCCCCATCCGCGTCAGGATCGGCGCGCCGGGGTCGGTGCCGGGTGCGCCGACGCCGTCCTCGTGCTGGCTGCGCACGCAGAACGGCAGCGTCAGGAACAGCGCGACCCACCAGATGACGAAGTAGATCGCAATCGCGGTCGAGATCTGGATGGCCATGGGACGGCCTTACGCCTGCTCGATCTCGACCAGCGCGCCGGAAAAGTCCTTCGGATGCAGGAACAGCACCGGCTTGCCGTGGGCACCGATCTTCGGCACGCCGTCGCCGAGCACCCGCGCGCCCTCCTTCACCAGCGTGTCGCGCGAGACGATGATGTCGACGACCTCGTAGCAGACATGGTGGATGCCGCCGTCGGCATTGCGTTCGAGGAACTTCGCGATCGGGGAGGATTCACCGAGCGGCTCGATGAACTCAATCTTGGTGTTGGGCAGGGTCGCGAACACGGTGGTGACGCCGTGCTCGGGCAGCGGCACGGCTTCGGAAATTTGCGCGCCGAATGCCGCACCGTAGATCTTCGCGGCTTTGACCGCGTCCTTGGTCGCGATCGCGACGTGGTTGAGGCGACCCAGCATGGTTCTCTCCCGTTAAACTGTCAGTACGTGTACCAGACAGGGGGGCTTTTTGCCCCAATGTTCGTTGATCACAGCCCGGACAGCGCGTCGCACCGACTCGGCCAGAGCGTCCGGATCGCGGCGACGCGCCCTCGGCAGGCCTTCGATGGTCGACATCACGGCATCGAAGACGATGTCATCGAAGAGTTCGCCGGCCCTGTTCTTCTCGGGGATGCCGACCAGATCGACCTCGGGATCGTCGGCCAGCTCACCCTGCCCGGTCATGGCGATGGCGACGAAGGCGCAACCGGAAAAGCCCATGCGGCGCCGCTCCACGACGGCGCGGGACTTGGAGTCCTCCAGGATCGTGCCGTCCTTGTAGAGCCGGCCCGACGGCACCTCGCCGACGATGCCGGGATCGCCGGGGCCGAGCTTGACGAGATCGCCGTTGCGGCAGACCAGCACGCGCGGCACGCCGGCGGCGCGGGCGAGCTTTGCATGCTCGTGCAGATGCAGGGCCTCGCCGTGAACCGGGATCAGGAGCTGCGGCTTCACCCAGGAGATCAAATCGCGCAGCTCGTCGCGGCGGGGATGGCCGGAGACGTGGACCAGAGCATCGCGGTCGGTGATGATTTCGACGCCCTGGAGCACCAGATTGTTGATGATCGAGCTGACAGCCTTCTCATTGCCGGGAATGGTGCGCGACGAGAAGATGACGCTGTCGCCGCGATTGAGCGTGATCTCGGGATGATCGTCATTGGCGATGCGCGCCAGCGCCGCGCGCGGCTCGCCCTGGCTGCCGGTGCACAGCGCCAGTACCTTATCCTGCGGCAGGTGGCCATAGACCTCGGGCGAGCGGAAATTCTGCACGCCGTCGAGATAGCCGGTCTCGCGCGCGACCTGCACCACGCGCTCCATGGCGCGCCCGACCACGACGACCTCGCGGTCCGCGGCCCTGGCGGCGTCGGCGACGGCTTTGACGCGGGCGACGTTGGAAGCGAAGGTCGTGACCGCGACGCGGCCCTTGGCGGCCTTCACGAGGTCGATGATGGTTTTGGCCACCTCGGCCTCCGAGGGCGAGCGGCCGTCGCGCACGGCGTTGGTGGAATCGCCGATCAAGGCGAGCACGCCCTGCTCGCCCAATTCGCGCAGCCGCTTCTCGTCGGTCGGAGCCCCGAGCGTCGGCGTCGGGTCGATCTTCCAGTCGCCGGTGTGCAGCACGATGCCGGCTTCGGTGTGGATCGCCAGCGCGTGCGCCTCCGGAATCGAATGCGCGACGGGGATGAACTCGACGTTGAACGGGCCGATATCGACGCGGCCGCCTGATGACACCACCGTGACCGGAATCTCGGGCGCATTGCGCTCGGCGGCGCATTTGGCCTCGAACAGCGCGGCGCTGAACTTGGTGGCGTAGATCGGGCATTTCAGCTTCGGCCAGAGATCGATGATGGCGCCGAAATGGTCCTCATGGGCGTGGGTCAAAACCAGGCCCATGAGGTTCTTGCGTTCCTTCTCCAGGAAGGAGATGTCGGGCATGATCAGGTCGATGCCGGGCAGATGCTCCTCGTCGCCGAAGGAGACACCGAGATCGACCGCGAGCCAGGCACGCTGGTGGCGGTTTCCGAGGCCGTAGATCGACAGGTTCATGCCGATCTCGCCGACGCCGCCGAGCGGCGCAAACACCAGTTCGTCGGGCCTTGCCATCACGCAGCTCCCACGGAGGCGACAGGGCCGAAGAACACCTCGCCTGCGGCGACCGGCACAAGGCGGCCCTCGGCGGTGCGGACGATCAGGCAGCCAGTGTCGTCGATGGTGTCAAAAATGCCTTCCAGCGTCATCGTTCCCGTGTGGATCGCCACCTTCTCGCCTAGACCCGCGGCGCGCTCCAGCCAAAGCTTGCGGATCTCGGCAAAGCCGCGGCCATTGTCCCAGATGCCGCGGAACTCGACCCAGGCATCCGAAAGGGCCGAGAACAGCTCCTCCGCGCTGATCTGGACGCCGAGGGCGGCCAGCGACACCGCGGGCGTCGGAGTGCCCTCGGGCGCGGCAACGACGTTGGTGCCGATGCCGGCGACGACGGCGAGGCCGTTGCTCACGGCCTCGGCCTCAAGGCCAATGCCGACCAGCTTCTTGCCGGCGGCGAGCACGTCGTTCGGCCATTTGAGGGCGTAGCGGGGGCGCCCTTCGCCGAGGCGGAGCGCGGCCTCGAGGCTCACCTTCTCCAGCGCCGCCTCCTCCGCCAGCCCGGCGGCAAAGCCGAGCGTGGCGGCGACGGCGGGGGCGACATCCATCACTTCGAGGATGCTGGCAGCGAGATTGCCTCTTGGCGCGATCCAGGCGCGCTGGCGGCGGCCGCGGCCGGCGGTCTGCTCTGACGTGACGAACCACATCGGGCCGCGTTCGCCGGCCCGGGCGTGCTCGATCGCCTCGGTATTGGTCGAGCCGGTCCGTTCGAACGCGGCGAGCTTGTAGCCCGCCGACGATGCGCGAGGACCGAGCGCGAAGGCCATCCTAGAACAGCGACTTTGCCGCGGCGGAGGCGACGCTCACCACGGGGCCTGCGAACAGCGCAAACAGGATGTTGAACACACCCGCGACCGCCAGCACCGTCCGCACCTCGATGCGCACCGGATCGACCTGGCCGGCCGGCTCGTCGAAGTACATCGTCTTGACGATGGCCAGATAGTAGTAGGCGCCCACGACGCTAGTCAGCACGCCGATGACGGCGAGCGTGAACAGGTTGGCCTTGATGGCGGCGACGAAGACGTACCACTTCGCGAAGAAGCCGGCGAGCGGCGGAATGCCGGCGAGCGAGAACAGCAGCATCGCGAACATGAAGGCGAGCAGCGGATTGGTGCGCGACAGGCCGGCGAAATCGCTGATCTGCTCCACGGCCTGGCCGTTGCGCTTCATGGCAAGGATGATCGAGAACGAGCCGAGCGTCATCGCGACATAGATCACGATGTACATCAAGACGCCCTGTGCACCCTCGACCGTGCCGGAGGCCAGGCCGACCAGCGCGAAGCCCATGTGGCCGATGGAGGAATAGGCCATCAGGCGCTTGATGTTGCTCTGGCCGATCGCCGCGAATGCGCCGAGCGCCATCGAGGCGATAGCCACGAACACCAGGATCTGCTGCCACTGCGAGACGATGCCGGGGAATGCCGTCAGCGTGACGCGGGTGAAGACGGCGAGCGCGGCCACCTTCGGCGCCGAGGCGAAGAAGGCGGTGACCGGGGTCGGCGCGCCCTCATACACGTCCGGCGTCCACATATGGAACGGCACCACCGAGATCTTGAAGCAGAGGCCGGCAAGCAGGAAGACCAGGCCGAACACGAGGCCGATATTCGCGACCGTTACGGCCGAGGCGATGCCGGTAAAGCTGACCGTGCCGGTGAAGCCGTAGATCAGCGAGGCGCCATACAGCAGCATGCCCGAGGACAGCGCGCCGAGCACGAAATACTTCAAGCCGGCTTCGGTCGACTTGGCGTTGTCGCGATTCGAGGCCGCCACGACGTAGAGCGCGAGCGACATCAATTCGAGGCCGAGATAGAGCGAGATCAGGTCGCCGGCCGAGATCAGCACCATCATGCCGAGCGTCGAGAGCAGCACCAGGATGGCATACTCGAAGATGCGGCGCGACGGATCGGACAGGAACTCGGTCGACAGGACCAGCGTCACGGCCGAGCCGATCAAGGCCAGGATCTTCATGAAGCGGGCGAAGTCGTCGACGATGAAGCTGCCGCCGAAGGTCACCTGCTTGCCCGCGGGCTGCATGTAGACGAGCGCGCCGACCACGATGAGCAGCACCACCGCCAGGGAGGTGACCGTCCTGGTCGTCTCCTGCCCGCGATAGGCTCCCAGCATCAGAAGCGCCATGGCGCCGACCGCGAGCACGAGCTCGGGCAGCACCGGCGCCAGTTGATAACCTGCAGTCGAAAAGCTCATGGCGATATCCTGACCTGCCCGATCACTGGAGCAGTGCGGCGGCCTTCACGGCCGTCACGGCGGTATTGTAATTGTTGACGAGTTGCTGGACCGAGGCGGCCGACATGTCGAGCACCGGCTTCGGCCAGACGCCGAACAGGATCGTCAGCGCGATCATCGGAAACAGCGTCAGACACTCCCGGAAGGTGAGATCCTTCATGCTCATCAGCGACGGCTTGACCAGCGCCCCGAACACGACCTTGCGGTAGAGCCACAGCGCGTAAGCCGCCGACAGGATCACGCCGAAGCTGGCGAAGAACGCGGTCGGGATCGAGACCTTGAAGGTGCCGAGCAGCGTCATGAACTCGCCGACGAAGCCGCTCGTGCCGGGCAGACCGACATTGGCCATGGTGAAGACCATGAAGGTCATCGCGTAG
This sequence comes from Bradyrhizobium sp. USDA 4354, assembly GCF_054060315.1. Lineage (NCBI taxonomy): Bacteria > Pseudomonadati > Pseudomonadota > Alphaproteobacteria > Hyphomicrobiales > Nitrobacteraceae > Bradyrhizobium > Bradyrhizobium sp. USDA 4354. The sequence goes on along the minus strand of NZ_JBSSDC010000001.1, from coordinate 5,101,834 downwards.
AGCGGCATCCGGTTGACGAGGCCGCCATAGGCAGCGATCTCGCGGGTGTGCAGGCGGTCGTAGACGATGCCGACGCAGAGGAACAGCGCGCCGGAGACGATGCCGTGCGAGATCATCTGGAACACGCCGCCGGCGACGCCCTGCATTGTGCCGGCGAAGATACCCATGGTGACGAAGCCCATATGCGCCACTGACGAGTATGCGATCAGCTTCTTCATGTCCTCCTGCATCAGGGCCACCAGCGAGGTGTAGATGATGGCGATGGCAGACAGCGTGAAGATCAGCGGCGCGAAGTCGTGCGAGGCCAGCGGGAACATCGGCAGCGAGAAGCGCAGGAAGCCGTAGCCGCCCATCTTCAGCAGGATCGCAGCGAGGACCACGGAGCCCGCGGTCGGCGCCTCGACATGCGCGTCGGGGAGCCAAGTGTGCACCGGCCACATCGGCATCTTCACCGCAAAGGAGGCGAAGAAGGCGAGCCAGGCCCAGGTCTGAAGCGACCGCGGCACGGCGGTGTGCATCAGGGTCGGGATGTCGGTGGTGTTGCCGTTCCAGTACAGCGCCATGATGGCGAGCAACATCAAGACCGAGCCGAGCAGCGTGTAGAGGAAGAACTTGAAGGACGCGTAGACCCGGCGCGGGCCGCCCCAGACACCGATGATCAGGAACATCGGGATCAGGCCGCCCTCGAAGAACAGGTAGAACAGCACGAGGTCGAGCGCGGAGAAGGTGCCGACCATCAGCGTTTCCAGGATCAGGAAGGCCATCATGTATTCGCGGACCCGGCTCGTGACCTTCCAGCTCGCGATGATGCAAAACGGCATCAGGGCGGTGGTCAGGATCACGAAGGGCAGCGAAATGCCGTCGACGCCCATATGATAGGTGATGCCGGTGGCGAGCCAGTTCGCCTTTTCGACGAATTGGAAGTCGGGGTTTGCGGGATCGAAGCGCATGACCAGGATCACCGACACCGCGAAGGTGATCAGCGTGGTCCAGAGCGCGATCCAGCGCGAATTGCGCCTCGCCGCCTCGTCATCGCCGCGGCTGAGATAGACGATCAGCGCGCCGACCACCGGCAGGAACGTGGTGACCGAAAGAATGGGCCAGGTTGTCATTTACTGGCCTCCAAAGCCGAACATGAACCAGGTGATCAGGCCGGCCGCGCCGATCAGCATGGCGAATGCATAATGATAGAGATAGCCGGTCTGGATCTTCACGACGTTGCGGGTGACGTCCAGCACGCGAGCGGAGACGCCGTCGGGGCCGAAGCCATCGATGATGAAGCCGTCGCCCTTCTTCCAGAGCTGGTAGCCGATCCACTTCGCCGGACGAACGAAGATGACGTCGTAGAGTTCGTCGAAGTACCATTTGTTGAGCAGGAATTGGTATAGCCCCGGCTGCTCTTTGGCGAGTTGGACCGGGATGTAGGGCCGCTGGATATAGAACAGGTACGAGACCAGGAAGCCCACCACCATCATCACCGTCGGCAGGAAGGCGATGGTCGCGGGGATGTGGTGCATCTCCTCGATGATGTGCGGGTTCATCTTCACGGACTCGCGGAAGAACTCCTCGATGCCGTGACCGGCGAACAGCTCCTTGAACGGGAAACCGGCCAGGATCGAGCCGACCGCGAGGACGCCGATCGGGATCAGCATCCAGATCGGAGCCTCATGCGCAGCCTCGTAGTGATGCTCGTCATGCGGCTCGCCGTGGAAGGTCTTGAAGATCAGGCGCCAGGAGTAGAACGAGGTCAGGCCGGCTGCGACGACCGTCATCAGGAAGCCGTACATCGCGAACGGATTGTGCGCGGCGTAGGCGGACTCGATGATCGCGTCCTTGGAGAAATAGCCGGCGGTGAGCGGGAAGCCGGTCAGCGCCAGCGTGCCGACCACCATCACCGCATAGGTGTAGGGTATCTTCTTCCAGAGGCCGCCCATGTTGCGGATGTCCTGCTCGTGGTGCATCGCGTAGATCACCGAGCCGGAGCCCAGGAACAGCAGCGCCTTGAAGAAGGCGTGCGTGAACAAATGGAACATGCCGACCGAATAGGCCCCTGCTCCCATCGCGACGAACATGTAGCCGAGCTGTGAACAGGTCGAGTACGCGACGATGCGCTTGATGTCGTTCTGGACGAGGCCGATCGTAGCCGCGAAGAACGCAGTGGTCGCGCCGAAGAACATCACGACGGCCTGCGCATTCGGGGCGAGCTCGAACAGCGGCGACAGCCGCGCCACCATGAACACGCCGGCGGTGACCATGGTCGCGGCGTGGATCAGCGCCGACACCGGGGTCGGGCCTTCCATCGCGTCCGGCAACCAGGTGTGCAGCAGGAACTGCGCCGACTTGCCCATCGCACCCATGAACAAGAGGAGACAGGTCAGGGTCAGCGCGTCGGCGTGCCAGCCGAGGAAGTTGATGGTCTTGCCGGTGAGGCCAGGTGCGGCATGGAAGATGGTCTCGAAATCGGTCGAGCCGACCAGCATGAAAATCGCGAAGATGCCGAGCGCGAAGCCGAAATCGCCGACGCGGTTGACCACGAAGGCCTTGATCGCGGCGGCGTTCGCCGAGGGCCGCTGGTACCAGAAGCCGATCAGCAGATAACTGGCGAGACCCACGCCTTCCCAGCCGAAGAACAGCTGCACCAGGTTGTCAGCCGTCACCAGCATCAGCATGGCGAAGGTGAACAGCGAGAGATAGCCGAAAAAACGCGGCCGGTTCGGATCCTCGTCCATGTAGCCGATGGAATAGAGGTGCACGAGCGAGGACACGGTCGTGACCACCACCAGCATCACGGCGGTGAGCGTGTCGACGCGCAAGGTCCACCAGACCTGGAGGTCGCCCGAGAAGATCCAGGGCAGCAGCTGGATGCGGGCGTCATGGTGCATGAAGCCGACATCGACCAGGGTCATCCAGGACAGTGCGGCCGAGACGAACAAAAGCGCCGTGGTGATCAGCTCGGCGCCGCGCGAGCCAGCCGCCGGCGGCTCAGCCGGGCCGTGGCCGTCGTGACCGTCGCCGGGCTCGTGGTGGGTCTCGTGGATGACCGATGCATCCTCATTGATCGCATCGGACGCATGAGCATGCGCGTGACCGTGATCGCCGTGATGCTCGAGCTCGTCGCCCGAAGGATTTCGGGCATGAGCGCCCACAAGCGCGATCAGGCCGGCCAGAATGGCGCCCAGCAGAGGCAGGAAAACGATTGCCTGAACCATTGGAGAGCTCAGCCCTTCATCAGATTGACGTCCTCAACCGCGATCGAGCCGCGGTTGCGGAAATAGACCACCAGGATGGCGAGACCGATCGCGGCTTCCGCAGCCGCAACCGTCAGCACCAGCAGCGCGAAGACCTGGCCGACGATGTCGCCGAGGAAGGTCGAGAACGCCACGAGGTTGATGTTGACCGAGAGCAGGATCAGCTCGATCGACATCAGGATGACGATGATGTTCTTGCGGTTCAGGAAGATGCCGAGGATGCCAAGCGTGAACAGGATCGCGCCGACCGCCAGATAGTGCCCGAGGCCGATCGTCATTTCACCCACTCCGCAGCATCGGCGTCCGAGAGCCCCTGCCCCGACGCCACCTTACGCATCGCCATCGCCATGTCGGGCGTGCGTGCGTTCTGAACGTTGATGTCCTGCCGCTTGACCTTCGCCTTATGCCGCAGCGTCAGCACGATCGCACCGATCATCGCAACCAGCAGCACCATGCCGGCGAGCTGGAAGTAGTGGATGTACTTCGTATAGAGCACGAGCCCGAGCGCCTCGGTGTTGGAGACGTTGGCCGGGATCGCCGCCGTGATCGTCTTGGAGACGCCGGGGTTGATGACCCAGAAGCCGACGGTGAGCAGCAGCTCGAACAGGAAGATGCCGCCGATCACGAGGCCCACCGGCAGGTACTCGATGAAGCCCTCGCGCAGCTCGAGGAAGTCGACGTCGAGCATCATGATCACGAACAGGAACAGCACCGCGACCGCGCCGACATAGACGACGATCAACATCATGCCGAGGAACTCGGCACCCATCAGCACGAACAGGCCGGAAGCGTTGACGAAGGCCAGGATCAGGTACAGCACGGAGTGCACGGGATTGCGCGAGACAATCACCATCACGGCCGAAGCGACACAGACGCCGGCGAAGAGATAAAAGAACAGCGCGGGAAGGATCATGCCCTCACCTCACCGGTACGGCGCGTCGAGCTCGATCGCTTTCGCGATCTCGCGTTCCCAGCGATCGCCGTTGGCGAGCAGCTTGGCCTTGTCATAATAGAGCTCCTCGCGGGTCTCGGTCGCGAACTCGAAGTTCGGGCCTTCGACGATGGCATCGACCGGACAGGCCTCCTGGCAGAGGCCGCAATAGATGCACTTCACCATGTCAATGTCGTAGCGCACGGTGCGGCGAGTGCCGTCGTTGCGGCGCGGGCCGGCCTCGATGGTGATGGCCTGCGCCGGGCAGACCGCCTCGCACAGCTTGCAGGCGATGCAGCGCTCTTCGCCGTTCGGATAACGGCGCAGCGCGTGCTCGCCGCGGAAGCGCGGTGAGATCGGCCCCTTCTCGAACGGATAGTTCAGCGTCGGCTTCGGCTGGAAGAAATAGCGCATGGCGAGGAAGAACGCCGAGACGAATTCCGACAACAGAAGCGAGCGTGCAGTGGCGTTGACGTTGATACCCATGACGGCCCTCACTTCGGCGCGATGCCGGCGAAATGCAGCACGCCGGCCACCACGATCACCATCGCCAGCGACAGCGGCAGGAACACCTTCCAGCCGAGGCGCATCAGTTGATCGTAGCGGTAGCGCGGCACGATCGCCTTTGCCATCGCGAACAGGAAGAACATGAAGAAGAGTTTCAGCGAGAACCAGATGATCCCCGGCACCCAGTTGAAGGGCGGCAGGTCTACCGGCGGCAGCCAGCCCCCGAGGAACAGGATGGTCGCCAGCGCACACATCGTGACGATCGCGACATACTCGCCGAGCATGAACAGCAGATATGGAGTCGAGCCGTACTCCACCATGAAGCCGGCGACGAGCTCGGATTCCGCCTCGACGAGGTCGAAGGGCGGACGGTTGGTTTCCGCCAGTGCCGAGACGTAGAACACCACGAACATCGGGAACAGCGGCCAGACGTACCAGTTCAGGATCGTGAGCTGCGGCAGCCCGATCAGGCTGGCAAGGCCGCGCGCATGCTGGGCCTCGACCACGGCCGACAGGTTCAGCGTGCCGGCACAAAGCAACACGGTGATGATGACGAAGCCGATCGAGACTTCGTAGGACACCATCTGCGCCGCTGAGCGCAGCGCGGCCAGGAACGGGTATTTCGAGTTCGACGACCATCCCGCCATGATGATGCCGTAGATCGACAGCGACGAGATCGCGAAGATGAAGAGGACGCCGACATTGATGTCGGAGATCACCCAGCCGAGATTGGTCGGGATCACCGCCCAGGCGGCGAGCGCGAGCACGCAGGACACCAGCGGCGCCAGCAGGAACACGCCCTTGTTGGCGCCCGCCGGGATGATCGGCTCCTTCAGCACGAACTTGAGCAGGTCCGCGAAGGACTGCAGCAGGCCCCACGGGCCGACCACGTTCGGGCCGCGGCGGATCTGCACCGCCGCCCAGATCTTGCGATCGGCAAGCAGGATATAGGCGATCGCGACCAGGAGGACCACGAGCACCAAGACGCTCTGCGCGACCATGATGATCAGCGGCCAGAGGAAGCCGGTCCAGAATGCGCTTTCGAAGAATTCCATCAGATCACGCTCACTCCGCTGCGGTCAGCATGTGCCCGGAGGCGAGGCGCGAACATTCCGCCATCACGGCGGACGCACGCGCGATTGGGTTGGTCAGGTAGAAGTCCTCGACCAGGGGCTTGAACGGCGCCTTTTCCGGCGAGCCGCCCTTCCCTGCAAGCTTCTTGATCTGGTCGGCGGAGCCGGCCTCGATCTGGCCGAGACGGATCAGATGCGGCACGGCCTTGAACATCGCCTGGCGCAGCGCCGCGAGCGAATCGTAGCCGAGCTTCTTGCCGAGCGCCTCCGACAGCGCGCGAATGATCGCCCAGTCCTCGCGGGCTTCGCCCGGCGGGAACGCAGCGCGGCCGGTCATCTGCACGCGGCCTTCGGTGTTGACGTAGATCGCGGACTTCTCGGTGTAGGCGGCGGCCGGCAGGATCACGTCGGCGCGATGGGCGCCGCGGTCGCCATGGGTGCCGACATAGACGACGAAGGTGCCGTCCGGTACCTTGATCTCGTCGGCCCCGAGCAGGAACAGCAAGTCCAGCGTGCCGAACGTCGTCATCTGCGCGGCGTTCAGGCCTCCGCTCGTTGCCGAGAAGCCGATATCGAGCGCACCGACGCGCGAAGCGGTCTCGTGCAGCACGCCAAAGCCGTTCCAGCCGTCCTTGACCGCGCCGACATTGAGCGCGAGCTTGGCGGCGGCGGCCAGAATGGCGGCGCCGTCGTGACGGGCGGCCGCACCGGCGCCGACCAGAATGATCGGGTGCTTGGCGTTCTTCAACACATCCATGAAGGAGTGCTTGCCGGCCGCGAGCTCACTGAGCGTCTCGGTGCCTGCGCCGAGGTGATCGTAATCATAAGTCAGGTCGGCTTTGGCGCCGATCACGCCGACCTTGAAGCCGCCGGCACGCCAGCGCTTGCGGATGCGGGCGTTGAACACGGCCGCCTCTTTCCGCGGATTGGCGCCGATGATGAGCAGCGCATCGGCCTGCTCGACACCTGCGAGCGTCGGATTGAAGATGTAGGAGCCGCGGCCGAGTGCGGGATCGAAGGCATCGCCGCCCTGAACCGCCAGATTGGTCGAGCCGTATTTGGCCAAGAGATCCTTCAGCGCGAACATCTCCTCGACGCCGGCGAGGTCACCCGCGATCGCGCCGATGCGCTTGCCGTCGGTGCGCGCCGCCTTGGCGGCGATGGCGGCGAAGGCCTCCGGCCAGCTCGCCGCGCGCAGCTTGCCGGCTTCGCGGATATAGGGCCGGTCGAGGCGCTGGGTGCGCAGGCCGTCGACGATGTGGCGGGTCTTGTCGGAGATCCATTCCTCGTTCACGGCCTCGTTGATGCGCGGCAGGATACGCATCACCTCACGGCCGCGGGTATCCACGCGGATCGCAGATCCCAGGCCGTCCATGACGTCGATCGACTGGGTCTTGCCAAGCTCCCAGGGACGCGCCGCGAAGGCATAGGGCTTCGAGGTCAGTGCGCCGACCGGGCAGATGTCGACGAGATTGCCTTGCAATTCCGACGTCAGCGCGTGCTCGAGATAGGTCGTGATCTCCATGTCCTCGCCGCGGCCGGTTGCGCCCATCTCGGGCGCGCCGGCGACTTCCGCCGAGAAGCGGACGCAGCGCGTGCACTGGATGCAGCGGTTCATCGAGGTCTTGACCAGCGCGCCGAGGTACTTGTCCTCGACAGCGCGCTTGTTCTCGGCGAAGCGGCTAGTGTCGACACCATAGCCCATCGCCTGGTCCTGCAGGTCGCACTCGCCGCCCTGGTCGCAGATCGGGCAATCCAGCGGATGGTTGATGAGAAGGAATTCCATTACGCCTTCGCGCGCCTTTTTCACCATCGGCGATCGGGTCGAGATCTCCGGCGGCTCGCCCTTGGGGCCCGGACGGCAATCGCGTACGCCCCAGGCGCAGCTCGCGACCGGCTTCGGGCCGCCCTTCACCTCGACGAGGCACATCCGGCAATTGCCAGCGATCGACAGCCGCTCGTGGTAGCAGAAGCGCGGAATCTCGGCGCCGGCCGCCTCGCACGCCTGGAGCAGCGTGTACTCGGCGGGGACATCGATCTCTTTGCCGTCGATGATGAGCTTGGTCATGTCTCTTACTCCGCCGCGACCATGTTCACGGGATCGCGGACGCCGATATCGTCAATGTCGGCCCTATGCGAATATTGGTCGATGCGCGCTTCGATCTCGTGACGGAAGTGCGTGATCAGGCCCTGGATCGGCCAGGCCGCCGCGTCGCCGAGCGCGCAGATGGTGTGGCCTTCGACCTGCTTGGTCACTTCGAGCAGCATGTCGATCTCGCGCTTGTGGGCGCGGCCTTCGGCCATGCGGGTGAGCACGCGCCACATCCAGCCCGTGCCCTCGCGGCACGGCGTGCACTGGCCGCAGCTCTCATGCTTGTAGAAATAGGAGATGCGGGCGATGGCGCGGATCAGGTCGGTCGACTTGTCCATCACGATCACGGCCGCGGTGCCGAGACCCGAGCGCAGCTTGCTCAAAGAGTCGAAATCCATGGGCGTGTCGATGATCTGCTCGGCCGGCACCATGCGCACCGACGAGCCGCCGGGGATTACGGCCTTGAGATTGTCCCAGCCGCCGCGGATGCCGCCGCAATGCTTGTCGATCAGCTCGCGGAACGGGATGCCCATGGCCTCTTCGACATTGCAGGGCCGCTCGACATGGCCGGAGATGCAGAAGAGTTTGGTGCCGACATTGTTCGGACGGCCGATGCCGGCGAACCAGGCTGCGCCGCGGCGCAGGATGTCGGGCGCAACGGCGATCGACTCGACGTTATTCACGGTGGTCGGGCAGCCGAACAGACCGACATTGGCCGGGAACGGCGGCTTCAGGCGCGGCTGGCCCTTCTTGCCTTCGAGGCTTTCGAGCAGAGCGGTTTCCTCGCCGCAGATATAGGCGCCGGCGCCGTGGGCGACGTAGAGGTCGAACGGCCAGCCGTTGACGTTGTCCTTGCCGATCAGCTTGGCCTCATAGGCCTGGTCGATCGCGGCCTGGAGGCGCTCGCGCTCGCGGATGAACTCGCCGCGGACATAGATGTAGCAGGCATGCGCGTTCATCGCGAAGCTCGCGATCAGGCAGCCCTCGACCAACAGATGCGGATCATGCCGCATGATCTCGCGATCCTTGCAGGTGCCGGGCTCGGACTCGTCGGCGTTGACGACAAGATAGCTCGGCCGGCCGTCGGTCGATTCCTTCGGCATGAAGGACCATTTCAGACCGGTCGGGAAGCCGGCGCCGCCGCGGCCGCGCAGGCCCGACGCCTTCATCTCGTTGATGATCCAGTCGCGGCCCTTATCGATGATATTCTTGGTGCCATCCCAGGCGCCGCGGCGCCGCGCACCCTCCAGCCCCCAATCGTGGAGGCCGTAGAGGTTCTTGAAGATGCGGTCCTTGTCCTCGAGCATATCAGTGCTTTCCGATCAACGATTGGACTGCTTGTAGGCAAGTCCGGCGGCGCAGATGCCAAACGTCAGCGCCCACAGCGAAGCCGATTCCAGCGATGCGTTCAGGCCGAAGCGCTGCAGCAGGAAGATGAAGGCGGCCGCCACCACGGCGTGCATCGCGATGAAGCCCCACTTCTTCATGGCACCGCTCCCCTGCGCTATCGACGAAGCGAGATCACGCATCAGGTGGTCTCCTTCAGCGTGGTCGGTCCGGTGATCGGCGCCGAGAATTGGCGGCCGTTCTGCGGACCGGGCTTGGGCGGATTGCCCGAAGCAAAGCCGTCGAGCACCTTGCCGAAGCTTTCCTTGGTCAGGTCCTCATAGGTGTCCTTGCCGATCAGCACCATTGGCGCGTTCACGCAAGCGCCCAGGCACTCCACCTCTTCCCAGCTGAAATTGCCGTCCTTGGAGAGATGGAAGGGCTCGTGATGGATGCGGTGCTCGCAGACGTGGATCAGATCCTCGGCGCCGCGCAGGCGGCACGGCGTCGTGCCGCAGACCTGGACGTGGGCCTTCTTGCCGACCGGGGCGAGCTGGAACATAGTGTAGAAGGTCGCAACCTCCAGCACGCGGATATAGGGCATGTCGAGCATGTCGGCGATGACGCGGATCGCGGCTTCCGAGACCCAGCCCTCGTTCTGCTCCTGCGCGCGCCACAGGATGGCGATGACCGCAGAAGCCTGGCGTCCGGCCGGATATTTCGCGATCTGCTGCCTGGCGAATGCGAGGTTCTCCTCCGTGAACGCGAAGCTCGCGGGCTGGACTTCCTTCGGTGCTAATCGGCGAACGGACATCTGTTCAATCTCTCACTGGATGCGGCGCGCGGACTTCGCACTCAGGTTCTTGGCATTCAGGGCTTCGATCCTGTCCTGCCAGAATGCGCTTGCGGTGCCGAAAACGTTGTAACCGACGTGGGTCGAGACCTTGATGCGATCGAGGATCGACAGCTCGGTCACGGTCTCCATCCGGTTGCTGCGCGGATCGAACACGATCAGCTTCAGCGGGGTCTGCTCGAGGATGTAGCGCGACACCGCATGCGAGCGGTCGCTGCCGTGCTCCTCGCACATGATGACGCTGTCGGCCTGCAGCAGCCGGACGCCGCCCTTGATCGCCTCGATCTCGACGCCTTCGACGTCGAGCTTGATCAGGTACTTGCCGGTGCCGGCGACCTTGCCGTCATCGATCAGATCGTCGAGCGCAATGACCGGCACTTCTTCACCGCCCACAGTCGGATCGCCGGCGATGCTGAAGGCCTCGTGCTTGGTGCCCGACAGTTGCGCGGTGCCGCGGGCGGCGCCGATGGCGCATTTCATGGTCTCGAAGCGGTTGCCGTTGACCCGCGCATTGTTGGCGAGCTTCGGATAGTTCTGCCCCGACGGCTCGATCGCGATCGCCTTGTGCGCACCGAACGGCTTGCTCGACACCAGCACCGACCAATAGCCGTAATTGGCGCCACAATCGAGCAGCGTGTAGTCGACGTCGATGGAGTCGGCGAACAAGAGCTCGAGCTCGTCTTCATAGTTGTACGAGCGGTTGAGCAGCTTGCTCCAGTAGCCGTCGCCGTAGGGGAATTCGAACACGGCGTCGGGGTTGAGCTTGATCGCGATGTTGCGCCTGGGCAGCGTCTTCGCCAGCAAATTGGCGCAGGCGATGTAGCCCATGTGCGAGAAGTGCGAGGAGATCTTCGATCCCGTCACCAGCGCCAAGGCAGCCGTCCGCTCCCACAGGTTGGCCCCTTCAAGGGCCCCCGAGGCGCGGTCAAACTGGATTGGCGCCTGCGCCATCACCGATCGACCTCTCCGAACACGATGTCGAGCGAGCCGAGGATCGCCGAGACGTCGGCGAGCAGATGGCCGCGGCAGATGTGATCCATCGCCTGCAGATGGGCAAAGCCCGGCGCGCGGATCTTGCACTTGTAGGGCTTGTTGGTGCCGTCGGAGACGAGATAGACGCCGAACTCGCCCTTGGGCGCCTCGACTGCGGCATAGACTTCGCCGGCCGGCACGTGGACGCCTTCGGTGTAGAGCTTGAAGTGATGGATCAGCGCTTCCATCGAGCGCTTCATCTCGCCGCGGCGCGGCGGGGCGACCTTGTTGTCGGCGACGACAACGGGGCCCTTGCCGTCAGGCGCATTCAGCTTCTGGATGCACTGCTTCATGATGCGCACGGACTGGCGCATCTCTTCCATGCGGATCAGGTAGCGGTCGTAGCAGTCGCCGTTCTTGCCGATCGGAATGTCGAAATCCATCTCGGCGTAGCACTCATAGGGCTGCGACTTGCGCAGGTCCCAGGCCGCGCCCGAGCCGCGCACCATCACGCCCGAGAAACCCCACTCCCAGGCTTCCTTCAGCGGCACCACGCCGATGTCGACATTGCGCTGCTTGAAGATGCGGTTGGCGGTGAGCAGCCGGTCGAGGTCGTCCACCACCTTCAGGAACGGATCGCACCAGGCCTCGATGTCGTCGACCAGCTTCTGCGGCAGATCCTGATGTACGCCGCCGACGCGGAAGAAGGCCGCATGCATGCGGCTGCCCGAGGCGCGCTCGTAGAACACCATCAGCTTCTCGCGCTCTTCGAAGCCCCACAGCGGCGGGGTCAGCGCACCGACGTCCATCGCCTGCGTGGTGACATTGAGCAGGTGCGAGAGGATGCGGCCGATCTCGCAATAGAGCACGCGGATCAGCTGGCCGCGGCGCGGCACCTCGATGCCGAGCAGCCTTTCGGCAGCGAGGCAGAAGGCGTGCTCCTGGTTCATCGGCGCGACGTAGTCGAGCCGGTCGAAATAAGGGATCGCCTGGAGATAGGTCTTCTGCTCGATCAGCTTCTCGGTGCCGCGGTGCAAGAGACCGATATGCGGATCGACGCGTTCGACGATTTCACCGTCCAATTCGAGCACGAGACGCAACACACCGTGAGCCGCAGGATGCTGCGGCCCGAAATTGATGGTGAAGTTGCGGAGATTTTCAGGTTGCTCGTTCATGATCAGACCTTCGGCCCCGCCTTCTCGTCACCGGGAAGCGGATAGTCCGCCCCTTCCCACGGCGAGAGGAAATCGAACTTGCGGAATTCCTGGTTGAGCCGGACAGGCTCGTACACCACCCGCTTCTCCTGGTCGTCGTAGCGGACCTCGACGAAGCCGGTGAGCGGGAAATCCTTGCGCAGCGGATGCCCCTCGAAGCCGTAGTCGGTGAGGATGCGGCGCATGTCGGGATGGCCGACGAAGAACACGCCGTAGAGATCGTAGGCTTCGCGCTCGAACCAGTCGGCACCGGGGAAGACGTCGATCAGCGACGGCACCTGCGTGGTCTCGTCGGCCTGCGCCTTGAGCCGGATCCGCGCGTTCAAGGTCGGGGACAGGAAGTGGTAGATCACGTCGAAGCGCTTCTCGCGATCCGGGTAGTCCACCGCCGTGACGTCGGTGATGTTGACGAAACGGCAGTTCGGGTCATCGCGGAGGTACTTAACCACCTCGACGATCTTGCTGGCCTCGACATCAACCGTGAGCTGATTGAAGGCCACCGAGTGACCGGTCGCGGCGCCCGGAAGCGCGCTAACGATCGTCTGCCCCAGGGCGTCGAGCTTGGCGTCGTCCATGACGTAAAACCTTAGCGTTCGATGGTGCCGGTGCGCCGGATCTTCTTCTGCAGCAGCAGCACGCCGTAGAGCAGCGCTTCCGCCGTGGGCGGGCAGCCCGGCACGTAGATGTCGATCGGCACGATGCGGTCGCAGCCGCGCACGACCGAGTACGAATAGTGGTAGTAGCCACCGCCATTGGCGCAGGAGCCCATCGAGATGACGTAGCGCGGCTCCGGCATCTGGTCGTAGACCTTGCGCAGCGCCGGCGCCATCTTGTTGGTCAGGGTTCCCGCAACGATCATCACGTCGGACTGGCGCGGCGAGGCCCGTGGGGCGAAGCCGAAGCGCTCGACGTCGTAGCGCGGCATCGACACCTGCATCATCTCGACCGCGCAGCAGGCGAGACCGAAGGTCATCCACATCAAGGAGCCGGTGCGCGCCCAGGTGATGAGGTCGTCGGTCGCGGCCACGAAGAAGCCCTTGTCGGACAGCTCGGAATTGACCTCGAGGAAGAACGGATCATTGGCCCCGACCGGCTTGCCGGTCGACGGATCGAGGATGCCCTTCGGGGCCGGTGCGATGACCGGACCGGTGGACGATGCAGGGTTCAATCCCATTCCAGTGCTCCCTTCTTCCATTCATAGGCGAACCCGACCGTCAGCACGGCGAGGAACACCACCATGGACCAGAAGCCGGTCGCGCCAAGCTTGCCGAACGCCACCGCCCAGGGAAACAGGAACGCCACCTCGAGGTCGAAGATGATGAAGAGGATGGCGACCAGATAGAAGCGGACGTCGAACTTCATGCGGGCGTCGTCGAACGCGTTGAAACCGCACTCATAGGCCGACAGCTTTTCCGGGTCCGGCTGCTGGAACGCCACGATGAACGGCGCGATCAGCAACACGAGACCGATGAGGCCCGCTACGCCTATAAAGACGACGAGTGGAAGATAGTTCTGAAGAATGCCGCTCATTGACGAGCCCTTTTTCCCGCAGCCTCGGGACAGCCACGGATTCGTCCGATTTGGAATTATTCTGAGCCTTAGCGCAGTGCACCAATGGGCGCAAGACACGCTCTTTTCAGGCCCTTTGCCGCTCCCAGAACGGTGAAAATCCCGGAATCACCCCGCGGCTGGTATGGAGCAGATCGCCTGACCCAGCAAGGGCAGTCACAGTCTCGCAGGCCGGCAGTTCTGAGATTGCGGCGCAGGGCCCAAGGCAGCTATCGGCCGCGCCTTGACCGAGCAAAATGTACGGCTTTTCTGGTGCGGCTGAGCGTCCAACCCAGGCAACGACCGGCGCAGGCCCCTGCCGCCGCCCCCATGACATATTTTGCCACGGTCCTTTTGCCAAGGGGTCCCAGAGCAGTGCTGCCAAGGAGGCATTGAGGGCGCCACCGCGATCAGGACAGGTGCAACAAAGCACACCTATCCACAGCTGCGAACGATCACAGAGCCATGCGCCACGAAGGGGCCGGGGCTCGCCTGGCGAATGCGTCGGCGGTCAGCTCAAAACCGTCCGCGAGCGCGGCGGCGGCGACTTGCTGGTTGGTCGCTCGCGCCGCGCTCGGATGAGCTTCGGGCTGGGGGGCATGGCCCGTGAGCTCATCGTGACGGCAGATCAGCGGTCGTCCTGGCAGAGCCGAAGGACCGTCACGAACAGTTGGTCCTAGAGCAAGCTCCCTGAGCCTGCCGCGACAGCCCTGCCCTCGCCCGTTCTCACCACTTGTAGGAGACGCTGGCGGTGACACGCCGGCGGTCGCCGTAGAAGCAGGACGTCGGGAACGAACAGCTCGCGACGTAGATCTTGTCGGTTACGTTGATCACGTTGATGGCCGTGCGCCAGTTCTGCCATTCGTAATGAAGGGCGAGATCGCCAAGCACCACCGCGGGAACCTCGAGCGTGTTGGCGGGGTCGGCCCAGGAGGAGCCGACGTAACGTACGCCGCCGCCGAAACCAAACCCTTCGAGCGGACCATCCTTAAAGGTGTAGTCCGCCCAGCCCGAGACCAGAAGCTGAGGCGTGTTGGTCGGCGTCTTACCCACCAGCGACGGATCGAGATCCCTGCTGTTGAAGATGTGATAGGCGGTGAAGGCGCCGATCAGCTTGAGTTCCTTCGTGGCATTGGCAACCGCTTCGAGCTCAATGCCGCGAGAGGTCACCTCGCCAGTCTGGTTCAGCAAGATCGGCGTGCCTGCGGTCGTGGCCACGTTCTGACGCTTCAGGTCGAACACCGAGGCCGTGAAGTAGCCGTCGAACCCCTTTGGCGCGACCTTCACGCCGATCTCGGCCTGTTGTCCGGTTTCCGGCAGGAACAGCTGGTTGCTGGCATTGAGACCGATCACCGGATTGTAGCTGGTCGCATAGGAGACGTAGGGCGCGATGCCGTTGTCGAAATTGTAGATCAGCCCGGCCCGCCCGCTGAACTTGCTGTCGTCGCGGCTGGCGACCGTGGCCCCGGTGTCACGGGCTTCTTGCGTCGTCTCGACCCAGTCATTGCGGCCGCTCAGCACCAGCGTGAAGTTGCCGAGCTTCATCTGATCCTGAAGATAAGCGCCCGCCTGCTTCTGTGTGATCAGGAAGTTGCGGAACGGGGCGCCCGTGAGCGGAATGTTGAGACCGTAGACGGGATTGAAAACATTGATTGAAGGGACGGTGCCGAAATTGAAGTTCTGGTAGTCGTCGATCTGATAGCCCTTGAGATCCACTCCGAACAGCATCGTGTGCCGCACCGGCCCCGTGTTGAAGCGATACTCCAGCTGGTTGTCGAGATTGGCCTGGTTCGCGGTGTCCTTCGCATACCAGTTATAGCGGCCCATCGTGGCTGTATTGATGTTGTCCCAACCGTTGCCGATGTAACCGCGATAGGTCAGGTCGATATGCGCAAACCGCGCGTTCTGCCGGAACGTCACATCGTCAGTGAGATTGCGCTCGAACTGATAGCCTAGCATCTCCTGCTCGCGCGTGAACTTGTCGACGCTGGGGTCGCCGACGAAGAAGCTGGTCGGAATCTTGCCGAACGGCGCGTTGGTCACCGTGCCCTGGTACGGCAGGAAGTTGATGCCGCGGGTGTCCGTCTTCGACGCCGATGCAAGAACCGTGAAGGTCGTATCGGCATCAGGCTTCCAGGTGAATGACGGTGCGATGAAGTAGTTGTTATCAGGCGTGAAGTCGACCTGCGTGCCACCGTTCCTGACCTCGCCGACGACGCGGTAGAACAGCTTGCCGTCCTGGGGCTGCGTCGCGACCGGCCCGCCGAAATCGAAGCCGACATAGGCATTGCCGAAATTGTTGACGCCGGTCTCGATGTAACGGATCGGTTCGGCCGGCGGCATCTTGCTGATGACGTTGACGATGCCGCTCGGGCTCGATCCGCCATAGAGCACCGCGGACGGACCGCGCAGCACCTCGACGCGCTCCATGTTGGACGGCGGCAGACGCCAGCTCGCATAGGACGTGTAGAACAGCTGCATGCCGTCGAGGAACAGTCCGATGTCATCGGACTTGAAGCCGCGGATCAGCCACCAATCGTTGCGCGTGTCCGCTCCGAAGGTCCCTGCCCGCACGCCGGCGGTGTAGCGCAGGACCTCGTCGAGCTTGTTCGGCTTCTGGTCGCGGATCTGCTCGGCGCCGATCACCGACACTGACTGCGGCGTCTCCATGATCGGCGTGTTGGTCTTGGTGCCCGACGAACTGCGGCCGGCGACGTAGCCATTCACCGGGCCACGCGGCGTCTCGACGAAGCCGACTTCGCGCCGTGGCTGCGGCCTGTTCCTGGCGGGGGTCTCTACCGAGGTCCGCGTCGCGCGGCGCTGAGGGGGCGCCGCGGCGCGACGGCGTGCTTCCGGCGCGGTGACGGTCACCGATGGTAGGTTCTGCGTGCCACTCTGCGCGGACGATTGTGCGAGCGATGCCTGCGGCATCAATACCCAAGCGGATGCGGTCGCCAATACGGCCGACCGCAGCATTCCAAGACTGTTCAACGCGCCACCCCAAAGCTGCATGTTTCGAAGCGTCATGCCGCCGGTCCCCGCGGCGACGTGCGCTGCGATGACGCTTATGTGAGCGCGCGCGAATTCCCTAATTGAAAGCTTCTTAGAAAGACTCTTAGAAGCACTCCAGCACTTTGGCCGTTCTAGATGAGCTTGGCTTCCGCCGCCTCCGGGGCGTCCCCACGCCGGATCGACATGCCAAGCTTGGGAAGGGCCGCCTCCACCCCATCCCGGACGAGCCCCGCCAAGCGGGAGATGAAACCATTTTGCGGAACCCGCGAAACCATCCGGAAACAGATGGCCCTTAAGACAAGCGCCCATAGACGGCGGCAAAGCCCGTCGGGAGGCTCAGATGAACCACTCTATTCACTCTGCTGATCGTGCGACCCACCTGAAGATCGTGGTGGTGGCGCTGGTGGCTGGCATCGTCGTGGCCGGCTTCGGGATCGCGGCCCGCACCCATGCCGATTACAGCCAGACCGCCCAGTCCACCCATGTGATCAAGGCCGGCAAGCCCGTGGTGGTGACGAGCGCGGGGACGTCGGAGATTCGCTGATACGGCTCTTCCGAGCTCACCAATGGCCGCCTCCGGGCGGCCTTTTTCGTTTTCCAGAGCAATGCTTAGCCGGGACGCCCTGGGGAAGCGCAACGTCCTTGACTTCACCATGTCCCCCCTTTAAGTCCCCCCTCGTTCCGCGCGCGTTCAGCGAACCACGCGGGAGTAGCTCAGTTGGTTAGAGCGCCGGCCTGTCACGCCGGAGGTCGCGGGTTCGAGCCCCGTCTCTCGCGCCATTTTGGCAATCCTCTCATAGTCTTAGCCCGAGCTTCTCGACGCCTTTGGCGGCTCTGCGAGCTATGCGGGGCGTCCGGCGGGAACTCTCGGCATAGTCAGCCCGCGCCCGAATCGTCTACGCCTGAAAGGACTTAGAGGGATCCCCACGCATTCTCGGCTTTTCCAGGGACTCCCTGTCATTGGACAATTGAGGAGGCCAGTCATGGCTAAGAAGGATCCGGCGAAGAAGGATTCGGCGAAGAAGGCAGCCGCTCCCGCCACCATCACGCTCAAGCACCTCGCCGCAGACATCGCGGAGCGCCGGGACCTATCGAAAAAACACGCCGAGGCCGTCCTGACCGACATGGTCGACCTGATCACCAAGCACCTCAAGAAGGGCGACCGTGTCCGTATCGTGGGCCTCGGCATCCTCCAGGTCCGCAAGCGCGCCGCCCGCACCGGCCGCAATCCTGCCACCGGCGAAGCGATTCACATCAAGGCCAGCAGGAAGGTCGCGTTCCGCCCGGTGAAGGAACTGAAAGAGGCGATCTAGCACTTACGATTCATTAGGCCTGATCGGAGCTCGTTCTGGCCGCATCACAGCCCGCTTTTCTGATATACCGCCAGCTTCCCCAAGACCTGCTCCCTAAAGACTCGGCGGTTTGACCAGAAATGTCCCTCACCTTCTCGCATACCGTGACCGAGCGCTTCCTGCGCTATGTCACCATCGACACCCAGTCCGATCCGGCATCCCCGAGCTCGCCCTCGACCAAGAAGCAGAAGGATCTCGGCCGCGTGCTCGCCGCCGAGCTGAAGGCCATGGGCGTTGAGGACGCGCATCTCGACGACCACGGCTACGTCTACGGAACGATCCCGGCCAACACCGAGAAGAAGGTGCCGGTGATCTGCTTCTGCTCGCACATGGACACCTCGCCCGATGTCACCGGCAAGGACGTCAAGCCGCAAATGGTGAAGAACTATCGCGGCGGCGATATCGTGCTGCCGGGCGACACCAGCCAGGTGATCCGCTTCAATGAGCACCCCGCGCTGAAGAACCAGATCGGCAATGACATCATCACCACCGACGGCACCACGCTGTTGGGGGCCGACAACAAGGCCGGCGTCGCCGAGATCATGGATGCCGCGCATTTCTTCCTCAACAACCCCGATGTGAAGCACGGCACCATCAAGATCCTGTTCACGCCGGACGAGGAGATCGGCCGCGGCGTCGACAATGTCGACCTGAAGAAGCTGGGCGCCGATTTCGCCTACACCATGGACGGCGAGAGCGCCGGCTGCGTCGAGGACGAGACCTTCTCGGCCGACGGCGCCACCATCACCATCAATGGCGTCAGCGCCCATCCCGGCTACGCCAAAGGCAAGATGGAGCACGCGATCAAGATCGCCGCCGCCATCGTCGAGCGGCTGCCTAGGGAAGGCTGCTCGCCGG
Organism: Bradyrhizobium sp. USDA 4354; assembly: GCF_054060315.1. Lineage (NCBI taxonomy): Bacteria > Pseudomonadati > Pseudomonadota > Alphaproteobacteria > Hyphomicrobiales > Nitrobacteraceae > Bradyrhizobium > Bradyrhizobium sp. USDA 4354. The sequence goes on along the minus strand of NZ_JBSSDC010000001.1, from coordinate 5,082,848 downwards.
AGACGACCTCGGGCAAGCAGGGCTTTCTGCATCCGATCGGGATCGAGGGCGCGCTGGAACAGGCGACGCTCTCCTTCATCGTCCGTGACTTCACCGAGGAAGGGCTGAAGGAGAAGGAAGTCCTGCTCGAGACGATCGTGAAGGAGGTGATGAAGGACTATCCGCGCTCGACTTACACTTTCGAGGTGAAGGAGCAGTATCGCAACATGAAGCAGGTGATCGACCGTCATCCGCACGTGCTGGAGTACGCCATCGAGGCGATCCGCCGTGCCGGCCTGCGCCCGATGCGCACCGCGATCCGCGGCGGCACCGACGGCTCGCGCCTGTCCTTCATGGGCCTGCCCTGCCCCAACATCTTTGCCGGCGAGCACGCCTTCCACTCGCGCCTCGAATGGGTCAGCCGGCAGGACATGGAAAAGGCAGTCCAGACCATCGTGCATCTGGCGATGATCTGGGAAGAGAAGGCCTGAAGCTTCTCGCTAGGGATGGCCGGGCTTGCGCCCGGCCATGTGATGAAAGCCTACGGCACCGGAATCGCACGCGGACTGCGATGGAAGCGATTTGAGCTCGCCATCCAGTTCGGCAACGGTTCTCCATCACGATGCCGGCCGCCGGCGACGGCTGCAGCCCAGGCCACCGCGGCGCCGATCAGGGTCGCGGCAGCGACCGAGAACGCCACGATGATCGAGTTGCGCCGCGCGCGGTTGATGGCCGTCTTCGAGTCTGCGATCAGCGCATTGACCCGCCGCTCAGAGTCGGGGGCCGCCAGTCCCGTGACGGCGGCGACCTGTTGCACGAGGTAGGCCCGGTCATCGGTGCTGACGCCGCTGTGGCTGGACGACGTCATCAGGATGCGTCCTGCTTCGGCGCGTGCTTCCCTCAGATCAGTGTTCGGCGGGCGGCGCGGCGCGCGGAACAGCTTGTCGAGCTCATAGCTCAACAGAGGCTCGGCCGCAGACATGTTGCTTGCCGAGCTGCGCATCGGCGAACGGTCAATCGCAGCAGCGCCGAGAAGCGCGAGCAGAGCAGCGCCGAGCAGCACTGCGAGAGCCCAGGCCATCAGGCCATGCAGGCCGTCGCGCCGCTCGCCATCGTCCTCGATCTTGGCCGGCGCCGGCGCCGGCCGCGTTGTCCGGCCGGCGATGTAACCGCCGAAGCCGAAGCTGATGATGGCCTGGATGATCAGATACAGCCCGGAGAGCAGCGCCAGCGCCGCCGAGGCATCACGCCAGGTCGGCGAGGCCGAACTGACACCAAGGCCGATGGCAACACCAAAGCTCAGCAGGATGAACGACATCGCGCCGGCGGCGAAGGCGCCGGCCAGCACCGGGCTCCAATGGATGATCCGGCGGTCGTCGGCAGCTGCGACCCCGCCCTCCATCACGTCTTCCCGTACGAGCGTTTCCATTGCCGTTCTCTCAGCGCAGGCCGAAGAACGACAGGATCGCCATGATCACGACGATCAAGCCGATAAGATAGATCAGTCCGTCCATAGTCCCATCCTCCTCAACAGTTTGGTCGCTAATGAGAAGCAATGAGGAACGTTCCTAATTTCGCATCAGGTGCGGAACGAACCGGCGAGTCAGGAATTATCCGTTCAAGTCCCAAGGATAGAGAATGTGAGCACATGAGGCCTCAGCCGGTCCGTCCGGCTGGGGCCTTTCCGCGTTGCGGCCAGCTTGCGATCCCTGTCCTATGTTAACGACGCCAAGGCCGGGATCATCAATGATGCGATCGGGCGGAACCTCCAGATCGGGAGAGGCGCGTGGATCGCAGAACGGCATGCCTGCATCAAGCGAATGCATTCCGGGAGAAGGCCCTCGCCGATCCCGAGCACCACGACCAATGGATCGATGAAGCCATCAAATGGCTGGAACGGGCGATGGAAGCGAGCTGTCACGCCGTCATCACCATGGAGGCTGACGATGGCAGCGACGTTCCGGAGCCGGCCCCCACGATCGAAGCCATGGCCCCACCACATCGGCGCGTCGTTGTCCGCCAGTGAAAGGCGCTGGCGACGTACGCACCGCTGCGGCAATTGTTCCAGGGACGTAACAATGTTGCGGGTCGACACTGTTCCCGCGCCCATGCTAGGCCGAGCACAGACCGTAACCAGAGTGACGTCGTGCTCGCAAACCGCCAGCCCTCAGGATCTTGCCGCTCGCGCAACTGGCGCGCGCTGCTGTCCGTGCTGATCGCGGCTGTCTATCTGCTCGCGAGCACGCTGCACGGCTCGCACGACATCGACGTCAGCACGCCCGGCGGCGGCCCGGAGATCGCTGCGGTCCTTGACGGCGCCGTGGGCCACAGCGACCACAAGGTCATTGGCAGCCATCACTGCCATGGCTGCTTCTCGCTGACGGTGACGCAGCCGGCGCCATTGACCGCATCGGTCACGCTCGTGTCCGCAACGAGTCCGCGACCTGCACCCCGGCTCGCTGGAATTGTCCCGGATACCGACTCCCCGCCTCCCAAACATTTTGCCTGAACGGATTGGTCGGGCGTCCCGCGCCTATTAGGTTCATCCTTCACAGGTCGGTTTCATGTTTTGCAGGAGAATGGCCGCGCGCCTGGCGTGCGCGGCGGCGTGTCTGGTTGCCGGAATGGCGCTTGCGCCGTCTCACGCCCAGACCTTGACGATGCGGAGCGCGTTGTCGCGCGCGCTGGCCGCAAGCCCGCGTCTGACGGCGGCGGAGCGCGACGTCGGCATCGCCACGGGCCAGCGCATCCAGGCCGGCGCCCTCCTCAATCCGGAACTGTCCTACGAACAGGACGATTCATTCGGCTCCGGCAAATATCGCGGGACGCGATCGGCCGAGACAACGCTTCAGATCAGCCAGGCCTTCGAGCTGTTCGGCAAGCGCGACGCGCGGATCGCCGCTGGAGCGGCCGGCATCGAGGTCGCCGCGATCCAGCGCAAGGCTGTCAGGTTGGAGGTGCTGTCGGAGACCGCGATCGCCTTCCTCAGCGTGCTCGGCGCGCAGCGGCGCATTCAGATCCTCGACGAGCAGATTGCCGCCATCGACCGTTTGACGCCGCTTCTGCGCCGCCGCGTCGAGGCCGGCGCCTCCTCGCCGGCCGAGACCGGCCGCGCCGAGGTCGCCTCCGCCCTCGTGAGAGCAGATCGTGAGCGCTTCAAGGCGACGCTGGCCAGCGCCCGGCGCGAGCTTGCGGTGTTGATGGGCGATCCCGCCGCAAAATTCGGCGACGTCTCCGGCCGGCTCGACACCACAGGACGCCCGCCCGCGTTCCAGGCGGTGGTCGCCGCCATCGACGCCAATCCGCAACTGGTGCGCTGGACCGCGGTTTACGCGCAGCGCAATGCCGAGCTGCTGCTGGCGCGGCTCAAGCCCTATCCGGACGTGCGGATCGCCGCCGGCTGGCGTCACTACAACGAGACCAATGACGATGCCGTGCGCCTCACTCTCTCGGTGCCGATCCCCGTGTTCGACCAGAACCAAGGTAATATCCTCTCGGCGCAGGAAAGCCTCGCCAAGACCCGTGCCGAGCGCGAGGCCAACCGCAACGCGCTGGTCGTGATCGCCGGCCGCGCCTACGACTCGCTCCAGGGCTCGCTGCGGGAGCTCGCGGTGCTGCGCGAGACCGCCATTCCCAAGGCCGTCGAGGCATCCGAGGCGATCTCGCAAGGCTATGGCCAGGGTCGCTTCACCCTGCTCGAGGTGCTCGACGCCCAGGCCAGCGTCACGCAGGCGCGGCTGCGCGAGCAGGAGGCGCTGCAGAATTTCCATGCCGGCGTCGCGACCATCGAAGGCCTCGTCGGCAATCCCTTCACGCTGGCGCGGGAGAGCGCACGATGAGGACCTCCTCCACCATTCTCATCGCCATCGTTGCCGCCGCGCTCGGCGCCTACTTCTATGCCCTGCTCGGCCCGGCCAAGCTCGCACACACCGAGCATGCCGAACATTCCGAACAGAAGAAGCCGAACGACCATGTCGAGCAGGACGAGCACGGCGCCGACCGCATCCGCATCTCCGACGTCAAGCTGGCGGCCGCGGGGGTCACGCTCGCCGAGGCCGCGGGCGCGACGCTGACCGACACGCTCGCCTTCAACGGCATCCTGCGCGCCAACCAGGAAGCCGTGGTGCAGGTGACACCGCGCTTCCCGGGCCTCGCCAAATCGATCCTGAAGCGCATCGGCGACAAGGTCGCCAAGGACGACCTGCTCGCCGCGATCGAGAGCAACCAGAGCCTCACAGTTTACGAGCTGAAAGCGCCGATCGCCGGCACCATCATCGAGCGGCAGATCTCGCTCGGCGAATATGCCTCCGAGCAGAAGCCGGCCTTCGTCGTCGCCGATCTCTCCACCATCTGGGTTGACCTGTCGATCTACCGGCAAGACTTAAGGCGCGTCCGCATCAACGACGAGGTGCTGATCGATCCCGACGACGGCCGCGGCGAGATCAAAGGCACGATCTCCTACATGGCGCCGATCGGCTCGAGCGAGACCCAGACCGCGCTGGCGCGCGTGGTGCTGCCAAACCCGGACGGACGCCTGCGCCCCGGCCTGTTCGTCACGGCGCGGCTGATCCTCGCGGCGCGCAACGTCGCGGTCGCCGTGCGCCGTAGCGCGATCCAGACGCTGGAGAACAAGACCATCGTGTTCGTGCGCGAGGACGGCGACAAGATCGAGGCGCGCCCTGTCGAAACAGGGGATTCCGATCCGAAGTTCGTCGAGATCAAGGCCGGTCTTGCGGCCGGCGAGCACTACGTCGCGGAGAACAGCTTCGTCGTGAAGGCGGAGATGGGCAAGGGCGAGGCCGAGCATGATTGAGCGTCTCATCGCCGTATCGCTGCATCAGCGCTGGCTCGTTCTCATACTCGCGCTCGGCGCCCTCGCCTTCGGCGCCTGGAATTTCCAGCGCCTTCCGATCGACGCCGTGCCTGACATCACCAACGTCCAGGTCCAGATCAACACCCGCGCGCCCGGCTATTCGCCGCTCGAGACCGAGCAGCGCATCACCTTCCCGGTCGAGACCGCGATGGGCGGCCTGCCCAAGCTCGACTACACCCGCTCGCTATCGCGCTACGGCCTCAGCCAGGTGACGGTGGTCTTCAAGGACGGCACCGATATCTATTTTGCCCGCCAGCTCGTCGGCGAACGCATCCAGCAGGTGAAGGACCAGCTTCCGGCGGGCGTCGAGGTGGCGATGGGGCCGGTCTCGACCGGTCTCGGCGAAATCTTCATGTACACCGTCGAGGCCAAGGCGGGCGCCAAGACGCAAGGCGGTCACGACTATTCGCTGACCGATCTGCGCACCGTGCAGGACTGGATCATCCGGCCGCAGCTTCGCAACGTGCCTGGGGTGATCGAGGTCAACACTATCGGCGGCTTCGAGCGGCAATTCCACGTGTTGCCGGATCCCGGCAAGCTGATGGCCTACCGGCTCGGCTTTCGCGACGTCATGACCGCGCTCGCCGCCAACAACGCCAATGTCGGCGCCGGCTATATCGAGCGCAATGGCGAGCAATACCTTGTTCGCTCTCCCGGTCAGGTCGGCAATATCAGCGAGATTCAGGACATCGTCATCGGCTCGCGCGGCGGCAATCCCGTCAGGATCAGGGATGTCGCGACCGTGACGGAAGGCCGCGATTTGCGCAACGGCGCGGCGACGTGGAACGGCGAGGAGACCGTTCTCGGCACCGCCATGCTGCTGATCGGCGAGAACAGCCGCAGCGTGGCCCGCCGCGTCGCAGCCCGTCTCGAGGACATCGCCAAGTCGCTGCCCGAGGGCGTCGTGACGCGGACCGTCTACGACCGCACCGATCTGGTCGAAGCCACGATCCGCACCGTCCAGAACAACCTCCTGGAAGGCGCCGCGCTGGTGGTGGCCGTGCTGTTCCTGATCCTCGGCAACATCCGCGCTGCGCTGGTGACGGCCTGCGTCATTCCTCTGTCCATGGCGATGACGATCACCGGCATGGTCGAGACCAAGGTCAGCGCGAACCTGATGAGCTTAGGTGCGATCGACTTCGGCATCATCGTCGACGGCGCGGTGATCATCGTCGAGAACTGCCTGCGCATGCTGGCCGATGCCCAGCGCAAGAAAGGCGGCCTGCTGACGACCTCGGAACGGCTGCGCGCGATCCTGCGCGGGTCGAGCGAGGTCATCAAGCCGAGCCTGTTCGGAACGCTGATCATCGCGGTGGTCTATCTGCCCGTCCTGACGCTGACCGGCGTCGAAGGCAAGATGTTCACGCCGATGGCGCTGACCGTGCTGATGGCGCTGGGCGCCGCCGTGCTGTTCTCCATCACCTTCGTGCCGGCGGCCGTTGCCATCTTCGTCACCGGCAAGGTGTCCGAGCACGAAAACCTGTTCATGCGGATGGCGAAGCGCGCCTATCTGCCCCTGCTCCGCTTTGCCATCGACAACCGGGGCGCGGTCGCCATCATGGCCGTCGTGATCGTGGTTGCGAGCGGCATCGCCGCCGCGCGCATGGGCGGCGAATTCATTCCGAGCCTGGACGAAGGCGACGTCGCGCTGGCCTCGATCCGGATTCCCGGCACCAGCCTCACCCAATCTCTGGACCTTCAGAAGGCGCTGGAAAAGCGCATCAAGCAAATTCCTGAAGTGAGGGAGTTCTTCACCCGCATCGGCACCGCGGAGATCGCCACCGACCCGATGTCGCCCGCGCAGACCGACGGCTACATCATGCTGAAGCCACGATCGGAATGGCCCGACCCTGACAAGACCAAGTCCGAAGTGATCGAGGCCATCGAGCATGCCGCTGACGAGATTCCCGGCAGCGCCTATGAAATCTCCCAGCCGATCCAGTTCCGTGTCAACGAGCTGATCTCGGGCGTGCGCACCGACGTCGGCGTCAAGATCTTCGGCGACGATCTCGACATCCTGCAAGGCGCCGCCAAACAGGTGGAGGCCGCAATCCGCGGCATTCGCGGCGCCAGCGACGTCAAGATCGAGCAGGTCGCGGGCCTGCCGATCCTTACCGTTCGTCTCGACCGCCAGGCGCTGGCCCGCTACGGCCTCAGCGTGGGCGAGGTGCAGGGCATCGTCGAGATCGCGGTCGGCGGCAAGTCGGCCGGCAAGCTGTTCGAGGGCGACCGCCGCTTCGACATCGTGGTGCGCTTGCCGGAGCATCTGCGCGGCAATCTCGAGGCGATCCGCGCAATCCCGATTCCGCTGCCGCCGGGTGAGGAGGCCGGCTCCGGCCCGGCCATTCGAACCGCGCTGTCCGCCTCCCCGCTCACCCTGATACGCTATGTGCCGCTGTCGTCGGTCGCGACCGTCGATGCGACGCCCGGGCCCAACCAGATCAGCCGCGAGAACGGCAAGCGGCGCATCGTCGTTACCGCCAATGTCCGCGCGCGCGATCTCGGCTCCTTCGTCACCGAGGCCGAGGCGGCGGTGGCCGAGAGGGTCAAGCTGCCGCCGGGTTACTGGATTGGCTGGGGCGGACAGTTCGAGCAGCTGGTCTCCGCGACCAAGCGGCTGATGATCGTGGTGCCGGTGGCGCTGCTGTTGGTGTTCCTGCTGCTGTTCATGGGCATGGGATCGGCGGCTGATGCGGCGCTGGTATTCTCCGGCGTGCCGCTGGCCCTGACCGGCGGCGTCGCCGCGCTGCTGCTACGCGACATCCCCCTATCCATCAGCGCCGGCGTCGGCTTCATCGCGCTGTCGGGCGTCGCCGTGCTCAACGGGCTCGTCATCATCGCCTTCATCGAGCGGCTGCGCAGCGAGGGGCACTCCGTCGTGGATGCCGTGCGCGAGGGCGCGCTGACGCGGCTGCGCCCGGTGCTGATGACGGCGCTCGTCGCCTCCCTCGGCTTCGTGCCGATGGCGCTCGCCACCGGCGCCGGTGCCGAGGTGCAGCGGCCGCTCGCGACCGTGGTGATCGGCGGCATCATCTCCTCGACCGTGCTGACGCTCTTGGTGCTGCCGGCGCTCTACGTGCTGTTCCGCCGTGACGTCGCGGGCGAAACGCCTACAATGGCGCCTGATTTGGCAGCGTCCGCGGAGCGCTAGAGGTGGCCGGTCACGACCATCACGGACATCATCACCACGATCATGGCCATTCGCATGAGCACGGCCATGCTCATGGCCACGGGCATGTCCATGCGCCCGCCAGCTTCGGCAAGGCGTTTGCGATCGGCATTTCGCTCAACACGGCGCTGGTCGTGGCCGAAGCCATCTACGGCTATATCGGCAACTCCACTGCCCTGCTGGCCGACGCCGGCCATAACCTTTCCGACGTGCTCGGCCTCGTCGTGGCCTGGGGTGCATCGATCGCGGCGCGGCGCGCGCCGAGCGGCCGCTTCACCTATGGCCTGCGCGCCTCTACGATTCTGGCAGCACTTGCGAACGCGGTGTTCCTGCTGGTCGCCACCGGCGCGATCGGCTGGGAGGCGATCCTGCGCCTGCAACAGCCCGAGCCGATCGCCGGCGTGACGGTGATGGTGGTCGCCGGCGTCGGTATCCTCATCAACGGCTTTACGGCCATGTTGTTCGCGCGGGGACGCAAGGACGACATCAACATCGAAGGCGCCTATCTGCACATGGCCGCCGACGCCGCGGTCTCGCTCGGCGTCGTGGTCTCGGCGGCGCTGATCGTCTGGACCGGCTGGCTCTGGCTCGATCCCCTCACCAGTCTCGTCATCTGCGCCACCATCCTCTGGAGCACGACCAGCCTCTTGCGCGGCTCGATCGACATGTCGATGGCGGCCGCCCCCAAAGGCACCGACCTCGCCGCGATCAGGGCGTTCCTGCTGGCGCGGCCGGGTGTCGCCGCCATCCACGACCTCCACGTCTGGCCGATCTCGACCACCGAGACGGCGCTGACCTGCCACTTGGTCATGCCCGCCGGCACCGACGACGCATTCCTGATGCAGACGGCGCAACTACTCAAGACATCCTTCCGCATCGGCCACACCACGCTTCAGGTCGAGACGCATCCCGACAATGGCTGCGCGCTGGCGCCGGATGATGTGGTGTAGGGCACAGGACCATCCGCGCTCGTCATTGCGAGCGCAGCGAAGCGGAGCGCTGGCCTAGCTCTGCTCCTTGGTGAACCACTGCACGCCGGCAGCAGAAATCTCGAGTATCAAAGCGCGTGACAGTTGCCTCCACGGCAGCGCGCTATCATCGAACTCCACCAACTCATATCTGCGGCCGCAAGTGACCCAGCTGGTGCACGGTGCGGCGTTCGGTTTTTCGTTCCAGGGAATCAAGGCCCTTCGCTGCAGTTCCGCGATTGCCTCCTGCCTCGTCCGAAACTCGCCCTGCCATTCAGCGTGCGACTCGTCTTCAATGACAAACATTGCGAGATTCCTGGAGCAAGTTGGCCACCGCTAAGCCCCTTTCGCGGTCACGATCCAGATCGCGCCCTGCAGCGCCACGCTCTGCCCCTTCAGGAACGGCGCGAGCGTTTCGCGGATCGAAGCCTTGGCAGCCTCGTAGGTCTCCGGCGGATGGCCCTGGAGCGCGCGGCTGGCGGGGCCGATCTGAAGCGCGCCGTCGACGGCCGCATCGAGACCGCTGCCGATCGCGATATCCATCGCGAGGTTATGCGGCTCCATTGCCACATCCACGAAGCCTGCACCTTTGAGGATACGCATCACGCGCTCTTCCGAGGCGAAGGCGAACGGGCCCGGCTCCTCCGGCCCGACCGGCGGCATTTTCGGCACGTGCTTATAGACCGCCATCAGCGGCGCCATCATCCAGGGATTCTCCTTCGGCTCGCGCCAGCAGACGAAGGCGAGCCGCCCTGTCGGCTTCAGCGCGCGATGCAGGTTGATGAAGGACGCGACCGGATCGGCGAAGAACATGACGCCGAAACGCGAAACCAGGAGATCAAAGCTCGCCGGCTCGAACGGATACACCGTCGCATCCGCCAGCACGAAATCGAGCGGCAGGCCCTTCGGCGCCAGCACACGCGCCTGCGACAGCATCGGCTCGGACACGTCGAGCCCGAGCGCGAACCCGTTGGGCGCCACCGCTTTCGCGAAGGCGAAGGTCGTTGCACCGGAGCCGCAGCCGACATCGAGAACGCGTTCGCCCGGCTTCGGCTTGGCGCGGTCAATCAGCACGTCGGCAATGGGGCCGAGCAGATTCTCCTGCGCCGCATGGCGATCGGCCCAGCGCTGCCCGCTCGGGCCGTTCCAATAAGCGATCTGGTCGGCGTTCTCTGCGTGTCCGGCGGGTTGTTCCATTCGGGGCTCCATCGTCTGCCCCTGCTCGTATCATAGAAGCCAGTTCAGTCGAAAAGCCGAGATCGACCGCCAGGGACGGGAGAGAGCGTTTTGGAGGTCGCGACGGATTGCCGCGTCGCGCCCGGCGCCCGGTCCAAACCGCCCCCAATCGAAGGCTGATCATCGACATCGTGTTGACGCGCCGCGTCACCTCGCCAGCATGTTTCGCACCGTCACAACCCTCTGGTAATAAAGACATTCTTCTGAACGTCCATCCGGTCTCGTTGAAGACCAAAGCTCGCAAGCTGTGCTTGCGCGGGTTGAGACCGAAAGAGCAATGTCGCGAAAAGCCCGGCTCGCGGTTTGGTAGGCACATGCGAGCAGCACAGTTTCCGCGATTGTAGCCTTCCTGCAACAGCATTCTGAATCGAACTTCGTATGTTTGTCCCGAGGAGTCGACCTTGGCTGGCGAGCGGTCGCTTAGCCGCGGTTTGGTGGAATGGGATATTGGAATGAAGCAAGTTGCGCCCGCCCTTGTCGCATTGGTGACATTTTCCGCATCGGCAGTGGCTGCCGACCTTCCACGCAAATACTCCAAGCCACCGGCTGTCGCTGCCGCGGTCGTCAATTGGACCGGTTGCTACGTCGCGGGCGGTGGCGGGTACGGCATGTGGAATCAGGAAAATTCCACCTATGTCGACGGTCCGCCCCGGTTTCAGAATGCCGATACAATCACGACCGGCGGCCGCGGCTACTTCGGAACGGTGCAGGCGGGATGCGACTACCAGTTTGCGGCAGCCGGCGAGCGCTTCGTGATCGGAGCGTTCGGCGATTATGATTTCGCCAGTCTATCCGGGCGGCTCAATCCCTCCGGCTTCTCGATGGTTGGCGACGAGAAGATGAGCTCGGCCTGGGCAGTCGGCGGCCGTCTCGGCTGGCTGGCGACGCCGAGCCTGCTGACCTATGTCTCGGCAGGTTACACTGAGGCGACCTTCGACCGTACCGACTTCAATTTGAACTTCCCGCCGTTCGGAGTTGCAGCCGGGCTGTATCAAGACAAGCGAACCTACAACGGCTGGTTCATCGGCTCCGGCGCCGAGTACGCGCTAGGCTTCCTGCCGGGCCTGTTCTGGAAGACCGAATACCGGTTCTCCGAGTTCGATGTCGGCACCAATGCGATCAGGGACACGGCAACCGGATTGCCGATCGGCTTCTCGGAAGATTCCAAGAAGTTCGTCCACACCGTTCGCAGCGAGCTGGTCTACCGCTTCAACTCGGGCGGTCCGGCCGCTGATGTGGCGGCTCAAACTTATCTGAAGGCCCCACCGGCCCCCGCGCCCGTCACGAACTGGAGCGGCTGCTACATCGGCGGCGGTGGCGGGTATGGGCTGTGGAATCAGGACAACACGAGCTATCTCGACGGTCCTCCCAGAACCCGGTTCAGCGATACAGCGACGACGGGGGGCCGCGGCTTCTTCGGGACCGTGCAGGGCGGCTGCGACTACCAGTTCGCGGCGGCAGGCGCGGCTTTCCTGGTCGGCGCATTTGGCGACTACGATTTCAGCAGCCTGGAGGGCCAGCTCAGCCCGCTTCGCTTCGGAATCGTCGGCGAGGAGAAGATGAGCTCGGCCTGGGCGGGCGGCGGCCGGCTCGGCTGGCTGGCGACCCCAAGCGTCCTGACCTATTTCTCGGTCGGCTATACCGAAGCCAGCTTCGACCGTACCGATTTCACCCTCAACGCTGCGCCGTTCGGGAGACCAAGCGGCGTGTTTATGGACAAGCGTACCTACAAGGGCTGGTTCATCGGCGCCGGCGAAGAACACGCGCTGAAGATCGTGCCTGGCCTGTTCTGGAAGACTGAATATCGGTTCTCTGAATTCGACACCGGAACAAACGCCATCCGCGACACGGCAACGGGTCTGTCGGTTGGAGCGTCGATCGATTCCGAGAAATGGGTTCATGCCGTTCGCAGCCAGCTGGTCTATCGCTTCAACTGGGGCGGAGGCCCCGTCGTGGCGAAGTACTGATCACGCCACTGCTGATGGTCGCTAAGGCAAAGCCCCGGTGCGTCCCTAGCATATTCACACATCTCGGGGCCGGCGGCGTCTTGCCAGATCGTCTGAAGTCTGAATCCATCGGAGCGTTGTGCCGATGGAGCGAGTGATGGAAGGCGGATTGGGACGGTTTGGAGACCGGCGCCTGGAAAAAGGGGTGCCCGTTTGTTGGCCCGCCTTATCAGCGTCGGTCAGTCTGGGATCAGTGTTCGGCGGGTTGGCGGGGATCGAGCTGGCGAGATCCGCATCACGCGTTTCCTTCGCAATCGGCGGGTGACCCCGGAGGAGATGGTGACCACGGCCCGGTTGCGGACCGCAGGGCTGGTCAGAGGTCGCCATGTTCTGGCGATCCAGGACACCACGACCCTGCGAGACGATGGCAAGCTCGACAGTTTGAACCTTCACGCGATGGTCGCCGTAGATGCCGATGACGGGGCATTGCTCGGGCTTGTCGATGCGACGTTCCTCAAACATGTCGGCGGCAAAAAGCGCCGGCGGGCCGTGCGGGCATTTGCGGATAAGGAGAGCCGTCGCTGGCTCGACGCCACCCTCACGGCGGCAGAGTTGGCAGCTCATGGGGCGGAATGTGTGACGGTAGTTGCCGACCGCGAGGGTGACATTTACGAGGAGTTTGCCTGCCGACCTGTCGAGACTGAACTGCTGATCAGGGCCAATTACGATCGAGCTCTGAAGGATGGTGGCACGCTCTACAACTGCCTCGATGACGTGCCAGAACTTGGCCGGGAAGTTATCGACGTATCGGCCAAGCCGGGCCAGATGGCACGTAAAGCCGTATTGGCATTGCGAACGCGGCAGATCAGCCTGCTGCGGCCAAGACGCAAATGCCCAGGTGAAGAGGCCAAACTGCCGAAGGAGGTCACGCTCACGCTGGTGGAGGCGCGTGAGGTCGATCCTCCGGCAAACGTCCCGCCGGTGCATTGGCGACTACTGACGACACACCAAGTGACAACACTGGCGTCTGCGCAGCAGATCACGCACCTGTATCGCCAGCGCTGGACTATCGAGCAACTGTTCCGTCTCATGAAGACCAAGGGCTTCAACATCGAAGCCGTATGTGTGGTCGACGGCGGCCCATTCGAGAACTTGACCGCGGCAACGCTGATCGCAGCGATCCAGGTCCTGCAAATGGTACGAGAGCGCGACGGTGCAGCAAACCGACCGCTCGACGATATGCTTGATCCTAAGGATCGTCCGGCTTTGGAGGCCGTTTGCCGAACCCTTGAAGGCAAAACCGATCGGCAAAAGAATCCGCACCCCTCGGGTTCGCTTGCCTACGCAACGTGGGTATGCGCGCGCCTCGGCGGCTGGACAGGATACTACAGCAAACCAGGCCCCATCACGATCCTCCAGGGCCTATTGGCCCTCAAGGCCATGCTCAGCGGCTGGAGAATCGCTCGCGATGTGTGAATCAACTAGGGTGCGTCCGGGGCTTTTCCGTTCTCGCCGGTATGGGGTGCCCGCCTCTTCTTGCCGCACCTTAGGCTGCGCCGGCCTCCATCGAGCGCCGCGCCTCCTTACACCGTCCTTTCGATCCGCAAGCTAGCGCCAGAACAGCGCCAGCAGCAGGATGACCGGGAGCGGAATTCCTAGCAGCCACAATAGGGCGCCTCGACCAAGTGTCATGGTGTCCGGCCTCTTCTAGCTTTGCCATAGACCAAGCCGCGAAGGCCCTCGGGAGTTCCGGCTCCAGGAACGGAAGATTTGAGGGTGCGTTGGAACAGGAAATGGAAGTTCGTGGAGGATCTCGCCATGGTCACACGTGCAATACCTAACCCCTTTTTTGGCTGGACATGGTCGGCCGTACTGGCTGGCATGTTCGCATCGTTGGTCGTCCAGATCTTGCTGACCATGCTCGGTCTCGGCATCGGTCTGCTCGCAATCGACATTCCCACAGCCTCAACGGCACCCGCTGGCGCCAGCTGGGCGGCGTTCGTGTGGTGGGCGGTGTCGGGAATCATTGCCGCCTTTGTTGGCGGTGCCGTTGCGGCAGCCAACTCGCCGGATCAGTCCGGACTCGGCCGCGTCGGCCACGCACTGGCTGCCTGGGCGGTCACGACTGTCGTCGTTGTGGCTGCGGCAGCGATGATGCCGGTGTCCGCGACCAGCATCGCCAGCAACCTGGTCGGCCCGTCATATACAGCGAGCGCCCGCATCGCCTATTGGACGAACAATACGGGACGGGACACGGTCGGTGCGACGGCGCGGCCGGCGACGCCGGCCCAGCTCGACGAGGCCCGCAAACACTTCTCGTACGTGATGTTTGCAAGCTTCTGTTCGCTTCTCCTCGGCGCAGGAGCCGCCTATGCCGCCGGCATGGCAACGACAGCCCAGACGGTGAGGGAAACGGCAAGGCCGATGACGTGACGGCACAACGCAGGGCTTGAGGACTGATCGCTGGCGGGGCGTGGGAGTGAAGGCTAACCACCCTCGCCGCCTGTCAACCCCACGGGAGAAGCGCGGCAGATTGTGACATCAGTCACGGACCGTCGGCTTGCCTTCCGCAAGGCTCCGGATACTCTGATCACATTGTGATTTGGGGCTGCGATGGGCGGGCTTCGGTTTTTTGGTTTGATCATTTTTACTGTCTGGCTTGGCTGCGGACCGGCACATGCCGAAAGGCGCGTGGCTCTGGTCATCGGCAATTCCGCCTACAAGAGCGTGCCGAGGCTGACCAATCCGGTGAACGACGCTTCGCTGGTCGGCGGCATGTTCAGGAAGGCCGGGTTCGACACCGTAGATGTCAAGCTCGACCTGAGCGTCGTCGACATGCGCAAGGCGCTGCGCGAGTTCGGCAGCAAGGCCCGCGATGCCGACGTCGCCGTCATCTATTATGCGGGCCACGGCATCGAGCTGGACGGCAACAATTATCTGATACCCACCGACGCCGCGCTGGAGACCGACACCGACGTCTTCGACGAGGCCTTCCCGCTCGATCGGGTGTTGTTCGCCATCGAGCCGGCCAAGCAGCTTCGCCTCGTCATTCTCGATGCCTGTCGCGACAATCCGTTCGCCAAGACGATGAAGCGGACGGTGGCCGCGCGCGCCATCGGTCGCGGCCTCGCCAAGGTCGAGCCGACCAGCCCGAACACCATGATCGCCTTCGCGGCCAAGGCCGGCTCGACCGCCTCGGACGGCGACTCCAGGAACAGCCCGTTTGCCGCGGCCCTGGTCGAGCGGCTGCCGACACCCGGCCTCGACTTGCGCAAGGCGTTCGGCTTCGTCCGTGACGATGTCCTCAAGAACACCGGCTACAAGCAGGAGCCCTATGTCTACGGCTCGCTCGGCGGCGACGACGTGCCGCTGATTGCGGCGAAGCCTGTCGTCGCCGGGCCCCAGGCAAATCCCGACAGCGAGATCCGGCGCGACTACGAATTGGCGCTTCAGCTCGGGACCCGTGACGGATGGACAGCGTTCCTCAACCGCTTTCCGGGCGGCTTCTATACCGATCTCGCCAAAGGCCAGTTGAACAAGATCGCCGCCGAAGAAACCCGTGCGATCACGGCAGACAAGGCCCGGCAGGCGGAAGAGGAGAAGGCCCGCCTCGCCGCCGAGCGCGCCAACAAGGCCGAACAGGAGAAGGCCGCAGCCGCGGCCAAGGCAGCCGAGGACAAGCGTCTCGCCGCCGAGAAAGCCAAGCAGGTCGAGGAAGCCAAGGCGGCCGCAGCCGAGCAGCGGCGCAAGGACGCGGAAGCGGCAGCAGCAAAGGCCCTGGCCGAGAAGCAGGTCGCCGAGAAAGCGCTGGCCGAGAAGCTGGCGAACGACAAGGCCGCCGCCGAGACGGCCGCCAAGCTGGGCGCGGAGAAACAGGCCGTAGCCAACGCGGAGCAGAAGGTCGCAGCGATAGCGCCCTCTTCGACCCCGCCGACAATGTCGCCGCAGGAAACGACGAAGCTGGTGCAGTCGGAGCTGCGCCGCGTCGGCTGTCTCTCCGCCTCCGCGGATGGGGACTGGAATGCCTCGTCGCAACGCTCGCTGACGCTGTTCAACAAATATGCCGGCACGAAGTTCGACGCCAAGCTCGCGAGCTTCGATGCGCTGGACGCGATCAAGGCCAAGCCGGGGCGCGTCTGCCCGCTGATCTGCGATCGCGGCTTCAAGGCGGACGGCGATGCCTGCGTGAAGATCACCTGTCGCGCCGGCTACCGCGTCAATGACGACAACGAATGCGAGAAGGTGCAGGACAAGAAGCCGATCGCCAAGCGTGACGACGCGCCCGCACGGGACACGGAACGCAAGAAAACCGAAGCTGCACCGTCCAAACCGCAATCGAGCGGACAAATCGTGTGCGGACAGGCCGGCTGCCGTCCGGTCCGGCCCGGGTGTCGCCTCGAAGGCATGTCGCCAGCGCTCATGGCGAAGGGCAATTTGGGCGGATACACAAACGTCGAAGTCTGCAACTGAGCTGCGCTCTGCGCCCCCGACCCGACGCAAGGTCTCATCTGTGCGCATTGCGGCCGCATTGGTTTCACCGAACGGCCACATCGGAATCAGATGCCAACCAGATTTCCTCGATAGGTTCGCCGTTCCTCAAACTGGAAAAGGCATGGCCATGCGCAGCTTCACGGCATCCGTCATCGTTGCAGCTCTCTGTCTCGGAACACCTGCTCTGGTGCAGGCACAGGGCGCATCGTCGCAAACCGGCGAGGAACAGCCGTCCACTCAGTCCAGCACGGTGATCCGGAGCATACAGGTTGTGGACGTCAAGGAATTGCAGCCGTCGGTGCGTGCGAAAGTCGATGAACTCGTGGCGCACACAAGTGATGAAGACATCCAGTCGCTTCGGAAGTCCATCGACGCCACACCGCAGGCAGCCTCCGTGCTCAAGGCCAAGGGGTTGAGTTCGTCGCAAGTCGTCGCGATCAACATCGCCGACGGCGTGCTGACAATGTTCACCAAGACAGCCTGACACCAGACGGATTTCGAGGCTGCACGGCGACCGGGAGCATGATCGCCGCCTCCTCGGCCGGATGACGAGATCCGCGCTACGAAACAGAATTGCCCTGCAGCGGGCTGCTGCAGGGCTGCTCCTGTTCAGCATGAAAACCCGACCGGGCCGCGAATTGGAGCCAGTTCGCGGCGCGCTCGGCTCTTGCTTCGATACCCGCCGGGGCGCTAAAGAGGCGCACTTGAAGGCGCATTTGGGCGGTTAGCTCAGCTGGTTAGAGCATCTCGTTTACACCGAGAGGGTCCGCGGTTCGAATCCGTGACCGCCCACCAGCCTTCGCTCGCTTCGCGAGCTACGGCTCGGCAGGTCATGAGCGCGAAGCGAGCGAAGGCTGCCGCGCCGAAGCCGTTTGGCGAAGGCGGGCTTTCGCGGCGAACTTCAGCCCTCAATCCTGCGGCCTCCCCGGCAGCAGCGGCACCGCATCGAGCCACACCGCCGCCGACTGGCACCAGATCTGCCTCACAGGCCGCAGCTTGTCGCGCTGGCGGATGCTACCCCAGCGGATGCCCCAATCATCGGCCTGGTCGCCCTCGCCGCTGGTGAACAGCGGGGAACCGCAATCCGCGCAGAAATGCTGGAAGCGTATCCGGCCATTGTCGCCCCGCTTGCCGTAGACCTTGGGCGTGCCGGCGGTCAGCTTGACATCGGCGCCGGTGCAGATCGCCGTCACCCGGAACGGCGAGCCGGTCAGCGTCTGGCAATCGGTGCAGTGACAGACCGAGACAGCCTCCGGATCGATCTCGGCCTCGAAGGTGATCTTGCCGCAATGGCATTGCCCGTCGACCTGCATGGCCAGCTCCAAACAAAAACGGCGCCCGAAGGCGCCGTTCTATCATCTTTCGCTTGAGATCAGTGAGCGGTCAGGCCGCCGGCGGCCTCGTCGCCGTCCGGCTTCACCGTCACTTTGGTGTCCTCTTCCCAGACGATCGGCACGGGCTTCTTCACCAGCGCCTTGGCGACGACGTCGTCGAGGCGGGAGACCGGGATGATCTCCATGCCGCCCTTGATCGCATCGGAAATCTCCGTGAGATCCTTGGCGTTGTCCTCGGGAATCAGCACCGTCTTGATGCCGCCGCGGGCCGCAGCCAGCAGCTTCTCCTTCAGGCCGCCGATCGGCAGCACGCGGCCGCGCAGCGTGATCTCGCCGGTCATCGCGACATCGTGGCGGACCGGGATGCCGGTCATGACCGAGATGATCGCGGTGGCCATGGCGACGCCCGCGGACGGGCCATCCTTCGGCGTCGCGCCTTCCGGCACGTGCACGTGGATGTCGCGCCGGTCGAACAGCGGCGGCTCGACGCCGTAGTTGATCGCCCGCGAACGGACATAGGACGCCGCCGCCGAGATCGACTCCTTCATGACGTCACGCAGATTGCCCGTGACCGTCATCTTGCCCTTGCCGGGCATCATGACGCCTTCGATGGTCAGCAGCTCGCCGCCGACATCAGTCCAGGCAAGGCCGGTGACGATGCCGACCTGCGGCTCGCTCTCGATCTCGCCGAAGCGGTACTTCGGCACGCCGAGCAGCTCTTCCAGAGTCTTCTCGGTGACCTTGACCGACTTCTTCTTGGAGATCATCAGCTCCTTCACCGCCTTGCGGGCCAGTGTGGAGAGCTCACGCTCCAGGTTGCGCACGCCCGCTTCGCGGGTGTAGCGGCGGATCAGAAGCAGCAGCGCCTCGTCGTCGATCGAGAACTCCTTGGAGTCGAGGCCGTGCTTGGACACCGCGTTCGGGATCAGATGCTTGCGCGCGATCTCGACCTTCTCGTTCTCGGTGTAGCCCGCGATCCGGATGATCTCCATGCGGTCCATCAGCGGCCCGGGAATATTGAGCGTATTCGCGGTCGTGATGAACATCACGTTGGACAGATCGTAGTCGACCTCGAGATAATGGTCGTTGAAGGTCCCGTTCTGCTCGGGATCGAGAACCTCCAGCAGCGCCGAGGACGGATCGCCGCGGAAATCGGCGCCCATCTTGTCGATCTCGTCCAAGAGGAACAGCGGATTGGACGACTTGGCCTTGCGCATCGACTGGATGATCTTGCCGGGCATCGAGCCGATATAGGTGCGGCGGTGACCGCGGATCTCGGCCTCGTCGCGCACGCCGCCGAGCGAGACGCGCACGAATTCGCGCCCCGTCGCCTTCGCGATCGACTTGCCGAGCGAGGTCTTGCCGACGCCGGGAGGCCCGACGAGGCACAGGATCGGTCCGGTCAGCTTGTTGGCGCGCGACTGCACCGCGAGATACTCGACGATGCGTTCCTTGACCTTCTCGAGCCCGTAGTGATCGGAGTCCAGGATGGCTTGCGCCTGCTCCAGATCCTTCTTCACCTTGGACTTCTTGTTCCACGGGATCGACAGCAGCCAATCCAGATAGTTGCGCACGACGGTCGCTTCCGCGGACATCGGCGACATCTGGCGCAGCTTCTTCAATTCATGCTGCGCCTTCTCGCGCGCTTCCTTGGAGAGCTTGGTCTTGGAGATCTTCTCTTCGAGATCGGCGAGCTCGTCGCGACCGTCGTCGTCGCCGAGTTCCTTCTGGATCGCCTTCATCTGCTCGTTGAGATAATACTCGCGCTGGGTCTTCTCCATTTGTCGTTTGACACGAGAACGAATCCGCTTCTCGACCTGCAGCACCGAGATCTCGCTCTCCATCAGGCCCAGCACCTTCTCCAGGCGCGTGGTGACGGACAGCGTCTCCAGGATGCCTTGCCGATCCGCGATCTTCACGGCGAGATGCGAGGCAACCGTGTCGGCGAGCTTGGCGAAATCGGTGATCGCCTGCACGACGCCGACGACCTCGGCCGAGATCTTCTTGTTGAGCTTCACATAGCTCTCGAAGTCGGACACGACCGAGCGCGCCAGCGCCTCCGCCTCGACCGACTTCGCATCGGTATCGGCGAGCGCAACGGCAGTTGCCTCGTAATAGTCGGCGCGGTCGGTGTATTTCGACACGCGCGCACGCTCGAGCCCCTCGACCAGCACCTTCACGGTGCCGTCGGGAAGCTTCAAGAGCTGGAGCACGCTGGCAAGCGTCCCGGTCTCGTAAATGGCATCGGGCGCCGGATCATCGTCGGACGCGTTCTTCTGCGTCGCGAGCATGATCAGCGCGTCGTTCTTCATCACCTCTTCGAGGGCGCGGATCGACTTCTCGCGGCCGACGAAAAGCGGAACGATCATGTGCGGGAAGACGACGATGTCGCGCAGCGGCAGCACGGGATAGGCGTGCGTTTCGCCATGGACGATGGTTGGCCGGGGTTTGGGATTAGTCATGGCCTTTTCCTTTTGCTTTGCCCCCCTGCACGCAGCCCGCTGATCGCGCAACCGCCACAAGGTGCCGAGGTGATCCGCAAGACCGGTCGGTCCTCTGCAAGTTGGACCGGCTCGACGGATCGGAACTGAGGCGAATCTTGAAGAGAATTTTCGCTCGCCGCCGACATTAGGTGGCTATCGACCCGGGGGGTGTCAAGTCATCGAAAAACGCGCGCCATCAGGCGCTTACGCACGCAGTAAGCGACGCAACACCGGCTGCGGAAATACGACTTCCGCAGCCCACCTCGAGCAGACAATTGGAGCGTTCCAGCGCCGCCAGATCAGGCGCTGGCGTTCTCGACGGCGCGATCGGACCGATCGGCATAGATGTAGAGCGGACGCGCCGTTCCTTCCACCACTTCGCGGGAAATCACGACCTCTTCCACACCTTCCAGGCCCGGCAGGTCGAACATGGTCTCGAGCAGGATCGCCTCGAGGATCGAACGCAGACCCCGCGCGCCGGTCTTGCGCTCGATCGCCTTGCGGGCGACCGCGCCAAGCGCCTCATCGGCGAAGGTCAGCTCGATGTTCTCCATCTCGAACAGCCGCTGGTACTGTTTCACCAGCGCGTTTTTCGGCTCCGTGAGGATCTTCTTCAGCGAGGTCTCATCGAGATCCTCAAGCGTCGCCACGACCGGCAGACGGCCGACGAACTCGGGGATGAGGCCGTACTTCAGGAGGTCCTCAGGCTCGACGTGACGGAAGATCTCGCCGGTACGGCGATCCTCCGGCGCGAGCACCTGGGCGCCGAAGCCGATCGAGGTCGACCGTCCGCGTGCCGAGATGATCTTCTCGAGGCCGGCGAAAGCGCCGCCGCAGATGAACAGGATGTTGGTGGTATCCACCTGCAGGAACTCCTGCTGCGGATGCTTGCGGCCGCCTTGCGGCGGGACCGAAGCCACCGTGCCTTCCATGATCTTCAGCAGCGCCTGCTGCACGCCCTCACCCGATACGTCGCGCGTGATCGAGGGGTTGTCGGACTTGCGGCTGATCTTGTCGATTTCGTCGATGTAGACGATGCCGCGCTGGGCGCGCTCGACATTGTAGTCCGCGGCCTGGAGCAGCTTCAGGATGATGTTCTCGACGTCCTCGCCGACATAGCCGGCTTCAGTCAGCGTCGTCGCATCCGCCATCGTGAACGGCACGTCCAGGATGCGGGCGAGCGTCTGCGCGAGCAGCGTCTTGCCCGAGCCGGTCGGACCGATCAGCAGGATGTTCGACTTCGCGAGTTCGACGTCGTTGTGCTTGGTCTGATGGTTGAGGCGCTTGTAGTGGTTGTGCACCGCGACCGACAGGACCTTCTTCGCATGGCTCTGGCCGATCACGTAATCGTCCAGCACCTTGCAGATTTCCTTCGGCGTCGGAATACCGTCGCGCGACTTGACCAGCGAGGACTTGTTCTCCTCGCGGATGATGTCCATGCAGAGCTCAACGCACTCGTCGCAGATGAAGACCGTGGGACCCGCGATCAGTTTGCGGACTTCGTGCTGGCTCTTGCCGCAGAACGAGCAATATAGCGTGTTCTTGGAGTCGCTCGTGCCGACCTTACTCATTCATGTCTCCGTCCGCGGTTCGATCCCGTTCCGCTCGATCGCTCCATTCCGACACGATGGTCGGTATGAAGCTTAAGTAGAGCAAATTCCGTACCAAAAAAGACCCTACGCATTACATCCCGTGCGAATCGCGGTCACTCGATTCTCCCGCGATCATAGCCGATCAATCGTAGCCAACCATGCTGTCACCCGACTATCAAGAATTCGCTAATCGGGGGTCGCCGGCCACCCGTGACAATACCGTGATTTCCGGACTTGGCACGGGCGAAAGTGATCGAAATCACCCCGGCGTTGCGCGATTGCCACGAAAAACAAGCACGAAAGCGGAACTTTCTGCTTGTCGCAGCGCGCAAAACCGCGTTTTGCGACGCGTGGCGCGCGCACCTAACGTGAACGCCACCCTGATGGTCCCGGTGATCCCCAACTTAGCAAGGGGATCACCATGACGACCCAGTAGTGCTACGGGACTTTCGCCGGCGCCGGCTCCTCGGCACGCTTGTCGATCACCTTGTCGACCAGACCGAACTCCTTGGCATCGTTTGCGGTCAGGAACTTGTCGCGCTCCAGCGCATCCTCGATCGACTTGTAGGTCTGGCCGGTGTGCTTCACGTAGATCTCGTTGAGCCGCTTCTTCAGGTTCAGGATTTCCTGGGCGTGCAGCATGATGTCGGTGGCCTGGCCCTGGAAGCCGCCGGAGGGCTGGTGCACCATGATGCGCGCGTTCGGCAGCGAGAAGCGCATGTCCTTCTCGCCGGCCGCAAGCAGCAGCGAGCCCATCGAGGCGGCCTGCCCCGTGCACAGCGTCGAGACCGGTGGGCGGATGAACTGCATGGTGTCGTAGATCGCAAGGCCCGACGTCACCACGCCGCCCGGCGAGTTGATGTACATCGAGATTTCCTTCTTCGGATTTTCCGCCTCGAGGAACAACAGCTGCGCGACGATCAGCGTCGACATGCCGTCCTCGACCGGGCCGGTCACGAAGATGATGCGCTCCTTCAGGAGGCGTGAGAAGATGTCGTAGGCGCGCTCGCCACGGTTGGTCTGCTCGACCACCATGGGCACGAGGTTCATGTAAGTTTCAACCGGATCGCGCATGAGTCACCTAGGGTTTTTCGGAGACGGACATCGCCGGGCCTGGCTGCCAGTTTGGCTGGATGTGCCGGAAGGGCGAATGGACGTCCCGTGATGCAGGAACTTGGTAGAGGTAGAAGACGTAGCGACAGATATAGCCCAATTCGCGCCTGACAAGTGCGGAGCGCATTAAGGGCTTAATCCGTCGGGGAGTTGAAGCTGATTCGCATAAAGAGGCCCAGCCGACCATCTGGCTAGCTGGACCTCTTTCCTGATCATCCTTAATAGAAAACTGTCCTAGAGCCCCGCTCCGATGGAATCGGAAAGGAGCTCTAGCTTCTATTTTTGACGCGTTTTCTTCACGCGAACCTGTATCCACTTCGCTCGAAAACGCTCCAGAGCCTTCAGGCAGCGGTCTTTTCCGCGTCATCGTCCTTGTAGAGGTCTTCGCGCGAGACCTTCTTCTCGGTCACGTTGGCGAGCTCGAGGATGAAGTCGACGACCTTGTCCTCATAGATCGGTGCACGAAGCTGGGCCAGCGCCTGGGCGTTGTTGCGGTAATAGTCCCAGACCTCCTTCTCGCGGCCGGGCATCGAGCGCGCGCGCTCGATCACGGCGCGGCCGACCTCATCGTCGGTCACGGTGATCTTGTTCTTCTCGCCGATCTCGGAGAGCACGAGGCCAAGCCGCACGCGGCGATCGGCGATCTTGCGGTACTCTTCCTTCGCCTTGTCCTCAGTGGTGTCCTCGTCGGCAAAGGTCTTGCCGGCGGAATCCATCTCGGCCTTGACCGAGTTCCACATCAGATTGAACTCCTCGTCGACGAGCGAGGGCGGCGCCTCGAAGCGATGCGCCTCGTCGAGGCGGTCGAGCAGCGCGCGCTTGACGCGCTGGCGCGTCGCGGTGGCGAACTCGGCAGAAAGGCGCTCGCGCGCCGCTTCCTTGAGCTTGTCCAGCGATTCCAGGCCGAGCGACTTGGCGAACTCGTCGTCGATCGCAAGGTCCTGCGGCGCCTCGATCAGGGTCGCGGTGGTCTCGAACTCGGCGGGCTGTCCGGCCAGCTTGTCGTTCATGTAGTTCTTGGGGAACGACACCTTCAGCGTGCGGGTCTCGCTCGCGCCGATGCCGATCAGCTGCTCTTCGAAGCCCGGGATGAAGGTGTTGGAGCCGATCACGACCTGGATGCCCTCGCCGGTGCCGCCCTCGAAGACTTCGCCGTTGATGCTGCCCTTGAAGTTGATGGTGACGCGGTCACCCGAGGCGGCCTTGGTACCCTCGCCCTTGTCGGCATAGGTGCGGTTGGAATCGGCGATGCGCTTGATCGCCTCGTCGACGTCGGTGTCGGAGACCTCGGCAACGGGCTTCTCGACCTGGAACGTCTTGAAGTCCGCGAGCGCGATCGCCGGCACCACCTCGATCGCGACCGTGTAGGTCAGATCGGTCTTGCCGCTCAGCAGCTCCTCGACGTCCTTCTGTTCCGTCGGCATGGTGATCTTCGGCTCGGTCGCGAGACGGAAGCCGCGCTCGGAGAACAGCTGCGTGTTGGTGTCGCGGATGGTCTGGTCGATGGTTTCGGCCATGACCGAACGGCCGTAGACCTTCTTCAGGTGCGCGACGGGCACCTTGCCCGGACGGAAGCCGTTGATGCGGACCTTGTCCTTGAGGTCGACGAGCTTGGCACCGGCCTTGGCATCGAGATCAGACGCGGGGACGCTGATCTTGAACTCGTGCTTCAAACCTTCCGAGAGGGTTTCTGTGACCTGCATGGCGTCCAATCTTCTTTTCGTTCGGTCCCGGCACGTCGCGCGTCGGGACGCTGTCATTAATCGATCCGGCGCGAGGCAAACGCCTCAACGCCGGTGGTTCATCGGACCGGCTCCAGACGGACGAACATCCGCGCGGAAGCAGGTCTCGTAATCCGTGCAAACGCGATAAGCGCTTGGTGCGGGCGGAGGGACTCGAACCCCCACAACTTTCGTCACTGGAACCTAAATCCAGCGCGTCTACCAGTTCCGCCACGCCCGCGTGAATTTGCATCAAGACCGGCCGCGATGCCGCGGGCGGCCGGGCTTATAGCATGTGCCTGACTGTTCGCAGCAAAAAAATGGCCTGATGGAGGCATGCTTCAAATAGGCACGGCGGCTGGACTTATCCAGCACGGCATGGTCCGGATCGTGCCATGACAACGCGGATCCATGCCCCACATCGGCGCGAGGTTTTGGCAGGCCTCGGTGCCTCGGCAGCCGGGCTGATCGCCGGCGCCGCCGCCCCGTCCATCACCGCCCAGCTCGCCCTCCAAGCAAGGTCGGCGACGCTGTCTCTAAGACCTGATCAGCCTGCTACACCAATCTGGGAGCTGGCCGCCGTAAGCCACCTCAGGGACGTCCGTCTCAAACGCGGCGACCGCTGCGAAGTGGTGTTTCGGAACGACCTGCCTGTGCCACTTGCGCCGGTCTGGTACGGCCTCAATGGAGTGCTCGCGACCGACCCGCTGCGAGGCCGCGCGCCCGCCGCGCCGGACACTTCAGAAACATCAATTATTTCAATACGAAGCGCAGGAACCCTGCTGACTGACTTCCGTCTCTTCGAGGCCGGCCTGAAGCAGCCCGCGCGCCCGCTCCCGATCATCGCGGCCGAGACCAGCCGGGTTGCCGTCGATCGTGACGAGATCCTGTTGATCGAGGAATGGCGCCTGCGGCCGGATGGCACCGCGGTCCCTCCGGGCCAGGACCCGAAGGACACGACACCGCTCTACACCGTCAATGGCAGAACTTCATTCGAACTCTCAGCCGCAGCTCATGAGCGGCTGCGGCTGCGCTTTATCAACGGCTCCCAACGTACTGTTCTGGCGATCAAATTGGAAAGCCATGAGGTCCGGGTCATGGCCCTGGACGGACAGCCAGCCGAGCCATTCCCCGCGCGCAACGGCGCGGTGGTGCTGGCTCCCGGCGCGCGAGCCGACGCGTTTGTGGATACGGCCATGTCGGCCGCATTCCTGCTGCACGACGGCAAGGAGGCGCGCCAGGTCGGACGTCTCGCCATCTCTGGGAAGCTGGAGCGCGCGCCGCTGTTGCCGCCGCAACCGCTCCCCTCGAACAACCTGCCTGACCAGCTCGACCTGAAAGGCGCCCTGCGGTTCGATGTCGCGCTCGGCGTAGCCGATGCTGGCTGGGCACGGCCCGCAAGCTTCGCCACCGCCTCCGCCCCCGCCTTCCGCGCCAAGACCGGCCGCACCGTCGTGCTGGCGCTCAAGAACCCTGCGCCTACCACGTCCGTGTTCCACTTGCACGGTCACCCCTTCCGCCTGCTCGACAAGCTCGACGACGGCTGGAAGCCCTACTGGCTCGACACGCTTGCGATCGAGCCCGGTCAAACCCAACGCATTGCGTTCGCGGCAACCTCACCCGGACGATGGCTGCTCGAATCCGTCGTGACCGACTGGGCCGCGCCGCGGCTGGTGCGCTGGTACGCGGTGGAGTGAGATTTTGTAGGATGGGTAGAGCGCAGCGAAACCCATCCTACCGCGCCGAGGTTTGAGATGATGGGTTTCGCTGCGCTCTACCCATCCTACCCGCCGTAGTGAACAGCTCAGTACTCCACGCCCAGCGCGCCATAGATCCGCCGGTGCACGGCCGGCAGCGTTTCGGTCAGATCCTCCGCGATCAGGCCTGGCCCGGCTTCGCTCGCGGCCTCGCCGTGCATCCAGACGCCGATGCTGGCGGACTCGAAGGCCGGCACGCCCTGCGCGAGGAGCCCTGCGATGATGCCGGAGAGCACATCGCCGGCACCTGCCGTGGCGAGCCAGGGCGGCGCGTTGGCAGCGATGGCGGCACGGCCATCGGGGGCGGCGATGGTGGTGTCCGGGCCCTTCAGGAGCACAACGGCGCCGGAGCGCTCGGCGGCGGCGCGGACGCGCTCGAGCTTGGAGCGGCCGGGATGCTTGTTGCTGAGGTCGGAGAACAGGCGTGGAAACTCGCCTTCGTGCGGGGTCAGCACCACCGCATTGTCCTGCGAGGACTTGATCGACTCGAATAGGTGCTCCGGGGTTGCGGCAAAGCTCGTCAGCGCGTCCGCGTCCAGCACCAGATGTCGTTGTGCGGCAAGCGCGGTGTGGACCATGTCGCAGGTGCGTTCGCCGATGCCGGCGCCGGGACCGATGATGCAGGTGTTGTAGCGCTTGTCGCCGAGCAGTTCGCCGAACTCGACCGCGGTGTCGACGGGGCGCACCATCACCGCGGTGAGCGCGGCAGCATTGATCGCGAGCGCATCGCGCGGTGAGGCGAGCGTCACCAGCCCGGCACCGGCGCGCAGCGCGCCGCGAGCCGCCAGCCGCGCCGCGCCGGTCGCGGCTGCATCGCCGGAGACCGCGAGCACATGACCGCGCGCGTATTTGTGGCCGTCGATGCGCGGCACCGGAAAGGCCGCGCCCCAGAGGTCCGGATCGTTCTCGAAGGTCTGCGGCGCGATCTCGTCCAGCACCTGCGCATTGATGCCGATGTCGGCGACGCGCACACGGCCGCAGTGCATGCGCCCGGGCAGCAGCAGATGCGCCGGCTTCTTGCGGAAGAAGGTGACGGTCTCGATGGCGTTCACCGCCACGCCCATCACGGCCGCGCTGGTGCCGTTGATGCCGCTCGGCAGGTCGACCGCGAGCACCGGGACGCCGTTGGCGTTGATCGCCTCGATCATTTCGCGCGCCTCGCCGTCCACGGTGCGGCTGAGGCCTGCACCGAACAGCGCATCGATGATCAGCGCCGGCCTTCCGATCGCCTGCGGATTGAACGGGAGCACCGGGTGCTTCCAGCCGCGCGCGGCGGAGGCCGCATCGCCCTGGAGCTGGTCGCGCTCGCACATGAGGATCACCGAGACCTCGCGCCCCTGGGCGGCGAGCTCGGCGGCTGCGACAAAACCATCGCCGCCATTGTTGCCGGGACCGGCGACGATCAGGATCGGCCCCTCCTCCACCAGCGCATGGGCGGCCTCGGCGACCGCCTGGCCCGCGCTCAGCATCAGCTTGAAACCGGGCGTGCCGGCCGCAATGGCGAGCTGGTCGGCCCGCTGCATCTCGGCGTTGCTCAGAACTTCCATGCCACTTCCTAGTACAAACGCCTCTTCAACAGGCATCTTCCTTGCCGATCCGACGGCGGGGACATCGATCTGCACATATATTGAACCGTTTGCCTATTTCGTAGTCTTCGGTATTTTGTGCAGATCGGCGCCACAGTCAGGGATGCTCGTTAGAAGGCTGATAACGCTCCAATAATCAGGGCATTTGCAACTTGGCATAGACCCTGCTTTCGAGGAAGCCGCTTCGGTTTGTCGTGCTCACTGGCATCGTACAGGGTGTGGCCGGCCGTCGTTGCCGGACTGGTCAGGGATCCCGGCATAGAGAAGACAAGATCGTGCGTTGAGAAATGCGCATCCTGACGAAGACGTTGCTATTTGATCGAAAGGCCGGGAGTCGCGCAGTGAAAAAAATCGAAGCCATCATCAAGCCATTCAAGCTCGACGAGGTGAAGGAAGCGCTTCAGGAAGTCGGTCTTCAGGGCATCACCGTCACCGAGGCCAAGGGCTTTGGCCGGCAGAAGGGGCACGCCGAGCTTTACCGCGGCGCAGAATACATCGTCGACTTCCTGCCGAAGGTAAAAATCGAGATTGTGATCGGCGACGATCTGGTCGAGCGCGCCATCGACGCGATCCGCCGCGCCGCGCAGACCGGCCGTATCGGCGACGGCAAGATTTTCGTCTCCAACATCGAAGAGGCGATCCGCATCCGAACCGGCGAATCCGGGCTGGACGCTATCTGAGCCGGGTGCTATCCCGCATTTTGCGACACTCCGATAAGAAATAAGGCTGCTTCGGCGGCCTGATTTCGTTTGTGCGGTCGCGCGCGAACTCGCCAAAAGCGAGAATAATCTTGCTCACCTGGAAACCGACCCGCAGAGCCATAAGGGGTATGCATGAAGACCGCCAAAGACGTCCTGAAATCGATCAAGGACAACGACGTGAAGTATGTCGACCTGCGCTTCACCGATCCGCGCGGCAAGTGGCAGCACGTCACGTTCGACGTCAGCATGATCGATGAAGACATCTTCGCCGAAGGGACGATGTTCGACGGCTCCTCGATCGCCGGCTGGAAGGCGATCAATGAGTCCGACATGTGCCTGATGCCCGATCCGGTGACCGCGACGATCGATCCGTTCTTCGCCGAGACCACGATGGTCATCACCTGCGACGTGCTCGAGCCGACCACCGGCGAGCCCTACAACCGCGACCCCCGCGGCATCGCCAAGAAGGCCGAGGCGATGGTGAAGTCGATGGGCGTGGGCGACAGCGTGTTCGTCGGCCCCGAAGCCGAGTTCTTCGTGTTCGACGACGTGCGCTTCTCCTCCACCCCCTACAACACCGGTTTCCGCCTCGACTCCTCGGAATTGCCGACCAACTCCGACACCGAATATGAAGGCGGCAATCTCGGCCACCGCGTCCGCACCAAGGGCGGCTATTTCCCGGTTCCGCCGCAGGACAGCGTGCAGGACATGCGCTCGGAAATGCTCGGGGCCATGGCCAAGATGGGCGTCAAGGTCGAGAAGCATCACCACGAGGTCGCTTCCGCCCAGCACGAGCTCGGCATGAAGTTCGACACGCTGACGCTGATGGCCGACCACATCCAGATCTACAAGTACTGCATCCACCAGGTCGCCCACATCTACGGCAAGACCGCCACCTTCATGCCGAAGCCGGTCTACGGCGACAACGGCTCGGGCATGCACGTGCACCAATCGATCTGGAAGGACGGCAAGCCGGTGTTCGCCGGCAACAAATATGCCGACCTGTCGGAGACCTGCCTCCACTATATCGGCGGCATCATCAAGCACGCCAAGGCGATCAACGCCTTCACCAATCCCTCGACCAACTCCTACAAGCGTCTGGTCCCGGGCTATGAGGCGCCCGTGCTGCTCGCCTATTCCGCGCGCAACCGCTCGGCCTCCTGCCGCATCCCCTATACCGCTTCGCCGAAGGCCAAGCGCGTCGAGGTACGCTTCCCCGATCCGCTCGCCAATCCCTATCTCGGCTTCGCCGCGATGCTGATGGCCGGTCTCGACGGCATCAAGAACAAGATCGACCCGGGCCCGGCGATGGACAAGGACCTCTACGACCTGCCGAAGGAAGAGCTGAAGCAGATCCCGACGGTGTGCGGCTCGCTTCGCGAGGCGCTCGAGAACCTCGACAAGGACCGCGCCTTCCTCAAGGCCGGCGGCGTGTTCGATGACGACTTCATCGACGCCTATATCGAGCTGAAGATGACCGAGGTCGAGCGCTTCGAGATGACCCCGCACCCGATCGAGTTCGACATGTACTATTCGGGCTAAATCGCCCGAACCGGACAAAGACAGGCAAAGGGCGCTCCGAAAGGGGCGCCTTTTCGTCTTGGATGCGTAGGACGGGTAGAGCCCTTGCGAAACCCATCATCCAACAACGTGCGAGGTCGATGGATTTCGCTTCCGCTCTACCCATCCTACTCGGCCGCTACCACGTCGCCGTGAACGCCTTCTGCAGGTCGGCCGGCGCCGTGACGCCGCTCGCGATCAGCAATTGGGCGAGAACGCGCGCCTTCTGCGGATTGAGGTCCTCGGACACGACGAAACCATTCTTATCGTCGTCGACCTCGACGTTCCTTGTGACGAAGCCGGATCGCACCCGCGTGGAGCGGACGACGAGGATGCCCTTCTTGGCCGCCGCTTCGAGCGCATCGAGCGCCGGCTTCGACGTGTTGCCGTCGCCGACGCCGGCCAGCACGATGCCCTTGGCGCCGCGCGAAATGGCGTCCTCGATGGGAACGGCATCCATGTTGGCGTGCGAGTAGACGATCGCGACCCGCGGCAATTGCTCGCCTGCCGGCAGCTGATAGGTCGCACGCTTGACGCCCGCAGCCTGGGTCATGAAACGGATGCCGCCGGCGGTGTCGACGTAGCCGATCGGCCCGTCATTGGGCGAGCTGAACGTCTCGATGCTCGTGGTGTTGGTCTTGGTGACCGAGCGGGCGCCTTGAATCTTGTCGTTCAGCACGGCCATGACGCCCCGCCCGCGCGAGCGCGGATCGGCGGCCACCTGCACCGCTTCGTAGAGATTGCCGGGACCGTCCGCGCTGATCGCCGTGGCCGGCCGCATCGAGCCGACCATCACCACCGGCTTGTCGCCGCGCACCACGTTGTCGAGAAAGAACGCGGTCTCCTCCAGCGTGTCGGTGCCGTGGGTGATGACGACGCCATCGGCTTCATTCTTCTCGAAGGCGTCCTGGATGCGGCGGGCCAGCGCAAACCAGACCTTGTCGTTCATGTCCTGGGATCCGATCGACGAAATCTGCTCGGCGTTCAGCTTGGCGAGCTTGTCCAGGCCCGGTACCGACTGCATCAGCTGCTCGCCCGTGATCTGGCCGGACTTGTAGGCGCCGGTCGCGCGCGGGTCGGCCTGGCCTGCGATGGTGCCGCCCGTCGCCAGCACGAGGATCCGGGGCAGATTGGCGGCAGGGGTGTCCTTGCCCGGCTCCGCGGCCTGCGCCGTTTCGCCGATCGGCCACGAACAAAGCGCGAAAGCGACCAGCGGAACGGCAAGCATGAATGTCCGACGCTGGCGGCGGCCTGGTGGACTAACGGCGTGCTTGGTCATCGAATGTTTCTCCCGTTTAAGTAGGCATCAACATTCGACACGCCCATTTGGGCGAAGATGGGTCGTCCTCGCCGCTACCCGCTACGGGTTGTTAGGCCGCGGCATAAAATGATCGAGCAAGCCGGTCGGGAGCGGAAACACCACGGTCGACGACCGTTCACCGGCGATGTCGTGCAGAGCCGCGAAGTAACGCAGCTGCATTGCCTGAGGCTCCTGCGCCAGGATCCGGCCGGCTTCGACGAGCTTTTCGGCGGCCTGCTGCTCGCCCATCGCATTGATCACCTTGGCCCGCCGCAAGCGCTCCGCCTCAGCCTGTTTGGCAATCGCGCGAACCATGGTTTCGTTGATATCGACGTCCTTAATCTCTATGCCGGTGACCTTGATGCCCCAGACGTCAGTCTGCTTGTCGAGGATCTCCTGGATGTCGGCGTTCAATCTGTCGCGCTCGGCAAGCATCTCGTCGAGCTCATGCTTGCCGAGTACCGAACGCAACGTGGTCTGGGCGAGCTGGCTGGTCGCCGCCATGAAGTCGCCGACCTTGATGATGGCGCGCTCGGGGTCGACGATGCGGAAGTACAGTACGGCGTTGACCTTGACGGACACGTTGTCCCGCGAAATCACGTCCTGCGGCGGCACGACCTGCACCATCACCCGCAGGTCGACCTTGACGAGTTGCTGCACGATCGGGATGAGGAGGATGAGGCCCGGGCCCTTCACACCGGTAAAGCGGCCGAGCGTGAAGACGACGCCGCGCTCGTATTCGCGCAGGATTCGAATAGCCTGGGATAGAAACATGACGACAAGCAGCGCGAGCGCCGCATACGTCAGATATTCCAGCATCATGATGTACCTCCCTCGCCTGTCCGGGCGGGTGTGCGGCGGATCAGCAGCGTCAGGTCGATGACGTTGGCGACTTCCACCGTCTCTCCGGGCTTGAACGTTTCCGCGCCGCGCGCCTGCCAGCGCTCACCATGGGCGAAGACATGACCTTCGTTCCCGTTCCAGTCGAGAACCTCGGCGGGCAAGCCGCGCATGGCCTGTGCGCCGACCAGCGCAGGAGCTTTGCCGACGCGCCGAAGCGAACCAAGCACGATCAGAGCAAAGCCGCTGAACACTGCCGCAGTGGTGCCGATCACCCACCACGACAGTTGGTAGCCAGGCGCCTCGCTCCTGAAAAGCATCATTGCTCCCAGCACGAAGGCGATGATCCCTCCGAAGCCGACCACCACGGTCGGGTTGAAGGCTTCGATGGTGAGAAGCACGAGTCCCACCAGCATCAGGGCGAGACCGGCATAGTTGATCGGCAGCAAATTGAGCGCATAGAGGCCGATCAGCAGGCAGATGGTGCCGACGACCCCCGGGGCAACGGCACCGGGAGACATGAACTCGAAGATCAGGCCGTAGATGCCGACCATCAAGAGAATGAACGCCACGTTCGGATTGGTAATGACCGCCAGGAAGCGCGATATCCGTCCCGGCTCGATGGCCTCGATGACCGCATCCCTTGTCACGAGGCGTTGTGTCTTGCCGCCCGCGACCTCCACCGCGCGGCCGTCGACCTGCCGCAGCAATTCAGCCTGGTCCCGCGCGACGAGATCGATGGCACGTGCCTCCAGCGCGCCGCTGGCGGACAGCGTGGCGGCCTCGCGAACCGCCTTTTCGGCCCAGTCCGCATTGCGGTTGCGCAGCTCGGCGAGGCTGCGGATAAAGGCGACGGCATCGTTCGTGGCCTTCGCGGTCATCGCGTCCTTCGGCTCATCCTTCTTGTCCTTGCCATCCTTGTCGGGTGTGCCGCTCGGCAGGCCCGGAAGCGGCCCGCCAATCTGCACCGGCGTCGCCGCGCCGATATTGGTGCCTGGTGCCATCGCCGCGATGTGGGTCGCATAAAGGATGTAGGTCCCGGCACTCGCCGCGTGGGCACCCGAGGGAGCGACATAGCCGATGACAGGGATGGGCGAGGCGAGCACATCCGCGATGATCTCACGCATGCTGGAATTGAGACCGCCGGGCGTGTTCATCCTCAGAAGCACGACCTCGGCGCGACGTTCGCCCGCCTCGGCCAAAGCCTCTCGCACGTAGCTGGCTGACGCTGGGCCAATGGCGCCGTCGATCGAAACGATCAGTGCAAGACGGCGGCTCTCCTCCGCTGAGCTGGGAAGGAGGCAGCAGGTCAAAGCCACGACGGTGAACGCCGCAACGAGGGCCGCCTTCATGGTCTGCACGGCAAGGGCTCCCTTGCAGGTCATATGGTGCTCTTCTCATGAACCTCAATGCTGCGCGTCGAGACCAACGTCGCGATTGTGCAACGCAATGCAAATGGCCATGCACGATGGGAAGTGATCGGCTGAGCAGAGGCAGTGGCGGACCATGCCGACGCCTGATCCGCCCTGCGTTAGGCGCTGCTATCGTGCCACCCTCACGCCGTCCGCTCCGATTGCGCCGAACGTGCTCGCGATGATCTCGCTCGTCGGCTGCATGCCGCCGAGCGACCGGTGCGAGGGCTCCTGCTCCTCGATCCTGACCCAGACGTTGCGGCGGATATCCGGGTTGCCCTGCCCTTCGACCTCGATCAGGACGTCGGTGACGCGTTCGAGCAGCGTCTTCTTAAGCGTCTGGCAGCTGAAACGGGATTTCGCGCCGCTCTGCTGCATCACGTGATTGGCGAGCGACAGGATTTCGGCGATCCCAGTGATCGCCGAAAGCATGCAACCTTCCAGCGCGAGAATTGCGGAGATCGTCAGCTTTCGTTCTGCATCTGACTCCAGTTCGTTCTCAAAGAACAAATCAGAGCCGCGAAAATCGGGACGGAGCAATTCCTACTGATTGGTTTATTCCATCCGGAATTTGGAATGCGCATTGGAAAAATCCGAGCCGCGATGCGGGTTTGAGGTTGTCAGTGGATCGCGGAAAGACTCTGGATTGCTTCGCTGCGCTCGCAATGACGGTGTAGCGAGATCATATCCCCACGACCTCTCGCTACGCTTGCCGCCTATGCCGCTGCCCTCTGCCTTGCCACCAGCGCTTCGCCAAAGGCTTCGAACAGCTTGCGGTTGATCGGATTGTGCTGCGGATCGTACTCCGCATGCCATTGCACGCCGAGCGCAAAGGTCGGAGCTTCCGCGATGCGGATCGCCTCGATGGTGCCGTCCTCGGCGATGCCCTCGATCAGCACGCGCTTGCCGGGATCGAGAATGCCCTGGCCGTGCAGCGAATTGACCCGGATCTTCTCGCAGCCGAGAATCTTTGCGAAGGCGCCGCCCGGCGTCAGATCGACGTCGTGACGGTCGGCGAACACCACGGTCGGATCGGGATGGATCTCGCCGTTCTCGAGCCGGGGCATGCGGTGGTTCATGCGGCCGGGGATCTCGCGGATCTCGGGGTGCAGCGAGCCGCCGAAGGCGACGTTCATCTCCTGCAGGCCGCGACAGATGCCGAACAGCGGGATGCCGCGGGCGACGCAGGCGACCGAGAGCGCCAGCGCCACCTCGTCGCGGTGGATGTCGTAGGGCTCGTGCTTCTCGCAAGGGTCGACGTTGAAACGGGTCGGGTGCACGTTGGCGCGGGCGCCGGTGAGGATGATGCCGTCCACGGTATCGAGCAGCGCCGCAATATCGGTGATATCAGGGGAGCCTGCAAACATCACCGGCAAGCCGCCGGAGACCTCGGCCACGGCGCGCAGGTTTCGCTCGCCGACCATCTGGACCTGAAATCGATTTTCGACGCGATGGGAATTCCCGATCACGCCGACCACCGGCTTTCTCATCTGTCGTTCCGCGCCTCCCGGTAACAAGATTCTCCAAACATGCCCCTCCGATGGAACAAATTCAACAGAGGGGATCGCGGGACGGCAATGCTATTTTCGCGCAAATGGCGGCGCCCCGGCGGCCCTGGGCAGGCCAAGCGGACGGCTGCTCCGATCCGCTCGGAGGGAGGCTACAGCCCCGCGGCGACGATCAGCGAGCCAAACCGGCGCCCCCCGCTTGATCCCCGGCAGGATTTCGCGAAAGAGTGCGTTGGCGCCGCCTCCCTCGAAAAGGACCTCACGTGACGATTCCTGTAGACAAACGCATCCGCAGCGACCTGGCTCGGGATCAGGCCTGGGCGATTTCCGTCGGAGGCATCGGCGTCGTGCTGTTCACCGCGCTGCTGGCGTTCACCTGGTATTTTGCGGCCACCCTGCTGCTGATCTTCACCGGCATGCTGCTCGGCCTCGGCCTCAACGCGCTGGTC
This sequence comes from Bradyrhizobium sp. USDA 4354, assembly GCF_054060315.1. Lineage (NCBI taxonomy): Bacteria > Pseudomonadati > Pseudomonadota > Alphaproteobacteria > Hyphomicrobiales > Nitrobacteraceae > Bradyrhizobium > Bradyrhizobium sp. USDA 4354. The sequence goes on along the minus strand of NZ_JBSSDC010000001.1, from coordinate 5,046,830 downwards.
AATGCGCTCGGCCGCCGGGTCCACCTGCCTCACACGATCCGACTTGCGATCGTCTGTGTCGCGCTCGCTTTGCTTCTGGCAGGCATCGCCTATCTCGGCGGCGCCACCATTGCCGAGCAGGCCTCGGTGCTGAGCAAGACCATCAAGTCGCAGATCGCCAATGTCAGGTCCTTGCTCGAGAACCACGGCATCGACACCAGCTTCTTCGATCTCGGCAACGCTGCGTCGGACTCCTCGGCCACCACGTCCTCGGAGGCGACACCCACGCCGGCAGCACCCTCGCGCGGTCCCTTGCCCGGCGCCGGCGCGCTCGCCTCCAGCGGCGGAGCGATCGTGAGCCAGACCCTCAAGCTACTGCTCGGCACCATTCACGGCGTGGGCAACATCTTCATCGTGCTGTTCCTGGGCCTCGCCTTCGCCGCCCAGCCGCGCGTCTATCATGACGGCCTGCTGTTCCTCGCACCGGCGAGGCACCGCACGCGTGTCGCCCTCGTCATCGACCGCACAGCCGAGACGCTGGAGCGCTGGCTGATCGCCCAGATCGTCGTCATGATCGCGGTCGGCGTCGTGACCTGGATCGGGCTTGCCGTCATCGGCATCCCCGGCGCGTTCATCCTGGGAATCCAGGCGGGCCTGCTCGCCTTCATCCCCACCGTCGGAGCCATCATCGCCGGCGTCATCGTGGTGCTGGCGAGCCTCGCCTCGGGCTGGATCCCCGCTTTGTCGGCCTTTCTGCTCTTCATGGGCGTGCACGCCATGGAAAGCTACGTGCTGACGCCGATCCTGCAGCGGCAGGCGCTGGACATCCCGCCGGCCACGCTGTTCGCGTTCCAGATCCTGCTCGGCGTCGTGTTCGGCATCTGGGGCCTTGCGCTGGCGCTGCCGCTGGTCGCCATCGCCAAGGTCATGATCGACCATTTCAAGACGTATGAGGCGCCGCCCCTGGCCGAGGCGGCCTGACGCTGCTCAGGGCCTCAGGTCGTCAGCACGGTCTCGGTGTGCTCGACCTCCGGGGGCGCGGCAAAATACTGGCCGACGAGGCCGCGCCATTCGGTGAAATTTTCCGAGCCACGGAAGTCGACGGTGTGGTTCTCCAGCGTCGCCCATTTCACCATCAGCCGGTAACGCTGCGGCTTCTCGATCGACTTGTGCAGCTCGAACCCGTGAAAGCCCTTGGCGCGGCCGAAAGCGGCCTTGGCCTTGGCGACGGCCGCTTCAAAGTCCTTCTCGCTGCCCGGCTTGACGTCGATTTGCGCGATCTCGGTGATCATCGGTTTCCCACCCTTTGTTGATGGCCGTGTCTACCGCAGACAGCGACCAAGAAAAAGGCGCCGAAAACGGCGCCCTGCCCGGCCTGGACATGCAGGCCTGTCAGGCGAACAGCAGGACCGTGCCCGCGACGATCAGCGCACAACTGACGAACAGCGCGAGCGGCCAATAGCTGCGCCCCTGCGTGTAGCGGCCCTGCGCGCGGCGCTCGGTGATCAGCGCCGTCTCGTATTCATCCGCGGTCGAGAACAGGCAGGCGAAACCGCCGCGTGCCGAGGCCGCGGCGGCTTCGAGCGACATCAGGGCGGCTTGCGGATTCTGTCGACGGATCGATTCCATACCGGAATGGTATGGGATCGAATGGTAAACAGGAGATTACCGCAAGGCCCCGCGGCTCAGGCGGTGGCCGGACGCGCCTGCGATGCGCCAGTTCGCGCGGCGCTCTGGCGGCGCCAGTTCTCCAGCGACAGCGGCAGCTCCTCGGCCGCCTCGACGCGGTTACGGCCGCCGCGCTTGGCCTGGTAGAGCGCGGTGTCGGCCGAGGCCAGCAGCACCTCGAGCTCGGTACCGGCCGGACCGCCGGCGACGCCGATGCTGACGGTGGTGTCGACCGGGCCTTCATCGACCACGACGCCGGAGGTCTCGAACGCCTCGCGCACGCGCTCGGCGACCAGCACGCCCTCCTCCAGCGAACACGGCAACAGCGCGGCGAACTCCTCGCCGCCGATGCGGCCCGAGAGATCGGAGATGCGCAAGTTGCTGACCACGACGGTGGAGAACAGCTTCAGCATCTCGTCGCCGGCGGGATGGCCGAAGCGGTCGTTGATCGACTTGAAGTGGTCGATGTCGAAGATCATCACGGTCACCGGCCGCCCGGCCTTGGCCTCGCGCTCGATCACGCGCGCACAGGCTTCCGAGAAGCCGCGCCGGTTGAGCATGCCGGTCAGTGGATCGGTCGACGCGGCGGTCCGGTGCGCGGTGACGGTGCGTTCCGACACCAGCATGAAGATCACGAACACGGTACCAACGGCATAGAGTATGAGCTCGACCGCGAACACGGTGATCCAGATGCTCGACGAGAAGCCGGCATCATGCGGGCGCAGGAAACTGCCGATCAGAATCGGCAGCATCAGCACGCAACCATGCATCACCGGCATCACGACGGCCGGCCAGCGCCGTTGCACGCTCTTGCGCCGTTCGGTCCAGAGCTCGCTCGCGGTCAGCGCCGCATAGACCGAGACGATGCCGGCACCGACGAGCATGCGCAGCATCGACGCTGTGGGAACGAGCAGCGTCGCAGCAGTGACCCAGGCGAGCGCGCCGAGCACGAGGCCGGGCCAGTTCGGCTTGCGTCCGTGGAAAACGCGCGCCGCGTTCCACACCATGCCGCAGGCGATGAAACCGACGGCGTTCAGCGCAAGGTAAATATGGGGGCCCAGCCTGTCACCCGCCGCGGTCCATAGCGCGACGGAGGCGGCACCGAGGAGATAGGCGGTGCCCCACCATTTCAGCGCCGGGCTGTTCTCCTGCTTGCCGAAAAACACCATCATGGCGCCGAGCAGTGCGGCAACCATGGTGGCGACCAAATAGAGCGTGATGCTATCGAGCGACATCATGTCGGCCCCCTCTAGAACATAGCAGTTACGCGATCGGCCCAGCCGATTTGCGCGCCCTTCCAAATGCGACGCTATGTCCCGCGGGTTCCATTCAGGTTTTCGCGAGTGCCTAAGTTTTCGGGAAACACGCCATCAATTTGCATACAAACGAACAACAAAAAGGGCGCTGAAAACAGCGCCCTTTTGCATCTCATTGAAGCCGCTTTCGCGGCGAATGCGACAGAAGCGATTAACGCTTCGAGAACTGGAAGGACCGGCGGGCCTTGGCCTTGCCGTACTTCTTGCGCTCGACCACGCGCGAGTCGCGGGTCAGGAAGCCGCCCTTCTTGAGCACAGAGCGCAGCTCCGGCTCGAAATAGGTCAGCGCCTTGGAGATGCCGTGACGGACCGCGCCGGCCTGGCCGGACAGTCCGCCGCCGGCGACGGTGCAGATCACGTCGTACTGGCCCGAACGCTGGGCCACCGAGAACGGCTGCTCGATCATCATGCGCAGCACGGGACGGGCGAAATAGACCTCGACCTCGCGCGAGTTGACCGTGACCTTGCCGGCGCCCGGCTTGATCCAGACGCGGGCGACCGCGTCCTTGCGCTTGCCGGTGGCATAGGCGCGGTTGAACTTGTCGACCTTCTTCTCGTGCTTGGGCGCCTCGGGCGCCGCCGCCGTCTTGAGCTGCGAGAGCTGGTCAAGCGACTGGATGGATTCGGCCATGTTATGCGGCCCTCGTGTTCTTGCGGTTCAACTTGGCGATGTCGATCTTCTCAGGCTGCTGCGCCTCGTGCGGATGATCGGCGCCGCCGTAGACACGGAGGTTGCCCATCTGCACGCGACCGAGCGGGCCACGCGGGATCATGCGCTCGACGGCCTTCTCGAGCACGCGCTCGGGATGCTTGCCCTCGAGGATCTGGCGCGCGGTGCGCTCCTTGACGTGGCCGACATAGCCGGTGTGCTTGTAATAGGTCTTCTGCTCGCGCTTGCGCCCCGTGAGGACCGCATGCTGCGCGTTGATGATGATGACGTTATCGCCGCAATCAACGTGCGGGGTATAGGTCGGGAGGTGCTTGCCGCGCAGGCGCATGGCGACGATGGTGGCGAGACGGCCGACGACCAGACCCTTGGCGTCGATCAGCACCCACTTCTTCGTCACCTCAGCCGGCTTTGCCGAAAAGGTTTTCATGTCAGAGTTTCCGTGGACGGGGAGCATCGGCGCGAACACCGCACCGGACTGCGCGGGTTTCTAGAGAAGAGAGACGCAACCGTCAATGCCCCAAGGCGGAAATTATGTCAATCGAATCAATAGTTTAAAAATATGGTGCGATATTACCTGCGAAAAGCTCAAACATTTGGAATGGAATAGGTCGAGGTGACATGAGCGATCGGATCGGCTGAGGTGCCGGACAAGAGGTTGACCTCCCCGACAGCCAGGCGCTTGCCGAGCTTGAGCAGCCGGGCCTCTGCCAGCACATCCTGCCCGGGCTGGCCCTTGCGCAGGAAATTGATGTTGAGATTGGTGGTGACGGCGAGCCCGATCGGCCCGATCGCGGACAGCAGCACCACATACATGGCGAAATCGGCGAGCGCCATCAGCGTCGGGCCGGATACGGTTCCCCCCGGCCGCAGCATCCTTTCGCTGTAGCGCTGGCGCAAAAGGCTGGTCTGGCCGTCCGCGCTCTCGATCGTGATGTCGTCGCCACTGAAGGCCTGGGGAAACTCGTCACGGAGGAACTGCTCGAGCTCCGCCACGCTCATTTTCGCTAACGCCATGCCGTTCCCCACCCTCGCTTCGCTTGCCCTGTTACATTAAGTTATTGGTGTCATCCAATTGCAATCATTTAGCGGAAATCGCGTCAATGTCCGTCCAGGCCGCCCGCGCCCCCTCCCCGCAACCACCGATCCTGCTGCGCGAGATCGTCGGCAGCGTCGCCGTGCTCACGCTGAACCGACCAGCCGCGCGCAACAGCCTTTCGGAGGCGATGATCGGACAGCTGCATGCGAGCCTCAATGCGATCGCGGAAGACAAGCACATCCGTGCGGCCGTCATCGCAGCGAACGGCCCCGCTTTTTCCGCCGGCCACGACATCAAGGAACTGACCGCGCGCCGCACCGATCCGGATCGCGGCCGGGCCTATTTTGCGCAGGTCATGGCGGCGTGCAGCGCGATGATGCAGGCGATCGTGCATCTGCCCAAACCGGTCGTCGCTGCCGTCCAGGGCATTGCGACCGCGGCGGGCTGCCAGCTCGTGGCGAGCTGCGATCTCGCGATCGCCTCGGAGGCGGCAAGCTTTGCCACGCCCGGCGTCGACATCGGTCTGTTCTGCTCGACCCCCATGGTGGCGCTGTCGCGCAACGTGCCGCGCAAGCAGGCGATGGAGATGCTGCTGACGGGCGAGCCTATTCCGGCGGCGCGCGCCCGCGAGATCGGGCTCATCAATCGCGTCGTCCCCGCCGGCACCGAGCGTGATGCGGCGATTGCGCTGGCGCAGAAGGTCGCGTTGAAATCCGCCTACACGATCAAGCTCGGCAAGGAGGCGTTCTACCGCCAGGCCGAGATGAGCCTTGCAGATGCCTACCGCCATACGGCAGAGGTCATGACCGAGAACATGATGGCGCGCGACGCCGAGGAAGGCATCGGCGCCTTCATCGAGAAGCGCACGCCGACATGGCGGGATGAGTAGAATCGTCATTGCGAGCGAAGCGAAGCAATCCAGAAATCCCTCCGCGGAAACAGACTGGATTGCTTCGTCGCTTCGCTCCTCGCAATGACAAGGAAGAAGAACGACATATGAACCACGACGCCTATCCCGACAATTACATCCGCGGCATCCTCAACAGCGTGAAGTCGATCGCGATGGTCGGCGCCTCGCCGGTCAACGTGCGACCGAGCTATTTCGCGTTCAAATATCTGGCGCAGCGCGGCTACGACATGATTCCGATCAATCCCGGCCATGTCGGCAAGGAGCTGCTTGGAAAGCCGTTCGTCGCCTCGCTCTCGGACATCGGCCGTCCCGTCGACATGATCGACATCTTCCGCAATTCCAGCCACATCATGCCCGTCGTCGAAGAGGCACTCACGCTCGATCCGCTGCCGAAGGTGATCTGGATGCAGCTCGGCGCGCGCGATGATGCCGCGGCGGCAAAGGCGGAGTCGGTCGGTATCAAGGTGGTCATGAACCGCTGCCCCAAGATCGAATATGGCCGCTTGTCGTCAGAGATATCTTGGATGGGCGTGAATTCGCGCACGCTCAGCTCAAAGCGGGCGCCGGCACCGACCCAGGGCATGCGGCTATCCCTCAATCGGATGAGCGTCGGTGGTGGCGAAACTGCAGCATCGGATCGCGCCGCGAAGAACAAGACCGAGCAGAGCTGACGCAATCCGCGAAGGATTCGTTTCGCGAGCGCGACAATGCGTAGCAAGATCGTTTCCAAATCATGCTGGTGTGAAGCGGCGCCTTGACGGCGAGCGCCGCGCCCATCAGCATGCCGCGCGATTTCAGACCACGAGAACAGGACGCCCTCAATGAGCGATCGCCTTCCGGGATTTTCAACGCTTGCCGTGCATGCCGGTGCACAGCCCGACCCAACCACCGGTGCGCGCGCGACTCCGATTTATCAAACGACCTCTTTCGTCTTCAACGATGCCGACCACGCCGCCTCGCTGTTCGGTTTGCAGGCGTTCGGCAACATCTACACCCGCATCGGCAACCCGACCAACGCCGTGCTGGAAGAGCGCGTCGCCGCGCTCGAAGGCGGCACGGCCGCGCTTGCGGTGGCATCCGGCCATGCCGCGCAGGTCGTGGTGCTGCAGCAATTGCTGCAGCCAGGCGACGAGTTCATCGCGGCGCGAAAGCTCTATGGCGGCTCGATCAACCAGTTCACGCATGCATTCAAAAGTTTTGGCTGGAACGTGGTGTGGGCCGATCCCGATGACATCTTAAGCTTCGAGCGCGCGGTGACGCCGCGCACCAAGGCGATCTTCATCGAGTCCATCGCCAACCCCGCCGGCAGCATCACCGACATCGAGGCGATCTCGACGGTGGCGCGCAAGGCCGGCGTGCCGCTGATCGTCGACAACACGCTGGCCTCGCCCTATTTGATCCGCCCGATCGATCACGGCGCCGACATCGTCGTGCACTCGCTGACGAAATTCCTCGGCGGCCACGGCAACTCGCTCGGCGGCATCATCGTCGATGCCGGCACCTTCGACTGGTCCACGGGCGGCAAATATCCGATGCTGTCGGAGCCGCGGCCGGAATATCACGGCATCCGGCTTCAGGAGACCTTCGGCAATTTCGCCTTCGCGATCGCCTGCCGCGTGCTGGGCTTGCGCGATCTCGGGCCGGCGCTGTCGCCGTTCAACGCCTTCATGATCCTCACCGGCATCGAGACGCTGCCGCTGCGCATGCAGAAGCACTGCGATAACGCCAAGGCTGTCGCCGAATATCTCGCGGGACATCCGGCGGTGGCCTCGGTCAGCTATGCGGGCCTGCCGAGCGACAAGTACAACCAGCTCGCGCGCAAATATGCTCCGAAAGGCGCGGGCGCCGTGTTCACCTTCAGCCTGAAGGGCGGCTATGACGCCGGCGTCAGCCTGGTGTCGAAACTGCAGTTGTTCTCGCACCTCGCCAATGTCGGCGACACCCGCTCGCTGGTGATCCACCCGGCCTCGACCACGCACAGCCAGCTCGATGATGCCGCCAAGGTGAAGTCAGGCGCCGGCCCCGACGTGGTCCGGCTCTCGATCGGCATCGAGGACAAGGAAGATTTGATCGCGGATCTGGAACAGGCGCTGGGGGCGTAGCTGTTGTCGCTCCGGGGCGGTGCGAAGCACCGAACCTTAGGTGCGCAATTGCGCACCGGGGAACCTCGATGTTGTCTGGTCAGCTCGAGATTCCGGGTTCGGTCCTACCGGACCGCCCCGGAATGACGGGCAGCGGCCTTGTGCCGGCGTCGACGGCCCCCGTTAACAGTCATTAACCATACCTGCCGCATACATCACCTTTGGATCGCCCTTTGATTCGGAGCCGACGATGCTGCGCTGGATGGTGCCTGCCCTTGCGGCGATGCTGACGGTTTCAGGCGCGCTCGCCGCCGATCTGCCGGCGACGCCGAAGCGTCGCGCGGCCGCGCCACCGCAGGACCCGCCACAGGTCTATGTCGAGACCGATCCGGATGCGCTGATCTCGCCGGCCTATGGCATCGGCAGCTATATCCGCAACCTGCCGGGCACGCCTCTCCTGCCCGGCTCCAGCACCTTGCCGGGCTATTACGGCCGGCCCTGGAGCTACGATTATCAGGGCCCGTATTACGGCGGGAAGCAGGTCGACTATTTCTGGCGCCTGCCCTATGCCTGCGGCGTATACGGTTATTGCTGATCAGCCGGGCTGATGGTGATCAGCCGGGCTGGCTGACAGGAACCGCGCGTGGCTGCGTCTCCGCAGACCGCCTTGATGCGAGCCGTTCAACCTGCATCACCGCGAGCGTCAGCACCAGTATCGCAACCGCCTGGTGCGCGAGCGCGAGATCGATCGGCACCTGGTTGAGCAGCGTGAGGATGCCGAGCACCGCCTGCAGGCTCACTGCCGCAAACAGCCACAGCGCGCCACTCGCTGCTGCCCCTGCGCGCGAGCGCACCGCGTCGATCGCATGCAGCGCCGCCAGCACGAACAGCGCATAAGCCGTCATGCGGTGCTCGAATTGCACCGTCAGCACATTGTCGAACATGTTGCGCCACCACGGCGTCTCGAACCACAACCGATCCGCCGACGGGATGAACGCGCCATCGATCTCAGGCCAGGTGTTGTAGGCGCGGCCTGCGCGCAAGCCCGCAACCAGTGCACCGAAATAGATCTGCACGAAGGTCACGACGAGCAGCAGCGCGCTGGTGAGCCGCAGCCGCGTGGCCGCGGCGATCTGCGGCCGCTCCTTGAGCCGCCGCACCGTCCAGACGATCCCGGCGAAGATCAGAAGCGCGAGCACCAGATGCGTCGCCAGCCGATATTGCGAGACCTCGATCCGCTCGGTCAGGCCCGAGGCGACCATCCACCAGCCGACCGCGCCCTGGAGACCGCCGAGCGCGAACAGCAGCCACAGCCGCCGCTTCAGCTCACCCGACAGGCCGCCGCGCCACAGGAAGAACAGGAACGGCAAGAGATAGGCGACGCCGATGAAGCGCCCGAGCAGCCGGTGGCTCCATTCCCACCAGAAGATCTCCTTGAACTCGGACAGGCTCATGCCCGCGTTGAGCTCGCGATATTGCGGGATCTTCTTGTAGGCCTCGAATGCCTCGGTCCACTGCGCCTCGGTGAGCGGCGGCACGCTGCCCGTAACGGGTTTCCATTCGACGATCGACAGGCCGGATTCCGTCAGCCGCGTCGCGCCGCCGACCAGCACCATCAGCGCAATCAGTGCGGCCACGGCGATCAGCCACCAGCGCACGGCGCGGTGCGGCTCGGACAGGGTGGACATCAGAGTCATTCGGGGCAAAAACCAGGCTTGAACCGGACTGCGTGCCCCTTATAGTCCCCCGCTCCCGCAGCGCAAGTTACGCCAAGACCGCGACATTCCGCCATGACGATCCGCACCCGCAAGTTCCTCGGCGCCATCCTGCTCCTGGTGCTGGCCACCGTCTGGGCCCTGCTCGGCATGGCCTTGGCGCAGATGCCCTGGATCGCGGAATCCGGCTGGCGACAGGCGATCTACTACGTCGCGGTCGGCATGGGCTGGGTGCTGCCGGCGATGCCGATCGTGAGCTGGATGCAACGTCCCGATCGCGTCAAGTCCACCCGTTAGGTCTTGCCCGTAGCGCTGCCCGTCGGCTTCACCGGCGCAAAGGCAACACCCGACACCAGCACGCGCAGCATCCGCAGCGAGCGCACGCGCCCGTCCCATGAAATCCGCGGCAGCGCCCGCAGATTTGTGCGTCCCTCAGCCTCCACGATGCCCGGGATCGTCGACACCGCGCTGGCAAAGCCGGCCTCCTCCGCCATCACGACGTGGCTGCGCCGGAACGACGAGCGGTCCCCAAACGGAAAGGCGAAATGCCCGATCTCGCGGCGGAAAGCCGATTCCGCAACGGCCTTTCCCATCGTCATCTCGCGCAATGCGGCGGCATCCTTCATGTTGGCGAGAACGGGATAGTTGACCGTGGCGCTGCCGATCGTCACCAGCGGATCGGCAGCGAGCTTCGCGAGATCTTCCCAATCCATCGATGCCTCGCGCGAGAGCGCAGCGAGGTCGACCCGGTAGCGCGTGCAGAGATCGGCGATCGCGACCGACAAATCCGCCGGCGGCAGCGAGCGAAGCCAGCTCTCCAGATACGAAAACAGCGCCTGCTTCCGGGCATTGTCGGTGACGGTGAAGCGCTGCTCCTTCTCGCCCATCATCAGGCTGATGCGGCTCTCGCGCGCGATCACCTGCTCGAGCCCGAGCCACCAGGCCTCGCCGACGCCATCGGGAAAGGCGGTGGGCACATAGATCGTGAAGGGCACGGCGTGACGCGCCAGTACCGGATAGGCGAAGGTGATGAGATCCTTGTTGGCGCCATCGAAGGTCAGCGCCACGAAGCGACGCTTCTCCGGCAGCGTCACCGCGCGCCGGCAGACCTCGTCCATGCCGAGGAAATCGTAGTTCCAGCGCCGCAGCGCGCGAATGGCGCGGTCGAGGAATTGCGGCGTTATCTCGTTCGCGCGCAGCGGCTGAAACCCGCCGCGGTGCCGCGGCCGCACGTGTTGAAAGCGCAGGATGGCGCCGGCGCCACGACTGCGCAGCGCTGCCTGACCGCTGAACCAGGCCAGCTCGAGGCGCAGCCGTTCCAGCCATCTGTCGTCGGAAGCCAAAATCCCACCCTTCGCGCGCGCCGGCGGTCCGTTCCCTCTCCCATTGTCATTACCCTTTGTTGACCTTTGTTTGCAAAGGTCGGCCACAGGCCGAAATACGTATTTTTAGTTTCTCGACAGGTTTCGCGAATGACCATGGCTGCGGCGATGCAAAGCCGGACGGCAGAAGCGCCAGCGCGGTCGAAAGCGAGCCGTATCGCGCAGGTCGACATCGTCACCGATCTCGCCGAGGCCGAGGCGGTCTGGCGCGCCTTCGAGGCGAACGGTCATCTCTTCACGCCCTACCAGCGCTTCGACCTGCTGAGCCCGTGGCAGCGACTGGTCGGCGCCGATGAAGGCGCGCACCCCTTCATCGTGATCGGCCGCGACGCCGATCGCCAGCCGCTGTTGCTGCTGCCGCTCTCGCTGCGCCAAAGCCACGGCGTGCGCACGGCGTGCTTCATGGGCGGCAAGCACACGACCTTCAATATGGGCCTGTGGAACGCCGAGTTCGCGGCGCAGGCCGCCACCGCCGATCTCGACGCGCTGCTTGCGTCGCTGCGTGCGCATGTCGACGTGCTCGCGCTGACGCAGCAGCCGCTGCGCTGGCACGACCAGCAGAACCCGTTCGCGGCTCTGCCGCGACAGAGCGCGATCAACGGCTGTCCGCGGCTGGTGATGGAGCCCGGCGGGCCGAAGGAATCGCGGATCAGCAATTCCCTCCGTCGCCGCCTCAAGAGCAAGGAAAAGAAGCTTCAGTCCCTCGCCGGCTATCGCTATCACCTTGCCACGTCGGACGCGGACATCACCCGCCTGCTCGACTGGTTCTTCCGCGTCAAGCCGGTGCGGATGGCAGAGCAAAAGCTCCCGAACGTCTTCGCCGAGCCGGGTGTCGAGCAGTTCGTCCGCAGCGCCTGCCTTGCGCCGCGCGGTGAAGGCCGTGTCATCGACATCCACGCCCTGGAATGCGACGACGAGGTGATCGCGATCTTCGCCGGCGTCGCCGACGGAGCGCGCTTCTCGATGATGTTCAACACCTACACGATGTCCGAGCACGCCCGCTACAGCCCCGGCCTGATCCTGATGCGCTACATCATCGATCGCTACGCCGAACGCGGCTACCGCTCGCTCGACCTCGGGATCGGTTCGGACGACTACAAGCGGGATGTTCTGCAAGGACGACGAGGATATCTTCGACAGCTTCGTCCCCCTGACCTCGCGCGGCAGGCTCGCGGCGATGGCGATGTCCTCGTTCAGCCGCGGCAAGCGGCTGGTGAAGCAGAACCAGATGCTGTTCGACCTCGCGCGCAGGCTGCGGCAGGCGTTCGGGTAGGCGCTGAATGCTCTCACTCTCTCCACTTGCGATCTGCCTCTTACCCTCCCCTGGAGGGTAGGGCTATCGCATATGGGCGAGAGTGGAGAGAAGGAAGTCGTTATTCCATCTGGCCTGGAGCATTTTGTGGCTGATGCGCGCGGGACCGGGCGTTGCCTGCAGGGCATTGATGGCCAGCTTGCGAATAAGAGCGAGATTTTCCGCAGCGTGATCCTTGCGGCTGCGGCAGGCGTCCTCGTCGAACAGAACGTCGAGAACCCAGTGCAGGTTGTTCTCGATGCTCCAGTGGGCGCGCACGGCCTCGAGCAGCTTTTTGGCCGACAGCAGGCGCGAGGCCAGGAAATATCGGACCGTATGCTTGGCGGTCTTGCCCGAGTTGGCGCGCCAACTGTCGATACGGCCGACGGCGGCGATAGCAGGGAAGTCGTATTGCTTCGCCAACTGTGGCGCCGGCGCGATGATGGCCTGCCGGCGTTCGATGCGGCCGTGGGCGGTGGCCCTTCGTTGACTCGCTCGCGCAGCCTTTCGGGCTGTGTCGACCAGCGTCTTGGCGGCCTTGAAGAGCCGGCCACGATTGCTCTTGATGGCCAACACGTAGTGCCCCTTCCGGTCGCGGATGGCTTGCGCGGTATCGGGCCGGCAATGCAAGGCGTCGGCGGTGACAAGAGCTCCGTCCAGATCGAGCAGCGCGAGGACTTCGAGAGCTCCAGCAACCTCGTTGCGATTGGGGGCCTTCCGCTGAGCCAACGCCATACGCGTGCCGGCCGCCCAGACGTTGACCATATGCAGCGGCGTGGCCTGCCGGCCACGCGCGAAGGCTCCGCGCAGAGCCTTGCCGTCGATGCTGACCACGCCCTCGACGCCGAAGCTCTTGCTGAACTTGCGCAAAACCGCTTCCAGACCTTTCGGGTCCAGCGCACGGAAGACGTTGCTGAACGTATCGTGGCTCGGAATACCGTGCCTAAGCTCCAGGAATCGCCGCAACAGTTCCTCGCGGCCTTGGCCGAAGAACTCGAACTCGGTGCAGGTCTTGGCGCCAGCCAGCGTAGCCGCCAATGCAATGACAAGGATATCCACCAGATCGTGTCGGCTGTTGCTGGCGCGCGGATCCTTGAGCGGTCGAAACAGGCGCTTGAGCTTGCGCATTTAGGGCTCCCTCGGGAATCGAGAGACACCCAAAGAATCCAGTTCCAGCCGCTTGGCAACACCCCGCCAACGCCATATGCGATTCCCCTACCCTCCAGGGGAGGGTAAGAGGCACCGACCTCGCTCAACTGAACCATAGACCGACGGCGAGCGCCCTCGCCTACGCCGCCACCACGCGCGGCGTCTCCATCGCATCCGACGGCTGCACCGGCTTGCTCAGCATCGTCACATCGCTGAAGCCGACGGCTCTCAGCTGTTCGCACATCTGCGCGCGCGCATCCGGTGCCATCGAGGCATCGGGAACCACGACGGCGCGGGCATGCGCCGTCAGCAGTTCGGCCGGAAGGTCGGAGGCGCTGCCGGCGTCGATCAGCACGTGATCGTAGGCGCGCAGCAGCGCGTCGATCGCGAGCGCCACGCGCGGCGACTGCAGGAGGCTGCGGTCGAATCCGGGACGGCCGGCCATGACCAGATGCAGCCGCGATAGCTTGTCGCGGGTGATGATTTGCGCGAACGAGGCCTCGCCCTGCATCAGTTCGGCAAGACCCGGAGCCGATGCATCGACGGACACCGCGGCAATGGTCGGTGAGGACGCGGCGAGATCGACCACGACGACGCGGGCATCGCGCGAAAGGTGCCGGGCCAGCGTCAATGTCGACAGGGTGATGGCTTCGCCGGACGCGGTGCCGAGCACCGTGACCTTCTTGGCCGCAGCGCCCGCCGCACGCAAATTGTCGGCCAGACGTTCGATCTCGGCGAATTCGCTGACGTCCACCTCGGTCGCCATCCCCGGCTGGAGCGGCGCGGGCTCTGCCAAGACCGGATCGATCACCGGATCGATCACCGGATCGTTGCCCCCTTCGACGACAGGCTCGACGACCCGCTGAACGACCAGCGGCTCTTGACGCCCCGGCGCCCGCGCCGGACCAGCCGCCACCGCTGCACGCGGCGCAGTCTGGCTCAGCAGCTCGCCGGTGACGACGACGCCGGACGACAGCAGCAGCGTCGCGATGGTCGCGATCAGCACGATCGGCAGCTTCTTCGGATAGGCCGGCGTGTTGGAGACGATGGCGCGCGAGATGATGCGGCCGTCCGTCGGCGCCGTGTCGATGGTCTCGCGGGTATTGGCTTCGCGGTACTTGGCAAGATACGTCTCGAGCAGGTCGCGCTGCGCCTTGGCCTCACGCTCGAGCGCGCGGAGCTGGACGTCCTGGCCGTTGGTCGAGGCCGCCTGCTTCTTGAGCTGCTCCAGACTCACAGTCAGGCCATCGACCCTGCCGCTGGCGATCCGGGCGTCGCTCTCCAGCGAGCGCGAGATCTTGGCCGCTTCGTCCCGGATCTGATTGTCGAGATCGCCGAGCTGCGCTTTCAGCTCCTTGATCCGCGGGTGATTGCCGAGCAGCGTGGACGACTGTTCGGCGAGCTGCGCCCGCAACGTCACCCTTTGCTCGGACAGCCGGCGCATCAATTCGGAGTTTACGACCTCGGATGCCTCGATCGGCTTGCCGCTCTGGAGCATCTCGCGGATCAACCGTGCCTTGGACTCGGCGTCGGCCTTCATCGAGCGCGCATTGTTGAGCTGGGTGTTGACCTCACCCATCTGCTGGTTCGACAGCGTGGTGTTGTTGGTGCCGACGAACAGGCTGGACTTGGAACGGAAGTCTTCGACCCTGGCCTCGGCCTCGGACACCTTCTTGCGCAAATTCTCGATCTCGCCGGCCAGCCACTGGCTGGCGTTCTTGGCCTGCTCCTGGCGCACGCCCTGCTGCAGCACGAGATAGCCGTCGGCGATCGAGTTGGCGACGCGGGCGGCAAGCTCGGGATCGGCGGACTGGAATTCGATCACGATCACGCGCGACTTGTCGACCGCATAGGCCTGGAGGCGCTCGTAATAGGCATCGAGCACGCGCTCTTCCGGCGTCATCGCGAACGGATCGCGGCCGATGCCGATCAGCGCGGCAAGCGACTTCAGCGGCGAGATACCTTGCAGCACCGGGTCGAATTCGGGGCGTTCCGCAAGCTTGTTCTTCTTGATGATCTCGCGCGCGAGATCGCGCGACAGCACGAGCTGCACCTGGCTGGTGACGGCCTCGGCGTCGAGCGCCTGCCGCTCCTCGGCACGGTCGCTGTTCGGGCGCAGGAACACGTTCTCGCGGCCGTCGATCAGGATTCGGGTTTCGGACTTGTAACGCGGCGTGACGAGATTGACGACAGCGAGGGACGCAACGAGCGCCAGCACCGTCGGCACGATGATCCAGCCGCGCTTGCGCGCCAATGCCGAGCCGAGCGCGTGCAGGTCGATGTCGCCGGATTCGACCTGCGCCGGCTTCGTGACGAGGGACGCAGGCTTTGCTTCGATCTTTTCGATCTTGGCTTCGACCTCGGGCGCGGCTTCGCCTTTGGACTTCGAGACGGCCCGCGCGATCACCGCCTTGTCCTTGCCGGCACGCCAAAACGCTAAACGCATCGAACACTCCCGCAGGGCAACGCTGCGACTCTACCTCAACCGTGGCGATTACACTCCATTAAGGTTGCCGCTGGGTTAATCGTGATATCGCACGCCTCGCGCGCGTGCGCCCGTCACCGTTTGTTAACCACGAGGGCCCTTAATCCCTCTCGATTATTTCGTGAGAATTGTTCGGCAGTCGCCGTCGAGCTGGTTTTGATCATGCCCCCCTCTCCCGACCGGCCGCTTCGCATCCTGCACGCCGTGCGTGCTCCGGTCGGCGGAATCTTCCGCCACATCCTCGACGTCGCCAACGGCCAGGTCGACCGCGGCCATCATGTCGGCATCCTCGCCGACAGCCTCACCGGCGGCGAACGTGCCGACAAGGCGCTGGCCGAGCTCGCGCCGCGGCTGAAGCTCGGCGTGCACCGCATGGCGATCCGCCGCGAGCCGTCCCCTGATGATATTATGGTGTGGCTGCGGATGCGGCGGCTGATCGCAATGCTCAAGCCCGACGTGATACACGGCCACGGCGCCAAGGCCGGCGCCTTCATCCGCATGCGGCGGCGCTCGGACGACACTATCCGCATCTACACCCCGCATGGCGGCTCGCTGCATTATCCCCTCAACACGTTCAAGGGCGAGTTCTACGCGCGGCTCGAACGCGCGCTGATGGACTCGACGGACCTGTTCCTGTTCGAGAGCGCGTTTGCCCGCGACACCTATCAGCGCATCGTCGGCACGCCCAAGGGCGTGGTCCATTGTGTCTTCAATGGTGTCACTCCGGAGGAGTTCGAGCCTGTCGTAATGGCCGACGATGCGACTGACCTCTGCTATGTCGGCGAGTTCAGGCACATCAAGGGCGCCGACCTGCTGGTCGATGCCGTGGCGCGCCTGCATGAAGGCGGCAAGAAGGTCACGCTCACGCTCGGCGGCGACGGCGAGGAGACGGCCGCGCTGAAGGCGCAGGTCGAAAGGCTCGGCCTCACCAGTGCCATCCGCTTCATCGGTCACGTCAAGGCGCGCTACGGCTTCTCCAAGGGGCGGCTGCTGGTCGTTCCCTCTCGCGGCGATTCCATGCCTTACGTCGTGATCGAGGCCGGCGCCGCAGGCATTCCGATGATCGCATCCAAGATCGGCGGCATCCCAGAGATCTTGGGCGCCGAGAGCCCGGCTCTGTTCGCGCCGAGCGATCCCGAAGCCATGGCGGAGGCGATCGCCGCCGTGCTGGACGATCCGCAAACCACCACGCAGCGCGCGGCGTCCTTGCGCGAGCGCATCTCGGCGCATTTCTCGCAAGCCGCGATGGTCGAGGGCGTGCTTGCCGGCTATCGCGACGCGTTTGCCAATCATTAACCATCCTTAAGCCCGCTTTAGAAATTCTTCCGATTTGTTCGATAATCGAAGCGCCAGGGGATGCTTGCCCGGACGCGCAAGGCCGCGCCGCGGGCCTTGGAATGGACGTGGACGCCCGTGGAACCGCTCAACGCACGCTCGATGCTCGATGCCGCGACCAGCGCTGCGGCAAAGCCTGCTGACCAGCCCTTTGTCGAACGCCGTCGCCGGCTCTCGCCTGCGGCGCTCGAAGTCGTCAACCAGAAGGTCGCCCGCGCCTATTCGCCGATCGTGATCGCCGGTTTCGTGCGCGTGGCCGATTTCGCGCTGCTGAGCCTCGTCGGCATTGCACTCTATGTCGGCTACGTCATGCCGCTGTCCGGCTTCAGCTGGATCTATCCTGCGGAGGTCATCGCCGTCGCCGTCGCCGCCGTGGTCTGCTTCCAGGCCGCCGACATCTACCAGGTGCAGCTGTTCCGTGGTCAGCTGCGGCAGATGACGCGGATGATCTCGTCCTGGTCGTTCGTCTTCCTGCTCTTCATCGGCATCTCCTTTTTCGCCAAATACGGCAGCGAAATCTCGCGGCTGTGGCTGGCGGCCTTCTATTTCCTCGGGCTCGCCGCGCTCATGGCCGAGCGACTTGTGCTGCGCTCGCTGGTGCGCGGCTGGGCACGCCAGGGCCGGCTCGACCGCCGCACCGTCATCGTCGGCTCCGACAGTAACGGCGAGCAGCTGGTCGAGGCGCTGAAGGCGCAGGAAGATTCCGACATCCACGTGCTCGGCGTGTTCGACGACCGCAACGACAGCCGTGCGCTCGACACCTGCGCCGGCGCGCGCAAGCTCGGCAAGGTCGACGACATCGTGGAATTCGCCCGCCGCACCCGCGTTGACCTCGTGCTGTTCGCGCTGCCGATCTCCGCGGAGACGCGCATCCTGGAGATGCTCAAGAAGCTCTGGGTGCTGCCGGTCGACATCCGCCTCTCCGCACACACCAACAAGCTGCGCTTCCGTCCCCGCTCCTATTCCTATCTCGGGGAGGTGCCGACGCTCGACGTGTTCGAGGCGCCGATCACCGACTGGGACCTGGTGATGAAATGGCTGTTCGACCGCATCGCCGGCAGCCTGGCGCTGCTCGCCGCCCTGCCGGTGATGGGACTGGTGGCGCTGGCGGTGAAGCTCGACAGCCCCGGCCCGGTGCTGTTCCGCCAGAAGCGCTTCGGCTTCAACAACGAGCGCATCGACGTCTACAAATTCCGCTCGATGTACCACCATCAGGCCGATCCGACCGCTTCGAAGGTCGTGACCAAGAACGATCCGCGCGTCACCCGCGTCGGCCGCTTCATCCGCAAGACCAGCCTCGACGAACTGCCGCAGCTCTTCAACGTGGTGTTTTCCGGCAACCTCTCCTTGGTCGGCCCGCGCCCCCATGCGGTGCAGGGCAAGCTGCAGAGCCGCCTGTTCGACGAAGCCGTCGACGGCTATTTCGCCCGCCACCGCGTCAAGCCCGGCATCACCGGCTGGGCCCAGATCAACGGCTGGCGCGGCGAGATCGACAACGAAGAGAAGATCCAGAAGCGCGTCGAGTTCGACCTCTATTACATCGAGAACTGGTCGGTGCTGTTCGACCTTTATATTCTGCTGAAGACGCCGATCTCGCTGCTGACGAAGAACGAGAACGCGTATTGATTTTTCCGTCATGCCCCGGCTTGACCGGGGCATCCAGTACGCCGCAGCGCCGGCCGTTTTCCACAATGGCCGCCGCGGAGTACTGGATCGCCCGGTCAAGCCGGGCGATGACAGCGGTGTTTGTGGCGTACGAGTAGCGTGAGCGTGTGATGGCGTATGCGGCGACAGCCGGTGGAGTGAACGTTGCCGCGCCGGCTGCGCCCGGCGTGCTGGCGCTCCAGCGCGCGCTGGTGTGGCTGGTCGGCGCCTGCGGCGCCATCGTCTTCATCGAGCCGAGCCCCTACGAGATAGCGACGCTGCTCGCCACCGTCGCCTTCTTCGCCACCGGCCTGCGGCTGCGGCTCGTGCTGATGCCGCTGTTAGCGCTGCTGGTCCTGCTCAATGTCGGCTACACCATCAGCGCGATCCCGCTGCTCGAGCAGCCCGAGGTGGTGAGCTGGATCGCGACCTCCTGGTACATGGCGGTGACCGTGGTGTTCTTCGCCATGGTCATCTCGGAGGACACAGCGGCCCGGCTCGACATGCTTCGCCGCGGCCTCGTGGTCGGCGCGATGGTTGCCTCGCTGCTCGCGGTCGCAGGCTACTTCCATCTGGTCCCCGGCGGCAACGATCTCCTGACGCTCTACGGACGCGCGCGCGGCACGTTCAAGGATCCCAACGTGCTCGGCGCCTTCCTGATCTTGCCGGCGCTGTTCGCGCTGCAAAGCGTGGTCTCGGACAAGCTGGCCAAGGCCTTCCGCAACGTCATCGCCTTCGGCATCATGTCGCTGGCGATCCTGCTCGCCTTCTCCCGCGCCGCCTGGGGCGGACTGGTGCTGACCTCCGCCTTCATGCTGGCGCTGATGGTGCTGACCAGCCGCACCAACGCGCAACGCTCGCGCATCATCATCATGGCGATCGTCGCCGCGGTGCTTGGCCTCGCGCTGATCGCCGTGCTGCTGTCGTTCGATTCCACCGCCGAGATGTTCAAGCAGCGCGCGAGCTTCGACCAGAGCTATGACGAAGGCCGCTTCGGCCGGTTCGGCCGGCACATCCTCGGCGCGGAGATGGCGCTCGACCTGCCGTTCGGCATCGGCCCTCTGCAATTCCACCGCTACTTCCCCGAGGACACCCACAACTCCTACCTCAACGCCTTCATGTCCGGCGGCTGGCTTTCCGGCGTGTGCTATCCGGCGCTGGTCTTCACCACGGTCATCATGGGCTTCCGGCACGTCTTCATCCCCGTGCCGTGGCAGCGCGCCTATCTCGCGGTGTTCTCCGCCTTCCTCGGCACGGTTGGCGAGAGCTTGGTGATCGACACCGACCACTGGCGGCACTTCTGGATGATGCTGGGTGCGATGTGGGGCATGATCGCGGCCGCGCAGGCCTACAAGACTAGGGACGCTACCGCTCCGATGGAATCGGAACGGTAGTGTCTGGTTTCTTGTTTTGACGCGTTTTCTTGACGCGGACCGGTATCCACTTCGCTCGAAAACGCTCTAGCGAGGACGCTTCTTCAACTTGAGATCGGGACGCTTCTCCGGTGGCGTATCGATCAGGCGCTTGAGCGCCTCTGTTGCCGCGAGCACTGCCTTGTAGCCCTCGTTGGCGAAACGCAACAGCAGGCGCAGCTCCTCGTCGGAATAGGCGTTGCAGACCTTCTCCATTGCCTGCTGCATCGGCACGTAGAACTGGCCGAGCTTTGCGATCGTCTCCGGCACGACCGCGATGAAGACCTTGCGGCGGTCTTTCTCATCGCGCTCGCGGCGCACCAGCCCGGCCTTTTCGAGCCGGTCGACCACGCCCGTGATCGCGCCCGTGGTGAGGCCCGTGACTTCGGCGAGCCGGCCCGCGGTGACGCGTCCCTCGAGATAGAGGATGTCCATGCATTCGAGGTCGGAATTGGCAATTCCGGCAACGTTGGCAACGGTCTGGCCGTAGAGCACGCCCTGCGCCGACGACCTGCGCATCGCGGCCTCGAGTTCCTGCAACAATGCCGCACGCGCCTTCGTCCTTGACAAGACCGGCCCTTTCTCTTACTCGATTTATATCTTAGTCGCTAAGAGATTTAGCGACCATAATTTCTCCTAGCACCACGGAAACGTCGGGAGCAAGCCATGTCCAGCCGTCCCCGCAAGGCCCTGATCATCGGCGCCGGCATCGCCGGGCCCGTTGCCGCCATCCTGCTGCGCCGCGCCGGCATCGAATCCGAGATCTATGAGGCCTGGCCCTATTCGAAAGGCATCGGCGGCGGCCTCCAGATCGCGCCGAACGGCATGCATGTCATGGACGAGATCAGCCTTTCGAAGGAGCTGATCAGCCGCGGCTCGGTCGCGGAAGCCTTCGACTTCTATTCGCAGGGCGGCGAGAAGCTCGGCTCGATCAACCGCGACTTGGCGCGGCGCTTCGGCCAGCCGGCCGTCAACATCTCCCGCGCCACGCTGAACGAGATCCTGATCGACAAGGCCTGGTGCGCCTGCGTTTCGCTCTACTTCGAGAAGCGCCTGATCAAGATCGAGGATCGCGGCGACCGGCCGATCATCGCCTATTTCGCCGACGGCACCACCGCCGAAGGCGATTTCCTGATCGGCGCCGACGGCGTGCATTCGGTCGTGCGGCGCCAGGTCGTGCCCGACGGGCCGCAGCCGTTCGACACCGGCCTGATCGGCTTCGGCGGCTTCGTGCCACACGCCGTGCTCGACGGCAGGCCGATCGGCCGGCGCGTCGAGACCACGTTCGGCCAGAGCGGCTTCTTCGGCTACGGCCATTGCAGCCCCGATCCGAATGACGGCGTGATGTGGTGGAGCACCCAGCCTGCGCATGGCATGGACGCGGCGATGTTCCGCGCGCTTGACCATGCGACGCTGAAGCAGCATCTGCGCGGCTTTCACCAAGGCTGGCACGATCCGATTCCCGCCATCATCGAAGCCGCCGAGAACATCGCCGTCACCGACACGCTCGACGTCGCGACCCTGCCGACCTGGTCGCGCAAGCGCTCGCTCTTGATCGGCGATGCCGCGCATGCGACCAGCCCTCACGCGGGCCAGGGCGCCTCGCTGGCGCTCGAGGACGCGATGCGGCTTGCGCGGCTGATGCAAGAGGGCCAGGAGCTCGGCGCCACCTTCCACGCCTTCGAGGCCGAGCGCCGCCCGCGCACCGAGAAAATCGTCGCGATCGCCCGCCGCAACGGCAACAGCAAGCACGAGTTCAGCGCCACCGGCGCCTGGATGCGCAATCAGATGCTGAAATGGCTGCTGCCGCTGGGATCGAAGCGCATGGAGTTCATGTACGCGTATGATGCAAGGGCGGCGTAGCAGCGCGCGCGCAGCCGTAGGGTGGGCAAAGGCGCAACGCGCCGTGCCCACCATCTTCAGCAATCGCGACCAGTGGTGGGCACGCTTCCGCCTTCGTTCTTCGAGCTACGGCGGACAAGTCGCTTTGCCCACCCTACGATACCGAGCTAACCTTCCACCTTGAACGTCAGCCCCGCATTGTCCTGCAGCCGCTTGATCAGCTTGTGCTGCATCGCAGCTCCGGGCGTCCAGAAGCCGGCCGGAACGTCCGCCGCATCACGCAGCAGGCAGACGGCGCATTCGGAGATCATCTTCGAGGTCGAGCCGTAGCCGGGATCGCGGTCGCCGGTGATACCGGCGCGGACCTGGCGGCCGTCGGGCGCGATCGCGACGTAGAGCAGATTGAACAGACCGTTCTCGCGCTCCTCCTTCGACGGCCCCTCGCCCGGCTTCGGCGCGTTCGGGCCGGTCTTCTCGGCATTGGCCGTCATCACGCGCTTCGCGTTGGCCTCGCCCTTCTCGCCGGGGCCGGTCAAAACCATCTCGTCGTAGACGAACTCCTTGCCGTAGGGAAAGCCCATCAGCATGTTGGAGCGATGGACGTTGCGCGTGTTGATCAGCGCCATCATGAACGGCGCGGCCCAGGATTGCAGGTCCTCCTCGTAAGTAGCCCTGTTGCCCTTCGGCTGCTTCGGGCCGGTGAAGCCCGGCGTCAGCGCAAAATGATCGTTGAGGATGGCGACGAGGCCGAGATCCTTGGCGACGGCATCGAAGGTCGCCTTCGCACTCGCCGCGGTGCCGCCTGACAGCGTGCCGCGCATGTCGCGCACACGGCCCTTCACGCGCGCGGCCGGCGCGCCGAACACGCGCCGGGCCTCTTCCTGCACGAACAAGGTGCCAAGCTCGAACGGCACGGAATCATAGCCGCAGGAAAACACGATGCGTGCGCCGCTCGCCTTGGCCGCCGCCTCGTACTTATCGATCATCTGCCGCATCCAGACCGGCTCGCCGCAGAGATCGAAATAGTCCGCACCCGCCGCGACGCAGGCCGCGAGCAGATCCTCGCCGTAGAACTGGTACGGACCGACCGTCGTGATCACGGATTTGGTCTGCGCCACCATCGCCTTCAGCGACGCGGCGTCCGACGCATCGGCCACGATGAGCGGCGTGTCCGCGGGCGCGCCGATCGCCTCGCGCACCGCTTTCAGCTTGTCGAGGCTGCGGCCCGCCATCGCCCATCTCAGCGCCTTGTCGTCCTTGTAATGCGCCGCCAGATATTCGGCGACGAGCTGGCCGGTGAAGCCGGTCGCGCCGTAGACGACGATGTCGAATTTCGCAGAGCTCATGGTCGGCCTTTACTTCTTCGCGTAGCTCACGCCCATGCCGGCACGGACGTCGCTTTGAATGCCATAGGGCGGGATTGGATAGCGCAGGCCGTTCCTGGCCAGCGCCTTCATGCCCTCGATTGCCTTGGCGAGATGCGGGGGCTTCAAGGCCATCAGCATCTCCTCGTCCGGCACGCCGCCATAGCGCCGTTCGGCATAGCATGGCAAGGACAGGCTGGGCTCCCCGGTCTTGAGCGCCCGCCCCCAGGAATCCGCGCACGCGGTCTCGCCGACGACGCCCCATTCGAACTTCTTGTAGCCGGTATATTGCAGCCCGTTGATCAGGATGATCATCTGCCCCGGCGTCGCGTAGACGAGGCAGATGTCGGGCGGATCGAGCCGGCCGCTCGCCAGCGGACTGACGGCGAGCGCCCGATAGTGCCCGAACGGAACCACATCCAGCGCCTCCTGGCGCTTGCGCGCGTCTTCCGCCGTGCCGTGCCAGACCCCGACATAGTTTTCGCCAGCGAGCCATTTCTCGTCCTGGGGCGCAAGCCCGATCACCGCGCGGCACTGCGCGCCGACGAGATCGTCGGCGGTGATGCCGACGGTCCAGCCGAGGCGCGCCGCCATGCTGACGATCTGATCCGTAGTATGGATCGCGTTCGGACGGCGGATTTTTGGGATCGCCTTCATCTCTTCGGCGGTCGCGAACAACTTCATGCCGATCACAGTCGTCTTCAGCCGCAGCAGGCTGTTGAGATCGGCGACGAGGCCGGCAAGATCGATCCTGTCTACGCTCTGCTGTTGCATGGCTTCCTCCCGACCGGCGATCGCGCGCCGTGTTTTTTTTGCGGTCCTCGTTCTAGTCCTTGCGCGGTCCTGGAAGCAACTCGCCGATCCTGCCCATCAGACGGTAAGCCACGAGGCCGATCCACTCGCGTACGGCGACTTCGGTTCGACCCAGCCCGTCCGCTCCAACATTCGTGAACGAGAAAAGATCGCCTCGTCCCCCCATCCGCCAGTCCACGGGATAGGCCTCGACGTCAAATCCGGCCTTGCGGAAGATTCCCATCGAGCGCGGCATGTGGAACGCCGACGTCACCAGGAGCCAGCGCTCGCCCGGTTTCGGCGATACCAATCCCTTGGTGAAGATCGCATTCTCCCAGGTGTTGCGGGAGTCACGTTCGAGGATCAGGCGCTCCTTCGGTATGCCGAGGTTCTCCAGGATCGGCGCGGAATAGTCGGCCTCCTTCGCCTCGGTCGAAACCAGGTTCGCTGAGCCTCCGGTAAAGACGATGCGCGCGTTCGGATAGCGGCGCGCGAGCTCGGCCGGCGCAAACAGACGATCGGCCGCGTGTGCGACGACCGGCGTGCGATGCGCCGCCGACAGATCGGTGTCGACGGAGCCGCCGAGAACGATGATGCCGTCGGGCGCGCCGCGTGACGGATCCCACGCCGGGAAGCGCGACTCCAGCGGATAAATCAGAAGATTGCCGAGCGGCGAGAATGCAGCGAGCGCCAGCAGCACCAGCGTGGTCACGGCAAGCCTGCGGCCGAACGCGGCAAAGCGCGTCGCCATCAGAACGACAGAGAGGATTCCGAGCTCGACCAGGAGGTTGATCGGCAGCAGCGCGGTGCCGAGGGTCTTGGACAGAACGAAAAACAGGGGAGCCTCGCTGAAATCATCTTGTCTGTCTGTGCGGGGCTTGACCGGCCCCGCCATCTTCGGAAATCTTCTTGGAAGAGGATCGATCGCCGGGTCAAGCCCGCGGCCGATGAAACCGACCGGACGCGGCACATGACCCATCATCACCTGCATTCCAGCCCCGAGACCTGCCATTGGGGCTTCTTCGAAGCCGCGCTCAAGCCCGTCCTCACCATTGCCAGCGGCGATGAGGTGACCGTCGACACCATCAGCGGCGGCCCCGACATGCTGCCCGATCGCGACAAATTTCACATCCCGCCCGAGATGCACCAGGTTCATGCCACAAACGAGCGCATGCTGCCGGGCCACATCCTCACCGGTCCGATCGCGGTCGAAGGGGCCGAGCCCGGCGACGTGCTCGCGGTCGAGATCCTCGACGTCCAGCTCCGGCAGGATTGGGGCTGGAACATGATCAAGCCGCTGTCAGGCACCCTGCCCGATGATTTTCACGAGATGCGCATCCTCAACATCCCGCTCGACCGGGCGCGGATGACCGGCCGCATGCCGTGGGGCCTCGACCTGCCGCTCAAGCCGTTCTTCGGCGTGATGGGCGTGTCGCCGCCGCCAGCTTGGGGCCGCATCTCCTCGCTGATCCCGCGCGCGATGGGCGGTAATCTCGACAACAAGGAGTTAGGTGCGGGTGCGACGCTCTTTCTGCCGGTGTTCGTCCCACGCGCGATGTTCTCCTGCGGCGACGGCCATGGCGTGCAGGGCGACGGCGAGGTCTGCGTCACCGCGATCGAGACTGCGCTGCAGGGCCGTTTCCGCCTGACGCTGCGCAAGGACCTCAGGCTCGACTACCCCCGCGCCGAGACGCCGACGCACTACATGACCATGGCGATGGACCCCGATCTTGACCAGTGCGTGGTGCGCGCGCTGCGCGACATGATCGCGCTGCTCGGCGAGACGCGAAACCTGTCGCGCGAGGACGCCTACACGCTGTGCAGCCTCGCCGCCGATCTCAGGGTGACCCAGACCGTCAACGGCGCCAAGGGCATCCATTGCATGATCGAAAAGGCCATCGTGCACGGCTGAGCCGCCGCGCCCTTCCCTGACCTGCCGACATTGAGCCGCCGCCCGGTCCTTCGTGCGGCGCGCCGCGGCGCGTCCGATTCCCAAGCGATTCCAATCAGGTGAGCTGCCGCCTCAGCAGCGATTTGACTTCCACCCCCGAACCTAAATAGAGTCTTAATCGTTACTTTTATGTACCCGAGTAAGAGGCTAGCGTTCGGGCCATGGCCACCGAAAAAGCCGAGACTGACCGCATTCCCGTAACCTTGGCGCTCTCGACCATCGCCTATCTGGAGAAACTGGTGAGGCAGGGCACCCACGGCACCAGCGTTCCCGGCGTCGCACGGACACTGATCGAGGAAGGCATCCGTCTCGCCATCAAGGACGGGCTTTTGTCGATCCGCGACAATGGCAGGACGTGAGCGCGCGCCGGACGTGAGGCGGACGGATCTCGAGACAGCGGATGGCCGACATCTGCAACCTGGGACCGTTACACATGCCTGTTCTCTCACCCACTTGGACCGATGAACGCATCGAACTTCTGAAGCAGCACTTCGAGGCCGGCCTCTCCTGCCGCGAGATCGCCGCCGACATCGGCGTCAGCCGCAATGCGGTGATCGGCAAGCTGTCGCGGCTGAATCTGACGCGCGGCCGGACGGTCGACGACCGCAAGGTCCAGGACAGACGCTTGGCGCCGGCGCGGGTGCGCAGGGTCGTGCCGAGGCTGCAATACGAGATGCTCGCCACGATCTATGGCGAGACCGACGCGCCCGTGATCGCCGGCCCGATCGACGAGGCCAATCGCTGCTCGCTGCTGGAGCTGTCCGAGAACCGCTGCAGATGGCCGATCTCGACGCCGGGCGAACACGATTTCTGCTTCTGCGGCAACACGGCTCCCGACGGCCAGCCCTATTGCGCCGGTCACAGCCGCCTCGCCTACCGGCCGCATACGCGTGCCCGCATGATGCGCGGCTGATGCTGCGCCATCCAAAAACAAAAAACCTCCGGCGGGGCATCACCGGAGGTCTCTGGAGGCTTAGCATGAAGCTAAGAGCCGCAACTTTCGTATTTGGCTGAGCGCTATATAGCTTAGTAACTCAGGTAAGTAAATAAATTTGAGGCAAACGAATCGCATGGCTCGTCTTCGCCCTCCGCAAAGGGTTTCCCAACACCGCTCCGCGCGAAAAAAAGCCCCGGCGTTTTCCCGCCGGGGCTTCATCAAAGTTTGGTAACCTCAGGGCTTACCAGTTGCGCTGGGCGCGCAGCAGCAGGCTGTAGGTGTCCTGGTCCTTCAGCTCGTAGGTGGCCGCCGGCTTGGCCACGCTCGTCAGTGCTCCGGTCGTGATCGCGCCCGAATACTTCTGGTCGAGGTGGCTGTAGGTGAAGTCGGCCGAGAAGGTCAGGTTCTTCACCGGCGTCCAGCGGGTGATGACGCCGACCTGGCCGATGTTGAAGTCCGGGTTGCAGGTGCCGGTCAGGGTGGCGAACGCGGCGCTGCCGCAAATCAGGCCCTTCGCCGTGCCGTTGTAGTTGACCGCAGCCCACGCGCCGTAGAGCGCGGTGTTCCAGTACGGGCTCCAGTTGTGGGTGTAGGCACCACGGAAGCCGTAGGTCTTGGTCAGCTCGAGGTTGCCGCCGGGGCCGAACACCGCGTCAGAGACGCCGGCGAAGCCGATGCTCTGATAGGCGGCGTTCGAGCTGCCGAACATCGAGTAGCTGGTCGCTGCCAGCGACTGGAAGTTGTAGCGGCTCGCGCCCTCGGTGTAGACGCCCGAGATGTTGATCACGTCGCCGGCGCCGGTCGGAATGTTCTTGATCGACAGAGCGAGCTGGACGGCCCAGCCCCACTTGTCTTCCGGATGACCGGTGACTTCAGTGGCCCCGTAGTAGCCGACGTGATTGTCGTGCGCGGCGACCGACGCCTGGAACAGGCCCCAGGCCTGGTCGACGCGGACGGTGCCGACGATGTCGGGCGACCGGGTGCCGCCGATGTCGTTCGAGCCGTACGCGCCGCCGAGGACACCGGTGGTGCTCATGCCGGCCGTGTTCCAGATGTTGGTCGTGAAGAACTGAGTCTGGTCCTGCGCCGAGATCGTCGCCGTCACGCCCTGGCCGAAATCGGCCGTGTAGGTGAACTGGGCGACGCCGTTGGTCGAGCCGCTACCGCCGACCAGCTGGTCGAAGTTGTTGCCGGGATAGTTGACCCAGGGCGCGTCGAACTGCGACACGGACTTACCCATGGTGAAGCCGGCGAACTGGATGAAGGCATAATAGACGCCGAGCGAACCGCCCGAGATGCCGCCGTCCGTCGGGTTGATGCTGGACGAGCCAGCCGTCGTGGCACTGTAGCCGGTCGCACCTGTGGCAGAGCCGGTGCCGACATAGCTGCCGGTCGTCCAGGTGAAGACCGCATCGAAATAGGTGCGGACCACGCCGTACTCGGTCGCGGTGCGCGTGTCGATGTTGAGATCTTCACGAGCGCGCATCGAGTAGTAGTTTGTCAGGCGGTTGTTGGCCGCGAACACGCCGTTGTACTGGGCGCTGTAATTGCCGCCGGCATTGAGCGCCACTTCGGCCCGCAGATAGCCGCCCAACTTGATGCAGGTGTCGCTGCCCGGGATGTAGTAGAAGCCGGCGCCGTACAGCGAACAGATCTTGACGTATTCGACCGCCTTGGCCTTGACCGGAAGATCGGCCGCCTGCGCTCCGCCGACGGCGATCAGACCCGCCGCAGTGCCGAGCAAAAGGCTCTTCACCATTCTCATTTAAAACCTCCAAGTTGCTCATTTTGCGGAGACCGGCCCGTGAGGCCCCCATGATCCCCGTCTCTCAAATCCGCTCGGCCGTTTTGCGCTTTCGGCCACACCCGCATTCGAGGCGAGGGACGTGAGCGAACCACCTGCAACGGGACGATCGAGTACCCCCACCGTCGCGGATCAATATGCCTGCGCTGTTCCGCTAATCAAAATAGTTTATTAGATCAGCTTATTGGTTTCACTAAACCTGTGCCCTGCGTGCAACACCCGGGCCAGGCCAATCTGCTGAGCTGATCATCTTTGTAGTTTTAGTGACGAAATTACCCTGCTCTGCACTTGCGTCAGAGCAGGCTTGCGTGGACTATGGCATCCACGAACACCGACCTGAGCAATCGGTTCACGGAGTGACGCTGTGTCCGCGACGAGGAAAGAAGGAGCGCGCCTGCGCGCCATCGGCAATCTGGATATCATCAGGCGCTTCACCTGGGAGATATCGTCGATCAACATGTATCTCGAGGAGCTGCGTCAGTTCTGGGCGAGGACGCTCGGCATCAGCGGGCCGCAATGGCTGATCCTGATGGCCATTTCCGACCTCGACAAGGACGACGGTATCCCGGTCAACGTCGTGTCGAAGCTCCTCCACGTCGATCCGTCCTTCGTCACCACGCAGTCCAAGCTGCTGGAGAAGAAGGGCCTGTTGCGCCGCCGCCCCTCGCCGACCGACGCGCGCGTGGTCCGGCTGTCCCTGACCGAGAAGACGCAGAAGCACCTGGCGAGCCTCAACGAGCAGTACAAGACCATCAAGGAATTCGTCTTCCAGGAGTTCGACGAGGCCGAGCTGACGGAATTCACCACCAAGCTCGCGACGTTGAAGACCCGTCTGGAAAAGGCCTGCGTCCGTCTGACCCTGGACTTTTGACGCTCGGCTTCTGACGCGGGCCGCTAGATCCGCACGGCGGCGCCGAGCCGCGATTCCAGCCAGTCGAAGATGTATTCGTTGGCAAGGCTCGGATTGTCCGCATGGCTCTGCGCCGCGCCCGTCTCCGCCGCAGTGAACACCTTCAGCATGACATCCGAACTGCCGAGCCGGGAGTTCTGGACGAGCTGACGCGCCCGATCGGCCTTGAGCCAGCCGTCCTCGCCGAGCGTGATCAGCACCGGACAGTCGGCGCTGGAGGCCATCAGCGGCGCATGCGGCACCGGAACGATGCTGACGTCGCTCATCGCGAATCGACTGGCAAAGAAGGCCCGCTCGTGCAGGTCCCACAGGCCGCCGTCGCAGACGGCGGCGGCCAGCCGCGGCTCCTGCAACACCGCGCGTGCCACGAAGGACGAGCCCCAGCCATCGGCGATGATCCCGACGCGCGCGAAGTCGACGTCGCCGCGCGTCTCCAGATAGTCCATGACGCCAGGGATCGCGCTCTCGAGATCCCGGCGCCGCAACAGCGCGTCGAGATAGTCGTCGCGCTGGTCGCCGAACAGGTCGAGCGCCAGCATCGAGAAGCCGCGCTCGCGCGCATGCGGCACGAGCTTGACCAGAAACTCTTCCTTGCGGTGGCCGGGCTCGCCGATGCAGATCACGGTCGGAGCCCGCCCGCGTCCCGACGGCGCAGGAAGGAAGTAGCCCTGCAGCGAATGCCCGTCGAGCCAGGGTATCGTCACCACCTCGCCGGCCGGGCTGCGCGCGGCGAGGTAGCGGCGAGCGCATTCCTGCATCGCCAGCACCGCAACCCAGCGGCGCTCGTCCGCCGGGTCAAGCGGCATCGCCGCGGCACCATAGTAGTTCATCGCGCGCAGCCAATTGCGCTGCGCGCTCGCAAGGTGGCCTTCTGCGAACGCCGCTTCGGCGCGCTGCCGATTGGTTTGTGCCAGCTTCTTCCACTCGCGATGCCAGGACCGGTCGTCGCCGCGCTTCAGCTGCCGCGCGATCATGAGGCATTCCGCAATCGTGGCGCCGCCCTCCTGGGCCGCAGTGAGCAGCCGCGTGAACTCGGCAGAAATGTCCTCTCGCTCCGGGCAAAGGGTCCAGTCGTCGGAGAGGCATGCAGGCATCATCGGGAGCTACGCTCTAATCGTCGCGTTACCCCGATTGACTAAACCATTTCGGCTCGCCCACCAAGCCGCCGCACGCGCCATTACAGGCGTTTGAGATCAACATCGCTTGAACATCGTCATGCCGCATGCGCGACATTCCGACTGGTCATGGAGCGGGCGAAAATTGGCAAGAGGTGGCACGCAAAATTGCTGACCCATCTCTTGCCATGATGATCATCATACCCATATTTGCGCCCGCTCGGAGGCGGCCTCAACCAAGCCGCCAGCCGACCTCCTGCGTGATACTTTCGAAGAAGGCGCGGTCGTAAGCCTGCTCCGGGGTGGCGCGCACGCGCTCGTCGAGGCGTTTGGCGTCCTCGCCGACGAGGATGCGCCAGCGCTCCGCCTTGACGCCGTCGAGGATGATCTTCGCCGCCTCTGCCGCCGTCGTCGGCGCGTCCTCCAGGAAGCTGCGCGCGCGCTCGGCGAATGCCGCCTGGATGTCCTCGTCCGACATCTTGTCGGCATCCGGCACGCCGGCCGCGACCATGCGCTTGCGGGTCAGTGCCACCTCGTCGGCATTGAGCCGCTCCGAGTCATCGGCGCTCTGCACCTTGCGCGAATTGGAGACGATCGAGGTGCCGATGTGGCCGGGCATCACCACCGAGCATTTGACGTGCGGGGCGTGCAGGCGGAGGTCATTGATCAGCGCTTCGGTAAATCCTTTCACCGCGAACTTGGCCGAGCTGTAGGCGGTGTGCGCCTGGTTCATGCCGATCGAGGCCCAGAAGCCGTTGACGCTGGCGGTGTTGACGATGTGGGCTTCGTCAGCCGCAACCAGCATCGGCAGGAAGGTGCGCACGCCGAGATAGACGCCGCCCCAGCAGATGTTGAAGGTGCGCTCCCACTGCTCGCGCGTGTTGGTGAACAGGCTGCCGCCGCCACCGATGCCGGCATTGTTGAACAAGAGATGGATCTTGTCCGTCTTCTGCTGCTCGGCGATCTCGTCGCGAAAACGCTTCAGGTGATCCTCAATCGCGACGTCGGCGACATGCGTCGTGACACGCAGGCCCTGAGGCAGCTTCTCGGTCTCGCACAGCCGCTTGGTCTCGGCCATCGCGGCTTCCGAGACGTCGCACATCGCGACGTTGCAGCCCTCGGAGACCAGCTGCCGCGCGAGCTCGCGCCCCATGCCCGTGCCGCCGCCGGTGATGACTGCGATCTTTCCAGCAAAATCCTTCATGGGACTTCGGTCCCTCCCCTTGTCGGTATGTTTCTTCGTCACGGCGCCGCTGACCAGGGCGCGCGCAAAACTGTAGCAGCGCCACATCCGCAGGTAAAAGCGGCGCGCTGCCGTGTTCGACATCAGTTATTTCGGCGGACGGACTATTCCGCCGCTTCAACGCGCGGCCGGCTCAGCGCATCGGGCACGCCTCGCGTGGCGCCGGTCCCACAATCGGGGGATGATTGCCCGGTTCCCGTATTTGTCCGGCTTCGGGTTAGGGGCAATTTTTTTACAATCCGAATCGTGGGGATGGACGCTGGGTTGAGTCGGCTAGGCCAGCGTGTTGCTTGCGTGTCACAGGCTCTGGCACTCCGCTTGCATCCTCTTCGTGGTCAGAAACAACCGATGAGGTGACAGGAATGTTCGTGACCGTCGTTGCCGTGCTCTGCCGGCTTGGCGTAGCCAGCTCAGGCAGTTGCGTCGAGGAAATCGTGACCGACAGCAACATGACGCCCGAAATGTCGATGATGCAGTGTGCAATCGGCGCACAGGCCCCCTTAGCGAAATGGATGGGCGAGCATCCGATCTATCACGCCAATTGGCGCCTCGAGCGCTACAAATGCGTGCCGGGTCACTACGAGATCAAGGGCCACGCGTAAGGACCCGCAAAACGACCGGCACCAAGACCGCGGATACTAGGACGACCGATCCAAGAGGAAACGCCCTGGGGGCCGTTTATCCCCGCGTGCGGACACCGCAAGCGCCAGACCGATCGCGGGCGCTCTGTGACAAGGATCACGCCCTCCCACCGCGTCCTCGCCGAGCAGATCCCCGCTCCGGCCACCTCAAGGACATCGAAACTTCAAACCACGAAGTCCATGCCCTCGCGCGCGCCTATCTCGAACGCCACCGCAAGGACATGCGCAAGCTCGACCCCGCGCTCGCAGCGTTCATGTGCGTAAGCACGATCGAAGCGATCGCGCACAACACGGTGCTGAAACGAGAGAGCTACGCACGACGCTTCTTAATATCCCGCATCTGGCCTGATGACGATCGCTCTCCCTGCGCCCAAAGCTGATCGTATTGCGCCACTCACCTCCGCCGGGACGTGACCACCTCTGTCGTAGCCCGGCAGCTCACCCCGCTGATTTAAATATTTAAATATATTTAATTTCAGCAAATTAATTGCCGTATCATTTGCGGTCAGGGAGAGCGGGACCGCGGTCAATCTCACTCGGGTACGCTCTCGATCCGCGATGTCGGTATGTCATCACCATTTTGCGGCGTGTTAAGGAACGCGACCTCTGAGCTTGCATTGTCGGCTTGATCTTCAATCATTCATGAGGTCGACAATGCATCTTCTCGTCAGAATGGCGGCGATTGCGACACTCCCTGCTTGGATCGGATTGAACGCGAACAGCGCTGCAGCACAGGATTTCAATGACCGATGGTCCATCATTCCGAAGGCTCACGCAGAGCCGGCGCCTGCTGGACTAGAACAGACGAAGAAGGATCAGGTTGAGTCTCCACCTCCAGTCGCACAGGAGCCATCGGCTGATCGCTCGGGCATGCGATCTTTCAATCGCGTCTTTTCGGGAAAGGCCTCCTATTATTGGTATTCCAAAGGCAAGACAGCGAGCGGTTCGTCATTCAATCGGAATCACCTCACCGCAGCGCACCGCAGCCTGCCATTCGGCACCAAGGTCCGCGTGACCCATGGAGGAAGCAGCGTCATCGTCACCATCAATGACAGAGGCCCGTTCATTCGTGGCCGCGTCCTCGATCTCTCGCTCGCTGCCGCGCGCAGCTTGGGGATTACGAATCACGGCGTAGCTCAGGTTCGTGCCGAGGTGTTGTAGCGCATGACTTTTGAAGCGCCCTGACATTAAATAACCCGACGCGCTTGTGAATATAACCCCTCGAGTACTCGCCGCCTTCATCGGCGTCAGCGCGATAAAGGCGGTCGCGCACAATGCCGTGCTGGCGTGATGGCCACGGAGATGGTGCGGACGCCGGTGGACGGAAGCCACGCGGATGGCGATGGGGTAAGGCCGTCAGGTCTCCTTCCGTTTCACGCTGATATTGCCGTCACCCTCGATATATGCCTCTACGACGTCCGCCGGGCTCGCTATGCCCTCCTCGCGAAGTTTGCTCATCAACTCATCCATCGTCACCAGCTCCTGCCGCATGTGGCGGCGAAGGACCTGCCCGTTCTTGATGAGAAGGAGCGGCGCGGGCCGAGCAAGCCGCTCCACGAAAGGCACGTGATACCCGACCCAGTCGATGGCGAAATTCCAGAAGATGATCGTGGCAACGAGCACGATACCTTCTGTGATCGAGTGGTATTCACCCGCCATGCCATTCTGCGCCGCGTCCGCCAGCAGGACGACGAGAAGCAGATCGGGGATGCTGAGCCCGCCGGTTTGTCGCTTCAAAATGAAGCGCATCAGCGTGAAGATGCCGAGATACATGATGGTGCCCCGCACGATCATTTCGATGACGGAATGCGTCGGGACGAAGATCTCGCTCCACGATAACTGAAACATGTGTTGCCCTCGCACCTAAATGGAAGCGGCCTGATGCCACGTATCGATGGTCCGCCATGAGGCGGCTGACGGTCGCGTCTTCTGGGAGGCTGATATTAGGCGGGGATCTTGCCGTCCGGGTCAGATTTAGGGCATCCGCAATCTGTCGGGACAGGGGATCTCGAAAATAAGGAAAGTGCCCATCCTCCAAGAGCATGCGAAGCCGCCGAGTCAGGGCGGTCGCCTTCATCCATCATCGCATTTGGGGATGCCGACGTTCCCTCAGCTCCCTAATCTGTCGTCCAATTGCGATCGCCCGCTCCTGCGCCCAGAGCTGGTCGTATTGGGCGACTTCATGCCTGACGAGACCTTCCGTCGTCGCCCCCTGGACGATCCGCTCCTTACCCTTCTGGCTGCAGAAGTGCGCGACGAGTCCGGCAATCTTCCGTTGCTCGTCTGGAGGTTGATTGGACAATCGTGCCAAGCTCTCGCGCCACAGACAATCCTCGCGCGCGATCTCGTCACGCAGAACCTGCATGAGCCGATCAGTCTCCTGATCTTTTGGGCTGTCACTGGCCAACGTAGGCGAAGCGGTCAGCGCGAACGTGCAGAGCAAAGCGATCCGATACATGCCCCATCCCACGGGTCAGCATGATGACAGTATGCCCCTGTTTTACCCGACGCGTCAAATTGCTTCGGAAAAACGTCATTTCGTCAATGACCTTCGCTACTGTGCATGGGGTTGTTTTCGGCATTTTGATTTAACGACCACCGCCCCAGCCACCGCCACGGCCATCGCGCACCCGTCCCCGGCGGGAGCAGGGCTCCACGCCGACGTTCATCCACCCGACAGATATTGAAAAAAATGGTCGGAGCGAGAGGATTTGAACCTCCGACCCCTAGTCTCCCAGGCGATGGCGAAGCGTTGATTTCACAGGTCAATTCTTGGAAACGGATGAAAGGCTCTAGATTGCGAAGACAGGCGATTTTACCAGAATTGTAAACTGACCAGGAGGCTGGGGCTCTCGTCAGTAGAGACGAGCTGCCCCGCGGTCAAAAATGGTAGTTCACGCCAACTCGGGCCACGTGGAAATCGGCACGGCCGAGGCCTGCTGTGTAGCTCGACGGGTTTGGACCAATGCCCGTTGCGAGAGCTTTCGCCGATACTGACGATTTGCCGAGATCAACGTAGAGATATTCGGCCTTAAAGCTCCAGCGAGGTGCAAAGCGCCACTCGCCGCCTCCACCCAGGGTCCAGCCGGCCTGAACGCGGGAATTGGTACCCGTGAAGCAAGTTGATCCCGAGGTACACAAGAATGAAGTGCCAGTGTCGGAGACAGCATATGCGCCTCCCGGACCGTTAAACATGTAGTCGCTAAAGGTCCTTACCCCGCCAACAGCGAAACCGCCGGTCCCATACAAAAGTACGCTGGGCGAGATCAACACTCCAAGGCGCCCTCTCATGGTCCCCCACCAGTCGACCTTTTGCTCCGCCGAGATAGTGTGCGTGAAAGCTGGGGGAAGAAGGGGCGTTGTTTCACGTCCGCTTCCGCGCAAGCTCGCTGCGCTCAAGTCACCTTCAACGCCAGCCAGCCATTTACCGCCAAGCTGCCAATTATAACCCGCTTGCAACCCTCCGGTAACACCACTCATTGAGAAGTCGTAGGCTGTGAAAGCAACCTGCCCCGGAAAGGGAGCTAGGAGCGGAATTCCAGGATTGAAGAGGAAAGCGGAAACGGAATCACCTGCGAAATTCACGGATCGCTTTGCCCATGCGCCGCCGACGTTGCCGCCAGCATAAAATCCCGTCCAGCTTGGGCTGGCGTCGACCGTGCGCGTTTTCGTGAAAAGTGCAGGGCTTTGGTCAGCAGCTTCCGCCCCCGACGCGACACTCGCCAAGACTGCTACGGCAGCCAGTGCTCTTCTCACGGGACGCCCCCTCCGCGATTCCAACGCGCCCGAAATTCTTAAATCATGTTGACGCTGCACGCTGTGACGCCAGGGCAACACTCGCGGTACGTTGCAACCCACCCGCAAACGTGCGGCCGGCGGTAACTCGCCCGAAAAGGAATCTGATTCTTTGAAAAATGGTCGGAGCGAGAGGATTTGAACCTCCGACCCCTAGTCTCCCAGACTAGTGCGCTAACCGGGCTGCGCCACGCTCCGAACGTCGTTCCATTAGCTAGGATCGCTGCTTTGCGCAAGGCGACGTCACACCATTTTGGTGTATCCGCCCAAAGCGCTCCGGAACTACCCGCCAAGCCGGCAGAAAGCCGCCCCTACCCGTCCTTCAGCGCCTGATCCAGCATCTCCTTAGCTGCGACGAGGTCGGCGAGCGCCCGGCCCAGCCGCTCCCGGTCGAGCGCGCTGGGGCCGGCGGGCGCTGTGGCGGCGCCGCCCTTGCGGAAGGTGGTGAGGATCTCCTCGTCGTCGATCTCGGTGAAGCGGAAGTCGATGCCTTCCTCCTCATCGCCCTGGAAATCGTCGTCGTCGGTGTCGGTGATGCCCTTGATGGGCGCCTCGTCCTCGGGCTCCATCAGGCTCTGGCCAATGGCATCCTCGATGGCCCCGAAGGAGACCGCGGCCGCGCTGTCGGCGAGGCCCTGCACCGATTTGACGCCGTGCTCTTTCAGGATCCGCTGCACCCCGCGGATGGTGTAGCCCTCGCCGTACAGGAGCCGGCGGATCCCCTTGAGCAGGTCGACGTCGTCGGGGCGGTAATAGCGGCGGCCGCCGCTGCGCTTCATCGGCTTGATCTGGGAGAACCGGGTCTCCCAGAACCGCAGCACGTGCTGCGGAATGTCGAGTTCCTGCGCTACTTCGCTGATGGTTCGGAACGCATCCGGCGCCTTGTCCAAATGGCAGTCCTTTCCGAAAGGCGGTTACGCCTCTTCTTGAGCCTTGGTGGCGTCGCCGTTGGTGCGGTGCTGGGCGTTGATCCGCTGCTTCAGGATCGCCGACGGCTTGAACACCATGACGCGGCGCGGCGAGATCGGCACCTCGGTGCCGGTCTTCGGATTGCGGCCGATGCGCTGACCCTTCTTGCGCACCATGAAGGACCCGAACGAGGACAATTTCACCGTCTCGCCCTTCTCCAGGCAGTCGGTGATCTCCTTCAGCACGAGTTCCACAAAGGCGGATGATTCCGTGCGCGACAGGCCCACCTTCTGGTAGACGGCTTCGCACAGATCGACACGCGTTACGGTTTTACTTTGATCGGTCATCGCCCTGCCCCACATCACGGCGAACAATTGTTGTCTGAAATTAGGAGGTTACGATACGACGGTCAACAGCGCTCATCAATGCCGAGGCATCGATAATCGGCGCTGATTCCGGCAAAATTTTATCTGATGTGGCCTACCAGCGCACCAGCGCGGAACCCCAGGTGAAGCCGCCGCCCATGGCTTCCAGCAGGACCATGTCGCCCTTCTTGATGCGGCCGTCCTTGCGCGCCACCGAGAGCGCCAGCGGGATCGAGGCCGCCGAGGTATTGCCGTGACGGTCCACCGTCAGCACCACCTTCTCCGGCGCGATATGCAGCTTGTGCGCGGAGGCATCGATGATTCGCTTGTTGGCCTGGTGCGGCACGAACCAGTCGATGCTGTCGGCATTGAGCCCGGTCGCGTTGAAGGCGTCGACGATGACGTCAGTGATCATGCCGACCGCGTGCTTGAAGACCTCGCGGCCCTCCATGCGCAGATGGCCGACGGTCTGGGTCGAAGACGGTCCGCCGTCGACGAACAGCTTGGCCTTGTGGCGGCCATCGGAGCGCAAGTGCGTGGTCACGACGCCGCGGTCGGTCGCGGCATTGCCCGGCTGCTCCTGCGCCTGCAGCACCACCGCGCCGGCGCCGTCGCCGAACAGCACGCAGGTGCCACGATCGTTCCAGTCGAGGATGCGCGAGAAGGTCTCGGCGCCGATCACCAGCGCGCGCTTGTAGGCGCCGGTGCGCAGGAAATTGTCGGCGGTGGCGAGCGCGAACACGAAGCCCGAGCACACCGCCTGGAGGTCGAAGGCCGCGCCATGGTTGATGCCGAGCCCATGCTGCACGGCGACCGCCGTCGCGGGGAACGTGTTGTCCGGCGTCGAGGTCGCCAGCACGATCAGCTCGATCGATTGTGCGTCCACACCAGCGTCAGTGAGCGCCGCCTGCGCCGCCTTGAGCGCCAGATGCGAGGTGAACTCGCCCTCGGCCGCGATGTGCCGCTCGCGAATGCCGGTGCGCTGCACGATCCACTCGTCGGAGGTGTCGATCCGCGCCGCCAATTGGGCGTTGGTCACCACCTGCTCCGGCAGGTAGGAGCCGCAGCCGAGCACGACCGAACGAATTTGAGTCACGAAACAGCCTCCTGCGCGGCCTGCACGGAACTGAGTGCACCACCCTCGCGGTTGAGCATCTGATTGATCTTGTTCAGGAGATCGTAGTGAGCCATCTCATAGCCAACATCGATCGCATAGGCAAAGCCTTCGGCGTTGGTTCCGCCATGGCTCTTGACCACCACCCCGTTCAGTCCCAGCAGCACGCCGCCATTGGACTTGTTGGGGTCCATCTTGTCGCGCAGGGCCTGGAAGGCGCTGCGGGCGAAGATATAGCCGAGCTTGGACAGCCAGCTCCGCTGCATCTCGTTCCGAAGTAATTCCGCCATCTGCCGCGCAGTTCCCTCGGCGGCCTTGAGCGCGATGTTGCCGCTGAAGCCCTCGGTCACGATCACGTCGGCCAGCCCCTTGCCGATGCCGTCGCCCTCGACGAAGCCGATATAGTCGAGCTCGGGCAGGTTCCGCGCCCGCAGGATCTCGCTGGCCTCGCGGATCTCCTCGTGCCCC
The DNA here is from genome assembly GCF_054060315.1 of Bradyrhizobium sp. USDA 4354. Classification (NCBI taxonomy): domain Bacteria; kingdom Pseudomonadati; phylum Pseudomonadota; class Alphaproteobacteria; order Hyphomicrobiales; family Nitrobacteraceae; genus Bradyrhizobium; species Bradyrhizobium sp. USDA 4354. The sequence continues at coordinate 5,007,507 of NZ_JBSSDC010000001.1, read as the reverse complement.
TTGATCTCCTCGGCGCCGATATTGAGCAGCCCGACCGTGGGCCGCGTCTTGTTGAACAGCACGCTCGCCTTGGCCGCGCCCATCACCGCCATCGACACCAAATGGTGGGCATCGCCGCCGAGGGTGGCGCCGAGGTCGAGCACGACGGATTCGCCGCGCTTGGTCGGCCAGATGGCGGAGATGGCTGGGCGGTCGATGCCCGGCAGCGTGCGCAGATGGAAGCGCGCCATCGCCATCAGCGCGCCGGTATTGCCGGCGGAGATCGCGACATCCGCCTCGCCCTTCTTGACCGCATCGATCGCGAGCCACATCGAGGAGGTCTTGCGGCCGCGCCGCAGCGCCTGGCTCGGCTTGTCCTCCATGGTGACGGCGACGTCGGTATGGACAATCTTGGAGGCGGCCTTCAGCTTCGGGTGCCTATCGAGCTCGGGCTCGATCCGGGCTCGGTCGCCGACCAGCAGAAACTCGGTATCGCGATGCCTGCCAAGCGAGATGGCGGCGCCCGGAATGACCACGGCGGGGCCGACATCGCCTCCCATGGCGTCCAGCGCGATGCGAACCTTGCTTGGCATAAAAATCCCGGAAACCTGGTCTGGTGCGGTCTTGAGCTAGCGGGGCCGCAAAATGGGTTCGCCACGGACATGGCGATCGGCCAAGCGCCACGCCGCACCCGGACCGGGGCGCGACAATAGCGTTTTGTGCCCCCGAAACAACCTCTTGCCCCCAGCCTTTTGCATTCGTGGCGATCCGGGAACGGACGGATTGATTGGCAAAAAACACATTGCAATCAATCGGATATGGCCGCCCTTCAAACCATCGCGGCAAACGGCTCATGTTCCGCCCCAAGCCGCCGGGGCGGAATGCTGGGGCTATTTGCCCTTTTTCCCGTCCTGCAGCGCCTTCAGCGCCGCGAAGGGATGATCCTCGGGATCGGGAGCTGTGACCTCCGCCTCGAAGACGGCCCCCTCCTTGCGCGGATATGGATCGATCGCCAGGAACAGCGCGTCGGTGGCGAGCCGGCCGAGGTCGATGATGCCACCCGCGATCGGCTCGGGAGGGTCGGCGACCTCAGGCGGCTCCCCGTCGTCCTGCCCCTCCTCGATCAGGTCGGCCAGCCGGCGCGCCTCGGCCTCGGGGGCGAACATCAGATCCACCTCCTCCTCGATCTCGCTCTCGATCGGATCGAGCGTGACGACGCAGGTCTGGCCGATCCGGCCGCGGACAAGCCCCGTGACCTGGACCCGCCCGCCGCTTTTCGGCACGACATCGAAGCTGGCATGGGCGGACAGGATCTCGCGGAGCCCTGCGACCTCCGCCATGGCCTGCCGCTCGGCCGCTGAGGCCTCAAGCTCGCGATGCAGCCCGGCGTCTGGGATCTGCGCAACGATGACGGGCGCCCGCCAGGGATCGGGACCGGATCCGGCATTCTGTCGGCTCATGGCGTGACATCCTCAGGAAGTGCTGGAGGAAACTTGAAGGCGGCGCGCAGCAGCGCGGCCTCATCGGTCCGGCCAAGATCGGCCTCACTGGCCCGGGCATAGGCCGCAAGCCGCTGCGCCTGGTCGAAGCCGGTCCCATTCAAGATATTCTTGCAGATCGCCGACGCCAGCGCCTCGCCGCCAGCCTCCATGGCCTGGTCGTAGGCCTGGACGCGGCCGTAGAAGGCCTCACCGAAGGCCCGCATCCGCTTCGGCACGGTCTGGTCGCCCACCCCCATCTCGCGCAGATTGTCGTCCATGTCCTCGCAGAAGCGGTCGAACAGCGCCTGGGACAGCTCCGTGGCGCCTCCAGTGCCGCCTTGGACCCTGCGCAGGCGGCGCAGCAACAGCCAGAGATGCAGCAGCAACAGGTCGAAACGCCCGTTAACCGTATCGGGCACGCCCAAGTCGCGGTAAAATATGGGTTCTCGCGCCTGCGTCACGATCATGCCATAGATGGCTTCAATGGTGCCCGACGGGGCTAGCCGGGGTTTCCTGAAATGATTGAACGGCCAAAGCATTGTGGTTTCCGCAAGCGGGCGCGCGCGTGTTGCATTCAGAGCCTCCGCCCGGTACTTCAGCGCCTCGCGCGACGCAAGGGGACGGAATCAGTTCCGCTATGACGACAACGAACCAGACCGGCCTGCGCGCGGACAAGCGGCGCGGCCTTCACGCATGCTGGCGCGGCTTGCGCATGCTCGCGGCTACGACCGTGGTCGGCGTCGCGCTTGCGGCATGCACCGGCGAGCAGTTCCAAAAGGGGTACATCCTGCCGCCCGGCGCACTCGAGCAGATTCCGATCGGTGCGAGTCAGGACCAGGTGCTAATCGTGATGGGCACGCCCTCGACGGTCGCGACCCTCGACGGCGAAGTGTTCTATTATATCTCGCAGCGCTCGGAACGCCCGGTCGCCTTCATGAACCAGAAGGTGGTCGATCAGCGCGTGATCGCGATCTATTTCGACAAGAACCGGCGCGTGCGCCGGCTTGCGAATTACGGCCTCCAGGACGGCAAGATCTTCGACTTCATCAGCCGCACCACGGCGACGTCGGGTCAGGAAATGAGCTACCTCGCGCCGCTGTTCAAGCTGCTCAGCTTCAACTGAGACGGTAAGAGAGTTTTCGAGCGAGGCGGCTACCGCTTCGCGTCGAGAATGCGCGTCGAAATGAGACTCTCGAGCCCGCCAAATTCCATCGGAAGGTAAATGGCTTGAGCCTGCGGCTTCGTGCCGCCCTCCACGCGGCACTTGCGCACGCGCGCGACTTGCGGTCGTACGAGCGGTTCCGTACCGTCTCTGCAAAGAAAGAAGCAGGGAGCGGATTCGTGCCTAAGCCTTTGTTGTCCCGTCGTCGTGTGCTCGCCGGCGCTGCCGGCCTTTCGGCCGCAGCCATTCTGCCGCGATCGAGCCTTGCCGATTGGAAGCCCACCGAAAACGTTCGCCTCATCGTGCCGGCTGCAGCTGGCGGCTCGACCGACGTGATGGGCCGGCTCCTGGCCGCGCATCTGCAAACCGCCTGGGGCCAGTCAGCGGTCGTGGAAAACCGCTCCGGCGGCGGCGGCACGATCGGCACAGCCGAGGCCGTGCGCGCCAAGCCGGATGGTCACACCATCCTAGTCGGCAACCCCGGGCCGAACGCGATCGCCTACAGCATCTTCAAGAACCTCAGCTACAAGCCGGACCAGCTTCAGCCGGTCTCGAACATGATCCGGATTCCGAACATCGTCTCGGCGCATCCGAAGACCGGCATCAAGTCGATCCCCGAGCTGATCGCTTACCTGAAGGCCAATCCAGACAAGCTCAGCTACGCCTCCTCGGGCGTCGGCCAGAGCCCTCACCTCACCGGCGCCTGGTTTCTCCAGCTCACCGGGTTGAAGATGACGCACATCCCGTTCCGCGGCGCCGGACCCGCGCTGCAAGCGGCTCTCGCCGGCGACATCCAGATCCTGTTCGACAATCTCTATCCGAGCCTGCCGCAGGTGCAGAGCGGCACGCTCAACGGCCTGTGCGTCACCACGCCCGAGCGCAGCGACCTCGCGAAAGACCTGCCGACCATGCGCGAGAGCGCGCCAGAGCTGGCGAACTTCGACGTCTCCTCCTGGTTCTCCGTGTTCCTGCCGAAGGGCGTCTCGCCCGACGTGCTCAATGCGCTCAATCTCCAGGTCAAGGCGATGCTGGAGCGCGACGACGTCAAGAAGCAGATCGCCGCCATGGGCGCCCGCGCGGACTACGGCACGCCGGAGCAGTTCGCCGCCTTCCTGGAGGCCGAGACGAAGAAATTCGCCGGCATCATCCAGAAGGAAGGGCTGCAGATGGACGTGCAGTGACGCGCAGCGTCATTCCGGGGCCGCTCGAAAGAGCCGAACTCCGGTGTGCAATGCGCACCTGAGAATCTCGAGATTCCGGGTTCGGTCCTGCGGACCGCCCCGGAATGACAGAGGGAAGCAAAAACCCCGCGGCTCGCGCCGCGGGGTTTTGTCTTATCTCTCCAACGCGCTCAGTGCGCCAGGATCGCCAGCAGCAGCAACGCCACGATGTTGGTGATCTTGATCATCGGATTCACGGCAGGTCCCGCCGTGTCCTTGTAGGGATCGCCGACGGTGTCACCGGTCACGGCCGACTTGTGGGCATCGGAGCCCTTGCCGCCGAAATGGCCGTCCTCGATGTACTTCTTGGCGTTATCCCAGGCGCCGCCGCCCGAGGTCATGGAGATCGCGACGAACAGGCCCGTCACGATGACGCCGAGCAGCATGGCACCGACGGCAGAGAACGCCGCCGACTTGCCGGCCGCGCCGCCGCCCGCGATTGCGTAGATCAGGAAGTAGACGACGATCGGCGACAATACCGGGAGCAGCGAGGGAATGATCATCTCCTTGATCGCTGCCTTGGTCAGCAGGTCGACCGCCTTGCCGTAGTCCGGCTTGTCAGTGCCCTGCATGATGCCCGGCTTCTCGCGGAACTGGCGACGGACCTCCTCCACGATCGCGCCGGCCGCACGGCCCACCGCGGTCATGCCCATCGCGCCGAACAGATACGGCAACAGGCCGCCGAACAGCAGCCCCACGACCACGTAGGGGTTGTTGAGCGAGAAGTCCGGATTGACGCCCGCGAAGTACGGATGCTGCGCGGAGCCGGCCACGAAGAACTTGAGGTCCTCGTTGTAGGCCGCGAACAGCACGAGAGCACCCAGGCCGGCCGAGCCGATCGCGTAGCCTTTGGTGACCGCCTTGGTGGTGTTGCCGACCGCGTCGAGCGCGTCGGTCGACTTGCGCACCTCCTTCGGCAGCCCCGCCATTTCGGCAATGCCGCCGGCATTGTCGGTGACGGGGCCGAAGGCGTCGAGGGCGACGATCATGCCGGCCAGCGCCAGCATGGTGGCGGTCGCAATGGCGATGCCGAACAGTCCGGCGAGGCTGTAGGTGACCAGGATGCCGGCGATGATGACGATCGCGGGCAACGCGGTCGCTTCCATCGAGATGGCGAGGCCCTGGATCACGTTGGTGCCGTGGCCGGTGACTGAGGACTGGGCGATCGACTTCACCGGACGATAGTCGGTGCCGGTGTAGTATTCGGTGATCCAGATGATCAGCGCGGTGACGACGAGGCCGACCACGCCGCATTCGAACAGCGCCATGCCCGTGTAGTCGACGCCGTCGAGCTTGCCGAAGCCGATCAGGTAGTAGATCACCAGCGCGATGCCGATCAGCGACAGGATGCCGGTCGCGATCAGGCCCTTATAGAGCGCGCCCATGATCGACTGGCTCGGCCCGAGCTTGACGAAGAAGGTGCCGATGATCGAGGTGATGATGCAGATGCCGCCGATCGCCAGCGGCAGCGTCATCATGTTGGCGAGGATCGGCGTCTTGGCGAAGAAGATCGCCGCCAGGACCATGGTCGCGACCGCGGTCACCGCATAGGTCTCGAACAGGTCGGCGGCCATGCCGGCGCAGTCGCCGACGTTGTCGCCGACGTTGTCGGCGATGGTCGCCGGGTTGCGCGGATCGTCCTCGGGAATGCCGGCCTCGACCTTGCCGACGAGGTCGCCGCCGACGTCCGCACCCTTGGTGAAGATGCCGCCGCCGAGACGGGCAAAGATCGAGATCAGCGAGGCGCCGAAGCCGAGCGCCACCAGGGCGTCGACGACGGTGCGGCTATCGGGCGCGAGCTTCAGCGAGTGGACCAGGAAGCCGAAATAGAGGGTCACGCCCAGCAGCGCGAGGCCGGCAACCAGAAGTCCGGTAATGGCGCCCGCCTTGAAGGCGAGCTCGAGGCCGCCGGCAAGTGACGTCGTTGCGGCCTGGGCCGTGCGCACATTGGCGCGGACCGAGACGTTCATGCCGATGAAGCCGGCCGCCCCCGACAGGACGGCGCCGATGGCGAATCCGATCGCGACATAAAGCCCGAGGAAATAGGCAAGCAGCACGAAGATGACGATGCCGACGAGACCGATCGTGGTGTATTGGCGCCGCAGATACGCCTGTGCGCCTTCGCGCACCGCTCCTGCGATCTCCTGCATGCGCGGCGACCCCGCATCCGCGCCCAACACCGAAGACGTCGCCCAAATCGCGTAGACGACGGAAAGCACTCCGCAGAGCACTATCAACCATAATGCTGTCATGTGATTTTTGCCTCAGATCCTTGATGTACCCCCGGCGCCTTTTGTTGTCCGTCGTGCGGTGCGGCGCCTTGATTTTGAACAAAGCCGCCCCCTTGCCCTTAAGGGGCGGCTCCAGTCGGCCGCGAGCTTGCCAAAATCAAATTGAGGGTGCAACGCCGGATAAGGCCGAAAACGCCGATCTCGGCGGGTATTTAGGACCAAGTGCTGCGAACTAAGATGCCGGTTTGGAGCAATTCCTAGAAGTGGCTGTAGGACAGCTGCGTCAAGAGCAGCTCCTGGCCCTGCCCGTCCAGGAAGCGCGGCCGCTCGTGCCCCTCCGCGATCGTACCGATCGCGGTCACGGCAACGCCCATGGCCTGCCCCGCGGCAATCAGCGCGTCGCTTTGCGCGGGCGGAACGGTGCACAGCACCTCATAGTCATCGCCTCCCGCAAGCAGCGTCTCCACGCGAACGACGTTGCCGGCGAGCAGGCCGGCCGCCGCGGCCGAGAGTGGCACGCTCGTCACGTCGACCGAAGCCGAAACCCCGGATGCTGCGCAGAGCTTGGTCAGATCGCCGGCGAGGCCGTCGGAGACGTCCATCGCTGCGGTCGCATGATCGCGCAAGGCTCGCGTCAGCGCGGTGCGCGGCTGCGGCACCCGATAGCGTGAGACCATAGCTTCCCTTGCAGCGGAATTGGACGCGAGCGCCGCGGCTGCGGCGCCGCCTCTGAGGACGTCGAGGCCGAGCGCCGCGTCGCCGATCGTCCCCGTCACCAGGATGCGGTCGCCCGGTCTCGCGCCGGTACGGCCGATCATCCGCCCCCGAGGCACACGGCCGAACGCCGTGATCGAGATCATCTGCGGGCCCGGCGTCGACACCGTGTCGCCGCCGAGCAGAGGACAAGCGAAGGTCTTTGCGTCCTCGCCCAGCGCGTCCGCAAAGGGACGGAGCCAGGCATCTTCCTTGCTGCGCAACGCCAGCGTCAGCACGAAGCCGGCAGGCAGCGCGCCCTTGGCGGCGAGATCGGACAGGTTCACCCGCAGCGCCTTGCGCGCGATGGTGTCAGGGGGATCATCGGCAAGATAATGCACACCCTCGACGACGGCATCGGTGGTGACGACGATGTCGTCGCCGGATGAGGACAGGACCGCAGCGTCATCGACCAGCCCGAACGCGCCGGGATCGGTCGCCAGCGGCTTGAAATAGCGCGCGATGAGGGCGTCTTCGCCGGAGGGATTGTTTGCCATCAGCGCCAGCCACATCCACCGCTGTCATCGCCCGGCTTGACCGGGCGATCCAGTATTCCAGAGACGGTTACGTAAGATGGATAGGCCGCGGCGTGCTGGATCACCCGCCTTCGCGGATGATGACAGCGGAATATGGGGCAGCCGTCTCGCATCAGTTTACCGCCCTCGCGGGTAACTACCCCCGCCCGAACTCGTCGCCACGAAACTGCCGGCCGATCTGGTCGAGCACGGCGTTGACCATGCCGGTCTCCTCGCGATCGACGAAGGCATTGGCGACATCGACATATTCCGAGATCACCACCCGGCCCGGCACGTCCTTACGATGCTGGAGCTCATAGGCCCCTGCGCGCAGCACCGCGCGCAGGATGGCTTCGATCCGCTTCAAGGGCCAGCCCTTCGACAACGCCTCGTCGATCAGCGGATCGAGCTTCTTCTGGTCGCGCACCACCCCCGAGACGACGTCGCGGAAGAACGCGGCTTCGGCCGGCAGGTACGTGTCGCCCTCGACCTCGTTGCCGAGCCAATGGCTCTCGAACTCGGCGAAGATGTCGTTGATGCCGGCGCCGGCGATGTCCATCTGGTACAGCGCCTGCACGGCTGCGAGCCGCGCCGCACCGCGCCGGTTCGCCTTCTTTTCCGTAAGCCCCGCCGGCTTCTTGGTGTTATCAGCCATGGCTTTAGGCCTGCGCCAGGCGGCGTTTGATGCGCAGCATCGCAAGCGCGGCGCGCGCGGCATCGCCGCCCTTGTTGAGCTCGCTGGCGCGCGCCCGCGCCCAGGCCTGCGCTTCGGTGTTGACGGTGAGGATGCCGTTGCCGAGCGGCAGTTTTCGCGCCACGGCGAGGTCCATCAGCGCGCGCGAGGATTCCTGCGAGACGATCTCGAAGTGGATGGTGTCGCCGCGGATCACGCAGCCGAGCGCGATCACCGCGTCATAGGGCTTGCCGTTCGCCGCCGCGGCATCGACCGCGATGGCGATTGCTGCCGGGATTTCCAGCGCACCGGGAACCGTGATGACGTCATGCGTCAGGCCAGCCGCCTTCAGCTCGGCCACCGCGCCATCCAGCAGCGCGTCCTGGAGATCGTCATAGAACCGTGCCTCGACAATCAGCGCGCGTGCGCCGGAAATGTCGGTCTGGTCCTTCAGGGGTGCGCGCCGCGCGTCTGCCATCGTTCAATCCGTTTCGAAAGGGGTCGGCGCTATGTAGTCGCCGGAAGCATGTAAGCCAAGTTCTAAGAGACCGTCATTTCCGTCAGCCGCGCCGCGTAGCGGGCCATCAGATCGACCTCGATATTGACCTCGTCCCCCGCCTTCCAGCCGCCGATGGTCGTAACCGTCAGCGTGTGCGGGATGATCAGCACCGAAAAGGTCGCGTCTGCAACCGTATTGATCGTCAGCGAGACGCCGTCGAGCGTGATCGAGCCCTTGGTGGCGATGAAACGCGCCAGCTCGCGTGTCGTCGAGAGGACGAACCGCGCCATGTCGGGCAGGTCCTCGCGGCTGACGATGGTGGCGATCCCGTCGGCATGGCCGGCGACGATATGCCCGCCCAGCTCGTCGCCGATCTTCAGCGCACGCTCGAGGTTGAGCTTCGTTCCCACCTTCCAGTGCTTGGCCGTCGTCAACGCCAGCGTCTCGGCCGCGGTATCGACGTCGAACCAGGTACTTTGCTTAGAGTCCCCATCCGCGACGCCCGAGGCGACCACGGTCAGGCAGACGCCATTGCAGGCGATCGAGGCGCCGTCGGCGATGGTGCTCTGATCGTAGCGGCAGGCGATGCGCAGCCGGTGCAGCTGCCCTTGCGCCGTTGGCGTGAAGCTGACGATCTCGCCGATATCGGTGACAATGCCGGTGAACATTACGCGCGCTCGTAGATGGTGAGAGTATCCTTGCCGAAGGTCTCGCTAGCATGAACCTTGTAGGCCTGCGACTGCGTGATTTTCGACAGGGGCAATGCATCGAGTGCATCGACGCCGTCGGAGCCGACCTCTTCCGCGCCGCGGAACAGCCAGATCTCATCGACGAGATCGGCCGCGACGAAGGACGCGGCAACGCGGCTGCCGCCCTCGACCATCAGCCGCGTGATGCCCTTCTCGGCCAGCGCATGCAGCACGGCCGGCAGATCGAGCCCTGATGCCGTTCCTGCCGGCACGCGCAACATTTGCGCACCGGCCGCCCCAAGCCGCGTTGCGGCGGCGGCTTCGGCGAGCTCAGAACCCACCACCCAGAGCGGCGTCTCGCGCGCGGAGCGCACGAGCTGGCTCGATGCGGGAATGCGCAGGCTCTGGTCGAGCACCACACGCACCGGCGAGCGCGTCGCCATGCCGGGCAGGCGGCAGCTGAGAAGCGGATCGTCCGCCAGCACCGTGCCGATGCCGACCAGGATGGCATCGCTCTGCGCGCGCAAGAGATGCACGCGATCGCGCACGGCCTCCCCCGTGATCGCAAGTGGCTTGCCGCCGGCCGCGCCGATCTTGCCGTCGGGCGAAACCGCGAGCTTCAGGATCACATGCGGGCGCTTGTCCCGGATGCGGCGGAAATGGCCGGCGTGGTCGAACGCGGCCTCTGCCGCGCAAAGACCGACATCCACCGTGATGCCCGCGGCGCGCAAGCGCGCATGGCCCTGGCCCGCGACCTCCGGATTGGGATCCTCGATCGCCGCCACCACGCGCTTGATGCCGGCTGCAATCACCGCATCGGCGCAAGGCGGTGATTTGCCGAAATGCGAGCACGGCTCGAGCGTGACGTAGAGTGTGGCGCCCCGCGCCGCCTCGCCCGCGCGACGCAACGCTTCAGGCTCGCCGTGCGGCCGTCCTCCGGGCTGCGTCCAGCCGCGGCCGACGATGACGCCGTCCTTGACGATGACCGCGCCCACAGCAGGATTGGGCCAGGTCCTCCCCTGCCCGCGCTTACCCAGCGCCAGTGCAAGCTCCATGAAGCGGCGATCGGCCTCTTTGGCCTCGCGGGCCTTCTGCGCGAACTGATCCTCCAGGATGCGGAAGATCATTTGCGGATCGCGGCGAGCCGCGCTTCCTCCTCACCGGAGAGCTCGCCGAGCACGTCGGCGAAATCCTTGGCCTCGCGGAAATTGCGGTACACCGAGGCGAAGCGCACATAGGCGACGTCGTCGAGCGTACGCAGATGCTCCATCACGGTCTCGCCGATCACCTCGGAGGAGATCTCGGCCTCGCCCCCGGTCTCGAGCTCGCGCACGATGGTGGAGACCATCTTCTCCACCCGCTCCGGCTCGACCTGCCGCTTGCGCAGCGAAATCTGTACCGAGCGCATCAGCTTGTCGCGATCGAACGGGACGCGACGGCCGTTACGCTTGATCACAGTAAGCTCGCGCAGCTGCACACGCTCGAAGGTGGTGAAGCGGAAATTGCAGGCGACGCACACGCGCCGCCTGCGGATCACGGACGAATCCTCGGTCGGACGCGAGTCCTTTACCTGCGTATCGAGACTGTTGCAGTTCGGGCAGCGCATCCAACGAGACCTTTATTTTCGCATGATCTTTTCGGAAAACAGGTACCCATTTTTCCGGATCATGCGGCGCCTTACTGGTAGATCGGGAACCGGTCGGTGAGCGCCTTGACCCGTTCCTTGATCGCGGCTTCCACCAACGGGGCCTTGCCGTCGGAGGATTGCGCGATCGCGCCCAGAACCTCGGCGATCATGCCGCCGACCTGCTGGAATTCGGCCACACCGAACCCGCGGCTGGTCGCGGCCGGCGTGCCGAGCCGAATCCCGGAGGTGACGAAAGGCGACTCCGGGTCGAACGGAATGCCGTTCTTGTTGCAGGTGATGGCCGCGCGGACCAGCGCCTTCTCCGAAACGTTGCCCTTCAGGCCCTTCGGCCGGAGATCGACCAGCATCAGATGATTGTCGGTGCCGCCGGAGACGATATCGAGACCGTGGCCCTTCAGGGTCTCAGCCAGTGCCTTGGCGTTCTCGACGACGTTCTTGGCGTAGACCTTGAAGTCCGGACGCAGCGCCTCACCGAAGGCAACCGCCTTCGCCGCGATCACATGCATCAGAGGACCGCCCTGGAGGCCCGGGAAGATCGCCCCGTTGAGCTTCTTGGTCAGCGTCTCGTCATTCCACAGCATGAGGCCGCCGCGCGGACCGCGCAGCGACTTGTGCGTCGTCGTCGTGGTGACGTGCGCGTACGGCACGGGCGAAGCATGCACGCCGCCGGCGACGAGCCCGGCGAAATGCGCCATGTCGACCAGGAGGTAGGCGCCGACGCTATCCGCGATCTCGCGGAAACGCTTGAAGTCCCAGGCGCGCGAATAAGCCGAGCCACCGGCGATGATCAGCTTCGGCTTGACCTGCTCGGCCTGCTTGGCCACCGCGTCCATGTCGATGATCTGGTCCTCGCGGCGCACGGTGTAGTGCGCGGCCTTGAACCACTTGCCGCTCATGTTGACGGGCGAGCCATGGGTGAGATGGCCGCCGGCGGCGAGATCGAGACCCATGAAGGTGTCGCCGGGCTGGAGCAGCGCCAGGAACACCGCCTGGTTCATCTGGCTGCCGGAGTTCGGCTGCACGTTGGCGAAGCCAGCGCCGAACAGCTTCTTGGCGCGATCGATCGCAAGATTCTCGGCGACGTCGACCCACTCACAACCGCCGTAATAGCGTGCGCCCGGATAGCCTTCCGCGTATTTGTTGGTCATCACCGAACCCTGCGCTTCCAGCACGGCCCGGCTGACGATGTTCTCGGAGGCGATCAGCTCGACCTCATGGCGCTGCCGGCCGAGCTCGCCCTTGATGGCGGCTGCGATTTCCGGGTCGGCCTGCTCGAGCGAGGCGGTGAAAAACGAATCGGGCGCGGAGGCGGTTTTTGCGAGGGTCATCTTGCGAATATCTCCACCGCCGCAGCCTTTTGGCGGGCTACGGGCGGGTCTGGTGTGGCGATCGGAAGCACGCGCGATCTACCACATCGCCCGCAACAGGCCAAGCATTTGCGGGTCGGGCGTGATATTTATGCAAGATATGGTGGGATTGGAGGTTTTCAGCCCGGGAGCGGTTCTATGGAACCGCTCCTCTGCACTACCTGGACTAGGGCCGCTTTGGGCCTCATCTCTCGCCAGCAGCCATCGGGCGAAGCCGGCGTCATTTCACAGCCCCGTATACCCCGCCTTCACTGGATCGACGCTGCCATCGAGCTGGCGCAGATAAGTCAGGCCGCACACTGTCAACCTGTGAGTGTCCGTCTCGCCGGCTTCCATCAGGATGTTGAGGTAGTTCGTGACCTTGACACGCGCCTCCTCGCTGGCCGCGGCGGTGCGGTTGGCGAGCAGGTCATAAGTCTGCATGATGCGGTCGATGGCAGCTTCCATAGCATCCTCTGGTTCGTGGGGATTTTGGGAGGTTTGATCAGGCAACCGCTTTGGCCTCGGTCTGCGCCTGGAACCGGGCGATCGCCTTGTTGGCCAGCCTGAGCTTGTTGAATTCACCTTGCTGGAGCAGCTTGACGATGAGGCCGAGCAGGCGTTCGTCGGTGACGAGAGAGTCGGGGATCGCGCCGCAGCGGCGAAGGTAGTTCGCGGCGATTGCGTAGGCCTCGCTTACGAGTTCCACGTTCATCGCCTGAAGCCCACGCTCGACCAGCATCGACGTTTCTCCGATCCGAAGGAGATAAGCACCGAGCGCGGAACTGGTTCCTCACGGCCAGGATATTTTTTCGCAAGTGCAAAAATATTGAACGCACCGGTCCGGAGAATCCGGGCCGGCGCGTTTGGGGAAGTCAGGCACGTTTGGGAGGGCTGCCGGTCTTGTTGCGGGCCGGCTTGGCCTTGATCCCTTCAGAACTCAGAGGCGATAGAGGATCTGGTCGGTCCAGAACCGCTCGAGCCGGTGCAGCGACTTGTTGAGGGTCGAGAACTCCTCGCCCGAGATGCCGCCGACCTGCTCCACCGTCTTGACGTGCTTCTGGTAGAGCGCGTCGACGATGCGGCGGACTTCCTGGCCCTGCGGGGTCAGGCGGATGCGCACCGAGCGGCGATCAACGCGCGAGCGCTGATGATCGAGGAAGCCGAGCTCGACGAGCTTCTTCAGATTGTAGGAGACGTTGGAGCCGAGATAGTAACCGCGCGTGCGCAGTTCGCCCGCGGTCAGCTCCTTATCGCCGATGTTGTAGAGCAAGAGCGCCTGGACCGAGTTGATGTCCGCACGGCCGCGGCGATCGAATTCGTCCTTGATGACGTCGAGGAGCCGGCGATGCAGCCGCTCCACCAGCGTCAAAGCTTCCAGATAGAGCGACTGCACCGAACCCTGCTGGCCGGAGACGCGCTCTGCGGTATCTGCCGCAGTTGCGACGGCTTTCATCATGACACTTCCCCTGTTGTCGTTTTTATCGACACTTATTCGACGAAACTTGTGTCCCGTCTGATAGGTGCAACTTAAGGGGCGCGTTTGAAGATCGGCTTAAATAAGAGAATAAAGAGATCATGAATTTAAGACAGTGAATTGCGCATTAAGCCTGTCCCACAAGCACTTTTCGAAAGCCTCTGTTGACCTTCGCAAGGTCCTGTTCACCCTCCGTCCGCCGCTGTTGTCGCATTCCAGAACAGCCCCGCCCCGTTTCGAAACGCACGCGTAACGGCTGTGGCGGAACCGGCTGGTCAATGAAAACTTACCGCGAATTTTAGGCAACCAACGGTCAACCAAGCGCAACATTCTCGTGTCCCGGACAAGCGAAGCGGAGCGCAGAGCCGGGACCTAGAAAGCCACAAGTGAGATCGGGGATAGATGGGCCCCGGCTCTGCAGCACATCACGCCGCACTGGACGATGCTTCGCATCGCCAGGGGCGCGCTGCGCTGCGTCCGGGGCACGAGAGCATTTCGGATCGAAGGTGTAGCCTATGGCGGCCGTTCGCGCGCGGCCATCCAGGCGAGCGCAAGATAGGCGGCAAGCATGAAGGCCTCGACGCCGACCACGACGAGGCTGCCGCCGTAGATTCCCGGGAACATCAGCTCGATCACGGCCATCGACACCACGGTCGTCAGCCACACCACCGCGCCCCAGGGCGTCGCGAGCCACAGGCCAACGGCGGCGACGAGCTCGATTACGGCGAAGTAGACGGTCGCGGCCTGCCAGGCCATCGACTGGTTCTCGAACGCCTCGTCCTCACCACCGACGAAACCCGTCACCTGCGCCCAGTGATAGAGACCTTTGAGGATCGAGAGCAGCGCCATCACCCGGAGGAACAGCACGAGCCGGCGCGTCCAGACATTGTCGTCGGACTCTGAGCGCTCCGATGAGATCGCCGCCACCGACAGTGCACTCTCTCTGGCATTGTCGCGGGCGGCGTCCCTGGCGTTGGCGCTGTCGCGGGTCGCATCGCGGGTGGATATCTCGGACATGGCCCCTTCTGGCTGCTTCGCCCCGCAAAATCAATCGGCTGCCCAAGATCGACTGCCAAGTCAGTTCAATTCTGCCTTGCGGCAGGTCAAGCCGCGGTGACGGGAACCATGCGAGCTGGTATAAGAATAATTCCAGTGGGAGGAAGAGTGATGGCGATCAAATACGGACGGCCGATCGAATTGCGCGAGGTTTCGCGCAAGGATGGCGGAGCGGCCTCCCCTGCCCTCGATCTGACCGTCCGTCCACGCCGCAACCGCAAGGCCGAATGGGCCCGACGCATGGTGCGCGAGAACGTCCTCACCACCGACGATCTGATCTGGCCGCTGTTCCTGATCGACGGCCACAACAAGCGTGAGCAGGTCGCCTCGATGCCGGGTGTCGACCGCCTCAGCGTCGACCAGGCCGTGCGCGAGGCTGAGCGCGCGATGAAGCTGACGATCCCCTGCATCGCGCTGTTCCCCTACACCGATCCCTCCTTGCGCGACGAGGAAGGCTCGGAAGCCACCAATCCGAACAACCTAGTCTGCCAGGCGGTGCGCGCGATCAAGAAGGAGTTTCCGGAGATCGGCATTCTCTGCGACGTCGCGCTCGATCCCTTCACCAGCCATGGCCATGACGGCCTGATCTCCGACGGCAAGATCCTGAACGACGAGACAGTGGCAGTGCTGGTGCGCCAGGCGCTGGTGCAGGCCGAAGCCGGCTGCGACATCATCGCGCCCTCCGACATGATGGACGGCCGCGTCGCTGCGATCCGCGAGGGACTGGATCGCTCAGGTCTGCTCGATGTGCAGATCATGGCCTATGCGGCCAAATATGCCTCCGCCTTCTACGGCCCGTTCCGCGATGCGATCGGCTCGGCCAAGACGCTGACGGGCGACAAGCGCACCTATCAGATGGACAGCGCCAACACCGATGAAGCGCTGCGCGAGGTCGAGCTCGACATCGCCGAGGGCGCCGACATGGTGATGGTGAAGCCCGGCATGCCCTATCTCGACGTGGTCCGCCGCGTGAAGGACACGTTTGCGATGCCGACCTTCGCCTACCAGGTCTCCGGCGAATACGCGATGATCGCCGCCGCCGCCAACAACGGCTGGCTCGACGGCGAACGTGCCATGATGGAAAGCCTGCTCGCCTTCAAGCGCGCCGGCGCCGACGGCGTGCTGAGCTATTTTGCGCCGACGGCCGCGGAGAAGCTGCGCGCGCAGGGATGAGTTCATCCACTTTATCCGTCATCCGTCTCCCGTGCCCCGGACGCAATGCAGCACGGCGCACTTGCGGCGTGATGCGTTGCAGAGCCGGGCCCATCTCACCGCGATCTCGCTTGTGGCCTGTGGGTCCCGGCTCTGCGCGCCGCTTGGCGGCGCTTGTCCGGGACACCAGGGCGGTTGCGCGGACATCGTTGCGGGATGGGTGGAGCGCAGCGAAACCCATCGATGCAAGCGGCTACCGCTGCGCTCTGCCCACGGCACCGCGCCGGTCCCGCCCCCGAATCGCCGGAATATTTCGGCTTGCTACCGCCAGCGCGCCCTTGGCACGGGCATGGCCTGTTCCCATGTCCTGCGACGGGGCTTCGCTGGGAGAACGGACTATGTCGTACGACTCGGGCAATTCAGGCGCCTGGCGCAATGACGGCGGGATGCAACCGCACGCTTACGACCCCTACCTGCATCCGGAGCTGTTCCGGGGCGTGGCGACGCGGCGGGTGTTTGCCTTCCTGATCGACATGGTCGTGATCTCGGTGCCGGTGATCCTCGGCTACATCTTCATCGGCTTGTTCGGCGTGGTCACCCTCGGCATCGGCTGGGCGCTGTTCTGGATCGCCTGGCCGGCCTCCGTGATCTGGGCCATCGTCTATTACGGCGCCAGCATCGGCGGTCCGTCCTCCGCCACGGTCGGCATGCGCCTGATGGACCTGGAATTGCGCACCTGGTACGGCGCGCCCGGCTACTTCGTGCTCGGCGCCACCCATGCCGTGCTGTTCTGGGTCACGGTCTCGTTCCTGTCGCCCTTCGTGGTGCTGGTCGGCCTGTTCAACGGCCGCCGTCGCCTGCTGCACGATTTCGTGCTGGGAACGGTCGTGATCAACAATTCGGTTCGCATACCCGCACCCCAGGCGGCGCGGACGTGGTGAGCTAACCGATTGACCGGAGGCTTCTGGAGCGCGATGCTGATGCCTGTTTCGGAGGCCCACGACGTCCCTTGACCCAGCACTCGCGCGACACCCCACAGTTCTACCTCACGGCGCCATCCCCCTGCCCGTACTTGCCGGGACGCCATGAGCGCAAGGTGTTCACGCATCTTGTTGGGGACCGGGCCGGCGACCTCAACGACCTCCTGACCCATGGCGGCTTCCGCCGCAGCCAGTCGATCGCCTACCGGCCGGCCTGCGACCAGTGCCGCGCCTGCGTCTCGGTCCGGGTCATCGCAAACGAGTTCCGGCCCTCCCGCAGCTTCCGCAAGGTGATGGCGCGCAATGCCGACATCATCGGCGAGCAGCGCAGTGCGGTGCCGACCTCCGAGCAATATTCGGTGTTCCGCGCCTATCTCGACGCCCGCCACCGCCATGGCGGCATGGCCGACATGACGGTGCTCGATTACGCCATGATGGTCGAGGACAGCCACGTCGAGACCCGCATCATCGAGTATCGCAAGCGCGGCCCCGACAGCGGCCTCACCGGCCGCGGCGAGGAGTTGATCGCGGTGGCACTCACCGACGTGCTCAGCGACGGCCTGTCGATGGTCTATTCGTTCTTCGATCCGAGCCAGGTCAGCCGCTCGATGGGCACCTTCATGATCCTCGACCACATCGCCCGCGCGCGCCGGCAGGGCCTGCCTTACGTCTATCTCGGCTACTGGATCGAAGGCTCCACGAAGATGGACTACAAGGCCCGCTTCCTGCCGCAGCAGCGCCTCGCGCCCTCAGGCTGGCTGCGCGTGGATGCGCAAGGGGACGCGGCGTCCGAGCCGCAGGACTGAAAAGGCGAATGGTGGGTGGCAAATCGCGATTAGAACTCAATTCGCTATTCGCCACTCACCATTCGCGCTCCTCACCCGAACAGCGTATCCGCCAGCAGCTTCACGTTCAAAATCACGATGACGCCCGCGACGATCCACGCGACCGCGGCGACTGACACCGGTATCGCGAACTTGCCCATCTTGCGGCGATCGGAGACGAAGCGGACCAGCGGGATGACGGCGAAGGGCAACTGCATCGACAGCACGACCTGGCTGAACACCAGCAAATCGGCCGTGCCTCGTTCGCCATAGATCGCCGTGACGATGATCACGGGAACGATGGCGATGCCGCGCGTGAGCAGGCGGCGCGCCCAGCTTGGCAGGCGCAGGTTGAGAAAGCCCTCCATCACGATCTGGCCGGCGAGTGTTGCCGTCACCGTCGAATTGAGACCGGAGGCGAGCAGCGCCACCGCGAACAGCGTCGAGGCGATGCCGAGACCGAGCAGCGGCGATAGCAGCTCGAACGCCTGGCCGATCTCGGCAACATCGGAATGACCGCTCTTGTGGAAGGTCGCGGCGGCCACGACGAGGATCGCGGCGTTGATGAACAGCGCCAGCATCAAAGCGATGGTGGAGTCGGTCGTCGCCCATTTGATCGCTTCGCGTCGGCCGCTGTCGTTGCGCTCATAAGCGCGCGTCTGCACGATCGAGGAATGCAGGTAGAGATTATGCGGCATCACCGTCGCGCCGATGATGCCGATCGCGATGTAGAGCATGTCGGAGTTGGTGAAGATCTCGCTCTTCGGCACGAAGCCCCGCAAAACCTCCGCCACCGGGGGAGCTGCCGCCGCGATCTGCACAACGAAGCAGACCGCGATCACCGCCAGCAGCGCAATGACGAAGGCCTCCAGGAAGCGGAAGCCGCGGTTCATCAGCAGCAGCAGCAGGAAGGCGTCGAGCGCGGCGAGCAATGCGCCGCCGATCAGGGGAATGCCGAACAATAGCTTTAGCGCGATCGCCGTGCCGATCACCTCGGCGAGATCGCAGGCGATGATCGCCGCCTCGCAGGCGAGCCAGAGCAGGAAGTTCACCGCCGGTGAATAGGTGGCGCGGCAGGCCTGCGCGAGGTCGCGGTCGGTGACGATGCCGAGCCGCGCTGCGAGTGACTGGAGCAGGATCGCCATCAAGTTCGAGAGCAGGATGACCGAGAGCAGCGTGTAGCCAAACTTCGACCCGCCGGCGAGGTCGGTCGCCCAGTTGCCGGGGTCCATGTAGCCGACGGAGACCAGATAGCCCGGCCCGACGAATGCCAGCAGCCGCCGCGACCAGTGGCCAGCGGCCGGGATCGCGACTGTGGAATTGACCTCGGCGAGGCTCTTGGTGACGGGTGCATCAGTGCGCCAGCCGCGGGCGTCGGGGCTCAGGTGGGGTGATCGGGCATCCATACCGGCAGAATACCCAAGTTCGTTCTTATTGCAACTCATTTGCAACTGCATCTAGCGGCACCGTTCCCGCCGCGGACCGTGGGTTTCGCCTCCTGTCGGGAAGCGGGTGGGTTTGGTGGTCGTCAGGGGCGAACATTGGCGCAAACTCGCCTTTGCAGGATATGAGCCATGTCAACGCCCCCTCGCCTCCCTGACACCTTCAACCGCCTCGCCTGGTCGAATCTCGCGGCGCAGTCGGCCGAGCAGATCGCGCTCGCTGCAGCGCCCATCGTCGCCGTGCTGACGCTGGGCGTTGCGGAAGGTCAGACCGGCCTGCTGCAGACCGCGCTCACCCTGCCCTTCGTCCTGTTCGCCATTCCCGCCGGCGTGCTCGCCGACCGCATCTCCCGGCGCTGGCTGATGGCAGGCGCCGAGGCGTTGCGGGCGGTGGCGCTCGCCGCCATCGTGCTGCTGCTGGCGCTGGGGGCCCTCAACTTGCCGCTGCTGGCGCTGCTCGGCTTCGCTGCCGTGTGCGGCACCGTCGTCTACAGCGTGGCGGCGCCGGCGCTGGTGCCCTCGCTGGTGAGCTCCGACCTGTTGCCGGCGGCGAATGCCCGCATCGAGCTCGCGCGCACCATCGCCTTCGCCAGCGGCCCCGCGCTCGGCGGAGTGCTGGTGGGATGGTGGGGCGCAAGCCCGGCCTTCGGTTTTGCCGCGGCGCTCTCGGCCATTGCCGTGGTGCTGCTCTCCGGGATCTACGAGCCCGCGCGAGCGCCTGCGCCGCGCCGTCATCCCTTCCAGGAGATCCGCGAAGGCGCGGCCTTCGTGTTTCACCATCCGCTGCTGCGGCCGGTGTTCATCACCCAGTTCATCTTCAACACCGGCTGGTTCCTGCAGATCGCGGTGTTCGTGCCCTACGCCGTGCGTCATCTCGGCTTGACCGCCGCCGGCGTCGGCACGGTGCTGACGATGTACGGTGTCGGCATGGTGATCGGCGCGCTGGTCGCCACGCGCGTGATGAAACGCATCGCGTTCGGCCTCGTGGTCGGACTAGGCCCCGTCACCGGCTTCGTCGCCGCATTGGTGATGGCGCTGACGGTGCTGCTCCCCTCGCCCTGGCTCGCGGGCTTGAGCTTCTTCCTGCTCGGCGCCGGGCCGATCCTGTGGGTGATCTCGACCACGACGTTGCGCCAGTCCGTGACGCCGCCGCGCCTGCTTGGTCGCGTCTCCGCCATCAACATCATGAGCTACGGCGCCCGTCCCCTCGGCTCGGCGCTGGGCGCTGTCGTCGGCGGACTCTGGAGCGCGGAAGCGTGCCTCTATGTCGCCGCCGCCGTCTTCGGCTTGCAGGCGCTGGTGATCCTGCTGTCACCGGCCGTGGCGCTGGATCGGCAGCCGGACATGGTGGGGGATGAGGCGGCGGCGCGGTGCTAGCCACAGCCGTCATTGCGAGGAGCTCTTGCGACGAAGCAATCCAGACTGCCTCAACAGAAAGACTCTGGATTGCTTCGCTGCGCTCGCAATGACGGAGTGTGTTGACGCGACCGGTCTAACCCGCCAGATAGCGCTCGTAGCTCCCCATCACCGGCTCGCTCGCGTCGACCTCCGGATCCAGCGTATAGAGATCCTGCGCGCGGCCGATGCCGCGCAGCGCATAGCGGCCGGTGGAGACGAGATAGCGGCGGCCGGCGGCATCGAGGCCCTTGTAGAACTCGGATGAGGCCAGCAGCTCGCGGTCGACCGAGCGGCTCATCGAGGCGATGCGGCTGACCTCGTTGACGGTCGGGCCTACAACCGTGAAATCAAGCCGGTCCTCGCTGCCGATATTGCCGTAAAAGACCTCGCCGACATGCAGGCCGATATAGGCTGACGTGGTCGGACGGCCCTCCGCCGCCCGCCGCTTGTTCAAGGCAGTGACATTCTTGCGGAACAGGTGCTCGGCCCGTAATGCGGACCGGCGCGCATCCGCCATGTCCTCGCCCCAGAACATCGCGAGCACGCCGTCGCCGATCAGCTTCAGCACGTCGCCGCCGGCGTCGTGGATCGCATCGATCACGGCCTGAGCATAGTCGTTGAGGAACGGAATGATCTCGTCGGGACCGATGCTCTCGCTGATCCCGGTCGAGCCGCGCAGGTCCGAATACCACAGCACCGCGTTGATGCGCTCGGTGACGCCGCGCGAGATGCGCCCGCGCAAGACCTGCTCGGAGGCGTCGCGGCCGAGATAGACGCGGCCGAGCGTGCGCGCGATGTCGACCTGCTGCGCCGATTTGATCGCGAGCCCCAGCACCGGCACGAGGTCGCGCAGCGCAGCCAGCTCGGATTGCGTGAAGCCGTCCTCGCGTCGCGTCGTCCAATAGGAGTAGAGACAGTCCATCTGCCCCAGCGCGCCGCTTTCGCCGAAGCGATGAACGAAGGCGAGGAAATGCCGATGGCCTTTCTCGGCGAGGTCGCCGATCTGCGAAAAATCGAGCGTGGCTGCCTCGGCGAGATCGATCACCATCTCGTCCTCGCCATGCTCGAGCAAATGATAGAACACCGACCGGCGCCAGTTCTTGTTCGGATCTCCCGCAGCTGTCGAGCCGTATTCGAACATGTCGCTCTCGTTGCTCGACCGATCGGTCCAGCGGAAGCCGCGGCCCTCATAGATCGGGTGCAACGTGTCGATGAAGACGAGCCCGCGCGACAGGTCGAGCCCTTCGGCGCAGCAGCGCTCGCAGAAGCCGCGGAGCAGTTCGGGTTCAGGTAGCCCCGTAAGCCCCTGGCTGGTGACCCAGTTCATCAGTGAGAGGCGCGAAGTGACTTGCATGCGCCATTATGGCGTGCATTCGTGACCGGCGAAAGGCGCGAGGGCCGGGCCTGCGCGCCAGGCTCCCGCCCCTTGCAGATCGAATATGTCGCGGCCGCGGTTGACGCACTTGCCGCGCGGGCGGCAAATGCCGGCGATGAAGACCACCTCGGCCAGAATCGGCGGCACGCGCCGATGACCCAGCGCCAGCTTCCAATCATCCTGGCGCTCGGCACCACACAGACCCTGGCCTGGGCCTCGAGCTACTATTTGCCGGCGCTGCTCGCCGATCCCATGGCGCACGACCTCGGCGTCTCCTCCAACTGGATCTTCGGCGCGTTTTCGGCCGCGCTGGTGATCTCGGCGATGCTCGGCCCGCGCATCGGACGGCAGATCGATCTCGTCGGCGGCCGTCAGGTGCTGTCGGCCTCGAACCTGACCATTGCCGCCGGCCTCGTGCTCCTTGGATTCTCGCAATCGATCGCGGTGATGGCGATCGCCTGGCTCGTGCTCGGCATCGGCATGGCGATGGGACTCTATGATGCCGCCTTCGCCGCTTTGGGGCGCATCTACGGCACCGAGGCGCGCAGGCCGATCACGGGGATCACGCTGATGGCGGGCTTCGCCTCCACCGTGGGCTGGCCGCTCACTGCCTGGGGCATCGCCCATATCGGCTGGCGCGATACTTGTTTTGCGTGGGCCGCCGCCAACATCCTGATCGGACTGCCGCTCAACTTCTTCATGCTGCCGGCGATCAAGGGCGCCAAGCAAGCCGCGGCAACTGCCGAGAAGCCGCATCTGCCGCTCGACCGCACCATGCTTCTGCTGGCCTTTATCTTCGCGGCGGTCTGGACCGTCACCGGCGCGATGGCCGCACATTTCCCGCGCATCCTGGAGACGACGGGGGCCACGCCGGCCGAGGCGATCGCGGCCGGCGCCTTGATCGGTCCGGCGCAAGTCGGTGCACGCATGCTGGAGGCCGGTTTCCTCAGCCGCTTCCATCCGCTGTGGTCGACGCGGCTCGCCAGCCTCACCCACCCGGTCGGCGCCGTGATCGTCGCGATCTTCGGCGGCGCTGCGGCGAGCGCGTTTGCGTTGTTCCACGGCTCCGGCAACGGCATTTTGACGATCGCACGCGGCACGCTGCCGCTGTCGATCTTCGGCCCGAAGGACTTTGGTTACCGTCTCGGCATCATCGGCGCCCCCGCGCGGATGGCGCAGGCGGTGGCGCCGCTCGCCTTCGGCCTGCTCATCGACCTCATGGGTGCCAAGGTGCTGATCGTCTCGTCTGCGCTCAGCCTCTCGGCGCTTGTGGCGCTGTTCCTGATCCGCCCCAAGCCGCGGCCGGATTGACCGCACCGTCGCTTTCGCGCACAAGCGAACCATGAGCAGCGACGCCGGCCCGCCCCGCACATTCAAAGGTCTCCTGCGCTGGGCGACCACGCCGCCGCAGGCCTGGGGCGTCTACCTGCTCGCCCTCCTCCTGGTCTGGCTGCTCTCGTTCTATGCCGGCACGCTGAAGCCGAAGAAGACGCCGGACGCGAGCCCGCCGACGGTGACCGCGCCGAAAGGCTGACCCGCCTCAGTCGTAAAACTCCGGCGCCATCTTCTGGCTGTCGCGCTGGGCCTTGTCGTGGTTGATCCAGAGCTGCGCCTTCTCCTTGGCGAGCGTGTCGGCGATCTTCTGCATCGAGGCCGCGGTCTGGTCTTTGTTGACGTTCATGCTCGGCACGCGGCGGTTGTCCCAATTATCCCTAAAGTGCACAGCATCGCCCGACAGCACCACGGCACCGGTCTTGGGCAATTTCACCAGCAGCGACTGGTGTCCCGGCGTGTGGCCCGGCGTCGACAGAATGATCACGCTGCCGTCGCCAAAGACATCCTTGTCGCCCGCGAGCAGCTCGACCGGATGTGAGGGCTTGAAGCGCGGCGCGTTGTTGGCGCCGGGCCAATCGTATTCAGTCTTCTGCACGTAGAGCATGGCCTGCGGAAACAGCTCGACATTGCCGGTATGGTCCGGGTGCGTATGCGAGACGGCCATGACCTTGATGTCCTCAGGCTTGAGGCCGAGCTGTTCGAGCTGTCCGGCAAGCGTCTTCGGACGGCGCCAGGTCACGGCTTTGGGATCGGCGGGCGCGAGACCATTCGGCATCGCGGCAACGGAATCGGCAATGCCGGTGTCCCAAAGGAACCAGCCCTTGGCGTGCTTGATCAGATAGCAGGTGTCGACGAAATCCATCGACTTGCCTTCGTTCAGGCCCGGCGTCCAGCGCGAGATGTCGCCGGCGGTACCCTCGCCGCAATTCAGCACGTAGAGCTTTTCGACGCCGGTCCTTTCCGATTGCGCCAGCGCCCCGGGGCCGGACAGAGCCAGTGCAGCGATGGCGAGCGCGAACGTGATCCTGGACATCATTGTTCCTCCCATACAGCCATGCAGGTTGCGACCGAGGATCAACCCCGGCCGCGCAGCAGAATTCCGGCCCCCGTCAATGCGGGCAGGTTTCGACCTCGACCGTGACGTGGCTGAGGCCCTTCAACCCCGCGAGCCGCCGCTTGTAGACGGCCGGCTGCTTCGGCTGGTCCGACACCAACGAGAGCAGCACGGCACAATGTCCGGGGCCGACCTGCCAGAGATGCAGGTCGGTCACGCGATCATCGCCGACCTCCATGCGGGCCCGGATCACCCGCTCCAGCTTCTCGTCGGCGCGCACGTCGAGCAGCACCGCACCTGATGTCTTGATCAGGCCGAACGCCCAGCTCGCGATCACGACGCTGCCGATCAGGCCCACCGCCGGATCGGCCCAGACCCAGCCCGAATACATGGCGACGGCGAGTGCTGCGATCGCCAGCACCGAGGTCGCGGCATCGGTCATGACATGGACATAGGCCGCGCGAAGGTTGTTGTCGTGGTGATGGTGACGATGGCCGTGATGGTCGTGGTCATCGTGCTCATCATGCGCATGGCCATGGCCGTGATGGTGATGATCGTGGCTATCGCGCAGCAGCCACACGCTGGCGAGATTGACGCACAAGCCGAGGGCAGCCACGGCCATGGCTTCGCCGTAGACGATCGGCACCGGCGTGATCAGCCGCAGCACGCTCTCATAGGCGATCTCGACCGCGATCAGGCCGAGGATGATCGCGCTGGCGAAGGCGGCGAGGTCGCCGAACTTGCCGGTGCCAAAGGTAAAATGCGCATTGCCCAGATGCCGCCGCGCGAAGCGATAGGCAAAGGCGGCAATGCCAAGCGCCGCCGCATGGGTGCCCATATGCCAGCCGTCGGCCAGAAGCGCCATCGAGCCGAACAGCGAGCCGGCAACGACCTCGCCGACCATCATGACCAGCGTCAGCACGACCACGAACCAGGTGCGGCGCTCGTTCTCGTCGTGCTTTTCGCCCAGGAACGCGTGGTCATGGGTCCATTGTTCGATGGAATGGGAATGCATCGAATTCTCCCGAAGATTCAGCTCTGTCGGCGCGCAATATAGACGGCGGGCAGCAATTTTCTAAGGCCCATTCGTCCCGCGGATTGACAGTGCTTCTTAGTTTCGCTGTAATCTGCCTCATGGGGATTTGAGCGATCTCCCCACGAGGCGACACGCCCAAGCATCGCGTCCCGTTCGTTTCTTGCGAGGACGCATCATGTCTACATTCACGACTATCTCATCTGACAAACTGGCACGGCTGATCGGCACGGCGAACGCGCCTGCCCTGATCGATGTTCGCACCGAGGAGGATTTCGCCGCCGATCGGCGGCTGATCCCCGGCTCCATCAAGCTCAGCCACGACAATGTGACGGACTGGGGCGGCGCCTTTGCCGGCCGCCGTGCCGTCGTCTCCTGCTTCCGCGGCGAGAAGCTCGCGCAGGGCACCGCGGCCTGGCTACGCCAGCTTGGCGTGCAGGCCGAAACGCTGGAGGGCGGCTTCGAGGGCTGGAAGGCGGCCAAGCTGCCGCTGGTCGACGCCCGCAAGCTGCCGCCGAGCGATGCCAAGGGGCGCACCGTCTGGGTCACCCGGGCGCGGCCGAAGGTCGATCGCATCGCCTGCCCCTGGCTGATCCGCCGCTTCGTCGATCCCAACGCGGTGTTCCTCTATGTGGCGCCGTCCGAGGTGGTCGCCGTCGGCGAGCGCTTTGGCGCAGCCCCCTTCGACATCGAGAACGTGTTCTGGAGCCACCGCGGCGAGCTCTGCACCTTCGACGTCATGATCGAGGAATTCGGCCTTGCGACGCCGCCTTTGCTGCGGCTGGCCACGCTGGTGCGCGGCGCCGACACCGCGCGACCGGATCTGGCGCCGGAGGCACCGGGCCTGCTGGCGGCCTCGCTCGGACTGTCGCGCATGTATGACGACGACCTCGAGCAGCTCGAGGCCGGCATGACGCTCTACGATGCCTTCTACCGCTGGTGCCGCGACGCCACCACCGAGACCCACAACTGGCCGACCAACAAGGTGAAGGCGTAATGGACACCCGTAACGTTCAAGCAGGAGCTGACGCCGGTCACGGCGTCAGCTTCAATGAGGCCTTTCGCGTCTGGCTCCGCGTCGCGTCCTTGAGCTTCGGCGGGCCCGCGGGCCAGATCGCGGTGATGCACCGCATCCTGGTCGAGGAGAAGAAGTGGATCTCCGAAGGCCGCTTCCTGCATGCGCTGAATTACTGCATGCTACTGCCGGGACCTGAGGCGCAGCAGCTCGCGACCTATGTCGGCTGGCTGATGCATCGCACCGCCGGCGGGCTGATGGCGGGCGGCCTGTTCATCCTGCCCGGCATCATCGCCATCATGGGCCTCAGCTACATCTATGCCGCCTTCGGCAATGTCAGCTTCGTCGAGGCGCTGTTCTTCGGCCTCAAGGCCGCCGTCCTCGCCATCGTCGTCGAGGCCGTGGTGCGCGTCGGCAAGCGCGCGCTGAAGAACCGCATCATGATCGCGCTCGCCGCCGCGGCCTTCGTCGCCATCTTCTTCTTCGCGGTCCCGTTCCCGATCATCATCATCGCCGCCGGCATGATCGGCTATGCCGGCGCGCGGGCTGGCCGTCCGGAATTCGCGCCGGCCGGCCACGGCCACGGCGACAGCAGCGCCGCGATCGACAGCATGCTCGGCGAAGCCGTGCCCGATCACGTCCGCCCCAACACGGCGCGCGCGATCCGCGTCGGTGCGCTGTGGCTTGCGCTCTGGCTGGTGCCGGTCGTTGCGCTGCTGGTGGCCGTTGGCCAAGCCAATGTGTTCAGCCAAATCGCACTGTTCTTCTCGAAAATGTCGCTCGTCACCTTTGGCGGCGCATATGCGGTGCTGGCCTATGTCGCGCAGCAGGCGGTCGAGCACTATCACTGGCTGAGGCCGCACGAGATGCTCGACGGCCTTGGCATGGCCGAGACCACGCCGGGCCCGCTGATCATGGTGCTCCAATTCGTGGGCTTCATGGCGGCCTATCGCGATCCCAGCGGCCTGTCGCCCATGCTCGCGGCTACGCTCGGCGGACTGCTTGCGACCTGGGTCACCTTCACGCCCTGCTTCCTCTGGATCTTCGTCGGCGCGCCCTATATCGAGCGCCTGCGCGGCAACACGGGATTGGCCGGCGCACTCGGTGCGATCACCGCCGCGGTTGTCGGCGTGATCCTGAACCTCTCGATCTGGTTCGCCCTGCACACGCTGTTCCGCGAGACGGTGCCGGTGCATGCGTTTCCGCTGGATTTCGATAGGCCGGTGCTGACGAGCGTCGATCTCCCGGCGCTGGTCCTGGCAATTGCGGCGGCGACCGCGATCTTCCGGTTCAAGCTCGGGATGCTGACGGTGCTGGCGGGTAGCTGTGCGGCAGGCGTGGCGCTAAGGCTGGCGGGGGTGATTTAGGGCGTGTATTCATAGAGTTCGTCGCCTCCGGTTTGCTGTCGGAAGGCGACGTTGAAGTTGACGGGGCTGCATGCGGGCTCGGGCCAGAAGCGGCTACGGCTTATGAAGGAGGTTGATAGCCTCTTCGACGCATTCCTCCAAAATGTGCTCGCCCCCGAAACCATGCGAAGACGCTGTCAGCGCCGTGT
This sequence comes from Bradyrhizobium sp. USDA 4354, assembly GCF_054060315.1. Lineage (NCBI taxonomy): Bacteria > Pseudomonadati > Pseudomonadota > Alphaproteobacteria > Hyphomicrobiales > Nitrobacteraceae > Bradyrhizobium > Bradyrhizobium sp. USDA 4354. The sequence continues at coordinate 4,979,615 of NZ_JBSSDC010000001.1, read as the reverse complement.
CGTCGGCGCGAACCCCTCGGATTCCCAGCGAGGACGTGCGCGGACGGAGAAGTCGTGTGGTCCTGACGCCCGGGGTCTGTGCGTCAAGGCTTGCGGCGATGTGGCGGCCGACCGGCACGCGCATCGATCATCCGCAAGGCGACGGGGGCAATAGTGCATCGCTCCCCGAGGAGAGCACGAAGGACACCGTTAAAACCATTCGCGCAGGGAAGGCCGGGCGACCGGCACCACCTGTGGTCCACCCCGTGTGCATTTCTCATCGCGCACGGATCTCGGGTGCCCGCCGGCGCCCGGTCTTCCCTGCGCCCTTGTCATTTTCGAGGGCGGCACATGGAGCAAAACTCGGGCGAGCTGCGCCGCGAGAAGGCGAACGTTTGTCTGCTGTTTGAAGAGTGTAACGAGCGATGGCCTCGCCCCTTGCTCGTCATTGCGAGGAGCCCTTGCGACGAAGCAATCCAGAATCCCTCCGCGGAAAGATTCTGGATTGCTTCGCTGCGCTCGCAATGACGTGGGACGCGCTCGCCTCGCACTCGGTGTCATCGCCCGGCTTGCCGCCTTCGCTGAAGCTTCGGCGGCCGAGCACACTTGTGGCCCGGCGTAGCCTTGGCGGAGCCGGGACCGGGCGATCCAGTACTCCGAGACGGTAATGGTTGAGAAGAGAGGCCGCGGCGTACTGGATGCCCCGCCTTCGCGGGGCATGACAGGGTCATTGTGGCACTACCGCATCATCATCCGCGCGATCGCCTCGCCAATCACCACTGTCGTGAAATGCGTATTGGCGCGGCAGTCGGACGGCATAATCGAGGCGTCGGCGACACGCAGGCCGCTTATCCCTTTCACGCTGCCGTCGGGGTTGACCACACCATCTCCGTCGTTGACGCCGCTCATGCGGCAGCTGCCGGCGGCGTGCTGGATGTCGCCGGTCTCCCGCCGCAGCACCGCGTCGAGCTCGTGATCCGGGAGGCTAGCGGCCTGCGGCAGCGACAGATCTGTGTCAGCGAGCCGGATCCAGTCGGCGATGCCTGATAGCGCCGGCTGCGAGGTGATCACCGCGAGGCGCGTCACCGCATCCATCATCCGCACCATGTCGCGGGGGTCGGCCAGCATGTTCTCCTCGACAATGGGATCGATTCCAGGATCGGTCGAGGCCAGCTTGAGCGTCCCACGCGAATAGGCGTTGAACAGCCCCGCGCCGATCGCCCCGGGGTTACCGATGCCGCGGTGGTTGAACGCGATCAGGATCATGTCGCGCTTGCCACCATTGGCGAGGCCCGAGGAGTAGGTCACGCAGCAATTGGTGTGGCGCGTATCGGGATCGGTGGGACGAAGCTCCTCCCGGAGCTGGATCGTGGCACGAAACAGCGGGTGATCGAAGAAATGGCGGCCGACCGGCAGATCGCGCTCGACCGCGATCCCCATCGCCTTCAATTCCTCGGCAGGGCCAATGCCCGAGCGCAGCAGGATCGCCGGACTGTGAATGGCGCCGGCACAGAGCACGATCTGGCGCGCGCTGATGTCGTGGGTGCCCTGCCCTTCGATGTGGACGCGGACGCCGGTTGCCCGCCCGTCGCTGATCAGCACGCGATCGACCAGCGCATGGCCGCGTATTTCCAGATTGGCGCGGCCGCGGGCGGGCTCGAGATAGCCCTCATTGGTGGTGATGCGGCGCAAGTTGCGGCTGTTGATGGGATAGCTGGCGACGCCCTCGCCATCAGGACCGTTGAGGTCCGCGCACCAGGGGTAACCGCTCGCCAGCGCTGCATCGCGCAAGCCCCGGTCGATCGGTCCCCATGTCTCGGGCGGCGCGCGGTACACCGGCAGCGGTCCGCCGCGGCCGTGGCCATCGGCATCGCCGAACTCCAGATCGTCCTCGATCACCGAGAACAGCGGCATCACCTCCTTGGCCGACCAGCCGGTGCAGCCATTGGCCGCCCATTCGTCGAACGCATCGGCAACACCGCGGATCGCAATCTGGCCGTTCATCATCGACGAGCCGCCCAGCCCCTTGCCACGCCAGTAGAAGCGCGGCTCCTGCCCCGCCACGCGGCGCGTCAGCAGATCGGGCCACTGCCATTTCTCCTGGTACTCGCGCTTGTGGATGATCGGGATGGGATTCGGCGTCCGCACCTCCCACGGCGCCTCATCGGCGCGCCAGTCGCGGCCCGCTTCGAGCAGCAGGACGCGCCGTGCGGGATCCTCGGAGAGCCGTGCCGCAACGGCGGCGCCGGCGGAGCCGCCGCCGACAACAATGACATCGTACATCGCGTTACTTCTCGACATTCCAGAACAATGGGATGGCGGACGGTATCAGACCGCGCAGAGTGGCGCGATAGGCTGCCGGCTGCGCGAACTGACCCCACGGGATTGCGGGCGCCTGATCGTACATGACGGCCTGGATCTCGCCCGCGATCTTCTTGCGGTCCTCCTCGGCCGGCGCCTTGGCGAAGGCTTCCATCAGCGGCGTGATGCGCGCATCGCATTGCCAGCCGGTGAAGTCGGCGCAGTTGAAGGCGACCATGACGTTGGTCAGCGGCGAGCCGAGATCGAAACCGCCGGCGTGGACGCCATAGACGCTCCAGCCCTCCTTCTTGGCACGGCGCGCCAGCACGCTCGCCCAGTCCATCACCTGCAGGTCGACGTTGAAGCCGGCAGCCTTCAGCCGTTCGGCCAGCACCTGCGCCGAGACGCGCGGAGCTTCGAGATCGTTGGCCTCCATGACGACGACGGGCTCGCCGGCATATCTGGTCGCCTTCAGCGCAGCCTTCGCCGCCTCGATCGAGGGCTTGGCGGCGGCTTCCGTGGCGGCCTTGCTCTCATAGGTGGTGCCGCAGGTGAAGTAGGTCGCGCAGGGCGTGGCGTACTTGGCATCGAGGCCGAGCGCATCCAGCACCTCGCGCTGGTCGACCAGCTTCCACAGCACGCGCCTGATCTCGGGATCGTCGAACGGTTTCGACGCGGCGTTGAGGCGGTAGGCGCCGGCGAACATGTTGCCGCCGGTGAAGTTGACGAGTTTGACGCGCGAGTTCTTCTCCAACTGCGGCAGCAGATCGAACGGCGCGTATTGCATGAAGTCGACTTCGCCGGCCTGCAGCGCAGACGCGGCCGTTGCGCCGTCGGGAATGACGCGGATCTCGAGCGTGTCGATGTTGGCGCGCTTGCCGCCGGCCAGGAAGTCGGCGGGCTCGGGACGCGGCACATAGTCGGCGAACTTCTTCAGGATCATCCGGTCGCCGGTGCGGTGGTCGGCCTTGCTGTAGACGAACGGTCCGGAGCCGATGATCTCGGTGATGCGTTGGTCGCCGGGCGTCTTCGCAATGCGCTCGGGCATCATGAAAGCGACAGGGCTGACGGGATTGCCGAGCGCATCGATGACGAGGCCGGAGGGCTCCTTCAGCGTCAGCACGAAGGTTGTGGCGTCGGTCGGCTCGAGCGAGGCCGTTATCGCGAAGATGCGGCGGCCGAGCGCGCTGCGGGTGCCCCAGCGGCGCAGCGAGGCCACGCAATCGGCCGCCGTGACCGGCTGGCCATCATGCCACTTCAGGCCGTCGCGTAGCGTAAACGTATAGGTCAAGCCGTCGGCCGAGACTTTCCAGTCCTGCACCATTTGCGGCTTGATGTCGCCCTTGGAATCCTTCGCAAACAGCGTGTCGAACACCATGTAGCCGAACGTGCGCGAAATATAGGCCGTGGAGAAATGCGGATCGAGCGTGACGATTTCCGCCTCGAGCACCGCGACCAGGTTGCCCGCCGCATGCGCGGGCGCCGCCACCAGCGCGAGGCCGAACAGCGCCGGAATGAAAGCCTTCAGTTTGAACATTGAGTGTGTTTTTGCCTTTTGACCAGCCGTTTGCAGTCGCCAGGAAAAAGCAATGTTCGTGCCCCTACTTATGCGCTCGTGGCTATCTGCCACGCGTTTGCGGGATGCACAAACTTTGAGTTGGAGAGCAGCGCTCTCACCTCTCGTCATTGCGAGCGCAGCGAAGCAATCCAGAGCCTTTCCGCTGTGGGATTCTGGATTGCTTCGCTGCGCTCGCAATGACGAGGGGGGACAAATGCGCGCCCCCCTCGTGCCCCGGACGCGGCGCAGCGCTTCTTCAGCGGTGCGCCGCAGAGCCGGGGCCCATGTCTCCGAGCAATCCGTGCAGCATGGGTCCCGGCTCTGCGCAGCAGCGTTGCACGCAGCCGCGCGTCCGAGACAAGCGACCGCCCTACCCGATCACCCGACCGAACTTGTTCGACTTCGGGAAACCCTTCGGCGGCAGGCGGCCGGCGTCGGCGCGGGTGCCCTGCCACTCCGCGAGCTCCTTCATGGTCGCCGAGAATTCGCGTCCCGCGGAGTCGTTCCAGGTCAGGCCCGCCTTGGAGTCGAATACCGCAACGTCGGAAAGGCCGCCGTCCTTGTACTTCTGCAGGCGCACGCCGCGGCCGCGGGCCATTTCCGGCACCTGGTCGAGCGGGAAGACCAGCATCTTGCGGTTCTCGCCGATCACCGCGACGGTGTCACCGAGCACTTCGGTGATCGCGCGCGCCTCGTTCGGCATGTCGACGTTGAGGACCTGCTTGCCCTTCTTGGTGGTGCCGACACAATCGTCCTCGTTGACGATAAAGCCCTGGCCCTCGTGGCTCGCGACCAGGAACTTGCGCCCGCCCTTGTTGACGAACAGCGCAACGGGCGCCGCTTCCTGCTCGAGGTCGATGAACAGGCGGATCGGCTCGCCGTGACCGCGGCCGCCCGGCAGCTTCGCAACGTCGAGCGAGTAGAACTTGCCGTTGGTGGCGAACAGCAGCAGCTTCGAGGTCGTCTCGGCGAAGAAGGCGAAGCCGAGCTTGTCGTCCTGCTTGAAGGCGAGACCCGAAAGATCCTCGACATGGCCCTTCATGGTGCGGATCCAGCCCTTGTCGGAGACGACGACCGTCACCGGCTCGCGTTCGACGAAGGCCTCCTCGATCGCGGCGAGATCGTGCTCGGGCGCATCGGCAAAAGTGGTGCGGCGCTTGCCGAGCGGCGTCTTCGGCCCGAACATGTCGCGGACCTTGCCGACCTGCTCGGCGACCTTCTTCCACTGCTCGGGCTCGGAGGCCAGCAGGGCCTGGATGCCCTTCAGCTCCTTCCGCAGATCCTTGTCCTCGGTGCGGATCTCCATTTCCTCGAGCTTGCGCAGATTGCGCAGCCGCATGTTGAGGATGGAGTCGGCCTGCAACTCGGTGAGCTTGAACGCCTTGATCAAGGCCGGCTTCGGCTCGTCCTCGGTGCGAATGATCCGGATCACCTCGTCGATGTTGAGATAGGCGATCAGCAGACCGCCGAGGATTTCGAGCCGATGCTCGATCTCGCCCTTGCGGTAATTGGTGCGGCGGATCAGGACGTCGCGCAAATGATCGAGCCATTCGCGCAAGGCTTCCGCGAGGCCGACCACCTTGGGGATGCGCCCCTTGATCAGGACGTTGAGATTCAGCGGGATCTTGTTTTCGAGCTCGGTGAGACGGAACAGCGATTCCATCATCAGCGCGGGATCGACGTTCTTCGATTTCGGCTCGATGACGATGCGGACGTCTTCGGCCGATTCGTCCCTGATGTCGCCGACCAGCGGCAGCTTCTTCTGGTCGAGCAGCTCGGCGACCTTCTCGATCAGCCGCGACTTCTGCACCAAGAAGGGAATCTCGGTGACGACGACGACCCAGGCGCCTCGCGCGCCCTCTTCCTGCTCCCACCGCGCGCGAACGCGGAACGAGCCGCGGCCCGTGGTGTAGGCTTCTGCAATGGCCTGCTTGGAATCGACGCAGATGCCGCCGGTCGGGAAATCGGGCCCCTTGACCCACCTCATCAGCGCCTTGGACTTGGCGTCGGGCTTCTCGATCAGATGCAGCGCGGCCTCGCACAGCTCGGCGGCGTTGTGCGGCGGGATCGAGGTGGCCATGCCGACCGCGATGCCCTGCGCGCCGTTGGCGAGCAGGTTCGGGAAGCCGCCGGGCAACACGACCGGCTCCTTCGACTGGCCGTCGTAATTGGCGCGGAATTCGACGCCGTCCTCGTCGATGCCCTCGAGCAGAAGCCGCGCGACATCGGTCATGCGCGCTTCGGTGTAGCGGTAGGCGGCGGGGTTATCGCCGTCGATATTGCCGAAATTGCCCTGACCGTCGACCAGCGGATAGCGCGAGGAGAAGTCCTGCGCGAGACGGACCATGGCGTCGTAGATCGCCTGGTCGCCATGCGGATGGAACGAGCCCATCACGTCGCCGACGATCTTTGCGGATTTCTTGAATGCCGTGCCGGGGTCGAGCCGGAGCAGCCGCATCCCGTAGAGGATGCGCCGGTGCACCGGCTTCAGGCCATCGCGCGCGTCCGGCAGCGCGCGGTGCATGATGGTGGAGAGCGCATAGGCGAGATAGCGCTCTTCCAGCGCTTCCTGCAGCCGGACCTCGTGAATTTCGGCCGGTTCTTCCGGCGGAACGATTCGTTTTCCCATGCCGCCCGGTTAAACCGTGGAAGCGAATCGGGCAAGGATCGAATGGTTCCCCGTGGGCGGCCTACTGGCCTGCCCAGCCGGCCGTGAATGTCTGGGTTTTGGCCTGACCTGGCGTTTGGGCGGGCGCCGGCGCATTGGTCACGCAGCGGCGGGCCGCCTCGATCTCGGCCTCGGTCGCGCCGTGCGACCGCGCCCATGTCTCTGCGGCGGCAGCGGAATATTTCGCCACATAATACCGGACGAGCGTGCAGGACGCCCGGCGAAACACGCCAGGTTGCGGCTCGCCGGCCATTGCATCAGGCGCAAACGCAAGCAGCGCCGCGGACAAGGCGAATCCTCTGATCAACATTTAGGCTGTCCCCCAATGTGGAACCTGAAGGCGAACTCGATCGGCCCGATTCCGTTCCGTGGAACTCCATGCGGTGGAGCAATACAGAATCCCGATTGGCTCATGGCGCAGGGATTGCCGCCCTCGCCTGCTGCCGCATCAAGGCGTTGATGAAGCCGGCCCGCGCATCGGAATGGCCCTGCCCGCGCGGCTCCAGCACGTGGCGCAGCAGGAACAGGCCGGTCAGCCGGAAGCCGTCCTGGAGATCCTGTTCGGTGAGATCGCTTGCGGTTTCGCCATGCCGCAGAAACGGGGGCAGACGCAGCAGCCGGTCACGCCACGGCTCGCCCGCGCCGCGCGACACCGCGCCGCCGGATTTCGGCGAGACGTAGATCAGGTCCGTGGTCTCGCCGGTCACCGCGCAATTGTCCAGCGCCAGGCCGAAGCCGAGCTCGGCGAGCATCGCCAGCTCGAAATGGATCACGTGCACGGCGGCGCTGCCGATGTCGTCGAAATCATCCAGCGAATGTTCGAGCAGCGCAAAGATGTCTTCGTGCGGATCGCGTTCCGGCAAGAGCCGCGCGACCGAGGCGAGATGGGTGACGCCATAGACGCCGTGGGACGATGCCAGCAGCGTCGCCGCGCGCAGCTTCAATCCCTCGATGGCATAGGTCCCGAGATGCTCGTCGAGCCGGGCTCGCCACACCGCGCTGACGCTGTTCCCCGGCTGCAGCAAGGGCCGCATCCGTGAGCCGGCGCCGCCGCGGACGAGCCCGAGATGCCGGCCGTGCGCGCGCGTCAGGAGCTCGACGATGGCGCTGCTCTCGCCATGCCGCCGCACGCCCAGCACGATGCCTTCGTCGGTCCATTCCATGGGAGAAAGTCTAGCGCAATTCGAGCTGTCGTAGGGTGGGCAAAGCGAAGCGTGCCCACCAATTTTCACCGACCATACGCCGGGGAATGCGGTGGGCACGGCGCGCGAAAGCGCGCCTTTGCCCACCCTACGGCATCGCCCGAAAACTCACGCGTCGAACCAGCCCTGCGCGTCGCCGGTGAAGGAGAAGTACAATCCCATCGTCGTCAGCGCGCAGGAGACGATCTCGATGGCGCTGTCGAGCTCCATGCCCTTCTCCCCGATGATCTGGCCGAGCGAGATCACCGACAGCACGAGGGCCGCCGCCAGCACCCAGCGCGGCCAGTTCTTGCGCCAGTGCGCAGCGAGCCAGACGAAATAGACCAGCAGCAGGATCATGCCGCCGGCGAGCAAAGTCGCCGTCATGATCATCTGCTCGGTCACCTCGGCGCTGGGCGTGCGGTCCTGCACGGCGACCGAGAGGGCGTCCAGCATCAACGATGCATAGAGCAGCGCTTCGAAGCGCCGGACGTTGCTGGGCACGCTCATCGGATACCGATCTTGTCTTGGTTATTCCTTGGGGAAGTCCAGGCCCATCTCGCGGTAGCGGTCGGGATCGTCGCCCCAATTCTCGCGCACCTTGACGAACAGGAACAGGTGCACCGGCACGTCCAGGATCTGCATCAGCTCTTTCCGCGAATCCGCGCCGATCGACTTGATGGTGGCGCCGCCCTTGCCGAGCACGATCTTGCGCTGGCTTTCGCGCTCGACGAAGATCGTCTGCTCGATGCGCACCGACTTGTCCTTGCGCTCCTCCCACTTGTCGGTCTCGACCGTGGACTGGTAGGGCAATTCCTGGTGCAGCTTCTGATAGATCTTCTCGCGCGTGATCTCGGCCGCGAGCTGCCGCATCGGCGCGTCCGACATCTGGTCCTCGGGATAGAGGAATGGGCCCGGCGGCACCATTTCCGCAAGCGTCTTGCGGATGTCGTCGACGCCGTCGCCCGAGATCGCCGCGATCATGAACGTCCGCGCGAACTTCATGCGCTCGTTGGCGGCCTGGGCCAGCGCCAGCAGCTTCTCGCGCTGGACCAGATCGACCTTGTTGATGACGAGGATCTTCTCGTGATTGACGCTGGCCGCCTTGGCGAGGATCGCCTCAGCCTCCTCGTCGATCCCGGTCTTGGCATCGAGCAGCACGCAGACGAGATCGGCGTCATGCGCCCCGCTCCAGGCGGTCGAGACCATGGCGCGGTCGAGCCGGCGCTTGGGCAGGAAGATGCCGGGCGTGTCGACCAGGATGATTTGCGCGTTGCTCTCGATGACGATGCCGCGGATCAGCGCACGCGTGGTCTGCACCTTGCGCGAGACGATCGTGACCTTGGCCCCGACCAGCGCGTTGACCAGTGTGGACTTGCCGACATTTGGCGCGCCGATCAGCGCAACGAAGCCGCAGCGCGTTGCGGTGGGCGCCTCGCCGCTTGCTTCAGCCGTCATTGCCGCCGCCAACGCCTTCGCGTTCGATCATCACCGAAGCTGCCACCTTCTCTGCCGCGCGCTTGCTGCCGCCGATGCCCTCGGCCGGCGCCAGCCCCGGCAGATCGACCGCGACACGGAACTGCGGATCGTGATGCGGGCCGGTGCGCTCGACCTCGCGGTAAACCGGCGTCGGCAATCCCTTGCCCTGCGCCCATTCCTGCAGCACGGTCTTGGGATCGCGCAAGGGACGGCGCGGCTTGTGCATGCGTTCGGTCCAGTTGCGCTTGACGAATTCGGCTGCCGCAGCATGGCCGCCGTCGAGGTAGATGGCGCCGATCACGGCCTCGCAGATGTCGCCGAGGATGGATTTGCGCAGACGGGCATCGGCGCTGGAGCCGACCGAGCCGAGCTTGATGTCGTCGAGCAGACCGAGCGACTTGGCGACGTCGGCGCAGCTTTCCTTGCGCACGAGCTCGGCAAGGCGCTTGGACAGCTCGCCCTCGTCGGCGTTCGGGAACGCATGATAGAGCATGTCGGAGACGACGAGCCCGAGCACGTGGTCGCCGAGGAATTCCAGCCGCTGATAGCTGTCGCCGCGCTTGCGACCGGACTTCAACGCCGAGACATGCGTGATCGCCTGCATCAGCATATTCGGGTCGGCGAAGCTGTGGCCGATGCGCGCCTCGAGCGCCGCGTTGGCATCCGTGCCCTTGGCCTTGCTGCTCCGCGCCCGCTTCTTCTTGGCAGGCGGCTTGTCTGCGGGCGTCTTGTTTGCAGGCGTGTTGGTCGCAGCTTCCCCTTCGGGGCCCGCTTGCGCCTCGATTGGTTGGGTCGCGATGTCCTTGGCTTCGTCTTTCATCGGACGATTTTGAAGAAGCGATTCCAGCGCACCGCCCACGGCCAGCGCCAGAACATCCAGGCATGCTCGCCTTCGGCGATGGAGAAGAAGATCATCTGGGCGCGGCCGATCAAATTCTCCTGCGGCACGTAGCCGACCTGGCCGAGAAAGCGGCTATCGGTGGAGTTGTCGCGGTTGTCGCCCATCATGAAGAAGTGACCGGGCGGCACCATGTAGACGTTGGTGTTGTCCATGTAGCCGTTGTCGGCGCAATCCAGCGTCTCGTAGGACACGCCGTTCGGTAGCGTCTCCTTCCAGCGCTTCACCCGGGAGATGCCCCCGCCTTCCGAGCCGCAGGGGTCCTCGCCGACATATTCGCTCATGCGCTGCCGCTCGACGGGCGCGTCGTTGATGTAGAGCAGCCCGTCCCGCATCTGGACGCGGTCGCCGGGAAGGCCGATCACGCGCTTGATGTAGTCGGTGGAATCGTCCTTCGGCAGGCGAAACACGACGATGTCGCCGCGGTTCGGATCCGAGCCCCAGATTCGTCCCGAGAACAGCGGGGGCGAGAACGGGACCGAATAGTGGCTGTAGCCGTAGGAGTATTTCGAGACGAACAGGTAATCGCCGACCAGCAACGTCGCCTTCATCGAGCCGGACGGGATGTTGAAGGGCTGAAACAGGAAGGTGCGGATCACCAGCGCGATCAGGAGAGCATGAATGACGACCCGGATCGTTTCACCGACGCCGCTCTCAGTTTTCGTTCCTGAAGTCACGCTCATTGCTCTCTCAATTCCGGCCGGCGGTCACAGAGCGCCCTCCTGGCGCGAACAGCCCATTGCTTCGCGGCCCATGGAGATTGTCCTGATTCTGATAGTGAGGGCCAATTCCGGCGTAAAGCCGAATTCGCCCAAGCTGATTTGCGTCGCCGGACTTTTAGACGGTTGTCGGAGGCCACGCAATCAAGGATCGCATCAAATCTGAATAAGGCATTGATTTCAAATACGAATTATAAAATCGAGCGGATCGCGTCAGGACTTCGCCTGCGGCACGGCGGAAATGATGACAAAGGCCTGCGCCAGCGGCCAGTCGTCGGTGATCGAGACGTCGATCCGCGCCTCGAACCCCTGCGGCGTCAGGGCCTGGAGCCGGGCCAGAGCGCCGCCGGTCAGTTGCATGGTCGGCCGTCCGCCCGGCAGGTTGACCACCCCCATGTCGCGCCACCAGACGCCCCGCCTGATGCCGGTGCCGAGCGCCTTGGAGCAGGCTTCCTTGGCGGCGAAGCGCTTGGCGTAGGTCGCCACCACCATCTTCTCGTTCTTGGCGCGCCGCTCCGCCTTGGCCCGCTCGGCCGCGGTAAAGATGCGGTCGAGGAAGCGCTCGCCATGGCGCTCGATCACCTTGGCCACGCGGGTGATGTCGATGAGGTCGGAGCCGATGCCGATGATCATGCCCGGCTCCGGCCGCGGTCCATCGCCGCGCGCATGCTGCGCACGGTCTCGGCCAGCCCCACGAACAGCGCCTCGCCGATCATGTAGTAGCCGATATTGAGCTCCTTGATCTCCGGCAGCGCCGCGATCGTCTCCGCCGTCGCATAGTCCAGGCCGTGCCCGGCATGGACCTCGAGGCCCGCTTCCTTGGCGAGCTTTGCCCCCGCCACGATCCGCTGCCATTCGGCCTCGGCCTTGTCGGTGTGGCCGTCGACGACGGCGTCGCACCAGGCGCCGGTGTGGATCTCGATCACGGGCGCGCGCAGCCCTGCCGCCATCTCGATCTGGGCGGGATCGGCAGCGATGAACAGCGAGACCCGGATGCCGGCATCGTTCAGCCGCGCGATATAGGGCGCGAGCGCGTTGTGCTGGCCGACCACATCCAACCCGCCTTCGGTCGTCACCTCCTGGCGCCGCTCCGGCACGAGGCACACCGCGTGCGGCTTGGTGGCCAGCGAGATGCGCATCATGTCGTCGGTCGCCGCCATCTCGAAATTGAGCGGCTTGGAGATCTCCGCCTTCAGCCGCGCCATGTCCTCGTCGCGGATATGCCTGCGATCTTCGCGCAGATGGGCGGTGATGCCGTCGGCGCCGGCCTCGATCGCGAGCAGCGCCGCGCGCACCGGATCTGGATTGCGGCCGCCGCGCGCGTTGCGCAGGGTTGCGACATGGTCGACATTGACGCCGAGGCGGAGCGGAGATGCGGGCATTTCAGAACTCACGAAATCAGGGCGATAGGCGCGTACGCAAAGCGTCTATCCATTAACACGTTCGACGCGGGCGACGACCGCCTTCGCACGCAGCTGGGCCAGGATCGCGCTCAGGTGCTTCAGGTCGTAGACTTCGAGATCGATCGTCGTCTCCGTGAAGTCGGGCGAGCGGCGCTGCATGCTGATGTTGTCGATGTTGCCGTCGTGCTCGGCGATCACGGTCGCGATCTGCGCCAACGCGCCGGGTTCGTTGACGTTCTCCACCTTGATGCGGGCCGGGAAGCGCTGCGGCGCGGAGTCCTCGATGTCCCAGCGGACGTCGAGCCAGCGCTCCGGCTCTTCCTCGAAATCCTTCAGGGCCGGCGCCTGGATCGGATAGATCGTGATGCCCTCGCCCGGCGTGACGATGCCGACGATGCGATCGCCGGGCACGGCGCCGCCGTTCGGAGCGAACTTCACCGGAAGGTCGGAATTGATGCCGCGGATCGGGATCGCAACCGGGCTGCGCGGCTCCGAGGATTTCTCCTTGAGCTTGGCCGCAAGCCCCTTCTTGACGCCGTAGCGCGCGATGCGTTCCTCCTTGTAGTCCGGATACATCGCACGCGCGACGTTGGAGGCCTTGATCTCGCCGCGGCCGACCGCCGCCATGACATCGTCGATCGAGGTGCGCGCGAGCCGCGGCAGCGCGCCCTTGAGCTTATCGTCGGCATAATCGATCTTGGCTCGCTCGAACAGACGCTCGACGATGCGCCGGCCGAGCCCGGCATATTGGTCGCGCACGGCGGTGCGCGTGGCGCGCCGGATCGCGGCGCGTGCCTTTCCAGTGACCGCCAGCGTCTCCCAGGCCGACGGCGGCGCCGATTGCGCCTCCGAGGTCAGCACCTCGACCTCGTCGCCGTTCTGGAGTTCCGAGGACAGCGGCGCGAACTTGCCGTTGATCTTGCAGCCCACCGCGCTGTTGCCGACGTCCGTGTGCACCGCATAGGCGAAGTCGATCACGTTGGCGTGGCGCGGCAGCGCGATCAGCTTGCCCTTCGGGGTGAAGCAGAACACCTGGTCGTGGAACAGCTCGAGCTTGGTGTGCTCGAGGAATTCCTCGGGATTGGCGCTCTCGGAGAGGATTCCGATGGTGTGGCGCAGCCAGGCGAACGCGTTGGACTCGCGCTTGAGGTATTCGGTCGGCGAGCCCACGTCCTCCTTGTAGAAGACGTGCGCGGCAATGCCGCGCTCGGCGATCTGGTCCATCGCCTCGGTGCGGATCTGGAGCTCGACGCGCTGATTGCCGGGGCCGATCACCGTGGTGTGGATCGAGCGGTAGTCGTTCTGCTTCGGCGTCGAGATGTAGTCCTTGAAGCGCCCCGGCACGACCGGCCAGGTGGTGTGGACGATCCCGAGCGCGCGATAGCAGGCCTCGATGTCGCTGACGACGAGGCGAAAGCCGAAAATGTCGGACAATTGCTCGAAGCCGACCGACTTGCGCTCCATCTTGGTCCAGATCGAGAACGGCTTCTTGCGGCGGCCATAGACCCGCGCCCCGAGACCCCTGTGGCGCAGATTGTTGGAGAGCTGGTCCTCGATCTCGCCGATCAGGTTGCGGTTGCGCTCGGCGAGCGCGTCGAGCCGCTGCATCACGACCGAATAGGCTTCGGGATCGAGGGTGCGGAAGGACAGATCCTCCAGCTCCTCGCGCATTTCCTGCATGCCCATGCGCCCCGCCAGCGGCGCGTAGATGTCGAGCGTTTCCTCGGCGATGCGCCGTCGCGATTCCGTCGGCACGAAATCCAGCGTGCGCATGTTGTGCAGGCGGTCGGCGAGCTTGACCAGAAGCACGCGGACATCATCGGCAATGGCCAGCAACAATTTGCGCAGGTTCTCGGCCTGCTTGGCCTCCCTCGAGACCAGCTCAAGCCGCTTCAGCTTGGTCAGGCCCTCGACCAGCGCGCCGATTTCGGGTCCGAAGATCTGGTCGATCTCGGCCCGCGTCGCCTCGGTGTCCTCGATCGTATCGTGAAGCAGCGCGGCCACGATGGTGGCATCGTCGAGCTTCAGGTCGGTGAGAATCGCCGCCACTTCGAGCGGGTGCGAGAAATACGGATCGCCCGAGGCGCGGGTCTGCGAACCGTGCGCCTTCATGGCGTAGACATAGGCGCGATTCAGCAGGTCTTCGTTGGTGTTGGGATTGTAGGATCTGACGCGCTCGACGAGGTCATATTGACGCATCATCCGCGTGCGGGGCCTGGCCGGGCGCGCGACCGGCGCAGTCGGGGCCACGGCAACCGATTCGGTTGCGGCCTGCATCTGCGTGGATCTGCGGCGCCGATATACCATGCCGTTCCTGCCTTCAAACGGGCCCTGAGCCGGCCCGTTGCATACATCCTAGCTCCGATCGCGCTTGTGTCCGATCAATTCGGTGACAGGGCGCAGCGCCAACCGGCAACGCTATGGTAACCACGAAAAGGTCAACAAAAGCAAAGGCCCGAACGACGGTTCGGGCCTTTGATAAGATCACAAGAAGTCGATGATCGCGACGGAGGAATTACTCGTCTTCCTCAGGCTGCTCCTCGGGCGGCGCGAGGCCTTCCAGGCCCTTCAGGAGCTCCTCCTCGGTCATGCGCTCCACGGCGACCTCGGTGTCGTCCGCATCGACGCTGGCGCCCGCGGAACCGATCAGAGGCACCGTATCCGGCTCGGGCTCATCCACCTCGACGAACTTCTGGAGCGAGTGCACCAGCTCCTCGCGGAGGTCCTCCGGCGAGATCGTCGTCTCGGCAATTTCACGCAAAGACACAACAGGGTTCTTGTCGTTATCGCGGTCAACCGTTAGTTGTGAACCGGACGAGATCATGCGGGCCCGGTGGGCGGCCAGCAGGACCAGGTCAAACCGGTTGTCGACCTTGTCGATACAATCTTCTACGGTGACGCGAGCCATGGACTGTCGCTCCGTTGTGGGTGGGACGAAAGATGTGGATGATCGGGGCTAGTTATAGGGGCCGGGACGGTTTCGCAAGGCCAATTTGTGATTTGGCCTCGCCAAACGGCTCTGATACCCCCACATTGGGGCTGGGACGGGTGGTTTTTCGGGCTGCCAGCGAGGGCGGCCCTCCGGTGTATGCGAGTCCGCCATAACTATACCTTGATTGCCCCGACTTCTCCGGATTGCGGTTTCGACGGGTCTCAGCGTCACTTTAGAACTGCGCGGCTTGCTGTCGCCGCGCCAACAAAAAACGATCAATCACGAACACTACGCGAGCAAACTGAATGTCACTTTCTCCTACCAACAAGATCGCGCTCTTCATCGACGGGGCCAATCTCTACGCGACGGCGAAAACTCTGGGCTTCGATATCGATTACAAGCGCCTGCTGAAGGAGTTTCAGAGCCGCGGGACGTTGTTGCGGGCGTTCTATTACACCGCCATCATCGAAGACCAGGAATACTCCTCGATCCGACCGTTGATCGACTGGCTGGACTACAACGGCTACACCGTCGTCACCAAGGCGACCAAGGAATTCATCGACGCCTCCGGCCGCCGCAAGGTGAAGGGCAACATGGACATCGAGCTCGCGGTGGACGCCATGGAGCTCGCCGAGCACATCGACCAGATGGTGCTGTTCTCGGGTGACGGCGACTTCCGCTCCCTGGTCGAGGCCGTGCAGCGCCGCGGCGTGCGGGTGACGGTGATCTCCACCATCGCCAGCCAGCCGCCGATGATCGCCGACGAGCTGCGCCGCCAGGCCGACGTCTTCACCGACCTCGTCGAGCTGCAATCCAAGCTCGGCCGCGATCCCTCCGAACGCCCCGCCCCGCGTGACCGCGGCGAGCGTGGCGAACGCCACCACGCCCCGCAATTCCTCCAGCGCGCAACCACGATGGCGCCGAGGGGCGATGACGACTTCGAGGAGTGAGGCGGCCCGGTCAAGCCGCCAGCCTTCCACCGTCGTTCCCGACCGTGACTGCCCGCTCTGTCCGCGCCTGGTCGCCTTTCGCGAGGCGAACCGCGCGCGCGAGCCATCGTGGCACAATGCGCCGGTTGCTCCCTTCGGCGACATCAGCGCGCGTCTCCTGATCGTCGGCCTCGCGCCGGGGATGCAGGGCGCCAATCGAACGGGGCGTCCCTTTACTGGCGACTACGCCGGCGACCTGCTCTACGCCACGCTGCTCGAATACGGCTTTGCCAAGGGCACCTATCAGGCGCGTCCCGACGACGGCCTGAAATTAGTCGACTGCCGTATCGCCAATGCCGTGCATTGCGTGCCGCCGCAGAACAAGCCGCTGCCGGTGGAGATCACCACCTGCCGCCGGTTTCTCATCGCGAATCTCGAGACGATGCCGAACCTGCGCGCGATCGTCGCGCTCGGGCGAATTGCGCACGACAGCGTGCTCAAGCCGCTGAACCTGAAGGCCTCTCAGGCCCCGTTCAGCCACGGCGCCGTGCATCAGGCCGGCGCATTCAGGCTCTACGACAGCTATCACTGCTCCCGCTACAACACCAACACCGGCGTGCTGACGCCGGACATGTTCCGGAGCGTGTTCGCGAAGGTGAAGGCGGATCTCGATTAAAGCACGGGCGCGCGTGCGGCCATGTGCAATGTTCAAACCGTCATCCTGAGGCGTGAGCCGTGCGGCGCGGAGCGGCGCTCGGCGAGCCTCGAAGGATGAGCGGCCGGGATGCAGCCGAGCCGTCGTCCTTCGAGGCTCACCCTGCTTTGCAGGACGAGCACCTCAGGATGACGGGGATAGATTGGGTGCGCGGCATTACTCGCGTTATTGGCGGGCGATTGGCCAGCCCGCGTGCGGGGGGACAAGCTTTACGCCTTGGCCGGATTGGCCTTCAGCCAATCGAGCACGTCGCCGGCGTTCCGGTCGGGCGGAAACACCGGATAGAACACATGCGTGATCCTGGCGTCGTCGATGATCAGCGCCAGGCGCTTGATCAGCGTCAGACCTGCGACCTCCATGGTCGGCAAGTTCAAGGCGCGCGTCAGCGCCAGCTTCTCATCCGAGAGCACCGGGAACGGCAGATGCAGGCGCGAGGCCATCTCGGTCTGGTAGTCGTTGCTCTGAGTCGAGAGGCCGAAGACGTGTGAGGCGCCGGCAGCTTTCAGCTCGGCGAACAGATCGCGAAATGCGCAAGTCTGGGGCGTGCAGCCGCGCGCCCCCGGGATCATGTCCCAATCGTCGACCAGGGCGATCTTGCCGGGCTCGCCGGTGCGGGGATAGGCGAACACGACGGTGCGGCCACGCAGCGCCGATAACGTGACCGACCTATCGTCGGTCGCGAGCAGGCCGATCGGCGGCAACGCCTTGCCCTTGAGATGCGCGGCTCCACCGTCATCGACGGGCGCGGGAATCTGGCTCCAGTCGACCTCGAGCAGGTTCCGTTGATTCATTGCGTCATCCCCTCGCCCGCATCAGGCGGCCCTTCTCCCGGCTCCAGTCGCGCTTTTTCTCGGACTCGCGCTTGTCGTGCAGCTTCTTGCCCTTCGCAACCGCCAGCTGCAATTTGGCGCGCCCGCGCTCGTTGAAGTAAAGCTTGAGCGGGATCAGCGTCATGCCCTCGCGATCGACCGCGCCGATCAGCTTGTTGATCTGCCGGCGGTGAAGAAGCAGCTTTCGCGGCCGCTTGGGCTCGTGATTGAAGCGATTGCCCTGGAGATATTCGGGAATGGTGGCGTTGATCAGCCAAATCTCGCCGTTCTTGGAATCGGCGTAGGATTCCGCGATCGTGCTCTTGCCGTTGCGGATCGACTTGACCTCGGTGCCGGTCAGCGCAATGCCCGCTTCGATCGTGTCTTCGATCGCATAGTTGAAGCGGGCCTTGCGATTTTCCGCCATGACCTTGATCGGGCGTTCGTTCTTATCGGCCATGATTGGCAAACCTGATCGAGATGCGCTCGGATTCTAACAGTTCGGATGAAGTGGGCGCGTCACTTCTTCAGGAGATCGCGGATCTCGGTCAGGAGCTCGACCTCGGCCGACGGTTTTGGCGGAGCGGCGGGCGCGGCCTCGTCCTTGCGCTTCAAGGTGTTCATGGCGCGGATCACCAGGAACAGCACGAAGGCGATGATGACGAAGTTGATCGTCAGCGTGAGGAAGCTGCCCCAAGCCAGCACGGCGCCTTGCTTTTTCGCATCGGCTAAGTTGGTGGCTGTAACCTTCGCCGACAAGGGGGTGAAGTAGTTCGAGAAGTCGAGCCCGCCGGTGACGGCACCGATCATCGGCATGATCACGTCGCCGACCAGCGAGTTGACGATGGCGCCGAACGCCGCGCCGATGATGACGCCGACCGCGAGATCGACGACATTGCCCTTCATCGCAAACTCTCGGAACTCCTTCAGCATCCGCGCGCCCTTCTCCTCGACGCTCATGAAAGGCTCCCCCCAACGTGCCAGCGCGTCAGTTGATCAGGCCGGCGTGAACCATCGCGCTGCGCACAGCAACGCGCGTCGGCTCGGAAACCGGAACCATCGGCAGCCGCAGCGTCTCATCCAGCTTGCCGAGCAGCGACATCGCGTACTTGATCGGCGCCGGGTTGCTCTCGATGAAGAGGTTGTTGTGCAGCGGCATCAGCTTGTCGTGGATCGCAAGCGCCGTCTTGGTGTCGCCCTTCTGCCAGGCGGCGTGGAACTCCGAGCACAGGCGGGGCGCGACGTTCGAGGTCACCGAGATGCAGCCATGGCCGCCATGGGCCATGTAGCCGATGATGGTGGCGTCCTCGCCCGAGAGCTGATTGAAATCCTCGCCCATCGCCGCGCGCTGCTGCGACACCCGAACCATGCTGGCGGTGGCATCCTTGACGCCGGCGATGTTCTTCAGCTCCCACAGCCGCTTCATAGTGTCGACCGACATGTCGATCACCGAACGCGGCGGGATGTTGTAGATGATGATCGGAATGCCGATCGCATCGTTGATCGCCTTGAAGTGCTGGTACATCCCTTCTTGCGTCGGCTTGTTGTAATAGGGCGTGACGATCAGCACGGCGTCTGCGCCCGCCTTCTCGGCGTGCTGGGAGAGCTCGATCGCCTCCTTGGTCGAGTTGGAGCCGGCCCCCGCGATGACAGGCACGCGGCCCTTGGCTTCAGCGATGCACCATTCGACGACCTTCTTGTGCTCATCATGGCTGAGCGTCGGGCTCTCGCCGGTGGTACCGACAGGGACGAGGCCATTGGTGCCCTCGGAAATCTGCCAGTTGACCAGGGAGCGGAACGCCGCCTCGTCCAGCGAGCCGTTCTTGAACGGCGTGACCAAGGCGGTGAACGACCCCCGGAATTTCGTCTTGGCTGCCATGGACTTCCTCCGTGCGCGGCTATCTCTTGAGCAAGCCCCATTCATATCGGGTCTATCCCGCCGGTAAAAGGCCCGCTTCGGTGCGAGGCTGCCTTTAGGCCGCGATTTTGCCGCGGTGATGGTGCAAATCGGCCCGAGGTAAGCGGCTGTTGGTATTTTCTCCGCATATTCAAGCAAATTCAGCTAGGTCTTGAGCCACTTCACTGATTCGGGGCGACGAAACGCCGTGACCTCCTTTGCTCGTGCCGCATGGCGATCCACCGGCTTGGTTGTGTGCCTGATGACCGGGCTGTCGGTGGGCTGCGCCGCCCTCGCCAAGTCCAATGAGACGACCGCGGAGACGAAGGATACCGCGAAGCCAGCCGCCAAGGATGCCGCGAAGGGGCCAGTCAAGGGATCGACCAAGGAAACAGCGAAGGGAACCGGCAAGGACGCAGCGAAAGGCACGAGCAAAGGCGCCGCTCCGGCCAAGGATGCCGCGAAGAAGCCCGCAAAGGACGCCGCTGGCAAGGAACCCGCGAAAGACAAGCCGAAGCCCGCGGCAGCGATCCCCGCGCCAAAATCACACCCCACGGCGTCCCCCAAGACAGCACCCGCGCCGGCCGTGACCGCCACCGTCAAACCCACCGCGCCGGCCGCTGCCAGACCGGTCGCAGCTCCCGTGCTGGCGCCTGCGACCCGCCAGCATGCCGCGCCCCGCAAGCCGGTTATCCCGGCCGCGGTCGCTGCGACGTCGTCGACGTCGCAAGCCGACAAGGACACGCTGGAAAGCGTCATCGAGCTCGTACGCAAGCGCAAGGCCGGCGACGCCACCAATGCCGCGGCCGGCATCTCGGATCCCGTCGCGCGAAAGCTCGCCGAATGGATCATCCTGCGCAGCGAGGACAACGGCGCGACCGTGGAACGCTATCGCGCCTTTCTCTCCGCCAATCCGAGCTGGCCGTCGCAGACCTTCCTGCGCCGGCGGCTCGAGGCCGCGATGTGGGACGACAGGCGCGACGATTCGGCCGCGTGGTCGTGGTTCGAGAACGAGTCTCCGATCTCCGCCAAGGGCCGCTTCACGCTCGCCAAGGCGATGCTGGCGCGCGGGGATCGCGCCAATGCCGAGCGGCTGGTGCGAGAAGCCTGGCGCAGCGATCCGATGTCGGAGGACACCGAAAACAACGCGCTCGACCAATTCGGTGCCCTGCTGACGCCGGGCGATCAGAAAGCGCGGATGGACACCCTGCTCTACGGCAGCGAGACCGAAGCCGCGCTGCGCGCTGCAAAGCGCCTCGGTGCCGGCTATGTCGCGCTCGCCAAGGCCCGCATCGCCGCGGTCAAGAAAGCGCCGAACGCGCGCGCGCTGCTCGACGTGGTGCCGCGCGAGCTGCACAACGATCCCGGCTTCCTCTTCAGCAAGATCCAGCTCTTGCGCCGCGAGGAGAAGTTCGCCGAGGCCGCCCAGCTGATGCTGTCCGTGCCGAAGGATCCGGGCCGCCTCCACAATCTCGACGAATGGTGGATCGAACGGCGCCTGCTGGCGCGCAAGATGATCGACACCGAGGAATTCCGCAGCGCCTATCTGATCGCGCGCGACGCCGCACTGCCTTCACGCGACATCTACAAGACCGAGCAGGAGTTCACCGCCGGGTGGATCGCACTGCGCTTCCTCAACGACCCCGCAACCGCCGCCCAGCATTTTGCCCGCATCGGCCTCGGCAGCGTCAATCCGACCGCACTGGCACGTGCCGGCTATTGGCAGGGCCGCGCTGCGGAAGCCATGGGCCGCCAGCAGGAAGCGCGCAACGCCTATGCGAGAGCCGCCGAACAGTCGACCAGCTATTACGGCCAGCTCGCACGCGCGAAGCTCGGCCTGCCGCAGATCGAGCTCAACAGCCAGCCGCGCGGCCGCGGCGCCGAGCGGCTGGAGATCGTGCGCGCTGCGCAGCTGCTGTACGAGCTCGACGAACGCGAGATGGCGATACCGCTGCTCGCCGACATGGGCGAGAACGGCGACCCCGAAGCGCTTGCCGGCCTCGGCGAGCTGACCCAGCGCTACAGCGACGCGCGCGGCATGCTGCTGCTTGGCAAGGCCGCGCTCAACCGCGGCCTGCCATTCGACTTCTATGCCTACCCGGTCAACGGCATTCCGCATTTCACGCCGATCGGCCCCGAGGTCGAGCGCAGCATCGTCTATGCGATTGCCCGGCAGGAGAGCGCATTCAATCCGTCGGTGGTCTCGCCGGCGCAGGCCTATGGGCTGATGCAGGTGACGCCGGATGCCGCGCGCTATGTCTGCAAGCGGCACGGCGCGACATACGACCTGGGACGGCTGAAGAACGATTCGGTCTACAACGCCACGCTCGGCTCGGCCGAGCTCGGCGGACTGCTCGAGGATTATCGCGGCTCCTACATCATGACCTTTGCCGCCTACAATGCCGGCCGCGGCAGCGTGAAGAAGTGGGTCGAGCGCTACGGCGATCCGCGCAACCCCAAGGTCGACGCAGTCGACTGGGTCGAGCTGATTCCGTTCTCCGAGACACGCAACTACGTGCAGCGGATCATGGAGAACCTGCAAGTCTACCGCGCCCGCTTCGGCGGCGGCACGCGGTTGCAGATCGAAGCCGACCTGCGTCGCG
Organism: Bradyrhizobium sp. USDA 4354; assembly: GCF_054060315.1. NCBI lineage: Bacteria > Pseudomonadati > Pseudomonadota > Alphaproteobacteria > Hyphomicrobiales > Nitrobacteraceae > Bradyrhizobium > Bradyrhizobium sp. USDA 4354. The sequence goes on along the minus strand of NZ_JBSSDC010000001.1, from coordinate 4,957,544 downwards.
GCGCCGGAAGCGTCGAATAGCAGCATACCCAAGTGAGGTCGCGGCGGAGATGCCGTCGGGCCTGAAGGCGCCGCGCGAGACACGGTCGCCCCATCCCCATTCAACGAGCCGGCCCGCCTACTCCGTCATTGCGGGACGCGTGCGAAGCACGAAGGCCCGGTATCCATCGGGCCGCACGCTGTGCGGGGGAATGGATTCCGGGCTCGCCCTTCGGGCGCCCCGGAATGACGATTGGAGTCTGTGGACAGCGCCCACACCTACGCCGTGATTCCTGGATGCGCGTGAAGACCGCGGCAACAACCCAAGACCCCCGCCGCAGCCAAGTGCGTCAGCGCCATCGGTCGTCAACAAGCGCACTAGACAAAGAAAGAGCCCCGGCGGTTTCCCGCCGGGGCTCTCTGTCAGGTCGTTAGACCGAACTTACCAGTTGCGCTGAGCGCGGAGCAGCAGGGTGATGCTGTCCTGATCCTTCAGCTCGTACACGGTGGCCGGCTTGGCAGTGTTGGCAGCCGGGGCGACCGCGACCGTGCCGGAATACTTCTGATCCAGATGGGTCCAGTTCAGGTCGGCCGAGAACGTGAGGTTCTTGACCGGCGTCCAGCGGGTGATGATGCCGATCTGACCGATCGCGAAGTCCGGGTTACACGAGGTAACGCCAGCCACGGCGAACGTGCCGCCAACGCCGCAGAGCGAGGTCTTGGCGAGCGTGCCGAACTGCGCCTGAGCGTAAGCACCGTAGAGCGCGGTGTTCCAGTACGGATCCCAGTTGTGGGTGTACGCACCACGGAAGCCCCAGGTCTTGACCGTCTCCTGCTGCGAGCCGGTGATGAACACCGTGTCAGGAGCATTGGCGAAGCCGACGCTCTGATAGGCGATGCCCGAGCTGCCGTACATCGCGTACGAGCTGCCCGCCAGGTTCTGGAAGTTGTAGCGGGTCGCACCGTCGGTGTAGACGCCCTGGATATTGATCGTGTCACCCGCACCGGTCGGGATGTTCTTGATCGACAGAGCGAGCTGAACCGCCCAGCCCCACTTGTCGTCGGGGTGGCCAGTCGGCTCGGTCGCGCCGTAGTAGGCGACGTGGTTGTCGTGCGCAGCAACCGACGCCTGGAACAGGCCCCAGGCCTGGTCGACACGAACCTGAGCAACGAGGTTCGGCGAACGCGAGCCGCCGATGGCGTTGGAGCCGTACGAACCACCAACGATGCCAGCAACCGTGGCGCCCGTCATGTTGAGGTTGCCAGCCTGATAGTAGGCGGTGGCGTCTTCCGCCGAGAACGCAGCCGTGATGCCCTGACCGAAGTCAGCGGTGTAGGTGAACTGGTTGACACCAGTGACCGTGCCGCTGCCGCCGACGAGGCTGTCGATGTTGTTGCCGGGATAGTTGGTCCAGGGCGCGTCGAACTGCGATACGGCCTTACCCATGGTGAAGCCGGCGAACTGGATGAAGGCGTAGTACACGCCGAGCGAACCGCCCGAGGTGCCGCCGTCAGTCGGATTGATGGTGGTGGTACCAGCCGTGGTGGCGGTGTAACCAGTCGTACCCGTCGCAGAACCGGTGCCGACGTAGCCGCCGGTGGTCCAGGAGAACGTCGCATCGAAGAAGGTGCGGACGACGCCGTATTCGGTGGCGGTGCGCGTGTCGATGTTGAGATCTTCACGAGCGCGCGCGGTGTAGTAGTTGCTCAGGCGGTTGTGCACACCGGCGGGAACGCCGTTGGCAATGCCGTAGACGCTGTTGGTGCCCAGCGCGACTTCAGCGCGCAGATAACCGCCCAGCTTGATGCAGGTGTCGGTGCCCGGGATGTAGTAGAATCCAGCACCGTACAGGGAGCAGATCTTCACGTATTCGACCGCCTTGGCCTTCACGGGCAGATCGGCTGCCTGCGCTCCGCCCACGGCGATCAGACCCGCCGCTGAGCCGAGCAAAAGGCTCTTAACCAACTTCATGTTAAACCTCCAAGTTGCTCTTTCAGGGAAGGTCACTGACCGGACGGCCAATTCCCCAACCCCCTCTAAATCCCCGCTTTGGGCCCCTTCGCGCCTTCGGACACACCCGCATGAACGCGAGGGACTTAAGCGAATGACCTAAACGGGACGACCTTGGGATGCCCCCCTCCGTCGCTCAGTCACAATTACCGAACGTCCTTGCACACACAACAAGAGAACGCTCCGAAACGGGCCGATGAAACGTGTTTTCCGACGGGTGTTGCACAAATAACACGCAGATGTGATCAGATCGCCCTTGCAACGCTTTGTTTACATTGATGTTTTCGGAGTGGTTCCATTTGCCATCAAAGTTCCTCGCATGAGGCGCCGCAGCCGAGACCACGGTCTGGAGCCGCTTTGACGCGCTCGAATCGTGGAATCGGAAGGGAGACTCAACGAGCAGGCATCGACCGCCTCCGCGCCTCCAGCCTGACCAAGCACGGTCGCTGCAGCGCCTGAGGCGCGCTGCAAACACTCCTTATGGAGGTGAGGATGATTGGGGATCGGGCCGCAGCTCGGCGGCCAGGTTGCAGGGGATGCCGACTTTGCATAGGCCAGCCCCGCGTAGCATTGAATTTCCTAGCAAATTCAGCTTCCGACGCGAGCAAAGAGGCTTCCTGACGCGGAACATCCTTGCGCCGTGTGCCAGATGTTCCATTTTTGGGTCTGTTCTTACGCCGCCATACGCGCGCCCCGAGAACAAACCCGTTTTGTTTCGAAGATCACTGGGAATATTCGAGCGAAAACACGCGCTTCCAAATTGACCGCCCCAAGTAATTAGAGGCATAAGGCTCGCACCGGAGAGGTGGCCGAGTGGCTGAAGGCAACGCTTTGCTAAAGCGTCATACGGTCTCAAGCTGTATCGAGGGTTCGAATCCCTCCCTCTCCGCCACCCAGCAGCAGAATCAGTCAAGCGCTCTGCGTTCTTTCACCTGAAAGCGATCGCGACGCCGGCGCAAAAGCCTGGCGCAAGGATGAGCGCGGCGAGTCCAGCTCGATTCGCGCGCTCTTTATATATGTGTGCACGCACCTAGATACCGGATCGCCATATCCGCCAATGCGAGGGCGATATCAGCACGGCCTCGCCGGCCCAAACATTGAACCAGACGCCGCCCCTGCGGCGGCATGGAAAGGACCAGGGCAAAACCCCCGTCTTGTGCAAACGCCCGAGTTCCAGATCGCACTCATCGGGAGCGATCTGAATCGGCAGCCATCGTCCATTCGTGTCTTGGTCGCCCATGCCGTCGGGTCTTATGTGGCGGCACGACGCGGAAGCTTGATTCAGCGCAACCGGGCCCACCCGTGCAAATACGGGGCAGACGCGGTTTTGGTCTCAGTGCGTGGAGACCCAGGCCCTCGCCTCGCGCTGCGCGACCGAGATCTCGGCATCCGACATCTGCCCGGCGACTTCCTGGCGCAACGCCACGGCATCCTTGCGGCCCTTCAACGCGGCGAGGTTGAACCACTTGTGCGCGGCGACGAGATCGACGATTCCGGAGCGGCCGCTCGCCCAATAGATCCCGCGCTCGAACAGCACGTCCGACAGCGCGCTCGCGTCGATCGGCGTTGCCGTCTCCAGATCGAAAGTACCCTGAAACATCACGCATCCCCTTTGTTCTTATGCCGCCTCGTTCCCCCGAGCGCGGCTCCCGTCCAACTCTGCGCATGATCCTTCCCGGAAAACCGGAAGACCACTTTTCCGGGATCATGCGCTGCTCAACTCATCCCCGAGTCTTCTTGCACTTGCCGTTTGCCGGCTTGTTGGAGGCGATGATGGCGGGCAAATTTGAATGGCAGTTTAAGTATCGCGATGAAGCAGACGTAAACGCGAGCACGCGCCTCGCGCGCGGGAAATTCAGAAAGCCCCTGGTTTGCAGGCACTTCTGCGATTCGTCAGATTCGGTTTACCGTGGGATTTTGGGAGAACGATAACCATCGCGCGCGGTGGCGCGGATCCCGTGATTGCTTCCCTCCAACTGTCGTCACCCGCGACCCGGCTACGCCAAGGCTTCGCCGGGGCATGCGGTCTCGAGCCGCCGAAGCTTCGGCGAAGGCGGCAGGCGGGTGACCCAGTATTCCAGAGGCCGCAGTCGTCCCCCGAGAAGCCGCGGCGCACTGGATCGCCCGGTCGAAGCCGGGCGATGACACCGCGCGTGGAGAAACGGCGCGCAATCACGCCGCGGCCCGCCCTGCCTCTCTCAGCAAAGCGATCAAGCCAGCACTACAGAAGCGGCGCGGACGCGTCGCGATCAGATCAGCAATGTCGGGAGGGGAAAGGAATGCCGGCAATGCCCGGCTTCAAGAGAACGAGGGCGTCGGCGAACACGTCAGGACCAGATTTCACATTGGCCCGAAGGCCTCTCGTGAAATTGCGGAGCCCCTCAAGGAGAACCGCACCGAACGAAGAAAACTCGTTTCTTCTGCCGGACCGCGAAAGAGAACGGTCCGACCGTTGACCTGATGTCTCGCCGACACCCTCTATCGTCGACCAGAACCTCTGGGAGGCGCTGATGACGTGCCGGCTGCTTTAAGAGCCGGCAACTTCAGAAGTCGAAGTTACTTCTTCTTCTTCGCGACCTTGCGGGTCTTCTTCGCAGTCTTCTTCACTGCGCTCTTCGCCTTCTTCGCCTTCTTCGCTTTCTTGGCCATGTTGCCCTCCGATGTGTGAGATGGCTTTAATCGCTGCGTGCATTCGGGGATCGAATGCACTCACCCCGAATACACCAACACGACGAAAAAAACATCTTCTCACTTAAGGAAGTGTTGACGGCGCGGTGCGCGTGCGCCAGCCGCGCTTGATTTGCCGACACGCAGGGACAGGCGTCTGCGATTGCAAATGCTTCTCGCAGCATCGACGTCGTCAAGCGCAGCGATTGCAAAAAAACTCTATGCAGCAAGTATTATTCTGTGCGCGCACATCACGCGTGATCACTGCGACGAAGCACGCTGCAACGCGCGCTATCGCCTCGCAGAGGTGAGTCGCGGACTCTGAGTCGCGAATTTTGGCAACGAAATTATTTTCATGCTTAACGGCGGAAGCGCTCGTCAGAGCGTGTGCAAGCCGCCGTTTTGCGCGAATCGCGCGACGGCGATTCGGTGGCGCTGCGCGCCCTAAGCGGGTGATGTTTGCCGCCGACGATGCATGCGAACGTCGCATCGCGCCCCCGTAACGAGGTGACGAAACGTGTCCGTCACCTCGTTCGAGCGCGTGAGGACTAGACGCCGAGCTTGGACTTGAGCAGGTCGTTGACGCTCTGCGGGTTGGCCTTGCCGCCGGACGCCTTCATCACCTGGCCGACGAACCAGCCGAGCGACTGCGGCTTGTCCTTCACCTGCGCGGCCTTGTCGGGATTGGCCGCGATGATGTCGTCGACCACCTTCTCGATCGCCGAGAGGTCGGTGACCTGCTTCATGCCGCGGCTTTCGACCAGCGCGCGCGGATCGCCGCCTTCCTGCCAGACGATCTCGAACAGATCCTTGGCGATCTTGCCCGAGATCGTGCCCTCGCCGATCAGATCGATGATCGCAGCCAGCTGCTCGGCGTTGACGGGAGAGTCCGTAATACCCCGGCCTTCCTTGTTGAGACGGCCGAACAGCTCGTTGATCACCCAGTTCGCCGCCATCTTGCCGTCGCGGGCGCGATTGGCGAGCCTGTCGAGCACGGTCTCGTAGAACACCGCGCTCTCGCGCTCGGCAACCAGTACGCTCGCGTCATAGGCCGACAGGCCGAAATCGGCGACGAAGCGCGTCTTCTTCTGGTCCGGCAGCTCCGGGAGCTCAGCCTTCAGCTCGTCGACGAATTCCTGGCTGAACTCCAGCGGCAGTAGGTCCGGATCGGGGAAGTAGCGATAGTCGTGCGCCTCTTCCTTCGACCGCATCGAGCGCGTCTCGCCCTTGTTGGGATCGTAGAGCCGCGTTTCCTGATCGATCTCGCCGCCATCCTCGAGGATCTCGATCTGGCGTCGCGCTTCGTACTCGATTGCCTGGCCGATGAAGTTGATCGAGTTCATGTTCTTGATCTCGCAGCGGGTGCCGAGCGGCCCGCCGGGCTTACGCACGGAGACGTTGACGTCGGCGCGCAAAGATCCCTTCTCCATGTCGCCGTCGCAGGTGCCGAGATAGCGCAGGATCGAGCGCAGCTTGGTCACATAGGCCTTGGCCTGCTCGGCGTCGCGGATGTCAGGCTTGGAGACGATCTCCATCAGCGCCACGCCGGAGCGGTTGAGATCGACGTTGGACATGGTCGGCGACCGGTCGTGCAGCAACTTGCCGGCGTCCTGCTCCAGATGCAGCCGCTCGATACCGATGGTGACGCTGCGGCCGCCGTCGAGCTCGACCAGCACCTCGCCCTCGCCCACTACGGGCGATTTGTACTGGCTGATCTGGTAGCCCTGCGGCAGGTCCGGATAGAAATAGTTCTTGCGGTCGAACACCGAGCGCAGATTGATCTTGGCGTTGAGTCCAAGCCCAGTCCGGACAGCCTGCCTGACGCATTCCTCGTTGATCACGGGCAGCATGCCCGGCATCGCCGCATCGACCAGCGACACATGCGAGTTCGGCTCGCCACCGAACGCGGTCGAGGCGCCCGAGAACAATTTTGCGTTCGAGGTCACCTGGGCATGGATTTCCATGCCGATGACCATCTCCCATTCACCGGTGGCGCCCTTGAGAAGCTTGTGCGTGGCCGTGCTCATGTCGTGCTCCCGAGCAGCGTGGCAGCGATCCGCTCCCACTCTGCCTCCAATGAATCCTTTGCCGCGACCTGGCCGGCCTGGCGATACCAGTAGCCGGCATTGCCGAGATCGCCTTCGACGCGGTGCAGGTAGGCATGCACCCAGGCGGCCTCTCGGCTGCTCTCGTCCTGGACGATCTTATGCGCGCGATCCCAGTCGCCCTTCGCCGCCCACCAGAGACCTCTAAGCGGCGCGTTCAGATCCGGCGCTGGCGCCGCGCCGTCGAGGCTCGCGATGAAATCAGCGACATTCACCACCACCTCGCGGGCGTGAAGCGGCCGGCAGCCTGTTCGATCACCTCGCCGAGCGAGAACAGCGTCTCCTCGTCGAAGGGACGGCCGATCAGTTGCAAGCCGAGCGGAAGGCCCTGCGCGTCCTTGCCGGCGGGCACGGCAATGCCCGGCAGGCCCGCCATGTTCACGGTCACCGTGAAGATGTCGTTCAGATACATCTCGACCGGATCAGCGCCGCCCTTCTCGCCGATGCCGAAGGCCGCCGACGGCGTCGCCGGCGTGAGGATCGCGTCGACGCCCCTCGCGAAGCAATCCTCAAAGTCCTTCTTGATCAGCGTGCGCACCTTCTGGGCGCGCAGATAATAGGCATCGTAATAGCCGGCCGAGAGCACATAGGTGCCGATCATGACGCGGCGCTTCACCTCCGCGCCAAAGCCCTCGGCGCGGGTGTTCTCGTAGAGCTCGATGATGTTCTTAGCCTGCTCGCGCAGGCCGTAGCGCACGCCGTCATAGCGCGCGAGATTGGAGGAAGCCTCCGCGGGCGCCACGATGTAATAGGCCGGCAGCGCGTATTTGGTGTGCGGCAGCGACACCTCGACCAGCTCGGCGCCGGCGCTCTTGAGCCAATCCGCGCCCGCTTGCCAGAGCTTCTCGATCTCCGCCGGCATGCCATCGAGGCGATACTCCCGGGGGATGCCGATCTTCATGCCCTTCACCGACTTGCCGATCGCGACCTCGTAGTCCGGCACCGGGATGTCGACCGAGGTCGTGTCCTTCGGATCGTGCCCCGCCATCGAGCGCAGCAGCATCGCGGCGTCGCGCACGCTGCGCGCGATCGGACCGGCCTGGTCGAGCGAGGACGCAAAGGCGACGATGCCCCAGCGCGAGCAGCGGCCATAGGTCGGCTTGATGCCCACGGTCGCGGTGAACGCCGCCGGCTGGCGGATCGAACCGCCGGTGTCGGTTGCGGTCGCGCCCATGCACAGCAGCGCCGCCACGGCCGAGGCCGAGCCGCCGGACGAGCCGCCCGGCACCAGCGTGGTGTTGCTGCCGTCGCGCCGCCAGGGATTGCCGACGGGCCCGAAGCAGGAGGTCTCGTTCGACGAGCCCATCGCGAACTCGTCATTGTTGAGCTTGCCGAGCATCACCGCGCCGTCGCGCCACAGCTGCGAGGTCACCGTCGACTCATATGTCGGCACGAAATTGCCGAGGATCTTCGAGCAGGCCGTGGTGCGCACGCCTTTGGTCGCGAACAGATCCTTGATGCCGAGCGGGATGCCGGCGAGCGGGCCCGCGTCACCCCTGGCGATGTTGCTGTCCGCCTCGCGCGCCATGGCGCGCGCCTGGTCGGGCGTCTCCATCACGAAGGCATTGAGCACGCGCGCGGCTTCGATCGCGGAAAGATGCGCGTCGGTCAGCTCGAGCGACGTGAAAGTCTTGTCGGCGAGGCCCTTGCGGGCCTCGGCGAGCGTCAGCGATGTCAAATCAGTCATTTATTGATCGGGCTGCAGAAGAACGGAGACAGGGTCTTGTCGTTGGCCGGGTCGTCTTTTTTGGCGGCGGCTTTCGCGGCAGCCTCGATCTCGTCGAGCACGGCATTGACGGCGACGTTGGGATCGGCAGCCTTGCCCTGCCGCTCCATCTTGTCGAGGTAATTCATGTAGGCCTGATAGGCCTTCTCATCGTCGCATAGCAGGCACATCGGACCTAACCTGTTTATTCAACGACCTTCGGCACCAGGAAGAAGTGACCTTCGGTCGCGGGCGCGTTGGCAACGATATCGTCGGCGATCTCGCCGTCATCGACCACGTCCTGCCGCTTCTTCATCTGCATCGGGGTCACCGAGGTCATGGGGTCCACGCCCTCGACATTGACCTCCGAGAGCTGCTCGACAAAGGCAAGCATGGCGTTGAGCTCGCCCTGCAGATGCGGAACCTCGTCCTCGAAAACCGCAATGCGCGCCAGATGCGCGATGCGGCGGACGGTAGCGGCGTCGACGGACATTATATAAGGCCTCTCACGGCAAATCCTACGTGCCGTATAGCAGAGGCCGGTTTTGCGCCGCAACCGGCGCTTTCCCCCCTACCCAGCCAGCGCTTTCATGCGCGCCAGCGCCGATTTGGCGGGATTCCGGGCCGGTTCAACGGCCCGAAACGCGCGGCCGAGTACCACCGCCCGCCCGGCCGAAATTGCCGCGTCACACGGTTGGCTATGCCGCGCTGACGAAATTGCGGCGTCCGAGCAGAAGCTGTTCGGCCTCCGTGACAATCCGGTCGACGATTTCGGCCGCGGGCGGAATATCATGGATCAGCCCGACGCCTTCTCCGGCGCTGACAGCCGCGACGTCGTAATTGCGGGCGGCCCGGGCGGCCGCATATTCGACGGCAACCGTCTTCAGGTTCTGCATCAGCTCGACTTCATGACCGACCCAGCGACGCGCATGATCGTTGATGAGGCAGCGCCCGGTGAACGGAGCTGGCCAGACATGATCCCGGGACAAGTCAAAGACGATGCTGCGCACGGAGCTTCCGCTGCCCGCCGCGCAGATCCGCTTCTTGGCCTCGTCCGCTCCGTCGGCTTCGATGCTGGCGTAAAAGCGCGTGCCCAAGAGGACACCCGACGCGCCGAGCATCATCATCGCCGCCAGTCCGCGGCCATCCGCAAGACCGCCCGCGGCGACAACGGGCACGCGGCCAGCAGCCAGATCGATCACGGTCGGCACGACATCGATGAGAGCGCGGTCGGTGCCATGTCCACCGGCCTCGGTACCCTGCGCGACGAGAATGTCCGCGCCTGCGTCGAGCGCCTGTTGCGCCGTGGCTTCGTCCTGCACCTGACAAATCAACCGTGCGCCAGTCGCCTTGATGCGCGGTGCAAAGAGCCTCGGATCGCCGAACGACAGCATGATTGCGCGCGGCCGCGCAGCGAGCGCGATATCGAGAAGCTCAGGCTGCTCCGCCAGGCTCCAGGTAATGAAGCCGATGCCGAATGGACCGGAAAACTGCTTCAGCTTCGCAGTCTGGGCTTCAAGCCAGGCACGATCGCCATAGCCCCCGCCCAGGATGCCGAAGCCGCCGGCGTCGCTGACCGCCGCAGTGAGGCGCGCTCCAGAGACCAGATCCATCGGCGCCAGCAGAATCGGGTGCTTGATGCCCAGAAGCTCAGATAATGGTGTGCTGATCGGCATGTCCGTCTCTCCTCATGATCTGGACAAGGAGCTTAGACGGGAATAGCATTCTCTAAAAATGAATACTTTAGAACGCTACGATCTCTAAAATGAAACTTTACACACCATGGAACTGACCGACCTGCAGACCTTCGCCGCGGTCGCCCGCACCGGTGGCATCACCCGCGCTGCCGAAGAGCTCAGCACAGTGCAATCCAACGTCACCCAGCGCGTGAAGGCGCTGGAGGCCGAGATCGGCGCGGCGCTGTTCGAGCGCCATAGCCGCGGCATGACGCTGACCGGCGCCGGCAAGCGCCTCCTTCCCTACGCGCAAAAGATGGCGGCGCTGTCGCGCGAGGCCGTGCTCGCGGCGCGCGACGATGGCGAGCCGAAGGGACCGCTCGCAATCGGCTCGATGGAGACAACGGCGGCCGTGCGGCTGCCGCCGCTGCTCGCCGACTTCCACCGCCGCTTTCCCGGCGTGCGCCTTTCCCTGCGCACCGCGCCGACTGCCGACCTCGTCGCTGGCGTGCTCGAAGGCACGCTCGACGGCGCCTTCGTCGCAGGGCCAATCACGCATGACGACCTCACCGCGACGAGCGCGTTCCGCGAAGAGCTGGTGCTGGTCAGCGCGCGGCGCTGGGCTTCGCTGCCCGAGCTGCGCGCCGGCACGCCGGAGTCAGGCCCGACCGCGCTGGTGTTCCGCACCGGCTGCACCTACCGCCAGCGGCTCGAACAGGTGTTCGTCGAGTTCGGCTGGCCGTCGGCGACACGCTTCGAGCTCGGCACGCTCGACGGCATGATCGGCTGTGTCGCCGCCGACATGGGCGTGACGCTGCTGCCGCGCGCAGTCGTCGAGCGCAGCACGATGTACGGCAGCGTGTCGATCCACACGCTGAGCCCCTCGCACGCACGCGCGGAGACGCTTTTCATCCAACGCTCCGCCGGACATCAAACCAGCGCGCTCTGCGGCTTTGCCGCATGCCTGAAGCAGGACGAAGACGTCATCGCAGCCTGACGCGACGCCTCGTTCCACCGCACGAAATTCGCGGTCACAAATCCATCGCGTTTCCATATTGCGTTGTGCCGCCGCAGCGCAGCACATCAAAGGCTTTGAAGCCCGCGATCATTCTACGTTAGGATGACTGACTGACCAGCGCAAAACCATAACGAAGCCAAACATCGGCAAGATATTGGGAGGACTATCGATGCGCAATACGCTCGTGTTGTGCTGTGTCGCTGCGTTGTCGGCGATATCAGCAACAGCAAATGCACAGGATTGGACCAAGTCGAAATGGGGGCCGAACGACGAAATCGGCGCCGCTAACTACATGACGCCCGAGCTCGTGGTGAAGGCGGCATCGCTGGTGAAGACGGGCAAGACCTACGCACTCGGCATTCCCGTCACATCGCAGACACCGGCCTACCCGCCGCGCACCTACAAGATCACCGTGGTGCAGCCCGGACAGGCCGGCAGCCCAGGGCTTGGTCCCAACAAGGCCACCTACAATGACGACATCCTCGACACCTGGGTCGGCGTCGGCAGCCAGCTCGACGGGCTCGGCCATCTCGGCGTCGAGCACGTCTATTACAACGGCAACAAGCTCGCCGATTTCGCCGACCCGACCGGGCTGAAGAAGCTCGGCATCGAGAAGGTGCCGCCGATGGTCACGCGCGGCGTGCTGCTCGACATGGCCGCCTATTTCAAGACCGACGTGGTGAAGGAAGGCACCGCCTTCAACGTCAAGGAAATCGAGGAAGCCGCCAAGCAGCAGAACGTCGAGATCCGTCAGGGCGACGTCGTCATCTTCCACACCGGCTGGCTCAGCCTGGTCGGCAAGGACGACAAGCGCTATTCGGCCGGCGAGCCGGGGCTCGGCGTCGAAGGCGCGAAGTATCTGACCGGCAAGGGCGTCGTCGCCGTTGGCGCCGACACCTGGGGACTCGAAGTGCTGCCGTTCGAATCCAAGAACGTGTTCGAGGTGCACCAGATTCTGCTCGCGATGAACGGGACCTACATCCTCGAAAACATGGACACCGCGGCGCTCGCCAGAGACAAGGGCTACGAATTCCTGTTCGTGCTGGGACAGCCGCGCTGGACCGGCGGCGTCCAGGCGATGATCAACCCGATCGCGATCCGCTGACGCCCGAGACTGGCCTGGAAGAAAGTCGGGTGAGGTCTTGCAGTGCCTCTACGGAGCGCACTGCCGCCCTCACCCGACCCGCCCTTCAGGTTCGGATGTCCTCATAGGATTCGATCCGCCGCGGGCCGACCGAGGTCGCCTCGTGCGAGTCCGCGTCGGCGAGACTGCCGAAGTCGAGCTTGGTCAATTTCGCGAGATCCGCGATCGAGACCTGGAAGACGCTGACATCCTCTTCGGACATCCGCTCGAGCAGATCCGCCTCCTGGATGCGGTCAATCTCCATGACCTGCTTACGCTGGCTCATCAGGAATGCCGCGGCCTTGAGAACGTCGTCATCCTTGTCGCGCCGGATCAGGATCTTCCAGAAATATTTCGGAATTTGAACGCCGCCGAAGCTCGGATCCTTGTGCGGCCGGCCGGCAGGATTGGGCAGATCGGATCCGTCGGCATCCGGTCCGTCGAACACCGGGCCGTTCATGACGATGCCCTTCTCCTCGCCTTCGAGCAGGACATCGCGCGTGTAGTCCTCCAGTCCTGCCCAGAGCTGCTTGCCCTGATTGAACGAGAAGAATTGCGGCGAGCAATTGGTGAAATGGAAGGAATCGTCGCCATGCTGCTTGGCCGCGGCGACGGTGTCGCCCCAGGTCGCATCGAGGCGGCGCACGAGATGACCGCGGTCGAACGGATTCTTGCTGCGGTCCGCCTCGAAAGTGGCCTGCTTGCGGTAGAACTCGTCGCCGATCTGGGCATCGTCGTCGATGCGCGGATCGCGCAGCCAGGAATCACCTTCACGCTTGCCGACGTCCTGCTGCTTGCCGCCGTCGATATTGACACAGCTGAAGAAGGCGAGCCGGCGCGCCTTGTTCATGACGACGCTATAGTTGAAATATTTCAGCTCGGACTGCTTGGAGCGTCCCTTGAGCATCGCAATCCTGGACTTGAGGGCGGCCGGGATCTTCGGCAACGGGACCGAGAACTTGCCGGTGCCCAGGAAATTCGCCTTGTATCCGGGACGCGATTTCAGCGTGCTCTGGTCGATATGCACGGCCTCCATGGGCAGGCCGTTCTTCGCACTGATGTGAGGCAAGAGGCCGGCCGGCGGGGCGATCAACGGCTTGCCGCCGTTTGGCGCCCGTCCGTTGCTCCCGACAGGGCCCGGCACGGGCGCGAGCGGAGCCATCGGAATTTCCTTCCTGAACATGGGCAATGGCACGCGGATTGGAACCACGAGCGAGGTCCCGTCAAGGGATTGCTCGACCCAGGCATTGGCGCCGAAAGCAGGCGCGGCAGCCGTCGGCCGGACTTTCGCGACCTCGTCCCGGATCGGCGGCTCCTCCTCGTCGAGCACCGGCCGGATCATGGGATGAGAACCGACCGCAGCCTTGAGATCGGCGACGATCGCGCTGATCCGAATGCCTTCGTTGGCGATCCAGTCGATCAGGGATTCGTCCATCGACGGCTTCCACACCTTGCCGTCCTTGGTCAGGGTGCGACCCTGCCCATCCTTCCGGGGAACGCCGCTGTGGTGCAGCCCGACCACCTGCCAGAAGCGGTTGAACGCCGGCGAGCCCGACGATCCGGCCGTCGTATCGGTGTTGTACCAGAGGAAGTCGCCGACATATTTGAGCAGCTTGTTCTCGCGGACGCAGACCTGCTTCATCTGCCCGCTGGGATGCTGGATGATGGTGAGGTACTCGCCGGGATCTGCCTTGCCGGGCGCACCGCTCAGCGGCAGCCATCCCCAATCCTCGAGCTCCTCGTGGCCTGACAACGAGGTTGGCGCTACCGCAACGACCGAGAAATCCAGCCTGTCATTGGTGTAGAAGAATCTGCCGGGTTCGAATCCGAACCGCACCGGCACACGCTCGTGTCCCGAAACATCCAATTCGTAGTTGAAATCGGCAATCGAATTCGCCGCCTCGGCCGGCTTGCCGAAGACATGATGGTTCGTCAGCAGCAGGCCGGGCCCGATCAGAAAGCCGGAGCCATAGCCGAGCAGATTCGACTTGAGGTCCCTGAGCTGAATGCGGCAGACCGAGCGCGAGGCGGCCGTCCCCTTGGCGAGATAGTTGATGCCGTCGAGATCATTGCCCTGGAGGATCCGTTCCAGGCCGATCTCGGCCGCTTGCACGTCCTGCGTCTCGGCCAGGAGCTGGCGCTGGCGCTGGCGAATCTTCTCAGCGGTCAGTTCGATCGGGCCGTCGCCCAATTTTCGGTTCAAGGCATCGGGTGAGAACTCGGCTTGCTTGAATCGCCTTTCTGAGCCCGCGATCAGGCTTGGCTTGATGAGCATCATGACCTCTCAAAATACTTGGCGAATATGGACATGGTCGGCGCCTGAAAATCTGCGCCAAGGTTGCAGCGCGGGCCAAACTGCCGGGCGCTGCCGATCGTTCTGAACATCGGGGCACGCGCCGCCCCACACTACTTTAGACCTATATATTTACCGCTCCGCAACCAGAGCGTCAATCGACATGCGCTGCTGAGGACGCGACATCATGCCATGGCCTGCGACGCCGCCCGTGTGAGATTTGCCACAAATGATCGTTGCGTTTGTGCGTCACCATTTCACGCGCATCTTCCTGTCGCCTTCAGCTGCCAACGCCGCAGCGCCACGACGGACCAGATCGCCTCGACCACGCCGAACGGCCAGGCTCCTTGCAGGAAGCCATAGGCCGAGCCGAGCGCGCAGGATGCGGCGAACAGCAGCACGAACCAATGGCTGCGATCCTCCAGGGCATAAGTGACCAGCATCGCCGTGACGGCGAACAGGCCGAATAATGTCAGCGCATCCATGTTCCGGGTTCACTCCGCGGCGTGACGCGTGATATGCGCTAACGCCATGCCGGCTCTTATCCTGCCTCTCGTCGAAGCTGCAACCCATTGGCCCGCGCGCGGCGCGCTGGTCGGGCTCGATCTCGGCACCAAGACCATCGGCGTTGCCGTGTCCGACCCCGATCGTCGGCTTGCGACCGGCGTCGAGACCATCTCCCGCAAGGCGTTCAAGCAGGACGCCGCCCGTCTTCTCGCGATCGCGGCCGAGCGCAAGGCGACCGGCTTCGTGCTCGGCCTGCCCATCAACATGGACGGCAGCGAGGGCCCGCGCGCGCAATCCACCCGCGCCTTCGCGCGCAACCTTGCCGGCCTGACCACGCTCCCCATCGGTCTCTGGGACGAGCGCCTCTCGACCGCGGCGGTCGAGCGCGAGCTGATCGGCATGGACGTCAGCCGCGCCAAGCGCGCCGAGGTGATCGACGAGCATGCCGCGATCTTCATCCTGCAAGGCGCGCTCGACCGTCTCGCCAATCTTCGCGCCAGCCCGGGAATCGATTGATCCATGGCCGTCGTCGTCGCGGCGCTGCTGCCGGTCTTCGTCCTCATCGTGCTCGGCGTCGTGCTGAAGCGCAGCCTGATGCGGCTCGACACGCAATGGCACGGGCTGGAGCGGGTGACCTATTTCGTGCTGTTCCCGATGCTGCTGATCCAGACGCTGGTGAAGGCGGACCTCTCAAAGGTGCCGGTCGCCGGCGTCGGCGGCGCGCTGCTGCTGTCGGCGCTCGCAATGTCACTCCTGTGCCTCGCGCTGCGCCCGGCCCTTTCGCGGCTCGGTATCGACGGCCCCGCCTTCACCTCGATCTTCCAGGGCGCGACGCGCTGGCAGACCTTCGTCGGGCTGTCGGTAGCCGCCAACATGTTCGGTGATATCGGGCTGGCACTCGCCTCCGTGGCGATGGTCGCAATCATTCCGCTGGTCAACGTGTTCAGCGTCGCGGTGCTCGCCCATTACGCATCGCCCGAGAAGCAATCCGGCCGCGCCATCGTCATGACATTGGTGCGAAATCCCCTGATCTGGGCCTGCGCGATCGGCCTCTTCATCAATGTCGTCCACCTGCCGCTGCCGAAGCTCTGGCACGAGGTTGCCGACGCGCTCAGCCGTTCCTCGCTCGCCATCGGCCTGCTGGTCACCGGCGCGGGGCTGCATCTCGAAGGACTGCTGCGCCCGAGCGCTGCCGCTGCGATCGGCGTCGCTTTCAAGCTGGTGCTGATGCCGGCAATCGCCCTCACTCTCGCCGTCTGGTTCGGGCTGTCGGGCGAGAGCCTGGCGATCGTTGCGATCTGCTCGGCGGTGCCGACCTCGTCGAGTGCCTATGTCCTCGCCCGCCAGATGGGCGGCGACGCGCCGCTGCTGGCGCAGATCATCACGCTGCAGACGATCCTGGCGGCCATCACGATGCCGCTGGCGATCGCGCTGGCGGCTTAGCTCCCCAGCCACATCGTCAGCCCCACCGCGGTCAGATTGTTCAACGCGTGCAGCACGATGGTGAGCCACAGCGAGCCGGCGCGATAGCGCATATAGCCGAACCACAGGCCGATGGTGAAGACTTCGGCGAGGAAGTACAGGTCGTATTGCAGGTGCACGATCGTCCACACCAGCGACGACAGCAGGATCGCACCTGGCACGCGCAGGAAGCTCGCCGACCAGCCGCGATAGAGGAAGCCCCGCGCCAGGATCTCTTCCGACATCGGCGCGGCCACGCTGAAGGCGAACAGAAGCGACAGCGCAGCGCCCTTGTCGCGTCCTGATTTCAACAGATCGGTCATGAAGCCCGGCGTCGCCTCGCGGCCGAGCGCGCGCGACATCGTCTCCCAGATCAGCACGATCAGGACGAGGCCGACGGCGCCGAACAGCAGCTGCTTCCAGGACGGCCAATGCAGCGCGAGATAGTCGACAAAAGAGGCCTTCTTGATGCGAATGGCGAGCCAGACCGCGGCTAGCGTCGCCGGCAGGCCCATGATGACCGAAAGCGCGAGCGTCTGGGGCTCATGGCCGACGAGCTGGAGCGAGGCAAGGTCCATGGGAAGACCACGTTGCACGGTCAGCAGAGCGACGGCGCCGATCTGCCCGACGAACATCGCGACGAAGATGAAGAGCCCCCACAGCGCCGTGCCCCAGAACTTCCAGACACGTGGCGCGTGCTCTGCCGGCGTCATGACGAGCGGCGGATGATCAGGATTGAGGGAGTCCATCAGGAGACTTTCGTTGGAACTTCACCGTCATTCCGGGCCGATGCGCAGCATCGAATCCGGAATCTCGAGATTCTCGGGTGCGCAAGGGCGCACCATAGTTCGGTCCTTCGGACCGCCCCGGAATGACGTGATAAACATTCACGGCAGCGCCCGCTCCAGCAGCGCGCGCACGTCGCCGCTGTCGAGTTCGACGGCGCCATACATGCTGGCGTGATTGGCGGCGAGGCGCGTCGCGGCGAACAATTCGGCATTCTGCGGCGACACGCTGTTGAGCGCGGCAGCCGCGGCGAGCAGCGCCAGCTTCTCGACCGCAAGGCGCGCGACGCGCTCGCCGTCGGGGCGGCGGAAGGACTTGCCGATGAACGCGACCGCCTCACCAGCCCCTGGCAGGCCCTTCGTGTCGGCCGCCAGCGATTGCAGGACTGCCATCGCCGGCTCCGGCTCGCGCGAGAGCGCGCGGAGCACGTCGAGGCACATCACGTTGCCCGAGCCTTCCCAGATCGCATTGACCGGCGACTCGCGATAGTGGCGCGCCAAAATGCCGTCCTCGACATAGCCGTTGCCACCGAGGCACTCCATCGCCTCGTAGAGGAAGGGAGGCGCACTCTTGCAGGTCCAATATTTGATCGCGGGCGTCAGCAGCCGCATGTACGCAGCCTCCGCAGCATCGTGCGGCGTGCGATCGAAGGCGCGGCAGAGCCGCATCACGAGCGCCGTGCTCGCCTCGACAAGCAGCGCCATGTCCGACAGCACCGCCTGCATCAGGGGCTGATCGGCGAGGTGCTTCTGGAACACGCTGCGGTGTCGGGCGTGATGCAGCGCATGGGCGAGGCCCGAACGCATCAAGCCGACGGAAGCGATCGCGCAATCCTGCCGCGTCAGCTGCACCATCTGGATGATGGTGCGGATGCCCTTGCCCTCCTCGCCGACGGCTTCCGCATAGGCGCCGATGAACTCGACCTCGGACGAGGCATTGGAGCGGTTGCCGAGCTTGTCCTTCAGCCGCTGGAACTGGATGGCGTTGACCGAACCATCCGGCGCGAAGCGCGGCATGAAGAAACAGGTCAGCCCGCCATCGGCCTGCGCCAGCACCAGGAACGCATCGCACATCGGCGCCGACATGAACCATTTGTGGCCGGTGATGCGATAGCCGTCGCCGTCGCGCACGGCGCGCGTCATGTTGGCGCGCACGTCGGTGCCGCCCTGCTTCTCGGTCATGCCCATACCGAGCGTCATGCCACGCTTCTGCCACCACGGCGCAAAGCTGGGGTCGTAGCTCTTCGTCGACAACACCGGCATCACGCGCGCGAGCAGGTCGGGCTGCATCGCCAGCGCACCGATGGAGGCGCGCGTCATCGTGATCGGGCAGAGGTGGCCGGTCTCGACTTGCGCGGCGATATAGAATTTCGCGGCGCGAATGACCTCGGCGGCATCGCCAGCAGGTTTTCCATCCGCCGTCCACGTCGAATTGTGCACGCCCGCATGTGCACTGTGCGCCATCAGCTCGTGATAGGCCGGATGAAACTCGACTTGGTCGCGCCGGTTACCTTTGGCATCGAAAGTGCGCAGCTTCGGCGTGTTCTCGTTCGCCACGCGCCCGCGATCGGCCATTGCCGCCGAGCCCCATTGCTTGCCGAATTCCGACAGCTCCCGTTCCGCCTTAGCCCCGCCATTGGCCCTGACCGCCTCGACCAGCGGCCGGTCCGTGGCGAACAGGTCGACGTCCTCGAATGGCGGCGACTGGTTGAAGACCTCGTGGGTCGCAAAGCTCGGCTGGGTCATGGTGCGTCCATCGAATCTATCTCAGCTCGAGCCGGGCCACCTCTCCCGTTGGGAGAGGTGGCCCGGCTCGCGGCTGCTTCCGTTTCAATCGAACTCTACCTCGTCCGCGGCTGGATCGGGAAATCATAGGCCGCCCCGCCCGCCCCCGGCAGGGAAAAATGCCACCACTCCTTCGAATAGTTCACAAAGCCTTGCCTGCCCATCGCGCTGACCAGCCGCTTGCGCCAGGCGCGCTGCTCCGGATTGATCGATGGTGCCGCAGTGTGGCCCTTCGCGTCGGTACAGTCGTAGCCTGTGCCCATGTCGACGCTGCCTTCGGGCGCGCGCATCCCGACCGGCGCCGTGCAATCGGCATAGGTTCTTGTCGGGTCGTATCTGCCGGAATTGTCGGCTTTGAGATCGACCAACGTGAGATCGAGCGCTGCACCCGTGGAATGCTGCGAGCGGCTCGCAATGTAGCCGAGGCGGAACAGCTCGGTTTTCGGAATCTTCGGGTTGTAGCGCCGCTCGGCCACGGTCTCATGACCGTTCTGCGACCACTTCACCATGTCGAGCGAGGCCCGCGCAGGCCGGTAGCAGTCGAACATTTTCAGCGACAGGTTCTGCGCGGCGAGCTCCTGCTGGACCGCCTTCAACCGCAGCC
This sequence comes from Bradyrhizobium sp. USDA 4354, assembly GCF_054060315.1. Lineage (NCBI taxonomy): Bacteria > Pseudomonadati > Pseudomonadota > Alphaproteobacteria > Hyphomicrobiales > Nitrobacteraceae > Bradyrhizobium > Bradyrhizobium sp. USDA 4354. Next base: position 4,937,826 of record NZ_JBSSDC010000001.1, on the reverse strand, counting down.
CCACCTCGCGCTTCACCACGCATTCGCCGGCGCCGTAGCCGGCGAGCGGACGGCCGACGAAATTGTTCGATGTGGCGTAGCGGATGTCCTGGATGATGCTGGGGTCGATGTCGCGCAGGTAGACGAAGCCGCCGGGGAGAGGTTGGGCGTGAGAAGGCGAAACGATAGCCATCACGACAGTCGCAATCAGAAGTGATCTCACGCTATGGCCTCCGACCGTCATGGCCGGGCTTGTCCCGGCCATCCACGTTCTTTTGCGTCAAATGCGATAGAAGAACGTGGATGCCCGGGCCTCCGCCTCGCCGAAGCGGCTTCGGCCGCGCAGGCGGGACAAGCCCGGGCATGACAGAGAGGATGACGTCGCGCCGCCCGCACCGACAGATCAGGGGATAACTCGCCTCCCGCCGTTTGCCCCTTGCTCCCCCCGCCATCCCCCCCTATAGCTCTGCTTTTAATGACATCGAAATCGACCTTCGTCCTCGGCCACCGGCATTTGCTGGGCATCGAGGGCCTTTCCGCGGCCGACATCAGCGGCCTCCTCGACCTGTCCGAAGAATATGTCGAGCTCAACCGCCAGGTTGACAAGAAGCGCACCGTCCTGCGGGGACGGACGCAGGTGAACCTTTTCTTCGAGGCCTCAACCCGGACCCAGTCCTCGTTCGAGCTCGCCGGCAAGCGGCTGGGTGCCGACGTCATGAACATGTCGGTGTCCTCGTCCTCGATCCGCAAGGGCGAGACCCTGATCGACACCGCCGTGACACTGAACGCGATGCACCCGGACATCCTAGTGGTGCGCCATCACGCCTCCGGCGCGGTGGAACTGCTGGCGCGCAAGGTCGACGGTTCCGTGATCAATGCCGGCGACGGCGCACACGAGCATCCGACGCAGGCGCTGCTGGATGCGCTCACCATCCGCCGCAACAAGGGCCGGATCGAGGGCCTCGTCGTCGCGATCTGCGGCGACGTTCTGCATTCGCGCGTCGCCCGCTCCAACATCATCCTACTCAATACCATGGGCGCCCGCGTCCGCGTCGTCGGGCCCTCCACGCTCTTGCCGCCCGGCATCGAGCGGATGGGCGTCGAGGTCGCGCGCGACATGCGCGAGGGTCTCGAAGGCGCCGACATCGTCATGATGCTGCGGCTGCAGCGCGAGCGCATGAACGGCTCCTTCGTGCCTTCCTCATCGGAATACTTCCATTATTTCGGGCTCGACCAGAAGAAGCTCGCCTACGCCAAGCCGGATGCCCTGGTGATGCATCCGGGTCCCATGAACCGCGGCGTGGAGATCGACTCGATCGTGGCCGACGGCGCGCAGTCCCTGATCCGCGAACAGGTGGAAATGGGCGTCGCCGTGCGCATGGCCGTGCTGGAAGCGCTCGCCCGCAATCTGCCGAACGCGTGATGCCGATGTTGACCGATCGCCGCCCCATCCTGCTCGCCAACGCCCGCGTCGTCGATCCCGGCAGGGATTTCGACGGTATCGGCGACGTCCTGATCGCCGACGGCACCATCCGCGAGACCCGCCGCGGCATCGGCGCGGCCGGCGTCCCCGAAGGTACCGACATCATCAACTGCTCCGGCAAGATCGTGGCGCCGGGCCTGATCGACATGCGCGCCTTCGTCGGCGAGCCCGGCCTCAGCCACCGCGAGACCTTCGCCTCGGCGAGCCAGGCCGCCGCGACCGGCGGCATCACCACCATCATCTGCCAGCCCGCCACCTCGCCCGTCATCGACAATTCGGCGACGGTCGATTTCGTGATGCGCCGCGCCCGCGACACCGCGATCGTCAACATCCAGCCGATGGCGGCGCTGACCAAGGGCATGCATGGCGAGGAGATGACCGAGTTCGGCCTGTTGAAGGCGGCCGGCGCGGTCGCCTTCAGCGACGGCGACAAGAGCGTAACCAACGCCCAGGTGATGCGGCGCGCGCTGACCTATGCCCGCGACTTCGACGCGCTGATCGTGCATCACACCGAGGACCCCAACCTGGTCGGCGAAGGCGTGATGAACGAGGGCGAGTTCGCGACCCGGCTCGGCCTGATGGGCATCCCGAATGCCGCCGAGGCCGTCATGTTGGAGCGCGATCTGCGCCTCGTCGCCCTCACCGGCGGCCGCTACCACGCGGCTTCGCTGACCTGCATCGACTCCCTCGACGTCCTCCAGCGGGCCCGCGACGCCGGGCTCGCCGTCAGCGCCTCGGTCTCGATCAACCATCTGGCGCTGAACGAGAACGACATCGGCCCTTACCGTTCGTTCCTGAAGCTGTCGCCGCCGCTACGCACCGAGGACGACCGCCGCGCGGTGGTGGCGGCGCTCGCCTCCGGCCTGCTCGACGTCATCATGTCCGATCACAATCCGCAGGACGTCGAGGTCAAGCGCCTGCCGTTCGCGGAAGCCGCGCCCGGCGCCGTCGGGCTCGAGACCATGCTGCCGGCCGGCTTGCGGCTGGTGCATAATGGCGAGATGGAACTGAAGACGCTGATCCGGGCGATGTCGACCCGGCCCGCCGAGCTGCTCGGGCTGCCGGGCGGAACCCTGCGCGCCGGCAGCCCGGCCGATGTCATCGTGATCGACCCCGATACGCCCTGGGTGGTCGATCCCGCCGATCTCAAATCGCCCTGCAAGAACACCCCGTTCGACGAGGCCCGCTTTACCGGCCGCGTTGTGCGCACGATTGTCGGGGGGCGGACGGTGTACGAGCATGTCTGACGTGAGCCGTTTGACACGGAGAATGGGCCTTTGGAGCTGCCGCCATGGGGCTTGAAGCACTTTTGCCGGTGGCCTTCGTCATCGGCTACCTCCTCGGCTCGATCCCGTTCGGGCTGATCCTGACCAGGCTCGCGGGCACGCAGGACATCCGCTCGATGGGCTCCGGCAGCATCGGCGCCACCAATGTGCTGCGCACGGGACGCAAGAGCCTCGCCGCGGGCACCCTGCTGTTCGACGCCCTCAAGGGCACCGTGGCCGTCGTGATCGCCGGCTACATCGCAGGCCCCAATGCCGCGATGGCGGCCGGGCTCGGCGCGTTCCTCGGCCATCTCTTCCCGGTCTGGCTCAAGTTCAAAGGCGGCAAGGGCGTCGCGGTCTATATCGGCATCCTGCTCGGGCTGTTCTGGCCCGGTGCCGTCGTGTTCTGCCTGCTCTGGCTGGCCACCGCCTTCACCACCCGCTACTCCTCGCTCTCGGCGCTGGTGGCGGCATTCATCACGCCGATGTTCCTGTGGTGGTTCGGCCACCTCGCATTGTCCGCACTGGCAGCAGTGCTGACGCTGCTGCTGTTCTACGCGCATCGCGAGAACATCAAGCGCCTGCAAGCCGGCAAGGAAAGCCGGATCGGCGAGAAGGCCTAGAGCGTTTTCGAGCGAAGTGGATGCCGCTTCGCGTCAAGAAAACGCGTCAAACAAGAATCTGAGGCCGGAAAAAGTACGGATACCGCCGCACCCTTTCCGCATTATATGCCAAATCCTGTTCGCAACTGTGCTGCGAGTCACGGCAGGCTGTAGCGAATGGGTTCCGAGCCTGTCATCCTGACACAGGAAACGGCGTTACGCGGTTGCTCAGAATGAGCGAGAGATGATGGGCGCGCATGACGGAGATGGTTCGCTAGGTGCTTCCGGCACCGCGGCAAGCCGGCTGCTCTCGGCGACCAACATCTGGTCCGATGCGCCAGCGCCTGCCCCTATTTCATGGCCAGCGCCGCAGCCTGAGCCCGTCGCGCAAGCCGCCGCTCCGCTCGATATCGTGGTCACCAAGGCTGCACCGGTCGCGCCCGCGCAGGCGCGTTCCGACCAATGGCCGCCGCGAAAACTCTCGCTGGCGCTACAGGGCGGCGGCACCTTTGCCGCCTTCACCTGGGGCGTGCTGGAGCGGCTGCTGGAAGAGCCTGATATCGCGATCGACACCATCAGCGGCGCCAGCGCCGGCGCCATCAATGCGCTGCTGCTCGCTTGCGGCCTGGCCGAAGGCGGCCGCGAAGGCGCCCGGTCGCGACTAAGCCGGTTCTGGGTCCGGCTGATGCACGAGGCCTCGTTCCGCTCGCTGATGCTGATCGGCGGCTTTTCGCCAGCGGGAAGCTCGGTCGCGTTCGGCCCGACCCTGCGCTCAGGCCAGTTCGATCCGTTCGATCTCGATCCGCTGCGGCAGGCGCTGTCGCGCGACATCGACTTTTCCGTCTTGCGCGATGCGCGGTGCCCCAAGCTGCTGATCGCGGCGACGCGGATCCGCGACGGGCAGCAACAGATTTTTGGCAACGAGGCCATCACGGCCGACGTCGCGCTGGCCTCGACCTGCCCGCCACTGGTCCATTGTGCAGTCGAGATCGACGGCGAAGCCTATTGGGACGGCGGCTTTGGCGGCAATCCGCCGCTGCTGCGGCTGGTGCAGGACGCGGCGGCAACCGATCTGCTGCTCGTCCAGGTCACGCCGAGGCGCGACAGCTATGTGCCGATCACGCTCGCCGCGATCGACCGCAGGCTCGACCAGATCGCGGCCAACGCCGCGCTCAATGCCGAGATCGCCGCGATCGAATGGGCGCAGGCCCATGCTGCGCCCTCGCTGCGCCTCTCCAGGATCGCGGCCGAAGACACCGTCGACGGCCTGGCGCAGCGCTCATCGACCGATCTCGGCCGCGGCTTCATTCGCCTGCTGCACCGGAGCGGCCGCGAGGCCGCCGAGCGCTGGCTCGGGCAAGGTGCGGTCGGGACACAGGATGCCGCGCCCGCGCGAGCCGAGCCGGCACTGGTCTGATCCCTCGCCTACGCGGCAAAGCCTGAACTTCCGGACGCAGCCGCCACACGCAACGGCTCGATCGCCAACCGGTAGCCGGCAAGGCGCGCCATCGGCGCAAGCACGGCGAACAGCAGTTTTTGCAGCCAGATCGGTACGCCAGCAAGATACATGTGATCGCGATAGGCGTGTAGCACCAGCGCGATGAGCAGGAAGTTGGGATCGCCAGCGCTGGAGAACCATTTGGGCTGCTTCACCGTGAGCGTGACGAAATTGGCGAAGAAGCGCAGATGCTGCTGCGCCGGCACGAACGAGACCTCGAGCTCGGCGTTACCGTCGCCGGCATTGGCGAAATAATGCGGTCTGCCACGTGGCACGGTCACGCTGCCGCCGGCGTCCACCAGCTGCTCTCGCCCGTCGACGACAAACTTGATGCGTCCACTCTTCACCGCAAAGTGCTCGTCCGCGCCGGGATGCACGTGCACGAGTGCGTTGCCGCCGCCCGAGCCGCCCTTTTCGAGGATCACACCGAAACGCCCGACGTCACTTCTGTCGAGCAGTCCGGAGAAGACAAACGTCTCCTTGTTGAAGGCATTGCGCAGCCGAGTGCCGCGGGCGAACTCTGTCGACATGTTTTGCGTCTCCTTGCGAAGTCTGGAGACGCGCTGGTAGCGGGCTAAGTGAGGAACGTATTGTAAAAATCCGACGACGCGAGTTCGTCATTCCACCCCTGCACCCTGTCGGTCGCGGCACGCCGGCAGAACACGTCCGGCGAGCTTCCCGCGAAAGTGCGGAAGTCGCGGATCAGATGCGCCTGGTCGGTGAATCCGCCCGCATGCGCGACATCGGCCCAATCGGCGCCGGAGCGGCGCGCGGCGATCGCCTGCAGCATCCGCTCGATCCGTGCGAATCGCTTCGCGCTCGCACCGGTCTCGGTCTTGAAGCGGCGCTGAAGGCTGCGTTCGCTGATGTCGAGGCGATCGGCGAGCCCGCGCATCAAGATCGCCGGATTTCGCCTGATCGCCCGCATCGCCCGTGCAACCAGCGGATCGAGGCGCGACGACCTCCGCCTCCGCTCGAGAAAGTCCTGCATGCATGTCACGCGCGCAGTTGCGCTGCCTGCCCCGGCGAGCCGTTCTTCAAGCCATGCGGCCGCGTTGTCGCCGAAGATGTCGGAGATTTCGACGCTGGCATCGAGCAGGTCGGCAGGCCTGACCCCGAGCACGCGATCGGCCGCCTCAGGCTTCAACCGCACCAGCACAACACCGACCGGACCACTCGGCTTCAGCGCCGCCGCGCGCGTGTGCATGCCGTTGACGGTGCGCTTGTAGACTCCGCGTTGCGAGGCCATTGGCGATCGATAATGCACGATCAGTACCGGCGACGTCGTCGGCAGCACCTTGATCGTTCGCGCGCACGCGGTCGCGGCATCCGCGAGATCGACATCACAAAATGCCTCGACGATCTCGCCGAGACTTTCGCTCGGGGCGAAGAATTGTGGGCCGTATGGACCCTGTCGGTGCGGAAGAGTCATGAGTTCAATTGGTCGGCCGAGCGGCGGCCCAGTTGCCTCCGCCCCATTCACATAAAGTTGAGGCGCGCGCTCACGCCCGCGCCAGCGCCTTCTCCAGGAACCAGGCCGTCGCGAGCGCGAGCGGATCATTGCCGAAGCGCGCGATCACCTGCACGCCGATCGGCAGGCCGCCGACCTTCAGCACCGGCACGTTGACGCAAGGATTGCCCATCAGCGTCCAGAGCCGGTTGTAGCGGGGGTCGCCGGTGGTCGCGAGCTCCTTGGCTGGCGCCGTGCCGGGCGCGGAATAGGTTAGAAGCACGTCGACACCTTCGAACAGCTCGCCGAGCTCGCGCCGGCCGCGTCGGCTGATCCGGCGCGCCTCGTCATACTCTTTCGGCGTCAGCCCGACCGTCGCATCGAGACTGGCGCGCAGCATCGGCGCGATCTCGTCGTGACGCTCGGAAAATTCCCAGGCGAGCGCGCGATGCGCCTCAAAGTCCTGGATGATGGGATGGATGCGCCAGGCCTCCTGCACCGCCTTGGGCAGATCGATGGTCTGCACGCTGGCACCGGCGCGCTCGGCCGCCTTGATGGCAGCTTGCAGCCCCTCTTCGGCCGCAGCCTCCACGGCGCTCGCGAACTCCTGCCTGACCACGCCGATGCGCGGCGACTTCGCCGGGGCGATGCCGTCGAACTCCGTGCGCCCCGTCATCGCCAGCAGACCACGCGCAAGATCCTCTGCCCGGGCGCCGAACAGGCCGACCGTATCGAGCGCCCACGAGTAGCACTTCACACCAACCGTCGGCAGCATCCGGAATGACGGCTTGATCGCGGCCGTCCCGCAATAGGCGGCGGGCCGGATCACCGAGCCGCCGGTCTGGGTGCCCACCGCCAGCGGGACCATGCCGGCGCCAACGGCCGCCGCCGAGCCCGCGGACGAGCCGCCCGGCGAGTGGCCGAGATTGTGCGGATTGAGCGTCGGCGTCGGATCGCGCGAGGCGAACGCTGTCGTGGTGGTCTTGCCGATGATGGTGGCCCCTGCCCGCTTCAGCATCATCACGACAGGTGCGTCAGCGCGCGGCTGCCAGTCGCGATAGATCTCCGAGCCCATCTCGGTCGGCATATCAGCGGTGTCGATGATGTCCTTGATGCCGACCGCAATGCCGCGCAGCGGGCCGGAGGCTTGCGCCTTCGCGGATTTGTCATGACGGACGAAGGCGTGGACGTCCTTCTCCTTGGCCTCGATCGTCGCATGCGAGTGGGCGATGGCGGCCTCGGGCGAAAGCTCCCCCGCTTCGATGCGGCGCTGGAGGTCGGCAAGTGAGATCATGGCAACATCCTTCTTATTGTGATCGCTTTTAGCATCGCGACGAAGCCACGCAAGCGCACGTCCCTGTTGCGCAACGCCCTCAGGTTGTTCCATGCTGTCCCTGCAAGGAGACACCGTGGACGCCATCAATCCGAGCGTGGAGCTGACCGAGCAGGAGCGCATTGACCGCCTGCGGCTGATCCGCTCCGACAATGTCGGGCCGCGCACCTTCCGTTCGCTGCTCGACCATTTCGGCAGCCCGCGCGCCGCGCTGGAGCGTTTGCCCGATCTGGCACGCCGCGGCGGTGCGGCGCGGTCGGGGCGCATCTGTAGTGCGGATGAGGCAAAGGCCGAGCTCGCCGCGAGCCGCAAGTGCGGCATCGCCTGGCTTGCGCCTGGCGAGGACGGCTATCCGGCGCGGCTGGCAACGCTCGATGATGCGCCGCCGCTGCTTGCCGTGCGCGGCGACACCAAAACCTTGATGCGGCCGATGATCGCGATCGTCGGCTCGCGCAACGCCTCCGGCGCCGGCTTGAAGTTCGCCGGCCAGCTCGCGCGCGAGCTCGGCGAAGCCGGATTCGTCGTCATCTCGGGCCTCGCTCGCGGCGTCGACCAGGCCGCGCATCGCACCAGCATCGAAAGCGGCACGATCGCCGTGCTCGCCGGCGGACATGACTGCATCTATCCGCCCGAGCATGGCGACCTGCTTGCCGCGATCCTCGACCATAACGGCGCGGCGATCTCCGAGATGCCGCTCGGCCACGAGCCGCGCGCCCGCGACTTTCCCCGCCGCAACCGACTGATCTCGGGCGCCGCGCTCGGCGTGGTCGTGGTGGAAGCGGCGCACCGCTCGGGCTCGCTGATCACCGCGCGCATGGCAGCCGAACAGGGCCGCGAGGTGTTCGCGGTCCCGGGCTCGCCGCTCGACCCGCGCGCCGCCGGCACCAACGACCTGATCAAGCAGGGCGCAACGCTCGTCACGGAAGCCGCCGACATCGTCAATGCGGTTCAGCCGATCATGGAGCGGCCGCTGATGCACCCCGCTGGCGAGCCCGACAGCGAGCCGTTCGAGAACGATCCGCAAGGCCACGACCGTGACCAGATCACCGGCCTGCTCGGCCCGGTCCCAATCTCGATCGACGATCTCGTACGGATGTCCGGCGCTTCGCCCGCAATCGTGCGCACCGTGCTGCTGGAGCTCGAGCTAGCCGGAAAGCTCGAACGTCACGGCGGCGGGCTGGTGTCGCTGCTGTAGGGCGTTTGAAAATGAGGCTCGATCGATGGCTCGTCCCCTTACCCTCCCCTTGAGGGATAGGGTCGATCGCGCGCAGCGCGAGCGGGGTGGGGTGGTCTCTCCACTCGGGCACTGCATCGGCGGCGAGACTGTCACCCCACCCCGTCTCACATTTCGCTGCGCTCAATGTGAGCCGACCCTCCCCCTCCAGGGGAGGGTGAACCGCGCCTTCTCACTCGTTACGCTGGTCGAACTTCGTGCGCGCGGCCTCGATTTGATCGAGATGGTCCTTCGCCCATTTGCCGAGCGCCTCGACGGGCCGCGACAGGCCGCGGCCGAGATCGGTCAGCTCATAATCGACTCGCGGTGGAATGGTCGGGAAGATCGTGCGTGTGACGAGGCCATCGCGCTCGAGGCCACGCAGCGTCAACGTCAGCATCCGCTGCGAGATGCCGTTGATCATCCGCTTCAGCTCGTTGAAGCGTTTCGGTCCGTCACTCAGCATCATGATCACGAACACGCTCCATTTGTCGCCGACGCGGGACAGCACGGAAGCGACCCCGCGGCAGTCCGCATGGTTGGGATCCGGCCTCTGATTTGGCCCTGGATTTGGCCTCAACGGAGCAGGCAAATCGGTGTTCTCAGGTTTCAAAGATGTGCCCATGGCTCAAAAAAGTGCGTTCTTGCGGGGATTTCGACAGTCACTCATGTAGCGCTGGTTACAAACTTATACCAGGGTGATCCCACATGAAACTCCTCCACATCGACTCCAGCGTGCTCGGCCCCCACTCCGTCAGCCGGCAGGTTTCCGCCGCCATCGTCGACCGGCTCCGGCAGGCGACGCCCTCGCTTGAGGTGGTCTATCGCGACCTGAGCCAGACGCCGCTTGCCCATCTCTCCGGCTCGCATCTCGCCGCCGCGCAAGGCGCCCCCGCGCCGGCGGAACTCGCGCCCGACCTTGCCGCAAGCGCGGCGGCGCTGGAGGAGTTCCTGGCCGCCGAAATCGTCGTCATCGGCGCGCCCATGTACAACTTCACGATTCCGAGCCAGCTCAAGGCCTGGATCGACCGCATCCTGGTGGCGGGGAAGACTTTCAAATACGGCGCGACCGGACCTGAGGGGCTCGCCGGCGGCAAGCGCGTGATCGTGGCAATCTCACGCGGCGGCTATTACGGCGCGGGCTCACCCGCCGCAGCGCTGGAGCACCTCGAAAGCTATCTGCGCGGTGTGTTCGGCTTCATGGGCATCCACAATGCCGAGTTCATCATCGCCGACGGCATCCAGGTCGGACCGGATCACCGCGAGAAAGCACTTGCGGGCGCGCTTCAGGCAGCCACTAGCCTGCACGCGGCCTGACGCGGTGCCGAAATCGGCCGCCGCCGGATTGCGCGGCGGCTGACGGCGGCACGATCCGCAACGCTAAGACCAGACGCCCTGCATGCCCAGGATCACGGCAACGAGCGAGACGAACAGGCCGATCCCGGAGAACAACGCGATGGCGACGAGCTCGGCGGCGTCGGAATGCTTGCCCGGTATGGCGGACCGTTCGGTGAAAACGCGCGGTGACGAAATCGACGAGAAAAGGCGGGTTGCTTTCGTCATAGCCGACTCCGTTAAGTGCCGACTCCGTTAAGTAATGAGTCTGCCTCCTGCCCGTAAAAAGGTCTTTGCAGCTTGCGCGAAGGTTCAACGCCTCGTCAATGCATCTCAAGACGTAGGAACCGGCAGGCGCGACCGCACTGCGCCGGCCGATTCAATTTGCGCTTGATTTGATCAGCCGCGATAGATCGGCGCACCGCTCGGGGAGGCCACCGCGCCGCCGTCGACGAAGATTTCCTGGCCCTGCACGTGCGCGGAATCATCGGAGGCGAGGAACAGCACCGTCTTCGCGACATGATCCGTTTCACCGAGGCGGCCGAGCGGCGTCGACAGCGCAATCCGCTTCTCGAATGCCTTCTCGGCTTCCGGCGTCGCGGTCGCGGGCCCCCAGATCGGCGTGCGGATCGCACCCGGTGCGACCACGTTGACCCGGATGCCGCGCGGCGAGAGCTCCGAGGCCATGATCCGCGCCATCGCCCGCACACCGGCCTTGGCGGCGCCGTAAGCCGAGTAACCGGGAATGCCGAGCACTGATATCACCGAGCCATTGAGGATGATCGAGGCATTGTCGGTGAGATAAGGCAGCGCGGACTGCACGGTGAAGAACACGCCGGTCAGGTTGGTGCTGATGACCTTCTCGAACACCTCGAGCGTCGCCGCGCCAAGCGGCGTGCCGCCGGCGATGCCGGCATTGGCGAACACGATGTCGAACTTGCCGAACTTATCCGCGCCCTGCCGGATCGCAGCTTCCGTGGCGGCGATGTCGGTGGCATCGGCAGGCACGGCGAGCGCGTTCGGCCCGAGCTCCTTGGCGGCCGCCTCCAGCGTCTGCCTGTTGCGACCGGTGATCACCACCTTGGCGCCCTCGGCCACGAACAGTTTTGCCGTCGCAAGCCCGATGCCGCTGTTGCCGCCGGTGATCAGGGCCGTCTTGTCCTTCAGTCTCACGCTCGCCTCCAGTAGTTGCATGATGAAACTAGATTGCCATCTAGGGCATATGGTTTTATGATGCAACCACACAAGCGCGTGATCGGCGGCAGGACCGTGCGAACGCGACAGGACCAAGGTGATGGTGAAGAGAACGAGCTTCGAGGGCGATGCCTGCCCGATCGCGCGGTCGCTGGACGCGCTCGGCGATTGGTGGTCGCTCTTGATCATCCGCGAGGCGCTGTTCGGCGTCCGCCGCTTCGGCGAGTTTCAGAGCAAGCTCGGCATGGCCAAGAACATCCTGGCGGCGCGCCTGCGCTCGCTGGTCGACCACGGCATTCTGGAAACTGCCCCCGCCTCCGACGGCAGCGCATACCAGGAATATGTGCTGACGCCCAAGGGCCGCGGCACTTTCCCGATCCTGGTCGCGCTGCGGCAATGGAGCGAGGAGTTCGACGATCGCCCCGAGGAGATCGCGACCATCCTGGTCGACCGCGAGAAAGGCCGCCCGGTGAAGAAGCTGGAAATGCGCGCCGAGGATGGGCGGCTGCTCAGCCCGGCGGACACCACGCTGAAGCCGCGGCCGGCGCGACGGCGGCGGTCGGCGGGATAACGGCGAATTGCCGCCACACCGTCATTGCGAGCGAAGCGAAGCAATCCAGAGTCGTTCCGAGGAGGTAGTCTGGATTGCTTCGCTACGCTCGCAATGACGAGGTTGAAACTGCGTACCCGCATCACCGTCACCCTGAGGCGCCCGCCTCTTTGGCGAGCCTCGAAGGGCGACGGGATTGATAGAGACCCGGGCCTCACGACAACTTGCGCTTGGTCCGCAGCCGCAGATGCTCATCGGCCTCCAGCTGCGTCATCCCCAAGAGATAGTGCAGCACGTCGAGCTTGTGACGCTCGGCCAGCTTGCGCAAAGCAGCCACCTGCTCGGCGATGAAGGCCACCGCCTCATCCGCCCCGCCCTCCCCCGGCTCCTCGTTGCGCGAGCCCCCCGGCACGCCTGATACAGCGCGCGCCCGTTTCTTTCCCGGCCTTGTCACCAGACCCCACCCGAATCCATGCCCCGCAGGAAACATTACGCCGACATGGATCGCAACTCCAAGGTGGTATTTTGCAACTTTCTCGATATGAAACTTTTCCCATCGCAGAGGGTTTCAATATCCCCCGATTTGACAGGGGCCGGCTCACCACCCATGTTCGGGTCGAAACGGCCGACCCGAGTCCTTTCGTTTTCGGCCTGAGATTTTCCCGTAAGTTACTGGAACTACATGAATATCGTCATTGTGGAGTCGCCGGCGAAAGCCAAGACGATCAACAAGTATTTGGGCTCGTCCTATGAGGTTCTGGCCTCGTTCGGCCATGTCCGCGATCTCCCGGCGAAGAACGGTTCCGTTGATCCCGACGCCAATTTCAAGATGATCTGGGAGGTCGATCCCAAGGCGGCCAGCCGGCTCAACGAGATCGCCAAATCCCTGAAGGGCGCTGACCGCCTGATTCTCGCCACCGACCCTGATCGCGAGGGCGAGGCCATCTCCTGGCACGTGCTGGAGGTGATGAAGGAAAAGCGCGCGCTGAAGGACCAGAAGATCGAGCGGGTGGTGTTCAACGCCATCACCAAGCAGGCCGTCTCGGACGCGATGAAGCATCCGCGCCAGATCGACGGCGCGCTGGTCGACGCTTACATGGCGCGCCGCGCGCTGGACTATCTGGTCGGCTTCACCCTTTCCCCCGTGCTGTGGCGCAAGCTGCCGGGCGCCCGCTCGGCCGGCCGCGTGCAGTCGGTGGCGCTGCGCCTCGTCTGCGACCGCGAGCTCGAGATCGAGAAGTTCGTGCCGCGCGAATATTGGTCGCTGATCGCGACCCTGCTCACGCCGCGCGGCGATGCCTTCGAGGCCCGCCTCGTCGGCGCCGACGGCAAGAAGATCCAGCGCCTCGACATCGGCACCGGCGCGGAAGCCGAGGACTTCAAGAAGGCGCTGGAAGCAGCCGCCTATGCCGTGACCGCGGTCGATGCAAAACCCGCCCGGCGCAATCCGCAGGCTCCCTTCACCACCTCGACGCTGCAGCAGGAAGCCAGCCGCAAATACGGCTTTGCGCCGGCGCACACGATGCGCATCGCCCAGCGCCTCTATGAAGGCATCGACATCGGCGGCGAGACCACCGGACTCATTACTTATATGCGGACCGACGGCGTGCAGATCGCGCCCGAGGCGATCACCCAGGCCCGCAAGGTGATCGGCGAGGACTACGGCAACGCCTATGTGCCGGATGCCCCGCGCCAGTACCAGGCCAAGGCCAAGAACGCGCAGGAAGCGCACGAAGCGATCCGCCCGACCGACCTCTCCCGCCGCCCCGACAGCATGAGCCGCAAGCTCGATGCCGATCAGGCCAAGCTTTATGAGCTGATCTGGAAGCGCACCATCGCGAGCCAGATGGAATCCGCCGAGCTCGAGCGCACCACGGTCGACATCACGGCGAAGGCCGGCGGCCGGACGCTGGAGCTGCGCGCCACCGGCCAGGTCGTGAAGTTCGACGGCTTCCTCGCGCTCTACCAGGAAGGTCGGGACGACGAGGAGGACGAGGACTCACGTCGCCTGCCCGCGATGAGCCAAGGCGAGGCCGTGAAACGGCAGAGCCTGTCCGTCACCCAGCATTTCACCGAGCCGCCGCCGCGCTTCTCGGAAGCATCCCTCGTCAAGCGCATGGAAGAGCTCGGCATCGGCCGGCCCTCGACCTATGCCTCGATCCTGCAGGTCCTGAAGGACCGCGGCTACGTCAAGCTGGAGAAGAAGCGCCTGCACGGCGAGGACAAGGGCCGCGTCGTGATCGCGTTCCTGGAGAGCTTCTTCAGCCGCTACGTCGAATACGACTTCACCGCCGGCCTGGAGGAGCAGCTCGACCGCATCTCCAACAACGAGATCTCCTGGCAGCAGGTGCTGAAGGACTTCTGGCGCGACTTCATCGGCGCCGTCGACGACATCAAGGATCTGCGCGTCGCGCAGGTGCTGGACGTGCTCGACGAGATGCTCGGGCCGCACATCTATCCGCCCCGCCCTGATGGCGGCGACGTCAGGCAGTGCCCGAACTGCGGCACCGGCCGGCTCAATCTGAAGGCCGGCAAGTTCGGCGCCTTCGTCGGCTGCTCGAACTATCCGGAATGCCGCTACACCCGTCAGCTGGCCGCCGATGGCGAGGCGACCGCCGACCGTTCGCTCGGCCAGGACCCTGATACGGGTCGCGACGTCTGGGTCAAGGCCGGCCGCTTCGGCCCCTATATCCAGCTCGGCGAGCAGAAGGATTATGAGGAAGGCGAGAAGCCGAAGCGCGCCGGCATCCCGAAGGGCACCTCGCCCGCCGATGTCGACCTCGAGCTTGCGCTGAAGCTGCTGTCGCTGCCGCGCGAGATCGGCAAGCATCCGGAAACCGGTCAGCCGATTATCGCCGGCCTCGGCCGCTTCGGGCCGTTCGTGAAGCACGAGAAAACCTATGCGAGCCTCGAAGCCGGCGACGAAGTGTTCGACATCGGTCTCAACCGCGCCGTGACGCTGATCGCGGAGAAGGTGGCAAAGGGCCCGAGCCGCCGCTTCGGTGCGGATCCCGGCAAGGCGCTCGGCGATCATCCGACCCTCGGCACCGTCACCGTCAAGAGCGGTCGCTACGGCGCCTACGTCACGGCCGGCGGCGTCAACGCGACGATCCCGGCCGAGTTCGAAAAGGATGCGATCACGCTGCCGCAGGCGATCGCGCTGATCGACGAGCGCGCGGCCAAAGGGGGCGGAAAGAGCGGCGGCAAGACCAAGGCGAAGAAGGCGGCCAAGCCCACCAAGGCCAAAAAGGCTACCGAGAAGGCTGCGGACGGCGAGGACGCCGCGCCGAAGCCGAAGAAACCGGCCGCGAAGAAAGCCGCGGCCAAATCGAAAACTGAATCCACCAGCAAGGCGCGCGCCGCCGTGTCGTCGACCGCAAAGACGTCGCCGACCAAGACCGCCGCCGCCAAGGCTCCGGCCAAGAAGAGTGCCGGCAAGACTTAGATCAAGAATTAGAGGTTAAGTGAAACGCACGAATGACCGTGGCTTTCCCGACAGGAACGCCATCGTCGCCTTCATCAAGGCAAATCCAGGAAAGGTCGGAACTCGCGAAATTGCGCGCGAGTTCGGCCTGAAGAACGCCGATCGCGCCGAGCTCAGGCGCATGCTGCGCGAGCTCGCCGATGACGGCGTCATCAAGAAGAAGCGCCACAAGGTCTCCGAGCCCGACGCGCTGCCGCCCACGCTGCTCGCCGACATCACCGGACGCGACTCCGACGGCGAATTGATCGCCTCCCCCGCCGAATGGGACGAGGTCGAGAGCGGCGAGCCGCCAAAAATCCTCATCGAGATGCCGCGCCGGGCCAAGCCCGGCACCGCCGCCGGCGTCGGCGACCGCGCGCTGCTGCGCGTCGAGCGCGGCGACGAGACAGAAGGCCCCGCCTATCGCGGCCGCATCATCAAGGTCATCGACAAGGCCAAGAGCCGCATCCTCGGCGTATTCCGCGAGCTTCCCGAAGGCGGCGGACGGCTCGTCCCCGTCGACAAGAAGTTCGCCGACCGCGAGCTGAACATTGCGAAGGCCGACACGCAAGGCGCGCATGACGGCGATCTCGTTAGTGTCGACATCGTCCGCTCGCGCGGCTTCGGCCTGGCGTCCGGACGGGTCAAGGAGAGGCTCGGCTCGGTCAAGTCCGAGAAGGCGATCAGCCTGATCGCGATCTACGCCCACGACATTCCGCTGCAATTCTCCTCCGCCGCCGAGCGCGATGCGGAAGCCGCCGAGCCAGCTAACCTGAAAGGGCGCGAAGACTGGCGCGACGTCCCGCTCGTCACCATCGATCCGCCCGACGCCAAGGATCACGACGACGCGGTGCATGCGCAAGCCGACGACGATCCCAACAACCGAGGCGGCTTCATCGTCAACGTCGCCATCGCCGATGTCAGCTTCTACGTGCGGCCGGGCACCGCACTCGATCGTGATGCGCTCGATCGCGGCAACTCGGTCTACTTCCCCGACCGCGTCGTGCCGATGCTGCCCGAGCGCATCTCCAACAATCTCTGCTCGCTGGTGCCGGGCGAGCCGCGCGGCGCGCTCGCGGTGCGCATGGTGCTCGGCCCCGACGGCCGCAAGCGCTCGCACAGTTTTCATCGCATCTTGATGCGCTCGGCCGCGAAGCTGAGCTATGCGCAGGCCCAGGCGGCGATCGACGGACGGCCCGACGACACCACCGGCCCCCTGCTCGATCCGATCCTGAAGCCGCTGTACGCGGCTTACGCCTGCGCCAAGCGCGCACGCGACGAGCGCGATCCGCTCAATCTCGATTTGCCCGAGCGCAAGATCCTGCTCAAGAGCGACGGCACCGTCGACCGCGTAGTGGTGCCGGAGCGTCTCGACGCGCACAAGCTGATCGAGGAGTTCATGATCCTCGCCAACGTCGCCGCGGCGGAGACGCTGGAGAAGAAGTCGCTGCCGCTGATCTACCGCGTGCATGACGAGCCCACGCTCGAGAAGGTCCACGCGCTCAGCGAGTTCCTGGAGACGCTCGACGTCCCCTTCGCCAAATCGGGCGCGCTGCGCCCGACGCTGTTCAACCGCGTGCTGGCCCAGCTCGAAGGCCACGACTATTACCCGCTGGTCAGCGAGGTCGTGCTGCGCGCCCAGGCGCAGGCGGAATATTCCGCGGAGAACTACGGTCATTTCGGCCTGAACCTGCGCCGCTATGCACATTTCACCTCGCCGATCCGCCGCTATGCCGATCTCGTCGTGCACCGCGCGCTGGTCCGCGCGCTCGGGCTCGGCGAAGGCGCCCTGCCCGACAGCGAGACGCCGGAGAGCCTCGGCGAGGTCGCCGCGCATATTTCGCTGACCGAGCGGCGCGCGATGAAAGCGGAGCGCGAGACCGTCGACCGCCTGATCGCGCATCATCTCGCCGACCGCATCGGCGCCAGCTTCCAGGGCCGCGTCTCCGGCGTCACCCGCGCCGGCCTGTTCGTCAAGCTGAGCGAGACCGGCGCCGACGGATTGATCCCGATCCGATCCCTCGGCACGGAATATTTCAACTATGACGAGAGCCGTCACGCCCTTGTCGGCACCCGCAGCGGCACCACGTATCAGCTTGGTGACGTCGTTGACGTCCGTCTGATTGAAGCTGCCCCCATCGCCGGCGCGCTACGCTTCGAATTGCTGTCGTCGGAGGGAGACGCCGCACCGCGCGAGCGCAGGCCATTCCGCCCGCAGCGCAAATCATCAAAGACGCACCCTGGACGCAGCCCGGAGAAAAAACGCAAGCCGGAGAAGCAAAAGTCCGGCAAGGGGAAAAGCGCCAAAGGAAAGAACAAGGGAAAAGGCAAGAAGGGCAAGGCATGGTGACGATGAGCACGGCCCCAAAAATCTGGACGCGCGAGAGCGGCCTCGTCGAGAAGCGCGACGTCTGGCCTGCGATGAAGCGCGGCTTTCGCGGCCGTTGCCCGCGCTGCGGCGAGGGAAAGCTGTTCCGCGCCTTCCTGAAGACGGCGGACAATTGCGCCAAATGCGGCCTCGATTTCACGCCGCACCGCGCCGACGATCTGCCGGCCTATCTCGTCATCGTCATCGTCGGCCACGTCGTGGTGCCCGCGATCCTCTGGATCGAGACCAATTACACGACGCCGGTCTGGATCAGCTTCGCGGCCTATCTGCCCTTCACCTTCGCCGCCTCGCTCGCGCTGTTGCAGCCCGTCAAGGGAGCTGTGGTCGGCTTGCAATGGGCTCTGCGTATGCACGGGTTTGACGAGAACCCTCCCGATGGTATTCCGCCTGTGTAAAGCAATAAGCAAGAAACGGTTTGGGTGAGGACATGACGGATATTGCGCAGGCAACGGAGAAAACCAGGGTTCACGAGGAGAAGGAAGCCGACCATCATCCCTATTTCCGCCCGCGGGATGCGGCGACCCTGATCCTGGTCGATCGCAGCGGCACCGTTCCGAAAGTGCTGGTCGGCAAGCGCCACGACAAGGTGGTGTTCATGCCCGGAAAATTCGTCTTCCCGGGCGGACGAGTCGACAAGGCCGACTATCGCGTGCCCTGTGCCGCGCCCATCACCACGGAGTTAGAGGCCAATCTCGCCAAGGGCAGCCCGAAGACGCCGGCCTCGCGCGCGAAGTCGCTGGCGATCGCCGCGATCCGCGAGGCCTGCGAAGAGACCGGTCTCTGCCTCGGACGCAAGGCGGAAGGCAAGTTGGCCAAGCTCGAAGGCCCCTGGAAGCCGTTCGCGGATGCGGGCCTCCTTCCCGATCCTTCCGGCCTGTTCCTGATCGCACGCGCGATCACCCCGCCCGGCCGCGTCAAGCGGTTCGACACGCGCTTCTTCACCGCAGATGCCTCCGCGATCACCCATCGCGTCGAGGGCGTGATCCACGCGGACGCGGAGCTGGTCGAACTGGTCTGGGTCGAGCTCGGCTCGAAGCCGCTCGCCGACCTGCATCCGATGACGCGCAACGTGCTCAACGAGCTCGACACCCGCCTCGCCACCGGCTCGCTCCGTCACGATGCACCGGTGCCGTTCTTCCATTTCTACGGCGGCAAGATGCAAAAGGATATTTTGAGTTAGTAGTCGGACGTGGCCCATCTCCGCTGTCGTCCCGGACAAGCGCGCCTCAAGCGCGCGCCGATCCGGGACGACAGCGAAGGGTGTGGCGCGAACATGCTGGGATAACGCTCAAAAACAAAATAATCTTCCCGCCTTCCCCAATGGCGGAGTTCCCACTCGTCCCTATGTCTTCCCGAGCGTCACCAAGAAGGACAGCGGGCGATGGCACAACGGCAACTCAAGCTTGGCGCGTTCATGCGCCCGATCAGCATTCACACCGGCGCCTGGCGCTATCCCGGGGCCTGGCCCGACGCCAATTTCAATTTCGGTCACATCAAGCAGCTGATCCAAAAGCTCGAGGCCGGCAAGTTCGACGCCTTCTTCATGGCCGATCACCTCGCCGTCCTCAACATGCCGATCAACGCACTCAAGCGCAGCCACACCGTGACCTCGTTCGAGCCGTTCACGCTGCTGTCGGCACTCTCGGCGGTCACCGAGCGCATCGGCCTGATCGCGACGGGCTCGACCACGTTCGACGAGCCCTATCACGTCGCCCGGCGCTTCGCCTCGCTCGACCAGCTCAGCGGCGGCCGGGCCGGCTGGAATATCGTCACCACCTCGAACCCGGACGCGGCGCTGAATTTCGGCCTCGACGACCACATGGAGCACGCCGAGCGCTACAAGCGCGCCCGCGAATTCTACGACGTCGTCACGGGCTTATGGGATTCCTTCGCCGACGACGCCTTCGTGCGCGACGTCGAAAGCGGCCTGTTCTTCGATCCCGCGAAGATGCACACGCTCGACCACAACGGCAAATACTTCAAAGTGCGCGGTCCCCTCAACATCGCCCGCCCCGTGCAGGGCTGGCCGGTGATCGTGCAGGCCGGCGCCTCCGAGGACGGCAAGCAGCTCGCGGCTGAAACCGCGGAAGCCGTGTTCACCGGCGGCGGCAGCCTCGCCGACGGTCAAAAACTCTACGCCGACATCAAGGGCCGCATGGAGAAGGTCGGCCGCGATCCCGAGCACCTCAAGATCCTGCCCGGCGCCTTCGTCGTGGTCGGCGACAGCGTCGATGAGGCCAAGGAGAAGCGCGCCCTGCTCGACAGCCGCGTGCATTACGACAGCGCCATCGCGTCGCTGTCGGTCATCCTCGGCACCGACGCCTCCGGCTTCGATCCGGATGGTCCCCTCCCCGACATCCCCGAGACCAACGCCAGCAAGAGCGGCCGCCAGCGCATGGTCGATCTGGCCGCCCGCGACAAGCTCACCGTGCGCCAGCTCGCCCAACGCGTCGGCGGCTATGGCGGGCTGTCCTTCGTCGGCACGGCCAAGACCATCGCCGACCAGATGGAGGAATGGCTGGTCGGGCGCGGCTCCGACGGCTTCAACATCATGTTCCCGTTCCTGCCCGCCGGCCTCGACGATTTCGTCGACAAGGTGGTCCCGGAGCTGCAGCGCCGCGGGATTTTCCGCAAAGAGTATGAAGGGGCCACTTTGAGGGAGAATCTGGGCTTGCCCCGGCCGAAAAACCGGTTCTTTGACGTCTGATCGGGCCGATTTGAGCAGTTCGCTGGCCCGAAAACCTTGACATCAGGCGGTTTCTGGCTAGGTTGCCGGCCAACGCGGGCCATTTGGCCGGCTCCAGATTCCCCTGATATTCTGAGGTTCAGAACATGGCCAAAGCGGTCACCATCAAGGTCAAGCTCGTGTCCTCGGCCGACACCGGCTTCTACTACGTCGCCAAGAAGAATTCGCGCACCATGACCGACAAGCTGGTCAAGAAGAAGTATGACCCGGTCGCGCGCAAGCACGTCGAATTCCGCGAAGCCAAGATCAAGTAAGATCGGCGTAGCGTGAAGCGTTTTGCGGGGCCCTGTCGGGCCCCGTTTCATTTTGTCCCCCTCTCGTGTCCCGGACGCGCTGCAGCGCGCTTGCGCTGCTGCGCAGAGCCGGGACCCAGCAGGCCACACAGCACGATACCGCGGCATGGGCCCCGGCTCAGCAGCGCACCGTCGAAGTGACGCTGCGCTGCGTCCGGGGCACGAGAGCCGAACCAGGCGTGCTTCTGGAGTCGCGTCCTTATATACGCGCAGAAGACGCCTTGTCGGCTTTGGGTCCAGCGAGAGACATCGCGGGCCGGGGCCTGATACAAGCAGGCAACCAACTTGGGCAAATGAGACGAGCTTGGTTCCGCTTCTGACACGCTCCACTACGCCGTCCGCAACACCGGCGCCGGTGGCTGCGACGGCCTGGCAAGCGCGAACGCCACCTGCACGATGCCGCCGGCAAGGCCGAGCGCCACGCCGATGCGCCAGGCCATGGTGTAGGAGCCGAGCGCGTCGTAGAGCACCCCGCCTCCGTAGGCGCCGAGGAAGCTGCCGATCTGGTGGCTCATGAAGGCGAGGCCCTGGATCATCGCCTGCCAGCGCAGGCCGAACATCTCGGCGACCGCGCCCGCGACCAGCGGGCCGACGCCCATCCAGAGGAAGCCCATGATCGCGCCGAACAGCAGCGTCGAGAACGGCGTCGCCGGCAGCATGAAGTACCAGGCGAGCGCGAGCGAGCGCAGGATGTAGATCCCGCCCAGCAGCGCCAGCTTGTTCCAGCGCTGGCCGGCCCAGCCGAAGAACAGCGAGCCCAGCACGTTGAAGCCGCCGATCATGCCGAGCGTCTGCGCGCTCAGCATCGGATCGAGGCCGCAGATCGCGAGATATGACGGCAGATGCGTGGTGAGGAACACGAGCTGCATGCCGCAGACGAGATAGGCGCAGGTCATCACCACGAAGGACACGTTGCCGAACGCGGTCCTCGCAGCCGTCGCGGCCGTGGCATCGTCGATCTCGTCGGCCGCCGGCTTGGGCAGCGGAATCTGGTCGACGCGCCCGGCGTACCAGGCGGCGGGGACCATCAGCACCGACATGATGACGAAACCGGCAATGCCA
This sequence comes from Bradyrhizobium sp. USDA 4354, assembly GCF_054060315.1. NCBI lineage: Bacteria > Pseudomonadati > Pseudomonadota > Alphaproteobacteria > Hyphomicrobiales > Nitrobacteraceae > Bradyrhizobium > Bradyrhizobium sp. USDA 4354. Next base: position 4,915,971 of record NZ_JBSSDC010000001.1, on the reverse strand, counting down.
ATGCGCCAGCCAAAGCCTTCGTTGAGCATCTGCCCGATCGGCGCCGACAAGAGCGCGCCGAGCGAGCCCGCACCGGAGACGATGCCGAGCACGGTGGAGCGCACCGTCTCCGGCACCGCACGCGCCGCCACCGACATCGCGATCGCCGCTGCGGTGCAGGCGAGCGAGGTCCCGATCAGCACGCCAGCGCCGATCATGATGCTGATCATCCCGTTCGCGGTCGCCATCAGCGCGAGGCCTGCGATGTACATCAGCGCGCCTGCGATCATGATCGGACGGAAGCCGTAGCGCACCGTCAGCGCTCCGGCAGGCGGCTGGAGGAAGCCCCAAGCGAGGTTTTGCACGGCCAGCGCCAGCGTGAAATCCGAGATCGAAATGTGAATGTCCTGCGTCAGCGGCTGCATGAAGATGCCGAGCGACTGCCGCAGCCCCATGCTCAGCGTCAGCATGATCGAGGCGCCGATCAGGATCGGCAATGTCGGACGCAGGACCTGCAACAGGGGCATTCTTCTTCTCCCTTTTGGGCGCGGCACGCGTGCCGTCGTCTGCTTTTGCCGATGTTTTTGGTTACACAGACCTGTGTACTTAGGCTATAGATGGCCTCAGCTGTCAAGCGAACAGGACGCACGCGACCGCATGGCTCCCCCGCCTGCCCCTCAGTCGATGAAAGAGCGGATCCTTCAGACCGCCGACAAGCTGTTCTATCTGCAAGGCATTCGCGCGATCGGCGTCGACACCATCGCGGCCGAGATCGGCATCTCCAAGCGCACGCTCTACAACCACTTCCCGTCCAAGGACGCGCTGATCGCGGCTTACCTCGAGCGCCGCTTCGTAAGCGCACGCGCCTCCGACAAGCCGCCGGCCGAGCAGATCCTCGCCACCTTCGATTCGCTGGAACGGCGCTTTGCGGCGAAAGACTTCCGCGGCTGCCCGTTCGTGAATGCGGTCGCCGAGCTCGGGCCTTCGGATCGCGCCGTGAAGAAGATTGCAATCGCCTTCAAGGAAAGCCGCCGCCTCTGGTTTCGCGACCGGTTGAACGAGCTCGGTGTGACGGAAGCGGATGCGCTCGCAACGCAGCTCGTGCTGCTCGTGGATGGCTCCATCGCGCAGGACCTCGTCCGCGATGATCCCGCAATGGCGAGGGCCGCGAAGGAAGCTGCGAAGGTGTTGTTGCGCAATGCGGGGGTGGACGTGGTCGGCGATGCGGACAAGCCGGTGAAGGGACGCAAGCGTGCGCCACAATAATCGCCTCCGCCGCATCACACGGTGTCATGCTCCGCGCAGGCGGGGCATCCAGTATTCGCCCAGCCCCCGCGTAAGCCCTTGATCCGACTAGCGTCGGCTACTGTGCATGGGGTTGTTTTCGCAAATATTGTGTCGCCGCGGCCTCACGCCGCCTGCGACACCACCCGATTGCGGCCGTCGTGCTTGGCCCGGTACAGCGCGGTGTCGGCGCGCTTGAGGACGTCGGCGACCGCCTCGCCTTTTCTCTCCAGCGTGGTGAGGCCAATCGAGATCGTGACCTCGATGCGCTTCGCCCCTTTGTGGATCGCGAACGGCTCGCCCGCGATCGAGCGGCGCAGGCGCTCGGCGACCATGCCGGCGACGTGGAGATCGGTCTCCGGCATCACGATCACGAACTCCTCGCCGCCGTAGCGGCAGGCGAGATCAATGCCGCGGATCGACTTGCGCACGCGTACTGCGAACTCGCGCAGCACGTCGTCGCCGGCGTCGTGGCCGTAATTGTCGTTGATCGATTTGAAATAGTCGATGTCCAGGATCATCAGCGCCAGCGGCTTGCCGCGGATCGCGGCCTGCTCGGCGAGCGTTGCCAGATGGCTCTCCATGTAGCGGCGATTGTGCAGGCCGGTGAGCGCATCGGTGATCGCCATCTCGATCGAGTTCTGCACGTTGTCGCGCAAATGATCGGTGTAGCGGCGGCGGCGGATCTGGGTGCGGGCGCGCGCCAAGAGCTCGGTCTTGTCGATGGGGCGCAGCAGGTAGTCGTTGACGCCGATCTCGAGGCCGCGCAGCAGCCGCGTCGAGTTCTCGGGGTTGGCGATTGCCAGGATCGGCACGTGGCGCGTGCGCTCCAGCGAGCGCGCCTGGCTGCATAGCCTGAGGCCGTCGAAATTGTTGAGGTCGAGCGAGACGATCAGGAGATCGTAGTTGCCCTCAGCGGCATGGAACAGCGCTTCCGTCGGGTTCGGCTCGACGTCGATGGTGTGCTCGGCGGCGAGGATCGTCGCCAGCCGCTCATAGGAGGACTCGCGGTCGTCGACCAGCAGGATGCGGCCGCCCTTGCCGGTGTCGGCGACGGCGCTGCGCTCGGGCGCCTGCATCCCGATCTCGAGCGAGGTGATGGCGCGCATGCGCAGCTCATCCGTCATCATCTTCAGCCGCGTCAGCGATCGCACGCGCGCGATCAGCACGACATCGGAGACGGGTTTGGTGAGGAAATCGTCGGCACCGGCTTCCAGCCCGCGATTGCGGTCGGCGGGGCTGTCGAGCGCGGTGACCATCACGACCGGGATGTGATGCGTGGCCGGATCGGTCTTGAGGCGGCGGCAGACTTCAAAACCGTCGATGTCGGGCATCATCACGTCGAGCAGGATGATGTCGCATTCGGCGCGGTGACAGATCGCCAGCGCCTCGGTGCCGTTCGAGGCGGTCATCACGTCGAAATATTCGGCGGAGAGGCGGGCTTCGAGGAGCTTGACGTTGGCGGGGACGTCGTCGACGACCAGGATACGCGCGGACACTGTGAACTCACTTCCTATCCGATGAAACGCCGGACCGTCTCAATGAATTTGCCGACCGAGATCGGCTTGGACAAATAGGCTTCGCAGCCGCCCTCGCGGATGCGCTCTTCGTCGCCCTTCATCGCGAAGGCCGTGACCGCGACGACGGGAATGGTGCGCAGCTCCGGATCGTCCTTGATCCAGCGCGTCACCTCGAGACCGGAGACCTGCGGCAGCTGGATGTCCATCAGCACGAGGTCGGGCCGCATCTTGCGAACGAGGTCGAGCGCCTCGTAGCCGTTGCTGGTGCCGGAGGTCTGGTAGCCGTGCGCCTCCAATAGGTCGCGGAAGAGCTTCATGTTGAGCTCGTTGTCTTCCACGATCAGGACGGTCTTAGCCATCCCGCCCTCCTGATTGGTCCGCAGACCGGTACATGTGACGCCTCAGACGCCGCTTCCCGGCGTTTCGAAAACTGGATTCAAACTAGCCTCAGATTCGCTTGAGTTTCGTTAAACCCGAGGGTCGACTTTCTGCGATCTGGTTTCCAGTTGCTTGTCGCGGGTCGCAAGACTCAAGACGAAGACTCGGGCATGATGATTCCAAAGTAGACACTGAAAGTTAACGGAAAGGCAAACCGGCCCCGTGAAAAAGCCTGTTCACAACCCCCGCGAAGTCGCTGAAATCGTTGCGATTCAGGCCCTGTCCTTCGTCGCCGGCGAGCCCGAGCGGCTGGGCCTGTTCCTGGCCGAGACGGGGGTCGGTCCGGAGACCCTCCGCAATGCCGCCTCCGACCCCAATTTCCTCCTCAGCGTGCTCGATTTCGTGCTGCGCGATGACGACACCGTGAAGGCCTTTGCCAAGGCCGCAGAACTGCATCCGACCAACGTTGCCGCAGCGCGGCAGGTCCTCGGCGACGCGCTCGGCGACCCCTCCTGGGAGCGCGACGTGCCGTGAGCGCCCCAGAGGCGGCCGGGCCCCGCTGCTTCTGCCGGGATTGTCTGGCCGATCTGGATATGGGCGTGCGGCGCTGTTCCGCCTGCGGATCCCCTCGCCTCGTCCGCCACCGCGCTCTGGCAGGCCTGACCATCGCCCATATCGACTGCGACGCCTTCTATGCGACGGTCGAGAAGCGCGACAACCCTGGTATCGCCGACAAGCCGGTCATCATCGGCGGCGGCAAGCGCGGCGTGGTATCGGCCGCCTGCTACATCGCGCGCACCTACGGCGTGCGCTCGGCGATGCCGATGTTCAAGGCGCTCGAGGCCTGCCCGCATGCGACCGTGATCCGCCCGGATATGGCGAAGTACGTCCGGGTCGGCCGCGAGGTACGGCAGGCCATGCAGGCGCTGACGCCGCTGGTCGAGCCGCTCTCGATCGACGAGGCTTTCCTCGATCTCTCCGGCACCGAGCGCGTGCACGGCATGATCCCGGCAAAAGTGCTGGCGCGCTTTGCCCGTGACGTCGAGCGCGACATCGGCATCACCGTCTCGGTCGGCCTGTCCTGCAACAAGTTTCTGGCCAAGATCGCCTCCGACCTCGACAAGCCGCGCGGCTTTGCCGCGCTCGACCAGGAGGAAGCGCTGACGATGCTGGCTTCGAGGCCGGTCGGCTTCATCTTCGGCGTCGGCCCCGCCACGCAGGAGCGCCTCGTGCAGCGCGGCTTCCGCATCATCGCCGACCTCCAGAAGGCCGACGAGATCGAGATGATGCGGCAGTTTCCGAGCGACGGACGCAGGCTGTGGCGGCTCGCGCGCGGCATCGACGACCGCCGCGTCGAGCCTGATCGCGGCGCCAAGACGATCTCCAGCGAAACCACTTTCGAGACCGACATCCGCGATTTCGTGACACTGGAGAAGATCCTGTGGCGGCTCTGCGAGAAGACGTCGTCGCGGCTCAAGAGCAGCGAGCTGGCGGGCTCGACCGTCACGCTGAAGCTGAAGACCGCCGATTTCCGCCAGCGCACCCGCTCGCAGTCGATCGCAGCGCCAACGCAGCTCGCCGCAAAGATCTTCTCGATCTGCCGCGAGATGCTCGCGAAAGAGATCGACGGCACCGCCTTCCGCCTGATGGGCGCCGGCGTCAGCGCGCTGCGCGAAGGCTCGGCCAGCGACGACACCGATATGCTCGACCGCCGCGCTGCGCACGCCGAACGTGCGGTGGACAGCCTGCGCAAGAAGTTCGGCAGCGCCGCGGTGATCCGCGGCATTGCGTATGAGGGGCCGGAGAAGGCGCAGGAGTGATCTAGTCCTGCTCTGCTCAGTCGCGTTCGAATATCCGTGCGCCCGGATAGGCGCGCCTGGCATACTGAACGACCAACTGTCGATCCTGAGTTTCCAGGAACGGCGTTCGGATCTGACAAGACCCGACGATGAGGTGCCACAAGCCGTTGAGCTTTCGAATGACCACGTTCATTTGAGCGTCCTCGCAGTGACCCGAATGGACTCAAATTGTAGGAATCTCCCGCCGTCGCTCAATTGTACCAGCGTAAGGTCAGCGCATGAGAAGGATTGGAGGAGATATACAAAGGTATGTTGACCATGGCTTCAACAGCCGCCGGCGCCGATAGCTTCGCGGGGGCTCAAACGATCTTACCGGTTCGGAGACTGGCACCGTGACAGGCGAACGCGATCTCGACGCGCTGCTGGGCAACATCAAGCCGGAAATGCTGGACGGCGTCTTCGTGTTTTGCACGCTTGCGCCGAGCGCGAGCATTCCAGCCACCATCAGCCCGATGCTGATGTTCCGCGAACGCGAAGGAACGACGCTGGTGATACTGCGCGAGGAGGCGGAACGTGCCGGACTACGCCATGAATTTCCCTCGCGCCTGATCACCTTGACAGTTCGCTCCGCGCTCGATGCGGTGGGCTTTCTGGCGGCAATCACGGCGCGTCTGGCCGAAGCCGGCATCAGCGTGAACGCCGTGTCGGCCTTCTATCACGATCATCTCTTCGTGCCCGCTGACAGGGCCGACGAAGCGATGGCACTGCTCCAAGAGCTGTCTGGCGCGAGGCACGCGTAGCCCGAATGGAGCGCAGCGAAATCCGGGCTACAGGAAAAACCTCAATCTGCGATCGCGATCGCCTCGATCTCGATCAGCCATTCCGGCGCGGCGAGCGCGGAGACGCCGACGAGCGTGGATGCCGGCGGCTCCATGCCTTCGAAGAAGGCCGAGCGGGCCTTACCGATGATGGGGCGCAGCTCCGGCTTGTAGTTGACGACGAAGGTCGTGATTTTCACGATGTTGGAATAGCTCGCCCCCGCCGCCTTCAGCGCCAGGCCGAGATTCTGCATCACCTGCGTCGTCTGCGCGGCGATATCGCCCTCGCCCACGATCCGGCCCTCCTCGTCCACCGAGACCTGCCCGGAGATGTAGATCGTGCGCGCGCCGGAAGCCGTTACCACGTGCGAATAGGCCGGATTGTGGTGCAGACCACTGGGGCGGAGATGGTCGAGCTTGGGCATGGGGTTGCTCCCGTAGGTTTATACTTGGGAGGGAGCCTAGCTGGAGAGCGTGCCGAGGGCTAGCCCGTCATTGCGAGGAGCTCTTGCGACGAAGCAATCCAGAATCCTCCCGCGGAGGGATTCTGGATTGCTTCGCTGCGCTCGCAATGACGAAGGAGAGACAAACCCTCAATTGCAGGGTTTGCTGTCCTTCACGTCGAACTTGCCCATCGCGCCGGAGATCACGAAATCGTTGTAATCCAGCACGAGCTGGCGCGAGACGCCGTTCTCGTAGAGCTCGAACGACATCGCATAGACCGGCGTCTGCTCGCCTTCCTTCTGCTGGGCGTCGCGATCGAAATAGCTGACGGTGACGGGCCAGCGCTTCAGCGACTTCATGTGCTCGTCCGAGGTCGACGGATCGGTCGAGGTGGCGCGGTCGGCGGGGATCGGCTGGCCGATCACGGTCAGCGTGTTGTAGACCTTCTGGCCGTCGTCGGAGCCGTCATAGACGGAGAGCTCCAGCAGCGATTTGCCGTCCTTGGCGGCGGCGATGATGCGCTGGATCTGCTCGGTCGGGAATACGATCTTCCCGTCGAGCGTGAACGTCTTCGGCGCCGGCAGCTTCAGCTTGACATTGATATGGTCGCCGTCGCGCTCGGCCGAGCCGTCGACGCGGCCGGCGTCCGCCTCGTTCATGCGCGTCTCGATCTTGAAGCGGTAGCTCTTGCCGGCGGCGTCCTCCCAGGAATTGGAGCGAAGGTCGCTGAGCGTAACCTTGCCTTCGCCGCTGTCGAGCTCGGAGACCTGGCGGAATTCGGAGGTGTAGCCCTCGCAGGCGCTGCCAGTGAAGTTGTAGAGGATCCGGCCCCGCGCGCTGTTGACCGAATTGGACCGCGATTTGACGAGGCTGAGGTCATAGAGCGCCTGGTGCGCGAGAAACGGACCGTTGGCGGCCTGAGCCCCGCCACCAAGGCCGACACTGGCCGCGGCGAGCGCCATCACACCGAGCGAAGTCCGGAAAAGGTGCACCATGTCTGTTCCCTGAGGAAGCGCAGATTCGACATTTTAATGACCGTTCCATTGCGTCGCAACTGAGGCCGTTTCACGTAAAGTTGCCCCTTCGCGTTGAACCTGCTGCCCTGCCCCAACCAAATGCAGCCCCCTCCGGTTGCTTGCATGTGGCGGCACGATGGGCGAAACAGGGCGCGACCGGCCTTCAGACGGACGTGCCGGGAGCGAATGATTTTGGACAACGAGGTCGGACATGGCGGGCACGGTCGAGCAGAAACTGGCGGAGCAGGGCATCAAGCTACATGAAGCCCCCACCCCCGTCGCCAACTACGTCCCGTTCGTGCGCACCGGCAATTTGCTGTTCGTCTCCGGCCAGGTCTGTTTTGATCCCGCCGGCAAGCTGATCGCCAAGGGCAAGCTCGGCGCTGGCGTCTCCATCGAGGAAGGGGCTGCGGCTGCGCGCGGCTGTGCCGTCAATCTGCTGGCCCAGGTCAAGGCGGCACTCGGCGACCTCGACAAGGTCGTGCGGGTAGTCCGCCTCGGCGGCTTCATCAACTCGGCCCCGGATTTCCTGGACGGGCCGAAGGTGCTCAACGGCGCCTCCGACCTGATGGTCGCCGCCTTCGGCGACAAGGGCCGCCACGCCCGGACCACCGTCGGTGTCGCCTCGCTGCCCGCGGACGCGGCGGTCGAGGTCGACGGCGTGTTCGAGGTCGCCTGACACGAAATGCGCGCTCCGGATTGGCTGACAGCCCGGCCGGTCGCCCATCGCGGCCTGCACGACATTTCCCGCGGCATCGTCGAGAACATGCCGGGGGCAGTCCAGGCTGCAATCACGGGCAATTTCTCGATCGAGGTCGATATCCAGCTCTCCGCCGATGGCGAGGCCATGGTGCATCACGACCATGCCCTCGGCCGCCTCACCGAGGCCGCCGGTGACGTGATCTCAAAAACCGCGGCGGAGCTGAAGGCGGTCAAGTTCAGGGATACCGACGAGCGGATGATGTCGCTCAGCGACCTCTGCGCCATGCTCGCCGGCCGCGTGCCCCTCGTGATCGAGGTGAAGAGCCATTTTGGCGGCGACCGCAAGCTGGTGAAGCGGATGGCCGAGGTGCTGGCGTCCTATGACGGCCCCGCGGTCGGCATGTCGTTCGATCCCGACCAGGTGCTGGCGCTGCGGGAATTGCTCCCCTCCCGTCCGCGCGGCATCGTCGCGCAGCGGACCTATGGGGACGAGTACTGGGCCAAGCTCACCCAGGAGCAGCGCGACAGCATGCTGTACCTGCGCCATGGCTTTCAGACCCAGCCGCATTTCGTCGCCTTCAAGGTCGATCACCTTCCGGCCCCGGCGCCCTGGATCGCCCGCAACGTCTTCGGCTGCGCCCTGCTCGGCTGGACCGTCCGCACCCCGGAGCAGCGGACGCGGGTCGGACAGTATGCAGATCAGATGATCTTCGAGGGGTTCGTGCCGTAGGGTTAGCTCTCGTGTCCCGGACAAGCTGCAACGCAAGCGTTGCGGCGCAGAGCCGGGACCCAGCAAGCGGCACGCTGCGCGGTGAGATGGGCCCCGGCTCTGCAGCGCGCCGGGGCGCTGCGCTGCGTCCGGGGCACGCGACCTGTGTTCCCGCCCCTTGAAGTCGCTGCTGCAATGCACGATCTTGGGCGCAATGGCATCATCCGACATTACGCTCGAGGCTGTACCGTCCATCGGCGAAATCTCGCCCGCGGATTGGGACGCCTGCGCCAATCCCGGCAAGGGCTTTAACGAGAAGGCCTTTAACGAGAAGGCCTGCAACGGTCATGGCGCGGGAACCTCATCCGGCCTTCCAGGCGATTCCCTCGGGCTCTCAAGGCCTGCCTATAACCCGTTCGTCTCCCACGCCTTTCTCTCCGCCGTCGAGAAATCGGGTTCAGCCACGATCCGCACCGGGTGGGGTCCGCGGCATCTCGTGGCCAAGCTCGACGGCCGCGTCGCCGGAATCGTGCCCTGCTATCTGAAATCGCACAGCCAAGGCGAATACGTCTTCGACCGGGGCTGGGCGGATGCCTATGAGCGCGCCGGCGGGCGCTACTACCCGAAGCTCCAGGTCTCGGTTCCCTTCACCCCGGCGACGGGACCGCGGCTGCTGGTCCGCGACGGCGTCGATCGCGAGCGCATCATGGACGCGCTGGCGAGCGGGTTGGTGGCGCTGTGCGGCGTCAGCAAGGCCTCCTCCGTCCATGTCACCTTCGCGCGCGAAGCCGAATGGAAGCTGCTCGCCGAGCACGGCTTCCTGCAGCGCACGGACCAGCAGTTCCACTGGCACAACGAGGGTTTTACGAGCTTCGACGATTTCCTGGCGACGCTGAACTCCCGCCACCGCAAATCGATCAAGCGCGAGCGGCGCGATGCGCTCGCCGCCGGCATCACCATCCACTGGCTCACGGGAAAAGACATCAGCGAGGATGCCTGGGACGCCTTTTTCGAATTCTACATGGAGACTGGCTCGCGCAAATGGGGCCGGCCGTATCTGACGCGCGAGTTCTTCTCGCTGATCGGCGAGACCATGAGCGAGGACGTGCTGCTGGTAATGGCCCGCCGCAACAATCGCTGGATCGCGGGTGCGATCAACTTCATCGGCTCGGACACCCTGTTCGGCCGCAACTGGGGCGCGGTCGAGCATCATCCGTTCCTGCATTTCGAGATCTGCTATTACCAAGCGATCGACTTCGCGATCAAACACGGCCTCAAACATGTCGAGGCCGGCGCGCAAGGCGAGCACAAGATCGCGCGGGGCTACCTGCCGAAGACCACCCATTCCGCGCACTTCATCGCCGATCCCGGCCTGCGCCGCGCCATCGACGACTACCTCAAGCGCGAGCGCGCCTATGTCGCCGAGGCCGGACGGGAGCTTGCCGAGCTCGGCCCGTTCCGCAAGGGCGCCGACGAGGCGCCTTGACGATTTGCCGTGCCTGGTGACAGTAAGCGCAAAATACTACGCGCAAGTCTCTTGGGAGCCGTCGCCATGACCGCCTACGACACCAACAACATTTTCGCAAAGATCCTGCGCGGCGAACTGCCCTGCAACAAGGTGTACGAGGACGAGCACGTCTTCGCCTTCCTCGACATCATGCCGCGCGTGCCCGGCCACACGCTGGTGATCCCGAAGGCCCCTGCCCGCAACATCCTCGACATCAAGCCCGACGACTACGCCCATGTCGCGCGCGGCGCGCACAAGATCGCAGCGGCCGCGATGAAGGCGTTCAACGCCGACGGCATCACCGTGCAGCAGTTCAACGAGCCCGCTGGCGGTCAGGTGGTGTTCCATCTGCACATGCACGTGATGCCGCGCCACGACGGCGTCGCCATGCTGCCGCCTGCGAGCCGCAAGGAAGATGCCAGGGTGCTGGAAGAGCACGCGGCGAAGCTGATCGCGGCGCTGAAGGGGTAGCCGCCTCACACTCCGTCATTGCGAGGAGCCCTTGCGACGAAGCAATCCAGACTGTCTCTGCGGAAGCAGCCTGGATTGCTTCGCTTCGCTCGCAATGACGGGGTTAGAGCGGAGCGCCCTTCACTCCGTTTCGAAATCGCCTTTCTGCGGCGCGGCCAGTGGCGTGAACTCGCAGCGATCCGGCTTGATGTCGATCAGCGGCGTATTGTCGATGCAATCGAGCCCGCGCACCAGGATCGCATTGCCCTCGATACCGACCAGCTTCACGATCGACGTGCCGATCGGGTTGGGCCGCACCGGCGAGCGCAGCGAAAATGTGCCGCGGGTTTTCTCGTTGTTCTTCGGGCTTTGCAGGATGATGTCGCGGCGCGATTTGTCGAGCCAGTAGAGCACTTCGAGATTGCTGTAGAAATCGACGCCCTTGATCGCCGGCACGAACGGCTCGAAGATCTCGAGGCGGCATATCGGGCCGTCCTGACGCCCCTGCCGCGGCGTCTCCAGCCGCGACGACCAGGGCGTGCGGATACGGCCGATGAAGACGAGGCCGGCATCTTGCGTCGGCGGCAGCTCGATGGCGACCTCGCCCTCGCGGAGCTCCTGTTCGCGAACCATATGTCCTGTTCCTTAGCTGTTCGCCGGCGGTTTTAGCCTAACCACCACTTGCCGGCCAGCATGAAGACTTCGCCCGTCACCACGCCCGCGAAGATAGAGCGGCGGGTCAGCAGGAAGACGACCAGCCCGGCAGCGACTGCACCGTAGCGAAGGACATCAGGCACGCTTGCGAGCGCGCCTGGCGGCTGGACCACGATCTGGGCGATAACGCCGGCCAGGATCGCCGTTGCGACCGCCCTCACCCAGACCAGCAGCTCGGAGCCCTCGTCGATGCCGCCGCCGAACCACAGGCCCAGCATGCGCCAGATCTGGTTAGGAACGACACCGGCGACGAACAGCACAGCGAGCGCGTGCCAGTCGCCGATCGCTTGCGCAAAGCTCATGCGCGCACCTCCCGCCACCAATGCACGCCGTAGGCGACCGTACCGGCGATGACGCCGCTGACGAGGATGTCGAGGCCGGAGTTCATCTTCGCTGCCAGCGGATACAGCAAGATGCCCAGCACCAGCGCGACGACATCGGCGAGCTCGCGGCTGTTGCGCGCGGTGGAGAACAGGAAGGACAGCGGCGTCAGCAGCAGGATCGCCGCTCCAAGCGTCTGCGTCAGGTTGGCGGCGAGGAAATAGCCAACCGTGTTGGCACAGAGACACACCGAAACAAGCCCACAGCCGAGTCCGTGAACGAAGGCGATCCGCCGTTCGCGCGGTACCTGTGGCAGGAAGCGGTGGCATTCGACCCACAGCGTCACGGCGGTGAGGTGCGCAGCGAAGATCAGCTCGCGCCGTTTCGTCGTCGGCGTGCGCATCAACGGCAGGACCGAGACCACCATCGGAAACAGGCGGATGGCGCTGACCGTAACTGCAATCGCGGACTGGATGATGGTCGCACCCGAGCCGAGCGTGGTGATCAAAATGATCTGCGCCGGACCTGCCCAGACGAACAGCGTCGAGCAGAGCGCCCAGAGCAGGCTGAACTGCGTGTCATGGGCGAGCGCGCCGATGCCGAGATAAGTCACGAACAGCACGATGGTGAGGATCGTCTGCGTGATCGAGCGCAGCCCCCACGCAAAGGCGCGCCACGGACTTTGCCATTGAGGGGAATCGAGCGGAGGAAGCGCCACAGGAGTTTTGGCCGGCGAGGAATCGTGCCTGCATAACGGACAATGCGGCGCCGCGCGTCAAGGAAGCGGGCGGCGGGGCTGGCATGCGCGCGGGGCGCGCGGCACGGACCCCACCGCCGTCATTCCGGGGCGCGCCACTTGGCGCGAACCCGGAATGACGGCCAGAGAGAGTGTGCGACCTACCCGCTCACACCGCGGTTCTTCAGCACAAAGCAGGCCCCGCCCGCCTTGCGGATGCGGCTGCACAGATCATCCGCCTCGGCTCGGGTATCCGCGCCGATGCGCACCTGGTAGAAGGCGCGCGTGCCGCGGCTGCGCATCACCGAGCGTAGCAGGCTCGGATCACGCTCGCCGATCACGGCGCTCAGTTTCGTGACGGCCCGGGAATACATCGCCAGCGCCTTATTGCGGTCGAACCCGGCCGCGAGCTGCACACCCCAGATCTTTGCGGCGGCAAGCTCGACATGCTGCTCGAGCTCGGCGACGAACGGATTCGGCGCGCGCTTCAGCAGCGCCATCAGATCACGACAGCTCGTCGGCGGCGAGCTCAGCGGTCCCTTGCCGGTGCTGCCTGCCTTGGCCCAGGCATCGACGCTCGTGCCGGTGATGGCGAAGACATAGTTGCGGGTCTGTTCCGGCATCGGCCCGGTGCCGGCGAGCCATTCCTGCACGCGCCGCGGACCGGCATTGTAGGCAGCCGCAGCAAGGCCGAGATTGCCGAACTGGTTGCGCAGCTCGTTCAAAAACTCCGCCGACTTCGGCAATGCCTGCACCGGATTGAACGGATTGAGCAGCCCGCGCTCGCTTGCAGTGCCCGGCATGAACTGCGCGATCCCTTGTGCGTGCTCGCCGCTGCGCGTCATGGGACCTACCGCATCGGCCTGGAAACGGCTTTCCTGCCAGATCACCCTGGCGAAGAATTCGAGCGGGAGATTGGCATCGCGCGCGGCCGCCTCCACAATCAGGCAGATCGACTCCCGCGTGTCGCTCTCGCGCCCCGGCTCGGAGGATGGCGCCGGTTTTGCGGGCGCTTCGGGGCCGAGCTGCGTGGCAGGAACCGATGCATCCTCGGCCAGCGCCGACGTGCAGACGACCGCTACCACGAGCAACTGCCAGATCAGCTTCTGAGCCCCACCAAATCGCATTTTGCTCCAAGCCCTTGAACTCGGACCTTAAGGCAACTAGCAACAGCCGGGATAATCAACGCTGAGCCCGGCCAGAATGCGGACAATCTATTTTGATCTCGACGGCACACTCACCGATCCCAAGCCCGGGATCACCGGTTCGATCCAGTATGCGCTGAAAAAACTCGGCCAGCCGGTCCCGAGCCAGGACGAGTTGACCTGGTGCATCGGGCCCCCGCTGCATGCCAGTCTGAAGAGGCTCGTGGGAACCGACGACTTCGCTGACCAGGCGCTATTGCTCTATCGCGAGCGCTTTTCCGAGGTCGGCCTGTTCGAGAACACGCCCTATCAGGGCATCCACGACACGCTAGCCGCGGTGGCCGCGACCGGCGCGCGCATGTTCGTGGCGACCAGCAAGCCCGCCGTCTATGCCAGGCGCATCGTCGACCATTTCGGTCTGAAGCCGTATTTCGAGCGCGTGTTCGGCTCCGAGCTCGATGGCACCCGCGTCGACAAGCGCGACCTGCTGCGCTATGCGCTCGACGAGGCCAAGGTCGATGCGAACAGCGCGATCATGATCGGCGACCGCAGTCACGATGTGATCGGCGCCCGCACCAACGGCATGACCGCGATCGGCGTGCTCTATGGCTATGGCAGCGAGGCCGAGCTCAAGGATGCCGGCGCGCATCACATCTGCGCCGCGCATCCGGAGCTGCTCGGCCATTGCGTGGCCTAGTCGATCAGGCTCCGACGGTCTCCACCGCCGCCAGCATGCCCGTCCTTGGGTGACAGTTCACATATTCGAAGAACTGTTCGTCGGCGGCTGCCACCGTCACCTCGTGATAGAGCCGCAGCTTGGCTGACGGCCCGAGCGTCGATAGATATTTCATCGCCGCGCCGAAGATCTTGACGTGGGTCGGATGCGACTCCGCCCAGCGTTCGAGCGCGGCGAGACTCTTCCACCAGCTCTGACCGTAGGACTTTTCGCTGACGCTGCCGTCGGTCGCGAGCACCCGCATGTAGCGGTTGGCATAGCAGCCGATCGCGAGGCCATCATCGCGCAGAAAGTCCATGCCCTCGCGTAGCACCGGTTCGACGTCGTCGAGATAGAGCTTTCGCTCGGACGCCTCGGTATCGCTCCAGTCCTGCCCGGAGCGGATCAGGCAGAGATTGTCATGAGCCTTCACGCGCAGCCGCGCGCCGTCGCAGATCAGCTCAGGCGCGCCACCAGGCGCCATCGCATCAGTCTGCGACAGCGGGATACGGTCACGCATCCCGCCCCAATAGGCGTGCTCCTGCACCTCGCCGCTCATGCCTTCCGCAACGACGGCGACACCTTCGGGCCGATCGGGCGAGGAGAACAGCGTCTCATGACGCGACACGGTCGGACGCAGCACCTCGATGAAGGTGCCGATGCCCTCGCGCTGCTGTCCGGTCCAGGCCTCGCGCGCCGATGCGAACCACGCATCGAAACGCGCGGTGTCGTCCCAATAGCCCACCGAGACGATGGTCTCGTATCCGGCCTGGTCGCGGTAGCGGGCACGGTCCCAATGCAAAGGCCCGCCTTGCGCAGCAAACAGGCGCGCGATGTCGGCGAGCGCCTCCGTTGCGGCCGCCGGCGCCGTGCCGCGATATTGCACGCCGAAATAGGCCATCACGACGCGGCTCACGGTCGGCTTGTAGCGCGCCACGAACGATGGATATGGCGGCTGGTAATCCTCCGGCACGCGCTTGTGGCGCGTGCGCGTGGTTTCAAGATGCAGAGGAATTGCGGATTCCATGATCATGTCCTCCCCTTGATCACGTTGATCAGCTTGCCGCCGCGCCAATGTCGATCGGCTCGACGGTATCCACCGGCAGCGCGAACTGCTCGACGCGCTGGTACCGCTTCTTGTTCAGCAAAAGGCGCGTCACGTCGGGCCGCGAATAATGCCCGGCCGGATCGGCCGCGTTCTTGGCGACGCCAATCGCGCCGAGATCGATTTCGGCGATCAGTAACCCCTCCTGGTCCGGCGCGAGCTTGTCGCCGATCTGGCTGCCGTCGGGGCCGTAGATCGCGGCAAAGCCGCCGCCGGCGTGCAGCAGCGCGTGCTTGTCGGGCCGATCGCAGAGCTCGTCGATCATCGCCTGCGACACCGTCGCGCACGGCGCGAGCACGAAGCAGGAGCCCTCCACCGCATAGACGCGCGAGGCCGCGTTGTTGACCTCGGCGCCGAGCGCCGGCGCGAACGGATCGTAAAGCGAGAAGCTCGGCCAGGCCGCGACATGCACCTGCTCGTTCTGGGCGTACATCGCGTATTTCGACAGCGGCTGGAGATGCTCCCAGCAGCACAGTGCCCCCAGGCGGCCAATGTCGGGCCTCGCGTGCACGGCGAGGTCGCTGCCGTCACCTTCGCCATAGACGGTGCGCTCGGCATGGGTCGGCCGCAGCTTGCGGCGCTTTGCGATGGTCTCGCCATCAGGGCCGATCAGCCATTGCGCCAGATAGAGGCTGCCGCCGTCGCGCTCGGACAGTCCGATCACGGCGGTGAGCTTTGCCTTGCGCACGGCGTCGCGCAGCCGCTCGGCCTGCGGGCTGTCATAGGACAGCGAGTTGTCGAAATAGCGCTGCACGAAGCCGCGGCCGATCGCCCAGGCCGGCGAGTCCATCCAGATGTGCCAGGGGTAACCGGGGATGAAAGCTTCGGGAAAGGCAATCAGCCTGGCGCCCTTTTCGGCGGCCTCCCTGATCAACGCGATCGACTTGTCGATCGAAGCGTCGAGATCGAGCCAGGCCGGCGCCGCCTGCACCACCGCAACCTTGTATTTCGGATGTTCGATGCCCATTCCCGCCTCCATTGCCGGTTGATCGGAAGCCGCGTCCGATGCAGTCTATTTGACCAGGCTGGACGGCCTGGCGCTCGACCGCGGCGGCACAAAAACTCGACCGGACGCGCTGCGGACCGGTACAGGATTTGCCTCCGGTCCGTCTGGATCCCAGGCGATTTTGCAGGGTGTGAAAGGGAGGCTTGCCGATGCCAATCCAGTTCACGACGGACGGCAGCCCCGGCTATCGGCGGCTCGCCCTCTGGCAGGACATCGTCTGCGACGTCTTCGTCGGGCTCGACTGCAAGTCGGACCTCGGCAGCGCCTTTCGCGGCTCGGTGACGCAGGCTTCGCTCGGCAAAGCGGTATGCTCTGAGGTCTGCTCGGACCGCCAGCACGTGTTCCGCACGCCCTCGCGCATCGCGCGCTCGGATCAGGATTTTGTTCTCATCGCGCTCGGCAATCGCGGCGACGGCGGCGTGGTGCAGGACGGGCGCGAGACCGTGATCCATCCCGGCGAGTTCGCACTCTACGACACCACGCGCCCATACGAGCTGAAGTTCAACGACACCTTCACGCAGACCATCTTCAAGGTGCCGCGCGAGATGTTGCAGCGCCGGCTCGGCGGCACCGAGACGCTGACTGCAATGTCATTTGGCGCCGACGCGCCGCTCGAGCGGCTGGCCTATGAATTCATCTTCCGGCTCTGCCAGAACGCGGACGGGCTGGCTCCGGACACCGCCGCCGCGCTGTCGGAGCAGGCGGTCGATCTGCTCGCCATGGTGTTGAGCGAGCGGCTCGGCAAGACATCGCTGCCGTCCTCGACCCACCGCTCGGCCCTGCTCTACCGATTGAAGGCGCACATCCGCGCGCATCTTCCCGATCCCGATCTCTCGCTCGCGGAAACCGCGGCCGCGCTCGGCATCTCGCCGCGCTACGTCAACGACCTTCTCGGCGACGAGGACACCTCTTTCCAGCGCCATGTCCTTGCCGAACGTCTCGCCCGGTGCCGGCGTGATCTCGCCTCTCCCGTGCTCGCCCATCGCCACATCAGCGAGATCGCCTTTGCCTGGGGCTTCAATGACCTCTCGCATTTCGGCCGGGTCTTCCGCGAGCATTTTGGAATGTCGCCGCGCGACTTCCGGCAGAGTCAGTTGCGGCACTGAGATCTCATTCCAGTCAGCCATCACCTCAAGTCTTCGCTTCCAACGAAGGCCATGCTCGCCAATTCCGGATTGTCTTGCTTGGTGGCCTGCATCAGGCTGGCGCACATGAGGACTCACCACACCATAAGCGGATCGGAGCTGTTGCTGGGTATGATCGCGATCCGGCTCGCGGCGCTGGTCCTGGTGGGCTGGAGCCTGACGCTGCTGCCGCGGCAAACGCGTGACGGCGAAGCCGCGTGCTTCCCCTCGCCCGCAACAAGGCTCGAAGCTCAATCTTTGGTGAAGACGCCCGGCTCGCACGTTGCCAATGCAGCGTTCGACGACATGCGCCTGCACGATTAGGGCAATCCCAAGCAAAGCCGCTATGTGAGCAGGTGATAGGACGCGCCGCCTGCTTGCAGTATCCTTTGCCACCGAGCCGCAGTGATCGATCAGCGGCCAGCCAGGGAGCCAATCGATGGAATACCGACGCTTGGGCCGGTCCGGCCTCATGGTGCCCGCCTTGAGTCTGGGCACCGGCACCTTCGGCGGCGTCGGCCGCCTCGCCGCGTGGGGCGCGACCGACGCGACCGAAGCGCGGCGCCTTCTGGACATCTGCCTCGAGGCCGGCGTGTCGATGTTCGACACAGCGAACGTCTATTCGCTCGGCGAGTCCGAGCGGGTGCTCGGCGAAGCGATCAAAGGTCGCCGCGACAAGGTCCTGATCTCGACCAAGGCAACGTTCCGCTTCGGCGACGGCCCCAACGACATCGGCTCATCGCGCCAGCACCTGCTCACCGCCATCGACGGTTCGCTGAGCCGGCTCGGCACCGACTACATCGACTTGTTCCAGCTCCATGGCTTCGATGCCTTCACTCCGCCCGAAGAGGTGCTTGCCACCCTCGACGTGCTCGTGCGCGCCGGCAAGATCCGCTACGTCGGCGTCTCGAATTTTTCGGGCTGGCACCTGATGAAGTCGCTGGCACTTGCCGACAAGCACGGTTTTCCGCGCTACGTCGCCAACCAGACCTACTATTCACTGATCGGGCGTGACTACGAATGGGAGCTGATGCCGCTCGGCCTCGACCAGGGGCTGGGTGCCGTGGTCTGGTCGCCGCTTGGATGGGGACGCCTCACCGGCAAGATCCGGCGGGGGCAGCCGAAGCCCGAGGTCAGCCGGCTGCCCAAGACCGCCGAATTCGGCCCGCCCGTGCCGGACGAGCACGTCTACCGTGTCGTCGAGGCGATCGACGAGGTTGCGAAGGAAACGGGCAAGAGCGTGTCGCAGATCGCGCTCAACTGGCTGCTGCAGCGCCCCACCGTGTCGACGCTGATCATCGGCGCGCGCAACGAGACCCAGCTGCGCGAAAATCTTGGCGCGGTCGGCTGGTCCTTGACCAAGGACCAGGTGGCAAGGCTCGATGCCGCGAGCACGGTGACGCTGCCCTATCCCTATTGGCACCAGCGCACGACCTTCATCGACCGCAATCCGCCGGCGGTGTAGCAAACTTGAGCTGCATCGGCCGCGAAGACGACCGCGCTGGTGGCGGCGGTTTCCGGAACTATCGCGGTCCTGCCCTGTTGGCGCAATACTCGGCCTCCTGGCAGAGTCCGATTCGCCAACAACACGCCGCTCACAATGTCGACAGTCACCATCGAGCAGGCCGACGGCCTGCCGCTGCCGCAGCGTCGATGGGCGATCCTCACCATCGCGCTCGGCATCACCATGTCCGTGATCGACGGCGCCATCGCCAATGTGGCGCTGCCGACGATCGCGGCCGACCTCGATGCGAGCCCCGCTTTCTCGATCTGGATCGTCAACGGCTATCAACTTGCCATCACGATCTCGCTGCTGCCGCTGGCCTCGCTCGGCGAGATCGTCGGCTACCGGCGTGTCTATCTGGCGGGGCTTGCGCTGTTCACCCTGGCCTCTGCACTTTGCGCGGTCGCGCACTCACTGCCGCTGCTGACCGTCGCGCGCATCATCCAGGGTTTTGGCGCGGCCGGCATCATGAGCGTCAACACCGCGCTGGTGCGGTTCACCTATCCGCATGCGCTGCTCGGTCGCGGCATCGCGCGCAACGCGCTCGTCGTGGCAGTGTCGGCCGCGATCGGGCCGACGCTGGCCTCGGGCATCCTGGCCGTGGCAAGCTGGCCCTGGCTGTTCGCGATCAACGTGCCGATCGGTGCGGTCGCAGTTGCGCTCGGCGCGCGCTGCCTGCCGCACACGCGCCTGGCGGCGCATTCATTCGACTGGCAGAGCGCCGGATTGAGCGCCATCACCTTCGGTGTCGGCATTTTCGCCGTCGACAGCGTCGGCCATGGCGAGCCGCTCCTCACCTGCCTGATCGAATTCGCCGTCGCCGCGATCGCGGGCGCCGCCCTGATCTGGCGCGAGACGCATATGGCCGCACCGCTGCTGCCGGTCGATCTCCTGCGCATCCCGATCTTCGCCCTGTCGATCGCGACCTCGATCGCCTCGTTCTGCGCCCAGATGCTCGCCTTCGTCGCGATCCCGTTCTACCTGCAAAGTCGCTTCGGCTATTCAGCCGTGCATATGGGCCTTCTGATCACGCCGTGGCCGATCACGGTCGCATTCGCCGCACCGCTTGCCGGGCGCCTCGTCGAGTATTATCCGGCCGGCCTGCTCGGCGGCATCGGCTTATTGCTGTTCGCAGGCGGACTCGCCTCGCTCGCGATGCTGCCAGACGAGCCCGGCGCATTCGACATCGCCTGGCGCATGGCCCTCGCCGGCTTCGGCTTCGGCCTGTTCCAGACGCCGAACAACCGCACCATGATCGCAGCCGCCCCGCGCGAGCGCTCCGGCGGCGCCAGCGGCATGCTGGGCACCGCCCGCCTGCTCGGCCAGACCACTGGCGCGGCGCTGGTCGCACTGTTCCTCGGCCGCTACCCGCAGGAGGGCACCAGGATCGCGCTGCTCGCCGGCGTCGGCTTTGCCCTGTGCGGCGCGCTGCTCAGCATGCTGCGATTGTCCCCAGCCGCGACCCGCGGCGCCGAACACGTGCGGGTGCAGGAGGGGCAGCGGATGAAAGGGGAGTGAGTGCATCACGGCCGCGTTCTCGGTGCCTCGCACACAACCTGTGCGTGGCCTAACTATTTGGACGGTTGACGTATTGCCCTCTCGCTCCGGTTGCGCTTCATTGCCGACGGGACAAGGGGCAATTTCATGCGTTCATTTGGAATAGTGGCGCTCAGCGTCATGCTGGGCGGCTGCGCGTCGGTCACGCGCGGCACGACGGAAAATATCAGCATCTCATCGACACCTTCAGGCGTGGAAGCCGTGGTCAGCGGAATGGAGGTTCCGACCACCTGCACGACGCCCTGCTCCGTGGTCGTCAAGCGGAACGCCGACATCTCGATCACCTTCCAGAAGGAAGGTTATGAGCCGCAGATCGTGCCGCTCAGCCGGGACATCCAGACCGGCGGGGCCGCGGGCTTTGCGGGCAATCTCCTGCTGGGCGGTGTCGTTGGTATGGGCGTCGACGCCGCGACCGGGGCTGCGACCGATCACAAGCCCAATCCGGTCATCGTGACGATGCAGCCGTCGGCGCCTGCCCGCGCACGGCCCGCCGCTCCGAGAAAGCCGCGGCCGCCGGCGGCAGCGCCAGAGGCCGGAACGTAGGGCTACGACCCAAAACAAAAAGGCCGGCTTCGCAGCCGGCCTTTTCAAATCGTCATATGCCGATCAAGCCTTGACCAGCGGCCCCTTGGAGGTTGGCCCCTTCGAGCCGCCGGGGCCGCCCGGCTTGGACTTGCCTGGCGGGCGCTTGCGGGCGCCGGGCAGCTTCTCCTGCTTCGGCGTTACCGGGCCCTCGACGAACTCGAAGCCGATCTTCTCCTTGGTCTCGTCGGCCTCGTCCTTGACCAGAACGACGCGAACGTGGCCGCCGCCCTTGAGCTTGCCGAACAGCACCTCGTCAGCCAGCGGCTTCTTGATGTGCTCCTGGATCACGCGGGCCATGGGACGTGCGCCCATCTGCTCGTCGTAACCATGCTGGACCAGCCAGGCCTTGGCAGGCTCCGACAGCTCGATGGTGACGTCGCGATCGCCGAGCTGCGCCTCGAGCTGAAGCACGAACTTCTCGACCACGGTGCCGATCACCTCGACGCTGAGATGGCCGAACGAGACGATGGCATCGAGGCGGTTGCGGAATTCCGGTGCGAACTGCCGGTTGATCGCCTCGTGGTCGTCGCCTTCCCGCTTGGAGCGGGTGAAGCCGAACGCCTGCTTGGCGAGATCGGAAGCACCCGCGTTCGTGGTCATGATCAGGATCACGTTGCGGAAATTGACCTGCTTGCCGTTGTGGTCGGTGAGCCGGCCGTGATCCATGATCTGCAGCAGCACATTGTAGAGATCGGGATGGGCCTTCTCGATTTCGTCGAGCAGCACCACGCAATGCGGATGCTGGTCGACGCCGTCGGTCAGCAGGCCGCCCTGGTCGAAGCCGACATAGCCGGGAGGCGCGCCAATCAGGCGCGACACGGTATGCCGCTCCATGTATTCGGACATGTCGAAGCGCAACAGCTCGACGCCGAGGCTTGCCGCGAGCTGCTTTGCGACCTCGGTCTTGCCGACGCCGGTCGGACCCGAGAACAAATAGCAGCCGATCGGCTTCTCCGGCTCACGCAAGCCGGCGCGCGCCAGCTTGATCGATGCCGCGAGCGACTCGATCGCCTTGTCCTGGCCGAACACGGTGCGCTTCAGGGTCTGCTCGAGATGCTTGAGCACCTCGGCATCGTCCTTCGACACGCTCTTCGGCGGGATCCGTGCCATCGAGGCGATCGTGGTCTCGATCTCCTTGATGCCGATGGTCTTCTTGCGCTTGTTCTCGGCCACCAGCATCTGCGCCGCACCGGACTCGTCGATCACGTCGATCGCCTTGTCCGGCAGCTTGCGGTCGTGGATGTAGCGCGAGGAGAGCTGGACCGCGGCCTCGATCGCCTCGTTGGTGTATTTCAGCCGGTGGTAGTCCTCGAAATACGGCTTGAGCCCTTTGAGGATCGCGATGGCGTCCTCGACCGTCGGCTCGTTGATGTCGATCTTCTGGAAGCGCCGCACCAGCGCGCGGTCCTTCTCGAAGTGCTGGCGATATTCCTTGTAGGTGGTCGAGCCCATGCAGCGGATCGTGCCCGAGGCAAGCGCCGGCTTGAGCAGGTTCGAAGCGTCCATCGCCCCACCCGACGTCGCGCCCGCACCGATCACGGTGTGGATCTCGTCGATGAACAGGATCGCGTTGGGATGCGCCTCGAGCTCCTTGAGCACCTGCTTCAAGCGTTCCTCGAAGTCGCCGCGATAGCGCGTGCCGGCGAGCAGCGTGCCCATGTCCAGCGAGAACACGGTCGCGGCCGCCAGAACTTCCGGCACCTCACTGTCGACGATGCGCTTGGCAAGACCTTCCGCGATCGCGGTCTTGCCGACGCCGGCCTCACCAACGAACAGCGGGTTGTTCTTCTGCCGGCGGCACAGCACCTGGATCGCGCGGTTGATCTCGGAATTGCGTCCGATCACCGGATCGATCTTGCCGTCACGCGCCTTCTTGTTGAGGTTGACGCAATAGGTCTCGAGCGCCTCGCCCTTCTTCTTGGCGTCCTCGTTGCCCTTGGTCTCGGTCTCCTCGTCGACGCCGCGCACGGGCCGTGCCTCGGAGACGCCCGGCCGCTTGGCGATGCCGTGGCTGATGTAGTTCACCGCGTCGTAACGCGTCATGTCCTGCTCCTGCAGGAAATACGCAGCATGACTCTCGCGTTCGGCGAAGATCGCGATCAGCACGTTGGCGCCGGTCACCTCTTCGCGACCGGACGACTGCACGTGGATCACTGCGCGCTGGATCACGCGCTGGAAACCGGCGGTCGGCTTGGCGTCGTCGGCGCCATCCGTCACCAGGTTCTCGAATTCGGTCTCAAGATAGTTGACGAGGCTCGTACGGAGCTTGTCGAGATCGACGCTACAGGCGCGCATGACGGCGGCTGCATCGGAGTCGTCGATCAGGGAGAGCAATAGATGCTCGAGCGTCGCGTATTGGTGATGACGCTCGTTTGCGATCGCCAGCGCACGATGCAGGGATTGTTCAAGGCTTTGGGAAAAAGTCGGCATTCGCGTCCTCTATGGCCCCCACCATCATGATCGTCATCGCCCGGTCAGGCAACAACAACCTTTGTCACATATAGTTATACAAGATCGCGGCGAAAGACCGGTTCCGCGACTCGGCGGCGACACGCCTGCGGTACTTTCGATGCAAAACCCGTTCCGATTTGGGCGGGATCGGCGCCGGTGCAGAATTCCGTAATCTTGCCGGCGGCAACGGACATCGCGCGCAGCCGTCACGCCACAATCAGACTGCAACAGACAAGAGAGCCGGTCTCAAGACGCGCCGTGCGGTGACTTACTTCTTTTCCATCACGCATTGCAGCGGATGCTGGTGCTTGCGGGCGAAGTCCATCACCTGCGTCACCTTGGTCTCGGCGATCTCGTAGGTGAACACGCCGCACTCCCCAATACCGTGATGGTGAACGTGCAGCATGATCTTGGTCGCGGCCTCGACGTCCTTCTGGAAGAACTTTTCCAGCACGTGGACGACGAACTCCATCGGCGTGTAGTCGTCGTTCAGGATCAGCACGCGGTAGAGGTTCGGTCGCTTGGTCTTCGGCTTGACCTTGGTGATGACAGAGGTGCTCGGCCCCGTCGGACCGCCCGAACGGTTCTCGTCATTGCTCATCCGGGGAGCGAGGGCGGCGGTGGCCGCGGACAGGTCGAGTCTGGACAACGGTTGCGGCATGGCTCAGGCGTTCAAATTCCCCACGGAAGCGTATGACGGTCCGCCGCAGAGCCCCGGCCTTCGGAGCTTCGCACAGGCGCGCCGCCTCGTTGGATCGCCGCTTCCAACCGATCCGGTCCAAGCCGTATCGATCGTCGACAATATGGGCCCGCCCCCGGCTCGCCGCAAGCGTGCAACGGTCCGGCCGATGCGGCCGCGGCGGTCCCGATTCCCGATCCGGACGATCCTGACCGAGGTTAATCAATCCGCACCGATTTGACAAAAATTTCCGCGCCGCTTGTTAGAACGTATCGGTCAGGAACCGGCCGGCCAACTGCTGCGACGGTTTCGCGCGGGATCATCTCCGGACTTCTACGGTCCAGGGACCCGCGAACAATCATGATCTTCGTGCAGGTGAACGCGGGCAGCGAACCCATCGCCGGCGCATTGCAATCTTGCGCGAGCGACACCGGCGAGCTCATCCTGGTCCACAC
This sequence comes from Bradyrhizobium sp. USDA 4354, assembly GCF_054060315.1. Taxonomy (NCBI): domain Bacteria; kingdom Pseudomonadati; phylum Pseudomonadota; class Alphaproteobacteria; order Hyphomicrobiales; family Nitrobacteraceae; genus Bradyrhizobium; species Bradyrhizobium sp. USDA 4354. The sequence goes on along the minus strand of NZ_JBSSDC010000001.1, from coordinate 4,891,268 downwards.
ATTCAGGAAGATCGACCGAAAGCTTAGCGTGGTGCCCGGGACGAACCCGTCGCGACAAATGAAAAGCCCGGCTGTTCAGCCGGGCTTTTGCTTCCTGGATATCCGGGAAAAGCTTAGTTGGCGGCCGGGGTGAACTTCGACACAATGGTCTCGACCGGCTTGAACGCCTGCTTGGCGAGGTCGCTGTAGAGGCCGGCGATCTTCTGCGATTCCGCAACGAAGGTCTCGTAGCTGGAACGGGCAAAGTCGGTCTGTGCTTCCATGGCCTTGTCCAGCGACTTCACGCCGGAAAGCTTCTCGACGAAGGACTTGGTGTCTTCAAACGACTTCTTCGTATAGTCGCCATAGGCGCTGGCGATCGCCTGGAGGCCGTGCTGCACCGAGGTCGCGGAGGCAACGCACTGCTCGAACTGCTCTTTCCCGTAGTTCTGAAAGTCTTCAACCTTGAACATGTCGGAATCCTTTTCCCTGGCTCGCGTCGGGAAGCCCCGGCTCCCTGACTGTGCCCATAATTAGTGCAACGCACAATAAAGTCAAGAATCTTGTGCGTCGCACAAAATTGGATGCAAATCGCGGAAATTTCCGGGTTTTCCCGCAAGGGTTCCTTAAGCTTTTGGAAACCGCGGCCCCCTACCCTGATTCCCTGGACGTGTTCACTTCCGCGAGCGGCCAAAAGCCGTTTTAGAACATCACCTTAGCCAGAACAGCGGCTCGGGTCCAACGTCCCCCGCGGCGAACACCAGCGGAGGGACAGCCTGAGCAGGTAATGATCCCGGGTCCATTGGGCACAATTTCGCCTCACGAGCCGGTGATCAAGTCAGAAACGGGGACGGGGTTCCATGCTTCGTAAAAACTTGTCTTCCTCGCGCTTGGCGCGGGTTGGCGTTTTCGGGCTTCTTACGGTCACCACCGCAGTCATTTTCACCACCGATGCAGCCGAGGCGCGGCGCCATCGCCGACACTATGCGCACCACCGGGTGCAGCGCGATGTATCCGAGAGCTCCAGCCCGAAATTCGCGTCCATCATCGTCGACGGCAATTCTGGTGCGGTGCTCCAGTCGAACAATCCGGACGGAATCCGCCACCCCGCCTCGCTCACCAAGATCATGACGCTCTATCTGCTGTTCGAGCGCCTCGAATCCGGCAAGATGAAGCTCGACACCGAGATGCCGGTGTCCAAGCACGCCGCCGACCAGGATCCGACCAAGCTGAACCTGCGTGCCGGCCAGACCATTCGCGTCGAGGACGCGATCAAGGGCCTCGTCACCCGCTCGGCCAACGACGCAGCCGTGGTGATCGCAGAAGCGATCGCCGGTAACGAGGACGATTTCGCTCAGATGATGACGCGCAAGGCGCGCTCGCTCGGCATGTCCAGGACGGTCTACCGCAACGCCAACGGCCTTCCCAACGACGAGCAGGTCACGACAGCGCGCGACCAGGCTACGCTGGGTCGCGCCATCCAGGAGCGCTTCCCGCGCTACTATCGCTATTTCGCGACCTCAACGTTCAATTGGCGGGGACAGTCGATCCGCAACCACAACCACCTGCTTGGCAGCGTCGAGGGCGTGGACGGCATCAAGACCGGCTACACCCGCGCCTCCGGTTTCAACCTCGTCACCTCGATGCGTCGCGGCAACCGCCACCTGATCGGCGTTGTGCTCGGCGGCCGCAGCGGCGGCTCGCGCGACGCCATCATGCGCAACCTGCTCGCGGAGAACCTCGAGAAGAGCGCGACCGTCCATACCGTCGCTGCGGTCACGGAGCGCAACGGCGCCGAGGCCAATACTGACGTCGCCGATGCGTCGGATGCTCCCCGCTCCGCCCCCCAGGTCCAGGCTGCCGCCCCTGCTGCCGAGGCCGCCCCGTCGCGCCTTGCCGCGCGTCTGTCGACGCTGGCTGCCGCGACTGCCGCGATGCCGCCCACTCAGCCCAAACCCGAAGTTCGGCCGACCGAGTCCAAGGTCGAACCCGCGCCGCTCACCAATGGCGTGATCTCGAGCCAGCCGCTCTCCATCATTCCCGGCTCGTCCGAGCCGATGAAGCCGGTTCGGGTCAAGACGGTTCAGGTCAAGGCCGGCGCCGTAAAGGTCGCCTCCGCGGCCCCGGCCCAGGTCGGCGTCCAGGTCGCGCCGCCGGTCACCAGCACCATCCCGCCCCGTTCCGACGTCGCGGAAACCTCCGGCGCCGTCGTCGCCAGGGCGGATCTCGTCAACAAGCCGGAGGCGGTGAGCCAGCCGGAAGCGCCGAAGGCCGAGATTGCCCGCACCGAACTGCCGCGGCAGCCGGCAGGCTTCGGCACCGGCAACGGTATCCTCGGGGTGCTGCCGGCCGCGACCGCCGCTGCGCCCGCTCCCGCCGCTCCGAAGCTCGCCTCCGCCGAGCCTGCGCCGCAGCCGATCCAGATGAGCGCCACGACCAAGCCGGTCGTCACTCACAGCGGCTGGATCGTCCAGGTCGGCGCGCTCGAGAGCGAGAACGAAGCTCAGCAGCGCATCGACGCCGCCCGCAACTCGGCCCGCGGCCTGCTCAGCAAGGCTGACCCGTTCACGGAGCCTGTTGTCGCCAAGGACAATCGCAAGCTCTACCGCGCCCGCTTCGCCGGGCTCGAGCGCGACCAGGCCGAGGCTGTCTGCCGCACCTTGAAGCGCGCCGAGATCTCCTGCATCACCGTCCGCAACTGATCTCCTTCTCCGTTGCAGACCAAATGCCCGCGCCTTGCGCGGGCATTTTCGTTTTGGGGATGCGGTGATGCCGAGGCTGTTCACGACAAGGCTGTTCCACGACAACCTCTCGTCAAGGATTTACGGTTAAAACTTTACTCAAGGGATCGACCACGCCGGCAAGGCGGGCGACGGCAGACAGAGCAAACAGAGCTCACGCGGTACGGGCGTTTGTAGCGTAGTGCCGGAGTTAGCCGTTATGCGTGCGAAGCAAAGTATCCTTGGCCTCGTTTACCCGGGCAGCGAGATACGTCGAGCCCCCCTGGTCGGGATGGAGTTTCTTCATCAGGGACTTGTGCGCCCGGCTGATGTCGTCGCGCCCCGCCCCCGGCTGCAAGCCAAGGATCTGATAGGCTTCCTCCGCCGTCATTTTGCTGCTCGCCGCCGTGCGGCGCTGCCGCCCTGCCGCATCGCCCTGCGCGTTCTGACGCCAAGCGGGAAACCGGCGGTCCAGATAGCTTTCAAGTAAGGCCACGCTCTCGGCGTCGAACGTCGGGACCATCGCCAGCAGGCCAGCGAGATCGAACTCGTCGAGCCTGCGCCCGGCGTGAGGCCCCGCGACGATCTGGCCCGAAAGCTGGCCGGAGTCGTGGTCGAGCCGCATGTCCAGGAATTGCGAGCGCACACGCGAGGCCTGCCCGGATGGGCGCGTCGCGCCGCCGCCGAACAGCCCTCCGACATTGCCGAAGCCAGCATTCGCCAACGGCGTCCAGCCGAGTAGCCCTGCGCCGAAAATTCCGAGCGGGATCGCAACCGCCAGTTCGCCCCGCAAGCCGGTGAAGGCCGCGACCGCCAGCGCCAGCACGCCGCCGCCGAATTTGATGGTGCGCGCCAGCACCGCCGGATTGGCGGAACGGAACATCTGGAGCAGCAGGTAAAGCGTGATAACAGCGACGGCGCCGGCAATCAGGGTCATGGCCGGAATATAGGCGCCCTCGCAGCAAAATGCATCGCATCCACCGCCGCCGCGAGCCGCGCCAGCCTGACCGCTATTTCATCTGGCCGATCAGATTCGCCGCGCCGCTCGCGGTCTTCGCCAGTTTCAACAACGCTTCGCGTCCGCCGGCGGCATAGGCCGCAGCTGCCCGCAACAGCTCGCGCAGCTGCGCCGCCGCACCGGGATCGAACCGGCACCAGGCACCGCCAGTCAGGCGGGCGATCTCGCGGAAGGCATGCTCGGCGACGGCGTCATGGCCCTCCTGAAACACGAACACGGGCACCTTGAGCATGCCGAGCTCGCCGGCCTTGGCGCAGAGCTCGTCGATCTCCTCCTCCATGGCATCGCCGACAAAGACCACGGCCCGCACGCCGGATGCGACCGCCTCGCGCCGGGCCTCGCTCAGCACCTTGCCGATCTGGGTATCGCCGCCGCGGCAATCGATCTTGCTCATCAGCGTCGCCAGCTTGGCGCTGTCGGAGATCCAACCCGTGGCGCGGCACTCGTTGAAGCCGCGATAGTAGACCAGCCGGATGTCGAGACTGCCGAGCGCCGCGGTCTCGCGAAACATGTCGGCCTGGAGCGCGCAGGCCATGTCCCAGGTCGGCTGCCGGCTCATCGTCGCATCCAGCGCAAAAATCAGCCGTCCCTTCGCGCCCGGTGCATGCGGTGACAGTGCCCGCGCCTTGGCGACGAAGGCGGCGATGTCTTCCGAGGTAGAGGTCCCCGCTTGCGGCAGAGCGCCGTCTGCTTGCGCCGAGACGGCATCGCGACCGCGCGGTTTAATGGGTTCGCCCGACATCGCCTGCACCTTGCGTGAGCAGCTAATGTGGTCAGCATATGCAGCCCGGTCAATGCGCAAAGCCTCCGCGGGCGAGCGCCGGCGGAGGCTTTGACGATCGGTTCAGTCGCGTGGTGACGTCAGCTCTTGCAGGTCAGCTCTTGTAGCTCAGCTTTTGGCAGGCGCCATCAGGGCAACCGGACCAGGCTCGAGGATCTTGGGCGGGGAAGATTGCGTGTCGACCGGCGCCACCTCGCTATCCGTCGCGCTCAGGAACTTGTCGAGCATGCCCTGGATCGAGTTCTTGGCCACGTCCGGGCCGGTGTCACGCATGTCGTTGTGCTGGAATTCGGTCTTCACGACCTGGATGCCGGCCTTCTCGCATTCCTCGTCGGTCGGGAGCACGCCTGCGTCGGTCTTGAATTGCGGATCCTGGGAGCGGAACGACAGGATCTTGAACTTGCCGGCGGTGACGAAGGGCACGCGCAGATTATCGAGCGTGACGACCTTCTTGACCTCATCCGGATACTGCTTGGCGAAGTACATCGTGATGTCGCCGCCCATGGAGTGGCCGACCATCGTCACCTTGTCGTAGTCGGCGTTGGGCTGAACCTTCTTCATCTCCTGCATGGCGAGATGGATGTTGGCGACGCCGCGCAGGATCTGCGGCAGCCGGCCGACATAGAGTTCGCCGGGCTTGGTCACCATCGGAGGATCGGTCGGCAAGTCATGCTGCGGGCTCACGACCATGTAGCCGCGCGCAGCGAAGATGTTGGCGAGGAAGCCGTATTCGGTGTTCTTGACGGTGTTGCCGTGGTTGATCACGGCGACCGGCAGCGTGATCATGCCGGCATTGGCCTGCATTTCCTTGTCGCGGCGCACCGCGATGTAGACCGGCACCGGACGGTTGTCGCGCGAGGCATCATAGAAGGTGACGGTCTCGTGCTTGATTGCCCACTTGCTCGCCGTGAAATAGGCGACACCGCAGAGAGCACTGACCGAAACCAGAACGGCAATTCCACGCTTCATTTTCGTCCTCAGCCTCAGGCTTAGCGGCCTGAATCCCTGTTGAAAATCGTGTTCTTCCGGGGCTCTTCGGCCCCTTGTCGCCTATTCCCTAATATATGTCACAGGAGCGTGACAGGAAGGCTAAATATTGTGAATCGGCAGCCCTTTCATTGTGCGTCGCACACGCTTCGTGAGCACCCCATCCTCATACCGCTACGTCAGGGTGCAAGTCACTATTCGACGCAACCGGTTTCAATCAGGTTCGATTTCGCAGTGGATCGCGGATGAAAACGCGTGAGGCACGGGCCGGGTTCCCGCGTCAAGCATCGACCGGATCGACCGAAAGTAACAGTATACCGCGGCGTCAGGCGCCGAGGATGTCGTGGACCTCGAGCGGCTTGTCGACCTGGCTGAACCACTCGGCCCGATTGGCCGCGCGGCGACGGCCGCGCTCGTCGAGCGGCAGCTTGAGCTGGCGGAGCAGGCTCGTCACCTCCTCCCGCGCGGTGAGATGGCCGAGATTGGGCCGCATGCCGAGCGTGGCCTCATCGATCTCATCGAGGGCGGTCAGGCCGCGCGGAAAAAATTCGCGGTAGACGACACGCTCGGCGAAGCCGTCGACGTAGCGGAAGCCGAGCCGCAGTGACAAATCCTTCAACCCCTCGGCGACGAGCTGCTTGTTGCGGGAGCCGAGCATGGACAGGCGGTTGCGCACGACGATCCAATCGGTGGTCGCGCCGTCGAGCTGACGGCGCTTGCGCCTGACGTCGCGCACCATCTCGGCATAGTGGCTCTCGCCCGTCACCGCATAGCTGGCGGGATCGACGGTGCCGAGCACGTCGAAATCGAGGAAGCTGTCGTTGATCGGCGTGACCAAGGTGTCGGCCATCGAATGGGCGAGCCGCATCAGGTAGCTGTCGGTGCCGGGCGTGTCGATGACGATGAAGTCGAAGCTGCTCTCGACTGCCGAGACCGCCTCCATGAACTGCTGGAACTCGGAATTCTCGTTCTCGGCGATCTGCATGGTCTCGCCGAGCTTGATGCAGCGATGCACCGGCAGTTCGAGGTCGAGCTTGGTGCGGCGGGCCCAGGCGGCGCGGTTGTCGATGTAGTGGGTGAAACTCTGCTGGCGGCAGTCGAGGTCGATGGTGGCGACCCGCTGGCCGGCCTTCAGGAGCGCAACGGCGATGTGCAAGGCGGTGGTCGATTTGCCGGAGCCGCCCTTCTCGTTGCCGAGCACGACGACATGCGCCGAGCCGGATTGGCCTTGGCTAGCCTGCACAAGCATAGCGATCCTCAACACCCCTAACGAATATCTTCGAGTTGGCCGCCTCTGCGGTCAAGTGAAATGCGTGACAGATAATGCAAATCGCAGCGCGCCCTGCTTCATCATGAATCGCTGCGCCGTCTTTCGTTTATGATCCAGCCCACAATGTCGCGACGTCCTGCGCCACCTTACGCGGGATGCTGTGCCGCATCCGGATGCATGGCGTTCACGATCGCCGCTTGTTAGGGTTAGCAGGCCGGGCGCGACGCCCGCACCTGCGCTGCTTCCCAATCCGTCGAGTCCTGATGTCCGCAAGCCCATTGATCGCCCGCACGGTCCCTGCCCTGCGACGCGCCGTCGACAATCTCCGCAAGCGAAAGGCCACGATCGCGCTGGTCCCGACCATGGGGGCCCTCCATGACGGGCATGTGTCGCTGGTTCGCCTCGCCAAGCGGCGCGCCAGCCGCGTCGTGGTGTCGATCTTCGTCAACCCGACTCAGTTCGCCCCGACCGAGGATTTTGGCGCCTATCCGCGAACCTGGAAGGCCGACATCGCCAAGCTAGCCGCCGAGGACGTCGATATCGTCTGGCACCCGGGCGTCGAGGCCATGTATCCGGAGGACTTCGCCACCCGCATCGTGCCGGAAGGGCCGGCGCTGGCCGGCCTCGAGGACCGCTTCCGCCCGCACTTCTTCGGCGGGGTCGCCACCGTCGTCGGCAAGCTGTTCACGCAGTGCCGGCCGGATTTTGCGATCTTCGGCGAAAAGGATTTTCAGCAGTTGCGGGTGGTGACACAGATGGCGCGCGACCTCGACCTCGGCGTCAAGGTGATCGGCTCCCGCACCGTGCGCGAGCGCGACGGGCTCGCGATGTCCTCGCGCAACGTCTACCTCTCGGACGAGGAGCGCCAGACCGCCACCGTCCTCTACCGGGCCATGAAGGACAGCGCCGGCCGCATCCGCGGCGGCGAAGCCGTCGCGGCCGCGATGGCGCGCGGCGCCGAGATGATCAAGACGGCGGGATTTGCGCTCGACTATTACGAGGCCCGCCATGCTGCGACGCTGGCACCGGTCACCTCGCGCAAGGACGGGCCATTGCGAATCCTGGTCGCGGCCAAGCTCGGCGCGACGCGGCTCATCGACAATATGGCTGTCTAGAGCAACCCGAGATCGCGCAGCTCGCGCCGCATCGGCTCCGGCATGGCCGCAATGGAGCCGGCGGCAGACTTGCCGAGATCGGGCGGCACGGAATCCTCGGTCAGATAGCGCCAGCCCTGGAACGGACGCATCGGCCGTGGTGAGACCGAGATCACCTTCGGCTGCATCACGATGCGGCAGCGTCCGATGCCGTCCTTGTCGCGGAACGGCTCGATGCCGATGATCTTTTCGCGCGCGGCGATCTCGCCCTTGATGACCCAATAGAGCGACCCGCCGGCGAGGATCTCGGCATCGCGCTTGGGCACCATGCGGGTGATGTGGATGTGATGTTGCGGCAGACCCTTCTTCTTGGCGGTCTGCATCCGTTCGGCCACCCACTCCTTCAATTCCTTGACGGAGTCGCAGCCGACGGCGAGCTTGATCAGATGGAGTGGCATGCCCAAAGCATTAGCCGGGCAGCCACCCATTGGGAATGCCGATCTACTCGTTATCCGCAGCCGGAGCAGCAGCTGATGCGGGCGGCGGCGCGAGCGGAACCGGCGCGGCTGCCGGCGCACGCGCGGCCTTCGGCGCCGGGGGCTTCTTCGCGGCCGGCGCAGCCGGCGCTGCGGCCTGTGCCGAGGTCGCGGCAGGCGCACGCGGTGCCGCCCCATTTGCGGCCGGCGCCGCCTGGCGCGTCGCCGCCGTAGGCGGCTCCGGATTCATGATGCTCACCGGCGGCGTCGACGAGGCGCTCGGGAACTCGGCATTGGTGGGCTTGCCGGTTGGCACCGATGGCGGCAGCCCGGTGAGCGCGGCAGTGGCCGGCATCGCCGGCGCTGTTGCGGGCGTGTTCCAGGTCGGCGCATAGCGCGCGACCAGCGTGTCGTAGAGATGGGAGTCCATGTTGGCGGCGACCTGCTGCTGGTCGGTCAGCGAGCGGAACGCGGCACAATCGAACTGCGTGCAGCCGTCGCGCATCACCAGCACATGCGCGACAAGGCCGTAGCGATCACGCTCGAGCGACTTGCGCAGCACCTTCATGTCGAGTGTCAGGCTCTTCTCGGCCGTGGCGGCGTCGCCGAGCGCGGTCAGCCGCTCGATCCTGGCGGCAGTGTAGGAGACGGCCGCAGCGGCTGCGTCAGGCGCGCCGAACAACGCCTTCTCGCAGCCAGCGGCGACGGCATCGCCGGCGAGATCGTCGAGACAGGACAGCGCCGGCAGGCTCGCGGTCACCGCACCTTGCGCACGCGCTTCGGCCGGAGCGGATTGCGCTTCCGGTCCATAGACGCGCACGGTGGCGGCCCCGGCGATCGCGATGGATAGCAGCGTAATGACGGTCAGCGCACCGTTGGCGACCGATCTGTCGGCGCGCAGCAGCGTGATCATGAGGATCAATCCGAAGAATCCGGCAGCCGCCAGCGTCATCCACATCGGGAAGGCCGGCGAACGCCAGATTTGGTCGAGCGAAGTGGCCCATGCCCAGTTCATGCGCGACGTCCCCTCACGCGAGCAAAGAGCGGATGGTCAAGCGAGCACCGCGAGTCGGCAACTGCCCCCGCCCACCCTTGTGAAGGTGAAGCGGGCCTTTTGACGGCGGCAGGACACAAATCCCCGATGGCACCAATGGCGCGGGTGCAGGTCAGCCTTCAGGTGAGCGCGAGCTGACTTTCCTTGGCGACGCGCTCGAAGGCTTCGGTCGAGCTCTTGATCCGGTACTGGCAGTCGTCGCCTTCGGTCGGCAGCAAACGGATCACCTCGTACGAGCCGCTGGCAGCGGGGCGCGCGACATTGCTGGCCGTGAACAGGACGCGCGATCCCACGGGAAATTTGTGCTTCAACACCCTCTCCATTACTCAAACAGCGCCTGCCTCGCCCAGTGTCCCACTGCGATGGCCGGCCGGAAACCCGGGCCGCTGTATAGCACGCGTCCCGTCGTTTTGGCCAGCGCCATGCAAGCATGGCACGCGCTCAATTTTCGCAGTCATTTCAGAACGATAGGGAATGACCGGCGGGCCGATGATACCGCCGGAGCGGCTCGTTCCGCCGCCTTGTCGCAGGCCGGTCGCACCTCCCCGATTCCCACGGCCCTCGCCCGTTGCCGGCCTGAGGGCCGCCGGCTGCCACGCCGCCAGCGGCCCGGCCAGACCTTTCGATCAAGCGTCCTCGAACTTTGCGATCCGAAGCGTTTCGGCCAGCCCGTCGCGCGTCCATTCCTGGAATGCCGGCAGCGCCATCATCGTCTCCATGTAGGCCTTGGTGTCCGGAGCCACCTCGATCGCATAGCTGCGGAAGCGGTGCACGACCGGCGCGTACATCGCATCCGCTGCGCCGAAGCGGCCGAACAGGAACGGTCCCTTCGCGCCATAGCGGGTGCGGCACTCGCGCCAGATCTCCTCGATGCGCGCGATGTTGGCCTTGGCGTCCGCCGACAGCGCCACGGGGCGGACCGGCCGATGCAGGTTCATGCCGCATTCGTTGCGCAGTGCCACGAAGCCGGAATGCATCTCGGCGCACACCGAACGGGCATGCGCGCGCGCAGCGACATCGTCGGGCCACAGCTTCACTTCCGGATAGCGCTCGGCGATGTATTCGATGATGGCGAGCGAATCCCACACGGTGATGTCGCCGTCGACCAGCACCGGCACCTTGCCGGCGCGGCTGAAGGACAGGATCTGCTCCTTGTCCGCGGGATTGTCGGTGTAGAGCGGGATGAGCGTCTCCACGAACGGGATGTCGTTGGCGCGGAGCGCGAGCCAGGGCCGCATCGACCATGACGAGTAGTTCTTGTTGCCGATCGCGAGTTTCAGCGCAGCCATATCACCAGTCCTTCCCGAGACGTCTTGAAGCGAGCTGCTTTTAACGCCATCGCCTGCCGCCAATCAATCGTTGCTGCGCCCCGTCATGCGTGCCAATCGTTGCGGTCCTTGCCAGGAGACAGACATGAGCAGGCATTGGGTCGACATCGCCGCCGTCGGCTTCTTCATCATCGAATGGCTGATCTATGCCCTGACGTTGGAGCACTCGGCCTATGGCCGCGACAGCCTGTCGGCGCGCATGAACCGTTATCGCGAGGTCTGGGTGCGCCGGCTGCTCGACCGCGAGACGCGCATGGTCGACATGCAGATCATGGCCTCGCTCCAGAACGGCACCGCCTTCTTCGCCTCCACCAGCCTGTTCGCGCTCGGCGGCGCGCTGGCGCTGCTGCATGCCACCAACGACGCGATCACGATACTGAGCAAGCTGCCGATCGACCTCAGCACCTCGCCCGCGATGTGGGAGCTGAAATGCGTCGGGTTGGTGCTGATCTGCGTCTACGCTTTCTTCAAGTTCGCCTGGGCCTACCGCCTGTTCAACTATGTCGCGATCCTGTTCGGCGGCATGCCGCCGGCTGACCGGCGCGACACGCCGGAGGCCGAAGCCCATGTCATCCGCACCTCGCGCCTGTTCGAATCCGCCGGCCGCCATTTCAACCGCGGCCAGCGCGCGTTCTTCTTCGCGCTCGGCTATCTCGGCTGGTTCGTCAGCCCCTGGGTGCTGTTCGTGACCACCGCAGCCGTGGTGGTCGTGACCTGGCGCAGGCAATTCGCGTCCAGTGCCTGGGCCGCGATGGCGCCGGAGGTGACGGATGGTGGCGAGGGGATGAAGCGCGGTCATTGATCTCTCGTGTCCCGGACAAGCTGCAACGCGTGAAGCGTTGCTGCGCAGAGCCGGGACCCAGAGCAACACGACACGGCGCGGATCGATGGGCCCCGGCTCTGCAGCGCACCGCTGAAGGAGCGCTGCGTCCGGGGCACGAGAGAAGCGTGTGGTACACGCTCTCTCCTCCTCGTCATTGCGAGCGCAGCGAAGCAATCCAGAGTCTCTCCGCGGTGGGATTCTGGATTGCTTCGCTGCGCTCGCAATGACGGAGTATGAGGCAGCAGCGTCGCTCTTCTCTCTTGCGTTTCGAATCGCAGACATGCCTTCGCAGCCTCGCGGCTGATTTCGCCCGAGCTTTGCTTGATCTCGCCGCCCTCTTGTCCAAGAGGGCGCAGGGAAGGCCGGGTGCCGGCTGACACCCGCGGTCTGCTGCGCTAGAGCACACGCAGGAAGAACCGCACAGCAGCATACAGGTGAAGCCCAACACACGGCCTTCCCTGCGCGATGGTCGGACGGCTTATGCCGCGCTCTCCCGGGAGCCGAGTTCCTTCTGGCCTCCCTCGCCTTCGCGAAATTCACCGGCACCGCGCCGGTTGACGCAGCTGCCGCCTTCGCAAGGGCTTGACCGTAGCAACGACGGCCAGGACCACACGGTTTTGCCGTACGCACGGCCCGCCATTTCGCCGCAGTTTTCCCAGCCCTGTCGACGGAGCCGGAAACTTACAGGCGAGACGAAGCCTAGCAGCGCCGTTCGTCCGCACGAAGCCTAAGGGCTCACGGAGAGCAATCCGCCCTGCCCCTGGCCACTCGCGCCCGACGCTGCTGCGTCCACCGCAAAGCCCGGCTCGCGACAATGACGACCTCACGATCGCCCCTCAAGGATGAGCCGGGATGGGGCGACACATACGATATTTCCGAATTTCGGTAAAGCGGAATATTTTTGCGCGGGCGGGTTGACAGCCGGGCGACACAGGCAGATGCCGTAGCCCGGATGGAGCGAAAGCGACATCCGGGACAGTGCGAGATGACGGGCGTGCACCCCCGGATTACGCCACGCTCCATCCCACACGCTACCCGCCAAAATCCTTCGGGCTGAACGGCAGGTCCAGCACCTTCCATTCCCCGTACTTGTCGGCCGGCAGCATCTTGTAGGGCTGGCAGTTCTGCAGCGCGCTCATTGCGGACTTGACGATGGCCACGCCCTTCGCAGACGGCGGAGCCTCGATCAGGATGGGCTCGCGCGCCAGCGTGCCGTCGGTGGCGAACACCGTGCGCAGCTTGACATGGACGTTGTCGGTCGGCGCGACTCCGGCGGGCAGCTTGGCGCAGCTTCGCAAATGACGACGAAGCGCGGCGATGACTTCGGCCGGCAACTTGGCTGCGATCGAATCCTTGGCATCGCCGCCGTCGTCCTTGGGTGCGCCTTTCGGCTCGGGCGGCAATTCAGGCGGCAGGCCCAGCATGACGCCATATTTGACGGTGACGTCCGGCTGGGGCGCCTGATAGGCCGGCGGCGGCGCAGCCTGCTGCTGCGGCATCGCCTGAGGCGGCGGTTGCGGCATCGGCTGAGGCTGAGCTTGCTGCGGCGGCTGCTGCGGCTGCACGTCGACCTCAGGCTGCTTCGATGCATGTGAGGGTTGCGGTTGTTTCTGCTGTGGCTCGGGCGAGGCCTGCGCTGATGGCGATGGTGCAGCCGCCTGCTGCTTGGTCGCGGGCTTCGACGCTGCGTCCGCCTTGTCGGTGACATCCAGCTTCGGCAGCTTCAGGTCGGGAAGCGGCTCCGGCGGCTTCTCCTTCGCCTCTTCCTTCTCCTCGGCCTTGGCTTCCTCCTGCTTCACCTGCTCCGGCGTGACGATATCGACCGCGACTGTCTCGGGCGGCGCGGCATGGAACGGACGGACCTCGCTGATCACGATGATCAGCGCCACCAGCGTCAGATGCGCGACCGCCGACGCTGCAATGTCCGTCCGTATGATCTTCCGCCGTTCCATCGACCGATCTTGGGTTGCCGTCGCGGTCCTAGCATACCCCGGGCTCCTCTCAATCCCATTTCGGGGCGAAGCCAAAGTCGGTTAGACGGCCCCTGGGATTTGCGAGCGCGGCGACCCGGCTCATCTCGTCCTCCGACAGCTCGAAATCTAGGATCTCGATGTTTTCCGACAGGCGCTCGACGCGCGAGGTGCGCGGGATCGCAGCGACATTCTGTTGCACCAGCCAGCGCAGGCAGACCTGCGCCGGCGTCTTGCGGTGGATGCGCCCGATCTCGGCCAGCGTCCGGTCGGTCTTGATGCGGCCCTTGGCGATCGGGCTGTAGGCGACCAGCGCGAGGCCGTGCTGGTCGCAGGCCGCCCTCACTTTCGCCTGGTCGAGATAAGGGTGATATTCGACCTGGTTGCAGACGAGCCGCTCCGGCGAGGCCGCCACTGCCTGCTCGATCAGCGCCACCGTGAAATTGGAAACGCCGATATGGCGGGTCAGTCCCATGCGCTTCGCGTGCGACAGCGCCCCCAGCGTCTCCACCAGCGGCACGTGGGGATTGGGCCAGTGCAGCAGCAACAGATCGACCGAGGGAAGCCGCAAGCGGGCGAGGCTCTCCTTGACCGAGCGATCGAGATCGTGGGGCGCGAAATGGTTGGTCCAGACCTTGGTGGTGAGGAAGACGTCGTCGCGGCGCACGCCCGAGGCGCGCAAGCCGTCGCCGACCTCGCGCTCATTGTCGTAGACCTGGGCGGTGTCGATGTGGCGATAGCCGAGCCGCAGCGCCTGCTCGACTACACGCGCGCAGGTGCGCCCTTCCAGCTCCCAGGTTCCGAGCCCGATCGCCGGGATCCTTGCGCCATTGGCCTCGACGAACAGCATGAGGAATCCTCTCTGTTGCGGCAGCCGCAAATGTCATTATGGACCCGGCCGATGATGCTGCCAACGGAAGCCGCAGCGGCCAGGGCGGGATCTTCAATGCAAGACTAACGGGAGGTGTGCGTCAGACCTTGGCGAGCGCCTGGAACACCGTATCCGGGGCGTGCGCGATCACCGCGAGCAGCGCGCGGGCCGGGCCGCGAGGGGCGCGCTTGCCCTGCTCCCAGTTGCGGATGGTCTCGACGGGCACGCCGAGCTTGGCGGCGAACTCGATCTGGGTCAGGCAGGCGCGGCGGCGCAAGTCGCGCACCGCGAGCGGGCCGGTATCAGCCGGCGCGGCATCGGCCGTCGGCTGGACCGGAAATTCCTGCCCATCCCGCAATTCAACGATCCGTCCGTCCGCCTTCAGCCGCAACCGCATGCCCATTCCCCCAAGCGCCGGCGATGATGCGGCAGGTCGCTTAAGTTCGGATTAAAGATGCGAGATCTCGTGCCCCGGACGCAGCGCAGCCAGGACACGAGAGTGAGGGTGCCCCCGTTGCCTCCCCCGTCATTGCGAGGAGCCCTTGCGACGAAGCAATCCAGAATCCCACCGCGGCGACAGTCTGGATTGCTTCGCTTCGCTCGCAATGACGGGGGAGAGAGCGTGCGCCTCCCCTTATTTCAACCCGAACCACAACGTCGCAATCCCAAGGAAGGAGAAGAAGCCGACCACGTCGGTCACGGTGGTCACGAATGTGCCCGACGCCACCGCCGGGTCGGCCCGCACGCGCTCCAGCGCCATCGGGATCAGGATGCCGCCGAGCGCGCCGGCGACGAGGTTGCAGATGATGGCGAGCCCGATGACGATGCCGAGGCCCGGGATCTTGAACCAGGCGACCGCGGCAATGCCCGTGATCACGGCGAAGGCGAGCCCGTTGACCAGGCCGACCAGCGCCTCGCGCAGCACCACGCGCCAGGCATTGGAGGAGCCGAGCTCGCGCGTCGCCAGTGCCCGCACCGCGACCGTCATGGTCTGGGTCGCGGCATTGCCGCCCTGGCTCGCCACGATCGGCGCCAGCACCGCGAGCGCGACCATCTTTTCCAGCTGGCCCTCGAACAGGCCGAGCACGGAGGACGCCAGGAAGGCGGTGGCGAGATTGACCAGCAGCCAGTTGAATCGGCCTCGCGCGATGGTCAGGAAGGTGTCCGACAGCTCTTCGTCGCTGGTGACGCCGCCGAGCGCCTTGAGGTCCTCGTCCGCCTCCTCCTCGATGACGTCGACGACGTCGTCGACGGTGATGACGCCGACCAGGCGGTCCTGGGTGTCGAGCACGGGTGCGGCGACGAGATTGTACTTGCCGAACATGCGCGCCACCTCTTCCTGGTCCTCCAGGACGGAAACGCGGCGGCGGTCCTCGTCGGTGAGCTCGGTCAGCGCCACCGGCCGGCGCGTGCGCAGGAGCACGTCGAGCGGCACCGCGCCCTGCCAGTGCTGGTCCTTGTCGACGACGTAGATCTCGTAGAAGCGGTCGGGCAGATCCGGCGTCTCGCGCATGTAGTCGATCGCCTGGCCCACGGTGAAATCCTGGGGCACGGCGATGAACTCGGTCTGCATGCGGCGGCCGGCGGAGTTCTCCGGATAGAGCAGGCTGCGCTCGAGCGCGACGCGCTCCTTGAGCGGCAGCTTCTCGAGGATCTCCTCCTGCTCCTCGGCGTCGAGGGTTTCCAGGAGCTCGACGGCGTCGTCGGATTCGAGCTCGCGGACGCCCTCGGCGACCGTCTCCGGCGGCAGCTCCTCAAGGATCTCCTCGCGGACGGCTTCGTCGACCTCGTTCAGCGCCGAGAAATCGAAGTCGCGTCCCGTGAGCTCGACCAGGCGGACGCGGTCGTCGGGCTCCAACGCGCCGATCAGGTCGCCGAGGTCGGCCTCGTGCAGCTCGGCAACGCAGGCGCGCAGCGCCGCACTGTCGCCGACCTCGATCGCACGGGCAATTTCCTCGACGAATTCGTGCCTGATATCGCCGTCTTCATTGCGCATCGGCACGTGGTCGAGTACCGAATCCGAAGCGGTGGGGGCAACGTCCATATGTTCGTCCATGGCGCGCCTCGCCGTTTGACAGGTTTGGAACAAGTGATCTGGGCTGACGGTCAGGCAATACCCACAAGGCAACTGCGAGCGCAATGGCAAAGATGCTTCGGCTGAGATGGATCTCGATGACGGCGGGCGCGCTGGCCGCGGGCATCATCGGCATCGCCTCGACGGATGCCGCCGAGTGCCCGCGCAAGGACGCGCTCGGCACCTCGCGCATCCTGAGCGTCGACGCCAAGACGTATCCGCGCGTCGGCTTGAAGAGCTTTCCGCAGACGTTGCCGCTGGCCGACCGCGAGGTCGTGCTGACCTTCGACGACGGCCCGAACCCGCCGACGACGTCGAAGGTGCTGGCGGCGCTGGCGCAGGAATGTGTGCGCGCGACCTTCTTCCTGATCGGCCTGCACGCCTCCCAGCATCCCGAGATGGTCAAGCGCATCGCGCGCGAGGGCCACACCGTCGGCCATCACACCTTCTCGCATCCATTCATGGCGCGGATCCCGTTCGACAAGGCCAGGAGCGAGATCGACCGCGGCATCGCGGCCGACGAGACGGCGCTGCACGGCGCCGCGACGACGACCCCTTCGACGCCGTTCTTCCGCTTCCCCTATTTCGAGGGGACACAAGCGCAGCTCGACCTGCTCCAGTCGCGCGGCATCGTCGTGTTCGGGGCCGATCTCTGGGCCAGCGACTGGAACGAGATGACGCCGGAGCAGGAGTTGAAGCTCGTCACCGAGCGCTTAGCTGCGGCCGGCAAGGGTATCATCCTCTTCCACGACCCCAAGGCGCGCACGGCCGCGATCATGCCGGCCTTCCTGCGTTATCTGAGAGAGAACGGATTTCGCGTGGTTCACGTCGTAGCAGCCGGCGCGCCGCAGAAGAGCGCAGATTCGCGCTGATGCCGGAATGTCACGCCGGCGCAAAATGGGGTGATTTGCGGCCAATTAACACTCTGTTCATGCTACCCCGTGCAAGTTGAGGGCGGCTGCGGCTGAACCGTTTTGGGGCATCTCCGACCTATTTAGGCGCCAATTGCATGGGGGCAGACGAGGTTCATGATCGGAAGTAGCGTTGTTTTGCGGACGCGATCGTGGACCGCCCTTGGCCTGTTGTTGGGATTGCTGACCGTCGCTTCGCCGGCGGCGCTCGCGGCCGACTGCCCGGGCCATCCGGACGCGCTCGGGACATCCCGCACCCTCGTGGTCGATCCGCGCGAGCATCCGCTGATCGGCACCATGCAGTATCGCGAGACGCTGCCGCTGAGGGATCATGAGGTCGTCCTGACCTTCGACGACGGCCCGCTGCCGAAATATTCCAACCAGGTGCTCAAGGTCCTCGCCGACGAGTGCATCAAGGCGACCTTCTTCATCATCGGCAACCAGGCCAAGGCCAATCCGGAAGGCGTGCGCAAGCTGGTCGCGGCGGGCCACACCGTCGGCACGCACAGCATGGACCATCCGCTGACCTTCGACCGGATGCCGATCGAAAAGGCCGAGGCCGAGATCAACGGCGGCATCGAATGGACCGCGGCGGCGATGACGGATCCGTCTCAGCTCGCCCCGTTCTTCCGCATCCCCGGCCTGATGCGCGCCGAGGGTGTCGAGAACCATCTGATCTCGCGCGGCATCCAGGTCTGGAGCGCCGACTTCCCGGCCGACGATTGGCGGCATGTGTCGTCCGACCGCGTCTACCAGCTCGCGATCCAGCGGCTGGAGGCCAAGGGCAAGGGCATCCTGCTGCTGCACGACATCCAGGCCCGCACGGTGGCGGCGCTGCCCAAGATCATCCGCGACCTCAAGGCGCGCGGCTATCGCATCGTGCATGTGGTGCCCGCGACCGCCGAGCGGCCGGCGACGCCGACCACGCAGGTCGAATGGCTGCTGCATCCGCCGACCGAGACGACGCCGATCGCGCGCTGGCCGCGCGTGCCAAATTTCGTATTCGCGCAGACCCGGATGCTGCCGGCACCCGCTCTTGCCGACCTCAATGCGCAGGCCGAGCATCAGCCGCTGCTGCCGCTGCGGACCATGGCGCAGGCCAATGTCGCGGCCACCCTGCCCGCGCCCGGCCGCGCGCTCTTTGCAATCCCGGAAGGCTCGGTCGAGGTGCTGCTGTCGACGACCTTGTCGCGGCGTGCCGCGACGCGGCTCGCCATGGCAGCCGAGACGCCCCGCGCGGGCAAGGGCAAGGCCGCAAACGGCAAGGCCGTCAAGCCACACCCTCCCCGGACCGCGCATGCGGCGCCGGCCGCCCCCAAGCATGCCGCTCAGGCCAAGACCACGACGCCCCGCCCGACGAGCGTGAAGAAGCGCGCTTGAGCGGCTATTGCCGCATGATTGCGGCGACGCAGAGCAGCACGATCAGCGCCAGGAAAAACAGGTCCATATAGGACTTGAGCTCGCCGTCGCGCCGCAGCCGCGCAACGTCGGCGATGACCTGCTTACGCACCGCGGTTCCGCCCGAACCGTCATTGATCGGAGCCTGAAGGCGCTTGGTCTCGGCCTCCAGCTTCTCGATCTTCTGGAAGAAGTAGAATGCGCGCAGCGTCGAGGCCGCGCGCATGGCGGCGTAGACCAGCACCAGGATCGCGATGATCGCCCGGTTCTGATATTTCTCCATGAAGTTCAGGCTGAAATAGACCATCGCCATGAAGGCGAAGTTGGTGAAGAAGCGATAGACGAAGCTGAGAAAGACCATGCGCGCTCGAGCCTTGAGGGATAGCGCAATCGGATCGTTGCGCGTACGGGATCGGGGGCCAAACCGGAACAGCCGGCCTGGATGCCGTGCAGGCCCGTCTACGCCGAATTTATTTCAACAGAGATACGATCGCCCCGCACCCGCCGCCTTTTAGCCACACGCGGCCATAATGCAAGCCGGAGCACGCCTCCGGTCCGTGGCGACACCGGCAGCCGCAACGGCTCAATGGCGATTTGGCCGAAGTCGCGATAGACTAAAGCGCGATGCGATTTGGATGAATCGTCGTCGCGCTTTAGGTTATTGTTTGAGCATGATCTTTTCGGAAAACCGCTGCACACTTTTCCGGATCATGCTCTTGGGACCTGCCGCCACATCCGGGGTCTGCCGATGTCGAAGAAGGGAATCACGGGCCACGACGACTGGGTGCTGACCGAGGCGCTCGCGACCGCCCTGGTCGCGCTGGAGCAGCTCGAGCCGAAGCACCGGCCGAACGCGCATATGGACGACATCCGCAAGCTGCTCGCGAACGGCAAGGAGCCGGCGGCGGTGAGCCTGCACCTCGCCCAGGCCAAATGCCGCCTGTTTCCCGAGCTCGACCCGCTGGAGATCTACCGGGAATACGGCATCGGCGAGGAGTACGGCTAAAGCGCGATGAGAGTCATCGCGCTTTAGCTTGTTGTTTGAGCATGATCTTTTCGGAAAACCGTGCACACTTTTCCGGATCATGCTTCTAGGGCCCGCCCGCGACCGATCCTGCGATCACCATGACCAGCGCGCCAAGATCGATCTTGCCGTTGACGGTCAGCTCCTCCGAGCGGCTCACATCGTTCGCACCCTCGACCTTGAGCGATTGCGGCCGGTCTGCGGCCTGACGCTGCAACTCGCCGACGATCGCTTCCTTGAGCTTTTCTTCCAGCATGGGCCCCTCCTCAGGCCGCCATCGCGCGGCAGGATTGGGCGCAGGAGCGGCACGTCGCGACGCATTCGTCCATGCCGCCGACCCGCGCGCAATCCTCGGCGCATTCGCTGCAGATTTCGGCGCACTCACCGCATGTATGCTTGTGATGCGGCGTGTTGATCAGCATGAAATGCGCAGCCGTCCGGCACATCTCCGCGCAAGCCATCATCAGGCGGAAGTGTTTTGGCTCAACGTGCTTGCCGCCGGTCTCGAGGCAGTGGTTCATCGCCGTGCCGAGGCATGTCTGGTAGCAGCTCATGCAAAGCGCGATGCAGCGGGTCATGTCTTCGGATTGGGCCATCGGTCGTCTCCAATTGCGCGCCCCGCTCCGCTCGACCAAAGCAGGGCAACGCGCTTCGTTCCCGGTTCCGGTCGATTGTGAGGCTTACCGCCATCCCGGCCGGGTCAGGCCAGTCGCGGCGGCAGGCTGTTGTGGATCGTGCAGGCGGCGATTGCGGCGTGGCCGAACGCGACCGAGATCTGGTGCAGGTCGGTGACGACGTCGCCGATGCCGTAGAGCCCGCGGATCGACGTGCGCTGATGGTCGTCGACCTTCAGATAACCCTCCCCGGTATGCTCGGCCCCCAGCGCCATCGCGAGCTGCGAGCGTACCTCCGCACCCATCGCGGGATAGATCAATTCGAATTGCGCCGTGCGGCCGGCGGCGAAGACCGCCTCGATGCCCTCGCCTCTCCGCCGCAAACGCAGACCGGGCGCGAATAGGACCTCCACGCCCGCCTCGGCCAGCCGTGACGTTGCGGCCTGATCGTCATCCCGCCCGATTGCGAGCAGCGTCACGTCGCACGAATAGCCGCGCAGGAACAGCGCCTTGCCCGCAGCACGCGCGAGCGGGCCGATGACGCCGATGCGGCGGCCGGTCGCCTCGAAGGCATCGCAGACGGGGCAGTAGCGCAACAGCCCATCCGCGACGGCGGCGCGCCATTCGTCGAACGGCGGATGGGTATCGACGATCCCGCAGGCGAGAACGACAGTGGCGGCTGCATGCGCGCGGCCATTCCAGCTCGCCAGAAAACCATGATCGTGTCGTTGCAATGCGGTGACCTCGGCGCCCACACGCGTGACGGCGAGCTTGTCCAGCTGGGCCGACATCCGTTCGATCAGCTCCGTGCCGGACAGGCCGTGGACGAAGCCCGGGACATTGTGGCTGCGCGGGATCAACGCTGCCCGGCTCGCACCGGTGTCCACAACGCAGACGCTCCGGCGGAAGCGCGCCAGATAGATCGCGGCCATCAACCCGGCCGGGCCGCCTCCGACGATCAGACATTCAAGCGGCGGCGCGTCGGTCATTTGCGGTTCGGGTCCGCAAGGCCGGCACCGGGATCGCCGAGGCGCCCGGCCCGAGCGAGCCGGACCGCGTTGCCCAAGGCGCGCGCCGCGTTCTGCACCTGCTGCTGGAATTCGCTGTCCTCGTCGAGATCGCGATGCGAGGTGGCGTATGGCTCCATGTAGCCGACATAGCCGTCGAGCTCGGCGTAGCGGCCCGCCGAGATCAGCTGCATGTCGGTCAACCAGTCCGACAAGGCGCGGCGCACGCCCTCGGCGCCGACCGCATCGCCGTGAACGACGATGCCGAAATGACGGCCGGCGAGATGGCGCGGATAGGGCCAGCCCTTCAGCTCCATCGCCTTGGCTTCAGCGGCGTTCTTGCCGTGGGTCGCGGTCGGATCGGGATTGCCGCCATCGGCGCAGACCATGCGGTCCATCATCGCCTTGAGCCCGGTGGGCACGTGATACCAGTTCACCGGCGCCACGATCAGAATGCCGTGGGCGGCGACCCAGAGCGGATAGATCTCGTTCATCCAGTCGCCGGTCTGGCCCAGCGAATAGTTCGGATAGCAGCTGCACGGCCAATGGCAGAGCGGCATCGCGGTCGCGACGCAGGATTTGCAGGGATGGATGGTCTTGCCGAACTCCGAGGCGAGGCGCGACAGATCGAGGATGTCGACGGCAAATCCCATCTCGATGAAAACAGGCTCGGCCAGCTTGACCAGCCGCCAGGTCTTGGACATCTCGCCGGGACAGGTGTGCTCGCTGCGGGCCGAGCCGTTGATGACGAGGATGCGCGGCGTCTCGTCCGCATCGTCATGGCGTCGCTGCGCTTGCAGGATTCTTGCGCGCGCATCGAGCCAATCGATGGCAAGATCGTAGTCGGGATCGGAGAAGCCTGCACCCGCCTTCCGCGTCAACGGCGCCTTGCGCGAATGGCTGTAGGCGTCCCAGGCCGCAGCGGTAATGGCATCGAGCTCCCGCCCGAGCGAGGCAAAGGCGGGATCGACGAACTGACGCTTGTAGCGGCGCTCGAACTCCCCGCGCGACAGCTTGACGGGCGGCATCCCCTTGCGAACGTCGGCGTCCGTCATGCTGGCTCCTGGCGAAGTCGATACCATTCGACCAACCCGGGGCGCAGCGCGCGGTTCCCGCTCTACGGGCGAGTAACCTGCTGCGGCAGATCGAATTGCGCGATCCGCCGGTCGAGCCGCCACAGCTCGATGCGATGGACCAGCACGAGCGCGGCAGCTTCGCGCTTGGCCTGCTCGTCGTCGTCGCAGGCCAGATTGATGCATCCGAACACGTGCCCGTCCGGATCGACCTGGAACGCGCGGTAATGCTTGATGCTCCCCACTAGGATTGTCCTCGTCTTGGGGAGATGGGCGCGCTCAACCAGTCTGTCAGGTTCGAGGTCACTTCGTTCTGCTTCGCGCGTTGCAGCAGCATCTCGCGTTCCCTGCCGGGCGGCAGCGTGCGAGCGCGCTCGCGGGCGTTTTCGGCGAAGGCGGCCAATCGCTCCTGGAGCGATTGGGTCTGTTTCCTGCGGTTACGTTTGGCGGTCATTTGCGCTTTCGCGGACAATTGGGTTGGAAGCGGGGGACCAGGCGCCGGAGCCCAAGCTCTCTCGTCACTCAAGTCGCTTGCCAGCTCAGGCGGCCCAGCCCGGCAATGTTTGTAGCTTCCGCCGCAACGGCCGGTTCCTGCATTTCAATAAGTTAACGCTGCGTGATTTTGCGCCAGGCGACAAGCGCGCAACCGGACTGCGCCAGAACCGAAATGCTGCCCGTCAAGCGCTCGCCCCATAACCGACGAACCCAGGGTGCGAAGCGGCGGCGCGTGCAGCCTCACGTGCTGCTGCCAACTAGTCCGGCGGCTGCAGGCCCGGCGATCGCAGCCACTCGCTCATCTGCGACCCCGTCTCCGCCTGGCGCGCCTTGCGCAACATCTCGTCGCGCGCAGCGCCGGGCGGAAGCAAGCTGGCTTCCTCGCGCAGCCGCTCCGCCTCGGCGGCCAGGCGCGCTTCCAGAGTCTCTGCATGCTTGAACCGATGTCGCGTCGTCATCAGGCGTTCTCCCAGGTGCATGAGGTCGAGCGCGCCGTTGCGTTCTGACGTCCGGTGGGTGCCGAGCCGCACAGCTTGGCAGAGGATCAACGTTGCGGAGGAGCAACGGTTGCTTTTTCTGCGAAAAGACCGGACCTACGGTTCCTCGTTGTCCCGGCGCGCCTTGATCTCCGAGCGAAGCATGGCGCTGTCCATGATGGCCAAACGCAAATCGTTCACGGTTTCGCCGTAGTGACCCGCAGCCTGTTTGTGCTGCTCCCGGAGGGCGCGGCTCTCTTCGATAGCGCGTGTAGCGCGGGCAAACAGGGTGTCAGGCATCAGCCACGATGCAACAAATCTCGAGAGCACGCTCTTGCATAGGTTACTCAAAACATGCCAATCGCCAAAAAAGCTTCGCTGATTAACTTAGATCAAGCGATCACGACCCGTTCTGACCCTGCTTCAACCAATAACCGCTGGCCGGAACGGGAATTGACCGGCAGATCCCTGATTTCCTTGGCCGAGACGGCGCGGTAGGTGTATGGTCACTTCATCACCGGCTCAGGTCCTTGCCGTAGGCGCCGGTGGCTGAGAGACCAATGGCGCTCCCGCCTGCATGATCCGGGGGCGCCTGATGGCGAAGCAGGCTCACTATCCATTGCAGTCCGATCAGAAGCACGTGGAGCAGGTTCGCAAGACCATCCGCGAGGCGCGAACGGTTCTGGAGCTTCCGCCGCCGGATACGTTTCTCGGCCGACGAACTCACGAGCCTTTTCCAAGCGAACAAGCTGATGATGCGCCGGGCGAGCAACGTCGCGAACCGCGGTGATCGCAAGAGGGGCACCTCCCGTTTCGGCGCAGGGCTATCGCATATGACTCGTTGCGGCGGCCTCAGCGCACGCCTCGTCCTTCGAGACGGCGCTTACGCGCCTCCTCAGGATGAGGCTAATCAGCGTCAGTGTCCGTTGAAAACTGCAGCCACGCGCTCCCGTCCTCATCGTGTGAGGAGCCCGCCTAAAGCGGGCGTCTCGAAGGATGGCCGTAGGGGAAAGCTCTCAAACGCGACGGTCCTGCGTTCCGGCGGGATGTCACCGACGAAGCGCGTCGCGAGCGAAGCACGGCCGGCTTCAACGTGTCGCTTCAGCCCTTCGATAGAGTTGCAGATAACTCGGCGAGTATAGGGCCGCATTCTTGAGCGCATCGAGGTCCGGGATGGTCAGCATCCGCTCGCGCAGGATGATCAGCCCCGACGCGCGCAGCTCCTGAAGAGTCCGATTGAGGTGAACGACGGACAATCCCGTGGCATCCGCGAGATCCATTTGCGTCACCGGCATGCCGCAGGAATTGCCGTCGACCATCCCAACGGCGCGAAGCCGCTCGAACGTTTCGCAGAACAGATGGGCCACGCGCTCGACCGCCACGCGACGACCGAGATTGATCGCCCATTCGCGCTGGATGGCGATGTTGACGAGGGTCTCACACCAGAACGCCTCGGCGAGCGAACGGTCGCCTGCCATCAGGCTCTCGAAGCGCGCGCGCTTGATCTCGCTGTAGACCACCGGCGTCATCGTCGCGATGGAATGATCCATCACCGAGAGCAGGAACGCATGCGCGTCGCAACTCTCGCCCGGGAAGATGAAATTGACGATTTGGCGGCGCCCGTCCTCGAGCGTCTTGTAGCGGCAGAGCCAGCCGGACAGCACGACGCGGACGCTGTCGACGGGGTCGCCCTCGGAGATCAGGTCCTCGCCCGATCCGACACGCTGGAGGCCTTCGAGCATGGCATATTCGAGCGATGCGCGGGCCTCGGTCGACAACGGCCTCAGCGCGCTCAGTCGGCGAATGACCGGCGCGAGGACGCTACGATCGACCGTCGACACCGGCATCAGGCTGCCACCACGGGCGTGTGGAAGGCGCGCTTGCTCAGGGGAATGCTGATTGTGCATTGCAGCCCCGCAGGGTTGAATGTCATCTTCGTCTGCCCCTTCAACTCGAACGCCAGCGTACGCTCCAGAAGTTCGGTCCCGAATCCCTTTCGCGGCCTCGGGGTCACGGGCGGCCCGCCGCGCTCCCGCCATTCGAACACCAGCTCCGTCGGCTCGACGCTCTCATCGACGCGCCAGGTCACTTCGATGCGACCGGTCGGCTGGCTCAGGGCGCCGTATTTGAGCGCATTGGTCGCGAGTTCGTGGATCGCGAGAGCGAAGGTTTCCGCCGCCTTGGGCTGGAAGCGCACCTTCGGCCCGGAGACCCGCATCTGCTCGCCTTCGCGGGCATTGTAGGCAAGCAGCTCCTCAATCACGAGATATTCGAGGTCGACGCCGCCTTCGGGATCGCGAGTGACCAACGCCTGGGTGCGGGCGAAGGCGTTCAGCCGGCCGTCGAGATGAGAGGCATATTCCTCCACGGTAGAGCTCGTTTCCGCCGAGCGGCGGGCGATCGACCGCACCACACCGAGCGTGTTGCGAACGCGGTGCTGGAGCTCGGCCAGCAGCAGGCGCTGGCGCTCCTCGGCGCGGGTGATCGCGGTGACGTCAATGAAGGTGATGACGACGCCCGCGATGAAATTGTCGATGCTGCGGTACGGCAGGATACGCACGATGTAACGGGTGCCTCTGTCGGGCGCGCTCAGCTCGCGCTCGACGCTTGCCAGCGTGCGCAGCACGCGGCGGACGTCGTCATAGAGCTCCTCGATCGGGATGCGCGCCTTGATATGGCTAATCGGCCGTCCCGTATCGGTTTCGACGAGATGCAGGAGCTGCGTGATCGCGGGCGTGAAGTTCATCACGCGCAGATCATTGTCGAGGAATACAGTCGCGATCTGAGTACTCTCGAGGAAATTCTTGAGGTCGCTGGTGGCGCGCGTCAATTCCTGGACACGGTGGGCCAGCTCGCCATTGACGGTGGTCAGTTCCTCGTTGACCGACTGCAATTCCTCGCGCGAGGTCTCCAGCTCCTCGTTAGCTGACTGAAGCTCCTCGTTGAGCGACTGGTATTCCTCGTTAGAGGATTTCAGCTCCTCGTTGGTGCTCTCCAGCTCCTCGATGGTCGCCTGAAGCCGCTCGCGCGTGGCGCGCAGATCGTTTTCGAGGCGCTCGACATGCTCGGTGCGTACCAGCGCATTGGGACTGCCCTGATCGGCCTCGGTCATGCGGACCGGGCCATCCTTGAACAGCACGACGAAATTGCGGTGACCGCCCGTGCCGTCCTGGACCGGCTCGACCGTGATGTCGACGAGGACACGGTGACCGTTCACCCCGAGTTGCACCTGCTCGGCATGGACGGGCTCGTTAGTCTCGACAGCGCGGCTGAGCGCGGTGCGCAACTCCAGGCGGAGATCGCGGTGCACGAGCTGAAGCAAGTCGAGCGAAGCGGCACCCGCCGTCGGCTCGATATACCGGCCGGTGCGCCCCGAGAAGTGTAGAATCTGGAAATTGGCGTCGGTGATGACGTAGGCCGGCGCATAGCGCTCTGCGATGCGCTGGGCGCGCCGCTCCAGGCCGACGTCGGGGCCGAAAGAGCGCATCGCCGGCACTTCGACCGGCACCCTGCCCGCCGCGGTCGTGATCGGAAATTCCGGCGGCAGCCGCGTTCCGGTTTCCAGCTTCTTGAAGATGCGCGCCCGGCGATCGACCGGCGCGAACAGCTTCGGGTGCCGCGTCACGTTCTCGGAATTGCCGAGGAACAGATAGCGGTCCGGCAGCAACGCGAAGTGGAACAGCGGGATCACCCGGTTCTGCAGTTCGGCATTGAGATAGATCAGCAGATTGCGGCAGGAGACGAGGTCGAGCTTGGAGAACGGCGCGTCCTTGATGACGTTGTGCTGCGAGAAGATGCACATCTCGCGCAGCTCCTTCACCACGCAATATGTGTCGCCCTCGCGGACGAACCAGCGCGCCAGGCGCTCGCTGGTCATGTCCGCTTCGATGTTGGTGCGGTAGCGGCCGACGCGCGCGGCGGCGAGGGCCCGTCCATCGATGTCGGTGGCGAAGATCTGGACCTGCGGCGCGGATTCCATCCGCGCCATATGCTCGCGCAGGAGGATGCCGATCGAATAGGCCTCCTCGCCGGTGGCGCAGCCGAGCACCCAGATGCGCACCTGCTGGCCTGCGCCCTTGCCCTCGAAGACCTTCGGGATGACCTGGGTTTCCAGCACCTCGAATTCGCGCTTGTCGCGGAAGAACTCGGTGACCCCGATCAAGAGGTCATTGAAGAGGTGCTGGGCCTCGTCCTTGTCGTTCCGCAAGTGATCGACATAGGCGGCGATATCGTCGATCTGGACCACTTGCATCCGCCGCTGCACGCGGCGCAGGAAGGTGTTCTGCTTGTAGCCGTGAAAATCATTGCCGGTCTTGGTGCGCAGGATGTCGGCAATGCGCGACAGCGAGGACGCGGCCGCGGCGAGCACCTCGTCAAAGCCCTGCTTCTCCTCCAGGCGCCTGAGATGACGGGCATAGACCTGGATGTGCTCGGGGATATCCTCGGGCGGCAGCACATAGTCGGCGATGGCGGCGGGCGTGTTGCCGTTGCGCAGATGCTCAGCTTCATTCTGGCTCGCCACCTTTTCGGCGATGGCGAGGCCGCCGTGATCCTTCAGCGTCGCCGTGCCGAGCGTGCCGTCACCGCCGGTGCCGGCAAGAATGACGCCGATGGATTGCTCGGCGCGCTCCTCGGCCAGCGAGACCAGGAAGCTGTCGATCGTGGCGCGCTCGCCGGGCGCCTGTTCGGCCTTGCGGATCGCGAACCGGTTGCTCTGGATCGTGGTGATCATCGCCGGCGGGCACAGATAGATCATGCCACCATCGATGGTGTGGCCGTCACCGATATCGGAGACCTTGCCGCCATTGGACGCCTGCACGATCCCGCGCAGCCGTTGCTCGTCGAAAGTCTCGTGATGCTGGAGCGCCAGCACGATGGCCTGATCGGCGCCTACGGTCAGTTTGGCAAAGAAGCGCTCGATGCTGTCCAGCGCACCGGGCGAGGCGCCCACTCCTATGATCAGCGGAGTCTTGATCTGGCGCTCTCCCTGGACCGGCTGGTCGCCGACTTCGTGCATGGCTCTGGCAGCTTTCGTTACAGACCGGGACCAACGGCGGCCCGGCCCCTGCAAATAGCAGGAATCGATATTACCCCAACAGATCAAAGGCAAAAATGTCCCGAACCTGTTTCGATCCGCCAACCTGAGCGTTGTCAGCGCCGGTCGGCAGGTCCATACTCCGCCAACGGCGGAGGAACCGCTATGCCGAACTCCGAGGAACTCGCCGCGCTGATCAGGCACGCCGAGCGTGCGACCGCGGAAGCCCGCCGCTTGCTGGCCGAGAACGAGCGCTGGCGCCGGTACGCGGAGCGGCAGCTCGATACCATGTTCGAGCTCAGCGCAGAGTTCAGAGCTGCCGTTCGCCCCCCCCCCCGACTACCCCGCCGCGACCTCCTGCCGGAGATACTCGACCCGCTGCTCGATTAAAACGCGGTGGCGCTCCCATTCGACCAGGGTCTGCTTGAGTAGGCTGACCAGCCGCTCCGCTTGGCGCGTGTCGTGTCCGCCCGCCATCAGCTCGCGCACCCGATCCTCCTGATCGCGGATGCGCCTCCAGCCCTCCTCGATGTCTCTATCGGCCTTCACCAGGAGGCTCTGCTCGGCATTGAGCTGCGCGGTGCGTTCGGCAAGGGAGATGGCCATGGCTCAGCCTTCAAGCCTCCCGCTCGCCGGTGGGAGGATCGAGCGATTTTAGCACGATACGCCGGATCATGTCGGCATATTCGCGGTATTCGCGTGACCGAGCTTCGTACATCTCCGCCACGGCAGCCCGCCCGCTGCGGCGGCCGTCCGCTGCCATGCGCTGCACCAGCTCCGCGCGCTCCTCGATGATGCGCAGCGCCACGCGCAGGGCTTCGTCAACGCGCCCCTCCTGCTCCTTGGCGAGCGCATCGGCCGTGAAGCCGTGCCCCACCTGGCAGCGAAAGCGCATCGGGCGCGCGTCCTTGACTTCCGAGAGCACGCCGCCGCAGGCTGGACAGGTCAGGGCGACAGGATCGGCAACCGCGCTGAGATTGTCGCTGCCGACGCGCTCCCCAGCCGCAATTTCCACCTCGAGCCTGATCTCGGGCGGGATCGGCAGCGCGGCGCCGGCCGGCTCCCTGACGAGTTCGGACAGCACGTCGCCCATCGTGGCGCCGGGAACGCAAAGGTCGACCGTGGTCGCTTCCATGGCGCGCCGCGGCATCTCGTCGGAAATTGCGTCCGCAGGGTCCTGAACCACGGCCATGCCGCCGCAGCGCTTGATGGCGTTCAGGCCGGCCGCGCCGTCCGACAACAGTCCACTCAGGAGCACGCCGATCACCCGCGGCCCGTGATAGAGGGCGGCGGAGCGGAACAGGGCATCGATCGCTGGCCGCACCATGTTTTCGCGCGGTCCTCGGCCGAGGACAACGCGATCTCCAGCGAGCAGCAAATGATGGTCCGGCGCACCCAGATAGACGTGACCGGGCTCTATCTTCATACCGTTCTCGGCCTGCCGGACCGGAAGTGGGCCGGCACTGCTGGCAACTGTCGAGAGGATGCCGATGCCCTGGGCCGGGATGTGCAGCACGACGAAGACAGCGGCCGGCAAGCCCGCGGGCAGACGGCTCAAAATCTGCTTCAGTGGCGCGGTCGCCCCAGCCGAGCCCCCGATGACGATAATGTCGCGGTTGCCCATGGAACCCACCTTCGATTGCATCGTTTGCACCAAAGTGGGTCCCGGTCTTATGTTCCTATCTGCCTGGAGGGATTGCTGGAGGGATCATGTCCAGTTCTCACGCATCGTCTCGTCAGCGCGCGCCCCTTGCAGGACGCCGTATCCTCGTGGTCGAGGACGAATATTTTCTCGCCGACGACATCGGCAATGCGCTGCGAACGCTGGGCGCCGAAATTGCGGGTCCGGTCGGGGACATCGAGGACGCGATGGCGATGCTGCACGGGGCCGGCGTGCTCGACGGCGCCGTGCTCGACGTCAACATTCGGACGGAGCTGATTTTTCCGGTCGCCAGGGAACTCAGGGCGCGCGAGGTGCCCTTCGTGTTCACCACCGGCTACGACAAAGTCAGCATCGCGCCGGAATTCCACGACGTGCCGCTCTGGGAAAAGCCGATCGATATCGTGGCCATGGCGCGGACTCTGGCGGGGCTCGTCGGCGATCGGCGGGCATGATGCGCAACGCGGCGCGTCCTCGTGCACTTCTCGCAATGGAGTGACGTTCAATGATCTTCGCACCTGATACTGCCGTTGATGAGCAGCTGCTCAGCCATTCGCGCGAGCTGGTGCGCGAGGGCCTGGCGCTGCTGCGCAGCACCGACCATCTCGTGAGCGCGCAGCGCCTGCGCGATGAACTGGAGGAAGAGTGCCGCACGCCGCCGCGCCGGGACAGCAAACCGGGACGCGCCCGCTGAGCTGCGGCGCGCAGCCGACCGAATCAGAACAGATGCGCGAAAGCAAGCCAGGCGGTCACCGCCAGGCACAGGATAATTGCGGCGTAAGGTAGCGCGACGCGCAAGACGGCAAGCTCCCCCGTTCAGCTCATCATCATCCAGACAATTGCCACCATCATCACGAGAAAACCCGTGACCGCAGTCGCGACAAAGGCCTGCTCGATGCGATCCATCGCCATCGCAGCCCCATTTCGTTTTCAGCCCGTACAATTTGACGATTTCGGGGCCGCTGCGCATTAGGCTATGTGAATCGGCGGTCGCCTTTGTTGTCGGTCCGCGACCTGGTTTTCACCGCTCCGCGAGATTGCGACGGCGTCGCTCTACGAGCTCGCGGTGCCCGGCTCCGCCATCTTGCGGTGCTGCTTCGCCAGCATCTCGTTCGGCGTGACGCTCGCGACCGTGGCCTGGATCTTGTTCTTCAGCCCGGTGACGATGTCGGCCTCTCCGCGCAGCATTGCATCGAACCCGGCCTTGGCGACATCATAGGCGCCGTCCTTCTTCTCGGTGCCGACCTTGGTGTCCATCATGTCGGCGCGGCGGAAGAACTCGGTCTCGGTCGCACCAGGCATCAGGCAGGTGACGGTGACGCCGCTGTCGCGCAGCTCCTCGCGCAGCGCGAACGAGAATGAATCCAGGAATGCCTTGCTGGCGTTGTAGGCGGCCTGGAAACTGCCGGGCATGAAGCCCGCGATCGAGCCGGTGATCAGGACGCGGCCGGCATTGCGGCGGAGCATCTCGTTGCCGACGCGGTGGATCAGATACAGCGTGCCGGTGATGTTGGTGTCGATCAGGTGTTTCACCCTGGCAAAGTCCTGGTCGAGGAAGGCCTTGCCGAGGCCGATGCCGGCATTGGCCAGCAGCGCATCGACCGGCCGGTCGCCGATCGCGGCGCAGAGCTTGTCCACGCCCTCGGTGGTGGCGAGATCGGTCTCGACTGGCTCCACGCTGCCGCCGAGCCGGCGCAGGTCGACGGCCACTCTCTCGATCTGAGGCTCGTCCGCCGCGATCACGAGGTTGAAGCCTGCCTGCGCGCAGCACCTGGCAAGTTCCAGACCGATACCGGTTGAGGCACCTGTGACGACGGCGAGTTGATTGGCGGACATGCGGCAAATCCTTGGAATTGAGTCCTTGGAATTGAGGTGATGACGCTCAATCGCCGCCCTGCCCCCTCGTTCCTATTTGCGCAGTGCGAAGAATTTGCGCGCGGCGATAGCAACCATCGTTCATTCCTGGACTTAGATGGCACGTGGTTCAACCGAGAGGACGGACGATGAAGGCGCTGGTCTGGCACGGCAAGGAGGACATCAGGTGCGACACCGTCACCGACCCGGAGATCCAGGATCCGCGTGACGCCATCATCAAGGTCACGAGCTGCGCCATCTGCGGCTCCGATCTGCACCTCTTCCACAATTTCATTCCGGGCATGCTGCCCGGCGACATCATGGGCCACGAGACCATGGGCGAAGTGGTCGAGGTTGGTTCGGGCGTCGACGGCAAGCTGAGGAAGGGCGATCGTATCGTCGTGCCGTTCACGATCATTTGCGGCGAATGCGACCAGTGCAAGCGCGGCAATTTTTCGGTGTGCGAGACCACCAACCGCAAGCGTCATCTGGCCGACAAGGTGTTCGGACACACGACGGCAGGCCTGTTCGGCTACACGCATCTGACCGGTGGCTATCCCGGCGGCCAAGCCGAATATCTCCGCGTGCCCTTTGCCGATGCCACACACATCAAGGTGCCCCCAGGCATTCCCGACGAGCAATTGCTCTTCCTCAGCGACATCTTCCCGACCGGCTGGCAGGCCGCCGTGCAATGCGACATCGAGCCGACCGACACGGTCGCGATCTGGGGCTGTGGCCCGGTCGGGCAGATGGCGATCCGCAGCGCCATCCTGCTCGGCGCCAACCAGGTGATCGCGATCGACTGCCTGCCCGAGCGGCTCAGCATGGCGGAGGCCGGCGGCGCCACCACGATCAACTTCGAGACGGAGAGCGTGGTGGAGCGGCTGAACGAGCTCACCGACGGCAAGGGACCGGAAAAGTGCATCGACTGCGCCGGCATGGAAGCCCACGTGATGCCGTCCCGGCCCGACACGGTGCTCGACCGCGCCAAGCAGATGGTGATGCTGGAAAGCGACCGGCCGCACGTGCTGCGCGAGATGATCTATGTCTGCCGACCCGGCGGCATCATCTCCGTCGCGGGCGTCTATAGCGGGCTCTCGGACAACATGCCGATGGGCGCATTCATGAACAAGGGCCTGACGATGCGGACCGGCCAGACCCACGTCAATCGCTGGACCGACGACCTGCTGCGCCGCATCGAAGAGGGCGAGATCGACCCGTCCTTCGTCATCACCCACACCGTCCCGCTCGCCCAAGGCCCGGAAATGTACCAGGTGTTCCGCGACAAGCGCGATTCCTGCGTCAAGGTGGTGCTGAAGCCCTAAAGGAGCAGACTGATGTTTCATTTCTCCAACATCGTCCGCACCAAGGGCGACCCGAAGATCGTCGAGGGCGGCCCGAGCCTGAAGCAGCCTGCGGACCAGCTCGCGCGCGCGCTCGGCTGGTTCAGCATCGGTCTTGGCGTCGTCGAATTCTTTGCGCCAAGACGTGTCACGCACACGCTGGGCATGGAAGGCCATGAGACGCTGGTCCGCGCCTTCGGCGTGCGCGAGATCCTCGCCGGCATCATGTCACTCTCGGTCGACAAGAACGCCGGCCTGTGGGCCCGTGTCGGCGGCGACGGCCTCGATGCCGCCGCGCTGCTTTCAGGGCTGACACCGGACAATCCCAAGAAGGGCAACATCGCGCTGGCGCTGCTGATGGTCGGCGGCATCGCCATGCTCGACTACCGCGCCGCGCAGGATACCAAGCCGCGGCGACCGCCGCGCAGCGCAAGGCGTAAGCTCTATCCGAATCGCAGCGGTTTCCCCAAGGGCATCGAGAGCGCCCGAACTGCGGCAAGGCAGATCGCAGCGCAGGCCCAGCATAACGAGGTGATGCAAGGCGATGAGCGTCGAGTCCCGTGACGAAGCTGCGTGGTGGGAATCCGCCGTCATCTACGAGATCGCGCTGATCTCCTTCCAGGACTCGAACGGCGACGGCAAGGGCGACCTCGCCGGACTGATGTCGCGCATCGATTATCTGAAATGGCTCGGGGTCGATGCGGTGTGGCTGACGCCGATCTGCAAGAGCGCCTTCCGCGACCTCGGCTACGACATCTCCGACTATTGCTCGATCGATCCCGTCTTCGGCAGCCTTGAGGAGTTCGACCGACTGCTCAAGGCGCTGCACGCCGCAGGCATCCGGCTCATCCTCGATCTCGTTCCCAATCACACCGCGAACGATCACGCATGGTTCGTCGAGAGTTCGAGCTCGCGCAACAGTGCGAAGGCGAATTGGTACATCTGGGCCGATCCTGCCGAGAATGGCGGCCCACCCAACAACTGGCTGAGCCGCTTCGGCGGCAGCGGCTGGGAATGGTGCGAGGCGCGGCGACAATATTACTATCATTCCTTCCTGGTCGAGCAGCCCGACCTGAACTGGCGCAATCCGCAGCTGCGCGCCGCGATCCGCGACGTGATGCGCTTCTGGCTCGACCGCGGAGTCGACGGCTTTCGCGTCGATGCCAGCGCGGTCCTGATCAAGGACGAGCTGCTGCGCGACAATCCGGCGAACCCGCAGGCCAAAGGCAAGCCGCCGCCGCAACGGCAGACGCCCGTATTTACCGACGACCGGCCCGAGACGATGGATTGCATCGAGTTCATCCGCGAGGTGATCGACGCCTATCCAGGGCGGATGCTGTGCGGCGAGGTCCAGGGCAAGACCGACCGCATCGGCCACTTCTACGGCAACGACCGGCCGCGCTTGCATCTGCCGCTCAATTTCGCCCTGCTGGATTCCGAGTGGGACGCCTTGTCGCTGCAGGCGACGATCGACGCTTATCTCAACGCCATTCCTGAACATGCCTGGCCGGTCTGGGTGATCGGCGGCCACGACAAGCAGCGCA
Source organism: Bradyrhizobium sp. USDA 4354 (assembly GCF_054060315.1). NCBI lineage: Bacteria > Pseudomonadati > Pseudomonadota > Alphaproteobacteria > Hyphomicrobiales > Nitrobacteraceae > Bradyrhizobium > Bradyrhizobium sp. USDA 4354. The sequence goes on along the minus strand of NZ_JBSSDC010000001.1, from coordinate 4,856,389 downwards.
TCGCGAGCGAGATCGGCGAGGCACAAATGCGCGTGCTGGCGATGCTGCTGATGACGCTGCGAGGAACGCCGTTCTTCTTCATGGGCGACGAGATCGGCCGCAAGCGCGTTCCCATTCCGCCGGACCGCGTCCGCGATCCCTTCGAAAAGCTCGTGCCCGGATATGGCCTGTGCCGCGATCCCGAACGCGCGCCAATGCGATGGGATGACAGCCCCGACGGCGGCTTCACCACAGGCAGCCCATGGCTGCCGCTGGAGCGGCCCGAGGGCGCGGCCAACATCGCCGGGCAGCAGCGAGACGAACGTTCGATCCTGGCGCTGTTTCGCGCGCTGATGGCGCTGCGGCGCGAGCATGCCGGCCTACGACGGGGCAGTTACGAGCCGCTGCGGTCGCAGAACGATGTCCTTGCCTACAGGCGGACGGACGGCCGCAGCGAGGTTCTGGTCGCGCTCAATATCGCGGCTGAACCACGGACATGGCACTGGCAGGGTCGCGGCCGCCTCGTGATGTCGACGCAGCTGGACCGGCCGCCCGAGCCATTGCCGGACGCTTCCATCCTGCTCCGAGGCAACGAAGGCGTGATTATCGCGCTCGAACCGAGGTGACGGCCCGGAGGAACCATCCGCGTCCCGAAGAGTCTCATCAACGCTCCCGGCGTCTTCCCCCCGCCGCCGGAAGCAATTTGGACGAAACCGCAGCCCCGGCGCTCATGCCCCCTTCAGGCGCCGGGGTAGCGGCGTCGGCCCGGCGGCAGGACATATCGGAGGCAGCTCATGGGCAAGACCAAGGGTCTTCAGCAGCGGATCGCCGGCAAGACCAAGCAGGCTGTCGGCGAGATCATCGGCGACCAGGATCTGCACGATGACGGCAAGGCGCAAGCCGAGCGCGGGCGCGACGAACAGGACAAGCCGAGCAAGCTCAATCCGCTGAAGAAGCTCAAGCAGTTGACGTGAACGCGGAGCCGCGACCGGCGCTTGCCCGCGGGGCGCGGCGCACCACCGGCGAACGGCGACGTTCGCGCTGGATCGCCGCGGCCGAACTCGGCCTGATCAGCAGCACTTTCTCGACCATCGTCAGCCAGCTTTTCGCTGCCCGCATCGGCCGCGATGCCGCGGTCGACTGGATGACGGTCGCCGCCATCCCTGCGCGCGACTGGGCCATCAGCAGCGAGCCATCCTGGAGCGCGATCCTGACCGGGATCGCCTTTCACCAATGGGCGGATTTTTCCTGGGCATTGTTCTTCTTCGGCGTGCTCGGGCGCTGGACCGCCGACTTGCGGCCGGTGACGATCCTGCTGCTGGCGCTGCCCTGGGCCGTGTTCTCTTCCAGCATGGAATGGTTCGTGCTGGTGCCGCTGTTTCCGTTCTGGCAGCCGCTGTTCACGCTGCAACAGCCCTACTGGATCGGGCTGCTGGTCCATGGCTCCTCGGCCGTGATGTATCCCCTGTTCGCCCGACTGCGCTGGAGAGCCGGGAATGCGCCTGACAGCGACGTGCGGTTCACCAATATGTGGACGACCGGCGCGGTGGCCGTGATGGCGGTGCTCGGGGCGATCGCTTTGTTCGGCAATCGTGGCTACGAGCCGCCATGGCTGGGCCGCGACAGGGATCACGACCAGACTTACATCCGTCACATGACCACGCATCACACCCAGGGCATCGAGCTGGCGCGGACGGCCGCGGAGCGCGCGCAAGACCCGCATCTGCGAAAGCTCGCGATGCTGATGGTCGCGAGCCAGACCGGCGAGAACCGCATCTTCGAGAATTGGTGGCTGAGCTGGTTCGACACGGAGATGCCCGATTGCAGCACAGAGGAGCGTGCGGCGATGCCGGGCTTTCTGACGCCGACCGAGATGCGACAGGTCAAGACCGCGCCGCCGGACCAGTTCGACAAGTTGTTCGTCGAGACGATGAGCAGGCATCACCGTGGCGCGGTCAAGATGGCGGACCAGATGTGGCACAGCCGCGGCGATCTGCGCCTGCGCATCATGGCGCACGCCATTCGCCACGAGCAGCAGGGCGAGATCGCGCTGATGCACGGCACGAGCGGCCTTGCCGCCGTCACCACCGCCGTTCGCAACATGCTCGGCGACAACGTCAATTGAGCGCGAGGAACCTTGGATCGGCGAACCGATTGAGGATTGTGGCTCCCTGAATTCAAGCGATCAGATGCAACGGATGGCCGGCGTTCTCCTTGGTCTTGCAACCGCTTTGGCGGGATGCCAGCGGGAAGAGCGGCAGTTGCGGATCGATCCGCCGATCGCAGATGCGCTCGACAGAGTAGCGCTGATGCCGAACCGCATCAGCGGCGCCCCGCCGGACGTCTATTTCGTGCTCGGCAAGCCGTATGAGGTCAACGCCTACAATCTCAGCCAGGGCAAGCGGCTCTATGCGTGGTTCGGCTGCAAGAGCTGTCATGGCGACGGCCAGGGCGGCAGCGGCCCCGGCTTCCTCGACGGCTGGTGGTCCTACGGCCCGGAGATGGTCTCGATCTTCGCCTCGATCCGCGATGGGCGGCCGCACGGCATGCCTGCGTTCGGCAACAAGATGACGACGGATCAGATCTGGCAGCTCGCCGGCTATGTACAGGCGATCGGCTCCTACGAAGGCAAGACCGCCGCGCCGAGCCGCAACGACGAGAAGCAGACCCGGCCCGCCGAGAACCGCGCGCCGGCAAAGCTGTTGTTCGATGAAGGCCCCTCGCCCGTCCATCCGGATCAGGGACCGACGCCGTGATCCGCGCCGCCCGCAGAGCCTGTTCGAGCGCAATGCTCGCCGCGCCGCTCGCCGGCTGCGCGGGCAATTGGCAATCCGCGCTCGACGTCTACGGCACCTCGGCGATCAGCCTGAAGCACCTCATCATCCTGATCGTCGCGGTCTGCTCCGTGGTCTGGATGCTGGTGATGGTCGCGCTGATCGCCGCGTTGTGGCGGAGCCGCGATGCGCGGCCGGCGGCTCCCGAACCGGGACGCGAGCGACGAATGACCATTGCCGTCACCGGTGCCGTCGTCGCCACCGTTCTCATCATCGGCACCTTCACCATCATGAGCTTCGTCGCGACGCGCGCGCTCACCGTCGCGGGACAGGACGATCTGACGATCCGGGTGCGCGGCCTGCAATGGTGGTGGGGCCTCGAGTATGTCGGCCCCGATCCCGCAAGCCGGTTCGAGACCGCCAACGAGATCCACATTCCGGTCGGCCGCAAGGTGCGTCTCAAGCTCGAAGGCCTCGACGTGATCCATTCGTTCTGGGTCCCGAGCCTCGCCGGCAAGCAGGATCTCGTTCCCGGCCGTCCGAACGAGCTCACCATCCGCGCCGAGCACGCCGGCATCTACCGTGGTCAATGCGCCGAGTTCTGCGGCATGCAGCACGCCCATATGGCGCTGCTGGTGATTGCCGAGCCGCAGGACGCTTTCGACAAATGGGCGACTGCACAGCGGCAGGCGGCGGCGCAGCCCGCCGATGAGGAGACCGCCACGGGATTGCAGACATTCCTGGCCAAGCCCTGCGCGGCCTGCCACACCATTCGCGGCACCGCCGCGGTCGGCACCACCGGGCCCGAACTCACCCATGTCGGCAGCCGCCGCACCATCGCCGCCGGCGTGTTCGAGACCACACGCGGCTCGCTCGCGGCCTGGATCGCCGATCCCCAGACCATCAAGCCCGGCAACAACATGCCGATGGTGCCGTTGACGCCCGACGAGCTGCGCGCAGTGTCCGCATATTTGGCGAGCCTGAAATGATTCGTCCTGCTACAGCGCCCGATAGGCGCGATGTCGATGGAGAGCGCACGCACCTGACCGACTCGCTGGCGGAGACATGGAAGACCCCATCCGGCCCCTGGGGGGCGCTCGCGACCGTGGACCACAAGATCATCGGCCGCCGTTATATCTTCACCGCCTTCGTCTTCCTTGCCCTTGGCGGCGTGCTCGCCGCCCTGATGCGAATTCAGCTCGCGCAGCCCGAGGCGCGCCTGCTCGGACCCGATCGCTACAACCAGATCTTCACGATGCACGGTGCGAATATGATGTTCCTGTTCGCCGTGCCCGTGATGGAAGCAGTGGCGATCTATCTCGTGCCGCTGATGGTCGGTACCCGCAACATCGCTTTCCCGCGCCTGAACGCCTTCTCGTACTGGATTTATCTTGCCGGCGGCGCGCTGCTCTGGACCGCGTTCGCGCTCGACATGGGGCCTGACGTGGGCTGGTTTGCCTATGTACCGCTGTCCGGCCCGCAATACGGCGCCGGCAAGCGGGCCGACATCTGGGCCCAGATGATCACCTTCACCGAAATCTCCGCGCTCGCGGTCGCAGTCGAGCTGGTCGTCACCATCTTCAAGCAGCGTGCGCCCGGCATGACGCTCGACCGCATCCCGGTCTTCGTCTGGGCCATGCTGGTGACGTCGTTCCTCGTCATCATGGCGATGCCGGCGATCGTGCTCCTGAGCACCAGCCTGATCCTCGACCGCCTCGTCGGCACGCATTTCTACAATCCAGCCGAGGGCGGCGACGTGCTGCTCTGGCAGCATCTGTTCTGGTTCTTCGGTCATCCCGAGGTCTACATCATCTTCCTGCCCGCCGCGGGCATGGTGTCGACCATGATCGAGCCGTTCGCGCGGCGGCCGGCCTTCGGCTATCTCGGCCTGGTGATGGCGCTGATCGCGACGGGCATCCTCGCCTTCGGACTGTGGGTGCATCATATGTTCGTGGCAGGACTGCCGCGGCTCGGCGACAGCTTCTTCACAGCCTCCAGCATGGCGATCGCGATCCCCGCCGGCATCCAGGTCTTCTGCTGGCTTGCGACGCTGTGGGACGGCAGGCCGGTGTTCAAGAGCCCGCTGCTCTTCATCATCGGCTTCATCGTCACCTTCGTCATCGGCGGATTGACCGGCGTGATGGTCGCGTCCGTACCGTTCGACAACCCAGGTGCACGACACCTATTTCGTCGTCGCGCATTTTCACTACGTGCTGATCGGGGGCGCCGTGTTTCCGTTGCTTGGCGCCATCCACTACTGGTTTCCCAAGCTGACCGGACGCATGATGAGCGAAACACTCGGGCAGTGGTCATTCTGGCTGATCTTCGCTGGCTTCAACGCGACGTTCTTTCCGATGCACATCCTCGGGCTCGAGGGCATGCCGCGCCGCATCTACACTTATCAGCCCGACCTGCCCTGGCACGGGCTCAACCTGTTCGTCAGCCTCAGTGCAGTGATCCTTACAGCGGGTTTCCTGCTGTTCTTCGTCAATGCTATCCGGAGTGCGCGCCTCGGAGAGATTGCGGCAGACAATCCCTGGGATGCGCCGACGCTGGAATGGGCCACGACATCCCCTCCCCCGAGCCACAATTTTGCGATGATCCCGGTCGTCGTCAGTCTGCACCCGCTGTGGGACGACCGCGACACCCTCCGCGTCGCCGATGGCTTGCGCACCGATCGCCGCGAACTGATCGTGACCACGCTGGCAACCGCCGAACCGCAGGCGCGCGAAGCCTCACCGCAGAATTCCATCTGGCCCCTGTGGGCGGCGATTGCGACCACGATCATGCTGATCTGGTCGATCTTCTCGCCGTGGGCCGTGGTGTGGGGCTCCATCCCCGTCGCGGTCGCGCTGATCGGCTGGTTCTGGCCCAAGGCTACGCCGGAGGACGAGGCATGAGAGAGAAGATCGTGCTTGATTTCGGCAAATTGCCACGGCACGGGGTCGGCACCGCGAGCGTCACCTGGTGGGGCACACTCGCTTTCATGCTGATCGAAGGTACCGGCTTCGCGCTCGCCATCGCCGTCTATCTCTACCTGATGAGCCTGGCGACGGCCTGGCCGATCAATTCGCCGCCACCCGATCTACTCCCGGGCACGCTCATGACGTTGATCCTGCTGGCCAGTCTCGTCCCCAACATGCTGCTCTCGCGCTGGGCCGAGCAGCAGGACCTGCGCAAGGTACGACTCGGGATGGTGATCATGTCGATCGTCGGCATCGTCCCGCTGATCGTGCGCATCTTCGAATTCCCCGCCCTCAAGGTCAGCTGGGACAGCAACGCCTACGGCTCGGTGGTTTGGACCCTGCTCGGCCTTCACACCAGCCACATCATCACCGATCTCGTCGATACGCTGGTGTTGGCGACGCTGATGTTCACGCGGCACGGCCGGAGCCCAAGGAGGTTCGGCGACGTCCAGGACAACGTCATGTATTGGAACTTTGTCGTGGCGACCTGGCTTCCGATCTATGGCTGCATCTATTGGCTGGCACGGCTATGAGCGCGTCAAAGCTCCTCACCCATCTCTCGGTCTGGGCGGGCCTCTGGCTCGCGCCGCTGGTCTGGGCCGCGAACATGCAGCTCGGGCAGATCCTGCTTTATGCCGATTGCCGCTCGCAGCTGCACGCCTCGGCCATCACTTCGTTCATCGGTGCGGCGCTCACGACGGCGTCGGGCCTCGCATCGTGGCTGTCCCCGCGGCGGGTGATCGGCGATACCGACGGACACCGGTGCAATGCCGATTTCGGCAGCGCCGTGAGTGCGCTCTCCGCGGGCCTCTTCACTTTCGCCCTGCTGATGCAGGGCGTCGCTGCAATGGTGTTGACCGGATGCGAAAAATAACCATCGCCGCGATCGCTTGGTCGATACCGCACGCGGTCTATGCCCATGGTTCGGCTCCGCAGACAGCGGCGCCGAGCTGGACGCTCGACCCGTGGATTGTCACGCCACTAGTGCTTTTCGGCCTCATGTACGGCATCGGCAGGCTGGTGCTGGCACGGAAGGGCCGCAAACGCATCGCGCAGGACGTCGTCTGCGGCGCAGGCTGGCTGACGCTGGCAGCCGCGACGGTGTCGCCGCTGCATTGGCTCGGCGAGCGCCTGCTCTCGTTCCACATGATCGAGCACGAGATCCTGATGGCCGTGGCGGCACCGCTGCTTGTGATCTCGCGTCCTGTCGGATCGTTGCTTTGGTGCCTCCCGCGCCGGGCGCGACTTACGATCGGCCGCGCGATGCGTCATCCCCTCGCCACGCGGCTCTGGACTTGGCTGAGCACCGGCGGCAACGCCACGCTGCTGCATGGGATCGCGATCTGGGCCTGGCACGCGCCGGCACTGTTCGATGCCGCGGTCGAGAATGTCCTCCTGCACCGGGCACAGCATCTGAGCTTCTTCCTGACCGCGATCCTGTTCTGGTGGTCGGTGTTCCGACGCAGCCAAATCGGCAGCGCTGCCTGGCATGTCTTCGTCACCATGCTGCACACGAGCATCCTCGGTGCGCTGATGGCACTGGCCCCGCACCTCCTCTATCGGCAGCAAGCCGATGCCGCAGCGGCCTGGGGCTTGACGCCGCTCGAGGACCAGCAACTGGCCGGCATCATCATGTGGGTGCCGGCGGGAACGATCTATGCCGGCGCGGCCCTCGCGCTGATCGCGCTCTGGATCCGGCGGGCCGGCCAAGACAGGGAGCGAGCCGATGCGCTTCACGCGCTCTAGTTGGGCGGCGCTGGCGATCGGAGTGGCGAGCCTTCTCGCCGCGGCGGTCGCGGCCGGCCTCGCGCGCAGTGAGCGCCGGCAAAATGAAAGCATCGCCCGCGCCATGACCGGCGGCGATCCGGCCCGCGCGCCGGCGCTGATCCGCCGCTACGGCTGCGCGGGGTGCCATACCATCCCAGGCATTCCCGGCGGCGACGGCCAGGTCGGTGCGTCCCTCGCCGATCTCAGGACGCGCGTCTACATCGCCGGCGTTGCGGCCAACGCGCCGGGCAATCTGGTCCAGTGGATCGTGACACCACAGGCCTTCTCACCCCGGACGGCAATGCCCGCGACCGGTATCACTGAAGCCGAGGCGCGCGATATTGCGGCTTACCTTTATGCGCAGTGAGACGTTCAGGGATTGGGCGTCGGCCGCGCCGGCAATGATTTCACGAAGGCGGCAATCGCCTGGCGGTCGCTCTCGGGCAGCATCGCCGTGTTGGTGACGACGCCGGCCATGGACGACCCGACCCGGCCGTGATTTGGCGTGATCCCCGTTTTCAGCATCGCCGCCAATTGCGCTTCCGACCAGTCGCCGAGGCGCGCGGCCGTGATGTTGGGATAGAAACCGGTACCGACGGGGTCCTGTCCGCCAGCATAGCGTGTACTCGCCTTGATGCCGCCGAAGATGTCGCGGGAGGAATGGCACTCCGCGCAATGGGCCAGCGCCTCACTGAGATAGCGACCGCGATTCCATTTTTCGTCATGCGCCGGATCCGGTGCGATCGGGCCCGGCTTGAAGTACAGCATCTTCCAGACCCCGACGAAGCGGCGAATGCCGAATACCGGATTGAGCTCATGGTCCGGCGGACGTCCCTTCACCGCCGGCAGCGTCCGCAAATAAGCCATCAAGTCTCGCACGTCCTCAGGACGCATATGCGTGAAGCTCGCGTAGGGAAAGACCGGATAATAGTGGCTTCCGTCCGGAGACACGCCGCGCAGCAGCGCATTGGCGAGATTCTGGGCGGTCCAGTTCCCGATGCCGTCGACTCGGTCCGTCGAAATGTTGGGCGCGCGAAAAGTCCCGTAAGGGGACGCCAGGGCGAGTCCACCACCAAGGCGCAGACGATCGGACTGGCCCGGCGATGCATGGCAGGAGGCGCAATCGCCAGCCGCAAACACGAGCTTGCCGTGCTCGACGTCGCCAGCCGTGTCAGACACGGCCTCCGTCTTGCTCGAACCGAAGCGCTCCGGCGCGGTGATGAACCATACCCCCGCAGCGACTGCGCACGCGACGAGGATTGCCGACAGCAGCCAGAAGCGCCCGCGCATCCGCTTTCCGTTTCCTCCACCGGACCACCCGTCCAGTAACGGACACGAACCTTGGCTGTTCCTGCTCGGCAGATGCCGCTGCGCCCAGATCAATAGGAACAATGAACAATACGACACGTCTTTATCCGGGCGCTTCGCTGCACCGGAGCAAACGTATCAAAGGTTAATGCCTCTTGCCGTCCTTCTCGGTCAAAGTCGGACCCGGGCGGCTGGTCATCGGACATCACATGCAGGCAGGATTTGCTTTCTCGAAACTCGCCGATCGCCTGACGAGCCTTGTCGAATTGACCGCCGACGATCTCGATCTGCTTGCGGATATGCCGAGCAGCATTGCGCATTTTGGCGCCCATCAGACCATCCTGCGACACGGCGATGAGGCCACGCAATGCTCCCTGCTGCTCCAGGGGTATCTGTCCTGGCAGAATCACGAAAGCGCAGATGGCCAGATCACCGCGATCTGCGTCCCCGGCGACATCGCCAATCTGTACACCCTCCATCGCCCGCGCATCGACGGCAATCTGGTCGCGCTCGGCCCCGCCATCGTCGCGCTCGTGCCACACCGCTTCTTTCGCGAAGTCGCGGCGCGTTCGCCGGCGATGTCACATGCGATGCTGTTGATGCTGCTTGCCGACCATGCCATCCAGCGCAATTGGACGGTGAATCTCGGCAGCCGGGACGCATTGACGCGCGTGGCACATCTGCTCTGCGAGATCACCGTTCGGCTGCAAATCGTCGGGCTCGCCAAGGATTTCAGATTGTCCTCGCCCTTCACCCAGTCCGACCTTGCTGCGGCCTGTAGCATTTCCCCGGTCCATGCCAACCGCACCATCCAGGAGCTGCGCCGCTGCAATCTGCTACAATGGCAAGGCAAGACCTTGGCGATCACGGACTGGCCGGGCCTGGTCCGGCTCGCCGGCTTCGACCCGGCCTATCTGAGCATTCGATCCGGCGCGAACGATGCGCGGCCACCATACGCAAAGTTGGCGACAGCCGGTGTCGCGGTCGCTTGACACGCGTCGAGGGCGCCAGAGGCGCGTTGCGCGCCTTGGAAATTGCGGATCGTATCCCGCTTCGCAACCTACTCCCGCCAGAACTCGGCCAGCTCGTCCGCCGTCACCAGATCGACCTGGCCGTGGAAGCGGGTGCGATACATCGTCATGAGCGCATCGTGCCCGACATCGGACGAACTGCACAGCGCGTCCTCGACGATGACGACCCTGAAGCCGAGATCGACGGCGCTCAGGACCGTCGAGAGCACGCAGACGTCCGTCTCTGCGCCTGATACCACGACGGTACCGACGTTCTTTTCGACCAGCAGGCTCGCGAGGGCGGGATTGCTGAACGCGGAGTAGGCCGGCTTGTCGATGACGGCAGCCGGCGGAACGAACTTGGTCAGCGCGGGCACGAGCTCGAGTGCGGATGGCGGCAGATGCCTGCGCGTGGCCTGGCTCCAGCGATGAAAATAGCTCCGCCACTGGCCGGGACGATCTTCCGGATCCTGCGGCGTGATGAAGCGCGTGAAGATGGTTCTAGCTTGGTGGCGCGAAACGATCGAGACGATCGCCGGCAGTACCCGTTCCATCCACGGCGTCGTCCACAGACCACCGGGGGCGAAAATGTTCTGCATGTCAATGCAGAGGTGAACGGCCTCCCTGATGTCGGCCACGTCCGACGTGCTGTCCCTCATCGTCCTCCACCCTCAAGCGCATTCGGCGATCAAATGCGAATGCGAATGCGAAGGCTTTGGTTCCGAACCACTGCGGTGCAGAGGCGGACTTGGAACTCGCTACGCGCGGTCACGCCGGCGTTCGCTGGAGACCTTTCTCCTAAGCGCCCGCGGCCGGCGCCACGTCGAGGCGAACTGCTATCCCATTCAGCTCCGGGCTTGGCGCCGGGTAGAGGTTCATGACGAGCGGATCATGACCGGGAACGATATGGTCCGCGTCAGGCGCCGCGGCGCGCAGCCTGTCGAAGCCAACCAGCATGTCGCCGACGTGAAACGCCGTCGTGAACGGACGCTCGCTGGTCATGTTCTCGTAGAAATGGCTGACGTCGGAGGCGAGCACGACGGGGCCGCGGCGTGTGTTGACGCGGACGAATTGAAGACCGGCTGAGTGGCCGCCGGCCGCATGGACCGTCAGCCCGGGCGCGATCTCGGCGTCGCCATCGTAGAACAGCACGCGGCGTGCGTAGTTCAGCCGTACGATCCCGCAGATATCCTCGACCTCGAACGAATGCGACAGCCTCGGATAATGCATGTAGCGACCGGTGGCATAGGCGAGCTCGCGCTCCTGGAGGTGAAACCGCGCATTCGGAAACCGGTCGAAATTGCCGGCATGGTCGTAGTGCAGATGCGTGAGAATCACATCCTCGACGTCGGCCGGGTCGATATCGAATGCGCGCAGCGTCTCCACCGGGCAGCGCAGGAACGTCCGCCTGCGCTGCTTCGCGATCTCGGCGTTGAACCCGGTGTCGATGACGAAGATGCGCCCGCCTCCCCTCGCCAGCCACATGAAATAGTCCATCGGCATCGGCCCGTCATGCGGGTCGCCGCCGATGAAGTGCTCGCTCCGCCGGGCCTCCCGTGTTGCGTAGCGGATGGCGAAGAGCTCGTATTCCGGGTCAGCCATGGAGCTCTCCAATCAAGCGGCGGGCCTTCAGGACCCCGCGTCGACCTCGTTGAAGGCCTCGCGCGCGTTGCGGAAGGCGTCGATGCCGGCGGGAACGCCGCAATAGACGGCGACCTGGAGCAGGATCTCCTTAATCTCCTCCTTGGTCAGGCCGTTCTTCAGGGCGCCTTTGACGTGCAGCTTCAGCTCGTGCGGCCGGTTCAGTGCACCAAGCATCGCGAGATTGACGATCGAACGCGTGCGCCGGTCGACGCCGGGCCGGGTCCACAGAGCACCCCAGCAGAACTCGGTCGACCATTCCGCCATCGTGCGCGTGAACTCGTCGGCGCCTGCGATCGACTTGTTGACGTAGTCCTCGCCGAGCACTTCCTTGCGGACTTTGAGGCCCTTCTCGAACAGTTCAGTCTTGCTCATGGTCGTCCTTTCCGGTCTTGAGAGATCCTAGTGAGGGTTGGAAGCTGTGTGGCGCGACGCCGATGGCGGCCGCAGCGATTGCAGGAGATTGGCGACGTCATCCGTCGCGTCGAGCCGCCAGATCGCGTCGATGACACGTTCCGCGTCCCAGTCGCTGCGACCGCTCCGCACGCCGTCGCGCAGCTTGGCCTCGATGTCGCGATCTTCGAGCGGCGCAGCCTGGCTGCCGCGCGGTGAGATGACGGTCTCGGTGAGAACCTCACCGGACAAAAGACGCAAGGTGACGCGCGCGGCACCATCGGGCATCTCGCTGTCCAGCTCCGCCCTCACCTTCTGCCGGAATAGCGCGATATCGCGCCGGACCACTGTCTCTCGGGCGAACTCGGCGACTCCGGCCGTGCCGAGCAGCAGTCCGCAGGCCACGCAATGATGGATACTGACGCGCGCATCGCGCTGGTTGTTGACGGGGCGATCGCCGCGGGCGAGCAGCAGCGCCGAGCCCTGCACGATCACCGACTCGATCTGGTCAATCCGTCCAGCGATCCGTTCCCGCAGCAGGAGGCAGGCGTCGATAACCGCGTGAAAGACGATTCCTGCGGGATAGGGTTTGTAGGTATTCTTCGCGATCTCCCAGCTCTTGCCGAGACCATCGAACAGCTGCGACTGATCGAGTTCATCTCCCATGGTCCGGGCCCAGCCGAGAGCACCTTCGATCGCGCGGGGGGCCGCCTCGTAGCCCTGCTGCGCAAGCAGCGCTGCAAACAAGCCATTGCGCGCAGCGTTGCCCACGCTGACATTCTTGGCGGCGCTGGGCAGGTTTTCGACATTGCCGGCCGACTGGCTCGCCGCAATTCCGATCGCATTGGCAATCCCCTCCGCCGGCAGGCCCAGCAGCCTCGCGCTTGCGGCCGCCGCGCCGAATATTCCGCAGGTCGAGGTGATGTGCCAGCCGCGCGCGTAATGACCTGGCGAGACCGCATTGCCGATCCGGCACTCCACGTCGACACCGAGGATGAAGGCCGTCAGCACCTCGCGTCCCGACATCCTGCGCGTCTCCGCAAGCGCCAGGACGGGAGCTGCAACCGGTGCTGCCGGATGAATGATCGTGTCGGGATGGGTGTCGTCGAAGTCGAGCAGATTCGCCGAGATGGCGTTGAGAAACGAGGCGCACAACGCATCCATTCGCTCGGGATGGCCGATGACCGTCGCTGTCGCGGCGCCGCTGAACGGAGACAAGGTCCGCATCGCGGCCTCGACCACCGGATCGCGTGCCGAACCCAGCGCCGTCGCGAAGAAATTGAGAATCGAGCGCCGCGCCTCACGGCTCTGCGCCTCCACGTCGGCCCATGACGAGGCAGCGACGAAATCGGCGAGCGTCTTGCTCACACTCGGAATCGGATCTTGCGGCACGCGCGACGTCTTCCTCGTTTTCTTTCGACCTTATGCCGATCCGCGGCAAACTGTCGACCCAAATGTTATGCTTGACAGCTTGTCTGACAATCATAACAATCCGGCCCGCTGGCGCCGGATCCCGTCGCCGCAACGACGGCGGTCGGCACGGCCGGCGGGCGAAAGAACAACGACAAGATCAAGAAGGCGCACCCGTCACGGGACCGCGCGACAGGGAGTGAACGATGGCGGGAGAAACGCTCGGCGTGATCGGCACGGGCCGCATGGGCGGCCCCATGGCGGGACGATTGATGGACGCGGGCTATTCGCTCGTCGTCTTTGACACGCAGGCCGAGGCAACCCAGCCGCTGGTCAAGCGCGGCGCGCTGCTCGGCAAATCGCCGGCCGAGGTCGCGTCGCGCGCCGACATCGTGCTTGCCAGCCTGCCGACCCCCGACATCGTCAAGACCGTCACGCTCGGCCAGGACGGCATCAGCAGCGGCAGCCGTGCCAAGATCGTCATCGATCTGTCGACTTCTGGGCCCGGCGCGGCGAAGCTCGTTGCGGAAGGCCTGAAAGCCAAGGGAATGACGCTGGTCGATGCGCCCGTGAGCGGCGGCATCAAGGGCGCCGTCAACGGTACGCTGGCCGTGATGGTGTCGTGTCCGCAGATGATCTTTGAGACCGTGCAGCCGATCCTGAAGAACTTTGGCAAGCTGTTCTACACCGGCGACAAGCCCGGCGTGGCGCAAACCGCCAAGCTCGCCAACAATCTGATGGCGGCGGCGGCCCTGGTGATCACGTCGGAAGCCGTCGCGATGGGCGTCAAGGGCGGCGTCAACGCCAAGGTGCTGATCGACATCATCAACGCCAGCAGCGGCCGCAACAGCGCCTCCGAGGACAAATTCCCCCGCGCGGTGCTGCCCGGCACTTTCGATTTCGGCTTCACCACCGGTCTTTCCTACAAGGACGTCCGCCTGTGCGTGGACGAAGCCGAGGCCATGGGCGTGCCGATGGTCTGCGGCGCGGTCGTGCGGCAGATGCTCGCGATCACCAATGCCAAGTACGGCGCTTCGTCCGATTTCACCTCGATCGCCAAGGTGCTCGAGGAGTGGGCCGGCGTCGAGATGCGGGGCTGATTGCGCACACCTTCAGGGAGAACGCTCCGCGATGAAGATCGGCCCGACCGTTTCAGGCAAAATATCGCTCGCACGCCAGATGGCGCGGAGCGTGCTTGCGCTGGACCTCGGAGAGTTCGGGCCGGAGGTCGTGGCCAAGTCAAAGCTCTGCCTGCTCGACTTTCTCTCCTGCGCGTTCGAGGCGGGCCAGCATCCCTGGAGCCGCCAGGCGGTTGCGATCGCGCAAGGAGGCGGCAGCGCAACGATCATCGGCACGTCGCAACTCTCGTCCCCTGCCGACGCGGCCTTCGCCAATGCCGTCATGGGACATGGTCTCGTGCGCGAAGACATGCATGCCGCGAGCATCGCACACCACGGCGTCGTGATCTGGCCTGCCCTGCTCGCGCTGTCGGAACAAACGCCGCTGCACGGCGCCAGGCTGCTCGCGGCCGCCATCATCGGCTATGAGACCGGCGCGCGGATCGGCCGCGCGCTGATGACCTCGGATCTCGCTCGCCTCTACCGCCCGACCGGCCTCGTGGCCCCTCTGGGCGCCGCGCTCGCGGGAAGTTTTTCGCTCGGCCTGTCCGAGGACCAGGCGACCAGTGCCATCGCGATCGCGGCCAATACGTCCAGCGGTCTCAACGAGTGGCCGCATGCCGGCGGCTCGGACATGTATTTTCACCCGGGTTTTGCCGCCAGCAATGCGATCAAGGCGGTTGGCCTTGCCGCAGCGGGCGCGTTCGGTTCGGAGACGATCCTCGAAGGCGAGGCTGGTCTGTTCGCCGCCTATCGCCGCCAGGCCGCGCCCGACAGCATCGCTCTCTTCCCGAACGGCGAATGCGAAATCATGGCCGTCTACAACAAGCCGGTTCCCGCCTGCAATTTCGCACAGACCGCGGCACAGGCCGCGCTTCGCGTCTCGCACGAGCTTGCCGGCGCCGACGAAATCGATCGCGTTGTCATCTGCGCGCCAGATGCCGCCGTTCGCTATCCCGGTTGCGATTCAAGAGGGCCCTATCGCAACGCACTCCAGGCCAAGATGAGCATTCCCTTCAGCGTCGCCGCGACCCTGGTGCGGGGTGAGATCGAGGACGAGAACTACGCGGAACTCGATGACGCCGACATCGTCCGCCTGGTTGCGGTCACCGACCTCAAGGCAGACCCCGGCTTCACCGCCGCCTTCCCCGGAAAGCAGGGCGCGGATGTGACCGTGCACCTGCGCGACGGCCGGACCATCCGGCACGCCTTGCCCGACGTCATCGCCGCAACGCCTTCAGACATTCGCGCACGCTTCCGCAGCTCCGCTAGTCGCGTGCTCGGCGAGGACCGCGCACATCGGCTCGAGCATTTCATCGATGACTGCGAACAGCTCGACGATGCCGGAATCATCGCCGCGCAGTGCCGCCTGGACATAACGGAACGGACTTTACGATCGGCATCATAAGAAGTGCCGGAGAGTATGGGGGAAACATGGTCGACTTGGAGACCAACGTAGCATCGTCAGCAGCCGGTGCAGGCGCTGCGCGGAGGCGGAGCTGATGGAAGGATTCCTGCAAGCACTGGCCGCGGGCCTTCTGATCGGCGCCGTCTACGGCCTGATGTGTGTCGGGCTCGGCCTGATCTTCGGCGTCATGCGGGTGATCAACTTCGCCCATGGCGACTTCATGATGCTCGGCATGTACACCGCCTTCTATCTCTTCACCGCCGCCGGCGTGCAGGCGGTGTTTGGCAATACGGTCGGACCCTTCGTCGCCATCCTCCTGGCCGGGCCCGTGCTCGCCGTGTTCGGCTATTTCGTTCATCGGACGCTGATTTCGCACGTGTCAGGGACGCGCACCGCCTCGCTCGAAGGCGAAGGCCACTACGCCCAGCTCATTCTCACGCTCGGCATCGCGCTGATCCTGCAAAACGGCGGCCTGATCGTGTTCGGCTCCGTGCTGGCCTCGATCCGCACGCCGCTGTCGAGCTCGGCCTGGGAGCTCGGTCCCTTGTTCGACATGAGCATCTTCCTCAACAAGGCCCGCAGCATCGATATGATCGTTTCGCTGGTCATGATGATCCTGCTCTCGCTGCTGATCACGCGGACCCGGATCGGCAAGTCGCTCCGCGCCGCCGCGGACAACCCGACGGCCGCAACCTATATGGGCATCGACGTCGACCGCGCGCATCGCACCGCCTTCGCGCTCGGCTGCGGCATCACCGCGATTGCCGGCGGCCTGCTCGCCACCAACTATCCGTTCCACCCCTTCGTCGGCCTCGAATACGTCATCGTCATGTATGCCGGCGTCGTGCTCGGCGGCATGGGCAGCATCATCGGCGCCTTCTGGGGAGGCATGACGATCGGCCTCGTGCAGCAGATGTCGACGCTGATCCTGCCGACGCAATTGCAGAACGCCGCGATCTTCGCCGTCTTTCTCCTCATCATCTTCTTCCGCCCGCAAGGCTTCTTCGGGCGGATGGTGGAGAGGACGTGACCATGCTCCGGATGCGTTCCTTTCTGCCTCCCCTGCTCTTCACGCTCGCCTATGCCGCGCTCTCGCTCGGCGTGACCAACTCCTACTACCAGCTGATCCTGACGCTGGTGCCGGTGTGGGCGGTGTTCGGGCTATCCTGGAATCTGCTCAGCGGCTATACCGGCCTGATCTCGTTCGGCCACGCCGCGTTCTTCGGCATCGGCGCCTATGCGACCGCGCTCGGCCAGATCTATTTCAACATCTCTCCCTGGCTGCTGATCCCGGTCGCCGCCATGCTCGGCGGCATCGCCGGGCTGCTCATCGGATTTCCGACCTTCCGCCTCCAGGGCCACTACTTCGCCCTCGCGATGCTGGCCTACCCGCTCGCCATTCTCTACGTGTTCGAGTGGCTCGGCTTTCAGGAGGTGACGCTTCCGATCAAGCGCGATGCGCCGATCGCCTACATGCAGTTCGCCGATCCTCACGTTTACACGCTGCTGGGGCTCGCAATCATGCTTGCCACCATCGTGCTGACGCAAGTGATCGAGCGGTCCCGCTTCGGCATGGCGCTGCTCGCGATCAAGCAGAACGAGGCTGCGGCCGAGGCAGCCGGGATCAACACCCTGGCCTGGAAACTGCGCGCGATCACGCTGAGCGGAGCTATCGCCGCCGCCATCGGCGGCTTCTACGCGCAGGTGCTGCTCGTCGTAACGCCGCAATCGGTGTTCGGCATGCTGGTGTCGGCCCAGGCGCTGACGGTCGCGATGTTCGGCGGCGTCGGCACGGTCTGGGGACCGGTCATCGGCTCGGTGATCCTGATCCCGCTCGCCGAGATTCTGCACGCCGAGGCCGGCGCGCGCTTCCCCGGCATCCAGGGCGTGATCTTCGGCTTCGCCATCGTCTGCGTCATCCTGCTCGCCCCGGAAGGCCTGTTCTGGAAGTTACGCGATCTCCTGCGCAAGCGCCTCGTCCCCAAGGCGACTAGTGCTGCGGCCCCCGTGGCATCGGCCGCCAACGTCACGGCGCTGAAGCCCGCCTCACGACAGCGCGCCGCGACCGGCGAAGTCGTGCTGGAGGTGAAGAACCTCTCGCGCTCCTTCGGCGGCCTCAAGGCGGTGCAGGACGTCAGCTTCAAGTTGCACAGGAACGAAATCCTCGGCATCATCGGGCCCAACGGAGCCGGCAAGACCACGCTATTCAACCTCCTCAACGGCTTCCTGAAGCCGAGCCAGGGCGAGGTGCTGATCGACGGCCGCAACATGTCCGGCCGGCGGCCGCACACGATCTGCGAGGCGGGCATCGGCCGCACCTTCCAAGTCATGCGGCCGTTCCTGCGCATGTCGATCCTCGACAATGTCGTGGTGGGCGCCTATGTGCGCGCGCGATCCGACGAGGAGGCACGCAAGCTTGCCGCCGATGCGGTCGCCCGTGTCGGGCTCTCTGCGGTCGCCGACCGTGTCGCCGGCGAGCTTTCGACCAAGGAGCTGCGGCTGATGGAGCTTGCCCGCGCGATCGCCGGCCAGCCGCGCATCCTGCTGCTCGACGAGACGCTCGCCGGCCTCGGTCACGGCGAGGCGGACGAAGTCGTCGCCGTCATCCAGCAGCTCGCACGCGACGGCATGACCATCGCCATCATCGAGCACACGATGCAGGCCATGGTCCGCCTGGTCGACAGCTTTCTCGTGCTCGACCACGGCGCCGTCATCACCGAGGGCCTGCCCGAAGTCGTGACGCGCGACAGCCGCGTGATCGAGGCCTATCTCGGCAAGAAATGGGTGGGCCATGCTGCGAATTGAGCGATTGAGCGCGGGCTATTCGGCCAAGCCCGTCCTGAACGACGTCTCGATCGATGTCGGCGCGGGCCAGTTCGTTGCGATCGTCGGGCCCAACGGCGCCGGCAAGACCACGCTGTTCAAGACGATCTCCGGCATCGTGAAGCCGAGCGGCGGGGCAATCACGTTCGACGGCGTCGATCTCCTCGCGGTGCCGCCGCCACAGCGCGCCCATCTCGGCATCGCCCACGTCCCCGAGGGCCGCCAGGTCTTCCCGTCGCTGACCGTGATGGAAAATCTGGAAATGGGCGCGATGACCGAAAGCGGGCGCCGGGATTGGCCGGCCAATATCGAGCGGATCTTCGAATGGCTGCCGGTGCTGAAGGAGCGCCGCAATCAGTTCGCCGGCACGATGTCAGGCGGCCAGCAGCAAATGCTCGCGATCGGCCGCGGCCTCGCCTCCTCGCCAAAGCTCTTGATGCTGGACGAACCCTCGATGGGGCTCGCGCCGTCAACCGCGGACTTCATCTTCGAGCGCCTGATCGAGATCCGCCGTCAATCCGGGTTGACCATGCTGCTGGTCGAACAGCGCGTCGCAGAGGCGCTGGAATCCGCCGACCGCGGTTACGTCCTCGAGGCCGGACATGTCGTGCTCGAAGGCAACAACGCCACGCTGCGCGCCGACGATCGCGTGCGGAAGGCCTATCTCGGCATGTGACAAACCCAAGAACAATGATCAGGGAGTAAACAAAATGAACAAGGCATCGAATGGCAAGAGATCGGAAGGCTTGACGCGCCGGACCGTGCTGTCGGGCGCCGCCGCCGTTGGCCTTGCCGGCGTGGCACGCGCGCAAGCCCCGGGCGAGATCAAGGTCGGGTTGATCGTGCCGCTATCGGGCATCTACACCCGCCCCGGCCAGGTGATGAAGATGGGCGCCGAGATGGGCATCGAGCACATCAACGCGCAAGGCGGCATCAAGGCGCTCGGCGGCGCCAAGCTGAAGCTGGTCGTGATAGACTGCGGCGACACCACCGAGAAGGCCAAGAACGCGGCACAGCGCATGGTGGCGCAGGAGCCTGATCTGGTCGCCGCAACCGGCTCTTATCTCTCCTCCTTCACGCTCGCCGTCACCGAGGTGACCGAGCGCGCCGAACTGCCGGTGCTGACGCTGTCCTATTCGGACCTGCTGACCGACCGCGGCTTCAAATACATTTTCCAGACCGCCGCAACCGCGAGCCGTCAGTCAGAGCTCGGCCTGCCGACGCTGATGAAGCTCGCCGAGAATGCCTCAGGCAAGAAGCCGAAGACCGTGGCGATGCTGATGGACAACACCGCGACATCGGTTGCCACGGCCAAGGCGCTGAAGGAAAAGCTGTTCGCACAGGAAGGCCTCCAGTTCGTCGTCGAGGAGGTCTGGACCCCGCCGCTGTCGGACGCCACGCCGCTGATCCAGAAGGTCCGCTCAGCAAAACCCGACTTGCTGCTGTTCATGCCGAATGCGGTGTCGGACGCCAAGCTCGGGCTTGAGAAGATCAGCGAGTTCGGTCTCGGCCAGGGCAAGATCCCGACGGTGTCCTTCAGCATCACCATCGCCGAGCCGGACATGCTCCAGAGCGTGAACCCGGAGACCGTGCAGGGCATCATGACCATCGTCGCCAACTGGGGCTCGAAGGGCCACGAAGCCCTGATCGCCGAGCTCAAGACCAAATACAAGGAGCCCTGGATGACGCAGAACGTCATCTCGACCTATGGCGACATGTGGCTGATGAAGGAAGCGCTGGAGAAAGCCGGCAAGGCCGATCGCAATGCGGTCGCACAGGCCTTCCGCACCATGGATGCCGGTCCGTCGAAATACTATCCGGGCGGTCAGCTCAAATTCGACGAGAAGGGGCGCCGGATCGGCGCCGGCGTCGTCATCGTGCAATGGCAATCGGGCGTGCCAGTCACCGTTTATCCGCCCGAGCTCGCGCAGGCGCAGCCGTTCTGGCCGAAGAAATCATCATAGAGCCTCGCGCGATTTTTCAGGGAGGAGAATTGTCATGAGCAAGATCACGATCACCCGACGAACGCTGCTCGCCGGCGCCACCGGCACGCTGATCGCATCCCGCGCCTGGGCCCAGCAACCCTCGGAGGTCAAGGTCGGCCTGCTGGTGCCGATCTCCGGCATCTATGCCCGCCCGGGCACAGTGATGCGTCAGGGCGCCGAGATGGCGGTCGAGCACATCAACGCGCAGGGCGGCATCAAGGCGCTTGGCGGCGCCAAGCTGAAGCTCGTCGTGCTCGATTCCGGCGACACGACCGAGAAGGCCAAGAACGCGGCCCAGCGCATGGTGGCGCAGGAGAGCGATCTGGTCGCGGCGAGCGGAGCCTATCTGTCATCCTTCACGCTCGCGGTGACCGAGGTCACCGAGCGAGCCAACCTGCCCGTCCTCACCCTCTCCTACTCCGACCTGATCACGGATCGCGGCTTCAAATACGTGTTCCAGACCTCGGCGACGGCAGGGTCACAGGCCCGTCAGGCGTTGCCGCAGATCATCAAGCTGGCGGAGACGGCATCCGGCAAGCGGCCGAAGACGGTCGCGATCCTCACCGACAACACCGCGGCGTCCATCGCTTCCGCAAAGTCGATGCGCGAGGGGTTGCTGGCAGAGAACCAGCTGCAGCTGATCGTCGACGAGACGTTCACGCCGCCGCTGGCGGATGCGACGTCGCTGGTGCAGAAGATCCGCTCGGCAAAACCCGATCTGCTTTTCTTCCTGCCGACGGTCATCTCGGACGCAAAACTGCTGCTCGAGAAGATGAACGAATTCGGCCTCGGCCAGGGCAAGGTGCCGACTATTTCGTTCGGCATCGCCATCGCCGAACCGGACATGCTGCAGACCGTCAGCCCCGAACTGCTCCAGGGCGTCTTGACCTGCGTTGCGAGCTGGGGCGCCAAGGGCCACGAGGCGCTGATCGCTGAATTGAAGACGCGTTACAAGGAGCCGTGGATGACGCAGAATGCGATCTCCACCTATGGCGACATGTGGGTGATCAAGGACGCGCTGGAGAAGGCTGGCAAGGCCGACCGCGTCGCCGTCGGCGAAGCGCTGCGCACCATGGATGCCGGTCCCTCGAAATATTATCCGCTGGGCGAGATCAAGTTCGACGAGAAAGGCCGCCGCGTCGGCGCCGGCATGACCATCGTGCAGTGGCAATCCGGCGTGCCGGCGACGGTGTTCCCGCCCGAGCTCGCGCTGGCCAAACCGTTCTGGCCGAAGAGCTGATCCCGCCCGAACAGGAAACGGAGAACAACATGGACAAGGCGACCTATGACCGCGGTCTCGAAATCCGCAAAGCCGTGCTCGGCAACGAGTTCGTCGACAAGGCGATCGCATCCGCGGACGAGTTCAACCGCCCGATGCAGGACCTCACCACCGAGTATTGCTGGGGCTACGTCTGGGGGCGCGAGGGACTGGCGCGCAAGACGCGCAGCTTCCTCAACCTGGCAATGCTCTGCGCGCTCAACCGCCCGCATGAGCTGAAGACCCATGTCAGGGGCGCGCTCGCCAACGGCGCGACCCGCGAGGAGATCCGCGAGGTCTTCATGCAGGTCGCGATCTATTGCGGTGTGCCGGCGGGTGTCGATGCGTTCCGGAACGCGAAGGAAGTCTTCGCCGAGCTCGACAAGGCATAACGGAGCATTGCGGCGATGAAGGACAAATGGGCGCTCGTGACCGGTGCGGCGGCAGGCCTTGGCCTCGCCGTAGCAGAAGGCCTGGCCGGCGCGGGCGCCAACATTGTCCTCCACGACCTCGCGGCACCGAGACAAGCCGCGGATGATCTCCGCGCCCGCTTCGGCGTCGAGGCGATCGCGGCCGGCGTCGATCTGTCCCGTCGCGAGGCAATCGAGGCCATGATGGCGGACCTGCTCGGCCGCTGCGGCGCCATCGATATCCTCATCAACAACGCCGTCGTCAGGCATTTCTCGGCGATCGAACAATTCCCGCCCGAGAAATGGGACCAGGCACTGGCCGTCAACCTTTCGGCGCCGTTCCACCTGATCCGCCTTGCCCTGCCGGCGATGAAGCAACGCGGCTGGGGCCGGATTATCAACATGGGTTCGATCTATTCGAGCCGCGCGGTCGAGGACCGCATCGACTACGTCACCACCAAGACGGCAATTCTCGGCTTGACCCGCGCGGTGGCCATCGAGACCGCCCGCAGCGGCATCACCTGCAACACGCTCTGCCCCGGCACGCTGCCGACGCCGGCGATCCTGAACAAGATCGCCACGATGGCATCGAGCAGCAATCGTCCGGTCGACGACGTGACTCGCGAATATCTCGGCGAGCGCCAGCCGACGCAGCGCTTCATCGAAATGGACGCCGTCGCGGCCATGGTCGTCTTTCTCTGTGGTCCCGCCGCAAACGACATCACAGGAGCCAGCCTGCCGATCGACGGCGGCTGGTCCATTGCATGAGAACGATTGGAATGGGAGTGCTGCGATGACCGAGCAATCTGGCCAGACTGTCGTCCTGACGGGCGCCGCCGGCGGCATGGGACGCGCCATCACCAAAGCGCTGCTGGAAAGCGGCCGTCGCGTCGTGCTGGTCGATCGCGACGCCAAGGCACTTCAGGAGCTGGCGGCGACGGCGGGCAGCGCAGTGTTTCCGATCCAGCTCGACGTCAGCGATGCGCAGGCCGTGGATCGCCTGCCGGAGTCTATCCCAGCGCATTTCAACCCGGTCGACGTCCTCATCAACAACGCCGGCCACGACATCGGCGGGCGGACGCGTTTCGACGTCGGCTCCGCGGACGATTGGTCCAACATCATCCAGACCAATCTGATCGGCCTGATGCGCGTCACCCGCGCGCTCCTCCCCGATATGGTCCGGCGCAACGCCGGTCATGTCGTCAACATCAGCTCCATCAATGCAGTCCGTATTGTCCCTGATATGGCCGCCTACAGCACCAGCAAGGCGGGCGTGCACATGTTCACCGAGACCCTTCGGGGCGAGCTGGCAGAAACCGCGATCCGGGTGACCGAGCTCCAGCCCGGCCTGACCAGGACCAACATCATCCTGACCCGCTACCGCGGCGACAAGGAGAAGGAAAAGGACTATTTCGACCAGTTCAGGCTGGCGCTCGAGCCGGCCGATATCGCCCGTTCGATCGTCTTTGCCCTTGACCAGCCCGCCCATGTTCAAATTGCCGAAATGATGATTCTGCCTGTAAACCGGTATTGAATCATTCCAACCAAGGCCCCGGACATGGAAAGACGCCGCGAATTGCAGTCGACACTCCGCATCGATGACGTCCCGACCGTCCGGGCGATGGTGGCGCAAAAGCTGCGCGAGGCGATCATGTCCGGAACGCTGAAACCGGGCCAGCGTCTGGTGGAGCGCGAGCTCTGCGAGATGATGGGCGTCAGCCGCCCCTCGATCCGGGAAGCGCTGCGTGCCCTCGAGGCCGACGGACTGGTCAATACGGTCCCTCACCGCGGCCCCGTGGTGTCCACGATCAGCCTCGAGGAGGCCCGGCAGCTCTACGCGGCGCGAGCGGTGCTCGAAGGCTTCGCCGGCCGAGAGTGCGCCAGGCTTCACGACCCGGAAGTGGCACGCCGGATCGGGGAAGCCCTGACGCGGCTGAAGGCAGCTGCAGCCAGGCAGGACCTCGTCGGATGCCTGGAAGCCAAGACCGATTTCTACGCGGCGCTGATCGGTGGCTGCCGAAACGCGTTCATCGAGCGCATGCTCAAGCCGCTGCATGACCGGATCCAGCTGTTGCGGATCACCTCGATGTCGCAGCCGAAGCGGATCAACAAGAGCCTGCGCGAGGTCACAGCGATCTGGCGCGCGATCCAGAACGGCGATCCGGATCTCGCCGAGCGCTGCTGCGTCGACCACATCAATGCGGCTGCGGTGGCCGCGCTCGACATGATCGAAAAATCGTCGCCAGCCAAGGAGGCGGCGCCTTCCGACGACTAAAACAATGCCGCCAGGGAGTGTTCGATGACGTATCTCGTACGATCGCTGATCCTGCTTATCCTGCTCTATCCCTGCGGCGCGGCCATCGCGGACGACTATCCCTCACGCCCGGTCACGATCATCGTCCCCTTCTCCGCCGGTGGTCCTGGCGACGTGATCGCACGCATCCTCGGCAGCGCGATGAGCGCGACGCTGAAACAGTCCATCGTGATTGAAAATGTCGTCGGCGCCGGCGGCACGCTCGGCACAAACCGTGTCGCCAAGGCGGCCCCTGATGGCTACACGCTGCTCCTGATGCATGTCGGCCAGGCCACCGCCCCTGCCCTCTATGCCAAGCTGCCGTTCGATCCGGTCGGAGACTTCGCCATGATCGGTCTCGTCACCGACGTCCCGATGATCCTCGTGGCGCGGCCGAACTTTCCAGCCAAGGATCTCAACGAGCTCATCGCGCAGATCCGCAACGCCGGCGACAAGATCACCTTCGGCAATGTCGGGCTCGGCTCAGCCTCGCAGCTCTGCGGCCTGATGTTCATGAGCGCGACGGATACCAGGCTCACCCCCATCTATTACAAGGGCGGCGGCCCGGCACTGAACGACGTCATCGCCGGCCACATCGACGTCTATTGCGATCCCGCGACCGGACCGACGCCTTATATCCAGTCGAACACGATCAAAGGCTACGCGATCACCAGCAAGAAACGCGTGGCGACGCTGCCTGATGTGCCGACCTCGGCTGAAGCCGGCGTTCCCGCCTTCGATGTGACGACGTGGTACGGTCTCTACGCGCCGCGCCGGACGCCCAAGCCCGTCGTCGACCAGCTCGTGAGCGCGCTGCAGACGGCGCTGAAGGATCCCGCGCTGAGCAGCCGCTTTGCCGAACTCAGCATGGCTCCAGTGGAGCCTGAGCGCGCGACCCCGGAAGCCCTCGAAGCCTTTCTGAAAGCTGAAATCGGCAAATGGGGGCGGATCATCAAGGCGGCTGGAATCGAGCCGCAGTAGACGCCGGCCGCAAGAAGGCGACGAACGGGTTACGAAAGCACTGTGCGATCCTCCTACGCTGCGGCGGCACTGCGGTTCGATCGCTGCGCTTGGGTTCGCGCGTCCAGGCGGCCGGCTTGCCAGATCGCCGGACGACCGCGCTGGGGCATCGACTGTCGAAATCCGATGACCGTAGCAGGCCCCACGACGACGCTCTTCCGCTGCCGCCAGCAATGGCATATGGATTTCGGTTTCATCGCCCTGTTCGACGACGTGTGACGCATGGATCTCACCGCTGAAACCGCGACCGTCCCCGCCCACCGCGGCTCGCCACTCGAGGTGCTGCGCATCTTCCTCAAGCTCGGGCTGACCTGCTTCGGCGGCCCGATCGCCCACATCGGCTACTTCCGCGACGAGTTCGTCGTGCGGCGGAAGTGGATCGACGAGCACGCCTATGCCGACCTGGTCGGCTTGTGCCAATTCCTGCCGGGCCCCGCCAGCAGCCAGGTCGGATTCTCGATCGGGCTGATGCGCGCTGGCTACCTGGGAGCCCTCGCCGCCTGGACCGGCTTCACGCTGCCGTCGGCCGCGGCGCTTGTCCTCTTCGCCTATGGGGCCGGGGCGTTGACCGGGCCGGCCGGGGCCGGCCTGCTGCACGGGTTGAAGCTGACGGCGGTCGCCATCGTGGCGCAGGCGGTCTGGGGCATGGCGCGCAACCTCTGTCCGGACCGCGAGCGCGCGTCGATCGCGGTGGTGGCGGCACTGATCATCCTCTTCAGCACGGCGTCGATTGCGCAGATCGGCGCGATCGTCCTCGGCGGCCTCGCCGGTCTATGGCTGTGCCGGAGCGAGGCGGCTGCGCCGTCCGGGCACGTCGAAATTCCGGTGTCGCGAACCGTTGGCCTGATCACGCTTGGGATGTTCTTCATTCTGCTGGTGGGGCTTCCCGCGCTACGCGGGTTGACGGGATCCTCGGGCGTCGCCTTGTTCGACGCGTTCTATCGCTCCGGCGCGCTGGTCTTCGGCGGCGGCCATGTCGTGCTCCCACTCCTCCGCGAAGCCTTCGTCGCGCCGGGCTGGCTGAGCGACGATGCCTTCCTCGCCGGCTACGGCGCCGCTCAGGCGGTGCCCGGTCCGCTTTTCACCTTCGCGGCCTATCTCGGCACGGTGGTCACTCCGGAGCCGCATGGGCTTGCCGGCGCCGTACTTGGCCTCGCCGGCATCTTCCTGCCGGGGATCCTGATCCTGCTCGGCGCCCTGCCGTTCTGGGATTCGTTTCGGAAGCGGGCCGGCGCCCAGGCCATGATGCGGGGCGTCAACGCCGCGGTAGTCGGCGTGCTCGGCGCTGCGTTGTACGATCCGGTATGGACAACGACCGTGCACTCGCCGAGAGATTTCGGCATCGCGCTTGTCGGCTTCGTCCTGCTGGTGGCGTGGCGCGCTCCTCCGCTCCTCGTCGTCGCCTTCAGCGCCGTGGCCGGCGTTGCGATGGCGCTGATTTGACCGCTGGGCGCGCAAGAAAACCCGGCATCGCGACAAGTGCGCGAGCGCCGCGGGGCGGCATCGCGCACGTTTCATCCACGACGCGGGACATGATCATCCGCCCACCACGGTGGCGATGGCTTCCTTTATCTTGGCCATCGCGTAGCCTCTGACCTGTTCGAGTTCGAGATGCGGAATATTGGGCATCTCGTCCGATGCAACAAGACAATCCACGATCGCCGGGCCCTCGCAGCTCAGTGCCTCGACGATCGCCGGAAGCAGGTTCTCGGGTGTTTTGGCTGAAAAGCCTTTCGCTCCGCAGGCTCGCGCGAGCGCGACAAAATCGGGATTGGGAAACTCGATTGCCTCCCTGAAGGGAACGATCCCAACGCTTTCCGCTTCCAGCGTGATTAGGCCGAGTGCTGCATTGTTGAAGATCACGACCTTGACAGGCAGCTTGGTGGTGAACCGCCGTCATGAATTCGCCCATCAGCATGTTGAAGCCACTATCACCGGTGAGCACTATGACCTGTCGGCCACGATCAAGCGCCTGAATTCCATTGGCTTGGCCGAGTGCAGTGCCGCAGGCCGCATTGTTGAACGAGCCCACAATTCGTTGGCGGCCGCTCTGCCGGATCCAATTGCCGGACCAAAGCGTGTTCAGTCCCGTGTCCAGGACAAACACCGCATCTTGCTTTGCGAGATCGCTGACTGTTCTTGCTACAGCCTGAGGATGAATTTTGTGCTGGCTCCTGCTCAGATTGGCCTGCTGGTCCAGCATGCCATCCCACTTGGCGCGCTCGTTCTTCACTCGATCGAAGAATGTCGCATCATTCTTCGGCTTCAGCTTCGTCAGCAGCAGTTCGAGCGTAGGCCTGACGGAGCCGACGATTGCATACGAGGTTCGTGTTCTTCGACCTAACGCAGCCGGCCGCTCATCGACCTGGACAACATTACCGTGAGCGGGCAGGAAGTTTGAAAAGGGATAATCCGTACCCAGCATCAGAAGCAGATCGCCGTGCTGCACAGCGCTGTAGACCGGTCGGGTGCCGCGCTGAGGTCGATGTTCCCACTGACTCGCAAGTGAGAACATTTCGGTCATAAACCGAAGCAATCTCAATATGATCTTTGCGAGGTGGTGCGCTTGGAGGGCGGGCCTTTCCAGCTGATTTTCAGCAGCTTAGCTGGAGCGCACCCGAGGTTAAGGTGCCGTCTCGCATCCTGCGGCGCCTTTAGCGGGCAATTTTGATGTCGCGGTGGCGCGCCACTCCCCCGACTTTGCGCCGGAGTGGACTCGCCACGGTATTGCGTCGTCACGGCCCAAGCACCAGATGAAC
This sequence comes from Bradyrhizobium sp. USDA 4354, assembly GCF_054060315.1. Taxonomy (NCBI): domain Bacteria; kingdom Pseudomonadati; phylum Pseudomonadota; class Alphaproteobacteria; order Hyphomicrobiales; family Nitrobacteraceae; genus Bradyrhizobium; species Bradyrhizobium sp. USDA 4354. The sequence continues at coordinate 4,828,067 of NZ_JBSSDC010000001.1, read as the reverse complement.
TCCAGGACGCAGGCACTCGTCACTCCAGGAGGGAGAGCGTGGCCAGCAGAAGGGCAAGCGAAGAGCTCCCCGTGATCGCGCGCTTCGAGGTGCGCCGCCGCAATTACCTTGCGCCAGACGGCTCGGCAAACCGACCGCTCCCCGCCTTCGCCACCGATTCCAAGCTACTTTTCGCACTGTATCGCGCAATGGTGCTGCTACGGCAGTTTGACCGAAAGGCCGTCGCATTGCAGCGCACTGGCCGGCTCGGGACGTATGCCGTCTCGCTCGGGCAGGAAGCAGTCTCGGTCGGGATTGCAAGTGCGATGCAAGAAGAAGACGTGCTGGTCCCCTCGTATCGCGACAATGGCGCCCTGATTTGGCGTGGCGTCAAGTTGGAGGAAATTCTGTTGTTTTGGGGTGGGGACGAACGCGGCAATGACTTCTCGGGGCCGGTGCATGATTTCCCGTTTTGCGTTCCCGTCGGATCTCAGGCGCCGCATGCCGCCGGCGTCGCCTATGCCTTCAAGCTGCGCAAAGAGCGGCGTGTCGCCGTGTGCATGTTCGGTGACGGCGCTACCTCGAAAGGCGACGTCTACGAAGCGATGAACTTCGCCGGCGCACACAAATTGCCGGTTGTATTCGTCGCCACCAACAATCAATGGGCCATATCGGTACCGTTGCGGCTGCAGACCGGGTCGGAAACGCTGGCGCAAAAGGCCATCGCCGCGGGCTTCACCGGAGAGCAGGTCGATGGGAATGACGTGGTGGCGTTGCGCGCCGCGGCTGCAGAGGCCATTGCCGCGGCCCGCGACGGCAAAGGCCCTCGCTTCATCGAGGCAGTCACCTATCGGCTCGGCGATCATACAACCTCCGACGACGCATCCCGCTATCGTTCCGCGGAAGAAGTGCAGGCTCATTGGAAGCAGGAGCCGGTTGCGCGGCTCAGGTCTTACCTCGTTCGCCAAAAAATGTGGAGCAAGGCAGATGAAGAGCAGCTGGCGGCCGAGTGCCATGAGAGGATAGAGGCAGCGGTCGAGCGCTATCTGGCGACGGAGCCACGGCGCCCCGAGACCATGTTCGATCACCTCTACGCCGACCTGCCCGAGGCCTACGCCCGCGCAACGTGGTGAACTCTCGGGAGAGCACGATGGCTGAGATAACATTGGTCGAGGCCATCAACCTCGCGCTCGGACGCGCGATGGAGGATGACCCGAGCGTGGTCGTTCTTGGAGAGGATGTCGGCGTCGACGGCGGCGTCTTCCGCGCTACCGCGAGCCTGCAACAGCGCTTTGGATCGGAGCGCGTTCTGGATACGCCACTGGCCGAGCTTCTCATTAGCGGTCTTTGCGTTGGCATGGCGGCGCAGGGACTCAAGCCCGTCGGCGAGATTCAGTTCATGGGATTTGTTTATCCCTGTCTGGATCAGCTGGTGAACCATGCATCGAGAATGCGCAATCGCACCCGGGGACGCCTCACCTGCCCGATGGTTCTGCGCACGCCGCATGGAGCCGGCATTCGCGCGCCCGAGCACCATTCCGAGAGCACCGAGGCGATGCTCGCCCACATTCCGGGCTTGCGAGTTGTCATGCCTTCGTCGCCGGAACGCGCATATGGTCTTCTCCTCGCAGCGATCCGCGATCCGGATCCGGTGGTGTTTCTGGAGCCAACACGCCTGTACCGCGCCGCGAAAGGCGAGGTGGAGGACAATGGCGAAGCCTTGCCTCTGGATCGTGCCTTTGTCCTGCGGGAAGGCCGCGACGTCACATTGATCAGTTGGGGCGCGGTGTTAAAGGAGACCATGGCAGCGGCCGATGCGCTCTCCGCCGAGGGCATCGCTGCAGAGGTCATCGATCTTGCCACCCTGAAGCCATATGATGAAAGCACGGTCCTCAGTTCGGTCGCCAAGACCGGGCGCTGCGTCATTGTCCACGAAGCGGCACGCACCGGCGGATTTGGAGCCGAGATCGCCGCGATGATCGCTGAGCGTGGCCTGTCCTCGCTGCTCGCGCCGGTGACGCGTGTCAGCGGCTACGACACCGTCATCCCGATGGCACGCCTCGAGCAACACTATATGCCTTCTGTTGAACGCATCACGACCGCGACACGCAAAGTGTGCCAATTCAGCTAAACCGGACGGACGTTGTCCCATGCGCCAGTTCGTGCTGCCGGACCTCGGTGAAGGACTTGAAGAGGCGGAGATCGTCACCTGGCATGTCACGGAGGGCGATCACGTCGTCACCGATCAGCCGCTCCTCTCCGTGGAAACCGACAAGGCGGTCGTTGAGATACCATCGCCCTCGAGCGGACGCATCGCGCACCTGTTCGGCAACAAGGGAGACATCGTAAAGGTCGGCGCGCCGCTCGTCGAGTTTGCCGAGGGCGCCGAGCAGGATACTGGCACGATTGTCGGCGAACTCGGCAGGGAGGAACATCCGCCAGCCGCTGGGATTTCCCTCGAACGAGCGACCGGACAGCCTCACGTGTTTCCGGCTGTGCGCGCACTCGCGCGCAAGCTCGATGTCAATCTTGAGACCGTGGAGGCCACGGGGCCCGGCGGCACGATCACGCGGGCCGATGTGGAACGGGCCGCAAAGAGCACGTCCGAATCCGGCTTCGCCGAGCCCATGCGCGGCATGCGACGCGCGATGGCTCAACGCATGGCGGCAGCTCACGCACAAATCGTCCCCGCCACCGTGACGGATGAAGCCGACATCGACGACTGGCCGACGGGCGAGGACGTGACAATCCGCCTGGTGCGGGCCATCGCCGTCGCTTGCAAGGCAGAACCCGCGCTCAATGCCTGGTATAATGCCACCACGGGAGAGCGTCGCCTGAATCCCCGCATCGATCTCGGGATTGCCGTCGACACCGAGGGGGGATTAATCGTTCCCGTGTTGCGCAACGTCGCAGAGCGCAGCGTGTCGGACTTGCGGAACGGTCTCGACCGCCTGCGGGCTGACGCAATCGCGCGCTCGATTCCCCCGGAAGAACTGCGCGGCGCGACCATTACGCTGTCGAATTTCGGGATGATCGGAGGCCGGTTTGCCAATCTGATCATCGTGCCGCCGCAAGCGGCCATCATAGGAGCGGGGCGGATTTCCCCGCGGGCGGTGGCGCATCGGGGCCAGCCTGCGGTGAGGCGCATGCTGCCGTTGTCGCTCACCTTTGACCATCGTATCGTGACCGGAGGCGAAGCCGCTCGCTTCCTGGTCGCACTCAAGTTGAATCTTGAGCTGATGTCGTGAAAATCGACCATGGCATCTGTGGGCACGGTGGCGCCCGCCTTCGCCGCGCCATTCGGGTACCCAGATTGAGAGAGTGCGGTGCGAACGGTCATCCGTCTTGGCCATAGGCGCGCCCCGTCGATGAGCGTATAATTGCATCTCCCTTCGCGCGAAATGATCAACCTGCCGTGGAGGCGATCATGAAATACGTGCTGCTCGGAAATCTGAGCCCGGAGTGGGCAAGCAAGCAGTCGGAGCGAGTTGGCAAGGCCAAGGCGAAGCTCGACAAGCTTGGCATCAAAATCGAGTCGATCCACTATACGCAGGGCTACTACGATTTCGTCGACGTCGTCGATGCCCCGAAGCCGGAGGCGGTCCTTGCGTTTTCCGTCTGGTACTCCAACCAGGGTCTGGGCCGGATCCAAAGCATGCCAGCCTTTGAAGCAAAGACCTTTGAAGCGGCGGTTAAGGACGCCGCGGACTGAGACCGGATGGAACGTCGACCGCGTTCGGAGTTGGGCCACCCGTTGCGCGAGTGGCGCTGAAGATCGCTGTTCGAGTCTCTCATCGGGAGCCACAGGACAATCACGCACAGTGGCGAGCGACTCGGTGCCCTGCCCGAGACTCAAGGCGTTTCGCAGCAACAAGGTTATCCTACAGTGCCGCTGGGCGAGAAATGGAGCTACCGGGGAAGCGCGGCAACCGCGCAAGCGGCCACCCTTGCCGCACCCACCGTTCGGACCAGCTAGCGACAGGTGCTCCCAACTGAAAGGTCCGTTCTGGTGCGTAGTGTTGCAAGCTATTGACTTGCTTGGTGCGCTCGGAGGGACTCGAACCCCCACGGTGTTACCCACTGCCACCTCAAGGCAGCGCGTCTACCAGTTCCGCCACGAGCGCTAAGGGATGCCGGCTTGAGGTTTTGAGGCCGGCCGGATCAGCGGCGCCGATCTAACAAATCCATCAGGGGGATACAAGCCTGCAAAAGCCCTGAATTCCACAAGCTTGGCAGGAAAAACGCCGCCCTCCCCAGAAGATCGGCCTTGTGGGGCGGGCCCCTAGGCCGCTATCGGGTCCCCGGCGATCGCGGCAGCATCTGCTTGACCTCCACCGCGATCCGGTTGCGGTCGACCAGCACGACGCCGGAGGCGACCGGCAGATTATTGGCCAACACCTTGACCTCGTCGGCCTCGGTTGCGTCCAGCTCGATGATGGCGCCGCGGGAAAGACGTAATACCTGATGGATCGGCATGGTGGTCGTCCCGAGGACGACCATGAGATCCACGGTGACTTTATCGAGAGTAGGCACTGTCGGGACCGCCACAACTTAGGACTTGCGCCAAAGGACTTGGCATTTGCGCCTGCGATCATCACCACGTTATGGTTAGCCAATGGTTAATTCGCCTGAAATCCCCCGCCAAAACCAGCGTCAAGGGCTCGATTTGACGTCGTTTTCCGCCTCAGGCGGCGAGCCTGTCGAATGGCTGATCTCGGACGCTCCGGTGCCCTATCCGGACGCGGTGGCCGCCATGGAGGCCCGGGTCGCCGCGATTGCGGCGGGCGAGGCACCGGAATTGGTCTGGCTGCTCGAACACCCCCCGCTCTACACCTCGGGCACCTCGGGCAAGGACTCCGACCTGCTCGATGCCCGATTCCCGACCTTCGCGACCGGGCGCGGCGGGCAGCTCACCTATCACGGGCCGGGCCAGCGGGTGGCCTATGTCATGCTCGACCTCAAGCGCCGCCGGCCGGACGTGCGGGCCTATGTCGCGAGCCTGGAAGAGTTGATTCTGCGCACGCTGGCCGCCTTCAACGTCCGCGGCGAGCGGCGCGAGGACCGGGTTGGCGTCTGGGTCAGGCGGCCGGACAAGGGGCCTGAACACGAGGACAAGATCGCGGCGATCGGCGTCCGCCTGAAGCGCTGGGTCTCGTTCCACGGCATCGCCATCAATGTCGAGCCGGAGCTGTCGCATTTCGCCGGCATCGTGCCCTGCGGCGTCGTCGATCCCCGCTACGGCGTCACCTCGCTGGTCGATCTCGGCCAGCTCGCGACCATGGCCGATGTCGATATTGCGCTCCGGCAGGCATTCGAGGAATTGTTCGGGCCGACTCGCGCGCTGCTGCCGGAAGTGATCGCCTAGGCGCTTTCCTGTTCGCCGTGCGCTGCGCGCAGGCCGCGGGTGAGATCGTTCACCCGCGGCTTTCGGCATCACGCCGCCTGCAGCGAAACCTCGAGCTTTCCGGCGATATAGCGCCGCTCCTGGGTCAGACCGCCAAAACCGTAGGCGTCGCCCTTGACCTCATCGACATGCAGGTAGGTCTCGGGATGCAACGGCCCCAGGATCTCGGCCATGCGCTTGAACATGGCGGCAAGATAAGCCGCCTTCTCGTCCTTGGTATTGGTGCCTTCGCTGACATGGATGTCGATCCAGTAGCTTGCGAGCTTCTGCTCGGCGAGCGATTTGCCGCCGGCGAACCAGTCGCCCGCATCTACGGACTTGACGATGATGGCGGTGACCTTGGGATCCTTGTGCAGGATCTTTGCAGTGAGCTCGGACACGGCATTGGCGATGTCGGCCTTCAGCGAGGGCGACTGGCGGGCGGTGGTGTAGGACACGGTAATCAGGGGCATGGCCGTTCTCCTCGATATGCTCGCGCGACTTGCGCGGCGTTGGTGAGAAGCTAGACCTCGCACCGTCATTTTGATATCTTATCTCTAGTGATACCAGTGATAACAATTGATAATGCCATCCACACTCGACATCGCCACCATCCAGGCCTTTCTGCTGGTCGCCGACCTCCAGAGTTTTACGCGTGCGGCCGAGGCACTCGGCACGACGCAGGCGGCGGTCAGCCTCAAGCTGCAGCGGCTGGAGACGCTGCTCGGAAAACGCCCTCGTTGAGCGCTCGCCGCGCGCGGTCCGGCTCTCCGCCGACGGCGCCGGCTTCCTCGATCGCGCCCGCGCGCTGATAGCGGCGCACGACCGCGCGCTGTCTGGTGAGGCACCGGCGGCGCAATCGCTCACGCTCGGCATCTCCGATCACGCCGCAGGCCCGGAGCTGGTACCACTGCTCGAACGTCTGCACGCGATGTCGGCAAACCTCACCCTCGCCGTCACCATCGGCTTCTCGCGCGAGATGCAGGATGCCTATGACGCCGGCGAGCTGGATGCGGTGATCGTTCGCCAGGAAGGCAGCCGCCGCGGCGGCGAGAAGCTGGCCGAGGACGAGTTTGGTTGGTTCGCGTCACGACGCTTCACCCTGCCGAAGGGCGAGCCGCTGCCGCTCGCTACGCTGGCCCCGCCCTGCGGCGTCCGCGCGGTGGCCGTGCGCGCGCTCGACAAGGCCGGCCTTGCATGGCGCGAGCGTTTTGTCGGCGGCGGCGTCACTGCGGTGGTCGCCGCCGCGCTTGCCGGGCTTGCGATCGCGCCGCTGGCGCGGCGGATCGCGCCTCCCGGGCTGATCGATATCGGGCCGGTACACAAGCTGCCGAAGCTCGGCAGCTCGAAGGTGATGCTGCATTCGAAGGTCAGCGACCCCACAAAACTCGCGGCGCTGCGCGCGGTGGCGGCGACGTTCCGGAGCTTGGCGGCTTGAGCCCGCTTAACCCTCACAGGATCGCCTCAAACGCGCTGCGCAGCGTCTCGTGCCGGAACACGAAACCGCGGCTCAGCGCCTTATTCGGCAGCATGCGCTGGCCGCCCAGCAGCAGCTCGTCGGCGAAGCCGCCGCCGATCCGGCGGAGCAGGCCGCCGGGGACGCGGAACAATGCGAAGCAGGTATGTGACTTCGCCGATTCCGTCAGCACCTGGTCGGCCCATGATCCGTACCAGCCGATCGCGGAGCCGCTGACCAGCACCTCATACCGCCTATGACACTTGCCTAAAAATGTCCCATAGCACGGGAACGAATCCGCCGGCTGCGGCGTTTGTCCCCGTCGAGGCGGGGTCCGGAATGACCAAAAAGTTCAGTCAACAGAGAGACTTGTTCGAGAGCGAGCGCAGTTTCCGGCTGTTGGTTGAGGGGGTTGCTGACTACGCCCTTTACATGCTTGACCCCAAGGGGATCATCACCAGCTGGAACATCGGCGGTGAACGCATCAAGGGCTATTCGCCCGACGAGATCCTTGGCCAGCATTTTTCCCGTTTCTACACCGAGGCTGACCGCGCCAATGGCAAGCCGGCGCGGGCGCTAGGCATTGCGCGGGAAAAGGGCCGATACGAGGAGGAAGGCTGGCGCGTCCGAAAGGATGGCACGTTCTTCTGGGCCAGCGTGGTGATCGACCCGATCTACGAGGACGGCGCGCTGATCGGCTTCGCCAAGATCACGCGCGACATCACTGAACGTCGCAATTCCCAACTCAAGCTCGAGGCGATGCAGAAGCAACTGGCCGAGTCGCAGAAATTCGATGCACTCGGACAGCTCACCGGCGGGGTCGCCCACGACTTCAACAATCTTCTGATGATCATCAGCGGCAGCCTTCACATCCTGAAGAAGAACGCCGCCGACGACCCCAAGCTCAAGCGCGCCCTGTCCGCGATCGAGACCGCGACCAGACGCGGCGCCGCGCTGACGAACCAGCTCCTCACCTTCGCGCGACGGCAGAGCGTCAACCCGCGGGCGATCGATTTCGCCGAACGCATCGCGGCCATCCGCGAGGTGCTCGACGCCGGCGTGGGCCGTTCCGTGCGTCTCGCCTTCGACATCCACTCCGACACGTGGCCGATCAGGGCCGACGTCTCCGAGCTCGAGACCGCGCTGCTCAACCTCGTCATCAACGCCCGCGATGCGATGCCGGACGGCGGCACGGTGACGATCGGGGCACGCAATGTCGTGCTGAACGAGACATCCCTTGCCGGCGACTTCGTCGCAATCGACATCACCGATACCGGGCTCGGAATTCCCTCCGACGTTCTCGATAAGATCTTCGAGCCGTTCTTCACGACCAAGCCGATCGGAAAAGGCACGGGCCTCGGCCTTTCGCAGGTACACGGCTTCGCCCATCAGGCCGGCGGCACGGTGAAGGTCGCAAGCGAGCTCGGAAAGGGCACGACGTTCACCATCGTCCTGCCGCGCGGCACAGATGCGCCGTCGCGCGAGACATCCGGAATGTCGTTCCGCGGCAGCGGCACGGTGCTGCTGGTCGAGGACAATCCCGAAGTCGCTCTGGTCAGCATCGGTCTTCTGGAACAGCTCGGCTACCACGTGCGCCGGGTCGCCGATGCCGAAGCGGCATTGCGCGAAATCGAGAGTAACGGCGTCGACTTCGTGTTCTCGGACATCGTCATGCCCGGCAAGATGGACGGGCTCAGCCTCGCCCATCACCTGCGCCAGATCCGCCCCGGTCTGCCGGTCCTGCTTGCCACCGGTTACAGCGAGGTCGCCGCCGGCGTGCGCGGCGACTTCCCGATCCTGCGCAAGCCCTACGAGATCCATGAGCTGAGCGAGGCGATCGCCAAGTTGCCAAGGTAACCCACCTCTCTCGAAGGGAGAGGTGGACACCGCGGCGCCCACCGGTTCCGTACAGGGCTCTCACACCGTCGGCAGCACCGAGAATGTCTCCCCTGCCCGGCGCAAATTCAGCTCATCCACACTTGCCGTCTCGCTGGTGACGCTGTCGACGCGCGAGGACGGCGGCCCGTGGCGGCACAGCGCGACCATGTCGGCGACGTGCTTTGGCGCGCCAGCGAACAACGCCTCCACGCTGCCGTCGCGGCGGTTGCGGACCCAGCCTTCGAGGCCGCTCGTTCTCGCCTGATACTCGACCCAGGCCCGATAGCCGACGCCCTGCACGCGCCCGCGGATCATGACCTGGAGAATCGCCCTGCTCACTTTCTCGGTCCCAAGACATCGGCGCTACGCGCCTTGACCTCGCTCTCGCGCATGACACGGGCCATCAGCTCCGACGATGCCAAGCCCTTGAGGCGTTTCGGCGCCATGCCCTCGCGCAACGCCTTCTGCGTCTCATAAACGGCCTGCGTCGCGGCGGCGATCGGCGCATGGCCCTGAAGCGCAATGCGGACGCGCTGGCTCGCAAGATAATCGAGCCCGTTCAATTCCTCCGGCGCGCCGCCGAGCACGATCGGCAGGCGCGTGGCCGATGCGATGGCCTCGAGCTCGGCGCGCGACTTGATGCCGGTGAAAAACAGCGCATCGACCCCCGTCGCTTCATAGGCCTGGGCGCGGTGGATCGCATCGTCGATCGAGGTGATCGCGGCAGCGCCCGCGCGGCCCATGATGACCAGCGAGGGCTCGCTGCGGCCGTCGAGCGCGGCCTTCATCTTGCCGATCCCTTCCTCGACCGAGATCAGCTGCGTCCTCGTTTCCCCGAACGCTGCCGGCAGCAGCGTGTCCTCGATGGTGAGGCCGGCGGCACCCGCTGCCTCCAGCTCCTGCACCGTGCGGCGCACGTTCAGCGCATTGCCATAGCCGTGGTCGGCGTCGACCAGGACGGGGAGCGCGGACGCGCGCGACATCCGCCGCATCTGCTCGGCCAGTTCGCTGAGCGTGATCAGCGTGACATCGGGGTCGCCGAGCACGGCGAGCGAAGCGACCGACCCACCGAACATGCCAAGCGGAAAGCCGAGATCCTCGGCAATGCGGATCGAGATGGCGTCGTAGACCGAGCCGGGATGGACGCAAGTCCCGCCCGACAAGATCGATCGCAGTTTCTCGCGGCGGGAACGAAAGGCCATGGTGCTGTCTCGGTTAGGTCACGAAGGCCGCAGCATACTGCGTCATTGCGAGCGACGGAAATATGGCACTCTCGTGCCCCGGACGCAGCGCAGCGCCCTTGGCGATGCGCTGCAGAGCCGGGGCCCATGCTGCTGAGTGACACGCTAACGATCTGGGTCCCGGCTCTGCGAAGCAACGCTAATGCGTTGCATCGCGTCCGGGACACGAGAGTGGGCGCTTTACGCAAACTCCAGGATCAGCGCGTCCACCGCGAGCGTCGCGCCGGCGCTCGCGTGGACTTTCTTCACGGTGCCGTCCTGCTCGGCGCGCAGCACGTTCTGCATCTTCATGGCCTCGACCACCGCGAGCGTCTCGCCGGCCTTGACCTCCTGCCCCTCGCTCACCGCGATCGAGACCACGAGGCCGGGCATCGGGCAGAGCAGCTTCTTGCCGGTGTCGGAGGCCGTCGTCACCGGCATCAGCCGGGCAGAGGTCGCTTCTGTCTCAGTCCAGACATAGACCGGCACCTCAACGCCCTGATGCGCGAGGCGGATGCCGTTGGCGATCGGCCGCGCCTGCACGGCGACGAACTGACCGTCGATGGTCCCCTGCCAGACCGGATCGCCCGGCTTCCACGGCGACTGCAACAGATGCGCATTGCTGGCCTTGCCGTCGGCATCGATGAAACGGATCGCGACCGCCTCGCCCTCGCGTCCGACCTCGAGCAGGATCTCCTGGTGATCGAGCCAGACCGCGCGACGCCGCTCGCGCTGCACGACGCGGCCACCCATCTGACCCGAGATCTGCCGTTTGCGCTCGCCGAGCACGTGATCGATGGCGGCGCCGACCGCGGCGATCCGCCGCGCGACCTCGCCTTCGGGCACGCGCACCGCAAAGCCCTTCGGGAATTCCTCGGCGATGAAGCCGGTCGAGAGTCGGCCTTCGCGCCAGCGCGGATGATGCATCAGCGCGGACAGGAACGGGATGTTGTGCCTGATACCGTCGACATAGAACGAATCCAGCGCAGTGGCCTGCGCTTCGATCGCGGCTGCGCGCGACGGCGCATGCGTGACGAGCTTGGCGATCATCGGATCGTAATGGATCGAGATCTCGCCGCCCTCCTGCACGCCGGTGTCGTTGCGGATGGTGATGCCATCCTTGCTGGCTTCCGCCGGCGGGCGATACTTCACGAGCCGACCGATCGAGGGCAGGAAGTTGCGGAAGGGATCTTCGGCGTAGAGGCGCGATTCCACCGCCCAGCCCGTCAGCGTGACGTCCTTCTGCGCAATGGCGAGTTTCTCTCCGGCGGCAACGCGGATCATCTGCTCGACGAGGTCGACGCCGGTGACGAGCTCGGTGACGGGATGCTCGACCTGCAGACGCGTGTTCATTTCCAGGAAATAGAAGCTCTTGTCCTGGCCGGCGACGAATTCGACCGTGCCGGCGGAGTCGTAATTCACGGCCTTGGCCAGTGCGACGGCCTGCTCGCCCATCTTGCGGCGGGTCTCCTCGTCGAGCAGCGGCGACGGCGCCTCCTCGATGACCTTCTGGTTGCGGCGCTGGATCGAGCATTCGCGCTCGCCGAGATAGATCACGCTGCCGTGCTTGTCGCCCAGCACCTGGATCTCGATGTGGCGGGGATCGACGATGAACTTCTCGACGAAGACGCGGTCGTCTCCGAACGAGGCCTTGGCCTCGGCTTTGGCGAGATTGAAGCCTTCGGCGACCTCGGTCCTCGAATGCGCGATGCGCATGCCCTTGCCGCCGCCGCCGGCGGAGGCCTTGATCATCACGGGGTAGCCGATCTCGTCGGCGATGCGGACCGCGTGCTTGTCGTCCTCGATGACGCCGAGATAGCCGGGCACGGTCGAGACCTTGGCCCTGGCGGCGGCCTTCTTGGATTCGATCTTGTCGCCCATCGCCGCGATCGCGCCAGGGTTCGGGCCGATGAAGACGAGGCCGGCGGCCTCCAGCGCGCGCGGAAACGCCTCACGCTCCGACAGGAAGCCGTAGCCGGGATGCACGGCCTCGGCACCCGTCTTGCGGCAGGCCTCGACGATCTTCTCGATTACCAGATAGCTCTCGGCCGCGGCCGGCGGGCCGATCAGCACGGCCTCATCGGCCAGCTCGACGTGGAGGGCATCGCGGTCGGCCTCGGAATAGACCGCAACCGTTTGAATTCCCATCTTGCGGGCAGTCTTGATGACCCGGCAGGCGATTTCGCCGCGATTGGCGATCAGAATGCGTTTGAACATGCTTTTCTTGAGTCTCGACCTTGGGCGGGACCCTTCCCCGGCCGCTGGGGCCTATGGGACGGGCCGTGTGGCTCCCGTGGTACAGCAAAATGGGCCGGAGGCAACGGTCTAAATCCGGGCCTTCTGGCGTACCAGCGCAAGACCGAAATAGACGTGAGGAGCCCTTGGGACGGCCTACGCCTTCCCCGCCTTGGCCACGTCCCGGACCAGGCCGTGAATGAAGCCGAGCTTGGCGACCACCGCGGGCGACAGGATGAAGGGATAGAGGTCGCGCAGGCCCATGGCGCGGTTGACGCTGTTCATGGCGAAGGTGAAGGGCAGCCATGCGTTGACCAGCGCCTCCACATCCCTTGCCTCGTAAGGGTTGAAGCGGATGCGAGCCGTCAACTCCCCGCCGCGGTCGATCTTGGGGCGCACCTCCATGCCGAACTCGGCGGCCATCTCCAAGGTATCGACGATGTGGAGGTAGTGCGCCCAGGTCTCGGCGAAATCTTCCCAGGGATGCATCGTGGCGTAGGCCGAGACGTAGCTCTGCTGCCAGTCGGGCGGCGGGCCTTCGGCATAGTGGCGCTGCAAGGCCTGACCGTAATCGGCCGAATCGTCGCCGAACACGGCGCGGCACTGGTCGAGCTTGCCGCCGTTGCGCACCAGCACGTCCCAGAAATAGTGGCCGACCTCGTGGCGGAAATGCCCGAGCAGCGTTCGGTAGGGCTCGCCCATCTCCAGCCGGCGCCGCTCGCGCTCGATGTCGTCGGCCTCGGTCAGCGCGATTGTGATCAGGCCGTTGTCGTGGCCCGTCATGACCTTCTCGCCGCTGTGCGGATCGTCGGCGAGGAAATTGAAGATCAGGCCATGCTCGGGATTGTCCTGCCGGGTCTGCAGCGGCAGCTTCCAGCGGATCAGGGAGTAGAATAGACGGTGTTTGGCCACCTCCAGCTCACGCCATCCGGCGAGCTGCGCCGGATCGGAGAGGTTCGGCACCGTCCCGTTGTGGCGGCAGGCGCGGCAATAGCCGGTGGTATCGCCTGCATCTGTCAGCCAGTTGCAGGCGTCGTACCCGGCATTTCGGCACAGCACACGGTTTTGGCGCTTGTCGGCCAGTGTCCTCCAGGCTTCTCCGTCGGGCTCGATCGCCGACATCGTCTCCTTCTCCGGCAGGAAGGCGACCCGATGGCCGCAGCGTTCGCAGGCGCGGTTCTCGAAATAGAGGACATTGCCGCAGGCCTGGCAGACAAAGAGCTTCAAGATTTAGCCTCTTGGGAAAGGGAAAGCCTCGAGAGAGTCGGCGCCTCGCGAAGACGCTTCGATCAGCCGATCGTTCCAGTGTCCGGAACAAATAACCAGAGCAGACGTTGCCACCACGTCGCTCTCGGCGTTCAGGCACGCGCCCTATTTCCCGATACTTTGCCCTCTAAACAATGGCCATCGCGCCCCGTCTGTGTGAATATTGGTCCGGCACGTGCGCACCTGCATGACAACGGCCGATGCCTTGAACGATCCCTTGCCCGAGACCATCGCCGCCGAAAGGCTGCGCCAGCACCTCGAAGACGTCGCGCGCGAGCGCGATAACGCCTATCGCGCGCTGCAGGAGCGCGAGGCCGAGCTCGCGCGCATCCAGCGCATCGGCCGGGTCGGCGGCGTCGAGGTCGACTTCCGCGAAGGATTCAAGAACCGCCGCTCGCCCGAATATCTGATGATCCACGGCCTTCCGCCGGAAGCCGCCGAGGAGTCGCACGAGGATTGGGTCAACCGTATCCATCCCGACGATCGCGACGCGGCGGTGAAACACTTCTTCGAGGCGCTTTCCGGAACCAGCGAGGATTACACCGCCGAATACCGCATCATCCGTCCGAGCGACGGCGAGACCCGCTGGATCCGCGTCGTCGCCAAGATCGAGCGCGACAAGGACGGCCGGGCCATCCGCCTCGTCGGCGCCCATATCGACATCACCGACCAGGCGCTGGCGCGCGAGACGCTGCGCGAAAGCGAGGAGCGCTTCCGGCTGATCGCCGACAGTGCGCCGGTGCCGATCTGGGTGACCAAGCTCGACCGCAAGCGGTCCTTCGCCAACCAGGCTTATGTCGATTTCGTCGGCCTGCCCTACGACCAGGCCATCGATTTCGACTGGCGCAAGGTGCTGCATCCCGACGACCTGCCGCACGTGCTCCAGCAATCGGTGCAAGGCGAAGCCTCGCTGAAACCCTTCGTGCTGGAAGCGCGCTACAGGAACGCCAGCGGCGAATGGCGCTGGCTGCGCTCGGAATCGCAGCCGCGCTGGGACCCGACCGGCAAGCATATCGGCTTCATCGGCGTTGCCCACGACATTACCGTGGCCAAACAGGCCGAGATCGAGCTCAGGCAGCTCAACGAGACGCTGGAACAGCGCATCGCCCAGCGTACCGCGGAGCTCGAAGCCAACGAGGCGCGGCTGCGCGCGATCCTGGAGACCAGCAATCAGTATCAGGGCCTGGTCAATCTCAGGGGCGAACTGGTCTACGCCAACAAGACTGCGCTCGCCGGCATCAAGGCGAGCTCTTCGGATGTGATCGGAAAGCCGTTTTGGGACACGCCCTGGTTCAGCGCGACGGAAGGCATGAGCGCGCTGGTGCGCGAAGCGTTCCACAACGTGCTCAAGGGCGAAGCGGTACGGCTAGAGATGCGGCTGCGCCTTCCCATCGGCGAGCGCGATTTCGACTTCGGCATGCGCCCGGTGCTCGACCGCCACGGCAACATCACCGGCGCCGTGCCCGAGGCCGTCGATATTACCGAGCGCCGCCTCGGCGAGGAAGCGCTGCGGCAGTCGCAGAAGATGGAGGCGATCGGTCAGCTCACCGGTGGCGTCGCGCACGACTTCAACAACTTGCTCACCATCATCCGTTCGGCGACCGACTTCCTGCGCCGTCGCGAGCTGCCGGAAGAGCGGCGCCGCCGCTATGTCGACGCCATCTCCGACACGGTCGAGCGCGCCTCGAAGCTGACCGCCCAGCTCCTGGCTTTCGCACGCCGGCAGCCGCTGAAGCCGCAGATATTCAATGTCAGCAGCCAGGTCGAAGGCGTTGCGCAACTGGTCCGGCCGCTGGTCGGCGGCCGCATCGAGATCGTCGTCGAGATCGACGATGCCGACTGCTTCACGGTCGCCGACATCGCGCAGTTCGAGACCGCGCTGATCAACCTCGCCATCAACGCGCGCGACGCCATGGACGACGAAGGCCGCCTCACCATTGCGGTGCGCAAGGTCCAGGGGATTCCGAGCCTGCGTGCACAATCGGCACGTGGCGGCGACTATGTCGCGATCTCGGTCGCCGATACCGGCAACGGCATCGCGCCGGAACATCTCGATTCCATTTTCGAGCCGTTCTTCACCACCAAGGAGGTCGGCAAGGGCACGGGCCTCGGCCTCAGCCAGGCGTTCGGCTTTGCCAAGCAGTCAGAGGGCGACATCGCGGTGACGAGCAGGCAGGGCGAAGGCGCGACCTTCACCATCTACCTGCCGCAGGCTCAAAGCCCCGCCACCGGGAAGGACGCGGCGGTGCTGACCAGCGAGGCTGCGACCACCGGGCGTGGCTACCGCGTGCTCGTGGTGGAGGACAATGACGATGTCGGCCAGTTCTCGACCGAGCTTCTGGAGGACCTTGGCTACGTCGTCCGCCGCGTCGCCAACGCTAACGCGGCACTGACGATCCTCGGCGAGAATGAGTTTGCCGTCGACCTCGTCTTCTCCGACGTCATCATGCCCGGAATGAACGGCGTCGAGCTTGCCGGCATCATCCGCGAGCGCTATCCGGGCCTGCCCGTCGTGCTCACCAGCGGCTACAGCAACGTGCTCGCCGAAAGCGCCCATCGCGGCTTCGAGCTGATCCAGAAGCCGTATTCGGTGGAATCGCTGTCACGCATATTGCGCAAGGCGATCACGGAGAAGCTGTCGGTGGCAAGGTGAGTGTGAAATTCGCGAGAAGCAACCACAAACTCCGTCATTGCGAGCGCAGCGAAGCAATCCAGAGTCTTTCCCCGGGAACAGTCTGGATTGCTTCGCTGCGCTCGCAATGACGGCGCTGGTGCGCCGTCCCGAAACAACGGATTCCGATGATATGAAACCCGCCGTCCTTTCCGCCTGGCAGACCTGGGCGCTGCTCTCGGCCTGCTTTGCGGCGCTGACCGCGATCTTCGCCAAGGTCGGCGTCGAGAACATCAATCCAGATCTCGCCACCTTCATCCGCACCATCGTGGTGCTGCTCGCCTTTTCGGCGCTGCTGTTCTTCACCGGACAATTCGTCGTGCCCTCGGCGGTCTCCTCAAAAACCTGGCTATTTCTGGTTTTGTCGGGACTTGCGACCGGCGCCTCATGGCTCTGCTATTTCCGTGCGCTGAAGCTTGGCCCGGCAACACTGGTGGCGCCGATCGACAAGCTCAGCGTGGTACTGGTCGCGCTGTTCGCCTTCGCCTTTCTCGACGAGCGCCCGACGGCCCAGGGCTGGCTCGGCATCATCATGATCGGCGCTGGCGCGGTGTTGCTGGCGGTCAAGTTTTGACGAGCCGGGCGTGATCGGCGGAACCGGGCGGACATCATGAAGGTTGCAGCCGGGACCATCTGAAGCCTCGATCGAGAGTCCGATGTCGAGCCAAGACCCCGACCAGACGAGGCGAGCCGGCCGCGCGCTCGACGCGGCCAATTTCTTCCTCGCCGACGTCCGCGACGGGCTCGGGCCCTATCTCGCGGTCTATCTTCTCACCGAGCAGCACTGGGACGAGGCGCGGATCGGGCTCGTGATGTCGATCGCGACGATCGCCGGCATCGTGGCGCAGACGCCGGCCGGTGCGCTGGTCGATGCCACGCGGGCGAAACGGATGGTGATCGCTGTCGCCGCCGTCATGGTCACTCTCGCCTCGCTGTCGTTGCCATTCTTTCCAGGTTTTCTGCCGGTTGCGATCTCGCAAGGCATCGCGCAGGCCGCGGCCGGGATCTTCCCGCCGGCGATCGCCGCCGTCTCGCTCGGCATCTTCGGCCATGCCGCCTTTACCCGGCGAATCGGCCGCAACGAGACGTTCAATCACGCCGGCAATGCAATCGCGGCCGGGCTCGCGGGCATCTCCGCCTATTGGTTCGGCCCGACTGTGGTGTTCTATCTTCTCGCCGCGATGGCAGTCGCGAGCCTCGTCAGCATCCTTGCGATTCCGGCTCCCGCCATCGACCACTATCTCGCCCGCGGGTTGCACGACGCCGACGCAGAGACGCGGCGCGAAACACCTTCGGGCTTCGCCGTACTGCTGACTTGCCGCCCCCTGCTCGTGTTCGCGATCTGCGTCCTGCTCTTCCATC
Source organism: Bradyrhizobium sp. USDA 4354 (assembly GCF_054060315.1). Classification (NCBI taxonomy): domain Bacteria; kingdom Pseudomonadati; phylum Pseudomonadota; class Alphaproteobacteria; order Hyphomicrobiales; family Nitrobacteraceae; genus Bradyrhizobium; species Bradyrhizobium sp. USDA 4354. Next base: position 4,810,617 of record NZ_JBSSDC010000001.1, on the reverse strand, counting down.
TCTCCAACGCAGCCATGCTGCCGCTGGTCGGGCAGAAGCTCGCGCTCCAGGACAAGAACATGGGCACCAGCCTGATGTCGGCCTGCATCGTCGCGGCGCAATTGGTGATGGTACCGTTCGCGATGCTGGTCGGCGCGAGGGCCGACCGGTGGGGACACAAGCGCTTCTTCCTCGCGGCCCTCCTGATCCTGCCTGTTCGGGGTGCACTCTACACACTCTCCGACAATCCGTTCTGGCTGGTCGGCGTGCAGCTTCTCGACGGCGTCGGCGCCGGCATCTTCGGCGCGATCTTCCCCGTCATCGTCGCCGACCTCATGCGCAACACCGGGCGCTTCAACGTCGCGCAGGGCGCGGTCATCACCGCCCAGGGCATCGGAGCTGCGCTGTCGACAGCGCTCGCCGGCTTCGTCGTGGTCGGCGCGGGCTACAGTGCGGCCTTCATCACGCTCGGTCTGGTCGCGGCGATCGGCGCCGCCATCTGCTTCCTCGCCCTGCCCGAGACGCGGCATGGCGCCTTGCGGCCGCAGGGGAAGACAGCGCTGCCGACATCGGATATCGCTGCCGAATGAACCCGTTCCACATTGAGGACTGAACGTGCCGTCTGACGCCATCTGGGCCTGGAGCATCATCGTCGCTGCGACCGCAGGCGTCATCATCCGCCCGTTCCGCCTGCCCGAGGCGATCTGGGCGGTCATCGGCGCCGGCACCCTCGTGCTGCTCGGCTTGCTGCCATGGCAGGACGCGCTTGTCGGCATCGAGAAGGGCCTCGACGTTTATCTCTTCCTGATCGGCATGATGCTGATCGCCGAGCTCGCCCGGCTCGAGGGCCTGTTCGACTATCTCGCCGCGCTCGCGGTCGAATATGCAGGCGGCTCGCCGCAGCGGCTGTTCTTGTTGATCTATCTGGTCGGGACATTCGTGACGGTGCTGCTCTCGAACGACGCCACCGCGATCGTGTTGACGCCCGCGGTCTACGCCGCGACGCGCGCGGCCGGCGCAAAGCCGCTGCCCTATCTCTTCGTCTGCGCCTTCATCGCCAACGCCGCAAGCTTCGTGCTGCCGATCTCCAATCCCGCCAATCTCGTCGTGTTCGGCGCGCGCATGCCGCACCTCACGGAATGGCTGCGCCTGTTCGCCCTGCCCTCGGCGGCCTCGATCCTGCTCACCTATGTCGTGCTGCGCCTGACCCAGCACCGTGCGCTCAAGGAAGAGACCATCGCCCGCAGCGTGCCGCATCCAAAGCTCGGCCGCGGCGGCAAGCTGACGGCGGTCGGCATCATCGCCATCGGCGTCGTGCTGGTCACGGCCTCAGCGCTGGACAAGCAACTGGGCTTGCCGACCTTCATCTGCGGTGGGGCGACAGCCGCGATCGTGCTGCTGCTCAGCCGCCAGTCGCCTCTGCCGGTGCTACGGGGCGTGTCGTGGAGCGTGCTGCCGCTGGTCGGCGGGCTCTTCGTCATGGTGGAGACGCTGATCAAGACCGGCGTGATCGGGCAGCTCAGCGCGCTGCTGCACCAGGCGGTCGCGCAATCAGTGTCCCAGGCCGCCTGGAGCGTCGGCATCGCCACCGCGATCGGCACCAATATCGCCAACAATCTTCCGGTCGGCCTCGTCGCGGGCTCGGTCGCGGCCAGCGATCATCTGCCGGCGCCGGTCGTCAGCGCGATCCTGATCGGCGTCGATCTCGGACCGAACATGTCGGTGACGGGATCGCTCGCCACCATCCTCTGGCTGGTTGCGCTCCGGCGGGAGAAGATCAAGATCAGCGCCTGGCCGTTCCTCAAGCTCGGTGTGCTGGTGACGCCGCCCGCTCTGATCGCGGCGCTGGCGACGGCAATCAGGTAGCGGCCGCGAATTCACTGCAGTTGTTTGCGGTGCATCAATGCCGGCGGTGCGACCGCGGCTAGAGTTCACTTGTCGCGTGCTTCAGATAGGCCGCGGCAAGGAAGGGTCATCATGCAGATTCAATCAAAGGCGCTGCCGCGGAGCTTCTCTCTGCGTCGCGCAATTCAGGGCTTCATTGCGCCGAACGAGAGCCGGGCCGAGACGTCACATCCCCTGCTCGTCTACTCCGCTGCGGCCCTGCTCACCCTGTTTGCCATCGTACAGATCGACCTGCACACGGCCCAGCTTCAGGGCATCGGTCTGCTCGGCCATGGCACCGGGATCGATCCCGTCTTCCTGAGCCCGTAGCGGGAGATGCCCGATCGCGGCCCCAAGGCCGCGACCGGGCAATTTGTCAGTCGTTCTCGTAGCCGTAGACTTCCGGCAGAATGAAGATCGCAGCGAGCAATCCGATCAGCGGGAAGATCGCGACGAACAGTGTGGCGTTGGCCTGCCCGATCGCCGCGAACAGCGAGGGGAACAGGAAGATCGCCAGGAACGACGGCAGCTTCACGAACATGTAGGCGAAGCCGCTGGCCGTGCCGCGATATTTCGGCTTGGCCACCATGGTCGGGATCGTCATGCAGTTCGAGGCGTCCCAGTAATGGCCCCACAGCATCGCGGCGGCCGCGAACGGCAGCAGCATCTTGTTGTCGGTGTAGAGCGCGAAGGCCGCCACCAGGAGCGAAGCCAGCACGATGCCGAAGCCGGCGATCGCGATGCCGCGATGGCCGATCTTCGGCGTCAGCAGCGGACCGACCCAGCCCGACAGAGCGGCGAAGCAGAACAGTCCCATCGTCACGAGGTTGTTGCCGAGCACACTGGACACGCCGACCATCACGAACAGCACCGGCAGGTAGAACGCGAAGGTCGAGAACTCGCTGCCTTGCGCGAAGCAGGCGATCCAGCCGTACAGTGTGGCGCGCCAGCGGATCGGATCCTTCTTGAGGTCGGCGAGGAACGCGCGGGTCGAGACCTTCGGCACCTCGACGTCCCGATCCGGCAGCATGTCGAGATTGTCGTTGAACATCTCGCGCGCGACCTGCTTGGCTTCGCGATAGCGGCCCTTCTGCACCAGCCAGACCGCCGTCTCCGGCACGTCGTGGCGCATGATCAGGATGATCAGCGCCGGCACCGCGCCGAGACCGAGCGTCACGCGCCACAGCATCTCGTGGTTCATGTCGGTCAGGAGGAAGATCACGATGACGCCGATGGTGAGGACTTCGCCGACGGCGAACATGAACTGCCAGCGGTTGCCCATGACCTCGCGCTCGCCCTTGGCCATGGATTCCATGATGTAGGTGTAACCAGTCGAGATATCCGAGCCGAGCGGGATGCCGAGCAGGAAGCGGATCACGACGAGCCATCCGACGCTGGGCACGAAGGCCTGCGCCAGCGCCAGCACGATGAACAGCACCATCGTCACCAGGAACATCACGCGGCGGCCGATCTTGTCGGACAGCCAGCCGCCGAGCAGTGCGCCGATCAGGGCGCCGCCTTGCGTGCCGGCCGCGGCCAGGCCGAGCATCAGCGGATCGGGATTGTACTGCTCCTTGATGAAGATCAGCACGAAGGCGATCGAATAGAGGTCCCACGCCTCGACCAGGATCGAGGCCATCATCAGCCAGCCGACCTTGTTGCCCTTGGGGCTGTAGTTCGTGATGAGGTAGCGGACCGCGGCTTCGCTCGCGGTCGGTTGTGGCATGGCCATCACTGTCATTCTTCTTCCTTTCTTCAGAACTCTCTAAACCGCGATGAGATCAGGATGACTCGTCATCGCGCTTTAGCTTATTGTTTTGAGCATGATCTCTTCGGAAAACCAGCTTCACACTTTGCGCTAACGCGGCCCTTCGGGTCCGGATCATGCTCTACGCGCCGAGCAGCGGCTCGATGCTGCAATCGAGCAGGCGCGGATCGATCCCGGCCTCCATGCCGGTGAACATCTCGCCCATGTAGTCGATCAATGCATCGCTGGCCTTCACGGCGTCCTCGACGCGGCGGTTGGCGACGGCATTGAGAATGGCGAGATGATGATCGATCGTGCCTGATAGATCCGCCTGCCCCGGCATGAAGCGGTGGTGGATGTAGCCGATGCGGCGATACAGCGTGTGCAGCGGCCGCAGCGTGTGCACCAGGAACGGCTCGCCCGCCGCCTCCAGCACCAGCGCATCGATGCGACGGTCGAGGCTGTTGAATTCGTCGAGGGTCAGGCTGGCGCGGCGCTCGCGCAGCAGACGCTCGATGTGCAGCGCCTGGTTGCGATGCGACAGGCTGGCGCGATCGGCCGCGAGACGGATCACGAAGCGCTCCATGTCGCGGCGCAGGTCCAGCAGCATGCGCTCGCGCGCAAGATCGATCGGGGCGATGTGCAGGCCGTGACGGGGCCGGATGATGATGAGCGTGTCGGCGGAGAGACGATTGACGGCGTGATGCACCGGCGTGCGGCCGAAACCGGTGATTTGCTGCAGTTCCAGCATGGTCATGAACTGGCCAGGCTTGAGCTCGCAATGCACCAGCAGCTCTTCGATCCTCTGATAGGCCAATTCAAAGAAGTTGAGACGGTTGCTCCGGGAGGGCCTGCCTCCGCCGTCGTCGTTGTTTCTCACCACCTCGAGCGCGCGCTTGCGCCGTGCCATGTCGTCCTCCCGTCAACCCGCGTTCTGGTGCAGGTGCGCCTTGGCAGGTGGCGCCTTGTTGGTGATGTCCTTAAAACATGTTGTGATATATTACAAGCGGGCGTATGACTGCCGCCTGTCCGGCCGGCAATTGCGGCGCAGAAATGACAAACAATGCGGGCGCTATGAGCCCGACGGGAGGATTGTTGCCGTGAAGATCACGTCGATCGAGACCCTGCGTACCGAGGAATTCTCGAACGTCATCTGGGTGCGCATCCACACCGACACGGGTGTAATCGGGCTTGGCGAAACATTCTACGGCGCCGGTGCGGTCGAGGCTCAGATCCACGACACCTTTGCCGGCCGCCTGCTCGGCCGCAATCCCCTGCACATCGAGGCGATCCATCGCGACATGCTGAATCTGCCGATGGCGCAGTCGTCCACCGGTGTCGAGTATCGCGCGGCCTCCGCCATCGACATCGCGCTGTGGGATTTGTTCGGCAAGGTCTGCGGCCAGCCGGTGCATCAGATGCTCGGCGGTCTTTGCCGCGACAAGCAGCGCATCTACAACACCTGCGCCGGCACGCAATATGTCCGCTCGACCAATATCAGCCCGGTCGCGAACTGGAATCTCGGCGCGTCCAAAGGGCCTTACGAGGATCTCGACGGCTTCATGAACCACGCCGATGCGCTCGCCGAGAGCCTTTTGGAGAGTGGCATCTCCGCCATGAAGATCTGGCCGTTCGATCCGGCGGCACAGGAGAACAAGGGCCTGTACATCACCGCGGCGCAGATGAAGCAGGCGATCGAGCCGTTCGAGAAGATCCGGAAAGCCGTCGGCGATAAGATGGAGATCATGGTCGAGCTCCACTCGCTGTGGAATCTGCCGACCGCCAAGCAGATCGCGCGCGCGCTCGAGCCCTACAAGCCGACCTGGTACGAGGACCCGATCCGGATGAACTCACCGCAGGCGCTCGCCGAATATGCGCGCTCGACCGACGTCTGGGTCTGCGCCAGCGAGACGCTGGGCTCGCGCTTCCCCTACAAGGACATGCTCGATCGCGACGCCATGCATGTGGTGATGGCGGATCTGTGCTGGACCGGCGGCCTCACCGAGGGCCGCAAGATCGCGGCGATGGCCGAGACCTATCACCGGCCGTTCGCGCCGCACGACTGCATCGGTCCGATCGGCTTCATCGCCGCCATCCACATGTCGTTCAGCCAGCCCAACACGCTGATCCAGGAATCGGTGCGCGCCTTCTACAAGGGCTGGTACAATGAGCTCGTCACCACGATGCCTGTTATCAAGGACGGCTATGTGTTCCCGATGGAAGGCGCCGGCCTTGGCGTCGATCTCCTGCCCGCTGTCTTCGAACGTACCGATCTCACCGTGCGCCGTTCCAACGTCTGAGGATTCCTCGATATGAGCACTTCCCTCTTCGACCTTTCCGGCCGCACCGCGCTCGTGACCGGCTCCTCGCGCGGCCTCGGCCGCGCCATTGCCGAGGGCATGGCCAAGGCCGGTGCGAAGATCATCATCAACGGCGTCGATCCCAAGCGTGTCGAGCAGGCCGTCGCCGAGTTTCGCAGCGCCGGGCATCAGGCCGAAGGCGCCGCCTTCAACGTCACCGACGAGCCCGCGATCGTCGCGGCCTTCGAACGTTTCGATCGCGAAGGACTGGCGGTCGATATCGTCGTCAACAATGCCGGCGTCCAGCACCGCAAGCCGCTGGTCGAGTTCACCACCGACGAATGGCGCAAGGTGATCGAGACCAACCTCACCAGCGCCTTCGTGATCGGCCGCGAGGCGGCCAAGCGCATGATCCCGCGCAAGCGCGGCAAGATCATCAATATCGGCTCGCTCGGCAGCGAGCTCGCGCGCCCCACCATCGCGCCCTACACGGCGGCCAAGGGCGGCATCAAGAACCTGACCCGCTCGATGGCGGTGGAATGGGCCCAGCACGGCATCCAGACCAATGCGATCGGCCCCGGCTACATGCTGACCGATATGAACGAGGCGCTGGTCAACAACACCGATTTCAACAATTGGCTGATGGGCCGCATTCCGTCCAAGCGCTGGGGCAAGCCGGATGAGCTGGTGGGCGCTGCGATCTTCCTCGCCTCGGACGCCTCCACTTATGTCAACGGCCAGATCATCTATGTCGATGGCGGCATGATCGCGGCGATGTAGTCGCGAAATCTAGGGAGCAAGCCATGCGCGCCGTCGTCATTCACGCCCCCAAGGACCTGCGGATCGACGTCTATCCGGACTCGGCGCCGGGCGCGGGCGAGGTCCGCGTCAAGATCGCCAATGGCGGCATCTGCGGCTCGGACCTGCACTACTACCATCACGGCGGCTTCGGCGTGGTGCGCATCCAGCAGCCGATGGCGCTGGGCCATGAGATCGCCGGCGTAGTCGCTGATGTCGGTGACGGCGTCACCAGCGTCAAGCCGGGCACGCGCGTCGCGGTCAATCCGAGCAAGCCGTGCGGGGCCTGCCTGCATTGCCAGGAAGGCATGCGCAACCAGTGCCTCGACATGCGCTTCCTCGGCAGCGCGATGCGTTTTCCCCATGTGCAGGGCGGTTTTCGCGAATTCATCACGGTCGATGCGACCCAGGCGGTGCCGATCGCGGACAAGCTCTCGCTGGCGGAGGCCGCGGTCGCCGAGCCGCTCGCTGTGTGCCTGCACGCCGGCAAGCAGGCCGGTCCCCTGCTGGGCAAGCGCGTGCTGATCACCGGCTGTGGCCCGATCGGCGCGCTGATGATCCTGGTCGCGCGCTTCGGCGGCGCCGCCGAGATCGTGGTGACCGATGTCGCGGACGCACCGCTCGCGGTCGCGAAAAAGCTCGGCGCCAGCCATGCCATCAACGTCGCAACCAACGCCGCCGCGCTCGATCCGTGGCGCGCCGGCAAGGGCGTGTTCGACACGCTGTTCGAAGCCTCGGGCAACCAGGCCGCGCTCCGCACCGCGCTCGACGTGCTCAGGCCCGGCGCCACGCTCGTGCAGCTCGGCCTCGGCGGCGAGATGACGCTGCCGATCAATTCGATCGTCGCCAAGGAATTGCAGCTGCGCGGCACTTTCCGCTTCGATCCCGAGTTCGAGCTGGCGGTGCGGCTGATGGGCGAAGGCCTGATCGACGTCAAGCCGCTGATCACGGCCACCATGCCGTTCGAGAGCGCGGTCGCCGCCTTCGAGCTCGCCAGCGACCGATCGCAGTCGATGAAGGTGCAGCTTACTTTCTAGCAGCGTCGGTGGCCTGCTGGCTGTCGATCAGCCGGTCGCTGACCAGCCGCACCGCCCCGCGCTTCCAGGAATAGTCTGCGCCCATGCGCAGGCCGCTGTCGCCGCGCGCCAGCACCGCGCCGGTCCTGGCATCGCGCAGCTGGAAGCCGAGCGTGTATTCGGTACGGCTGACCCGGCGCACCACGCCGATCATGGATTGATCCGCGCCGAGCCCTTGCGCAATCGTCGCCTCGCAGCCGCCGCAGTCGCGCAAGGCGCGCGCCTTCGCTGCCTCGCCGCTGACATCGACGATCCGGTAGCGACCTGATTTTCCGAGCGCCTCGCGCACACTGCCGGTGACCTCGGCGAGGTACGACGCATCCGACGTCGCTGATGCACCCGCTCCGGCGGCGGTCGTGTCCTCGAGCTCGAAATCGAACACCGCAAGCGCAATCGGCGCCGGCACGCCCAGCGCGGCCATGACCTCGCGGGACACGAAGACCTCGGCGCGCTCCCAGGATTCATCGTTGTCGCCGCGGAAGCTGTAGAGCTTGTCCATCACAAGCCTTTTGGCGCCGACGTCGATCACGGCGACCTTGGCCCATTGCACCAGCGTGCTCGTCTTCTGAATGCCGCCGATCACCTTGAACGCCGCTCCGTCCTGGGCGGACGACACCAGCCGATAACGCTGGTCCGCTCCGATGTCCCGTCGAAGCGCGGCCATGAACGCTGCCAGCCGCCGCTCGTGGGCGGCGGTCTGGTTGGTCGGCTCGGCCGAGGTGTCGGTATAGCTGAAATCGTCCATGGCAACGCCGATGGCGGCCTGCGCAGCGACGGGCGAGCAAGAGAGGACGGAGAGGAGACAGGCAGAGAGAACCAGCCGGCAGCGGTGCATGAACGGGCCTCGTGGATGGAACGCAAATCTGGACGGGCCGCCTCAGGCCGCGCAGCTGTGGTTGTCCCGACGAACGCCGGGAAAATTTCACGACGTTGCACTGCGGTAAGGCGGGAACGCTTCCCGCCGCTGGCGTTCTGCCGTTTAATGTGGGTGCGACAAACCCGTTCGCACCAGGTGCCCGCCGATGTGGAATCGCCCGAGGTTCGATCTCAAGGTCCGTCTGACGCTGCGCGTGGCCGCGATATCGGCCGCCTGCTTCGCCGCGATCTCCGCCTATTTCCTCGTGACCGCCGACCGCGCCGCGCATGCGCGCATCGACGGTATCGCCGCCATCGTGGCGAAGACACTGGAGCTGCAACAGGGCAAGGTCCAGTGGGTGGCGAGCCCCCGCTCGGACTTTCCGAACCTCGACCCGGTTTCGGCTCATGTGATGACGCCGGGCCTGTGTCTTGGATTCCGGAGCGCGAGCGGCGACATGCTGCAGCGTTTCTGTAGTGGCGCACCTGCCCCGGCGAGCCCGCCGCCGCAAGCCTTCGCCGCCTTCTATCGCAGCCTGTTCGACCCGGGCCGCGAGGCGGCGCGGCCCGTGATCGTGCGCGGAACCAAGCTCGGCGAGACCGTGGTCTCGGTCGATCCGGCCGTGCAGACGGCGGAGGCCTGGCACGAGGCCGGGCGCCTGATGATCGCGCTTGCGATCGCGCTGCCGCTGCTCTGCGCGCTGGTCTATGCCGCACTGGCCCGTGCCCTGCGCCCCACCGGCATGATCGGCAGCGGCCTCGAGCGCATCGCCGCCGGCGACCTCACGACGCGACTGCCGCCGTTCGACCTCGCCGAGCTCTCCGCTATCCGCGACGTCTTCAACCATCTCGCCGAAAGCCTCGACACCGCGCTTGCCGAACGCAACGAGCTGACGCGAAAACTGATCGCGCTCCAGGACGAGGAGCGCCGCCATCTCGCGCGCGAGCTGCACGACGAGTTCGGCCAGTCGCTCGCCGCGATCCGCGCGCTGGCCGCGTCCGCCCGCCAGACCGCGGCGCAGGACTGTCCCGGCTTGCTTGCAGAGTGCGACAGCATTGCCCGCACCGCGACCGGCATGATGGAGACGCTGCGCGGTGCGCTGTTCCGGTTGCGGCCGCCCGATGTCGACGAGCTCGGCCTTGTCGCCAGTCTCGAAGGCCTGGTGTCGGGGTGGAACGGCCGCAGCCGCGGCCAGCCCCGCTTCGATATCCGGTTCGACGGTGCGTTCGAGAGCGTGCCTGCCTCCGTCAGCGCCAATCTCTACCGCATCGTGCAGGAGGCGCTCACCAACGCGGCCAAGCACGCCGGTGCCACGAGCGTCAGCCTGCACCTGACGATGGCCGAAAGCGAGATCGCGCTCGCGATCGAGGACGATGGCCGGCCGAGCGAGGCTGCCGTCAAATCTGGCATGGGCCTGCTCGGCATGCGCGAGCGCGTCGCCGCGCTCCGCGGCCGGCTGAGCTTTGAGACCGGCCCTAACGGCTCGACGCTGCGCGTGTTCATTCCGCTTGCGGCCGCCGATCGGCAGGCGCTGGAGCACGCCGCATGAGCGCGGCTGACGCCACCATCCTGCTCGTCGACGACCATTCCGTCGTCCGCGAGGGCTATCGCTCCGTGCTCCAGAAGCAGCCGGGCTTGCGCGTCATCGCCGAGGCCGCCGACGGGGCGGAGGCCTATCGCCTGTACAAATCCGAGACGCCTGATCTCGTCATCATGGACCTCAGCTTGCCCGGCATCGGCGGCATCGAGGCCGTCAGGCGGATCAGGCAGTGGGACAAGGCGGCACGAATCCTCGTCTTCACCATGCACGAGAACGCCGGCTTTGCCGTGCAGGCGATCCGCGCCGGTGCGAGAGGTTACGTCACCAAGACCAGTCCGCCCGAGACGCTGGTGCGCGCGGTCAAGGACGTGCTCGCCGGCAAGATCGCCATCAGCCCCGATATCGACCACGAGCTTGCACTCAGCCGTATCAGTGGCGAGAGCTCGGCCGCCGACGTGCTGACACCGCGCGAGTTCGAGGTGCTGCGGCTGCTGCTCGCCGAGAACACGACGGAGGAGATCGCCGAGACGCTGCATGTCAGCCCAAAGACGGTGGCGAACCTGCATTCCCTGATCAAGGACAAGCTCGGCGTCGGCTCCGACATCGAGCTGGTCCGCCTCGCGCTGCGCCAGGGATTGTTGACGGAGCCCGATCTGGGCGAGGCCTGACTGCCACCTGCGGGAGATCATTCGCGCGCGATCACCGAGTCCAGCCACGCGCAGTTCAGCGGCGGCACTCGCGGATCAGCGACGCGGACGCCGCGCGCAGCCGCATCCATGCGCATGTCGCGCAGACGCTTGCGCTGCTCTTCCGGCATGTTGAGCCGCTCGTGGCCCCAGAGCGACGGGCCATCAAAGGTCTCGTGCGGCTGCCAGGTATGGGGATCGATGATGCGCCCGCCCCAGCCATATTCGATGAAGAATCCGGACGGCGTGTTCACGTAGAACGACGTCATGTGATCGTTGGTATGCCGGCCCAGTGTATAGACGACGCGGCCATCTTCGAGCTGCGCGAGGTCGTAGCCCTGCCCTACATCGTCTAGGCTGCCGAGCTCGACCATGAAGTGATGCATCGCCTTCCGCCCCGAGCCGACCATCGCAAAGGAGTGGTGGCGGCCATTGACGTGGAAGAAATAGAGCCCGTAAGGCTTCAGCCCAAAATCGGAGACGTGAAAGCCGAGCACGTCGCGATAGAACGGCAACAGCGGCTCGACATCCTCCACATTGAGCACGACGTGCCCCATGCCGAGCGCCCCGGTGCGGAAGCCCGAGATCGGGCGGCCCGGCCTGAACGGCTCGCTCGCAAGCTCCGGCTTGCAAAAAGCTTCCAGCCGGTTGCCGGCGGGATCGGCAAACGCGATCAGCTCGGCGACATGCCGCTCGTCAGCGAGCGCGCGCGAGCCCCGGACCACCTTGACGCCATGGTTCTCCAGCCGCCCGGCCAACCGATCCAGATCCGCGGTCGAGGGGACTTCCCAGCCCATCACCGCGAGCCCGACGTCGCTGCTGCCGTCGACGATCAGGCGCTGCTTGCGGTCGTCCATGCGGAAGGCGCGCATCTTGCCGCCGCGATCGACCTGCTGCATGCCGAGCAGCCCGGTCGCCATCTGGCCCCATTCGTCGAGCTGCGACGAGTTGATCCCGATATAGCCGAGCGCGGTGATTTCCATCGATGTTCTCCGAAAGGCATCGCACCCGCGGCATTGCGGCGAACTTGATACCGGCCGCGCACGATCCTACGGTAATGCCCCGCGATCGCTTCGCGTTCGCAAAGACGATAATCGCGCAGCCGTACGCTACAAGGGAGGAAATACGAAGTGTCCAAGGAGCGGACGCGGAACGGACAGCCACGGCAGTCGGAGGGCGTCCGCGCCTTCAAGCGCGGGCTGGACGTGCTGCAGGAGGTCAACCGCTCCGGCGGCATCCGCGCCGGCGATGTCGCGCGCGCGCTCGACCTGCCCCGCCCGACCGTCTACCGCCTGCTCGAGACGCTGGAGGAACTCGGCTATGTCGCCCGTAGTGCCAGCGACGATCGTTTTCGTGTGACCCGGCTCGCCCTGAGCCTTGGCGATGGCTACGACCCCGGCGTGGTGATCTGCCAAGCGGCCGCGCCCCATCTCGCCGAACTCAGCAAGACCCTGGTCTGGCCGGTCGATCTCTCGACTTACGAGAACGCTGCGATGGTGGTGCAGGAAACCACGCATTCGCGCAGCCCGCTCTCGATCGACCGCGGCATGATCGGCAAGCGCCTGCCGATGCTGCGGACGTCCGCGGGCCGCGCCTATCTGGCCGCCTGCCCGGCGCGCGAGCGCGACCTCATAATCAGCCATCTCCGCCGGATCGACGAGGCTGACGACCGCCCCTTCCTCGATCAAAGCTACCTCGATCAGATGATTGCCGAGACGCAGTCACGCGGCTACGCGATCCGCAGCGAAGGCGAATACAATCCCAAGACCGCCTCGATCGCCGTGCCAATCATCCGCGATGAAATTGTGTTCGGCTGCATCTCGATCATCTGGATACGGTCGGCGCTTTCACGCGACGAAGCTGTCGCGGGTTTCGTCGCACCGCTGCGCGCAACGGCAGCCGCCATCTCGATCGAGTCCTGAAGCGCGATGAGATTTGGATGAATCGTCATCGCGCTTGAGGTTTGTTGCTTACGCATGATCTTTCCGGAAAGCCGCTTCGCACTTTGCGCTAACGCGGCCCTTCGGGTCCGGATCATGCTTTAGGGCGCTCTGGACCCGGCACGCCGTTGTGAATTCAAGGACTGGGAGGACGCATCAAAGACGGCGCGGCATTGTGGGCTGAGCTGATCTCTCTGAGCGGCCATGCAGCTCCTGATCTGGTCCCGGTCGGGAACATAGGCGGCGCAAAGCCTGAGAGCGTCTCCCATGCAGGCTTGCCGCTGGTCAGCCTCGCTCGGGCCGGACTGGGCCAGGGCCGGCGTGATCGTTGCGCTCAGCAAAGCAAGAACAAGACGAAATTGCATAGGGGTACTCACTCTCGGGTTGGCGTTTGGCAAGGCCGGCGATGTCGTCCAGCGTCATGGTGGAAGGTGAAGAAACGTCGCGATAGTCGTCTCGACGAGCAGATCGCGAGAAGTTTCCGAGTCGATCTCGGGGGCAATTCGATTCAGCAGCATCGGAAAGGCCGGCGGCTGATTCAGCGCAGCGTTGAGAAGCGCAAAAAACAGCGCGGGATGGCGACTGCGAATGATGCCTGCTTCAATACCGGCGGAGAAAAGCTCACGAACCGTCGCGTAGGCCGGAAGCAGAAGTCGATCCGATACCAGCACGGCCCGCTCCGGCACTTCGGTGGCATGCCGGACGACGAAATCCCTGACGTCCGGATGCGCAGCATAGAAGGCGGCGATCTCGGAGATCACGCCGCAAAGCCGTTCACTCAGCGGGCGCGTGGAATCGCAAGCAATCTCCTGGACGCCGGCCATGGCCGGAAGCCCAATCGCGACGACACGATCCAGGCAAGCCTCCCAGAGCGCAGCCTTGTTGCCGAAATGAACGCGAACAAGATTGGCGCTGACGTTGGCAGCCGCAGCGACGCTGCGCAGATCGGCGCCGTCGAAACCGTGGCAGGCAAACGCATGCGTGGCCGCCGCCAACAGCGCCTGGCGGCCATCCGGCATGCCCTTGCTCCGGCGCCCTCGCGGGCGCGACGGCACAGCGGTCTTCCTTCTGGCTTTCGCCATGTTCACCTGCATATATGTTCAAATGTACATATACGCATTCGTGCGCTCATTGCAAGAGCTAACCATGGGGATGTTTGCCAGCCGAGACGTCCGCGCCCGAAGCCATCTGTCCGCTGGACGGACACTCGGCGCGGCGGCGTTGAAGCGGCGGGCCGCCTGAGCACAAAGATGGCCCCATGCAAGATAACTCCGCCATTTCGGACTTCGATGTCGTGATTGTCGGCCGCGGCCCGGTGGGCGCCACGCTCGCCAACCTGCTCGGCCTCTGCGGCGTGCGAACGCTGGTGCTGGAGCGCGAGGCGCGGACCTATCATCTGCCGCGCGCGGTGCATTTCGACGACGAATGCATGCGCGTGTTCCAGACCGTCGGCCTTGCCGATGCGATCCTACCGCATGTCATCCTCAGCCCCGGCATGCTCTTCCTCGACGCCAACGGCAAAATGTTGCTGGATTGGTCCCGCCCGCAGACGCTGACGCCGATGGGCTGGCATCTCAGCTATCGCTTCCACCAGCCCGATCTGGAGGACGTGTTGATCGCCGGGCTCGCCCGCTGGCCACACGTCAGCTTGCGCAACCGCTGCGATGTCTTCGCGCTGGACCAGGATGAGCACGGCGTGCGCGTCCGCTATGAGGATCTCTCCAACGGCAAGCTCAACGAGGTCCGCGCCGGCTATGTGATCGGCTGCGACGGCGCACGCTCTCTCGTTCGCCGATTCATCGGCTCCGGCATGGACGATCTCGGCTTTCACGAGCGCTGGCTGGTGATCGACGCCGTTCTCAAGCGCGCGCGCGACGACCTCGGCGACTACAGCCTCCAGCATTGCGACCCGAGGCGGCCGGCGACCTATGTACGCGGCACCGGCACGCGACGGCGCTGGGAGATCACGGTTCTTCCGGACGAAGATTCGAACGAGGTCGCACAGCCGGCAAAGGTCTGGGAGTTGCTGTCGCGCTGGGTTACGCCCGAAGATGCCGAGCTCGAGCGGGCTGCGGTCTACACCTTTCATTCCGTCATCGCGCAGCAATGGCGGAACGGACGGCTCCTGCTTGCCGGAGACAGCGCGCACCAGACCCCGCCATTCCTCGGCCAAGGCATGTGCGCCGGCATCCGCGATGCTGCCAACCTCGCCTGGAAGCTCGCCAGCGCCATCCGGGGCAAGGCGAGCGCCGATCTCCTCGACACCTATCAGAGCGAACGGCTGCCGCATGTGCGCGAGTTCATCGAGCTCGCCATTCGCCTCGGCGGTGTCATCAACACCAAGGCGACCGAAGCCGGCCTGGCCGCCGGCCAGGCGCGCGAAAATGCGCCGGTCAAGCTCGAGGTGAAAAAGCCCCTGCTCGGGCCCGGGCTCGCGCTCGGCGACCAGCCCCTTACCGGACATGTTGCCCCGCAGTTCATGCTGAACGACGGCAGCCGCGGCGACGACCGGATCGGTTACAGCCACGTGCTCCTCGTCGAGAGCAGGGCCCCCCTCTCATCCTGTCACGCGCTGGCGCAGGCAGGGATCAAGATCCTGACCAGCGATGATGCCGAAGGCATCGGACCCTGGCTACGCGAGCACGGCATCATCGCCGCGCTCGTTCGTCCCGACCGCTACGTCCGCGGCACCGCCCTCAACGAGACCGAGCTCGACCGGCTCATCGCCGCCATCACGCCTCCAACCCACGTGCCGTCCGCGGCCTGACCGAACATCTCAAGGATATCTCATGAAGCTTGTCTCTTTTGTCGCCGACGACCGCGCCTCCTTCGGAGCCGTCAAGGACGATGGCGTTGTGGATCTCGGCACGCGCATGGCGCCCTGCACCACGCTGCGGCAGCTGCTCGAAGCTGATCGCCTGCAAGAGGCGGCAAAGCTGGTCGCGTCCACGGCGCCCGATCGTCGGCTCGACGAGATCAGCTTCGCGCCCGTCATCCCCGATCCCAGCAAAATCATCTGCGTCGGCCTCAACTATCGCGACCACGTCGCCGAGACGGGCCGCACCGTCACGGAGAAGCCGGCACTGTTCGTCCGCTTTCCCTGCAGCCAGGTCGGCCATCTCCAGCCCATCGTGAAGCCGAAGGTGAGCGACGATTTCGACTACGAAGGTGAACTCGCGCTCGTCATCGGCAAGGAAGGCCGCCACATCCCGGCCGGCCGCGCGCTCGACCATATCGCCGGCTACTCCTGCTACAACGAAGGCAGCATCCGCGACTGGCAGCGTCACACCAGCCAGTTCCTCTCCGGCAAGACCTTTGCGAGCAGCGGTAGTTTTGGTCCGTGGCTGGTGACGACGGACGAGATTCCCGATCCGTCGAAGCTCACCTTGCAGACGCGGCTCAACGGCACCGTCGTGCAGAACACGACGACGGATCTCCTGATCACCGCCATTCCCGAGCTGATCGCCTATATCTCGACGATCTGCCCGCTCGTCCCCGGCGACGTCATCGTGACAGGGACGCCGGGCGGCGTCGGCGCCAAGCGCACGCCGCCTCTGTGGATGCGACCCGGCGACACCGTCGAGGTCGAGATCTCCGGCATCGGAATTTTGCGCAACAAGGTTGTCGCCGAGCCGGCCTGATCGCTCACACCAATCAACGATAACATCAGGAAACGCCATGAATCCCTTCCGCACGTCATCCACCGCCATGCTGCTGACCGCGCTGGCGCTCGTAGGCTCCGCCGCGCGCGCCGAGATCAAGGGCGACGCCATCCGCATCGGCGTCCTCACCGACATGAACGGCGTGTTCGCGACCGCCATGGGCCCCGGCTCGGTCGAGGCGGCGCGAATGGCGGCGGAGGAATTTGGCGGCAAGATCAATGGCAAACCAATCGAGATTTTGCAGGCCGATCACCAGAACAAGCCGGATCTGGCCGCTTCTCTCGCGCGAAAATGGTTCAGCGACGGCGTGCAGGCGATCGCAGACGGCGGCAGCTCAGGCGCCG
This sequence comes from Bradyrhizobium sp. USDA 4354, assembly GCF_054060315.1. Taxonomy (NCBI): domain Bacteria; kingdom Pseudomonadati; phylum Pseudomonadota; class Alphaproteobacteria; order Hyphomicrobiales; family Nitrobacteraceae; genus Bradyrhizobium; species Bradyrhizobium sp. USDA 4354. Next base: position 4,793,805 of record NZ_JBSSDC010000001.1, on the reverse strand, counting down.
CCCTCGCCGTGCAGGAACTGGTGCGCGGCAACGGAAAAATCTTCCTCGTCTCCGGCGCCGGCGCCAACCAGCTCACCGACGAGGCCTGCGCCCCAACCAGCGTGCAATGGACCCAGGACGCCTATTCCACCGCGACCGCCGTCGTCTCCGGCATCATGCAGACCAGCAAGGAGCCGTGGTTCTTCATCACCGGCGACTATGCTTTCGGCCATTCGATCGAGGCGACCGCGCGCGATCGCATCGCCGCCCTCGGCGGCAAGGTCGCCGGCAGCGTCAAGGCCCAGCTCGGCACGCCCGATTACTCATCGTTCCTGCTCCAGGCGCAGTCCTCGGGCGCAAAGATCCTGGCGATCAACGTTGCCGGCGACAACGCCACCGCGATCAAGCAGGCGGAGGAATTCGGGCTCGCCGATCAGGGCATGAAGATCGTGCCGATGTCGTTCCAGAACGTCGACATCGAGGCGGTCGGGCTGAAGGCAACGCGTGGCGATCTCATCGTCACCTCGTTCTTCGAGGACGTCTCGCCGGCCGCCCGAAAATTCTCCGATACATTCTATGCGCGCCGCAAGGCGATGCCGTCGCAGATCCAGGCCGGTGTCTACTCCGCCGTGCGCCATTATCTGCAAGCCGTGAAGGACACCGCTTCCGACGACAGCGCCACCGTGATGGCGAAGATGAAGGCGACACCGGTCTCGGATGCCTACACACCCAACGGCCGCATCCGCGAGGACCAGCGCATGGTGCACGATCTCTATCTGGTGCAGGTCAAGACGCCAGAGGAGTCCAAAGGCCCTTGGGACTTCGTCAAGCTGGTCGCGACGATCCCGCCCGACCAGGCCTTCCGCCCGCTCGATCGCAGCAAGTGCAGCCTGGTCGGCAAGTAAAGCGTTTCAAGCGAAGTGAATACCGGTTCGCGTCAAGAAAACGCGTCAAACAAGAATCTGACCGTCAGGCCAGATAACGCGCCAGATAGCCTTCCATCGCGTAGAGTGCGCAGAGCGCGAGGCTCGACCAGACGGCCGCGCTGAAATACAGGAACATCCAGGTCAGCTCGCCCCTCCAATGCGCGACGTCGTGGGTCACCACCCAGCGCGTCGCGACATCATGCAGGCCTTCGAGCAGGCCGAGGAATTTGTTGCCCTCTTCATGCCCTGCCCGCCAGCGGCTGAGATACATCGGCACGTCGACGGTGACGAGGAAGGCGAGGAAGCAGGCAATGCCGACGATGCCTGACATCAGCGCCCAGCGCACCACGCCCTGGAATTCCGGCATCAGGCGGCACAGCGCGATGCCGGCGAGGAAGAAGGTCACCGCCCACAGCGAGTTCTCGATCGCGTTGTAGAGATAATTGGTGGTCACGACCGCGTACCAGGAGAAGCACTCGGCGATGATGATCACCGGAACGATCACCCACGCGATGTTCACCGCCGTCTCGGCGCCGGTCATGGTGCCGAGCTGATGCAGGATGATCGCCCATTGCGCGGCGAAGCAGACCTCGGCCACGGTCGCAACCGAGCGTCCGACGAAGACGCTGGAGAGCCAGGTGTCGAACAGGCAGATGCGCTGCACGTCGGCGCGCGGCAGCACCGAACGGAAGGCGCAGCCGAACACATAGCCGGCGCACAGCAGCAACATCAGCCCGATGTCCGAGCCGCCACTGAGGCTGCCAGTCGGATAGAACTCGCGATAGAGCATGAACCAGACCAGAATATTGGCGCTGCTCACGAGCGTGAGGGATCCCCACCACCACGCGAGGGGATTTGACCGCGCCTGCCACTGCAACATGAACCGCTCCGCAGAAATTATCGATCTGACATGTCGTCGTAATAATCTTGTCACAGAACGGCATGCAATCACGACAAAAATCTGTCTCCGCGGTCGTTCCGGGGCTGCCCTCAGCGGAAACGCCGCCGCGCAACGCGTCCACATATCGGACAATTTCAACGCTTTTTGTCGAATTTATTGGACATTTGAATTGCCTCCGTCTGATATTTGGAAATGGCTCCGAGTGTCTCATCCAAACCGCGACATCCGCTCTCCTCCGCCGCAGCAGTGCTGGCGGATAGCACCGACGACGCCGCTTTCGCCACGACACTGGCGAAAGGGCTCGTCGTGCTCGAGGCCTTCAAGGCTGGGAGCACGCTGCTGGGCAACATGGAGCTGTCGACGTTGACCGGCATCCCGCGGCCGACGGTGGCGAGGCTGACCCATACGCTGGCCGAGCTCGGCTACCTCCGCTACGACGCCGAGCGGGCGAAGTACCGCGTCGGTGCGCGGGCATTGCGGATGGCACATCCTCTGCTCGCCGGAATGCAATTCCGCCAAGTGGCGCGGCCCATGATGCAGGAGCTGGCGCACAGCGTCCGCGGCACGGTGTCGATCGGCCTGCTCGACGCCATCTCGATGATCTATGTCGAGACCGCGCGCTCCGGCGATGTCGGCCCGCACGTGCCCGACATCGGCATGCCCATTCCCGTCGTGATGACCGCCATGGGCCGCGCCGCGGCGGCGACCTTGCCGCCGGCCGATGCAGACCGGCTGGAACGGAATATCGCAGCCGAAGACGCCGGGCTGTGGTCAGCGGTCCGCGACAAATACCGCGCCGGGATCGCGCAATGCAAAAGCCGTGGCTTCTGCACCTGCTGGGGCGAGTACATGGCCTCGATCCATGCCGTCGCCGCGCCGCTGTTTCATGCGAGCGAATCGAAGCAGTCGTTCTCGATCAATTGCGGCATCCCCGCCTTCCGGCTTCAGCCAGGGCAGCTCGAGAGCGAGATCGGTCCGCGCATCGCGGCGCTCGCCGACAGCATCCGCGCCATCGTCGGGCAGGCCGGGCCGGCAGCCGAGATGCGTCAGCAAAACAAGAAGGGCGCCAGGACATGAACAAACGAGCTGGCGCTCCACGTCCGGGGAGCCATTATGACCATCACACGCCGAACATTGCTGGGCGCCCTCGCCGCCGGCCTCTCGGCCCCGCCATTTTCCGCACGCGCTGAGGACGTCTGGCCGTCGCGCCTGGTGCGGCTGATCTCGCCTTACGGGCCCGGCGGCTCCAACGACATCTCGCTACGCCTGCTCGCCGAAGAGTTCGGCCGCAGCCTGCGTCAGCAGTTCATCGTCGAGAACAAGCCGGGTGCCGGCACGCGCATCGCCAACGACATGGTCGCCCATGCGCCGGGCGACGGCTACACGATCCTGTACGTCGCGGCCCCCTACGCCACCGCCGAGGCGCTGTTCGGCAAGCTGACCTATGACCGCAAGGATCTGCAGCCGGTCGCGATGGCCGTGATCGCGCCGTTGTTCCTCATCATCAGTGCCGACGCGCCGTTCAAGACGCTGCCCGAGTTGATCGCCTACGGCACATCGAAGCCGGATGGGTTGACCTTCGCCTCTCCCGGCGCCGGCTCGCAGCCGCACCTGGCCGGAGAGCTTCTGTTCCGCGATGCCGGCGTCAAGGGGCTGAACATCCCGTTCCGGGGCGATGCGGCCTCCTACACCGAGCTGCTCGCCGGACGCGTCGATGCCACGCTGACCGCGCTGCCGACCGCCCTGCCCTACATCCAGAGCGGCAAGTTCACCGTGCTCGGCGTCGCCTCTGCCGCGCGCAGCGCGCTCTACCCGCAGGCGCCGACGCTGCGCGAGCAGGGCTTTCCCAACGTGGCTGCCGCCGGCTGGTACGGCTTCATGGCGCCGTCCACCACGCCGCGCGCGATCGTCGACAAGCTCCAGGCCGAGGTGCTGCGCGCGCTCGCCGACCCCGGAATCAAGGACAAGCTGACGGCCCAGGGCCTCGAAGTGCGAGCCGGCACCGCGGCCGAATTTAGCCAGTTCATCGATGCCGAGACGCAGAAGTGGACCAAGCTGATCCGCGAAGCCGGCCTCAAGGGCGAATAGCGAGCGGGAGGGACCAGACAGCAAAGGCACTTTTCTCAAACGCGCCGCAGCGCAGGCGCAGAAGACATGCGATGCTGGCGCGTCCGACACCGCGATCACGATCGGTCAGACCGTGCCGGTCGGCGAAAGGCACGCTGATTCGCGCTCAATGCCTTCCGACACGACGGCCGCCACTGCGGATGAAGTCGTCGCTTTCATCGATATGGTGCTGATACTCGGAGATGGCGCGGTTGGCCATGCGGATCCGGTTCGTCTGCCCCTCCTCGACCATCATGGTGATACGCTGCGCCAGGAACACGCAGGCCTCGAATTCGTCGCGGATGGCGCCCGTACGCACGAGAAAGTCCCAGGCGATCTCGTAAGCCTGCTCCGCGGCGGGATTGCGGTAGTCGGTGAAAATGAAGTGCGTCATCACTGCCAAAGCCGGAGGGCCACGAACGTTCCTACCGCTCGAGCGCGCCACTGGATCGGGAGCATGAAAAACCACCGGCCGCCGTAGCGCGCCGGTGGTTCGATATCGGTGAGGAACGCGAGGAACTACGCTGCCTTTCGCTGATGCGTCAGGTACTCCATGGTCACCTCCATGGTACGCGATGCAAGGTCCAGAGATGCGCGGTGCTCCCGATGCCCTGGCTGAGCGGTTTGATGACGTTGTCGTGCCTCTCCATCGACGCGCGTAGGAACGCTTGGCGTCATGCGTGATTGGTCCGTCCGAAGCCTCAAAGGAGAAGCCACATGCGCAAGACGATTAAGACGATTCTGACAATCTTCACAGCCGCGACACTTGCTGCCGCTTCGGGCGGCGGAGCATTCGCGCAAGGTGCGGGCGGCGGCGCAGGCGGCGGAGCCGGTGGTGGTGCAGGCGCAGGCGCAGGTGCAGGCACAGGTGGAGGTGCAGCTGGAGGCGCGGGTGCAGGTGGTGCGGGCGCCGCGGGAGCCGGAACCGGCGGATCCGCGGGTGATGGTGGCGGAACTTCGGGGGCTGGCGGCGGTGGCGGCCCCGGCCATGTTGAGCGCGGCGGACAAGGCGCTTCCAGCCCTCCGGGCATGCGCAACGAGACCACTCCGCCGTCTAGCGGCAACGTTCCTCGGCGCTAGCCGGACGATCGGAATCGATCAGGTTGCATCGAACGTCGATCACGACCAAGTACCACGCGTGAATGCGGTCCGGCGAATCCTCTTCGCCGGAGCCGCATCTTTTCTCAAGCTGCTGAAGGATGACTCTTAGAGCGCGTTCAAGTGGTCATCCGTCGTTCGGGGATGAGGCGAAGCGTCGATCCCCAAACGATCAGCTTGTCTCATCCCTTCATCCCCGCCACATACGCCGCCAGCTTGTCCAGCGTCTGGTAGCCATATTCGACCGCGCCGAAGCCGATCATGCCATCGCGCTGCTCGGTGCTCGAGGCCAGCTGGCGCATCATTAGCACGGTCTTGCCGTTGCTCTGCTCGGCAAAGGTGACGGTGAAGCGGAACATGCCGGGATCGTCATCCTGGTCGAGGCCGTGATCCATCTCCATCAGCGACGGCCGCTCGATGCGGCGGAAGCGCATCCGGTTCGGATAGACTGTGCCGTCGGGACCGATCATGTTGAAGCGCCAGACGCCGCCGACGCGAACATCGATCTCGAAGGTCTCCAACTTGAATCCCTTCGGGCCGAACCATTGCGGCAGATGCTTCGGGTCGGACCAGGCCTCGAACACCAGATCGCGCGGCGCGTCGATCACGCGCGACATCACGATCTCGCGGTCGAGCGACCATTGCGACAGAGCGGGATTGGCAGAATTCGTCATCACTCAGAACCTTTCCGTTTGATTGTTCGCGACGGCCGCTTGGCGCCCGCCCTCTCCTTCTCTTTCTTGAGCTTCATCACATAGGCCTCGAACCGATCGAGCCGCGCCTCCCAGATCGCGCGCAGCTGCTGGAACCAATCCTCCGCGCCGACAAGCGCATCCGGGCTGAGACGACAGGTGCGCACACGGCCGGATTTCTCCGACAAAACGAGCCCGCTCGTCTCCAGCGCGTGGATGTGCTTCATGAAGCTCGGCAGCGCCATGTCGAAGGGGTCGGCGAGCTCGCCGACCGACGCCTCGCCCGCGCAGAGCCGCATCACGATCGCCCGCCGTGTGGGGTCGGCGAGCGCTGCGAAAATCTGGTCGAGGCGGGTTTGTTGGTTAGCCATGAAGCTAACTATATCGCGAGACGGCGCCGTGTCAACAATTGTTAGCTTACGAGCTAAGTAATTTGATCGCAGGCCGCGCAGCGGAACCTGCAACGCGCAATTGTGAATTGGGACCCGGGACATTTCCCGCTAAAGAGCGGACTTGGGGCGCATCATCGTTCGTCGGGAATGCGTGCGGTCTATTGTCACTCCACCATATCTCAGCCGGCGGGCTCTCGCCCGGGCTGCGCTCGTTCCACTCGCGATCGCGCTGGGCCGGCCGCATCGTGCCTCGGCGGATTCCGACATGATCGCGCAGATGCGCGATATCGTCGCGAACGAGTTGGCGCCGACCGCGACGCCGGACCATGCAGGCGGGCTCGCCGCCGCGCTCTATGCCGGCCGCCACGTCGATTTCTTCACCTATGGTTTTGCCGATGATGTCACCAGACGGAAGGTGACGCCGGACACGCTGTTCAACCTTGCGTCGTTGCGGAAGCCTTTCGAGGCTACGCTTGTGGCGCTTGGTGCGCTACGCGGCGAGTTGCGGTTCGGCGATCGTCTGGCGAAATACCTTCCGGAGCTCAACGGCGACTACATCCGCCGCGTCACCGTCGGCGAGCTGGTCACGCACAGCTCGGGACTATTGCTGCCGACAGACCATCCGCCATGGCCGAACGAGCAGTACAATCGCGAGCAGTTCATCGCGATGCTGAACGCCTTCGCGCCGGCCCCCGGCGTCGCGCCCGGCCGACAGCGCGTCTACACCCATGCCGGCTACGTGCTGCTTCAGCTCGTGCTCGAGCGCCGCTACGGCATGCCGATCACGACCCTGTTCGAACAACGCATCCTTGGGCCGCTCGGCATGACCGCGACCTGCGTCCCCGAGCGCGGTGAAGACAGTCGCGCCATCATGGACGCGGCCCGGATGCAGCGCTCCGTCCAGGGCTATTCGGATCAGGGCATGGCGATCGGCCCGATCGGCGACCAGCAGAGCTATTTCGACTTTCCCGGCACCGGGCAGATGTTTTCCTCGGCGCGTGACCTCGCGACGTTCGTAGCGGCCTGCGTCGACGGCCGAGCGATCGATCCGCATCTGGGCGAAGCACTGCGGCTGACGCAGCGTCAGGCCTTCCGCGTCGACGACAGGTTCGGACAGGGCATGGCCTGGGAGACCGTGCATCTGCCAGGCGTCACCGTCGTCGACAAGCCTGGCGGCCTCAACAATGCCTCCGGCTATATCGGCCTCGTGCCGGCGCGGCGGATCGGCATCGTCCTGCTCGCCAATCGCGGCGAATATCCGCACGAGATTGCGCGCTACAAGATCCTGCCCGCGCTGGCGCAGCTCGTCTCATCGCATTGACGCGCGCGCCTCAGACCGAGCGCGTCAGCCCGCCATCGACGCGGATGTTCTGGCCGGTGATGTAGGCCGCGCCGTCTGAGGCCAGGAACGAAATCGTCGCGGCGATCTCCTCGACCTTGCCGTAGCGTTTCATCGGCACGCTGTCGCGGCGCGCGTCTAGCTGCGGCAGGCTGTCGATCCAGCCCGGCAGGACGTTGTTCATGCGAATGTTGTCGGCGGCGTAGGCGTCGGTGAAAATCTTGGTGAAGGCGGCAAGGCCGGCGCGGAACACCGCCGAGGTCGGGAACATCGCGCTTGGCTCGAACGCCCAGGCCGTCGAGATGTTGATGATGGCGCCGCCCTTCTGCGCCTGCATCAGCGGCGTCACCAGCCGCGTCGGACGGATCACGTTCAGCAGATAAGTGTCGAGACCGGCGTGCCACTGCTCGTCGGTGATCTCGGTGATCGGCGCACGCGGCCCGTGGCCGGCGCTGTTGACGAGCACGTCGATCCGTCCCCACTTCGCCATTGCAGCGTCGATGAGGCGCTTCAGATCCTCGTTCGACTGGTTCGAGCCGGTGACGCCGCAGCCGCCGAGCTCGGCAGCCAGCGTCTCGCCCTTGCCGGAGGACGACAGAATCGCGACGTGAAACCCGTCCGCTGCCAGCCGCCGCGCAGCCCCCGCTCCCATGCCGCTGCCGCCGGCGGTAACGAGAGCAACCTTCTCTGCTGCCATGACTAACATCCCTATGTTGAGCCGAGCCGCAGGCTCGGCCTATCATGAGGCGTTCTACAGCCAGACCTGTCGGCAGGTCCATGGCCGAAGGCATCCATCATGAGCGGCTTGAGATGAGCGATTTGCAGATCCGCAGCTTGCGCCCCGAGGAGATCACCGTCGCCGTCGACTGGGCCGCGGCGGAGGGCTGGAATCCGGGCCTTGCCGACGCCGCCTGCTTCGCGATCCCCGATGTGCAAGGCTTCTTTGTCGGCGAGATCGACGGCGAGCCGGTCGCAACCGTCTCCTGCGTCAATTATGACGACCGCTTCGCCTTCCTCGGCTTCTACATCGTGCGCGAGCGCTTTCGCGGCGCGGGCCATGGCCTGCGCATCTGGAACGCAGCGATCGCGCACGCGGGCACTCGCGTCATCGGGCTCGACGGCGTCGTGGCGCAGCAGGACAATTACAAGAAGTCCGGCTTCCAGCTCGCTTACGCCAACATCCGCTATGGCGGCGTCATGGCGGCGCCACCGAAACCGTCTGCCGAGGTCGTCGCCCTCGGCAAGATCCCATTTGCAATTGTTGAAGCCGATGACGCCACTGTCTTCCCGTCCCGGCGCAGCGCCTTCCTGCGCGCCTGGATCAACACACCCGGCCACGTTGGCCGCGCATTGCAGCGCGACGGCAGGCTCGCCGCATGGGGCGTGATCCGTCCGTGCCGGACGGGCTACAAGATCGGCCCGCTCGTCGCCGACGATCGCGCGGCGGCGGAAGCGGTTGTGCAGGCCCTGCTGGGAAGCGCGAGCGGCGGCGAGGTCTTCCTCGATGTCCCCGCCGTCAATCCTGCCGCGATCGCGCTCGCCGAGGAGCTCGGCCTCAAGCCGGTGTTCGAGACGGCGCGGATGTACACGGGGCCGATCCCGCCGCTGCGGATCGATCGCATCTTCGGCGTGACCAGCTTCGAGCTGGGTTAGCTGAGCAGAACCCGCCGCTCAGTAACAGCGCATGATGTTGACGGTGTGCTCGCTTCCGCCGCGGCCGGGCACCGTCACCTGCTCCGTCGGACAGCTCGGTACATAGGGCCGGTCGGACGGCACGACGTTCGGCGGATAGCGATGCGTCCAGTCCCAGGGTACGTCATAGGTGTAGGTGTAACGCACGTCGCTGGAGAGCGGCTGGCCGGCATCGACCAAGGGCTGGCTGTAGCCGGCGCCATCATAGAAGAATCCGCCGCCGCCCGGCCAATAGACCCATGGAGCGCTGCGCCGATGAAACCGGGCGCCCGGCCCCATCGGCGGACGTGCTGCAACCGGCGGCGCGGCCGCGGACACGACGCCGGGCGCCGCGGCGCCAGCGGGTCTGGCAAAACTGTCACTGGAGCTAAGGAGCAGCGCGGCTGCGCTGAGCGAGGCGAACAACGCCCCATGTGATCTGGCAATCATGATACGCACCACACTCGTTTGGCTTTGCGATAGCGGCTCCCCGCGAGAGGCTAGGCCGGGCTGTCGCCCACCCGCAAACGTATAATTAATTATTGGTTAAGGCACGGGGTTAACTGGGAACAGGGTGCGGCAGAACGCCGGGAATTCGGGTCTCATTTCAGCCACTTCGTTCCGCGGCACGCACTTCATATCCAGTTGATCGGAGTTGATCGGCCCCGGGCCCATACGTCCGGAACGCTCCCGCATTGCAACCGTTGGCCTCAACACAAGCAAGGAGCATCTCCAATGCAGAACAAGTCAAAACTCCTCTGCCTGGTCGCGGCATCGCTCGTCGCGGGCACCGCGGCCGCCTCGGCGCAGGGCTACGACTGGAACGGACCACGCGTGGGCTGGGACCGCACGGCCCCTTACGAACCGGTTCAACCGCGCGCGTACTATCCTGACGTCGCGGGGCCGTACGGCGCGTTCAATGGCCCCAACCATCCAACCCCGAGCTCGACGCAGGGCGATGTCGGCCCTGGCGGCAACAACAACGGAACGCTGACCGGCAGATATCGCTGGTAAGTTCGCTTCACTCGAGGCCCGCCGTCCACAACGGATGGCGGGCTTTCGTGCGTCAGCGCCCCTGCTGCTTGCGCAGCCGACCGCACCGGATCGAACATCCCGGCCACAATCCCTTGCGTTGCCCGACGGGCAAAACACGCGAGCGCTAGGTCAACGCGCGCAGGCGAAAATATTCCACTTTACCGAAATTCGGAAACGGCGTATGTGTCGCCGCAACCCGGCCCAAGGAAGAGGGGCGCATCGCGATCGTCACGAACGCGGGCCGGGCGGCGGTGGACGTGAGTTGCACCGGCGCGAAAAGCTTCGCAGGGCGGGCAACCGTGAGCGAAGACCTCGCGCCAACGACAGGTGTGGTTTGCGTACGGCGAAATCGTGTCGTCCTGGCGCCCGGGGTCTGTGCGCCAAGTCTTGCGGTGATGTGTGTTGCCCGACCGGGCGAGCGCATCAGCCATCCGCAAGGCGACGGGGGCAATAGTGCATCGCTCCCCGGGGAGAGCACGACATAAGTCGTAAAACCACTGCGCAGGGAAGGCCGGGATGTCTCCGGTTGCCCTGTTACCCGCTGTGCATTGTAGCGCACGCAGTTTGCGTTTCGCATGGCGGTCGATGGGAGCCAACCGGCTCCCGGTCTTCCCTGCGCCCTCTTTCATCTGAGGGTGAGGCATCGAAGCAAAGCTCGGGCGAGATGAGCCGCGAGGATGACGAACCATGTCCATCGTTGAACAAAGCTCTCGTGCCCCGGACGCAGCGCAGCGCCTCTTCGGCGGTGCGCTGCAGAGCCGGGGCCCATGCAGCAGCGAGTGCCGCGGCCTGCTGGGTCCCGGCTCTGCGCGGCAACGCCAAGAGCGTTGCAGCGCGTCCGGGACACGAGAGAGGCGTTCGCTATCACTACACCCTCCGTCATTGCGAGCGCAGCGAAGCAATCCAGAGCCTTTCCGCGGATGCATTTCTGGATTGCTTCGCTGCGCTCGCAATGACGATCTGGCGACAGATGTGCGCGACAAAGTCCGCTCTCGTGCCCCGACGCAGCGCAGCGCTACTTCAGCGGTGCGCTGCAGAGCCGGGGCCTATGCAGCAGCGAGCTCTGTGGCCTGCTGGGTCCCGGCTCTGCGCAGCAACGCTAAGGGCGTTGCAGCGCGTCCGGGACGCGAGAGTAACGCTCCCCTCCTCAGCCCTCTTGCCCCGCAAACACGTTTTGTAACAAGACTGTCATACCGCAAAACTAAACGATTGCCGGGGGCCGCGGTCGGCGGCCATGCCGCCTCACCACCCAGGAGACTTCCATGCGCCGTTCACTGGTGTTGCTGTCCGCCGGACTGACAGTGCTGTCCACCGGACTTGCCTCCGCCCAGAACAACACGCCCCGCAACCTGATCCTGTTCATTCCGGACGGTCTGCGCGCGCTGAAGGTCACACCGGAAACGGCGCCCGCGATGGCCGAGGTCCGCGACAAGGGCGTCAACTTCAAGAACCCGCATTCGCTCTTCCCGACTTTCACCATGGCCAACGGCTCGGCGATGTCGACAGGCCACTATCTCGGCGACACCGGCGTGTTCTCCAACACGATCTGGACCAACTACACCTCCGTCCCAGCCGGCAACACCGTGGTGCCGTTTATCGAGAACGATGCCGTGCTCGGCGACATCGACGAGCATTTTAGGGGCGACTACCTCAACGAAGAGACCATTCTGAAGATGGCCCGCGACAAGGGCTTCAGCACCGCCGCGCTGGGCAAGCACGGCCCCACCTATCAGTTCGACCACACGGACAAGCCCGAAAAGGCCGGTCTGCACTCGATCGTGTTTGACGACGCGACCGGCGGCAAGAACGGAGTGGCGTTGTCCGACGAAGTGAAGGACGCGTTGACCAAGGCCGGCCTGCCCCTCGCCACACCGCCACGCGGTGACAATTCCAAGGCGGGCGACGCCAAGACGCCGGGCACCACGGTCGCCAACGTGGCGCAGCAGGCCTATTTCGCCGACGTCGCCACCAAGGTGGTGCTGCCGATGTTCAAGGCGCGCAACAAGCCCTTCGTGCTCGTGTTCTGGTCGCGCGATCCTGATGGCAGCCAGCACAACACCGGCGACAGCCTCAACCAGATCAAGCCCGGCATCAACGGCCCGACCTCGATGGCCGGCATCAAGAACGCCGACGCCAATCTCGCCCAGCTCCGCAAGGCGCTTGACGAGCTCGGGCTTGCCGCCTCGACCAACATCATCGTCTCCGCAGACCACGGCTTCTCGACCATCTCCAAGGAGAGCAAGACCAGCCCCTCTGCCAAGGTCAGCTATGACGACACGCCCAAGGATTTCCTGCCGATGGGCTTCCTGGCGCTCGATCTTGCGAAGGCGCTCGACCTGCCGCTGTTCGATCCCAACGACAAGAACGCGAAGATCGAGGGCAACAAGCATCCCAAGGCCGGCAACGGCGTGCTCGGCAAGGATCCGGAGAAGCCCGACCTCGTCGTCGCCACCAATGGCGGCTCGGACCTGATCTATCTGCCGAACAGGGACAAGAAGCTGGCGGCCAAGACCATCAAGGCGCTGCTCGAGCAAGATTACGTCTCCGGCCTGTTCGTCGAGGACTCGCTCGGCCGCTTCCCCGGGACGCTACCGCTGTCGAGCATCAACCTGCGCGGCAAGGCGGCGACGCCGACACCGTCGATCGTCGTCAACTTCCGCTCCTATGCCAGCGATTGCGGCGAGGCGCCGATCAACTGCTCGGTCCAGGTCGCCGACACCGTGCTGCGCCAGGGCCAGGGCATGCATGGCAGCTTCAGCCGCGGCGACACCATGAATTTCATGGCGGCGATCGGGCCGGACTTCAAAGCCGGCTATGTCGACGAGATTCCGGTCAGCAATGCCGACGTCGGCATGACGGCCGCCCAGCTCATGGGCCTGCGCGCTTCGCAAAAAGGAGACTTGGTCGGCCGCGTGATGTCGGAAGCCATGCCGAATGGCACCGTGCCGAAGGCCTATGTCGGCACGGTGAAGTCGAAGCCCGCCGAGGGCGGCCTGATAACCGTGCTGAACTTCCAGCGCGTCGGCAGCCAGCGCTATTTCGATGCCGCCGGTTTTCCGGGCCGCACGCTGGGGCTCGAGGTGGACAAGCTTAGACTTGAGGACCGCAAACAAAAAACGGCGGGGAAATAACCCCGCCGCTTCCTCGCGGCCTCAAGTGACGCGCAAAATCTTACATGCCCAGTCGCTTACATCCCCAGTCGCTTACATCCCAATGTCGAACACGTTCGGCAATTGGCCTGCCAGAGGCAGCGCGGTGGCGCCCAGGAAGGTCGCCACCATCGCCATCAGGCGACGGTTGTTCTGGCGCTTGCCGCGCATCTGGCCGGCGATCCACTCCAGCATCTCGCTGTTGACCTTGGAGGCATAGGACGGCGCCCAGCTCTCGATCTCGGTGTCGGCCGACAGCGCGACGCTGCGCGGCGGCACCTTCAGGCCCGAGGCGCTGGCGGCATAATGGGCAACGGCCTTGGCGAGCAGGTCGTCGAACCGGCCACCGTCAGCACGTTCGGTCGCGGCCTCGTTGATCTCGAACAGAACCTCGGCCTCGGTGCGGCTGACCGGCTGGTCGTTGACGGCGGTCGCGGTCAGGATGCGCATGCACCAGGCGGTGTCATCGGCATCGAGCGAACGGGAGAAATGCACCCTTCCCTTGGTCGTGGGGCCTTCGCCCGTGATCACGCCGTCGCGCACGATGCTCAGCGCATGGGCCGCTGTATCGCGGCAGGACGGTTCGAGGGACGACGGCTCGGTAGGCTTAGGCGCAGCGGCAGACATAGTTCACTTCCAGACTTCTTCTGATCGGCCAGCATTTTCATGCCGGCGTAAAGGGGTGGTTAACGATTCGATACGGTGATCGCGACTTTTCTAGATGGTTGCCAATTGGTCGCTGTCAGGACCGTTATGGTTCTGGGAGCGCCGGGCGAGCGTGATGAAAGTCATAAAAGGCTTAATCGGGGCGAGCGAGACCGTGTGACCCCGGGTGGAGCTGTTTCGCCGCAGGTGCCGCTGTAACAATAAGTTGCTAGGAAATCAGGCCTTCGAGGAAGGAATTCACATTTTACTTGAGCCGGTTCAGTGGGCGTTCACTTGGCCTTGTAAGCCCTCTATACTGAGGATGACGGCCAGAACTGAATTTCCAAGTAAATTCAATGCGATGAGGTAGAACCATGACACTTCCGATCGGCACCACCGCACCCGACTTCGAAGCTGAGACCACCGAAGGGAAGATCAAGTTCCACGACTGGATCGGCAACAGCTGGGCACTGCTGTTCTCGCACCCGAAGGACTTCACGCCGGTTTGTACGACCGAGCTTGGCGCTCTCGCCAAGTTGAAGCCGGAGTTCGACAAGCGCGGGGTCAAGCTGATGGGCCTCTCGGTCGATCCGGTCGACCGCCACTCGAAGTGGTCGGAGGACATCAAGGAGACGCAAGGCGCGGCTCCGAACTACCCGATGATCGGCGACACCGACTACAACGTCTCGAAGCTCTACGGCATGCTGCCGGCTTCGACCTCGGGCGATCCCCTCACCCGCACGCCGGCCGACAACCAGACCGTCCGCAACGTCTTCATCATCGGACCGGACAAGAAGATCAAGCTGGTGCTGGTCTATCCGATGACGACGGGGCGAAACTTCCAGGAGATCCTGCGCGTCATCGACTCGCTCCAGCTCACCGCCAAGCATCGCGTCGCGACGCCGGCCGACTGGTCGCAGGGCGAGGACGTCATCATCGCGGGCTCGGTCTCCAACGACGAGGCCAAGACCATCTACCCGCAGGGCTGGAAGGAGCCGAAGCCCTACATCCGCATCGTGCCGCAGCCGAAGTAATTCACCGTCATCCCGGGGCGATGCGTCAGCATCGAACCCGGAAGCTCGAGATCCCGGGTCTGGTCCTTCGGACCATCCCGGGATGACTGCGTTGAACTACGCCGCGTGGACGCGGTCCAGAAAGCTGTCGACCTCGGCCTTCAGATGCAGGCTCTCGCCCGACAGCGCCTGGGCGGAAGCAAACATCCGGCTCGACGTCTCGCCCGTCTCACTGGCGCCCTTGGCTGCGTGACGAACATTGACGGCGACATCGGCCGTGCCTGATACCGCCGCGCGAACGCTGGCCACGATGTTATGGGTCGCACTCTTCTGCTGCTCGACCGCAGCCGAGATCGAGCCCGCGATGCCGCTGATGCGCTCGATGGTCTGGCTGATCGCCTTGATGGCGGCGACCGATTCCTCGGTCGCGAGCTGCATGCTCTCGATCTGGTTCGAGATCTCGTCGGTCGCTTTCGCGGTCTGTCCGGCGAGCGTCTTGACCTCCTGAGCCACCACCGCGAAGCCGCGCCCGGCATCGCCCGCGCGTGCCGCCTCGATGGTGGCATTCAGTGCCAGGAGATTGGTCTGCTCGGCGATCGAGGTGATCAGCTTGACGACGTCGCCGATGCGCGAGCCGGCCTCCGAGAGCTGCGCGATGCGCTGGTCGGTCGCCTCGGCCTGCCGCACCGCCTCGGCGGAGATCTCGTTCGATTCCTGCACCCGGCGGGTGATCTCGGAGATCGATTGAGACAGCTCGTCAGAGGCCGACGCAGCCGAACGCACGTGCTCGGAGGCGCTTTCGGAAGCTCCAGCCGACTGCGCCGACAGATCGGCCGTGGAGCGCGCGGCGTCGGTGAGCTGTCGCGCGGCACGCTCGAACTCGCCCGACGATGCGAGCACCTTGTCGAGAATGCCGCCCACGCTGCCGCGGAACTCCTCGACGAAACTGCGCAGCTCCGCCTTGCGCTGCTCGGCCGCGGCAGTCGTTGCCGCCGCCTGCTCACTGCGCAGGCGCGCCCGTTCCTGCGAATTGCTCTTGAACACCGCAACCGTGCGGGCGATCTCGCCGATCTCGTCGGCACGATCCTCGCATTCGATCGCGACGTCGCTCTGGCCGTTGGCAAGCGCGGTGAGCGAGTGCGTGACCGAGGTGAGCGGCCGGGTGACGCGGCGGACGACCAGCAGGGTCAGGACCAGCACCAGAAGCGCGGCGAGCCCGGCGGCGGCGGCCATGCTCTCGATCGCCTGGGACAGCATGTTCTCGAACTGCGTCATCGGGATGCCGACATAGAGAATGCCGGCGACCTTGCCGGTCGCGTCCGCGATCGGGAAATAGGCGGTCATGAACGTTTTGCCGAACAGCGTTGCCGGCCCCTTATAGGCCTCGCCGCGGCGCAGCGGCGCCTGCCCCGGATGATCGGCGGCAAGCTGGGTGCCGACGGCGCGGTCGCCATTTTCCTTTTTCACGTTGGTCGAGCGTCGCACGAATTGCCCGCTCGCCGCGTCGAACACGAACAAGGTCGCATTACCGCCGACATAGGACACCGCACGATCGACGATGGCGTGATCCTTGAGGTCGGGCATTTTGGGAATCTCGGCGCGTACCACCGCGCCATCCCGCATCGTGATCTTGGCCTCGGGAACGGTCTCCGCAAAGGCCAGCGCCAGCGTGCGCAGATTGACCTCGATGTCGCGGAGCGCGCGATCATTGAAGGCTGATGTCAGCGACCAATAGCCGGCTCCGACCACCAGCGCCGTATTCATAGCGATCAGCAGCGCAGCGCAAAGGACCGCCTTGGTGCCGAGCTTGAACTGCGGCAGGAACTTCGCCGTTAGAAGGTTGGACATGAATGGAATGACCCCCGTAATTCCTGCATATTCGTGCAATCGGCTTACGACCGCATTAACGACCGTTCGCATCGCCGCACGCGGCATGCTTTCCAATTGGTAAACGAGGACGCCCCCGAAGGCCTATCTGCGAAGCTGATCCGCCAGCCCTGGCAGGCGGCGCCGATCGCAACGGCTAGAGACGTTCCCAAGGGGCGGGCGCGCCCGACAGCCCCGGTGACACCTACCCTCGTCGCTTGGCTTGCGCGCCGGCCCGGCTGATGCTTGCCCTTGGGATCGCGGAATTCACTGCGATAGCCGCGCCGGCCTCGGCGCTGAAGCGCTTCCGCTTTTCCGGTGAGCCGAACTGCTTGATCACCCGTTTGCCGTTGACCTTCTTGATCACGTACCCGTTCTCGGGGGTAGCGTCGTCGAAATAGACCAGCTGCCAATTCCACAAACGGTCAACACACGTCAGGGCTGTACGCGCTGGAAACCCTATGAGCGCCGATTGACCACGAAGACCGCTGCCGCGCAGAGCGCCATGCCGGCAATGGCAATTGCGTCCAGCTTTTCGCCGAACAGCAGATAGGCCATCAGGGCCGTCACGGCCGGCACCAGGTAGAACAGGCTCGCGACCGAGGTTGCCGCGGCGTGGCGGATCAGCCAGTACAACAACCCGATCGACCCGATCGAGAGCGCCACGGCGAGCCAGGCGAGCGCGAGCACGAATTCCCGCGTCCAGTGCACCACGCGGTCTTCGAACAGGAAGGCCCCGATCGCGAAGAAGATGGTGACGGATACGTATTGCACGAGATTGCCAGCGCGCCAGTCGATGTGATTGCAGTAGCGGCGCTGGTAGAGCGTGCCGAGCGTGATGCTGATCAGCGAGACCACCGAGGCCAGCCAGCCGAGTCCGGCTTCGCCGGTCATCGGGCGGTTGTGCAGGATCAGCACGACGCCGCCGAGGCCGAGGACGAGGCCGGCCCATTGCACCGGCGTCACCTTCTCGCCGAGCCAGCGATTGGCGATGGTCGAGGTCAGGATCGGCTGCAGGCCCGGAATTAGCGCGGAAAGGCCGGCCGGAATCGAATGGGCGATCGCGATTGCGGTGCCGCCGAGATAAAAGCCGTGGACGAGGATGCCGGCGACCGCGCTGTGTGCAATGCCGGCGCGATCAGGCCATTTCGGCCGCGCGATGCCTGCGATGATCGCCATCAGGCCGACCACGATCGCCATGCGGATGGCGAGATAGGTCAAGGGATCGGCGTTGTTGACGACGTACTTGGTGCCGATGAATCCGGTGCTCCAGAGCAGCACGAACAGGATCGGCGCGGCGCGGGCGGTCAGGGTTTCTTGATTATGGTTCATTGCCGCCCTCATTGCCTCACCGGAAGCAATGCGGCAACGCGAATTTCGTCCGGACGATGCTGCGCTGCGACGGGCGACGCCGGTCTAACTCAGCCGCTCACCATTCCTCCGGACAGGGGTCGATGATCTTCCAGAGCTCGACCCCGTTCTTGATCTTCTTCATGTCGGTCGTGAGCCCGCCATTGCGGCGAATCCAGTCCTTCACCTTGTCGGGGTAGTAGGACATGAGATCGGAGGTGCCTTCGGCGCTGGTGACCTTGATACCGAAGGTGAAGGCCTTGTCGTAATAGGCCTGGTGGAAGCCGAGGCTGGCGCGCGGCGTCACGCAGATCTTGTTCATCGGCACGATGCCGAGCACGAGGGTGCAGGCCGAATTGCAGATGCCGTCGATGATGACGCGCTCGCCCTTCTCGCGCACGCGCTTGTACTTGGCCTTGTACTCGTCGACATAGCCGCCGTGGTCGCGGGTGATGTGCAGGTCGGCGCGCGCCGGCGTGGCGGCGGCGGAGAGCAACAGCAGGCTCAGAAGCGTGATGCGCATGGCGAGGTGACGGCGATGGCCTTCAGGAATGGACCGGCCTCGAAGGACCCTCAAAATGATCCCTGGGACCGGTGACAGGATTCTTAACCGAATACTCTTTGGTCATACTTGTGTGGGGAATTCGTTAAGCATCCCGAAAAGGCCAAAAATGGGCAGCTTTCGACCGCATGTCCGGCAATTCTGTCACACCTACCCGGAAATCTGCGGGATTGGCCATGATTTCGGGCCTCCGGAGCGATGCCTGACCACTCGAAATTGCTATAAATGGCTGACCCATTCGAGCGGTTTCCGGAGAATCGAGATGAGCAAGTTGACGCTTGTAGCCGCGGTTGCGGCCCTGACGGCTGCGGTCCTGGCCCCTGGGCTCGCGGAGGCGCGCGGACATCACCGGTACCACCGCTCCAACCCGCTGCCCTACCCGATCAGCTATCTGCACAATTACGGCCCCGGCATCACCCCCGGCACCTTCGCCTATTACGACGGTCCGTCGACCAACCACTGCTACCGCAGCGCGGCCGCCTATATCGGCCAGGATGGCCGGCGGCACCCCTGCTACTGAGGCGCCGTGCGTCCCTCCCGCGGGCGTCCCTATTTCGCGGCGCCCGACAGCAGCAATTGCTTCTCGATCTCGTAGACCGGCAGCTTGACGAGGTCCTTGCCGACCTCGCCCTGAAGTGCCTTGCGCACCATGTCCGAATAGTCGGCGCGGATCATGCCGAGCGCGCGCGGTGAGGCGACCATGGTCAGGGCCTTGGTCTCGCCGGAGCTGACGGCAGCATCGAGCCGGCCGGCCAAGCCCCGCAAGAAGGCGCGCTCGGCCTCGTCGTGCCAATCGGTCTGCTCGACCGAGCTGCGCGACCCGCCGGCCGCCGGGTGCAATCGGCCCGGCGCATCGCTGCCTTGCGTGGCGGTCGAAGGGTTGGGCTGCTCGTGCACTTCTAGAGTGTGAAGATTCGGAAACATCTCGTCGCCGAGATTCTCCAGAATGAGCGCCTTGCGCCCGTCGCACACGACCAGCCAGTCACCCTTATCCATTCTCACCTTGTCCATCACAGCTTCTCCTTGACACTTGCAGACGCCGCATCCGGCATCAGAGCTGTTCTTCGAATTCCTCGAAGGACTTGCCGAACTGCGTCATCGCCTCTTCCAGATAGTCCGCGAGCATCGGCGTGCCGATCAGGTAGGAGGCAGTGCGCTGGTTGTGCGCCTGCGCGGCCAGAGCGCGCAGTTCGCGCCAGTCGGAGAGATCGCCGTCGCCGCGGCCAAGCCAGGTCAGCGCCACGAGATCGATCTGCTCGTCGATATTGAGAGCGCGGATGAAGCCCGCGAGCTCCGCGCGGTCGGTGGTTTGGCCGCGTCCGCCACGACCGTAGCTCATGTCATCGTCGCCGAAGTCCAGGACGACACCACCCCCCGCCGCTTCGCTGTCGGACCGGCGCGATTTCGAGATGACGAAGAAGACCTTCTCCGGCGAGATCGACAGATTTGGAATGACTCGCATCCAGCTCACCTTGCCCGGCAGCAGGCACCACGCCGCTGTCATGTCGGCGACACTAAGAGCCAAGGCAAGCTTTCGAATTGCGCAAGATCAAGGTCTAAGTCACGGCATGGCCCTGCGGCGTAAGCCGGTTTGGCGGGCTGGGATCAGGGCCGGCCAGCTCGCTGAAGGTTTGTTCATCAGTATTACATTTCGGTTCCGCCACAATTTGAGCAGAACAACTTCGATATTCTGCATCGCGTAAGCGGAGGAAGACATCATGAATTTCAAGACTGGCCTCGTCGCCGCGTCCCTGTTCGGCGCCCTCGCTGCATCGTCGGCGGCATCCGCCATGCCCATCGCGCCCGCACCTGCGACGCCGCAGGTCTCCGGCGTCGAGCAGATCCGCATGGTCTGCAACCCCTGGGGACGGTGCTGGTGGCGCCCGAACTACTATGGGTATTACGGGCCTCGGCCATATTACGGCCCACGGTATTATGGGCCGCCGCGCTATTATGGTCCGCGCTATTATGGTCATTACGGCTATCGCCGCTGGTGACGCTTGAAGGGGCCCTCGGGGCCCCTTCGCTTTTGCAGGACCATGTCTTGCGCAGCGGCCACTGGCCTGGAGCCACTCAGATCTGATCTAGATCAAAGATGAAATCAGCCGATACCGTCATTCTCCAATAGCGAAGCGACGGAGCCCTACGGCCTTCGGGTGGTCACGCTTGCATGCGGCAGCATTTCATTGACCTCGCCTCCGGCGAGCCGATGAGCCGAGAACGTTGACGGTGACATTGATCTGGCACGCCTCATGACATGATGTCCGCAATACTACGGCCCGGAATCCGGTTTACTGAAGCGCGATGTTAGCCATTGATGGCGACACATCGACGTTCGTTTGATTTTGTCTCATTTCAGCAGCCGGCCAGAACCATGTTGTTCGACAACTTCGCTCCATCCTCCGCGCTTCTGATCGGCTTTTCCGACGTCGATGCGTTCCGGCCGGTCGAGACGATGGAGGATGCGAGAAGCATTCCGCTCGACATCCCGAACTTCGCGGCGGCCCGCGCCGTCGTCTCCCTGCCGGCGTGCCGCATCATCGTGGTGAGATCGTTCGCGCGCATCCTCGACGCCGCCTATCGGATGCCGGGCGGGATGGTGATCCTGTCGATGACCGACGACCTTCAGGCCAGTTTCAAGGGAGTGGATCTCGACGCCCGCTTCTTCGCTGCGCTCCGCGGCAACGATGAGTGCCATTTCGTCGAGCCCAGGACCAATCATCATGCCATGATCATCTTCTCCCTCGAGCTGAGAGACCGGGGCTGGTTCGACCACGCCAACCATTTGCGGACCCATGTCGCGAACCGGACCGCCCTGCTTCACACACGGCAACTCCTGCTCGACATCTTGCGCACCGCATCAGTGCAGCCGCGCCTGTTCGAAACCACCGAAGTTGCGGCCCATCTCGAGGAAGGCCTGCTGCTCGCGCTCGACGATTTATTTCAGATCGATTCGATGTCGAATCGGAGCGCTTCGGCCCAGAGCGAGCGCGCGATCAAGCTCGTGCAGCGCATTGACGATTACGTCGCGACCTATCCGACCGCTCCGATCTATACGGCCGATCTCGCCCGCGAGTTTGACGTCTCGATCCGGACTCTCGGCGGCGCCGTCACCAAGGTGCGTGGCATGAGCCTGCACCAGTACATTCGGCTGAAGAGGCTGTGGGCGACCCGTGCCCGCCTCAAGGGCGGCGGCGTCACCGTTGCCACCTGCGCACGTGCCCAGGGCTTCCATCATCTCGGTGAATTTGCCGCAGCCTACCGCGCGACCTTCCACGAAGCGCCGTCCGACACGCTGGCACGTGGCCGGCAAAGCGGCGTCCGGGCAGGCTGATTGACACCACAGGCCCTCGCGACCGCGCCCCGACGTCAACGCGATTCGGAACAAATCTGGAACAACGGAGGACTGGCGCGCTCGGAAGGATTCGAACCTCCGACCCTCGGAATCGAAATCCGATGCTCTATCCAGCTGAGCTACGAGCGCCCTGGCCCGGGCACCGGGCCACCGAAATTCGCCCGACCGGCGCTGGCGGCGAACCAGCACACCGGACGGCGTTCGGATTGCTTGGAATTAGCAGAGAGGCCGGCCAATAAAAAGCCCTTCCCGCCGCCATCGAGGCGGGTCAAAGACGCTGTCACCAGGTCGTGTTGAAGAGCCCGAAATGCGGCTGCTGTGCCACCATCATCGGCCGGCCATACTGTGGCCCACCATACTGATACTGCGGCGCCGGATGCGCCCTCACGATCTTGCGCTTGGGCTGGGCCCGGGCCGGAGCAGCAGTCGGCCCTTCCTGGGCCTGAACCTTGGCGTCGGTTTTGGCCGCGGCGGTCTCGGCCCTCGGCGCCGGCGTGAACTGGGCGAAGGTCTCGCGCACCCGCGTCTTGGCCGACATCTCGGCGAAAGCCGGCGACAGGCCCTCCTGTACCGGCGGCGGGGTCGCAACAGCGACGGTCTTTACCGCAGGTGCGGCAATCGTCGGCTGGCTGGTGTCGAGCACGACGCGCTCAGGCAGGTGACGATCGGACCGGATTCGGATCAGCGGCTGATCGTTGCTTGCGGTCGCGACGGCTTGCGCTACGGGCGCCGCCGGGAAAACGAGATCCGCCACGAACAGCAGTGCGAGCAAGGCTCCACCGACAAAAATGAAATACCTGAAGATGGGCATTGGCCGCGCTCCGCCCCCCGCATCCCCGCGTGGGCTCTCTCGCCTCAACAGGCGATCTTTCAATTGGTTCCTGGCCCAGCCGTTCGGTTCAAATGGCGATGCATGGTTTTTTGGCCAAGGACCACGAGGGTAACTTTTCCGCTACCGGAACACGTCGCCTTCAAGCGCGGCGTGCCGCAACCAGCGAACATTTTGCCTGATCGGCATTCACGTTAACGAAGCCAACGGGGATACGCGCAAATGTCTTGCGGCTCTTCATGCCGATCGCATCCACCAGCACGCGGCTGCGGTCGGTAAGATGACTGCCGTCGCGCCGTGTAAAGGCGCAGACGATCTCGACATCTTTTACGGCATAATCATTGTCATTTCGCAGCGTAAACGTCACCAGGGCTTTGGAGCCAAGGCCGCCGCGGCGCCAGGTCTGCGATGAAATCCTGAGACCACCGAGTTCTGCTGTGACCGGCACCTGAGCTTCGGACGCCGGCGACGCCACTGCGGACGCACCGCCCGAGGGAGTCGCCTCAACGGCCGCCAGCTCCGGCCGCACCGGCTCAGCACTATTGCCTTTGGAAAGAGGCAGCAGCATCCAGACGCCGCAGCCGGCGATGATTGCCGCCAGCAGCCACAGAAGGCTACGGCCCACCGAAACGCTCGCGATCGTTACAGCCCGCGCCAGTCGTTCGCCGGTCCCGGCGAGGCGCCCCAATCCGATCCGGTCGAGCCTGGGATTCATGGTTGCATCACCGACCGCGGCCGAGCACCATCAACGATGGACTCGGTCACTGCTTACCTTAACCCAGCAGACGAACTAAGGTTCCCGCGCGGTTGCGAGTCGGCGATGACCGACATGGGCCGCGAACATGCACTGCAACATCAAGACCGCGTCGGGAGAACACGAATGCCAGTCGTCACTTGGGATCACGTCCACCTGCGCAGCCCCGATCCGGAGGCCACGGCGGCCTGGCTGCGGGACATCCTTGGGGGCGAGATCGTGCGAGCCCCCGGACGTATCGACGTGAACCTCGGGGGAGCGAGGATCTTCATCGCACCGCTCGAGGGCGACAGCGCCGTCAACCCGCCGCCCCCGCATCCGCATCAGGGTCTCGACCATTTTGGTCTGACGGTGAAGGACATCGACGCCGTCGCCGCCGAGATCAAGGCCAAGGGCGTCACGTTCACGCGCGAGCCGACGACCATCCGGCCGGGCGTGCGCATCTGCTTCATCCGAGGCCCCGAAGGCATCTCCATCGAGCTGCTCGAGCGCGACAAGAAATACACCTGACGTGACGCGGCGTTGGACGATCTCAGGCATCCCGCCGGGGCGACATGACACCCTGTTGGGCTAAGTCATGCTACCGGGCATAAAGCAGCGGATGGTGACGCCCATGTAGCCGTAGATCGGCCAGACCATGGTGCGCCCCACCCGGTTTGGCTCCGAGATCACGGCCTCCTCGGGCACGTCGACCCAGACGAGCTCCTGCTTCTGACCATCGAGCGCGTAGCCATGGCGCGGGATGCGGACGCGATAGTGACCGTCCTTGCTGTCCCAGTCGGAGTCCGAGAGCGCCGAGCCGTCGGCATCGGAGCAGCAAGGCCCCTTGCCGCTGCGCAGACTGTCGAACCATGCCTTCAATTCGGCATTGGTGTTGGCGAACTGCCCGCGGTCGCGCGCGTGCCCAAACGGGGCTGCGAGCGCAATCAAGGCCAAGGCGCATGCCAGCCTTGTCAGGTTTCGATGGCGTATCGCACTGCGGAACCGCCGTTGTTCGCTTTCGCAATTCGTTGGACGCGCACTGTACAGACGCGGCTCATCGCCGCCGGAATCGATCCAGTTGGTCACGTTCGTCTTGCTCCAGCACCCCGCGGCCAGTGCAACAATGATCATGCATTTCGCGGGCCAACTCTGATTTGAAACGGTGGGCCTCGCCTCATCATCAAAGCGTCATGACGGCGTCACGCACAAGCCGGGACGACTACGGCTCGCCGCTGCAGGCTCCCGCGACCGGCCGGCAAACTGCCGCGTTGCGCGAGGGGATGGGCTTTGGCATAAGAGCAGACCGGTTACGCCATTGGGCGATGGCGGCCGGCCTACGGGACGTTATGAAGAACGGCCTCTACTCGATTCACGTGACCCTGCTCGATGGTCGAGTCGGCAAGGGCAGCGGTGTGATTCTCTTCCGCGACGGCAAGATTCTTGGCGGCGATGCCTACCTCTATTACACCGGCAGCTACACGGTGAAAGACAACAGCACCTTCAAAGGCGAGGTGCTGGTGCAACGGCACACGTCGCCTCGGGGCGATGACAATCCGCTGTTCGGTGGCCCTGCCCCAGTCGGCATCGGCGTCAGCGGCACCTACACGGATACGCGCGCGGAGATGACGGGCACAGCGCTGGTCGGCAAGGCCAGCCTGATTTTCGGTGCCACCCTGCATAAGCTCGCAGAGGTCGATTAGCTATTCTGCAGCCTGCTCGAGCGGCGCCACGCGCGGCAGGATGATCTGGATACGGGTGCCGCCGCCCGGTTCGGAATCCAGATCGAGCCGGCCGCCGAGCCGGTTGGTGACGATGCTGTAGACGATGTGCAGTCCGAGGCCGGTGCCGCCCTGATCGCGCCGTGTCGTGAAGAACGGATCGAAGGCACGGCGGCGGACGTCGAGCGACATGCCGCAGCCATTGTCAGAGAAGATGATCTCGACATTGTCCTTGCCGGACTCGCGCACCTGGATCTCGATGGTCCCCGGCCGGCCATCCGGGAAGGCGTGCGCCACCGAGTTGAGAAACAGGTTGGTCAGCACCTGGCCGTACGGGCCGGGATAGCTGTTCATGGTCAGATCCGGCTGGCACTCGACGTTGAGCGTCAGGTTGTGCTTGCGCAGGCCCGGCCGCAAGCTCATCACCACCTGCTCGGTGAGGTCGCCGAGATCGAAAGTACGCTGATCCGAATAATTGCGGTCGGCGGCGACCTGCTTGAACGACTGGATCAGCTCGGCGGCGCGGTTGAGATTGGAGACGAGCTGCGAAGACGCATCGCGACTCGTGCTGAGGAAGTCGTTGAGCGTGGAGCGGCGCAGCTCGCCGCGCTCGACCTCGGCGGTGAACATCGCGGTCTTGCGCTCCAGCGCGGAGGCGACCGTGAGGCTGATGCCGACGGGATTGTTGACCTCGTGGGCGACACCGGCGACCAGGCGCCCGAGCGCTGCGAGCTTCTCCGCCTCGATCAGCGAGGCCTGGGTCTCGCGCAGATTGCGCAGCGCGGTCTCGGCGGCTTCCTTGGCCTTGCGCATCTCCTGCTCGCCGCGCTTGCGCTCGCCGATGTCGAGCGCCACCGTGACGATCCGCTCGATCTCGCCTTCGGCATCGAGCAGGGGCAGCTTGTTGACCAGCCATTGCCGCATGTTGCCGGAGGCGTCCTGATACTCCTCCTCGTAGAAGCCGAGACCTTTTCGAAGCTTGAGCACCCGCTTGTCGCTCTCGTCGGACTTGGCCGCGCCGTAGCGCGACATCAGGTCGCCCGTGGTGCGGCCGAGCGCATCGCCGGGCTCGATGCCAAAGATGCCGGCCATGTAGCGGTTCATCAGCACGTAGCGCAGATTGCGGTCCTTGACGTTGATCACCGCGGGCACGGTGTCGATGACCTGCTGGAGCAGGCGCCGGCCTTCGGCGATGGCCTCTTCCGCCCGCTTCTGGTCGGTGATGTCGCGCAGCGTACCCTCGTAGCGGACGATGTTGCCCTGCTCGTCCCGCACGCCCGTCGCACTGTCGGAGAGCCAGAGGATGTTGCCGCTGCGCTGGCGCACCTGATACTCGAACTCGCGCACTATGCCGTCGCGCGCCATCAGCCGCTGGTATTCGGCGCGCGCCTCGGGATGGACATAGATCGTGTGGGCGATGTCGTTGATGCTGTCGATGAGGTGCTGCGGGCTGTCATAGCCCATCATCCGCGCCAGCGCCGGATTGGCGTTGAGGAGGTCACCGGCCGGCGTCGTCACATAGATGCCGTCGACCGAGCCCTCGAACAGTTTTCGGTAGCTCTCCTCGGCGAGGCGTTGCTCGGTGAGCGCGCGCACCGCCGCCTCGCGCGCCGTGTCGGCCTCCTCCAGCGCGCGGCGGAACACTTCGGCGGCGCGGGCGATGTCGCCGATCTCGTTGTCGAGATCGGCGGACGGAATCGACGTGTCTTTCCGGCCGGCCGCAAGCGCGCGAATGGATCGCGCGATCTGGGCGAGCGGACGCACCGTCCTGCGCACCACGAACAACGCAGCGCCGATGCCGATCAGCACGCCCACCGTACCGAGCACGATGCTCTGCCATCGCGCCTCCGTCAGCGTGCGGGCAAAATCGCGCGACAGCACGTGCCCGCGGCGGGAGCTGACCTCGCGCAACAATTCGGTGACGCGACCGATCAGCCGTCCCTCGGTGCCGAGCACCTCGCGGTCGATGTCGGCGATCTGACGCTCGCGGACGGCGACCGCCATGATCGCCTCGGCATAGTCATTAACCGCCACCTTGAGCTTGGGATCGATGATATCCATCGCACGCATACTCTGTGCGGCCTGCTCGGCCGCCGACGGGTTACGCGCGAGCAATCCGAGCGCGATTCGGCTCTGCGCCTCGGACAGGCGCGACGCCAGTTCGCGGTCGGCGGTGCCCGCAACGGCTGCATCGAATTGCTCGCGTAGCGGCGGCAGGCCGGCGAGCAGCTGGGCGCGGCGGTCGATCAGGGTGGAGATCCGTTCGAGGCCGGTGCGATAGGTCGCAAGCCGCTCGGTGACCCCGTCGAGCATATCCTGCTGCTCGGGCGCGAGCTCGATGCGGGTCTTCTTCAGGATGTCACTCAGGGTCGAGGCCGCCTCGCCCACCTGCTGGAACTGGATGCCGGCGCCGGGGTCTGTCACGAAGTCGCGTGCGGCGAGGCGCAACTCGTTCATGCGGCGATCGATATCCTCGGCGAGGTCTCCGACGCTCTGCAGCCGCTGCAGCTCGGCGAAAGTCGTGTCGATGTGCCGGATCGCGATCACGCTCGCGGTCGAGGTGACGATGATCACCGCCAGCACCAACAGAAAGCTGCCGAAGGTGAGCTGGCCGATGGAGAGCGAGAATGTTCGCCTTTTCTCAGGGGGCGGCGTCAATTCGGCGGACATTGGTGGTTTGGGGACCGGGCTGCTGGAGACCCAATATACGACGTATTGCCGCCCGGGGGGAACATGCCGCGGGACGCGGAATATCCTTAATATTGGGGACTGCCGCCCCTCCTCCGTCTCGGACTATGCGCTTTCCACGCTTGTCCGCCGCCAGGCCGGGATTAGCCGACTGCACCGACCTCGAACACCTCGCCGTCATAGCCGGCCTCGCGGGGGATGCGGAGCTGGCGGCCGGTTTCGGTTTTGGTCATCACCGGCATCACGGTGACGATCGACAGGCCGCGGGCGTGCTCCAGCGCCGCCCCCACGCTGCCCTGCTTGGCGAGCCTGATCAGGTTGCGCGTGGTCGGGAACGGCAGCTTGAAGCGGCCGCTCTCGCCGCCCTCCACCGCCTCGCGCGGCGAGACCCAGATCGAATCGGTGGACTCCCGCCCGTCATGGGCGCCGAGCTGGTCCGGCGGTGCGGCGGCCAGGAAGAACCAGGTGTCGAACCGCTTCGGCATGCCCTCCGGCGTGATCCAGTGCGCGTAGGGCACGAGCGTGTCGAGCGCGAGCTGGAGATCGTTGTCAGCCAGAATGTCGAGGAAGCTGATCTTGTGCTCGTTCAGCGCAACGCGGTGCGCGTCGGCGATCTCGCCGGCACGCCTGGCGTCGACCGGCGCGCCCGTCTCCTTCGACCGCGCCAGCAGGATGCCGCTTTCCTCAAAGGTCTCGCGGATCGCGGCGATCCGAAAGCCGCGGTCCGCTTCGCTCAATCCTTCGCCGCCCGAATAGAGATCGGAGCGGGCGACGATCTCCTTGTCGCCGGTATCGACGCTGCCGCCGGGAAACACCAGCGCGCCCGAGTTGAACTCGATCTGATGATGGCGGACCATCATGAAGACCTCGATTTCCTGTGCTGCGCTATCGCGAAGCAGGAGGATCGTCGATGCCGGGCGTGATGCTGACGTCTCGGCCATGCAACTAACCTGCGGCACTGGATTGCGGGCCGAGATTGGCGCGCTTGTCGACACGGGCGACGCGCGACAGCAGGTACTCGACCTCGGCCTTCGCCGCCGCGGTGATGGTCGCGCCCGGCTTGCGCTGGGCGCTGGAGGCGATGACGCCGCGCTTCTGCAGCACGTATTTGCGCACGGCAAGGCCGGCGCCGGGCTGCTGCTCGTAGCGGATCAGCGGCAGATGCGCATCGAACAGATCATGCGCAGCATCGCGCTTGCCTTGCTTCGACAGGCGCACGACGTCGATCAGAAGCTCGGGGAAGGCGTAACCGGTCATGGCGCCGTCGGCGCCGCGCTCCATCTCGAAATCCAAAAAGAGCCCGCCATTGCCGCAGAGGATCGAGAGCGGCCGCAGCGAGCCGTCTTTCTGGAAGTTGCGCAGCGCCGAGATCTTCTCCAGGCCCGGCCAGTCCTCGTGCTTGAGCATCACGCAGTTCGGATTGTCCATGACGATCTTGCGGATCACGGCAGGCGTGAACACCACCGACAGCGTCAGCGGATAATCCTGGAGCACCCAGGGCACGTCGGGGCCGATCGCCTCGGCCGCCTGCTTGAAATAGCCGACGATCTGGTCGTCGGTGCGAAGCGAGGGCGGCGGTGCGATCATCACGCCGGCCGCGCCCGCATCCATCGAGGCCTTCGCCAGCGAGCGCATGGTGGCAAAGCCCGGCGCGGAGACGCCGACGATCACCTGCATCTTCTTGGCGCGCTTGACGAAGCGCACCGCCACCTGCTCGGCCTCGGCGGCATCGAGCTTGGGGGCCTCGCCCATGATGCCGAGCACCGTGACGCCGTCGCAGCCGACCTCCTCGTAGAAGTCGGTCAGGCGGTCGATCGAGCGCTCGTCGATCCGGCCGTCGTCGTGGAACGGCGTCGGCGCGATTGCGAAGGTGCCCTTGGCGTCGGCGGTGAGTTTCATCTAGCCTCTCTCTTTCTCCGTCATTCCGGGGCGCGCGCAGCGCGAACCCGGAATCTCGAGGTTCCGGGTTCGATGCTTTGCATCGCCCCGGAACGACAACAATGGTTAAAACCGCCGCGCCGACTTCATGATCTCCTTCTCGGAGAAGAAGATCTCCTTGGCGTGATCGACGATGTCCTGGGCGTTCCAGCCCGAGTGCGGTGGTTTCCAGCCTTCCATTTCCATCATCCGCATTTCGCGCACGCCGCGGGGCCCGGACACGCCCAGCACCTTGCCGGTCTGGTCGCCCGACAAATCGCTGACCATGTATAGCACGGCCGGCGCGATACCGTCCGGCCCCAGCGCCGCCGAGGGGTTCTCCTTATAGCGGGGCAGGTCTGCGGTCATGCGGGTCAGGGCACCCGGCGCCAGCGTCCAGATCCGGATGTTGTACTTCCGGCCCTCGATCGCCAGCACATTGGACAGGCCCCAGATGCCGCCCTTGGCTGCGCCGTAGTTGGTCTGGCCGAAATTGCCGATCAGGCCCGAGGTCGAGGAGGTATTGACGATAACGCCCCCGCCGTTTTCCCGCATCCAGCGAAATACCGGCAGGGTGCAACAAAAGGTACCCTTCAGATGGACCTTGATGACCTTGTCCCAATCGGATTCGGACGCCTTGTGAAAGGTCTGGTCGCGCAAAATGCCGGCATTGTTGACGAGGATGTCGGCGCGGCCAAAATGCTTGATGGCATCGTCGAACACCGACTGGCCGCCCTCCATGGTGGAGATATCGGCGCCGTTGGCGACCGCCTTGCCGCCTTCAGCCTTGATCGCGTCCACCACCTTTTGGGCCATCGAGGTGTCGGCGCCGGAGCCGTCACGTGGCCCGCCGAGATCGTTGACGACGATCGAGGCCCCTTCCCGCGCGAACAGCTTTGCATAGGCCTCACCGAGTCCGCCGCCCGCGCCGGTGATCAGCGCAACCTTGCCGTCGAGCAGTCCCATGGTGGCTTCTCCCTGTTTTTTTGTTTCTGTTTCTTTCTTACCTCGCCCCGCTTGCGGGGAGAGGTCGGATCGCCTTTGCGATCCGGGTGAGGGGGTACAGGTCTCAATACCGTCGCAAGTCGTCGAGACAGCCCCTCACCCCACCCTCTCCCCGTAAGAACGGGGTGAGGAAGTGAAACGCCGGTGCCCCTCTAACCCAGCACCGTCTTGCCGTTCTTGATCACGGTGACGCCGCGCGACTTCACCTTGGCTTCGAATGAGATCACGTTGCCGTCCTTCCAGAGATCCATGGTCACGGTCTCGCCGGGATACACTGGCGAAGAGAACCGCGCGACGTGCTGGCGAAAGGCGCTCGCGTCGTAGTCGGCATAGGTCTGGAGCACGCCGCGGCAGGTGATGCCGTAGGTGCACATGCCGTGCAGGATCGGGCGTGGGAAGCCGGCCTTCTTGGCGAACTCGGGATCGGAGTGCAACGGGTTGCGGTCACCGCAGAGGCGGTAGACCAGCGCCTGGTCGGGACGCGTGGTGATGTCGATGGTCTTGTCGGGCGAACGCGAGGGGATCTTGTGCGGATCGGGCTGGGTCAGGTTCGGCCCGCCAAAGCCGCCGTCACCGCGGGCAAAGCGCGAGGCGACCAGCGTTGCCAGCTTCTCGCCCTTCTCGTTCTTGAGCACGGTTTGATGAACAATGACGACGCCCTTGTCCTTGCCCTTGTCGTAGACCTCGAGCACGGAGGAGTCGGCGGTGATGTGCGCGGCCACCGGCAGCGGCTGGTGGAAGGTGATGTCGCGCTCGCCGTCCACCACCATCACGCGGTTGAGGTTCATCTCACCCGGGCCCGAGCCCCAGGCGGCGACGGACGCAAACGTCGGCACCACCTTCAGCGGCCGCGGGGTCAGCGTGCCCTCGTTGACGAAGGCGAGCTCCTTCTCGTCCATGGGATCGGCGCCGAGGCCGATGCCGTAGGCGTAGAGCATCACCTCGCGGTCGGTGTAGGCATATTTCTGCCCGATGTTTTTGAGGGCTTTGAGCTCTTCGTATCTGGCGGACATTCTGGTTTCCTCTCCGGCATACTTCACAGCGAGCACCGGCGCTCGTTAATGTGCCCTCTCCCCTTGTGGGAAAGGGCTACTCCGCCGGAGCAACAAACTCGCTTGGGTGAGGGGTTGCCTCCTCAGCAAAAGCCTCTCTGCGGAGCGATACCCCTCATCCGGCGCCAAAGCCGCAGCTTCGCTTCGGCGTCTCTTAGGACGGCCGCCAGAGGCGGCCTATGCCACCTTCTCCCACAACGGGAGAAGGAAGAATTCGTAGGATCGGTAGAGCGCAGCGAAACCCATCCTTGTTCGCGCCGGTGGGTTTCGCTTCGCTCTACCCACCCTTCGCAGCGTCGTCCTAGACAGGCGTGAAGAACGGCAGCGGGGCGCCGTCGGTCGGCTTGAACACCACCTTCACCTTCTGGCCGATCTTGAGCTTCTCGAGATCGCAGTCGACGAAGTTGGTCTGCACCGACGGCCCCTCCTTCAGTGTTACGTAGCCGATCGCGTAAGGCCCGGTCGGCGACTTCCGCATCAGGCTCCAGGTGTAGATCGTGCCCTCGCCCGACGCTTCCTCCCACACCGTCTTGTCGGAGTAGCAGAACGGGCAGATCGAGCGCGGGAAGTAATGCGCCTCGCCGCACGCCGTGCAGCGCTTGATCATGAACTTGCCCTGCTTGGCCGCGTCCCAGAACGCGGCGGTCTCGGGGTTCGTGACCGGGGCCGGATACTTTTTTGCTTCACTCATCACACGCGCTCCAGAATGGCAGTCGAGGCAGCGTGGCGAACACCCAAAAGGCCGCCGGTGCCGTGGGCGATGGCGAGATCGCAGTTCTTGACCTGCACTTTCGGATGCGCCTCGCCGCGCAGCTGCCGGACTGCCTCGAGGATCTTGGTCATGCCGCCGCGGTTGACGGGATGGTTGCTGCACAGGCCGCCGCCATCGGTGTTGAACGGCAGCTTGCCGACGCCCGAGATCAAATTGCCGTCGGCGACAAACTTGCCGCCCTCGCCCTTCTTGCAGAAGCCGAGGTCTTCCAGCTGCATCAAGACGGTGATGGTGAAGCTGTCATAGATCGAGGCGTATTTGATGTCTTTCGGCGTGATGCCGGCTTCCTCGAACGCACGCGGGCCGGACCAGACGCCGGCGGAGTAAGTGAGGTCGAGATCCTTGCCGCCGCGCGGGCCCTTCATCGCCTCGCCATGGCCGATCAGGCGCACGAGAGGCTTCTTCAGGCTCCTCGCGATCTCTGGCGTCGTTACGATCAGCGCACCGCCGCCGTCGGAGACGACGCAGCAATCCATGCGATGCAGGGGATCGGAGATCATCGGCGAGTTCAGGACGTCCTCGACGGTGACGACGTCCTTCAGCATCGCATGCGGATTGTACTGCGCGTGATGCGAGGCCGCGACCTTGATCCAGGCGAGCTGCTCAGAGGTGGTGCCGTAGTCGTGCATGTGACGCATGGCACACATGCCATAGGCATTGTGCGTGGTCGCGCCATAAGCGGACTCGAAATCGACCTCGGCGCCGGCCGCGCGCGGCGGCATGGCGCCAGTGCGCGGCTTGCCGGCGAGCGTAACAAGCGCGATCGAGCACTTGCCCGCCGCGATCGCCTCGGCGGCATGACCGAGATGGATGATGTAGGAACAACCGCCGGTCTCGGTCGAATCGACGTGGCGCAGCTTCTTGGTGTTCAGGCCAAGATAGTCGACCATCGGCCAGGCGCCGCCCGGGGCATCGCCCGCGCAGAAATAGCCGTCGACATCGTCCTTGCTGATCCCGGCATCCTCGATCGCGCCCTTGGCGACCTCGGCATGGAGCTGGGCGGTGGATTTGTCCGGCGCATGCCGGGTCGGGTGTTCGTAGATCCCGGCAATGTAGGCCTTGCCCTTGATGGTCAAACTTCAGGTCTCCGCTCGCGTTTCTTCTTGGCTCTTTTTTCTGAACCGCAGTGGCCTGATTGGCAAGCGCGGAAATATTCCGCCCCGCGAGAGGGCAGCGGGTTGGCGCAAGTGGGGCACCCAAAGCCGGGCCACAGATAGGAAGCGACCCTGCCCGCCGCGTCGTCATTGCGAGGAGCCCTTGCGACGAAGCAATCCAGAGTCCCTCCGCGGAAGGATTCTGGATTGCTTCGCTCCGCTCGCAATGACGGAGTTCGTGGGCACTGACAGCGCTGTTTCAACTCAAAACTCGCTCGCAGACACACGCCCGCATCCTCGCGGCGCGTTTCGCCCGAGTTTTGCTCCCGTCTTGCTCCCCCTCCAAACAGAGGGCGCAGGGAAGACCGGGTGCCGGCCGGGCACCCACGGTCCGCTGTGCGCGAATTGCGCGAAGAACAGATGCACAGCGGCATACAGGTGAAGCCAAACATCCGGCCTTCCCTGCGCAGTGGCTTTACGGCTTATGTCGTGCTCTCCCCGGGGAGCGATGCACTATTGCCCCCGTCGCCTTGCGAGCGATCGCAAGACTTGACGCACAGACCCCGGGCGTCAGGACCACACGATTTTGCCGTACGTGAGACCGCGCCCGTCGTGCACGAGACAATCGCCCGCGCGACGCAGCCCGCGTCCACCGCCGCTCACCCCGCGTTTCGTGACGATCGCGATACGCCCCTCTGACTGGGATGAGGTGGCGGATGGATACGACAATTCCGAATTTCGGTAAAGTGGAATGTTTTGCGTGTGCGGATTGACCCATCGCATGGGTGTTTTGCCCGACGGCAACGCAAGGATTGGTGTCGTAGGGTGGGTTAGCCGCGCGGATTGCGCAAAGCGCAAACCGCCCGGCGTAACCCACCACGCTTCCGCGAAAATGGATAGAAGTTGGTGGGTTACGCCTTGCAACTGCGCTTGCGCGCAGCCGCAAAGCTAACCCACCCTACGACGATCCCTACTCCGCCGCGATCTGCCGTGGCGCCGGCGGCGGGTTGGCCAAATCGGCGGCGAGCTGGGCGTAGCGGGCCTTGGCGTCGGCCACTGCCTTCTCCTTCACCGGGCCGTAGCCGCGGATGCGGTCGGGCAGTGAGAGCAGTTCGACCGCGGTGTCGATCGTGACCGGCGACAGCAGGCCGAGCACGGTGGCGACGTCCTTTTCATAGCCGGCGATCAGGTCGCGTTCTAGC
Organism: Bradyrhizobium sp. USDA 4354; assembly: GCF_054060315.1. Taxonomy (NCBI): domain Bacteria; kingdom Pseudomonadati; phylum Pseudomonadota; class Alphaproteobacteria; order Hyphomicrobiales; family Nitrobacteraceae; genus Bradyrhizobium; species Bradyrhizobium sp. USDA 4354. The sequence continues at coordinate 4,758,713 of NZ_JBSSDC010000001.1, read as the reverse complement.
TTGCGATCGGCGCTGCGGCCGAAGATGTCGAAGGGCGTGCCGCGGAGGAACTTGAATTTTGCCAGCACGCGGAAGATGTTCAGCATCCACGGGCCGAAGGCGCGCTTCTTGGGACGTCCGAGCGCATCGACACCGTTGCTGAGGATCGGCGGGGCGAGATTGAAGTTGAACTTGAAGTCGCCCTCGAACTGGTCGCGGAGCTGCTGCTCGAAGGCGCCATCGGTATAGAGGCGCGCGACCTCGTACTCGTCCTTGTAGGCCAGCAGCTTGGCGTAGTTCACCGCGACGGCGCGCGGCAGCGCATCGCCATACCCGCCCTTCACTGCGGCGTCGCGGACCTGATCGACCAGCTTGCGATAGCGCTTGGTGAGACGGGTGTTCTGGTAGGCGGTGAGATGCTTGGCACGATGCTCGATGACCTCGTCCAGCGTCATCGCATCCAGGGTCTTCGGCGCAACCACCTCGTCGGTCCCCTTCAGCATGTCGGCGAGACGCTTGGGATCGGCGACCGCGAGACGGCCGAGGCGGAAGGCTTCCTTGTTCATCTTGATCGAGACGCCGTTGACCTCGATCGCCTGCTCGATTGCTTCCGCGGATAGCGGCAAGAGACCCTTCTGATAGGCATAGCCCATCATCATCATGTTGGTGGCGATGGCATCGCCGAGCAGTTGCTCGGCCGGCTTGGTGAAGTCGAAGAACACGGAGTCCTTGTGCAGCGCCGTCTCCAGCACCGCATTCAGCTTGCGGGTCTGGAAGTTGAAATCGCGGTTGAGGATGAAGTCGGCGGTGGGAATGACGTGGCTGTTGATGATGCCCCGGGTACGGCCGGAGTCGCAGAGCGAGATGGTATCCTTGGCGACCGCGACCACCTCGTCCGCGGCGAGCACGAGATCGGCCGTGCCGGTGACGATGCGCGAGCAGGTCACCTCAGCCGGATGATCGGACAGGCGGACATGGCTGAGCACCGCCCCGCCCTTTTGCGCCAGGCCCGACATGTCCAAAATCATCGAGGCCTTGCCCTCGATATGCGCAGCCATGCCGAGCAGTGCGCCGATGGTGAGCACGCCGGTGCCGCCGACGCCGCCGACAGCGATGTTATAGGGCTTGTCGAGCGCCGGGCGTGATGCGGGCTCAGGCAGCTCGCCGATATCAGCGAGTTCGCCAGGTGCGCGCTGGCGCGGCGCGCCGCCGTCGATAGTGACGAAAGACGGGCAGAAGCCCTTGAGGCAGGAATAGTCCTTGTTGCAGGATGACTGGTTGATGGCGCGCTTGCGGCCGAACTCGGTCTCCAGCGGCTCGACCGAGATGCAGTTCGACTGCACCGAGCAGTCGCCGCAGCCTTCGCAGACGGCGGGGTTGATCATGACACGGCGTGCCGGATCCTCCATCAGACCGCGCTTGCGGCGACGGCGCTTCTCGGCGGCACAGGTCTGCACGAACACGATCGCCGAGGTGCCCTTGTATTCGCGACACATCTTCATGACGTTCTGGAGCTCGTCGCGGTGATATTTCTTCACGCCCGGCGCGATGGTATCAGCCGGATAAGCGTCCGGATTTTCCGAGACGAGATAAATCTCGCTGATGCCCTCGGCATGAAGCTGGGCCATGATCTTCTGCGGCGAGAGATCGCCGTCATGGCGCTGGCCGCCGGTCATGGCGACGGCGTCGTTGTAGAGGATCTTGTAGGTGATGTTGGCCTTGGAGGCGACCGCCTGCCGGATCGCCAGGATGCCGGAGTGGAAATAAGTGCCGTCGCCGAGATTGGCGAAGATGTGGTTCTCGTTGGTGAAGGGTGCGATGCCGACCCACGGCACGCCCTCGCCGCCCATATGCGTGAACGTTTCGGTCGAGCGGTCCATCCACAGCGCCATGAAGTGGCAGCCGATGCCGGCAAGCGCACGGCTGCCTTCGGGGACCTTGGTCGAGGTGTTGTGGGGACAGCCAGAGCAGAAATACGGGGTGCGGGAGACGGGTGCGACCGCCTGCATCTGGGTCGCCTGGCGGCCGTTGAACCAGTCGGCCTTGACGCGGAGCATCTCCGCGATCTCGGGATTGAGATTAAGTCGAAGCAGGCGCTCGGTCAGCGAGGTCGCGAGCGAGGCGACGCTGAGCTCGGCGGCGAAGGTCAGGAAGCGCTTGTCGTGCTCGTCCATCTTGCCGACGATGCGCGGGCGGACGTCGTCGCGCCAGTTGAACAGCTCCTGCTTGACCTGGTTCTCGACGATCTCGCGGCGTTCCTCGACGATGAAGATCTCCTCGAGCCCCACGGCGAAGTTGCGCACGCCCTCCGGCTCCAGCGGCCAGGGCATGCCGATCTTGTAGAGGCGGAGCCCGATCTTGGCGGCGACCTCCTCGGTGATCCCGAGCTCGCGCAACGCCTGCCGCACGTCCTCGTAGCTCTTGCCCGACGCCATGATGCCGAAGCGGGCGTTCGGCGAGTCCATCGTGACGCGATTGACCTTGTTGGCGCGGGCAAAGGCGATCGCGGCAAAGCCCTTGTAGTCCTGCAGGCGGCGGTCCTGCTCGAAGCGGTCGTCGGGCCAGCGCAGGTTGAGGCCGCCGGGCGGCAGCTCGAAATCGGCGGGGATGATGAAGGGCTTCATCTCGTCGGTGAGGTCGATCTCGGCGGTGGTCTCCACCGTCTCCGTGATCACCTTCATGCCGACCCAGCAGCCGGAATAGCGCGACATCGCGATGCCGAGCAGGCCCATCTCGATCATCTCGTGGATGCTCGAGGGATAGAGATAGGGCATCAGCGCCGAGATGAAGGCGTGGTCGGACTGATGCGGGACGGTGGAGGATTTCGCGCCGTGGTCGTCGCCGGCAAGGCACAGCACGCCGCCGTTCTTGGCGGAGCCCGCGGCATTGCCATGGCGGAACACGTCGCCGCAGCGGTCGACGCCGGGACCCTTGCCGTACCATATGCCGACCACGCCGTCGTACTTGGCGCCGGGCGAGAGGTTGAGCTGCTGCGAGCCCCAGACGGCGGTTGCGGCGAGGTCCTCGTTCACGCCGGGCTGGAACTTGATGTTGTATTGCTCGAGGTGTTTTCGCGCCGCGAAGAGCTGCTGGTCGTAGCCGCCGAGCGGCGAGCCGCGGTAGCCGGAGATGAAGCCCGCGGTGTTGAGGCCATTGGCGCGGTCGCGCCGGATCTGGGCCATGGGCAAGCGGACCAGGGCCTGGATGCCCGTGGTGAAGACGTGCCCTGTTTCCTGGGTGTATTTTTGATCGAGACTGATCGGACCCTGGTTGATGCCCATGCTGTCCTCGTTTCGCCCTGTTCAGGTCTTGCTGACTTAAGCCGTTGCCTCCCCGTTGTTTTTAGCTAGGGCGCGCCGACCACCTCCGCCACTTTATGTCGGATATTTCACGATCCGCATCACAAATCTGGACCAAAGCGAGCGCCGGGTAAAAATCGCAATTTCGTGGCCTGAAACACGCTGCGGGTTTTCAATTTGTGTCACCATACCCCTGCCGTCGCGAAATGAATTGACGCTCCCTTCACGCGGGTGAGGTCGATTGGTCGCAGGAGAGGCTTTCGATGCGGACGATTCTGGCTGGCCTGGCTCTTGCGGGTTGGGCGTTGTGCAGTGCGGTTGCAAGTACGGTCACAAGCGCGGCCCGTGCCGCCGAACCATCGCCGGAGCTGATCGCCTATGGCAAGGCGCTGGCCGAGGCCGGCGACTGTGCGGGCTGCCACACCGCCGATCCGGCAAAGCCGTTCGCGGGCGGCAAGCGCATCGACACGCCCTTCGGCGCGATCTATGCCCCGAACCTGACGCCCGACCGCGACACCGGCATCGGCGCCTGGACAGACGCCGACTTCACCCGCGCGCTGCGCTATGGCATCGCACCTGATGGTTCGAACTATTACCCGGCATTTCCCTATCCCTATTTCACGCGGATGACGAAAGACGACACGCTGGCGATCCGGGCCTATCTCGGCACGCTTCCACCCGTCACCCGCCGCAACAAGCCGCCCGAGCTGCGTTGGCCGTTCGGCTATCGCGGCCTGATGCGGCTCTGGAATGCGATGTACTTCAAGCCGGGCCTGTTCGAGCCGGACCAGAGCAAGAGCGCGGCCTGGAACAGAGGCGGCTATCTCGTCACCGGGCTGGGTCATTGCGGCGCCTGCCACACGCCCAAGAACTATTTCGGCGCCGACAGGGACGCGCAGGCGCTATCCGGCAATGAGGTCGGCGGCTGGTTCGCGCCGCGGCTCGATGGCGCCGCGCGCACCGGGCTGAAATCGTGGAGCGAGGGGGACATCACGGAGTATCTGCAAAGCGGGCGCAACGCCAGGAGCCACGCCGGCGGGCCGATGGCGGAGGTCGTCGTCAGCTCGACCGCGAAAATGAGCGATGCCGATGTACGTGCGATCGCACTGTATCTGAAGAGCCTGCCGCCGGCGCGGCGCGAGACGATCGTCACGCCACCTGGCGAAGCCGAGATGAAGGCCGGCCAGGCGGTCTACGCAAAACTCTGCGTCGCCTGCCACGAGGCCGACGGCTCCGGCGCCCCGCGCATCTACCCGCCGCTGCCAGGCAATGCGCTGCTGCAATCGATCAATCCGTCCTCCACCTTGCGCATCATCCTCGACGGCGCCCACACCGTGACGACGGCGCGCGCACCCAACACCGGCGAGATGCCGGGCTATGCCAAGCAATTGTCCGACGGCGAGATCGCCGCGGTGACGAATTACATCCGCAATTCCTGGGGCAATGCGGGCCCACTGGTGACGCCGGCCCAGGTGGCGAAGGCAAGGAAGCGAGAGGCGAATGGGGGGAATAGTGAGTAGCGAATGGCCTGGAACTATTCGCTATTCGCGCGCGACAGCGCTCACTTCTCCTCATCCCCCGTGAACACGAATTTCGGCATCTCCCATCCGTAGCGCACCGCGAGCAGGCGGAAGCTGAGGCCGAGCACGAAGGTCAAGATCGTCCAGAGCTCGGCATTGAGATTGAGGCCGAACGCCGTGGCATAGAACAACCCTGTCACGACCGAGACGCTGGCATAGAGCTCGGATCGAAACAGCAGCGGCACGTCGTTGCAGAGCACATCGCGCAACACGCCGCCGGCGCAGCCCGTCACCATGCCCGAGACGATCACGATCGGGAGCGAAGCATCCATCTGCCAGCCGACGTTGCAGCCGATCATGGTGAAGACGACGAGGCCGATGGCATCGAGCACGATGAAGGCGAGGTGCAGCCGATGCACCAGCCGCGCGATCAGGATCGTCAGGAGCGCCGCCCCGCCCGGTAGTGCGAGGTAGATCGGGTTCACCACCCACACCAGCGGATAGTGACCGAGAAACAGATCACGCAGCGTGCCGCCGCCAAGCGCGGTGATGCAGGCGAGCAGACAAACGCCGACATAATCCATGCTGCGCCGCCCCGCGGCCAGTGCCGCCGTCATGCCCTCTGCCGTCAAGGCCACGAGCGCCAGAAAGTGCAGCACGCTATCGGTCGGCGGCAGGCTCCACATCAGCTTCGTCCCCTCGTCGCGGCCATGGAACTCACGTCCGGTTCCCGCGTGAACAGGTTCCCGATTCCCGACACGAGAGCAACATGCGACGAAAGCATCGGGTGGCGCGGAACAGAATCTCGCACCTGAGGGTTGTCCCGAAGTCATAACCCGAGGAGACCAATCGATGGCTGACGACCGTTTTCCCAACGATCCGTACCGCCCGAACCTCGCCGACGATGAGTATCTTCGCGCGGCGCGCCGGGATGCCGACCTGCAGGCCGATCCCGAGCTCGGCGAAGGCCCTGCCTCCAGCGGCAAGATCGCGCTGTTTGCGGTGGCGGTCGCCCTGGTGCTGGGCGCCGTGTTCTACGGCTTGAACAACACGACCACCAGCAACCAGGCGGGCAATACCCCGTCAACGCAGACTGCGCAGCAGGCGCCGCCTGCCAATCCGGCCGCGCCTCCCGGCGCGCGTGACGTGACGCCGCGCAACAACGCCGAGCCGGGCGTGACCACGGGGGCTGCCCCGAGCAAGCCCGCCCCGGATACGCCGACTCCGTCTAACGGCGCGAAGTAGCAGTCGCAAGGTAGCTGTCATCGCCCGGCTTGACCGGGCGATCCAGTACTCTGAGATGGTAGCGAATGAATCGAGAAGCCGCGGCGTACTGGATGCCCCGCCGGAGCCTGTCATCGGGCTTGCCGGAGACGAGACCCGGTGGTGGGGATGACACGAGAGGATGAGAGAGCGGCGGGACTCAACATCCCGCCGCTGTTCGTTTAGCTGAACATCTTGTTGAGCTCGCCGCCGGGATAGCCGCCGCTGAGCTCGGCGAATGTCCCCTTCTCCGCCATCTCCTTCGCAGCGCGCATGAAGCCACCCCAGGCGGCGCGGGCAAGCGAGCCGCCGACGCTGATCCGGCGCACGCCGAGATCCTGGGCCTCCTGCAGCGACAGACCGGACGCGCCGATCAGGAGATTGAACGGCTTTGGGTGCACCGCCTTCACCACCGCCGCGATATCCTCGCGGGTCTTCAGGCCCGGCGCGTAGAGACAGTCGGCGCCGGCATCGGCATAAGCGGTCAGCCGATCGATGACGAGCTTGAGGTCGGTGACGCCCCACAAAAAAGCCTCGCAGCGGCCGACCAGCAGCGTGCCACTGTCGCCGATCGCCTTGCGCGAGGCCTTGATGCGCTCGACCGCCAGCGCGCGGTCGTAGAGCGGCTTGTCCTTGTCGCCGGTGGAATCCTCGATCGACAGGCCCGCGACGCCGGTTCGTACACAGCGCTCGACATTGTCGGCGACCTTGTCCGGCTCGACCGCAAAGCCGCCCTCGAAATCGGCGTTCACGGGGATGTCGACGGCCGAGCTCAATGCTGCCAGATGCTGACAGACGTCCTCGACGCTGACGTGATTGTCCGCCTTGCCGATGGTCCAGGCAAAGCCCGCGCTCGATGACGCAATCGCCTTGAAACCGAGATGCTGCAACGCTTTGGCGCTGCCGACATCGACTGGATTGGGCAGGATGAAGCAGCCGCTCTCGTGCATCTTCCTGAACGTCGCGCGCTTGTCCGCGGTCGTCACGTGCATGTTTCTCTCCCTTGTTGGCCGCGAACACATAGGCGCGCGGTTTCAAGTCCGCTAGTGCGCGTCGTGTACGGCGCGGCTGTCCTTCGGAGCCTGCTCGCGGTCGGTCATGCTGTAGTCCCGGATCACGCTGGCAATGCGCAGATGATAATCCGCGAAGATCTTTGCACGGCCCTTTGCCTGGGTGCGGCGGTGCTCCATCGTGTTGCGCCAGGCGGCCACTGCTGCCTCATCCCGCCAGAACGACACCGACAGGATCTTGCCCTTCTCGGTCAGGCTCTCGAAGCGCTCGACCGAGATAAAGCCGTCGATGCTCTGCAGCAGCGGCTTCAGATCGGCCGCGAGGTCGAAATAATCCTGGCGATGTTCCGGCTTGGGCCAGACCTCGAAAATCACGGCGATCATGGGCATCTCCTTCGCGTTGGTGGCCTACAATACCACCTTGCGCAGGAAGGTGCGCTCTTCCGCGAGGATGAATTTCTCCGCCTCCGCAAAGTTGAAGTTTGCCATACCATCGAGATCGGCGCGCAGCCGCTTGCGATAGGACTCGTACGCCGCCAGGCTCTCGAACGAGATCAGGGCGGACGCGATGTTGTTGGTGCCCTCGTGCGGCATGAAATAGCCGATCAATTGGCCGCCACATCTCGGAATGATGGTGAGCCAGCGCTTCGAATATTCCTCGAACTGCGCGCGCTTGAACGGATCGAGCTGGTAACGGATGAAGACGGTGACGGACATGATGGGCTCCTTTGCTTCCACTTCGTCATTGCGAGCGCAGCGAAGCAATCCAAGAATCCCTCGGCGGAGGCAGTCTGGATTGCTTCGTCGCTTCGCTCCTCGCAATGACGAGCGGTGAAAGACTACGCGCTTGCGCCACAACAATGCTTCGTCTATCATCGAAGCATGAAATCAGGTCCCGACATCGCCATGGTCGCCTCCCTCGTCGGCGACCCCGCCCGCGCCAACATGCTCACGGCGCTGATGAACGGCCGCGCGCTCACTGCGAGCGAGCTGGCGCAGGAGGCCGGCATCACGCCGCAGACCGCGAGCTCGCATCTTTCGAAGCTCGAGGCCGGCGGCCTCGTCGAGCCGGAGAAGCAGGGCCGACACCGCTATTACCGCCTCACCGACGACGACGTCGCCGGCGTGCTCGAGGGGCTTGCGGGCCTCGCCGCGCGCACCGGCCACATGCGCGTGCGCACCGGACCGAAGGACCCCGCGCTGCGGCGCGCGCGGATCTGCTACGACCATCTCGCCGGCGATCTCGGCGTGCAGATGCTGGACTCCCTGCGCCAGCGGCAGCTGGTCAGGCAGAAGAAACAGGACATCGAGCTCACGGCTGAGGGCGAGCGATTCCTTGCCAAGCATCTTCAGATCTCGCCCGACATGCTCAGCCACCCACGCCGCCCGGTGTGCAAGGCCTGCCTCGACTGGAGCGAGCGGCGTCACCATCTCGCCGGCACGCTGGGCGCGGCCCTGATGCAGCGCTTCGCCGAGCTGAAATGGGCCGCGCGCGATGCCACGCCCGGCAGCCGCGTGGTGAATTTCACCCGTACCGGCGAGAAGCAGTTCGCCGCGCTGTTCGGGAATGGAAAGGACTGATCACGCAGGCTACGCCAGATCGCACGTTTGCGTGTGATTGGATGATCTCGTCGTGCCCGGGCTTGACCCGGTCATCCACGCCTTTATTGCGGCGGGCACGTGGATGCCCCGGGACAAGCCCGGGCATGACGGAGATCACCCATGACTCGTGTCCTTCCGGCCGCGCTCGCCGCAGTCTTGCTCACCGCCCCACTTTCTTTCGCCCACGCCGCCGACACCGCGCCGCGCGAACCCTACGGCATCGCGCTCGAAGGCTTCGCCTATCCCTATCCCGTGCACCTCTTGCCTGTCATCAACGACGGCGAGCAGCTCAGCATGGCCTATATGGACGTCGCCGCGGCACAGCCGAACGGCCGCACCGTGGTGCTGCTGCACGGGCGCAATTTTCCGTCGAGCTATTGGGCGCCCGTGATCAAGATGCTGAGCGAGGCGGGTTATCGCGTCGTGGTGCCGGACCAGGTCGGCTTCGGCAAATCCTCCAAGCCGCAGGGCGAACTGCACTTCGACAATCTGGCGCGCAACACCATTTCGCTGCTTGATCATCTCAAAATCGATAAGGCCGAGATCGTCGCGCATTCGCTCGGCGGCATGCTCGGCGTGCGTATCGCCCGCGCCTATCCGGGCCGCGTCGCCCATCTCGTGCTGACCGCGCCGATCGGGCTCGAGGACTACCGCCTCTACGTGCCGCCGACCCCGACCGAGAACATGATCGAGACGGAGGACAAGCTCACCGCCGAGGGCTATCGCAAGCAGCTCCAGACCAACTACGCGATCAAGCTGCCGCCAGAGGCGATCACGCCGTTCATCAATGCCCGCTTCAACATCAAGGCAAGCCCGGACTATCCGCGCTGGCTGCGCGCCTTCGTCTCTTCCGGCCAGATGATTTACCGAGAGCCGGTGGCGCACGAGATCCCGCTGATCGCGTTACCGACGCTGTTCATCATGGGCGCCGACGACCACAACGCGCCGGGCCGGCCGCTCGCGCCGGAGGCGCTGCGGGCCAAGATGGGGCACAACGCCGAACTGGCGAAGGCGCTGGCGGCGAAGATGCCGAATGCGCGCGCCGAAGTGATCCCCGACACCGGCCATCTCGTCTTTCTGGAGGCGCCGGAGAAGTACAGGGAACTGGTGCTGAGCTTCCTCGGCCGCTAGCGACACACTTGCGTGTCGTCTGAGGCAGGATGCGGGGAACGTTCATGCCGCATTCAGGTCATGATTGGCAGGTTTGGATCGCGACGTGTCGGCACGCCCCAGATTTAACGTGTCGAATCGTGTGTGTTGATTCATTGTGCGCCGCAAGCGCCGTCCCCCCCCCAAGAATCTGCCCCAAGAACGAGAAGGAAGAACAAATGAAATACCTGTTCGCAGCCGTCGTGCTCGCCAGCACGGTCGTCGGCTTCAGCGAGATGGCTAGCGCCGCCGGTGGTTGCGGCCCGGGCTGGTATCGCGGCCCCTACGGCGGCTGCCGTCCGATGCGAGGCGCTGTCGTCGTTCGCCCCGCCCCCGTGGTGGTCGCCCCGGCGCCGGTCGTCGTTGTGCCTCGCGCGCGCGCGTGCCCCTACGGCTTCCGCTGGTACGCTGGCCGCTGCCGTCCGTTCTGATCTCGTCCATTTGCGTTGCAGAATGGCCGCGCGGCGGAAGCTTGCGCGGCCACTTTTTTGGGTTGCTGCCGGCGATTCCATCCCGTGGAACTGGAGCGCCTCGGAATCGAAACGGGGATCGCCAGTTGCGATCCCCGTCCAATTCTCGAAATGCCTAGGGCTTACCAGTAGTGGCGGCGGTGCCAGCGCCGGCGATGCCGGCGCCAATGACGGTGGCGCCAGCCCCAGTGGCGGTGATGGCCATGCCAATGAACCTGCTCAGGTGTCAGCTTGGCGGCTTCCTCGCTGGTCGTGACGGCAGGGTGAACGTCGGGACTGCCTTGCGGCGTGCGGGTGGGATCAGCGAGCGGCTGCGGTGACAACGGCGCGGCCTGCGCGGCGGTCGCGGCGAAGGCGGCGGCGCCCGCCGTTACCCCCAATGCAAGTTTCAAAAAGTTCCGGCGCTCCATGACTTCTTCCTCTTGGATCATCGTACGAGTGATGCAAAAGGAGTGTCGCGGTGACGACATGAACCGAAGCTGAATCGTACGTTCAGATTTGCAGCGACTCCGTCGCGAACTCCTGCGCCAGCACCAGCGTCTCGCGCGTGCGCTTCACGTCGGGCCAGTCGCGGTTGAAGTCGGCAACGAGCTTCTGTAGCGCGTCACCTTTGAGCATCGCATCGAGCTTTGCCTCGTCATCGAACTGATACATCGCCTGGTGCAGCGAGGGATCATCCAGGCTCCAGAACCGCCACGCCTTGCTCACGCCGAATGCCCTCACTGCGTCGGGCAAATGTTCCGTCTCGTACCACCGGTCGAAAGCAGCGCGCTTGCCGGGATCGGCCACAATGGCACGGACGACGAAGAAGGCTGACGGCATCGGATTTCCTCCCATTGTTTTGCCGCGAGACTAGCCGCTTCAAGCCGCCGGCAACAAAAAAAACTTCGCCCCCCATGTCGGAACGCGCGTTCTTCACACGTCCTTGCTTCGAACAGCGACGTGGAGATGCAAAATGGCCGACCTCACGCTGACCACCTTTGACTGGGTTCCCGAAATGCCCAGGGGCTTCGTGCGCGACCTCCGTGTGCGTTGGGCGCTGGAAGAAGCCGCCCTGCCTTATCGCGTCGCGAGCGTGCCGTTCGAGGATCGCGGCGCCGCACATCTCGCGCATCAGCCCTTTGGCCAGGTGCCGTGGCTGACCGACGGCGACCTCTCGATCTTCGAAACCGGCGCGATCCTGCTCTATCTCGGCGAGCTCAGCGCGAAGCTGATGCCGTCCGATCCGCGCGGCCGCAGCGAAGCCACCAAATGGGTATTCGCCGCGCTCAATTCGGTGGAGATGGCCAGCCTGCCCTGGGCGATGTCGAAATTCATGGGCCATGCGGACGACACGCCGGCATGGAAATTCGTCGACGAGTTCCTCAAGCTCCGCCTGAAACGTATGGAGGCGGTGCTTGCCGGCCGCGAATGGCTGGCGGGCTCCTTCTCCGTCGCCGACATCCTGATGGCGGACGTGCTGCGCCCCGTCGATCGCTTCGACGGGCTTGCGGGGCATCCGGCCTGCCGCGCCTACCTCGCACGCGCCACCGCTCGCCCCGCCTTCGCCAAGGCGCACGCCGACCAGATGGCGCATTTTGCTGCGGCGGATAAGGCGCGCGGGGCGTGATGCGCCTCACACAATCGATCCTGTGCTTGGCATACACTCGCCGGCACCGGAACGACGCAATCCGACAGGTGACCCATGGCTCGCATCGAATATCTCAAGCAACAGATCGCCCGCGCCGAGCGGCTGGCCAAGGCCATCCTCGACCGGCAGACCGCCGACCGGCTTCAAGCCTTCGCCGCCGAATGCCGCACGGAATTATCGGAGCTGACGCTCAAGCGGGCCGCGTGAGACGTGCTGGTGCGCGTCACACCAGCTTCATCGGCGCATCAGCGACGACCCGGAGGTCGATCCGTCCGATCAACGCCGAACGTCGCGCCTCCGCAGCACTGATGGCCTCGTCCGTCTGCCGCAACGTGCTGACATTCGAGCCGAGCGACACGATCCCGCCCAGCACCAGCGCGATCGATCCGAGCGCGGCAGTCTGACCAAAGCCGAATAGACCGAGGATCGTCACGAACAGCAGTGCCGCCCCGCCACCGATCGCGATCTTGGACGCCAGGATGTACTTCCGGCACCGCTCAGCGATCTCGGCGAGCGCCTCGATCCGATCTTCGATATCGGAGATTTCGTCGGTTGGATCGTCTTCGGTCATCATGTTGAAGATTGCGAGTGCTGAATTATGCTCCGGCAACACATCTAAGCAACCTAGACCTCAGCCGCAATCATCGCACTGCCGTGCTATCGATTAAGGCCCTCAACTGTCGGCACACCACCCATCGCCAATACGAAATTCTCGAACAATCGCCGAACTTCTTTTCGAGCAAAATCGGCGCGTCGTTCGACACCGTCTATCGAAATCCAAGCCTGATCGACCACCAACTCCACAACTACAATCCCTTCGATACCCAGGGAATCTACGATAAGCGCATTTACTCTACGATTGGTGGCTTGAGTGGGCCCCGGGTTCCGGTAGTGAGCGAACCGACGACGAATGTTGTCGGTTTCACCAACGTAGATCGCCGTCGAGCCGTCAAGGCGCTTCAGCGAGATTCGATAAAGACCGCTACAGGTCGGCGCCGAGGGGAATACGATCTTGCGATTGTTGTCTAGGCAAACTGCCCCCAATCGAACCCATGCGAGCCGTAAACTACAGTGCAAGTCGTGGTTTGAGCTCATCTTTAGGCAAGCCCGCAACTATGCTCGGCCGGTCAACGTTCCAAGAATATCGGGCTGGGGAAATAGCGCTTCGGATGCTTCCCGGTAGAAGTAATCTCGTGACGACGAATGCGGACGCCCTGCTTATTTACAAGATCATGCCCTTCCGACAAAAAGTATCGAATTAGGGCTCGCTCAATCAATGAGAGGCAGTTCGGCTTCTGCTGGCCGGGCTTCGCAATGAAACGAGCGACTAGGACAATTCGCTTTCCAGACTTGGCATTCTTCAAATGTTGCATGAGACGGGGGTTGTTGCATTGGCCTTTGACACGACCACGTATCTTATTGGCTTTGCCAACATATAAAGCTTCGAACTTCTGTCCATATCGCCGCCCGAACACGTAGACGCCCGCCGCGCTTGGCAACTTATCCAAAGGCACCGAATAGATCAGGTTCTCCTTCGATGCATCCCTCAGAGGAATTGCTCGGGTCCATTCCAATCCCAAAATCATTGCACAAAGCCTTCAAACAAAGGGCAACCTAAAGTCGCAGGCTACCCTTTGTTTCAGACCCTCACAACGGCAGATTGTCGTGCTTCTTCGCCGGCGCTTCCACCTTCTTGTCCTTCAGCATCGCCAGCGCCCTTGCGATCCGCTTCCGCGTCGAGTGCGGCATGATGACGTCGTCGATGTAGCCGCGCTCGGCTGCGATGAACGGCGACAGGAAGCGGTCTTCGTATTCCTTGGTGCGCGCCGCGATCTTGTCGGGGTCGCCGATGTCGGAGCGGAAGATGATCTCGACCGCACCCTTGGCGCCCATCACCGCGATCTGGGCGGTCGGCCAGGCGTAGTTCATGTCGGCGCCGATCTCCTTGGAGGCCATGACGTCGAAGGCGCCGCCATAGGCCTTGCGGGTGATGATGGTGACCAGCGGCACGGTGCATTGCGAATAGGCGAACAGCAGTTTCGCGCCGTGCTTGATCAGGCCGCCATATTCTTGGCTCGTGCCCGGCAGGAAGCCCGGCACGTCGACGAAGGTGACGATCGGGATGTTGAAGGCGTCGCAGAAGCGGACGAAGCGCGCCGCTTTCCGCGAGGCGTCGCTGTCGAGCACGCCGGCCAGCACCATCGGCTGGTTGGCGACGAAGCCGACGGTGCGGCCCGCGATGCGGCCGAAGCCGGTGACGATGTTCTTGGCGAAGGCTTCCGCGATCTCGAAGAAATCGCCCTCGTCGACGACCTTCAGGATCAGCTCCTTCATGTCGTAGGGCTTGTTCGGATTGTCGGGGATCAGCGTGTCCAAGGACATGTCGACCCGCTCGATGGAGTCGAAGCTCGGCCATTCCGGCACGCCGTCGGTGTTGTTGGAGGGCAGGAAGTCGATCAGGCGCCGCATCTGCAAGAGCGTCTCGACGTCGTTCTCGAAGGCACCGTCGGCAATCGAGGAGCGCGTGGCGTGCACCGAGGCGCCGCCGAGCTCTTCGGCGGTGACGACCTCGTTCGTCACGGTCTTCACCACGTCGGGGCCGGTGACGAACATGTAGCTGGTGTTCTTCACCATGAAGATGAAGTCGGTCATCGCCGGCGAATAGACGTCGCCGCCGGCGCAGGGGCCCATGATGACGGAGATCTGCGGGATCACGCCCGAGGCCAGCACGTTGCGTCGGAACACGTAGGAATAGCCGGCCAGCGCGGCGACGCCTTCCTGGATGCGGGCGCCGCCGGCGTCATAGAGGCCGATGATGGGCGCCCTCGCCTTCATCGCCATGTCCTGCAGTTTCGTGATCTTCAACGCGTGGGTCTCGGACAGCGAGCCGCCGAAGACGGTAAAATCCTTGGCGAAGACAAACGTCTTGCGGCCGTTGACGGTGCCCCAGCCGGTGACGACGCCGTCGCCGGGGACCTTGGTCTTCTCCATGCCGAACTCGGTGGAGCGGTGCTCGACGAACATGTCGAACTCCTCGAACGATCCCTTGTCGAGCAGCAGCTCGATGCGCTCGCGGGCCGTCAGCTTGCCGCGGGCGTGCTGCGCCTCGATGCGCTTCTCCCCGCCGCCGAGCTTTGCGCCGGCACGACGATCTTCAAGGGCGTCCAGGATGTGTTTCATTTGCTCCCGCCAGTTCTTAAGTGATGCGGGGTTCTAACACGGCATTTTGCGACCCGGAAAGCCGCTTTCGGCGTCGCAGGGCTGCCCTGCCGCAGCGGGAAAGCGCAAGGAATTACAAAGTTTTGCCCAGGAGGCGAGCGTGACGGAAGGAACGGCCGAGACGGGCGCTGCGACAGGCGGCGTCAACATCCTGCTGCGGCTGGAGGGTCTGACCCTGTTTGCAGGGATGGTGACACTCTATGCGGCCTGGGACGGGTCGTGGCTGGTGTTTGCCCTGCTGTTCTTCGTGCCCGATCTGAGCTTCCTGGCATACCTGTCCGACGCCAGGTTCGGCGCGATGGTCTACAACGCCGCCCACAGCTACATGGCGCCGGTGGCGCTGCTGACGCTGGGCTTCGGCCTCGCCTCGCCCCTCACCCTCTCCATCGCCTTGATCTGGCTTGCCCATATCGGCATCGACCGGGCGCTCGGCTACGGCCTGAAATATTCCGCGGGGTTCGGCTTTACCCACCTTGGGCGGATCGGGCGGCAGAAGGACTCCTGATCTCAAATTTGGCGGCTCGGCAGGTTGACCGGCCGCGGTCTAAGACGCGATGAGTTTTGGATGGATCGTCATCGCGCTTTGGGTTGTTGTTTACGCATGATCTTTCCGGAAAACCGCTTCGCACTTTTCCGGATCATGATTTAGCCACGATAGTCCCATGTGGATGCACTTTCTGAGAGGACCCGCAAGAGACTGCGGATCCGTGTCGGCATCTGTTTGCGGCTGACCTGGATGGCGTGGATCGGCGTATTCGGCACGCGCCAGCCGCGCAACAGCTCGACGATGCGACCGCCTTCGAGATCCTTCAGGCCGCACCATGCCGGAAGCCAAGCTATGCCGAGGCCTCGCGAGACCATCGCCCATGCAACCGACATGTCCTCGACGACGATGCGCTTTCGCGGCAGCATCCTGACCAGCGCGCCGTCCGAAGGATCCTGAAACTGCCACGGCATGAGCTGTCCCGTCGCCGGATCGCGAAAACCAATCTGATGATGCGCGTTGAGTTCTCGGACCGACCGAGGCTCTCCCATAAACTCCACATACCGGCGAGTGGCGGCCAGCACCCACGGAAATGATGCCAACCGCTTCGCGGTGACGCCCGGGTAGTGATCGAGCGAGCCGAAGCGGATGGCGACATCGATACCTTCGGATCCGAGATCAAGACCGAAATCGTCGACTTTCAGTTCGAGCTCGAGCGCCGGGTTGGCCTTTAGAATTGCCGGCAACTTCGGTGCGATGCAGGCCCTGAGGAAAGCGCCCGGCGCCGCGAGGCGCACGCGCCCCGCTTCGCCGCCGCGGGCCTCGTCCAACATAACGTCGAGTTGTTCGGCCTGCCGCAGCAACTCCCTGGCACTCTCCAGCAGACGTTCGCCGTCGTGGGTCAACGAGATCGCATGGGTGGTACGATGGAGCAGCTTCACTCCACGCATCTGCTCGAACCGGGCGATCGCCTTCGACATCGCCGAGGTCGACGTTCCGGCGCGGCGGGCGGCCTCGGCAAAGGAGCCCGCTTCGACGACGCGAACGAACTGAAGCAGATTGAGGAGTTGCTGATGGCTGCGTGGCGTTGCCATGACGTCATCATAGCAGTGACATCGAAACCACTACAAGGCCGGGCGTTCGAAGCGATATCAGCTCGCAGCAAGAACTCACGACCGGAGAGAACAATGTTCGTCGATATCGACAATGCATCACTCGCGATGGCAGGCTCGAACTTGCCCGAAGATCAACCCATCTTCATGCTCAATCTTCTACGCTATCGGGATGAGGCCTTGTACCGGGACAAGTCCGAGCTTCCGGCCTGTAGCGGCCGCGAAGCCTATTACGCGCGCTATGTCCCCGCGTTTCGCAAGGTCGCGATTCCGCAAGGGGTCACGCCAAATTGGCTTGGATCTGTCGGAGCTCTGCTGGTGGCAGCGCAAGGCGAAGCCTGGCACGACGCCGCAATCGTTCGCTACCCGGACTTCGCGACCTTTCGAGGCATCGTCTTGAGCTCCGATTACCGACGTGAGGCCGAGCCCCACCGCTTGGCCGCGCTCGCCGATTGGCGTCTGATTGCGACGACCGAGGTTCAGGTGCCGGATTGACGTGCAACAGCTGCCCTTGGTGGGCGGCTTCGTCGCCGCACGGTCACGCTAGATCGCGCCGATCTCGGCAAGGCAGGCTTGTGTCAGCGTCATGCGCTCGCCGATGAGACGCGGCTCGCGGCAATCCATGTTGAGCGCGAATACGGTGTGCGCCTCGCCTTTCTCGGCCCAACCGACCATCCAGCCGAGCGACGGCTCGCCACGCTCGGCACCCAGCAATCCGGACTTGGCGCGGATGACGCTGTCGCCGACCTTGGTCACCGGCAGGATGTCGGCGACGAGATCCTGGCTGCGCTTGCTGATCGGCAGCGCACGGCGGCGCAGCCGATCGACGAAATCGATCTGCTCGACCGGGTCGATGCGCAGAGCGCCCGTGAGCCAGAACTGATCGATGCCGCCGCCGATGTCGCGATTGCCGTAGTCGAACTCGTCGACATATTTTTGCATGCGCTCCTGGCCGATCCGGCGCGCGATCTCCTGATAGACCGGCACCGCGCTGACCGCGATCGCGCTGCGCAGCGTGTGATCCTTGTTCCAGGCCTCGATCGGACGCTTGACGCCGTCCCAGGGAAACACGTCCTTGTCGGGATCAACGACAACGCCGGTCTCCAGCGCGATCAACGAGTTTGGAATCTTGAAGGTCGAGGCCGGCAGCTTCCCTTCGCCCGAGCGCTCCTTGTCGCTGGCGACGATCAGATAGTCTTCGACCTTGTAGCCGACGAAGGTGCCTGACGTGCCGAGATCGGTGAAGCGTTTTGCAAGACTCTCGCGGATTTCATTGCGCGGCGGCGCGACATGGGCGCGGGCGCGGGATGGCAGGACCGCGGCTGCGGCGAGAAGGCAGAGGGTGGAACGACGGGTCAGCAAAGGCGATATCCGTGAGCAGTGAAAACCAGCGCGACCATGCAGCCGCGACGTGGTGAAACGATGACAGGCTATTTTTACCGCCCCCGGCCCGACAGCCGCAGCGCGAACACCAGCACCTCGGCGACGGCTTTGTAGAGATCCGGCGGGATCTCCTCACCAAGCTCGACCTTGGACAGTGCACCGGCCAGAACCTCGTTCTCCTCGATCGGGATGTCGTGGGCCTTGGCGATCTCGACGATCTTTTCGCCGATCGTGCCCCTGCCCTTGGCGACGACAACAGGCGCGCCAGAGCCCTTCTCGTAATGCAGCGCGATCGCGAGCTTGGATGGATCGCTCATGTCGCGCGATCCAGGAAGTGGCCGGCGCGGGCCGGCGCCGGTTGCGGCGGCGTGCCGTCGCGGACCACGGTATCGCCGGGCTTGAGCTCGGCCCTCGTCAACGCCTGGCTGAGCTCACCGACGCCCGCACGGAGCTGCTGCGCCGTCGCCGGCCGCTCCGCCCACATCCGTACGAAGGTCTTGTCGCCGTTCAGCGTGATCAGCGCATGCACCGGACCCGCCGGCTCGACATTGAGCGAGAAGCGCGCGCGCCAGGCGCGCTTGGCGGGATCGGCGGACTCATTGCCGCCATCGCGCGAGATCTCGAACTGCGCCATCGCGGTGCCCTGCTGGGTCGCGAACGGAATCTCGAAATTCCACTGCGGCACGGCCGGATCGATGCGGTGCCCGCTGGCATCGGTGCGATCGGGGAGCGAAGCAATTTGCAACAGCGTCTGCCGCGCCATCGCGGCATCGGTATCGTCGAGCAGGCGGTGCACGGTCGCAGCGAGGGGCGTATCCGGCGCGAGCGATGGCGCGGCGATGGACTGCGGCGCCGGCAGCGCGCCGCGGAATGGCGGCGGCGCGGCGTGTGCGGCGGCCTCGAAGAGGTGGCCATCCGGCACGGCCTTGTTGGAGCCCGGCACGTTGCCGATCATCCGCGGCAGGTTTTGCGTGACCTCTTGCAGCAGGCTCGCGGCAAGGCCCGCGGACATGATCCGTGATGTCGCCGCCTGCGAAACGCCGCCAGCGATGTCGGCGAGCACGGCAGCGGCGGGATTGGCGCCGCGCGGCATTTGCGGCTGCTGGTTGATTTCGGTTGATGGCGATGCGGGTTGCGCCGCCCCACCTGCTGCCGTCGGCGCGATGCCGACCTGCGGTGTCGCCGCGGCGCCAGTCGGAATCAAGGCGCCTTGCGTCGCTGGCACGGCCGTCTCAATCGTGGCCAGCGCCTGGCGCAGCACCAGCAGCGCCGCCTTCAAATCGGGCCTTGCGCCGGACGACGGCGCCGCGCCCGCGGCAAGCGAAGCTTCGAGGAACAGCCCTGATTTCTGGAAGGCCGATTCGATATCGCCGCCGTCGAGCCCGGTGTCGAGCGGCGTCTGCTGCGCCAGCACGTCCAGCACCGCCTGCTTCAAGCCTGCGGGCAGATTACTGCCGGTGACGACGGAGGTCAGATTGGCAAATAGCGGCGCCTGGCTGCCCTGCCTCGTTGCGGCCTCGGTCGAAGCCACCGTGACGGCGACTTGCTCCGAAGGCGTCAGCGTGCTGCGTGCTGCGCCAGCCGATGGCGCAAGCGGCGGACTCTCCACCAGCGAGGCCGCGCGCGGCGTCAGCGTGACCTGATCGGCCGCCGCCTCGCCTGCCCCGCTCATGACCGCCAGCCGGATGGTGCCGTTGTTCTGCGAGACCGCGAGCTGGAGGTTCTGCCCGGGCGACAGCGCGACTTCCGACATCACGTCCATCGAAAGGTTGGCGATCGCGATCCGCACCAGATTGTCGGCGAGCACGCTGACCACCCTGGCATCGACGACACTACCGGCCTGAAGCACAAGATCCGGTGTCGCCGCATCAGCCAAGGGGCTGGCGGCGCTGACGGGAGCAATGGAGGTGACCGGCGTCGGCATCTGGGGAGCCTTAGGGAGTGCCGGCTACCGTAACCGCTGCGTCGTAAACCTCTCGTTAAGGACCTGTGGGTGGCCTTACGGCCGCCAGCACCGCCACGGCCGCCTCGAAATCCCTGCGGCGGATGGCCCGGCGGCTAGCTGCTTCCTCGTCCACCCCCCATTGCGCGGCGTTCCAGTCCTCATCGACATGGGCGGCGGCCCAGACCTGGCCGGCGTCCCGCGCGCCATGGGCGAGTGCCAGCGCCAATAGCGCCGACCCACTCAGGGTCGTCACCACATGAAGGGCGGCAACCGACCAGGCATCCTGCGGCAGCGCGGCCCGCGCGGCCTTCACCGCCTCGTCCGGCTGCTTCACATGCATGACACCCTCGGACAGGATGAAATGCGCGCCCAGCGTGTCCGCGGCCCAGAACAGCACAGGGTCCCAATGCGCGGCCTCGCGGGCAACCAGCCCTTCAGGGTGGCCGGCGCGATAGAACAGGAGATCAGTCTCGAAGTACTTTGCAAGGTCGTCGCTGACGAGTTCGACGCGGTCGATCACGCCCTCGACCACACTGTTGGCGATCCGCGTCAGCGGCATGGCCACGGGGTCGATCGTCTCGCCCTGGGCCGCCCATTCGGCGGCGACCGCATCGGCGAGCTCGCGCGAAGGGATCACCACCTGACGGCCGGACGGCGTGCGGATCGGCTTGCCGTCGAGGGTGACGGCGAAGCCGCCCTCGGCCTCGGTGACGCCGGCTTCCTTGTAGAATCGTTTGCGCAGCGGCGTGCGCGTGGATGCGCGCGCCGATTCCCGCGGATCCGGCGGGGGCTGCCCCGCAGCTTCTTCGAACAATTCGCGCATGTCGGTGTTTCGATCCTTGTCGTCAATCAAATTACCAATGTCGTGATGGCTTCGCCAGGACGACGATGGATGCTGCTAGTTTGCGCAACTGCGCGCATAAGTGCCGCGATCGGCCGGCCCCAGTCCTGCGGCTGCAGCGTCGTCGAGGCACTTCGAGACGCGATCGCTGAAAGAATTGCGCGGGAGCGGCCGGTAGTTGTAGCGCGGCGGCGCGTCGAATTGCGGAACCTTCGGCACCTCGATCTTCGGCGGCGGTGGCGGCGAAGGCGGCGGAACAACTTGCGAGGGGCCCGGCAGCACATATTGCGCCTGAGCCCCCTGCCCCGTGAGCAGCGCGGTCAAGACGATGAGGCAGATCGAGAGCCGTTTCATGAGCGATATGTTGTGCTCCGACCGCCCCCGTTCAACTTAACTATTCTTCAGGCGCGTTCTCGATCGGATCAAATCTGGTTGCGTCCAGCCCGAGCAGGTTCCACGACTGCTGCATGTGTGGCGGCAACGGCGCGGTGGCGTCGATCACGCCGCCGCGCGGATGCGGAATGACGATGCGGCGCGCCAAGAGATGCAGCCGGTTTTGCAGGCCACCCGGCAGCTGCCAGTTCTCAATGTTGAAATATTTGGGATCGCCGACGATGGGGTGGCCGATGTGGGCCATGTGGGCGCGCAGCTGGTGGGTGCGGCCCGTCACCGGCTTCAGCGACACCCAGGTCAGCTTGTTGCCGGCGGTCTCGACCACCGCATAATAGGTCACCGCGTGGCTCGCGCCCTCGTCGCCATGCTGGGCGATGCGCATGATGGTGTCGTCCTCGCCCTCCTCCTTCGCGAGGAAGGTCGAGATGCGGCCCTGCTTCGGCTTCGGCAGGCCCGGTACCAGAGCCCAATAGACCTTTCGCGCCGAACGCGAGCGGAACGCGCCGGTCAGATGCGACGCGGCGAAGCGCGTCTTTGCGATCAGGAGGCAGCCGGACGTCTCGCGATCGATGCGGTGCACGAGGCGCGGCTTCTGGCCCTTGGCGTCGCGCATCACCTCCAGCATCTGGTCGATGTGCCGCGTCATGCCCGAGCCGCCCTGCACGGCAAGGCCGGCGGGCTTGTTCAGGACGAGGACGTCGTCGTCCTCCCAGATCGTCATCTCCTTCAGCGCCTTGAGCGTCTTCTGCGCGGCCTCCGAGAGCTCGCCGCCAACCTTCGGCGCGTCGAGCTTGAGCGGCGGAATGCGGACACTCTGCCCCTCCTCCAGCCGGTCCTTGCTGTCGACGCGCTTGCCGTCGACGCGCAGCTCGCCTTTGCGGACGACGCGCTGGATGTGGGAGAACGACAGGCCGGGAAAGCGCGCTTCCAGGAAACGGTCCACGCGCATGTTGTTCTCGTCCGCCGTGACGGTGACGGTCTGCACCTTGGTCGGAAGCAGCGGCTCGACGGGTTTTATGGGCGCAGGCTTTTCCAGCGCCACTTTGGGCGGACGGCGTTCGGCGCGCTCGCCCGCGAAGCGCGGAGGCTTACTGCCGGGCTTGCCACCCGGACGCGGCCCGGCCTTTGACGCGCTACGCGCCTGATGCGGACGCGTCTCCTTGCGCTCGTCGCGATCGCGAGGTTTTGGATTCATTCTCTTGATGCGGCGGCTCATGCGGTTCTTCCAAGCTTTCGCGTCGACTGCGCATTGGTGCGGCGGGGCAGCGATGCAACCTGCGCGCCCACCTCCTTCTCCGCCAGCCGCAGCTCATATTGCTGTTGCAGGTTCATCCAGAATTGCGGGCTGGTACCGAACCAGTGACCCAGGCGCAACGCCGTGTCAGCGGTGATGCCGCGCTGTCCGTTGACGATGCCCGTGATGCGATTGACCGGCACATCGATCTGACGCGACAGCTCCGCGGCCGTGATGCCGAGTTCGCGCAGTTCTTCGGCAAGGTGTTCGCCGGGATGTATAGGTGTATGGGGCATGGGAATTTCCCCGCCGAGTAGCAAGATTTACGCGTTACGTAAACCGTAAATCTACGCCTAAAGCGGGCTTGAAAGCCCTACTTCCCGCCCCGCTCCTTGCGCAGCTTGGCCCAATAATCCAGCCGCTTGCGGATCTCGCGCTCGAAGCCGCGCTCGGGCGGGTCGTAGAAGGTCTGGCGGCCCAAGGCTTCCGGGAAGTAGTCCTGGCCGGAGAAGGCATCCGGCGCGTCGTGGTCGTATTCGTAGCCGGTGCCGTAGCCTTCCGACTTCATCAGCTTGGTCG
Organism: Bradyrhizobium sp. USDA 4354; assembly: GCF_054060315.1. Lineage (NCBI taxonomy): Bacteria > Pseudomonadati > Pseudomonadota > Alphaproteobacteria > Hyphomicrobiales > Nitrobacteraceae > Bradyrhizobium > Bradyrhizobium sp. USDA 4354. Next base: position 4,735,601 of record NZ_JBSSDC010000001.1, on the reverse strand, counting down.
GGGAGTTCAGGATGTGCTTGGGCGGCAGCAGCGAGCCGGCCCGCTTTGCGACCTGCATCGCCGTGCCGAAGGCGGTGTAGACGGCGTTCGATTTCGGGGCGGTGGCGAGATAGACCACGGCCTGCGCGATGGCGAGCTCGCCCTCGGGATGGCCGAGGAAGTCGAAGGCGTCCTTGGCAGCATTGGCGATGACGAGCGCCTGGGGATCGGCAAGCCCGATGTCCTCCACCGCCATGCGCACGACGCGGCGAGCCAGGAACAGCGGGTCCTCGCCGGCGTCTAACATGCGCGCGAGATAATACAGCGCGGCATCGGGATCGGAGCCGCGCACCGATTTGTGGAGTGCTGAGATCAGATTGTAATGGCCGTCGGCCGATTTGTCGTAGATCGGCGCGCGGCGCTGCAGGATCTCCTGCAGCTGCGCGGCATTGAAAATCTCGTCCGCCCGCGCCGAACGCCAGACCTCCTCGGCGAGCGTCAGCGATGCCCGGCCGTCGCCGTCGGCCATGCGCACCAGCACCGCGCGCGCCTCGGCATCGAGCGGCAGCTTCTTGCCTTCGACCGCTTCAGCATGTGCGAACAGCTTTTCGATCGCGGCGGCATCGAGCGAGCGAAATACCAGCACGCGCGCGCGGGACAGAAGCGCCGCGTTGAGCTCGAAGGATGGATTCTCGGTGGTGGCTCCGACCAAGACGACGGTGCCGTCTTCCATCACGGGCAGAAAGGAATCCTGCTGGGCACGGTTGAAGCGATGCACCTCGTCGACGAAGAGCAGCGTGCCCTTGCCCATCTCGCGACGGGCGCGCGCGGCATCGAACGCCTTCTTCAAATCGGCGACGCCGGAGAACACGGCCGAAATCTGCTCGAAATGCAGATCCGTTGCATCCGCCAGCAGCCGCGCCACCGTGGTCTTGCCGGTACCCGGCGGCCCCCAGAAGATGAGCGAGCCGAGCGTGCGCGTCTCCAGCATGCGTGTCAGCGCGCCGTCGGGGCCGAGGATGTGGTCCTGGCCGACGACCTCCGACAATGCGCGCGGACGCAGCCGGTCCGGCAGCGGATGCGGAGCCTCGTGGTCGAGCCCCGCCGCGGCAAAGAGAGTCGGCGTCTCCTGTGGTCGCTTCGGACTCATCCGCCCAGCGTGACGTTGATCTGCTGGCCGCCGCGCACCAGCGTGATGCGCCAGATCCGCGGCCGCTCGCCTGCGGCCTTCTCGAGGTCGCCGGTCTTGCTGATCTTCTGGTTGTTGACGGCGAGGATGATGTCGCCTTTCTGGAAGCCGACACTTGCGGCCGCGGTATCGCCGCCGATATCGGTAATCACGACGCCCCCGGCGTCGACATCCAGATGCAGCTCGTCAGCGACGGCCGGGGTGATGGTCGAGACCTTCGCGCCCTGGAACGGCGAGCGCGCGGTGACCACGAGTTCGTTGCGCCCCGTGTCGGGCGCGGTCTCCAGCGCCACCGTCAGCTTGACCGGCTTGCCGCCGCGCTGCACGTCGATCTGCGCGGTGCCGCCGAGCGGACGGGTCGCGAAGCGGTAATCGAAGGCATTGGGATCATCGACGGTCTGGCCCTCGATCCCGGTGATGAGGTCGGAGGATTTCAGGCCGGCCTTCGCCGCGGGGCCATTCGAGACCACGCTCGCGACCAGCGCTCCGGTCGGCGAGCGCAGGCCGAGGCTTTCCGCGATCTCCGGCGTCACCGCCTGCAATTTTGCCCCGAGCCACGGCCGCTTAACCGCCTTGCCGCCGCTCTTGGCGGAGGTGACGACGACGCGCACCATGTTGGCGGGAATCGCAAAGCCAATTCCTTGCGAGCCGCCGGAGCGCGAATAGATCGCCGTGTTGATGCCGGCGAGCCTGCCGCTCATGTCGACCAGGGCGCCGCCGGAATTGCCGGGATTGATCGCCGCATCGGTCTGGATGAAGAACTGGTAGTCGGTGATGCCGACCTGCGTACGCGCGAGCGCCGAGATGATGCCGTGGGTCACGGTCTGGCCGACGCCGAAGGGATTGCCGATCGCGAGCACGACGTCGCCGACCAAGAGCTCATCGGAATTGGTGAAGTCGAGGGTCGGGAATTTCTCCTTGCTGTCCTTCAGACGGAGCACGGCGAGATCGGTCCGGGAATCCTTGAGCAGGATCTCGGCCTCGAACTCGCGCTTGTCCGACAGCGACACCTTGACCTGGTCCGCGCCCTCGATGACGTGGACGTTGGTGACGACGAGGCCGGAGGCATCGACGATGACGCCGGAGCCGAGCGAACGCTGCATCTGCTCGGGCTGCTGGCCCGGCACGCCGAAGAAGCGGCGGAAGATCGGATCGTCCAGCAGCGGATTGCGGTTCTGCACCACCTTGGCGGCATAGACGTTGACGACCGCCGGCTGCACCCGCTGCACGATCGGCGCATAGGACAACCGCAGCTCGGCCGGCGACGACGGGACGCGGCGGTCCTGCGCTGAGGCCGAATTGAAATGGGCCGAAAAGGCTATGCACAATGCCGTGACGGCGGCAGTCCAGATCGATCGAAACATTCCTACCTCTTGGAAAAGACGCCGGAATATAGGCGCGTTCGCCCGTCAATAGAAGGGCGCCAGCCGGCAATATTCGGCCCTTCCCCGGTGTGTCCGGCCATGCAAGCGCATCGTTCGAATCGGCAATTTGCCCGGGCGGCGGATTGGCATGATGTGCGTCATCTTGCATGGTGGTGTGAAGCGGATTCGGTTGCGGCGAATTTGCATCAGCTGGAACCCACGCAACCGGGCGCAGCGTCGCGGGGCAGTCATCGATCACACCTAGGCTCTCCGTTCGCGACTTGGGGAAATCAGTCAAACGATGGAGGCGTAACGTGAGCAGAACAAGAATTGCGGCCACCGCGATTGGTCTCGCCGGCGTGCTGGCGGCCTCGCAGGCCCAGGCCCAATCGGCAAGCAGCAGCGAGCAGGAGATCGCGCTGCTGAAGCAGCAGTTGAAGATGCTGGAGCAGAAGCTCGACAAGCTCCAGAGCCAGACCGCGGCAAACACGGCGGCCACGGCAAAAGCCAGGGCCGAAGCGAAGGCCGAAGCCAAGGCGGAGGCGCGCTCGGAAGCAAAGGCTGTCGTTGCGAACGCCAATGCGGCGATCCCCGTCAAGGGACCGGCGCCGGCATCCGGCGTCGTCGTGACGATGCCGAACAACCGGCCGACGATCTGCACCGCCGACCAGGCCAACTGCGTCGCCATCACCAGCCGCCTGCATTGGGATGTCGGCGGCTATGACTACCGTCCCAACACCGCGGCCACCGTGCCGCAGAAGCTCGACAGCGGCCAAAACGTCCGCCGCGCGCGCATCGGCGTCACCGGCAAGTTCTTCAACGACTGGAACTTCGCGCTGGTCTACGATTTTGGCGGCTCGTCGGACGGATTCGGCGGCGCCGCGCCGGGATCGCTACCGGGCGGCGGCGTCTCCGGCGTCGAGAATGCCTATCTCAGCTACACCGGGCTGAAGCCGTTCGGCGGACGGATGGCGATCGAGGCCGGCATCATGGATCTGCCATACACGCTCGACGAAGCGACGAGCTCAAACGACATCATGTTCATGGAGCGCGCCTCGCCCGGTGTGATCGCGACCAACATCGCCGCCGGCGACTTCCGCTCCGCAGCCGGTGCGCGCTGGTTCAACGACCAGCTCTGGATCGGCGGCTACGTCACGGGGCCCTCGACCGGCGCGATCCATTCCGCCTCGAGCGCAGCACCGGCCGGCACCAGCGAGCAATATGGCGCCGTGGCGCGCGTGGCCGGCAATCCCATTAGCGGCAAGGACTATTCGGTGCATATCGGCGCCGATGCGCAATGGCTGATCCAGCCGCCGCGCAATCTGATCGCCAACACGCAGACGCTCGCGCTCAGCGATCGTCCGGAATTGCGTCTCGATCCAACCACCCTGATCTCTACCGGCGCCATCGCCAATGCCTCAGGCGCGCAGGTCTACAGCGTCGAGGCGGCGGCGACCTACGGGCCGTTCATCGTCCAGGGTGAGTACTTCTGGTACAATGTCGATCGCACCGCCAACACCGGCGTGCCGCTGGTCGGCGCACCGAGCCTGAAATTCCAGGGCGGCTATGCCCAGGCCGGCTACGTGCTGACCGGCGAGGGCCGGTCCTACAACGCGGCGAACGCCGCCTATCACGGCGTCAAGCCGGCGCATCCGTTCTCGCTCGACGGTGGCGGCTGGGGTGCGTGGGAAATCGCGGGACGCTTCTCGACGATCGACCTCAACGATCAGCTCGCAACGGCCAGCGGCGTCGCCGGCGGACGGCAGACGGTCTATACGCTCGCGCTCAACTGGTACGTCAACGGCAACGTGCGCTTCATGCTCGATTATCTGCACGGCACGGTGTCGCGGCAGGCTTCGCCGGTCTCGACCGCCGATGTCGGCTCGAAGTTCGATGCGGTCGCGATGCGCACGCAGTTCGCGTTCTAGGCCACACTCGTCGTCCCGGGGCGCGCGACAGCGCGAACCCGGGACCCATAACCACAGGCGGACGTAATTGCGATGACTCGGAGTTACTGGCGCGCACCACAACCTCTCCCTGGGTTATGGGTCCCCGCCCCCCGTGCGCAATTGCGCACTAGGCGGGGACGACACTGAAGATGCGGCGCGAGCTCCTCTCCAACCTACGCTGCGCGCTTCTTCTTCACGACCACCGGCGGCGGCGCGCAGGACAGCCGCTCCTGGTGGCTCTCGCCCCAGGCTTTCAGGATGTCGATGACGGGCTTGAGGCTCTGACCTAACTCGGACAGGCAATACTCCACGCGCGGCGGCACCTCGGCATAGACCTTGCGGATGACGAGCTTGTCCTCCTCCAGCGCGCGCAGCTGTTTGGTGAGCATGCGCTGGGTGATCCCGGGCATCCGGCGGCGCAATTCGCCGAAGCGCTGGGTGCCGCTCTGCAGGTGGTAGAGGATCACGCCCTTCCACTTGCCGTCGATCAGGTCCAGCGTCGCCTCGACAGAGCAGCCCGGGCGCCGGGCGAAATCGCGCCGTTTCATGCGTGTTTTCCCAATAGTATCCAAACAGGGACTATATCCCCGAATTTACAGTACTTGCCAATCGGAAGCCAGGGCGACAGTTAGAGCGGCGGGCGAACAAAGCCATCTGATGGAGACAAGCCATGAAGGCCGTCGGTTACAAAAAGTCGCTTCCGATCGAGGACGCGGATTCATTGATCGATTTCGAGACCGCAAAGCCCGAGCCGAAGGGGCGCGACATTCGCGTCGCCGTGAAGGCGATCTCGGCCAATCCGGTCGATTACAAGGTGCGCAAGCGCGCCGCCCCGCCCGAGGGCGAGACGAAGATCCTCGGCTATGACGCAGCGGGCGTCGTCGATGCCGTCGGGCCTGACGTGTCGCTGTTCAAGCCGGGGGACGAGGTGTTCTACGCCGGCTCGATCCTGCGCCAGGGCACCAACGCCGAATTCCACCTGGTCGACGAGCGCATCGTCGGCAACAAGCCGAAGAGCCTGTCCTTCGCGCAGGCCGCCGCCCTGCCCCTCACCTCCATCACCGCCTGGGAGTTGCTGTTCGACCGGCTTGGCGCGGTACCCGGCAAGAGCGTCGATCCGCGCACGCTCTTGATCACGGGCGGCGCCGGCGGCGTCGGCTCGATCCTGATCCAGCTCGCGCGTCGCCTCACCGGGCTGACGGTACTTGCCACCGCCACGCGGCCGGAGTCGCAGAAATGGTGCCTCGATCTCGGCGCGCATGCGGTGATCGACCACGGCAAGCCGATGAAGGAGCAGATCGAGACATTGAAGCTGCCGCCGGTCGCGCTGGTCGCCAGCCTGACCTTTACCGACCAGCACTACAAGGCGATCGCCGATTTCATGGCTCCGCAGGGCCGGTTCGGCCTGATCGACGATCCCCCGGAATTTGCCATGAGCACATTCAAGGGCAAGGCGATCTCGGTGCACTGGGAATCGATGTTCACGCGCTCCTCGTTCCAGACGCCTGACATGATCGCGCAGCATCATCTGCTCAACGACGTCGCCGACCTCATCGACAAGGGCGTGTTGCGCACCACGCTGGATCAGACCTTCGGCACGATCAACGCCGCCAACCTCAAGCGCGCGCACGCGCTGCTTGAAAGCGGCAAGTCGCGCGGCAAGATCGTGCTGGAGGGGTGGTAGCAGCTTCGACGTTAGGCTTCGTAGGTGGGGGTAGCGTGTGAACGCGCGAAGCGCAGTTCGCACGGCGTAACCCACCTCTTCATTTCCTGCGGTGACGAAGATGGTGGGTTACGCCCTGCAGATGCGCTTCGCGCATCTGCAGCGCTAACCCACCCTACGATTTCACCGCTTCCCCTCAGGCGATCGTGTTGACGATGCCGCCCTCGGCGCGCAGCGCTGCGCCGTTTGTGGCGGATGCCTCCTTCGAGGCGACATAGACCACCATGTTCGCGATCTCGTCGACGCTGGCGAAGCGCTGGATCAGCGAGCTCGGACGATGCTGCTTGACGAAATTGGCAGCGGCTTCGTTCACCGATTGGCCGTTCTGCTTCGCCAGATCCTTCACGAACGTTTCGACGCCCTCCGACATCGTCGGGCCCGGCAGCACGGAATTGACGGTGACGCCGGTGCCGCGGGTGAGCTGGGCGAGCCCGCGCGCAACCGAGAGCTGGGCCGTCTTGGTCATGCCGTAATGAATCATCTCGACGGGAATGTTGAGCCCGGACTCCGAGGAGATGAAGACGATGCGGCCCCAGTTGCGCTCAAGCATCCCCTTCATGTACGCACGCGACAGCCGCACGCCGCTCATCACATTTACCTCGAAGAAGCGGGTCCAGTCCTCGTCCGGGATATCGAAGAAGTCCTTGGGCTCGAAGATGCCGGCATTGTTGATGAGGATGTCGATCTCGGGCAGCGCCGCAATGAGGGCCTTGCAGCCCGCGGCGGTCGAGACGTCGGCCGCGATGCCACGGACCTTGGCGCCCGTTCCTTCCAGCTTGCGCACCGCCGCATCGACCTTGTCCTGGCCGCGGCCGTTGATCACGATGCTGGCGCCCGAGGCGGCGAGGCCCTTGGCGATGGCGTGGCCAATGCCGGCGGTCGAGCCGGTCACGAGGGCGGTCTTTCCGGAAAGGTCGATCTTCATGCGATATCTCCATGGATGTGCATGGAGATATCGGAAGCGGCTCCCTCAGCTGCAATCAGGACTCACTGACGCGTGAGGATTGTAGGGTCCGCAAAGCGACTTGTCCGCTGTAGCTCGAAGAGCGAAGGCGGAAGCGTGCCCATCATCTTGGCGCAGCTTGTGGACTGAATGGTGGGCACGGCGCGCGAAGAGCGCGCCTTTGCCCACCCTACCGTTCCTACGAAACAAAAAAGCGGCGCCGAAGGCGCCGCTTTTGAAACGTCATGCCGGTCGGCTTACGCCGCCTCGGCTTCCTTCTCCTGCACCGGGCCGGAATCCTGGCCCTTGGCATCGACGTCGCGATCGACGAACTCGATCACGGCCATGGCGGCGTTGTCGCCGTAGCGGAAGCCCGCCTTGATGATGCGGGTGTAGCCGCCCTGGCGGTCCTTGTAGCGGGTCGCCAGCGTGTCGAAGAGCTTCTTGACCATGTCGACGTCGCGCAGCTCCGCGATCGCCTGACGGCGCAGCGACAGGCCGCCCTTCTTGCCGAGGGTGACGAGCTTCTCCACGATCGGGCGAAGCTCCTTGGCCTTGGGCAGCGTGGTGACGATCTGCTCGTGCTTGATCAGCGCGGCCGCCATGTTGGCGAACATCGCCTTGCGGTGCTCGGCCGTGCGGTTGAGCTTCCGATGAACCTTGCCGTGACGCATGTGTGTAGTCCTTACGTTAAAACTGCCGCGACGGTTCGTCGGACATGTTGCTCAGGTGGGCTGCCTGCGTTCGCCCGGGGTGGTGAATAGCGAATGGCGAGTAGACCCCTATTCGCCATTCGCCACTCCCCATTCGCTCAGTAATGATCCTCGAAGCGCTTGGCGAGCTCGTCGATGTTCTCCGGCGGCCAGCCCGGCACTTCCATGCCGAGATGCAGACCCATCTGGGCCAGCACTTCCTTGATCTCGTTCAGCGACTTGCGGCCGAAGTTCGGGGTGCGGAGCATTTCCGCTTCGCTCTTCTGCACGAGATCGCCGATGTAAACGATGTTGTCGTTCTTCAGGCAGTTGGCCGAACGCACCGACAGCTCCAGCTCGTCCACCTTCTTGAGGAAGGCAGGGTTGAAGGCGAGATCCGGAATGATCTCCTGGGCGACTTCCTTGCGCGGCTCTTCGAAGTTGACGAACACGTTGAGCTGATCCTGCAGGATGCGCGCAGCGTAGGCCACGGAGTCATCCGGCGTGATCGCGCCGTTGGTCTCGATCGTCATGGTCAGCTTGTCGTAGTCGAGGATCTGGCCCTCGCGGGTGTTCTCGACCTTGTAGGAGACCTTGCGGACCGGCGAGTACAGGCTGTCGACCGGGATCAGGCCGATCGGCGCGTCCTCGGGACGGTTGCGCTCGGCGGGCACGTAGCCCTTGCCGGTCGAGACCGTGAACTCCATGCGGATCTCGGCGCCCTCGTCGAGCGTGCAGATCTGCAGATCGGGGTTCAGCACGACCACATCGCCGACGGTCTGGATGTCGCCGGCGGTGACGACGCCCGGACCCTGCTTCTTCACGACCATGCGCTTGGGGCCTTCGCCCTGCATCTTGATCGAGATGTCCTTGATGTTGAGCACGATGTCGGTGACGTCCTCACGGACGCCCGCGATCGAGGAGAACTCGTGCAGCACGCCGTCGATGTGCACCGACTGCACCGCCGCGCCCTGGAGCGAGGAGAGCAGGATGCGGCGCAGCGCATTGCCGAGGGTTTGGCCGAAACCACGCTCGAGCGGCTCGGCGACGATGGTCGCAAAACGCGAGGGATCGCTGCCGGGCGTGACCTGGAGCTTGTTCGGCCGAATCAGTTCTTGCCAATTTTTCTGGATCGTCACTGTTTCACCCATACAGGCCAGTCAATTTGACAGTTCAAATACTGGCGTTGGAGAAAGGCCGCAGATCATTCCCGCGGCTTCTTAAAAAGTCATTGCGGGCGCCGATGCGCCCGCAACTTGGTATCAAACGCGCCGACGCTTACGGGGACGGCAACCGTTGTGCGGGATCGTGGTCACGTCGCGGATCGAGGTGACGGTGAAGCCTGCGGCCTGGAGCGCACGGAGCGCCGATTCGCGACCCGAACCGGGGCCGGCGACCTCGACTTCCAGCGTGCGCATGCCGTGCTCCTGCGCCTTCTTGGACACGTCCTCGGCGGCGACCTGCGCGGCGTACGGGGTCGACTTGCGCGAGCCCTTGAAGCCCATCGTGCCGGCCGAGGACCAGGCAATCGTGTTGCCCTGCGCGTCGGTGATGGTGATGGTCGTGTTGTTGAACGATGAGTTCACATGCGCGACGCCGGAGGCGATGTTCTTGCGCTCACGACGACGAACGCGGGTGGCTTCCTTGCCCATTGAGTCCCTTTCCTGAAGATCTCAAACGCCGCCGTAATGCCAGCGGCTACACCTGTGGAACGAAAAGCGCGTGGCGAACGGGTCATCCCCTTTCGCCACACGCCGCGACTGGATTCGAAAACTTACTTCTTCTTGCCGGCGATGGCCTTGGCCGGGCCCTTGCGCGTGCGCGCATTGGTGTGGGTGCGCTGGCCGCGCACCGGCAGACCGCGACGATGACGCAGGCCGCGATAGCAGCCGAGGTCCATCAGACGCTTGATGTTGATACCGACTTCACGACGCAGGTCGCCCTCGACGAGATAATCGCGGTCGATGACTTCACGGATCTGAAGCACTTCGGCGTCGCTGAGCTGATTGACGCGACGATCCTCGGGGATCTTCACCTTCTCCATGATCTCGCCGGCGATCTTCGCGCCGATGCCATGGATGTACTGGAGCGCGATCAGCACGCGCTTGTTGGTGGGAATGTTCACGCCGGCAATACGGGCCACGGCCTTCTCTCCTGTTGCCGATCCCTCGTCAGGAATCGGGCTTTAAGTGCTTGCTTTCTCGGGCAGGTGTTCACAAACGCGAACACGACGCCCACCCCCGGTCTTCCTGGGGCCCGGCATCGTCTGAAACTATCCGACTTGGATGCGGGGCTTATTAGGGGATTCCAGGGGCTTTCGTCAACCGCTGCTAGCGCTTGGCTCGCTTTTTCGTGACCTTTTTTGCGGCCTTTTTGGCACCCTTTTTGACGGCCTTCTTGGCGGTCTTTCTGGCTGCTTTTTTGGCCGTTCTCTTGGCCGCCTTCTTGGCCTTCTTGGCTGCCTTTTTGGCGGTTTTAGCCGATTTTGCGGCCTTTTTGGCTGCCTTCGCCGGCTTTTGGGTCGATTTCTTCGCCGCCTTGGTTTTTTTGGCCGGTGACGCCTTGGCTGCGCTTCGGGCATGCGTCTTGGGCTCGACCGCCCCCAGAGCCAGGAGCTGGCGGTGGATGGCGCGGGTGACCTCGTCGATGGCCATCATGCCGTCGATGGTCGAGAGCTTCCGACGCTCGGAATAGTAGTGAATCAGCGGTTCCGTCTGGCTGCGATAGCTGGCAAGCCGCTTGGTCAGGACCTCGGGGGTGTCGTCGAGCCGGACCTCCTCGCCGCGCTCCCGCATCTGGGCAACGCGGGTTTCGACGCGGCTCAACAGCGCGCTCTCGTTGACGCGGAGCTCGATCACGGCGTCGAGCTTGAGGTGCTTGCCCTTGAGCAACTGGTCCAGCGCCTCAGCCTGCGGCACGGTGCGCGGGAAACCGTCGAGGATGAAACCGTTCTTGGCGTCGGGCTGGTCGATGCGGTCGGAGATGATTCCCACCACGACGTCATCAGGCACGAGGCCGCCGCTGGCCATGATCTCCTTGGCCTTCAGCCCGACCGGCGTTCCGGCCGCAACCGCGGCACGCAGCATCTCGCCGGTCGAGAGCTGGACGATGCCATAGCGCTGCACCAAGAGCTGGGCCTGGGTCCCCTTGCCCGACCCCGGCGGTCCCAGAAGTATAATTCTCATCGGCGTACGCCCCCCGGATTGGTGAGCGATACCTCGCGCACCTGTGTTTTGATATCAAGAGCGGTGCAAACCACAACCAGCGCGGCACCACCATCGACGACCATACTATAAGGCAGACCGATCCCGTAAAGGTCGAACACCTCCGGAATCAACTGCAACGCCGTCAGGTAGACGGCTCCGACGACCGTCGTCAATGACACGACGCGATCGAGATAATCGGCAGAGGCCTCGCCAGCAGCGATACCGGAAATTACGCCATTGTGCCGGGCCAGAGATTTGGCCGTGTATTCGGGATCGACGACATAGGCGGTGTAGACGAAGGCGAGCACGAACACGGCGATCGACACGAGGATGAGGTGCGCCGGCTGCCCCATCTGAAGGTGCCGGTAGGCCGCGGCGACCAAGGGGTGATCGCCACCCAGGATGAGGCCGGCAAAGGCGAGCGGCAGAAAGAATATCCACGGCGCCACGGTAACCGGAATCAGAAACCCGGCGCTGTTGAGCTTGATCGGGAGCACCGCATCGCGCGGCGGCAGTTGCCGATCCCCAACGCGCAGTGCGCCGAACTCAACGCGCACGTTTCGCCGCGCGCCCTCGACAAGCACGATTGCAGCGACGGTCACGACCCAGAGCATGGCGTGGACGAACACGAGGTTGCTCGAGAGCGCTCCTCGCCGCACGAGCTCCACGATGGCAGCAGCGTCGCGAGGAATCGAAACGAGAATGCCGACGCTCAAGATCACCGCCAGACCGTTGCCGATGCCGTAGCGGGTGATCTGTTCGCTCAACCACACCAGCACGAAGACGCCGCCGACCATCGAAGCCGTTCCCGTCACCACGAACCAGCCGTCGGGGTTCCTAACTAGGCCCGGAATGGACGTCAGCGCGGAGGCAATGCCATAGGCCTGGAAAGCAGCAAGTCCCAGCGTGAGTCCGAGCGTGGCACGGGCGACCTTGCGCCGGCCACCCTCGCCTGACCGCTCGAGCGAGTTCAGGCCGCGCCAGACGACAGACAGTAGTCGGACGAAGATCGCCGCAGTCAGATAGGGAACAAGGCCGAGCGCAAAGAGCGAGAGACGGGCGATGAGGTCCGGCGTCAGCGCGAAGCCAGACGTGTTCACTCCCGCGATCGGGATCTGCGTGCCGAGCCTGAAAAGGAGCAGCGCGCCAATCGTGAAAGCGATTCGGCGCGCGAGCTCCCTGCTCATCTACGGCGGCCCCGCAGCTTGGACTTCCGGATCAGGCCTTCGTACTGATGGGCCAGCAGATAGCCCTGAACCTGCGCCACCGTATCCATGGTGACACTGACGACGATCAGCAGCGAGGTGCCGCCGAAGTAGAACGGCACCGAGGCGTAGGAGATCAGGATCTCGGGGATCAAGCAGACGATCGCCAGATAGATCGCGCCCAAGACGGTGATGCGCGACAGCACGTAGTCGATGTATTCCGCGGTGCGCTCGCCGGGGCGAATGCCCGGAATGAAGCCGCCGTGCTTCTTCAGATTGTCCGCGGTCTCGGTCGGGTTGAACACGATCGCGGTGTAGAAGAAGGCGAAGAACACGATCAACGCCAGATACATGATCAGGAACAGCGGGCGGCCATGGCCGAGCTGGGTGGTGATCCACTGGAACCACACCGGCCCACTGCCCGTGTTGAAGTTCGCAACCGTCGTCGGCAGCAAGAGCAGCGAGGACGCGAAGATCGGCGGGATCACGCCGGAGGTGTTGAGCTTGAGCGGCAGATGCGAGGACTGGCCCTCGAACATCTTGTTGCCGACCTGGCGCTTCGGATACTGGATCAAGAGGCGGCGCTGCGCGCGCTCCATGAACACGATGAAGGCGATGACGGCGACGGCCATGATGATGACGACCAGGATCAGCCCGGTCGACATCGCGCCCTGACGGCCGAGCTCGAGCATGCCGGCAAGCGCGGCTGGCAGCTCGGCGACGATGCCGGCGAGAATGATCAGCGAGATGCCATTGCCGATGCCGCGCGAGGTGATCTGCTCGCCGAGCCACATCAGGAACATCGTGCCGCCGGTCAGCGTGATCGCCGTGGACAGGCGGAAGAACATGCCGGGCTCGCTGACGACGTTGCCGGCGCCTTCGAGGCCCACCGCGATGCCGTAGGACTGGAACGCGGCCAGGATCACCGTGAGATAGCGGGTGTACTGGTTCAGTGTCTTGCGGCCAGCCTCGCCCTCCTTCTTCAGCGCCTCGAGCTGCGGCGAGACGGTGGTGAGAAGCTGGATGATGATCGAGGCCGAGATGTACGGCATGATGTTCAGCGCGAAGATCGCCATGCGGTGGATGCCGCCGCCGGCGAACATGTTGAACATGCCGAGGATGCCGCCCGCCTGGGAGCGGAACACCTGCTCCCAGATGTTGGGATCGATGCCGGGCAGCGGGATGTAGGTCCCGAGCCGATAAACGAGCAGCGCACCCAGGGTGAACCAGATGCGCTTCTTCAGTTCGTCGGCCTTGGCAAACGCGCCGAAATTGAGATTGGCTGCCAGTTGTTCCGCTGCAGAGACCATCTTGGACTTTCTCCCGCCGCCTGTTGCGCCGTCATGCCCGCGGCCGGGCTAGTTTAGCGGACGCCAGACATTATCTGGGGCTCGGCTTCGATAAGTCCACGTCCCGCATGCGTAAAGGCCCGCGCGCCGCGGGCCAATGACGCAGTTGTTACGCCGCCTCGCCTTCTTCCTTAGGCTGGGCGAGGATCTTCACCGAGCCGCCGGCCTTCTCGACCGCCGCGATCGCGGTCTTGCTGGCGCCGTGCACTTCGATGTTGAGCTTGGACTTGAGCTCGCCCCGGCCGAGCAGCCGCAGGCCGGCCTTGGCGCGGCGCAGCACGCCACCCTTCACCAGGGATTCGACGTTGACGACGCTGCCGGCGTCGATCTTCTTGGCGTCGACCGCTTCCTGCAGCCGGTCGAGATTGATCTCGGCGAACTCGACGCGGAAGATGTTGTTGAAGCCGCGCTTGGGCAGACGGCGATGCATCGGCATCTGGCCGCCTTCGAAACCCTTGATGCGCACGCCCGAACGCGCGGTCTGGCCCTTGCCGCCGCGGCCGGACTGCTTGCCCTTGCCGGAACCGATGCCGCGGCCGACGCGCATACGCTTCTTGCGCGAGCCGGCGTTGTCGGCGATATCGCTGAGCTTCATCGCCCTTCTCCTTGTGTCTTGCGCACGATCCTCACCGAAAACCGCTTCCGGCTTTTCGGGATCGTGCGCCTTTGCTTACTTCTCGTCGACGATGCGGACGAGATGGTGAACCTTCTCGATCATGCCGCGGACCGCCGGGGTGTCCGGCAGTTCGCTGGTACGGCCGATCTTGTTGAGCTTGAGCCCGATCAGGGTCGAGCGCTGCGAGTGATGGCGGCGGATCGCGCTGCCGGTCTGCTCGACCTTGATCGTCTTTGCGGCCTTGGCCATGGGAGTCTACTCCAGAGCTTCCGTTAGTCGGCAGCCGCCTCGGCATCGCCACCGATACGGCGCGACTGCAGAGTGGACACCTTGATGTTGCGGCGGGCTGCGACCGAACGCGGCGAATCCTGATGCTTCAGCGCGTCGAAGGTCGCGCGAACCATGTTGTAGGGGTTCGACGAGCCGATCGACTTGGCGACCACGTCCTGCACGCCGAGCGTCTCGAACACCGCACGCATCGGGCCGCCGGCGATGATGCCGGTACCGGCCGGAGCTGCACGCAGGTAGACACGGCCCGCACCATGACGGCCGGCGATGTCGTGATGGAGCGTGCGGCCCTCGCGGAGCGACACCCGCGTCAGGTTGCGCTTGGCGGACTCGGTCGCCTTGCGGATCGCCTCGGGCACTTCGCGCGCCTTGCCGTGACCGAAGCCGGCGCGACCCTTCTGGTCGCCGATCACGACCAGCGCTGCGAAACCGAAGCGCTTGCCGCCCTTGACGACCTTGGCCACGCGGTTGATGTGGACGAGCTTGTCGACGAACTCGCTGTCGCGCTCCTCGCGCTCCCTGCGTTCACGTCCGCCGCCGCGTTGATCGCGTCCACCACGTTGTTCGCGTTCAGCTGCCATGGTTTTTCCAATCCTTCAGAGGCTTACGCCTCAATCCTCAAATTCTGTTAGAAGCTCAGCCCGCTCTCACGCGCCGCATCGGCAAGAGCCTTGACGCGCCCGTGATAGAGATAGCTGCCGCGATCGAACACGACTTCCTTGACGCCCTTCTCGGCGGCGCGCTGGGCCAGCAGCTTGCCGACCGCCTTCGCCGCATCGATGTCGGCACCGGTCTTGCCACCGTCGCGCATCGACTTCTCGAGCGACGAGGCAGATGCCAGCGTCTCGCCCTTCAGATCGTCGATGACCTGGGCGTAGATGTGCTTGGACGAGCGGAACACCGACAGACGCGGACGACCACCACCGGAGCGGCGCAGCTTCAGCCGCACGCTCCGCTTGCGCCGGGCATTCGTAACCTTGGCTTTGGACATGACCGGCTCCGTTACTTCTTCTTGCCTTCCTTGCGGAAGATGAATTCGCCAACATACTTCACGCCCTTGCCCTTGTAGGGCTCCGGCGGGCGATAGCTGCGGATCTCGGCCGCGACCTGGCCGACGCGCTGGACGTCGCTGCCCGCTACCGTGATCTCGGTCGGCTTCGGCACCGTGATCGTGATCCCCTCGGGGATCGGATAGATCACGTCGTGGCTGTAGCCGAGCGCGAGCTGAAGGTTCTTGCCCTGCATCGCGGCGCGGTAACCGACGCCGGTGATCTCCAGCTTCTTCTCGAAGCCCTTGGTGACGCCTTCGACCAGATTCGCGACCTGGGCGCGAGCGGTACCGTAGAGCGCGCGCGCGCGATTGGTCTCGAGCCGCGGCTTGACCTTGATCTGGCCGCTCTCGAGCTTCACCTCGACGTCGTCATGAACGACGAACTGAAGCTGGCCCTTCGGCCCCTTCATCTTGACGGTCTGCCCATCGACGGTCGCGGTAACACCCGACGGCACCGCCACAGGCCTTTTGCCAACACGTGACATGGATGAAAAATCCTTCTCAGAACACCGTGAAGAGGACTTCACCGCCCACATTCGCGTCGCGCGCGCTGTGGTCGGCCATGATCCCCTTCGGCGTCGACAACACCGAAATGCCGAGTCCGTTGTTCACCCGCGGCAGGTTCTTCACCGAGGCGTAGACGCGACGCCCGGGCTTGGAAACGCGTTCAATCTCGCGGATGACGGGCTCGCCGTCGAAATACTTCAGCTCGATCTCGATCTCGCTGCGACCCGAGGAATGCTCGAGCGTGGCGTAGCCGCGGATGTAACCCTCGGTCTTGAGGACCTCGAGCACGTTCTCGCGCATCTTCGAGCCAGGCGTGGAGACCTTGGTCTTCGAACGCATCTGCGCGTTGCGGATACGGGTGATCAGATCGCTGATTGGATCGTGCGTAGACATCTAAACGACCCTCCTTACCAGCTGGACTTCACGAGGCCCGGGACCATGCCCTTGGAGCCAAGGTCGCGCAGCGCGATACGGGACAGCTTGTTCTTGCGATAGTTCGAGCGCGGGCGGCCCGACAGCTCGCAGCGCAGGCGGATGCGGGTCGCCGACGAGTTGCGCGGCATTTCCGCCAGCTTCAGGGTCGCGGCAAACCGCTCCTCCATCGGCAGCGTCTTGTCGGCGATGATCGCCTTCAACCGCTCGCGCTTGGCGGCGGCGTTCTTCACCATCCGCTTGCGCCGGTTGTTCTTCTCGACTGAACTCTTCTTTGCCATGCTTGGCTCCTGGGTATCCGCGTTTGAGAGGCTTTAGGTCAGCGTCTCACTGCCGGAACGGGAAATTGAAAGCGGTCAACAAGGCCCTCGCCTCTTCGTCGGTCTTGGCCGTGGTGCAGACGGTGATGTCCATACCGCGGGCTTCCGCGACCTTGTCGAAGTCGATCTCGGGGAAAATGATGTGCTCCTTGATGCCGAGCGAGTAGTTGCCGCGGCCATCGAAGCTCTTCGGGTTCAGGCCGCGGAAGTCGCGGACGCGCGGCAGCGCGACATTCACCAGGCGATCGATGAACTCGTACATGCGGGCCTTGCGCAGCGTGACCTTGCAGCCGATCGGCTGGTTCTCTCGCAACTTGAAGGTCGCAATCGCGATGCGCGAATAGGTCACGATCGCCTTCTGGCCGGCGATCTGGCTCAGCTCGGCAGCGGCGGTCTCGGCCTTCTTGCGGTCGTTGACGGAATCGCCAACGCCCATGTTCAGCACGACCTTGTCCAGGCGCGGAACCTGCATGACGTTCTCATAACCGAACTTCTCGGTCAGAGCCGTGCGGATCTTCGCGTCATATTCCGCGCGCAGGCGCGGCGTGTAAGCGGCCTCAGCCATCGATCTCAGCTCCCGAGCTCTTGGCGATGCGGACCTTCTTGCCGTCCGCCAGAATCTTGAATCCGACGCGGGTCGGCTTTCCGTCCTTGCCGACATACGCGATATTGGACAGTTGGATCGGCGCCTCTTTCGAGATGATGCCGCCCTCCTGGGCCTGCGTCTGCTTCTGATGACGCTTGACCATGTTGATGCCGCGCACCAGCGCGGTACCGGCGTCGGGGCGAACCTCGAACACCTCGCCGGTGCGGCCCTTGTCGCGGCCGGTCAGCACGACGACCTTGTCGCCCTTGCGGATCTTCGCAGCCATCACAGCACCTCCGGCGCGAGCGAGATGATCTTCATGTGGTTCTTGGCGCGCAGCTCGCGCGGCACGGGCCCGAAGATACGGGTGCCGACCGGCTCGGACTGGTTGTTGATCAGAACGGCGGCATTGCGATCGAAGCGGATGACCGAACCGTCGGCGCGGCGGATGTCCTTGCGGACGCGCACCACGACGGCCTTCATCACGTCGCCCTTCTTCACCTTGCCACGCGGGATGGCTTCCTTGATCGACACGACGATGATGTCGCCGATCGTGGCGTAGCGGCGCTTGGAGCCTCCGAGCACCTTGATACACATGACACGGCGTGCGCCAGAATTGTCGGCCACGTCGAGGTTGGTCTGCATCTGAATCATTGATGCACCTCGTCCTCTTTCTCTTTGCGCCAGCCCAGCCGGCGCTCAACATTTCCCTGAAGTCAGTCGGCTAGAGCTAACAGATCAGGCGCTTTTCTTGTGTTCGCCCCGGATCACGACCCAGCGCTTCAACTTCGAAATCGGCTTCGTTTCCTCGATCCACACCATGTCGCCCGGCTTGAACTGGTTGCTCTCGTCGTGCGCGTGGTAGTTCTTCGAACGGCGGATCGTCTTCTTGTAGATCGGGTGCGTGAAGCGGCGGTCGACGCGCACCACAATGGTCTTGGCTTGCTTGTCGCTGACGACCACGCCCTGCAAAGTACGTTTCGGCATCTTCGTAAGCCTCTTACTTCTTCTTTGCGCGCGTCTGCGCGGCGACGGTCTTGATCCGGGCGATGTCACGGCGGGCCTCGCGCAGGCGCGAGGTGTTCTCGAGCTGCCCGGTGGCGCGCTGGAAGCGCAGGTTGAAGCGCTCCTTCTTCAGGTTCAGGATGGCATCATCCTGCTGGTCGGGGCTCATCGCGCGGATGTCTTCGATCTTCATCTGGGCCATGGCCATTACTCCGCAATGCGCTCGACGAAGCGCGTCTTGATCGGCAGCTTGGCGGCCGCCAGGGTCAGCGCCTCACGCGCCGTCTGGGTGTTGACGCCGTCGATCTCGAACAGCACCCGGCCGGGCTTGACTCGCGCGACCCACAATTCCGGCGAACCCTTGCCGGAGCCCATGCGGACTTCGGCCGGCTTCTTCGACACCGGAACGTCGGGGAACACACGGATCCAGACGCGGCCGGCGCGCTTCATGTGACGGGTCAGCGCGCGGCGGGCGGCTTCGATTTGACGCGCGGTGACGCGCTCAGGCTCGGTCGCCTTCAGGCCGAACTGGCCGAACGCCAACGTCGCGCCCGAAGACGCAACGCCGTGGATGCGGCCCTTATGCGCCTTCCGGAACTTCGTTTTCTTAGGTTGCATCATGGCTTTAAGCCCTCAAATTCCTGTCTGGCTTTAGGCAGCGGCCGTCTCGCGGCGCTGACGGCCACCACGATCGCCACTGCCGCCGGTCTCGCCTTCGGCCATTCTCTTGTCCTGGGCCATCGGATCGTGCTCGAGAATCTCGCCCTTGAAGATCCAGACCTTGACGCCGCAGGTGCCGAAGGTCGTGAACGCGGTCGCAACGCCGTAGTCGATGTCCGCGCGCAGCGTGTGCAGCGGCACGCGACCTTCGCGGTACCACTCCATGCGCGCGATTTCCGCACCGCCGAGGCGTCCCGAGCAGTTGATGCGGATGCCTTCCGCACCGAGACGCATCGCCGACTGCACGGCGCGCTTCATGGCGCGGCGGAACGCCACGCGGCGCTCGAGCTGCTGCGCGATCGACTCGGCCACCAGCGTCGCATCGAGCTCCGGCTTGCGGATCTCGACGATGTTGATGACGACGTCGGACGAGGTGATGTCCGCGACCTTCTTGCGCAGCTTGTCGATGTCCGCGCCCTTCTTGCCGATCACCACGCCCGGACGGGCCGAGTGGATGGTGACGCGGCACTTCTTGTGCGGACGCTCGATCACGATGCGGGCAACGGCGGCCTGCTTGAGCTCCTTGTGCAGGATCTCACGGATCTTGACGTCCTCGTGCAGCAGCTTGCCGTATTCCTGCTTGCCTGCGAACCAGCGGGAATCCCAGGTCCGGTTGATGCCGAGACGCAGACCGATCGGATTGATCTTTTGACCCATCGTGTTCTCCTGCGCCCTTAAGCGGCGGCTTCAGCTTCGACCTGACGAACGATGATCGTCAGCTGCGAAAACGGTTTGTAGACACGGCCCGAGCGGCCACGGCCGCGGGCGGCGAAGCGCTTCATCACGAGGCCGTTGCCGACGAAGGCCTGCGCCACGACGAGATCGTCGACGTCGAGGTCGTGGTTGTTCTCGGCGTTGGCGATAGCCGATTCCAGGCACTTCTTCACGTCGACCGCGATCCGCTTGCGCGAAAACTGCAGATCGGCGAGCGCGGCAGACGCCTTCCGGCCGCGAATGAGCTGGGCGACCAGGTTGAGCTTCTGCGGGCTCACCCGCAGCATCCGGGCGACCGCCTTGGCCTCGTTGTCGGCGAGGCTCCGTTCGCGCTTAGGTTTGCTCATCGTTTGATCCTCAAGCCTTCTTGGCTTTCTTGTCGCCGGAGTGGCCGTGGAAGGTCCGGGTCGGCGAGAACTCGCCGAACTTGTGACCGACCATTTCCTCGTTGACAGCCACCGGCACGTGCTTCTGACCGTTGTAGACGCCGAAGGTCAGGCCGACGAACTGCGGCAGGATCGTCGAGCGACGGCTCCAGATCTTGATGACGTCGTGACGGCCGGACGCGCGCGCGGCATCTGCCTTCTTGAGCAGAGAACCCTCGACGAACGGGCCTTTCCAGACTGAACGAACCATGTCCGGCGTTCCTTACTTCTTCCGCTTGTGGCGGCTTAGGAGAATGAATTTGTTGGTCGACTTGTTGGTGCGGGTCTTCTTGCCCTTGGTCGGCTTGCCCCACGGCGTGACCGGGTGGCGGCCGCCCGAGGTGCGACCTTCACCACCGCCGTGCGGATGGTCGATCGGGTTCATCGCGACACCGCGGTTGTGCGGGCGACGGCCCATCCAACGCTTGCGACCGGCCTTGCCGATCGAGGTGTTCATGTGATCCGGGTTCGACACCGCGCCGATCGTGCCGCGGCAACGGCCGTGCACCAGGCGCTGCTCGCCCGAGTTCAGGCGGATGATGACGTAGTCCTGGTCGCGACCGACGAGTTGGGCATAGGTGCCCGCGGAACGCGCGAGCTGGCCGCCCTTCCCGATCTTGACCTCGATGTTGTGGATGATCGTGCCGACCGGCATGTTGCCGAGCGGCATGACGTTGCCCGGCTTCACGTCGACGTAGTTGCCGGCGATGATGGTGTCACCCACGGCCAAGCGCTGCGGCGCCAGGATGTAGGCCTGCTCGCCGTCCTGGTACTTGATCAGCGCGATGAAGCCGGTGCGGTTCGGATCGTATTCGAGCCGCTCGACGGTCGCGGGAACGTCGACCTTCTCACGCTTGAAATCGACGGTACGCAGCGTCTGCTTGTGACCGCCGCCGCGGAAACGCACGGTGATGCGACCGGTGTTGTTGCGGCCGCCCGAGGACTTCTTGCCCTCGGTGAGCGCCTTGACCGGCTTGCCCTTGTACAGCGCCGAACGATCGACCATGACCAGCTGGCGCTGGCCCGGCGTCGTGGGATTGAATGTCTTCAGTGCCATCGTCGTACGACCTTACAGACCGGTGGTGACGTCGATCCGGTGACCCTCTTCGAGGGTCACGATCGCGCGTTTGCTGTTCGACTGCGAGCCGATGGTGCCGCGGAAGGCCTTGACCTTGCCCTTGCGGACCAGCGTGTTGACGCTCTTGACCTTGACGTCGAACAGCTTCTCGATCGCTTCCTTGATCTGCGGCTTGGTCGCCTTCGCGGCCACCTTGAACAGCACCTTGTTGTGCTCCGAGGCGATCGTCGCCTTTTCGGTCACGACCGGCGACAGGATCACGTCGTAGTGGCGAGGCTCGATGTTCTTCGTCATTTGAAGCGCGCCTCCAGCGCATCGATGGCGGCCTTGGTCAGAACGAGCTTCTGACGGCGCAGGATGTCATAGACGTTGATGCCCTGGATCGGCAGCACGTCCATGTTCGGGATGTTGCGGGCCGCAGCGGCAAAACCGTTGTTGAGCTCGGCACCGTCGATGATCAGCGCGTTGGTGAGCCCGAGGCCCGAGAAGTGACCGAGCAACGCCTTGGTCTTGGCGGTCTCGAGCGCGGCCTTCTCGATCACGACGAGATCGCCGTCCTTGGCCTTGGCCGAGAGCGCATGCTTGAGCGCCAGGGCGCGAACCTTCTTCGGCAGGTCGGTGGCGTGCGAACGCACCACCGGACCGAAGGCACGGCCGCCGCCACGGAACTGCGGCACGCGAGCCGAGCCGTGACGAGCACCGCCGGTGCCCTTCTGCTTGTACATCTTCTTGCCGGTGCGCCAGATCTCGGCGCGGCCCTTGGCCTTGTGCGTGCCGGCCTGGCGCTTGTTGAGCTGCCACTGCACGCAGCGCGCGATGATGTCTTCGCGCGGTTCGAGGCCAAAAATGGCGTCGGAAAGCTGGACCGAGCCCGCTTCCTTACCTTCGAGGGTGGTGACCTTCAATTCCATCTCACGCCTCCTGCGCAGCCGGAGCGGCTTCCGCGTCGCCAGCAACCTTGAACTTGCCGGGCTTCGGAGCTTCCTTCGGCAGCGGCTTCTTGACGGCGTCGCGCACGCGGATCCAGCCGCCCTTGGAGCCGGGAACGGCGCCTTCGACGAGGATCAGGCCGCGCTCGACATCGGTCTGGACGACGCGAAGGTTGAGCGTGGTGATGCGATCGACACCCATGTGGCCGGGCATCTTCTTGTTCTTCCAGGTCTTGCCGGGGTCCTGACGGCCGCCGGTCGAACCGATCGAGCGGTGCGAGATCGACACACCGTGCGTGGCGCGCAGACCGCCGAAGTTCCAGCGCTTCATGCCGCCGGCGAAGCCCTTACCGACCGAGGTGCCGGTGACGTCGACGAACTGGCCGACGACGAAGTGGTCGGCCTGGATCTCGGCGCCGACGGGGATCATGGCGTCCGCCGAGACGCGGAATTCCTCGACCCGGCGCTTCGGCTCGACCTTGGCGACCGCGAACTGGCCGCGCTCGGCCTTGGGCATGTAAACGGTCTTGCGAGCGCCAGAACCGAGCTGGAGCGCGACGTAACCGTTCTTCTCTTCGGTGCGGTGGCCTACGACCTGGCAATTGCCGAGCTTCAGCACGGTCACGGGGATATGTTCGCCGGCCTCCGTGAAGACCCGCGTCATCCCGACCTTTTGTGCGATCACTCCGGAGCGCATCGGCTTGCTTCCTGTTCTCTTTGTCCGCTTTTGGCGAACGGGATCCAAAATCTTAGAGCTTGATCTCGACGTCGACGCCGGCGGCGAGGTCGAGCTTCATCAAAGCATCGACGGTCTGCGGGGTCGGATCGACGATGTCGAGCAGGCGCTTGTGAGTGCGCATCTCGAACTGTTCGCGGCTCTTCTTGTCGACGTGGGGCGAACGGTTGACGGTGAACTTCTCGATGCGGGTGGGCAGCGGAATGGGTCCGCGGACCTGCGCGCCGGTGCGCTTCGCCGTGTTCACGATCTCACGGGTCGACGTATCGAGGATACGATGGTCGAACGCCTTGAGACGGATACGAATGTTTTGGCCGTTCATTGCCGAATCTTTCTTAGTGAGTGGCGAGTAGCGAATAGCGAATAGAAACTATTCGCCACTCGCCATTCCCTATTCGCGTTGTTACTCGATGATCGAGGCGACGACGCCGGCGCCGACGGTGCGGCCGCCTTCGCGGATCGCGAAGCGGAGCTTCTCTTCCATCGCGATCGGCACGATCAGGTGCACTTCCATCGCGATATTGTCGCCCGGCATCACCATCTCCGTGCCTTCCGGCAGGTGCACGACACCGGTCACGTCGGTGGTGCGGAAGTAGAACTGCGGACGGTAGTTGGTGAAGAACGGGGTGTGGCGACCGCCCTCTTCCTTGGTGAGGATGTAGGCCTCAGCCTTGAACTTGGTGTGCGGCTTGACCGAACCCGGCTTGGCCAGAACCTGGCCGCGCTCGACGTCCTCGCGCTTGGTGCCGCGGAGCAGAGCGCCGATGTTGTCGCCGGCTTGGCCCTGATCGAGCAGCTTGCGGAACATTTCGACGCCGGTGACGGTGGTCTTCTGGGTGGCGCGGAGACCGACGATCTCGATTTCCTCGCCGACCTTGACGACGCCGCGCTCGACACGGCCGGTCACGACGGTGCCGCGGCCCGAGATCGAGAACACGTCTTCAACCGGCATCAGGAACGGCTGGTCGATCGGACGCTCCGGCTGCGGGATGTACTCGTCGACGTTGCGCATCAGCTCGAGGATGGCGTCGTGGCCGAGCTTCTTGTCGGAGTCTTCGAGAGCGGCGAGCGCCGAACCCTTGATGATCGGGATCTTGTCGCCCGGGAATTCGTACTTCGAGAGCAGCTCGCGGACCTCGAGCTCGACGAGCTCGAGCAGCTCCGGATCGTCGACCATGTCGCACTTGTTGAGGAACACGACGAGCGCGGGCACGCCGACCTGGCGGGCGAGCAGGATGTGCTCGCGGGTCTGCGGCATCGGGCCGTCAGCGGCCGACACGACCAGGATCGCACCGTCCATCTGGGCGGCGCCGGTGATCATGTTCTTGACGTAGTCGGCGTGGCCGGGGCAGTCGACGTGGGCGTAGTGGCGGTTCGTGGTCTCGTACTCGACGTGCGCGGTCGAGATGGTGATGCCGCGCGCCTTCTCTTCCGGCGCCTTGTCGATCTGATCGTACGCGGTGAACGTCGCACCGCCGGTCTCGGCGAGGATCTTGGTGATCGCCGCGGTCAGCGACGTCTTGCCATGGTCGACGTGACCGATGGTGCCGATGTTGCAGTGCGGCTTGGTACGTTCAAACTTTGCTTTGGCCATTTGACTCTCCGTTCAATCGTCGACTTGAGACCGACGACAATCAGGCAAACTTCTTCTGGACTTCTGCCGACACGTTGGCCGGCGCTTCTGCGTAGTGATCGAACTGCATGGTGAAGGTCGCGCGACCCTGGCTCATCGAGCGCAGATTGTTCACGTAACCGAACATGTTCATGAGCGGCACCATCGCGTTGATGACGTTGGCGTTGCCGCGCATGTCCTGACCCTGGATCTGACCGCGCCGGGAATTCAGGTCGCCGATGACCGAGCCGGTGTAGTCTTCCGGGGTCACCACCTCGACCTTCATGATCGGCTCGAGCAGGACGGACTTGCCCATCTGCAGCGCTTCGCGGAAGCAGGCGCGCGAAGCAATTTCGAAGGCGAGCGCCGACGAGTCGACGTCGTGATACTTGCCGTCGACGAGCTGCACCTTGACGTCGACCACGGGGAAGCCCGCGACCACGCCGGACGACAGCACGCTCTCCAGGCCCTTCTCGACGCCTGGGATATATTCCTTCGGCACCGCGCCGCCGACGATCTTCGATTCGAATTCGTAGCCCTTGCCGGGCTCGTTCGGCTCGACGATGAACGACACGGCTGCGAATTGGCCGGTACCGCCGGTCTGCTTCTTGTGGGTGTAGCTGTGCTCGACCCGCTTGGTGACACGCTCACGGAAGGCCACCTGCGGCGCGCCGATGTTGGCGTCGACCTTGTAGGTACGCTTGAGGATGTCGACCTTGATGTCGAGATGGAGTTCGCCCATGCCCTTGAGGATGGTCTGGCCGGACTCGTGGTCGGTCGACACGCGGAAGGACGGATCCTCCGCGGCGAGCTTGGCCAGCGCCACGCCCAGCTTCTCCTGGTCGGCCTTGGACTTCGGCTCGATCGCGATCTCGATGACCGGCTCCGGGAACTCCATCTTCTCCAGGATCACCTGCTTGTCGGGATCGCACAGCGTGTCACCGGTGCGCGCTTCCTTCAGGCCGGCCAGCGCGACGATGTCGCCGGCATAGGCTTCCTTGATGTCCTCGCGGTTGTTCGCATGCATCAACAGCATGCGCCCGATGCGCTCCTTCTTCTCGCGGGTCGAATTCACGACGCCGGTGCCGCTCTGCAGAACGCCGGAATAGATGCGGCAGAAAGTGATGGTGCCGACGAACGGGTCGTCCATGATCTTGAACGCGAGCAGCGCCAGCGGCTCCTTGTCGTCCGCCTTGCGTACGACTTCGTTGCCCTTGTCGTCGGTGCCCTTGATCGCGGGCACGTCGAGCGGCGACGGCAGGTAGTCGACGACGGCGTCGAGCAGCGGCTGCACGCCCTTGTTCTTGAAGGCCGAGCCGCACAGCACGGGATAGAACGCGCCGGTCAGGACCGCCTTGCGGATCAGGCGCTTCAGGGTCGCCTCGTCCGGCTCCTTGCCATCGAGGTAGGCGGCCATGGCGTCGTCGTCGAGCTCGACGGCGGCTTCCACCATCTTCTCGCGGTATTCCTTGGCCTGGTCGACGAGGTCTTCCGGAATGTCGACATAGTCGAACTTCGCGCCGAGCGCTTCATCGTTCCAGACGACGCCCTTCATCTTCACGAGGTCGACAAGACCCTTGAAGTTGTTCTCGGCACCGATCGGAAGCTGGATCGCGACGGGCTTGGCGCCCAGACGGTCGACGATGTCCGACAGACATTTGAAGAAGTCGGCACCGATCTTGTCCATCTTGTTGGCGAAGACGATGCGCGGAACCTTGTACTTGTCGCCCTGGCGCCAGACGGTCTCGGTCTGGGGCTCGACGCCTTGGTTGGAGTCGAGCACACAGACGGCGCCGTCGAGCACGCGCAAGCTGCGCTCGACCTCGATGGTGAAGTCGACGTGGCCGGGAGTGTCGATGATGTTCAGGCGCTTGCCGGCCCAGAAGGCGGTGGTCGCAGCCGAGGTGATCGTGATGCCACGCTCCTGCTCCTGCTCCATCCAGTCCATCGTCGCGGCACCTTCGTGCACTTCGCCGATCTTGTGGCTCTTGCCGGTGTAATAGAGGATGCGCTCGGTCGTCGTCGTCTTGCCGGCGTCGATATGCGCCATGATACCGAAGTTACGGTAGTCCTCGATGGCATGTTGGCGGGGCATAGGGTGTTCCTTGCGAGTCCGTTTGTTTCGCCGTTACCAGCGATAGTGCGAGAAGGCGCGGTTGGCTTCCGCCATGCGGTGCACATCTTCGCGCTTCTTGACGGCGTTCCCCCGATTGTTCGATGCGTCCAGGAGCTCCGCCGAGAGCCGCTCGGTCATCGTCTTCTCATTGCGCTCGCGCGCAGCCGCGATCAGCCAGCGGATGCCCAGGGCCTGCCGGCGGGTCGAACGAACCTCGACCGGAACCTGGTAGGTCGCACCGCCGACGCGACGGGAGCGAACCTCGATCGTCGGCATGACGTTCTCGAGCGCCTGCTCGAACACGCCGAGCGGGTTCTGCTTGGTCTTGGATTCGATGATGCCGAACGCGCCGTAGACGATACCTTCGGCGACCGACTTCTTGCCGGCGTACATCACCGAGTTCATGAACTTCGTGACGATGATGTTCCCGAACTTCGGATCCGGGAGAACTTCGCGCTTTTCCGCAGAGTGGCGACGAGACATAGGCTTGGTTCCCGCTTACTTCGGACGCTTCGCGCCGTACTTCGAACGACGCTGCTTACGGTTCTTGACGCCCTGGGTATCCAGAACGCCGCGGAGGATGTGGTAGCGCACGCCCGGCAAGTCCTTGACGCGGCCGCCGCGGATCATGACCACCGAGTGCTCCTGGAGGTTATGACCCTCGCCGGGGATGTAGCCGATCACCTCGAAGCCGTTGGTCAGGCGCACCTTGGCGACCTTACGAAGCGCCGAGTTCGGCTTCTTCGGGGTCGTGGTGTAGACGCGCGTGCAAACACCACGCTTCTGCGGCGACTGCTGCAGCGCCGGCACCTTCTTGCGCGACTTCTGCACTTCACGCGGTTGAGCGATCAGCTGGTTGATCGTCGGCATCCTGGCCTTACCCTTTGTTCTGCCGCGGCCCCTCTCGGGTCCGCTGTCTTGCCGCGGCCCGTTGCCGGGACCGCAAATTCGTTTCGAGCCACCCGCCCGAGGGGCCACCTTGCGCGAAATAACCCGCGCAAAGCGAAATTGCGCCAACCGCTCCATCAACGAGCGGAAAGCGCTTCGACGCCACAGAGGACCGCAGTCTTGAGGCCGCTCAGCGTAACGCCGCGGCCCGCGCACTGAGGTCATGCATCCGAATTCGATCTCAAGAGAGCTTGCTCGAGAGAACTAAAGTCGCACTGGCATTGCCTAGCTATGATCGACAGCGTTTGAGCGGCATTCGTCGAGGTTGGTGCCCGCCTTTTGCGACCCCTGTGGATCTAGTCCTTGGGGATCGACGGGTGGCCCGTTCCGACGCTGGCGATGCTCACCGCCTGTCGTTAAGTGAGGCGCTTTCTATAAGTGAGAATCGGTCAAGTCAAGGTGAAACGACAGTCACAAAGCGCTTCAGGCGTCTGCAAAAATAGCCTCTTGGCTGCCGCCCCGCGCCTGCCTGACATGGGAACGAAGAGCTTGACCTGCTAGGTCCCGACAAGACATTATACCCGGATTAAATGTAGTTTTATTATCATACTGAGGGCTTTTTGCTGTCCATGCACAAGTCTGCCGGCTGGTAGCAGGCTTTCCAGCTTCCCCGGCGTGCCGCGTTGCCCGGTCTTGGGGGGATTTCGATGGTAGTGGTCGATCCGCGGGGACCGAGGCGCCCAAGCCAAGTGTCCAAAAAAATTCAGCGGCTTCGCGCCGGCCGAAGGCCCTGCCTCAGAGAATCGGTGAGTCGGTGCTGGACCGCGCGTGACCGGGAGACGAGACATAGCGGCCCCGGCGGTGGTTCCCTCGGAGCCGAACGCTCGGGTCACTCCTCCTCGTCGTCATCGTCGCTGTCGTCGTCGGCGTGAGCTGCGGCGCCATGCGGCTGGTGGATCTGGTCGTTCCACAGCTTGCGATAGGTGCCGTTCTTGGCAAGCAGCTCGGGCATGGGAGCCGCGCTCGATCGCCCTGCCCCCTGAAATCACGATGATCTCATCCATCTCGACCACCGAAGTCAGGCGGTGGGTCGACCAGATCATGGTGCGGCCCTTGGCGACCTTGAGCAGCGTGCGGTTGATCGCGGCCTCCGTGGTCTGGTCCAGCGCCGAGGTGGCTTCGTCCAGCAGCAGCACGGACGGGTTACGGATGATCGCGCGCGCGATCGCGATGCGCTGGCGCTGGCCGCCTGACAGCGTGTCTCCGCGCTCGCCGACCTGCGTGTCGTATCGCTGCGGCAGGCTCATGATGTAGCGGTGGATCTCGGCCTTCTTGGCCGCCTCCTCCACCTCCTCGTCGGTCGCCCCCTCCTTGCCGAGCCGGATGTTCTCGCGGATCGACATGTTGAACAGCATGTTCTCCTGGAACACCACCGCCATGCTCCGGCGCAGAGAATCCAGCGTCACCTTGCGGACATCGACGCCGTCGATGGTGACGCGGCCCTCGTCGGGCACGTAGAGCCGCAGGATCAGATTGAGCAGCGTGCTCTTACCGGAGCCGCTCGGACCGACGATCGCGATGCGCTTGCCAGCATTGAGCTTGAGGCTGAGATTGTCCAGCACCGGCGTCTGACTGCCCTCGTACTGGAAGGTGACGTGATCGAAGGTAATGTCGTTGGTGATGCGCGGCAGATCGGGCGCACCGGGGCGATCGGCCCCGCGGGTCGGCTCGTCGAGCAGCTCCTGGATGTGGCGGATCGCGGCGGCCGAGGAGATCGACACCGGGATGAAATGCATCACATGGGCGATGTTGTAGGAGACCTCCCAGAACGCGCTCTCGAAGGTGACGAAGGTGCCGATGGTGATCTGGCCCTTGGTCGCCAGATAGGCACCGATCGCGAGCACCACGAGGTGCAGGAGGAGCACTGAGATGGTGACCGTCCGCTCCACCATGGTCGAGAGGAACGCGGCCGAGGCGATCTTGTTGCGGGTCTCGTCGTTGCGCAAGGTGAAGAAGCCGAACATCTTGCGTTGAAGGCTGAACGCCTTGATCACGGCCTGGGCCGCCACGTTCTCCTGCACCATGCCGAGCAGCGCGCTCTCGTTGAGCTTCTGCTCGTAATTGGCCTGCACGGCCTTGGGCGTCAGAATGCGCGGGCCGATCAGTGTGATCGGGAACACCAGCAGCGCGACGACGGCGAGCTGCCAATTGAGAAACACCATCAAGATGATGCCGGCGATCAGCTCCAGGAACGGCAGCGCGGCGCTGTTGGCAAACGTCTTGACCGAGCCTTCGAAGGCCGAGAGATCGACCGAGAAGCGCGACAGGATCTCGCCGCGCTTGGTACGGCCGAAATAGGCCGCCGGCAGGTCCTGGACGTGCTCGAACAGGCGCTTGCGGACATCGGAGATGATGCAGGCGGCAAGCCGCGCGTCCCAGCGCTCGTACCAGACGGCAACGATCGAGGTGAAGATGCCCGCGACGGCGAGCACGCCGAGGATCTTGTAAAGTGCGTGAAAATCCTCCTCGCCGAGCGCGTCGTCGATCAGGAACTTGAGGCTGAGCGGCATGATGACGTTGAACAACGTCTCGACCACAACGCCGAACGCCACGAATGACAGCATCCGCTTGTAGTTGGAGAGATAGGGTTTGACGAACCCGACGATGCTCGCGAGCGCGCCGGCGGCTTCACGCGCGGTAAAGACGACGAGGTCCTCGTCCTCATCGTCGTCGTCGAGCTCCAGCTCGTCCTCCTCCTGGTCTTCGGCGTCCTCGTCGTTTTCGAGCTCCGGCTTAGCGAGGGCAAGCTTGTCGTCGAGCTCGGCCGCCTCTTCCGCGGCGAGCTTCTGTTTGTCGGGCGGGAGGGGCTTGGACGCCATGAAACCAACCGATGCTGACGGCCGGCATGACCGCAGAGAAGCAGAAAATAGCGGCAACCGCTATTGCACCGATTCTATGCGATCAGGATGAATTCGGCAAAACAATTGGCGGATCCGACCGCGCCCCGCGGCTAGTCCTCGTCCTCGACCTTGTCGAAGAAGGAATAGCGCAAGGAGTCCGCGTCCGCATACCACTGCCCTGGCCCCTTGTTGGCGGCGAGCGTCGCCTCCCAGAGCGCATCGGTACAATCCTTGCGGTGCATCGACAGGTCGAAGCCGTTGCCGAAGAACAGTTCGGACCATTCCCACCAGGTGCCGAGCTTCTTGACCCCACGCAGGAGGTCGTAGCGGTCGATCAACGCCGGCGCCATGTCCGAGGTGATCGAACCGAACACGAGGCCGGTCTTGACCACGCGGTTGAGCTCGCGGACCGCGCGGACCACCTGCTTCGGGGAAACGTGGCAGAGGCTGGTCTCGAACACGAAGTCGAACGCGCCGTCCTTGAACGGCATGTCGGTGACTGATCCGAGCTTGTTGTACTTCTTCAGCGCTTTCGGCGTCTTGGCATGGATGGTGCGGTTGTTCTCGATTCCCCATGCATTGATGCCGCGATCGCGCAGCGCGCCGACCAGTTCTCCGCTGGCGGAACCCGCGACCAGCAGCTTGGCGCCTGTCGCCTTGCCCCACACGATGCCGATCAGCCTGGTGAGGTAATCGGGATCGGTGAAGTGCCGCCACGCTTCATGATAGGGGCCGAGGCCGCGATAGTTCTCGAAATAATCGCGATCGATCTTGTCCGAGAGCGGCTTGTCCTCCTGCGCGCGTTCACGGCGCAGGCGCATCATCTCGGTCAGGATGATGTCGGTCGCCGCGTCCGAGGAGTCGAGCAGGCCGTTCAGCGTCGAATCGAACAAATAGTCGCCGACCACCACGATGCCGGGATGCTCGTTCGGCTCGGGCCTGTGATTGGTCATGACGTCGCGTACGGGCAAACCACCCGGCAGCGCATTCACCGACGACAGCCAGCGGTGAATCTTGCCCTCCATCAAATGCAAACGCGCATCGCCGAGAGAAGCCGGCAGCGATTTCAGGGCGGCATCGATCAGCTCCTGATCCGACAGATTGGCAAAAGCCAGCGCGTCGGAACCGGGAATGAGCCAGTTCAGAACACCATGCTTGCCGACGTCGTGGCGCGCGCCCTCGTTGTAGACGCAGCAGCCGCCGAAGGCCTCCGACATGAACCAGGCGCCCGGAATCTTCTCGCCCCAGAACGGCTCGTCGAACAGGAGCGAGACACGCAAATAATGCGCGGGGCGGTCGAAGTAGGCAACGTGCTTGACCATCGACCTGCGCAGCTGCTCGCCCTCCCAGCCGAGGGTGGCGAGCCAGGAATGCGGCAGGCAGACCAGCACGAGATCGAAGTCGCGGGTCTCCGGTCCCTTGCCGTTCATCATCTTGAGCTGATAGCGGCCGGTCGGCGCCTTGCCGACGGTGAGCACGCGATGGTTGAGCTGGATGTCGGCATTGACCTCCGACTGCAGGCATTCGATCAGCTGCTCGTTGCCGTTCTGGATGGAATAGAGGCCGATA
Organism: Bradyrhizobium sp. USDA 4354; assembly: GCF_054060315.1. NCBI lineage: Bacteria > Pseudomonadati > Pseudomonadota > Alphaproteobacteria > Hyphomicrobiales > Nitrobacteraceae > Bradyrhizobium > Bradyrhizobium sp. USDA 4354. The sequence continues at coordinate 4,703,510 of NZ_JBSSDC010000001.1, read as the reverse complement.
TAGCCGTCGACATCCATCAGGTAGTTCTTGAGCGCGTTGAGACCGTTGGTGTTGTGGCTCTCGGTCGCGATGTCGGAGCGCGCCATCACCTTGAAGAAGCGCTTTGCCGTCTCGTCCTCGACCTCCTCATCGAGCACCTGCTCGGCGGTCTTGTAGGCCCAGGGATTCTCGTTGTCGTGCGCGCCAACGCCCTCGTAATATTCGATCGGCGACATCACCTCGGTGCAGCGCTTGCGGAACGCCTCGATCGCAGCCGCGGTCTTGGCGCCGTATTTGCGGCGCATGCCCGGCACGTCATTGAGGAGCTCGCCGCCGAACTGCACCTGCTCGGCGTCCATCGGAATGGTCTGGAGGCCGAAATGCTGGATCAGCTCGCGCAGCGGATCGGGTCCGGTCATCGAGTAATCATAGATCTCGGCGACGCCGGCCTCGTACATCGCCGGCGCCGAATCGAATTTACGCGTGACGATCTTGCCGCCGAGCCGGTCGGAGGCCTCGTAGATGGTGACGCGACAGAGATCGCCGAGCTTGCGCTTAAGATACCAGGCACTCATCAGCCCGCCTGGGCCGCCGCCTACGATTGCGAGATCAAGCATAAAAGTTCCGTGGTCTTCCGGCCCTGCCCCCTTCGCGGGACCACCGGTCTAAGTCGCCTTAGCAGAAGCGCTTTTGCGGCTGAAGGAAAGATGAACAAAGGTTGATCCCGCATCGCAACAAGCAAACAAAGCAGCAAAAAGGCCGGCAAAAGCCGGCCTTTTCATTGTCCTCGGTATTCCTACGGATGAACGATCATTCCGCAGGCGGCAGCGCAGGGAGCTCGGCTTCCGGCGCCGGCGACACGACGGCGGCCTGCTTCTCGCGCTCGTCCAGGATCAGCTTGTCGCGCTTCATGGCGACTTCGCGGATCTTGGCCATGGAGGCGCCGGTGCCAGCCGGGATCAGCCGGCCGACGATGACGTTCTCCTTGAGGCCTTCGAGCGGATCGATCTTGCCGTTGACCGCCGCCTCAGTGAGGACGCGGGTGGTCTCCTGGAACGATGCCGCCGAGAAGAAGGAGCGGGTCTGGAGGCTCGCCTTGGTGATGCCGAGCAGAACCGGCGTTCCCGTGGCGGGCTTCTTGCCCTCTTCCTTGGCCTTCACGTTCAGCGCGTCGAACTCGATCTTGTCGACCTGCTCGCCGGAGATCATGTCCGTATCGCCCTGATCGGTGATTTCCACCTTCTGGAGCATCTGACGGACAATCACCTCGATGTGCTTGTCGTTGATGAGCACGCCCTGCAGCCGGTAGACCTCCTGGATCTCGTTGACCAGATAGGCCGCGAGTTCCTCGATGCCCTTCACCGCAAGGATGTCGTGCGGCGCCGGGTTGCCTTCCACGATGAAGTCGCCCTTTTCGACGACGTCGCCGTCCTGAAGGTGGATGTGCTTGCCCTTCGGGATCAGGTACTCGCGCGGCTCGTCGGTCTTGTCCATCGGCTCGATCGAGATGCGACGCTTGTTCTTGTAGTCGCGCCCGAACCGGATGGTGCCCGCGATTTCGGCGATGATCGCCGCATCCTTCGGGCGCCGGGCCTCGAACAGTTCCGCCACCCGCGGCAGACCGCCGGTGATGTCACGCGTCTTGGCGCTTTCGGTCGAGACGCGGGCGAGGATATCGCCCGGCTGGACCTTGGCTCCGATGTCGACCGAGAGAATGGCGTCGACCGACAGCATGTAGCGGGCATCGCCGCCACGGGCGAGCTTGAGCACCTTGCCGTCCTTGCCCTTGACCACGATGGCCGGACGCAGGTCCGAGCCGCCGCGCGTCGAGCGCCAGTCGATGACCACGCGCTTGGCGATACCGGTGGCTTCGTCGAGCGTTTCCGAGATCGACTGCCCCTCGACCAGATCCTCGAAGCCGATGGTTCCTTCGACTTCGGTGAGCAGCGGACGGGTGTAGGGATCCCACTCGACGATGCGCTGGCCGCGCTTGACCATGTCGCCCTCGTCGACGTGCAGGCGCGAACCGTACTGGATACGGTGCGTCGCACGCTCGGTGCCGTCGGCATCGACGATGGCCACCACCATGTTGCGCACCATCGCGATCAGGTGACCTTCGCTGTTGCGGGCGATGGCCTTGTTCCTGATCACGATCTTGCCGTCGAAGTTGGCTTCGACGAAGGACTGCTCGTTGAGCTGCGCCGCACCACCGATGTGGAAGGTGCGCATGGTGAGCTGAGTGCCCGGCTCGCCGATCGACTGCGCCGCGATGACGCCGACCGCTTCGCCGTGGTTGACCGGCGTGCCGCGGGCGAGGTCGCGGCCGTAGCACTTGCCGCAGATGCCGTTGACGAGTTCGCAGGTCAGCGCCGAACGGATCTTCACCTCCTGAACGCCACCCTGCTGGATGGCTTCCAGATGACTCTCCTCCATCAGCGTATCGCGCTTGATGATCACCTTGCCCGAGCTGTCGCGAATGTCTTCGCAGGCCGTGCGGCCCAGGATGCGCGAGCCGAGCGAGGCCACCACGGTGCCGGCATCGACGATGGCGCGCATCTTGATGCCGAGCTTGGTGCCACAGTCGCTCTGCGTGATGATGCAGTCCTGCGCGACGTCGACGAGACGACGGGTCAGGTAGCCCGAGTTCGCGGTCTTCAACGCGGTGTCCGCGAGGCCCTTGCGGGCGCCGTGGGTCGAGTTGAAGTACTCGAGAACCGAGAGGCCTTCCTTGAAGTTCGAGATGATCGGCGTCTCGATGATCTCACCCGACGGCTTGGCCATCAGGCCGCGCATGCCGGCGAGCTGGCGCATCTGGGCCGGCGAACCGCGGGCACCGGAGTGGGCCATCATGTAGATCGAGTTGATGTCGGCATCGGCTCCGCCCGCCGTCTTCTTGGTGGCGGAGATCTCCTTCATCATCGCCTTGGCGATTTCTTCCGTGGCCTTCGACCAGGCGTCGACGACCTTGTTGTACTTCTCGCCATGGGTGATCAGACCGTCGTTGTACTGCTGCTCGAAATCCTTCGCCAGCGTACGAGTGGTATCGACGATCTTCCACTTGCCGTGCGGCACGACCATGTCGTCCTTGCCGAACGAAATGCCGGCCTTGAACGCGTTGTAGAAGCCGAGCGCCATGATGCGGTCGCAGAAGATCACCGTCTCCTTCTGACCGCAGTGGCGATAGACTTGGTCGATGACGCCGGAGATCTCGCGCTTGGTCATCAGCTTGTTGATGATCTCGTACGAGATCCGCGGGTTCTTCGGCAGCAGGTTGCCGAGCATGACGCGGCCGGCGGTGGTCTCGATCCAGCGCTTGGAGACCTTGCCGGTCTCGTCCATGCCCTCCCACCGGTACTTGATCTTGGTGTGGAGGTGGATCACCTTCGCGTGCAGCGCGTGCTCGAGCTCGGCCATGTCGCCGAACACCTTGCCCTCGCCGGGCAGGCCTTCGCGCATGATCGAGACGTAGTACAGACCGAGCACGATGTCCTGCGACGGCACGATGATCGGCTGACCGTTCGCCGGATGCAGGATGTTATTGGTCGACATCATCAGGACGCGCGCTTCCAGCTGCGCTTCGAGCGACAGCGGAACGTGCACGGCCATCTGATCGCCGTCGAAGTCGGCGTTGAAGGCGGAGCAGACCAGCGGATGCAGCTGGATCGCCTTGCCTTCGATCAGCACGGGCTCGAACGCCTGGATGCCGAGGCGGTGCAGCGTCGGCGCGCGGTTGAGCAGCACCGGATGCTCGCGGATCACCTCGTCCAGGATATCCCAGACCTCGGGCCGCTCCTTCTCGACCAGCTTCTTGGCCTGCTTCACGGTGGTGGACAGGCCCTTGGCGTCGAGCCGCGAGTAGATGAACGGCTTGAAAAGCTCGAGCGCCATCTTCTTCGGCAGGCCGCACTGATGCAGGCGCAGCTCGGGACCGACCACGATCACCGAACGGCCCGAATAGTCGACGCGCTTGCCGAGCAGGTTCTGGCGGAAGCGGCCCTGCTTGCCCTTGAGCATGTCGGCGAGCGACTTCAGCGGGCGCTTGTTGGCGCCGGTAATGACGCGGCCGCGGCGGCCGTTGTCGAACAGCGCATCGACCGCTTCCTGAAGCATGCGCTTCTCGTTGCGGATGATGATGTCGGGCGCGCGCAGCTCCATCAGCCGCTTCAAACGGTTGTTGCGGTTGATGACGCGGCGATAGAGGTCGTTGAGATCAGAGGTCGCGAAGCGGCCGCCGTCCAGCGGCACCAGCGGACGCAGGTCCGGCGGAATCACCGGGACCACGGTCATGATCATCCATTCCGGCTTGTTGCCGGAGTGGCGGAACGCTTCCACGATCTTGAGGCGCTTGGCGAGCTTCTTGTGCTTGATGTCGGAGTCGGTCTCCTGCATCTCCGCACGCAGGGACAGCTCGAGCTTCTCGAGGTCCATACCCTTGAGCAGCTCGCGGATCGCCTCGGCGCCGATCATGGCGGTGAAGCTGTCCTGGCCGTACTCGTCCTGCGCCTTCAGATACTCGTCTTCCGACAGGAGCTGACGGTCCTTGAGCGCGGTGAGGCCCGGCTCGAGCACGACGTAGTATTCGAAGTAGAGGATCCGCTCGAGATCCTTCAGCGTCATGTCGAGCAGGAGGCCGATGCGCGAGGGCAGCGACTTCAGGAACCAGATGTGGGCGACGGGTGCTGCGAGCTCGATATGGCCCATGCGCTCGCGCCGGACGCGCGACAGCGTGACCTCGACCGAGCACTTCTCGCAGATGATGCCCTTGTACTTCATGCGCTTGTACTTGCCGCACAAGCACTCGTAGTCCTTGATCGGCCCGAAGATGCGGGCGCAGAACAGGCCGTCGCGCTCGGGCTTGAAGGTGCGGTAGTTGATGGTCTCCGGCTTCTTGATCTCGCCGTAGGACCAGGACAGAATCTTCTCGGGGGACGCGATCGAGATCCGGATCTGGTCGAAGACCTGAGCCGGCGTCGTCGGGTTGAAGAGATTCATAACTTCTTGGTTCATGGTCTTCTCCTTCGGAGAAAGCGAATGGCGAATGGCGAGTAGCGAATTGTTCGCTTCACTAGCCACCCCGCCGTTATTCGCCCCTTGCTATTCGCTATTCCCTACTCACTATTCGCCAATGCACAGTCTCAGGCTGCGCATCACTCGGCCGCTTCCGACGTCGGTGCCGGTCCCATCTTGGAGTTGTGCAGGTCGACGTTGAGGCCGAGCGAGCGCATTTCCTTGACCAGCACGTTGAACGATTCCGGAATACCGGCCTCGAACGTGTCGTCGCCACGCACGATCGCCTCGTACACCTTGGTGCGGCCGGCGACGTCGTCCGACTTCACCGTCAGCATCTCCTGGAGCGTGTACGCCGCGCCGTAAGCCTCGAGCGCCCACACCTCCATTTCGCCGAAGCGCTGACCGCCGAACTGCGCCTTGCCGCCCAGCGGCTGCTGGGTGACGAGCGAGTACGGACCGATCGAACGCGCATGGATCTTGTCGTCGACCAGATGGTGCAGCTTGAGCATGTAGATGTAGCCCACCGTCACCTTGCGATCGAACGGATCGCCGGTGCGGCCGTCATAGACGGTCGACTGGCCCGAAGCGTCGAGACCGGCAAGCTTCAGCATCTCCTCGATATCGGCTTCCTTGGCACCGTCGAACACCGGCGTCGCGATCGGCACGCCGCGGCTGAGGTTATGGCCGAGTTCGAGCAGCTCGTTGTCGTTGAGCGACTTGATCGTCTCGTCCTCGCCGTAGACCTTCTTCAAGGTTTCCTTCAGCGGCTTGATGTCCTGCTTCGACAAATAGGCATCGACCGTCTGGCCGATACGCTTGCCGAGGCCGGCGCAGGCCCAGCCGAGATGGGTCTCGAGGATCTGTCCGACGTTCATGCGCGAGGGCACGCCGAGCGGATTGAGCACGATGTCGGCATGCGTGCCGTCTTCGAGGAACGGCATGTCCTCGATCGGCACGATCTTCGACACCACGCCCTTGTTGCCGTGGCGGCCGGCCATCTTGTCGCCGGGCTGGATCTTGCGCTTCACCGCGACGAAGACCTTGACCATCTTCATCACGCCGGGCGGCAATTCGTCGCCGCGCTGAAGCTTCTCGACCTTGTCGAGGAAGCGCTGTTCCAGCCCCTTCTTCGACTCGTCGTACTGCTTCCGCATGGCCTCGATCTCGGCCATCAGCTTGTCGTTCGGCGAAGCGAACAGCCACCACTGCGACTTCGGGTACTCCTCGAGCACCGCACGGGTGATCTTGGTGTCCTTCTTGAAGCCCTTGGGACCCGCAATGCCCTGCCGTCCCTCCAGAAGTTCGGCAAGACGGTTGTAGACGTTGCGGTCCAGGATCGCCTGCTCGTCATCGCGGTCCTTGGCCAGACGCTCGATCTCTTCCCGCTCGATCGCCAGCGCGCGCTCGTCCTTGTCGACGCCGTGACGGTTGAACACGCGCACTTCAACGATCGTGCCCTGCACGCCCGGAGGAACGCGCAGCGAGGTGTCGCGGACGTCGGAAGCCTTCTCGCCGAAGATGGCGCGCAGGAGCTTCTCTTCCGGCGTCATCGGGCTTTCGCCCTTCGGCGTGATCTTGCCGACCAGGATGTCGCCGGCGCGCACTTCCGCACCGATGTAGACGATACCGGCTTCGTCGAGGTTCTTCAGCGCTTCTTCCGAGACGTTCGGAATGTCGCGGGTGATTTCCTCAGGCCCGAGCTTGGTGTCGCGGGCCATCACCTCGAATTCCTCGATGTGGATCGAGGTGAAGACGTCCTCCTTCACGATCCGCTCGGAGAGCAGGATCGAGTCTTCGAAATTGTAGCCGTTCCACGGCATGAACGCGACCAGCACGTTGCGGCCGAGCGCGAGCTCGCCGAGATCGGTCGAGGGACCGTCGGCGATGATGTCGCCCTTCTTGACGATGTCGCCGACCTTCACCAGCGGACGCTGGTTGATGCAGGTCGACTGGTTGGAGCGCTGGTACTTCATGAGACGGTAGATATCGACGCCCGACTTGGTCGGATCGAGATCTTCCGTGGCGCGGATGACGACGCGGGTGGCGTCGATCTGGTCGATCACACCCGAGCGGCGCGCCGCGATCGCGGCACCCGAGTCACGCGCAACGACGCCCTCCATGCCGGTGCCGACGAACGGCGCCTCGGCGCGAACCAGCGGCACCGCCTGGCGCTGCATGTTCGAGCCCATCAGCGCGCGGTTGGCGTCGTCGTTCTCGAGGAACGGGATCAGCGCCGCGGCAACGGAAACGAGCTGCTTCGGCGACACGTCCATGTAGTCGACCTTGTCCGGCGTCATCGGCACGACGTCGCGGGTTCCGCTCGAGCGGCAGACCACCAGGTCTTCGGTGAAGCGACCCTTGGCGTCGACCGGCACGTTGGCCTGGGCCACCGAATAGCGCCCCTCTTCCATCGCCGACAGGTACACGACCTCGTCCGTCACGCGGCCGTCCTTGACCTTGCGATACGGCGTCTCGACGAAGCCGTACTTGTTTACGCGCGCGAAGGTCGCGAGCGAGTTGATCAGGCCGATGTTCGGACCTTCCGGCGTCTCGATCGGGCAGATGCGGCCGTAATGCGTCGGATGCACGTCGCGCACCTCGAAGCCGGCGCGCTCGCGGGTCAGACCGCCCGGTCCGAGCGCCGACAGGCGGCGCTTGTGGGTGATCTCCGACAGCGGGTTGGTCTGGTCCATGAACTGCGAGAGCTGCGAGGAGCCGAAGAACTCGCGCACGGCGGCGGCCGCCGGCTTGGCGTTGATCAGGTCCTGCGGCATGACCGTGTCGATATCGACCGAGGACATGCGCTCCTTGATCGCGCGCTCCATGCGCAGGAGGCCGATGCGGTACTGGTTCTCCATGAGCTCGCCGACCGAGCGCACACGGCGGTTGCCGAGATGGTCGATGTCGTCGATCTCGCCCTTGCCGTCGCGCAGGTCCACCAGCGTCTTGATGACGGAGAGGATGTCTTCCTTGCGCAGCGTACGCTGGGTGTCGGGCGCATCGAGGTCGAGGCGCATGTTCATCTTGACGCGGCCGACCGCGGAAAGGTCGTAACGCTCGGCGTCGAAGAACAGCGACTGGAACATCGCCTGCGCCGATTCCAGCGTCGGCGGCTCGCCCGGACGCATCACGCGGTAGATGTCGAACAGCGCGTCCTCGCGCGTCATGTTCTTGTCGGCCGAGAGCGTGTTGCGGATGTAGGGGCCCACATTGACGTGGTCGATGTCGAGCAGCGGCAGCTCCTTGTAGCCCTGCTCGTTGAGCGCCTTCATCAGCTTGTCGGTGATTTCCTCACCGGCTTCGGCGTGGATCTCACCGGTCTTCGGGTTGACGAGATCCTCGGCGACGTAGTTGCCGACCAGTTCCTCGTCGGCCATGCGCAGCGCCTTCAGCCCCTTCTCCTGGAGTTGGCGGGCGGCGCGGACGGTGAGCTTCTTGCCGGCCTCGAGCACGACCTTGCCGGTGTCGGCGTCGATCAGGTCGTTGACCGTGGAGTAGCCGCGGAAACGGTTGGCGTCGAACGGAACGCGCCAGCCTTCCTTGGTCCGCTTGTAGAGAATCTTCTTGTAGAACGTGGACAGGATCGCCTCGCCGTCGAGGCCGAGGGCGAACATCAGCGATGTCACCGGAATCTTGCGGCGACGGTCGATACGCGCATAGACGATGTCCTTGGCGTCGAACTCGATATCGAGCCAGGAGCCGCGATACGGGATGACGCGGGCGGCGAACAGCAGCTTGCCCGAGGAATGGGTCTTGCCCTTATCGTGGTCGAAGAACACGCCGGGCGACCGGTGCATCTGCGAGACGATGACGCGCTCGGTGCCGTTGACGATGAAGGTGCCGTTCATCGTCATGAGCGGGATATCGCCCATGTAGACGTCCTGCTCCTTGATGTCCTTCACCGACTTGGCGCCGGTCTCCTCGTCGATGTCGAACACGATGAGGCGCAGCGTCACCTTGAGCGGCGCAGCGAAGGTCATGCCGCGCTGGCGGCACTCGTCGACGTCATATTTCGGCTGCTCGAATTCGTAGCGGACGAATTCCAGCATCGAGGTGCCCGAGAAGTCGGAGATCGGAAACACCGAGCGGAACACCGCCTGCAGACCCTCGTCGAGACGGCCGCCCGGGGGTTCGTCGACCATCAGGAACTGGTCATAGGACGCCTTCTGAACCTCGATGAGGTTCGGCATCTCGGCGACTTCCTTGATGTGTCCGAAGAACTTGCGAACGCGTTTGCGACCGGTGAATGTCTGCTGCGCCATCGTGGCCTCTCATTTTCGTCGCCCGCTCTGGGCGCGCCGTCCGGAACGCGGCTGCCACCGCTTTCCGGGTTGAATTTTTCGAACCCGTCTTGGGGGCCGGAGACGCAGTTTCAGGCGCCGATGTCCTGAATCCGTTCTTCAGACCTTCAAAACGCAAAACGACGTGCGGGGCGCAGATGCGCGCCCGCCCGTCACAACGATCATCTTCACGGACTGCAAAAGCCCGAAATAGCCTGCTCTCCCAACGGCTTACAGGGAAATCCGGCATCCCTGCCCACCGCGCTTTCGTGCTGCCGACCCGATATGGGGCGACAATAGTGCAGATTCGAGGGTTAAACCCTCAAATCCCCACACTTTTTCGTGTTCGGCTTGCGTCGGGACGTTCCGTCGCACGCCTTTTGCATCCGGTCCACCCTCTTGAGGAGCGGACCGGGATCCCGGGCCTCGCCTATGCGCGGCCGGGATCCCGCCAGCAAGCGTTGCTTACTTGAGCTCGACCTTGGCGCCAGCCTTCTCGAGCTGGGCCTTGATCTTGTCGGCTTCTTCCTTGTTCACGCCTTCCTTCAGCGGCTTCGGAGCACCCTCGACGAGGTCCTTTGCTTCCTTCAGGCCGAGACCGGTGATAGCGCGGACTTCCTTGATGACCTCGATCTTCTTGTCGCCGGCGCTGGCGAGAACGACCGTGAACTCGGTCTTCTCTTCCGCCGGAGCGGCAGCGCCGCCACCAGCAGCCGGGCCGGCCACGGCGACAGCCGCGGCAGCCGAAACGCCCCACTTCTCTTCGAGGAGCTTTGCCAGTTCAGCAGCTTCGAGCACGGTGAGGCTCGAGAGGTCGTCAACGATCTTCTGCAAGTCAGCCATTGTTCAGTTTCCTTACGTGTAAGTCTGGTTCGGGTTTGAGTTTTGCGAAGGGCGTCAGGCCGCTTCGCCCTTTGAGGCATGAGCCTGGATGACGCGCGCGAGCTTGCCCGCGGGCGCGTTGGCGAGCTGGGCCAGCTTGGTCGCCGGGGCCACGATGAGGCCGACGATCTTGCCGCGCAGTTCGTCAAGCGACGGCAGCGAGGCAAGCGCCTTCACGCCGTCGACATTCAGGACGGTCTTCCCCATCGATCCGCCGACGATGACGAACTTTTCGTTCGCCTTGGCGAATTCGATGGCGACCTTCGGCGCCGCTACCGGATCGTTCGAAGTGGCGATCACGGTCGGCCCCTTCAGCATGGGACCGATGGCAACGACGTCAGTGCCTTCAAGAGCAATTTTGGCGAGACGGTTCTTCGAGACCTTCACCGCAGCGCCCGCCTGCTTCATCTGCTGGCGCAGCTTCTGCATCTGGGCGACGGTGAGGCCGGAATATTGAGCAACGACCGCGACGCTCGTGGTCTTGAAGACCTCATTGAGCTGTTCGACCGCTTCCTTTTTTGCCGCTCGTTCCACAGCAAGCTCTCTCCGGTTGGCGGTCATCGCGAGAAGCGGGACCGCCGGGTTGCACCCATCGTCCCGCCCAAACCTGAACCTCCGGGTCAAAAACCCATCGGACACGCCGGGCAAGACGACAATTCAAAGCCTGCCCTCCGGGAGCCTCTTAAGAAGCCCACGGCGTGTCGAGGTCCGAACCAGACTCGTTTCGCAAAGCCAGCCCTTAAAGCTGGGTGCGAAGTGAAATCCGGTCTTCACCCGTCTATGCAGGCTATGCGATTAAGCCGTTGAGAAATCGAAATTTCCCGCGGGCGCCTGCAGTCTTGGACAGGACAAGGTCAGCCGGCGAACCGCCCGACCTCTGCCCGCATCCCAACCAACCGACGGATTTTCCTTCCTTTTCAAGCAAATCCTTGCGGACGTCCTGAAAAGGAATGATCTCCTGTCGTGTCGGGTTTTCGGAATGCGTGCACGGACGCGCCAGCCGAGGCAGGCACGTCCGGAGGCGGTTCTTTAACCGCTCAGGGCCCGCTTGCCAAGAGCAAAATTCACACCAGTTCCAATCGATTGCCGATAGGGCTTGATATGACCCCACAAGGGCCGATTCAGGCCGATTTGACGGCGTAAGGCAGCGGCTCGCCCTCGAAAAATGCGGTCAGGTTCGCCAGGACACAGTTTTGCATGGCGACGTGCGAGTCCAGGGTGTGGCCGCCGATATGCGGGGCGAACACCACATTCGGCAGCGCGGTCAAGGCGTCGGGAGCGTGCGGTTCCTTTTCGAAGACATCGAGGCCGGCGCCGGCGATGGTCTTGTCGGTGAGCGCCGCGATCAGGGCCTTCTCGTCGATGACGGAGCCGCGGGAGATGTTGATGACATATCCGTCCGCGCCGAGTCGCCCAAGGATATCGGCATTCACGACATGCTGGGTCTCGGCCCCTGCCCTCACCGCAATCATCAGCACGCTGCACCAGTCGGCCAGCGCCTCCAGCGACGGGAAATACTGATAGGGCAGATCGTATCTGGTGCGGCTGAAATAGCCGACCTCACTCTCGAAGGCGGCGCAGCGGGCGGCGATCTTGCGGCCGATCTCGCCCATGCCGTAGACGCCGATGCGGCGGCCTGGCATGCCCGCTTGCGGCCGCATCATCGGCGATTGTTTAGAGGCTGCCCAATCTCCGCTGCGGACATATTGGTCGGCCACCAGGATCCGCCGCGTCGTCGCCAGCATCAGGGTCATCGCGATGTCGGCAACCGAAGCCGCATTGGCGCCGGGACTGTGGCCGACCGCGATGTTGCGGCTGGCTGCCGCATTCAGGTCGACGCCGTCATAACCGGTGCCATAGCAGACGATGGCGCCGAGCTGTGGAAATAGGTCCATCGCCTCCGCGCCGAGCGGGGTGCCGCCCGCCGTCAGCATCGCGCGGATGCCGCTGAGGTCGTCGGCCGAAAACACCTCGCGCGCGGGCTTGCCGCCGGTGTCGAGCAGCTCGAACCGCTCGGCGAAACGCGCCATCATGCTCTTGGGAAAGCGCGAATAGATCAGGACCTTGTCAGCCATTGTTCTTGTTTCCGGAGAGCGCCGCCACAAACGACGAGGGGCGGAATCGGTTGCCCAATTCCGCCCCTCACCTCATGCAATTTCCAAACCTCAGCCGAGAATGGTGCCCGGCTCGACCTTCACGCCGGGGCCCATCGTCGAGGACACCGCAACGCGCTGGATGTAGGTGCCCTTGGAGCCAGCCGGCTTCGCCTTGGAGACAGCGTCGGCGAGAGCCTTGATGTTCTCGACCAGCTTCTCCTCGGAGAACGAGGCCTTGCCAACACCGGCCTGCAGGATGCCGGCCTTCTCGACGCGGAACTCGACCGAGCCGCCCTTGGCGCCCTTCACCGCACCGGTGACGTCCATGGTCACGGTGCCGATCTTCGGGTTCGGCATCAGGCCGCGCGGGCCGAGCACCTTACCGAGACGGCCGACCAGCGGCATCATGTCGGGGGTGGCGATACAGCGGTCGAAATCGATCGAGCCGTTCTGCACCTTCTCGACCAGATCCTCGGCGCCGACGACGTCGGCACCGGCAGCCTTGGCCTCATCGGCCTTGGCGCCGCGGGCGAACACGCCGACGCGCAGTGTACGGCCGGTGCCGTTCGGCAGGGTCACGACGCCGCGGACCATCTGGTCCGCATGACGCGGATCGACGCCGAGATTGATGGCGACCTCAATGGTCTCGTCGAACTTCGCTTTCGCGCGTTCCTTGACCATCTTGATGGCGTCCGCGAGCGGGTAAAGCTTTTCGCGGTCAATGCCTTCGCGGGCTTTGTTCAAACGCTTTCCGATTGCCATAGCCGCTTACCCCGCAACTTCCAGACCCATCGAACGGGCAGAGCCCTCGACCATCTTCATGGCCGATTCGATGGTGTCGCAATTCAAGTCCTTCATCTTCTTCTCGGCGATCTCGCGCACCTGCGCCTTGGTCACCTTGCCGGCCTTGTCACGGCCCGGCGCCTTTGAGCCGGACTGGATCTTGGCAGCCTGCTTGAGGAAGTAGGACATCGGCGGCGTCTTCATCTCGAAGGTGAAGGAACGGTCCGCATAGATGGTGATGATCACCGGGATCGGGGTGTTCTTCTCTTCCTTCTGGGTCTGGGCGTTGAACGCCTTGCAGAACTCCATGATGTTGAGACCGCGCTGACCGAGCGCGGGACCGATCGGGGGCGAAGGATTCGCCGCACCGGCCGGGACCTGAAGCTTCAGGTATCCGGTCACTTTCTTTGCCATGTATAACTCCTGTTGTGCCGGCAGTTGCCGGCGGTTTCAGGTTCGTGGTCGGGATCGATGTGCGGCTGGCAACCGCCCTCGTCCTCCCACGGCCTCTTGTCACGTGAGACCGAAGTCTCACGCCTTACCCGGTCAGACCTTCTCGACCTGACCGAATTCCAGCTCGACCGGCGTGGCGCGGCCGAAGATCGACACGGCAACCTTCACGCGCGAGCGCGCCTCGTCGATTTCCTCGACCACACCCGAGAACGAGGCGAACGGGCCGTCGGCCACGCGCACGTTCTCGCCGATCTCGAACGACACCGACGCCTTCGGCCGTTCCACGCCCTCCTGCACCTGGTGCAGGATGCGCATGGCCTCGGCTTCCGAGATCGGCATCGGCTTGTTCTCCGCGCCGAGGAAGCCCGTCACCTTGGGCGTGTTCTTGATCAGATGAAACGCCTCGTCGGTCAGCTTCATCTTCACCAGCACGTAGCCCGGGAAGAACTTGCGCTCGGCGTCGATCTTACGGCCGCGGCGCACTTCCGTGACCTTCTCGGTCGGAACCAGCACCAGCTCGAACAGCTCCTCGAGCCCGCGCTGCTTGGCCTGCTCGCGGATCGATTCGGCGACCTTCTTCTCGAAGTTCGAATAGGCGTGGACGATGTACCAGCGCTTGTCGGACAGTTGAGCGGTTGCTGTAGCCATCAGTGGATGCCCAGAAGGAAGGTGATGAGAACACGGATGATCTGGTCGGCGGCGAAGAAGAAGATCGAGGCGACCGCGACCATGACGAACACCATGATGGTGGTGATCGTGGTCTCGCGGCGGGTCGGCCAAGTGACCTTGGCAGTCTCCGAACGCACTTCCTGCAAGAACTTGAACGGGCTGACTGCCATCGTTTGATGTCCAACGTCCGTCGACAGACGCAAAATGAATTTCAGGGATCCGAACAGCCGCCGTTGGCCCAACCCTCTGTCTCGAAGGATGAGCCGGAAACCGGGCTCGATTGTTCGGGGATTTCAAAGCCGCGCCGGAAATCCGCGTCTAACGGGCCGGCTGCGAGTGCGGGGTATCTACTGCGGATGCGGCCAAAGGTCAAGGTATAGAGAGTTCGCGCGGACAAGCCGCCCTACCCCGGACGGCCGTGCAGAGGTCATGTGGATCAAGGGGTTATCCACCGCCCGCAAAGCGCTATCCTCAGGGAGGCCATCAGCAGCCCTGCAACGTCAGTCGGCCCGATCGACCATGGAAATGCCCGGCAGCGGCACCACGAACTTTCCGCCCTCGGCGAAATAGCCGGCGTGCTTGGCCCGGATCGGGTCGACATAGCGCCAGGCGAAGACCACGACGAACGCGGGCTTGCGCTCGTAAAGGGCGGTCGGAGGCAGAATCGGAATGTCGTACCCCGGGCCGGCCATCACGTTCCCCTTGTTGGGGTCGTCGTCCACCAGGAAGTCGATCTTGTTCTCCAGGCCGAACTGCGGAAGCAGGGTCGTGGTGCCGACCGAGACGCCGTAGCCGGCAACGAGCTGCCCGCGCGCATGGGCGGCGTCGGCCATCGCGACCAATTCGTCGCGGATGGCAGCAATCCTCTTCACATAGGGCGCATAATAGGCCGGCTGATCGACGCCGAGCCGCTCCTCTTCAGCAACGAAACGAGCGACTTCCGCCGACGGCTTCTTGGCGCCGCCGGCGCGCTGCACGGTCACGCGAATCGAGCCGCCCTTGGTCCAGATGTGCTGAACGTCGATCAGCTCCATGCCGAGCCGGGCAAAGAAACGGATCAGCGGCTTGATGTTAAAATACGACAGATGCTCGTGATAGACGGTGTCGAGAAGATTCTTCTCGGTCACGTCGACGCCATACTGCGTTTCGAACACGAACAATCCGTCCGGCGCAAGCACGTCGCGAACCCCGATCACCAGCGGATCGAGATTGTCGACATTGGCGATCATGTTGTTGGCGATCACGACGCTCGCAGCACCGTGGCTCTGCAGGATGCGGCGCCCGATGGCATCGGTGAAGAAATCGCCGATGGTTTCGATCCCCGCTTCCGTTGCGCGCCGCGCGATGTCGACAGCGGGATCGACACCCAGCACCCGCATGCCGCGCTCTCTAAAGAAGCCGAGCAGCGATCCGTCGTTGCTGCCGAGCTCGACGACCAGCGAGCCCGGCGCGATGCCGAAGCGGCTGACGACGTCGTTGGCGTAGCCTGCGAAATGCTCCCTCAGGCCGAGCGAGAGCGAGGTGGTATAGACGTAGTTGCGGTACTGGATGTCCGGATTGCCGACATGGAGAATCTGGAGGTGGCCGCAGTCCCTGCACAGATGCAGCGCCATCGGTACCGCAGCCCGGAAGACGGGATCGTCGACGCTGGCGTTCGGCACCTGGAAGTTCGGCGTGCCAATGGGCATGCCTGCCATCGGGACGACCAGCTCCTGGTTTTCCGAATGACAGAGGCGGCAGGTATGGCGGACGTAGAACAGGTTTTTCATCGTGGAACCGAAAGATAAGATACGCGAGCGAGTGAGATAATCCCACCCTGTGAAGACCAGATCGGCAATGGGCTCAAGCGGGTCATGGGTGGCTCGAGGCTTCCTTGCTCAGCCCGTAGCTGGGAGCTTCCTCCGCCGCCTGGGCCGCCTTGTCCGCCGAGTACGAGCCACGCTCCGGACTCGCGAGCCAGATCACGCCGCCGACGAGCCCGATGATCACGCTGATGGCCCCCAGCAGAAGCGACACCGACAGCGCTTCTTCGGAGGGCACACCCGCCAGACCGAGGCAGGCGACCATCGCCCCCTCACGCACACCCCAGCCGCTGATCGAGATCGGGACGGCCGTCAACAGCACCACCGGCGGAATCAGGATGCCGGCGTCCAGGATCGAGAGCTGCGCTCCGACACCGCGCGCCAAGGCATAGCAGGCCGCCGCGGTCACGAGATGGATGAGGAGCGCCGATCCGAAAAGCAGCGCGCGGCGCTCGGACTGCAGGAGAAGAAACCTGACCAGCGCTCCGAACCGGACGAAGCTTGCGATCGCGGGAAGCGCGATGAGGCGTTTCGGCAGACGGTCGAGCGTCAACAGGACCACGGTGCCGGCGACGCCCGCCAGCGTCAGTCCGCCGATAGCCAGGATCGCAGCCTGATTGGACACGCGGGACAGCAGAAACGGCAGTCCGGCCACCATCAGCACGATGAGCCCGATCAACGCCGTGAAGCGGTCTGCCGCAACGCCCTTGACCGCCTCCGACCACTGCACGCCACGTTGGCGCAGCAGCCACATCCGCACCGCGTCCCCGCCGACCGATGACGGCAACACCTGATTGAACCAGAGGCTGATCATGAGAATCCGCCAGCCCGCGAGCCAGTCCAACGACACGCCGAGCGCGCGCATGATCAGCTCCCACCGGCCGTTGAGCACGAAGGTCTGAAAGAAGATCAGCGCAAGCGCGACGACGAACAGGAACGGATCGACCGAGACGATATGAGTTCGCAATTGGCGCAGGTCGAGCCCGCGCGCGATGTAGACCAGCACAGCGATCGACAGCAGCACCTTCACCGAGAACAGGGCCGCATGCTTGAATCGCGACTGCATCAGATGCCCGCCTCAGGAAGCCGGATATTCCGCACGACCGATGACGAGGTCGATTGCGGCCATCATCCAGAACTGGTGCGTGGTCTCGACAATGTTGTAACTGCGGCTGTCCACCCAGAAATTGACGTCGCCGAGATTGCGCAGCGGATTGTCCGCGTTCATGCCCGACAGCGTGATCACGTCGAGCTTCATCGTGCGCGCCTGCGCAACCGCATTGAGGATGTTCTTCGAACGTCCCGACGAGCTGATCGCGACGAGGCAATCGCCGGCGCGGGCATTCAGCCGCACTGCGTGCGCGATCCAGTCCTCAAACCCGTAATCGTTGGCGAGGCACGACATCATGCTCGCATCGCTGAAGCAGAGTGCAGGCACCGACGCATTCTTCGCCAGATCGATCGCCAGATGCGAGGCGATGCCGGCCGAGCCGCCATTGCCGATGAAGATGACGCGACCGCCCTGCTCTCGCGTGCGCAACCATGACGTGCGCGTAGCGGAGATCCTGGCAAAAATACCGTCGTCCACCGCCGTCGCGCGATGCAGACGTCCCACGTAATCGTCGAGGAAGGCCTTGTGATCGGGATCGACGGACTCGGCAGGCATAGGCTGGCGGCTCGATTGCAACATGATCGGGTGATACCGGCTCTTACCAAGGATTGCAAAGGTATAATACTTGCAAAGTTTGCGAGCGGCTGGTAGTCGGCTTTCGGGTTTCACTCAACATTGGCGAGCCTGTTTCGCTGGGCATTCGCGTCACGGATGTTCCCCATGAAATGCATCGTTACTGGCGGCGCCGGTTTCATCGGAAGTCACCTCGTCGATCGCCTGCTCGATGACGGCCACGACGTCACAGCGCTCGATAACTTCGTGATCGGACGCGCCGAAAATCTCGCCGGGCGCGCCGGTTCGAGCCAGTTGAGGGTTGTGCGGGCGGACGTCACCGACCTCGAAGCGATCAAACCGTATTTCCACGGTGTGGATTGGGTCTTCCATCTCGCCGCGCTGGCCGACATCGTTCCCTCGATCGAGTCGCCGATCCCCTATCATCGCGCCAATGTCGACGGCACGGTCAACGTTCTCGAGGCGGCACGGCACGCGGGCGTCAGCCGCTTCGTCTATGCGGCGTCGTCGTCCTGCTACGGCATTCCGGACGTCTATCCGACGCCGGAGAGCGCCGAGATCCGGCCGATGTATCCCTACGCGCTCACCAAGAATCTTGGCGAGCAGTGCGTCATGCACTGGTGCCAGGTCTACAAACTGCCTGCCGTGGCGCTGCGCCTGTTCAACGTGTTCGGACCGCGCCATCGCACCACCGGCACCTACGGCGCCGTGTTCGGCGTGTTCATGGCGCAGAAGCTCGCAGGCAAGCCCTTCACGGTGGTCGGCGATGGCGAGCAGACCCGCGACTTCACCTTCGTCAGCGATGTCGCCGATGCTTTCGTGACCGCCGCGCGCTCCGATGTCTCGCACGAGATATTCAACGTCGGCTCGGACAACACCTACAGCGTCAACCGGCTGGTCGAGCTCCTCGGCGGCGACAAGGTCCACATTCCCAAGCGTCCCGGCGAGCCCGATTGCACCTACGCCGACATCACCAAGATCAAACGGGTCTTGAAATGGACCCCAAAGGTGAAATTCGAGGACGGCGTCGCCACGATGTTGAAATCGATGGACCAGTACAAGGACGCTCCCCTGTGGACGGTGGACAAGATCGCCGACGCCACCAAGGACTGGTTCAGATATCTCGGTGACGACAACGCCACGCCGCAGAAGGCAAGCCGTTGAGCAGGCTCATTCACCCCCGAGATTTGCCGCCAGCCGATCATTTCGGGGCCGGCTACCTGAGACCTACCGGCGCTTTGGGTATTTCACATGGGTAATGCTGCGACAGACAAGCCGACCGGCCATCCGGCACCGCACGAGAAGATCAAGACGATCGATGAGCTGGGCGAGATTGCGCGCGCCGCGCAGGCAGAGGGCCTGACCGTCGCACTCTGCCACGGCGTGTTCGATCTGGTGCACCTCGGCCACGTCCGGCACATCCTGGCGGCGCGCAACGAGGCCGACGTGGTCATCGTGACCATCACCGCTGACCGTTATGTCAACAAAGGCCCGGGACGGCCGATCTTTCCGGAGAACATGCGCGCCGAGATGCTGGCCGCGCTCGGCACGGTCGACTGGGTCGGCGTCAACCGGACCTCCAGCGCCGAGCCGGTCCTCGATACCGTCCGCCCCGACATCTATGTGAAGGGCTCGGACTACGAAAACCCTGAAGATGACGTCACCGGCAAGATCGCCACCGAGCGCGAGGCCGTCGAGCGCCATGGCGGCCGCATCGTCTTCACGCGCGACGTGACCTTCAGCTCGTCGTCGCTGCTGAACCGCTACTTCGATATCTACGATCCCCCTCTGCGCGACTACCTCCAGAAGGTGCGCGAAGGCGGCGGCGCCGAACGCCTGCTGAAGCTGATCGACAAGATCCAGGACATGCACGTCGTGCTGGTCGGAGATACCATCATCGACGAGTACCAATATGTCACGGCACTTGGAAAGGCTTCCAAGGAGAACATCGTCGCGACTCTCTTCAAGAACCGCGAGCAATTCGCCGGCGGCGTGATCGCGGCGGCAAACCACGTCGCGAGCTTCTGCAAGTCCGTCGAGGTCGTCACGACGCTGGGCGGCGAGGACTATCCCGAGGCATTCCTGCGCGCGCATGTCCGCCCGAATGTCAAGCTGACGCCGATCCGCGTCGAGAACCGCCCGACGACCCGCAAGCTGCGTTACGTCGAGCTCGGCTACCTGCACAAGTTGTTCGAGGTCTACACCATGAACGACACGCCGGTGAGCGAGGCCCAGCGGAAGGAGATCGACGAGGTCACCGCGGAGCGCGTGCGCGGTGCGGACGTGGTCATCGTCACCGACTTCGGCCACGGCATGATCGCATCCAGCACGATCGACACATTGATTGCGAACTCGAGATTCCTGGCAGTCAACGCCCAGAGCAACAGCGGCAATCACGGCTACAACCTGATCACGAAGTATCCGCGGGCCGACTACATCTGCATCGACGCACCGGAAGCGCGCCTGGCGGCCACCGACAAGTTCAACGACATCGCATCGGTGATCGAGGACGGCCTGCACGGCAGGATCAATTGCGACAACATGATCATCACGCACGGCTCGTTCGGCTGCTACCCCTTCTCGTCGAAGACCGGCGTCGCGCGCGTACCCGCCTTCACCAAGACCGTCGTCGACACCGTCGGTGCGGGCGATGCCTTCCTGACGATTACGGCACCGCTGGTGGCGGCCGGCGGCAATATCGAGGATGTGGCCTTCATCGGCAATGCGGCAGGCGCGATCAAGGTCGGCATCGTCGGTCACCGCAGCTCGGTCGAAAAGGCCCCGCTGGTCAAATTCGTCACCGCATTGTTGAAATAGCGCAAAAGAAAAATTCCGGAGAGCGACAGTGATTGGTCAGAAATGGAATGTGATGGTCACCGGCGGCGCCGGCTATGTCGGCAGCGTGCTGGTGCCTCGGTTGCTGGCGGCGGGCCACAAGGTCACCGTGCTCGACCTGTTCATGTACGGCGACAACGTCTTCGACGCCGTCCGCGACAATCCCAACCTGCGCCTGATCAAAGGCGACATCCGCGATGAGACCGCGATCAACGAGGCCCTGCGCGGCAACAACGCGGTGATCCACCTCGCCTGCATCTCGAACGACCCCTCGTTCGAGCTGGACCCGGGGCTCGGCAAATCCATCAACTACGACTGCTTCCGGCCGATGGTGCGCGCCGCGAAGAAGGCGGGCATCAAGCGCTTCATCTACGCCTCCTCCTCGAGCGTCTACGGCATCAAGGACGAGGCCGAGGTGACCGAGGAATTGTCCTGCGAGCCGCTCACGGACTACTCGAAATTCAAGGCGATGTGCGAGACCGATCTTGCCGACGAGGCCGCGTCCGGCTTCGTCACCTGCACGGTCCGTCCCGCCACCGTCTGCGGCTACGCACCGCGGCAGCGGCTCGACGTCGTCGTCAACATCCTGACCAATCTGGCGGTCAACACCGGCCGCATCCGTGTGTTCGGCGGAACGCAGAAGCGGCCAAACCTGCACATCGAGGACATGTCCGCAGCCTATCTGTTCCTGCTGCAGCAGGATGACGCCAAAATCGATGGCAAGACCTACAACATCGGCTACGAAAACCATTCGCTGATGAAGATCGCCGACATCGTCAAATCAGTGGTCGGAAACAATGTCGACGTGGCCGTCGAGCCGACCGACGATCTGCGTTCCTATCACGTCTCCTCGGAGAAGATCCGCCGCGAGCTCGGATTTGCGCCGACACACACGATCGAACAGGCCGTGTCTGGCCTCGTGGATGCTTTCAAGGCCGGCCGCCTGCCGAACTCGCTCAACGATCCCAGGTATTTCAACATCAAGATGATGCAGAACATCAGCCTGAAGTGAGCGGCGTGCGGATCGGCATCGATTTCGACAATACGATCATCTGCTACGACAAGGTCTTTGCCGCCGCCGCGCGCCAGCGCGGGCTGGTGCCGGAGAGCTGGGACGGGCCGAAGACCGACGTACGGGACTATCTGCGATCCCGCGCCGGCGGCGAGCTTGCCTGGCAAGGGCTGCAGGGCTTCGTCTACGGCAAGGGAATTGGCGGCGCCGAGATCTTTCCTGGAGTGCGCGAGTTCCTCGCCGCATGCCGCAAGGCCGGCGCGAGCGTCTACATCGTCAGCCACAAGACGCAGTTCGGCCACCAGGATCCCGACCGCGTCGACTTGCGCGAGGCCGCGCGCGGCTGGCTGAGGGGAGCGGGTCTCATCGACGCCGCCGACGCGGCGCTGATCGTGGGCAATATCTATTTCGAGGACACGTTGGCGGCCAAGGTCGAGCGGCTCGCAAGCCTGCGGCTCGATATCTTCATTGACGATCTCGTCGATGTCTTCGAGCAGCCGCATTTTCCGAAGACGACGCGATCGATCCTGTTCACGCAGTCCCGGCCTCCCCATCCCGGACATTGCGAACCGATCGCGACCTGGGCCGATATCCACCGCGGAGTGTTCGCACAATGAGCGAGCCGGACATCAGCGCACAGGACGCGGTCTCGATCGGCGGCCGCCTCTCCGGGGCACGGGTGGCGACCGCCCAACCGGCGCGGTCCGGCGGCAACAACAGAGTATTTCGGCTGGAGATGGCGGAGGGGCCGCCCCTCGCCCTCAAGCACTATCCGTCCGACGGGCGCGATCGCCTGGGACAGGAATATGACGCGCTCTCGTTTCTGTCGCGCCACGGCATCACATCGACGCCGCGCCCCATCGCGAAAGACCCGACTGCATTCTGCGCGCTGTATCAATGGTTCGACGGTGACGCCGCGGTCCTGCGTCCCCAGCACGACGATGCCGACCAGCTGGCCGATTTCCTGATCGAGCTGCAGAAGCTGCGTAACGCTGAAGGCGCACGGACTTTGCGGAACGCGTCAGCCAGCATTTTTTCGCCCGAGGCAGCCATCGCCCAGTACGAGCAACGCCTGGACGGACTGAGGCGGGCCTCGGATGATCATCCGGATCTGCGTGCGTTCATGGACGACAGCCTGGTCCCCAGCACAGCCATCGCAATCCGGCAACTGCGTCGACGCTATGCGGAACTGGGCCTGGATCCCGCCGCGGACCTCGCGCCCGCCCATCGCGCATTGAGCCCGTCGGATTTCGGACTGCACAACGCACTGCGTGCCGACGACGGCAGACTGCGCTTCATCGACTTCGAATATTTCGGCTGGGACGATCCGGTCAAGCTCGTGTCCGACACCGCGATCCACCCCGGCAGCAGTCTGCCCGAGGCCGACGCGAACCGATTGATCGAACGGCTCTCGCGCGCCTTCGAAGCTGGGGATGACGCGTTTGCGATCCGCCGTGACGTACTGTATCCTGTGTTTGGGGCGATTTGGTGCCTGATTGTCCTGAATGCCTATTTGCCGGAAAGCCGCTCCCGGCGCGCCCTGGCTGCGCAAGGTGGCGATCTGACGGTCCGCCTTGCCGGCCAGCTCGACAAAGCCCGCCGGCTCCACCAAACGATTTGCCAACGTGATCCAGATCTCACCCCACGCTGAAGCCGCTCTCACCTGCACGCTGGACGAGCGCAGTCTTTATTTGCGCCGCCTGGTCCTCGGTTCTGTCCGCTCGGCGGGACGCGGCCATGTCGGACCTGCCCTGTCGCTGATCGAGATGGTCCGCGTGCTCTACGACGACGTGTTGCGGATCGATCCGAACAATCCGCGCGATCCCGATCGCGACCGCGCCATCCTCAGCAAGGGACACGGTTGTCTTGCGCTCTACGCGCTCCTGGCCGATCGCGGCTTCTTCCCGCTGTCGGAGCTGGAAGGCTTTTGCGGGCCCGACAGCATTCTGGGCGGACATCCCGAATACGGCATGGTGCCGGGCGTCGAGGCATCGACCGGCGCGCTCGGGCATGGCCTGTCGATCGGTGTCGGCCTTGCGCTTGCCGCACGCATGCGCGAGCGCAGCCACCGGACTTTCGTGCTGCTCGGCGACGGCGAGATCAACGAGGGATCGGTGTGGGAAGCCGCCATGGGCGCAGCCAAGCACGGCCTCGACAATCTGGTCGCGATGATCGACTACAACAAGCTGCAGAGCTATGGCCCCACCGACTACGTCCTGCCGCTGGAGCCGCTCGCGGACAAGTGGCGCAGCTTCGGCTTCGCCGTGCAGGAGCTCAACGGCCACGACGTCGGCACCCTGCGCACTGTCCTGAAGCAGGTCCCGGCCGTTGCGGGCAAACCCACCGCGATCATCTGCCATACCGTCAAGGGCAAGGGTCTTCCGGCTGCGGAATCCAACGCCGATTGGCATCACAAGAACAAGCTGACCGACAGCGAGCTCGACGCCATTCGCGTCGCCGTCGGCGATTTTTGATCGGCTCCCCATGCGCAACACAGCGATGAACATGGTCCACAAGCTCGCCGCGCGCGACGAGCGTGTGCTTTACATCGGCTCCGATCCCGGCGCCGGCACGCTGCGCGCGATGAGCAAGGAGTTTCCCAAGCGCCACCTGATCGAGGGCATTTCGGAGGCGCACATCATCGGCATGTCGGCCGGCCTCGCGATGGAGGGCTTCGTGCCCTACGTCAACACCATCGCGACCTTCCTGACACGGCGCTGCTATGAGCAGGTCGCGGTCGACCTCTGTCTGCACAATCTGCCAGTGCGGCTGATCGCCAATGGCGGCGGCCTCGTCTACGCGCCGCTCGGCCCCACCCACCAGGCGATTGAGGACATCGCCATCATGCGCGCGCTGCCGAACATGACGGTGATCTGCCCGTGCGACGCCGACGAGGCGGCGCGCATGATGGAACAGACGCTGCACTGGAACGGTCCGATTTACATCCGGCTCGGCAAGGGCGGCGATGCCATCGTCTCCAAGGCCGAGCACGGCTTCGAGATCGGCAAGGCCATCCTGATGCGGCCGCCCGGCGACGTCCTCATGGTGACCACCGGCATCATGCTTCAGCGCGCCCTCGCTGCGGCCGACCTGCTGGCCGCGCAAGGCATTCGCGCTGGCATCCTGCACATGCATACGGTGAAGCCGCTCGATACCGCGGCACTGCTGCAGGCGATCCGCGGCACCAGGCTCGTGGCAACGCTGGAGGAACACGTGCCCTCCGGCGGCCTCGGCAGCGCGGTCGCAGAGACGCTGATCGACAAGCTCGGCTCCGGTCTGCCGGCAATGCTGCGTCTGTCGCTGCCGGACCGCTTCATGCACAATTACGGCTCGCAGGACTCGCTCTTGAAGAAGCACGGGCTCTCCGCCGACGCCATTGCGACCTCGATCGAGCATGCGCTCGCGGCGTCGGGCACCTCCTCTCCTCAACTCCATTCCACCTGACGGGTCACATGTACGACGTTCGATATTCCTATCTGCTCGAGCAATTCGCCGACCCCGCTCCGATCCTGGCCGAGATCGGCCGGCTGGTCGCGACCGGTGACTTCACCCTGGGCAAGCCCGTCGCCGAATTCGAGAAGCGGTTTGCCGAACTGATCGGCGTGCGTCACGCCATCGGCGTCGGATCGGGCACCGACGCGCTCAAGCTGCCGCTCAAGGCACTCGGCATCGGCCATGGCGACGAGGTCATCACCGCCGCCAACACGTTCATCGCCACCGTCGGCGCGATCGCGGAGACCGGCGCGACGCCGGTGCTGGTCGACTGCGACGATTCCTTCTGCATGAACGTCGACTATGTCGAGGCCGCGATCACTGAGAAGACCAAGGCGATCATGCCGGTTCAGCTCACCGGCGAGGTCACCGACATGGGCAAGCTGATGGCGATCGCCCAGCGCCACAGCATCCCCGTGGTCGAGGATGCCTGCCAGGGCATCCTGTCGGAGTTTGCCGGCAAACGCTCCGGTACCCACGGCATCGCGGCCGGCTTCTCCCTGCATCCGCTCAAGAACCTCAATGTCTGGGGCGATGCCGGCGTCGTCGTCACCAATGACGACGGCATGAACGAGAAGCTCCGCCTGATCCGCAACCACGGCATGAAGAACCGCGACGAGATCGCGATCCTCGGCTGCAATTCGCGACTCGATTCCCTCCAGGCGGTGGTCGGCAACTGGCTGATCGGCCAGACCAGCGAGATCACGCGGCGCCGGATCGAGAATGCGGCCTATTATGACGCCGGCCTCGCCGGCCTGCCCGGCCTGCGCATCCCGCCGCGCCGGCCCAACGTGAAGCACGTCTATCATCTCTACATGGTGTTCTCCGAACACCGCGACGAGCTCTACAAATACTGCCTGGACAACGGCATCGAGGCCAAGATCCACTATCCGATTCCGCTGTACCAGCAGGAAGGCCTGAAGCATCTCGGCTACGCGCCCGGCACCTTCCCGGTTACCGACCGCCACGCCAAGGAAGTCATCAGCTTCCCCGTCGACCAGCATCTGACGCGTGTGCAGCAGGACCGCGTCATCGAGACCGTTCGGAAGTTCTGCCATGGACGCTGACACCGGCCGCCGGCGCATCGGTTACGTCAATCTTCCCGCGCAGTTCGAGGAAGAGCGCGCCGAGATCATGCAGGCGGTCGAAGGCGTATTCCAGCGCGGCGACTTCATCGGTGGGGCGGCGGTTGCGAAGCTCGAGGAGGAATTGTCCGCCTATCTCGGCTCGCCGCATGTCGTGACGCTGAATTCCGGCACCGACGCGCTGATCCTCGCCATGCGGGCGCTCAACATCGGCCCGGGCGACGAGGTCATCACGCCGCCGAATTCGTTCGTGGCATCGACGGCGGCGATCATTGCGGTTGGCGCCACGCCGGTGTTTGCGGACGTGCTGCCGGACCAGAACATCGATCCGGCCGCGGTTGAGGCCGCCGTCACCCCGCGGACCAAGGCCATCATGCCGGTGCATCTGACCGGGCGCATGGCCGACATGACCCCGCTGATGGCGATCGCGGACAAGCACGCGCTTGGCGTGATCGAGGACAGCGCCCAGGCGATCGGCTCGACCTATGACGGCCGGATGAGCGGCACGATCGGAACGTTCGGTTGTTTCTCCGCCCATCCGCTGAAGAATCTCAATGCAGCAGGCGATGCCGGCTTTCTCGTCACGGCCGACGCCGAGCTCGCCGCGAGAATCCGCCGCCTGCGCAATCACGGCCTGATCAACCGCAGCGACGTCCAGGAATGGGGCATCGTGTCACGGCTCGACACGCTGCAGGCCGAGGTGCTGCGCATCCGCCTGCGCCACCTGCCGTCGGTGATCGAACGCCGGCGGCGCAACGCCGCACAATACCGCTCCGAACTCGCCGGCCTGCCTCTGTTCATCCCGCCCTGCCGGAACATCGAGTTCAACACCTTCCACACCTTCGTCGTGCAGACCGACCGTCGCAACGACTTCCAGAAATATCTTGGCGATAAAGGTATCGAAACCGCGATCCACTATCCGATACCGATCCACCTGCAGCCGGCGGCGGCGCATCTGGGTCATGGCCCCGGCGCGTTCCCGGTGACGGAACGGCAGGCAGACCAGATCCTCACGCTTCCCATCAACCAGTTCCTCTCGGCCTCCGACATCAGCTATATTTGCGCGACCGCCCGGGAGTATTTTGCATGACAGACACGGACTTCCTGCACGCCGACGAGCAGGCGCTGGCGCAGCGCTTCATCGACGACGGCTTCGTCACCACGCCGGCTGACGACCGCACCGGGCTCGATCGGATCCAGCGTCGTGCCGCCGAGCTCGCGGCGGATTATCTGAAGCTGCCGCACAGCAACGATCCCTATGCCATGCTCGACACCATCCACACGCGCGTGAGTGTGGGTGATCTCAACGGCCTGCGGCTGCACGTCTTCAACGGCCTCAACGCCGAACCCTGGTTCCGACCGACCTATTTCCGCCTGGCGCGCTCGACGATCGAGACCATCGTCGGCAACGAGCTCTGCATGCAGCGCCGCGTCAATCTCAGCATCCAGCTTCCCGGCGACAGCTCCTCGCTGCTCGCCACCCATTCCGACGTCTGGTCGGGCGACTCGCCGTTCGAGGTCGTGGTGTGGGTGCCGCTGGTCGACGTCCACCGCACCAAATCGATGTATCTGCTGCCGCCGTCCTTGAACGGCGAGATGCAGGACCGGATGGCCAGCCTGCGCAGCGCCGAAGAACTCTACAAGTCGATCAAGCCGCACGCGACCTTCATCGAGATCCCCTACGGTCATGTGATGCTGTTCAACCAGACCCTGATGCACGGCAATCGCGTCAATGAGGAAGCCGGCACGCGCTGGAGCATGAACTGCCGCTTCAAGAGCATTATGTCGCCCTACGCGGACAAGCGCTTCGGCGAGTTCTTCGAGCCGATCCTGCTGCGCCCGGCGACGCGGGTCGGCATGCAATACAAGCTGCCGGGAGGCTTCCATGGCTGAGCGTACCGGCCATCGCGGCTACATCGGCGCCCGGCCGCTGAACGGCAGCCGTACCCCGCAGCACGTCCAGAACATCGTGATCCGCGACTACGCGCGGCGAAAGAACCTGCATTATCTGCTGAGCGCCGCCGAGCACACCATGCCCGGCAGCTACATGGTGCTCGAGGACATTCTGGACGAGCTGCCGCAGCTGCGGGGCCTGATTCTCTACAGCATCTTCATGCTGCCGCCCGACGAGGCGCGCCGGCGGGAGATCTACGACCGGGTGCTGCGCGAGGGCTGCGACCTCCACGCAGCGGTCGAGGAGATCACGCTGGCGTCGCGGAAAGACATACAGGCCGTCGAGGACATTCTGCTCGTCAACAAGTTCGCAACCATCCTGTGACGATGCCGCGGACCGGTTGGGCCACATGACCGAGATCAACCTGCTCCAGCCGATGCACGCATCGACCAAGCGGAACTACGTCCAGCGCGTGGTCGAGCACGACAAGGCGGAATCCGCCACCATCGCGCGGCAATGGGGGCGCGATTACTGGGATGGTGATCGCCGCTACGGCTACGGCGGCTATCGCTACGACGGACGGTGGCGCCCGCTGGCCCAGACCCTGATCGATCGCTACGGCATCAAGCCCGGCATGAGCGTGCTCGACGTCGGCTGCGGCAAAGGCTACCTTCTCTACGAGTTCACCCAGCTCGTCCCCGACCTCAGGATCGCCGGCATCGACATCTCCGAGTATGGCGTCGCCAACGCCAAGGAGGAGGTGCGGCCGCTGCTCCAGGTCGGCAGCGCCGTCGAGCTCCCCTATGCCGATCACAGCTTCGATCTCGTCGTGTCGCTCGGCGTGCTGCACAACCTTCCGCTCGAGGACGTGTTCCGCGCGGTGTCGGAGATCGAACGCGTCGGACGCGGCGCCTCGAAATATCTGATGGTCGAGTCCTTCCGCAACGAGCGCGAGAAGGCGAACCTCCTCTACTGGCAGCTCACCTGCCTCAGCTTCCACGGTCCGCAAACATGGGCCTGGATCTACGACAAATGCGGGTACCGGGGCGACCATGGGTTCATCTTCTTCGAATGAGGCAGGCCTCCGCCGGCCGACCTCGTTGCGCGCGCAAAGTCCGGAAGTGTACTATTCGGATGACGCCATCGTCACCGCGGACGATGCCACGATCGCGGAGCTGAAGCGCATCGCCGCCGGCAACCCGCGCCTGCGCAGCCGGTTGTGCACGCATCCGGATCCCTCGTCCGGCCTGCATGAGATGCTGATCGTGCATCATCGCGAGGCCTATGTCCGGCCCCACAAGCATTTTGGCAAACCTGAATCGTTTCACTTGATCGAAGGCACCGCGCAGGTCGTGATCTTCGAGGACGACGGCCGCATTAGCGACGTGCTCGAGATGGCGCCCTACGGACATGGCGCCCTCTGCTATTACCGGATGCCCGAGAAGGTCTTCCACTCGATCCTGATCACCTCGGAGTGGCTGGTGTTTCACGAAACCACCGCCGGCCCGTTCGATCCCTCCCGCACCGCATTTCCAGACTGGGCCCCGGATGGCAGCGACGCTGCCGCGGTCCAGGACTACGTCACAAGAATTAGTATCCTCGCCGCGGAGCATCTTGCGAGGAAATAGACTCGGACCGTTACCGCTGCTCGACGATCCCGCCGTGAATGATCGAGGACGACACCAGCCGATGAAGCCGCCTGCAAAAGCACTGGTTACTCTGGCCAAGTTCGCGGTCTCGATCGGTATCCTCGTATTGTTGCTGCGGGCCCAGGATTTGTCGTCCCTGCAAGCCGATCTTCTCGCCGTCAAATTGGACATGCTGGCACTTGCCGTGCTGCTGCTGTTCGCCCAGACCTTCGTGCTCTGTCACCGCTGGATCCTGATCCTCCGCGCCATGAACGTGGCCCTCGATTGGCCGGCAGGCTGGCGCATTCTCATGGTGAGCACTTTTTTCAATCAGGTGCTGCCCGCTGGCGGCGACGCGGTCCGGATCTGGATGCTGCGGCGGGACGGCGTCCAATGGTCGCCAACGATCAGCAGCATCGTAGCCGATCGCTTCCTTGCGCTGCTGGCGCTTGGTGCCGTCATATTGGCAGGAATGCCGTTCCTGCTGCCACGGATCAGCGATAGCTCGCTCCTGTTCGCGATCGTCATTGTTCTCGCATTAGCCTGTCTCGGCCTCGTCGCCCTGCTCACGCTGGATCGCTGGCCGCCCCGCATCATCGCGGCCCTGCCGGACCGGATCGTGCAGTTTGCGATGCTAGTCAGGGCTCCGCTGGCGGCTGAAGGGCGCGGAACGCTGATCGCGGCTGCCATCATCATCCACCTGATCACGGTCGCGGCCTGCTATATCCTTGCGATCGGCCTCGACGCGCCGCTGTCCCCGCTCGATGCATTCGTTCTTGTCCCGCTTGTCATCCTGGCATCCGCGGTTCCGATCTCGATCGGGGGATGGGGTGTGCGAGAAGGCGCAATGGTTGCAGCGCTTGGCCTGGCCGGGATCGCATCCGACAAGGCGCTCGCGATATCGGTCTTGCTCGGCCTCGGCGGCCTGATTGTGGGCCTGTTTGGCGGCCTGGTGTGGCTGGCCGCACCGGAGCGTGCCAATTTCAGCGCGGACCAGGCAAGAGCCGTCGCCGAACGGACTGACGCCGCATAGGTCGAGCAATGGGCAACATCGCACAAGATCAAGCTATGGGAGCTGCCAAGGTGCGATTGCCCACCATCCTCGCGGCGTGGCGGTGGCGCGTGCTTATCTTCGTGCCTGCGGCTGTCTCGATCTGGTGCCTGAATCAGCCCGGTACGTACCGAACGTTGCTATTCGAGGGCGGTTGGACTACGCGCTTCTACGTCGTCGCCTGGATCGTCCTGACACCGTATCTTGGCTGGCTCATCATGGCGACCGGCCGCCTGACCTTCTCGCTCATCAAGCACGAACCCGCCCAGCGGGTTGACGAGTTCTTCGTTGGTGCAGCCACGCTGATATTGGCGGGATCTGGGCTTGGCTTTCTGTCGCTTCTCTATCCGCAAATCGTGCTCGGGTTATCGATCGCACTTCTGTTGTGGGACCTGCGGAGTGTCTGGAAGCCGCAGAAGCTCGCGCCAAATTTCTCGCTGATCGCGCTATCGCTGCTCGGCCTTTGGGTTCTGGCGATGGTGTTTCTGGATCGCGCCGTCATGCCTGACGTCGTTTCGACCGACGTTCAGCAGCTCTATGCCCCCTATCTTGCGGAAGTTGCGAGAAATCACAGCACTTGGCTCGCGGCAGACAACCCCGTCTTCTCCGACTTCGAGATTGGTCACGGAAACGGACTGCACTTATGGCTGGCAACGTTTCTGCCGCCTCATGTTGCCCAGATCGTTTCATTTCTCTACTTCGTCGGTATCGGCGCGGTCATTTTCGAGCTCGCCCGCATCGTCCTGCCATTGCAGGCTCTGGGACGGCGGTGGCAAGACGCAGCGGTACCGATTGCACTCGGCCTGGCCATCCTCGGCCTTACTTGGCCCAAGACGATGCCGAGCATTACACCCGGTCTCCACACCATGGAATTCGGGAAGTACCATCTGCAGACCGCGGCGTTCTTCGTCTATTTCCTGCTAGTTGTCACTCGGTCTTCCCAACGCCGAGACAGGCTTGCCGCCGGCATTTGCGCCTTTGCCATCACCGCCTCCTATCCGCTCTACGCCGCGTTTGTCTGGTTGATCTCAGCATTGGGAATGCTCACCAAGGCCCTTCAGCGAGACCGATCCGGCCTCATGACCGGCGCGCTGCTCGGGGTGGGCGCGATCGCAGGATGCATACTGGCCTTCTCTATTAACTATCTCTACCTGGGAATACCGGCAACCAACCCGTACTCGCTCTTCCGGCGCGTCGCGTCGGTAGAACGTTTCTCAGAATTCGGCAGCCTCGATATTCTGGATTTTTTCGTTCTGGCGCAGTCGCTGGAGGTCAGCGACTTCTTCAGCAATGCGGGATTGATCGCCTTCTTCAAGCAGCTCAAGTCCGTCCTCCTGGTTGCTATTCTTCTCGCGGTGACGACTTGGGCCGTGGTTTTCGCCGACTGGAAGCTGTTTCCCGATTCCTCCGATGTCTCGAAGTCGCGGACATTGCCCAATCCCGCGGGGCTTTTCATCGTCATCGCCTACTTGGCCAGCGTCCGCCTTCTGGACATGACCTTGAATATCCCGAGCTTGATCAGGCTATCCGTTCACGCCAACGCCCTATTCCCGCTTGCAACTGTCGCAATCGCTTGTTGGGGCCTGCTGATCGTCCGCCGGCTGACCCCGATTTGGTTCGTCGGGCGCCATGCTCCTGATGTAGTTGTTCTGGCGCTCTTGATCGCCTCAGCCTGGACAACCGTGTGGTATCCCTGGCAGAGCTTTAGGGATGACGGGGCGATCGCTTTTGCAAGCGGACGTCCCCTTCGCCAGCTACCGCGTGTCGCCCTGGACTGGCAACGCTGTGACGAGCTGCAGCAATCGACGGGCTCTGACCGCATTCTGCCTCTCAATGGCTATCGCGCGATGGTGCCATGCTATTTCTCGCCCCTGCTCACGCGAGGCAAGATCATTCATACCTATGAAAGCGATGTCGCGCGCGATTTCAGAAAGATCGCGGCGGGCAGCGCTGACACGGCAGAAGCCACGCTTCGCGCGCTGGGAGTGAATCTCTTTTATGTCCAGAAGGAGAATTGCGATTTTTGGCTGAATGGGTTCTCTGACCTTTTTCGGAAAGACGAACTGCCGAAACGCTTTACTGTTCGCACGGAGACCCCGGACTACTGGCTGTTGACGTGGAAAAATGGCGATCAACCGATGAGTCCGGATGCTGAGGCCGAGATCTCGGCGCTGAGGACAAGATCGAAAGATATCTACCGCGAAGCTTATGGCGTGGAACCATTCGAGGCGATCAAGCACGGTCTGCCATCAAACGACAAGCGCAGAGATCTCAAGGCTCTCGAACAACTCTCCAAATGCCGCTGAGGGGTTGCTGATTTGACGACGGAAAGCGATCGTGCACGAGGATATGCACATGCGTTTCGGTAGATGCCCGTCCTGGAGGAGCACACGCTGGCAAACAAGCGCGCGCGCCGCCTTGATGACAGCTCCGCTCCTCGTCGCTGCATTGGGCCTTCTGGTGAAGATTCCTCCCGAGGTCCAATTTTTCAGCGGCGGCTACCTGACAGCGTGGAACAGCTTGTGTCTCGCCATCCTCGCTCCCTATGTCGTTCTCGCGTTTATCGGAATGGGGGCCCTGTTCGTCCGCCCACTCGCCGACGAAGATATCTACCTCGACACGGCTGACTTGCTCGTGCTGCAGTTCTTCGGCGGCGCGGCTCTTTGCAGTTTGATCGGCGTCTTCCTTGGCGCGGCTGGACTGCTGTTCCCGTGGATCACCATCCCGTTCCTAACGGGCCTGGTCTTCTGGTACCTTGCGCAGCATCTGGGTCGGCCATCCCGCATCCATTGGGCACCATCGACGGCAGCCGAATGGCTGCTGATCGGGTTACTGGGTTTATCCGCGCTCGTACTCCTGCTCGTGAAGGGCGTTGTGCTCGACGCGACCCGCGGCGATATCCCGCAACTTTATCTTCCGCTCCTCGCTGACCTGCAGAACCGACACACCCTCTGGCTCGATCGCGAAGAACCGAAACTGTTCTGGTTCCTGCTCGGCCGTGGCCACGGGGCCGACATGTTGCTTGTGAGCTTCGGAGGTCCGATCGCTCATCAAATCCTCTCCGTTGTCTACTTGCTGTCCATCGCGGCGTTGGTCCATCGCATGGCGGCGCGGCTGACAACGGGCTGGATATTGCCGGGATGCGCGGCATTGATCGCAATGTGGTCGAGCTTTATCGGGCTGGAAACTGGACGCTTCCACTACGAGACAGGGGCCTTCCTCCTGTTTGTGTGTTGGGCTGGGGTGCTCTATGCCACCACAAAGGTCCGCGTGATCTTCCGTGCCTTGGTACCGGCCGTGATGTCCATCGCGATCATGGTCCCCCAGGCCGCAATCATCGCCGCAGCGTTCTTGATGGCGGCAGCAGGAGCCGGGTGGTTTGCTCACGGCCCGCGCGGTTTCGTGCGGCCGCTATTGGTGGCCGCAATCGGTCTTGGCACAGCGGCTCTTAGCCTCCTGGTCAACCAGATCTATCTCGGCATCGCCGAGGTCAATCCGATCGGCGTGTTCATGCCGCTCATCAACGTGGAGCGCTTTCGCCAAATCTCTAGCTTGGATCTCATGGTCTACGTGAACAACGCGCAAGGCATCAAGTATGCAGGATTTTCGATGCTCGACATCGTGGCCGCTGCGCGTCGCTTCTGGATAGTGCTCTCCGGCCTGTTTCTCGCGGCGAACTTCTGGGCGTACCCGGCTTTCATTGTCGCATGCGCCGCCTTGCTTGACGTGCGGCAACCACAGAAGAATGGCCCCTTCGTTGTCGGCCTTGGGCTCTCGCTGCTCGCCATAGTTTGCCTCATCACTCTCACTTCGCATGGAAGTTTGGAGCGCATGCTGGCTTTCCGATCAGTCGCAACTCCTCTGATTGCTATTTTAGTAATAGTGCACCTTGCTGGCGTCTTTCGACCATATCGATTCAAGGATCGTTTCAGCTCCCTGCCAGCTGCGACAGTTGCCGTCTGTTTGGCGACCCTGGTTGCGATCGTGGTAGCAAGGTCGCAGGGCGAGATAACCCGCGCGCGTGTGGCAGGTGCCTTGGCATATGTCACCGGCCGCATCGGCTTGGTTGGCACTTCCCCGTCCTTTGACGATCTGGACCCGCGCCGCTGTCGGGAGGTCTCGCGCCACGTTCCATCCGACTGGCACATTCTGCCCGTGAATTCCGCTCTGCGTTTCCTGCCGACCTGCGCCGAATCCCCTCTCCTGCCGTCCGGCCGAGTGGTCGACACCCTCCACCCCGTGTTCCTGCCGGACTATGGAGATGTTCTGCTCGGACCGTCCTCACTCAGCAATGCCGCCTTGCGCCGGCACAATGTGAATGCCTTTTACATCGAGAGCAACAGGTTGGACTTCTGGGCGCACGGGCAGAGTCCGCTTTTCGATCCAGACAGCATGCAGCGCAATCTAGACGTGCTCCATGCCGGAGCTGACTACATATTGCTGACTTGGAAGGGATTGGGAGTCGAAATGAGCGACGCGCAAGTTGCAGCAATCACCGAGCTGCGGAACCGCAGTCGCATGACCGGAGGAAGCAAAGAGTATTGGGAGGGTATTGCAGCACTTGCCGCATGGCGGTCCGAGCAGGACTCTGGCCAAAAGTGAGGAGCAGCATGCCGCACAGCCACGGCGGGCGCCGGAAGTTTTTCGCAGCCGTCGGCCCCCACGAGATGGTCATCGCAAATCCCGCCGAACTGGCTCGGTTTTCGGACAAGATGCTCGCGGACAGCGTGGAATCCTAACTTATCAATTGAGGTGAACGCTGGGGGCCTATATAGCCGTGCAATGGCTGTCAGCTGCGGGCCGCAATGGCTCGGGACGCCGATTCACAACTGTTCCTGCAAAGAGCCAAAGCCGTGACCGACCATTGCCGCCTCTGCCATTCGACCAACCTGCGTCCGGTCATCGACCTCGGACTGATGCCGATTGCGCATCGGCTTCGGCATAGCCGAAACGAGCAGGAAGAACGGTATCCGTTCGAGGTGCTGGCGTGCGGCGAATGTGGCCTGCCGCAGATCGTCAAGCCGATCGATCCAGACATCCTGTATCGCCAGTTCAACTACAATTTCAGCAGCTGGAAGCCGGAGCCGCACCAAGTCGACGAGCTCGACACCATCGCAAAATTCTCGAAGCATCAGTCCGTGTTCGAGATCGGATGCAACGACGGCCTGTTCATGGACAAGCTGCGCGAGCGCGGCGCGAAGGTCCTCGTGGGCGTGGAGCCCAACCCCGTGTCGGGCAAGATCGCCCGCGAGCGCGGCATCAAGGTCTATTCCGACATGATCAGCCCGACGCTGTGCCACGACGCGGTCGCCCAGGCCGGCAAGTTCGACCTCGTCGTCTCGCGTCAGGTGCTGGAGCACATCGTCGATTTCGAGAACTTCTTCGACTGCGTGAAGATCGCGCTGCGCGAGGACGGACTGCTGTTCATCGACGTGCCTGATTTCGCGCCCGGGTCGACGGCGGGTGACCTCTCCGTCCTCTGGGAGGAGCACGTCAGCTACTTCACCGAACCGACCCTGCTCGCGCTGCTGGCGCGTCACGGCTTCGAGGCGGTGTCCGTGAAGAAATACAATTTCAGCGGCGGCAGCCTTGCGATCGCAGCTCGTCTTGCCGCGGCCGACGTGACGCCGCCGCCTGCGCCGTCCGGCGTCGGCGAGAAATTTGGGCAGCGCGCGAGAGAATATGGCGCGCGCCTTCGTCCGATCCTCGCCAAGGCCCGCGCCAATGGTGCCGAGATCGCCATCTACGGCGCCGGCTGCCGCGCCTGCACCTTCACCAATGCCCACGAGCTGGCGGATCTCATCGACCTCTCGGTCGACGACCAGAAAGAGCGCCAGGGCTTGTTCCTGCCCGGCACCGGCATTCCGATCCGCTCGCCGGATGATCTCCCCAGCAAGTCGGATCCGCTCGTCTGTCTCCTCGCCGTGAACCAGGAGAACGAAGCCAAGGTCAGCGGTCGGCTGCGCGAGAATGTGAAGCGGCCGCTGCACATCGTTTCGATCTTCGCGCCCTCCGACATCTGGAGCGAGCTCGACCGGCTCGAGGCGGCCTTAGGGACGCGGCATGGCTGACGAGAAGCTCTTCAATTACTACGAACGTCAGGACGTCCTACCGACGTTCGGGAATTTTAAATCGGCCGCCGAACTCGATGCATACGCCAGCCAGCGGCGCGAGCTGATTTCAGACAAGCTCGTGCTGCCGCCGCGGCTGTTCCGCGATGCGGAGGTCCTCGAATTCGGTCCTGATTCCGGTGAGAACGCCCTGGTGTTTGCCGGCTGGGGCGCGAACATGACGCTCGCCGAACCGAACCGGCAAGCGCATCCAAAAATTGAGGCCTATTTCGCGCATTTTGGCCTGACCGAGCGTCTGCGCGAACTCGCGTTGGCCGATGTCGAAGGATTTCGCAGCGAGCGACGCTACGACATCATCGATGCCGAAGGTTTCATTTACACCGTGCAGCCGACCGAAAATTGGCTCGGCATCTTCCACCGGCTGCTCAATCCGGATGGTTTTGCCGTCGTGTCGTATTACGAGCGCTATGGCGGCTTCTTCGAGCTCGCGCTCAAGGCAATCCATGCGGCCGGCAAGGCATTGACAGGGCGTCCTGCGCTGGGGACGGCGCGGACGCTGTTCGACGCGAAATGGAACAGTATCCCCCACACCCGCAGCTTCGAATCGTGGCTGATGGACGTGCTCGAAAATCCGTTCGTGAGGCATCGGTACTTCCTCGACGCGGCGACCTTGTGCACGGCGGCGCATGAACAGGGATTCGACATCCATTCGGCGTGGCCAGCCTATCGCGACAGCCTGGACGTCTACTGGCACAAGAAGGTTCTCTCTGCGGACGAGAAGCTGCGGCGCGCGGCGCGCCATCTCGACCGAAGCCGCCTCAGCTTCCTCGGCGGACGCAAGCTCTACCTGGTCGGCAAGGCCGATGCCGTGGCGGCAATTTCGGCATCGATCGAAACGCTGGTTCTCGACGTCGACGCGATGATCGACGCCCCCTTCGGCGAGAGCCTGCCGCGCGTGATCGCGAGCCTTGCATCCTTACGCGAGGCGATCCGGACGACGGACATTCTCGCCGACGATGCTTCCGACATCGAATCCATCGTTGCCACGCTCGACAGCTTCCATCGCATCTTCGGCGCGATCGGGCGACGGGATGCGTCGGCGGTCGCTGCCCTCACTCAGACTGATCCGGCGTTCATCAATACCTGGGGACAGCCGGCGCATTTCCTCGTTATCCGGAAGCGCTTCAAGGGATCATAGCCAATGAGGCCAGGCATTGGCATCATCGGGACGGGCATGGTCGGCCAGATGTGCCACCTCGCCAATTTCGCTGCCAATCCCGCCTGCCGCGTCGTCGCGATCGCCGATCTACGGCCGGACCTCGCTGCCGCCGCAGCGCAGAAGTTCGGCATCTCGCGGGTCTACGGCATGCATCGGGAACTGCTCGCGGACGGCGCGGTGTCCGCCGTCGTGGTCGTGACGAAGCGTCGCGCCACCGGCCCGATCGTGCTGGACGCGTTGAACAGCGGTCGCCACGTGCTGTCGGAAAAGCCGATGGCCTACACGACGGCTCAGGCTGCGTTGCTGGTCGAAGCGGCGCGGCAGCAAAACCTCGTCTACAGCATCGGCTACATGAAGCGTCACGATGCCGGTGTGGCTCGGGCGCTCGAGGTGCTGACGCGCTTGCGCAACGACCAGTCGCTCGGACGCGTTGTCCGCGCCAAGGGCTGGTGCTTCGGCGGCGACACCGGTCGATCACGCGATAATTTCGTGATGACCGGCGAAGCACGGCCGGACGGGATCGAGCTCTGGCAGGATGGTCCCGACTGGATGTCGCGCGCGATGCGCCCCGGCTACGACAATTTTCTGAACGTCTTTAGCCATATCATCAATCTGGCGCGCTACCTGCTCGGATCGTCGCCAACGGTCGCCGAAAGCTCTGTCGAGACTTCGGGAGCCGCGCGCATCACCCTCGACTTCGACGGCATTGCTTGCACGCTGGATCTCGTGAACGGCTCCGAGGGGGCCTGGCGCGAGGGACTGACGGTCGACTTTGAGCGCGGCGCGATGAGCTTGAAATTGCCGCCGCCCTTTGCCGAGCAAGAGGCGGAGGTCATTGTCGAGCACGATGCTCAAAGCACGCGGCTGACGGGTGAAAAGAGCTGGGCGTTTCGGCGCCAGGCCGACGCCTTCGTTTCCGATATCGCCGAACGACGCATACCCCTGGCCTCCGGCGAGGATTCGATGACCGACATCGCGCTTGCAGAGACGGTCTGGAAGCGGCGGGCTAGCGACCAGGCGTGACACTCTTGCTCGCGCCGTCGAGCGGCAGGACGCCGGCGATCGGGCCCACCTTGATCGTAACCTCTGCAATCTGAGACAGGAACTCTGCAACATCGCAGCGCGCCAGCAACCGGCACGCGTAGTACTTCCGCACCAAGGTCTGGTTCGGCGCGGCTGCAGGGCCCGGCTGGAGCGAGATCGTCGCTTGCGGTCCCGTGGGATCGAAATGATGGAACGCGCTTCCCGGAGCTTTCCGCGCCTCGTCCATCCCCCGCAGGATGTCGGGCCGCTCGGCACGCAGAGCAAATCCGAAGAAGGGCTGATTGCCCCAGGCAAGGCGGAGCATGCCGGTGACCTCGGCGAGACCGAACGGTACATGCCGTGACGGATAGTCGAAAAAGCCGTCATCGAGCCCATAAACCGTCGCTGCCGGCTGGACCCGGCTGGCAAGGTCGCGTGCCAGCGCCTGCTGCTTCAGTGTTCTCGCTTGCATGAAGACGTAGTCGCTCCACAGCATGCCGATCGACACGATCAAGCCAACTCCGAACATCGCGGTAAAGGCGGCACCGGGGCCGGTCCAACGCTCGGCCTGTCGCTTGAACGCAAGCAGTGTCAGCGCGAGCGGCACGCCGAACATCAACAGGTGACGGCTCTCATAGAAATGCGTGGAAGACGGCCGCAGGCCGGAGATCAGATAGGGCGATGACAATGCGAGGAACAAGACCACGGCGAGTGCGAGCGGCATGATGATCGCGCTTCTGGACGCGGTCGACTTCGTGTCCGGACGCAGCAGCAACACTACGACCCCGACGAGGACCGCAGCCCCGATGAATAGCGCTGGGACCTGAATCGCGGCGCGGATCGCGTGGGCCACGACGTCCCTGTAGCCGGTGACGAAGAATGCCGACCACCCCCGCACCAACTCGCCGAGCGTCGGAAAATGCGCGTCATAGTGCTGTGCGTACACACCAATCCGCTTGAACCAGATATTGAGCGTGCCCCAATAGACCAGAGGAAGCACCATCAATTCCGGATAGCCCAGGGTGCAGCGCCAGGTTGCGAGCCACGTACGGCGAACGAATCCGTGCGCCGCGTCTCCGCTCCGCCATATCGCAACGAACAGGCCGAGCACCACGAAGGCATAGAGCACGATCGTCGAGTTGAGCGCGAAGCTCAGCAGGAACACCAGCGAGGCGAGCACGCGGAGCAGCACGCGCCGCGCGCCACGGGCGCTGAAGGCGAGCGTCAACAGCCATGCACCGATGAACAGCAGCCCAAAGCTGAAAACGTAGACCGCGTTGGCCTTGCCCGCCCACAGCTGATAGCCGGGATAGGTCCAGACGATCAGCGCGAAGCCGACCGCCTCGGCGCGGTCGAGCAGATCGAGCCGTGTCGCCGTCAGCATCAGACACACCGCGCCAAGGACAATTCCGGCGAGCGCCAGCGATACCATCACGACCAGCGGGGCGCCCGTCCAGTTCGCGAACGTGTCGTAGCTGAAGAAGATCGGATGACCGGCGCCATTCAGCAGAAAATCAATGTCGACGAAATAGTCCGGACGCGGCTTGAGCACCAGCCAGTCGTCCATGAAGAGGCCGTCGTTCAGGAGCATCGGCGCATGTGCAACCAGGAGCACGACGATCAGAATGGCTATCGCGCGCAGCAATGGAGGCAAGCTCGGACGGGACAGGGATGACATCGCCGGTCAGGATTCGCACGCCCACGTGACGACCGCAAGTGCGGGGCGCCGGGCTCACTTGACCGGAAAAATACGACCTCCTATAGACTTCCGCTCTGGCTGGGCCTGAGAGGCGTCCGGGACGATTTTCCGCAATGAACATGCTACCGGGCCCGGCGCAAGCCGCTGCGATTGGTCTCAGCATCGCCTTTCCACTGCTGTTGCTGTGTTACGCGCGCATCCCCGCCACTGGCGGATCCGGCCGCCGCTTCCGGCTGAGCAGCTTCAGCGTCATCGCGCTTTACGCGATCGCCTGTATCGCCCTTCCGGGGCAACGCCACCTCGACGACGTGCTTGGCGGTCTCCTGCTGTTGGGGACAGCGATGATGTTCTGCTACATCCTGTTCAGCCTGCTGGCGTGGGGCTTTACGCTGACGCTGCTCACGGCACTCGTCCAGGCCGAACGTCCTCTCACTCTGGAGCAATGGGCCGAGGCGTACATGCAGGGCGGAGATCTCGGCACGTTCACGCACAACCGCCTGAAGCTCCTGGTCGGCGCCGGGATGGTGATCGCGGCAGGCGGCAGGCTGGCCCCGACGGCCAAAGGGGTGGCGGTCGCGCATCTGGTCAAACTTGTTCGTCTGTCGACAGGCATTGGGTGAGCGGCACGATGTCCTTTGCTGTCGGACTCGTCGCCGTCGTCGTCTTCGCCCTGCTGGCGCCGGCGTTGCAGCTCACGGCCCGCGCTCGCGCATGGTCGCTCGGCCCCGTTGCCCTGCTCGCGATCGCCGCGGTCGTCTCGCATGGTCTCGGCATGATGCTCGGAATTTTCGTCATCCCGCAATTTCAGTATTGGGACGCCGCGTCGATTTTCGGATTTTGCGTGATGGCTTACGTTTTCGCCTTTGGCGCAGTGTATAAATCGGTGTCCCTGGATATCCTGCTCGGCCTTGTCGACCGGCCCGGTCGGAGGGTCCCGCTTGCGGAGATCGTCGAAACGCAGGTTCCAGATCTGTTCCAGGGGCGAATTGGGAACCTGGTCGATGGCGGCTTGGTCGAAGCGGTCAATTCGCACTTCGTGGCGACGGCGGCAGGCCGGAATATGGCAGGCCATGTCGGGCGGCTCCGTCGCGCCTTCGGCATCGGCGATACCAGCCTCTATGATTTTTCCGATTAGTTGCGCGGAACACACACTTCTCCAGTTTCGTGCCGGTTGGGTGGACCACATCGGCGAGCCACATTGTTCGCTCGGCTCGGATGACCTAGAGTTGCTCCGGGGACCCACCAGTAAAGAGTGGCCGGCAACAGCGGCATAAAATGACACCTTCCAGGGCGGCAAAAAAGCTTACCATCGTCATCCCTGCCCTGAACGAGCAGGACAAGATCGCCGACACCATCGACGGCGTGCTGCCGCTCGCCCGCGAGCTGCTCGACGATTTCGAGATCTTCCTGATCAACGACGGCAGCACCGACGCCACCGGCGCGATCATGGACGAGTTCGCGGCCGGCGAGCCGCGCATCATCGTGCATCACAACGCCGAACGCCGGGGTGTCGGTGCCGGCTTCGAATATGCGCTGTCGCGCGCGAAATTCGATGCCATCACGCTCATTCCCGGCGATCACGCTTTCCAGAACGAAGGTATTGCGCGCATGTTCAAGGCGGCCGGCGCCGCGGACATCGTCATCACCTATCGCGACAACCAGTCGGACCGCTCCGTCAACCGCTCCATCCAGTCGCATTCGCTGCGGTTCATCCTGAACTGCCTGTTCGGGTTCTGGCTGTCCGACTACCACAGCATGATCGTCTATCCCGTGAAGTGGCTGCGCCAGATCGCGGTCAAGGCCGACGGCTACGGCTATCAGATCTGTGCGCTGATCTCGCTGCTCCAGCTCGGCCTCACCTACGTCCAGGTCCCCGTGAGCCTGAACGCGGAGCTGAAGGGGTCGTCCCGCGCACTGCGGCTGCGCACCTATTTCGAGCTCGGCGGGACCATCGTCTCGCTGCTGCGCCGCGTTCCCATCCGAAACGTCGATCTCAGTCGGATTCCTGCCGATGCGGAGCGGACCCCGGCGCGCTAGCCTCGCCGGGCCTCGACACAGGAAGTCCAGCGCAGGGGGCTGCGCGCTTCTGGCGATTCGTTCGCGGGACGTCGTGTCCCTATCCCGCCAACATCTAATCTAAGTGATTGATTTTACTGGCAGGAGTGGCAGGGCTCGAACCTGCGACCCCCGGTTTTGGAGACCGGTGCTCTACCAATTGAGCTACACTCCTACAGACCCAGCGTCGCCGCGGATCAGGGGCGCTTTCAAGCACAGAGAGCGGCCGGATTGCAAGGGTGAACCGCGCCCGCTTCGCTTGTTTGTGCCGGGGTTTGTGGGCCACAGTCCATTGGCCACAACGAAAAACAATCGGGAGTGCCCATGACCGTTACAGCGACCGCCACAGCCGCCCCACAGGCCCCACTCCACACCCCGCCTTTGCCGGAAGCCCGCCCCGAGACGCTCCGGCTGTCGCGTCCCCGTCTCCAGGCCATGTCCGATGCCTTCAGGCGCGAGATCGACAAGGGAACTGTTCCCGGGGTCACCGTGCTGGTGGCGAGGGGCGGCCAAATCGGCTGGTTCGAGGCGCTCGGCAAGCAGAGCCCGGCGGGCGCGGCGCCGATGGGGCGCGATTCGATCTTCCGCATCTTCTCGATGACCAAGCCGATCGTCTCGGTCGGCATCATGGCGTTGGTCGAGGATGGCTACCTCCTGCTGAGCGACGCCGTCGCAAAATTCATCCCGGAGTTTGCGAGCC
Organism: Bradyrhizobium sp. USDA 4354; assembly: GCF_054060315.1. Taxonomy (NCBI): domain Bacteria; kingdom Pseudomonadati; phylum Pseudomonadota; class Alphaproteobacteria; order Hyphomicrobiales; family Nitrobacteraceae; genus Bradyrhizobium; species Bradyrhizobium sp. USDA 4354. Next base: position 4,660,108 of record NZ_JBSSDC010000001.1, on the reverse strand, counting down.
AGCAGGTCGGCGTCGTCAGGGGCGGCAAGTTGGAGCTGGTGCCGCCGACGCGGCCCATGACCGTGCAGGACCTGCTCCGCCACACCTCTGGCCTCACCTACGAGCACCAGGGCGACGGCCCCGTGCACAAGCTCTACCAGGAGTCCCGCGTCCGCAGCCGCAAGATCACCAACGCCGAGCACGCCGCACTGGTGGCGAGCTTCCCGCTGGTCTGCCAGCCCGGCGCGGAGTTCAACTACAGCCGCTCCACGGACATCCTTGGCCGCATCATCGAAGTCGTCAGCGGCAAATCGCTCGGCACGTTCCTCGCCGAGCGCGTGCTCGCGCCGCTCCAGATGGCCGAGACCGGCTTCTCCACACCCGCGGCCAATGCCGGCCGCCTCGCCGAGCCATTCGCGGCCGACCCCTGGACCGGCGACAAGGTCGCCCTGTTCAACATGCTCGAGCAGCCGGTGATGGAGTCCGGCGGCGGCGGCCTGGTGTCGACCACGATGGACTATGCCCGCTTCTGCCTGATGCTGCGCAACGGCGGCACGCTCGACGGCAACAGGATCACCGGCCGCAAGACGCTGGAGCTGATGGCCTCCGATCACCTCGGGCCAGGCGTTGCGGTCAACGGCACGCTGCTGTCGCCCGGCCACGGCTTCGGTCTCGGATTCGCCGTGCGCCGCGAGGCCGGCATCGCGCCCTTCCCCGGCAGCGTCGGGCAGTATTTCTGGAGCGGCATTGCCGGCACGTTCTTCTGGATCGATCCGAAGGAGGATCTGTTCGCAGTGTTCATGAGCCAGGGCCCCGGCCAGCGTGATTTTACGCGGACGTTGGTGCGGGATCTGGTGTACGCGGCGGTGGAGTGAAATCTCGTGCCCCGGACGCGCTGCAACGCCTTAGCGTTGCTGCGCAGAGCCGGGGCCCATAACTCCGCGATCTCATTCTTGGCTTTCTGGGTCCCGGCTCTGCGGAGCAGCGTTACACGCTGCACCGCGTCCGGGACACGGTCGTTATCTCAACTAATCGTCGCGCCGCCGTCGATCACCATGGTCTGGCCAGTCATGAAGTCGCCGGCCTTCGAGCCCAGGAACACCGCCGCGCCGGCGATCTCGTCGGGGACGCCGATGCGCAGCAGCGGCGAGCGCGAGGTCGAGGCCTTCAAATTCTCCGGATTGTCCCACAACGCCTTGGCGAAATCGGTCTTGATCAGGCCGGGCGCGATGCAGTTCACGCGGATATTGTGCTTGCCGTATTCGCAGGCGAGGTTGCGCGCGAGCTGCATGTCGGCCGCTTTCGAGATCGCGTAGGCACCGAGGATGGTCGAGCCCTTCAGGCCGCCGATCGAGGACACGATGATGATCGAGCCGTCCTTGCGCTCGATCATCTGCGGCACAACCATCGAGATCAGCCAATTGTTGGCGACGATGTTGTTGTCGAGGATTTTTCTGAACTGATCGTCGGAGATGCCGGCGAGCGGGCCGTAATACGGATTCGACGCGGCATTGCAGACCAGCACGTCGATCTTGCCGAAGGCGCGGTTGCTCTCGTCGACAAGGTCTTGCAGATTCTCCTTCGAGGAGATGTTGGCGGCGATCGCGACCGCGGTGCCCTTGCCGAGTCTATCGTTGATGCTCTTCGCCACTTGCTCGCAAACGTCGGCCTTGCGCGAGGAGATCACCACCTTGGCGCCGTGCTCGGCCATGCGCTCGGCGATCGCAAGCCCGATGCCGCGCGTCGATCCCGTGATGACGGCGACTTTTCCCTTCATGTCGAACAAGGTCATGCTTCTCTCCCAGAGTGATCATTATCTTCAACGTCATTCCGGGACGATGCGAAGCATCGAACCCGGAATGACAGCTCAGTCAGGCGAGCTTCTTGACTTCCGGTCCCGCCGGCTGGTGCATCGCCGCGTGCGCAGCATCCGCGATCCACGGCTGCTGATTCACCATCGGCAGCCGCCAGACCGTGCGCTCGGGGCTCGCAAAATAGTCCAGCCGCGTCACCGAGCAATTGTCGATGTCGAACGAGAGCCCCCGCTCCGGCTGGCCGTCGAGCGCGAGGCCCAGTGCCGCCTTGATGGTGCCGCCATGCGCGACCGCGACGATGTCCTGCCCTGCCGCCTCGCTGTTGATCCGCTCGATGGTGCGGCGCGTGCGGTTGTAGAGGTCCATGAAGCTCTCGCCGCCGGGCGCGGGCTCGTTGATGTCGGCGAACCAGCTCGTGCCGACGGGGCGGCTCGCGATGAATTCGGCGCGGTTCATGCCCTGCCAGCGGCCGAGATTCTGCTCGGCGAGCTCCGCTTCCCATTTCATCGACGCAGGCTTTGGGAATCCGGCCGCCCAGATCGCCTCGGCCGTCTGGTGGGTGCGCATCAGATTGCTCGAATACCAGACCGCCTTGCGTGGCAGCACCTTGGCAACAGCATTGAACACGTAGGTGTCGCTGGTGTCGCAGGCGATGTCGGACTGACCATAGATGTTGCCGCCGTCATTGCGCACTGGCGCGTGCCGGACCCACCACCATCGTGTTATGACCACCTTCGCCTTGTCTGCGCCTGCCATCGAAACCCTTCCATCCCGTGTGATGTCGCTGTACGTCAGTAACGAACGTGTCTCAAGACACTTTACCGTTTGAAATCTTGTTTGAAATTCCGTCGCGCGGCAAGGGCCGCGTGCGAGCCAAAGGGAGAAGCGCATGGGCCGCCTGCAAGGCAAATCCGTCATCATCACCGGCGCCGGCAGCGGCATCGGCCGCGCCGCTGCGCTGCTGTTCACCAAGGAAGGCGCCAAGCTGATCGCGGTCGATCGCACCGAGGCGGTGAAGGAGACCGTCGAGGAGGTGAAGAAGGCCGGCGGCATTGCGGAAGCCATGGTGGCGGACGCAGGCTCCGAAAACGATGTCATCGCCGTCATCGACAAGGCAGTGAAGACGCATGGCCGGCTCGACGTGATCTGGGCCAATGCCGGCATCTCCGGCGGGCTCGTTCCTATTGCCGAGCAGACCGTGGAGCACTGGCAGGAGATTTTGCGCGTCAACCTGATCGGACCGTTCCTCGCGGTGAAATACGCGATGCCGCACATGATCAAGCAGCAGTCGGGCGCGATCGTGCTGACGGCCTCGGTCGCAGGCCTCAAGGCCGGCGCGAGCGGACATCCCTATGCGGCGAGCAAGGCGGGCGTGATCAGCCTGGTGCAGACCACCGCTTATTCGCTCACCGGCACCGGCGTGCGCATCAATGCGGTGTGCCCCGGCCTCATTGAGACCGGCATGACCAAGCCGATCTTCGACCGCGCCAAGGAGCGCGGCACCCAAGACAAGATCGGCCAGCTCAACCCCTTGAAGCGCCCCGGGCAGCCGCACGAGCTCGCGGCGATGGGACTGTTCCTGGCGAGCGACGAGGCCTCGTATGTCAACGGCCAGGCGTTCCCGGTCGACGGCGGCCTCACGGCATCGATGCCGTATACGGGAAAGCCGGTTTAACTCAGGTCTCGTGTCCCGGACGCGGTGCGGCACGCAGTCACGCTCCGCAGAGCCGGGACCCAGCAGGCCACAGAGCTCGCTGCTACATGGGCCCCGGCCTTGCAGCGCACCGCTCGCTGGACAATGCTTCGCATTGCCAGGGAGGCGCTGCGCTACGTCCGGGGCACGAGAGCGGGAGTTTTGGCGCACACCTGCCTCCACATCGTCATTGCGAGCGCAGCGAAGCAATCCAGAATGCCTCTGCGGAGAGACTCTGGATTGCTTCGTCGCAAGGGCTCCTCGCAATGACGGAGTGTGGGGTGACGGTATCGCTTCTTCAACTCGCGTTTCCCTCGCAGACACGCTTCCGCATCCTCGCGGCTCATTTCGCCCGAGCTTTACCTCGTTGCCTCACCCCATTGAAAGAGGGCGCAGGGAAGACCGGGTGCCGGCCGGGCACCCACGGTCCACTGTGCGAAAGGTGGTAACGAAGAATTTGCACAGCGGCATACAGGTGAAGCCAAACATCCGGCCTTCCCTGCGCAGTGGTTTTACGGCTTATGTCGTGCTCTCCCCGGGGAGCGATGCACTATTGCCCCCGTCGCCTTGCGGATGGCTGATGCGCTCGGTCCGGTCGGGCCGCCACATCACCGCAAGACTTGACGCACAGACCCCGGGCGTCAGGACCACACGATTTCGCCGTACGCGAACCGCACCTGTCGTTGGCGCGAGGTCTTCGCTCACAGTCGCCTGCCCTGCGAAGCCTTTTCGCACCGATGCAACTCACGTCCACCGCCGCCCGGCCCGCGTTCGTGACGATCGCGATACGCCCCTCTTCCTTGGGCCGGGTTGCGGCGACACATACGCCGATTTCGAATTTCGGTAAAGTGGAATATTTTCGCCTGCGCGCGTTGACCTAGCGCTCGCGTGTTTTGCCCGTCGCGCAACGCAAGGTTTGGTAGGCCTCCCCTCGTCATTCCGGCGACGAATTCGCGAGCCCGGAATCCATGTCACAGCGCGTGATGCTGTCCGATGGATTCCGGGCTCGATGCTGCGCATCGCCCCGGAATGACGGCTGCGGTGTTGATTTGCCCATCCCGCCGCCACGTTGGTATGGTTCCTGCAGGCAACTCAGCCTCCATTCCCTGACAAGACCGAGACAATGCAGAGCTCAAGACCCGATCGCATTCGCAAACTCCTCGCCGACCTCGTCGCTTTCGACACTGTCAGCGACCGCACCAACCTGCCCCTGATTGCCCATATCGAGAGCTACCTCGCCGCATGCGGCATCAAGGGCGAGCGCATCGTCGACGAGACCGGCGAGAAGGCTTCGCTCTGGGTCACGATCGGGCCGGAGGACCGGCCGGGCTTCGTGCTGTCGGGCCATACCGATGTGGTACCTGTCGTGGGCCAGGACTGGAGCCATGATCCGTTCAAACTGGTGGAGCGCGACGGCAAGCTCTACGGCCGCGGCACCACCGACATGAAGGGCTATGTCGCTGTGTGCCTTGCCATGGTGCCGGAGATGGCAGAGGCCAAGCTGAAGACGCCGATTCATCTGGCGATCTCCTATGACGAGGAGATCGGCTGCGTCGGCGTGCGGCCGATGCTGCGCGAGGTCGCCAAGAAGAAGGTCAGGCCGCTCGGCGCCTTCATCGGCGAGCCGACGCAGATGCAGGTCATCATCGGCCACAAGGGCAAGCACGGCGTGCGCGCCACGTTCCGCGGGCTCGCGCGTCATTCCTCGATCGCACCCGACGGCGTCAACGCGATCGAATATGCCGCCGAGCTGATCGTCGAGATCCGCCGCCGCGCCGTGGCGCTCGCGGCCGTGCGATCGGCCGACAGTCTCTACGACGTTCCGCATTCGACGCTGCTCACCAGCATCGTGCACGGCGGCGCCGCGCTGAACATCGTGCCCGACACCTGCACGGTGGACTTCGAATGCCGCGGCATCGGTATCACCGAGTCCAGGGAGGTGACGGATGCGATCGTCGCCTGGGCCAGGGCCGAGATCGAGCCCGTGATGAAGGCGCAGCATCCGGAATGCGGCATCGATTTCGAGGAGATCCTCGACTACCCCGCGCTCGACACCGCCGCCGACGCCGCGATCGTCACGCTCGCCAAGAGCCTTGCAGGGCGTAACGACCACGCCAAGGTCGCCTTCGGCACCGAGGCGAGCCTGTTCGCCAGCATCGCCGACATCCCTTCCGTGGTGATCGGCCCTGGCGCGATCGCGCAGGCGCATACGCCTGACGAGTTCGTGGAGATGGCGGAGCTGGAGAAATGCGCGGGGTTCGTGGAGCGGCTGATCGCGCATTGTGCCGCGTCGTAATCAGCGGCCGTGAAGTTTCTGGGTCCCGGCTCTGCGGAGCAGCACTGCGTGCTGCACCGCGTCCGGGACACGAGAGAGCGATCGTAGGCATAGGCTCCGAAGAATTCTGATCTCGCGTCCCGGACGCAGTGCGGTGCGTAGTACCGCACTGCAGAGCCGGGACCCAGAACACTTGGCGACAACATCGAAGCATGCAACTCTAGAGCGTATCTTCTCGGCACTGCTTCATAGGCATGCCCTTCTTCGTTTACATTCTTGCGAGCAAACGAAACGGCACTCTCTATATCGGAGTGACGAACGACCTCGCTCGCCGCGTGAGCGAGCACAAGGCCAAGCTTATACCTGGCTTCACGCGGCAATACGACGTGACATTGCTGGTCTATTTTGAAATCTTCGAATCCGTGCTGGAGGCGCGGGCACGCGAGCACTCGCTGAAACGATGGCGGCGCGCATGGAAGCTCAAGTTGATCGAAGAACTCAATCCGGATTGGCGCGATCTTACGGATGAGCTGAATACCTTGGCAACGTGACTGGGTCCCGGCTCTGCGAAGCAGCACTGCGTGCTGCACCGCGTCCGGGACACGAGAGATGAGCGAAACAGCACGAGAGTACGTCCACAAGGCAAAAGGCGCGGTCACTGACCGCACCTTCACATTTCCTACACCGCGCCCGCCTTTTGCGCGTAGTCCCACGATGCCTTTGACAGCGGCACGGTGCGCTTGGCGGATTCGAGCGCCTTGGCGTTGGCGGCGGTGCCGTCGCGGACGCGGCCGGCGATGCCTTGGGTGATGCCGGCGAGACGGAACAGATTGTAGGCGAAGTACCAGTTGAGATCAGGCACCGTCATCTGGGTGACGTTGCAATAGATCTGCGCCGCCTCTTCCAGGCTCGGGATGTTGAGCGCCTTGAGGTCGACGCCCTGCAGACCCGGCATGATCCACTGCATCAACAGATAGGTGAAGTCGGCCATGGGATCGCCGAGCGTCGACAGCTCCCAGTCCAGCACGGCCTGCACGCGCGGTTCCGTTGCGTGGAAAATCATGTTGTCGAGGCGATAGTCGCCGTGGACGATCGAGACGCGCGCCTGCTCGGGCACGGTCTTGGGCAGCCATTCGGCGACTTTCTCGAACTCCGGAATGTGCTGGGTCTCGGACGCCCGGTACTGCTTGGTCCAGCGGTCGATCTGCCGCGCAAAATAATTGCCGGGCTTGCCGAAGTCGGCCAGACCGATCGCGACGGGATCGAACATGTGGAGTTTCGCCAGCGTCTCGATCTTGCTGGTGAAGATTTTTCGGCGCGCGCCAGGCTCCTGGCTCGGCAGCGTCGGATCCCAGAACACCCGGCCCTCCTCCATCGACATGATGTAGAAGGCGGCGCCAATGACGCCGTCGTCCTGGCACAGCGCATAGGCGCGCGCGACCGGAAAGCCCTGCTTTCCGAGGGCTGCAATGACGCGATATTCGCGATCGACCGCATGTGCCGAGGGCAGCAATTTGCCGAACGGCTTGCGGCGCATCACGTAGGAGCGCTTCGGCGTATTGAGGCGATAGGTCGGGTTGGACTGGCCGCCCTTGAACTGGAGCACGACCAGCGGTCCCTCATAGCCTTCGACGTTGTCGCGCATCCAGGCTTCCAGGCGCAGCTCGTCGAAACGATGCCGCTCCTCGACCGGCTTGGTGCCCGAGAACTCTTCGTCTTTCCTGACGCCGTCAGCCACGATGACGCTCCCTCTTCAGTCCTGACCATTTCAGGTCGAGCATGATCCTAATCGGTAACCGCTGACGCACTTGCGTCAAGCGGTCACCGCATCATGCCCTGTCGTTTCTTCAGATCGGGAGCGCCTCCCGGCTCTCCCTCTCAATGATTGGGAGAATTTGCATACTTCCGAACCTCAAGTCTGGCAATGGCGCGATTGTGCACCTCGTCCGGACCGTCGGCGAGACGGAGCGTGCGGATGTGGGCGTAGTCCTTGGCAAGGCCCGCCTCGTCCGAGACGCCTGCACCGCCAAACGCCTGGATCGCCTCGTCGATGATCTTGAGCGCCATGTTGGGGGCTGCGACCTTGATCATGGCGATCTCGGCCTGCGCGGTCTTGTTGCCGACCTTGTCCATCATGTCAGCGGCCTTGAGGCACAGAAGCCGCGTCATCTCGATGTTGGTGCGGGCCTCGCCGATGCGCTGCTCCCACACCGAATGCTCGACGATCCTCTTGCCGAATGCGGTGCGCGAGGCGAGCCGCTTCACCATCTTCTCCAGCGCCTCCTCGGCCTTGCCGATGGTGCGCATGCAGTGGTGGATACGGCCCGGACCGAGACGGCCCTGCGCGATCTCGAAGCCGCGGCCTTCGCCGAGCAGGATGTTCTCCTTCGGCACCCGCACATTGTCGAGCAGCACCTGGGCGTGGCCGTGCGGCGCATCGTCGAAGCCGAACACGGGCAGCATCTTCTCGACCTTGATGCCTGACGTGTCGAGCGGAACCAGGATCTGCGACTGCTGCTGGTGCTTGGCCGCCTTGAAATCGGTCTTGCCCATCAGGATCGCGATCTTGCAGCGGGGATCGCCGACGCCGGACGACCACCATTTGCGGCCGTTGATGACGTAATGGTCGCCGTCGCGCTCGATGCGCGTCTCGATGTTGGTGGCGTCGGACGAGGCGACCGCCGGTTCCGTCATCAGGAAGGCGGAGCGGATCTCGCCGTCCATCAGCGGACGCAGCCATTTGCGCTTCTGCTCCTTGGTGCCGTAGCGGATGAACACTTCCATGTTGCCGGTGTCGGGCGCCGAGCAGTTGAACACTTCCGAGGCCCAGGTGATGCGGCCCATCTCTTCCGACAGCAGCGCATATTCGAGATTGGTCAGTCCCGCGCCGCGGAATTCGTCGTCCTCGTGCTCGGACGGCGGCATGAACATGTTCCAGAGGCCCTCGGCCTTGGCCTTCTTCTTGAGGTCTTCCAGGATCGGGATGACCTTCCAGCGGTCGCCGCTCTTGTCCTGCTGGTCGTAGACCGGCACCGCAGGGCGCACGTGCTTGGCCATGAAGGACTGCACGCGGTCGAGCCATTCCTTCTGCTTGGGGGACAGATCGAAATCCATGGGACGCTCCTCGTTTCTCTTTGCGAGCCTGTTGGCGCGCGGGCCTGTTTTGCGCCGGACTGTCCTCCGCTCGCTTGCAGCCCGCAAGCGCGGACCTTGCGACGCTTCGGAACCGGACCCTTCGATTTGCGAACGAGTCCTGATTGCGGATTGACATCTCCGGCCTTCAAACGATAGTTTCATACAACTGTTTGAATTGCAACTCCCCTCGGCGCTTCGCGGCCCTCACGTCATTCCGGGGCGACGCGGAGCGTCGAACCCGGAATCTCGAGATTGCGGCGCGAGATTCCGGGTTCGGCACTTTCGTGCCGCCCCGGAATGACGAGGTCCCAAGCCGAGATCCAAAACCATGGCCAGCGATCATACGAGATCTGCCATTCTCGCCGCAGCCGAACGGCTCTATGCCGATCGCGGCTTCGGCGACGTGACACTGCGCGACATCGTCGCGGAGGCCGGCGTCAACCTCGCCGCGGTGAACTATCATTTCGGCTCCAAGGACGAGCTGATCGCGGAATTGTTCGTCACCCGCTCGATCGCCACCAACCGCGAGCGCCTGCGCGAATTGAAGGCGGCGGAGGAGCAAGGCGGCGGCCGCGCCCCGATCGAGGTGATCCTGCGCGCGCTGGTCGGGCCGACCTTGCGCGGCTGCCTGGGACCGGAGAACCAGCGCTCGACCGCCGCGCGCTTCATGATCCGCGCCTCGATCGAATCCGTGCCGCCGATCCGCCGCATCAAGAACCGCGAGATCGACCATTTGCGCAAATTCGCCGCCGCGATGCGCCGCGCCCTGCCCGAGCGCAGCGACGTCGACGTCTATTGGGGCCTCAACTTCGCGCTCGCCATGGCGCACCACACCATCCGCGAGAGCGAGCGGCTGACGAAACTGTCCGAAGGCAAATGCGACCTCGACGACGTCGAGGATGTGGTCGCGCGCGTGGTCAGCGTGGCGACGATGGCGCTGACGGCAGGAAAGGTCGAGACGAAGGCGCCATCGAGGGTGGCGGCACGCTAACGTCACATCATCGCGATGCAGTCGATCTCGACGTCGAAGGGGCCGAACCATTCCGGCGTGCAGACGAAGATCCGCGCCGGCGGATCATGCGGGAAGTAGCGGGCATAGACCGCGTTGAACGCGCCGAAGTGCCTGGTCGAGGTGCAGTAGACGTTGCACTTCATGACGTTGTCGAGGGAGGCGCCGGCCGCCTCGAGGCACAGCTTCATCTGCTCCATGATGATTTCGCTTTGACGCTCGATCGGGGCGGAGGCGATCTCCCCCGTCGCGGGATCGAACGGCGGCAGGCCGGCGACGAAGATCATGTTGCCGGCGCGCGTCACCGGCGAGACCGGTGCGTTGCGTCGGTCGAGAAAGGTCGAGATCGGTTCGACGCGGAGAGCTTCGCGTTTCATGGCGACCACCTTCACTTCGAGCGAGACTGACGGCTGACTACATCATGTGGCAGCCGACATGTTTCGCTTCTGACCGAAGTGTGATCGTAAAGGCGGGCTATGCCCGCTGCGGCATCTCCTCGGCCTCTTCCTTGGCGAGCAGCAGCAGCATCTCGATGCCCATCTCGCCTTCTTGAGGCGATCGGATGAACTTTATTTCGTCGGCGCTCTGCCGCAGCGCAGCAATGATGGCGACGGCCTGATTGGCGGTGGCCGCCTCGGTCGCCAGAATGGCCTTCTGGTCCTTGGTCTGGAACCCGATCGTGTAGGACATTCACTTCCCTCCCGCACTCAAGTGGAGAGATCGAAGCAGAGTCTCGCGCGGAACGGAAGCCTGTGCGACTACGGAGCGGGGTTATCTGGGGATTGCGGACAAGCCTCACGCAAGCTCCAGCATGGCGCGCGCGTCCTCAGCTGTCGCAACGGTCGCGCCGAGGCTTGCGCTCATCCAGCTAGATGATCCCCTGTCGCTTCAGCGCCTCGATCCTCTCCGCATCATAGCCGAGCTTGCCGCCGAGCACCTCCTGGGTGTGCTCCCCGAGCAGCGGCGGCGCGCGGTAGTCCTCGATCGGCGTCTCCGACAAAGTCAGCGCATTGCGGACCAGCGACAGATCGGGCTGGAAGGGATGGTTGACCTTCACCCGCATGCCGCGCGACTGGACGTGCGGATCGGAGAACACCTGCTCGAAGTTATTGATCGGCCCCGACGGCACACCGGCCTCCTCCAGCTTCTCTAGCCAGTAGGCCACCGGCTGCTTCAGGAACAGGCCGGCGAAGATCGCCATGATCTCCTTGCCGTGCACGACGCGGTCGTTGTTCTTGACGAAGCGCTTATCGTTCGCGAGCTCGGGCTCGCCGAGCACGGCGCAGGTACGCTGAAACTGGCCGTCATTGCCGACCACCAGCATCAGCTCACCGTCGGCACAGCGGAACACCCCGGCCGGCATGCCGCCATTGCCCCAGGTGCCGCGGCGCGGCGGCGTCTTGCCGTTGACGAGATAGATCTGCAGCCAGTGCGACAGCGATGCGATGACGGTATCGAACAGACAGACGTCGATGTGCTGTCCCTGCCCGTCATTGGCGTCGCGATGGTAGAGCGCCGAGAGAATCCCGATCGAGGCGTTCATGCCGGTCATGTAGTCGACGATCGACGGGCCGACCTTCATCGGGCCCTCGCCAGGCTCGCCGTCGATATGGCCGGTGACGCTCATCAGCCCGCCCATCGCCTGCAGGATGGCGTCATAGCCGGCGCGCGGTGCATAGGGTCCGGTCTGGCCGAAGCCGGTCACCGAGCAATAGATGATGCCGGGATTGATCGCCTTGATGGTCTCGTAGTCGAGGCCGTAGCGCTTGAGATCGCCGACCTTGTAGTTCTCCATGAAGACGTCGGCGTCCTTGGCGAGCTCGCGGATGATCGCCTGCCCTTCCGGCTTGGCGATGTTGACCGTGACCGACTTCTTGTTGCGGTTGGCGCAGAGATAGAACGAATTGTTGTTGTTGGCCTTGCCGTCGGGGTCGGTTAGGTAAGGCGGTCCGAAGGCGCGCGCGTCATCCCCGGTGCCCGGCCGCTCGATCTTGATCACCTCCGCGCCGAGATCGCCCAGCATCTGGGCCGACAGGGGCCCCGCAAGCACGCGAGTGAGGTCAAGGATCTTGATGCCTGAGAGCGGCAGGGCCGACATGTCGATTTCCTCCGGGGAACTGATCTTGGCGCGGCGCGAGATCGCGAGGCCGCGCTCCCTGCGGATACACCATTTTCGCGCCCTGAGCACTGCACTGACGGCATGCGGCCATCTCCTGCCGGGCGAACGGCGCCCATTCCTGCTCGCAACTTTCCGCGCCGCGAATATCGCTTCTATGGGCTTTAGGTCGCGCCAGCCGCAACCGCCCGCGGCCGCCGCCGGCCGAGCAGGACCAAAATCAACACCGTGGCGCAGGAGAAGACGAAGGTGAGACCGAGCGCACCGCGGCTGCCGAACTCCGTGAGCAGGCCGACGAGGAGCGGCGGTGAGACCGCCGATGCCAGATTGAGCGGCAGCGCGATCATCGACATTGCCTTGGCGAACTCGGCCTGGTCGTAGAACACGAGCGGGATCGTCGCCCGCGCCACCGCCATCGCGCCGCTGCCGGCACCATAGAGCAGGATGAAGACCGCGACCGCCCAGGTCGCGCCCTCGCTCATCATCAGCAGCAGCATGGCCACCGGCAATGCGGTGCCCGCAACGAGCCCGGTCGTGATTCCGTCCCACCGCCCGCCGCCGAGGAAATCCAGCCCGCGGGCGCTGACCTGGATCACGCCCAGCATCGAGCCGAACACCAGCGCCTGAGCCGGCGCCAGCCCCTCCGCCCGCAACAGCTCGATCAAGATCGCGCTGATGCCGAAATTGACGAAGGCGTTCAGCGTGATCGCGGCGACGACGAGGCCGAACGTGCTCCGTGGAATCGCAGGCGGCGGCGACCGCCTGGACGGCTCGGCGCCATCGTCCTTTGCGATCTGCCGGCGCGGCGCGCAAAACGCATAGAGCGGAAGGCTGACGACGAGCATCATCGCCGCGTAGACGAGGCACGTCCCGCGCCAGCCGAGATGACCGCTCAGGAACGAGGTCGTCGGCCAGAAGATGCTGCTGGACAGGCCCGTCACCAGCATGAGGGCGCCGATCGCGTTCTTGGCCTGTCGCCCCGCGATCTCGTTCAGCAGGATATAGGCGCCGGTCGACAGCGTGGCGCTGCCGGCGATGCCGAGGACGATCCACGCTACGAAATAGAGCATCGGTTCGCGCGCGAGCGACAGCAGCACGAAGCCCGGCGCAGTGACGACCGTGCCGACCATCATGACCGTCCGCGCGCCATGCCGCGCAAACGACTTGGCGAGCAACGGGCCGCACAGCCCCATCGAGACGTAGAGAACGGACGTCCCGGCGAACACCGCCGGCAGGCTCATGCCGAGATCGGCGGCGAGATCGCGCCCAACGATGGCGGGAAGCCCGATCGTGCCCCATCCGACCAGCTGCGTGATCGCGAGCACCAGCAGGACGCCGATCAGCCTGCCGTCCGATTTCAAAAATTGCATTCCAAACGTCGCCTGCCCGCCAGGCGCTGATTGCGCCGGCTCACATCTCTTAGCGGGAGATCGCAGAATCGAGGAATGTCAGTTCCGAATGCCATGGAGGCACGCTTCGCAGAGCGGCGGAAGTCATGGCCTGATTGACATGGACCACCCTCTGGTCCATTTTATGGAAACGCGAAGAGGGACAATGAGATGCGCGTCTCCGTCACAGAGGCCAAGGGACAGTTGACCGATCTTGTCCGTCGTGCGGAAGCCGGCGACGAGGTGATCCTGACGCGACATGGACATCCTGCGGTGCGGCTCGTTCCGATCAAGCTTCCCCCGGACCCTGCGACCCGGCGCGCGGTGCTCGAGGCTGCCCGCAAGAGCGGCGCGGCCAAAGCGCTTCCCGGCCCCGATGCGGCGCGCAGTCAGGACTTTCTCTTCGGCAATGATGGAATGCCGGAATGATCGCAGTCGATACGTCGGCACTCATGGCGATCGTGCTCGACGAGCCGCAAGCCGATGCCTGCATCGCTGCGCTGGAGACCGCGGACGAAATCCTGATCTCGGCCGCCACCGCTGCGGAGAGCCTGATCGTCGCTGCGCGCCGCGGCGTGTACGAAGAGATGAAGAGCCTGATCGCAAATCTCGGCTTGAACGTGATCTCGGTGACCCAGGCATCCGCCGAACGCGTGGCGCAGATCTACTCGCTTTGGGGCAAAGGCAATCATCCTGCCGGCCTCAACTTTGGCGACTGTTTCGCCTACGATGTCGCCAAGGAGCATGGCTGCGCACTGCTCTATGTCGGTGATGACTTCGCAAAGACCGATATCGCAGCAATCGCTTAGGTCGACCAGCGCGCAACGCTGCGAAGCTACGAGCGCCAATTCAAAGAGCTGAGGGCCTGCTCGCCACGCCCCTCAAGCCGTGTGACCGGGATCCACATGCTTCGGCGTCTTCTTGTCGCGCTGAGGCGTCATCTTGGCCGGATCAGGCGCATCCGGCACGCCGCGCGGACCGAGCTGGTCGCGCTGGATGTCGTCCTCGGAGCGGGATGGCTCGACACCATTGGGCTCACGGGGCTTGGTCATCGCGGCCTCCTTCTTTCGAGCGCATGTCTGCGGTGAGCTCTACACACCGAGCGCGTTCTCGCCGGCTTCACGGCCGGGCACGCTGACATGGACTTCATGTCCCTCGCGAAGAGCCAGGGATGCCGCGGCCACCGCCGACTCGAATGCAGCTTCCTTGGTGGCGTATCTGCTCTTGACGTCGCCGTCATGCAGCACGCCCCATTCGTCCTGCACCGGCACGATGGCGTATTGAGCGAGACCCATTGTCCTACTCCTGATCTACCGTTCAAAAAATCGTCTGAACTCTCAACGCGGTACCGGGCTCAACGTTGCGTCAGTTGGGGATGGACGGCACTCACCCGCCAGACCGTGTTGCCGCTGTCGTCGGCGACCAGCAACGCGCCGGTCTTGTCGATGGCGACGCCGACGGGACGGCCGCGCGCCTGGTTGTCGCTGTTGAGAAAGCCCGTGACGACGTCCTGCGCCGGGCCGCTCGGCTTGCCGTCCGTGAACGACACGAACACGACCTTGTAGCCGTTGAGCACCTGCCTGTTCCAACTGCCGTGCTCACCGACGAAGGCGCCGTTGCGATAGGCAGCCGGCAAGCTGGTGCCGGTGTTGAAGGCGAGCCCGAGCGGGGCGACATGCGAGCTCAGCGCGTAGTCCGGCACGATCGCCCTGGCGACGAGATCAGGCCGCTCCGGCTTGACGCGGGGATCGACGTGCTGGCCGAAATAGCTGTAGGGCCAGCCGTAGAAGCCACCGTCCTTCACCGAGGTCATGTAATCAGGGACGAGATCGGGACCGAGCTCATCGCGCTCGTTCACCACCGTCCACAGTGCCCCGGTCTGCGGCTCGAAGCTGAGGCCGTTGGGATTGCGCAGGCCGCTTGCGAACACGCGCCAGCGCCCGCTGGCACGATCGACCTCGAGGATCGCGGCGCGGTTGTGCTCGGCCTCCATGCCGTTCTCGGTGATGTTGCTGTTGGAGCCGACACCGGCATAGAGCTTCGATCCGTCGGGACTGGCGACCAGGCTCTTGGTCCAATGATGGTTGATCGGACCACCCGGCAGCGGTGTCAGCACCGTGCCGGGCGCAGTGATCTTCGTATCCCCTTCCGTGTACGGATATCTGACGATGGCGTCGGTGTTGGCGACGTAGAGATCGTTGCCGACGAGCGCGACGCCGAACGGCGAGTTGAGATGGTCGAGGAAGACGCTTTGCGTCTCCGGCACGCCGTCGCCATTGCTGTCGCGCAGCAGCGTGATGCGGTTGCTCTCGCCGCTGTCGCCGCCGGAGGTCGCCCAGGACTCGACATATCCCATCACGATTTCCTTGGGTCGCTTGATCGGGGCGCCCTTCGGGGCCTTGGATTCCACCACCAGCACGTCGCCATTGGGCAGCACATAGAGCGAGCGCGGATGCTGCAAGCCGGTCGCGAAGGCCTTGACCTGGAGGCCTGGCGCGACCGTCGGCGTCTCGTCCTTCTTCCAACCGATGATGCGGGCGATGTGAACCGACGGCAGCAGATATTGCTGGATGTCGGGGAGCGTCGGGTTGGCGCCCACTTGCGCCTTGGGATCGCCGCTACCGTCATTGCACCCGGCCAGAAACAGCAGCGACGAGCACAACAGCGCGTGGGCAGACAAGAGCTTCATCGCGCAACTCCCACGCCGTGGCGATAGACCATGGCCCAGCCGAGCCAGCCCGTGATCGCCAGGATCAGCACGGTGATCGCGGACAGAACGAGCCCGCTCGGCCACACCGAGGTCCAGGCATCGCGCATGTGGATCATCAAGTTGAAGATCGCCAGGATCAGCGCCACCGCATTGCCGATCAGATGCGGCCAGGCCGGCGTCTGCGCCCGCACCAGCCGATTTCCGATGAAATCGGTCAGGCCCGCGATGGCCGCCAGCACGCCGAAGATGACGCCGACGAGCAGAAGCCAGGCCGAAAAATCCGCCCACATGATCTCGGCGCTTGCGACATAGGCGATGTCGGTCAGCAGCGCTCCGACGAAACACGCGATCGGGATCGGCACCAGCATCGGATGGATCGGATGACCCGCGATCTGCGCGGTGGAGCGCACGCGCACGTCGTCTTCCACGGTTGGCCTCGTGTGGCTTTCACCCCGCCCGACCGGCCAACTCGCGCTTGCGGTGATGGTTCCTCAGCCCTCCCCGGGGGCCGGCACCTCATCGAGTCACCGCTCGATCGTTCCGGTTCGCCGAATCTTCTTCTGAAGCAGCACGAGTCCGTAAAGCAGGGCTTCAGCCGTCGGAGGACAGCCGGGCACATAGATGTCGACGGGCACGATGCGATCACAGCCGCGCACGACCGAGTACGAATAGTGATAGTAGCCACCGCCGTTGGCGCACGATCCCATCGAGATGACGTAGCGCGGCTCCGGCATCTGGTCATAGACCTTGCGCAAGGCTGGTGCCATTTTGTTGCAGAGCGTACCCGAGACGATCATGACGTCGGACTGCCTTGGCGATGCGCGAGGAGCCGCGCCAAACCGCTCAATGTCGTATCGCGGCATCGATACCTGCATCTGCTCGATCGCACAGCACGCAAGGCCGAACGTCATCCACATCAGAGAACCCGATCGCGCCCATGTGATGAGATCGTCGAGCGGGGCTACGAAGTAGCCACGGTCGCCGAGATGGTCCTGGACATTGTCGAAGGGAGCGTTTTCGAGATGGTTGCTTTCGAGATGGTTGCTTTCGAGATGGTTGTTTTCGAGATGGTTGTTTTCGAGATGGTTCATGGCGGTATTCGCCTCGCAAGCCCTGCATGATGCGGCAAGCACGGCTCCGTCTCGCTGTTCCTAACTTCTTCTTTGCTTCCTCGGCCTCGAGCTCAAATGTGTTTTGCATCCCGCTTGGCAAGGAACAGTCTCGCGGATAGGCGGTTGACCGCCAAATCCGGAACTCGGGTCATCCCAAACCCAAGCCATGGACGGACATCATGAAGATCAAAAACTTCAAAGAATTGTACATCGCCGAGCTGCAGGAACTCGCCAGCATGGAGGATCAGCTGAGCGATGCACTCAAACGAATGGCCGAGATGGCGGTGCATCCCTCCCTGAAACTTGCCCTAGCCGAGCATCAGCAAGAGACGGTGCAACAAGGTCAACGGCTTCAGGGGATCCTGCGGAAGCATGGCGCAGATGCGCGCGTGCACACCGACCAGGCTGTGGAAGCGTTGATCGAAGAGACTGCGAAGATGATGAAGATGGTGACGCAGGATGACTTGCGCGACGCCGCGATGATCGCCTCCGCCCAGAAGCTGGAACATTACGAGATTGCCGCTTATGGCAGCGCAGCCGCTCTTGCCGGACAGCTCGAGTTCAGGGAGGACCAGAACATCCTGCACGAGAGCCTGGAGGAGGAGAAGGCGACCGACACCATGCTGACGACGCTCGCGAAGGGCGAAGTCAATCTCGACGCTCTTGCAGCCTGACTGGAACGTCGCTGGTGACTCCTGCCGAGGACCACCGGCTTCAGGTGGGATGGCCCGGCCAAGCTCAGAGGCGGCGGGCTTTAAGCGTTCCTTGTACCCGCAAGCACGGTACCCGCAAGCACGCGTGAAACCGGACAGTTGCGCTTGGCTTTTCGTCGCGGAACTTGGATGTCTCAATTCCAAGTATTGCCAAGTCCAAGATACTGCCAAGGGTTCCCCCTCTGCATAAATCGCAATGGGCCCCATTTTCAAAACAAGGTCTTCAAAACAAGGACCCCGCCGGTTACCGAAGTAACTCGACGGGGCTTGTGAACGAATCTTTGATTTGGTT
The DNA here is from genome assembly GCF_054060315.1 of Bradyrhizobium sp. USDA 4354. NCBI lineage: Bacteria > Pseudomonadati > Pseudomonadota > Alphaproteobacteria > Hyphomicrobiales > Nitrobacteraceae > Bradyrhizobium > Bradyrhizobium sp. USDA 4354. Next base: position 4,641,872 of record NZ_JBSSDC010000001.1, on the reverse strand, counting down.
TATCCGTAGCTTTCGCTCTGGCCTCTCCATTTCATCGATCGCTCACTGAATAACCAACTGACGACCGCCATGGACGTTCCGGACGGCGGCCATTTTTAATGTTTCTGATCGTCGGTGGTGGCGCAGGAGCGACGTTGAGCGGCGGAAGGCCAGATCCCTCAAGCAGATGGAACAGGGGCCCGCGCTTGCCCTTTGGCCGGACACGTCCGGCTGGAGCGGGTGAAGGGAACAGCCGCGGATACGAGGCGTCAGTTGAAATCCGAAACGTCCTTGGGACGCCGCAGCACTTCCTTCTCGGTCGGACGCTCGGATGCGGCTCGCCCCCGATTCGTGATGTCGTCATACGCCAGTTCTTGCTGTGCGGTCAGCGGTCCGTCGACGCCAGCGAGGTTCGCTGCGACTTGAATGGGCGAGTTGTGATAGATCATCAAGGCGTCGTCGGGCGACAGGGCGTCCAACCGCGCGATGAGCGATTCGATCTCCATGTCCGCATTCCGCTCGGACTTGCCAAAGACCTCAACGAGCGTTCGCCTGACGAGCCTCCAGAACTCATTCCTCGCGGACTGATCGAGATCGCCCACGCTTTTCGCTATCGCCGCAACCGATGCATTTTCATCGTCTGAAGTCATCATGGGCACCTCGATAAAGGTGGTATCCAGCCAAATTTAGAACAACGTAGACCTCTTGGCACCATCAATTGCCCTTCTGTGTACGATCGGACTAGGAAGTGCCGCCGCCGCTTGTGTCGAGTGAAAGCTGATCTGATCGCAATCGCTGATGATCAGCTGCTGCGGCCAAAGGGTCACCGGCCCGTACACGACATCGTAGGGGTGCGAGGAACTGCGCTGATGCGGAGGAAATCCGATCCGGCAGTCCGTTACCAGATCCCAGAAATCCTGGGTCGGCCTGACGAAAGCGAGAGCGTCCAGGCCTGCAAGCCAGTCGCGATTGAGCTGAAAGCGCAGGACGACCGCAAACACAGCTCTGGAAGGCAGACTGATCACCCGCGTATTCGCCCATTGTCTCGCCTGATGCGGATTGGTGGTGACGTAGAAGCCGCGGCCGAAATCTGTTCTTGGCCGGCACAGCGCCAGCCTCACCGCAAAGCCGCTCAAGGTCGCACCGCTTGCAACCAACGGGACGCCGAGCGGATCCGATACGCCGACCGAAGCGCTATCCGTCCCGTGATAGACGAACAGGTCCTTATTGTTCCATTGCGGCACGGCCACCTTCCCAACGGGCGATCAACAGATGCGTTCCGTCGCACGAGCGTGCGGCGTCACGTCTGCACCACGACCTGATGGTCACAGAGGCGCGACGCCCCCAAGCCCCCAGCCCAATGGGAAAGATTATCGGAAAACCTGAAGTTGTCGACGCTCAGGTTGGAATTTGGAGCGGGTGAAGGGAATCGAACCCTCGTATTCAGCTTGGAAGGCTGCTGCTCTACCATTGAGCTACACCCGCGTTACGGGCTCCCTAACACGGCCGGACGGCGGTCTCAACTGCCCAGGAGGTCGCTTTCCGGCGTCTTCCACCCCTCGCGAACCGCCACTGGTCCGTCCGGACTCGTCGGCCCTTAACAGCGGCAGCAATGCTACCTATATTGAAGACTTCCGAAACCAACGAAAGGAGGTGATCCAGTGTCTTATCTCAAGCGCTGTCACCTCGCTGGGATCGCCCGCTGAGCTTTGGCTAAAGCTTGGCATCGGGGCGCTCTCAGCCCTGGACCAGCGAGCAAGAAATCGGGCGCGACGGGGGCCTCCCCGCCGCGCCTTTGCTTTGCGATCTCTTGGAAACGGGATCGCCGGGTCAGCCGGTGCGAAGCCGCTCGCGCAGCGCGACGGCGGCGATCAGCATGCCGACGCACCAGGCGACGACCGCACGGTGCGGCTCGCTGCCGAGCAGCACCGTGAAAAGGCTCGTCAGAAGGCACGGCGCAATGGCCTTGCCGCTCCGGCTCATCAGCGCGAGCAGGAACGGCATCGCCGCGATCGATATTTGCAGGGCGTTCATCTTGAACGACCGGCTCGTCGAAAGGCTTCAGAAGCCGCACATCTTGAACGCGCGCGGCCGTTTGCCGCGCCGGCTCTCCGCGATCCGCTCGCCGCCGTTCTCGGCCGAGCTGCCGTAATAGCGGTGATGGCCGGTCTGGTCGTGCAGGTCGGCCGGCTCGGATTGCCCCGCCCGCCGCGCGTCGCAGATGATCTTGATGGTGTGACCCGACATTGCCGCCTCCAGCAAAAAGCTTGTTGTTTGTGGTCCATCAGTCGCGACCAATTCCGGCGGCGTTCACATGGCAAGGCCGCAATCGGGTTTCAGGACGGTTTCGCCGCTTGCGGGCCGCGCAATATTTTGCTTCGGGAGTGTCGGCACGGGCTGCCGTGCCACGTCCTCAGGACTTGCGCAGAAAAGAGATGAGGTGACGATGCTGTACGCCATCCTGGCTTATCACGTGGAAGACGAAGTCTTGTCCTGGACGCCGGAGCAGGACGCCGCGGTCGTGGCCAAAGTCATCGAGGTTCAAGCACCTCTTCGGGCAAGCGGGCAGTTTGGACCGGCGGCCCGTCTGGATGAGACCCGAAAGGCCCGCACCTTGCGTGGCCCCGGCGCGGGCATGGTGCTGGACGGGCCCTTTGCCGAGACCAAGGAGCAGCTTCTGGGCTTCCACCTGATGCAATGCGCCACCGAGGATGAGGCGATCGCGGCGGCGCGGAAGCTGCGTGCGGTCAATCCGACGGCGGTCTACGAAATCCGCCCGGTCAAGCTTTACGTGCCGGCCGATGGGTTCGGCGCGACGTAAAAGCGCTGGATCAGGAGCCCGCCGAACGCGAGGAACCACACGAAGGGTGCGACGTGCGGCGCGAACGCCGCAATGATCGTGCCCGGGATGAACACCAGCAGCGGAAACAGCGAGGCCATGATCTCGTGGCGCCAGCCGCCGAGGATCGCCCACCACAGCCAGGCGTTGAGGCCCGCGATCGCGGTCAGATGGAGGCCGTAGAGCACGGCGACCGCGTTGCTCATGCCGTAATTGGTGTAGAGGCCGTTGGTCACCGGCAGCAGCACGATCGAGAGCAGAAAAAACAGATTCAGGATCACCATCCCGCGGCTGCCGACCGGCTGGCGCGCCAGCCGGCGGTGATGGCTGATCCAGAACACGCCGGCGATGATGAAACTGAGCGCAAAGCCGGCGAGCTTGCCGGAATAAACCCGGGCCAGATCGTTCCAGTCGGGCGCGGTCGTGAACACCGCGGCCTTGGGCAGATCGTAGGCCAAAAGCGTCATGGCGACACCAAAGATGGTGTTGCTGAGCGATTCCAGCCGGCGCATCTCGAACTGGTCGGGCTTGAGCTCGGTCATGTCGCCATGGGGTGCTGGAACCAAAGGGCCTCTTCCCCCTAAATCCTAATTCCAGTTCCGTCCAGCCGCATTGCGATTCGCCCTGGGATCGCCGACTCTCATCCTTTCACCGGGGCGATTCGTGGCGACATATCTGGACACGCTCAATGCGGAGCAGCGCCGCGCCGTCGAGCATGGCGTGGCCGAAGGCGCGACCGTGGGTGCCCCCCTGCTCGTCATCGCCGGCGCCGGCTCCGGCAAGACCAACACGCTGGCCCACCGCGTCGCGCATCTGATCGTCGCAGGCAGCGATCCCCGCCGCATCCTGCTGATGACATTTTCCCGCCGCGCGGCGGCGGAGATGGCCGGCCGCGTCGAACGTATCGCCCGCAAAGTGCTGGGCGAGAACAATGCCGCGATCATGCGCGATGCGCTGACCTGGGCCGGCACCTTCCACGGCATCGGCGCGCGGCTCCTGCGCGAATATGCCGAGCGGATCGGCGTCGATCCCGCCTTCACCATCCATGACCGCGAGGACTCCGCCGACCTGATGAACCTGGTGCGGCACGAGCGCGGTTTGTCGAAGACCGAGAGCCGCTTTCCAGCCAAGGGCACCTGCCTGTCGATCTATTCCCGCTGCGTCAATGCCGAGATGGAGATAGAGAAGGTGCTCGCCCAGCACTATCCCTGGTGCGCGGGCTGGGCCACCGAGCTGAAGGGTCTGTTTGCCGCCTACGTCGAGGCCAAGCAGGCGCAGCACGTGCTCGATTATGACGATCTGCTGCTGTACTGGTCGCAGATGATGAGCGACGCGCTGATCGCGGAAGAGATCGGCGGCCGCTTCGATCACGTGCTGGTCGACGAATATCAGGACACCAATCGCCTGCAATCCTCGATCCTGCTGGCGCTCAAGCCCGACGGGCGCGGCCTCACCGTTGTCGGCGACGATGCGCAGTCGATCTACTCGTTCCGCGCCGCCACCGTGCGCAACATCCTGGAGTTTCCGCAGAGCTTTTCTCCGCGCGCGGAGATGATCACGCTCGACCGCAACTACCGTTCGACGCAGGCAGTGCTGTCGGCGGCAAACGGCGTCATCGGCCTCGCCCGCGAGCGCTTCACAAAAAATCTCTGGACCGACCGCACCTCGGGGCAGAAGCCGCAGCTCGTCACCGTGCACGACGAGGCCGACCAGGCGCGCTACATCGTCGAAGCGGTGCTGGCGAGCCGCGAGCAAGGCGCGCTGCTCAAGCACCAGGCGGTGCTGTTCCGCACCTCCTCGCATTCAGGTCCGCTGGAGATCGAGCTGACCCGCCGCAACATCCCCTTCGTCAAGTTTGGCGGGCTGAAATTCCTCGATGCCGCGCATGTCAAGGACGTGCTGGCCCTGTTGCGCTTCGCCGAGAATCCGCGCGACCGCGTCGCCGGCTTTCGCATCCTGCACCTGCTGCCGGGCGTCGGCCCCGCGACCGCACAGCGCGTGCTCGACCAGATGGCTGAGAGCACCGACCCGCTTGCCGCGCTCGGGCGGCTCCCGGTGCCGGCGCGTACCGGCGCCGACTGGACCGACTTCGTCCGCACGGTCGAAAATTTGCGCTATTCGGAATGGCCGGTCGATCTCGAACGCGTGCGGCTCTGGTACGAGCCGCATCTCGACCGCATCCACGAGGATTCCGAGACGCGCCGCGCCGACCTGATGCAGCTCGAGCAGATCGCGAGCGGGTATGCCTCGCGCGAGAAATTTCTGACCGAGCTCACGCTCGATCCGCCGGATGCGACCAGCGACAAATCCGGACCGCCGCTCCGCGACGAGGACTATCTGATCCTCTCCACCATCCACTCGGCCAAGGGCCAGGAGTGGAAATCGGTGTTCGTGCTCAACGTCGTCGACGGTTGCATGCCGTCAGATCTCGGCGCCGGCACCAGCGCCGAGCTCGAGGAGGAGCGCCGCCTGCTCTATGTCGCGATGACGCGCGCCAAGGACGATCTCCATCTCGTCGTGCCACAGCGCTTCTTCGTCCATGGCCAGGCCGCCAAGGGCGACCGCCACGTCTACGCCTCGCGCACCCGGTTCATCCCGGAATCCCTGGTCTATCTGTTCGAGCGCACCGCCTGGCCGAAGGCCGCGGCGGGCGCCGCGCGCACCGCGGCGCAGGGGCCGAAGATCGACATCGGGGCCAAGATGCGGGGGATGTGGCGGTAGACGCAAGAGGCTGGCCCAGGAACCTGTTAGAGTAAGCGGAACAACAGGGATCCGACATGAAGGCCGTCGTCGTCGAGCAATACGCGCCCATCGATCAAATCGAGCTGAAGGACGTCCCACACCCGCCCATGGAGCCCGGTCAGTTGCGCATCCGGGTCGAGGCGGCGGGGATCGGCTTTGTTGATGGCTTGAAAATCCAGGGCCTTTACCAGACCAAGGATCCCCTGCCCTTCATTCCCGGAACGGAGTTCGCGGGGATCGTGGACGAAGCTCCCGGCAGGCCCGGTGGTTATCAGCCCGGGATGCGCGTGATGGGCATGACGCGATCCGGCGCGCTTGCCGAAGAGATCGTCGTCAAGCCTGAAGCGGTCCATCCCCTGCCGGATGACGTCGCGGCCGAGATCGCCGCGTCATTTCGCGCCAATTACCTGACCGCGCTCTATGCGCTCAGTGCGCGCGCCTCGCTCTGCGCAGGCGAGCAGCTTCTCGTGCTTGGCGCGGCCGGCGGCACGGGAATCGCGGCAGTCCAGATCGGCAAGCTGCTCGGCGCCCGCGTGATCGCAGCCGCATCGACCCCGGACAAGCGCGAGTTCGCTCAACAACACGGCGCCGACGCGGTGATCGACTACACACAGACCGGCTGGCGCGACACGCTGAAGGAATTGACAGGGGGGCATGGCGCCGACGTGATCTTCGACCCCGTCGGTGGCGACATCTCAGTGCAGGCTTTTCGCTCGATCGCGTGGCGCGGACGCCATCTCGTGGTCGGCTTTGCCGCCGGCGCGATCCCCGCGCTGCCGTTCAATCTTCCGCTGCTGAAAGGCGGCGCCCTGCTCGGCGTCGACCTTGCGCAGATTCCAACACGCGAGCCCGAGACGCAGAAGCGCCTGATGTCGGATCTCACGAGCTGGCTGGCCGACGGCAAGCTGAAGCCTGTGGTCGGTCGCGTCTTCCCGCTCGAAGATTTCCGCGAGGCGTTCAAGACGATGCAGACCCGCGCTGCGCTCGGCAAGATGGTGGTGCGGATCTCGCGGTAGCATTCACAAACGGAAACCGAGCATTTCCGAAACCCGACTTGTCGCGCGGCCGCGGTCCATTAAGTCTGGTCGATCCTCCCACAGAGACCTGATCGATGACCGCACCGCTCGAATTCGGACTGGATACCTTTGGCGACGTCACAAGAGATGCGTCCGGCGCCATGATCTCGCATGCGCAGGTGATCCGCAACGTCGTCGACGAAGCGGTGCTGGCTGACGAGCTCGGCCTCGACTTCATTGGTCTCGGCGAGCATCACCGCGCGGATTTCGCGATCTCCTCGCCGGAAACCGTGCTCGCGGCGATCGCATCGCGCACCAGGCGCATCCATCTCGGCTCGGCCGTGACGGTGTTGTCTTCGGACGATTCCATACGCGTGTTCCAGCGCTTTGCCACGCTGGATGCGGTCTCGAACGGACGTGCCGAGGTGATCCTCGGCCGCGGCTCGTTCACCGAATCCTTCCCACTGTTCGGCTTCGACCTGCGGAAATATGAAGAGCTGTTCGAGGAGAAGCTCGATCTGTTCGCCGCGCTGTTGTCGCAGCAGCCGGTCACCTGGGATGGCAAGCTGCGTCCGCCGCTGCGGGATCAGCGGGTCTATCCGCCGGTCGAGAACGGCACGCTCAAAACATGGATCGGCGTCGGCGGCAGCCCGCAATCGGTGGTGCGCGCCGCGCATTACGACCTGCCCCTGATGCTCGCGATCATCGGCGGCGATCCCGCGCGCTTTGCGCCTTACGTCGATCTCTATCACCGCGCGTTCAAGGAGTTCGGCCGCCCGGCCCAGCCGATCGGCGTGCATTCGCCGGGCTACGTCGCCGAAACGGATGCGCAGGCGCGCGAGGAGCTATGGCCCGACTACAAGGCGATGCGCGACCGCATCGGCAAGGAACGCGGCTGGCCGCCGATGGGGCGCGACGAGTTCGTCAGCGAGGCCGAACATGGCTCGCTCTATGTCGGCTCGCCGGAAACGGTGGCGCGGAAGATCGCGAAGACCGCAAAGGCGCTCGGCATTTCGCGGTTTCAGTTGAAGTACTCGGCGGGACCATTGCCGCACGACAAGCTGATGCGGAGCATCGAGCTTTATGGACGGAAGGTGGTGCCGATGGTGCGGGAGATGATGGGGTAGCGTTTCGTCTACTTCATCAGCCCTAGCCGGCTCGCGCCGACATACAGCGAGAGTACGGCTGCGTTGGAGACGTTGAGGCTCTTGATCTCGCCGGGCATGTCGAGCCGCGCCACGACGCTGCAGGTCTCGCGGGTCAATTGCCTGAGGCCTTTGCCTTCGGCCCCCAACACGAGCGCAAGCGGCTCGCGCAGTGCGACGTCCGCAAGATTCTCGGTGCCCTCGCTGTCGAGGCCGACGGTCTGGAAGCCGCGCTCGTTGAGCGCGGTCAGCGCGCGGGCGAGGTTTTGCACGGTGACAACAGGCACGAGTTCGAGCGCACCGGAGGCGGCTTTTGCGAGCACGCCGGTGGCTTCCGGGCTGTGACGCGCGGTGGTGACGATTGCCTTCACCGCGAAGGCCGCGGCCGAGCGCAGGATGGCGCCAACGTTGTGCGGATCGGTGATCTGGTCGAGCACCAGCACCATGCCTTCCTGCTTCAGGGTTTCGATGTCGGGCGAAGGCAGAGGATCGGCCTCGGCGAGAAGGCCCTGATGCACGGCGTCGGGCGACAGCAAGCGGTCGATCTCCTGGGGCCGCACGATCTCAGGCGCGACGTGGGTCGCGATGTTTTCCTCCGCCAGCCGCCTTGCGGCATTCTCGGTCAGCGTCAGCTTGCGGATCCGGCGCTGAGGATTGGCGAGCGCCATGGTGACGGTGTGCCAGCCATAGAGGATGACGGGCCCGTCGGATTGCGAATCGCGGTCGCGCCAGGCCGGCCGGCCGGCCGATTTTCCCGGCCTGTTGAAGGGCTTAGCCCCGCCTCGGGAGCCCTTGGGGGCAAATTTTCGTTCCTTCATGGGCTCGCTTGTGTCACGGGCGCCGGAATATGGCAATTTGGATGCCTTCCGGGGCGATTTTAGCTGTTCGCGTCGGTTGACTTTGCCCCACCGCTTCGCCCATAAACGCGCCCGGTCGCGCCCCGATCCGGGTTGCCGCGGCCTTCACGTTCCATGGCCGTCTTCGGTCCGCCGGCAAGGTCCGGCCCGATTGTGCTGCCGTCGAGCGGGGGAGTGTCCCGAGTGGCAAAGGGAGCTGACTGTAAATCAGCCGCCTCATGGCTTCGCAGGTTCGAGTCCTGCCTCCCCCACCAGCCTTCTCGCTTCGCGAGCTTCGGCTAGGCAGGCCATCCCAACACATCATTGTGCGAAGCGAGCGAAGGCTGCCACGCCGTAGCCGATAGGCGAAGGCGGGCTGTCGACCTAGCCATCACGGCGACGACGCTGCAAAAAGCAAACGCCCGTCCGCATGACGCGAACGGGCGCTTCGTAAATCTCAACCGATCAGAGATCAGTAATAGCGGCGCAGCACGCGGTGACCGCCGTAGTAGTGCGGCGCGTGGCGATGGGCATAGCCGTAGCGCGGAGTGTGGCCGTAGTGCACGCGCGGCAGATAGCCATAGCGCGGGCCGTAGCCGTAGCGATACGGACGGAAGTACGGGCGGCGATAGGGATAAGCGGCCGGCGGCGCGACCGCAGCGGCACGATAGCCATAGCCATAGCCATAATTGGCAGGCGCAACGACTGCGTCCTCACGGTAGGTCGGATACGGCGCGAAGGCGCCCGGTCCGGTATAGGTCGGGCCCTGGTTCACATAGTAATACTGCGTGGTCGGCTCGGCGAGACGCTCAAAGGCGGCATAGCCATAGCCGTAGCCGTAACCATAGCCGCCGCAGCCGGTGTTGCAGCCGGTATAGACCGGCGCAACCGGCGCGCACGTGGCGAAGCCGCAGGCCGCGGCAGGCGCAGCCCCGACAAACATCACGGCAGTTGCCGCGACCAGTCCCGAAATCATCTGACGCATTACTCTCTCCTGTTGATTTCCGTTTTTCGGATTTTCGCGTTTCTCAACCCGGCGGCTTGCCGGGCAGCTCTGTGTGCGGCCGCGGCCGAGGGGGCCGAGGACGGTCGTTGATCTCGGGCGCGTAGATCACCGGCGGCGGATCGACGGGCACGTCCATCTGCGGCGGCAGCGGCGCGGACGACGCGCCCCAACTTTGATGGTAGCTCTCGGCGGGCTTCGGCAATTTGCGGTTCGCGGGCGGCTCGACCTCGAGCCGGCCGTAGCCGGGCCGCAGACCCAGCGTCGGATAGTAGTGGCCAACGTCGTCGGGCTGCCGCTCGGCGATATAGCGTCCACCATAGATTGTGGGCTGTACCTGCTGGTTCTTGCCGAGGCCCCAGACACCCTCGACCACGCTATAGGACGCGTCGATGTTGTTGATGATGATCGGCACGCCGGGACGGCCGGGAACGACGATATCGAACCCGCCGGCAATCGCCGTCGCAGGCAGTCCGATCAGAAAGGCGGCGAGCGCCAAAGCGCGCATGAGGAGGAGACCCCGGGTTATCCGGAACACAACCTAACCGATCGGGACGCAGAGAGGGTTAAGGCCTGCTCACCAAATTCCGGTAAGCCTAACGTGCAAGGATTGCGCGCCACTCAAATGCTGCACAGCGAACTAGCGAAGCGTTAACGGCGCGGGCCACCGCCGCCGGAACAGCCGCTGTGCTCACATCCGTTTGACTGTTCGCCTGCAAGAAATCCCAGGGTTGCATCGGAACGTCCGGCGCCGTCAGCGTTTAGCTCCCGTCAACAAAATGGGAGCGACGAACCATGAACATCAAGCTTCTCGGGGCCACGGCGATTGCAGCGACCATGCTGGCAGGCTCTGCCATGGCGCAGGCGGTCGTCACCAATCCGGGCCGCTGCTCGGCGCAATTCCCCAATGCCAACTGCCAGAACCTCGGCCCCGGAAACCCGTACACCGATAGCGGATACCGCCATCGCCGCGGGTCCTATCGTCAGACCAATGCCGACCGGTATAACGACTGGAACAGGAGCCGCACCGGCTTCTGGCCGACTGACGTCGCGGCCGGCGTCGCCGGCGCCGCGATCGGCACCGCCGGCGCGATTGCCACCGCCCCATTCCGCGCCTGGGACAATTCCTACGCCTATGACCGCGGCTGGGACAATCGCGGATGGGACACCCGCACCTACGCCCAGCGTAACGGCTTCGTCTGTACGCCCGGCACTTACTTCAAGGGCGCAGACGGCCGCCGGCACATCTGCCAGTAAGGCGGGCTCAAGCGAACGCAACCTATCAGGCGGCCTCAGGCCGCCTGATTCGTGTCTTGCGATGGCAACCTTCCGGTTCTGGCACTTTCCAATCAAGTCTGGTATTGCGGCGCGCACGGGCAGACAGCTCCGGCGCAATCCGAGCCCTGCCCCGCATCTAAGCGGCGCCGGCTTAGCTCAGCGGTAGAGCAGCGGTTTTGTAAACCGAAGGTCGGGGGTTCAATCCCCTCAGCCGGCACCATTGGTTTAGCCGACACCACGTCGTGGCCGACCGCCGCAAGAACCAAATCATCCCTGTGGCGTTATCCTCCCACCATAGAGCCGTCTCGCGGAGTCTAGCGATGGACCCGAACGATCGAGCAGCCTTAGCCCTATCCGCTGTCGCGTTGGCCATCGCCATTGTGGTTGCATCGACAGTCACGTTAGAGCGCGTCAATACCCGTACCGCCAGCAATGACGCACCTCCGGGAACGGTAGGACTCGCCAGGCCTCACCCGCCGCTGGACCGTGCACCCGGTGAACCGATACAGACGACAGGAACGCCGTCTAACGAAAGGCAGCGTCCCTGACCGAACGCCGGCCGCGACCAGCCTGGTCGGTCCCGGAAGCGAAAGTGAAACAGCGCCGCAACTGCATCTGGCATCGATCATCGGACATCCTCCAGCCGCCACAGCCCGAGACTCTTGTCGCGCCAGCCGCCACCGCCTTCCTCGCAACGCTCGTTGATCAGCTCGCGTGGCGGTGGCCAGTTGAACGGCGCCTTCTCCATGTTCAGCGCGCGCCAATCGCCGTCCTCGCAATCGCGATTTTCCTCCCATTCGGGAAAGGTGGTGACCAGCAGGAAGCGCGCGCCGCTCATCCGAAATTGCGCGAGGGCACGATCGATATTCGCAAAGCTCAGATGCACCAGACAGTCGCGGCAGAGAATGATGTCCGCGCGCGGCAGCGCATCGCGCGTGATGTCGGCGACGAGAAAGTGGCCCGATGAACCGCCGCGCGCGACACGCATGCGGTTGGCTTCGATCAGCGACGGCACGATGTCGATGCCGGTATAATCGATAGCGAGCTCGAGCCGGCCAATCCATCCGGCATCGCCGCAGGGCGCATCCAGCAATGAGCGCGCGCCGAGCCGCCGCAGCAATGGAGGAAGCGCCTCCCGGATCGCGGCGGTCGCGGGGTCCTCCGAGCCAAGGCCCGACACCGAAGTGGCCGCGCCCCAAAGGTTGGTGCGCTCGATCCGCTCGAACCGCGCGGCGAGATCGAGGCCCGCGAAATTGTCGCGGTCGGCAAGGTAACGTTCGTGGGCGAGCACGGGAGGGCGGCGGGAGATCATCGGAGGATTCCAAATCCAGATTCCATCGCGAGCGCATTCTACACATGACGTCGTGTCAGAAATCACCGGCATCGCCACTCAAGCCGGCTTCTGCCACTCCATCACATGAAAGTAGGGCACGCGGCGATGAAAGGCGTTTCTGCTGGGGTCGCCGCCCGCGGGCTCCGGCTCGACGAACAGGCGCAGCTGGAGCCCTTGGTCGAGCAGCAGCGTCATGTAGGTGCTGAGCGGACGATGCCAGTTCTGGATCCGGATGCCGCTCCAGCTCACCCAGATCGGGCGCTCGTCCATGTAGTGATCGATCGCGAAGCGCATGTCGCCCTCGCCGTCGCGTGTCCAGCCGTCGGGCTGGCCCGCGGTGTTGAAGCTGGTCAGATTGGCGATCGGCAGCGTGCCGCCCGGGCGCAGCGCCGCCACCATCCTGGTGATTGCCACGTCGAGATCGGGCATGTCGATCAGGCTGAGATAGCTGACGACCAGTTCGAAGCTCGCATCGAAATCCATCGCCTCGGCACGACCGAGTCGATAATCCCCGCCAGGGTCGAGCTCTCTGGCGCGCGCGAGCAACGCCTCGGTCGGATCGATGCCGGTGGTGCGGATGCCGGCGCGCTGCATGATGCGGCAGAAGCGCCCTTCCCCACAGCCGACATCGAGCGCATTGCGAAAACCGCGCCTTTCGATGCGCTCCCTCAACGGCGCGTCCAGCACGAAGCGGCGACCATAGTCGCCATCTTGCCCCTGCTCGATGATCCAGGCAGCCGCTGACGCGGCCCAGCCGTCGCTGATGTCTTCGGTTATGGAGCTGCCTTCGAAGGGACGCGGGCGCGTAACGCAGCGGGGATGGCTACTGACCACACATTGGACCGAAGTTCAACATGAGGTAGCATGCGGGCTGCATGCATCCCACCACCGCCCGAGAGAAAGCCCATCGCCGGGGCCGTGACGGCCGTCATGACGACGGCCGTCCTGTTGGTCATCGCGCTTGCATTTCTGCTGGCGCGATAGACGGCATCGGCACCGCGGAGATGTGCGACCGCGCCAACGTCCCCGGCGCACACGGTCCGCCGGAGTTTTCGGACGTCATCGTTCAAGCATTCGCGGTCGATCCGTCAGCTTCGGGCGGGTCTCGGAGGCGGCTGATCCGATCAGGCCGGATCGGAACCAAAGGCGTGCGTCACTCGTTCTCGACCCATGCGGATCAGGGAAGAAAACCGAAATATGATCCTGCTGGCGACGGTGACGCTGTGCTGTGGCGCCGTGGCCGGCACATTGACGCTGTTCGAGCCGGCGCAGGCCCCAGCCCCTGAAAAGCGGGTCGCCGACAGAGCCGTGATGGACGCCATCCGGACACCGATCCAGGCCCCAGTTCGGGTGGTCGGCGCGCCGTTCGAGCCCAACGTCAATCCGCGCGCGCGGTAGCGCTCACCGCGGCGAGGCCTCCGTGCCCTTCTCGGGCCGGGCGTGGGCACGCGCCAATTCTTCCACAAACGCGATCACCTCCGCCCGCTTGTCGGGCGGCAGCGACAGGAACGCACGGATGAGCCTCAGCCCCTCCACCTCGTCCGGGCGTTCTCTTGTTGTATTCATTCTGCTAGTTTCGGGCGACCGGGAAAAATATGCAATCCCTTTCAAAGCTTCTTGATTCGACGCAGCCGCTTTGCTGGAATGAGCGCGGCGAGGTGGATCATGAAATGGATCAGGGAGCGCGACGAACTGATCGCGCAGACACTGGCCTTCGTCCAATCGGTGACCGGCAGGAAGGATGACGTCCTTCAGCCGGAGGCGCCTGCGGCTGGGTCGACCGTCGCGGTGGAGATCGTCGACGTGGAGGCGGTCGCGGTCGAACCGCCGCAAGCCCCCGTTCCGCCGCGGCCCGCCCCTCTCCCACCGCCGCGGGCAAGCGGCGATTTCCGCACCGAGATGCAGGCCCGCATCGCCAATTTCCGCAAGCATCAGGAGCGCTTCGAGCGCGAGCGTGAGGAATATTGTGCGGCGACCCTGACCAAATTGCGTGCCGCCATCCGCGACACCTCCGGCCCACCGGCCAAAAAATAAAGCCGCCCGGTCAGGGGCCTACAACCAAGACCAGACCACCCAGAGATTGGTCGCGCAGGCGCCGAACAGCGCCAGCGTGAGGGGCAGGAGCATATGCCCGCAGGATGTCTTCAGGTCGCTCGTCATGGCGGAAACATCTGCTGATTCCGGCCAACGAGTCCCAGAGATTCTTTTTTCCGGGATTCAGGACTCGTTAAGGACTCAAGGGCCGGTGGCGACTGATCACGCCCCCGTGATCGGACCGCAGGCCGGAACCTCTTACCGGGCAAACTCGTTAGTTGGCTTTCCTGGAGCGGGAAGAATGCCCTACGCCCTGTTCTGCAACGACGCTCAGATCAGCAAGGCCTATCCGAGCGAGTCCGACGTCTGGAAGCTCGCGCAGCGGAGTGGTCTCGTCGTGGACGTGATGGCGGACGACGAGCGGCCGGGACCGCGCCGGGTACTCGACAACGACTACGAGATCGCGCCTTGCCAGGCAGCTCAGGGCGAGGACCCCGCCAGGAACAAGGCTGAGGCCGACCAGCAGTCGAGGATCGAGCTTGAACTGAGTTCCTGAGTGCCGGCACGAAACCGGCGCGGAGCTCAGGGCGTGGCGGCCGCAAGCGAGGCCTGCTCGCCTGGCATTGCCACGCAGGCCTTGCGGCGATGCAGCCCACGGATGGCGCCGGTAACCTTCAGCACCTTGCCGGACGGACAGGAAGCGTCCTTGACGAAGGCGACCTCATAAGGTGCCAGCATCAGAGGCTCGGATTTGAGGATTGTCTGTGCAGAGCACGGCAGGCAGAAAAAGCACGAGAGCACCACTGCCGACACCAAGATACGCATATCCGTCGTCCCACCAGCCCGGTAATTCTCATATAACGCGTTCCGGAGCGCGAGTTCCGTAAATCGCAAAAATTATTTTTGCTTTACCCCGCCCCCATGACGCACGTGAGAAGGCGCGCCAGCATCGTTTGCAAGCAAATGACGCGCCAGATGGTTCACGCCAAGCAAACAAGGCGCCGGCCAACGGAAAACCGGCAAACGGAAGACCCGCAAACGAAAGACCGGCGGAGCCGGCCCTTGTCCGGTGTTGGACCGTCGCCGGCCGTCAGTAGCGGGAGGCCGCCGGGCCGCCCCAGCCGAAGCGGTAGTTCACACCGACCTTGGCGGTATGCTCTTCCTCCCGGCCACGAACGCCGACGATGTCGGCCGGGCCGGAGGTGAAGGTGGTGCTGCCGAAATTGTAGTACTGGTACTCGGCCTTGGCCGACCAGTTCGGCGCGAACATGTATTCGAGGCCGGCGCCGACTGTATAGCCGTCCTTGCTGTTGCCGGTGGTGGTGAAGGCCTGCGGCACCCCGGCGATGTTCACGCCAAGGCCATTATTGCGCCAGGCATAACCGCCCTTGGCGTAAAGCAGCGTCGGTCCCCAGGTGTAGCCGATGCGGCCAGTCACCGACCCGATCTGGTCGGTGTTGGAGGTGACCTGCGTGCCCAGCGGGAAGGTGACGCCGTTGTTGTTGGTCGGCAGCCAGGAATACTGAGCCTCGACACCCATCACCCAGTTGGGCGCGAACTGGTAGTCGAAACCGCCCTGCACGCCGCCCATGAAACGGGCATCGCTCGACTGGAAGCTGCTGTCGCCGGCAAACGCGCCGCCGACATGGCCGCCGATGTAGAAACCGGTCCAGTTATAGATGACCTGCGGCGGCGTATAGGCGGGCGCCTTGGTGTAGGTGCGCGGCTGCATGTCGGCTGCTGCGGCCGGCACTGCCAGCGCAACCAAGGCGACTGCGCCCAGCAAAATCGTCTTCATGTCCATCCCCGTTCTTTCAAAATCGACCCTCAGCAAACAACGTGGCGTGAATTTGGTTGCTTCGCGGCGATGCCGGAACGTTGATCGCTCGCAACTGTGACGGGGCGGCAACATCGCGATTTTGTTCCGTCACGTCGCCCTGCGCCGACTGTTCTTGTCGCCCGCGCAAGGCCTGCCGTAACGATTTGTCGCAAGGCGAAACCACCCCGTTCAAGGCTCGCCGAAATGTGATCCAGCGGCTCCGGCTGCTTCTGTCTAGCATCAGGCGATGAAGGCGGGCTTTGCCCTACCGCGTCATCTTTTCCAGTTCCGGAAAGGGTGCGTAAACCGCACCGGCGCAGAGATCGCTGGTCCGGTCGACCACGCGATCCGCTCGGCCGTTGACGAAGATCACGGCACGTTCGCGCATGATCTTGTAGCTGCCATCGGTCTCGCGCGGGGTGAAGTGCAGGCAGCTCACATAGAACTGCCGGCCGCCAACCTCGCGCTGCACCGGCTCGGCCATGCTGGCATCGCGCACGCCGACCGGATTGTTGAGATAGGTCCGCATCAGGGCCAGCGTGTCGCTCCGGAAATTGTCGGGAAACGGCTGCGGCCCGCCGGCCTGTGTGCCCCCCAGCAGGGTTGGACGGTCACCGTCGCTGCCGAAACATGCCGCAAGCGCCAGCGGCAATGCCAGGATCACCGCACATCTCGCCAATCGCCCCACAGGCCCCGCTCTCCGCTCCATCAGATTCGGAGACGTTCTAGCGCCAAGCCTGCGCGAAGGGAATCCGCTTGGAGCGGCGCAAACGGCGCACCGGCCCGCTGCCGGCACCTCGGGCTTTTCGCACGAGGCGCGGCGAACGGACCAGGCCTGACGTCCGCGCGCGGCGGCGGGGCAATGCCAGGGGTGCCGCCGCGCGGGATCAGTCGTCAGTTGCGCTTGTCTGACGTCGCCGGCTTGGTCGCGTCCGGCTGCACCTTCTGCGACTCCTTGGCTGAGACCTGCTTGTGGTGATGACGATGCTTGCGCACGGTCTTGTGCTCGTTGGTCGTGACCGCGGCGTTGGCGTTCATCGCGTTCGACTTGGTGTCCACCTTGGCATCCGCCTTGACGTCGTTAGCCTTCACGTCGGTCGGCTTGGCGTCGGTCTTGACGCCGGCGTCCGGTTTCGCGGCGGTGGTCGTCGCCTTGGTCTGGCTCTGGTCCGCCTTGATCACCGGGGCTGTCGTGGTGGTCTTGCCGGCCTCAGCAGCGAAGGCCGGGGCTGCGATCACGGAAGCTGCGAGCAAAGCTGCGGAAATCGTCTTCAACATGGTGGTCTCCTCTTGGAAGGATCTTGAGGCGGCGCCCTCTCGCCTACCCTTCGATCGTAGGTCGGAGCCTAGGCGGGGCGCACTGAACCCATTCTGAAGCCGATTGCAGGCTTCCGTTCATCTCCATGACAAGTTTGTCATCCGCGGCTTGGCGAATAGCGCGACTTGGCGAATAGATCGTGCGAAGCGGGAATGTTTCTGCCCGTTGGGTGTTCCGGTCTTTGGGCAATCGTGTAGGATCGCCACGTTCCATACGGGAGACTTTAGATGCGCAAACTCTCAACGCTTGTTGTGCCGGGCCTCGTCGCCGTGACGTTGGCGGCTGCGCCGGTGCTGTCCAGCGCCTACGCCGCTGGCAGCGACGAGCCGTCCTCGCCGCCGAAATCGGACTCCTCGTCCAAGAAGGGCAAGAAGAAGAGCTCTTCCGTTAGCGATCCCAAATTCCTCGCGGCCTATCGCACCGCCTACACCGCGATCTACGACAAGCACGATTACACCGGCGCGATCGACCAGCTGAAGTCGCTCAAGCGCGACGACGTCGCCGACGTCGCCAACCTGATCGGCTATTCCTATCGCAAGCTCGGCGACTACCGGTCGTCGAAGGTCTATTACGAGCTGGCGCTGAAGGACGATCCGAACCACGTCCGCACCTGGCAGTATTACGGCCTCTGGCAGCTCGAGCAGGGCAACCGCGAGCAGGCGCAGTATCACCTCAACAAGATCGCCTCGCTCGCCGGCACCGACAGCTCTGAATATCGCTCGCTTGCCGCAGCGCTAGACAAGCCGACCGGCGCGACGCTCGTCTACTGAGACAATCGCATCTTCAAACGACGCGGACGGGCACAACCTCAGGGTTGTGCCCGTTCTGCATTTTCGGTTAGCCTCGCGCACCCAATCCTCCCTCGCAAACTGGTAGCGCAATGGACACGTGGCTGCGATCCGCGATCGACTACATCGGCTCCTGGATCGAATTCCAACTGACGACAATCCAGCAGCCGGGCGTCATCGTGGCCTTCGCCCATCGCGGCGAGATCGTCGCCGAGCATGCGTTCGGACTCGCCAATCTCGACACCGGCGAGAAGCTCACCCCGCGCCACCGCTTCCGCATCGCCTCGCACTCCAAGAGCTTCACCTCGGCCGCCATCATGAAGCTGCGCGAGCAGCGCAAGATCCGGCTCGACGACACGGTCGGCCAATATGTCGGCGGCCTCAATCCGCGCGTCGCCGAAACGACGATCGCGCAAGTGCTGTCGCACAGCGCGGGGCTGACGCGCGACGGCGCCGATTCCGGCCAGTTCATCGACAGTCGCCCCTATCTCGACGCCAACGAGCTGCTCGCAGAATTGAAGCTGGCCACCGCAATCGAGCCCGGTACGCGCTTCAAATATTCAAATCACGGCTTCGGCCTGCTCGGCCTCGTGATCGAGGCCGTGACCAAGGAGCCCTACCCGGTCTGGATCAAGCGCGAGATCATCAAACCCGCGGGCTTGCGCGAAACCGAGCCGAATGCGCCGCTTGCCAATGGCACACCGTTCGCTTGCGGTCATACGCGCAAAGTACCGCTGGGCGAGCGCTGCGTCATCCCCGGCAACAATCCCGCACATGCGATGGCATCCGCCGCAGGCTTCGTCGCCACTGCCGCCGACACCGCCCGATTCTTCGCGCAGCTGGCACCCAACGCGAAGAAGAGCGTGCTGTCTGTCGCGAGCCGCCGCGAGATGACGCGAAACCATTGGCGCATCCCGCAGAGCTTCGAGGCCTACTATGGCCTGGGCGTCAATGCCGGCAAGACCGACGGATGGGACTGGTTCGGCCATGGCGGCGGTTTTCAGGGCTACATCTCCCGGACCTGCTCCATTCCCGCTTGCGAGCTTTCGATCAGCATCCTCAGCAACTCCATCGACGGCGCGGCACCGTTCTGGATGGATGGCGCGATGCAGATCCTGCGCGTCTTCCAGACCCGCGGCGCGCCCGACCGGCGCGTGCGCGACTGGACCGGCCGATGGTGGACGATCTGGGGCGCGACCGATCTCGTCCCCGCGGGCAACCGTGTGCTCGTCGCCAATCCGCAGTTCAACAATCCGTTCATGGATGCCGCCGAGATCGAAGTCACCGGCCGCGACACGGGCAAGCTCGCCTGGGCTGCCGGCTATTCCAGCCACGGCGAGCCGGTGCGCCGGGTTCGTGACAAGCGCGGCAAGATCAGCGACATCTGGATCGCGGGGGCGAACGTGAAGCCGGCAAAGGTCGTCGCGCGCGAGATCGCGCGCCGGTATCCGCCGCGCAAACGCCGGCCTACTCCCTGATCATCGCCTCGACCTCGCTCCGGAACGCCTGCCGCGATCGATCGCGCGAATAGAACATGTGACCACCGGGATAGACGACGAACTTCACGCGTTGCGTCACGAAAGCCGGCAGCTGGTCGAGCACCCGTTTCGTTCCGAAATAGGGCGTGGCGAGATCGAACAGGCCGTGCGCGACCAGCACGTTCAGCTTCGCATCGGTGGCCAGGATCTGGCGCAGCTCAGACACCGATTGCGGCGGGTTGATGCCGCGGCCGAAATCCCAGTGCCCCTCGACGCTGCCATTCAGAACTTCGTAGGAGCCGTCGGGCCGCCAGTTGAGCTTACGTGTCAACACATCCACCGCCGCACTCGTCAACGGCGCCTGGAGCGCATCGCCGGAGGGATCGCCGAACCGCGAGTTGCCCGAATCCGGATAGGGATCGAAGCCGCGCACGGAGGCGTCGTAACGTCCCGTCACCTTGCCGTTCTTGCGGTCGAACTCGCGGCGGAATTCACCGACGTCGAAGCGCCCGGCGAGCCTGCGGCTCACCGCCTGGTCGATGCCGGTGAGCTCGGCGACCTTGTCGGCGAGACGATTGGTTGCCTCCTTGTCCGCCTCGCCCTTGACGAGATCGGTCAGGAATTCGCCGCGCGCGTAGGCCTCGACGTCGGCGAGGTCGGCGCGCTTGACCGGTCCCTTGGCCTCGCGCGCCACCGCGACATAGCTCGGCAGCGTCGCGACATATTGCAGCAGGCTCGTGCCGGTGAACTCGCGGAAATCCAGCAACGGGGACACCATGATCAGTCCCCTGACGCCGACCCCGTGCTGAAGCTGCAACTGGCGCACGACCTTCGGCCCGCGAATGCCGCCATAGCTTTCGCCGGCGACGTATTTCGGAGACGTCAGCCGCACGTGCTTTTCGAGCCAGCGTCGGATCACGAGCGCGATCGAATTGACGTCGCCATCGACGGAGTAGAAGGATTTGCGCGCGTCCTCGCCGCTCGCGACAAAGCGGCTGTAGCCGGTGCTAACAGGGTCGATGAAGACGAGATCAGTGAAGTCGAGCCAGGTCTCCGCGTTCGGCTTCACCTCGGGCGAAGCCGAGGGCGACAGGGCCTCGCCATCGAGCGGCAGCCGCCACGGACCGGCCGCGCCGAACTGGAGCCACGCCGAGGACGCGCCTGGCCCGCCGTTGAACAAAAACGTCACGGGGCGCGTGGCGCGGTCGGCACCGTCGAGCTCGTAGGATGTATAGGCGATGTCGGCCAACGGCTCGCCCTTGCCATCGAACACGCGGATCGAGCCTGCAGTCGCGGCGAAGTTGAGGGTGCGGCCTGGCAGATCGAGCGTCTGCTTCGTAGTCGAATCCGGCGGGAGACGGTGCGGCTCGGCCGACGGCGAGCTCTGCGGCGCGCTTTGCGCGCCACCACCACGCCCCTTCTGTCCGGCTGGCGCCGTCGTCTCGGAGCGCGGCTGCGGCGGATCATCTGCGCGCGCAAGGCCCGCGAGCGCGAAAGCCGAGACCGCCAGCACCAGGCTCGCGCGGCGGAGCACCGGCAAATTCGTGATCATGATCGTTCTCCCTGCCCGGCTGTGACAGCCGGTGAGGCCGGAAAGGTTAGCGCGGAATTGCGACGGTTTGGGGAATCATTGGTCTGGCGGGGCCTGAAGAAGCCGACCAGGTCCAAATCGCCCGGTTCTGTGCTTAAATCCGGTTGGACAGTGCCCGTTAGCTTTGGACGGCGGTCATCCTCGACAATGCAGGCTTAGGTCGTATAGACGAGCCCGGCGGAACTTTTCTCCAGCAAGGCGGCCCTGCCGAGAAGCCATGACCAAGCCCTCGCGATACGACCGGATCGCCTTCGTCGCCAGCCCGAGCAACGAGGCGCAGGCCGCGTTCAGCCAGCTCGCCGACGACTACGGCAATTGCGACCCGAAGGACGCCGACGTCGTGGTCGCGCTCGGCGGCGACGGATTGATGCTGCAGACGCTGCATCAGAACATGCACTCGGGAAAGCCGATCTACGGCATGCATCGCGGCACCGTCGGCTTCCTGATGAACGAATATTCGACCCACGATCTGCGCGCGCGGCTCGAGGCGGCCCATGAATCCGAGATCAATCCGCTCTTGATGCGCGCGACCGACGTCAATGACCGTGTCCATCTGCACCATGCCATCAACGAGGTCGCCCTGTTCCGGCAGACTTACCAAGCGGCGCGGCTGCGTATCCTGATCGACGAGCGCGAGCGCATGTCCGAGCTGATCGCGGACGGCATCATGGTGGCGACGCCGGCCGGGTCGACCGCCTACAATCTCTCCGCCCAGGGGCCGATCCTGCCGATCAACGCCGCGCTGCTGGCGCTGACACCGATCAGCGCCTTCCGCCCGCGCCGTTGGCGCGGCGCGCTGCTACCCAACACGGCCTATGTCGTGATCGAGGTGCTGGAGGACGACAAGCGGCCCGTCGCGGCCGTCGCCGACCACGACGAGGTGCGCGACGTCCGCCGTGTCGAGGTGCTCTCCGACAGGACCATCGCGATGCGGATGCTGTTCGACCCCGGCCACAGCCTGGAAGAGCGCATCCTGCGTGAGCAGTTCGGCTATTGAACCGCCTGCCCCGCAACGCCTCCGGAGCGCCGGTCGCAACGCTTCGTTAACCCCCGCCACGATATGGTTAACGAAGGTTGACCCGCTTTTGGCCCGGGCGTCATGTTCCGTATCGACTTCAACAAGCTTCGCTTCCTCGTCTGCGACGACAATCCGCACATGCGCCGCATCCTGCGGACGCTGCTGCATTCGTTCGGCGCGCGCGAGGTCTATGAAGCCGAGGACGGCGCCACCGCACTGGAAATGTACAGCCACTACGTGCCCGACATCGTCATCACCGACTGGGCCATGCCGATCTTCGACGGGCTCGAGCTGGCGCAGATGATCCGGCAGCCGGAATCCAAGGGCAACCCTTACGCGCCGATCATCATGCTGACCGGTCATTCCGAGAAGCGCCGCGTCACGGTCGCGCGCGATGCCGGCGTCACCGAATTCCTGGCCAAACCGATCTCGGCCAAGGGACTCTATCAGCGCATCCTCAACGTGGTCGCCAATCCCCGCCCCTTCATCAAGACCAAGACCTATTTCGGTCCGGACCGGCGCCGCAACACCAACTCCGCCTATATGGGCCCCGAGCGCCGCGTCGGCGAAAAGCACGAGGTGCTGCAGCAGCCTTCGCTGCTCGACAAGGCCCGCTCCTCCATCTAGCGCAACGTCTTCAGACGAGGCAGGCATCATGGCGAAGAACAGCGCAAAGGACATCGAGGTCAAGGCCTTCGCCACGCACCAGATCATCACGCAGCCCAACCCGCTGCGCAAGGTCCTGCGCCGCGTCGAAGAAAAGGACATGGACGATCCGGTCGGCCGCGCCGAACAGGCGCTTGCGGGCCTCTCCGGCGAGTTCAAGAACTGGATGGCGATCGAGGTCCAGAGACTGTCCGCCGCCTGGACTGCCGTGCGGAAGGATGGCTTTTCGAAAAAACTGCGCGACGAGCTGTTCCACGCCGCACACGACATCAAGGGCGATGCGGCAACTTTCGGCTTTCCTTCGGCAGCAGGAATCGCCGAGAGCCTGTGCCGCATCATCGAGCACGCGCCTGATCCGGAAAAGGTGCCGGCCGAGCTGTTCACGCACCACATCAACGCCATTCTCGCCATCGTGCACGAGAACACCAGGCTCGACACGATCAGCGTTTCAGCCGAGCTCAGCCGCCGCCTGCGCAAGGTCGCCGACGACTATCTCGCCCACGTCAACCGCGACCGCCCCGAGCATCTCGAGGTGATCCTCGCGCCCAGCATCGTGCCGGCGGAGTAAGACTTTCTCTCCTCGTCAATGCGAGCGCAGATATCTAGGGTGGGCAAAGCGAAGCGTGCCCACCAATCAGCACGAATTGTGCGGAGGGGCACGGCGCAAGAGCGCCTTTGCCCAGCCTACGATATCTCGCTACGCGGCGATCAGATCGTCGTACACCGGATCGATCGCCTCGTCCGCGACGAGCTCGTCGCAGAACAGCCGTGCCTCCTCGCGCGCGGACTCGGTGGCGAAGCGGCGCAGCAGGACCATCAGCGGATCGGTGGCGCCCCGGTCGGTCTCGCAATGAGTGAGCACGCGCTCGACCATGCGCCGGCGCAGCCGCACCGCGCCGTCGTCACTGTCGACGAAGCCTTGCTCATGGCAGGCCTCGAGTGCGACCCGGAATGCCGCAAACGTCGCCTCGGGCAACCCGGCGCGGCGGAGCAGCGCGTGCAGGCTATTGCCGCCGCGGTCGTGCAGCAGCGCCGAGACGCGTGCCAGCGGCAGATCGGAGAGCTCGGCCAGGGCCGCGTCGAACAAATCGAGATTGCCCGAGAGCAGTGCGCGCAGGACGAGCCCTGCGGTCAGCTGGCCGGTGATGCGCAAATGCCGGACCAGGCCTTGCATATCCTCGCCGCGCGAGCGCGCCGCGATGTTCATGGTGGAGCGGTCACGTGCCTCGATCGTGATGCGGTCGGCCCGGTCGGCGCTGAGCCAGTTCCGCGCCACGACGAATTGCGCCAGCGTCTCCGAGAGCTTTGCCACCAGCGCGGCACGCGTTGCAGCCGGCAGATCCTCCAGCACCAGCATCGCCTCGCGGATCGCGGCGAGATGGCCGTGACGCTCGACGATGCGGTCCCAGGAGAACGGGGCCAGCTCGGCGTGGGGATTTTCGATCAGCTCCAGCGCGGCAGCCGCGCAGCCGACTTCGGCGATCGCGGCGCAGACCGACACCGGCAATGCGATGCGGCGGGCAACCGCGCATTGCACCTCCTCGTCGCCGGTCGCGACGATGTCGACGAGGTCGGCATCGATCAGCAGCGGGGAATGTTCGAGCACCGGCAGCGCCACGGTCGGCTGATCTGCCGACAGCGCCCGCACGATCGCGGCTGGCGCATCAAGGCTGCGGGCAAAAGCCTCGGCCATCGCCTGCCGCACCAGCGGCGAGGGATCGTCGAGCAGCATCAGAAGCGCGCCTTCGGCGGCGATGCGGTCGTCTGCAGAAAGGTCCGAGATCAGCCAGGCCCGGGCCAACGCCCGTGTTGCCTCGGCCCGCTCGCCGGCGGGCGCCGTCCTGATCCAATGAATGAACTGCCGAACAATCATGGTGCTTCCGGCTTACACAACAAACGAAAATGGTGACGGCTCGTCACCTGCAACACAAAATAAACCACGACGCTTAACAAAGCGTTCACCATAACTGGCTGGTTTTATTGACGTTTTGTTAAGGGAACAAAGGCGCCCCGGGGAGCCGTGCCCCGGACGCAGCGCAGCGCCTCCCTGGCGATGCGAAGCATCGTCCAGCGAGCGATGCGCTGCAGAGCCGGGGCCCATTCCGATCGGACGATTTGCTGCGACGTGGGTCCCGGCTCTGCGCAGCAGCGTTTCACGCTGCAGCGCGTCCGGGACACGAGCGCGGAGACTAGCTCGAGAACGTGCCGCTGCGATCGCTGAAGAGATCGAGCGGCTGCGGCGGACGCACGTCCGGCGTCGCCGATGCGACCGAGGTGAGCGAGGCATTGTTGCCCCATAATTTCTGCACCGTCGCGGAGACCGGCTGCGTGGCATCGCCGGGCTGATAGATCGAACGAAACACCGGCGCACTGTCCGCGAGCGTCGTTGACGACGTCGCATTGACGGGCGTCACGGCGCGTGTGTTCGGGAAGGTCTGCAGATAGGCGGCGTTGTCGATGACAGGCACTGCGGGCTGCACGCCGCTCGCGCTGGCGACCTCAGTGGTCGACGGCGTGCCGCCGTACATCGCCATCGCGCTGCGGGTCACTTTCGAATTGGCTGCACTGGCGTAGCGTGCGTCGAGCATCGAGTAGACTTCGGAGACGCTGCGGGCCCGGCCGTCCCTGGCGTAGAAGATCGAGCGGTTGGCGGCAGCCGCGTTGGGAAACAGCCGCGCGCCGACCGCTTGCGGATTGTCCTCGGCATTGGCGATGAGTTTTGCAGCGCCGCCGACGCCCATGAAATGCGCCATGTAGAGCTCGCTGTCGCTCGGCCTGCGGCCGAGCAGACCGGTGAGCTTGAAACTGTTCGACTGCGTCAGCGCCGCCGCCATGGTGGATGCGGCCTCGGGGTCGTCGCGCAGCTTCATGATCGATCGCTTCATCAAGGGATCATCGACGGTGTAGGTGCCGGCCGGGGTCCTGGTGATGGCGTCGGCGTAGCTGCCATAACCGAGCTGGGCGCCCGCCTCCTTCACCGTGCCGAGCCAGGTCTGGTCGATGAACTGGTAGAGCCCGTGCGCGGACGAGGTGGTGGCCCCCGCCGTCGGATCGAAATCCGATTCCATCTTGGCGGTGGTCAGCATGTACTGGAAGCTGACGCCGGAGATATTCGAGGCCTGCTTGATCG
Organism: Bradyrhizobium sp. USDA 4354; assembly: GCF_054060315.1. Taxonomy (NCBI): domain Bacteria; kingdom Pseudomonadati; phylum Pseudomonadota; class Alphaproteobacteria; order Hyphomicrobiales; family Nitrobacteraceae; genus Bradyrhizobium; species Bradyrhizobium sp. USDA 4354. The sequence goes on along the minus strand of NZ_JBSSDC010000001.1, from coordinate 4,615,859 downwards.
CACCGGCGACACGCGCCCGCGACGGATCGAGTCCGGCCGTCTGCATGGCACTGGAATTGTCGATCGACATGATGAAGTGCCCGCCTCGCGCGGCGTTGAGCGACGCCGGCAATTCGGCGCCTGTCGTCTCACCGTGGGACAGGTATGGTTAATGCGGGGTTAACCCGGCCCTCGCCGTCATTCCGGGGCGCGCGACGCGATGAGCCCGGAATCCATTGCACCGCGCGTGATGCTGCACGATGGATTCCGGGTTCGTGCTCCGCACGCCCCGGAATGACAGAGGCTACTTCTTGTAGACGTCACTCGGATCGAACAGCCGCTCGGCGTCCGCAAAGACGAGCCTGGCTCCGCCGCCTTCGGCCTCGACCTTGCGGTAGAAGCACGACCGTCGCCCGGTGTGGCAGGCCGCGCCGATCTGCTCGACGCGGATCCAGACTGCATCCTGATCGCAATCGGTGCGCATCTCGATGACGCGCTGGGTCTGACCCGACGTCTCACCTTTTCGCCACAAGGCATTGCGCGAGCGGCTGAAATACCAGGCTTCGCCGGTCGCAATCGTCTTGCGCAGCGCCTCCTCGTTCATGTGCGCGACCATCAGCACGTCGCCGGTGGCGACGTCGGTCGCGACGCAGGTCACGAGACCGCTGGCGTCGAACTTGGGCAGGAAGGCGAGACCTTCCTCGATCTCATGGGAGTGAGCGGACACGATGAGCTCGCCGATCTATTCGCGAGGTCAGCGCGCCGTGCCTCGCACCAAAGACAGGAAACGGGCCTGCTCCGCCGGATTGTCGCGGAACATGCCGGTGAAGCGGCTGGTGAACGTCGATGCACCATGCTTGGCGACGCCACGCACCGACATGCAGGTATGCTCGGCCTCGATCAGCACCGCAACGCCGCGCGGCTTGAGGATCTCGTCGATGGCCGCGGCGATCTGCGCCGTCAGGTGCTCCTGGGTCTGAAGCCTGCGGGCGAAGATGTCGGTCAGGCGCGCGAGCTTGGACAGGCCGACGACGCGTTCCACCGGGGTATAGGCGATGTGCGCCTTGCCGTAGAACGGCATCATGTGATGCTCGCATTGCGAGGTGAACTCGATGTCGCGCACCAGGACGAAGTCGTCATAGCCTGCGGTCTCGCCGAAGGTGCGGTCGAGCACCTCGGCCGGGCACTGGTGGTAGCCCTGATAGAGTTCGTCGAAAGCTTCGACGACTCGGCGCGGCGTGTCGAGCAGGCCCTCGCGCTGGGGGTTCTCGCCGATATAGGCGAGCAGCGTCTTCACCGCCGCTTCCGCCTCGGCGCGCGCGGGGCGCGGCTGGTCGGCGCGGACGGCGGCCTCCAGGAATTCGGCAGGGTCAAGCTCGGCCGGGCGGCTCTCGATCTGGCGGTCGGAGGGCTTGTTGGGGCGGATGGATTTGATTGCAGCGTCCATATCGACTCCGTTCGACGGCCTCAACGGCCGGAGTGTCACCGGCAGACGGGGCGGCCAAGCCGCCGGACGCCTGAACAGAACAGTTTCGGCGAAAAAGATCCTGAGGTCATAACGCTAGCGGCGCAGATCCGGATCGCCGCCGCCGCACCGCTGGACTGTTTTTCCACCAGTTCCGCCCCTATATAGGACCGTGGACGGCGCCCGCCAAGGCCGATCCGGCCCGGAAGTGGGTGTGGAAGTGTTGGACTCCATCACATGCTGAACGACATTTATAACAAGCGGATCATCGAGCTGGCCGGGAATATTCCGCGCCTCGGGCGGCTGTCGGACCCCGACGCCTCCGCCACCGCCCACTCCAAGCTATGCGGCTCGACCGTGAAGGTCGATCTCAAGATGAGCGGGGACACCGTCACCGACTTCGCCCATGACGTGAAGGCGTGCGCCTTGGGCCAGGCCTCTTCATCCATCATGGCAAGTCGGATCGTCGGCTCGACTGCGAGCGAACTCCGTGAGTTACGTGAAACCGTTCGCAAGATGCTGAAGGAGAACGGCGCTCCTCCTGAAGGCAAATGGGAGGAGATCAAGTTCCTCGAGCCGGTCCGGGACTACAAGGCGCGCCATGCCTCGACGCTTCTAACCTTCGATGCGGTGGTTGATGCCATCGGCCAGATCGAGGCCAAAGCCAAGCAGCCGGCCGCGGCGCAGGGCTGAAACCCCTCTCCGTCATTCCGGGGCGATGCGCAGCATCGAACCCGGAATCCCGAGATTGCAGCGCGAGATTCTCAGGTGCGCAATTGCGCACCCCAGGTGCGCACTTGCGCACCAAGGTTCGCGCTACGCGCGCCCCGGAATGACTCCCAGAATTTAAGAGCTTACTTCTGCGCCGCCGTAGCCGGCGCTGCCGCGCTGCCGGTCGGCACCAGGGCTTCCGCCGTCTTGGTCGACTTGGCAGGCTGCGCCTGCTCCGGTTGCGCGCCTAACCTGGCCTGCGTCTTCGGTGCAAGCTCCGCCATTGCCGGCGCTGAGGTGTCCACGTGCGGCAACACATCGGCCACGAGATCGGTCGTGACCAGATTGGTGAGCTTGAGCTCGCCGGCGTCGAGCTCGTGCAGGTCTTCCCAGGGTGGGACGCTGAGCGCAAGCGACAGCAAATCTCCGGCGCCGCCCATGTCGAAGGTGTATTTGGCGAGGCGGCCGATGTCGCGCTCCACGATCATCAGATCCTGCGCGCTGTAGCTCGCGGCCTTGGCATCGTCGGCACGGTCGCCCATCCAGATCTGATGGACGCGGACATGGGCGGCCTCCGGCACGTAGCGCTTCTTGCCGGCCAGCAGCAGGAACACGCACATGGATTCGCAATAGGCTTCCGGCGCGACCGCCGGGCGACCCGACTGCCCGCCGCGGAGGCTTACGCCGACCGTGGTCAAAAGCCCGAGATTGCGGAAGCGGCGGCCGAGCGTGATCGCGTCATTGACGGAACCGCCGCTGGAGTCGAGCACCACGGTCGCGCCGCCGAGTTGGCGTCCGCGCGAAAACTCTTCGAATTGCTTGGGCGTATCGGCGGTGATGATGCCGACTGCGCTGATCCAGCCGCGGCAGTTCGGCTCGCAGGCGACCCAGCTGAATTTCATCGGCAGCTTGCGCTCTTCGAGGGCAGCGCCGGCTCGGGCCGACGACCCGAATGTCGCGACAGCGCCAGCCAACGCGACTCCACAAACGGCGGTTCCCACGAACAACCAGCCGCGAAGATTAAGGGAGTTCAGAAGTCTCAATCTGGTTCCTTCCCCAAGCCCCAAAGGTCCCTAAACAATCCCCGGTAGCGCCCTGTGAGTCCATCATACAGGTGTATGTTTTCTACACATGGACGTCACAAAAATGGTATCCGGGGGAATACAGATCGTCCACAGATACTTGCTGCACTGCTCCCAAAAAGCACGCAAAATATGGCGCGTAAACAACAGCTTACGGTTCCCTGCGCCGGAACCATGCAACACCTCGATCAAAGTCGCAGCAAAGCGCACATGAAGCATTCAGCCTGCGAGCATTGCTCCGGTTCCGTTGGCGGTGTGCTCCGGCTGCCGCGCAGGTTCGGCCGCGCGCTGATCTGGCTATATCGGCATACGCTGTCGCCTCTGGTGGGTTACAACTGCCGCCATTTGCCGACCTGCTCGGTCTACGGCGATGAGGCGATCGAACGGTTTGGGCTTTGGGCCGGCGGCTGGATGACGCTCGCGCGCCTGCTCCGCTGCAACCCCTTCGGCACATCCGGCATCGACAACGTGCCCCTCACCGCGCCGCAAGGCGCACGCTGGTATCTGCCCTGGCGCTACGGGCGCTGGCGCGGGGTCAATGCATCCTGACGTTTGCCGCGGCGCTCTCTGCATCGCTGCCTGACCGGAACCGGAACTTTCTGCTCGCGTTGTTTTGATGCTCCCACGGGAGGAAACAACAATGCGCTGGAAAATCAGCCCTCATTTTCACTTCAGGCCTGGCCCGAATTTCAGTCACAGGGGACACGATCCCAGAACCATAGATCTACTCGCCATCATCGCCCTGCTGGCACTCGTCCTCGGCTCAGGCTGGTATCTGGCGAGGAGCCTTGCGACACAGCCAAGCACGACGACGTTCATCGTGCCGAGCCAGAGCGTGCATTGGTAGCTCAGAGGTCCAGCACCAGCCGCTCCCCGCCCGAGCCCGCCACGCAAACCATGAGATAGCGCTCGCGCTCATAGGGCGAGAGAATGCGGTCGCGGTGCACTGGCTTGCCCTCGATCCATCCGACCTTGCAGGCGCCGCAGATGCCGCCGCAGCAAGAGGTCGCGATGTCGATGCCTCCCTCCTGCAATGCGGCCAGCATGGTCTGACCGGCCCGCACGTGAATCTCGGCGCCCGAGCGCGCCAGTGACAGTGTGAACGGCTTGGCATCGGGATCGATGACCGGTGGTGGCGCGACGAACCGCTCGATATGGATACTCGCCGCGGGCCACGCTGCGGTCACCCGCTCGAAATCGTCGATCATGCTTTCCGGGCCGCAGCAGGCGACCATGGTCTCGGACCCGCACGCTCCGACGAGCGCGGCGAGATCGGGACGCCCGCTCCGGGACGTCTGATGCACGACGATGCGCCCCCGTTCGACCAGCGAGCCGAGATGCGCGGCGAGCGGCACCTCCTCGCGCACGATCAGATGCAGCGTGAACTCGGCTTGCTGCGTCCGCTCGAGATGCCGCGCCACGGACAGGAACGGCGTCACGCCGATGCCGCCAGCCAGGAACACGTAGCGCGCGACGCGGGCGTGGGGCTCTAGTCCGCCCCGCGGCAACGACACGCCGATGACGTCGCCGATGCCGATTTCGTCATGCAGCGCCCGCGAGCCGCCGCGCCCATCCGCTTCGCGCTTGACCGCGATGACATAGCGCGCGTTGTCTGCGGGCTCGTTGCACAGCGAGTAGGTGCGGACCAGCCCGTTCGACAGATGCAGATCGATATGCGCGCCGGGCTTGAACGGCGGCAGTTCCCACCGGTCGGGATCGGCCAGCGCGAACAGCTTTATGCCTGTCCCCACCTCCTCGATGCCGGTGACGACCGTCTTGACCGTCGTGATCGGGCGCGCACTCATGCCGCATTCCGCACGGTGTCGCCGACCCTGACGATGCCGCCTTGCAGGATCTTGCAGTTGAGGCCGGAGCGATTGATCAGGGGATCGAAGATCGCCTTGCCCGTGATCTCCTCGATATGCCGGCACGGCACCGACAGCCGCGTGGCCTCCAGCAGGGTCTCGCCCAGCCAGAAGCGGCGGCCGACGAGATGATTCAGCGGCACGCCCTCCACCGTGACGTTACGCCGATGCTCTTCCGGGCCGAGCTCGATCCCGGCGTCGCGCTTCAGCGCAACCAGCGTCTCGAGCTCGAAAAGAGTGACCTGCCGGCCCTCTTCCGGCTTGTGCGAGTAAAACCCCTCTTCCTTGCCGATCATGTAGCGGTCGCCTTCGATCCCCTTGCCGGCGACGAGGGTGAGGGTCTCGACTGCACACATCGGCAGGAACGCGCGCGGGGCGAGATGGAGGAAGCGCACCACGCCGGTCCAGCCGAGCTGTGCTGCGCTCTGCGCCGGACCGGCGCTGATCGTATCGAGCATGACACATCCTTATGAGCTTATGAGAAGTAGTGGCGCCGCCGGCAGCGGCGCCGCGGGGATCAGGTCAGTTCCTTGTTCGCCATCTCCGGCGCGAACGTCGTCGCGGTCGCGGTGATGGCGGCGCAGGCGACGAGCAGCAGCGAGACCGGCCAGGTTGCGCCGCCGCTCCAGGCCATCAGAGAGGCTGCGATCAGCGGCGTCAATCCGCCGCTCAGCGCCGCGCCGACCTGGAACCCGAGCGAAGCGCCGCTGTAACGCAGGCGCGCGGTGAACAGCTCGGAGTACCAGGGCGCGCCGATGCCGAACATGACCATCTGACCGAAGGTGATCGCGACCACGATGGTGCACACAACGATGGTCGGATCGCGGGTGTCGAGCAGCCAGAACAGTGGGAAGGCAAACAGCATCGAGAACAGGCAGCTCGCATAGAACATCGTCTTGCGGCCGACGAGGTCGGACAGCCAGCCGAACAGCGGGATGGCAAGCAGCGCGACCAGCGATGCGGCGAATGCCCCGTTCAGCACCACCGCGCGCGGCAAGCCGAGATTGGCGGTGGCGTAGGACATCACAAACACGCCGCCGATGCTGGCATAGGCGATTTCAGAGATCTTCAGACCGACCGCGGTGAAGAACGGCCGGCGGTGATGCCTGAAGATCTCGAGCATTGGCAGGCTTGCGACTTCCTTTTTTGCCTGGACCTGACGGAAGGCGGCAGTCTCCTCCATGTTGAGGCGAATGTAGAGACCGACGCCGACCAGCAGGATCGAGATCAGGAAGGGGATGCGCCAGCCATAGGCCATGAAGTCGCTCTCCGGCAGGCTCGCCACCAGCGCGAACATGCCGATCGCGGCGATATTGCCGATGGGATTGCCGACCTGCACCATGCTGCCGAGCAGGCCGCGGCGGTGTGTCGGGCAATTCTCCACCACCATCAGCACGGCCCCGCCCCATTCACCGCCGAGGCCGATACCCTGGAGAAAGCGCAATCCGATCAGCAGCAACGGTGCGGCGATACCGATCTGCTGGTAGGTCGGAAGCAGGCCAATCAGGAAGGTGCCGATGCCCATCACCATGATCGTGATCGCGAGCATCGCCTTGCGGCCGACCCGGTCGCCGTAATGGCCAAAGATCGCAGCCCCGAGCGGCCGCGCCAGAAATCCGACGGCATAAGTGCCGAAGGCCGCGATGGTGGCGAGCGTGGCGTTGCCGGCGGCGAAGAACACCTTGTTGAACACCAAGGCGGTCGCCGTGCCGTAGATGAGGAAGTCGTACCATTCAACCGCGGTGCCGATCACGCTCGACCACACGATCCGCCGCAAGCTCGCCGCCTCGTCCGGCGCTACGTTCAGGGTTACGTCGTCTGCTACGGTCATCGATCTCTCCAAAAGGTACCGGCGCCTGGGAAAAAGCAGTTGGTTCGGTGCGTGGCGCCCATCGGCGGCCACGACGGTAAAATCGATCATGTTTACTATTGGAAATCAACGCCACGGAACGCGGCAAATGCCGACCATCTCGGCAGAGGCAACGATTTGCCGATATTTTGGCCTGAATTCCACGTTATACCGGCTCGACTGCACACAATATCCGCGCCCATGCCTGAAATTTCCGTCCATAAGTTTTCCTTCAGAATACAGTTGCCGGCGGCGGGCGTGGCCCCTTGCTGGCCGCCGGACTGGCAGTCCGGCGCCATCTGTTGCAAAACAGGCTTCAGCAGTTCGGGAGATTCATGCGTGCTTGACGTCAGCAAAGCGACGGCGGTCGGGGCCAACATCCGCCAGGCGCGGATCGCCAAGGGCCTGACGCTGGACCAGCTTGCGAAACAGAGCGACCTCACGCGCGGCTACATCTCGCTGGTCGAGCGCAATCTCAAGATCCCCTCGCTCGCCGCCCTGCTGCGGATGGCCGCCGCGCTTGAGGTCAATGTTGCGAACTTCTTTGACCCGAACGCGGAGCCGGCGCCGCGCTACACGTTGTTCCGCCGCCACGGCGGCAACGTGCCGCTGTTCCAGGACACGTTTGGTGTAGTCCCGCTGGCGACCGGTCGCACCCGCAAGATGATGGAGCCTTTTCTGCTGAGTCCGCCGCACAAGGCGGCCACGCGCGCCTCACATGCGGGCGAGGAGCTGCTGTTCGTCATCAACGGCAAGATCGCGATCAAGCTCGACGGCGAAGAGCTTGTCCTCGGTAAGGGGGATTGCCTGTATTTTTCAGGCGAGACGCCGCACGAGGTCAGGAGCCTCGGCCGGCAAAAAGCCGAAGTGCTGGTCGTCGTGGCCCAGACCTCTTGACGCCCGACCTCTGCAAAGAGCCTAACGGAACCAGAAGAAACGTCCCTGTGACGGCGGGATCGACTCCGGTGGACGCAGCCGCTTTGGGCGTGGCGGCCTTGGCGCCGGCTCGGCGGCCGAAGTGGTCTCCGCCCCCGGTGCAGCCTCGCTGCCCGGCACCTTCACCGCCAACAGCAAATTCGACTCGTGCATCCGCCAGCGGTAGCCGACGCCGAAATCGATCGGCTGAGCGCGCGTAAACAGTTCGGCGTAGCGCTCCTGGTAGCGGCCGGGGAATTCGTCGATGGGGCCGAGATAGCGGCCGAACGGGAAGAACCGCCACTGCCGCGCATTGTAATTCGCAAGCGGAATGCCGGAATCGTCCTGGATGATGGTGGCGCTGTTGGCGACCAGCCAGTCCCGCACCACGGTGAAATTACCGGAGTGCAACAGGTAGGACGCGCTCTTGAGCAGGCTGTTGCCGGGGCCGAGCGTCTCGCAGAATTTCAGGAAACCGGTCGCGCGCGCGCCAGAATTGGAGAGGTCGGTCGAGAAATAATACAGGGTGCGCGCTTCCCCATCGCTGCCGGCGAAGGTAATGCGGACGCCGCGCGTCGCGTTCCGTCCCGGATTGTCGTCGCCGACATGCATCTCGCCCTTGTCGTCGAGCGCGACCATCTCGACATTGCGGATGGTCTTGCCGGAACGGGCGAGGAAGACATAGAGGATCGGCAATGTGCCGTTGACCTGGTTGGCGTGCAGGTCGACCTTCATCTGCTTGGTGATGAAGAAGGAGAAGCTCAGGATCGATCCGAGCGAGCGTTCGACATTGTAGAGCGCGGCGCCGATCGAACCTCGCGGCAGCCGTGTCAGATCGGGCACGGCCCCTACTGGCTCCAGCGCGCCGAGCACGTAGGTGCTGGCCTTGGAGTAGAAGGCATTGGCGTAGAGGAAATCCGGGCCACTGAACAGGTAGAACATGGTCGGCCGCGGCGCGGCGAGATTGACGTCGGCCCAGCTGCGGATCTTCGAGAGCTGCCGCTGCTCGAGCTGGGCGAAGGCGCCGTCGAAGAATTTTGCGTGGCGCTGCCAGGCCGGGTCCTTGGTGAGCGGCACCAGCGGCGAGTCCGCGGAAGGCTGCATGCCCGCAAGGAAGCGCGCAGAGTCGTCGAAAGTGACCTCCACGGCATGCGCGGACGACACGGCCGCAGCCAGCAGGGCAAGGGCGACGGCCGCAATTCTCAGAGGTCGGACCATGTCTATTCGGGATGTGGTGAAGCGACAGCGGCGACCGGCCGCCTGCGGAAAACAGCATAAATCAACAGGCCCGAGAGCATGACGAGCATCCCCGCCAGCGACTGCACCGGCCGCTCGGTCAAGAGGTAATACATCATGAACGCGGTCACGAGCAGGAAAACGAGCGGCGTGAACGGGTATCCCCAGGCGCGATAGGGCCGCGGCAGGTCGGGATCGGTGATGCGCAGCTTGATGACGCCGGCGACCGTGAAGAACGAGCAGAACAGCAGCGCGAACTGAATGAAGTCGAGCACGGCCTCGAAGCTGCGCGTGAACAGCAGCAGGGTCGCGACGGCAAGCTGAAACAGGATGGCGTAGGCCGGGGCGCCGCTCACTGACTTGCGCGAGAACACGCGCAGGGCCGGAATGTCCTCCCCCATGGTCATCATCACGCGCGGCCCGATCCACATCATCGCACTGATCGAGGAGATCAGGCCGACGCAGATCATGGCGCCGACGATCCGGCCGCCGAGGTTGCCGAAAATGGCGCTGCCGGCGACGCTGGCGACGTCGAGCTGGCCCGCGAGCGCACTCACCGGCGTGGAATAGAGAAACACCGCGTTCAGCGCGACGTACAGCACCAGCACGATCAGCGTGCCCGCGAGCAGCGCGCGCGGCAGGCTCTGCTGCGGCGTTTTCATCTCGCCGATGATGTAGGTCGCGGCATTCCAGCCCGAGAACGAATACATCACGAAGACGAGGCCGATCGCGAAGGGCGCGCTGACGATGTGCGCGAGGTCGCCCGGCTGCGGCGTGAAGGCGATCGGCTGCGGCACGCCGATGACGAAGCCGGCGACCAGGAAGGCGACGATCAGCACGACCTTTAGAATCGTCGAGATCAGCTGGAAGGTCGAGGAGTGCCTGACGCCGGTCAATTGCACGAGCGAGACCAGCCACACCACACCGATGGCAAGCGGGATCGGCGACAGTTCGGGCACGACCGATTTGGCGTATTCGCCGAACGCCATCGCGGCGAGCGCGACGGGCGCTGCAAAGCCGACCGTCGCGGACACCCAGCCGGCGAGAAAGCCGAAGGCCGGATGATAGGCGCGGCCGAGGAAATTGTACTCGCCGCTCGAGCGCGGAAACATCGCGCCGAGCTCGCTGTACGCGAACACCCCGCACAGCGCGACGATGCCGCCGACCGTCCAGAGCAGCAGGATCGAGAAGCCGGACGGGATGTCCTTGACCTGGAAGCCGAGGCTGGTGAAGACTCCGACCCCGATCATGTCGGCCACAACGATGGCGGTTGCGACCGGAACGGAGACCCCGGCCCCGCTCCCGGTCAGCCGGCCAGTCCAGGCTGCGGTTCCCGCATCTGATGCCGTCATCGGGGTCCTTAATCTCAGGCGTCTCGCCTCGTGGGCCCATCGTGCAGTTTGGCCCAGTCAATTCAAGCAGGGTTAACAAGGGTTAAATGAGGCAACGATCGCAGGTACCGAAACACCAACTACGCATGCTTTTGGTCAATGGCGCTGGATTTGCCCGGAATTTCCTGTTCCCCTTCCCCACAATCAGGACACGATTGCGTGGTCCTTTTGAGCATTCCGGATGTGGGGAAGTTTCTCCGGACACTTAACGTCGCCTAAACGCCAGTCGGCTCAATTAACTTAAACATTGCCGCTGGATTGGGGTCATGGGTGGATGGTCGGGGCCGTTCCGAATGTGAGAGCTGACATTCGTGCCGATCGGACGTCGTCCGGTCGGCACAGTCGTGTGCTCCGGGTCGGCCTGATCTCAGCCTTGCTGCCGCTGTCACTTACGCTGGTTCAATGCGGCAAGGCGCCCGATCCGGCGGCGCTGGCGGCGAACTCGCAAGCGAATGTCCAGGTCGTCGCCAAGACCAATACCCGACAAGTTGCCAGCGCCGCCACGTTCGACGACCGCTTTCCGGCCCCGCAGTTCAGGGAGCGCTTCCCCTCTGCGAGCGAAAGCTTCCTGCAACGGCAGATGTCGGACTTCTCGCCCAAGCGCGCTATCCAGCAACAACCGCCGGAGCAAGCGCCCTACAAGGTGGCTTCGCTCGAGCCGCAAGTCCCCTATAAGCGCCCCGCGCGCGACGACCTGACGACACTCGTCAGCATGAAGTCGTCGGCGTTCCCTTATTTCGGCAACAACCCCGCCTCTGACGCCCCCTTCCTCAACATCTCCAAGGGCGACCGCCGCGGCCATCGCAGCTATTCCGGGCGCGTCTACTGGCAGGACGAGACCTACAGCGACAGCCGCGTGTTGGTGCACGTGCCCGAGCACTTCGACGCGCGCAAGCCGGGCGTGATCGTGGTGTTCTTCCACGGCAATGGTGCGACGCTCGAGCGCGACGTGCGCGACCGCCAGCTGGTGCCCAAGCAGATCACCGATTCCGGCGCCAATGCCGTGCTCCTTGCACCGCAAATGGCCGTCGATGCCGCCGATTCCAGCGCCGGCAAGTTCTGGCAACCGGGCGGCTTCAAGCGCTTCATGGCGGAATCGGCCGACCACCTCGCCCGCCTCACCGGCGATCCCAACAGCGCGCGCACTTTCGCCAACATGCCGATCGTGATCGTCGGCTACAGCGGCGGCTTCCTGCCGACGGCCTGGAGCCTGGAGGTCGGCGGCATCAGCGATCGCGTGCGCGGCGTGGTGCTGCTCGATGCCGTCTATGGCGAAATGGACAAGTTCGCCTCCTGGATCGAGAGCCACCGTTCCGGCTTCTTCGTCAGCGCCTACACCCGCTACACCGCGCGGCGCGACCGCGAGCTGATGAGCATGCTCAGGCAGAAGGGCATCAGCGTCGCGGAGGACATGGATGGGCCGCTTCGTCCCGGCAGCGTGGTGTTCGTGGAGACCGGCGATGGCATCACCCATCGCGATTATGTGACCCGCGCATGGACGCGGGATCCGCTCAAGGACGTGCTGGTGAAGATGTCCGCAACGCCGTCGCTCGCGCTGACGCGCGTCGCCTCCACCAATCCATCCGTATCGAGCCGCTAGGCCGATATCGCTCAGAGTTCGATCGGCGACTGAGCCCAGCCTGGCGATATTAGTTCTTTGGCAGCTTCGGAATGCTCTCGGCGAAGCCGTTGAAGCAGGCCAGCCGCTCGTCCTCTTCCTTGAAGAACCGGCAATCGGCGTAGCCCTTGGCCTTCGCCGGCTTCGGCTTCGGTGCCGGCGGGATCACGGCGTCGTAGCAGTTGAGGCGATCCTTGGTGCCGTCATCGATCTCAAGGCAGGCCTGGAGCCGGACGGCGACCGACTGCGGCTTGCCCTTCGCCGCCGCGGCAGGCTTGGCCGCTGCCTCTTTGGTCCCCTCCTTAGTCCCCTTGGGCTTGACCTGCACCAGCGGCTTGTCCCCAACCATCGGTGGCTTGTCGGATTGCGCAAATGCGGAGGCTGAATAGAGCACCGCGGCAACCGCCAGAATCATCCTCATCTCAGTCAACTCTCTTTGGTCCCCATGACCGGCGTTCTAGCGCCCTCGCGCGCGGTTTGCCAAGCACCTTGCGCACACCAAGCGCGGGAGTCAGGCCGTGGCAGCGACCGGACGGGGCCGCGTCAGGAGCACCAGGATCATTGCCAGCACCACGAAGCCGACCGCGACGAAGCCGAGCGTGTGCAGGAGTTCGCGGGCAAACAGCAGCCCGCCGACGGCGGAGCCGACCGCCTGGCCGATATAGAGGACCGAGGTGTTGAGCGCGACGGTCGCCGATGCCAGCGGCGGCGCAGCCGCGACCAGCCGCACCTGCTGCATCGAATTGGTCGAGGCGAAGCCGAGGCCCCAGATCGCGACCGCGCCCGTCATCAAGACGAGCGAGCCGGCGCCGAGCGCCCAGCCGGTCATCCCGGCAAGCAGCAGGCAGGTGAACAGCAACGAGGTGCGATAGGGTCCCGAGGTGTCGACGATGCGGGTCGCGATGACAACGCCAAGGAAGCCGCAGATGCCATAGAGCGCGAACACCATGCCGATCGCATCGGGACCGGCGCCGGTGAGCCTGTTGAGCAGCGGACCCATATAGGTGAACACGACGAACTGTCCCGACATTTGCAGCATCGTGATCGCAAGCAGCAGCAGGATCGTCCTGCTCCGACCGACGGCGGTCCATGTCTTCAGATCCACCGCTGCGCCCTTCAGGCCCGCCGGCAGACGCAGCAGCAACAGCAGGAAGCTGATGCAGCCGAGCGCGCCGATACCGCCATAGGCCGCGCGCCAGCCATAGCGGCTGGCGATGAAGGTGATCAGCGGCAGGCCGACGGCGGCTGCCAGCGACCAGCCGAGGAAAATGTACGCAATGGTGCTGCCGCGCCGCTCCGCTGGCACGATCAGCGCCGCCGTGCCGGCCGCCTGCGGCGTGTAGAGCGCGCCAACCGCGAGCATTGCGAGGCGAACGATCAGGAGGCTGGTGTAGTCGGGCGCGAAGGCCGAGGCGAGATTGCCGGCGGCGAGCACTGCCAGCGTCGTTGCGAGCAGCGTCCGCCGTTCGATCCGGCTGGTGAGCCAGGCTGTCAGCGGCGAGCCGATGCACAGCGTGACGGCGCCGAAGGTGATCAGGAGCCCGGCCGCATGGACGCTGACATCGAGCCCCGTCGCCAATTCCGGCAGCATGCCCGCCGGCGCCAGCACCGAGCAGCCAGTGACGAGATTGCCGAGCATCAGGGCGGTGGGGGCGAAACGGCCGGCCACAGGGGCATTTTCCATGCAAACGCATGTAGCGGCGGCTTGTGACGAGTTAAAGGGTACAACGCCAAATAGTTGGCCTGCTGCCCCGGCTTTTGCGCGCCACTTTCTTGGAAATGCCGGATTGCGCAGGCCGAATCGCCTGATATATCGCTCGTTCCCGCTTACCTGCGCTCGTTCGCAGGAGTGAGCCTCAGGAGAAAAGCAATGACCGACCAGCCCAAATCCGAGTCCGGCTTCCAGTACAGCCTCTCCAACCTGAAGCCCGTGACCCCCGCTCCCAAAGTCACCCTCACCTTCCCCGACGGCGCCCAGCGCCAGTTCGACAAGGGCATCACCGGCCTCGACATCGCCAAGGGCATCTCGCCGTCGCTGGCCAAGCGCACGGTTGCGATGGCGCTCGACGGCGCGCTCGCCGATCTCAACGATCCCATCGAGATTGATGCGAAGATCGAGCTGGTTGGCCGCGACGATCCGCGCGCGCTCGAACTGATCCGCCACGACTGCGCGCACGTGCTGGCGGAAGCCGTGCAGACGCTGTGGCCGGGCACGCAGGTCACCATCGGTCCCGTGATCGAGAACGGCTTCTACTACGACTTCTTCCGCAACGAGCCGTTCACGCCGGAAGACTTTGCCGCGATCGAGAAGAAGATGCGCGAGATCATCGCGCGCGACAAACCCTTCACCAAGGAAGTCTGGGACCGCGAGAAGACCAAGCAGGTGTTCCGCGACAAGGGCGAGGCGTTCAAGGTCGAGCTGGTCGACGCCATTCCCGGCACCGAGCCGATCAAGATCTACTACCAGGGCGACTGGTTCGACCTCTGCCGCGGCCCGCACATGACATCGACCGGCAAGGTCGGCAATGCCTTCAAGCTGATGAAGGTGGCCGGCGCCTATTGGCGCGGCGATTCCAACAATCCGATGCTGACCCGCATCTACGGCACGGCCTTCGCCAAGCAGGAGGACCTCGACGCTTATCTCAAACAGATCGAGGAGGCCGAGAAGCGCGATCATCGCAAGCTCGGGCGCGAGCTCGACCTCTTCCACTTCCAGGAGGAAGGTCCGGGCGTCGTGTTCTGGCACCCGAAGGGCTGGACCATCTTTCAGCAGCTGATCGCCTATATGCGGCGTCGCCTCTCCGGCGACTACAGCGAGGTCAACGCGCCGCAGATCCTCGACAAGGTCTTGTGGGAGACCTCGGGCCATTGGGGCTGGTATCGCGAGAACATGTTCGCGGCGCAATCGGCCGGCGACGAGGCGGAGGACAAGCGCTGGTTTGCGCTGAAGCCGATGAACTGCCCGGGCCACGTCCAGATCTTCAAGCATGGCCTGAAGAGCTACCGCGACCTCCCCTTGCGCCTCGCCGAGTTCGGCGTGGTGCATCGCTACGAGCCCTCCGGCGCCATGCACGGCCTGATGCGCGTGCGCGGCTTCACCCAGGACGACGCGCACGTCTTCTGCACCGAAGATCAGCTCGCCGACGAGTGCCTGAAGATCAACGATCTCATCCTGTCGACCTACGCGGATTTCGGCTTCACCGGCGACCTCACGGTGAAGCTGTCGACCCGGCCGGAGAAGCGCGTCGGCACCGATGCGATGTGGGATCACGCCGAGCGCGTGATGGCCACAGTGCTGCGCGAGATCCAGTCGCAGAACAATCACATCAAGACCGAGATCAATCCCGGCGAAGGCGCCTTCTACGGGCCGAAGTTCGAATACGTGCTGCGCGATGCCATCGGCCGCGACTGGCAGTGCGGCACGACGCAGGTCGACTTCAACCTGCCGGAGCGGTTCGGCGCGTTCTACATCGACCATGATGGCGGCAAGAAGCCGCCTGTGATGGTGCACCGCGCGATCTGCGGCTCGATGGAGCGCTATATCGGCATCCTGATCGAGCACTATGCCGGCAACTTCCCGCTCTGGCTTTCGCCGGTGCAGGCGGTGGTCACCACCATCACCTCGGAAGGCGACGAGTACGCCAAGCAGGTGCTGGAGCAGGCGCGGCGGGCGGGACTTCGGGTCGAGATCGACCTGCGCAACGAGAAGATCAACTACAAGGTCCGCGAGCACTCGCTGGCCAAGATCCCGGCGCTGCTCGTGGTCGGCAAGAAGGAGGCCGAGACGCATTCGGTCTCGGTCCGCCGGCTCGGCAGCGACGGCCAGAAGGTGATGACGACGGCCGAGGCGATCGCCGCCCTGGTCGACGAGGCGACGCCGCCGGACGTGAAGCGGATGCGCGGGTCGGCTTAATTCGTCGCGAGCCGGTGGTGCTTCTGCTCCCATGCCTCGACTGCCCCAACCAGGCGGTCGAGACAGACGCCTGGGGGAGAATTGATCTCAGCGCTCATCAAATCCTCAATCGACTTGAGGACGTGGCGATATTGGCGATGCGATCTTATGACCAGAGCCTTCATAGCTGACAGCTCGAACGTTGGCACATCTCAATCATAATCGATCTAAATCGACTTCCATATCCCAGTCGGCTCCTTATCTCATTTTTCAGTTCACCAAAGGACCATTCCCGTGCCCGACGCCATCGAACTCCTGAAGACCCGCCGCTCGGTCAAGCCGCGCGAGATGACTGGCCCCGGCCCGTCGGCGGCCGAACTCGAGACCATTCTCACCATCGGCGCGCGTGTGCCCGATCACGGCAAGCTCGCGCCCTGGCGCTTCATCATCTTCGAGGGCGACGGCCGCCAGCGTGCCGGTGAGGTCATCGCCAAGGTGTTTGCCCGAAAGAATCCGGGCGCGCCGGCGGCCGACGTCGAGATCGAGCGCAAGCGCCTCATGGACGCGCCGCTGGTGATCGGCATCGTCAGCTTCACCAGGCCGCATCCGAAGGTGCCGGCGTTCGAGCAGGAATTGTCGGCGGGCGCCAGCGCCATGAACATCGTCACGGCCGCCACCGCGCTCGGCTACGGCGCCTGCTGGCTGACCGGCTGGTTCGCCTTCGACCGCGACGTGCTTGATGGCCTCGGCCTCAAGCCGGATGAGAAGCTCGCCGGCCTCGTCCATATCGGCACGCCGACCAAACCGAGCGAGGACCGTCCGCGACCGTTCCTTTCGGAAATTGTGACGCGTTTTTAACCGAAGGCTTGTTGACGCCCCGAACGTTGTGCGGCTTTGATCCCGGCCAGGGAGGAAGCCCAGATGCGACGGCGTGAATTTCTTGTCGGGGCCGCGATGCTCGCCGGCTCGATGGCGCAAAGCCGTGCTGCCGATACTCCCGCCCCTTCGTCCGAGGGGCTCGACCGCATCACGGCGTATTTTGACAACGAGGTGGGAAGCGGCCGGCTGCCGGGCGCGGTGATCCTGGTCCAACAGCACGGCAAGCCGGTCTACCTGAAGAGCTTCGGCGTGCGCGACACCCGGACCGGTCTCGCCATGACGCCGGACACGATCTTCGCCATCCACTCCATGACCAAGCCGATCACATGCCTCGGCGCGATGATGCTGATCGACGAGGGCAGGCTTGCGCTCACCGACCCCGTGTCGAAATACATCCCGCTCTTTGCCAAGACCAAGGTGGGCCTCGAGGTCACCGAGCCGGACGGCAAGCTGGAGCTTGACCTCGTGCCACCGGTCCGTCCTGTCAACATCGAGGATCTGCTGCGGCACACTTCGGGCATCAGCTACGACTACATCGGCGGCAAATGGGTCGAGCAGGCCTACAAGGCCGCTGATATTTTCGAGGGTCAGTTCAACAACAGGGAATTCGCCGATCGCATCGCGAAACTGCCGTTGGCGCGGCAGCCGGGAACGCTGTGGCGCTACGGCCATTCCACCGACGTGCTCGGCGCCGTCATCGAGATCATCTCGGGCCAGACGCTGTACGAATTCCTGACAGCGCGCATCTTCGATCCGCTCGGCATGAGCAGCACCAAATTCGCGCTCGCGACGGAGGACGAGCTGGCGCGGATGGCGCGGCCGCTGCCGAACGACTTCATCCTGCTCGCCGGCGAGCGCGACCGCCTTGATCATCCCGAATGGCAGTCCGGCGGTGGCGGCCTGCTCTCGACCATCACCGACTATCAGCGCTTCGCCCAGATGCTGCTCAACGGCGGCGAGTTCGCGGGCAGACGCTATCTCAGCCCGGCCGCGTTCAAGGCCATGACGACCGATCACATCGGGCCGGGCTCCGGCGTCGGACGCGACTATTTCTATTTCCCGGGCGACGGCTTCGGCTATGGCTACGGCCTTGCGGTGCGGACCGATCCCGGCAACGCCAAACCGCCGCCGCCGGGCTCGCTCGGCGAATTGAAATGGGACTCGGGCAGCGGCACTTATTTCGGCGTCGATCCCAAGCTCGACATGGTCTACCTCATGATGCAACAGACCCAGAACGAGCGCAGCCGCATCACACCCGCATTCAAGGCGCTGGTCTACGACTGCTACCCGCCCGCCCTACGCCGCCCGTGAGGTGCGCTGACCGAAATCGGCGAGGAGCTTTCCGATCTCGGCCGCGGGCCGCGCGGCGCTGAACAGAAATCCCTGCACCTCGTTGCAGCCTTCGGCGCGCAGCCAGTCGAGCTGATCCTCGGTCTCGACGCCCTCCGCGGTCGTGGTGATGTTGAGGCTGCGGCCGAGCCCGGAGATCGCGCGCACGATCGCGCCGCAGTCGGGCCGCTGCGCCAGATCCTTGACGAAGGAGCGGTCGATCTTGATCTTGTCGAAGGGAAAGCTGCGGAGATAGCTCAGGCTGGAATAGCCGGTGCCGAAATCATCCATGGAAATGCCGACGCCGAGTTCGCGCAGCTGGTGCAGGATGGCGAGATTCGCATCGGTCTCGGCCAAAAAGATCGACTCGGTGATCTCGAGCTCGAGCCGCTTCGGCGACAGGCCGGACTGCGCCAGGGCAGAGATCACGACCTGAACCAGGTTGCGGCTGCGGAATTGCGCCGGCGACAGATTGACTGCGACCTTGACGTCGGCGGGCCATTTGACGGCCTCGGCGCATGCTTCGCGCAGCACCCACTCGCCGAGCTGGATAATGAGACCGATGTCCTCGGCAACAGGGATGAACTCCGCCGGCGAGATCATGCCCTTGTCGGGATGACGCCAGCGCAGCAGCGACTCGAAGCCGGATATGCGGTCGGACGCGATCGATACCAGCGGCTGATAGTGCAGCTCGAACTCGCCGTTGGCGAAGGCGCGGCGCAGATCGAGCTCCATGTCGCGGCGCCTCTGCGCCTGGAGGTCCATCTCACGCTCGAAGAAGTGGTGCACGCCACCGCCCTCGGACTTCGCCCGATACAGCGCCATGTCTGCATTGCGCATCAACTCTTCCGGCGTCGTGCCGTCGCCCGGCGACAGCGCGATGCCGATGCTGGCGCCGATCACCATCTCCTGCCCGTCGAGATCATAAGGGGCCTTCACCATGTCGATCAGCAAGGACGCGCAGGCGCTGGCCTCGTTCGGCGAGACGTCTGCGGCCAAAATGACGGCGAACTCGTCACCGCCGAGCCGCGCCGCGAGATTGGCGCCGCGGACAGCAAGGGTCAGGCGCTCGGCGACCTGCTTCAGCAGGCGGTCGCCCACCGGATGACCGAAGGAATCGTTGACGTTCTTGAACAGGTCGAGATCGATATAGAGCACGCCGACCCGTTTTCCCCCGGCCTGCCCCAGCGCCTGCTTCAGGCGCTCCTGGAAGTGCGCGCGGTTCGGCAGGTCGGTGAGCCCGTCATGGTGTGCCATATGGGCGATGCGGGCCTCGGCCTTGCGGCGCTCGGTGATGTCGACCACCGCCACCAGGTAACCGTCGCGATCGTCGAAGGCGACGCGGCGGCCGAAGGTGAGCACCTCGATCTCGCTGCCGTCGGCGCGTAAGTGCCGCCAGTTGCGCGCGGAGTGATAGGCGTCGCCGACGCGCTCCAGCGCCTCGGCGTGACTGTCCCACTCGTCCTCCGGCCAGATCTCGTGCAGCTTCATGCGCAGGAAGGTGGCGCGGCTGTAGCCGTAATGCTGGACCGCGGCGTCGTTGACGCTGAGAAACTCCTTGGTCTGTGCGTCGAACACCCACATCGGCATCGGATTGTTGTCGAACAGCAGGCGGAACGAGGCATCGCGCCGCTTCAATGCGGTGACATCAGAGACCGTCAGCGAGACCACGTCGGCGAAGGCGGTGGCGCTGAGCCTGAGGTGGCGCCCCTCGCTCTCGATCTCGAGCTGCTCGCCGCGGCCGCCCGACACGGCCTTGAGCAGGAATTCCATCACCTCGGGCGAAGCCAGCAGCGTGCTGCCCTCGCCGATCCGCCGCCACAACAGGCTTCCGCTCGCAACCTTCAGCA
This sequence comes from Bradyrhizobium sp. USDA 4354, assembly GCF_054060315.1. Classification (NCBI taxonomy): domain Bacteria; kingdom Pseudomonadati; phylum Pseudomonadota; class Alphaproteobacteria; order Hyphomicrobiales; family Nitrobacteraceae; genus Bradyrhizobium; species Bradyrhizobium sp. USDA 4354. The sequence continues at coordinate 4,595,798 of NZ_JBSSDC010000001.1, read as the reverse complement.
GCTCGCCCGCGCTCTTGTTGTGATGCACGACCTGAAGATCGAACGGCTTGCCGCCGGCATCGCGCAACGTCGCCAGGGAGACCACCGCGTCGTCGGTCGCGGAGAAGATTGCATCGAGCAGATTGTATTGCGCGCCGCGCTCGTTGACATAGGCGCCGACCAGCGTCGCGCCCCAGCGCGAGGACGTCGGCAGCGCCAGCACGTCGTAGGTCCTGACCATGCCGTCTCGCACGCAGTGCGCGCTCGCCTGATGCGGCCGTCCGGTTGCAAGCGCGCTCGCCGCCGTTTCCGACAGCGCCGTGGCGCAGTCCGGCGACAGCTCGGCGACGGGAATGTCCCAGCGCTCCTCGCCGAGCCATTTCTGCACGTAACGCCCGCTGCGCGACAGCTCGAGCACACCGTCGTTCTTCAAGAGCGCGATGTGGTCGGCGAGCCGTCCGAGGCTGCCGAGCATCACGTCCTCATAGCGCGGCAGCCGCTCGCCCGGCTTCAACGCCGCACGCCATTTGCGCTGAAGCACCGGGATGTCGTCGAACATTTCGGCGGCCGGTTTTCCCGGCATCTTCTTCGCGGCAGTCATTGCAGTCCCCAACGCACTTTCCCGGCGCATCCAATGCAGGCGCGCTTAACGACATGTAAAAAGCGCGCAGGCGCGGGTTCCATTCAGCGAATATGACAGTTTTAAGTCAGGTGTTGGTTAGTGGACGTTAGAGACTATGACGGTTGCGCGAAGGCGCTGCTCTCGTGTCCCGGACGCGACGCAGCGCGCGAGCGTTGCGGCGCAGAGCCGAAGAGACGCTGCGCTGCGTCCTGGGCAGGAGAGCGGTGCTCGGCGCGATACTGCTTCCATACCGTCATTGCGAGCGCAGCGAAGCAATCCAGAATCTTTCCGCAGAGGCAATCTGGATTGCTTCGCTGCGCTCGCAATGACGGAGTGTGTGGTGGGCAGCGCCGTTCTTCAATTCGCATTTCGCTCGCAGACACGCTTCCGCATCCTCGCGGCTGATCTCGCCCGAGCTTTGCTTGTCGCCTCAACCTCACATGAAAGAGGGCGCAGGGAAGACCGGGTGCCGGTTGGCTCCCATCGACCGCCATGCGAAACGCAAACTGCGTGCGCTACAAGCACAGCGAGTAACAGGGCAACCGGAGACATCCCGGCCTTCCCTGCGCAGTGGTTTTACGGCTTATGTCGTGCTCTCCCCGGGGAGCGATGCACTATTGCCCCCGTCGACTTGCGGATGGCTGATGCGCTCGCCTGGTCGGGCAACACACATCACCGCAAGACTTGGCGCACAGACCCCGGGCGCCAGGACCACACGATTTCGCCGTACGCAAACCACACCTGTCGTTGGCGCGAGGTCTTCGCTCACGGTTGCCCGCCCTGCGAAGCTTTTCGCGCCGGTGCAACCCACGTCCACCGCCGCCCGGCCCGCGTTCGTGACGATCGCGATGCGCCCCTCTTCCTTGGGCCGGGTTGCGGCGACACATACGCCGTTTCCGAATTTCGGTAAAGTGGAATATTTTCGGCCGAGTCCGTTGACCCATAAATTGAGTGTTTTGCCCGTCGGACGACGCAAGGCCTTGTAGCCCGGATGGAGCGCAGCGTAATCCGGGGCCGGACCATCCGCACCGCACGACTGCCCGCGTAGCACCGAACCCGGATCGCGCTTCCGCTTCATCCGGGTTATGGAGTTGTGCCCGCCGCTAATCCTCGCTCGACGCCGCCGAGCGGTTGCGCAAATAGGCCTGGGACAACAGGAAGAACAACGCGCGCTCGCCTTGATATTTGGCGGACGGACGCGTGCGCTCGAAGCCGTCGGCAAATATCTTGCCGGACTGGTCGCACACCTGCCACCGCCAGCCAAACCGCTTGCGCCTGGTGAGGATCACTTCGAACATGCCGACGAGCCTGGTCCCCTGCTCCGTGCCGGTCTTGCAAGGCATGCGCCTGCTCCGGCTTCCCCGTTGGACGGACGCCCGACATATAGCGCAGCAGGATGGAAAGAGAACAAGATTGATTATCGGAAATACGTATCGTCCACCGTCGTGAGCGAGACGCGCCGCTGCTGGAATAAGCCGATGCCGCCGGTGTCTTGGCCCCTGCAGGCGACTGATGGCGCTACCAGTATTCAAGACAGAATACAGGAGAGTGGCGGACGGTTACTTGGCAGAAACCGGCTGAAGGCGACGGTAATAGAAGATGCACATTCTTGCGCGCGATGAGAATTGTCGTGCCGAACCTCTCGCTGCGGGCGGCACCGGCCACCCGGGCCTTAGCGCGCGACGACCTCGACTTCGCCGTCGACGCCGTTGACGACGTTGAAGCCGCGCTCGTAGACCTTGCCCTCGTTCTTGGCGATGGCGCGGTATTCGCCTTCGGAGAGCACGACGCGGGGGAAGGCGCCGATCGATTCCTTGATGACGTCGCCGCCCGGGGTCAGCACTGACCAGGCGGTGTTGGCGAGCGCCTCGCCGCCCCTGTCGCTGACGAGCTTGAGCGTGATCACCGCGGCGCGGTGGGTGATGGTGACGTCGGTGAGCTTGCCGGCCTGGACACGGATGTCCGAGCGCACCACCGAATTGGCGTCGCCATAGTTGGAGACGATGTAGTAGGTGCCCTCCGGGATCAGCACGACGTCGCCGGCGGCGACGTTCGGCACCAGCGAGGCGCGCTCGCCGGACTCGAACTGGCTGCCCTTGTAGATCGCAAACGAGATCTGATTCTGCGGAATGCGGCTGGTGCCGACCCGGCCCTCGATCCGCAGGCCGCCGGCCGGCAGCACGAAAGATTCGCGGTCGGTCTCGGCTTTCAGGCTGACGGTGCGCACCGCGCTGACGAGGCCGAAGGCGACGTGGACGACGTAGTTGCCGGGCGGCAGCACGATGTTGGGCGTGGCGCTGCGATCCTCGCGGATCAGCTTGAAAGTGCCGTTCTCGTCGGGACGGTCGGCGAACACGCGCCAGACCAAGCCGCTGGTAATGGGGGCCGAGTCCTTGCCGTATTTCGCCGTCAGCGACAGCACGCCCTGTCCGGGCACGGCCGCATTCAGCGGAGCGGCCGTCGGCACGGTCGTGACTGCGGGCGGCGGCATGCTGGGCGTAGCGGGCTGCATCAGCGTCGGCGGCAGGCTCGGGGGTCCCGCGCCCGGCCCGGAGGGCGGTGCCAGGCTGACAGCGCCGCCGGGGTCGGGCACCGATGCCGGCGGCACCGGCGGCGGGCGATCGGAGAAAAGCTGCGCCTGCGCAGCATTTTGGCCCGAGATCACGAGGCACGCGGCAAGGATCAGCGCCGGCAGCAGCCTGCCGCTGCGCCGCCATCCGATGATGCCGTCACCCCCGCGTGTCATGTTCCCTGCTTTTCACCGAAAACGCGGCAAATTCAAGCCTCTGAAACCCCAAAGAAATACGGCCTGTCTTATGGCCCCCTAGTTCCTGGAACCGGGTTGACGCCTGCGTGATTATCTCTTGAGCAACCGTCCATCGCCATACTCCTGCCCTGTGCGCTTCCCAAAGCGGCATAAACCATGCTTCGCCCCTGAAATGGCGGAGTTCAGGAACGGTCCCTAGTCTGGTGATTGGTTGGGGCTGGCCCGGCGTAGGAGAGTTTCGGTGCTGGACATCTTGAAAGGTCGGAGCGCGAACGGCTCGAACGGTGAGAAGGTTGGTCTCGGCAGCATCCGCCGGCCGGTCATTGGCCTCGCACTCGGCGGCGGCGCGGCGCGCGGCTTTGCCCATATCGGGATCCTGAGGACCCTGATTGCCAACGGCATCGTGCCCGACGTCGTGGTCGGCACCTCGATCGGCGCCGTGGTCGGCGGCGTCTATGCGGCCGGCCGGCTCGACACGCTGGAAGACTGGGGACGCAGCCTGCAGGGCATGCGCAATATCCTCGGCTATCTCGACATCCGCCTCAACGGGTCCGGCCTGATCGGCGGTGAGAAGCTCGCAACCCGGCTCGAGAAGGCGATCGGCCAGACCCTGATCGAGGACCTCCCCGTCAAGTTCGCCGCTGTTGCGACCGAGGTCCGCACCGGCCACGAGATCTGGCTGACGCGCGGCCGCATGGTCGACGCGATGCGGGCGTCCTACGCCCTGCCCGGCATCTTCTCACCGGTCTTGATCGGCGACCGCTGGCTGGTCGACGGCACGCTGGTCAATCCGGTGCCGGTCTCGGCCGCCCGGGCGCTCGGCGCCGAAATCGTCATCGCCGCAAATCTTTCCAGCGACGTCTTCACCCACTCCACGACGATCCATGCGCATGGCGCTGCGCCCGCCACGGCCGCACCCGAGGCCGAGGCGACGACGACCAAGCGCCGCTTTCCGCGCCTGTTCTCGCCCGAGAAGACCATGAAGCGCGAGTTCTTCGGCGGCGGCGGACGGCCGGGCATCTCCTCGGTGATGGTCGATGCCTTCAACATCATGCAGGACCGTATCACCCGCGCGCGCCTTGCCGGCGATCCGCCCGATATGTTGATCACGCCGCGGGTCGGCCATTTCGGCTGGTTCGATTTCCACCGCGCCGAGGACCTGATCGCCCATGGCACGCGCGCCGCCGAGCGCGCGCTGGAGTCGATCCAGGAGGCGATCGAGGCGCTCGCGCCGGCGCCCGCAGGCCACGCGCCCAAAGCAGGCGAGTAAGGCGGAAGCGTGAGGTCCGTCAGGCCGTCTTGATGTAGTCGCGCAGGGCTTCCTGCTCGGCCTCATATTCCTGGACGCGGCGCTTGACGATGTCGCCGATCGAGATCAGGCCGACCACCTTGCCGTTCTCGATCACGGGCAGATGGCGAAACTTGCCTGTTGTCATCATCTCCATGAGCTCGGCCACCGGTGTCGGTCTCCTTGCAGGTCACGACCTTGCGGGTCATGACCTCCGAGACCGGCTCCTCCAGCACGCCGGCGCCGCGCTCGCCGAGCACGCGCACGATGTCGCGCTCGGACAGGATGCCTTCCAGCCGGCTCTGGTTCATCACCAGCACCGCGCCGATCTTCTTCTCACCGAGCAGCTTGATCGCGGCCGACAGCTTGACGTCGGGCTCGACGCTCGTGATCTGGTGGCCCTTGGTGTTGAGAATAGAACGTACCGTCATTGCCGCCTCCCTGAATCGAAGCCGTCCGCCTTTGGCGGCCCGGGCTTGTTCGCGAGTCTTCAACTAACAGTTTTGGCGCGGGTTTCACGCTCGCGCGCTTGTCGAAGCGCTGCCTCTATGGGCTTGTCGCTTCGGAACATTCTTCCAGGGAATGATGGATGAATTCGGGCCGCCCCGCAAGCACCGCGTCAAACGCGGTCGGAAACGTCCCGTGACGACGCATCCGCAGCATCGCTTCGCACGCGCGGCACGGGATCGAACAGCGCGAACAACAACAGGCCGGCGAAGAAGCCGCCCATATGCGCCTGCCATGCAACGCTGGTGGTCTCGGCATCGATCCCGATCGCGCCGACGCCGAAGATGATGTTGACGCCGAACCAAACTGCGAGGAAGCCGACCACCCGGCCGTCGCGCAGCGCACGCGACAGCGGCAGCGCGGGAACCTTCGCGGCGGTATCGGCATCCGATCGGCTGAACGACAGGAAGCTGCCGCGGGCGAAGGCAAAGCGGATTGCGGCGGCCATCGCACCCGACACCGAGGCCGAAGCGCCGATCATCGGCGCCACCGCATGCTCATGGGTGACGAGATGGGCGAGCGCGCCGGCCGCCGCCGTCACCGCCAGGAAGACGAAGAACCTGACCGTGCCGAAGCGCCGCGCCAGCGCGCTGCCGAACGGCAGCAGCCACAGCACGTTGAAGCCGAGATGGGTGAGATTGGCGTGCAGCAGCGAATAGGTGACGAAAGTCCAGACCTTCGCGCCCGCTCCGCCCGGAATCTGCAAATTGAGCAGCGAGGAATCGTAGCGCTTCGGGATGAAGCCGAAGACGTCGATGGTCCAGTTCTCGAGCTCCGGCGGCAGCAGCACCCGCAGATGGATCACCGCCAGCAGGGCGATATAGGCGGTCAGCGCCGGAGGCAGCGTCAGGATCGGCTCGCGCGGAGCCTCCTCAACAACGGCCGGCACGTTCGGGGACGAATCTTGCGGGGAATCCAAGGCAGCTTCGCTTTCGGGCGCGATCGGAGCGATTAGATTGGAAATAGTCGCCTTTACCGTCCCTGCGCAAGTGCACAAAAGGAAATCGCGCGGAGTCGAATTTGACCCGGACGGGGGTACCGGGCCCCGGCTCTGCAGCGCATCGCGGAAGGAGTGCTGCGCTGGGTCCGGGCACGGATGGCTGTCAGCCGGATTCATCTCGTGTCCCGGACAAGGCGCGGCACGAAAGTGACGCGCCGCCGAGCCGGGACCCCAGTTGGCGGCAAGCTCAAACCATGCAATTTTAGATAGTTCCACCTCCCGGCGTCGCCGATGCAAACCGCCTTCTTCGTCTACATCCTCGCAAGCAAACGAAACGGCACCCTCTACGTGGGCGTGACCAACGACCTCGCCCGCCGAATGGCCGCACACAAGGCCAAGCTGGTGCCTGGGTTCACGAAACAGTACGGAGTCACTCTGCTCGTCTATTTCGAGACTTATGAGTCTATTCTCGAAGCACGGGCACGCGAGCATTCGCTGAAGCGATGGCGGCGTGCCTGGAAGCTGAAGCTGATCGAGGACCTCAACCCGGACTGGCGGGACCTGACGGATGAACTGAACGCTCTGGCTAGCTGACTGGGTCCCGGCTCTGCGCAGCAGCGCTGAAGGCGCTGCAGCGCGTCCGGGACACGGACAACTCGCGTCCGGATCGGTCTCGTGTCCCGGACAAGGCGCGGCACGAAGTGACGCGCCGCCGAGCCGGGACCCAGCTCTTCTTCGGCGAGTTCGCAATCGGCCCCGGCTCTGCAGCGCATCACTGAAGACGTGCTGCGCCGCGTCCGGGGCATGAGAGCTGATGGCCGAAAAAGGAAAAGGCAGGGCTCTGGGAAAGCCCTGCCTGTCCGTGCCGGTCTTCCGGTGGCCGGAGAGATAAGGCGTATCCCCACCCCTCCCCGCGACCCGTGACCAAACTGTTTGACGCCCTAAGTACAGGCCCCGCCGAGAACCTGGAGAAAAAGCGGCGAGGCTTGCGACCGCGGTCACCATAGCAGGCGCGCGGCCGACACCAAGCGCATAGTTAATTTAACGTTAACGACGCAAAGACAGGCACAAGAGGGCAGAAAACACCGCTGCGGCATGGACGCTGCAAATCCCCTCCTGCACAACAGCAGAAGGGATCGCGGGTGCACTGAAGCGGGACAGGTTTGTCCCTTCGAGGTTGCGTCCCGGGGCGAGCGTTCAGTCATGAAACATCCGTCGAGCCGCGCGTTCTTCGCGTATTGGGACAAGAAGCGCGGCACTGCGCGGGCCCCTGACCGGGCCGACATCGATCCGGCTGCTGTCCGCGGACTGCTCGGTGACATTTTCGTGCTGTCCTGTGAGCCAAACTTCGGCTTCCCGTTTCGCGTCGCCGGCACGCGCGTCTGCGCGCTGGCAGGAACAGACCTCAAGGAGCAGAGCTTTGCGGCGCTGTTCGCCGATGAGAGCCGCAGCGAGATCGAGGAGATCACGACGATCGTCGCCGACGAGACGCTGGGTGCGATCGCCGGCGTCACCGCGGCGCGCGCGGATGGCAGCAAGGCGCATCTCGAACTGCTGCTGCTTCCCTTCAACGCCCGTCCGCACACACCGGTGAGCGTAACCGGCGTGCTCGCGCCGTTCGAGGACGAATGCGGCACGCTTTCCGCCTTCACCCTCACCTCCTGGCGCTATCTGCACCAGCCCGAGAAACTCTTGCCGCGCGCCATTCGGAAATTGCAGGTCGCACGCGGGCTGATGGTATATGAGGGGCTGAGGTAGTCTCCGCCCTTCGACAAATCAACGCGCATGCGGATGGCCGTTTTTGCCGGATCTGCGTCATTCCCGATGTCGTTGCCAACGGCTAGCTTCCGCCTCGCGTGAAGCAACGAGGATCGGGTGACATCATCATGACATGGCGCATACTGGCGTTGAGCGGCGTCGGCTGCGTGGCGTTGCTGGCGGTCATCGGCGCAACCTGGTTGTTCCTGCTGCCTGGCGCGCCGGCTCCGGGAACCGCGCCTGCGATATCCAAAGACGAGGCCGAGGCGACGCTTGCGGCGCTGAAGCCGCCGAAGCGCAAACGTCCGCTGATCGCCATCGTCGGCATCAACGACATGAGCGAGACGACCGACTATCTGATGCCGTACGGCATCCTCGTGCGCGCTGAAATCGCCGACGTCCTCACATTGGCGACGCAGCCCGGCCCCGTCTCTCTCTATCCCGCGCTGAAAGTGCAGCCGCACGCGACCATTGCCGAGTTCGATGCGGCCCATCCCGACGGCGCCGATTACGTGATCGTGCCCGCGATGAGCCGCGAAGACGACGCCGTGGCCTTGCAGTGGATCAGAAGCCAGGCCGGCAAGGGTGCGATCGTCATCGGCGTCTGCGTCGGTGCCAAGGTCGTCGCCAACACCGGGCTGCTCGATGGCCGGCAGGCCACCACGCACTGGTATTCCGTGCGCGATCTGCAAAAGCATTCTGCGATCCGCTATGTCGCGGATCGCAGGCTGGTGGTCGACCGCGGCGTTGCGACGACGACCGGCATCACCGCATCCATGCCGATGGCCCTGACCCTGGTCGAGGCCATCGCCGGCCGCGCCAAGGCGGAGGCGGTCGCCCGCGAGATCGGTGTTGCGCAATGGGATGCGCGCCACCGCAGCGAGGCGTTCCAGTTCACACGCTCCTTCGCGCTGACGGCGATCGTCAACAAGCTCGCATTCTGGAACCGCGAGCAACTCGGAATCGCGCTGACGCCTGACGTCGACGAGGTGTCGCTTGCGCTTGTCGCCGATGCGTGGTCGCGCACCTATCGCTCGCGCGCTCTCACCTTCGCGCCCACGGCAGAGGCGCAGACCAGCCGCGGTGATCTTCGCATCCTGCCGGACGAGGTCGCTGCCGACTGGCCGGCAAAGCTGACGCCGCCGGCCGCCGTCGACTTGCCGCCGGCGCGAGCGCTGGACCAGACCTTGCACGCCATCGATGCGCGCTACGGGGCGCGCACGGCGGACTTCGTCGCGATGCAGCTCGAATATCCGAGATAGCGGCACGTCAACGCAGCGGAATAGACTTGACCAACCCAGACGGAACACGGATCGACATGAGCAAGACGCATTGGCGTCCCGCGCGTACCTCCGACCTGCCCGCGATCAGCGCGATTGCGGCACGCATCCATCCTGCGCTGCCTGAACGCGCCGAGGTGTTCGCGGAGAAGATGCGGCTCTACCCGGACGGCTGCCGCGTGCTCGGCGCGGATGAAGGCATCGTCGGCTACGGGCTGGCGCATCCCTGGATGCGGTACCGGATTCCGCCGCTCGACAGCTTTCTGCAAGAATTGCCCGATCGCGCCGGTTGCCTCTACCTGCACGACGTCGCCGTATTGGCCGGTTTTCGCGGCGGCGTTGCGCGCGATTATGTGGCTGATATCGAGCAGCTGGCGCGCGCTTCACACATCGCGACGCTCGCACTGGTCTCGGTCTACGCCACGCGGCCGCGGTGGGAACGTCTCGGCTTTCGGGCCGTCACCGCGGATGCGGAGCTGCGTGCAAAGCTCGCCTCCTACGGCGAAGGCGCGACCTATATGCTGCGCGACCTCGCTGCGACGTAACGTCCCTCCCCGACTGCCGGCTCACGCGGGCGTGAAACCGCCGTCTCGAACCGGCTTGGATCAGCCTCCGTCGAAGGGATGTGCGAGCCGTTCCGGTCTCGCCGAACCGAGGCTGGAGAATTGTCCATGAAGCTCACATTGTCGAAAGTTGCTCTTCTTGCATGCGTTGCGACGGCCGCGTTCACCGCGACCAGCGCCAATGCGGCGCAGTACCGCACCTATGGCTGCGACACCGCCTTTTTCGAAGGCTGCGGCGTCCTGATCGAGACGCCGAACGTCGGCAGAAAACCCACCACCGTAATCCACCGCGACACCTCGCCCACCTACATGAAGCAGACCGATCCCCGCTACAGCTCGTCCATGCGCGATGCCGGCGGTGGCGGCGGAGGCGGTGGCGGTGGCGGTCGCTGAGCCCACCTGACCACAGATGATGTCGCCGGTGCAATCCGGCGGCATCATTGCTGTCCTTCCCGAACGGCGGCGGTTCAGCCGCGATGCTTTTTCTTCTTCGCCTTCTTTCCCGGTGCGCCCTTCACGGGCCACGGCGTGACCAACGGCTCCGCGCGGGCCTGCTTGTCGCGATGCTTCTTTTTCTTTCCAAAGGCCGGCGCATCGTCGAATCTCGGTCCGCGCTCGCCGAGCGGTTTGCCGCGTGGTTTGAATTCACGTGCCTCGCGCGGGCGCTCGTCACGGTGTTCGCGATGATCGCCATCGCCCCTCTCGCGACGCGGCGCGTGTGACCGCTCCTCCGACGGCGCCTGCCGTTGTGGAGCATCCGCCATCGGCTCGATACGGATGCTGTCTTCCTTGTCGGGACGCTTGATCCTGGCGGCGAACGAATCCGCGACCCGCTCGGAAATCTCGAACTCGGTGGTGGTGTCCATGATCTTGATGGCGCCGATGTCGCGCTTGTCGATGCCGCCGCGGCGGCAGATCATCGGCAGCAGCCAGCGTGCTTCCGCATTCTTGCGCCGCCCGATCGCGGCGCGGAACCAGACGCTGGCCTCCGCCATGCCGTGTTTCGACGACGCTTTTCCCGGCTTCGATCGGGGCTTGGCCGGACGATCGTCACTACCTTCAAACCTGTCGCGACCGCGCTCTTCGCGCGGCCGGCCGGTCCGCTCGCCGGGATCGATGATGTCCTCCGGCGACGGCAGCCGCGCGCGATAGAGCCGCGCAAGCGCGGCGGCGATGTCCTCGGGCGATCGCTCGGCCAGCAAGGCCTGCGCGAGAGCCAGGTCGTCGGCGGTGGTCTCCTCGGTGAACAGCACGTCCTTCATGCGCTCGTGATCGAGCTTGCGGATCTCATCCGCCTGCGGCGCGGTGCCCCAGACCGCGTCGATACCTGAAAGATTGAGCAGCAACTCGGCGCGTCGACGACGTGCCGGCGGAACCAGGAGAACGCTCGTCCCCTTCCGGCCCGCGCGCCCGGTGCGGCCGGAGCGATGCTGCATGACTTCGGCGTCGTTGGGCAGGTCCGCATGGATGACGAGGTCGAGGCTCGGCAGATCGATGCCGCGGGCGGCAACGTCGGTCGCGACGCAGACGCGGGCGCGTCCGTCCCGCAGCGATTGCAGCGCCAGGGTGCGTTCGTTCTGCGTCAACTCGCCCGACAGCGCGACCACAGAGAAACCGCGTTCCAGGAGCGCGGCCTGCAAATGCCTGACGGCATCGCGCGTGCTGCAGAACACGAGCGCACTCGGTGCCTCGTAGAAACGCAGCACGTTGACGACGGCATGCTCGACGTCGGCGGGTGCGATACGGATCGCACGATATTCGATATCGGCGTGACCGCCCTCGTCACCGGCGACCTCGATCCGGAATGCGTCGCGCTGATATTGCCTCGCCAGCGCGACGATGCCGCGCGGAAAGGTCGCCGAGAACAGCAAGGTGCGGCGCGTCTCCGGCGTGGTCTCGAGGATGAACTCCATGTCTTCGCGAAAGCCGAGATTGAGCATCTCGTCGGCCTCGTCGAGCACGACCGCGGCGAGTTCGGAGATATCGAGGCGGCCGCGCCGCAGATGATCGCACAGCCGCCCGGGCGTGCCGACGACGATGTGCGCGCCGGCCGCCAGCTCACGCTGCTCGCGCCGCGGATCCATGCCACCGACACAGGAGACGACGCGCCCGCCTGCATGCCCATACAGCCAGGCCAGCTCGCGCTGAACCTGAAGCGCGAGCTCGCGGGTCGGCGCCACGATCAAGGCGAGCGGCGCTGCCGCAGGTCCGAACTGCTCGGCATCATTAAGAAGATTCTTGGCGATGGCCAATCCGTAAGCGACGGTCTTGCCGGAGCCGGTCTGGGCCGAGACCAAGAGGTCGCGGCCAGTGGCCTCATGGGCGAGCACCGCGAGCTGGACGGGGGTCAGAGCATCATAGTTCCGCTCGGCCAAAGCGCGGGCGAGCGGCGGGGTTAGGGCCGGAAGAGACACGAGATGGAGAACCTTGGTTGATTCAGGCGCGGAACGGTGATCCTGCGGACCTGAGCTGCGTGCGCGGCAAACGGCCCGGCCGCACGCTGATTTGATCTGGGCGCTCTTTACGCCAAGAGCCCGGAAATCACCATGCCTATGTTGCATGGCTTAAGGGCGAGCACCGCGCCCGGGGGTTGCAGAGGCGTGTTGCGGTCACCCAATCTCGACGTTCGTACCGTCCGAGCCCTCATATCTCCGCGTAGATCTCCAGTAAATTGCCGTCGGGATCGCGGAAGAACAGTGTGCGGTGACCAAACGACTGGTTGGTCGGCGGCGACAGCAGCGCCACGCCCTGCCGCACGAGCTCGTCGGCGCATTGATCGACCTCGGCTGCGGAGACCTTGAAGGCCAGTTGCAGCGAGGCGCTGCCCGGCGGCACCGGCGCATCAGCCGCAGTTCGGCCGGGCCTTGCCAGCGCGAGCGTGTTGCTGCCCAGGCCGTATTCGATCCAGTTGGGTGAGAGCTCGCGCAGCAGCGGAAAGGCAAGAACGTCCTCGTAGAAGCGGCGCATCGCGGCCATGTCGCGCACGAAGATGACGGTGTAGTCGATTGCGCGAATGGCGTGGAAGGCCGAGCGCCGGTTTGGGTCGGCAGTCTGCTCGTTTGTCATTTCGTAGCTCAATCCAAACTCCGACGCGTAGCCCGCATGAGCGAAGCGACATGCGGGAAATCACGAGCTCCCCGGATATCGCGGAGCCTGTTATCGGGGCGGCGCTTTGCGCCGACCCGTTGGCTCATCCGGATCTGCATGTCCTCACTCCACCAGCTCCGGCCACGGCACGATAGTCGACTTCACCGTCTTCATCGCCATCGCGTCCTTCACCGCCTGCGCGACACCCGCTTCCGTGAACGGATAGATCGTCTGCATCTTCAGCCACGGATATTTGTCACGCGTGCGGTAGAGCATATCGACACCGAGCGGCAGATCGTTACCGGTGAAGCCCCACGATCCCAGCACGTTGAGGTCCTTGGTGCAGATGCGGTGCCAGGAGGTGTCGATCGAGCCGGCATCGGTGAACTGGCCCATCTCGACATAGGTGCCGCCGTCGCGCAGCATCTCGATGCCTTCGGGGCCGGCCGTCGGATGGCCCGAGCAGTCCATCACGAGATCGGCCCCGAAGCCGCCGACGATCTCCCGCACGCGGTCGATGCGCTCCTGCGGCGACTTGAGCTCCTCGATGTTCACCGTCGCCTCTGCGCCGAATTCACGCGCGAGCTTGAGCCGCGGCTCCTCCGGCGCGCCGACGCAGATGACGCGCCCTGCTCCCATCTCCTTGGCGGCGGCGACCGCCAAGATACCGATCGGACCGGAGCCCTGGATCACCACGGTGTCGCCCCAGCTGAAGCCGCCGGCGCGGGTCGCGCGATTGAAGGCGCGGATGCAGGACGTCAGCGGCTCGGACAGCGCCCCCAGCCGCAGCGACATGTCGTCGGGCAGCTTGTAGATCTTGGTGCCCGGCAGCATGTCGAGATCGACATAGACATACTCGGCCCAGCCGCCCCACAGGTGCGGCGCCTTGTCGAAGCCGAGATAGCGGCCGTAATAGACCGGCGTCAGGCATTTGTTCGCTACTTGCGGATAATGGATGCAGTAGTAGCAGCGCCCGCACGGCATCAAGGGCGGGATCATCACCTTGGAGCCGACCTCGAGCGGCTTGCTCATGAAGTCCTCGGAAAATTCGTCGCCGCATTCGACGATGACACCGCCGAGCTCGTGACCAAGCGTGAACGGCCACGGCAGCGGCTTCGGCCAATGTCCTTTCAGAATATGCAGATCAGTGCCGCAGACCCCGCAAGCACCGACCTTGATCAGCGCGGCTTTGCGGCCGATCCTCGGCCATGGCACGGTGCGGATGACGGGCTCGCTGCCGGGCCCTGCGTGGGTGCAGACGCGGATTTGCTCCATGGTGGTTTCCTCGATGCTCGCTTGTTATGATTTGTGTGCGGGCTGAGGGCGAAGCGTATGTGAGATGCGCGCTCGTGCCAAGGTGCGGCCTTGTAGCCCGTATAGAGCGTAGCGGAATACGGGGAAGCGGCCCCCGGATATCGCTTCGCTCATCCGGGCTATACGACTAAAGGCCGCAGACGCATATCTGCCGCATGCTTCCCGCCGCCAGCGGGCTGCGATCGAAATCACCGAAGCGCTCGATGAGGCGCAGGGCGCCCGAAGCTATCAGCAACGGCATCTCCTGCGGGAAGATGCTGCGCATCGGCAAGGCGGCTTGCCAAAAGTCCTTCTCCGTCTTGCTCGACCAGTACCAATCCACGTGCCTGATCTGGGTAAGCGGGTCGTATCTCGCAATCTCCTCGACGGTGATCGCGCCAAGGCCATCGTGGACCACCGTGCCGATCAACTCGCGCTTGTTGGGATCAGCGTTGAGCATGGCGATATTGGGCAGGAAGGCGTCGAACACGAGCCGGCCCTGCGGCGACAGATGTCTGCCGACCGATTCGAAGAAACCTTTGAAATCGTCGAAGCTATGCAGGTGCAGGACCGAATTCATGGCGACGACAATGGTGTCGAACGTCCGCCCTTTCAGATCGAAATCGCGCATATCCAGCTGGACCAGGTCGAGCTCAACCGCCTGCGCCTTGGCATGGCTCCGCGCGCGATCGAGCATCTGCGGCGACAAATCGCCCCCGATGACCTGAAATCCCGCCCGCGCCAGCGGAATGGTCAGGCGACCGCTGCCGCACGCAAGGTCGAGAACGCGGCCGCCGCGTTCGCGCGCCGTCTCGACATAAAAGCGTTCGAGGATCGGATCTCGCGGCGCCATCAAATCGTAGAGATCGGGGCGGTCGTAGAGGCTGTTCTGTTCCATGAGAGTGATTGTAGTCGATAAATTCGTGGCCAGCATGAGCGAAGCGACATGTCCGCTCAGCGAGCGAAAGCGAAAACGGCATGCGGGGCTGGCATTCCCCATCCGGGCTTCGGCGCCGCTACAAGCTCAGCCGTCATCCTGAGGTGCGCGCTCTTGCGCGCCTCGAAGGATGGGCAGCAAGCGCCCGCAGCCCATCCTTCGATGGCTCGGCCTGCGACGCAAACGCGTCGCAAGCCTCACACCTCAGGATGACGGCGGAGCTTGTGGCAGCATTGCATGGCTGGTGTTCAAGCACACCCAAGTGTCTTGAGCCTTTGCCAAGGCTCTCGGCCGCGGCGCTGCTGGCGCTGTAATGTCTCCTCCATGGGCGCGCGGCAAAGAGGGCCTGAAGGCGGCCTGGTCGCCAGCCGGGACCGCACAGTCGCCCGGTCTCGGCCCGTCAAGGGTGCCCGCCCCTGATGTGATGTTTGGAGCGCATTGTTTCCGTTCGTAACCGACGTCTCCAATCCTAACGCGGCATTAACCCTATGCACCTTAGGGTCGTCCCGGACTCCGCCCGGGCGGGGGGTCGGGTGTTGGAAATGGCGTTGGCGAACAAAAAATTTCTTCCGGCCGCCGAGGAGCGCAGGCGCTTCCAGCGGGTGAAGGTGCACCTGCTCGGCCGCTACATGCTGCCGGACCGCCGGGAATTCCCCTGCCAGGTGATCAACATGTCGCCGGGCGGCCTCGCTTTGCTCGCCCCCGGGATCGGCAATGTCGGCGACCGCGTGGTCGCCTATCTCGACCATATCGGCCGCGTCGAGGGCAAGATCACCCGTATCATCGACAACGGCTTCGCCATGACGATCGGTGCGACGCCGAGGAAACGCGACAAGCTCGCGGCCCAGCTGACCTGGCTCGCCAACCGCGACATCCTCAATCTGCCGGAGGACCGCCGCCACGACCGTATCGTGCCGCGCAACCCGATCGCGGTGCTGACGCTCGAGGACGGCACCAAGATGACCTGCCGCATCATCGATCTCTCGCTGTCGGGCGCCGCCATCGCCGCCGAAAACCGCCCGCCGCTGAAATCGATCGTTCTGCTCGGCCGGGTCCAGGGCCGCGTGGTCCGAAACCTCGAAGACGGCTTTGCGCTGGAGTTCATGCACGAGCAGCCGGTCGAGACACTCGAAGAGAGCGTTACCGCGCGGTAAAGCGCGAGGACGCGAAAACCGCGACATTTCCAGGCTCGAAGGCGGCTTCCGCGATGCGGACGCCGCCTTTTTCGTGTCCCGCGGCGAGCCGCCTCGCGGTTAACGCGTGGGTTGCAGCTGCGCGCAAACAGCGCTTCTGCCAGCGTTTCCGCGTTAATCGATAAAATTTGAATCAATTGCAGTCATATCGAATTTTATTCGAATTCGATTCAAGTATAGATCGAATTCGCCGCGCCTTTTACTTGCATTCGTCTCGACTTGACTTGGCTGACTTAGCGGCAACTCAAAAGCTCCATGCGAAATGTGGTCCCAACAAGAAACGGGGGCTGCAATGTTTGACTTCAGGGGACAGGGGAAGAGGCTGGCGCTGGTCGCCACGCTCTTCGGGATCAGCGCGGCAGCGCAGGCCGGCGAAGGCCGTCTGCTCTACGCGAGCCTCGGCGACACCACGCGTGCGCCGATCGGCTGGGTCGAGTTCTGCGCGGACAATGCCGCTCAGTGCCAGGGCACGGCGATGCAGCCGCGCGACATCGTGATGTCGCAGGCCGCATGGCGCGACCTCGTCAAGGTCAATCGCTGGGTCAACGAGACCGTCAAGCCTTTGACCGACCAGGAGCACTGGGGCGTGATCGAGAAGTGGTCGCTGCCGTCAGACGGCTACGGCGACTGTGAAGACTACGTGCTGTTGAAGCGCAAGATGCTGATGGATGCCGGATGGCCGCGCCAGGCCCTGCTCATCACCGTCGTGCGCGACAAGAAGGGCGAAGGCCACGCGGTGCTGACGGTGAAGACCGACAAGGGCGAGTTCGTTCTGGACAATCAGAACGAGAACGTCGTCGCCTGGACGGAGACCGGCTACCGCTTCGTCAAGCGCCAGTCGCAGAGCGATCCCAACGTCTGGGTCTCGCTCGGCGATACCAAGCCGGCGGTCTCCACCGCCAGCGCGAAGGATCAGTAGGAACGAGACAACGAGTTACGCGACCCGGTCACATCCCCACCCCTCCCCGTCCCAGACCGGTTCGCGCGCGCCCAGCCATCCCCCAATGGCTGGGCGCAACTTTTTTGGGAATGCGCGATAGTTCTGCTGGGCTCGCCGCGACCAGGGCACGCGCGCTGCGATGAAGTCCCGTCAGCTGTCCTAAGGACCGCTGCACGCCGATCGGCGAGCCTGTGGGCAAAAATTTCGCGCGGCGTCAGCGCGCGAGACTGTTCCGGTAGATCTTGCCGCTCTTCATGATCACGACAAAATTCTTCGCGGGATCTTCGATGAGGGCGAAGTTATCGAGCGGATTGCCGTCGACGAGCAGGAGATCGGCCAGCGCGCCCTCCTCAACCACGCCGAGCTTGCCGGGATAGGGATTGCGCAGGCCCGACAGGCTCAGCAGCTCGGCGTTCGCGGACGTTGCCATCGCCAGCGCTTCGGCCGGCGTGTACCAGCGCGTCAGCGCGGCCAGCATCGAGCCTTGCTTGTCCGCCAGCGCCTTCGAGAACAGCACGTCGGTACCGAACGCGGTCTTGATCCTGTACTTCTTCGCCAGCGCGTAGACGCGATCCGTGCCGGCAACCACCTGCCGCATCTTGTCCTGCTCCGCAGGTCCGAGCGCAGCGGCACCGGACAGATCGAGGAACGGCTGTGTGCTGAGCCAGACGCCCTTCTCCGCGATCAGCTTCGCGCTCGCCTCGTCCATGAGGTGACCATGCTCGATGCACCTCACGCCGGCCGCGATCGAGCGCTCGATCGCGACCGGCGTATAGGCGTGCGTGGCAACGTAAGTTCCCCAATTGTCGGCAGCTTCGACGGCCGCGCGCAGCTCCGGCTCGGTGAAGGTGGAGACGTCGAGCGGGCTGAACGGCGACGCGACGCCGCCGCCCGCCGTGAGCTTGACTTGCGAGGCGCCCTGCATCAGCTGCTCGCGCGCCCGCACGCGGACCTCGTCGGGACTGTCGGCGACGATGCTGCCACCGATCCGCTCCATGCGGGTCAGCATGCCGCCGATGGTGCGCGGCAGATCGGACAGCTGGCGGAAGTCGCCGTGGCCGCCGGTGATGGTGATCATGGCGCCGGATGGATAGATGCGGGGACCGGCGACGAGATCCTCGTCGATGGCCTGCTTGAGGCCGAAGCTCGGCCCGCCCATGTCTCGCACGGTGGTGAAGCCGCGCATCAGGGTCGCCGTCGCCTCGCTCGCGGCGAGCAAATTGTTGTAGCCGATGTCACCGGCGAGTACGGCCATCGGCGTCGGCCGCACCAGCATCGCGTGCCAATGCGCATCGATCAGGCCCGGCATCAGCACGCGCCCGCCACCATCGATGATTTGTGCGGTGGTCGTGACGTCCGCCGTCGAAATCTTCTCAATGATGCCGTTTCTGACGATGACGCTGGATGGCGCCGAGAGCGCGCTGCCTTTGCCGTCGAATATCCTGACATTCCGGAACAGGACCGTGGACTCCTGAGCCGGCGCGGATGACAGGCTACCGAGCGTCATTGCAAGGCCCGCAAGCAATGCAGCGAACAGCTTGGCCGACATCCTCAAACCCGACATATCAGCCTTCCGCACAGGTTCAGGCTACACGAGGTTGATGGCAGGCACGCAACGTCCGGGCGCAGTTGACGCCGAAGTTTGATTTCCGTCAACTTACAACCATGGCCGCCATGTGCAGCTCTGCCATCTCCTTTGACGAGGGATCGGCTCGTTCGACGGCAATTGAGTCAAAGAAAATGAATCGGAGAGGTCGCGTGTGACGTCGGGCTGCGCGCGCTCAGGCGCCTAGCACATTCGCCAGCCGCGGGGTCGTCGGCGGCGGAGCTCCCTGAAGCCTCATCGCAACATCTTGGGGACTGCCGCTCACTCTGCGGCTTGAACATTGATCGGCTTGTCGGCCTCGCCCAGCGGCGCCACTGCGGGTCCATTGAGCGCGGTGCCATCAGGCGCGAACTGCGACCCGTGACACGGGCAATCCCAACACTGCTCGAGTGAATTCCAGTGCACGACGCAGCCGAGATGGGTGCAGCTTGCCGAATGCAAATGCAAATGCCCGTTCCGGTCCCGGCATGCTGCGATCTTCTTCAAGCCGCTGCGGACGAGGCGCCCCTCGCCGGGCCGCAGATGTTCGACGCTCGCGATCTCGCTCGCCGCAAGATACTCCGCGAAATTCTTCAGCGGCGTGATGTTCTCGCTGATGAACTCGCCGATGTTCCTGTGAATCTTCCGGGCCGGGGCGTAGACGTCTTCCCACGGGCTCGCACCAATCGTGATCAGATCCTTCACCAATAAGCCGGCGACGAGCCCGTTCGTGATCCCCTGTCCTGAATCGCCGCTGACGACGAAGAGATGCTCTTCGCCGGGGCTGCGGCCGATGAAGCCGGCGAAATCGACCGGCTCCAGCACCTGGCCGGACCACCGATGAGTGACCTCGCGCAGGTCCGGTAATCGCTCGCGCGCCCAGCGTTCGAGCGCATCAAGGCGTTGTGCGCCGTCGTTCGCTTCACCCGACTTATGGTCTTCGCCGCCGATGATCACGATATCCTCATCAGTGGAGAACGGCTGGAGCCGGACATAGTGGTAGGGATCGAGCGTATCCCAATAGAGCGCATCCTCCAGCGCGCCGGCCGCAATCTTCGCGGCGAGCGCATAGGTGCGGTAGGGTGCCTGCTTGGTGTGGATCGCGACCCGCACATTGACGGGCGAGTTCGTCGCGACCACCACGTCGGCGGCGTGGACCTCGTGGCCCGAGGCGGTCGTCACCACCATGTCGCCTTGACGTTGGCGAATGCTCTCGACACACGTGTCGGCGTAGAGCTTCGCTCCCCGGCGCTCCAGTGCGCTCGCAAGACCAGCGAGATACTTGGTCGGGTGCAGGCGCGCCTGGCGCGGAAAACGCAGCGAACGCGTCTGGCCTTTGGCATGGAACGGGGTCGGCTGGAGGCAATTCTCGACGGGAATCCCCAGCTTGCGACAGCAATCCAATTCCTCATCCAGCTCGGACGCGGGCGTATCAGGCGCCAGCACCCAATAACCGTCCACGCGTTGAAAATCGCAATCGATGTGCTCGGTACGCTGGATGGCCTCGGCGCGCTCGATCGCGGTCACGACGCTCTGATAGTAGTGGCGGGCACATTCGGGGCCTCGCACCCTCACCAACTCGTCGTAACCGTCATCGAGCGCCGTCGCCAGGTGCGCGGTGGTACGCGCCGTCATCCCGCTGCCGATGCCGCCGCGGTCCAGCACCACGACCGAACGTCCGTGGCAGGCAAGTTCATAGGCGACCGATAACCCGGCAATTCCAGAGCCGACAACGACGACGTCTGTCCCCACGGTCCCGGATAGCGCCGGCGCGACAGCGACCGAGACATCCATCCAGGGCGATCGGGTGTGCTCGTCCCTTACGTTCATGGCAGTTCTCCTCGGAAGAACAAACGATGCGGAAGGATCAGGGTTCCTGTCGGCGGCCGGCGAGCGGAAATGCCATCGGTGCTCACCACATCGATTAGGAACCTTCATCGTGCTCGCGCATGAAACGGCATGAGAACTCCATCACCCGGAATGCGCAGGGCGCTGCGTCAGGCTCAATTGTACGGGCACCTGCTCGTCCGCAATGACAGGCTGTATCACCCCGGAGGCAGCCATCCGATCTGCTCGATACAGCTTGCACGAGAGATGGTCAGGTCAGGATGGATGACCAAGCACGACGGCGAATACGAGATCACGCCTGACGGGCAGCTTGCCGCCGAAAGCGAACTCAGCCGATGATGCGGTCGCGTAGGTCCGGCCGCACCGGCATCGCATGCCGATATGCGTCGATCAGCCGGGCATCAGCACGCGGCCACCGCCGTCGATGACCTGGCCGGTGCTGCGCCAATAGACTGAAGGCGGCTCCAACGAACCAAGCCGCCATGGCAGCCTATAGGGCGGCCCTGGCCTACGCCAACCCAACCTATGCAACCAGCGTGGCGCTTACGCAGGCTTGGCCACCGGGAGCCAGGCAAAAGTCAGCCACCCAATGCCGTGAGACAACAGGTCGATGCCGAGCAGCAGTCCCAGAACCCACAGCCCCGTCGTCGGAAAGCCCGTGAGGATGATGAGTCCCGCCAGAACACCAAAGAGGCCCGACGCGAGCATGATGCCACCGCCCTGCTGCCAGCGGCCGATGCCGATCAGCATGCGTACGACACCGGAGACCAGCAGCGCAATGCCGAGCACATAAGTGAGGAGGAGCGCTCCGGTCAGCGGTTGGCTGACCAGAACAATGCCGAAGGCAATATAGAGGATGCCGAGGATGACCTGCCAGACGAAGCCGCCCCAGCCCTTGGTCCAGAACGCGTGGAAAATTTCGAAGGCGCCAGCGGCGATGGCCATCCAGCCAATGAACAGCGCGCTGACCACGGTGAAGAACGCAACGTCGCCCAGCACCATTAGTCCCGCGAACACCATGAAGAGCCCCAGCAGGACGCAGACCCAGCGGGACGGTTGCGGCAGTCCGGTTGCGCCCATCGGGGCGCTATTGTCGTAAGTCGTCATGACATTCCTCCTCGGTTACCTCCAGCGCCATCCGCAATGACGGCGACCACGGTGCCACCAGCACTCCCAGCGCCGACGCCGCCGACGCCATGATGGCGGACGAGGCGGCGGTCGGTGTGGCGGCCGATGCGGTGGACGATGGCCGGGGGCCGGTAACGGACGGACAGTCTGCTGCGCAAAGGTGCCGGCGGGCTCGCGCGTGCGCGGAACGGGATGATCGATTGGCTCCGGCAGGGCCACAGCAACGTGCGGCCACAGGGTCACTCCTGCACCAGCGACAATCACGCCTCCGAACAGCGTCCGCAACGCGGCGCGTCGATCCATCTCGCACACTGAGCTCATTGCCGGGATTCTCCTTCGCGAAATCCCCCGCCTCTCTTCAACTCAGGTTTTCGCAGCGGCCTCATCGCTCGGAATCTCGCCCGGCAGATAGTCCGGAAGCCGTCCGGCCGGGATGATCGCAATCAGGGCGAGACCCGCCATGATCAAGAGTCCGATCTTGAGCGCCCGCAGGCGTGCCTCGATGTTCACCCGCACGGCTTCTGCGACCTGCTGCGGCGATCCGCTCGTGCCTTCCAGCACGGTGCGCAGGCGGTCGTTGCTGACGAAGGTGATGTTGTCGAGATCGACCTGGGCCTGAAGCTCCGGCGTGAGCACGGGACTTGCCGTGATCTTGCCGAGTGCGATGGTGCTGAGCAGACCGACCAGGAGGGCTCCTGCGACCGCGGTGCCGACTGCGGCAGCGAGGTTTTGCGTCGTGCCGCGCAAGGAGCCGACGTCGCCGGCGAGCGCCTTCGGCGATGCGGTGACCAGGACGTTGAACAGCAAGGTCACCAGTGAGCCCTGGCCGATGCCGAACAGGACAAGCCCGAACAACACGGGAACCTCGCTCCAGTCGTTACGCACGACAAAGGCGAGCCAGACCAAGGCTACGGTGCAGAACGCAAAGCCGTAGCGGCCGATCTGGCGCGGCGTCAGCCGCTCGTAGACATTCACGATGAGCATCGCCGAGAAGAAGACCGTGAGGTTGAACGGCATCATCGCAATCGCAGTCGCGAGCGGCGAACGCCCCTGCACGATCTGGATGTAAAGCGGCACGGTAAAGTTCAGTGCAGCCTCCAGCGCCACCACGGCAAACAAGGCAAAGACCGCGCAGCGCTCCTGCGGCGAATCCACCACCTCCAGCGCCAGCAGCGGCGTTTTGCCCGCGGCCTGGCGCCGGTGCGTCCAGAGCAGGAAGCCCTGGCCCAGCACGATCCCAACCACGATCATGATCGGCGCCGGCGATATGCCGAGCAGATCGAACGGCGCATTCGGCGTCGCAACCGCAAGGCCCCAGCCGTTCAGATTGTTGAAGCCGAAGCTGATGAGGATGATCGCGCTCGCGGCGAGCACGACGCCGACGAGGTCGATCTGCACATCGGAGCGGCCGTGATCGGGCTTGAGGCGGAAGCTCATCAGGAAGACGATGGCGGAGGCCGCGATCAGGATCCCGAAGGCCGGCCGCCAGCCAATATACGTCCCCAACACCCCGCCGATGACGAAGGCGAGCACGCCGGCCGCCGCACGGGCCGAGCCGAGTGCACCAAGTGCAGTCGCCTGCTGGCGGCCGGCATAATTCTCGGCGATCAGCGCCACGAGCGAGGGCACGATCACCGCGCCGGCGGCGCCGCAGAGCGCCTGCGCCGAGATCATGACCGCCGCCGAGGGGCTGAACGTCATCATGAGCTGCGAGACGAAGAACAGCACGACGGCCATGCGGAACACCTGCAACGCGCCGAAGCGCTGGGCGAGCTTGGCGCCCAGCATCACGAAGCCCGCAACCAGCATGGAGTACGCCACGATCCCCGTCGCGACCGTGGTCGGCGCCACGCCGAAGCTTGCGACCATGCCGCCCATCGCCACCGGCAACGAGGCCACGTTGAACGACATGATCATCTGACCGAGTGCGATCGCGATCATGGGAACCCATGACGCGCGTTCCTCCTGGTGAATGCCGCCGATCGAGATTGTCTGTGTGGCCATGACATCCTCCGGCTTGAGCGGCGTTGCGACCGGTCAGGCGAGGAAGCCCGCCGGGCCTTCGAGCATGGGTTCACGATTCGGGTTGCGATACGAACAGATCCATTCCCAGGCGCTGCGACAGGAACTTTGCGACGAGTTGCCCCCGCACGCTGTTGCCGGCGGCATCAAGTGGCGGCGCGAAGGTGCCGAAGCCGCCCTTGCCCGGGGACACAGCGACGATGCCGCCGCCGATCCCGCTCTTGCCGGGCAGGCCGATGTCGTAGAGCCAGTCACCCGAAGTCTCGTAGAGCCCGGCCGTGATCATGACAGCCAAGGCGTAATGGCAGACCGAGGCATCGACCACGCGCTGCTTGGTCACCGGGTTGACGCCGCCGTCGGCAAGCGTTGCGCCCATGACCGCGAGGTCGCGCGCGCTCACATTGAGCGAGCACTGCCGGGTATAGAGATCGGTCGCTTCCTTTGCGTCGCAGTAGATCCGGTCATAGCTCTCCAGCAAGCGCGCTATGCTGCGGTTGCGAAAGTTGGTCTCCGACGCCGAGGCGTAGACCTCTTCGTTGAGCGGCAGCTTGCGGCCGGCAAAGCGCGACAACCCGTCATGAATGAAGGCCCATCGCGCCGCGACGGTAGCGCCAGGCACCAGGCTGGTCGTCGCAATCGCGCCGGCATTCACCATCGGATTGGTGCGACCGTTACCCTGCTCGATCGCGGCGAGCGAGTTGAACGGAAGTCCCGTCGCATTCGCGCCGAGCCTGGCGCGTGCCTGCTCCGGCCCGATGGTTTCGCAGACCAGCGCGAACAGGAACGGCTTCGACACGCTCATGATGGAGAATTCGTAGTCGACGTCGCCGGCGTCGTAGACCTGCCCACCGGTTCCGACGACACAAACCCCGAACAGCTCGCTCGGCACGCGCGCCAGCGCGGGGTAGACCTGCGAGTTGGCCCCCTCGTGATTTGACCTGAACCGTCGCTGTGCTTCGTTCACCAGCGACTGCACGATCTCCGGGCCGGGCAAGTGGCCGGTCGAAACGTAACCGATCTCGCGTGCAGTCTCTCGTTCATCAGCCAGAGGTTGCGTCATGGCTGCACTCCGCAGAACGGATTCTCGGCTCCGCTCTTGAACTCGACGCTTGTGTCAGTTGATTCCGGTGTCCGGGTCGAGTCAACTTACAACCACAAGGCGATTTTGCATCTCAGCCATACGAATCCATCTGAGAAGCAGCGACAGCACGATTATACAGGAAAATCCAGCAAATGAGTAAGCGCTGCTGTCTCGCTTGCATCGAACCCTAGTCAAAAGGCCAGTACCGGCTGCAGAAGTGATCAACGACAAATTGCGGTCGGCCTGCGCAGGAGTACGATAGCTTCTGAGGGCAGGCCGCATATCGAATGGCGAGGCCTAACATGGTGGCACAAACGAGTGACGGACACGTCCTGCTGGTGAAGAAGCTCGGCGGACTCTTCGCAATCATCCTCGGATGCCTGCTGATCGCGGTCGGCGTGACCTTCGAATCCGGCGGAATGACGTTCGTGGGCGTCCTCTTCCTCGTGCTTGGCGCTGGTTTGCTTGTGCTGAAGATCGTCAGGCGCAACCAAGGATCGTCGCTGCCGTAGGCAGCCGATACAGTTCGCTTTAGGCGCCGAGCACATCCGCCAGCGGAAGCTCGTCGGCGGCGGGATCCTTCAGGAACAGCTCCGCCTCGATCTCGTTCAGGTGCGACAGCATCAAGGCCCCCGCGCGCGCCTTGTCGCGCTTGCGGATCGCGGCGACGATTCCCGCGTGATGATCAGTGCCGCAGGCCGGCGTGTCGTGGCGACGGTAGAGCAGGATGATGAGCGAGGAGCGTGCGATCAGCTCCTTCAGGAAGCCGAGATAGATGCTATGGCCGCTCATCTCGGCGACGAGACGATGAAACTCGCCGGAGAGCCGCACCGATGCGCGCGCATCGCCGCGCAATTCCGCTTCGCGCTCTTCGGCAAGATGCTGGCCGAGGCGATCGAGCCAGGCCGGTGAGACCGCGTCGATCGCGTGATCGACGATGGTGGGCTCGATCAGGCGCCGCGCCTCGAACACTTCGCGGGCATCGGCGGGCGTCGGGCGCGCGACGAAGGCGCCGCGGTTCTTCTCGATGTTGACGATGCCCTCATGCGCCAGCTGCTGCAGCGCGGTGCGCACCAGCGTACGGCTCGCACCGTAGATCTCGCCGATCTCGTCCTCACCGAGCTTCGTACCCGGTAGCAGACGATGCTCGAGGATCGCTGCGGTCACGCCCTCCCTGATACGGCTGACGCGATCGCTCGCGTCTGGCGCGTCGGGTTTTTGGCGGGTCTTGGCGGCCATTTGCTTAGAGGTGTTGGGTGTGAGGCTCGATCGGCGAACGTTCGGCCTCAAATGTTAGTCGACGACCTGTATCCAATCACAGGCGAAACTTTATACAATCGTCGCCTGTTTTGTGTGCAGATGATTGCGCAGGCGGCGGGCGGCGCAATTGCGCCGGATTTGATCTAACGATCTGACTCCACTGCACAGTTTTGGGATTTTGCCGGCCGCGGGCTGTTGGCACGGACCTTGCGGAGAGAGGCGGGACGCATCGCCCCTCCTCGGACACGCCATGGCCACTCCCGCCGCTCTCGAACTGGTCGCCGTCACCAAGCGCTACGACACCACGCTGGCGGTCGATAACGTCAACCTGAAGATTCCGGCCGGCACCTATTGCTGCCTGCTCGGCCCCTCCGGCTGCGGCAAGACGTCGACCCTGCGCATGATCGCGGGGCACGAGGCGGTCAGCGAGGGCGACATCATCCTCGGCGCGCAGAACGTCACCGACTTGCCGCCGGCCGAGCGCGGCACGGCGATGATGTTCCAGTCCTACGCGCTGTTTCCGCATCTCTCCGTGATCGACAACGTCGCCTTCGCCTTGAAGATGCGCGGCATCGACAAGCCGACCCGGCACAAGCGTGCCGGCGAATTGCTCGAGCTGGTCGCGATGAGCCAATATGCGGGCCGTCTCCCGGCGCAGCTCTCCGGCGGCCAGCAGCAGCGCGTCGCGCTCGCCCGCGCGCTGATCACCGAGCCGCAGATCCTGCTGCTCGACGAGCCGCTCTCCGCGCTCGATCCGTTCCTGCGGGTGAAGATGCGGGGCGAACTGAAGCGGCTGCAGCGCGAGCTCGGCATCAGCTTCATCCAGGTCACCCACGGCCAGGAGGAGGCGATGGCGCTCGCCGACCACATCGTGGTGATGAACCACGGCAGGATCGAGCAGCAGGGCACGGCGCGTGAGATCTTCCATCATCCCCGTACCGAATTCGTGGCGCGCTTCATCGGTGGCCACAACGTGCTCAGCGATGCCGGCAAGCTCATCGCCGTGCGCGCCGACCAGCTCGGCATCGTGCCGTTCGCCGATGGCGCGTTCGGCGCGCCGGCGCTGCTGACCCAGACCGAGTACCAGGGCTCCTACATCGCCCTCTCGCTCAGGCTCGACGACGGCACCGCCCTGTTCTCCCACGTCCCCGAAGCCACCTTCGACGTCCACCCGTTCCGTCCGGGCGATCGCGTGCTGGCCACCTGGGATCCCGCCAAGGCGCAACGCCTGCAATAGCGCCGATCGATCACTGGAAATGCGCAACAAAGGAGTGACTGACATGAGCGAGACCACCAGGACAACCGGCGTCAGCCGCCGCACGCTACTCAAGGGCACCGCGGGTCTCGCGGGCCTTGCCGCCGGCTCCGGCGCGATCACCGGCTTTCCCTATGTGAAGTCGGCCGATGCGAAGGTGCTGCGTTATCTCGGCACCGCCGTGAACGAGGGTGACGACATCGCCAAGCAGTGCCTGAAGGACACCGGCATCAAGATCGAATACATCACCGCGACCACCGACGACGTCACCAAGCGCGTGATGACCCAGCCGAACTCCTTCGACGTGCTCGACACCGAGTACTTCTCGCTGAAGAAGCTGGTACCGTCGGGCAATATCCTCGCGCTCGACGCCAAGAAAATCAAAGAGTTCGACAACATCACGCCGGTCTTCACCAAGGGCGAGACGCCCGGCGGCAAGAAGATCGGCGGCCAGGGCACCGCGCCTTGGAAGGTGCTCTATCTCGAAGGCAAGGACTCCAAAAAGTTCGCGACGTCGCCAACCGAATTCGTGACGCTGATCCCGACCGTCTACAACGCCGACACGCTCGGCATCCGCCCCGACCTGATCAAACGGCCGATCAGCACCTGGGCCGAGCTGCTCAACCCCGAATTCAAGGGCAAGGCCTCGATCCTCAACATCCCCTCGATCGGCATCATGGACGCCGCGATGGTCGTGGAAGCCTCCGGCAAGTACAAATATGCCGACAAGGGCAACATGACCAAGGAGGAGATCGATCTCACCATGAAGGTGATGACCGAGGCCAAGAAGGCCGGCCAGTTCCGCGCCTTCTGGAAGGATTTCAACGAGAGCGTCAACCTGATGGCATCAGGTGAAACCGTCATTCAGTCGATGTGGTCGCCGGCGGTCACCAAGGTCCGCTCGATGGGCATTGCCTGCACCTTCCAACCGCTGAAGGAAGGCTACCGCTCCTGGGCCTCGGGCTTCTGCGTCTCCAAGGGCGTGTCGGGCGCCAAGCTCGAATGGGCCTATGAGTTCGTGAACTGGTTCCTGTCGGGCTATGCCGGCGCCTATCTCAATCGCCAGGGCTATTACTCCGCCGTGCTCTCCACCGCGAAGGCGCACATGGAGCCCTACGAGTGGGCCTACTGGATGGAAGGCAAGCCGGCCGAGAAGGACATCAAGGCTCCCGACGGCTCGCTGCTCGAGAAGGCCGGCGCGGTGCGCGACGGCGGCTCCTACGAGGACCGCATGGGCGGCGTCGCCTGCTGGAACGCGGTGATGGACGAGAACGACTACATGGTCCGCAAGTGGAACGAGTTCATCGCGGCGTGACGTGATGGACACCTCTGAGGACATCCTGCATCACGCATCCCCGGACCTCGTCCGGGGATCGGAAACGGCGCGCCGCAGCAAGGCGGCGCGCCTGTCGCCGTCCTTCATCTCCTGGCTCCAGGCTGGGCCGATGATGCTGGTGTTTCTCGCCTTCTTCCTGATCCCACTCGTCTTCGTCGTCATCGTCTCGTTCTGGGACTACAATGAATACCAGTTGCTGCCGGCTTTCTCCGGCCGCGGCTACACCGACACGTTCGAAGGTTGCATCGCGCAGCTCCCCGATCTCTGCACGATCGGCAAGACCTATCTGAAGACGCTGAAGCTGTGCTTCATGGTCTGGGCCATCACCCTCTTCATCGGCTTCTGGGTCGCCTATTTCCTCGCCTTCCACGTCAAGTCCAAGACCTGGCAGATGGGATTGTCGCTGCTCTGCACGATCCCGTTCTGGACCTCCAACGTGATCCGCATGATCGCCTGGATCCCGCTGCTCGGGCGCAACGGCCTCGTGAACTCGGGCCTGATGAAGACGGGCTTGATCAATCACCCCGTGGAATGGCTGCTGTTTTCCGAATTCTCAGTCGTGCTTGCGCTGGTCCACCTCTTCACCTTTTTCATGGTGGTGCCGATCTTCAATTCGATGGTGCGCATCGACAAGTCGCTGATCGAGGCGGCCTATGATGCCGGCGCCACCGGCTTCCAGACGCTCATCAACGTCATCATTCCGCTGGCCAAGCCCGGCATCGTGATCGGCTCGATCTTCGTCATCACCATCGTGATGGGCGACTTCATCACCATCGGCGTGATGGGTGGCCAGCAGATCGCTGCCGCCGGCAAGATCATCGAGACGCGGGTCAACGCGCTGCAATTCCCGGCCGCCGCCGCCAACGCCGTGATCCTGCTCGTCATCACCTTCCTGATCATTACCATGATGTCGCGCATCGTCGACATCAAGAAGGAGCTCTGAGCATGAAGGAAGGACGCCCGCGCTCTTTCTATGTGCTCGCGATCTTCTTCGCGGCCTATGTGCTGTTCCTCTACGGGCCGATGATCGCGATCTACGTGCTGTCGTTCCAGGGGCCGCAGGGCGGCCTCACTTTCCCGATGAACGGCGTGTCGACCTTCTGGATTGCAAAACTGTTCCAGGGCACCGGCATCGTCGATCTCGGCGCGGCCTTCCGCCGCTCGCTGCTGCTCGGCGTGATCGTGATGATCGTGACCGTCGTGCTGTCGGTCGCCGCCGGCATGGCCTTCCGCCGCAAGTTCAAGGCGCAAAGCATCCTGTTCTACTCGGCGATCGCGAGCCTGATCGTGCCCTCGATCATCACCTCGCTCGGCATCTCGCTCGAATTCCGCATCATCGACGACCTGATCAAGGCGCACTGGAACGAGAATTTCGAGACCTCAATGGGCCTGCTCACCTCCGGGCTCGGCGCGCACCTGACCTGGACGCTGCCGTTCGGACTGCTCATCATGTTCGCGATCTTCAACCGCTTCGACCCGCGGCTGGAAGAAGCCGCGCGCGATCTCGGGGCGACGCCGTGGCAGACCTTCCGTCACGTCGTGCTGCCGATCATCCTACCTTCCGTGATCGGCATCGGCCTGTTCGGCTTCACGCTGTCCTGGGACGAACTCGCACGCTCCAGCCAGGCCATCGGCGCGGTCAACACATTGCCGCTCGATCTCCAGGGCCTCACGACCACCGTGACCAATCCCGACATCTATGCGCTCGGCACCGTGATCTCGGCTGTGTCGTTCACGGTGATCACGCTTGCGCTCGGCACCATCCACGTGCTCAACAAGCGGCAGGCGGCCAAGGGTTCGGACGCCGGCAAAGGGCTTGTCTGAGAAGGGACTCGTCTGAGAAGGGACTTGTCTGGTCTGATGCGACTGCACGTCGTCAATCCCAACACCACCGCGTCGATGACGACAAAGATCGCCGCTGCGGCGCGCGCGGCCGCCTTCCCCGACACGGTGATCGACGCGCGTCAGCCGGCGATGGGCCCGGTCTCGATCGAGGGGTTTTACGATGAGGCTTTCGCGGTCCCCGGCATGCTCGGCTGCATCCGCGAGGCCGATCGCGACGGCGCGGATGCGCACATCATCGCCTGCTTCGACGACACCGGCTTAGATGCCGCGCGCGCCGCCGCCAAGGCGCCGGTGATCGGCATCGGCGAAGCCGGCTTTCACATCGCGAGCCTGATCTCCGCGCGCTTCGCCGTGGTGACCACGCTCGGTGTCTCCATCGTGCCGATCGAGCATAACTTGCGGAAATACGGACTGGCCGAGCGCTGCGCCAGCGTCCGCGCCGCCGAAGTGCCGGTGCTCGCACTCGAGGAGCGCAACACTGAGGCGCTCGGCAAAATCTCGGGGGAAATTACCGCCGCCATCCGTGACGACCGCGCGGAAGCCATCGTGCTCGGCTGCGCCGGCATGGCCGATCTTGCGAGCGAGCTCGCCGGCGCGCACGGCTTGCCCGTGGTCGACGGCGTCGCCGCCGCCGTGACACTTGCGGAATCGCTGGTGCGGCTGGGACTGAAGACGTCCCGCCTCGGCCCCTATGCCGCGCCGCGGCCGAAGAACTATTCGGGGCCGTTCTCACAGTTTCAGCCTTGATCCGGCCCCTTACGGGGCTCTCGGAAACCGCAAGGCCCGCTGATCACTGGTTTTTTGGCTCTCAGCCTCTTTTTGGTCCCATTCCTTGCCGAAACGTAACATTTTCGGGACGCCCCGGTGACCCTCTGGGTTGCCGGTCTTCGCCACTCACCAAGTTTCAATTTGGGTTTTGTCCGCGATGATCGATCTCGCCCAGGACACACCGTCCAACCCCCTCCTTCGCCTTGGCGCCCAGCCCATCGCACTGACTGCTGCAGCTCTCCTGCTCCTGATCGCGGGCGTGACTTCGATCGCGATCTGGCGTGCCTATACCGGCGCCGCCCCCGAGACCGACCGGGTGGTGGCCTCGCGGCAGCTCCAGGCCCGCACCGCCCAGGCGTCCGAGCAGCTGGTCGAGAAGACTAGGGGGCTCGAGGCGACCCAGCAGGAATCGATCGACCAGCTCCAGGTCGTGCAGGACCAGCTCCAGACGATGAAGCGGCTGATGGCGGCGCAACAGGCCGACACCAAGCGCCTGTCCGAGCAGGTGGCAGCCTTGAACGAATCCATCGATGGGCTGCGGCAGTCCTTTGCCAGTGCACGGGCGACCGAGGTCGAAACGCCGTCGGTTACCCGCAGGAAACCGGCGCGGCACCGCGTCAACGCCAGCGCACGCAAGCGCTCGCGCGGCTGAGCCGATCACGGCGCGGGAACTTTATTTTCGCCACTTGTGAACTGGATCACATTCGGCCGTATGATTCCGCGCGATGCTCGCCGTCACCGGATGGCGTGAGCCGATTTCAATATCCGGGGCTGGCAAGGTCGTTGACGGTATACTGCGTCAACGGCCTTGTTTTTTAACAGGCATTCCGCCTCACTCGCAGACGTCGACCCGACGGTACCGCCATCCCGACGGCGTCATGACGCGCTTCCGCGCGACGTAGCAGCCGCCGTAACCATCATTGTAGCCGGTACCATAATAATAGGGAACGCCGTAATAAGGGTACCCGTAACCATAGCCGTAATAGCCGCCGTAGTAGCCGGCGCCGGCAAGACCCGCCCCGATTGCGACCCCTGGCCAGAAGCCGCCACCATGCCAATGGCGGTGCCCCCAGCCGCCTCCGCCATGGAAGCCACCGCCGTGGAAGCCTCCACCATGTCCGAAACCGCCGCGTGCCTCAGCCACTTGTGGCGCCGACAGCGCGACCGCCGCCACAGTCAGCGCTGCCATCATCATCCTGCGTAACATCACTCGATCCTCCGCGTGGACACGCTCCACGCTTCAAAGCAGGACCAAGCTAACGTCAGTTGGGAATTCGTGACAGCCACGCTGTCTCACTTCCGCGCGAGCGTCAGCAGCCGCGGCAGATGCTCTTCATCTTCTTGTCGAGCTGCTTGTTCTCAGCGTTGACGGTGGCATCAGCCGCTCCGCCTGCGCCGGAGCCGGTGGTGACTCCGGAGCCCGGGCCGGATGATTGAGCCGTACCCAGGCTGTTGGTCCCGGGCGGCGGTGCGGGCGAGTTGCGAACACCACCGGTCGTCGATCCTACCGAGCCTCCGCTCGATCCGGCAGAGCCGCCGGTCGCTTGCGCGAACGATACGGCCGGCATCGCCGCGAGTGCGAGGATCGTGATCGAGGTCTTGATTGTGCCGGTTGCGAAAGGTCTGGCCATTGGAAATGCTCCTTTGCCGGTCAACCGCCGCGGCAAAGACCGGTTCCGGAACAAATGTCGTCACGTCAGCTTGAAAGCGAGGGAGGCACGTCACGATGACCGATCGCGATCCCTTTGCAGAGGGCGAACGCGCCGCGCGCGAAAGCATTCCGGCCGAGGCCAATCCTTACCTCAACGGCAGCGACGAGCACGCGCTTTGGGCCGCCGGCCACGAGAAGGTGGCAAGCGCGATCGAAGCGCGCGAATCCGAAGGCAGCTGATCAGCCGATCCGCTTCAAGCCCTGCTTGAAGCGCGGGCCGTTGGCGACATAAAACTTCGCCGCACTCCCCATCTTCTGCACCTGGGTGTCGTCGAGCGTGCGGATCACGCGCGCCGGCGAGCCGATGATCAGCGAGCGCTCGGGGAACTCCTTGCCCTCGGTGATGACGGAGCCGGCACCGACGATGCTGTTGCGGCCGATTCTGGCTCCGTTCATCACGATCGAGCCCATGCCGATCAGCGCGCCCTCCTCGATGCTGCAGCCGTGCAGGATGACGTTGTGGCCGACGGTGCAGTTCCTGCCGATGACAAGCGGAAAACCGAGATCGGTGTGGCAGGTCGAGCCGTCCTGCACATTGGCGCCCTCGCCGATCTCGATCCACTCATTGTCGCCGCGCAGCACCGCGCCGAACCAGACGCTCGCGCCCGGCTTCAGGCGCACGCGGCCGATCACGGTCGCGGTCTCCGCGATGAAATAATTGCCGTCGGCGGGAAGGTCGGGCGCCTGCCCGTCGAGCTCGTAGATCGCCATGGAGGTCTCCTGTCGCGTTGACCACTGGCATAACCAAACGGCAGCCTGGAGGCAAAGGGCCGGCCGCGCTCACAGCGCGGGTATCAGACCAGAAGGCCGGCGGCCCGCAGCGTCATCAGAAAGAAGGTGCCGCTCATCATGCTCCAGAACCCGGCGATGAGCGTCGCCATCATCACGAACTCGACCCGGCGGCTTTCCACCCGCATGCCGCGCAGCGTGTTGCGCATGATGATGAAGGGCGCGGCGAACACCAGGAACGGAACCGCTGCGAAGGTTTTCGGCGCCACGCCGTCCTGCAACAGGCCGAAGCCGGCGGGCCGCTGCGCGAGCGCCTGGTATCCGTTCACGAGCGCGCCCGCGAGCGCGAAACCGATGCAGATCGAGAAGAAGGTGTTGAGAGCTTCAGGTGTCATCGGAAGTGGTCCGCCCTTACGCAACGCCAGCTACCTTCCTGTGACAAAGAGTGCCGGTTAACGCTACATTATCCTTAAGGGAAGGTTAACGCGGCCGGCCGGTCCGCGCAGGGCCGTCCCCGTTCCCCGCAGCCGGGAACGCTCCGCGAAATCGCCGTCGCATGGCATATTCGCCGCTGATTCGTCGGCCATCGGCCAACCTCCGGCTCTCCTCAGCGCTTAGCTCATGACGGTGTTTTCGGCAGCTCCCCTCAGGTCCCCCCGCACGCGCACCCGGGCGCATGTCGTCCCGATCGTGCTCGGCGGCGTTGCTGCGGCCTGTGCCGTCGCGCTCGTCGCCTATTTGTTGTGGCCGACCTGGGGCAGCCGGGGCGCGAACGCCCCGGACAAGCTGCCGGTGAGCGTCGGCGGCACATTGTTCAACCTGCCGGTGACCGCGATCCGGATGAAGATCCAGCGGCACTCCGGGCCGCAGGAACGCATCGATCTCGACTTCCTCTATCCCTCGCTGGAGCCGCCCGGCGCGCCCAAGCATGTCACCGCCGAGACGGTGGAGGCAGCAGTGCAGTCGATCGACCGCATCTTCCTGTCGATCGCGGCCCATCACGATGCGCTCTCGCCCGAGCAGCGAGCAGCCACGATCTATCCGCGCTATCTCGATCAGGCCGCGGCGATGCCTGTGGACGGCCTGACGATGCGGATGTTCCGCACCGACACGCCTTACGGCAGCGAGGACCTCTATTCCGCTGCGAGTCCCGCGCTGACGGCGCGCTGCACCCGCGATGCAGCGACCCCGGGCATGTGCCTCTCGGAGCGCCGCGTCGGCGGCGCCGACCTCACCTTCCGCTTTCCGCGGAGCTGGCTGTCGCAGTGGCGCGACGTGGCCGAGGCGATGGAGAAGCTGACGGCGCAGCTGCGCGGGCCGAAGGGCTGAACAAAAGGTGGCCTGGGCCTTCCAAAAACAAAAACTTCGAAAACAACCCCATGCACAGTAGCCAAGCCTTTGGCACGGCTTCGCATTTTTAGAAGCGCAGTCCGACCGTCATGCCGTGGACGACTGATGCGCGTGCCGTGCGAAATTCAGCCGCCCCGGTTATTCGTATTTTTCGAAATTTACTTGAGGCGTCGGGCAAAACAGCGATAGAATGGCACAATGGAAAATTGCGAGATGCTCGTACGAGCCGAGCTCGCCGATGCAGAGGGCATCATCCTCGCCGACGCCACCGTGCGGCTGCGCATTCTTGCAAAGAGATCGAGTTAGGGGGCAGTAATGCTGATGCCCGTCATTGCGAGCGCAGCGAAGCAATCCAGAATCCCTCTGCGGAAAGATTCCTGGATTGCTTCGCTGCGCTCGCAATGACGGTGTTGAGAGAGCGCGCCTCAACGTTCGATGCGTGCCCCGGACGCAGTGCAGCGTCTCTTCGACGCTGCGCTGCTGAGCCGGGGCCTAGGTTGCGGAGATGCGCGTGTGGTTCTGGGTCCCGGCTCTGCACTGCAACGCTTAAGGGCGTTGCAGTGCGTCCGGGACACGGGAGAACACCGCGCTCGGCGAACGACGGCGTAACAGCGACTACTCCTGATCGACGAGATCGTCCTCGAGGATCGCCATCTGGAACTGGAACGAGCGATCGTCATCTTCGTCGTCGACGAACAGCACGCCGATGAACTCTTCGCCGATATAGACCTCGGCGGAATCGTCCTTTTTCGGCCGCGGCACGACGCGGATCTTGGGATTGCCGAATACGCGCTTCAGATACGCGTCGAGCTTTCTCACTTCCTTGACGTCCACGGCAAGTCTCCAATCGAAAATCTGGTTGGCGGGGTTTACGACGAGACGCGGCGAACCGCCAGCATGAATTGCCAAAGAAATTTGCGACGGAAAGGGCCGGAAAATCCGGTCCCGTTCCGGTCGAACGGAGATCAAAGCCCCATGGCGTTGATCATCTGATCCATGGTGCGCGACGGCTCGGCGCAGCCGGCTTCGCCGACGATCTTGGCGGGCACGCCTGCAACCGTGACGTTGTGCGGCACAGGCTTGACCACGACCGAGCCGGCGGCGATGCGGGCACAGTGACCGATCTCGATATTACCGAGGATCTTCGCCCCGGCGCCGATCAAGACGCCGTGACGGATCTTCGGATGACGATCCTCGTTCTCCTTGCCGGTGCCGCCGAGCGTGACGCCGTGCAGGATCGAGACGTCGTCTTCGATCACAGCCGTCTCACCGCAGACGAAACCGGTGGCGTGGTCGAGGAAGATGCCGCGGCCGATGCGCGCGGCGGGATTGATGTCGGTCTGGAACACCGCCGACGATCGGCTCTGAAGGTAGTACGCGAAATCCTTGCGACCCTTGAGATAGAGCCAGTGCGCGAGCCGATGGGTCTGG
This sequence comes from Bradyrhizobium sp. USDA 4354, assembly GCF_054060315.1. NCBI lineage: Bacteria > Pseudomonadati > Pseudomonadota > Alphaproteobacteria > Hyphomicrobiales > Nitrobacteraceae > Bradyrhizobium > Bradyrhizobium sp. USDA 4354. The sequence goes on along the minus strand of NZ_JBSSDC010000001.1, from coordinate 4,559,295 downwards.
ATGGCGTGAAAGCCCTTGAAGTAGAGCAAGGGATCGATGAAGCGCGAGGTCGCGGGATCGCGGTCGTAGACGGCAACGAGATCGGCGCGGAAGGCGTTGCCGATATCAGGGTCGTCGCGCAGCGCCTCAATATAAGCCTGGCGCACAAGATCACCCGACAGTGCGGAGTGATCGAGCCGGTCGGCGACGCGGTGGACCACCGCATCTTCCAGCCGGCCGTGATGCAGCACCGCCGAATAGATGAAGGTCGCAAGCTCCGGCTCGCGACGGACGATGTCCTCCGCTTCGCTGCGGATCCGGTCCCAGATCGGATCGAGCGATGCGAGCTTTCCTCCCGGATTGACCTGATGCACTGCCATGGATTTTCTCTTTGGGATTGCTCTCTCGAATGGGCGTCTTTTGCTGGCTGTATAGCACAGTCTAGGCGACAAAGTCCTGACGGGCTTGCCTGAGAGTGAACAGCACCTTGCCCCGCGGAGCATGCCAAGGCTTTGAAACACAACAGTTTCTTCTGACGCCCCAAGCGGCAAGGTCGGCTCAAAGTGGTCAGAGTTTTGCCAAATTCAAGCCGGGCGGCGTCAAACTATTGGTGAATTCACTGCCAACCGTTATTGCGGTCATGTCCGAACGGGGACGGGAGCAGATTTGAGCATCACCACCGAACAATTGCGCGCGCGCGCCGCGGGTACGTTTTGGCTGCGGCTGGCGGCGGTGGCCCTGCCCCTCCTGATGATCGCGCCGGCGTTCTGGAACGGCTATCCGCTGTTGCAATGGGATACCGGCGGCTATCTGGCGCGCTGGTACGAGGGCTATCTCGTCCCCAGCCGCTCCACTGTGTTCGGCCTCTATCTGCATTATGGCGAGAGTTTTGGCTTCTGGATCAACCTCGCCGCCCAGTCGCTGGCGACGCTGTGGCTACTGCAACTGACCTTGCGCGTGCTCGGATTGATGCAGACCTCCCGCTTCGTCGCGATCAGCCTCGGCCTGATGCTGTCGACCGCGCTGCCCTGGCTTGCGAGCATGCTGCTCACCGACATCTTTGCCGGGCTCTCGGTCCTGTCGCTGTTCCTGCTGGTCATTGGCGCCGGCAGGACATCAACGCTCGAAAAGATCTCGCTGTTCGTCTTCACCGCCTTTGCCGCGGCCACCCACAGCGCCACCCTCGGCGTGCTGCTCGGGCTGTGCGCCGCCGGCTGGATGGTGCGGCCGTCCGTGGGCAAACGGCTGCCGCTTGCCGGATTGGCGCAGGCGAGCCTCTCCATCGTTGCGGGCGGCCTGATGCTGGTGTCAGCGAATTATGCGTTGTCCGGCAAGTTGGCCTGGACGCCGGGCGGCTATGGCGTCGCCTTCGGCCGCATGATGCAGGACGGCATCGTTGCGCGCTATCTCAACGACCATTGCCCGCGCGAACGCTACAAGCTCTGCCCCTATCGCAACGAGCTGCCGTCGAGCGCCGACGAATTCCTGTGGGGCAAGAGCATGTTCAACACGCTCGGCCGCTTCGAAGGCATGAACGAGGAGATGGGCTACATTGTCGTGCATTCGCTCGCGGACTATCCGGCCTGGCAGGCCGGCGCGGCGTTGCGGGCGATGGGACAGCAATTGCTGCATGTGGCGACCGGCGAAGGCACCAACGGCTGGATCCCGCACACCCGCGGCATCATCGAGCGCTACGTCCCCGCGCAGGCCGCGCCGATGCGCGCGGCGCGGCAGCAGCACTGGGGTATCAATTTCGACTATGTCAACTGGCTGCATGTCCCCGTCGCCCTGGCCTCGATGCTGGCGCTGGTTTTGCTGCTCGCAGATGCGCTGGCGAAACGCCGGCTGGACGATCTGACACTGCTGGCGGCGACGGTGACGCTGGCCTTGCTCGGCAACGCCTTCATCTGCGGCGTGATCTCGGGTCCCCACGACCGCTATGGCGCGCGGATGGTGTGGGTTGGGACCTTCGTGGTGCTGATCGCCGTGGCGCGCCGTTTGGGCGAGGACAGCAAAGCGCGATGAGATTGGGGTGAAGAGTCATCGCGCTTGGTTTCGTCCGAGCAGCGATCGCTTTCGTCGAAAAGGAATAGCCAGAACTGACTTGGCGTTCAACAGCCTATCCACGTTGGCAAAGAACCAGAGTCCGATAACGGCACTTGGCGGACTCCAAGCGCTCTGGAGCGATCCGCTTGCACGTCTGCTCGTGACCCCACTGCGGACAGGCCGGGCGGTCGCTAGAATTTGAACTCTATTCCTCATGTGAGCGAAAGCGTGCTCAGCTATTGTGGATCTGAGGTAAATAGGACGCTCGGCCATGCCGAAGTGGCTTGTTGTGATTGTCGCCCTCCTTGCGGCTGCGGCCTACATCCCTCGGGTCCGCAACGGGGTAATTCACTGGCTTAAGGCCCATCCTGCGTTTATTGGTCCAGTTTTGATCGTGGTTGGAATAGCGACGGTTTTGTATCTGTTCATTGATCCTACCACTGTTCTATTCTTGGTAGCCGTGGCGGTCGTCTCCGGTCTAGCGGCATTATTTGACCCGAAAACGTATCCGAGCCGATGAGACCCTCGTATGAACGACAGCTGGCGGCCCTTGAAGCTTCGTACAGGGAGTTGCTTGTGTCGGCACTGCAGGGGTGCGCTAAGGGACAGTGGGGTCTCTTCGGCTCCTACGAACGAGTTGGCTTGCGCGAACCCGCACGGGAGGAGCTGCTTGAATTAGGCTCCAAAATCGAGCGCCTGCGCCACAAGTGCGGCCTTGAATCCTTCCAGCTACATGATCGGTTCCTGCAGACGGGCTCTCGCCTTTCAAACACTCCGGGTGAGCCGAAATTAGCTCAGCGGTGGTTGGACGAACTGGCGTAGTCACAGCAATGCGAGGGCACGATGCCAAACAATAACAAGAGGGCCTCAGCCATGCACTTGCGCCTTCGAAGAGCAACTGCACTGCCTCAGATTTCAGTCCGGCGAGTGCAATCAGAAGGAAATTCTCGGAACCTTCGGGCATCGTAAGTCAAGATTTGGACGCATCTCGCGACCAGCGCCGGCCCCGAAGAAGGTAAACGCGCACAGCGGACGCGATGAAATTGAGTAGGCGTTCGTACAATCGCCATAGGCGCGCCTTGGCGTCGGCCAAGTCTGGTATTGGCCCCTAGCTGACGTCCGTCGATGCTTAGTCAAAAGTCCGCAAGTGGCCCCGAGCGGACATGGCCGATGTACCCTGTCGGGTAAAGCGGAAATCGGCTAACAGTACGGCACTGCACGGACAAGCGCCGATTGCGACTGTTAATGTGGTCCCCAAGCCTTCGCGGCAGAGAGATAGTTCAGCTTAGGCGCCTGCTGCTCGACGGGATAGCTCGCGGGCTGCTGCCACCACCAGCCCTTGGGGTCCCACTGCGGATACGCGGTCTTGGCTTCGTAATTCTGCTTTGGCAATCCCCAGCTGCTATCGGGCCCAAAGCGCGTGATGCCGAAGGTCTTCTCCGGACCTTCTTCCCACGGACGTGCCTCATTTAGAAATATGCAAGCGCCCAACATCATGCCGTTGCTGCTGCCGGGTTTAGATGCCGCAATCTGCTGTGAAAGCCACTCCGCCTGCTGGGCCTCACCTCCAGTCTGCTCGATGCTCGAGCCCAGCTCGGTGAACATGACGGGTGGAACGGGAATGCCGTATCGCTCCCAGTAATTCGGCAAGCTGTTGGCCAGGTAGTCAGAGATGTCGGAGCCGGGGTTTTGCGGATTGGTCGCAAACACGATGCGCTCGTTCCAGAAGGTGGCCGGATCTTTGTTGCCTATTTTGCCGCGTTGAAGAAGGACGTCCCGTACCTTCTTGAGATAGCCTGCACCGGGCACACCGTCTGCCATGCCGAACGATGTGCACACCATGACTGGCAGGGCATTCTGATCCAAGATGTTGTTCTTAGCTTCCCATTCAGCGATCCACGTCATAACTGTAACCACGTGCGCCGGATTTCGATCGTACCACAATTCATATTCATTGAAAATCTTCCACATCCCGACGCCGGGAATAGGCGCCTTGTTGGGGGGCAAGGCTACGGAATAGACCTCGCCAATGATCTGCTCGACGTTGCTTCGGGCTTCGGCGATCCGATTTTGGCTGAGGAGCCACATCGTGTAGTTGCTGATTGGAACGGTCGCCTTCATGCCGAGATTGGCGCAGACACGCAAAAATGTAACGTGTTGCCGGAACGACATCAGCTTTCCGTCAACTATCTGCGAGACGGGCGCGGCCCAGTCATAGCAATGAACGAAATTCACACCTAATTGTTGACGAAAACGATAGAGGTCCTTTCGTCCGCGTTCGCCAGAGCCGTTGGGATTAAGGTAGCCCCACAACTCCTCGAAGATGTTGTTATAGAAGTCCGAATTCTCATAAAGCGAACCGGGCGGTTGCGTTTTCGTGTAATTGGTCGGACCCGGCATGTACGCAATGCCCTGAATGTTCGCGACGCCAAAGTGCTTGCAGCGCTCGATTGCAGTCATATTTGCCATAGACAATATCCTCGGACTGAGCGGCTCAACCAACGCGAGTAATTGAAACCTGCTCGGAATCTGGAGCAAAGTCACGAGCAATTGCTGCGATCGTGATGTTCTGAAGCTGCGAGTTGCTATAAAGTGACCAATTAGTTTACAGCTTGCCCGCAACACAGAGCCTTCTGTTGGTCAACAGCTGACATAGCGGCGTCACCTCTTTCGCCCATAGCTGACCTTGTCGCGCCAATCGCGGAGGCGAGAGTGCTATCACTTATCGGCTTCTTGGCGACGAATGTTCATCCTTCCGTCGCGCACATGTGGCGCCAGAGCGGTACGCTGCCGATCCTGCTGTGCATCCTCAGATACAAGAGGCCGCGAGATGTTTGATGGATACCTCCAACAGATCGACAGCAAGCTTGCGGAGCGAAGTTGGTTTTTGAACCCGGTTGTAGCCCATGGCGGATCAAACCAGCGATTGCCACTAACCGGGTCCAATTTTGGCCGCTACGATGTCGCCCGTTGAACCGGCGAGCTGGAGGTCGCCTTGCCTCTCGCTTCATCGACGGAGTATCGATGACCAACCTTTATTTTGAAGAACTGCAAATCGGAATCCGCAGCGCGGCCGGCCCTTATTCGCTCTCCAAGGAGGAGATTATCCGTTTCGCCAAACAATATGATCCGATACCCCGCCACATCGACGAGGAACTCGCGGCGCAATCGGTCTTTGGCGGATTGACGGCATCGGGTCGCATACGTTTGCGATCTACATCCTGCTCTCGGGTCAGCTTCAACCGCACTTCCAGGTCCTGATGGGATTGGGTTGGGATGAGTTAAAGCTGACGAACCCTGTACGCCCGGGTGACGCGCTTGATCTCGAAATGACGATTTTGGAGCTGCGCCCCTCGAAATCGAAACCTGACTGGGGAATAGTCCGCAACCGAAACCTGCTGCGCAATCAAAATCGCGAGACGGTGCTGCAGTGCATTTCCACCATTTTCGTTGCGCGGAGAGACGCGAATGCGCCTCCTCGGTAATGTCCGGTGTTGGCCCAACCCGGACATATCTTGCATCGGGACAAGTAGTCCTTGGCGTCCGGTGAGGCTGCCGCCTCACCGGACCCATTAAGCTTCGACCACTTTAGTTGAATGTTTGCAGCCTCAATTTGAGCGATCCATCGGCTTGGCGTTCGAATACGTGCATTGCCAAACCACCCAACGGAGATTGCTTGCCGTCCTTGTCCTTACCCGTGGCACTCCACTTCGCTGTGCCGAATACAATCTTATCGTCTCCGCCGGCGTCGATCATCTCCAACTTGTGACCCGTCACACCGTTCGCGAAGAGTCCGGCAAAGAAACTCTCGATCTCAGCCGGACCTGACGCCACCTGATGTGTGGGCGGCATCAATTTTGCCATCGCGACATAGGAAGCGCCAATGGCTTTCGCGTCGTGTTTGTTGAATGCGGCATCCCAAGCGGCGTAAGCCTTCTGCACGTCCCCTTTGGCGTCCGCGGCCAACGAAATTCCCGGCGGGCCAAACAGACAAATGACGAGTGCTGATATTTGAGCCAACTTCATAGGATACTCCTCTGTTGGATAACACCTTTCCTGGTTGATCAGATCATCAGTTCGGTCGTCTGCCGCGGCTGCGCGCCCGCGAGCATGACGACACCGTCGGTCCCGCTGTGGCCGGCCATTGCTTCGATTAGGCAAGAGGTGCAGGCGATGGTAACTTCAACGGCACCGTTCACCTCGGAAGTCCATATCGCGCGCCATGACACGCCAATGCAGCCGGTCACATATGCGCCGATCATCACCACCACGACCAGTCTTGCGAAGACACGTTCATCATGGCTGGTGCCGGAGGATTCCATCCAATAGTTCGCGGAACAGCAATTCCGGGCAAGTACCGTCAATCACGTTGACAAATGGGAGAGAGCGACGGGACCCATCTGCCTGGGCCGAAAAATCCCTGCGCTTATCAGCAGAGTTAATTCGCCTTTTGGCCCTTTGCCGACGTTCCTACCCGCTTCGAGCTGACGTTTCGTCAGCGCCCTTAGCGGACTCCAGATCTCTGCGCATGAAGGAGTGGACGGTTTCTGATGCAGGGCTATCGCATATGAGTTGGGACGGCGGCCTGCGCGCACGCCTCGTCCTTCGAGACGGCGCTTACGCGCCTCCTCAGGACGAGGCTAATCGGCGTCAATGCCCGTTGAAACTGCTGCCGCGCACTCCATCCTCTGAGGAGCCCGCCCAAAGCGGCGTCTCGAAGGATGGCAACAGGAAAAGCTCTCAAATGCGATAGCCGTGCCTTGTGATGGGACATTGCAGGACAATTAGGCAACCTCATCGCCTCAGCCAACACTGCCTCAGCCGCGGCGTGACAGAAACTCGAGCACGCCGGTCTTGTAGACCTTGTCGCCGACCGCACGCATGTGATCGCGGTTCGGAATATCGAGCACTTCCGAACCGGGGATGATCGCACCGAGCGCGCTGGCACTTCCTGCGACGTCGTCGGCACTGCCGACCGCGATCAACACCGGCACCTCGATGCGCGCAGCCTGCTGCCTCGTCATCAGGTCGCGCGTGCCGCGGAGGCACGCGGCGAGCGCACGGCGGTCGGAGCGGGTCTGATCGGCGAACGCGCGAAAGGTGCGGCCGACGGGATCGGTGACGTCCTCGAGCGCGGGCGCTTCCAGCGCCTTGGCGACGTTCTCGCCGGGTCCGGTGCCCTCGATCAGGCCGCCGATGCCGATGCCGCCGAGGATCGCCGAGCGCAGGCGCTGCGGCTCGTTGAGGGAGAGCCACGCCGCCATCCGCCCGCCCATCGAATAGCCCATGATGTCGGCCTGCGGGATGGCGAGATGATCCATCAGCGCGAGCACGTCGCCGGCCATGGTCGGGATCGAGTACTGTGCGGGCTCGTAGAGCTTTGCGCTTTCGCCGTGGCCGCGATTGTCGAGCGCAATCACGCGGCGGCCGTTCTTGCGCAGCTCCGAAACCCAGGTCGGATAGACCCAGTTCACGTTCTTGCTGGAGGCAAAACCGTGCACCAGGATGATCGGATCGCCCTCGCCTTCGTCGAGATAGGCAATTTCAACGGCGCCGTTGTGAAAGCTCGGCATCATCAGTTCCAGAGGTCTCGAGGGGGAAAGCTTGATCTTAGAGCATGATCCGGAAAAGTGTGCAGCGGTTTTTCCTCGCGGCAAACGCGGACCGCGCTTGCGCGGAGATCATGCGCAAACAATAACCCGGAGTGCGCCGACGATTTACCCCAATTTCGTCGCGCTTTAGGCCTTGAGAGTCGCACTTTCCAGAGCGGCTTCGGCTGCCCTCTGCGCGCGGCGGAGCCGCCGCGCGCGTCGGCGATTGCACCAGGCCTGGGTCAGGCGTTCGGTCGTCGCCTTGATGGAGGAGAGAAGGCCGAACAGCGTCAGTGCCGCACTGAGCAGCCAGAGCGCCAGATCGAACGCGCCGCCGACGAGCAGCAGTGCGCCCCGGCCCAAGAGCTTCATGATCGCGCGGGTCTTGCCGCCCTGCGCTTCCGCAAGCCGCGCCGCGCGCGCGACGTCCTTCGGGCCTTCCGCGATCCGCAACGTATCCATCGCCCCGCGCGTGCCGGTCTTTTCGGCTACGCGCGTGACGTCCTTGCCGAGCCGGACCAGCGCACCGGCCTTCTCGGCCCGGAACGCGGCCTTGATCGCGCTGACGGTCTCGCCCGGGCGGAACACGGACCCCTTGGCGACCGCGTTCCGGAGCATCGGCGTATCCACGACCTCGCGCGCGGAACGGCCGGCCCATGCGGCAAGCCCCTCGCCGAGCCGTCCGACTTTCCGCGCATCCTTCACCAGCGTCAGTCCGGCGCGCACCGGCGCGGCGCCGCCGACGGACACGTAGGTTGCCGCCGTCACCACAAGGCCGGCTGCCGCAAGGGAGAGCACGAGGCGATCGGTATCCTCGCCCATGGCAAGATGCTTGCCCTCGCGCACCACGTCCCTGATGTCGCCAAACACGAAGAGATCGCCCGCCACCGTTCCCGACAGGCTCGCGACGTCGTCGGCATTGCCGGTGACGAGACCGGTGGCGAACCGTTTGGCGAAATGCGAGGTGGAATTCTCGGCCTTGACCGCATCGCTGACGCGGCTCAGGAGATCGTCGGGGAGCGCGATGTTGCGGTCACGCGCCAGCGCAACGAAACTGTCGGCGAGATCGGCATCGCCTGATGCAAGCGCAGCCTCGATGTTGTCCTGAACCAGGCGGTCGTTCTGCCGCAGCAGTGCATCGAGCTTCAGCTCGGAGAGCGCGGCCGGATCATCCTGGGCAACGAGGATCGCGCCTGCCTCGCGGGCGTGCGGTGCTACCTGCGCGAGCAGGAAGCTACACGCGGCAATGCCCGTCAACGCCGTACTGATTCGCAGCCACTTCATGCGGAAAACCTGGACGGTCCCTCGGATCGCTTACGGACGATTCGTCTTTCGTGGGAAATTGCACTCGTTCCCAGACATAGTATGCCAAAATTGCGACACAACGTCCCCGACGAAAGAAGGGCTTCTCTCCGGCCCCAAGATTGTGTCGAATTTGCATGAGCAAATGAGCATGGGGCAATTGCGAACCTTTCGGTTCCGCTGGACTAGCAATCATCTGCACCCGCCTTTATGGTCCGCCGCGCCTTAAAGATGCCGCGTCAGTTGTTGATTGTGTCTGCCGCCATTGCCACTCCAGGATGAACTACGATGTCCGACCATGTCGTCCCGCACTTCCATAACGATGCCGGTGTCCCCGTCATCGAGATCGGCTCGCAAGAGTTCATGTGCGTGGGCGCCAATCCGCCGTTCGATCATCCGCACGTCTTCCTCGACCTCGGCAACGACAACGAGATCATCTGCCCCTATTGCTCGACGCTGTACCGCTTCGCGGCCGACCTGAAGGCGGGCGAAGCCCGCCCGCCGGAATGCGTGCTGAAGGACAAGGTGGCCTGACCGCTTCCTTCGGTCAGGGGTGGCGCTCTCCCGAACGATTGTCATCGCCGGTGCCGGCATAGGTGGCCTGACGGCCGCGCTTGCGCTCGCGGCCCGCGGCTTCCGCATCGTCGTGCTGGAAAAGGCCGAGCGCCTCGAGGAAGTCGGCGCCGGCCTGCAACTCTCCCCCAATGCCAGCCGCGTGCTGGTCGGGCTCGGCCTGACCGAACGCCTCAAGCTGCGCGCCGTCGTCCCCGAGGCGGTCTCGATCATGAGCGCGCGGGCCGGCGGCGAGCTGCTGCGCATGCCGCTCGGCGAAGCCGCTTCCGCGCGGGCCGGCGCCCCCTATTGGGTGGTGCACCGTGCCGACCTGCAATCGGCACTCGCCGGCGCTGTTGCCGATCATCCCGATATCGACCTGAAGTTGGGTGCAACCTTCGAGGACGTCGCGCCCCACGCCAAGGGACTGACGGTGGTCCATCGCAGCGGCACGATCCGCCGCAGCGATCTCGCCAGCGCCCTAATCGGCGCCGACGGCATCTGGTCGACAGTACGTCGGCACCTGTTTCCCGAGGTGCAGCCGCGCTTCTCCGGGCTGATCGCCTGGCGCGGCACGCTCGATGCCACGCAACTGCCGAAGGACTATACCGCGCGCCGGGTGCAGCTCTGGATGGGGCCGAACGCCCACCTGGTCGCCTATCCGATCGCGGGCGGACGCCAGATCAACGTCGTCGCGGTGCTGCCGGGCACATGGAACCGGCCGGGCTGGAGCACGCCCGGCGATCCCCTTGAGGTCATGGAGGCCTTTGCCGCCCCGCGCTGGCCGCCGGCGGCGCGAATGATGCTCGCCACGGTCGACAGCTGGCGGAAATGGGCGCTGTTCGGCGTGCCCGACGGCTGCCCCTGGAGCAAAGGTCCGGTGGCGCTGCTCGGCGATGCCGTGCATGCGATGCTGCCGTTTGCAGCCCAGGGCGCCGGCATGGCGATCGAGGATGCCGCTGTGCTCGCCCGCCATTTGAGCCCTGAGGCCGCCGAGAGCAGCAAAGACATTGCCACCGCGCTGACGCAATACGGCCGCGCACGCCAGGCGCGGGTACGGCGGGTGCAGCGGACCGCGCGGCAGCAGGGCCGCATCTATCACTTCAGTGGGCCGCTCGCGTTTGCACGCGATCTTGCGATCCGTGCGCTCGGCCCGGAGCGCATGTTGGCGCGGCAGGACTGGATCTACGGCTGGCGGCCTTGATGCGAAGCGCCGCCGGCAGGATGCCTCAGCGGGACGCTTTCCCGGATTTTGACGCGGATTTGGCCGCGGGCGATGCCGGAGGCGGCGGCGCCTCAGGCGGCGTCTCCCGACATCTGTTGCGGCGCCAGGCGTCCTCGGCCAATTGCGCCTGCCCGCGCACCGCGACATAGTCGTTGCGATAAGCAAGCTCGGACACGACCGCGCCGCCCGCCCCGGTCTCGGCCTTCTCCATCAGCGCCCGCAGATCGTCGGTGCGCTTGGCCAGCGCCTTGCGCTCACTCTCCAGCTGCTTGCAGTCGTACAATTCGTATTTGGCGGGATCGGCAAAGGCCGGTGCGATCGTCTCGCTCATGCCGGCGCAGCCGGACAGCGCGACGCCAGCCGCGAGCAGCGCGAGGAGCGCGCCGAAGCCGCGCAGCGGAGAGGAAGACGAAGCAGCCATGCCGGATGAATAGCCCCCGTGGATTGAGAATGCCTAAAGCAACAACAGATGTCCGGATTGAGGCTTTGCCTTGTGCGCCCGGCTCGCTTAAGGAAGAACCGTCCCTCCGGCCAAGCAACGCGCCAATTCCAGACGGATGGACTTAAGTATTTGATCTCGTTGGATCAAGCGGGCATGGCGGAATTGGTAGACGCAAGGGACTTAAAATCCCTCGGTGCGAAAGCGCTGTGCCGGTTCGACCCCGGCTGCCCGCACCAAATCGCTTTTCCCAGCGCGGGAAAACGCATTCACTTGGAGTGCGCAGGCGTGACGGCCTCTATCGACGGGCTGCAGAGTTCGTTCTCGCCTTCGCACTGACGTTGGGCCGCCGCATGAATCATCCCTGCTCGAGCCGCTTGGGCTCAGCGCGAAAATCGAGCAGCACGATCCAGAAGCAGATCAGCGCGATGACGAGGAGGATGAAGCTGCCCTCCAATGCTCCCCCCAGGAGCGAGATCAGCGTCGGAAGGGCGAGGCCGAAGGTGAGAATGGCGGCGAGCGCCATGGCCGGAAGATCGACGATGAGGATGGCGGCATAGAGCGCGAGCTCGAAGAAGGCATATTCCTTGAGACGCGGCGAGCTGAGATAGAGCGCGAACATGGCAAGCACCGTGACGCGCATGGCCGTGCGGGGGTGATCCATCAGCCAGCGGTCCAGTCGCATCAGAAGCGATCCGCCTCTTCCCGCGGGCCGGCTGCCGACCGTGCGCAGGACGGACAGGGCGAACGGCACGAGCACGAGCGCGAGCGCTGTGAGCGCATAGGTCGCGAACAGCGCCGGCTTGCCGTCACCGAGCCCGGCATGATCCATGAGGTCATGCGCCAGCAGCAGCAGCGATGGATTTGTCTCCAGGAGATCGACATAGTGCTGGCCGGGGATCTGCCCCGCCATCGCAAGCTGCCAGCTTGCGAACAGATCGGGATACAGCAGCTTCGATATCAGGATCGGCACGACAAAGCTGAAGGTCGCCACCGCGATCAAGGCCAGCTTGCGGCCGCGCGGCAGCGGCAGGAAATACAGCGCCGCCAGCACCGGAAAGAACACCAGCTTGAACGAGGTGACGAGGCCGAACAGCGCAGCGCCGGCGAGGCGCCACGAGAAGCCCTGATCACCAGGCGCTTCCGATCGAAGCGGACGAAGCAAGAGCCTCAGCGCGATCGCGGTCAGCACGCCGCTCAGGATCGCAAAATTCCCCGACGCCTCCACCCATTCGAAACCGACGAACGCACCGAGCGCGCAGAGCACCCGGAGCGCAGCATCGCGCGCGCTCGGGCGCGTTCGGCGAAAGCCGGGCAAGAGCAGCCCGCAGAGCACGGCGAGGACGAGATAGACGCCTCTGTAATGGCCGACCAGGAGGCCGCCGGCGCAGAAGGGACGGAAGACGTCCAGCGTCACCGGCAGATAGGGATACGAGAGCTTGGTGCCCTTAAGGTTCTTGACGAAATAGGGATCGCGCCCTTCGGCATGCGCATCGACCGCCGCGCAATTGACGCGAACGTCCCAGCCATATTTCACGTCGAGCGTGGCGTCGTTGGCGAGATTGCCGAGCACCAGCAGCGCCGTCAGCGCAATCAGAAAGGCAAGCCAGATATTCCGCCGCGCAGCCGTCTCGGCGGCGGGCTCCAACCATCGTGCAGCACCGGACATGTCGGACACGGGCGGATACCTATTTGGCTTGGTTTTCTCTCGGTGCCGAAGCGAACCGTCCGGCCACAATGGACAGGATGAGTTGCGGATTCATATCCCAGGCGTACTGGGCCCGATCTCATGGTGAATCCCTGGTTACGGGCCTGCACCTCCCGACTCGGGAACCGGTTACCCCGCCATCGCCCGCGCCGGGCGGGTCCCTCACCAATTTTTGTCCGCCCCTGCTCCGCCTGCCAGCCATCCCGAAACATGGGTTGTGCAACGCAGCATCGACGCTAGATAAAGTCGCTCGATTTCAGGGGTGAATTTCTTGTCTGACGTCAATGCCGACGATTGGGTGTCCTCGGGACACCGACCGATGGGTTTTCCAGAATTCGTCATCGTGATCGCGTCCATCATGGCGCTCAATCCGCTCGCGATGGACATGATGTTGCCGGCGCTGCCCAACATCGGCACCGCCTTCAAGATTCCTGTCGCGAACCATCTCCAGCTGGTGCTGTCGACCTTCCTGATCGGCTTCGGCGTCGGCCAGTTCGTCATGGGCCCCCTGTCGGACCGCTTCGGCCGCCGGCCGGTGCTGCTCGGCGGCATGGCGGTCTATGCGGTCGCGAGCGTGCTGGCGGTCGCAGCTCCCTCGTTCGAGACGCTGCTGCTGGCGCGTGCGCTCCAGGGGCTCGGCACCTCGGCGACGCGCGTGATCGCGACCTCGATCGTGCGCGACTGCTATGTCGGCCGCCGCATGGCGAGCGTGATGTCGCTTGCCATGATGGTGTTCATCGCCGTGCCCGTGATCGCACCTTCGTTCGGACAGGCGGTGCTGCTGGTGACGGCATGGCGCGGCATCTTCGTGGTGCTGATGCTCTACGGCCTACTCGCGCTCGCATGGTGCGTGCTGCGGCTGCCTGAAACCCTCCCCGAATCCGAGCGCCGGTCGCTGGCGCCCGCCGACGTGCTCTCGGCGTTCCGGCAGACCGTGACCCATCGCCAAACCATCGGCTATGCCACCGCCGCCGGCAGTGTCATCGGCGCGCTGTTCGCCTACGTCTTCTGCGCCCAGCAGGTCTTCACCGGCATCTATCACCTCGGCCATTACTTCCCGCTCGCCTTCGCGGCGATCGCGGCCGGCACCGCGATCGCCGGCTTCCTCAATGCGAGGCTGGTCGGACGGCTCGGCATGCGCGTGATCTCGCACGGGGCGCTGACACTCTACACCGTGGTGGCCGGCGTGATGCTGCTGACCGAAATCCTCGGCGTGCTGCCGCTGTCCTTGTTCATGGTGCTCTCCGCCCTGATGATGTTCTCGTTCGGCATGATGGTCGCCAACTTCACCGCGCTCGCGATGGAGCCGCAGGGCCACATCGCCGGCACCGCCTCCTCGCTCTATGGCTCGATCACGACGCTGATCGGGATCGTGGTCGGCATGGCGATCGGCCAGAGCTTCGACGGCACGCTGCTGCCGTTCTCGGTCGGCTTCTTCCTGTCGACGCTCGCAGCGCTCGCGATCGTGCTGGTGGTGGAGAAAGGGCGGCTGTTCAGGCCGCATCATCGTCCCGTTGGCTAGGAACTTCCCGCTCCTCTCGATGTTGTACTGCAGCAATCGAGAGGATGGCGAAATGGAACAAGAGAGCAGACCGGATCAGCCAGCGTTGGGAACCGATCGACCCACGCCGCAGCAACAGTCGTCCGGAGAGCGATCGGAGACGAGCCTGCCATTCGCCAGCGAAGGACTCGAGCAGGTGCGCGACAGCCACTGCTGACACAGATCGAGCAGCGATCGCTATACAAGAACGGCGCCGCGGGAGACCTGCGGCGCCGTTTGCCTTGCTAGAAGCAGGCGCGCCCCGCCTACTCGTTCTTGTCGATGTTCCAGAACACCGGCGTCGCGGGACCGTCGAGCACGCCGGCCAGCGATTTCCGCCAGCCGCTCGGGATCAGATACTGCCCCAGCGGAATGTAGATCACCTGCTCATAGGCTTGCTTCTGGATGTCAGCGGCGATCTTCTTCTGCTCGTCGATCGAGGACGCGCGGACGAAAGCGTCCTTGAGCTGCTCGATCTTGGCGTCCTCCGCCCAGCCGAACCAGCCCTTCTTGCCCTGGCCGCCGATCGAGAGATTGGCGATCGGGTTGGACACGTCGGCCGCAACCCAGTTGGTGAAGAACATGTTCCAGCCGCCTTCCTTCGGCGGCTTCTGGCTGGCGCGGCGGCTCACGACCGTCTGCCAGTCGGTCGCCTGAAGGTCGACCTTGAAACCCGCCTCGCGGAGCAGCTGTGCCGCAACGATCGGCTGCGCCTTCAGCGTCGTGACATCGCCAGGGGCCATGATCACGATCGGCGTGCCGTCATAACCGGACTCGGCGAGTGCCTTCTTGGCTTCCGCCATGCCGTTCCCCTTGACCAGGGTCTCGGATCCCGCATCTGTCGCGAGCGGCGTGTCGCAAATGAAGAACGCGCCGCAGACCTTCTGGTACTTCGCGTTGCCGACCAGCGCGTCGAGCACGTCCTTCTGGTTCATGGCCAGCAAGGCAGCACGACGCACCTTCACGTTGTCGAACGGCGGATGAAGGAAGTTCATCCGGCCGAGCGTCTGAAAGCCGAACTTATTCAGAACCTGGATCGTGAGCTCCTTGTTCGCTTCCAGCACCGGCAGCATGTCAAACGGCAGATTCTCCATGAAATCGATGTCGCCCGACTGCAGCGCGTTTACCGCGGTCTGCGAGTCCGGCATGGTGATCCACTCGACCCGATCGACCTTCACCACCTTGCCGCCGGAAGTCCAGCTCGCCGGCTCCTTGCGCGGCACGTAGTCGGTGTTCTTGACGTAGACCGCCTTCACGCCGGGCTGGAATTCGCCCTGCACGAACTTGAAGGGACCCGAGCCGATCTGCTCGGGAATCTGCTTGTCCGGCGGCGTCTCTGCAAGGCGCTTCGGCATCATGAAGGCGACGCGCGAGGACGGCTTGCCGATGGAGTCGAGCACGAGGCCGTAGGGCTCCTTCAGCTTCAACGTGATGGTCTTGGCGTCGGTCGCCTCGATGCTGGCGGTGAAGTCCATGAGCTTCTGGCCCATGCCGTCGACCGCAGCCCAGCGCTTCAGCGAAGCGACGCAGTCCTCCGCCGTCACCGGCGCACCGTCATGCCACTTCAGCCCGTCGCGCAGCGTGAAGGTGTAGGTGAGCTTGTCGTCCGAGATCTTCCAGTCCGCCATCTGCGGCTGGACCTTGAAATTCGAATCGGTGGCCACCAGCGTGTCGTAAACCATGTAGCCGTGGTCACGCGTGATGTAGGCCGTGGTGAAGATCGGATCGATGATGCGCAGGTCCGAATGCAGCACCGCGGTGAGGGTCTTGCCGGCCGCAAGCACTGGCGAGGCCAACGCGGTCGAAAGCGCGACGACCGACAGCGCAAGTTTGGAGGCGAACGCGCGAGGCCCCCGGCGCATGAAGTGGAACATAGAAAGTTCTCCTGACGTGAAACTGTTCAAAGGCAGATTATTGGTTGAGCATGAGGTTCGTTCGTTGGGCGAACTAACCTCATGCAATGCCTTCATCTTTCGAGACTTGCAGACAGTGTGAAGCGCGTCAATCCGGTTTCATTGCAAGCCCTTGCGGCGCACGCACGGGCTCCACAAAGATCGGTTTGGCTCTACAACCCCTCCGCCTGTCCTGTCTGCGATGCAATGCCCGTTCCATCTTTCCAAGCTTGAGAGACATTGAGATGAATCCTGCCAATCTTCCCTTTGATTCCGAGGCAATGCTCGAAGGCCTGCGCGGCTGGGTCGAATGCGAGAGCCCAACCTGGGACGTCGATGCCGTGGACCGGATGCTCGATATCGCAGCGCGGGATATGGCGATCATGGGTGCGACGATCGAGCGCATCGCCGGCCGCCAAGGCTTTGGCGGCGTCATCCGCGCGCGCTTTCCCCATCCGAAGCAGGGCGAGCCGGGTATCCTGATCGCCGGGCACATGGATACCGTCCACCCGGTCGGCACGATCGAGAAGCTGAAATGGCGGCGCGAGGGCAACAAGTGCTACGGCCCCGGCATCTACGACATGAAGGGCGGCAACTATCTCTCGCTGGAAGCGATCCGGCAGCTGGCGCGCGCCTCGTTCACGACGCCGCTGCCGATCACCGTGCTGTTCACGCCTGATGAGGAAGTCGGCACGCCCTCGACGCGCGACATCATCGAGGCGGAAGCCGCACGCAACAAATACGTGCTGGTGCCGGAGCCCGGCCGCGCCGACAACGGCGTCACCACCGGACGCTACGCCATCGCGCGGTTCAATCTCGAGGCGACGGGCCGGCCAAGCCACGCCGGCGCGACGCTGTCGGCGGGACGTTCGGCAATCCGCGAAATGGCGCGGCAGATTCTCGCGATCGACGCGATGACGACGGAGGATTGCACCTTCTCGGTCGGCGTCGTCCATGGCGGCCAATGGGTCAATTGCGTTGCAACGACCGCGACAGGCGAAGCGCTCTCCATGGCCAAGCGCCAGGCCGATCTCGACCGCGGCGTCGAGCGGATGCTTGCGCTCTCGGCCACTAACAACGACGTCAGCTTCAAGGTCACGCGCGGCGTGACGCGGCCGGTATGGGAGCCGAACGCGGGCACGATGGCGCTGTACGAAAAGGCGCGCGGCATCGCCAAATCTCTCGGCGCGGAATTACCCCATGCGAGCTCCGGCGGCGGCTCCGATGGCAACTTCACCGGAGCGATGGGGATCCCGACGCTCGACGGCTTGGGCGTGCGCGGCGGCAATGCCCACACGCTGGAGGAGTTCATCGAAATCGACAGCCTGGTCGAGCGTGGGCGCTTGATGGCGGGATTGCTAGCGACGCTGGAGTGACGGCGCAGCCGTCATTCCGGGATGGTCCTGAAGGACCAGACCTCGAGTGCGCAATTGCGCACCGGGGAATCTCGAGGTCCTCAGGTGCGCAAGTGCGCACCAGAGTTCGATGCTTCGCATCGCCCCGGGACGACGGCCCGAAACAACACGCAATTGAATCAACTTCGCACTGCACAATGCGTTGGCAGTCGCGGTCTAAATTTAGCCTTGTCCAAAAATGAGGCGTATCGTACTGCTCGGCCGTCCACGCGACGATGCGGGAGAGATCGCAACGAAGGCTTTCAGCTTTCGTTGCGGCGCCGACGGAGCAACCGCCCCGGAAACTCTCAGGCAAAAGGACTGTATCGTCAGGACGATCTGGAGAGAGGCGGCGCGATTGCAGGCAATCGTGACGTCCACCGAAGGGGATAGTCCGTTGCGAGATCCGCAGCGGATCAAGCTCTCAGGTACCCGTGACAGATGGGGCGCCGCCAACGGCCTTGGCCGGCGGTCAGCCGACTCTAAACGCGGGAGCCCCGAACTAGTCATGACCCATATCGCCATCATCGGCGCCGGCATCACCGGCGTGACGACTGCCTATGCCCTGCTCGAACGCGGCTTTGAGGTGACGGTGCTCGACAAGCACCGCTACGCTGCGATGGAGACGTCCTTCGCCAATGGCGGACAGCTCTCCGCATCGAACGCCGAAGTCTGGAACAGCACCGCGACGATCCTGAAAGGCCTGCGCTGGATGTTCCGGCGCGACGCGCCGCTGCTGATGAATCCGCGGCCGAACTGGCACAAATACTCCTGGATGAGCGAGTTCGTCGCCGACATCGGCAACTACCGGGCCAACACGATCGAGACCACGCGGCTCGCGATCGAAGCGCGCAGACATCTGTTCGACATCGCGGCGCGCGAGGGCATCGACTTCGATCTCGAGCGCCGCGGCATCCTCCACATCTATCGTGACAAGGACGGCTTTGAATCCGGTCTGCGCGTCAACGCGCTGCTGCAGGAAGGTGGCCTCGACCGCCGCCCGGTGACGCCGGAGGAAATCCGCGCGATCGAGCCGACACTGCGCAAGGACTATTATGGCGGCTTCTACACGCCATCGGATGCGACCGGCGATATCCACAAGTTCACCCGCGGCCTGGCGGACGCCTGTAAGCGGCGTGGCGCAACCTTCATCCACGAAGCGAGCATCGATTCGATCGCGCGTGCCGGCAGCGGCTTCGTGCTCGGCTGGGCCGACCTTGCCGCGGACGATGCGGTCGCCCCCGCGCGCGGCATGCTGAAGGCGGACGGTGTCGTGGTCTGCGCCGGCGTTGCTAACCGTCACTTCGCCGCCCTGCTCGACGAGCGCGTCAACGTCTATCCGGTGAAGGGCTACTCGATCACCGTGCAGCTCGACACCGCCGAGAGCCGCAATGCCACCCCGACCGTGAGCCTGCTCGACGAGGCCGCCAAGATCGTCACCAGCCGGCTCGGGGCCGATCGCTTTCGCGTCGCTGGCACCGCCGAGTTCAACGATTTCAATCGCGATATCCGTGCCGACCGCGTGCAGCCGCTGATCGACTGGGTGCGCAGCAACTTCCCCGCCGTCGAAACGTCGCGCGTCGTGCCTTGGGCCGGGCTGCGCCCGATGATGCCGAACATGATGCCGGTGGTGCGCGCAGGGCGGATACCGGGCGTGTTCTTCAACACCGGCCACGGCCATCTCGGCTGGACCCTGTCGGCGGCGACGGCGCAGATGATTGCCCAGACCATCGACGGCTGGCGCGGGCTCAATGCGCCGACGACCACGTCTTCACTTGGGGTTGAGCGTGAACTGCGACATGCATCCTGAGTGGTCGATGCCGGGGACATGCCGGCCTCTTGCGACAGCGCAGCCCTTGGCACACAATTTGCCCCGAGAGGGCGGCGTCTCCGGGCGGCCTTTCCAGTCCAAGTGACAGGCATGATAGACACGACAGAGTTCACGGGCGCCTCGAGGCCCCCCAAGTTCCGCAGCCGGAGATAGGTGCATGCTGGGTTATCTTATTCGCCGCGTTCTGGCCGCGGTGCCCGTGATGGGCGTGGTCGCGCTGTTCGTGTTCCTGCTGCTGCGGCTGACGCCCGGTGATCCCGCCGCGATTCTCGCCGGCGACAACGCGACGCCGGAACGGCTCGAGCGTATCCGCACCTCGCTCGGCCTGAACGAGCCGCTGATCGTGCAGTTCATCACCTGGGTGAACAAGCTGCTGCACGGCGACCTCGGGACCTCGCTGATCTCCAACCTGCCGGTGATGAAGATGATCGGCCAGCGCGTCGAGCCGTCGATCTCGATCGCGCTGTGCACCATCATCCTCGCCGTGATCGTCGCCGTTCCCTTGGGGGTGATCGCGGCCTGGAAGCACGGCACCTGGATCGATCGTTTCGTGATGGGCCTGTCCGTGCTCGGCTTCTCGGTGCCGGTGTTCGTGGTCGGCTATGTCCTGATCCAGATCTTCGCGATCGACCTGCGCTGGGTGCCGGTGCAGGGCTTCCGCAGCATCTTTAACGGTTTCGGGCCGTTCTTCGAGCGCATGATCCTGCCGACCTGCGCATTGTCCTTCATCTACATCGCGTTGATCGCGCGCATGACGCGCGCGGCGATGCTCGACGTGCTCGGCGAAGATTACGTGCGAACGGCGCGTGCGAAGGGCATCAACGAGATTGCGGTGATGATGCGCCATGCGCTGCGCAATGCCGCGGTACCCGTGATCACCGTGATCGGCACCGGCTTTGCACTGCTGATCTCCGGCGTCGTCGTCACCGAGAGCGTGTTCAACATCCCCGGCATCGGCCGCCTCACCGTGGATGCGGTGCTGGCGCGCGACTACCCGGTGATCCAGGCGATGATCCTGCTGACGTCGCTGATCTATGTCGTCGTCAATCTCCTCATCGACGTCGCCTACACCCTGCTCGATCCCCGGATCCGGTACTGAGGCAAGGATAAGAACACAAATGTCGGTCGATACCCTTCCCCAGTCGTCCATTCCGATCACGTCGCCGCTGCGGCCGCGCTTCGGATTCCTCACCTCGACGCCCATCATCGCCACGGCGACGGTCCTGCTCGCGTTGATCGTGCTGGTCTCGATCCTCGCGCCGCTGATCGCGCCGCATGATCCGATCCAGCTCGCGCCGTCGCAGCGGCTCAAGCCCACCTCCGCACAATTCCTGCTCGGCACCGACGCCTACGGCCGCGACCTGTTGTCGCGCGTGATCTATGGCGGCCGCATCTCGCTTCTGATCGGCATCGGCTCGGCGATCCTGTCGATCGCCATCGGGCTCGCGATCGGCCTCGTCTCCGGCTTCTTCAAGCTGGTCGATTCCGTCCTGATGCGCGTCATGGACGGCCTGATGGCGATGCCGAGCATCCTGCTCGCGATCGCCGTCGTGTCGCTGTCCGGCGCCAGCCTCTGGACCGTGCTGATCGCGATCACCATTCCGGAGATCCCGCGCGTGGCGCGCCTGGTCCGCTCCGTCGTGCTGTCGGCGCGCGAGGAGCCTTACGTCGAAGCCGCGATCTCGGTCGGCTCCAGCTTGCCGAAGATCATGTGGCGGCATCTGATGCCGAACACGATCGCGCCGCTGATCGTCCAGGGCACCTATATCTGCGCCTCCGCGATCCTGACCGAGGCGATCCTCTCCTTCCTCGGCGCCGGCATATCGCCGGAGACGCCGACCTGGGGCAACATCATGGCCGAGGGCCGTCAGTACTTCCAGATCAAGCCGTCGCTGATCTTCTGGCCGGGCCTTTTGCTCTCGATTGCCATCCTCAGCATCAACCTGATCGGCGATGCCGCCCGCGACGCCCTCGATCCGCGCATGAAGCAGCGGGAGGGGAAGTGATTTGTTTCGCCGGCTTATCCCTTTGTTCCGTCATTGCGAGCGAAGCGAAGCAATCCAGTCTGCCTCTGCGGAAAGATTCTGGATTGCTTCGTCGCCAGCGCAAAATTGCTTTGCAATTTTGTCGCGGGCTCCTCGCAATGACGACGGAGTGACCTCATGACCAACACCATCCTCGACATCAACAACCTAGTCGTCTCCGTCGGCAAGAAGCCGGGCGGGCCGAAGATCATCGACGGCATCTCGATCCAGGTGCGCGAGCGCGAGACGCTGTGCCTCGTCGGCGAAAGCGGCTCGGGCAAGTCGGTGACCTCGCTCACCACGATGGGCCTGCTGCCGAAGGGCACGCTGATTCCCACCGGCGGCAGCGTCAAGCTGGTCGGCGAGGAGCTGCTCACCGCGACCGACCGCCGCCTGCGCCAGCTGCGCGCGACGCAAATGGCGATGATCTTCCAGGAGCCGATGACCGCGCTCAATCCGGTGGTCCCGGTCGGCCGGCAGATCGACGAGGTGCTGCGCGCCCATACCGATCTGGACGCGAAAGCGCGCAGGAAGCGCATTCTCGACATGATGGAGCAGGTGCGCCTGCCCCAGGTCGAGCGCATCTTCGCGTCCTATCCGCACCGCCTCTCCGGCGGCCAGCGCCAGCGCATCATGATCGCGATGGCGCTGGTGCTGGAGCCGAAACTGCTCATTGCGGACGAGCCGACCACTGCGCTCGACGTCACCACGCAGAAGCAGATCCTCACGTTGATCCGCGACCTCCAACGCGATCACGGTACCGCCGTGCTGTTCATCACCCACGACATGGGCGTGGTCGCCGAGATTGCCGACCGCGTCGCAGTGATGCGGCAGGGCCGCCTGGTCGAGACCGGTCCGCTCGAGACCGTGCTGCGCAACCCGACCATGGAATACACCCGCAACCTGCTCGCCTCGGTGCCGAGCCTGGTGCCGCGACAACCGCGCGAGGAGAGCCGCGAGCCTGTCGTGCTGGAGGCCAACGAGCTCAGCAAGGTCTACAAGGAGCGCGCGTTCTTCGGCAAAGGCCGCGAGGTCGTCGCCGCCGACAAGGTCACGCTGACGCTACGCAAGGGCCGCACCCTCGGCATCGTCGGCGAAAGCGGCTCGGGCAAGTCGACGGTGGCGCGCTGCATCGTCCGCCTGATCGACCCGACCTCCGGCGGCGTGCGCCTCGCCGGCCGCGAGATCGCCGACATCTCGCGACGCCTGCTGCAGCCGCACCGGCAGAAGATCCAGATCGTGTTCCAGGATCCCTACCGCTCGCTCAACCCGCGCGTGACCGTTGGCGACAGCATCGCGGAAGGCCCGATCAACTATGGCGTCTCGCAGGCCGATGCGATGAAGCGGGCGCGCGAGCTGCTCGAGCTCGTCGGCCTGCCGGCCGACGCGGTGTCGCGCTATCCGCACCAGTTCTCCGGCGGCCAGCGCCAGCGCATCGCCATCGCCCGGGCGCTCGCGCTCGATCCCGACGTCCTGGTCGCGGACGAAGCAGTCTCTGCGCTCGACGTCTCGGTGCAGGCCCAGGTGCTGGAACTGCTCGACGAGATCCAGAAGCGGCTCGGCATCGCCATCCTGTTCATCACCCACGACTTACGCGTCGCCGCGCAAATCTGCGACGAGGTCGTGGTGATGCAGCACGGCCGCGTCGTCGAACAAGGCCCTGCCGGGGAAGTGCTGACGCATCCGAAGGAGGCCTACACCAAGGCGCTGCTGGATGCGGCGCCCGGACGCAACTGGGATTTTGCGAACTTCCGCCCGGTGGCAGAGGGCGTGGCGGCGAGCGCGTAGTCTCTCCCCCTCGTCATTGCGAGCGTAGCGAAGCAATCCAGAATCCCTCCATGGAAAGACTCTGGATTGCTTCGCTACGCTCGCAATGACGGTGTGCGCGGCACACATTCCCAAAACGTCTTGACCCTATGCATAGCGCGATGGCCTCTCACCTTGCTCTCTCCTCAGAGCCAAGGCTAACGTCGCGCACTTTCAATTGGGCCCGAACTGAATGACACGTATCGCCGTCGGCGGCTTTCTGCACGAGACCAATACCTTCGCCCCGACCAAGGCGACCTTTGCCGACTTCCAGCACGGCGGCGGCTGGCCGGCGATGACTGAAGGTGCCGACGTCTTGAAGGTGATGCGCCGCATCAATGTCGGTCTCGCCGGTTTCGTCGACAATGCCGAGGCGAACGGCTGGGAACTCATCCCAACCATTGCCTGCGGGGCGAGCCCGTCGGCGCATGTCACCAAGGACGCCTTCGAACGCATCGTGAAGGTCATGGTTGACGGCATCGCAGCCGCCGGGCCGATCGATGCGGTCTATCTCGACCTGCACGGCGCCATGGTGACCGAGCATCTCGACGACGGCGAAGGCGAGATTTTGGCGCGCGTGCGCCGCGTCATCGGCAAGGATGTTCCGCTGGTCACGAGCCTCGACCTGCATGCCAACGTCACGCCCGAAATGATCGAGCATGCCGACGCGCTGATCGCCTACCGCACCTATCCCCATATCGACATGGCCGCAACCGGCCGCGCCTGCGCGCAACATCTGGCCCTGCTGCTCAAGACCAAGCAGCGCCTCGCAAAGGCATTCCGGCAATTGCCGTTCCTGATCCCGATCAGCTGGCAATGCACCAACGATCAGCCGACCAAGGGCATCTACGAGAAGCTCGCTGCGCTCGAGAGCGATGCCGTGCCGACGCTGTCATTCGCGCCGGGATTCCCGGCCGCCGACTTCCGCGATTGCGGGCCGAGCGTATTCGCCTATGGCAAGACGCAAGCCGACGCCGACCGCGCAGCGGATGTGATGGTGGAGCTGATTGAAAGCCACGAGGACGATTTCGACGGCAGGATCTGGTCGCCCGATGACGGCGTGCGCCATGCCATGGAACTTTCGAAAGCCGCGAGCAAGCCGATCATCATCGCCGACACCCAGGACAATCCCGGCGCGGGCGGCGATTCCGACACGACGGGCATGCTGCGCGCACTGGTGCGCAACAAGGCGAGTGCCGCAACCGGCGCGATCTACGATCCGGAGTCGGCAAAAGCCGCGCACGCGGCCGGCGTCGGCGCCACCGTGACGCTGTCGCTGGGCGGCAAGTCCGGCATTCCCGGCGACGAGCCCTATCGCGAGACCTTCGTGGTCGAACAGCTCTCCGACGGCCGCTTCATCGCGCCCGGTCCCTACTACGGCGGCCGCGAGATGGAGATGGGTCCCTCCGCCTGCCTGCGCATCGGCGAAGTCCGCGTCGTCGTTTCGTCGCACAAGGCGCAGCTTGCCGACCAGGCGATGTATCGCTATGTCGGCATCGAGCCGACGGCGCAGAAGATCCTGGTCAACAAGAGCTCCGTGCACTTCCGCGCCGATTTCGAGCCGATCGCCGAGAAGCTGATGATCTGCGCCGCGCCCGGCGCGATGCCGGCCGACACCGCTTCCCTGCCCTGGACGCGCCTGCGGCCGGGCATCCGCATCAAGCCGAACGGCCCCGCTTTCAATCCTCCCTCACGCTAACCGGACAGGACACATGCCCACGATCGACCGCATCGACGGCTATGCCGACGAACTCACCGCCATCAGGCGCGACCTTCACGCCCATCCCGAGATCGGCTTCGAGGAAGTGCGCACCTCCGGCATCGTGGCCGACAAGCTGAAGAGCTGGGGCATCGAGGTGCATCGCGGGCTCGGCGGCACCGGCGTGATCGGCGTCATCAAGGGCAAGGGGACGGGCGGCAAGCGCATCGGCCTGCGCGCCGACATGGACGCGCTGCCGATGGAGGAGAACACCAACCTGAAATGGAGCTCGAAAATCCCCGGCCGCTTCCACGGCTGCGGCCATGACGGCCACACCACCATGCTGCTCGGCACCGCGCGCTATCTCGCCGAGACCCGGAATTTCGACGGCACCGTGCACCTGATCTTCCAGCCGGCCGAGGAAGGCCTCGGCGGCGCCCGCGCGATGATCAAGGACGGCCTGTTCGAGAAGTTCCCCTGCGACGAGCTTTACGGCCTGCACAACGCGCCCGATCTCAACCATGGCGAGATCGCGATCCTGCCCGGCCCTGCCATGGCCAGCGCCGACTTCTTCGATCTCCGCATCACCGGCTATGGCGCACATGGTGCGATGCCCGAGCGCTCCAAGGATGCGGTGATCATCGCGACCACGCTGGCGCAGGCGATCCAGACCATCGTCAGCCGCAACGTCGAGCCGCTGCAGGCCGCGGTCATCTCGATCACCCAGATCCACGCGGGTTCCGCCTACAACGTCATCCCCGGCGAAGCCTATCTCTGCGGCACCATCCGCACCTTCTCGGACGAAGTCCGCGCCCTGATCGCCGAACGCATCCGCACCATCTGCGCCGGCATCGCGGCCGCGTATCAGTGCACGATCGAAGCCGACATCCGTGACACGTTCGGCGTCCTGGTCAACCAGGTCGAGCAGTCCAAGGTGGTCGAGGAGGTCGCGCGCACGATCGTCGATCCCGCCAACGTGATCACCCGCGCCCAGCCGAAGATGGGCAGCGAGGATTTTGCCGACATGCTGCAGACCGTCCCCGGCGCCTATTTCTGGGTCGGCCATGACGGCTCGGTGCCCGTGCACAATCCCGGCTTCGTGCTCGACGACAAGATCCTGCCGATCGGCGCCAGCATGTTCGCGCGCATCATCGAGACGCGCATGCCGGTGGGTGGCAATGCATAGAAAGGGCGTCGAAGAGGCGGTCACCTCGCTGCACGATCTCTCCGCGGTCGATCTGATCGCAGGCTATCGCGCAAAACAGTTCTCGCCGAGCGAGGTGCTGGAGGACGTGCTCGCGCATGTCGCTGCGTGGGAGCCGCATCTGAAAGCGCTCTATGCATTCGATCCCGACGGGGCGCGCGAGGCCGCAAAGGCCTCCACCGCGCGCTGGACCGGCGGCGAGCCGTCCGGCGCGCTCGACGGCGTGCCCGTCACGGTGAAGGACAACATCGCGACCAAGGGCGTGCCGGTGCCGCTGGGCGCGGCCAGCGTCAAGCTGGTGCCGGCCGAGAAGGACGCCCCGCCCGCCGCGCGGCTGCGTGAGGCAGGCAGCATCATCTTCGCCAAGACCACCATGCCCGATTACGGCATGCTGTCCTCCGGGCTCTCCAGCTTCCACGCGCTCGCGCGTAACCCTTGGGACCTCAGCAAGAATCCCGGCGGCTCCAGCGCGGGCGCAGGCGCCGCCGCAGCGGCCGGCTATGGTCCCTTGCATCTCGGCACCGATATCGGCGGCTCGGTTCGCCTGCCCGCCGGCTGGTGCGGGCTCGTCGGCCTGAAGCCGAGCTTCGGCCGCGTGCCGATCGATCCCACCTATGTCGGCCGCGTCGCAGGCCCCATGACCCGCACGGTCGATGATTGCGCGCTGATGATGAGCGCGATCGCAAAGCCCGACCGGCGTGACGGCATGAGCCTGCCGGCCGAACCGCTGAACTGGAAGGGACTGGAGAAGTCTCCGCGAAAGCTGCGCATCGGATTGATGCTCGATCCGGGCTGCGGCCTGCCGCTGGAGAAGCCGGTGCGCGAGGCCGCGGTGAAGGCCGCGAAAGCGTTCGAATCCGCCGGCGCGGTCGTCACGGAGGTCGACGGCATTCTCACCCGCGAGATGCTCGACGGCCTCGATAATTTCTGGCGCGCGCGGATGTGGGATGATCTGTCGCAGCTGACGCCGGCCGAGCAGGCAAAGGTGCTGCCCTATATCTTCAAGTGGGGCGAGTCGGGCGCCAAGCTCTCGGGCGTCGACGTCATCCGCGGCTTCAACCAGACCATGGCGATCCGCGCCGCCGCAGCAAAGTTGTTCTGCGAGCTCGACTACGTGATCTCGCCGACCGCGCCGAACGTGAACTTTCCGGCGGAATGGGCCTCGCCCACCAATGATCCCATGAAGCCGTTCGAGCACATCGCCTATACCGTGCCGTGGAATATGTCGGAGAACCCGGCGATCTCCATCAACGGCGGCTTCAACGCCAAGGGCTTTCCGATCGGCGTGCAGATCGTCGGCCGCCGCTTCGACGATATCGGCGTGCTCGGCATGGCCAAGGCTTTTGAGGGCTTGCGCGGCGCGCAGCGGCCGTGGCCCAGGCCGCCGGCGAAGTAGCGACGCTCTCGTCATCCCGGGAAGCGCGCCCTTTAGGCGCAAGCCCGGATGACCTGGGACAGGCAACCTGCGGAGCCTCTTGCTTACCCTCCCCTGGAGGGGGAGGGTCGACTCAAGCCCTGCCATCTGCGCAGCGAAAAACTAAAGGAAGGAAACCACCGATGGCGTATGAGACGATCAAATACGAGGTCGCCGAGCAGATCCTCACCATCACGCTGAACCGGCCCGACAAGCTCAACGCCTTCAACGCACAGATGCAGGCCGAGCTGATCGACGCGTTCGACGCCGCCGACAAGGACGACAACGTCCGCGCCATCATCGTCACCGGCGCCGGCCGCGGCTTTTGCGCGGGCGCCGACCTCTCCTCCGGCGCTGACACGTTCGACCGCGACGCCCGGCGCGGGCCGGTGAAGCGCTTGGCCGACGGCAAGGTCGATTACAGCGATCCGCAGGTGCGCGACGGCGGCGGCCAGGTGACCTTGCGCATCTTCAAGTGCCTCAAGCCCGTGATCGCCGCGGTGAACGGGCCGGCCGTCGGCATCGGCGTCACCATGCAGCTCGCGATGGATATCCGCATCGCCTCGGATGCTGCGCGGTTCGGCTTCGTGTTCTCCCAGCGTGGCATCGTGCCGGAGGCAGCCTCGAGCTGGTTCCTGCCGCGCATCGTCGGCATCTCGCAGGCGCTGGAATGGTGCTATTCGGGCCGCGTCTTCCCGGCGCAGGAAGCGCTTGCGGGGCGTCTCGTCAGCAAGGTCGTAGCCCCGGATGATCTGCTGCCGACCGCACGTGCGCTGGCAAAGGAGTTCGCCGCAAAGACTGCGCCGGTGTCGATCGCGCTGATCCGCCAGATGATGTGGCGCATGATGGGCGCGGACGATCCGATGGAGGCGCACAAGGTCGACAGCCGCGGCATCTACGCCCGCGGCCGCTCGGACGATGTGAAGGAAGGCGTGGTGTCGTTCCTGGAGAAGCGCCCCGCGCAGTTCAAGAACAAGGTGTCCACCGATATGCCGGATTACTTCCCGTGGTGGGCGGAGCGGGAGTACAAGTGACGCTCTCGTAGGATGGGCAAAGCGAAGCGTGCCCACGATTCAAGTCGCGACGGAGAAGATGGTGGGCACGGCGCAAGAGCGGGCCTTTGCCCACCCTACCGGCACCGTCACTCCATCACCAGCGCCACCCGTCCGATCGCCTTGCGGTCGAGCAACAGCCGCATCGCCCTTGCATAGTCTTCCAGCGGCAGGCGGTGCGAGACATTTGGGCGCAGCTTGCCCTCCTCCGCCCACCGCAAGAGCGCCTTCAGGCGCTCTTCTCCGAGCGCCGGATTTTTCCGCACCGCTTCGCCGGCGCGCACGCCAAGCACGCTTGCGCCCTTGATCAGCAGCAGATTGGTCTTGGCCGAGCCGATGCCGCCGGTGAAGCCGATCACCAGCAGCCGCGCGCCCCAGGCGATGCAGCGCATCGAGTCCTCGAAGACCTGGCCGCCAACAGGGTCGAACACGACGTCCGCGCCGCGGCCATCGGTGATGCGCTTGACCGCATCGCGAAACGGCTCGCGATCGTAGCGGACGAGATGATCGGCGCCCCGTGCCTTGGCGATGGCCAGCTTCTCGTCGCTGGAGGCGGTGGCGATCACCGTCGCACCCAGCATCTTGCCGATCTCGACGGCCGCAAGGCCGACGCCGCCGCCCGCGCCATGCACCAGCAGCACCTCGCCCGGCGCGACCCGGCCGCGATCGATCAACGCATGATAGGCGGTGCCGTGGCCGGCGAGATAGGTCGCAGCCTCCGCATAGTCGAACGTGGACGGCTTGGGGGTGAGCTGCGGTGGCGTCACCACCGCTTCATCCGTGAAAGCCCCGTGGCGCATCTTCACGATGACCTTGTCGCCGACGGCAACACCGCTTGCCTCCGCGCCCACCTCGGTGACATCGCCTGCGGCTTCCATACCGGGCGTAAACGGCAGCTCCGGCTTGAGCTGGTATTCGCCGGCGGCCATCAGCACGTCGGGAAAGTTCAGCCCGGCGGCGCGGATGGCGACGCGAACCTCGCCCGGCTTCAGCGCGCGCGACGGAAATTCCTCCAGCAGCAAACGCTCGGGCGCGCCGAGTTCGCGGCAGACGACGGCGCGCACCATCAGGCCGCGCTCGCCTTGCGGCGCTTGAGCGCCTCGCGGATCAGCGGCAGGCGGTCGTTGCCGAAATACATGTCGGTCTTGCCGACGAAGATCGTCGGCGAGCCGAAGCCGCCGCGCGCCACGACTTCCTCGGTATTGGCCTTGAGCTGATCCTTGATGCTCTGTTCCGAGATGCCGGCGAAGAATTTCTGCTCGTCGATACCGACCTTCCTACAGATCCCGGCGAGCACCGCGTCCTGCGAGATATCCTCGTCCGCGCCCCAATAGGTCTCGAACACGGCGGTGGCGAACGGCACCATGTCCTGACCGAGCCAGATGCAGCCGCGCATCGCCTTGACGCTGTTCACGGGAAACACCGTCGGCGGCATCTTGATGGCAAGGCCGGCCGAGCGCGCCCAGTCCTCCAGGTCCTTCTTCATGTAGCGCGCCTTCAGCGGCACCGGTTTCTCCCGCTGCGCATAGACGCTTGGATTGACCGTGTTGAAGATGCCGCCGACCAGGATCGGCCGCCAGATGATCTCCGCGCCGAGCTCCTTCGCGAGCGGCTGGATGTTGTGGAAGGCGAGATAGGTCCAGGGGCTGGAACAGTCGAAAAAGAATTCGATCATGGCGTTTCCGGTCCGGCGTCGCGGGTTTCAAGACGACTTTTGTTGTTCTGTACCTTGACGTTAAGTCATGGCAGGAAGAGGCGCAACACAACCCGCCGGGAGGCCGCCATGCTGTTTCCAACCACGATCGCCGGCTCCTTGCCGAAACCGGAATGGCTCGCCGAGCCCAACATGCTCTGGGCGCCCTGGAAGTCTGGAGGTGACGAGCTTCTCCGGGCCAAGCGCGATGCGACCTTGATCTGGCTGAAGATCCAGGAGGACGCGGGCATCGACATCGTCACCGAGGGCGAGCAGGCCCGGCAGCATTTCGTCCACGGCTTCCTGGAGAAGATCGAGGGCATCGATTTCGCCCACAAGGTCGAGATGGGCATCCGCAAGGACCGCTACAAGGCAATGGTGCCGCAGGTGGTCGCCCCGCTCCGCCTCAAGGGCCGCGTCCATGCCTTCGAGGCGCGCGTGGCGCGCACCCATACCAGGAAGCAGCTGAAGTTCACCCTGCCCGGCCCAATGACCATCATCGACACCATCGCCGATCAATACTATGGCGACCGCGTGAAGATGGCCTTTGCCTTCGCCGAGCTGCTCAACGAGGAGGCCAAGGCGTTGCAGGCCGACGGCGTCGATCTCGTGCAGTTCGACGAGCCCGCCTTCAACGTCTACATGGACGAGGTCAACGACTGGGGCATCAAGGCGCTGGAGCGCGCCGCGGAGGGGCTGACCTGCGCCACCGCCGTTCACATCTGCTACGGCTACGGCATCAAGGCCAATACCGACTGGAAGGAAACACTCGGCGCGCAATGGCGGCAGTACGAGCAGATCTTCCCGGCCATCGACGCGAGCCCGATCCAGCAGGTCGCGATCGAGTGCCGCAATTCGAAGGTGCCGCTCGACCTGCTTGCGCTGCTCAGGACCAAGATCGTGCAAGCCGGCGTGATCGACGTCGCCAGCGACACGGTTGAGACCGCCGAGGACGTCGTGAAGGTGATCGAGGCGGTGTCGCAATTCGTACCCAAGAGCAACATCATCGCCACCACCAATTGCGGCATGGCGCCGATGCGGCGGGAGATCGCCGAAGCGAAGCTGGCGGCGCTCGGCGCCGGCGCTGCGCTGGCGCGCGAGAAGCTGGGGTGATCACGAGGACGTCGGCGCTTCAGCCCGACGCCGTCGGATGCAGCACCGGCCGATAGCCGGCCATAATGGCGCGCAACGTGGAAGGCGGCGTCAACAACATCGGGCGATCGACCACGCGTGCATGCGACGCGTAGCCCGCCGGCGACCACAGCAGCGTCTGTCCTTGCATCACCAGAAAGCTGTCTTCGCCCTGCTGCACCATCGCACCGTCGGGCAAGTCTGCCAGCGGCATCGGCAGTGGGTGCAACCGCTTGCGGCCGCGATCGAGACGCTCCCGATGCAGAACGGCATCCATCGCCTTCGCGCTGATGTCGCTTGCACCATTCCCCGCTTCCCACGCCGCGCGAAACTGTTTGGCGTCGTCGCGGCGGCAGAAGAAGCAGGGCCGATGTCCTGCGGCGAAGGCAGTGGCCTCGTCGAGGAAGAACAGCTCGGTCCAGCTCCGCCGCGCCATCACCGGCCGTCGCCAGCCGCGGAATTCACACAGGCATGTAATCCAGGCCGGCGTCGACCAGCGCTTCTTCAGCAGGGTCTTCGTGGCGGGATCATGGATGATGCCGCGATTGCCTGTGAAGAGGCCGCGATGTGGCGTGGCGATGATGTCGCCGGTGGGCGTGACGCGGTTTTGGAGCGGGCTAGTAGCGAACGGCGAATTGCGAATAGGGGATTCCTTACTCGCCATTCGCCATTCGCCTTCGGTCACGCCGCGCCGTCGCGGAGCGGCGGGTGATAGGAGAGCGCGGTGTCCCAGGGGAAGAAGATCCAGGTGTCCTGCGAGACTTCGGTGATGAAGGTGTCGACCAGCGGGCGTCCCTTCGGCTTGGCATAGACGGTCGCGAAATGCGCGTCCGGCAGCATCTCACGCACCAGCTTGCCGGTCTTGCCGGTGTCGACGAGGTCATCGACGATCAGGAGCCCCTTGCCGGTGCCGCCACCGAGCTGCATTGCGGCCTCGGAAATGCCCTTGAGAACCTGAAGGTCGCCCTGCTTGTTGTGGTCGTAACTGGCGATGCAAACGGTGTCGATGACGCGCACGCCGAGCTCGCGCGCGACGATCGCGGCCGGCACAAGGCCGCCGCGGGTGATCGCGATCACCGCGTGGAACGGACCGACCTCGTTGAGCCGCCAGGTCAGCGCCCGGCAATCCCGGTGGAACTGGTCCCACGAGACCGGAAAGGCCTTGCCTGCCCGCTCCTCCGCACTCAGTTCCGGTGCTTCACCAGCCATCGTCGTCTCCTGCTTCGTCTGCCGGGAGCAAGGTGCTACAGCATGATCCGGAAAAGTGTGCAGCGGTTTTCCGACAAGATCATGCTCAAATAAATCGCTAAAGCGCCCGGCGTGCCGGGGGCTTTAGCGGTTGATGTTCAATCCCGCCAGCATTTCCTTCACCGCAGCCATCGCCGTCGCCAGCTTGTCCGGATCGCGCGAGCGCACCACAAGATTGGTGTTGGGCTTCTGCTCCTCGTCCATGAAGGGATAGCTGCCGATGATGGTGTCGGGATGGGCGGCGGCGATCGCCCGCAGCGGGCCGCCGATGTCGCCCTCGCGCGCATTGGCGCGGACCGACTCGGAGAGCATGCGCACGCCCGATTTCAGCTTGGGCGAAACTATATCCATCATCGCCTGCATGATCGAAGGCACGCCGGCCATCACGATGACATTGCCGATCTTGAAGCCGGGAGCGAGGATGGTTGCGCTCTGGATCAGCTCGGCACCGTCGGGGATGCGGGCCATGCGCAGGCGAGCCTCGTTGAGGTCCTGCTCGCTCCAGCGCTCGCGGAAGCGGGCGACGACCTCCGGGTGATGATCGATACCGACGCCGAACGCCTTGGCGACGCTATCTGCGGTGATGTCGTCATGGGTCGGCCCGATGCCGCCCGTGGTGAAGACGTAGGTGTAGCGATGCCGCAGTGCGTCCAGGGCTGCGATGATGTCGGCCTCGTCGTCGGAGACGACCCGGACCTCCTTCAGGTCGATGCCGATATTGGTCAGGTATTCGGCGATGAAGCCGATATTCTTGTCCTTGGTCCGGCCGGACAGGATTTCGTCCCCAATGACCAGAATGCCCGCCGTGACGATGTCGCTCATGCCTTAAGTCCCTCACCTGTGACGCCGACTTTGCCGAGGTAACGCGTTGAAGTCACGCGGTTTTGCTTCTGAAATAAGCAGTCCTCAGCCATTTTTTCAGGCAAGCCGCCGGCCATCCACTGCAAATGCCCCTTCTCCATGCTTATCGCGCTGGCCCGCCCCTTGCTACCTCCTACGGAAGTCATGCACTCTCACCGCATGGCCACAGGACGTTGCGGTCTTCAGCAAGGCCTAAGCGACCTGACCAACGGTGCAACGCCTGGGGAGAACAGTCGGAATCCATGGCAGTCGCGTTTGACGAAATGAATATTCCCGGCGGGGACCTTCGCCCCGCCTATCAGGAGCTGGCGCGCTGGCTGAATGAGACGCCCCCCGAGGCCCTCGAATATCGACGCCAGGAAGCCGAGCTCCTATTCCGTCGGATCGGCATCACCTTCGCGGTCTACGGCGACTCCGAGTCCACCGAGCGCCTGATCCCGTTCGACGTGATCCCGCGGATCATGTCCGGCAAGGAATGGGCGCTGCTGGAGAAGGGCCTGAAGCAGCGCGTGCGCGCGCTCAATATGTTCCTGCGCGACATCTATCACGGCCGCGACATCATCCGCGCCGAGGTCGTGCCCGACGATTTGATCTTCCAGAACCCGGTGTTCCGCCCCGAGATGAACGGCCAGCACGTGCCGCACGACGTCTACGTGCACATCGCCGGCATCGACATCGTCCGGGTCGATGCTGAGGACTTCATCGTGCTGGAGGACAATGCCCGCACGCCGTCGGGCGTGTCCTACATGCTGGAAAACCGCGAGATCATGATGCGGCTGTTTCCGGATCTGTTCGCCCGCCACAAGGTGGCGCCGGTCGAGCGCTATCCGGACGAGTTGCTCGCGGCGCTGCGCTCGGTCGCGCCGCAAAGCGCATCCAGCGAGCCGACGGTCGCCCTGCTCACGCCCGGCGTCTACAACTCCGCCTACTACGAGCACTCGTTCCTGGCCGACAAGCTCGGTATCGAGCTGGTTGAAGGCCGTGACCTCATCGTCAAGAACAACGAAGTGTTCATGCGGACGACGGAAGGGCTGAAGCGGGTCGACGTGATCTACCGCCGCGTCGACGACGATTTCCTCGATCCCCTCACCTTCCGCCCCGATTCCGTGCTTGGCGTGCCCGGGCTGATGTCGGCCTACGCCGCCGGCAACATCACGCTCGCCAACGCCGTCGGTACCGGCATCGCCGACGACAAGGCGATCTATTCCTACATGCCTGATATCGTGAAATTCTATCTCGGCGAGGAGCCGATCCTGAAGAACGTGCCCACCTGGCGCTGCCGCGAGCCGAAGGACCTCGCCTATGTGCTGGACAATCTGAGCGAGCTCGTCGTCAAGGAAGTGCACGGCTCCGGCGGCTACGGCATGCTGATCGGTCCCGCTGCGACCAAAGCGACGATCGAGGCATTCCGCGACAAGCTCAAACGCGAGCCGGAAGGTTTCATCGCGCAGCCGACGCTGGCGCTCTCGACCTGTCCGACCTGCACGGCATCCGGCCTCGCCCCGCGCCATGTCGATCTTCGCCCCTTCGTGCTGACGGGCAGCAAGAGCACCACCATTGTGCCCGGCGGGCTCACACGCGTCGCGCTCAAGGAAGGCTCCCTGGTGGTGAATTCAAGCCAGGGCGGCGGTACCAAAGACACCTGGATTTTGGACGAGTAGAGAGATGCTGTCGCGTACCGCCGAAAACCTCTACTGGCTCGCCCGCTACGTCGAACGGGCCGAATATCTCGCTCGCACCATCGATGCGACGCTGCGCGTCACCGCGCTTCCCGCCGCCTATATCGGCAAGACCAATGAATGGGACTCGGCGCTGCTCACCGCCGGCGTCGCCGCCAGCTTCTATCAGACCTATGAGGAAGCCAACGAGCACAACGTCGTCGAGTATCTCTCGTTCTCGCCGAACAATCCGTCCTCGATCAGGAACTGCATCGAGGCGGCACGGCTGAACTCGCGCTCGGTGCGCACCGCGCTGACCAGCGAGATGTGGGACACCATCAACTCGGCCTGGATCGAGCTGCAGGCGGTGTGGAGCAAGGGAACGTCGACGCGCGAGGAGCTCGCCAAATTCCTACGCTTCGTGCAGGAGACCTCGCTGCGGTTCGACGGCTCGGCCTACCGGACCATGCTGCGCAACGACGCCTACTGGTTCTCGCGGATGGGCGTGCACATCGAGCGCGCCGACAACACCGCGCGCATCCTCGACGTGAAATACCACGTGCTGCTGCCCGAGGAAGAGCATGTCGGCGGCCCGCTCGACTTCTACCAGTGGAGCTCGATCCTGCGCTCGGTCTCGGCGCTGACCGCCTATCACTGGGTCTATCGCGAGACGCTGAAGCCGTGGCTGATTGCGGATCTGCTCATCCTCAACGACACGCTGCCGCGCTCGCTCGCCAGCTGCTATGGCAACCTCGTGCGCAACCTCGACCAGATCGGCGTCGCCTATGGCCGCCAGGGCCCGGCCCAGCGCCACGCCCGCGGCATCCGCAACCGGCTGGAACACAGCAACATGAACGACATTTTCCAGCATGGCGTGCATGAATTCATTCAGGAATTCATCACGGACAATTCCAGGCTGGGCGAAATCATCACGAAGCAGTATTTGATCTAGTCAGACTGAAACCTTCACCCTTCGTCATTCCGGGGCGATGCGAAGCATCGAACCCGGAATCTCGAGATTCCGGGTCTGGCGCTCCGGGCCACGCTTCGCGGTCCCGTCGCGTCATCCCGGAATGACCGATCCAGAAACACCATGCGCCTGCGAATCCAGCACACCACGACCTATCGTTACGAGCCGCCGGCCACCAGCGTGATCCAGATCCTGCGCATGACGCCGGGCAGCCATGATGGGCAGTACGTCGCGGAGTGGCAGATCGACGTTTCGACCGACACCAAGCTCGACACCCATGAGGACGCATTCGGCAACGTCACCCACGTGCTGTCCTGCGGTGCCGTCGGCGACATCCAGATCACCGCCGAGGGGCTGATCGAGACCCACGATACCGGCGGCGTGCTGCGCGGCACTGACGAGCGCTTCCCGGCCGGCATGTTCCTGCGCGCCACCGATCTCACCTCCGTCAATCCGGCGATGACGGCGGTCGCGCGCCAGTTGCGCAGCGAAGCCGAGAGCGACACGCTCGGATTCCTGCATACGCTGATGACGCAGATTGCCGATCACATGACGTTCGACGAGGACCCCACCAATAGCGGCACGTCCGCGGCGGAAGCGTTCGCGCTCAAGCGCGGGGTCTGCCAGGATTACGCGCACATCTTCATCGCCTGCGCCCGCGCCGGCGGCGTGCCTGCGCGCTTCGTCTCCGGACATTTCCTGCGTGCAGACGACACGGTGCATCAGGAGGCGGGCCATGCCTGGGCGGAGGCTTACGTGCCCGATCTCGGCTGGGTCGGCTTCGATCCCGCCAACAGCATCTGCGCCACCGACGCCCATGTCCGCGTTGCGATCGGGCTCGACTATCTCGGCGCGGCCCCGGTGCGCGGCACGCGCTATGGCGGCGGCACGGAAACACTGGCAGTGGCCGTGAAGGTCGAGCAGGCCGGCCGCGGCGGGCAGTCGCAATCGCAGTCCCAGCGGCAGGGCTAAGCGCCGCCATCCCGAACACGTGAGCCGTGCTACACTCACCGGATCAGACCTGCGAGGTAGCCCATGGCGACTGTGAAACTGCTTTCGGATGATGAGCTCTCGGCCGAGGCGCGCGCCGTTTTCGACGACATCCGCAAGGTGCGGAAATCAGACTTTGTCAACAATTTCTGGCGCGCGCTGGCGCATGACCCGAAGACGCTGCGGCGGACCTGGGAGAGCATCAAGGAGGTGATGGCTCCGGGCGCGCTCGATCCCAAGGTCAAGGAGATGCTCTACGTCGCGGTTTCGATCGCGCATGGCTGCAGTTATTGCATCCATTCGCACACCGCCGCGGCGCGGGCCAAGGGCATGACCGAGGCCGAATATGGCGAGCTGCTCGCCATCGTCGGCATGGCCGCGGAGACGAACCGGCTGGTCACGGCGCTCGGCGTGCCGGTTGATGAGGCGTTTCTGGTCGATGCGGCGCAATAGGCTGTCGTCTCACACCGTCATTCCGGGGCGCGCTTAGCGCGAACTATGGTGCGCAATTGCGCACCTGAGAATCCCTTGGGCCGCAGAGTTGGTGGACGAATGGATTCCGGGTTCGGGACTTCGTCGCGCCCGGAATGACGACCAGAAACGGGGGTTGGAGCGGCCCCCGAAATTGGCTAGTAATTCCGCGCAAACGCGTTCGGGGACTGGAAATGACCTATTGCTGCGGAATCCTGGTTCGGGACGGTCTGGTGATGATCGCCGATACCCGCACCAATGCCGGCCTCGACAACGTCTCGACCTTCCGCAAGCTGCACATATTCTCCAAGCCCGGCGAGCGCATCATGGCGATCGCCAGCGCCGGCAACCTCGCGATCAGCCAGTCGGTGCTCTCCACCTTGACCGAAGGCCTGGAGGATCCCAACACGGGCGAGATCGAGACGCTGATGAACGCGCCGACCATGTTCCAGGCCGCCCAGCGCATCGGTCGGGCGATCCGGGCGGTGCATGCCACCGAAGGGCCGGCGCTGAAATCCGAGGACGTGTCCTTCGACGTTTCCTTCCTGTTCGGCGGCCAGATCAAGGGCGCGCGCATGCGTCTGTTCATGGTCTATACCGCCGGCAATTTCATCGAGTGCACCACCGACACGCCATACCTGCAGATTGGCGAGCACAAATACGGCAAGCCGGTGCTCGACCGCGCCATGCATTACGACGTCGAGCTCTACGAGGCGCTGAAGACCGGCCTGATCTCGATGGATTCGACCATGCGCTCGAACCTCGGCGTCGGCCTGCCGATCGACGTGCTGGTGGTGCGCACCGACGCCTGCGAGGCCGATCTCAACCACCGCATCGAGGCGGGCGAGCCCTATTTCCACGATCTGCGCTCGCGCTGGTCGGCGGCGCTGCGCGCCGCGCACCAGAACATCCCGCGACCGCCCTACAAGAACGAAAAAGAATCCAAAACCTGACAGCTCAAGAGAAAAGGCAGGAAACGATGAGTGAAGCGAAAAAGATCGCAGTGGTGACGGGCGCCGGCACCGGCGTCGGGCGCGCGGCGTCGCTGGCGCTGATGAACACCGGCTTCACCGTGGTGCTCACAGGGCGCCGGCTCGACATGCTCGAGGAGACGGCGAAGCTCGGTCCCGCGGGGAAAAGTCTCTGCGTCACCGCCGACATGACCAAACCGGACTCTATCGCCGCGCTGTTCGACAAGGTGAAGGCGACCTATGGCCGCC
This sequence comes from Bradyrhizobium sp. USDA 4354, assembly GCF_054060315.1. Taxonomy (NCBI): domain Bacteria; kingdom Pseudomonadati; phylum Pseudomonadota; class Alphaproteobacteria; order Hyphomicrobiales; family Nitrobacteraceae; genus Bradyrhizobium; species Bradyrhizobium sp. USDA 4354. Next base: position 4,520,355 of record NZ_JBSSDC010000001.1, on the reverse strand, counting down.
TCGACGTGCTCTTCAACAATGCCGGCATGGGTGCGCCGGCCGTGAACTTCGAGGACCTCAGCCTCGAGCAGTGGCAGGCGGTGGTGAACACCAATCTCACCGGCCCGTTCCTGTGCACCCAGCACGCCTTCCGCATCATGAAGGACCAGTCCCCGCGCGGCGGCCGCATCATCAACAACGGCTCGATCTCGGCACATGCGCCGCGACCGTTCTCGGCCGCCTATACCTCGACCAAGCACGCCATCACGGGCCTGACCAAGGCCAGCAATCTCGACGGCCGCATGTACGACATCGCAGTCGGCCAGGTCGACATCGGCAATGCGGCGACGCCGATGACCGACCGCATGGTCAACGGCCCCGGCGTGCTGCAGCCCGATGGCACCACCAAGCACGAGCCGCGCATGGACGCCAAGGCGGTCGGCGATGCCGTGGCCTACATGGCCAGCCTGCCGCTCGATGCCAACGTGCTGACCATGACTGTCATGGCGACCAAGATGCCGTTCGTCGGACGGGGCTGAACCAAGAAGCACAGCGCCTCCACAGTCGTCATTGCGAGCGTAGCGAAGCAATCCAGGATCTGTCCGACCGACGGATTCTGGATTGCTTCGTCGCAAGAGCTCCTCGCAATGACGGGTGGAGAGAGCAAACTCCTAGGCCAAACGTCCCACCCGTGAGTCCGTCGGCATTGCCTTTGCAATGCAGACGCGGCCATAATCATTGAGGGTTTGGGGACATCATGCTTCGGCTGCAATCGGCACTCGGCATTTTCGCATTGCTGCTGATCGCCTTCGCGCTGGCGGAGAATCGCCGCGCGGTGTCGCTGCGCCAGGCATCGATCGGCCTCGCCGCCACCTTCGTCACCGCGGTCGTGCTGCTGAAGCTGCCGGTCGTCGCCCATGCCTTCGGCACCATCAACGGCGCAGTCGGCGCGATCTCGGCGGCCGCCCGCGCCGGCTCCGCCTTCGTGTTCGGCTATATCGGCGGCGGCCCCCTGCCCTTCGACCTGAAGGTCCCCGGCGCGGACTTCATCCTGGCGTTCCAGGCGCTGCCGATCGTGCTGGTGATGAGCGTGCTGACGACGCTGTTGTTCTATTGGCGCGTGCTGCCACCGATCGTGCGTGGCATGGCCTGGCTGCTGGAGCGCACGCTGGGCGTCGGCGGTGCCGTCGGGCTCTCGACGGCCGCCAACGTCTTCCTCGGCATGGTCGAGGCGCCGTTGTTCGTGCGGCCGTATCTGGCACAGATGACGCGCAGTGAGTTGTTCCTGGTGATGACCGGCGGTATGGCCGGTATCGCCGGCACGGTGCTGGTGCTCTATGCGACGCTGCTGGCGCCGCTCATCCCCGACGCCGCCGCGCATTTCGTGATCGCATCCGTGCTGGGCGCACCGGCTGCGATCCTCGTCAGCCTGATCATGGTGCCCGAGACCTCCGACCAGCGCACCGGCGGCGCGTTGGAGGACCCGGAGATGGACGTGTCCGGCACGATGGACGCGATCGTGAAGGGCACCACCGCCGGCCTCGAATTGTTGCTCAACATCGTCGCCATGCTCCTGGTGCTGGTGGCGCTGGTCTATCTCGTCAACGCCATCCTCGGCCTCTTGCCTGATATCCGCGGCGCCGCGATCTCGCTGCAGCGCCTGCTTGGCCTCGTCATGGCACCGGTATGCTGGTTGATGGGGCTGCCGTGGGATCAGGCGATCATTGCCGGCAGCCTGATGGGCACCAAGACCGTGCTCAACGAATTGATCGCCTATGTCGACTTCTCGAAGCTGCCGCCCGACGCGCTCGATCCGCGCTCGCGCCTGATCGTGCTCTACGCGATGTGCGGCTTCGCCAATTTCGCCAGCCTCGGCATCATGATCGGCGGCTTAGGGGTGATGGCCCCGGAGCGGCGCGAGGAGATCAACGCGCTCGGACTGAAGTCGATCGTGTCGGGGACGCTGACCACGTGCCTGATGGGCGCGGTGGTGGGTGTGTTGGCGTAGGCTCTCCGCTGTCATTCTGGGGCGCGACGAGTCGCGAGCTACGGGGCGCCCCGGAATGACATCAAGCCTTCAACTCCACCGTCTTGAACTCCCCCGGCAGGATCACCTCCAGCAGCTCCACGTCGTCCGAATAATCCAAGATCATGTGCTTGATCTTCGGCGGCTGGGTCCAGGCGCTGCCTTGCTTCATCAAGGTCTCGCCCTGCCCGTCCATATAGGTCTTCACCCAGCCCTTGAGCACATAGACCATTTGGAATTCGACGTCGTGATAGTGGAGCTTGGAAACCTCGGCCGGATTGCACGGGCCTTGCAGGCGGATCACATGCGCCTGCGCGAGGCCATGGGTCGCCTCGGCAATGCCGAGATCGCGGTACTTGGCATAGGCGCGCAGGCCGTCGGCCCTAAAGTCTTCCTCGCGGTGATGACTGATGGCGATGCGCTGCTTCGGCCGCGCGGACTTCTTCGGAGCGACGCTGCGCGCCTTCGCCTTCACCGCCTTGCGCGCCGAGGATCGCGCCGCGGCCTTGGCGCCGCTCCGCTTCTTCACTGCGGCCTTCATTGCGGGTCTTGATGCCTTTTGCTTGGCCATTGTCTGCCTCCCTGATTTGAGCCGCGCCCGTCGCACGGGCATGACCTGGAGGTCAGATTAGCCAGTCCTGGGCGAGGCAGCAATTGCCGAGCTTAGGCCAGTCGCGCGATCCCCGATCGGCCGTAGCTTGTCCCAAGCTGTCGTGGCGAGCGACCATCGTCTCGTCTTCGTTCTCCCGCTGAATTAATCTCGCCGGGAGATCTGGGGGAATTGATTCATGGGCAACAGCGTCGGTCAGCGTGCATTTCAAAATGCCCGGCTTCAGAAACGGCAAAAGGCCGAAGTGCTGCCATTGCTCGGGCAAGCGCTGGAGTTGCACAAGAAGGGGCGCCTCATCGAGGCCAAGGCTGCCTATCGCCAACTCCTGCAGATCGCGCCAAGTCAATTCATCGCGCTGCATATGCTCGGCGCCCTGGAGTCCGATGCCAATAACTATCAGCAGGCCGAAATCCTGCTGAGCCGAGCGGTTGCCGTGGACCCGAGATCTGCCGACGCTCACATGAGCCTGGGCGTCGCGCTGAACGGGCTAAAACGTCACGATGAGGCCCGCGAGAGCTATCGAAAGGCTCTCGCCTTGCGACCCAGCTACGCCCTGGCCCTGTCCAATCTGGGTAACGCGAGCGCGGCCCTCGATCTGCACCTGGAGGCGCTCGAGAGCTACGATCGGGCGCTCGCAATTGACGGAAATCTTGCCGAGGCCCACAACGGCCGGGGCTCTGCGCTTTGCCGTCTGCGCAACTATGACGAGGCTCTCGCAAGCCTGAACCGCGCGCTCTCGATCAAGCCCGACTATGCCGCGGCGCTGGCGAACCGCGCCGTTGCATTGCGGGAGCTTCAGCGATTTGACGAAGCCATGGCGGATTGCAATCGGGCAATTGCGCTCGCACCCGACGACGTGAATGGGTGGCTCTGGCGCGCCAATGTCTTGCTCCAGACCCAGCAAATTGCCCAGGCATTGCCCGATTGCGAGAAGGCTCTCGTGATCGCTCCCGAGTCTGATCAAGCTCACTTGGTGCTGGGCCTTTGTCTCGCCGGACTTGGCCGGGTCAATGAGGCCCTCGCCAGCTTCGACAGAGCCCTCGACATCCGGCCTGACCTTCAGAGCGCGATTTGCGGCAAGATATTCACGCTCGATTTTGTGGCGGGCGCCAGCGTCGAGCAGCATCAGCAGGCGCGTCGAGTCTGGTGGGAGCGGATCGGGGCGAAAATCGCCCCCGACACGGCGGCACCGCATGACAACAGCCGCGATCCGGATCGCCGTCTTGTGCTTGGCTACGTCTCGTCGGACTTCAACGCGCATTCGGCCGCGTTCATTTTCAAGCCGGTCCTGCAACACCATGACCGGGCACAGTTCGAGATCGTGTGCTACTCGTGCTCGTCGAAAGTGGACGCGACGACAAGCGAATTTCAGGGGATCGCCGATCGCTGGCGTGATGCCTCGCAATGGACCGACGATCGCCTCGCCGCTCAGATTCGCGCCGATCGCGTCGATATCCTGATCGATCTGTCCGGCCATACCAGAGGAAACCGCCTCGACGTGTTTGCGCGCAAGCCGGCACCGATCCAGGCGCACGGCTGGGGCCACGGCACCGGCACCGGGCTGCCAACGATCGACTATCTGTTCTCGGACCAGGTCGCGATTCCTGTCGCGGTTCGGCATCTGTTTGCGGAGACCGTCGCCGACCTGCCGTGCTTCGTGACGCTGGCGCCACTGCCGGCCGGGATTGCGCGGGCGGAGGCGCCGGCTCTCTCGAACGGCTTCGTCACGTTCGGTGTCTTCAACCGCATCAGCAAGATTTCGGATGCGGCAGCGACAGCCTGGTCCAGGATTCTCGAACGGATCCCGGGTTCGCGACTGCTGATCAAGGATGTTGCGCTGGACGATCAACTGGTCCGCGACAAGCTGCTGGCGCGATTTGCGGCTTGCCGATTGCCGGCCGAACGCGTCGATCTGCTCGGAGCCACCTCGCGGGGCGAACATCTGGCATCGTTCAATCGGATCGATATTGCGCTCGACCCGTTCCCACAGAACGGCGGCGTCAGCACATGGGAAGCCCTGCAGATGGGCGTGCCCGTGGTGGCGAAGCTCGGGAACAGTCTGCCCAGCCGTGCCGCCGGCGCCATCCTGACCGCGCTTGGCCTGCCGGACTGGGTCGCGGATACCGATGAGGCGTATGTCGGGATCGCAGCTGGCCGTGCGGCGCGGATCGGTGACCTCGATCAATTGCGCCGCGAGCTGCCCGGGCAGATCAGCGCTGCGGCCGCCGGCAACCCTGTCTCATATGCGCGAGCGGTGGACGACGCCTATCGCGCGATGTGGACACGCTATTGCAACGGTGGCGTCTGATCTATGCCTCAATGCAGCCGGAACACGCCGTCCACGGCGCGGAGCTCGGCCGGCTTGATCAGCTTGGAATGCGCCACGGTGACCGAATGGAGGGGGCCATCGAGCTTCTCCTGCCAGAACGCCAGGAAATCGGTCAGCGCCGGAAATTTCGGAAACATGTCGTAGTTCTGCCAGACATAGGTCTGGAGTAGCGAGGGATGGTCCGGCATCCGGTAGAGAATTTGTGCCGTCGTCAGCCCGTAGCCCAGCATCTGTTTCCGGAAGTCCTCGGAAACGCCCCCAACGCGCAGTCCCATGCCAAACCTCCTTTGCAGGAGCGCATACAGGGGGTGGCTTGATCCGTGCCCCGGGAGCCACCCGGAAACGATGCGCTCACATGAGAGAAATGTGACGCAAACTGACAACCCATCTCAAGCCCAAAAGTTTAACAAGCTGTTGAAATTCAATGCGTTAGCAGCAGACATGACTCCGTGCTAATACGGCCTCCCATGGAGCCTCGAAGAGGCCTCCAAGGCTGGTTAACGATGGAAAAGAGATTCTGGCAGTCCCCGCTTCCGGGTGCTGATTTTTCTGCTAGAAGCCCTTGCCCCCGCAAAATTCCTGTCCTATTTCAACCTCGCTCGTGCTAGCACTCGCGGGCAACGACTGCTAACAATCTAAAATCCTCAACTCGTGCAAATGCTTAGGAGGACTGCATGAAATTCCGTCCGCTTCACGACCGCGTCGTGGTCAAGCGCATCGACGCAGAAGAGAAGACCGCTGGCGGCATCATCATTCCCGACACTGCCAAGGAAAAGCCCTCCCAGGGCGAAGTCGTCGCCGTCGGCCCGGGTGGCCGCGACGAAGCCGGCAAGCTGATCCCGATCGACCTGAAGGTCGGCGACCGCGTGCTGTTCGGCAAGTGGTCCGGCACCGAGGTCAAGATCGACGGCCAGGACCTACTGATCATGAAGGAGAGCGACGTGATGGGCGTTCTCGAAGTCAGCGAGTCCAAGAAGAAGGCGGCCTAAGAGCCCCCTCTCCCTCCAGTCAAATCATTCCAAGGAAAAATCCAGATGGCAGCCAAAGAAGTCAAATTCTCGGTTGAAGCGCGCGACAAGATGCTGCGCGGCGTCGACGTTCTCGCCAACGCGGTGAAGGTCACGCTCGGTCCGAAGGGCCGCAACGTCGTGCTCGACAAGTCGTTCGGCGCTCCCCGCATCACCAAGGACGGCGTCACCGTCGCCAAGGAGATCGAGCTCGACGACAAGTTCGAGAACATGGGCGCCCAGATGGTGCGCGAAGTCGCCTCCAAGTCCGCTGACGCGGCCGGCGACGGCACCACCACCGCCACCGTGCTCGCCCAGGCGATCGTGAAGGAAGGCGCCAAGTCGGTTGCCGCCGGCATGAACCCGATGGACCTCAAGCGCGGTATCGACCTCGCGGTCGAGGCCGTCGTTGCGGACCTCCAGAAGAACTCCAAGAAGGTCACCTCGAACGACGAGATCGCCCAGGTCGGCACCATCTCGGCCAACGGCGACCAGGAGATCGGCAAGTTCCTCTCCGACGCCATGAAGAAGGTCGGCAACGAGGGTGTCATCACCGTCGAGGAAGCCAAGTCGCTCGAGACCGAGCTCGACGTCGTCGAGGGCATGCAGTTCGACCGCGGCTACATCTCGCCCTACTTCGTCACCAACGCCGACAAGATGCGCGTTGAGATGGACGATGCCTACATCCTCATCAACGAGAAGAAGCTCTCCTCGCTGAACGAGCTGCTGCCGCTGCTCGAGGCCGTGGTGCAGACCGGCAAGCCGCTGGTCATCGTCGCCGAGGACGTCGAAGGCGAGGCCCTGGCCACGCTGGTCGTCAACCGCCTGCGCGGCGGCCTCAAGGTCGCGGCCGTCAAGGCTCCGGGCTTCGGCGATCGCCGCAAGGCCATGCTGCAGGACATCGCGATCCTGACCGGCGGCCAGGCGATCTCGGAAGACCTCGGCATCAAGCTCGAGAACGTCACGCTCAACATGCTCGGTCGCGCCAAGAAGGTGATGATCGACAAGGAGAACACCACGATCGTCAACGGCGCCGGCAAGAAGGCCGACATCGAGGCGCGCGTGGCTCAGATCAAGGCGCAGATCGAGGAGACCACCTCGGACTACGACCGTGAGAAGCTCCAGGAGCGTCTCGCCAAGCTCGCGGGCGGCGTCGCGGTGATCCGCGTCGGCGGCGCGACCGAGGTCGAGGTGAAGGAGCGCAAGGATCGCGTTGATGACGCGATGCATGCGACCCGCGCGGCGGTCGAGGAAGGCATCGTCCCGGGCGGCGGCGTCGCCCTGCTCCGTGCCTCCGAGCAGCTCAAGGGCCTGCGCACCAAGAACGACGACCAGAAGACCGGCGTCGAGATCGTGCGCAAGGCGCTGTCGGCGCCTGCTCGCCAGATCGCGATCAACGCCGGTGAAGACGGCTCGGTGATCGTCGGCAAGATCCTGGAGAACAAGGGCTACAATTACGGCTTCGACTCCCAGACCGGCGAATATGCCGACCTCGTCAAGAAGGGCATCATCGACCCGACCAAGGTGGTCCGCACCGCGATCCAGAACGCTGCGTCGGTTGCCGCGCTCCTGATCACCACGGAAGCCATGGTCGCCGAGCTGCCCAAGAAGGGCGGCGCCGGCCCCGCAATGCCTCCGGGCGGCGGCATGGGCGGCATGGACTTCTGATCCAGCCGCTCAGGCAAACGACGAAATGCGAAACCCCGGCAGCGATGCCGGGGTTTTTGTTTGTGGGGCCCGCGTTCTCTCCACCCGTCACTCCACCTTCCCGATCCGCTCGAAGCGCGGCTCGCCCTCTTCGTCGAGCGACCAGAAGATGCGCGTCACCTTGCCGACCAGATTGTCCATCGGCACGAAGCCGAACGTCGACAGCATGCGGCTGTCGGTGGAATTGTCGCGGTTATCGCCGAGCACGAAGAAGTGGCCCGGCGGCACCGTGAAGACGTTGGTGTTGTCGAGGTAGCTGTTGTCGACGCAGTCGTAGGTCACATAGGACGCGCCGCTCGGCAGCGTCTCGCGCCAGCGCTTGACCTTGGTGTCGTCAGCCCCGCAGGCGGAGTCGGAAAACACCTCCTTCAGCGCCACGCGCGTCAGCGGGCGGTCGTTGAGGAAGAGCTGCCCTCCCCGCATCTGGACGCGGTCGCCGGGCAGACCGACCACGCGCTTGACGTAATCGACCGAAGTGTCCTTCGGCGTGCGAAACACGACGAGGTCGCCGTATTCGGGGTCGGCGGCAAGGAAGCGGCTCGAGATCCAGGACGGCGCGAAGGGGAAGGAATAGCGGCCGTAACCATAGGCGTATTTGGCGGCGAAGACGTAGTCGCCGACCATCAGCGTCGGCGTCATCGAACCGGACGGGATGTTGAACGGCTCATACAGGACAAAGCGAAACAAGACCACCGGCGACCACAGCACCGGGATCAGAAGGATGAGGACGACGATCACCTTCCACTCGTTGGATCGCGCCGAGGGGCGGATCGTTTCCTGAAGAATAGTCATGCGCCTTCCCTGATAGGACCGTAGTCGTGCCGAGATTACGCAACCTGTGCGCGCGTGCAAACCCCAGCGAACTTGCGAATTGGTCGCGCACCGCGCGGATCACGTTCACCGCAGGGCAACGGCGATACCGATGTGAAGGGCCGCCCGTGGGCGGCCCTTCAGGTTCATGCGCTCTCGGGCGCCTTCAGGCGCACGAGCCGGGTCAGGAGGGCATCGAGGCCCTGGCCGTCGCCGGCATGGAGGTCGATGCGGCCGACCTTCTCGACCAGCCGCTCCAGCGACTCCAGCTCCTTGAGCCGCAGCAGCAGGGGGTTCTCCTCCATCAGGCGGGCGGTGTTCAGGAGCGAACGCGTCGCCGCGGTCTCCTCCTGCCGGCGGATCAGGTTCGCCTTCGCGACCCGCTCCGCCTCCACCACCTTGTTCACCAGCTCCCGGATCTCGCCGGGCAGGATCACGTCCTTGACGCCGAGCTCCGTCACCTCCACGCCGGACTCCGCGACGCGTGCGCGCACATAGTCGCGCAGCTCCGCGTCCAGCGCCGCCTTCGCAGACAGCACCTCGTCCAACGTCCGGCCGGCGACCGCTTCGCGGATCGCGAACTGCACCAGGCGGTACAGCCACGCATCCACGTCGGGCACGGTCGCAACCGTCCGCTCGGGATCGACCACCCGGCGGAACGCCGTCAGCGTCACCCGCAGCGCGATGCGATCCTTGGTCAGCATCTCCTGCGCGGTAATCTCGACCGCCTGGGGCCGCAGGTCGAGGCGCTTTACCTCGATCTTGCGGCCGACGGTCCAGAAGGCATGCCGGCCGGGCGCGAGCCGCTCCACGAGCCGGCCCTCGACATAGAGCAGACCCGCTTCGTGGTTCTCGACCACCGTCTCGCTCGTGACGGTCGAGCGGCTGCGCTCGATCATGGTGAGGTGCCGCGCGTCGAGCCTGACATCGCTGGACACATCGATGCGCTCGACATCGATGCGGGTTGCGACCTTCCAGTAGACGCGCACCTGCCAGGGCGTCATCAGATGCACGGGCCGGCCGTCGAGGCTGACGATGGCGATCTCGTCCGCCTTGGTCTCGACCGCCTCGAACAGCTCGGCGGCAAGATCAGGCCGCGCAGCCTTCAGCACCGCGTAGCGCTCCGCAGGAAATTCGCTGCGGACCACGTCGAGCACCTCGGCCTTCAGCTCGTGCAGCGGATCGAACAGGCGATGCTTGCCGGGCGCGAGCACGCGCACGAGCTGCCCGTTGCGCGTCAGCAACGCACGCTCGCCATCCTTCACCGTCACGTTCAGCATCAGCAGGTGCCAAGTCTTGTTCAAGGTCATGGCACGCCTCCATCATGTTGCCTCCGGCCGAACGTGGCCGGATAGCGGGTTGCATTCGCAAAGGACGTGAGGACGCGGACGACGCTTCCTGAGAAATCAGCGGGCCGGGGCTTGAGCTTGCATGACGACGGGCGCACGCGCGCGATCGCGCGGGGTGTGTCGCGCGGCCGTGCGGAGCCACCCGGCATCGGCGCAAGCGGTATCTACCCGCGGCGCAAAGCCGGTCTCACAGTGTCTAAGTTCGGACGGAAAGCCTTGCGGCAAAACGGCCGGACTGCGACTGAAGCGCGCGTCCGGTCCTCGTCAGAGGTATCAGCTGTTCAGGCTGAAACGGAGCGCTTGGAGCGGGATTCGAACCCGCGACCCGATGATTTTAACGTCACCTGCTCTACCCAACTGAGCTATCCTTCGTGGGGCAAGAGACCGGAATCGAACCGATGCCTTCGGGTGTTCAGCCCGACGCTCTCCATGAGCTAGATCCTGCGTTTCTTCATTCGGCGGAACACGAAACCGGAGACCGGCCCGCGCCAGTCGGGATCTCAGAGAGCCCGAACCCATGGCCTAGCGAAGGACGGCGCTAATAGACCAGGCACGTTCGGGTTGCAAGAGGGCGGATCAAGCTTTTTCGTCGCATCTTGCGCGCTGTGACGTGATGATCACGGTTATACGTGACGTTAATCGCGCGAGATGTCCTGGAAACACGTCCTCACCCAGTCGATCGTCACGCGTGTCGCCGGATCGCGCTTGAGATGGTTCTGCACCAAGAGCCAGACGTCGCGGCGCTTCGGCAGCAGCGTGGCGCGCAGATTGCGGTCGGCGAGCAGCGGCCCGCAACTATGTTCGGGCAGCACACCGACGACCTGATACGACCGGATCATGGTGCTGATGATACGGACATTATCGGTGACGCAACGCACGTTCTTTAGCCGCTTCGCACGCAAGAACTGCGCTTCCGGGATCGCGTCCAGCTCGTCAGGATAGACGCACGCGATGGGCTCCCCGTTGCTGCGGTCCACGGGCTCGAAAAAGTACAGCCTGACCTCGCCGAGCTTGGAGATGGTGAAGTCGCCCTTCTCCGGCTTGCGCAGGCGAATGGCGAGATCGGCCTGCCAGCGCGAGAACTTGACGTTGCCGCTCGCGGTGAGGAATTGCAGCATCAAGCCGGGATGATCGCGCAGGAAGCTGCTCGCATGCGGCGCCAGCAGTTCTTCCGCGACTGCATTGGTCGAGGCGATGCGCAGGCGCCCGACCGGGCCGGGCTGGCTCTCCTTGATGCGGTCGATCGCCGCGGCATGTGCGGCCATCGCGCCGACATGCTCGAGCACCGCCTCGCAATGGCGCGTCGGCCGGCGCAGCCCGTCCACCGCGTCGAACAGCGGCACGCCGAGATCGCGCCGGATGCGCGCCAGCCGGCGGCCGACGGTGGTCTCGTCGATGCGCAGCCGCGCGCTGGCGCCGGCATAGGTGCCCTCGTCCCTGACCGCAGCGATGATGCGCAGATCGTCCCAGTTCATTCCAGGAGCTTAGCAGCCGACGGCGGCTCCTGCAAATTTGCAGCCATATGCCGCAATATTCCTGCACAATGGCAGGCCCGAGCTGCGCTAGTGTCATGTCACCCGACATTCCCTTGAAGGCCTGACCAGCATGACCGCTCCAAAGACCCTGCTCGAACTCGCCGGTGCCGATCTCAATCTGCCGAAGCTCAACGAGGCCTGCCTCGTGCTGATCGACATCCAGAACGAATATTGCGCCGGTCCGCTGGCTCTGCCCGATGCGCAAGCGGCGATCGCCGCGGCTGCGCGCCTGCTCGCGCGAGCACGGGAGAGCGGAGCCGCGATCTTCCACGTCGCCCACAAGGGCCGGGCGGGTAGCCTGTTCGACCGCGAGGCCGCGCGCGGCGCGATCGTCGAGCGCCTGACGCCGCTCGCCAGCGAGCCCGTGATCGAGAAGGCGCTGCCGAATGCCTTTGCCGGCACCGACCTGCAGGCCCGGCTTGCCGCGACCGGACGCAAGAACATCGTGCTCGCGGGATTCATGACCCACATGTGCGTCTCCTCAACCGCGCGCGCCGCGCTCGACCTCGGCCTGCGCACGACGATCGCAGCGGACGCCTGCGCCACCCGCGATCTGCCCGACGGCCGCGGCGGCGCACTCCCGGCGAGGACCATTCACGAGGTCGCGCTGGCCGAATTGTCGGACCGCTTCGCGATCATCGCGCAAAGCGACGCACTGACCTAAGGGAGCGCCGCGATGCTGCAACTCTATTTCTTTCCGATGGCCTGCTCACTCTCGAGCCGCATCGCGCTGATGGAGGCCGGTATCGAGGCGCAGTATCACCTCGCCCATATCTGGACCAAGAGGCTCGTCGACGACGGCAGCGATTTCCGCGACCTGTCGCCGAAGGGCGCGGTGCCGGTCCTGGTCTTGGAGAACGGCGAGCGGCTGACCGAGAGCGCGGCGGTACTGCAATACATCGCCAATGTGAGGCCGGAGGCACGCCTTGCGCCGCGGCCCGGCGATATCGATCGCTATCGCCTGCAGGAATGGCTGAGCTTCATCGGCACCGAGATCCACAAGGCGTTCCTGTTTCCGGCCTTCTGGTACAAGGACGACGGCTCGCTCGCCAAGCCGCGTGCAAGGATCACACAGACTTTGTCGGTGCCTGCGGCGCACCTTGCGGACCGCGAATTCCTCGTCGGCAACGGCTTCACCGTCGCGGACGCCCATCTCACCTGGGCCCTGCTGCTGCTCCGTCCCGCAGGGATAGACATCGCGCAATGGCCGTCCCTGTCGACCTATCTCGAGCGCATGCAGGCGCGGCCGGCCGTACGGGGCGCGATCGCGACCGAAATGGCGCTACGCAAGACCTTGGCGGCTTAGCGCTGCGCCTCACTCCACCCGCGCCAGCACCGCGAGCTTGCGGATGCCCTTGTTGCGATAGGCGTCGAGGAACGCGTAATAGTCCTTGAACGAGACGCAGCCGTTGGAGTCGCCGTTCGGCCCGAGCATGAAGGTGTGCGCGAGCAGGCCGTCGCGGCCGTAGATCGCGCTCTCGCCGCCGATCGGGGTCAGTCGCAGCGCCGGCACGCCGTGGAACAGCGCCTCGCGCGGCTTGAGCGTGTAGATGTGCGGCGGCGTCACACCGCGCATGCGGATTTTCGAAGAGCGCGGATCGTCGAGATTGGAGCCGAGGCCGGAATGCGCCTCGAGCTTGGTGCCGTCGGGCAGATACACCGTCTTGGCGGTGATGTCGTAGACCGCGGTGTCCCGCTCGTAGGGCGGCGCGCCGCCGAGCATCGGGTTCTGCTCCTTCGGCGCGATGGAGGCGGTCACGCTGGCATCGGCCGAGGCGTAGGCGAGCAGCCCGCCGGACGGCTCGCGCTTGCCCCAGAGCTTGTCCACCATCGACTGGCGCGGAGCGGTGATCGACATCACCGCAGCCTTGGCGCGATCGGCGAAGGATTTCGGTTTTGCCTCGGGCGCAGGCACGATCTCGGCCGGATCGGCCGAGGCCAGTTGCACCTGGGCATCCGGTGCGCGCTTGGCCTTGTCCGCAGCCTTGTCAGCGGTCTTGTCAGTTATCTTGGCCGCCGGCTTCAGCGCGTCCGCGACCTTCGCGATCACGCTCTGCTTCGGGGCGTCTTTGACTGCCGCAACCTGGGTCGCGGGCGCGGCGCTCGCCGCATTCGATGGCACGCCTTGTGTCGCAGCGGCGGCAAAGCGCTCGTTGAACATCTCGCGCGAGATCGGAGCTGCGACCTGGAGCCGGTCGGGCAGCAGCGCGAAGGTTTCCTTGATGGCCTCGCCAGCCTCACGCAGCGCCACCTTGGGCGCGCGCTTGATGACCGGCTCGTCGTAGCCGATGCTGCCGACGGTCGGATAGACGCTTGCGCCAAAGATGTTGCTGTGGATCGTCCAGCCGGCGCCCATCACGACGCAGCCGATCGCCGCGGCGCCAAGCCAATTGGTCGTGGTCATTTTCCGGGAAGATTTCCGCGAATTAGTCTGCGAGAAACTCTTGGACTTCCGTGCCGCGTTACTCTGCGCAGCGATACTCGTACTCATTCGCCTTGCGTCCAGGACGGTGTCACTCAGTCCCCCTTCGAAGTGCCGCTGGTCACGATCCGGGAACAGCATCTCGCAGAGGGTCGGAGCGTCATTAAGGCGACTTTTAGTTAAATGCGGATTAAGTTCGGGCGGATGTGGGGCAACTCGATTACGTTGTCCCGTTTTGAGAAAAAGGCCCGCAGAACTACGGACTTAGTCGCGTCTGTTAACCATGTTTCTCGGCCGGTTTGCGCCAGCTGTTCGACGCTTGCGGCCGCATCCATGACGCACTCAACAACGTCATTTTCGTGATCCTCAAATCGGCCCTGAACGTAGCGCGGAAGCGTTGCGCGAGGCTGGCGGACCCGCGTCCGCCGGCCCTGCATCCGCCCACCTATTGCGACAACAGCGCATGCGGATCACGGACCGCGCGGTCTCACGCGGCACGGCGCCGTGACTGAAAGTTGATCGCGTCGGTTCTGGAAATCGCCGCCACGAGAAAATAGCTGCCAGCTCGGCACTTTTCAGCAGCCTCTGCGTGTGATACGGTACCGTATCATCCCGCCTTGAACTGTGCCGAGCACGCAAAGGGAGGCTGGCATGAGAGCAATCGCGCGCGCAGGGTTTTTCGCCCTGGCAGGGTCGTTTCTGTTGATTGGATCTGCGACTGCACAGCCTGCGTCCAATGCGGGCTGCACGGCGTCGCCGTCGGCTGCCGGGACGCAGACCTGGCGCTGTGACAACGGTATCACCATCGTTGCGGAAAATGGCGCCAAGTTTGAACTTAAGGACGCCAACCGCGACGGACATATTGACTCCGTCGAGTTGAGCAGCAAAGCCCTGCTGGTCGAGGTGCCCAGGAAGCCGCGGGGCAATCCCTTCAAGGTGCTGACGCCGCAAGCGATTGCTGCAGTGCGCGGCACGAAATGGGCGGTCGATGTCGCTGACGCCAAGACCTCCGTGTTCGTCGCCGACGGCCGGGTCGGCGTCACCCGCAGGGCTCGTGGACGCGGCGTCGTGCTTGGACCCGGCGAAGGCGTCGACGTCGAGCCAACCGGCCCGTTGACCGTCAAGACCTGGGGCCAGCCGCGCGTCGACGCGCTCATGGCAAGGCTCGGGCAATAAGACCGGGTCGACAAGGCTCGGCCCATGGGACTTGGACAATATGAGATTTGGACAATAGACGATTGCAAGACGACCGCATGCGTAGCCGACGCGTTCAGATCCTGGTGGCACTCGTCCTCACTGCGCTGTGGGGCGCGGGCATCTATGCCGCGCACGCCAACGGCAACTTGCGCTTTCTCGACCGCCTCGAAGCCACGCTGACGGACTGGCGGACGCAGGCCCGCGGCGTGCAGCGTCCGCCCGATCTCGTCACCATCGTCGCGATCGACGACACCGTCGTGAAGCGCGGCGGCAGCTATCCGCTGCCGCGCGCCGATCTCGCCCGCGTCGTCGACACCATCGTGCAGTTCAAGCCGAAGGTCGTCGCGATCGATCTCCTGCTCGTCGACCGCAGCGCGGCGATCGGCGATGCCACGCTGGCCAACACGCTCGCCACCGGTCCCATGGTGCTCGCCGCCGCGGCGATCTTCCCCTCCGCCAGCGAGACCGTGGCACCTAGCGAAGGTCCCCTGGCCGTGCTGCCAGAGGCCGAACGCTTCCTGCAGCCGTTGCCCGCATTCGCCGATCACGCCGAGGTGGGCGTCGTCAACGTCGCGACAGGACAGTCGGGCTCACCGCTCTCGGTGCCGATGCTGTTCCGGACGCGCGACAAGGTCGAGCTGTCGTTCCCCTTGCGCGTCGCCGCCCGTGCGCTCGACAAGCCGCTGACGGTCGCGCCCGACCGTCTCATGCTCGGCGATCGCGCGGTGCCGACCGACAGCGATTTCGCGCTGCCGATCACCTACTACGGCCCGCGTCGGACGATCCGTACCGTCAGCGCACAGAGCGTCTTCGACGGCACGCTCGATCGCGCGGCGATCGAGAACCGGATCGTCGTGATCGGCGCCTCGGTGGCCGGCGGCGGCGATTTCTATCCGACTCCGTTCGATTCCCTGATGCCCGGCGTCGAGGTGGTCTCGACCGCGATCACGCATCTGGTCGCCGGCGACGGCATCGTGCGCGACCGCCGGGTCCGTATTGCCGACGCGCTCACTGCGATCCTGCTGCCGATGCTGCTGGTCGGCCTGCTCGCCTGGCGGCGTAGCGCGCTCGGCATCATGGCGGCTGCCGCGGTGATAATCGCCTGGGCCGGGCTCAACCTGTTCGCGTTCACGCATGGCATCTGGCTGAACGCCGCGACCACCCTCGCCGCGGCGGTGCCGCCGGTTGCGATCTTTGCCGGCGTGCAACTGTGGGCCGGAGGCCGTCGCACGCAATACTTCGCTGCCAAGAGCCGGTCGCTTGCGCAATTCCAGGCTCCGGCGGTGCAGGAGTGGCTGGCGCGCGACCCGGACTTCCTGTCGAAGCCCGTCCGGCAGGATGCCGCCGTGGTCTTTGTCGATCTCTCCGGCTTCACCGGTCTGAGCGAGCGGATCGATCCGGACGAGCTCAGGGATCTTCTGAAGGCGTTTCATGCACTGATCGACAGGGCCGCGATCGATTGCGGCGGCATGATCACCGGCTTTCTCGGCGACGGCGCCATGATCCTGTTCGGGCTGCCGCGCGCGATGCCCGACGACGCGGCGCGCGCGCTGAAATGCGCGATCGATCTGCACCGCGGCGTCGAACGCTGGATCGCCTCGCTGCCACCCGCGATCGCAGGTCAGCTCGGGTTCAAGATCGGCGCGCATTGCGGCCCCATTGTTGCGTCGCGGCTCGGCGAAAGCCATCAGCACATCACGGCGACAGGCGACACCGTCAACGTCGCAAGCCGGCTGATGGAAATTGCCGCGCAAAACGATGCGCGGCTCGCGTTGAGCGATACGCTGCTGGACGCGGCCGACTTCCAGGGCGCTCCCGACGGCGCCCTGTCAGGCCCCCTGCTCGCCCACGTCCGCGGCCGCTCCGGCGTCGTGACGGTGTGGTTCTGGCGCGATCAGAGCGGGCCGGGCCAGGATGCCGCCGAGGCCGAGATGATCGGCTGAGGTCCGCTACCGCGCCTCCGGCGGCGGCGAACGATCCAGCACCTCGCCCTTGGCGCCTTCCAGCAGATCGATGCCGTAGGTCTCGACCACGAGCGGGCCGCGCTTGCGCTGCAATTGCGCAACCTGCGTCACTCTTGCAAAGAGAACGTTGAGGACGGGATGCCCGTCCGGGCGCAGCTCGTCGACATAGAGCAGCTTGCCGGCGAGCAGCTTGGGATCCGGCTCGCCCATGTTGACCCAGCGGATGCGTTGGCTTTGCTGCGCCACGCAGGAGCCACGCGGCAGATAGAAGGCGAGCCAGGCCGTGGTGCCGTAGTCCTGCGCGAGCACGCAAGTCGCACCGCTGCGCGCGCGCACCGCTTGGATCTCCGCGGCGAGCTCGCGCCAGCCGACACCGACGCTGCGCACGGTGGCATCGCGACGATAGCCCGACAGCCAGCCGGTGTTGGCCTGAACGATCAACGCTGCAAACATCACAATGCCGACAGGCGCGGCCCAGCGCAGGCAGAAGTCGACCAGGCGCCGCTGACGCGGCTTCCACCGCGCGAGGTTGGCAGCGGCGGCCGCGGCGACGACGAAGGGCGGATAGACCGGCGCGAACCAGTTGGCTTCGACGCGGGCATGCAGCGAATGCCAGACGAAATAGGCGACGATGGTCCAGAACATCGTCTCGATCAGTACGCGCGAGGCCAGCGCGCCCGCGCGCTGCCAGGTCAGCGCATGCAATCCCATCGCGCCGAGGATGAAGACCAGCGGCGTTGCGAACGCGATCTGGGTCGGGATCAGTTCGGCGATGAAGACAGGGCGGAAGTCCTCGATCCTGGCGCGGCCGAGCTGCTTTGCGAACGAGACCCATTGGTGGTCCGCATTCCAGAGGATCACCGGCGAGAACAGCGCCAGGGCAACCAGGCCGCCGAGATAGGGCCAGGGCGAGAGGAACCAGCGCCGCAGCTTCGGCACGCAAGCGAGCCAGATCAGGATCGCCGGCCCGAAGAACATCGCGGTGTATTTCGACAGCAGCGCCGCACCGACCGCCACGCCGACCGCGAGCCACCAGGCGCCCCGGCCGGTCTCCAGCACCTTGGCGAGGAAGAACAGCACGAAGCTGGAGGCGACCAGCAGCGGCGCATCGGGCGTGACGATCAGCGTGCCGACGGAGGCCAGCAGTGTCACGTTGAGCAGGATGGCGCTGGTCGCAGCCACGCGCGCGCCGCCGAACAGGATTGCGGCGGAGCGATAGACCGCGTAGCTCATCGGCAGTGCGAGCAGGATCGAGACCAGACGGACGCCGAGCTCGGTATCGCCCGCGACCATGGTGCCGGCGCGGATGACGTAGGCGACCATTGGCGGGTGGTCGTAATAGCCCCCGGCGAGGTTCTTCGACCACATCCAGTAATAGGCTTCGTCGAAGGTGATCGGCGTGAAGGCGGCGGCGACCAGTCGCAGGCCGACCAGCGCGAGGATCAGCAGCGCGGTGTTGCGGACGATCCGCACGTCAGCTCCGCCCATTGCGAGCTATTTCTTGCGCCAGACGAACAGTCCGGACATCGCGTAGTTCCACACCACGCCCATCAGCGCGCCGGCCATGCCGGCCAGCCACCAGATCGGCTCCTGGTCGTACACCGAGAACGCGACGCCGACATTGGCGAGCAGGCCGACGCTGCACACGATGTAGAAGGCGATCAGGCCGCGCAGCAGCGCAAAGCCCTTCAGCCGCTGGTCGCGATAGGTGAGGAAGTTGTTGAGGATGAAATTGCTGGTCATGGCGACGATGGCGCCGGCGGCCTGCGCCTCCGCGAACGGCGCCTTGAACAGCTGAAGCGCGATGAACAGCGTGGTCAGATGCACCACGAGGCCGATGCCGCCGACCATCGCGAACAGGATGAAGCGCAGCGAAACGACGTCGTTGGTCAGCTTGGCGAAGACGAGACCGAGGAAGTCGAGCGCGACCATGGAATCGAGCTTGCTCTCGCCGTGCTGGCGGGCGCCGAAGGTGTAGGGAATCTCGACCGCCCGCAAGCCGCCGTGCGCGGTCGCGACGATGTCGAGCAGGATCTTGAAGCCGTGCACGGAGAGCTTTGGCGCGAGCTGCTCGAAACGGTCGCGGCGGACCATGAAGAAGCCGCTCATGGGGTCGGCAATCTCGACCCGCAGCATCTTCCTGGCGACCTCGGTCGCGAGCGCGCTGGCGCCGGCACGCTGCTTGTTGAAGCCTTCGCTCTTGTAGCCCTCGATGTAGCGGCTGCCGACCACGAGGTCGGCCTGATCGCTTGCGAGCAGCAACAGCATTTTCGGCAGCTGCGTCTCGTCGTGCTGGAGGTCGGCATCGATCACGGCCACATAGGGCGCGCTGGAGGCAAGAATGCCCTCGATACAGGCGCCCGACAGGCCGCGGCGGCCGATGCGGCGGACACAGCGCACGCGGCTGTCGCGCTGCGCCAGCGCCCGCACGACGTCCCAGGTGCCGTCAGGCGAATTGTCGTCGACGAACACGACTTCCCACGCGACGTTGACGAGGGTCGCCTCCAGGCGCCGGTAAAGCACCGTGACGTTGTCGCGCTCGTTGAACGTAGGGACGATGACCGACAGTTCCGGCCCCTCTTGAGCCTGGCTGTCGAGGCCCGGTCTGATCGCTTCATTCATGACGGCAGCGTATATCCGCCGCATCCTGCGCTGCCAAGCCGGGGTCTTTGGGGAACGGCCGAAAAGGGGCCCTAAAATGCCAACGACCCCGGAACGGCGGACCGCGCGTACATCCGGCGCAGGCCTGAGCTATTCCAAGGTCGTCCCAGCGACGGAGTTTTTCGCTCAACGTCGCCGTTAGAGGCTAGATGGGGACGGCAAGAGCGCTTCGCAAGGGGGCGGAAACCCCATTTTCCGCGCCCTATTGGTTGGGGACTTCCCGGATGATCGGCCCGCGCGGCGCGGGCGCGGCGGGGGCTGCCGGTGCCGCCGCCGGGGCCGGCTCGACTTTCGCCGGCTTGGGCGGCTTGCCGTACTGGCCGATCGGCCCAAACACGACGGCAACCGCAAGCACGATCGCCGCGACGATCGCCCCCACAATGCCCCCCACCGACTCAGACGACATGCAAGTCCATCCCTGCTCCAGACGCGCACACTGATACCATGGATGAGCGCGCGGCCGGAAGGCCCCGGGCGAATAGCGAATGGCGAGTGGCGAATGAGGCAACCGGGGCTTCTGACCCACTCGCCATTCGCCACTCCCCATTCCCTACTTCACCGGCGGCCGGCGCTTGACGAAGGCCATCACGATGTCCTTCTGCGCCGCCTCCACCGCCCTGTTCGCGGTGGCGAGATGGGCGCCGGCATCGATGTTCGGATACTGCGTGGTGAGATAGTCGAGCAGCGCCACCCGGTAATATTGCCGCTCCGATGGACAGGCGCCCGCCACCGAGCGGCCGAAATCCTGCTCCGACAGGCCCCGATTGGAGTCGCGCGAATATTCCCGCGCCAGGCAATGCCAGTAATCGTCGCGGCCCTGCTGGGCGAGCTTCTGTGCGCTCTTGGCGTCGTCGTCATCCGCCAACGCCGAGCATGTCATGGCAGCAGATGTCATCATGACGAGCGCGGCTCCCATCGTCAGCATCCGCATTGTTGTTCTCCTTTTTCGCGGGTCCGGTCGCGAGCTTAGACAGGACGAGCCAACTGGCCAATCACATCTGGTTTGATTAGGATGAAGCCCTCCCTCTCTTCCGATGCGAGACATTCTGTGGCCAAAGCAAAAACCGCGTCAAAAAAATCCGGCAACATCTTCATCGGCATCGGCGGCTGGACCTTCGAGCCCTGGCGCGGCGTGTTCTATCCGGAGAAGCTCGCGCAGGCGAAGGAGCTGTCCTATGCCGCCTCGAAGCTGACCTCGATCGAAATCAACGGCACCTATTACGGCTCGCAGAAGCCGGAGAGCTTCCGCAAATGGGCGAGCGAAGTCCCTGATAGCTTCGTGTTCTCGGTGAAGGGACCGCGCTTCGCCACCAACCGCCGCGTGCTTGCCGAGGCCGGCGATTCCATCAAGCGGTTCTATGATTCCGGCGTGCTGGAGCTCGGCGATCATCTCGGGCCCGTGCTGTGGCAGTTCGCGCCGACGAAGAAGTTCGACGGTGCCGATTTCGGCAAGTTCCTGGAGCTGTTGCCGCGCAAGCTCGACGGACGCGCTTTGCGCCATGTCGTGGAAGTGCGCCATGACAGCTTCTGCACACCTGACTTCATCGCGCTGATCCGCGAGTTCGAGACGCCCGTGGTGTTCGCCGAGCATGGCAAATATCCTGCTATCGCCGACGTCGCCGGCGATTTCGTCTATGCGCGGCTCCAGAAAGGCAATGACGACATCAAGACCTGCTATCCGCCGAAACAGCTCGACGCCTGGGCCAAGCGCTTCCAGGATTGGGCTTGGGGGGGCGAACCGGACGACCTGCCGAAGGTTGACAAGGCCAAGCCGAAGAAGGAGCCGCGCGACGTGTTCGCCTATGTCATCCACGAGGGCAAGGTGCGCGCGCCCCACGGTGCCATGGAACTGATCGCGCGGGTGAGTTGAGGGTTACATGGCAAAGGCGAAGAAGCTCTTCACCATCGGCTATGAGCAGACGCCGCCGAAGGCGGTGCTGGACGAGCTGGAAGCGGCGGGCGTCAAGCTCGTGGTCGACGTGCGCGCGGTGACGTCATCGCGCCGGCCCGGCTTTTCCAAGAAGCAGCTTTCGGCAGGCCTCGACGAGCGCGGCATCGCCTATGTCCATCTCGCCGCGCTCGGCACGCCGAAGGAGGGCCGCCTCGCGGCGCGCAGCGGTCAATACGACGCGCTGGAGAAGATCTATTCGAAGCACCTGAAGACACCGCAGGCGAAAGAAGAGATGGACGAGCTCTCGGCGCTGGTGAAGAAGGCAGGCCCGGTGTGCCTGCTCTGCTACGAGCGCGACCACACCCACTGCCACCGCCAGATGATTGCGGAGATCATCGAAGAGCGCGATGGCGTGACGGTGACGAATTTGGCGGGACGGCAGGTGTAGCCGTTACTCCGGACCGTCGGATAAATCAGGGTCTAACAGTAGCCGTCACCCCGAGGTGCCGTAGCGAAGCGGAGGCCTCGAAGGGCGGCGGCGTGCTCCGAGGCTACGGGCCGTTCATCCTTCGAGGCTCGCAAGGGCTCGCAACTCCAGCGACAATGGCTTCGCCATTGCGCGGGGATGACGGAGAGAGAGCGCTCACTCCGCTCCCGCCAACCTAAACGTCCCCTCCATCATCTGCACGCAGCTGCCGCCGACATGGGCGGAGACGATCTTGCCATCCTGCTTGCGCACGCGTGTCAGGAGAATGCTCGGCCGGCCCATGTCAAAGCCCTGGCCGACCGTGAGCTTCAACTCGCCGTCGCGCGTGGGATCGAGATCGGCGAACAGAGCCGCCGCCGCGACCGTGGCGCTGCCGGTGGCGGGGTCTTCGATCAGGCCGCTGGCGCCGGGAAAGAACATCCGCGCCTGGCACTCGCACGGCGCCTCCGCAGCTGGCACATCGCGCGTGTAAAAGTAGACCGAGAAGGCGCCGTCGCGCGGCAGCATCCGAGCGAATGCCGCGGCATCGGGCTTGGCCCGCCGCACGGCCTCGCGCGATTTCACCTCCGCGACCACGAACGGCGTTCCGACACCGACGACCTGCGGCGCGTGATGATCGGCCCTGACGTCATCCGCCGTCAGCGAGATACAGGCCGCGACCTCCTCGGCAGAACACTTTGCAAGCCGCGACAGCGGCTGCGGCGCGGTGAGTTCGGTGCTGACCACCCGGCCCTGCTCGCGCACGATATCCACCGGCACGAGGCCCGCCTTCTCCTCGAACAGCAGGCGCGGCTTCGGCTCCCTGGCAAGGCTCGCCAGCACGAAGGCAGTCCCGACATTGGGATGGCCTGCGAAGGGAAGCTCCCTCACGGGTGTGAAGATGCGGACCTCCGCAGTGTGCGCCGGATTGCCAGGCGGCAGCACGAACGTCGTCTCGGAATAGTTGAATTCGGCGGCGATCGCTTGCATCTGTGCGGTCGACAGGCCGCCGGCATCGAGCACCACGGCGAGCTGATTGCCGCCGAAGGCGCGATGTAGCGGCGCTGCATCGTCACTTCCCCATGCAAGTCGCGGCCGCAACCGGCCGCATCGCGCAGCACTCTACAAGCCGGCAACATCGCTCGTCATGCCCCAAAGTTCGGAGCAATCGGAGCAATAGCGGCAGACCAGACGCAGAAGAGCGGGCGCACGCGGTCGCGCCTGCTCTCGCCGCGAGTCCGGGCTGGCCGACCTCGCCAGCCCGGCGTCATCTGTTGCGATCGTCAGTACGCGTACGCCGTGTTCGGCAGGCAGGGCGGCTGCTTGTAGGGATCAGATGCAAACGCACCCTCTGCCGGAGCCCTGACGCAGTCCGTCGTCACATGAGTTGCGGCGTGCCGCGCCGTAACGTTGCGGGCGGCTGCAGCTTCGGTTTGAAAGATGGCGGCGGCGATCAGGGCAGCCGCAACTAGGCTCAATCGGGTCATTGGCTTTCTCCGGATAACGAGTGAAAGCCGAGACGTCTCGGCCTCCACAGTGCAGGACCCGGAAACTAGCAAGGATATCTCATCACGCGTCTTCAATGCAGCGCGACCCTGCTTCAACGACGCGCGACCCACATTTGAAGGTGCGCGCTACCCCAGCTGAAACACCGGCACTTTCTGCTCGTAGCCGCGCACCTCGACTTCGCCGAGTGCGACGGCATCGCGGCCGTCATCGCCCAGCGCCTCGCGCACGGACGCGGAGATCAGGAGCTGCGAGCCGAACTCCTTGTTCAGCGCCTCCAGGCGCGAGGCGAAGTTCACGGTATCGCCGATGACGGTGTACTCCTTGCGCCGCGGCGAGCCGATATTGCCGGCGACGACCTCGCCGAAATGGATGCCGATGCCGATCTGCAGCGGCCAGCTCGTCTCTGCATTGATGCGTTCCATCGCGATCAGCATCTCGCGACCCGCGGCGACCGCGCGGTGCGCAGCATCGGACGCCTCCAGCGGCGCACCGAACAGCGCGAGAAAACCGTCGCCCAGGAACTTGTTCACGATGCCGCCGTGGCGGTCGAGGATGTCGACCAGCACCGCGAAGGCGCCGTCGAGCCGGTCGACCACCTCCTGCGGCGTGCGCGACCGCGCGCCGGCGGTGAAGCCGCGGAAATCGACGAACATCACCGCGACGTGGCGGACGTCACCGCCGCCGCTGGTGCCTGCCGCCATCAGCCGCTCCACCACCTGCGGAGAGACGTGCTGGCCGAACAGGTTCGTCACGCGGTCGCGCGCGGTCGCGGCCGCAATGCTCGCGGCGAACTGGCGGCGCAGCTGAGCGCCGACGGCACCCGCCAGCACGCCACAGATCAGGATCACGATGCTGCGCACAGCGTGGAAATAGATCAGGGGATCGCCGGCCTCGTCAGCCGCGTTGTAGTGCAGCGCGACCGCCAGAAGCCCGGCCGCAGCAACGAAACCTGTGAATGCAGAGAGCCAGAAGTCGAGCCGCAAGGTCGAGAGAATGACGAAGATGAAGTACATCAGCGGAACGGCAAAGCCGAGAGCCTGGCTTGGGCCCATGGTCCGGGTTTGCAGAACGAGGATCACCGTCGGCAGCGAGGTCTCGATCAGCGTGCCGATATAGCGCCTGATCACCGGCAGATCGCGATCGAGCCGGATGTTCTTCCTGATCTGGGTGTGGACCCAAACCTCGAACAGGATGAAGCCGCCGAGAAGGCCATAGACCTCGATCAGCCCTTCCGTTCCGCGCCAGACCCGGTTCACCACGCCGGGGTCGATCAGATAGATCGCGGTGAGCAGCAGCAGCATAGTGCAGCCCGTCATGATCAGCGCCCGCACCCGGAGCAGCTCGGTGCGCAGCACCTCCCGCGTCAGCTCGCGCTCGAAATCCTCCGACAAGGCGGCATGCTGCCGCGTCCTCCTGCTCGCAAAACGAACCATCATCCCCCCTTGTCATTCCGGGGCACGCGTAGCGTGAGCCCGGAATCTCGAGATTCCGGGTTCGCACTTTGTGCGGCCCGGAATGACGTCACAAGACAGTGTGCCTCAATCCAGCGTGCGGCGGAAGCGCGTCACGGCGATGGTCATGGCGAGCAGCATCAAGGCCGCCAGCGCCAGCGTATCGAAACGCAGGTTCTCCATGGTAGCTCCCTTAAGCATGATGGCCCGGACGATCCGCAAATAATGGGTCAGCGGCAGGCATTCGCCGACATATTGCGCCCAGGTGGGCATGCCGGCGAACGGAAACATGAAGCCGGACAGGAGAATGCTCGGCAGGAAGAACATCATCGACATCTGCATGGCCTGGAGCTGGTTCTGCACCACCGTCGAGATGGTATAGCCGATCGACAGATTGGTGGTGATGAACAGCGTCGAGAGCAGCGCCAGCAGGACGAGATTGCCGAGCACGGGCACGCCAAACAGGCCGACGCCGATGCCGATGATCAGGAAGGCCTGGACGAAGCCGACCAGCACGTAAGGCACGATCTTGCCGAACATCACCTCGACCGGCTTGATCGGCATCGACAACAGGCTCTCCATGGTGCCGCGCTCGACCTCGCGCGTGACCGACAACGCGGTGAAGATCAGCATGGTCATGGTCAGAATGGTGCCGACCAGCCCCGGCACGATGTTGAGGCTGGAGGCCGCCGCCGGATTGTAGCGGGCATGCGCGCGGATCTCGAACGGCATCTCCGGAGGATCGCCGATAAAGAGATCGTGCTTGAGCGCAGTCTGCACGACCATGCCGAGCGAGCCGATCGCCGCGCTCGCCGCGACCGGATCGGTGGCGTCGGCGGCAACCAGCAGCGCCGGCCTGTCGCCACGCCGCACCGCCCGCTCGAAGCCGCGCGGAATCTCGACGCCGAATAGCACCTTGCCGGATTTCAAGAGATTGTCGAAATCATCGACGTCGTGCACTTCGTAGAGGAAGCGGAAATAGGCGGTATTCTCCAGCGCCTTCAGGATCGAGCGGGCGAGATCGGAATCCTCCTGGAGCAGCACGGCGCTCGGCAGATGGCGCGGCGTGGTGTTGATGGCATAGCCGAACAGCATGAGCTGCATCACCGGCAGCATCACGATCATCGCGAACGAGACGCGGTCGCGCCTGAGTTGGATGAACTCCTTGATCAGCATCGCATAGGAACGCCGCAGGAAGCCGAAGCGCTCGCGGATTTCGCGCCGTGGTGCGGGATGGTCGACTGCGCTCATTGGAAATTATCCCTGGAGCGTCCCATCAGCTCGATGAACACGTCTTCGAGCGAGGGTTGCGACTTCTGCCAGTGCAGTCCGCCCTTCTCGCGCCAAGGCGCGATGCTGTCTTCGAGAGCCGCGACATCGCGGCCGGAGACGTGCAGCGAGGTGCCGAACGGCGCCACCATGTCGATGCCGGGCTTGCCCGCGAGCGCAGCCGTGAGCCCATTGAGGTCGTCGCCCGTCACGGTGTAGGTCGTCAGCGCGGATTTCGCGATCACCTCCTCCACCGTGCCATGCGCCAGCAGATAGCCGTAGGCGATGTAGGCGATCTCGTGGCAGCGCTCGGCCTCGTCCATGTAATGGGTTGAGACCAGCACCGTGAGGCCATCGGCGGCGAGCGCGTGGATTTCATTCCAGAAATCGCGCCGCGCCTTGGGGTCGACGCCGGCTGTCGGCTCGTCGAGCAGCAACAATTGTGGATTGGGCAGCGTGCAGGCCCCCAGCGCCAACCGCTGCTTCCAGCCGCCGGAGAGCTCGCCCGCAAGCTGCTCCTCGCGGCCCGACAGCCCGAGCCGCTTGATCATGTCGCGGGCGGCGCCGCGCGCGTCGGCGAGGCCATAGAGCCGCGCAACGAATTCGAGGTTCTCGCGCACCGAGAGGTCCTGGTACAGGCTGAAGCGTTGGGTCATGTAGCCGACCTGGCGCTTGATCTTCTCGGCATCGCGGCGGATGTCGTAGCCGAGACAGGTGCCCTCGCCGCTGTCGGGTGTCAGCAAGCCGCAGAGGATGCGGATGGTCGTGGTCTTGCCCGAGCCGTTGGGTCCGAGGAAGCCGTAGATCGAGCCGCGCTTCACCTGCATCGACAGATCATGCACGACTTCCCTGCCCCCGAACGACTTGGTCAGGCCCTTGACGTCGATCGCGATGCCGTTGCCGCTGCTCATCGCGTGTCCGCCACCGGGGTCTTTGGATTGAGATGGATGTCGATTGGCTGTCCGACGCGCAAGGCATCGGGGCGGGAGGGCCGCGCCTGGATCAGGTAGACCAGCTTGTTGCGTTCATCGAGGCTGTAGATCACGGGCGGAGTGTACTCGGCCGAGGTCGCGATGAAATAGATCTTCGCGGTGAGGTCGGCCGCGCAATTGTCGCAAGAAACGCGCACCGTATCCCCGATGGCGAGCTTGGGCAGCTCGGTCTCCGGCACGAAAAAGCGCAGCTTCATGTTGCCCGGCGGCATGATCGAGAGCACCGGCCGCTGCGCTGCCACCATCTCGCCCTCGCGGAAATAGATCTGCTGGATGGTGCCGGCGACGGGCGCAAAGCCCTTGCGGCGCGCCATCCGCGTCTCCGACGTCGCCACCCGCGCTTCCGCGACGCGCAAGGCGGACACGGCGGAGTCGAGATTGGCCTGCGTGCCCGAGCCGGTCTTGCTCAGCGAGGCCGCGCGGTCATAGGTCTGCTGCGCGTTCGCGAGTGTCGCCTTGTTCTGATTGAGATCGGCGCGCTGGAGATCGTCGTCGACGGAATAGAGGGCATCACCAACCTTGACCTCGTCGCCTTCGCGGACGTTGAGCCTGGTGACCCGACCCGCTTCGTCCGGGCTGACGAAGATCATGTCGGCCTCGACCCAGCCTTGGAAGCCGGGATCACGCTTCTCGTTGCAACCGGCAAGCCCGGTTGCGAGCACAGCTACCAATGCCAATACAGAAATTGCTTGCGACGACCTCATGTTCGTCCTCCGTTCGCCAAAAATCAAATCGAGATGGACGCGCAGCATGTCCTGCGCATCGAGCGGCGCATGCCGCGCAAATAGGCTCTGCCAGATCACGGCGATCATCGCGGGCGCGACCAGGATCTGCGGATAGCGAGCGAGATCCTTCTCGCGGATCTCGCCGCGGGCAATACCGAGCTCGATCAGTGCGCGCATGGCGGCGATCCCGCGCGAGACCACCTCGCGGTAGTAGAAGTCGGCGACCGACGGAAAGCGCGGGCCCTCCGCCACGATCAGGCGCACCAGATCGCCGCGCCTCGTGCCGATCACCTCCTTCAGAAAGTTGCCTGCGAAAGCCTCGATCAGGTCGCGCACCGAGCCCGCCGGCGGCGGCAGCGCAGTCAGCCGTGCGACCACGGGGACGATGACGATGCGCACCAGCTCCTCGAACATCGATTCCTTGTCCTTGAAGTGCAGGTAGATCGTGCCCTTGGCGACGCCGGCGCGCCTGGCAATGTCGTCGAGCCGCGTCGCCGCAAACCCGCGCGCGATGAATTCGTCCATCGCCGCTTCCACGATCGCCGCACGCCGCTCCGCTGCACGCGTGGCGCGGTTCGAGGCAGGCGCCTCTTCGCTGCGAGCGGGCACAGGGCCCTTCGCGCCGGCGCGATTTGCAGATGGCAGGGCGGCTTTGATCGGCTTCTTCGTCATCTGAGAAATATGACTGACTAGTCAGTCATAGTCAAGCCGGTGAGACGCTCCGAACGAATTAGTGTTGACTAATGCATTAGTAACTACTAATTTGATTGCATGACTGAAGCTGCCCCAAACCCCGTCACCACCGTGATGCGCGCCCTCGCCGATCCAACCCGCCGTGCCGTGTTCGAGCGCGTGTTCGAGAGCAAGGAGATCAGCGTCGCCGAGCTGACGCGCGGCAGCGGCGTCACTCAGGGCGCGATCTCGCAGCACCTGAAATCCCTCAAGCAGGCCGGTCTCGTCGCCGAGCGTGCAGAGGGCCGCAACGTCTATTACCGCGCCGCGCCGCAGGGGCTCGAGCCTCTGATCAGCTGGATGGACCATTACGGCGTCTTCTGGCGCGAGCGCTTCCAGAACCTGCGTGACCTGTTGAAGGAGATCGATCCGTGAGTGCAGCTGCGTTGAAAGCCGAAACAAAGGACATCGTCATTGACGATGTGCTCCCTCATGCGCCGGAGACGGTCTGGAAGGCGCTGACCAGTGCCGCGTTGATCGCGCGCTGGCTGATGAAGCCGACCGGCTTTGAAGCCGTCGAAGGCAAGGCCTTCACGTTCCAGACCACCCCGGGCGGCGACTGGGACGGTGTGATCCATTGCCGGGTTCTCGAGGTCGTGCCGCACCGCCGCCTCGTCTACGCCTGGAAGGGCGGCGACGAGCGCAACACCGGCTATGGCGCACCGCTCGACACCGTCGTGACCTGGTCCCTCGCCCCGGTCGAAGCCGGCACGCGGATCCGCCTGGTCCATGCGGGCTTCGTCCTGCCCAGGAACGAGTCGGCCTACACGGTCATGAGCGGCGGCTGGAAAAAGGTCGTTAGGCAGCTCGACGAGATCAGCGGCGAAGGTTGAGTGGGAGATATCGCGATGGACAAGCCCTATACCGGCGGCTGCGCCTGCGGCGCGATCCGCTATTCGATTCAGGGGGAGCCCCTGTTCAGCAATCACTGCCAGTGCCGGGACTGCCAGCGCGAAAGTGGCAGCGGCCATGGCTCGTACGCGACATTCGCGCGCGCCGGCGTCACGCTGACCGGCGAAGCGAAGCATTGGGACATGGTCGCCGACAACGGCAACGTGAAGACGCGCGGCTTCTGCACTCAATGCGGTGTACCCGTTTACATGACTTTCGCAGCGCAGCCCGACGTCTTCACGATCCGGGCGGCAAGCCTCGACGAGCCCGCCCGTTACCAGCCGCAGGCGGTCACCTTCGCCGCGCGCGGTCACGACTGGGATCGTCTTGACCCTGGCCTGATTAAGTTCGAAGGCATGCCGCCGGGGTGAGCCACAGTCCGTCATTGCGAGGAGCGAAGCGACGAAGCAATCCAGAAAACCTGCGCCAAACGATTCTGGATTGCTTCGCTTCGCTCGCAATGACGCTGTAGGAGCTTTCGAGCGGTGCGACTAACTATGAAACTTCAACCCGTCAACGATCTTGTCGATCACCTTGCGCTCGGCGCGCATGGCGATGCCGACGAGATTGAGCTCGTTGCGCGCAACCGCCCGCACCGCCTCGCGGTTGGCGGCATCGTGCGTGGTCTTGAACATGTCCTCGGTATAGACGGCTGGGGTGACGCTCCGCGTCAGCGCACGGTCCAGCGCGCGCGACAACGCCGGACCGTCGGCGCCATAGATCAGGATCGGCTGGCCGATCAGTGAGAGATATTTCGTGCTTGAAGCATCCTCATAGGACTCGCCGATGCATTCGGGGAACGCAGCCGCGATGCCGCTGGTGAGAAAGGCCGCAACGTTCAGCTTCTGCCAGGCCTGAAGATCGGTGCGAATCACGACGGCGATCTTGGTGTCGAACTGCATGCATGTCTCCACAAATTGTCATTCCGGGATGCGCCGTCAGGCGCAGACCCGGAATCTGGAGATTGTTGCATGAGATTCTCAGGTGCGCGAGGGCGCACCATAGTTCGCGCTACGCGCGCCCCGGAATGACGGAGCCAAAAATCAACCCTTGGCGTCGCAGGCCCAGGCGCGGATCACGCATTCCTTGCCGCCGTACTTGTAGCATTCGCGCGTGGCGGCGTTGAGCGAAGCCGAGATCTTCGGCTTCACGGCATAGCCATAGGCACCGCAGGGGTTTGTCATATCGACCGACATCGCAGCGCAGGCGCGCCTCATCGTCACGGTCGTGCAATCGCCCTTGCACTGCTTCTGCGCCGCGGCGCGTGCCTCGTGCTCGTGGCCATAGTCAAAGGCCTGGCCATAGGCGCCGCACTTGCCGACCGCAAAGGCGCCGGCGGCATGGGCTTCGGTGATGTAGCGAGCGCCGGCGACGCAAACGGACAGCGCAAAGAAAAACATCGCGCAACGGCGCGCGACGACGTTCGAAGCCATCGAAAAACCCCTCCCCCCAAGGCAGGTGGAGGCGACTGTAAGCGCCGGTCGTTTCCACTTGGTGAACGGGTGGTTGAAATCGGCAAGCTTGGGAGATGCCGTAGGGTGGGCAAAGCGAAGCGTGCCCACCAGTGTGGAGAGATGGTGGGCACGGCACTGCGCGCCTTTGCCCACCCTACGGCAGCGCTATCCGCGTCTTGCCGCCTCCAGCGCCTGCGGCGTGTCGATGTCGAGGAAGGCGCTCTCGCCGTCGACGGGCACTTCGGCCACCGCCTCCGCATGCTTGGCGATCAGGTGGCGTGCGCCAACGTCGCCGTCGAGCGTCATCAACTCCTTGAAGAAGCGGCGAGACCACAGCACGGGGTTGCCACGGCGGCCTTCGCTGACGGGCACGACGATGAGATTGCCGCGGTCCGGGGCAAAGCTGTCGATGAGACGGTCGATCAGGCCGGCGTCGATCAGCGGCATGTCGCCGAGACACACAACGGCGCCGTCGTAGGTCTCTGGCACAGCCGCGATGCCCGCCTTCACCGAGCTGGCGATGCCGCCGGCGAAGTCAGGATTGCGGACGAACTTCACATTCAGGCCTTGCAGCGCCTGCTCGACGAGCTCGGCCTGATGACCGGTGACGACGATCACCTCGGATGCCTTGGAGGCCAGCGCCTGCTCGGTCGCGAGGCGCACCAGCTTCTTGCCGTCGAGTTCGGCGAGCAGCTTGTTCGGCCCGCCCATCCGGGTCGAGCGGCCCGCCGCGAGCACGATGGCCGCGACCTGGCTGTTGCCCTCGGTCTCCGGCTGTGCACGCGGCTGCGGCCGCGTCACGATCTCCATCAAGAGGCCACCGACGCCCATGCCCATCAGCTCGGACCGCGTCACCTTGATGCCGGCGAGAAGGCGCATCAAGACCCAGTCAAAACCGTTCTCGACCGGCGAGCGCGCGCAGCCCGGCGCGCCCAGCACCGGCACGTCGCCGGCGCGCGCGATCAGCAAGAGATTGCCGGGGTCAACCGGCATGCCGAAATGCTCGATCTCGCCGCCGATTCCAGTGACGGCCGCCGGAATCACGTCGCGGCGGTCGGCAATCGCGGATGCACCGAACACGATCACGAGCTCCGCGCCGAGGTCCAGCAATTCCTTGATCGCGGCAGACAGCGCCTGCTCCTCATGCGGGACCCGCCGCTCTGCGATGATGCTGGCACCGGCCGGCGCGAGCCGCTCGGCGGTGACGCGCAGGGACTTGTCGATCACCTTGGAGGACAGGCCCGGCAGCAGCGTCGAGACCACGCCGACGCGCTTGGTCACGTAAGGCGCGATCTTTAACACGTCCTTGCCGGCAGCCTGCACGGCGGCATCGCGCAAACGTCCTTCGACGCCGAACGGGATGATCTTGACGGTGCCGACCATCTCGCCCTCGACCACCGGCTTATAGGCGGTGAGCGTCGCAAAGGTGATGGCCTCGTCGATATTGTTGATGCGGTCGACCGCGGCGCGGTCGATCACCAGCACGCCCGCTCGCGCGGCGAACAGATTGGCGCGGCCGGTGAAGGCGCGCTCGACATGGATGCCCTCGCCGCCGACGGCAAGCGCGATGCTGGCGGCCGCGACGTCTTCGGAGACGTCGCCCTCCTCCATGCGCACGACGACGACGTCCTTGATGCCGGCGCGCTCCAGCGCCTCGACCTCGGCAGGTCCGATCGTCGTGCCCTTCTTTAGCACCAGCGGTCCCTGGCGCAGGGTGTGGACGGTCACCCCGCCGATCGCATCCCTGGGGCTCGCCGGGCCGAACTTCATGCCGCTTCTTCTTTTTCTTTTGGTGGTAGGCGGAGCACCGCCGTGATCTCGGCCATGATCGCCACCGCGATCTCGGATGGTGAGACCGCGCCGATCGCAAGACCAATGGGCGCGTGGATGCGGGCGATGTCGCTTTCCTTTGCGCCTTGCGCCCGCAACCGGTCGGCACGCTTGGCATGCGTCTTCCGCGAGCCGAGCGCGCCGATGTAGAAGCAGTTGCGCTCGAAGGCATGCAGCAGCGCGGGGTCGTCGATCTTGGGATCGTGAGTCACCGCGACGAAGGCCGTGTAGGCGTCGACGTTGAGCGGCGGCAGCGCAGTATCGGGCCATTCGGCGATCAGCGGAATGTCGAGAAAGCGCTCAGGGCTCGCGAAGGCCGTGCGCGGATCGACCACGGTGACGTCATAGCCGAGCGAGCGCGCCAGCGGCGCCAGCGCCTGGCTGATATGGACCGCGCCGACGATGACGAGCTTTGCCGTCGGCGCGTAGACGTTGAGGAACAGCTTCTTGCCGCCCGCCTCGACACTGGCGCTCTTGCCCATGCGAAGCTGCTTCTCCAGCTCGGCGCGCAGCGGGTCCTTGCCAAAGTCTTTGGCCTTCACCAGGCGCTGCTCGCCGCTCTCGGTGTCCGTCACCAGAATGACGGGCCGGCGCGCCGCGCGTTCCGCGTTGAGTTCGTGCAGGATATCGAGCTTCACGGCTAGCCGACCTTCTCGACGAAGACGCGGATGGTGCCGCCGCAGGACAGCCCGACGTTCCAGGCGGTCTCGTCGGCGACGCCGAACTCCAGCATCCTCGGTTTGCCGCTCTGGATCACGTCCATGGCCTCGGTCACCACGGCGCCCTCGACGCAGCCGCCGGAGACCGAGCCGAGGAAGGTTCCTTCGTCGTTGATGACAAGGCTGGAGCCCGCCGGGCGCGGCGCCGAGCCCCAGGTCTCGACAACGGTGGCGAGCGCGACGCCACGGCCGGCCTTCTGCCAGTCCTCCGCCGCCTTCAGGATGTCCTCGTCGCGATCGAGCATGGGGTGCCTCTCAAGCTGCGGAGCGGATCAGGCTGCGGTGATGCGGCGGCAACGGCTGGGAGAGCGTCGTGATCAGCTCCTGGATCGAACTCAAATTATGTACCGGGCGGAATTCGTCAACGTGGGGAAGCATCATTTTGATGCCCTGCGCCTTGGCCTCGAAGCCGCCAAACCGCAACAGCGGGTTGAGCCAGATCAGCCGCCGGCAGGACCGGTGCAGCCGGTCCATCTCGAAGGCGAGCCTGGAATCGGCCTCCCGCTCCAGCCCGTCGGAGATCAGGAGCACGATGGCGCCCTGGCTCAGCACGCGCCGGGCCCACAATTTGTTGAAGTTGTACAGCGAGGCCGAGATCCGCGTGCCGCCGGCCCAGTCCTCGACCGAGGCCGAGCAGCTCGCCAGCGCCTCATCGGGATCGCGCTGGCGCAGCGCGCGGCTGACATTGGTGAGGCGCGTGCCGAACAGGAACACCGAGACGCGCTTGCGGGCGTCGGTGATGGCGTGCAGGAAGTGCAGGAACAGGCGGGTGTACTCACTCATCGAGCCCGAGATGTCGAGCAGCGCGACGATCGGCGCCGGCTTCTCGATTCGCCCGAGGCGATGGATGTCGATGATGTCCCCGCCGGTACGCAACGATGCGCGCAGCGTCCGGCGCAAGTCGAGGCGCAAGCCGCGCGGATCAGGCCGCTGCCGGCGCGTCAGCAGCTCGGCCTGCGGCAGGTGCATCCGCTCGATGGCATGGAGCGCCTCGGTGATCTCGGCCGCGCTCATCTGCGCAAAATCCTTCTTCTGAAGGATCTCCCTGTCGGAGACCGACAGGCGCAGGTCCTGCTCCTGGTGCTGCGGCGTCTCGGTCATGCGCGGCTGCGACATCGCCTCCTGCACCCGGCGGGCGCCGGCCTGCGGCTTCTTCTTGGCGTGCTCCGGCAGCGGCACCGAATCCAGCATGTGCTTCCATTCTTCGGAAGGACGGAAGAACAGGTTGAAGGCCTGCTTGAAAATCAGCGCATGCTCATGGCGCTTGACGAAGATCGCCTCCAGCGTGGTGAAGACATCGGCCCGGTTGCCGATGTCGATCACCTGGAGCGCGCTCATGGCATCGATGACGGCGCCTGGCCCGACCGGCATGCCGGCCGCACGCAGTGCGCGGGCGAAGCCGACGATGTTGTCGGCGAATTGCTCGGTCTGCTCGGGGGCAAGGTGGTTGATGGCCATGGTCTACTGTCCCTGCCGTCATTCCGGGGCGCGCCTCTTGGCGCGAACCCGGCATCCATTCATCCGCCGTCGCCGCTGCACAATGGATTCTCAGGTGCGCAATTGCGCACCGTAGCTCGCGCTGCGCGCGCCCCGGAATGACAGAAATCAATTCTCGCTCGTCGCTTCCTTCAACACCTTCTGCAAGGTGTCGCCCTGCATGCGGGTGATGTCGTCCTGGTACTTGAGCAGCGCGCCCAGCGTGTCGCCGACCACTTGCGGGGTGAGCGAGCGGGCATCCAACTCCGACAGCGCGGTGGCCCAGTCGATGGTCTCGGCGACACCCGGCGACTTGTAGAAGTCCTGGTTGCGCAGCGCCTGCACGAAGCGCACGACCTGCTGCGACAGCTTGGCGGAGATGCCGGGCACGCGCGTCTTGACGATCGCAAGCTCGCGCTCGGCGGCGGGATAATCGACCCAGTGATAGAGGCAGCGCCGCTTCAGCGCGTCGTGAATCTCGCGGGTGCGGTTGGAGGTGATGATGACGATCGGCGGGCGCGGCGCCTTCACGGTGCCGAATTCGGGGATCGTCACCTGGAAGTCACTGAGGATTTCGAGCAAGTACGCTTCGAACGCCTCGTCGGCGCGGTCGAGCTCGTCGATCAGCAGCACCGGCGGGCCGGCGACGTCGGGCTCCAGCGCCTGGAGCAGCGGCCGCTTGATCATGTAGCGGTCGGCGAAGATGTCGCTCGAGAGCTGCTCGCGATCGGTATCGCCGGCGGCTTCCGCCATCCGGATCGCGATCATCTGCGCCGCGCTGTTCCACTCGTACACCGCTGAGGAGACGTCGAGGCCTTCGTAGCACTGCAGGCGGATCAGCTTGCGCCCCAGCGCCGCCGAGAGCACTTTTGCGATCTCGGTCTTGCCCACCCCGGCCTCACCTTCGAGAAACAGCGGCCGGCCCATGCGCAGCGACAGGTAAGTCACCGTCGCCAGCGACCGCTCGGCGAGATAGCCGCGCGACGTCAGGAGTTCGAGCATCGCATCGACCGATGCCGGCAATACAACTGAAGTATTGGCACCGGAAGTATTGGCCGCTGAATTCATGAAAGGCCAGTCTCGCTTACGCCCGCACCGGGCAAGTATTGGGCCAATGAGTGCGGCCCATCAATCCTTGGCATTGGCGGCGTCGACGGCGCGCCGCGTCAGCACCCCGATGAGGTGCGCGCGGTATTCGGCGCTGCCGTGGATATCGCTGTTGAGGCCTTCCGCCGGCACGGCGATGCCTTCCAGCGCCTTCGAGGCGAAGCGCTTCTTCAGGGCCTCCTCGAATGCGGTGACGCGGAACACGCCTTCGGAGCCGGCACCGGTGACGGCAACGCGCACGTCCGACGGACGCCGCGCCACGAACACGCCGACCAGCGCGTAGCGCGAGGCCTGGTTGCGGAATTTGATGTAGGCCGCCTTTTTCGGCAGCGGGAACATCACCTTGGTGATGATCTCGTCGGCTTCGAGCGCCGTCGTGAACAGGCCTTGGAAGAACTCTTCCGCCTTGAGACGGCGCTTGTTGGTGACAATGGTGGCCCCGAGCGCGAGCACCGCGGCCGGATAGTCGGCGGTCGGATCGTTGTTGGCGAGCGAGCCGCCGATCGTGCCCTTGTGACGCACGGCGGGATCGCCGATTCCGCCGGCAAGGTTCGCCAGCGCCGGGATCGCCTCTCCGACGATGGCGGAGGTCGCGACCTCGGCGTGCTTGGCGGTCGCGCCGATCACGAGCGAGCGGCCCTTCATCTCGATCGTGTTGAGCCCCTCGATGTGGGAGAGGTCGACCAGATGCGGCGGGCTTGCGAGGCGCTGCTTCATGACTGGAATCAGCGTGTGGCCGCCGGCGATCACCTTGGCGTCCTCGTTCTTCACCAGGAGGTTGGCCGCCTGGCGAACGGTCCCAGGGCGATGATATTTGAATTCGTACATCTGAATGTCCTGATCGCGGGATGCGCGTTACGCGAGATCGGATTTCGCCATCGCCTTGGCGCCGGCGGAGATCGAGGTGACGATGTTCTGATAGCCCGTGCAGCGGCAGAGATTGCCTTCGAGCTCCTCGCGAATTGTATGGTCGTCGAGCTCGTGGCCCTTGCGGTGCACGATGTCGATCGCGGTCATGATCATGCCCGGCGTGCAGAAGCCGCACTGCAGGCCGTGGTGCTCGCGGAAGGCTTCCTGCATCGGATGCAGCGGCGCGCCGTCGGCGGCCAGTCCCTCGATCGTCTTGACCTCGTGACCATCGGCCATCACGGCAAGCGTGGTGCAGGACTTCACGGCCTTGCCGTCGAGATGCACGACACAGGCGCCGCACTGCGAGGTGTCGCAGCCGACATGGGTGCCGGTCAGCCGCAGATTCTCGCGCAGGAACTGCACCAGAAGCGTGCGGGGATCGATATTGGCCGTCACAGGATTGCCGTTCACGACGAGGGAGATTTTTGCCATAAGCACTCTCTATCAGCGCCCCGACGGGTCCCGTCGAAGCGGTTCTTATAATTATTCCAACCCATCATATGGGCCATTGTCCCCTGGGGCAACATCACCCCGGACGCAAGCCGCCATGCCGAAAGGCGATAGGTTTCAGCTCTGTACCGCCTTGGCGAAGTTCGCAAAAAATTCGTCGGCCAGTTTCTTGGCTGCGCCGTTGATCAGGCGCTGTCCGAGCTGCGCCAACTTGCCGCCGATCTGCGCCTCGACATCGTAGGAGAGCAGCGTGCCGCCGTCCTTCTCCGCGAGCTTGACCGCCGCCCCGCCTTTGGCAAAGCCGGCCACCCCACCCTCGCCTTCGCCTGAGATCTTGTAGCCGTTCGGCGGGTCGAGATCTGAGAGCATCACTTTGCCCTTGAAGCGCGCCGACACCGGTCCGACCTTCATTTTCGCAATCGCACGGAAGCCGCCGTCGTCGGTCTTCTCCAGCTCCTCGCAGCCGGGGATGCAGGCTTTCAGCACCTCGGGATCGTTGAGCTTGGCCCACACGGCCTCGCGCGGCGCCGCGAGCTGGACTTCGCCGTTCATTGTCATGGCCATGGGGTGCCTCCCGGAATCTCGAAGCTGGGTCGCGTAACTATAGTGCTGCTGAAGTAACGTACGAAGGCCGCAAAGGAAAGGCCACTTCCGGTCACGTGCAATGCATATTCGCAACTGCAAAAAGACCTGTGCGGGCGGTTGGGGATTGGCACAGCCGGGCCTTGATGATTAGGTCGCGCGCACCATGAGCACATCCCTCTCCCCCCTGCTCGCGCCGATGTTGTCGAGCGCCGCCATGCGCTCGGTCTGCGACGATCGGTCTACCCTGCAGAACATGCTCGATTTCGAGGCAGCCTTGGCACGCGCCGAGGCCGCCACGGCTGTGATTCCGGCATCCGCCGTCGGCCCGATCGTGGCGGCGTGTAAGGCCGATTTCTTCGACATCGCCGCACTGGCCGAGGCTGCGACGCGATCGGGCAATCTCGCGATTCCCCTGGTCAAGACGCTGACCGCCAATGTCGGCAAGACCGACGCGGAGGCCGCGCGCTACGTGCATTGGGGCGCGACCAGCCAGGACGTCATCGACACCGCAACCATGCTGATGCTCCGCGCCGGCATCGCCGCATTGGACGCCGACCTTAGCCGCGCCATCAAGGGCTTTGCCGCACTGGCGCGCAGCCATCGCAACACTGCGATGGTGGCGCGGACCTGGCTCCAGCACGCGCTGCCGATGCCGTTCGGGCTGAAGGCGGCGGAATACGCATCAAGCCTTGCCCGCGCGCGCTGCCGCCTGCGGCGGCTCTCCCGCGAGGGCCTCGCGCTGCAATTCGGAGGTGCTGCCGGCACGCTCGCCGCGCTCGGCGACAAAGGGCTCGCGGTGGCCGAACGGCTGGCGCAGGAACTCGATCTGCCGCTGCCCGAGGCGCCCTGGCATACCCATCGCGACCGCATCGCCGAGGCCGCATCGTGCTTCGCCATTCTCGCCGGCAGCTGCGGCAAGATCGCACGCGACGTCTCGCTGCTGATGCAGACCGACGTCGCCGAAGCGTTCGAGCCCGCCGGCGAAGGCCGCGGCGGCTCCTCGACCATGCCGCACAAGCGCAACCCGGTCGCCGCCGCGAGCGCGCTGGGCGCGGCCACCATGGCGCCGCAGCTCGCCGCGACGATTTTTGCCGCACAGGTGCAAGACCATGAACGCAGTGCCGGCCCCTGGCACGCGGAATGGCCGACGCTGCCGCAATTGATGCTGGTCGCCTCGGGCGCGCTGGCCGCCGTCGTCGACATCGCCGAGGGTCTCGAGGTCGACGCGGCGCGCATGCGCAGCAATCTCGATGCGACGCAAGGGCTGATCACGGCCGAGGCGGTCACCTTTGCGCTCGCCGAGAAGATCGGCAAGAGCGATGCGCATCATCTGATCGAGGCCGCCAGCAAGCGCGCGGTCGCCGAGAAGAAGCATCTGCGCGAGGTGCTGTCAGGCGATTCGCAGGTCACCGCGCATCTCGCACCGGAAAAAATTGCGGCATTGTTCGAGCCGATGGCCTATCAAGGCGCTTCGCAGGCCTTGATCGACCGCCTGCTGGACAGCCTTGAGCGCGAATAGATACGGAGACGCCGCATGCCCATGATCGATGCCGACGGTTGCCTGCTCAACGTCTCCGTCGAAGGCCGCGACGGCGGGCCGACCTTGATGCTCTCCAACTCGCTCGGCTGCACGCTGCAGATGTGGGAGCCGCAGATGAAGGCGCTGACGCAGGTGTTCCGCGTCATCCGCTATGACCGCCGCGGCCATGGCAAGTCCAACGTTCCGCCCGGCCCCTACACGATGGAGCGGTTCGGCCGCGACGTGCTCGCGATCCTCGACGACCTCAACATCGAGAAGGTGCATTGGTGCGGCCTGTCGATGGGCGGCATGGTCGGGCAATGGCTGGGCGCCAATGCGCCGGAGCGTTTCGGCAAGCTCATCCTCGCCAACACCTCCTGCTACTATGCCGAGCCGACCAGATGGCTGGAGCGGATCGACGCGGTGAAGAAGGGCGGCATCGCGGCGGTCGCGGACGCCGTGATCGCGGGCTGGCTGACACAGGATTTCCGCGAGCGTGAGCCTGCGATCACCGCGAAGATGAAATCGATGCTGCTCGCCTCGCCGGTCGAGGGCTATCTCGCCTGCTGCGAAGCGCTGTCCACGCTCGACCAGCGCGCGCTGCTGCCTGACATCAAGAGCCCGACGCTGGTGATCGCCGGCCGCCACGACATGGCGACGCCGATCTCGGCGGCCGAGCTGATCCGCTCGAACATTCCCGGCGCCAGCATGACCATCATCGACGCCGCGCACATTTCCAACGTCGAACAGCCGCATGCATTCACGGATGCGGTGGTGGGGTTCTTGACGCAGCGCTAACCACAGCCGTCATTGCGAGCGCAGCGAAGCAATCCAGACTGCCTCCGCGGAAAGACTCTGGATTGCTTCGCTGCGCTCGCAATGACGAAGGAGGACACCATGGACGACCAGAAGCGCCGCGATGCCGGCATGAACGTGCGCCGCAAGGTGCTGGGCGATGCCTGGGTCGACAAGTCGATCGCGAACCGCAACGCCTTCAACACCGACTTCCAGGACCTGATCACACGCTACGCCTGGGGCGAGATCTGGACGCGGCCGCATTTCGACGAGCGCACGCGGCGGGTGCTGGTGATCGGCACCATGGTCGCGCTCGGGCAGTGGGACGAATTCCGCCTGCATGTGCGTGCGGCGCTCGCCGAGGGCGGCTTCACGCCCGACGACATCAAGGAAATCCTGCTCCAGCAGGCGATCTATTGCGGCGTGCCGGCGGCGAACCACGCCGTCAAGGAAGCCTCAGCGATTGTGCAGGAGCTCGGCCTGCTCAAGAGCTAACGGGGCAGCGACTTCGACGGTCTTCGGCTCTGCCTCTGGCTTCTCGATCACGACGACAATTGCGGCCCCGAGCAGCAGCAGCAGCTCGGTGGCGTGCAGCCGGAGCGCGGCCATCTCGCCGACCTTCGAGGCCATCACCATGCTGGCAAACGAGATCAGGCTGCCGATCGCCAGCGCAATGCCGAGCGCCTCGTCGCTGCCGCCGCTCTTGCGGATTCGTGGGACGCAGAGCAGCGCGAGGTAGATCGCGAAGAACGCCACCACCGTCAGCCGTCCGAGCGCCAGCAGCCAGGCCGCGCGCACCGTGTCCATCCCCGCCATCTGGAGATGGTCGCTGAGGTATAGGGCGACGGCGACACTGGGCCGCTCGTAGAGGCCGTGCACCGGCGCCACGATGATGTTGAAGGCGACCAGCGCCCAGGCCGGGATGAAATAGGCTGCCAGAAGCGCGCCGTTGACCGAACCGATCCGCCAATTCCTGAACATGCCGCTTCCCGCTTGGTTTGCCGAGGCCTTCGACGGAAGGCAGCGGCTTTACCGGAGCTAACTCGCATCAGACTGTGGCGGCAATTTAAACCCTTTGTTTACCTTAACTCGCCCGGACCACTCCGTCATTCCGGGGCAATGCGCAGCATTGAACTATGGTGCGCAGCTGCGCACCTGAGAATCTCGAGATTCCGGGTCTGGTCCTGCGGACCATCCCGGGATGACGGCGTGGATGGATCGTGTATCAAAAGAAAAAGGCCCCGCCTTTCGGCGGGGCCCTCCCACTCCGGGCTCCCAAACTATTCGTCCTGACCGCGCTGGCCGCCCTGTTGCTGGCCGGGACGATCGCCCTGGCGCATCGGGTCCTGCTGCTGCTGTCCGGGTTTCTGGCCGCCACCCTGCTGCTGTTGCGGGTTGCGCTGGCCGGGGTTCTGGTTCTGCTGACCCGGATTCTGGTTCTGCTGCTTCGTCATTCGGGGAAACTCCCTTGTTGGACGTCAGAGAACGGTAATAACGGCCGATCGCGACTTTGGTTGCCCTGGGAACCGGTTCCTCGCAGATGCGGAACCCGGAAACGAAAAATGACCTCTGTACAAGACCTTCTGCCGAGGCTTGGCCAGTTGCAGCCGCCAGTTCCCTCCTGTTACAAAACCGGAAGAACGCTCAAGGGCTGCCGGGGCCCGAGAAGAAACTCAAGCACTCTCTCTCGAAGAGCTCCCTTTGAGCCGCGTCAGGTTTGGTAACGGCAGCCCATGGATTATTTCGCCCAGCAGCTCATCAATGGCCTCGTGCTCGGCTCGATCTACGGCCTGATCGCGATCGGCTACACGATGGTCTACGGCATCGTCGGCATGATCAACTTCGCCCATGGCGACGTCTTCATGATCGGCGGCTTCATCGCCCTCATCACCTTCCTGATCCTGATCTCGCTCGGCCTCACGGCCATCCCTGTGATCCTGCTCGTCGTGCTCTTGGTCTCGATGGCGATCACGGCGCTCTATGGCTGGACCATCGAGCGCATCGCCTACCGGCCGCTGCGCCATTCCTTCCGCCTCGCCCCGATGCTGTCGGCGATCGGCATGTCCTTCGTGCTGACCAATTATTCGCAGGTGGCGCAAGGCGCCCGGGTCAAGCCGATCCCGCCCTTCATCACCGGCGGCTACACGCTGCACGAGAGCCCGGACGGCTTCGTGATCCAGCTCTCCAACATCCAGATCATGGTGGTGATCACCACCATCGTGCTGCTGGCCATCTTCACCTGGCTGGTGTCGCGCACCCGGCTCGGCCGCGACATGCGCGCCTGCGAGCAAGACCAGACCATGGCGGCGCTGCTCGGTGTCGACGTCGATCGCACCATCTCCATGACCTTCGTGATCGGCGCGGCGCTCGCTGCGGTGGCCGGCCTGATGTACCTGCTCTATTACGGCTTGGTCGATTTCTTCATGGGCTTCGTCGCCGGCATCAAGGCGTTCACCGCGGCCGTGCTCGGCGGCATCGGCTCGCTGCCGGGGGCCATGCTCGGCGGGCTCGCGATCGGCCTGATCGAGACGTTCTGGTCGGCCTATTTCTCGGTCGAATACAAGGACGTTGCGGCGTTCTCGATCCTGATCGTCGTGCTGATCTTCATGCCGACCGGCCTGCTCGGCCGTCCCGAAGTCGAAAAAGTCTAACGGACCGGCCGCGTGACAGCTCCCTCGACCAATACGGCCAAACCTGCAACGGGCATCCCCGCCCTCCTCAAAACCGCCTTCATCAACGCCCTGGTCGCGCTGGTGCTGTTCTCGTTGATGGTCGGCATCCGCACCGAGGCGGGCTCCGACGGCCAGCTCACCTATTGGACCCGTTTCGGCGAACTCGCCTCGCTCGTCGCAGTGGTGTTCGGCGGCTCGATCGTGATCGAGCTGCTGCGGCAATGGATCGGTCCGACCGGCGCCGAAAGGCTGGTGCCGCCAGTAGTGCAGAGCGGCATGTCGTTCATCGGCCGCTACCTCACGCCGACGCTCCTGATCTTCACGCTGCTGGTGCCTGTGATCTTCTATGACCAGCGCTACATCCTCGATCTCGCGATCCTCGTGCTCACCTATGTGATGCTGGGCTGGGGGTTGAACGTCGTGGTCGGGCTCGCCGGCCTGCTCGATCTAGGCTACGTCGCCTTTTATGCGGTTGGCGCCTATTCCTATGGACTGCTCGCCACCAATTTCGGCTGGTCGTTCTGGATCTGCCTGCCGCTCGCCGGCATCCTCGCCGCGTTCTGGGGCGTGCTGCTCGGCTTCCCCGTGCTCCGCCTGCGCGGCGACTATCTCGCGATCGTGACGCTCGCCTTCGGCGAGATCATCCGCCTCGTCATCATCAACTGGCAGGAGCTGACCGGCGGCCCGAACGGCGTCTCCGGGATTCCCCGCCCCTCCTTCTTCGGCATCCCGCTCGACAACAGCGATGACGGGTTCGCCGCCAAGCTCGGCATCGAGTACTCGCCGACCCATCGCATCGTCTTCCTGTTCTACCTGATCCTGGCACTCGCGCTCCTCACCAACTGGGTGACGATCCGCCTGCGCCGCCTGCCGATCGGACGGGCGTGGGAGGCCTTGCGCGAGGACGAGGTCGCCTGCCGCGCGCTCGGCATCAACACCACGACCACCAAGCTCACGGCGTTCGCGACCGGCGCCATGTTCGGCGGCTTCGCCGGTGCGTTCTTCGCCACCCGCCAGGGCTTCATCAGTCCGGAATCTTTCACTTTCCAGGAATCGGCGCTGGTGCTCGCCATCGTCGTGCTCGGCGGCATGGGCTCGCAGCTCGGCGTCGCGCTCGCAGCTCTCGCCATGATCGGCGGCTTCGAGCTGTTCCGCGGCCTCGAAACCTACCGCATGCTCGTGTTCGGCATGTCGATGGTGCTGATCATGATCTGGCGGCCGCGCGGCCTGATCGGTCATCGCGCCCCGACCGTGTATCTGACCAAGGCGCAGGCGATCTCCTCCGACCTCGTCAAGGAAGGACACGGATGAGCGGCGACAAGATTCTCAGCGTCGACCGGCTCACCATGCGCTTCGGCGGCATCGTCGCCGTGCAGGACCTCT
Organism: Bradyrhizobium sp. USDA 4354; assembly: GCF_054060315.1. NCBI lineage: Bacteria > Pseudomonadati > Pseudomonadota > Alphaproteobacteria > Hyphomicrobiales > Nitrobacteraceae > Bradyrhizobium > Bradyrhizobium sp. USDA 4354. The sequence continues at coordinate 4,475,934 of NZ_JBSSDC010000001.1, read as the reverse complement.
CCTTCAGCGCCGAGCGGAAGAAGATCACCGCCCTGATCGGACCGAACGGCGCCGGCAAGACCACCGTCTTCAACTGCATCACCGGCTTTTACAGGCCGACCGGCGGCACCATCCGCCTCACCCACGACGGCCGGGTCATCGCGCTGGAGCGGCTGAACGATTTCCGCATCGCCAAGCAGGCCAAGGTCGCGCGCACGTTCCAGAACATCCGCCTGTTCCCCGGCATGACCGCGCTGGAAAACCTGATGGTGGCGCAGCACAACGCGCTGATGCGCGCCTCCGGCTTTACCATGCTCGGCCTTGTCGGCGCTCCCGCCTACCGCGACGCCGAAAAGCGCGCGATCGATCTCGCCACCGACTGGCTCAGGCGGATCAACCTGCTCGACCGCGCCGATGACGCCGCCGGCAATTTCGCCTATGGCGACCAGCGCCGGCTGGAAATCGCGCGCGCAATGTGCACCGAGCCCGCGCTGTTGTGCCTGGACGAACCCGCAGCCGGCCTCAACGCGCGCGAGAGCGCGGCCCTGAGCGAGCTCCTGCTCTCGATCCGGGACGAGCTCGGCACCTCGATCCTGCTGATCGAACACGACATGTCGGTGGTGATGGAGATCTCCGACCAAATCGTGGTGATGGACCATGGCGTGAAGATCGCGGAAGGCACGCCGCGCCAGGTCCGCGATGATCCCAAGGTCATCGCCGCCTATCTCGGCGCCGACGAGGATGAGGCCGTGGCCGTGATGGAGAGCGGGACGTGACGTCGGTGCCCGCTCCCCTGCTCGCGATCCGCGGTCTTCGCGCCGCCTACGGCAAGATCGAGGCGCTGAAGGGCGTCGACGTCGAGATCAATGCCGGCGAGATCGTGGCCCTGATCGGCGCCAACGGCGCCGGCAAGTCGACGCTGATGATGACGATCTTCGGCAAGCCGCGCGCCCGCGCCGGCCAGATCCTCTATGAAGGCCGCGACATCACCGACGTGCCCACCCACGAGATTGCGCATTTGCGCATCGCGCAATCGCCCGAGGGCCGCCGCATCTTCCCGCGCATGAGCGTCGCGGAGAACCTTCAGATGGGGGCGGACTCCACTGGATGCACCGAAGCCGAACGCGAGACGACGCTGCAGCGCGTGTTCACGCTGTTTCCGCGGCTGAAGGAACGCTATGCCCAGCGCGGTGGAACCCTGTCCGGCGGCGAGCAGCAGATGCTGGCAATCGGCCGCGCGCTGATGAGCCGCCCCCGCCTGCTCCTGCTGGACGAGCCCTCGCTCGGGCTGGCACCGCTGATCGCACGCCAGATTTTCGATGCGATCCGCACCCTGAACCGGCAGGACGGCCTGACCGTCCTGATCGTCGAGCAGAACGCCAACCATGCGCTCAAGCTCGCCCATCGCGGGTATGTCATGGTCAATGGCCTGATCACGCTGGCCGGGACCGGCAGCGAATTGTTGCAGCGCCCCGAGATTCGCGCCGCCTATCTGGAAGGCGGCCGCCACGGCTGACCTGGCCCCCAAGGCGGACGAGTGCGGCCGAATGTGGCGAGATATCTCCGCCAATGCCCGTATTTTGCCGGTGACTTCTCCTCGAATTCATTCAAGAATGGCGGCGGTTTGACCGGGCATTCCCGGCAACGTCCACAGGCGACCACCCGCGAGGTATCTCATGAAATCACTGAAGCTCATCGGTCTGGCATTCGGCGCATCGATTGCGCTGTCGAGCGCGGCATTCGCGCAGGATGTCACCGTCGCAGTCGCAGGCCCGATGACCGGCGGCGAGTCCGCCTTCGGCCGCCAGATGAAGAACGGCGCCGAGATGGCCGTGGCCGATATCAATGCCGCCGGCGGCGTCAACGGCAAGAAGCTCGCGCTCTCCGTCGAGGACGACGCTTGCGACCCGAAACAGGCGCGCTCGATCGCCGAGAAGATCGCCGGCGCGAAAATCCCGTTCGTGGCCGGGCATTATTGCTCGTCATCGTCGATCCCGGCCTCGGAAGCCTATGCCGACGGCAATGTGCTCCAGATTACGCCGGCCTCGACCAACCCGCTGTTCACCGAGCGCAAGCTCTGGAACGTGGCTCGCGTCTGCGGCCGTGACGATCAGCAGGGCCTGATCGCCGCGCAGTACATCGCCAAGAACTTCAAGGGCAAGAACATCGCCATCCTCAACGACAAGACCACCTACGGCAAGGGTCTTGCCGACGAGACCAAGAAGGCGCTCAACAAGGCCGGCATCACCGAGAAGATGTACGAGTCCTACAACAAGGGCGACAAGGACTTCAACGCGATCGTCTCGCGCCTGAAGCGCGACAACATCGACCTCGTCTATGTCGGCGGCTATCATCAGGAGAGCGGCCTGATCCTGCGCCAGATGCGGGACCAGGGCCTCAAGACCGTGCTGATGGCGGGCGATGCTCTCGCCGACAAGGAGTACGCCTCCATCACCGGCCCCGCCGGCGAGGGCACGCTGTTCACCTTCGGCCCCGACCCGCGCAACAAGCCGACCGCGAAGAAGATCGTCGAGGCCTTCAAAGCCAAGAACATCGACCCCGAGGGCTACACGCTCTACACCTATGCGGCGATGCAGGTGTGGTCGCAGGCGGCCAAGAAGGCCGGCACCACCGACGCCAAGAAGGTCATGGCGGCGATGAAGGCCGGCAAGTGGGACACCGTGATCGGCCCGGTCGAATATGACGCCAAGGGTGACATCAAGCAGATCGACTACGTCGTCTACAAATGGGACGCAAAGGGCGGCTACGCCGAGATCAGCGGCAGCGGCACCTAAGCGCGCTTGCCGGCCCATTGGGCCGCCTTCCAATCATCACCGCGCCCCGGCTTACCCCGGGGCGTTTCTTCTTGCGGCAGGATCAGATCGCTGCGGGCAGCTCGCCGCCGGCCGCGGCCTGGGCCTTGCGCAATGCTTGCAGGAGATCGTTCGGCCGAAACGGCTTTTGCAGGCAGACCACGTTGGCGAGGAGAGGCGATTGGTCCATGAAATCGAGCGCCGTCATCCCGGATACCGCAATGACGGGGAGCGCCGGCGCGCGTTCGCGCAGGGTCGCAATGATCTCGACGCCGCTGGTGTCGCCGAGGAAGATGTCGACGACCGCCGCGTCGAAAGAGCTTTCCGCGAAGGCCTTCAGTCCGGCTGCACCGCTCTCGGCCTCCTCGACCTCGAAACGATTGACCCGAAGCACCATCGCCATCATCGTGCGGACGCCCTTCTGGTCGTCGATGATGAGAACACGAGGCATTGGGAACGACTCCCGATATCGATCAAATCGTCTGATCCAAACCTGGAACCCGCCGCGGCGGAGGGGCATTATTGCACCGTCCGGTAAAGCGCATCTTACCCGCCCCTATTCCGTGTTCCCACCGCAATTAAGTAAGCTGTAACCTTCGGTAGAGTCGTAACCGGTTCCTTTCACAAGGCGCGCCAGACCCCGCTACCATGACGGTCTGCCGGCCGAATGAGACCAGCGGAGATGCTCAAGACCCTGCTCAAGACGGACCCGCGAGAGGTGGACGTGCCCGCGACGATCGACCGAAGCACATTTCTTTCGACCCTGCCGGCCACTTCGACCGACCGCACCGCAGCGTTGACGATTGTCGGCGTCTCCTCCCTCCTGTTCGCAGCGGCCGTGCCCTTCGCGGGTACCCCGCTCCTGCCGGTCCCGGCCTTCGTCGCGAGTTATCAATCGGCGCTCGCCGTAAGCGACATCGTCACGGCAGTGCTGCTGCTGTCGCAATTTGCGGTCTTGCGGACCCGCGCGCTGCTGTGGCTCGCGACCGGCTATCTCTTCACCGCTGCTGCGGCGCTGGTTCATGCCCTCACCTTTCCCGGATTGTTCGCACCAAGCGGGCTCTTTGGCGCGGGCCGGCAGACCACGGTCTGGCTCTACATGATCTGGCACGCCGGCTTTCCGCTGTGTGTGATGAGTTATGCCTGGCTGAAGGAAAAGGACGGCGGCCCGCGGGTTGGCGGCGCGGCAAGCAGTGCGATTTGTGCCAGCGTGCTTGGCGTCATCGCCGCGATAATCGTCTTCGCCTGGATCGTCACCGCGCAGCACGATCTGCTGCCGGTCCTGCTACGCGACGGTCACTATACGGCGACCATGATCGGCGTCGTATCCTTCGTGTGGTCGCTGAGCTTCGCCGCGCTGGTCTCGCTCTGGTTCCGCAGGCCGCATACGGTGATCGACGTCTGGCTCATGGTGGTGATGTGCGCCTGGCTGTTCGACATCGCACTGTCGGCGATCGTCAATGTCGCGCGCTTCGATCTCGGCTTCTATGTCGGCCGGCTCTACGGCCTCGCCGCGGCGACCTTCGTGCTCGCGGTGCTTCTCATCGAGAATGTCCGCCTTCAGGCCCATACGGTCGGCCTCGTCGGGAGGTTGCGCCAGCAATCGGCCTCGGAACGCGACTATTACGGCAAGCGTCTTGCGCTGTACGGCGCAGTGGTCGAGTCGTCCAATGACGCCATCATCACGAAATCGCTCGACGGCATCATCACCGGCTGGAACAAGGCCGCCGAACATCTGTTCGGCTATTCCGCCGCCGAGGCCGTCGGCAAGCCGATCGAGATCATCGTGCCGGCGGATCGCAAGGGCGAAGTCAGGAGCATCCTCAACCGGGTCGCCGGCAACGAGTCGATCGCCCAGCACGAGACCATCCGAATCCGGAAAGACGGCCGCCCGCTCGACGTCGTCCTGAACATTACACCGCTGCGCACCGATGAGGGAGAGATCATCGGTGCCTCCAAGATCGCCCACGACATCACCGAAGAAAAGCAGGCGAGAGAGAAGCTGCGCCGCGAGACCGAGGAACGCCAGCGCATTTTCGAGACATCGCAGGACCTGATCCTGGTTACCGATGGCTATGGCAATTTCGTCCAGGTCAGCCCGAGCGTGCAGAACATTCTCGGCTACAGCCCCGAGGACATGGTCGGGCACAGTGCGACCGAGTTCATCCACCCCGACGATCTCGAGAACACGCGGAACGAGATGCGCGCAGCCCGTCGTGGCGCGGTCAAGCGCAGCTTCGAGGCGCGCTACTACCATTACGACGGTCACGAGGTCACGCTGAACTGGATGGGCACCTGGTCCGAGCCGGTGAGGCGCCACTTCTTCATCGGCCGCGACCTCACCGACAAGCAGGCCGCCGAGGCCCAGCTCCGGCAGGTCCAGAAGATGGACTCGATCGGCCAATTGACCGGCGGCGTCGCCCACGACTTCAACAACGTGCTGACCGTCATCACGGGCACGATCGGCATTCTCAGCGACGCGGTCGCAGACCGGCCCGAGCTTGCCGCCATCACCAAGCTGATCGACGACGCCGCCGAGCGCGGCGCGCAGCTGACCAAGCATCTGCTCGCCTTCGCCCGCAAGCAGCCGCTCCAGCCGCGCGAGATCGACGTCAACGCGCTGGCGCTCGAAGCCGCCAAGCTGCTGCATCCCACCCTCGGCGAGCAGATCACCATCATGCCGCAGCTCACCGAGGATGCGTGGCCGACGCTGGTCGACCCGGGCCAGCTCTCCACCGCGATCCTCAATCTCGCGCTGAATGCGCGCGACGCCATGCCAGACGGCGGCACCCTGGTGCTGGAGACCCGCAACATCTTCCTCGACGACGGCTATGCCAGCATGAATCCCGACGTCACCGCCGGCAATTACGTGATGATCGCGGTCAGCGACACAGGCAGCGGAATCCCTGCGGAGGTGATCGACCGGGTCTTCGATCCCTTCTTCACCACCAAGGAGGTCGGCAAGGGCACCGGCCTCGGCCTCAGCATGGTGTTCGGCTTCGTCAAGCAGTCGGGCGGCCACATCAAGATCTACAGCGAGGAAGGCCACGGCACCAGCGTGAAGATCTACCTGCCGCGCTCGACCGGGGTGCAGGAGACCGAGTTCGAGGCACTCCAGAACGTGCCCATCACCGGCGGCAACGAGAAGATCCTGATCGTCGAGGACGATGCGCTGGTGCGGCAGTATGTCGTGACGCAGGTCAAGAGCCTCGGCTATACCGCGCTCGAGGCCGCCAACGGCGCCGAGGCCCTCAATATCATCGACAGCGACGAGACCATCGACCTGCTCTTCACCGACATCATCATGCCCGGCAACATGAACGGCCGCCAGCTTGCAGACGAAGCGGCCCGGCGCCGCCCCGACTTGAAGACGTTGTTCACCTCGGGCTACACCGAAAACGCCATCGTCCATCACGGCCGGCTGGATTCCGGCGTGCTGCTATTGGCAAAGCCCTATCGCAAGTCCGAGCTCGCCAAGATGCTGAGAACCGCGCTCGCCAGTTGAGCCTGCGGCATCACTGCGCTATCGCAGATCGCGAATTGCTCTCAACGACGAGGCCGTCTTGAAGAACCTTCTCACCGATATCGCCGGCGCCCGGGTCGGCCATGCCGAAGACGCGAAAGTCGCTTCCGGCGCGACCGCAATCATCTTCGATTCTCCCGCGATCGCCGCGATCGACGTTCGCGGCGGCGGCCCCGGCACACGCGAGGATGCACTGCTCGATCTTGCCAACACCGTCGAGCGCGTCGACGCGATCGCGCTGTCGGGCGGCTCTGCCTTTGGCCTCGATACCGGCGGCGGCGTGCAGGCCTGGCTCGCCGAGCAGGGCCGCGGCCACCGGGTTCGCGAAGCGCTGATCCCGATCGTGCCGGGGGCGATCCTGTTCGACCTGCTCAATGGCGGCGACAAGGCCTGGGGACGCTTCTCGCCCTATCGCGACCTCGGCTACGCCGCAGCGGCCGCCGCCACCAGCGCGGACTTCGCGCTTGGCAGCGTCGGCGCCGGCTTCGGCGCCACCACCGCGACGTTCAAGGGCGGCCTCGGCTCGGCGTCGGCGGTGACGCCGAGCGGAATCAAGGTCGCAGCAATCGTCGCCGTCAACGCCGTGGGCAGCGTCACCGTCGGCAACGGTCCGTGGTTCTGGGCGGCGCCGTTCGAGGTGGACGGCGAGTTCGGTGGACGCGGCCTGCCTGACAAGTTCACCGAGGACATGCTCCTCATGCGCATCAAGGGCGGTCCTGCGGCGAGCGCGCGCGAGAACACCACCATCGGCGCCGTCGTCACCGATGCGGTGCTGACCAAGCCCCAAGCCAAGCGGCTCGCGATGATCGCCCATACCGGCTTCGCCCGCGCGATCTATCCGGTGCACGCGCCGACCGACGGCGACGTGCTGTTTGCCGCCGCCACGTGCGAAAAGCCGATCGAGCCGCTGGTTGGTCTCACCGAGCTCGGCACGATCGCCGCCAACGTGGTCGCACGCGCGATCGCGCGCGGTGTGTACAGCGCGACGGCGCTACCGTTCGCGGGCGCTCAGGCGGCTTGGAAGGACCGGTTCGGCGGATAGCCGCGGCGACGGCGCGCTCCCTCGCCCCGCTTGCGGGGAGAGGGTCGAGGTGAGGGCGAGTCTCCGCGGGGGCGGTGAGAGCTAGACTCGCGGAGAGCCCCCTCAATTCGAGCTACGCTCGAATTCGACCTCTCCCCGCAAGCGGGGCGAGGTGAAAAGTCACACGCTCATCGACAAGCCGGCGGCCGCTGAGGCGCCCTGTCCCTGCCCGCCTTGCTGCCGCATCAGTTGCGCGAACAGATCGTAAGCCGAACTACCGGAAGAGTTTGCGCCAGGGACCGTTGTCGACATCTTGAACCCGTCGGCATAGGTGACGGTGGTGGTGGTCGAGCCGTCGGCATTGATCGTCGTGGTCGAAGTCGAGCCGCCGCCGGATTGCGACGAGGACTCCGAACCGTCGCCCGAGCCGCCGGCACCGAGCGTCTGCTGGTGGCCGTGGCCGCCCCTCAGCGCCTTCGTCATCTCTCCGAGATTGATGCTGCCGTCCGCATTCGCATCCATCTTCGAGAACACGTCGTCGGCCTGGGTCAGGTTTGTGCCGCCCGCGCCGAGCGCGCCCTCGAACTCGGACTTGGTGATCTTGCCGTCGCCGTCCGCATCGATCTGCGAGAACAGGTCCTTCAGGGCAGCCTCCCGGCTCTTCGACGTCGAGGATGCCGAGCTCGACGAGGCCGAGCCGTCGGCCGACTGGCTCTGCGCCGCGAACAGCGCGTTCATCGTCTCCGGCGAGATCTGCGGATATCTGCCCGCATTGACCGACGAGGTCGCGCCGGTCGTGCTGCTGCTACCGCTATCGATTGCGAACGGATTGATCGGGGCGCTCTGCGAGGATCCCGTCTTGTCCGTCGCCGACGACGATTTCGAGCTGGTCAGCGACTGGATCGCGTCGAGCGCGCTCGATACCGCACCAAGGGCGAACAACATTGCACAACTCCAACCGATGCGGCATGCCGCGGCCAATGTTCTGCAAGGAAATCAGCAAGCGACGTGCCATCGCGAAAAGCTCAATGAAATCCGCATTCACCACGCTTTGCAGGCCGCGGGAACATCGGCAATTCATGCCGGTCGCGGCAGAAATTTCCGCCCACAGGAAGCCCGCCCCTCCTGCATTGCCCGCCGCGGAGGCCCATGTTAGGCGAGGCCATTCGTCGTCCGACCGCCACGGGAAAACGCGCCATGACCCAATCCTTCACCCCCCGCCCCCTGGCCATCGCGCCCTCGATCCTGGCCTCGGACTTTTCGAAGCTCGGCGAGGAGGTGCGCGCGGTGGATGCCGCCGGCGCCGACTGGATCCATCTCGACGTGATGGACGGACATTTCGTTCCCAACATCTCGTACGGCCCCGACATCATCAAGGCGATGCGCCCGCACACGAAGAAGATCTTCGACGCGCATCTGATGATCTCGCCCTGCGATCCCTATCTCGAGGCCTTCGCGAAGGCCGGCTGCGACCACATCACCGTGCATGCGGAGGCGGGTCCCCACCTGCACCGCTCGCTTCAGGCGATCCGCGCGCTCGGCAAGAAGGCCGGCGTCTCGCTCAATCCGGCAACGCCGATCAGCGCGCTCGAATACGTCCTCGACCTTGTCGATCTCGTGCTGGTGATGTCGGTCAATCCCGGCTTCGGCGGCCAGGCCTTCATCCCCTCCGCGATCGGCAAGATCCGCGACATCCGCGCGATGACGGCGGGTCGTCCGATCGATATCGAGGTCGACGGCGGCGTCGGCCCCGATGTTGCGGGCGCGCTCGCCGCGGCCGGCGCCAACGCCTTCGTCGCCGGCACCTCGGTGTTCAGGGGCGGCACGCTGGAATCCTACAAGACCAACATCGCCGCGATCCGCAATGCGGCACTGGGGGCCCGCGGCGAAGCGATTTGACTTGGATCAAGCGGTGCAGGCGGACGAGCAGAAATCCTGTGGCGTTCACGGGTGCTGCAGCGCGCAAAGCCTAAAATTGCAATCCTGATCCGTACTCATCCGGACTTCACTGATTCGCGCAAATCACCGCAAGTGACTCCTGCCTGCTTTTGACGGGAGCACATCATGACGACGACCCTGATTTGGACTGGCGTAGCGTTGTGGTTCGGATTCAATGCGGCGATTGCAGCTCGCAGCCTCTACGTGGCGCGACCGGTGATGGCCGCATCCTCTGCTCGCATCATCCACCTTCATCGCCGCCGTGGGTGATGCCATGCTGCTCGCACTCGTGAAACGTCAGCCGAAGCGCAGGTGCCGTATTCCACGGCGCCCGCATCCGAACCTCGACTATTTCTTCGGCCGCCTCGAGCGCGCCGACGGCACGCTGGACAATGATGCCGGGCTCGACAATTCGGACCTCGATCGTTCAATTGCCTCGCAGCGCCGACACTGAGACTTCTTTCCCGGACCGCCCCATGAAACCGCATTGCCCGAACTGCCTGAAGGAAATGACCAAGGCGTCCGCGTCGCGCAACCTGTTCAATTGCGAGCCCTGCCGCGAGATCATCCAGTATTTTGGCGGCGGCGCAGATCACGGCGAACCCGGCCCGCAATTCTCCTGGCCGATCCGCCGCAGGCGCGCCGCCCACTCCGCCCAAGCGGCCTGATCCGCTCCGCAAGGCGCCAGGCCGCCTAGCCTGCCATTTCGCTGGCCTCCGACCCGCCGGCGTCCCCAGCCATCCGCGGCGGCCGCACCACGGTGACGGTGCAGCTCGCCTCCGAGGCCACCTTGGCCGAGACGCTGCCGAGCAGCGTGCGCCTGAACGAGCTCTGCCGCGCGCCGATGATGACGTGGTCGACCTGGTTAGCCTCGGCGAACTCCAGGATCGCGGCGGCGGGATCGACCGCCTCCAGCACATGAGCCGACAGCCGGCTCTCATCCAGCTTGAGCGGTGTCGCCCAGTGCCTGAGCGCGACCAGGCGGTCGATGTGCTTGTTGGAGCCCTGCTCGTCCAGGGTACGGTCGATCGCGATCCGGTTCAGCTTGAGCACGTTGACGCAGGCAAGCCGTGCCGAGGGCAGCGTGGCGAGGATGCGCTCGGTGGTGACGCGCAGCGCCTCGTTGAGCTCCGGTGCGCCCTCCACGGTGTCGAGCGCGACGGCGAGGATCGGGCTCGATGCGATCTGCGCGGCGACATCCGATTTCGCGCGCGGCGCCATGGCGCCCTGGTTGAAGCGGCGCCGCCAGGCGACGCTGAGCGGGTCACGCTTCAGCCGCTCCGAACGCGCGGTGAGCTTGACCTGATCCGGATGGGCGAGATCGAAGGCGAGCTGTGACGCGGTCGGATAGCGCCACACCGGCTCGATTTCCAGGCACCGCAGCACCACCTCCTGGAGCCAGGGCGGATAATCCGGACGAAGCTTCCGCGGCGGATGCGGGTCGCGCCAGAGCCGGCGCCGCATCGCGCGCAGCGTCTCGCCCTCGCCGAACGGCCGCTCGCCCGTGGTGAAGAAATAGAGCAGCACGCCAAGCGAAAACAGATCGCTGCGCGGATCGTCGCGCACCCCGAGCAGCCGCTCGGGTGCCATATAGGGCGCGGTGCCGTAAGGCAGGCGGAATTCCTCCTGCAGGAGATCCGGCAGATGGTTGTGATGCGACAGGCCGTAGTCGATCAGCACGGCCTCGCCACTGTCGCGGAACATGATGCTGCTCGGCTTGATGTCGTGATGGATCACGTTCTGCCGGTGTAAGTCCGCAAGCGCCGTTGCGATCCTGGCGACGAGCTGCCGCGCCTCGTCATAAGGCAGCGGCAGGTCAGGGAGCCGCTTGTAGAGCGTGGCGCCTGGGATGCGCTCGATCACGACATAGGCCTGGCGGGCGAAATCACCGGTGCCGAAGCAGGCCGGCACGTGCGGACCCGCAAGCCGCGGCAGGATCATCATCTCCATCTCGAAGGAGACGATCGCGGCGGGGTCCTCGCCTTCCGACACCCGCGGGATCTTCATCAGCAAGGGCACGTCGATGCCGGGATGCGTGACGGTCCACAGCGTCGCCATGCCGCCGGCATGCACGCATTCACCGATGGTGTAGCCGTCGATCTCCGCGCCTGATTTGACCAGGGGTTTCGGCATCGCCGTCAGCGCCCCTGCGACAGCCGATCGGCCAGCCAGGACGGCAACCCGTTGTCGCGGATCCTGCTCGCTGCGGTCGCGATGTCATAGGGCGCGCGGCAATAGGTGATCTGGCACGACTCGGTGTCGAACAACACGAAGGCTGCCGACGGATCGCCGTCGCGGGGCTGGCCGACGGAGCCGAGCACGGCGAGCCATTGCCGTCCGCGCAGCAGCTGCACGGGGACGTCGGTCTTCGGCACGAAGCTCGTCATCTTCGCCGTCACCGACATCGAATAGAGCGCGGGGCGATGGATGTGGCCGCAGAACGTGACATGGGCAGACGTCGCGATCAGGCTCTTGGCGGCCTCCACCGTCGAGCGGACATAGTGCCAGCGCTGGGGGTGAGAGGCTTCCGAGTGGACGAACAAGCGGCCGTCGTCCTCCACCAGCATCGGCAATTCAGCCAGGAACCGCCGCTGCGCAATGTCGAGCCGGCCGCGGGTCCATTCGATCGCGATCTGCGCCTCGGCGTTCATGGTTTCGGCCGAGGAATTGACCGCCTGGTCATGATTGCCGCGCACCGCGACGGCGCCCTGCGCAACGAGCTCCATCGCGGTGTCCACCACCCATTCCGGATCGGCGCCATAGCCGACGAAATCGCCGAGCAGGACAAACCGTTCCGCTCCCTTGGCGCGGGCAACCTTCAGGCAGGCCTCGAAGGCTTGCCGATTGCCGTGGATATCCGAGAAGACAGCGAGAAGCACGCACCCTCCACCCTCAAATTCTTATTGGAGGCCGATAAGGCCAAATTGAGGGAGGTCAAGAGGATGCGCCAGTCAAGTTCAATTTTCCAGCGAAGACCTTAACGGTGATTTCGGTCCGCGAGGCGCTATCGCTAAAGCTGTGTGCAGCCGCCGGAAAGGTGAATTGCCTCCCCTCGCGCAAACACCTTGCATTGGCTATCTTACTGCTTGGTGGGGAAGACTATGGTTGACTGGCGCCAAGGTGGCTGGACTGGGAGCATCAATCGCTGGGTTCGGCGGGAAATTCGGAATCATACTCGCGAGAATCCGGCGGCATTGCGCGTGCGCTATGGGCTAGCTGTGCGGGTGCTACGCCGCTATTTCCGACTTGGCACATTCTGGAAATTCTTTGCCCTCTACTTCCTTCTCGATCTGCTTGCGGGCTCGATTGAAGTGCTTGCAGCCTGGGCAGCACCAGAGTGGCTGCCCACTTGGACCACATCCGGTCCGCCGGGGCCAGACATCAAAGCGCTTGTACTTAATGTTTCGAGCTATCTGATCAGTACACAAGTTGGCCTACTGGGCGTGGTATCGCTCGCGCTTGCGCTTGTGACGCTCGTATCCCAGCGAGAGGGCGCAGAGTCTGACGTCAAACTATACTATCACGAGTCACTTTCATTCGAGATTGTAGCTAGCTGCATGGCACTTCTTGCTGTGCTTTGTTTGCAGCTTTTGTGGCCTTTGCAGTTTCTGCTTCATCGGCTGTCGCTCGGCACCGAGCTGCAGGTCTTTAAGCTCGGGTTGCTCGGCTTACATCTCACGTGGCTACTCGTGAACCTCGGGGCCGTTTCTTACTTTATTTTGACTACCTTTCGGTTTGTACAACAATCTGCCCGAGAACAGCTGCGCGAAAGATATACTGCGAACGTCGTCTTACCGCGCGAAATGGCCATACGCCTTCGACAACAGCTCTACAGCCTCGGCGGCCAGAAGCTTATGGGTATTCGATCCGCTGAAAAGAACGAAGAAGATGAAGGACCGTCGGTCATCTTTGGCTTCGACTTCGGCGAGCCAGATGCTATCGAAATCGAAGCTACCTTCTTGCACCCGATGGCGCTCCACGACGTTCGCATGGTGTGGGTACGCTGGGTCGCCCGGCGTTGGGTCAACCGCTCGATCGCAGCCAACAAGGGCGTTTTAGAGAACAACGTTGCAGGTTTGAAACGAGCACCAATACTGTGGTTTACGCCGCACATTGACCACCCGATGCATGGAAAATGCGGTTGGTGTAGACGACGCGGCGGTGCGCGGTTAACCCGATTGGAGAAGGCCGTATTGCAGCGAGCCTTCCGTTTCCGAAGGTCATCCGATGACGCATAACCTTCCTACTCCAACTCAAATACTAGAGGAGCTGGCGGACAAGACCGTGCTTCAGATCGAACGCCTTGCGACGGTCTCCTTTGATAACGCTCTCAGCGAAATGATCCGCTATCATCGATTTCTTTTGGCTTTGTATGCGTCGCGGACGCCAGACGGAGCCGCATTTAACTACGCGGAACTGACTGGAGATTCTTGGGACGCTCCGCACCTAGAGTGGATACGTCAGTATAGCCGACTCTTTTCACGCGCAATGGATCGACTCCCCGACGACGATCGCTTCATTCGCTCGTTAGCATACACGCCAAGTAAGCTCCTACTTGATCATAAGCTTTCGGAGCTCTCGCCTAATGTCGTAAAGAACATTCTTGATTTGGCAGCGATTTTGATTAATCGCATTCAGGCGTGGGTCACAAAGCGAACTACCGTTACCGTATCAGAAGGACAAGCGGCAGCACCTCGGCTCGCCCTATCCGGTTCAGACGCCAAATCCTACGCGAGCGTTCTGCACGAGATTGTCGGCGCCTGGGAGAGAACGCTGCAGCATGTCTCGTTGATTTATAACTGGCCCACTAGCGGCGAATCTGATGCTCCGAAAGCCTGGAGTGCATTTCGAGCAAGTTGGCCCTTTCTTTGGCAGCATCTGTCTAATACCGCCTATTGCCTAGCTTCCTCCGTCTGGAACGAGGATGAAATAGCGAGCACCTTGTTTCGTGAATCGCTATTGAGATGGCGGTATTCGTTATCCTATCGGCTTGACGAGAGCATCGACCTGAAGTGGCGGCGACTATTGTTTCCTGACATTATGAACCTTGACTGGTCGCAGGCAAGCCGACACGCTTCCAAACTTACGTACGACTACATGCCCTCGCCGTCACCCAGCCGACTTTTTTCCGCCGTTCTCGATGGCGCACACGATGACGTAGTTCTATTAACGGCAGCGCTACTTCTGTTTTGGAGCGTCGAAGGAAAGCAATCGGGCGAAATCGGGGGGCGAACGGCAGCATCGCTCCTCCATGGAGAAGGAGCTGAAGAACACGACCATCGAGCGAGGCGGCGACTGAACTTCCGCTCGATCTTCCTTGACATACTTCGATACGATTTTGCTGAAGCAAGCGGAATGTATGCAGGGGAGCTAAACAATCTAGTTCGCACGCTAGACAACATGACCGAACGCCGCGTCGTTCCCGGCCGTGTGTACTCTCCGTCCACGCTCCACGATCGCGACGGCCTCTCACAGTCTTTCGTTGCCATGTTGGCCGCCTCCGTGCCTCATGACGCTGATCGATCGCTCTTAGATAGGGTAACAGAACTAGCCAAACAGGAAGACGTACTTCCCGGCGGGGACCGTTCGTTACGCAATGTCATCCGCCAACTTGAACACATGAACGCCTTTCTCGATCAACCGCCTACGAAGCTCAATCGTGGCATATCGCTACTCGCCAGCGAACAGCGCCCAGAAACGTCCGTTGAGCAACTTCGCGGACTTCTGAGCGCCACTAGGAGTATCATTGAAGATATCCGCCTGGAGCGCATACGAACCAGACCGATAGACCACAAAAAGGTCGAGCGGATTCGTTCGGACATTGAATTCGCTCTCTTCAACGAGCCATTTGAGGTTCCATTCTTTCGGAATGTAAAAACAGTTCCTGCGTCAGAGAACGATGCCGTTGAACCACGCGAAGTCACTTTTAAGGGGCTTTCCCGAACGCAGTGGATCGAACCTCAAATGGAGAGCCAATCCCCGGATTTCGACCAGATTGTAGAGCGTTTTCGCGACCTCGCTGGGAGGCGCGCGTGGCACAGTTTTCAACAACGAGCAAGGACCCCGTTCGCCACGCGCACTGGACTAGAGACAGCTCAATTTTGGAACGAGATCGCTCCATTGGTCAGCCAAATCGGCTCAAACCCAATATTGGTCCTGTCGCAGAAAGCGGAGGCACGCATAATCCGCACAATCATGCGTGCTCCTGCCAATGAACGTCCTCCGCTAAGGATCGAGCACCATCCAATCGCGACCTCTGGCGCGTCCTATCTTGGAACATTAGACAGGGTGGATTTGTTTGCGGCGGACTTCAGTCCGGGCGTCGCGTGGTTGTTCTCGGCAAGGGCTTTGGTTGAGGTCCGCCTCGGTAAGGTCGATCGGTCAGATAATTTTGTAACTGTCAATTTTGATACGGTTGAGCCGACCACCGGAACGCTTCGTATTCAGATTTGTGAGCACTTTGAGTGGGCCGACGACCCAATATTCGAGATTAGGTTCCCTGCTCAAGCTCAGCCCCGGCAAGAGAACTAAGTCCAATCACCTATTGCTCGTCCTTCGGCGGCATCCGGGGCGGCGGAATCGGGGTGAACACCGCGCCTTGGGCGCCGGCCGGCGGCGCATTGAACTCGCCGGTCGAGGAATCGCCGCCGCTGGTCTCCAGAATCGTCTTGGGCGTCACATATTCCCGGACCATGTCGATCAGGCTGCCGTCGCCGCCGCCGAAATCGGCCGCACGCCCCCCCTGCGGATGTCCGGCCGCGATCTCGTTCTCCGCGGCATGGGTCTTGTCGGCCAGTCTGTCGTTGTAGGGCACACGAAAGGCGCGCGGGATGCCGCTCGGGCGATTGTCCTCGTCCAGCGCCTCGACCCAGAAATAGATCGAGCCGGGATCGCCCTGAAGCGAATGCGGCTCGACAATGCGGGCTTTCAGCAGCTTGAAAGTGGCCGGCATCCGGTCGGAGCTGGCCCAGCCAAGCAGCCCGCGCATCTCGGTGAAACTGACGATATAGAAGGTGCTGGTCACGATCACGGCGACCGCCTTCAATGACCAGTGCAGGCGTGCATAGACCAGCACGACCAGCAGCAGCGCGCCGATGACGGCGTAGGCGACCGACAGTGTGAGGATGACCGTTTGCAGGCTAGTCACGGCGTACCCTCGCAGCGTTCCTGCTCACACCGGTCCTGGGGTCGAGATCGCCGCCGTTGCGCCAGCTGCTGCGAAACGTCTCCAGCAGCGATTTCGGCCGCTGATCGACATTGACGACCTTGCCTTCGGCATCAATGCGGAATCGTACCGCGGTCTTCTCGTCGCCGGTGTGGTCCAGCGTGAACTTGTTGTCGAAGATCACCTGCGCGGTCGGATTGAGCTTCTGCACCTTCACATTGGCCGTCACAGCCTCGCCGGTCGTGGCGACGAAATGCGAGACGTTGACGGTGTATTCGCCGGCGAGGATGCCGCGCACCGTGACGATCTCCTCGCGGATCGGCGAGGCGATCTTCTTGCCGGCGACCATGATGAAATCGTTGGCCCCGCCGCGGTCGTCGCGGTCGAGCGTGAGGAAGCCGGCCTCGCGGTGGCGATACCAGGCAATGTTGCCGGCGGGGTCCTGCACGAACAGGTCGAGATCGTCGGGGTGATTGTCCGGCCAGTCCAGCGTGATCATGAACTCCGCCTTGGAGTCGATCTTGCCGTCCTTGGCATCCGGGGAGACCGCGAGCAGCGCGAGGAAAAACAGGAACGCGATCACCTGGAGCGCCTTGAACAGCATCACGCCAAGCGGATCGAACGGCTCCTCACGCGGATAGAGACCGAAATCATCCATCATGACCGCGCACCAGAACCTTTGCGCTCCAGCACCGGCGTCACATAGGTCTCGGTCAGCACCACCGCGTCCGAGAACACCCGCTGGGTCGCGGCGTCCAGCATATAGTACTGGATGCGGACCAGGATCGAGCCGACGAGGCCGGCGAGCGTCGTGTACATCGCGACCGCCATGCCGTCGCTCATCAAGCCCATCGAAGAGCGCATCGCGACCTTGTCAGCGGCATCCAGCCCCGCGATCGGCGCCAGCATGATGATGAAGCCGATGATGGTGCCGAGCAGGCCGAGCTTCATCAGCGAGTCGGAGACAAAGGCCCCGAATCCGTTGGAGCCACGCAAGCGGTCGGCGAGCGTCCGCAGCAGCAGTGTCTGGTCGACCGGCCGGTAGTCCTGCGCGGCGGCCTTGGTCACCAGGCTCTCGATGTGATCGCGCACGAGGCCGCGCGGCAGCCCCGACGCGCTCGCATCGAGCGCCTTGCTGCCACCGACCGCCGACAGCATCGCGCGGCAGCGCCGCGCCGCTGCCCCTTCGCGCGCGATCGCCCGCGTTCGCAGGAAGCAATGGCCGCAGGTGAAGACGTAGAGCACCGCGATGACGCTCGATATGTAGGTGCGGTCCGAGGTCAGCATCAGATGGATCAGGCCGAACCGCCACAGCAGCACGACGGCGAAGATCGAGAGCCCGGTGAAGATCATCCAGAACAGCAGCGCGCTGCGCTCGGACGGGTCGGCCGTGGTCCCCGCGATCGGTCCAATCGTCATTGAACTCATGCTGCACTGCTCCCGGCCCGCAACGATTGGCCTGCAAAGACTGGCCCTAGGAAGATTCCTGCCCGATTAGATCAAAGCCGCCGCGCCCGGTCCAAAGACCCATGCCCAATCCGGCTTGGGAAATTTGCCCGAGCTGCAATCCGGCCCACTCCTGCAATTGGCAAAGCAATTGGCAAGCCGCGGCGGCGTTGTTAGGCTGACCTTACCAAATGTCGGGGGTGATCGCATGCGCCTCGTGCTTCAGCTTGTCGCCCGTCTGCTGCTCATCGTCGTGCTCTGCCTTGGAGCCGCCACCGTGTGGGCCACATTCGACGCCTATCGCAGCGTCGATCGGGCGACTGCGGCCTCGGCGCAGCGGGTCGCGCAGGCGCTACAGGCACTGTATTGGCGCGAGCTCTTGTTGCGCAGCAGCAGAGCGCGCGAGCATCTTCTGCCGGTTACGGACTGGCGCACGCTGGAGACGATGAAGCTGATTTCGCCCGGCGTTTGCGTCGAGTTCCAGCCGGCCGCGGCATTCGAAAAGCCGCTCTGCGGCCAGAGCGAGGGGCTTGGCAAGACGCCGCCGCGCTGGTTCGCCGCCATTGTGCCCACCATCCTCGGCAGCCATGCCGAGGCGGTACGGCCTGTCAGCCCCCGCGCGGCGGCCGCCGGGACGGTTGTCGCGACGCCGGACGGCGCGGCGGCCGTCTCGCTGGCCTGGGAGTACATCCTCAACGTGATCGATGTCGCGCTATTGATGGCGGCGGCGATTGCGCTGCTGGCGTCGCTGGCGATCGCACATGCGCTGGCGCCTGCGCGCGCGATTGTGACCGCCTTGCAGCGCATGGCGCGCGGTCAATATCGCACCAAGCTGCCGCGCTTCCGCTCGATGGAGCTGGCGATGATCGGCAGCGCCGTCGGCGAACTCGGCGGCCGGCTGGAGGAAGCCACCGAACAGCGCGCCGCGCTGACGCGGCGCCTGATCGAGATCCGCGACGACGAACGCCGCGCCCTCGCCCGCGAGCTGCACGACGAATTCGGGCAGAATCTCTCCGCCATTCTCGCCTTCGCCAACACAATCGAAGCAGCGAGCACGAAGGACAACAAGGCCACCGGGATCGCACAGGATGCGCGCATGATCTCGCAGGCCACCCATCATCTGATGGCTTCGCTGCGCGACGCGCTGAAGCGGCTGCGCAATCCCCTGCCCGAGGAGCTCGGGCTCGAGGCAAGCCTCGTCAATCTCGTCGACAGCTGGCGCTCGCAGAGCGCGGCACGGCCGACGATCCAGCTCGATCTCAGGGGTGACCTCACTGACATCCGCGGCCCGGCGGCCACCACAGCCTATCGCGTGGCACAGGAATGCCTGACCAACGCGCTGCGTCACGGTGCGGCGCGCGAGATCAGCTTGCGCATCGAACGCCGTGCCGGCGAGGACGATGCGCTGCTGATCCGCGTCGAGGACGACGGCGGCGGCGACGCGGCCCGTGTGGCGCAGTCGTCCGGTTTCGGCCTGACCGGCATCCGCGAGCGCGTCACGGCAGCCGGCGGATCGCTGTCGATCCTGCCTGCACGCGGCGGCCTCAGCGTTGCCGCCACCATCCCGCTCGCTGCGTGAGGCCGGAATGAGCGAGGTTGCAGCAACAGGCATCTCCGTGCTGCTGGTCGACGACCACCCGATCGTGCGGCAAGGCTATCGGCGCGTGCTGGAGAGCCAGGGCGATCTGCGCGTCGTGGCGGAAGCCGACAACGCAGCAGATGCCTACGGCGCCTTCAAGGCGCACGACCCCGATGTCGTCGTGCTCGATATCTCGATGCCCGGCGCGAGCGGGCTGGAAGCGATCCGCAACATCCGCGCGCGCAGCCCGCGGGCGCGGATCCTCGTCTTCACCATGCACAACGAAGCCGTGCTGGTGAAGGCCGCCTTCGGCGCCGGAGCCTCCGGCTTCGTCACCAAGAGCAGCGAACCGTCGGCCGTGGTGCACGCCATCCGCAACGTGGCGCGCGGCGAGCGCGCCATGAGCGACGACATCGCGCATATTCTGGCCGAGGACAGCCTGTCCCCCACCGGCTCGGTGCTGGACCAGTTGGGCGAGCGCGAGATCGAGATCCTGCGCCAGTTCGCCGGCGGCGCCACCACCGAAGAGATCGCCACGCATCTCAATCTCAGCGTCAAGACGGTGCAGAACTATCACTACCTGATCAAGTCGAAGACCGGCGCGCGCACGGATGCGCAGCTCGTGCGGCTCGCCGCGACCTGCGGGCTGACGAGGATCTAGCAGCAAAGCTGCCACACTGCCTTGTCGAAACCTCTCAATCTGCTGAACGACATTGGAACGGAGCCGATCCGGCTCCGGTTAGTACGGCAGTGAAGGAGTAAAGGGTCATGAGTAAGGGTCACCCCAAAGCCGTCGACCATCCCCCGATCATCACAGTAGGCGAGCTCATCGACGAACTTTGCCGCCTGCCGGACACAGCCGTCGTCCACTTTCGCTGCCCGATGTTCGATCAGGAGCTAACATTCTACCGCCTTCGAAAGCGGTCAAAGGACGCCGTCGAAATCGCAGTCAATGCATATCCGGATAGTCCGCCGGTCGTGCCATCGTCCGATCCTGCCTTCCACCCGCGAAGACATGCGGTCTCCTCGCCCTCGCTTCGCGACGGCGCCGCTCTCGACAAGACGAAAGGTTGATTGGCCGCAACCGGGACTGAATGGGTCCTGCGGCCTTATCCTGCGGCCTTAGGCCGCCTTCAGCCCGCGCAGCAGCAGCGCGAGCGTTGCATCGACGCGCACAGAGAGATCGGCGTCCTTCCATTCGTCGGCATGGGCCGGATGGTGGAAGCGCACGGTCGCATCGAAGATCGCGCGCGCGGTCGCCTTCACGTCACCCACGGCGAATTCGCCCTGCTTCACGCCATCGGTCAGGATCGCCGCGATCTGGTCGATCATGGTGTCCTTGTGACATTTGACGGCCGCACAGGCCTCGCGCGCCAGGGTCAGATAAGTCTCGAACATCTCGGGGTCGTCGAGCACGCGCGAACGCTTGGCGGCGAACAGCGTGCGCAGCCAGCGGTCGAGCCTGTCAGACGCCGCCCCCTGCTCCTTGGCAATCGCCAGCAACGGGGCGTCGATGCGGTCGAGCCAGCGCTTGGCAACAGCCTCGCGCAGCGAGGCCTTGCTGGGGAAATGGCGATAGACGCTGCCGTGGCTCACATCGAGCGCACGGGCAACGTCGACCACGGTGGCCTTGGCGAGCCCGTAACGCCTGAGCACATCCTCGGTGACTTCGAGGATCCGCTCCGGCGTCAAGATAACGGCTTCATTCATGCCAGCACCATGTTCCCGTTTGGGGCTCAGTTACCCGGCAGTAGGGCTGCTTCCGAAGCGCCCTGGCCGGTCGTTCGGAAAGCCTATGCCTTAATGAGGCAGTTTTGCAGCCTGCGCCGCGATCTGGCGCGCCACCAGCAAATTGAGCCAATGCCCAATCACGCCGGTGAAATTGAGGATTTCGGTCGTCATTGTCTTAAGTCTCCATTCGTCCGCGGTCCCCCGTTCTTCGATTTGCCCTCCGATCCGAGCTTGGTTCGGATGTCGGGCTCCCCGGGGCTGTCGCGGGACACCCAACCGGAGCGTCCGAGAACGGATATACACGTCTCGCTGACAGATTTCAATATCTGTCAGTCAATGATCCGTGATTGACCGCTGATTTTTTACGGCCGCCCAGCCCAGGTCCCGGTGGGGACCGCCCAGCCGGCCTGGGCGCTAGCTGGCCTGCTCGGTCCAATCATCCCCCGCTACCTCGCCCCCGCCGTTTGTTTCGCCCTGCCTGCTCTGCTAAATCACGGCGTAAAAAACATTTTGGCCGGCAAAGCCCCTTGGGGCCGCCCGCCTACCTTGCTGGAGCCGTCAAATGATCCCCCGCTACACCCGCCCGGAAATGGCCTCGATCTGGGAGCCGCAGACCCGGTTCAAGATCTGGTTCGAGATCGAGGCGCATGCGGCGGACGCGCTCGCCGAGCTCGGGACCATTCCCAAGGAGGCCGCCAGGACGGTCTGGGCCAAGGCCAAGGACGCCATCTTCGACGTGGCCCGCATCGACGAGATCGAGCGCGAGACCAAGCACGATGTCATCGCCTTCCTCACCCACCTCGCCGAGATCGTCGGCCCCGAGGCGCGTTTCGTGCACCAGGGCATGACCTCCTCCGACGTGCTCGACACCTGCCTCAACGTCCAGCTCACCCGCGCCGCCGACCTCTTGCTTGCCGACCTCGACAAGGTGCTCGCCGCCCTGAAGAAGCGCGCTTTCGAGCACAAGATGACGCCGACCATCGGCCGCAGCCACGGCATCCATGCCGAGCCCGTGACCTTCGGCCTCAAGCTCGCTTATGCCTATGCCGAGTTCACGCGCGCCAAGGAGCGCCTGATCGCGGCGCGGAAGGAGGTCGCGACCTGCGCCATCTCCGGCGCGGTCGGCACCTTTGCGCAGATCGACCCGCGCGTCGAAGAGCACGTGGCGAAAGCCATGGGACTCGTGCCCGAGCCGATCTCGACGCAGGTGATCCCGCGCGACCGTCACGCCATGTATTTCTCGACGCTCGGCGTGATCGCGTCCTCGATCGAGCGCATCGCGGTGGAGATCCGCCACATGCAGCGCACCGAGGTGCTGGAGGCCGAAGAGTTCTTCTCGGAGGGGCAGAAAGGCTCCTCCGCAATGCCGCACAAGCGCAACCCGGTGCTGTCGGAGAACCTCACCGGCCTCTCCCGCATGGTGCGCGCCTATGTCACGCCGGCGCTGGAGAACGTCGTGCTCTGGCACGAGCGCGACATCTCGCACTCTTCCGCCGAGCGCATGATGGGCCCTGATGCCACCGTGACGCTCGACTTCGCGCTGGTGCGCCTCGCCGGCCTGATCGACAAGCTCCTGGTGTACCCCGCCAACATGCAGAAGAACCTCGACCGCCTCGGCGGCCTCGTGCATTCGCAGCGCGTGCTGTTGGCGCTGACCCAGAAGGGCGCCAGCCGCGAGGACGCCTACAAGCTGGTGCAGCGCAACGCCATGCCGGTCTGGCGCGGCGAAGGCGACTTCCTCCAGCTCCTGAAGAAGGACAGTGAGGTGAAGAAATATCTCACCGACGCCGAGATCGAGGAGCAGTTCGACCTCGGCTATCATCTCAAGCACGTCGAGACGATCTTCAAGCGCGTGTTCGGGGAAGCGTAGGATCGTAGTAGGGTGGGTTAGCCTTGCGGCCTGCGCGAAGCGCAGTCCGCTGGGCGTAACCCACCTCTTTCGCTCCCGCGGAGACAAACAGTGGTGGGTTACGCTACGCTAACCCACCCTACAAACGACAACAAAAAACGGATCACCCCATGCCCATCGTCAACCGCGTCGCCGCCCTCTCCGACGAAATGGCCGCCTGGCGCCATGACTTCCACGAGAACCCCGAGCTGCTCTACGAAGTCCACCGCACCGCCGGCATCGTCGCGGACAAGCTGCGCGAGTTCGGCTGTGACGAGGTGGTGACGGGCATCGGCCGCACCGGCGTGGTGGGCGTGATCCGCGGCCGCAAGTCGGCCTCCGGCAAGACCATCGGCCTGCGCGCCGACATGGACGCGCTGCCGATCATGGAGACGTCAGGCGTGCCTTACGCGTCAAAGGTGCCCGGCAAGATGCACGCCTGCGGCCATGACGGCCACACCGCGATGCTGCTGGGCGCTGCAAAGTACCTGACCGAGACGCGCAATTTCGATGGCACGGCCGTGATGATCTTCCAGCCCGCCGAGGAAGGCGGCGGCGGCGGCAAGGCCATGGTCGAGGACGGGCTGATGACGCGCTGGAATATCCAGGAGGTCTACGGCATGCACAACATGCCGAACCTGCCCGAAGGACATTTCGCGACCACGCCCGGCCCAATGCTCGCCTCCTCCGACAACATCCAGATCACCGTCCGCGGCAAGGGCGGCCATGCCGGCGCAGGTCCGCACAAATCGGTCGACAGCGTGCTGATCGGCTCGCAGATCGTGGGTGCGCTGCAGTCGATCGTCGCGCGCAACGTCGATCCGCTGAAGTCGGCCGTCATCTCGATCACCCAATTCCACTCCGGCACCGCCTTCAACATCATCCCTGAAGTCGCCGAGCTCGCCGGCACCGTGCGCACGCTCGACCCCGAGGTGCGTGATCTCGTCGAGCGTCGCATCGGCGAAGTCGCCGACAGCATCGCCCGCGCCTATGGCGGTTCGGCCGAGACGAAGTACACGCGGATGTATCCGGTGACGATGAACCATGCGCGCGAGGCAGGCATCGCCGCCGACGTCGCCCGCGACATCGTCGGCACTGATCGCGTCAACGACAAGTTCATCCCGATGATGGGCGCCGAGGACTTCTCGTTCATGCTTGAAGCGCGTCCCGGCGCGATGGTGCTGGTCGGTATGGGCGACGGCAACGAGTGCCACCACCCGGCCTACGTCTTCAACGACAACATTTTGGGCCACGGCGCCTCGTTCTGGGTGCGCCTGATCGAGACGCGGATGCCGGCGGGGTCGTGATACTTGTTGAGCAACGAGGACCCACGGCTGTTAACGGGCTTCCCACGCCACTAGTTGCACAGCTCCGTGGTTATCGTGACCCCACTGTTGGCCTTCGTCGTTCCTAGCCGGCACCCTTTTGACACCGGCCGACATCCCGCGCTGCCGCAGACCATCTGTCCCGAGGCCTGCGGCGCCGACGGTGCGGCCTCAGTTTGCTTTCGATCCGCATCCCGCCTTCGCGAATCCTCGCGCGTCGCGACCGGCTTCTTTTCCGGGATCTTCTCGCACTCGTTGTCGTCACTCACGCGATAGCCGGCACGGCAGGTGATTTTGACGCATTGATCGCCGTCGGCCTTGAAACCGAAATTGCACACCAGCGGGCAGACCCGTCCCGGCTTCGCCTTCAGCGCATCGAGCGCATCGACGCTGGCGAGCTTCACGTCGAGCTGGGTACCGGCGTATTTGTTGAACAGCGTCAGCGAGCGCTGCGCGGCCGACGTCCACTCGCCCTCCGCAGTCGATGTGAGACAACCGACGCGGCGCAATTCGCTCTGTACGGATTTGGCGAGGTCAGCTGCGGATAATGTTGAGATCGGGTCAGGCGAGAGCGCCGCGACTTTCTGATTCCCGACTTCGGGCATCTGCCGATCGGCGGTCGGCTTTGCGCCCTGCTCCGCTTTCTCTGCCGCTTGCTTTGCAGCGAGCTCGGCCTTGGCTTTCTCGGCGGCCTGCTTCTCGGCCAATGCCTTCGCAGCCGCCGCCTCCGCCGCCTTGCGCTCGCGTTCGGCCGCTTCAGCCTTCACCTGCTCGATCTGCTTTTGCTTCTCGGCGGCGATCCGCGCCTCTTCGGCCGCCTTGGCCGCGGCGGCCGCCTTCTCCTGCTCGGCCTTCTGGGCGCGCTCGGCAATGAGCCTGGTCTTTTCCTGCTCCGCCGCCTTGGCCTTCTGCTCGGCTGCAGCGCGCGTCTCCTCGGCGCCGATCTTGTTCAACTGGCCCTTGGCGAGGTTGGCGTAGAAACCATCGGGGTATTGCGCGAGAAACGCTTCCCAGGCGTCGCGTGTCGCAAGCTGGAGCGCGAGCTCGTAGTCCCTGCGAATGGCATCCTGCGGGTTGGCCTGCGGACCGGTCGCGGCTTGCTTCGCGACAAGGGGCACGTCGTCGCCGCCGAGCGAGCCGTAGACATAGGGCTCCTGCTTGTAGCCGGTCGCCTTCAGCACGTCGTCGCGCACGAAGCCGAAGGCCTTGCGCAGATCGAGGCCAGGCTTTGGCAGGTGCTCGACCAGCGCGGCGGCGAACGGGCTGTTTCGCGCATCGCCGTCGGATGCGGTCGATCCCGCCTTGGCTGCGAAGGCGATCATCGTGTTCGGGCTGGTCGGCTCTACCTTGGCGAGGCCGCGTCCGATCGCGCGCGAGGCCAGCGTGCGCTTCATCGTCTTCGCGAACGGATTGTCGCGGCACGCATCCAGGATGATCAGGCGCAGCTGCTTGGCCGGCTCGACCGCGAACAATGCCCGCTCGACCGGGATGGTCTCGTCGAGCACGTCACCATCCGTCTCCAGCGTGGCGTCGGTCGGGATGAGATAGTTGTTGCCGTCGAGCTCGATGCCGTGGCCGGCGTAATAGATCACCGCCATGTCGGCATCACGCGACCTGCCGGCAAATTCGCGCAGCATGCGCCGCATCTCGCTGGCGCTGAGGTCCAGCCTGACGTCCACGGAATCGAAGCCGGCCTTCTTGAACATGCCGCCGACCAGGGTGGCATCGTTAACGGGGTTGCCGAGCTTCGGCGCGCTCTTGTAGGCGGAATTGCCGATCACGAGCGCCACCCGCCGGTCGGCATGCGCCGGTCCACAGGCAAGGCCCATCGCCAATATCAACAAAGCAAATAGCCGAAACGGAATCACTTGCGTCCCCCCGGATGCAAATGTCCACGAGAGTATTCGCAAGCGTCTCCGATTGCTAATGCTTCCTATGTGATACGCATCACATAAAGGGCCCTAACGGCGATATGGATAATGCGCCGAAGAGTCGCCCTCCGGTCAGAAGGGCGGGCTCCCAGCCTGATGTCGCGTCACTCGGCCTGAACGACCTCGTGGCGGATCACGAACGGTGCAAGCAGCGCGTGCACCTCGCCCGCGATCGCCTCGCGCTGGTGCGGCGGCAGGCCGGCAAGCGTGACGGTCGCGATCGATCCGTGACTGCCATGGGCGCCGACTTTCACCCTGCAGTCGATGCCGCGTTCGACCAGCGGCGCCAGCACCTTGGTGAACACGCGCTCGGCCGCGTCCCAGCGCAGCTGCGGCTTGAACACCTTGCCGACGCCCGTCACCGGCATCGGATCGATCAGAATGACCTGCACCGGAACGGCCGCGCGCTCCGGCGTGCGCTCGCGTACCCACGCTTCCAGCTCGCCCGGCTCGACCTTTGCGCCGGGCTTCAACTGCACGTAGCCCACCGGCAATTCGCCGGCATAGGCGTCGGGCTGGCCGACCACCGCGGCGAAGCCGACGGCGGGATGCCTGAACATGATCTCCTCGATCGGCGCCGGATCGATGTTGTGGCCGCCGCGGATCACGAGATCCTTGGCGCGGCCGG
Organism: Bradyrhizobium sp. USDA 4354; assembly: GCF_054060315.1. NCBI lineage: Bacteria > Pseudomonadati > Pseudomonadota > Alphaproteobacteria > Hyphomicrobiales > Nitrobacteraceae > Bradyrhizobium > Bradyrhizobium sp. USDA 4354. The sequence goes on along the minus strand of NZ_JBSSDC010000001.1, from coordinate 4,448,967 downwards.
TGATCCAGAGATAGCCGTCGGCGTCCAGCCGGCCGAGATCGCCGGAGTTGACCCAGACCTCGTCGACGAAGGCGCCCTTGTTGTGCTCGTCGTTGAGATAGCCGCCGAACACGCCGGGCCCGGCCATGATGACGACACCGATCTCGTCCGGTTTGCAGTCGCGGATCAGGCGTCCCTCGGCATCGAGCTGCACGATGCGCACCCGCGCATAAGGCATGGGAAGACCCACCGAGCCGAGCCGGATCGGCCGTCCGGGGTAAGCGAGCGTGTGCACGCTCGAGGTCTCTGTCATGCCGTAGACCTCGACCACCGGCAGCTTCAGTTTCTCCTGAATCGCCGAGCCGACCGCGACCGGAATCGCCGAGCCGCCACCTGCCGCATATTTCAGGCTCGAAATATCCGCATTGCCCGGCGGCACCGCGAGGGTCGCGGCGAGCACCGTCGGCACGCTCGACAGCGCTTCGGGCTTGAAACGCTCGACGAGCTGCCAGATGTTCTTCACCGCATTCGGGTTGCGCCAGCCGCTCGGCGACAGCACGACCAGCGAGCCGCCGCTCGACAAAGTCGTCAGCACCTGTGTCAGCGATCCACCGACGTGAAACAGCGGCATGCCGAACAGCAAATTGGCGCCGGGCTTCCCCTTCAGCAGCAGATTGAGCGCCCAGGCCTGATAGACTTGGTTGGCATGGGTGTGTCGCACCAGCTTCGGCGTGCCGGTGGTGCCGCCGGTGTGGAAATAGGCGGCGATGTCGCTGCCGAGAATCTGGCGTCCGCTGACGAGCCGGTCCGACGGCTGCTGCTTGATCAGGTCGCTGAAGGCAAAGATGCCGTTCGCCGGATCGCCGCCGCCGAAAACCTGCACGACCGCCTTCAGATGCTTGAGCTGCGGGCGGATCTGCTCGACCTTCTGCCAGATGTCGGTGCCCGGCATCGGTCCGAGCGCCACCAGGATTTTGGTGTTCGCGGCCTCCAGGATCTCGGCGATCTGATGCGGCTCGAGCAGCGGATTGACGGGATTGGCGATGCCGGCGGCCTCCGCGCCGAACAGCGTGACGAAGGCATCCGGCACCAGCGGCAGCATGAAGCTGATGACGTCGCCCTTCTCCGCGCCGAGCGCATGAAACATGTTGGCGGCCTGGGTGACGCGTGCGATGAAATCGCGATACGTGACGACCAGCGGCGTGTCGGCGGGATCGGCATTTTGCAGGAACTGGATCGCCGCCCCGTCGGGGTTGCGCTCAGCACCAAGCCTGATGGCGTCATAGGTGCCCTCGGCAGCGACGCGGTCGGCGTAGGGGACCTGCTCGAACGCCCGGACCTCCTCGTCCGTCAAAAGATCCGGATAGTCGTTGCCGATCAACCGATCGAGCGCGTGGATACCCGCCATGAAATTCCGTCCTCCCTCAGATGCATGTCCCGCCTCATATCTTTTGATATTTTGGTTCGGCGAGGCCTCGGCCGATCGCCGGCCGGGCAGTACCAGAATGATGGATGATTATGCGTTCGTCCATGACCTAACGACAGCGGCGCTTGAACCTCTGCGGCCAATCCGGGGACCAAGAACTGGCACTGAGTTCGCTCGCCAGCGTCCTGCCGCAAGACTCGAGGTCATCATGACGACGCCCCTGCGGAACCGCATCATACGGCTGATCGCCGCGTTCGCGATTGTATCCGCGATCGTTCTGCCCTCTGCCACTCTCGGCGCCGAGACCCAGCTCGACAAGATACGCGTCAAGGTCGCGGCCTTCATCGCCGATAAGATGGAGAAGCTGGGCGGATCGCGCATCGTCTACAAGGTGGACACCGACGCCCTGCGGGAGGCGGTCGTCACGGACCTGCGCGACGACGTCTACAAGACCCTGCGCGAGGGCCGGATCGCTTTCTCCGGCCTTGCGATCCGCGACGGCGGCGTCGACGTGAAGATCGCGGACGCCAAGGGCCGCGAACAGCTCACGCGCAAGCTCGCCTCGGCGGCGGAGGGGTTGCCGGCCTATGCGCTCACCGTGACCGACGCCGGAGACGGGCTGCTCAGGCTCGCGCCGACCGATGCCGCAGCCGCCGCGCGGCTGCGCGATCTCGTCGAAGATTCCATCGCCATGATCGAGCAGCGCCTCAAGGACGCCGGCGTCAAGCTTGCCAGCGTCCAGCCTGAGGGGACGGACCGCATTCGCATCTTCCTGCCCGGCGTGATGGAGCCCGAGCATGTCACCGCGATCTTTGCCAAAAAGGTCAAGGTCGGCTTCCGCCTGATCGATCTCTCGATGTCCGCGGAGCAGGCGCAATCCGGCACGCCGCCGGCGGGCACGGAGGTCCTGCTCGGCTTCAAGGACAAGCTTCCTTATCTCGTCGCCAAGGACAGCGCGCTCGAGGGCGGCGACATCAGCTATGCCGGCCCGGGATTTACGGGCGAGACAAAGGAGCCGATCGCCTCGTTCCGCTTCAACGGCCGCGGCACGCGGCGCTTCGCCCATATCACTGCAGAGAACGTCGGCAAGCCCTTTGCCATCGTGCTCGACGACAAGGTGATCTCCGCTCCCGTGATTCGCGAGCCCATCACCGGCGGCTCCGGCCAGATTTCCGGCAACTTCACGCTGGAAGAGGCCAACAGCGTCGCCATGCTGCTGCGCGCCGGCTCGCTGCCAGGACGCCTCGGCCTCGTCGAGCAGCAGGTGGTGCAGCCCGCCACCAAGCCGTAAGCGAAGCTCGCCCCCGCCGCGTCGGTCGTCCAGGCCGGGTCCGCGACGGCGAAACCCGCACGGCTGCCCCGAATCACGGCCGCTGCGGCCGGACGCGCAACCAACGGGCAATTGCCGAAACGCCCGATCAGGCTAGAATTTGCCTCTTGCGGCACGACGGTCGGAAGCGTCATTCAAGCGGTCGTCATCCGATTTCGGCTATACGAGTGCCGACCAGGACTGAATGCCTTACGTGGGGTTAGTACCATGCCGTCCGGCAGCGCAGACATTTCGTCGATCCTCGACCGCATTCTCGACGCGGCCACGGACAACCTCAGGATCGCGAAAATCCTGGTGCAGATGGGCCTCGACCCCGACAACGTTACCTACGACGCGATCTTCAATCGCCTGCTGGAGATCTTCGTCCATAACATCACGTTGGCCAATTTGTTCGCCGCAGTCGGCGCCGGCTTCTTCGTCGCCACACTCTTGATGCGGACGATGGTGCCCCTGCGCGTCGCCAACATGATCGGCTGCGCGTTGTTCGCCGTTTTCGGCGCGCTCTCGGCCAACGTCGCCACGTTCCTGCTCTATCTTCTGCTGCTTCCGATCAACGCTCTGCGCCTGCGGCAGATGCTCAAGCTGGTCAAGAAGGCGCGCCATGCGACCGAAGGCGACATGTCGATCGAATGGCTCAAGCCGTTCATGACCGAGCGCAAATATCGCCGCGGCGACATCCTCTTCAAGCTGCGCGATCCGGCGCAGGAGATGTTCCTCACGGTCACCGGCAAGTTCCTGGTCAAGGAGATCAACGTCGAGATTGGGCCCGGAGCGCTGATGGGCGAGCTCGGCTTCCTCACGCCGGACAACCGGCGCACGGGCACGGTCGAATGCATCGAAGACGGACAGGTGCTGACGATCACCTATGACCGGCTACTCGAGATCTACTTCCAGGATCCGCAGTTCGGCTATTATTTCCTGGTGCTGACCAGCCAGCGCCTGCTGCAAAACATCGATCGCCTGCAGAAGCAGCTCGCAACGGAGCGCGCGGCCACGACAAACAGGATCGCGTGAGCGCTGCGCATCCACGTGAGGTCGCAGACGACGTGATGTGAAGAGGGCGTGCGCCCATATCTTGCTCTCGTGCCCCGGACGCAGCGCAGCGCTTTTCGTGGTGCGCTGCAGAGCCGGGGCCCATGCCTCCAAGAACAATCGTGCGGCATAGGTCCCGGATGCGCTGGAACGCAACGAGGCGTTGCAGCGCATCCGGGACACAAGGCGTCGGCCCTCGCGGTCTTGGCGGGGGCCGCCGCAAAATCGCCCTAAAAACCGAATGGTAACCATGGCGGGCTAGGGTAATGACGTGACCAATTCTCCGACGATCCTGGTGTTCGATTCCGGCCTTGGCGGGCTCACGGTGCTCCGTGAGGTCGTGGCCGCGCGAGCGGATGCGCACTACGTCTACGTCGCCGACGACGCCTTCTTTCCCTACGGCCACCACAGCGAGCACGAGATCATCGCCCGCGTCGTGCCGCTGATGGGGGAGCTGATCGGCACGCATGATCCCGACCTTGTCGTCATTGCCTGCAACACGGCGTCCACCCTGGTCCTGTCTCACTTACGCGCAGCCTATTCCCTGCCCTTCGTCGGGACGGTGCCGGCGATCAAGCCGGCCTGCGCGCGGTCCAAGACCCGCCGCGTCTCGGTGCTCGGCACCAAGGGCACGGTGAAGCGCGAATATACCAAGGCGCTGATCCGCGATTTCGCGCAAGGATGCGAGGTGACGCTGGTCGGCTCGCCCGAGCTCGCCTCGCTCGCCGAACGCGCACTTGGCGGTCACCCGGTCAGCGACGGCGACATCCTCGCCGAGCTCGCCCCCTGCTTCGTCGGCGATGCAGCGGATGCGCGCGTGCGCACCGACACCGTGGTGCTCGCCTGCACGCATTATCCGCTGTTGCTCGACCGGCTGAAGAAGCTCGCACCTTGGCCGGTCGACTGGATCGATCCGGCGCCGGCGATCGCCCGCCGCGTGTCCGATCTGCTCGGTGCGCCTAGCTGCGGCATCGCGCAGTCCGGCGCCGAGATGATCTTCACCTCGAACCGCGTTCATGGCCTTTCGGCCACGCTGACGCCGTTCTTCGGCGGGCGCGCGCTGGCCTGACTTTGCGCCGTAACCGGGCGCTGCTAGGCTCTGCCGTCGTCATCTTCGCGCAGGTCATCCCAAGGTAATTACATGTCGGTCCCCGCAAAGCCGCTCAATCGCCTCCGCCAAATGTGGAGCGAGGGCCGCCCCGCGTTCGGCGCGATCGCGACCATCCCGAGCGTGCAGATGGTGCAGATCATGGCGCGCTCGCTCGACTGGATCATCGTCGATCTCGAACATGGCCCGATCGGGCTCACCGAAGCGCATGCGATGATCGCCGCGACCACGGGCACGCCCTGCACCCCCTTGGTGCGGATCGCCGCGAACGAGCCGTGGCTCGCGAAAGCTCCGATGGACATCGGCGCCTTCGGAATCAACTTCCCGATGATCACAAACCCCGTCGAAGCCGAGAAGGCGGTACGTAGCGTGCGCTATCCGCCGCGCGGCGACAGGCTCTGGGGCCCCTTCCACGCGCCGTTCCGCTGGGGCCAGTCGATGCCGGATTACATGGCCAGCGCCGATGACGAGATGATCTGCATGATCACCATCGAACATGTCGACGCGGTCAATCGCATCGACGAGATCATGGCGACATCAGGCATCGACGTCGCCGTCATCGGCCCCGGCGATCTCGCCACCTCCATCAACAAGCGCGGCCAGATGGACGATCCGGAATTGCTCGAGCTGGTCGCCCGTGCCGAGACCGGTATCCTCAGAAGCGGCGTGCCGATCGGCGGCGTGGCGCGCACCGCCGACCAGGCCAACGCCCTGATCGACCGCGGCTACCGCGCGATCGCGCTCGGCTTCGACTGGTCGCTGTTCCAGCGCGGCATCATGGCGGCGTTCGAGGGGGTCAGGCGCTGAACAAGCCGATTGACGCGTTGCCGGGACCTGCGGCGCCGCCAGGATCACCCCACTCATGAGATAACTCATTGAAAACAATTGATTTTTACGTCTACATCAGGAACCAAATTGGCGATACCCTGATGCGGCGAACCGACCGACCCTAAGCGGGTTGGTTCGTGCTAGAGCGAACGAGCGGGCACCCCCGCTCGCTGCACATATTTTGATCTTTTGATCCCAGGAACCGGAGACCAATGCGCGGGACGCCCAAGACCATTTCGCTACGGCGCCGTCTGATCTGCGATCTCATGCATGCCTCGATGGGCGTGCCCTTCGTTTCACTCTCCCGTTCGCTCAATATCCGCCCTGTGCTGGAGGCCCGCGCAGGCGCAACTGCGCCCGCCGGCTGGGCCGCGATGTTCGTCAAGGCTTTCGCCCTGGTTGCACGGGACGAGCCGATCCTGCGCACCGTCTACACCAAGTGGCCCTGGCCGGCCCTCTATGAGCTGCCGAAGAGCGTGGCCACGGTCGCGATCGCCCGGGTCGAGAATGGCGAGGAATGCGTGCTGCCTCAGCGAATCACGGCGCCCGACGCCCTGTCGTTGGCGGCGGTCGATGCGGAAATCCGGCACGGCAAGACGGCACCGATCGCTGACGTCCCGATGTTCCGCAAGATCATGCGGGCGACCCGCCTGCCGTTGCCGCTCCGGCGCCTGTCCTGGGCCATTGGCCTGAATTTCGGCCGGCAGCGCGGCAACTGGTTCGGCAGCTTCGGCGTGAGCTCCGTGGCCGCCTATGGCGGGGGCGAGCTCCATCCCATCACGCCGGGGCCCTTTATCGTCAGCTATGGGCTCGTCCAGCCGGACCAGACGATCCACGTCGTGATCCGCTGGGACCACCGGGTCACCGACGCCGCCCCGATCGCGAGGGTCCTGACCCGGCTGGAGCAGGTGTTGAACACTGAAATCGCTGCGGAATTACGGGCGGCCGTCCCCAAGCCCGTCCGGGCGGTGCGCACGTAGGAATACCGTCGTTCCGGGACGGCTCGCAGAGCCGAACCCGGAACCTCGAGATTCTCAGGTGCGCAAGTGCGCACCATGGTTCGCTCCACGAGCGCCCCGGAATGACGGGCTAACGACCCGGAATGACGGTGTAAAGAATTGACAGCCAGCCCCGAACTCCCCTAAAAGCCGCCTGCTCGCGGGCCGATTTCGGCCCGCGAAGCGTTTCGCGACCCGTGGTCCACTCCCTTAAGCTTTGGGGATCGGACCTGTCGGTGCCGGGCTAAGCCCGTCACACAGGAGGGCGCGTTTCCTCAAACCACGCAACCGAAGAGGACGCGATGACTAAGCGCAGTGAGGCGAAGTACAAGATCGATCGCCGTATGGGCCAGAACATCTGGGGCCGCCCGAAGAGCCCCGTGAACCGCCGCGAATATGGCCCCGGCCAGCACGGCCAGCGCCGCAAGGGCAAGCTCTCCGACTTCGGCGTGCAGCTCCGCGCCAAGCAGAAGCTGAAGGGCTATTACGCCAACATCTCCGAGCGCCAGTTCCACGGCATCTATGTCGAGGCGAGCCGCCTCAAGGGCGACACCGGCGAGAACCTGATCGGCCTCTTGGAACGCCGCCTCGACGCGGTCGTGTACCGCGCCAAGTTCGTCTCCACGATCTTCGCCGCCCGCCAGTTCATCAACCACGGCCACGTCAAGGTGAACGGCCGCAAGGTCAACATCTCGAGCTACCAGCTCAAGGTCGGCGACGTGGTCGAGGTCAAGGAAGCCTCCAAGCAGCTCGCCCACGTGCTCGAAGCCAGCCAGCTCCCCGAGCGCGAGGTGCCCGACTATCTCGACGTCGACCACGGCAAGATGACCGCGAAGTACACCCGCATCCCCGGCCTCTCCGACGTGCCGTTCCCGGTGCAGATGGAGCCGCATCTGGTCGTCGAATTCTATTCGCGCTGATAAAGCTCCGCGATCCAAGCTGAAAGGCCCCGGTTTTCCGGGGCCTTTTTGTTTGATAGCATGCTTCAATGTCTCGGATGGACGACCAGTTCGCCAACACTATGCCTTCGGCAGCGCCCACTGAAGCCGCGCTTCGAGTATGGAAGGCCCTCTCCCACCACGAGCAGATCTGCGGATATCAGACGCTGTTCGCTCTGCCTGTTTGCAATATCTTCACGGCTGACACGCCAGACGACATCCTCCTCGCCGCGCGGCAGCGCGTCGCTCAACGTTCTCGTGGCTAACGGGTCATCGGGACACGCACACAATCAGCCGCAATCGTTTGACCAAATGACGAGATCAGCCATGCTCTACACCCCTCCCCCCGTCGATCCCAAGGCGCCGCCGGTGCGCATCAATCTGCTCTCGGACACGCAGACCAAGCCGACGGCAGGGATGCGTGAGGCGATGGCGCGGGCGGAGGTCGGTGACGAGCAGGTCGGCGACGATCCGACCGTGAACGCGCTGTGCGAGCGCGTCGCGGATCTGCTCGGCAAGGAAGCTGCGGTCTACATGCCCTCGGGCACGATGTGCAACGTCACCGCGACGCTGGTGCATTGCCGCCCCGGCGACGAGATCCTCGCGCATGAGACCGCGCACATCATCGCGCGCGAAGGCGGCGCGCATGCGGCGATCGGCGGCTTCCAGGTCACCCAGCTCAAGGGTACTGACGGCCAGTTCACGCCCGAGACGTTCCGGAAAGCGCTGCATCCGCGCACGCGCTATCAGCCGCCGCAGACCGTCGTCAGTGTCGAGCAGACCGCCAATATCGGCGGCGGCACGATCTGGAAGAAGGCGGCGCTCGACGAGATCGTCGCGATCGCCAAGCAGCATGGCCTCGTTACCCACATGGACGGTGCGCGCCTGCTCAACGCCACCGTGGCGAGCGGCATCTCGCCGCGCGACATGACCGCTGGATGGGATTCTGCCTGGATCGACTTCTCCAAGGGCTTGGGTGCGCCGATCGGCGGCGTGCTTGCGGGCTCGCGCGCCTTCATCGACGCGGTATGGCAGTGGAAGCAGCGGCTCGGTGGCTCGATGCGCCAGGCCGGTATCTGTGCGGCGGCCTGCATCTACGCGCTCGATCATCACGTCGAGCGCCTGGCTGACGACCACGCCAATGCGCGGGCGCTCGCCCGCGGGCTGTCACAGATTTCCGGCATCGAAGTGCAGGAGCCCGAAACCAATCTCGTCTTCTTCAAGCCCGACGGCGCCGGCATCCCCGGCGACAAGATGGTCTCAGCCCTCCGTCAGCGCGGCGTGACGCTCGCGATGATGGACGGCCGCATCCGCGCCTGCACCCATCTCGACGTCAATGCGAGCCAGATCGAGGAGACGGTCGGGTACGTTAGAGAGATCGTGCGCGGGGGGTGAGTCCGTATCCCGGATGGAGCGAAGCGACGCCCCGGGACTTCACTCGCAGAGACCCGGATGTCGCTTCGCTCATCCGGACTACAAGAACGAAACTGCGCTCACCGCCCCATCGCCCGATAGATCAGCGTCTTCAGCTCGAGTTGAATCCGGCCGCGCTGCGAGGGCGTCTGCACCATGAAGATCCCGAACAGATCGTCTTCGGGATCGATGAAGAAGAACGTGCCGCCGACGCCGTCCCAGCGATATTCGCCAAGCGGCCATGAGGTGCCCGGCGGCACAGAGGTGCGCACGGCGAAGCCAAGGCCGAAGCCGGAATTGCCGCCCGGATAATAGTACTGGTCGCGTGCGATTCTTGTCTCGGGGCCGATTTGATCTGACGCCATCAGCGCAACCGTCTCGGCTTTGAGATAGCGCCTGCCTTCAAAGGTGCCGCCATTCAGCAGCATCTGCGCGAAGCGGGCGTAGTCGCCGACCGTGCCGACCATGCCGGCGCCGCCTGATTCCCATGTCACGGGCCGCCTGATATCGCGGACCTCAGTCGTCGGGCTGATCCTGCGGTCCTCCGGCATCGGCTCGGCGATGCGCGGAAACTTGGCGGGATCGGCGACGTAGAATGCGGTCTCGGTCATGCCGAGCGGATCGAGCAGCCGCTCCTTCTCGAACTGCAGCAGCGTCTTGCCCGAGATCACCTCGACGACGCGGCCGAGCACGTCGGTGGCAAAGCCGTAATCCCACGCCGTGCCGGGCTGCTCGGCAAGCGGCAGCGTGGCGATCTTCGCGACGAAGTCGGCGTTGGAAAGATCGCTGTTGAAGAGATCGGCCGCGGCATGGAGCTCGCGAACCAGCCCACCACCGTAAAAGCCGTAAGGCAGCCCTGCGGTGTGGCGCAAGAGATCCTTGATCGTGACCGGACGTTCCTGCGGCGCCAGCGTCAGCGAAACCTTGCCGTCTCCTGCTTTCCTCTCGACGCCGACCTTCATGTCGGCGAACGCCGGTATGTATTTTGACACGGGATCGTCGAGCGAAAGCCTGCCTTCTTCGACCAGCATCATCGCCACGACCGATGTGATCGGCTTCGACATCGAATAGAAGCGGAAGATCGTATCCGCGCTCATCGATATCTCGGTAGCGACATCGCGAACGCCGAAATTCTCGTGATAGACCGGCTTGCCGTGTTGCTGGAGCAGCAGGATGGCACCGGGGATCTTGCCCGTCGCGATCTCGTTCCGGATGTAGTCGGAAACCTTCGCCAATCCTTCCGTGGAGAGTGTGCGGGCAGCACGTCCCTCGGAGCCGGCCTTCGCACCGACGACCCCGACGAGAAGAACGAGCGCCGCGATGAACGCGCGGCGCCCACACATGTCATTTCTCCATGGCTTCATAGACCAACTGCTTCAATGTTCGCTGCACGCGCTGGCGCTCGGTCGGAGTCTGCTCCAGGAGGACGAAGAACATGTCCTGCTTGGGGTCGATCACGAAATAGCAGCCGGAGGCACCGTCCCACTTCAGCTCGCCGAGATTGCCGGGCGGCGGCGGCTTGGCGTTGCCGGGATCGGTCCGGACCGCCAGCCCAAGGCCGAAGCCAAAACCGTCGCCGGGGAAGTAGAAATAATCACGATCGACGCCGGAGCCGGGGCCGACTTGATCGGTCACCATCAGCTTGAACGTCTCGGGCTTGAGAATCGTCTTGCCGTCGAGACTGCCGCCATTGAGCAGCATCTGCGCAAAGCGCTGATAATCCGCCATGGTCGTCACCATGCCGCCGCTGGCGAACTGGATCTTCTTGCTCACCGTCGGGTCGTTGATGCGGCCGACCCGGAAATCGGCGTCGTTCGGCAACGGCTGCGCCAGAAGCTTCTGTTTCCCAGGGTCCGCGACGAAAAAGCCGGTATCGACCATGCCGAGAGGATCGAGCAGCTTCTCGCGCATGATGTCTATCAGCGGCTTGCCGGCGGCGACCTCCATCACGCGCGCCAGCACGTCGGTGGAGTGGCCGTATTGCCAGAGCGCGCCCGGCTGATTGTGCAACGGCAGCTTGGCGATGCGCTCGGCAAACTCGGCAAGATCGAAATCGCCGGCATAGAGGGCGGCCTCGCGATAGGCCTTGCGAACCAGGCTGTCGCCGTAGAAGCCGTAGGTGATGCCCGAGGTGTGCGTCATCAGATCGTGCACGGTCATCGCGCGCTTCGGCGGCACCAGCTCCAGCGATTTGGTGCCGTCCTCGGCCTTTTTCTCGACGCCGACCTTCACATTGGCGAAGGACGGAATGTATTTCGACACGGGATCATCGAGCTTGATCTTGCCGTCCTCGACCAATTGCATCGCGACCACCGCGGTGATGGCCTTGGTCATCGAGAACAGGCGGAAGATGGTCTTGTCGGTGATCGGGGCCTTGCTGACCACGTCCTGGACGCCGAAGACTTCGTGATAGACCGGCTTGCCATGCTGCTGGATCAGCACGTTTGCGCCGGCGATCTTGCCGGTCGCGACCTCGTTCTTGAAGAACTCGCTGATCCTTGCGAGCTTGTCCTTGTTGAAATGCGCGCCGGCCGGAATCTCGTAGGTGCCCTCCGCCCGCGCCAGCGACATCGCGGCAAGCGACAGCAGCCCGCCGCAGGCGAGCGCACGCAGCCCAGATCGTGAAATCATAGCCCCTCCCCGGAACATGGTCCGGCTGAGTGTACCGGCCAGCTCAACCGGCACAAGGGCCGCTGTGTCGCGCAAGCGCCTCAGCATGGAGCTTGGCGCTCGGTTCGGAGAAGCAGCAGAACACCACGCGAGCGACGGTTGGCGCCGAGGCAAGCCCTTCGATCGTCGTGTGCACGGCGATATCGGCCGCTTGGTCGGCCGGGAAGCGATAAATGCCAGTCGAAATCGCGGGGAATGCCACCGAGGTCAGCTTGTGCTTGCGGCACAGCTCCATCGATCGGCGATAACAGGAGGCGAGCAGATCGTCTTCGCCAAGCGTGCCGCCATTCCACACCGGACCGACGGTGTGGATCACATGTGCGGCCTTGAGCCGATAGCCCCTGGTGATCTTCGCGTCACCCGTCTTGCAGCCGTGGAGCATGCGGCATTCAGCGACGAGCTCGGGTCCGGCCGCCCGATGGATCGCGCCATCCACGCCGCCCCCGCCAAGGAGCGACGTGTTTGCCGCGTTGACGATGGCGTCAACGCCGAGTGTCGTGATGTCAGCAACGATGACCTCAAGCTCGGCGCCGCCAATCCGGCGCGTCAGCAGGGTCACTTATCAGGCCGCGACGACGACGCCCTTTTCGGAGAAGAGCTGCTGCAACTCGCCGGCCTGGAACATCTCGCGGACGATGTCGCAGCCGCCGACGAACTCGCCCTTCACGTAGAGCTGCGGAATGGTCGGCCAATTCGAGTATTCCTTGATGCCGTTGCGCAGCTCGGCGGACTCGAGGACGTTGAGGCCCTTATAACCGACGCCGATATGGTCCAGGATCTGGACGACCTGGCCGGAGAAACCGCACTGCGGAAATTGCGGCGTACCCTTCATAAACAGAACCACGTCGTTCGCCTTCACTTCGTTGTCGATGAATTCCGCGATGCTCATATCCATGTCCTTCTGGGGCCAAGCCCTCACCAACCATTTCGGGCCGGCTCGACCGATTTAACCCGATACCTGCCCATATATGTAGCCCAAACCGTTGTGCATCCAAAGTAAAATGGCGGCGACAGCCTGCTGGCGGCGGTGCAGAGCCCAACGGGGCCATAGGCTGATGACATCAATATCATCGCCGGAGAGGACTTTCATACCGTAACGGAGCCCCTATCTAGGACGAACCCTGTTCATGGAACCGGGTCGCGCGAACAACGTTCTCTTGTCCTGTCTGGAGAAAAACGTGACGAAACAAGCCTCAGCTACGGCCGCCACCCAGCTTTCGTCACCGTCCTCCCACCCGGACGACCTCGCCAAGCGGCTGGAAGCGGCGTTTCTCACCGTCCGCAACGAGACCGAACGGCGGGCAGCGCCGCTATCGCCGGAAGACCAGCAGATCCAGTCCATGCCCGATGCCAGCCCGACCAAGTGGCACCGGGCTCATACCACCTGGTTCTGGGAGCAATTCCTGCTCGGCGAGCACGCTGTGGGCTATCGGCCCTTTCACACCGATTTCGCGTTCCTGTTCAATTCCTATTACGTCAGCGCCGGCCCGCGACATGCCCGCAATCATCGCGGCGACATCACCCGTCCCAGCGCCGATGAGGTCGGCGCCTATCGCGGACATGTCGATGCGGCCGTCGTCAAGTTCTTCCGCGAGGTCGGCGCGGACAAGCTCGCGGCCCTGGCGCCTCTGGTCGAGGTCGGGCTCAACCACGAGCAGCAGCATCAGGAGCTGATGTTCACCGACATCCTGCATGCCTTTGCGCAGAACCCGATCTATCCCGCCTATGACCCCAACTGGGCCTTCCCGGCCGCAACGCGCAGCGGCGATGACTGGCTGATGCTCAACGAAGGCATCCATACCGTCGGCCATGTCGACGACAGCTTCCATTTCGACAACGAGAAGCCGGCGCACCGCGCCCTGGTTGGCCCTGTCAGAATCGCACGTAACCTCGTCACCAACGGCGAGTGGCTCGCCTTCATGCGCGACGGCGGCTATCGAACGGCAACGCTGTGGCTGATGGACGGCTTTGCCGCGGCCAGCAAGGAAGACTGGCAGGCCCCGGGCTACTGGCGCGAGGTCGATGGCGCATGGCAAGTGATGACGCTGGCCGGCCTCAAGCCGGTCGATCCCGACGCACCGGTCTGCCATGTCAGTTATTACGAGGCGGATGCGTTCGCGCGCTGGTCCGGAAAACACCTGCCGACCGAGATGGAATGGGAGGTCGCGGCCCGCGCCGGCCAGCTCAACGACGCCTTCGGCATCGTCTGGCAATGGACCCGCAGCTCTTACTCACCCTACCCTGGTTACCGCGCCGTCGAAGGCGCGCTCGGTGAGTACAATGGCAAGTTCATGGTCAACCAGCTGGTGCTGCGCGGCTCCTCGCTTGCAACCCCGGAAGGGCACAACCGTATCACCTATCGCAACTTCTTCTATCCGCACCACCGCTGGCAGTTCACGGGGCTGCGGCTCGCCGATTACGACTAGTTCTCATCCGACGACAAATGCGCGCCGGACAGCGCGTTCAGGAGAGTATCATGAATGTGCACGCCAGCGCTTTGGCCGAAGCCCATCTTCCCGACGAGCAGACCACAGCTTTTGCCCGCGAGGCCATCGAGGACCTCTCGCAGCAGCCGAAAAAGCTGTCGCCGAAATATTTCTACGATGCGACGGGATCGGAGCTGTTCGAGGCGATCACGAAGCTGCCGGAATACTATCCGACCCGCACCGAGCTGGCCATTCTGAAGGAGCGCGGGGGCGAGATTGCAAACATCATTCCGGAGCACGCGGCGCTGGTCGAGTTCGGCGCGGGGGCAACAACAAAGGTCCGCCTGCTCCTGGGTCATTGCAAATTCGCCGCCTACGTGCCCGTCGACATCTCGGGCGACTTCCTGAAGGCGCAGGCGAACGGGCTGAAGCGGGATTTCCCTTCGCTCGGCATCTATCCGGTGGCCGCCGACTTCACGACGCCATTCGAGCTGCCGAGGGCGGTCGCCTCGATGCCCAAGGTCGGCTTCTTCCCCGGCTCGACCATCGGCAATTTCGAGCCGCAGGATGCGCAGGCGTTCCTGAGGAGCGCCCGCGCCATTCTCGGCCGGGGCGCGCAGATGATCATCGGCGCCGATCTGGAAAAGGACGAGCGCGTGCTGTTTGATGCCTACAACGACGCTGCCGGCGTCACTGCGCGCTTCAATCTCAATGTGCTGGTCCGCATCAACCGCGAGCTCGGCGGCAATTTCGATCTCTCCGCCTTCACCCATCGCGCGATCTACAACCGCGAGCGGCACCGCATCGAGATGCACCTGATCAGCAGGAAGAGCCAGACCGTGCGCCTGCTCGGCACCAGCTTCGCGTTCCGCCCCGGCGAGAGCATCCACACCGAGAACAGCTACAAGTACAGCATCGAGCGCTTCGCCGCGCTGGCGCAGGGCGCCGGCTGGCGGGTGCGCGAGAGCTGGACGGATGCGGCGAAAATGTTCTCGGTGCACGCGCTGGAGGTGGCGGAGTAAGCGCTTCGGGCGTCAGCGCTCCCCGACCTCCTCCATCTTCGATCCCAGCGACACCGACTCCCAAACCGCCACAACGATCATAATCGCGCTCGTCGCCATCGACAGCCAGAGCGGTGACAGATCGACTGCGAACCAGCTCAGCGCCAGGAGCAGGATGATGCCGATGCCGTGCGAGAGCTGGAGGAAGCCGCGGATCGCGTGCTTGAACAGGATGGTACCGACCAGGAACACCAGGGGACCGCCGATCGTGCTCACGATCGTGCGGAGGTCGGAATGGCCGGTCGGATGCTTCAGCACCAGCTCGTCCGACACCGCGGTCAGGATGATGCCGGCGACGATCGGCATGTGCAGATAGGTGTAGGCGAGCCGCGCCAGTCGGCCGGATTCGGCTGACTTGGAGATCCGCTCGGAGCCGGCCTCCGCGCCCTTGTGGAAATAGATCCACCACATCGCGATGGCGCCGACCAGCGCCGAGACGAAGGCGAGGATATTGCTCGCGCTCCACTCCAGTTCAGCGAAGGTCGCGCCGTTGACGACGATGGCCTCGCCGAGCGCGATGATGACGAACAGCGCGCAGCGCTCGGCCATGTGCGCGCCTTCGACGGCCCAGGCCTCGACCGACGAGAAGCCCAGCTTCGGCACCCAAAACCGTGCCGCCGGCGAGATGTATTCCAAGCTCACCGCCGCGATCCACAGCCATAGCCGCGTATCTCCCTCGGACAGACCGCCTGCGATCCACAACACGGCGGAGATCGAGAGCCAGGTCAGGATGCGGATTGCGTTGTGCCGCACCGCGGTCCGGTGATGCGGGGTCGCAAACATCCAGAACGCCGTACGTCCCACCTGCATGGTCGCGTAGGCGATCGCAAACCACAGGCCCCGTCCCTCGAAAGCGGTCGGAATCGTGGTCGACAGCACGAGGCCGCCCAGCATCATCGCAAAGAGCAGGATGCGGACCGGCGTCAGTTCGGGATTGAGCCAGTTGGTGACCCAGGCGGTGAATACCCACACCCACCACACTGCCAGAAACAGCACGGCAACATGCAGCGCGCCGAGCGGCGTGAAATGGTGCAGCAACGTGTGCGAGATTTGCGTGACGGCGAAGACGAAGACGAGGTCGAAGAACAGCTCGACATTGGTGACGCGGCTGTGCTGGTTCGGCGTGATGACGCGAAACATCGCGCCGCGCGGGTTGTCCGCAGCCATCATCGTCCTCGTGGCGCAATCAGGTCAGGTGCCGGGTACGCCGGTTTGCAGCGCCAGCGCGTGCAGGACACCCCCCATCTGGCCGCGCAGGGACTGGTAGACGATCTGATGCTGCTGGACGCGCGACTTGCCGCGGAAGGATTCCGAGATCACGGTCGCGGCATAGTGGTCGCCGTCGCCGGCGAGGTCACGGATGGTCACCTCGGCATCGGGGATCGCTGCCTTGATCATCGCCTCGATATCGTGGGCGTCCATGGGCATTCGGGTCTTGCTCCTTCTGGTCTAAGCGTTCGAATCGCTGCCGGGGTCCCCTCGCCGGCAGGTTCAAACTTAGCGTGAACGGCCTTCTAGGTCACGTCTTCCCGCACTATATCCGTGATCCCACCAGGATAAAGGCACGACAAAGTGCCGCGCGCGGCAGATCGATCGAAAAGGCGTGAAATCATGAAGCTTCCAGGGCCCGACCACCCCATCACCATCACCCCAAATCCCAGGCGCATCCGTGTGACCGCGGGCGACATCGTGATCGCCGAGACCAGCAAGGCGCTGACCCTGAAGGAGGCCAGATATCCGGCGGTGCAATATGTGCCACGAGAGGACACCAACATGGCCTTGCTGGAGCGCACCGACCGTGTCACCCACTGCCCGTACAAGGGCGACGCGAACTATTACAGCGTCAAGGCCGACGGCAAGACGCTGGACAACGCAATCTGGACCTATGAGACGCCCTTCCCGGCCATGACCGAGATTTCCGGCCATCTCGCCTTCTATCCGGACAAGGTGAAGATCGAGGAAGTGGGGTAATTTTGAAAGTTGTCATTCCGGGGCGCGTCGCAGACGCGAACTATGGTATTCTCGGGTGCGCAAGGGCGCACCGGAGTTCGATGCTTCGCATCGCCCCCGGAATGACTCGCGGAGCTACGCCCTGAAGATCGTGAGTCCCAATATCAGCAGCACCAGGAAGATCACGACGAAGACGTAGAACAGGAAGCGGGCGATGTCGGCGGAAGCGGCCGAAATGCCGGTGAAGCCGAGCACGCCGGCCACGATCGAGACAAGTAGGAAAATCAGCGCCCATTTCAGAATTGTCATCGCCAGCTCCGCGGCTTCTCATGCCCTTTTTGGCGAACGCTAACTTCGCTGCGTGGAACTGGTTCCTAATGGCGTCAGGGCTGACCTATGGCGCAAACTGTCCTTGCTGAATCGAGTTCCCGGCGGCACAGTCCAGCCGGGATCAGGAACGCGATCGGGGCGGCCACGATGACGATGTCACATTCAGCGACGATCGGCGCAGAGGTGCATGCCGCGCCGAAGAGCACGGCGCGCAATTTGGCGATCGATCGCGCCCGCACCTTCCTGACTCTAGTGGTGCTGCTGCATCACGCAGTGATCCCCTATACTTATTTCGGTCATACCGATCCGAAGTACTTCCTCGGCTTCGACATGATCGTGCTCGCCACCGACAGTTTCTTCATGGCGATGTTCTTCTTCCTGTCGGGACTGTTCGCCTGGTCTGGCATCGCCCGGAAGGGAGCACGGAGCTATTTGGCAGATCGCCTGCTTCGGCTTGGCTTACCCTTCGCGATCTGCGCCCTTACGGTCATTCCGGTCGCCTACTACGCAATCTCCCTGCGGCAGCATCCCGAGATCGGCTTTTCGGAATTCTGGTGGAATATGGTCACGAAGGGACCGTGGCCGAGCGGGCCGATTTGGTTCCTTTGGGTCTTGTTCGCCTTCGACCTGGTTGCCTGCCTGCTGTACCGGCTGTCGCCCAATCTGCTCGATCCGATCAATCGCCTTTCGCTACACGGTCGCCGTCGGCCCGCGGCGTTCTTCGCGGTTATGCTAGCCGTCACCGCGGCGTTCTACATTCCCGGGCGGGTTCACTTCGGACCAAACAGTTGGTTCGAGTTCGGGCCGTTCTCGGTCCAGCACGGGCGCGTGATGCTCTACGCGACCTACTTCTTTTTCGGTGCCGGCATCGGCGTTGCGCAAATGGATCGCGGGCTGCTCGCTGTCGACGGCCGCATGGCAAAGGTCAGCTGGGACTGGATGGTACTGGCGATCGTTCCGTATTGCCTCTTGTGGGTGCTGATCTTCATCAAGCGCGAAATACTGGGCAACCCGTCGCCGTTGCCGGACTGGTATGAAGCGCTCTATGCCATCTGCTTCACTGTCTTCAGCGTGGCCATCATGTTTCTGATCCTGGCCTTTTTCCAGAGGTTCAAGCAATCAGGCTCAGCCAAGCTGCTCGATCCAATGCAGAGCGACGCGTACGGCATGTTCCTGGTGCACTATCCGTTCGCACTGTGGCTGCAATACTGGCTGTTCGACTATGACCTGCCGGCGATCGTCAAGGCCACGATCGGCTTTGTACTGACGGTCGCGGCGAGCTGGGCGCTGACGCGAGCGTTGCGGCAGATCCCGGGCGCGACGAAGGTGCTTTGAGGCCAGGCCTCTCCACTCGTCATTGCGAGGAGCCCTTGCGACGAAGCAATCCAGACTGCCTCGGCGGAGGGATCCTGGATTGCTTCGCTACGCTCGCAATAACGGAGTGTGTGGCAGCGACTTACGCCGCCTTCCCGCCCATATACTCCGGCAGCCAACGCTCGAATGACTTGCGCAGCGTGTCGATCGCAACCGGCGCCTCGCCCGCGATGGCAATCGCATCGCCGCCGGTGGTGCCGATCCGCGCGCAGGGCACCTCGCAGCCGCGCATCTTCGCAAGTACGCGGCCGGCTTCGGCTTCCGGCACGGTGACGAGATAGCGCGCCTGGTCCTCGCCGAACCAATAGGCCTGCGAGACAAGCGAGCTCGGCGCCGCCAGCAGTTTTGCGCCGATGCCGCCCGCCATCGCCATCTCCGCGAGCGCGATCAGGAGACCGCCGTCGGAGAGGTCGTGCACGGCAGTCGCGGTGCCCGCATGGATCATGCCGCGCACGCAATCGCCGTTGCGCTTCTCGGCGGTGAGATCGACCGGCGGCGGTGCGCCCTCCTCGCGGCCGCAAATGTCGCGCAAATAGACGGACTGACCGAGCCAGCCATGCGTCTCACCGACCAGCAGGATCGCCTCACCCTCGGCCTTGAAGGCGAGCGACGCAGACTTGGTGAAATCGTCGAGCAGGCCGACGCCGCCGATCGAGGGCGTCGGCAGAATCGCACGGCCATTGGTCTCGTTGTAGAGCGAGACGTTGCCCGAGACGACCGGGAAGTCGAGCGTGCGGCAGGCTTCGGAGATGCCCTTCAGGCAGCCGACGAACTGGCCCATGATCTCGGGCCGCTCAGGATTGCCAAAATTGAGATTGTCGGTGATCGCGAGCGGCTTGCCGCCGACCGCGGTGATGTTGCGCCAGGCTTCGGCCACCGCCTGCTTGCCGCCCTCGAACGGATCGGCCTCGCAATAGCGTGGCGTGACGTCGACGGTCAGCGCGAGACCCTTCGGCCCGTCCTGCACGCGCACCACGGCCGCATCGCCGCCGGGACGCTGCATGGTGTTGCCGAGGATGACGTGGTCGTACTGTTCCCAGACCCAGCGCTTGCTGCACATGTCCGGCGTGCCGATCAGCTTCTCCAGCGCAGGCCCGAGGCCCATCGGCGCTGGCACGTCGCGGGCATGCACGACCGGCAGCGCGGCCGAGGGGACGTGCGGGCGGTCATAGACCGGCGCCTCGTCACCGAGCTCCTTGATCGGCAGGTCGGCCATGACGTCGCCGCCATGCTTGACCACGAAGCGCTTGCTCGGGGTCGTGTAACCGACGACGGCGAAGTCGAGTCCCCACTTCTTGAAGATCGCCTCGGCCTCCTTCTCCTTCTCGGGCTTGAGCACCATGAGCATGCGCTCCTGGCTCTCCGAGAGCATCATCTCGTAGGCGCTCATCCCGATCTCGCGGGTCGGCACCGCATCGAGGTCGAGGTCGACGCCGAGGTCGCCTTTGGCGCCCATTTCGACCGCCGAGCAGGTCAGGCCCGCCGCGCCCATGTCCTGGATCGCGATCACGCAGCCCTTCTCCATGATCTCGAGACAGGCCTCGAGCAGCAATTTCTCGGCGAAGGGGTCGCCGACCTGCACGGTCGGGCGCTTCTCCTCGGACTTGTCGTCGAACTCGGCCGAGGCCATCGAGGCGCCATGGATGCCGTCGCGGCCGGTCTTGGAGCCGAGATAGACGATCGGCATGTTCACGCCGGAGGCGGCCGCATAGAAGATCTTGTCGGCATCCGCGAGGCCCACCGCCATCGCATTGACCAGAATGTTGCCGTCATAGCGGGTGTGGAAGCGCACCTGGCCTCCCACCGTCGGCACGCCGAAGGAATTGCCGTAGCCGCCGACGCCCGCCACCACGCCGGAGACGAGATGCCGCGTCTTTGGGTGCTCGGGCGCGCCGAAGCTGAGCGCATTGAGACAGGCGATGGGACGTGCGCCCATCGTGAACACGTCGCGCAAGATGCCGCCGACGCCGGTGGTCGCGCCCTGATAGGGCTCGATATAGCTCGGGTGGTTGTGGCTCTCCATCTTGAAGACCACGGCCTGGCCGTCGCCGATGTCGATCACGCCGGCATTCTCGCCGGGACCCTGGATCACCCAGGGCGCCTTGGTCGGCAGGCCGCGCAGATGGATGCGCGAGGACTTGTACGAGCAATGCTCGTTCCACATCGCCGAGAAGATGCCGAGCTCGGTGAAGGTCGGCTCCCGTCCGATCAGCTTCAGGATGCGCTCATACTCGTCGGGCTTGAGCCCGTGGGCGGCAACCAGCTCGGGAGTGATCTTGGGTTCATTCTTCATGGATTCGAGGCTTTCGGCGGCGGTTTGGCCGTTCTTAGGAACATCGGACGGCTTCGAAAAGCCCTTTATGGCGCATTTTCCCGCTGTCCCACGTTTTGCGCCGGGGGGCCGGCGGGAACGGGAATTGCACGGCGCGGTCGGATCGGATTTAAGGTCTAAAGACCCGCAATTGAAGGCCTATTTCCTTGCACGAATTAACCAAAGCGCCCCCGCCGCGCCGCCCCGACCTCCACGTCGCCACCGAGGGCGAATTTGTGGGCTGGCGGACCTGGATTCGCGACAGTTTTGAGTCCCATGTCGGCCCCTTCTGGCACCGGATCGAGGCGGATGGCAGCGTCCGAAGCGCCTTCCGGGTCGAGAAGAAGCACCTCAACGGCTCCGGCAACGTCCATGGCGGCTGCTACATGGCCTTTGCCGATTACTCCCTGTTTGCGATCGCCACCCATGTCCTGGACAGCCGGGCGGTGACGACCAATTTTGCCTGCGAATTCCTCGACGCGGCACGCGAGGGCGAGTTGATCGAGTGCACCGGCGAGGTCAGCCGCGCCGGCGGTTCGCTGATCTTCCTGCGCGGCAAGATGATGTCCGGCGAGCGGCTGCTGCTCACCTTTTCCGGAACGATCAAGCGGATGAAGCGGAAGGCGCTCCCGCAGCCAGACGCATAGCTCGACGCCTTCCCTTTTCGCGCGCCCTCGCTCAGACTTCCCGGCGAGCGCTTTCGGCGCCGGGGAGCAGATCAAGGTGCCGCAGAGCACATCCGAGGCGGGCCGCGCGACGGCGGCCGCATCAACGCCGTTGCCGTCCATGGCCGCCAAAGGTGCGCACAGCTGGCGCGATTATGCGCTGCTCCTTGCGCTGGCCTGCTGCTGGAGCTCGACCTATCCGCTGGCCAAGCTGGCGCTTCCTACCATTCCACCCATCACCTTCATCTCGGCGCGCTCGTTGATCGCCGCCGCCTTCCTGTTCGCCATCCTGTGGATGCGCGGCACCAGGATCCCCACCGACGCGAAAGCCTGGAAGCTGTTTGCGACCCAGCAATTGATCAACTCGACCTTCCCGTTCCTGATCATCACCTGGTCGCAGCAATATGTGCCGGCCTCGAACACGGTGGTGCTGGCCTCGACCACGCCGATCTTCGCCTTCCTAATCACCTCGCTGATCACGCGGCACGAGCCGGCGACGCTGCTCAAACTCGCCGGCGCGATTTTGGGACTCGCCGGCACCGTCGCCATTGTCGGGCTCGATGCGCTACGCGGCTTCGGCAGCGAGATCGTGGCGGAGATCGCGATCCTGCTCGCTACCATCTCCTTTGCCTGCGCAACGATCTTCGGCCTCCGCCTGTCCGAATACGACCCGATGGTGGTGGCAGCCGGCTCGCTGCTGTTCGGCGGCCTCGTACTCTTGCCGCCCACGCTGCTCATCGACCAGCCCTGGACGCTGCAGCCAACGCCGACTGCGATCGTGGCCACGATCGTCATGGGCATCGTGTCGAGCGCGTTAGGCCTGATGCTGTTCTACGTCTGCCTCGGCCGGCTCGGCACGCTGACCACCAACGCGCAAGGCTATTTGCGCATCCCGATTGGCGTCGGGCTCTCCGTGCTGCTGCTCGGCGAAAGCGTGCCGTCCAACCTGGCGCTCGGTCTGCTGCTGGTCATGGCCGGCGTTGCGGCCATGACGGTGCCGGCGGAACGGTTGAAGCTGCGCTAGCGCGCTGAAATGAGGCTTGAGACGGAGG
The DNA here is from genome assembly GCF_054060315.1 of Bradyrhizobium sp. USDA 4354. Taxonomy (NCBI): domain Bacteria; kingdom Pseudomonadati; phylum Pseudomonadota; class Alphaproteobacteria; order Hyphomicrobiales; family Nitrobacteraceae; genus Bradyrhizobium; species Bradyrhizobium sp. USDA 4354. The sequence continues at coordinate 4,426,076 of NZ_JBSSDC010000001.1, read as the reverse complement.
TGCGCTCCTCCCCCGCTTGCGGGAGAGGGAGCCAAGTCCCGCTACCGCGCCACTCACGTCGACAGTTGCTTCTCCGCGATCGACAGCCATTCGGCCTGCGCCTTGCGCAGATATTTCGGTGCGCGCCGCATCTGGATCAGCAGCTCGTTGAAGACCATGCGCGCTTCGGCGCTGCGGCCGACCGTTTGCAGCAGCATGCCGTAGCGCACCCGCGCCTCGGCACCGGGGAAGTAGCCGGCGAGCGCGTGATATTCCTCGAGCGCCTCGTCGAGACGTCCGACCTCGGCGAGCGCGCGGGCATAGAGCAGGTGCGCATCGGCGGAATCGAAGTCGGGCCATTGCTTCTGCAGATCGTCGAGCGTCGCGAGCGCATCGGCCGGGCGGCTGGCGCCAAATTGCGCCTGCGCCTTGCGCAGCGCATAGGCGGGATCGTGGCCCATCGGCAGCTTCAGGATATGATCGTAATGCGCCTCCGCTTCGGCAAACCGGCCGATATTCGCGCACTCTTCTGCCAGCGCCGCGCGGTTGGCGATGGTGTCGGTGCCGGCCAGTTGGTCGGACAGCTCGCGATAGCGCTTCTCGGGATCGAGCCGATTGGCGACACGCTGGCGCGCCTGACGCGCGCCGGGGCTGGAAAACCATTCGGGAATGAGCTCGACCGCGATATAGGCGAGCGCACCCATCATCGGCACCAGCAGGATGATGAAGGCCCAGGGCCGCAGCCGCCCGGTTCGCGAGGCGTGATAGATCAGCGTGATATCGAGCAGCAGAACGACCAAAGCGACGGGCATATGATATCCGGAAAGCACAACGGCAGCGTCGGCTTCCTGATATCGCAATTGAAGCGATGAAACAACTTTGAGTTGCTTCAACCGGCAAAATCAGCGAACCTGGATCCGCGCCATGATGGTGACCAGGAGTCAGTCGCCTCAAAACCTATGCAGGTTCACGAGCCTCGCGTAGCAATCCACTCGCCAGCTCTCGAAACGCATCAACGGCCTTGTTCAGCACACTCTTGGGATCGTCGGCTGCCGCGACCCACAAGGCGGCGCTGAGCGCAGCCCCGTTCAGCAACCGCCCCGCCGCTTCGACGTCGACCGGCTTCACGATCCCTTGCTCGATCAGCGCGCGGATCGTCCGCATGGTGATATCGAGACAGGCGTTCTCGCCGGGCCATTTGGAGGGATCGCCGAGCACGGCAGGTCCATCCAGAAGCATGATACGCTGGATCTCGGGTTCGAGCGCCATTTCGATATAGGCGCTTCCCTCCGCGAGCAGACCCAGCCACGGGCTGGGCGCTTGCTCCCGGACGATGCGGAGCCGCTCCGCCATTTCGCCGTCGATCTGCTCGACGACGGCCCAGAGCAGCCCCTTCTTGTCTTCGAAGTTGTGATACAGCGCGCCCCGCGTCAGACCGACGGCGGCAGTGAGCTCGTCCATCGACGCGTCTGCATAGCCCTGCGTGGCAAATGCCGCGCGCGCGGCGCGGATGAGCTTGGCCCGATTTTCCGCCATGGCCTCGGCGCGCTTCCCCTTTGCCATGCCCGATCCTCTTGACATACGCCTCGTATGTGAAATATATCTCACATACGAAGCGTATCTGAAATTGCCGTGAAGCGCCATCCGTGAAGCGCCCCACGTTTCGCCCACCCCATCCACCGATTGAAAGGCTCCTGCCATGCCCCACCGAGAGGCAATCTTTCCCGCAAACCGCCACGCGCTTTATCAAGTGCATCGCTATTCCGCGGCGATCCGCTCCGGTGACCTGCTCTTCGTGTCGGGACAGGTCGGCAGCCGGGAGGATGGCTCACCCGAGCCGGTGTTCGAGGACCAGGTCCGGCGTGCGTTCGCCAATTTGCGTGCTGTGCTCGCAGCCGCCGGATGCACGTTGGACGATGTCGTCGACGTCACCACGTTCCACACCGATCCGGCGAGCCAGATCGAGACGGTGATGGCCGTTCGCACTGAGGAGATCGGCGGGCCGCCCTATCCGAACTGGACGGCCGTTGGCGTGAATTGGCTCGCGGGCTTCGACTTCGAGATCAAGGTCATCGCCCGCATTCCTGCGGCCGCGTAACGCTTTCTCGACGGCTTAACGCCGGCCGCGCAAGCGGCGCAATGACTTGGCGTTGTCCGCGAACGTCTTCCGACATTTCTCGACATCGAGCGCCGCGAGCTGCTGCAACGGCTCCGGCGTACCGAATTTTCAGGCCGATATGAGATAGCCGAGCTGGATCGCAAGAGCGTCGTGAATTCCCGTCTGCACGACCTCAGCTGGCTGAAAGCTGCCGTTGCCGTTTCCATAGAGCACGCCGACGGAACCGCCGTTGTCGAGCGCAGCAATATCGAGGCGACCGTCGCCATTGATGTCACCGACCGAGATCGACGTGGTCGTCTCATCACCATCCGGCAAGGAACCGTTTGACCATTTGGACGCCGGCTGGAAGGTCCCGTCCCCATTGCCCAGCACGGTGAAGACGCTGCTGTCCGTGCTGTGCGTCGCGCCGACGATGTCGAGCCTGCCATCGCCATTCAGGTCGGCCAGGACCAGATCCGTGGTTTCTTCCGACTGATAGGAAATCGAGTTTAGCGGAATGCCACTGGAGAGAGGCATCGCCGCTTGCAAGGTGCCGTCGCCGTTGCCCAGCAGCACGCTCATGGAGTGGGGTGTCTTGCCCGGCGCGAGGTTGTTGTCGTCAAATCCGCCGGTGACGACATCGAGCCTGCCGTCACCATTCACGTCACCGACGACAACCGCTTCCGTCATTTCGTGCTCGACGACGATGTTTCCCGTCGCATAGATCGTGGGCGTCTCAAAGCTGCCGTCGCCGTTCCCGAGCAGCATGCTGACGCTGTCGGTCACGTTGTTCTCCGTCGACGACCCTGCCGCGCCCACGGTCACGATGTCGAGCTTGCCATCGCCATTGAAATCGCCACTCACCAGCGCGTAGGTGTTCTGCGACCGCGAGGCGTAGACGGTCCCGGTGCTATAGGGCTTGCCGTCCTGGAAGGTGCCGTCGCCGTTTCCAAGGAGCACGCCCAGGCTGCCGTCGGAAGATTCAAGGCCGAACCCTGCGGTCGCGATGTCGGGCACACCGTCTCCGTTGAAGTCGGCGATATCGAGCGCGAACGTGTATTCGTGGTTCGGCCCCCGTGTTGTGCCAGTATGATAAGCGGATCCCGGGCCGAAGGTCCCGTCGCCGTGCCCGAGCAGTACCCCGACGCTGGCGCTCGAGTTTGTACCGAGGCCTGCCAGGGCAGTGGTCGCAATATCGGCTACGCCGTCGCCGTTGAAATCGGCGATGCCGATCGCGGTGGTGTATTCGAGCGTGGCGTTATAGTAGGTCGTACCGTTGTGATAGGGGACTGGAGCTTGAAAGCCGCCGGCGTCATCGTGCAGCACAACAGCCAGGGAGCCCGGGTCCGCCACGATGTCAGTGAACTCCGCTCCCACCACGATGTCGAGGTGCCTCGGTTCATCGGCGCCATGGATGGTCACGTCGATGACTTGATGGACGGTACCGTCCGCGGAGGTGACCGTCAGCAGATCGTGCCTGATGTCATTGGCGCTCAAGGCCTGGACGTTGGCCGAGTTGTTGTCGAGCGTGTAGCCCCAGACACCAGTGACCGGGTCGAACGCAAACGTACCGTAGGTACCAGCCAGCGAGGCAGGCGGCTGAAAAAGACTCTGGCCGTGGTCGGGATCGGTGACGCTCAGCGTGCCCCCCGCGGTCTGGACGGCGCTGTCCTCCGTGACAGTTCCGGTCGAAGCGCCGCTGATCGTGGCAGGATCGTTGACGCCGTCGATATGCACATGGACATGGGCTTGGCCGAGCCAGCCGCGCCCCGGCCGAAGCGCATACACGAAATCGTCGTCGATGACGTCGCCGGCTGCCATGGAATTGAAATCAGTCGCTCCGAGCGCAGATAGCGAATGGGTGAGATCGAGCTCGATCTGACCGTGATTGATGCGGATCAGGTTGCCGTCGTCGGTCGTTTCCCAAGGCGAGACCCCGTCACGACTCACGTCCCGAGCCAACAGCTCCCAGTCGAAACCCCACCCGTTGCCGTCGTCGATCGAATAGAGCCTTGCGGCATGCCCCCCGCGATCATTTGCCAGCACGTCCAGCGACAGGACGCCGGTCGCGAGCTGATCGGCTCGTGCCTGGTCTTCGGTCAGTGCGAACGCGTCATCAACGGCGTGGGAGAATTTCCAACGCCAGGCTGAGCCGAAGTGCATGAGGGTGCCTCTGCGATGTCCAGTGATGTCACCTCTCCAGCCGCCACGATGTGTACGTGCAGATTGCGACCATTTTTGTACATGGACGAATCCGGCCACTCCTGATTGAGCGAGCTTTCCGGTCAGCCGTCACCGATGGCGCCACGATCGCCTGCCCGCAAGAAAGGCAAGAGGGGAATGAGTGACCGTGAACCGAAGGCTTGCGACTACTTGGGGTCGTCCGCCAGCATCTTCCGGTACTTCTCGACATCGCGCGTCACGAGCTGCTGAAGCAGCTCCGGCGTGTGCTCGTTGGTATCGGGCGCGACGGTCGAGAGGTCGGCAAAACGCTTCTTCACCGCGTCGGTCTCCACAGCCGTGCGCGCGGCGGCGTTCAGCTTGGCGATCACGGCGGGCGGCGTGCCCTTGGGCGCGAACAGGCCGTTCCAGCCCTGTGCCTCGAACTCGGGCAAGCCTGCTTCAGCAGAGGTCGGCAGATCCGGCAGGGTGGCAAGCCGCACGGTCGAGCCGACCACGAGCCCCCTCACCAGCTTCTCGTTGATCGACTGCGAGACCGAGGCGGCGGCGTCGCAGACGCCGTCGATCTGGCTGCCGACGGCATCGGTCAGCGCCGGCGCGGCGCCGCGATACCCGACCAGCGTCGCGTCGATCCCGGCCGCGGTGACGAAGCTCTTGCAGATCAGGTAATTCGAGGAGCCGACGCCGGCGTGCCCGAGATTGATCTTGCCCGGATTGGCTTTGGCATAGGCGATGAACTCTTTCAGGTCCTTCGCCGGAAACTCCTTGCGCACAGCAATGATGCCGAAAGTCTTCGCAATCATCGCGATCGGCACGAAGGAGTCGGGCGTAAACGGCAGTTTTGGGTAGATCGTGTAGGTCGCGGCGTTGGTGCCGGCATTGCCGATCGCGATGGTGTAACCGTCGGGCTCGGCGCGGGAGGCACGCGCCAGCGCGGTCGAGCCGCCGGCGCCGGCGACGTTCTCGATCACGATGGTCTGGCCGAGCGCAATCCCCATCTGCTCGGCGACCGCGCGCGCGATCACATCCGAGGTGCCGCCGGCCGCGAACGGCACGATCATCGTGATTGGACGCTTTGGGAAGTCCTGCGCGAACGCGGCCGTCGCGAACGCAACGACAACGACAGCGACCGACAGCCGCCTCAGCACGAACGAGATCACGCGGCCTTTTCCAGATGCTGGGCGAGGCCGGCGAACAGGCCGCGGCCGTCGGTGCAGCCCATGATGTCTTCGACGTGGTTTTCCGGATGCGGCATCATGCCGAGCACGTTGCCTTTATCGTTGACGATGCCGGCGATCGAATGCGCCGCGCCGTTGATGTTATTGAAATCGTCGACTTCGCCAGCAGCGGAGCAATAGCGATAGAGCACCCGCCCCTCGCCTTCGAGCCGCTTGATCGTCTCCTCATCCGCCTCGTAATTGCCCTCGCCATGCGCGACCGGCACGCGGATCACCTGTCCCGCATTGTAGCCGCGGGTGAACGGCGTGTCGGACCGCTCGACACGCAGATGCACGTCGCGGCAGATGAACTTCAGCCGCGCGTTGCGCATCAGGACGCCCGGCAAGAGGCCGGATTCGCAGAGGATCTGGAAACCGTTGCAGACGCCGAGCACGAGGCCGCCCTTGGCCGCGTAATCGCGCACCGCATCCATCACCGGCGCGCGCGCGGCGATTGCGCCGCAGCGCAGGTAATCGCCATAGGAGAAGCCGCCCGGCACCACCACGAGATCGGTGCCAGCGGGCAGCGACGTCTCGGCGTGCCAAACCATCGCCGGCTCGCTGCCGGAGATCAGCCTCAATGCGCGCGCCATGTCGCGCTCACGGTTGATTCCGGGAAAGACGAGGATGGCGGCTTTCATGGCAGAGGTTCCGACGGAGCTGGGAATCGAGGCAGGCTGGCAACGGGCCAATTCGTGAAGAGACATAACCATTTGACGGGGATTTTACCAGTGCTAGCGTTGCGGAGTGCCCTTGTACACAGGCCATAGCCACTCGCATTTGGCCGCTCGAATTGCCCGGGATTGAAGCCATGAACGTCCCGTCGCTGCCCGCATCCCATTCCGAACCGGTGTCCGCCGAGGGCGTCGTCGCCGCCGGCGCCTATGTCGACGGCCGCAGAGTCGCCAACATCGCCATCAGCGAGGCCTCGAGCTGGCGGGCCAAGCCCGGCCACGTGGTCTGGATCGGCCTGCACGAGCCCGACATGGCGCTGCTCGGCGCGGTGCAGAAACAGTTCGACCTGCACGAGCTCGCGATCGAGGACGCCAACCACGCCCATCAGCGGCCCAAGATCGAGCAATATGGCGAGGCCCTGTTCATCGTCGCGCGCACGGCGCAATTGATCGAGGGCCGCATCGCCTTCGGCGAGACCCACATCTTCGTCGGCGACAGCTATCTGGTCTCGGTGCGCCACGGCGCCTCGACCTCCTACACGCCGGTGCGCGAGCGCTGCGAGAGCTGCCCGCGGGCGCTCGCGCGCGGCGAGGACTACATCCTCTACGCCATCCTCGATTTCATCGTCGACAATTACTCACCCGTGCTCGAGAGCATCCACGAGGAGGTCGAGGGTATCGAGGACGACGTGCTCTCCAAGCAGATCAGCAAGGCGCAGATCGAGCGGCTCTACATGCTGCGCCGCGACCTGCTGCGGCTCAGGACTGCGATCGGCCCGCTGGTGGAGGTCTGCCGCCGGCTCGAGCATGACGACCTGTCGATGGTGCGGCAGGCCATGCAGCCGTTGTTCCGCGACGTCACCGACCATGTCAGGAACATCCAGGAGCGCATCGACTCCATGCGCGAGGTGCTGGCCTTCGCCTTCGAGGCGAGCCTGCTGGTCGGCCAGGCCCAGGAGACAGCGGTATCGAAGAAGCTCGCGTCCTGGCTCGCCATCATCGCGGTCCCGACCGCGCTCGCCGGCATCTACGGCATGAACTTCAAGTACATGCCGGAGCTGGAATGGGAGTACGGCTATTACATGCTGCTCGGCGTGATGCTGACTGCCTGCGGCTCGCTGTACTGGCGTTTTCGTCGCGCCGGGTGGCTGTGACGCTCTGAACCGATGCTATCGGACAGTTGCCTCGTTCAGCTCAAGCCTGCGCTCGATACGGTCAAGCCGACCCTCATGCCTCACCAAAGTGGCATGAACCGCCGCGATCTCCTGAAAGACACTCGTAACATCCTGGCGAGCGGCATTTTGGGACGTTCGCAACGCCAGAATTTCCTGCTTCATCTCATCGATCTTCCCATCGACCTGCGCCAGTCGCGCCTGCATTGACTTCAACGCCTCGAACATGAGCTCGGGCGTCACGTCGGGCATTTGGCCTGTTCCTTATGCTTTCATCTCGATCGCATAATTCTCAATCACGGTATTCGCCAGCAGCTTGTCTGCGGCTTCCTTCAGCGCCGCCTCGGCCTTGGCCTTGTCGGCGCCGGCGAGCTCGATGTCGAACACCTTGCCCTGGCGGACGCTGGCGACGCCATCGACACCGAGCGACTTCAGCGCGCCTTCGATGGCCTTGCCTTGCGGATCGAGGATGCCCGTCTTCAGGGTAACGGTGACACGTGCCTTCACGTCGATAATCCCTCTCAGCTCTTCACCAGCACCGGGCCGGAGCCCGCCGGACGCTCGTTCTCCATGAGGATGCCGAGGCGCTTTGCGACTTCGGTGTAGGCCTCGAGCAGGCCGCCGAGATCCCTGCGGAAGCGGTCCTTGTCGAGCTTCTCGTTCGACTTGATGTCCCACAGACGGCAGCTATCCGGCGAGATCTCGTCGGCGACGATGATGCGCATCATCTCGTTCTCGAACAGGCGCCCGCACTCCATCTTGAAGTCGACGAGGCGGATGCCGATGCCGAGGAAGAGACCGGTCAGGAAGTCGTTGACGCGAATGGCGAGCGCCATGATGTCGTCGATCTCCTGCGGCGTGGCCCAGCCGAAGGCGGTGATGTGCTCTTCCGACACCATGGGGTCGTTGAGCTGGTCGTTCTTGTAATAGAATTCGATGATCGAACGGGGCAGCTGCGTGCCCTCCTCGATGCCGAGACGCTGCGACAGCGAGCCGGCGGCGACGTTCCGCACCACCACCTCGAGCGGCACGATCTCGACCTCGCGAATCAACTGCTCGCGCATGTTGAGGCGGCGGATGAAATGGGTCGGCACCCCGATATCGTTGAGGTGCTGAAACAGGTACTCCGAGATCCGGTTGTTGAGGACACCCTTGCCCTCGATCACCTGATGCTTTTTTGCATTGAACGCGGTGGCGTCATCCTTGAAGTGCTGGATCAGGGTACCGGGCTCCGGACCTTCGTAGAGAACCTTTGCCTTGCCTTCATAAATGCGACGCCGACGGCTCATGGGGATGTACCGTGTTTTGTTGAAATCCATGAAATTGGTGTGCTCCGGTTGACTAGGATTACGACCCACAGCGGAGCTGCCGTGAACGGCTGGGAACCCATTCATAACCTTTGGAAACAGAACGGGAACCAAACCTCTAGGCAACCTATCCGATTGGCTGTCCGAGCACAATCGATCCGGCCGTCCGGCGCCAACTTATACCGTCTTGCCTGCGGCTTAACGGCCCGTTGTTTTGCCGATTCGTGCTATCTATGTAGGCATGCAGCCGGGTCGCCGCAACGGAAGGCTCCCGCGCCATTCAGCAGGAGATTTGGAACAGGCATGAGCGAGTTCGACAAGCGCCAGGAAGGCTTCGAAAAGAAGTACGCTCTCGACGAGGAGCAGAAATTCAAGGCGGAGGCCCGCCGCAACCGGCTGCTCGGCCTGTGGGCAGCCGAAAAGCTCGGCATTACCGGTGATGCCGCTACGGCCTATGCCAAGGAGGTGGTCGCCTCGGATTTCGAGGAGGCCGGCGATGCCGACGTCCTGCGCAAGATCACGGCCGATTTCGCCGCCAAGAACGTCGCCGTCACCGAGCAGGCGATTCGCGCCAAGATGAGCGAGCTGCTCGCGGTCGCGGCCGCCGAGGTGAAGGCGGGGAAATAGCGCCGCGCGCGTCCACTCACTGTCATTCCGGGGCGGTCCGCAGGACCGAACCCGGAATCTCGAGATTCCGGATCGCCGCTGACGCGGCGTCCGGAATGACGAAAACCTTAATTACCCCTCCTTGAAGCCGTATTCCGGCACGTTGCCGCTGGCGCCGTAATATTTGTACGGCAGGAACTTGCCGCTCATGGTGATCTTGACGCGGTCGCCCTTGGGGTTGGCGACCCGCTCGATCCCCATGTCGAAGTCGATCGCCGACATGATGCCGTCGCCGAACTCTTCCTCGATCAACGCCTTCCAGGCCGGGCCGTTCACCATCACCATCTCGTAGAAGCGGTAGATCAGGGGATCGGTCGGCGGCATCGGCGTGCCGGTGCCGCGCATCGGCACCTCGTTGAGCATGGCGACTTCCGCCTTCGACAGGCCGAACAACTCGCCGGCATTGGCCGCCTGCGGCTTTGTCAATTTCATCTGGCCCATGATCGCGCCGACGATCAAAACCTCGGAGTAGCCGCCGATTTTTTCGCAGATATGTTTCCAGCTCCAGCCCTTCTCGCGCTTGATGTCGAGCAGTTTTTCGGTGAGGTCTTCGCGCTTCATGTTGGCGTCTCCTTGTTAGGCACTCAATCCGGGATTTGTCCCCGGCATCCAGGTCTGTCGTGGCTCTTCGCCGTTTGATGCGATCGAGAGCCCGGGCTTGCCGATGTGCACCAACGGCACGTTGCGGGGATCGTGACCGGGTGTCTCGGCGGCAAAGGTCTTGCTGCGCGTCACCAGGAAATCGATGATGTGGTTGCGCAGGGCGTAGTAGAGCGGATGGCGGTGCAGGTCGGTGCGGCCGCGATCCCGCGGCAGCGGGTTCTCGACCACCTCCGCCAGCACCGCGCCGGGACCGTTGGTCATCAGGAAAATCTTGTCGGCGAGGTAGATCGCCTCGTCGACGTCATGGGTGATCATGAACGCGGTCTGCCCGGTCTCGAGGCAGATGCGCCGCACCTCGTCCTGCAGCGTGCCGCGCGTCAGCGCGTCCAGCGCCGAGAACGGCTCGTCCATCAACATCATCTTCGGCGTGATCGAGAGCGCCCGCGCGATGCCGACGCGCTGCTTCATGCCGCCCGACAGCTCTGACGGACGCTTGTGCTCCGAACCGGTCAATCCGACGAGATCAATGAAGGTCTGCGCATGCGCCCTCACCTTGGCGCGGTCCCAGCTCCGCCATTTCGAGCTGACGGCATAGGCGACGTTGCCGAGCACCGTGCGCCAGGGCAAGAGCGCGTGGCTCTGGAAGATCACGGCGCGGTCGAGGCTGGTGCCCGAGATCGCCTGCCCGTCGACGATGACGGCGCCTTCGCTCGGCGCATCGAGACCCGCGAGGATGTTGAGCACCGTGGTCTTGCCGCAGCCGGAATGGCCGATCACGCAACAAAACTCGCCGCGCGCCATCGATAGCCACAGATTCTCGAACACGGTTGTCGTGGCGCCGCCCGCGCCGGGATAGCGCTTGGCGATGCCTTCGATGGAGATGAACTTGGCGGTCATCGCTCCTACTCCGGAAAGGTGACCATGCGCGTGAAGCGCGCCAGGATCTGGTCGAGCAGCATGCCGACGATCCCGATCAACAGGATCGCGATGATGACGTTGGTGATCGACAAATTATTCCACTCGTTCCAGACGAAGTAGCCGATGCCGGTGCCGCCGACGAGCATTTCAGCCGCGACGATCACGAGCCAGGCGATGCCGATCGAGATGCGCATGCCGGTCAAAATCGTCGGCGCCGCTGCCGGCAGGATCACGGTGAAGGCGCGCCTGACCGTGCCGACCTCCAGCGTTCGCGCCACGTTGACCCACTCCTTGCGCACGCTGGCAACGCCGAACACCGTGTTGAGCAGCATCGGCCAGATCGAGCAGATGAAGATGACGAAGATCGCCGAGACCGAGGAATCCTTGATGGTGTAGAGCGCCAGCGGCATCCAGGCCAGCGGCGAGATCGGCTTCAGGACCTGGATGAAGGGATCGAGCGCCTTGCTCAACAACGGCGACATGCCGATCAGGAAGCCGAGCGGGATCGCGACGATCACCGCCAGCAGATAGCCGGTGCCGACGCGCGCGATGGAATAACCGAGCTGGATGCCCAGCCCCTTGTCGTTCGGCCCGTTGTCGTAGAACGGGCGCTTCAGATGCTCCCAGAGCTTGGCGCCGACGTCGAGCGGGCCGGGCATTGCGGATTTGCCCTGCGTCGCGGTCAGTCCCATCAGCTTGGCGTATTCCGGGTTCATGGTCGCCACCGGCGCCGTCGAGCGCGTGGCGAGATGCCAGATGCCGAGGAAGGCGACGAGCAGCGCGATCGAGACGAGGCCGGCGCGGAGACGGAGGGAGGTGCTCATCGGTCATATCCCCGGGTATCGTGTCCCGGGCGCGGCGCAGCGCGCCCGGCGATGCGAAGCATCGTCCGGTGCGATGCGACGCAGAACCGGGACCCATGCGGCCTGACTGGGTCCCGGCTCTGCGAAGCAGCACTGCGTGCTGCATCGCGTCCGGGACACGAGCATGGAGGACATCACGACGCCTTCCTGATCTTGAAGCTCGCCACATAGTCCTCCGGCTTGGCCGGATCGAAGGTCTTGCCCATCACCGTGAACGATTTGTAAGCGCTCGCCGGCGGCGTGAGGCCCATCTCGGTCATCAACTTCTTGGTGTCGGTGGCGAGATACACCTGCTCGGCCACCGCCTTGTAGTCGACATCGCCCTTGATCTGGCCCCAACGCTTCATCTGCGTCAGCATCCACACCGCAAAGGACTGCCAGGGGAACGGATCGAAATCGACGCGCTTTGGATCGGTCTTCACCCCGCCGAGGCCGTCGGCATAGGTGCCGGTCAGGACCTGCTCCAGCACCGTCACCGGCGCGTTGATGTAGTTCGCCGGCGCGATGGCCTCCGCGATCTGCTTGCGGTTCTCGGCCTTCGAGGCATAGGCGGTGGCATCGACGATGGCGCGCGTCAGCGCGGCAAAGCTGTTCGGCGCCGTGGTGATGAATTCGCGGCTGGCGGCGAAGCTGCAGCAGGGATGGCCGTCCCAGATCTCCTTGGAGAGCAGATGCATGAAGCCGACGCCGTCATAGATCGCGCGCTGGCAGATGTTGTCGGGCGCAAGGAAGCCGTCGATGTTGTCGGCGCGGAGGTTCGCGACCATCTCCGGCGGCGGCACCGAGCGCAGCTGCACGTCGGTGTCGGGGTCGAGCCCGGCTTCCGCGAGATAGTAGCGCAAGAGATAGTTGTGCATGGAATAGTCGAAGGGGATCGCGAATTTCAGGCCCTTCCAGTCCTTTGGATCGCGCTTGTCCTTGTGCTTGGTCGCCAGCACGATGCCCTGCCCGTTGATGTTCTCGATCGCAGGCACCGCGAAGGGGATGGCATTGGCCCCGAGGCCGAGCGAGATCGCGATCGGCATCGGCGCCAGCATGTGCGCGGCGTCGTATTCCTTGTTGATGGTCTTGTCGCGGATCACGGCCCAGCCGGCGGTCTTGACCACTTCGACATTGAGGCCGTGCTTGGCATAGAAGCCCATCGGCGCCGCCATGATGATCGGCGTCGCGCAGGTGATCGGGATGAAGCCGACCTTGAGATCCTTCTTCTCGGGCGCACCGGCTTGCGCAAAGACTTCGGTTGCCGTCTGAAGCGGAAAGAACTGCGACAGCGCCGCGAGTGCGGTGGATGCACCGACCGATTTCAGGAACGCGCGCCGTGCCACATCCTGCGGGAACATCGCGCGCATCACCGCGGAAGCGACCACGCCCTCGTAGCGCTTCTCTTCGCTCTCGACCGGCCCGCAACGCAGCGCCGTCGCCTGCTCGTGCTCTGCTGCGGAACGATGCTGGCCGCAGGCACAGCCGGCTCGAAGGTTGCGATCGCGATCAAACGGATTGTCGAACGTGGACATCGGCCCTCCTGCGCGTCATTGCGAGGAGCAATTACGCAAGGAGCATGCCACCGTCTTCCGAGCGGACAGTGCCTTGATGACACAGCACTTTCGACCGCACTTGGCCACTACGAAAACTCGTGATAAACGAGATTTCGTAGCTCAATTACGAGATTTCGCAATGGCAACGACGCCAATGCCCATCCACGATGATGTGGCCCCCGCCATCGACCCGCGCATCGCGGCGTTCGAATCCTCCGTCGAGGCGACGCTTCTGGTCGATCCCTATGGCGACCAGATCGTCGATGCCAATCCCGCTGCCTGCGCCCTGCTCGGCTACGACCGCGCGCTGTTGCGGCAGACCAGGGCCAGCACGCTCCACGCCGGCGAGCTTCCGGCCCTCACCGTCTTCACCCAGGCCGTGCTGCACAGGGGCGCCTACTGGACCACGGCGCTCACTCCCCGCCACGCGACGGGGCAAAATCTCCAGCTCGAATATGCCGGCTGCCTGCTGCCGCATGACGGCCGCTCGCTGCTGCTGCTCACGCTGACCGATCTCGAAGCGCGCCGCCGCCGCAATGTCGACGCCGCCGCCGAGGACCACATGCGCGGCGGCATCTCCACCTGGCAGCGGGTCGAGCGCGTGTTCCAGGACATCGAGCGCGAGAACCAGTTGATCCTGCGCGCCGCCGGCGAAGGCATCTATGGCGTCAACGCCGAAGGCAAGACCACCTTCGTCAATCCCGCGGCCGAACGCATGCTGGGCTGGACCGCCGAAGAGCTCGTTGGCAAGGAGATCCACCCGATCGTCCACCACACCCATCACGACGGCCGGCACTATCACAACCATGATTGCCCGATCTATGCGGCATTCCGCGACGGCGCCGTGCACCAGGTCGACGGCGAGGTGTTTTGGCGCAAGGACGGCTCGCCGGCCTGGGTCGAATACACCTCCACGCCGATCCGCGATCGCGGCGTCGTCGTTGGCGCCGTCGTGGTGTTTCGCGACGTCAGCCAGCGGCGGGAGGCCGACGAGAAGCTGCACGCCGCGCTTGCCGAGGTCGACCGTCTGCGCGAGCGGCTGGAGCTGGAAAACGCCTATCTCCAGGAAGAAATCCGCATCGAGACCAATCCGCGCGGCATCATCGGTCAAAGCGAGGCGATCCAGAAGACGTTGCGGCAGGTCAAGCTGGTGGCGCCGACGACGGCGGCGGTGATGATCAACGGCGAATCCGGCACCGGCAAGGAGCTGATCGCGCGCGCCATCCACGAGGACTCCACCCGCAGCGACCGGCCGTTGATCCGGGTCAACTGCGCCGCGATCCCGCGCGAATTGTTCGAGAGCGAGTTCTTCGGCCATGTCCGCGGCGCCTTCACCGGCGCGACGCGCGACCGTATCGGCCGCTTCGAGCTCGCCGACGGCGGCACGCTGTTCCTCGACGAGGTCGGCGAGATCCCGCTCGAACTGCAAGGCAAGCTGCTGCGCGTGTTGCAGGAAGGCCATTTCGAGCGCGTCGGCGAGGCGCGCACCCGCGCGGTCGACGTTCGTGTCATCGCCGCGACCAATCGCGATCTCAAGCAGGAGGTCCAGCGCGGCCGCTTTCGCGAGGACCTCTATTTCCGCCTCAACGTATTCCCGATCGAGACCGTGCCCTTGCGCGAACGGCGCGAGGACATTCCCCTGCTTGCCCAGCACTTCCTGACGCGCGAGAGCAAGGCGCTGAAATCCAACCTGCGCCTGTCGGAAGGGGATGCGCGGCGGCTGACCCGCTACGACTGGCCCGGCAATGTCCGCGAACTGCAGAACGTGATCGAGCGCGCCGCGATCCTGTCGCAGAACGGCCGCCTGCGCATCGATCTGCCGGATACTTCAGGCGCACAAGCGCCTAGCGGCGCAGCCCGTCAGAAGGCCGAAGCGCGGCCTGCGATCATGACGTCATCCGAAATGCGCGACCACGAGCGCGCCAACATCCTCGCCGCGCTCGAGGCCTGCGCAGGCAAAGTCTTCGGCCCCGGCGGCGCCGCCGAGATGCTCGACATCAAGCCGACCACGCTGGCCTCGCGGATCAAGGCGCTGGGGATTGCGCCTCGTCCGCGGGCCATATGATCGCGCGCTCACGCCGCCTTGGTCGTCACGCCCGCTGCCATCGGCAGGCCCTGCTCGATCGGCAGCGAGGGATCGCGCGACCATTCGTTCCAGGAGCCGAAATACATCCGCACGTCCTTCACGCCGGCGTTCTTCAGCGCCAGGAACGTGTTCGAGGCGCGCGCGCCCTTGAAGCAGTAGAGATAGACCGGCGTGGTCTGCGAGATGCCGACCGTGGCGCATTCGGCCAAGATCTCGTCCTTGGACTTGAAGCGTGGGCCCTCGGCGGTCGGCTTCATCATGCGATACCATTCCAGCCAGACGGCGCCGGGGATGCGGCCCTTGCGCGGGCAGAAATCTTTTCCATAGGGAGAGGAGCTGTCGCCGATCCACTCGTCGACGTCGCGCACGTCGAGGATGGCGATGCCGGGTTTGCCGACGGCGCCGAGCATGGTCTTGGCGTCGATCAGGATCTCGCCGGCTTCCGGTACGATCGCGAACGAGGCCTTGGTGGGCGTGGGCACATCCTTCATCACCGGGAAGCCCGCGGCCGACCACGCATCGAAGCCGCCATGCAGCACCTTCACCTTGGGATAGCCGAGCATGGTGAGGAGATAGTAGCCGCGGCAGGACTGGCCGAAGCCGGAATTCATCGACTGCTCATAAATGACAGCCGTTTCCTTGCCGGAGAGACCGGCGCCGCCGAATGCATCGGCAAATTTGGTCTTTAGCTCGGCCATGCCCTCGGGCGTGGAGGTCGCCAGGAACGTGAAAATCTCGTGCACGTTCACGGCATTGGGCAGATGGCCGGCGGCGTAGGCATCGGGGTTGCGGGTGTCGATGACGACACACGGCTCAGTCTTCAAGAGATCGGCGAGTTCGACGGCAGTGATCAGGACGTCAGTCATGGCAGCCTCTCCGTTGAGGTTGGGGGTCTCTAGGGTCGTCGTCTTGGGGTGGACTCGTAGAACTCAGGCATCGGCGAGCATCTTGCGCAGCTGCTTGGTGGCCGGCGTGACGATCGCGACGAAATAAGCCTCGCGCAGACGCCGCTGCGCGCGGTGGCTTTTGAGGTAGCCGCGCGCGCCACAATGCAGCATCGCTGCATGCGCCGCCGCGACGCTGGCTTCGCCGGCGCGCAGCCGCAGCGCGATCACCTTGCGCCAGTAAGTTTCCTCCTCGTTGTAGGGATCGCGCGCCAGCGCCATGGTCTCGGCCTCGAGCTCCGCCGCGAGATCGCGGAAATGCACCGGCTGCTGCGGCAGATAGCGGTTGATGTGGCCGAGCGGGTTATCCACCTCGTCCATGATGTTGATGCAGTCTCTGATGACGCCTAGCGCCATGCCGGCCTGGAGCAGGATGAAGCCGGCACGGATCTTCTTGACGAAAGGCCCGGCGGGATCGGCGAGGATCAGCTCATCAGGGACAAAGGCGTCGCGGAACTGCACGCCATAGGTGCCGGTGCCGTCCATCGCGAGGAACGGCTTGCATGGCGTCAGCGTGATCGTGGGGTCCGAGCAATCGGCCAGGAACATCACGGTGCCCTGGTCGTCCTCACGCTCGAAGATCGTGCCGAAATAATGGTCGGGGCCGAGATTGGAGACCCAAGGCAGCGCGCCGCGCACGATATAGCCGCCCTCGACCTTGCGCCCCTTCAGCTTGAGCTTCTCGATACCGAAGAAGCTCTTCATGGGGTTGGAGAGTCCGGTGCCGCCGAGCACGCGCCCCGTCGAGAAGGCATCGCCGAAGCGTTTTGCGAGATTCACATTGGTGGAATTCGCCGCGTACCAGACCAGCGTGTTCTGACACCAGGCCATGAACGCCGTAGCTCCGCAGACCTCACCGATCGCCGCCATTGCCTGGATCGCGCAGCGCAGATCGGCAGGCCCCTCGTGAGGCACGTGGCTGCCCCACGCCCCGACCGCACCGAATTTGCGCAGCACCTCGGCCGGATAGACCGATCCGTCGTCGATGCCGGCGGCAAGCGGCGCGAGCTGCTCGCGCGCGATCCGCGCCACCTCGCCCGCAATGGACGGTGCGGGCTGATCCAGAACTTCGGCCCGCGATAAAGCCAGTGAACCCATGATCGTCTCCCGCACCTTGTCCTGATTGCCGCCTGCTAGATGCCGACCTCGAGATTGACCGGGCGGGTGAAGGTGTTG
Organism: Bradyrhizobium sp. USDA 4354; assembly: GCF_054060315.1. Lineage (NCBI taxonomy): Bacteria > Pseudomonadati > Pseudomonadota > Alphaproteobacteria > Hyphomicrobiales > Nitrobacteraceae > Bradyrhizobium > Bradyrhizobium sp. USDA 4354. Next base: position 4,408,657 of record NZ_JBSSDC010000001.1, on the reverse strand, counting down.
GCGACCGGCGACCATTTCTTCACATGGGCCACCAGCGCGTTGATCTCATCCGGCGAGATGCCCTCGCATTCCATGTCGACCTTGACGCGGACATCGGTGAATCCAACCGGCTTGTCGGAGGTGTCGCCGGTGCCCCAGACCGCGGTGATGTTGAGATCGCCCTCGAGCTCCAGCTCGAGCTTGTTGACGATCCAGCCGCGGTGCACGGCATTGGCATGCAGGCCGACTGCAAGGCAGGAGCCGAGCGCGGCCAGCGAGGCTTCCGACGGATTGGGCGCGGTGTCGTCACCCAACAGACCCGGCGGCTCGTCGACGATGTAGGGCGGCAGGTTGCGGATATAGTTGGCGTGGCGGAATTTGCCTTCCGCGACGGTCTTGCACTTCAAGGTCTTGATGATCTTTGGATTCGCCTTGCCGTTGGCGATCAGTTGCTCGAGCCCGTTCTTGTCGATGGGTGCGAGGCAACCCGTCAGCACTGTCTTTTGAACGACGGCAGTCATCAGTCTTCTCCCTGGCAGAAGCGAAATCGGTAGGATACCGAACGGTCTGTTTCCCTGCATGGAGCGTGCCAGAGCCCGCGAAAAACAAAAGGCGAAGCATTGGAGCCGCTTAAGCCTCGCTGCCTGCGGATTGATCAGCCTTCCCCTGCTCAAAGGCGGAGCAGATGCGTGATCGGATGCGAATCTTTTCAGCGCGGGACAGATGCGGCTTGCTGATGCCGCGCCGCTACGATTAAGTTGCAGCTCATGGCAAAGACGTCATCGAAGAAGAGTTCAAATTCACCGCACGCCGGTGCCGGCGACGACGAATCCGCGCGCGGGCGCCTGCTCAGTGCCGCGACGCATCTGTTCTGCAAGAACGGCATTAACGCCACCGGCATCGATGCGATCATCGAAGAAGCCGGAACAGCGAAGACCACGCTCTATAAATTGTTCGGCTCCAAGACCAATCTCGTCAACGCCGTGCTGGAGAGCGAAGGCAAGCAATGGCGCGAATGGTTCATCGGCGCCATGGAAGCGGGCGGCGGCGATGCACAGGCCAAACTCACGCGCATCTTCCCGGCACTGAAAAGCTGGTTTGCCGAGGAGCGCTTCTACGGCTGCCCCTTCATCAACGCCGTCGCTGAGCACGACAAGGACGCAAAACAGTTCCGCAACATCGCGCTGAAGCACAAGAAGATCGTGCTCGGCCACATCGAGAAGCTCGCCGGCGAGCTGGGATCGGCTGAGCCCGCGGTGCTGGCCCACCAGCTCGGCCTCATCATCGACGGCGCCATCGTCGCAGCGATGATCTCGCGCGATCCGGGCGTGGCCGATACGGCGGCGCTCACGGCAACTCCTTTGCTAGGCCAGGCGAAGGCGAAGAAGAAGCGCGCGGCGGATCAGCTCGAGGCGGTGTGAGCTTATCTTCGTAGGGTGGATTAGCTGAGCAGATGTGCGAAGCGCATCTGCTCAGCGTAATCCACCTCTTTGAGCTCTGCGGAAACAGAGGCGGTGGGTTACGCCTCGCGGACTGCGCTTCGCGCAGCCGCAAGGCTAACCCACCCTACGACGCTATGGCTCCATCATCCTCTGCAGCCGCACCAGCTCGGCTTCGAGATCGAGCTCCACATCCGCCGCGCGAATGTCGAGCACCCGATAATCCCGCGCCTCCAGCCACGCCCGCCGCGACGCGCGGTCGGCGGCGATCGTCTCGCTCTCGCCCGGGTTGACCAGCTCGATCGCGATCCGGTGCGGGAAGGAGACGAAATCCGGGATGTGGCGCCCCACAGGGGTCTGGCGCTTGAACTGGCCGGCGAAGCGGCGGTCGCGGGTGAGCGCCTGCCAAAGCAGGCGTTCGGCGTCGGTCGGGTTGCGGCGAAGCAGGCGGGCGAGGCCGCGCACGGTGGAGCCGCTGTCGGAGACGCCGCCGCCCTGCCCGTGCTCGGCGAGCAGTGCGCGCAGGCGCGTCGCCTGCTCGCCGTCGAGCACGCCGCCCTTGGCCGGCCCCTTGCGTCCTTCCGCGATCGCCATGATCACGCCGTGCAGCGTGTGCATGTCCTGCTTGGTCGGCTCCATCCGGCTGAAGATGTTGCGCAGGTTCACCAGCATGGTGTCGCGCTTCTCGGCCGGGCGCAGGAACTCCACCTTGTCGAGCTCGCGCACGAGATTGTCGAAGAAGGCCTGCATCTGGTGCTGCGAGGCGCGCTCGGAGCGCTCCGGCATGGCGTGCGGCAGCGCGCCCGAGGTCGCCAGCTTGAACCATTCATAGCCGATCAGCAGCACGGCCTGGGCAAGGTTGAGCGAGGCAAACCCCGGATTGACCGGGAAGGTGATGATGCGGTTGGAGAGCCCGACCTCCTCGTTGGTCAGTCCCCAGCGCTCCCGGCCGAACAGGATGCCGGCCTTTCCGCCGGTCGCGACGTGCCCGGCGATCTCGCAGGCTGCGGCCGCCGGCCCGACCACGGGCTTGGCCTGGTCGTGGGGACGAGCGGTGGTGGCGAACAAGAGGTCGAGGTCGGCGACCGCCTGCTCCACCGTGTCGAACAATTCGACCTTCTCCAGAATGTGGTCGGCGCCGGCGGCGGCCCGCTGTGCCGCGATGTTGGGCCAGCCGTCCCTGGGGTTGACGATGCGCAAGGCGCCAAGCGCGAAATTGCCCATGGCGCGCGCGGCCATGCCGATGTTCTCGCCCAGCTGCGGCTCGACCAGGATGACGATGGGACCGTCGAGGGAAAGGCCCGTCTTGCTCTTGTCAGTCCCCGACATCTCGCTTCGCTTTCACACTGTCTCTCAACGCCTTGGTGAGGCCGTCTTCAGAAATTGATTCAAGCCGGCGACCGGCCGGCCCCGCCCGCCTGTCGTTTGCCTGTCCTGACAAAATTCTCAAGGGAAATAACGGGTTGGATTCGACTTTTGAATCTCGCCTGGAACGTGAGGCCGGGCCCGGCTGCGGGCCGGCTGGCCGCTTCCCGTCTGGGGAAGCTGGATGAGCTAAAAGTGCATAATCCCTTGGCTTTCGCCCGCTGCTATCAGGTGCTAAGAGGCGGCGGATATTCCCGTGGCGCACCACAAGCGCCGTTCCCAAGAGGCTTCCCCGATCATGGCAAAAATCAAGGTATCCAATCCCGTCGTCGAGCTCGATGGCGACGAGATGACCCGGATCATCTGGCAGTACATCAAGGACAAGCTGATCAACCCGTTCCTGGATGTCGAGCTGCTCTATTTCGACCTGGGCATGGAGCACCGCGACCACACCAACGATCAGGTCACCATCGACGCCGCCGAGGCCATCAAGAAGGTCGGCGTCGGCGTCAAGTGCGCCACCATCACCCCCGATGAAGCCCGGGTGAAGGAGTTCAACCTCAAGCAGATGTGGAAGTCGCCGAACGGCACCATCCGCAACATCCTCGGCGGCGTGATCTTCCGCGAGCCGATCATCTGCAAGAACGTGCCGCGCCTGGTTCCCGGCTGGACCAAGCCGATCATCATCGGCCGCCACGCCTATGGCGACCAGTACCGCGCCACCGACATCAAGTTCCCCGGCAAGGGCACCCTCTCGCTGAAGTTCGTCGGCGAGGACGGCACCGTTATCGAGAAGGAAGTGTTCAAGGCGCCCGGCGCCGGCGTCGCGATGGAGATGTACAATCTCGACGACTCCATCATCGATTTCGCCCGCGCCTCCTTCAATTACGGCCTGCTCCGTAATTACCCGGTGTACCTGTCGACCAAGAACACGATCCTCAAGGTCTATGACGGCCGCTTCAAGGACATCTTCCAGGACATCTTCGACCGCGAGTTCAAGAAGGAGTTCGACGCCAAGGGCCTGACCTACGAGCACCGCCTGATCGACGACATGGTGGCCTCGGCGCTGAAATGGTCCGGCGGCTACGTCTGGGCCTGCAAGAACTACGATGGCGACGTGCAGTCCGACACGGTCGCGCAGGGCTACGGCTCGCTCGGCCTGATGACCTCGGTGCTGCTCACCCCCGACGGCAAGACCGTGGAAGCCGAGGCCGCCCACGGCACGGTGACCCGCCACTACCGCGAGCACCAGAAGGGCAAGGAGACCTCGACCAACTCGATCGCCTCGATCTTCGCCTGGACGCGTGGCCTCGCCCACCGCGCCAAGCTCGACAACAATGCCGAGCTGGCGAAGTTCGCGAGCATCCTGGAGAAGGTCTGCGTCGACACCGTCGAGGCCGGCTACATGACGAAGGACCTCGCGCTCCTGGTCGGCGCCGACCAGCGCTGGCTCTCGACCACCGGCTTCCTCGACAAGGTCGCCGAGAACCTGACCAAAGAGCTGGCGGCGTAAGCTGCCTCCGCCCGTCATTGCGAGCGAAGCGAAGCAATCCAGAATCCCTCCGCGGAAACCGTCTGGATTGCTTCGTCGCTTCAGCGACAAGATTGCCTTGCAATCTTGTCGCGCGCTCCTCGCAATGACGAGCCTTTGCTGACTGCTCAGCGGTCCGTGCCTTCCTTCTCCGCCTGTGCCAGCTCGGCAAGCGCGAGATCGCCGCTGTCGGCGAGCCGCGCCTTCGCTGTCGTATGGACGTGATCGGCAAGCGTCGGCATGCGCGCGATCAAAGCGTGAAAATCCTGGGCATCGAGCACCAGCAAGCGCGTCTTGCGCGTTGCCGTCACCGTGCCGCTGCGCTTGGTCTTGTGCAAGAGCGCGATCTCGCCGAAGAAGGTGCCGTCGGCTAGCCGAACATGCTGGCTCGGCAGCGCGATCTCGACCTCGCCGGCGGTGATGAAATACATCGACGAGGCGACATCGCCCCGTCGCACCAGGATCTCGCCCTGCTCGATGGTGCGTGCCCGCAACAGGCGCATGATATCGGCGATCTCCGCCGCCGACAGATGCGAGAACAGCGGCACCCGCGCCAGCATGCCCCAGGTCACCACGAAATCGCGCCGCTTCACCTCTTCCGCGAATGCGGTGGAGATAATCGCGACCGGCAGCGCGATCATGGCAAAGCCGGCGATGATGGCGAAGGTCGAGACGAACTTGCCGAGCGGCGTCACCGGTACGACGTCGCCATAGCCGACGGTGCCGAGCGTCACGATCGCCCACCACATCGCCTGCGGGATGGTGCCGAGCTTGTCCGGCTGCACGTCGCGCTCGATGGCGTAGAGCAGCGAGGCGAAGGTCAGGACCGCGCCGATCAGGATGACGATGCAGCCGATCAGCGCGCGACGCTCGGCATGCACGGCGGCGAGCAACGAGCGCATCGCCGGCGAATAGCGGATCAGCTTGAAGAACGGCAGCACGCCGAGGGCTGCCAGCGTCGCGTGCCGGCCGGTCGCGAGCACGACCGCGGCGGGCAGGAACGCCATGAGGTCGATGATGCCGAGCGCGGAGAAGGCATAGCCCAGCCGGTCGGACAGCGCCGATCCCTTGCGCTGGGTATGCCCCGCCACCGTCCATAGCCGCGCCGCATATTCCAGCGCGAACACGATCACGGACAGGATGGTGATGCCTGCGAACAGCGTGCCGAACCGCGCGTCGAGCTCCGGCACCGAGGCGAGGATCATCGCGGCCACATTGAGCACGATCGCGCCGATGATCAGCTGGATGAAGCGCGACCCGACCGAATAGGCCAGCGGATCGTGCTCCAGCAATTCGTAGAGGCGATCCCGTAAGTTCGGATCGCGAAGCCCACGTCCTCGCGGAACGGGGGACATGGCGGTTTACGCGCCTGCCATCGCTTTTTCGATCGCGCTCAAGGCCTCGGACGCCTTGGCGCCGTCGGGTCCGCCGGCCTGGGCCATGTCGGGCCGGCCGCCGCCGCCCTTGCCGCCGAGCGCCTCGGAGGCGATGCGCACGAGGTTCACGGCGTTGAAGCGCGCGGTGAGGTCTTGCGTGACGCCGACCACGACACCGGCCTTGCCGTCTTCGGTGACGCCGACGATGGCGACGACGCCCGAGCCGATCTGCTTCTTGCCGTCGTCGGCCAGGCTCTTGAGATCCTTCATCTCGATGCCTTCGACCGCGCGCGCCATCAGCTTGACGCCGCCGGCCTCGCGCACGCCCGCGGCTGCGCCATTGCTGGCGGACGCACCGCCGCCCATCGCCAGCTTCTTGCGCGCGTCGGAGAGTTCGCGCTCGAGCTTCTTGCGCTCCTCCATCAGCGCTGAGATGCGCGCCGGCACGTCGTCGAGGGAGGTGCGCAGCTCGTTCGCCGCGGTCTTTGCCAGCGCCATGGTGTCGTTGGCGTGCTTGCGCGCATAGTTGCCGGTCAGCGCCTCGATGCGGCGCACGCCGGAGGCGACCGCGCTTTCGCTCGTCAGCGTGATCAGGCCGATATCGCCGGTGCGCCTCACATGGGTGCCGCCGCAGAGCTCGACCGACCAGCCGAGCGTGTTGGCGCCGCGCTCGCGCGCGGTCTTGCCCATCGAGACGACGCGGACCTCGTCACCGTATTTCTCGCCGAACAGGGCGCGCGCCCCCGCTTCCCGCGCCTCATCGACGCCCATCACACGCGTGGTGACCTCGTCATTCTCCAGCACCACGTCGTTGGCGATGTCCTCGACACGGGCCAGTTCCTCCGCCGTGATCGGCTTCGGATGCACGAAGTCGAAGCGCAAGCGGTCGGGCGCGACCAGCGAGCCGCGCTGGGCGATGTGGTCGCCGAGCACCTGGCGCAGCGCTTCGTGAATGAGATGCGTCGCCGAGTGATGCGCGCGGATCGAGGAACGGCGCGAATGATCGACCTCGAGCTGCAGCGCAGCGCCGAGCTTCAGCTCCCCACTCTCCACCGTGCCGATGTGGACGAAGAGATCGCCGAGCTTCTTCTGCGTATCGGTGACGCGGAATTTGAGTCCGCTCTCGCCGGTGAGCAAGCCGGTGTCGCCGACCTGGCCGCCCGACTCCGCATAGAACGGCGTCTGGTTCAGCACGATCGCGCCCGTCTCGCCGGCCTTGAGGCTGGCAACCTCAGCGCCATCCTTCACCAGCGCGGACACCACGCCTTCGGCGCTCTCGGTCTCGTAACCCAGGAATTCGGTCGCCCCCAGCTTCTCGCGCAGCGGGAACCAGATCGCTTCCGACGCCGCCTCACCCGAGCCCTTCCAGGACTCGCGCGCCTTGGCCTTCTGACGCTCCATCGCGTCGGTGAACGCAGCTTGATCCACGCCGATGCCGCGCGACTTCAGCGCGTCTTGCGTCAGGTCGAGCGGGAAGCCGTAGGTGTCGTACAGCGTGAAGGCGACGTCGCCGTCGAACATGTCGCCCTTCTTCAGGGACGCGCTCTTCTCGTCGAGGATGGCAAGGCCTCGCGAAAGCGTCTTGCGGAAGCGGGTCTCTTCCAGCCGCAGCGTCTCCTCGATCAGATTCTCCGCGCGCATCAGGTCGGGATAGGCCTGGCCCATCTCGCGGACCAGCGCCCAGACCAGCCGATGCATCAGCGGCTCTTTGGCGCCGAGCAGCTGCGCATGGCGCATCGCGCGGCGCATGATCCGGCGGAGCACGTAGCCGCGGCCCTCGTTCGAGGGCAGCACGCCGTCGGAGACGAGGAACGCCGAGGAACGCAAATGGTCGGCGATGACGCGGAACGAGGCCACGGTCTGCTCGTTCGGCCCGGTGCCGAGCGCAGACGCGGTCGCGTCGATCAGGTTGCGGAACAGGTCGGTCTCGAACACGCTCTCGACGCCCTGGAGGATGCAGGCCATGCGCTCCAGGCCCATGCCGGTGTCGATCGAAGGACGCGGCAGATCCACGCGCTCCTCCTTCGTCACCTGCTCATATTGCATGAACACGAGATTCCAGAACTCGAGGAAGCGGTCGCCGTCCTCTTCCGGCGAGCCCGGAGGTCCGCCCCAGATGTGCTCGCCGCGGTCGATGAAGATCTCCGAGCACGGGCCGCACGGGCCGGTGTCGCCCATCGCCCAGAAATTATCCGAGGTCGGGATGCGGATGATGCGGTCGTCGGAGAAGCCGGCGATCTTCTTCCACAGGCCCGCCGCCTCGTCGTCGGTGTGATAGACCGTGACGAGCAGCTTGTCCTTCTTCAGCCCGAACTCGGTCGTGATCAGCTTCCAGGCAAGCTCGATCGCGCGCTCCTTGAAATAGTCGCCGAACGAGAAATTGCCGAGCATCTCGAAGAAGGTGAGATGGCGCGCGGTGTAGCCGACATTGTCGAGGTCGTTGTGCTTGCCGCCGGCGCGCACGCATTTCTGCGAGGTGGTGGCGCGCTGATACGGCCGCTTCTCGACACCGGTGAACACGTTCTTGAACTGCACCATGCCGGCATTGGTGAACATCAAGGTCGGGTCGTTGCGCGGCACGAGTGGCGAGGACGGCACGATCTCGTGGCCGTTCTCGGCAAAGAAGTTCAGAAAGGTCGACCTGATCTCGTTGACGCCGCTCATGTTCATCCAATCGGGTATGCTTGGGCCCGCTGCCGCAGTCCAAACCTGAAATTCAGGCTGATATCTGCGGGCCAAAGCGCTTTTAGACAAGGCCAGCTTCGCTGTCTAGAAACTGTGCAGAGAGATCAGTGGGTTGCCGCAGGCGCGCAATCCCGTTGAAAGGCGCGAGTGTCGCGTTGACAGGCTTGGCCGCCCTGTGGTCTCTACCCATCTGTATCGTACGGCCACGTCGGGAGAGACCGGCTTAGGCAGCCGGCGCCGAAGGAGCAACCGCCCCGGAAACTCTCAGGCAAAAGGACCGCGTGGCTTTGACAGCATCTGGAAAGAGGCGCCGACGGGCATAAGACCCGGATTGCGTCCGCCGACGGGATAATACTCTCAGGCACAGCGACAGATGGGGCTTCGACTGGTGTCCATCGGGGAATCCTCCCCGGGAACCGCCGAGGGCCCCTTAAGATGCTAGCGACCGACCAAGACTCCCTGAAACGTACGCCCCTCCACAGCCTCCATGTGTCCCTGGGCGGCAAGATGGTGCCGTTCGCGGGCTATGACATGCCCGTGCAGTACCCCGCGGGCGTGCTGAAGGAGCACCTCCATACCCGGGCCGCCGCCGGCCTGTTCGACGTCTCCCATATGGGCCAGATCGCGCTCCGGCCGAAGTCGGGCAAGGTCGAGGACGCCGCCCGCGCACTGGAACAGCTGGTGCCGCAAGATATCGTGGCGGTCGCCGAGGGGCGGCAGCGCTATGCCCAGTTCACCAATGCGGACGGCGGGATTCTCGACGACCTGATGGTCGCCAATTTCGGCGATCACCTGTTCCTGGTGGTCAACGCCGCCTGCAAGGACGCGGACGAGGCGCATCTGCGCGCGAACCTGTCCGGCGACTGCATCATCGAGCAGCTCGCCGACCGCGCGCTGATCGCGCTGCAGGGCCCGAAGGCGGAAGCGGTGCTGGGGAAATTCTGTGCAGAGGCGCCGGCCATGAAGTTCATGGACGCCGGCCCGCATGAGGTTGCCGGCATCAAGTGCTTCGTCTCGCGCTCCGGCTACACCGGCGAGGATGGGTTCGAGATCTCGGTTCCTGCAGGCGAAGCCGAACGCCTCGCCAAAATGCTGCTGGACAATCCGGACGTGCTGCCGATTGGCTTAGGGGCGCGCGACAGCCTGCGGCTGGAGGCCGGGCTCTGCCTGTTCGGCCACGACATCGACACCGCCACCACGCCGGTCGAGGCCGCGCTGGAATGGTCGGTGCAGAAGAGCCGCCGCAACGGCGGCGCCCGTGCCGGCGGTTTTCCCGGCGCGGACAAGATCCTCGCCCATTTCGATAACGGCGCATCCCGCCGCCGCGTCGGCCTGCTTGCTCTGGGCCGCGCGCCGGTGCGCGAGAGCGCGCTGCTGTTTGCCGACGCTGCGGGCGGCGAGCCGATCGGAAAGGTCACCTCGGGCGGCTTCGGCCCGAGCCTGAGCGCGCCGGTGGCGATGGGTTATGTGCCCGTGAGCCTCGCCGCGCTCGGCACCAAGCTCTTCGCCGAGGTGCGCGGCCAGCGGCTGCCCTTGCAGGTCGCCGCCATGCCCTTCGTGAAAAACACCTACAAACGCTGAGGACAAGACAATGACCACGACCCTGTACACTTCCGACCATGAATGGCTCGCCATCGATGGCGATACCGCCACGGTCGGCATCACCGACTACGCCCAGCAGCAGCTCGGCGACGTCGTGTTCGTGGAGCTGCCCAAGCTCGGCCGCGTGCTGAAAAAGGCGGAAGCCGCAGCGGTCGTCGAGTCGGTCAAGGCGGCCTCCGACGTCTACGCACCTGTTACCGGCGAAGTGATCGAGACCAACGCCGAGCTCGCCAACGAGCCGGCGCTGGTGAACTCGGATGCGCAAGGCAAGGCCTGGTTCTTCAAGATCAAGATTGCCGACAAAAGCGAGCTCGGCGGCCTCATGGATGAAGCCGCCTACAAGGCGCATACGGCTTAAGGACGATGGAGCAAGCGATGACCGCGCACCGCAAGACCAACGGCGACACCGCCGGCAGTTTCGTTCGCCGCCATATCGGCCCGTCGGCGCGCGACGTCACCGCCATGTTAGAGACCGTCAGCGCCAAGAGCGTCGATGCCCTGATCGCGGAGACGCTGCCGGCCTCGATCCGGCAGGCCGCCCCGCTCGATCTCGGCAAGCCCCTCAGCGAGACCGAGGCGATCGCGCACATGACCGAGCTGGCGCGCCAGAACCAGGTCTTCACCTCGCTGATCGGCCAGGGCTATTCCGGCACCATCCTGCCCGCTGTGATCCAGCGCAACATCCTGGAAAACCCGGCCTGGTACACGGCCTATACGCCGTACCAGCCTGAGATCAGCCAGGGCCGGCTGGAGGCGCTGTTCAACTTCCAGACCATGATCTGCGACCTGACCGGGCTCGACGTCGCCAACGCCTCGCTGCTCGATGAGGCGACCGCGGCGGCCGAAGCCATGGCGCTCGCCGAGCGGCACTCGCAGGTCAAGGCGAAGGCTTTCTTCGTCGACAAGGACGTGCACCCGCAGACGTTGGCGGTGATGCGCACCCGCGCCGAGCCGCTCGGCTGGAATTTGGTCGTCGGCGATCCCCTCACCGACCTCGACAAATCAGACGTGCTCGGCGCGCTGCTGCAATATCCGGGTTCTTCCGGCGCATTGCGCGACCTCAGGCCCGCGATCGCGGCGCTGAAGGCCAAGGGCGCGCTGGCGATCGTTGCCGCCGACCTGCTCGCACTGACGCTACTCGCCTCGCCCGGCGAGTTAGGGGCCGACATCGCGATCGGCTCCGCGCAGCGCTTCGGCGTGCCGATGGGCTATGGCGGACCGCACGCGGCCTATATGGCGGTGCGCGATGCGCTGAAGCGCTCGCTGCCCGGCCGCATCGTCGGCCTCTCCGTGGACTCCCGCGGCGCGCCGGCCTACCGCCTCGCGCTGCAGACCCGGGAGCAGCACATCCGCCGCGAGAAGGCGACCTCCAACATCTGCACCGCGCAGGTGCTGCTCGCCGTGATCGCCTCGATGTATGCGGTCTATCACGGCCCCGAGGGCCTAGCGCAGATCGCGCGCAACGTGCATCGCCGCGCCGCCGTGCTCGCGACCGGGTTGCGCAGGCTCGGCTTTGCGCCTGACAGCGAGAACTTCTTCGACACGCTCAGCGTCGATGCCGGCGGCAAGCGCGAGGAGATCGTCGCGCGCGCCCTGACCGAGAAGATCAATCTCGGAATCGGTGATACCGCGCTTCGCATCGCGCTCGACGAGACCACGACGCCTGCGACAGTGGAAGCGGTCTGGCGCGCCTTCGGCGGCACGCTCACCTATGCCGAAATCGACGCCGAGACGCGCGAGGCGCTGCCGGACGCATTGAAGCGCGCCACGGCCTTCCTGACCCATCCCGTCTTCCATGCGCATCGCTCGGAAACCGAGATGCTGCGCTACATGCGCAAGCTCAGTGACCGCGACCTCGCGCTCGACCGCGCCATGATCCCGCTGGGATCCTGCACCATGAAGCTGAACGCGACCACCGAGATGATGCCGCTGACCTGGCCGGAATTCGGCTCCCTGCATCCGTTCGTCCCGCGCGAGCAGGCGGCCGGCTATCACGCGCTGTTCGCGCGGCTGGAGAAGTGGCTGTGCGACATCACCGGCTATGACGCGATCTCGCTGCAGCCGAACTCGGGCGCGCAAGGCGAATATGCCGGGCTGCTCGCGATCCGCGGCTATCACGCCGCGCGCGGAGAGAGCCATCGCAAGATCTGCCTGATCCCCTCCTCCGCCCACGGCACCAACCCGGCCTCGGCCGCGATGGTCGGCATGGACGTGGTGGTGGTCGCCTGCGAGAAGAACGGCGACGTCGACGTTGGTGATCTCCGCGCCAAGGCGGAGAAGCATGCAAACGATCTCGCCGCGGTCATGATCACCTATCCCTCGACCCATGGCGTGTTCGAGGAGCACATAAGCGAGATCTGCGACATCGTGCACGGCCATGGCGGCCAGGTCTATCTCGACGGCGCCAACTTCAATGCGCAGGTCGGCCTCAGCAGGCCCGGCGATTACGGCGCCGACGTCAGCCATCTCAACCTGCACAAGACCTTCTGCATCCCGCATGGCGGTGGCGGCCCCGGCATGGGCCCGATCGGTGTCAAGGCGCATCTCGCCCCGTTCCTGCCAAGTCATCCTGGAAATCGCCACCCGGCGACGAAGGCGGATGCTCCGGTCGGTCCGGTCTCGGCCGCGCCGTTCGGCTCGGCCTCGATCCTCACCATCTCCTACATCTACATCCTGATGATGGGCGGCGAGGGCCTGAAGCGCGCCACCGAGATCGCGATCCTCAACGCCAATTACATCGCAGCGCGTCTCGATCCGCACTTCCCGGTGCTCTACAAGAACGCCAAGGGCCGCGTCGCGCATGAGTGCATCGTCGATCCGCGTCCGCTGAAGACAACGAGCGGCGTCACCGTCGATGACATCGCAAAACGCCTGATCGATTACGGCTTCCACGCCCCCACCATGAGCTTCCCGGTGCCGGGCACGTTGATGATCGAGCCGACCGAGTCGGAATCCAAGGCCGAGCTGGATCGTTTTTGCGATGCCATGATCGCGATCCGGAAAGAGATCGCCGAGGTCGAGGCCGGCCGCTTCAAGATCGAAGCCTCGCCTTTGCGCCACGCCCCGCACACCGTGCATGACATCGCCGATGACGATTGGAAGCGCGCCTACACCCGCAGCGAGGGTTGCTTCCCCGACGGCGTCTCGCGCACCGACAAATATTGGTCCCCGGTGGGCCGCGTCGACAACGTCTACGGCGATCGCAATTTGGTGTGCTCCTGCCCGCCGGTGAGCGATTACGCGGAAGCCGCGGAGTAGGAGGCAACGGAGGTTTCGTAGGGTGGGCAAAGCGGAGCGTGCCCACCACCTTTCGCCACGGTGGGCACGGCGCAAGTGCGCCTTTGCCCACCCTACAGCACTGAACACGCAGCTAAGGCGCAACCAACAATCGGCTCTCGCGATCCCATCGCCAGAGCTTTTCGTTGGTGAGCTCAGTCCCGCCCCACCAGCGTTTGATCTGGTTATGGCGCCACATGTCGTCTTCACGGGCGAGAAGTGAACGCCCGAGTTCAGTCAGCGTGAGCTTCCACTCGCTCCTGCCGAAGTAACGATCCTCATTGTCGAAGGCCGGATCGCCCAACAAGAGCGGCGGCGCCGAATACACCCCCAGTTCAAGCAAAGCGTCACGCGCGTCGTTTTCGTCGAATACATCGCGAAGCCATCTTGCATCTTCGACGAGCCTCGGGTCGGTTTGCCCGTCGTTCACACAATCCAGCAGATCCATTTCAGTTGCACCGAGTCCGGTCACGCTGTCCGGAAGCTCTTCGAGCACCGCAATCAGTGCCGATCGAAGTCTCGGCAAGATCATCAGATCCATCATCAGCAGGTCGAAACAGGGTTGTGGCGTGTCAGCCCGATAGGCGCGCCAGGCGCGGCTTGCCATCACCAAATGGTTCTCAGTCACCTTGAAGGCCGGCAGTTTCCATCTCGCGACAGACTCCGGAGCATAGTTGGCAATAGTATCGTCCGCATGCACCAGGCTCAGCTTGCTCGTGATCTCCTTATAAGGACGAATCAGGTCTAGCAGCCAGACGAGCACAAGCTGATCATTGGGCCGAGGATCGACCCATATTTCAATTGAGTCGAACTTCTCGCACAGCTCGAAGAAACCAATATCGCGCGTGCCGAAACCGTCGAGCGCACCGCTACAGACGTCATCGAGCCAATGATCGCCGGGATTGCAGTGCTTTTCCGATCGGCGCTCCAGCCCCCTCAAAAGCCGCTCGTCGGAAGGCAGTTTCCTCCAGACAAAACGCGGATAGAACCCGAGCGCGACGTTCGCAACGCCGGACTGGCGAAGTGTATCCTCCGCACGATCGTTCGTTGCCAGGATCAAATGTGACACGATTTCCTCTCGAAATGATACGCAATACAAGGACACTCTGAGCGAAGAGGTATGCACTAATCAGGCGCGATGAGTGAGAGGGCCTCGGGGTCCCACTGCCACAGCCGGTCGTTGGTCAGGTGGGTGCCGCCCCACCGGCGATCGATTCGGTTATGGCGGCAAAAGTTTTCATCGCCACCAAGGATCGCTTTGCCGAACGCGGTAAGCGACAAGCGGGATTGCTTGTACCGCTGGAGCCGGCTTGAATCGTTGTGCATCTCCAGGGAAAACGGGCCTTCGTCCAGTCCAGCGACCGCTGGCCTCTCGCATCGCGCGACAGCACAAAACAAAACGGGCACCGAAGACGTCGGCAACTCAACGTCCTCAGTGCCCGCTCCTCGCGAAAAACTGTTCGCGTTAGGTCTTACTCGTCCGCCGGCTCTTCGCCGTCGGCGTCACGCTCCGGGGTGCCGGCCAGAATCTGCTCGGCGATCAGGCCGGAGTTCTGGCGGATCGCGGTCTCGATCTTGGCGGTGATGTCGGGGTTGGCTTTCAGGAACGCTTTCGAGTTCTCGCGGCCCTGGCCGAGGCGCTGGCTGTCATAGGAGAACCAGGCGCCGGACTTCTCGACGATGCCGGCCTTGACGCCGAGATCGAGGATCTCGCCCATCTTGGAAACGCCCTCGCCGTACATGATGTCGAACTCGACCTGCTTGAAGGGCGGGGCCAGCTTGTTCTTGACCACCTTGACGCGCGTGGTGTTGCCGACCACCTCGTCGCGCTCCTTGATCGCGCCGATGCGGCGGATGTCGAGGCGGACGGAGGCGTAGAATTTCAGCGCATTGCCGCCGGTGGTGGTTTCCGGCGAGCCGTACATCACGCCGATCTTCATGCGGATCTGGTTGATGAAGATCACCATGGTGTTGGACTTGTTGATGGAGGCCGTGAGTTTGCGCAGCGCCTGGCTCATCAACCGCGCCTGCAGGCCCGGCAGCGCATCGCCCATCTCGCCCTCGAGCTCGGCCTTCGGCACCAAGGCCGCGACCGAATCGACCACCAGAACGTCGACGGCGCCAGAGCGCACCAGGGTGTCGCAGATCTCCAGCGCCTGCTCGCCGGTGTCGGGCTGCGAGATCAGGAGCTCGTCGATGTTGACGCCGAGCTTGCGGGCATAGACCGGGTCGAGCGCGTGCTCGGCGTCGATGAAGGCGCAAATGCCGCCCTTCTTCTGCGCCTCCGCCACCGTATGCAGCGCCAGCGTGGTCTTGCCCGAGGATTCCGGCCCGTAGATCTCGACGATGCGTCCCTTGGGCAGGCCGCCGATGCCGAGCGCGATATCGAGCCCGAGCGAGCCGGAGGACACCGCCTCGATGTCCATGGACCGGTCGTTCTTGCCGAGCTTCATCACCGAGCCCTTACCGAACTGGCGCTCGATCTGAGAGAGCGCGGCGGCCAGAGCTTTACTCTTGTCCATGGAAGATCCTTCGACGATACGCAGGGCAGTTGCGGACATTGGGTCGTGCTCCTTATGGCGAGGATTCGCTAGGGGGACAAACGATTGAGAGGCGGGCCGGCGATAAAACCAATGTACCCCATTTGTTCTAGGTTCGCAATATGTTCTTTTGCGGATTTGGCGGCGGCCCTCAATGCGACCGACGGCGGTCGCGCGGCCGGCGCGCCGTCATATTTCCGTAATCCTGCGGCACCGAACCTTTTCGCGGTCTCCGGCCTTCTGTGGGGATGGGACCGCAACTGTGGGGACCTTAAGTCATGACGGACAACGACACGCACCACGATGCGATCAGGCGCAATCCGCTGCTGGAGGCGGCGCGCGAGGAGATGGTGAAGTTCGAGCGCAAGGAGAACGAGTTCCGCAAGAAGGACCGTGAAGAGCGCGCCGCCGAGCTCCATCTTCCGCTGAACGAGATCAAGATCCACTAGGCGCCGCCAGGACCGGCTTTGCGGAGCGGGCTGAGGCCGCCCCGCGATGCGGCCGGCGGCGGGCGGTCCCCCCGGGCCGTGATTGCCTGATCTTGATTCGGCATCGCGGGTCGGGCATGGTCGCCAAGGCGGGCGCGCGGACGCTTCAGGTATCTAAATACTACTAGTAAGCCATGACGGATCAAGGAAATTGCCAAGCAGCCTACTGTGCATGGGGTTGTTTTCCACTTTTTTGAAGTCGCGGCGTGGGCAGTGCCACCCATCGGAGGGCACGGCCGCCATTCCCCGGGGCATACATACCCCGTCTACAGCACCGCCAGCAGCACCAGGCCGATCACCAGCACGACGAAGCCAGCCGCCGTCGCGGCGGCAAATGACCGCTCTACGTTATCCATGATGCCACCCCGTTTTCGGCGCGCCACGTTTCCCCCATGGCTGCGCCGAACGGATCAAATCTTGCCGACGGGTGTGTCCGCAGTGGTGCGAACGGATGTCGAAATTGGGACCGGTGCAGGGCCAGTCTGCGGCCTTTCGATCGCGTTCCTTCACGGCGCCCGATCCGCCCATCCGCCAGGCCAGGGCAGATCCGAACCCGCCGCCTGTCAGGCTGTCGTCAGCTGAGCCGGCTAGGGTCGCCCGGCTATGGTGTTGCAGCCCAGCACCTCAGCCTCCAATAACTCTCCGCCCCGCTTGGCTCTCCCCAGGCGGGGCTTTTTCATGCCTGCCGGCCGGCGCGCGGGTTCCTCTCGTCCTGGGTCAGGCGCAGCGAGAAGGCGCGGATCGCGGGCGCCGCCAGCAGCACGACCGGCAGCATCGCGGCCCATGCGATCAGCCACGACACCATCCAGTGCCGAATGAAGACGATCGGGCTGGCTGCGGGAAAGCTGGCGATCCCTGCCGCGATCAGCGAGGTCAGTCCGGACTGGATGACGCCGAAGACGAAATGAGAGTAGCGGCGGGGAATGCCGAGCATGAGGCGTCCATGGTTGCTTGCCGTCATCAGGCAAGCAAGGCACATGCCGTCACCTCAAGGGGCTCAGGAGTTCAGGAACTCTGTTCATGGTCGGAGAACCACGGAGTACCAGCGCCCGTCGCGTGTGATCCGCGGCCTGCGGCAGATTTTGCTTGTCTCCGGAATATTGCGACGACCAACATGTTTGCAGGCATGGAAGGTGAATCGTGGGAGGTGACCATGAATCACAGGGGCGTCGAGTTCACCGTGGCCAAGACCGCGATTCCCGGAGTCTGGCAGTGGCAGTTCCGCATCGGCGAGCAGATCAAGACCGGCAAGACCGAGACCAAGATTGACCTGCTGGCAATCCGGCGCGTGCAGCTGCGCATCGATCGGGAGCTGAAGGCGATCGAGCGAAGGACGGCCTGAACCGGCCGGGTGACATCGGTCCTGGCCGGGCGCCTCATGCGCCGCAGCACCCCACGGGGCGTGATCCGTAGCCGCCCGGAATTGATCTGACGGTGGTTTGGGATTGCACTGTGCCCGCCCAGGGGCCTTGGGGGCGAGGCATCATGCGCGCGATCGGTGCCAGCCATGCCGCTTTATTTCTTTCGAATCCGCAACGGCCGTTATTCCGGCTGCGCCGAGCAGGCGACGGAATTTGCTGATCGCAATGCGGCCTGGAAGGAGATGAGGAGTGTCTGCGCCGACATGAGCGCCGGCATTGCCCGCAAGCTCCAGGAAAATTCCGAATGGCACATGGAGCTGCTGGACGAGTCCAAGGAACCGGTGTTCCGGATCCGCATCGTTGCCGAAACCTTCGACTAAAGCGCGATGCGATTAGGATGAATCGTCATCGCGCTTTAGGTTATGTTTGAGCATGATCTTTTCGGAAAACCGCCGCACACTTTTCCGGATCATGCTCTCGCAAGGCGTTCCGGATCAGGCCAGCGTCAGTCCGCGCTGGGCAGCCGCCGCATGGTGAACTCGATGTCGCCGCCGGGCAGTTCGCGCCAGGTCTCGACCGCGCTCATATAGCCGGCCTTGGGGTAGCGGGCGAAGAAGGCCTGCGCCCTTTCCCGCGCCTCAGCGCGCGGCAGCGTGAAGGTCTCGCGCAGATAGCCGTCGCCGGCCGTCTGGGCCGGCTTGCCGGCCATCTTGCGCCGGCGCGCCATCCGCTCGGCGAGATCCCGCGGACGATCGGCCATGTCGTGCCCTCCTCTACGCGCTACGCTCAGCCAAATGTAGGGCGCTGGCCGGATCAAGAGGAGTCCCGTCCGAAAGGCGTTGTGCCGCCCCGAACGGAGCTTGCGGTCAGTTGGCCGCCGTGCCGCTCTTGGTCTTCTTCGGTGCGCTGGTTGCGGCCGATGCCTTCGGTGCCGCCGGCTGCTTCGGCGGATCGGAACGCATGCCGCCCCAGGGATCATTGGACGCCTTGGAATCCGGAATCTTCTTCAGCGTTTCCTTGTAGGCCTTTTCACGCTCGGCTTCGGCAGCCTTCTCCTCGGGGGTCTTGCCCGGCCCTTCCTGCAGCAAATTGAGATTGGGCATTTGCGCGTAGGCAGGTCCCGCCAGCACGGCCAGCACCGCGGCCAAACGGAAAAGCTTCATCGTCCACTCCTTAGATCATCCATGAGGCGCCGATCGCCCGCGCCGTGTCATCCTTGTCAGCCCCGCCGCGACCCGGGGCCGCTACGTGGGCCCGCTAGAGCCGATCCGATCTGCACGATTTGGGCGCATGCAGCCAGTCGTCCCAGATCGGACCGCATTTGGTGCACCCGCTCAGCGCGAGACCGAGCGCGGCCATGCAAAAGACGAGGACACACCGACGCAACATCATCCACCCGTACCCAAGCGAGGCATCATATCGGGCCAAGTCAGGCATTTTCAAGCCGAGGGGGCCGGCGCGAGACCGGGTGACTTTGCCGCGCCGATGCGCGCACAATGAGGGCGGAAACATCCGGCAATACAGGAGAGCGCGACAGCAATGCAGATGCAGCCAGAAGCCGAGTTCGGTCTCGCCGACGCCCGACGCATCCTCGGCGAGGTTTTTGCGCCCTGGGTCCAGGATCTCAACCTCGCGGTCGAGCGCATCGAGCATGCGCAGCCCGCAGACGTGCCGGACTGGCAACCGGGCGCGCTGCTGCGCATGCCGTTTTCGGAGCGACTGTGCCGGAACGGCGGCGTGGTCTGCGGCCAGGCCCTGATGGCGCTCGCCGACACCGCCATGGTGATCGCGATCCTCGCTGCCAATCGCGGCTACCGCCCGATGACCACGGTCGACCAGACCACGCATTTCATGCGCGCGGTCTCCTCAGTGGACGTGCTGGCGGACGCGCGCGTGGTGCGGCTCGGGCGCACCATGAGCTTTGGCCGCGTTACGCTGCTCTCCGCCGCCGACAGCAAGCCGGTCGCGATGGTGTCGAGCGCGTTCGCGATGCTGCCGGGGTGAGCGCGCTCTGAAAAGAAGAGAGCCGCGGGAAGCGCAAAGCGAAGCGCGGCTCTCGATGCAATCATGTCGCGACAGGAAACGCGATCGCGCTTCGCCTCGTCATCCCTGCGATGTTACTTGCCGAGGATCTCGTCGGCCGCGGTGACGACGCTGACGGTCGGATTCTTTCCACAATAGGAACCGAACTTCTTGGCGTTCTCGATGAAGACGTCGGTGTCGATGATCGCGTTGTCCTCGTCGCCCTTGTACCAGCCGTCCATCCAGGTCAGCACGACCGCGATGTTGTCTTCGCCGCTCTCGAGGAACTGCTTGCAGCTCATGGTCGAGAGGTCCCACTTCACGGCGTGGGCGGGCATCGATGACAGCGAGAGCGCTGCGACGAACAGAATCGAAAGCGAAGTCTTCATCAGTATCTCCATCGGCGCGTAACGCCATAAAAGAAAGGCTCGTAGGAAAGTTCGCGGAGCGGCTCTCCGCTCCAGCGTCGTAAACAAAGTCTGAAGCGCTGTGCAAGTAGCGCCAGTATTGAGTTTAGTTCAACGTAATTTTTATGCACTACTTCACAATCATCAGCAGGACTGACGCGGATGATCGAGAGGCGTGCAGCACAACGTCACCGTGTTTTCAAGGGTGGAACGATCACCTTCGAAAACAGCGGCATCCCTTGCACGGTGCGGAACATGTCGGCGGGCGGCGCGGCGATCGACCTGGACGCCCCCGTCATGTTGCCGCAATCGTTCACGCTCTCGATCGTGCGCGACGATTTCGTACGGCATTGTCGCACAGTTTGGCGCAGCGACAAGCGCGTCGGCCTCGCTTTCGTGCAATAGCACGCGCGATGTGAACGATGGTTCGCATCACATGCACAACACGATCATGATTGCTTGATACGACGACGGCGACGCCAGCGCAGGCTTGCGATCACGAGCATGATGATCGCGAGCGTGATCAATGATGAACCCGCAACGAATCGCCCGCCCGGACGATCGATCGTGTGCGACCAGAGCGACGGCGCCTCGTCCGGCCGCGCCAGGCGGAACGCAACCACGCTGTCGCCGATCGAGGTGCCGGCCTCGGAATGGCCGCCGGCGCCGATCGCGACATATTGCTCGCCCTTCCAGAGATAGGTCATGGGATTGGCGACGCCCGGCACCGGCAGCCGGCCCTGCCACAGCTCCTTGCCGCTGCGCGCATCGAAGGCGCGCAAGTAAGCATCCATCGCGCCGGTAAAGACGAGGCCGCCGGCGGTGACCGCGAGCCCGTTGACGAGCGGCGCGCCCCAGGACAGCGGCATGCCGAGCGGCGCCAGATCCTCGGTGGTGCCGACCGTCGAACGCCAGAGGATTTTTCCGCCTCTCAGATCGACCGCGACCATCTCACCCCAGGGCGGCTTGTTGCAGAGCAGCCCAAGCGGCGACGTCACCAACGCACGCGACATCGCGAACGGCGCGCCACGCTGCTGGCCGAAATCGTGGCCTGGCGGCGGATTGAATCCGGCCGCCTCGGCGCGCGGAATCAGCCTGATGAGATGAGCAGCGCGGCTGGTGTTGGCGTAGAGGATCTGGTTGACCGGGTCGAAGGCCGCGCTGCCCCAGTTCACGCCTCCGCCGGTGAATGGAAATTCAAGCGTGCCCTGCACCGAGGGCGGCGTGTACAGACCCTCGTTGCGTGCTTCGGCGAATTGACGTTCGCATGACGAACGGCCGAGGCCCGGCAATAGCGAGAGCGCATCGTCGGGCGAGATCGTCTGCGACGTCAGCGCCAGCACATGCGTCGGGAATGGCTGCGTCGGCGACAGCGCTTCGCCTTCCGCGCCGCCCTGCGGCACCGCGCGCTCTTCGACCGGCCAGACCGGCTTGCCGGTGTCGCGGTCGAGCACGAAGATAAAACCCTGCTTGGTCGGCTGGATCACGACGTCGCGCTGCCCCTCGCCGGTGTCGATGCGCGTGAGCGTCGGTTGCGCCGCCAGATCGTAATCCCAGACGTCGTGATGCACAGTCTGGAACGCCCACGCCAGCTCGCCGGTCTCGATGCGCAGCGCGATCACCGAATTGGCATGCTCATTGTTGCCCGGCCGCCTGCCGCCCCAAAAGTCCGGTGAGGGCGAGCTCGTCGGCAGAAAAACGAGCCCGCGCGTCTCGTCGACCGACATCGGCGCCCAGACATTGGCGTGGCCGGCCTCGATCCCGTCGCGCTGCAGCGGTTCGAAGCTCCAGCGCGGCTCACCGCTGCGCGCATCGAACGCGCGCACCACGCCGCTCGGAGCGTCGACGCGGCGGTTGTCGCCGATCGCGGAGCCGACCACGACGACACCGCGGCCGACAGCCGGTGGCGAGGTGATCTGGAATTCGCCGGGCCATTCCAGCCGCATACCTATCTCGAGCTTGATCTCACCGCCCTTACCGAAATCGGTACAGGGAATTCCCGTCTTCGCATCGAGCGCGATCAGGCGGACGTCGTTGGTGCCCACGAAGATCCGCGATCGGCAGACGGCATCCCGAGGTGCCCTGTCATCGATCCAGTACGTGACACCGCGGCAGACATAGCGATTGGCAGGACGCTGATTGGTAGCGATCTTGGGATCGAAGCGCCATTTCTGCGCGCCCGTGCCGGGATCGAGCGCAATCACCTCGTTGAAGGGGGAGCAGAAGATGAGGCTGTCTTCGACGAACAGCGGCGTCGCCTGGAATTTGGTCCGCCGCATCAGTTCGGGCGGGCGCGCCGTGAGATCGCCGGTGTGATATTCGAAAGCGCGGACGAGCTGCCCGACATTGTCCGGCGTGATCTGTCGCAATGCCGAAAAGCGCGAGCCGCCGACATCGCCGCCCCAGCTCTCCCAGGCGAAGCATGGCGGGGCGGCAAACAACAAGAGCCCAGCGAACAGAGCCGCGATCGGCTGGCGCGTCCGCAACGGCCGACTCGCTCTATTTGGATTTCTTGGCGGGTTCGCTCGGGCGGGCGCCGCCCCACGGGTCGTACTTGTCCTTGGGCTCAGGGATGCGCTCGAGCGCGGCCTTGTAGGCTTTCTCGTCGACCTTGGGCGTGTTGTCCGTCGGCTTGGCGCCGTCATTGGGCGGGCGCCGGCCCTGCGCCTGCGCCGAGGCCGCCGTCAGTGCCAAGACGGCGGCCGCTATGACCAGAATCCTCATCGGTGCAATCCCCCTGATGTGGGGTACCAAACTAGCCGGCTATCGCGGAATAGCAATGCCGCGGGTTCCAAGGCTTCAGCAAATCTTGATCGGCAGGGACTTCGCCGGATCGCATTCGTGCCTATCTGTTGGCCCGCAGGGGACCTCCACGGATGTTGCGGATTGTTGTTCATGCGGCGCTGCTGGCCGGCGCGCTTGCGCTCGGTGGCTGCGGCTTTGCCGACAGCCGTGCGCCGGTACCGGAGTTCATGCGCATCAAAGAGGCCGAGCAGCCGCCGCCCGAAGCGCCTCCCGACGTCAAGCGCGTGGTGCGCGAGCAGATCGACGTCGTCTTCCTCGCCACCTCCTATCCGCGCGAGGTGCACGTCGCCCCGCCCCATCGCGAGGTGCGAGGACCGGGCTGGACGGCGTGCGTCCGCGCGCAGCTCACCTCCGCGACCGGCACGTCGCTCGGTGCCCAGACCTATATCGTGACCATCAACGGCGGCAAGGTCGTGGACCGCCGGCGGGCGGAAGCCGACGACATCTGCGGGACGGAGACTTATGAGCGGATCTAGGAACCCGTCCTTGACGATGCGGTTCCGGGAAAAACCAGTATCGCGGCCGGGAACGATCGCCGCCTCCCCTTCTTGTTACCGCCGAGGGCAGTTTCGAGGAGGACATGATGAGGACGTTGACTATTGCGCTGTTGGCGGGCGTGGGTGCCTTGGCAGCCGCCTCGGGGGCCAAGGCTTCCGATATCTATACGAGCAGCGAGTACGCCAATCCGGATCTCGTCCAGCAGGTACGACTTGTCTGCGACGATTCCGGCCGCTGCTACCGCACGCGGAGCGGTTCGCGTGTGATCGTGCGCGATTCCTATAATTACATGCCGCGCGAACGCTATTACGAGCGCCGGAGCTATCATCGCGATTGGGATGACGGTCCGCGTGCCGGCGTCGGCATTCGCACACCTGGCGTCAGCGTCGGCGTGGGCGTCGGCGACGACCGCTGGTAATTGATCAAGGCCTTGATGGTCGGGACCGGACGAACATGTTCGTCCGGTCCCATCTCTATGAGACCAACCGCCGTCAGGCCGCGGCGGTTTGCTGCTGGAACTGCTCGTAGGCCGCGATCGCATCGGCGGCGTACATCAGCGACGGCCCGCCGCCCATATAGACGGCCATGCCGAGCGTCTCCTCGATCTCTTGGCGCGTTGCACCGAGCTTGACGAGCGCCTCGGTGTGAAAGCCGATGCAGCCGTCGCAATGTCCGGCAACGCCGAGCGCCAGCGCGATCAGCTCCTTGGTCTTCTTGTCCAGCGTGCCGTCACGCGTGGCAGCCTGCGCGAGTGCGGCAAATCCCTTCATGGTATCGGGAATGTCGCTCCGCAGCTTCTTCAGGTTGGCGGAGATCTGCCTGATAATCTCGGGGTAGTTCTTGTCCATGACTTACTCTTTCGCTGTGACTTCAGGTTTCGAGCGGATCGGCCGGCGTGACGAAGCGCGTCAATGACGGCAGGTGAGCGATGAAACGGGCGAGCACCATGCCGGCGCGCATTGCCGCAACGAAGATGACCGCGGAGAACGACCCGAATCCGAACGCGCGTGAGCAATCCGCCGACCTTATATGGGCAATCCCAAGCGGCTCCTGGTTCTCTGCAACATGCTGGACGGCGAAAAGTCCGTCGACGAACTCGCCGACATCGCAAGCCTATCATCGGCCGCGCTATCCCAGCATCTCGGAAAGATGCGCGCATTGAGCCTGGTCAAACCGAGGCGAGACGGCCAAACGATATACTACGGCATCGCGAGCCCCGAAGTCGGCGCAGTGCTGGAGACTCTGTACC
The DNA here is from genome assembly GCF_054060315.1 of Bradyrhizobium sp. USDA 4354. Classification (NCBI taxonomy): domain Bacteria; kingdom Pseudomonadati; phylum Pseudomonadota; class Alphaproteobacteria; order Hyphomicrobiales; family Nitrobacteraceae; genus Bradyrhizobium; species Bradyrhizobium sp. USDA 4354. Next base: position 4,384,034 of record NZ_JBSSDC010000001.1, on the reverse strand, counting down.
GCCTCTTCTGCGCCAGCGAATGGGACTCTTGCTTTCGAAGGACGCGGGGAGCACAGGATGACCGACGACACCTTCATCGAGGGACCTCTCTATGAGAAGCGGAGGAAGGTCTATCCGCAGTCGGTCCATGGTCCCTTCCGCCGCATCAAATGGGCGATTCTCTGCGTCACGCTCGGGACCTATTATCTCTTGCCGTTCGTGCGCTGGAATCGCGGACCTGGCCTCCCGGACCAGGCCGTGCTGATCGACTTCCCGCATCGGCGCTTCTACTTCTTCTTCATCGAGCTGTGGCCGCAGGAGGTCTACTACTTCACCGGTCTCCTCATCATCGCGGCCATGGCACTGTTCCTGATGAACGCGGTCGCGGGGCGGCTGTGGTGCGGCTACATGTGTCCGCAAACCGTATGGACCGACCTGTTCTACGCGGTCGAGCGCTGGGTCGAAGGCGACCGGCGCCAGCGCATGCAGGGCGACAAGGAGTACTGGACATTCGGTCACATCCGGAAGGTCGCACTGAAGCACTTTCTCTGGATCATGATCGCCTGGTGGACCGGCGGCGCCTGGGTGCTCTATTTCTCCGACGCGCCGACGCTGGTGAAGGAGCTTGCCACCTTCCAGGCCCCGTTCATCGCCTATCTCTGGATCGGCATCCTCACCGCCACGACCTATGTCTTCGCCGGTCACGCCCGCGAGCAGATGTGCATCTACATGTGTCCGTGGCCGCGGATCCAGGCGGCGCTGACCGACGAATGGGCGCTCAACGTCACCTACCGACGCGACCGCGGCGAGCCGCGCATGTCGGTGAAGAAGGCGGATGCCGCGCGCGCCCACGGCGGTCCCGCCGGTGACTGCGTCGACTGCCACCAGTGCATCAATGTCTGCCCGACCGGGGTCGACATCCGCCACGGCATCCAGCTCGGCTGCATCCAGTGCGGCCTCTGCATCGACGCCTGCGACAACGTGATGCGCGAGATCGGCCGGCCCCCGGGCCTGATCGGCTACGACACCGACATCAACATGCAGCGCCGGCGCGAAGGCAAGCCGCCGATCTACCGCATCATCCGCCCGCGCACGCTGATCTATGCCGCGGCCATCGCCGTTGTGGGCACCATTATGCTCTACACTCTCGCCACGCGCGCGACCATGGACGTCAACGTGCTGCACGAGCGCAATCCCCTCTTCGTCCAGCTCTCGGATGGCGGGGTGCGCAACGACTACACCGTGCGCATCCTCAACAAGGGCGCACGGCGATCGTTTGCGCTTGAGGTGTCCGGTCTGCCGGGCGCGGTCATTCGCGTTACCGGCATCGAGGATGGCCCCAGCGGCAAGCCCATCATCGAGGTCGAGCAGGATCAGACGCGCGAGGTCAGGCTGTCGGTTCAGGTCGGGCCTGCCGATCTGCCGAAAATCTCGCACGACCTCGAGGTCACGATCACCGATACGGCCAGCGGTGGACGGGCGAGCGCCCGCGATCATTTCGTGCCGGGCGACAAGTAGAGTCTGCATCGAGCATCCGGCGCCGGATGCTCAATGAGACGTTAACATTACCGCTCGAATTGAAGCGGCGTCCCAACGGTATTTTCCATTCTTTGCGCTAACGATGGCTGCGTAACACGGGCTCAGCCCGCGTGAACGGGGACGACGGGACGTGGTCGACATCGCGCAGCAGGCAGCGATCCATCCGGCATCTGCAAAGGATGCAGGAGCCGCGCGCCCGCGCGCCCCGCTGGCGACGATCGACCCCGGCCAATGGCGCGCACTCGCGCAGCGCGCGATCGAGCCGAACGGATATTACCTGCCAGCCTGGGAGCTGGCCGTCAGTGCGACCGCGCGCGGCCGCAGCAATGCCTCGGCACTGCCCGCACTTGACGACTCTTCGGCGCGGCTGATCGGACTGATGCCAGTCATCTCGCTCTGGCGCGCCTGGAAGGTTCCCCTCCCCGCGCTGGTGAGCGCGCATCCCTACGGCACGCTGTGCAGCCCGCTGCTCGACCGCGACGCTCCGCTCGAGGCCGCCACGCGGCTGCTGCAGCAGGCGCGCGAGGCCGGCGCGCGTGCGCTCGTGCTGACCGACGTCGCGCTCGACGGCGCCGCGATGAACGCGCTTGCGCAGGTCCTGAACCGCGACGGCCTGAAGCCGCGCGTGCTGTCCTCCTACATCCGCGCCAGCCTCGATGCGACGCAGGATGCCGAGACGCTGCTGCGCGAGGCGCTCGGCACCAAGAAGCTCAAGGAGCTGCGCCGTCAGCGCCATCGCCTCGAAGAGCACGGCTCGATCGCATTCGACGTCGCACGCCGGCCCGACGAGATCGGGCCCGCACTCGAAACATTCCTGCAGCTCGAAGCCAGCGGCTGGAAAGGCAAGCGCGGCACCGCGCTGGTTCAGCATGCGGGTGATGCGGCCTTCATTCGCCGCGCCGTGCCGGGATTGGCGGAGACCGCGCAGTGCGAGATCGTCACGCTTCGCGCCGGCACGACACCGGTGGCCGCCGGCGTCGTGCTGCGCCATCAGGATCGCGCCTTCTTCTTCAAGCTCGGCATCGACGAGCGCTTCGCAAAATATTCGCCGGGCGTGCAGCTCACCCTCGAGCTCACCCGCCATCTCTGCGCCGATCCCGCCATCGCCAGCGCGGATTCCACGGCAAGCGCGGATCACCCCATGATCAACCCGATCTGGCGCGGGCGCTTCGCGGTCGGCGACGTGCTGATCCCGCTGCAGCGGCACGACCCGGTCGTGACGCTCATTCACGGAGCGCTGGTCGGCCTCAACGCCGCGCACGAGACCGCACGAACTCTGGTTCGCCGGCTCCGCAAATAAGCGAAAGCTACTCCGCCGCCTGCGCGTTGATCTCCGCCGAGACCTGGCGGATGGCGCGGGCGAGCAGGTTCGGATCCTGCGCGCCGGAGACGGCGTACTTTTGCGCAAAGACATAGGTCGGCACGCCGGAGATGCCCTTGTCGGCGGCTTCCTGCGCATCTGCCGAGACGCGCGCGACGTCCTCGTCGGTGGCAAGGCGCTTGCGCACGTCGTTGGCATCGAGGCCGATGTCGGCGGCCGCCTGCACCAGCACGTTCACGTCGGTGAGATCGCCGCCGTCGCGGAAATAGAGCTCCATCAGGCGCTGCTTCATCTCGGGTGCCTTGCCGATCGCTTCCGCCCACAGGATCAGGCGATGGCAGTCGGTCGTGTTGGGCTGGCGCGCGACCAGCTCGGGCTTGTAGACGAGCCCCTCTTCGCTCGCGGCCGCGACGACGCGCCCGGCAATGCCCTTATAGGCTTCCACCGAGCCGAACTTCTGAGTGAGATAGGCCTCGCGGCTGATGCCCTCGCGCGGCACCCAGGGATTGAGGAAGAAGGGACGGAAATTGAGCTTGACCGGAACATCGGGCACCAGCGCAAGCGCGCTCTCGATGCGGTGCTTGCCGATATAGCACCAGGGGCAGACCACGTCGGAGACGACGTCGATCTGGAGCGGTTTCAGCGTGCTCATGTCAGGCGCCTCCTTCGGGCATTCTACGGGTCGGTCGGAAGATAAGCCGAACCGGAGGCCGCGCAAGGCGCCCGTCCCGCATGGCTCACGACTTCACCTCTGCGGTTATTGTGGGACGTCTGCCCCGCCCCGATACTCGCGGCCACGATCGAACCAGCGGGAGACTGCAATGACAGCCATTTTCAAGCCGGAAGGCGATCTGTTCCGGGCCACCGAGCATGCCGGCGGTCCGTGGTCGCCGGACATGTTGCAGGGGAGCGCCACAACTGCCCTGATGGCCCGCGAGGTCGAGCATCTTGCCACCGAATCCGGCTTTGCGGTGCGGCGCCTGACCTTCGATCTGTGGCGGCCGGCGGGCCTGCGCCTGTTCAGGACCGTCACCGAGCTGCTGCGCGACGGCCGCAAGGCCAAGACATTGCAAGTGCGGCTGATGGACGGCGAGACCGAGATCGGCCGTTGCACGGCACTCCTGACGGCGCCGAGCGGAGAATCGCCGGTTGATCCCTTTGCGAGGTCCACGGCGGTCGACAAGGCGCCCGAGGCGGGCGCTCCACCGCCGGCCTTCGCGCAGAAATGGAGCCGCTATTTCCAGAACGTGTCGGTGCGCCTCATTGAGGGCGCGCTGGAGAAGCCGGGCCCGGCGGCGGCCTGGATGCGGCTCGATGCGCCGCTGGTCGAGGGCGAGCCGAACACGCCGCTCATCCAGGCCGTACAGGCCGCGGACTTTTCCAGCGGCGTCGCGCAGATCGTCGACATGCGCAGCTGGACCTTCATCAATCCCGAGATCAGCCTCTATTTCTTCCGTCCGCCGGAGGGCGAATGGATCCTGATCCGTGCCGCGACGCGCGTCGGCGCCCATGGCGCGGGCCTCACCACGGCGACACTGAGCGATCGCAACGGCCCATTTGCGGAGGTGATGCAGGCGATGAGCTTCGAGCGGCGCGACGCCGTGCAGGCTCAGGCCTCCTGAGTCGCCAGCGCGATCAGAGCGGCCTCGGATGCGGCGTCAACAGGCATGAACATCTCGACGCGAAGCTCCTGCAACGTCACGTCCTGCGGCGTGCCGAGCGTCAGGACCGCACCGATCAGGCCGATGCCGACTTCGCCCTTGCGCAAGCGCACCTCGCAGAGCGGCCCCGGCACGGCGTTATCCTCGCTCGCCGGCGCCGGAAGCTCCGGCAAGCGCATCAATTCGCGCCAGGTCGATTGCAAGGCCTCGTCGAGCGGCGCGGCCATCGCCTCATGCCGCGCCCGCGCCAGCAACGCGGCCGCAACAACGGGCCAGTTCTCGACGAACGGCTTGAGCTCGTCCGGGGCGAGGAACATGCGCATGTGATTGAGCGGCCGCTGCATGCGCTCTTGCCCAAGCAGCATGGTCATCAGGCGCGAGGCGGCGCGATTGGCCTGCATCACGTTCCAGCGCCGGTCGGTGACGATCGCCGGGAACGGCTCGTGACGACTGAGCAGAAGATCGATGGCACGCCGCGCCTCGGCAAGCTCCGGCGCCGACAGATCGCGCTCGCCATATTGCCGGGCGAAACCGCCGGCCTCGAGCAGCGCATTGCGATCACGCAACGACAGATCGAGGGCGGACGCAAGCTGCAGCAGGATGTCCCGGCTTGCCGCCGCCTTTCCGGTCTCGACATAGCTCAGATGCTTGACCGAAATGCCGGCCTCGAACGCCAACTCGGCCTGGCTCAGCGCACGGCGCATGCGCCAGCCGCGCAGGAGATCGCCGACGGGATTGGCCGGCCGCAATCGCCGGAAGGAGCGTGTGTCCATCTGCCGATTATGCGAGCGCCGCTGCGCGCTGTAAACGCCGCTATCGCAGCCCGGTCGCCATCAGCTTCAGCCGCGCGGCGGTGTGCTCGTCCGCCGGAAAGAACGTCTCCAGCGCCAGCTCCGAAAGTGTTATGTCGACTGGCGTGCCGAACACCATGGTGGTGGAGAAGAAGCTGAGGATCTCTCCGCCATGCCGCAGCTTGAAGGGGATCGCGACATTGTCGCTCGACAGCGGCGCCGAGCGCGCCGGAATGGGATAGCTCTTGAGGTCGTTATAGAGCTTGATCAATTCAGGATCGGCTGTCGCCTCGCATTGGCGGTGCAGGCGCTCCAACAGATGCCCGCACCATTCGGCGAGATTGACCGTGCGCGGCGCCAGCGCCTCGGGATGGAAGGCGAGCCTGAGCACATTGACGGGCTGGCCGAGCAGATGCTGCGGGATGCCGTCGAGCAGCGGCGCCACCATGCGGTTGGCAGAGACCAGGTTCCAGTGCCTGTCCACCGCAAGTGCGGGATTGGGCTCATGTGCTTTCAATACGAGGTCGATCGCCTGACGGGCTGATTTCAAGGCGGGATCCTCCAGCGGGCGCTGCGGAAAGGCCGGCGCGAAACCGGCGGCGACCAGCAGCACGTTGCGTTCGCGCAAGGGCACGTCGAGCCGCTCGGCAAGCCTCAACACCATATCGCGCGAGGGCGCGGCGCGGCCGGTCTCGACGAAGCTCAAATGCCGCGCCGAGATTTCGGCTTCGCCCGCGAGATCGAGCTGGCTCATGCGGCGGCGCTGCCGCCATTCGCGCAAATGATCGCCGATATGGATCGGCTGGCTGCGTTCGGCCTGGGCCGTGGATGCATGTGCGTTCATGATTAGAAACCTATCATGCGGATTTCGGCCCTTCCATTACCCGCGAGGTAATCGAATTAGGCGGTGCGGCGGCGCATCTTCGGTTGCAACAGGAGATGACCATGATCGCACTGCTGCTCTATCGGACCGTCGCAGACCACGTCTTGCCCTGGGCCATGGCATTCGCAACCCGGATGCTGGCGCGCAGTCTCAACATGCCCGAGCCGCTCGTGCATTCGACCGGCGACTATGTCGTCGCGCAGGTCATCGCCTTCGAGCACGGCGTCGGCAGGAGCCTCTGTCCGTACCGCCTCGCTCGCCTGCTCCGCGCCTGGTGGCGCGGATTGCGCTGAGTTCCACCCGAGTCCAACCCAACCAAGGAGACCCAAGATGATCGATGCATCCACCTTCCTGCGCCGCGCCCTCTTCGCCGACGCCATCTTCAGCGGCGTCGCCGCGCTCGGCTTCACCTTCGGCGCGAGCGCGTTCGCAGCGCTGTTCAACCTGCCCGAAGCGTTGCTGCGCGAGACCGGCCTGTTCCTGATCGCCTACACCGCCCTGGTCGGCTGGCTCGCGTCGCGCGCCGCGGTGCCGAAGCCGCTCGTCCTGCTGGTCGTGATCGGCAATGCGGCCTGGACCGTCGGCAGCATCGCGCTGCTGCTCTCGGGCGCGGTATCGCCGAACCTCGCCGGCGAACTCATGGTCGTCGCGCAAGCCATTGCCACCGGCGTGTTCGCCGAGCTGCAATATGTGGGATTGCGGAAGAGTGCGGGTGTGGTGGCGGCGTGAGGCCACATACTTGCTGTCGTCGCCCGGCCTTGTGCGCAATTGCGCACTGGATCGGGCGACTCAGTATTCCAGAGAAGTTCGTGGGGTACGGAGAAGCCGCGGCGTACTGGATGCCCCGGCCAAGCCAGGGCATGACAGCTGGGCTAGAGGAGCAAGCGCGGGCTACGCTCGCGCACGGCCGTTGGTCTTGCCGAGGGTGTGGCCGTTGAGCTTTTTCTTTTTGGACACCTTCGCGCCCGCCTTCTTGGCCTTGCGCGCCTTCACCGTGGCGCGTTCGGCCCGCGCCTCGGCACGCAGCTTCTTGCGCTTCTTCTCGCAGGAGTCGCACTTGCAGCCGATCGGCTTCAGATAGGCTTTGAAATAGTCGGTGCCGTAATCGTAGTTGATCTCGTCGCCCGGCTCGATGTTCCTGATGGCGCGGATATAGACCTTGCGCTCGCGCGGCCGGACATCCGATTCCGCGTTGGGGCGGCAGGAATGGTTGATGTAGCGCGCGAGGTTCTTGCGCACCGATCCGTCGATAGTCCAGCGCCCGTTGAGCTCGAACAGATATTTGTTCTCGATCTCGTCCTGCTCGGGAATCCGCGAGTCCAGGATCGGTCCGAAATAGCGGATGATCCGGGTACCCTTCTTGATCGGCTTGGTGGCGAAGAGGCCGAGCCCGGTCTTGGAGCGGCCGACGCGATAAGGTTTGTTCGAGGTGGCTGGCATGATCAGGAGAATGAGAACGCGAACGAGGCCGGATCGGCTTAAAGCGAAGCCGCTCTTCTAGAACGATTCCGCGCCGCTGTCAGGTATATCCCGACACTGTTTGAACCTTGCCCACAATCAAGACGTCTGATGGTACGGAGTTCCCACTGCATCGAAGCCGCATATGAACCGCATTACCAGCATCGGCTTGGCTGTCTTGATGACTTGCACCGGCCTGAACAGCGCCGAAGCCCAATCCGTGGGCAGCACCTACACCTCGACGGCACCAAAAGATTGCCGCCAGATCGGCAAGTCCAGCGCGCCCGACGGCAGCACCACGCGGGTGTGTCCGGGCAAGGACGGCCTGTTGGTGCTGATCGCCGAGGACGATCTTCGCGAGACCGTTTCGGTCGGTCGCAATCGCAAGCAAGCCGCCGAGGAACCGGCGGCCAAGGTCTGGTTCGCGCCGTTCAATTCCGCGGAGACCACCGTCGAGTGGCGCGCGGCCGGCGCAAAGCCGTTTGCGATCATCCAGCGCTGGCACATCGCCGACAATTCCGATCCCGACAAGCAGGGGCGGCCGAACACCAAGGCCATGCTGGTCGTAACCCGGCTGCCGCCGGGCCCGGTCTGCCACGTCGCCTATGTCGATGCGATCGCCAACCCGAACGCCAACGAGCTCGCGCGCAAGGCCGCGGACGATCTCGCCCGCGGCTTCGCTTGCGGCAAGGACGAGGTCAAGATCATCGGAACCCGCGGCCGCGCCGTCGAGCTTGCAACGATGCGCTAGGGCTCCGCGGGTCGATCAGCAGTTCGGCAGCTTCGCCGTGATGGGCGCGGTCAGCATCGCCTCCAGGAGCCGCTCGGCCGTGGTCCCTTCAGGCAGCCGCCCGAGAATATCCTTCAGCCGACCATCGAGCAGCAGCGTGGTGAAGCCGTGCACCATCGACCACGCCCGCGCGATCGCGGCGCCCTGGTTCAGCGTCAGCGCATCTTCGCTGATCTGCTCCTGCCGCATCATGCCGACCGCATTCGCAAGTCCGGCGAAGGAGGCTTCGGCCGCCTCGTGCAGCGAGGGCCTGGAATAATCAAGCCGCTCGGTGCGGAACATGATGCCGTACATGCCGGGATGAGCCTGCGCGTAGGCAACATAGGCTTTCGGGCGCGCCAGTGCATGCTCGAGCGGCGTGGAGGCCGCATTGGACGAAGCCGCCATTGCCGCGTTGAACTGGCGGAAGCCGACAGCCGCGAGCTCGCTGAGCAGCCCGGTGAGATCGCCGAAATGGTGCGTCGGCGCGGCATGCGAGACGCCGGCCTCGCGCGCCACCGCGCGCAATGTCAGGCCGGAAAGCCCGTCGCGCTCCAGCACCCGTTCGGCAGCCTGCAGCAGCGCCTCGCGCAACGCGCCATGATGATATGGCGTCTCGGTCTTCGCGCTCGCCGCGCGGCGCGAGGTGCGCGATGCAGCGGTCGACGTCGTTCTTGTTCGGGCACGCGCGCTTCGCGCCGCTTCGCCCTTGGTGTCGGTCTTGGCCATTTGCAAGCTATATGACGCAATATTGACAGTGTAAAGATTTCACTTGACCAAAGCTGCAATTGGGCCTATCCAATCTTTACGATGTAAAGATAGGGGAGGATTCGCCGTGCAGCATGACGCCATGGCCGAGCGCCGCAACAATCTCGCGCCGATCCCGTTCGAGGCCGACGCGCCCTTCCTGAAGATCGTCGGCGAATTGCCGCGCGAGCTGAACGGCACGCTCTATCGCAACGGCCCCAATCCGCAGTTCGATTCCCCCGGCGCGCACTGGTTCGTCGGCGATGGCATGCTGCACGCCTTTCATCTCGAAAACGGCCGCGCCAGCTACCGCAACCGTTGGGTCCGCACGCCGAAATGGCTCGCCGAACACGACGCCGGCCGCGCGCTGTTCGGTGGCTTCGGCCGCAAGCTGCCGGACGCCCCGGCCAAGCTCACTGACGGCGGCGTCGCCAACACCAACATCGTCTTCCATGCCGGCAAGCTGCTGGCACTCGAAGAAGCGCATCTGCCGACCGAGATCGAGCCAGGCTCACTCGCTACGCGCGGCTATCACAATTACCACGGCCGTGTTGCCGGCAGCTTCACCGCGCATCCGAAGATCGATCCCGTCACCGGCGAGCTCGTGTTCTTCGGCTACAACGCTGCGGGGCCGCTGACGCCTGCCCTCTCCTACGGATCGATCGACGCGTCCGGCAAGGCGACGCGCTTCGAACGTTTCGAGGCGCCCTATGCCAGCATGGTGCACGATTTCATCGTCACCGCGAGCCACGTGCTGTTTCCAATCCTGCCCATCACCGGCAGCATGGAGCGCGCGATGAGCGGACGGCCGCCCTATGCCTGGGAGCCGGACAAGGGCGCCTATGTCGGCGTGATGAAGCGCAGCGGCACGGCGAAGGACATCGTCTGGTTTCGTGCCGAGGCCTGCTACGTCTTCCACGTCATGAATGCGTGGGAGGACGGCGACCGCATCGTCGCCGACGTCATGCAGTTCGAGGAAGCGCCGCTGTTTCCGCATCCCGACGGCCGGCCGACGGATCCCGAGAAGTCGCGCGCCCGCCATTGCCGCTGGACCTTCGATCTCTCAGGGAATACCGACCGTTTCCAGCAAACATATCTCGACGATCTCACCGGCGAATTCCCCCGCATCGATGATCGCCGCGCCGGGCTGAAGAGCCGTCACGGCTGGTACGCCTGCGCCAATCCGAAACTGCCGATGTTCGGCGCGCTCTCAGGCATCGTCCATGTCGACGGCAACGGCCGGCGGCTCGGGCATTACCTGCTCCCTGCCGGCGACACCATCTCCGAGCCGGTGTTCGTCGAGCGGTCGAAAGATGCGGCCGAGGGCGAGGGCTGGCTGCTCGCAGTGGTCTGGCGCGCGCGGGAAAATCGCAGCGATCTCGCCGTGTTCAATGCGACCGATATCGAGGCCGGTCCAGCCGCATTGGTGCAGCTCGGTCACCGCGTGCCCGACGGCTTCCACGGCAATTGGGTGGGCGCAGCGTAGCCATCATCGTCATTCCGGGGCGCGCCACGTGGCGCGAGGCCGGGATGACGAAAAAGGAGTTTTCCATGTACATGCCCTCGATCACCGCAGGCGCGCTTGTCCTCCTCGCCCTGACCGGCGCTGCGCTCGCGTTCCAGATGATCCGGCTGCGGCGGAGCCGGCATACCGTCTTCAACGGCGGCATCTTGCTTTGCCTCGGTCTGTTAACCGCCGCCGCGCTGCCGCTCCTGCCCTGGGCGAAACTGACCGAGGAGGCATTGAACCAAGTCGTTGCGGCCCTTCATGTTTTGGAGGTCGCTTACGTCATTTTGACACTGTAAAGATTTTGCTTGACCCGACATCGCCCGCGTATTACCAATCTTTACATCGTAAAGATCGACACGACCGAGGCGGCCCATGGCGATTTTCCTGATCCTCGCGCCCTACGGCGCCTTCACCTTCCTGATGCTGGTGACGTCGGCCATGATCAGCGTGCTTGCGGCATCGGCGATCTGCCTTGCCACCGTCGCGATCGATGTCGCGCGCGAGCGTTCGGTGAAGATCCTGGCCGCGGGCTCGGCAATCGTATTCGTCGCGATCGGCCTCTATCTCGCGCTGGTCGATCCGCAGCTCGGCACGCTCGGCGTCAAGCTCTCGGTCGATATCGGCATCTTCCTGATTTCGCTCGGCTCGATCCTGGTCCGCCATCCGTTCACGCTGCAATATGCGCTTGAATCGGTGCCGGCCGAGACCGCGGCAATGCCGGGCTTTCTCCGCGCCAATTACATCATCACCGCCGCGTGGACAGCAGCAGCGCTGTTGATGGCGGCCGCCAATCTCGTGCTGCTCTACGTCCCCGGCCTGCCGCTTTGGTCGAGCCTTGCGGTCGCCTTCGCCGCCCGCAACAGTGCGATCTACTTCACAAAATGGTATCCTGAGTATCGCCAGATCAAGTACGGTACGCCCGCCCGCGCTCTTCCCGACGCCCGCTGAACAGGATCGACGATGAAGGTCGTATTTGCCCGTCTCGCCTCCGACCTCTTCTCCGTCATCGTCTTCCTGGTGGTCTATCTCGTCACCGACAACATCATCCTGGCGACCTCGGTGGCGATCGCCGGAGCGATCGCGCAGGTGATCTATGCCCGCATCAAAGGGCAGCAGCTCAACTACATGACGTATGCGAGCCTCGCGCTCGTCGTCGTGCTGGGCGCGATCACGCTGCTGACCAATGATCCGCGCTTCATGCTGGCAAAGCCCTCAATCGCGCATTTCGCGATCGGCCTCATCATGCTCAAGCGCGGCTGGATGCTGCGCTACATGCCGCCGATCGTCGCCGAGACCGTTCCGGAATATGTCACGGCTGCAGGCTATGCCTGGGCGGGGCTGATGTTCGTGATCGGCGCCGGCATGATCGTGGTCGCCTCCACGGGCGATCTGAAGCTGTGGGCGTTCTACATCACCGTGGTTGCCGGCGGCGCAAAGATCCTTGCCTTCGCCGTGCAGTATGTGGTGCTGCGGCTCGTCGTCACCAGCCGGCGGCGCGCCGCCGCCCGCGCCTAATTGCCCCATCGCAGGGTTAGGCAGGACCTGCGAGTTGGGCTATAGGCTCGCTCGGGACGGCCGCGGATCGTCGCGGACCGCCGAGATTTGTTCGGGAGACGGGAATGGCCGTAGAGGGCAACTGGAATCTGACGATGACGACGCCGATGGGCGAGCGCCAGGCAACGTTGAGCCTGAAGGCTGCGGGCGGCACGCTCACGGGCACGCAGGGCGCGGAAGGTAATACGACCGAGATCTTCGACGGCACCGTCTCCGGCGACAACGTCTCCTGGAAGGTCTCGATCACCAACCCGATGCCGCTCACGCTCGAATTCACCGGCACGGTCTCCGGCGACAGCATCAGCGGCGAGATGGGCATCGGTCCGATGGGCAGCTTCCCGTTCACGGGCGCGCGGGCTTGAGATCCGCGACGCTGTCATTCCGGGATGCGTGCGCAGCACGCAGGCCCGGAATCCATCCCTCTGCAAACCTTGGAGCCCGATGGATTCTCAGGTGCGCATTGCGCACCCTAGCTCGCGCCAAGAGGCGCGCCCCGGAATGACGGCTCTCGTATGCCGCCTCAGCCCAAATTCAACTCCTTGAAGAAGTCATTCCCCTTGTCATCGATGATGATGAAGGCCGGGAAGTCGATGACCTCGATGCGCCAGATGGCTTCCATTCCGAGCTCGGGATATTCGAGCACCTCGACCTTCTTGATGCAGTGCTCGGCGAGGTTCGCCGCGGCACCGCCGATCGAGCCGAGATAGAAGCCGCCATACTTCTTGCAGGCCTCGCGCACGGCCGGCGCGCGGTTGCCCTTGGCTACCATCACCATCGAGCCGCCGGCGGCCTGGAACTGGTCGACGAAGGAATCCATGCGGCCGGCGGTGGTCGGACCGAACGCGCCGGAGGCGTACCCCTCGGGCGTCTTGGCCGGGCCGGCGTAGTAGACCGGGTGATTCTTGAAGTAATCCGGCAGCGGCTCGCCCTTCTCCAGCCGCTCGCGCAGCTTGGCATGGGCGCTATCGCGCGCGACGATCATGGTGCCGGTCATCGAGACCCGCGTCTTGATCGGATATTTCGAGAACGTCGCCAGAATGTCCTTCATCGGCTGGTTGAGGTCGATCTTGACGACCTCGCCGCCGAGCGACTGCTCGACCTGCGGCAGGTACTGCGCCGGGTTGTGCTCGAGCTCCTCGAGATAGACGCCGTCCTTGGTGATCTTGCCCAGCACCTGGCGGTCGGCCGAGCAGGACACGCCAAGCCCGATCGGCAGCGAAGCACCGTGGCGCGGCATGCGGATCACCCGCACGTCGTGGCAGAAATATTTGCCGCCGAACTGCGCGCCGACGCCGAGCGACTGCGTCATCTTGTGAATTTCCTTTTCCATCTCGACGTCGCGGAAGGCGTTGCCGTCGGGCGAACCATGGGTCGGCAGCGCGTCGAGATAGCGGGCGGAGGCGAGCTTCACGGTCTTCATGCAGAGCTCGGCCGAGGTGCCGCCGATCACGATGGCGAGGTGATAGGGCGGGCACGCAGCGGTGCCGAGGGTCAGGATCTTTTCCTTCAGGAAGGCCAGCAGCCGGTCCTTGGTCAGCACCGAGGGCGTGGCCTGGAACAGAAAGCTCTTGTTGGCGCTGCCGCCGCCCTTCGCCATGAACATGAACTTGTAGGCATCATCGCCCTCGGCGTAGATCTCGCACTGCGCCGGCATGTTGTTGGCGGTGTTCTTCTCCTCGTACATCGAGAGCGGCGCGACCTGCGAATAGCGCAGATTGCGGCGCAGGTAAGCATCGCGCGCGCCTTCCGACAGCGCCGCCTCGTCGTCACCGTCGGTGATGACGTTGCAGCCCTTCTTGCCCATGATGATCGCGGTGCCGGTGTCCTGGCACATCGGCAGCACACCGCCGGCCGCGATATTGGCGTTCTTCAGAAAGTCCAGCGCGACGAACTTGTCGTTCGGGCTCGCCTCGCTGTCCTCCAGGATCGCGCGGAGCTGCTTCAGGTGCCCCGGGCGCAGGTAATGGTTGATGTCGCCGAAAGCAGCCTCCGACAGCGCCCGCAGCGCCTCGCGCGACACCACCAGCATGTCCTTGCCGAGGACCTTCTCCACCCTGACGCCCTCGGACGAGATCTTCTTGTAGGGCGTCTCGTCCTTGCCCAGCGGGAACAGCGGGGTGTGCTTGTAGGGCGGAACGGGCTTTGACTGGTCGGGAAAGGCGGTGGGAGCGTTCATGGGGCAAATCTCGGTGTTTTGGAGCCCTCGCGGGGCCTCGGCGTAGAAGCGTTCTAAGCGCATTTTGGCCAGAAAAGAAAGGGAGCGCTGCGCATCGGAGAGGTAGGCCGGGCTCAGGAAGGCATTGGCACAGCTCGTGGAAATGCCTTTGCCCACCCTTGCGCTTCGCGCCCGGCAACGGTTGAATGCGCGCCCTAAGGGGCTTTTCATCATGATTTTGAAACTGAACGTCCGCGGCGCGATCCTGGTCGCCGTCGCCATCACCGGCCTTGTGACCCTCACCTCGCCTGCCCGCGCCGATCGCTGTGACGACAGCGCCAAGGAGCTGGCGAACCAGATCGAGCGCCTCAAGGTGAATTTCCGCGCCGCCAACGTCGTCTATTTGACGCATCCGGCGGCCAAGGAGCTGTCGGTGGGTTGCCGCGGCGACAAATATTCCATCGAGCTCTATGCCAAGGGTGATCGCAAACCCAGGCCGGAGTTCTATGCGCTGATCGGATCGATGGCGGCGATCGTCTTCACCGTGACGAAGGACGACACCACGACGGGCGCGACACGCTGCCTGAAACGGATGGGCCTGTTGCGCGGCGACAAGATCAACATGCGCTATCGGCGGCTCAACATGGAATGCACGCGCACCAAGACGGAGGCTTCCATCGCCATCACGCGCGGCAAGGACGAATAGCCGGAGGCTCTCCTCCGCGCTTGCTGCGGGCGCAGCGCAACTGGGCCGCGACGCGGTCGGCCACGCACTCCGTCATTGCGAGCGCAGCGAAGCAATCCAGAGTCTTTCGGCGGAGGGATTCCGGATTGCTTCGCTACGCGCGCAATGACGAGGAAAAGGTCTCGTCATTTCACACAGACGGTCACGTACAGTAGCAAAAACGACCCATCCCCCCGCAAATTCCCTCGCATTTTATCAATTGCCTTGAAGGAAATTTCGCTCCTCGCAGGGCAGGCTCGATTGTTCCCATGTGTGAGGATTTGCGGATGAAGGTTTCCACCGTTGCGCCGCCGCCGATTGCGATCGTGGTACCAAACTACGACACGACCAAGCAGCAGGACGATCAGACCAAGGTCAAGGACGAGGATCCGACCTTTAAGCCGCAGCCGCCCGCGCCGTTGCCGCCGGGTCAGGGCACGCGGATCGATCAGCTCGCCTGATCAGGCTTGCCAAGGCTGAAAGTGCCCGATCCGGTCGATCGGGCTTCTGGCGCGTCCGGCCGCATCTTTGCCGGATAGCTGGACCAATATCGTGCGCCGTTCACCTGGGACCTGCGCATGATCGCACGCCTCTTGCTGCAGAACACGATCTTCACCGTCGCGATGGGCGCGCTGCTGTTCGCGTGCGCCGGAACACTGCATTGGCCGTCGGCGTGGACGTTCCTCGCCACCTCCGCGCTACTCGGCCCGCTCTGCGGCTGGTGGCTCTACCGGATCGATCCGGCGCTGCTCGCCGAACGCCTGCGACCGGTCCTGCAAAAGGATCAGCCCGCCGCCGACAAGATGTTCATGACCCTGTTCGTCGTTGCAATGCTGGCCTGGCTGGTCGTGATCGGGCTCGACCGGCGCGTTCAATCCTCCGACATGCCGGCTGCGTTGCAGGTGCTCGGCCTCGGGCTGTTCCTGGCCTCGACACTGTTCACCATGTGGGTCTTCCGCGAGAACTCGTTCGCCGCGCCCGTGGTGAAGCTGCAAACCGAACGCGCGCAGCACGTAATCTCGACCGGTCCCTACGCCTATGTCCGCCATCCCATGTATAGCGGAATGGTCCTGTTCTTCACCGGCGTGCCGTTGCTGCTGGGGTCGTGGTGGGGACTTGCGATGATGCCACTCTTCATCGCCTTGTTCGCGGTCCGCATTCCTATCGAGGAGCGCACGCTGCGCGAGGGCCTGCCGGGCTATACCGACTATGCGGCGCGGGTGCGCTACCGCCTCATCCCCGGCGTCTGGTGAGCGCGCCTCACGTTCTGCACGAAACCGGCTAGTGATCCAGCTCGCGATAGCATCGGAAGATGCCCTGCTCGTTGAAGGGAATGCGGCGCTCGCTTTCGAGATAGGCCTTGATGCAGGGCCGCGCAGCGACGCGGTCGTGGAGCCCGACAAGAGCCGGGACATCCGCTTCGAACGCCTTCATGCGCCTGGGGAAGGCATAACGCAACCCATCGACGATCTGGAATAGCGAGAGGTCGACGTAAGTCAGGCGGCGACCGGTGACATAGGTGCCGCCGCTCCCGGCGAGAAGCTGCTCGAAATAGCCGAGATATTTCGGCACGCGCTCGCCCCAGAACTCGGCGGTGCGTTTCTTTGCCGGCGCCTTCTGGTCCTCATAATAGAGCGAGGGCCCGAGTGGATGATGGGTGTCGTGGATCTCGACAACGAAGTCGGTGATGGTGAGCTGAAGCTGGTGCACCCAGAGCCTGCCGGCTTCCGTCTTCGGCGCGAGCCCATGGCGGGCGCCGAGATAGAGCAGGATGTTGGCGGTCTGGCCGATGACGAGCTTACCCGCTTTCAGGAACGGTGGCGCAAAGGGCGGCGTGCCCTTCTGCGCGTCCATCATCTTCATCATCGCAGCCGTTCCGCGCGGACCGCGCGCGACATCGACGTAAGCGGCCCCCGCCTCCTCCAGCGCCAGCCGCACATATTCGCCGCGGCCCTGGATCTCGGGCCAGTAATAGAGCTCGTATTTCATGGCAGGGTCCGTGAGCGTGGGAGCGATCGGACCAATGTAGCATGCGCCCGAAGGTTCCGTCAGCGTGAGGGCGGAACGGCCGCGCCACATACGCCGTCATTGCGAGCGTAAGCGAAGCAATCCAGAATCTTGCCGCCGAGGCATTCTGGATTGCTTCGCTACGCTCGCAATGACGAGTGGAGAGAGCTTCGCGCCTTAATTCAATTCGCCGCGAAACAATAGAGCAGGCCGTCGCCACCGGTGCTCTTCAAATCGGCCTGCGAGCAGCCGCCATCGGGACCGCGCGAGGGGTGAGAGCTGTTCCAGGACTTTGACGGCTCGTCGTCGCGCAGGCCCCGGCGATCGAAATGGCCGACCATCGCGGCACCTTGCGCGCTCGACGTCCAGTTCTTGCAGGTACGATCGTCCGGACCGGCAAACGCCGTACCGTCTGGTTGCGATCCCGTGAGGATGTCATGCCGGTTCGGCTGGTCGCCAGCACCGGTGATCCCCTCGCCCTTCTCGGTGAGCGCGGTCTGCTTGGTGAGATTGTTGGCGGGGCCGTGCAAGTCGGCAACGTCCTTGCCGATCACCGTGCCCTTGGCGTTCTGCCAGGGTCCCTTGCCGATGCGATCGCGCGCGTTGACGGCCGGCTTGCCGTCGGCGGCCTGCATCGAGAGATAGGCGCGCCAGGTCTTGCTGCCGGCGCCGGCGGCCTGAGCGAGCTTCTGGCACTGCGCATCGGCTCCCTCCAGGCCGCCGAGATCGGCGCCCTTGCCCGGGCCGTTGGAGGTCACGAAGAACGTCATGTCGGCCGACTGCGCTTGCGCGGATGGCGTCGCCAGCAAGGCCATTGCGAGCGCGAGGCCTGAAATCGTTACGGATCTCACGATGCGGATCATGTTGTCCTCCCGTTGTGCTTGTCGTTGGCCGCCTCATGTCAACCCGACGCGCGACCGCTTATTCCGATGCGGCGATGCGAGCCACCCAAAAGAAAAAGGCGCCGTGCGGGAGCACGACGCCCTGGTTTCTCATCTCGCGAGCGATCAGTTGGTCTGCTGGATCGCCGACAATTCCCAGCCGGCGCCCGGCCGGCGGGCAAACGTCCAGATCTCGGTCGCCTCGCCTGGCTGCTCGCTGCCGGCAACGATCGCGCCGGTGTTGCGATCAACCGTCTTGTCGGTGAGCGCGAAGCGCAGCGCCACCGTGGCGTACTCGGTCTCGCCTTCGCGCCAGGCTTCCGCGAGGTCGCCCTGCAGCAACTTGACGTCGGTGACCTTGTTGACCACGTTGCGCGCGCGGTTCTGGGCGAGGTCCTGCTCGAAATAAGAGACCATCTCCGGCGTCGCGAGCGTGTGCAGCTTGGCCACGTCCTCGTTGGACCAGGCGGTCTGGACCTCGCCGAGCAGGCGCTCGAACGCCTCATAGTCGTCCGGCTTGATCTCGAGCGGCGCATTGTTGGCGCCGAAGCCGAAGCCGCCAAGTCCACTGCCAATTCCACCAGCGAGGCCGCTGCGATAGTTGGTCTGCGGTCCAGGCGCTGCGCCTGCATCAGCGTTGGCATAAGCCGCCCGCGGGGCGTGACGGCGCTGCCACCACGACATTGCCAGCCGTACCACCAACACCACGAGCGCGATCTGGATGATCAGGCCGAGGATCGAGGACAGGCCGCCGAGGCCACCAAACAGGCCGCCGCCGAACAGCATGCCGAGCAGGCCTGCGCCGAGGAAGCCGGCGGCAAGGCCGCCCATGAAGCCGCCGGCGCGGCCGAACAGGCCGCCGCGCGCGGGCGCGGCCGCAGCCGAGTTCATGCCTGCACCCGGCTGGGTGTAGGTCCGGTTGAATTGCGAGGCTGACCCCGGCGCGGTGGTGGTCGACGGCGGGGCCGAATAGGAGCGCGTACCGCGCGAACCGGACGACATACCGCCACCCGCGCGGGCGTCGGCCGACGAGATCGTCAGGGCGGTCGGCAGCGCAAGCGCCAGCACGACGGCGATCGTGTTGAAGAGATTCCGGGAGCGAAGCGAGAAAGTCATGTGCGTTTCCCAAATCCCCGGCATGGGGACGTGCGCCTAAGATGGGCAGACTTCCCGAAAAGTGAAGCCGGTTTCGGAACTTGTGGCTGCGGCCCTCAGTCGCGGGGATGTGGCAAAAACCCGTATTTGGCGGGGGATTTTGCCGGTTGCGCGGCGGACCGTGGTCTCAAGTCACCGGCGGCTATACAACCGGAATTCCGCTTTTCCTCCTCGTTGGAGGCGTAACTCTCTCACCACGTCATTGCGAGGAGCCCTTTGCGACGAAGCAATCCAGGATCTTTCCACGGGAGCAGTCTGGATTGCTTCGCTTCGCTCGCAATGACGGAGAAATGCGGACGCTGCCCTCACCCCTGCTTCGTCATGGTCTCCTTCACCGCCGCAACGAGCTGGCTCAGCGTGAACGGCTTCGGCAGGAAGTCGAACTGCTGGCCTTCGGGCAGGCTCTTCTCGAAGGCGTCCTCGGCATAGCCGGAGACGAAGATGAACTTGATGTCGGGGTTCTTTTCCCGCATCGCCTTCAGCAGCGTCGGGCCGTCCATCTCGGGCATGACGACGTCGGAGACGACGAGATCGATCGCCCCGCCCTGCTCCTCCAGCACCTCCATGGCCTCGACGCCGTTCTCGGCCTCGACCACGGTGTAGCCGCGCGAGCGCAGGCCGCGAGCATTGAGCGCGCGCAGACCCTCTTCGTCCTCGACGAGAAGGATGGTGCCCTGGCCAGTGAGATCGGTGCGCGGCTTGGCCTCCGCGGCCGGCGCGGCCTCCTTCGCGGCGCCGTTGGTCGCGCTGACCACCGCCGCCGGCTGCTCGACCTGCACCTCCGGCTCGGCGATATGGCGCGGCAGGAAGATGTGGAACGAGGTGCCCTGCCCCGGCTCGGAATCGACGTAGATGAAGCCGCCGGTCTGCTTGACGATGCCGTAGACGGTGGACAGGCCGAGTCCGGTCCCCTTGCCTACTTCCTTCGTCGAGAAGAACGGCTCAAAAATCTTGTCGCGGATGTCGGCGGGAATGCCAGTGCCGGTGTCGGCGACCTCGATCCGCACATAATCCGCCGCGGGCATGCCCTTGTAGGCGAGCTTACCCGCATCGTCGCTGGTGACGTTGGCGGTACGGATGCTCAGCTTGCCGCCGTCGGGCATGGCGTCGCGCGCGTTCACCGCGAGGTTGACGATCACCTGCTCGAACTGGGAGACGTCGACCTTCACCGGCCAGAGGTCACGGCCGTGGACGAGGTCGAGCTTGACCTTCTCGCCGATCAGCCGGCGCAGCAGCATGGTGAGATCGGACAGCGCGTCGCCGAGATCGAGCACCTGCGGCCGCAGCGTCTGCCGCCGCGAGAATGCGAGCAGCTGCCGCACCAAGGTCGCGGCGCGCGTCGCGTTCTGCTTGATCTGCATGATGTCCTGGAACGACGGGTCGGTCGGCTTGTGCGCGTTCAGCAGGAAGTCGTTCGCCATCATGATGGCGGAGAGCACGTTGTTGAAGTCGTGGGCGATCCCGCCGGCGAGCTGGCCGACCGTCTCCATCTTCTGGGACTGGTTGATCTGGTTCTCCAGCGCGCGCCGCTCGGTGGTCTCGAGCATGTGCACGATGGCGGCTTCCGCCTCGTTCTCGGCCGCATCCACCGGCGTCACGAAGAACTGGCCCCAGCGCTCCTTGGCCCCTTCCAGCGCCACCTCGACCGGCGCGATGTCGGCCTTGCCTTCGGCGGCCTGGTTGATGGCCGCGATCAAAAGGTGCCGGTCGCGCGAATTGACCGCGCGGAAGATCGACTTGGAAGCGCTGTCCAGCCCCAGGGCCTGACCGAGCTTGGCGTAGCGCGCGTTGGCGCGCACCACGTTGCCGCCGCGATCGACGGTCGCGATCGCCATCGGCGTGTGGTCGAAGAAACGCATGAAGCGCACTTCGGCGGCGCGGTCGGGATCGCTGCGCTCGTCGCGGGCACGGCTGATCACGAGCGTGCGCGACGGCCCCGGCGCGCCGTCGGCGCCGAAGGCGAGCTTGTGATACAGCCGCACCGGCATGGTCTTGCCGGTGCGCATGCGCAGGTCGATGTCGAAGACTTCGGTCTTCACCTCGCCCGGCACCGCCACGATCGAGGTCAGCAGCGAGGCGCCGTCGCCGGAGACGATGTCGGTGAGCTTCAGGCCGCCCGAGCCGATCTCGGCGAGGTCGTAGTCGAGCCAGTTCGCCAGCGTCGCGTTGACATAGGCGAGTTCGCCGGCCGGATTGACCGAGAAGAAGCCGCACGGCGCGTGGTCGAGATATTCGATCGCGTGCTGGAGCTCCTGGAACACGTCCTCCTGGCGCTCGCGGTCGCGGGTGATGTCGGCGATCGACCACACCGCGTATTTCGCCTCGCGCTTGCCGGTGCCGAGCGGGCGCACGCGCATGCGCAGCCAGCGGCCCTGGTTGCCGTCATGGCCGGAGATGCGCACCTCTTCCTGCTGGCGCTTGCCCTCGCGGGCGGCCTTGAGCAGGCGGAACACCGCTTCTGAGACGTCGGGGTTGCCGATGAAGACGCGCTCCACCGGGCGCACGTCCTGCGGGCCGCTGGCGCCGGTCAGCGTCAGATAGGCCGCGTTGGAATAGACCACGTGGCCGCGCGAATCGGTCACGGCCAGCCCGTCGAATCCATGATCGGCGATCCGACCCACGACCGGATCATCGAGATTGCGGTCCGCGAAGCGGATGATGCCGGCGGCGAAGGCGAACAGGTTGAACAGGCCGACCATCGCCAGCACGGCGAGGATGCCGAGGATATAAGGCTGCGCCTGCGCGCGGCCGAGCGTCATCAGCCCGACGGCGACCGCGACGAGGCCGGCGGCCACCAGCAGCACCAGCGCAATGCTGCCCGAGCGCGGCGACGGCTCGTGCGCCGCAACGGGCTCGCGTGTGAGGTCGTGGTCGGTCTCGGCGGTCATCTCAAGCTGGCGCAGCCTGTCGGCAGAGAATCAACGCGCTACGGGGCGCGCGGGGTCCTCCCTGCCTGAATCGGACCCTGAGGTGCAAGGGCAGCAGGGGCGAAAGGTACCCTGATTCCCAGATTACGGCCATTTCCGGTACTTTTCGGGTGTTTTATCCCCGCCCGGCGCTGAATCCGCGCTTCAGCCGCATGACGTAGCCGATGACTTCGGCGACGGCATGATAGTGCTCGGTCGGGATTTCCTGGTCGATGTCGACGGTGGCGTAGAGCGCGCGCGCCAGCGGCACGTTCTCCACGATCGGAATGTCGTGCTCGCGCGCGATCTCCCGGATCTTGAAGGCGAGGTTGTCGACGCCCTTGGCGACGCAGATCGGCGCGGTCATGCCGCGCTCGTAGGACAGCGCCACCGAATAGTGGGTCGGGTTGGTGATGATCACCGAGGCCTTGGGAACCGCCGCCATCATGCGCTTCTTGGCACGCTGCTGCCGCAGCTGCCTGATCTTGCCCTTGATGTGCGGGTCGCCTTCGGACTGCTTGTACTCTTCCTTGATCTCCTGAAGCGACATCTTCTGCCGCTGGAACCAGCTGCGGTACTGGAAGAAATAGTCGGCGATGGCGACGATCGCGAGCGCCGCGACTACCGCGCCGAGCAGATGGATGGTCATGCTGGTGGTGGCGCCGAGCATGGCTGCCGGATCGAGCCTGACCATCGCCTCCATGCGATGCCGCTCCGGCCACAGGATCATGGTCATGACCACGCCGAGCAGGACCAGCTTGCCGATGCCTTTGAGAAAATTGGCAGCCGCCTGCTTGCCGAAGATGCGCTTGAAGCCGGCGCCGGGCGAGATCTTGTTGAATTTGGGTTTCAGGGATTCGGCCGACCAGACCAGGCGGTGCTGGAGCATGTTGCCGGCGATCGCCGCCAGCGCCAGCATCAAGAGGGGGACGCCGACCGCCGCGAGCACGGCAACTTCGATCTGCTGCGTCAGCGCCAGCAGAGCCTTGCCGTCGGTCTTGATCATCCAGGAATTGGCGAGCAGGTTGCGCATCGGCGTCAGCAGGCCGCTGCCGACCGAGCCCGAGAAGGTCGACACCACGAGCGTGCCACCCGCCATCATGAACCAGGTGTTGATCTCCTGGCTCTTGGCGACGTCACCACGTTCGAGCGCATCGTCGAGGCGCTTTTGCGTCGGGTCTTCTGTTTGACTTTCGGGATCGTTGTCTTCCGCCATCGATCGACCCCTGTCACTTGAGCGGCATCATCTGGTGCATGACACCGATGAAATAGTCGAGAAAGGTCCCCATCATCGCGGTGAGCACCACGGCGAGCACCAGGAAGCCTGCGAAGATCGACAGCGGCACGCCGACGAAATAGACCTGCATCTGCGGCATCAGCCGCGCCAGCACGCCTAGCCCGATGTTGAAGACGAGGCCGAACACCAGAAACGGCCCGGAGAGCTGCAAGCCGAGGCGGAACGCGGCGGCGAAGGCGCGCGTTGCCAGCGAGGCGACATCTCCGCTCGATACGGTCTCGCCCGGCGAGAAGATCGTATAGCTGTCGTTCAGCGCCGCGATCACCAGGTGGTGGCTGTCGGTGGCGAACAGCAGCGTCACCCCCAGCATGGTCAGGAAGTTGCCGACCAGCACGCCCTGCTGTCCCTGCGTCGGATCGACCGAGGTGACGAAGCCGAGCCCCATCTGCTGCGCGATCACGGATCCCGCAACCTGGAGCGCCGACAACGTCACGCGCGCGGTCGCGCCCAGCACGATGCCGATCGCGATCTCATGCAGCATCAGCACGAGCAGCGGCGCCAGCGAACCCATGTCGACCTGGTAGGCGTTGCGATGCAGCGGCAGGATGATCAGCGTGAGCAGCAGCGCGATCGACAGCTTGATCCGCGTCGGGATGTTGGTCTCGCCGAGGCCAGGCAGCAACATCACCATCGCGCCGACCCGGGCGAAGGCGAGCATGAAGGAAGCGGCGAGCGCCGGCAGCAGCGAGACGTCGATGCGCATATCGGGCGCATTGTGCCTCAGCCACCGATGATTCGCGACGAGATCCGCAGCATGTGGGCATGGAGCGAGTCGGCCATGAACGGCAGCGCCAGCAGCATCGTGGCGAAGATGGCCAGGATCTTCGGCACGTAGATCAGCGTCTGCTCCTGGATCTGCGTCAGCGCCTGGAACAGCGACACGATGACGCCGACCACGAGGCCGACCACCATCAGCGGCGACGACACGATCACGATGGTCCAGATCGCATCACGCGCGACGTCGAGGGTCTCGGGTCCGGTCATTTGCAGAATTCCTTATTCCATCTTCATCCTCGCCACCGCGGCGAGGAACGAACGCCATCTCCCCCGTCATTGCGAGCGAAGCGAAGCAATCCAGGCTGCCGCCGCGGAGAAATTCTGGATTGCTTCGCTGCGCTCGCAATGACGATCGGGGCGAGCGCCAGCGCAAAAATCAAATCGGCATCTTCATGATGTCTTCATAGGCCGCGATCACGCGGTCGCGGACCGAGACAAGCGTGGACACCGCGACGTCGGTGTCGGCGACCGCCGTCACCACGTCCATCACGTTGGCCTTGCCGGCCGCCATCGCCACCGTCTGCGCGTCGGACTTGCGCCCGGATTCCATGACGCTGCCGACGGCGTCCTTCAGCAGCGAAGCAAAGGATTGCCCGCTCGGCTCGCTGCCCTTGCCGGCGCCGCTGTTCTCCAGCACGCGGGCGAGATTGGCGTAAGCATTGGCGGCGATTGTCGGTGATGCCATGGCTTAAGATGTCCTGTTCAGCTCTTGAGGATGTCGAGCGTGCGCTGGATCATCCGGCGCGTCGCACTGATGATGTTCAGATTGGCCTCATAGGACCGCTGCGCGTCGCGCATGTCGGTCATCTCGACCACCGAGTTCACGTTGGGATACTTGACGTTGCCGCTCGCATCCGCCGCAGGATTGTTCGGCTCGTATTTGACGCGGAAGGCGGACTGGTCGGGCTTGATCCTGCCGAGCGTGACGACCTGCGCGTCGAGCGTGCGGTCGAGCGCGGAGGAGAAGGTCGGAACCTTGCGCCGATAGGGATCGCCGCCGGCAGCCTGCGCCGTCGAATCGGCATTCGCGATGTTTTCCGAGATCACCCGCATGCGCCCGGCCTGCGCGCGCAGACCGGAGGTGGCGATCGCCATCGAGCGGGCAAAGTCGCTGCTGTCATTCGCCATGATGCACCTTTCGCTCTCCTGGTTCCCCGATCACGCCTAGCCCTTGCCGATCGCGGTCTTGAGCAGGCGCAGGCTCTTCGAATAGAGCGAGGTCGCTGCCGCATAGTCCATCTGGTTGCTGGCGGCCTTCATCATCTCCTCCTCGAGATTGACGGCATTGCCCGCAGGGCGGGTCTCAAAGCCCGCATTCTTGTTCTGGTCGAATGCGGAAGCCGCGCCTGATGGCATCATGTGCGAGGCGCTGGTACGGGTCAGGGCCAGAGGCCCCATGGATCCCGTGACGGCGCCGGTCTTGTCGAGCTTCGGCTCGACCAGGTCGCGCGGCCGGAACTTGGGGGTGTCGGAATTGGAGACGTTCTCGGACAGGACGCGCTGGCGCTCCTGGTGCCACTGCATCTTGGTCCGAAGCGCCGACAGCACCGGGAGGTCGTTGATGGACATCGTCGCGGCTCCTTCCGCCCGTCACGGACCCTGAGGTCCGAAGCTAGGCAGAATTTGCCGCCTGTATGGTTAACAGCTGGTTAAGGACGCTCGTAACGCATGCCCCCGAGCGAGGCACGATCTTGCGTCCCCGTGATTCTACGCCGCGAAAAGTGGCATTAACCCAACCGTTTGGCGGCACGTGCACAGGGCAAGAAGTCGTTTTGGATCGGGCGATTCATGGGTTATTAAGAGTTGGGGACGGCAAAACTTGCCGTGGAACGTTAAGAAATCGCAGTTTTGGGGCATCGTCCGCCGGTGGTTGGTGAATCCGACCATGGGCACGAGAAAAGCGCCATTTGTCGGGGACAAGTATGCAAGGCAGCCCTATCACCTTCATCGTCGCGTTCATCGTCGTTCTGGCGTTGATCGGCGTCGCTGCTTGGCTGGTGCGCCGATTCGCCTCTAGCCGGATCGGCGCCAATACCCAGCGCGGCCGGATGCCCCGCCTCGCCGTGATCGACGCTGCCGCGGTCGACGGCCGGCGCCGCCTGGTGCTGGTCCGGCGTGACAATGTCGAGCACCTGCTGATGATCGGCGGCCCGACCGACATCGTCGTCGAGCCCAATATCGTTCGCGCCGCTCCCAGCCGCGACCAGCTGCCGCAACGTCCGAGCGCCGCCGAACCGCCGCGCCTCGCCCCCATGCCCGATGCCGCCGGCTGGGCCGACGAAGCGCCGCGCCCCGAACTGCTCGATCATCCCGAGCCGCAAATGCCCGAACCGCCGCCGCGGCCCACGCGCCCATCCTTCGCTGACGAGGTTCGCCGGCCTGCTCCTGCACTGGCCGAACGCCGCAGCGAGCCGCCCCTGGGAGGCTTTACGCCGGAGCCGATCGCGCCACGGCCGGAGCGCGAACCACGGCCCGAGCCGCTGCCGCCGCGCGTCCCCCGAGGCGAGCCGCCGCTGATGCCGCGTCCGCCGCGCGGGAGCGAGCCGATGAAGATGCCGCCAGTGCGCACCGAGCGCGCCGCTGCACCACCGCCTCCTCCGCCCGTGCCGCAGGCTCCGCCCGTTCCACCGCCAGCACCTGCTGCTGCGCCCTCGAGCGCCGAGCAGAATCTCGCCGAAATGGCGCAGCGGCTAGAGGCTGCCCTGCGCCGCCCGGCCGGCGAAACGGTCGCGCCTCCGGTTGCGCCGGAGCCGCCGCCCGCTCCCGCGCGCGCTGCACGCAGCGAGCCGCCGGCGCCACCGACCCCGCCTGCAAAGCCGGCCGCGGAAAAGACCAGCTTTGAAAATCTCGAAGACGAAATGGCCTCCCTGCTCGGCCGTCCGAAGCCGTCTTCGTGAGGTTGCCGGCCCTCCCGCGTAGAGTTGTTTTCCTTTCTATCCTGATCGGCGCGGCCTCGCTCGCGATGCCGGCGCATGCCCAGGACATCAGCATCAATCTCGGCGGCGGCGCTGGCGGCGGCGGCGTCACCGAGCGCGCCATCCAGCTGATCGCGCTGCTCACGGTGCTGTCGATCGCGCCGTCGATCCTGATCATGATGACGTCGTTCACGCGCATCGTGGTGGTGCTTTCGCTGCTGCGCACCGCGATGGGCACCGCGACCGCGCCGCCGAACTCGGTGATCATCGCGCTGGCGATGTTCCTCACCTTCTTCGTGATGGGCCCCGTGCTGCAGAAGTCCTACGACGAGGGCATCCGCCCGCTCGTCGCCAACCAGATCGGCGTCGAGGACGCGCTCCAGCGCGCCTCAGTTCCCTTGCGCGGCTTCATGCAGAAGAACGTGCGCGAGAAAGACCTCAAGCTGTTCCTGGATCTCTCCGGCGAGTCGCCGCCGGCGACGCCCGACGATCTCGCTTTACGCATTCTCGTCCCCGCCTTCATGATCTCCGAGCTGAAGCGCGCTTTCGAGATCGGCTTTTTGTTGTTCCTGCCCTTCCTGATCATCGACCTCGTCGTCGCCTCCGTGCTGATGTCGATGGGCATGATGATGCTGCCGCCGGCGACGATCTCGTTGCCGTTCAAGCTGATCTTCTTCGTGCTGGTCGACGGCTGGTCGCTGGTGGCGGGAAGCTTGGTGCAGAGTTACGGGGGGTGAGGCGGGCTTCGGGCGATGCCTGCATCCCCTCCACTCTCGGCGATCCTCACCGCTCCCTCCCGTCATTGCGAGGAGCCCTCGCGACGAAGCAATCCAGACTGCCGCAGCGGAGAGACTCTGGATTGCTTCGCTACGCTCGCAATGACGGGGGATATGGAGCCGTCAAGGGCCGCGCTTTGCGCGGTAGCCGAGCCTACCGCGTCATCTTGATCTGCCGCACGACTGGAATCGCGGGCAGCGAGCCGGTGTGCTCGGTCTCGTGCTTGGCCTGCGGCGCGCCGGGTGCGCGGGCGGTGGCGTCAGGGAAGCGTTGCTTCATCTCGCGCAGGAAGCCTTCGAGCGTATCGACGCTGGCGGCGAGCTTGGCGATCTCGGCGAATTCGGCGCTGGAGGCTGCGGCCGGCTTGCTGGCGATGTCGAAGGCGAGACGGTCGGCGCTCTCGCTCATCAGCGGCGCGTATTTCTCGCGGAAGCGCGACAGGCCGATCGAATCGTCGGCGAGCGCATAACCGACGGCGGCGCGGATGATGTCGCTCTTCTCGACCGCATTGAGCGGCTTGAAGTCGCGGAAGCGCTCGCCGTAATAGAGTTCGATCTGCTCGGCGGACTCGCGCCAGCGCCGTGCGGCCCAGAAGATATCGGAACGCAGGCGCAGCACTTCGCGCCCGGAGACGTTGGAGACGATGTCGAGCGCGAGATCGTGACGGCCGACGTCGCTCTGCGCGCGCGCCTCCAGCAGCAGGCGCTGCTGCCGGAGCTCGCCGGAGAGATCGCTGATGCGGCTCGCGCGCAGCGCGGTGATCGCCATGTCGGGCTTGCGGTTGGCGAGATAAATCATGGACAGGCGCGCGGCGACCTGGGCGCGCGCGGCGCCCTCAAGGCGATGATCGACCTGGTATTGCAGCAGCTCGGCGGCCTGGTCGAGCAGATCGATCGAGGCGAGACGGTCGGCGAGCCGGCGGATCAGCTCGTCGCCGCGGCGGCCGATCGGCGTCAGCTCGCGGAACTCGTAGAACATCCCGAGCGCCTCGACCGGCGGCAGCTCGTCACCCTTCGGTCCGAGGAATATCTGGGTGAACAGGTCGGAGGCGAGATCCTGCGCCTGACGCGAGGCTTCGGCGTTCGGCTGGAGCCTTGTCGCGGTGCGCGCGGCGGTGAGCGCGTCCCTGTAACGCCCGTTCTCGGCATAGAGCCGCGACAGCATCTGGAGCGTCTTGACCTCGATCGCGTCGCCGCGCCAGGTCATCGACAGCGTCTCGAGCTCGCGCAGCGCCTCTTCCTTGCCGATCTCGTCGCGCTTCTGACGCAATGCGACCTCGAGCTGCTTGGCCTCGGCCGCGGCCGGACGGTCGTTCGAGGCGACCGCGAATTTGTAGTCGTCAAGCGCATCCTTGTCGTGGCCGAGCGCTTCGGCGAGCCGGCCGCGCAACACGGCGAAGGCGGGTGCAGCCTCAGGCGGGACACCAACCACCTCGAGCTCGCTGCGGCGCTTGGAGGCGCCGGCATAGTCCTTCACCTCGAGCGATGCGCGCATCGCGTCCATCGTGACGATGCGCTGGATGTCGAGCGGCAAAGAGGCGATGGCGAATTCGACGTTCTTGAACTTCTCGCGCGCGTCCGCCCATTTGCCCTGGCGCGCATAGGCGAGCGCCTTCCAGAGCTGGGAATCGTGGCTGTTGCCGATCACGGGATTGGCGAGATCCTTCAGGCCCTGCGCCGGCCGGCCGATCAGGATGCTCGCGATCGCATGCATGATCAGGGCACCGCTCTCCTCCTTGTTGAGGGGATCGGTCAGCATCAATTCGGTCACGGCCTTGGCCTCGTGATACATGGCGCGCGACATGTAGAACTGCGCGAGATCGAGCCGCGGCAGCGAACGCAGCGCGGGCTCGACGGCCGAGATCGACGTCATCAGTTCGCTCTGGCGCACCATGAAGTTTTCCGACTGGCCCTTGCGCCAGCCTTCGGGGCTGAAGATCGGGCGCACCGCGGTCGGCGCCCGCTCGGCCGAGATGTCGACTGGCGACAGCGTCAATCCACCCTTCTTGCCGAGAATCACCTTGTCGGAGCCGACCTCGACACCGACCTCGTCGGAGTTCGCCCGGATCGCGATGCCGTGCGCGGATTCCAGCAGCGAGAGATCGACGAGGTCCTGTCGCTTGATGAAGCCGCGCACCGGCCGCTGCGCGGTGACGACATAGAGCGTGTCGCCGGCATCGGGATCGGTGAGCTTGTGCAGGAGTCCCGGATTGGCGAAGGGGATCGCGATATTGGCAAGCGCGGGATCGGTGATGTTGCGCGACATCATCAGCGGCAGCGGCGTCGCCTGGATCTTGTCGGCGAGCGTCAGCATCCAGTTGGTCTCCTTGCCGACCTCCTCGCTCGTCAGCGAGTAGACCAGCGGACGGGTGAGACGGATGCGTACCGCCTGCCCCTTGTCGAGCGGGATGCGGCCGACCTCGCCGATCATGGCGCCGCCCTTGCTGCGGATCGCCTCCACATCGATGGGCTTCGGCGTGTCGAACACCAGCCAGACAGTATCGCCTCGGCGGAATGCCGCCGCAGCGGTTGAAACCTGAAGCGGGAACGTGACGCGCAAGCCGTCGCTGTCGCGACGCGCATCGACACTGGCCACGGCCGGCTGCGGGGCGGCGGGCGTCTCGGCGGAGGCGGCCCTCGGGGATTCCTTGACCGGCTCCTTCGCCGCTTCCTTCACGGCCTCCTTGGGCGCTTCGGCAACCAGAGGCTTGGCGGGCGCGGGCGGGGCTTCGGCAACAACCGGCGCGGGCTTCGGGGCTTCCTTGGCTGTCTCCTTGGGCGCTTCCGCAGCGTTCGCAGCCTCAGTCGCGGGCGCCAGTGCCGGCCTCGGCGCTTCGGCGACCGGCATTGTGGCGGGCGATTCCGGCTTCGCCTCGGGCTTCACTTCAATCCTGGCTTCGCGTGCGATCGTCTCTGACGTGGGCGACGCGATCTCGCGATGGGCGTCCTTCGGCTTCTCGGCGGCCAGCTTCTCCGGCGCAGGTGCGGGTCCCTGACCGGCAGGCTTCATCTGCGCGATCGCCGCCTCGGGCGTCGCGGCCGACTTGCCCTTGTCGGGCTGGAAGGAAACGTCGACGACGTAGTTCTTCTCGTCGCGGAACGAATGCACGTCGGAATCGCCGATCAGCGCGATCTCGACATTGGTCTGGTCGATATCGGCCTTCTGCTTGATCGAGGCGACGTTCGGCGGCGCTGCGACGACCGCGTCCGCCAGATCGAAATTGAGGTTGGCGTTGAAGACGAGCGTGAGCTTCTGCTCGTTGAGCACGGAGGAGACGCCGACGCCGTCGGGCATCTCGAACACGAAGCGCACGAAGGTCGGCTGCACCGAGGCACGCACGCGGATCTGCGGACGCTTCTTGGCCTCGGCGGCGGCGCGCTGGGCGCGCAGCGCGCGCTCGGCCACGCGTGCGCGCTCGGCGAGTTCCTTGACCACGTCCATGGGCAGGCTCGGCGGCGGTCCCTTCCACCCCTCGGGCAGCAGGTCGACGAAGGTGCGCTCGCCGGCGTTCATGGTGTTGACGGTGACGCGCCGCGCCAGCGACAGGCGGATGGCGCCGCCGTCAGGGTCGCGGCGGGCAGAGTTGACGTAGTCGGGCGCGCCTTCCGGAACCCGGTCGACGGGAACATCGACGGGCCGGTCGAAACGGATGATGAGGATGGAGCCTGCGGTCGTCACCTCGGAGGGTACGTCCTCGCCGAGCTTGATGACCAGACGGGCAAAGCCGCCGCCGGCGGAGAACGTCGCCTCGCCCCTGATCGGATCGGCCGCCCGGGCCGACGCCGCAAGGCCAATCAGGAAACAGGCCGCCAGCAAGGTCGCCTTGCGGACATGACGCGACAAGCCCCGTGCCAACGCGCGGGCTCGCGACACAAATCCAGCGGCAGCCTCTCGCGCCATTGGCAGCATTTCTTCCAGTTCGGCGGTCGTGCCGGCCATGGCGCCGGCGGTGCCGTCGACTGTAGGTCTCGCCAATTAAGGACTTGTTAATGCTCTATCTTGATTTGCGTTGCGGGCAGCGCGCCGTGCCGGATCGAGCGGGGGCCGATCCGCCAGTTTTGGATTTGAGACGCAGGCGGTTAAGGAGTTGTTAACATCTGCACGACAGTGCCGTCGCGGTCGGTCAGTCCCTTCACGGCACCCCATAGCGGACAAAGTCTTCGCCGATTCCAGCGTCGATTCTTCTGGCCTCCGAGATATCGCTATTGCCGCCGTCTCTGTCGCCGAGCTTCAATCTGGCTATCCCGCGACCGTAGAGCGCGCTCGCCAGCTTGGGCGCGAACCGCAGCGCTGAGTTGTAGTCATCGATAGCCGCGGAGAGTTGTCCCATTTTCAGATTGATCAGGGCGCGCGAGTCGTATGTTGCGGCATCGTTTGCTCCCGATCGAAGCGCCATTTCGCAGTCCTCCAGCGCAGCCTGCAAAACGCCAAGGACGGCTCGGGCCCAACAGCGTCCGCTCCATGCCGCCTCCAGCTTCGGGTCAAGGCGAATTGCCTCGTCATAGTCCTGCGCTGCACGGTCGTACGCATTCCTCTTCAAGTGGGCTGCCGCACGGTTGGCAAAAGCAGCGCCATAGTTGGGGTTGAGCTTGAGCGCTTCCTCGAAAGCGCCAACAGCGAGGTCATGCGAGCCCATTCTCAGATGGACCACGCCGAGGTTGTTGAAGGCTTTCGCATAATTCGGGTTAAGCCTGGTCGCTTCGACGAAATCCTTGATCGCGCGCTCGTAGTCGGCTTTGGCGCTGTAGGCATTGCCCCTGTTGTTGTGGGCGACGGCGAAGCCGTTTGCGCTCCCCTCGCCCGCATCGATAAACGCCGTGCAGCCGTCGATCCGAGCTTCGGGCGACACGCGATCTGAGCCGTTACACAGCTCCACATTCTTGAGTGAGCTGCCCTTCTTCGGCTTCTGCGCCAAGCTCGACGAACCGGACAGCACAATGACGAGAATGAGCATCACTGCCTTGATGACACTGGCTCTTGTCATTTTCACACCAGCCGCCAAACTCCGCGAGTGAACGAAGCGCTAATCCCAGTCTATCTGCCCGGCCCGCATCACGGCGGCTTCAGATCAAGCAAACCTCTCAGCATCCCCGGCAGATGTTGAGCCTGCGATCGGCGCGTCGATCGGGCTTCGGCGTCGCGGATGTCGGCGGCTTCTTCAGGAGCTTACTTTCGCCCTCTTCGATCAGGGTCGAAAATTTGACTGACCCATCATCCGAAATCTCGATATGCGGCGTCGTGCCTCGGATCCCCAGCGTGGCGACGGGAGTATCGACCTTCATGTCACCAGTCTTGGCGACATTGCCCGCGACAAACGTGAACGTTCCCTTGGCGAGATTGAACAGGGTCGCATTGGACTTGCCGGCCGGCTCATACACATAGTGATCCAACTCAATACGGGCGTTGCTCGATAGATTGAACGAGCTGCCGTCGGTAAAGTTGATTCCGACTCGGCCATCGGCCCCGGTCAGCACCACGTCACCGAGATATACGGGATCACCGGTCTTGGCCCGGCCGGGCTCACCCGAGATATTCGCCTGAACGACCACTGCGGCCGCATGTTCGATCGTGACCGAGCCCGTGGCCGCGACCACCTTCCCGATCGGTTTCGACGACGAGCTGGTGACGGCGGGCTTGACGGAATCAATTTGGGCTTGAGCCGCACTCGGAAGAGAATTGGCGAGCGCCAAGACCAAGCCGGTCGCCAAAGCGGCTATCGTAAGTCTGCACATGATCCGCCCTTTCCGAGAAGATCCTGTCGCTATCGGCGGCTCATTTCTTGAACCGCGAAGCGCCGCCAGCATAAATAAATTCTTGTTTAATTAGTTTAATCGGCTTAATTTACCGCAACGCTACGAAAGCGCCACAAATTAAATACGTCTCGTTTGTCAATTTAATCACTTTAGCGGGAGGGATACGCCGGGAATGGCATACGCACCGCCGTCCCCCGCGCCATGCGTCTCTCTGGATCAGACTTGATGATTTCGGCGGGCAAGCCTTCGGCTGCCAGCGCCCAGGATATTTGTCCCTTGGCGAGGGCCGCCCCGAAAAGACCATGGCAGCACGCCGAGCCTGAATCGATCACCCAGGCGAGGTCGAGCCATGTTAGTTGCATCCGGCGTCCAGATTGATAATGGGGCCGCTGCGGCCCTGCCCGGCCAAATCATTGGCCATATTCATACAGCGATCGGCTGCGGCACGCTCACGCGAGCCAGTGGCGTCGCCACGCAAGCCGTAGCCGGCGCACCCGTCTACCGGGCTGACGTGATAGAGACCGATGTCGACGGACAGATCACGCTTCGCTTCATCGACGGTACTTTCTTTAACATCTTCCACGGCACTCGCGTAGCGCTGAGCGAATTCGTCTTCGACGTCGACGGCACGTCACCTACAGCCCTGTTCGACGTGACCCGAGGGAGCTTCAGTTTCGTACCGGGCCGGCTGGCAGAAACCGGGTCTCTCCAGCTGAATACACCGATTGCAGGCATCCGCGCCCGGAGTCACGCGGGCGGTTTCGGAATGCTGACGCTTGCAGCATTGACTTTCTCGGTCACGCAAAATGCCGAGGCCGCGGACCCGGATGTCACATTCCTGGATGACGACTCCATCACTTACAAAGACCTTGCGCACGGCGCATTCGAGCTCGTGACCAAGGAGCGGATCCCGCGACACATCATCGTCGATGATCCCGGCGAGACGATCGTCGTCAAGAGGGTGGGATCCACCATCAGCGTCAATCAGGTCGCGAACACGGCCGCTCGCATGGACGAGTTGCGCGCCGCGCAGCAGGACCTGCTCGCCAATCTGGAAGGACAGGGGCCACATGGCTCGAGCACGCCTCCCTTCGTCAAAAACCAGTCGCTGCAGCCGATCAATTTCATTCAGCCCGACGCGCCCGCGCTGCAAAATTTGCTGGCGCCTGTGTCACCATTCGCTATTCCCATTTTCGACCCTATACCGCCGACGCTCAGCACCGGAGCGGGGCCAACCGAGCTCGATACGGTGGTGTTTGATACATTCACTGCGACAAGCGGAATCTTCGCTGCCAGCAGCACCAGCAGCAGCGCCAAGCTGACCTTTGGCGTCATAGGAGCGACCGCCGGCGAGACGGTCCTCGGCGGAGTGACATACGATCTGTCAAAGCCAGGTCCGTACGGGACGCTCTACGTCAACAGTACGAGCGGCGCCTACACGTTCGTGCCTAACAGCGTCGCGATCAACGCGCTGAAGGCGCCCACGACCGACGGTTTCGTTATCACGGTTTCCGACGGCCTCAATTCTGCGAGTCAGACGTTCACGGTCACCATTAACGGTGTCAACGACGCTGCAATCATCTCCGGCACCACGACCGGCTCGATCATCGAGGCTGGCGGCATTGCCAATGGAACGCCCGGCACGCCGACTGCGACCGGAACTCTTTCCGATACCGACGTCGACGATCCGCCCAATACGTTCACCGCAGTGAGCTCACCAACAGCGAGCGCCGGTGGCTATGGCACCTTCACGATGACGGCTGCCGGCGTGTGGACCTACACCTTGGACAATTCGAACCTCGCAGTGCAGGCGCTCAATGCCGGCGAGACGCTGACCGACAGCTTTACGGTGACCACGATCGGAGGCACGGCCCAGGTGGTGACGATCACCATCCACGGAACCAGCGACGCGGCGATCATCTCCGGCGCGACCACCGGCGCTGTGATCGAGGCTGGCGGCATCGCCAATGCAAGCCCCGGCACGCCTACCGCGACCGGCACGCTCACCGACACCGATGTCGACACGACCGCAAATGCCTTCACGGCAATCGGCTCGCCGACGACGAGCGCCGCCGGCTACGGCACCTTCACCATGACAGCAGCCGGCGTGTGGACCTACACGCTCGACAACGCAAACAGTACGGTGCAGGCGCTCAATGCCGGCGAGATGCTGACCGACAGCTTTGCGGTGACCACTCTGGACGGAACCGCCCAAGTGGTGACGATTACCATCCGTGGCACCAACGATGCTGCCGTCATTTCCGGCACCACGACCGCTTCGGTGACCGAGGCCGGCGGCATTGCCAATGCGACACCCGGCAGCCCGAGCGCAACCGGTACGCTCTTTGCCGCCGACGTCGACAATGCGTCCAATACCTTCACCGCGGTGAGTTCGCCCAAGGCAAGCACGAATGGTTATGGCACCTTTACGCTAACCGCTACCGGCGTGTGGACCTACACGCTCGACAACGCCAGCGCGGCGGTGCAGGCGCTCAATGTCGGCGGCACGCTCACCGACAGTTTCACTGTCACAGCCCTCGACGGCACGCCGCAGGTGGTGACGGTCACCATTCACGGCAGCAACGACGCGGCCATCATTTCCGGCACCACGACCGGCTCAGTGACCGAGGCAGGAACTTTCTCGCCCGGCATTCCCATCGCGACCGGCACGCTCACCGATACAGACGTCGACAACGCGCCGAACACGTTCACCGCGGTCTCTTCGCAGACTGCGAGTGACGGCGGGTACGGCACCTTCACGATGACTGCAGCCGGCGTATGGACTTACACCCTCGACAACAACAACAGCGTGGTTCAGGCGCTCGACGTCGGCGACACCTTGACCGACACTTTCACGGTAACTGCCATCGACGGCACGACGCAGACGGTGACCGTCGCCATTCATGGCGCCAGCGACGCAGACCCCAACGATTTTGACAACCTGGCCACCGGATCCGTCGTGATCACCGATCCCCCCAACGTGTATGGAACGCCGGGGAGCGAAACCATCGCCGGCGGCGGCGACACCGGTCAGATCGTCTATGCGGGGGCCGGCAGTGATACGGTCAATGGGACCGGCAAAGCGGACGTTCTCTATAGCGGCTCCGGCAATGACACGATCAAGGGCAACGATGGGGATGACGTCATCTACGGCGGCTCGGGCAACGATACAGTCAACGGCAATAACGGCGCCGACACCATAACCGGTGGATTTGGTGCGGACCAACTCACGGGCAGCAATGGCAACGACCGTTTCGCATATTTGTTCGTAGCCGATTCCAACGCAAGCCAGTTCGACACCATCACCGACTTCGCGTCGGGCGCGGACAAGATCGACCTGACCGCCTTTGGCGCGCTTGGGTTCGCCATCTTGGCGTTGAGCTCAACCAGCACGGCCGTGCCGGCACATACGATCGCCTGGCTCTATGACAGCGCGGCGAATGAAACCATCGTGTACGTCAATCCAACGGACCAGACCCTGCACATCGGCGATTCCAGTCTGCTCGAAGTCCATTTGCAGGGCATTGCAACCATCGACGCGTCGGACTTCATCCTGGCGCCGGCGGCGGCACCTGTGATGGCGGCTGCCAGCGAGCTCACCGACCTCACCGCAACCGTGCAGAGTGATGCGGCCGACGTGATAGCGACCACTTCAGGGATCTCGGCCGATTCCGGAAGCGGCGACGGCGCGCTCCTCTCCGACGGGAGATCGACAACCCTATCAACCGAGGCGACCTACAGCCTTGATTCAAGCTGGGATCAGATTGGATGGACCGAATATTCCAGCCCCTCCAGTTCAGACGAAGTGCAAACGCTCGCAATCGAAACGCCCCGCACTGACGCGGTAGCTCCCTCAACCGGCGGACTGTCTACGATCGTGCAGCAGATGACCGCACCGACGGAGGCCAGCTTTGTCTTCGACCACTTGACGGGGCCCGACACAGCCTCGGCGGTTGGCAAAAATGGCGCGATTGCCGGAGGTGGCCAGTTGCCTGACATCGCCATCGCCGCGCTGAATTCTGCCCACAATCCCGCCGAACAGCACGCCGGGCACGGGCTTGCGCTGGGGAGCGATGCCGGCAATCACGGCGTCTCGCCCCCGGGAAACGCCGCCCCGTCGGCTCATGCCCACGGTCCTAGCAGCGGTGAAACGGCGGACACAGCGCTCAACCCAAGCCTCCTGAAGTCATCGACCGGAGGCGCCAGCCATTCGCTTGCAAGCGAGACGCAGCAACACGGCGAGTCATTCCGGTTCAAGGATAACGCTTCGCAGGGTTCACAGCACAGCGCAGTGCCGGATCATCTCTCGGACCTCGCCGGGCATCACGGCCACGCCGGAGGATTCCACGGGTCCGAACTGGCGTTCATGGCTGAACCATCTCCGCCCGATGTTGATCCGCCTCATGGGGCAAGTACAGCTCACGGCCATGTGCTGCACGATCTGATCGTGTGAGACGCCCTCAAGCCGATTGCGTTTTCAATGTTGCTTGCCGGCGCCTTCGGGCGCCGAGGAGTTCGCTTCGTCGAGAGAAAATTCATCATCGTTGCCGTCGTCGCGTTCCGGCGGCGCTGCATGCTGATGGATCAGCGCGGATCTCCACGCGGATGTCATCGCCGCTATGAGCAGCCGGTTGACGGCCTTGATGACGCGTTCTGCGGCGGACGAGTAGTTCATGACCTCCTCCTGCGCTGCCGATTGCGACTGGCCGAAGCGTAGGACGGTGCCTTGAGCGCCACTGTACGCCACTTCACACCTGCGCGCGTCAACTCATCGCAGTCCCAGAGGATGCCGGCTGCTTCGGCTGCATCCGCCACGGGACATTGATCTGCCGCCGTGACGAGTTGCTGAGCGCGCGCACTCACAACCTTCGGGGTGTTGCGGTTCGCGTGCGACTCTGAATCAGATGTGACCTCGGCGATGCGAATCGCATTGGTTAGCTTTGGGGGTAATCAATGAGCGGAGAAGCCGGTTGCATTGTGTGTAGCAGGGCAAGAGCGGTCGTAGCGATCGTTCCGATCGCCAGAGGATATGCCCTGAAAACATATGAGTGTTCCTGTTGCCATAGCACCCTGCAGCTCGTGACCCGCGTCACAAAGGCGGCGCTGATCAAGCAGCAGGTCGATATCCTCCCTCTGGCGGAGAAGCAGTTGCGCCCGCCCGTTCGCAGGGTGCAGCAGGCCTTCGCGAACTAGGCACGGAAGGCGTCTCGCTGGGCTCGAGTCGACGACCACGCGACAACGCGCAGGTCGCAACAGCACGCTTCGCCTCGAGCCCTCAATTCGGCTTTTGCGTCGGCTTGCCGTCGATCTTGGGCAGATCGACGGCCGAGGCCGATTGATCGCCGCCGCCATTGGCGCGGCGGGCCATCTCGACCGTCAGCCGCTCGGCGGCCTCCGGCGACATCAGCCCCAGGATGTCCGACATTTTTCGTGGCGCGATGGCCGAGGCGATCTCGATCAGCACGCCCATCTCGAGCCGGTCGAACACCCGCGCGGCGTCCTTGGGCTTCATGCCCTCGTACATGGTCACGAGGCCCTTCATGCGCTGGGCTTCGGCGGCCTTCTGCTCGGCCTGCGTCGCAGAGATGCGGGTCTCCACCGCCTTCATCTCCTCGACCTTGTTCTCGATGCGCTTCTCGGCCGATTTCAGCAGGCTTTCGCGAATGTCGATCTCGCGCTGGCGGGCCTCGATCTCCTGCCGTCGGGCCTGCAACCGTTCCAGGATCGCACGCTCCGAGGCCGAGACCTGCGGCTGGCCGTCCTCCACCTTGACCACGGTGCCCTCGGGCTTGGTCTCGGGCGCGGCGGGCTTGGGCGCCTCCTTCGGCGCACCATGGGTCGATCCGGTGATATCGGGGTCCTCGCGACCGGTCGGGAAATTCAGGTTCTCCTGCGCCCAGGATTTCTTGGTCTGATTGGGCTTGTAGTCGAAGACATAGCCGCCGTTGATCGCGAGGCCCGCCACCTTCAGCGTGGCGAGGCCTGCGACGGCAACCAGGACGACCGGAATGACGCGGATGTTACGAAAGGACTTCATACCCAGACTTCATGCGGCAAGGCCGTTGGATCGGCGGCGCTCGGAAAAGGCTTCGGCCGCAGCCGCGACCGCCTTTGCTGACGAGGGCTTGGCCGCGGGCGCGGCAACCGTCTCCGGATTGGTCACGGGACGCGCGGCGATCGCGATCTTGGACAGGCGCCGCACGACGTTGTCGGCCTCGCCGAGCTGCTTGTAGAGCTGGTCCGACATCTGCGTCGCGGCGGCGAGCTGGCTGCCCAGGTTCTCGTTGACGTCGCGCACGGCGAGCTTCAGCCCGCCGATCGCGCGCTCGGCGATCTCGGTCGCGGTGATCAGCTCGCCGATGACGGCCTTCAGCGAATGCTCGTCCGCCTTCAGCCGCGTCAGCCGCTTGTTGAGCATGACGCAGTAGACGATCGTCAGCATCAGCAGGATAGCCACCAGCGTTTCGATCGCCATTCCCAGGGAGTGGTTCATGGGGCCTCCATCATCTTGTTCTGCTCGTCCACCTTCTCGAACATCGCAAGTGTCGTACTTGGCTTGCGCAAGGGTTTCGTCACGCGGATCGCGACGCGGTCGCCGACCCGGCCCATCCGTCCCTCGGTCAGCGTGACGTCGCCGCAGCGCACGGTGACGTTGGCATCGGCGCGCATGTCCAGCGGCAGCGTGTCGCCGACCTTGAGCCGCATCAGCTGCTTGAGTGGAATGTCGGCCTCGTAGAGCACGGCATCGACGGCGATCTCGGCCTGCACGATCTCGGTGGCGAAATGGCCCTCCCAGACCGGGTCGCGGCCGAACTTTTCGCCCATGAACATCTGGAGCAGGACGCCCCGGATCGGCTCGATGGTCGCGTAAGGCAGCAAC
Source organism: Bradyrhizobium sp. USDA 4354 (assembly GCF_054060315.1). Lineage (NCBI taxonomy): Bacteria > Pseudomonadati > Pseudomonadota > Alphaproteobacteria > Hyphomicrobiales > Nitrobacteraceae > Bradyrhizobium > Bradyrhizobium sp. USDA 4354. The sequence goes on along the minus strand of NZ_JBSSDC010000001.1, from coordinate 4,343,595 downwards.
AGCTCGATATTGCCGCCGCGGTCTTCCATGTCGATGCGCAGGCGCACCAGGATCGCGGCGTTGGCGGGACGGCTGATCGCGGCGAAACGCGGATTGGTCTCGAGCCGGTCGATCGTGAAGGTCACCGGCGATAGCGGCCGAAACGCCTGCTCGGCGTCGGACAGCACCACCTCGACCAGCCGCTTGACCAGCTCGGTCTCGATCGTGGTGTAGGGCCGGCCCTCGATGCGGAGCTGGCTCGTGCCGCGGCGGCCGCCGAGCAGCACGTCGATCATCGAATAGATCAGGTTGGAATCGACCGTCGCCATGCCGAAGTTCTCCCACTCCTCGGCCTTGAAGACGGTGAGGACGGCAGGCAGCGGGATCGAGTTCATGTAGTCGCCGAAACGCACCGAGGTGATGCGGTCGAGCGAGACTTCGACGTTGTCCGAGGTGAAGTTGCGCAAGGACGTCGTCATCAGCCGCACCAGGCGGTCGAAGACGATTTCGAGCATCGGCAGACGCTCGTAGGAGACCATCGCCGAATCGATGATCGCGCGGATGCCGGAATGATCGTCGAGCGTGACGTCGCCGACGGTGAAGCCGAGGAGATTGTCGATCTCCTCCTGCGACAGCACCCGCTCGCCGGAATTCTTGCCATTGCCGAGATCGCGGCTGCCGTCCTCGACCATGGCCGCCCATTGCAGGGCCATGGTCTCCGATAGCTCGTTCTCGGCGGCAGCCTTTGCCGCCTCGGCGGGATCCTCGGAATCGAGCGAGGCCTCCCACTGGGCGGCAATTGCATCCTGGTCGACTTGGTCGTTGCCCGCCATGATCCTTAGTCCGTCATGCTCACTGGACCACGACTTCCTTGAACAGCACCGCGCTGACCTGGATCGGGGCGACTGCCGCGTTGACGCGCTTGGTCAGTTCCTCCTTGAGGCGGAAGATGCCCGCGGAACCGTTGAGGTCGGAGGGACGCAGTTCGCGCACATAGGTCTGGAAGATGTCGGTGACGCGCGGCATCGTCGGCTTGATCGCCTCGATCTGCTTCTCTTCCTTCAGCTCCAGCACGATCTTCAGCCGCAGATATTGCACGCGCTCGCCCGGCGCGCCGGCGAGGTTGACCATCATGTCGGGGACGTCGACGAAGGCCGGCGGCTTCGGTGGAGGCGCGGCCTCGGCGTGGTGCTCGCCCTCGCCATGACGGAAGAAGAAGAACCAGGTCGCGGCGCCGCCGCCAATGACGGCGAGCACACCGACGACCATGATAATGAGCTTGAGCTTGTTCTTCGGCGGAGCGGCTTCCGCGCCATCAGCGGCTGCGCCGCCTTCCTCATTCTCTGCCATGGTTGCCGCGCTCGTTCATCTCTCAAAGGGTCGAAAGAGCGAAGCCTCCTGGCAGACAGTGACGCGATACAAATGTCCCAGCGCAATGCGCTCCTCTTGCACGCAAACGCTACGGTAATAATGGTTAACGGAACCTTTCGATTGGGCCTCAGCTAGGAAAAATCTGCCGGGCAAACATGGCTAACAGAACCTTTCTGCCGCCCTCCCGCGCCCATCGAAAGTCGACAAGACATTGAAATTACGAAGTTTTCTTAGTTGGCACGGCTTTCGCTGAGAGAGGGCCGAGACTGAACGGTTTGGGAGAACCCGACGGTCTCGGTCACGGGGTCCGCCAAGACGCTTGGGAGAGCGAAATGGCAGATCTCACTCAGGGGAGATTTCCGATGCAGAACGCGCTTCTGATCGGCTTGTCACGGCAGATGACGTTGGAACGGCAGGTGGATGTCATCGCCAACAACGTCGCCAATGCCAACACCAACGGCTTCAAGGCCGACCATTCGCTGTTCGAGGAGTATCTCAACTCGAACGCGCGTGAGGACAATTTCATCGGTCGCGACCGCCGGGTCTCCTATGTTCAGGACCGCGGCACCTTCCGCGACGTCGGCCAGGGGCCGATGGAGCCGACCAGCAATCCGCTGGACATGGCGATCAACGGCAGTGCCTATTTCGCGGTGCAGGCCAATGGCGGCGAGCTCTATACCCGCGACGGCAAGTTCTCGCTCAACAGCACCGGCCAGCTCGTCACCGCCGACGGCAACCTCGTGCTCGGCAATGCCGGCCCGATCACCTTCCAGCCGACCGACCACGACATCAATGTCGCGCCCGACGGCACCGTCACGGTGCTCGAAGGTACGGCGCGGACCGATTCGATCCGCGGCAAGATCCGCATGGTGTCGTTCGACGATCCGGCCAAGCTGACCAAGCTCGGCGCCAATCTCTATGGCGCCGGCTCGGCAAACCAGCAGGCCGACACCAAGTCCACCTTGCAGCAGGGTTACGTCGAGAAGTCGAACGTGAATGCGGTCGGCGAGATGACCCGCATGGTCGAGGTGATGCGCAGCTACGCCGCGATCGCCAGCCTGCTGCAGCAGCAGAGCGACCTCCACAAATCGGCGATCGAAAAGCTCGCCGACGTTCCGGCCTGATTGAAGGAGAACTGACATGCAGGCGCTTCACACCGCAGCGACCGGAATGGCGGCACAGGAACTCAACGTTCAGGTGATCTCCAACAACATCGCCAACCTGCGCACCACCGGCTTCAAGAAGCAGACCGCCGCGTTCCAGGACCTGATCTACGAGCACGTCCGCCGTGTCGGCGCCCAGTCGTCGGACCAGGGCACCATCCTGCCGGTCGGCGTCGACATCGGCGGCGGCGTCAAGACTGTGGGCACGCCGCGCAGCATGACGCAGGGAACGCTGTCGCAGACCGGCAACGACCTCGATCTCGCCGTCTCGGGCGACGGCTTCTTCAAGATCCTGATGCCAGACGGTACCTTCCAGTACACCCGCGACGGCACCTTCCAGATGGACAATCAGGGCCGCATCGTCACCGCACAGGGCAACCCGGTGCAGCCGACGATCACCATTCCGAACAACGCCTCGGGCATCACGGTGAGCGAGCAGGGCCAGGTCTCGGTGACGCTGCCGGGCTCGTCGACCTCGACCATCCTCGGCCAGATCGGCGTCACGCGGTTCATCAACAAGGCGGGCCTTCAGCCCGTCGGCAACAACCAGTTCACCGAGACCCCCTCCTCCGGCACGCCGCAGGACGGCACCGCCAATTCCGAGGGTTACGGCAAGATCACGCAAGGCAGCCTGGAGCAGGCCAATATCGACGTCGTCTCGGAGATGAGCGATCTGATCGCCGCGCAACGCGCTTACGAGATGAACGCCAAGGTGATCAGCGCCGCCGACCAGATGATGCAGTCGACCACGGCGCTGTTCCGCTGAGGTGATGACGATGATCCGCGCCACCCTCGCCACGATCTCCACCCTTCTCGCGCTGGCATTGCCGGCAGCGGCCGCCGACGATTTCATCGCCTCGCCGACGCTGCGCGCAAGCGTCACCGTGACCTCGGACGTGGTGCGGATCGGCGATCTCATCGACAACGCCGGATCGGCCGCACTGATCCCGGTCTACCGCTCGCCCGATCTCGGCACCACCGGCACGCTGACGGTCGGCCAGGTACTCTCGGTGCTGCGGGCCAAACAGGTGATCGGCGTCATGACCGGCGACATCAAGGAGGTTCAGGTCACCCGCCTCGCCCGCACGCTCGCGAGCAAGGATATCGAAAACGCGGTCGCCGCGGCGCTCGAGCGCCGCTTCGGCCTCGGAGAAGCCGCCAACATCACCGTCACGTTCGACCGCAGCGTCGCCGAGATGCGGCTGGACGCCTCCAACAGCGGCGCGCTGCAGCCGGTCGCAACCCGCTTTGATGCCCGCAGCGGCCGTTTCGACATCGCCTTCGAGATTGCCAACGATAGCAACTCTGCGCCGACCAAGCTGCGCTTCACCGGCACCGCGATCGAGATGGTGGAAGTGGCCGTGCTGACCCGCGACGTCGACCGCGCCGAGCTCCTGAAATCCTCCGACGTCTCGCTCGAGCGCCGGCCGAAGGCCGAGGTCACCGGCGAGCCCGCCTCGCGCGACCGCAGCATTGGCATGCAGCTGCGCCGGCCGATGCGGGCAGGCACGCCGATCCGCGCCGCCGACATCGTCAGACCCGACTTCGTCGTGCGCGATCAGGCCGTCACCATCATCTACCAGGTACCCGGCCTCTATCTCACCACGCGCGGCAAGGCGATCGAGAGCGGCGCCGAGGGCGACACCGTCAGCGTGCTCAATCTGCAGTCCAAGCGCACGCTGACCGGCACCGTCACCGGCCGCGGCCAGGTCACAGTCCAGGGCGCCAGCCAGTCCGCGCCGATGGCGCCCGCACTCGAGCAGACCTCCTCGCTCAAGCGTGACGACGTGCCCGCACCCGTCGACACTGCAGCCCTCGTCCGGAACCTGATCCAGACCCCCGCGTCGCCGGCTCAAGTCGCACAAGTCCAGATCCCGCAAGCCCGCGTCTCGCTAGCTCCAGCCAAGCCAGAGTAAGTCATGTCCCCGTTCAGTTCGGCTTCCCGTCTTCGTCGCATCGCGATCTCTGCCTTGCTGCTGGCCTCTTGCGCACTGGGCGGCTGCTCCTCGATCGACCGCCTGTCGCAGATCGGCGAGCAGCCGAAGCTGTCGGCGATCGACAATCCGACGACGCAGCCCGGCTACAAGCCGGTGCAGATGCCGATGCCGAAGCCGGAGGTCGCCTCCTACAATCCGAACTCGCTCTGGCGTAACGGCAGCCGCGCCTTCTTCAAGGACCAGCGCGCCCGCCAGGTCGGCGATCTCCTGACCGTGACCGTGAACATCACCGACAAGGCCAACATCGAGAACGACACCTCGCGCAGCCGCACCAACAAGGAAGATTCAGGAATCACAAACTTCATTGGCGCCCAAACGATCACCCAGGCCAACAAGATCCTGCCGGGCCGGGTCCTGACCGCCGACTCGACCTCGTCGAGCGAAGGCAAGGGCAGTGTCGACCGCAAGGAAGCCCTGCAGACCAACGTCGCCGCCGTGGTGACCCAGGTGCTGCCGAACGGCAATCTGGTCGTCGAAGGCAAGCAGGAGATCCGCGTCAACTTCGAAATTCGCGAGCTGATCGTCGCCGGCATCGTGCGCCCTGAGGACATTCAGAGCGACAACACCATCGACTCCACCAAGATCGCCCAGGCCCGCATCGCCTATGGCGGCCGCGGCCAGATCACCGACGTGCAGCAGCCGCGCTACGGCCAGCAGGTCATGGACGTGCTGCTGCCCTTCTAACCTTCTCCCGAGCTCCCACATCGTGTTCGCGAACCTAGGCGCGAACGACGGTGTACGACGCGGCCTTCGGTAGCTCCCCTGCCGGAGGCCGCATGTATTTTGCCTGCGCCGCCGCAAGCGGCGCAGGCTTCTTCTAGAGCAGTTCGATCCCGCGTGCTTGCGCCCACCGCTCGAGGATCTTGCACTCCTCGGAATGCGGTACACGGTTTGCGAACCCACGAACCTGGACCGCCCGAGCGCGGCGATCAAGCTCGATGGTCAGCAACCGATCTGGAGCACCCGCAGCGCGGCGGCGCAGCGACCAGATCGACGCCTGCCCGGCGATGCATTTGGAGGCGTAGCTGGCGACGCAGTGGCGCATGCTCCGCGTCTCAGCCACGAGATCGGCCGCGGTACGCAATTGAACCACGACGTACTCCTCCCGCTTGCCTCGAACCTTGGACGATGGGCTCCATGACCAGTCCGCGATCGCGGCCCCCGGCCAGCTGTCATCGATGGGGCCTTGTGCCGCCCCACGCGCACGGTTCTGCGCAGCCTCCGCGCGACGGCGTGCAGCCTCGATGCGAGCGATCGCTTCGAGATCGTGATGCCATTCGCGCATCAGCCGGCCAAGCGAAGCCAGCGAGCGCCCCTTGAGGCTGAACGCCGGATCACGCCGGTGGCAAGCTGCGAGGTAATCATGGAGATCGTCCATCTCGTCGACCGAGGTTGGATGCGCGCAGAAGAAGCGCACCACCTCGCGCCAGAAGCCATGCTCCGCGCGGCGCGTATGCGCGATCCTCGAGCGCGCGATCTGCATCGCAACGCCGGCATCGTTCGCGTAGGTTCGCGCGATCGCCTGCCAGATCGCAGCCTCGAAGCCGACGTTCCCTAAGCGATTGAGGAACGCATGGACCTCCTTGCGAGACAGCCACGCGCTGGCACCGGCGCCGTAGAGCGAACCGCCACCGGCCGCCACGACATACCATCGCTTGCGCAACATGATCTCGTCGCGGCTCAGTCCCGCGCTATCGATCCAGATCTGCTCCAGATGCTCGGCGACAGGATAGCGCGCAAAGAGATAGCGGGCGGCACCAAGACGAAGACGCGCGGCGTCGCGAGTCTTCAGCTGCGGCTTCCAGGCCGAAGCGTCGCGCACGACGTCCGCCTCGAAGCCACGCCTGGCCTCTTTGATCGCGTTCTTGAAATCCGGTGGAGGACGCGTCCGCTGCGACACATGCCGCAACGAAAACTCGTAGGCTTCAACCCGCGCGCGCTCGGCCTGCTGCCGGCGCTGAATCAATGACTGGGCCATTGTCGTTCAACATGATTGGATGACTGTCAGCCGGACGCACTGAGAGCGTCGGCACGGAGCGTGTCGATCGCCACAAAGTACTCACGGCTGGTCTCCTCATTGTTGAACGCGCAGGTTGAATGGGATGGAGCTCATATACTCGATTGCCGGCGGGTGCAAGATGTCTTTGTCTGATGGCTTCAGAAGCGGCACCTCACGAGAGAGGCTCGCGACATTTTAGCAACGCTGCTGCCTCAATCTCTGCCATTGCGAGCCAAGCGAAGCAATCCAGACTGCGGCCGCGGAAAGATTCTGGATTGCTTCGCGACGCTCGCAACGACGTGGATGAGGCACAGTATTCCAGCCACTCCCACTGTCATCGTCCGCGAAGGCGGACGATCCAGTACTCCGGGACATTCGTGGTTGTACTGATGCAGCGCGGCGTACTGGATTCCCCGCCTGCCGCCTTCGCTAAAGCTTCGGCGCCCCTGGACCTCAACCCTGGCGAAGCCTTGGCGTAGCCGGGTCGCGGGGAATGACTACGGCGAGTGCCGGTGCACCCCTCACGTAAACTTCGCCTCCACCACGCCCAGCCCATCCAGCTCCATCCGCACCTTGTCGCCGGCCTTCAGCCACAGCGTCTTGACCAGGCTGCCCGTCAGGACGAGCTGCCCGGCGTGCAGGCCCTTGCCCTCGGCGGCGAGATGGTTGGCGAGCCAGGCGAGTGCGTTGTGGGGATGGCCGAGCACGTCGGCGCCGGTGCCGTGGCTGACCTCCTCGCCGTTGACGATGGCGCGGCCCTTGACGGCCTTCAGGTCAGGCACCGACGAGCGCGGAACCGAGGGACCCAGCACGCAGCCGGCGGCGAAGAAATCGTCAGCGATCAACGTCGGCGCGCCCATCGTCTCCCACTTCACGTAGCGGTCGTCGACGATCTCGATCGCGGGATGATAGGCCTCGACCGCCTCGCCGACCCATTCGGCCGTGAACGGCGCCTCGCCGGCGGCAAGGTCGCGCTTCAGCCGCACCGCGATCTCGCATTCGACGCCGACCCGGACATAGTTGGAGGTGGCGAGCTTGGCGCCGCTGTCATGAACGCCCTTCTGGAACACGCCGCCGCCGCAGGGGTGAGGGATTCCGATATAATCCTGCATCACCTGGCTGGTGCAGCCGATCTTGTAGCCGACGAGCGGGCCGACATGCGGCAGCAGGAGATCGTGCAGGGCGCGCTGGACCTGATAGCCCTCGGCTTCATCCGCGGGGGGACGTTCCAGCGCCGCGAGCGGCGCATGGTTTCGGCGCGCCAGCGCGATCGCCTTTGCGGCTTCGAGAGTCTTGTCCATTGGCGCCGCCTCCCACGCTACGCAGTCGAAGGCGGCACTTCAGCATCCCCGCTCCGCCCTGACAAGCGCGGCCAGCCGGAAGACTACCGCCTCCTGCCCGCGTTTAAGGAAATATTGAGTGGGTGGAGGCTTTAATGGAGCCGCGCCCCGGCAGCTCTCGCAAAATGCGCACGAGGCACGATTACAGCAATGCTTGATGCAGCTGGATCAACGTCTCAACTCCAGAGTCGATCTCATTGATGCGACTCGCGAAATCCCTCGCACCTGAAGTGAAGGCTGTTTCTCATCCGAACTCACGTGAGCTCGGAGCAATCGGATCTAGCCCGTTGATAGCGATTCACTTTTCGCGATCGCGCTCTCGCGTTGATGGCGCGTGGCAAGCCACAGGCAAAATCCAAGCACGGCGCCAAACGGCGCCTTGCGTCCAAAAACAAAGAGCCGCAACTCTGCGGCTCGGGCTCTATTCGTCGCGATAAACCTTCTCGCGTTTCTCGTGGCGCTCCTGCGCTTCCACCGAGAGCGTCGCGATGGGCCGGGCCTCGAGCCGCTTCAACGAGATCGGCTCCCCGGTTTCCTCGCAATAGCCGTAGGTGTTGTCCTCGATGCGCTGGAGCGCGGCGTCGATCTTGGCGATCAACTTGCGCTGGCGGTCGCGGGCGCGGAGTTCGATGGCGCGGTCGGTTTCGGACGAGGCCCGATCGGCGAGATCGGGGTGGTTCACGTTCTCCTCCTGCAGAGCTTGCAGGGTGAGCTTTGACTCTTTGAGGATCTCATCCTTCCAGGCAAGGAGCTTCAAACGGAAGTACTCCTTCTGCCGGTCGTTCATGAAAGGCTCTTTGTCGGTCGGTCGGTAGTTTTTCAACTTTTCCAAGGGCGGCCTATCTTTTTAAGCAACGACTCGCGAACGGAACGGGGTCCGTTGAGCCGGGCCTTATATAGTGGCCTCCCGTGACAGACAATATTTCCCTCACCGCCCAGTCATCGCCCCCAAGCCCTTGCACAGGAAGGTTTATCCTAGAGGGCTCGGAGGCGGCTGGCGGCTTAATAGCCGACCGTAAAGCGCTGCATCAGATGGGCCGGCCGTTCGATCTCGTCAGCCAGCGCGATGGCGTAGTCGGCGAAGGTGATCCAGCTCTTGCCGTTCGCATCTGCGAGAAGCTGGTCGGTCCCAAGCCGGAACTTGCCCGTGCGTTCCCCCTCGACGAACAGCGCCGACGGCGAGATGAAGGTCCAGTTCAGGTCCTTTTCCTGCCGCAGCAGGTCCAGGAAGGCCGAGCCTGCCTCCGCCTCAGCCTTGTATTGGGCTGGAAAATTGGGCGTCGTGACCAGCTTCACGCCTGGGGCAACCTCAAGGCTCCCGGCGCCGCCGACCACGAGGTAGCGACCCACCTTGGAGTCCTTCGCCGCACCGATCAGCTTGAGCGGGTCGCTAGCCAGGAAGTGCACGGAACTCACGGCGACCTCGTGCCCGGCCCACAGCGTGGCGAGGCCGGCCTGGTCGAGCACATCCCCCCTGGTCGGCGTGACGTTCGGCAGGGCTGCGATCTTGTCGGGGTTCCGGGCGATGGCGGTGACGCTATGGCCGCGGCGCGACAGTTCCTTGGTGATCTCCGACCCGGCCCGGCCCGAGGCGCCGGCGACTGCGATCTTCATGGAAGGCTCCTTTGCTTCTGTAGTAACCAGTAGTTACTAGATATCGCAAAGAATGCTGGTGTTAAGAGAGCACTTTGTGCTTACCTGATTACGCAAAGGTAACCTGGACGCGTACAGCCGTCACGCGTACCGCCCGCGACGAGATGGATTCCGAGGACCGATGATGAAGCCCGACGTCTACGCAGCGAACTGCCCCACCCGCCAAATCCTCGATCGCGTCGGCGACAAATGGGCGGTGCTGATCCTCTTGCTCCTGCGCGAGGAGCCGATGCGCTTCAATCAGTTGCGCCGCACGATTGAAGGCATCTCGCAGAAGATGCTGAGCCAGGTTCTCAAGTCGCTTGAACGCGACGGCCTGATCAAGCGCCACGCCATCGCGACGGTGCCTGTGACGGTGGAGTATTCGATCACGCAGCTCGGGCTGACGCTGGCGGCGGCGGTCGATCCCTTACGCGATTGGGCCGAGCAGAATCTGAAAGACGTGCTCGCCGCCCAGCGTCGCTACGACGCGCAGCAGAAGGAGGAAGCGGCGTAGGCCTGCGAAGGACGCTTACGGGATTTCCGTCATCCTGAGGCGCGAGTGGTGCGATGCAAAGCATCGCGCCGGGAGCCTCGAAGGATGTACGGCCGAGATGCGGCCGGGCCGTCGTCCTTCGAGGCTCGTCCTGCTATGCAGGACGAGCGCCTCAGGATGACGGATGACTCTTACCCCCGCCCGGCCTTCGCCAGCTCGACCTCGACGCGCAGCTCGATCTCGGACAGCACCGCATCGAGACCAGCATCGCCCGAGGACGATTTCAAATTCGCCGCGGCATCGCGCAGCCGCATCACCGTCGAGGCGTCGAGATTGCCGGACAAGAGCCCCATCTTGAGGTCGTCGAGCACGTCGAGTGCAGTTCTGCCGCGAGCGACCGAGCGCTTGCGGCGCTCGACCGGATCCTCCTCGACGCCCTGCAATGCCAGCAGCGCATCGATGTTGGCGGTGGCCTTCGGTGCAGCAGCGCTCCGCGTCTCCTGCGCCGATGAGGTGTCGGGCAGCACGAAGGTGCCGGAGCCGGTCCGCCTGGCTTGGCTGGCTGGCGTTCCAAGCGTGGTGCCGTTCGGTCCGTAGATGCGCATCGGAGGCAATCCGGGTGATCGATGCCTCACCTTCGCTGTCTTATGGTTAACGGCGCGTAAACGGCCCGGCAAAATCTGCCGACAGGCGGCAGTTTCGCTCCTCAGGACGAACGCCGGCTGACATCGGTCGAAACAGATTTATTCAACCTATTCAGCCACCTGCCCCGCTGCGCCGGGTTGGCACAGTGCTCGCAAGGAAAGCGCCGGACCAGCTCGTCATGGGAGTGTCGTGCAGGTCTTGTCGATTTGAGGAGCCTTTTTAGGGCCTTGGGGAGCAGAGGATGCCAGCCGTTCGTTGGGTGAGGATTGTTGGGGTGGCCTGCGCCGCGCTGTCAGCGCTGGCGCTCTCGGTCACGTCAGCGGCTGCGACCTCGCGCATCAAGGATCTCGCCAACATCGAGGGCGTGCGGCAGAACCAGCTCATCGGCTATGGCCTCGTCGTCGGCCTGAACGGCACCGGCGACACGCTCAACAACATCCCCTTCACCAAGCAGTCGCTGCAGGCGATGCTCGAGCGCATGGGCGTCAACATCCGCGGCGCCACCATCCGCACCGGCAACGTCGCCGCCGTAATGGTCACAGGCAACCTGCCGGCCTTCGCCACCCAGGGCACGCGCATGGACGTTACCGTCTCCGCGCTCGGCGATGCCAAGAATCTCCAGGGCGGCACCCTGCTGGTCACTCCCCTGCTCGGCGCCGACGGCAATGTCTACGCGGTGGCGCAGGGCTCGCTCGCGATCTCCGGCTTCCAGGCCGAGGGCGAGGCGGCCAAGATCGTGCGCGGCGTTCCGACCGTTGGACGCATCGCCAACGGTGCCATCATCGAGCGCGAGATCGAGTTCGCGCTCAATCGGCTGCCGAACGTGCGCCTGGCGCTGCGCAACGCCGACTTCACCACCGCCAAGCGCATCGCAGCCGCGGTCAACGACTATCTCGGCGTCAAGACCGCCGAGCCGATCGATCCCTCGACGGTGCAGCTGTCGATCCCGCCGGAGTTCAAGGGCAACGTCGTCGCCTTCCTCACCGAGATCGAGCAGCTGCAGGTCGACCCCGATCTGGCCGCCAAGATCATCATCGACGAACGGAGCGGCATCATCGTGATGGGCCGCGACGTCCGCGTCGCCACCGTCGCTGTGGCACAGGGCAACCTCACCGTCACGATCTCCGAGAGCCCGCAGGTCAGCCAGCCCAACCCGCTGTCGCGCGGCCGCACCGTGGTCGCGCCGCGCAGCAGCGTCACCGTCAGCGAAGACGGCAAGAAGCTGGCGCTCGTCAAGGACGGCGTCTCGCTCCAGCAGCTCGTCGACGGCCTCAACGGCCTCGGCATCGGTCCCCGCGACATGATCAGCATCCTCCAGGCGATCAAGGCCGCCGGCGCCATCGAAGCCGACATCGAGGTGATGTGATGCAGACCGGCGCGATCAACACCCCGCGCGTCGCCACCTCCCCGGCTTTCTCGGTCGAGAGCCGCAACGGCCGGCCGGACTTCGAGCTCGCCGCCGCACTCCAAAAGGTCTCGCCGCAGCAACAGGCCAAGGCGCAGAAGACCGCCACCGATTTCGAGGCGATGTTCCTCAACAGCATGTTCTCGCAGATGACCTCGGGCCTGAAGGGCGAAGGCCCGTTCGGCGATACGCCCGGCACCGGCGTGTGGCGCTCGATGCTGACCGAGCAATATTCCAAGAACTTCGCCAACGCCGGCGGCGTCGGCGTCGCCACCGAAGTCTACCGCACGCTCATCCTGCAGCAGGCGAAAACCACTCTTCGTACGGCATAAGGTCAAACGAGATGAACCATTTCAACGCCTCACGTCAGCCGATGCAAGCCCAGCGTCCGAACACCGCGCCCGGCAGCACCGAGGCGCGCAAGCTCGCCGAGGACCTGATGGATGCGATGAGCGCGCTGCTCGGACTGATCGAGCGCGAGACCGAGCTCGTTCGCGCCGGCAAGGTCCGCGAGGCGATGACGCTCGAGAGCAGGAAGCAGGAGCTGTCGCGCAATTACGTCGACGCCGTCAGCCAGTTGAAGGCAAACCAGGCCCAGCTCGCGAAATCCGCGCCGGAGCTGCTTTCGACGCTGCATCGCCACCACGATGCGTTTCGCGCGATGCTCCAGGTCAATCTCACCGTGCTCGCGACCGCGCACGCGGTCTCCGAGAGCGTCGTGCGCGGCGTCAACGCCGAGATCCAGAAGCGCAACGTGCCGAATACCTATACAGCCGCGGGGCGTCGCGCAGCTCCGGGTCCGCGCCACATCACCCCGCTCGCGGTCAGCCGCTCGCTCTGAGCGCGCAGGAACAAGCGAGAATTTTATGAAAAGTTGCGCGGCAATAGCGTCGCGCGGTTAGGCACGTTTCCTTACCGGGTCTTCAAACCTGGTGTTCCATGGTTGCGCGATTAGAGGGGTTGGGATTTGACTCACGTTAGGCAACCAGGAGGCTGCCATGAGTACAGATTTCAGCATCAGGCCGGTGGGGATCCCGGCCCCCATTCAGATCGTGACGACGTCCAATGCGGCGGCGAACGAGGCTGTGCAAACCGATCTTCCGGTGAGCCAGACGGTCGCCGCGGCCGACACGAACGCGCCCGTACGCAATGATTTGCCGAACCACGACAACATCTCGCGCCAAATCGTATTCGATCAGGCGGCCGCATCCTTTGTCTTTCAGGTCGTCAACGACAAGACCGACACGGTGGTGAACCAGTTCCCGGACGAAGCGATGCTGCGCCGGCGCGCCTATTTCCATGCCCTGGATATGAAGTCCGAGCCTTCGCGCCCGCTCAGCACGGACGTCAGCGCCTGACGACTGAGTGTCGCACGTCGCAACGGCGGATCGACATCAGCCAAGCCGGCCGCAAGATCGATGACGAAGTTGTCGATCTGCGCCCTCACCGGCATCCGTCAGCGTGAACTGGTCCGCGGTCGACAAATGCTCGACCACGACAGCTCTCCGTCACGGCCGTCCGGACAGACCTGCGGCGATGTTGCGGTTGATCTCGATCAGCGGACGGAAGTGATCGAACTGCGGGCTCATCTGCAACGCAGCAGTCTGGCTCAGCACGAACACGCTGATGTTGGCGATCTTCTGCCGGACATCGATCGGCTGCGGATTGGTGTCACGCATCGCCTCGCTCAAGAAGATGGTCCAGAGCTTGCGGTTGAACATCAGGGCCTGCATGGTCTGCTCGCTGAGCGGATCGGCGTTGTTCACCGCGTCCTGGAGCTTGTTGGCGGCCTTGAGCAGGGTCTGCGCCTCGATGTCGCGGGGAGATGCGGTGGTCGTTGCAACACGCGCATAAGCCGAGGCAGCGGAATTCGACATCAATCACATCCTGGACGTTACCTAGCGCGTTGGACGCGCTTAAGGATTTCTTTCCCAACCCTAGGCAGCACCGCTTAAGATTTGCTTACGTGTGTGCTTGGAAGCGCTCCGGACAATTACGGGGCGCGGAGCTCTTCGTCGGCACAACGCTAGATGCACGCACGCACGATGTAAACTCGCTGACGTGATGCGCATCGATCTCAGCTAATCTTGTCTTAGCGATCTCCCTCAAAAGAACGACGGAGCGTTAGCCCCGCCGCGAGATCTCGAGTAGCGAACTTGCGCTGCGAATTAGCGGAGCAGCTGCAGCACGCTCTGTTGCGACTGGTTGGCCAGCGACAGCGCGGAGACCGCGATCGACTGGCGAGTCGAAAGCGCCTGGCTGTTCGCCGCTTCCTCGTTGGTGTCGGCGAGCGTCAGGTTGGACGAGCCGGTCTGCAGCACGTTGATCAAGTTCTTGGAGAAGTCCTGACGCACCTGCACGATCGACAGATTCGAACCGAGCGTGGAGCCTTCCGAGCGCAACGTGCTCGAGGCCGCATTCAGGCTGGCCAGCACCTTGTTGGTGGCGCCGTTGTCGATGAAGTCGACGCCGTTGACGAGATTGCTGAGACCGAGGCCGGCCGCATTGAACACCACGCCGTTGATGCTCAGCGTGGAGCTGCCGGTCTCGTTGAAGACGAGCTTCAGCGTGTCGCCGTTGAGCAGGTTGACGCCGTTGAAGGAGGAGTCCTGCGACGTCGTGTCGATCTGGGCCAGAATGTTGTTGAACTGGTTGACCAGGTTGGAGCGCGCGGTCTGCGCCACAGGATCCTGAACCGGCGGCTGCGCGGTGGTGAAGGCCAGAACACCGGTGATCGTGCCGCCGACGGCGCCGCCCGCGATCGTCGAACCCAGCGTCGAAGAGGCGTATTCGTTGACGGTGGTCACCGTCAGCACACCGTTGGCATCGATCGTCGCCGTCAGGTGGTTGGCCTGCAGCTGCGCGTTGAGCTGGTCCAGCGTCTTGACGGTGCCGTTGGTGCCGTCGCCGAACGTGACGTTCACCGGGGTACCGCCGTTGAACGAGGTGAAGGTCAGCGTCTTGCCGCTGATGCCGCCGACGCCGGAGGTGCGGGCCGCAGTGAAGGCGGTCGCCGTTCCCGTGTTGCCGCTGAGACCGAAGGCGCTGAGCGCATTGCCGGTGCCGGTGATCGAGAGATCGGCGTTGATGCCGGTGGAGAGCGCAAGCTGGCCGCTGCTGTTGACCGAGGACGGGATCTGGCCCGCGCTGGTCGACAGCGTCGCCGCGCCGTTGAAGAGGCTGGCCGTCTTCACCCCGGTCGCAAGGTCGACCGCGTTGAGCAGGTCGGTCAGCGTCGCGCTCTGGATGTAGACGGTCGAGTTGCCGTTGCCGTCGGTGACGATGTTGCCGCTGACGCCGCCCGAGGTGACGCTCGCCGCCGATTGCGGCGTCTGCGCGTTCTTGAAGGTGATGGTGTGGCCGTCGATGTTCAGCGTCGAGCCGTCCTGAACGAGGGTGCCGAGCGAACCCGCTGTGGTCGACCGGGCTGCCGTGACGTTGGCATTGCCGGCGCCGGTTGCGGACGTCAGGCCGAGCGCCTTGAGGAAGTCGGCCTTTCCGGTCACGCTCAGATCGGCGCCGGTCGAGCTCTTCAGCGTGACCTGGCCGCCCGTGATGGATGATGCCACCTGAAGCGTGCCGACGGGACCGGCCGAGCCGCTGACTGAGATAGTCGCGGCGCCGGCGCTGATCGTCGCGCTCTTGACGCCGCTGGCGAGGTCGATCGCGCTCAGCAGGTCGTTGACGTTGCCGGTGGGGGCGGCGGCCGTGCCCATGTAGACGATCGAGTTGCCGTTGCCGTCGGTGGCGATGTGGCCGCTGGCGTCCAGGCCCCAGCCGGTCGCCTGCGTCGCGGGCGCAGCGCCCGTCCGGAAGGTAATGGTCTTGCCGTTGACGGTGATCGAATCGCCGTCGGCCGGCGACGAGCCGAGGGTGCTGGCCGCCGTGGTGCCGATCAGCGTCGCGGTACCGGTCAGTGCAGTGGTGCCGTCGGCCGCATTGGCGACAGCGCCGGTCAGCGTGCCCGCAGTCGAGCCCAACGATGCACCGAGCGTGGCGGCGGCCGTCACCGGCGTCACGCCACCGGGTGCGCCGGTGTAGAGCACGTTGCTGTTCGCGGTCGCGCTTGCATACGAGGTCGTGCCGCGCAGATCAGCCGGCGTGGCACCGGGTATCGTGGTCGAGACGTTGGATTTGGTGGAGTAGCCGACCGTGGTCTGCAGCGCCTGGTTGGCGATCGATTTCGCGCTGTCGATCAGCTTTTGCAGCGAGGTGATGCCGGTGTTGGCGGCCTGGAGCACCTGCACACCGTTGTTGATGCCGTCGAGCAGGTTGCTGATGTCGCTCGCCCGGTTGTCCAACCCCTGCGCCGTGAAGAAGTTGGTGGGATTGTCGAGCGCCGTGTTGACCTTCTTGCCGGTCGACAACCGCTCCTGCGTCGTGGCCAGCAAGTCGGCCGTCGACTG
This sequence comes from Bradyrhizobium sp. USDA 4354, assembly GCF_054060315.1. NCBI lineage: Bacteria > Pseudomonadati > Pseudomonadota > Alphaproteobacteria > Hyphomicrobiales > Nitrobacteraceae > Bradyrhizobium > Bradyrhizobium sp. USDA 4354. The sequence continues at coordinate 4,327,162 of NZ_JBSSDC010000001.1, read as the reverse complement.
CAGCGACAACAGGTTCTGGCGAACGGACGCCGAGAGAACGATGTTGGACATTGGCGAGTCTTCCTCTTGAACCGGATACGAATCGGCCGCGCGGTCTGGAAAGCGGGGCTTTTGTCCAGTTCTAGGAGGTGTCCTTTAAAGTATGGTTAACGCCGGTTTAAGCGATAGGGTTAATGGCCGGTGAACGCGCTCTGCCCGCTTCCAAACGCAAAAAGGAGCGGCGGGGCAAATGGCCCCGTCGCTCGATTTTTATTAGCGATTTCAGTCGCTTATTAGCGGAGCAGCTGGAGCACGCTCTGCTGCGATTGGTTGGCCAGCGACAGCGCGGAGACGGCGATCGACTGGCGGGTCGACAGCGCCTGGCTGTTGGCCGCCTCGACGTTGGTGTCGGCCAGGGTCAGGTTGGACGAGCCGGTCTGCAGCACGTTGATCAGGTTCTTGTTGAAGTCCTGACGGATCTGCACCACCGAGAGGTTCGAGCCGAGGCTGGATGCTTCCGATCGCAGCGTGCTCGACGCGGCGTTCAGATTGGTCAGCACCCTGTTGGCGGCGGCGTTGTCGATGAAGTCGACACCAACCGTCAGCGCGGCGAGGCCGAGACCCTTGGAGTTGTAGGTCACGCCGGTGATGTTCAGGCTCGACTTGCCGGTCTCGTCGAACACCAGCTTCAGCTGATCGCCGTTCAAGAGGTTGACACCGTTGAACGAGGAGTCCTGCGCGGTCGTGTCGATCTGGTTCAGGATGTTATTGTACTGAGACACCAGGTTCGCACGGGCCGTCTGGGCGACCGCATCCTGGACGGGGGTGGAAGCCGTCGAGAACGTCAGCGCCGACGTGAGCGTACCGCCGATCGCACCGCCCGCTGCGGTCGAGCCGAGCGTCGAGGAGGCATAGTCGTTGGATGCGGTGATCGTCAGCAGGCCGTTGGCGTCGATCGTCGCGGACAGGTTGTTGGCCTGCAGCTTCGCGTTGAGCTGATCCAGCGTCTTGACCGTGCCGTTGGTGCCGTCGCCGAAGGTGACGTCAACCGCGGTGCCGCCGTTGAAGGAGGTGAAGGTCAAGCTCTTGCCGCTGATGCCGCCGATGCCGGAGGTGCGCGCCGCCGAGAACGCCGTGGCGTTGCCGGTATTGCCCGAAAGGCCAAACACCGCCAGCGCATTGCCGGTCCCGGTGATCGACAGGTCGGCGTTGATGCCGGTCGAGAGCTGCAGCTGGCCGCTGGTGTTGATCGACGACTTGCTCTGGCCGGTTGCGGTATTCAGTGTCGCCACGCCGTTGGCCGCAATCGACGCGGTCTGCACGCCGGTGGCCAGATCGATCGCGTTCAGCACGTCGGCGACGTTGCCGGCCTGGAGATAGACCGTCGAGTTGCCGTTGCCGTCGGTGATGACGTTGCCGCTCTTGCCAAAGCCGGTCGGAATGGCCGGCGCACCCGCCGAGCCCGGAACCGGCGCGTTCTTGAAGGTGATGACGTGGCCGTCGACATTCAGGGATGCGCCATCCGAAATCAGCGATCCCAGCGAGCTCGCGCTCGTCGTGCGGTTGACGCTCAGCGACGCATTGCCGCCGCCAGTCGCGCCGGAGAGGCCCAGCGCCTTCAGCAGGTCGGCCTTGCCCGTCAGCGACAGATCCGCACCCGTCGAGCTCTTCAGCGCCACGATACCTGCGGCAATCGAGGAGGGTGTCTGGCCCGCGCTGGTCGCAATCGTCGCCAACCCGCTCGCGATGACCGAGGTGCCCACGCCGCTGGCGAGATCGATCGCGGTCAGGAGGTCGTTGACCGTCGCAGCCGGAGTGCCGGCGGTGCCGAGATAGACGGTGGTGTTGCCGTTGCCGTCAGTCACGAGATTGCCGCTGAGGCCTGAGCCTGCCGGAACTGCGCTGGCAAGCGGCGCCGAGCCGGAGCGGAAGGTGATGGTCTTGCCGTTCACCGTCAGCGTGTCGCCGTCAGCAGGAGCCGAGCCGATCTTCGTCGCGGCGGTGGTGCCGATCAGGGTCATAGTGCCGGTGACGGCGGTCGTGCCGTCGGCAGCGTTCACGGCCACCGTGTTCGAGAAGGTGCCCTGGGTTGCGCCGAGCGTCGTAGTCGCAATGGCCGCGGTCACACCGCCCGCCGTGCCGTTATACAGCACGTTGCTGTAGGCGGTCGCGCTTGCATAGGAGGTCGTGCCGCGCAGGTCGGCCGCGGTCGCACCCGCGATCGTGGTGGAGACGTTCGACTTGGTGGAGTAGCCGACGGTGGTCTGCAGCGCCTGGTTGGCGATCGACTTGGCGCTGTCGATCAGCTTCTGCAGCGAGGTCAGGCCGGTGTTGGCAGCCTGCAGCACCTGCACGCCGTTGGCGATGCCGTCGAGCAGGTTGTTGATGTCGCTGGCGCGGTTGTCGAGCGACTGTGCAGTGAAGAAGTTGGTGGGATTGTCCAGGGCCGAGTTGACGCTCTTGCCGGTCGACAGACGATTCTGTGTGGTGGCGAGAAGATCAGCGGTGGACTGGAGCGAGAGCAGGTTCTGACGAACCGACGCAGAGAGAACAATACCGGACATGACTCTTACCCTTCTGGCTTACGCGTCTTCGTTCGATCGCTTCGGATCGAGTGACGGGCACAGCCTGCGCGGACATGGCTAACAAAGGGTGAAACGAGTCTCGCCGGGATAAGCGCCGGTTCACCATAAACGCGCGGAAGGCGCGCGGGGCATCGGCAATCCGCCTGAAATGATTGGCGTTTCTCTGCGCTTACGCTCCATTAACCATAACCGCTGGTTACTTTTTCGGACGTGACGCCTGCCCTCGCGAAACGTCGAGCGACGATAAAAAAGCGGCGGGGCCGAAGCCCCGCCGCCGGATCTTGCTTGCGATGTCGTCCGCGATTTAGCGGAGCAGCTGGAGCACGCTCTGCTGCGACTGGTTGGCCAGCGACAGCGCGGAGACCGCGATCGACTGGCGGGTCGACAGCGCCTGGCTGTTGGCCGCCTCGACATTGGTGTCGGCCAGGGTCAGGTTGGACGAGCCGGTCTGCAGCACGTTGATCAGGTTCTTGTTGAAGTCCTGACGCACCTGCACGATGGTCAGGTTCGAACCCAGAGCGGAGGCTTCCGAGCGCAGCGTGCTCGAGGCCGTGTTCAGGTTGGTCAGCACCTTGTTGGTGGCAGCGTTGTCGATGAAGTCGACACCGCTGGTCAGCGCAGCAAGGCCCAGGCCCTTGGAGTTGTAGGTCACGCCGGTGATGCTCAGGCTCGACTTGGCGGTTTCGTCGAACACCAGCTTGAGCTGGTCGCCGTTCAAGAGGTTGACACCGTTGAACGAGGAGTCCTGTGCGGTCGAGTCGATCTGCTGGAGGATGTTGTTGTACTGAGAGACCAGGTTCGCACGCGAGGTCTGCGCGACGACGTCCTGGACGGGGGTGGAAGCCGTCGAGAAGGTCAGCGACGAGGTCAGCGTGCCGCCGATCGCACCACCTGCGGCGCTCGAACCGATGGTCGAGGACGCGTAGTCGTTGGTGGTCGAGATCGTCAGCAGGCCGTTGGCGTCGATCGTCGCGGACAGGTTGTTGGCCTGAAGCTTCGAGTTGAGCTGATCGAGCGTCTTGACCGTGCCGTTGGTGCCGTCGCCGAAGGTGACGTCAACCGCGGTGCCGCCGTTGAAGGAGGTGAAGGTCAAGGTCTTGCCGCTGATGCCGCCGATGCCGGAGGTGCGCGCCGCCGAGAACGCGGTGGCGGTGCCGGTGTTGCCGGCAAGGCCAAGCGCATTCAGCGCGTTGCCGGTGCCGGTGATCGCCAGGTCGGCATTGATGCCGGTCGAGAGCTTGAGCTGGCCGGAGGCGTTGATCGACGAGGCGATCTGGCCGGAGGCGGCCGCAAGCGTCGCGGCACCGTTGGCGGCAATGGTGGCGGTCTGCACGCCGGTGGCAAGGTCGATCGCGTTGAGCACGTCGGAGACATTGCCGGCCTGGAGGTAGACCGTCGAGTTGCCGTTGCCGTCGGTGATCACGTTGCCGCTCTTGCCGAAGCCGGTCGGGATCGCCGGGGCGTTGGCCGAGCCCGGGACCGGCGCGTTCTTGAAGGTGATGACCTTACCGTTGACGTTCAGCGTCGAACCGTCCGTGATCAGAGCGCCCAGCGAGGCCGAGCTGGTCGTGCGGGTCGCCGTCGCCGTGGCGTTGCCGCCACCCGTTGCGGTGGTCAGACCCAGCGACTTGAGCAGGTCGGCCTTGCCCGTCACGGACACATCCGCACCCGCCGAGCTCTTCAGCGTCACGATGCCTGCGGTCATCGACGACGGCGTCGCAGCGGAGGCAGCGCCGATGGTCGCAGCACCGTTGGTGATCGTCGAGGTCTGCACGCCGCTGGCGAGGTCGATTGCGGTCAGCACGTCATTGACGGTCGCAGCCGGGGTGCCGGCGGTGCCGAGATAGACGGTGGTGTTGCCGCTGCCGTCGGTCACGAGGTTGCCGCTGACGCCCGAGCCGGTCGGGACCGCGGCTGCCAAGGGGGCCGAGCCGGAACGGAAGGTGATGGTCTTGCCGTTCACCGTCAGCGTGTCGCCGTCGGCGGGAGCCGTGCTGATCTTCGAGGCGGCGGTGGTGCCGATCAGGGTCATCGTGCCGGTGACGGCGGTCGTGCCGTCGGCGGCGTTCACGGCCACCGTGTTCGAGAACGTGCCCTGGGTCGCGCCGAGCGTCGTCGTGCCGGTCGCAGCGGTGGTGCCGCCGGCAGCGCCGCTGTACAGCACGTTGCTGAGCGCGGTGTTGCTGGCATAGGACGTCGTGCCGCGCAGGTCGGCCGCGGTCGCACCCGAGATCGTGGTGGAGACGTTGGACTTGGTGGAATAACCGACCGTGGTCTGCAGCGCCTGGTTGGCGATCGACTTGGCGCTGTCGATCAGCTTCTGCAGCGAGGTGATGCCGGTGTTGGCGGCCTGCAGCACCTGCACGCCATTGGCGATGCCGTCGAGCAGGTTGTTGATGTCGCTGGCGCGGTTGTCGAGCGACTGTGCCGTGAAGAAGTTGGTGGGATTGTCGAGAGCCGAGTTGACGCTCTTGCCGGTCGACAGACGGCTTTGCGTGGTGGCGAGAAGGTCAGCGGTGGACTGGAGAGAAAGGAGGTTCTGACGAACCGACGAAGAGAGAACGATACCGGACATTGAGTGTTACCCTTCTGGTACGCAACGCAACAAAACTTCGATTAGGATTAATCGATGCCGGGACGGTGAACGCAGACGGCTAACAAAGCATAAAGCGCGTCGCGCCAAGCCTTGCGCGGATTCACCATACGGCAGCGTAACGCTCAGTCGAGCTCCCGCATATCGCCCTGATAAGACGGCGCTTTCTTGCCCAAGGGGGAGGCATTTGCCACTCGTCAACCATAACTGAGAGTACGCAATTGCTGCATCCAAATGCGGCGTTCCCGTCTTGGCGAGCGGCACAGGGATGCCGGTACAAAAGCAAAGCGGCGGGGCCGAAGCCCCGCCGCCGGATCCTGCTTGCGATGTCGTCCGCGATTTAGCGGAGCAGCTGGAGCACGCTCTGCTGCGACTGGTTGGCCAGCGACAGCGCGGAGACCGCGATCGACTGGCGGGTCGACAGCGCCTGGCTGTTGGCCGCCTCGACATTGGTGTCGGCCAGGGTCAGGTTGGACGAGCCGGTCTGCAGCACGTTGATCAGGCTCTTGTTGAAGTCCTGACGCACCTGCACCACCGAGAGGTTCGAACCGAGGCTCGAAGCCTCCGAGCGCAGCGTGCTCGACGCAGCGTTCAGGTTGGTGAGCACCTTGTTGGTGGCAGCGTTGTCGATGAAGTCGACACCGCTGGTCAGCGCAGCAAGGCCCAGGCCCTTGGAGTTGTAGGTCACGCCGGTGATGCTGAGGTTCGACTTGCCGGTTTCGTCGAACACCAGCTTGAGCTGGTCGCCGTTCAAGAGGTTGACGCCGTTGAACGAGGAGTCCTGAGCGGTCGTGTCGATCTGGTTCAGGATGTTGTTGTACTGAGAGACCAGGTTCGCACGCGAGGTCTGCGCGACGACGTCCTGGACGGGGGTGGAAGCCGTCGAGAAGGTCAGCGACGAGGTCAGCGTGCCGCCGATCGCACCACCTGCGGCGCTCGAACCGATGGTCGAGGACGCGTAGTCGTTGGTGGTCGAGATCGTCAGCAGGCCGTTGGCGTCGATCGTCGCGGACAGGTTGTTGGCCTGAAGCTTCGAGTTGAGCTGATCGAGCGTCTTGACCGTGCCGTTGGTGCCGTCGCCGAAGGTGACGTCAACCGCGGTGCCGCCGTTGAAGGAGGTGAAGGTCAAGGTCTTGCCGCTGATGCCGCCGATGCCGGAGGTGCGCGCCGCCGAGAACGCGGTGGCGGTGCCGGTGTTGCCGGCAAGGCCAAGCGCATTCAGCGCGTTGCCGGTGCCGGTGATCGCCAGGTCGGCATTGATGCCGGTCGAGAGCTTGAGCTGGCCGGAGGCGTTGATCGACGAGGCGATCTGGCCGGAGGCGGCCGCAAGCGTCGCGGCACCGTTGGCGGCAATGGTGGCGGTCTGCACGCCGGTGGCAAGGTCGATCGCGTTGAGCACGTCGGAGACATTGCCGGCCTGGAGGTAGACCGTCGAGTTGCCGTTGCCGTCGGTGATCACGTTGCCGCTCTTGCCGAAGCCGGTCGGGATCGCCGGGGCGTTGGCCGAGCCCGGGACCCGGCGCGTTCTTGAAGGTGATGACCTTACCGTTGACGTTCAGCGTCGAACCGTCCGTGATCAGAGCGCCCAGCGAGGCCGAGCTGGTCGTGCGGGTCGCCGTCGCCGTGGCGTTGCCGCCACCCGTTGCGGTGGTCAGACCCAGCGACTTGAGCAGGTCGGCCTTGCCCGTCACGGACACATCCGCACCCGCCGAGCTCTTCAGCGTCACGATGCCTGCGGTCATCGACGACGGCGTCGCAGCGGAGGCAGCGCCGATGGTCGCAGCACCGTTGGTGATCGTCGAGGTCTGCACGCCGCTGGCGAGGTCGATCGCGGTCAGCACGTCATTGACGGTCGCAGCCGGGGTGCCGGCGGTGCCGAGATAGACGGTGGTGTTGCCGCTGCCGTCGGTCACGAGATTGCCGCTGACGCCCGAGCCGGTCGGGACCGCGGCGGCAAGTGGCGCCGAGCCGGCACGGAAGGTGATGGTCTTGCCGTTCACCGTCAGCGTGTCGCCGTCGGCGGGGGCTGTGCCGATCTTCGTGGCGGCGGTGGTGCCGATCAGGGTCATGGTGCCCGTCACAGCGGTGGTGCCGTCGGCGGCGTTCACGGCGACCGTGTTCGAGTACGTGCCCTGGGTCGCGCCGAGGGTCGTCGTGCCGGTCGCAGCGGTGGTGCCGCCGGCAGCGCCGCTATACAGCACGTTGCTGAGCGCGGTGTTGCTGGCATAGGACGTCGTGCCGCGCAGGTCGGCCGCGGTCGCACCCGAGATCGTGGTGGAGACGTTCGACTTGGTGGAATAACCGACCGTGGTCTGCAGCGCCTGGTTGGCGATCGACTTGGCGCTGTCGATCAGCTTCTGCAGCGAGGTGATGCCGGTGTTGGCAGCCTGGAGCACCTGAACGCCGTTGGCGATGCCGTCGAGCAGGTTGTTGATGTCGCTGGCGCGGTTGTCGAGCGACTGGGCCGTGAAGAAGTTGGTGGGATTGTCGAGAGCCGAGTTGACGCTCTTGCCGGTCGACAGGCGGTTCTGCGTGGTGGCGAGCAGATCGGCGGTGGACTGGAGGGAGAGCAGGTTCTGACGAACCGACGAGGAGAGAACGATACCGGACATGACTCTGTTACCTTTCTGGTAAACGACGCTACTGTTACGCGTCTGCTTGGATCGAGATTGACCCAGCGACCGCCGGACCGTGGCGTCGAGACTTCTAACGAAACATGAAATGAAACCCGTGCTTTTGCTGGCTCGCGCATGATTCGGGTGTGGGAGCTGCGCGCACCGCCGCACCGCCGCACGCGTATCGCTTTGACAATGTTGAGCTTTTTGGCGCGAACGTCAGGGATTTACAGCTCGTTAACTAATTACAGGCGAGAATCAGGCCTTGATGAGCCGCAACGAACGCTCGGTTACGAAAGCGTTGATGGAGAACAGGCATGGCCCTCAAGGTCGAGCTCAGACCGCACGAACGCATCATCGTCGGTAACTGCGTGATTACCAACACGGACCAGCGCGCCCGCCTCCTGATCGACGGCGACAACGTGCCGATCCTGCGCGAGCGCGACATCCTCACGCCGGAGACCGCCGATACGCCCGCCAAGCTCGTCTATCTGGCGGTCCAGCTCATGTACATCTCGCCGGATCCGCAGACCCAGCACGGCACCTATTTCAACCTGGTGCGCGACATCGTCACCGCGGTGCCGAGCTCCTGGCCGATCATCGAAGGCATCAACAACAACATCCTGAACGGCGACCTCTACCGGGCGCTGAAGGACGCCCGCAAGCTGATTGCCTATGAAGAGAAGCTGCGGGATCAGTACGCGGCCTCGCATCCCAAGGCGGAAGCGGACAAAGCCGACGTGAGCTCCGCCGCCTGACCATACACTTTCGCGTACCCAGGCCGCGCGAACGATAACGGCCCCGGATCGCCTCCGGGGCCGTCGTCGTTTCAGGCATGCATCAATGCTACTGCGCCGCGAGCGGCGGCGCCTCGACCTCGATCAGTCCGCCGCTGCTCCGCCGTCCGCCGAACTCCAGCACGGCCGCAACCAGCGTATCGATGTCCGCCTCCTCGGTACGGTGATTGACGATCGCGGCGCGGATCGCAAACCTGCCGTCCAGCGTCGTGCTCGACGGCGCCGCGACGCCGGACTCCTGGACGTCGGCGACGATCTCGCGATTGACCGCATCATCGGCACGGTAGCGGAAGCAGACGATATTGAGGTTGACCGGCGCCAGCAATTCCAGCCGAGGTTCGGCCAGCACGCGCGCCTCGAGATATTTTGCGAGCGCGCAGCTTCGCGCGATCGCCGCACCAAGCCGATCGGTGCCGAACGTCTTCAGCGTGAACCAGGTCTTCAGCGCACGGAAGCCGCGCGACAGATCGGGGCCGAGATCGCAGGGCCAGACCGCGCCCGCTGCAAGCCCCCTCGCCTCGCGACGCAGATAGGCCGCCGGCTGCACAAAGGCCTGCCGATGCTGCTCGCCGTCGCGCACCAGCAGGAAGCCTGCATCGTAAGGCACCTGCCCCCATTTGTGGAAGTCGAGTGCAATGGAATCCGCGAGCTCGATGCCACCGAGCAGCGGCGCAAGCTCGGGTGACAGGATCGCGAGCGCACCGAAAGCGCCGTCGACGTGAAACCAGATTCCTTCCTCGCGGCACAGCTCGGCAATTGCCCTGAGATCGTCGATCGCGCCGATATCGACCGTGCCGGCGGATGCGACCACCAGGAAAGGCTTGAAGCCGACCTCGCGATCGACAGCGATCTGCGCGCGCAGCGCGGCAACGTCGACGCGATGATCGGCATCGACATCGATCTTGCGCAACGCATCGGTGCCGAGCCCGGCAACGTCCATCGCCCTGGAGACGCAGCCATGCGCAGCCTGCGACGTGTAGGCCGTGAGCAGCGCACCGTCATTGCCGATGCCGTGCTGCCGCGCCAGCGTGCCGAGGGCGCTCGTACGCGCCACCAGCACTGCCATCAGATTGGCCATGGACGTGCCCGTGACGAAGATGCCGCTCGCGCTGTCGGGAAAGAGGAACAGTCGGCGCATCCAGTCGACGACCTGGCGCTCGACCTCGATCGGCATGTGGTCGCGCCCGCCGAGATTGGCGTTGAGGCCTGCCGCAAGCATGTCCGCGAGCATGCCGACTGCGCTGCCGCCGCCATGCACCCAGCCCATGAAGCCGGGATGGACGTTGCCGGTCGCATAGGGCGCGACATGCTCGGAGAATTCGCGATAGACCTCGGCGAGCTCGCGCGGCTCGCGCGGCACGTCGGCCCTGAATGCCGCACGGACGTCATCGGGGATCGGCCGCCAGACGGGGCGCACCCGAACGTTGGCAATGCCGTCGATCGTCTCATCCAGCATGCGATGGGCCAGCGCGCGAAATTCGCTCCAGTCCTGCGGATCGAGCGAAGTACTCGTGATAGAGCTTTGCGTGTTGCGGATGATCTCGTTCATGCTGCGCTCTCCCTGCCCATCTTTGCACGCCGCGACAGCATCGCCGTGAACGCGGCAAAGATCTTGCGCATCTGCGGCGGCTTGTAAGGAAACACGGCTGGCGAATCCATGTTGTGCACGACGGCGGTGTTGTCGGCCTCGAACACCAGCAGCTCGCCCTTCTCGTTCTCGGCGCAATCGACGATGAAATAGTCGAGCCCGACGCGCCGGCTCATCTCGTCGAGCGCGCTTCTATGGCGAGCGGCGAAGGCGTGGTCGAAGTCGCGCATGAAGACGGCTTCCTCGGCCCGCTTCTCCTCGCTGAATGCCATGTAGGCGTTGAGATACCAGATGTCCCAGCGGTCGGCGATCGCCATGTGGCACGCGTAAGGCTCGCCGTCGACCATGGCGAGACGATATTTGCGGTAGAGTCCGTCGGGGCTCACATAGTCGACGAAGCGCGCGACGAAGAAGTCCTGCTCTTTCCGCTCGGCGAGATAGGCCGCGAGCGCCGCCGCATCATCGAGCTTCGCGAGCCCGACGCCGGCATGCGAGCCGCGCGGCCGCGCGATGATCGGAAAATGCAATTCGGCCGCGATGTCCCCGCAGGCGATCTGCCCTCGCGAAAGATCGGACAATTGCGCGCGCGTCGCGTGGATGGTGGCGGGAATGTCCAGACCCGGCACACCAGCCAGCAGCCGATGCAGCTTGTCGCGATCGAGATTGCCGATGCGATCGGGGCGGTTGAGCAGCGGCCGCGGCCAGTGCGGCGCGGCCTTTTCGATCAGGGCGAGCGCCTCACGGCATTCCTCCGAATCGGACGCGACCACGATGGCGACGTCGTGCTCGGGCAAGGTTTCCGGCAGACCGACGCCCTTGACCACATAGAGGGTCAGCAGCTCGACGTCGGAGCCTTCGAGCAGGAAGTCGATCGGCGTGTTGCCGCCCATGTCGATGTCGGCTGCAAGCGCGAGCACGCGCAAGCCCGGCTTCGGGGCGGTGCTGGGCGTACGGAACAGTTGATGAAAGGTCAGCACCTCGGATTGGATCGCAAGCCCCTGATCCTTGTCGCCCAGAAGCTGAGTGATCAACGACAGATCCAGCCCTTCGCCCGCGAGCGCCGTCCCCGCCGCGATCCGCGCCACGAGCTGGTTGCGCAATGGATGCAGATCGACGCCTTCGAAAGCCTGGCGCGTCAGCTGCGCAAAGCCGATGCGGTCGGCATAGTTCGCCGCGGTCAAGCCGATCGGCGCGGAAACTGGATGCTGCATCTCACACCTCGAATGCAGACTTGATCGGCGCGGCCGCGGCTGCGCCACGGCCGAGCAGCAGCTCGATCTTCACCAGGACATGGGCGATGCGGTCGAGAACGCGCTGCACATTGCGCCGCGCCTCCGCCCTGTCCGGCGACCAGGCCTCCGTCACGAGCCGTGCGCCGACGCAGAGTCGCAACACGGCCTGCGGCGTCCCGTCCTGCCGCTCCAGCCGGACCGGCTGGCCAATCAGACAGCGCTGCGCGGCGACGTCGCGGTCGGCTGCGCTGCCGCCGATCTCCTCGCTCATGTCACGCGCCAGCGCGCGATGAACGGCGCCGGTCTCGGCAATCGAGACCGGCTTGCCGTCGCGCAGCAGCGTGAACGGAAAGATGGTGCGTTGCGCGAACTCCTCGTCGTCCACCCCCGCCATCTTGGTCGCCGCTGGAACAGGGCAAAGCGAGGCCGACAACGCGATCATGCTGTCGATGCCGGCAGCAAGCTCGGCGAGCATCCCGGCGCGGAAAGCCCCGGGCACGGCGTAGTAGCTGCCGATCTCGGCCAGCGCCGCCTCCCAGCGCAGCCATTGACCGAAATTCGGACGGCGTTCGAAGCGCGAACGCAGCGCCGTCCAGCCCATCGGCCAATCGCAATGGCCGGCGTAATCGAAGATTCCAGGCGCGATCCCCTCGATCCGGTCGAGCGAGCGCGAGAGGCCCTTCGGCACCAGCAGCGCACCGGAGAAGGCAGGCCCGCCGAAGAATTTCGAGCCGCTGATCAGCACCATATAGCCGCGGTCGAGATAAGAGCGCAGCTGGCGGCGACCGAGCCTGGCCTGGCAGGCGTCGACGACGATCTGGACCTTGCGCGGCCAGCGCCGCGCGATCTCGTCGAGGCACGCCGCGCTCGGCGCGCGCCAGCCGAGCTTCGAGGAATCCATGATCTGGAGCAGCACGGGCGCACCTTGCGCGATCGTGGCCTCGACCGCATGCAGCACCGCCTCATCGGCATCCGCCCGCATGGCGATCCCCGGCGCGGCTTCGCACAATGGCAACGCAAGACTTGCGCCGGCGAGCCCGGCAACCGCACCGTCCTTGCGAACCGCAATGCCGCTCGCCGTCATTGAGCTGAAATGGTGCCCGCGGGCGGTATGGATCGTCCCGCTGCCAGTCTGGTCGGCGCCGACCATGATCGTCACCGGCCGCGCGCCGAGTATCGTGCGCGCCAGGAACAGGGCGTGGAGCTGGGAGTCCGTGCCGGACGGCGAGAACACCACGTCGACGCGCGGCGAGAGCTGGAGATGGCCGCGCAGCTCGTCGCGCATGTCCTCGCAGCGTGCATCGAAGGCGACCTCGACCTCGTCGAACAGGCACTTGTGCATCAGCTCTTCGCGCGCCAGCGCGGCACGGTCATAGGCCGCCTGCGAGATCGTCGACGCGGTCGAGGAGGCGAAATTCCAGACCTCCGGCTCCGGCGAGGCCGCGCAGCCATAGGCGTTGACGCGGTCGTTCGGATCGAGCGCGAGCCGCGGATCTCCGCCGGAGACCAGCAGCGTGTCGAGCGGCGTGAAGAGATCGCGCAGGCGATAGCGCGAGCCGCCGTCGGACGCGCGTTCCGGTTCCGACAGACGGGATGCGCCGGTGCTCATCCCGGACCGCTCACGCCGCGGCATCGGCCGCCGCTGCAGGCACGGCTGCGAATTGCGAGGCGATGTCGCCGCGGAACACCGACGGCCCGACGTGATCGAGCGAGCTCTGGATGTCGGCCCAGATCTCGCCGCCGATATCGGTCCAGCGCTTGCAGAAGGCGAAGTCCTCGGACAGATACGTGCCGGTTGCCGGATCGATCATGCATTCGAACAGCGCGAACCGGTTCGGGCTCGCGACAAGCGTATCGTGCGAATGCTCGCGGAAGAATTGCAGGCTCGCATAGTCCGGGTGGCGGCACATCGCCTCCAGCACGTGGCGCCGGATCATCAGGAAACCCGTGCCCGCATAGCGCACGCGGGTGAACCCGTTGACCACCACAATGCGGTCGGGATCCTCGATCTCGAGCACGTAGTCGAGTGAGGCGGCCGGCACGTCGGCCCGACCTGACTGGATCGCACGCGCGGCCTTGTCCCAATTGACCCGCTTGATCGGATAGCAGCCGGCGACGACGTCCGCGCCGCATTCGATCAGGCGGAACACCTGCTCCGGCTTGAAGCCGATATCGGCATCGATGAACAGGAAATGCGTCGCTCTGGGATCGTCCAGAAACATCGCGACCAGGTTGGCCCGCGCCCGCGTGATCAGCGCGTCGCCGTCGCGCAAATGCACCTTGAGCTCGAGATTGGACATGCCGTGCACGGCGCGCTGGAGCGCGAAGATCGAGCTCGCATAGATGCTCGACACCTGCCCGCCGAAGCAAGGCGTCGCCACCACCAACTGCATCTTGTCCGACATCGACCGCTCCGCCCCCGCTGCAATCCTCACCAAGAGGTAAACAGGCATGGTTAACGGCGTCTTAACGCGGCCTTACAGGAACTTGACGAGCGAAAGCTGCGCGAGGTTCGAGGTGACCTGGTAGGACGCCTGCAGCGCGTTCTGGAGCGCCAGAATCTCGCTCGCAACCTGGTCCGGCGAGGCCGATTCGGCTTGGTCGATAATGGTCTGGAGCTGCGCCTTGGCCTGGGTCTGGCGCGTGGTCGCATCCTTCATCGTGTTCTGGGCCATCGCGATATCGGTCTGGATGTCCTCGATGCGCTGCTGGCCGGGCTGCTGGGTAAGCGCCTGCGTCACCCGCAGGCTCAGCGCCGAGACCTGCCCGCCCGAATATTGCCCTGTCGGCGAGGTCGAGAAGGTCCCGAACACCGCGATCGCCTGCAATTGCCGGCGGATCGCATCCTCGTTCGCCTGGGCGCCATATTGCACCGTAATGGCATCGTCGACCCGCGCCATCGCGGTCGAGCGCGGCGAGCCGGGCCCGTCATTGCCCAGGTACCATTTCACGGTGGTGGCGGATCCGTTCACCAGCGTGGTTGCCGAGCTCGCCGGCGACGAGCCGACGCGCAGCGGCGGCTGCGTGGCGGTCACCGGCGTCGAGCCGAACCCGAGCGCGGTCAGCGCGCCGGTGTTCGACGTTGTGATGTTGAGGCTCGCCGCATCGTCGGTGTTGATCGTGATCGAGCCGCCATGAACCGTCGAGGGCTTCGACGTCCCCGTGATCTGGTCGATCTTGCTGAGCAAGGTCTGGATGCTGTCGGTGACGTTGAGCTGGTTGCCGGTCGCACCCGAGCTGACGAAGGTCAGCGTGGTGCCGTTGACGGTGATGGTGTCGCCCGCGACGAAGCCCGGCGAGATCGAGTCCGAGGGGCTGGCGCCCGATAGCGCCGTCGCGCCGGTCACGGGAGCCGGCGGCGCCGCCTGGTTGTTGACCGGCGTGCCGATGGCCGAGCTCGCGGTGTTGAAGAAATTGTCGCCCGCGGTTACGGCAGACGCGGCCGCCAGCGAGGTGTTGGCGAGCTTCTGAATCGCGGTGTTCAGCGCCGTGTTGAGGTTCGCGGCGGTGTTGTTCGGATTGACGGGGGTGCTTGCGTCGATCGCGAAGCTGCCGAGCGGCGTCGGCGTTGCCGTCGAGGCGGTCAGGTCGATCTGCTCGGTCGTGCCGTCCGGCAGGGTGAACTGGACGCTCAGCTTGTCGCCGTTGTTCGGGTTGACGCCGTTGAGATCGACCGAGAACGACACCGGCGAGCCGCTCGGACCGGTGACGGTCGCGCCCGTCAGCGTCGAGGACACCGCCTTGATCTTGAGCCCGAACGGCGAGCCCGCGACGTCTTCCGATACCTGCACCGAGCTCGGCGTCGGCTGCGTCTGCACCAGGCGGCCCATGCCGTTGGCGCCTAAGTCGGCGGCCTGGCGCTCCGCCATGACGGTCTTGAAGCCGGCCTGCGTCGTGGTGCCGTTGATGATGTCGCCGGCATCCGCGACCGACTGCGTGTTGACGGCCGTTCCGGAGAACAGATAGCGGCTGCCGGTCTGCGTGTTGAGGACGCCGACCATCGAGCCGAACTGGGCGGCGGCGGTGTTCTGCGCGACGGTCTGGCCGTTGACGTTGAGATCCTGCGCGGTAGAGGCCGAGCCGGTCTGCACCGTGCTGCGGATCTTCGTCAGCGACTGCAGCGCGGTGTTGGCCAGGTTGATGCTGACGTTGACGTTGGTGATCGTGTCGGTATAGGCGGCGATGTTGGAGAGCTGCGCGCGCCCGGCGATCGCAAAGCCCTCGTTGGTGCCCATGCCGGAATAGTTCTGCGACAGCTTGCCGGTCGAAAGCTGCGTCGACAGGTCGGTGAGCTGCTGATTGATGTTGCGGATCTGCGCGCCGAGAACCGACGAAGAGTAGTTGATGCTGCTGATCGACATGTTTCAGAGCCCTATTACTGTTTACAATTGAGCCTGGATCAACGTGTTCATCATGCTCTGCACCACCGACATGACGTGGGCGTTGGCGGCATAGGCATTCTGAAGCTGGATCAGGTTCGACATCTCCGAGTCCAGATTGACTTTGGAGGTCGAGTCGAACTTGGCCTGGAGCGTCGAGACCACGACGCTCTGGCCCTGCTGGAGCTGGGTCGCCTGGGTCGCGGCGTTGGCCTGGACGCTCAGGAACTGCTGGAGGTAGTTCGAGACGCTGCCGGTGAAAGGCTGGCTCGCCGAGCCGAGGCCGCTCTGCGGCGAATAGGAAAACACCGCACTGGTGAGCTGCGAATACAGATAGTCCGAACGTGTGGTGTCGCCCGAAGGCGTCACCGGCGACGTGTTGTAGACCGACAGCCGGGTCGGATCGGAGACCAGCTGGGTGTTCACGGCGATGCGCCCGGCAAGCCCGGTCATCTGCGAGCCGGACGCCGTGATCGCGCCGGTGTAGAGCGCCTGCCCGCCGTCGGTGAACAGCGGCAGCTGCGGATTGCCCGAGGTCAGCGACGAGATCGTCTTGGTGGTCGAGGCCGAATTGACCTTGGCAAGGCCGGTGTTGTCGTCGGTCACCCGCAGCGTCGTGGCGGTCGCCGGCGACGGGGCGGCGGAGAACGACAGATGCGTGCCCGACAGCGCGGTGTTGAGCGCAGAGGCGATCGCGCCCATGCCGGCGGAGAAGTTGACGCCGATCCGCATCGGGTTGGCGTTCGTCTCGTTCTGGAGCGGCAGCGCGGCCGGGTCGGTCACGTTGACGAGCGTGATCTGGCGCTGCGTATTGGTCGCCGTGTCCGTATAGGTGATGTTGACCGTGTTGCCCGGCAGCGCACCAGCCAGCTCGAGATCGAAGCCGGCCGGCGGGCCGGAGACCGTGCTGCCCGCCGTGGTCTTGTCCGACAGCGCGCTCGCCATCGTCGCGGCGAGCTGGTCGATCTGGTTCTGCGCCTGCACCAGCGTCTGGTCGCGCAGCTTCAGGTCGGCCGCGATCTGGCCGGACGACACCACGTTGTTGGCGACGACGTCGACCTGCGAGCCGTTCGGCAGCTTGATGTTGAACGCGCCGACCCCGGACTTGGCCGGATCGATGTTGTAGAGCGAGGTCGCCGACAGCGCGCCGGCGGAGGCAAAGGAGAATTCCGAGGCGAGCCCGGCGCCGACCAGCTGAATGCCGGTCGTGGTGTAGATGTTGGCCTGGTTCGAACCGTCAGTGGTGACGCGGACGTCGACATATTTCGACAGCGTGTTGATGGCCTGGTCACGCTGGTCCATCAGCGTGGCGGCCGAGGGATCGTTGGCCGACAAGCCCTGGAGCTTGGTGTTGATCTCCGCGATCTGCTTCATCGCCGCATTGGCAGCTTGCGCCGAGTTGCCGAGATCCTGCTCGACGTTGGAGCGCAGCGACTGGATGCCCTTGGTGGTGACGTTGAGCTGCGTGGCCAGCGCCTGCGCGGCGCCGAGCGCAACGGTCTGCGCCGACGACGCGCCCGAGCTGGTCGAGAGCGCCTGGAGCGCCGTGGTGAATTTGTTGAGCGCGCTTTCGAGCGTCCCGGCATTGCCAGGGGTGCCATAGACATTCTGAAGCTGCTTCAGGATGTTGGCCATCTGGTCGGCGTAACCGCTGCCGCCGGTCTCGGTCCGCAGCTGGTTCTGTACGAAGGTATCGAGCTCGCGGCTGACGCCGGTCGTCATCGCCGTCGAGCCGAACTCGCCGGTGGTGACCTCGATCTGGTTCGGCGTCTGGACGACGTAACCCGGCGTCTGCGCATTTGCGACGTTCGAGGAGACGATCGAGAGCGCGGCCTGGTTGGCACGCAGGCCGCTCATCGCACTGGCGAGGGCTGAACTCAAACCCATATCACTGACCCGCCTTTGGTTACGTTACGCGCCGATCAGCGCAACACGTTCAAGAGGTCCTGCACCATCGAATTCGCGGTCGTGATCACCTTGGTGTTGGCCGAATAGGCCTGCTGGGTCACGATCAGCTTGGTGAATTCGTCGGCGATGTCGGTGTTGGATCCCTCCAGCGACGAGCCGCTGATGGTGCCCGAGGCGCCGTCGATCGCGTCTCCCGACTGTTCAGTCGCGGCATAGGCGCCGCCGTCCATCGCCTTGAGGTAGTTGGTGCCGTTGAAATGCGACAGCTGCACCTGCGCGAGGTTGAGGTTCTGGCCGTTCGAGAAGGTGCCGACCACGACGCCATTGTTGTTGACGGCGACCGAACGGAGCTGACCGGCGGCATAGCCGTTCTGGGTGATGGTGTTGATGGTCACCGCGCCGCTAGTGCTGGCATATTGCGTCAGCCCGCCCGAGGAGATGTTGAAGGCGACCGAGCCGAGCGACTGGCCGCTGACGGTGACGTTGTTGATGGTGATGCCCGAACCGCTCGGCGAGGTCAGCGAGCCGTCGGCAGCAAAGGTGAAGGTCTGCCCGGTGTTGACCCAGCCGACCGTGGTGCCGGTCGCATTCGGATCGGTCTGATAGAACAGGTTCCAGCTGTCGGTATGCCCGGCGCCGAGCGATGCGCTGTCGGTCTTGGCCCAGCGCAATTGCAGGTTCACCGGCGTGCCGGCGGCGTTGTAGGCGGTCACCGCGCCGCCGCTGATCGATTCCTTCGTGAAAGTAGCAATGTCATTGCCGATCACGCCGCCGGTGCCGGCCGTGCCGCCACCGTCGCGATTCCTGGTGATCGTCGAGGTGAAGCCGAGCGCCGAGAAGGCCGCGCTGTTGGAGCTGGACACCGTCAGGTTCGAGACGGTGCCGGTGTTGAGCGTGATCACGCCGCCGCTGCTGACCGACGACCCCGAGGCGCCGGAGAGCGCGTCGATCTTGCCGAGCAGGGTCGTGACGTTGTCGGTGACGTTGATCTGGTTCGGTCCCGAGGCGCCCGAGTTCATGAAGGTCAGGGTCTGACCGTTGACGGTGATGGTCTCGCCTGCGGAGAAGCCGGATGTGAGCACCTGGGCGCCACCGGCGGTCGCAGTGCCGCTCAGCACCGTCGCGCCCGAGATCGCCGGCGAGGACAGCACGTTGCCGCCGCGCGTCACGCTGCTGATGCCAAGGGCGGTAGCGGCCGTGCCGCTGCCAATCGCGACGTCGGTGCCGGTGCCGGTGGCGATCTGGATATTGCCACTGACCGAGAGCGACGCGGTGACGCCGGCGCCGCCAGCAGTCTGGATCGCGTTCAGGATGTCGGCCACGGTCGCCGTGGTGCCCGCACCGAGGCCGATCGTGGTGTTGCTGCCGACGGTGGAGACCGTGGTGCCGCCGTTGAAGGTGATGGTGTTGCCGTTGATGGTCAGCGTCTGGCCGCTCAGCGCCGTCAGAATGCTGGAGGCGAGATGCGTGCCGGCGGCATTGTCGAGCGACGTGGTCGTCGAGGCGACAGCCGAGGAATTGTTCTGGAGCGCAACCGTACCCGTGGCCGTCGTCGACGAGTAGGCCGAACGGACGTTGCCGGTTGCGGCAGCGCCCGAAACCGTTGCGTTGGCGTAGGGCGCGGGCGGCGTGCCGACCGGCAGCGGGTTGGCCGCGAAATCGGACGGGTTCAGACCGCCGGCCGCGAGCAAAGTGCCGGTCGAGGCCGTGGTTTTCGCCACCGTGTTCGGCTGGGTCGGCAGGTTCGCCGCGTACTGGATCGAGGTGGTCGCCTGCGCCGGAATGAAGTTGTTCTGGAATTGCAGGACGTTCGCCACGCTGCCGGTCGGGTTGCCGGTCTTCGGGTCGACTGTGACGCCCATCAGGTAATAGCCGGCGCCGTTGACCAGATTGCCGTTGGCATTGAGCTGGAAGTCGCCACGCCTGGTGTAGTAGGTCACGCCGGTGAACACCGGCACGTTGTCGACGACGCCGCTCGCCTTCTGGATCGAGAAGAAACCGTCGCCGGTGATCGCCATGTTGGTGGCGACGGTGGAGGATGAGATCGTTCCCTGCGTGGTGATGGTGGCCTTCGCGTTGGCCGTCACGCCGCCTGCGACCTGCTTGCTCGGGACCGATGAGTCGGGAATGAGGTCGACGAAGCTGGTGCCGATGCCCTTGTAACCGGTGGTGGATGAGTTCGCGATGTTGCCGGAAATGTTCTGCAGCGCGAAGGATTGCGCCTGCAGGCCACCCACCGAGGTGTTCATTGCATCGAAGATACCCATAACTTTGTCTCCAAATCCGATCTCGGCGGCCGGTCGACCATGGCCGCAATCGGAAAGAGACGTCGCAAGGCCTATGCCAATGCGGGTATCTTCAGCAAATCAATGACTTAGACAAACAGGCCCCGGTCGGATGACCGGGGCACAATTGCCGGGCCGGCAACAATTGCCGGGCCGAAATCGTCGTTCCGGAGCGATGCGAAGCATCGAATTCTGGTGCGCAATTGCGCACCTGAGAACCTCGAGATTCCGGATTCGATGCTGACGCATCGCTCCGGAATGACTCCGGCGAACCTACGTCGCCGACGCCGCAGCCGGGTGGAAGACCAGCCCGAAACCGTCGATGCAGTAGCGCAAGCCGGTCGGCTTCGGACCATCGTCGAAGACATGGCCGAGGTGGCCGCCGCATCGGCGGCAATGCACCTCGGTGCGCACCATGCCGTAGGTGCGGTCCTCGGTCTTGCCGACATTGCCCTCGATCGGCGCATAGAAGCTCGGCCAGCCCGTCCCGCTTTCGAACTTGGTCTCGGACGCGAACAGCGGCAGATCGCAGCCGGCGCAGGAGAAGATGCCCTTGCGGTGCTCCTTCAAGAGCGGGCTGGAGCCGGGCCGCTCGGTGCCGTGGTTGCGCAGGATCTCGTATTGCTGCGGCGTGAGCTGGGCACGCCATTCGGCCTCGGTCTTCACAATCTCGAACTTTTCCGCGGCCTTCTCGCCAGCCTCGGCGGGGGATGCTCTCAGCCAGCGGAAGGCCGAAAGGCCGAACAGGCCGGCGACAGTCGTGAGCAGGATGCGGCGGTCAAACATGTCATTCTCCGTGCGCGGGAAGTCCACGCCCTGAGATACGGGCTTCTGTCGGCCGACGTTACACGTTCGGGCGGGATTTTTCGCGGGCTTATTGCGGGACGTCGGCGTCCTGCGCGGCAGGTTCCGCAGCCTGTTTCACACCTTGGGCCGCATATTCCGGTGCAGGCGCCGGCCGCGGCCGCACACCGGGCGGCGGACGGCGCGGCCCGGTGCCGGCAGCGCGGTTTGCCTCGGCGAGACGGGCCTCGCGCTCCCTGTCCTTGATCCTGGCACGTTCGCGGTAGCGGGCCAGCGAGCCAGCGGCGGCGGAACTCGCCCTGCTCCAGATGCCGACCAATTGGCCGGCAACGCGGCCGGTCGCCCCGCCCGCCCAGACCAGCTCGAACGGTGAGAACAGCTTCCAGCGCTCATCGCCCCACAAAATGCTGCGCGCGATCATCTGTCCGGCCATGGCCGACGTATTCATGCCCTGGCGGCCGAACCCACTCGCCACCCATAGACCTTTGCGCAGCTGGCCGATCTGCGGCATACCGTGCACGGTCTGGCCGGTGGCGCCGCCGAACATCTCGGTGATCTCGACATCGCCGAGTTCGGGGAAGATCGTGCGGATCCGCCGCCTGACGGCGCCGGCGAAGCGCTGCGGCCGCGCCGCCCAGGTGGTCTCCGGGCTCTCCCACATCAGCCGGTCGCCGTCGACGATCCGGAAATGGTCGACGCCATCGGAATCCATCACCGATCCCTTGAAGGCGATGATCTCATGCAGGCGCTCGCCGAGCGGCGCGGTAATGCCGGCATAGCGCCAGACCGGCAGCAGCGTCTCCGAAAGGCGCTTCAAGGGCGCGCCGAGATGGATGTTGCCGGCGAGCACGATGTGGGTCGCGCGCAGCCGCGCCGATGGCGTGACGATGCGCTTGCGGATGCCGGAATGATCGATGCTGACCACCGGCGTATCCTCGAAGATGCGGGCGCCTGCCCGCCGCGCCAGCGCCGCCAGGCCGTGCACATATTTGCGGCCGTCTACCCGGAACGCTTTGGGGTAATACACGCCGTGGAAGTAGCGATCGGTCCTGAGCATCTCGCGGACGCGATCGACCTGCCAGCCCTCGACCTCGGTGTCGAAATCCTCATGCAGCATCTGCAACCGGTTGATCAGCCGGTCGCCGGTGTCGACGTTGGAGACTTCCAGCACGCCGTCGCGAAGGCCGATTCCCGGCATGTTCTCTTCCGTGGCATTGGCACGGACGAACTCGGCGCCCTCCTTCGACAGCGCCCACAATTCGCGGGCGTCCTCGAAACCGATGCGCTCGATCAGGTCGGTGAGCGGCAGCGCAAAGCCCGGCATCACGGTGCCGATCTGGTTGCCGGAGGCGTTCCAGCCGATATGGCGGCCCTCGAGCACTGCGACACTGGCCCCGAGCCGGGCCGCTTCCAGCGCGATGGAAAGCCCGGCGAGCCCCGCACCGATCACGCAGACGTCGGCGTCGAGATCGAACGACAGCCGCGCGCGGTCGCGAAAGCCGGCTTCTTCCTGGGGCACGCTTGTGAAAGTCTCGCTCATGGCGTTTCTTAGGATACCCACCCGGCGCTTGTCACCTTGTCCTCAACCGGCGCCTGTAGATTATCCTGGACCCGTAACGATTCGAGAATGCCATGCGCCGTTTGATGCTGCTGCGTCACGCCAAGACCGAGACCGACGCACCGAGCGGCCGTGACCAGGACCGCCGGCTCGACGAGCGCGGCCACAAGGATGCCGCGCAGATGGGCGACTGGATCGCCTCCCATCCACCGTTCCCCGATACCGTGCTGGTGTCGCACGCCGTGCGAGCCCGGCAGACCTGGGACATCGCCTGGGAGGCGATGAGGGACCGCGTCCCCGCGCCGCAGGTCGAGGTCCTGCCGGAGCTCTATGGCGCCGGTGCCGCCGAGATCCTGGAAGCCATTCGCACTGCAACCGCCCCGGCCGCCCCAAAGCGGTTGCTGCTGATCGGCCACAATCCCGGCATGCACGAGGTCGCCCTGATGCTGATCGGCGGCGGCGATCCCGATGGCGCCAAGGCGCTCGGCCACAACCTGCCCACAGCGGGGCTTGCGATCTTCGACTTTGACGTCAAGGATTGGGAGGACGTGGCCTACCGCCGCGGCAAGCTGGTGCTGTTCGTCAGCCCCAAGCTGCTTCGATCGGGCTAGAGACGCGCGGGCGCCGTCTCGACCGGTTGATCCAGCCTGGTTCACAGGGAGGCGCAGATGTTCAAGTCCATCCTCGTGCCCATCGACCTCGCCGACACCGATCTGGCCAAGCCGGCGATCGCGACCGCGGCGACGTTGTCGCAGACCTGGAGCGGCATGGTGCGCCTGCTCAACGTGCTGCCGATGACACCGGTGATGCTGGCCGAATATGTCCCGGCCGATTTCGACGAGCAGCAGCGCCAGACCTCGGAAGAAGCGCTTGCCATCGTCGCGCGCGAATCCGGCATCGAGCCTTCCCGCATATCGAGCGTGGTGCGCCAGGGCGGCATCTATCACGAGATCCTGGAGGAAGCCGCGCACATGAAGGCCGACCTGATCGTCATGACCTCGCACCGGCCGGCGATGCGCACCTATTTCCTCGGCTCCAACGCGGGGCACGTCGTGCGCTACGCCAAATGCTCGGTGCTGGTGGTGAGGCACTGAGTGTCGTCATAGCAGACTCCGCTCTCGTGCCCCGGACGCTGCGCAGCACGAAGTGATGCGCTGCAGAGCCGGGGCCCATGGCCGCTCGCGCCGCGAATCCCGGATATCGCTCCGCTCATCCGGGCTACAAGACCCTGTATCGCCCGTCGGGCAAAACACCCAAAGCATCGGTCAAGACGCTTCGTCAAAAATATTCCACTTTACCGAAATTCGGAAACGGCATTTGTGTCGCCGCAACCCGGCCCAAGGAAGAGGGGCGTATCGCGATCGTCACGAACGCGGGCTGGGCGGCGGTGGACGCGGGTCACGTCGGCGCGAAGGGTTTTGCAGGGCGGGCAACCGTGAGCAAGGGCCTCGCGCACACGACCGGTGTGACTGGCGTACGGCAAAATCGTGTGGTCCTGGCGCCCGGGGTCTGTGCGCCAAGTCTTGCGGTGATGTGTGTTGCCCGACCGGGCACGCGCATCAGCCATCCGCAAGGCGACGGGGGCAATAGTGCATCGCTCCCCGGGGAGAGCGCGACATAAGCCGTCAAACCACTGCGCAGGGAAGGCTGGGATGTCCTGGCTTCACCTGTATGCCGCTGTGCAGATTTTCTGACTGCAAACCTCGCACAGTGGACCGCGGGTGCCAGCCGGCTCCCGGCCTTCCCTGCGCCCTCTTTCAGTTGAGGGTGAGATGACGGAAGCAAAGCTCGGGCGAAATGAGCCGCGAGGATGCGAAGGTGTGTCGATTGTTGGGAAATCAATACCTATGCCGCGAGCACCAATCTATGACCGTCACACTGAGGTGCTCTCCATGCGACGCAACGCGTCGCGTGGGGAGCCTCGAAGGGCGACGCCCGGCTGCATCTCGGCCGTTCATCCTTCGAGGCTCGGCCTGCGATGCGTCCGCATCGCACGCCTCGCACCTCAGGATGACGGTGGGTACTGCCTCCGCAGAAAGACTTTGGATTGCTTCGCGGAGCCTGTCATCGGGCCGCGCTTCGCGCGGACCCGTTGGCTCGCAATGACGATGTTGAGACAGTTGCGCGCAACAACTTCGCTCTCGTGCCCCGGACGCAGCGCAGCGTCTCTTCGACGATGCGCTGCAGAGCCGGGCCCCATGCATCAGCGAGTGCGGTCGCTGGGTCCCGGCTCTGCGCAGCAGCGTTTCACGCTGCAGCGCGTCCGGGACACGCGAGGAACGCGCAGTCGAAGGAGATCACAGATACCGCGACAGCTCGGTCTTGAACTGCCCGTACACCGCGTCCTCGATCTGGCTGCGCGTGATGCCGATGTCGCGCAGGGCGCGGTCGTCGAGCTCGTTCAGCGTCTTGACGGCGGAGCGGCGCTCCAGGCGGTTGAACAGTGCAGAGACGCCATGGGCGAGCGCAGTGAAAAATCCGCCCGACGAGGATGGGCGTAAGCTCCGCCCGGCAGTTTGCGAGATCGTGGTCATTTTTCTTCTCCGGCCTGTCGTCCCGCGCGGCGAAGCCGATGCCGTTGGCGCGGACGCTTGTGGGCGCCTGCACCTCATTTGCCGTCGGATTGCTCTCGCTCCCCTCGGCTCAATCGCGGAACTTGATGGACTTGATGGAACTTAAATGCTCCAGTACACTCCTCGGAGCAAGTAAAACATTGCTCTCGGTGCAATAATGTCCAAGTTCGAGTACGTGAAGCTTGCCGATGCCATTGCGGCCGATATCACTAACGGCACGTTAAGGCCCGGCGACCGGCTGCCGCCGCAGCGCAATTTTGCCTATGACCGTGGCATCGCGGTCTCGACCGCGAGCCGGGTTTATACCGAATTGCTCCGACGCGGGCTCGTGGTCGGCGAAGTCGGGCGCGGCACGTTCATCTCCGGCGACGTCAGGCGTCCCGTCCAAACGATGAGCGAGCCTGTCGAGGCGCGCGTCAATTTCGAGATCAATTATCCGCTATTGCCGCAGCAATGGGCGATGATCGCCAAGAGCCTTGCGGGGCTCGAGCGCATCGACGCGCTCGAATCCGCGCTGCGCGTTTCGACCAGCACCGGCACGAAGAGTGCGCGCGTCGCTGCCGCCGCCTATCTCGCGCGCAAGGATTTTGCGCCTCAGCCCGAGCAGATCTTCTTCACCGCCAACGGCAAGCAATCGCTCGCGGCCGCGCTCGCGGCACTCGTTCCGACCGGTGGCCGCTGCGGTGTCGAGGCGCTGACCTATCCTTACGTCAAGAGCATCGCCGCGCGGCTCGGTGTGACGCTGGTCCCGATTCCGATGGACGAATTCGGCGCGCGACCCGACGCCATCCAGAAGGCGCATCGCGAGGCCCACCTGTCGGCGCTGTATCTGCAGCCCATCATCCAGAATCCGCTCGGCGTCACCATGAACGCGGCGCGGCGCGCCGACATCATGCGCGTTGCCGAAAAGCTCGATCTCACCATCATCGAGGACGCCGTCTACGGCTTCCTTGCCGACGACACGCCGCTGGCCGCGCTCGGGCCCGACCGCTGCATCGTGATCGACAGCCTATCCAAGAAGGTCGCGCCGGGCCTTGCGCTCGGCATCCTGGTCGCGCCGCCTCACTTACGCGAAAGCGTGATGAGCGCGGTCCGCACCGGTGGCTGGATCGCCTCCGGCCACGCGCTGGCGGCCGGACAGCGGCTGATGGCCGACGGCACCGTCGCCGAGCTGACGCGTCTGAAGCGCATCGACGCCGCGCGGCGCCAGCAGACCGCCGCGAGGCTCTTGGCCGGCTACCAGCTCGCCGCCGATCCGCGCTCCTATCATCTCTGGCTGACGCTGCCGACGCACTGGCGCTCGCAGACCTTCGTCGCCGCAGCAGCAAGGCGGGGCATCGCGCTGACACCGTCCTCGACCTTCGCGATCGCGCATGGTCACGCGCCGAACGCGGTGCGGCTCGCCCTCGCCCCGCCTTCGCCCGAGCAGCTCGATTCCGGCCTGCGCACGATCGTGTCGCTGCTCGGCACCAAGGAAGAGGATTTTGACTCGACAGAGTAGCGTGCGGCGAAGCTAAGGCAGCAAGGTCTTCGGCACGCAATCAAGACTATAGCTCCGCGGCTGGTTGCGCCGGACGAAGCCACCGACCTGCCAGGCGAACAGCGCGGCAAAGCCGAGGATGAACAGCACGCCGGCGAATTCACCGATCAGAAGCGCGCGGATCAACAGCCCGGCCATCGCCACAGTCAGCACCGCGAGCAATGCCAGCACCGCCGCATAGGTCTTGCGACCGAGACCTGCGGTCAATTCGGCGCGGCTGCCCGCTTTCGCCATCCGCGCATGGAGCTCGATGAGAAAATCGCGAAAGCCGCTGTCCTGCGGCGCCATCAGGGCCGCGGTCTGCCAGCTCGTCGACAGGATCGCGATGCGGCCGCCGCCGGCGCGGCTGACATCGGCGCGAAAGCGGTGCTGCTGCATCGATACGGGGCGGAACGACAGCCGGATCGCCGAGATCTCGTCGTAGCGCCACAGGCCCGAGCGTCCGGCGATGTGCCAGGACAATCCCTCCTCCGTCAGCTCGAAGCGATGCGCCGAGCCGATCAGCGAGGCCTTGTAGGCGTAGCTCGTGGCCGAACCAGCTTCAGCTCCCCGCATATCGACCATTGATCCCGTTCGCGATCGGCTTGCGCGATCGCCTCCAGCCATCCTACAAGCGGGGCATGGCTGAGACGACCTTTTTTCCGCGCCGCCTGATTCTCGGCGCCGCAATGATCTCCGGCGTGTTGCTCGCGCTCGCGGTGCACATGCTGGGCGCGCGCTACGGTCTCGACCTCGGCGGCCTCTGGCGTCCCAACACGCATGAGTTCATCCCCGCGGGCGCCGCGATCGCCTGGTGGCTGATCGCCACGGTCGGCTTCTCCGGCGGCTATTTCACGGCGAGCTTGATGCAGAGCGCCGTCTCCGGCCAGATCCCGCAGCGGATGCGGCAGTTCCTGATCGCGGTCGGCGTGCTCTTGCTTGCGGGGGCGGGCCAGGCGGCCTCGGCGCCGAGCCCGATCCCGACCGTCTCGGGCGTGCTCGCCGGGCTTGCCGCCCTGTGCCTCGGTGCCGTGATGGCGTTCTGCGGCGCGCATTTCGCGCTGCGCCGCGGCTAATCCTTACGCCGACGCGCGCAGCCGCGGGCGGTCCAGCATCATCGCCACGTCGGACGCCGGCCGCGGCTTGCTGAACAGATAACCCTGCGCCTGAGTGCAGCCTTCGCGCCGGAGCAGCTCGAGCTGCACGTCGTTCTCGACGCCTTCCGCCGTGGTGACGATGCCGAGGCTGCGGCCGAGGCCGGTCACCGCGCGGATGATCGCCATGGAATCCTCGCGCGTCGCCAGCTCCGACACGAAGGAGCGGTCGATCTTGATCTTGTCGAACGGGAAGCTGCGCAGATAGCTCAGCGACGAATAGCCGGTGCCGAAATCGTCGAGCGAGATCCGCACGCCCATGGCGCGCAGCTCGTGGAGGGTCGTGAGCGTCGCCTCGCTGTTCTGGAGCAGCACCGATTCGGTGATCTCGAGCTCGAGACGGCGCGCATCAAGCCCCGAGGTGGCCAGCGCTTCGGTCACGGACGCGATCAGGTTCGGGCTCTTGAACTGCACCGGCGATAAATTGACGGCGACATCGACGTCGTCGGGCCAAGTGGCTGCGTCGGTGCAGGCGGAGCGCAGCACGAACTCACCGAGCTGAACGATCAGCCCGGTCTCCTCGGCGAGCGGAATGAAGCTGATGGGCGCGATCAGCCCGCGTTGCGGATGGTTCCAGCGCAACAGCGCCTCGAAGGCAACCACACGACCGCTGGCGACGTCACGGATCGGCTGATAATAAACCTGAAACTCGTTGCGTTGCAGCGCCGCGCGCAGATCCATTTCCAACAGGCGCCGCGCTTGAGCGCGCGCATCCATGCCAGTCTCGAAGAAGCGATAGGTGCCGCGGCCATCCGCCTTGGCGCGGTAGAGCGCAAGATCGGCGTTCTTCAACAGCTCGTCGGGATTGCTGCCGTCCTGCGGCGACAGTGAGATGCCGATCGAAACACCGATCACGATCTGATGGTCGTCGATTTCGTAAGGCGCCGAGATCACCTCGACGAGGCGGCCGGCAAGGGACCTCGCAGCGGTCTCCTCGGAACGTCCGATCTGGACCACCGCGAACTCGTCGCCACCGAGCCGCGCCACGGTGTCGTTCTCGCCGACGGTGGCCTGCAGCCTGCGGCCGACCTCCTTGAGCAGCGCATCGCCGATGGGATGGCCGAGCGAGTCGTTGATGTCCTTGAAGTGATCGAGATCGAGACAGAGCACAGCGAGCTGGTCGCCCGACTTGGTCCGACGCAGCCCCTGCTCGAGCTCTTCGTGGAACAGCACCCGGTTCGGCAGGCTGGTCAGCGCGTCATGGCGGGCCATGTGCGATATCTTGGCCTGCGCCTCCAGCCATTCGGTAATGTCCTCGAAAGTCGCAACCCAGCCGCCGCCCTGCATCGGCTGGTTGACGACCCGGATGGAGCGGCCGAACCGGTTGACGACGTCGGTCGTGGTGCGGCCCTCGCGTGCGTCGGCGATGAGGCGCGCGAAGAATTCATCGGCGTCGCCCTGCCACTGGCCCTTGGCCTGCTCTTCCCTGAGCACGTCGACCAGCAGCCTGCCGGTGAGCAGGATGTCGGTACGACGGAGCATCGCGGCATAGCGCTCGTTGAACAGGATGATCTTGCCGTCGGCATCGAACATGCACAGTCCCTGCGACATGTTCTCCAGCGCGCTGTCCAACACGATCTGCTGGCGGCCCAATTCGCCCTTGGCGCGGCGGTCGAGCAGCGCGGCCACGAGCGCAATCGCGATGATCGCGACGGCGGCGCTGGCGGTGAGGAAGGACAGCGAGGCCGGCGGGATGGAGAGCCCGCTGATCGCGAGCGTCGGGTCCGGCGTCAGCAGCACCGCGCCCATCGCGGTGAAATGATGCGAGACGATGGCGACCGTCAGCAGGCTGGTCGCCGTCAGCGCATGCGAGAGGTCGTCGCGCCGGGCGGCAATGAACAATGCGAAAGCAGCAAAGACGATTCCGAACAGCACCGAGGCGGCAACCGTGCTTCCGATCCAATGCACCCGTGCCGGCATCTCCAGCGCCGCCATGCCGGTGTAATGCATCGCCGCGACACCCGTGCCGACGATGGCGCCGCCGAGAACGATCCACACCGGGCGCGATGACGATACGGCGATGCTCAGCCCCACGAAGGTCACGGAGATCGCAAGCACCAACGAGAGAATTGTCACCGGGATGTTGTAGGCGCCGGCGCCGCCCGGCCCGTAGGCAAGCATCGCGATGAAATGCGTCGCCCAGATGCCGCATCCGCTGACGGCCGCATCGAGGGCAATCCAGGCCAGACGCCCGGGGCCGTGCGTGGCGCGTGCGCGCTGAAACAGGCTGATCGCCGCGGCGCTGGCGAGCAGACACACGGCGCCGCCAAGCGCGACGAGTCGCCAATCATGCTCGTCGGTGAGACAGTAGAGAACTTGATACATTGCCGGCCCCTATCGACCGGCACTTGAGCCGACAGTGGTGGACGATCGGTAACCGGCTACAAGCCTGTTCGGGGATTGGTGAATGGAAGATGTGTGTGATCACTCACATTGTTCATCCTCGCGCCGGCGCACCGAGGCCGATCATGCCGGCCGGATGCCCCCGCCAAACAGCGCGCCGCGCGGACCACCGCGCGGCGCGTGTCAGCCAAACGTCGTCAGCTCGCCGCGCGCAGATTCACCTTGCTCTCAGCGAGCGTCGTCAGCTTCTTGTCGGTCGCCTTTTCTTCCTCGAGCGTCTTGGCGAGCACCGCCGCACAATCGTTGCGGCCGAGCTGCTTGGCCCAGGCGATCAGGCTGCCATAGCGGACGATCTCGTAATGTTCGGCGGCCTGGGCCGCATTGATCAGCGCCGCATCCAGCACCGCCTTGTCCGCAACCTCACCGGCGGTCTCGTCGGCTTCCTCGATGATGCCGTCGATGGCCGGGCAGTCGACCGCCTTCACGGCGACGCCGTGCATCTTGAACACTTCCTCGAGTCGTGCGACGTGCTGGTTGGTTTCCTCAAGGTGCGTCAAAAAGCCCTGTTTCAGCTGCGGATCTGTGGCCCTGCTTGCCATTTTCGGCAGCGCCTTGGTGAGCTGCTGCTCGGCATAATAGATGTCCTGGAGCTGATGCACGAACAGATCGTTCATGGTCTTGATGTCCTTTGTGAACAGTCCCATCGTTCCGATCCTCCTCGGGTCTTGGGAACACGGAGGCGCCGGCTTGGACGAAAAGCCGGATATTCCGCCATGCTCGATTGCTGATGGAGCCTAACGAGCACGCGGCATCGACGTTCCAAAAGGGCCAGGTACCCGCTTGCGCTGGAACAATGCGGACGGCGCCAGGATTCGAAATCATGTGCCACATTAAAGCCGCGAGCGGAGTCGGCTTCACGACTCATATGCTTAACGCGCAGCCGATATGAACCGCATATGACAAAAGTGGCCAATCCAACGCAGAACCTATTGTTGTCAAGGGCTGCACAAGCCGGTGTTTTTGCCTTAAATGAGCTGGATCATGTCTAGCGATCGATGCTTGCCTTTGGCCGTGGTCGCGCCCGACTGGCCAATCCGGCCGGGTCGGTGTTGCCCCCTGCCGGGAGGATGAATGCACGGACTGCTGCCCGCGCTGAAACGCGGCTTCAAGAGATGGATCGGCTGGCGACGGCTCGGCATTGCCGCAAGCGTCTTCATCATCGCCTTCGCGATCACCACGCTGGTGCGGACCCTCAAGGGCATCGATACCGGGGTCATCCTGACCGCATTGACCGAGATTCCCCGCGGCAACATCGGGCTGGCGGCGGTCTGCGTATTCTTTGCGTTCTGTACGCTGACCTTCTACGACTTTTTTGCACTGCGAACGATCGGCAAGAAGCACGTGCCCTATCGCATCGCGGCGCTCTCCAGCTTCACGTCCTATTCGATCGGCCACAACATCGGCGCCACCGTCTTCACCGGCGGAGCGATCCGTTTCCGGATCTATTCGGACTACGGGCTGAATGCGATCGACGTCGCGAAGATCTGCTTCCTGTCGGGCCTGACCTTCTGGCTCGGTAACATCTTCGTGCTCTCGATCGGCATGGCCATCCATCCGGATGCGGCCTCCTCGATGGATCAGCTCCCCTCGTCGCTCAACCGGTTGATCGCGCTCGGCGGCCTCGCATCGATCGGCGCTTATCTGGTCTGGCTCTGCATGGGCGAGAAGCGCCGCGAACTCGGCCAGAAGGGCTGGAAGGTGGTGCTGCCCTCGGCGCCGCTGACCTTGGTGCAGATCCTGATCGGCGTCGTCGATCTCGGCTTCTGCGCCACGGCGATGTACCTCTTGATGCCGTCCAACCCGCCGATCGACTTCATGTCGCTCGCGGTCGTGTTCATCCTGGCGACCCTGATCGGCTTTGCCAGCCACGCCCCCGGCTCGATCGGCGTGTTCGATGCCGCCATGCTGGTGGCGCTGCCCCAGTTCGGCCGCGAGGAGCTTCTGGCCACGCTGCTGGTGTTCCGCATTCTCTATTTCGTGATCCCGTTCGGCCTGGCCATCTCCATCATGGGCACGCGCGAGCTCTGGATGAATGTGGTCGCGCCGTGGCAGGAGCGGCGGCGGCTGGCGGAAGCCTGCGCGCAGGCCAACCTGCCCAAGGAGGTGACGCCGATGGAGCGCGAGCGGCTGCTGCGGCAGGCCAGCAAGCGCTGAGCCGCCTAAGGCGTCCCGGAAATCATCAGGCAAAGGTTGCAGGCCGAGGCGCAATCCTCTCTTATTTCCGCCTCAACTTTGCCGTTGAAGACGCGGGCCATGATCACCGTATTCCTTCGCACCCTCTCGGCAGGCGCCGTGCTGCTTGCCGGCATCCTGACTGCTTTGCCCGAGCGCGCCGCCGCGCAGGACGCCGGCACCATGCAGATTTCCTGGGAGGTGCGTAACCGCTTCCGGCTGTTCCGTGAGGAGCGCGACTTCCTGCTCCATGTCGAGAACGCGCGTAACCGCAGCATCCTTGCCGCCGAACAATCGCTGGAGCTCCAGAGCGAGGGCCGCGGCTGGGCCCGCAATATGGTCAACCGCCTGTGCATCGACCTCCAGGGCCGGGTCAACCAGCCTTGCACCCGCGACAACGTCAAAGAGAACTACATTACACCGATCGACCATCCGGTGACGGTACGCCTGACCGGCGCGGTGCCGGTCGGCGCCACCTGCGCCTGGTCGTTCGACGACGGCGACGGACCGCAAGCCTCGACCTTCGACTGCGCCGAGCCGATCAATTTGCGCGTCCGCTACGGCAAGCAGACGGTTGCGACCGTCGATGTCTCCGCCGGCTCGGACCCGACCCAGCGTGTCCAGACCGAGATCCAGGTCCGCGACATCTTCGTCGCCGGCCTCGGGGACAGCATCGCCTCCGGCGAGGGCAATCCGGACCGGCCGCTGGCACTGTCGGACGAAGGTTTTTGCTTCCGCTCCTATCTCGGCACCGCAGGCGCGCAGTATTACCGGCCGAGCCGCCACGGCTTCAAGGGCGGCCGCGCCTGCGAGGCGCCGGATACGCTCGCCAACTGGCAACGCTACAGCGCGCTCTGGTTCAACGCGCCCTGCCACCGCTCGCTGTACAGCTACCAGACGCGCACCGCGCTGGCGCTCGCGGTGCGCTACACCCACATCGCCGTGACCTACCTGCCGCTCGCCTGCACCGGAGCCAGCATTGGCGACGGGCTGCTCGGCTCGCAGCGCGCCCGCGAATGCCCGCCCGGCAAAGACCGGCGTCTGCAACACCAGCGTGACCGCCCAGGTCGCCGAGCTGCGCGAAGCACTCACCGCGGCAAAGAAACGCCAGCCCGAGCGCACGCTCGATCTCGTGCTGCTGTCGGTCGGCGCCAACGACGTCTATTTCTCCGGCCTGGTCGCCGACGTCATCGTCGACACCGCGACCGAACGGGCGCTGTTCCGCCGCTCCGGCGTGATGGCCGGCGTTGATGATTCCCGCGACGCGCTACAGCGCGAGCTGCCGCAGAACTTCGTCAAGCTGCGCGAGGCGCTGAAGCCTCTCGTCGGAGGCGACCTCTCGCATGTGGTCTATGTCTCCTACGCCAATCCTGCGCTCGCCGACGGCGGCGTGCCCTGCCGTGGCGGCCGTGCCGGCTTCGACATCCACCCGTCGTTCAACGCCGATCCGCAGCGCCTCGCCCGCATCTCCACCTTCGTCGACACCGAATTCCTGCCGCAGCTGAAGGGGCTCGCCACCTGCACCCGCGGCGCGCTGTGCCGCGATCCCGAGGCCGACCGCATGACCTTCGTCGACGCGCACCAGGCCGCGTTCGCCGACCACGGCTTCTGCGCCCATTCGGGCAACGATCCCGAATTCGACCGCAGCTGCTTTGCCGAGAACGGCCAGAGCTTCAATCCTGATATCGTCAGCGCGGCGAGCCAACCGATGCTGTGCGGCCGCGGCGCCTCGGAATATCGCGCCTACCTGCCTCGCGCGCGCTGGATCCGCGACGCCAATGACAGCTATTTCGCGGCGATGACCTATCCGCAAGGCTTGCCGGCGGCGAGCCAGCCGACCGACATCCACGACGCGACCTGGGGCGTGCTCTCCGCCGTCTATGGCGGCGCCGTGCACCCGAGCGCCGAAGGTCATGCCGCGATGGCGGATGCGGCGCTGCCGGCCGCGAGCGCCGTGCTCGGGCTCGATGCGGTGCCGCCGAACGTGACGCGGGGATTTCTGCCGCAGTTGCCGCCGAGCGCGCAGCAGTAGGCCGCGCTGCCTCGACACTTTCGGTGTCATCGCCCACGCAGGCGGGCGATCCAGTACGCCGTGACAGCAGTGATTGAATCGCGAGCCCGCGGCGTACTGGATTCCCCGCCTTCGCGGGGAATGACAGCGGTGTGGGCGGCATCATCTCGCGTATCACCACTGCTCGCAGATTCTCGTTACGCCAACATCGTTCCCTCCACCTGCCGTTCCATCAATCCAAAAACGGCATCGATCGATACTCCCTTGAACTTGGACACTTTGCCGCGCGCGCCTCTAGGAGTCGCCTTGAGGAAACGTTTCGAGTTCTAAGGAGGCGCGTGATGAGCGCAGTAGTGTCCGCAGCGGACGTGAGGAGGTCTCGCGTCAGGCTGTTCATCGTGACCATGTTGTTCCTGGTCACCACCGTGAATTATGCCGACCGCGCCACACTCTCGATCGCGGGTCCCGCGCTCTCGAAAGAGCTGCATCTCGATCCCGTCGCCATGGGCTGGATCTTCTCGGCCTTCGGCTGGTCCTACGTCGTGGCGCAGGTGCCGGGCGGCTGGCTGCTCGACCGCTACGGCTCGCGCCTCGTCTATGCCTTCAGCATCATCATCTGGTCGCTGTTCACGCTGATGCAGGGCTGGGTCGGCTTTCTCAGCGCCGGCGCTGCCGTCGTCGTGCTGTTCGCGCTTCGCCTCCTTGTCGGGGTCGCGGAAGCACCGTCCTTTCCCGCCAACGCCCGCATCGTCGCGGCCTGGTTTCCGGGCAATGAGCGCGGCACCGCATCGGCCTTCTTCAACTCCGGTCAGTACTTCGCCACCGTGATCTTCGCGCCGCTGATGGGCTGGATTGCGCACGCTTACGGCTGGCGCTTCGTGTTTTTCGTGATGGGCGCGCTCGGCATCGTGATGGGCCTCGTCTGGCTCAAGACCATCTATGGCCCGAAGGAGCATCCTTCGATCAACGACGCCGAGTTCGACTACATCAAGGACGGCGGCGCGCTGGTCGATCTCGACGCGCCCAAGGACGATCAACTGCGCGAGCGTGCGCCCGAGGCCGGCTCCGGCTGGGACCACATCCGCCAGTTGCTTTCCAACCGCATGATGCTCGGCGTCTATCTCGGCCAGTACTGCATCAACACGCTGACCTATTTCTTCCTGACCTGGTTTCCGGTCTACCTCGTCAAGGAGCGCGGCCTGTCGATCCTGCAAGCCGGCTTCGTCGCGACGCTGCCCGCGCTGTGCGGCTTCATCGGAGGCGTGCTCGGCGGCATCATCTCCGACGCGATCCTGCGCAGAACCGGCTCGCTGACCATGGCGCGCAAGATCCCGATCGTCGGCGGCATGCTGCTGTCGATGTCGATCATCGCCTGCAACTATGTCGAGGGACAGGCGCTGGTGGTCGGCTTCATGGCGCTCGCCTTCTTCGGCAAGGGCATCGGCGCGCTCGGCTGGGCGGTGGTCTCCGACACCTCCCCCAAGGAAGCCGGTGGCGTCTCCGGCGGCCTGTTCAACACCTTCGGCAACCTCTCCTCGATCACCACCCCGATCGTGATCGGCTACATCCTGGCCGCGACCGGCTCGTTCAACGGCGCGCTGGTGTTCGTCGGGCTCAACGCGCTGGTGGCGGCGTTCGCTTATCTCGCCATCGTCGGCAAGATCGAGCGGGTGACGCTCAAACGTTCCTCCTGAGAGCTCCCATGGGAGCTCGACCAGGCAACTCAACGGCGGCTTCACGGCCGCCGTCTTTGTTTTGGGGATGATCGATGCTAGAAGTGCCAGGGAAACGCCTTATCCATCTAAGGCATGTATCGATGTTCGACCTCAACCAGCTCCGCTGTTTCGTCACGGTGGCGGAGGAATTGCATTTCGGCCGCGCCGCCGCGCGGCTCAACATGACCCAGCCGCCGCTATCCCGGCAGATCCAGGTGCTCGAGCACATCATCGACGCGCCTCTGCTCGAGCGCACCAGCCGCTCGGTACGCCTGACCGCGGCGGGACGCAGCTTCCTGCCGGAGGCGAGGCGCATCCTCAAGCTTGCCGAAAGCGCCTCGCAGGTCGCCCGCCGCATCGCGCTCGGCAAGACCGGCTCGCTGAAGATCGGCTTCACCGCGGCCGCCGCCTACGGTTTCCTGCCGGAGCTCGTCGCCGCCTGCCGCGCCAAATTGCCGGAGGTCGATTTCTCGTTGAAGGAGATGGTGTCAGGCGACCAGTTCGAGGCGCTGACATCAGGCCAGATCGACGCCGGCCTGCTGAGGCCGCCGATCGCGCGGCCCGAGCTTGCCAGCCGCCGCGTCGTCGCCGAGCCCCTGCTCGCAGCGATCCCGAAGAAGCATCCGCTCGCGAATGCCGACAGCATCACCATCAAGGATTTCGACGACCAGCCGTTCGTGATGTACTCGCCCTATGAGAGCCGCTACTTCCACGACCTCTTGGTGGCGCTGTTCACCCGCGCCGACGTGCTGCCGCGCTACGTTCAGCATCTCAGCCAGATCCACTCGATCCTCGCGATGGTGCGCGCCGGCCTCGGCCTTGCCATCGTGCCGGCAGCGGCCGCGAGCCTGAAGATCTCCGACGTGCGGCTGCGCCCGCTGAAGTTGCGCACCCGGGTGCCCGTCGAGCTATTCATGGTGTGGCGGCGCGAGGACGAGAATCCGCTGCTGTCGGCGCTGGTCAAAATCGCCGGCGAATTGTCCTCCGCGGAGCTGACGGAGGATTGATGCTCAATCCGCATCGGTCGATATAGGCTTTGGCTTGGACGCGCATCGAACGGTCTCCTAAACCACGGCGCATGGACGCGCAGGCTTGCGTCCTCCACAACACGCACGAAGGGAGCAGCGCCCGTGAGCAAGATGACCCCGCAGGAAATGGCCCAGAAGATCGGATCGGGCCTCCTGTCCTTCCCCGTCACGCCGTTTAGGGCGGACTACTCCTTCGACGAAGCGACCTACCGCGCCAACATGGACTGGCTGTGCGGCTACGACGTTGCAGGTCTCTTCGCCGCCGGCGGCACCGGCGAGTTCTTCTCGCTGACGCCATCGGAGGTTCCGCAGATCGTGAAGGTCGCCGTCGACGAGACCAAGGGCCGCGTGCCCGTGCTCGCAGGCACCGGCTACGGCACCGCGATCGCCCGCGAGATCGCTGTTGGTGCCGAGGAGGCCGGCGCCGACGGCCTGCTGCTGCTGCCGCCCTATCTCACCCATTCCGAGCAGGAAGGCCTTGCTGCCCATGTCGAGGCGGTCTGTGCCTCCGTCAAGATCGGCGTCATCGTCTACAACCGCGACAACGCCATCCTTCAGCCCGATACGCTCGCGCGCCTTGCCGAGCGCTGCCCGAACCTCGTCGGCTACAAGGACGGCATCGGCGACATCGAGCTGATGACTCGCGTCTACACCAAGCTCGGCGACCGCCTCACCTATGTCGGCGGCCTGCCGACTGCGGAGACCTTCGCGCTGCCCTATCTCGACATGGGCGTGACGACCTATTCCTCGGCCGTGTTCAACTTCGTGCCGGAATTCGCCACCAATTTCTACGCTGCCGTGCGCAAGCGCGACCATGAGACCATCCATGCCGGCCTGAAGAACTTCATCCTGCCGCTGATCGCGATCCGCAATCGCAAGAAGGGTTATGCGGTCTCGATCATCAAGGCCGGCATGAAGGTGATCGGCCGCGATTCCGGCCCGGTCCGTCCGCCGCTGACCGATCTCACCGAGCACGAGATCGCGGAGCTGACCGCGCTGGTGAAGAAGCTGCCTGCCATCCGATCGTCACAACAGGCGGCAGAATAAGGCCAGTAAACAGGGAGGAGCGTGCGATGGCCCCGACTGAGATTTTAGGCGCGTCAGTCGCTGGCGCACCGGTTGTCACGGCGATGCAGGTGATCCCGGTCGCAGGCCGCGACAGCATGCTCCTCAACCTCAGCGGCGCGCATGCGCCGTTCTTCACCCGCAACATCATCATCCTTACCGACAATGCCGGTCACACCGGCGTCGGCGAGGTGCCGGGCGGGCAGAAGATCTGGCAGACCCTTCAGGACGCGCGCGATCTCGTGATCGGCAAGACCATCGGCGCGATGAACAACATCCTGGCCGACGTCCGCACCGCCTTCGCCGACCGCGACGCGGGTGGCCGCGGCAAGCAGACCTTTGACCTGCGGGTGATGATCCACGCGGTCACCGCGATCGAATCCGCCCTCCTCGACCTGCTCGGCCAGCATCTCAACCTGCCGGTCGCCGCCCTGCTCGGCGAAGGCCAGCAGCGCAAGCACGTCGAGACGCTCGGCTATCTCTTCTTCGTCGGCGATATCAGCAAGTCGAAGCTCGACTATGTCGCAGGCGAGACCGGCAAGGCGGAATGGTTCAACCTCCGCCACAAGGAGGCGATGACGCCCGAGACCGTTGTGCGGCTCGCGGAGGCCACCCACAACCATTACGGCTTTGCCGATTTCAAGCTCAAGGGCGGCGTGCTCCGCGGCGAGCAGGAGATCGAGGCCGTCACCGCCATTGCAAAGCGTTTCCCGAACGCGCGCGTCACGCTCGACCCGAACGGCGCCTGGTCGCTCGACGAGGCGATCAGCCTCTGCAAGGACATGCACGGCACCCTCGCCTATGCCGAGGATCCTTGCGGCGCGGAGGCCGGCTTCTCCGGCCGCGAGATCATGGCCGAGTTCCGCCGCGCCACCGGCCTGCCGACCGCGACCAACATGATCGCGACCGACTGGCGGCAGCTCTCCCATGCGCTGCGCCTCGGCGCGGTGGACATTCCGCTGGCCGATCCCCATTTCTGGACCATGCAAGGCTCGGTGCGCGTCGCCCAGACCTGCCGTGACAACGGCCTGACCTGGGGCTCGCACTCCAACAACCATTTCGACGTTTCGCTGGCCATGTTCACCCATGTCGGCGCCGCCGCCCCCGGCAAGGTCACCGCGATCGACACCCACTGGATCTGGCAGGACGGCCAGGCCCTGACGAAAGAGCCGCTCCAGATCAGGGGCGGCAAGATCGCCGTGCCTGACAGGCCGGGCCTCGGCATCGAGATCGACCGCGCCGCCATCGAGGCCGCGCATGAGCTCTACAAGAAGCATGGACTTGGCGCCCGGGATGACGCTATTGCCATGCAGGACCTGATCCCCGGCTGGACCTTCGACGACAAGCGTCCCTGCCTCGTTCGTTAAAATACTCTGGAGGAAACGATGACTGCGATCCTGAAGAACTTCATCGGCGGCGAATGGGTCGACGGCTCCGGCGTCACCAGGAACATCAACCCCTCCAACACCAACGACATGGTCGGCGAATACGCCAAGGCCGACAAGGC
The DNA here is from genome assembly GCF_054060315.1 of Bradyrhizobium sp. USDA 4354. NCBI lineage: Bacteria > Pseudomonadati > Pseudomonadota > Alphaproteobacteria > Hyphomicrobiales > Nitrobacteraceae > Bradyrhizobium > Bradyrhizobium sp. USDA 4354. The sequence goes on along the minus strand of NZ_JBSSDC010000001.1, from coordinate 4,287,692 downwards.
GCAGACCGAGAAGGCGATCGCCGCCGCAAAGGCCGCGTTCCCCGCCTGGGCGCGCTCGACGCCGCAGGAGCGCTATGACGCGCTGAACAAGATTTCTGGCGAGATCCTCTCCCGCAAGGAAGAGCTCGGCCGCCTGCTCGCCCGTGAGGAAGGCAAGACGCTGCCGGAAGGTATCGGCGAGGTCGCGCGTGCCGGCCAGATCTTTGCGTTCTTCGCCGGCGAAGCGCTGCGCCTGATCGGCGAGAAGGGCGCCTCGGTCCGTCCCGGCCTCGACGTCGAGCTTACCCGTGAGCCGGTCGGCGTCGTCGGCATGATCACGCCCTGGAATTTCCCGATCGCGATCCCGGCCTGGAAGATCGCCCCGGCGCTCTGCTACGGCAACACGGTGGTGTTCAAGCCGGCCGAGTTGGTGCCTGGCTCTGGACATGCGCTGGCCGAGATCATCACCCGTTCCGGCATTCCCGCCGGCGTGTTCAACCTCGTGGTCGGCTCCGGCTCGGTGGTCGGCCAGACCCTGCTTGACCACCCCGACGTGGCTGCGATCTCCTTCACCGGCTCGGTGCAGACGGGGCGCAAGATCGCGCAGGCCTGTGTGCTCTCGACCCCGATGAAGAAGTTCCAGCTCGAGATGGGCGGCAAGAATCCGCTGGTCGTGCTCGACGACGCCGACCTCAAGACCGCGGTCGAGGTCGCCGTCAACGGCGCCTATTTCTCGACCGGCCAGCGCTGCACCGCCTCCTCCCGCCTGATCGTCACGGAGGGCATCCACGACCGCTTCGTCGCGGCGATGGCCGAGCGGCTGAAGGGCCTGTCGGTGGACGACGCGCTCAAGGCCGGCGTGCATATCGGGCCCGTGGTCGACCAGAACCAGCTCGACCAGGACCTGCGCTACATCAAGATCGGCCAGGACGAAGGCGCCAAGCTCGCCTTCGGCGGCGAGTTGCTCAAGCGCGAGAACCCCGGTCACTATTTGCAGCCGGCACTGTTCACCGAAGCCAACAACAACATGCGCATCGCGCGCGAGGAGATTTTTGGCCCCGTCGCCGCGGTCATCCGCGCCAAGAACTACGAAGAAGCGCTCGCCATCTCCAACGACACCGAGTTCGGCCTCGCCTCCGGCATCTGCACCACCAGCCTGAAATACGCCTCGCACTACAAGCGCAACAGCGAGTCCGGCATGGTGATGGTCAACCTGCCGACCGCCGGCGTCGACTATCACGTGCCGTTCGGCGGCCGGAAAGGCTCGAGCTACGGCGCCCGCGAGCAGGGCTCCTATGCGCGCGAGTTCTACACCACGGTGAAGACGGCTTATACGTTCCCGGGCTGATCACGGGAAAGATATCGTAGGGTGGGCAAAGCGAAGCGTGCCCACCACTTACGTTCGATGAGAAGCACGGTGGGCGCGGCGCGATGCGCCTTTGCCCACCTACGGCTTCGGAGCAAGCGCATATGGACCAGGACGTCGCAGCGAAAGAGCAGCCCCGCTACATCAAACTTAACGAGCGCGACAATGTCGCGATCGTGGTCAATGATTTCGGGCTTCCCGCCGGCTCCCGCTTCGCCAGCGGGTTGACGCTGCGTGCCTTCGTGCCGCAGGGACACAAGACCGCGCTGGTCGACATCGCGGAAGGCGAACCGATCATCCGTTATGGCGAGATCATCGGCTACGCGCTCTCGCCGATCCTGGTCGGCGAATGGGTCGACGAAGCGCGCATCCGCATGCCGGAGGCCCCTGCCCTCGACAAGCTCGAGATCTCCACCGCCGTGCCCGCGCCGCTGCCACCGCTCGAAGGTTTCACCTTCGAGGGCTACCGCAATCCGGACGGATCGGTCGGCACCAAGAACATCCTCGGCATCTCCTCCTCCGTGCAATGCGTCAAGGGCACGATGGAATATGCGGTGAAGCGCATCCGTGCCGAGCTGCTGCCGAAGTACCCCAACGTCGACGATGTCGTGCCGCTGACGCACGCCTATGGCTGCGGCGTCGCCATCACCGCGCCCGACGCGGTGGTGCCGATCCGCACCCTGCAGAACCTCGCGCTGAACCCGAATTTCGGCGGCGAGATCCTGGTCGTCGGCCTCGGCTGCGAGAAGCTCGCGCCCGAGCGCCTGGTGCCGGAAGGTATCAGCGATGCCATCGTCCGCATGCAGGACGAAGCCTTCGACGGCTTCGGTGCCATCGTCGATGCGATCATGACCCAGGCGGAAGCGCGGATGAAGGTGCTCAACACCCGCAAGCGAGAGACCTGCCCGGCCTCCGATCTCGTCATCGGCCTTCAATGCGGCGGCAGCGACGCCTTCTCCGGCGTCACCGCCAATCCCGCCGTCGGCTTCGCCGCCGACCTGCTGGTGCGCGCCGGCGCCACCGTGATGTTCTCGGAAGTCACGGAAGTGCGCGATGCCATCCAGCTACTCACCCGGCGCGCCATCAACGAGGATGTCGGCCGTGCGCTGGTGCGCGAGATGGCCTGGTACGATTCCTATCTCGCCCGCGGCGGCGCCGACCGCAGCGCCAACACCACGCCCGGCAACAAGAAGGGGGGCCTTGCCAACATCGTCGAGAAGTCGCTCGGCTCGATCGTGAAGTCCGGCTCGAGCGCTATCACCGGCGTGCTCTCGCCCGGCGAGAAGGCGACGCAGAAGGGCATGCTGTTCGCGGCAACGCCCGCCTCCGACTTCATCTGCGGCACGCTGCAGCTCGCCTCCGGCATGACGCTGCAGGTGTTCACCACCGGCCGCGGCACGCCCTATGGCCTCGCGGCCGCGCCCGTGATCAAGGTCGCGACCCGCAGTGAGCTCGCACGGCGCTGGAAGGACCTGATCGATTTCGATTCAGGCAGCATCGCCACCGGCGAGAAGACTATCGAGGAATGCGGCTGGGACCTGTTCCGCCTGATCCTCGACGTCGCCTCCGGCCGCACCAAGCCGTGGTCGGACCGCTGGGGCATCCACAATGATCTCACGCTGTTCAATCCCGCGCCGGTGACCTGAGGGTCATTGGCTATCGATCAGGTGCATGTCGCCCAGCGTGAGGGGGAGGCTGCGGACGATGAGGTCCGCTAACGCCGCGCGCAGCCGTTCGCTTGAAGCCGCGCTCTCGAGCGTCGCTTCGATTGGTCCGCTCGGGCCGGCGATCCGCACCGTGCCGGTGTTGTCGAGCGGCGCGGCCGCGCGCTTCTCGATCACGTCGAACGTCTTGCCGTCAATGACGCGAACTTCGTACAGCGCGTGGATCAGGCCATAGTCTGCAAGCAGCGTCCGATATTCGGCGAGCCCGACGCCCTCGACGTTGCGGCCGTTTCCAAGCTTGGATCTCGCCCGAGTGATGACGATATACGCATCCAGTCCCTGCGGCGTGACATCGCTACGAACCAGCTCCTTGAACGGATCGCTGCGCAAAAGATTGACGGGCGCAACTGCCGAATCCCTGATCGCAGCGAAGGCGGCGCGCCTGTAGTTCACCGGCTGCACGCGAAAACGCCCGCCGAGAAGCCTCGTCGCCTGCTGGACGATCAGCTCGTCCAGCCCCCATGCGCTGATCGAGGCGCTTTGCGCGGCGTTGTCGAGCCCGGTCAGGCCGGCTCGCGTCAGGCTCATCTCCTCGCCGATCGCCGAGACGATGCCCACGGTCTTGATCGCCTGAAGCCGGCTCGCGCGCGTCTCGAACGCCGCGGCCGCGCCGAGGGCGATGCAAGCGGCCGCGAGGCCAACCCATAGAAAAGCAATGCGGCGCATGACGGCTCATCGAATCCTGAAATCGAACGAATAGGATGCCCCGATGCCAACGGTGGTCTGGTTCGACGATCCGCGCAGCTTCACGAGCGGGCTATCTGCGGCGTCACCGAGCAGCTTCTCGTACTCGACATAGGCGTGAACCTCCCACTGCGGATTGATGCGGTAGGAGATCTGGCTGCCGAAGCCGACCGAGTGCGCACCGCCTCTGGCGTCATATCTCGGCAACCCCGATGCCAGCGCCCGCGCGGCATCGACGCCGAAATACGGCGCGGTGGCCTTGGTGCTCTTCCAGGTGAAGCGCGGGCCGGCCGAGATCGTCAGCCTCTGGATCAGCGGGACGATGACATCGGCGGAGACATCGGCCACGGTACCGGTATGGCCGCCCATGCCCTGACGCAATTCGCTGCGCAGGCGCAGCCAGTCGACCGGATAATATTCGACGAAACCGCCAAGTTCGTATGCGGCGTCGACATTGCCGAGGCCTGTCAGCTCCGCATATTTGTCGCTCTTGCGCGACGAGACGTATTTGAACGCGGGGCCCGCGCGAAAATTGCCGACGTCGAGTAACGCGATGCTGGCGCTGTCGCGCGGTCCGCGAAACTGGTCGATCGATCCGGCACGGCGGATGGTGAAGATCGGAATCGGACGAAACTTGCCGTTGTTCGATCCGACGAAGTCAGGCGTGTATTCGCCGCCGATGCCGACCATGACGGTCCAGCTTCCGGACGGCGAAGGCAGCATCGGCAGCTCGAATGGTGGCGCCGGCAGCGTGAACGCGGTCTGCGCCGATGCGGATTGCTCAGTCGCCATGATCGCACCGAGCGCAGCAAGGCAGGCGGTGGTCCGCCGCGCGGTCGCCGTTAGGCGGAGAGCGGCTTCTTCGAAATCATTCATTGCGGGGCCCCGGACCGGCCTTGCAGGCCGAGTCGACTGTTGTGGTTAGGAGCCACAGCATCTGGTCCGGCTAAATTGCCCGAAGATTGCAAGGTGCGATTCACTGTCTCGGGGATACGTCCGGCACTGGCTAAGCACGCCGCCGGATCAACATTGCCCCAACATTGCCGGGCTGCGATCATGCCCTCAAAACTTGACGGGCCGTGCCCGCGAGCTCACCCATTCCTGCCTTTTATTCGCCAAGCTCGCTGCCTTAATGGGAACCCTTGCGCACGAGCCGAAACGCCAGACTTCGGCCAGGGAGCGTCACGGTCAGGGTTTTGTTGCCCCAGCAGAGTCAAGGACGACCCGCGTGCGCTCCCTCGTGATCGAAGACGAACCGCAGATCGGCGCCTATGTCAGCCGCCTGCTCGGGCAATTGCACGGCATCGTCGACCTCGTCGGCTCGATCGCTGATGCCCGTCAGGCGCTGGACAATTTCAAATATGATCTCGCGATCGTCGACCGGATGCTGCCCGACGGCGATGCGCTCCAGGTGGTCACAGCGCTGAGCCAATCGCCCGACCGCCCTGCGATCATCATGCTGACGTCCAAGGACGCCAAGGAAGACATCGTCGAGGGCCTCAATGGCGGCGCCGACGACTATCTCGGAAAACCGTTCGAGCCGCAGGAATTGATTGCGCGAGTGCGCGCGGTGCTGCGCCGGCCCCGGCTGCTCGCCCCATCGGTGCTGTCGCTCGGCAATGTCGAGCTGCACCTCGGCAGCAACGAGGCGGTGGTCGCCGACACCAGAATCCTGCTGCGCCGGCGCGAGGCGCTGATCCTGGGGGCGCTGCTGATGCGACGCGACCGCGTCATCACCCGCGCCGCCCTGATCGAGGAGATCTACGGCTTCGACGACGAGATCGAATCCAACACGCTCGAGGCGCAGGTCTCGCGCCTGCGGAAGAAGCTGGCCGAGCTCGGCGGCGACGTCGAGATCCGCAGCATGCGCGGCATCGGGTACATCCTGCGGCTGGCAACGCCGCGATGAGGTCGATCGCCCAAACGTTTGCGTTCTCGCTCGGCATCGCCGCCACGACCATCTTCTTGGTCACGGTCGCGATCTTCGTCTCGAGGTACCCGATGCAGGAACGCGAGTTCAGGGCCTGCCGGGTGGTGGCCGCCATTCTCGATCGTGCCTCCGATGTCGATGGGCAAAACCTGACGGTACGTCCGACCCCCGCGCTCGAGGAATTGAAGGCGGATAGCCCGAACCTCTGGTACGTCGTATCCGTCGGAGATCTCGTCAACGAGTACGGAAGCGAGCACCGACCGGCGCTTCCCTTCGCATTCCCTTATCGCGGGCCCGTCGGCTTGTCCGTCTTCAGCACCCACGACCAGAACAGCACGTTCTGTCTCGCCGTTGCGCAACGCGGCTCCTTGCGTCTCACGACGATGGTCGGCGAGCCTCAGGTTCGCTTTGGCCGGATTGCAAGGAGCTCCCTCGTCCGCAACATGTTCTCGATCCTCCTGGTGGCGCTGGCCTTTGCAGCGACCGTCGCGATCGGTTCGGCGCTTGCTGCGCGTTTCGTCTCACGCGGCATCGAACGGGTCGCGCACCGCGCGCTCGCGATCGATCCCTCGGCCCCGCAAGGTTCGATATCGCTGTCCGAAGTCCCATCCGAGTTGAAACCCCTGGTCGAGGCGCTGAACCGCGCCTTCGGCGAGATCGACGCCTATATCAAGATGCAGCGCCGCTTTCTCGGCAATGCCGCCCATCAGCTCCGCACGCCGCTCACGCTGCTTCGTGCAAAGATCGACGACGTGTCCGATCCGGCACTGAAGGCCGAGCTGGTGCGCGACGTCCGCCGCCTGACGTCGCTGGTCTCCGCCATGCTCGACCTCGCGCGCCTGCAAAATCACGCGATCGAAAAGCGGCCGATCGATCTCGCCGAGATCACGCTGGACGTGCTGGCCGATTTCGGTCCCTCGGCGCTGGACGCCGGCATCGAGCTTGCACTTGAGCGGGCCGACGAAGGTCCGTTCCTGGTCGAGGGCGTGGATGCGGCCATCCGCAGTGCGCTCGCCAACCTCGTCGGCAACGCGCTCATCCACGCCCGTGGCGCGCGGCGCATTGTCGCCACGCTCGGCCGCGGCAGCATCTCGATCAACGATGACGGCGCAGGCCTGCCCGGCGGCGCGGAGCACAAGCTGCTGGAGCCGTTTCAGACCGGCAACAGCGCAGGCGACGGCGCCGGCCTCGGCCTGTCGATCGTCCGCGAGATCATGGCCGCCCACGGCGGCGAGCTCGTCATCGCCTCCGAGCCCGGCCGCGGCACGACGATGCGCCTGTGCTTTCCCGCGGCTGCCGCCCCGGTCAAATCTCCGCAGCTTGATCTGCAAGAGCTTTAAACGGGCGCATCGGCGCTTCCGCGAAACCGTCCGGAAATATTGGCGCAGAAAACTTCTTCCGCGTTTCGTCCTTTCGCATCAAGCAATCAATATCTGCGCCGAAGGCGATGGGAATGTTCGCGCACGAGCGAACCTGTTCCGGCATCGAGGCGACCAAACCTCCGATTGACATCTTTCACGGAGATTTTCCAATGCGTGTTCTCTCGATGATTGCCGTTGCCGGCGCCATGATTGCGAGCTCGGCCGCTGCCTTCGCCACCGAGCTTCCCTCTTACGAAGTGACGTCGTTTCCGATCTCGGCGACGCAGGTGCAGGTGCTCGGCGGCGCCGGCGTCGAGGAGCAGTCGGCAAGCCCTGCGATGATCGTCGCCGGCATGCCCGCCTCGCCCGCACAGGTCTCGGTGCTGTCGGCGCGCGCGAAGCGGCTTGCGAGCGCGGGCTCGAACAGAGAGGCGCGCTAACCGTCGTTCTGTCATTCCGGGTTCGGCGCTCCGCGCCTACCGGAATGACCCGCTTCTAGGTCATGCTGCCCGGCATGAAGCAGCGAACGCGCGGATGACCGTCGATATAGTGCTTCCACACCATGGTGCGGCCGATCTTGTTCGGCACGGTGATCACCGCACCGTCGGGCACCACGACCCATTCGTCGTCGATGCGCACGCGGTAGTGACCGCGATCGGACTCCCAATCGACGTCGGCAATGACGTAGCCGTCGGCATCGGAGCAGCACGGCCCGTATTCGCTATGCAGACTCTCGAACCAGGGTTTTAAGGGCGAGTTGGCGTAGCGGCCGTCGTCGCGCGCCAGCGCCGAATTCGTCAGAACCGTCAGCCCCAGCAGCACGGCGGCACACTGTCTTGCAGGTCTCATGTTGTCTCCGCGGTCGAAGTGATCACCGCGGGGCAAACGCTGCCGTCCGCCCTCCGCATGGTGCGCGGCAGGCGTGGAGACGGCGACTCGCTCCCCCAGCAGCTTTGCCGACAGCTATGCAAATCCGGCGCCAGCGCGCATTCCGGGGAACTACTGGAGCGGGTCCGGCACCCGTTCGCCTTTCGGCGAAGGTGGTCGCCGTGCAGGGATACGGAGAGACTGATACCTACTGGCTTCCCCGCCGGAGCCTGTCATCGGGCTCGCCGAAGGCGAGACCTGTGGCGGGGAAACAACCATGCACCGAAGCTACAGCTCTTGAGGCGGGCAGAGTACGGCGCACGCCCTTACTGCTTCGCCGGCGCCATGGTGCCACCCTTCTTCGCCGCGGGCGCCGGCGGCTTCGCGGCGGCAGCCTGCGCGGGCAGGTATTTTGCGACGATGGCAGGATCCACCTGGGCGATGTAGGCATCCGGCAAGCGCGTCCAGGTCTCGTCCTTGCCGAGCAGCGCGATGCCGAGATAGCCGCGCAGCGTCAGGGTCTGGCCGTCGGGGCTGACCCGCATGTTGGCCTTCCAGATCTGGCCGTCGCGCGGATTGAGCACGTTGCCGCCTTCGTACTTCAATCCTTCGCGCTTCATGTTACGGACGAAGGAGATGCCGAGCACCGGCGCGTTCTTGCGATCGTCGGTGCACTTGGAGCAGACCTCGTTCGGATTGTCGGTTGGCCGCGGGAAGGTCTTGGCGATGACGCCTTCGAAGACGCCGCTGCGGTCGACGAAGAGAAACCATCCGACCGTCTTGCCGTCTTCGACCTTCTGCCAGAGGCCCGCCGCCGTGGGCTCGGCGGTCTGCGCTGCGCACGGCGTCACCGTCGCGAGCGACAATGCGAGTGCGAGGACGGAGAGCAGCCGAAAGCTGGAATAATTCCGCATGAGATCACCTTGCTATTCCACGACCGGAATGGCCGCAGACTACGGCGATTTCGCGAGCGGTTCCAGCACCAGAAACATGGGGCATCGCCTCCCCCGCTGCGTTCCCTCAGTTGACACCGAGCTTCTTTTGCAGGCTGGAGGACGAGGTCGTGTACTGGAACACAAGCCGCTTCTCCGGATAGACATAACGATGGGCTTTTTGCGACATCAGCGCGCCCTCGTGGAATCCGCACAGGATCAACTTGATCTTGCCGGGATAGGTGTTGATGTCGCCGATCGCGAAGATGCCGGGCACGTTAGTCTCAAACGCGGATGTCTCGACCGGCACCAGATTGTTCTCCAGCGCAATACCCCAGTTCGCAACCGGGCCGAGCTTCATGGTCAACCCGAAGAACGGCAGCATGGTGTCGCAGGCGATTTCGGTGATGCTGTTGTCGTTGCCCTTGACGGTCGCGCCGGTGAGCTTGCCGTCAGCGCCGGAGAGCGCGGTGACTTGGCCGAGCCGCAGATCCATCTTGCCGCCGGCGACCAGCGCGCGCATCTGCTCGACGCTGTGGGGCGCGGCGCGAAACTCGTCGCGCCGATGCAGAAGCGTGATGCGCTTGGCCAGCGGATGCAGATTGAGCGTCCAGTCGAGTGCTGAATCGCCGCCGCCGACGATCAGCACGCTCTTGTCGCGGAACGTCTCCATCTTGCGCACGGCGTAATGCACCGACGTGCCCTCATAGGCCTCGATGCCCGGCACCGGCGGACGCTTGGGCTGGAATGAGCCGCCGCCGGCCGCGATCACCACCACCTTGCATTCGAACACCTTGCCGGCATCGGTGGTGCAGCGGAAAGCGGGATCGCCGATCTTCTCCACGGTCTCGATCATCTCGCCGAGATGGAAGGTCGGATGGAACGGCTTGATCTGCTCCATCAGCGCGTCGGTCAGCCCCTGACCGGAGACATGCGGAATGCCGGGAATGTCGTAGATCGGCTTTTCCGGATAGAGCTCGGCGCACTGGCCGCCGACCTTGTCGAGGATGTCGACGAAATGCGCCTTCATATCGAGAAGGCCGAGCTCGAAGGCGGCGAACAGACCGCAGGGGCCGGCGCCAATAATCAGCACATCGGTTTTGATCACGTCGCTCATGTCGTCTCTTTATCGGTCGTTATCGGTTGGGACGCAGCCCTTTGGGCGGAGGTGACCCTACCTGTCTAGCCAACGGGGATGGAACAGGGAAGGCATAAAAGCGGGATCGCCCCGCCGCCGCGCCCACTTGCCGGGCCAAAATAACTGGGCTGTAACGAGGTTGGATATGACGGAGATCAATCGGTGAACGCACCAACCCGCCTCGATACGACGCCGCGCCTTGAAGACTTTCCGTTTCGGCTCAGCGACAACGTCCGCTTCGGCGATCTCGACCCGAACCAGCACGTCAACAACGCGGTCTACGCCACCTATTTCGAGACCGGCCGTGTCACGCTGATGAAGCTTCCCGAGTACGGGCTGACCCCGCCGGGCCTCGCCTGGATCATGGTGCGGCTCGACATGCATTTCCGCGCCGAGCTGCACTGGCCGAACACGATCGAGCTCGGCCTCGGCGTGGTGAAGCTCGGACGAACCTCGGTGACCTTCGAGCAGGTCGTATTCTCGCAAGGAAAGTGCATCGCGTCGGCGACGTCGGTCGGCGTCTTGCTCGATGAGGCGACGCGGCGACCCGCGCCGCTGACCGCAGAGGTGATCGAGAAGCTCAGACCCTGGCACAAGCGCGGCATCGAGGTCGCGCCGCCGGGCATCTAGTGTATTTGGAGACGATCAGGCCTGGCGTTCCGGCGTCGCCACGACGAGACCGTCGAGCTCGTCGGAAACCTTGATCTGGCAAGACAGGCGCGAGTTCGGGCGCACGTCGAAGCCGAAGTCGAGCATGTCCTCCTCCATCGGCGTCGGGCTGCCGACCTTCTCGCGCCAGGCTTCGTCGACATAGACATGGCAGGTCGCGCAGGCGCAGGCGCCGCCGCATTCGGCCTCGATCCCGGGAACGCTGTTACGGATCGCGGCTTCCATCACGGTTGCGCCGTTCTCGATTTCCACCGTGCGGGTTTCGCCCTTGTGGTCGACAAAGTGAATCTTGGCCATATGTGCTCGTGCTGCCGCGGTGCTGGGAATGAAGGAGGGTCCGGGCTGTCCTATAACGGGTCGGTTAGCCCGGCGCCATAGCGTTTTGAGGCGATCTAAATCTCGCTTTGCGGGAAGAAGACGCGTCAAAACAAAAGACTAGAAACCGGCTTCGACCATATCGGCTTACGGCTTCAGGATCGCCTCGATGGCGGCGCGAGCCTCTGTCACCGCCTCTTTCAGCGCGGCGAAGGCATGGGGCCGGCCATGGCCGGTCCGGATCGCGGTCTCCAGGCCGGCTGCGGCATCGGCCACCGCGAAAGCGCCGATCCCTCGCGCCGAACCCTTGAGCTTGTGCGCGAGCGCACCGGCCTCGGCCGGCATCGCAGCCATCGCCGCCAGCAGGCGGACCGCCTGCTCGGCGAACATCGCCAGCACTTGCTGTTCCAGTTCAGTGTCGCCGAGCGTCATCCGGGAGAGGTGATCAAGGTCGAGCGGGCTGTAGGGTGCAAGCGGGGGCGAAGGCATCCAGTCCATCCGTTGCAGTTCAGGTGTCATGGCGCAGGCCCGGCATCGCGCGGTGGCCGCCGGTTCGGCGGTCAGGTTCCCCTCACCCAAGCATGAAAATGGTTAACGAAATGTTTGGGTCATTTGACGCAGATCTGCCCGTTTGTTGACGAAAAGTTGCCGCAATCGGCCGCGTTCGGTGGAGAATTGCATTTATTGCTAAGGCGTTACGGCGCGATCCTGTTAACGATGATTAAGATTGTCTTAATCGCGGGCATTTCATTCGCGACGCTCTGCCAATAGGATGTTGCGGAAATTAGCGGACAAGCCGTCCGGGTGGGGACGGCTCGGAGATCCGCACAAGCGGCATGATCCGGTCTGTGGGCTTGCGTAGCGCGCAGGGCTCGCGGGGGGACGCGTACAAGTAACGAGGGCTCGGACTGAACATGGCGAACACTCCGAAGAAGGTCAAAGACCCCACAGAAGTTGCGCTTTCTGCAATCCAGGAAGCCCTGAACATCAGCGACACCGCTGCGGACACCAGCCGCAACGCCTCCGTGCGCAACGAAGCGGCGCCCCCGGTGCCGCCGCCCGCGCCCCCGATCTTCGACGAGCCGAGCTTCGAGCCGCGCCCGGCCGCCAATGAGCGGGCGACCGTGTTCGACCCGGTCGAGGAGCCGCGCACCTCGCGCCGCGCCGCCAATGACGACCGCGAGACCATCGGCCAGCTGCTCCAGGCGCTTCAGAAGGGCCGCCCTGCCCGCAGCGTCTACACCTTCGCCACCATCTTCGCCGGCATCTGGCTCGCCGCCTGCGCCGCGCTGACCGTCGGCTTCCTGCCCTCGATCCAGGCCGCCATGGGCCAGAGCGGCGGCGTGCTCGTCATTGCCGGTCTCGTCGCGATGTTCTTCGCGCCGATCATGCTGTTCTACTTCCTCGCCAGCCTCGTCTGGCGCGGCCAGGAAATGCGCATGATCGCGCAGGCGATGGCGCAGGTCGCGATCCGCTTCTCCGAGCCGGAAGGCTCGGCCTCCGATTCCATGGTCACCGTCGGTCAGGCCATCCGCCGCGAGGTCGCGGCGATGGGCGACGGCATCGAGCGCGCGATCGCGCGCGCCGGCGAGCTCGAGACGCTGGTCGCCAACGAGGTCGCCGCACTCGAACGCGCCTATTCCGACAACGAGGTGCGCATCCGCGCCCTGCTCCAGGACATCGCGCATCAGCGCGACAATTTGGTCGGCCAGGCCGAGCAGGTCCGCAGCGCCATCTCCGGGGTGCAGATCGACCTGCGCCACGACATCGCGCTGATCTCGGACGCGATCGCCTCCCGCGTCGACGAGGTTGCCAAGTCCATCACCGGCGCGCTGGAAGAGCGCGGCGCCCACATCACCAGCGCGCTGAGCAATGCCGGCGACAACATGATCCTGGCGCTCGGCGAGCGCGGCGGCGACCTGCTCGACCGCCTCGAGGAAGCCAGCAACGAGACCACGCGCGCCGTGCTCGACGCCAGCGAGCGGCTGACCACCAGCCTCAACTTCAAAACCGGTCACGTCCACGACGAGTTCGTCGATCTCGCCGACCGTGTCCACGAGATGCTGAACGAGCGCATCGACCGCATCACCGGCGAGTTCGAGCAGCGTTCCGCCGCGATCGTCGACGGCATCTCCGAGCGCACCGAGCAGGTGCACGATTCCCTGAAGAACTCGTCGGACTCGCTGCTGCTCGAGCTCGAGCTGCGTTCCAACGATATCTCCGCCAAGATCGACGACGCCGGCAACCGTCTCGCCGGCCAGATCATGACCAGCGGCGACAAGGCGAGCGAGGCGCTCGACGCCACCGTCAACGCCCTGGTCGCCAAGGTCGTCAGCCAGACCGAGACCGCGCACGATTCGCTGTCACTGCAGATGAGCGCCTTCGACGAGCTGGTGAGGAACCAGGGCACCGAGCTGGTCGAGAAGTTCGCCCGCGACTCCGGCACGCTGGGCGCGCTGATCACGCGCCACATCTCCGAGTTCGACCGCACCGTGAAGACCTTCGGCGGCGAGATCGTCGAGCGCATGGGCCAGCGCACGCAGGACATCGCCGAGACGCTGAAGACCTATGTCGACAATTTCGACAGCCGCTTCACCGCGAACGGCGGCGCAATCACGGGCGTGCTCGACCAGCGCCTCGTGCAATTCGAGACCACGGTCGGCGAACGCGTCGCCAACCTCGACACCTCGCTGAACGGCAAGATCGCCAGCCTCGACGGCACGATCGAAGGCCACATCAGGACCTTTGACGAGCAGCTCGTCGGCCGCGTCGCCGCACTCGAACAGTCATTCGACACCCGCGCGAAGTCCATGACCGAAACCATCGACGGCCGCATCAACACGCTGGCGACGTCGCTGACCGACGGCGCCGCGCAGGCGATCCAGTCGATCGACACCCGCCTCACCTACCTCACGACGACGCTCACCGGCGGCGCATCGCAGGCCATCGAAACCATCGATGCGCGCCTCAATCACCTCACGAGCTCGCTGACCGATGGTGCGTCGCAGACCATCCAGTCGATCGATACCCGCCTGACGCATCTCACGACAACGCTCACCGGCGGCGCGACGCAGGCGCTCGAATCCATCGACTCCCGCCTCACCTACCTGACCACCGCGGTCACGAACGGCGCCTCGCAGGCCGTGCAGTCGATCGATACGCGTCTGACCCTCCTCACCTCGACCCTCACGGACGGCACCGCGCAGGCGATCGAGGCGGTCGACCGCCGCATCACCGGCGGTCACCGAGATCATCGACGGCCGCAGCACGCATCTGACCGACACGGTCACGGCGCGCTTCCAGGACATCCAGCAGGCCATCGAGACCAAGGTCGGCTCGGTCGCCAGCGACATCGACGTGCGCGTGGCGCAGTTCGAGGACCTGCTCGGCTCGCGCGTCGAGGCGGTCGCCGGCCGCATCGAGAGCAGCGGACGCCAGGCCAGCGAGGACATGATGTCCCGCGCCGAGATGATCTCGACCGCGATCCGCTCGCATGTCGAGGACGCCGAGCGCTCGCTCACCAACCTCGTCGTCAACACCAGCGAGACGATCCAGACCGGCGCGCGCACCGCTCAGCAGTCGCTGCTGACGGTCTCCTCCGACGTCAACGCCCAGCTCAAGATGACCTCGGCCGAGGTCGAGCAGGCGCTGACCGCGGTCGGCACCGGCGCGGCCAACTCGATCCTGACCAGCGCGCGCGAAGCGCAATCGACGCTGGTCGCGACATCGGGCGAGGCCTCCAACCAGATCAAGGGGCTCGCGGCCGACGTCGAACGCACGCTGTCGGCGGCAGGCTCCGCCACCGCAGCCTCGATCCTGGCCGGCGCCCGCGAGGTGCAGACCACGCTCGTCACCGCGTCCTCGGATGCGGCCAGCCAGGTCAAGGCGCTCACCGCCGACGTGCAGCGTTCGCTGTCGCTGGCCGGCACCACCACGGCGGAATCGATCACCGCCGGCGCCCGCGATGCGCAGAGCGCGCTGATCGCGGCCTCGACCGAGACCGCCAACCAGATCAAGGCGCTGTCCTCGGACGTGCAGCGCTCGCTCACGATGGCGGGCACCTCGACGGCCGAGACCATCATGAGCGGCGCCCGCGAGGCCCAGAGCACGCTGGTCACGGCGTCCTCGGATGCGGCAAGCCAGGTCAAGTCGCTCGCGGCCGAGGTGCATCGTTCGCTCTCGCAGGTCGGCCAGACGACCGCCGAGACGATCACCACCAGCGCCCGCGACGCCCAGAGCACCCTGCTCGCGGTTTCGGCCGAACAGACCAGCCAGGTCCGTTCGCTCGCGGCCGAGATGCAGCGCGCGCTGGCGACCGCTGGCGGCGCCACCATCGAGGCGCTCACCAGCGGCGTTCGCGAGGCCCAGGGCTCGCTGATCTCCGCCTCGACCGACGCGGCGAGCCAGATCAAGTCGCTGACCACCGACATCGAGCGCACGCTGACCGCGGTCGGCGCCGACACCGCCTCGACCATCCTCAACAGCGCGCGTGAGGCGCAGATCTCGCTGACCTCGACCTCGGCCGACGCCGCGAGCCAGATCCGCACGATCTCGACCGAGATCGAGCGCACGCTGAGCGCGGCCACCACCAACGCGACCAACGACATCCAGACCAGCGCGCTCAACGCCCAGAACGCGCTGATTTCCGCCTCCAACGAGGCGAGCTCGCGGGTCAAGTCGAGCTCGGCCGACGTCGAGCGCTCGGTGCTCGCCGCCAGCAGCAGCTTCGGCCAGGCCATGACCGGCAAGACCGACGAGATCGTCACCTATGTGCAGCAGCAGGCCGACCGTCTGTCGAACATGATCGACGCCAAGCGCGGCGCGCTGGTCGACGCCATCGGCTCGAAGACCAGCCAGCTCACGCTCGACATCGACCGCGTCACCTCCGACGCGCTGAAGTCGATCGAGACGCGCGGCCAGGCCTTCTCGCAGACCATGATGGGCAACGGCTCGGAAGTCGCCCGCACCATCAACGCGGCGAGCGAGATCGCCACCAGCGCGGTCGGCAAGTCGCTCAAGGACCTCGAGCAGGCCTCGCGCTCCGCGATCGACCAGTCGCGCCAGGTCTCGATCGCGGCCGTCACGGAGATGCAGGAGACCAGCAAGATCCTGCGCACCGACACGGTCGCCCTGTTCGAGCGTCTGCGCGAAGGCAACATCCTGCTCCAGGAGGTGCTGACCGGTGCGCACGACAACCTCAACTCGCTCGAGCGGGCGCTGGTGACCCGCGTCGCCGACTTCGTCTCGGCGATGAACGACGTCACCTCGCGCAACGGCGCTGCGACGCAGAACCTGGAAGAGCAGCTCAACGTCTTCAACAGCAAGACCACGAAGGCGCTCCAGGATCTCGGCGAGCTGTCGACCCAGTTCGACAAGCACGGCCAGGCGCTGGTCGAGGCCGCGCAGGTCGTCGAGCAGAGCAACAAGAACACCACCGCCTCGCTCGCCGAGCGCAAGCAGGCGCTGGAATCGCTCGTCACCACGATCGACCTGCGCACGGCCGATCTCGATCAGCGGCTGTCGCGCTTCACCGGCCTGCTCGATGAATCGCTGGCCGCGGCCGAAGAGCGCGCCCGCGACATCGCGCGCGTCGTCGCCGAGACCGCCGGCGCAGGCTCGGCCGCGATCACCCGCCAATTCGAGGCGGTGCGCGCGGCGTCCGAGGAGGAGCACCGGCAGACCATCGAGGCGATGCACGACATCTACCGCCAGACCACGGACGAAGCGGATGCGATGTTCAAGCAGTCGACCGAGAAGTTCACCAACCTCGTCTCCAGCATGAAGCAGATGGCCTTCGAGATGCACAACGAGCTCGAAGCCACCCGCAACGAGCTGCGTCGCGGCGTGCTCGAGATGCCGCAGGAGGCCGCCGAGAGCACGGCGCAGATGCGCAAGGTGATCGTCGACCAGATCGAGGCCCTCGCCGAGCTCAACCGCATCGTGGCCCAGCACGGCCGCGGGCTCGATGTCACCACGGCGGGCCGTGCGTCCGTCGCCGTCCAGCGCCAGGAGGAGCCGCTCATGGCTAGCGCGGGCGGTCGTGGCACCGAGACCCGCATGCGCGACACCGGCAGCGCCTCCACGCTGCCGCCGCCGGACCTCGGCATGCCGGCCGCGCGCCGCACCGAAGCGCCGCCGGTCGCCCCCGCGGGCAACGACCAGGGCCGTGACGGCTGGCTGTCGGACCTCTTGAACCGCACGGATGCCAACCAAGGCGCCCCGGCCGGACGTGAGGCTCCCCGTGGCCGCGCCGCACCTGCGCCGCAGCCGCAGGCCCCGCAGGCCAGCAGCAATCCGCTGGAATCGCTGTCGCTCGACATCGGCCGGCTGATGGACCGCAACCTCGCCGCCGAGATGTGGGACCGCTACCAGCGCGGCGAGAACAAGGCCTTCACCAAGCGCCTCTACACGCCCGCCGGCCAGAAGGCCTTCGACGAGGTCGCCCGCAAGTACCGCGCCGACCGCAACTTCAAGGGCACGGTCGACCGCTACGTCGCCGAGTTCGAGCGCCTGCTCGACGAAGTCGCCCGCGACGGCCGCGGCCCGCAGGAGCTGCGCGGCCACCTGACCTCGGAGACGGGGCTGGTGTACACCCTGCTGGCCCACGCGGCGGGACGGCTGGGGTGAGCGCGACAACGACATGAATGAAAAACGGAGGCCTTTCGGCCTCCGTTTTTGTTTGGGTCAAGCTTGGTAGCCCGCATGCAGCGCAGCGGAATGCGGAACAGTCCTGGATTGCGCTTCGCTCCATTCCGGCTAAGGGCTCAGTGAACCAATAGGAAATGCCGATGGTTTTCATTCTCTCGGATGACGGGCGCGACGACGGATATCCAGCGGCAAAGGTTGCGTTCGAGCGGTACGAAACTTACCTGGCCCAAAGCCAATCCGCGTTCCCGCCTCGCGCATACGAGCTTGCAACCTCCGATTGGTTCTACAACCCGCGAGACCACCGCTGCCCGCATGATGCCCGGCTGGAGTCGCTGCAAATATCCGAACGGCCCAGCGCTCGGCCTCGTCAGCGATTCTGCGCAATCGCGCTACGTCTGCTCGGCGCCTACCACGACGGCCACATCGAGATCACATATCCGACCGTGTACGCCTATTCACTCCAAGAGCTCTCGCCGGATGCGCCGTCGCACGGTGATTGGCGCTACGACGAGTTTCGCGTTTCAGATCGAGGTCACTTGATTCATGAGATCGAGTGGGCCTATGGCGCTCAGTGCAAGGCGTTCGTATGGACGATTGAAGCCGACGATATCGAATTCCGGTGGGTACCGAAGCAGGGGTGCGGCTGAGAGCAGCGTTCGGCGCGCAGCACGCCGTTTTGTTCAAGCGATTGCGAGGCGCGAAGCGTCTCATCATTGGCTCGGCCAATACCGCTCCATCCCGTCACCCTGAGGTGCTCGCCCTGCGAAGCAGGGCGAGCCTCGAAGGGCGACAGCCCGGCTGCATCCGGGCCGTGCATCCTTCGAGGCTCCCCAAGCGACGCTTTGCGCCGCCTGGTCCACGCCTCAGGATGACGGATCGAGAGCTCGGCTGCGCGCTGCGAACAGCTTGACACGCATCTTATAGTTGCAGAAATTGCGTTGACACGAGCCCGCCCCTGCCATGCGGACGCAGCGTCGCACGCCAGCCTCGAAGGAAGATTGCTTGGGCATCTATATCTACATGCTGAGATGCGCGGACGGATCCTTTTACATCGGAAGCGCCACCGGTGGGGACACGTCCAAACGTGTCGACGAGCACAACGCCGGGGTTTATCAGGGATATACCTACTCGCGACGGCCAGTCGTTCTCGTGTGGTCCGAATATTTTGATCGGATCACTGATGGAATTGTTGCCGAGCGACAGCTCAAAGGCTGGAGCCGAGCCAAGAAAGAAGCACTTATCCGTTCGGACTGGAAAGCAGTAAGTCAACTGGCGCGACGGCGGGCCGGGGCGACGAAATCCAAAGCATAGGCTCTGTGGCGGCGGACGGGCCGTCTATCCTTCGAGGCTTGGCCCACGTTGCTGCGCATCGCGGGCCGCGCACCTCAGGATGACGGAGCATCTGCGAAAGCGAAGGGTGGACGTACCTCCTACCGCCTGCCGCTCGCGGCGGACGCTGGCTTCGGCGGCTCGGGCGCCGGGGCGGGCTGGGATGAGTTGCTGGCGCCGAACAGCACGCGGGTCGGGTTGCGATCGAAATTGTTCACGGCGCGGCTGATGTCGCCGAGGGTGCGGCGGCCATCGGCCATCAGCGCGCCGGAGCGCTTGTCGAAATCTTCGGCGAGCTCGCGGATCGACTTCACCGCTTGGAACAGCTCGCCGCCATCCTTGCCGCCGGCCAGCGTGTTGAGGCCGAGCATGAGATTGTCGGCCTTGAGCATGACGCCGTCGACCTTGGCCATGACGGCGTCGATCTTCTCGGAGTTGCGCGCAAGCGAGTTGGTGAAGGTCTCGAGATTCTTCAACGAGTTCTTCACCGATTCCTGATTGTCCGCGACGATCTTGTTGATGTTCTGCAGCGTGCCGCGGATCGCCTCGGTGACGTCCTGGAGCTTGTTGGGATCGGCGGTGAGTGTGGGGATGCCGTCCTGGTCGAGCGGCGGCGGAGCCGCGGCCTCGTCGCCGCCCTTGAGCGAGATCGCGGCGACGCCGGTAAGGCCCTGGAATTCGAGGCCGACGAGGGTGTCCTTGCGGATCGGGGCGTTGTTCTCGATCATGGCGAGTGCGACAACCCGCCGCGGGTTGTCGAGCTTCACCGAGACCACCTCGCCCACCCTGATACCGTTGAAGTTGACGCTGCCGCCGTTGCGCAGGCCCGCCGCGGGGCCCTCGAACACGACGCGCAGGGGGCTGCGCTGCTTGGTGGTGTGGAGCGACTGAAACCACAGCACGAAGCCGATCGCCGCGGCGATCACCGCCAGCGTGAACGAGCCGATCAATATGTAATTCGCCCGCGTTTCCATCAGGTGCTCCGGCTGCTCAACCCAGCTACTCAACCCATGACCGCGCGGGCGCGCTTGCCGTGGAAATACTGCCTCAGCCAGGGATGCTGCGAGGCCTGCATGTCGGCGATCGACCCTGCCGCAATGATCTTACCGTTCCCTAAAACGGCGATGCGATCACATGCTGTGTAGAGGCTGTCGAGATCGTGGGTTACCATGAAAACGGTCAGCCCCAAAGTGCGCTGGAGTGTCCGGACCAGCTCGTCGAAGTCGCCGGCGCCGATCGGGTCGAGGCCCGAGGTCGGCTCGTCCAGGAAGACGAGGTCGGGATCGAGCGACAGCGCGCGCGCCAGCGCCACGCGCTTGATCATGCCGCCCGAGAGCTCCGAGGGAAAGCGCTCGGCGACCTCGGGTTTGAGGCCGACCATGGTGAGCTTGGCCATGGTGATCTCGTCCATCAGCCGCTGCGAGACGCGCAAATATTCGCGCATCGGAAACTGGATGTTCTGCCGCACGGTCAGCGAGGAGAACAGCGCGCCCTGCTGAAACAAGACGCCCCAGCGCCGCTCAACATTGCGCCGCTGCGACGTGCTGGAGGAATCGAGGTCGACGCCGAACACTTCGATGGAGCCGGAGACCTTCGGCACCAGGCCGATGATGGTGCGCGTCAGCACCGATTTGCCCGCGCCTGACGGGCCAACAAAGCCAAGGATCTCGCCGCGCTTGACGTCGAGGTTGAGACCGTCGAGCACGCGTGTGCTGCCGAACTGCACAGTGATGTCACGGACGCGGATGATGGGATTTTGAGTTTCGCCAGCCATCGTCACATCCCGATCGAGGCGAAGAAGATGGCGAAGATGCCGTCCATGACGATGACGAAGAAGATGCCCTTCACCACCGACGCCGTGGTGTGCTGACCCAGCGATTCCGCACTGCCCTGCACGGCGAGCCCCTCGACGCAGGCGACGATGCCGATCACGGCAGCCATCACCGGCGCCTTGACGATGCCGACGATGAAATGATCGATCGAGATCGCGTCGCGCAGGCGCAGCAGGAAAGCCTCCGGCTGGACGCCGCCATAGAGCCAGGCCACCAGACCGCCGCCATAGAGCGCGGCCATCGCGCCGAGGAAAGCAAGGATCGGCAGCGCCAGGACCAGCGCCATCATGCGCGGCAGCACCAGCACCTCGATCGGGTCGAACCCCATGGTGCGCAGCGCGTCGATCTCCTCGCGCATCTTCATCGAGCCGAGCTCGGCGGTGTAGGCGCTGCCGGAGCGGCCCGCGACCATGATCGCGACCAGCAGCACGCCGATCTCGCGCAAGACCAACACGCCCAGCATGTCGACGACGAAAATGTCGGCGCCGAAGCGGCGGAAATGGAAGATGCCCTGTTGCGCGATGATGCAGCCGATCAGGAAGGTGATCAGCACGATGATCGGCACCGCGCGCCAGCAGACCTGCTCCATGTGATGCACGGTCGAGGTCAGGCGGAACGAGCGCGGATGGATCAGGACGCGAAAACCCGCCGCGAGCACCGCGCCGAGCATGTCGACGAGGCCTGCCACCGTGCCGGCAACGCCGGCCACGGTCCGGCCGATCTGCTCCAGCATGCCGGTGATGGTGATCGGGCTGCTGTCGACCACGGCCGTCGCCCTGACCCGCCGCACCTCGTCGACCAGGCTGGAATAATTGGCGGAGAGCCCTGCGATCTGCGCCTCGACGGGCCCTTTTGTCAGGCTGCGGCGCAGCCGCTCGATCAGCCAGGCGCCGAAGGTGTCGAGCTTGGCGACCTCGGAGACGTCGATGAAGATGCTTTGCGGACTGCCGGCGAGCTTCTCGGCGTCAGCCACCATCCGCTCCAGGACCGGCGCAAAGCTCGCGGTCCAGGTGCCGGTGGCGCACAGTGCCAGCGCGTTGCCCTTGGCAATCCGCTCCAGCTTCGGATCGCCGTTCAAGATGTCCGCTCCCGTGCCGAGGCGCAGGAAACGGATAGAATCGGATGGTTGCGCACGCGCCCTTACCTAGAGAAGGTATCCCCAACTGCCCATTGTTAGTTGCTAGAGGTAACTAGCAGGTTCAGATTTCGCCAGAGTTCAAAATGACTTCCAGCAAACTTGTGTCTCTGGCGGCGCGAATCGAGCGCTTCCCGATCGCCGGCAGCTTTACCATCAGCCGGGGGGCCAAAACCGAGGCCGTGACGGTCGTGGCGGAGGTCGGCCGGGGCGGCCTGACCGGCCGCGGCGAGTGCGTGCCCTATCCCCGCTATGGCGAGACGCCCGAGGCGACGCTGGCCGCCATTCAGGCCATGCAGGAGGCCGTAGCGGGCGGGCTGACGCGGCAGGCCCTCCAGGCCGCCATGCCGCCCGGTGCGGCCCGCAACGCCCTGGATTGCGCCCTGATCGACCTCGAGGCCAAGGCGGCGGGCTTGCGTGCCTGGAACCTGCTCGACCGCCCGGTCCCGACCGAGCGCATCACGGCCTACACAATCTCGTTAGGGACCCCCGAGGCCATGGCTGCGGCGACCGCCAAGGCCGCGCACCGTCCGCTGCTCAAGATCAAGCTCGGCGGCGACGGCGATCCCCAGCGGATCGCTGGGGTGCGCAAGGCCGCCCCCGGATCCGAGCTGATCGTCGACGCCAACGAAGCCTGGACCGAGGCCAATCTGGAGCACAACCTCGCCGCCTGCGCCGCGGCCGGCGTCACGCTGGTGGAGCAGCCGCTGCCATCAGGCAAGGACGAGGCGCTGGCGCGGATCAGGCGCCCCCTCGCGGTCTGCGCCGACGAGAGCGTGCATGACCGCTCGTCGCTCGCGCCCTTGCGCGAACGCTACGATGCCGTGAACATCAAGCTCGACAAGACCGGTGGCCTCACCGAGGCGCTAGCCATGGCCGATGCCGCGCGGGCGCTCGGCTTCGAGATCATGATCGGCTGCATGGTCGCGACCTCGCTGTCGATGGCCCCCGCCATGCTGGTGACGCCGCAGGCGCGCTTCGTCGATCTCGATGGCCCCTTGCTGCTGGCGCGCGACCGCGACCACGGCCTGCGCTATGACGGCAGCCTGGTCTATCCGCCGGACGCCTCGCTCTGGGGATGAGCCTTGAGCCGATGCCGCGCCGACCAGATCACCAGCGCGCCGGCTGCGGCCATCGCGGCCATGACGTAATAGAGGCTATCGCCGATGCGGGCGTAGATCACGCCCGACGCGATCGAGGTCGCAGCGCCCAAGAGCCCGTTGCAGGCGGCATAATAGCCCTGCCCGCGCGCGATCTGATGTGAGGGCACGCGCTGCACCAGGAGGTTCATCGTGCCGAGAATGGTCATGCCGAAGGACAGGCCGTGGCCGAGCTGCACGATCGCGAGCAGCACCAGCGGCGGCTCGTTCGCCGTGACGATCCAGCGCACCGCCGCGCTCACGCCGCCGATTGCGATCATCGTGGTCGGATGCAGCGAGAAACGCGGCGACAGCGCGAACACGACGATCTCGGCAATCACGCCGAGCGTCCACAGGCCCGCGATCGTCAGGCCGCTGATCCCATGGAGCTGCCAGTTGATGGCGGAGAAGGTGTAATAGGCGACGTGGCTGCCCTGGATCAGCGCGGCCGAGGCGATGATGGCCCAGAAGCCGGCATCACGCAGCAGCGCCGTGTCGGCACGCGGCTCGGCACTCTTGCGTCTGACATCGTCGAGCGGCTGCAGCAGCAGGCTCGCTGCGACCGCGACGACCGCCCATGCGACGATGATCCAGATCAGATCGCGCGGCGCGATGATGTCGACGAGGTAGCCGCAGGCGAGCGAGCCCGCGGCGAAGGCCGCCGAGCCCCACAGCCGCAGCGGTCCGTAATCGAGCCCGTACCGCGCGACGCCGCGCAGCGCATACGCGTCGGTCAGTGGCATCGTCGGGGTCCACATCATGCAGGTCAGCGCATAGATCAGGAACAGCGCCAGCGGCTGCTGCTGCAAGCCGACGGCGGTAAATCCGATCGCGGTCGCCAGCACCGACATCATCATAGCGCCGCGAATGGCCTGTCGCTTTTCGGCAAAGGCGGTCACTTGCGGCAGCGTGGTGAAGCGCGTGATTGCCGGCAGCGCGTTGATGAGCCCGATCCACGCCGCGTCGATGCCGATCGCCTTCAGCCAGAGCGGGAAGAACGGCAGATGCGTGCCCGAAACCGCGAAGACCGCCGAATAGAACACGGCAAGACTCACGGCGAATCGCCGCTTCTGCGCCGCTGCGATGGGGATTTGTGATTCGCCTGCCATCAAACCAATTGCGATTCGGTCGATATCGTGGTGATCGTTACAGTAACGCGCACTGATTTGCGCGACGAGATTGTCATGGCCAACGAAGCATTCGCCCTCTCGCCCATGTCTGCCCGCGCGGCCGAGCCGAACGAGCAGGATTACGATGCGATCCGCGAAGCCTTCATGGAGACCGCGCGCGGCCGCTGGTTCCTCGGCGAGTACGCCAAGCGCAACCGCAATGCCGACACAAGCATGGTGTTGGATGCGGTCGCCAGAATCGAAGAAAGCCTTGCGGCACAGCGGCAACCCGTCGTCGAGGACCGCCTGCCCGAGGCCCTGGTCGAGATCCGCCGCGCCGTCCGCGAGGCCGAGACCATTGCGCTCGCGGCGTTCGATCCCGCCGCGATTGAGGCCAGCCTTGCGCCCATTCCGCGCGGGGTGCGCATCATCAAGGAGATCTCCTGGCGCTGGCGCGAGATCGGCGCCGACGGGCGAATCTGCGACCTCATTGATTCGCAACTCGCCTCGATCGAGGCCGCGTGCGGACAGATCTCGACCATCGACCCCCGCGTCGAGCTCAAGGCTGCCTTCGATCTGCTGAAAGATCGGATCGAGCAGACCGAGGGCGGCGCAACGCCGCAGGCAGAGCGCTACTCGCCGGCTCCGGCGCAGGAAACACCGCCGCCCGCCGCGGAGGCCGCCCCCGCCGAGATGGCAAGGGAAGCTCCCGTGGCTGTCACGGAGACGCCGCAGGACATCGCTGCGACTCCCGAGCCCGAAGCAGCCATTGAGGAAGCCGGCGCCGCCGAAGCATTCGCGATGGCTGAGCAGGCGATGGATGCGGCCACGCCGGAGATCGCTGCCAAGAGCGAGGTCGCGCCCGACAATGCCGCGATCGAGAACGCCGCGCATGAAGACGTTGCTATTGAAGAGGCGGTCGCCGAGCCCGCTGCCCTCGCGGAGGTGACCGACGACTTTGCGCTCGACGCCGCCGCGGAAGCCGAGGACGAAGCCATCCTCGAGGCGATCGCGCTGGAGATGGCCGCGCCCGATCCTGAGTTCGACGAGATCATCGAGCCGGTCGAGGTGGCCGCGGCGACGCCGGAACCGATGCCTTCGGACCTCGCAACGCCCATTGCCGCCGAGCTTCCGGAGCCGGTCGCAGCTGAGCCTGTCGTCACAGCCGTCGCGGAAGAGTCCGCCGCGGACGCACCGATCGCGATGGACTCGCTCGCGCGCCTCACCGACGCCATCGCGGAAGCCGCCGCCGAGGTGATGGAGCAGCAGGCCCCGGCCATGGCGGCCACGGCAACATTCGCCGCAGCGCCGACCGCGACGCTGCCGATGCCATCGCCCCTACCTGTGTCCTTGCCCGAGCCCTCGCTCGGCGCCACCATCCTCGCCAGCGGCATCCTGCAAAAATCCCGCGCGCCAGCCAACGACCCGCTCGCCCCGATCCGCCGCATGACCCAGGCCGAGAAGATCGCGTTCTTCTCGTAAGGGGCGCGCGCTCTCCCCACACCGTCATTGCGAGCGGAGCGAAGCAATCCAGGCTGTCTTCGCGGAGGGATTCTGGATTGCTTCGCTGCGCTCGCAATGACGCGTAGGCGCAGTCAGCGCCGCGCGATCACCCGCAATTCCAGATCGGCCCGATCGGCGTGCGCGTCCAGCACGGCCCGAAGCTGCCGCCGTTGTAGCGGCCGCCGCCAAAGCCGGGGCGGCCGAAATAGTGCCACTCGCCGTCCCAGCGGTAATATTGCGGAACCGGGTCGATGTACCAATGGCGCCGGTCGGCGCGCGACAGGCGGCGCATGGCGTCCTTCTGCTTGTAGAGCGGAATGCTGTTGCTCAGCGGCTGCCGATAGCCCGGCAGAAAACCGTAGCCCTTCCAGACCGGCTTGGGACGCTTTTGCACGGGCTCAGCGGGCGCGACGGCGGGCAGCAGCGACAGGATGACAGTAACGAAAAGACACACAAGGCGAGACATGGATCGACCATAGACACTCGCCTGTTGGAAGGCCATTCAAATTCGAGTGCTGGCTGATGGTCGCCATGCGCGGGATCCTCGCACACGATGATCGCTTCCGCTTTGCATCAAGCGATACGTCGATCGAACGCAGGTCCGCTAGCTGATCACGCCCTTTCGGATCAGGAAGCAGCCATAGCCCCTGCTGTCACCGACCTGCACCACGCCAAACCCCGCCGCTGCCGCGCGATAGAAATCCGGACGCGAGAGCTTGCCGGGCGTGACAGGTCGGCCAGCGGCTCGCTCGATCTCCGCCAGCACCGCGCGCTGCACCTCGGGCACGCGGTCGGGATCGTCGACCGGCATCATCACCCGCACAGGATCGGGATCGAAATCGTCGAGCGGATAGACCGACATGATGGCGCGGATGGCAACCTCCATGCTCATGCCCGGCAGCTGGATCAGGCGCTGCGATGAGGTGCTTTGCGCGATGCGGGTGGCCGGGTGATTGGCGTCGACGAAAACGAGGTCGTCGCCATGGCCCATCGCGGCGAGCAGCCAGAGCAGGTCGGGCGTCAGGATCGGATCGATCGATTTCAGCATGTGACGGATGTCCTCCCAATCAATCGCTCACCATAGCAGGTTCCAAGCGTGATTCAGATCACGTACGCGGCCATGGTGACAGGGATCACGGACCACACGCTCGAACGCGGTCAGGCTTGCTCGCAACCAATCTCGCATCGAGATGAGTGCCAAAGGAGCACGCCATGTTCCGCCTAAAGCCTTTCCTGATGACGGCTAGCCTCGTGGGAAGCCTGTTCGGCTTCGCCTGCGGGCCCGTTTCTGCACAAGTCGCCCCGGCCCCGCCGGCTCCCACCGCGCTGCAAGGCCCGGAGCAGCGGGTAGCGCTGGTGATCGGCAATGCGAACTACAAGAACGCGCCGCAGCTAGCGAATCCCGACGATGACGCGCAGTCGATGGCGCAATTCCTGAATTCCGCCGGCTTCGAAGTGGTCGCCGCGACCGACTTGACCCAGAACGACATGCTTCGCGTCGTCCAGGACTTTTCCGCCAAGGTCGCCTCACGCGGCCCGAACACGGTGGCGATGGTCTATTACGCCGGTCACGGCGTCCAGCTCGCCGGCGAGAACTATCTCGTGCCCGTGGACGCGACAGTGTCCAGCCCGACCGAGCTCGTCAACAATTCGGTACGCCTGGTCGACGTGATGTCGACGCTGGAGACGATCCCGAGCCGCATGCGCATCGTCATCCTCGATGCCTGCCGCAACAACCCGTTCCCGAACGTGAACGACGCCGGTCGGGGCCTTGCCATCGTCGATGCGCCGAACGGCTCGATCGTCGGCTACTCGACCGCGCCGGGCGCCGAGGCGCTCGACGGCACCAACGGTCACAGCCCTTACACGCAGGCGTTCCTGAACATCGCGCGCGAGCCCAACGTGCCGATCGAGCAGCTGTTCAAGCGTGTGCGCCTGCAGGTGAACCAGACCACCAGCGGCGCGCAGATCCCATGGGAGAGCTCGTCGCTAACGTCTGACTTCACCTTCTTCGGTGACACCGCCGTTGCCGCCAACCGCGCGCCGCGTGAGTGCGCCCGTCGTGCAGATGGCCGCCAACCTGCCGAGCCGCTCGACGCGCCAGGCCTATGACTACGTCGTGTCCGAGGGCCGTCCGGAATATTATCAGGAGTTCATCCAGATGTATCCGCACGACCCGCTGTGCGACCACATCCGCTGGCTGCTGAAGAACCTGCTGATCTCGCAGGCCTGGCACAAGGCGGTGCTCGCCAACTCGCCGCTTGCCTACAAGAGCTTCTATGACAGCTACGGCAACAGCCCCTATGCGCAGGTCGCGCTGAAGCTGCAGGCGCAGCCGAAGCAGATCCCCCTGATGCAGGCGACCAAGTTCCTGGCGCCGCAGAACATTGCCCCGATCCTCAAGATCGGCAATCTCGGCCAGCCCAAATACATGCCGCTGCAGCAGGGCAATGGCGCACAGGTGAACGGCAACCTGCCGATCGTGCAGAAGCCGGTCGACGGCGACATCGGCAAGCTCGGCAATGGCGGCCAGATCGTCAGCCTGCCCGCTGGCGACAACCGGCCGAACCAGCAGAACGGCACGCCGTCGCTGCCCCCGGGCAAGATCGTCACCCTGCCCGCGCCGACCAATACCGCCAACGGCAAGGTCGGCATCGGCAAGATAGTGACGCTGCCTGCGACCAACACCACGCCGAATGGCGGCAGCACCAAGCCGGGCAAGATCGTGAACATGCCGGTGAATGTCGGCAAGGGCGGTTCGAATGTCGGCGTGAAGCCCGTTCAGACGCAGAACCACCCGATCCGCGTCAACAACGGCAACACCGGCATCGTGAAGCTCAACAATCCGGTGAACAAGGTGCAGGTGCAGAACAACGTGCATTACAACGTGCAGAACACCCGTCCGCAGCTCAACACGATGCCGAACCGCATGGTCAACAGCAACAACAACTTCCGGCAGTCGATGAATCAGGCGCCGAGCATGAACGGTGGCGGCAACCGTCGCGGCGGCTTCATGCACTGATCGCGCAAGGCTCGCGCACAACGCAGGGGCAGAGCGGGGACGCTCTGCCCCTTCTTCATGTCAGGTCTTGAGCATCGTCATTCCGGGATGCGCCGAGAGGCGCAGGCCCGGAATCGATGGCGCGGCAGAGTTGATGGAGAAATAGATTCTACGATGCGCAATTGCGCATCGTAGCTCTCGCTTCGCGAGCCCCGGAATGACGGCTAAGCCACCAGCTCGGCGAACAAGTCCGCATCGACATTGCCGCCGGAGAGCACGATGACGACGTTCTTCCCTGCGACGTCGAGGCGTCCCGCGAGTAGCGCGGCAAGGCCCACCGCGCCGCCGGGCTCCACCACGAGCTTGAGCTCGCGATAGGCGAATGCGACCGCCGCGCCGACTTCCTTGTCCGAAGCCGTGACGCCGCGCGCGAGCAGCTTGCTGTTGATCGCAAACGTCATCTCGCCCGGCATCAAGGCCATCAGCGCATCGCAGATGGTGCGCCCTGCAGGCGGATGCGGCTCGCGATGGCCGGCGGTCAGGGAGATGCCGTGATCGTCGAATGCCTCGGGCTCGGCCACCACGATCTCGGCTTGCGGATAGCGCGCCTTCACCGCCGTGGCGACGCCTGCAATCAGGCCGCCGCCGGAGGCCGGCGCCACCACGATGTCTGGGCTGAGGCCAAGCGTTGCCATGTCTTCCGCGATCTCGCGGCCGGCGGTGCCCTGCCCCGCGATCACGAAGGGATCGTCATAGGGTTTTACAAGCGTCGCGCCGCGTTTTTCGGCGATGCCGCGCGAGATCGCCTCGCGGTCATCGCGATCGCGATCGTACAGCACGACTTCGGCGCCGTAGGACTTGGTGCGCTCACGCTTCGACAGCGGCGCATCCGCCGGCATCACGATGGTCGCCTGCATGTCGAGGATCTTTGCCGCGGCTGCCACGCCCTGGGCGTGGTTGCCGGAGGAGAACGCAACGACGCCGCCGGCGCGCTTGTCCTGGGGGATCGAGAATACCTTGTTGAAGGCGCCGCGGAACTTGAACGAGCCGGTGCGCTGGAGCATCTCCGGCTTCAGGAACACTTTCGCGCCGACGCGCTCGTTGAGCACGGGGAAGGACAACAGCGGGGTGCGGATGGCATAAGGCGCGATCACGCGCGCCGCGGCATCGATGTCGGCAGGGCCGACCGGAAGGAGCTGTTCGGTCATGGCGGAATGTTATCGCGGCCGATGACACGGGGGCAAGACACCTCCGCGGGAGGATTTCCCCCATAGCGTTTTCGAGCGAAGTGGATACCGGTTCGCGTGAAGAAAACGCGTCAAAACAAGAATCTAGAGCTATTTCGATCCATCGGATCGAGATAGCTCTAGGCCACGAAGCGTGGCTGTTCCGCGCCGGTCCGGCCGGGCAGCACCGCCCCGGCCGCCTGGATGCTGTCGATGAAGACCCGCGCCGAGGCTTCCCAGGTGTAGTTGGCGGCAAACGCGACGCAGTCCTGCCGGGAGATGTCGAGCGCGGCGAAGCAGGCGTTGCGCAGATCGTGATCGAGTGCGCCGACCAGCGCATCGCCGATGACGTCGCGGGGTCCCTTCACGGGGAAGGCCGCCACCGGCAGGCCGCTGGCGAGCGCCTCCAGCAGGACCAGGCCGAAGGTGTCGGTCTTGCTCGGGAACACGAACACGTCGGCCGCGGCATAGATTTCCGCCAGCGCCTCGCCGTGCTTCTCGCCGAGGAAGATTGCATCCGGATAGGCTTCTTCCAGCGCGGCGCGCGCCGGGCCGTCGCCGACGACCACCTTGGTGCCGGGCAGATCGAGGTCCAGGAACGCCTCGAGATTCTTCTCCACCGCGACCCGGCCGACCGACAGGAACACCGGTGCGGGCAGGCAGAGATCAATGACGCGGGGATGGAACAATCGTGTATCCACGCCGCGCGGCCACAGCACGACATTGTCGAAACCGCGCTCGGTCAATTCGCGCGCGAGCGCAGGGGTCGCCGCCATGACGGCGCGGCTGGGGCTGTGGAATCGGCGGAGCGCCCGCCAGATCAGCGAGCCCGGAACCGGCACGCGGGCGCGCACATATTCGGGGAAGCGGGTGTGGAAGCTGGTCGTGAACGGCAGCTTGCGCTGACGGCAATAGCGGCGGACCATCAGGCCGATCGGCCCTTCCGTCGCGATGTGGATGCTGTCCGGACGCGCTTCTTCGATCAGCCTTGCGATCCGGGCCGGGCGCGGCATGGCAAGGCGCACGTCGCGATAGCTCGGCATCGCGAAGGTGCGGAACGATTGCGGCGTCAGGAACGCGAATTCGACGCCAAGCGCCTCCGCGGCATCAGCAAGCTTGGTCAGCGTCCGAACCACACCGTTGACTTGCGGGTGCCAGGCGTCGGTCGCGACCAGGACGCGCATCAGGCGGCCCTTGCTGCGACCTGCGGAACGGCTGCCGGCCTTTGCAAATGATCGGCCCAGGTGATGATCTCGAAATGGCCGTCGTCATGCTCGACCAGGGCCGTGCAGCTCTCGACCCAGTCGCCGCAATTCATGTAGCGGATGCCGGCCTCGTCGCGGATGACGGCGTAATGGATATGGCCGCAGATCACGCCGTCGGCGTCGTGGCGTCGCGCCTCGGCCGCAAGCGCCTGCTCGAACGCGCCGATATAGTTGACGGCGTTCTTGACCTTCTGCTTGGCCCATTGCGACAGCGACCAATAGCGCACGCCGAACAGGCGGCGGAAGAAATTGACGAGGCGATTCATCTGGATCGCGAAGTCGTAGGCCTTGTCGCCGAGATGGGCGAGCCAGCGCGCATTCTGCACCACGAGATCGAAGATGTCGCCGTGGATGACGAGATAGCGCTTGCCGTCCACGCCGGTGTGGACGGTGTTCTCGACCACGTCGATGCCGCCGAAATGCGTGCCGTAATAGTTGCGCAGGAACTCGTCGTGATTGCCGGGGATGTAGATGACCTTGGCGCCCTTGCGCGCCTTGCGCAAAAGCTTCTGGACGAGGTCGTTATGCGATTGCGGCCAGTGCCAGCTCGATTTCAGCGCCCAGCCGTCGACGATGTCGCCGACGAGATAGATCGTGTCGGCATCGTGGTAGCGCAGGAAGTCGAGCAGAAGGTCGGCTTGAGAACCGCGGGCTCCGAGATGGACGTCGGAGATGAACAACGTGCGAAAGCGCCGCTCCGGGCTCTCGTCACTCACATCGTAACTTCCCATGCGCCAGCCTGTAACAATGTCCCGTGACAGGGGGATGACCGATTGAACCTTGAGGCACCTCAGACACGAATCAAACTTCGCCTCGCCCTCCCCGCGAATATCAGTCGCATGCGACAATCAGGCGACATGGCGCCGCAGGGGGCGCCGCAGCAATCCTCCCCTCCCCTGGAGGGGGAGGGTCGATCGCGCGCAGCGCGAGCGGGGTGGGGTGATCTCTCCTCTCGGGCACTGTCGGACGCGGAGAGACCTTCACCCCACCCCGTCTCACATTTCGCTGCGCTCAATGTGAGCCGACCCACGGGCGAGCTACTCTCGTCCCGGACCCCTCCAGGGGAGGGTGAACTACCCACACGAGCAGCGCTGAACAGACGAACGCCCGCGCTCCCGCGGACCGCCGCGTCAGTAGAACTTGTGGAAATGATGGATCGGCCCATGGCCCTGGCCGACGCTGAAGCGGTCGGCGGCGCCGATCGCGGCGCTGATCCAGGCCTTGGCGTTGCGCACGGCGTTTTCCAGATCCTCGCCCTTGGCCAGCCCCGCGGCAATGGCCGATGACAGCGAGCAGCCGGTGCCATGGGTGTTCTTGCTGGCGATGCGGGGCGCGGCGAGCCCGATCGTGGTTTCGGCGCCGACGAGATAGTCGATGCTCTCCGCGCCCTCCCCGTGCCCGCCCTTGATCAGAACGGCGCGGCAGCCGAGCGCCAGCAGGCGGCGTCCCTGCCGTTCGATCTCGGCCTCGCTTGCCGCCACCGGCTCGTCGAGCAGAGCCGCAGCCTCCGGCAGGTTCGGCGTGATCACGGCCGCGAGCGGGATCAGCCTGGTGCGCAGTGCGTCGACGGCCTCAGAGGCAAGCAGGCGATCGCCGGAGGTCGCCACCATGACGGGATCGAGCACGACATGCCCCGGCGCCCAGCGCGACAGCGCGGCCGCGATGGCATCGATGCTGGCGACTTGGGCCACCATGCCGATCTTCACCGCGCCGATGTCGAGATCGGAGAACACGGCATCGATCTGTTCGGTGACGAATTCGGCCGGCACCGCGTGAATGCCGGTGACGCCGCGCGTGTTCTGCGCCGTCAGCGCCGTGATCACGGAGGCGCCATAGACGCCGAGCGCGGCAAAGGTCTTCAGGTCGGCCTGAATGCCGGCGCCGCCGCTCGAATCGGAGCCGGCGATGGTGAGCGCGACCGGGGTGGTCATCGCGGGATACATTTGCTTGAGGACGCCGCCATGGCCTGTCCTAGCCCGGCCGTGGCACGCCAGCAAGCAGCCGAGCCGCGGCGAGACGTGATTCGCCAACCGGTTGCGCGTCCCGCGAATCAGTCGGCACAGCGCGGGCCGGGGGCCCGCAATGATGCGGGCTTGGAAATGCAACCTCGCCGGACCTTGGTATAGTCTCGCACCTTGGCGTGCTTTGCCGATTGCGTGAGACGTCAGGTGGCGGAACCGTCCAAGCGACACCGTTGTTGCGGGTCGCCCGGCCAGCAAGCCACCTGGAACAGGATCTTGGGGTGGAACGATGTGGGCCTTTTTCGAACGTCTCCTCGACTCGTCCATGCTTTCGCCGCACGGCATCTGCCTGTTGTGGGAGCCTGAGCTGATCTGGCTTCATGTCGTTTCCGACGCCTGCATTGCCGCCGCCTATTTCTCGATCCCGTTTGCCCTCGCCATCCTCGTCACCAGGCGGCGCGACCTCAAGTTCGGCTGGGTCTATTGGGCGTTCGCGATCTTCATCATGGCCTGCGGCCTGACCCATGTGCTGTCGATCTATACGCTCTGGGTTCCGGTCTACGGCATCGAGGGCATCGTCAAGGCCGCGACCGCGGTGGCATCCGTGGTCACGGCGGGCGCGCTCTGGCCGCTGTTGCCGAAGATCCTGACGATCCCCTCGCCGTTCGAGCTGCGACAGGTCCAGGCCGCGCTCGAGGAGGAGGAAACCAGGCGCCGCGATGCCACGCTCCTGCTGCAGCAGGTCCGGGACGCCCAGCGCGCGATGCGCGAGAGCGTGGCGCGTCTCACCGCGATCGTCGAAACCGCGGTCGACGGCGTCATCCTGTTCGATGCGCAGGACCGCATCCTGCTGTTCAATCCGGCCTGCGAGCGCTTGTTCGGCTACCGTGCCGACGAGGTGATGGACCGGAAGGTCGGCATGCTGATGCCCGACGCCGATGCGGCGCGTGATGGCCAGGCGAGGCATTTCGAGACCGGCGGCGAGGCCATCGGCCTGCGCAAGGACGGCTCGACCTTTCCGGTGGACCTGTCGGTGGGGCAGGCGCGACAGGACGGCGAATTGATCTTCGTCGGCATCGTCCACGACCTGACCGCGCGCAAGCTGACCGAGCGGCAGCTTCAGCAGGCGCAGAAGATGGAGACGGTGGGTCAGCTCTCCGGCGGCATCGCGCACGATTTCAACAATCTGCTGACCGTCATCATCGGCAATGCCGAGCACCTGAGCGAGCAGCTCAAGGAGAGGCCCGACCTCAGGCGCTTTGCCGACGACATCTGCCAGTCGGGCGAACGGGGCGCCGAGCTCACGCAGCGGCTGCTCGCCTTCAGCCGCCGCCAGCTGCTCCAGCCTCAGACGATCGATTGCCGGAGCCTGCTCGACTCCATGTTCAAGCTGCTCAAGCGCACCTTGCGCGAAGACATCGAGATCAGGACGACCTCCGGGCCCGGCACGATCCTGGCCTTTGCCGATCGCGCCCAGCTCGAATCCGCCGTGCTGAACCTGGCGCTCAACGCGCAGGATGCCATGCCATCGGGAGGACATCTGATGCTGAGCACGGAGTTGGCTGCGATCGACGACGATTATCGCGCCCTTCACCCCGAGGTCGCACCCGGCAGCTACGCGTTGATCTCGGTCACCGACGACGGCGAAGGAATGGCGCCTGATGTCACCGCACGCGCCTTCGAGCCGTTCTTCACCACCAAGGAGGTCGGCAAGGGCTCGGGTCTCGGCCTCAGCATGGTCTATGGCTTTGCAAAGCAATCAGGCGGCCATGTCTCGATCTACAGCGAGGCAGGCCTTGGAACCACGGTCAGGATCTACCTGCCGCGCGCGAACACCGGACAATCACATCCCGATCTTCCAGACGGCGAGGACACGGCGCCGCGCGGCTACGAGACGATCCTGATCGCCGAGGACGATCCGTTCGTCCGCTCCTCCGTCATTCGCAGGGTGGAAGCTCTCGGATATCGCGTCGTTGCCGCGGTCAACGGCAAGGACGCCTTGCAGCAGCTGCGGAGCGATCCCAGCATCGACTTGCTGTTCACCGATATCGTGATGCCCGGCGGCATGAGCGGCTGGGAGCTCGCCGATCAGGCGCTGCGGGTTCGTCCCGGCCTGCCGGTCTTGTTCACCTCGGGCTACGCGCTGGAGACCCTGGTCGAGCAAGGCCGCGCGCGGGCACAAGCCATCGTGCTGACCAAGCCCTATCGCAAGGTCGAGCTCGCCCAGCGGCTCAGGGATGCATTAGCCGCGGCGGTGGTCCCTTCCTAGAACGGCGTGCACCTCGGACGACCCAGCAAGTTCGCTTGCTAAATCCGGCTGGTTTTGGCCTATTAGCCGCCAGATACGCTTTCGGAGTGCCCGCGATGGTTCCTTTCTTCGTTCAGATCAAATGCAAGCTCGGCCAGTCCTATACGGTGGCCAACGCGCTTGCCGAAGCCGAGATCGCCTCCGAGATCTACTCCACGGCCGGTCAATACGACCTCCTGGTGAAGTTCTATGTCGACAAGGACACCGACATCGGCCATTTCGTAAATGAGAAGGTGCAGGTGCTGCCGGGCATCCAGGACACCCTCACCATCATCACCTTCAAGGCATTCGGCACGGGCTAGCGCCGGCTGCGCTAGCCGCCCTCCTTGCGCCTGGGCGGTGTCGGTCCCTGCACCGGTGGCAGCGACTTCAGATATGCGGCCATCGCGGCGCGATCTTCTGCGGTCAGTTGCGCCATATTCTTGATGACCGGCCGCATCGCACCCGAGGCGCTGTCGCCCTCGGGCATGTCGCCGGTCTCGAGGAAATCGGCGATATCCCTCTCACTCCAGCTACCGATGCCCTGCTGCGTGATGTTCGGCACCCAACCCTCTCCTTCCGGATTGGGGCCGCCGGCGAAGCGCTGCGCCGTGACGATGCCACCGAGCAGATTGCGCGGGCTGTGGCATTCAACGCAATGGCCGAAAGCGTTCACGAGATAGGCCCCGCGATTCCATTGCGGCGAGCGTGAAGCATCCGCGACGAACGGTCCGCTGTCCATGAACAGCAGTTTCCAGATGCCGACACTGCGTCGGATATTGAAGGGAAAGGGCAGTGCGTGGTCGCGCACTCTGCCGGACACCGGCGGCAGCGTCTTCAGATAGGCGAAGAGATCGCGGACGTCATCGATCCCTGCCAGATGATAGGACGTGTAGGGAAACGCCGGGAAGTAGTGCGTGCCCGCGGGCGAGATGCCGCGCATCACGGCGTTGACGAAATCAGCCTCGCTCCACCGGCCGATCCCGTCGGTCGGATCAGGAGAAATATTGGGGGCGTAGAACGTCCCGAACGGCGAGCCGAGCGCCAGGCCGCCGCCGAGCCGCAGGCGATCGGGCTGGTTGGGCACCGCATGACAGGACGAGCAGCCGCCGGCGTTGAACAGCTCCTGCCCGTTGGCGAGATCGGGGTTGCGTGTCGGCGCCGGCAAGGCCAGCGCCGCCGGAGCGGTCAACCACCAATAGAGGCCGAACGCCGCGACGGCGGTGATCAGCGTAGCGAGAATCGTTTGTCGCAGCATTCAATCATCCCATCGTGAGCGCGCGACCTTAAGTGTGATGCCGCGCCCGATCCAGCCACGAATATTTTAGGTGGTCCGGCTGTAATGCGGGAATAAACCGCATGACGTACTGTTTGAAGGTTGACAGCAATCAGGCGTCAACAGGGAGAGACCCATGACCAAAGCCGTTTTTGCCACACTGGCACTCGGAGCTGCCGTAGTGTTCGCCGGACCGGCCAGCGCGGAGAAACTGAAGGCGACGCTGGACGGCAAATCCGAAGTCCCCGCCAACACCAGCAGCGCCACCGGAACGGCCGAGCTCAACTATGACGCTGCGAGCAAGA
Organism: Bradyrhizobium sp. USDA 4354; assembly: GCF_054060315.1. Lineage (NCBI taxonomy): Bacteria > Pseudomonadati > Pseudomonadota > Alphaproteobacteria > Hyphomicrobiales > Nitrobacteraceae > Bradyrhizobium > Bradyrhizobium sp. USDA 4354. The sequence continues at coordinate 4,250,711 of NZ_JBSSDC010000001.1, read as the reverse complement.
AGCTGTCGTGGACTGTCAGTTATTCCGGGCTCTCCGGCCCTGCCACTGCCGCCCATTTCCATGGTCCCGCCGAGGCCGGCAAGAACGCCGGCGTCGCGGTCGCGATCCCGAACGCGACGGCGAGCCCGGTCAAGGGCGAAGCGACGCTCACGGACGCGCAGGCCGCCGACCTGCTCGGCGGCAAGTACTACATCAACATCCACACCGCGGCGAACCCGGGCGGCGAGATCCGCGGTCAGGTGACGAAGTAAGCGTCAAGGCTGCTTCGTTGCGCGAAGGCCGGACGCAGGAGGAGGCGCCCGGCCTTTTCGGTTCTTAAGCGGTTGAACTTCGTAGCCCCGAATGAGCGAAGCGACATCCGGGACGGACTATCAACTCGGATAGATTCCCGGATTTCGCTTCGCTCATCCGGTCTACACACTTTTCCATTCCGGAGGCGCTCAAGCCGCGTTCAGCGCCTGTGTGAGATCGGCGATCAGGTCCGACGGGTTCTCGATCCCGATCGATAGCCGGATGGTGGAATCGAGGACGCCGATCTTGCGGCGGATGTCGGCGGGAACACCGGAATGGGTCATGGTTGCCGGCAGGCTCGCAAGCGATTCCGTTCCGCCGAGGCTCACCGCCAGCTTGAGGATCTGCAGCGCGTTGAGAAATCTGACCGCCGCCTCCTTGCCGCCGACGATGTCGAAGGAGAATGTGGATCCAGCACCGAGACACTGCCTCGCGAAGGCGCGGCCGGCCGGCGAAGCCTCCACGTGATGGCCGAGGTAGTGGACCTTGGCGACCTTCGGATGATCGCGCAAGAAGTCCGCCACGAGGCGCGCATTGTCGTTGGCCTTCTCCATCCGCAGGCTCAGCGTCTCCAGCGAGCGGTTGATCATCCAGCAGGAATGCGGATCGAGCTGGGTGCCGATGGCGCCGCGCAAGGCCTTGATGCCTTTCATGATCGTCTTCGAGCCGAGCGCGGCGCCCGCGATCAGGTCGGAATGACCGCCGACATATTTGGTCAGCGAGTACAGCGACAGGTCCGCGCCGTGCTCGATCGGCCGCTGAAACACCGGTCCGAGCAGCGTGTTGTCGCAGGCGATGATCGGGATGTGTCCCTGCGCCTTTCCGATCGCATCGGCAACGCGGCGGATCATGGCGATGTCGACCAGGCCGTTGGTCGGATTGGCAGGCGTCTCGATCAGAATCATCGAAACCCGTCCCTTGCCCATGGCCTCCTCCGACGCCTGCTTGACTGCCGTCTCGTCGATACCGTCGGCAAAGCCGACGGCGCCGATCGACAAACGCGCGAGCGTGTTCGTCAGCAGGGTTTCGGTCCCGCCATAGAGCGGCTGGGAGTGCAGAATGACGTCGCCGGGGCGAACGAAGGCCAGGATCGTGGTTGCGATGGCCGCCATGCCGGATGAGAACAGCGCACAACTCTCGGTGCGCTCGTAGATCGCGAGCCTGTCCTCGACGATTTCGCTGTTGGGATGATTGAAGCGCGAATAGACGAGGCCTGCGCCCATGCCTTCCGGCGGCTCGCGCCGGCCGGCGACGTAATCGAAGAAGTCCTGGCCGTCCTCGGCGGTCTTGAACACGAAGGTCGAGGTCAGGAACACCGGCGGCTTGATGGCGCCTTCCGACAATTGCGGATCATAGCCATAGGTCAGCATCAGCGTTTCCGGATGCAGCATATGGTTGCCGATATGGGTCTTCGACGGGAACGGTTTTACCATGGCCTGCCTCGCTGTTGGTTCAGCTGCCGCCGCGCGTGGAACTCCAGACGTCGTGAGGCTGTCGGAGGAAGCTGCGCTACTTGCATCAACGCCACGGCCGTTCGCGCAAAGATAACCGCTCCGACAGCGATCCGTCAGGCCTTGCGGACAGAATTTCTACCGCGCAGCGAGTCGCAGCCACACAAAAGCGGCTGCCTTCGCAACCGCTCTTTCCGAATTCCTGGTCGCCCGGTTATTTCAACTTCACGCGATAGGTTTCGTGACAATCGTTGCAGCGGTCGTTGATCGCGGTGTAGGCGGCCTTCAGGCTCGCGACATCGGTGATCTTGCCTTTGACGTCGGCGATCGCCTTCTGCACCGGCGGGATCTTGGAGTCGAAATCGGCCTTGTTCTGCCAGACCTTCGGGGAGGCGCCATAGGTCGCGTTGACGACATCCTGCTTGGGATTGACCTCGAAGGTCTTGGCGATCTTGGCAACATCGGCCTCGATGCTGGCGATGGCCTGATCGGCGGCCTTCTTGTCGAAGGGGATATCGCCCTTCGTCATCTTCTGGATGATGCCATACTGGTTCTTGGCGATCGAACGCATGAGATTGTCCTGCTGGACGGCAATCTCCTGCTGCGCCATGACGGCGCCCGCGCCCAGCACGAGGGCGCCCGCGACAATCATCGTCCGTTTCATTGGTCCGTTTCTCCGGCTCTCGAGACGTTCAGGGAATGAAACTTCACCGGCTTCACGTGAAGCCGGGCCCCATCATGGGTAGACCCCCGCGCGGCGCGTTTATTTCCGTGCGCGCGGAGATCGGTTCACAGGCTGTGGCGGCGGTGATGCTCGTTGATCGCGATCCACACCCGCTCCGGCGTTGCCGGCATGTCGATGTGGTCGATCTTGTATTCGCGCCAGAGCGCGTCGACGATGGCGTTGACCACGGCCGGGCAGGAGCCGATCGCGCCGGCCTCGCCCGCCCCCTTCACCCCCAGCGGATTGGTCTTGCAGGGGACGTTGTGGGTCTCGAACACGAAGGCCGGCCCGTCCGCCGCGCGCGGCAGCGCGTAATCCATGTAGGTGGCGGTGATGAGCTGGCCGTCGGTCGGCCCATAGACCACCTGCTCCATCAGCGCCTGGCCGATGCCCTGCATGGCGCCGCCATGCACCTGCCCGGCCAAAAGCAGCGGATTGAGCGTCTTGCCGAAATCGTCGACGATCACGTAGTTGACGATTCTGATGATGCCGGTGGCCGGATCGATCTCGACCTCCGCCAGATGTGTACCGTTGGGATAGGTGCCGTCGGCGCTGGCGAAGGTCGCGCTGCCGTTCAGCTTCGACGGATCGGCGCCGGGCCGCTTGGCGAGGTCGGCGAAGGAGATCGAGCGGTCGGTGCCGGCGATCCGGATCACGCCGTCGGTGATCTCGAGGTCGCCCGCGCTCGCTTCCAGCGCCTGCGCGGCGAGCTCCTTGAGCTTCTTGCCCAGATCGCCCGCAGCACGTTCCACGCAGACGCCGCCCGTGGGAATCGAGGCCGAGCCGCCGGTGCCGAGGCCGGTCGCGATCTCGTCGGTGTCGCCCTGGCGGATATGCACGCGGTCCGGCGGCAGGCCGAATTGCTCGGCGACGATTTGCGCATAGGCGGTCTGATGGCCCTGCCCGCTCGATTGCGTGCCGATCAGCACGGTGACGTCGCCATTGGGATCGAGGCGGACGTTGGCCGTCTCCTCACCCATCACGCCGCAAATCTCGACATAGCTCGCAAGCCCGATGCCGCGGATCAGGCCACTCTTCTTGGCGGCCTTGGCGCGCTTGGGAAATTCCTTCCACTCGGCGATCTCCATCGCGCGCTTGAGATGCGCGGCGAAGTCGCCGGAATCATAGACCTTGCCGGTGGCGGTCTTGTACGGCAGCGCCTTCGGCGGAATGAAGTTCTTGCGACGGATGGCGTCCGGCGTCATCTCGAGTTTTCGCGCGCAGGCATCGACGAGGCGCTCGATGACATAGGCCGCCTCGGGCCGGCCCGCGCCGCGATAGGCGTCGACCGGCACGCTGTGGGTGAAGATGGTGCGCACGCGGCAGTGGAAGGCCTGGATGTCGTAGAGGCCCGGCAGCATGCCGGCGCCGCCATGCGGGATGTAGGGCCCGAAGGTCGAGAGATACGCGCCCATATCGCCCATCAGGTCGCAATCCATCGCGAGGAACTTGCCGTCTTCAGTCAGCGCCATCCTGGCGGTGGTGACGTTGTCGCGGCCCTGCGCGTCGCCCAGGAAATGCTCGGAGCGGTCGGCCGCCCACTTCACCGCCTTCTTCAGTTGTCGCGCGGCAACCGCCATCAAGGCATATTCCCGGTAGGGAAACAGTTTCGTGCCGAAGCCGCCGCCGACATCGGGGCAGATCACCCGCATCTTGTCGGTGGGGATGTTGAGCACGTTCTGGCAGAGGATGTCGCGCAGGCGATGGCTGCCCTGGCTGCCGACGGTCAGCGTCAGATGGTCGCGCTTGGCGTCGTATTCGCAGACCGCCGCGCGCGTCTCCATGAAGCTCGCGACCACGCGCGGATTGACGATGGAGATCTCGGCGACCGCATGCGCCTTGGCAAAGGCAGCTTCCGTCGCGGCCTTGTCGCCGATCGAGACGTCGAACAACACGTTGCCGGGCTTGTCGGGCCAGACCTGCGGCGCGCCTTTCTTCACGGCGTTGACGACGCCGGTCACCGACGGCAGCGGCGACCATTTGACCTCGATCGCCTCGATCGCGTCGCGGGCCTGGTCGATGGTCTCGGCGACCACGAAGGCGATGGCATCGCCGACATGGCGCACCTCGTCCTTGGCGAGGATCGGGTAGGGCGGGCCGGTGAAGGGATCGGTCTCGAGGTTGAACAGGCAGGGCAGATTGCCGAGATCCTTGACGTCGTCGGCGGTCAGGATCAGCGCGACGCCGGGCAAGCCGCGGGCACGGCTCACATCGATGGTGTATTTGGCATGCGCATGCGGCGAGCGCAGCACCAGGCAGCGGAGCGCGGCCTGCGGCGCATAATCGTCGGTATAGCGGCCCTTGCCGCGGATGAGCGCGTCATCCTCCTTGCGCAGCACGCTTTGGCCAACGCCGAACTTGATGGGAGCCGCCATTCTCTTTTCCCGTTCTCATGGTTGTTTTGCGAACCATATTGCCGTGGAAAAACCGGCAAGGCAAACGGGTTTAGCCAGGCGCGTAGGTCGCAGGCCGTGAAAGCGCCGCGCACTCGTCACCACGGCATCCAGATTGCGCCGCGAAACAAGACCGCAGCCTGAGGGCCCGCCAAGAGCGGGCGTCTCGAAGAATCGGCCGCGGAGACGCAGCCCACCAAGCCCCTTGGCAAGTTACTTCCCACCGCGCCCCCACGGATCCATCGCGCGATCTCTCAGCCTGTCGAGAGCCCTTGCAGATGTGAAGTAATCGATCTCGCCACGCGGCAGGCCTCCAGAGGCGAGCCATTCGCCCCGGCGCATTCGTCTCTGGAAATTCGCCTGGTCACACCGCGAAGAGAAGCGCCAGCAGCAGATTGGTTTTGCTTCCCCGGCACACACCCAGATACAGTGCTTCGGCGAATGTCATGGTGAACCAACGCTCTTCCGAGTATTTCGGCGTCTTGCCACTTATTGGAGGACTTGCCACGCGGGTCTCGTTCGGCAAGACTGCTCGCATTTCAAGTACTTGTTTGAAAGGGTGTTCTCATGCCCGAAACATTGGAAGTCCTATTGTGGTGTGCCGCGCTGGCGACGTGGCTGATGCTTTTCTTCGGGATCATGGCCGAGCGCTTGAAGCCTCTCTCGAGATTCCTTGGCCATCTGCTCCAGGTTGCGTTCAGGCTTAGGGCGAAGTGACGCAATAACGGCCTCAAGGGCGCGGTTTGGCAGCTGCCAAACTGGCAGAGCTGCGCCTCGCGCCGATGGCGCAAGGACGAACTGACCAACGCGCGCGCACATCGTGCGGCCGCACACCTCTCTCAGCTCTGCGAGGGGGCGACGATGCTTGGCTCGACGCAAGTTCAGGCAAGTTCAAGTTCAGGTAAGTTATTTGCTATCACGCAGAGAGAGGCTGAAACGAACACGATGCTAGCCTGCCAGCCTCCGATCGAGGGAGAACCGCCCCGCTCCTGTGACCAGGATCAACAAAGCGCCCCCCGCTATCGAGATATTCTTCAAGAAATTGTTGTACTGCCCAATCTGTTGCGGACCGGCGGGATATTCCCAGTAACGATGCGCGATTGCGGTGGCCGAGACTACAAATACGAAGACCAAAATTGCGCAGTAGCGCGTACCAATGCCGAGTATCAAACCAGCCGATATCAGTATTTCCACCGCAACGGTAACCGTCGTGAACAGCTCGGGCACTGGAAGGTTCAGCGACCGAAAATAGCTCACTGAGCCGCTGAAGTTGGTAAGTGCTCCGTACACGCTGCCAACAAAAACCCATGCAAGCAGGATGCGGCCGATCAGGATCAGCAGGTCGGCATTGCTGGTGGCGAATTCGTCGATCCGAGATGTGGGCGGGAGAGAGCGGAACGGCATGGTCAATGCCTCATCGCGTGTTTGCCTGAGGGCGGCACCTGGAACATCGTAACACGATCGGCGAACCGCATGAAGGGCTCCCGGCGGGGCGCATGATGCGCTGTAGATGCCTAAAGCATGATCCGGAAAAGTGCGAAGCGGTTTTCCGGAAAGATCATGCGTAATCAACAACCTAAGCGCGATGACGATTCATCCAAATCTCATCGCGCTTTAGTGTCTCCTAGCAAGCAAACGGTCCGACCGCTCATGGACTTGGCTTCCGGGCGCTTGTCCGGCGCGATGATGACGGGGTAGGAGTGCTGGCCTTCGGTATGGGCCTAGCCGCGGACCAGCGAGACCAGCCAGCTCCGGCCGAACAGCACGAGGATCGAGAGCGCGTAAACGATCGTGCCCCCGACGGCCAACAGGACCAGCATCAATTCGTCCCGGAAGTGCATCGAGCCCAGCCAAGAACCGCCAAAGCGCGCGATCAGCCAGAACGCCGCGGCGAGGATGATCCCGGTCAGCAGGAATTTGCCGAGCGACATCAGCCAGGCGCGGTCCGGCACGAGGAAGCCGCGCCGCACAGCGAAGAACAGCACAAGCAAGAGATTGGTCCAGACGCCGATGGCGGTCGCGAGCGCGAGGCCGATCTGGGCGAGCGATCCCATCAAGGCGACCTTCAGCGCGACGTTGACCGCGATGCCGGTCAGCGACGCGCGCACCGGCGTTGCAGTGTCCTTGCGGGCATAGAAGGTCGCGACCGCGCTGCGGATCAGCACGAAGGGGATGAGGCCGATGGCATAGGCCGCGAGCGTGGCGCCAGCGGCGGCGGCATCGGCCTTCGAGAAGGCGCCGCGGGCGAACAGCGCGCGCATGATCGCGTCCGGCACGGTAATGAAAGCCGCCACGAACGGTATCGAGAACAACAGCGTGAAATCAAAGGCGCGGCGCTGTGCCTTCATTGCGCCGTCATGGTCGTTGGCCGTGATGCGCCGCGACATCTCGGGCAGCAGCACGGTGCCGATGGCGATGCCGATGACGCCAATCGGCAATTGATTGAGCCGGTCGGCATAGTACAGCGCCGACAGCGCGCCGGCAGGCAGAAACGTCGCGATGATCGTGTCGGCGAACAGCGCGACCTGCGTGCCCATCGAGCCCAGCGTCGCAGGCCCCAACGCCTTGAAGAAGCCGCGGACGTCCTCATCGAGCTTGAGCGGCGCAAAGCGCGGCAGCCCGCCGTGGCGGGCGAGATCGCCCGCGAGCAGGAAATATTGCAAAAAGCCGGAGATGAGGACGCCCCAGGCCGCGGCATGGCCCGCGGTCGGAAACCAGACGGCAACCGCAAGCGTCATCATCATCGCGACGTTGAGGAAGATCGAGGCGGCCGCAGCGCTGGCGAAGCGCTGCATCACGTTGAGCATGCCGCCATAGAGCGTCACCAGCGTGATCAGCAGCAGATAGGGGAAGGTGATCCGCGTCAGCTCGATCGCGAGCTTGCGCTGTTCGGCGTCCTCGGAGAAGCCCGGCGCGAGGATACTCATGGCCTGCGGCATGAACAGCCAGGCGCCGACTAGCAGCACTACCTGCGAGGCCAGCAGCAGCGTGAAGATGCGGTCGGCGAACAAGTGGGCTGCCGCCTCGCCCTTCTCACCATGGACATGCGCATAGGCCGGCACCCAGGCGGCGTTGAAGGCGCCCTCGGCGAAGATCGCGCGGAAATGATTGGGCAGCCGCAGCGCCACGAAAAAGGCGTCGGCCACCGGCCCGGCACCGAGGATCGCCGCGAGCATGATGTCGCGGGCAAACCCCGTCAGCCGCGAGAGCAGCGTGTAACCACCGACCGTGAAGATGCGTCCGAGCATGCGGACTCTTCTAGAGGCTTATCGGGCAGAGGTCGATTGCATCTTGCGATCAGCATGGTGTCCAGCGGATGGATGGGTAACAAAACAGACCGGATGGATGGGTAACAGTCGTTCATGGTTCGGTCCGCTGCGGCGCTGCGCTAGCGCAGCGCCGCAGCGTTGATGTTTTTTGGTCGATGATGCCGATCGGCACGTTGAAGAAACGTACTTGCCATTGCCCGTCAGCGGCTTCCTCCACGGCAACGGTTTCCCCAGCGAGAGCGCTGCAGAGATGGATGAGATCGCCGCGCCATTTGATCTCGCCATTGGAGCGAACCTGGCGCACCGCCGCTTCGACCGGATAATCCGGCTCCGGAAGCCGACTTGGCATCGCACGAGGAGAAGCGTGGTAGGCGCTGGCAGGTGGACGCTGCCCAAGTGCCTCGTGCGGCCGTTCTTCGTTGTAGTCGCGCACAAATGCTGCGAACCGGCGGGCTTGCGCGGTCTTGGTCGGCGGCGGTGGCCGCATGGCTTCCAGAAGCGTGAGGTGAAAACGCTCGTGTCGGCCGTTCTGCTGCGGATGGCCAGGATCAATTCGTTCATGACTGATGCCAAGCTTGATCCACCATACCGACAGCGCCGTCAGACCGGTGGTTCCGGTTGAGGCGAACGGCGAGCCGTTGTCGGAACGGATGATCTGCGGCAAGCCGTGCTCGCGAAACGCCCGCTCCAGCAGCGGTTGGCACTCGGCATATTGCGTGCTGCCCGTCGCCGCCAGGCTAATCAAATAGCGGCTGAAGCCATCGGTCACCGTGAAGGGCTCAACGCGAGATCCGTCGCCCAGCCGGATCCAGCCCTTGTGATCGAGAGCCCATACATGGTTGGCATGCTGCGGCACCGTCAGTTGTCCCATACGCGGCGGCGCTCGTCGCCGGACCCGACGGCTGCTGACCAGTCCCGCCCGCTTGAGAATCTCGCCCGCCGTCGAGGCCGACGGCCAATCGACATCCCCTTGGCGAGCCTCAAGCTTGCTGACGATCTTGCGCGGTCCCCAGCTCGGCCGCTCGAGCCGCAGCCCAACGATCGCATCCACAATGTGCTGCGGCGTCGCTCGCCCATGCACCCGCGCGGCGTGGGAGCGATCGGCAAGTCCTCCAGGTCCCTCCAACCGGTAACGATCCAGCCATTTGTAACCGGTCTTGCGGCTGATCTCGTATCGCTCGCAAAGCTCCGTCATCGTCCACAAGCCGGTTCGCTGTTCCGATATGAAGCTAATCCGCTGGTCCATTGCACAGCTCTCTCGCCAAGGCATCGGCTGATCCTCCAGCCGATAGAGAACTGTTACCCATCCATCCGGTCTACTGTGTTACCCATCTATCCGGTCTGGACAATGGCTGCGCCCCCTCCCCTTGCGGGAGAGGGCAGCGACGCTGGTAGATACAAACTCAATCGGGTGAGGGGTATCTCTCAGAGCATACCGTGCGGAGAGAGACCCCTCACCCGTCTCGCCGCTTTGCGGCGAGCCACCTCTCCCACAAGGGGAGAGGGTAAGATCAGCCCGCGAGCGCGCCGCGGACGGCGGCGATGATTCGCTCCTGGTCGGCTTCGGTCAGGTAGGCGTGCATCGGCAGGCTGATGACGTTCTGCGACAGGCTCTCGCAACCCGGCAATCCGCCCTCGGCGACCGGGTACTGCTTGTAGGCGGTCTGCTGATGCATCGACTTGCCGTAATAGATCGCGGTCGGCACGCCCTGGGCTTTCAGCGCGGCGGCAAAGCCGTCGCGGTCGGTGCCTTTGGGCAGGCGGATCGTGTACTGCGCCCAGACCGAGGTGTTGCCAGCTGCAAGGCGCGGCACGGTCACCACGTTGCTCAGGCCCCGCGCGTAGCGCTCCGCGACCCGGTTGCGGGCGGCGATCTCGTCGTCAAAGATCTTCAGCTTCTCGATCAGGACCGCGGCCTGCATGGTGTCGAGCCGGCCGGTGAGGCCGAGGCGGACGTTGTCGTATTTGTCGACCCCCTGCCCGTGCACGCGGATGCTGCGCAGCGTGGCCGCGAGATCGTCGTCATCGGTGAAGATGGCGCCGCCGTCGCCGAAGCAGCCGAGCGGCTTTGCCGGGAAGAAGCTGGTCGCGGTGGCGTGCCCGAGCGTGCCGAGCCTGCGGCCCTTGTAGCTCGCGCCAAAGCCTTGCGCGGCGTCGTCGAGCACGAACAGGCCTTCGTCCCTGGCGATCTCGGCGATGGCGTCGTGATCCGCAGGCTGGCCGAACAGGTCGACCGGAATCACCGCAACGGGCTTGAGGCCGGCCTTGCGGGCGGTCGCGATGCCGCGCTTGAGCGACTCCGGGCTCATGTTGAAGGTCGTCTCATCGACGTCGACATAGACAGGCGTAGCACCGGTCCGCGCCACCGGCGAGGCCGTCGCGATGAAGGTGAAGGACGGACACAGCACGGCATCACCGGGCCCGACATTCTTCGCCATCATCACCATCAGGATCGCATCGGTGCCGCTGGCGCAGCCGATCACGTGCTTGGCGCCAGCGTAGGCCGCAAGCTGCTTCTCGAGCTCGAACACCTCGGGTCCATTGACGAACTGGCAATGATCGAGCACGCGCTTGACGGCCGCATCGAGCGAGGCGCCGAGGCGGCGGCGCTGCGAGGCGACGTCGATGAAGGGAATGGGCTCGGGACGCAGATGCTGGTTCATGACCTGATTCTTGGCGCCTTCTTGAGTGGTCGACATGGAGAAGAGATCAGCCGGCGACGCGGCGCGGAGCCTTGCGGGCGGGCGCCGTCGCGGCCGGACGCGAGGGTGTCTCGAGGCACTGCGTGGCGATCTCGAGGCTGGCGACGCCTTCGTCGCCCGTCACCGCCGGAGCTTCGCCGTTGCGCACTGCCTTCAAGAACGCGATCAGCTCGGCGCGGAGCGGCTCGTCGTGGCCAACAGGCAGATGCCGCATCGAATAGCTGCCGTCCGGCTTGAAGCCGAAGCACTCGGTGACCTGGCGCGTGAGCAGATCGCCCATCACGTACTTGCCACGCGTCGCGACCGTGACGCTGCGCGCCTTGAACGGCGTCAGCCAGTTGGTGTTGATGTGGGCGAGCACGCCATTGGCGGTGCGGAACTGCAACAGCGCGATGTCCTCGCGCTCGGCGACCGCGCTCGACAATTGCGGCTGCACCTCGACGATGTCGGATTCGGTGAACCAGCGGATCAGGTCGATGTCGTGCACGGCGAGGTCGATGACGACGCCGACATTGGACATGCGCGGCGGGAACGGGCCGACGCGCGTGATCGCGATGGAGAGAATGTCCTCGCCCGCGATCGCCTGCTTGACGGCGGCGACGGCCGGATTGAAGCGCTCGACGTGGCCGATCATCAGCGTCACGCCGGCCTTTTGCGCGGCGGCGACGATCTCGCGGCCCTCCTCCACCGTCGACGCGATCGGCTTCTCGACCAGCACGTGGATGTTCTTGGCGATGCAGGCGAGCGCGACCTCATGATGCAAATGGGTCGGCGCCGCGACGGTGACGGCATCGACGCCTTCGGCGAAGAGCTGGTCGAGCGTCTCGAAGCTTTCGCAATTGGCAAGTTCCGTGGCCCGCGTGCGATGCGCCGGCGAGGGATCGACGACCCCGACGAGGCTGACGCCGGGAAGACCGCTGAGCACGCGCGCATGGTTGCTGCCCATCACACCGGCACCAATGACGCCGACGCGCAAGCCGGCCTTTGCCGGTGCAGACCCTTTGGAACTCATCTGAGCAAACCCCGATTCAACGCAAATCCCCGGGCCGCTTCTAGCACGGACGCCACATTTGTGGCGAATGCCGCCCTTGCGGGCAGGACACGATTTGATTCAAAAAGTTACACGTTCCCCGGGCCTTAAGCCGAAAAAGATACCGCTTCTCGGCCCGGGTCGCGTGATTCGGAGTTTGCTGGTTACGACCTTTGATAGTCGTCTTCAATCCGGATGATGTCGTCTTCCCCGAGATAAGAGCCGGTCTGGACCTCGATCAGTTCCAGCTGGATCTTGCCGGGATTCTCCATCCGGTGGACGGCGCCCATCGGGATGTAGATGGACTCGTTCTCGTGCACCGTTTTCACGGCCTCGTTGACGGTGACCTGGGCCGTGCCCCGCACCACGATCCAGTGCTCGGCACGATGGTGATGCTTCTGTAGCGACAGCCGCCCGCCCGGCTTCACCACGATGCGCTTGACCTGGTGGCGCTCGCCATTGTCGACGGACTGATAGCTGCCCCAGGGCCGGTGCACCTTCAGATGCTCCTCGGTGACCTTCGGTGCGACCGCCTTCAGCTTCGTCACCAGGCGCTTCAGACCGTTGGCATCCTTCTGGCGCGAGACCAGAACCGCATCGGCGGTGGCGACCACGACGAGATCGTCAACGCCTTCGAGCGCGACCAGCGCGGAATCCGTGGTGACGTTGCAGTTGCGGGAATCCTCGAACACCGCGGTGCCGTGCGCGGCGTTACCTAGCGCGTCCTTTTCGGACAGCTCCCACACCGCGTGCCAGGAGCCGACGTCGGACCAGCCGCACGACACCGGCACCACGGCGGCGCGCGCGGTCTTCTCCATCACCGCATAGTCGATCGAGATCGCCTTCGCGGCGCCGAACGCCTCGGGCTCCAGCGTGACGAAGCCGAGATCGCGGCCGGCATTGTTGACGGCGCTGGCGACGGCCTCGACGCTTCCCGCATCGACCCTGCGATATTCGTCGAGCAGCATCGTGGCCGGGAACATGAAGTTGCCGCTGTTCCAGAGATAGCCCGAATTGACGTAGTCGGATGCCTTCACCGCGTCCGGCTTCTCGACGAAGCGCGCAACCGCATGCACTTCCCCGGAGATCGGCTCGCCCGGATTGATGTAGCCGTATTCGGTCGCCGGCCGCTCCGGCTTCACGCCGAAGGTGACGATGCGCCCGGTGCTCGCGGCGGCAAGGCCCTCGCGGCAGGCGCCGACGAAGGCGGCATTGTCCTGCATCACGTGATCGGCCGCGAGCGCGAGCACGATGGCTTCACTGGCGCGGTTCTGCGCGAACGCCGCGCCTGCCGCGATCGCAGGGCCGGAATCGCGCCGCATCGGCTCGAGGATGACGTCGGCCTCGATGCCGATCTCGGCCAGCTGCTCCAGCACCATGAAGCGATAGGAGGCGTTGGTGATGACGATCGGCCGGTCGAACAGCGAGGGATCGGACACGCGCAGCAGCGTGTCCTGGAATGTCGAGCGCGTGCCGAACAGCGGCAGGAATTGCTTGGGGCGCACCTCGCGCGAAGCGGGCCACAGCCGCGTGCCGGCACCGCCGCACATGATCAGGGGGATTATGCGTTTGTCCATCGTGATCTCAAACCTTGAAGTAGTCCCGATACCAGGTGACGAAATTATGGACCCCATGCTCGATCGGCGTTGACGGTGCAAAGCCGGTGTCGCGCATCAAATCCTCGACATCCGCGAACGTTTCCAGCACATCTCCCGGCTGCATCGGCAGCAATTCTTTGATCGCCGTCCGGCCCAGCTCCCGCTCCAGAAGACCGACGACGTGCATCAGTTCCTCCGGATGATGATTGCCGACATTGTAGAGCTTAAACGGCGCATTTGCGGCAGCCGGATCGTCCGCTGGCACGAGATCGATCAGCTTCGACACTACGCGCGTCACATCGTCAATATAGGTGAAATCGCGGCGCATCTTGCCATGGTTAAAGAGCCGGATCGGCTTGCCGGCCATGATGGCGTTCACGAACAGAAACATGGCCATGTCGGGCCGGCCCCACGGGCCGTAAATGGTAAAGAAGCGCAGCCCCGTGACCGGCAGGCGATAGAGATGGCTGTAGGACTGCGCCATCACCTCGTTCGCCTTCTTGGTCGCGGCATAGAAGCTCACGGGGTGATCGGTGCGGTCCGCAACCGCAAATGGCAGTTTTGTGTTGGCGCCGTAAACGGAGGATGACGAGGCGTAGACGAGATGACGACAGCCGTTGTTGCGGCAGCCCTCCAGCACGTTGAGAAAGCCAACAAGATTGGAATCGGCGTAAGTCTGCGGTTGCTCGATCGAGTAGCGCACGCCGGCTTGCGCCGCGAGATGCACGACTTTGGCAAAACGATGTCGCGCAAACAGCGCCGCCATCGTCGCGCGGTCAGCGAGATCGGCCTCGACGAAAGAGAAGCGGGGCTCGCCCCTGAGCAGCGCAAGGCGCGCTTTCTTCAGCGCCGGATCATAATAGCTGTTGAGATTGTCGAGCCCGACGACGGCACGGCCTTCGCCCAGGAGCTGCCGGGCGACGTGAAAGCCGATGAAGCCGGCGGCACCCGTGACCAAAATCGCCTGATCCGTCATCCTGTTCCCTGGGGATCCCTTGCTCGATCCTGTTTAGCCGCCAGCTCGATGGGCCCGCAATAGGCTCGCCGCTCCTCACGAGGGCTCCTCACGGCGTCCTTAACGACGGCTATTGCAAGATCGGCGCCAAGACCATACCAAAGCGGCCGAATTCGGCGCCTCGCGTCGGGTTGCCTCAAATCTTCGCAAACCCTGTTCATGCGGGCGAGATGCGCCGAATCCTGTTGTCGACGGCCAAAATCCTGATTTCCGCGGCGCTGCTCTACCTGGCGCTACGCAAGGTCGACCTGTCCGAACTGTTCTCGCGCTTCAGCGTGACCAGCCTGTTCTGGATCGGCGTCGCGATCGCGGTCACGTTCCTGCAGATCTTCGTCGGCGTGCTGCGCTGGCGCGAGATCAGCGCCGTCTGCGGCGCCCCGCTCGAGCTCGGCCGCGCCATGCGCTACAACGTGATCGGCTCATTCTTCAACCAGACCCTGCCGTCGGCGATCGGCGGCGATGCGGTCCGGCTGTGGCTGGTCGCGCGCGCAGGCGCCGGCTGGCGTGCGGCGACCTACTCGATCTTCGTCGACCGCGCGATCGGTCTCATCGCACTCGCGATCGTGATCGTCGCAAGCCTGCCTTGGAGCTACACCCTCATCACCGATCCGCACGGGCGCTCGGCGCTGCTGCTCATCGATCTCCTGGCGCTCGCCGGCGGCGTCGGCTTCCTGATATTCGGCGCGCTGAAATGGCGCTGGCTAAAGACCTGGTGGGCGACGCATCACATTCACGCCTGTGCCGTGATCGCCAATCGCGTGATCTTCAGCCGCACCCGCGGACCCGTCATCGCAATCCTGTCGGTGCTCGTTCACGTGCTGGCCGTCGTGATCGCCTGGTGCGTCGTGCAGTCGATTGCGGCCCCGGTTCGCTTCAGCGACGTCTTTCTGCTCGTGCCGCCGGTGATGCTGATCACGATGATGCCGATCTCGATCGCCGGCTGGGGCGTGCGTGAAGCCACGATGAGCCTTGCGTTCGGCTTCGCGGGACTTGCCCCCAACGAGGGCGTCAACGTCTCGCTGCTGTTCGGCGCCGTGTTCTTCATCGTCGGCGCATTCGGGGGCCTCGTCTGGATCCTCAGCGCGGAGAAAGCCGCGCAAGGGTCGGCTCCGATCGGAGTGCCCGAGTGAGCTCGGCCGCCGATGCGCTCGCCGGCGCGCCCTTGCTGCTTGCCGTTGCAATCGCCGCGCTGGTCTCGGCGCTCGTCACCTGGACCAGCCGCCCCCTGCTCCAGCGCTACGCACTGGCGCGGCCGAATGCGCGCTCCTCACATCGTATTCCGACGCCGCAGGGCGCGGGCATCGCGGTGATCGCCGCGACCCTGGTCGTCGCCTCGCTCTGGGGGGCCTCGGCCAATGTCGCGATCCCGCCGGCGCTGGTCGCTGCGACGGTCGTGATCGCGCTGGTCGGCTTCGCCGACGACATCGTATCGCTGCCGGTGCTGGTGCGGCTGGTGCTGCAGGCAGCCTGCGTCGGCGCAGTCGTGTTCACCGCGCCCGAGACCGCGCGCATCGTGCCGGCGCTGCCGCTTGCGCTGGAGCGCGGCCTCGTCGTCCTTGCCGGTGTCTGGTTCGTAAACCTCGTCAACTTCATGGACGGCCTCGACCTGATGACGGTGGCGGAAGTCGTGCCGGTCACCGCTGCGCTGCTGCTGCTGGGAATGCTCGGGGATCTCCCGTGGCCGGCCGTGCTGATCGCCGCCGCGCTGTGCGGCGCCATGCTCGGCTTTGCGCCGTTCAACCGTCCCGTCGCAAAAGTCTTCCTGGGCGATGTCGGCAGCCTGCCGATCGGCCTCCTGCTCGGCTGGTGCCTGCTGGAGCTCGCCTTTCGGGGACAGCCGGCCGCGGCGCTGCTGTTGCCCGCCTATTATCTTGCAGATTCCACCATCACGCTGTTTCGGCGCATCATCAGGCGCGAACCGTTCTGGTCGGCACACCGCACCCACTTCTATCAGCGCGCAACCGACAACGGGTTCACGGTCAAGCGGGTGGTCGGCGAGACATTCGCGCTCAATCTCGTGCTGGCATTGCTCGCCATCGCCACCGTTCGCGCCGCTTCGATGACGATCACCATCGTCTCCCTGCTCGCGGGCACGGGCGCGGTCGCACTCGTGCTGCGGCGTTTCTCCCGCGCTCAGGCGTCCTGAGCCGACAGCGCGCGCCGCAACCCCTCGTCCAGGGAGACCTCCGGCTGCCAGCCGGTCGCGAGCGCCTTGGAGATGTTGAGCTCGAGCGAGCCGATCAGGCTGTCAAGCGTATCCTGCCGGCCCATCACGCTGAGCAGCGTCGAGAGCAGCCTCGGCGGCATGCCGAACAACCGCGGGCGCTGGCCGGACGCAGTGCCCAGGCGCCTGATGAACTCGGGCGTCGAGACCTGTTCCCTGTCGGCCACCAGGAATATCTCGAAATTGCTGGCGGGATCGGGATGGCCGAGCCGGCGCAGGATGAACGACGACAGGTTCTGCACGGCAAGGAAGGCGCGCTGGTTGCTGATCGCCGCAAAGGGCAGCGGCAGCCCCAGGCTCACCGCGCGCGTCAGCAGCGCGAAATTGCCCTTGGCACCGGCGCCATAGACCAGCGGCGGCCGGATCACCGTGATCTTGATGTCGCTGTCGCGCGCCAGCGTCCTCAGGCCTGCCTCGGCCGCGGCCTTGGACATGCCATAGAGACCGCGCGGCGTCAGGACGTCGTTTTCGCTGAACGGCGCGCGGCCTTCATTGGTGCGGCCGTGAACGAGAACGGTGCTGATGAAGATGAATTGGCGCACGCCGGCCGTCGCCGCGCAGCGCGCCAAATGCAGCGTGCCGGCGATGTTGACATTGCGGTAGAGCTGGACCGCGTGCTCCTCGTGCTTGTGGTGCACGCGCGCGGCGAGATGGATGACGGCGTCGACGCCGTCCAGCGCGGCCCGCCAGTCGGTCTCGGGACCGATCGATTCGATCACGACCTCGCCGTCGACACCTTCCGGGCTGCGGATCGCGCGTCGGACCGACCATCCCCCGCGCGCGAGCGCCGGCACGAGATGACGGCCGAGGAAGCCGCTCGCTCCCGTCACCAGCACGACCGGTTTACGCTCGCTCATCGCTGCTCCGAAAGGTCCGGGTTGCGCAACAATTCGTCGATCAGCGCGGCATAGGCGTTCATCGCGGTCGTCCTGTCGAACCGGGACGCCGCCTTTACCGCGCGCGCCGCGATGGTGTCGTCGTCGGAACGGAACGCGGCGCGGATCGCTTCGGCGAGCCGGTCGGCCCGACCCGGCGGCACGACCCAGCCGAGCCTGCTCTCCACGACCGTCAACGCGGCCTCGGCCTCCGGCTCGGACACCAGCACCACGGGACGGCCGACCGCCAGCAGATTGTAGAACCGGCTCGGCACCGACACTCCCGCAACGTTCTTCCGGTACGGAATGATCCAGAGATCGGCGGAGGCCAGAAACGCTTCCAGCTCGGAATCCTCGACGCGCCCGACAAAGGAGACATTGGACAGGTTCGCCGCCGCCTGCAACTGTTTCAGCCGTTCGAAGCCGACGCCCCATCCCGACAGCAGGAAGTGAATGCCCGCCTCGTCCTTCAGAAGCCGCGCCGCTTCGAACACGATCTCCGGATCATGGGTGAAGCCGAGATTACCCGACAAGCCGACGATGAAGCGCGCGGAAATCGCCTTGCGGAATGGATTGTCCGACGTGACCGGCCGCGGCGCGGGCACCAGCGTCGCCCAGTTCGGGATGAAGCGGATCTTGCTCCGCCTCATCCCGGAATAGCTGAGCAGCGGCCGTTCCGCGTCTCGGCCGATGGTGACGACGGCATTGAGCGCGCGGAACATCAGGCTGTTGGCGGCGCGCATCGTCCGTGTCACGAACGAGCCGGGCTTCAAGAGGCCCGCCATCACCAGCACGTCGGGAAAGAGGTCGTGCATGATCAGCGCCGACCGCGCGCCCCTGACCCTTGCCGCCGCCGCCACCGCATAGGGCAGCATGAACGGCGCGGTGACCGTGAGCACGACGTCGCCCCGCTTCAGCTCGCGGATCAACGCAAAGAATGTGCGCGCCGCAAACAACAGCTCGGAGACTCCGCGCCGCACCAGCGCCGCCTTGCCCGTTATCCGGTTTTTGACCATGACGACGCGCGGCTTGCCCGGACCAGTCTGCGCGGCCGGCAGCGCGCCCGGCGAGCCCGAGAGCACGACGACCTCGTGGTCTTCAGCGAGACGGCACGCTATCTCGGCCATGATCGCCGCAGTGGTGCTCGGGTCAGGCGGATAATGCTGGCTCGCGACGACGATCTTGCCTCGAGGCTGCATGGTCAGGCCGCGGTCGACCCGAATTCGGGCACCGCATCCTTCAGGATGGTCCTGATGGTGGCGCGATCGTCGCGCGCGATCGCCTGCTCCAGCGCCGCGATCCATTTGCGCAGCGTCTGCATCGGCGGCTCGTTCGGCTGCGCGGCCATGATCCCGGCGACGCCGATCTCGCGGGTTGGTTCCTCCGAGGCGAACAGGATCTCGTGCAGGCGTTCGCCCGGCCGCATGCCGGTGAACACGATCTCGATGTCGTAGCCGGGCTGCAGTCCGGACAGGCGGATCATGCGCTCGGCGAGATCGACGATCTTCACCGGCTGGCCCATGTTGAGCACGTAGACCGAGACGTCGTGACGCTGCGTTCCGAGCGCATGCGTGGCCGCGGTAATCACGAGATCGCAGGCCTCGCGGATGGTCATGAAGTAGCGGACCATGTCGGGATGCGTCACGGTCACCGGGCCGCCGGCCTCGATCTGGGCCTTGAACTTCGGCACCACCGAGCCGTTCGAGGCCAGCACGTTGCCGAACCGGACCGAGATCAGCCGCATCGGCGGCTTGGCCGCGCGCGCCCCGGCGGCGAGGTCGTGGTCCAGCGCCTGGCAGTACATCTCCGCAAAGCGCTTGGTCAGGCCGAGCATCGACACCGGCTCGATCGCCTTGTCGGTCGAGATCATCACCATCGCCTCGGCGCCGGCCGCCACCGCGGCATCCGCAACGTTGATCGAGCCGAAGATGTTGGTCTTGACGCCTTCGCTCCAGTCGCGTTCGAGGATCGGAACGTGCTTGAGCGCCGCGGCATGAAACACGATATCCGGCTTGAACTCCGCCATCAGGCGCATGATGCGCTCGCGGTCGCGAATGTCGGCGATCCGCCCTGCGATCTCGGCTGCCGCGCCCTGCGCGGCAAGCGCCTCGGTGATCGCGTAGAGCGCCGGCTCCGAGTTCTCCACGATCAGGAGCCGCGCGGCGCCGAACGCCACGACGCGCTCGCAGATCTCCGAGCCGATCGAGCCGCCACCACCGGTGACGAGCACGGCCTTGCCCCTGATCAGGGCCTCGAGGCGCGCATAGTCGATCTTCTCGCTCGGCCGCAGCAGCAGGTCCTCGACCGCAACCGCGGTGAGCCGCGGCACGTCGCCGCTCTCCAGCGAGGGCATCCGGTTGACGATCACGCCCAGCTTGCGCGCCCGCATCAGGATCGATTCCGGATGGGCCTCCGGCTCGAACGCCGACGGCGTCATGATGAGGCGCGCGATCGGCTTGTTGCGCTTGGCGAAATCGGCGATGACGTCCTCGACGTCGTCGATGCCGCCCAGCACCGGCACGGTGCGGATGAACTGGCCGCGGTCGGCGCTCGACGGCGACAGTACGCCGACCGGCCAGATCCGCTTGATCGCCCCGCTCTCGATTCCGCGCAGCAGCACCTCGGCATCCGCGGCGCGGCCGATCAGCAAGGTCGGCGCAGCATCATCGGTCCTCGCATGACGGCGCACCCGCGTATAGCGGAAGTAGCGGTAGGCCATGCGCAGCGCGCTGAGGAAGGAGATCTCGAGAAACCAGTAGAGGACGATCGTCACCTTGCCGAGGAAGAAGGCGCCGCGGACGTTGGGGGCAACGAGGATGTAGTCGAGCACGAGCAGGGCAACCGTGAGCACGGTCGCCGCGCGAATGATGTTCAGCGCGTCAGGCAGCGAGATGAAGCGCCATTTCGTCGTGGTCAGATTGCAGAGGAAGAGCACGACCACGCTGAAGGCGAGGAAGTAGGGCAAGATCTGAAACAGCAGCGGCAAGCGGGCGTAGAAACCGTCGCCACCCTCGAATCGCACATAGAAGGCGGCAAAAAGCGCCGCCGTGGTCGCCAGCAGGTCGTGGAGCGCGATCAGGAAATTGCGCAAGGTGAGATGCGAAAGACGCGTCATCCGCCGACCGATGAAAACCCAGTGAGATGCAACCTGACCGCGCTGATAGCCCATCTGGACAAGACTTGCCAGCCGCGCGACCGCTCAGGGACCGCCTTCCCCCATCTTCGCCCCGGCCTGTTGTGCCCGGATCACCATGCCGCCGGCCACGCCGACGCCGATGACGTACATCCAGCCCTCGTGGAAATCGAACAAATGCGAGTTGAACAGCGAGGTGAAGACGTTCTGCACCACGACCAGGAGCCCGATCCAGTTGGCAAGCCCGTCGCCCCGGAACAACAGCAGATGCAGGATCCAGATCGCGTAGAGGACTGCGACGCCGATCACGCCCCATTGCACCGCAACGTTCAGCGTCTGATTGTGCGGGTTGCCGATCACTTCGGCGGAGGCCTTGTACTGACCGGCGGGCGTCGCGACGCGCTCGAACAATCCGCGCGTGGAGCCGGTGCCGTGCCCTGCGATCGGCGCCTCCGCGAAGAAGCCGAGCGACTTCCGCCAGAATTCGAGCCGCAGGCCCAGCGAGCTCGGCTCGCCCTTTTCCATGTAACGCGTGTAGTCGTCGGAGAACCTCTCGGCGGTATGGCGCAATTGCGGCGAGGCCTGCCAGGCGAGAACGGCGCCGACGAGCAAAGCAACGGAGATGAGTGCGATACTGCGCCATTTGAGGTGAAGCAGCGCGAACACGCCGAACATGATCGGAATGGTGACGAGCGCGGTGCGTGACACCACCACGAACGTCATATTGATGAAGAAGCTCAGCGCAAGCGCCGCAAGCAGCCCGGCGAACCAGTAGCGCTTCTCGCGCACCAGCGTCACGATCGGATAGGCAAGCGCGACCGCGCAAAGCGTGAATTCCTGGCTCTGGTCGATGTAGTTCT
The DNA here is from genome assembly GCF_054060315.1 of Bradyrhizobium sp. USDA 4354. Taxonomy (NCBI): domain Bacteria; kingdom Pseudomonadati; phylum Pseudomonadota; class Alphaproteobacteria; order Hyphomicrobiales; family Nitrobacteraceae; genus Bradyrhizobium; species Bradyrhizobium sp. USDA 4354. The sequence goes on along the minus strand of NZ_JBSSDC010000001.1, from coordinate 4,229,146 downwards.
TGACGAAGATGCCGCGTTCGGCCGGATCGGTCTTGAGCGCGAGGTGCGGGTAGAAGGCGACCAGCCACGACATCACCGACAACAGCGCGCAGGATACGAGGAAGGCGACGAAGACCCACCGGCCGCGCGGCGAGCGCTCGAAATGATAGAGCAGGACCGGCAACACGAGCAGCTTGATGGTCGGATTGACCGCATAGAAGCGCGCGCCCCACGGGGCATCCGACCACAGCGTCCCTAGCAGCGCGAGAACGACCAGCGCGATCGGCGCAATGCAGATCGGACGCTTCAAGGACTGCAGGAAGTCGCGCAAATCCAGGAACGGCACCATGCAGAGCAGCATCAGCGCGTTGAAGATCCCCGCAAGCGATGTCGACCAGGGCAGCGAGGCCGCGGTCAGGATCGCAAACAGATCGACCGTCTCACGCCAGGCCGCCGGACTGCGCAGGCGCCGCCGCAACATCTGGCCGGGGGTCTCGCGGGCAAGCGCCGTCACTTGCCGCCTCCCCGCGCGCGATGAACCAGCGCCGTCGTGCTGAAGCCCTGGAGAATGTCGACCAGCACGACCGTTCCGCCCGCGGCTTCGACGACCTCGTGGCCGACGACCTGCTCGCGGGTGTAGTCGCCGCCCTTCACCAGCACACCGGGCTTGATCCGGGTGATCAGGTCGATCGGCGTGTCCTCCGCGAAGATGACGACGAGATCGACGGCCTCGAGCGCCGCGAGCACCTCGGCACGCGCGCGCTCGTCCTGCACCGGACGATCGGCGCCCTTCAGCCGCCGCACCGAGGCATCGCTGTTGAGCCCCACGATCAGGCGGTCGCAGGCGGCGCGCGCCGCGGTCAGCACCTTGACGTGACCGGGATGGAGGATGTCGAAACAGCCATTGGTAAAGCCGACGCGGTGACCCTGCCTCTTCCATTCGGCGAGCTGCGCATCGAGCGCTGCCGGATCGAGCACGATCTTTTCCTCGGCCGCAAGAGTGGCATGCGGCAGGATCTTCCGCCGCAGCTCGGCCGTGTTCACGCTGGCGGTGCCCTGCTTGCCGACAGCGACGGCGGCGGCGGCATTGGCCACGCGCAGCGCCGTATCCCAGTCCGCGCCGGCCGCCAGCGACACCGCGAGGGCGGCGGCGACGGTGTCACCGGCCCCGGAGACGTCGCGCACCTTCACCGGGAAAGCCGGAACGTGTACGGCCCCGCCATTGCGCGGCACCAGCGTCATGCCGTGCTCGCCCTGCGTGACCAGGATCGCCTCGCAATCGGCGAGCCGCATCACGTCCTCGCTGGCCTCGACGATGCTCTGCACCGTCTCCGCGCGGCTGCGGGTCGCTTCCGCAAATTCCTTGCGGTTGGGCGTGAGCAGCGTGGCGCCGCGATAGATCGCCCAGTTCAGGCTCTTGGGATCCACGATCACGGGCTTGCCGAGCTTTCGCGCGGCATCGATGGTGTGGCGGATCACGCGCGCCGTCAGCACGCCCTTGGCGTAGTCGGACAGCAGCACGATGTCGGCGCGCGCGATCTGCGGCAGGATCGCGTCGATCAATTTCGTTTCGACGTCATCGGACGCAGGCAGCGCCTGCTCCCAATCCGCGCGCAGCATGTGCGTGGAAAAATGCTCGGAGACGAAACGGACTTTTCGCGTGGTCGGCCGCGAGGGGTCGCACACCAGCACGCCTTCGATCCGGGCTTGCTCATTGAGCGCCGCCTTGAGCCGTGCACCGGCCTCGTCCTCGCCGACGAGACCGACGAAGATGCAGCGCGCGCCTAGCGAAGCGATATTGCGCGCGACGTTGCCCGCGCCACCGATGTGGATCTCGCTGCGCTGGGCGGCGATGACAGGCGCCGGCGCTTCCGGCGAGATCCGCGACACCTCGCCATAGACGAACTCGTCCAGCATGATGTCGCCGATGCAGAGCACCGTGCGGCCTGAGATGGCTTGCGCGAGGGCATCGAAATCGAGAATGGGCGTCGGCATGGTCCAAAGGGCCTCAGCGAAAGCGATCGGGCCGGTCGAGATAATCCCCGACATAGGCCTTCACCGCGTCCTCGAGCGTCGTGAAGCCGCCGTTATAGCCGGCGCGGAGCAGACGATCGACCTCGCTCTGGGTGAAATACTGGTAGCTGTCGCGAATCTGCTCGGGCATGTCGATGTATTCGATGTTGGGCCTGGTGCCGAGCGCCGCATAGGCAGCCAGCATGAGGTCCTTGAAGCTGCGCGCCTTGCCGGTGCCGACGTTGAACAGGCCGGACACCGACGGAGTCGCCAACAGCCACATGATGACGCGCACGACGTCGTCGACATAGATGAAATCGCGGCGCTGGTCGCCGTGCTCGATGCCCTCGCGATGCGACTTGAACAGCTGCACGATGCGGCCAGCCCTCACGTCATCGAAGCGCCGCGCCAGCACGCTCATCATCGAGCCCTTGTGGTACTCGTTCGGGCCAAACACGTTGAAGAATTTCAGGCCGGCCCATTGCGGCGGGAGCCGGTCGCCGCGCGCAACGCGCTCGGCGACGGCGAGGTCGAACAGGTGCTTGCTCCAGCCGTAGAGATTCATCGGCCGCAGTTTCTTCAGCGCCGGCAAAGAGGCGTCGTCGTCAAAGCCTTCCATGCCGTCGCCATAGGTCGCCGCCGAGGATGCATAGATGAACGGCACCGCGTTCATCGTGCACCAGTCCAGAAGGCGCATCGACAGGCGGAAATTGGTCTCGATGACGAGGTCGCCGTCGGTCGCTGTGGTTGCGGAAATCGCCCCGAGATGGATCATGGCGTCTAGCTTGCGCCCCTTCAGCCAGTCGAGCAGCTCGGCCGGGGGAACGATATCCACAAGCTGCCGCTTGGCGAGATTGCGCCACTTGCCCTCGGTGCCGAGCAGGTCGCAGACCACGACGTCGCTACGGCCGGCCTCGTTCAGCGCGGCCACGACATTCGATCCGATAAAACCGGCCCCGCCGGTCACCAGCAACATTCCACCTACCTGCCCGATTTTCTTAAGGCCCGACCCTGCCGTAGCGCATCATCTGCCAAAGTGTAAGCATTTTGGGCAGGCGCTTTCTGGACTCGCGCTCTCCCTGCTTTACGTCCCGGCCCGGAGCGGCTAACCGAACCGCCACATCAGCTCGCCTTCGGTCCTATTAACGAATGAATCAAGATTCGCAACTTAGTGGAGATGCAGATCGGGACGACACACGCCCGATCCTGATCATTCCCTACATGTGGATCGGCGATTTCGTCCGGAATCACACCGTGGTGCGGGTCCTGACGGAGCGCTGGCCGAATCGGCCGGTCGATCTCCTCACCACGTCGCTGTGCGCCCCGCTGGTCGATTACATGCCCGGCGTGCGCGCTGGCATCGTCTGGGACATGCCGCGCAGTCGGCTGGCCGTGGGCCGGCAGCTCGGCCTGGCAGAACTCATTCGGAAACGGAGCTACGGCACCGCCCTGGTGCTGCCCCGGACCTGGAAGGCCGCCATCGCGCCTGCGCTGGCCGGTATTCCTGAACGGGTCGGCTTCGTCGGCGAGTTCCGGTTCGGGCTGCTCAACCGCTGGCGCTGGGGTGAGAAGAAGCTGCCCCGCTTCATCGACAAGAACGCCGCCCTGGCCCAGCCCGACGGCGCGCCCCTGCCGGCGGAATGGCCGGTGCCGCAACTGCGGGTCCCGGCCGAGGAGGTCGCCCGCTGGCGCCAGGCCAATGGCCTCAGCGCTGGCGCGGCGGTGGCGCTCGCCCCCGGCTCGGTCGGCGTCTCCAAGCGCTGGACCTATTATCCGGAGGCCGCCCGCTTGCTGGTCGAGCGCGGCCTCGAGGTCTGGGTGGTCGGCGGCCCCGCCGAGAAGGGTCTTGCCCAGGAGATCGTCGCCGCCGGCGGCCCGGGGACCGCTGGCGGCCCAGGGGTGCGCGATCTCACCGGCAATGATTTGCGCAACGGCGTCCTCGCCATGGCCGCGGCGGGCGTTGCGATCTCCAACGATTCCGGCCTGATGCACATCGCAGCCGCCCTGGGCACGCCGACCATGGGCATCTTCGGTCCCACCAGCCCCTACCTCTGGGCCCCGCTGAACGGCCTCGCGGCCACCGTGGTCCAGGACAAGAGCGTGCTGTCCTGCCAGCCCTGCCAGAGCACGATCTGCAAGATGAACGACCACCGCTGCATGCGGGATATTGCGGCGGCGGAGGTGGTGGGGATCGCGCAGAGGGTGTTGGGGGAGGCGGGGGCGAGGGCAAAGACGTAAGTGGTGAAAGGCCTATGGGGAATCCATCCACGCGTAGTCTTGCCTTGATTTCAACATAGGGTGCCTTCCGCTCCTTCGCCCTTAATATGGCGCGCTCCAAGTTTTCTTTCGGAAGGCCTTCGTCATCTTCAATTTGCGCGTCGCTTACGCCATCATCAAATTCAATGTCGACGAAAATTCGTTCGTTCGCATCCTGATCCAACGGGAGTTTCAAACGATAGTATATCGATAACCTCCGGAACGAGCCGGGCACCTTTGGTCGTTCACATCTGCACGTGTCTTGTCCTTAGTTTCGGCTTCCAGTGCACCGGTGACGACGACCATGCATTCTTCTTTGGCGGCCCATCCGTAAAGGCGCGCCCCAGCAGGATGAAATTTCCAAACGCCCTTATTGGTCGGGCGCATTCTTTTCAGATCGCCGCCGCCAGGTCTCTCGGAGCAGCGCAGATCACAAAACATTTGTTCAATGTGCTCTCCAATGGTTTTGCCACCAATCTTGAGATCTTCATCATGCAGGGGATCGGTATCAAACCAGTTCCAAAAAGAGGGCTCTATCCAAAGCTGCCGGATTGGTTGCCTGGTTTCCCAATCAGGGAGTTCATAGAGCTCCAGCCCGGCCCCTCGTAAAGCATCCTCTACTGTTGCCATATAAGTCAACAACTGTTAGTAACAAGTTATCGGGAATGATTTACGCCTAATAGGAGTGTCACATTATTGCTACTAGAAGTTGGCCACTAGAACAACTAAAGGCGGTATAGCTCTCCTTCAGGTTTGACGCTTGTGGCCGGCTCCACCCGGCAAAAACAAAGTCCGAAACCGATGACGGCACGGGCTCGACGAATTTTGACTGGTTCTTGGAGGCAATTTCCCGCCTCTTTCAAGCGGGCATTCCATCGGCCCCAGCCTTCCCGCCCATCCCGGGCGCTGCGGCGACGCCGCTCTTGCGCATCCTCCGTCAAATCCTCAATCTCGCCGGTGGTGCCGACCATGACGGCTGCACCGCTCAACGGCGCTTTTCGCGCCTCTTGGCATTCTTTAGCCGAGTGCTTAGCGGTAAGCTTCGCAAGGGAGCGGCAATGCGCACGTTTGGGATTTGGGTTTTCGGGCTGTTAGCCAGCGCCATCTTCGGCGGCCTGATTGGCGACCGGCTCTATACTGGCATTGGCACAGATGGTGGGTTCTTCGGGATTTTGGCCGGAGCGTTCGCGTTTGCCTGCATGAGGCTTTGGCTCGGCCAACCGCGTCAAAATTCAAGCTAAGACACAACCGAGCTTTTGGGACGATACCTGTCTAGCACTGTTTTGCCCGACGGGTCAAATCGACTTCGCAAAATCCGCAAGAGACCGCACCGGTCGCCAAGCCGTTGATTCCGTTATCCCCGGCTACTGTGCATGGGGTTGTTTTGCGAGTTTTTTTGTCGCGATGGCGAAAACCGACGTTCAGAGCAGCGACCAGTAGACCGCGCCGATGCGCGCCGCCTCGGCATCGAGGCTGAACTTCTCGAGCACCCGCGCCCGCCCGCGCTCACCCATTGCGGTCGCCGCGGCCACATCGCGCATCAGCGGCTCGAGCGCGGCGACCAGTGCGTCGGCATCTCCCGTCGGGATCAGCACGCCAGTGACGCCATCTTCGACGACAAGCTCCGCCGCGCCGGCGCGTGCGGCGACCAGCGCGCTGCCGGCCGCCATCGCCTCGATCAGCGTCAGGCCAAAGCCTTCGTTGCGTGACGTGAAGGCGTAGATCGTCAGGCGCTGATACCAGCGCTGCACCGCTTCGATCGGCAGTTCGCCGGTGATGACGATGCGCGATTGCAGGTTGGCTGCTTCGATGCGCTTCTTCAGGTCATTGGCAAAAGGAGTTTGCTCGGGCGTGACCTGACCGACGATGACGGCGGTGAAGTCAGGATAGCGCGGCAGCAAGCGGCACATCGCATCGACGAACACATCGGTGCCCTTCTGCGCCCGCACGCGGCCGAAGCAACCGATGGCGTAACGGCCCGGCAACGCGGCTTCCGCGAAGGCAGCAGTGCGATCGATCGGCGGCGCATAGATGTCGGTGTCGACGCCGTGCGGGATTACCGTCGCCTTCACCTTCAGGAACGAGGCCGAGAGATCTGATGTCGCGATGATCGCATCCATGCGCCGGATCAGCCAGCGCGTGATCCAGCTGTGATGCCGCTGCGCCGCCGAGGTAAACACGAGCTTGAGCGGCCAGCCAAGCGCGCGCAACACGACGCCCGCGATCATCTCGTTGTTGCGGCGCGCATGCCAGATCACGGGCCGCCTGCGACCCCACAGTTTCAGAAAATCGGCAACGCCGAGGCGCGCGATCCCCTCCGGCGCGTCCGAGCCGAACCAGGCCGCGCGAAACAGCTTTGCCAGCCGCGGCGCCACCATCCGGTTGGTCGCGGTGACCCCGGAATAGCGCCTGTGCAGATTTGGCACGATCACTTCGAGATCATCGGGGGGATTGGCCACGTCACGCTCCGTTTAGCAGGCCCCCTATACGCAACATTAAGCATAGTGACCAGTTCAGCCGCGCCGATACCCCCTCTTCACCACGCAAGCGCTAGTTTGCGCGTTGATCGAAGACGGGTGAGATCATGACTGTGCTAGTCACCGGCGGTGCCGGCTACATCGGAAGTCACACGGTCCTGGCGCTGGCGGAAGCCGGCGAGGACGTCGTCGTGATCGACGATCTCTCCACCGGTTTCTCCGCTTACCTGCCCGAAGGCGTGCCGCTGTTCATCGGCGATGCCGGCGATGAAAACCTGCTCGAAGGCGTGATCGCCCAGCACGATGTCGAGAGCATCATCCATTTCGCAGGCTCGGTCGTCGTGCCGGACTCGATGCGCGATCCGCTCGGCTACTACCGCAACAACTTCATGACCGCGCGCAACCTGCTCAACGTCGCAGTCAAGCGCGGCATCGGCCGCTTCATCTTCTCCTCGACCGCCGCGGTCTACGGCAATCCGGACCAGGTGCCGGTGCCCGAGCACGCGCCGACGCGGCCGCTGTCGCCTTATGGCTCGTCGAAGCTGATGACCGAGATCATGCTGCACGACGTCGCCGCCGCCTACGGCATGCGATATGTGACCTTGCGTTACTTCAACGTCGCCGGCGCTGATCCGCAGGCGCGCATTGGGCTCGCCACCGTCGGCGCCACACATCTGCTCAAGATCGCGGTGGAGGCCGCCACCGGCCAACGCGCCAAGATCGACGTGTTCGGCACCGACTATCCGACCCCGGACGGCAGCTGCATCCGCGACTTCATCCACGTCACGGACCTCTCGCAGGCGCATCGCTCGGCGCTGGCCTATTTGCGCAATGGCGGTGCCTCGACGACGCTCAATTGCGGCTATGGCCGCGGCTATTCGGTGCTGGAGACCATCGACGCGGTGCGCCGGGTGTCGGGCCGCAGCTTCGCCGTGCAATACGCCCCGCGCCGGCCCGGCGACATCATGACCATGGTCGCCGACACCAGCCGCATCCGCAGCCTGCTCGACTGGCGGCCGCAATACGAGGACCTTGAGACCATCGCGGCCCATGCGCTGGCCTGGGAGGACAAGCTGTTCCGCGAGCGCCACGGCGAGCTCCGCCACGCTGCCTCGGCCTAGAATCATCCCAAGCGCAAGCCCTTAATTGGACTTGAAAAACCCGGCTTGAGCGGGCACAGAGGCCCATCGATCCCTGACGCGCGGGCAGGATTTGTCCTGCGCCGTCAATGGACACCGGATGGCCCAGTTTCCAAAGAAAATCACCGACGATCCCTACGCGGCAGCGGTCCTGATTCGCCGCCTGGTCACGGAACAGGGCGTCGTCTACTGGCGGCGCTACCTCGTTGCCTTCGCGCTGATGGCGCTTGCCGCCGGATCGACCGCGGGCGCAACCTATGTGCTTGGCCAGGTCATCAACCAGGCCTATGTCGACAAGAACATCCCGGGCATCGCGATGTTCTCAGGGCTGACGGTCGCGCTGCTCTTCATCAAGGGCGTGGCGACCTACGGCCACATGGTGATCCTGACCAAGATCAGCAACGCCATCCTCGCCACCAACCAGCGCCAGCTGTTCGCCAAGCTGATGCGCGAGAGCGTCGGCTTCTTCTCCGAGCGACATTCGTCCGAGTTCCTGGCGCGGCTGACGGCCGGCGCGAAATCCATCACCGATGTCCTCAACATGCTGGTCAACGCCATCGGGCGCGACCTCCTGATGCTGCTCGCCATGATCGGCGTGATGGTGTGGCAGGATCCGCTGATGTCGTTCATCGGCCTCGTCGCGGTGCCGCCGGCGATGCTGGTGCTGCGCAAGCTGGTCAAGCGCATCAAGGGCCTCGCCTATAACCAGTTCACCGGCACCGCCGACATCATGGAGACGATGCAGGAATCGCTGCAGGGCATCCGCACCGTCAAGGCCTTCACGCTCGAAGACACCATGCAGAAGCGCATCGACGAGAACATCGCGATCGTCGAGCGCAACGCCAACAAGATGGCCCGCGTCGCCAACCGCTCCAATCCGCTGATGGAGATGCTCGGCGGCTTCGCCGTCGCCGGCTGCCTGATGTATGGCGGCTACGCAGTGGTCGCGCTCAACGCCACGCCCGGCGCGTTCTTCTCCTTCATGACTGCGTTCCTGATGGCGACTGAGCCCGCCAAGCGGCTGGCCCGGCTCAACATCGACCTCAACAGCCAGCTGGTCGGCGCGCGCATGCTGCTCGAAGTCGTCGACAGCCCGGCGAGCGAGCAGTCCGACGACGACAAGCCGGCGCTGAAGCTCTCCGATGCCCGCATCGAGCTGCGCGACGTCAGCTTCGCCTATCGCTCGGGCGAGACCGTGCTCAACCGCATGAGCTTCACAGCCGAGCCGGGCAAGGTCACCGCGCTGGTCGGCCCGTCCGGCGGCGGCAAGTCGACCGTGCTGGCGCTGCTGCTGCGCTTCTACGAAGTGACACAGGGCGACATCGTGATCGACGGCCAGTCGATCTCGTCGGTCTCGCGCAAATCGCTGCGGGCGCAGACCGCCTATGTCGGCCAGGACGTCTATCTGTTCCGCGACACCATCCGCAACAACATCGCCTTCGGCAAGCCGGGCGCAAGCGAGGACGAGATCATCGAGGCTGCGAAGGCGGCCTGCGCGCATGACTTCATCATGGGCTTCCCGCTCGGCTACGACACGCCGGTCGGTGAGCACGGCACGCAGCTCTCCGGCGGCCAGCGCCAGCGCATTGCGGTCGCGCGCGCGCTGCTCAAGAACGCGCCGATCATCCTCTTGGACGAAGCCACCGCCGCGCTCGATTCCGAATCCGAGCGGCAGGTGCAGGAGGCGATCGAGCATCTCTGCCAGAACCGCACCACCATCGTGATCGCGCACCGCCTGCACACCATCATGCACGCAGACAGCATCCTGGTGGTCGAAGGCGGCGAGATCGTCGAGCAGGGCCGCCATGACGAGCTGCTCCGCCGCGGCGGCCGCTACGCCTCGTTCTTCCGCCTGCAACATCGCGACGCCGGCGCTCTGGCGCCGATCAGCGCAACAGCATAGAGTTCCTCATCAACCTCAAGAGCAGCGAGACCGCTACATGAACGCCGCCTCCTACGTCATCCCGCTTCCGCCCCAGGCTTCGCTTCCCGTCGTCGGCGAGAGCGGCCGTTATCCGGTGCGCCGCATCTGGTGCGTCGGCCGCAACTATCTCGAGCACATCCGCGAGATGGGCAATGACGAGCGCGCCCCGCCGTTCTTCTTCGCCAAGCACGCCGACATGCTGGTGCCCGATGGCGCCACCATCCCCTATCCGCCGCTGACCAAGGATCTGCATCACGAGGTCGAGCTGATCGTCGCGATGAAAAGCGGTGGTCTGAACATTCCCGCCGACAAGGCGCTGGACCACGTCTACGGCTACGCCGTCGGCATCGACCTCACCCGCCGCGACCTGCAGATCGCCTCGCGCAAGAAGGAGCGCCCGTGGGAGATCGGCAAGTCGTTCGACTATTCCGCGCCCTGCTCCGCGCTGCAGCCGGCTTCGAAGATCGGCCACCCCTCCAAAGGCAAGATCTGGCTGACGGTCAACGGCAAGGAAGCGCAGAAGGGCGACCTCACCGAACTGATCTGGAACGTGCCCGAGATCATCTGGCAGCTCTCGCAGCAGGTGAAGCTCGCCGCCGGCGACATCATCATGACGGGCACGCCCGCCGGCGTGTCGCAGCTCCAACCCGGCGACAAGCTCGAATGCGGCGTCGACGGCGTCGGCACGCTGAAGGTGAGCATCGGGCAGCCGGAATAAGCCGCAGAACATCTCGAAATCGAAAGGCCCCGGACAGGTCCGGGGCCTTTGCATGTCGATCGCGAAGGAAGCCGATCTACCAGGCCTTCACCGACCGATTGGCATGGCTCGCCTGCGGCACGCCGCGATTGAGCGACATGTGCGAATGCACGCACAGCCATCCATCGCCATTTCTTGAAAACACCATCGTCGCCCGGCCCGGTCGCGGAAACGCGCTACCATCGGAGTGATAGCCCGTGCTCGTCCACGGCGCGATCACAGTCGCCATCGCGCCATCGGCGGACGCCAGAACAGAGGTCTGCTCGAGGACGAAACGAAAGTCACTCGTCTTAGGCCAGACGTTGTCCCATTGCGTCTTGACCCATTGATCGAGGCCGGGAATGACATCGTTGTGCGTGCCGAAGGCAAGCACGTCGGGATGGAAGAGTGGCCGCGCCGAAGCGTAGTCGACCTCGCGGACATAGCCCGCGAAGGTCTCCAGCCAGTTGCGGAAGAACTGCGTGATCTCTGCGTTAGCGATCGGCAAGGGCGCCATTGCCTGGATCATTCACCGCAGCGCCGACAGCACGATCAGTCCGAGGATCAGCGCCGTCAGCGAGTATTTCAGCGTGTAGTAGATGTTGCGGTTCCACTCCTTGACCTTGCGGCTGGCGAGATGGATCTCGTAGAGCTTGCCGAACACCTTGTTGAGCACGCCGACATTCTCGCCGTCGACGTTCTGGGTCGCCGACGCCTTGACAATGTGATGGCTGACCCAGCGGTTGATCGCGGTCATGAAGCCGAACTTCATCGGGCGCTCGACGTCGCAGAACAGGATGATGCGGTTGACGTCGGTCGCGTTCTCGGCGCTGTGGATGAAGGTCTCGTCGAACATGAAGGCTTCGCCGTCGCGCCAGACGCATTCGACGCCGTCGACGAGAATCCGACACTTGTTCGAATTCGGCGTGACCAGGCCGAGATGATAGCGCAGGGAGCCCGCGAAGGGATCGCGATGCGCCCCGAGCTTGCCGCCCGGGGGCAGCATCGCGAACATCGCGCCGTGCACGCTCGGGATCGCGTTCAAGAGCTCCACCGTCTTCGGGCACAGCGTGCGCGCCGAGGGCAGGAAGTCGTCGTACCATTTCAGGTAAAAGCGCTTCCAGCCGCTCTTGAAGAAGGAATAGAAGCCCCAATCGTTGTTCTTGGCGGCGGCGCGGATGAAACCTTCGTCGAACAGGCGCACGGCTTCGTCGCGAATGGTCTCCCAGTTCTCGCTGAGCGGCTTCAGCTCGGGAAACTGATCGACCGAGATCACCGGCTTGTTTGGGACCGCCGACCCCGCATACATCAGCACATTGTACGGTGCGAGATAGGTCGAGTGATCGCCGAGCTGGCGCGCGAAGCGCAGCCGCTGCTTGCCGCGGAAGTGAACGTAGATCGTCGAGGCCGCCAGCACATAAAGAATGACGAGTTGCGGCGCAAAAAGCTGTTTCAACATTTCCCCAATCCCAAGTGACCCAGCCGGGGTGTCGTGTAGCCCGACCCGGCCCGAGCAGCAAGATATTCACCTGTGGGTTGCAATCACGCCGGAGAGAGCAAGGGGATGGAACTTGGGGCCAAACCGGGCCCGAATCAGGCCCGCGACAGCGCCTGAAGGCCCTTGAACGTCAGCCGCTTGGGATCGGTGACGCCGGCCAGGTAGAGTCGGCGGATGAAGGCGATAACGGCGTCGCGGTCGCAATCGGTCAGCGCGACGACAGCATCGACCGCGATTTTCTGGGCTTCCATTAGGCTCACCTCGGCCTTGCGAGTAACCCGGCCGGTACAGGCTAGGACTCAGCCGTTAATCCGGCGTTAACCGTCGGGCAGGATGGCCGATTCAGACGGGCGGCCAAATACGCAATAACACTGGTGGGCCGGACGCACCGCTCGCCCCCACCCGCGATGATATCCTGATTCCGATGCGCGCTATTCGGCGCCGGACATTCTCGCATTGTGTGTCAATGATTTCAGCAATTCGGCCTGCTGTCGCACCAACTCACACTGCTTTCGCACATGTGAACTCGACAACTCGATCCACTGCGAGAGCGTTCTCACGCGGCTCAACTCGCGCGCATACTGCAGCGTCGCGCCTGCATTCACTTTCATCAATTCGAGCACGACAGCGTGGCACTCGGCGGCAGCTCCGTCCAGGACGTCACTTTCCGGAGTGGCAATATCCTTCGTATATTCGAACGCTGTATGCACGCCTAACTTCATTGCCTCGAGAGCACGCGCCTGCATCGCGTTGGCGATCTCCACGGCAAGCGCGGAGGTGTTGCCGGCACTTTGGAATTGCGTCGAAGGCAACTCCACCTTGGTAGACGGGCAGGTCCCGGCGCTGTCGATTACCGCGGGAATGGTCGTATCCGCAGGCATCTTTCGAGCAGACATCTTTCGAGCTGGCGTCTTTCGAGCAGGCCTCTTGGCCGCCCGCTCGCTCCGGTGTCCATCGCCCGCTGGGATGGCGACCGGATTCGGCGGCGTCCCCAAAAGGCTCTCGTCGATGGTACGACTCACGACCGCAGTCAGATCCACCAGCGACCGACGTCTGGCGCGCACCCCATCAGCAGGCTGTCTCGACTGCGCTTTGCCCATAACGATTCGACTCCGTGAAGATGTGCTCCGAAATCCACCGCCACAGCCCGACGATCTCGTCCGAGGCTTTTCCCTCCGGTGCAAACTCGGTAACGCCCAAGCCTACCCCCAAAGCATCCTGGTGGTCGTTGCGCTGTCCGATGAAGGGGAGAGCAAGCACGCCAAGCGAGTTGAGCGACGTGGCAGCTTCACTCAGGCGGCACCCCCGCGTGGGCGTCTGATTGAGGATGAAGGCAAATCGGCGGTTACCCCTGCGAATGGCCAACAGCGTAGGAATGGCGGCTTCGATATCGGCCAGGCTCGGACGCGCCGGAATGAGACAGAGGTCGGCATTGCTGATGGCACGCATCGCCAAGGCGTTATTCGTGGCGGCCGTGTCGATGATCGCGAGCCGAATCCCTTCAACCTGGAGCCGAGATAGCACCGGCTCGATCTCCGCCGGATCGGCAACGCACTCGACAAGGGGAAAGCAATTCTCGCGACGCTCCTTCCATCTCGAGATGGTGCCCTGCGCGTCCGCCTCGATGAGAGCGACTCGCTCCTCGCGTTCCATTGCGGCCACCGCAAGCCCGACAGCCAGCGTACTCTTGCCGCTTCCGCCTTTTTGCGTGACCAGAGCAAGCACGTGCACGTCCCGCGCTCCCATCAATGCCAGCGACGCGGAACTCAGGCGCTGTCGGAAGTAAATTGCATGCGACGCAACAATACTACTTCAAGTCGCGGTTCGGCTCAAGCGATCGGCGGGTTCCCCCGACAATATACGGCGATCAGGAATACTTCATCACACCATCGTCGATCCGGCCGAAGCGCAACGAGACGATGTCGAGCGCGTAATTCTGGTACAGCCGCCAGGGCCGCTTTGAGCCCTGCTTCGGCATCTTCGCAATCGAGCGCTGCACGTAGCCCGAGGTGAAATCGAGCGAGGGCTGGAGGGTGACCTCCGGGTCGGCATTGTGCGGCACGCACTGGCGGAAATTATGCCGGTCCATGTAGTTGATGAGCCGGCAGACGTATTCGCAGGTGAGATCGCATTTCAGCGTCCAGGATGCGTTGGTGTAGCCGAAGGCAGAGGCCATGTTCGGCACGTCGGCATACATCATGCCCTTGTAGGTCAGGGCATCGGCGAAATTGACGGCGCGGCCATCGACGCTGACCTCGAGGCCGCCGACGACCTGGAGCACCAGCCCCGTCGCCGTCACGATGATATCGGCGGCAAGCTCGCGTCCATCCTCGAGGCGGATACCGTCGCGCGTAAAGGTGTCGATCTCGCTGGTGACGACGGCGGCGCGCTGCTCGCGGATCGCCTTGAACAAATCGCCGTCGGGAACGAGGCACAGCCGCTGGTCCCAGGGATTGTAGCGCGGCGTGAAATGGGTGGCGACGTCGTAGTCGGGGCCGAGCGCGATTTTCACGCCCTTGAGAATGAGGTCCTTCACCTTGGCCGGTCGGCGCCGGCTGAGCTGGAAGAAGAACATCCCCCACATCACGTTGCGCCAGCGGATCAGGTGATAGGCGAGCCGCGCCGGCAGATTGCGTCGCAATTTGTTGGCGAGGGGATCCTGCGCCGGCCGCGATACCACATAGGTCGGCGAGCGCTGCAGCATGGTGACGTGCGCAGCCTTCTTGGCGAGCTCCGGCACCAGCGTCACCGCTGTGGCGCCCGAGCCTATTACGACGACACGCTTGCCCGCGTAGTCGATGTCCTCGGTCCACTTCTGCGGATGCACGATGCGGCCGGCGAAATCCGCCGCGCCCTTGAACTCCGGCGTGTAGCCAGCTTCGTACTTGTAATAGCCCGAGCACATGAACAGGAAATTGCAGGAGAAGCGCACGAGCTCGGTTACGCCCTCACCCGTGGTGCGCTCGGCCTCGACGGTCCAGCGCGCATCCGACGTCGACCACGCCGCGCGCTTGACGCGGTGATGATAGCGGATGTGCTTGTCGATGCCATTCTCGGCTGCAGTCTCGCGGACATAGTTCAGGATCTGCTGCCCATCGGCGATCGCCTTCGGATCGGTCCACGGCTTGAACGAATAGCCGAGCGTGAACATGTCGCTGTCGGAGCGGATGCCGGGATAGCGGAACAGGTCCCAGGTGCCGCCGATGCAGTCACGCCCCTCCAGGATGACATAGCGCTTGGCCGGACACTTGGTCTGCAAATGATAGCCCGCGCCGATGCCGGACAGGCCGGCACCGACGATGAGGACGTCGAAATGTTCTTGCATGGTTTCCTCCGCTAGCGAGGATTGTCCGCCCGCCGCCGCTGGCCGTCAATTGGCAATCAGCCGTGCCGCAACTGCAAAGCGAGTTGAATTCCATGCGCTGAAACGACAAAGCCCCGGATCGCTCCGGGGCTTCGCATCGATGGTCGGTCGAACCGGTGGCTCAGTAGCGGTAGTGATCGCTCTTGTACGGGCCTTCCTGCTTCACGCCGATATAGTCGGCCTGGTCCTTGCGCAGCTCGGTGAGCTTGACGCCGATCTTGGCGAGGTGCAGGCGGGCGACCTTCTCGTCGAGCGTCTTGGGCAGCACGTAGACCTTCTTCTCGTACTTGCCGTCCTTGTTGTTGGCGAACAGTTCGATCTGCGCCAGCGTCTGGTTGGTGAAGGACGCCGACATCACGAAGGACGGATGGCCCATCGCGTTGCCGAGGTTCACGAGGCGGCCTTCCGACAGCATGATGATGCGGTGCTTGTCGGGGAATTCGATCTCGTCGACCTGCGGCTTGATGTTGGTCCACTTCAGATTGCGCAGCGACGCGATCTGGATCTCGTTGTCGAAGTGACCGATGTTGCAGACGATGGCGCGATCCTTCATCGCGCGCATGTGCTCGATGGTGATGATGTCCTTGTTGCCGGTCGCGGTGACGAAGATGTCGGCGCGGGGCGCGGCGTCTTCCATGGTCACGACCTCGTAGCCTTCCATCGCGGCCTGCAGCGCGCAGATCGGATCGACTTCCGACACCATGACGCGGCAGCCGGCCTGGCGTAGTGAAGCCGCCGAGCCCTTGCCGACGTCGCCGAAGCCGGCGACCATCGCGACCTTGCCCGACAGCATCACGTCGGTGCCGCGGCGGATGCCGTCGACCAGCGATTCACGGCAGCCATAGAGGTTGTCGAACTTCGACTTGGTGACGCTGTCGTTGACGTTGATGGCGGGGAACAGGAGCGTGCCCTTGTTGGCCATCTCATAGAGGCGGTGCACGCCCGTGGTGGTCTCTTCCGAAACGCCCTTGATGTTCTTGGCGATCTCGCCGAAATAGCCCTTCGGCTTCTCCTTCAGCAGGCGCTTGATCAGCGCGTAGAAGATCTCCTCTTCCTCGGAGCCCGGCTTGTCGAGGAAGGCGGTATCGCCGTTCTCGGCGCGGACGCCGGCATGCACCAGCATGGTGGCATCGCCGCCGTCATCGAGGATCATGTTCGGCGTGCCGCCGCCATGCCAGTCGAACAGCTTTGCGGTGTAGTCCCAGTATTCGGTCAGCGTTTCGCCCTTGACGGCGAAGACGGGAATGCCGGCGGCGGCGATCGCGGCCGCGGCGTGGTCCTGGGTCGAATAGATGTTGCAGGAGACCCAGCGGATGTCGGCACCGAGGGCGGCGAGCGTCTCGATCAGCACCGCGGTCTGGATGGTCATGTGCAGGGAGCCGGCGATGCGCGCGCCCTTCAGCGGCTGCTTCGGGCCGAACTCCTCGCGGGTGGCCATCAAACCGGGCATCTCGGTCTCGGCGAGCGAGATCTCCTTGCGGCCGAAATCGGCGAGCGAAATGTCCTTGACGATGTAATCGGTGAAGCCGGGCTTCGCGTTCATTGGAGGTTCCTGTTTGTTGACTCGTCATTCCGGGGCGCTGGTGAAACGAGCGAACCCGGAATCCTGAGGTTCGAGATTCCGGGGTCGCCGCTGTCGCGGCACCCCGGAATGACGCAAGAGAACTAGAGCGCGCGCTTGAGCTGCTCGACGAGGTCGGTCTTCTCCCAGGAGAAGCCGCCCTCGTTGTCGGGCGTGCGGCCGAAATGGCCGTAGGCCGAAGTGCGCGCGTAGATCGGACGGTTGAGGTCGAGATGGGTGCGGATGCCGCGGGGCGTGAGATCCATCGCCTGCGCCGCCGCCTTCTCGAGCTGGTCCTCCGGCACCTTGCCGGTGCCGTGGGTGTCGATGTAGATCGACAGCGGGCGCGCGACGCCGATGGCGTAGGCGAGCTGCAGCGTGCAGCGGTCGGCAAGACCGGCGGCAACGATGTTCTTGGCGACGTAGCGCGCGGCATAGGCCGCGGAGCGGTCGACCTTGGTCGGATCCTTGCCGGAGAACGCACCGCCGCCATGCGGGGCCGCGCCGCCATAGGTGTCGACGATGATCTTGCGGCCGGTCAGGCCGGAATCGCCGTCGGGACCGCCGATGTAGAACTTGCCGGTCGGGTTGATGTGCCAGATCGTCTTCGGCGTGATCCAGTCCTTCGGCAGCGCCTCGCGCACATAGGGCTCGACGATGTCGCGCACCTGCTTGGAGGTGAGGTCCTCGATCAGATGCTGGTGCGAAACCACGATCTCGCGCACGCCGACCGGCTTGCCGTTCTCGTACTGCACGGTGACCTGGCTCTTGGAATCCGGACCGAGCACTTTCTCTTTGCCGGAGTGACGGGCTTCGGAGATCAGGCGCAGGATCTTGTGGGCGTAGAAGATCGGAGCCGGCATCAGATCGGGCGTCTCGTTGGTGGCGTAACCGAACATGATGCCCTGGTCGCCCGCGCCCTCTTCCTTGACCTCGCCCGGCTGCAGCGCGTCGACGCCCTGGGCGATGTCGGCCGACTGCGGGTGCAGCAGGATTTCGATGTCGCAGGTCTTCCAGTGGAAGCCTTCCTGCTCGTAGCCGATGTCCTTGATCGCGCCGCGGACGACGCCCTCGATCTGCTCGTTGGTGACCGACTTCGGACCGCGGGTCTCACCGGCGATCACCACCTTGTTGGTGGTCGCGAGCGTCTCGCAGGCGGCGCGGATCTGCCAGGGATCGATGCCCGCCTTCGGCCCTTCACGATAGAACAGATCGACGATCTCATCGGAGATCCGGTCACAGACCTTGTCCGGATGGCCCTCGGACACGGACTCGCTGGTGAAGAGATAGGACGCGCGCATCAGTAACCCCTTGTTCCGCCGCTAGCCGGCGGGCGTTTGCGATGTTTACTCTTGATGATGTCAATCACGCCGACGCGAGATGACGTAGGATTCGTCGAGAAACCAGAGCCCATTGTACTTTCGCAGCACGTCCCTGGCGGCATCCAGAGTGCGGCCGTTTTGAGTCATTTCCGTCAACCGGTCGTCCTCAATCTGAGCGACATACACCGCCGCATTCCACGCTGCAAAGGCCGTCGAGGTACCGATGGTGCCGGTGACCTCGTTGGGCAGCGCTTCCATATCATACCTGAAGATCGAACGGTTATCCGCGTAGGCATTAAAATTTAAGTCGCGGCCCACCGATCCAAGTTCATACTTAACTGCACGCAGTAGCTCATGACGGCTGACTGAGAAAGGATTTTCTCCGGGCCAGATCGCCCGGATCATTTCCATGCCCGGATCCTGGCCATGGGAGTGGATTCCGATCAGCCTGCCGCCCGGCCGAAGCGCCCGCGCCAGGGGCGCAATGATCCGCTTGGCTCGGAAATTGACCGAGGACAGCGCGCGGTAGGGCTGGGATGCGATAACGAGGTCGAAATTGGCTTCGGTCTGACCCGGCCGCGGAATGGTCGAATCCAACAGGAATCTATGGTCTTCGCGATAGAGCACGAGGACGACGGGCCGCTCGTAGAGCGGCATGGCCGTGCGTGGGCTGATCGCAGCGCGCCAGTTCTGCTCCAAAAACGGCCTCAGCTCCGCGATCTGCTGCTCGAACTCGCCCGATGAAGCGCCGCGGAGCGGCACCTCGTGCCAGACAGTGGCAGCCGCCGCAGCAGGCGACGCCGGCGTGAGCCAGGGCGCCTCCGCGTAAAACATGTTGGTGAAGACGAATACCGACGCCGGATGCTCGAAAATGCGGTCCGGGACCTTCTCCAGCGTCAGCCGCAGGTCCTCGAGGCTGAGCTCCTTGCCCGCGACATAGAAGGGCATGTGCGGAAAGCGCTGGTGCGTTGCGCGCAGCACCCGCGCCAGCACCGTGCCGTCGCCGACACCCGCGTCGAACAGGCGCAGCGCCGGCGGGCGCGGATGGATGGAGGCAAGCTCCAGCGCGACCCGGTCCGCGATCACCCGCTTTTCGCTGCAGGTATGGACGAACAGCAGGTATTTTTGGCGATTCTCGAAGAAACGGAAATTGCCGCGCGGGTCTCGCTTCTCCGGCGGCACCTGAAGCCCCCGCGGCGGCGGCAGGCCGCCCGTCGTCGATGCAGCAATATAGGCCTGGATCCGCTCCAGCGTGTCGATGGTGATACGCTTTCCCTCGCGCAGGCGATGCACCAGCTTCCCATCATTCACCGCACGCCGGCCGAAGGTCGATTCCGCCATGTCCGCCTTGCGGCAGAACTCGGTGATCTGGCTCAGGATTTCGTCGTTTTTCATGAGTGGGAAAATGTTGGGCAGGCCAGTTGGGTCCTACGTCTTAGCAAATTCTGCCCACTCAGGGAATAGCATATGCGGGCGCCGCATGCCCCCCGGGGAGCCGTGACCCCCTGCGCCTCGCCAGACAACAAACAAGCGCTTCTCCTCTCGCATGAGACCATCGCCATGCGTCGCCTTCTCGTCGCGCGCTGGCCTATGAGGCCAAGGGCGACTACGCCCACGCCCTTGAGGACTACGAGGCGACGCTGGCGATCGTGGCCTCCGACGCCGGCAGCAAGGCCAACCAGGCCATGGACACGATCATGGCCGGCCTCGACGACCAGGTCCGCACCAACATTTTGATCTTCGATGCCTGCAGCAACAACCCGATGGCGCAGCAGGTCGCATCTGCCGGAAACAATCGCGGCATCGAGGGTGCCTCGGGCCTCGCAGCGCCAACGAGTCTCGGCACCGGTGCGACATCCGGCACGCTGATCGCATTCGCGACCGCGCCGGGCCAGGTGGCGCTTGACGGCGAAGGCGCCAACTCGCCGTTCTCCGCCGCTCTCTCGCGCCATATCGGCACCCCCGGGCTGGAGGTGCAGCAAATGCTGACGCGGGTGCGGGCCGAGGTGGTCTTGACCACGAAGAACAAGCAGGTGCCGTAGTCGAATTCGTCGCTGCTGGGCGAGGTCTATCTGGCGGAGAAGTGAAGTTCTCTCGCGCTCCGGACGCAGCGCAGCGCTTCTTCAGCGGTGCACTGCAGAGCCGGGGCCCATGCCACCGAGCGGCAAGTATAGCAGGGTGGGTCCCGGCTCAGCGCAGCAACGCTAAGAGCGTTGCTGCGCGTCCGGGACACGAGCTCGGCTAGTTGCGGGCCTCAATTGCCCCACACTTCCTTCGCGATCTCCACCGCAAGGCTCAGCTTCGCCCACTGCTCTTCCTCGGAGAGGATGTTGCCCTCCTCCGTCGAGGCAAAGCCGCATTGCGGCGAGAGTGCGAGCTGCTCCAGCGGCGCGAACTTGGCGGCTTCTTGCAGGCGGCGCTTGATGTCGTCCTTCTTCTCGAGCTCGCCGAACTTCGAGGTGATGACGCCGACCACGACGACCTTGTTGCCCTTGGGCAGGAAGCGCAGCGGCTCGAATCCGCCGGCGCGGTCGCTGTCGTACTCCAGGAAGTAACCGTCGTAATTGGTGCCGGCGAGCAGTGTCTCGGCCACCGGCTCGTATCCGCCCGAGGAAATCCAGGTCGAGCGGAAATTGCCGCGGCAGACATGCGTCGTCACCACCATGTCGGCAGGCTTCTCGGCCAGCGCGTAGTTGATGATGCGGGCATAGATCTGCTGCAGGCCGTCCGGATTGTCGCCGCGCTCGCGCGCCTTCTGCAATTCGTCCTGCGAGCAGAGATAGGCCCAGACGGTATCGTCGAACTGGAGATAGCGGCAGCCGGCGTCGTAGAACGCCTTCACCGCCTTGCGGTAGGTCTTGCCGAGATCCTCGTAGAAGGCGTCGAGATCGGGATAGACGTCCTTGGAGATCGACTTGCGGCCGCCGCGGAAGTGCAGCACAGCCGGCGACGGGATCGTCATCTTGGCGGTGACGTGGGCCTGATCGGCGACCTTCTTCAGGAAGCGGAAGTGGTCCAGCATCGGGTGGTCGTCGGGAAAGTCGAGCTTGCCGATGACGCGGACCGCATCGTGACGGGTCTGCACGCCCGTGAACTGGATACCGGTGTCGGGGTGGAACAGCTCGCAGCCGGTGAGCTTGGCCAGGAAGTCGAAATGCCACCAGGAGCGGCGGAATTCGCCGTCGGTCGCAAGCTTCAGGCCGATCGAGGCCTGCTTGTGCACGACCTTCTCGATTTCCATGTCCTCAATCTTGCGCAGATCGTCGGCCGAAATTTCGCCCTTCTCCAGACGGCTGCGGGCTTCCTTGATCTTGGCTGGACGCAGAAGGCTGCCGACCTCGTCGGCGCGGAAGGGGGCTTTGGTTCGCTGCATTGTTGTTTCTCCCGAATTCAGTCGGCGCAATTTCTACTCCCTCTCCCCGCAAGCGGGGAGAGGCAAAGATCAGTGGGTCGCCGCCCCTGCGACACCGAGGTGCCGCTCCAGGACCGACGGGTCGGCCTTCAACGCGGCACTCGGGGCGTCGTGGACGATCGTTCCGCGCTCCAATATCACAACGCGGTCGGCGAGCCCCAGAATCTTTTGGGCATTCTGTTCGACGATGATCGAGCAGATGCCCCCGGCCCGGGTGATGGTCCCGATCGCCTTCAGCAGCTCCTCAACGATGATAGGAGCAAGGCCCTCGGTCGGCTCGTCCAGCAGCAGCACTTTCGGATTGAGGGTCAGCGCGCGGCCGATCGCCAGCATCTGCTGCTCGCCGCCTGACAGCTGGTTGCCAAAGTTGCTCCGCCGCTCCTTCAGCCGCGGGAACATCTCGTAGACCTTCTCGACCGTCCAGGCACCGGGTTGCGCCACCGCGGTCATGTTCTCTTCCACCGTGAGCGAGCGGAAGATGTTGCGCTCCTGCGGCACCCAGCCGATGCCGGCGCGCGCCCGCTGGTCAGGCCGCAAACTCGTGACGTCGGTGCCGGCGAGCGTGACGCTGCCTGCGAAGCGGCGGGTGACGCCGACGATGGAGTTGATCAGCGTGGTCTTGCCGGTGCCATTGCGCCCGAGCAGCGCCAGCACCTGGCCCTCGGCGAGGCGGAGCGTCATCTTCGGCAGCACGACGGCCTCGCCGTAGCCGGCGCGCAGGGAATCGATTGCGAGCAGGTCAGACATTGACCGCCTCCTCGCCGAGGTAGACGGCCTTCACCTGCGGATCGCGCGCGACCTGCTCGGGTGGCCCTTCCGTGAGCAGCGCGCCAGCGACCAGCACCGAGATGCGGTCGGCAAACGAGAAGACGAGGTCCATGTCATGCTCGATCAGCAGCACCGTGACGTCGCGCGGCAGCGCGCCGACGACGGCGAGAATGTCGTGGCGCTCACTTTCCGGGACGCCGGCCGCGGGCTCGTCCAGCAGCAGCACGCGCGGCTTGGCCGCAATCGCGACCGCGATCTCCAGCAGGCGCTGCTTGCCGTAAGGCAGCGTCACGGTCTGCTCGTTCATGACGTCGAGCAGATGGAACCGCGTGAGCAACTCGGCGATCTCGCCGTTGACGTCGCTGCGCGTCCCCATCCGCCGCCACCAGTCGCCGCCATGGCCGAGGCGTTCGGAGACGGCAAGACCGATGGTCTCGAGCGGGGTCAAGTCGGGATAGAGCTGGTTGATCTGAAAGGTGCGCGACAGGCCGCGCAGCACGCGCTTGTGCACGGGCAGATCGGTGATGTCCTGGCCTTCGAGCAGGATGCGGCCCGAGTTCGGCTTGAGCACGCCGGTGAGCTGGTTGATGACCGTGGTCTTGCCGGCGCCGTTCGGGCCGATCAGCGCATGGCGGGCGCCCTGCTCGATTCTGAGCGAGAGATCGCGGGTGACGCGCAGGCCGCCGAACTGCTTTTCGAGATTCTTCGTTTCGAGCGCGATGGTCATGCGTCGCTCTCCGGCACGGCGACGACGACGGCCTTGCGGCCCGCAACCTGCCTGATGATCAGGTTGGGCACATAGAGCACCCAGCGATGCAGGCGCTGACGGCCGACCAGCACGATCACGACCAGCACGAGGCCGATCCAGAACTGCCAATATTGCGGCGTGATGGTGGAGAACAATTCCTGGAGCATGCGGAACACCACCGCACCGATCAGTCCGCCATAGAGATAGCCGGTGCCGCCGATCACGAGCACCAGCATCAGGTCGGCGGAGCGCTCGAAGGCGAACACGTCGAGCGAGGCGATTGCGGTGGTCTGGGTAAACAGCGCGCCCGCGATGCCGGCATAGAACGCCGCCAGCGTGTAGATCGCGATCAGGCGGCGGTTGACGGGAATGCCGATCGCGGCGGCGCGCAGTGGATTGTTCTTGATCGCGCGCAGCGACAGGCCGAACGGAGAGTGCACGACACGGCGGGCGAGCAGGAACAGCACGAACAGCACGGCCAGCGAATAAAAGAAGCCGGCCTTGCCGAACATGTCGAACGGAATCTCGCCGAAGATCGGCTGCATCTCGATGCCTTGCAGGCCGTCGGTGCCGCCGGTGATGTTGGAGAAGCGCTCGGCGAGCGCCTCCAGCAACAGCGCGATGCCGAGCGTCACCATCAGGCGCGTCAGGTCGACGCCGCGGATCACCAGGAAGCTGGTGGCAAAACCCAGCACCATCGCGGCGAGCCCTGCGACGATCAGCGCGAGCACGGGCTCGTTGATGATCCCATGCAGGGCAAGAAGTCCCGCGGCATAAGCGCCGACACCGAAGAAGGCGGCATGGCCGAGTGAGACGATGCCGGCGTAACCGAGGATGAGATCGAGCGACATCGTGAACAGCGCCAGCCGCAGGATGTCGGTCATGATCAGATAGCGCGAGGGAAATGCGAAGCCGCAGGCCAGCACGATCAGCCAGAAGGCGATTTCGCCATAGTGCCAGCGCGCCTGGCGCTGGGCGTGATAACCGACGTCGGAAGCAGCGCTCATTGGCGAACTCAACGCGCGGCCGTGCGGCCGAACAGGCCGTTCGGGCGCCAGATCAGGATCACGATCATCATGGTGTAGATCACGAAGGGGCCCATCTTCGGCACGTAATATTTGCCGGCGACGTCGCCGATGCCGAGCAGAAGCGAGGCCAGGAACGGGCCTGTTATCGAGGAGGAGCCGCCGACGGTGACCACGATCAGGAAGTAGATCATGAACTTCAGCGGGAAATATGGGTCGAGACCGAGGATCTCGGCGCTGAGCGCACCGCCGAGGCCGGCGAGCCCGCATCCAAAAGCAAAAGTGAAGGCGAACACCTGCGGCACGTTGATGCCGAGGCCGCTGGCGGCGCGCGGATCGTCGACCGCGGCCCGCAGGCGGCTGCCGAAACGGGTCTTGGCCAGCACCATCTGGAGGCCGATGGTGAGCAGGCCGCAGATCACGATGATCATCAGCCGGTAGCGGCCGATGCCGACCCCGAACAGGTCGAACTGGCCCTGGAGTGCGGCCGGCAGGTTGATGAACACGCGCGAGGAGCCCTGGATGTAGTCGACGGCTGCGACCGACATGAAAGTCAGGCCGATGGTGAACAGCACCTGATCGAGATGGCTGCGGGTGTAGAGATGTCGATAGAGCGTACGCTCGAGCGCGATGCCGATCGCCGCGGAGGAGACGAAAGCGAGCGGCAGGGCGGCGAAGAACGGCCAGCCCATCCGATTGACCAGCACCATGCAGACATAGCCGCCGGCCATGGCGAAGGCGCCGTGGGCGAGATTGACGAAGTTCATCAGGCCGAGCGTGACCGCGAGCCCGCAGGCGAGCACGAACAGCAGCATGCCGTAGGCAACGCCATCGAACAGGTTGGTGAGGATTGCGGTCATCGTCTCAGCTTGGAGTTGGTCGTCATGGCCGGGCTGGTCCCGGCCATCCACGTTCTTGTCCGGACTTTCTTTTCTTGGCTTCGCGTGGATGCCCGGGACAAGCCCGGGCATGACGCGGAGCAAGGGGCATGAGATCACGGGTTCGCGCTAATGCGCGCCTCCGGGATGACGCGCTTGCGCGCGTCACTTCTTGGTCTTGCCGAGGTCCTTGACGGCTTCGAAGGTCGCGAACTCGACATTGTAGAGCTCGCCGTCGACCTTCTCGACCTTGCGGATGTAGATGTTCTGCACGATGTCGCGGGTCTCGGGGTCGATCGAGATCGGGCCGCGCGGGCTCTCCCACTTCTGTCCCTTCATGGCCTCGATCAGCTTGTCGCCGTTCGTGTCGCCGCCCGTCTTCTTCAGCGCCTCGTAGATCAGATGGGTGCCGTCATAGCCGCCCACGGCCATGAAGCCCGGACGGTTGCCGAATGCCTTCTTGTAGGCCGCAACGAAGTCCTTGTTCATCTGCGAGGGGTGCGCTGCGGAATAGAGATGCGCGGTGACCGTGCCGAGCACGGCATCGCCCATGTTGTTGAGCAAATCGTCATCGGTGACGTCGCCCGGTCCGATCACCTTGATGCCGGCCTTGTCGAGACCGCGCTCGGCATATTGCTTCATGAAGTTGCCGCCCTGGCCCGCCGGCACGAAGACGAAGATCGCATCCGGCTTGGCGTCCTTCATGCGCTGGAGGAACGGCGCGAAGTCGGGGTTTTGCAAGGGCACCTTGACCTCTTCGACCACCTCGCCGCCGCCGGCGGTGAAATGCTGCTTGAAGAAGTTCAGCGCGTCGTTGCCCGGCGCGTAGTCCGAGGTCAGCGTTGCGACCTTCTTGATGCCGTTCTTGACGGCCCAGTCGCCGATGATGGTCGAGGACTGCGCCAGCGTGAAGCTGGTGCGCACGATATAGGGGGAGCGCTCGGTGATGATGGAGGTGCCCGCCGCCATCACGACTTCCGGGATCTTGGCCTGTGTCGCCAGCGGCGCGGCGGCGAGCGCGGCCGGCGTGACGCCGAAGCCGGCAATGAAATTGACCTTGTCGTTGACGATCAGCTCCTGCGCGGCGGTCTTGGTCTTGTCCGGGATCGCGGCGTCGTCCTTGAGGATGATCTCGACCTTCTTGCCGGCGACGGTGTCGCCCTTCTGCTGCATGTAGAGCTTGATCGCGTTCTCGATCTGCTTGCCGGTCGAGGCCTGGCCACCGGTCATCGGAAGGATCAGACCGATCTTGACGCTGTCTGCGGCCTTGGCGGGCGCGAGGCCGGCAAGGCCTGCAATGGCAGCGACCGCTGCGGTACGTGAAAAAATCTTGCGTTCGAACATCAGATGTCCCTCCCCTCATTCCTGAACGTCTTGTGAGCCGGACCGAGTACCCGGTCCTTGCCGCGCTTCACTCACGGACCAGCCATGGCGTGCGGCCACATGGCGTCCTCTGCAACCCCGTTGTCAATCGGACGTTGGGCGACCATTCGGCGCAAGCCGCGTGATCTGCCTCAACGACGGCAGGGAGAGATTTGTACGATTGTACAAATAAAATGGTCCTGTCAACGAAAAAGCCCTTGTGGCTTTGGCGGTTGGGCGATGGCGTGTTGATGCGCCATTTTAGGGAATGCCGCACGATACGGTGAGTGGCGGAATCCACCTCTCATTTGCAGAATCGGGACATCTCACGGCTTTGCGGTGAGGCCGCTTCGTGGCGCTTGCCGAGCAAGATGGCGAATACGATATGTATACCGTACCAGGTAAAGCCTCCTTATCAAGGGCTAAAATTGCTTACTATAATACCGTTAATGTATACAGTATCGTCGACCCTCGAATAGGCCAATTTTACATGTTGAGGGTTATAGTTCGCCGCTGACGCCCATCCCGGCGCTCCCTCCTCTGCGCCCGATCGGGCGCGACCTAGAAGATGTCCATGCGTTCCCGTTCGCTTTCGATCGCTGCCGCAGTCTCCCTGCTCGCTTGCAACCTTGCAGGCTGCGGTACGGTCAACGAAAAACTCTCAGCCGGCATGGGTGACTACGTCCCGCAATGGGCCGGCGGCCTGCCGGCCGATGCTCCGCCGCGACCGGGCACACCACAATACGACGCCTACATGAAGGAGCGCGAGCGCAAGCGGCTGATGCCGGCGGCCGATCGCGAGAAGGAGGAGCAGGCGCAGAAGGGCGCGACGGGGACGACGTCGGCTGGCGCGGTGCGTTGAGGGGCGAATGGCGAATAGGGAGTGGCGAATATCGCCCCTCTTCCATTCGCTACTCGCCACCCCCTATTCGCTAGTCCACGAACACCACCGTCTTGCGGCCGTTGAGGATAACACGGTCGTCGAGATGGTAGCGAATGGCTCGTGCCAGCACGCGGCGCTCGATGTCACGGCCTTTGCGGACCAAATCGTCCGGCGTGTCACGATGGCTAATGCGCTCGACGTCCTGGTCGATGATCGGGCCCTCGTCGAGGTCGCGCGTGACGTAATGCGCGGTGGCGCCGATCAGCTTGACCCCGCGCTCATGGGCCTGGTGATAGGGTTTTGCGCCCTTGAATCCCGGCAGGAACGAGTGGTGGATGTTGATGCAGCGTCCCGACAGCTTTGCCGAGAGGTCGTCGGACAAAATCTGCATGTAGCGGGCGAGCACCACCAGATCGGTCTTCGTCTTGCCGACGAGGTCCATGATCTGCCCTTCCTGCTCGCGCTTGGTCTCCTTGGTGACAGGCAAGTGGTGGAACGGGATGCCGCCGAAATCGAGCCCGGCATAGACCTCGCGCGGATGGTTGGAGACGATCGCGGTCGGAATCATCGGCAATTCGCCGGTGCGCCAGCGATAGAGGATGTCGACCAGGCAGTGGTCGGATTTCGACACCAGCAGCATCACCTTGCGATGCGCAGCGCGGTCGCGCATCTGCCACTCCATGCCGAAACGCTCGGCGATCGCGGCAAAGCCGGTCTGGAGCGCCGACAGTTCCACGGCAAGATCGGCCGCCGTGAACACCACCCGCATGAAGAACTTCTCGGTCTCGACGTCATCGAACTGCTGGGCGTCGAGGATGTTCTGTCCGTTGTGGGCGAGGAACGTCGACACTGCCGAGACGATGCCGGGGCGATCCGGACAGGACAGGGTCAGGACATATTGATGGTCGGGCATGTTGATGAACAGGCTTGGCTCTTGATGAAGGTTTGTGCAGCGGAACTGTCAGCGATTTGCGCCCTGCTCTAGCACCGACCCCGCCCTTGCGCCAATCCCGCGCGCGGAGTCAGGATGAACGGACGATTGCGATTGTCTGACCGGAGCACACCCATGGCCGACCGCTTGAACGGCTACCGCATACTGATTCTGGAAACGCGGGAGGAGGCGCAATTTTCGAAGCTTCTGGTCGAGCAAGGCGCCGAGGTCGTGCAGTGCCCGATGTTCACCATCCATGATGCGCCGGACCCGGCCCCGGTCGAGGCCTGGATTCGCCGTGCCATCGACAAGCCCTTTGACGATCTCGTGCTGATGACGGGCGAAGGCCTGCGTCGCATCATGAAGCTCGCCCGCGCCCGCGGACTCGACGGCGCCCTTGTCGCAGCGCTCGCCAAGGCGCGAAAATTCACCCGCGGCCCCAAGCCGGGCAAGGCGCTGCGCGAGATCGGCCTCGAAGCGCAGCAGACCACAGAGAAGCCGACCACCGAAGGCGTGATCGAGATGCTGGCTAAGCTCGACCTGAAAGGACGGCGCCTCGGTCTCCAGCTCTATCCCGACAAGGATCACGGCGCGCTGACCGGCGCGCTTGCCGCGCAAGGCGCCGCCGTCGATACCGTGCTGCCCTATGTCTACGATTCCAAGACAGCGGATGCGAACATCGTCGCCGCCATCGACGACATGGCCTCGGGACGGATCGATTCCATCGCACTAACCAATCTCGGCCAGGTCCGCCGCCTGATCGAGGCCGCGAAGGCACATGGCAGCGAAGCGAAACTGCGTGCAGGCCTCGAACGGACGTTGATCGCCTCGGTGGGACCGGCGGTCTCCGGTGAACTCGCCGCGCACGGTCTGCGCACGGACGTCTCGCCGGCGGATGAAGCATATTTCATGCGTCCGCTGATCTCGGCGATGGCCGCGGCGCTGGCGGAACGGAAGCCGAGAGCCGCGGCGAGGTAAGAGCCGGGCGCGGGGGCGGCCTGCAGCGGGTGCGATTGACACAAGCATCGCGAGCGCTAGGTTGCGCGACCGCAAGAAGAAACAACAAGGGCAAGGGAATCGCCGTGACACGCGTCATCGCGTCGTGAGCGCCGCCGCACGACCTTCGGCGCTCGCGCCATTCCGCATCCGCAACTATCGCTTCCAGTGGCCGTCCGACCTTCTCACCTCCTGGGCCTTCGAGGTCGAGACGCTGGTGCTCGGCTGGTACATCATTGTCGAGACGGGCTCGGTGCTGCTGCTCACCGTGCTTGCTTCACTCCAGTTCGTCGGAACACTGGTCGCGCCCGTATTCGGCATGATCGGCGACCGCATCGGCCATCGCGATCTCCTGGTCGTGATGCGTCTTGCCTATACGGCGCTCTCGTCGACCATCATGGTCCTGGCGCTGAGCGGTCATCTGTCGCCGCTGAGCGTCATGATCATCGTCACGATCATGGGCCTGATTCGTCCCTCCGATCTCGGCGTCCGGGGCGCGCTGCTCGCCGACATCATGCCGGCCGAGCAGCTGGTAGGCGCCATCAGCGTTGCGCGCACGACCCAGGACAGCGCGCGCATTGCCGGAGCGTTGACGGGCGCCGGGCTGTTCGCCGTGCTCGGTATCGGCCTTGTCTATGTGGCAATCGCCTGCCTTTACTTCGTCGCAGCGCTTCTCATGCTCTGCCTGACCCGGCCGAAGAGGACCGTCACCACGAGCGATCTTCCCGCAAACAGCCACGCTGTTTCGCGGCTGTTTGGCGACCTCAAAGAGGGGATCGTCTATGCCTGGAACGGCCCGGGAATGCGCGCGGCGCTGTGCGTTGCTTTCCTGGCCAATCTCACCGCATTTCCCTTCACAGGCGGATTGTTGCCCTACATCGCGCGGGAGATCTTTCATACCGACCAGACCGGCCTCGGTTATCTCTCGGCGAGCTTCGCCGTCGGGTCGCTGATCGGCTCCATCACGCTCAGCCTGGTCAGTGGCGTGCGCATTGCCCGGCTTCTGATCGGCGCAACGCTGGCCTGGTACGCCATGCTGCTGGTGTTCGTCGAGGTCAGGACGATGCCTGTGGCGATGGCCTGCCTCGTTCTCGCCGGCATCGCGCAGAGCATGTCGATGATCTCGGCAGCCGTGATCCTGATGCGCACCGCGAGCGCACATCTGCGCGGCCGCGTCATGGGCGTGCGCATGATGGTGATCTATGGCTTGCCGATCGGACTGCTCGCGGCCGGCAGCCTGATCGACGTCATCGGCTATTCCGCGACGGGAGCGCTCTATGCCATCGCAGGATTCGTCGCGATGCTGGCGATCGCGATCCGCTGGCGCGCCGACCTCTGGCCGGTGCACGCGCCGGCCAATGCGCGCTAATCCCCGTATCCGCGCAGCCGCTCGATATCGAGGATGGTGACTCCGCCATACTCCAGTCGCAGCAGCCCCTCTTTCTCCAGCCGGTTCAGCGCGCGGTTGGCGTTCTGCCTGGACATGCCGGAGAGTGCGCCGATCTCCTCCTGGGTAATCTCCAGATGCGCGGTCGATTCCGGATAGAGGATCGGGTTGAACAGCGAGGCGATGCTGCGGGCGAGGCGCGCAGTCGCATCGAGCGTCCGGTTGACCTCGAGCATGCCGATGAACTGGCCGAGCCGTTCATTGAGCTGGCGCACCAGAAAGCGGTTGAAGCCGACGCTGTTCTCGAACAGCCACATGAAGGCGCTGCGTTCCATCAGCGCGACCCGGCTGTCACGCAGCGCGACCACGTCATAGCGGCGCGGCTCGTTCTTGAGCACGCTGCCCTCGCCGAACCAGGCCCCTGCTGTCAGCCCGGCAAGGCTGGTCTCCTTGCCGTCGCGCGAGACCCCGCCCATACGGGCAAGGCCGCTCACCATGCCGGCCCAATAGGCAAAGATATCACCGCGCATGAACACGGTCTCGCCGGTGCCGTAGGACCGCTCCGTGATTCCGGCCCGCGCGACCTCGATCTCCGCTTCCGTGAGCTCCCGCGACCAGGCGGCGACGCGCTTCAGATGATCTTCTGAAATCATGATCTCGCGGCCAGCCGCACCGTTTCGTCACTCCGCCTTCTGTTGCATTGCAACATGATGGTTTCGACCGCCATTCGACCAAAGATGAAAGCCGCTGCCGCCCGAAAAAACTTTGTCGCAGAATTGTCAGCCGGGAGACATTTCAAAATAGCGCTTTCCCCTATTGAGGACCACCTTGGGCGATGCGGCTTTTGATCCCAAATGGGAGCGAGAGTGGTGCGGCTCCGGTCGAGACCATCTGCTGCATGGCCTCACCGCCGCCGCCGTACTAGGATCGCCCGACAGAACGGACGAAGAGCGCCGCTAAGAAAGCGCCATGACCGGGAGGGATTCGTTTGGTGGCTACCAGTCTCGAAGTGCGCGGCGTGTCCTTGCGATTCGGCGGCGTCAGAGCGCTGACCGATGTCGGCTTCGCCATCAGGGAAGGCGAGCTGTTCTCGATCATCGGCCCCAACGGCGCCGGCAAGACCTCGATCGTGAACTGTATTTCCGGCCGCTACAAGCCGACCGAAGGCCAGCTCTTCTACCAGGGCCGCGACATCACCGGCTTGACGCCGAATGCCCGCGCCTCGCTCGGCATCGGCCGCACCTTCCAGAACCTGGCGCTGTTCCACCACATGAGCGTGCTCGACAATATCATGGTCGGCCGCCATCACCTCCTGAAGAACAATTTCCTCACCGGCTCGCTGTACTGGCTCACCGGCGCGCGCAAGGAGGAGCTCGAGCACCGGCGCAAGGTCGAGGAGATCATCGACTTCCTCGATCTGCAGTCGGTGCGCAAGGCGACCGCCGGCACCCTCTCCTACGGCCTGCGCAAGCGCGTGGAGCTCGCCCGCGCCATGGCGCTGGAGCCGCACCTTATCCTCCTCGACGAGCCCATGGCCGGCATGAATTTCGAGGAGAAGGAGGACATGGCCCGCTACATCGTCGACCTCAACGAGGAGTTCGGGATGACGGTGGTGATGATCGAGCACGACATGGGCGTGGTGATGGACATCTCCCATCGCGTCATGGTGCTGGATTTCGGCAGGAAGATCGCCGAGGGCGATCCGGCCACCGTGCTCGCCGACCCGCACGTCAAGCGCGCCTATCTCGGCGAAGAGGACGAGGTGCTGATCGATCCCGACGATGCTCCTCCGGCGCAGGAGAGCGCGGCATGATGAATTATGCAGGCCGCGTCGCGCAGGCCGACACCTATCCGAAGATGCTCCGGCTCAATGCCAGAGAGCACGGCAACGAGATCGCATTGCGCGAGAAGGATCTCGGGCTCTGGCGCATTTTCACCTGGAACGACTATCAGGCACGCGTGCGCGACTTTGCGCTCGGCCTGGTCGAGCTCGGTCTTGGTCGCGGTGATGTCATAGGCATTATCGGCGACAACCGGCCGGACTGGGTCGCGGCGGAAGTCGCAACGCATGCCATCGGCGGCCTCAGCCTCGGGCTCTATCGCGACGTGCTGGATGAGGAGGCCTCCTATCTCCTGAACTATGGCGAGGCGCAGCTGGTCTTCGCCGAGGACGAGGAACAGGTCGACAAGCTGCTCACCCTTGCCGAGCGCGCGCCGAAGCTGAAGCACATCATCTATTCCGATCCGCGCGGGATGCGGAAATATGACGATCCCAGGCTGATGTCGGCGGAGAAATTTGCCGAGCTCGGCCGTGCGCGCGCCGCGCGCGAGCCGGAGCTCTACGACAAGCTGGTCGATGCCACCAAGGGCGAGGATGTCGCGATCCTCTGCACAACATCGGGCACCACCTCGCATCCGAAACTTGCGATGCTCGCCGCCGGCCGCGTGCTCGGCCACTGCGCGACCTATCTCGCCTTCGATCCGAAGGGACCGGACGACGAATACGTGTCGGTGCTACCGCTGCCCTGGATCATGGAGCAGGTCTATGTGCTCGGCAAAGGCCTGTTGTGCCGGATGAAGATCAACTTCGTCGAAGAGCCCGACACGATGATGAACGATCTGCGCGAGATCGCACCGACCTTCGTGCTGTTCGCGCCCCGCGTCTGGGAATCCATCGCCGCCGACGTCCGCGCCAAGGTGATGGACGCAACGCCGTTCAAGCAGCGCCTGTTCGACATCGGCATGAAGTCGGGCCTTGCCGCGCTCGAACAGGGCAAGCGGTCCGGCTTTGCCGACGCGATCCTGTTTCGCGCGCTCCGCGACCGCCTCGGCTTCACCCGCCTGCGCTCGGCCGCCACCGGCGGTGCGGCGCTCGGCCCTGATACCTTCAAATTCTTCCAGGCCATGGGCGTGCCGCTGCGCACGCTCTACGGCCAGACCGAGCTGCTCGGGGCCTACACGCTGCACCCCGAGGGCAAGGTCGATCCTGACACCACCGGCGTGCCGATGGCCGATAGCGTCGAGATTCGCATCGACAATGCCGACGTCCACGGCGTCGGCGAGATCGTGGTGCGGCATCCCAACATGTTCCTCGGCTATTACAAGAACCCGGAAGCGAGCGTCGCCGACATCAAGGACGGCTGGATGTGCTCGGGCGATGCCGGCTATTTCAACGATCATGGGCAGCTCGTCGTCATCGACCGCATCAAGGATCTTGCCGAAACTTCGCGCGGCGAGCGCTTCTCACCGCAATTCATCGAGAACAAGCTGAAGTTCTCGCCCTATATCGCGGAAGCCGTCGTGCTGGGAGCTGGCCGCGACGCGCTCGCGGCGATGATCTGCATCCGCTACTCCATCATCTCGAAATGGGCGGAGAAAAACCGGCTCTCTTTTACGACCTACAGCGACCTCGCCTCACGGCCGGAAGTCTATGCGCTGCTGCAGAAGGAGGTCGAGACCGTCAACGCCACGCTGCCGCCGGCCCAGCGCATCTCGCGTTTCCTGTTGCTCTACAAGGAGCTCGATGCCGACGACGGCGAGCTCACCCGCACCCGCAAGGTCCGCCGCGGCGTCATCAATGAGAAGTACGAAGGCATCATCGACGCGATCTACCGCGGCGATCCCGACATCCCCGTCGACACCGTGATCCGATTCCAGGACGGAACTACGCAGCGGGTGCGCACGACGCTGCGGGTCGTGGATTTGGGTGGACACGGGCACATGGCGGAGGCGGCGGAGTGAACCTGCGTCCAGCCAAGCGCGCGCTGCCCGTCGATGCGCCCTCTCCCCTTGTGGGAGAGGGCATCTCCGCAGCTCGCCCCGTCCTCATTCGGGTGAGGGGTCCTCTCTCCGCACCTTTCCTGCCGAGACAACCCCTCACCCGGCTTCGCTTCGCGAAGCCACCCTCTCCCACAAGGGGAGTGGGGAAGAGCGCGCCGGATTTGTCAGCGAGCACCACTACATGAACACCGCCTTCCTCATCCAGCTCCTGGTCAACGGCCTCGTGGTCGGCACGCTCTATGGCGTGGTCGCGATGTCGTTCGTGCTGATCTACAAGGCGACGCAGGTCGTCAATTTCGCGCAAGGTGAGTTGCTGCTGGTCGGCGCCTGGGTGTGCTGGGCGCTGCTCGCCAAATACCAGGTGCCGTTCTGGATCGGCATGCCGATCACGCTGGTGTTCATGTTCGTGTTCGGCATCGCGGTCCAGGTCCTGATCCTGCGGCCGATGATTGGCGAGCCCATCATCTCGGTGATCATGGTGACGATCGGCTTGTCGACGGTGTTGCAGGCCACGCTGAAATGGATGTTCGGCGTCAACCCGCAGCCGTTCCCGCGCGTGTTCGAAAGCCAGTCGGTCAGCCTGTTCGGCCTCCAGATCCAGACCGTCTATGTGATGAGCCTCGTCGTCTCGGTCGCGATGATGATCGGCATGGCCTGGTTCTTCCGCGCTTCGAAGTACGGCCTTGCGATGCGCGCCACCGCGTTCAACCAGCAGGTCGCACAGTCGCTCGGCATTTCCGTCAAGAGCGTGTTCGCGATGGCCTGGGCGATCTCGGCGACGGTGTCGGCCGTCGCCGGCGTCGTCGTTGCGGTCGTCAACGGCGTATCCTCGGGCCTTGCCGCCTACGGCATCAAGGTGTTTCCGGCGGCGATCCTCGGCGGGCTCGATTCCGTCGGCGGCGCCGTGCTCGGCGGCATCATCATCGGGCTGCTCGAGAATGTCGCCCAATATGTCGACAGCCAATATCTGCACTGGGGCAATCTCTACGAGATCGCGCCGTTCTACGTCCTCATCATCGTGCTGATGATCAAGCCCTATGGCTTGTTCGGCACCCACGACATCGAGCGGATCTGACCCATGGCCGGCCCTGCCCTCATCCCCGCTGGTGATTTCCGCACAACCTATGCCGCGGACACCACGATCTTCCCGACCACCACCAGCCGCAATTTTGCGATTCTCGGTGTCGCGTTGCTCTGTCTCGCGCCTCAATTCTTCAGCGGCTACTGGCTCAGCATTTTGATCCAGATCGGCATCTTCTCGATCGCGGCGCTCGGGTTGAACATCCTGGTCGGCTTCACCGGGCAGATATCGATCGGACACGCCGCCTTCTTCCTGCTCGGCGCCTTCACCTCGGCCTATATCTCCAACAACGCGCCGATCCCG
The DNA here is from genome assembly GCF_054060315.1 of Bradyrhizobium sp. USDA 4354. Lineage (NCBI taxonomy): Bacteria > Pseudomonadati > Pseudomonadota > Alphaproteobacteria > Hyphomicrobiales > Nitrobacteraceae > Bradyrhizobium > Bradyrhizobium sp. USDA 4354. The sequence continues at coordinate 4,193,323 of NZ_JBSSDC010000001.1, read as the reverse complement.
GTGTTCTTCGCGATCCCGCTCGCCGGAATCGTGACCGCGCTGGTCGGGCTGATCTTCGGCATTCCCGCGGCGCGGCTGAAAGGTCTTTACCTGGTCATTGCGACCCTTGCCGCACAATACATCCTCCTCGACTTCTTCTCCCGCGCCGAGTGGTTCTCGGGCGGATCGGTGCCGGCGAGCGCCGAGCCGTTCTCGATCTTCGGCTATACGCTGCGCGGCGACAGGCAGTATTTCTACGTCGTGCTGGCCTATGTGCTCTTGAGCTACATCCTCGTCACAAACCTCGTGCGCACCCGCGACGGCCGCGCGCTGGTGGCGATCCGCGACCATTATCTCTCCGCCGAGATCATGGGCATCAACCTCACCAGGTACCGCACGCTGTCGTTCGGTCTCGCCGCCTTCTTCGCCGGCATCGCCGGCGCGCTCTACGCGCACTACCAACTCGTGGTCTCCCAGGAAGGGTTCGGCATCGAGCGCTCGATTCTGTTCCTGGCCATGATCATCATCGGCGGCACCGGCTCGATCATGGGCACACTGATGGGTACCGCCTTCGTGGTGCTGCTGCCCGAGTCGATGGAGTTCATCAGCCTGTACTTGAAGGGCGGCGCAATCGACAAGGCGCTGTCGCTCAACACCAACATCACCTTCCTGCGCGAGATCGCGATCGGAGTGATCATTATCGCGTTCCTGATGTTCGAGCCGGACGGACTCGCGCACCGCTGGCGGCAGATCAAGGCCTATTGGAAACTCTACCCGTTCTCGCATTGAGCACGGCTACTTCACTTAAACGATAACAGGAGGAACCAACCCATGAAGACCAAATCGCTTTTGAGCACCGCGTCGCTCGCGTTTGCGATCGCTGGTTTTGCGGCCAGTGCGCAGGCCCAGATCGCCGTCGGCCATCTCGCCGACTACTCCGGTGCGACGTCGGACGTCGGCACGCCCTACGGCCAGGCCGTCGCCGACACCTTTGCCTGGATCAACAAGAACGGCGGTGTCGGTGGCAAGCAGGTCAACCTCGATACCAACGACTACGGCTATCAGGTGCCGCGCGCGATCGCGCTCTACAAGAAGTGGTCGGCGCCGGATGGCAAGGTTGCAGCGATCATGGGCTGGGGTACCGCCGATACCGAAGCGCTGACCGGCTTTGTCGCGCAGGACAAGATTCCCTATGTCTCCGCCTCCTACGCGGCGGCGCTGACCGATCCGGAAGGCGTGAGCGGCAAGGCCAAACCCGCGCCCTATAATTTCTTCTACGGCCCGAGCTATTCGGACGCGATGCGGGCATTGGTGACCTGGGCGGCGGAAGACTGGAAGGCCAAGGGCAAGAGCGGCAAGCCGAAATTCGTCCATATGGGCGGCAATCATCCGTACCCGAACGCGCCGAAGGCCGCCGGCGAGGCGATCGCCAATGAGCTCGGCTTCGAAGTGCTGCCGCCGATCGTGTTCGCGCTGACGCCCGGCGATTACTCCGCGCAATGCCTCAGCCTGAAGAGCTCCGGCGCCAACTACGCCTATCTCGGCAACACCGCAGCCTCGAACATCTCCGTGCTCAAGGCCTGCAAGTCCGCCGGCGTGGATGTGCAGTTCCTCGGCAATGTCTGGGGCATGGACGAGAACGCCGCCAAGACCGCGGCTGGCGCCGCCGACGGCGTCGTCTTCCCGCTGCGCACGGCCGTGACCTGGGGCGGCAACGCGCCAGGCATGAAGACGGTGATGGAAATCTCGAAAATATCGGATGCGAGCGGCAAGGCCTATCGCCCGGTGCACTATATCGCAGGCGTCTGTAGCGCGCTCTACACCAGGGAAGCGCTCGACTGGGCCGCCAAGAACGGAGGTGCCAGCGGTGAGAACGTCGCCAAGGGCTTCTACCAGAAGAAGGACTGGGTGCCGGCCGGCATGGACGGCGTCTGCAATCCCTCGACCTGGACCAACAAGGACCATCGCGGCACCCTCAAGGTCGATCTCTATCGCACCAAGGTCTCCGGTTCGACCGATGGCGACCTGAACGACCTGATGGCCAAGGGCACGATCAAGCTCGAGAAGGTCAAGACCGTCGAGCTGCCGCGCAAGCCGGAATGGCTGGGGTGGTGAGGCCGGCTTTCACCACACGAACACTGTCATCCCCCGCCTCGTGCGCATTGCGCACTGGAGCGGGGGATCCAGTACGCCGCGACTTCTCGATGAATCTACGGCGCCTCTGGAATACTGGGTCACCCGCCTTCGCGGGTGACGACAGCGGAGAATGAAGACGCATGTCCCAAACCATTGAAGCAACCCGCCCAACTCCCACCGCTGTCGCGACGCCGCCCCTCCTCGCCGTGCGCAACATCGAGGTCGTCTATGACGACGTCATCTTGGTGCTGCGCGGCCTCAGCCTAGACGTGCCCAAGGGCGCGATCGTGGCGCTGCTGGGGGCCAACGGCGCCGGCAAGTCGACGACGCTGAAGGCGATCTCCGGGTTGCTCAAGACCGAAGACGGCGAGGTTACGCGCGGCGAAATCCTGTTCGAGGGCGACCGCATCAACGGTATCGACCCCGACAAGATCGTCCGCCGCGGCATCTTCCAGGTGATGGAGGGCCGGCGCATCGTCGCCGACATGACGTCGCTGGAGAACCTCAAGCTCGGCGCCTTCACCCGCAGGGACCGCGAGGTCGATGCCGATCTCGACATGGTCTTCAACTACTTTCCGCGCCTGAAGGAACGCACTGGCCTTGCCGGCTACCTCTCCGGCGGTGAGCAGCAGATGCTCGCGATCGGCCGCGCGCTGATGGCGCGCCCGAAGATGATCTTGATGGATGAGCCTTCGATGGGCCTGTCGCCACTGCTGGTGAAGGAGGTGTTTTCCATCATCCAGAAGATCAACCGCGACCTCGGCGTCACCATCCTGCTGGTCGAACAGAACGCACGCGCTGCGCTCTCGGTGGCAAGCCACGGCTACATCATGGAACAGGGCAAGGTCGTGCTCGACGGCAGCGCCGACGAATTGCGCGACAACGAGGACGTCAAGGAATTCTACCTTGGCGGCGCCGGCGACCAGCGCAAGAGCTTCAAGAACCTCAAGAGCTTCAAGCGGCGCAAGCGCTGGCTGTGATCCACAAGAGCCTAGCCGAGCACCTGCTCCGCTTCCGTGACCGCGCAGAGAACATGATAGAACGACGACGCAGGAATGGTGTCGATCAGCGATTTGCCGTCGCGATCGAACTGGTCGTACCAGCCGCCCTTGACGGGATGGCTGAGATAATGCCGTTCGAGCCGCACCAGCGCCGCGCGCGCCTCGTCCGCCGCACCCGCCTCGCCGGACTCGGCTTGCGCGATCCACGCCTTCGCGATCTCGGTCTGCGGCCACAGCCGGCGCGTGCTGCGGCGGATGTTGCCGACGTCGTCCCCTTCGTCGATCAGGCAGCCCGTGGCCTCGTCGCGGTAGCGCAGCGCAGTCGCCAGCAGCTCCGCACGCCGCTGTCCGGTCGGGCAGCCCGTGATGCGCTCGAAACCCTTCAGCAGCCAGACCCATTCTGCCTGGTGGCCCGGCTCGACGCTGACCGGCTCGATCTTGGACCAATCCTCCTCGAAATATTCCGTCAGAATGCGCTTCTGCTTGTCGTAGAGATTGGCCAGGAACAGTGCGAAGAATTCTCCGGCACGGTTCTGGAACGAAAGATCGTGGGTCGCCTCGAAGCACGCGATCAGCGCCTCGAACAGATGCATGTGCGGGTTCTGCCGGCGCGGCAGCGAGACTGGAAGGCCTTCGTGAACGCCACCATGCGGCGAGCGCAGGTGGCCGTCGAGGAAGGCGAGCAGCGCATCGATCTCGGCGCGGACCTGCGCATCCTGGTCGAGCGCGTAGACGCTGGCGAGCGCAAACAAGATGAAGGCGTGGTCATAGGCATCGCGCCGGGCATCCAGCACCGATCCTTCCGGCGTCAGCCGGTGCACATAGCCGGGGCGGCCATCGGGCGCTTTCGCTCTGGCCAGCAGATGCTCCAACCCCTTCAGCGCGATGGTGCGTCCCTCAGGGTACCAGCCCATTTGTGCCGCCTTGGCGTAGCACCAGATCTGGCGGGCCTGCACGAACACGCGCCGGGGCGCGGCCGCATCCGCCGCGCCGTCGCGGTGCAGCCTGTCGATGAAGCCGCCCGCGGCATGATCCCAGCCGACCGTCGACCACAGCGGCAGCGCCTCGTCGATCATACGGCGCTTCAGTCGCGCGACGACGTTCGACACCTCGTCCGCCGCAATGATTCCATCGTCCGCCATCGGGTCCCTTTCAAGCCTCGCCAATGGCGGTCTGATAGCCATGCCGGTGGCGGTGCGCAACGGATGCCAACACGGAAAGAACAGCCATGACCGCCCATTACGACGCGCGCGAGACGCGTGAGCAAGCCGCGCGCGAGGCCGACCTGTTCTCCCGCCTACCGGAGGTGCTGCGAGCCGCGACGGTCGCCCCGGCCTATGCCGAGCGGCTCAAAGGTTTCGATCCCGCCGCAGTGACCTCCAGGGCGGCTCTGGCGGGCCTGCCGGTGTTGCGCAAGTCGGAACTGCCCGCCCTGCACAAGGCCTCTGCGCCCTTCGGCGGCTTTGTGGCAGGGGCCCCCGGCTCGTTCGCCCGCCTCTTCACCTCCCCCGGACCGATCTTCGAGCCGGAAGGGCGGCAGGCCGACCCCTGGCGCGGCGCACGGGCCCTGTTCGCGGCCGGGTTCCGCTCCGACGACATCGTCCTCAATACCTTCAGCTACCATCTCACCCCCGGGGGTTTCATCTTCGATGCGTCGGCGCGCGCGCTCGGCTGCGCGGTGATCCCGGCTGGCCCCGGCAACACAGAACAGCAATTCGAGCTGATCGAGGCCTACCGGCCGGTCGGCTATAGCGGCACGCCGGACTTCCTGAAGATCCTGCTCGATGCCGCGGCGAGCGCGGGTCGCGACGTCTCGTCGATCAGGCGGGCGCTGGTCTCGGGCGCGGCCTTCCCGCCCTCGCTCCAGGCCGAGATCAAGGCGCGCGGCATCGACGCCTACCAGGCCTTCGGCACCGCCGATCTCGGCCTCATCGCGTTCGAGACCGAGGCGCGCGAAGGCATGGTCGTGAACGAGGACCTGATCCTGGAGATCGTCACGCCCGGCACCGGGGATCCGGTGGCGCCCGGCGACGTCGGCGAGATCGTCGTGACTTCGCTCGACCCGCACCATCCCTGGATCCGGCTCGCGCTCGGCGACCTCACCGCGGCCTTGCCCGGCACGAGCCCATGCGGGCGTACCAATATGCGGATCAAGGGCTGGATGGGCCGCGCCGACCAGACCACCAAGATCAAGGGCATGTTCGTCCGGCCCGAGCAGGTCGCCGAGATCGGCAAGCGCCACTCTGCGCTCGGAAGACTACGTCTCGTCGTCACGCGCCAAGGCGAGACCGACGCAATGACGTTGAGAGCGGAAACGGCGGCCGCGAGCGAGGCGCTACGCGAAGAGATCGCCGGCACTTTGCGCGCCGTGACAAAACTCGGCGGCACCGTCGAGCTGGTCAGCCCCGGCGCGCTGCCGAACGACGGCAAGGTGATCGCAGACGAGCGCTAGCCTCAGCTCGATTTCGACAGCCGGTAATTGCCGAGATAGAGCACATCCAGGCCCGAGCAGAAATACGTATGCAGCGCCTCCAGCGGTGCGTTCACCGTCGGCTGCTCGTTGATGTTGAGGCTGGTATTGATCAGCACCGGCAGCGAGGTCGCCTTCGCGAACTCGCCGATAAGGCGGCTATAAAGCCGATTGCTGTTCGCATGGACGCTCTGGATGCGCGCGGTGTTGTCCACATGAACCACCGCAGGCATGGTCTCGGCGACCTTCCCGTTGACCGGGAACGTCACCACCATGAACGGCGCGTCGAACGTGTCCTCGAAATACTCGGCCTGTCGCTCATACAGCACTGACGGACAGAACGGACGGAACTCCTCGCGATATTTGATGGTGAGATTGATGCGATCCTTCATGCCCGCATGGCGCGGATCGGCCAGGATCGAGCGATTGCCGAGCGCTCGCGGGCCGTACTCCATCCGCCCCTGGAACCAGCCCACCGTCTTCTGCTCCGTCAGGTCGGTGACGCAGCGCGACACGGGATCGTCGAGCAGCTCGAACCGCGCACCGATCTTGTCCAGCGTCTCCCGGATCGTGTCGTTGGAATATTCCGGTCCCCAGTAAGCGTGGGTCAACGGTGCGATCGCATGGCCCGCCTCGGCGCACTTCATCATCGCTGTTCCAAGCGCCACGCCGGCATCGTGCGGCACCGGAGGAACGTAGAGACGCTTCACGGATGGCTCCGCCGCGATCTCCATGTTCATCTTGCAGTTCAGTCCGACGCCGCCGGCTATGCAGACGTCGCCGCATCCGGTCTCGGCAATCGCGGAGCGGATCACCTCGGTGGTGACGATCTCGAGCTGCTTCTGGCCGCTCGCGGCGATGTTGGTCAGGCGCTGGTCGAGCGGTTGGCCGCGCAGCCGCCGCGGACCCAAAATCTCCTCCATCTTCTCGGTGAAGATGCGTTCCTGCCGCGTCGAGAAATCGCTGGTGAAGATGTCAGCGTCGCGCCGGCGCTTGTCGAGCTCCGGATCGAGCTCGTAGTTGATGCCGGCAGGACGCAAGAGCTTCGCGAACTTGTCGAGATAGTCCGGACTGCCATAGGACGAGAGGCCCATGACCTTGTACTCGTCATTGGTCATCTGATAGCCGAGATACTGCGTCAGCATCCCGTAGTAGAGACCAAGACTGTTGTGGCGGCCAAACCGCGTCAGCACGCGGAAGTCATTGCCGCGCGCGTGGGCGACGAGGCCGGAGCTGGAATCGCCCGAGAAATCGAAGCACGCCACGGTCGCCTCGGAAAAACCGGATCCGTAGAACGAGCTCGCGGCATGACAGAGATGATGGTCGTAAAGCTCGATCTTCGGGCTGTGGCCAAACTGATATTTGAAATATTCGGTGAGGCGCTGCGCATAATTCGTGTAGGTCTTCAGCGGCGAGCAGATCCAGTCGACCTCGCGCATGGTGATGCCGGCCTGCTTCAGGCAGAATCCGATCGCGCCACGCGGCAGCTCGCCGCGCGCATGTTTCGCCAGCGTGAAGCGCTCCTCCTCCGCGGCTGCTATCAGCTCGCCGTCGCGCAGCAGCACCGCCGCACCATCGTGATGCCCGTGCTTGATCCCTGAGCTGATTCCGATCACATACATGTCGCGTAGACCCCTTGCGGAGCCTTCTATAGAAACCGCTGCCAATGTAAATCGGCCACGGGCCGACCGGAGTGCTTGACGGCAGCCATATTGGCGCGACGCCCCCGGCGCAGGAACCTTGCATCGTCCCTGCGGCTCCCGTATTACCAACCCCTGCTACGATATGGCCTGGAATTGGCCCTTCCTGGACACCCAAAACGTGCTTGAACGAACCCTCGTCACCATCGCCGAGACCGAGACCATTGAGGAAGCCTTCCGGCGCCTGAATGCGAACATGCTCGGCATCCTGTTCGCGCAGGACGCGAGCGGACGAATCGTCGGCGCCGTGACGGACGGTGACATCCGCAGGCGCATGCTGACCGGCATCACGATCCAGGACCGGGTTGCGTCCTGCATCAATCGCAACTTCGTCTGGGCGCCGACCGGCGGACCGCGCGAGCAGATCCTCAAGCTGCTCGACCAGCGTGTGCACGTGGTGCCGATCCTCGATGGCGAGGGGCGGCTGGTCGACGTATTTAGCCGCGAGCTGTTCAACCTGTCGGAAGAGAGCGAGGTGTTCGCGCGCGCCCGTTCGCCGGTGCGGATCAGCTTCTCCGGCGGCGGCACCGACCTGACCCATTACTTCGTTGCGAATGACGGAGGCGCGGTCATCAGCGCCACGATCAAGATGTACGCTCACGCGACGCTGCGGCGCCGTAGCGATCCCAGCATCCGGATCTACTCGCACGACTTCCGCCGCACGGTCGAGGCCGACAATCTCGCAGAACTCGGAACGGGCGGAGATCTCGCACTGATCAAGTCGGTCGTGCGCCTGATCAAGCCGACTTACGGGTTCGAGCTCGAGGTGTCCGCCGACTTCCCGGTCGGCTCCGGCCTCGGCGGCTCCGCGGTGGTCTCGTCCGCGATCATCGGCTGCTTCAACGAATTCCGCGGGGATCAGTGGGACCGCCACGAGATCGCGGAGATGGCCTTCCAGGCCGAGCGGCTGATGCTCAACATCCCCGGGGGCTGGCAGGATCAGTACGCCACCGTGTTCGGCGGCTTCAATCACATGGAGTTCTTCTCCGACCAGAACACCATCGTGCCGCTTCGCCTCGATCCCAACATCATCGCCGAGCTCGAGGAGAGCCTGGTGCTCTGCTACACCGGCTCCGGCCGCGATTCCGGCGCCATTCACCGCGACCAGAAGGCTCAGCACGAGACCAGCGACGCCGTCGCCGCGGCTGCCAAGCAGAAGGAAGTGACGCGCGACATAAGGCGACATCTGCTGCGCGGCCAGCTCCTGGAATGCGGCCGGCTGATCGACGAAGCTTGGCACGCCAAACGGAAACTGAGCTCGAAGATCTCGTCAGACGCGATCGACGCGATCTACGATTTTGCCAAACAGCATGGCGCGGTCGGCGGCAAGCTGCTCGGCGCTGGCGGCGGCGGTTACTTCATGTTCTTCGTACGCCCGTTCGAGCGCTACCAGCTCATCGCGGCGCTGGAGCAGCAGGGACATAGCTGTTCGCGCATCATGTTCGAGGAGAACGGGCTGCGGACGTGGAAGTCGCGCGTTCCCGCGCAGCTCGCCTGACGCATATGAGACGAGAATGTTGATGACATCGCCCAAACAGCCTGCTCCGGTCCGCATCGGCAACCGTCTTCTGGGCGATGGCGAACCTTGCTACGTCATCGCCGAAATCGGCAACAACCATAATGGCGATTTCGACCGCGCCATTGCGCTGGTCGATGCCGCGGTCGCGGCCGGGGCCGATTGCGCCAAATTCCAGATGCGCAAGCTCGACGAGGTCTATCGCGCCTCGAGCCTGTCCGGGAAGGACGACGACCTCGCCGTCGAATATACGCTCGATCTCCTGCGCCGCTTCGAGCTGCCGACCGCAGAGCAGAAGAAGATCGCCGAGTACTGCGCAGCGAAGGGTATCCAGTACCTCTGCACGCCCTGGGACGCCAAGAGCGTCGCCGTGCTCGAAGGCTTCGGTGTGCAGGCCTACAAGGTCGCCTCGGCCGACCTCACCAACCTGCCGCTGCTCGCTTGCCTCGCCGCCACCGGCAAGACGCTGATCGTCTCGACCGGCATGAGCACGACGGACGAGATCAAGGCCGCGGCGAAATTCCTCGACGACCGCAATGCCAGCTACGTGCTCCTGCATTGCCAGAGCACCTACCCGGCAGCGCTCCACAACATCCATCTGCGTTTCATGGAGACGCTGCGCGAGATTCACCCGGTCGTCGGCTATTCGGGCCACGAGCGCGGCATTGCCGTTTCGACGGCCGCCGTCGCGCTCGGTGCCCTCGTCATCGAACGCCACATCACGCTCGACCGCGAGATGGAAGGTCCGGACCATGCCGCAAGTCTCGAACCGGAGGAATTCAAGGCACTCGTCTCGGGCATCCGCGAGGTCGAGGCGGCGCGCGGCGAGAAGCTCGCGGAACGCGCGCTGAGCCAGGGTGAACTAATCAATCGCGAAAACCTCGCCAAGAGTCTGGTGGCCGCGCGCGACCTGCCGGCCGGCACCGTGATCTCCGAAAGCGACATCGCCGTGAAGAGCCCGGGACAGGGTCTGTCGCCGCTGAAGATGCCGGCGCTGCTCGGCCGCAAGCTGACGCGGACGATGGCGGCCGACGACTATTTCTTCCAAAGCGACCTCGACGAAGGCGCCGCAAAGGCACGGCGCTACCGCTTCGATCGCCCCTGGGGCGTGCCGGTGCGCTATCACGATACCGAGCGGTTTCTGGAGATCTGCGAGCCCGACATCATCGAATTCCATCTCAGCTACAGCGACATGGAGCGCGATCCGGCGGCGTATCTGTCCGGCACCTATGATCTCGGCTTCGTCGTGCATGCGCCGGAGCTGTTCGCCGGTTCGAAGCTGATGGACCTCGCAACGCCCGACGAGGCGCTGCGGCGCTACTCGCTCGAACAGACGCAGGCGGTGATCGACATCACCCGCGGCCTGAAGAAGTTCTTTCCCAAGACCAAGCGCCCGCCCATCGTCGCCAATATCGGCGGCTTCACCATGGACGAGCCGCTGCCGCCGGAGGAGAAGGCCGAGCGCTACCGCATCTTTGCGCAGAGCTTGACCGAGCTCGACATGGACGGCGTCGAGCTGACGCCGCAGACCATGGCGCCGTTCCCTTGGCATTTCGGCGGCCAGCGCCACCAGAACATCTTCATCTTCCCGGAGGAATCGGCGGCGTTCTGCGCCAAGCATGGTCTGCGCATGTGCGTCGATATCTCCCACACCAAGCTCGCGGCCAATCATTTTGGCTTCGACTTCGCTCAAGGCCTTGCCCAGCTCGGGCCGCACACCGCGCATCTGCATTTCGGCGACGCCAAGGGGCTCGACGGCGAAGGTCTTCAGATCGGCGAAGGCGAGATCGATTTCGACGAGATCGGACAGGTGCTGCGCAAGCATGCGCCGACGGCGTCGTTCATTCCCGAAATATGGCAGGGCCACAAGAACATGGGCGAAGGCTTCTGGACCGCGCTCGAGCGCCTCGAGGGACACATCTGATGGCGCGCAAGACGCTGGCCGTGATCGCCGCGCGCGGCGGCTCCAAGGGCATCCCGCACAAGAACCTGCTCGATCTCTGCGGCAAGCCGCTGATCGCCTGGACGGTCGAGCAGGCCCGCGCCGCACGCGGCGTCGACGTGGTGGCGGTCTCGTCGGACAGCGACAACATCCTTGCCGCGGCCGAGGCCGCCGGAGCCGTCGGCGTGCGGCGTCCGGACGACATTTCGGGTGACCTTGCCTCCTCCGAATCCGCCTGGCTGCATGCCCTTGATGCGACCGAGGCGCGGATGGGCCGGTTCGAGCGCATCGTCGCGCTTCAGGCCACATCGCCGATCCGCGAGCCCGGCGACATCGAGAGCGCGCTTGCGACCTTCGATCGCGACCATCTCGACAGCCTGCTCTCGGTCTGCGAGGTCGAGGATTACTTCAACTGGCGGATCGGCGCGAACGGCCCGGAGCCGATCAACTATGACTATCGCAACCGCCGCATGCGGCAGCAGATCGAGAAGCGCTACCTCGAAAACGGCTCGTTCTACGTCCTGATCCCATCCCTCCTGCGCGAGCAGAACAATCGTCTCGGCGGCAAGATCGGCTTCCACGTCATGGAGCGCCACAAGATGTTCCAGATCGACCGTCCCGAGGACGTCAAGCTTTGCGCCGCCATCATGCGCAGTTACGGCTATGCCTGATCTCAGCGCCTTCTCTCTCGCAGGCAAGATCGCGGTGGTCACCGGCGCCTCGCGCGGCATTGGCGCGGCGATTGCGAGCGGCCTGCAGGACGCGGGAGCCGCTGTGTTCGGCCTCAGCCGGTCCGGAACCGCGCCGCAGGGCGTCACCGCCATTGCCTGCGACCTCTCCGACGACGGCGCGATCGAAGGCGCATTCCGCACCATCGCGGCAAAAGGCGGTCGTATCGACGCACTCGTGAATGCCGCCGGCATCAGTCTTCCCGCTCAAAGCAGCGAAAGCGAACTCGCACGCTTCCGCGCCACGGTCGCAACCGACCTTACCGGCGTCTACGCCACCATCATCGCCGCCCATCCACTCCTGAAGAACGCGGGCTCGGCGGCAATCGTCAACGTCACCAGCATCAATTCGGTCCGCGGCTTTGCCCGGCAATCCCGGTTACGTGGCGGCGAAGGCGGGTCTTGCCGGGCTGACGCGCGCACTCGCCGCCGACTATGCGAGCGACCGCATCCGCGTGAACGCGCTGGCACCCGGTTATGTCGCGACCGAGATGACCGCGAAAAGTTTTGCCGATCCTGCCATGCACGAAGACAGGCGGCGTCACACTATGCTCGGCCGCTGGGGCCAACCCGCAGACATGGTCGGCGCCGCCATCTTCCTGGCGTCGGACGCCTCGGCCTATGTGACCGGCCAGGAAATCTTCGTCGATGGCGGCTGGATCGCCAAGGGCCTCGCCATAAGTTCGGACAGCACATCGTGACCGCGACACCAGAACGCATCGGCTTCATGCAGGGACGCCTGTCGGCTCTGGTCGACGGCAAGATCCAGGCGTTCCCGTGGAATGAATGGCGCGAGGAGTTTCCCCGCGCCAAGGCGCTCGGCCTGACACGGATGGAATGGACCATCGATCAGGAACGGCTGCGGGAAAATCCGCTCATGACCGAAGCCGGCCAGGCGGAGATCATCGCCCTGGCGCGCGAGAACGGGTTGCGCATCCCGAGCCTGACCGGCGACTGCTTCATGCAGGCGCCGTTCTGGAAGGTCGATGCCGTCGTGCGTGACGCTCTCGTCAACGATCTCGATCTCCTGATTGCCGCCTGCAGCCGGATCGGCATCGAGTTCATCGTGATCCCGCTGGTCGACAACGGCAAGATCGAGCGCGAGAGCGAGAGCGACACGCTCAAGCGGGTGCTGATCGCCCGTCGCGAACAGCTTGTTAGACAGAACGTCAAGATCATCTTCGAATCCGATCTGCCGCCGCGCGATCTCGCCCGCTTCATGGAGGCGTTTCCGGCAGACGTCTTCGGCATCAACTATGACAGCGGCAACAGCGCCTCGCTCGGCTACGACAGCGGCGCGGAGATCGACGCTTACGCGCCGCGCATTCTCAATGTGCATGTGAAGGACCGCGTACGCGGCGGCACCACCGTGCCGCTCGGCACCGGCAACGCCGATCTCGCCAAGACGATCCGGCTGATCGAGCGCTCCGGCTACAGGGGACAGTACATCCTGCAAACCGCGCGCGCCGCCGATGGCGACCATGCCGGCGCGCTCGCCCGGTATCGCGACATGACGGTCGGCTGGATCGAGGACGCGGCGCGATGAAGCTCGAGCTGGAAGGCCGCGTCGCTCTCGTCACCGGCGCCACCCGCGGCATCGGCCTTGCCATTGCCGCTGCACTTGCCGCGGAGGGAGCGAGAGTCGCGCTGGCTGCACGCGGCTCGGATGCGCTGAACGCGGCGCGTGCGACCGTCGGCGGACAGAGCTCGATCCATATCGCCGATGTCACCGATCCGGCCGCCGCCGCGGCACTGATCCAGGACGTCGAGCAGCAGTGGGGGCGCCTCGACATTCTCGTCTGCAACGTCGGCAGCGGCGCCTCCGTCCCGCCGGGCAAGGAAACCTCGGCGGAATGGTCGCGGGTGATGGACCTCAACCTCTTCGCCACGACCAACATGATCGAGGCCGCACGGCCGCTGATGGCGCGCGGCGGCGGCGACCGGTCCATCGTCTGCATCTCCTCGATTGCAGGCATGGCGGCGCTGGGCGCGCCCGTCACCTACTATGCCGCAAAGGCGGCGCTGAACGCGACCGTGCGCGGACTGGCGCGACCGCTGGCGCTCGACGGTATCCGCATCAATGCGGTCGCGCCTGGCAATATCCTCGCCGCCGGCGGCACCTGGGCGCGCAAGCTCGCCGAGAACAGGGCGGCGGTCGAAGACATGCTTGCGCGGGAGGTGGCGCTGCGCCGGCTCGGCAAGCCCGAAGAGATCGCCGACCTCGTCGCATTCCTTGCCTCGCCCCGCGCCGCCTTCATCACCGGCAGCGTCATGGTCGCCGACGGCGGCCAATTGCGCAGCTGAACAGGAGCTCCCGATGGCAAGCCCGTCCTCCCGCTATGATCTGACCGGCCGCACCGCTCTCGTGACCGGTGCAGGCGGCCTGCTCGGGCGGCAGCATGTCGCCGCGCTCTCCGAAGCGGGCGCGCGCGTCGTCGTCACTGACGTCGGACTTGCGCAGGCCGAAGCCGCCGTTGCCGCCCTCAAGCAGAACGCGCCGTGCGCCGATCTGATCGCGCTTGCAATCGACGTCACCACGCTTGATTCGGTGCGCGCTGCACACGAGCAACTTTCCGGCCGCAGCGTCTCCGTCGACATCCTCGTCAACAACGCGGCGATCGACCCGAAGGTGACCTCCGCACCCGGCGTGATGCATTCCTCCCGCTTCGAGGCCTTTCCGGTGCCACAATGGCAGACCGAGATCGCCGTGGGCCTGACCGGCGCGATGCTGTGCGCGCAGGTGTTCGGCGGCGCGATGGCATCGCGTGGCCGCGGTGTGATCCTCAACATCGCCTCCGATCTCGGCGTGATCGCGCCGGACCAGCGGCTCTACCGCCAGGCGCAGGTGACGCGCGAGGAGGAACAGCCGGTGAAGCCGGTGACCTACTCCGTGATCAAGCACGGCTTGATCGGGCTGACGAAATATCTGGCGACGTACTGGGCCGATCACGGCGTCCGCGTCAACGCGATCTCGCCGGGCGGCGTCTTCAACAACCAGGATCCCGCCTTCGTCGAACGACTGACGCGCCTGATCCCGATGGGCCGCATGGCCGATGTCGACGAGTATCGCGCCGCGGTGCAATTCCTTTGCTCGGATGCCTCGAGCTACATGACAGGACAGAACCTGGTCATGGATGGCGGACGGAGTGTGTGGTAGCGGCACCAGCACCACGCGACCGGTCTCCAGTTCGAGGCTGATACCAAGCCGGTTTCTGGGAGTTGCTCATTGGCCTCAAAGCGCTCATTCCGAGAGAAACGTCTGCAGGGCGAGGACTGCGAGCAATCTCTGGATGGTCAGGGACGTTGCTGAACCGAGCCCCACAATTGCCGAACGAAAGCGCATCAATCTGAACGCCTCACCATTTGGCAACGCGCGCTCCGACGCCGATCTCAGCCGCTGCCGGCTTGCGCCTCGTCCCTTCCTTCCAGCAATTTTCCGAGTCCTTCGCTAGCCACGAAAGCGAGCCCCGCCAGCGCGGGTACGATCAGTCGCGTCTCGGAAAAATCGGCGATCAGGAAGACAAGCCCCACATGAACCAAGCAAGCCGAACCGACCACGGCGATCGTCCGGGTCAACGCAAACGTCCTCACAATAACGATTGCAAGCACGGGGCTGGCGATGGCCACGACAAGCTTCATTGTCTGAAGATTGGCGACCAGCTTGCTGAAGTCACCCTTCGTAACCAGGAACGACCCGTAATCGGTTGCGGGTTGCATCCAGATAAGCAACTTCGGCACAGCCAGCGAAATGCCGATCAGCGCGGCAAACATGCCCCACTCCTTCGCACTGGGCCAGCGTCGCTCGAACGCCGCTAGGCCCAACAGCGCGAAGGCAGGCGCGAACACGATGTCGGCGCGTGCAAAACTGATGATCAACCCCGAGATGATGGCGGCCGGATAGCGCCGGGACACGATCAAAAAGAGCTGCCAAAACAATCCGCCCGCGAGGAACACCGGGCCCATGCGTCCCGGATAGATCGCTGCCTGCGTGTAGAAGGCGAACAGGAAAAGACAAAGCCACGCCGAGGTGCGCGACAGCAGGAGAGTTGCGAGCGCAAATACCGCCAGAAACGACAGCGAATCGAACATGTAGTTGATGGCTATATGCGTCCGGTAGGTCGATCCCCTGAGATGATCATCGCCAAGGACCTGAACGTAGACCTCCACGATCTTCGAGATCAGCGGTCGCATTACGCCCTCGACGAGATTCATGTGGGCGAACTCGCGCTCGTGATCGAGGCTATACTGCATCTGATCGCGCAGCAGATTCGCCTCATGCCCAGTGATCGACGCCGCGAGGCAGCAGCTCACGAGCAGACCAAGGACGACCGGATTGAGGAAGCTTCGCCGGATGTGAAAGAGAATCGCGAGCGGAGCGAGCGCAACGATGACGAAAATCGCAATTCCGACGTAGCGCCACGCACCGGGCAGGTACCTGTCAGAAAGCTCGAGGCGCCACCAAATGACCACAAGGATGTTGGTGACGATCCAAAACCCCAGCACGAGCCGAAGCGGCGGCGTCGACATATCGTCGTCGAACTTGATGAAACGGCTCAGCAGATCGGGCGGCGACGTCTGAGATTGGCGCTGAGACAACTGATGTGCCCGATCTAGTGCTGGAGGATGCCGGCGAGATTCATGTGCGCCGGACGCGAGTGTTCGATGCCCAGCAGCGTCCGTCGGTTATCGTTTGTTCGCTGCAAATGCAGGCTCGCGAGCGTGATCCCGGTGCAGGTAGTGACCGTTGTCCCGCGTCCGTCGAACGGCTTGAGGAAATCGAACACGCGGCTGCCGAACATGTCGACGACCGACATCTCGCGCGCACCAAGCGGCGGTATCTCACCGAAATCGCCCTCGATCTGCTCGCCGTCCCCGCGGATCAGCTTTGACGTCGGCCGCGCCGCATGAGCGTATTCGGGGTCGGACGAGTGATTGATCAGCAACAGGCTGCTGACGATGTCGGCGGTCGCAATGATCTTCGGATTGATCCCGGTGAACCCGACATGCGCCTTCAGCCTGCCCTCGTTCAAAGGCCGGGCAAACGCGCCGGTGCGATAGATCGCGACGTTGTCCTGATCGATGTAGGTCATCGAATAGCTGGCAGGCGAAGAACGGAAGCCATCCATGCGCCCACGCGACATCACCGCGATGACCAGATAATCGTCCTGGGGCAGCTTGAGCGAGGCGAAAAGACGGGACAGTTCGATCTCGACGGAGGCGCCCGGCGCATAGTTTTCCGGAAACTCATAGGTCGCCCGGTACTCGCCGTCGCGCGACAGGATGAGTAGCTTGAATCTGAGCTTCTTGCTGAAGCCGGAAGCGACCAGGCTGGCGAGCTCGGGAACGAGATCCTTGACCGTTTCGCGAAAATTCTTGCGCAGGCTGCCGGCGACGAGACTGCGGAGATACCTGATGTCGACCGGACGATACCAGGCAGGAATCGAGAAACCCATACGCGACTCGACGCCTGCAAACGTCGGAAACATGAATCTGGGCTCGTGGGGCTTCCAGGGACTGGATGGGAAACGAGTCACGGACGCGCCCTTTAAAAGTGATGCAAGCTGAACTTGCCGTTGGCAAACTCATAATAGCTGAACGGACTGGCGATATTGGTGCCTTTGAACTCCAGGGCAAAACCTTCAGCAGCGCCGATCAGCCTTTCAGCCTCGGGGAAAAGCTCCAGCGTGCTGATGCGGACGGCGCCCATCGGCGCGATTGTCGGAAGAGTGCGCTCGCCCAAGGCGGTGCCATCCAGGGCCATGAGCCGAGCCGTCCCAACCGAAACGCCTTCGGATGCCATGCAGGAGTTCACGAGCACCACGCCCGACTCCTTCAGAAATCGCGTGAGGTAGGACTGCATCCAGGCAGAGGTCGGAAACGGCGCCGCTGCGACGGGCTCGCGCTCGTGCGACAACGTTACCGCACCGTGCTGCGAGAAATACTGTGCGTAGTACCCGGTCGTCACCTTCCGTCCGGGACGAAGCTTGGTCTCCTGTTTCGGTATCAGCGCCATCGCCACCGTTCCCGAAATGCGCTGACACAGCTCCGAAGTCTGCAACTGCAACTGCCCGTTGGCGCTGAGCTCCCTGTGGAAATATCCGGCCGGCTTACCTGCTCCATCAAAGAACCAGGCATGAGCATCCACTTCCGGGTGATCCTTCATGAAAACCGAGAAGTAGTTGAATGCGCAGACTTCCGTCGTGACGGTGTCGTCGTTGCGCAGGTAGAGCACGGCGGGCGGATAGCCCCTCGCGACAGCCTCTCCAATCGGCAATTCACCGGACATTCGACAAGACTCGGCGGGGGAGCAAGGGATCGGCACGGACTAAACCGACTGGTGGCATTCTGCCAATCATACGCGATAGCCTCGCCGGCATGCTAAAATGTCGATCTCGATTTCGAGGCTTGTTTACTCTCAACCGAAAGGGGAATCAACCGGCTGCGCCGCCGCACGGAGCGATGCGGGATTAGCCCAATCGCACGAACATCGCGATCATGGTCGACGGCAATCTGTCTGTAGCCGCATGGTTCGTCGGAAAGATGATACGCGGCTCAGGTTCTGCTCCCTTTGTACGCTGTGGGTTCCTTTCTCGAGATCAACATCAGTTCGCGATTTCGATTTTGCGGCGCCGATCTCGCACCCGGGCTGACGGCGCCGGTCGGGATGACGTCCGGGATGCCTCGGGCCGATGGCTGTTTAGTCTTGGCGGCACGCGAAGGGTCGCCTGCCCCCTAGAATCCTTGCATTGCGGCTGCGGCTCCCGTATGACCGAAACCGGCTATGTGACCTGGTACCCGCCTGAAACAGGCCGGAACATCGGCCTTTCCTGGACCTACACCGTGCTTCAACGATCGTTCGTCAGCATCACTCCAATCACGGCCATTCCAGCGAGGAAATGCTGACGTGCGCTGGCAGACAAAGGCGCGAGCGTTCTCGGTGTTGTCGAACATCCCCTGGGGCGAAGACCTGCACTACACCCTGCAGCGCTACGTCACACGACGGCTGCCGCGCCCGGAAAAGCAGGTCAGGTCCATCTACACACTTGCGCAGCGGCTGCTGGGCGTCCACGAGAGATACAGCCTCCGTCCGTTACGGGATTCTATTTGCTTCGAGTTCGGCGCCGGGCGCGATCTGATCATCCCGCTTGCCTTCAGTGCACATGGAGCCCGGCGGTTCATCACCGTCGACATCGAGCGCCTAGCGAAGCTGGAGCTGATCCGCTCCAATGCAGCCGTGATTTCTCGACTGAGCGGGACCGACCACCCCGACTTGAATTCCCTGGAGGACCTCGAGCGTTACTGGCGAATCGACTACCGCGCACCGGCCGATGCCCGAACGACGGACCTGTCGGCCGGTTCAATCGACTGCGCGGTCTCGGTCGAAACGCTCGAGCACATTCCCAAGAGCGACATCGCGGCAATCTTGAAGGAGCTGCGACGCATCATGCGCCCTGACGGGCTGGTCCTCATGCAAATCGACTACGGCGACCACTTCAAGGGCTTCGATCCCTCGATCAGCTCATTCAATTTCCTGACTTACTCCGACGAGGATTGGGCGCCCTTCCAGTCTCGCTTCCAATACGTCAATCGTTTGCGCCATAGCGAATATCTGCAGCTGTTCAGCGAGGCTGGGTTTGAACTGCTCTGCGACCAACCAGACCGCCGGCCACCGGAGCAGCAGATCCTCGAACGATTGGCACCGCGCTTCAAGAGCTTCTCCCCGGAGGATCTGTTCACGCTCGGCTCTCTGATCGTTGGGCGCCCGGCCGACCGGTCAAATGAAATTTGAAGATCGCCAATTCTCGGCTGCTTCGCCGGCACCCACTCTAGAGATCTTGCGATGTGGACGACCACATTTGTCCTGACCTTCCTGTTCTTCCTGATCCAGCTCGGCACCGGGTTTTCGATCTTGGCCATTGCGCCAGCGAAACTCGTCGCGGTGTGCCGGCTCACGAAGGCCCAGTTCGTCGTCCTTGGATTTACCGTCGGCGCCTCTACAACGGGCATCCTGCTCGGGGGGCTATCGCTGTTCGTGAGCGATATATGGCTTCAGTTCGCGACGATGGTTGTCGTATCCTGCTTCGGACTTGCCTGGTCATGGCCCAGCTGGGGCCCGAGCCGCGATGAAACGCGCACGGCGGCCACTTGGTGCATTCTGTCGCTACCGATTGCACTCATGATATGGTGGTGGTCGTTCGGCGCATTTTCCAGCTTTCCTTATGCGGACATCGGCGCGGATGTTCACTGGATGAAGACTGCGCAAGAGTACGCCGATGGTGGTGTCATCAATCCGTACGCGGCCCAGTCCTATGTCGATCTTCGTTCGGCGCTCGCAGGTGCCCTCGCTGGAACGCTTGGCTTGGACCTTCTGAGATTTAGCTGGACCTATCGTTTCTTCTCGATCCTGTTCCTCCTGTTGGCGTCCTATGCCTTCGTGCAGGGCGTCTATCCCACTTCCCCGCGGAAATGGATCGCCTTCTTCTTCGCCGCAACCAGCAGCGCCGTCGTCCTGATGACAAATGGCAGCCTGGCCGTCGCCAGCAGCGTTGTGTTTCTTGGCGTGCTGATAGGCAATGCGCAGCGGGATGCAAACGGCCGGTCGGCGCGATCTGCCGTGCTGTTGACCGTTATCGCCGGCGCAACGCTGCTGCTCGCGTTCGCCTTCAACAACAACACGCTAGTGCTTGCACTGCTTATGGCCGGGCTGTTCCTGCTCAGGATTCTGAGCGGCGCCGGAAGGTTTGGCGGGATTTTCTTTCTTGGTTGCATCTGGCCAGCGACGCTACTGCTTGCACATCGCGGCTCTTACCTGTTCGTTCCGACCGTTCTAGCCACCTGGCTTATGTATATCGCCATCGCGCGGATGATTACCGTCTGGCCGTCGCCCAGCATCGCGGTCCTGCGACTTCTGTCCTTCGCGCTGCCCCCGATCATTCTCGGAATTGTCGTCTGCGTTACTGGAATGCGCTTCGGCTACATTCCTCCAATGAGCGCCAACGACACTTTTTCCTCGATTACGGAATTGGTCCTGGGCAGAAGGATCGAAGGCGGCGAAGAGCTGTTCCTGGGCTCCGGACCGCTGGTCGCCACGATCGAACTTGGCCGGACGATAGGTCCGCTCCTCTCCATCTGCGTCACGCTGGGCGTTGCATGGTGGTGGATGACCCGACCTGCCCTTCGGGTTTCCCCCGGTGCGATCGAACGTCGTGACGACGGCTTCGTGATACTCGTGTGGTCCTGGATTGCCGGCTGCGGCCTCAGCCTTGCCGTACTCTCCGGCTTCCCGTTCCTGTATCGCACCAGCACGATCATACTGTCGCTGTTCACGATCACGGCCACTGAGGTCTTTTGTCAGTTGCTGATCGATTTCAGTCCTTCCTCGCGATATCGGCGGGCCCTGGTTGCCACGGCGGTCACGCTGCTTGCGACCGTTCTTGTGGTTCTGGTCTACGCGTTTGCCTGGCGAACCGGCCTGCCCTTTGCCGGCTATCAGGCGGTCCTGCGACCGGTGGAATTGGCAGGCATCGCGCTACTCGCGACGCTCTCGCTATTGACCCTGATCCAATCGCGGCGGATCTACATTTACGGTCTGGCGGGAATCGTGGGCTTGGGCGTGGCTGTCGACAAGATCGGTCTGTCCGGCATTAACAGGAGCTACAGTTACGGCGCGCTTCCCGACCGCACGGCAATCGTCTCACACTACAATGCCGATGAACTTGAATTGGCTCGTTGGCTCCGCGACAATCTGCGAAAGGGAATTATTCTCTCGGACCCGTATACCTTGGGCATAGTCCAGGCACTCACGGGCGCGCCGGCCGCCTATCTGTTCTCCAATCTGGACACCGTGAACGAAGCGGTCGCGAAGCGGGCAAAATTGGTCGTGGGCACGATTCTGCAGCCGACCGAAGGAGATCAACGGCTTGCACACACTTGCAGCTTGATCGCCCCTCTGGTCGGCGCCATCAACTCGGAGGCCTTCTTCCAGATGCGAAGGGCCGATGCTTTGGGCGGCATCATGCGATCGGTCCGCGGTGCGCCGGCAGCGAGTCAGGAAGTGGCCCAGCCGCTTTCCGACATAACCGCATCCGGAATCCCTGAAATTCCGCCTGAGGAGGCCAAGTCCACGATCCAGAACATTCTGGAGACGGGCGAGAACGCCTGGAACCTCGTCGCGCTCATCACGCCCCGCACAGTCGAGTGGACCCATCTCGCAGCCGACCAACGCCTCAGCTATTTTCCTCCCGCGGCGCCGATGGAGCCCACTATCACTGACGCGCTTCGCGCGAGCCCGTTTCCGGTCCTGTTTGCCAACAGGCAGACGGTCGTCGTTCGCATTCCCTGCTCGCGCTGATATGAAAGCAAGACGGAAATTGCCCTTCGCATTGTCGCAGATTGGCGTCACGCTCGATCGTTCCCGCTGTCAAAAGGACATATCATGTTGAGACAGGCCGTCATCCTCATCGGAGGGTTGGGTACGCGGCTTGGCGAACGCACCAAGGCGGCGCCGAAGCCGATGCTCGACATCGGCGGGCGACCGTTTCTCGACACGCTGATCGATGAACTCGCCCGCTATCACGTATTCGACGAAATCCTCTTGCTTGCCGGCCACAAGGCCGACATCGTCGAGACCCACTATGCCGGCGCGGCCAGGGGACGGGCAAAGATCCTGGTGTCGCGCGAGACCGAGCCGCTCGGCACCGGCGGCGCGCTCGTGAACGCGCGCGATATGCTGCACGATCGTTTCCTGCTGCTCAACGGCGACTCGCTGTTCGACTTCAACCTGCTCGATCTGATCGCGCGTGCGCAGGGTGGTCGGGTTCACATGGCACTGCGCGACGGCGTCGTCGGAGACCGCTACGGGCGCGTCGTGCTCGACGGCGAGGTGGTGCGCGATTTCATCGCCCCGGGTACGGGGGCCACGGGACCGGTCAATGCCGGCATCTACGTCGTCGACAAGTCCGTTCTCGCTGACATCGCGAAGCTTCCCGCTTCCCTCGAACAGGACGTGTTTCCCGGCCTTGCTTTGCGCGGTGAGCTGCGCGGCACGTCCTATCGCGGCTATTTCATCGACATCGGCATCCCCGATGATTTCGCGCGCGCCGACCGCGAGCTGCGCGAAAAGCTGCGGCGCCCCGCCGTCTTCTTCGACCGCGACGGCGTCCTCAACCACGACTCGGGCTACACGTTCGAGACGCACAAGCTTGAATGGATCGAGGGGGCACGCGAGGCGGTGAAGGCCGTCAACGACGCCGGCTATTTCGCCTTCGTCATCACCAATCAATCCGGCGTCGCGCGCGGCTACTACGAGGAGCATCACATCGTCGCGCTGCACCGCTGGATGGCGGACCAGTTGGCGCTGACCGGTGCGCATATCGATGCATTCGAATATTGCCCCGATCACCCCGACGGAACCGTCGCGCGCTATTGCCGCACGAGCGATCGGCGCAAGCCGGCACCGGGCATGATCACCGACCTCGCGCAGCGCTTTCCGGTCGACATGGCGCGCAGCATGGTGATCGGCGACAAGCCGAGCGACATCGAAGCCGCTCGTGCGGCCGGCCTGCCCGGCCACTTGTTCGAAGGCGGCAATCTGGAGAGGTTCGTGAGACAGCGGCTCATTCCGGCCGGCTGGGCCTGAGCGCGCGTCACAAAAACTGCTGCATCCCCGGGCATTTGGCAGCTATCGAGCGCTGCTCTGTTGCGCGCAACCGCCAGTGTGCTATAGCGCCATCTATCTTGTTGCGAACACTGGCTTAATCGCCTTCTGGGGTCCGGCATGGCAGATCTGAGGGACGCCCGCGTCCTCGTTACCGGCAGCGACGGCTTCATCGGTTCGCATGTCGTCGAGGAACTGGCGAAGGCCGGGGCCCGCGTCAAGGCGGTCGTCTACTACAACTCCTTCAACTCCTGGGGCTGGCTGGACACGGTTCCCGCCGACATCATGAAGTCCGTAGAGGTGGTCGCCGGCGACATCCGCGATCCGCATTTCATGATCCAGACGGCCGCCGGCTGCACCGACGTGCTGCATCTGGCGGCGCTGATCGCGATCCCCTTCTCCTACGTCGCGCCCGATTCCTATGTCGAGACCAACGTGCGCGGCACGGTGAACGTGCTTCAGGCAGCGCGCATGGCCGGCGTGCGGCGCTTCGTGCAGACCTCGACCAGCGAGGTCTACGGCACGGCGCAGACCGTCCCGATCAAGGAGAGCCATCCGCTGGTCGGCCAATCGCCCTACTCGGCCTCGAAGATCGCATCTGACCAGATGGCGCTATCGTTCCACGCCTCGTTCGACATGCCGGTCGTCGTCATCAGGCCGTTCAACACCTACGGACCGCGGCAATCGGCGCGCGCGGTGATCCCGACCATCATCAGCCAGATCGCGACCGGCAAGCGCAAGATCCGTCTCGGCGCCGTCAGTCCGACCCGCGACTTCTCGTTCGTCACGGATACAGCGCGCGGCCTGATCGCGGGCCTTACTGCCCCGGCCGAACAATGCGTCGGCCAGACCATCAATCTCGGCAGCGGCTTCGAGATCTCGGTCGGCGCGACCGCGCAGATGATCGCCGACGTCATGGGGACCACGATCGAAATCGAGACCGACGAGGCGCGCCTGCGCCCAGCCAATAGCGAGGTCGAGCGGCTCTGGGCCGACAATTCCAAGGCGCGCCAGCAACTCGGCTGGAGTCCGGAGTTCGGCGGGATCGACGGCATGCGCCAGGGCATTGTGAAGACGGTGAACTGGTTCACCAGCCCCACCAATCTCAGCCGCTATAAGGCGGACGTCTACAATGTCTGAGGCAACGGTGGGAACGACCACGACCGGATCCGACATCTCCGCGCGCACCTTCGATCCGAAGGCGGTTGTCGACGCTGTCCGGCGCGCCGCGGGTACGCCGAACGGCATCCTCGGCCTGCACGAACCGGTGTTTGCCGGAAACGAGATCGCCTATCTCGAAGAATGCATCAAGAGCACCTTCGTCTCCTCGGTCGGCCCGTTCGTCGACCGCTTCGAGCGCATGCTCGAGGAGGTCACCGGCGCCAAGCGGGCGGTCGCCGTCGTCAATGGCACGGCCGCACTGCACGCCTGCTTCCGCCTCGCCGGCGTCGAGCCCGGCGACGAAGTCATCTCGCCGGCGCTGACCTTCATCGCGACGACCAACGCGATCGCCTATTGCGGAGCGGTGCCGCATTTCGTCGATAGTTCCTTCGTCACGCTCGGCATGGACCCGCGCGCCCTCGCCGTGCGGCTCGAGACGATCGCCGAGCGAACGCCGAAGGGCACGATCAATCGCGAGACCGGACGCCGCATCGCCGCGATCTCGCCGATGCACACGTTCGGGCATCCCGTCGAACTCGACGAGATCGCCGCGATCGCGCGCGATTGGGACATTGCGCTGGTGGAGGATGCCGCGGAATCGCTGGGCTCGACCTACAAGGGCCACGCCGTCGGATCGCAGGCGCGGCTCGCGGCGCTGAGCTTCAATGGTAACAAGATCGTCACCACCGGCGGCGGCGGCGCCATCCTCACCAATGACGAGGAGCTGGGGCGCCGCGCCAAGCATCTCACCACCACCGCGAAACTGCCGCACAAATGGGCCTTCGTGCACGACGAGATCGGTTTCAACTATCGCCTGCCGAACTTGAATGCCGCGCTCGGCTGCGCCCAACTCGAGCAGCTCGACGGTTTCCTGGCGAGCAAGCGCCGGCTGGCTGCAGCCTATGAGCGCGTCTTTGCCGATCTACCCGGCGTGCGCTTCTCGCGCGAGCCCGATCGCACCACGAGCAATTACTGGCTGAACGCGATCCTGCTAGACGAGGCGTATGCCGGGCGGCGGGACGACGTGCTCACGGCGCTGAACGAAGCCGGCTTCGGCGCGCGCCCGGCCTGGACCCTGATGCACCGCCTGCCGATGTTCGCGCAGAGCCCGCGTGGCGATCTCGCCACCGCCGAATCGATCGAGCGCCGCCTGATCAACCTGCCGAGCAGCGCCAGCATCAGGGCCCGCGATGAATAGCGTGCCGCGAAAAATCTGCTTCGTGACCGGCAGCCGGGCCGATTTCGGACTGCTGATCTGGCCGATGCGCGCGATACGCGAGGCATCGGGCCTGACGCTTCAGCTCATCGCCACCGGCATGCATCTCGCGCCGGAGTTCGGCTACACGTTCAACACCATCCGCGACGAGGGCTTCGAGGTCGACGAGCGCGTCGAGATGCTGCTCAGCAGCGACACCGGCACGGGCGTCGCGAAGTCCGTCGGGCTTGGCGTGATCGGATTTGCCGACGCGTTCACGCGGTTGCAACCAGATCTCGTCGTCGTGCTCGGCGACCGTTTCGAGATGTTCGCAGCCGCGCAGGCCGCGATGTTCATGCGGCTGCCGATGGCACATCTGTTCGGCGGCGACATCACCGAGGGTGCGGTCGACGAATCCATCCGCCATGCCATCAGCAAGATGTCGCATCTGCATTTCACCAGCAATCAAGGCTCGACGCGGCGGTTGATGCAGCTTGGTGAGCACCCATCCCGTATCCATACCATCGGCTCGGTCGGCATCGATGCCATCAAGCATCTCGATCTGATGAACCGCGACGACATAGGCAACGCGATCGGGATGCCGCTCGGCGAACGCAATGCGCTCGTGACATTCCATCCGGTGACGGTCGAGGCCGGACGATCGGCGGCCGAGCTGGACGAGCTGTTCGCGGCGCTGTCAACGCTCGATCCCGCCTTCCGTCTCACCTTCACGCTCGCCAATGCCGATGCCGAAGGACGCGCGCTGAACGACCGGACCAAGGCCTTCGCGGCAAGTCGGCCGAACACGGTCGCTGTCGCCTCGCTCGGGCAGCTTCGCTATCTTAGCCTGATGAACCAGGTGGACGTCGTGATCGGCAACTCCTCGAGTGGCCTGCTCGAAGCCCCCTCCTTCGGTGTTCCCACGGTGGATATCGGCGACCGTCAGAAAGGGCGCGAGCGCGCAGACTCGGTGTTTCACGCCGCGCCCGAACGCGGCGCGATCGGCGCGGCTATCTCGCAAGCACTTCAGCGTGGCCGCAAGGACACCGTCAATCCTTATGGCGACGGCTACTCCAGCCGGCGATTTGCCGACATCATTACCGGCATCCCGGAGTTCGGGCAGCTCCTGAAAAAGGGCTTCTACGAACTTCCCGCAAGCGGAGTGCGGCCATGACGACGCGCACGCTGATCATCGCGGAAGCCGGCGTCAATCACGACGGCAGCCTGGACAAGGCACTGGCCCTGGTCGATGCGGCCGCCGATGCCGGCGCCCACATCGTCAAGTTCCAGACTTTTAGTGCGAAAGCGCTGGCGGGTGGAGCGGCGAAGAAGGCAGACTATCAGCAGCGCACGACCGACGCCGCCGAGAGCCAGCTCGCCATGCTGGAACGCCTTGAGCTGCCGCAGGCCGCGCATCATACGCTGATTGCGCGCGCCGCCGAACGCGGCATCGAATTCCTATCGACGCCGTTCGACGGCGCTTCACTCGACTTCCTGCTGTCACTGAAACTGCCGCGCATCAAGATCGGCTCGGGCGATCTCACCAATGCACCGCTGCTGCATGCGGCAGCGCGGGCCGGTGCGACACTGATCCTGTCGACGGGCATGGCGACGCTCAGCGAGGTCGAGGACGCGCTGGGCGTATTGGCGCATGGCTACGCGCAGCGTAACGATCCAGCCGGTATCGCTTCATTCCGTGCGGCGTGGCGCGATCCAGCGGCTCGCACGGCGCTCGCACGGCACGTCAGTCTGCTGCATTGCACGACCGAATATCCCTGTCCCATCGGCGACGTGAACCTCGCTGCGATGGCGACGATGCGGTCCGCATTCCAGCTCCCGGTCGGCTATTCCGATCATACCGACGGTTTCGAGGTTTCAGTAGCGGCTGCAGCGCTTGGCGCCACAATAATCGAAAAACACCTGACGCTCGATCGCAAGGCGCAAGGCCCTGATCACGCGGCTTCGCTGGAGCCTAGCGACTTCAAGCGCATGGTCAGCGCCATCCGTAACGTCGAGGCCGCGCTCGGCGACGGCGTGAAGACGCCGAGGGAGTCCGAGGTCAGGAATGTGCCGGTAGCGCGCAAGAGCATCGTGGCAGCGCGCGCGCTGAAGGCCGGCGAGATCATCGGTCCGGCCGACATCACCGCCAAGCGGCCGGGCGCGGGACGGCCGCCGATCGAGTATTGGTCCCTGATCGGAACGGCGGCGCCGCGGGCGCTCGAACCCGACGATCCGGTTTAAAGACGAGGCTTTGCAGGAACCCCGCGCAGCGCGGATCCGGACGGCCATGAACTCGTGACGACAGCGCCCATCGCTACCAGCGAATCATTGCCGATGGAAATGTGATCGCGGACACGACTGCCGAGACCGACAAAGCAGTTGTCACCGATCTCCGCGCCGCCGCCGACCACCGTTCCCGGAGAGAGATGCGTGTAGTGCCCGACGCGCACATCGTGCTCGACGACTGCGCCCGAATTGATGATGCAGTGATGGCCGATCATGCTTCGCGCATTGACGATCGCGCCCGGCATGACGACGCTGCCCGCGCCGATCGTGGCCGACGGCGAGACGACCGCGCGCGGATGAATCACCGACGCCCAGCGCTTGAGCTGCAGCCGGGCGACCAGTTGGCGGCGCGCCGGCCCCGCCTGCATCGTTCCGATCCCGACCACGAAGACGGCATCCGGATAGTTCGGGGCAACGTCATCGGTTCCGAGATAGCGCGCCTCGCCCAGTGTTCCCGGCTGGCGATCGAGGAAACCGACCACGTTGAACTGGCCCGACAGGAGGGCGGCCTCATAAACCATGAAGGCATGTTCGCCGCCGCCGATGATGATCAGATCGTCCATCGCGATTCCCTTAAGCCGCCCCGATCTTAGCGACCGGGCCACGGCGCTTCAAACCGCCGGACCGGCCCGAAAACGCGAGAATTAACAAGGACAACGCAGTGACCCCTGGCGGGGTTGACGCCGCCTCTCGCAGCCGCGATATAGCAGGCTCAGCCGTGGGCCGCGCCCAATATCTGGCGTATACGAGGCAGAATTGCCATGAAATCCTGGCGCAAAGCCGTCGTCGGTACCCAGGCGACCGTGGGCGAGGCCATTGCCGCGATCGAGAGCGGGAGCATCCAGATTGCGCTGGTGCTCGATGACCAGAATCGCCTGCTCGGCGTGGTCACCGACGGCGACGTCAGACGCGGACTGCTGCGCGGCATCGCCCTCACCGGACTTGCGACCGAAATCATGAACCGGACGCCGGTGTCGGCCTCTGCGACCTTGCCGCGCGAGGATCGCCTGCATTTGATGCGGCAGAGATCGATCAAGCAGCTCCCGCTTGTCGACGAGGGCGGCCATCTCATCGTGGTCGAGACGCTCGATGAGCTGCTCGAGCCGCGCCATTACGCCAATCCGGTCCTGATCATGGCAGGCGGCCTCGGCGAGCGCCTGGGCGCGCTCACGCGCGACGTGCCGAAGCCGATGCTCAATGTCGGCGGCCGACCACTGCTCGAGACCATCGTACGCAACGTCGTGCAGCAGGGTTTTGGCAACATCTTCATTTCGGTCAACTACAAGGCCGAGACGATCAAAGACTACTTTGGCAATGGCGCCGCCTTCGGTGCCAACATCCAGTACGTGCACGAGACTGAACGGCTGGGCACCGCCGGTGCTCTCGGACTGTTTCCGACGCCGCCGGATTTGCCGATGATCGTCACCAACGGCGACATTCTCACCACGATCAACTACGGAGCGCTTCTCGACTTCCACAACGGAACGCCGGCGGAAGCGACGATGGCCGTTCGTGAGCACAAGGTGCACGTCCCCTATGGCGTGGTTTCCACGTCGGAGGGCTTTCTCCAGACTATTCGCGAGAAGCCGACCGAGAGCTGGTTCGTCAGTGCCGGAATCTATGTGGTCGGCAGGTCCGTCTTCAGCCATGTCGCGCCCCGCGTCAGCATCGATATGCCGACCGTGCTGGAGCGCGTGATCGCGGGCAAGGGACGCGTCGCGGTCTATCCGATTCGCGAGTACTGGCTCGATATCGGCCGCCTGGAGGATTTCGAGCAGGCGCATGCGGAGTTTCACGAGGTCTTCCCGTGACCTCGACAAACGCCGTCGTAGTTGGTCTCGGCTCGATCGGCACAAGGCATGCGCGCGTCCTGCGCGAGCTCGGCCTTCGGGTCGCGACGGTCAGCCGTCGCGAAGGCGGCGATTACGGATCGATCGCGCAGGCCCTCGCGGCGGCGCATCCGGACTACGTGGTGATCGCCACCGAGGCGGCGCGCCATGCGGACAATCTGCAAGAGCTCGCGCAGGCCGGCTTCCATGGCAACGTCCTTGTCGAAAAGCCGCTATTCGCAACACCTGCATCACCCCCGAAATATCCCTTCGCCCATGTCAGCGTCGGATACAATCTGCGCTTTCACCCCGTGATGACGGCGCTGGCGGAAGCACTGCGCGGGCGCGACGTGATCACGGTCGGCGCCTATGTCGGCCAGGACATCAGGGACTGGCGGCCGGACCGCGATCACCGCGCGACCGCATCCGCCACGGCTGATGCCGGGGGCGGCGTGCTGCGGGATCTCAGCCACGAACTGGACTACCTCTTGTGGCTGTTCGGGCCCTGGCATCGCGTCGCAGCGCTCGGCGGCGCCTCCGGCGCTCGCGACATCGACGTCGACGACCACCTCGACCTGCTGCTCGATATGCAGCGGGCACCATCGGTCCACGTCCATATGGACTATCTCGACCGTCAGGGCGTCCGTCGCATTCGCGTCAATGTCGACGACGACACCATCGAGGCCGATCTCGTCGGCGGCCGTCTCACGGTCAACGGCAAGGCAACGGAGATCCCCAGCGAGCGCGACCAGAGCTACCGGGACATGCATGTCGCGGCGATGAGTGGCGCGAGCCCGGCCTGCTCGCTGCCGGAGGCCCTCGGCGTCATGCATCTGATCGACGCCAGCGAGTGCGCGCTGCGTAGCAAGACCTGGGTGTCGCCGTGAGTCTCCTCTGCACCATCTGCGCGCGAGGTGGCTCGAAAGGTGTCGTCGGCAAGAATGCGCGCGATCTCCTGGGCAGGCCCGTGCTCGCGTGGAGCATCGCGCAGGCGCGCGACACTGGCCTGTTCGATGCGATCGCCTTCAGCAGCGATTCAGATGCTCTGCTCGAGGCGGCGGTGAAGGCCGGCGCCGACATCGTGGTCAAGCGCCCGGACGAGATGGCGACCGATACTGCGCCGAAGCTACCGGCGATCCGCCACTGTCTCGAGCAGGCCATCGCGCAAATGGGCACGACGCCGGAGATCTTCGTCGATCTCGACGTCACCTCCCCGCTCAGGCTGGCCTCCGACATCACCGGTGCGGTGGCGCTGCTGCGCGAGAGCGGCGCGCGCAACGTCATTACCGGGGCGCCGGCGCGACGGTCGCCCTATTTCAACCTCGTCGAGCAGCGCACCGATGGCAGCGTCGGCCTGTCCAAATCCGCCAATCCTCCGGTCACGCGACGGCAGGATGCGCCGCGCTGCTTCGACATGAACGCGTCGATCTACGTCTGGCGCGTCGCGCCATTCCTGGAGCAGCCCGCGGTGTTCTATCCGGATACACGTCTGTTCGAAATGCCGGAAGAGCGTTCGATCGACATCGATTCGGATCTCGATTTTGCGTTGGTGGAGCTGTTGCTCCGTCAACGACTGCCGGCGTGAGGAGGCGCAAGCGATGACCACGAGCTTCAAGGCTCTGTTCGATCTGACCGGGCGTACTGCCGTCATCACCGGCGGGTGCGGTATCCTAGGACGTCGATTTGCCGAGGGGCTTGCCGAGTTCGGCGCCAACGTCGCAATCGTCGACCTCGATCAGGCCGCGACCGATGCGGCGGCAGCCGACGTCGCCTCACGCCATGGCGTCCGTGCCAGAGGTTACGGTTGCGATATCACCAATCCCGACGCGGTGCGCAACACGGCCGATGCGATCGAATCCGACCTCGGACCGGTCTCGGTCCTGCTCAACAACGCCGCGAGCAAGACCCGCGACGTGGACGCCTTCTTCGCACCCGTCGAGACGTTTTCGCAGGACACCTGGCGCGAGATCATGTCGGTCAATCTCGACGGCATGTTCACCGTCGCGCAGGTGTTCGGCGGCCGGATGGCCGAGCGCGGCTACGGCGCCATCGTGCAAACCGCCTCGATCTACGGACTGATGGCGCCCGACCAGCGCATCTACGAAGGCTCCGAATATCTCGGCCGCGCCATCAACACACCCGCGGTCTACACGGCGTCCAAGGCCGGTGTCATCGGCCTGACCAAGCACCTCGCGACCTACTGGGCGGCGAAGGGCGTTCGCGTCAATACGCTCACCCCGGGCGGGGTCGAGAGCGGGCAGAACGAGACCTTCAAGGCGCGCTATGGTGCCCGTATCCCGCTCGGCCGCATGGCTCGCGCGGACGAGATGGTCGGGACCATGCTGTTTCTGGTGTCCGATGCTGCCTCCTACGTGACCGGGCAGAACATCGCCGTCGATGGCGGCCTGAGCGCCTGGTAACAAAACACCAATGATCAAGCGCCTGATCCAGAACACGGTGATTTCGGCGTTTGCCTTCGGCGTGGCCGCTTTGCTGGGCCTGGCGGTCATTCCGCTGATCATCGGGACCTGGGGGGTGACCGAGTTCGGCCTCATCGTCATCTCGCGGCTGCTGCTTCCCAGTGGCATGATGGCGGTGCTGGACCTCGGCCTGTCCGAGGTCGCCACCCAGGTCGTCGCGCGTGCGCGCGAACACCGCAACTGGCCACAGGCCAGCCGCCAGATCGCCTTTTTGGGAGCAGTCTCCATCGCTCTCGCCTTGATCCTGAGCGCCGCCATCTGGCTGGCAACGCCGCTGTTCGTCATCGTGATGAAGGTCGACGCCGCGCATCTGGAGACGTTCACCCGGATCATGCACTACACGGCCCTCGCGAATCTGATCTTCGTTCCGGCGCTGGTGTGGGAAGGTATTGTCAAAGGCTTCGAGCGCTACAACCTGCTCCGCGCTGCGGAGGTCACGTCGACGGCGGCCTATGTCGGCCTGACATTCGCGGCCTCGTCGGCGGCGGCAGGCTTTGAAGTGGTCGCCTACATCTATCTCGCCACGCTGGTGGCCCGCGCCGTCGTCATTGGAATTGCCGCATCCGTCGCCCTGCGGCACAAGCACGTGCGATTGCTGCCATGGACCCCGGACATCCGGCAGGACATTCTGCATCGCTGCCTGCTGCTGCTGCAAGGCAAGCTGATGGGCGGCATTTCCGGGCCGCTTCAACCCTTCCTGATCGGATTGCTGTTCGGGCCCAGGGCCGTCGGCACCTATGACGCCCTGGTGCGATTGTCGCGGGTCTCCAAGGTTGTCGTCAGCCTTCTGACGTCCGCCCTGCTTCCGGTTGCCAGCCGCCTCGATGAACGCGGCAGCGCGGCGTCGTTCCAGCGCCTCGGCGACCTCGGCCTCGTCATGATGCCGATGTTCGTGGTGCCGCCGCTTGCCGCCACCGCGATTCTCTCGCCTGAGATCATGGACATCTGGATCGGCCCGCTTCTTGCCCCCTACGCGTTCTGGATGGGCCTGAGCTTCCTGGTTCCGATCTGCACGCAATATGTGGCGATCGGCAGCCTGATCTTCCTGACGCGGCCTGAGGTCCAGGCCAGGCTCAACAGGCTGGTCGCCATTCAGCTTCTGATCTGGGCGGTGGTCGCCGCCGCAACATTGCATTTGTTCGCGGAACGCGCCCTGATACTTGGCCAGGTCATCGGCAGTATCGCCGTGCTGCCCTTGCAGCTGAGGGAGTTGCGCAACGCACTCGAACTCCATCGCAATCAGTTCGCGAAGGTGATCGGAACCCAGTTCGCAATCCTTCTCCTGGCAAGCGTTTTTCTAGCAACAATTGCAGGTTACATTCGGTTCGACAGCGTGCTAAAGCTCGCGCTCGGTTCCATGGTTTTCTGTCTGGTGACCTGGGTGCTCCAGTACTTTCTGGTCCTCGAGAAGCGGCACCGGACTGTATTTCCCGCAGTCGGACAACTGATGGGACTGACATCCAAAAGCAGCTGAATGAACATCCACGCGACAGACACGAAAGCCGTCATCACAGGTTTCGCTCCGGCGTCGTTGTCGGACAAGGCTGCGACTTACGCCATCGACGCGGCGAGGAGCATCGGTCGTCTCGTCATGCGCCGTGTGAAGCGCACTGCCGATGTCGTTGATTCCGAGTACAATCTGACGCATTGGCAGCGAATGCTGTCCGAAAAGACCTGGACGAAGGCCGCCAGCATCGGCGAGTTCCTGATACCGAAGAATCCCGCGCGGGGCCTTCGCAAGGTGGACAATCGGATTTGCAGGGTCGCGGCCGACGATTATTATCGCTATCGCGCCAGAGCCCTTGGCGACCTGCTCGCGCGGCACACAGGTGGCGCCACGGAAATCATCGAACTCGGCGCAGGCTGCGGCATCAATCTGCTTTCGCTTCACCTCAATCATCCCGACTGGAGGCTGCGCGGGTTCGACATCGCGCCGAACGGAATAGCCGCGGGCCGCGAGATCGCAGCGCATTATGGCCTGTCGGACCGGATATCGCTCGACAGGATCGACCTGACCGACGGCAACGACCCGAGCTATTCCGCCATCAGGGATCAGGTCGTCTTCACCTATTTCTGCATCGAGCAGATTCCTTATGACGTACGCAAGGTGGTGGACAACATCATTGCTGCGAGGCCAAAGCGTGTCATCAACATCGAGCCGACGACGGAGCTGCTGAATCTCTCGAGCCCGCGAGATATCGTCAGCTTCCTCTATATCCGCTCGGTCGACTACCAGACGCAGCTGTTCTCGACGCTCGACGATTACGAGCGGCAGGGCCGCATCCGCGTCCTGGCGCGCGAACGAATGCCGTTCGCGCCGACGATCCACAATGATGGTTTTTTGTATTGCTGGGAGCCCACATGACAACCATCAACACGACGGCTGATCAGCCAGCCCCGAAAAAGGCGAAGATCAGCCAGTTCCGCCGGCTGTTGTGGCACGTCAACCGCACCGACCTCGGATGGGTGCTGAAGGCGGGTCTGACCGCCCTGCAATTGCCGGCGCGCGCCAAACGCATCGCGCTGCTGAAGCAGCTTCCAACGAAGCCCGAATGGGCCGAGGCGAGCCGCAAGCTCGCCGAGGACGGCTACGTCGACGTGTCTACGCTCGTGGATCGCAGCCTCGCGGAAGCCGTCGCATCGTTCGCCGACGGCAAGGTGAAGCGCCTCAACGAGCTCGTCGGCCAGCAGAAGGAGCAGCACAAGTCGTTCTGGGTCAGCCTGCTGGATGAGGACCTCGTGAACGGCTCTTTCGCGACCGACCATCCCTTCGTGCGATACGCCCTGCAGCCGGCTGCGCTGCGCATCATCGGCGACTTCATGCACGATCTACCGCAATTGTCGGACGTGGTGTTGACCTTGTCGCAACCGACTCCGAACCAGGCGCTGAGCTTCTCCCAATTGTGGCACCTCGATCACGACGACAAGCGCGTCTGCAAGCTCTTCATCTACCTGACGGACGTACAGGACACCGCGGACGGTCCATTCACCTTCATTCCTGCGGGGCCGTCCAAGGCGTTCCGCAACTCGCTCAAGAGCCATATGAGCGACACTCAGGTGTTCGCCAAGACCGGTCCGGACGTGGTCAAGGAAATGATCGCGCCCCGCCTGTCGTCTTTCATCGTCAACACCGCCCGCTGCCTGCACATGGGAAGCCGGATCCAGTCGGACCGAAGTCGTCTGCTTTATACGGCAACCTACATCCAGCAGCCGCGCATCTTTCCCGAACCGCCGGCGCGCTTCCGCGCGGTCGGTGCCCTGACAGAGCTCGAGCGCACTGCGATGCGGCTCTGACGCGGACCTGCCGGGAGCTCACATCTTGCGCATAGGCCTGGTGGTCGATCACCCCAAGCGTGACCTGCCGGGGGCAGTCATGCTCGGTTATCAACTCGCACGGCGTGGCGTTTCCGTCATGCTGGTGCCGATGTACGAGCAGGCTGTCGATGTCCCGCGCCTCGGGCTGGACGCACTGGTCGTCAACTACGCACGTCCCGTCAATCTCGACCTGATGCGCAGCTTTGCCGGAGCTGGCCTGGCGCTTTACGTGCTCGACACCGAAGGCGGCGTGCTCGCGGAAAAGGGCGGCAACTCGCCACCGGCAATGGCGGCCCACATCAAGGCCAGCGGCTACGCCGACATTCTGAAGGGCTATTTCTTCTGGGGCAGCCGGCTGCACGACGCTTTTCTCGCGGCCGGAACCATGAAGCCGGAGCAGCTTCACCTCACCGGCTGTCCGCGCTTGGATTTTGCGGCCCCACGCTGGCGCAGGCTGCTCGACGGCGAGCCGCGCGGCTATCTGCTCGTCAACGCCAACTTTCCGCTGGTCAATTCACGCTTCACCGGCAAGCCGGGCGGCGAGCGCGAAGCAATGGTGCGGGCCGGCTGGGATGGCGCCTATGTCGATCGCTTCATCGCGGACCTGAAGCAGGTCTTCACCAACTATCTCGCCGAGATAGCTCGGCTCGCCGCAGCGCGTCCCGACCGCAACATTCTCGTGCGTCCGCATCCCTTCGAGAGCGAGGACGTCTATCGCAATGCGCTTTCGCGCCACGCCAACGTCCTGATCGACGGCACCGGCAGCGTGCTCGATCGCATCCGCAATGCAGCCGCCGTCATTCATCTCAATTGCGGAACGGCTGTGGAATCGGTCCTGCTCGGGAAGCTACCGCTCCAGCTCGAGTACCTGAACACGCCGACGACCGCCGGTCATGCCGCGCTGCCCGCGCGCGTGAGCCGGCCGGTCGCCTCGTTCGAAGAGCTGCTCGGCGCGATCGACCACGTCGAGCGCGAGACCGAGGCCTTCGATTTCGCCCGCGTTCACGCCGCCGATATCGAAGCCTTCTTTCATCTGAACGACGGGCAAGCCGCCGAACGCGTTGCCGATGTCCTGACCCGCGTGACGAGCTCGCGCCGGCCTTACGTCTCGCTGCTTACGACCGTGAAGGGCACGCGCGACAAGCCGAGCGTCGGCCAGATCATCAAGGGCACCGCCAGCGCCGCGCTTGGCTCGGCCGTCACCGAGCGGCTGCGCAGCCAGTTCAATCCGGCCCGGCGCGACAAGCGGATCGCACCATCCATCGTCCAGCCCCTGCTTCAGCGCATCGCCGCTCACGATCAGGCAAGCCCGTCGCAGTTTACGGCAAGGCGCGCGCATTGCGCGATGACGGGCTTGCCGCTCGCGAGCATTGCGATCGAACACGACCACTAGAGCCATGACAACATCTGCAAAGACCATTCTCATCACAACGCTTGCCGAATTACCAGACCCGGTTCTGGATTCCGGTTGCGCAGCGGTTGCGCGCGGCAGGCCATGACGTCGAGTTGCTAGCCTTCGACGATCGCAGCGCAGAGATCTCGACCGCCGAAGGCGTGCCGGTCACGAACATGTATCGCGAGGGCCTCAAGGCAGGCTCATCGCCCGACGATCGGGGAGCCTTCGATGCGCGCGTCGCGTCTTACGGTCTCGACGGGACCAATTTCCTGTTCAGCCATGAGCGCTTCACCTTCGGCATCAGGGATACTGCCGCCTTGCGTCGGCGCTTCATGATCTATGCCAACGCGATGGAGACGCTGCTCGACCGGCTCGAGCGGCAAGGCAAGCGCGCCGAGCTGGTGCAAGAGCTCGGCGGCTTTCTCTCGGTGATCGCGAGCTTCTACGCCGCACGGCGCCGCCACATCCGCAACTGGTTCATCGAGCCTTCGTTCTTTCGCGGCCGGATGTATTTCACGCCGGACAGCTTTGCCGCCCCCGACATGATGGCGGAGCCCGCGGGTGCGGTGTCGCCCGAGGTGCGCGCCTATCTGGACGACACTCTGAGGCAGCGCGCGATCGTCATTCCCAAGAAAGATCAGCATCATTATTCGGCGGCCTTCAAGAAGGTCGTCAATTTGCGCAACGCCAACCGTCTCGTCGAAAAGCTCTGGGACCAGTTCGCGCTCGGTAAGCACCAGGAGTTCGGGCACAATCTGCGCCATGCCCAGGCGCACGCTGCGATGGCGCTCAACGCGACGCGGCTGCGCAAGCTCTACCGGCCGCTACCCGAAACGCCGTTCGTCTACTATCCGTTCCACGTTCCGGCAGACATGGCGCTGACGCTGCGCTCGCCGGACTATCTCGACCAGGTCGCGACCGTTGATTTCCTGCTGCGTACGATCCCGGATTCGCATGTCCTCGTGGTGAAGGAGCATCCCGCCCAGATCGGCGCAATCTCGGCCGCCCGCCTGTTCGAGCTCGCGCGCCGGTTCGACAATTTCGTGCTGTTGCCGCCGCAGACCAACAATTACACCGTGCTCGATCGCGCCGCCGCCGTCGTCTCCGTCAACAGCAAGTCGGGCGCCGAAGCGCTGCTGCTCGGCAAGCCGGTCGTAGTGATGGGCGATGCGTTCTACCGCTCCTGTCCGCTGGTCTATGCGGTCGATCGTCTGGCCGATGTGCCCGCACGGTTGCGCGAGGCGCTCTCCGCCGGGCCGTTCGATCCGGCCAAGGGCGCGCCGTACTTCGAATCAGCCTGGCGCCGGTCTTATCCGGGCGAGCTCTATATCAGCGATGCCAAACTGCTCGACACGTTTGCGGCCTCCCTACGTGCCGCAATCGCCGAGCCGGCCCGTGTGAACTGAACGGACCCATCATGCCGCTCGTTTCGATCATCACACCATCCTGGAACGTCGAAGGCCTGATCGAGGAGACGATCCGTTCGGTACAGAGCCAGACATTCACAGATTGGGAGCTTTTGATCGCCGACGACTGCTCGACCGACGGGACGCCGGGAATCATCGCTGACATCGGCGAGCGTGATCCGCGCGTCAAGCTGATCCGGCAGGCCAGGAATGGCGGCCCGGCGCTCGCGCGCCAGGCGTCGATCGACGCCGCGCAGGGCCGCTATCTCGCCTTCCTCGACAGCGACGATCTGTGGCTGCCCGAGAAGCTGGAGCGGCAGCTCGCGTTCGCGAGTGCAAAGCAGGCCGCCCTCAGCTACACCGCCTTCCGCCGCATCAACGAGACCAACACCGTCACCGGACGGCTGATCGAAGTCCCGGCCTCGCTCAGTTATGGGCAGCTCCTGAAGAACACCGCGATCGCGACGCTGACCGCGATGGTCGACCGCGAGATCGCAGGTCCGGTCGCGATGAAGAACGAGGGCTATGACGATTTCTGCCTGTGGCTCTCGATTCTCAAGCGCGGCCATGTCGCATACGGCCTCAACGAAGATCTGGCGCGCTACCGCGTCAGGGGCTCCTCGGTCTCGAGCCGCCCAATGCGCTCGGCCAAATGGGTCTGGCAGATCTATCGCAATGTCGAACACCTCTCGCCGATCGGGTCGGCTTGGTGTTTTGCTCATTGGGGTGCGCGGGCATGGCTGAAGCGGCGGGAGTTCTAGCGACCCCGCGGTCTGTGTGCGCGCGACGCAGCTACCTGCAACGGCGGAAATGAACATTGCGACCTCGATCGGTTGTCTCTAGTCTGGCCGATGCCGGAGGAGCTTCGGGTGCACAATCAAGGCGTTATACCACTGAAAGCGCGTCCCGTCGTCGATCGCCGAGTCTGGATAGGCTGGACGCTGTGCAGTCTGTTTCCCGCAATTTTTCTGCTGTGTCTGTTTGCGCTCACGTCGCTGAGCGCGCCCGAACATGACGATTTCTGCTTCGCGTTTCAGTACGCGCGGCACAATTTCCTCCAGACCGTTTCGATCTTCTATCATACGCAGTCAGGGCGGGTCCTGGCGCTGTTGCTGACACAGGTCCCATCGGCCATCTCGACGGCGGCAGGTATCAGCCTTCTGTCAGCCTACTCACTGACCATGGCCGTGAGCGCAGGACTGTTCCTGAGCGGCGTGGCCCTCGCCATGATCCGTGCATGGCCCCGCACGGGCGCTCTTCAACTGACTTTCCTCACGCTCGCATTCGCAGGCACCGTGCTCGGTGCGGCGCCGAGCGTAAGAGACCTGCTCTATTGGCTGTCGGCCGTGACCTGTTACCTTCCGCCGGCCTTGGTTACCATTCTGATCCTCGGGGAGTGCATTCGGGCGATCGATGAGCAAACCAACTTTTCATGGCTGCTCAGTCTCGCAATGGCTCTGGGTGGATTCGCCGCTGCGCTATGCAACGAGTTCACCGGCGTCTGGCTCGCGCTGATCCTCTTGGCGTCACTGAGCGCGCGCTATCTTTACGGTCAGAAGCTCCAGATCGCGCACCATGTCCTGATCGCAACAGTCATCGTCATCGGATGGCTCATCGTCGTCTCGGCCGACGGTAACGACGCGCGCATGACACAGCTCCCGAACGGCGGGCGTGTGGTCTGGTCGCTCCATGAAGGGTTTCTCGATGCGCTCGTTGGACTCGGGCGGTTCGCCCGAGAGCCCGCCACCATCCTCTGGCTCGCTACTGCCGGCCTCTTTACATTGGTCGAGGCTGACGCGACGTCCCCGACGCCGCAAAAAAGCAAGCTGTTGGCTCTTGGCACAATCGCGATCAGCCTGGCGTGCTGCTATTTCGAATATTTCACTCATCGATATGCGACGGGGATGCGGCTCATCGAACGAGCACAGAACCAGGCGTTGATCCTGCTGCTGTTCGGATCGACGCTGGGTGTCAGGCTGCTCGTCAGCGCCTACCGCCCGCGGCTACGCGAGCGTCTTGCGGCAGGCATGTGTCGCGGTCTGCTGGATCCGGTCGGGATGCTCGCGAGCCTGACGCTCCTCACGATCGCCTCGCTCCTTCTGAACTCGACGGCGTTCGAGCTGCGCTCGCAGTGGCAAGACCTGTACCCGTACTGGCGGGAGAGTGCCGAACGGCACCGCCTCCTGACAACGAGCCCCGAACCGAGCATTTACATTCCGCGACACAAATGGACGCCGTCCTTGCTGATGACCGCGGACGTGACGGCCGATGCCGAGCGATTGCCTAACGACTGCATCGCCGCATATTACCATAAGTCCGCCGTCTACGCCGCCGATACACCGCGATGACCACTTGCCTTGCCCGAGAGAGAACAACGTGAAAACAATCAGCGTCATCACGCCCTGCTACAATGAAGAGCTGAACGTCAAGGATTGCTATGAAGCGATCCGGCAGATCTTCGAGGGCGAGCTCAAGGGCTATCGGCGCGAGCACATCTTCTGCGACAACGCCTCTGACGACCG
Source organism: Bradyrhizobium sp. USDA 4354 (assembly GCF_054060315.1). Lineage (NCBI taxonomy): Bacteria > Pseudomonadati > Pseudomonadota > Alphaproteobacteria > Hyphomicrobiales > Nitrobacteraceae > Bradyrhizobium > Bradyrhizobium sp. USDA 4354. Next base: position 4,152,605 of record NZ_JBSSDC010000001.1, on the reverse strand, counting down.
CACCGTGGAGATCCTGCGCAAGATTGCGGCGCATGATCCCGCGGTCAAAGTGATCATCAATGCGCGCAATTTCGGGCCGCTGCGCAACACCTACAACGGGGTGATGGCGAGCAGCGGTGATGCCGTTCTCCTGTTCATGCCGGCCGACCTCCAGGATCCACCCGAACTGCTTCCCCAATTCGTCCAGTTGTGGGAGGCCGGGAACGAGATCGTGTACGGCATACGCGCCGTGCGGGAAGAGAGCGGCCTGATGCGTGGGCTCCGCAACGCCTACTACCGCGTGCTGACCAGATTCTCCGAGCTCAAGGTGCCTCCGGGAGTCGGAGACTTCCAATTCGTCGATCGGCGCGTTGTCGAAGCCATGCGTCACGTCCGTGACGCCTATCCCTTCATGCGAATGATGACTTTCGAATGCGGCGGGCGCATGGTCGGCGTGCCCTACACCTGGCGCGAGCGTAAGAAGGGGTTTTCGAAGAACCGCGCCAGCGCGCTCATTGATCAGGGCCTCAACGGACTCGTGTCCTTTACCACGGCGCCGGTACGCTTCGGCCTGTTCGCGGGCTTTCTGATCTCGGCCGCGAGCATTGCCTACGCAGTCCTCAACTTCATCATCGGCCTGGTGCTCTATCAGAAGCTCGCCGAGCCAGGCATCCTCACGCTGATCGTCGCCATGTTCTTCTTCGGCGGCGTGCAGCTGTTCTTCATGGGCATGATCGGCGAATACGTCCTCGCGATCTACGGGCAGGTGCGGGAGAAGCCCGTGGTGTTCGAGCGCGAGCGCGTCAATTTCGATCCCTCTCCGCCGTCCGAGGCCTGACGCGCGGGCGGCGTCAGCGCTTCGCCAGCGATTGCTCGATCCGCGCGACGATCGCCGGAACCGAGAGGCCCGCGGTATCGAGCAGCGCCTCGCGCGATCCCGCATGTGAGGTCTTGCCGCCCTGCTCGGGAATGCCGATGCCCGCAATCGGCGGCCGGACTGCATCGCCGGCAAACATGCCCGCCACCAGGCTGAACAGGCCGCCGCGCAAGATGTGCTCTTCGAGAGTTACGATGAGCGATGCGTCACGCACGGCGTCCCGGATCGCAATCTCATCGAGCGGTTTCAGGCAGGAGACGCTGACCACACCGACCTCCCTGCCGCGCCCGGCGAGCTCGCCGGCGGCCTCCAGCGCGCGCGAGGCGATCGGTCCGGACGCGAGGATGAGGATCTCCCGCCCCTCGCGCAGCGCGCGCGGCTTGCGCAGGTCGGTCACGGCGGCGCCGAGGTTCGGCTCCCCTGCCCGGCTGAGCCGTAGGTAGGACGGCTTGCCGCTTGCTGCGATCAAACGTGTCGCGGCGCGCACCTCCATCGGATCGCAGGGCACGAACACCTCGATGCCCGGCAGCATCGACATGATGCCTGCATCCTCCAGCGCGTGGTGGGTGTAGCCCTGGCTGCCATAGGCATAGCCGGCGCCCACCGCCACGACCTTGACATCGGCGCCGTGGTAGCAGACGTCGTTGCGAAGCTGCTCGAGGCAGCGCAAGGTCGGGAAGTTGCCGATCGAATAGATGAAGACCGTCTTGCCCGACAGCGCGATGCCGGCGGCGATCCCAGCCATGTTTTGCTCGGCAACGCCGACATTGAGATAGCGATCGGGAAATTTCGCCGCGAACGGCTCCAGCACGGAGTAGCCGAGATCGCCGCAGAGCAGCCAGATGTCGGGATTCTCGCTTGCGGCCTGCGACAGGCTCTCGATGAACGTCGTCCTCATGCGCCGACCTCGGCCAGCGCCTGCGCGAGCAGCTCATCCGAAGGTGAGCGGTAGTGCCATTCGAGCTTGTTCTCCATGAAGCTCACGCCCTTGCCCTTCACGGTGTGGGCGATCACGACGGTCGGCCGGCCCGATGCTGCCGGCACGGCGCTCAGCACACGCTCGAGCGCGGCGAGGTCGTGACCATCGATCTCCTCCACCTGCCACCCGAACGATCGCCATTTCTCGGCGAAGGGATCGAGGTTGAGCACTTCGGCAACCGAGCCAAAGCTCTGGATCTTGTTGAAGTCGACGATGACACAGAGATTGTCGAGCCTGTGATGGGGCGCAAACAGGATGCCCTCCCAGTTCGAGCCCTCGTCGCATTCGCCGTCGCTAAGCAGGCAGAACACGCGGCTGCCGGCCTCTGTGGAGCGCGCCGCGAGCGCCATGCCGATCGCAATCGGCAGGCCATGGCCGAGCGAGCCCGTCGAAACTTCGACGCCGGGCACGGCATGGCTGACGTGACCGGTGAAGATCGAGCCGTCACGGCAATAGGTGTCGAGCTCGGCCAGGGAAAAGAAGCCGCATTCGGCGAGCGTAGCGTACATGATCGCCGTGGCGTGGCCCTTGCTGAGCACGAAGCGATCGCGGCTTGGGGTTTGCGGCTCGGCAGGATCGACACGCAGGATCCGCGTGTACAGCACCGCCAGGATGTCCGCCATCGAGAGGCAGCCGCCGATGTGCGAAGCCTTCGCGGCATGCACCATGCGCAAGGCGTGCGCACGAATCCGTCGCGCGAATTCTTTCGGCTCAGGAAGATTTGGTCGCGTCATGCCAGTCTACCGTCTCGCGTAGTCCCTCATCCAACGGCACTTCGGACTTCCAGCCCAGGGCGAGCATGCGCGAAACGTCCGCAGCCAGGATCATAACCTGATCGGGCCGATACGCCAACTCGCCGAAGCCGAGCGCGGCATCGGGATCGACGAGATCGCGCAGCCGCGTCACCGTCTCACGCAGCGGCGGCGCGTCCGCACTGCCGACGTTGAAGATGCCGCTCGCCCCTTCATGCGTGATCGCCAGCCGGAAAGCGCTCGCAGCATCGCGCGCGTGCAGAAACCCCCAGCGCTGCTCGCAAGCCGTCAGGGCCATGTATTGTCCGGAGCGCAAGTTCCGGATCATGCTCGGGATCAGCCAGTGGTCGGCATCCTTCGGGCCGTAGGTCGAGAAGATCCTGAGCCAGGCCACGCGCAGCCCGCGCTCCTCGCACAGGCGCATCGCCATCGATCCGGCCGCGAGCTTGGCCATGCCGTACAACGTCGTCGGCTGCGGCGCGTCGTCCTCCCGGATCGCGCGATCGTAGGGTCCGTATTCCGCCTGCGATCCGGCGCCGACGAAGATCCTGGCGCCGGCCTCGGCTGCGAGTGCGGCAAGGCCCACCGTGTCGGCCACATTGACGGCCTGAACCGGGCTGTTGCGCTCGCTACCTGCGACGCCGCGCCAGGCCATATGCGCGACCGCCTCCGGGGCGAAGGCCGTCAGCGCCCCGCGCAGCCCGTCCAGACGCTCCAGAGCGCCGGGAATCACGTGGAGACGGTCATGCACCTCCCTGAGGCGCCAGGCGGCGCCTGCCGGCCGCAGCAGGACGGCCACCTCGTGCCCCCGCGCCACGAGGTCCGCAACGAGATAGGAGCCCAGAAAACCGCTCGCGCCGGTCACGAAGATACGCATGCGCCCCCCGGTAGATCAGCAACCGGGGCCCGTCAATGCCGGGGTGGGGAAGGTTCGCCGGGGCTGGGAGCCGCGCTCCAGGCCCTGTGACCGATCCGAACTTGATTATCCGGCCCACGCAGCTAAACGGGGGGCCTGGATTGAAGTTCGACGACACAGGGGTAGATGCATGAGCGATTTCAGGCTGGCCATGGTTTCCGCGGGCTTCGAGCACGGCGGAAACGTCACCCATCGCCACTTCGACGGCCATCCCGAGCTGCTCGTCTATCCCTTCGAGTCGCAGCTCGGCAACCGCAGCTTCAACGACTTCCTGGCCTCGGTCGAGCGCGTTCAGTACCGCTATCCCGAATTTCCGGAAGGACTGACGGCGGTCGAGCTCTACGAGCAGATGATCGACGAGGAGCTGAAGACCTTCCTGCGCAAGCGCAACGGCTCCAAGTTCCGCGATGCGGACTGCGTGATGGACGAGAAGAAGCGCGTCGCCGAGTTCGCCCGGATCGTCGGCCAGCCGCCAATCTTCCGCCGTCAGGTGATTGAGGCCTTCTTTCGTGCGACCTTCGCGGCCTGGGAGAACTACTACACCAAGCCGCGCCCGGGTATGGTCCATGTCGGCTACTCGCCCGCGATCGGCATCGATGCAGACCGCATGGTGCGTGACTTTCCCAATATCCGCATCCTGCACATCGTGCGCAATCCGTTCTCGGCGTATCGCGACACCAAGCGCCGCCCGTTCCCGCAGCCGCTGACCAAATACCTGATCACCTGGAACATCTATCACTCCACCGTCGAAATGTTCGCCAGGATGTATCCGGGCAACGTGCGCATCTTCCGCTACGAGGATCTCGTCGAGGACAAGCGCAAGTTCATGACCGAGGCGGCCGACTTCATCGGCGTGCCCTTCGCCGACACCATGCTTTATCCGAGCTGGAACGGCGTCGAGATCAAGGCCTCCATCGCGCCCTGGGGAACCGTGCTCAAGAGCACCAAGGACTACAACCAGGCCATCATCGAGGAGCTCTCGGACGAGGAGCGCAAACAGATCGCACAGGGCACCGCGGCGCTCGCCCGACATTTCGGCTACGATCGGGTCGACTATCTGAGCCCGCTCTATCGTGCTGAGTAAGATCGCGTTCTTCGAAACCGGCGACCGCCCCGACATCGCCGCCGATCGGGCGCGCCTGCTGCCCGCGCTGCGGGGGTATCTGCAACCCTTCGGCCATAATGTCACCGTGACGCCGGCGCCCGGCGGCACGCTTGGTGCCTGCTACGATGCGGACGTCTCCGGCGAAAAGCGCTTTCTGAAGACGCATCTCCCGGGCGCGCGCGCCAGCCTCGCCAAGGAAGCCGACATCCTCGAGCAGCTCTACGGCAACTCGATCGTGCTCGATCGCTTCGACATCCCGCTCGCGGATGGGACGGTGCGGCTCTGCCTCATGATGCCTGCGCTCGCGCCACTCGCCGCCCCGATGCCCCCCGCTGATGCCGCCGCGATGGCACGCGCATACGGTGATCGACTCAAGGATTGGCAGCCGGACGGTCTTGCCTCGCTCGAACACTATCTGGCATCCGCCGCACAGGCCCTGAAAATCCTTTCGGAACGCGGCCTGCTGGAGCAGGCCGGCGCAGCCGAGACGCACCGGCTGATCGCGCTGCTCGGGGATCGTCTACCCGAACTGCCCGTAGCCCTCTGCCATGGCGATTTCGGCCCCAAGAACATCATGCTCCAGGGCACAACGCCGCGCGCAATCGACTGGGAAGACGCGTTCCGGGGTGTCGCCGGGTACGACTATCTCTACTGGCTGACATTCATGGAGAACCGGCCGTTCCTGCAAACGGCTGCCTTCGGCCGGACAGGCCTCTCGCCGGACGTCGAGCGCGCCATCCTCGTGCTCGTCGTGCTGCTCAAATCCTATCTGGCGGTCTTGTCGGGCGCGTATCTGACGCACGCGGTATCGGCCCAGAACCGCATCGCCGAGATTCTCGATCTGCCGCGCTGATCAGGCTTGGGCAGTGCCGGCGACCTGGTCCAGCTGATCGAGCGAGAACCTGCGCAGGTCGCGCCCCTCGCGCAGCGCCTTGTACCACTCGACGGTGAGGCGAAGGCCCTGCACCAGATCGAGCCGCGGCGTCCAGCCGAGTTCACTGCGTGCCTTCGCGCAATCAAGCCTGAGATAGGCGGCTTCGTGCGGATGTGGGCCGGCGTCTGCCGCCCACCGCGCGCCGTCGCCCCACAGCGCGATCAGTTGATCGACCACCGTCCCGACTGGCACCTCGCTTGCGGTATCTGGTCCAAAATTCCAGCCGCCGACGAAACGTCCATCGCCCGCCAGCCGCTCGACCAGTGAGAGATAGCCGAGTACGGGATCGAGCGCATGCTGCCAGGGTCGCACCGAATTGGGATTGCGGATGCGGAGCGCCTCACCCGCCAGGAACGCCTGCATCGCATCGGGCACCAGGCGGTCGCGCGCCCAGTCGCCGCCGCCAAACACGTTGCCGGCACGCGCGGTCGCGACGCGCGCTGCGCCTCTCGCATTGAAGAAGCTATGGCGGTAGGAATGCGTGACCAGCTCGGCGCAGGCCTTGCTGTTGCTGTAGGGATCGTCGCCGCCGAGCCGGTCGCCCTCTCGGAAGGCGGCGCCCATGCCGTTGTTCTCGTAGCACTTGTCGCTGGTGACGTTCAGGATCACCTGCACCGATCGCAGGTGCCGCGCCGCCTCCAGCACATGCACCGTCCCCATCACGTTGGTCGCAAAGGTCTCGACCGGCTCCTCATAAGAGGGCCGCACCAGCGCTTGCGCCGCCATGTGGATGACGATGTCGGGCTCGGCCTCCGCCATCGCAGCGCGCAAGGTTGAGAGATCGCGGATATCGGCGAGGCGATGCTTGATGTCTTCGGCGATGCGCGCCGTGACGAACAGCGCGGATTGGTGTGTGGGCGGCAGCGCATAGCCGTAGACGTCAGCTCCGAGACGGCGCAGCAGCAGCGAGGCCCAGGCGCCCTTGAAGCCGGTATGGCCGGTGAGAAAGACCCTCTTGCCGCGCCAGAATGCCGGATCCGTCACCAGACCCTCCACTTGGCGCGGTTGCCCGTCCACTCACCCTCGAGGAAATTACGATCGCGCAGCGAGTCCATCGGATGCCAGAAGCCGGGATGCACATAGGCGCGCAGATCGTCGCCGCGCGCGAGCTGCTCCATCGGCTCGCGCTCCCAGATCGTCATGTCGCCGGCAATCAGGTCGCCGACCGACGGCGACAGCAGGAAAAAGCCGCCATTGATCCAGCCGCCATCGTCATTCGGCTTCTCCTCGAAATTGACGACCCGGTCGCCCTCGATCGCGACCGCGCCGAACCGTTTGGCCGGGCGGACCACCGAGACGGTGGCGCGGCGTCCATGTGCCTTGTGGAAAGCGATCTCGGCGGCGAGGTCGATGTCGGCGACGCCATCGCCATAGGTCAGCGCAAAAAAGGGCTCGTCTTTGACGTAAGGAAGCACGCGCTTCAGCCGGCCGCCGGTCTGGGTGTCCTCGCCGGTATCCACCAGCGTGACCCGCCATGGTTCGGCGGTTTCGCGATGCACTTCCATGCGGTTCTCGGCGAGATGGAACGTCACGTCGGACATGTGCAGGAAGTAGTTCGCGAAGTACTCCTTGATCATGTAGCCCTTGTAGCCGAGGCAGATCACGAAGTCATTGAAGCCGTAATGGCTGTAAATCTTCATGATGTGCCAAAGAATCGGGCGCCCGCCGATCTCCACCATCGGCTTCGGCCGCGTGCTGGTTTCCTCCGCGATTCGGGTGCCCAAGCCTCCCGCAAGAATTACGACTTTCATTCACCTGCTCCGGACGGGCACGCTTCCCGCGTAGTTCAGACGGCTTCTATACGAAGTGGCGCGACCTGGAAAATCTTCGAGTCGCAAAGCTTTTCGAAGCTTATAGGTGCTATATTACCTAATCGCAAAGCTATTGGCGTTTCCGCCCGTAGCCGATACCACTCTGCCGGCCGCATCCGGACGAGCCCCTCCCGAGACCCTGCTGGAACCGATCATGCCATTTGAAAACTACAGGAACAGCCGCATCCTCGTAACCGGAGGCGCCGGGTTCATCGGATCGCACCTCTGCGAGCGGCTGCTCGATGCCGGCGCGGAGGTGGTGTCCGCGGACAATTACTTCACCGGCAGCCGGCGCAACATTGCCCATCTGATCGCAAATCCGCTGTTCGAAGCCGTCCGGCACGACGTCACCTTCCCGCTCTACATCGAGGTCGACGCGATCTTCAACCTGGCCTGCCCGGCCTCGCCGATCCACTACCAGCGCGATCCCGTGCAGACCACCAAGACCTCGGTGCACGGCGCCATCAACATGCTGGGGCTGGCCAAGCGGCTCAAGGCGCGCATCTTCCAGGCTTCGACCAGCGAGGTCTATGGCGATCCGCTGATCCATCCCCAGACCGAGGATTACTGGGGCAACGTCAACCCGATCGGCATCCGTTCCTGCTACGACGAGGGCAAGCGCTGCGCCGAGACGCTGTTCTTCGACTACTGGCGTCAGCACGGCCTGCCGATCAAGGTCGCGCGCATCTTCAACACTTACGGCCCGCGCATGCAGCCAAATGACGGTCGCGTGGTGTCGTCCTTCATCGTCCAGGCGCTCAAGGGCGAGCCGATCACCGTGTTCGGCGACGGCGGTCAGACCCGCTCGTTCTGCTATGTCGACGACCTCGTCGAGGCCATCATGCGGTTGATGGTGACTGCGGAAGACGTCACCGGCCCGATCAATCTCGGCAACAATTCCGAGTTCACGATCCGCGAGCTCGCCGAAAAGGTCATCAAGCTCACGGGCTCGCGTTCCAAGCTCGAGTTCAAGCCGCTGCCGCAGGACGACCCGCGTCAGCGCCAGCCCGACCTCGCCAAGGCGAAGGCGGTGCTGAACTGGGAACCGAAGGTTGCGCTCGAGGACGGGCTGAAGGAGACGATCGCCTACTTCAAGCACTCGCTAGAAATCGCCTGATCCCGTTCGCAACCTTCCGCGTCCGCAGCGAGCTTCGGCAATGAGCGCACCGCCCGCATGATCAGCGATTTGCGCGCCTACCTGGACTCGAAGGCCGGGCTGAAGACCCTGGTGCTGCTGCACAGCGCCGTCACCTGCCTGTCGCTGATCGAGGTCGCGACCTTCCAGCTCTCCATCGACTTCAATCCGCGGCAGTTGTGGATCGCAGTCATCGTTGCGATCGGCTTCTCCGCCGTCTCGCTGCTGTTCGTCTCTGCCCGCTTCTGCTTCGGCTATTTCGTCGGATTCTACTTTTACACGATGATCCTGGGCTTCCTGTGGATCGACGTTTTCTCCGAGTACGACTATCCGCATCTGCTCGCCGGGATTTCGGCCGCGGTGTCGCTTCTGCTCTTCCTGATCCCCGTGCTGTTCATAAGAGCGCCGCTGCGACCAATCGTGATCCTGTCCAACGACCGCTTCGAGCAGCTGCTCACCCTCATTGTGGCGATCTCTGTCGCTGTCATTGCGGTGGCCGCGACCTACAATTTCAGGCTGGTCTCGATTGCGAACATCTATGACTACCGTGACAGCCTCGATTTTCCAGGACCGCTGCGATATCTCATCGGCTGGGTTTCCAGCGCGCTGCTGCCGTTCGCCTTCGCCTGCTACTGGCTACTCGGCTATGACTGGCGCGCCGTCCTGGTCCTGATCCTGCTGCTGTTGTTCTATCCCATCACGCTGACAAAGTTCGCGTTCTTCACGCCGGCCTGGTTGATCGGGGTGGCCGTGCTGTCACGTCTTCTGTCGACGAGAGCAGCGGCCATCGTCTCGATTTTCGGCCCGATGCTGATCGGGCTGCTGGTGATCTGGCTGACAGAGGCAAGTCTGGGGAGCACTCCCGGCAGATATTTCGACATCGTCAACATCCGGATGATCGCGACGGCATCCGGCGCCCTCGACATCTACAATCACTTCTTCGCCAGCCATCCGCTGACCTGGTTCTGCCAGATCTCCGCCCTCAAGCCGCTGATGCATTGCCCCTACGAGGAGCCGCTCGCGGTGGTGATGCAGAACACCTACGACTTCGGCAATTTGAATGCGTCGCTTTTTGCAACGGAAGGTATCGCGTCCGTCGGCCCCTGGCTCGCACCCCTGACTGCGCTCGCGGCAGGGCTCGTGCTAGCGCTCGGCAACCGGGCCTCCGCCGGGCTCCCGCCCCGCTTCGTCCTGATGTCATCAGGCGTGCTGCCGCACGTTCTGCTCAACGTGCCGCTCTCGGTCGCGATGCTCACCCATGGCACCGCCATCCTGTTCCTGCTCTGGTACGTGATGCCCCGCAGCCTGTTCGAACCGAAGCCGTGACGCCGTGCGCATCCTGATCCTCAACGCCGACTATCCGCGCTTCCTCTCCTGGCTCTACCGGCGGCGGCCCGGCCTCGAGACCGAGCCTTATGCGGCGCAGATGGCGGCACGGAACGCCAGCCTGTTCGGCGTCGCCGATTTCTACTCGCGCAATTTCGCCGGACTCGGACACGTCGCCGCCGACATCCACGTCAACAATCCCTGGATGCGGGCAGCCTGGGCACGCCAGCACGGCCTTGTCGTCAACGCGCCGCCCCCGCCCGGCGCGCCGGCGGCGCGCGATGCCGTTCCCGGCTGGCTGCAACGCGCAGTCGCGCCGTTCAAGCCAGTGCTACGACCGCTAGCGCGCAAGGTCGGCCTCAGCCCGCGCCTCGACGCCGAAGCGGAACAGATCCTGTTGGCACAGATCGAGGACTTCAAGCCCGATCTCGTGCTCAACCAGGATCTGTTTCACGTCGACACACGCCTCGCGCGCCGGATCAAGGGAATCGGCCGCCCGATCCTGATCGGCCAGATCGGCATCTCGCCCTCACGCGGCGAGGACTGGTCGGTCTACGACCTCACGATCTCGCAGATGGCTGCGGTGGTGGACTTCTTCCGTTCCCACGGAGCGCGCAGCGAAGTGGTCCATCTCGCCTTCGAGCCGGGCATCCTCGACGTCCTGCCTCCGCCTCCTTCGCAAGAATTCGATGTCACTTTCGTCGGAGCGGTGTCGGCGGATCACCAACTACGCGTGGCGCAGCTCGAGGCGGTGGCGCGGCGCTACGATCTCAAACTGTTCGGCAGCGGCCTGCACTCCCTTCCCGCCTCCTCGCCGCTGCACCGCTGTTATCAGGGCGAGGTGTGGGGCGTGGAGATGTATCAGGCGCTTCGCGCCTCGCGCATTACCCTCAACTCGCACATCGACATGGCCGGCCGCGAGGCCGGCAATGCGCGTCTGTTCGAAGCAACCGGAGTCGGCGCATTCCTGCTCACCGACTTCAAGGACAATCTCAACACACTGTTCGCTCCCGAGCGTGAGGTCGTCGCGTGGCGCAACGTCGAGGACTGCATCGCGATGATCGATCGCTATCTCGCCGACGACACGGCGCGCCAGTCCATCGCCAAGGCGGGACAGGCGAGGACATTTGCCGCGCATACCTTTCGCCGCCGTGTCGAGGAGATCCTCGTTCACGTCGGCTGAATTCTGGTCGGCGGACGCGGCAATCGTCATACCTCCGTGCGCCCTTGACGGTCTCGGCCAAAATGGCCAAAGTGCGCATCGAGACAGCTATCTCACTCTAATTACAGTGATTTTTTCGAGGCTCACGATGCAACACGTCGAACATGTTCGATTCGGCGACCAGCTCTACGCGATCATCGTGCGGGCCTCGTTTCGCGAGCCCGGCATCCACTTCTTTTCGACGCCGGAGCTGTCGCAGCAGCTCGCCTTCATGAGCCATCCGCAAGGCAAGACCATCGAGCCTCATCGCCACAACAAGGTGACGCGGGAGGTGCACTACACCCAGGAGGTCCTCCTGATTCAGAAGGGCAAGCTCCAGGTCGACTTCTACACGGTCGAGGAAAAATATCTCGAAAGCCGCGTGCTTGTTGCCGGCGACATCATCCTGTTGTGCAGCGGTGCCCACGGCTTCCACGTGCTCGAGCCGCTCGAGATGTTCGAGGTGAAGCAAGGGCCCTATTCCGGCGAGAACGACAAGACCCGCTTCCCCGAAGCCTCCCCGTCCGAAATCCGGATCAAGGATCCGCACCTGTGACCGCCCCGTTCATTCCCGTCAACACGCCGCTGCTCGACGCGAATGAGGCCGACTATCTCGCCGAATGCATCCGGACCGGGTGGATCTCCTCGGAGGGACCGTTCATCAAGCGCTTCGAGCAGGCGATGGCCACGGCCGCCGGACGGCGGCACGGCATCGCGGTCACCAACGGCTCGGTCGCGCTCGACATCGCGGTCCATGCACTCGGACTCGAGACCGGCTCCGAGGTCATCATCCCGACCTTCACGATCATCAGTTGCGCTGCCGCCTTGGTGCGGGCGGGCCTCGTGCCGGTCGGGGTCGATTGCGATCACGCGACCTGGAACATGACGGCGGAGGGCGTGCAAGCCGCGATCACGCCGCGCACGCGCGCGATCATGCTGGTTCACATCTACGGCCTGCCGGTCGATCTCGATCCGATCCTGGCGCTTGCCCGCAAGCACGATCTGAAGGTGATCGAGGACGCCGCCGAGATGCACGGCCAGACCTATCGCGGTGCGCCCTGCGGCAGCTTCGGCGACGTCTCGACCTTCAGCTTCTATCCCAACAAGCACGTGACGACCGGTGAAGGCGGCATGATCCTCACCGACGACGATGCGCTCGCCGATCGCCTGCAATCCTATCGCAATCTCTGCTTCCAGCCGCAGCAGCGCTTCGTCCACGAGGAGCTCGGCTGGAACGCGCGCATGACGAACCTGCAGGCCGCGCTTGGCGTCGCCCAGGTCGAGCGCCTCCCGCGCACGGTCGAAATGAAGCGTCGGATCGGCCGGCTCTACGACGAACATCTCACAGGGCTCAACCGCATCCGCCGCCCGGTCGCCCGCACCTCGTATGCCGACAACATCTACTGGGTCTATGGCATCGTCCTGACCGAGGACGTGCCGTTCAACGCCAAGGAGGCGATGCGGCGTCTCGGCGAAAAGGGCATCGGGACGCGGCCGTTCTTCTGGTGCATGCACGAGCAGCCGGTGCTGCGCCGGATGGGCCTGATGCTCGACGAACGCCATCCGAACGCAGAATGCATCGCTCGGCGCGGTTTTTACCTGCCGAGCGGACTTGCCCTGACCGACGAGGAGATCGCGCGCTCGGCTGAGGCGCTCAAGGAGATCCTGGCGTGACGGTGTTCGCCGACTACGCGCCCTGGTATGATCTTCTCTATCAGGACAAGGATTACGCGGAGGAGACGGCATTCGTCGAAGCGCGGCTGCGCGATCACGGTGTTGCCCCAAGCAAGCTGCTCGATCTCGGCTGCGGCACCGGCCTGCATGCACTCGCCTTCGCCCGCCGGGGGTGGGACGTCGCCGGCATCGATCTCAGCCACGAGATGATCGCGTGCGCCAAAGCACGGGCCGAGCAGGCCGGGCTGTCGATTCCATTCCGGCAGGGCGATGCCCGGGACGCAGGTCCCGAACGCGACTTCGACGCCGTGGTGTCGCTATTCCATGTCGCGAGCTATCAGACCAGCCGCGATGCGCTGACGGGCATGTTCCGCACGGCCGATGCGGCGCTGAAGCCGGGCGGCGTGTTCTTCTTCGACTATTGGTACGGCGGCGCCGTGCTGGCGCAGGGCGTCGAGACGCGTGTCAAGGTGATCGAGCAGAAGCCGCTGCGCCTCACCCGCATTGCGCAATCCGATCATGACGAACAGGCTGCGACCGTCACCGTGAACTACACGCTGTTCTGCGAGGACATGGACCGCGCCACGATCCGGCGCGTCGACGAAGCGCACCACATGCGCTACTGGTTTCCGTTCGAGATCGACGCCGCGCTTGCCGCAAGCGGCTTCCAGCCCGCAGCTCACGCCGCATGGCTGACGCAAGACGCCCCGAGTTCGAAGAGCTGGGCTGCCTATGCAGTCGCCAGAAAGAGTGTCACGCCGTGAGACCACTGCGGCTCGCCGTGATGCTGGAACAAGCGCTCGAGGTCGGCGGCGGCTTCCAGCAGCCGCTCAACGATCTGCTCTGGCTGCGCGACTGGGCGGCAAGTTCGGGCAACGAGATCGTGGTGTACTCGCCCTATCCGAAGACGTTAGACATCCTGAAGGAGTTCGGCGTCACGGCCCGCCTCCTCAAATTCGGCCCGCTCGACCACATCTTCCTGTTCCTGAAATATTGCGGGCCGTTCGATCTCGTCCAGATCGCGCTGAAGCTGAGATCGACATTCGAGCGCGCGCTGATCCGCGACGGCATCGACGTCGTGCACTTCACCTCGACATCGAAGCGGCACCTGTTGCTCTACGAGCTGCCCTTCATCATCACGATCTTCGACGGCTGCCATCGCGACGCGCCGGAGTTTCCGGAGGTCAGGACGTTCGGAGAATTCGAGCGCCGCGAGATTCTGTTCGGCCTTGCCAGCACCAAGGCGGCAGTCGTGATCGTCAATGCGCCGGAGCTGGTCGACGACCTCAGCCGCCGTTATGCTATGGAACGCGAGCGCGCGGTGTGCATCCCGTTCTCACCCTCCACCTATGTCAGCCAATCCACGTCCGATGCTTCTGACGATGCAGCCGTGCTGGCAAGATACCGGCTCGAGCCCGGCTATCTGTTCTATCCGGCGCAGTTCTGGCCGCACAAGAATCACATGACGCTGCTCGCTGCGCTCGCAAGCTTACGCGAACGGGGGATCACGGAGCGGCTGGTACTGTGCGGATCGGATCGCGGGGGCCGCGACAAGATCGATGCAGCGATCCGCAGCTACGGCTTGTCGGATCAGATCTCCATCATCGGCTTCGTCGAGTCCGCTGAACTTGGCGCGCTCTACCGCGGCGCCGCGGCGCTGGTAATGCCGAGCTATTTCGGCCCGACCAATCTTCCACCCTTGGAAGCCTGGGCGGTCGGCACGCCGGTGATCTATCCCGAGGCCTTCAAGGCCCAGGCCGGCGACGCCGCGATCCTGTTCGACTATGACGATCTGCGCTCCCTTGCGGATGCGATCGTCGCTCTGCGCAGCGACGGCACGCGCGAACGGTTGCGCGCGGCCGGTCATCGCAGGCTCGCGCAATTCGCGGCGGAAACCGAAGCCGGCCACCAGCAGTTCGCACGTCACCTCGAACGGCTGAAGCACCGGCTGGCATTGACCGCGCGTTGAACAGCAATAGCTAGAGCATGATCCGGAAAAGTGTGCAGCGGTTTTCCGAAAAGATCATGCTCAAACAATAACCTAAAGCGCGATGACGATTCATCCTGATCTCATCGCGCTTTAGGCTGGAATAAGCGCCCGCAAGCGCTCGCGCAGAGCCGTGCTCAGCAGCGGGCTTGCGAGCCCGCCAACCGCGACCAGCCAGATCGTGCATTCCACGATGAAGTGCACGAGCCCGCTGCCCGGCAGCAGCGCGATGATCGCCTGCCCGATCAGCCAACCCGTTGCCACGATGGCGACGGCCATGACCATCAGGAAGGCGATGTGCCTGAACGGATGATGCAGGGTCTGGCGCATCACCATCAGCGCGAGCAGTCCGAACTGGACGAGAATGTCGCTTGCGACCACCGCGAGCGCAGCACCCAGCGGCCCGAGCCGCGGAATCAGGACGATGGACAGCGTCAGGAAGACCACAAGCTGAAGGCCCTTGGCCCGGATCAGGAGGTCGCCGCGATTGCTGTGATTGGCAAAGACCAGCGCCAGCAGTGACGGCGCGACGGCGGCCGAGCCGAGCAGCAGCGTCACCGTGAGCGGCGCGTCGTAGGGAATGCTGCCATGGGTCCATAACGCGAAGAAGTCGGGCCAGAACGGCAGCAGGCCCGCGACAATCAGGCAGGCAAGTCCGGTCACGAACACCGAGCCGTGGGCGTAGAGCCGGCGCAGCCGATCCTTGTCGCCGACCGCATGGTCGTGGCCAAGCTCGGCGGCGAGCGGCAGCGTCACCTGAAGGCACAGGCCGCGCACCATGCTCGCGATCACGCGGGTCAGCCCCCATTGCGCCACCGCGACGCGGTTCGTGACCAGCGCGGAGACGAGCAGCACCGGGACGTTGACGAGCGCAAGCTCGGTGATGTTGGCGACTGCGAAGGGCACCGCACGGCCGAACTGCCCGACGCTCCAGCGCAGGGATGGCGACACGAACGGCGGTTTGCCGGCGCGGCGCAGGAACGGAAACAGTCGCGGCGCATCGAACGCAGCGAGCACGATCGCGAACAGGAGCTGCATCGACACGAAGGCAATCGCAACCGCAAGCAGGCTGCCGGACAATGCGAGCGCCGCAAGCTGGGCGATCTGTCCGAGCAGCAGCGCGGCGTTTTGCAACCAGACCGTCCGGCCATAGCGGCCGCGCACGCGATAGAGGCCGGAGACGAGGTTGGCGGGCAGGGTCAGAAGCATGCCCAGGATCATCACCAGCATCGCGGCATCGAATGTCGGCGTCGCGTGAAAGCCGAGCACGGTCGACGGCGGAGCCAGAACCACGGCCACGCACAACAGGATACCGAGCACCGCGATGATGACGAAATAGATCCGCAGCAGGGCCGAATAGAAGTTCGCCGTGCGCCCGTCGCAATCGGCGCAGGCTTTGAACGCGAGAAAGCGGTTGATCGCGCGAAGCTGCAATCCGGCATCCGCGACGACGACGAGACTGCCCGCCGCATAGATCGCGAGCCACGCCGCGAGCGTGTCGCCGGTCCAGACGTGCAGAAAGGCGGGGATGAGCAGAAGCTGCTGCGACAGCCCAAGCGCCATCTGGACCAGGTTCGCGGACCAGCCCTGCAAGAGACGGCGGGCGCGGCCGACGCCGGGTCCGCTCGAACCGTCGGCCGGTCCCGGCAGGTCAATTTGCTTGTCGGTCAAGCCGCGTCCTTCCCGTCAAGCAATTGGCCCGGCGCGCCAGTGCTCAGAGCCCATCCGACTCGCCGTTCTTCGGCGTCGAACGCGGCACGAAGGGCGCGAACGACGGGTCGGCCGGGCTCGGCATCGTCAGCTTGCCTCCGCCATCCGCGGGCGGGCTTGCGGGAGCGGCTGCGTCCGGCCGCTGCAGCGCCAGCACCTCGCTGCGTTCGCCCTGCTTGAACGTCACTTCGCGTGGCTGCACCGAAATCAGCGACCAGCCGCCGAGCGTATCGCCCTGCCGCAGGCGCACGACCTTCTGGTCGGTGCGATTGACGAGAATCGCAATGGCATCGCCCTCACCCACGACGGCCCCGACCAGCAATAACGGCGGCGGTGCCTCGACCGGCTTTGGCGGCGGCGCATAGACCTCTTCGACCGGCGTTGCGGCGACCGCGCGCGCCGGCGGCCGGCGCATGGCCGAGAAGATCGGGCGTTCCTGGGTCGCGGTCAGCGCCGAGAGCGGCACCGACCACAACGGATTGCCGCGGGGATTGGGCTTGCTCGGCGCCTGTTGCGCCGGACGCGCGATCGGCCTGATCGTTCCGACATCGATACTTTCAGCGGGACTGCCTACGGCGTCATCGGGCAAGACGTCCACGCGTGAAGAGGTGGCCGCCATGGTCCGAGCGGTGCCCAGAACCACGCACAATACGGCCACTCCTGTCGGCCTGAGCCACCCGGACATCGATATTCCCCTGCGACCGCCGGCCGCGCCACGACGACGGCGAGGCGTCCGCGCCAAACTAGTTCCGATCCGGTGCGCCATCAACCCGCGCCGCCTCGCCGAATTCGACGGAGCCGGGCATTCTCGTTGTTGCAACGCGTGAATATGTTGCTGGATCGCCACGATCTCAAAAAATGCAGGACCGAATGCGCTGGAACCCGGCGTAAATGGATACCCGTTCATTGCGGGCTGCTGCAACGCCATGAGATCATCGCACGGGCGTCGGACTACGCGCCCCGGTTGCATGCTAGCGATGATTTCTTTGCTGATTTGAGAAGATCTGATGGGTGGACGTACGATGGCAGGTGGGCGGATCGGACACGGACTGCGATCCGTCGTGCGCCACTCCCTGGCGATGCTGCTCGCGACCACGGCCCTCGGCGTCGTCGCCGCTCACGCCGTAGACGGCACATGGGTCGGCGGCAGCAGCGATTGGACAGCCCCTTCCAACTGGTCGTCCAACCCGAGCGTGCCGGACGGCACCGCAACCTTCACCAACACCGGCAGCACGGCGGTCGACAACAACAACGGCGTCGTCAGCATCGGCACGGTCGAGTTCACGAGCATCTCGCAGGCCTACTCGGTCACGATCGGCAACCCGTTCATCGTCAACGGAACGGGCATCATCAACAACGATACGGTCAATACGCAGAACTTCGGAGTCACCTCCGGCAACAACCTTGTCTTCCAGAACAGCAGCACCGCCAGCGGCGGCGCCGGTGCCGTGACCATCACGAACGATATCGGCGGCAGCGTCAACTTCATCCAGGACAGCACCGCGGGAACGGCAAGTCTCGTCAACAACGGTTTCGTTACATTCGAGGATTCCAGCTCTGCCGCCAGCGCGCAGATCACCAACAACGGCACCGGCCAGATCGACTTCTTCACCAGCGCCTCGGCCCGCACCGCCACGATCAGCAACGCCGCGGGTGCGTCGCTGAATTTCCACAACAGCACCACCGCCGCCACCTCGTCCATCGTCAACGACGGAACGGTGAATTTCGACGGCTCCGCCACCGCCGGCAACGCCACCATCACGACCAACAACGGTGGCACCACGAGTTTCGCCGGCACCAGCACCGGCGGCAGCGCGCGCTTCATCACCAATGCCGGCGGCACTGTCGACATCTCCGGCCTCACCAGCGGCGGGATGACGGCCGGATCGATCGAAGGCGCGGGCAATTATGTTCTCGGCGCCAATACGCTCACGAGCGGCAGCCTCAACACCTCGACCCAGGTTGATGGTGTGATTTCCGGCGCCGGCGGCGGACTGATCAAGGTCGGCACCGGCACGCTGACGCTGACCGGCACCAACACCTACACCGGCGCGACGACGATCTCGGCCGGGACGCTGGCGATCTCCGGCTTCGGCAGCATCTCGTCATCCAGCGTCGTCACTGTGGATGCGACGTTCGATATTTCGGCATCCTCGGTTCCGTTCAACGCAATCACGACGCTTGCCGGCAGCTCTTCCGGCATCGTCAACCTGGGTGGCAACGGGCTGGTGATCACCAATGGTTCGACTGAGTTCGCGGGCGTGATCCAGGGCTCCGGCGGGCTCGAGGTTTTCGGTGGAACGCAGACGCTGTCGGGCGTGAATACCTACAGCAACGCCACACAGATCGATGCGGGCGCAACGCTGGCGCTGAAGGACAGTGGCTCGATCGCGAATTCGCTCTACGTTGGATTCGCCGGCGCAGGCGCGACGTTCGATATCTCCCAGACCACGTCCGGCGCGTCGGTCACCCGGCTCTTCTCGTTCGGCGCCAACGGAGTCGTCGCGCTGGGATCGAAGACTCTGACCGTCACGATCGGCAATTCTTTCGGCGGCGTGATTCAGGACGGCGGCATCGGTGGCGGCACCGGGGGCAACCTCGCGATCGCGAACGGAGCCGTGCAGCAGCTCTACGGCATCAATACCTATACCGGCACCACGACCATCGCGAACGGCGGCGAGCTCGATCTGGTCAATTCCGGCGGTAGCGACGGCCGCATCGCGACCTCGAGCAGCGTCATTGCCAACGGCATCTTCGACATCGCGGGCCTGAGCGCCGGCACCTCGATCAAGTCGCTCTCCGGCTCTGGCACAGTTAATCTCGGCGCCAACACGCTGACGATCACGGCCGGCAACGGCACCTTCGCGGGCGTCATCGATGATGCCGGCTTCGGCGGCGGGCTGACGTTGACGAGTGGCACGCAGACGCTGACCGGCATCAACACATATACCGGCGCCACCGCTGTGAACGGCGGCACGCTGGTGGTGGACGGCTCGATCCTGAACAGCCCGGTCACCGTCAACACAGGCGGCACGCTCGCTGGCAGCGGCACGGTCGCCGGCGTCCTGATCAACGGCGGCACGCTCGCCCCCGGCAGCGCGGCAAGCCCGTTCAGCCCAATGACGATCAACGGATCGCTGACCTTCACTGCCGCTTCCACCTATCTGGTGCAGGTCTCGTCGACCAACGCCAGCCTCACCCAGGTCACGGGCGCGACCGACCTCGGCGGTGCGGCAGTGCGCGCGAACTTCACTTCGGGGACGGTCAAGAAGCAGTACACGATCCTGACCGCGGCCGGCAGCCTCGTCGGCACCACCTTTAATCCAACCGTTCTCTCCAACATGCCGACGCTCAACGCGACGCTGAGCTACGACACCAGCAACGTGTACCTCAACGTCAATGTGAACTTCACGCCCGCCGGCGGCCTCAACGCCAACCAGCAGAACGTCGCGAACACGCTGACCAATTTCTTCAATGCGACCGGCGGCATTCCCGCGGCCTTTGCCGCGCTGACGCCGGCGGGATTGACGACCGCCTCGGGCGAGCTCGGCACCGGCATCCTCCAGGCCGCGATCAATGCCGACGGCCAGTTCCTGAACCTGATGCTCGACCCGACCGTCGTCGGACGCAGCGGTGGTTTCGCCAAGGCGGGCAGGGTTGCGCAATTCGCCGAGAGCGACGAGGCCGCCGCCTATGCCTCGATGCGGCCGGCCACCGCGCGCGAACGCGAGGCCTATGCAATGGCGACCAAAGCGCCGCTGCTCTCTTCGCAGCCGAGCAGCCGCTGGAGCGTCTGGTCGGCGGGCTATGGCGGCTCGGCCGAGGTCGGCGGCAACGCGCTGGTCGGCTCGCAGGACCTGACCGCACGGGTCTGGGGCGGCGCGGCCGGCGCCGACTACCGGCTCTCGGTGGACACTCTGGTCGGCTTTGCGCTCGGCGGCGGCGGTCTGAACTACTCGCTCGCCAATGCGATGGGCGCGGGCTCGGCCGACCTGTTTCAGGCCGGCGTCTATGGCCGGCACAATTTCGGCTCCGCCTACATCTCGGCTGCGCTCGCCTATGGCTGGCACGACGTCACCACCAACCGCACGGTCGCGCTCACCGGCGCCGACCAGCTCCAGGGCCGCTACAAGGCCGACAGCTTCTCGGCCCGCTTCGAGGGCGGCTACCGCTTCGCAACGCCGATGATCGGCATCACGCCCTATGCGGCGGCGCAGGTGACGAATTTCAACCTGCCGAACTATTCCGAAACGAGCCTCAATGGCGGCGGCCTGTTCGCGCTGAACTACGCCGCACAATCGCTCACCGACACCCGCTCCGAGCTCGGCCTTCGCACCGACAAGTCCTACGCCATGCAGAACGGCGTGCTGACCTTGCGCGGCCGCGCCGCCTGGGCGCACGACTACAATCCCAGCCGCGCCGTCACCGCGCTGTTCCAGACCCTGCCCGGCACCAGCTTCGTAGTCAACGGCGCCAGGGTCGACGCCGACTCTGCGCTCGTAAGCGGCAGCGCCGAGATGAAATGGCTGAGCGGCTTCTCGCTCGCCGCTACCTTCGACGGCGAGTTCTCCGGCAACGTCACCAGCTATTCCGGCAAGGGCGTTTTCAAGTACTCCTGGTGAGCTGACGAAGCCGCCCTACTTCCCCGCCTGCCATTGGCCCGAGACGCCCAGGATCACCCTGACTCGGCCGGCGCCGGCCTCATTCAGAGCCGTCGTCTGCGGCACCTGGACGTCGAGCTGATCGACGAACAGGAACGGCATGCCTGCTTCGAGATCGTAGAGCAGCCTCTGCAGCGCGGACTGTTCCAGCTCGCAGCTCATGACGAGGCCGACGAAGCCGTCCTTCGCTTGCGCGCCTGTTACGTCGACCTGCGACGACTGCACCGAGCCGCCGGCATCACCGACCGCCGCGGCAACCCGCTGCAACAGATTGGCCCCCGCGACCGTGACGGTCGGGCCTTCCAGGAACGGCGTGCCGGGACGCTCGGCCACCGAGGCCGCGGCATTCTTGGCGCCGCCCTTCCTGCCGCGAAACTGGTCGAGCAGGTCGGAGGTCTGCGCCAGCGCCTGGCGGTGGGCGACGATCTCGGCGATCGACAGCCCCGTCGTCAGCAGTAGCCCGCCGGCAACCGCCACATAGAGCGTGACCGCGATCAGCGGCGAGCTTGCAATCGCTCGTGCAACCGCATTGCCTCCCGTGACCTTCGCGCTGCTCATGGCACGTTCCTCGGTTCGATCTGCGCCTCGATATGGAAGCGCTCGCCGGGATCGGAGGAGCTGCGCGTGGTCGGAGCGTAGAAGGTGGCGCGGGTGAAATGCTGGGACTGCTCGATCAACGGGATCAGCGAGGGCGCATCGCGCGTGATGCCGCCGATCTGGAGCTTGTTGCCCGAAAGATGAAGCTCGGTGACATAGGTATGATCCGGCAAGACCCGGCTCAGCGATTCCAGCACGATCACGCTCGCCGGCGTCTCGTATTTGCGGCGTTCGAGCAGCGCGAGCGGCGAGCGCTCGCCACTGTCGCTACCGCGGAGTGCGGCGCGGCGCTGGGCGATCTGCCGTTCGAGCTCCCTCTCCTGCGCGCCGAGGCTGTCCGCCAGATAGCTTGCTGCGACCGACCCGCTCACCGCAGCGACGGCGGCAAGCGCCAGCACCGCTTGCAGCACCCGGCTCAACCGGACCGGGTCTGCCGCGCCGCGCGATCTCTGCTCGAACACCTTGATGCGCCCACCCGTGGCAGCCTCCGTCGCGAACGCGATCGCCGAGGGATGAAAGGACGACACAGCCTCGACGTAGCTCATCGCCAGCTTGCGCGGCGCCGCGGCGATCTCCGTGGTGATGCCGTCGCCGCCATGCGACACCGGAGCGCTGCAACCGAATACGGCCTCGCTCGCGCTCCACGGCGTCAGCCGGTCGATCTGCGCCCGCACGATGCCGTCGAGGAAATCGGCCGCGCGCGCCGGCAGCTCCAGGGTGCGAAACAGGAAGCGCGACGGCCGCAGCACGATCTCGACGCGGCTGCCGCGCACGATCTGCGCGAGGTCGGCGCTCGCGAACTTGCCATTCTCGAACGCGATCTCGTTTGGAACGTTCTCCGACCTCGCCGCCTCCAGCTTGAATGCGCCCGTGTCGGTCTCGACCAGCCTCACCACGCGCGGCGCCACCACCCGCTCCAGGGCGGAAACGATCGTGCCGGCCACCGTGCCGGTCCAGGCATCGAGAATGGCGCGAAGGGACTCGAGCGAGCTCATCACAGAGGCTTTCCAGCGGAGCCGTCGACGGCGTTGTGCCACGACAATACACGATAAGGTTCATCGCCGCTGTCGAGAAGCAGAATGACGATCTCGGCCGAGCTCCGCCGACGCGACGGCAGCTCGACCGCGACCGTCAGACGGTACGCCCTCGAACCCTCGACCGTCGCATTGGCGCCGCCGGCGAGCCCGACCAGGGCGCGCGGATCGACGTTGGTGTCAGCGCGATCGCGCAGGACCTGTTGCAGCCTCTCAGGGGTCATATCCGGCAGCCCGGCTAGCACCTGCGGCGCGGCATCGACCACGTTCACGGTCCGCATGTTGCTGAAGACCGTGACGAAGGGCAGCAAGCGTTCCACGACGGTAGCCGGAATGCCGCGCACGAGCCAGAGCTCGTCGCTGTGCGGAAACGGCGCGTGGCGCGGCAGATAGGGCGCGCCGATCGTGCGGTAGTAGGAATCCTCCGGATTGTCCTGGCCGGGCTCGGCCGACGAGCGCCAGGCGAGAACCCGGTCGGCATAAACGGGTGCGTCCGCGGCGGAGACACCGAGCGCCGTCATCAGCCCCGCGAGCATCGATTTCGACGCCATGTTGAGATCGACGCGCGCAGCCTCCGAGCGGAACGTCACGCTCACCCGGCCGGCGCCGACGCGGGCATTGAAGGTGCCGCTGGTCGGACGCACCGCCTCGTTCTGCGCCGTCAGGCGGTAGGCCGCAAGCTCGAGCCCGGCATTGACCAGCGCGTCGGCCTGCAGCCTGTCGGCATTCACGGCAACCGTGGCCGCCGTGTTGGTGACATAGGTCAGGTAAATCAGCGCGAGCGCCGCCAGTGCCGCCAGCATCCACAGCACAGCGACGACGATGAAGCCGCGGCCGTCACGAACCCCCGCCTGGTCGCGCCGCGCTCCGCTCACAGCTGCTGCTCCTCTTTCTCCGCCTGTTGCGGCCGGGTCCGCGCCGTCACACAAGTCG
Organism: Bradyrhizobium sp. USDA 4354; assembly: GCF_054060315.1. NCBI lineage: Bacteria > Pseudomonadati > Pseudomonadota > Alphaproteobacteria > Hyphomicrobiales > Nitrobacteraceae > Bradyrhizobium > Bradyrhizobium sp. USDA 4354. Next base: position 4,128,994 of record NZ_JBSSDC010000001.1, on the reverse strand, counting down.
ACGGATTCTTGGCCCGCGCGCATTCGGCCGGCGCCGTGATGTGTGGGGCGACCGCGCCCGAGACCGCGAGCACCTGCCCGGTCACGCTGTCCCGCACGGTGATGCGGATGCGATCCGGCAGCTGGGTCTGGCCACGCCAGGTCGGCAGCCATTGACCGTCCGGTCCGGCATAGGAAAAGCTGACTCGGAACGGCGCCCGGATCAGCACGACCTGATCGACAAAGCGGATCTGCCCGTCCGTCGGCATCGGTTGGAACGGCGCGCGCTCGCGCACCAGCGCGAGCCCCTGCGCGTCGGCCTTTTCGATCAGGCGGACGAATTCGAGCCCAGGACGAGCGCTCGGGCCAAGTGCCGTACGCAGGAAGGTCACTGACAATTCGGCGCCGTCGAACAGGGGCACCTTGGCGTCGCCGTTGACGGTAATCTGCTCGGCGACGGAGAGGTCGGCAACGATGCGGTCGAGCCCGGTCGCGAGTCGCTCGGCCCGCTGCACGCGAGCGATGCCGCGATTCCAGTTCGGCAGCCATTGCGCCGTCACCGTCGCCAGCGCCGCCAGGATGACGGTCATCAGCAGCGTTGCCAGAAGCACTTCGAGCAGGGTGAAGCCTGCCTCGTCGGCAAGCGCGCGGCGCAGGCCCTTCATTGCGCCGCCCTCGGGACCAGCTTCACCGTCGTGATTTGGATCGCAGCTCCGTCGCCGCGCTGGAGGCGCAGGTTGACGGCCAGCGGCACGAATCGGTCGGTGGCAGGATCGCCGCCCGCCACGCGCATCGGCGCGACATCGATCCGCCAGCGGCTGCCGGCCAGTTCGCCGCTCTGCCGGCCGGGTTTCAGCAGAGAGCGCGCCGGCAAATCCGCAAGCAGGGTCTCAGCCGTGCCCGCGAGCGCCAGATGCTGGTCGATCGAACGCGTCCCCCTCGCCGTCGTGGCGATGACCGAGCCGATTGTTCCGAGCACGATCGCGATGATCGCGAGCGCAACCAGCGCCTCGATCAGGGTGAAGCCGGCGGCATCAGAGCAGCTTCTGCGGGACAATCTCGACGCCTCCGGTCAGCCAATTGACACGCACCTCGTATCCCATGCCGGTCCGCGCCAGTGCGATCACCCCGCCGCACGACATGCCTGATGGAAAGAAATCGATCGACCGCCCCGTCGTCCGGTCGGCACAGCGCGCGGCCAGCATCGCCTGCACCACAACGTCGTCGGGCAGACGGATGGTCCGACCGGTGGCGCCGGAACGGATCGCGCGCGCCTCCGCATCCACCTGGGTCGCCACCCTGGTCTGCCGGCGCAGCGCCGCGTTGCGGTCGGCCTTCAGCAGCGCCGCTGTCTCGACCGCGTAGCTCTCCAGCCTCGCGCGCGTCGTCGAGCGCGGGATCGCCGGCAGAATGATCGCCGCGAGCAGGCCGATGATCGCGAGCACGCACAGGATCTCGATCAGCGCAAAGCCGCGCGCCTCGCGAATGCCGTCAGCGCGCGCCGCTGACAATGTCGGCCGCCGTTCCACTGCCGCCCTCCTGACCGTCCGATCCCAGCGAGATGATCTCGAAGGGCGCGCTCGCGCCCGGCGAACGATAGACGTAGAGGTGCCCCCAGGGATCGTTCGGCACGACGCCGCCGCGCAAATAAGGCCCGTTCCAGCCGGCCTGATTGTTGCTGCGGGTCAGCGCGGAGAGCCCTTCGTTCGATGTGGGGTAACGGCCGAGATCGAGAAAGTAGAGATCGAGTGCGCTGGAAAAACTCTCGATCTGGATCTTCGCCGCCTTCGCCTTGGACTCGCTGAGATAGTTCAGCACGCGCGGGCCGACCAGCGCCATGATCATGCCGATGATGGTGATGACGACCAGCATCTCGACCAGGGTGAAGCCCGCCTCCCCTTGCCGCGCACGCCACCTGCCGCGCCTTGCGCATGGATGTTTGGTCACTTCAAGCCTCTCCCGTTCCCTGCCTATCCAACAATCTGGCTCACCGACATCAGCGCCGTCATCACCGACGTGATCAGGCCGCCGACGACGAGCGAGATCGCTATGATCGCCGCCGGACCTGCGATGCCGACGACGCGGTCCAGCGTACGCTGCAATTTGGCCTCGTAGAATTCGGCGACACGCCCGGACAGCATCGGCAATTGCCCGGTCTCGTCGCCGAGCCTGAGCATGCGCACCGCCATCGCCGGCAGCGCCTCCGTTTCGGCGAGAGCATCGGATAGCTTCGAGCCGTGGCGGACGCGGTCCGCGGCATCGCTCCAGGCCATGGACGGGCCGGTCGTCGCCATCATGTCGACGAGGATGCGCAGGGTGATGGTGAGATTGACGCCGCTGCCGAGCAGCAGGCCAAGATTGCGGCAGAACAGCGCCGTGCGGTACGCGCTCATCACGTTGCGGATCGCCGGCAGCCGCGTGATCGCATTGGTGACGCCGCGGCGGACTCGCTCCTGCCGCAGCAAGAGCCACACCGCCGCGATGACGGCCGCAAGCGCGGCCAGCACCGCATCGGAATTGCCGCGCAGAAACGTCGAGATGTTGAGGAAGGCGCCGACGACCGGATCGATCTTGGCGCCGAAATCCAGCAACACGGATGCGAACTGCGGCAGCACGAAGGTGAGAAAGAACAACAGCACGCAACCCGACGCGCCCAGCACGAACAGGGGATAGCGGATTGCATCCGACAGCCGCTGTCTCAGCGCCTCGCTGCGCGTGCGCTCCCCGGCCAGCACCTCCAGCACCTGGTCGAGGGATCCCGAGGCCTCGCCGACCCGCACCAGCGCGACATACATCGGCGGAAACAGCCCCTCGTGCCGCGCCAACGCTTCGGCAAAGCTCTCGCCCGCAACGACGCGGGATCGGATATCGGCAACGACCGGCCGCAGCCGGCCGAAATCGGGATCGGCCGCGAGCAGCTCCAGTCCGTCATTGATGCGGGCGCCGGCGCGCAGCAGCAGCGCGAGGTCGCGGGTGAAGATGGTGACGTCTTCCGGCTTCGGCCTGTTGAAGAGGCTGAACACACGGCCCGCCGAGCCGCCCTCTTCCGGCGTGACGTTGTCGACCAGCACGAGGCCGAGCCGCTCGATCCGCTGTGCGACGTCGCCCGGCCCGGGTGCAGCGATGGCGCCGGAGACCAGTTCACCGTTGGCGTTGAGAGCGCGGTAGCGATAATTCGGCATGAGCGTCAGCGCACCGTCGTGACGCGGAAGACCTCGGGCACGGTGGTGAGTCCGGCCCGGCATTTGGCAACCGCATCCTCCAGCATCGTCGTCATGCCGCCCCGCGTCGCGGCAGCATCGATCGAATGGGAGTCGGTCTGAGGCCCGACCAGCGCGCGCACCTCGTCGGACATTTCGAGGATCTCGAACACGCCGTTGCGGCCGCGATAGCCGGTGCCGCCGCAGCGCTCGCAGCCGGCGGCCTCGTGCACGACCTCCCCGCATTTGAAGCCGATCACCGCAAGGCGCGGGTCCCTGGCAAGATCGGCCTCGGTGAGCGCATGAGGCACCTTGCAGCGGTCGCAGAGCACGCGCACCAGACGCTGCGCCACCACTGCGCGCAGCGTCGACTTCAGCAGGAAGCCCTCGATGCCGAGATCGATCAGGCGGGGCACGGCGGCCGCCGCTGTCTCGGTGTGCAGCGTCGTCAAGACGAGATGGCCGGTCAGCGCCGCATGGATCGCGATATGCGCGGTCTCGGGGTCGCGGACCTCGCCGACCATGATGACGTCGGGGTCCTGACGCACGAAGGCGCGCATGGCCGAGGCGAAGGTCAATCCGATCGACGGCTTGACCTGGGACTGGTTGATGCCGGGAATCTCGTATTCGACGGGATCCTCGATGGTGAGTATCTTTCGCGTGGGTTCGTTCAGGATCGACAGCATGGTGGCGAGCGTCGTGGTCTTGCCGCTGCCGGTCGGGCCCGTGACCACGATCATGCCGTGCGGCATTGCCAATAGCCGCGTCATCCCGCTCTCGTCACGTGCGGCGAGGCCAAGCTTGCTCATCTCCAAGAGGCCGCGGTCGCGCGGCAGCAGGCGGATGACGGCGCTCTCGCCGTGCTGCGTCGGCATGGTCGCGACGCGGACGTCGATCTCGCTGCGCCCGACGCGCACGCGCGCGGCGCCGTCCTGCGGCAGGCGCCGTTCCGCGATGTTGAGGCTGGCGAGAATCTTGATGCGCGAGATCAGCGCCTGCGGCGGAATGCCGTGCGGCGACGGCAGCGCACGCAACAGGCCGTCGACGCGCATGCGCACGGCGAGGCCGGCGCGGAACGGCTCGACGTGGATGTCGCTGGCACGCAGATCCACCGCGCGGTCCAGGAGATCGTTGAGCGCGCGCACCACCGGCGCGCCGCTGGCGAGATCGCGCAGGCTCTCGATATCGTCGTCGGACTGCTGCGCAACGCTCCTGCCGCTTCGCTCGGCATTTGCGTCATCGGCATCGTCGCGTTGATCGAGGACCGTGGTGATATCCTCATACGAGGCCACGACGACATCGACGGGTGCTCCGAACACGATTTCGGCGGCGCGAATGGCCGCCCTGTCGGAGGGATCGGCGACAGCCAGCCGGAAAACGTCGTCAGGCGCGCTGAAAGGAAAGATCGTGGATTCACGCAGAAAGCGGCGCGAGAAGCCGTCGAGGCGAGGCGTTGCCGCAAGCAGTTGCGGAAGGCTCAGCCGCGGCAGACCAAAATGATCGGAGACTTCATCGGCGAATTCGGCTGCGGAAAGATCGGTGGCCTCCCACAATTCACGCAAGGGGCGCGTGAGCGCGGGAGTGGCCGACTTGTCGAGATGGGCATGCGCCCGCGGCGGCAATGAATATTTTTCCAGAAGATGCTGTCGGAAACTATCTGCGGAGCGGTCGCGCATCGCATTCACAGCGTTGACCTTGTTACCTGAATGCAACAACCTCGACGGGACACGGCAGGCCCTTTGCCCTTGACTTATTGCTTAGCAAAAACATAATCGTGGCGCAAATTATTGCGCGTCCGAACCGAGGGGATCGGATGCGATATCCTTTCACTTCCAGCGTTGGCAGGCGTATTTTGTCCGAGGTGGTTCAACCGCTCTTGCGCCTTCGCTCAGCGTTGCCTGGAACGCTCATCCTGTTGTCGTCGGCCCTGCTGCTCGGCGCCTGCATCGTCACCGCCGACCAGTCGATCGAAGCCGACCCGAAGGATCCGCGCGCGCAGGACATTGCCGATAAGATCCGCTCCCTCGATCTCCAGCCGCGGCAACCTGCGGATGCGGGCGCAAGTGGCATTGCGCAGACGAAGCCATCGAAACCGGCGATCTATCTCAGCGATGGTGCAACGCCGCAAGGCGGTGGGCTGGTCGAACGCGACGATGGGGGCGGCAGCGGCTACGACCTCAATTTCGAGAATGCTCCCGTCGCCACCGTCGCGAAAGTCATTCTTGGCGACGTGCTCAACGTCGGATACACGATCGACCCGCGCGTGCAGGGAACCGTGACGCTCGCCTCGGTGCGCCCGGTGCCCAAGGCAGATGCGCTCTACGTGCTGGAGAACGCGCTACGCATGTCCGGCGTCGCGCTGGTCCGCGACCGCACCGGCTATCGGCTGCTGCCGGCGCCGGAGGCCGGCCCCGGCGGCATCGACCGCTCGGTGAACGCCGCGGCTGGCCAGGGCATCACGGTGGTGCCGCTGCGCTACGTCTCGGCCCAGAACATCTTCAAGCTGCTCGATGCCTTTGGCGTGAAAGCCCAGGCCATGCGTCCCGACACCGCCCGCAACACGCTGATCATCAGCGGCAGCGGCACCGAGCGGGCGACCGCGGTGGATACCATTCTCTCCTTCGACGCCGATTGGATGCGCGGGCAATCGGTCGGCATCTTCCCTGTGCGGAATTCCACGCCGGAGCCGCTCATCTCCGAGATCGAGAAGATCATGGACTCGGGCGAAGGCGGCCTGAGCCAGAGCGTGATCAAATTCCAGCCGATCAGCCGCCTCAATTCGATTCTGGTCGTCAGCCAGAAGCCGGAATATCTCAAGCGTGCGCAGACGTGGATCGCGCGGCTCGATCGCTCCGACACTGACGGCGTGAACCTGAAATCCTATCCGCTGCGCTACGGCAATTCCAAAGCGGTGGTGGCGCTGCTGAACGAGATCCTGTTCAGCCAGAGCGCCTCCAGCACGTCCTCGCTCGACAATTCCGCGGGCCAGATCTCGCCTGGCTCGGGCGTCGCGACGTCGTCGTCCGGAACCAATCCGATCGCCTCGCTCAGCGCACTTCCGACCGCAGCCGCGGGCGCCGCGACTCCGGTCACCGGCGCTCCCGGCTCGTCGCTGGCGGCGCGCCCCGCCCCTGCCGCGGCCGGCGCGCCGGGCCAGGACAACGGCTCCGGCTCGCTGCTCGGCTCAGGCGCGAAACCCGTCAACAATGCGATCCTTCAGAACGTGCGGATCACTGCCGACGTCAGCAACAACGCGGTGCTGGTCTATGCCAACGCGGAATCGCAACGCATTGTCGAGCAGACGATCCGGCAGATCGACCGGCCGCAGCGCCAGATCGCGATCGAGGCCACGATCGCCGAGGTCACGCTGAACGACGCGTTGAACTACGGCGTCCAGTTCTTCATCGCCAGCAAGCATGGCTCGGTCTCCAACGTCATCGGCGGCGTCAGCAACAGCGCCGCGGTCGGCAGCAACATCGAGCAGCAGACCAGCGCGGTCAACGCCGCCGCCGGCGCGCTGCTGGGCCGCGCGCTGCCCGGCTTCAACTTTCTGATCGGCGCGGAAAACTCCCCGCGCGTGGTGCTCGATGCACTTCACAACGTCACCACCGTCAAGGTGCTGTCCAACCCGTCGCTGGTCGTGCTGGACAACCAGCCGGCGACCTTGCAGGTCGGCGACCAGGTGCCGTTCTCGACCGGCACCGCGACCGTGCTGACCGCGAACAACACCGTCGTCAACACCATCGATTACAAGAACACCGGCATCATCCTGCGCGTGCTGCCGCGCGCCAATGCCAACGGCAATGTCGTGCTCGACATCGAGCAGGAGATCTCGAGCGTGGCCGCCGGCAGTGCCGGCTCGTTGACGCCGACGATCTCGCAGCGCCGGGTCAAGAGCTCGATTGCGGTGACGAGCGGCCAGACCGTGCTGCTCGCCGGCCTGATCAGCGAGACCGAAAACAAGCAGCGTCAGGGCATTCCGATCCTCGATTCGATTCCAGGCGTGGGCGATGCGTTCTCGCACCAAGGCAATACGCGCAGCCGCACCGAGCTGATCCTGTTCATCCGCCCAACCGTCATCAAGGACGGCGTCGATGCGCATGTCATCGCGGAGGAAATGCGCAGCAAGATGAACAGCCGCCTGGTCGGCACCAGCAATCCCGTGATCACCGTGAGCCCGCCCAAGGCGGCGCGTTAGGGGCGTGGGGGATCAGGCGGCGAAGGTCGGGACGGGCCCCGAGCTCGTGCTCGGCATGACCCTGCTGGCCGGCGTGATCGCAAGCCTCGTCACTGCTCCGGGCGCCGAAGGCCTGTACGGCGCGTTCCTGGCCGCCCTGATGCTTGCGATCGCGGCGAACGATGCCCGCCACTACCGCATTCCGAACGCGCTGACGGGCGCCGCCTTCGCGCTCGCCTTACTCCGCGCCGGCGCGTTCGTGCCCGATATCGGCGTCGAGGCGCTGCTCTGGCCGCTCGCCCGCGCCGCGGCCACCGCGCTTCCGCTCGTGCTGCTGATGGCGGTCTACCGGCGCTGGCGCGGCCGGGACGGGCTCGGGCTCGGCGACGTCAAGCTCGCCGCGGTCTGCGGCGCCTGGCTCGATCTTGCGACCGTCGTCGCAGTGATCGAGCTTGCCGCGTTGCTTGCGATCGGCGCCTATGTCGCGAACGCTGCGCTGCAAGGCAAGCGGCTGCGCACCACGGCTTTCCTGCCGTTCGGGCTATTCCTGGCGCCGGCGATCTGGATCGGCTGGCTGGGCGAGACCTGGTACGCGAACTGGCTCGGCGGCTGGCCGTAAGGGCCCGCCTTCACAAAAACTGCGAAAACAACCCCATGCACAGTAGGCGGGGTCAGCTTTATCAATGACTTATCGGCCGGCACAAAGCGACTGCGGATTTTACGAAGCGATTTGACTCGTCGGGCAAAACACCGGCATGATGTCATTCTGGCCATGCCGCCCGCTCCGGGCACCGCTCGCCGGCAGGCGTGTCGGTCAGTGCTCGCGGCTCGGCGCCCATTCCAGCGCCCGCAGGCGGGCCTGCGCGATCTCTCCGCGAGTCATCTTGGTGGTCACGGCATCCCGGATCCGGGCCCGCGTCTCACGCACCGGCGGCGGCGCCGCGGCCGCGGACAGGTTGAGCCATTTGGAGGCCTCGACGATATCCTGCGGCACGCCCTGGCCGCGGTCATAGAGCAGCCCCAGCGAATATTGGGCGCGGCTGTCGCCCTGCTCCGCCGCGCGCCGATACCACATCGCCGCTTCCGTGTAGTTCTGCGGCACGCCACGGCCGGTCTCGAACAGCAAACCGAGATAGGACTGCGCAGCCGCATTGCCGCGCTCGGCGAGCGGAATGAAGATTCGTGATGCCGTCACATAGTCCTGACGATGGAAGGCGGAGACGCCCTGGCGGACCGATTGGGCGCTGGCGGGAATCGCGAAGACGAGCGCCAGCAGAACGGCGGCACAGCCCCATCCTGGTCGCGAGAAACCGGGCGCCCGCGGCACCGCGCGGCAAAGCCCTGGATCCTGGCTGTCGAGGGTCTCCATGCGACCGTCTCTCCCTGCATCAGCAGACAGACTAGTCCGCAGGCACCCCGAAATCCATAGCGCTGCCGGGCACAAAAAGCTCCGGGCGCACCGCACCCGGAGCTCGTCGATTGGGGCAGCTAAAGCGCGATCATGCTCTAGTGATAACCGCCAGCGGTCGCCGGCGTCGTGTCCGGATTGTTGCCGTTGATCTGGTTGTCCAGATAGGACAGCACGTTGCCGCTGGTGGCGGCTCCCAGATTATTGACGATCGCCGAGCGGCCGATCCGTGCCCCCGCAACGCCGCTGAGCGCGAGGCCCGTGCTCAGGTTTTCGGAGATGGTGCTGTTGTTGACCTGGAGGTTGGTCGAACCCTGCACGCTGATGCCGACGAAGTTCTTGTGAAAGGCCGTGTTGTTGATCAGGACCCGGGAGCTACCCCCGTTCGTATTGAGGGTGATCCCAGCGCCGGCGGCGGCAGTGCCATTGTGCGAGATCACGCTGTCGCGGATCATGAGCATCGAGTTGAAGTTCGAGGGATTGGAGAAGACGCCGGCTCCGCTCGCGCCGTTGAAGTTCCTGATGAAGCAGTGCTCGATGACCACCGAGGCCGCCTGGAGAATGTTGACGCCCTTGATCCCGGTGCCGGCGCCCTCGATGTCGAGGCCGCGCAGCACGACATGATCGGTCGCCGCGGCGTTGATGTTGACGCCGTTGGTGCCCGACCCGAGAATGCTGCCGACGACGCCTTCACAATAGATCGTCATCGCCTTGGTGATGGTCACTGTGCCGAAGCCGGCGGAATCGAGGCAGTTGATCTCGCCGCCCGCGGCCGTCTTCGAGATCGCGCCGGCGAAGGTCTTGCACGGAGCGGTGCGGCTGCACGGATTGACGTCATCACCGACACCGGACACCCACGTTCTGGTCGCCTGGGCATGTGCCGGCTGCGACACGGCGAACGGCAAGAGGAGTCCGGCGACCAGAGTCCAAAGAGCAATACGACGCATGTTGAACCTCCAAAGTTGAACTTAAAAATCTGACTTCTATCAGGCCAGCAGTTTCCAAAGACTAGTGATATCCCACCAGCGGTTAGCCGGTGCCGTGTCCGGAGGCGTTGCCGTTGATCTGCCTGTCCAGCTAGGACAGCACATTGGCGGACGTCGTCGCCCCCGGATTGTTGACGATCATCGAGCGGCCCATCCGCACCCCTGCATGGCCTGGGCGTGAGCCGGTTGCGATGCGATCACCGGTGCGAACAATCCTGCAAGCAGAGCCAAGAGTGCAATTCGACGCATTTCTCCTCCTGAGATTAAGCTGAGATTCCAGCTTGTTGTCATGCACAAGTCTTCGCTGTCCTAGCCCGCGCGTCGCGCGGCCTACGGCATCACTCTTCAGATTTCGCAGAGACCTCCCCCGCCGCTTTGCGGCGCTCGCAATACGGCCTTCGTGTTCAAACGACTCGATAACGCAACGCGATTGGGAAAAAAACGGAAGCAGGCTTTTGGCACACCGCATCGCGCAACTGTTGCGCGATGGAACGCAGGCCTTCTAGTGGTCGCGCCGGATCAGGCAAGGTTCAATCGAACGTAACATTTTATGTGAGGACCTTTTCATCAGGAGTTTGTTCATCAGGAGCTTGCCCTCAAGGTCCCGAAGCTCGTCCAGGACGGCCTCGGCGACGACAGCCACGGACACTGATCGCCCCGCGTCGTGCACCTCCCACGATGGTGACGTTACCGGCCGGCTGTGACAAAGAAATGATCGGCCGCGCGCTCTATCCACACCGCAAGACCCACGTCGTCAGCCCAGCAGGAAACCGGAGCCGTGCAGGTTATGGAGCACATCTATCAGTATGTCAGCCGTGTCGTGACTCCCCGTCACTTGAGTCCAATGCTCCGACGCGGTCCGCGGATCGGCTGGCGCGGGCATAGGGTCAGGGGGCTCGGACGGAGCAGCCAATGAAGCTGGGTTCTGGGTAGAGTTGAACGCAAAGTTGTCACCGAGCGGCGCGGCGCCGACGGTGCCGTCGCCATTGAGATCCTGCTGGAGCGTCGGCTCCAGTGCTTTTAGCGACGGATCGGACCCGAGCACTTCCGGGGCCGCGGCAAGGGTGGTCTGGAAGTTGCCGTTGGCGTCCGTGCTCCAGACCGAATAATGGGCGTTCGCCGAATTCTTCCAGACCACGTCGTAGCCGCCGCCGGACACTTTCTCGGCACCAATCACCGACCAGGTGCCGTAATTGGCCGCGATCACCGAAGCGCCACCAAACTTGAGAGCAGGTCCGACGCCAGTAGACACGTCGGCCAAGTAGTAGCTACCACCGGACAGGACCGCTTTGGTCGATCCGAAAGCCTCAATCGTAGCGCCGCCAATGGGCGCGCCGATCGTGCCGTCGCCGTTGAGGTCCTGTTGGAGCGTCGGCTCCAGCGCTTGCAGCGATGCATCGGTCCCGAGCACTTCGGGGGCAGCGGCGAGCGTGGTCAGGAAATTGCCGGTGGCGTCCGTGCTCCAGACCGAATAGTGGGCGTTCGCCGAATTCTTCCAGACCACGTCGTAGCCGCCGCCACTCACCTGCTCGGCAGCAATCACGGACCATGTGCCGAAATTCGCCGCGACGACCGTAGCCCCCGCATATTTCAGGGTGGGCCCGGCGCCGGTCGAGATGTCGGCCAGGAAATAATTGCCACCCGACAGGACCGTTTTGGTTGATCCGAATGCCTCGACCGTGACGCCACTGACGACGGGGACGCCGGTCGTGCCGTCGCCGTTGAGATCCTGGTGCAGCGTCGGCTCCAGCGCTTGCAGGGACGCATCGCTCCCCAGCACCTCAGGAGCTGCGGCGAGCGTGGTCAGGAAGTTACCGGTGCTGTCCGTGTTCCAGACGGAATAATGGGCGTTCGCCGAATTCTTCCAGACGACGTCGTAGCCGCCACCGCTCACCTGCTCGGCAGCAATCACGGACCATGTGCCGAAATTCGCCGCGATCACCGCAGCCCCGGCATATTTCAGGGTCGGTCCGCTGCCGGTTGAGATGTCGGCCAGGTAATAGTTGCCACCGGACAGAACCGTTTTGGTCGATCCGAACGCCTCGATCGTGACGCCGCTGACGACGGGGGCGATGGGGACCCCGGTCGTGCCGTCGCCGTTGAGATCCTGCTGCAGCGTCGGCTCCAGTGCCTCCAGGGACGCATCGGTCCCCAGCACTTCCGGGGCCGCGGCGAGCGTCGTCAGGAAGTTGCCGGTGCTGTCCGTGCTCCAGACGGAATAGTGCGCGTTCGCCGAATTCTTCCAGACCACGTCATAGCCACCGCCCGTCACCTGCTCGGCCGCAATGACGGACCACGTGCCGAAATTCGCCGCGATCACCGCAGCCCCGGCATATTTCAGGGTGGGACCGGTGCCGGTCGAGATGTTGGCAAGGTAATAGTTGCCACCTGACAGCATCGTTTTGGTCGATCCGAACGCCTCGATCGTGACGCCGCTGACGACGGGGACCCCGATCGTGCCGTCGGCGTTGAGATCCTGTTGCAGCGTCGGCTCAAGCGCCTGAAGAGACGCGTCGCTCCCCAGCACTTCCGGGGCCGCGGCGAGGGTCGTCAGGAAGTTGCCGGCGCTGTCCGTGCTCCAGACTGAATAATGGGCATTCGCCGAATTCTTCCAGACCACATCGTAGCCACCTCCCGACACTTGCTCGGCGGCAATGACCGACCAAGTGCCGTAGTCGGCCACGTTTACCACGGAGCCCGCAAATTTCAGGACAGGCCCGCTCCCGGTCGAGATGCTGCTCAGGTAATAGTTGCCGTTCGTCAGAACCACGCTGGTCGATCCGAACGCCTCGATCGCGCTCGGCACGAGGCTGGAGCTGGCGACCGTCGAGCCACCAAACTGAAAATATTCAACACCGGTGACGGTATCGGTGCCGTCCGGTGAGCCGCTGCGCAAGTCGGTCAGCGTGAACGTCTGTGTCGTCGCGTTGTAGGAAACCGTATAATTGGCCCGGCTGCCCGAATACATTGCGGTATCCGTGCCTGAACCGCCATTGACAGTGTCGTTGCCCGCACCGCCGGTGATCGTGTCGTTGCCGCCGGCGCCGTTCAGCGTGTTGGCGATGGCGTTGCCGATGATCGTGTCGTTGCCGGACCCGCCGTTGGCGTTGTCGATGTAGGAGCGCGCGTCGCCATTATAGAGGTAGGCGTTATAGACGTTGCCCGAGGCGTAGTGGCTGTCGCCGAGATAGGCCAGCTGCACGGAGGAGAACACTGACGACGCACCGGGATTGAGGTTGATGCTGAGGTTCGTCGTGTAGTTCGACAGATCGTAGGTATCTACGCCGCCGCCGTCCCAGATGGTCTCGTAAATGCGATTGGCCGAGCCGCCGACGCCGCCGCCCGGTGCGAGCTGCCCGACGCCATTGATGAACTCCTGCCCCGTGGTCGGATTCCAGGTGTAGACGGTGTTGCTGCTCTGGGTCGTGTAGTCCGCGCCGTACATCACCTGGAGCGCGAGGATATCGTTGGCCATGTAGGTCTGCGAATATCCGTACGCTTCGTTGGTGTAGCCGCTCGTTGTCGAACCGCCGACATAGCTGCGATAGCTCATGACGGTGTATTCGCTGCTGTCATGCGCGCTCGGCACGGCGACGTTGGCGGGGCCGCCGGCCTCCTGGCTGTGCTTGAGGCCGAGGGCGTGGCCGAGCTCGTGCAGCGCGGTGGTGAAGTAGTAATTGCCGAGCTTGGCCAGCGAGAAATTGTACTGAGTACCGAACCAGATGTCGCCGCCGGACGCATAATTGCCGGGATAGTAGGCGTAGGCGGTCGGATTGGCCGCAGGCGACTGCGCGATCATGATGTCGGCGCCGTTCGTGCCCGCATATTGGATGTTGGCGTTGGTGTAGCCGAGGATCAATCCGATCGCGTAGTTGATCGCCGCCTGGATCTGGGTGGGCGCCGAGGCGAAGCCTGACGTGGTCGGCTCGCTGCTGCCGCCGTAATAGGGATTGGGGTAGTCGCTGGATGCGTCAGGAAAACTATAGGTGATCGTGCCCGACCATTTGTAGCCGGACAGCAGGCCGTCGATCTCGGCGTTGTTGGTGGCACTGACATTAACAGCGGTAGCCAATGGACTCTCCAGAGCAACGCGTCGCGTGCGATTCGGGACGAAAGCACATGATTCTAGCTTGAGAGTTAAACGTTTGGTTTAAATTGGGCAGCTCCGCCTGCCCCTCTTCCATAAGACTGTGTTAGCAATCAGATCCGGTAGTCATACGGGGCGAGAACAACAGCCTCGGTTCCTGCGGCACCCGTAATTTGCAGGGTTTCATGAAGCGACGTTCACTCATAGCCGGTCTGTTTGGCGCCTTGATGGCGCTCGCCGGACTGGACCATCACCCCCTCGGAGGACTGCCTGTCATGGTGGAGAAAGCCAAGGCGGACGACAGCGGCAAGGCGGCGCGTGAGCCCTCCATGCCGATGGCCCGCGATCCCGCCGTCGCGGTGGCAGAGGAGTACGAAGCCGCCCGCCGCAAGGGAACGCGCCAGGCGCTCGAGCTCTTCATTGCGCGCCACGGCGATAATCCCCTGGCCGAGCAGGCACGCACGGAGTTGAAGCGCCTGTCGCGCTGATCTCTCGGGCACCACGTCAGGCATGGCGTTTCGGCAGGCGGCATCGGCGCCGGGCCGGCTTGTCGCGTGATCTTTCGGCACTATGGTAGGCCCGCAATCTGTCCCGGAGCCTCTCAAGATGCCCTTTCCGCATGCCTCGGAAGCCCTGTCGCGCTTCACCGTGCTCGATCTGACCCGCGTCCGCTCCGGGCCCACCTGCGTGCGGCAGCTGGCGGACTGGGGCGCCAATGTCGTCAAGATCGACGCGCTGACCGAGGATGCCGGCGGCGAGCAGCCGGGGGGGCCGCGGCGCGGTTCCGACTTCCAGAATTTGCACCGCAACAAGCGGGCCATGACGCTGAACCTGAAGGACGAGCGCGGGCTCGCATTGTTCAAGCGCCTCGCCGCCAAGGCCGACGTCGTGGTCGAGAATTTCCGGCCCGACGTAAAGAAGAAGCTCGGCATCGACTATGAGAGCCTCGCGAAGATCAACCCGCGCATCGTCTATGGCAGCATCTCCGGCTTCGGCCAGGATGGGCCCTATCACAAGCGGCCAGGCTTCGATCAGATAGCGCAAGGCATGGGCGGGCTGATGTCGATCACCGGGGCGCCGGGCGAAGGCCCGATGCGGGTCGGCATTCCCGTCGCCGACCTCACGGCGGGCCTGTTCTGCGCCATGGGCATCCTCACCGCACTGCTCGAACGCGAGGTTTCGGGCAAGGGCCAGTGGGTGCAGACATCGCTGCTGCAGGCGCAGATTTTCATGCTCGACTTCCAGGCCGCACGCTGGCTGATGGAGAAAGAGGTCGCCAAGCAGGCCGGCAACAACCATCCGACCAGCATTCCGACCGGCGTGTTCAAGACCTCCGACGGATACATCAACATCGCCACCACAGGCGGGCGGATCTGGGAGCGCTGTGCGCAGGCGATCGGCGCGCCCGAGCTTTACAACCATCCCGACTATGCGACCGCCCCTGCCCGCTCCAAGAACCGCGATGCGCTCAACGCCGAGATCGAGAAGCGCACCGTGACGAAGTCGACCGAGAACTGGGTCCGCGAGCTCAACGAAGCCGGCGTGCCCTGCGGGCCGATCTATGCCATCGACCAGATGTTCGAGGACGCCCAGGTCAAGCATCTCGGCATTGCGCAGGACGTGCCGAACGACGAGGGCCGCCACATCCGCCTGGTCGGCCAGCCCGTGACGCTGTCGCGCACGCCGAGCAGGATGGTGGCGCGGCCGCCGGAATTCGGCGAGCAGACCGACGAGGTGCTGAAGGAGTTCGGCCTCAGTGCGGACGAGATCAGCAAACTCAGGGACGCCAAGGTGGTGTGAACCTCACGCGCACCGTCTGCAACGACAAAGCCCGGCGTGAGCCGGGCTTTGCTTGTAGTTGACGCCTTTGTTGATCTCGGTACTTGCTCAGTACTTGGCAACCACCGGGCCGCCGAACTGATAGTTGATGCCGGCGCGCAGGATGTGATCGGTGAAGCGCGACGAGACGTCGGCGCTGATCGTGGAGGCCGGTGCCAGCGTGAACGGACCGGACGAGAAACGCCCGAGGTCCATGTAGAGATATTCGAGCTTGGCGCTCCAGTTCTGCGTGATCTTGCCTTCGACACCCACACCAACCGTCCAGCCGGCGCGCGTCGTCGAGTTCGTGCCGATCGAGGCGATCGCCACACCGGCGGGGGTGAAGCCGGTCATGGTGCCTGTCGTCTTGATCTCGCCGAAGGCCAAACCGCCGGTGCCGTAGAACAGGACCTTCGGGGTTGCCAGGATACCGATGCGGCCGCGGACCGTGCCGAACCATTGGAGATGCTGATCGACCGTCAGAGTGGTGCCGGCCAGACCGCCCGGTGGGAGGAACGTCAGGCCGGGAAGGCAGGGCCCGCCGGCAGGCGCGACGCCGCCGCAATTGAAGGTCGCGCGGCCCTTCTCGTCAGACCAATTCAGGTCGCCCTCGATGCCGTACACCCAATTCGCGTTCTGCCAGTTGTAACCGGCCTGGCCACCGGCGACAGCGCCGTTCATGTCGAACGAGCCGCTGGTGATGGATCCCGCCGGGGGCGCGATCGCTGCACCCGTGGCCGAGTTGAAGTAGGAAACGTCCGTGCGCGAGCGGCCCCAGCTGTATCCGCCATTGGCGCCGACGTAGAAGCCGGTCCAGCTCCAGACCGGGTCGACGATTGGTGCCTTGACATAGGGCCTTGCCGCGAGATCGGCGGCCAGCGCGCCCGTCGCAAACAGCGACATCGCCGCCGCCATTCCAATCACTATCCGCTTCATGGGAAGTTCCCCCTTTTGCACGACTTCGTGATGAATATACGTCGAGGAACGCCAAAGAGCTGTGCCACGCCTGCAACATCCAGAAACAATCGAGGCGTGTGGCGCCCTGGACTACAACGACATTTCCGCGATATGCTTTTGAATATGAAGGAGATTTAGCTTATTGCGATGGCGCCCGGGCCCGCTGCGCCCATCCGATGCGACCGAGCAGATTGTCGATGACCGGCCAAAACAGCAGCAGAATCGCCAGTGTCGTGATCGAGCCGACCAGGCCGTTCGACCAGAACACCTTGAGGTCGCCGCCGGAGCCGATCATCGACAGACGAAAGGCGTCCTCGGCGCGATTGCCGAGCACGAGCGCGAGGGTAAACGGCGCCAGCGGAATGCCGATCTTCTTGAAGACGTAGCCGACGATTCCGAAGCCGAGCATCAGCCAGATGTCGAACATCGCGTTCTGGATCGCGTAGGCGCCGATCGCGCAGGACACCACGATCATCGGCGCCACCGCCGCAAACGGCACGCGCAGGATCGAGGCGAAGATCGGCACCGTCGTCAGCACCAGCACCAGGCCGACGACATTGCCGAGATACATCGAGGCGATCAGGCCCCAGACGAAATCCTTGTGCTCGACGAACAGCAGCGGTCCCGGATTGAGCCCCCACACCATGAGGCCGCCGAGCAGGATCGCGGCCGTGCCCGAGCCGGGAATGCCGAGCGCCAGCATCGGCAGCAGCGCCGAGGTGCCGGAGGCATGCGCCGCCGTCTCCGGCGCGAACACACCTTCGATGCGGCCCTTGCCGAAAGTTTCGGACTCCTTGGCGAAGCGTTTTGCCAGGTTGTAGCCCATGAAGGAGGCCGCGATCGCGCCGCCCGGGGTGATGCCGAGCCAGCAGCCGATGAAGGAGGAGCGCACCAGCGTGACCCAGTACTTCGGCAGGTCCCTCCAGACGCCGAGCACGACGCGGAGCGAAATCCCCGCCGCGTGTCCGCGCAACGCGAGGCGCTCCTCCATCGTCAGCAGGATCTCGCTGATGCCGAACAGGCCGATGACGGCGACCAGGAAGTTGATGCCGCGGAGCAGCTCCGGCGAGCCGAAAGTCATGCGCAGATTGCCGGACACGGTATCCATGCCGATGCCGGCGAGCAGCAGGCCCAGCGACATCGAGATCACCGTCTTGTGCTTGGCCTCGCGCCCGAGGCCGACGAAGGAGCAGAAGGTGAGCAGATACACCGCGAAGAACTCGGGCGGGCCGAACTTCAGCGCGAAGGACGAGATCATCGGAGCAAGGAACGTGATCAAGAGCACGGCGACCAGCGAGCCGATGAATGAGGACGTGAACGCCGCGGTCAGCGCCTCCGCCGCCCTGCCCTGCTGAGCCATCGGATAGCCGTCGAACGTGGTCGCGACCGACCAGGCCTCGCCCGGGATGTTGAACAGGATCGAGGTGATCGCGCCGCCAAACAGCGCGCCCCAATAGATGCAGGACAGCATCACGATCGCCGAAGTCGGGTCCATCGTGAAGGTCAGCGGCAACAGGATCGCAACGCCATTGGGGCCGCCGAGCCCGGGCAGCACGCCGACGAAGATGCCGAGCACCAGCCCCACCATCATCAGGACGAGCGTCTTCCATGTCAGCAAGACGGCAAAACCGTGGAGCAGGAGACCAAAAGCTTCCATCGCGGGACCGCCTAGCGACCGAAGGCCGCTTCGAGCGGCCCTTTCGGCATGATGACGTCGAAGGCGATATCGAAGGTGACGAACATGATCGCCGTGAACACGAAAGCGGTGAGCAGCGACTTCCACAGCGCGATCTTGCCGACGAGGCGCATGAAGCCCGCGATCAGGAGGAAGCTCGCGACATAGAGGCCGAGGAACTGCGTCACCAGGCAGAACAGCAGCGTCGGCACGAACACCGCCACCACGCGGCGGGCCTGCGCGCGCGTGACGAAGGTCTCGCGCGCCGCACGGTGCGAGACGAGCGCCGCGATCAGGCCATAGAGGCTGCCGCCGCCGAGGATGATGGAGAGATAGAACGGGAAATAACCGGGCTCCGGCCCGGTCGCATCCCAGGACGCGCCGGTGCGCCAATTGTCGTAGCCGAGCGTGACGGCGAGCGCGAGCAGGAGGAGGCAGACGAGGATCTCGATCGTGCCGGAGGAGACGACGGAGGGCGAGTCGTCTTCAGGCGCGGTCGGATCGTCGACGACGATTTCGATATCGGTTTGGGACATGAGTTGAGCGAATCGCTGTGGCCAATCCCCTCTCCCCCGCTTGCGGGGAGAGGGTTAGGGTGAAGGGGAGTCTCCACGAGGACGGTGAGAGTCAGACTCGCGGAGAGCCCCCTCACCCGGATTGCATCTTCGATACAATCCGACCTCTCCCCGCACGCGGGGAGAGGCGAAGAACAACAAGCTACTTCGCGACGAAGCCGGCTTCCGTCATCAGCGACTTGTTGATGGCATCGTCCTCCTCGAGGAACTGCACCATGTCCTTGCCGGTGAGGAAGATCGGCTTCAGCGCCTGCTTCTCCATGTACTCCTTGTATTCCGCGGTCTGCGTCACCTTGTGGAACAGATCGACATAGAACGCCTGCTGCTCCGGCGTGACCTTGCCGGGCAGGAACATCGCGCGCAGCATCAGATACTGCACGTCGACGCCCTCCTCCTTGCAGGTCGGGATGTCAGCCCAGGACTGCGTCTCCGTCACCTTGCCGGTGTAGGAGATGCGCTCCTTGTCGAACACGCAGAGCGGACGCACCTGGCCGGCACGCCAGACTTCGAGATTTTCGGATGGATTGTTGACGTTGGCCTCGGTGTGGTTGCCGACCAGCTGGGTCGCGGCCTCGCCGCCGGACTTGTAGGGCAGATAGGAGAATTTCGCGCCGGTCTTCTGCTCGAGGAACACCGTGAGCACGTGGTCCTCGCGCTTGGAGCCGGTGCCGCCCATCTTGAACGGCGAGCTTGCGGCCTTCGCGGCCGCGACGAATTCCTTCACCGTCTTGGGACCTGCGCTGTTGTCCCACAGCACGAACTGGTCGAGCGCGACCACAGAGACCGGCGTCAGCTCACGCCAGTTGAACGGGATCTTCGCCGACAGCGGCAGCATGTAGATCAGCGAATAGGCGATCAGCACCTTGTTCGGATCGCCCTCGCTGGATTTCATGTACATCAGCGCTTCCGCGCCCGATGCGCCGCCCTTGAGCGAGACGACGATCGGCTGCTTCATCAGATTGTTCTTCTGGATCGCGGCCTGCATCATCCGCGCCATCTGATCGGAAGCGCCACCCGCGCCGGCGGCCACCACGATTTCGACCGGTTTCGTCGGCTCCCAGCCCGCAAAAGCCGGCGTGCCGCAAAGCGCGGCCGCAAGCGCAATTGCGGCCTTCATTCCATGTCCCACGTGCGTCTTCCCTATGTTCTTGTTTGGATTGGAAATTCAGAGACGAATTCAGCACCCATTGTGCTGACGAATCCGGCCGAGTTCAAGCCATCCTGCATCATCCCCGTTATGACTTTGGACTGAGAATGGCGCGGCGCACAAAAGCGCGGGCCTGCTTGGGCCCGCGCCTCGGCGCGATGGCGAGGGCCTACACGACCAATATGTCGTGCTGATTGAGCAGCACGCCATTCTGGACGGTGACCAATGCGACCGCCGCGCCTCGCGTCCCGTCGGCGCTGTAATAGAGCGTCTGGTTGCCGGTGTCGAAATGGAATTGGGAGGATCCCGAGAACACATCGTCGCCTGAGGTTTCGAACGTCACCTCCATCCCAGCCATCAACCCGCCGCCAAAGCCGCTCGCCGAGACCGCGATCCGGTCCTGCTCGGTGACGTTGTTGAAATCGCCGACCGTGCTCGGACCGGACGGCTGGAGGAAGGCGAAGATGTCGTTATCACCGCCGCCGGTCATGGCATTGCCAGTCGCTGTGGCGATCAGGACGTCGTTGCCGCCGCCTCCGCTCATCGTCTCGGACCCGTTGGTGGCAATCAGGATATCGTCGCCGCCGGTCCCAGCCAACGCGGTCGCGCCGGCCGCGTTGTTGAGGATGGTCGCGCTCGCAATATTGGACGAGGTCGTCGTGCCGTCGGAGGTCGTGTAGCTGAACGAGCCGCCGAGCGTCGCGTCATCGCTGAAGAAGGCATTCCCGAAGCTGAAGGCGCTGCCGCGGGAGCTTGTGGTGATCGTACCGAGCGAAAGGCGGTCGATCGTGTCGGGGTCGGTGTCGTTCAAGGCGAGCGCCCAACTGGGGATCTCGACCGTCGCGCTGGCGCCGACGTCGGTGATGACAGTCTCGCCGACCGCAGTCGGCGCGTCATTGGTGCCGATGATGGTGACGGTGACGTCCTGCGTGGTCGAGCCGCCATTGTTGTCGGCGATCGTCACCAGATAGTCCTGGGTCAGCGTCTGCCCCTGCGCCAGGAACTGGATGTCGGCATTGTTCACCGTGAAGTGCCAGGCGACGGTTCCGGCGCCGGCGGCCTCGCTGACCGGATCGAGCGAGAACGTGCCGACATAACCGCTGTCGCTCGGCACGAAGCTTGCGCTGTGCGTATCCCCGGCGTCGACGTCGGAGAACGACAGCGCGCCTTCCGTGGATTCGGTGACCGGTCCCGTTGCCGGACTGACGTTGACCGAATCGAGGATCATGCCGGTGCCGTCGTCCTCATAGGAGAACTGCAGCAGCGTGGACGACAGCAAGCCGTCGCCGAGCACGTCGAAGGAATAGTGGTTGACGCCGGACGGCACGTTGGCGAGCGACAGGATCGTCACGCCGTCCCACGACACCGTGAACGGCGCGTTGACACTCTCGGGATCGCCGATGACGTCGAAGCTGACGAAATAGTGCTGGCCCGGCGCGGTCGCGACGTTCTGCGACAGCGTTTCCGGGCTGCTGTTCGCGAGCAGCTCGACCGAGTAATGACCGAAGCTGCCGCCGAGCTCGAGTTGTGCGACGCGGATGTGTCCGCCGCCGCTCACTGTCCAATTGGCGAAATTGCCGGCTTCGAAATCGCCATTGAGGATCACCGGTGGGCCGGCATCCTCGGTGACCGATCCGCTGAGATTGGCCGCCGTGACCTGCGGATTGTCGTTGGCGCCGGCGATGTCGAAGGTCAGCGTGGTCGAGGCCTGATGGCCCTGGCCGTCATCGACGGTAAAGGTGAACTGGTCGGTGACGCCGTCGCCGGCGAGAAGCGCGTCCACCGAGGAATCCGCGACATAGCCGTAGGAGCCATCGGCGTTGAGCACCAGCGTTCCATGCGCACCGGCGACCGCATTGCCGACACTGGCGGCGCTGCCGTTGACCTCGGTGATGGTCCGCGGCGTGCTCGAGTCCACCGGCTGCGTGATGTCAAAGATGGCGCCGGTCGCGATTGGCGTGCCGGCGTCAGGGCCCGCGGTATCGGACGCTGCGATCGTCAGCGGCGTCAGGACCAGCGGATCGGCGGCACCATCGATCGTGACGGTGACGGTCTGGGCCGAATTGACGAAGCCGTCCCAGACGTTGACAGAATATTGCACCGTCAGCGTCTCGCCGAGGCTCAAGAAATCGAGATCGGCATCGGCGATGCTGAAAGTCCAGTCGATGCTGCCAGAGCCGTTGCCAGCGGAATCGTGCAGCACCGTGGCGAGCGCCGATTGCAGGTCCACCAGCGTCTGCGCCGGGACGGCGAAACTATTGGCCGACCACACTGCGGAATCCAGCACCACGCTGACCGAATGCGTGTCCGACAAATCGACGTCGCCAAAGCTCAGCGTGCCCGTCGGCACCGGGCTCGTCGTATCGGGCGACGGCGATCCGGTCACCCCCGGCTGCTCGGACAGCGCGGCGGATCCCGGTCCGCTCGTGATCGCCGGCGCGTCGTTGGCGCCGGCGATGACGACGGAGACGGTCTGCGTCGCGCTGGTCGAGCCGTCCGCGACCGTGACGTTATAGGTCACCGTCAGCGTCTCGCCAGCGGCGAGATAGTCGAGATCCTGATCGGCAATCGCAAAATCCCAATCGATGCTGCCGCTGCCGGTGCCGGTGGAATCGTGCAGCGTCGTCGTCAGCGCCGCAGCGAGATCGGCCTGTGTCGCGGCTGGCGGCGTTGGCCCTGAGGCCGAGTCCAGCGTCACCGTCACTGTGTGCGTGTCGCTGGTGTCCTCGTCGGTAAAGGCCAGCGTGCCGGCCGGGGTCGTCGGCGTCGTATCGAGGACGGGGGAGCCGGTGGTGGCGTCCTGCTCGGCCACGGTGGAGGATTGTGGACCACTCGATATCACGACGGGCTCATTGACACCGAGGATCGTGATGGTGACGTCCTGGGTCGTGGCGGCCCCGGAGGGATCGGTGACGGTGACGTGATAGACGAGCTTGAGCGTCTCGCCGCCGTTGAGGAAATTGGCCGAGGAATTTGGAAACGCGAAATTCCAGTCGACCTCGCCGATCAGATGGCCGGTCGAGTCCTGGAGCGAGGTGCCGAACGCGGCGAGCAATTGCGCATTCGTCAGGGGTATCGCGCCGCCGCCCGAGCGGCTCGCCGTGACCGTCGTCCAAACGGTGTGCGCGTCGGCGAGATCGATGTCGGTGAAGACCAGGCTGTCATGCGCGGTGAGATTGCCGCCCGGGTCGACATTCTGATCTTCGACCAGAGCGGCCGATTCCGGGCACGACAGGAACAGCGGCCTGTCGTTGGTGCCGACCACCGTCACGGTGACGGTTTGAGTGGAAACTCCGCCGGCATGGTCGTCGAGCTGCACGGTGTAGGTGATGTCGAGATGCTGGCCAGCGGCCAGATAATCGAAGGCGAGATCGGGCGCGGAGAAGGTGGTGTTGATGGTGCCGGTCGAGGAGCCGGAAGCCTTGACGACGTTGTCGACGTGGAAGAACGACATCAGCTCGGCATAGCCGAACGGCCCCGGCAACAGGCCCGCGGTGGCGCCGGAGGCGGAGACGCCTGTCACGGTCGCGGTGTGCCCGGTGTTGGCGAGGTCGTCGTCGGTGAAGTTGAGCGCGACGTGAACCGTGTCGGGAGAGAGCGACAGCGTCTGGTTGGTCTGCTCGGCGACGGTTGCCGCCGCCGTCGTCATGTTGATGACGGGCTTGTCGTCGGTCCCGGTGACGGTGATCTTGACCGTCTGGATGGCGAAGCCGCCGTGATTGTCGAAGACTTTGATGTCGTAGGTCAGGACCAGCGTCTGGTTCTTGGCGAGGAAATCGAAATCCTCATCGGCGTCGCTGAAGCTCCATTTGAGCTGGCCCGAGCCGTTTGCATCGCTCAGGATCTGCGATTGCATCGCGCTCTGGAAATGGGCGAGCGAGGCCGCCGGGACGGTCGTTCCGCCTGACACCACCGCGGAATGCAGCGTCGCCGACGTCGTATGGGTGTCGGTCCTGTCGCTGTCCCTGAAGCTCATGGTCCCGGACAGCGTATGCAGCGTGGTTGAATCGTTGAGGTTGGCAAATTCGGTGAAGCTGCCCGTTGCGGACGACGAGGTGAAAACCGGCGTGTGGTTGGTCATGGAAAAATCCCTGCCTGCGTTGCCATGAAGGCGTCGCCGCATGAGGTCGCGGCGACGTGACTGATCGGTCCGAGAAATCAGACGTGACTCAACGGTCTTGGCTTGTTCGCGAGATCGTGCCTGGCGTCGGGATGGTCAGCAGCAATGAATTCGGCGCGGCTCGCGTGGTCGAACGTACTTCGTTAGTTTTTCAGTACAATGACTTCTGGTTGCAGCGTTGCCAGCGAGAAACGACTGACCTAACCGATTCGGAAAATGGGCGATAGCGTGCAACCTCAGTGATCTTATTCCCTAGGTTGCAGTAGCGTCAATGTCGATGCGAAAGCCACATGGCGCGGCTCTAGTAGAGCGGAACCAATTGAAAAATTTGCCACAACCCTGCGCGTCGTGAACGACTGCCGACACATGTCAGCCGTCGTTTTCAATTTTCTTGCGCCGAGGCGCATGCAGCAGCGCGTGAAGTGTTGCCGCTACTTGCCCTTCCAGACGGGTGCGCGCTTGTTGAGGAAGGCGTCCATGCCCTCGCGGAAATCTTCGCTCATATAGGCCTTGAGGATGAGGTCCTCGCCCTCCTCGCGCGACAGCGTGCGGCGGATGCGGCGCACCGCTTCCTTGGTCGCCTCCAGCGTCAGCGGCGCGTGGCTGGCGACAAGCTTTGCAGTCTCGTCGGCGCGGCGTTGCAGCGTTTCGACGTCGGGCACGACCTCGTTGAGCAGGCCGAGTGCCAGCGCCTCCTGCGCCTCGACCAGGCGCGCCCTAAAGATCATATCCTTGGTGCGGGCGGGACCAACCAGCGCGACGACGCGGCTGATATTCGACATCGACAGGCAGTTGCCGAGCGTGCGCGCGATCGGAAAGCCCATCCGTGTCGTCTCGGTGCCGATGCGAAGATCGCAGCAGGCCGCGATGCCGGCACCGCCGCCGGTGCAGGCGCCGGCAATGGCCGCGATCACGGGCACGCGGCACTGCTCGAGCGTGCCGAGCACGCGATCGATCCGCGCCTCGTAGTCGAGCGCATCCTGCGCGGTCTTGAAGGCGCGGAATTGCGAGATGTCGGTGCCGGAGGCGAACGCCTTGTCGCCGGCGCCGGTCAGGATCAGCGCCTTGATCGAGCGATCGGCGTTGATCTCCTGGCAGATCTCCGCCATGCGGTCATACATGGCGAAGGTCATGGCGTTGCGCGCCTGTGGGCGGTTGAAGGTGATCCGCGCGATGCCGTCCTGGACGGAGTAGAGCAGGTCTTCGTTGGCAGTCGCAGGTAGGTTCATCGCGCGTCTCTTCTTCGTTATGCTGGTTCAGGCCACCTGAACCGCTAAGCCTAAGCCACCTGGGCCTTCGTCATCGGCACCACGTCGCGTCCCTTCAGGACGTCCATGGCCGCCAGCACGCCGCCGCTCCGGTGCGGGATCTTTGCAAGATCGAGGCCCATCTCGACGCCGGCGAGCGTACCCATCAGCATCAGATCGTTGAAATGTCCGATATGGCCGATGCGGAACACCTTGCCCTTGACCTTGTTCAGGCCGGTGCCGAGCGACATGTCGAAGTTTTCCAGCACCACCTTGCGGAAGGCGTCGGCGTCATGGCCCTCGGGCACGCGCACGCCGGTCAGCGCCGGCGAATGCGCGGCGGGATCGGCACACTGGGTCTCCAGGCCCCAGACCTTGACCGCAGCACGCGTCGCGGCGCTGTGGCGCTTGTGGCGGGACCAGACGTTCTCCAGCCCCTCCTCCTCCAGCATCTTAACCGCTTCACGCAGACCGTAGAGCAGGTTGGTCGCGGGCGTGTAGGGGAAGGTGCCGAGCTTGTTGAAGCTGATGACCTCCTGCCAGTCCCAGTAGGAGCGCATGCCCGGGTTGGCCTTGGCGACGGCGAGCGCCTTCTCGGAGACCGCGTTGAAGCCGAGGCCCGGCGGCAGCATCAGTCCCTTCTGCGAGCCCGCAACGGAGACGTCGATGCCCCAAGCGTCGTGCTCATATTCCATCGAGCCGAGGCCGGAGATGGTGTCGACCATCAGCAGCGCCGGATGCTTCGTGCGGTCGAGGATCTTGCGCGCTTCCGCGGGCGGCGTCACGCAGCCGGTCGAGGTCTCGTTGTGGACGACGCAGACCGCCTTGATCGCGTGCTGCTTGTCGGCAGCGAGGCGCTTCTCGATCTCGGCGAGATCGGCACCATGGCGCCAGTCGCTCGGGATGAAGTCGACGTCGAGTTTGAACTTGTCGGCGATGCCGCGCCACAGCACGGCGAACTGGCCGGTCTCGCACATCAGGACCTTGTCACCAGGCGCGAACACGTTGACCATCGCTGCTTCCCACGCGCCGGTGCCGGACGAGGGAAAGATGATCACGGGCTGCTTGGTGCGGAACACGCGCTGCATGGCAGCGAGGACGGCGAAACCGAGCTCGGCGAACTCCGGACCGCGATGGTCCAGCGTCGGCATGTCCATCGCCCGCAGCACCCGATCGGGCACGTTGGTCGGTCCTGGAATCTGTAAGAAATGCCTTCCAGTATGCACGGTCATCGGCGTCCTTCCCGGTCTAGCCTTGGTTTGGTGGGCGCCGAATAGCACCATTTGACCGGCTTGTCCTCTCCTCCAAAAGGGGTCGTCCGCGCAAAACGGCCGGCCTGCCCCCTCCACCGCCGCGCGTCGCGACCACCCTTACGTGCCGACCACCTTCAGATGCGGCGAGGCATTGCCCTGCGGGCGCTGCTCCAGGAGCTTCATCGCGACGTCGACACCGCCGGAGCGATGCGGCACGCCGGCGACCGACAGGCCCATCTCGACGCCGGTGAGCGCGCCGAGCAGCGTCAGCGCGTTGCATTCGCCGAGGTGACCGATGCGAAAGACCTTGCCGGCGACCTTCGACAGGCCCGAGCCGAGCGACATGTTGTAATTGTCGAGCACCACTTTCCGGAACTGATCGGCATCATGCCCCGGCGGCATCAGCACCGCGGTGAGCACCGGTGAGTACTCGGCCGGCTCCTGGCAGAGGATCTCGAGGCCCCAATGATTCACGGCGGCGCGCGTTGCGGCTGCGAGCCGTTGGTGGCGAGCGAACACGTTGTCGAGTCCCTCTTCGAGCAGCATCGCGATCGCCTCGCGCAGGCCGTAGAGCAGATTGGTGGCGGGCGTGTAGGGGAAGAAGCCTTTTGCGTTCGGCTTGAGCATCTCCTCCCAGTCGAAATAGGAGCGCGGCATCTTGTTGGTCCTGGACGCCGCCAGCGCCTTCTCTGAGATCGCGTTGAAGCCGAGGCCGGGCGGCAGCATGAAACCCTTCTGCGAGCAGCTGACGCTGACATCGACCTTCCACTCGTCGTGGCGGTAGTCGATCGAGCCGAGCGAGGAGATGGTGTCGACCATCAAGAGCGCCGGATGCGACGCGCGGTCGATCGCGGCGCGGATCTCGGCGATGCGGCTGGTCGCGCCGGTCGAGGTCTCGTTGTGCACGACCATGACGGCCTTGATCGCGCGCGCGGTGTCCTCGGCAAGCTTTGCCTCGATCACCGCGGGATCGGCGCCGCGGCGCCAGTCGCCAGGGACGAAATCGACCTCGATGCCGAATCGGCCGGCCATCTGCCGCCACATGGTGGCGAAATGGCCGGTCTCCACCATCAGCACCTTGTCGCCCGGCGACAGCGTGTTGACGATCGCGGCCTCCCAGGCGCCGGTCCCCGACGAGGGGAAGATCACCACGGGGCCCTTGGTCTGGAAGATCTTCTGGCTGCCTTCGAGCACTGTGCGGCCGAGCTCACCGAACTCCGCGCTGCGGTGGTCGATAACAGGCATGTCCATGGCGCGCAGGACGCGCTCGGGAACCGGGCTCGGGCCCGGAATCTGAAGGAAATGGCGTCCCTGATGCATGAAAAACCTCCCTGTCGACGGGTTCTGGCCGGCTCAGCCAGGTATTTTGCATTCATTTTTTGTCTCTTCAATCGAAATCTGGTATCCGATTGTGGACGTCGACGCGACCAAACGGGCAAACTACTGTACTCCAAATGAAATCCACGATTCCCGATACCGGGGTCCCGATCACCCCGCCCGCCGGCAATGGCGGCGACCGCCAGGAGGCCTCGCTTCACGGCGAGATCCTGCTGCGGCTGCGCGACTACGTGGTCGAAGGCAACATTCCCGAGGGCGCACGGGTTCCCGAGCGGCAGCTCTGCGAGATGCTCGGCATCTCCCGCACGCCCTTGCGCGAGGCACTGAAGGTGCTCGCCGCCGAGGGCCTGATCGAGCTCTTGCCGAACCGTGGCGCGCGGGTCCGCCAACTCAGCCAGCACGACCTGGAAGAGCTGTTCGACGTCATGGCCGGACTGGAAAGCCTGGCCGGGCGGCTGGCCTGCGAGGCCATCACGGATGCGGAAATCACCGCGATCGAGCAATTGCATTACGAGATGTACGGCCACTATCTGCACCGCGATATGCACGGCTATTTCCAAACCAATCAGCGCATTCACGAGAGCATCGTCGCCGCCGCGCGCAACGAGACGCTGAAGACCGCCTACGCCAGCTTTGCCGGGCGGATCCGTCGCGTCCGCTACTCCGCCAATTTCGCCCGTAAGCGGCAGCGCTGGGCGGAGGCGATGCGCGAGCATGAAGCTATTCTCGATGCGCTGCGCCGCCGGGCTGCGAGCGAGCTCAGCGACATCCTGTTCCAGCACCTGCGCAACAAGCGGACGGCCGCAATCGAGCACCTGACCGAGCCCCAAGAGGGCGCGCCGGCCTCGCCTTAAGGGGCTCGGCTTGCTGATTTTGCATTCATAATATAATCGGTCTGGAACCATAATGAATAACTCAGCAAGGCTGAGCCTCGCTGGGGCAGTCCGGGATCAGGGATGACCAACGCCTCCTCGCTCGAACGGCGCCTGCGCGCGGAAATGACCGGCGACGTCCTGTTCGACGGCTTCAGCCGCGGCCGCTACGCCACCGACGCCTCGTTCTATCAGATCATGCCGGCCGGCGTGGTGGTGCCGCGGACCATGGACGAAGCGCGGCGGGCGCTGGCGATCGCCCGCGACGAGCGGATGAAGGTCACCCCGCGCGGCGGCGGCACCTCGCAATGCGGCCAGACCGTCAATGACGGGCTCGTGATCGATCTCTCCAAGCACCTGAACCGCATCCTGTCGCTCGACGTCGAGGGCCGCACCTGCATGGTCGAGCCCGGCATCGTGCTCGACGACCTCAACCGCCAGCTCAAAACGCACGGCCTGTGGTTTCCGGTCGACGTCTCCACCGCCTCCCGCGCCACCATCGGCGGCATGGCCGGCAACAATTCCTGCGGCGGCCGCAGCCTGCGTTACGGCACCATGCGCGATAACACGCTCTCGATGGAGGCATCGCTCGCCGACGGCACGCTGAGCCGTTTCGGCGAGGTCTCGCGCGATCTCTCGGACGTCGAGGCGCCCGGCAGCACCCGCGCGCTGTTCCGCCACATGCTCGATCTCGGCACGCGCGAGGCCGAGGAGATCGCCGCGCGCTTTCCGAAAGTGCAGCGCCGCGTCGGCGGCTATAATCTCGATGCCCTGGTGCCGCGCAACGCGCCGAACAACATGGCGCATCTCCTGGTCGGGTCGGAAGGCACCCTCGCCTTCACCACCAAGGTCGAGCTGAAGCTCTGGCCGGTGATCCGCAACAAGGCGCTCGGCGTCTGCCATTTCGGCAGCTTCTACGAGGCGATGGATGCGGCCCAGCATCTGGTCAAGCTCAAGCCGATCGCAGTCGAGCTGGTCGACCGCACAATGATCGCGCTCGGCCGCGACATCGCGATGTTCAGGCCGATCATCTCCGCCGCGATCAAGGGCGATCCGGATGCCGTGCTGGTGGTCGAGTTCGCTGAAGAAGATCAGGCCGACAATCTGGTGCGCCTTAAGCAGCTCTCCGAGCTGATGGGCGATCTCGGCTTCGGCTGGAACAACGAGGCGCGCAAATGGGGCGGCGTGGTCGAGATCACCGAGCCGGCGTTGCAGAGCGGCATTGCCGATTTCCGCGCCGCCGGTCTCAACGTCATGATGTCGATGAAGCAGGAGGGCAAGCCGGTCTCCTTCGTCGAGGACTGCGCCGTGCCGTTGCCGCATCTCGCCGACTACACCGCGCGGCTGAACGAGGTGTTCGCCAAGCATGGCACCAGCGGAACGATGTATGCGCACGCCTCCGAGGGCTGCCTGCATGTGCGTCCCGTGCTGAACCTGAAGCTCGAAAAGGACGTCAAGGCGATGCGCGCCATCGCCGAAGAGGCGTTTGCGCTGGTGCGCGAATACAAGGGCTCGCATTCCGGCGAGCATGGCGACGGCCTGGTGCGCTCCGAATTTCACGAGACGATGTTTGGCGAGCGTCTCGTCTCCGATTTCAGGCAAGTGAAGCAGCGGTTCGATCCCGCCGGGGTTCTCAATCCCGGCAAGATCGTCGATGCGCCCAGGATGGACGACCGCTCGCTGTTCCGCTTCAAGCCGGACTATCGCGTCGGCGAGCTGAAGACGAAGCTCGACTGGTCGGCTTATCCCGGCGCCGGCGGCGGCTTCCAGGGCGCGGTCGAGATGTGCAACAACAACGGCGCCTGCCGCAAGCTCGAAGGCGGCGTGATGTGCCCGTCCTACCGCGCGACGCGCAACGAGAAGGACGTCACGCGAGGGCGAGCGAACACTTTGCGTCTCGCGATCTCCGGCCAGCTCGGCCCCGACGCGCTCGCCTCCGACGAGATGATGGAAACGCTCAAACTCTGCGTCTCCTGCAAGGCCTGCCGCCACGAGTGCCCCACCGGCGTCGACATGGCCAAGATGAAGATCGAGGTGCTCGCCGCGCGCGCCGCCTCCCATGGACTGACGCTGCGTGACCGCCTGGTCGGCTATCTGCCGCGCTATGCCGGCCTTGCTTCGCGCTTCGCGCCGCTGGCGAATGTGCGCAACAGCAGCCCGCTGATGCGAAAGCTGTTCGAGCGCTTTGCCGGCATCAGCGCGCGCCGGGCGCTCCCCGCCTTCCGCAGCGATGTGTTCGTACCGCCCGCCGAAAGCGTTGGCCCGGAGACCGGCCGCGAGGTCGTGCTGTTCGCCGACACTTTCAATCGGGTCTATGAGCGCGAGAACCTGGACGCAGCGCTGCGCGTGCTCGCGGCTGGCGGCTATCGCGTGCATCTACCAAAACCTGCGAGCGGTAGCCGTCCACTGTGCTGCGGCCGCACTTTCCTCTCTGCCGGTCTCGTCGACGAAGCCAAGGCCGAGCTCGACCGGCTGGTTTTGGCCTTCGCGCCGTTAGCGGCACGCGGCGTGCCGATCGTCGGCCTCGAGCCGAGCTGCCTGTTGACGCTGCGCGACGAGCTTTCGTCGCTGCGCAAGGACAACGACGCCAAGGCGGTCGGTGCCCACGCGCTGACCTTCGAGGAGTTTCTGGTGCGCGAGGCCGAGGCCGGAAGGCTGCAACTGCCGCTCGGGACCGTCGCCGACAAAGCCGTTGTGCACGGCCATTGCCACCAGAAATCCTTTGGCGCCTTGAAGCCGGTCGAGCAGGTGCTGCGCCTCGTCCCGGGCCTCAAGGTCGATACCATCGAGTCCAGTTGCTGCGGCATGGCCGGCGCGTTCGGTTATGGTGCGGACACTTATGATGCCTCGATCGAGATGGCCGAGCTGTCGCTGCTGCCGGCCGTGCGGCGCGCGGACCAGGATACGCTGGTCGTCGCCGATGGCACCTCCTGCCGGCACCAGATCCATGACGGCACGCAACGCGAGGCGCTTCACGTCGCACGCGTGCTGGCGATGAGCCTCGATCGCGCCAAGACCCATTCCACTTCTCAAGCCGCAAAGGAAACCAGCCATGGCTGACCTCACGCTCGACACCGCCCGCAAGATCCTCGACGCCGCCTTCGCGAAGGCCGGCGAGCTCAAGCTGAAGCCGCTGGTCGTCATCATCCTCGATGCCCGCGGCGTGCTCAAGCTCGCCGCCGCGCAGGACGGCACCAGCCTGATGCGCGGCGAGATCGCCCACGGCAAGGCCTATGGCGCGCTCGCCATGGGCGTGGGCTCGCGGGCCCTGTTCCAGCGCGCGCAGGAGCAGGCCTATTTCATCGACGCCGTGAACACGATCGCAAAAGGCGCGCTGGTGCCGGTCCCCGGCGGCGTCTTGATCATGGACGGCGCAACGCTGCTCGGCGCCGTCGGCGTCTCCGGCGACACCTCCGACAACGACGAGGCCTGTGCGGTGGCGGGCATCCAGGCGGCGGGGCTGAAGGCGAATGCGGGGTAGACTCATTCCTGAGCGCGTTCGCGCTAAACCATCTCCGTCACCCTGAGGTGGCCGCTTCTTCAGTGGCCCTCGAAGGGCGACGGCCCGGCTGCATCTCGGCCGTACATCCTTCGAGGCTCCCGATGGGGCGCGACGCGCCCCATCACTCGCACCTCAGGATGACGGATAACAAGCAGTTCGAACCAGCTCGGCCCCTCTACCTTCCCGTCCAGACCGGCTTGCGCTTCTCGCTAAACGCCTTCAGCCCTTCCTTCGCGTCCTCGGTCATCGCGAGCAGCGCGATCTGGCTTTCGGTGTAGGCGATGCTCTCGTCGAACGACATCGCAGCGATCGCGCGCATGGCGTATTTGCCGCGGCGGATCGCTGTCGGGGACTTGTCGACGATGCGGCCGATCAGCCAGTCGACCTTGGCGTCGAGCTCAGCCGTGGGCACGACGTAGTTGAGGAGGCCCGCGGCCTGCGCGGTCTTGGCGTCGAACGGTTCGCCCGTGAGCGCCCATTCGTTGACGAGACGCGGCGGCGCGATGCGCTGGAGCAGACTCAGCACCTGCATCGGGAACACGCCCACCTTCACCTCGGGCAGGCCGAAGACGACGTGATCCGCCGCAATCGCCATGTCGGTCATGCAGAGCAGGCCCATGCCGCCGGCCATGCAGACGCCACTGATGCGCGCAATCGCAGGCTTGGTGGCGTTCTGCGACAGCCGCAGCAGATCGGCATAGTCGACATTCGGCTTGGAATGATCCATCGCGAAGGCCGCGCCGGAATTCTGCAAGTCCGCGCCGGCGCAGAACGCCTTGTCGCCCGCGCCCGTCAGCACGATGACGCGGACATCCTTATCGTCGTGCGCGTCGCGATAGCCTTTGCTGATGCCGGCGATGACGTCACCGTTCAGCGCGTTGCGCTTCTCCGGTCGGTTGATGGTGATCCAGAACGCCTGCCCGCGCTTCTCGGTGATGACAGCTGTGGTGTCGGTCATGGCACGCTCGCTTCCTTAGCTCCCGTTTGCAGCCATTTGCGGCAGCTTGGGCGAGAGGTGCAAGCGCAAACTGCGGCGCGGCGCCGCTTTAGCGCCTCGACACAAATTACGCCGCGATCGCGGGCGCGCTCAGGCGACCGCTCTCCGGATCCAGACCTTGTTGTCGTGGAACGCGGCGCCGCCGATCGGGGCGATGGTGTCCGCACCCGTCAGCGTGTTGATGCCGCGGCCGCCGATGTGGCCCTTGTTCGGGTGAACGGATTCGGCGATCAGCACGCCGCGCCGCACGCCCTCGAACAGCGTCGCGACCAGCGTGGTCTCGCCGCGGCTGTTGCCGAGCGTCACCGCATCGCCATCGGCGATGCCAAGCGCGGCCGCATCGAGCGGATGGATCATCACGCTGGCCCTGCCCTCGCGCGCCTGCGAGGACGGCGTCTCGTTGAAGGTGGTGTTGAGGAAGCTGCGCGACGGGCTGGTGGCGAGCCGGAATGGATGGGCCTGATCGGTGTGCTCGATCACCGCCCAATGGTCCGGCAGATCAGGCATCTTGTCGAAATCGCCCATCGTCTGGCCGAACGGCGGATGCGCCCAATCGGCTTTGAAATGGAATTTGCCGTCGGCATGAGCGAAGCCGTCGAGATAATGGGATGTGCGGAAATCCGGCTGCAGGTCGCGCCAGATATCGGCTTCGAGGCCGGCGATGTCGCCGTGATTGCTAAGCTTCAGCGTCGCGTCGATCAATTCGCGCGGCGTCATCTCGAAACCGGGATGCTTGGCGCCGAGCCGCCGCGCCAGCGCCTGCAGCACCTCGTGGTTGGAGCGGCATTCGCCTGGCGGGTCGATCAGCTTCGGCCCGACCGAGATGTGCTGGTGGCCGCCGCCGTAATAGAGGTCGTCGTGCTCCATGAACATGGTCGCCGGGAGCACGATGTCGGCCATTTGCGCGGTCTCGGTCATGAACTGCTCGTGCACCGCGACGAACAGATCCTCGCGCGCAAAGCCCTGGCGCACCAGCGCCTGCTCCGGCGCCACCGTCATCGGGTTGGTGTTCTGGATCAGCATCGCCTTGACCGGGCCTTTGCCTTGGAGCGCTTCGGCGTCGCCGGTGAGGATGCGGCCGATCTGCGACTGGTCGAGCGCGCGCGTGGACTTGTCGATCGCGTCGTGGCCTTCGATGATGGATTCGTTGAAATGCCACAGCGCGTAATTGTTGAAGAAGGCGCCGCCGCCTTCATATTGCCAGGCGCCGGTCACCGCGGGGATGCAGAGCGCAGCATGCATCTGCGTCGCGCCGTTGCGCGAGCGGGTGAAGCCGTAACCGAGGCGGAGGAAGGTCCGCTTGGTCTCGCCGACCGCCTTGGCAAAGGCCTCGATTTCCGCCACCGGCACGCCGCAAATGTTCGACGCCCATTCCGGCGTGCGCGTCTTCAGATGCGCCTCGAGCTCGGCCGGGCAGTCCGTGTATTTGTCCATGTAGGAGCGGTCGGCATAGCCGTCGCGGAACAGGACATGCATCACGCCGCAGGCGAAGGCGCCGTCGGTGCCGGGGCGCAGGATGATCTTGATGTCGGCCTGCTTCATGGTCTCGTTGTCGTAGATGTCGACCGCCGCGATTCTGGCGCCGCGCTCCTTGCGGGCGCGGGAGGCGTGCGTCATCACGTTGACCTGGGTGTTGACGGGATTGGTGCCCCAGATCACCACGAGATCGGACAGCGCCATCTCGCGCGGATCGACGCCGGCGATCTTGCCGGTGCCGATCGCATAGCCGATGCGCGCGACGTTGGCGCAAATGGTCTGATAGAAGCGCGAATATTTCTTCACATGGGTGAGGCGGTTGAGGCCGTCGCGCATCACGAGGCCCATCGTGCCGGCGTAGTAATAGGGCCAGACCGATTCCGCGCCGAACTCGCGCTCGGCCTGATTGAACCGCTCCGCGATCTCGTCCAGCGCCTCGTCCCAGGAGATGCGCACGAATTGCCCGGAGCCCTTCGCACCCGTTCGGCGCATCGGATAAATCAGCCGTTCGGGGTGATGGATGCGCTCGGCGTAACGGGCAACCTTGGCGCAGACCACGCCGGCCGTATAGGTCTGCTTTTTCGAACCGCGGACGCGGCCGATGCTGCGGCCCTCGACCACCTCGACATCGAGGGCACAGGCCGAGGGGCAATCATGCGGACAGGTCGAATGGCGGATTTCGATCTTGGCGTGCTGGTTCATGTCCCAGTTCGTAACACCAAAATACCAGCCAGCCGAGCGCATTTATCCGGCAAGCCCCATGCGATTTGCTCAAAGCGCACGCGCCGCAGGTTCCTGCTGCGATCGCGAAGACGGCTCGGTCAGGTCGAACAATGGCCGTTGCGCGCAGGCGCAATCCCGTACGAGCGGTGCCTGCCCTACTTATGCAGCTGGGTGAGCCCGGTCGGCGGGCCGTCGACGGCGGTCCAACCGCCATCGACGAACAGCGTGCTGCCGCTGACATAGCTCGCGGCGTCGGAAGCGAGATAGGCCACGGCGGCGGCGACCTCGTCGGCGCTGCTCCAGCGGTTGAACACGGTGTGGCCGGCGTAAAGATTGTAGATGTCGGGGCGCTGCTTGAACGGGCCGGTCAACGCGGTCTCGGCGATGCTGGGCGCGATCGCGTTGACGCGCACGCCGGCATGGCCGACCTCGGAGGCGAAGCCCTTTACGAGAAGACCGATCGCTGCCTTGGTCGAGCCGTAGACGCCGAGGCCCGGCTCGATGGTGACGGCGCGCACCGAGGAGCAGGCGATGATGCTGCCGCCCTTCTGCTCGACCATGATGCGGCCGAAAGCCTGGAAGAACCACACCGTGCCCTTGACGTTGAGGTTGAGGACGCGGTCGAGATCCTCCTCGGTGTAGTCGAGGATGGTCTTGCGGATGTTGAGCCCGGGCGTCGTCACCGCGATGTCGAGCCGCGGGAATTTCTGCATCACGGTTCTGGCCAGCGCGTTGACGTCCGCAGCGCTTGCGGCGTCGCAATTCGCTGCTTCCGCCCAGCCGCCCTTGTCGCGAATGCCGGCGGCGGTCGCCTCCGCCGCATCAAGCGCGCGATCGGCGCAGACGACGCGGGCACCGAGCCCGGCCAGCGCCTCGGCCGACGACTTGCCGATGCCGGAAGCGGCGCCGAGAACGATCGCGGTCTTGCCGGTGAGATCGAATAGCTTGCGATAGTCCGTCACTGATAGCGTCTCCCTGGTGCTGCTAGCCCTTGTAGCCCATCAAGAGGCGCGGCAGCCACAGCGAGAATGCAGGGACATAGGTCACGAACATCAGAGCTGCGATGAGCGCAGCGTAGAACGGCAGGATGGTGCGCATCACGGCACCAACCGAGATGCCGCCGATGGCGCAGCCCACGAACTGCGTGGTTCCGACCGGCGGCGTGTTGAGGCCGAGCGCGCAATTGATCAGCATCAGCATGCCGAACTGCACCGGATCCATACCCGCCTTCATCGCGATCGGCAGGAAGATCGGAGTGCAGATCAGGATGGTCGCGGCCATGTCCATGAACGTGCCGAGCACGAACAGGATGATGTTGATGAGCAGGAAGATCATCCAGGGCTGCGTCGACACCTTGCTCATGAGGTCGCCGGCGAAATCGGCGACTTCGTAAAGCCCCATCAGGTACTGGAACATGGTGGAAACGCCGATCAGCAGCAGCACCACGCCCGTCGTCTTCACCGCCTTGGCAGCGGCGCGCAGGAAGTTGCCCCAGGTCATGGTGCGGTAGATGAAGAAGGTCAGCAGGATCGTGTAGGTGACCGCGATGGCCGCCGATTCGGTTGCCGTGAAGACGCCGGACAGGATGCCCGCCAGGATGATGCCGACGATCAGCAGTCCCGGCAGTGCGGCCGCGAGCGAGCGGAAGACCTCGGCCCAGCCCGGGAACTTGCCGGCGGGATAACCGCGCTTCACCGCGACCGCGTAGGCGGCGACCAGCATGCACACCATCAGCACCAGTGCCGGCAGGAGGCCCGCGGCGATCAGCGCGCCGATCGAGACCTTGCCGCCGGCCGCCAGCGCATAGATGATCATGTTATGGCTGGTCGGCATCAAGGCTCCGACCAGCGAGGCGTGGGTGGTGACGTTGACGGCGTAGTCGGTGTCGAACCCCTCTTTCTTCATCATCGGGATCATCACCGCGCCCATCGCCGAGACGTCGGCCACGGGCGAGCCGGAGACGCCGCCGAAACAGCGTGCAGGCGACCACGTTCGACATGCCGAGCCCCCCGCGGATGTGTCCGACAAGATTCTTGGCGAGCTGCACGATCTTGTCGGCGACGCCGCCGTGCAGCATCAGCTCACCGCTGAAGACGAAGAACGGGATGGCGAGGAACGAGAAGATGTTCATCCCCGACATCATCTGCTGGAAGATGACTGCGACCGGCAGGCCTTCGTAGAGGATGGTGCAGATCGCCGACAGGCCGATCGCGAAGGCGACCGGCACGCCCAGGATCAGGAAGCCGAAGAAAGTGGCGCCGAGAATGATCAGTTCCATGAGGGGACGACCTCTTCGCCGCGCAGGAGAGCAATGATGTGCTCGATGGAGAAGGAGACGATCAGGATCCCGGAGGCGGTCAGCGGCACATAGCGGATGACCTCGGGAAGGCCGAGATTGGGGATTTTCACGGTGCCGACCGATGCCCCGAGGATCCAGCCGTTATAGGCCATCGCAATGCCGAACACGGCCACCAGAACGTGGATCACGATCTCGATCTTCTCCCGCAGGTGATCGGGAAGCATGACCAGCAGACTGTCCATGCCGATGTGCCCGGCATCGCGCACGCCGACGGCGGCGCCGATCAGCGTGACATAGAGGATGAGGACCAGCGCCAGGTTCTCCGTCCAGGTCGGGCTGGAGTTGAGCACGTAACGTCCGAACACCTGGTAGAAAACGATGGCGACGATGACGAGCAGGCCCGTCACCGACAGGTACATGCCAAGGCGCGCGACGGGAGCATTGATCCGCGACAGCAAGCCGGTGGACGGGCGCGCCGCTACGGCCCCCTGCTCGTGGCTTGCGACGTGTGGGTCTGTCATCCCGCGCCTCCTTGCGGGATCCGGTGCCGCCTCGCAGCGACGCCGGATCCGGTCCTCGCCCTGTCTTACTTCGTGTCCTGGATCCGTTTGACGAGGCTCTGCAGCTTCTCGTCGCCTGCGAACTTCTGGTACACCGGCTTCATCGCGTCGACGAACTCCGCCTTGTTGGCGATCGTGACGACCTGAACGCCAGTCGCCTCGACAGTCTTGCGGGAGGCCTGCTCACGCTCGTCCCAGAGCTTGCGCATGACGGGCACCGATTCCTTGGCCGCCTTGCGGATCATGGCCTGATCATCCTTGCTCAGCGTGTCCCAGACCTTCTTCGACATCACGAGAACTTCGGGAGCGAGGGAGTGCTCGGTGATGTTGTAGAACTTGGCGGCCTCGAAGTGACGCGAGGATTCATAGGACGGCCAGTTGTTCTCGGCAGCGTCCACGAGGCCGGTCTTGAGCGCGGTATAGACCTCACCATACGGCATCGGCGTCGGGTTGGCCCCGAGGCTCTGGATCATGCCGACCCACAGGTCGGACTGCTGGACGCGGATCTTCAGCCCCTTGAGGTCGGCGAGCGACTTGACCGGTGCCTTGACGGTGTAGATCGACCGCGCGCCGCTGTCGTAATAGGCAAGGCCGACC
The DNA here is from genome assembly GCF_054060315.1 of Bradyrhizobium sp. USDA 4354. Lineage (NCBI taxonomy): Bacteria > Pseudomonadati > Pseudomonadota > Alphaproteobacteria > Hyphomicrobiales > Nitrobacteraceae > Bradyrhizobium > Bradyrhizobium sp. USDA 4354. The sequence goes on along the minus strand of NZ_JBSSDC010000001.1, from coordinate 4,090,002 downwards.
AGGCCTGCGGGCTCCATGGCCGCCAGGATCTCATCGCCGATCGGGCCGTCGAGGACGGTGCGCATGTGCTGCGTATCCCGGAAGACGAAGGGCAGGCACAGCGCGATGGTCTCAGGCACGAAATTGTTCAGCGGCGATGCGTTGATCCGCATCATGTCGAGCGCGCCGATCTTGAGCTGCTCGATCGTGTCCTTTTCCGAGCCCAGGGCGCCATTCGGAAACACTTTCACGCCGAGCTTGTTGCCGCTCGCCGCCGCGAGCTGCTTGCCCATGAACTTGACAGCCTCGACGGTCGGGTAATCGGCGGGGTGGACGTCGGCGGAGCGGAAATCGCGTGCGGTCGCCAGGGGCGCTGAGACCGCCAGTGCAACGGCTGTGATGATACCGGTGAGCGTCTTCATCTGGGCTTTCCTCCTGGTCGATTGGATTGATTATATCGTTGTCGGGCCGGCTGCAGGCCGCCTTGGGTCGCTCCACTTCAGGTGTGAAGTCAAGCGCCATTGTCGTCCCTAGGGCGGGGCGGCATTCTCTGTCCAAGCCAAATCCGGCATCGATCGATGCAAGAGTTGCATCGATCGATCTGGCGCAATTCATGTGGACGACCAGCCGGGTTGGCGTCGCCGCCACGTGACTTGACGCTGCGAATGGCGGCCCCTCAAGATGGCGGAAACTCCGGACCGCCTTGAGGAAATGCCCATGCCGCGGAAGCTAGTCGATATCTCGGTGCCGCTTGCAAACGACGTGACCGCCGATCCGCCCGGCAATCACCCGACGATCCAGTATATCGATCACCAGCAGGGCCTGCCGCGCATGCTGCAGTTCTTCGACGGCCTCAAGGCGAAAGACCTTCCGGACGGCCAGGGCTGGGCCGTCGAGCAGGTGTCGCTATCCACCCACAATGGCACCCATCTCGATGCGCCCTGGCACTTCCATCCGACCATGAACCGGGGCGAGCGGTCATGGACCATTGACGAGGTACCGCTGGAATGGTGCTTCCAGCCCGGCGTGAAGCTCGACTTCCGGCATCTGCCCGACGGCTACGTGGCGAATGCCGAGGATGTCGAGAAAGAGCTGAAGCGCATCGGACACACGCTGTCGCCGCTGGAGATCGTCGTCGTCAACACCAACGCCGGCGCAAGATTCGGCAAGGCCGATTACGTCAATTCCGGCTGCGGCATGGGTTATGAAGCCACCATGTATCTGCTCGAACGCGGCGTGCGCCTGACCGGCACCGACGGCTGGAGCTGGGACGCGCCGTTCGTCTACACCGCGAAGAAATATGCCGAGACAAAAAATGCGAGCCTGATCTGGGAGGGCCACAAGGCGGGACGGCACGTCGGCTATTGCCATCTCGAGAAGCTGCACAATCTCGACCAGCTGCCTTCGACCGGATTCACGATCTCGTGCTTTCCGGTGAAGATCGAGCGCGCCTCCGCGGGCTGGACCCGCGCCGTCGCCATCATCGACAATTAGGCGAAAGGCGTCACTCGCCGTCGAGGCCGCTCTCGGTGAGCTCGCGCAGCGCGTCGGTATCCAGCACGACGATGGCGCCGTGCTCGAGGCGGACCCAGTTACGGCCGGCCCAGGCGCGCAATTGCTTGTTGATGCTCTCGCGCGTCATCCCGACCATCTCGCTGATCTCCTGTTGCGTGATGGCGAGCGTGCCGCTGCCGGAATCGAGCTTGCGCTCCTCGGTGAGACCGAGCAGCGCACTCGCAAGCCGGCCCGGCAGATTCTGCAGGATCACCTGCTCGACCTGCTGACTGGTCCAGCGCAAACGCGCGCATAGCAGCTCGATGAATTTCATCGCCAGCGCCGGCTGGCTCTTTACGAAGGGCAGGAAGTCCCGGCGGTCGATGATATAAAGCTCGCAATTGGTATTGGCAGTGGCGTCGGCCGACCTGGGCGCGCCGTCGAGCACTGCGATCTCGCCAAAGATCTCCCCGGGGCCGATCAGATTGAGAATGGCGTTCCGCCCATCCGGCGACGAAGAGGAGATCTTCACCGTACCCGAGATCACCGCGAACAGATTGTTGCCGGGATCGCCCTTGGCGGCGATGGTCGCACCGCGTTTGACGGTGGTATGCTTGGCGTAGCGGCAGAGCTGGTCGAGCGCCTCCGGCTCCAGATCCGCGAAGATCGGGTGCTTGCGCAGGACCGATAGTTTGTTGCCCGCCGACTGTCGGGGATCGCCGGTCTTGTCCTGAGGCACGCCGCGGCTCCTAAGACTGCGAGGCACTGGGGTTCCTGCGTAGTCAACGTTACCAGGCTTTTCAACCGGAAAGCATGGACACAGTTTTAGGCATTTGCCGTGAAAACGCCGTGAAGGCGCATCCGAGGGATGCGCCGATGCATTTGGGGCGATGCAGAGTTGCGGGTTACGCAAGCCGTGGTTGCGTTGATGCGCTGCCGTACGGCCGAGACCGGCCGGGCAAGCACCCGGTGGAGCCGGCGTCATTGATCGGGATCAAAATCGGCGCCCGTTGCCGACGGAATGTCAGGCCGCGGCCAGGGCCTCGACACGCGCGGCGTCGCGCAGGCTGATGCCTCCATGGAGGATCTCGATCACACCCTGACGCTCCAGCTTGGTGAAGGTGCGGCTGACGGTTTCGATGGTCAGGCCGAGATAGTCGGCGATGTCCTGGCGGCTCATCGGAAGCGGTACCGTGTCGGACAGGCCCTTGAGCGCGACCAGCCGCTCACGCCAGCCGAGCAGAAAGGTGGCGACCTTCTCGTCGGCCGAGCGTCGGCCGAGCAGGACCATATGGTCGCGAGCCTGGCTCAACTCGCGAATGGCCAGCTCGTTGATCCGCCTGAGCAGCTGCGGCCGGTCATCGATGAAACGGCTGAAGGGCGCTTTTGCGAACTGGCACACGTTCACCACGCCGATCGCATCGGCCGAAAAGTTGTGCCGGCCGGACAGATTCATCCCCAGGAAATCACCGGGCAAGGCAAAGCCGACGATCTGCCGCCGGCCATCGGGCAGCAGCTTGTACAGCCGCATGACGCCTTCGAGGACGTTGTAGAACGAGGTCGTGATGTCCTCCTCGGAGAACACGGTCTCGCCCGAGTCAAAATGGACGCGGCGTCCGAGATGCTCGAATTCCCTGAGCTCGGCCGCATCCAGCGACGAACAAACCGCAGCCCCGCGTACGGCACAATCGTCGCAAAAATGCCCGTTCGGCTCAATCGTGACCACGGAAGGCTTCATCCACCGCTCCTCGCGTCGGCTGACCCCGACACCAAGCCGTGTCCACCGCGCGGCTGCATTTTACTGCACCGCGCCACAGCCGATTGACTCAGATCAAATTTGAGTGGCATCCGCGTCTTATTCTGCCTCCACGGTTCGACGGGATCACTTTTCCATGCTGCAAAGCGCACTGCGTCACGGCCTGATTGGGCTGCTTCTGATTACGCCTGCGCTGGCGGCCCCGACGGCCGAACAACGCGGCAAGGCTTTTGCTCGGGCCAATTGCGCACGCTGTCACGCGATCGATCGCGTCTCCAAAAGTCCGCTCGAGATCGCGCCTCCGCTGCGCACTCTGCATCGGCGCTATCCGGTCGACAGCCTTGGCGAGGCGCTGGCCGAGGGGATCTACACCGGTCATGACGACATGCCGGTCTTCGCGCTCAGCCCGGACCAGATCCACGACCTGTTGTCCTACCTGAAGACGCTGGAATAGTCCGCCTCACACCGCCTGCACGGTCCACCCGATCAGCTCCTTCGCGATGCGCGCGAAGGCCGCATCGAAGGCGGCGACTGAAGCGGCCGGTTCGACCTTCTCGAGCTTTTCGCTGGCCTCGATGAGGCGCGAAGCGATCACCTTGCCGTTCTTGTCGACGATCCGCGCCGACAGTCCGATCTCGGCCCGAGTCTCCCCTTCCGTCGCGATCCGAAAGCGCCGGATATCGACCAGGAGCTGGTAATCCGCCTGCCCGAGATCGCTCGTGCGCAGCGGGGCGTGGGCGATGTCGTAGTTCTCGAAGCAATCGATCAGGCGCGCCTGCACCAATTTCGGAATGCTGTCAGCCCAGAGGAAATCGGCAAAGCCCGGCCTGTCTCCGCTGGGCGCGAACAGCATGCGCTGGGTCTGCAGCATTGCGACCGCCGTCGGCTCGGGAATCGCCAGTGACGCGGACAGCGTCTTGCCGGCCGGTCCGAGATTCTGTGGTGTGCGCAGGTCGTAGGTGATCTTCTGCGCGGGCGTGCCGCCGCCGGTCATCTTCTCGAGGCCCGCCAGGATGCCGTCGATCTTGCCGGTGTTGCGCGCGAGCCCGTCGGAGAAGGTCTTGAAATTCGCCATGGTGTCCTTCAGCGGGCCGGAATTGTCCTGAAGCACCATGTCGACCCGCCGCAGCGCATCGCGCGCGGCCTGCGTCATGCTCTGGCCGGCGCCGGCCTCCGCGATCAAGGTCGGGAGCTCGCCGGACTTGGCGACGATCACGCCGCCCTCCAACGTCACCACCGGCACGCCGGTCAGGCCCTGGAATTCGAGGCCGACCTTGGTGTCGGTACGGACCGGCGTCGCCGTGGCAACCGAGATCGTCGCATTGACGAAGCGCGGGTTGTCAGGCGCGAGCCCGAGCTGGGTCACCTCTCCGACGCGAATGCCGTTGAACAGCACGCCGGCGCCGACCAAGAGGCCAGGCACCGGCCCCTGGAATTGCACATGGTAATTCGTGCGCGGGCCGATGCCGCCGGTGTTGTTCAGCCAATAGACGAAGCCGAACACCGCGAGGATCGCGGCCAGCACGAAACTGCCGATCAGCACGTAGGGAGCGCGGGTTTCCATCTCTCATCTCATCTCGTGTTGCAGCATCTGCGAGCGTTTGCCGTGGAAGTAGGCGCGCACCCAGGGATGCTCGGATTGCAGCAGTTCGCGCATCGGGCCGACGGCCACGATCTTGCCGTCGGCGAGCGCGGCGACCCGGTCGCAGACCGTGGTCAGGCTCGCGAGGTCATGGGTCACCATGAACACGGTGAGCTCCAGGGTCTTTTGCAGCGTCTTGATCAGCGCGTCGAAATCGCCGGCGGCGATCGGATCGAGGCCCGAGGTCGGCTCGTCCAGGAACAGGATCGGCGGATCGAGCGCAAGCGCACGCGCCAGCGCCACGCGCTTGGTCATGCCGCCGGACAGCTCCGCCGGATATTTGTCGGCGTCCCCGGCGCGCAGGCCGACCATTTCCAGCTTGGCGATCGCGATCTCGTCCATCAGCTCCTGCGACAGCACGAGATTTTCACGTAAGGGAAACTGGACGTTCTGACGGACCGTCAGCGAGGAGAACAGCGCGCCTTGCTGGAACAGGATGCCCCATGCCGTGGCCGCGCCTCGGCCGTGGCCACTGGAAGCTTGCCCCATGACCTCGATGGTCCCGCTCCGGCACGGGATAAGGCCGATGATGGTCCGCATCAGGACCGACTTGCCGCCGCCGGACGCCCCCACCAGCCCGAGGATCTCGCCCCGGCGAACGTCGAGCGACAGATGGTCGAGCACGGTCTGGCGACCGAAGCCGACCACGAGGTCACGGACGCGGATCGCGAACTCGTCTTGCGGTCCCTCCATCGTCACATTCCGATCGAGGCAAAGAAGATAGCGAACAGGCCGTCGAGCACGATCACCAGGAAGATCGACTTCACGACCGACGTCGTGGTCTGCCGCCCGAGCGACTCGGCGCTGCCCTTGACGCGCAATCCCTCGCTACAGGCCACGATCCCGATCACCAGCGCCATGAACGGCGCCTTCAGGATGCCCACCTCGAAGTGAGTGACGGAAATGGCCTCACGCAGCCGCGCGATGTAGATCGCCGGCCCCATGTCGCCATAGAACTGGGCCACGAGACCGCCGCCATAGAGCGCGGCAATCGACCCGATGAAGGTGAGGATTGGCAGCGCAATGACCAGGGCCGCGACGCGCGGCAGGATCAGGACGTCGACGGGATCGAGCCCCATGGTCGAGAGCGCGTCGATCTCCTCGCGCATCTTCATCGAGCCGAGCTCGGCGGTGTAGGCGCTTCCCGACCGGCCCGCGACCATGATGGCGACGATCAGCACGCCGAGCTCACGCAGCACCAGGATGCCGACCATGTCGACGGTGTAGGACTCCGCGCCAAATCTGCGGAAATGAAAGAAGCCCTGCTGGGCGATGATCGCGCCGATCAGGAAGGTGATCAGCGCGACGATGGGGATCGCCTGCCACCCGATGCGGTAGAGCTGATACACCAGCGACGTCAGCCGCAGCGAACGCGGCCGTCGCAGCACCCCGATCACCGCCATGAACAATGCGCCGAGCATCTGGAGGAAGATCGTGATGTCTTCCCGCGCCCCGACCGTCGACTTGCCGAGATCGCCCAGCCTCGCCAGAACTGGATTGGGCGCAGCCGCCGGAGCCGGTGTGTGGCGGTTGACCTGGCGCACCTCGTCCATCAGCCCGCTGAAATGGTCGGCGACGCCGACGAATTCGGCCGATCTGCCCGCCGATGCGGCCCTGCGCGACAGCTTTTCCAGGACCCAGGCGCCGAGCGTGTCGAGTGCGCTGATGCCCGACATGTCCAGGGTTACGACGCGCGAGCGATCGACGTCGGCCCCGACCGACCGGGACAACGTCTCGAGCGTCACCACGTTGGCGGCTGTCCACGGCCCTTCAGGGCGCAATTTCAGCACGTCGCCGGACGGCGTCGCGCGTAGCAGCGGTTCGTGGTTCACGCTTCCACCTCGTCGGGACAATTGGTCCCCATTCAGCCGGTATTTCTAGGCCAGCATGTGGCGGCCGGTTTGACCTGTCTCAAGACCCCGAGCACGCCCGGCCTCTTGACGCAAATCAAGCGCGATCGCGCGGGCGGGTCTTAGGCTCAATGCGATTCAATGAGGACACCAACTCCATGTTCGACAGCGACAGGATGAGCGAAGAATTGCGGGCGCTGAAGGTCGACGTCACACGCTTGCTAAGCACCGCCGGCGAGGAGATGTTCGAGAGCTCGAAAGATCGCGCCGAGGCGCTAGCCGATCAGATCAGGGCCGCGCTTGCCGAGCTCGGCGAGACAGTCGACCAAGAGCAGGAGCAGCTCCAGGGTCTGATCGCGGAGCGTCCGATCACATCGCTCGCGTCCGCCTTCGCGCTGGGCGTGGTTGTCGGCTTCATGCTGAGGAGACACTAGGTGAATACCGAGAATATCGTCAAACATCTGCGCGTGCTGTGGCGCACCGACAGGATCATCGCGGATATCAGGCTGCGCCATTTGCTGACCGGCCTCGGCCTGCGCGCCTTCGCGGCGCTGATCGCCGCGTTCGGGCTCCTGATGCTGGAGCTGTCGGCCTATTTCGCGCTGGTGCAGATCTGGAGCACGATTGCCGCGGCTGCCATCCTCGGCGCCGTCAATTTCGTTATCGCGGCCGCTCTCTTCCTGATCGCCGGCCGCGCTCCGTCAGGGCGTGACATCGAGCTCGCCAACGAAATTCACGGCGCCTCCGTCGAGGCTCTCCAGCTCGAGGCGCGTGCGCTCCAGGCGCAGGTGTCAGGCGCAGTGCATCATCCGCTCAGCACGATCGTGCCGGTGCTGGTGCCGCTGATCGCGATCCTCATCAAGAATTTGCGGACAACGACCAAGACGTCCGCCGATGCAAATTCGGCCGAAGCGCGCTCCTAACGGGCGAGCTCAAAGTCTCAGCCTGACGTCGCAAATATCAGGCTCGGCCGGATCCGGCTTGACCTCGAAGCCGAGCTGCCGGCACATGTCGAGCATGACGGTGTTCTCCTGGAGCACGTCGCCCGATATGGTCTTCAATCCTTCCGACCGGGCGTAGTCGATGATCAGCTGCATGAGGGTCCAGCCGAGCCCCCTGCCCTTGAGATCGGACCGCAGCAGGATCGCGTATTCGCCGCTCTCATAGATCGAGTCCGAATGGAGCCGGACGACGCCGACCATTTCGCCGGTGGCCTCGTCAAATGCGATGAAGGCCATCGCGCGTGCATAGTCGAGCTGGGTCAGGCGTGCGATGAACTCGTGGGTGAACTCCTTCATCGGTGCGAAGAAGCGCAGGCGAAGGTCGTGCGCGGTCACGTGACGCAGGAATTCGTGGATCGTCGGCTCGTCCTCGGGGCGCATGGGCCGCACGAAGATGCGCCAGTCGTCCTTGAGCTTGAGGCGCCGCTCCCATTGCGACGGATAGGCGCGAACGGCGAAATTGGCCGGACCGGAGCCGACGAATTTCCGCTGCGGCGACCCGACCGCGACGCGGGCATCCACCGCGGTCACGCCGGTTTCGTCCGCCAGCAGCGGATTGATGTCGAATTCGCGGATCTCGGGAATGTCGGCCGCCATCTGCGCCAGCTTGACCAGCACCATGGCGACGGCGTCTTGCTTGACCGCCGGCACATCACGATAGGCTTTTAGCAGCCGCGACACGCGCGTGCGGTCAATCAGGTCGCGGGCCAGTTGCAGATCGAGCGGCGGCAACGCAAGCGCCTTGTCGTTGATGATCTCCACCGCCGTCCCGCCGCGACCGAAAACGACAACCGTGCCGAAGGTCGGATCGTCGGCCAAGCCAAGGATCAGCTCGCGCGCCTTTGCCTTGACGACCATGGCCTGGACGATGACGCCGGCGATGCGGGCCTCGGGCCGCAGCTTTCTAGCTCGCGCAAGAATGTCCGTGGCCGCCGCACGCACGGCCTCCGGGGTCGTCAGGTTGAGCACGACGCCGCCGACATCGGATTTGTGGATGATGTCGCGCGACATGATCTTCAGCACGACGGTGCCACCCTGCGCGAAGATGTCCTTCGCACAGGTCACCGCCTGCTCGACATCGGCTGCCGCATAGGTCGGCACCATCGCGATATCGTAGGCTTCGAGCAGGTGCTTGATCTCGACAGGCTCGAGCCACTGGCGGCCGTCCGCGATCGCGGCGGTGACGATCTCTCTCGCCCCCCGGGCGTCCGGAACGAACGTATCGGGCATCGCGGGAGGCACCTGGCTCAGCTCCTCCACCACTTCGCGATGCCGGACTAGATGCATGAAGCCGCGCACGGCATCGTCCTCGGTCGGATAGTTCGGTACACCGGCGCCGGAGAGTGCCTGAATGATGTGCTGATCGGCCCCAACCCAGGCCGCCAATACGGGCTTCGCCCATCGGCGGTGCTGCTCGCGATACTTTCCGACGAGCTCCGTCACGGTCGTGGCGATCTCGGCGGCCGAGGCGATCGCCGTTTGCACGTTGAGGACGAGGACTGCGTCGTTGTCGCGATCGGCCAGCAGTTCCTCCAGCGCCGCCGCGTAGCGCGAGGCGTCGGCGTCGCCCACGATGTCGACGGGATTTGCACCGGACCAGGTCGGCGGCAACGCCGCATCGAGCTTGTTGCGCGCCTCGGCCGAGATGGTCGCCGGAATTCCTCCGAGCTCGACCAATCGATCGACGGCGAGGACGCCGATGCCGCCACCGTTGGTCAGGATGGCCAGACGCTTTCCGGTCGGCGATTCGACGCGGCCCAATGTCTCGGCACAATCGAACAGCTCGCGCAGATCGGACACCCGCAGCACACCCGCGCGGCGGAACGCCGCGTCGTAGACGGCGTCGGCGCCGGCAAGCGCGCCGGTATGCGTGGCAGCGGCCTTCGCTCCCTGCGCCATGCGGCCGGACTTCACCACGACGACGGGCTTCACGCGCGCGGCGGCGCGCGCCGCCGACATGAACTTGCGCGCGTCCTTGATAGCCTCGATGTAGAGCAGGATCGCGCGGGTCTTGTGATCCATCGCGAAATGGTCGAGCAGATCGGCAATGTCGACGTCGATCTGGTCGCCGATCGAGACGATACCGGAGAAGCCGACGCCGCGCTGCGCGGCCCAATCCACCATGCCGGCGGCAATCGCGCCCGATTGCGAAATCAGCGCGAGGTTGCCCGCTCCCGGCATGTGCGCAGCGAAACTGGCGTTCAGGCTGACGCCGGGCATCATGATGCCGAGGCAGTTCGGCCCGATCAATCGCATGCCGTGTTTGCGGGCAGCAGCGCTCGTAGCCTCGTGCAGCGATCCCGGTCCCTGGCCGAGCCCGGCCGAGACGATCAGCGCGCCCGCAGACCCGCGTCGCCCGGCTTGGCTGACGATGTCCGGAATCTCGCTCGCGGGGGCGGTGATGACCACGAGCTCGGGCACGAAGTCCAACCTGTCCAGGCTCTTCACCGCCGCGACGCCGCCGATCTCGGCATGGCGCGGATTGACCAGGCCAAACTGTCCCTTGAATTCGGCCTTGCGAATGTTCTCCAGGACGGCACGTCCCACGGACGCCGGACGGGCGCTCGCCCCGACCAGCGCGACCGAGCGCGGCGACAGCAGGTTGTTCAAGCGATAAGTCGACATGAAAGCAAATGCGCCGCGTCAGCCGCGGTTCCGATGGTTGACGATCAGGCTAGAAGAAGAAGCCTAATGCGAGATCATAACCCAGCACGGTGGCTGGCCAATGACGGTCTTTGTCACACCGCCCCATACGATCTCGTTCAGGCGCGAATGATGATAGGCGCCCATCACGATCGCATCGATGCCATGGGAATTCGCCCAGCTTCCCAGTACCTTGCCGATCGAGCTGCCGCCGCCTTTGGTCGTTTCGAACGAGGCATAGACCCCGTGTTCCCGCAAATGATCGACGAGAGTCGTTCCGGATTGCATGACCGCGTCAGTCTTGTCCTCCGCCACGGTCACCACACGAACCGAGGTGGCAGCCCGAAGAATAGGCAACGCGTCGCCGACCGCACGCGCGGCGCGCGCAGAGTGATCCCAGGCAATCATGACGTCTTCGAATTCGGGCCGAAGTTCGTCCGCGAGATGTTCGGGACAGAGCAGAAGAGGCCGGCCGGATTCGAACAAGAAGGTCTCGACAATGCCCTCTGTTCGACTGTCGTGCGGTTTCACCGGAACCAGCGTGAGGTCGCCGAAGCGAGCATGCTCGGCCAAGATCGCTCCGATCTGATCTGCAGGCACCTTACCCGACCGGCTCCGGGCGCGAATGTTGGCCCGCGAAGCTGCGTCGGTGAAGGCATTCAGGAGCTGTTGCATGTCGCCGGCCCCGGGGCTCGCCTGCACGGAATCGCGATCGTAAGGCAGCATCACCTTCGGCCGCTCGAAAACATCTTCTTCCTCGAGCGCGAGCGCGGTGATCCTGGCGCCGAGATCGGCGGCGACAGCCACGCATTTCTCGATCGCAACCAGGGCTGGCCCGCGCGGCTGGCCGACAAGGGGCAGAAAGACGTCCTTGATGGGCATCGGAATTCTCCTCAGTCACCACAATAGGCCGGCTCGCGTTGAGACGCTTGATCCTCGTCAAGGCAGGAGGAAGCTTCATCCGGCCGCCCGGGAACAGGCGTTGACCGACGTCAAGGACTGGTGGCTCGGTCATTCTATGAATAGCTCAATCGGAGCGGTTCGCCCCGGAGAGACTCATGCGTGCGATGGTGTTACCGGCCCCACGAGCACGGCTCCAGATGGAGGAGCGGCCTGACCCGAGGCCAGGCGAGGGCCAGATCCGGGTGAAGGTCAGCGCCTGCGGCGTATGCCGGACCGATCTTCATCTCGTCGATGCCGAGTTGCCCGAGATTCGCTATCCGATCGTGCCTGGCCACGAGATCGTCCGCCGGGTCGATCTCGTAGGGCCGAATGTGACAACACATGCGCCTGGTGACCGGGTCGGCATTCCCTGGCTCGGCTTCACCTGCGGAAAGTGTCGCTTCTGCCGGGAAGGCATGGAGAACCTGTGTGACGCGCCGCTATTCACCGGCTACACGCGCGACGGCGGCTACGCAACCCACACCATCGCCGACGCGCGCTACGCTTTTCCGCTCGGTGAGGCCGGCAGCGACGTGGAGATTGCGCCTCTGCTGTGCGCAGGGCTGATCGGCTGGCGCTCGCTGGTCCTGGCCGGCCCCGCCGACAGGCTCGGCCTCTATGGCTTTGGCGCGGCCGGCCACATCATCGCGCAAGTCGCGGTTTGGCAGGGACGATCCGTTCATGCATTCACGCGAGGCGGCGACACCGCTGCACAAGACCTTGCGCGCCGCCTCGGCGCGGTCTGGGCCGGATCATCGGACCAAATGCCCGACGAGCCGCTCGACGCCGCCATCATTTACGCACCGTCCGGCGAGCTTGTCCCGGCGGCGTTGCGCGCCGTCCGCAAAGGCGGTCGCGTCGTATGCGCCGGCATCCACATGAGCGACATTCCAAGCTTTCCGTATGACTTGCTCTGGCAGGAACGGCAGCTGGTCTCGGTCGCCAATCTGACCCGACAGGATGGCCTCGATTTTTTAAAGATCGCTCCACAAGCCGGCGTGCGCACCGAGACGACGGCGTTTCCGCTCGATCAGGCCAACGAGGTTCTGAGCATGCTGCGGAACGGCCAGATTCTCGGCGCGGCCGTGCTGACGCCCTGACGGTGCTTGCCATGTCCGCTTCGATGAAGGATGAGACGGCGGCTCAGGAGCGCATCTTTGCGATGCTGACCGACCATCCCAGCGTGAGGCGCATCGACACGCATGCTGCCTCGGTGTTCCTGGACGCAAAGCGCGCGCTGAAGATCAAGCGCGCGGTCCGGTTTCCCTTCCTCGACTATTCGACGCTCGAGAAGCGCAAGGCGGCTTGCGAGGAAGAGATCCGGATCAACCGGCCCCTGGCGCCGCAGATCTATCACCGCGTCGTGGCGATCACGGAGGAGCCGGATGGATCGGTGAAGGTCGACGGCGCCGGTCGACCGATCGAGTATGCGGTCGACATGTCGCGCTTCGACGAAAGCAGGACCCTCGATCATCTGGCCAAGGCCGGACCGCTGGACACGAAGCTCGCCTCGGCCGCCGCTGACGCGATCGCGGCTTCGCACGCGGCGGCGACGCATGCCGACGCAAAAGCATGGGTCTCCTCCATCCCGGCCCTAATCGACGGCAACACTGACGGTCTGCGGGCCGGCGGACATTTCAACGCGGAACAGATCGAAAAGCTCGGCAAGGCCTCGCACGCGGCATTCTTACGAATCCGTCCGCTGCTCGCAGAGCGCGGCCGCCAGGGCTTCGTGCGCCGCTGTCATGGCGATCTGCATCTCGCAAACATCGTTCTGATCGATGATCGGCCCGTGCTGTTCGATGCGATCGAGTTCGATGCGCAGATGGCAACGGTCGACGTGCTCTACGATCTCGGATTCACGCTGATGGACCTGTTGCAGCACCATCAGCCAGGCGCGGCGAACATGGTCCTGAACCGCTATCTCGCCACGACGCCGGTCGACAATCTCGACGCGCTCTCGGCCCTGCCGCTGTTCATGTCGATCCGGGCGGCGATCCGCGCCCAGGTTGCCCTGGCACGGCTAAAGCGGCCGCATTCCGATGCTTCCGGCATTGTTGACCAGGCACAGCGCTATTTTGAGCTCGCCAGGATGCTGATCCATCCTCCCGCTCCGCGTCTGATTGCGGTCGGCGGACTGTCCGGCACCGGAAAGACGGTCTTGGCGCATGCGCTCGCCCCGCTCGTCCCGCCGCAGCCGGGAGCCGTCGTGCTGCGCAGCGATCTCGTCCGCAAGCAAATGTTCGGAGTCGAGGACACGCATCGCCTGCCGCCATCCGCCTATACGCCGGAGGTCACGGCCCGCGTCTACGACATGCTGGCTCAGCACGCCCGGCGGGTGCTGGCGCAGGGCCATTCGGCGATCATCGACGGCGTATTTGCTCGTGAGGACGAACGCGACGCGATCGCCGCGCTCGCGCGCGAGCGCAATGTGTCGCTGAACGGTCTGTTCCTGATCGCAGACCTCGCGACCCGGCAAGCGCGAATCGGAAGCCGCCAGGGAGACGCATCGGATGCCACGCAAGAGGTTGCCGCGCTGCAAGAGCACTATAATATCGGCCATGTCGGCTGGGCGACCATCGATGCATCCGGGACACCGGAGCAGACGCTCCAGAACTGCCGGGACGCGATCGCTGTGGGGCAAAAAGGGCAATCTGATTGATGCGATCAAGGATATCGCGACCCACCACTAGCTCGACGGCGACCACGCATGCCAAGCCGGCGACGCGGCGTAACACCCTGCCCGCCCGCCTCAGCCCCGGCATGGCCTGCGATACGGCGTTCCGGATCATCGCCCGCCGTCACCTGGACGCCGTGCTCGCTCAGCACGACGGCACCTGCCGCGGCGATCCCGACGCGCTGCACCAGATCCGCATCGCACTGACGCATCTGCGAACTGCCATCCGCTTCTTCGCGCCAATGGTCGACGATGCCCTGCGGCCGAATGTCTGGGCCGAACTGAAATGGCTGAACGGCCAGCTCGGCATGGTGCGGGACCTTGACGTGGCAATCGAGCGGGTCGTCGCCGAGAGTGGCGACGAGCTTGCCGTGGTCGCCGAGCTTCAGCACTGGGACGAGAAACGGGCCGAGAGCCACCGGCTGCTGGCGCGCGCGCTGCAATCCGCACGTTACCGCCGCCTGGTCGAGCAGACCTCAACGTGGATCGATAGCGGCCCCTGGTCGACCCGGCGCAGCAAGGAAGCCATCCGATTGCGCCGCCGCACGCTCGCCGACCACGCGACGGAACGGCTGACCGAGTGGGAAACGACGCTGCTCAAGAAAGCCCGGAAGCTGAAGAGGCTCGATGTCGAGAAACGGCACAAGCTGCGGCTCCTCAACAAGCGGCTGACCTATTCGATCGAGTCGCTTGCGGATCTGTTCGCCGATGGGGCGGCGACGAAGCAGAAGTCCATCCTCAAGCAATTGCGCAAGGCGCAACGGTCGCTCGGACAATTGAACGACGATGCACGAGGGCAAGCACTGGCTGCGTCCTTGAACGGCGCTGGCCTTAATGCCGGCAAGCGTTTCCTCGATCGCAAGCGGCAAAAGAAGCTGTTGCGAACGGCGTCAGTGGCCTACCGGAAACTGGACAAGGCCAAGCCCTTCCGCTCCTCCGACCTCGCGCCGAGCTCCGAGCCGGAGATCTAAACCGCGATGAGATCGGGATGGTCGTCATCGCGCCATAGATTAGATCTGGCTTTAGATTGAATCGGTCGCCGCGATTCGTTTCCCTCTCCCGCTTGCGGGAGAGGGAGTGCACCTCCATTGCAGCAATTAAACCTGATCTCATCCCGTTCTAGGTGTGGACGTAGTCCCCCGGCGCATCCGGGAGGCCGAGGGCATCTCCAAGTCCGATCTGCGGCGGATCGCACGGGGCGCCTGAGCGTGCCGCCAGCCATTTGGTCCATTCCGGCCACCACGAGCCTTCAACCCGCGGAGCCAGCTTCAGCCATTCATCCGCACCAACATAGGGCGCATCAGCAGCCTTGGTCAGCACCTGATAGCTGTGGCCGGGCTCCTCCGGAGGCGCCACGACGCCGGCATTGTGACCGCCGCTGGTCAACAGGTACGTCACGTCGGCATCGACCTGATAGTGGATCTTGTAGACGGATCGCCATGGCGCCACGTGATCGGCGAGCGTGCCGACCACGAACATCGGGGCATGAATATCGGAGAGCGAAATGCTCCTGCCTCCGACGCGATAGCGCCCTCCCGCCAGATCGTTGTCGAGGAAAAGCTTGCGCAGATACTCCGAATGCATGCGATAAGGCAGCCGCGTGGCGTCGGCGTTCCAGGCCATCAGGTCGCTCGGCGGTGCACTCTCGCCCATCAGATAATCGTGTGACAGCCGCGACCAGATCAGCTCGTTGGAGCGCAACAGCTGGAAGGCGCCGGCCATCTGCGTCGTGTCGAGATAACCGCGCTGCCACATCATGTCTTCGAGAAAGGTCACCTGGCTCTCGTTGACGAAGAGCGTCAGCTCCCCGGCCTCGGTGAAATCGGTCTGCGCGGCAAGGAGAGTGACGGTGCCGAGGCGGTTATCACCGTCGCGCTCCATCGCGGCGGCGGCGATCGAGAGCAATGTGCCTCCCAGACAATAGCCGAGCGCGTGGGTCTTCCGACCCGGCATGACCAGTCCGATCACGTCCAGCGCCGCCATGACGCCCAGTCTGCGATAGTCATCGAAGGCGAGATCCCGATCCCTCGTATCCGGATTGCGCCAGGAGATCGCGAACACGGTGAAGCCTTGGCCAGTCAGATATTTGACCAGCGAGTTCTGCGGCGAGAGATCGAGGATGTAATATTTCATGATCCAGGCCGGCACGATCAGGATCGGCTCGGGCCGCACCTGCGCGGTGGTCGGATGGTACTGAATGAGCTCGATCAGCTCGTTGCGGTAGACGACCTTGCCGGGTGACACCGCCACCGTCTTGCCGACCACGAACTGCGCGTCGTCCGCCAGCTTCGCGTTGGAGAGCAGGCGCATCAGGTCGCTGCACCAGTTCTGCCAGCCGAAGACGAAATTCTCCCCGCCGCTCTGGAACGCCTTCTCCAGCACCTTCGGATTGGTCGCCGTGAAGTTCGACGGCGCCAGCATGTCGAGCATCTGGCGCATCGAGAACTCGACGATGGCTTCATTTGCGTGCGACACGCCGCGCACGCCCGTCGCAGCATCGCGCCACCAGCTCTCTGTTAGCAAAAATGCCTGCGCCAGCAGATTGAACGGCGGGGTCTCCCATTGTGGTCCACTGAAACGGCGATCCCGCCCCTGCGGTTGGATCACGGACCACGGCTTTTGCTGCGGTGACGCTGCGTGCGCGGCGGCTTCCGCCAGCCGGCCGATATCGCGAAGAACGGTGCGGGAAATCTCCATGTGCCGCTGCGGCGCCGCGGCGAGATGCGAACTCCAATCGAGCCAAGCGAGCGACAAGGCAAGCGGCGAGATCCCGCCGGTGAACCGCGCCAGCATCGCGTGAAGGGCGCGGTCAAAAGGATATGGTTCCGATCCGGGCTGAGGACCGGCGGCGACCGGCGTGTGTTCGAGCCTTTCGGGGCTCACCGGCGAGGCTTCGGGACGAGCGACGGCATCAGCGGGGAGAACCTGCACCGCCGGCTCTTCGGCCCGTGGAAATATCTGCACGACGCTCATAGCTCATATTCCTGCGGGCTTCAGTTTCTACGTCGGGAACAGGATACGGCTCGACCTCAAATCCGTCTTGAGCTGCATCAAATTCGGAGCCGGACCACAATTGCTCAATCAGGGTCGACCGTGTTCGCCGATTGACCTGAGTCAAACTGCACCTCGATACCCGAGCTAGGTTTCGCGCATCGGAATCTCAAAGAGCCAGCGGAGTTGTCCATGCGCGCCCACCAGATCATGACCCGGTCGGTCATCTCGGTAACCCCCGACACCAGCATCGTCGAAGCGGCAAATATCATGCTGAAGCGACATGTGAGCGGTCTCACGGTGGTCGACGACACCGGCAAGCTGGTCGGCGTGGTGTCGGAAGGCGATTTCATCCGCCGCAGCGAAATCGGAACCGGGCGCAAGCGCGGGCGCTGGCTGCGGTTCATCCTTGGTCCGGGCAAATCCGCCAGCGACTTCGTCCACGAGCACGGCCGCAAGGTCTCGGAAGTGATGACCGACTCGCCCGTGACCATCACGGAGGATACCGCGCTCGCGGAGATCGTCGATCTCATGGAGCGGAACAACGTGAAGCGGCTGCCGGTCGTGCGCGGCGACAAGGTCGTCGGGATCGTGTCCCGCGCCAATCTGTTGCAGGCGGTGGCGGGGCTCGCCCGCGAAGTGCCGGATCCGACCGCCGATGACGACCACATTCGCAGCCGCATCATCGACACCATGGAGAAGAACGACTGGTGTCCGTTCGGGCTGAACGTGATCGTGCGCGACGGTATCGTTCATCTCAGCGGCGTCATCACCGAAGAGCGCGCACGGCAGGCCGCGATCGTCGCAGCGGAGAACGCCGAGGGCGTAAAGAAAGTGCACGACCATCTGTGCTGGGTCGACACCGTGTCCGGCGTCTATCTGAACTCGCCCGAGGACGACGAGCTCGCTAAGGCAAGCTGACAAGACGAGCTAACAAGGCGAGCTGAACCAGACGCGATTCAGAGTGGAATGACGGCGGTGGCTTCGATCTCGACGCGCGCCGCCTTCTCCACAAGGCGAACGACCTGAACCAGCGCCATCGCCGGATAGTGCGCGCCGAAGATGGCACGATAGATCTTGCCGAGCTCCTTCAGGTTAGACAGGTACTCGTCCATGTCGACGACGTACCAGGTCAACCGCACGAGGTGCTCGGGCCTCGCGCCTGCCTCGGCCAAGATCGCGGCGATGTTGCTCAAGGTCTGCCCCACCTGCGCGACAAAGCCGTCAGCAAGACGCTCTTCGGCATCCCAGCCGATCACCCCGCCCGTGACGACGATGCGCCCCTCGGCGGCCATGCCATTGGCATAGCCCTTCGGCATCGGCCACCCCGACGGCTGGAGCACCTGCACCCGCGAACGGGTGTCATCCTCGGTTGCTGTCGGCAGCACCGCGAGTTGCGGGCCTTTCGGCGTCGTCACGGACAATTCTTCATCCTCTTCTCATTCCGCCGCGACACCTGAGGACGTTGCGGCAGCCTGCGCCAGTTGCCGCAGGGCAAAGCGCTTCAATTTTCCGGTCTCGGTCTTGGGGAGTTGCGTCACGAACTCGATGGCGCGCGGATATTTGTACGGCGCGATCTCGCGTTTGACATGCTCCTGCAACTCGGCCACGAGCTGAGCGTCAGGCGTCACGCCGGGCGCGGCGATGACATAGGCCTTCACGATCATGCCGCGCGCCTCGTCCGGGGCGCCGACCACACCGCACTCGGCGACCGCCGGATGCGTGAGCAGCGCCGCCTCGACATCCGTACCCGCGATGTTGTAGCCGGCCGACACGATCATGTCGTCCGAGCGCGACTGGTACCAGAAATAGCCGTCGCTATCCATCAGATAGGTGTCGCCGGTGATGTTCCAACCGTTCTGGACGTATTTCCGCTGCCGCTCGTCAGCCAGATAGCGGCAACCGGTCGGCCCGCGTACGGCGAGACGGCCCATCGTTCCAGGCGGCACGTCGCGGCCCTCGTCATCGACGATCTTGGCCTCATAGCCCGGCACGGGCTTTCCGGTGGCGCCGGGACGGATCTCGTCCTCGGTCGCACTGATGAAGATGTGCAGCAGTTCGGTCGACCCAATGCCGTCCATCAGCTTGATGCCGGTGGCCTTCAGCCAGGCTTCGAATGTCGGCTTGGGCAGCGTCTCGCCGGCGGAGACGCATTTGCGGAGCGAAGCAATGTTGCGGCCTGCGAGCTTGCCGAGCATGGCCCGGTATGCGGTCGGCGCCGTGAAGCAGACCGTAGTCTTGTACTGCTCGATCGCATTCAGAATGTCGTCCGGCGTCGTCTTCTCCAGCACCACGAAGGAGGCGCCAATATGCATCGGGAACAGCACGCCGCCGAAGCCGAAGGTGAAGGCGAGCGGCGCCGAGCCGATGAAGCGATCCTTCTGCTCGGCCCGCAAGATATTGCGCGCATAGCCGTCGCAGACCGCGAGCATGTCGCGATGGAAATGCATGGTGCCCTTGGGATCGCCCGTCGTGCCCGACGTGAAGGCAATCAGGCAGATGTCATCGGCAGCGGTATCGAGAGCCCTGAACTCCGGGCTCGCATCCGCGATCAGCGCTTCGAGCGAATCGGAGGCGCCATTGCCCCAATAAACCACGCGCTCGAGACCTGGCGCAGCTAGCTTCGCCTTCTCCATCTCCTCGGAGAGTTTTCCGTCGCACAGTGCCAGCGTGATCGCAGCTTTCTGGATCGGATAGGACAGCTCCTTGGCGCGGAGCAGCGGCATCGTCGCTACGACGATGCCGCCGGCCTTGATCACCGCAAGATAGGTCGCAACCATCATGGGGTTGTTGGCAGAGCGCAACAACACGCGGCCGCCGGGGACGAGACCAAGCTTGCCGACCAGCACGTTGGCAATGCGGTTCACCAGCGCCTGCAGCTCGCGATAGGTGTAGCTGACGCCGGGGCTGATGACGCAAGGTGCATCGCCCTGGCCCTGCTCGACCCAGCGATCGAGGAAATAGCTGACGCAGTTCAGTCGCGGGGGATAGCGCAGCTCCGGCCGCGTGAAAATGAATTCGGGCCAGAGCTCGCGCGGCGGCAGATGCTGCCGCGCGAACGTATCGACATGGGCCGTCGCGGCATTGCCGTCACACGGGCCTGACACTTGAACCTTGGCGGCGTTGGCCATCGCACGCTCCTTTCAGCATGGATTGCACCCGGCAGCACGATCTGGAAAACATTTTAGGCTTAAAACAATTTGGCGCAATAGCGGATTTTGGGCACGCCGTGCTTTTTCCTGTGGCAAAGGGGTTCGGCGGCCTGCTCGGCCGGCCTGTTTATGGCCGGCGCCGCGCGGCCGATTTCTGCGCCGAGGCCTTGGTCTTGGCCAAGAGGCGCATCAATTCGCGCACGTCCTTCGGCGAAAGGTCGGCGAAGAGATCGGCGATCCAGGTCTCGTGTTCCGCAGCCATCCTGCGAAACTCGGCACGCCCGAGCTTCGTGAGGCGGATCACCTGGACGCGACGGTCCGTCTCCGAGGTCCGACGGTCGAGATGACCGGACTCCACCAGGCGCTCCACGAGGCCGGTCACATTGCCGTTCGACACCATCATGCGCTTGGAGACATCGGACAACGTCATGCCGTCAGGCGCCTTGTCGAGCTGCGCCATCAGGTCGAAACGGGGCAGCGTGACATCGAACCGCTGCCGCAGGCGTCCGCGCACCTCGCCCTCGATCAGCGTCGTGCAGGTCAAGAGCCGCAGCCACAGCCGAAGCTCTTCGGCGTGGTCCTCCGGCGTTTCGACGGCCTTGGTCTCGGAATCGAGCATGTTGATGCAGTCACTCGCGGCCGGCATTGGCGCCGGCACGGATTCCCCAACGTTTTGAGCTTCAAATAAATCGGAGCCGGCTGCAAGTCCAAAGCTGCAACAATCGACCGCACGTCAATTTCTTTAGGCTTCAAATAATTGGCGCGCCGCTTGCATGCACAGCTGCCCGCAAGGATGTGACGCCTCGAGCTCGGCTTGCCGCGGCGGCTGTCATCGGCATAAGCTTGGATTGGAGTACGTGGCTTGCGGCGCAAGCCAATCGTCACGAAGGACAGATGATGAAGACGCAAATGACCTTGGCCGCAGCCGCAATGCTGTTCGGAACCGTTGTGACCCCTGCCCTCGCCCAGGAGAAAATCAAGCTGGGTGTGATCGTGACCTTGTCAGGACCTGCCGCCGCGCTAGGCCAACAGGTTCGCGACGGCTTCACGCTCGCAGTGAAGGATCTCGGCAGCAAGATGGGCGGCCGCGACGTCGAGGTCGTCGTCGTCGACGACGAGCTCAAGCCGGATGCAGCGGTGACCAAGGTCAAGGGCCTTCTCGAGCGTGAGAAGGTCGACTTCGTGGTCGGCCCGATCTTCTCCAACATCCTTCAGGCGATCCACCGACCCATCACGGAATCGAAGACCTTCCTGATCAGCCCCAATGCCGGCCCGTCGACGTTCGCCGGCAAGGACTGCAACCCGTTCTTCTATGTGACGTCCTATCAGAACGATCAGGTGCACGAGGTCCTCGGCAAGGTTGCGCAGGATCGCGGCTACAAGCGCATGTACCTGATGGTCCCCAACTATCAGGCCGGCAAGGATTCGGTCGCGGGCTTCAAGCTCGACTACAAGGGCGAGATCGTGGAGGAATCCTACATGCCGCTGAACACGCTGGATTTCCAGCCGGAGCTGTCCAAGATCTCGTCGCAGAAGCCCGATGCACTTTTCACGTTCATGCCCGGCGGCCTCGGCGTCAATCTCGTCAAGCAATACCGGCAGGCCGGACTAGCAGATACCATTCCGGTGCTCTCGGCCTTCACGGTGGATGAATCGACCCTGCCGGCGCAGCAGGACGCGGCGGTCGGCATGTTCGGCGGCGCGAACTGGGCGCCCAATCTCGACAATCCCCAAAACAAGAAGTTCGTTGCCGCCTATGAGGCCGCCTATAACGTGGTGCCCGGCACCTACGCCTTCCAAGCTTACGATGCCGCGATGCTGATCGACAGTGCCGTCAAAGCCGTGAAGGGCGACCTCTCCAACAAGAACGCGGTCGCCGCCGCTTTGAAGAAAGCCGACTTCACCTCGTTGCGCGGCACCTTCAAGTTCAACACCAACGGCTATCCGATCCAGGATTTCTACCTGACCAAGGTGGCCAAGCGTCCGGACGGCAAGTTCCAGACCGAGATCGTCCAGAAGGTCTTCGAGAATTACGGCGACCGCTATGCCAAGGACTGCAAGGCGGCGAACTAAGCTGCGTGCTGCGTTACGGGAGGACTGCAATGAAGAGCGAAATCACCGGCATCACCCGGGCCAATGAGGGCATCCAGGGCATTTCCTGGAACATCCTCGGCCAGACCTATGTGCCGAAAAGCTACGCCGAACACAGCTTCTCCTGGCATGCGACGCTTCCGCCGGGCACGTTCGTGCCGCCGCACATCCATCCCGACCAGGACGAGTATCTCTACATGCTGGAGGGCAAGCTCGACTTCATGCTCGGCAATTCGGAGGCGCAGGCAACCGCCGGCGATCTGATCCGTCTCGGCATGGGCGTTCCGCACGGTATCTTCAACAAGTCGGAGCAGACCGCCAAGGTGCTGTTCTGGGTCTCCCCGAGCCGCAAGCTGTTCGACCTGTTCTGGGGCCTTCACAACATGAAGGAGCAGAAGCCCGAGGATGTGGTGGCGATGGCCGCCGAGTTCAACATCCACTTCCTGCCGCCGCCACCGCCCGGCGGCTAGCGGCGCGCGTCAGGCGCGCACCGCGGCAAGTCCCGGCACTGCGGCGAAGCCGGCCTTGGTGGCGTAGCCGCGCACGATGGCTTCGCGCTGGGAATAGCTCAGGACGTTGTCGACATTGTCGAAGCCATCGGGCGCGAGCTGCTCGACGGCGTCGATGACGCCCTCGGGTCCGCCGCGCCGGTTGGAGCGGACGATCTCGGCCGTCATCGGCAGACGCTTCTTCTCGTATTCGAGCAGCGCCTGGCGCGGATGCTCCGCGCGCACCAGCGCGTCCGCAAGGCAGCGCGCGTCGAGGATCGCCTGCGAGGCGCCGTTCGATCCCACGGGATACATGGGATGCGCGGCGTCGCCGAGCAGCGTGACTCTGCCCGCTGACCAATAAGGCAAGGGATCGCGATCGCAGGTCGGATATTCGTAGAATTCGGGCGTCGCCGAGATCAGGCTCTTCACGTCGATATAGGGAACCGAGAAGCGCGCGACATGCGGCATCAGCTCTTCGCGGCGGCCCGGCCGTGACCAGTCCTCTTTGCGCGGCGGAGGTGCATTGCCCTCGCCGACCTTCACCAGCACCGCCCAATTGGTGAGACGGCTTGCCGGACTCGATCCTTCCGCGATCGGATAGATCACCACCTTGGCATTGAGACCGCCGGCCACGATCATCGACTTGCCGGTGAGGAACAGCGGCCAGTCGCGGGCGCCGCGCCACAGCATCAAGCCATTCCAGCACGGCGGGCCCTCGTTGGGGAACAGCGTCTCGCGGACGCGCGAATGTATGCCGTCGGCGCCGATCAGGATATCGCCACGCGCGGTACGGACGTGGGCGCCGGCGCGGTCGAAGAAATAAGCCGTGACGCCGCCCTCATCCTGCGTGAACGCGCCGAGCCGGCAGCCGGTGTGAATCGCGTCCGGCCCGAGCCGCTCTTCGACGGCGCGATGGATGACGCCCTGAAGGCGCCCGCGATGGATCGAGAATTGCGGAACGTCGTGGCCGGCGTCGATGCCGCGGGCTTCGCGCCACACCTCCTGGCCGTGGCGATTGAGATAGTAGAGCTGATCGGTGCGGATCGCGACGTCGTCGAGCTTCTGCAGAAGGCCGAGCCCAGCCAACTCGCGCATGGCATGCGGCAGCGTGTTGATGCCGACGCCGAGTTCGCGAATGGTGTCGGCCTGCTCGTAGATCTCGCAATCCAGGCCGCGCGAGCGAAACATCAATGCGGTGGTGAGACCACCGATACCGCCTCCGACGATAATCGCCTTCATCGCCCTAACTCCACTCGAAACACAGGCAATGGGTTAACGTCGCACGGGCGGTCACTCCGCCGCAAGCGGCTTTGTCGCCTCCGCCTTGAGCTCGGCCCGGGTCTTGGGCTTAGCCTTAATTCTCAGCTCCTCGAGGTCCGCCCGGTCGCGCACGCTGTTCCGGAAAATCTGATCCTTGCCGGGCAGATATTGCGGGGGGCAGAAGGTGTCGTTTGCCCCGTACCAGGCCGCCGCCTTGATGGTGAAGAACGGATCGACCAGATGGGGACGGCCGAGCGCGACGAGATCCGCCCGGCCGGCCGCCAAGATGGTGTTGGCCTGGTCCGCCGTGGTGATGTTGCCGACGCACATGGTGGCCACGCGCGCCTCGTTGCGGACCTGGTCGGAGAAAGGCGTCTGGAACATGCGTCCGTAGACCGGCTGCGCATCGCGCACGGTCTGGCCGGTCGAGACGTCGACGAGATCGACACCCGCCTCGGCGAAGGCACGCGCGACGGCAACAGCGTCGTCGCCAGTGATGCCGCCATCGGCCCAATCGGTAGCCGAGATACGCACCGACATCGGCTTGTGCGGCGGCCACACCGCACGTAGCGCCTCGAAGACCTCGCGCGGGAACCTCAGCCGGTTCTCGAGCGAGCCGCCATACTCGTCCGTGCGGGTATTGGTCAGCGGCGAGATGAAGCTCGCGAGCAGATAGCCGTGGGCGCAGTGCAATTCGAGCATGTCGAAGCCGCAGCGTTCGCCGCGCTCGGCCGCCGCGACGAAAGCGTCTCTCACCGCATTCATGCCGGCCCGATCGAGTTCGCGCGGCACCTGGCTGTCGGGGAAATAGGGTAGCGGTGATGCCGAAAAAACTTCCCAGCCGCCCTGCTCCAAGGGACGGTCCATGCCGTCCCACATCAACTTGGTTGCGCCCTTGCGGCCGGCGTGGCCCAGTTGCAGGCAGATCTTCGCGGCCGAATTGCCGTGGACGAAATCCACGATGCGGCGCCACGCGGCTTCCTGCTCGTCGGTCCAGAGACCGGCACAGCCGGGCGTGATCCGGGCGTCGCGGCTGACACAGGTCATCTCGGTGAAGATCAGCCCGGCGCCGCCGATCGCGCGCGAGCCGTAATGCACGAGGTGGAAATCTGTCGGAACACCTTCCTTCGCCGAATACATGCACATCGGCGAAACCACCGCGCGATTGGCGAGCTCCATCTCCCGTAAGCGGAACGGCTGGAACAGCGGCACCATCGGCCGATCGGTATCGACATCGAAGCCGCTGCTGCGGACGCGCCTGGCGAACGACTTGTCGACCTCGGCCACGAAATCCGGCGCGCGAAGCTTGAGATTGTCGTAGGTGATCGCCTTCGAGCGGGTCATCACGCCGAAGGCGAACTGCACCGGGTCGAAATCCCAGAAGCGGTCGACATGCTCGAACCAGACCAGCGAGACGTCGGCGGCGTGCTGGGTCTTCTCGACCTCCTCGCGGCGGCCGTGCTCGTAAACGTCAAGCGCAGCTTTGATGTCCGGCGCCTTCTCCATCGCTTCGGCCAGGGCGATGGCGTCTTCCATCGCGAGCTTGGTCCCGGAGCCGATCGAGAAATGCGCGCTCGCCTTGGCATCGCCAAGCAGCACCATGTTGCCCCTGACCCAGCGCTTGCTGCGGATCATCGGAAAACTGCGCCACATCGAGCGGTTGGTCAGCAGCTTGTGCCCATCGAGGAACCAGCCGAAGATGTCCGCCATCCGCGCGGCGGACTGAGCCTCGTCGAGACCCGTCAGCCCCGCCCGCTCGAACGTTTCAGGGTCGGTCTCGAAAATCCAGGTCGAGTGCCCGGCCTCGTATTGATAGGCGTGGGCAATGAACGGGCCCCACTCCGTCTCCTGGAAGATGAAGGTGAAGGCGTCGAGCGGCCTGGTCGAGCCCATCCAGGCGAACTTGTTGGAGCGGACGTCGACCTCCGGCTGGAAATGATCGACGTATTTCTCGCGGAAACGGCTGTTGATGCCGTCGGCGATCAGCACGAGATCGGCATCGGCGAAGCGGGATTCGTCGTCGATGTCCACCTCGAAATGCAAGGTGACACCCAGCTCGCGCGCCCGCTCCTGAAGGATCAGAAGCAGCTTGCGTCGGGAGCAGCCGCAAAACCCGTTGCCGCCGACGCGATGCACCGTGCCGCGGAAGTGCACGGCGATATCGTCCCAATAGGCGAACTCCTGGGTGATGCGGCGGTAGCTCGGAAGATCGTGCTTCTCGAAATTATCGAGCGTCGCATCCGAGAACACCACGCCGAAGCCGAAGGTGTCGTCGGCGCGGTTGCGCTCATACACGGCGATGTCGGCGCCTGGCCGCTGCTTCTTCAGCAGGATCGCCGCATAAAGACCCGCAGGTCCGCCACCGATGATCGCGACTTTCATGGGAGCCTCGCCAATTCACCCGGCCATGAAAACTATTTTAAGCCTAAAACAATTTTACGCAAGTCCCCGTCGCTGGCTTGACCACGGATAATAGCAGCCGGCTCAGTCGCCCCTGAAGACCGGCTTGACCTTGTTGGCGAACGCCTCGAAGGCGCGCTCGAAATCCGCCGTGGTCATGCACAGCGCTTGGGCAACGGCTTCCGCCTCGATCGCCTCCTCCACCGACATCGCCCATTCCATGGCCAGCATCCGCTTGGTCATGGTGTTGGCGAAGGTCGG
Source organism: Bradyrhizobium sp. USDA 4354 (assembly GCF_054060315.1). Taxonomy (NCBI): domain Bacteria; kingdom Pseudomonadati; phylum Pseudomonadota; class Alphaproteobacteria; order Hyphomicrobiales; family Nitrobacteraceae; genus Bradyrhizobium; species Bradyrhizobium sp. USDA 4354. Next base: position 4,063,372 of record NZ_JBSSDC010000001.1, on the reverse strand, counting down.
CCCTTCCGCGATCTGTCTCGCCAGAACTTGCGCCTGAGGCAGCACCTGCTCCGGCGTGACGATGCGGCTGAAGAAGCCCCAGCGCTCGCCCTCTTCCGCGGTCATGAACCGGCCGGTGTAGAGCAGCTCGGAGGCTCGGGACTGCCCGATGATGCGCGGCAGGATCGCGCAAGCGCCCATGTCGCAGCCGGCCAGCCCCACCTTGTTGAACAGGAACGCCACCTTGGCCCCGCTGGCCGCAAGGCGCACGTCCGATGCCATGGCGACGATCGCCCCCGCCCCGGCGCAAATGCCTTCGACCGCGGCGACGATCGGCTGTGGGCAAGCCCGCATCGCCTTGACGAGGTCGCCGGTCATGCGCGTGAAGGCGGTCAGCCCCTTGGTATCCATCTTCACGAGCGGGCCGATGATCTCGAAGACGTCGCCGCCCGACGAAAAATTGCCGCCGGCACCGGTAACGACGATGGATTTGACCGCGTCGTCGAAGGCGCAGGCACGGAAGAAATCGGTCAGCTCCCGATAGCTTTCGAACGTCAACGGGTTCTTCCGTTCGGGACGATTGAGCGTGACCGTCGCAACGCCGTCGACCACGGCCAGCAGGAAGTGCTGCGGCGAGTAATCCGCAAGCGGGACGGTGACGGGATTGGCGGGTCTGCTCATGCGATCTCCTTGGCTTCCTTGGTCCGGGCCTCGCGCACCTTAGATTTCACCACCGGCAACAGCGATCGCCTGTCCGGTGATCGCGCCGGCGCCCTCGCCGCACAGCCAGAGCACCGCATCTGCGACCTCCTGGGGCGTGATCAGGCGTCCCTGCGGATTGTGTTTCGCGAGCTCTGCGACCGCCTGCTCGCGACTACGGCCCGTCTTCTTTATGATGTTCTCGATGCTGCCGGCAACGAGATCGGTGTCGGTGAAGCCGGGACACACCGCATTCACGGTCACATTGCTTCCGGCCATCTCGAGGGCAAGGGAACGCACGAACCCGACCACGGCATGCTTGGCGGCAGCGTACGCGCTGACATAGGCATAGCCCTTGAGCCCGGCCGTCGACGCGACCGCGACAATACGGCCATAGGGACGATCCTTCATGTCCGGCAGCACAGCACGGACGGCGTGGACCACGCCCATGAAATTGACATCCATCATGCGCGCAAAAAGAGCGGTGTCCGATTTCGCGAATGGCGCCGATTCAGCGCTGCCCGCATTGGCAATCAGGATGTCGATCGGCTTGCGCGCACTCGCCGCGGCAATGGCCGCTTTCAGTGACGCTTCGTTCGAGACATCAGCCACAGCCGCAAAGTGCGCGGCACCTGCATTGACCGCCTCTTCGAGAACCGCCGCATTCCGGCCAAGCACGGTTACGGTCGCACCAGCGCCGACGAGAGAAGCAGCTATCGCACGGCCGATGCCGCGGCCGCCACCGGTCACCAGCGCGTGCGGCGAGTGCGGCAATCCGGACATGCGCTGGCTCCCTCGGATCTCGTGATCGTACTTCCGATATATTTTAACCTTCAAATTTTTGCAACGAGCGACGCTCGCCGCCGCGAATGCCGCCGCACGCAAGGCGGCCCGAAAATTGCTTTAAGTATAAAATTATTGCTTCCCATCCCCTCCAGGCCTGTTAGCATCAAGGGGCCAGCAAAAGGATGTCGCGTGTCGCAGCCTGTGCCAATGATAACAAAGGACGGACGCTTCGCCTATGAAGCCGCGGGCGATCCGGGCGCGATACCTCTGATCTTCCTGCATGGCATCGGCGGCGCGGCACGGGCCTGGCGGCGGCAGCTTGCCACATTCGGCGACCACTTCCGCGCGATCGCATGGGATATGCCGGGCTATGGCGGATCGGCACCGCTCGCCAGCGTCAGCATCGCTGCCCTGGCGGGGGCGCTCCAGCAATTCATCGAGCAGCTCGGCGCCAGCAGGCCTGTTCTGGTCGGCCATTCCATCGGCGGCATGATCGTTCAGAAGTGGCTGGTGCAATCCCCCAAACTGGCACGCGCGGTCGTGCTGGCGCAGACCAGCCCCGCCTTCGGCAAGGCCGACGGCGACTGGCAGAAATCATTCATCGCGGCGCGGCTCGGGCCGCTCGATCGCGGGGAAACAATGCAATCGCTGGCACCTTCGCTGGTGAAGGAGCTCGTCGGCGATGACCCCGATCCGGACGGGATGGAGCTCGCCCGCGAATGCATGGGAAGCGTGCCCGAGGCCAGCTATCGCGCCATGATGCTGGCTCTCATCGGCTTCGATCAGCGCAGCACGCTTGGGGATATTTCTGTCCCCACACTGCTGCTGTCCGGCTCAAAGGACAACAACGCGCCTGCGCCGATGATGGCAAAGACGGCGACCTATATCCCCGGAGCTGAATATGTCGAGCTCGCCGGCGTGGGCCATCTCGCGAATCTCGAACGCCCCGGTGCCTTTGACGAAGCTCTCGGCCGGTTTCTGAACCCTCTCGCGACCAAAGCGTAAAGGTAACTGCGCGATGACCATGCAAGTCAGCAAGACGATTGGCACGACCAACAAGGTCGCGCTGGATGCGCCGATCTTCGATCCTGTCGCATTCCGCTTGAGCGACGAGCAAGCCGGCATCGTCACGCGCGCCCGCGAGATCGGCCAGAGCGTGTTCGCTACGCGCGCCGCGGCCTACGATCGCGAGGCGACCTTCCCGACTGAGAATTATCGCGACCTGCATCGCGTCGGCCTGCTCGGTATTGCCGTTCCCAAGAAGCATGGCGGCCTCGGCGCGAACTACCAGACCTATGCCTTGGCAGCCGCCGAGATCGGCCGCTATTGCGGTGCGACCGCGCTAACCTGGAACATGCATGTCTGCTCGACGCTGTGGTCGGGTCCCCTCGCCGACGATCTGGACATGGATCCAGAGACGCGCACGGAACACGAGCGACGCCGCGCGGTCCACTATAAGCGCATCGTCGAGCAGGGCGCGATCTATTCGCAGCCCTTCTCCGAAGGCGGCGCGGCGGCTGCGGGCGGTGTCGCATTCGGCACGGAAGCGCGGCCGGTCGAAGGCGGCTGGATCGTCAACGGCAAGAAGATCTTTGCGTCGCTCTCCGGTCATGCCGATTATTACGGTGTGCTCTGCACCGAGGTCGAGGAAGGCGAGAAGGCCTCGCGCCGCAACACGCTCTATCTGGCCATCCCGGCAAAGTCGCAGGGTGTCTCGGTCGTCGGGGACTGGGATCCGCTCGGCATGCGCGGCACGGTCTCGCGGACGCTGCTGTTCAAGGATGTGTTCGTGCCCGAAGACTCTGCGCTGATGCCGCGCGGCGTGTATTTCCAGGCGGCGATGCGCTGGCCGCACATGTTCCTGACGCTGTCGCCGACCTATATGGGCCTGGCACAAGCCGCCTACGACTTCACCGTACGTTACTTGCGCGGCGAGGTTCCGGGCATGCCGCCGGTCAAGCGCCGGATGTACCCGACCAAGCAGATCGCAGTCGCGCAGATGCAGATCAAGCTGGAGCAGATCAAGGCAATCTGGTTTCAGGCTGTGACCGAAGCCCGCGCCAATCCGAGCAAGGAGCAGGTGCTGCGCGCCTACGCCGCGCAATATTCGGTGATGGAGGGCGCCAATGAGCTCGCCGCGCTCGCGATCCGCACCTGCGGCGGTCAGGCCATGCTCAAGTCACTGCCGCTGGAACGGATCTATCGCGACAGCCGCTGCGGCTCGCTGATGCTGCCCTGGACCGCCGAGCTCTGCCTCGACCGGATCGGGCGCGAAGCGCTGTACGAGGCCGGCGAAACGGACGACTGACCGTGGACCTCTGTAGTCTGATCGACCGCAACGCGGCGTTCGCGCCAGACAAGACAGCCATTGCCTTCGAAGGCGAACGGCTGACCTACGCGGCATTCGCCGCGCGCATCGAACGGACGGCGACGGCCTTGAAGCAGGAGCTCGGCGTCGGCCGCGGCGACCGCGTCGCGATTCTAAGCCTGAACCGACCGGATTATCTGGTTCTGCTCTACGCGTGCGCGCGGCTCGGCGCGATGCTGGTGCCGCTGAACTGGCGGCTGGCCGTCGCCGAGCAGCTGTTCATTCTCAGTGATGCCGGCGCCAAGGTCCTGGTGCTCGAGCAGGCATTTTCCGGAGTGCTCGCCGAGCTTGGGCAGTCCGCGCCGGGGACATCCGTCGTCGGCCTCGACTTCACGCCACCTCGCGGCACGACATTCGAAGGTCTGCTGGCTCGCAGCCAGGGCAGCGGCTGCAACCCGCACACCGACCTCTCCTGCCCGCTGCTCATCGTCTACACGTCAGGAACGACGGGACGGCCAAAGGGTGCGGTGCTGCGCCAGGAGGCGCTGTTCTGGAACGGCGTCATGAGTCAGCACATGCACAGCATGACGTCGGACGACCACGTGCTGACCGTGCTGCCGTTCTTCCACGTCGGCGGCCTCAACATCCAGACCACGCCGGCGCTGCAGCTGGGCGCGACCGTCACGGTCCATGCGCGCTTCACGCCGGATGGCGCGCTTGCGGCCATCGAACGGGAACGACCGACGCTCACGGTGATGGTGCCTGCGATCCTCCAGGCCGTGAGCGAGCATCCCGCCTGGGCGACCGCTGATCTTTCGTCACTCAAGGCCGTCACCACCGGCTCGACCATCGTGCCTCCGCACCTGATCGAGCGTTTCGTCGCGCGCGATGTCCCCGTGCTTCAGGTCTATGGCTCGACGGAAACCTGTCCTATCGCCGTCTACACGCGGCTTGGCGGTGACCTTTCGCGCGCGGGATCGACCGGCCTTGCCGGCTTATGCTGTGAGGCGAAGGTGATCGACCAGGCCGGAAACGAACTGCCCGCGGGCACGCCGGGCGAGATCGCGGTGCGCGGCCCAAACGTGTTCTTCGAATATTGGGGCAACGAGGCCGCAACGCGCGATGCGCTGCACGACGGCTGGTATCGCACCGGCGATGTCGGCCTGTGCGATGCCGACGGCTATTTCTGGGTCCGCGACCGCAAGAAAAACATGATCATATCGGGCGGGGAAAACGTCTACCCGGCCGAGGTCGAGCGCGTCTTGCTCGAACATCCTGATGTCAGCGAATGCGCGGTGATCGGCCGGCCGGACCCGCGCTGGGATGAGGTACCGATCGCCTATGTCATTGCGAGATCCGGCTGCCGGCTCGAAGCGGACGAATTGAGGGTGCATGTTCAGGCGCAACTCGCGCGCTACAAGGTTCCGCGCGAGATCGTCTTCGTCACCGATCTGCCGCGAACGGCGCTGGGCAAGGTCCAGCACTTCCTGCTGAAGCAGCTTGATGCGCAGTCCCGCGCGCAAGGAGAAGTATCTTGAAGATCGCAGTTCTGGGTGGGGGAAACGGCTCTTTCGCGGCCGCGGGCGATTTTGCGCTGTCGGGGCATGAGGTGCGGCTCTGGCGCCGCGATGCCGATCAGGTCGCGGCGCATCGCGCCGCCGGCTCGCGCATCCTGGTCAAGGATCACAACGGCCGCCACGACGTGAAGCTCGCGCTGGTCACGACGGACATCGCCGACGCCGTCGATGGCACGGAGATGATCCTGTGCCCGGCTCCTGCCTTCGCGCAAGCAGATATCGCTCGCCTGCTCGCCCCGCATCTGCGGGAGGGTCAGGTGATCTTTCTGCCGCCCGCAACATTCGGCTCGATGATCTTCGCCCAGGCAGCGCGAGATGCCGGCAACCACGCGAAGGCAAGCTTTGCCGAAACGGGCACGCTTCCGTGGCTGACCCGCAAGCACGGACCGTTCGAGGTCGCGATCACCATTCGCGCCAAACGGCTGCCGGTCGGCGTGTTCCCGCTTGACCAGGCGCCCCACGCGCTCGCAGTGATCGGACGCGCTTTCCCAGACGCGATCGAGGCGTGCGGGGATGCGCTGTCGGGCGCACTGATGAACGCAGGCCCGATCATCCATCCGCCGTTGATCGTGATGAACGCCGGCCCAATCGAACATTTCGAGCGCTGGGACATTCACAAGGAAGGCACGCAAGCCGCGATCCGCAAGGTCACTGACGCGCTTGACGCAGAACGCATCGCGGTGCGCGAGGCACTCGGCTATGGCGCGCCGCATTTCCCGCTCGCTCATCACTACGCGAAAGAAGGCGAGATCTGGATGTATGGGCGCGGTTCGCACGACCGACTGACCGATTCCGGCGACTGGCGAGAGCGGATCGTGCTGACCGAGCATCGCTACATGCGTGAGGATCTGCGGCTCGGGCTGTCGCTGCTGGTTTCCGTCGCCGGCCTGGCTGGCGTAGCCACGCCGCTCGCCAAAGCGTTCCTGTCGATCGGCGGCGCGGTCTGCGGCGAAGATTTTGCGCAAGGCGGACGGACGCTCGAGACGCTGGGGCTCGGCAATCTCAGCAAGGCTGAATTGCAGACGCTGCTTCGCAATGGATTCTGATCGATGAATAGTCGCGCCAACATCGCCTGTCTCGGAGCTGGCCGCATGGGCCGCGGCATCGCCGTCGCGTTCGCTTTTGCGGGGCACAGGGTCACGATGATCGACGTCAAGGCGCGCTCGGCCGATGAATTCGCCAAGCTGGAGACGGATGCGCTCGGCGAAGTCGGTAAGACTTTCGCCAGCTTGTCGAAGCTGGGGCTACTGAGCGAAGCAGACGTCGATCCGCTCATCGCCCGGGTCTCGGTGGTCGCGGCCGGCCAAAGCGATGAAGCGCTATCCGAAGCCGGCATGGTCTTCGAGGGCGTTCCCGAGGTCGTCGAACTCAAGCGGGAGGTGCTCGGGGCGGCCTCAAAACAGGTCGGTCCGGAGACAGTCATTGCATCGACGACGTCGACCATTCTCGTCGATGATCTCTCCGGTGCGATCGTGAACCCGCGTCGCTTCCTCAACGTGCATTGGCTCAATCCGGCCTATCTGATCCCGCTCGTCGAGATATCTCCAGGCAAATCAACCGATTCTGCCATCATCGAGCAAGTCAAGACGCTCCTCGAAGGCATCGGTAAGGTACCCGTGGTCTGCGCGGCGACACCCGGCTTCATCGTTCCACGCATCCAGGCGCTGGCGATGAATGAGGCCGCACGCATGGTCGAGGAGGGCGTCGCCAGCGCGGAAGAGATCGACAAGGCTATCCGCTACGGCTTCGGCTTCCGTTACGCCGTGCTCGGGCTGCTCGAGTTCATCGACTGGGGCGGCGGCGACATCCTCTACTACGCGAGCAGGTATCTGGAAGGCGCGCTCGGAAGCGAGCGCTATCGGGCGCCCGACGTCATTTCACGCAACATGCATGAAGGCCGGATCGGCCTGCGCAGCGGCGCAGGCTTTCTCGACTATTCCGGGCTCGACGTCGACGCCTATCGCGCGCAGCGGCTCCAGGCCATGGTCGACCTGCTCCGGCACTTCGGACTGGCGCGCCCCCCGGTGCTCGACCGCAACTAGCCGAAGACGTCCTGGAGCACGCCCTCCCGGACCACCGCAACGCCATCGAGCTCGATCGTCGTGCCCATCATCGGCAGATCGAAATGGCCCGCCGTATAGCGGCCAGCGAATTCGTTGGCTCCGGTCGAGAACAGGAAATTGCCGGAGACGGCCCGAATCTCGGTGCCGTTGGTGTCGCGTTGATCGTACATCGACAGCGCCTCGTAGCGCGCACCCGGATTCATGCCGAAGCCAACATGTGACACCGCATAGGCTTCGCGATCGCCCCAGGCGGCGAGATAGGCACGCATCATAGCAGCGTCGGCGCCTTCACCTTCCAGCTCGACGACATAATCGTCCTTCAACGTCATCTTCACAGGCGACGTCAGGTAGCGCTTGAAGGTGAGATTGATGTCGCCGGGCGCCATCACGAGCGTGCCGTTGATGGTCCCGCTCTTGGGGAAGCTGACGACGATTCCACCCGGCCAATGCGCCAGCGTGCCGGGTTTGTCGGTCCAGCCCCACACACCGACCGTGGACGCGCCGACCATATCAACATCGAGCGCCGTGCCGGCCTTCGAGGTTACCCGCATCCGCTTGGTCCCGCGCAGCATCTTGGCCGCCGCGCGAACACGCTTCTCGAGTGCGGGATCCGGCACCATCCGCTCCAGCGCCTCGGGATGCTCGTTGGAGATCACCAGGATCCGCGCCCCCGCCTTCAGTATCTCGGGGGTCTCAACCGCATGCATCAGGCCCTCGATGGTGCAATCCACCACAAATCCAGCCTGCTGAAGCGCCGTGATAACTGGACCAAGCTTTTGGATCGCCTCGCTCGCCCCCGTCGAGCGGACCGGAACGACATGCCGGTTACGCGGTGTCGGCATCACCACATGAAACGGCCGCGCGCCCATGCGCAGCAGGGCCAGCTCCGCAAGATGCACGTTCAACGCGCGCGACTGGGTTTCCGAGAGGATCGCCGCGGTATCGCCGGCCTTGACGGCGCATCGCTCAAAGATCTCGCAAAATGCGTCAATCCATTTTGCTTCGATGCGATCAGCCAGCATGGTTCTCTCCCGGTCTTCTATTTGTTCGTTACGCTTCGGGAAAACCCCGAAGCAAATACGAGCGCACGGCCCCCAACAGGCCGTTCAGGATCAATCCCAGCAGTGAGATCGTGATCAGCGGCACGAACATATCGACGGCCTGGAAGGTTCGGGCCGCCGTCACCAGCGCGTGCCCCAATCCGTCCGTCGACGTGATCATCTCGGCCAGAAACACCACGATGCAGGAAATGACCAGGCCGATCCGACATCCGGTCAGGATCGACGGCATTGCGGCCGGCAGCACCACCTTGAAGAGGATTTCATAGCGCGGTGTTCCCGCCGCCATGGCCGACCAGATCAGCTTCTGCTCGACGGTCGATGCACCATAATAGGTCGAGAGCAGAATGGGAAAGAGCGCGTCCGCGGCCACCAATGTGACCTTCGATCCGTGGCCGAACCCGAGCAAGAGCAAGAGCGCCGGATAGAGCGCGACCTTGGGCAACGGCGCCAATACACGGACGATGGGACGGACCACGGCGTTGATCGCGGGGCTGGCGGCAGCCGCGATCCCGATGCTCACGCCAAGCACGACCGCAATCGCGAATCCGGCAAACAGGCGGATCAGCGTTGCCGCGATCTCCTGTTGAAACGTCAATGTCACGAGCTGCTGAAACAGCCGGCTGAAGACGAAGCCCGGCGGCGGCAGCAAAACCGCGGGCGCAAAGCCGAATGACACCAGGGCCTGCCACACCGCGATGACCAGCACGATCGGCGCGATCCCGAGTAAGATGTTCGGGGAGAGAAGGCGCGACATCATGAGAAGCTCAGCGGCATGTCGAACTGCGGCTCGGACCAGCGCACGAGCCTGGCACGAACCCTTTCGAAAATCGCATCGAGGCAAATTCCCATCGCCCCCACGATGATGATCATCGCAAAGACGGTGTCGTATTGGCCCATGTCGAGCGCATTGAACAGGATGTTGCCGGCGCCCGACTGACGGGCGATCATCTCACTGGTGATCATCGTGATCAGCGCCAGCACCAACCCCGTGCGGCATCCGGTCAGGATTTCCGGCAGCGCCGCGGGCAGCACGATCCGCACCAGGCGTTGTGCGGGGGAAAGTCCCATCGCGGCACCTGACCACAGCATTTTCTCCTCGACGGCCTTGGCCCCCTCGAAGCTGTGGTAGATTACGGGGAGGCTAACGCCCAGGAAGATCACCAGTGTCTTGGTGACGTCGCCGACGCCCAGCCAAAGCATGATAATCGGCATCAAGGCGGCCTTCGGCACCGGATAAATCACCATCAGCAGGGGGTTGAAGAAGGCCGCGACGGCCCGGCTGCGTCCCATCAACAGGCCCAGCGGAATCGAAAGCAGCACCGCCACGCCGAACCCGATCGCCATGCGGCGAAGCGAAGCGAGGATGTTGGTCAGGGATTCCTTGTCGCCGAGAATGTCCGGAATTGCCCGGACCGCCTCGACCGCCGTGGGAAAGCTGTCGTTCTTCAGCGCAAGCGAGGCGACCTGCCACACGGCCAGCAATCCGATGCAGGCCAGCACCGGAGCCGCCCGCCTGGTCAGGACAGCCGGCGCCATCATGTGGGCACCCCGGCTTGGTCGCTCTCATCGAACATACGCTCGATATCGACGACGTGCTTCTGGTACCGCGCATCGAGCAACAGCTCGTTGCGGCGGCGCGGCCGCGGCAGATCGATGTCGATGACCTGCCGGATGCGGCCGGGAGATTTCGACATCATGACGACCTTGTCCGAGAGGAAGACGGCCTCGTCGACTGAATGAGTGACGAACAGCACCGTTTTGCGGTCGCGCTCCCAGATGTTCAGAAGATCGTTCTGCAGGCGCGTCCGGGTATGAGCGTCGAGCGCACCGAACGGCTCGTCCATCAGCAGCACTTCAGGATGATAGGCGAGCGTGCGCGCCAGCGCCACGCGTTGCTTCATGCCACCGGACAATTCCTTGGGGTAGAAATTCTCAAAGCCCTTGAGGCCGACCATCTCGATCAAGGCCCGGCTTTGCGCTTCGGCCTCGGCGGTGCGTACACCTTGCTGGCGTGGGCCATACATCACGTTGCCGAGCACGGTCTTCCAGGGAAACAGGGCAAACTCCTGGAACACCGGTCCGCGATCCGGACCGGGACCCGTGATCGCCTGCCCTTTCATCTTCGCCGCACCGCTGGTCGGACTGACGAAGCCGCCGACAATGTAGAGCAGTGTCGACTTGCCGCAGCCGGACGGACCTAGGATAGAGACGAAGGCGCCCTCCTCGATCGTCAGCGAGATGTCCGAAAGCGCCAAATGATCTTTGCGCGCCGAGGTCTGAAAGACCTGCGAAACGCGGTCGATCTCGATGATTGCAGAAGCCGGCTTTTGCGACGTCACCGGTCTCACCCATTCGCTCGATCTAGCAGGCACTACCGTCATCCCGTCTTCCGTCTCACTCGCACGAACATTCAGCTGCACGAGCTTAGCAAGAAGCCTGCCAGACAGGCCGTCCTTTTCGCGCGCGTGCGGTGCGTCATTCGAACCACGGCCACTCTGCCGGGCCTTCATGCGTGACGGCGCCGCCCGGCGCCTGCCCAACCAGTCGCGCATATTTTGCGAGCGCACCTGCACGGTGGCGTGGCGGGCGCGGCCTCCAATCGCGGCGCCGCGCGGTGAGTTCCTGTTCGTCGAGCAGGACATCCATCCGCCGGTTTGCGGCATCAATCCGGATCCTGTCACCGTCGCGAACAAGCGCCAGCGGACCGCCAACAAATGCCTCGGGGGCCACGTAGCCGATGCACATGCCGCGGGTCGCGCCGGAGAAGCGGCCATCGGTGATCAGAGCCACTTTTTCACCCATGCCCTGCCCGTAGATCAGTGCGGTGACGCCGAGCATTTCGCGCATGCCGGGACCACCGACCGGCCCTTCATTGCGGATCACGAGAACCTCGCCCGCTTTGTAGCTGCGGTCACGAACCGCTGCGACGCAAGCTTCTTCATCCTCGAAAACGCGCGCAACGCCTTCGAAGAACTGGCTCTTCAAACCGGCGACCTTGATCACCGCACCATCGGGGCAGAGGTTGCCCTTCAGAACTGCCACGCCACCGTCAGGCATCATTGGTGCGCGGGCCGCGTGCACAACCTCTCCATCGGGCGCATTGGCCCCACCATATTCTTCGGCAAGCGTGCGGCCGGTAACGGACAAGCAGCTGCCATCGATATGCCCGCTCTGGATCAGCTCACGGATCACAACTGCCGCGCCGCCGATGTCATAGACGTCCTTTGCCGTGTATTTGCCGCCGGGGCGCAAATTCCCGATCAGGGGCGTCCTGGCAAAGACCTCGCCGACGTCGTCGATGGTGAACGCGATGCCGGCTTCGTTCGCGATGGCAGGCAGGTGCAGCGCGGCGTTGGTCGAACCGCCCGTCGCCGCAACGATCGCCGCGCCGTTCTCCAGGGATTTTCGGGTCACGACGTCGCGCGGCAGCGGCCCGCCCCGCTCCACCATCGCCATGATCAGCCGCCCAGCGCGTCGCGAGATCTGCGCCCGCTCGGCATAGACACCGGGCACCATCGAGACGTTCGGAATGGTCAGCCCCATCGCCTCGGAGACCATTCCCATGGTGTTTGCGGTGAATTGGCCGGCGCACGCGCCGATGGTCGGCAAGCAGGCACGCTCGATCCGCTCGAGCGCGGCGCCGTCGATCTCACCGGTCATGAAGCTGCCGACAGCCTCATAGGAATCGAGCACCGTCAGCGTACGTCCATCCACGCGGCCCGGCAGCGAGCTGCCGCCATAGATGAAAATGGATGGCACGTTGCAGCGAACCATGCCCATCATCACGCCGGGAAGAGTCTTGTCGCATCCGCCGTATCCGATCAGCGCATCATAAGCCAGCCCATGAACGACGGCCTCGATGGAGTCGGCGATCAGCTCCCGCGAGAACAGGGAGAACTTCATCCCCTCGTGGTTCATGCTGATGCCATCGGAAACCGAGACGGTCGAGAACTCACGCGGTGTGCCGCCGGCCTCCTCGATTCCGGTTTTGGCCGCAGCCACCTGGAAGTCGTGGGTCATGTTGCAGGGCGTCTGCTCGCCCTTCATGCTGACGATGCCCACCATCGGCTTGGCAATCGCAGCGTCATCGAGCCCCATGGCACGCATGAATGCACGATGCGGGGCTCGGTCGAGCCCGTCTGTGGTGACGCGTGATCGCAACTTCTTCATATCTGCATCTTCTTCATGCAGCGTCCCGGATGATCCGGAACGCCACGATCTTACGCTCGCTCATTTCGCGCTTTTATTGCAGCGGAGCGACGATCGTCTGATGCTTGAACTGTGCGACATCCAACTTAGGCAGCATCCCTGTCTCTGCATAGATATCCAGCATCTTCTGGATCGCGGGGAAGTTTGGTGCTGCGCCTGGATCGCGACCGAAATCGTTTTCCTTGAGCAGATAGGTCTCGAGCACCGGAACGGGCGCCTTCAGCACTTCGGACACCACCTTCAAGGTTTCCTCGCGGTTGGCCAGCGCCTTCTTCATGCCGGACGTGATGTCGCGGACATAGGCTTTGACCAGCTCCGGATTCTTGTCGACGAAATCGGCACGGCAGGCTTCCAGGATGTGCACGATGTTCGGCATGGCCTGGGACAGCGAGAACAGCTTCCTTGTGCCGCCCTTCGCCTCCGCGCGCGCGGCAAACGGCTGGTTCATGTTGACTGCATCGACGCGGCCTTGGCGCAGCGCGTCCTCGGAGACGGCAAAGCCGACCTCCACCAGCTTGATGTCCTTGGCCGGATCGACGCCATTCTGCTTCAAGAGCAGGTTGAATGGCCCTTGCGTGCCGCCACCGATCACGGAAATGCCGACCGTCTTGCCCTTGAGATCGGCGATTGTCTTGATGGGCGAGTCATCCTTGACGGCCCAGTACACCGAGAAACCGCCGGGCTTCTCGAACACGTGCTGTGCCACGATATAGGCCTTGAGATTGCCGCCGACGACGCCATTGGAAAGCGACAGAGGCGCCTGCGTCGCGCAGTCCAGCGCGCCGGCCGCCAACGCCTGCGTCATCGGCGCGGTGCCCTGGAATTGGGTCCATTCGATGTTGTAGGCCTTACCAATATTGGGAAATTCGGTCGGCCTGCGCATCATCCAGTACTTGGATTCCTCGGCCGGGATGGTCCAGCCGACGCGGATCGTCTGCTGCCCCCATGACGGGCTTGCCCCCGCACTCACGGCTGCTGCCGCTCCCAAAGCCAGGATCCACTTCGAAACGGTTCGCATCGTGCCACTCCGCTGCTCCGGCGCCGACCGGCGCCCCAACCCGACCGCCTCAAATGTTTCATGGTTCAAACAATCAGGCAAGCCATGCGCGCCGGGCGGTTTTGCCGTCCCATGCGCAATGTATGGTAAAGCGGCGTCGCATTGCGACAGAAGGAGGCAACCTATGGCTGATGAGAGCAAGGCAAACCCGCAAGGCACCGAGAAGCTCGGCTATCTTGGCCTTGGACTGATGGGAACGCCGATGACCCGACGCCTACTCAAGGCCGGCTATCAGGTCGCGGTCTGGAACCGCTCGGAGGGCAAGGTGGCTCCGCTCGCCGAGGCCGGCGCCAAGCGCGCGGTCACGCCTCGTGATCTCCTGGTGAACTCGGATATCGTCTTCATGTGCGTGACGGATGCGGCGGCGGTCGAGGAGGTGATCTTCGGGCCCGAAGGTCTGGCAGCAGCACCCGGCTCAGGCAAGCTTGTCGTCGACTTCTCGTCGATACATCCCGACGCTGCTCGCAATCTTGCAACGCGACTGAAAGATGCGAACGGTGCGGGCTGGATCGATGCGCCGGTGTCCGGGGGCACGAAGGGCGCTGAGGAAGGCACGCTCGCCATCATGGCGGGCGGAGAAGCTGGCGACATCGGGAGGGTGCGGCCTTATGTGCTGGCCATGGCGCGCAGGTTCACTCACATGGGCCCGGTCGGCGCCGGCCAGACCACAAAGCTGTGTAACCAGGTGATCGTCGGATGCGCGATGGCCGTCCTCGCGGAGGCAACGCGCCTTGCCGCGAACGCCGGAATTGACGCCAACCGCTTGCCCGAAGCGCTTGCCGGCGGCTTTGCAGATTCCATTCCGCTCCAGCTGTTCGTGCCACGGATGGCGCAGGGCATTCACACCCCGCCGCTTGGTCACATCGCCACGATGCTCAAGGACCTCGATACGGTTGCCGATGTCGCACGGGCGACGTCGACACCGGTGCCGATGGCTTCGCTTGCCGGACAGCTCTTCAGGCTGGCGAAGGCCGCGCGAGGTGCGGAAGCCGACGCGCTGGAGATCTACAAGCTTTCAGCGGCAGAGCGCCACGCTGTCTAGGGCGGCCTGAAGCGCGTTACGGCGCCTTCTTGCGCTCATCGTCGGCCATGAATCGACCGAACGCCCCTCGCGCGAAGAGCAGCGGCTCCTTCGCATTGTAGGTGTAGGCCTCGACCGCGCCGAGAAAGATCACGTGGTCGCCGCCATAGTAGCGATTCACGGAGCGGCATTGAAAGTTGGCGACGCTCTCGGCGAGCACTGGCGCGTTGCCGAGGCCAGGTGTCCAGCCGACGCCGGTGAACTTGTCGTCCGACGATTTTGCGAATTTGTTCGCAAGCGCCTGTTGCGAAGCGCCAAGAACGTTGACGCTGAAATGGCTGGCGTTCTGGAAGATGGTCAGGCTCGAGGAATAGACGACGAGGCTCCACAGAACCAGCGGAGGATTCAGCGAGACCGAGGCGAACGAATTGCACGTCAGTCCGTAGGGCTTGCCGTCGGGCGCTGCCGCCGTGATGATCGTCACGCCTGTTGCATAGGTTCCGAGCGCGTTGCGAAAGTCGCGAGGATCGATTTGCGAGCTGTCGCTTGCGAACTCGTTGGCGGGATCGGGGGCGCGGGGCTGCTTCGGCAGATCATTCATCGGCCGACCTCACAGCGTGAGATTCTCGGACGGCAGGCCGAGCGCCACCCGCCCATAATTGGTCCCCGCCGCATCGAAGTTGAACGCGAGATGCGAGTTGATCGCGTGCGCATCGCGGAATTGCCGCTGCAACACGCCGCTCGTGAATAGACCACGCGCGCCGCTCGCGGCAAACAGCATCGAGACCGCGTCAGTGCACAGGTTCACTGAAAAAGATCCATCGCGCCGATATCTGGTCTTGGTCGCCATGTCAGGGATATGGCCGCACTGTGCCTCCTCCATGGCATTGACGCAGGCGGATCGCATGATCAGGCGTGCGGCATCGATCTTGGCCGAGGCCTCCGCGATCTTGATCTGCGTGCTTTGAAAATCGCTCAGCTTGGCGCGGTTGTAGGTCGAAATGCGATGACGCGCGACCTCCGTGTAATCGTCGAGACACGCCTGCGCATTCCCCAGCGCGACACCGGAGAGGACGTAAGGGAATAGCGAGAACACGGGGAGCGCAAACAGCGGATTCGGATTGACCTTGCTTCCGGGTGTCGGGCCACCTGAGAGGTCGCCGACGGCGACCGTCATATGGTCAGCCACGAAGGCGTCCCTGACCTCCACGTCGCAAGATCCCGTCCCGCGCAGTCCGGCGACGTTCCAGGTGTCCAGCACCTTGTAATCGCCTTTCGGCAGCAGAAAGATTCGGTACTCGATGCCGTCCGCCTCATCGTCGGAGTAGACCACGCTTGCCAGCATATTCCATTCGCAGGAGGCAACGCCCGAGGAGAACGGCCAGCTGCCATGCAGCTGGTATCCGCCCTCGATCCGCGTGGCGCGTCCGGCGGGAAAAATGAACGAGGATGCGATCAGCGCGTCCGGGTTGCGGCCCCAGACCAGATCCTGCGCCCTAGGCTCGAACATGCCGAGCATCCAGTGATGGCTCGCCAGATTGGCGAGATTCCAGGCTACCGACGCATCCGCCTGCCCGAGAAGTTCAGCGCAATCGACAAGGGCGACATAGTCGAGCTCGGCGCCGCCCGATCCGGGCCGGTTGGAGCATCCGGAACAGGCCGGCGTCATGGAGATCCATCTCGGTTTCCGACGGGAGATGCCGTAGCTCCTCCGTCCGCGCCGCCCGCTCACGTAGTCGCGGAACGAGGCTCCGGGCCTTCGCGATCATTGCCGCATAGGCGCCTTCGCCGGCTTCCGACCCGGTGGACCGTCCCATGCTCGGCTTTCGATCCGGCGCCATTCGTGTCCCTCAATTTCACATATTTATGCGGCCGCCCCTTCGCCAAATCAAGCCAATGCAACCGGCATTGCGAAGCATCGACCCGCACGTTGCGCAATGCCCGGTGCCATGCGACCGTCCTTAGGCTCACATCTGCGTCGAGGGTTTGCCGGGGCCAAAAGCACCTTTCTGGGTAAGCTCTGTGATTCGACGTTCGTCGTAACCGAGGATACTGCGTAAGGCGTCCGCGGTATGCTCGCCCAACAGGGGTGCCGCAACGGGATCGATCGCGCCTGTCAGGCTCATTGTGATCGGCGGCTCGATGTTGGGCACCCACTCCGCTGTCGGGTGCGGAATCCGGTTCAGGCGATGGCGCTCGCGAGCCTCGGGCGCATTGAAGCCCTCCTCGACCGTCCGGAGATAGCCAACCGGGATATTGGCCAGCTTCATCTTCGCCATCCAGTTCTCCAGAGTATCGCTTGCAAAGACCTCCGCAATGGCTGCCCGCAAGAGCTCCTTGTTCTCCGAACGGGCTTTGCGCGTGGCAAACTGCGAATCGGTGATGAGATCAGGCCGATTCAGCACCTCGACCACGAGCCGGCGGTAGAGCCGGTCGTTGGCGCATGCCATGTAGAGCGGCCCGTCAGAGGCTTCGTAGACGCCGACGGTGGGAGACCCGCTGGGCGAATTGCCGAACCGGCCGGGGTTTTCGCCGTTGATGAGATAGGCCATACCATAGAAGCCGGTCATTCCCATCGCGACGTCAAACAGAGCGACCTCGACACGTTGCCCGCGGCCGAGCCGCTCCCGCGCCAGCAGCGCCAGCAGGATGGCATTACAGGCAGACATCCCTGTCGCCATGTCCACGATGGGGGGGCCGGTCCGAACCGCCGGGCCGTCGGCAAATCCGTTGAGCGACATGAAGCCGCTTTCCGCCTGCGTGATGGGATCGAAGCCCGGCCGCGAGGCAAACGGTCCGGTACGTCCGTAGGCCGAGATCGAGCAATAGACCAGCCGCGGGTTGAGCGGCGCGACCGACTCATAGTCGAGCCCGAACTTCTTCATGACCCCGCTCGAAAAATTCTCCACGACCACATCTGCCTTGCGGATCAGATCCAGTGCGATTTCTCGAGCCTCCGGCACGGCAAGATCGAGCGCAATGCCGCGCTTGTTGCGGTTCAGACTGAGATAGGCGGCGCTTTCGCCGCCAATCTCGGCGTGCTCATAGGCACGCGTGTCGTCGCCACCGTCGGGATTCTCGATCTTGATGACGTGCGCGCCATAATCGGCGAGCGTCTGGGTGCAGGCCGGGCCGGCGACCACGCGCGTGAAATCGACCACCAGCAGACCATCGAGCGCACTCGGCCCTCCCGTCCCTCGCGACGAACGTACCGGCAATTGAGGCTTGGTGGGCATCGATAGCGCTCTCCCTTACATCGGCTTATGGCCGCCGAATTCCTTGCAGAAGCAAACTTAAAGCCCGACGCGGCCAAGTTCGCAAGAGCCTCACCCGCATCGCCTGAAAACGCGAAAAGGGCCCGGCAGCCATCAGGCTGCCGGGCCCTTCGATATTCTGGGCGTGCAGCTCGCGCTACGTCTCGCGCCGGCTATTCTACGTTCCCCACGTTCCGCATCACGGGAAACCCTGTTCCTTCCCTCAGCAGAGCCACTTTCGCCAATAAAGCGTATGCGACCAAGCCCACGGCAATTCGGGTTCATAGAGCCGATAGCCCGCCTGGATGAAGTTGTTGGCAGATATCGGATTGTCCGTCGTATCGGAAACGATGCTCTCCCATCCGACCCGCCGTCCCCACGCCTCGACTGCGCGCATCAGCCTGCGCTGAAGGCCGCGCCCCCAATGCCGCTGCAAGACCCCGACCCTCGAGAAATAGCCGCCATTTCGAACGTGCGTCGACGGCACAACGCCAGCAAAGGCAACCGCGTCTTCGCGATGATAGGCCAGCCACCAAGCGCCAAGACCGAACTCGGGCATAGCCGCGGCATCGAAGAACGTGAGTTGATGCAGATCGGCTAAGGTGTCGGCAATGTCATCATCGGACGCATCGACGATACGAATTCTGTACATGAGGTGGCTCGTTGCGGCAGAAGAGACCTGGATCGGGCGCGCGGCGACGTCACCACCGCCGTGAAGGCTCACTTGCCCAGCACGACCTTAACACCGAGCCAGACCGCTCCCATGAGACCGGTGGCAATCACTGTGATCACCGCCTTAAAGGTGTAGCTCTGCGCCTGCTCCACGCTCTTTCGCCACCTCCGCAAGTGCTGAAAATCGGCTCTCATTTCGCTGCCGACCCATTGCACGACCCAGATCGTGAAGGCATCCGCCGCGGCGCCCGCGCCGCCGATGTCGATGAAGGCACGCAGCGGCAGCAGTGGATCCGCCGCCACCTTTCCAATCCGCCCCTGAGCGCGCGCTTGCGACAGCAGCGAGGCGAAGTACGCGCCCTCGAAGGCGCGGGCATAATCGCCCTCCCAGATGTGGTCGTAGCGCTCCGGATAGAGCTTCTGATCCAGCAACCGTTCCTCCGCCAGAACCTCCGGAAACCATGGATTGTCGCGCCAATTGGCTTTCACCACCACCGCCCCGTCAGGCTGGCGCCCGCGCAAAAAATCGTCGATCGCATCGCTCTTGCGACGCGGATTCCAGCTCGCCCAGAGTTCGGAGTTCTTGGTGCGGATCGTCGGCCGCAGCAGCGCGAGGCTGCGTCCGCTCAACGATTGCGCCTCGTCGATCCAGGCGATGCGAAAACCTTCCAGTGACTTGATCGAGTCGGCCGTGTGATCCTGAAGTCCGCGGAAGATGATGAGCCCGTCCCCGGGCGTCTCGATCTTGTCGCTGAACAACTTGAAGCCGTGGCCGAGCCCGAGGCTTGCGATCTTGCCTTCGATCAAGCGCTTCGACGATTGCGCCAGCGTCCGCTGCGCCTCGCGGATGCAGACCGCGAGCGTGCCGCGCTCGGCTTGGCAGGTCTCGACGAGAAGCTCGCCGAAGAAATGCGATTTTCCCGAGCCGCGTCCGCCGTAAACGCCCTTGTAGCGCGCGGGCTTCAGCAGCGGCTCGAAGATCTTGGCCGTCGGAATTTTCAGGATGGACACGAGATGCCCTCGTTTGCAAAGGCATCAAACAAAAACCCGCGCCGGATTGCGTCCGCGCGGGCAACACCAACTTCTGTCGATGATGCCATTCTGCCAGTGTTTTGCCCGACGGGTCAACGGTGACCGCGGCGATATTGCAGATCGAGATCTCCGCTGTCTCAAGCGTCATGAACAGCGTCACCGCTGTTCGAGCTCCGCGGATGCACGATGATGCGTTCGATCCGGTGAATCAATTCCAGCACTCCGTCTTCACTGTTCTCCACCGGCTGTGCGGCCTTGCCCCAGCCGCGATCGAGGATGGCATTGGCCGCCGAGACACGCGCCGCCGGCGTTGCATCCTCGCTGCGCATGATGCCGACGAGCACCCTGATCGCCGTCCTGCTGTGGCTGCGCGCAAGCGAGCGGATCTCGGTCGGCGTGCGCGCCCGCGACGTCTTGCCTCGCGTGGGCAAGCTGGCTGCTGCACGCTCGGGCTCACATTCGATGATGTCCTCGCTCACGAGAACGTCTCCCACAGCACGATTGCAACGAGGCCCGCGACGGCCAGCGATATCAGATAGGCGGTCATCTTCTCTCCTTCTGAAGAAAATGCGCGGCAGATCGTGCGAGGGGGCGCGATCGTTTCGGGCGCGAACCCTATCTCCGGTCCCGGAGACCGCAGCGGCGAGGGCAACGGGCCCTGCGCCGCGGGCCGGCACGTTCGCGCGTGCACGGCCAGCAATGGTTCGGACGACGGCGCGCCGATCGGCGCTCCCTGAACGCGTATCAAGCGAGTGCGTGGCCGTAATGCGCCGCCGCCGTCCGATTCCGAAGTCGAGAACGAAAAAACCCGCGGCGGATGTCTCCGCGCGGGTGAACCAAACTCGTCTCGATGATGTCATTATGCCGGTGTTTTGCCCGACGTGTCAAACCTCGTGTCGTGCGCGATTGTCGTCGCACCGAGCGGACATGTAAAAGCCCGCCGCAGATCGCTCCGCGCGGGCTAATCATATTCGTTTCGATGATGCCATACTGCCGGTGTTTTGCCCGACGTGTCAATCGACGCGCGAAAGGACAGCCCCTCCTCCCAGCTCGATATGTGGTGCGCAAGGGGCTTGCTTCAAGCCCCCTGGGATCGCGTAGAAGCCTCGACCCGAACAACGAGTCGAGGGGATCACGACATGCCTGCATTGCTTCCGACGTCCCGGTCGCGCGGCCGAACGCGTGCAGAACGCGCAGCAAGCACCGGCCATGAGGTCATCATCGCCGGCGGCGGCCCGGCCGGCCTGATGCTGGCCGCGGAGCTCGCGCTCGCGCATATCGACGTCGCAGTCATCGAACGGCGTCCCGATCAGGCGATCGTCGAGACGCGCGCCGGCGGATTGCACGCGCGCAGCATCGAGATCCTCGATCAGCGCGGCGTCGCCGATCGCTTCCTGCGCGAGGGCCAGATCACTCAGCTCGCCGGCTTCGCCTGGACGAAGCTCGACATTGGCGATCTCCCCACCCGCTATCCTTACGGGCTCGCGCTGCGGCAGAGCCACATCGAGCGCATCCTGGCCGACTGGGTCGCGGAGCTCGCAGTGCCGATCTATCGGAACCTCGAGGTAACGGGCTTCGCGCAGGACCAGACCGGCGTCGACATTACGCTGTCCGACGGCGAGCGCCTGCGCGCAGACTATCTCGTCGGCTGCGACGGTGGCCGCAGCGTGGTGCGCAAGGCCGCCGGCATCGAATTTGCCGGCTCCTCACCGACGCTCAGCAACCTCATGGCCGAGGTCGAGATGCGCGAGGCGCCGGAATTCGGCCTGCGTCACGACGCGCTCGGCTTTCACGGAATCAGCAAGACCGAGAGCGGACGCGTGCTGGTCGTCGTGACGGAAGCGACGCTCGCGCGCAGCGGCGAGCCGAGCTTGCACGATCTCAGCGACGCCCTCCTCGCCGTGTACGGCACCGACTTCGGCGCGCACAGTCCCGCCTGGATCTCCCGTTTCACCGACGCGGCGCGGCAGGCCACCTCCTATCGCAAGGGCCGCGTGCTGCTCGCCGGCGATGCCGCGCACATCCATCACTCCGTGGGCGGGCAAGGCCTCAACACCGGCCTGCAGGATGTGGTCAATCTCGGCTGGAAGCTTGCGCAGGTCGTGAACTGCATTTCGCCCGAGAGCCTGCTCGACACCTATCACGCCGAGCGCCATCCCGTCGCCGCGCGCGTGTTGAAAAACACCATGGCGCAGATCGCCCTGCTCCGCCGCGGCGACGACGGCCTCAAGGCCGCGCGCGATGTCATGGCCGAACTGCTCGCCATGGACGAGCCGCGACAGCGTTTTGGCGCGATGATGAGTGGGCTTGATATCCGCTATGATCTCGGCGAAGGCCACGCGCTGCTTGGGCGGCGCATGCCCGATCTCGACTTGACGGTCGACGGACAGAAGCTGAGGCTGTTCACGCTTCTGCACGGCGCGCGCGGCGCGCTGCTCAATTTTGGCAAGCGAGGCGGCATCGACATCGCGCCCTGGGCGGATCGCTTGGAGATCGTCGATGCCGATTACGACAGCGCCTGGCAGCTTCCGGCCATCGGAGAGGTCGCCGCGCCGAGCGCGGTGCTGGTGCGGCCCGATGGCCATGTGGCCTGGGTGGGAGACGAGAGCCAGCGCGGACTTGCGGAGGCGTTGACGAGGTGGTTTGGGCCGGGTGGCGCGTAGAGCACGAACGTCTCATGCGCCGCCAAAACAAACAAGCCCGCGGCAGACCCGCGGGCTTGTTTCCGGAATTCTTCGATGATTGCCATTCTGCCAGTGTTTTGCCCGACGTGTCAGATGACGCCGCTCGCTCCGCCACAAAGGTCATTCGGGCCGAAGCAAGGGCCGTATCCAGCGCGAGAACCATTCCTCACTGTCACTGTGTGGATTGACGAGGCCGTCGACTCCGAAGATCGGTGGAGGAATGAGATAGCTCGGCTCGTCTGCAAACACGCCGATCGGCTTGCTCGGTTGCGGCTGCTGGCCGCGAGCGGCCAGGACGGTCCAAGTACCAAACCGCTCGTCGAATTCGGTAGATGGTAGATACGGGACTGGCGCACTTCCCGATGTGAACACGTTGCCCGCGTTCGTCTCATTCACACGGGCGAGACGCCGGACATCTTCGGGTGCGAATGATCCTGCGGCAGATGTGGGCGCGACTGGGAGATCTTTGGCGGGCATGGTGTCAGCTCGCGTGGTGACCCAATCCCCGAAGCGATCTGCAAAAGTGCTAGCGGGCGCTTCTGGATCAAACGAGGAAGCTCCGTCCAGCTGCGGCCTGAGGGTCGATGATCGCAATACGCCCCTGGTGCCGGCCGCGTTGTCAACGCTGAGTCCATTGTTCAATGTGTTGTGCGGAGGCGCTCCTGTCGAGAACACTCCTCCGCCAGGAGTAGCAGCTTCCATCGTCGCGCCGGAACTACTTTCCTGCGCGTTAGCAGCGCGCGTAAAAGCCAAGATGCCTCCAACGCCGAGCAGCCAGGGGAGGATAGAGGGAGCCGCCAGGCCGACGGCGACTCCTCCGGCCAACCAAGGAAGAACATCGCGCTCCGGAGATGTGCCTCCGGCCAACGGGTTCTCGTAGTATGGATTCATGGTTCCGGTGATCGGATCGGATTTTAGCACCAGCGGGTCTGTTGGTGCCGCCGTGGTCGGAGGCAACTGACCGAGCCGCTGTTCATTGGGACTTGGGGTAGCGAAAGGTGGCAGCGCACCTGTAAACCGGGGATCGCTTCGCGTGAACCCTTCATTGTCATTCAGACCGGCAAGGGAAGGTGAGCTGTAGCCCGGCAAGGGCGGAAAGTCGCTCGGGTTGACGGGAGTCGAGCCGGGTATACGAAGGATGCCCGACGAGGGATCGGAGGCTTCAAACTTGGACCAATCCGTGCCGGCCAGATTGCTATTGCCGGAAGTTAGATTAACGCCAGGATTGCTGGCAATCACCTCATCCAGGATTTTCCGCCTCTCGGGGTTATCCAGGTACAATAACCATTTGATCAGATGGTCCAGACCTGCATTCGCTCCTCTTTGCTCGATGTCTCTGATGATCCTGAGTTGATCCGGGTACTGAGCAAGGTAGGCTTTGGGGTCGTCGAAAATCTTTGCATGTAAGCGCTCAACCTCCTCTCGCGTCTTGTCGATCGGCCAATTTGCATAGAGATGACCGTTGAGGAAGCCGACGCGCATTGCATCGATGAGAGTCCTGATCTCCGCAGCTCGCTCGCTTGGACTTTCGGTCTCCTTGATCCGATCCAGTTTCGTTTTGACGGTGCCGGCGTACGAATCAATATGATTACTGGGATGAGGCGATACGCCCAGTCTCGCGGCGATTTTCGGATCTGCTGGCAAATAGATGCGGTTTGCTGGAGAGTCGATATCGAAGATTTCTTTGTCTATACCGAGAAACGCGTCGTGGTCTCTAAAGCGCTTGAGAATAATGTGGTGATCAAACAAAATTGACATGCATCCTCACAAATGAGGCTCATTGAAGTGTGGGCTGATTGGAGTAGGTGGATGAGGCGCGCGAGCACGGGCGCAGCGGCGGGTGCCGCGCGCCTGTCAAACGAGCTGCAATGCTTCTGAAATGCTAGGGCGCGCCAGCGATGCGCTCGATCAGATCATCCGGGCTGGATGCGGGGCACGAAGTGACAATTGTTCGCCAGCCCGAAAGGGGACGCCTCGTGTCATTCTGTTGCGATCGTCCGAAGAAGTGCTGGCGTGCCAGCCGCTGTCTAGCCGCGCTACTGCTAGCGCCAGTGAACAGAAATTCCTCCGTCTCGACTTATCGTTGCCGAAGCGGAGCGGCTGTGACTCCGGCAGACCTTGGGATGCGGAGTCGTATGCGCGCGCCCCCATTCTTGTGAAGGGCCGAAGCAGACTCAGCGTTTCAAGACGTCTCGAAACTTAATTCTCTTGAGGCCCGCAGACTTGCAGGCGTCTTTGAACTCTTGATCGCATATGTAAGTCGAATCCTGGAATGCCATACGGAAAATATGAGCATTGCCGATAGCTGTCTCTCTAAAGACCAGTTTGCCTCCGAAGTACAAGAACTCGTAATATTTCCGGCCATGGTCGAGAAAGCGGATATCGTCCCGGATTCCGATCTTCAGGCGCGATTGCGATTCGTCCAGCGCGTCGAGGACGCGGACGACATCGCACAGCCAAACCTTCGGTCCATCGTAGCGACCGCGCGGCATTCGCACCTCGCATGGCACAAATACAAAGGCCTCCGGGTCAAGCCTCTCGAAGAGGGCCTTTGTCCGCTCCGAAACGAGCCACCAGCGAAAACAGAGCTCGATGTCGCATGGCGGTCGGCCGACCGATTTATCGAACACGAAACGTACCTGCGGGGTAGAAGCCGGCAGACGACGGACTCCGTAGGGAGGAAGGACACTCTCGTCTTCAACCCAAAAACCCGGCCCGCCTCCCAGCGCGAAATTAGGACCTATTTCGTAGAAGCGGCGCTTTCGTACTCTGGGTCGCTTCGCAACTGGAATCGCGTTCTGGTCAGTCATAGCTGAGCCTCGTTGAACGTCGCGCCTGCAACGGCACCCGGCCGAGGCCACGATGAACCACCCAAAAATAAAGCCCGCAGCGTTCCGCGGGCTTCGTTCGGACTCTTTCGATGATGCGATTCTGCCAGTGTTTTGCCCGACGTGTCAAACGATCGCCCTCGAACAGCTTCCACACAACGCCGCAATCTGCCGACGATGCCCACTTACGCGGAATCATCCGTACAGGAAAACACCGGCAGCCCTTCAAAAACATCGGAGTTCTTGTAGCGAACCGCAATCCGCTCGCTCGCACTTGCTCCGATCGTATCGCCGTCCTTCACCACGTTTCCGTGCTCGATCAGATACACGGAAAGCCCCGCCACATTCTCGAACAACGCCGGAAGCGCGAGCTTACCGGACACGAATTCGATCTCACGGCCGACAAAGGCCGACAATCCCATCGTGATCACCCCGATCTTCGCACCTGACCGGAACGGAAGAATGTCGACCCATAGTCTGAAGGGATAGTCCGGATACGGTGCGAGCGACCAGCGAGACGCATCGAGCCATAGATCGGCCGGCTGTGCCACCCGGCCCGCCCACACCACGCCGCAACATTCCGGCACGGTGGCAATCAACGCACCGATGACCGCAGTCGTAAGGCGGGCGGCGACCAGCGGCCGCTCACCTTTTCCGAGCAGCGAGACGATGATATGACCTTGATGGCCCGTTGCCACAGCCTCGCTTTCCGGCCAAGTTCGCGCAGCGCGCGCCCACAGCCCCGGGTCCTGCGGAATAGGTGCCGGCATCGACATGACCGCAACGAGTTCGTTGCCGCAGCGGATGAGCGGCGAATTCGCTTGAGCCGGTTGCGGCTCTTCATCGTCCGCCGCCTCTGTTGCCAACTCCGGATGTCGGACGTGAAGGACTTTGGCGAGTGCTGACATGTCGGGCGTCACCGGCTTGTTCAATAAGACCAAAGCGAGAAGCGAGTTACTCATCGACTACCCCGCAGAAAATTCCAGAGTGAGCCGAAACTTCGGCTCTTCGCTCAGAGGTTGAAACAGGGACCTCTCTAGAACAAATAGAGAACATTGTCAATCGGCGTTTCCTCGCTCGCGCGGAGTGAGCGCAAGATCGCTCTATGCCCCACGCCAATGCAGCGATCGAGGCCAGGCGCGGGCCGAGTCTGGAGCTCGGCAATAGCAAGGCATTCGCCGGGGACGAGCCGACCACCTTCAACCAAATCCCGGATATGGTGCTTCAGCCTTGCAGTTGCACAGTCCCCCGTCATCCGACGTCGCTGCCCTCCTCCTTCGACGGCGCGTCCTGCGTCTTGCGTCCCAGAAACGTATCGGGTGGCGGCTCCTTCAACAGCTCGCGGCATTCACGCACGATCTGGCGCATGTATTCGGCCTGGTCGTGCTCGACAGGCAACGGCCGATAGACCCGCATAGGGGGCTCCCTTCGCTTTGCAGGCGGGAGCACGCTCGGTCTCTCAGCCACCGACGCCCACGGACGAAGCCTTGGCCGGTGATGTCTTGCAAACGACCTGAGGTCGCTTTGGTTCAAAAATGAACTCAGGTCTCACGATGCGCTCAAGTTGAGTAAGTGGCTCAAAGCACTGAAATCACGCCCGAAAATTTAATCTGCGGGCATACCAAATGATACAGACTCTCCGCCGCAAGCCGCGTAAGGTTAGTACATCATCGCAAGGCCCGTGGCATTCATCGGTGATGAGAACGCCAGTTGCGCTCCCGCCCAACGCCAACGAGGGAGTAGCGCCATGCTGAAGCGGCGTCGTTTCAAACAGACCACGACCCTGACCGAGAGACTCGCGGACGAAGCCGCGCGCTGCCGCGCGGAAGCGCGCATGCTGGCGCCGGGGCGCCGCCGCGAGATGCTGCTGCGCCGGGCGCGGCAGGACGAGACGGCCATGCAGATCGACGCCTGGCTGCATTCACCCGGCCTGAGGGCGCCGACATGACACAGCAATATCGCGCTTATCTCGTCGGCGAGAACGGCGTCTTCCGCTCCGCCGAAGCGTTCGAAGCCCCCTCCGATTCCTCCGCTCTGGTCTTTGCGAAGCAGTTCACGCGGCTCGGCAAGGTCGAGGTCTGGCAGCTCGGCCGAAAGATCGCCGTGCTGGAGTCCGAGCAGTCCCGGCCGCGCGAGCCATCCCGCCCGACACTGGCGCGTCAATGATCGCGCGCGCGCGATCGTGACGCCCCTTACTCCTCCGCAAGCTTGCGCTCGATATAGGCGTCCACCGTCTCGGCGAACGAGCGTTGCACGCCGACCGCCACATCGTGCTGGTCGAGTGCGTCGCGCTGGAGCACGCGCAGGCCGCGCCCCCGGGCGCTCACTGGGGCCGTGTTCAGAAACTGATCGATGGCGCCCTTGGCGAGCGGGATGGCCTTGGGGTCGCCCCTGGCGATCAGGAGCCGCAACAGGCTCTGGCATTCGGCCAAGCCAGGCATGGGTTCTCTCACCCTTGCTGCGATTTCGGCTTCGGCCGCTTGACCGGCTGGGTATGGCTGCCAAACAGCGCCAGCAACAGCGCGACTTCTTCCTTCGAACCGATCTGGATCATGATTGTCTCTCCTGTTCGCTCCGTTGGTCGAGGCTTGACCCAGCGGAGTTCAGGACGATCTGGTTTCAGCAATGTTTCAGGCGTGTTTCGTCGAAGCGATCGACATGACGCCTGCCCGCGCCTGTACAGAGGGCGTCGCAAGCACGCGACGCACGCTCAAGCGACGCCTGGCAGAAGTCTGCTGGACCGAGACAAAGCCCGACACGACAAAGGCCCCGCGATGCGGGGCCTTTGTCATGCCGGATGGTCATGCCGAATGCCGGTCATCATCATCGCGACGCCGGCTTGCCTATGGTGTCATTCTGCCAGTGTTTTGCCCGACGGGTCAAACTTTATCTTAAATGCAGCAAAGCGGATTCGGCGAAACGAAATCTCTTCGCGCCATGCTGGGACATGTCGCCTGGACGGGGGCTAGCCGGAGAGACCTTCAATGTACTACGTCGCCACTGCATTGCTGGTGCTGTCGGGACTGTTCTATTCCGCAAGCCGTCATGAGCTCGGCCAATTCGGAGCAGGCGTGTGCAGCTATGGCGGCGCGTTCTGCGATAATCCGGTGGTCCTCTTCACCGGCGCGGCGCTGGCCGCCGCCTGGGGCATGTTCGTCAGCGTCAAGTAGGACGCCGGCGCAGCACCTCCGTCCGGCATCCACATCCGCTACCGGGCGCGAAGCCTGGCGAACGGCCGTGACGTCGTGAATTGCCCGATGCTGCCAATCTACGCCTGTTTTGCCCGACGGAGCAAGTCGACTTAGCATTATCAGAAATGCACGGCGTGCTTGGGTGTCCGGGAACTTTCGTTCTCTTGTCGGCATTTGCTATGAAGACACCACCCTGACCGAGGCCCTTCCATGAGCGACAGCGCCGTGGACCCTAGGAAATCCGCGCCGACGCTGCTGCAACGATTGGGGCCCGGCCTCGTCACCGGAGCTGCCGACGACGATCCTTCGGGCATCGCCACCTATTCGCAAGCGGGCGCGCAATTCGGTTACGGTCTGCTGTGGACCGTGTTTCTGACCACGCCGTTCATGATCGCGATCCAGCTCGTCAGCGCGCAGATCGGGCGCGTCACTGGCAAGGGGCTGGCCGCCAACGTCATGCAGGTTGCGCCGCGCTGGGCGGTTCTGGCCCTGGTCGCCATGCTCGTGACCGCGAACACGTTCAACATCGCCGCCGACATCGCCGCGATGGCCGAGGCGCTCTCGCTCGTCATCGGCGGCCTCAATCACGAGCACGCGCTGATCTTCGCGGCCGGCTCGACCCTGCTCCAGGTGTTCCTGCCCTACCGACGTTATTCGCCCGCATTGAAATTCCTCACCCTGGCACTGTTCGCCTACGTCGCGACCGCCTTCACCGTCGAGATTCCCTGGAGCACGGCTCTGCTTTCCGCGGTGTGGCCGAAGGCAAATGTCAGCGGCGATTATTTTCTGATGGTGGTCGCCGTGCTCGGCACCACCATCAGCCCCTATCTGTTCTTCTGGCAGGCCTCCCAGGAGGTCGAGGAGATGAACCAGGGCGAACGTGACAAGCCGCTTCGCCAGCTCAAGCACGGCGGCAATCCGGAGCTTGCGCGCATCAGGACCGACACCATCTCCGGCATGCTGCTCTCCAACGTCATTGCCTTCTTCATCATTCTCACCACGGCGTCGGTCCTGCATGCCAACGGCGTCACCAACATCAGTTCGGCGACGGAAGCGGCTGAAGCGTTGCGGCCGCTCGCCGGGGATTTCACCTTTGCCCTGTTTGCGATCGGCATCATCGGCACGGGCCTGCTCGCCATCCCGGTGCTGGCGGGCTCGGCCGCTTATGGCGTCTCGGAGATCTTCGGCTGGCGCGCCACGCTGGAAGCCAAGCCGGACGAAGCGGTCGGCTTCTACACCATCATCGCCGCGGCGACCCTCATCGGCTTCGGCCTCGGCTTCACCGGGATCGACTCCATCCACATGCTGGTGTGGAGCGCTGTGCTCAACGGCATCGTCGCCGTCCCGATCATGGCGATGATGATGCTGATCGTCTCGAGCCGCGCCATCATGGGCCGCTTCAGGGCCCGCTCATGGCTGATCGCGCTGGGCTGGCTCGGCACCGCGCTGATGGCGCTGGCCGTCCTCGCCCTGCTCGGCTCGTCGGTGATTGGCTGACGCGAGCGGCCCACGCAGCCGCCGAAGACGAGCAGCGGGCTCCTCAACTACGGCCGCAGCAGCTGAGAGCGCTACGGCGTCACGGGATTGACGGTCGGGGACGTCTTGGGCCCCGGCCGCACTGGCTCGACCGGCGACTTCGGTTTGGTCGGGAGCACCATGGCGCCAGCGGCCCGTGCCGCTTCTCCCGTGGTCGCATACATCGCAACATGGGCCGGTTGGGTCTTGGCGCGGTTCCAGGGGCCGTGGTCGACGATCAGCATTGCCGCAATCGTCACACCCGCGACGATGAGCGCGATCACGCCAGGATGGCGGAGGGCGGTGGAGATGGAGCTTGCGAAACGACCACTTGTCATCGAAGGATCCGCTATTTTCGCTATCGCAGGTTAATTCGATTGCGCCCCACCAGGTTCCCCGTTTCGATCAAGCAAGTTCCAAGCCAACGGGGCCTTTTCCTGCTGCTGCAACCGAATTCCACGTCAAGGAACACGTCTCCGCTGCGCCTTCAGCGTACAAGCGCCATCCGCCGCTTCACTCGCCCGGAGCGATTGCGTTGCTCGGCGTCGGCCGGTCGGTGATCTGCTGGCCGAACAGACTGCCGATAAGCTCGACCGCAGTACGCGCGGTCCGACCACGTTCGTCCAGGAAAGGATTCAGCTCGACGATGTCGACCGAACCTACGACGCCGGAATCGTGCAACAGCTCCATGATCAGGTGCGCCTCGCGATAAGTTGCACCACCCGGCACCGTGGTGCCGACGCCCGGCGCCACGCAGGGGTCGAGGAAATCGACGTCGAAGCTGACATGCAGCACACCATTGCTCGCCTTGACCCGCTCGATGACGCGCCGGATCAGGACGGCGACGCCGAACTCGTCGATCTGGCGCATGTCGACGATCCTGATCCGACGCAAGCGCATCAACTCCTTTTCGAGCTTGTCGATCGAACGCGCGCCGAACAGGTCCAGCCTGTCCGGCTCGATCGAAGCCCGCGGATCGTCGCCGAGCAGACCGTCGAGGCCGGGCTCGCCGCACAAGAACGCGGCTGACATGCCGTGCATGTTCGCGGTGATCGTCGTCTCCGGCGTGTTGTAGTCGGCATGGGCGTCGAGCCAGAGCACGAAGAGTTCGCGTCCACGTTCCCGCCAATGACGGGCCATCGCATTGACCGACCCCATCGACAGCGTATGATCGCCGCCGAGAAAGATCGGCAGCGCACCGGTTGTCGCGATCTCATAACCTCTGCGGCTCAGAGCGCGCGTCCAGCGCTGGATCTCGCGGTAGTGATTGGCTTTTTCGGGCGGGCTGTCGGTGAGGTCCCGGACTTCGGCTATGGAAAGATCGCCGTAGTCGATGACCTGGAAATCCAAGCTTTCGAGCAGTGTCGCAAGGCCGGCGGTGCGCAGCGCCGCAGGACCCATCAAGGTGCCGCGCTGCGAAGCCCCCATGTCGATGGCGGCGCCGAGCAAGGCGATGCGCCGGTCTCGATCTGTCGTCGTCCGATCGGTCACGGCTGTCTCCTGACATCAGCAAGGTTGACCTAGCCTAACAGAGATTCGCACCCGTCGTTTCCCGGGGAAGGTCCGTCCCAGTCGACATATCATTCGGAACAAAATCCCGCGCGCTGAATTGCCCATCCAAGGCCGGCACCCGCCGTCAATCACGGCGCCTGTCGCGGATAGCCAAAGGTCATCAGACCCGCTGTTCAGAACGAGCGCTCGCGCGGATAGCCAAAGGTGTCGGCCTCCATCGTCAGGCCTGGAGGTCGCGCCCTTGAGCACGGAGATACCGCAATCCACGTCCCAACCCGGTGTGGCCGAGCGTGCCATCGATGCAGCGACGGATGTCTCCCGCACGATCGGTGAGGTCGCGGGGGGCCTGCATGCGGCTGTCGACCGCCTGACCTCCGCAATCGAGGCAGCACGAAAGCCTGGCGGCGCTCTCGCGACAGTCGCGGCGATCACGCGCGAAGCACCGCTGGCCAGCCTGTTCGTTGCTTTCCTCTTTGGCGTGGCGGTCGCGCGGCGACGCTAGAAGTGAGGCCGCTTCGCTCAGGCAGCGCTGACAGCGTCGAGCTCGGCCGCGAGGAACTGCTTTTCGAACGCCTCGGCAGGCATCGGACGGCCGAAGAAATATCCCTGCCCCTCCTCGCATCCCATGCTGACCAGGAAGTCGGCAGTTGCACGGTTCTCGATGCCTTCAGCCACGACCGTGAGACCGAGTTGCTTGCTGAGGCCGATTGTCGAGCCGACGATTGCAGCATCGTCGGAATTCGCGAGAAGACCAAATACGAACGACCGGTCAATCTTGAGCCCGTCGAGCGGAAATTTTTTGAGGTAGCTCAGGCTCGCATAACCGGTGCCGAAATCATCGAACACGACTCGGACGCCGAGTTCCTGAATCCGCTTGAACATGGCGAGCACGCGGCGTTCATCATGGAGCAGGATGTCCTCGGTGACTTCGATTTCGAGAAGCGATGGCGTCAGTCCCGTCACGTCGAGCAGTGCTGCAACCGAATGCGCGAGATCGCCGGATTGAAGCTGAGAGGGTGAGAGGTTGAGCGCGACGCGCACGTTATTGCCGGACAATTCCCAGGCTCGCGCCTGACGGCAGGCGGTTTCCATCACCCAGTTCGCGATCCGCTCGGACAGGGCTGAAGTGTTGACCACCGGCATGAACTCTCCGGGCGAGACGTAGCCGCGCAGCGGATGTCGCCAGCGGATGAGCGCTTCGGCTCCGACGAGACTGCCGTCGATCAAACGAACCTGCGGCTGGTAAAACAGTTCGAATTCGCCGCGGTCCGCAGCAAGCGCCAGCTCGCTTTCCAGTGTCAGCCGGCTCTCGAGCTCCTGCCTGATTGCGCTTTCGAAGATCACATGGCTGCCGCGCCGGGTCGCCTTCGCGCGGCTCAGCGCCAGATGGCTGTTGCTCAGGAGATCGTCAGCCTTTTGCCCGCCTTCCGGATAGACGGCGACGCCAACGCTGATCCTGACGCGGTGCTGCCGCGTGCCCGTTGCGAGCGGCACTTCAAACGCGCGCGCGATCCGTTCGGCAAATGCTGCGATCGGCTCGCCGACGTCCGCGCAATCGACCGCGATGGCGAATTCGTCGCCGCTGAGCCGGGCGACGATCGCCTTACCATCGACTTCGCTCCGGAGACGCTCAGCAACCGCGCGCAGCACGAGGTCGCCGGCCGAGTGTCCGAGCATGTTGTTGATCTCTTGGAAGCCGTCGAGCCCGAGCACGAGCAGGGCGACGCCGGAAGACCGCCGCTCCGCCGCGCTAATCAGATCGGTGAGGCCCACATGCAGCATGTTCCGGTTGGCAAGACCCGTCAGCGCGTCGTGTTCGGCCAAATATCTGATGCGTTCAGTTTCACGTTTACGCACCGAAATATCGCGCAGGATCGCTCCGTATTGAAAGCCGTCTGTCCCCTGCCAACCCGAGAAGCTCGCCTCGACCGGAAAGGTTTCCCCGTTCTTGCGCCGGCCCTCGAACTCGACGACGACCGCGCCGCCCGGCACCAGAAGCGCCTGGCGCGCGGCGTCGTGCATGGACGGCCTTGCACCGCCGCCCACCGGCAAAGCGCAAAGCGCTTCGAACGGGCGGCCGATGATCTCGGCCGGCACGTAGCCGAAGATCGCGCTCGCGCCGGGATTCCAAACCGTGATCCGGTGATCCTCGTCGGTGCAGACGAGCCCGTCGCCGAGCGACATCGCGATGCGATGAAAGCGGCTCTCGGCAATGCGTCCGAGCAGGCTACGGAAGTCGATCTCGTCCAGCGCAATTGCCGTCAGATAGGCAATGATGGCGATATGAAACAGCGATGTGTCGATGACGAGGGACCATCTCGCCTGCACCAGGGCCGTGACCAATTCGAGGCCCATCCCGCCCGCGATGAGGATCGCGACGCGAGTTCCTGGTGCGAAGCGGCGCCACGAATACATCATCAGCACACAGATCACGCCCAGGCCAAGGATCATGCCGATATCGGACGTCCAGCGTAGCATCCGGTTCTGAAGGATCGATTCAGCGGCCAGCGCCTGGAGGAGCGGCCCTGAGATGATCTTGCCGTTCGGAACGCTGAACCGGTCACCGAGCTCGAGCGCCGTAGCACCGACGATGATCTTCTTGTCCTTCAGCTTGCCGAGAGTGGCGGTATCGCCGCGCAGCACGTCAACATAGGAGACAATGGGAATGGTGGCCGCACGGATACTGAAATCTATCAGAAAGGGCGGCCGCCGATTGGCATCCTGTCCTGCCAGCACGACCGCCATCGAAGGCATGAAAGCGTCGCCGAGCTTCTCGCCGAACGGATAGCGGCGAACGAGCCCGTCGGCTTCGACTGCGACATTGACGACGGCCGGCCACGATTGGTTGCTGAACGACTTGAGGGGACGGTTGACGTGAGCCGGGCCACCATTCGGCGTCGGCTGCTTGAAGGACGGAAGGATCGTCGAACCGCCGACCTCACGAAGCGCATTGACCAAAGCCTCGTCGGACGCCGGATCCGATGGCGTGCTGAAATCGACATCGAAAGCTATGTCCTGCGCTCCGGCCGCCTCGAGCCTGCGCAGCAGCTCCACGTGCAGCCGGCGCGGCCAGGGCCAGACCCCGATCTGGTCGATCGACGGCGCGTCGATTGCCACGACGACGACATTGCCGCCAGCCTCACGCGATTGCCAGGCGAACCGTAGGTCCGTGAGCGCGTTGCGAAGCGAACCATGCCATCCCGTGGACAACACGATCGCAAGCGCGATCACAACCAGAATATGCGGCCGATAGCGTTTCACTTTGCCCCCCTGCACTGGCGGCGCATGCCGCAAAGTGCTCCCCTATATCGGCGGACCTAGCGGTGGCCCTTGCCCCAATGCCAACCGTAGTGGTGACCATTATTGCCGTTTCCGTTGCTGCCGTTGTTCCCGTTGCCGTTATTGCCCGCGCCGCCGTTGCCATTGCCAGTCGCTCCGGTCCCGTGGCCTCCGCTTGCCGAATTCCCGATGGACACATCACTCGCCGAACCGGCGATCGCAACGGTGGCTGTCGCACTTGACGACGCCGACGTGGCGCTCGCCGCAGGTGCACTGCTGGCTGCGGTAGCTGCCGTCGCATCGGAGCTGTTGGCGACCGGGGTCGTCGCACTCCCCTTAGCATCGCCCCAGACCGTGCCGGAGCTGGCATTCGCGTTACGCACGCGCCCCGGCGCGATGGCGCCATGGGCGAGCCCGCGCGTGACTTTGTGGACGTTCAGTTTGACCTCGCCAAGCGAGCTCGATATTCGCACGACACCGCCCTTGTGAGGCTGTCCTCCAGCCGCTTGGTGCGATGGCTTCGGCGCACCGGCCGTCTTGGTCCCCTTGTCGATCGGACCGAGCGCGTGGATTGCACCGCCGTTCGCCGCATTGCGCGGCGCCGACAGCCCTAATTTCGGCACGGGAACGCGCTCGATCGTCGGGCCGCGCGGCTTGCCGTGCTCGATCGGATTGAACGTCCCGGCACCGCTTAGGCTGAGGCCGGGCTTGCCGTGCTCGAAGACGGTGGCCGCTTGTCCCGGCATGAGCTGGGCAATCTGCCCCGTCTTGAAGTCGGAGACTTCGACCCGGCCGCGGAGCACGCCGACCCTGGTGCTTCCCGCACTCACCGTGACGCTGAATTGCGTTCCCTTGACCACGGCGGCGAGATAGGGCGTCTCGACCTCGAAATGCTTGACGTTGCGCTTCTCGACCTCGAGCAGGATCGAACCCGCCTGCTGGATGATGGTGGTCGAGAGCCCGTCCTTCTTCTCGGCCGGCAAGCCCACGACCGAATTGGGAGCGATCAGAATCGTTTCCTCGCCGCGGACGAGCAGGACGCGTCCGTTGCGGCCGGTGCGAATGGTATCGCCCGGTTTCAGTGTCCCTTCCTGGCTCAACGACACCTGCTGGCTGCTGCTCGTTGCAAGCCAGACCTCGCCTGAGGACTTGCTGACAGACCAGACCCCGTCATCTGCAGCGAATGCGCTGGAGGTCGTTCCCAGGATCAGCACTGCCAGCAAGGCGCGCCGCATTCCAACTTTGCCGAACATGATGATCCTCAGTCCGCGTTTACAGCCAAGCCAGAGGGCTATTCGAAATCACTCAAGATAGGATTATCGGGCAGCCGCCAGCGGCGCGACCGGATTAACCAATCGTTGACCATAAAAAACTATGAAAAATCATGTGGCTAACGACCCCTTACCGCCCTATAGGACAGTCCCCGTCAAACTACGGAGACGGGTTCGCTACGCGTGGTGAGAAGCGGCATCTTCTTACCGCGCTGGTGTTGCTGGGGCCCATTTTCGCGGGAGTTCCACAGGCATTCGCGCAGCAGGCGAACCAGCCGGGATTCGATCCGCGCCAGCCCGAGAAATACTTTGAAAACCAAACCGAACGGGACTCGCTGAACCGGCCTCCGATCAAGCTGCCCACCGTCGATCGGATTAACACCGGCGGCGATACCAAGTCGCAGTTCGTGCTGCGCGGGATCAGCGTCATCGGCGCTCACGCCGTGTCCAGCGATCGCATCGCAGCGGTCTATCAGCCTTATCTCGCCAAGAAGGTCTCGCAGGCGGACCTCGCCGCGATCGCTGGCGCGATCAGCGAGCTCTACCGCGAAGCCGGATTCCACTTGAGCCGGGCCATCGTGCCGCCGCAGGACATTGCCGACGGCCGCGTCCGGATCCAGGTCATCGAAGGCGCCATCGTGCAGGCCGAGCTGAAAGGCGACGGCGCCGAGCAGTTCGGCGTAAGGCCGATGCTCGGACCGGTTCTGACCGAACAACCGTCGCGGCTGGCAACGCTCGAACGCCAGCTCTTCCTGATCAATGGCAGGCCGGGCGTCCGGATCACCGACACCGCGTTGGAGGAGATCGGCGGTACGACCGGCCGCTTCCGCCTGACCATCTATTTGAAGACCTGGCACGTTTTCTCCTCGTTCGGCCTGGACAATCTCGGATCGTCGTCGGTCGGTCCCTGGCAAACCTACGCCACCGGCGCGTTCAACTCCTATCTCACGCCCGGCGACGCGCTGGCGGTCAATCTGTCGACCATTGCCAACGACCCCCGCGAGCTCGGCTTCGCACGCCTGTCCTATGACGCGCCCGTCGGCGTCGACGGTGTGCGCCTCGGCGCTTCCGTCCTGTACAGCGCGGTCCGGCCGGGTGACGCACGCCGTCTCGACAGCGACATCACCACGACCGAAGCTTTCGAGGTGCGGGCAAGCACCGTGCCCATCATGTCGCAATCCTCGGGGCTGACGCTTACCGTGGCGGGGACCTTCAGCAACGTGTCCGAGCACGACATCTACGGCCCCTGGTACAACGACCACATCAGGACCGTCAGTCTGACCGCTGACTACCGGCTTCAGGATCGCTTCGGCGGCACCAATCTCGCGACGCTGACCTACCGCCAGGGCCTCGACATCTTTGGCGCATCGCATTTCGACGATGATCTGTTGTCGCGCGACGGCGCCTCGTCGAACTTCTCGGTGCTGAACTTCTGGTTCACGCGCTACCAGACGTTCAACGACGCCTGGTCGCTCAAGCTCTCAGCTGCGAGCCAGACGGCATCACGGCCATTGTTCACCTCGCAACAGTTTTACCTTGGCGGCGCGGCCTTCGGCCGAGGCTATGGCGCAGCCGAGATCAGCGGCGATAACGGCCTTGCCGGCACGCTCGAGCTGCGCTTCGATCAGAAGCTCAATTTCCGCTATTGGACCGGCTACCAGCTCTACGTCTTCGGCGATGCTGGCGCAGTCTGGAACGACGGTTACCGCCTGAGCGACGGGCTGTCGCTGACATCGGCCGGAGCCGGCGTGCGGTTCTTCCTGCCATACGATCTCCAGGCCGATCTCGGCGTGGCGGTCCCCTTGAGCTACCGGGCGCCGGACAACGAGCGCCGCAACCCACGCCTCCTTCTCACACTGTCGAGCGCGTTCCGAGTCTGCCCCGAACGCGGCAAGGCCGGCTGTCTCTAGCCGCCCTGTCATTCGGGCGATCGACCCGGGAGGCGGCCCTTTCGCGGCCTTGCTCAAAGTCTTGCCTAAATTTAATCCCGTAACCTGCTCACGATCGCTCGATCGGGGGTTCCCAATGACCATGTTCGGTCAAAGGTGATTTGAGACAGAACCATGAAGAAGGTATTTGCAATCCTGGCGTTTCTCTGCGTCCTCGGCGTCGGGCAGTATTTCGTCGTCAGCCAATTCGCGATCCGCCATGAGACCTTGACCATCTTCGACGCCTCGCGCCAGCGGCCGATCTCGGTCGAGATCGCCGTGCGGCGCGATTATGAGACCAAAGCCAATCTCGGCCTCTGGAAGCTCCCGCTCGCCATCATCAGCAACGGCAACACCGTCAAGGCTACCGAATATTCCTTCCTCGCCAACGTGCTCGCCGCGCGAGGCTATCTGGTTGCCAGCATCCAGCAGGACTTGCCGAGCGATCCGCCGCTGATGACTCATGTCGGTCAGCAGTATGTCGGCCGGCGTGAAGTCTACATCCGCTGCGAAGCAAACATCCTCTTCGTGCTGGGCGAACTGAAGAGGCGGCAGGACAACGTCGAATACGACCACATCACCCTCGTCGGCCACTCCAACGGCGGTGATGTCTCCATGTACGTCGCCCATCAGCACCCGGAGTTGGTGTCGAAGGTGATCACGCTCGACAATCTGCGGGTGCCTTTCGTGCTCAGCGACCGCATGAAGATCTTGTCGTTCCGCTCGAAGGACCCGCATTTCGTGACAGATCCCGGTGTGCTGCCGACGCCGGAAGAGGCCAAGGCGCGCGGCATCGACATCATCCACACCGGCGCGCAGCACACAGAGATGAGCGATCGCGGTCCCACCTCGGTCAAGGAGAAGATCCAGGAGACGCTCGACCGCTTCCTGCGTGACAGCGCCAGCAGCGCGCTCGCGCCTGCGGATACGAAGAGCCCAATGATCATGAACCCAGGCGATTATTAGCCGGGTCCGTTTTGCGGCAGATCAAGGCGGCTCCAAAGCGGCGCGATAGAAGAGCCACATGGCGTCGGAGAGACACGTGTCGCACTATATCGAAAGTCTTGATACGAAAAGCCTTGATACGAAAGGCCTTGGCCTGCCCGCGGCAAGAATGTCGGCATTCGTCCGGCATCTCTATCGTTCGACCCGCAGGCTGCTGCGGTCGATCATCTCGCGCATCGATCTCTCGCAGTTTCCGGGATCGTGCTGCGGATGAGCGCGGCGGCTGGAAGCGAATGCAGAAAGATTGCCCTATGCCTCGGCGTTTGAAACGGATTTGCCTGCTGCTTGGCCTGATCTCTGGCGTCGGCACGTCGTCCGCTCTCGCCGCTGATGCCGATCACGGTGCCGACCTTGCCAGGCGCTGGTGCGCCAGCTGCCATGTCGTGGCGAACGGGCAGACCCAGGCGAGCGCCGACGTCCCCTCATTTGCATCCGTTGCGCGCAAGCCGGACTTTAGTCCGGAAAGGCTCGCCTTCTTCCTGCTCGATCCGCACCCGAAGATGCCAAATTTTCCCTTGAGCCGGACCGAAGCCGGCGACATTGCGGCCTACATCGCATCGCTGCGGTAGAGCATGATCAGGACCCGAAGGGCCGCATTAGCGCAAAGTGTGCGGCGGCTTTCCGAAAAGATCATGATCAAACATAACCTGACGAGCGATGACTACTCTTATCGCGCTTCAGCAGCCGCCGGACGATCACGACTTGCCACCAATGCAAATCCCTGCCGGAGGACCGGCAGGGATCAGCAGAAAGGACGACGGACGGCGAATGAAATCATTCGGTGGCCCGTCATGGACCTGCGCAAGTATCGAAGCGCGGATCTCCATGCCACACAAGATCAATTTGTGGGCACCTGTATACACACACCGAAAGATCAGGACTTGCCCTTGCCTGATTGCATGAGACTGCCGGTCATCTGGCGCATGTGATCTCCGGCGCTGGTGAACTGACTGCGCAGGAAATCGGATTGGATTCGCATCGCTTCCTGGAGATCGGTGGCATGCACCAGCTTGCGGGCATGCTCGAAGGCCGACTTCATGTTCTGCTCGGTGAAAGCCAGCGCCTGCTTCGACACCTCCGTCCCCGCGCCCGGAACGGTGGACATCGATTTGGTGGCGGCTTCAAAAAACATGCCGAATGCCTTTTCCGCCTGGTCGATCGTCTTCTCGG
Organism: Bradyrhizobium sp. USDA 4354; assembly: GCF_054060315.1. Lineage (NCBI taxonomy): Bacteria > Pseudomonadati > Pseudomonadota > Alphaproteobacteria > Hyphomicrobiales > Nitrobacteraceae > Bradyrhizobium > Bradyrhizobium sp. USDA 4354. Next base: position 4,023,271 of record NZ_JBSSDC010000001.1, on the reverse strand, counting down.
CCAAATCGCGCAGTTCGGCCGGAACTTCGAGCTTCGGTTCGATCATGGTCACACTCCTCCCGTTTTCCCAACTGAATACCACACTTGCCGGACCGCCATCCAGCGGCCAGCCTCGGGGGAACGACGCCGGCGGGCCCGGCTCTGGTAGGAAAAGGAGAAAGACGGCAGGTCGGCGCGCGGCCGGACTCAGGACAAGGGGTGCTCGGAAAGAGCTTCTTCGGTGGCGAGATCTTCGACCAGCTTGATCACCTCGAAACGCTGTCGCGGCGCAAGCTTCAGGAACGCTCGGAGCAGGCGCAGACTTTCGACAGTGCTGCTTGCCGGCACACCGAGCTTGAGATGCAACTCAGCCGCGAAGTTGAGGTTTTTCATCTCGCACCTATGACAAGCATCGGCCTTCGTGATCCACTCAAGAACCGCACGCCGCAACAGAACCTATCGCGACGAACTCTCGGTCCGGGGCCCGCCGGGTTGGCACGCTGAACTACATCCAAGCGGCGGCCTCAACCACCTGGTTGTAATTATGCCAAGGAACAACCCCTCGGGCAAGCCCAACCGTGGGTATAGCGATGCTTCGTCTGCATCGCACCACGGCGATTCCGGATAACAGGAATATCAACCGCCGTCACCCACCTGCGTCAACAAGCGCATCAATCACGCACACAGCCCGTGATCGCCGTCAATCGACGCAGCGTTTCGCCTTGTTTCCGATATGAATGCACATTGGCGCGCACGAATTGGCAATCAATGGGCATATACACGCAATTGTTGAGTCCTATCCCGGTGGTTGTATCACCAGCACGAAAGTCGATCCTGCAGCCGGTCCTGGTCCTGGCGCGGCTGTTCGCGGCAGGATCGATCGTTCTGGATATGATTCCGCCGTGAACCGCTGTCCGCGAGCGAGCGACCAAGCCGTTGCGGCACGGCCACGCAGATACGGGCGCCATGGCTGAGGACTCTTCGATTTGGGCGCGCGTCAGCACCAAAAGGACGACGGCATGCTTTCTCGCTGCGATCTCATCAAGGGCGCCGCAGTCGCGCTTCTCACCCTTTCGATACAAGGCGCATGGGCGCAGGAGACCAAAATGAACCTGTTCAAGATCGTCACCGTCAAGGACGAAATCGTGGTCGGATTGTCGGCAGAGGAGCTTCAGGCGCTCGGCGGCAATGATGCGAGCGCCGTTGCACACGCGCTGGCGCAGAAGGGCGATCTCACCGTCTGGCAATACAACGTGCATCGTGGCCCGAACGGCGAATTACAGCAGGCGCCGACCGCAAAGATCGGGCTTTTGGCCAACGCCTCGCTCCGCGTCGAGCCCTACGCCACGCCCTACCAGATTGTCCCTCATCCGTAAGTAACACGCCGGCACGCCGGCGGCCGAAGCCGCCGCCGTGCCGCGATCATCTACGCCGGTCGGCACGCGGTGATCCAATCTCCGTCGCGAAGCCATAGACCAGCGCCAGCCGATCCAGGCATTCGCGAAAACGCCGCGCGAAGTAATCGTTCCAGCGCTGCGTGCGGACGGCACGACGCTGCCCGACCTGATCCATGGTCAGACCCAGCACCAGCACGTCGTGCACCAGCGCGGCGCCATCGGCGCCGAGCTCGCGCTCGACCCGGTTTAGCCGCAGCACTGCCTGACGCTGGCTCTCGGTGACAGGCTCGCGCGTGCCGGTCCCATCGACATATTCGCGGGTCGTATCCACCGCCTGGGGGCCTCGCTCCGCGCGCTCCCAATCGTTCTGGAAGGCGCGCCCGCCACGGTATTGCGCCTCGTCGATCTGGTGGTGCGCGTGCAGCCGGCCGAGCGGATCGCAGCGGACCGAGCGGATGGCCAGAATCTTCTCGCCGGAATCGAGCGCGAGCGGATTGTCGACCTCCACCTCCGCCACCTCGGCGTTGAACGGCACCTCCCGCGATCGCCGGTCGTAGATCTGCGCCAATTTGTAGGACTTGTTACGTCGGGCACGAGCCACTCGGATACTCCTTGCAAGACTGACGATTGAACGGACGGCTGCCCCGTCAGGCGGCCGAGACCAGCTTCAGCACCACGGGGCCTGCGACACGGCCGGACGCAGCCTCGGAACGGCGCGTCAGCCGGGCATGCGGCGCGCAATAGCTGGAGCCTGACTGGCGCGGATGGCCGCAGAAGGTGATGTCCTCCCCGTCCCTGTCGCCGCCGTAGGGATAGCGGCAGTCGGCCGACTCGAGTTCGACCAGTTGGATCAGGCGCGGCTGGACACCGACGCAGCGCAACTTCACCCGTGCCGCAGGCTTCATTGCGGACTTCGGCGGCAGGTTCAGGTTCGGCAACGCCGCCCGACGCGGCGAAAGCAGGCTGGGTTCACCCGGCAAGAACGGCGCGACCGACGGACTCGTCATCCATTCCGGCACGACGAGCCCGAGCCGCTTGGCGCGGCCGACCACCGCGCTGCGCGTGTAAGCCGTTCCAAACCTTGCGTTAATCTGTCTTCCGATCTCCGCATATGACATGCCTTTGAGAAAATAGTCGCGAAGCGCGTCGGAGTGCTCCGACGGCCAATGGCCCGGTTCCATGCTGCTGTCCTGTGATGCGCCTCCCACCAAGGAACGACCGGGGAGACGAAAATACATTCCGTTATTCCGAATACAGAGTCAAGCGGTATTTCTGATATTCATAATTGCATCAATTCCGAATTTCGGATTACAAGAGGCGAGACGGTGCGCAATCGAGGGAATCACCATGTTGGACGTAGCAATGATCGAGCGGGGCCTGGAGAAGACGGGCAAGAGCAAGGGCGGCCTGGCGGCGGCCATGGGCGTGCGACCCGGCGCGGTCTCGGAGATTCTCGGCGGCGAGCGCCTGGTGAAGGCGTCGGAGATCATTCCGATCATGGAATATCTCGAACTCAATCTGGCGCCGATCATGGGCCGCGTCGGAGCCGGCGCGGTGATCGAACCGGACTATGAGCAGGTTCCCCCGGAAGGTCTCGGCGACATCGCATTGCCTTTCCCGATCATGGAAGAGACGATCGCATTCGAGATCGTGGGCGATTCGATGCTGCCCAAATACGAAAGCGGCGACGTGATCGTGGTCTACAAGGACCAGCGCCATCCGCTGTCGAGCTTCTACGGCGAAGAGGCGGTGGTCCGGCTCAAGACCGGCGAGCGCTATCTGAAGACCATCGAGCGGGGAAAATCACCCTCCGTCGTCAATCTCACGAGCTTCAACGCCAAGCCGATCGTCGGCGTGAAGCTCGACTGGGTGGGGGAGATCTGCCTGTCCATGCCCAAGGGGCAGCTTGAGCGGCTGCGCGCGAAATCGGCGCGTCCTCGCAAGAAGGGCAAGTAAGAGAGCGACCGCGGTTTCCGATTTATGGAAATCGCGATTGACAAAATGACGATTTTCCGAAATACTCTGCCTCGTCCCCGACCACGGGGCGCGGCAGGATCGTTTCATGCAATATTTCGTCGTGATGATCGATTATGGACGGCGGGGCCGCGAGGCGGTCGTCGATCCCGAGATCACAAGGCGCGAGGTCATCTCCCGCATCGCCTCGGGCGAATACCAGAACATCTCGTTCATCCACGAAATCGTGGAGAATGCGGTCGAGGACGTGACCGAGACCATCCTGACCGAAGCCGCCCTGCCCCAAATCCCGCCCGAAGATGTCGACCTCCAGGCAGTCCGCCTTGATCACACCCGCGATCTGCGCAAGCACGAACGGACGTGACGCAGGCCAGCCAGCTTGCGTCACGGCCCGGCCGAGCATTAGACCAGGAGAACGGTTGATCCCGTGGTCTTGCGCGCAGCAAGATCGGCATGCGCCTTGGCGGCGTCCTTCAGCGGATAGGTCTGGTGCACCTCGATCTTCACCGCGCCGGACTTGACGACATCGAACAGTTCGTTCGCCATCGCGACCAGATTTTCGCGCTTGGCCGCGTAGGTGAACAGCGTCGGACGCGTGACGTAGAGCGAGCCCTTCTGGGCCAATAGGCCGAGATTGAGCGGCTCAACCGCCCCGGAGGACTGGCCGAACAGCGCGGCGACTCCGAGCGGCGCGAGGCAGTCCAGCGATTTCAGGAACGTGTCCTTGCCGACGGAGTCGTAGACCACCGGCACCTTCTTGCCGGCGGTGATTTCGTCGACCCGCTTCACGAAATCTTCCCGCGTATAGATGATCACGTGGTCGCAGCCATGCGCCTTGGCGAGCTTCGCCTTCTCGTCGTTGCTGACGGTGCCGATCACGGTCGCGCCGAGATGCTTGGCCCACTGGCTCAGGATCAGACCGACGCCGCCCGCCGCGGCATGAAGCAGGATGGTGTCGCCCGCCTTCACCCGATAGGTCTGCCGGATCAGATATTGCGTGGTGAGCCCCTTGAGCATCATCGCCGCCGCGGTCTTGTCATCGACGCCATCGGGCAGCTTCAGCAGACGATCGGCGGGAATCAGCCGCGCCTCCGAATAGGCACCGAGCGGCGAGGCGCCATAGGCGACACGATCGCCCGGCTTCAGATCGGTGACACCTGCACCGACCTCCTCGACGACGCCGGCCGCCTCGCTGCCGAGCCCGCTCGGCAGTTGCGCCGGATAAAGGCCGGAACGGTTGTAGATGTCGACGAAATTGAGGCCGACAGCGGTGTGGCGGATGCGCACTTCGTCGGGTCCAGGCTTGCCGACGCTGACCTCCTCCCAGACCAGGACTTCCGGACCGCCGGTCTTGTGAAAGCGAATGGCATGCGTCATGGGCGTTGCTCCCTTATCGTTGAGGTGAAGTCCGAACACCGGATCGGCCTGTGAAATAGGCATTTGGTCCGCCCGTTACAGTACAGAGCCGTAACAAGAATGCCACAGCGAACGACAAACGGTCGTCGTTCCGGCTCTGTTCGGAAGAGTTGATGAGGGCTCCGGACTAACCGGCGGTAGCCTTTGCGCGGGGTTTGATGGTCGCCTGCGAAGGAGAGCCGAGATGCCAGCTTACGTTCAGCATCATCAGGACGTCGAAATCGCGCCAGTGAATTGCCCAACCTGTATGGGGTTCCTGCCGATGTATGTGCGCGAGGTTGAGCCGCATTGGAGCCTTGCCAAAATCGACTTCGTCTATGAATGCGCCGATTGCGGCGCCGAGCTCAGACAGACGATCCGCAAGCCGGAGCTGCTGCGGCACTGATCGCGACCAGCGATCCGCTCAACTATTTGCGCTGAACGGAAAAACACCGCTCACGCGGATCTGATGTCTCCCAAACGAGACTTGTTCTTTGCCGGGAACGCAGGCAGAACAAGCCTCAACCAAGACCTTTGGGAGCGCCCATTCGTGGCAGATCAGAAGGCCTCGACCTCGATCGAGGCAGTGGAGAGCGGCCTCGCCGCGCAGGGTTATATCGCGAGCCGGCAGATCGCGACCGCCGTCTATTTGTCGCAGCAGATCGAGAAGCCGATCCTGGTCGAGGGCCCCGCGGGCGTCGGCAAGACCGAGCTCGCCAAAGCGATCGCGGCCTGGCGCGGCATGAAGATGATCCGCCTGCAATGCTATGAGGGTCTCGACGAGGCCAAGGCGCTTTACGAGTGGAAATACGCCAAGCAGCTTCTCTATACGCAGATCCTGAAGGACAAGCTCGGCGAGGTTCTCGGCGGCGCGCAGACGCTGCACGCCGCGCTCGACCAGCTCCATGATTTCGGCGACGTGTTCTTCTCCAAGGAGTTCGTCGAGCCGCGTCCCCTGCTCCAGGCTCTGGAGCAGCCGGGTGGCTGCGTGCTCTTGATCGACGAGATCGACAAGTCGGATGCGGAATTCGAATCGCTGCTGCTGGAGATCCTGTCCGATTTCCAAGTCACGATCCCCGAGCTCGGAACCGTCTCGGCCATCACGCCGCCGACCGTGATCCTCACCTCCAACAGCGAGCGCGACCTCGGCGACGCCCTGAAACGGCGTTGCCTGCATCTGCATATCGGCTTTCCCGAGCAGCGACTCGAGGAACGCATCGTCGAAAGTCGCGTGCCCGGCATCTCGCAGACGCTGCGCCGGCAGATGGTCGGCTTCATCCACGAGATCCGCTCGCTTGATCTGAAGAAGCTGCCGTCGGTCAGCGAGACCATCGACTGGGCACGCGTGCTTGTGCTGCTCCAGGCCACGGAGCTCGACACCGAGATCGTCAAGGACACGCTCAACGTGCTCCTGAAATACGAAGCCGACATCGAGGCAGCAGCGCCACAGGTGACGACTTTCATTGCCAAGGCGGCACGGTCCAACGTCTTCGGTTGACGCCGATGCGCGAGAATCTCCATCGTTTCTTTCGAGCGGCGCGCGGCGTCGGCGTTCACGTCTCGCCTGCCGAAAGCATCGATGCCATGCGAGCAGTCGCGCAGGTCGGCATCTCCGACCGCGCCGTCCTGCGCGATGCGCTGCTTCTGACACTTGCCAAGTCGCAAGACGAGAAGCTCGCGCTCGGCGATTGCTTTGATCTCTTCTTCAGTCAGCCGGAACCGCGGCAGGACCAGCCCGAGGCCGACAACGACGATACACCGCAGGACGCAGATCAGTCGCCCTCCTCCGGCGCTCGCAGCGATGCCGGCGAAGGTCAGCCTCCCGAAGGTTTGGGCCCGCTCGCGCAGATGCTGCTGTCGCAGGACCGCAATACGATCGCAGCCGCCATTGCCAGTGCCTCGGGGGCGGCCTCCCTGTCCGACATCCGCTACTCCACTCAGCGCGGCATCTTCTCCAGCCGCATCCTCGATGCCATGGGCCTCCAGCGCCTGCGCGACGATCTCGACGAGCTGACCGCGACCAACCCGGCACTGGCCGAGCGTCTACGCGCCGCGCTCGACGCCTTACGCGAAGCCGTGCGCGATACGGTCTCCCAGGGACTTGCACTCTATGCCCGCGAGGAGGCCGAAAACCTCCGCAACGAAATCCTGCGCAACGCGCCGCTTGCGCGCATCGAGCGGCGCCAAATCGCCGAGATGCGCGCCCTCATCCGCCAAATCGCGCGCCGGCTGCGCGAACGCTACTCGAAACCGCGCAAGCGCCAGCGCCGCGGCCATCTCGACGTCCGCCGCACGCTCCGCCGCAATGCGGCCTGGGGCGGCGTGCCCTTCCTCACGGCATGGAAGCGCAAGCATCGCGACCGGCCGAAGATCGTAGCGCTGTGCGACGTCTCGGGCTCCGTTGCGCAAGTGTCCGATTTCTTTCTGCTGCTGATCCACTCGCTGCACGAGGTGGTCGACGATGTCCGCTCCTTCGCCTTCTCCTCGCACCTGATCGAGGTCAGCGAGATCCTGGAATCGAAGTCGCCGGAGGAGGCGATGTCCGAGATCATGTCCAAGGTCGGTTTCGGCTCGTCGGACTACGGCTCTTCGCTGGTCGATTTCGAGAAGGAATTCATGACTACGCTGACGCCGCAGACCACGGTGATCGTGCTCGGCGATGCCCGCAGCAACAATCTCGACCCGCGCGCCGACATTTTGCGCCGGATCTCGGACCGCTCGAAGCGACTGGTCTGGCTCAACCCCGAGGGGCGGCTCGCCTGGGGCTTTGGCGATTCCGAGATGCCGCGGTACGCGACCTTCTGTACGGTCGTGCGCCAATGCGCCACCGCGCAGCAGCTCGAGCGCGCGGTGTCGGATATCGTGGCGACTTATCAGTAGGTCTTCTACGCGCGGCCAGCGTCAGTTTCACGCAAGCTCCGCTTGGCCGACATTGCACTCCCGGAAGCGATTGGCAATTTCGTCAAGCGCACGCTGCTCCCATTCCTCGGCTTGCGCGAGCCAAAAAACCCGGCGATCGAAATCGAGCGCGGCACGCTCCCGGCACAGGGATTCCTGACTGCGAATTTCAACCAGCCTGTTCATGCACTCCACTCCTGCAGCGTGAAGTCGTTTCCCGGTAATTAGCGTAACAGAGTCCCCAACCTTTCGCCTCACGATTTCTGTGCATATTGCGACGCAGAATGGGACAGCAGCGCTTTCCATGCATCGCGGCAACTTGCAGTGCAGCATCAAGCCGAAATCATCAATATGTGATCGAAGCTCGGGACGATATTCGCAGTCGAACGATCTTTACTCTTGTGGCGCAATGAAGTGCGGCAATTCGTGAAGAGAGGTTCTAAACAGCGCACCGAATTCCCGACTCATTGTCGTCGCATGGTTTTCATGCGGCGCCGCTAACAGGGGCGCGCGACTGGACTATCGCTTGAGGCAAAATGAGCAACGACGTCGACTTCGATCTTTCGCCGGACCAATGGGAAGCGCTGCGCACACTTCGCAATCCGACGTCGAGCGGTCGCCTCTCGAAGGCCTACCTTATCGAAAGCCTCGTCAAGCTCGGCCTCGTTGTCGTCAATGAGGGCGTACCGGCGATGACGCCCACGGGACGCAAGGTGCTCGTGCGCGGATCCTGCCGGCTGCTGGATCTCGTGGCATGACACGAAAGCGTGACGACCGACCGAGGGTCCTGCGGCTTCTCGGCGGCCACTTGATGAGTCCCGGCTCCCCGGTGCACCGCTGAAGAGGTGCCGCGCGGCGTCCCGGACATCACGCCTGCGATGCTTTCGGGATCGCCGCGAAAATCTGGCACGGTTGTTGCTCCTTTTGACGTTCAAGACGCGTCAAATCGGGGAGTGAACCATGTCGACCATCACTGCGGCACGCGCCGCCGAGCCGAAGCCGCTCTACACCTCGCTGTTCGTCCAGGTCCTGACCGCGCTGGTGCTTGGCGTCATCCTGGGGATGGCGGTCCCGGACTTTGCCATCGGGCTCAAGATCCTCAGCGACGCCTTCCTGAAGCTGATCTCGATGACCGTGGCGCCGATCGTGTTCTGCGTCGTCGTGCACGGCATTGCCGGCGCCGGCGACCTCAAGAAGGTCGGCCGCGTCGGCGTCAAGGCGCTGGTCTATTTCGAGGTCATGACGACGGTGGCGCTCGTCGTCGGCCTGCTGCTCGCCTACATCTTCGGCCCCGGGCACGGGATGAATATCGATCCCTCGACGCTGGATGCCAAGGCGCTCAACACCTATGCCGACAACGCCCATAAACTGTCCGGCGGCGGCATCGGCGCCTTCCTGATGAACGTGATCCCGACCACCTCCTTCGATGCGCTGTCGCGCAACGACGTGCTCCAGGTATTGTTCTTCGCGGTGCTGTTCGGCGTCGGCCTCGCGCTGGTCGGCGGCGAGAAGGGCGCGCTCGTCACCTCCGTCATCGAGGCGGCCTCCACCGTGCTGTTCCGCGTCATGGGCCTGATCGTGCGTGTCGCCCCGCTCGGCGTGCTCGGCGCGGTCGCCTACACAGTCGGCAAATACGGCGTCGGCTCGCTGAAGCAGCTCGTATCGCTGGTAATGCTGTTCTACGTCTCAGTCGGCATCTTCGTGCTCGGGGTGCTTGGCGGGGTTATGGCGCTCGCGGGCATCAACATCCTCAAATTCCTCGCTTACCTGCGCGAAGAGCTGACCATCGTTCTCGCGACTGCGTCCTCGGACGCGGTGCTGCCCCAGATCATGAAGAAGCTGGAGCGCATGGGCGTGAAGGATTCGGTGGTCGGTCTGGTCATTCCGACCGGCTATTCCTTCAACCTCGACGCCTTCTCGATCTACCTCACACTTGCGGTCGTCTTCATCGCGCAGGCCACCAACACGCCGCTATCGTTCGGCGACCTCCTGCTGGTGCTCGGCGTTTCGCTCATCACCTCAAAGGGTGCACATGGCGTGCCGGGCTCGGCCATCGTGATCCTGGCCGCGACGCTGAACGCGGTGCCGAGCATCCCCGCGATCGGCCTTGTGCTGGTTCTGTCGGTCGACTGGTTCATCGGCATGGCCCGTGCGCTCGGCAATCTCCTCGGCAATTGCGTCGCGACGGTCGTGGTCGCGGCCTGGGAAGGCGACCTCGATCGCACCAAGGCGGCCAAGGTGCTCGAAGGCGGCGAGCTGGTGGACGTGACGGCAGGATAGCGGTTCGCGGATCAGTCATTCCACTGGAGGAGCGGCGTGCCGTACGCCCTCCTCCAGACCGACAGAAAGCGCGGAAACCAGGAATGGGCCACGGCGCCCTTATAGGCCCAGGTGCGATACTTCAGACCCTGCTCCGAGATCAGCTCCTGATAGCCGCCGTGAATCTCGGTCGCCGTTCGGATGTCCCTCAATATGCCTTGCGCGCAAGCCCGGTAGGTATTACTGCCAGTGAATTCATCATAGTCCAGCATGCGATCCGCGAACTCGACGTTGAACGTCGGCCAGGAGGAACGCCCCTGATAGGCAGGTGCGGCAATCCTGTGGAGCATCTTGTTCCTGGGATTATCGGCTGACACCAGGAAATGAAACGTGCTGGGGATGCGAAACCGCGGTTCGGCGATGATCAGATCCGCCGTGGCCGCGAATAGCGATCGCTCGCTCGCATCGTTCATATCCCAAAATCCGCGATGTACGCTGACGAAATCCAGCGCGACCGATGATGCCGGCAAGCCCGCCCGACCATCCAGGGAATGCCTGATATGGCCATCCTTGCCGAACAGGCGGAGCAGGTCCTTCTTGTGCTGCGCGAGGTCACGCCCGAGCAGCCGCTTCAGCTCGTTCTCGTCGACGATCCCGAGCTGCACGCCCCACACGAAGGTCGTGTAGACGCAAGCATTGGTCACGAAGCGCCTGCGTTCGGCGCGGGTGTCTGTTGCGGCGGAACGGGGTGCGTGGACATCGCAAAGCAAATACCTGGTGCCGTCATCATTGAACGGTTCGAGCTCGCTTGCGAGCTGGAGGATCGCCCGCTTCAGGTCACCGCCATGTTCGGCCAGCAACAGGCGGCCTGCGTGCGCGCATTGTGACATCGCCAGATACGACGACGTCCTGTCCTCGGCAGAGATCATCTGCTGGAGACCGGCGAGAATGCCGAGCAGCGTATCCGAGGGCCGTGAGAAATAGTTCACGCCGAGATATCGGCCGCGTCCCGCCGGCACGATGGTCGTGGTGACGACATTGGCGCGGACCGCCTCCAGCAGCAGGCGCACGCTCCTCTCGAGCAGGCGCATCCGCCGCACCGCGTCCTGCGAGTCCATGATCGTTTCAGGATCGAGCACGTCAGGATAGAACCAGGCGAAGTCACGGGGATAATAGGCGGAGGCGTGCGGCGCGCCCGTGACGAGGAAGGCCTCGGTCACCGAAAACGCACTGTCCATCGAGTGCCGATAGAGGTCTTCGATAGTCGACAACGAATAATGCGACTTTCTCAGGAACCGATCACCGAGAAAATTGACCGCCTGAAGCGCGTTGGCGACAAAGGTCGCAGCCATGCCCTGGTAAAAGCGGTTTCCGCGATGTGGCGGCCGGTGAATGTCGCTGTTCATGTGCACCTAGTGTCTCGCGATCCCGGCAATGGCCGTTCACCATTCCAAGCATGACCGATTCGTGTCTCGCCCCGATGACGAACGGCCGTCCGGCTGTTCAGCTCGCTCCGGCGCGGCTCTCCCGCGTCTGAAAATTCTCGATTACCCTGAGCAGTACCCGCGCGCCGGCGTCGGCATCGGCGAGCTCGACATGCTCGTCCGGGTGATGGCTGATGCCGCCGCGGCAGCGGACGAAGATCATGCCGACATCGGCGATGTCGATCATCGCCATGCCGTCGTGTCCTGCCCCGCTCGGCAGCTCGAACACGGAAAAGCCTTCGGCTTCGATCGCTTGCGCGATCTGCTCCTTGAGCCACGGCGCGCAAGGCGCGGTGCGGTTCTCGTGGGTGACGTCGAGCTGAAGCGCCAGCTGCCGGCGCTTGGCGATCGCCTCGATCTTGCGGACGACGTCTGCCACCGCGCGCTTGCGGTGCATGTCGGTCGGCGCCCGCATGTCGATGGTGAAGGATACTTCGCCCGGAATGACGTTGGTCGCACCGGGCCTCGCCTGGATGTAGCCGACGGTGCCGACCAGACCGCCTTCGTCGGTGCGGCAAAACTGCTCGATCGCACCGATGCATTCGGCCGCGCCGGCGAGCGCATCACGGCGCAATGCCATCGGCACGGTGCCGGCATGACCGGCCATACCGGTCAGCCGCGCGGCAAGGCGCGTTGCACCCGCAATCGCGGTGACGACGCCCACGGGCAGATTCTGCGCTTCCAGCACTGGCCCCTGCTCGATGTGCAATTCGAGATAGGCAAGCAGCTCGCGGCGCGCCCGTGCCGCCGCGCCGATATGGTCGGGATCGAGGCCGAACTGCACGAGCGCGTCGCGCATCGACACGCCATCCCTGTCGCGCGAATTCAGGACGCTCTCGTCAAAAGTGCCGGCCACCGCACGGCTGCCGAGCAAGGTCGAAGCGAACCGCACCCCCTCCTCGTCGGCAAAGCCGATCACCTCGATCGCAAACGGCAGGCGCTTGCCGCGGCGGTTGAGATCGGCAACGCAAGCGATCGCGGTGATCACACCCAGCGGTCCATCCCACTTGCCGGCATCGCGCACGGTGTCGTAGTGCGAACCGAGCATCAGGCAGGGCGCCCCCGGCCGGTCGCCTTCATAGCGGCCACGGACATTGCCGATCGCGTCGATGCGCGCGCTCATGCCGGCTTCTCGCATCCAGCTCAGGATGAGGTCCGCTGCCTCGCGCAGCTCCTTGGTGAGATAGATGCGGGTGAGGTTGTCACCTCCTTCCGAGATTGCGGCCAGATCGTTGATCTGACGCACGATCATTTCGCCGAGCGATGCATTTTGAACGGCGTTAACGGCCCCCATCTCGACAAATTTCCTCTTCTCTGGACCGCGGGAGTTGCTGTCCTGGCGACAACGACACGGGTTCGGTGCCAGCAAAATCACGCACCGGCGCCGGTCCCAACATGCGCGTGATTAGCATGAATGCGAGTACGCGCCAGGCTGCCTCGCACCGGCCATTCACGCGGGCGGGCCGGCGCCGGCAATTGCATCTGGCACCTCTTTCTTATCAGGATCTGGATGGGCCGATAATCAATATTTTCAATCGGTTATCCGGAAAATACTTTCGTCGACAGCAGTCCGACCGGCTGGTGGTGATGTTCCACGGCAAATTGTGTATGAAGCTCGGATCAGCGAAACCGACCTTCATCGTGGTCGGCTGGCGCATGGCCGGCACTGATCGTGGAGCAGCGATGGACGGCGCGTCCGAACGTGACGAATACTTTTTGCGTCTGTCCTTTGCGGTCGCCCGCCGCTCCCTCACCCATGGCAACCACCCGTTCGGCTGTATCGTCGTCGATGCCGACGGCAAGGTGCTGATCGAGACCGAGAACGGCTACATGCCGGATCACGACGGCACCGCGCATGCCGAGCGCCTCGCGGCCACCGAGGCCTGCCGCACCCTCAGACGCGAGGTGCTGGCGAAAGCCACGCTCTATTCGTCAGCCGAACCCTGCGCGATGTGTGCCGGTGCGATCTACTGGGCCGGCATCGGCCGCCTCGTCTATGGCCTCAGCGAGCATCGCCTGCGCGGCATCACCGGCAACCATCCGGAGAACCCGACCCTCGACCTGCCGTGCCGCGATGTCTTTGCCAGCGGCCAGCGGCCGACGGAGGTCGTCGGCCCGCTGCTCGAAGAGGAAGCCGAAGCGCTGCACGACGGCGCTTGGACGAAGTAGCAGCACATCCAAAAGCACGTGACGCCGCGGAGGTTTGACGCGGCGCCGTTGCGCTCCCAGCCGATGAACGGACCGGCGCGTCGGTGCTCAACATGGCGTCAGGTCTGCACAGCGGGTTCCGATCTGGCTTGAACCGTCACAAATCTGCAACAGACACCGCTCGCAGGCGCTGTCGCTCCCGCTATCCAGCGTGCCGTTTGCGGTGCTGGTCGCTCAAAATCGATGATGACTGCTGGGCCGATCGCCTGCCGAAGCGTTGAGCGAGGGATGATGCTTTTTCACATCTTACGCCGCGGTTCAATCTGGCCCACTATTGAGGCACTTCACCCATGCAAGTGCATCAGCGAATGTTAGATCCGACACCCAACGGCCAGCATTCCGGCGATTCCCCGCTCCTGAGGACAATCGGCCTCACCAAACGTTATGGCGATTTCCTCGCCAACGATTCCATCGACATCGACATCTGGCCAAGGGAAATCCACGCCCTCCTCGGCGAGAACGGCGCCGGCAAATCGACGCTCGTCAAGGCGATCTACGGGCTGATCCAGCCCAGCGCCGGCGAGATTCGCTGGCAGGGCCGACGGATCGTGCTGTCCGGTCCGTCGGACGCGCGCAGCCGCGGCATCGGCATGGTGTTCCAGCATTTCTCGCTGTTCGACAATCTCACGGTCGCCGAGAACGTCGCGCTCGGCCTCGACGGCAAAGAGTCCTTCAAGGACATGTCGGCCCGGCTGGAGCAGGTGTCGAAGACCTATGGACTGCCGCTCGATCCCAAACGAGAGGTCTGGCAATTGTCGGTCGGCGAGCGCCAGCGCATCGAGATCGTCCGCGCCTTGATGCAGGATCCGGAATTCCTGATCCTGGACGAGCCCACCGCGGTGCTGACGCCACAGGAAGCCGACCAGCTCTTCATCGTGCTGGAGCGGCTCAAGGCCGAAGGCCGCGCCATCCTCTATATCAGCCACAAGCTGGAGGAGGTGAAGCGGCTCTGCGACACAGCGACGATCCTGCGCGGCGGCAGGAAGGTCGCGACCTGCAACCCTCGGCTCGAGACCGCGGCCTCACTCGCGCGGATGATGGTCGGCGGAGAGGTCAAGGAAGTGAAGGCCGTATCCGGCCGCAAGACCACGGTGCCGCGGCTCGTCGTCAACGATCTCTCGCTGGCTCCCAGCGAAGCGCATGGCATACGGCTCGAGCATATTTCGTTCGAGCTCAAGGGCGGCGAGATCCTCGGCATCGCCGGAGTCGCCGGCAACGGCCAGGACGAATTGTTCGCCGCACTCTCCGGCGAGCGCCTCTCGAAGGACCCCGGCGCGGTGGTGATCGAAGGCATCGCCGCCGGCCACCTCTCGATCACGCAGCGGCGCAAGCTGGGCGCGGCCTTCGTTCCCGAGGAGCGGCTCGGCCACGGCACCGCGCCGCGGATGAGACTGTCGGAGAACGCGCTGCTCACCGGGCACGCCGCCAGCGGCATGGTCCGTCGCGGCTTCATCGATACTGCGGCCACGCTGAACACCGTCGACCGCGCGACGGAGACGTTCGACGTCCGCAAGGCCAAACGCGATCCGGAAGCGGCGAGCCTCTCCGGCGGCAATCTGCAGAAATTCATCGTGGGCCGCGAGATCCTGCGCGATCCGGCGGTGCTCGTGGTGAGCCAGCCCACCTGGGGCGTGGATGCAGGTGCTGCTGCCGTCATCCGTCAGGCTCTACTCGATCTCGCAACCGCAGGCGCCGCCGTCCTCGTGACCAGCCAGGATCTCGACGAGCTCGCGGAAATCGCCGACCGCATCGCCGTGATATTCCACGGCCGGCTGTCCGCACCGCTCGCGACAAGCGAAGCGAGCCGCGAAAAGCTCGGCCTTCTCATGGGCGGCAGCAGCCTGGAGCCGAAGGAGGTCGCGCATGCAGCTGGTGCTTGAGAAGCGCGCCGAGCGCTCTGGCTCGATCGCGCTGGTCTCGCCGCTGATCGCAGTCGGCCTCACGATCGTGACCATGGTGATCCTGTTCGCGGTCCTCGGCAAGAATCCGCTGCTCGCCTTGCACGCCTATTTCATCGCGCCCTTGACCGATGGCTATTCGCTCCAGGAGATCGCGGTGAAGGCAACGCCGCTGGTGATGATCGCGATCGGGCTCTCGCTCTGCTATCTCGCCAAGGCCTGGAACATCGGCGCTGAAGGGCAATTCCTGATCGGCGCCGTCGCGGGAAGCTGGATCGCGGTGAAGACGCAAGGCACCGATGCCGGCGCCTGGGTGCTGCCGGCCATGTTCGTGCTCGCCGCCGCCGCGGGCGCGCTCTATGCGCTGATCCCGGCGATCTGCAAGGTCAAGTTCGGCGCCAGCGAGATCCTGACCAGCCTGATGCTGGTCTACGTCGCCGACCTCTTCCTCGACTATCTCGTGCGCGGTCCCTGGCGCGATCCGCACGGCTTCAACTTCCCGACCACGGCCGAGTTCGATCCGGTCGCGACGGTGCCGCTGCTGATCGAAGGCGGCCGGCTGCATCTCGGCTCGATCATCGCCCTGCTCGTCGTCGCGGCGGCAGCCATCCTGCTCGGGCGCACCATCAAGGGCTTTGCGATCCGCGTGGTCGGCGCAGCGCCGCGTGCGGCGCGGTTTGGCGGCTTCAACGCCAATCAGCTGATCATCCTGACCTTCGCGGTATCGGGCGCGCTGGCGGGCCTCGCCGGAATCATCGAGGTTGCAGGTCCGGTCGGGCATCTCCAGCCCGGCATTTCACCGGGCTACGGCTTTACCGCGATCATCGTCGCCTTCCTCGGCCGGCTGAACCCGCTTGGAATCTTAATTGCAGGCCTTTTCCTCGCCTTGACCTTTATCGGCGGCGAGCAGGCTCAGATCGCGATGAAGATTCCGTTGGACGTCACCAAGGTCTTTCAGGGCATTCTGCTGTTCTACGTGCTCGCCTGCGATTCCCTGATCCTGTACCGCTTCAAGCTGGTCTTCCCAAACCGACAGGTGACCCGTGGAGCTGGTTGAGGCCATCATCCTTGCGGTGCTCGCCGCGTCGACCCCGCTGCTGATTGCGGCCACGGGCGAGCTCGTGACCGAGCGTTCCGGCGTGCTCAATCTCGGCGTCGAGGGCATGATGATCGTCGGTGCCGCCTGCGGCTTTGCCGGCGCGTGGCTGACCGGATCCATCTTCGTCGGCGCGCTGTTCGGCATCGCGGCGGGTACGCTGATGTCGCTCGTCTTCGCGCTGATGACGCTCGGGCTCGCCGTCAACCAGGTCGCAACGGGTCTCGCGCTGACCATCCTCGGCGTCGGGCTCTCCGGCCTGATCGGCGCCGGCTTCGTCGGCGAGCGCATCACGCCGGCCGTGCACCTCTATATTCCCGTCCTGACCGACATTCCGCTGATCGGCCGGGTGCTATTCGGTGAGGACGGCTTCGTCTATTTCTCGGTCGCGCTGATCGTCGGCGTCTGGTGGTTCCTGTATCGCACCCGGGCCGGATTGATCCTGCGCGCCTGCGGCGACAATCACGTCTCCGCGCATGCGCTCGGCTATCCCGTACTGCGCATCCGCACCTTCGCCGTGATGTTCGGCGGCGCCTGCGCGGCTCTTGCGGGCGCCTATCTGCCGCTCGCCTATACGCCGTTCTTCATCCCCGGCATGACCGCCGGCCGCGGCTGGATCGCGCTGGCGCTCGTGGTGTTCTCGTCCTGGCGGCCGGGCCGGCTCGTGGCCGGCGCCTATCTCTTCGGCGCAGTGACGATCCTGCAATTGCATGCACAGGGCTGGGGCGTCGGCATACCCTCGCAATTCATGTCGGCGCTGCCTTATCTGGCAACCGTCATCGTCCTGGTCCTGCTCTCTCGCGCGCGCACCGGCGGCTCGACCGCGCCGGCCGCACTCGGCACGGTGTTCGTGCCTGACCGCTGAGTTTCATTTCAGCGGCGTGCGCGATGGGGCGCGCATGCTGCGGATCGTGGCTGTCCCCGATGTTTGGAGATTGATGATGAGGAAATCACTTCTTGCACTGGCTGCCGGGCTCTTGCTTGCCGCGAGTGTCGGTGCAGCCTCTGCCGCCGACAAGCTGAAGGTCGGTTTCGTCTATCTGGGTCCGATCGGAGATCTCGGCTGGACCTATCAGCACGATCTCGCGCGTCAGGCGCTGGTGAAAGAATTGGGCGACAAGATCGAGACCACTTATCTCGAGAACGTGCCCGAAGGTCCAGACGCCGAGCGCTCGATCGAGCAGCTCGTCCGCGCCGGCAACAAGCTGATCTTCACCACGTCCTTCGGCTACATGGATCCAACGCTGAAGGTCGCCAAGAAATATCCGAACGTGCATTTCGAGCACGCCACCGGTTACAAGCGCAACCCGAATATGTCGACTTATTCGGCAAAATGGTATCAGGGCCGCTACATTCAAGGCCTCATCGCGGCCAAGATGTCGAAGTCGGGCGTGCTCGGCTATATCGGCTCGTTCCCGATTCCGGAGGTCGTCTCCGGCATCAACGCGACGATCCTGGCGGCGCAGACCATCAACCCGAATATCAAGGTCAAGATCATCTGGGCCAACACCTGGTTCGACCCCGGCAAGGAAGCCGACGCCGCCAAGGCGCTGATCGACCAGGGCGCCGATGTCATCATGCAGCACACGGATTCGCCGGCGGCGATGCAGATCGCCAGCGAACGCGGCAAGCTCGCCTTCGGGCAGGATTCCGAGATGATCAAGTTCGGGCCCAAGACCCAGCTGACCTCGATCCTCGACACCTGGGGCCCCTACTACATCGAGCGCGTCAAGGCTGAGCTCGCCGGCACCTGGAAGTCCGAGGACACCTGGGGCGGCCTCGACAGCCACATGTTCGCGATGGCGCCCTACACCAACATGCCTGACGATGTGAAAAAGATGGCTGAGGATGCCCAGGCCGCGATCACCGCAGGCAAGCTGCATCCGTTCAAGTGCCCGATCGTTGGGCAGGACGGCAAGCCGGTCGAGTGCAAGGGCGGCGATCACCTCGACGACGGGCAGATCCTCGGCATGAATTTCTACGTGAAAGGCATCGACGACAAGCTGCCGGGCAAGTAGCACGCTTCTTGCATTGCCTAGCTCACCTGCTCCTCCCGGAGGAGGTTCGGAGGGGGTGGCCAGAAGCACCCGGCACTTGTGGCTGCCCCCTCTTTCTATTTCGCCCCAACTATCCAGCCTGCATGGCCCTCGCCGCGGAACTGTGGCGGCGGATGAGATCGGCGACATCGAGGCCCGGGATCGCACCGTCGATCACCGCCCATTTTCCAGCCACCATCACCCGGTCGGCGCGATGCGCCCCGCACAGCACGAGCGCAGCCAGCGGATCGCCATGGCCGGAGAAGCGCAGCTCGTCGAGCCTGAACAGCGCGAGATCACCGGCCTTGCCGACGGCGATCTCACCGAGTTCCGGCCGGCCGATGCACGCCGCCGAGCCTCTGGTCGCCCAGCGCAGCGCATCCTTGTGGCTGACCTTCGTCACACCGTAACGCGCCCGCTGCAGCAGGAACGCGGCCCTTACCTCCTGCATCAGATTGGACCCGTCGTTGGAGGCTGAGCCGTCGACACCGATGCCGATTCCGACGCCGGCCTCTTCCATGTCGCACACCGGGCAACAGCCGGACGCGAGCAGCTGGTTGCTGCATGCGCAATGGCTGATGGTCGTCTTCGCCTTGCCGAGCCGCTTGATCTCGTCGTCGCGGAAAAAGATGCCGTGGGCGAGCCACGTTCGCGCATTGAGCCAGCCGCATTGCTCGAGATAGTCGAGCGGGCGGCAGCCATACATCTGCTCGCAGAATCTGTTCTCGTCCTCGGTCTCGGCGAGATGGGTGTGCAGGCGCACGTCGAGCTTGTCGGCGAGATCGGCCGTCGCGCGCATCAGCGACGTCGTCACGGAGAACGGCGAGCACGGTGCCAGCGCGATCTGCACCATCGCATCCGCGCCGCGCTGGTGATGTTTTGCGACCACGCGCGCGCTGTCGGTGAGGATCGTGTCCTCGTCCTGCACCACGCTGTCGGGCGGCAAGCCGCCGTCGCGCTGCGACAGGTTCATCGAGCCGCGCGTGAGCAACACCCTTAACCCGAGGCGCTTCGTCACCGCCACCTCGATATCGACGGCGTCTTCGAGTCCGGCCGGGAATACATAGTGGTGATCGGTCGTGGTGGTGCAACCTGAGAGCAGCAGCTCGGACATCGCCACCGTGACGCCGAGCTCGAGCGCTTCGGGCGTCAGCCTCGCCCATACCGGATAGAGCGCCTGAAGCCAGGGGAACAGCTCGCGGTCCATCGCGGCCGGCAGCGCCCGCGTCAGCGTCTGGTAGAAATGATGATGCGTATTGATCAGGCCCGGCAGCACGGCGTGTTCGCCGGCGTCGAACACCGCGACATCAGCGGTTGCGGGCACACCGCCGGCCGGCACCAGCTCGACGATTCGGCCGTCCCTCACCACGATGCCACGCTCGGCACGGTCGGCGAGGATGGCCAGGGGATCCCTGATCCAGATCGGACTTGCGTCACTCATGATCCTGCATCTCCTCACACAAGCTGACGGCGGGCCTGCAAGGCGGAGGACGACTGCGTTCCTGCTCCGACTTGTTGTTGCCACTTGGCTCCCGTCTTGCAACACTTTCTCTTGAACGATTCACCCGGCGGAAGCGTTGGCGCAGCCATGGACTTGAATACCATCACAGCCGTCGCTCATCCGCAAACGCGCGCGCAGCTGCCTGTTTGGACGGCAGGTGATGCTTGGCTCGCAGGCGGCACTTGGCTGTTCTCGGAGCCGCAAACGCATCTGGCACGACTGATCGATCTCACCGATCTGAAGTGGCCGGCGCTGACACTCACCGAGAGCCACCTCAGCATCGCCGCCACTTGCACCATCGCGGAGCTCGATGGACTCGCGTGCCCGTCCGATTGGCTCGCGGCACCGCTGATCAACCAGTGCTGCCGCGCCTTTCTTGCTTCGTTCAAGGTCTGGAAGACCGCGACCGTCGGCGGCAATCTATGCATGTCGCTGCCGGCGGGACCGATGATCTCGCTTACATCAGCGCTCGACGGCGTCTGCACCGTCTGGAAGGCTGGCGGCGGTGAACAGAGGCTTCCCGTCGCCGAATTCGTTACCGGCAACCAGCGCAATCGCCTGACGCCGGGCGACCTGCTCCGGCAGATCGATATCCCAACCGCCGCACTGAAGCGCCGCACCGCCTTTCGCCAGATCTCGCTGGCGCCGGTTGGCCGCTCGGCGGCGCTGCTGATCGGCAGTCTCGACGCCGATGATACGCTGACCCTCACCGTCACCGCATCGACGGTGCGGCCGATCCAGTTACGCTTTCGCAACGCTCCGGACGCGAGCGCGCTTCGTGCCGCGCTCATGCAGCAGATTACCGATGATCTGTACCACGCCGACATCCATGGCGCGCCACTCTGGCGCAAGCACATGACGCTGCGGCTCGCCGAGGAAATTCGCGGCGAACTCCTGGGAGCAACGCGGCCATGAGCTTCGAGATCAACGGCAAGGCGTTTTCTCGGGAGCCACGCGCCGGCCAGTGCCTGCGCACGTTCCTGCGCGAGCTCGGCCATTTCGGCGTGAAAAAGGGCTGCGACGCCGGCGATTGCGGCGCCTGCACCGTGCTGCTCGACGGCGAGCCCGTGCATAGCTGCCTGATCCCGGCGTTCCGCGCCGAGGGGCGCACCATAACCACGGTCGAAGGGCTCGGCAGCGACCACGGCGTTCATCCGATGCAGCAAGCCTTCCTCGACGCGCAGGCGTTTCAATGCGGCTTCTGCACCGCCGGCATGATCCTGACCTGTGCCTCGCTGAACCAGGCACAGCGCACCGATCTTGGCTCCGCGCTGAAGGGCAATATCTGCCGCTGCACCGGTTATCGTTCGATCGAGGACGCGCTGCTCGGCAAGTCCAATGTCCAGGCGAGCGTCGAGCCCGGCGCCGCCTTCGGCCGCAGCCTGCCGGCACCAGCAGGTCCCGATATCGTGCGCGGCAAGGCACGCTACACCTTCGACACCGCAATCGAAGGCCTGCTCCACATCAAGCTGCTGCGCTCGCCTCATGCGCATGCGAGGATCGTCGCGATCGACACGTCGGACGCGCTGAGCGTTCCAGGCGTGCACGCGGTGCTGACGCATGAGGATGCGCCGTCGGTGCTGATCTCGACCGCGCGCCACGAAAAAGAGTGGATGGACCCCGAGGACACCCGCATCCTCGACGACGTGGTTCGCTTCATCGGCCAGAAGGTCGCCGCCGTCGTTGCCGAGAGCGAAGGCGCGGCCGAGGAGGCGTGCCGACGGATCAAGGTCGAGTACGGGATCCTGCCGGCGCTGATTGATCCCGAGCAGGCGATGGCGCCGGGCGCGCCCGTCATTCATCCCGATCGCACCACCGCCAACCGCATCGCGGATCCCCAGCGCAACCTCGCGGCGGAGACGCATGGCGAGTACGGCGACGTCGCAGCTGCGCTCGCGACGTCCGCCGTCGCCTACGAAGCCACCTACCACAGCCATCGCGTGCAGCACGCAGCGCTGGAGACCCATGGCGGCCTCGCATGGCTCGACGAGGCAGGCGTGCTCAACGTCCGCACGTCGACGCAGGTGCCATTCCTGACCCGGCGTGCGCTGTCGGACATCTTCAGTCTTCCCATGAACAAGGTCCGCGTGTTCTGCGAACGCGTCGGCGGCGGCTTTGGCGGCAAGCAGGAGATGTTCGTCGAGGATATCCTGGCGCTTGCTGCGCTCAGGACAGGGCGGCCTGTGAAGCTGGAGCTCACCCGCGAGGAACAGTTCATCGCGACCTCGACGCGGCATCCGATGCGGGTCCACATCAGGGCGGGCGCTGATAGCGACGGCAAGCTCACCGCGCTCCAGCTCGACGTGCTCTCCAATACCGGAGCCTACGGCAATCATGCCGGCCCCGTGATGTTCCACGCTCTGGCCGAATCCATCAGCGTGTATAATTGCCCGAACAAGCGAGTGGACGGCTCCGCCGTATACACCAACACGGTGCCGGCGGGGGCGTTTCGCGGCTATGGCCTGCCGCAGGCGCTGATCGCGGTGGAAGCCGCGATCGACGAGCTCGCCAAGCAGCTCGGCATCAGTCCCTACGAGATGCGCCGGCGCAATATCGTCAAGCCCGGCGATCCCATGCTGTCGCCGCCGCCGTCCGAATATCACGACGTGCTCTACGGCTCCTATGGCCTCGACCAGTGCCTCGACCTCGTCGAGCGCGCGATGCAGGCCGATGGCCCGCAGCCGGAGCTGTCGCCGGAATGGCTGATCGGTGACGGCATTGCGCTGACCATGATCGACACGGTGCCACCGGCCGGCCACATAGCCGACGCGACGATCGCGCTCAACGACGACGGCGGCTTCGACCTCACCGTCGGCACCGCCGAGTTCGGCAACGGCACCAGCACCGTGCACCTCCAGATCGCCGCGACCACGCTGGCGACCACGGTCGAGAGAATCCGTCTGCGTCAGTCCGACACTGCCCATGGCGGCCACGACACCGGCGCCTATGGCAGTGCCGGCACCTTCGTCGCGGGCAAGGCGACGCATGCGGCGGCCATGCAGCTTGCGACCGAGCTGAGGGCGGCCGCCGCCGGCGCGTGGCTGTGCGACGTGGACACCTGCGTGCTCGATGGGGACGCCGTCGTTAGCGGCGTACGGCGCATGCCTTTTGCGGAACTGGCGAAGCTCGCGCGCGAACGGGGACAGCCGTTCGTGGGCACCGGCAATTCCATCGGCACGCCGCGTTCGGTCGGGTTCAACGTGCAGGGCTTTCGCGTCGCGGTGAACAAAAGCACCGGCGAGCTCAGGATTCTCAGGAGCGTGCACGCCGCGGACGCGGGCGTCGTCGCCAATCCCGTGCAGTGCCGCGGCCAGGTTGAAGGCGGCGTGGCGCAGGCGCTCGGCGCTGCGCTCTACGAGGAGATGGTGATCGACGCGAACGGCCGCGTCGTCAACCCGAAATTCCGCGACTACCACCTGCCCTCTTTCGCCGACGTTCCGCGCACGGAGGTGTTCTTCGCCGAGACGTCCGACACGATCGGACCTCTGGGCGCAAAGTCGATGAGCGAGAGCCCGTACAATCCGGTTGCGGCCGCGCTCGGCAACGCAATTGCCGATGCCACCGGCATTCGCTTCACCGCACCGCCCTTCAAGCCGGATCGCCTGTTTCCGGCGCTGCACGAGAAGTTTGGTGACTAGCTGCCGCGATAGGTCGAATAGCTCCAGGGCGTGACCAGCAACGGCACGTGGTAATGGCTTTCCGGCTCGTTGATCGCAAAGCGCAGCGGGATCTCGTCCAGGAACGGCGGGTCGGACAGCGGCACATTGCGCTCGGCGTAATATTTGGCAACGCGGAATCTGAGCTCGTAGCGGCCGATCGGCAGCGGTCGACCGCCGATCAGCGGCTGGTCGGTGCGGCCGTCGGCATTGGTCATCGCGCGCGCGATGACACGGTTCTCGCCAAGGCTCGCGAGCTCCACGAGCTCAACCGGGATGCCGGGCGCGGGCTTGCCAATGTGATTGTCCAGCACATGCGTCGAGAGCCGGCCGTGCACCTTCAGCCTGTCGTCGGCAATGACGAGCTGATCGAGCCGCAGCGCCGAGATGCGGCCAATTTCCTCGATCGCGCGCCGCGTCTCGGTCTTGGCAATATTGAGCAGTCGCGCCTCGAATTCGCGCAACACGGAATCTTTGGTGTGACGGCGCACGCAAACGATATAGGGGAAGCCGAACTTGTCGCGATAGGCGTTGTTGGCACGCTCGAACGCCGCATATTCGGCCTCGGACAGCCGGTCGAGCCCGGCGCTGTTCTGCTCGTCGGTCGATTCCACGGTGAGTCCGGCGGCGCGCTGCGTCTTGTTGGCGAGATCGGGATGCGCCCGGATCAACGCCAACTGAACGTCAGGCTCGGCGCCCTGGATCGCCGCCATGAGCGCGGCGTGCAACTGGTTGATGCCGGCGAACGGCCGCTTGCCGGCGAGCTGCTCGGCGATCCATGGTGAATATTCGACGACGTTGGCGAGCGCAGCGACGAAATCGGCCTTGCTTGCAGCATTGAGATCGGCGAGCGAGATCCGCGCCATCATTCTCACCCGATCTCGAACGCGTCGACGGCAAGATGCGCGTGCTTGTCGTGCCAGTGCTGCGCGATCTGCAACCGCGTCGGCACCCAGACGCGCTCATGCTTGCCGATATAGTCCAGGAAGCGGATCAGCCCGGCAGCGCGGCCGGGCCGCCCGGCGAGACGACAATGCAGCCCCACCGACATCATCTTCGGCGCACTCTGCCCTTCCGCGTAGAGCACGTCGAAGGCATCCTTCAGATAGGTGAAGAACTGCTCGCCTTCGGCAAAGCCCTGCGGGTTGATGAACCGCATGTCGTTGGCATCCAACGTATAGGGGATGATGAGCTGCTTGCCGTTGGCCCCCTTGACCCAATAGGGCAGATCGTCGGCATAGGAGTCGCAGAGATAAAGGAAGCCGCCCTCCTCCATCAACAGCCGGTTGGTGTTGATCGAGGAGCGCCCGGTGTACCAGCCGAGCGGCCGCACGCCGGTCGCCTCTGTATGGACGCGAATGGACTCGGCGATCTCGGCGCGCTCCTGCGCCTCGGTCATGTCCTTGTGCTCGATCCATTTCAGGCTGTGGCTGGCGATATCCCAGCCCGCCTCCTTCATCGCTGCTACGATTTCCGGATTGCGCTTCAGCGCAGTGGCGACGCCGAACACGGTGGCCGGCCATTTGCGCTCGGCGAACATCCGCCAAAGCCGCCAGAAGCCGGCGCGCGAGCCATATTCGAACATGGATTCGATGTTGGCGTGGCGCTGGCCCGGCCAGGGCTGCGCACCGAGCACGTCGGACAGGAACGCTTCCGAGGCTCGGTCGCCGTGCAGGATGTTGTTCTCGCCGCCCTCCTCGAAATTGACGACGAACTGCACCGCGATCCGCGCGTTGTCAGGCCATTGTGGATGCGGCGGATTGCGGCCGTAACCGCGGAGATCGCGCGGGTAGCGGGGCTTAGTCACTCAGACTTCCTCGAAGCGGATCGGCAGCGCGCCCTTCCAGAGCACGCTCTTGCCGAGCGTCGCCAGATTCTCCAGGCCCGAGGTCAGCGTAATGAAATGGTTGCCGGCGAGCTGGCCCATCTTGCTTGCAAAGTGCACGCCGCCATAGGCCAGCAGGATCTCGGTTTCGCTGATGCCGCCCGGATACAGGATGATCTGACCGGGCGCGGGATAGCTGGTGTGGTTCTCGTAGCCGACGCCGAAATCGAGGTCGCCAAGCGGCATCCACACGCCCTCGCCGCTCCAGCGCACATGGATGATGTGGCTTTCGAACGGCAGCGCCTTGCGGAACGCGGCCACGGTCTTGGGCGCCGCTTGCTCCTCGAAACGGGCATCGAAGGTGAAATCGCCGGCGCGGATAACGAGTTTGCTCATCTCATCTCTCTGGATCGGGGCCGCTGGCCCCACGGATATCTCCCAAGCAAAGAGCATTCCCGACAGCTTCACGCAAGTGGTGCGGCCCCCATCACCTGCGGTCGTAGGACCAGCCGAAAATGCCGCTCCGGCGCGTCTCTGGCTCCGGCTCCGCCGCTGGCGGAGGCGGCTCCTTCAGTTCCACTTGCGCCGGCCGCGGGCGGCGTCGGCAGGGTCTCGCATTTCATGGAGTAGACCAGCTTGCCGTCCGCGGTACGCCCGATCGGGGCACAGGGTCGGGATGCGCCGCATTGGCCTTCGGCGTCATCTTGACTTGCGCTGCCGCCGGCGAGGCGATCAGAAGCAGGACCAGCAGATATCTCGACATCGTTGCCTGGAAACTCAACCGGTCCCATTGAACCGGATTGCGACGGGCAAGTCCACCTGCGCCGCGGGCACGATTGCCGAATATTTGGCCGGCGCTCTGGCAACTCCTGGTGGGTCGTATTGCGCAGTCTCGTATCCCGGACAAGCTGCAACGCGGTGAGCGTTGCGGCGCAGAGCCGGGACCCAGGGCGGCACGGCCCATGCGGAGACATGGGCCCCGTCATTGCGAGCGCAGCGAAGCAATCCAGAGTCTCTCCGCGGTGGGATTCTGGATTGCTTCGCTGCGCTCGCAATGACGGAGTATGAGGCAGCAGCGTCGCTCTTCTCTCTTGCGTTTCGAATCGCAGACACACCTTCGCAGCCTCGCGGCTCAATTCGCCCGAGCTTTGCTTCATCTCGCCGCCCCCTTGAGCCAAGAGGGCGCAGGGAAGGCCGGGTGCCGGCGGCACCCGCGGTCCGCTGCGCAAAAGGCACACGCAGAAAACCGCACAGCAGCATACAGGTGAAGCCCAACACACGGCCTTCCCTGCGCGATGGTCGGACGGCTTATGCCGCGCTCTCCCGGGAGCCGAGTTCCTTCTGGCCTCCCTCGCCTTCGCGAAATTCACCGGCGACCGCGCCGGTTGACGCAGCTGCCGCATCCGCAAGAGCTTGACCGTAGCAACGACGGCCAGGACCACACGGTTTTGCCGTACGCACGGTTCGTTGGCGCCACAGGGTTCGACAGCGTTGTGCACGTTGCCGCCGAAATGCTGGCACGACGAACCTGACAGCGCCGCTCGTCCGCACGAAGCCAAAGGGCTCACGAAGAGCAATCCGCCCTGCCCTTGACATCTCGTACACGACGCTGCTGCGTCCACCGCAAGCCCGGCTCGCGACAATGACGACCTCACGATCGCCCCTCAAGATGAGCCGGGATGGGCGACAGATACGACAATTCCGAATTTCGGTAAAGCGGAATATTTTCGGCGACGAAGATTGACAGAGGGCGACACAGGCAACGATGCCGTAGCCCGGATGGAGCGCCAGCATAATCCGGGACGGTGCGCGATGCCGGGCGAGCGGCCCCGGATTGCGGCATCGGGCGGCGCTTCGCGCCGACCCGTTCGCTCCATCCGGGCTACGGATACCGACACATAAATAAAAGGGCGGCACAAAGCACCGCCCTTTTTTCGCGCAACCCAATCCAGGCGATGTCGAAAACGGCCGCTCGATACGGCCGGTATTAATAGCCCGGATCGTAATAGAAGGGGCTGCCGCCATAATAGCCCGGACCGCCGTAGTAGCCCTGACCACCGTAATAGGGACGCCCGCCATAATAGTAGCGGTTCTCGTAGTAGTCGCGGCGCCGCTGCTCGGCGATTACTCCCCCGATGATGCCTGCCGCCGCGCCCATGAAGGCGAGGCCTGCGGCGTTCGACCCGCGTCGATAGTAGCGGCGACGGTGGGCGCTGAAATCGGTGACGTCGGAGGCGGCCTGGCCGGCGACGACCGCCTTGGCGGCCGGCGTCCCGGCCGAAGCCGCGGCGGACGGGGATGCGGAGGCCGCAATCAGGGCGAGGCTTGCGAACGCGGCCACGACCGTGTTGCGGCCGGCTGCGGAAATCATGGGTCCAATGCTCATTTTCGACCTTCCTCTCTTCTCGCTCAAAGAGAAATAAGCAAACCATCTATAATCCGCAAACCACTGAAACGGTTTCATGATCGCGGCGATCTGCCACGCTTTGAACGATTGTAAACCGAACGATCAGAGCCAGCTTGAACCATCCAACCTGAGCGGATAATGAACAGCCGCGCCGTCTTCGGCCGCCGTAAGCGTTTCACGTGAACCAACGCATCAACCGACGCCGTCGGGATCGATGCCATTTTTTGGGGTTCAACGTGATCGACGCGTCCTTTTCCTCGAAAGAAATCAGATGATTACGGTTCGCAAACTGCCGGCGCGCTATGCGCCGATCGTGATGTCGTTCGTGCTGTCCATCCTCATGACGGCGGTGGTGTCGGTCATCTCGACGCTGCGAAGCTTAGGGGCAACGCCGGCGTTCCTCGCGACCTGGCCGGGCGCATGGGCGCTGTCCTGGCTCGTGGCCTTTCCGACGCTGCTCGCGGTCCTGCCGCTGGTCCGGCGGATCGTGGCCTGCCTCGTTGCAGCCCCACCCGGCCGCTAGAAGGCACCTACGACAGCGCCCCAAGCACGCCCCTCGTCGCCTTGTCGATCTCCTCGACATAGCGGCGGCGGGCGAAGTTCTCGGTGAGGAAGCCGACCACCTTGCGGCTGTCGGTGGAATCGACCACCGCCAGCATCTCCGCTTCGGCCTCGTCGAACACCGCCATCGCCGATTTCACGTTCATTTCCGGGATCAGCACGATGTCGATCAGGCGGGCGAGCTCGATCACCTGGATGTCGTCGGCGATGGTGTCGAGGTCGCTGGAGAACAGGTCGGGCAGCAGGACAAGGCCGACATATTCATCCGCATTGTTGACGATGACGACGCCCGGCCGGGAGCCCAGCGCGAATTCGCGGCGCGCGGCGGCGATCGTCGTGGTCGACGGCACCTTGCCGACGTCGGAGCGCATCAGCCGCTCGACAGTGAGATTGCGCAGCCAGCCGACGTCGTTGGCGCTGCGGATCGTCTCGCCGCGCAGATGCAGGCGCCAGGTCGAGAAGGAGTGGCCAAACATGAAGCGCACGCAGATCGAGGTGACGATGCAGCCGGCCAGCACCACGGCGGTGACGTCGACATTGCGGGTCATCTCGAGCACCAGGAACGACATCGTCAGGGGGCCGCCGACGATGGCGACACCCAGCGTCGCCATGCCCGTCAGCATCGCGACCAGGGGATCGATCACGAAGTTCGGGCTGATCAAGAGCAGCAGCGCGGCAAAGAACTTTCCGATCAGGCTGCCGACGAACAGCGAGGCGAAGAACAGGCCGCCCCGGAAGCCCGAGGCGAGCGAGACCAGGCAGGCCGTCACCTTCAGGGCGATGATCAGCGCGATCAAGCCGATCGTCATGTCGTGAAAGAGATCGAGCACCATGGCGCCATGGCCGGCCGCCAGCACCTGCGGCGTGATGATGGCGAAGCCGCCAACGATGAGGCCGCCGAACACCGGGCGGAGCCAGACCGGCAACCAGGCGAACAGGCGCTCGAAGGTCGGCGAGGAGCGCATCACGGCGATGCCGACGCCGCTGGTGATGAGCGCGAGCCCGATCAGCGCCAAATATTGCTCGACGCCGACGGCGCTGACCTTGGGTATCTCCAGCGAATATGGCGCGCCGCCGAGCCATTGCGCAGTCAGGGCGCCCGCGAGCGAGGCCGCCAGGATCGGCGCTGCGCTGCCCACAGCATAGACGCCGACGATCAGCTCGCAGGCATAGAAGGCACCGGTGATCGGCGCACCGAACGCCGCGGCGATCGCGGCGGCCGCACCGCAGCCGACCATCAGGCGCAGATCGTTGCGGCGCAGATTGAAGAACTTGCCGAGCAGCGAGGCGATGCCCGAGCCGATCTGGGTATATCCGGCCTCGAGGCCGACGGAGGCGCCGCAGCCGTTGGAAATCAGGGTCTGGCTCGAGACCACGACGCTGTCCCGCATCGAGAGATTGCCGCCGCGCAGCGCATTCGCCTCGATCGGGTCGACCGCGTTCGAGATCTTCATGCGCCGCCGCGACCATTCCATGATGCCGAGCGAGAGCCCGCCGAGCGCAGGCGCGATCAGCGCCGCCCACGGACTGACGCTCTCGTGAGCCGACAGGTGGACATCAATGGGAATTCCGTAGATCACCACATGCGCGATCTGGGCGATCTGGGCCATCAGCGTCACGACCGCGCCTGCGAGCGTGCCGATCACGAGCGCGAGCGGGATCAAATAGAACTCGTTGCTGCGCAGGAGGGCGCGCATTCGAACCATGGTGCGGTTCGTCCCCTTGCGATCGACGAGATGTCTGATCCGCATGAACACCTTCTGCCCGCCCTACCCTTCCGACAGGCCGTAGCCGGCCATGCGCTGGCGGACCCGTTCGATCTCGTCGCTGGAAAGCAGCGGCGGCTGTCCGATCTGCAGGCAGCCGTGATATTGCCGCGCCAGCGTCTCGACCTCGACGGCCAGCCACATCGCCTTGTCCAGCGTCTTGCCGATCGCGATCATGCCATGGTGATCGAGCAGGCAGGCAAGCCGGCCCTCCAGCGCCCGCACCGCATGGTCGGACAGCTCCACCGTTCCGAACGTCGCATAGGGCGCGCAGCGGATGCTGTCGCCGCCCGCAGCCGCGATCATATAGTGCACCGGCGGAATCTCCATGCCCATGATCGCCAGGATGGTGCAATAGGTGGGATGGGCATGCACGACGGCATTGACGTCCGGCCGCGACTTCAGGATGTCGCGATGGAAGCGCCATTCACTCGACGGCTTCCGATCGGGCGCATGTGCGCCGTCCATGGCCATGAAGACGATCTGGTCCGCCGTCATGGTCTCGTAGGGCACGCTGGTCGGCGTGACCAAGAGCCCGTCCAGATGTCGGACGCTGATATTCCCTGATGTGCCCTGGTTGATGCCGAGCGCATTCATGCGACGGCAGGCGTCGATGATGGCTTGCCTCTTGTCGAGTTCGTCCGCAGTCATCGACATCTCGGTTTCTTCTCGGCTTCTTGGCGATGGACGTTTGTTAGAGGGGAGTTACGTCAAAGCAATGCGGCAGCGCAAGCGAAAGCGACCGGATCGCGCCCCGTCTCGGCGACGGATTCCCCGCTCCCGGAAACAGACCGCAAAATCAACAGATTGGCAGATTGTCGCACCCTACGACAGGCTCGCCCGGACGGCCGCAATCCCGTTGATGACGAACTGCACCGAATAGGCGGCGAGCAGCATGCCGAGCACGCGCGAGAGCACGGCATTTCCAGTGCGTCCAAGGGTACGCGCGATCAGGCGAGCTGAGACGAAGACAACATGCAAAGCAGGCAAACCGCGAGCACCACCGCGATGATGATCGCGAGCTTCGCGCCATAGCCGGCATCGCCCGACAGCAGCAGCGTGGTCGTCACGGAGGCGGACAGGGCGAAGTCGAGCATGTGTCGGCGCGGTCCTCGGACGCTGGAACGATGGCTGCCGGGCAGACTTAGCCCAGCAAGCCGCTTTGGAAATCACTGGAGACGACAATGAGCGACAGTGGAATCGGAATGCTGCTCGGCCAGCTCTCGGCCAACCTGCTCTGGCTCTGGTTCATCGGCGCGTTCGTGCTCGGCGGGGTCCTCGTTTACGGGGTGATGAAGGCCGGCCACCTGCGCCGCAGCGAGCGGGCACGCCTCGACCGCGCGACGGAAGAGCGACAGCGCCAGGAAGACCCCTACAAGCGCCCGACCTGAGCTAGCCGCGAACGCCGGTTGCAGTTTGGAACTTTCGTTCTCCAACGGCTTTGATCGGCCGAGGATTGAGGAAGGCGGGGCCTTCCCGTGTCGCCTCATGAGGAGGACGTATGGCTAAACGAGCGAAGAGACGCACAACCAAGAAGACGGCGGCGCGCCGGCCGCGTCAGGCGCCGAAGATGCTCAGCGACCTGTTCCTGGAGACGCTGAAGGACATCTATTTCGCCGAGAACAAGATCATCAAGACCTTGCCCAAAATGGCGAAGGCAGCGCAGTCGAAAGAGCTGGCAGCCGCCTTCAACAAGCATCTGCGCGAGACCCAGGGCCAGGTCAAGCGGCTGGACCAGATCTTCAAGATGCTGAGCAAGCCTGCACGCGGCAGGCCCTGCGAGGGCATCAACGGCATCGCCGATGAGGGCGCCGAGATCATGAAGGAGTTCAAAGGAGCGCCGGCGCTCGATGCCGGACTGCTCGCGGCCGCCCAGTCGGTCGAGCATTACGAGATCTCCCGCTACGGCACGCTGCGCACCTGGGCCGAGGAGCTCGGCATGCAGGACGCAGCAAGGCTGCTCCAGGAGACGCTGGACGAGGAAGAGGCGACCGATCACGCTCTGACCGAGCTCGCCACGTCCGTGATCAATCTCAAAGCGGAAGAAGAGTACCGCGCTGCGGCCTGACCCGCGCCGCTGGCAATGACGGAACGTCGCGGCCAATGCCGCGGCGTTCGCTTGTCTTGATCGCACGACGGCGCATGGCACATCGGCGCCAACGCACTGGATTTCCCGGGAACCCGCCCCATATGCAGGCTTTCCCACCCCCGAGCCCGCATCATGCAACCCAAAAATCCCCTCGACTGGATGCTGTCCGAAGCCCTGGACTCGCTGACCCGCGCCGATCGGCTGCGCCAGCAGTTCGGCCGCCAGGAAGCCTGCTGGGAGCCGCCGATCGACGTGCTCGAGACCGAGCGTGAGCTCCTGATCCTGGTCGCGCTTCCGGGCGTCAATCCGGACAATGTCGAGACGGTCATCCATGACGGCGTTCTCGTCATCTCCGGTCAGCGCACGCTCCCGCCGGAGCTTCGCAACGCCCGCATCCATCGGCTCGAGCTGCCGCAGGGCCGCTTCGAGCGGCGCATCTCGCTGCCCCTTGGCCGCTACGCCATCAGCCGCTTCGTGATGGACGGCTGCGTCGCGCTGCGCCTCGCCAAATCCTGAGGTCGATCATGGCCACCGAACAGATGAACAACGAACAGACCAATAACGACGTGAAGATCCCCGACGACGCGCTGATCATCGTCCCCGTGCGCGAGATGGTGCTGTTTCCCGGCGCCATCGCGCCGATCACGATCGGCCGGGCGAAGTCCATCGCGGCCGCGCAGCAAGCGCTGCGCGAACAGCGGCCGGTCGGCATCGTCCTGCAACGCAGCCCCGAGACCAATGACCCCGGGGCGGACGACGTCTATCGGGTCGCAACCATCGCCAACATCGTGCGCTACATCACCGCGCCCGACGGCACCCACCACATTGTCTGCCAGGGCGTGCAGCGCGCGCGCATCCTCGACTTCCTGCCGGGGACGCCGTTCCCGGCCGCGCGTTTCCAGCAGATCCCCGAGCCGACCACGACCTCGCCCGAGATCGAGGCGCGCGCGCTGAACCTGCAGCGCCAGGCCATCGAGGCGATCGAGCTGCTGCCGCAGGCGCCGCCCGAGCTGGTGACGATGTTCCAGGGCACCACCGCGCCCGGCGCGCTGGCGGACCTCGCGACCTCGTTCATGGACATCAAGCCGCAGGACAAGCAGGAGGTGCTGGAGACCATCGACCTCGCCCTTCGCGTCGAGAAGGTGTCAAAGCACCTGGCCGAGCGGCTGGAGGTGCTGCGCATCAGCAATGAAATCGGCCAGCAGACCCGCGCCAGCTTCGACGAGCGACAGCGCGAGGCGATCCTGCGCGAGCAGATGGCGACCATCCAGCGCCAGCTCGGCGAAGGCGACGGCAAGGCGGCCGAGGTCACCGAGCTGACGGCCGCGATCGCCAAGGCCAACATGCCGCCGGAGGCGGAGGCGCACGCCAAGAAGGAGCTGCGCCGTTACGAGCGCATGCCGGAGGCTGCCGGCGAAGCCGGCATGGTCCGCACCTATCTCGACTGGCTGATCGAGCTGCCCTGGGCGCTGCCCGAGGAGAAGCCGATCGACATCAAGGAGGCGCGAGCCATCCTGGATGCCGACCATTTTGGCCTGGAGAAGATCAAGAGCCGGATCATCGAATATCTGGCGGTGCGCAAGCTCGCCCCGCAAGGCAAGGCCCCGATCCTGTGCTTCGTCGGCCCGCCCGGCGTCGGCAAGACCTCGCTCGGCCAATCGATCGCGCGTGCGATGGATCGCCCGTT
This sequence comes from Bradyrhizobium sp. USDA 4354, assembly GCF_054060315.1. Lineage (NCBI taxonomy): Bacteria > Pseudomonadati > Pseudomonadota > Alphaproteobacteria > Hyphomicrobiales > Nitrobacteraceae > Bradyrhizobium > Bradyrhizobium sp. USDA 4354. The sequence continues at coordinate 3,989,155 of NZ_JBSSDC010000001.1, read as the reverse complement.
CGTGCGCGTCAGCCTGGGCGGCGTGCACGACGAGGCCGAGATCCGCGGCCACCGGCGCACCTATATCGGCGCGCTGCCCGGCAACATCATCCAGGGCATCAAGAAGGCAGGCGCGAGGAACTGCGTCATGATGCTGGACGAGATCGACAAGATGGGCCGCGGCGTGCAGGGCGATCCTTCCGCCGCCATGCTGGAGGTGCTCGACCCCGAGCAGAACGGGACGTTCCGGGACAATTACCTGGGCGTGCCCTTCGACCTGTCGCGCGTGGTGTTCATCGCGACCGCCAACATGCTGGACCAGATCCCGGGTCCGCTCTTGGACCGCATGGAGCTGATCAGCCTCGCCGGCTACACCGAGGACGAGAAGCTGGAGATCGCGCGGCGCTATCTGGTGCGGCGGCAGCTGGAGGCCAACGGCCTCTCGGCCGAGCAGGCCGAGATCGAGCCGGAGGCCTTGAAGCTGATCGTCAAGGGCTACACCCGCGAGGCCGGCGTGCGTAACCTCGAGCGCGAGATCGGCAAGGTGTTCCGGCATGCCGCGGTGCAGGTCGCCGAGGGCACGGCGACCAAGGTCGTGGTGAGCCCGAAGGACATCGCCACCGTGCTCGGCCAGCCGCGCTTCGAGGGCGAGATCGCGCAGCGTACCAGCATTCCCGGCGTGGCCACCGGCCTTGCCTGGACGCCGGTCGGCGGCGACATCCTGTTCATCGAGGCCTCGCGCGTGCCCGGCCGTGGCGGCATGATCCTGACCGGCCAGCTCGGCGAGGTCATGCGCGAGAGCGTGCAGGCTGCGCTGACGCTGGTGAAGAGCAAGGCCCCGCAGCTCGGCATCGATCCCCAGGTATTCGAGAAGAGCGACATCCACGTTCACGTCCCCGCGGGCGCAACCCCGAAGGACGGGCCGAGCGCGGGCGTTGCGATGTTCACGGCGTTGACCTCCCTGCTCACCAATCGCACGGTGCGCAGCGACACCGCGATGACCGGCGAGATCTCGCTGCGCGGCCTGGTGCTCCCCGTCGGCGGCATCAAGGAGAAGGTGGTGGCCGCGGCTGCTGCCGGATTGAAGCGGGTGATGCTGCCGGCGCGCAACAAGCGGGACTATGACGACATCCCGAAGAGCGCGCGGGACAACCTCGAATTCATCTGGCTGGAGCGCGTCGACGAGGCGATCGCCGCGGCGCTCGAGCCGGCCGAGGCCCAAGTCAATTCGAAGGTCGAAGCGGCGGAGTAAATGCGATGAAGAAACTGCTGGAATGAGCTGAGAGATCGCGGAAGGCGCAGCGGCTGCGCCAGTTGCTCGATCGCGCGATCGACCGGGTTCGCAATACGCTTGCTGCGCCTGGGCCGCGACTTCAGCCGGTCCCGGTCCGGGTGAAGCGCCGCAAGGGTTGAGCCCTCCGTCTCGAGCCCTCGCGGCAGCCCCAAACAAAAGGCCCCCTCCTGCGAGGGGGCCTTTGCGTTGTTAGGACACGGCGTCCTTGGCAGCCTTGACCGGGCGGGCGCGGACGATCTTCCGGGCCGGCTTGGCCTTGAACATCATCTCTTCACCCGTGAACGGGTTGGTGCCCTTGCGCGCCTTGGTCGCGGGCTTCTTGATGACCACGAACTTGGCGAAGCCCGGCACCAGGAACAGGCCGTTCTTCTTGAGCTCCTTGTGACCGACGTCGGTCAGCGTCTCCATGACGTTCTTGACGTCGCGCTTGGAAAGCTCTGTGGCGGTCGCAATCTTTTCGATCAACTGCGATTTGGACATTTGGGTTGCCATCGTGTCTCCTCTGATTCGTGACGGCTGCATATTAGACCAACCGGCGAAGGCCTATAGCCTTCTGCACAGTTTTGTCGCGATTTTACGGGCTTTTTGCCCCGCTGTGACAAAAAACCCTGCATTTTAGCCACTTCCAGTGCGGAAGGCGCCTTGAGCAGCGGATTTTGCCTTGTTTCAAAGGCCCGCACGACATCTTGCTAGAACTGATTCGCCGCTTTCGACAAGCGAAGACCGGCCTCTTTCTGAAAGGCCGGTCGTGTTTCACCCTGAAAAATAAGGGTCGGAGCGCATGTCGCCGGTCTTACGCCCCGTAAAAACAGGGAGAAAGCGAGGTGGCGATCGGCTAGACGCGCTCGATGATGATGGCGGGCGCCATGCCGCCGGCGGCGCACATGGTGACGAGACCGCGCTTGAGGTCGCGCCGTTCGAGCTCGTCGAGCACGGTGCCGATCAGGATCGAGCCGGTGGCGCCGATCGGATGGCCGAGCGCGATGGAGCCGCCATTGACGTTGACCTTGGCGCGATCGAGCTTGAGGTCGCGGATATATTTCTCCGCCACCACGGCAAAGGCCTCGTTGATCTCGAACAGGTCGATGTCGTCGATGGTGAGGCCCGCCTTCGCCAGCACCTTGCGCGTCGCCGGCACCGGCGCGTTCAGCATCAAGGTCGGCGAGTCCCCCATGTTGGCCATCGCGACCACGCGGGCGCGGGCTTTAAGGCCATGCGCCTTGGCGTAGGCGGACGAGGCCAGCAGGATCGCGGCGGCGCCGTCGACGACGCCGGAGGAGTTGCCGGCGTGATGCACGAAGTCGATCTTCAGATCGGGGTATTTCTGCAGGATCAGGCCGCGATAGGTCGTGCCCTTGTCGTCGAGCGCGTAATCGGCGATCGCCGGAAACGCCGGCTTCAGGCTGCTGAGGCCTTCCATCGTGGTCTGCGGCCGCGGATATTCATCGTGATCGAGCGCGAGGCTGCCGTCCTCGCGGTGGACGGGCACGAGGCTCTTCTTGAAGTGGCCGTTCGCGATCGCAAAGCCTGCGCGCTTCTGGCTCTCCAGCCCGAGCGCGTCGACGTCGCTTCGCGTAATGCCCTCCATGGTCGCGATCGCATCGGCGCAGACGCCCTGATGCGACTGCGGATGCTTTGCCCGCAGGCGCAGATTGCCGCCGTCCATCATCATCGGACCGCCGCCGCGGCGTCCCTCCATCGACATCATCTCGCAGCCGCCGGCGATGACGAGGTCTTCCGCACCGGCCATGATCGAGGATGCCGCCATGTTGACGCTGGTGATGCCGCTGCCGCAGAAGCGGTCGAGCGTCACCGCGCTGGCGCGCACGTCGTAGCCGGCATCGAGCGCCGACATGCGGCCGAGATCGCCGCTTTGCGTTGCGACCTGCGCGCTGCAGCCCCAGACGATGTCGTCGACGTCGGCAGTGTCGATGCCGGTGCGATCAGCGAGCGCGCGCAGCACGGTTGCCCCGAGCTGCTGCGGATGAATGCCCGAGAGGGCTCCCTTGCCGGCCTTGCCGATGCCCCGCGGGGTCCGGCAGGCATCGATGATCAGCGCGTCAGCCATTGGCGTCGTCCTCTTGTTTATGGGTGTTGAGACGGTTTTGAATAAGCGGAAGAGTGGAGTCAATGCGAGACGCCTCTTCGCCTCTCCCCGCCTGCGGGGAGAGGCCGGATTTTACGCACAGCGGAAAATCCGGGTGAGGGGAGCAATAATGGCGGCAGACGGACTCGCGGAGAGTCCCCCTCACCCGGAATTTGCTGTCGCAAATTCCGGCCTCTCCCCGCAGGCGGGGAGAGGCGAAGGCACCGAGACCGCCGCTACACCCCCGCCGCGTTGTTCGCGATCACGTTGCGGTAGAAGCTGGCGCTGAGCTTCGGCGTGCGGATCTGAGTCTCGAAATTGACGTGGTACAGCCCAAAACGCTTGTTGAGGCCATACACCCACTCGAAATTGTCCATAAGGCTCCAGAGAAAATAGCCGCGCACCGGCACGCCCTCGGTGGTGGCACGCTGGAGCTGAGCGAGATAGTTGCGCAAATACATGATGCGGTCGGTGTCGTAGATCTTGCCGTCGGGACTCACCACGTCGTCGCCGGATGCTCCGTTCTCGCTGATATAGATCGCATCCGTCTTCCAGATCTTTGCCGCCAGCTTTGGCACCCAGTAGATCGTCTCGGGCCCGACGCGCAGCCAGTCCGAATTCATGTGCGGGAACGATTTGGGGATCGGCAGCGGCATGAAGCCCGCGCCCTGGTCGGAGGCCACCACATAGTTTTGCGGCGCGTAGATGTTGAGGCCGAGGAAATCGACCGGCGAGGAGATGATCCTGAGCTCCGCGTCGGTGAATTTCGGCGCGTTGGGACCGGCGTATTTCAGGAAGGCGTCGGTGTAGCGGCCCGTCATGATGACGTTGAGATAGCCGGCGTTCATCTCGCGCAGCGCGATCTCGGCGGCGCGAACGTTTTCCGGCGTGTCGATCGCAGGCGCGCAGGCATCGATGTTCTCGGCCGGCCCCACCCTGGTGCCGCGGCGGCCATGTGCGCGCACCGCCTGCACCGCGAGCCCGTGCGCCAGCGCGCTGTTGTGCCTGATCTGGTTGACCTCGGCTTGCGGCAGCCTCAAGCCCGGCGCGTCGATGCCGATGCCGTAGCCGAAATAGACGAAACGGCCGCTCTCATTCAGCGTGAACACGTTCCTGACCCGGTCGGTCAGACGCTGGGCAACATAGGCCGCATAGTCGCCAAAGATCTTGCAGGTCTCGGTCGAACGCCAGCCGCCAAAACGATCCTCGAGCGATTGCGGCAGGTCCCAATGATAGAGCGTCAGCCACGGCTCGATGCCGTTCTTCAGGAGCTCGTCGACGAGACGATTGTAGAAGTCGAGCCCCTTCGGGTTGGGCTTGCCGTCGCCGTCCGGAAACAGCCGCGGCCAGGCCACCGAGAAGCGATAGGCCTTGCAGCCGAGCTCCTTGATGAGCGCGATGTCCTCCTTGTAGCGGTGATAATGCTCGTTGGCGCGGTCGCCCGTGGTGCCGTCCTCGATCTTGCCGGGGATGCGCACGAACTTGTCCCAGATCGAGCCCCCTCGCCCGTCCTCATTGACCGCGCCCTCCACCTGATAGGACGAGGTCGCCGTGCCCCAGACAAAGCCCGCCGGAAAGCCGTTTCCATTGCGCGGCGGTGCTGCCGGCCTGGCCTCGACGACCTCGAGGGGACTCGCAATCCCGGCTGCGGACAATCCCGCCAGCTTGGCAAACCGGCGGCGCGAGACCCTTTCCGTCATTGATGCTGCTCCACTTCTTTTCGTTTCGGGCCGGCACAATGAACAGTTCCGGGCGATTTGAGAAGCGGGTGCGGGAGGATCCAGATCCGCCACCGTAGGCGCGGCGGCACAAATGCCGTTCCCTGGCCGAGATGAGCGCCTATTGGGTTGAGGGTGGCGATTCTAGCGTCGGCCTGCTCCGATTGAACCGACCACAACCTGCATCAGCCACGCGATGCCCGCGTCTCTCATCGCCGCCTTGGTCGCGATGGCCCGGATCGTATCCGGTTTGCGCGCGAAAGGCAGCTCGACAAACACGAGGCCGAAACGGCCGGCGTGCTGCTCCACCAGTCGGCGCGGCAATGCGGCGATCAGATCAGACCCGGAAAGCTGGGCAAGCGCCATCATGAAATTCGGGACAGTCAGGGCGATGCGGCGTTCGAGGCCGCGCTTTGCCAACATCTCATCAACGAAACCGCGCGGTTCCCCACTGAGAGAGACCAGCAGGTGCTGTGAGCGCACGAACGCAGCATGGGTCGGCGCTTTTGCGAACGGATGTCCCTTGCGCATCGCCAGCACGAACTCCTCCTCGTAAAGCCTGCGCGCCTCGAAACGCGGTGATACCGCCAGCAGCGGCAGCATGGCGATATCGAGCTCGCGTCTTTCGAGCATGTCGAGGCTTTGCTGCCACGGCTCCCTGATCGCGCCGCCGCGCGGCGCAGGCATCAGGTGGATCAGCCCGATGTCAATGTGGGGTGCCGCAGTCGCGATCGATTGCAAGAGCGGACCGATTGCTGAGACCAGTACGGCATCGGGAGCGCCAATCGTGAACCGACGGCTGCTTTGCTCCGGGTCGAACGGGGCAGCCGAGCCAATCAGCTGTTCGACGCGCGCGATGATCTCGGCCACCGGCTCCCCAAGCTCCAAGGCCCGTGCCGTTGGAACGACGCCCTTCGGTGTCCGCAAAAACAGCGGATCGTTCAGCAGAAGACGGAGCCGGCCAAGCGCATGGCTGACAGCCGACGGCGTCAGGCTCAGCCGAGCGGCTGCACGCGCGACATGGCGCTCTTCCAGAACCACGCGGAAGAGCACGAGGAGATTCAGATCAATCCTGGATAGATCAATTTGGTTCAGCATGTTGCTGAAATCATATCGCTGGATTCATTGGGATCAAGGCTTCATGCATTGGGCTCGTCGTTCGATCAGGAGCTGAGAAATGACCCAGAAACCGTGCGGGCTGAACAGATGGCCATGCGGGCAGGAAAAGATGTCGCGGCGCTCGATGATGGCCGCTACCGCAGCAATTCCTCTGTCCGGTCAGCTTTCGGCCAATGCGGCCGCTGGGAGCGACGCCATAGCGGGCCTCGTCGAACGCGCCCGCGAGAAAAATGCCGCCTTCATGCGTGGCAATATGGATCGCTGGTCCCAGCTTGTCCGCATTGCGCCGGATTTCACGCTGATGCAGCCCTTCGGCGGGCCTACGAGTCGCGGATTCGACGCTAGCCCCCAGCGTCTGGCTGCCCTATCGCGATACTTCAGGGAAGGCGAAACCGAACTTGAGGTCTTGCAAACCTATGCATCGGACGCGCTCATCGCTCTCGTCATGGTCGAGCGCCAGCGCGCCGAGGTGGGCGGGTTGCCGGCCCAAGACTGGTCGCTGCGCGTGACCGAAGTCTACCGCAAGGACGGCACGGATTGGCAACTCGTGCACCGTCATGCGGATCCGCTGGTCCGAAGCATCACCTTGAAACAGGCAGCGATACTCGCCCGGGGCTGGCCGGAGGCAGAATGACGAAGCGCCGGTCGAAGGTGTTCGGGATGGAGATGGACGGACACCAGCCAAGACGACGAGCGATTTCGTCGCGATGACTCCATCCATCAGCGCGAGCGCTTCGGCAATTTCGGCAGCTTGCCGGGATTGAACACTGGCACCTGCTCGGCTCGTTCACGTGCCGGCGGCTGCTGCTCGGTCAGAATGAGCGTGCCATGGAGGATCATTCCCGGCACCTGTTGCGCCGTCGCGGTGTAAGTCGCGATCTTGCCGGGGCAGTGTCCTTCGATGTCCAGCGTGAGCTCATCTTCAACGCCGAACACCGTCGCGCGCCCATCGGTGTGACGCTTCGTCGATACGGTCGCGGTGAAGCGGTCGCCATCAATCTTGCAGGAGCCGTGATACGTCATCAGGCTGTCGCGGCCCCAAATCTGGCCGTCTGCGACATGGACGATCCCGGTACCCTGGTCGAGCGGCGTCTTGTACCACGCCGCGTAGGTGCCGTCCTTCAGCATGGGAGCAGCCTCCCCTGATATTCCCACGCCGACAATTGGCATCATTAGCGCCAAGAAACGGTTAATGACCCGGCCCGTGCCAAGCCGGTCTTTCCTTGCGCAGCTCGGCCTCAAGCTCCTCGATGATGCTGTGAAGCAGATGCGCGGCAAGCGGGTCGGTCACTTCGCGCTCCAAATGCCGGTAACGCGCGATCAGGAATTCCTGCTCTCTCAACTGGTGTTCTGTCATCAGACGGGCCCTCCAACACATCGACGCGGAGAGGACCGGGCGGTTTCGTTAAAGTTTTCAGATCATTTGCTATGGTTTCCGATGGGTTAAGAGGGCCACGCGGCATCAAGCTTCGCCCGCGGGGCCGGAGCGATCGGCCATCGTGCGTTTGCGAAACCGCGCGACTGCCTGGAGCAGGATCGGGCAATACAGAACCGTTTCAAGCAAGACCCGGAGCCTCCGCGCCGGATAGAACGGGCGCCGACCCGTACAAATACGGAACCCTGTTCTGAGGCAGCTAGCGATCCGAAGGAGCCACGCAATGACCGGGAGCACCGCACCCACGCGCAATCCCTCCTCCGACGGCCAGCCGCCCGTCCCTGGCGCGCAGCCCGCCGATAGTGCGATGTCCGAGCGGCGCGCCGCCGGCCTGGAGATGGCGCGGGTGCTCAGGACCGAACCGACCCGCATGGCCTTGGACGCCTCCGGCGCCGGGATCGCGCACTGGAACCACGATCCATTGCATGACGTCGTCGAGCCCATGAGCCACCACGTGATCATGGCGTATAACGGCGTGATACAGCGCATGGAGCGCCGGTCGGGAAAATCGGTTTCGATCGGCACATTTCGCCCCGGAGTCTTGATCATCATTCCGGAAGGATCGAGCTCCCGATGGGACATTCCGAAGCCCGTCGATGTCGTTCAACTCTACCTTCCGAATGCGACACTGAAGCGCATTGCCGGCGAAGCCGGGATCTCGGGAGCGACCGACCTGCTCGAGCGGACGGCGCACCCTGACCCCATTACGTCCAGACTGCTCTTGAGTGCAGCGGATGCGCTCGAAGGCAATGGAGTCCTGGATGCGCTGTTCCGGCATCAGGTGACGGATCTTCTTGCCACCCGCGTCCTGGCTGCGCACACAGGTGCGCCGGCCACGTTCCATCCGACCATGGGCGGGCTGTCACCGAAGGTTCTGCTCCGCGCGATCGAACGCTTGCGCTCGGACAGCGATACGGACGTCTCCCTCGATGCGCTGGCATCCGATGCCGGCTTCTCGCGCTTTCACTTCTGCCGCGCCTTCAAGGAGAGCACAGGACTCTCGCCGCATGCCTGGCTACGCCAACACAGGCTCGAGCAGGCCATGAACAAGCTGCGGGCGAGCGACGAACCGGTCGTCTCGATCGCTGCGGCGCTTGGGTATTCCTCGCAGACGGCGTTCGCCGCGGCCTTCAGGAAGCTGACCGGCGAAACGCCGAGCGAGTGGCGCAGGCGCCACTCGCGCTAGCGACAATCGCTTCGAGCAGCAGCTTCTTCCCGATAGCGGGGACACGTCCAAGCTGCAAGCCCGCCCGGTGCGAGCCCGGGTCCAGCCCGTGATCGGTGGCTTGTCGCCGGCGACGATGGGCTGCGCGATCGAGCGCCTCCGTTCGGATATCGACACGGACGTCTCGCTCGCCGCGCTGGTGTCGGACGCCGGCCTGTCGCGCTTCCATTTCTGCCACGCATTCAAGGAAAGCACCGGGCTTTCGCCGCATGCCTGGCTGCGCCAGCACCGCCTGGAGCAGGCCATGAGGATGCTGCACGACACCGACGAGTTGGTCGTCTCGGTCGCCGCCGCGCTCGGCTTTTGCTCCCAGACCGCTTTCGCCGCGGCATTCAGGAAGCTGACTGGCGAGACGCCGAGCGATTGGCGCAAGCGGATGCGTTAGCAGCAATCGCTCTATAGCGGCAGCAATCACTCTGGGGCAGCGGCACGCCCGATCGGTTAGATCATCACCATGTCCAATCCCACGACGGAGACAGATGATGATCGGGAAAGATTTCGTCCACCGGCTGGCAACCACCTCATCACGCAAGGGTCTCGCGACCGCGGTCGTGTACGGACTTACGCTGACCGTCCGCTTCACTTCAGCCGCAGGTGAAGAGGCGGACATTCCGCCGCAATCGGTACAACACGCTCACCCGGTGATTTCAGTCATGAGCGGCGACAGATCCCGCCTTCCCTACCAGGACTGGGGCCGCAAGCCCGCGCCCTCCATCGTCTTTCGTCAGAGCCCGCAGCCGCTCGGCTGCCCCCTGCATTAACCGCCTGCAAGCTCGCTTCAACCCTTCGCATCGTTGCTGACCGCAACAGGATCTGCCGCAAACCGGTAGCGGCGGCGGCAACGCGCCTGTGTCCAGGAAGATCAACCAGAGGAGAACGTCAATGCGACTAGTCATCATCGGCGCCGGCTTCGCCGGCATGTATGCCGCTCTTTCCGCTGCCCGGCTGCGCGAGATCCAGGGCGTCTCGCCCGACGAGCTCGAGATCGCGCTGGTCGCACCCGAGCCGACGCTGGTCGTCCGCCCGCGACTCTACGAACAAAATCCGGAGACCTTGACGGCACCGCTGCTCGATGTGCTCAAGGCGATCGACGTCGCCTATGTTCAGGGCAGCGTCGAGACGGTCGAAACCCAATCCCGCATGGTGAGGATCGCCACGGCGAAAGGGACCAAGAAGACGCTCTCTTACGATCGTGTCGTGGTTGCCACCGGGAGCCGGCTGTTCCGCCCGAACATTCCGGGTCTTGCCGAGCACGGCTTCAGCGTCGATTCGCTCGACGATGCGATTGCGCTCGACAAGCACCTGCACGGCCTCGCCAAGCGCCCGGCCGCGAACGGACGCGACACCGTCGTCGTCGCCGGCGGCGGCTTCACCGGCATCGAGGCGGCCACCGAAATGCCGGCGCGGCTCCGCGCAATCCTCGGCCCGGATGCCAAGACTCGCGTCATCATCGTCGAGCGCAACAGCGCGATCGCACCCGACATGGGCGCAGGTCCGCGGCCGGTCATCGAGAGCGCCCTCCGCAAGCTCGGCGTGGAGACCCGCCTCGGTGCCGGGGTCGCCTCGCTCGATGAGTCCGGCGTCACCTTGTCGAACGGTGAACACATCGAAACCGAGACCGTGATCTGGGCGGCGGGCATTCGTGCGGCCCCGCTGACGGCGCAAATTCCCGCCGAGCGCGACAATTTCGGCCGGTTGCTGGTCGACCCTTGTTTGCGGGTGCCTGGCGTCGAGGGCGTCTTCGCGACCGGCGATGCGGCCCGTGCCGCCTGCGACGACGAGGGCAATTATGCACTGATGTCGTGCCAGCACGCCACGCGGATGGGCGCCTTTGCAGGCAACAATGCCGCCGCCGAGCTGCTCGGCGTTCCGACCAGGCCGTACCACCAGAAGGCCTACGTCACCTGTCTCGATCTCGGCGAAGCCGGCGCATTGTTCACGCGCGGCTGGGATCGCAAGGTCGAGATGGTCGGCGACGTCGCCAAGAAGACGAAGCGAGAGATCAACACCATCTGGATCTATCCGCCGAAAGCCGAACGCGCCGCTGCGCTCGCATCAGCCGATCCGGAGCGCGTGACCAGCCTCTAACGCACGACGCGATGACGGCCGCGCTCCCTGGCTGCGCGGCCTGCTCCACCAAAACAAGCCAGCAGCCTCTACTATGAAACAGGAGACAAACATGAACGTACACAACACTCCGCATCTCGGCACATCGAAACCCGAAGAGCTCGTGCCCTCGCGCTACGCGCTGAAGGTCGGAGAGATCGACGTGCTGGTGGTCAGCGACGGCGTGCTGCCGCTGCCGACCACCATGTTGGGCCACAACGCCGCCCCGGCCGACCGGGCGAGCTGGCTGCGCGAGATGTTCCTGCCGCCGGATGCCTTCGATTGGGCGTTGAATGCGGTGATGGTCCGCAGCGGCGACAAGACCATTCTCATCGACGCTGGGCTAGGCTCCGATCCAGATCTGCACCTGCCGCGGGCCGGGCAGTTGATCAAGCGACTGGAGGCTGCCGGCATCGACCTTGCGTCCGTCACCGATCTCGTGCTGACCCACATGCACATGGACCACATCGGCGGACTGCTCGTCGACGGGGTGAAGGAGCGACTGCGTAAGGACCTGCGCATCCACGTCGCAGCCGCCGAGGTCAAATTCTGGGAGGCGCCCGACTTCACGCACACCAACATGCCGCAGGGCTTTCCCGATGCGCTGCGGGCGACCGCCAAGCAGTTCGTGAAAACGTATGGCAGTCAGCTCAGGCCCTTCGATGAGGGCCACGAGGTTGCGCCGGGCGTCGTCGCACGTCGCACCGGCGGTCACACTCCCGGACACAGCGTGGTTCGCATCGCATCCGGCGGCGAGGCGCTGACGTTTGCCGGCGACGCCGTGTTCGCCGTCGGGTTCGACCAGCCCGACTGGCACAACGGATTCGAGCACGATCCCGAAGAGGCGGCGCGCGTTCGCATCCGTCTTCTGCGGGAGCTTGCCGAGACCGGCGAGATGCTCGTGGCCACGCATTTGCCGTTCCCGTCGGTCGGACGGGTCGCGATCGATGGCGACGCCTTCCGCTGGGTGCCGGTGTTCTGGGACTACTGACGGTTTGCTCGGTCAGATCAAAATCGGAGCGCGCGCTCATGGCAGTAATGAGCGCGCCTCCACCAAATCTCTCGCAGCCGAGAAACCGGCGAAGTCGAAGTGAGAGTGCGGCCTTGAGCACTCGAACTTCACGACAAAACAGGACGAACGAAAATGCAGAACGGGAAAGTCGTGATCATAACGGGTGGCAGTTCCGGCATTGGCCGGGCGGCTGCACTCCGTTTCGCCAGCAGGGGCGACAAGGTGCTCATCACCGGCCGTCGCGCCGGTCCCGTCGAGCAAACGATCGCCATGCACAAGAACATCGTGGGCCTGGTTGCGGACAGCAGCTCTGCCGAGGATGCCAGACGGACGATCGCGGAGGCGGTCGATCGCTGGGGGCGAGTGGATGCGCTCGTCAACAACGCTGGCGCAGGCGCCATCCTTCCATTGTCGGATGTGTCGCCCAACAGGATTGTGGACATCTTTTCCGTCAATGTTCTCGGTCCGAGCCTGCTGGCCTCCATCGCGCTTCCTCACTTGAAAGCGACGCAGGGCGTCATTATCAACATCTCCTCGACCTATGGTCACCGACCGGCGGCCGGACTATCCCATTACGCTGCCAGCAAGGCAGCCCTTGAACACCTGACCCGGTGCTGGGCGCTCGAGCTCGCACCGCTGGGAATAAGAGTGAATGCCGTCGCCGCCGGGCCCACGGAATCCGGCGCCTTGACCGGGATGATGGGGCTGTCCGCAGAGCAGGCTGAAGCCGTCAAGCAGGAAGAACGCGGAAAAATCCCGCTCGCCCGACGCGGCGATCCTGACGAAATCGCGGATTGGATTGTGCAGTTTGCGAGCCCCGCCTCACGATGGATAACGGGACAGGTTCTCGCAGTCGATGGCGGCCTCGGACTGATCTAAAGCGCGATGGGATCCAGGTGAATCATCACGCCGCTTCAGCTCCTCGTTTGAGCATGATCTTTTCCGGATCATGCTCAGCGTCTGCGCGATCTGTTGCCGCCTTCCGAGCCGGCTAGAACGTCACCCGCATCCCCGCATAGAACGCGCGCGGCCTTGCCGGGCTCAGCGAGCGCGGGTCGATGAAGTCGTTGCCGCCGTTGGTGAAGTTGGGCAACGCGTCTGTATCGAAGAACTGTCCGTAGGTCGCATAGCGCTTGTCGAAGACGTTGTCGACGCGGCCGTAGAGCTGGATGTTCTTCGTCACCTGGTAGGAGGTGTGGAGATTGAACACGGTATAAGACGGCAGCTTCGCGAACTGGTTCGACTCGTCGCCGACGAGATATTGGCTGGAGACGAACAGCGCGTTGCCGCCGACCTTCCAGACGTCGGTCACGGCGTAGTCGACGCCGACCTTGACGCGGTGGCGCGGGATCGCGGGAATCTGATTGCCGGGCCTGACCTGGATGGTGTCGGTGGCCGGATCGGCAAACGGGCTCTCGGAGCCGAGCTCGAGCGGATCGAGGAAGCGCGCGTCGACGAAGGCGTAGCTCGCCTGGAACTGGAGCGTGGGCGACTTGATGTTGACCTCGGCCTCGAGGCCCTGCCGGCGTGTCCGGCCGACATTGGAGAAATAGCCAAAGCCTGTTCGCCCGACGACGGGCACCGCTACGATGTCGTCATAGTTGGTGGCGCGGAAGCCGCCGACCTTCCATCCGAGCGTGCCGATGTTCAGCTCCTTGGTGCCGCGGAAGCCGGCTTCCACGGTCTTGGAGACGACCTGCTTCAGCGGCGGATCCGCGACCAGAAAGGCCGCGATGAGGCAGGGCCTGGCGGGATCGGCGCAGCCGAGCTCGAGCGGCGTCGGCACGCGGTTGGCCTCGGAATAGCCGGCATAGGCGGTCAACTCCGGCGTGATCTTGTAGGTACCGCCGATGATCGGATTGAAGCGAGTGAAGGTGTGATCGCCGTTGAGCGCGGTCCCGAGCTGATCTTCCAGCGAGATCCGCGCCACGTTGAAACGGCCGCCGCCGGTGATGGCGAAGGCATTCGTGACGTTGAACGTGTCCATCGCATACAGGCCGTTATATTGGTTGACGGTCCGCAGCGAGACGGGGCCGGCAACGGGGTCTGCCGTGGGGGTCGCGCCCAGGAAAACGCCGCTGCCGCTGACGACGTAGTTCTCTCCCATCGAGCCGATCTCGGCGGTCGCGTTGTAACGCGTGACACTGGCGTCGTAGGTTGCGCCCATCACGAAGCGATTGTCGTGGCCGAACAGTTGATCGGTGTTGGTGGCCTGCCCCGACACGCCCAACGTGGTCGAACGTATCGAGCCCCGATCTATCTCGCCCAGGATCGTTCCCGGAGCAAAGGGGTTGGCAAGCTGCACCCCATTGCCGCCATTGGCGGCCGTGGTGTCATCGCCGAAGCAGAGCAGCGCCGGATCGACGCACTCCTGCACGTCGGTCGGATTGCCGTCGACCACCTTCTGCTCGAACCTGCGCACATGAGCGGTGCCTTCGAGCGTCCAGGTCGGCGTCGCATCGACCTTGCCGGTCAGGTTGAGATAGCCGACGCGATTGGAGGTGGTCTGCGGCGTGGTGTAGGTCGCGCCCCAATATTTGTCGAGCAGCTCGGCCGGTACGGTGGCGCTGGCGCCGAAATCGTTCTTGGCGACGCCTATATTGGCGTGGAATTCGCTGTCGCCGGCCTTGTAGCCGACGTCGCCATAGAAGCGCCGCACCGTCGATTGCGAAAAATTGCGGAAGCCGTTGTCGCGCAGTCCTTCGAGCGCGGCATAGACGGCGTAGTTCTTGTCGACCTGCTTGCCCCATTGCGCCGAGCCCTGGATGCGGCCGAACGAGCCGCCCATCACATCCAGCTCCGCGCCCTGATAGGTGAAGCCGTCCTTCATTTGCAGGTTGATCGCGCCGCCCAGCGCGTTGAGTCCGAAGGCGGGATTGTTGGTTACCAGCGTCACCGACCTGATCGCGGCAGTGGGGATCAGGTCCCAATTGACGGCGTCCGAGAATGCCTCGTTGATGCGGACGCCGTTCTGATACGCTGCAAGCCCCTGCGGCGTGCCGGTCACGGGAGAGGCGACAAAGCCGCGGAACTCGACATCAGGAGTGAATGGATTGCCGGTGACCTCGCTGATATTGACGCCGGCGATGTTGTCGCGCAGTGCGTCGGTGACGTTCAGCGAGCCCGTGCGCTTGATCTGGCTGGCATCGACAGCATTGATCGCGGATGGGACCTTGTCGACATCGAGACCCCTGCCCGTGCCCGGTGCGGTCGGGTAGACGTAGATGCGCGTCCTCGGGCTGGCGGACGACGGCGCCCCCACGCGCGCGACCGGTCGCGGCGCCGTGATACGCCGCGTTGTTGACGGCGGCGGCGCAGTGACCTCGACCGGCGGCAGGTTCTGGACGTTGGTCTCTTCGTCCTGCACGGCCTCGACGGGGCTCGCGAAAACCAGCCCGGACACCAGGCCGGTCGAAACCGAGGCCATCAACAAACGACGCTTGAACCGAAGACGCTCGCCCATCCCTGCTTCCCCATCCGTCACCACCGGCCGTTTTGATTTTCGCCGTTTGGTCGAGAGAAGTGTAGTCAGGGACTGTTCGCGCGCCAGCCACAAAAGGTCGGGCAATATCCGCACCCGTTTTCCCGACCAAATCGGGAATTTTTCCCGATCAACCTGAAGCGCGATAAGATCATCGCGCTTCAGGTTATTATTTGAGCATGATCCTCTCGGAAAACCGCTTCACACTTTTCCGGCTCATGCTACGGCCGCGATCAGGCGTTCGCCGTCGGAATCAGCGCCTCGACGGTCAAGCCGCCGTCGCCGGAGACGACATTGAGTGTGCCGCCCAGCGCCAGGATCCGCTCGCGCATCCCGACGAGCCCGAAGCCGAGCTTCTGGCCCGGCTCCATGCCCCGGCCATTGTCGCTGACCCGCACCCGGGCGCATGCCCGACCGTCACGCCCCTGCTGTTGCACAGGCTCGATGACGACATTGACCGATGTCGCGCCGGCGTGGCGGAACACATTGGTGAGCGCCTCCTGCACGATGCGGTAGATGGTGAGGTCGGCGGTCTCGCCGGTTGCGCCTAGCGCCGGCGAGATCACGGTCTCGATCGCGACGTCGGGATGCGACTCCCGCCACAGCCGCGACAGCGATTCGAGCGCCTGGCGCAGGCCGAGCTCGGCAAGGCCCACGGGCCGAAGGCGCTCCAGCACGCGGCGATTGAACTGCTGAAGTGCATTGAGCTGCTCCAGCATGGCGCTGCCATGTTTTCGCACGGCATCCGCACTCGGCGCGCGTCCGTCCGCCAGCTTCGCCAGCGCGCTCGCATGCGCGCGCAGCGAGAACAGATAAGGCCCGAACTCGTCATGGAGCTCGCGCGCAATCTCCTTGCGCTCGATGTCCTGAAGCGACACTGCACGCTCGGCAAGACGCCGCTTGTCCTCGACCGCCTCATGAAGCGTCGCGGCAAGGTGGTTGAGCTTGGTGCAGATCGCAGCGAGCTCCGGCGCGCCGCCCGGCGCGACACGAGCCTCGTAATGTCCGCCTTCGAGCTTCCCCATTGCCTCCGCCAGCGACTGGAGCGGTGCCAGCGCCCGGCCGACCACATTCATCATCAAGAAAAACAGCGCCACCGCGATCATCGAGCCGACCTCGAGCTGGGTCACGATGCCGTCCCAGATCTCGGCGATCTCGTCGTCGGGATGCGAGGTGATGACGAGTGAGCCGGGCTTGCCGCGGATCGAGACCGGCACGTTGACCGCGGTCTGCTCGGGATGAACCAGGCTGACGAACCAGGCCGGCGGGCCGCGCGTGTCGGCGTCGGCGTCAGGCCGGGGCGGCGTCAGCGGATCGCCTCCGGCGTCCCGAAGCGTGATGCTGACATGGCGCAGGCGGCTGAGATCGCGGGCGATCTGGTTCAGCCGCGCGTCCGGATCGGGCGCCTCGTTCAGGTCCGCCACGATCATCTCGATGAACTCTCGGGCAAGGCGGATCACGCTCTGGTCCTCGGCCTGCACGCGCGGGCCAGCCTCGGCGACCTGGCGGCCGATATTGACCGCGAGCCCCAGCGCCAGCAGCAGCGCCAGCAAGAGGTTGATGCGCCCGCGCAAGGATAGATTTTGCCACATGGGTCTCGCTCGTGCTCCGCGAAGGTTTTGCCCGCGCCTGTCCGACGACATTGACAGAGGCGAAGCGGCGGATATCTAATCGGAAGCGTACAGCAATCCCGGCCGGGTTGCATGAGGCGACATGAGACGCGCAGCTGCTCATGCCGGCAACATGCGGCAGAGAACAGGCAAGTTCTATCAGGGGAACAGGCTGTCGCGGGGAACGCCTATGCGCATTCTGATCGTCGACGATCATCCCATCGTCGCCTCCGGCTGCCGTGCCGTGCTGGCCGACGAAGGCGAGATCGAGATTTTGGAGGCCGCCGACGCCGAAGACGGCGAGTGCGTCTTCATCGTCGAACGCCCCGACCTCTGCATCATCGACATCAACCTGCCGACCGTCTCCGGCTTCGAGCTCGCGCGCCGCATCCTCGAGCGCGCGCCGGAGGCCCGCATCATCATGTTCAGCATGAACGACGACCCTGCCTTCGCCGCGCGCGCGATCGAATGCGGCGCCAAGGGCTACGTCTCCAAGACCGGCGACCCCGACGATCTCGTCGAGGCGATCCGCGCCGTCGGGGGCGGCGGGACCTACCTTCCGACGGCGATCGCGCGCAGCATCGCCTTTGCCGGGCCGGCGCTGGCGCAAAGCCCGCTGTCGAAGCTGAACGCGCGCGAGATGGAGATCCTGCGGCTGCTCAGCGCCGGCAAGAGCCTGTCCGAGATCGCCTGGCTGGTGCAATCGTCCTACAAGACGGTGGCCAACACCTCCTCGATCATGCGCCAGAAGCTCGGCGTGAAGACCTCGGTCGAGCTGGTGCGGCTGGCGATCGACAGCGGCGTCGCCTGACATCGCCACAAATTTCGGTCACACAAGCGTTGCAATGTTGATTGCGGGTGAGATGCCACGGAGCTCTAGGGCATGACGATTCAGACTGTCTCGACGAACAAATCCTATGGCGGCGTGCAGGGCGTGTATCGCCATGCCAGCCAAGCGACCGGAACCGACATGGTGTTCTCGGTTTATGTTCCGCCACATGCCGACGGCGCCAAGCTGCCCGTGGTCTGGTATCTCTCCGGGCTCACCTGCACGCATGCCAACGTCACCGAGAAGGGCGAATTCCGCAAGGCCTGCGCGGAGCTCGGCCTGATCTTCGTCGCGCCCGACACCTCGCCGCGCGGGCCCGACGTGCCAGGCGACGCCAACAACGCCTATGATTTTGGTCTCGGCGCCGGTTTCTATGTCGACGCGACGCAAGAGCCGTTCGCGCGCAACTATCGCATGTGGAGCTATGTCACCGACGAGCTGCCGAAGCTCGTGGCGGATAACTTTCCCATCGATGCCAAGCGGCAATCGGTGATGGGCCACTCGATGGGGGGCCATGGTGCGCTGACGGTGGCGCTGCGCAATCCGCACCGCTTTCGGGCGGCCAGCGCGTTTGCACCGATCGTGGCGCCCTCGCTCGTGCCCTGGGGCATCAAGGCGCTGACCGGCTATCTCGGGCCGAACAAGGACGCCTGGCGCAACCACGATACGGTGGCGCTGATCGAGGACGGCGCGAAATTCTCCGGCTTCCTGGTCGACGTCGGCGATGCCGACAATTTCCTGAAGGAACAGCTCAAGCCGGAGCTGCTCGAATCCGCGTGCAGCAAGGCCAACATCCCGCTGACGCTGCGGCGCCAGGCGGGCTACGACCACAGCTATTATTTCATCTCGACCTTCATCAGCGATCATCTGCACTGGCACGCCGCGAGATTGACGGCGTGATCTTACTTACCCTCCCCCTCCAGGGTAGGGCTATCGCATATGGGCGAGAGTGGAGAGAAGGAAGTCGTTATTCCATCTGGCCTGGAGCATTTTGTGGCTGATGCGCGCGGGACCGGGCGTTGCCTGCAGGGCATTGATGGCCAGCTTGCGAATAAGAGCGAGATTTTCCGCAGCGTGATCCTTGCGGCTGCGGCAGGCGTCCTCGTCGAACAGAACGTCGAGAACCCAGTGCAGGTTGTTCTCGATGCTCCAGTGGGCGCGCACGGCCTCGAGCAGCTTTTTGGCCGACAGCAGGCGCGAGGCCAGGAAATATCGGACCGTATGCTTGGCGGTCTTGCCCGAGTTGGCGCGCCAACTGTCGATGCGGCCGACGGCGGCGATAGCAGGGAAGTCGTATTGCTTCGCCAACTGTGGCGCCGGCGCGATGATGGCCTGCCGGCGTTCGATGCGGCCGTGGGCGGTGGCCCTTCGTTGACTCGCTCGCGCAGCCTTTCGGGCTGTGTCGACCAGCGTCTTGGCGGCCTTGAAGAGCCGGCCACGATTGCTCTTGATGGCCAACACGTAGTGCCCCTTCCGGTCGCGGATGGCTTGCGCGGTATCGGGCCGGCAATGCAAGGCGTCGGCGGTGACAAGAGCTCCGTCCAGATCGAGCAGCGCGAGGACTTCGAGAGCTCCAGCAACCTCGTTGCGATTGGGGGCCTTCCGCTGAGCCAACGCCATACGCGTGCCGGCCGCCCAGACGTTGACCATATGCAGCGGCGTGGCCTGCCGGCCACGCGCGAAGGCTCCGCGCAGAGCCTTGCCGTCGATGCTGACCACGCCCTCGATGCCGAAGCTCTTGCTGAACTTGCGCAAAACCGCTTCCAGACCTTTCGGGTCCAGCGCACGGAAGACGTTGCTGAACGTATCGTGGCTCGGAATACCGTGCCTAAGCTCCAGGAATCGCCGCAACAGTTCCTCGCGGCCTTGGCCGAAGAACTCGAACTCGGTGCAGGTCTTGGCGCCAGCCAGCGTAGCCGCCAATGCAATGACAAGGATATCCACCAGATCGTGTCGGCTGTTGCTGGCGCGCGGATCCTTGAGCGGTCGAAACAGGCGCTTGAGCTTGCGCATTTAGGGCTCCCTCGGGAATCGAGAGACACCCAAAGAATCCAGTTCCAGCCGCTTGGCAACACCCCGCCAACGCCATATGCGATTCCCCTACCCTCCAGGGGAGGGTAAGAGTCCCCTACTCCGGCTTGCCGTAATTCGGGGCCAGCAGGCGGTTGCGGATCAGGTAGCTCATCGTACGCGTCCAGGATTCGTCGGTGTTGCCGCGCATGTCGGCGCTGGCGGCCGCGATCATGTTGCCGGTCTTCACGTCGCGCAAATAGATGTTGAGATTGATGATCAGGTTCGAGACCTTTTGCACCAGGCCGGTGATCTCCAAATCGGCGCCAAGCTGGCCGGCGAGCTTGAGGTCGCAGCCGCCGCAGGCCTGCAAATTGGCGTGACGGGCGGCGTCCCTGACCGGAGCGATGTCGAGCACCTGGAACCGGCCCGACTCTGCCAATTCCTTGCGCAGCTGCTCGCTGATGCGCTCCAGCCGCGCCTCTTCCGGCTTGGAGCCGTAGAACTCGCCGGGCAGGCTGGTATCGATCAGCTCGAAATCGAACACCGCGAGCTTGGGCGGATCGGCGAGCGCGGCCGACCCCGTCACCAGCAAAGCCGCGAGACATATCAATGCTCGCATGATCGTGATTCCCGGCCTCGCGCGCGCAAGGACGAAATGCGGGGTTGCATGCCCTGACAAATTGGTCATGCTTGAAGCAGAGACAATTCTTCACCGGCGGTCAAGCCGGGGAGATCGTCTGGAGGAAACATGATCCGATGGTTGGCCGGCCTGATCGGCTTTGGTCTTGCTGCGACGAGCGCGCTCGCGGCCGAGCCTGTCCTGATCGGCGTCGGCTATCTCGGAATCGCCGGCACCAGATCGACGCTGTCGCTGGTCGAGCAGCCCGCGGAGAATGACGGCGTCGCCGGCGCCCGCCTCGCCATCGAGGACAACAACACCACCGGAAAATTCACGGGGCAGCGGTTTTCGCTGGAAGAGCGCCGCATCAAGGAAGGCGAGGACGTGGCGCAAGCCGCAACCGCGCTCGCCGAGAAGAACAGCTTCATCATCGCCGACCTGCCGGCCGATGCGCTCTTGAAGGTCGCCGACGCCCTGCGCGACCGCGGCACGCTGCTGTTCAACGCCGGCGCGATCGACGAGCGGCTGCGCGAGGCCGATTGCCGTGCCAACGTCATCCACACCGCGCCGACGCGCGCGATGCTGGCGGATGCGCTCGGTCAATACCTGGTGTGGAAGAAGTGGTCGCGCTGGCTGCTGGTGGTCGGCTCCCATGACGAGGACAGGCTGTTCGCCGATGCCTTGAGGCGGACAGCAACGCGGTTCGGCGCCAAGATCGTGCAGGAGCGCACATTTGAAGACAAAGGCGGCGCGCGGCGCACCGACTCGGGCGTCACGCAGATCCAGCGGCAGATGCCGGTGTTCACGCAACAGGCGCCCGCGTATGACGTGCTGGTCGCCGCCGACGAGAGCGAAGTGTTCGGTGCGTACCTGCCCTATCGCACCTGGGATCCGCGGCCGGTCGCGGGCTCGGCCGGGCTCGTGCCGCGAAGCTGGGACGCATCGCAGGACCAGTGGGGCGCCATCCAGATACAGAACCGCTTCGCCAAGCTGAACTCGCGGCGCATGACCGCGCTCGACATGCAGGCCTGGACCGCGGTGCGCATGATCGGGGAAGCCACCTCGCGCACCAATTCCGGCGACGTCAGGAAGGTCACCGACTTCATCAAGGGCCCGGACTTCTCCGTCGCCGCCTTCAAGGGGACGCGGCTCACCTTGCGCGACTGGAATCTGCAGCTGCGCCAGCCGATCCTGCTGGTCGACGGCCGCATGGTGGTGTCGGTGTCGCCGCAGGAAGGATTCCTGCACCAGGTCTCCGAGCTCGACACGCTCGGCTACGATCGCCCGGAGAGCAAATGCAAGCTGAAGTGAGCGAGGTGAGATGAAATCGAGCAGCCGCGACAATGACGGTGCGCCCCCTCCCCCGCAAGCGGGGGAGGTGAACGCAGCCCGCGGACAGATGTCGTTTATGTTGAGGGCAGCTTTGCTGGTGGCACTAGCGCTCGTCGCAGCGCCTGCGCATGCGTTCATTGCCTATGTCTCGAACGAGAAGAGCAACACGGTCTCGGTGATCGACACCGACAGCTGGACGGTGACCAAGACCATCAAGGTCGGCCAGCGCCCGCGCGGCATCGAGTTCACGCGCGACGGCAAGTTCGTGATGGTCGCGGTCGGTGACGACGACACCATCCAGGTGATCGATGCGAAGACACAAAGCGTGGTCGACAGCCTGCCCTCCGGCCCCGACCCCGAATTATTCGCCCAGGATGCCGCCGGCAAGATCCTCTATGTCGCCAACGAGAACGACAACACGGTGACGGTGATCGACCTCGAGAAACGCGCCCGCCTCGGCGAGATCCAGGTCGGCGTCGAGCCCGAGGGCATGACCATCAGCCCCGACGGCAAAACGCTGATCAACACGTCCGAAACCACCAACATGGCGCATTTCATCGACACGGCGTCGCGCCAGATCGTCGCCAACGTGCTGGTCGATGCACGCCCGCGCTTTGCCGAGTTCAAGCACGATTCTTCGGAGGTGTGGGTGTCCTCGGAGATCGGCGGCACCGTCTCGATCATCGATCCCAGGAAGCACGAGGTGATCGGCAAGGTCACGTTCGAAATCCCGGGCCTGCGGAAAGAGGCGATCCAGCCGGTCGGCATCGGCATGACAAAGGACGACAAGACGGCCTTTATCGCGCTCGGCCCCGCGAACCGCATCGCCGTTGTCGATGTCGCCACGCGCAAAGTGACGAAATATCTCCTGGTCGGACAGCGCGTCTGGCATGTGGCGTTCACGCCCGACGAAAAATACCTGCTCACCACCAATGGCGTCTCCAATGACGTCTCCGTCATCGACGTCGCCGCGCAAAAAGTGATCAAGACCATTCAGGTGGGTGAGCTGCCCTGGGGCGTCACGATCGCACCATGACCAGCCCTGCCCCGATCGCCGAACCGCATGAGACGCCGAGGCCGGAAGCGGCCGCGGTGCCGGCGCTGTCGATCGACGGCGTCAGCCATGCTTACGGCGCGCGACGGGCGCTGACCGACGTCTCCTTCAGCGTGCAGCCAGCGAGCTTCACGGCGTTGCTCGGCCTCAACGGCGCGGGGAAGAGCACGCTGTTTTCGCTGATCACGCGGCTGTTCGGTATCAAGTCTGGCCGAGTCTCCATCTTCGGGCATGACATCAGCAAGCGCCCTGGCGAGGCGCTGCGGCTGCTCGGTGTCGTGTTCCAGCCGCGCACGCTCGATCTCGATCTGTCGCTGACGCAGAACCTGCTCTATCACGCCGCGCTGCACGGCATCAGCCGCCGCGAGGCCGCCGCGCGCAGCGCCGAGCTGCTCGGCCGCATCGGACTCGCAGACCGCGCCGGCAGCAAGGTGCGCGACCTCTCGGGCGGTCAGATGCGGCGGCTGGAGATCGCCCGCGCGCTATTGCACCGGCCGCGCCTCTTGCTGCTCGACGAGCCGACCGTCGGCCTCGACGTCAAGGCGCGCGCCGACATCATCAGCCACGTCCGCCAGCTCGTCACCGAGCAAGGCATCGGCGTGCTCTGGGCCACGCATCTGTTTGACGAGATCGTGCCCGGGGATGATCTCGTGGTGCTGCACCAGGGCAAGGTGCTGGCGCAGGGGCCAATGAGCCGCGTCATCGCGGAATCCGGCGCGCAGGACGTCAACACCGCCTTCATGCGTCTGACCGGCGCGCAAACCATGCCGGGAGGTGGCGCATGAGCAGCATCACCACGCGCCGGGCGCCGCGCGGCTTCTCGGCCCAGGAGTACCTGACCTGCCTTACCGGCATCGTCTGGCGCGAGGGTCTGCGCTTCCTGCACCAGCGCGAGCGCTTCGTCTCGGCACTGGTGCGGCCGCTGGTATGGCTGTTCATCTTCGCCGCCGGCTTCCGCCAGGTGCTCGGCATCTCCATCATCCCGCCTTACGAGACCTACATCCTCTACGAGGTCTATATCGCGCCCGGGCTGATGGCGATGATCCAGCTCTTCAACGGCATGCAGTCCTCGCTGTCGATGGTCTATGACCGCGAGATGGGCAATATGCGCACGCTCTTGGTAAGCCCGCTGCCGCGCGGGTTCCTGTTGTTCTGCAAGCTGCTCGCGGGCACTGCGGTGTCGCTGCTCCAGGTCTATGCGTTCCTCTTGATCGCCTGGCTCTGGGACATCACCCCGCCCCCATCGGGCTATCTTACCGTGCTGCCGGCGCTGATCCTGTCGGGGCTGATGTTGGGCTCGCTCGGCATGCTGATCTCCTCCGGCATCAAGCAGCTGGAAAACTTCGCCGGCGTGATGAATTTCGTCATCTTCCCGATGTTCTTCGCCTCCTCCGCGCTCTACCCGCTCTGGCGGGTGCAGGAGGGCAGCCCTTATCTCTACTATCTCTGCGAGGCCAACCCGTTCACCCATGCGGTCGAGCTGATCCGCTTCGCACTTTATGGGCAGATCAACTGGATCTCGCTGGCGGTGGTCGCGATCTGCACAATCGTGTTCATGATCGGCGCGATTTTGGCCTATGATCCCTCGCGCGGGCTGGCGCGACGCGGGCCTGCGGGAGGCGAAGGATGACGGTTCGGGTTCTGGCGACGGCTGTTCTGGCGCTCGTTGTAGCGAGCACGGCCGCGCGCGCGGCCGATCCACGCTATCCGGACTGGCCCTGCACGCAGGCCAAGGTGCCGGAGATCTCGCTGGCCGCGGTGTGGGCCGGTCCGCCGCTCGACGACGTCCAGAACAAATGGAAGGACGACGCCAGGATCAGCGCGCTGGTCGCAAAGCTGGCGGCGCGCAAGACGCCGCTGGAGGAAGCCGAGAAGTCGGTGAAGGAGTTTTTCGCCTCCTCCGCGTCTGACAAGACGGCGAACGCCAAGCTGCTGTTCGCCGGCCTGTTCGACACGCTCAACGCCCAGCGTTCCCAGGTCATGAACGGGCTCGAACGCGTCAGCCGCAAGCAGCGCGAGGCTGCCGACAAGATTCGCGAGGAGACGCTTCAGCTCCACGCCCTGCAAGGCGCGACTCCGCGCGACGAAGCCAAGGTCGAGGCGCTCAGCAACGAGCTGATCTGGAAGACCCGCATCTTCGAGGACCGCCACAAAGTGGTCCGCTTCGTCTGCGAGGTTCCAACCACGATCGACCAGCGCCTGTTCGCGCTCGGGCGCGTGATCCAGCAGGAAATGGAATAGCGGCGGCCACGCGCGACGGGTTCCCGCGATCGCCGTGGGAATCGTTAACTTATTCGCGGCGCCATCTGCCGGAACCAAATCGATCTAGGATGGCTTGTCGAAGTGAACTCCAGACGTCGGGAGGCCTCGATGGGAACAAAAAGATTCATCTTCGCGGGCGCTGCAGCCCTCAGCATGCTCGCAACCAGCGCCCTTGCTGACGATATGACCGGGATGATCACGCGGATCGATCGGCTCAACGGCACGATCTCGATCCAGCAGACGCAGAAGGGTACGGTCGGCGCCAGCGCAGGCAGCGCCGGCGCGCTCCAGGAGTACAAGGCGAAAGATGCCGCGATGCTGGACGCCGTCCATGCCGGCGACCGGGTGAGCTATTCCGCCACCGAGACCAACGGCACGGGCACGTTGACCAAGTTGCAGAAGCAGAAGCCGTAGCACTGTCTCCAACCTCTCCCCGGGTACGGGGAGAGGCCGCATCGCATTCAATCGTTACTGGTCCGGGCGCGGCTCCGGCTGCGCTTCCTCGGTCGGAAGTTTTGCTCCCTCCCAGCCGTCGGTGCCGTCCGGATACCAGGCGACACTGGAATAGCCGTACGCCAATGCGCGCTTGGCGGCGTTCCAGGACATCCAGCAGTTGGCCAGACAGTAGATCACCAGCAGCGCGGCCCTGTCGCCGCGCGAGGCGCGCGCGAGGCCGCGCTGGAGATAGTCGTCCATCGCCAGTGGCAGCGTGCCGTAACCGGTGTCCGGCAGCCATAGGCTACCCGGAATGTTCTTGCGCGGCGCGGCGCGCCACACCGTGCCTACAGGAAGGTTCTTCGGTTTCGGCGGGCGCGGCATCACGTCGATGAAGGCACCGCTGTTGGCGCGCCAGATCGCCTCCGCCTCCTCCGTCGTGAGCACGCGCGCACCAGCAAGCGTCGCCGGCACCGGCGCGCGATAATTATCGGTGCGATAGCCCTCGGGTTCGAACGGCTCCTGCTGCTGCGCCCACGCCGGTGCCACGAGCAGGGCAACGACGATCACAGCGGCAAGAGGCCGTCTCATGGCGTCTTTTTGGCCGTCTCCGCGCCGAGCGGCCGATCGCTGTCGTCCAGCAGCGGCACGCCGAACTCGAGCAGGATCTTGTTGATCTCGCCCTGGTTCTCCTGGATCAGCCTGTTGAGCTGCCGCTTCCAGTTCTGGTCGGCGGGCCGCACGCCCATGCCGATGCGATAGACCAGCTTCGGCCCGGTCGTTTCCTTCACGAGCGGCGTGACGTGGAGCGAAGAACCGACCTTCTTCGCATAGTAGCCGGCCATCGGTCCCCACAACACGCCGGCGTCGATCTTTCCGGCGGCGAGGTCATCGATCATGGCCTGCGCCGAATTGTCGAAGCGCGTGTCGATCATCAGCGGATAGGGCTTTGCATCGCCCATCAGGCCGGCCAACGCCATGTTGGTCGCCGGCGGCGTGCCGGCGACGATGCCGACATGCTTGCCCTTCAACTTCGGATCCGCGAGCGTGTCGACATCCTCGAGCCCGCTGCCGGTCTTCGCGACCAGCGCATAGGTCGTGCGATAGTAGGGATTGGTGCCCTGCACGAGATCGTCGCCCTGCGGGAAGCCCATGATGACGTCGCAGCGATGCGCACCCAGCGTCATCCGCACGAAACCGGTGGCCTGTGGAAAGAAAACATAGTCGAGCTTCTTCTGCAGCTTGGCCGCAAGAAACTCGGCGAGCTTGTTCTCGAACCCCTCGCCCTTTTCGTTGGAGAACGGCAGATTGCGCGGATCGGCGCAGACGCGCAGCACCTTGGGATCGACCAGCTCGAATGAGAGATCGCCGGTCTCGTTGGTCTGCGCGATGGCGATATCGCCGAACGCACAGGATACGACCACGACCCACAATGAAAACAACCAGCGACGATGTCGTCCGGCCTGCATCATCGCGCTTCCTCCTCGTTTTGGTTGGATGTTATCCATGCAACACATGACGCGCCATGTGTGCCAACTTTGTGCTGGCTTCGCTTTGTTGCAGTGCAATGAGACAAGCCCTTTGAACTGAGGCGGAAAAGTGTCTCGCATCGCTCTCGTGATCGCAGCCTTGTCCCTGGGACTCGCGACGCTAGCACGCGCCGGGGCGGCCGAATTGCCTGTGAGCGAAGTCGCACCTGGAATCTTCGTACACTCCGGGACCATCGCCCTGATGACCCGCGAGAACGAGGGCGACATTGCCAATGTCGGCTTCATCGTGGGCGATGAGGCCGTGGCCGTGATCGACACCGGCGGCAGCCTTCGCGAAGGCGAGGCGCTGCTGGCCGCCGTGCGGGCCCGTACGCCCAAGCCGATCCGCTATGTCATCAACACCCACGGCCATCCCGACCATGTCTTCGGCAATGCCGCCTTTGTTGCGGAGGAAGTGAGCTTCGTCGGTCATAGCAGGCTGCCACAGGCGCTTGCGACGCGCGGGCCGTTCTATCTCGATAATTTCCGCCGCATCATGGGCAGCGAGTTGATCGATCCCATCAAGATCATCGCCCCGACCCTGCTGGTTTCGGACACGACGATCCTGGATCTCGGATCGCGGCGCCTGACCTTGCGCGCCTGGCCGGCCGGACACAGCGATAACGACCTGATCGTGTACGACGAGACGACCAAAACCCTGTTTGCGGGCGATCTCGTCTTTCTCCGCCACATTCCGGTCATGGACGGGAGCATCCGCGGCTGGCTCGACACATTGAAACGGCTTGAGCCGATCCCGGCGCTGCGGGTCGTTCCTGGTCACGGCCCCGTGAGCGACTGGCCTGCCGCACTGACCGATGAATTGCGCTACCTGTCAACGCTGCTGTCCGACGTCCGCACGCTGAACAAGAGCGGCGAGCCGATCCGCGCCGCCGCGGACAAGGCCGCCGCATCGGAACGACCGCGTTGGCAGCTGTTCGACGACTACAACGCCCGCAACGCAACCGCAGCATTCTCGGAAATTGAATGGGAATAGCAGGCGCGCTAGGCTGTACCGAACGATATACGTCCGCAGGACCATGACCATGACGGGGTGCACACGCCGCCTGACTCTCGCCGCGCTCCTGCTCGGCATCGCTTTCGCGATGCCGGCGCAGGCTGAAGAGGCCCACGATCCCTGGCCGGGCCTGGTGCAGGACATCTTCAGCAACCGTCCGATGAACGACGGCAGCGCCGTCATCGGCATCGAGATGCCCTATCGCGCCGAGGATGCGGCGATCGTGCCGGTCACCTTGCGCAGCAAGCTGTCGCCCGGCGACAGCAGGCGTATCCGTTCGATCACGCTCGTGATCGATCGCAATCCCGCGCCGATGGCGGCGAGGTTCGAGCTCGGGCCGGACGCCAATGTCACGGAGATCTCAACGCGCGTGCGCGTCAACAATTACACCGACGTGCATGCGGTGGCCGAGCTCAGCGACGGCCAGCTCTATGTCTCGAAAGTCTATGTGAAGGCCTCGGGCGGCTGCTCGGCGCCGGCAGCAAAGAATGTCGAGGAGGCGCGGAATCGGCTCGGCCAGATCCGCTACCGGCAGTTCGCACGCGAGGAGGCGCCGGCAAGCCGCGTGCGCGAAGCGCAGATCATGATCGGCCATCCCAACAATTCCGGGCTGCAGATGGACCAGGTCACGCAGCTCTATATTCCCGCTTTCTTCATCAACCAGTTGAAGCTGACCCAGGACGACAGCCCCGTGCTCTCGATGGAAGGCGGCATCTCGATCTCGGAAGATCCCAACCTGCGCTTCATCTATGTCTCCAACGGAGCCAAGCGTTTTCGCGCCGAGGCGAAGGACACGGATGGGCACGTGTTCCGAAATGAATGGGACGTGGAGAAGCCGGGGACCTGAGGCGAAGGAGCACCCTCCCCTGGAGGGGGAGGGTCGGCTCACATGGAGCGTAGCGAAATGTGAGACGGGTGGGGTGACGGTCTCTCCCCATCCAACAGCGCCCGAGTGGAGAGATCACCCCACCCCGCTCGCGCTGCGCGCGATCGACCCTCCCCCTCCAGGGGAGGGTTAGACACCGCGGCGCAATTTAGAAACACCTCACCTCGGCTTCCGCCTGCGCGCGGCGCAAATCATTCACCGCAGAGTTCGCCTGCTCCGAGGTCCGGAACTGGACGCCGAGATTGCCACGCACTTGCGACATGCTGAGCGCGGTCTCTGCGGTAACATAGCGCTCGTAGGGCATGATCGAGGCGACCACGTCGATCGAGCAGGAACATTGTTCGATTGCGGTCCGCGTCTCGCCATTGGCCTTGATGCAGCCATAGACATATTCCGCGCGCGCTGAGGTCGGATAGTCATTGGCCTGCTCCGCCCGCGCCACGCACGCGGTAGCCGCCAATACCGCCAATGCGGCGACAATCGGTCGTAGCCGTCCGGCCAGATTCATGCGCGTCCTCCCGCTGGTTGCGACCAAGGCTATGCTATGCCTATTGTCCTGAAAAGCACTCTGTCAGAGGAAACGGCTCACAAGGTGATGAGAGTTTTGGGACGAACATTGGCACTCGCGACGACGCTCGTGCTGACGCTGGCCGCACCCGGCCGCGCCGCGGATGCGATCCGCCTTGCGGTGCAGAAAACCGGAACATTCTCGTGGGAGCTGGCCGCAATCCGCAGCGCCGGCCTCGACAAGGAAGCCGGCCTGTCGCTGGAGGTCACCGAGCTCGCGAGCACCGAGGCCGGCAAGATCGCGATGCGCGCCGGCAGCGCCGACATCATCCTGTCGGACTGGCTGTGGGTGTCGCGCGAGCGTGCGCTGGGCGCCAAGCTCACCTTCTATCCTTATTCCAGCGCGCTGGGCGCGGTGATGGTGCCCGCCAATTCGCCGGTCAAGACGCTCGCCGATCTGAAGGGCCGCAAGCTCGCCGTCGCCGGCGGGGCGATCGACAAGAGCTGGCTGCTGCTCCAGGCCCGGATGAAGCAGGACGGCATCGACCTGAAATCGGACGCGACCATCGTCTATGGCGCGCCGCCCCTGATCGCCGCCAAGGCGCTCGACGGCGAGATGGATGCGAGCCTCAATTTCTGGAATTTCTGCGCCCAGCTCGAAGCCAAGGGTTTCAGACGCCTCACCGGGATCGAGGACATTTTGCCGAAGCTGGGTGCCACGGGTGCTGTCTCCGCCGTCGGCTACGTCTTCGACGAGACCTGGGCCGCGAGCCATCGCGACGCCGTGGCGCGCTTCATCGCGATGACCCGCAAGGCCAAAGAGCTGCTGGCGACTTCGGACGCAGCCTGGGACAAGGTCGCGCCGCTCACCGGCACGACCGACCCGGCCATGCTCAAGACCTACCGCGAGCGCTATCGCGACGGCATTCCGCGCCGGAGCATCGACGACGAGGAGAAGGACGCGCGCGTGCTCTACCGCGTGCTGGCCGAGATCGGCGGACGCGATCTCGTGGGTCCGGCAGCCGAGCTCGACCCCGGCACCTTCTATCACGCAGTCCCCGGAGACTGAGGTGCTGCGCCTTCTGTCGTTCGCCCTCTTCCTCGTGGTCTGGTGGATCGCCGCGTTGTTCGTCGGGGGCGCAAAGCTGCCCTCCCCGGCGGCCGTGCTCCAGGTCATGATCGCGGAGGCCTCATCGGGCGCGCTGTTCCTGCATCTCGGCGCCACGCTGGCGCGCGTCGCGCTCGCCTTCGTGCTGGCGATGTCGCTCGGCAGCGCGATCGGTTACCTGATGGGACGGATCAAGCTCGCCGACCGGCTCGGCGATCCCTGGCTGATCCTGCTGCTCAATCTGCCCGCCTTGGTCGTGATCGTGCTGGCCTATATTTGGGCTGGCCTCACCGAGGCTGCCGCGATTGCGGCGATCGCCATCAACAAGCTGCCGACCGCCATCGTCACCTTGCGCGAGGGCACCCGCGCGCTCGACCGCTCGCTCGACGAGATGGCGAGCGTGTTCGCGATGCCGCGCTGGCGCGCCTTCCGCCACGTCGTGCTGCCACAGCTTGCGCCCTATATTGCAGCCTCCGCGCGCTCCGGGCTGTCGCTGGTGTGGAAGATCGTGCTGGTCGCCGAGCTGCTGGGACGGCCGAACGGGGTCGGCTTCGAGATCGGCGTCGCCTTCCAGCTGTTCGACACGCCGCGGCTGCTGGCCTATTCGCTGACCTTCGCCGCCGTCGTGCTCGTCATCGAAACCTTGCTGGTGCAGCCGTTCGAAGCCCGCGCAAACAGGTGGCGGCCACGTGCGGCTTGAGGTCGAGATATCGGGCAAGACCTTCAGGAGTGCCGCGGGCGGAACGCACGAGGTGCTGGCGCCGGTCAAGTTCGCGCTTCAATCCGGCGAGGTCGGCGTGCTGATCGGCCCGTCCGGTTGCGGCAAGAGCACGATGCTGCGCATCATCCTGGGACTGGACCACGACTTTACAGGCCACGTCGCGCGACCGCAGGAGGCGCGGATTGGCATGGTATTCCAGGAGCCGCGGCTGCTGCCGTGGCGCTCGGTCGAGCAGAATGTACGGCTTGCGGCACCGGACATTTCCGACGCGAAGCTGTCAGAGCTATTCCGGATCCTGGAGCTGGAAGCGCATCGCAGCCACTTCCCCGGCGAACTGTCGCTCGGCCTTGCTCGCCGCGTCGCACTGGCCCGCGCCTTCGCAGTCGAGCCCGATCTCCTGGTGCTCGACGAGCCCCTCGCCTCGCTCGACGATGCGCTCGCTGGCCGTTTGCGCGACGAGATCGCAACGCTGGTCGCGAGCCGTCCGGTGATGACGCTTTTGGTGACACACAGCCTGGACGATGCAGTGCGCCTGGGTGACCGGCTGTTCTTCCTATCGCCGCGGCCAGCGCGGATCGTGGCCGAGGTGCCTATCGGCATCCCGCGCGGCACACGCGGCGAAGCCGAGATTGCGGCGATCAAGGCCGGCCTCGCCCAACGAACTCAAGGCGACCGTACTGAGCGGGATGTCTCATAGCCGGTCGCCTGGCGGACGTGCTAGACTAAAGCGCGATGAGATTTCGATGAATCGTCATCGCGCTTTAGGTTGTTGTTTGCGCACGATCTTTCCGGAAAACCGCTTCGCACTTTTCCGGATCATGCTTTAGGCCGGCGGCGGAGCTGATGATGACGCGGACGGTCGCCTTCGCAACGCTTGGTCTTGCAGCGCTTAGCCTCACACTCGTTGCGACGACGGCGGGCGCGCAGGACATGATGCGTGACGTCGACCTCACCTCCCCCGCGATGGTCTCGGCCGAAATGACGCGGCCAGAGGTCGAGGCCGTGCTGGCCAAAGCGAGCGCCGCGCAACCTGCCGATTTCACCGGCAAACGCCTGTCGGGTCTCGATCTCTCGGGGCTGGACCTATCCAACGCGGTTCTCCGCGCCGCGCGGCTCAACAAGACAATCCTTCGAGCCGCCAGGCTTGACGGTGCGATCCTCGATCAGGCTTGGCTGCTGGATGCGGATCTTACCGGCGCAAGCCTGAAAGGCGCCAATCTGTTCGCCTCGCAAATGGCCCGCGCGCGTCTCGACGGCGCGGACCTGTCAGGAGCGCGCATCGCTGCCGACCTCACCGGCGCAAGACTGGTCGGCGCCTCGATCGCGGACGCGCATCTTGGCGCCGACATGCGCAACCAGTCGATGGGACTGATGCGCGCGGTGCTGAGATCCGCCAATCTGGAACGGCTGAACGCGCGCAACGCCGATTTGTCGCGCGTCGACCTCGAATTCGCAGTTCTCAGGGGCGCCGATCTGAGCGGCGCATCACTGAAAAACGCGCAACTCGGCGGAGCCGATCTGACCGGCGCCGTCGTCATCGACGCCGATTTCGACGGCGCCGATCTCGTCTCGGCGAAGCTGATCGCACCGAACGGCCTTGACCGCGCCAAGAATTTCGACAAGGCAAAGAATCGCGAGCGCCTGATCAGGGAATGACGGCGCCCTTTGGGAGGATTGGCTGATGCGTGAGGTTCTTGCTTTGATCGCGTTGTTGACGCTTGCCGGCGAAGCCGCCGCGCAGACCAAGGGCAAGGGCATCCGGCTCTGGAATCTGACGACTGAGACGATCTCCGGCTTTCAGCTCTCACCGGCCGGCAATACCGACTGGGGTCCGAACCAATGCTTGAACGACAAGGACAAAGAGGTCGACCACGATGAGCGGCTGCGTATCACCGGCGTCGAGCCCGGCCGCTATGATGCCAAGGTCAGCTATCCCAATGCGCGGCAGTGCATCGTCCGCGATATCGAGATCAGGGCGGATGCGGTGTTCTCGATCGCCGACAAGGATCTGAAGGACTGCACGAAGTAGCGTTTGAATAGATTCTTGGAATAGATTCTTGCGCGTCATGCCTTGTCGTTCGGGTGCGGATATTCGCAACGCCACCGCACTGCCTGCCACTTCGGATGCTCGCCGACCCATTGCGCGATATAGGGCGGCGCGGCCATCACGCATTGGCGGGGCGACCCGGAATAGTTGAACACCAGATGCTGCTCCTCGCAGGTCGCAGGCGAGAGCACCGCACAAACAGTCACCACCAGGTCAATCGGGTTCATGCCGGAGTCCTCTCGCAAGGGGCGATGGAAGATTAGACTAGCACGAAGGCTTACGTTCCAGGGAGCGGGAAGTTTCAAACGGAGTGAGGGACGGTACAGGGAACTGCAGGCCGCACGCTCGGATTTCCTTCTCCCCTTG
This sequence comes from Bradyrhizobium sp. USDA 4354, assembly GCF_054060315.1. Taxonomy (NCBI): domain Bacteria; kingdom Pseudomonadati; phylum Pseudomonadota; class Alphaproteobacteria; order Hyphomicrobiales; family Nitrobacteraceae; genus Bradyrhizobium; species Bradyrhizobium sp. USDA 4354. Next base: position 3,955,367 of record NZ_JBSSDC010000001.1, on the reverse strand, counting down.
TGGGAGAAGATGGCATAGTGTCCAGACCGGATAGATGGGTAACACAGTAGACCGGATGGATGGGTAACAGTTCTCTATCGGCTGGAGGATCAGCCGATGCCTTGGCGAGAGAGCTGTGCAATGGACCAGCGGATTAGCTTCATATCGGAACAGCGAACCGGCTTGTGGACGATGACGGAGCTTTGCGAGCGATACGAGATCAGCCGCAAGACCGGTTACAAATGGCTGGATCGTTACCGGTTGGAGGGACCTGGAGGACTTGCCGATCGCTCCCACGCCGCGCGGGTGCATGGGCGAGCGACGCCGCAGCACATTGTGGATGCGATCGTTGGGCTGCGGCTCGAGCGGCCGAGCTGGGGACCGCGCAAGATCGTCAGCAAGCTTGAGGCTCGCCAAGGGGATGTCGATTGGCCGTCGGCCTCGACGGCGGGCGAGATTCTCAAGCGGGCGGGACTGGTCAGCAGCCGTCGGGTCCGGCGACGAGCGCCGCCGCGTATGGGACAACTGACGGTGCCGCAGCATGCCAACCATGTATGGGCTCTCGATCACAAGGGCTGGATCCGGCTGGGCGACGGATCTCGCGTTGAGCCCTTCACGGTGACCGATGGCTTCAGCCGCTATTTGATTAGCCTGGCGGCGACGGGCAGCACGCAATATGCCGAGTGCCAACCGCTGCTGGAGCGGGCGTTTCGCGAGCACGGCTTGCCGCAGATCATCCGTTCCGACAACGGCTCGCCGTTCGCCTCAACCGGAACCACCGGTCTGACGGCGCTGTCGGTATGGTGGATCAAGCTTGGCATCAGTCATGAACGAATTGATCCTGGCCATCCGCAGCAGAACGGCCGACACGAGCGTTTTCACCTCACGCTTCTGGAAGCCATGCGGCCACCGCCGCCGACCAAGACCGCGCAAGCCCGCCGGTTCGCAGCATTTGTGCGCGACTACAACGAAGAACGGCCGCACGAGGCACTTGGGCAGCGTCCACCTGCCAGCGCCTACCACGCTTCTCCTCGTGCGATGCCAAGTCGGCTTCCGGAGCCGGATTATCCGGTCGAAGCGGCGGTGCGCCAGGTTCGCTCCAATGGCGAGATCAAATGGCGCGGCGATCTCATCCATCTCTGCAGCGCTCTCGCTGGGGAAACCGTTGCCGTGGAGGAAGCCGCTGACGGGCAATGGCAAGTACGTTTCTTCAACGTGCCGATCGGCATCATCGACCAAAAAACATCAACGCTGCGGCGCTGCGCTAGCGCAGCGCCGCAGCGGACCGAACCATGAACGACTGTTACCCATCCATCCGGTCTGTTTTGTTACCCATCCATCCGCTGGACAATAGGCGGCCTTTGGCCGCCGTTCTTGAGAACGCCGAAGCGAAGCTTCGGCTATAGCGCCGGATGAGGGGTTCTATCCGTGGACTCAAATGAGAGTTGGGCTCGTGGAGAGAACCCCTCGCCCGGCTTCGCTGCCGCGAAGCCACCTCTCCCACAGGGGGCCCACAGGGGGAGAGGGTGCACCTCCATTGCGGTGACAGGCCCAAAGCTAGAAATTCACCCCGAACACCAGTCGCGCCTGATGCCGCTCGAAATTGACGAGGTCGAGATTGGCTCCCGATCCGGCCGGACGTCCCCAGGCTTGCATGCTCCAGCTCATGGTCAGCCGCGAACGTGGGGAGAGCTGGAAATAGGCAGTGGGGCCGACGAACAGGGCCTGGCCCGCGAGCTCACCGAGACCGATACCTTCATATTGCCGGAAATAGCGCATCTCGCCGCCGAGGAGCACATCGGGCCGGACGCGCACCAGGGTAGCAAACGCCGCGCCGATCGTTGAGCTCTTCTCGGACACCCCTCCAACCTCGAAGCGCGCCCACTCCGGTTGATAGGTCAGGTTGAGGGCACCGATGACGAAGTTCGGGATGAGCTCGCGGTCGAAGGCCAGCGTGAAATCGGTGCCATACATCCGCCCTTTCGCGCCGCTGGTCTCGTCGATGCGGTCGCCGTGGAGCTCGGCAGCGACAGTGAAGCCGAACGGCGCGCGCGCGCGGTCGAGCAGGCGATAGCGCAGGTCGAGCGAGGCGCCCTGGAAGTTGAACTGGCGGCGGTCGTCGATATCAGGGACGCCGGTGATGTCGTGCAAGCTGGCGGCGCCGCCGACCTCGATACGAAAATTCGGCAGCGGCACCACCTCGATCTCGACCTCGTGCTCAAGGGCGCGATAGGTGCCACCGCCCTTGCCGAAGCGGCCCGTCGTCTCCGTCTGGAATTCGCGCTCGCCGACATTGCCGACGTCGGTGCCGATCATGAAGCCGAAGATATGCTCGGTATCAGAGCCTTCTTCGGCGCTGGTGCGTGCCGGTACCAGCGCGATCACGCACCCAATCACCATCCAGAACTTACAGGCTCTGCCGCCCATCCCGTGCCCCAAAGGCGCGCGCCGCTCTGATGCGGCAGCAGCGCTGACCGAGCATCAGCGTAACACACTGCCGCAGAGCATGGTCGAGATTTTGATGGGAGAGGATCGAAGCCTCTGCACGGGCGGCTTCGCGGCAATCGCAAAGCACCGAGCACAACAAGGCCAAGCCGAGTCCGACACTGCCACGGCCGCGACGGCGTTCGCCATCGAAGCCGCGGCAGGTCGTCGGTCTTACTTGCGCGAAGCGCAGGCGTACATGTTGATTTCCATGCCGACCGGCACTTCCACGATCTTCGGAGCTTTCCAAGCCATTCGGGTCTCCCAAAGGTATTGAGCGCGACATCGCGCGGCGCAAAACCTAGGGCTGCGTCAGGTGCAGTTCAAGCCTCGATTCGACTGCCGAGAGCGTCTGTGTCGATTCTTCGCGGCTGCATTTCTCTCTCGGACAAAGCCAGTTCCCTCTTGGTCAAAAACGACCAGCGAGACACGACCTTGTGCAATGCACCGCACGTCGAATCGCACAACGCGCCGTCAGCAGCCCTTGTCGGCCATTTCAGCATTCGGCTTGGCGCCTTCGGCGCGCTGGGCTGCCGTCGGCTCACTCTGCATTTGCCGCTGCGCATCCTCGGACGAAGCCGGCGTTTCACCGCTTGCACGATTCATCGTGCTGGTCGGCGGATGCTGACTGGTATCACTCGCTGAACTGGACGAGTGCGATTGCGCGGAGCCCACGGTAACCGGACCAGAACCAGCATCCTTGTCGGTGCTGGCGCTGCCGGTGTTGCACGGACCGGCGAGGGCAACGCCGCCGCTCAACGTCAGGATCGCGCAGGCAGCAAGAACGGATCGTTTTGTGTTCATCTGCATCTCCTCTTCTCCCGCCGCGCAGCCCCGGCGCCAGGCAGGACATGCGGAGAAAACAGGCCGAGCAGCCCGATGTTCCCGACTGTCAGACCGGAACGATCGCAAACGTCGCGCTCCTCATGTCTGTTCCGGTTGCGGCGCTCACCGCAACAATCGCAACAGCGCGCGGCCGGCGCGCGAGTTCAGCTCCTTCGCATCCAGCGTTCCGTCCTTATCGGGATTCGCTGCGTTGAAGCGCTGCTCGACCACTGAGAGATACTCGTCGAGCGTAAGGGTCCCGTCGCGATCAGGGTCGGCGGCAGCGAGTGCTTTCGCCGTCAACCGTCCACGCAATTCGCGCGCATCAAGCGTGCCGTCATGATCGGGATCGAGCTTTGCGAACAATGCGGCGGCCGCCTTCTTCACCTCGGCAAGATCGACCGTGCCGTCATTGTCGGTGTCGAGCAACTTGACCGCATTGCCGGAGGCCGACCACGCCGGACCGGCCGACAATGCAATCGCAAGTGCAAGGGCAATTGAACGACGCGAAATCATCAAGACAACTCCCTGACGAGGAGCCCCGGATCGGCGGGGATCAGAGACGACATAAATCCATAAGCGGACCTCGGTTCAAGCCCGGAATTGCAACTTGCACGCGCCACGGCCCAGGAACCCGGCCGAGCGCCCCCCCGCACCCGAGACTGCTTCGTGCCGCGGATTCTCAGCGTCTCCGCACAAGTGGGAGTTGCTTGCGTAAGGTTTCCGTAAGGTGACCGGCACCAGCCGTCCAACGAGATCGGCACGGCATTTACGACTTTCGTATTGACGCGTTTTGCTTTCAGGCGGAGTGTTGCAGTCGCAGCGTCAAAAGGCGCGCATATTGGGAGGAACGGATGAAACGCTTTGCGATGGCCGCGAGCCTCGTCATGCTTGCGTCAACCTGTGCAAATGCACAAACCACCGAGCAGCTGGTCAAGGGTGCGGCCGACACGTCGAATGTTCTCAATTATGGAATGGGCTACAATCTCCAGCGCTTCTCGACGCTGAAGCAGATCAACAGGGACACCGTCAAGAACCTTGTCCCGGTCTGGAATTACTCCTTTAACGACGATCGCAGCGAGGAATCGCAACCGCTGGTGTACCAGGGCGTGATCTACGTGACCTCGCACAACGCGACCATGGCGGTCGATGCCAAGACCGGCAAGCAGATCTGGAAGACCAAGGTCGAGTATCCCGCCGAGACGCCGCGCATCGTCTGCTGCGGCATCATCAACCGCGGCGCCGCGCTGTACGACGGCAAGGTATTCCGCACCACGCTCGACGCTCATGTAATCGCGCTCGACGCCAAGAACGGCAAGGAGCTGTGGCGGCAGAAGGCGGCCGACATCAAGGAAGGCTATTCCATGACGGTGGCCCCGCTGGTCGCCGACGGTGTCGTCATCACCGGCATCTCCGGCGCAGAGTTCGGCACCCGCGGCTTCATCGACGGCTGGGATCCGGCGACGGGCAAGCACCTATGGCGCACCCATTCGATCCCCTCGCCGGATGAGCCCGGCGGCGACACCTGGAAGGGCGATACCTGGAAGCTCGGCGGCGGCTCGACCTGGATCACGGGCTCTTATGATCCCGAGCTGAACACGATCTATTGGGGCATCGGCAATCCCGGCCCGTTCAATTCGGCGGTGCGCCCGGGCGACAATCTCTACACCTGCTCCGTGCTGGCGTTGGATCCCAAGACCGGCAAGATCAAGTGGCACTACCAGTTCTCGCCGAACAACCCGTTCGACTATGACGCGGTGGCCGAGATGGTCCTCGCCGACGTGAACGTCGAGGGCAAGCCGACCAAGGCACTGATGAATGCCAACCGCAACGGCTTCTTCTACGTGCTCGACCGCACCAACGGCAAGTTGCTCGCGGCCAATCCTTACGTGAAGGTGAACTGGGCGACCGGCATCGACATGAAGACCGGACGTCCGGTCGAGACCGACGTGTCGAAGGACGCGCGCGAGGGCAAGAAGGTCACGGTCTACCCATCGATCCTGGGCGGCAAGAACTGGGAGCCGATGTCGTTCAATCCGCAGACCGGCCTGGCCTATGCCAACACGCTTGCCTTCGGCGGCCGATACAAGACCGAGCCCGTCACCTACAAGCAGGGTGAATGGTATCTCGGCATGGACCTGACCGACCTGTGGGAGTTTGGTGACGGCCCGCGCGGTCACCTCAAGGCAATCGACCCCATGACCGGCAAATCGAAATGGGAAGCGCCGAGCGACATTCCCCGCTTCTCGGGCGTGCTGTCGACGGCCGGCGGCGTGGTGTTCTCGGGTCAGCTGACCGGCGAGTTCGAGGCCTTCGATGCCGATACTGGCAAGAAGCTCTGGCAGTTCCAGACCGGCTCCGGCATCGAGGGACAGCCGGTGACTTGGCAGCAGGACGGCGTGCAATACGTCGCCGTGACGAGCGGCTATGGCGGCGTCTACTCGCTGTTCTCGGGCGACGAGCGGCTGGCCAAAGTGCCGCCCGGCGGCTCGCTGTGGGTCTTTGCGGTCAAGCAGTAACCACGGCACGATGCTGAGAGAAGTATCACACAGGACGGTGGCGACGATCGCCACCGTCGCGGTGTTGACGGTCGCGCTTGCGGCGACCGTTCGCGCCGCGGATGACGCAACCGGCAATCCGCTGCAGGCGCAGATCGACCATGGCAAGTCGACCTACGCCGCGAAATGCTCGCACTGCCACGGGCCCAATCTGATGAACTCCGGCACCATCACGCCGGACCTGCGCGCCATCCCAGACGACAAGACGCGCTTCGTCACCACCGTGAAGAACGGCAAGAACAACAAGATGCCGCCCTGGGGCGACATCCTCAGCGACGACCAGATCGGCGATCTCTGGGCCTTCATCTCCAGCCGGAGGAAGCCATGAGGGGCCGGCGCGTCGTCTGGAGCATTGCGGCCTTTCTTTCCGCGATGGCGTCGGTCGCTCTTGCTGCCGACGATCCCTTGAAGATCTGTCTCGACGAAGACCGGCCGCCGCTCTCGATGCACCACCGCGGCAAGCCGGATGCCGGCTTCGACGTGCTGCTGGCCAAGGCGATCGCGGAGCGGCTCGGACGGCCGCTGGCGATCCAATGGTTCGAGAGCCGGTTGGACGAGGATTCGAGCCCGCAGCTCGAAGCCAATGCGCTGCTCTCGGATGGGCGCTGCTCGCTCGTCGGCGGCTACGCGCTGACGCAGGATTCGCTCGTCGTGCCCGGGATGAAGACGGCGCGCTTGCCGGATTTCGCCGGGGCAACGCGAGACGATCGACGGCGTCGCGTCGCGCTCGGCGTGCTCGCGCCGAGCCAGCCTTACGTCTATTCGCCGATGACGGTGGTGCTGGGGCCGAAGGCCCGCGACCGCAAGATCGGCGACATCGGCGATCTCACTGGGCTTCGCCTCGTCGTCGAAAGCGGGTCGCTCGGCGACGCCATCCTGATGACCTTCGACAAGGGACGCCTGATCGACAGCATCACCCATCTCGTCCCCGGCCGCGACGATCTCCTGGGCGCGCTCCAGCGCGGCGACCATGACGCGACGCTGATCGATCTTGCCCGTTTCGACGCCCATCGCGCCGCGCACCCCGACACGGCGATCACGCCGTCCGGCTACTACTACCCGATCGGAGCCAATCGCGGCTATGTCGGGCTCGCCAGCGATGGCGCCCTGATCGGGGCGGTCAACAAGGCGCTGACGGAGCTCGCCGCTGAGGGCAAGATCGCCGAGTTCGGCAAGCAGGCCGGCCTCACCTATCTGCCGCCGCGCGAGCCGGCGATTCTGGGCGACGTCTGGACGAAAATCATTCAGCGGTGATCGGAACTGCCCTGGTGTCCCGGACGCACTGCAACGCCTCTTAGCGTTGCTGCGCAGAGCCGGGACCCAATGCGGGATAGCTTGCGGTTGAGGCATGGCCCCGGCTCTGCAGCGCACCGCTGAAGTCGCGCTGCGCTGCGTCCGGCGCACGAACGCCGCGCCCACCATGTCCCACCCAGTCCGACTGAATGCGCCAATCTGTCTCGCGCGCCGACCATGCCGGCGCCAGCCTGATGCAGTAGGTTCGGCAAAACTCCGGGAGAGAATCATGTCCGCCAAACTCGATCGCCGCCACTTCATCGCCGCCGGTACCACTGCACTGGCGCTGCCGTTCGTCGTGCGCAACGCATCGGCGCAAAGCACATCGCAAGGCACCTGGCCGGCGCGGCAGATTCGCATGATTTGCAGCTATCCCGCCGGCGGCCAGACCGACCTGCTCGCGCGCGCCTATGGCGAGTTCATCTCCAAGCAGATCGGCAAGACCGTCGTCATCGAGAACAAGCCCGGCGCCTCCGGCGCGATCGGCACGGCGGAGGTCGCCCGCGCCGAGCCCGACGGCCACACCATCCTGTGCTCGATCTCGACCACCTACATCATGAACCGGGTGGTGATGAAGAATCCCGGCTACGACATGGACAAGGACCTGACGCTCGTCAGCGTCATTCCGGGCGCGGGCCTGTTGCTGGTGGCGAACCCGAAAACCGGGGTCAAGACGCTGGAGGATTTCGTCGCCTTCGCGCGCAAGAGCGGCAAGGTGAACTTCGGCACCTACAGCGCGGGCTCGGCTCCGCACATGACCATCAACGAGCTCAACAAGCAGTATGGCCTCAACATCGAGCCGGTGCACTATCGCGGCGAGGCGCCGATGTGGACGGGAATGCTGGAAGGCACGCTCGATGCCGCGATGGGCAGCTACACGGCTGCACAGTCGGTACTGCAAAGCGACCGCGGCACCGTCTTCGCCGTGCATTCGAAGAAGGTCGATGCAATTCCGACCATCAAGACTCTTCCCGAGCAGGGCGCGACGTCAAAATTCTTCACCGTGAGCGGATTCACCGGCTGGGCCGTGCCGAAGGCGACGCCGCAGCCGGTGGTCGACCGCATCGCCGAGCTCTGCGTCGCCGCCAACAACGATCCGAAAGTGAAGGAGGTTCTCACGACTTTCGTGCTCGAACCCGCGATCGGCTTCAAGGAGACCAATGCGCTGTATCAGCGCGAGCTGCCGATCTGGATCGAGAGCGCAAAGTCGCTGGGCCTCGAGCCGGCCTGAGCTTCGAGCGGCCCGAACTTCGAGCGGCCCGAACTTCGAGCCCTGGCCGGCGTGCCGGTTGCTCGCATCCGGGCCCGGCGTCCGATCGAAGCCTAATCTTACTCAGTCAGAAAGCCCCGGCCGGCGCGCGGCCTAGTGCTCGCCCGAAGTCGCCGTGCCCTGCTGCGCCTTGTGGATCGAGGACGGCACCACGCCGAAATATTTCCGGAACACCCGGCTGAAATGCGATGAACTCGAGAAGCCCCAGGAGAAGGCGACGTCGGTGATGGTCTTGCCGGCGTGGGCCTCGAGCTCCTGGCGGCAGTTCTGCAACCGCGCCTGCCAGATGTAGTCGCTCACCGTGGTGCCGCGCTCCGAGAACAACATGTGCAGATAGCGCTTGGAGCAACCGAGCTCAGCCGAGATCTGGTCGATGCACAGATCCGGATCGCGCAAGTGCTCTCGGATGAAGAATTGCGCGCGCACATACATCGCTTCAGGTCCGACACGATCGAACATCGTGTCGGCTTCGCGCAGCGGCAGCAGCAACAGGTCGATCAGCGAATCGGCGACGCCGACCGCGCTGTTCGCCGACAATTTTGCGGCCTCGTCGAAGGTGGCATGGACGAAATCGTGGGCGATCCGCCCGGTACCCGTCTTCGCCGTCAATTTGCAGGCAGGCATCCGCTGCGACGGGAATCCGCGGTCGCGCAGCAGCGCCTTCGGCACGATCACCACGTCGTGACGGGTAAAGGCGGGGCTGATGATCGAATGCGGGCAGGAGACGTCATAGGCGATGATGTCGCCGGGGTTGATCTCGATGTGGCGACCTTCCTGCTCGAAATAGGACACGCCGTAAGTTTGGAAGTGGATCTTTATGTACGGGTGTGCATTGGCCTTGGCGCGCGCAAGCGTATGCGCGATGCGATGTTGGCTGACCTCGATCTGGCAGAGCTTCAGACGCGAGACCGTGGTGTAATCGATGCGACCTTCGAGCGAGGACGCCTCCAGCGGATCGACGTCGAAATACCCGCACAGGCTCGTCAGCCCGTCGATCCAGCTCTGGATCTGCCGCTTCGGCGTCATTCCGGTCGTCGAGAGCGTGTGAATGGTGTCGGACATTAATCCAGCCACTGGTTTGATCCGGAGATTCGGCGCGAATCGCAACCAGCGCTGCCGGAGCCCTCAGCCGTGATTGCGGACGTTTACCTCGAATTTGAGCGGTCTCGTGCAACGAGCGCCATCGTTCCATTGCCACTCTTGAAACTTAATCCTCCGCCTTAGTTGCAGCGCCGTCAAGGGGAACCTGAGCGCGGAAGGCGGCCTCAAAGGCGCACCGAAGCCGCTGAATTCGCTACTGCAAAATCAAAATCTTCGCCTCCGTGCGCTGTCAAGCAAACCGGCTTCTCTCTTGGGCAAGTTTCCCAACGACGAAGTCGTTAGGGATTGCGGCAGGAACAACAAGAACGGGCCGCTCCCGCACGTGGACCCGTGGCTCTCATCAGGAGGAGGAAACAGCACAGCATCGTTTCTGGTCCCAATCGTGACCGCCCTGCACGAGCAGACGCCGGACGAGAAGCCCGGCGATTGAGCAATGCTTCGGAAACAATAAACGAGACCAACGGAGGAATAACTATGCGCAAGGTGCTACTGGCGACCTATCTCGGCTCCGCGGCGGTTCTCGCCGTCGGCAGCGCTTCAGCCAATGAAGAGCTGATCAAGATGTCGCAGAACCCGAAGGACTGGGTGATGCCGGCGGGTGATTACGCCAACACCCGCTATTCCAAGCTGAATCAGATCAACGCTCAGAACGTCGGCAAGCTCCAGGTCGCCTGGACGTTCTCGACCGGCGTGCTGCGCGGCCATGAAGGCGGGCCGCTGATCATCGGCAACGTCATGTACGTCCACACGCCGTTCCCGAACAAGGTCTATGCTCTTGACCTTTCCAACGAGAACAAGATCATCTGGAAGTACGAGCCGAAGCAGGATCCGAACGTCATTCCGGTGATGTGCTGCGACACGGTCAACCGCGGCCTGTCCTACGGTGACGGCAAGATCATCCTGCATCAGGCCGACACCAACCTCGTCGCGCTCGACGCAAAAACCGGCCAGGTGGCCTGGTCGGCGACCAACGGCAATCCCGCGAAGGGTGAGACCGGCACGTCGGCCGCACTGGTCGTCAAGGACAAGGTCCTGGTCGGCATCTCCGGCGGTGAGTTCGGCGTGCAGTGCCACGTCACCGCTTACGACCTCAAGAGCGGCAAACAGGTCTGGCGCGCCTACTCCGAAGGCCCGGACGACCAGATCAAGATCGATCCGGCCAAGACGACGTCGCTCGGCAAGCCGGTTGGGCCCGACTCCAGCTTGAAGACCTGGCAAGGCGATCAGTGGAAGATCGGCGGCGGCTGCACCTGGGGCTGGATCTCCTACGATCCCGCTTTGAACATGGTCTATTACGGCTCGGGCAACCCCTCCACCTGGAATCCGAAGCAGCGTCCGGGTGACAACAAATGGTCGATGACCATCTTCGCGCGCGACGCGGACACCGGCATGGCCAAGTGGGTCTACCAGATGACGCCCCACGACGAGTGGGACTATGACGGCGTCAACGAGATGATCCTCACCGATCAGCAGATCAACGGCCAGCCGCGCAAGCTCCTGACCCATTTCGACCGTAACGGCCTCGCCTACACGATGGACCGCGAGAACGGTGAACTGCTGGTCGCCGAGAAATACGATCCGAAGGTGAACTGGACCTCCGGCGTCGACATGAACAAGAGCTCTCCGACCTATGGCCGCCCGAAGGTGCTCGACGCGGCTTCGACGGACAAGGCGGGCGAGGATGTCAACGTGAAGGGCATCTGCCCGGCCGCGCTCGGCACCAAGGACGAGCAGCCGGCAGCCTACTCGCCGGACACGCAGCTGTTCTACGTTCCGACCAACCACGTCTGCATGGACTACGAACCGTTCAAGGTGAGCTACACCGCGGGCCAGCCCTATGTGGGTGCGACGCTCTCGATGTATCCGCCGCAGGGTGAAAGCCACATGGGCAACTTCATCGCCTGGGACAACAAGACCGGCAAGATCGTCTGGTCGAACAAGGAGCAGTTCTCGGTCTGGTCGGGTGCGCTCGCAACGGCAGGCGGCGTGGTGTTCTACGGCACGCTCGAAGGCTACCTGAAAGCGGTCGATGCGAAGTCCGGCAAGGAGCTCTACAAGTTCAAGACTCCCTCCGGCATCATCGGCAACGTCACCACCTATGAGAACAACGGCAAGCAGTACGTTGCCGTGCTCTCCGGCGTGGGTGGCTGGGCCGGCATCGGTCTTGCGGCAGGTCTGACCGACCCGACCGCAGGTCTCGGCGCCGTCGGCGGCTACGCGGCCCTCAGCAACTACACGGCGCTCGGCGGCACGCTGACCGTGTTCTCGCTGCCGAACTAGGCCCATCAGCATCGCTCCGGCGCGTGGAATCACCTCCACGCGCCGGCTCGTCTCCACCGAACGCCTTCGAGGAAGAATCTCTTGCGTAAAATCTGCTCTGTCATTGCTGTGATGATCTTCGTTGCGTCCGGAGGAGTTGCGGTCGCGGACGGTCCGGGCGACCCGACTGCGGTGAAGAAGGAAGACGACGGAAAGTGGCTCGATAAGGAGGGAAATCCCACCTACAAGATTTCGGCCGACGGCACCGTGGACTGGTTCACCTATTCCGGATACCGCCGCTATCACTCAGACTGTCATGTGTGCCATGGCCCCGACGGCATGGGCTCCACCTACGCACCGGCGCTGAAGGATTCCGTCAAGTCGATGAGCTATGGCGACTTTATCGGCGTGATCGCCTCCGGTCGCAAGAACATCTCGACTGCACAGGAGAACGTCATGCCGGCCTTCGGCGACAATCCGAACGTCGCCTGCTACATGGACGATCTGTACGTCTATCTGCGCGCCCGCTCCACCGAAGCATGGGGCCGGCAGCGTCCCTCCAAGAAGGAGGAGAAACCGGAGGCCTACACCAAGGCGGAAGACGCCTGCATGGGCAAGAAATGAACACTACGAGGACTGCCGAGACCACCTCTTGGCGCCTGACGAGAATCTGAGGAGTTTACGATGAAGACACGTGCCGCCGTTGCTTTCGAAGCCAAGAAGCCGCTCGAGATCGTCGAGGTCGATCTGGAAGGCCCGAAGGCCGGCGAAGTCCTGGTCGAGATCAAGGCGACGGGCATCTGCCACACCGACGCCTACACGCTCGACGGCTTCGACAGCGAGGGAATCTTCCCGTCGATCCTGGGACATGAGGGAGCGGGCATCATCCGCGAGATCGGCCCGGGCGTGACCTCGGTGAAACCGGGCGATCACGTCATCCCGCTTTACACGCCGGAATGCCGGCAGTGCAAAAGCTGCCTCAGCCAGAAGACCAATCTCTGCACCGCGATCCGCGCGACGCAGGGCAAGGGCGTGATGCCTGACGGCACCAGCCGCTTCTCCTACAAAGGCAAGCCGATCTACCACTACATGGGCTGCTCGACCTTCTCGAACTTCACCGTGCTGCCCGAGATCGCGGTCGCCAAGATCCGCGAGGACGCCCCGTTCGACAAAAGCTGCTACGTCGGCTGCGGCGTCACCACCGGCGTCGGCGCCGTCGTCAATACCGCCAAGGTCGAGCCCGGCGCCAACGTGGTCGTGTTCGGCCTCGGTGGCATCGGCCTCAACGTCATCCAGGGCGCCAAGATGGCCGGCGCCGACAAGATCATCGGCGTCGACATCAACGACTCCAAGGAGGAGTGGGGCAAGCGGTTCGGCATGACCCACTTCGTCAACCCGAAGAAGGTCACCGGCGACATCGTCCAGCACCTCGTCGGCCTCACCGACGGCGGTGCCGACTACACCTTCGACTGCACCGGCAACACCACCGTGATGCGCCAGGCGCTGGAAGCCTGCCATCGCGGCTGGGGCACCTCGATCATCATCGGCGTCGCCGAAGCCGGCAAGGAGATTTCCACCCGCCCGTTCCAGCTCGTCACCGGGCGCAACTGGCGCGGCACGGCCTTCGGCGGCGCGCGCGGCCGCACCGACGTGCCGAAGATCGTCGACTGGTACATGAACGGAAAGATCCAGATCGATCCGATGATCACCCACGTCCTCAAGCTCGAGGAGATCAACAAGGGTTTTGACCTCATGCACGAGGGCAAATCCATCCGTTCAGTCGTCGTGTTCTAGCTCGCACATCACACCAAGGAGGATCGACCCATGACTGTTGCACTCCATCCCTCGATCGACAACGGCATCAAGCAGGGCAGCGGCAGCTTTGCCGGCGGTACGCTGGTCTGCAAATGCAAGGACCATCCGGTCAAGGTCGGCATCAAGGGCGATGTCGCCCACAACCACGCCTGTGGCTGCACCAAGTGCTGGAAGCCGCAAGGAGCGACCTTCTCCGTCGTTGCCGTGGTGCCACGCCAGAACGTCACCGTGCTCGAGAACGGCGACAAGCTCCAGATCGTCGATCCCTCCGCGGTGATCCAGCGCTATGCCTGCAAGGCCTGCGGCACGCACATGTACGGCCGGATCGAGAACAAGAACCATCCGTTCTATGGCCTCGACTTCATCCATCCCGAACTGTTCCAGGAGCAGGGCTCGCAGGCGCCGCAATTCGCCGCCTTCGTCTCCTCGGTGATCGAATCGGGCGTGAAGCCCGAGCAGATGGCCGGAATCCGTTCGCGGCTGAAGGAAATCGGCCTCGAGCCCTATGACTGCCTGTCGCCGGCACTGATGGACGCGATCGCGACCCATGTGGCGAAAGCCAAAGCCGCCTAGGAAGGCCGCCTGAGCTGGCTGGCCGCCGAGCCTTGGCCAGACATTCTTCGGCTCGCTGGCACACCTATCGCCGCCAGCGAGCCGCACAGGTCCCGCGCTCCGGGACCGCCGCGGCGATGCCGCCGCTTCTGCACCACGCGTATGTGAGGGCCATCAGCTCCTCAGTCCTGGTCTCTGAATGACTGCGCAGGACCGCCCGCTTCCTACTCGAAGCTCGCGGGGCTTGCGTTCTCCCTCCCTCGACTGAGGCATCCTGCTTCGTCCGCGCAGTCTTTCTGGCGGACGAAGCTTTTTTCGTTGCGCCTATTTCACAAGCACGCGGCGTGATGACGCGCCCTGCTTTTGACAAACCATCTATGCAATCTTTTCCCGGTGAGAACACTCGGCTGTGAACGCCGGGCCGGGGAGATCTCTGCTACGGTCGCCCCGTCACGATGCCGCGCGAAATACAATCAATTAAGAACAATACGGGAGGTATCGAGCACATCCAGACATCGCCATCAGCGTTCCTGCCTCCCTCCGGGATTTGCCCGCGTGGGATGACGGCGGAATCTGGGCGAAAACGATGCACGAACCGTCGCCCATTGGCGTCGGCGGACTTCGAATTTGGCATGCTTATGAAGAGCGAGGGACGATCATGATCAAGGTGAAGATCAACGGCCAGGAACAGAGCTGGGACGGCGACCCGGATCTCCCGCTACTCTGGTTCCTGCGTGACGAGGCTGGGCTGACCGGCACCAAATACGGCTGCGGCCAGGCCCTGTGCGGCGCCTGCACCGTCATCGTCGACAAGGAGGCCGTCCGCGCTTGCATCACCTCGGTGAACGACGTTGCCGGACGCGAAGTCACCACGATCGAGGGACTACACCCCACCGGCGATCACCCGGTGCAGAAGGCCTGGCGCGAGCTCAACGTGCCCCAATGCGGCTTTTGCCAGGCCGGCCAGATCATGCAGGGCGCAGCACTCCTGATGGACAACCCAAAACCCTCGCACGACCAGATCCGCGAGGCGATGTCCGGCAACATCTGCCGCTGCGGCTGCTACCAGCGCATCGAGAACGCCGTCCATCTCGCATCGACGGGAGTGTGACATGAATTTCATCGACAATCCCCGCAGACTTCGCGGCTTCGAAAAGCACGTCAGGGTCGAGAAAGTCTCGCGCCGCAGCATCCTGAAGGGACTCGGCATCACCGGCGGCTTCGTGCTCGCCGCACCGGTGATGTCACGCCAGGCGCTCGCCTACGAGACCGGTGCCGGCAAGATGCCGCACGGCGTCGTGGTCGATCCGCGCGTGTTCGTCTCGGTCGGCCCGGACGGCATCGTCACCATCGTCGGGCATCGTTCCGAGATGGGCACCGGCGTCCGCACCAGCCTGCCGCTGATCGTGGCCGAGGAGATGGAAGCCGACTGGTCCAGGGTCAAGGTGCAGCAGGCCCATGGCGACGAGGTCAAGTTCGGCAACCAGGACACCGACGGCTCGCGCAGCACGCGACACTACTTGATCCCGATGCGCCAGATCGGCGCCTCCGCCCGCACCATGCTGGAGCAGGCCGCGGCGAAGCGCTGGGGCGTGCCGGCGACCGAGGTCAAAGCCGTCAACCACGAGGTCGTGCACAGCGCCAGCGGCCGCAAGCTCGGCTTCGGCGCACTCGCCGCTGATGCCGCCAAGGAATCGGTGCCGAGCATCGAAGGCCTCAAGCTGAAGGATCCCAAGGACTTCCGCTATCTCGGCAAGGGTCAGGTCGGCATTGTCGATCTTCACGACATCACCACCGGCAAGGCGCGCTACGGCGCGGACGTCCGCTTGCCCGGCATGAAGTATGCCGTGATCGCGCGCCCGCCTGTGACCGGCGGCAAGCTGGTCAAGTTCGAGCCGGAGGAGGCGCTGAAAGTCCCCGGCGTTGAAAAAGTGATGCAGGTTCAAGGCTGGCCTTGGCCTTCAAAATTCCAGCCGCTCGGCGGCGTCGCCGTGATCGCGCGCAACACCGGCGCGGCGATCAAGGGCCGCGACGCCTTGAAGCTGGTGTGGGACGACGGGCCGAACGGCAAATACGACTCGGTGGCCTACCGCAAGGAGCTCGAGGAGGCCTCGCGCAAGCCCGGCCTTGTCCTGCGCAAGGAGGGCGATGCGGACGCCGCATTAAAGAGCGCCGACAAGGTCATCGTCGGCGAGTACTACCTTCCCCATCTCGCTCATGTCTCCATGGAGCCGCCGGTGGCGGTGGCCGACGTCAAGGGCGACAAGGCGGAGATCTGGGCGCCGGTGCAGAGCCCCGGCGGCACCCGCGAGGACGTCGCCAAGACGCTCGGCATTCCCGAAGGCAACGTCACTGTCAACGTGACGCTGCTCGGCGGTGGGTTCGGTCGCAAGTCGAAATGCGATTTTGCGCTCGAAGCCGCGCTGCTGTCGAAGGAGCTTGGTGCGCCGGTGAAGGTGCAGTGGACGCGCGAGGACGACCTCCATAACGGCTTCCTGCATACCGTCTCGGTCGAGCGGATCGAGGCCGGCCTCGACAAGAGCGGCAAGGTGATCGCCTGGCGCCACCGCAGCGTGGCGCCCAGCATCGCCTCGACCTTTGCCGCCGGCACGGTGCATCAGGCGCCGTTCGAGATCGGCATGGGTCTCGTCGACATGCCGTTCGAGATCGCCAACATCTCCTGCGAGAATCCGGAAGCGGCCGCGCATACCCGCATCGGCTGGTTCCGCTCGGTCTCGAACATCCCGCGCGCGTTCGCCGTGCAGTCGATGGTCGGTGAGATCGCGCAGGCGACGGGCCGCGACCAGAAAGACATGCTGCTCGAGCTGATCGGCTCGCCTCGCATCGTCAAGCCTAACGTGAAGGACCTCTGGAACTACGGCGAGCCCGAGGACAGCTACCCGATCGACACCGCGCGCCTGCGCAAGGTGGTCGAGCTGGTCGCCGAGAAGGGCGAATGGGGGCGAAAGGTGCCGAAGGGCCACGGCCTCGGCATCGCTGTGCACCGCAGCTTCGTCAGCTACATCGCGACCATCGTCGAGGTCGCCGTGGACGACAAGGGCAAGCTGGCGGTGCCGCGGGTCGACACCGCGATCGACTGCGGCACCTATGTCAACCCCGAGCGCATCGCCTCGCAGATCGAGGGCGCTGCGATCATGGGGCTCAGTCTCGCCAAATACGGCGAGATCACCTTCAAGGACGGCAAGGTGCAACAGAAGAATTTTGACGACTTCCAGGTCGTCAGGATCGACGAATCTCCTGCGGTGACCAACGTCTACATCGTGCCGCCCGGACCCGACACGCCGCCGAGCGGCGTCGGCGAGCCCGGCGTTCCCCCGTTCGCGCCGGCCCTGATCAATGCGATCTTCGCGGCGACGGGAAAACGTATCCGCGCACTTCCGATCGGCAAGCAATTGGAGGCGTAAGCAGCGGAACACAAGCGGCCTCGCGCCGTTTGCATCGATCTGACAGGAGCAGATCGATGACCAACATCTCAAAGGCGCTCGCAGTCTCGTTGCTGTCGGGCGCCTTTCTTTTGACCACCAATGCTGCGTTCGCCCAGAAAAACACGACGCCGCCGACCACCGCGACGCGCCCCACCGCGCCCGAGCAGAACTCGCTGCCCAACGCCAATGCCCCGCCGGCATCGACCACCCAGACCACGGGGCAGCATAATCCGGACCCGAAGGTTCGTGAGATGAACCAGAAGGAGAAGGGCAAGGTGGAGCGTCTGGGGAAGTAGGCTTTGCAGGCAGCGACCCTTCCGCGCCCGTCATGGCCACGGTCCACATCCTCGCCGGTGCCAATTGATGTGCCCTCTCCCCTTGTGGGAGAGGGCTGCGAGGCTGGCTGCCACGATCTCGCTTGGGAGAGAACCCCATCCGGCGCGCCCACCTTCTCCCACAGGGGAGAAGGGAAGGCACAAAATGCGGCGGACGTTGCCGTCCGCCGCATTCGCCACCCCCCTGCTGCTCCGCCTCTTTCGATCCGCCCGCGGAGCTATTTCTTCAGCGCGAACACCCAGATGACGCCGCCCTGCGGCACATTGGCTTCGATGCCGATATTGTTGGTCGCGAGCGCATCCTGTATGCGCTGCGCGTCCACGCCCCAGCCCGACTGGATCGCGATGTATTGCGTACCGTCGATCTCATAGGACACCGGCATGCCCATGATGCCGGAGTTGGTCTTCTGCTCCCACAACAGTTCGCCGGTCTTGGCGTTGAAGGCGCGGAAGTTGCGGTCGTTGGTTCCGCCGACGAAGACGAGATCGCCTGCGGTCGCCGTGACCGAACCGAACAGGTGCGTTTTGGCGAAGTTGTGCTGCCACACCTTCTTGCCCGTGGCAGGATCCCAGGCCTGAAGCTCGCCGAAATGATCCGCGCCCGGCTTCGTCTTCAGGCCGATGTCTTCCGGCTTGGTGCCGAGCCAGAGCTCGCCAGGCTTCAGCGCGACCTTCTCGCCGGTGAAGCCGCCGCAGAAATTCTCATTGGCAGGCACGTAGACGAGTCCGGTCCTCTGGCTGTAGGCCGCCGACGGCCAGTCCTTGCCGCCCCACAATGAGGGGCAGAACTCGACGCGCTTGCCGATCACCGGCTTGTGCGCGGGATCGACGATCGGCTTGCCGCTCTCGGGTTCGATGCCCTTCCAGACGTCGGTGGAGACGAACGGCCAGCCGGCGACGTAGTTGATCTTAGTCGGCGTGCGCTCGAGCACCCAGAAGATCGCGTCGCGTCCCGGATGGACCAGGCTCTTGATGTTGCGGCCGTCGCGCTGCAGGTCGATCAGCATCGGCGCTTCGACCTCGTCCCAATCCCAGGAATCGTTCTGGTGATATTGGTGATAGGTCTTGATCTTGCCGGTGTTGGGATCGAGCGCGAGCACCGATGATGTGTAGAGATTGTCGCCGGGATGCGAGTCGCCGGGCCACGGCGCGGCGTTGCCGACGCCCCAATAGATCGTCTTGGTCTCCTTGTCGTAGTTGCCGGTCATCCAGGCCGAGCCGCCGCCGTTCTTCCAGTCGTCGCCCTGCCAGGTGTCGTGCCCGGGCTCGCCTTCGCCCGGAATGGTGAAGGTGCGCCACAGCTCCTTGCCGTCCTTGGCGTCATAGGCGGCGACATAGCCGCGCACGCCGAACTCGCCGCCGGAGCCGCCGACGATGACCTTGCCGTCGACGATCAGCGGCATCAGGGTCATGTACTGGCCCTTCTTGTAGTCCTGCACCTTGGTGTCCCACACCACCTTGCCGGTCTTGGCGTCGAGCGCCACGACATGGTCGTCGGTCGTAGCGAGATAGAGCTTGTCCTCCCAGAGGCCGACGCCGCGGCTGGTCGGATGCAGCTGGAACAGATCATCGGGGAGCTGCCGCTTGTAACGCCAATATTCGTCGCCGGTCTTGGCGTTCAACGCGATCACCTGCCCCATCGGGGTTGCCACGAACATCACGCCGTTGTTGACGATCGGCGGCGCCTCGTGGCCTTCGACGACGCCGGTGGCGAAGGTCCAGACCGGCGTGAGGTTTTTGACGTTGGAGGTGTTGATCTGGTCGAGCGGACTAAAGCCGTGCCCGTCATAGGTGCGCCGGTAGAGCATCCAATTGCTTGGCTCCGGATTTTCCAGCCGCTGCGCGGTGACCGGAGAGTAATTCTCGATCGGACCCGATACGGCGGCGGTCGAGGCGAGGCAGGTGAAGGCGACGAAGCCGGACAGATACCATTGCTTCCTGGTCATGGAGGTTTTCATGGACGTTCCCCTTTTTCATCCGTTTGAATTCTTGTTGTGAATTCTTGTCGTTCGTCCCGTCGTCCGCCCGTCGGCGGAGACGGCCTCTCGTGACGCGAGCATGGCCCGCACCGTCCATCATCCTGGCTGCGCGCCACCTACCTTTCCGACAAAATTGCCGGCGACGCTGAGCGAGCCGTCAGCGAGCGCCAGCGGCAGCGCTGCAAGCCGCCGCGGCGCCGGCCCGAACACGACCTGCGCGCCCGCGCGGGGATCGTATTCGGAGTTGTGGCACATGCACTTGAACACCTCCTTGTCGCCGACATCGCTCTTCACCCAGGCGGTGACGGGACAGCCCGCATGCGAGCAGATCGCAGAATAGGCGATGATGCCGTCGACGGCCCGCGCGCGGGTCTTCTCGTCGAGGTCGGCGGGATCGAGCTTGATGATCAGGATCTCGTTGAGCCGCGAGGCGCTGCGCACCACCGATGTGTTGGGATCCTTTGGCCAGGCATGGACCGGCGGCCCGCCGACCTGTAGGTCGGCCGCAGTGACGAGCTTTCCCTCCTGATCACCTTCGGAGAAGACGAGCAGATCGCCCTTCTGCGGCCGTACGTCGGAGCCAGGCGGATCCTCACCTGCGCGCGCTTGGCTGGAACAGCCGAGACACGCTGTGGTCGCAAGCGCACCCAGCAGCAGGATTCGCCGCGTCTGCCCCGTGCCCGCGTCAACTTTGGGTTCCGCAGCACTCTCCGAGGATGAGGAATTGGTATCGAACGATGCGCAAGCCATGCCCGCTAGCAGGCGCTGGAACTCTGCCGAAAACAAGGCGAAGAATTGGCGCCGCAGTGCATCAATATGGCTTTGCTCGCATTGATTGAATGAGAATGAACGCGAGCAAGCGCGTTTTCGAAAATTCTACATCGCATTGCGCGAACGGCATTATGATTTTGCAGATCAGACCGATGATGTAGGAATTGGTGCAACGCGCCATCCCGCGATGCGAGCTGCACCAGGTAGCCATCTTGTATTTCACGACCTGAGCACGTGACGCGGCGAAGCGAGGCGCCCCGCAACGGTTGCCGACGCCATTTCAAAACTGTCGGCAATGCGCCGTGCCTTGTCGATGAAAAGCGCAGCCGCTGCGGGCGGGCAGACTTCGCGCGCGGTCTGCTCGAACAGATCGAGCCAACGGTCGAAATGGCCGCCAACCAGGCTCAGCGGCAGGTGTGCCCGCATCGGCGAGCCATGATAGCGGCCGCTCATCAGCACAACCGACGACCAGAAATCCCGGAGCTTGGCGAGATGCTCGTCCCAGTTCTGGACGATCGCAAAGACCGGACCAAGCAGCGCGTCCTCGCGCACGCGCCCGTAGAAGCGCGTCACGAGTTCCCCGATCATCTCCTCGGTAATCCCGGTGCGCTCGATCGCATCCTGGGTCAGCAGGTTCCGCCGCGCAGCCGCCGCCTCGCGCTCGGCTTTCAGTCGATCCGACATGTTCTCTTCTCTTCGTGCGTTTTATCTTTCCCTCTCCCCTTGTGAGAGACGGGTGAGGGGTCTGTCTCCGCCCACTCATCAAGCATTTGAGTTCACGGAGGGAACCCCTCATCCGGCGCTCCGCGCCTCCTTCTCCCACAAGGGGAGAAGGAAGGAAGCGCCCGCATCCACGCTGGGGCCGATCGCGCGCGGCGTCTTTGTCGCAGCGCAAATTGCGGGATGTGGCGGTGGACGCACAGTGCCCGCCGCCAATGCCTTCGTCAGGCGCTATAGGTGTAGAAGCCCTGCCCGGTCTTGCGGCCGAGATGACCGGCATCGACCATTTCTTTCAGCAGCGGGGCTGGCCGATATTTAGGATCGTTGAAGCCCTTGTAAAAGACCTCCATCACCGAAAGCATGGTGTCGAGCCCGACGAGATCGGCCAGCGCCAGCGGCCCGATCGGGTGGTTGCAGCCGAGCTTCATGCCGGCGTCGATCTCTTCCGCCGTCGCGATGCCCTCCTGGAGCGCGAAGATCGCCTCGTTGATCATCGGACACAGAATGCGGTTGACGGCGAAGCCTGGGCTGTTCTTGGCCGTGATTGCCACCTTGCCGACACGCTTGGCGAAATCCAGCGCCTTGGCATGGGTGTCGTCGGAGGTCTGCAGGCCGCGGATGAGCTCCAGCAGCGCCATCACCGGCACCGGGTTGAAGAAGTGCATGCCGATGAAACGGTCGGGACGATCGGTTGCGGCGGCGAGCTTGGTGATCGAGATCGACGAGGTGTTGGTCGCAACCAGCGTGCGCGGCGACAGCGTCGCGCAGAGGTCCTTCAGGATCTTGACCTTGAGCTCCTCGTTCTCGGTGGCGGCCTCGATGACGAGGTCGCAATCCGACAGCTTCGCCCGGTCGGTCGTGCCGGTGATGCGCTTGAGCGTCGCCTCGCGGTCGGCCGCCGACATCTTCTCCTTCTTGACCAGGCGCTCGAGGCTGCCACCGACGGTCGACAGGCCGCGGTTCACCGCCGCGTCGGAAATGTCGACCATCACGACCGAGAGCCCGGCCGCGGCGCAGACCTGCGCGATGCCGTTCCCCATGGTCCCTGCCCCGATGATACCAACGGTTTGGATCATTGCGTCACATCCTTCATCTTTGTGGCGAGCCAGGTACCAGCCCGGCCCCATTGTTCCTGCATCAGGGTCTAGCACCGCCACCGGGCGGGTGCGACCTGATCCTGTCCCTTCCTTAGTGCATCCACGGGCGGAATAAAGCCGTCCACGGCACACCGCGCCAGGATTTGGGCTCACCCTGCCCGAAATTGCCGGGTCCTGTGCCCTGCGGCCCCTGGACAGCCCGACGAAGGCCGGTCCCCAGGCCCCCGATTCATATGGACCAAAGCTCACCCTGAGCACCCTGAATTGCGCCCCCTTGATTGTGGCGACCACAGCGGCCAGAACCGGTGCAGCGTGGAGGACCCGGCCTGCCGCCAATGCAGGCCGAAGCTGTCAGGCGCAGGCTGCCGGGGACGAAGGATTTCGCAATGGACGTGATCAGGATCACCGGCATCGAGCCGGCGCAACAGCGTCAGGCCGGATGAACGATTTCGCACGATCCATCGGTGCCGCCTTCATGCTGATCGGCGAAGCCGACGCCGAGTTGCTGGGCATCGTCGCATTGTCGGTACGGGTCAGCCTGACCGCCAGCATCCTCGCGCTCCTGATCGGCGCGCCGTTCGGAGCCCTGCTTGCAATCACCCGCTTCCGGGGCCGTCAGGTCATCGTCATTCTGACCAATGCGCTGCTGGGCCTGCCGCCGGTTGTGGTCGGGCTCGCCCTCTATCTTCTGCTGTCGCGGTCCGGCCTGCTCGGGGCTGCGGGCTTGCTGTTCACGCCGGCCGCCATGGTGATCGCGCAGACGCTGCTGGCCACGCCGATCGTGGTGGCGCTGGTGCACCGGCCGGCAAGCCTGCTGTGGGCGGAGTATGGCGACTTGGCGCGGATCGACGGGCTGTCGGCCCTGCGCAGCATGGCTCTGCTGTTCGCGCTCGGCCGGACCTCGTTGCTGACGGCCTTTCTCGCGGCGTTCGGGCGCGCCATTGCGGAAGTCGGCGCCATCATCATCGTCGGCGGCAACATCCGCGGCTTCACCCGCACGATGACGACAGCGATCGCGTTGGAAACCAGCAAAGGCGACCTGCCGCTGGCGCTCGGACTCGGACTGATCCTGCTCGCACTCAGTGTCGCGGTGTCGACCATCGCCTTCGTGCTAGTGGGACGCGTTGGGGAAAAATAGCTGCTCGCCGCCGACCTTGTAGGCTGCGATCGCGTCCTGCCCCTTCGACGAGACCAGCCAGTCGATGAAGGCCTGTCCTTCCTTCGCCTTCACGTTCGGATGCTTCGCGGGATTGACCAGCATGACGCCGTACTGGTTGAAGAGCCGCTTGTCACCCTCGGTCAGGACGGCGAGTTCGCCACGGTTCTTGAACGACAGCCAGGTGCCGCGGTCCGACAGGAGGTAGGCGTTCGACGACGAGGCCATGTTCAGCGCCGGGCCCATGCCCTGGCCGATCTCCCGGTACCAGTTATCCTTGCCGGCACTGAGGTCGACGCCAGCCTCTTTCCATAGCCTCAGCTCGGCCGCATGCGTGCCGGACTTGTCGCCGCGCGAGATGAACGGCGCCTTCGCCTTCGCGATCTTGCGCAACGCCTCGACCACATCCTTGCTGCCTGATATCTGCGCCGGATCGCTTTTCGGCCCGACGATGACGAAGTCGTTGTACATGACGTCCAAGCGCTTCACGCCCTGCCCTTCGGACATGAACTTGTCTTCGGCGGGCCTGTCGTGGACGAACACGACGTCGGCATCGCCGCGACGCCCGATATCCAGCGCCTGGCCGGTGCCGACGGCGACGACCTTGACACCGATGCCCGCGGCCTTCTCGAACAGCGGCAGCAGATGGCCGAACAGCCCCGACTGTTCCGTCGAAGTGGTCGAAGCCACCGTGATGGTGCGATCCTGTGCGGATGCGATGGTGGACCAGAGCAGAACCGCTCCGATGGTGACAAGCTTCCTCATGCGACGTCCTCGGCGAGACAATGACGGTTCTGAATAGCGGCTCGCGGCGACGACGGGAACCCCAGCCTTGGATCGCAACGAGAGTTGATGTGCGCGGTGCACCTCGTCTGGCAGAAAAAGCGCGCCGGCGCGGGCCAGGCGCGCCCGCAAAACAAAAAGTAAAAAAACAACCCCATGCACAGTAGCGATGGGGTTGAGAGCCTTGAGGATTTTCGGTCTTGCCGAAGACGCGCTTGCGGCGTCGGGCAAAACAGGGGTATTATTGCATCATCGGCTGCTGTGGCGGTTTCGTAACTCGGGCGGATGCGAGTGATCTTTCGCCTTTTCCTGCACGCGCGGTCACGGGCATCCAACAGATCTGGCGTGGTTACAGCTCCACTAACTTAGACGACCTGACGTTGCACCGGAAACACACTGCGCAGCTTTCCCAATGCGCGGCAATGATCTGCATTGACCGGATCAGAGGCAGTCAAATACCGTAAGGATCACGATCCGCTGTCGATGATGTTTGGCAATCCGCCATCCGGACGCAGCAGCAAGAGCAACAACAAGGTCTGTGCGCCATGCGCGAATGCATCGGGGCTGCGACGTTTTCACGACAGGCGAATCACTATCGGGGCAGACGCCCACGCCGCCCTTCATCCTCCACAAGCAAGCGTGCCGCGTTCCGCCGCCTGCTGCTGATGAGCGTCTCGCTGGTCGCGCTCTCGGCGTTGGTGCCGCGATCGGCGGCGGCGCAAAATTGGACCGGTGCCACAAGCTCGGACTGGATGACAGGCTCAAACTGGCTGAGTGGCACGGTTCCGGTCGCTGGCAGTACGATCAGCATCGCTACAACGTCCCCGAACCCGACCGTCCTCGGCGTTAGCGGTGCGGCGACCGTCACGACGAGTAACCTTGGTGTTGCCGTAGGCGCTGGAGCATCGGGCAACCTGACGATTCAGAACGGCAGCACACTCACGAGCAATGGCGGCACCTTTCGAATTGGCCAGGGTACAGGAAGCACCGGCATCGCCACGGTGACCGGAGCCGGATCGCGGTGGGATATATCCGGCTCCCAGATGATCGTCGGCTTCGCCGGCAACGGCACACTCAACATCGAGAACGGAGCGACCGTCGTCGCGCAAAACGGACTGAGACTAGGGAATAACGCGGGAAGTTCCGGTACGCTCAACATCACCAGCGGCGGCATCCTGGAGACGACGGGCATAAGCTTCGGCAGCGGAACGCCGCAGATGAATTTCGACAACGCCGTTGTCCGGGCGTTGGCCATTAGCAGCACCTTTTTTGGCTCAGCGATCAACCGAACCAATATTGCCGCGGGCGGACTGACAGTCGACACCAACGGGTTCAACATCAGAGCGCTTGGATTCACCGGTGTCGGCGGATTGACCAAGATCGGCGCCGGGACCTTCACGTTGGGCGCCAGCAGCAGCTACACCGGCGAAACGGTGATCCAGCAGGGCACGCTAGCGCTGGCGGGTCCCGCAAGCTCTGCCAATGATGCCCTCGCCAATTCAAGCCGGGTGGTCGCCAACGCAACGTTCGATATTTCAGCCATCAGCGGCACGGCCTCACACATCAAGAGTCTGGCAGGAAGCGGGACCGTCGCGATCGGCGCAAAGAACCTGATCATCACCAATGCGAACGATACGTTCGCCGGCGCCATCAACGGCAGCGGCGGGCTGACGATCACGAGCGGCACGCAGACGCTGTCGGGCGCCAACACCTATAGCGGCGCGACCATGGTGACCGGTGGCACGCTGCGCGCCGGCGCTGCGGGCGCCTTCAGTGCCGCTTCCGCCTATGCCGCCAACCCCGGCACAACGCTCGACCTGAACGGCTTCAATCAGACGGTAGCCTCGCTCGACAATGCCGGCACCGTGCGGTTCGGCAGCATGCCCGGGACCACGCTGACGGTGACCGGCAACTATACGGGCAGCGGCGGCACGGTTCTCCTCAACAGCGCTCTCGGCGGCGACGCCTCGATCACCGATCAACTGGTGGTGCAGGGCGCGACGTTCGGCGCGTCCACGCTGCGCATCGCCAATGTCGGCGGCGGCGGCGCGCAGACGGTCGAAGGCATCAAGGTGATCGACGTCGCCGGCGCATCGAACGGCACGTTCGCGCTGCAGGGCGATTACGTCCTTGGCGACCAGCAGGCCGTGGTCGGCGGTGCCTATGCCTACACGCTGCAGAAGAACGGGATCAGTACGCCGGCCGACGGCGACTGGTATCTCAGGTCGAGCCTGATCAACCCGCCGCCTTCGGCACCCGCCGGGCCGCTCTATCAGGCCGGCGTCCCCTTGTACGAGAACTACGGGCAAGTGCTGCTTGGGATGAACCAGGCACCCAGCCTTCAGCAGCGCGTCGGCAATCGCTATTGGGGCGGCAGCGAGGCGATGGCGCGCGCCGGCGTCAATACCGCGCAAGCGCCGGATAGCTCGTCAAACAATTCGTGGACGCAATCGGCATTCTGGGGGCGGATTGAGGGCGGGCAGAGCGCGTTACGGCCGTCCAACACCACGGGATCGACCTATGACTCCGACGAGATGAAAGCACAGGTCGGGCTCGACGGCATGGCGCTCGACAACACGCGCGGCCGGCTGATCGTCGGCCTCACGGCGCAATACGGCCTGACCACGGCCTTCGTCAATTCGCCGTTCGGCAACGGCCGCATCCGCGCGCAAGGAACCGGCGTCGGCGCCACCGCGACTTGGTACGGCGACGACGGCTTCTATGTCGACGGCCAGGCGCAGACGATGTTCTACCGCAGTGATCTGTCCTCAGTGCTCGTCGGCAGCGTGATCCATGGCAATGAAGGCTTCGGATACGCATTCAGCGTTGAGAGCGGCAGGCGGATTGCGGTCGGCAACGGCTTTTGGCTGACACCGCAGGGTCAGCTTGCTTATTCAAAGGTCGGTTTCGACGCCTTCACCGACCGCTTCGGGGCGCTGGTCTCGCTTGGCAATGCCGACAGCCTGCTCGGCCGTCTCGGGCTGTCACTCAATCATCAGCGCACCTGGAACGACGGCACGGGCATCGTCCGATCCGACCTCTACGCCATCGGCAATCTGCACTACGAGTTCCTGGGCGGCACCAGGATCGATGTCGCCGGCACCGGCTTCGCGAGCGGCCATGACCGCCTGTGGGGCAGCATCGGCGGCGGCGGCACATATAGCTGGGCCAACAGCCGCTATGCCGTCTTCGGCGAGATCACCTATCGCGCGAGCGTCGATGATCCCGCAGACAATCATAGCTACAAGGGTACTGGCGGCGTCCGTCTCGTGTGGTGAGCTCGCATTCGATTCGATTGCCACGCCGCCCGCGTACTGAACTTGCGCATGTTCTGCAATTGGTCCCACCTACATTGACATCGGTGTGACGGCCGGGGCAGTTTTTCATATTGCTGACGAATCAGCGATCGCCTCACGCCGAGCACCTCTTGGACAACTCCCTGTGCTTTCGAGACTGATATTCGTTGCTGCGCCGCATTCCTGCGGTGAAATGGGCGTTGACCCGGCTTCGGCCCTCGCCGCACGGCGGCAGCAGCATCGACGCCGCCCCGATTGCCGCAGACAATTCGCCAGCCCTCATTGTCGACGCCGCAGAAACTTCGCCGGCTCCGAACATCAGCATCAGCGCCGATCCACTGCCCGGCGACGCGGTCGCCGCGGACGAAACCGCGATCTCTGTCGTCGCGGAGAACCTGTCGGCAGCGCCGGCCGATGTCAGCGTCATCGACGATTCATTGCGGGAGACGCCGACAGGAGCCGAGCCGATCGTCGTGGCGGAGGCTGCAATCTCGCCGGTCGACGTCGCGCCCGAGCCGACCGATATTCCCGAGCCCATCATCGACAACGATCCGCCGGCGCTAGATTCGGCGGACATTGCGCGCGGCCAGGCCGAGCAGGCCGCAGTCGCATCTGTCGAGGCCGAATGTGAATCGGCCGACGCCGAGCCGATCATCAGCAGCAGCGATCCATCTCCCGAGCTTCTGGCCGACGTCGAGCCCATCGTCGCCGAGGAGACCGAGCTCGTGTCTGTCGACGTCGCGATCGTGCCGGTTGACGCCCTCGATCTCATCGTCAACGACGATCACTCCTCTGGCATTCCCGCTGATGTCGAGCCCGCCGTCGCAGACACATTCTGTGTCGCGCTTGCCGAGAGCGAAGCCCCGGTGGAGGACCTCTCCGAGAGCTGCATCGATAGCGCGCCGACCTCCATCGTCGCGATCGAGATCGAGCCGGTCCTCGCGAACAATCCTGCGCCGGCCGGCGTCGCAGTCACCACCGAGAGCTCTTCGGACGACACGCCCGGCGTCGTCACGGACATCGCGCCGGAGCAGGACTTGGCGCCTGCTGCGCCGGAGGTCCGCAGCACACCGAAACTTCGCGCCAAGCCCGCAGAACCCGCTGATCGCGCCGCCCTGATCCGACAGCGCTGGGCCGAGACGGGCATCAGGATGTGGAATCCGCGGCTTCACGGCACCGGCGATGCCACGCTGAACATCCAGGGCAGCATCGAGCTGCTGCCGCCCGCGCCCGGCGAGACCATGCCGCGCTACGACAAGCTGGAATTCAGGATGCTCGGCGGCCAGATCGTGTGCGAGGGTGTCATCGTCGAGGCGCCCGTGCAGGCGGGCCATCGCAGCTTCACCCGCCTCGCCGAGCCGCGAGTTCCGGACCGGGTGCGTGAGCCCGCGCGGGAACGCCAGGCCGCCCTCGCCTGATCCTTTTCCCTGCGGGAATGCCCGCCATATGCTAGGCTGACGCCCCGGATATGGGAGATCGCATGCGCGCGACATTGTTGCGATTGATCGTCATCGCCGCCCTCTGCTTCTCGCAAGGCGCCTTTGCAGCGTCCAGCAAGCGGCCGCACCACGTGCCGGCAACGGCGTACGCCGTCGATGCCACAGCGCACTACAAAGCCGACCGGCTCTCGTCCTCGCGTGGCGAGACGATCCTCAACACGCCCGGCCAAACCACCGTGCTGACGCGAGAGGTCCTCGACGACAAGAAGGCGACGAGCCTTAAGGACGCGATGCGCTCGACCGCCGGTGTGACGATCGGACGCTAAGCGTCCCGCGCGCCATTCGACCGACAAGCCGCCATTCCCTGGTGGACCGGGCACACCGGCTGACACGATGGTTAGCAGGCGGTAGGTGCGGTGATTGCGGGCGACTTGTCTCAGGGACGCACGCCCCTGCCGCCGGATATCCTTAACGAAGATCTCACCAATGCACGCGGCCGGACGATCCTAACGTAGCACGCAACCTGTGCTGGCCTTCCGCGCAAGACCCGGTCTAACGCGCCCTTTACCCGCGCCGTGCAAGATCGCCCATGTTTTCAGGGGATCCGGGGCTCGCATTTCAATGCCTATTGCCGATTTGAAGTCTCATCTTGCCGCGGCAATACGATTGTTTCGCGTTCCCGCCGACAATCCAGATCTGACGCGCGCGCAGTTCGACGCGTTCTCCAAGCAGATCCCGCTGCTCTACTTCATCCTCATCAGCAACACGATCGCCGTCGCCTACACCTACGTGAACGTGGCGCCGGACTGGCTGACGATGATCGTGCCAAGCGTGCTGACCGTGCTCGCAGGCTTGCGGACCTTCTGGTGGCTGCGACAGCGTCGCCTCGTGCGCAGCGACGCCGACATCCTGCGCAACCTGCGCGCCACCAACTGGCTGACCTTGCCGATCGGCGCCGGCTTCACCGCCTGGTCCTTCGCGCTCTATCCCTACGGCGATCCCTTTGCCAAGAGCCAGGTCGCCTTCTACATGGCGGTCACGGTGATCGGCTGCATCTTCTCGCTGATGCATCTGCGCTCGGCCGCGTTGATCGTGACGCTGATCGTCGACGTGCCCTATGTGCTGTTCTTCTTCGCCACGGGCGAGCCGACGCTGAAGGCGATCGCGGTCAACAACCTCCTGGTTTCCGGCGCGATGGTGACGGTGCTGTTCATCTACTATCGCGACTTCGCCGATCTTGTCGCCAGCCGCAAGTCGCTGCTCGCGCAACAGGCGGCGACGCAGGCGCTCTCGGATGAGAACTTCCGCCTCGCCAATCTCGATTCCCTCACCGAGCTGCCGAACCGCCGCCGCTTCTTCGCCGAGCTCTCGAGCGCCTTCACCGATGCCGAACGCCGAAATGTTCGCGTCGCAGTCGGCATCATCGATCTCGACGGCTTCAAGCCGATCAACGACAATTACGGCCACTCGGTCGGCGATCGCGTCCTGATCGAGGCGGGCCGGCGTATCCGCGAGGTCTGCGAGGGCTTTGGTCCGCAGCGGGTGGAGTTTGCCCGGCTGGGCGGCGACGAATTCGGCCTCGTCGTGTGCGGCGATCCCGACGACATGGATCTGATGCGGCTCGGCGAACGCATCGGCGGCCAGGTAAAGCTGCCTTACCAGCTCGACACCGCCCATACCGGACTGTCGTGCTCGATCGGATTCGCGACGTTTCCGGACTCCGCGACGACCTCGGAAGCGCTCTATGAGTGCGCCGACTACTCGCTCTATCACGCCAAGCGCCATCTGCGCGGCCGCACTGTGACCTTCTCGAGCGAGCTCGAGGCCGAGATCCGCAGCCGCGGAGTCATCGAGAATCTGCTGCGCACTGCCGATTTCGGCACCGAGATGGATTTGGTGTTCCAGCCGATCGTCGACGCCATGAGCGAGCATACCGCCGGCTTCGAGGTCCTGGCGCGCTGGCGCAGCGCCCGCCTCGGCCTGGTCTCTCCGGCCGATTTCATTCCGGCCGCCGAGCGCATCGGTCTGATCCGGCCGCTGACCCAGGCGCTGCTGGTGCGTGCACTCGCCATCGCGAAGACATGGCCCGATCGCATCCGCCTCTCGTTCAACCTCTCCGCGCACGACGTCTGCGCGGCAGAGGGTATCTTGCCGCTGATCTCAATCATCGAGAAGAGTGGACTGCCGCCACACCGGATCGACTTCGAGATCACCGAGACCGCCGTCACCTTCGACTTCGTACGCGCCCAACAATCGATCGCAACGCTGAAGGCGATGGGTTGCGGCATCTCGCTGGATGATTTCGGCACCGGCTATTCGTCGCTGAGCCACGTGCACCGCTTGCCGCTCGACAAGATCAAGGTCGACCGCAGCTTCGTTTCCGACATCAACGAGAATCCCGTCAGCCACAAGATCATCAAATCGCTCGCGGGCCTATGCGACGACATGGAGATCGCCTGCGTCGTCGAGGGCGTCGAGACCCGCGCTCAGCTCGACAGCCTGCGCCGCCTGGGGTGCGACTTCATCCAGGGCTACTATTTCGCCAAGCCCATGCCGGGCGATGCGATTGGCGACTATCTGGCCAAGGAACAGCTGCGCCTCGAAGGCAGCGGGGCCAAGGTCGTGGCCTGAAGCATGACCAAAAGTGCGCAGCGGTTTTCCGAAAAGATCATGTTCAAACAACAACTCAAAGCGCGATGACGATCGATCTAATCTCATCGCGCTTTATGATCAGACCGCGCAGTAGCGCTCCTGGATGTCCTTGTCCGCGAGCAGCGCCGCCGCGCTGCTTTGATGCACGACCTCGCCCTGATCAATGATGACGGCGCGGTCGGCGAGCCGCAGCGCCCATTCGACGTTCTGTTCAACCAGCAGCAGCGTCTTGCCCTCGTCGCGCAGGCGGCGGAACAGCACGCCCATCTCCTCGACTAGCACCGGCATGATGCCTTCCGAAGGCTCGTCGAGCAGGATCATTTTGGGCTTTGCGATCAGCGCGCGCGCGATCGCCAGCATCTGCTGCTCGCCGCCCGAGAGCGTCACGCCCTCCTGATCGAGCCGCTCCTTCAAGCGAGGGAAGGTTTCGGCGATCTCGTCGATCGCGGAGCGCTCCTGGATATCGCCCCCGGCCGCGACGAGACCGAGCCGCAAATTCTCGCGCACGGACAGGCCGGGCACGATACGGCGTTCCTCGGGCACGTAAGCGAGACCGAGATGGAAGCGCTGATGCGCGCGGAGCGGCAGCAGTTCCCTGCCCGCGAAGCTGACGCGGCCCGTCGCCTTCGGCATCAGGCCCATCATCGCGCGCAAGGTCGTCGTCTTGCCGGCGCCGTTCCGGCCGACGAGGGCGACCACCTCGCCCGGGTCCACGTGCAGGGAAATGCCGTGGAGAATATGGCTCGCGCCATACCAGGCGTGGAGATCATCGATTTCGAGCAGGGCAGTCTCAGCCATAGCCTTCACTCTGTCCGAGATAGACCCGGCGGACTTCCGGATTGGTCCTGATCTCGTCGGGCGCGCCGTCTGCCAGCAGGCGCCCGTGATGCAGCACGACGACGCGCTTGCTAAGCCCCAGCACCATCTTCATCTTGTGCTCCACCAGGAGCACGGTGCGCTTGTCGGCGAGACGCTCCAGCAGAGCGACCATGTCCTTGGTCTCTTCCGGCCCCATACCAGCGGTCGGTTCGTCCAGCAGCAGCAATTCCGGCTCCGAGACCAATGCGATAGCGATCTCAAGTGCGCGCTGCTGGCCGTGCGACAGGAATTTCGCCAATTCGCGCCGCCTGGCCAGCAGCCCGACTGCGTCGAGCGCGGCGTCCGCCCGCGCATCCAGTTCAACCATCCGGGCGCGGTTACGCCAGATGTCGTAACTCACGATCAGGGCCTGGGCTGCCACGCGCACGTTCTCGTGGACGGGCAGATCCGGAAAGATGTTCGTGATCTGGTAGGAGCGCGAGATGCCCTGATGCACGAAGCGATGCTGCGGCAGGCCATTCAGCTCGCGCCCCCTGAAATGCAGCTTGCCCGAGGTCGGCGTCAGCGCGCCCGAGAGGATGTTGAAGAAGGTGCTCTTGCCGGCGCCGTTCGGTCCGATGATCGACGTGAGCTGTCCCGCCGCAAAGGACAGGGTGATGCCTTCGAGCGCGACGAAGCCGCCAAAGCGTTTGCCGATCCCTTCGGCGCGCAGCAATTCGCCGCTCATCGCCGCGCCTTTCCGATGTCGAGGGTATCGAGCAGCGTTCCCCAGATACCCTTGGGCAGGAACAGCACGAACAGCACGAAGATCGCGCCGACGAAAACTTGCCAATGTGGCGTCCAGAGCGAGATGACGTCCTCCAGGATCAGGAAGCTGGCGGCACCAACGAAGGGCCCGAAGAAGCTGCGGGCGCCGCCGAGCAGCACCATCATCACGATCATTCCGGAGGTCTGGTAGTGCAGGATGTCCAGCGGCACGATCGACAGATGCAGCGCCAACATGCAGCCGCCGAGCGATGAGATCGCGCCCGACAGCATGAACACGACCAGCTTGCTGCGTTCGACGTCATAGCCGCAGGCCCGTGCGCGCTGCTCGTTCTCGCGGATCGCCTCGATGACGGCCCCGAACGGCGAGTTCAGGATGCGGGACTGGAACCACATCGCCAGCGCCGCAAAGGCCATCAGCACGTAGTATTTGTTGATGGGGTCGAGGAAATTGACCTGTAGGCCGAACAGGCTGATGCGGTCGACGGTGAAACCGCGCAGGCCGTTCTCACCGCCGGTGAAAGAGGCCGCCTGGAGCGCGACGTAGTAGACGAGTTGCGCCAAGGCGAGCGTCACCATTGAGAAGTAGATGCCGCGGGTGCGGGTCGAGACGATCCCGATCGCGGCGGCGAGGCAAGTGCTGAGGAGTACAGCGATCGGGACCGCAGCGAACCAGGGCACGCCGTAGCGGCCGATCGCGATGCCGGTGAAGTAGGCGCCTGCGCCGAAGAACGCCGCCTGGCCAAATGACAGCAGCCCGGTGTAGCCGAACAGCAGGTTGTAGCCCATCACCACGACGCCGTAGATCAGGACGTTGACGGCCAGTGCCTTGGACGGCAGCAGCCAGGGCAGCACGGCCAGCACAGCGATGGAGAGCAGCACGCGCTGGTCGAGAAGCCAGCCGAGCCCGCTCGAGGCAGGCCTGGCGGCCGCTTCGCCGCTCGATGGTCCCGTCACGCCGTCCTCCCTCTCACACCGAACAGGCCTTGCGGGCGGATCAGCAGCACCACCGCCATCAGCGCGAACATGACGATGGTCGCCATCTCAGGCGCGAACAGCGCCACCATGCTGATGGATATTCCGACCATGAGGCCGGCGACGACCGCCCCGACGATCGAGCCAAGACCGCCGATCACGGTCACCACGAAGGCTTCCGCCAGCACCAGCGACCCCATCTCCGGATTGACGCTGCGCATGGGACCGGCGAGCACGCCGCCGAGCGCGGCGAGACCGACACCGAGGCCGAAGATCGCAAGCCAGACGCGGCCGATATCGACGCCGAGCACCTGCATGATGGTCGGATCGCGCGCGCCGGCGCGCACGATCAGGCCGACGCGGGTCTTCTCCAGCATCAGCCAGAGCGCCAGCAGCACCACCGCCACCAGCACGATGACGAACAGGCGGTAGCGCGGGAAGAAGCCGATGCCGAGATCGAGCACGCCGACCAGCTGCGGCGGCGTTGGAAACGGAATGCCGTCGCTACCGAACACGATGCGCACGCCCTCGACCAGGATGTAGCTGAGACCGAAGGTGAGCAGCAGCGGATCGTCGATCGAGCGTCCATAGAGCCGGCGGATCAGGACGAGCTCGATCAGCATGCCGAAGGCGCCGATCAAAACGGGAGCGAGCAGCAGCCCCCACCAGAAGCTCCCGGTGAGCGACGCCAGATACAGCCCCGCATAGGCCCCGATCATGAACAACGCGCCGTGGGCGAAATTCACCACCCCGAGCATGCCGAACACGATCGTCAGCCCAAGCGCAGTGATCACCAGGACCGCCCCAAGGGCGATCCCGGAGAGAAGCTGCATGATGATCAGCGACAGGTCCATCGTCACAAGTCTTAGGTGGCGTGGCCGAGCTCGCTGCAGCTGCGCAGCATGTCGTCGGCCCCCGCGTCGTTGGCCAGGATCGCGAACAGATCGTTCTCGCCCGCCATGGCCGACTTCTTCTTGGACTCCAGCACCAGCACCGACTGCACCGACTGGTGGTCGCATTTGCGGTAATGCTGCGGGCCCTTGGTCAAATCGTATTGCAGCTTCTCCAGGGCATCGACGACCTTGTCGGTGTCGGTGCCGCCGGCGGCCTGCATGGCGGCCAGTAACGATCCTACGCCGGAATAGCCGTAGGCGCCATAATCGGTCGGGATCGCGCCGCCATTGGCGGCCTTGAATGCCGTGTTGAAGCTGGCCGCAGACTTGCTCTGCGTCTCCAGACCCCAATAGTAGTTGGCACCGCCGATCACGCCCTCGAATACGTCGGGGCCGACGGCAAGGCGTTGATTGTGCAGGATGACGGGCACGACGATCTTCATCTGCTGCTTGACGCCGAAATCCACCGCCTGCTTGATGGCATTGGCCTGGTCACGGCCGAAGTTGGAAATGCAGAGCACATCCGGCCGCATCGACATCAGGCGCGGCATGAAGGTGGAATAATCCGCCGCACCGAACGGGTGCAGGATCTCGCCGACATTGTTCGCGCCGATCGCCGCTTGTGCGCGCTTGAAGCCGCGCAGCATCTCATGACCGTAGGCATAATCGGCGACGAGATGAGCCACCTTCATGCCCTTCTTCATGGTCTGCCGGGCCACGGCTGATGTCGTCATGTGCGGGTTCAGCGCTTCATGAAAGGTGTATTTGCTGAAGTCCTTGGCTTCGTTGATGGTGTCGGACTGGCTGATCGAGACGTAGATCACGCCGCGGGCGCGGGTGACCTCGTTGACCGCGAGCTGCACGGCACTTGAGAGCGCGCCGACCACGGCATGGACTTTGTCCTTCTCGATCAGCTCGAGCGTGCGGGTCGCGGCCTCGCCGGCGTTGAGCTTGTCGTCGCGGACCAGCAGCTCGACCTTGCGGCCGGCAATGCCACCCTTGTCATTGACGAGCTTCACCGCGAGCTCGGCGCATTTGACCTGATCGCGCGCTTCAGCGGCGAACGGCCCGGTCAGCGGCGTCGGGAAGCCGATGCGGATCGTCTCATCCGCAGCGCGGCCGAGTCGGGGCATGGCGAGCAGCGCCGCGCTGGCCGAGAGGCCGGCGAGCGCGGTGCGGCGGGTTATCTTCGGCATGGAACCGGATTTGGGCATGATTTCCTCCAACTGTCTTTTTTCTAGAAGCGCTTCAGGGCTTTCAGGACTTTTGCGGGCGTGATCGGAATCGAATTGATGGCGGCTCCGAACGGAGCGAGCGCATCGTTGACGGCATTGAGCACGCAGGCGGACGCCGCCGCCGTGCCGGCCTCGCCAACCCCCTTCGCGCCGAGCTCAGTGTCGGCGGTCGGCGTCTCGACATGGGCGATGACGATGTCGGGCATCTCCATCGGCATCGGCACGAGGTAGTCGGCGAGCGAGCCATTCACGAGTTGGCCGGTCTCGCTGTAGCGGCATTCCTCGAACAGCGCCGCGCCAAGCCCCTGCACGATACCGCCGCGGAGCTGCTCGTCCACCAGCATCGGATTGATGACACGGCCGCAATCCTCGACGATGAAATGCTTCAGGAGCCTGATGAAGCCGGTCTCGACATCCACCTCCAGCGAGCAGCCCTGGATGCCGTTGGTGAAGGCAAAGGGGTAGCCCTGCGGCGCGAAATGGTGGCTCACGGTGAGCTGCGCCTGCGTGCCGGGCGGCAAGGTGTCAGAGCGGAAATAGGCGATGCGCGCGATCTCGGCGATCGGCAGGCGGGGCTTGCGCGTCGCAGCGTCCACGACCTCGCCATCGACGATGTCGAGCGCGGATGGCTGCTCCTGCAGAATGAGCGCGGCGATCTCCAGAATGTTGCGCTTGAGCGCGCGCGCGGCCTGGAGCGCTGTCTCGCCGCCGATGCCGGCGCCGCGGCAGGCCCAGGTGGCGCCGCCATGCGGCGTCACCTCGGTATCTCCGGTGATAACCTTGACGTGCTCCTGCGCAAGGCCGAGCTGATCGGCCACGATCTGGCTGATGATCGCCTCTGTCCCCTGCCCCTGCTCGGTGACCGAGATCAGGCAACGCACCTCGCCCGACGGTGTCAGGCTGACGATCGCCCCGTCCTGCGAGGAAATGCGCGCGCCGCCGACGCCATAGAATGCCGGGCTGGGGTTGGTGATCTCGACAAAGGCAGCAACGCCGATGCCGCGGTAGATGCCGCGTTTGCGCAAGTCCATCTGCTCGGCACGCAGCGCCTCATAGTCCATCAGCTCATGCAGGCGCTTCAGGCACGCCTGATGCGACAGCGCCTCGAAGCGGTAGCCGGTCGGCGAGGTCTGCGGATAGGTGTCGTCGGCGATCACGTTCTGCGCGCGGATGGCGAAAGGATCGAGGCCGAGCTTCGCCGCCGCCATATCAACCATCCGCTCGGTGACGGCGCAGGCGATGGGATGTCCGACAGCACGGTACTGGCTGGTCTGCACCTTGTTCTGGAAGATCACTTCCAGCGTGGCGCGGTAACTCTTGAACCGATAGGGCGCACCGATCAGGCGGATCACCTGATTGCCCTCGACCACGCTGGTGCGTGGATAGGTCGAGAACGCGCCGATCGCGGTCAAATCCAGCACGTCCATCGCGAGAATCTCGCCCTCGGCGTTGAGCGCCATCCGGGCGCGGACGCGGTGGTCGCGGGCGTGGATGTCGGAGACGAACGACTCGATACGGTCCGCCACGTATTTGACGGGGCGGCCGAGCAGGATCGAGAGGCCGACCACAGCCATGTCCTCGTGATAGACATGCAGCTTCATCCCGAAGGAGCCGCCGATGTCGGTCGCGATCACGCGAACATGGGCCTCAGGTATGCCATAGTGCCGCGAATAGAGGTCCTGGAACTGATAGGGCGTCTGCGTGCCGTGATGCACGGTCAGCATGCCAGCAGCGGGATCGTAGTCGGCGACGATGGCACGAGGCTCCAGCGTCACTGCGGTATGGCGGCCGAAGGAGAATTCCTCCTCCACCACATGGGCTGCATGCGCGAAGGCGTCATCGACGGTGCCGCTGTCGAGCTGGCTGCGGAAGCACACATTGGTCGCGCTGCCGGGATTGACCAGCGGGCTGCCGGCCTCACGTGCGCCGTGGATGTCGACGACAATGGGAAGGTCCTCGTAATCGATCTCGATCAGCTCCAGCGCATCCTCGGCGATCGCACGATTCTCGGCGACGACGGCGACCACCGCCTGCCCGGCCCAGACCACGCGATCCAGCGGCAGCGGCAATTGCGGCGCGGAGGTCATGCCCTTGAAATGATCGAGTGTCCCGGTCCAGGGCGTGCAGATCTTGGCGAGATCCGCCCCCGTCGCGACGAGATGCACACCTTCCAGCGCGCGCGCCTCGTCGGTATTGATCGAGACGATCTTCGCGTGGGCATGCGGACTGCGCAGGAACGCAGCATAGAGCATGCGCGGCAGGCGGAGGTCGCTGACATAGCGCCCGCGCCCCGCGAGCAGGCGCTTGGCGTTCGGCCGCGGCAGGGAACGGCCGATATAGGAATTCGGAGGATCGAGCGAGGTCAACGGCGCGTTCATGTCGCACCTCCGCCTTCGCTGCGCGCCTTCGCCACCGCATCAATGGCGTCGACAATGGCTTCATAGCCGGTGCATCGGCAATAATTGCCCGATAGAGCACCGCGAATGTCCTCGCGGCTCGGCTGCGCCATCTGCGAGAGCAGCTCGTGGGCGTTGACCAGCATGCCGGGCGTACAGAAGCCGCATTGCAGCGCGTTGCGACGATGGAATTCCGCCTGGAGGTCGGCGATCACCCCGCTCTCGGTGAGACCCTCGATCGTATTGATGCTGGCGCCGTCGGCTTGCACCGCGAACATCAAGCAGGAGTGCACGGCGCGGCCGTCGATCTGAACCAGGCAGGCGCCGCAGGCGCCCATTTCGCAGCCGGCATGCGTGCCCGTCAGCTCCAGCTCGTTGCGCAGGCAATCGACCAGCGTCTCGCGCGGTGCGACCTCGCAGGCGACCTTGCGGCCGTTGACGACGAAGCGAACCCGCACTGTCTCGTCGGCATCTTCCCGGAGGGATTCGTCAACGCCGCTCATGCGCCCTCACCTAGGCGTCCGAGCAGGCGCCCAAGCAGCACACGGGCGAGATGCAGCCGCATGGCCGGCGGCACCTCGTCGCTTTCGGGCGGCGTGAGATCGCCCTCGAGCGCCGCCTGCGCAGCAGCGATACGTTGCGCATCGAGGCCGAAGCCGATGAGGGCCGCCTCAGCGCCTTTCACCCGCGTCGGCGTATTGCCGACAGAAAAGAAAGAGATGCGGATGTCATCGATCCGATCATTCGTGAAAGTCGCAAGCATGCCGCAACCGACCAGTGCATAGTCCCCGCGCCGCCGCGCCAGCTCGTCGAACGCAAAGCGCTGGTCGGCCCGAAATAGCGGGACATGGATCGCGGTGATCAGCTCACCCGGCTGTAACGCCGTCTCGAACAGGTCGATGAAGAAATCATCTGCCCTCACGCGCCGACTGCCGGACGGACCCGCGATCTCGATCTCGGCGTCGAGCGCCAAGGTCATCGCTGGAAACTCGGAAGCCGGATCGGCCAGCGCGACGCTGCCGCCGAACGTGCCGCGATTGCGGATGGCCGGATGCGCAACGAACGGCGCCGCGGCGCGCAGCAACGGCGCGAACTCGGCAATCAGCGGCTCGCTCAGCATTTCGCAATGGCGCGTCAGCGCACCAATGCGCAAGTGACCGCCTTCGCGCCTGATGCCGCGCAGCTCGGCGATATGCGTGATGTCGATCAGCAGCCGCGGCGCCTGGAGCCGCAGCGACAGGGCCGGCACGAGGCTCTGGCCGCCGGCAATGAAGCGCGCCTCGTCCCCGGCGCGCGCATGAGCATCCAGCGCCTGGTCGATCGTCGCAGCACGAAAATAGCTGAAAGCCTTGGCCTTCACTGCCGTTTCCTCAAGATCCATCGGCCCATCAGCCGGGATGCCAGATTTGTAACCATCTGGTCTCAAAATCCTGACACGCCGCCAAGGGATGGTCAACAGGAAATGACCATTTGGTCACAAATGTAGCTTGGGCTATGAAGGCGACGATACGTGCGATTCAGCGACGAAATGGCCCGAAAAGCGCAGAAAACGGCGAAGCGACTGGTCCGCAAGCGGACCGAGACAGGCAGCAAGTCTGCGCCAAAGCGCCGCAACATGCGTGCGGCGGACCGAGAACGCGCGATCGTGGAGGAAGCGATCCGCTTCTTCGCCGAGCACGGCTTCGAGGGCCAGACCCGCGAGCTCGCCAAGCGCATGGGCATCACGCATTCGGCGATCTATCGCCACTTCCCGAGCAAGGAAGCGCTGATCGAGCGCGTCTATCAGGAGGTCTATCTCAGCCGCTGGTCGCCCGATTGGGCTCCGATGATCCGCGACCGAACCGTGCCGCTGGAGGTCAGGCTCACGCGTTTCTATCTCGATTATGTCGAACGCGTGTTCGAGTACAATTGGGTGCGGATCTTCGTCTTCTCCGGCATGAAGTCGTTCGGCATCACCAGCCGCTATCTCGATATCGTCCGCCGCGAGATCATCGAGCCGGCGGCGGCCGAGCTGCGCTGTGAGCTGAAGCTGCCCGACGCAAAAGCTCACCCACTGAGTGAACGCGAGACCGAATTGTTCTGGGGCCTGCACGGCCGCATCTTCTATCTCGCCATTCGCAAGTTCATCTACGCGACCCCGATCCCATCAGACCTCGACGCCATCGTCCGCGATGCCGTCCAGACTTTCATGGACGGCGCCAAGGCGACGATGCCGAAGCTGCTAGGAAGCGACTGAGGGCGCTACTTCGAAAGGCTCGGCAGATCGAGCCCCTTGTCGCGGGCGCAGTCGATCGCGATGTCGTAACCCGCGTCGGCATGGCGCATGACGCCGCTGGCGGGGTCATTCCAGAGCACGCGCTCAATACGCTTGGCCGCTTCCGGCGTACCGTCGGCGACGATCACCATGCCGGCATGCTGCGAATAGCCGATGCCGACGCCGCCGCCATGGTGCAGAGAGACCCAGGTCGCACCGCTGGCGCAATTGAGCAGTGCGTTCAGCAGCGGCCAATCGGACACCGCATCCGATCCGTCCTTCATCGCCTCGGTCTCGCGGTTGGGGCTCGCCACCGAGCCGCTGTCGAGATGATCGCGGCCGATCACGATCGGAGCCTTCAACTCGCCGCGCGCCACCATCTCATTGAACGCGAGGCCGAGGCGATGGCGGTCGCCGAGGCCGACCCAGCAGATCCGCGCCGGCAGGCCCTGGAACTTGATGCGCTCCTTGGCCATGTCGAGCCAATTGTGCAGATGCTTGTCGTCAGGCATCAGCTCCTTGACCCTGGCATCTGTCTTGAAGATGTCCTCGGGATCACCCGAGAGCGCGGCCCAGCGGAACGGCCCGACACCGCGGCAGAACAGCGGGCGGATATAGGCGGGCACGAAGCCCGGGAAATCGAACGCGTTCTTCAGGCCCATGTCCTGCGCCATCTGACGGATGTTGTTGCCGTAGTCGAGCGTCGGGATGCCCTGCGCGTGGAAATCCAACATAGCCTGGACGTGCTCGACCATCGACATCTTCGAGGCACGCTCGACCGATTTCGGATCGGACTCGCGCTTCGCCTCCCACTCAGCAAGCGTCCAGCCCTTCGGCAAGTACCCATTGATCGGATCATGCGCGCTGGTCTGATCGGTGACGATGTCCGGTTTGACGCCGCGGCGCACCAGCTCCGGGAAAATCTCCGCAGCATTGCCGAGCAGGCCGACCGAGACCGCCTTCTTCGTCTTCGCGGCCTCCGTCATCATCGCGAGCGCCTCGTCGAGCGTTGCGGCCTGGCGATCGAGATAGCCGGTGCGCAAGCGCATCTCAATGCGGCTGGGCTGGCATTCGACCGCGAGCATCGAGGCACCGGCCATGGTCGCGGCCAGCGGCTGCGCACCGCCCATGCCTCCCAAGCCGGCCGTGAGAATCCATTTACCGGCAAGGCTGCCGCCATAGTGGCGACGGCCGACCTCGGCGAAGGTCTCGTACGTGCCCTGCACGATGCCCTGGCTGCCGATATAGATCCAGGAGCCCGCCGTCATCTGGCCGTACATCATCAGGCCCTGACGATCGAGCTCGTTGAAATGATCGAGCGTCGCCCAATGCGGCACGATGTTCGAGTTCGCGATCAGCACACGCGGCGCGTCCGCATGGGTCCGAAACACGCCGACCGGCTTGCCGGACTGCACCAGCAGCGTCTGGTCGGCTTCCAGCTTGCGCAGCGCCGCAACGATGCGGTCGAAGCTTTCCCAGTCGCGCGCGGCGCGGCCGATACCGCCATAGACGACGAGCTCGCTCGGGCGCTCCGCGACATCAGGATCGAGATTGTTCATCAGCATGCGCAAAGGCGCTTCCGTCAACCAGCTCTTGGCGCTGATGTCGCTGCCGCGGGGCGCGCGGATGGTGCGGTCATTGTCCAGTCGGCGGTTCATGCGGAAGACCTCTTCAGTCAAGTCTCGTTTCATCAAGTCTTGGAAACGGATCGGTTGGAAGCGCCGTGAGCGCGATGGTCGGCAGCAGGTCCGCTTCGACCAGCGCAGCGGCCTTGGCGAGATCGCCCGCCATGTAACGGTCGGCGCCAAGCGCGGGCACCCGCTCGCGCAGCTCGGAAATGACGGCAGCGAGCGGCGCGCTGGTCGCATGCGGCGCGCGCAGCGTGATGCCTTGGGCCGCGACCAGAAGCTCGATGCCTAAAATGGCAGCGAGATTGTCAGCCATATCGG
The DNA here is from genome assembly GCF_054060315.1 of Bradyrhizobium sp. USDA 4354. NCBI lineage: Bacteria > Pseudomonadati > Pseudomonadota > Alphaproteobacteria > Hyphomicrobiales > Nitrobacteraceae > Bradyrhizobium > Bradyrhizobium sp. USDA 4354. Next base: position 3,912,271 of record NZ_JBSSDC010000001.1, on the reverse strand, counting down.
ACAGGCGCCGCGCCGCATGTGCGGCCATCGACACATGGTCTTCCTGGTTGGCACTGGTCGGTGTCGAGTCGATCGAGCAGGCGAGCGCACGCTGCTTGTTCTCGGCATAGAGCGCAGCCGCCGTCACCTCGGCGATCATGAACCCGGAGTTGATGCCGGGATCGGGGGTGAGGAACGGCGGCAGGCCGAAATTGAGCGCGGGATCGACCAGCGTCGCGATGCGCCGCTCGCTGATTGCGCCGATCTCCGACAGCGCCAGCGCGATCGCATCGGCGGCGAAGGCGACCGGCTCGGCATGGAAATTGCCGCCGGAGACGATCTCGCCGGTCTCGACCAGCACCAGCGGATTGTCGGTGACGGCATTGGCCTCGACGATCAGCGTGCGCGCGGCCTGCGTGATGAGATCGAGCGCCGCGCCCGCGACCTGCGGCTGGCAGCGCAGGCAATAGGAATCCTGCACCCTCTCATCGCCTTCGAGGTGAGAGAGGCGGATATCGCTGCCATCGAGCAGCGCGGTCAGCGTCGCGGCCGCCGCGATCTGCCCGGCATGGCCACGCAGCGCCTGGATTTCGGGGCGGAACGGCGCCGTCGAGGCCATCGCCGCGTCCACCGACAGCGCACCGGTTACGAGTGCGGCGCGGAAGAGGCGATATGCACGCAGCACGCCTGACAGGGCGTAGGCGGTCGAGAATTGCGTGCCGTTGATCAGCGCGAGACCTTCCTTCGGCCCAAGGGTCAGCGGCGAGAGGCCGGCCGCCTCGAGAGCGTCGGCGCCGGATACGGTTTTCCCCGTCAACGATCGCCTGCCCTTCGCCGATCATCACGGCCGTCATATGCGCGAGCGGCGCCAGATCACCGGAGGCGCCCACCGAGCCTTGCTGCGGCACCTGCGGACAGACGCCACGGGCCAGCATGTTCTGCAGCTGCTCGATCACCGCGCGGCGCACGCCGGAGGCGCCGCGGCCGAGCGAAACGATCTTCAACGCCATCATCAGGCGGACGATCGGCTCCGGTGTCGGCTGGCCGACGCCACAGCAATGCGAGACAATCAGATTGCGCTGGAGCAGCGCGGTCTGGTCCGGAGGAATGCGCTTCGACGCCAGCTTCCCGAAGCCGGTGTTGATGCCGTAGACCGGCGCGTCAGCCCCCGCCGCCTTCGCGACGATCTCCGCCGCCGCTTCCACACGCGGCCAGAACGACGGATCGAGCACGACGGGCGCACCATCGAGCGCGCACGAGAGATCATCGAGACCGACTGTCCCCGGTTTGACGACGATCGAGGTGTCCTGCTCCGTCACTGCCCCCTCCAAACCCGGCGGTGCAGCGGATTGAAGCCGATGCGGTAGACCAACTCGGCCGGACGCTCGATCTCCCAGATCGCAAGGTCGCACCATTTGCCGGCTTTCAGGGTGCCGGTCGCATTCAGGAGGCCAAGCGCCCGCGCGCCTTCGCGGGTGACGCCGGCGAGGCACTCGGCCACATTCATCCGGAACAGCGTCGCGCCCATGTTCATCGCGAGCAGCAGCGAGGTCAGCGGCGAGCTGCCGGGATTGCAGTCGGTCGCCAGCGCCATGGGAACACCATGCTTGCGGAACCCCTCGACCGGCGGCTTCTGCGTCTCGCGAATGAAGTAGAATGCACCGGGCAACAGCACCGCCACCGTGCCAGCCTTCGCCATGGCGGCAGCGCCGGCTTCGTCGGTGTGCTCCAGATGATCGGCCGACAGTGCGGAGTATCTTGCGGCAAGCCCGGCACCGCCGAGATTCGACAGCTGGTCGGCATGCAGCTTCACCGGCAACCCAAGCCCTCTCGCGACCTCGAACACTCGCGCGGTCTGCTCAGCCGAGAACGCGATCCCTTCCATGAAGGCATCGACGGCATCGGCAAGTCCGGCCTTGGCGACGGCGGGCAGCATCTCCTTGCAGACGAGATCGATGTAGCGATCCTTGTCGCCATCGGCCTCCACTGGTAGCGCATGCGCACCGAGGAAGGATGTTCGGATCGCAACGAGCCGCTGACGACCGAGGATCCGCGCCGCGGAGAGTTGCCGCATCTCGGTTTCAACATCGAGGCCGTAGCCGGACTTGATCTCGACCGTGGTCGCGCCCTCGCCGATCAGCGCATCGAGCCGCGGCAGCGCGCTTGCGACGAGATCGGCTTCGCTCGCCTTGCGCGTTGCCGCCACTGTCGAGACGATGCCGCCGCCGGCGCGCGCGATCTCCTCGTAGCTCGCGCCCTTCAGGCGCAGCTCGAATTCATGCGCACGGTTGCCGCCATAGACGAGATGGGTGTGGCAGTCGACGAGACCCGGCGTGATCCAGCGCCCCGCGCAATCAATCCGCTCGATCGCGTCCGCATCGACGGGGAAGTCCGCCTTCGCGCCTGCATAGGCGATACGGCCGCCGCGTGCCGCGATGACGCCGTGCTCGACCTCGCCGAGATCGGGGCGGTCGGTCCGCATCGTGGCGAGACGGGCATTATGCCAGATCCGGTCGAAGCGCTCTGCCATGCGGGTATCCATTCGCCGTCGGATGCTTGACTTATATGTCTAGACATATAATCGTAATGCCGTTCTGTCCAGCCGGCGTGTAATCATGACCCGACTGCATTTCGCTTCCGCGCTCCTGCCTTCAGGCTGGGCCAATGACGTGCAGGTGGTCGTCACCGCCGGCGCGATCGCAGCGGTGACGCCGAATGTGGCGCCCGCGGCTGGCGACGAGCGCCACGCAATCGCGCTTCCGGGACTTGCGAGCCTGCACAGCCACGCGTTCCAGCGCGGCATGGCAGGGCTTGCTGAATTGCGCGGCGATTCTACCGACACGTTCTGGACCTGGCGCGAGACGATGTACCGCTTTGCGCTGGCAATGACGCCCGACGACGTCGCGGCTGTTGCGACGCTGCTCTATGTCGAGATGCTCGAGCAGGGTTTTACCCGCGTCGGCGAGTTCCACTATCTGCATCACGACCGCGACGGTTCGCCCTATGCCGACATCGCCGAGATGGCCGCGCAGATCGCGCAGGCCGCCGAAGCCTCCGGCATTGCGCTGACGCTGCTGCCGAGCTTTTATGCACATGGCTCGTTTGGAGGCGCGGCACCGCACACCGGCCAGCGCCGCTTCATCTGCACGGTCGATCAGTTCGACGCATTGATGGCTGCCTCGCGCCAGACGATCAGCGCGTTGCCTGGCGCCAATATCGGCATCGCACCACACAGTTTGCGCGCGGTGGCGCCGGACGAGCTTGGCGCGATCATTCCGATCGCCGAAGGCGGGCCGGTACACATTCACGCCGCCGAGCAGGTGAAGGAAGTCGATGATTGCCTGGCCTGGTCGGGACGCCGTCCAGTGCAATGGCTGCTGGAACATGCCCCCGTGGACCAACGCTGGTGCCTCATTCACGCGACCCACACGACGGGCGAGGAAGTGGCGGCTTTCGCAAAGACAGGCGCGATCGCCGGCCTCTGCCCGATCACGGAAGCGAGCCTCGGCGACGGCATTTTTTCGGCGCGCGCGTTTCTCGACGCCGGCGGCCGTTTTGGCGTCGGCACAGATTCCAATGTGCTCGTCGGCGTCACCGACGAGCTCCGTCAGCTCGAATACGGCCAACGTCTAAAGCATCGCGAACGCAACGTGCTCTCCAGTGGCGCAGGCCGTTCGACGGGACGCACGCTGTTCGATCATGCGCTCGCTGGCGGCGCACAAGCGCTGGCGCAATCGTCAGTCGGCCTCACGCCCGGTGCGCGCGCCGACATCGTCACGCTCGACACTGCGCATCCATCGCTGGCTGGACGTCAGAGGGACGCGGCCATCGATGGCTGGATCTTTGCAGCCGGCAGCGGTGCGATCGACTGCGTCTGGGCCGGCGGCGACAAGGTCGTCGAGGGCGGCCGGCACAGACTTCGCCAGACGGCACGCGAACACTTCAACGCAGCAGTGCGGAGGCTCGTCGCATGAGCCTCGCCGCTGACGCAGCCGACAAGCCGACGCTCTACAAACGCATTCGCGCCGACATCGAGAAGCGCATCCTGACCGGCGAGTGGCCGCCCGGACATCGTATTCCCTTCGAGCACGAACTGGTCGAGCGCTACGGCTGCTCGCGCATGACCGTGAACAAGGCGCTGTCGGAGCTGGCACAGGCCGACCTGATCGAGCGGCGGCGGCGCGCCGGCTCGTTCGTACGCCGGCCGCAGCATCAGTCGGCGGTGCTCAAGATCGCCGACATCCGCGCCGAGATCACCGCGCTCGGACGCTCGTACGGCTACGAGCTGATCGGCCTCAAGCTGCGCGCGTCGACCGCTGCCGACCGCGACCGTCTCGGCGCGAAGAAGGCCGGCAAGGTGGTCGCGATCACCTGCCGGCATAGCGCCGACAACGTTCCGTTCGCGGTCGAGGACAGGCTGATTGATCTCTCATCCGTACCGAATGCCGCGACCGCGGATTTCTCGCGCGAGCCGCCGGGCTCCTGGCTGCTTCACCATGTCCCATGGACCGAAGCCGAGCATACGATCAGCGCCATCGTTGCGGACGACCGCACGGCGGAAGCGCTCGACATCGCCGTCGGCGCGCCCTGCCTCGTGATCGACCGCTACACCTGGCGCAGCGCACGCACCATCACCGCGGTGCGCCTGCTCTATCCCGGTGACTCTCACCGCCTTGTCGCCCGATTCAAGGGAGGCTGAGAGGACATGTCGGCACAATTCGTGCAACGCGTCGGGCAACGGTCCAGATGGGCCGACAGTGATCAACAGGACGTCAAACCATCGATCGGCAAGAGGACGACAATCATGCGTAGCTCAAAGGTATTTGCGACAATCATTGCTCTCGCGGCCACGACCCCGGTGCTCGCCGACGACGTCAAGGTCGGCGTCGGCATCTCCGGATGGACCGGCTTCGCGCCGCTGACGCTGGCGAAGGAGGCCGGAATCTTCAAGAAGAACGGCCTCGACGTCACCATCAAGAAGATTCCGCAGAAGGACCGCCACCTTGCGATCGCCTCCGGCGACATCCAGTGCGCGGCGACCACGGTCGAGACCTGGATCTCCTGGAACGCCAATGGCGTCGCAACCAAGCAGATCTTCCAGCTCGACAAGAGCTATGGCGCCGACGGCATGGCCGTGCGCAACGACGTCGCCGCGATCAAGGACCTGAAGGGCAAGACGGTTGCGGCTTCCGCGCCGGGCACCTCGCCCTATTTCGCGCTGGCCTGGATGCTCAAGAAGAACGGCCTCACCACGAAGGATGTCACCGTGGTGAACCTCGAGCCGGCGGCCGCGGCGCAAGCCTTTGTCTCCGGCCAGAATGATGCGGCGATGACCTATGAACCGTATCTGTCGACGGTTCGTGCCGCGCCCGACAAGGGCAAGATCATCGCCACCACGCTCGACTACCCGATGGTCATGGACACTTTTGGCTGCACGCCGAAGTTCCTGAGCGAGAATCCCAAGGCTGCCAAGGCGCTCGCTGACAGCTATTTCGAGGCGCTCGACATGATCGCCAAGGACCAGGCCAAGTCCTATGAGATCATGGGCGCCGACGTGAAGCAGACCGGCGAGCAGTTCGGCAACTCGGCGAAATATCTGCGCTGGCAGGACAAGGCCGCGAACCAGAAGTTCTTCGCCGGCGACTTCCTGACCTTCAACAAGGAGGCCGCCGAGCTCCTGCTCGAGATCGGCATCATCAAGTCCGTGCCGAAGGTCGAGGACCTCTACGACGCGAGCTTCATCAAGTAAATTTCTTCGAGCTGCCGGTTCCGCCAGCGGCGGAGCCGGCGCACCATTCGGATAGACAATTTGATGCGTCCTCTGGATCCCGTGACATCGAAGCAGCGCGCGGCCTACGGCCTTGCGTTCTTCGTGCTGTTCGTCGCCCTCTGGTCGTGGGCGACGTTCGGCGGCCATGTGTCGAAGACCTTCCTCGCCAATCCGCTGACCATGGTGCAGGAGGGCGTTGAGCTGCTCACCAAGCACGGCTTCCTGTTCGACATCGGCATGACGATCTGGCGCGTCGTCGGCGGCTTCGCACTCGCCGCGATCATCGCGGTGCCGCTCGGGGTGCTGATGGGCGCCTACAAGCCGATCGAAGCGTTCCTCGAACCGTTCGTGTCCTTCGCTCGTTATTTGCCCGCCTCCGCCTTCATCCCGTTGCTGATCCTTTGGGCCGGCATCGGCGAGCTGCAAAAGCTGCTCGTCATCTTCATCGGCTCGGTGTTCCAGGTCATCCTGATGGTCGCGGTGACTGTCGGCGCCACGCGGCGGGACCTGGTTGAGGCCGCCTACACGCTGGGCGCCAGCGACCGCGGCATCATCCGGCGGGTGCTGCTGCCCTCCTCCGCGCCGGAGATCGCAGAAATCCTGCGGCTGGTGCTGGGCTGGGCCTGGACCTACGTCATCGTCGCCGAGCTGATCGGCTCGTCCTCCGGCATCGGCCACATGATCACGGACAGCCAGGCGCTGCTCAACACCGGCCAGATCATCTTCGGCATCATCGTGATCGGATTGATCGGCCTGCTCTCGGACTTCCTGTTCAAGGCATTCAACGCCTGGCTGTTTCCCTGGAAGCTGGCATGACGACGCTCAGGATCGAACAGGTTTCGCGGACCTTCCCCGCGCGCCACGGCAACGCCCCGACCAGGGCGCTGGAGCCGACCGACCTCATCATCGGCAACAACGACTTCGTCACCATCCTTGGCCCCTCCGGCTGCGGCAAGTCTACGCTGCTGCGTATCGTCGCCGGCCTCGACCGTCCCACCAGCGGGCGTGTCACGCTCGACGGACGCGAGGTAACCGGCCCCGGTGCGGATCGCGGCATGGTGTTCCAGTCCTACACGCTGTTTCCCTGGCTGACCGTGCGCGAGAACATCGCTTTCGGCCTGCGCGAGCGCGGCGTATCCGAGACGGAGCGGAACAAGACCGCGGATACCTTCATCCGCCAGGTCGGATTGTCGGGCTTCGAGAACCACTGGCCGAAGCAGCTCTCCGGCGGCATGCAGCAACGCACGGCGATCGCGCGTGCGCTCGCCAATGATCCAAAAATCCTGCTGCTCGACGAGCCCTTTGGCGCGCTGGACAACCAGACCCGCGCCCTGATGCAGGAGATGCTGCTCGGGATCTGGGAGCGCGACCAGAAGACCGTGCTGTTCGTCACCCACGACATCGAGGAAGCCATCTTCCTCGGCAGCCGCGTCATCGTCATGAGCGCACGCCCCGGCCGCATCAAGGCTGAGATCAACGTGGACCTGCCGCATCCGCGTTCCTACAAGATCAAGACCACGCCGGAATTCGTCCAGCTCAAGGAGCGGCTGGTCGAGGAGATCCGCACCGAGGCACTGAAGGTTGCCGAACATGCCTGACACCCAGCCCCGCGCCGACGGCAAGCGCGTTCTCGCCGACCTCAATGCACTGCGCGCCATCGGGGCCTACAAGACCGGCGTGCACAAGCCGACCTTCTCCGAGCCGCATAAGCAATCGCTCGACTGGCTGATGCACAAGCTGCCCGAGGCGAGCCTCAACGCCGCGATCGACGGCATCGGCAATGTCTTCGGCACCAGCGCCAAGCCCGGGCCGAAGCTGCTGGCGGGATCGCATCTGGAAAGCCAGAACTACGCCGGCTGGCTCGATGGCCCGCTCGGCGTCGTCTACGCGCTCGAAGCCGCTAGGGTTCTCAATGCCGATCCCTCCGTGAAAGGCGCGGTCGAAGTCGCCGCCTGGTGCGACGAGGAGGGACATTTCGGCCATTTCCTCGGCTCGCGCTCCTATGTCAGGCAGGTCACCGAGGCCGACATCGATGCCGCACGCGACCGCAGCAGCGGCCGCACCATGCGCGATGCGCTTGCCGACATGGGTCTCGCCGGGCGCCCGCGCGTCACCGTCGAGCAGGGGCGGCACGTCGGATATCTGGAGGCGCATATCGAGCAGGGCGACACGCTCGAAAGCGGCCGCCTCGCGATCGGCGTCGTGACCTCCATCGTCGGCATCTGGCAGTACCAGATCAATTTTACCGGCGAGCAGAACCACGCCGGCACCACGCGCATGGCGGTGCGCAAGGATGCCGGTCTCGCGCTGGCAAAATTCTGCGTCGCGATCGACGAACGCTTTCCGGCTGCATGCGGCCCGCGCACGGTCTGGACCACCGGTCGCATCACGCTCGATCCGGGCGCGCCGAGCATCATTCCGGGTGGCGCAGAGATGCTGTTCCAGATCCGCGACGACGATCCGGCCGTGATCGCGCGGCTGGAGCAATTGCTGCGGACCATGGCGGAGGAGGCCAGTTCGAACGGTCCCTGCACCGTCGCCGTCGAGAAACTGCGCACTGGTGCGCCCGCCATGATGAATTCCGGCTTTCAGGATGCGATCGAGGCCGCGAGCAAAGCCCTGGCCGGCGGCCGATCCATCCGCATGCCCAGCGGCGCCGGGCACGATGCGCAGATGCTGGCGACCGTCATGCCCGCGGGCATGCTGTTCGTGCCGTCGATCGGCGGCATCAGCCACCATTGGACCGAGAACACCGCCGATGCCGATATCGTCACCGGCGCACAGGTGTTCGTCGACACCTGCCGGCGGATACTTGGCGGCTAGAATGACGTGCCGCCGCCGAACCTGAATTCCTGAACCACGTCGTATTTTCCTTTCGTGATCGGCACGGCATAGTCGAAGCGCAACGGCCCGAACGGCGAGGCCCAGATCAGGCCGACGCCGACCGACGAGCGCACCACATTGCCGTCGTCATATTGAAGTCCGCAGGTCGGGCAGGCCTTGGTGTTGACTTCGCCCGTGGCCGACCATGAGGTCGGACCCTGGTAGCCCCAGAGCGATCCGGCATCGGCGTAGACTGCGCCCTTCAAGCCGACTTCCTTGGGCAGGAACCAGAACGGCATCTGCAACTCCATCGACGCGCCCCAATATTTGGTGCCGCCAAGCGAATCGCCGTTGGTGCCCAAGCTCCGATAGGTGATGTCGCGCGGACCAATGCCGTTGGAGGCGAAGCCGCGCACGAGATTCGGCCCCATCTGGAAATGATCAAGCATGCGCAGCTCCTGGCTACCAAGCTTGCTGAGGAGACCGCCCTGGAAATGGATCACGCTGACGATATCGAGCACGAGTGGCGTGTAGTACTTGGTGTCCAGCGCCGTCTTCAGGTAGGTGACGTCGCCGCCGACGCCCGCAAAATCCTGCTTGAAGTCGACCAGCAACCCCTCTGTCGGGTTCTTGGTGTTGTCGAGCGTGTTGTAGTTCAGCGTGTAGCCGAGCGCCGACGTCCAGGTCGCGCCGTTCGCCAGCTCCTTGCGGACCGGCAGGCTCGACTCGCCGTCGCCATAGCAGCCGTATCCGTAGACGCCCGAATCGGTCGAATTGGTCGGATCCACGCCGCCGAGGACGTTCTTGATGTAGGCTGGCGTCGGATTGAACGCCAGTGATGTGTTCGAGGCATTGTTGTTGCAATTGTTGTAGGCGCTGGCGAGCGTGATGCTCTGCTGATAGAGCGAGTAGCGGAGCTGGAGCGAGAGATCCTCGCGCAATGCAAGGCCGATGCGCGGCGAGAAGCCCAGCGTGGTCACGCCGTAGCTCGTATAGCTGTTCGACAATTGCTGGCGCCAGTAGGTGTCGAAGCCGAGCGCCATCCGGTAGTCGAGCAGGTAAGGCTCGACGAAGGACAACGATATGCCGCGCGAATACTGGCCGTAGCTGACCGACGCCTTGGCGTAGAGCCCCTTCCCGAGCAGATTGCGCTCGGAGATCGAGACTTCGGCCAGCGCACCGTCGGAGGTGGAGTAGCCGCCCGAGATCGAGAAGTCGCCGGTCGATTTCTCCTCCATGTCGACGATCAGGATGACGCGATCGCTCGACGAGCCGGGCTCGGTGACGATCTTGACGCTCTTGAAGTAGTCGAGGTTCTTCAGCCGCCGCTCGGCGCGGTCGACCAGCGCGCGGTTGTAGGCATCGCCCTCCGAGAGATCGAATTCTCGACGGATCACGTAATCGCGCGTGCGCGTGTTGCCGCGGATGTTGATGCGCTCGATATAGCTCCGCGGGCCTTCGTCGACGTTGAACACGACGGAGACGGTGTGCGCCCCAAAATTGCGGTCGCCGCCGGGCCGCACCACGGCGAAGGAATAGCCGCGGCGCGAGGCCTCGATCTGCATCTCTTCGGTCGACTTCTCGACCGCTTCGACGTTGTAGAGCGAACCGACATGGACGCGCGAATAGACGCGCAGCGAATTTGCGTCGAAATTGGGAATGCTGGAGCGGAAACTCACCGACCCGACCCGGTATTGCTGCCCTTCCTCGATCTTGAAGGTGACGAGAAAGCCCTTCTTCTCCGGATCGTATTCGGTGAGCGCGGCGACGACCTGGACGTCGGCGAAACCGTTCTTGAGATAGAAGCGACGAATCAGGTCGCGATCGGCCTCGACGCGATCGGGATCATAGATGTCGTTACTGGCGAGGAAACTGAGCAGGTTGCTCTCACGGGTCTTGATGACGTCGCGCAATCGCGAGGCCGAGAAGGCACTGTTGCCGATAAACTCGACCGACTTGACCGAGGTCTTTACCCCCTCCTCGACCGTGAAGACGAGATCGACGCGATTGCTCGGCTGATCGATGATCTCAGGCGTGACGCGCACGTCGTAGCGGCCCGAGCGCCGATAGATCTCGGCGATGCGCAGCGTGTCGGATTGTACCAGCGCCCGCGAGAAGGTCCCGCGCGGCTTGGACTGGATCTCGGCCGAGAGCTGCTCGTCCTTGATCTTCTTGTTGCCCTCGAAGGCAATGCGGCCGATCACGGCATTTTCCACCACCGACACCACGAGGCGGCCGCCGGACTGACTGATCTTCACGTCCTGGAACAGGCCTGTCCCGATCAACGCCTTGAGCCCGTCATCGAGGGCGGATTGATCGAGGCGCCCGCCGGGGCCGGGTCTGAAATAGGAGCGGACCGTCTCGGCTTCCACGCGGCGGTTACCTTCGACCACGATGGTCTCCACGCCCTGCGCTGCCGCCGGCTGCGGCATCAGCACGACGGGAATTGAACTCGCAATCGATACACCACTCATCGCCACCGCGATCAGCAAGACCCGCAACACCGACATTCCACACCTCAGGAGCACCTCCTGCTCTGAAACGAAACGGCTGTGGCCGCGATGTGGCTTTGAGATTGCTGGATCGTTTCCAGTCGTTGAGATTGATTTGCGGATCAGTCGCTCGAGTGCGGCCGCCATGACGGCCGTGCGAGCCTTTCGGCGGCGAACGAACGAGATGCGCGCTGCCGGGCCCGCAGCCCGTCCGCGCAAGCGCGCAGCAACATCGCGCAACGCCAGAATTCTTTACAGCCTCTCCAGCCGGTGCGAGAGGCGACGGCATCATGAAGTTGCATGGGGTATCTTCCGATGACCGCGCTCGTCGTGACCAGAACGGTGCTGGTCACCCTCCTCGCCTCGACCCTCACTGCGCATGGCGCAGCCACCGGCAAGCGCGATCAGCAACAGACGACGCATGCCGTCTATGAATACGGTCCGCGCGGCCCCAACCGATCCTACCAGTCCGGTCCCCGCACGCGCATCTATGTGAGCAAGCGGTCGTGGCTGGATGGCGGGACCGAAGTGCTGCCCGGCGAGCGCAAGTTCACCGACTACGCCTTGCCGCCCGGCACCTCGTTCGCGCGCGGCAACAACAACCGGCCGCTGGATCGCCAGCCGCTGAACCCCGAGTCGGATCTGGGCGGATTCGCGCAGAAGATTCCGATTTCGTGGTGATCGGGTTCTTGCACGTCCCGGACGCGATGCAGCGCAAAGCGCTGTTTCGCAGAGCCGGGACCCATGCCACACGGACTGTTCGGAGAGATGGGCCCCGGCCCTGCAGCGCACCGTCGAAGCGACGCTGCGCTGCGTCCGGGGCACGAGAGTGAGGTGTGGCGCTCGCTCTTTCCAGGTCGTCATTGCGAGCGCACCGGTGTCCTCAACAGCTGACGCGGTCATTCCCCGCGCGGGCGGGAAATCCAGTACGCCGCGGCCTATCGATCGATCACTGCCGTCTCGGAGTACTGGATCGCCCGGTCCCGGCTCCGCCAAGGCTACGCCGAGGCCACAAGGGTGCCTGGCCCGCCGAAGCTTGAGCGAAGGCGGCAAGCCGGGCGATGACAGCGAATGTGTGGCCGCAGACGCGGCTTCACGTTCTCGCGGCTCAATTCGCCCGAGCTTTGCTTGATCACTCCACCCTCTCGTCCAAGAGGGCACAGGGAAGGCCGGGTGCTCAACCAGCACCCGCGGTCTGCTGCGCAAAATGCAGCGCAAAGAAGACCGCACAGCAGCATACAGGTGTAGCCAATCACTCGGCCTTCCCTGCGCGATGGTCGGACGGCTTATGCCGCGCTCTCCTGGGAGCCGAGTTCGTTCTGGCCTCCCTCACTCCCGCGAAAGTCGCCGGCACCGCGCCGGTTGACGCCAATGCCGCATCCGCAAGAGCTTGACCGTAGCAACGACGGCCAGGACCACACGGTTTTGCCGTACGCACGGCCCGCCATTTCGCCGCAGTTTTCCCAGCCTGTCGACAGAGCCGGAAACTTACAGACGAGACGAACCTGACAGCGCCGTTCGTCCGCACGCAGCCTTGGGCTCACGGAGAGCAATCCGCCCTGCCCTTGGCTTGTCGCGCCCGACGCTGCCGCGTCCACGGCAAGCCCAGCTCGCGAACATGACGACCACATGATCGCCCCTCAAGGATGAGCCAGGATGGGGCGACACATACGACAAATCCGAATTTCGGTAAAAGTGGAATATTTTTGCGTGATGGGCTTGACGCGACGGCGAAACAGGGCCGATGTGCTGCCCGGCCGGCGCCGAGATAGCTCGCAACATCTGTTTACATCCAGCAACATTCGGGCTGCCGAAAGGCCACGATCGGGCGGCTAGTGGGGCCTGGCCGGACTACCCCTTCCGACGGCCATGGGCATCGCCCGCAAGGCCAATGGATCTCAGCCGATTTGATGCCGTCAAACTTGTTCGTCGCAGTTCCCACACCATCCGCAGAAGAGAACCATCACTCGACGCCGCCCCTGTTGCGCGCCGGATCGGCCTGCGTCGCACTGATGCTGGGCGCGACATTGGCTGGCTGCGCCGTCGGCCCGGACTATGCCGGGCCGCCAAGGCTCGACATGCCCGCGCACTGGAGCGCCGAGCCGGTATCGCGCCGGCAGAGCGGTACGCTGGATCGCTGGTGGCTGCGGCTGCGCGATCCCCTGCTCAACCGTCTGATCGAACAGGCCGTCGAAGCCAACCCGAGTGTCGCCAAAGCCAAGGCGCTCATCCGCCAGGCGCGCGCAACGGTGCAAGAGACCGGCGCCGGCCTGTTTCCTTCCGTCAGCGGCTCGACCTCGGTGACCGACAACAAGATCAGCGCCGGCTCCGCCTCGGCCGTAGTCGACACTGCACCCTATACGCTGCACCAGGCGAGCTTCGATTCGAGCTGGGAGCTCGACCTGTTCGGCGGCACGAAGCGGAACATCGAGGCGGCGGTGCGTGGGCAGCAATCGGCCGAGGAGGATCTGCGCGACAGCCTCGTCACGCTGATCGGCGACGTTGCCGCCTATTATGTCGACGCGCGCGGCTATCAGGCGCGCATCGCGCTGGCGCAGCGCACGTCGGTCTCGCAGCGCGACACCGAGAAGCTCACCCGCAGCAAATACGAGGCCGGCAGCGGCAACGCCGTCGATCTCGCCAAGGCCACCGCACAGGCCGCGAGCACCGAAGCCAACGTTCCGACCTATCAGGCGGCGCTCGCCGCGGACATCCATCGGCTCGGCATCCTGCTCGGACGGCCGCCCGACGGCGTCGCCACGCTGATGGCGAAGTCAGCGCCAGTGCCGGCACCGCGCATGCCCCTGCCGACGGGGCTGCCCGCGGATCTTCTGACGAGCCGTCCCGACGTCGCCAGCGCCGAGCGCAAGCTGGCGCAGGCCACCGCCAAGATCGGCGCGGCCGAGGCCGATCGCTATCCGGCGGTGTCGTTGACCGGCTCGGTCGGCACCTCCGCGATGCGCGTCGGCGACCTCGCCAAATATTCCAGCGTGAGCTGGTCGGTCGGACCTTCGGTCACGGTGCCGGTGTTCGACGCGGGCAAGCGGCTAGCCACGGTGAAGATCGCGGAGGCGCAGCGCGACCAGGCGTTCGCGACATTCCATTCGACCTTGCTCACCGCACTCGAGGACGTCGAGAACGCCCTGGTCTCGCTGTCGCAGGAACGCGTGCGTGCCGCCAAGCTGACCGAAGCTACCAAGAACTACCGCGAGGCCGCAAAGCTGTCGCGATCGCTGTTCGAGACCGGCAGCGCCAGCTTCATCGACGTGCTGGACGCCGAACGTTCGCTCTATTCGGCCGAGGATTCGCTGATCCAGAGCAAGGTATTGGCGGCCAGGGACTACATCTCGCTGGCAAAGGCGCTCGGCGGCGGCTGGTCCGATCCGGTCGACATATCGACGCCGATCATCGTGGACAGCAACACGGGACCTCACTTCCGGGAGACGGTGAAGTGACTGATATCATCACCGCGAGGCGATTGAAGATCGCCGCCGCCCTGGTCGCCATCATCGCAACCGGCGTCGTGGCGGCCACACGTTTTCCCGGCACATCGAGCAAGGCGCAGTCCTACATCACCGCGCCAGTAGCCGTGAGCGACCTGCGCGAAGAGGTGCTCGCCAGCGGCACGCTCAAGCCGGCGCGGCTGACCGCCGTCGGCGCCCAAGTGTCCGGCCGGATCACCGCGCTCAACGTCCGTGTCGGCGACAGCGTCAAGGCCGGCGACGTCATTGCCCAGATCGATCCGGTCACCAGGCAGAACGATCTGCGCAGCTCCGAGGCCTCGCTGAAGAACTACCGCGCGCAGAGGGTCGAGAAGGAAGCCGCGCTGGTGCTGGCCGAAGCCAACCTCGCACGCCAGCAGGCGACGCTGGCGCAGCGCGCGACATCGCGCAGCGATTTCGACAGCGCGGATTCGACCGTGCGGCAGACCCGGGCCCAGATTGCGGCGCTCGAAGCGCTGATCGTGGGGGCCGAAGCCAGCGTCGAGACGGCGCGGGTGAACCTCGACTACACCCGTATCACCGCGCCGATCGACGGCACGGTGCTGGCCACCGTGGTGCAGGAGGGACAGACGGTCAACGCGGTGCAGTCCGCGCCGACCATCGTCGTGCTCGGCCAGCTCGAGACCATGACCGTGCGGGCCGAGATCTCCGAAGCCGACATCGTCAAGGTCAGGCCGGGACAGCCGCTGTACTTCACGATCCTGGGCGACCAGGATCATCGTTACGAGGCCCGGCTGGAGCAGATCGAGCCGGCGCCCGAATCGATCAAGAGCGACGCCAGCTTCTCCTCGACCACCACGACGTCGACGTCGAGCACGAGTTCGTCGAGCTCCACCAGCACCGCCATCTACTACATCGGCGTTTTCAACGTCCCGAACAAGGATCTTGCGCTGCGGACCTACATGACCGCCGAGGTGCACATCGTCACCGGCGAGGCCAAGCGCGTGAAGGTCATCCCCGCACTTGCGGTGATGCGGAAATCCGACGGCCGCAGCACCGTCCGCACCCTGGACGCGTCCGGCGGGGTCATCGAGCGCGAGGTCAAGACCGGCCTCAACGACCGCACCACGGTCGAGATCCGGTCAGGCCTCTCCGAGGGCGAACGGGTCGTCACCGGAGAAGCGAACGAGGAGACTGCATCACGCGGCGTGCCAGGCGGCCCGCCAGGAGGGGGAGGTCTCTGACATGATCCCTCACCCGGCCGACCCGATCATCGATCTGCAAAGCATTCGCCGCGAGTTTGTGGCCGGCGAAACCACGGTGGTGGCGCTCGACGATCTCTCGCTGTGCATCCAGCCCGGCGAGATGGTCGCGATCATCGGTCAGTCCGGATCGGGCAAATCGACGCTGCTCAACATCCTCGGGTGCCTCGATCGTCCGACATCGGGCGCCTACCACGTCGCCGGCAAGAACGTTGCCGAACTGGATGCGGACGAACTGGCGGCACTGCGGCGCGAGCATTTCGGCTTCATCTTCCAGCGCTACCACCTGCTCGGCGACGTCTCCGCCGCGGCGAATGTCGAGATCCCCGCCGTCTATGCCGGCATCAATGCGCGCGAGCGGCGCTCGCGCGCGAATGGGCTGCTCGAGCGGCTGGGCGTCGGCAGCAGAGGCGGCCATCGTCCGAACCAGCTCTCGGGCGGCCAGCAGCAGCGCGTATCGATCGCGCGCGCGCTGATCAACGGTGCCGAGGTCATCCTGGCGGACGAGCCGACCGGCGCACTCGACCGGCACAGCGGCGAGGAGGTGCTGAAGATCCTGAAGGAGCTGCATCGCGAAGGGCGAACGATCATCATCGTCACCCACGATGCCGATGTCGCCGCCCGGGCCGAGCGCGTCATCGAATTACGGGACGGCCGGATCGTCGCCGACCGCCGCGCGGAGACGGCAAGCGTATCGGAGCCCGCTGCTAAGGCATCGCGAACGTCTCCGGACAGCGGTGCCGGCTGGACCGGCGCATTGGGACGCCTGCGCGAGGCCTCGCGGATGGCGCTGGTGGCGATGGCCGCGCACCGGCTGCGCGCCTTCCTGACCATGCTCGGCATTATCATCGGCATCGCGGCAGTGTCGTCCGTAGTCGCACTCGGCAACGCCTCCCAGCGCAAGGTGCTGTCAGACATCTCAAGTCTCGGCACCAACACGATCGAGGTGTTTCCGGGCAAGGACTTTGGCGACGCGCGTGCCGGCAAGATCAAGACGCTCGTGCTTGGCGATGCGCGCGCGCTCGACCGGCAGGACTTCATTGCCGGGGTCACACCGACGGTCTCGACCAGCACGACGGTGCGCTATCGCGGCAACGAATCCAACGTGCTGGTGAACGGCGTCGGCGAAAGCTATTTCCAGGTCAAGGGCACCAAGCTCGCGAAAGGACACCTGTTCGACGCCGATGCGGTGCGCAACATCGAGCGGCAGGCGGTTATCGACGACAACACCCGCAAGACCTTCTTCGCCGACGACCAGTCCGCGGGGATCGGCCGGGTGATCTGGCTCGGCAAGGTGCCGTGCCGCATCGTCGGCGTCATCGCCCAGCAGCAGGGCGGGTTCGGCTCGAACCAGAACCTGTCGGTATACCTGCCCTACACCACCGTGCAGGCGCAATTCACCGGCGACCGGGCGCTGCGCAGCATCCTGCTGCGCATCAGCGACGACGTCTCGACCAATCTGGCGCAGGACGCGGTGACCACGCTCTTGACGCAGCGACACAACACCAAGGATTTCGTCATCCTCAACACCGACGACATCCGCCGCACCATCACCAGCACGACGCAGACGCTCGCCTTTCTCGTGGCGGCGATCGCCGTCATCTCGCTGGTCGTCGGCGGCATCGGCGTCATGAACATCATGCTGGTGTCCGTTTCGGAGCGGATCAGCGAGATCGGCGTGCGCATGGCGGTCGGCGCGAGACGCAGCGACATCCTCCAGCAGTTCCTGGTGGAGGCGACGCTGATCTCCTCCATCGGCGGCATTGCCGGCATCCTGATCGCGATCCTGCTCGGCATGGCGATCAACGTCGCGATGCCGGGATTTCAGGTCACTTATTCGATGTATTCGATCGGCGCGGCGTTCCTGACCTCGACCGGGATCGGGGTCGCCTTCGGCTTCTTCCCCGCCCGCCGCGCCGCGTTCCTCGACCCCGTGGTGGCTTTGAGCCGTGACTGACCGTAGGATCGCACCATGACCGTAGTTCTCCGCCCAAGACGATCGTCCGCAAATCGACCAATGATCGGTGCTCCCGATGCGATATCAGTCATGATCCATGGCACTCAGAACATCCTGATCGTCGAGGACGACCGGCAGACCCGCGACCTCATCTCGCGCTATCTGAGCGAGCATTCGTTCTCGGTCGGCGCGGTCACGAACGGCAGGGAGATGGACCGGTACCTCTCGCAGAACAAGGTCGATCTGATCGTGCTCGACTTGATGCTGCCGGGAGAGGACGGCCTCAGCCTGTGCCGCCGCGTGCGCATGGAGTCCATGACGCCGATCATCATCCTCACGGCGAAGGGCGAGGACCTCGACCGGATCCTCGGCCTCGAGATGGGGGCGGACGACTATCTGCCAAAACCGTTCAACCCGCGCGAGCTCGTTGCCAGGATCAACGCCGTGCTGCGCCGGCAATCGAGCGGGCGTGCGACCAGCTCCACGGCGACGCGGCTCAAATTCCAGGGTTGGACCATCGATCTTCGCTTGCGGGAATTGCGCGACCCCGAGGGCGCGCAGGTGCCGCTGACCAGCGCCGAGTTCGATCTGCTGCAAGCTTTCTGCGAACGGGCCGGCCGCATTCTCACCCGTGACAATCTCCTGAGCGTGACGCGCGGCCGGCCCGGCGGCAGCTTTGGCCGCAGCATCGACGTGCTGGTCAGCCGGCTGCGCCGCAAGCTCGACCGCACGGAAGAGAGGTCCGTGATCAAGACCATCCGCACCGGCGGCTACATCTTCACGCCGATGGTGGAGCAAGCATGAGCCGCGCCGCCGACATCCTGGCGCTGTTCAGCTTCAGGCGGATCAGCGGCCAGATCGCAGCGCTGGTGCTGGTGTCGCTGGTCCTGATCCATGTCCTGATCGCCGGATATTTCCTGCTCAACCGTCCGAAGCTGCTGGCGGACAGGCCGCTCGAGCAGTTCGAAATGATCGCGCCGATCATCGCGAATACACCGAAGGCGGAGCGTGCCGTCGTGCTCGACACCATCAGTCGAACCTATCCGGCGCTGAAGCTGCAGTTGCGGGACAACTTATCCGCAGCCGCCGTGCCATTGCCGGAGCGAACGCGTCTGAACATCCCCTCGCCGCTTGACGGCAAGGTCGACCTCATTCGCGGCACCTCGCCCGAAGACGACCGCCTCTGGTATTACCTGGCGGGCGACGACGTGCTCGAAGCCACAATCGGATCGCCCAAGATGCCGGCCTTCGTCAGCGGCCTCTGGACCTCCACGCTGCTGTTCCTGGTGGCGAGCATCACGCTGCTCGGCATCTGGGCCGGTCGCGCACTGTCCTCGCCGCTGTCGGCCTTCGCGCGCGCGGCGGAGAATTTCAGCTTGAACCGGTCCTCGCCGCCGCTGCCGGAAAGCGGGCCGGAGGAGATCAGGTCCGCGGCCAGAGCACTGAACCGCATGCGCGAGCGCATCACCGCGCTGATGAACGACCGGACCCGCATGCTCGCCGCCATCAGCCATGATCTGCGCACGCCGATCACGCGGTTGCGACTGCGCTCGGAATATATCGAGGATCAGGCGCAACGCGCACAAACCGTGCACGATCTCGACCAGATGCAATCCATGCTCGAATCGGTGCTCGCTTTGCTGCGCAGTGAAAGCCCGGCCAAGCCGACGCTGGTGGACGTCGCCGCGCTGCTTGAGATGGTTTGCGAGCAATTTTCCGATTGTGGCCATGCGGTGAGCTATTCCGGCCCTGACAGGGCCGCGTTCGTCTTGCGACCGGACGAGATCATCCGCGCGGTCACCAACCTCGTGCAGAACGCAACGCGCTTCGGAACCGACGTCGAGGTCGCGCTGTTGATCTCGGGGGATCAGCTCGTCATTGACGTTTCCGACAATGGACCGGGCATTCCCGATGAAAGGAAGGCGGCAATGCTGGAGCCCTTCGTGCGCGGAGAGGACGCCCGCACCATGGACGAGACGGCCGGATTCGGCCTCGGCCTCTCGATCGCACAGGCGATCGTAACCGCGCATGACGGAACGCTTCAACTGCTCGACAACGAGCCCAACGGCCTGCGCGTCCGCCTGCAGCTGTCGGGCGCCGGCTGCGACAATCCGAGCACGCCTCGGCCATAAAGCCGTGGCATTTCTCCGGTTTGTCCTCCGCCCGCCCCCTGCTTCCCCGGAGTTCTCATGTCTTCTGCCGACCGGCCGGCGACCCGCCTTGCGACCCGGCTTGCCTTCCTCGTCGCGGGCTTCGGCATCGCGTGCTGGGCGCCGCTGGTGCCGTTCGCGAAGGCGCGACTCGCGGTCGACGACGGTGTCCTCGGGCTGCTCCTGCTCAGCCTCGGCATCGGCTCGGTCGTCGCGATGCTGCTGACCGGCGTTCTCAGCGCGCGCTACGGCAGCCGGCCGATCATCGTCGCAGGCGGGCTCGGTCTCTCGTTGGTGCTGCCGCTGCTCGCGATCGCAAGCTCGCCCCTGTTGCTGGCGCTGGCGCTCCTTGCGTTCGGCGCCGCGCTGGGCTCGATCGACGTCGCCATGAACATCCACGCCGTGGAGGTGGAGCGCGCCGCGGGACGCCCACTGATGTCCGGCTTCCACGCCCTGTTCAGCATCGGCGGCTTCGCCGGATCGGCGCTGATGACGGCGCTGCTCTCGCTGCAGCTCGGCGCGCTCGCCTGCACGCTGATCTGTTCCGTGCTGATGCTGATCGCGATGCTCGTGACCTGGCCACGCCTGCTGCGCTCGGTGCAGGTGCAGGAGGGCCCGCTGTTCGTGCTGCCGCACGGATCGGTGCTGCTGCTTGCGCTGCTCGGCGCCATCACCTTCCTGGTCGAAGGCGCGATGCTCGATTGGGGCGCGCTGCTCGTGATCGGCGCGGGGCTCGTCACCGAGGCGCAAGGCGGAGCCGGCTACATCGCGTTCTCGATCGCGATGACGATAGGCCGGCTCGGCGGCGACGCGGTCGTTGCGCGCATCGGGGACCGCACGACATTGCTCTGGGGCAGCCTCATAGCGATCGCCGGTTTTGTCGTGCTGCTCACGGCGCCCATTGCAGCGGTCGCCATCGGCGGATTCTTGCTGATCGGGCTCGGCGCGTCAAATCTCGTGCCGGTGCTATTTCGGCGGGCGGCGCGGCAAACGGTGATGCCAACCGGACTTGCGGTCGCGGCGATCACGACTGCAGGCTACGCAGGGGTCCTGATCGGTCCTGCCGGCGTGGGCTTCGTCGCAAGCCTTGGCGGATTGCCGATGGCGTTTTGGCTGCTGGCCGCATTGATGGGTCTCGTCACGCTATCGGCGCGGATCGTCACGGCGGAGCAGCGCCAGATGTCGCATGTCGATGCGTGAGCGGCCTTGCGCCGAATTTACGGACCGAGCGGCCGGGAGCCGCAATGGTCCGCCTGCCGGCGCGAGTCCAGGCCGTCGCCTTGACATGCCAACCTAAACCCTTCTTTCAAAGGCACTATTTTGGCGGGCCGAAGCAAACCCATGCCATCTGCGCAGGTCTATCTGCCATGCGGCTTTCGGCCAGTTTACTGGACGCGTCGTTCTGCTAGACCACAACGAAATACCTTTTTGACTCCCGTCGAGGGGGCAATGGCACGTGCCAGCTCAAAGTAATCACGACTCACACATTTCATTCGGGCCATTTCGGCTGTTTCCAAAGTCCCGGCTCCTGGAGAAGGAGGGGGCGCCGCTTCACATCGGCGGCCGCGCGCTCGATATTCTGATCTTGCTTGCCGAGCGCCCCGGCGAAGTCATCGACAAGAGGGAGTTGGTCAAGCGCATCTGGGCCGACGTGAATGTCGACGAGGGCAGCCTGCGCTTCCACGTCGCAGCGCTGCGCAAGGCGCTCGGCGACACCGGCAAGTCGGCCCGTTACGTCCTCAACGTGCCCGGCCGCGGCTATTGCTTTGTCGCGCCGTTCGCTCAAGCGGCTCCGCCGGTCTCCTCAACGCCAGCCGAAATCGTCACTCCTCGCTCCCTGCCTGCTCAGCTTGCAAAGATGATCGGACGAGAGGAGGTGATCGAGAAGATTTCAACCGGATTGACGCTGCATCGCTTCATGACGGTGGTCGGCCCGGGCGGCATCGGCAAGACGGCCGTCGCCGTCACGGTCGGGCATCGCCGCTCGGCGGATTTCGGCGGACGCGTCTTCTTCGTCGATTTCGGCCCGCTGCGGGACGCCAGCCACGTCACCACCACCATCGCCTCGGTCCTCGGACTGACCGTCAGCGCGGAGGACCCGACGCCGGCCATTCTGACATTCCTGAGGACCGGACCGGCCCTGCTGATCTTCGACAGTTGCGAGCACGTGCTGGACACGCTGGCTCCACTCGTCGAGCGCATCGTTCGCGAAGCGCCGCAGCTTCGCGTTCTCGCGACCAGCCGCGAGTCGTTCCGCAGCGAAGGCGAGCGCATCTTTCGGCTGTTCCCGCTGGATTGTCCGCCGGAGCGGGAGGGCATCGATGTCGCCGGGGTCCTCGCCTATCCCGCGGCTCAGCTCTTCGTCGAGCGCATCGCGCAGAGCTCGGGTCCGTTCCAGCTCAGCGCGGAAGAAGCGCCGCTGGTCGCGAACATCTGCCGGCGTCTCGACGGCATTGCGCTGGCGATCGAGCTTGCGGCGGGCCGTGTCAATGCGTACGGCATCGCCGGCACGGCTTCCCTGCTCGACAGCCGCTTTTCGCTGCAATGGCGGGGACGGCGCACGGCCGTGCCGCGGCACCAGACACTGGCCGCGGCCCTGGACTGGAGCTACGACCTGCTGCCTCCGGCCGAAAGCGCCACCTTGCGGCGACTGTCGGTGTTTGCCGGACCATTCGCGCCGGAGGCGGCCGCCGCGGTCGCATCCGGCGAGGGCCTCAGCACCTCGGAGACGCTAGAGGCGATCGACAGCCTGGTGACCAAATCGCTGATCTCGCCATCCGGTTCGCGGGCGCTGCGCTATCGCCTGCTCGACACCACGCGCGCCTACGCGCTCGGGAAGCTGAACGAGCTCGGTGAAGTCAGGCAGTTCGCGCGGCGCCATGCCGAGCATTTTCGAGATTTCTTCGAGCACGCGGAGGCCGATGCATCGACACCGCTGCCCGAATGGCTGAGCATCTACGCGGGCGAGCTGGACAATGTGCGCGCGGCGCTGGATTGGGCCTTCGCGCCCGACGGCGACGCAAGGCTCGGTGTCGCGCTGACTGCGGCCGCGGTCACGCTGTGGGTGCGCCTTTCGTTGTTCGCCGAATGCCGCGAACGCACCAGAACGGCGCTTGCAGCGCTCGGAGACACCGGGGGCGACGATCGCATTCGCATGCAGCTGCTGTCGGCGCTCGGCTGGTCGCTGATGTATGGCGAAGGCCGCGCGCGCGAGGCGCGCCCGATCCTGGAGACGACTCTCGCGCTGGCGGACAAGCTCGACGACAAGGATTTCCGCCTGCGCGCGCTGTGGGGCCTGTGCATCGACCAGTTCAACAACGGGCAATTCGGCAAGGCCCGTGCCTTCGCCGATCGCTTTGCGATCGCGGCGGCGAACTCCCCTGACAAGACGGACCTCATGCTGGGGGACCGGCTGATGGCTGTCGCGCTGCACTATCTCGGCGACCAGAACGACGCGCGCCTGCGCATCGACCGGGTGCATGCATCGCTGCATGTGCTGGCAGAGAAGCCGAAGATCTTCCCGCTCGATCTCAGGATCTCGACGCAATACTTCCGGGCCCGCATCCTGTGGCTGCAGGGTCTCGCCGACCAGGCCCAGGCGCTGGCGGCAAGAAACATCGAGGAAGGCCGGGCTAATGGCCACGCCCTGACCTTCTGCAGCGTGCTGGGGCAGGCGGCCTGCCCGATCGCCTTCTGGGCCGGCGATCTCGACGCCGCCAAGCGCCACGGCAACGAGTTGCTCGAGCACACCGAGCGGCACGCGATCCGGCTGTGGGGCCTGTGGGCAAGGGCCTTCAATGCGGCAGTCGTCGCCAAGCGCGGCGACGTCGCGATCGGCCTGCCGCTGCTGCGCGAAGAACTCAATCGCGCCGGCGATGCGCGCTTCTTGCCGCGCTTTCTTCCCCTGCTTGGCGAACTCGCGGCGTGCTTTGGCGAAGCCGGCCAGGTCGACCGCGGTCTCGACGTCATCGAGGACGTCCTGACCCGTTGCAACGACCGGCAGGAGCTCTGGTACCTGCCGGAACTGATCCGCATCAAGGGAGAGTTGATGCTCAGGAGCGCGCGGCATGCGGGCGACGCCGAGACGCGCTTTCGCGAGGCCATGGAAATTGCCGACCAGCAGGGCGCGCGCTTCTGGGAGCTGCGCTGCGCGATCAGCCTCGCGCGATTCAAAATGGGGGCCGGCCAGAATGCGGACGCTCTGGCCGTTCTGAAGAATGTCTTGGGTTCGTTCACGGAGGGCGCCGAAATCGCCGACATGCGCACCGCGCGCGAGTTGACGGCGCAACTCCGGAACTGACGGCGCACTGATGCGCGCTAACTTCCCACCGCAGCCGCGCGCCGCGGCAGCTTCCAGCCTGGCCGGATGAAGTGGCAGGTGTAGCCGTCAGGATAACGTTCGAGATAATCCTGATGCTCCGGCTCGGCTTCCCAAAACTCGGCTGCGGGCGCGACCTCGGTCACCACCTTGCCGGGCCACAGGCCAGACGCCTCGACATCGGCAATGGTGTCTTCGGCGATCCGCTTCTGCTCCTCGCTCGTGTAGAAGATCGCCGAGCGGTAGCTGGTGCCAAGATCATTGCCTTGGCGATTGAGCGTGGTGGGATCGTGGATCTGGAAGAAGAACTCCAGCATGGTGCGGAAGCTGGTCTTGGCGGGATCGAACATGATCTCGATCGCTTCGGCATGGCCTTCGTGATTGCGGTAGGTGGCGTTCTTCACGTGGCCGCCAGTGTAGCCGACGCGGGTGGAGATCACGCCCGGCTGCTTGCGGATGAGATCCTGCATGCCCCAGAAGCAGCCTCCGGCCAAAACTGCGCGTTCCGTCGTCATCTGTCCGCTCCCAATTGATCGCGTTGTCCCGTTCTGCATCCGTCGCATCATATATGCGTTCGGCCGTCCGGCCGAAAGCCACGCAATGCACGCGAGTCCACCCGGTTCCTAAAGCGCGATGCGATTAGGATGAATCGTCATCGCGCTTTAGGTTATTGTTTGAGCACGATCTTTTCGGAAAACCGCTGCACACTTTTCCGGATCATGCTCTAGAACCGGATGGACCCAAAGCAAGCGCTCGCCTCTAAACCAGCTTGGCGTCGAGCGTGATCGCGGCGTTGAGCACCTTCGACACCGGGCAGTTCTTCTCGGCCTCGCCGGCGAGGCGGGCGAAGCCGGCGTCGTCGAGATTCGGCACTTTCGCCCGCAGGGTCAGCGCGGACTTGCTGATCTTGAATCCCTTGCCTTCGGGCTCGAGGGTGACGGCTGCCTCCGTCGAGAGCTCATCCGGCGTGAACCCTGCCATCTGAAGGCCGAAGGCCAACGCCATGGTGAAGCAGCCGGCGTGCGCCGCCGCAATCAACTCCTCGGGATTGGTCCCTTTCTCGTTCTCGAAGCGGGTCTTGAACGAATAGGGCGTCTGCGCGAGCACGCCGGATTCGCTCGAGAGATGACCGGTCCCGTCGCGACCGGTGCCCTTCCAGACTGCTGTTGCCTTGCGGATCATCTCAATTCTCCTTGTTTGCTTTTTTGAGCACCGGCGCTCCGTACCGGTGAAAGGCGACATCGGCGTGACCGCCTGCCCTCCCAACCGATCGAGCGCTGCAGCGGTTCCGTTAGCTGCCGAGTTGACCAACATGGAAGCCGAGCCGGTTCTCGATGTCGCCGAATGCTTGGTCTCGGCGATGGCTTCCTTGTCGAATGAGAATGCCGTTGCTTCACGACGGCAGCGGCTGGCCGGCCTGCTCGCGGACGATATAGTCGGCGTACCAATCCGGCCAATTCTCGTCGTGACCGCCGGTCCGCGTCTCGTGCTCGCCATGTGCGATCGCTGCACGGCGCAGCGCCGCCGCCAGATCGGTCGCCGAAGCGAATATCGTGCCGTCGCCTGCGACGCGACCGGGCAACCGTGTCGTGACCTCCTGGAACAGCCAGCCATTGCCGTCGGGGTCGCTGAACGATGCGAATGAGCTGTAGCTGCCGCGTTTCGGGTCGACACCGCCAACCCGAACGCTGCCGAACAGATAGGGCTCGTCGGGCCCGGCATGAACGTCGCCGGCACCGTGGAATGGCGCGCTGACCGCGATGCCGCGGTCGACCAGGTCCTGCCGGGCCGCCTCCAGATCGGAAACGATCAGGTACAGGCCTCGCGCCGAGCCGGGCGCTGCGGCCGTCACGTTCCTGCCGAAGATCACCGAGCAGGCCGAGCCCGGCGGCGTGAACTGGATCACGCGCCAGTCGTTGCCCGACGAGAAATCGGCGTCCAGTCGCCAACCAAGGCGCGCGTAGAACGCCTTGGCGCGATCCACGTCGGACACCGGAATGACGATGACTTCGAGCTTCATATCAACGCTGCGCGATGGCGAGGGCTTGGTCCCGGTTTCGGGATCGATTTCGAGTGTGGTCATGTCGAACTCCCGTGGTGTGAGTTGAGGCTGTCCTTCATGCGACGGTCGGCATCACGATGGTCACGCGCGTGCCGCCCTGCCCCGCCTCGCCGTGCAACCGCGCGTGGATGCTGCGTGCGAGCCCTTCGAGGATGCGGCTGCCGGTGCCCTGAAGCGGACCGGTCGCACCAATGCCGTTGTCCGCGACCGTGCAGAGCCAGGCGCCGTCGCGGCTCGCCAATTCGATGCGGATCAGCGCACCATTCTTGTTCGGGAAGGCGTGCTTTGCCGCATTCGTGACCAGCTCGGTCAGCATCAGCGCGAGCCGATGACATTGCGCAGCCGGCAGCCTGCCGCTCTCGATCGCGGCCTCGCAGCGGATGCCTGCCGGCTCCAGCACCGCTTCGGAGAGGGCACCGCACAGGTTTTCGAAGAAGAGCTCCACAGCGACGCCGGACGGATCGTCGCTGTCCGACAAGAGCTGATAGAGCCGGCCGAAGGCGACGATGCGCCGCTCGAGCCGGTCCACCGCCAGCGACACATCCCGCGTAGCCGCGCGCGTGAAGTCGCGGCGGACTGACGCACCCAACAGCGTCAGCGTGTTCTTCATGCGGTGGTGGGACTCCCGCAGCACGAGCTCCCAATCACGCGACTGATCATCGCGACTGGCAACGAACTGAGGTCGAACGACATGGTCGTTCGACCGAGCGCCGATACCGTACATCATAGCCTCCCGTTGGAATAGGATCTCACTCGAAGGCTATAGTGGACGGGGCGCGCGCGTTTTGCCCGTTAGACGTTGCAAGATTCTGTTATGATCGGCAGAGCAGGCAGACTCGCCGCAGAGACCCATGGTTCGACGGTCAGGCACGCTGACGAATTGTCGCGGCCGCGCCGTAAACCGCTCGCGTTTAAGCAAAATTTGCAACAGACGTCCCGGCGCGCTCGGCGACCGCCACGCGATTTCGCCACTTTCGGCCAGTTTACTGGAGGTCTCGATCTGGTAGATCAAACTGCAGACTTCAGCTCATTCATTGGATTGTTGGCCCGTGCCGGACACTAACGACCAAGATTCGGCCATTGCCTTCGGGCCGTTCCGCTTGTTCGCGAAATCGCGGCTGCTCGAAAAGGACGGCGCCCCGCTTCACCTCGGCGGCCGTGCGCTCGACATCCTCATTTTCCTCGCCGAGCGCGCCGGAGAGGTCGTTGACAAGCGGGAGCTGATCAAGCGCATCTGGGCCGACGTGAACGTCGACGAAGGCAGTCTGCGCTTCCACATCACTGCGCTGCGCAAGGCTTTGAGCGATGCCGGCGAAGGCTCCCGCTACGTGGTCAACGTCCCGGGACGCGGCTATTGTTTCGCGGCTCCGCTGCTCCGGCCTGCAGCATTGGACAGCCGGACCAGCCCGCCCACCGCTTCGCCGCGCTCGCTGCCCTCTCCGCTCGCGAAGATGATCGGCAGGGACGATGCTGTCGAGAGGATTTCCACTGAACTTGCCGAGCATCGCTTCGTCACGATCGTCGGCCCCGGCGGGATCGGCAAGACGTCGGTCGCACTCGCCGTCGCGCAGGGCGAGCTCGCGACCTTCGACGGCCAGGTGTGCTTCGTCGATTTCGGCGCACTGACCGATGCCCGGCTCGTCCCCGGAACGATTGCCGCCGCGCTCGGCCTGACGGTCAGTTCCGAGGACCCGATACCGGGCCTGCTGACGGTCCTGCGCAGCCGGCGGATGCTGCTGGTGTTCGACAGTTGCGAGCATATGCTCGACGAACTCGCTCCTCTGGCCGAGCGCCTCATCCGCGAGGCGCTGCAGCTGCATATTCTGGCCACCAGCCGCGAATCCTTTCGCGCCGAAGGTGAACGCGTCCATCGGCTGTTTCCGCTGGATTGCCCGCCGCAGCGCGACGGGCTCTGCATCGCCGACATCCTTGCCTATCCCGCAAGCCAGCTCTTCGTGGAACGCATTGCCGAGAGCTTGAGCGAATTCGAGCTCCGCGAGGAGGATGCTCCGCTCGTCGCCGAGATCTGCCGGCGACTGGACGGCATTGCGCTCGCGATCGAACTCGCGGCCGGACGTGTCAACGCCTATGGCATTGCCGGGACCGCCTCGCTGCTGGACAGCCGCTTCTCACTGCTGTGGCGGGGACGGCGTACCGCGATTCCGCGGCACCAGACCTTGAGCGCGGCGCTGGCCTGGAGCTACGACCTGCTGCCGCCGGCCGAAAGCGCGACGCTGCGCGGATTGTCGGTGTTCGTCGGGCCGTTCACGCTGGAGGCCGGGCTTGCCGTCGCGTCCAGCCAGGGAATCAGCGAGCCCGAAGCGGTCGAGGCGATCTCGAACCTGCTCTCCAAATCCCTGATCGCGACCTCGCCGGCGGAGCGGCGGCTGCGCTATCGCCTGCTCGATACCACCCGCGCCTTCGTTGCGGACAAGCTCGTCGAGAACGGGGAAGCGGACCGCGTCGCGCGCGCCCACGCCGAATATTTCCGCGACTTCCTGCACGACATTGCCCTCAAATCCTCGGGCATGCAAAGCGCGGGCGGCTTCCTTCCCTATGCCGACCATTTGCCGAATGTCAGGGCCGCGCTGACCTTCAGCTTTTCGGAGCGCGGCGATCGGACGCTCGGCGTTGATCTGGCAGCCTCGGCGGCACAGTTCTTCCTCGAACTGACCTTGCTGACAGAATGCTACCGCTGGACCCGGCAGGCGCTGGCGTCACGCGATACGAGCGCCGTGGACGGCCGGAAGGAGATGACCTTGCAGGCTGCGCTCGGCGTCTCCGTGATGTTCACGCAAGGCAATACCGAGGCGGTCCGGTCGGCGTTCACGCGCAGTCTCCAGCTGGCCCGGGAGCTCGAGGACCTGCACTGGCAGCTCTGGCTGCTGCGCGGATTGCACATCTATCTGACCAGGGTCGGAGATTTTCACGGCGCGCTCGGAACCGGCGAACAGGGCGAGAGCGTCGCGCGAAAGCTGAACGATCCCACCGCCACGCTGAACGTCGAATGGATGCTTGGCGTGGCGCATCATCTGATCGGCAACCAGGACAAGGCGGTTCGGTTCTGCGAGAGCGCGATGGTGCACAATCCCGGCTCGCAACGGCTGAACATCGGGCATCTCGGCTATGACGACCGCGTCGTCGCGCTGGTGGCGCTGGCGCGCGGGCTCTGGCTCACCGGCCGGCCCGAGCGGGCGATCGAGGCGGCGAAATACACGGTTCGCGAGGCTGAGCTGCTCGAACAGCCGCTCACCCTCGGTATCTCCCTGATCTGGACGATTTACGTGTTCCTCTGGGTCGGCGACTGGGCCAACGCCGAACTTCTGATCGAGCGGCTGATCGATCATTCGGCGCGGCACTTCCTCGGCCCCTATCACGCGGTCGGCATCGGTCAGAAGGGCGAGCTATTGCTGCGCCGCGGGGACGTTGCCGAGGGTATC
The DNA here is from genome assembly GCF_054060315.1 of Bradyrhizobium sp. USDA 4354. Taxonomy (NCBI): domain Bacteria; kingdom Pseudomonadati; phylum Pseudomonadota; class Alphaproteobacteria; order Hyphomicrobiales; family Nitrobacteraceae; genus Bradyrhizobium; species Bradyrhizobium sp. USDA 4354. The sequence goes on along the minus strand of NZ_JBSSDC010000001.1, from coordinate 3,882,575 downwards.
GAGCACCTTCGCCGCAGTCAGGCCACGTTATACGCGACACGGCACCGGATCATGACGACCGTATTTGCGACGGCGCTCGCAGAGGGTCTCGTTTCTCAGAACCAGCCCGACGAGGCCTTGCAGACGATCAACGAGGCGATTGCCCAGATTCCCGATCATGGGGAGTCCTTCGACATGCCGGAGATGCTCAGGGTCAAGGGCGACATCCTCGCCCGGTCGGGCAATGCCATGGAGGCCGAGAGCTGCTTGCGCAAATCGCTCGATCTGTCGCAGCGACAATGTGCGGTGGGCTGGGAGCTCCGGGGCGCGATCAGCCTTGGCCGCATCTGGCGCCAGGGTGGAAAAGCCGGCGACGCACGCGATCTGCTCGCTCCGCTCGTCGCGCGCTATCAAGAGGGGCTCCAGACCCGCGATCTGGTCGCCGCAAGGGAGCTGCTGGGCGCCCTGAATTGACAGCATGTTCAACGGGATACCGCCAAGAGCCCCGCTCGCAATTCCTAACAACTTCTAACACGCCAAGCCGCATACGCCCCGCCATGGTGGCGACACTTCATGGTGGATATGGCGGGACATGGCGCTTCTTGACGACGTAATCGATGCCAGTGGCGGCTTGGCCCGCTGGAACAGCTTGAACCGGTTTACGCTCCACCTGTCGGTCGGCGGATCGCTGTTCACCAGCGCCGGACATGCCCGGGAATTCAAGGACGTGACGGCGGAAGGCTCGATCCGCACACAGTCGCTCCGGTTCACGGGCATCACCGGAGGCGAACACTCCGGCTCCTTTCAACCCGACGCGATCACGATCGAGAGCCCGGATGGTGAAGTCCTGCGGAGCTGGCGCAACCCGAGCCTTGCGTTTCCCGAAGTCGGTGTCCCCGCGCTTGCGGACGAACTGCATCTGGTCTTCTTCTGCGGCGTCGCGATCTGGAATTATCTGACCAACCCTTTCCTGCTCGCCCATCCCGATGTCGTGGTCGAGGAGCTGCCGCCCTGGCGTGAGGGCACTGAGACGTGGCGGCGGCTGCGGGCGCAATTCCCCTCGCACCTCATCACGCTCGCGCCTGAACAGATCTTCTATTTCGACGACAGCGCACTGCAACGGCGGACGGACCACGATCTCTTCGGGATCAAGGTCGCACACTATTCGTGGGCTCATGACAGCTTCGGCGGCATCGTTGTCCCGACGCTTCGGCGTGCGCAGACGCTGCAGCCTGACGGAACCGTGATCGCCAAGCCCGTCTTGATGGATGTCGAGATTTTCGACGCCGTGTTCGAGTAGGGACGTACGCAAGATCTCGGCGCTCTCAACGTCTGACAATACACAACGAGCCGACAGACAAGCCCCGGGTGCAGACTGCGCTCGCGAGCATCGAAGTTCGGCCACTGCGAGCAGACAGCTCTCGCCACCGAGACATCGTAACCCTGCACGCGGAGCGACGACATGAGCATTCCAGCCTCCCATGCGCATATCACGAGATCGCACCTGATCGCCCCCGGCTGCGGCAACAGCAGCGCGCCGCCGCCGTCCGCTTTCACCTGCACGTTCGACAACATTGCCGGCGTGATCGGAGAGCTCGCGACGAAGCTCGGTCTCAGCATCTGCGACCAGCTGTCACACCTGATGCACACGCACAAAATCTAACAGATCCTAATCACCACTAACGGGCGTCCTGGCCAGCTCACGTCTATCCTCTCAGCATGGAAAGCATTGGGTTTGCGCGTTTGCCGATCGTTGCAAACGGCAGCGAAGCCCGGAGAGGACGAACGATGTCTAGTAACTTGCACGTGGCGCACGCCTGGATTGATTTTCCGGTTGCCTCGCGGGATCATGGGATTCGCGCAACACAGGCGATTCCACGGGAGAGCCAATGGCGTCGGATCGATCGCACGCAGGAGCCGGCGAGTGAGGGCATCACGATCTCGCGATGGGACGATGCGCGGAGCACCTCATCGCACGAGACGACGACGCCAGAGGATCGCTATTTCGTCGGCATTGCCCTGAAGACCACGCGTGCGAAGCTGACGCGGAACGGCCGGATCATCTTCGAAGGCACCATGCCGGCGGGGTCGCTGTATGTCACCGCGCCGTCGCAGCCTCTCGGCGCCCAATTCCAGTCGCCGTGTGCCTTCCTGCACGTCCACATCTCCACGGATCATCTTCCGGCACATGCCGACGGACTGAATGACCTCGTGCTATTGCGCGATCCGCTCGCTGCGGAGCTCGCCAAGGCGCTGATCGAACATGGTGACGCCGCGGACCGGCAGTTCACGTGCTGCATCGGTCAGACCCTGGCGATGCATCTCACCCGGATCGAGCTGCCGCGCGTCAAGGTCAATGCCTTGCCGAAATGGCGGCTGCGGCGCGTCGAGCAGTACATTGCCGATCATTTCGACCGCTGCATCAGCCTGTCCGAGCTCGCCAATGTCGCCGGCCTGTCCAGGATGCACTTTGCGGCCCAATTCCGCGCCGCGACCGGTTACCGTCCGCGCGAATATCTCCTCACGCAGCGGGTCGAGCATGCGAAGGCGCTGCTCGCGACCACCGAGCGGCCGTTGGCGGAGATCGCGCTTGCCGTGGGCTTCAGCACGCAGGCGCATTTTTCGACCGTCTTCAAGCGCATCAGCGGTCAATCTCCGGCGCGCTGGCGCCTCGCCAACGCGGGCGGACAGCTCGAGGCCGAAGCGCGGCCGAGGCGGCGTGCAATTCCAGAGACGGGCTGGACCGCCGGCGCGGCCGCGTAGCGATCGATTGAAACACAACCGTCTCGGAGGTTACTGGATAGCGCGGTGAAGCGAAGTCCTATACCGGATCGAAGGCGCGGATCGGCGGCAGATTGCCGGTGAACTTCTCCACCTCGACGGTCGTCAACTGGCCGGTGCAGCCTTGGGCCAGGGATGAGGTGCCAACGTCGCGGGTGAGCACGTTCGGATTGCCGTGAACGCAGAGCGGCGCCTCGTCTTCGGGATCCATCGGATCGTACCAGGCGCCGGTTGGAAGCTGGACCACGCCGGGCGCGATGCCGTCGGTGACGTGGACCGCGGCCAGGCACGCGCCACGCTCGTTGAACAGGCGGATGATGTCGCCGTCCCGGATGCCACGCGCGGCCGCGTCAACCGGGTTCATGCGCGCGACCTCGCGGCCGCGATGCTTTGAGCTAAGCGAATGTCCGCCGAAATCGAGCTGGCTATGCAGGCGCGTCACCGGCTGGTTGGCGACGAGGAAGCACGGTGCGCCGGGCTTCGGCATATCGGTCTTGTCGAGCCAGACCGGGTGGCCGGGACAATCCGCATCACCATGGGCCGCGATCTTTGCCGAATAAATCTCGATCCGTCCGCTCGGCGTCGGCAAGGCGTGATTGACCGGATCCTCGCGGAAGCGGCGCAGCCTGCCACCGTCGTCCGCCTGTTGCGGCACGACCAGGCTGCCGCGCGCCCAGAACTGGTCGAAGCTCGGGGCTTCGAGGCCGCGTTTGGCAAGCGAGGCGCGGGTCGGCTCATAGAGATGCTCCAGCCACTGCCGCGACGTGCGTCCCTCGGTAAATGGCTCACGCGCCCCGAGACGTTCGGCGAGATCGGCAAAGATCTCGTAGTCGTCGCGCGAAAGCCCAAACGGCTCGGCGATCCGGTGCATAGCGACCATCAGGGGATCGTTGGTGGAATAGCCGATGTCCTCGCGCTCCAGCGTCATCGTCGAAGGCAGCACGATGTCGGCGTGGCGGGCGGTGGCGGTCCAGGCGAGCTCGTGCACGACCAGCGTGTCCACCTTCGCGAAGGCCTTGCGCAGGCGGTTGATGTCCTGATGGTGATGGAACGGATTGCCGCCCGCCCAGTAGACCAGACGAATGTCCGGATAGGTGCGCGTCTCGCCGTTGTAGCGATACGTGGTGCCGGGATTGAGCAGCATGTCGGCGATGCGCGCCACCGGAATGAAATCGGCAACGCCGTTGCGGCCCTGCCCCAGCGTCGGTCCCGGCACGTCGTTGACGCGACGGCCGTAATAGCCGATCGCACCGAGCGAATAGGCGTAGCCGCCGCCGGGCAGGCCGATCTGGCCGAGGGCCGCCGCCAGCACCATGCCCATCCACACCGCGCTGCTCGCCATGCTCGGCGCGCTGCAGCGAATGGGAGACGGTGATGAGCGCGCGCTTTCCGGCAAGACGCCGCGCCAGCTTGCGGATCGCATCCGCACTGACGCCGCAGATCGCGGCGGCCCATTCGGCGTGCTTGGCTTGCCCGTCGCTCTCGCCGGTGAGATAGCGCAGGAAGATTGGCCAGCCTTCGGTGTAGCGATCGAGGAAGGCCTGGTCGTGCAGGTTCTCGCTGACCAGCGTATGGACGATGCCGAGCATCAAGGCGGTGTCGGTACCGGGCACGCAACTCGTCCATTCGGCGCCGGCCTCGACCGGCAGATCGTCGCGCAGCGGGCTGACCAGGATGAACTCGCAGCCGCGCGCCCGCGCCGCCGCCATGGCGCCGCGCTCGACATGCTTGCTGATCGAGCCGCCGGCCACCATGGAATTCTTCAGCGCCATGCCGCCGAATGCCAGCACGATCTCGGTGTTATCAGCGATCTGCTCCCAGGTGACGTTGCGCTTGGTGATGTCCTCGTAACCGCAGAGGATCTGCGGCAGCAGCACCGAGGACGCGCCCGAGGAATAGGTGTTGACCGAGCGCACGTAGCCGCCCATCGCGATGTTGAGGAAGCGATGCACCTGGCTCTGGGCGTGATGGAAGCGGCCTGCACTCGACCAGCCATAGGAGCCGCCGAACACGGCGTCGGGTCCGCGCGTGTCGCGGATGCGGCACAGCTCCTCGCCGAGCAGGTCGAGCACCTTCTCCCAGCTCACCGACACGAATTCGTCGCGGCCGCGGCGATCGTCGGGGCCCGGCCCGCACTCGAGCCAGCCGCGGCGAACCGCCGGCTGGGCGATGCGCGCCTGGTGGCGGAGCGCGCCGGGAAAATTGTCGATGATGCCGTTCGGATCGGGGTCGCCCGCATAGGCCCTGACCTCGAGCCCGGCCGCGCCCTGACGGGCGGAGAACACGCCCCAATGCGAGGTGTGCGGCTTGAAGCCGTCAGACAGGTCGAGACCGGGGTCGGGAAAGCCAATCGTATCGTCCATCGTCTGATCCTTGTTCCGCTCCGGCCTGCAATCGGGGTGGTAATATACCGATCCGCTCCGGACGTCGTCGAGATCAGCGTTGACGGAAACGCTTGCCTGCCCCGCGCAAAGTCAGCCTTGGCTTGCGGTCAACTGCGGCCGCCGACGATCATGTCAGGGACGCGGCGATAGCCGGAGTTCGGCATCATCCACTCGCACAGGAATCGACCAACAGCTCCCAGATCCGCTGCGCCTCTTCCCTCTTGTGGGTCTCCCGCACCTTCTCCGCGCTCGACCGATCGCACGCATCAATGGTGGGTGTCTCGCGAGGCACGATCCACCGCTCCGAGATCGGGTCGTACCACTTTCCGATATTCATCTCAGTCACGTCGGTCGGCTCACAGATTTGATTACGGTTGGGTGATGCGCCTGCTGCGGGCTCATTGAGCCGTTCGGCAGCGCGCCAGACGATTCACCAATCAGGAGCTCGTGCGATCGTTCCCGCCGGCCGCGTCATCCTGGCCGGGCCGGATGCATCGTGCGCGGATGCCGCTCGTGCAGCAACCGCGCGAGCTCCTCACGCTCCGTCGCGCGCCCCTTCATGGCGGTCTCGAACAGCGCTTCCTGGATGTCGCGAGGCATGTCGCCCCACACCTCCATCGCAGCACGTCCGAGCAGGCCCGCAAGATGATCCACTCCATCGCTCATTCGGCTCTCCTGATCCGCACCGGGAATGGAACAGCCGCGGCCGCACGGCGTTCCACTGCCATCATTGTGAAGAGAGCAACAAGCAGGTCGAGCGCCTCGACAAGATCTTCGCGAGGCTCGGCAAGGACCCGAGCGACACGCATTGTCCAGCCACCGACGGCCTGATCAAGGCAGCCGACGAACACGCGATCAGATGAACGGCTTGCCACCGGTGACGGCCAGCGTTGCCCCCGAGGTGTAGCTCGAGAGCGGATCGGCCAGCATGACATAGGCCGTCGCGAGCTCGGCCGGCTGGCCGGCGCGCTGCATCGGCACCTGCTTGCCGAAGTTCTTGACGGACTCCTCCGGCATGGTCGACGGGATCAGCGGCGTCCAGATCGGGCCCGGGGCAACTGCGTTGACCCGAATCCCTTTCCCGGCCAGCATCTGGGCGAGCCCGCCGGTAAAGTTCTGAATGGCGCCCTTGGTCGTGGCGTAAGCCAGCAGGCTCGGGTTCGGCATGTCGGAGTTCACCGAGGCGGTGTTGATAATCGCGGCTCCCGGCCGCATGTGGGGGACGGCGGCCTTGGCCAGATAGAACATGGCGTGGATGTTGGTCTCGAACGTCCGCTGCCACTCTTCGTCGGTGATATCGGCGATGTCCTTGAACGTGGCCTGATGCGCCGCGTTGTTGACGAGGATGTCGATACCGCCGAACTCCTCGACGGTGCGACGCACGATGGCGCGGCAGTGATCGGGATCGCTGATATCGCCGGGGATCAGGACGATCTTGCGTCCTTCCCGCTGCACCAGCGCCTTGACCTCGGCCGCATCCTCGTCCTCGTTCAAATAGGAGATGACGATATCAGCGCCTTCACGCGCGTAGGCGATCGCCACCGCGCGGCCGATGCCGCTGTCGCCGCCCGTGATGATCGCCTTCTTTCCCGCCAGACGCCCGGCGCCTTTGTAACTCTCCTCGCCATGATCGGGCCGCGGCTGCATCGGCTGCGTCGAGCCGGGGATCGGTTGCCGCTGCGCAGGATAAGGCGGCTTCGGATAGTCGGTCATGGACAACTCCCGGTGTTTGCTGCGCTAACGGAGCGCCGCCGAAAGTGTTCCTGGGTCTGCACGCCAATTGGCGGTCAGGAAATCCTGCTGCTCCAACATGTTCAGGAGGAGTCCATTCGGGTCCTTCTCACAGAGGCAGCGTTAGCGGCCGCATGGCAAACGCGAGGAGCGGCAGAATCGCAACGGGTCGCGGCCGAAGAGCTTGTGCGGAGAGCGGTCCCTGCCAAGGACGCTCTTCAGCCCTCGCGCAGCCTGCTCACGACAAGCCGATGCAATCCCTTGCGGTCTTGCCGAGCGCCAGCTGGAGGCGAGTCACAACGAGAGATTACCGTGCCCCGACATGCTCACCGTTTCATCATGGGAACCATATCTGTGGTAGCCAGTTGGCTTGCTGTTGAGCTGGGAATCTGCAGAGCAGCTCGACACCGGCATGCGTTCGAGCGCCGGGGCATCCGTCGGGGGCCAATCCCATGATGGACCACGCGACCAGAGTTGGTAATAGGTTGTTAGCAGCGTTGCCGCCGGCAGATTTTGCTTTGCTCGCGCCTCATCTGCGGAAAGTCGTGATCGAACGGGATTCCGTGCTCGTCCGATCGGGCGATCGGATCGGGCATCTTCTCTTCCCCCTCAGCGGAGCGATCGCCGCCATCGTGGAGCTGCCGAACGGGCAGACAGTCGCCACGGCGGTCATCGGCCATGAGGGAGCTGTGGGTCTGACGTCAGCGCTTGGCGCATCCCACTCGCCCTCGACGGCGGTCGTTCGCATATCAGGGGCCGCGCTGCAGATCTCGCCCGCGCAATTTCTGGCAGCCCAACACCGCAGCCCCCCAATCACATCCATGGTGCAGGTTTTCACGAGATCGTTGTTGACGCAACTTCAGCACGTGGCGGCCTGCAATGCACTACATTCCGTCGAAGCCCGCCTAGCGTGCTGGCTGCTTCACATTCACGATCGGGCAAATGGCAGCGATCTCCTCCCGCTGACTCAGGAAACATTGTCGGAATTGCTGGGCGTCCGCCGCACCACCGTCACACATGTCGTGAGCACAATGCGCGCATCAAGAGCGCTGAAATCCAATCGACGCGGTCAGCTTGAGATTGATCGGCCCCGGCTCGAAGCCGTGGCATGCGATTGCTACAAGGTCATGAGCCGCAGAATCGATCGGATAGTCTCGCACGGCGCGGTCGGGCTCGTTCATGGGGCTGCGGCGCGGAGCGCCTCCCGCCTCGCCCGGAAACCGAATAGCCGGGACAGGCCCGTAGAGCCGGTTCGCTTTCGCGAGCCACCCGCATGTACCCTCGCCATTCGGCAAAAGTGCACGAGACTCGGTCGTCGCAAACGCCCAATCCTGCGTGGAAGCGAACTCAAGAATTCTGCAGCTTTGGGCTGGCTCCCCCCGCTGAAGCGAACAATGGGCGGAAAGTCCCGTCATTCATTCGCCTTGGGATGCTCGTCAGAACAGCCCGGCTTATTGCGAGCAAGCAGCACGGACATGAGCTTTGCCTGTGCGAAGCTGGAACGACGGCTCGCAGGTCCGGGCTCGGCTATGGGGACTGCCCGCCTTGCGCAGCTTGCGTTGACGATTCTCCTCTCGACCTACCCGCTCTCTGAGCTTCTCAAGCTCCGCGAGCTGGGTGACCAGCGCATCGAGACGCTCTTGAAGCATAGCCGCAGGACTCTCCGCTCGAACGCGGGTATTCATGACAGGCCTCCTGATCGAGGTCTTAGGAAGAACTCGCCCACTCTTGAGAATCGGGAAAACTATGCAATCCTAGGACAATCGCACTAACATTTGGCAAGTTGAGTCCGCAAAAGCGTTGCGGCGGTGCGTCAAGAGGCCACGCGGCCGACGTTTGGCTTGTCGGAGCAAAGGCCCAGCCTTGCCAGGCCGTACGGCCGCCCACAGGCTCACGCATGGGCTGAGAAGACTCCTATTGGCTGGATTCGGTCGCGCTCGAAATCCGAGTGTTAGCTCCGGGGCAATCGGCCTTGCGCTTTTCCTCGTTTTCTTCTGCGCAATCGAGCCCACCCTGCGCGCTTGGAATTCCAGAGCTGCCGCTAGTTGCGAAAGGCCCCTTGGCGCTGCCTCCACCACCACCAGACCCACCGCTACCGCCGGATCCGCCACCGCCTGATGTCCCTCCGGCGCGAGATGACCCAGCAGAGCGACCGCCAGGTCCTCCCCCACCCCCTGATGACCCGCCGCTGGAGCTGCCGGGCCCTGCCGCGGACGACCGATCGTTATCGAAGAACGACTGACCCCTGTCGTTCTGCGTCACTCGATGCAGGCCGCCCGAAGTTGCAATGGCTCTTGAGGTCAGGGATGTCGATAGAAGCAGGGTCATCACAGGTGGCGTCACGGCCGCAAATCTTCCGCAGGTTTTCAAAAACGCCCGCCGGTCGTCGTCTTCGTTGCCGTCCCGGGTCACGATACGCTCTCCTCAGTTTAAAATTTTATTTACAGTATTATATATTAAATGGGCTTTCAACCAAGAATTTTCTTTACTCGGCCGGCGTTGCTGAACGTGCGCCGCCGGCAGATCGCCGGCAATTTCCGTGCTCTACCCTCCACTTCCTGGCGCATCCCTGCCGCTCGCGCGCGATTTGGACTTGCGCCCCGTCATTTAATACAGTTAATTTGTATTTAACAGGATCGAGCGCAGGCTCGGCTACAATGGATCATTGCGATGCCACTGCAATTCCATCGCTCCGTCCGGGACATGGAGATCTGGAGCGCGACCAGCGAGGGCTTCTCGTTCGTGATCAGTTTCGGAAGCCCGAGAGGTCCGGGCTTTCACGGACGCTCCGGCTATCTGGCGAGCTGGCGTCCGCTCCACAAGAACCAAGCCGCAATCAAGATTGGCGGCTCGCCCTTTCGAACGTTAGCCGAGGCCGAAGGGGCCTGCCGCGACATGGCTGAGCATCTGGCGCCACATTAGCTCGCACACGCTCCGGAAGACGCCAGGCGTCCTCGTCATTTCACGCCAGCCGGATGCTGATGCAACAGATCAGGGGAATCCGGCTCACGCGGCGCTCCATGCAGCTCGTTTCGCGAAATCGCCAATGCCGCAAGAACCGTGCGATTGCTGATATCCAGCTTCTGGAAAATATGATGAAGGTGGACCTTGATCGTACCGTCGGCAAGGTTCAACCGACGCCCGATCTCCTTGTTCGATAGTCCCTCTGACACGAGCCGCATGATCTGGCGCTCCCGGTCCGTCAGTTGCGCCAGGGGCTTCTCACCGGCGCGGGACTCCTCGTTGGCCTGCCCGGTGCTCGGCGAGGCCGCTGCTTGGCCCTGGACGGCCCTCCGCAGCGTTGCCAACAGCATCTCGGCATCCGAATCCTTCGAGAGGACGACGCAGGCGCCGTTCAAGGCCAGCCTTTGCAATTCGCAATCGGCCGCATTACCGGTGAAGAAGACTACCGCGGGACCAGGGCCCGCAGCAGTTGCAAGTGCGAGGATCTGCTGCCGGCCGACATCGGGCAGTCCAGCATCGACAAGCGCGACGTCAGGCACAAGAAATCGGATTGCCTCAATGCAGCTTGCACCATCGCTGCACGACGCAACGATCGTAAAATCACGCTGCGTCGCAAGAACGCTCCTGATCCCTTGTAAAACGATCGGATGTCGGTCCGCGATGACAATTCTGATGCGGCGCATGCTTCCCCTGCCTAGTGCTAACAACCCCCCGTGCAGCCATTTAATCCAACAATCTCTCTTGAAACGCGCGAGGATAACCAGTCCGCTCGGCCATAACGTCGCACCGTCTCAAGTCTTTGACAGCCCCGGCAATGTCGATGGCGGCGCCACCCTAACTTGAGCAGCAAGTAGGCGCAGCACCGTAAGAATGCGGTGCTCCACACAAGTTCAAGACCGCGAATTCCTCGACGAAAACAACGTTCTTTCGACAACGCCTGATAGATCGAATCGACAAATTCTCTCTGAGAATGTCATCGGCGCACCGATTGGCTGCCTTGTTATTATGGTCAACATCCAGTTAACCTCGTTGGCGCCATTATTACGAACGATATATTGGGACATTCACGATTCAAATCTAACATTCGACGAAATTTCGGCAAACGCGAGGCCATTCGAAAAGCCTCGCCTCTGAAGAAGGAGGCAAAAGTAATACTATTCATCAAAGCGAACTGCGTAATCAAGCACGAAAATGGCTGCGTCTGATCGCAGCCCGTGTAGCACCGATGACAACCGGTCACCCAAGATGGAGCTGCATCTTCGTCAATTCAGCAACTTCAATGGACCGTGACGGGCATCGTTGGCAATGAGTAGGTGGTCATATGTATTCTTCAGCTGTTTTGCGTCAAACTCATCAGGCTCTCATCGTTCAATTCACCGAATTGCAGAACCTACGTAGTCGCGTGTCCAAGGCCGAGCAGCGGATGCTTGGTAAAAGGCGACCCAGCCGGCGACGGGCACTTTGCAGACGCCCGCTCGGTCGGACGGCCGGCCCGAGCCGGTAGCGTCAACAAGCGTCGGAAGTGCGCGCTGGGGCTGCTCCGCGACGGATCATGCTTGCCGGACCGGGCTTGGACCTGATATCCCCTCCACCTTCGTTTAGACGGAAGTAGTTGGGGACGGCTTCCATGGATAAGGACGACTGGACATCCGCCACGACGGCGGAGCTTTGGCGGCTGTATGATGAAGTGACCACGGTCCTTGGTCGCAGAATGACCGCGGAAAAAGCTAAGCTCGAAGAACGGCTTCGCAGGATAGAAGGGAATGCCGGGGGTGAGAACGAGGGACGCGCACGCCGCCCCTACCCTCCTGTGCTGCCGAAGTACCAGAACCCCAAGAATCCATCCGAAACCTGGTCTGGTCGCGGCAAGCAACCTCGATGGCTGAAGGCCCAGCTTCGCGCCGGCAAGAAGCTGAACGACCTTCTGATCGACCGCCCGTCCGGACAAAGGCGCCGCCGGGCCGGCTGAACCTCCGACTGTCAGTGGGACGGGTGTCAGGACCGGGCCGCAGGCGCCACTTTAGCGCGTGCGGTCCTCTTTCTCGTTAGGACTGCCGTCGCCACCACCGTTGCCCTTGCCATTATTGCCCTGCACAAGGTTTCCGCCAGAGCTGGCGATGGCGGTTGAGGTCAGAGAGGTCGAAAGCAGCAGCGTCATCGCGGGAGGAGTGACGGCGGCAAATTTTCCGCAGCTCTTCAAGAACTCACGACGGTCTTCACTGTCGGTGTCGAGTTGGGTCATCGGCTTTCCCTGCGATCGTCGACGATAGAAAATAAGCGGTTTTAGATGCGTCGCAAGTTAAATATGTTAATTTCGACTTTTAAATTATCTGGCCGCAACGACATCTTGATTGCCATCGCGCCGACGCCCCCGTCGTGCGCAGAACGTTGAGGTGAACTCCTGCGCATAGTGCAGGCCTGCAACGCACCTCGTGAGATCCGGGGCCAGCTTATACCAATCGCATTATATGCACACGGCGCGTTTGACTTTTTTAAATTAGAACTCTTATAATTTTAAATTGAATTTAAATGATACTGGCATATCGCTCTTTAGCCGCCGCTTCGGCGCAAAGAGGCTAGAGCAGCCACGGCACATGCGCCCAAACGACCGCTATTCCCAACTGGCGAAAACGAGAGGCAGTTCATGATCGGAGCCGAGGCCGGTCCAGCATTCAGGCAATTGCGGTCTGGCTTCGACACCGCCTTCCGGCCGGGCTTCTCATTGCCGCGTCTGGGCGCCCTGATGAGCCGTGCCCTCACCGAAACTCTCTTAGACCTTTCGGAACTAACGGTTCTCACCGAGGCTGCGACCGGCGCGTATGCCGTGACGGCTGTTCTCGCAGCGATGGCCGGAGCCAGGCACGTCTATGCCTTTACGAGAACTACGCGGCACGGCACCTCAGCTGAAGCAAGGGAACAGACCCTGAAGCTGGCAGATTCGGTCGGTGTGGCCAATCGCATCGACATCCTGGAGCAGATCACCCCGGATATTCTCCATCAGACGGATATCGTAACCAACAGCGGCCACCTTCGCCCCCTTACGGCCGCGCTCATTGATGAGCTGCCAAGGGAGGCCGTCATCGCCTTGATGTTCGAGGCCTGGGAATTCCGCCCCAAGGACCTCGACATGCAAGCATGCTTACGGCGCGGAATTCCGATCGTCGGCGTGAACGAACGCCACCCGTCAGTCGATGTCTTCTCGTTTCTTGGTCCGCTGTGCGTGAAGCAACTGCACGATTGCGGCTTATCCGTTTACAAGAATCGCATTGCTGTGCTGTGCGACAACGACTTCATGGGCTCACTTCGCTCCGGTCTCGCGAGCTCGGGCGCGAGCGTCGAAGTCTTCGACAACGTCGAGGCCGTGTATCGCGACCAATGGGATGCAATCATCGTCGCGCTGCGACCGGCGGTCGGGCCTCGTATCGGTTCGCCGGAAGCAGCTCACCTCGCTGCGCGCACGCCCGCAGGTGCCATTGTCGTGCAGTTCTGGGGGGATATGGATCGAACCGTATTGTCAGCGAATGGCCTGGGCGTCTGGCCAACAACGCCTCCGGGATTGGGGCACATGGGCATTCTGCTGTCGGAGATTGGCCCCGAACCGGTCGTGAGACTGCAGGCCGGCGGCCTCCGCGCTGCTGAATGGGTTCGGCGCAGCGGAACTGTCTCGTCGGATGGACTGGCGCAAATCGTTGCTCAGCCGCCCGATCACGCTCCGGCCAATCCACCCTAGGCCTTCTCGATGAGTTCGATGAGCGTCAGCGTCGCGGAGGCGAGAAACACTATGCGGCGCAGGTCGAACGCGACCGCGGGCGCGGGTGGCGATACGGGAAGATACTGCCGCGCCCTGAAGCAAGCGATCGCATCGTCGAAGTGGGCCACTTCGTAAGCAAGATGATAAAATTTGCTGCCCCGCTTCAGGACCCCCGCCACCGGCGATTGTGCGCCGACCGGCTCAATGAGCTCCAAGCGCGGACCGCCGCCTGACACGAATTGAATCCGAACCTGCTGGATCGGGTCCTCAAACGTAGGTCCTTCGGGACTGTAGCCAGCCACAGCGAGTTCGGGCAGCTCCGCCGCGATGTTGCGGCACGCCATTCCCACATGATGAAAATGCAAATCCATGCTGTTCCTCTCTTCCTTGCCAGCACAAGGAGACCGGCCCGTTCGGCCTGGTAAGAAATGTCAGGACTATCGATCCCCGCAAGCAGGTAATCGACACGAACTTTCCTCCGGGGCTCCGCAGACCGGAAGAGGCAAAGGACCCACGATCCGGGCGCTGTCATGAGGTGCTCAGGAGACAGACAACTCCCGACTCCAGCGTGAATCCGTCGCCTCGGCAGCGCGATGGGCTGCTGATCGGGCTAGCCGCTTAACTTTCGCGCGCATCGAGGAGCAGCGCCGACCAGGCCTGCTTCAACCGCGGATAATCTTCGCGCGACATCCGAAACGTAATCACATCATCGCCGTTCCACCAAGCCTTCGGCGCAATCCTTTCGATCTGGAAACCAAGGCGAATATGGAAGTTCTTTGCGGGCGCGTTCTTGCTTTGCACGTTGGCGACGACGACCGAAAGCCCCAGCTGCCCGAATGCGAACTCGAAGAACAGATCGAATATCTCCGCCAGAAAGAGGCGCGCGCCAGGATCGACGATCAACCGCGCGACTTCGCCCTGTCTCGCCGCGAAATCCAGGTTCGCAAGCGCGATGCTGCCAGCCGGCCTCTTCGAGCGCTTGAATTCGGCGATGAAGTAGTAGTCGTCCACCCTTGCCTGATATTTTCGGAAAAACTCTTCCTGCTGGGCTAAGGTCAGCTCTTCGCGGGTCAGGAACTTGCCGAGAACAGGGTCATTCCGCCAAGCGATGATTTGCGCGGAGTCCTCCAGCCGGACCTCTCGGAGGAGCAGGTTATTTCCTTCGGGAAGCAGCTTGAGATTCTCAGCCTTGGCGGAAAGCATGCCTGGGCTCGGCGGCTCCAGTCCCATATGCGCTGTCATCTATTATTACACCGCAGTTGATGTCATTTAAATATATTTAATTGACCAAAACTTTATCATTATTTAATGTAGGAGACAATCAAATGATGCTGCTGCCTTTGATGGAGACCCGCCATTCTCGCTGCTGTACCCGTATTGCCGGACCGGCCCATCAATGATGCCGAACTCAAGTCCCTGGCGTTGTCCGGCGATGCCACCTTCTGGGGGCATCTTGCCGCCCGCTCGCGGCAAGCGACGAGCTTTTCTGAGCTGTTCTTTCTGTCGACGCTTCGCAAAAAGGCGAAGCCTTATGCGCCCGAAGGCGTCCAGCCAAGACTTCGCCTCGCCTTGATCGGCGGCTACAACCTCTATCCATTGCACGAACTGGTTGAACATCTCCTGGCCATTCGCGGGGTCGAGTGCGAACGCTTCCTCGGCGAGTACGATAATTTCGTCTCGGAGATCCTCGACGGCTCGAGCCCACTTTACGCCTTCAAGCCGGATCTCGTCTTCATATTGCCGAACGCGAGCCACTGCCGTTTCTCTGGCTCGCTCCTCGACGCCGTGGAACATCAGCGCGAAGCCGCAGTCGGCGCCGCCGAGCACCTCCTCAACCTCGCGCAGACTTTCACCGCGCGCTCAGGCGCGACGGTGATCCTCGCCAATTTCGCGCTGCCCGGCGATCTCGATCTCGGCTCGTTTCGTTCACGTACGCTTGGCGCCGATTGGAGTTTCCGAAAGGCGGTAAATCTCGAGCTCGGGCTTCGGGCCCCAGCTGAGGTGCAGATCTGCGACGTCGAGTTCCTCTCGGCGCGCCGAGGGCTCTCGGCCGCGGCGGACGCGCGAGCGTGGTACGAATCGAAGCAGCTCGGCTCACCTGACTTCCTCGTGGACATCGCACAAGAGCTAAGCCATCTGATCGCCTCCAGGAAGCAAGGCCCGAAGAAGGTGCTGGCAATCGATCTTGATCATACGCTATGGGGCGGCGTGATCGCGGAGGACGGTATCGAGGGAATCGAACTTGGCAACTCGTCGCCCCGCGGCGAAGCTTTCAAGGCTTTCCAGAAGTACCTGCTTGGGCTTTCCCAACGCGGCGTCCTGCTTGCGGTATGCAGCAAGAACGACCATGCGCGCGCGATCGAGGTATTCGAGAAGCATCCCGAGATGGTGCTCCGGCTGGAGCACTTCGCGGCCTTCAAAGCCAATTGGGACCCGAAGTCCGACAACCTGCAGCGGATCGCAGATGAACTGCGCCTTGGCCTGGACAGCTTCGTCTTCGCCGACGACAACCCGGCGGAAATCGAGATCGTGCGACAATTTCAGCCCCAGGTCGAAGGCGTGCTCCTCGGGCCGGACCCCGCCGAATTCATCGCTCGCCTCCAGGCCGGGCGCCATTTCGAGCCGCGGAACGTCACGGAGGAGGACCTCGAGAGGACGGCGCAGTACAGGCAGGAACAACGACGTACGGAGCTCGCGGCGAGCGTAACCGACATGCCGTCGTACCTGGCCTCGCTCGAGATGCGAGGCACGATCAAGGAGTTCGACTCGCTTGACGTCCCCCGCATTGCCCAGTTGATCGCGCGCAGTAACCAATTCAACCTGACGACGGTCCGTCGGTCCGAGACTGAGATCCAGGGACTCCTGGGCAGGCCGGGCTACCGGTGCTTCACGATGCGGCTCGAGGATCGATTCGGTGATTCCGGGCTCATCTCGGTAGTCATTGCGGAAATCGAAGGCGGTGTCTTCGTTGTCGATACCTGGCTCATGAGCTGCCGCGTGCTCAAGCGCCAGGTCGAGGACGAGATCATGAACGAGATTTTCCGGCTTGCAGAGGTCGCCGGCTGCACGAAGGTGCGTGGCATTTATCTTCCGACAGCAAAAAACGGGATCGTCGCCGGAATCTACGAGGAATTCGGCTTCGCACGTACGGAAGACTCCGCTGACCGAAAAGAGTTCGAGCTCAAGGTTGAGAATTACCAGATGCGTTCGACGAAGATCCGCATGACCCGGAGGGCTTATGAACCAGGCTGAAGTACTGGCGAAATTGCAGGAGGTGTTCGACGGCATCTTCCTTGAGAAGGTCGCGGCCAAGCCCGAGCTATCAGCGGCCGACGTCGAGGAGTGGGATTCGCTCATGCAGATCTCGCTCGTCATCGCCATCGAGCAGAAGTTTCGCGTACGATTCCGCGTTGGCGAAGTCGAGGCGGCCCGGAACCTCGGGGAGTTTGCTGATCTGATCGCGAGACGGATGGAGCCGTAAGCGCCAACAGTCAATCCGGACGCCATCCGTGATCGCAACTTCCAGGAGAAAATTGCCATCCGTGCAAACGTCGCTTGCTTCACACGAGCAATTAAAAGTGAGAATAATAACCGAGGCCAAGAGTTTTAATTTATTTAATTTCCGATTTATGTAATTTATCTGGTGAAGCTGCTTTATTGCGTTCAAGAATCGACTGCGCCGGAGAGCAACATGGCGACCTTGTTCACCACTCAGGCACCCGTTCTGACCAACAACACCGATGGGACCGGGGCGGACTATGAGCTGGGGATGCGCTTCACTGCTGACGCTTCCGGTGTGATCGAGGCGATCCGGTACTACAAGGCCTCTAACGAGACCGGCACCCATATCGGCCACATCTGGTCGGCAACGGGCCAGGAATTGGCGACGGTCACGTTCACCAACGAAGGCGCATCGGGCTGGCAGCAGCAGACGCTGGCCACACCGCTCACCATCGCAGCCGGCACCACCTACGTGGTCTCGGTCAACATCAACAGCTACTACGTCTCCACCTCCCAGGGCTTCGCGTCCGGCATCAGCAATGGCGGCCTGAACGCTCCGGTGGGTGCAGGTGTCTTCGACTACAGCGCGGGCGTCTTCCCGACCGCCGTCTATCAGAATGCAAACTATTTCCGCGACGTCGTGTTCACTGCCGGCTCGAAGAAGCCCAACAATCACGCCGGTACGGTGAGCATCAGCGGGACCCCGACGCAGAACCAGACCTTGACCGCAACGGTGAGCGATGCCGATGGCGTGCCGGCCACCGTAACCTATCAATGGCAGCAAAGCACGAACGGCACCACGTGGACCAACATCACCGGCGCGACCGCGAGCACGCTCACCCTCGGGCAGGCCCAGGTCGGCAGCTTCATACGTGTCACTGCCTTCTACACGGACCAGCTGGGCAGCAGCGAGACCCCGGTGAGCGCCGCGACCCCGTCGAAAGTAGCCAATGTCAACGACGTCGGCCTCGTTACGATCAGCGGCACGGCGACCCAGAACCAGACGCTGACGGCCAGCGTCGCGGACCCTGACGGCGTCCCGGCGAGCATCACCTATCGCTGGCAAAGCAGCCCCGACGGCACCACCTGGACCAATCTGTCCGCCACAACCGCGAGCCTCACCCTCGACAGCAGCCTCGTCGGCAAGCGGATCCGGGTGAATGCCACCTATACCGATCTGCTCGGCACCGGCGAGAACGCAACCAGCACGGCAACTTCGATTGTTGCAGCGGCCAGTGCCACCACCACCCTGTTCACAACTCAAACGCCATCCAACACCAACGCCACCGATGGGGTTGGAGCGGATTATGAGCTGGGAATGCGCTTCACCAGCGACGCTTCCGGCGTGATCCAGGCGATCCGGTACTACAAGGCCTCGAACGAGACCGGCACCCATATCGGCCACATCTGGTCGGCAACGGGCCAGGAGCTGGCAACGGTCACGTTCACCAACGAAGGCGCATCGGGCTGGCAGCAGCAGACGCTGGCCACGCCGCTCACTATCGCGGCCGGCACCACCTACGTCGTCTCGGTCAATATCAACAGCTACTACGTCTCCACCACGCAGGGCTTCGCGTCCGGCATCAGCAATGGCGGCCTGAACGCTCCGGTGGGCGCCGGCGTCTTCGACTACAGCGCGGGCGTCTTCCCGACCAGCGTCTATCAGAATGCAAACTATTTCCGTGACGTCGTGTTCTCCGCGAGCTCGACGACGCCCGATAATCACCCCGGCACGGTGAGCGTCAGCGGGACCCCGACGCAAAACCAGACCTTGACCGCAACGGTGAGCGATGCCGATGGCGTGCCGGGCGCCGTCACCTATCAGTGGCAGCAAAGCACGAACGGCACCACGTGGACCAACATCACCGGCGCGACGGCGAGCACGCTGACCCTCGGGCAGGCCCAGGTCGGCAGCTTCATCCGTGCCGCCGCCACTTACACGGACCTCCTGGGCAACAGTGAGAGCCCGGTGAGCTCCGCGACCGCCACGGCGGTGGCCAACGTCAACGACGTCGGCCTCGTTACGATCAACGGCACAGCGACCCAGAACCAGACGCTGACGGCCAGCGTCACGGATCCTGACGGCGTCCCGGCGAGCATCACCTATCGTTGGCAGAGCAGCCCCGACGGCACCACCTGGACCAATCTGTCCGCCACGACCGCGAGCCTCACCCTCGACAGCAGCCTGGTCGGCAAGCGGATCCGGGTGAATGCCACCTATACAGATCTGCTCGGCACCGGCGAGAACGCAACCAGCACGGCAACTTCGATTGTTGCAGCTGCAAGTGCCACCACCACCCTGCTCACCACTCAGGCACCCGTCCTGACCAACAACACCGATGGGATCGGGGCGGACTATGAACTGGGAATGCGCTTCACCAGCGACGCTTCCGGCGTGATCCAGGCGATCCGGTACTACAAGGCCTCCAACGAGACCGGCACCCATATCGGCCACATCTGGTCGGCAACGGGCCAGGAGCTGGCAACGGTCACGTTCACCAACGAAGGCGCATCGGGCTGGCAGCAGCAGGCGCTCGCCACGCCGCTCACCATTGCCGCCGGTACGACCTACGTCGTCTCGGTCAATATCAACAGCTACTACGTCTCCACCACGCAGGGCTTCGCGTCCGGCATCAGCAATGGCGGCCTGAACGCTCCGGCCGGGGCCGGCGTCTTCGACTACAGCGCGGGCGTCTTCCCGACCAGCGTCTATCAGAATGCAAACTATTTCCGCGACGTCGTGTTTGCCCCGTCCAATGTCATCGCACTCCTCAACACCTCTACGATCTATGTCAGCGAAGCGGCCGGCACCGCCACCGTCACCGTCGTACGCTCCGGCGATCTCTCGTCTCAAAACACCATTGAGTACACGACGAATGAAATCGGGACCGGCGGTACTGCGACGGCAGGATCGGACTTCATCCAGCCCACCTTCAATGGTCGGACGAACACCGGCCAGATCGTCTTCGGACCGGGAGAGAGCACCAAGAGCTTCACCATCCCGATCGTCAACGATCAACTCACCGAGGGCAACGAGACCTTCGCCATCGGTCTTCAAAATCCGGGGTCCGGCTCCCTCGGAGCCCCACGCACCGTGCTCGTCACCATCGTCGACGACGACTCACCCGCCACAATCGCAATGGCGGACGTCGTGCTGAGTGTTGCGGAGAGTAGCCCGACCGCGACGATCACGCTGCTTCGCAGCGGGCCCGTCAATCAGGCAGCCACGGTCGGCTTCACGACGAGCGGCGGCAGCGCACTCGCCGGATCCGACTACACGACCACGTCCGGCACCGTGACCTTTGCCGCGGGCCAGGTGAGCCAAACCATCTCCGTGCCGATCTTCAATGATGCGACACCGGAGAGCGACGAGACCTTCACGGTCACGTTGAGCAATCCGACGGGCGCCACTCTCGGATCCCAAGCGACAACGACAGTGAAGATCCTAGACAATGACAACCCTGCTCTCGGCAATCTGGTGGGCGAGACAGCCGTGACGGGGCTGAACCAGCCTGCGGCGATGGACTGGACGCCCGACGGCCGCTACATGCTGGTCGCGCAGAAGGACGGCGTGGTGCGCGTGGTGGACAACGGCACATTGCGATCGACGCCCCTCATCGACATTTCGAGCGAAGTAAATGATTTTGGCGATCGCGGACTGCTCGGCATCGCCGTGAACCCGAACTTCGCAAGCAACCACTACGTCTACCTGCTTTACACTTACGATCCGCCCGAGACGGCAGGCCAGAGCGGCCTTGCCGCCGCCGATCAGGGCGGCAACCGACCTTGTCGTCTGGTGCGGGTCACTGTCGACCCGACCACAATGATCGCCGATCCGGCCAGTGAAGTGGTGCTGGTCGGCAAGAACAGCACCTGGGCCTATACCAGCCGTCCCGACGCGAACAGCGGCGGCGATCCCAGCATCGTTCCTTCCGGGATCGTCAACGGCACCACAATCACGGCTCCCGCGAGCCAGATCGAGACAGGAGCGCAGGACAACGATCCCGACAGGGCCGGCATCCAGAACCAGAACATCCGCGACTATCTTGCGACCGATAGCGATTCGCATTCGATCGGTGCCGTTCATTTCGGCCCCGATGGTTACCTCTACCTCACGGTCGGGGATGGCACATCGTACAACTTCGTCGATCCTCGAGCCGTGCGAGTCCAGGACATCCACAATCTCTCGGGCAAGCTCTTGCGGATCGATCCTGTCACGGGTGAGGGAGCGCCCGGAAATCCGTACTATCAGGCCGGCGATCCGAACAGCAATCAGTCGAAAGTGTTCTACTACGGCGTCCGCAACGCGTACCGCTTCAGCTTCGATCCCGTCACGAATCTGCCTGTGCTCGGAGACGTGGGCTGGAACAATTGGGAAGAAATCAACACGGGCCCAGCCGGTTCTAATTTCGGATGGCCTTATCTTGAAGGCCCGGACAGAACCGCCAGTTACCAGAACCTCGCCCAGGCGATCACCTTCTACAATAACGGCAACCGCAACTTTACAACGGACCCGGCTGCCGTGTTCCCGATCTTACCACTGAGCCACGGGGCTCCGGACAATTTCCACGTGATCACCGCGGGAGATTTCTACAATCAGAACACGATATTCTTCGACGACGTCTACAATGGAACGATCTTCGCCGCGACGTTGGATGCGAATCGGCAGGTCGCAAGCGTCCAGTTGGTAGACAACGTACAAGGCATTGTGGACCTCCAGAAGGGGCCCGACGGTTGGCTCTACGGTGCCGATATATATGACGGCACGATCCGACGTTGGGTGGACCCCACCGCCGCTGGCGGAAACAACCTGGGCCTCGCGGCGTCTTGACCGCGGGCGCGCCGTCTCTCGACGATCGCCCGCTGCCGGCCGAGCTTACGCTCCTGGACGACCAGCCGTCGCCCATAATCGGCTGTCGCTCGGCGTCTGCATCCGGACCCAACCATACGGCACCCGCGCCCAGGGCTTGATCTCGGGCGTTAGATTGTCGAGGACCAGGTCGCCAGTCGCAGCGCGCACCACGAGTACAAGGTGATGGTCTCCAGAACCGGTGACCACCTCGCTCAATAGCAGAGCTCGCGCGGGCCAGCCGCGTTGCAGCAGTTCATGACGCTTGCTGACTGCGTAATCGTTGCAATCGCCGCGAGCCGGGTTGACGAGCCACTCCTCACCAGCGAGGCCGAGCTCGTTAGGTTGTGGAGCAATGGCGCGGTTCACTGCGCGATTGACTGCTTTCAGCTCTGTCCACCGTTCCTTCGTCAGCCGGATCGGCCCGCCGCGAAAGAAGCGGCGCGGGCGACACTCGGCCTGATAGCGCAGGCAGAACACCGTGTAAGTGAGGGGCGGAAGAGCGGGGCGTCCCAGCTCGATATGCGCAAGGTCCGCTGGGGGGGCCGTTGGCATGGCCAGCCATGCCGCACGCGCCCACTGAACGCCCCCGATCACGATCGCGATGGTTGCCGCGATGATCGGGCCCGAGGTTCGCTGCATCTGCCGATCCCCTCCGAACGCCAAACTGTGTGTCGGGTCCAGCCGGCGCAGGCGCGCTCGACTGCACATACCGATATTTAATTAATTAACTCTAACGATATTTAATTTAACTGGCAATAAACATTAAATCGGCAGTCGGCGGCAAAGAACACGCCGGTAGCGCCTGCAAGGACGAGTGGGGATGAACAGAAGAGAAGGAGCGAGGCGCCTCGATCGCTTGTTCTCGGTGAAAAGCGTTGAAGCGCGGCGCGACACCGGTCGTGCGCCGCGGAGCGGCGGACGATTATTTGCTGTCCATATATTTTAGCGTTGATTTAATTATTTACTGGAGCCAAAACCGCAAACAGGCTTCCTCGCGCAGGACCCATTTCACATGCCAGTCGAGCTACTCGTCATTCTGGGGGCTGAAGCTTCAATACTCGGCTTCGTGGCCGCAATGAGCCTGCACGCCAAACGAATGGACGTACTGAGCGGACGATCGTTCGAGCACCCCATCGTCTCTCCCGGAGGCAACGAGCATCCAGCGCGGTCGAGCAATCGAAAGTCGCGCGATTTGCTACGGTTGACCGGGAAGTGGGCGATCTCATCACGTTCGTTCGACCCGATTTCTTGCGCCGCGCCGATAACCCGAATGCTGCGGCGGATACTTCAAATCAGATCGCAGACGCCGGCCCGGCTCGAGACGCGCGCTCGTCGGACCGGCACATCCGCTCCCGGTGCTTGCGACCGCCCCGCCGTGCCTTCAGGGGCTGGCCGCAACACCGGCGCCCAGGGAAAGGGCGCCAGTCCCGAAGACATGCAGTCGAGTGCTGCTGCCATCTTGCACCAACTCAGCGCTCCTTGAACGCCCGCCCGGCCTGATCCTGCAGCGGCTTGAGCAAGTACGAAAGCGCGGTCCGACCCGCCGTCTTGATGAAGACCTCGACCGGCATGCCAGGCAGCAGCTTGGCCGAGCCGAGCTTCGCCAGCTCTTCCCGTTTCAGCAGAACGCGGCCCGTATAGTAACTCGTGCCGGCGCGCTGATCCTGTGTGATGTCTGCCGAGACCATGCTGACCTCGCCGTCGATTTCGGGCGTGGTCTTCTGGTTGAACGCTGCGAAGCGCATGGTCGCGGTCTGCCCCACATAGACCTGGTCGATATCCTTCGGTGCGATCTTGACCTCGACCGCAAGCGAGTCCGCGTCCGGCACGATCAGCATGATTTGCTCGCCGGGAGAGATCACCCCTCCAACCGTGTGGACGCTGAGCTCGTGGACGCGGCCGGATTGTGGTGCCCTGATATCAATTCGGTTCAGCTGATCGACCGCCGCAGTCTTGCGCTCGCCCAGCTCGGAGAGCTTCGAGCGCGTTTCGATCAGATCCTTGCCGACCTCCGTCCGCAGATCCTGGTCGACCTGAATGATCTGGAGTCCGATTTCGGAGATCTTGCCCTTCGACTGAGCAATCATTCCTGCGAGCTGGCTGCGCTCCCCTTCGATGCGGGCGGAATCGCGCTCGAGGGAATTGAGCCGCGTGATCGGCACCAGATTCTTCTGCCAGAGGCTGCGCACGCCCTCCAGCTCCTGGCGGATGAATTCGACTTCCTTCTGCTTGGCCTCGGTCTGCCCCGTATAACCCTTGATCTCGTTTTCCAGTTGCGCGCTTTTCTCCTGCAACTGCGCTTTTTGGCCGCTCCTCGCCTGACGGCGAAGGTCGAACAGCTTCCGCTCCGCAGCGATCGCACGGCTCGCCTCGGAGTTGTTCTCCTTGGCCCGGTCGAGCAGCACCTTGGGAAACACGACCTGCTCGGCACCATCGCGCTCGGCCTCGAGACGAGCCTGCCGCGCCAGCAGCTCATCGATGCTGTTCGTGACGATCGTCGCATTCGCGAGCGTCTGAGTCTCGTCGAGGCGGATCAAAACGTCGCCTGCATTGACCCGATCGCCCTGGCGCACACGCAACTCTCCCACGATTCCGCCAGTGGCGTGCTGAACCTTCTTGACGCTCGAATCCACCACGACCACGCCCTGAGCGATCACCGCGCCCGACAATTGGCTCGTTGTCGCCCAACCGCCGATTCCAAATGTCACCAGACCGAACATGATCATGCCGACGATCATGTAACGCTGGATGGATTGCATCGCCGGCGTCACCTGGCCGTTCATCGGTTGCCTCCTTGAGCTTCCGCAACCACCTTGAGCGGCACGGGATTTCGCAAGACCTTCTTGAGGACCTCCTCTCTCTTGCCGAAGGACTGAACCCTGCCTTCCCCGAGGCACAAGACGTGATCGACGGCTTCAAGCGCCTTCGGACGATGGGCGACAACGACGACAATCCCGCCGCGGCGACGCACGTTCAAGATCGCCTCCGTCAGCGCCTCCTCGCCCTCGGCATCCAGATTGGAGGAGGGCTCATCGAGCACGACCAGGAACGGTTTGCCGTAGAAGGCACGTGCGAGCCCGATGCGCTGC
Organism: Bradyrhizobium sp. USDA 4354; assembly: GCF_054060315.1. Taxonomy (NCBI): domain Bacteria; kingdom Pseudomonadati; phylum Pseudomonadota; class Alphaproteobacteria; order Hyphomicrobiales; family Nitrobacteraceae; genus Bradyrhizobium; species Bradyrhizobium sp. USDA 4354. The sequence continues at coordinate 3,857,543 of NZ_JBSSDC010000001.1, read as the reverse complement.
CGCTGCCCCGCCGACAGCGCCAATCCTCCCTCGCCAATTTTCGTGCCGTAGCCGTCCGGAAGCGAAAGGATGAGATCGTGCGCGCCCGCGGCATGCGCGGCCTCCAGAACAGCGGCGGCCGTCGCCTGCGGATCGAACCGGGCAATGTTCATCGCAATGCTGCCGTCGAACAATTCGACATCCTGAGGCAGATAACCGATGTGCTTGCCGAGGGCGTCAGAAGACCAGTGCTCGAGTGCGGCGTTGTCCAGCCGTATCCGGCCTCGGATGCACGGCCACACGCCTACCAGCGCACGTGCCAGCGTCGATTTTCCGGATCCGCTCGGCCCAATGATTCCGACCGCCTGCCCGCTCCGCAGTTGGAACGACACTTCATTGACGGTGGGCCGCTCCGAGCTTGGAGCGCCAATATAGAGTTGCTCGACCGTGAGAGTTTCAACAGGAGGCGGCAATGCCAGCCGCTCCTCCTCGCCGGGCAGAAGCCTCAGCAAAGCATCAAGCCGTTGTCCCGATTGCCGCGCAGCGACGAACCCTTTCCAGTTCGCAATGGCCATTTCGACGGGCGCCAAGGCCCGAGCGGTGAGGATCGATCCGGCAATGATGATGCCGGCCGTCGATTCCTGGTTGATGACCAGGACTGCGCCAACGGCAAGAACCAGCGATTGCAGGATCGCTCGGAAGATCTTGGAGGCGCCCCCGAGCCCGTTTGCGACATCGCTGGCCCGCTCATGGGCCGCGAGATACTTTGCGTTGATATCCCGCCACCGCAATGCCGCCTGCTGCCTCATCCCCATGGCCTGCAGAACCTCGGCATTTCGTCGGCCCTCGAGCGCCAGTGCCGTTCGCGAGATCGCGAGACGCGAGGACGCCTTTGCCGGCCCTCGCGTCCGGGTTTCCGTGAGCATCGTGATGCCGACAAGCACCAGCGCGCCGGCGAGCGCGGTGACGCCGATCCAGAAGTGAAAGAGAAAGCAAACGCCGAGATAGATCGGCATCCAGGGCAGATCGAAGAGCGCAGTCGGCCCGCCGCTCGACAGGAAGCTGCGGACCTGATCAAGATCCCGCACCGGCTGCAAGCCGTCGCCATCGGCCCTGGTCTTCAAAGGCAGGCGAACAAGCGCGTCGAATATGCGAATGCCGAGCTGTTCATCAAAATACCGGCCGACCCGCGCGCTGATCCTGCTCCTGACGAAGTCGAGACCACCCTGAAACAGGTAAAGGACCGTTGCCAGAACCATCAAGGCGACCAAAGTCGGTATGCTGCGCCCGGGCAGCACCCGGTCATAGACTTGCAGCATGAAAAACGAGCCGGTGAGCATGAGGAGATTGCTCATCCCGCTGAAGGCCGCGAGAGCCCAGAATATCCGGCGGCAAGACCGCAGGAATGCCGACATCTCCGACTGAGATTCTTCATAGTCCGCCGCCGGTCGGGGGCGACCAGCGAATAGCCGTTGCCGCAGGGCTTCGACCGGGGGCTTTACCCAGCCGATCCATCGCGGAGTCTGCAGTTCGGCGTCTTCCGCCCACTGCCGTCCAGCCGCCCAGAGCTCCGATATGTGAAGAAGTGGAATTCGAATGAGATTCGTGGGCGGGGGGAATCCCCCCCGCCGTCCAAAGTCAATCATGGTAGCCGCCCTTGAACCATGCCTTTGTCGGAAGATCCCCCAAGAGATCCCCAAGGCAGTTGTTGAGTACTACTCGGTGCGGATGCCCGCGCCTTACGCGAAGTGGAAGTCCTGGCTGGTCAACGAACCGACCTTCATGTTCTTCAGCGTGAGCGTGTCGCCCCCCGCCGCGATCACGACGTCGCCGCCTGATTGGGTCGCGTGGGAGAGAACACTTGCAAAGCTGTCGAACACGCTCTTGCTGAACTCGATCGTGTCGTGAGCAGGTCCGCGCGCAGCAAAGCCTTTGATGACGTCCTGGCCGAAATTTGCGGCAAAGGCGAAAGTATCGGCTTGGCTGGTGCCAACGAAGACTTCATTGGCTGAAGTGCTCGTCTGTATGTTGCTGCCTGTCGAGCTTGAAGGTGCAACGGACGACGTAGCTGTGCTGGAAGTACCGATCTGCCCGTCAGCGTTCAGATCCTGATGGAAGCTCGTCTCAAGCGATTTGAGGCCAGCGTCGGTACCCGACACGGAGCCACCCGACGTAGAGCCAGTCAGCGTGTCGACATGCGAAACGTAGTTGCCGTTATTGTCGGTGTTCCACGCCGTGTACTGACCCGTGCTCGCCTCCTTCCAGACCACCTGATAGCCGGTCGCAGTCTTCTCTGCACCGATCGGTGCCCAGGTGCCATCCGAGCCGTCAACGAACTCCTTCCCCTCATCCTTCAGCGAGGGGCCCGATCCGGTGCTGTCGTTGAGGTAGTATTTTCCGCCACTCTCGACGAGACTCGTCACACCAGCCGACTCGATGACCTTGCCAGTCGTCGGCGTTGGCGACGTCGGTGCGGTTGCAGTGGAAGTACCGATCTGCCCGTCACCGTTGAGATCCTGATGGAAGCTCGTCTCGAGCGATTTGAGGCCAGCGTCGGTACCCGACACGGAGCCACCCGACGTAGAGCCGGTCAGCGTGTCGATATGCGAAACGTAGTTGCCGTTACTGTCGGTGTTCCACGCCGTGTACTGACCCGTGCTCGTCTCCTTCCAGGCAACCTCATAACCCGTCGCCGTCTTCTCCGCGGCGATGGGAGTCCAGGAACCATCCGAGCCGTTCACAAACTCCACGCCGTTATCCTTTAGCGTGGGCCCCGATCCAGTGCTGCCGTTGAGGTAATATTTTCCGCCGCTCTCAACGAGAGTTGTCGTGCCAGCCGACTCGATGACCGTACCGGCAGCCGGCGAGGTCGGCGAAGTCGGTGTGGTTGGGGCAGTCGAGGTGCTGATGCTGGCCACAAACGCGGTGGATGCCGCGCCGGTGTTCCCTGCCGCGTCCGTTGCCTTCGCGGTGAGACTGTGCGAACCGACCGCAAGGGCAGCACTCGTGTAGCCCCACGCGCCACTGCTGTCGGCCGTGACGGTCCCGACCTGGGTCGTACCGTCGAATACCTTGACGACGCTGCTCGCCTCGGCTGTGCCCGACAACACCGCCTGATTGGCGCTGTTCACCGTATGACTGCCAATGGTCGGCGCAGTCGGCGCCTGGGTGTCGACCGTGATTGCCAGAGCAGATGACGCCGCGCTGGTCAGCCCCGACGCGTTGGTCGCCGTTGCGGTGAGCGTATGCTTGGCGTCAGTCAGGATCTTTGTGATGTAGTCCCAATTGCCGCTCGAATCCGCGGTCGTCGATCCGATCTGGGTCGTACCGTCGTAGACCTTGACGGTGCTGCCGGCAGCAGCGGACCCCTTGAGCTCGATGGTATTGTCGCTGGTGACCTTGTCGCCAGCGGTACCGCTATCGGTCGAGAACGACGCGATGACGGGAGCATCCGGTGCGGTCGGGGCTGTCGAGCCCGAGCCGCTGTTCGCGGATGTGTTGAGCGTCGAGATGAGGCTCGCGCTGTCATCGACGTTGCCGGTGTAAACCGGCGAGTTGCCGGTGAATGCGGTCGGGCCCCAATAACCTCCGCCCATGTGATTGTTCGTGATCGACACTCCCGTGACCGATCCGCCGTTGAACTGGGCCGAGCTGTAGATGTTGTAGCCACCGCCATACAGCAGATTGTTGTCGACAACGACGTTCGAGACGGGCCCGAAATAGTTGTCGATCATGATCGCCGCCGTTTGAGTGTGGTCATTGATGACCGTGTTATGGCGGATCGTGATGTCGTAGTTATTCCCGTCGATCGAGATACCGTCGTAGTGCGGGGATCCCGACGCGATCATGTCGTGGATGTAATTGTCCTGGATGAGGGTATTCCCTCCATCCACGCCGATCCCATTTTCGACGTTGTAGATGTTGTTGGCGATGAACGTTCCTTGGCCCATGATGCCATAGTCGCCGTCGTTGCCCGAGCCGACGCCATTGATCTCATTGTGCTGGATCACCGCACCGGTTACGCCGGTCGCAACCCTCACGGCATAGAACGCATCGGTCGTGACCTTGCAGTTCTCCAAGGTGACATTCGGAGCGTTGATGTAGACCGATCCATGGATGTCGAGGCCGCTGATCACGGCTCCCGCTGTATTGATGACGAGGTCCCCGTAGTAAGGAGTGAGGGTCACGCCCGCCGACACTCCAGTGTTCGTAGCATCAGGCCACGCTGTCGTCGTTGCCAAGATATTCTTCTCCTTCGCAGTTAAATCGAACGTGCAGTGCACGTAGGCGCGGTCATCCCCAAAGGCGCGCCACGGCCGGTGTCATGCTCCATCGGCGGGGGCTTTTTTGGGACAAGATGGCGGCGCCACTTGGGTCATTTTCTGGATGCACTTCCCAACCAAATTCAACCACGATTAAAAAAAACCGAAGCAGCACCGTCATATAAGCGCCAATAGATTGCGTGTGTTCGCGCGTTGCCACAAGAGCACACTGCGGACTTATTCACTTCAATCTCGCAGATGCCGGCAAATAGGCACGCACCCCATCGCTGTGGGGCAACGTATTCTCCGATTTAATTCGGGTTATATAAATGGCCTGCATTCATCTAGATGCTCGCTGCCAGAACGCCGCCAGACCGCGAATGTCCGGGGTCGAGCCGCCCGATGTCACGAACCTCGTTCGAACTCGTCAGCAGAGTTCGGCAGGCGCTGTGCATCCGCCGGCAACACACACGTGAGACGTGGCCGTCGAAGTCGCGAGAGAAGCTGTCGGGAGTGCGGCCGGTCCTTTGCGTAGCCGCGACTTCGCTTGAAGCGCGCGCTGAGTCTCCGTGCCTCTGCAATCGACCGCAGCTGAGGCCAGGCTCGCCGCGTTGTCGCGGCAGGCTACGCATGACGATCCAGCCATTTCCGCGCGGCAAAGACAGCCGGGCTTCGAGGTCTGGTCTGGACGGGGGATTGGCAATGAGTCACAATATTTTCGTGCATCGAGGCGGAGCTTTGTTGGGCCGCAGACTGTCCCCCCATTTCTTCTTCATTAATCGGAAGTGACGATCCATGCACTATTTCCGTAAGTCTGTTTACAGAGCACTCGATCTGATTTTGACGCCCGCCGTTTTGCTTTTTGCGCCGCTTGCGGTCCTCCTGAGTCGCCTTCGTGATCGAGCTCCCCTGTCGAGGTCTGTCTGCGACAGATTTGAGTTCGCCATTGTTCGGCATCACTACTACGAGCCCATCGTTTTCGCGAAAGACTTGAAACGCGATCTTGATCTTCCGAGGGAAATTGCCGGCCTCGACTTGAACGAAGCGGCACAGCTTGATCTGGTCGGGCAATTTAACTACCGCGACGAACTGCTCAAAATTCCAACCGTTCAAAAGGGCCTCGGCGAATTTGGGTACCACAACGGCTCATTCGAACCTGGAGACGCCGAATTTCTTTACAACATGATACGTCACTTCCAACCCAGACGGATCATCGAGGTCGGAAGTGGCAATTCGACCCTCATGGCCCGCCTTGCGATAGAGGCGAACAGAACAGACAATCCGCGCTACGAATGTGAGCAGATCTGCATTGAACCATTCGAGCAACCCTGGCTCGAATCAGCGGGCGTGACGGTCCTGAGAAAGAAGGTCGAGTGTTGCCCCGACAGCCTGTTTGAGACGCTGGACGAGAACGACATTCTCTTCATCGACTCCTCCCACATCATTCGGCCGCAGGGCGACGTCCTGCACGAATACCTGCACTTGCTCGGTCTCCTCCGCCCCAACGTGATCGTGCATGTCCACGACGTCTTCACGCCGCACGACTACCCTGCTCAATGGCTACTTCGCGACCGCTGGCTATGGAACGAGCAATATCTCCTTGAGGCCTTCCTGAGTTTCAACGCGCATTTCGAGATCATTGGCGCAGTTAACTGGCTTGCCCGCTACCACAGGGCCAGGCTGAACAACGCATGTCCGGTCTTGATGCGCGAACCCTGGCGAGAACCAGGTTCGTTCTGGTTCCGGCGAGTGGATAAATAAGAGATTTGGGTCCCCCGATGATTACCGCGGGCCAATGGCGCGGCCCGTCGCGTTATCCACATTTTCTCGCCAGACCGGGACGTTCTTCACAATCGAACTATAACCCCACTTCCCTCTGCCCATCCGGTTCTTCGTGAACGAAACCCTCTCGACCGTTCCGCCATTGAACTGCGCAGAGCTATAAACCGTGTATCCACCACCCATCAGCAGATTGCCGTCGACTTCGATATTCGAGATTGGTCCGAAATAATTATCGATCATGACCGCCGACGTCTGCGTGTGCGTGTTGATGACCGTGTTGTGCCTGATAACGATATTGACGTTGCCGCCATCGATCGAAATACCGTCGTAGTGCGGAGAGCCGGACGCAAGGAGATCGTGAATGTAGTTGTCCTGGATGAGCGTATCAGACCCGGACACACCAATCCCGTTTTCCACATTGTAGATGTTGTTTGCGATGAACGTACCCTGCCCCACTATGCCGTAGGAACCATCATTGCCGGAGCCAACACCGTTGATCTCACAGTTCTTGATCACTGTGCCAGTGACACCGGGCTCGATCCTCACGATGTAAAAGGAGGCCGAAGTCACCTTGGAGTCGATCAACGTTACGTTCGGTGCCTTGATGTAGACCCGGCCTTCAATATCGAGGCCCGAAATGGTTGCGCCGGCCTTGTCTGCCACAACGTCGCCGGACGGCGTTAGCTTCACGCTCGGACGCACTCCCGTATTCGCAGCGTTGGGCCAATCGGACGTGGGCATCGGGTCACGCTCGCCCGCACGCGCAACAACGCCGCCTCCTCCGAGGCTCGCGATTACAAGCAACAGTGCCGCCTGGAGGAAGATCGACCGCCACATCTGGAATCGCCCCCGACTTGCGTTCGCTATTGGGCCATCCGTTCCTTCGGCCGGCCCATCTCGCCTCTCAATCCAGCGACAAGCCCTTCGATCGCTGCACGACTGTTGTTTGGCGCTCCCTGCAACAAGAACCTGAGTGCATACAGGAGGGACACCGCAACTCTAAGAGGTACCGACCACGGAAAATGTCGGCGTACAAAGCGAACGCAATTGCGGTGCTGGAGATAGACGGAGAGCACAGGTATCGCCGATGAACCTCTGGCAGATCCCGTCGTCGTACCTCGCTTGTGAACGACGATCGAATCGGCCGCATAACCCAGCCCCAGATGTCTCGCGCGAAGTCCCCAATCCATATCCTCGTAGAACAGGAAATAGCTCTCATCCATGAGGCCGATGCGTTCGATGCACCAGCGGGTCACATACATCGATGCCCCCGAAGGACTATCCATCGCGTCTTCGACGGCCGCGATGTTGCAGGACACGTTGAGAAGGTCTCCCAGGCCGATGGCAACGTCTCTCGCCGCCAGCTTCTGCCAGGAGAGACCCCCGCGGAATCTCACGTGATCCGCGTCCAGGCTGTCGAGAATGGTGCTACCCACCATTGCCTTCCGGCCGGACTCCGCCCGTTCGTGTAGCGCGGCCAGCGCAGACTCGGTCGGCTGAGTGTCTGGATTCAAGATCCAGATCGCCCGCCAAGTGGGTATCGCCGAGAGGGGGCGCAGCCACGCGTTAATCCCGCCCGCATAGCCAAGATTGTCGGAGGCGCACGCAACCCAGACATTTGACGACCTTGCCCGCAGAACCATGCGCTGAACGTCGGTAAATCGGCTGATGTCGCCATCTATTCCGGTTCCGAGAGGTTGGCACCGCAGGCAAGGACCTCCCTCGCTGATCAGAGCGGAAACCAGGCGGCGGTAGGCATCTTCACCGCCATTCTCGCAAATGAAGATATCGAAACCCGGCGAAGTCGTCGCACGCGATAATGCCAGCAGACAATCGACGATGTCCTGCGAGTTGCGATAGCCGACGATGAGCACCGCGACCTCGGAAACGAGGCTTTCCACCAGCCCATACGACGCATCCGTCTCGTTCGCCTTCAACGCGGTCGCCATGGGAACTTTCGCTCCGACCTATTTAATAACAACAATATATTTTGATATCTTTAAATGCGGATTATTGCAATCTGATTTATTTTGTTTAATCTAACGCAATTGAATGCCGCGTCGCTGGGGCAAGGTCCTATCGTAATGAATTTGAAGCCTTTTGCCCGTTTCGCATATGCGAACATCCCCGGCGTTGCCGCCGCGCGATTTGCATTCAAGGACGCGGCGGCCTCATACCTTCCGAAACCCGAGTACAGGGGTGCCACGTGGACGGCTGCAGCCGACGGCTTGATCATCGATATCGGGGCGAACCGCGGGCAAAGCATTCAGGCCTTCAGGAGGTTCAGGCCGCAGTCGAGTATCGTCGCCTTCGAGCCGGAACCCCTCTCCGCCGAGCGGCTCAAGCGACGATTCACCGGAGATGAGTCCGTCTCGGTATTGCCTTACGCGCTAGGGGCCAAGCCGGGCACCATTACATTCTTCGTTCCCTCATACGGTCGGTGGGCTTGCGATGGTATGGCGGCGACCTCCCGCGAGGCGGCGACCGAATGGCTGAGTGATTCCGGCCGCATGTACCGGTTCGATCAGTCCAAGTTGACCGTGGGCGAGCACAAAATCGAATGTCGCACGCTCGACTCCTTTGCCTTGGCGCCATCCCTGATCAAGGTGCACGCCCAGGGGGCTGAGCTGGACATTCTGCAAGGGTCGGAGCACACGCTGAGGCGGCACAGGCCAGCACTCATGTGCGCTTTTGCATCGGACGAGATTTCGAGCTTCGTTTCCGACATCGGCTATCGGCCTTACGTCTTTCACAACGGACGTTTCGCGAGCGGGGTGGCGCCACGTTCAGTCACCTTCACCTGGTATCTGACTGACGATCACAGCCGCCGCGTTCAGATCGAAGCGGGATCGCCGAATAAGGTGGCCCTCTCATGAGCGTCACGGTTACAGGCGGCGAGTTCGGACTGACGAGAACGGCGCTACCGAGAGCCCCTGAGCGATGCAGTACGCTGCCGGCTTGGCTGCTGCTGATCGGACTCATTCTGCCGGCGGCGCAAGTCCAACTGTACCTCGCCGATGCGAAACTGACGATTGGGCGGATCGGCATCTTGCTCCTCATAGTGCCTGCGGTGACAAGACTGGTCAGGGCCGGTCGTCACATGCTCGCCTCGGACTATCTTGCATTCGCCGTCGCGGCATGGATGTTCGCGGCCGCCTACTACACGAGCGGCCCGAGTGCGCTCTCATCGACCGGCGCCGAGAGCCTCGAGTTTCTGGGCGGATACCTTGTAGCACGCGGATTTTTCTTCGGTCCGGCGGCGATCCATAGCTTCATTCAACCATTCAAGATCGTGACTGCTTACATCGTCCTGCTCGCACTCTTCGATAACCTTTCGGGTCGGCTCATTGTTCAAGAAATGTTTTCTGTCGCTTTCGGCAGCCATGCGCCGCTCTCGCCCGACTTCAGGCTGTATTGGGTAAGAGCTGCCTCGACGTTTGACCACCCAATTCTGCTGGGCACCTACTGCACCGTTGCTTGCGGCATCTTCCTGTTCTCGGAGCAACGCCCATTGTCGAAGATGTTTTGGGCGGGTCTTTGTGTTTTTGGCTGCCTCTTGTCGTTGTCCTCCGCGCCCCTCTTGTCGTGTCTCATTGTCCTGATGCTCTACCTCTACAATACGGCACTGAAGGAATATTCGGGACGATGGCGCGCGCTCCAGATGTGTCTCGCTGCGATCGTTGTCGCGATCATGGCCGTGGCCAATCACCCGATTGGCTGGATCATTTCCCACCTGACCTTCGATCCGGTGTCAGGATACTTTCGCATGCTGATCTGGGACGCAGCCATCCAGAAGATCACGGAGTCTCCCTTCACCGGATACGCGTTCGGCCGGCTCAATCACGACATTCTCGATACCACGGTCGACTCGGTGTGGCTGGTGTTTGCGCTCCGGTTCGGACTTCCGATGATAGTCCTGCTTGTCTTGACAAATATCGCGAGCGTCCTGCCTGTAAGAGGTCGCTTCAACGGCGCAATGGAGGATCCCAGCGCGCCAGAGCTGCGCATCGCGTTCACCATTGCGGTGGTGATGCTCATGTTTACCGGGCTAACGGTGCACTACTGGAACTACCTCTGGATATTTTGGGGAGTATGCATCGGTATCAGGGCGTCGCTACGCGAGTTCTCGATGTACCGGGCGTGAGCCCTGCCAATCGGTTCATGCGCGAGAATCTTCGAGCCGTGACGCCGGTAGCAGTCACGTTCGAGGGCCAAAACGCAAGTTGCAAATGCAGCCCGGAGCTCGGAGCCGATCACGGCGTCCTGAGCCGCTCGATGGCCGGCCGCAGCAACTGCCATCCCCGCGATCCCAACTGCCGTTTGCAGGCGAGAAACCACCAACGGCGCGATCGCGTAACCTCCGGGTCCAGCTTTGACGCAAGCGCCGAAAGGCGATCCGATAAACCGACGTCCCCCTCATTGAAGGCACGGCTCGCACTACTGATCGCGTCGAGCGCCAGGTTGCGTTTCAACCAGGACCGGAGATCATCAGCGTCCGGAAGCACGGCAGAACAGCGATCCAGGAAATGCTCAAACGCCAGCTTGCGTTGAAGGAAGTCTTGCTCGGCCGAATAGCCGCCAGACATGTTGGTTGAATGTCGCCGATACACAGCCTGGATGGCATCGATATAGCCGACGGGACCATGCGCTGCGAACCGCAGCCACATCTCCATATCACCGCTGTGCGTCAAATCCGGTAAGTAGCCCCCCACCTTCTTCTGCAGGCTCGTACGCACCACCACGCTTGGCGCCAACACTATATTTCTAGCGCCCCCAATTTTGATGAAATCCCGGCCAGACAGTATCTTCGTTCCAGGCCCAAGTTCCGCCGGCGGTGCCACGATCTCCTCCCGCCCCTGGTGGAGCGCGACCGCACCGCCAAACGTGAGGCCGACGGACGGATGCTCATCCATCAGTCTCACCGACCTCTCAATCGCGCCGGGCATCAAGTAATCGTCCGCGGAGAGCAGAATCATATAGTCGGCAGCGGCCCAGGCGATCCCCTCATTGAAGGTGGCAATGTGGCCGTGATTAGTCGCATGCCTGCGAAATTCGACCCGAGGATCTGAACGAGCCAGTTCTTGTGCGACCTGGGGTGTACTGTCCGTGGACGCATCATCAATAATCAGTACCCGCAGCTCGGGTCCGCACTGCTTCAATATGCTTTCGGCGCACTCCCTGAGAAAATGCCCGTACTGATAGCAGGGAATGATCGCATCGACGGAACTCATGAAGGTCTCCCGGAAAGGCCTATGATGTCAGAGCCTCGCATGACAATGTTGCGCGGTCAGGAAGCAAAACTTGATCGCCCCTTCGAACCTCAGATAATAATCCAATTATTTAATTGTCTTTTAAATTTAACGCAACATGTGTTTATCATTTAACTGGTGTGCTACATATCCGCATCAGAACATCGAGACGGGCGGCAGTCGAACCCATGGGTCCCAGTCCAGACAACCTCTCTTTACGCGGACGCGCGACACTTTGGGCCCAACGAAACTCCTGGCGGCTGCCGCGAGGCGTGAGACGTATCGCAAAAAGGCTTTTGATTGGCAGCCAGCTGGCTTCCGGAAGCGACGGTATTGTTGAGGACTGGTCGAGCCCCCTCGTGCCATACGATGCGGACGTCGCGCCGGATCCACCGGCCGCGCCTGCTTCGAGTCCGACCGGCAGCCTGTCGAAGCCGGGCGACTTGCTTGTACCGCCAGGAAGTGTGCATTGCCTGATCGTCACTCCGGTGCTCGACGCTGGGGGGCTTGATGAATTTGTCGCTTTTCTTGCAAGGCGCCTCCCCCACTTTGGATTTCGCGTGACGGTCATGTGCGCACATTCATCGGCGGAGCCCGTCGGACGATTGTTCACAATCCTGCAGAAGGAGGGCACAGCAGTCGTTGCCGCCTCGCCAAGCGACGCTTGCCTGTGGCTCGAGACAAACCGCCCCGACGTCGTGAGCGCGCACGACCCGCCCGGCTGGCTCTTGCAGGCGGCCAGTGACGTCCGCGTCCCGGTCGTGGAGACGCTCCACGGCATTCCAACGCCCATCAGCACGAATTGGAAGGAAGAGCGCCAGAGATCGAAATTCGTTACCCGCTTTGTCGCCGTAAGCGAACTCGTGAGGCGTCAGTACCTGTCAGGTAATCCATCCTATCCCGATTCCGCGGTCATCACCATCCCGAACGCGTTCAACCAGACACACCGCCCGTCGGTGAACCGGTCGAAGGCCCGGGCCTGGTTGGGCCTCAATGACGAATTTCTCTTTCTCTCGCTTGGTCGTCATACGGTTCAGAAGAATGCCTACGGTTTGGTTCGGGCCTTTTCCGAGGTCGCCGAGAATGATCCCAAGGTACATCTGCTGATCGCCGGCCGACTGGACGATGCAGTGTATACACGTCAAGTACGCACTCTCCGCGACACGATGCTTTGCAAGGACCGCATTCATCTCCGGCAGTCGTTTCCCGATCCGTCCATCCTGCTAGCCGCCGCCGATTGCTTTGTTCTGAATTCCTTCTTCGAGGGATGGTCACTGGCCTCCATGGAAGCTTTAAGTGCGGGGTTGCCGACAATTGTGAGTGACGTAGGCGGCGCGCGTGAGCAAATCGGTATGGACGGTAGCCGAGGATTCGTTGTGGCGAACCCCGTCGGCGATCCCGAAAGAGCGAATTGGCATCGCTCCTGTCTTATGCGATTTCAGCCACAGAAGAATAAGGATGAACTCGTCTCCGCCATGAAGTCAGTGCTCGCACGCCGAGATCATTGGTCCGCCGTACGCGAACAACTGTCCGCGGATTCACAAAGCCGCTTCGATCCCGTCATATGCTCCAGACGGCATGCGGAGGTCCTTCTCTCGGCGATGTCACGATCTCCGGCCGAGAATCAGTTCGCCGATTGTGCTCGACCGTAGTCGATGCCCGGGGGTATTGCGCATCTTCGGGAAGCAAAGCGCTCCGCTTCTTACCATTGCACCGCTAGACTCTATCTAGCCGATCAGCCGGCTCTTCTTCCAATTGACCCTCGGCTGTGCGACAGGGCCACCAGTCAGCTCACCCGCCATGATGTATTGCTTTGCCAGGTGGTGGGTCAGGAGTCCGAGGGTCAATCGATCCAACATCATGGACTTTGGACCTTCAAGGCCCGTGATCAGACCGTCCTTGACCACCAGATTTGAGTCATTGAGAAGCTTGAGGGCAGTATCTTCGACGAAGAACTTCAAATGGGTGCGATCGAGAATTCCCGAATCCGTGTAGTCAAATCGACGTCGGAAAAGCAGCGGGAGCGTCACGCTCAAATGCGCGATGTTCGGAACGGAAACAATCACGCGACCGCCATCCATGAGAAGCCTTCTCGTGATCGCCTGGAGCGTGCGAGTTGGATCCGGGACGTGCTCAAGCACATCAAGCAACAAGATCAGGTCAAACTTGCTGCCGACTCGTGATATCAATTCGTCGATGTCTCCGATGATCGCGACATCAGCGTGCTCTCGCAGGTCAGCCTCGAGTGCTTGATTGAGCTCGACCCCAAATGTCGTGGCATCAGGGTAGATCGACTTGAGCCACACAAGCGTGAAGCCTGCGCCAGGCCCCACTTCGAGTATCCGGGAGGCGCGGCTGGGCAGCAACGACCGTATCTCGCGGCGAGAGCGGCTATAGTACTTTGTCGCAGCCGAGACCTGCGAGGCCCCTCCATGTCCCTGCATGTCATCGATTTCGATCCTCGTGGCGGCCTCCAAGCTCATTGAGCGACGCTCCTTCTGGAAACCTCCATTTGCTCCATCTCGTGCCCGCCGCGAAAGAATGGCTTCCATGCCTCATGTCTCTTGGCGGTGACAATCAGGTCGGGCGCAAGTATGGGCGACAGGAGTTGCAACATCGGACTAGTTCTTCTTGAAGCGCGTCTTTCGATCTTCTCGATCGCCAGACCGGCTTGCGCGCACCACCTTTGAATCTTTCCGATGCTCGTGTCGTGAATCCCTACAGCCTCGAAAGTCCCCCAGTGCCGAAAGACGTTGCTGGATTTCGCGCATTCCCAAGCGTAACGAAGAGAGGGTCGATTCGGCGCGCATATGATCACTTTGCCGTCCGGAGCCAAGAGACCGGCAAATTGCCTGAGCAGATGGGCCGGATCGCGGACGAATTGCAAGACATCAACGAAAAGCAACCGGTCGAAACGCTCCGCTGCAATATTCGCGCGCGCCGTCGTGACGTCGCCCAACACCACCTCGGCCCCGAGCTGGGCCAAGCCGCTGCCCACCACGGGGTCGAGGGGTACAGCGACCACGCGGTTTCCTTGCTCCAGCAGGCGGCGCTCGTTTGCAGCCGAGCAGGATCCAATCGATAATACCGCGGCGCCTTTCGGGACAGCGGACAACACTTCGTCCCTGGCCGGCTCGTAATAGTCCTTCGAATACATGCCGTGCCAAAGCCGAGTCTCGGCACTGAATAGCGGAACCGCATTGCTGCCCTCACGCGCAATCCGCATCAGGACGGATAGTTGAGCGTCCAATTGCTGGCGGTCGACGCCGAGCCGGTTGATATACTTGTTAGGCAGATGGTGGGCCGAAAAATCATCGATGTTGGAAATCGGTATCAGCTTCTTGAAACCACACTGGGTGTATGGATCAGTTGCAGCGGTGCAAGGAAGGTCGTACTTGCCTTCGTGAGGCCCGACCAAAAATCCCCCGGACGCGATCGCCCTCGCAAGCTGCTGCTGGGTGAGCACATAGCTGGCGGCATGCTCGTTGGTAAATTGGGCAAGATAGTAACTCCCCCTGATCTTTACCGACGTGCAATCCCAGTGGAAGGCGCCATGGGCCTGCGGATAATTGAGTTCGCCGTTTGACGCTTTCTCAACGAGCATCAGTCCGGCAACCTCGTCCTCATTCAGCACTGAAGTCACGTCAAGGAACGCTCTGATGTTCCTTTCAGTTATCAAGATGTCGTCTTCGGAATATATAAATAGATCGTACTGATCAACCCGCGCTGCAAATAGCTCCTTGTGCGCGAAGGGAAGCGACCAGGGATTCTTGTTGGGAAGGCCTACGATGCATTCGACGTCTGCAGCGGGCCTCTTGTCAATGTTGGATATGATGACGATGTCCACATCGAACGACATGGACCGATACTCCTGGATCACTCGATCCAGGTAGGCATTATTGGCAGTCCCATAGCTCGCGATCACGACCAAAAGTCGCAATGCCTTTCGATCGGCGATTCCCGAAGTCATCGTTCCAGCTCTGCCCGCACCGCAGCACTCACCTTCGAGGTATCCTCCGCGCTCATCTGTGCGTAGATGGGCAGCAAGATGGACCGATCCTGGGCGAGCTCGGATTGACGCAGATACTGCCTCTGCGTGATCCCCGAATACGGCTGCTCACGGTGGGCACACATGATGCCGCGGCGGGTCGCAATGCCGTTATCGAGGAGGTGTTGCATAACCATCCGTTGATCGAGGCGGTCCGGGAGGCGCACGCAATAGCTCTGCCAGTTGGATCTGGCCCACGGCGGTTCGGTTGGCAACCGCAGTCCTTCCAGATTGCCGAGCTGCTCGGCATATTTGGCGGCAACGGCCCGCCGGCGTGCCACCAGCTCTGGAAGCCGTTCGAGCTGTCTGCGCCCAATTGCGGCCTGCATATCCGTCATTCGGTAATTGTAGCCGACGACGACGTAATCCTCGAAGATCACGCTCGACGAATTGTGCCGTACCGTGTCAGGAACGCTCATCCCGTGCTGGCGCAGCAGCTTGAACTTGCGATCAAGTTCGGCATTCGCGGTGGTGAGCATCCCCCCCTCACCCGTGGTGATCACCTTTCGCGGATGGAAGGAGAAGCACGCAATGTCTCCATGCGGCTTGCCGATCGGCTCCCATTCGCCATTCATCCGGATCTGCGATCCGGCGGCACAGGCCGCGTCCTCGATCACGGCGATGCCGTGGCGGCGCGCTATGGGCAAGAGCGCTGCCATATCACACGGCATGCCCATCTGATGAACTGCAATGATCGCGCGCGTGCGTTCGGTGATGGCCTCGGCCAGCCGAGTGCAATCCAGATTATATGTCTCGGGATCGATATCGACAAAAACCGGAATGGCGCCTTGATGTCGGATGACGTTCGCGGTCGCAATGAAGGAATGGCTGACCGTGATCACCTCGTCGCCGGTGCCGATATCCAACGCCGCCAACGCGAGCTGCAGGGCGGTCGTACAATTGGATACCGCACAGGCGTGCGGTGCGCCGACAAGAGCGGCGAATTCGCGCTCGAACGCTGCGACCTGCGGGCCTTGCGATACCCAGCCCGACAGCACGACTGCGCGCGCAGCGTCAGCCTCTTCGTCCGCAAGCAGCGGCGTGGCGATCGGAATCACGAAGCCGCCGCCTGACGTTGATGGTCCGACGCGAGCTCGCGCTCGGATCGCCACCATTTTACGAGATCGGCGAGCCCCTGCTCCAACGAAACCGCGGTGCGGAAACCCAGCAAGCGCTCTGCCTTGCCCGTCGATGCCAGTCGCCGCGGCACCGGATTGACCGAGCGCTCCGGCGCGAATTCGGGAGTGAGGCCGCGGTGCCCCATCACGGACGCAAGCACCGTAGCCAGCTCTATCAGGCTGGTTTCAGTGCCGCTCCCGACGTTGAAGACTTCGTCAGTAATTTTTGCCCTGGCTGCCAGGATGTTGGCGCGCGCGACGTCGCGGACGTGGACGAAATCCATGCTCTGACGGCCGTCGCCGAAGATAACGGGGGGCAGTCCGGCTTCCAGACGCTCCATCCATCGGATCAAGACCTCGGTGTACCGTCCGTGGATGTCCATTCGGCTGCCATAGACGTTGAAATACCGGAATGCCACGTAATCGAGCCCGCACGCATCGTTGAAGGCCCGCAGAAGCCCCTCGTTAAACGCCTTGGCGGCCCCATAGAGAGTTCGGTTGTTGTACGGATTCTGCCGCTCTGTCGTCGGAAATTCCTCGGCCATGCCATACACGGAAGCCGAAGACGCCGCGATGATCTTCTCAATATCGTGCTTGATGCACAGCTCCAGCAGGTCGTACGTGGCGTCCACCATGACCTCCTTGGCGAGGCGTGGTTCTGCCGCACAATGAGTGATGCGGAGCGCAGCCTGGTGAAAGACGATGTCCGCCGACTTGACCAACGCTTCCATCATCTTGCGGTCGCGAATATCGCCGTGAACCAATCTCACCGGCCCACGCCCGAGCGCGCGACGGAGATTTTCGGGTCGGCCCCTGATCATGTTGTCCAAGGCGACGATTTCGATACACCCCTCGTCGCAGAGCAGATCAATGATGTGGGAGCCGATGAATCCTGCCCCGCCGGTGACCAGAACGCGTTTACCCTTGAGATCAATCAAGACGCTCTCCTGTTGTGCGACCATGCCATGACGCTTTGGGGATGCTCGGCCCGATTGCTGACGGCTGCGCTGGGCTGCCATGCCGCCGCGCTCCCCAGTGCGGCGACAACTTTGTTCGCCCCATCCGGCGGCATCTCCGGATAGATCGGAAGGGAGAGGAAGTCGTTCGCGAGCATCTCAGTGACGGGGAGATCACCGGCGCGATAGCCGAGTTCTGCGTAGGCTCTTTGCAGATGCACCGGAACCGGATAGTGAATCCCAGCACCAATACCGGCATCACGCAACAGCTTCAGCGCGTCATCGCGCCCGTGCAATCTGACCGCATAGACGTGATACACGTGACGGGCGTGCCGCGGCGGGTGCGGCCGTCCGAATGGGAGATCAGACAGCAGAGCATTGTAACGCTCAGCCAGCGACCGACGCGCCTCCGTCCAGCGCTCAATGTAATCAAGCTTGACGTTCAGTACCGCGCTCTGAATTTCGTCCATGCGATAATTGTATCCGGGGATGGCATGGTCGTATTTCGCCTCCTGCCCCCAATCCCGCAGCAGCGACACGCGACGCGCAAATTCAGCTCGGTCGGTGACGACCGCCCCACCTTCGCCAAATGCTCCGAGATTCTTGCCGGGGTAGAAGCTGAAGCATCCCAGATCACCAATCGAGCCTGCCCGACGTCCGCGGTATTCCGCGCCGTGCGCCTGCGCGGCGTCCTCGATGACGATCAGCCCGTGACGACGCGCGATGTCCATTATCGGATCCATATCCGCCATCAGCCCGTGGAGGTGAACCGGCAGAATTGCCTTGGTTCGCGGTGTTATCGCGGCTTCGATCAAGTGGGGATCCATCGTCCAGGTGACCGGATCAACGTCGACAAATACCGGCCTGGCCCCGCTGTAGAGAATGGCAGCGGTGGTTGCGACGAACGTCATGGATACCGTGATGACTTCGTCACCGGCTCCGATGCCGGCTGCCAGCAAGGCAAGGTGAAGCGCCGAAGTGCCGCTGTTCACCGCGCGGCAGTGGGCGGTCCTGCAATAATCCGAAAAGCGCTCCTCGAAGGCTGTGACCTCGGGTCCGAGCACAAAGTGCCCGCTGCTAACGACCCTCGCGACTGCCGCGTCGATCTCCGGCTTGATCTGGCTATATTGCGCCTTGAGGTCCAGGAGAGGTATCAAGATACAACACCTTTGAGTGGACGATAATTATATCGGCTATTTAAAAATATTCATCACATTTAATCAAGCATTAAATTGTGCTCGAATATATTAACAATAATGCCAGTGCCGAAACACCTGACAATCTCTTCAGGCGGTCAGGATCCGAGCGGGTACGCCGGCGACCGTGGCCCCAGGTGGAATGTCCTTTGTCACCACGGCACCCGCACCTACGCAGGCACCCGCACCGATCGTCACACCGCACAGAATGGTGGCGTTCGAGCCGATGGAAGCTCCCCTACCGACATGAGTGCGCTGCAGCGTCCAATCCGACGCTTGTTGAGGACGACCATCCCCGGTTGTCGCCTTGGGATATTTGTCGTTCGTGAACATCACGCCGTGACCGACGAACACTTCGTCCTCGATCGTGACGCCCTCGCAAATGAAGCTGTGCGACGATATCTTGCATCGCGCACCTATCTTTGCCCCCGCCTGGATCTCGACGAAGGTTCCGATCCTGCTCTCATCTCCAACGGCGCAACCATACAGGTTGACCAGATCCGGATGCAGGATGCGGACATCGCGCCCAAGCTGGGTGTCCTTTATCGGCATGTCAGTTCTCCGTCTCCACAGTCAAGCAAACCTTCAAAGCGCCGAGCGCGACGGGAGCAGCCTGGGCGCCATCTCCAGAAGACCCGTTGCCGTTTGACGAAGGTGCTGCAGCAGAGGATGCCCTGTCACGATCAGCCCCAGCCACCAGCAGAGCGCGGCGACCACAAATGCCAATCCGAGGCCCATAACGACATTGAGAGCTCCTGCCTCGATCGACACGGCACAGGTGGCGGCGGCCGAGGCGGTCGCGACGGTGACGACGCCGCTCTTCAGAAGGGCACGAGCAAACTCGCCGGGCCGCAGCGCCAGATGCCGACTGAGATAGTATATCGCGACTGCCGCCTGAAATGGCAGCGTCACCAATGCGCACGCCGCGACCGCCTCCACGCCAAAAAAGGACGCAAACAGCAGGGCAAGCAGCGACGGTGGCAACGAGATGAAGGACGAGACCAGCGCGTCCCGCACGCGTCCCACCGCCAGGAAGATGGGATATGTCAGACACGCAGCGAACAGCGCCAGATTTGCAAAGCAGAGAATGCGCACCAGCGGAACGACATCCAGCCAGGCTTCGCCAAGCCAGATCAAGACGATCGGTCTTGCCATGATCGCGACGAATGTAAGGAATGGCCACTGAACGGCGGAAAGCAGTTGGACCGCATCCAGATATACGCCCTTTAGATCTGCCCCGGCTGCACGCTGAGTCATGATTGCCGGCATGATGATCGGGTTCAACACCTGCGTGACGAGCCTGTCGAATACCTGGGTCAGGTTTATCGCTCGGCTATAGAGACCAACGGCCGTGAAATCGAGAATCTTCGCAAGAAAGAGCTGGGGTGCAAGGTTGTAGAAAATGTTGATGGCGCCGACGCCGCTGGAAAAGAGACCAAATTTGAGGACGTCTCGGCATTCGAACAGCGAAGGCCGCAGCACACTGAAATCCCGATACGATATCAGCAGCATGGTCGTGAGGACCACGCTTCCCGCCACACTCCCCCAGATCGGGGCCATGTAGCTGAAGTTCAATATCGCAAGAGCGATCGAAACCAGCGCGACCGTCATATTGCTTGCAAGGTTGCAGAGCGCGAGCGTCCCGAACAGCATGTCGCGGCGAAACAAAGCGACCAATGTTCCGGAGACGGGTAGAAGGAGGAGGTTCAGCGCAGAAACCTCGATTCCTCGCCTTACACTGTCCTGCCCAAAGAGTTCCGATAAGACATCGGCCGCGGCCAGCAGGCTCAGCGCGGCCGCCAGTGAGATCGCACAGCTGATGGTGAACGCCGTACGAATAGTCACGCGCGACAGATCATGCTTCTGAAGCAGGTAATTCGCCCCTCCAAATTCCTGGAAAGCGGCCGCGATCACGGCGATAAGCGCGTTGACGACCGCAAAAACCCCAAACTCGGCCGGCGTCAGCAGTCGCGAAAGCACCGCGGTCGAGAAGAAGAACAGCACAAGACCCGCATAGCGGTCGACCGCCGAGAACAAGACGGAGCGCTGCACTGAATTCATCGCGACTCCGTCGGGGGACCTCGGCTGGCGAAATGCCACGACCAAACCGCCAATTAAGCCGTAACCCGGGCCAGCTCCGGCAGCCTGCGTGGTAACTGCCTGATCTCGACTGGTTTGCCCTGTTCGGTGATCGATCGCGAGGCCGCCTCGAGCACCTCGATCACTCGCAGCCCAGACCTGCCGCTCGAGACCGGCTGTCGCCCGGTGCGCACGCAATCAACGAAATGCTCGACTTCTGCTTGTAACGCCTCCTTCGGCGAGATATGCGGTGCCCACATGTCGCCGGCGCGATACCCGATCCGAAATTGATGCGCACTCTCGGGGGGCCTGTCGAGCGTAATTCCCTTGTCGTAGACCTTCACCTTTTCGGTCGGTTCGAGATCGTCATAGACGATCATCTTCTTGCTGCCGCCAATGAACGTCTGCCGTACCTTGACAGGCGAGAGCCAGTTGACGCTGACGTGGGCCACGCATGCGTTGCCAAAGAACAATGTGATGTGAGCCATGTTTTCCGGCGAACCGGCAACATGGCACGACCCCGTCGCCGAGACCGCGATCGGCTCCTCATCGAGAATGTGATCGATGATGGAGATGTCGTGCACGGCCAGGTCCCAGATCACATTTACGTCCTTTTGAAACAGCCCGAGGCTCGAGCGCATGCTATCGTAATAGTAGATGTCTCCGAGCTCCCTCTTCAGCAGAAGCTCACGAATCTTCTGAACCGCCGGCGTGTAGATAAAGGTGTGATCGACCATCAGCGTCAATCCGCGCCGGTCCGCCTCGTCGATCAGGCGGGATACCAGCTCCGCGCTCGGCGCCAGGGGTTTCTCGACCAACACGTGCTTGCCAGCTCTCAACGCGGCAATTGCCAGCTCGTAGTGTGTGTGCACCGGCGTAGCGATGGCGATTGCATCGATCGAGGAGTCCTTTAGCAGATCGTCGTATCGAGCGGTGGTCGCTACCCCCGGGTACAGTTGCCTCATGGCGGCCAGCCTGCCTGGATCGAGGTCGCTGACGCTGACGACGCGGACGGCGGGATTGCTCGAAAAATTGCGGACGAGATTGGGACCCCAATAGCCGTATCCCACAACCCCGATTCCCAGCTGGCTATCTCGCATACTGACCTCGATCCATTCGGAATACGATTCTGCACGTTAGGTTCGCGCAGGCATATCCTGCCATATGCCTCGCGTATCGATGACGTCGAGGTGCCGCCGCTCCGCCAGGGGCACCATCTTGAATTCATCATGGTCGACGAGGAGAATCGCAATTTCGCAACTGCGCAGAGCTTCCTCGATGTTCACGAATGCGACACGATAGTCGGCCAGCTGGGGAGGCAGACGGCGCAGATTCGGTTCAACGACCTTGATCCGCTCGCCGTATTTCGCCGCGAGATGCGTGGCTATCTCCATCGCCGGGCTTTCACGCAAGTCGTCGACATTGGCCTTGAACGTCAGTCCACAACAGGCAACGTTCGCGTAAGGATGGTCGTCAATCAGCGCCTCTGTGCGCTCTATGATTTTCCGCGTCTTGGCGTTGTTCACGTCTCGGCTTGTTCGCATCACGCGCGCCAGGTCCGGCGCGGAGTCGATGATGAACCAGGGGTCGACCGCAATGCAGTGCCCGCCCACCCCCGGTCCCGGCCGCAGCACGTTTACGCGAGGGTGGCGGTTGGCGATATCGATCACTTCCCAGACGTTGATGTCGAACCGGTCGCAAATCATCGAGAGTTCGTTGGCGAATGCGATGTTGGTATCGCGGAAGGCGTTCTCCGTCAGCTTGACCAACTCGGCCGCTCGTGCCGTAGTACCGACGCAAGCTCCGCGAACGAACATCTTGTAGAAGCGTTGAGCACGCCGCGTGCAGGTTGGCGTAATCCCGCCGATGCACCTGTCATTGTTGATGAGCTCGGTCAAGATCCGACCTGGCAATACGCGTTCGGGACAATATGCGACGTAGATCGCTCCGTCCTCCTTGCCGTTGACGCCTATGTGCAACTCCGGCCTGCGTTCAATGATCCGATTTGCGATGGCTTCAGTCGTTCCAATCGGCGATGTCGATTCAAGGATGACAAGATTGCCGGGCGCAAGAAGGTCCACGATGCTGTCGACCGCGGCATTCACACTTGACAAGTCTGGATGGTTCTCGCGATCGATCGGGGTCGGCACCGCGATGATGAACACGTCCGCCGGCTGCGGCTTCCTGGACGTCGTGAGCGCACCACTCGACACGACTTTGGAAACGAGACCATCCAGATCCGGCTCGGCGATGTGAATTTTGCCAGACGCAACGGTGTCAACGATGCGTTCGTTGGTATCGATGCCGACGACCTGCAGCCCTCGGCTCGCAATTAGCGCCGCGGTCGGCAGCCCGATATAACCGAGTCCAATGACATTGATCTTTTGGAATTCAGGCATCGAGAAGAACCTTCACGATCCGCTCGCTCGCGTGCCCGTCACCAAACGGGTTGTGCGAACGTGCCATGGCAGCATAGGTCTCGTCATCGTCGAGCAGACGAAACGTCTCCGCAACGATCCTGTCGTAGTTTGCACCGACCAGGCGCGCCGTGCCCGCCTCTACTCCCTCGGGACGCTCGGTGGTGTCGCGCATCACCAGGACGGGCTTCCCGAAAGTCGGGGCCTCCTCCTGTACTCCGCCTGAATCTGTCAGGACCAAGTAGGACAACGAGAGCAAGCTCACGAAATCCGTGTATTCCTGAGGGGAGATGAGGACGACTCGTGGGTGGTCCGACAGCCGCGACGCAAACAGGTCACGAACATTCGGATTCGGATGAACGGGGAGCACCACAGCAACGTCCTCACGTCGCAGGATAGTCTCCAACGCGTTCACGATATTGGCGACGCCGCCGCCGAAGTTTTCCCGGCGATGACAAGTCACCAGGATGATGCGCCGATTGCCGTGACGCTGCTTGATGCCATCCCATCGGCACGAGAGTCCTGGGTCGGATTCGACCATGGCTTTCGCGAGGATGAGAGCATCCACCACCGTGTTTCCAGTAACGTGAATGCGGTCATCCGAGACGTTTTCGGAACGCAGCGCTTGCGCAGCACGTTCCGTGGGGGCGAAATGTTGATCGGCGATCGAGCCGACGATCTTGCGGTTCACCTCCTCGGGCCACGGGGCGTAGATGTCGCCGCTGCGCAGTCCAGCCTCGATGTGCGAGACCGGTATACGGTGATAGTAGGACGCCAGCGCACCCGTCATGGCGGTCGCCGTGTCGCCTTGGACAAGGACCCTGGTGGGCTTCAGCTTGTCGAGGAGTTCGCCGACTTGTCCGAGCAACCGGGCGCTCAGGTGATCCAAGGTCTGATTGGTCGTCATCACGTTCAGATCGAAATCCGGAACCACCTTGGCCAGCTTGAGGACTTGATCAAGCAAGTGCCGGTGCTGCGCCGTCGCACAGATTGTTAGGGAGACGTCCTTGCTCTTCTCCGCCTTGAGCCGGTTGATGACCGGAAAGAGCTTGATTGCTTCCGGCCGGGTTCCCAGAAGGACCAGAAAATGCTTCCGCACGCCTCACCCTCCGATCCGGCTCGGACCGGGCGGAACGGCACCGGGCGGAGCAAGCGGATGCCGAAACGCCTGCCTGATGAGAGCTTGCGCCAGGACGGCCGCAAACAGCGTGTTGGTCGTGGCGTATCGCCACCACATCCGCCCGGGCTCCTGATAGATGCGATAGAGCCATTCGAGGCCGAGTTTCTGAATCCGGACCGGCGCACGCCGAACGGCGCCTGCCAGAATGTCGAATGAACCGCCCACGCCCATGATGAAAGGCACGCCAAGATCATCGCGGTGGGCGGCGAGAAAGCGCTCTTTTCGGGGTGTGGGCATGCCGATGAAGAGACAATCGGCCGCGCTGGATCGGATGTCGCGTACGACGTCACTCTCCTGCTCGCGTTTGAAGTAGCCATCGTGCCAGCCTGCGAAGACAAGCGAAGGATGCCTCTCGCGCGCGGCTTGCATCGCCTGGTTCAGTACGGCGGGAGTGGCGCCCAGGAAATAAGGCTTGAAGCCTTCCTGTGCACACACCGCGAGCAACTCGGCGAGAAGATCCACACCCGGGACCCGAGACGTCGCCGGAAGCCCCAGCGCTCGAGCGCCCCAAACAATGCCCATGCCGTCGAGGCCGACAACATCGCTGCTGGCGACATCGGCCGCCAGCACGGGATCGGATCTCATATTGATGAACTTGGCGACGTTCAGCGCCACGTGTTGCAGCCGGCGGCGGCTGCGCATGGCGCGGCGCGCGAGATCGACGGTCTCCGCCATCGTCAGCAGGTCGACGGGGCATCCCAGAAATGAGGCGCGCATTGGAACCTATCTCCTAGAAAATCCGAGCCGATTTAAGTTTGCATTTAACATTATTATGGAGATAATACGCGCCCGCCATTTAATTGCAAGGTTTAAATACGTCGATATGCATCGCAAATAGCGGGGCCGTCGCGCACGAGGCCAGACAAACGTCCGACCTAAATTAAATGGAGAAATTAATTGATGATTTCGGTCATCATTCCCCACCTCAACCAGGCTGATGCGCTGGAAGCCTGTTTGCGCAGCCTGGACGCACAGACCCTGACTCGGGAGGCTTTCGAGATCATCGTGGTAGACAACGGCTCGGCAGCGCCCCCGCTGGACGTCGTTGCCCGTCATCCCGGCGTACGGCTGCAGCACGAACCGCGTCCGGGACCTGGCCCGGCGCGAAATACAGGCGTTGCTGCCGCCAGAGGCGAGATCCTCGCCTTCATCGACGCCGATTGTAGAGCCCATCCGGATTGGCTAAGCGCCGTGATGAAATGGTCCTACTCGTCGCCAGTTGGCACAATTCTCGGGGGCGACGTTCGCATTTGGCGACCGGACAATGTGGAGCTAGACGCCATTGCTGCTTACGAGAGCATCTTCGCTTACCGGTTCAAGCTCTATATCGAGCGTCACGGCTATTCCGGCACTGGCAATATGGCAGTGTTTCGCCGCGACTTCGATCGCGTCGGCCCTTTTGCCGGCATCGACGTAGCCGAAGACATGGAGTGGGGGCAGCGTGCGCTGCGCGCTGGACTTCGATTCCGGTACACGCCTGAAATGATCGTCTTCCATCCGGCTCGCGGCTCTCTCCAGGAGCTCTACACCAAATGGGATCGACACATCGCGCACTATCGCAACATGGCGGAAGGTAAGCCTATTTGGCAATTGCGCTGGATCGCGCAAGCGTTGCTCGTCTTCGCATCACTCGCGCCAAGCGCCGTGACTGTGCTGACCAGCGACCGCCTGCATGGTAGCGGCGTCCGGCTCAAGGCTATTGCCGTATTGTGTGCTGTCCGGACGCACCGCGCCGTGACGATGCTCTCGCACCTACGAGGCCAGCGAGCGGTCGCCTGGAATCGCTAGAGCATGATCCGGAAAAGTGTGCAGCGGTTTTCCGTAAAGATCATGCCCAAACAATAACCTAAAGCGCGATGACGATTCATCCTGATCTCATCGCGCTTTAGCGGAACGGCGATTCTGTCAGGCGCCGCCAAAAGCAACATTGTGGGTCAGCTCCGGCAAATCAGTACGCCGGCCGAATGACCACAGGATCCAGCCCAGTTCGTAGCTGCGGCACTCGAGCCGCACCTCCACATCGGCACCGTCGATCAGCCGCGCATCGTTTCCGAGCCAGGCGCTCCTGAGCGCGCGCAACACCCTCGGCGCCTTCGTTGTCAGTTCACCCTTGCGAACCTGCGAGCGGAGAGTCAGGTTCAGTTCAGGAACGAGCATGGCCCGGCCGAGTTGATTGTGCCCAAAGACCCAGTTGAATCCCTTGACCAGGGCGTCCTGCGCTTGCCTCTGTCCAAAGCGCTCGGCCCATTCCAGCAGCGCCGGGGCCATTCCATACTGATGGACCGAGTAGACTTCGTAAAAGTCCACGACGCGGCCGCTCAGCGCGTCGAAGAACCAAGGCCATTCGCCTTGCGGGCCTTGAAGCGCTATCAGATTGCGCACGCAAGTATCGGCGATGACAAGCGCGGACGCGTCGCCAGCGAATTCGCCGTATTGATAGCAGGCTATCGAGAGGTAGGTCTGAGTCGCAAAAGACGAGAAACGGCGACGAAGGCCAAACGGTGCATCGAAGAACAATCCCGATTGGCTGTGAAAGCGTTCCTTCAGGAAGCGATAAAGCGGCCTGGCGTGGCGCCACCACTCGTTCTCGCCTGCCCTCGCCTGGGCCACGACTCCCGTGAGCAGCATACCAAGATCCTGCGCACGGAAGCTCTTCCAGCGACCCTCATCGGCAAGAATGGCCCTCAACTCGCATTTGACCGGGTCGGGCATTTCCAGCCCGAGTTCGGCGGCACTCCATAGTGCCATGCCGAAGGCATACTTGCGTACGGGAAGCTTCGTGAGCTGCAGAACGTTGCGACGGAATATCTCGGGGATATCAATGCCATTTGGAATCTCGGCAACGCGCGACATTCCGAGAAGGACGTTGAGGGTATAAAATACGTCGCTGCTTGGTACCGACTCGTTTGGCGAAGAACGGCCATCGAGATGGTAAATATGCGACCACCGACGGTGCTCAGGTAGCCAACAACGTTCCAGTCCATTGAGCGCGTAGTCCACCAATGGTGCATTTTGCGAGAGCTTACTCGCTGCCGTGGGCACCACGAGCCTCACCCCAAAATTCGGACTAATCATCATGGTCAACCGCCATTCCAAGCCGGGTTAGTATTCTCGAATGCTCTCATCCAATCCGCGTAGCAACGGATAGAGGAAGTAGGAAATCACGGTGCGCTTGCCGACTTTCAGTTCGGCCGTAACCGCCATGCCTGGAATCAGTTGAATGCGCTCAGGCGGCAGCCGAAGGTGCGTGTCCGACAAATCGACCAGTACGCGGTAATAAGGAGCTGGCGCGCGGCGCGCACCTTCGGCCTTCGGATCCGGCGAGAACGTGTCCTGACTGATGACGCGCACTTCTCCGGTAGCAGTTCCATACTTCTGGAAGGGAAACGCTTCGAACTTGATGCGGACCGCTTGTCCAAGCGCCACCTGACCGATATCGCGCCCTTCGACATTGACCTCCGCCTGCAGAGGCACATCGCGCGGGACCAGGACGAACAGCGTCTCCGCTTCGCGAACTACCGAGCCGACCGTGCGGTTTGCGATCTCCAGCACCACGGCATCTGCCGGCGCCTGCAGGACGATCAACTGTCTGCGAAGCTCGGCCTTCTTCAATTCCTCTGCTGCGCTATTGCGCTTCGGCACCGTCTCCACCAGTTCCTGATAGGTGGTGCGTCGGAACTCCTCGGCGAAGACCTTCTGGTCAGCACGGGCCTTGTCCAGCCGATGGGTGCTATCGGCGATACTGCCGCGAACGCGAGCCAGATTGCTCTCAACCTCGAGCCGTGCATCGCGTGACAGCAGGAAGTTCAACCTCGAGCCGACCTCCTTGTCCATCAGCGCGGTGCGCATGGCTTCTATCGAGCGCATCGTGTCGAGCCGCTGAAGGAGAACCGCCTCTTCATCCTGCGCTGTCTTGAGATTGGCTCGGGCGGAAGCGATCATTGCGTCGTAGTTCTGAATCTGCGCCTGATACGCGGCCCTCCTCTGCAGAAACACCTTGCTCTGGAGGACCTGGTCCGCGTTCGTGAGCTCCTTGATCACATACTCCGTCCCATTCAGTTCGGCGCCCAGACGATCGATCGACGCATCGAATCCAGCCACTCTGCCGCGTAGTTGATCGAAATCCGCCTGCGAGAAGGTCGGATCGAGGGTCGCCAGAACGTCGCCGCGGTTGACGCGATCACCGGCCTTGACGTGGATCTCGCGGATGACCGACGTTTCCAAAGGCTGCACGACCAAGTTTGGTCGTGTCGTGGTCAGTTTCCCCTGCGCCGTGACGATCATCTCCACCTGCGAAACCGATGCCCAGGTCACCGCGAAGACGATCAGTGCAAGTACGCCGTAGAGAGTGAGACGCGCGAGCCGCGGCGGCGCTTGCTGCTCCACCTCGGCTGCATCGGACTGGAACTCCGCAATCAATCGCGCTGGCCTCGGCGCCGGCCTGAACTTTCGTCGCCGCTCGACCGTCCTGGCCACGACCAGACCGTCCGGCTTCGCATCTGCGCGTGATTGCCTTGGCTGCTTCATGCAATCTGCTTCATCTGTTGGTTCCACAAATGCCTGTAGATGGTGCATTTCGACAGGAGGTGATCGTGGCGATCCACGTCAACGATCCGGCCACGGTCCATGACGAGGATCTGGCTTGCGTCGGTCAGCATCGACAGCCGATGCGAGACGATGATGACGGTACGCCCTGCTGCCAACCGGCGGAGATTGCGCCTGATGATCATCTCGCTTTCGGAATCGAGAGCGCTCGTCGCTTCGTCGAAAATCAGGATCCGTGGGTTGACGATCAGAGCCCGCGCAATCGCGAGCCGCTGCTTCTGTCCACCGGATAGGTTCGCAGCGTCTTCCTCGAGCATGGTATCGAAGCCACGTGGCAACCGCTCGATGAACTCGTCGGCGCCTGCAAGCTGCGCCGCAGCGACGACCTCGGCAAAGGTCGCGTCACGTTTCACGCAGGCGATGTTGTCGCGAACCGTCCCGCGAAACAGGAAATTATCCTGCAAGACGATTCCGAGGTTTCGGCGCAGGTGTGCCAGGTCGAGCTCTCTTGAATCGTAGCCGTCGATACGCAGCAGCCCCTGCTGCACCGGATACATCCCCGAAATCAGCCTTGTGAGCGTGGTCTTGCCGGAGCCGCTTCGGCCCACGATCCCGAAGATCGAACCCGGCTCGATGGTGAAGGAGACGTCATCGAGCGCCGGCGCGCCCTCAGTTCCATAGCGAAACGAAACGCTCTCGAACTCGATCTTGCCGGCGAGGTCGGGCCGCAGCCCATCTCTCCTGCCATCACGCTCAGGCTTCTGGTTCATCACTTCGCCGAGCATTTTCACGGCAAGCGCAACTTCCTGGTATTCGTGGACCATGGTCACGAGCTGGACCAGCGGCCCGGAGACTCTCCCGGCCAACATGTTGAAGGCGACCAGCGCGCCGATCGTCATCTCTCCAGCGAAGACGTCGAGTGCTCCGATGGCGATGATCCCCAGTGTCATGATCTTCTCGAGGAATCCGGTGAGCGCCTGGGCGCCCGCGGAGATCTTCTCGACACCGAACCGCATGGTCACCGATTGCGCACAACGGCTATCCCAGATGCGCCCCTGCAGGGGCTCCATCCCCAGCGACTTCACGGTGCGCATGCCGTGAACTGTTTCGACGAGGAGAGCCTGCCGCGCACCTTCCGCCTGGTACAGATCGTAGAGACGTCGCCGGAAAGGACCCATGAGCAGGCCGACAACAGCGCCGCTCGCGGCAGTGAAGGCGAGAACGATGAGTGTCAATTTGACGCTGTAAAGCGCAAGTACCGGCAGGAAGACGAACAACGAAAGCGTATCGAGGGTCGTCAAGAACAGCCGCCCGGTCAGAAACTCGCGGATCCGGGCCGCTTGTTGCATGTGCTTGACCAGGACGCCCGCGGCCATATGCTCGAAAAATGTGACCGGCAGTCCGAGGAGATGACCGAACGTCTTTGTAGCAACTCGGATGTCGACCTTGTTGGTCGCATAGAGCAGCAGGTAGCGCCGCAGAAAGCCGAATATCGCATCAAAGACGAGCGCTACGGCCGCACCTGCCGCGAGTACGTAGAGCGTGGTGAAGCTCTCGTGGACCAGAACCTTGTCGATGACGAGCTGGAAGAAGATCGGGACGACGAGGCCCAACGCATAGAGCAGGATGGCGGCGATCGCGACGTCCCGGAACAGTCGCCACTGACGAAGCAGCTCCGGCACGAACCAGCGGAGGCCGAAACTCCTTCGTCCATCCTGTGTCAACTGCTCACGCTTGATCAGGATCGTTTCTCCGGCCCACTGGGCACAGAATCGGTCCCGGTCGACAACCAGGACCTCGTGCTTGCGGTCGGCAAGCGGGTCGAACACGCTGACGACCTCGATACCCTCGGCCCCCAGCCCGGCACCAAGGACGACGATCCAGTTGCCATTGGCGAGCCGAGCCAACGCCGGATACGCTTCTCCGAGACGGATCAGCGCGCCCCAATCCAGTCTCGTGCTTCTCGCGCGCAGGCCCGCGTCCTTCGCCATGCGCAATAGGAGATTCAACTCGAGCGGGCCAGCCACGGCGTAGGCGCTCTTCAAGCGCTCGACCGGGAGATCGATGCCATGGTGACCGGAGATCTTGGACAGGCATTCCAATGCCGTCTGCGTTGCCAAGCCGGACGCGTCCGCGACCTGGTCCTTCGCGCCGCCAGCGGCGTCGAGTTCAGCGGAAATTCGAAGAGACATTCAAGGACCGTGTGTTGGGCGCAAGCGCATCACGTGTCCCCGACGCGCCGTTGTGCGACTGGGCTGGCTGATTCCGCCGGACCACGCCCGCATCAACCAGGCCTTGAAGCGCCTTCTGCATCACATCCACCGAATTGGCGAAGGATTCGACCGAAAAGATCAGCCGCTGCGAAAACACGCGTTTCGGGGCATTGTTGGCGTCACGCTCTGTCGGTGAAAGACTGACCAGGTCGACGCGGACGATGGTTCCGCTGACAGTAATTTCCTCGATGCCATCGGTATAGAGTTCGGCGTGCATGCTACGTCTCCTATGCTGCCGCCAGCTGCGGCCTGAAAACAACGTCAACGCCATAGCTCGTTGAGTTGTAGGTGTTGGTTGGGAACAGGCTATCTGTGCCGTATGCGAACACACCGTTGCCGCCGATCGATGCCGACGACGGGGCCGTCAGAGGTCCGTTGGTGATCGCATTGGCCAGCAGGCCCGGATCGGCGGCGTAATGCCCGGGGGTGTGATAGGAGGCGACGTAGGTCGATCCCGGCATGATCGTCACGGGCGTGGCGAAATTGACTTGCTGCCAGCCATCAGCCGTTTCGTTGGGAAAGGTCGCAGTCGCCAGCAGAGTCCCGGTGCCACTCCAAAGACTCGCAACGTGAGTGCCCGTGTTTGAAGGTCCCTTGTAAAAGCGAAGACCGATGATATCGCCAGGGGTAGACGCCTGAAACTTGACGCCCAGTTCCACTGACTGTGGATCATTGGCCGCCACGATGGCGGGCTCCTGACTTGCGCTGAACAGGCGCACAGTCGTCGAAGACGCAGCGCTCACATTGAGAGCGACAAATGCATCGGCGATGCCACCATGGCCGTCGGAGATGCTATAGTTGAAGGACGCGGGTCCCGTGTAGCCGGCCGTCGGAGTGAAGGTCACGATGTTGCTTTGGGCGTTGTAGCTGGCGGCGCCATTCACACCGCCGCTCGCGCCCGTGACCGTGAGCGTGTCACCGTTGGGATCGGTGTCGTTGGCAAGCAGTGCTGAGCTCGGAATCCCGAACGGAACGTTCTGAGTAGCGTAGAAGCCGCTGTCGTTTGCTGCGACCGGCGACTGGTTGGGGCCGCCGCTCGAGCTGTTGAACACGACATCCACCCAGTAATTGCTCGCGTTATAGGTACTGGTCGGGAACAGATTGCTTGTTCCGTAGGTGTAAAGGCCATTGATGTTCGCAGGAGCCGTGAGCGGACCATTGGTGCGCGCGGTGGTGAAGTAGCTGGTGGTGGAGGCGTAATGGCCGTTGCTGTGATAGCTCGCGACGTAGGTGGTGCCGGCTGCAATGGACACGGGATTGCTGAACGTGACCGTCTGCCAGCCACTGCTGCTCTCGTTCGTGAAAGTCGCCGTCGCCAGCAGCGCGCCGGTGCTGCTCCACAACGAGCCCGTATGGGTGCCGGGGTCATTCGCGCTCTTGTAATATTTGATGCCGGTAATCGTTCCTGCCACGGACGACGTGAATTGCACTCCGAGGTTGACTTGGGAGGTGTCCGAACCCGATCGTATTGCCGGAGTATCGGTGCTCGAGAACAGGCTCACCGTCGAAGGAACTGCCGAAACTACGATATCGAATGTCTCGCTGCTGGTGAGGTTGCCGACATCGGCAGCAGAGACCGTAACGCTTAGCGTACCAACGTCCGCGGACGTTGGCGTGCCGCTGAAGGTACGAGTCTGAGCATTGAACGCGAGCCAGGCGGGAAGGGCTGAACCGCCAGCGCTTGCGGTGTAAGTGAGCGAGTCGCCGGAATCGACGTCGGTGAAGGTGCCGGCGGGCAACGTCAGCGAGAATGCCGAGCCCACGGTGACGGCTTGGTTGCCGGTCTGGACCGCCAGCACGGGCGCATCGTTGGCGCCATGAATGGTGACAGTAAGCGTGCTCGATGATGCGACGCCCGCGGCATCCCGCATCGTATAACTGAAGACATCAGTCAGCGTATTGGCCGACTGCCGCAAGGCTTGCACGGCTGCATCGTTCTCGTTCACCGTGTAGGCGAAAGCACCCGAGGCACCGAGCAAAAGAGTGCCGTGCGCGCCCGGGAGAGGTGTATCGAGCGTTCCGTTGGTCGAGCCGAAGCTGACTGCAGTGACGGTCTTGGTGTCGCCGGAATCGGGATCGGTATCGTTGGTCAGCACGTTGCCGATGGCGGACGAGCCGCCAGTGCCGTTGTTCGCCCCGCCCTTCTCGGTGGCATCCGCGGCGTCAGAAACCGCAACTGGCGGCGTGTTGTTGGCGGCGGAGGAGCCGTTGAAGACAACATCGACCCAGTAGTTGGAGGACTTGAAGGTATTCGTCGGGAACGCGCTTCCTGATGCGTAGATGTAGACACCGTTGCCGTCGGCCGGAGCCGTCAGCTGACCGTTGGCAAGCGATGTCGCGAAATAGTTCTGCGTGCCGGAATAATTGCCGTTGGTGTGATAGGAGGCGACGTAGGTGGCGCCTGCCGTGATGGCCACGGGATTGGAGAAGTTGACCTGCTGCCAGCCGCTGGCTGTCTCGTTCGTAAACGTGGCGGTCGCAAGCAGAGTGCCGGTCGAGTTCCAGAGATCCGCAATATGGGGACCGATGTTCAACGATCCCTTGTAGAAGCGCAAGCCGGTGATTGTCCCGTTGACGGATGCGGTAAACTTGACTCCGACTTCGACGGGGCTGGTGTCGCCGGAATTGGGGACGTTTGGCGCATCATTGGTGCCGAACAGACTCTGCGCGGAGGCCGGATAGTTGACCTTGAGCGACACCTGGCCGGAGCCGCTTTGGCCGCTCGTGTCCGTGATCGTGTAGGTGAAACTCGCCGCTCCGGCATAGCCGGCGATGGGGGTGAAGGTCACGGTCTGGTTCTGCGAATTGTAACTTACGCTTCCATTGGCGGCGTTACCGACGCTGGTGAGTGAGAAAGCCAGCCCGGACGCGTTGGTGTCGTTCGCGAGCAACGCTGATGCCTGAATGTTCAGCACACCATTTTGGCTAACGGTAAAGCCGCTGTCGGCGTTGGCTTGCGGCACGCTGGCGGCAGAGGAACCGTTGAAGACGACATCGACCCAGTAGTTGGAGGATTTGAAAGTACTGGTCGGGAACGCGCTTCCGGATCCGTAGCTGTAGACTCCGTTGGCGCCGGCCGGCGCCGTCAACTGGCCGTTGGCAAGCGATGTCACGAAATAATTCTGAGTACCGGAATAATTGCCGTTGGTGTGATAGGAGGCGACGTAGGTGGTACCTGCCGTGATGGCCACGGGATTGGAGAAATTGACCTGCTGCCAACCGCTGGCTGTCTCATTCGTGAGCGTGGCCGTAGCAAGCAGGGCTCCGGCCGAGCTCCATAGATTCGCAATATGAGGGCCGGTATTCGACGATCCCTTGTAGAAGCGCAGGCCGGTTATCGTTCCGCTCACGGATGCGGTGAACTTGACTCCGACTTCGATGGGGCTGGTATCGCCGGAATTGGGGGCGCTTGGCGCATCATTGGTGCCGAACAGGCTCTGCGCAGAGACCGGATAGTTGACCTTGAGCGAGACCTGGCCGGACCCGCTTTGGCCGCTCGTGTCGGTAATCGTGTAGGTGAAATTCGCCGCTCCGGCATAGCCGGCGGTGGGAGTAAAAGTCACGGTCTGGTTCTGCGAATTGTAGCTTACGCTTCCATTAGCCGGGTTACCGACGCTGGTAATCGAGAAAGCCAGCCCGGACGGGTTGGTGTCGTTCGCAAGCAGCGTCGATGCCGGAATGTTCAGCACACCATTTTGACTAACGGTAAAGCCGCTGTCTTCATGAGCTTGCGGCGACGTCAGGCCTGAATCGCTGAAAACGACGTCGACCCAGTAATTCGCGGCCCTGACATAGGAAACGTTGCCGGGAAAGACCGGGCTACTGCCATAGGCATAGACGCCGTTGAGGCTGCTACCGGGCGCGGTGAGCGCACCTTTCGTAAGGCCGTCATAGTCGATGAAGTAGTAGTCGGTCGAGGAATAGTGGCCGGTGTTCGTGTGATAGGAGGCGACATACGTGACGCCGGCCTGCACCGTGACAGGCGTCGCAAAATCAACCTGCTGCCAGCCGCTCGCGGTTTCGTTGCTAAAGGTGGCACTCGCAAGCAGCGTGCCGTTTGTGGTCCAGAGATCACCGATGTGGGTGCCGGTATTCTCGGGCCCCTTGTAGAAGCGAATCCCGGTGATCTTGCCCGACACGGCGGGCACGAATTTGACGCCAAGCTCAACTGCGCCCGAATCGCTGTTCGAGATCACCGCAGGCGCATCGGTCGGACTGAAGAGTGTCAGGCTGGAAGATGGTGTGACCGTGTAGCTAGTTCCTGCACCGGGTGTTTCCAAGTTCAGGCTGTCGTCGACCGCTCTGGTTTTGAGGGAATATGCCCCTTGAGCGCCTGTGACGAACGTGTACGACCACGTCACGTTCGCTGCGCCGACACTGCTGTTGGCCGGATGCCAGCTCGTTCCACCATCCGTGGAGATTTCGACACCGGCAATCTTTCCACCCGCATCAGTGGCCGTCCCCGTCACCGTGATCGACTGCCCCTCGGCAACACTGGCAGCCGAAAGATTGGTGATACTGGAGGTCGGCGCCGCAACGTCTGTCGACCGGATCGCGGCAGTCAAGCTCGCTTGCAGCGTCGCCGGCTGAACCCCCATGTCGGCGAAAAGGTTAACCATCGCCTGCTGGACATTGGGATCGACAGGCGTTGCCGGTCCGTCGTGGTCGCTAGCAAGCGCCCACGGCCAGTTGATTGAACCGGCCGAGAAGATCAGCGCGCCACTAACGGGATCCCGATGCAGAACGAGATTGTGGGTCGCCGTTCCTGCTCCGAACGTGTTGCCATAGTCGAGCAGATATTTTCCGTCCACGTTGACCGTAGAGGACGAGACACTGACCAACCCGGCTGGACGAAATCCGTTGTCCGGTGCGATGTCCCATTCAACGCCCAACAGGCCAGGTACGAGCGAAGCGGTCTGCCCGGCTGGCGTTTGCGCGACGGCCGTATTGCGCCAGAAGCGCAATTGAGTCATCGGGTACGGTATCGTGATCGTATCGTACCGAAATGCGTTGACCGCGAATAATGTACCGGTCAGCTGATTCGAGGGAAGAGGAGGACCGAACCTCGGGTCGGAGAAGTTGCCGGTCGCCTGTCCTGAGGGATCGATCAACGCATTTGCATGCGTATCCTTGTAGCTAATGAGTGTGCGGTTGGCTGTTCCGCTGCCATCGATGCTGGGCGCCAACCTCGTTTTCCAAAATATCTCGTTGGCTGTGAGAAACGCCAGGTTCACGCCGGCGTGCGCTGCGGCCTCTACGTTGGCGCGCTGAGCTTCGGTCCAATACTCGTCATGCCCCGCATCCATGAAGACCTTGTGATTGAGCAATAACGAGCCGTTTGTCGCAGCATCTATTCCGGAAATGTAAGAGACATCGTACCCGTTCTGCTCGAGCCAATAGATGGCCGCAATCTCGGCCGTGAACGGGGAGTCTCCCCCCTCAGAGAACGTTCCGGTGCCGTCACGCGTTACGAGGGGACGATTGTAACTGACCGCATACGCCGATCCATTGATGCCGGGGCCGTTCCCGAAATAGAGGTTGGCCCCTCCCCAACCGTTGTAGGCTTGCCAATCTTGATCACTTGTCTGGAGGACGATGTCGCTGTGCGACGCATCGTTCCTTATGATGAACGGAATCTGGAAAATCTCGGTGCCGTTGATGACGCTTGCAATATAGACGCCCGAGGCCGCATCGGTCGGGACGCTCCAGGAATCGGTTACGCTCCAGTTGCCGGCATCTACGAGACCGGTCGACGCGTCCCTTATTGGAGCGGGTTGGACGACCGCGGCTGCGGCCTGATGCTGCAGGCTCGTAACCAGTCTGGCACCATCGCCACCGTAATAGCCGAGCCGGTAGACATCGACGCGGTAGTTCGGGTTGCCGGTCAGGTTGTTGATCTTGAATTGGACCGTTCCCCCGACGTTGGTGCTGATTGCTGTCGCAAACCCCTGGGTCAGCGTCGAATTGTCGCCCGGCTGGATCTCCCAGACACTTCTCGGCGTCCCCGGCTTCTGATTTTCCAATACGGTGGGATTCGTGGGTGGATCCGAGACGATGGTGCCTCCCTGCCCATCGCTCTTGAAATTCCAGTTCAAATCCATCCCCGAGAACAGCAAGGTGACATTGCCCGCACCATTGCTGAAATCGACTGTGCTGATATTCGAGCTGTTGTCGTAATGGACGGTCGCCGACATCGACGTCGTGAAGGGTAGATCTTTCAGGTCGATGAGATTCCCGGGGGAAAGCGGCGCTCCCGGCGATGAACCCGCGATCAACCCGTGGAAGTTGGCCGACTGGTCGAGAACAAGTGTGCCAACTTCCGTGTCGAACGACACGGTTATGCCGGAGAACGATCCATTCAAGAACTGGCCGGAAACAGAACCTCCGATCTTCAGGATCGCCTGGTCGGAAATCTCGAAAGATCCAGTGCCGCTGACGTCACCCTTGAATTCCCCGATCGCAATGCGATCGCCAAGGAACGCTCCAACTTCGACAGTCCCATTGTTCAGTGCATCGCCTTCGACGATGAACGGCGAGCCGGCACCCAACGAAAGCGTGGCACCCGCATCGAGGACCAGGTTCCCAACATCAACACTGGCCGAACTGGTGACGACATACGTTCCTGCCGCATCAAGGAATGCAGACTCGGTCGCGCCCGGGAGGCCGGCGCTCCAGTTCGCCGCGACATTCCAGGCTCCGTCAGTCGGATAGGCCCAGTGAGTTGCGCGAGGGGTGGAAACCGATTGCGACGTCGGCGTCGCCTCGCTTGCCACAGACGGGAGCGTTGACGCCAAGCCTTTGTGACCGCTCGTCAAGGACGTCGAAGACAGCAGAGCGGACAATCGCGACTGGAAAGGCGCGGCGAAGAGACGGGGCATGACGCCGCGCAAGTCCGGCGGATCACCCGAGCAGGCCCGAGCCGTCTGCTCGACGAACGAGGCGTCATCGATAAGAAGGGGCAGAGTGGACAACCCGCTGACTGGCTGATCAACAAGCCGCGGAGCCCAGAAGCCAGGCGTGTCGATGCCCGCGAATGCATGCCGGATGGTCGATTCCTGCCAAAGGGCGGGAATGCCTTCCCCCGGAAAAACGGCCTGAGTTCCCCGGCCGAAGGCGCTCGCCTTTTGAAGCAGCATGGCCATACCGATTAAATAGATAGCCGCTTATAATATTTTAATTGTCTTTTAATTCGCAGTCAATTCAATGCGTGCACATTTAACGCGATTTCGAACATCCGGTAAGTAGCGCTATCGCGAAACGAATTGCGGCAGTCGCATGATTTCGCTCAGATATTTGCCGTAGCCGCTCTTCTCCAGCGGTTGCGCCAGCGCAAGAAGTTGATCGCGATTAATGAAGCCTAGTCTGAACGCAACCTCCTCAAGACAGGCAATCTTCATTCCCTGCCGCTTTTCCAGAGTCTGCACGAACGTCCCTGCGTCGATCAGAGATTCGACCGTGCCGGTATCCAGCCAGGCAAACCCCCGTCCCATGCGTTCGACGTGGAGCGCGTTGGCCGAAAGGTAACGCATCTGAAGATCGGTAATCTCGAGCTCGCCGCGCGCAGACGGCTCGACGCGACGAGCGTAGCGGACAACGCGATGGTCGAAAAAATAAAGCCCCGTGATTGCCCAGTTCGAAGCTGGCCGCCTGGGTTTCTCCTCGATCGACACCGGGCGGTCCGCCTCGTCAAACGCAACCACTCCATACCGTTCCGGATCGCGCACGTGATAGGCGAAGACCGTTGCGCCTTCTTCACGTCCAGCCGCCCTGGCAAGCAGTTCGCTCAGGCCGTCACCGAAGAAGATATTGTCCCCAAGCACCATCGCCACGCGATCGCTTCCGATGAAGTCGGCACCGACGATGAACGCGTCCGCGAGACCGGCGGGTCGGGCTTGCTCCGCGTAGTTGAGCCGGATGCCCCATTGGCTGCCATCTCCTAGCAATCGCTCGAACTGGCTCCGGTCCGAAGGCGTCGTAATAATCAGAATTTCGCGGATCCCCGCCAACATCAGCGTCGACAGGGGATAATAGATCATCGGCTTGTCATAGATCGGGAGCAACTGCTTGCTGACCACGCGCGTGATCGGATAGAGGCGCGTTCCGCTGCCGCCAGCGAGCACGATTCCCTTCAGCATCGGTTTCTCCTTCTTCGAGCAGCTGGTCCAGACAAGCTTCGAGTGAGTGACGCCAAGGTGCCAATCGAATCCCGAACACCCGTTCGGCCTTGGATGAGTCCAGGCGCGAGTTCCGAGGTCGACGCGCAGCGGTTGGAAACTCCTCGGTCGTAATCGCCTCGAGCGCCGGAATCCGCGCTCCACGACGGGAACGCTCGTCAAAGATTGCCTGCGCGAAATCGTGCCAGCTTGCCTCGCCTTGACCGGCGAGATGAAAGATGCCGGCCGTGGCCCTGCGATCGTCCGTTACTGACCGTTCGGCGATCCGGAGGACGGCCTCCGCGAGGTCGAACGCGTAGGTCGGATTTCCATGTTGGTCGCGGACAACCCTTACAATCTGCCGCGTCTCACATAGCCGCAGCATCGTCCGGACGAAATTGCTGCCATAGGGACTGTAGAGCCACGAGCATCTGATCACGGTCGCGAGCGGGTGCGCGGCCAATACAGCAGCTTCACCTGCAAGCTTGGATGCGCCGTAGACGTTCAACGGCGCCGGAATGTCGGTTTCGTCGTACGCGTCGGGCTTCGCACCGTCGAACACATAGTCGGTCGAGAGATGAATGAGTGGAATGTTCATCTGCCAAGCGACATCCGCCAATGCAGCCGCGCCGTCGCGATTGACGTTGAACGCCTTCGCCACTTCAGACTCGGCCTGATCTACCGCCGTATAGGCGGCAGTATTGATGATTGCGGAAGGGGCGATCGACGCGATGAGCTTGTCGATCCCTTCGCGGCCCTCTAGATCGAGCTCTGGGCGCCCGAGAGTCACCGCAGGCAGACCGCGCATTGCGGCAAGATCGCGAAGACACTTCGCCAATTGACCATTCCGTCCGGCGATGAGGATGGGGCGATTTGTCATCTTCACCTCAGCTTTGGGCGGCCAGGAGACCCAGACGCGAGCCGTCGTAGACACCGCAGCGGGCACGCTCCCACCATGTGCGGTTCTTGAGATACCATCCGACGGTTTCGGCCAGTCCCTGTTCGAAGGTTCTCTTGGGTTCCCAGCCGAGTTCGCGATGTGCCTTCGATGCGTCGATTGCATAGCGCGCATCATGCCCCGGACGATCTGGCACGAACGTGATGAGAGAACGTCTTGACCCGGCGCCCGGAGACAATCGATCCACAACGTCACAAATCCGGGTGACGACCTCCAGGTTGGATCGCTGGGCGTCTCCGCCGAAATTGTACTTCTCGCCGGGCCTTCCTTCGTACAGAAGTCTTATCAAGCCGGCGGCATGATCATCGACGTGAAGCCAGTCGCGAATGTTCCTGCCGTCGCCATAGACTGGCAGAGGCTTCCGGTCGATCGCATTGAGGATCGTCAGCGGGATGAGCTTTTCCGGAAACTGATACGGACCGTAATTGTTCGAGCAGTTCGATACGATAACCGGCAGGCCGTAGGTTCGAAACCACGCGAGTGCGAGGTGGTCCGAGGCGGCCTTGCTCGCCGAATAGGGGGAGCTCGGCTTGTAGGGCGTGTCCTCGCGAAACAAGTCGTCTGGTCCCAACGAGCCGTAGACTTCGTCTGTCGACACATGGATGAAGCGGAACTGCTTCCGCCTCGAAGACGGCAGACGTTCGTAGTAGGTTCTGGCAGCCTCCAATAGCGTGTAGGTGCCAACTACATTGGTATTGACGAAGGCGTCGGGCCCGTTGATCGAGCGGTCGACGTGGCTTTCGGCGGCCAGATGTATGATCGCATCCGGCTCATATTCGGCGAACGCATAATCCATGGTCTCGCGATCGCAAATGTCGGATTGCAGGAACGCATAAGTCTCCAGCCGCTCGATGCTCGCGAGCGAAGCCAGGTTGGCCGCGTATGTCAACTTGTCGACGTTGATCACTGCGGCACCCGTCTGTAAGGCCAAACGGCGACAGACCGCAGAACCGATAAAGCCCGCTCCGCCGGTCACCAAGATACCCATACTACCCGCCTCCACTAGTCGAAAACGCAACCGAGCTGGCTGAGCGCAGGAAGGGTCTGGTCCTTCGGCGACACCTGGGCCTCTGAGATCGTCACGGGCCACTCGATCGCTAACGTCGGATCAGCCCAATAGACACCACCGTCGTGGCTCGGGGCGTAGACCTGGTCGACCTTGTACAAGACGACGGTCTTGGGCTGGAGCGTACAGAAGCCGTGCGCAAACCCCTTCGGAATGAAGACCTGCTCACCGCTCTCGCTATCCAGCTGGATGGCGATGTGCTTGCCGAAGCTAGGCGATGAACGCCGAAGATC
The DNA here is from genome assembly GCF_054060315.1 of Bradyrhizobium sp. USDA 4354. Classification (NCBI taxonomy): domain Bacteria; kingdom Pseudomonadati; phylum Pseudomonadota; class Alphaproteobacteria; order Hyphomicrobiales; family Nitrobacteraceae; genus Bradyrhizobium; species Bradyrhizobium sp. USDA 4354. The sequence continues at coordinate 3,816,049 of NZ_JBSSDC010000001.1, read as the reverse complement.
GACTGCAATATCGAGAATCGCCCCGCACAATACCCGTATCAACTTCGCTTGCGCGAAGGGCGGCCGCTGGAAATGCAGGCCGCGCACCGTGCCGATCCGATCCGAACTGGACTGATTATCCTGAACGAAGTCATGGAGAATTCCCTTCTCCGCAAAAGCCGATCGCTGAAACGTCTCGCAGAAGTAGCCGCGAGCGTCGGAAAACCGATCTGGGCGAATGACTTTGACATCCGGGATCGCCAAGGATCGCAGTTCCAACATTGGGTACCCTCCTGCCCGCTCCAAATTCGGATCGGGCTTCGATGCGGTGAACCATAATCCCCGATGGGATTAATTTCTCGCCCTCTCAATCCAGCCCTGAATGCTCGTGTTATTTTCGTCAGAAGGCGTCGCACCAAGCGTAAGCTACGGAAATATCGTCGAATTCACCAACATCCGCTCAAGCAGAACCGCATCGTCGCGATTTTCAAGCTCGGCTCAATTAATATCCAGTTTATTTAATTTGGCAAGGAGATTTTTATAAGGTATATAATCCATCACCCTTCCGCAGGCCTCATTAAATGCTGGTATGCGGGCGGGACGCCGCAACGTGACCCACCGTCGGACAGGTACGTGATGCTCCAGAACAATCTTCAACACACGGATAGAATGCGGCTGCCGGTGACCGGGCTGGCTCAACCCGCCCAGGCAGACGGTGGAGGAATCACCGATGTCATCAATTTCGCCATCGGGCTCCTACGGCGGCAGTATCTCGTGATCCTTGTCACTGCCGCGCTCGCCACTGCGGCCAGCCTGCTCTATCTCCGTTTGGTCTCGCCAACCTATACGGCGCAGGTTCAGATCCTGTTGGCCAATCCAAGGCCTCAATTTGTCCAGCAGCAATCACTGCTCGCCGAGCCGGCTTTCGATCTCAGTCAAATCGAGACCCAGCTTCAGCTCCTGAGATCGAAAGCCACTGCGGTCGCGGTAATCGACCAGTTGAAACTGACCGAGGATCCGGATTTTAGTGCGTCCGGCCTATCTTTACAGTCGCTCTGGCAACGCGTTCGGTCATTGGCCTCGACTGGATCGAAGAAAGATGCGCCACCCGAGACGCATGGCGAACCGTCGGACACTCTCGTAGACGCATTCCTCAGCCGGCTTTCCGCCGGACGCGTCGGGTACAGCAACGTCATCGAGATCAGTTTCAGTTCGAGCAACGCAGCCCGAGCCGCGGAGATCGTCAACGCGGTAGCCAATACTTATGTTGCAGACCAGCTCAATGCAAAATTCGACGCCAATCGCAGGGCAACGAGCTGGCTGCAGGAGAGGCTGCGCGATCTCGGCGATCAAGCCCTCGCTGCGCAACGTGCAGTCGACGTCTACAAAACCCAGAACAACATCGTTTCTCTGGATGGAAAGCCCATCGACGAGCAACAGATCACGGAAATCAACAATCGATTGGCCGCTGCACGTGCCCAAACATCTGAAGCCACGGCCAAGTTGGCTCGCTATGACACTCTCCTTGCCGTCGATCCGAAGAAGCCGTCCTCGATAGACAATCTGGATGCCATCGGGACCGACGCGCTCAACAGCCAGATCATCACGGGGTTGCGCCAGCAATATCTGGAGCTCACCAGACGCGAGGCCGAGCTGGCGGCCAGGGTCGGTCGCGACCACTTGGCAGTCGTCAACATCCGGAACCGCGCGCGAGAGTTCCGCGTCTCCATCTTCGACGAAGTCAGGAGACTTGCCGAGGTCAGCCGCAATGAATTCGAACTCGCCAAGCAGCGCCAGGAAGAAATCGAAAAGCAGTTATCGAAAGCCGTGTCGCAGTCCCGTTCGGTCAATTCTGCTGAACTGACCATCAAGGATCTGGAAAGCCGAGCAAAGGGCTTGCGTAGCCTGTACGAGACCTTCCTGCAGCGTTACATGGGCTCCGCACAGCAGGAGACATTTCCCACCTCGGACACGCGGGTACTTTTTCCGGCTTCGCCGCCGGCGAGCAAGAGCAAGCCAAAGACCAGGTTGGTGTTGGCGCTTGGCATTCTCGGCGGTCTCGCGCTGGGCGTCGGCTTGGCGCTCCTCAGAGATCTCATGGACCGTGTCTTTCGGACCTCCTCACAAGTGGAAACCGTGTTGGAGTTGCCTTGTCTATCTTTGGTCCCGCTGTTGCCGGCCCGCAAATCTGCGAAGCTACCAGTCCGCCTCCAGAAAACCGATGATGATGTTCAGCAACGGATAGTCTCGTCTCCAACCGCAATTCATCGCACCGTGGTCGGAATGCCGCTATCTCGATACACCGAGGCAATTCGTTCCATCAAGCTGGCCATCGACCACAATCCAGCGAAGATCTCCTCCCAAGTGATCGGCATTACCTCTGCTTTACCGAATGAGGGGAAGACCACGATTGCAGCCTCGCTCGCGCAATTGATCGGGCACACCGGCAAGAGAGCCATCATCGTAGATTGCGACCTCCGGAATCCCTCACTCTCTGCACTCTTTGCACCCAAGGCGGCCTGTGGAATCATCGAAGTTGCAAACGGCAGCCGGTCGCTCTCCGACGCCATCTGGCGGGACCCGACGACCAATCTTGCATTTCTACCTGCCGTGCGGCGGGGACCTCTGCTTCACACCAGCGAAATTCTTTGCGCCGACGCGATAAGCAAGCTGTTCGACCGTTTACGCGCCGAGTATGACTACGTCATCGTCGACCTTCCTCCTTTGACCCCGTTGGTCGACGTTCGAGCCACTTCATCTCTGATTGACTGCTACATTCTCGTTGTTGAATGGGGCCGGACCAAGATAGATGTCGTGCAACACGCACTGCACACGGCACCAAACATTCGCGAATCGCTGATCGGGGCAGTTCTCAGCAAGACGGACACTAAGGCGATGGCTCGATATGACGGTCATCGGAGCTACTATTATCATGATAGCCATTACATCCGTTATGGTCTTTCTGGCTCCTGAGGCCGTCTCCTAGCGGCCTGCACGTATCCGTGCCTGCGGGTCCAACGGAGTGGCCGCACCACACGACGGTGTTTTACATGATGGTCCGGCTTGTCATATTAGCCGAGTTGGTGGCGATTACCGCGGCGTTCGCAATGCCGGAAAGCCTGCAAGGCTGGGTGCTGGCATCGCTGGTACTTGCAGCAGCGGCCCTGGTGGTCGCGATCTTTCCATCGCCCTCCTCCCTCGGGCTCGCCAGACTGCTCCGGCCCGGTCTCGTCGTTGTACTCGCGGCTCCGGCGCTCTGGATGGCGTTGCAGGCAGTGCCCACGCCGATGGGCAAACTCGGCAATCCCATTTGGGCGACTGCATCGGCGGCCTTGAACGAGCCCCTCGCCGAAAAGATCACAGTCGATACCGCGGCGACCATTTTCGCGCTCGCGCAGTATTGCGCCGTGCTCGCCGCAGCCCTCATCACTGCCGTCATCTCGCTTGACCGCTATCGCGCAGCGCAAGTCCTGCATATTCTGCTGTCGATAGCCACGATTGCTACGGTCATGTGGTTCGACAAGGAGGCGACCGGTGCCGCCGGGCCCGATGGCTCGACCGTCGCAGTGCTCGGTGTCCTACTCTCCTGGGCGACGGGAATACGTGCGGTCGATCAGCTACTGCGACACAGTCGGCCAGGAGCGATTGCGCCAGCCCCGCTCCCCGCTCTGTCCGCCGCGATCATCGCAATGATTATCTGCATGGCCGCGTTGCTCATTCGGGCCAACTCAGCTGCAGTCGTTGCCGCTCTCCTCGGATCGGGAATCTTGCTCTCGGTGTTCGCTATTCGCAGGTGGTTCCTGGGCTTGTGGGGTACTGCTGGCGTTCTCGCAACCGCCGCGATCGTCTTCATCGCCACCGTTACGGTCATTCCCTTCAGAACGAACACCGATCTGACGATCGCCCTGTCGACGAGCAGTCAGGCCGCAACAGAGCGGATGCTACAGGACGTCGGACCGGCGGGATCCGGCGCGGGTGCTTCGACGGTGCTCTTGCCGATTTACCAGGACGCTGGAGCCGGCACCTCGCGAGAAAGGCCAACCGCCGCCGCCGCGATCGTTATAGACATGGGGTGGGCCTTCCTTTGCGGACTCGTGGTTGTTGCAATGCTCGGCGCTTGCATTCTGATCAGGCGCTCTCTGTCACGTACCTACGACTACGTGTTCCCAGCCCTGGGCGCCGGCGCTTCGATTGCAGTGACGATACTGGCCTTTTCTGACCATGGAATTCTGGGTTTGAGCGCATCGCTTCTGGTCGCTGCGCTTTTTGGGCTGGCGTTCGGTCAAAGCGTCCCCGGCGCAGGACGTGACGCCATATCCTCGGAATTGAAAGGGGCCGCCGACCAGATCGCAGTTCAAGCACCGGCGTCTCGTCGAGGGTTCGCGTCAGCATTCGTCTCCGTGTGGCCCCGCGTTACGCTGGTGGTGCTTGGAATAGCGCTGATCATGCAGGCAGTATGGATGGTCCTCCCTGAGCTGTATCTCGGTGGACGATCGTCAGTTGTGTCGACTGCAGCAGCATGGCCGAACGGGATATCGAGACCGGTTTCGGTTACGGCAGCGCGTGAAGACTTATGGATCCGAGGGGGATCGAGATTCAGCTGGGATTCGGCTCTGGCTGCGGACGACCAAGGGACGGCTGCTCCAGTTACTTCGAGCGCGTTTGCCCGTGCATTGCGCTCTTCGCCGCTCCGGGGTGACATTTGGCTCATGCTAGCGGCGAGGTCGAAGCACAATTCGCCCCAGTCCAGCACGGCGGCGATGCTCAAAATGTCGTACTACACTGCGCCCAATGATCTGGATCTGCTTCCGCTACGCGTATCCGTCGCGCTCGCTACAGATGCCGTGGTACGGGAGCCTGAGTTTCGTGAATTGATCAAGCGGGACGTCAGCCTCGTCGTTAGACATCGGCCTGGCCTCAGGCCAGCGCTTGTGACCGCGCACCGGTCAGCCTCGGCCGACGGGAAGGCCTATCTCGAAGGCCTGATATCGGAACTGGATCCGACGTACCTGGACCAAGTACGCGCGCGTAATTCCCGACAGGGCTCTCGATAAAAATCCCGAGAGCGGGCGATTTTTTGCCCAGCAGGCGGATCCGGCGCCAAAGGCAGCGCACGCAGATTAAATTGCAGGAACCGCGATTTCCACTTGATAAACTCGGTTAATTAATAATAAATTAAATATTAAATTGCAGGGCCCCGACAATGAATTTCGTGAACCGACATTTCCCCGATCGGGAGGTTACGGATCGTGTCAGTCCCGAGCCGGCACTATCCCGCCAGCACAAATGGCCCCTCCGTTATGACGCGGTCGAGCACGTGGTGCTCGGTGCGGATATTGCGACCGTTCTATTTGCGAGCATCGTTTCTATATTGCTGTACCAAGCTCAGAATGGGCAAGCCGGGACCGATTTGGGCGACGCACTTGGCATGGCGCTGGTCAGCGCAGCTTGTCTCGTTTGCTTGCTCAAGATCCACGGCCTCTATCAGCCAGTCGAGCTCCTCGTCCTCCGGAATCAGATACGCGCGGTCTGTCTGGCTTGGACGTCATCGGTGCTTTTCATTTGGGCGGTGTACGGCTTTGCAACTCGCCCGGGAGCCCCACAGCACGCAGGCCTGCTCTTCGCCGTCATGGGTCTGGGCTTGCTTTTGGCCGAGCGTTGGGGAGTCAAGGTGCTTCTCGGAAGGGCACTGAGTGGCAGGAGGTTCGCCAATACAAATATTGTTCTGATCAGCGATCAACCGTTGTCGAAGAACGTGGGATTGTCCGAAACCCTGTCAATGCACGGGTATTCCGTCAAGGGACGATTCAGCTTGCCTCCGTTTGGCTTCGGTCCTGCCTGCCGAAGGCGGCTCACGGCTCGCGTCATCGACCACATTCGCACTTGCCAACTCGACCAGGTGGTGGTGGAAGCTGACCCGGAGCGATGGCCCGAACTGCGAGCCTTTGTTGCCGATTTGCGCGTTTTGCCGTTCCCGATCATATTCGTGCCCGTCGGCACGACATCCGAATTGCTTCGACACCCCAAGCGGAGCCTTGGAAGTGCCGTTTGTGTAGAACTCCAGCGTGGCCCCCTCACGCCGCTGGAGTGCGCGATCAAGCGGATGATCGATGTTGTCGGCGCGGGCCTCGCCTTGGCGGTACTCGCCCCGCTGCTTGCGCTGACTGCAGTCGCGATCAAGCTGGATTCTTCCGGCCCCATTTTCTTTCGGCAGCACCGCTGTGGCTTCAACGGCCGCACCTTCTTGATCCACAAATTCCGGACGATGCATGTGCTCGAGGACGGGCCAGCAATCCTTCAGGCCAACCGCGCCGATCGACGCGTTACCCGCGTCGGCAAATGGCTGCGCCGGACGAGCTTCGATGAACTGCCACAGCTGTTAAATGTTCTCGACGGCAGCATGTCGCTGGTGGGCCCGCGTCCTCATGCCGTGGCTCACGACGGTGAATTTGACAAGCTCGTGCGAAACTACGCGCTTCGCCGCCGGGTCAGGCCAGGATTGACCGGCTGGGCTCAAGTCCATGGCTGCCGCGGCCCCACCCCCACAGCAGTCATGGTCGAAACACGTGTCCAATATGATCTCTGGTACATCGACAATTGGAGTCTTGGGCTGGATCTCGCAATCATGCTGCGGACCCCCGTGGAGGTACTGCGAGGACGCAACGCCTACTAGAGCATGGACTCATGGGTGCTGCGCCGGCTTGCTGGCTGTTACAATCCCACCATCACAGCTTACGCCCGCTGACGAAGCTTCGGACCCTGTTCGCCGATGCGAAACTCCTCAATTCTCCGGCCAGACTTCATTGCGGCAACCAACCACCGTGGCCGTTTGCCACGCCCAGACCAGGTCTCGGACGTCTGCGGATTCCGATACTTCGGCAGCACCTGAGGATATTTACGTCTCGGCTTGCCGGTCGAAGATACGCCTGCCCGGCTCGAATCCGCCAAAACGGCCATCCCGCCCCCAAGTGCCGCCAGGCGCTTTTCCAGCTCGTTCTTTTCCGCCTTGATCCGGTCAGACAGAATTCCGCTAATTTTCTCATGAAGCGACCAGAGATCGTCGAGGGACATCGTTTCTAATTCGGGTTTCTTAGCTGACATGCTCTCACCGTGTAGTTGCGCCCAATTCAATATTGCCCCTGCCGACATATTAATCAAGACAGAGAACCGGATTATCCCAAGACAATACGTGGAACCGAACTGGAACTCGCGCTCCAGATAACCGGGTCGCGGTTAGTAATCAAGCCGAGAAAATGAGCGAGCCGCATAATTTAACTGCGGACAGGAAATTCTGCACGTCCTACTTGCGGCGAGGGAACCGCTCAAGCGTCGCTAACAGAGAGGGATTAAGCTAGCCGCCCGAACAACCTGCCCCGCCGCAGCCTCGATTTGAGATGCCGGCGGCCGCTTTTCCTTTGTGCGGGCAGCCCTATCGCCGTCCCATAACGCAGACGGGAGCGAATAACCTCGATATCCCTCAGCGCACTCCGTCTCAGCTCGATTTGGAGCCTCAGGCCCTGAATGTCCGACAATGCAGCCGTGGGAGCCACGAACCGGCGGACTGAATCCTGAAGTCGCTCAAGAGGATACTCGATCAAGACTACGCCTCCTCTACTCGCCCTCAGCAAGCTTCTTACCTGCCGAGACCAATTAATAAAATAATCGTCGCAATAATTATTAAATAATATATAATAAATTTATTGTAGGGTCCAATTTCAGCGCTGACTTCGGTCAACATTCATTCGCCACTCGGACGTGAAGAATGGATAGATGGTCAGTCGAACGGTGACGAGAAATGCTATGCGAAGGCAAGATCTCGAAGCCATGGATTTTGAGGAACTTTGGCTCCTTCACGAGGAGCTGACGAAGATTCTCGCCGAAAAGATCACCGCCGAAAAGCGGGAACTGGAAAAGCGTCTTGCGCAACTCAACCAGCCGGATCAATTCGGCGAAGCCGAAAGCGGGGCGGCTGAGGCGGGGACAGGCCAGCCGCCCCGTCGCAAATACCCGAAGGTCGTGCCGAAGTACTACAACCCGCTCCAGCCAACAGAGACCTGGTCAGGTCGCGGCAAGCAGCCCCGCTGGCTGGTCGCCGCCCTCCAATCAGGCCATACGCTGGAGGAGTTCAGAATCCGCGAGAACGGCGAATCCTCCGAACGGAAGGCTGGCGGCCGAGAGCATTCCTAGCTCTGCGCGACTGAACGCACCTCGGGTCGGCCGAGAATGTTCAGCCCTGCGGATTCCGGGCAGCCGCCTACCCACCTTGAGCAGGTAGCGGATCGAAAACTCGCTCTGCCAAGAGGCCTGCCGCCACAATCTCTCGAAAGCGCTCGTATGGCGGTCGCAGGCCCTAAAGCGCGATGAGATTTGGATGAATCGTCATCGCGCTTCAGGTTGTTGATTACGCATGATCTTTCCGGAAAACCGCTTCGCACTTTTCCGGATCATGCTTTAGACCTTTCCTGCACGAACTGCGGTCGCCGCATTCAACAGAAACTGCAAGGTGCTCGCTCTTGGCACCGACCACAATCCACGTCGGTTCGCGCCGGGTCTTGTCGAGGCGGTGGTCGCCTCCCTGCGATAATTTCCGAGGTCCAGAACGTTCATCGCCAGAAGAGGCACGCGTGTGGCCGGAAAGCGTGCTTGCATCAACTGTCGCATGAACTGCAGGCGGGGAATCAGTCGGGAGCGCAACGCGTGCGGAATCTCGACGCCAAGCAGCTCAGCAAGAGCGAACAGCTGGGTTTCAACCGCGTTCTTCATCAATTCGCCCGAGACAAGAGAGGAAAGCTCTCCCCAATCGAGGCCCTCATCGGAATTGACTAGATCGCGCAATTCAACAAGGTGCCGCAGATCGAGGTCGCCGAGCCAATAACCATAGTCTTGAAACTGATCATGGATGATCAACATGAGCGCTCGGTAGGTAGGCGTGGGGATATACACGCGCCCCCGTCCCAGCGGCGCTGGGACGCAATGGTTCAGCGCATGCCCGAAGCTCTGGTAAAAATATGCAGGACCTGGAGCTGCCTGCTGCAGGTCGATGGTCCCGACATCCTGCGACCGATTCAGGTCGACGTGCCATCTCTGGCTTTCGGGAGGGGTCTGATGGTCAATATCGTAACCAATTGCACAGAGAGCGGCGACCGCCATTCCGGCTTGGTCTGGCATAACCATAATGTCCAGATCGGACATTAGCCGAACGCCTCGTCGCTCCTCGGGCGCGGTCGCCAGCGTCGATGCTCCCTTGAGCATGATCGGCGTAATTCCCAGGCCGTTCATCGCAACGACGGCCTCCTCCAGTTGAACGACGAGGCGATTGTTGCGCAGCACGTTTCGGCGGTGAATATGACGAATATATGCGCAGACGTCGTCCGGCAGCATCGACGCAAATTTGTCGACGAAGTCGATGAGAGCCGGCGTCGTCAGAGTCTGATTTGCGAGCCCGATTACGGACGTCCACTCTATATCGACTGGTGGCATGCCTCGCAAGCAATTGCAGAGGCTCGTGAGCGCGCTGCTATGCCTTGCCATGGCACAACTCCATAAGCAAGCGCCGAGCCTCCACGGCCTCGCAGTAGGTGAGTTGAAGCGATCGCGCGCCCGCGACAATCCGCTTTAGAGCGAAGAAGCCGGCCTGCGACAGTCTTCCGTCAGCAGCAAATGCGTTCTCGATGAGCCGCTTCATCGAATCCAACTGATCTATCGCGGTTAGTTCGGCCGGACCGCTCGCGACCCGGTTCAAGAAGATGATCCAGCTTGCGGACACGCATTGGTTCTGCGCATCCGGAATGGGTACGTACCGCACCCGCACGCCGTCGGAGCGGCAATGTGTCGCGTCGTAACGGTCGCCATGTAGTCGCGAGAGCAAGTCCCACGATCCCTCCTTGAGGGTGAGAGCAAACGGGATTCCACAGATCGTTCCGTCAGCGCCGACCAGCGCAACGTCATCGCCGGCGTAGCGAAATCCGGCGTCCACCAGCTGCAGTGTGAGGGTAGACTTTCCAGCCCCCGGTTGGCCGCATAACAGCAGGCCCATGCCGTCTTTCACGAGAGAAGCGGCGTGAAGCGAGAAGACCCAACGATTGCTCCGAATAAGCCGCTCGGTGACGTGAGCTTTGATGGTCGGGGCCAGTGCTTCGACTTCACATCTGGAGATGCTGGAATTCTCTCCGCGCAAGAGCACTTGCTCGTCCAGCATCATTGCCTCGATCGCGATGTCGCCGTCGCCGCCCTGGTCCGAAGCACAAAACGGCGAAAGCAGCCGTCTCAAGAGGTCCCGATTTGTCGCCCGGACGCTTATTCTGTGTCGACCTAGATTCGCTGAGAAGGCGCAATCGGTCGGCATTCGCCAATCGACTTCGAGCAACGCTCGATCGATCCAGACGTCTACGACCTGTCGCGTGAACCGGCGTGCCGCGTGCTCGTCGATGCCCAGCGCCCCAAGCCCCTGATAGACGTCTTCCAGAGAGGCGCCTTGCGCCAACTTGCACCAAATGAACGCCCCTACTCGGTCGAGTTCAAAGATCTTCTGCCCTGCTTCGCTGAACAGCATTGATCGACCGTCCAGCAGCGCGAACACTGCATCCGGAGCCGGTCTCAACACCATCTCTGCCGACGATCTTTCCAGCACGGCCTCAACCAACGTGAACAAATCTGCCTCGCCCTGTACCGGCGAGGCGGCGGCAGCGTCCGGGATGCGCTGTTGTCGCGGCACCCGACAAACGGACGGCCGCCGCCTGCGACATTCAGTTTGGCCCGGCCTGCGACGCTGCGATTGCCCGTTCAGCCGAACACACGCCGCGCGGTCGGGCTCGTTTCGAAGTGACAATCCGGTCGGTCATGCCGCGAGCTGACCGTCCTTGCCCCCTTCTTGCGGAGGAATGTTCAACACCTGCTCTCCAGGAAGGCTCGCTCTCGCGATCAACCGATGAGCATCCAACAGGTACCGATAAGCTTCGCGATCGGCACTCCGTTCTCTCAGAATGCGCTCCTTCTCGCCGATGCTTAGCAACTCCGCGCGCATCTGAGCCAGCCGCGGTGTCTCCGAGGTGAGGTTGTACCTGCTAAGAATAAATTCCCACATCGTCTCCTCCAGCCGAAGAAACTTGGACGAGTTTAGCTTACGTGATCGGCAGCAATTAACAACGAGATTTACGTATTTAGGTTATAATCAAAATTTGTTTCATATTTGAACCTCGGCGCGACCATTCAATACCACGAACAGACTGCAGCACGCACCGAACCGATGCCGAGAATGGGGCCGGTGAAGCCCACTAGAAGAAGCTGACATTTTCGGTGATGCATCGCATCTCGCAGCACCGCGCAAAAAAATAAATCGGTCGAGAGTCGCAAATCAGACCGACAACGCAAATTTTTATTTGCACATTAAATGTAAACAGAGAATATTAACGAACTGCACCGAGGGGAGTGAAACTAGTGATGCGATTGGCTGATCTGTCCGTCGAGAGGAAGATAATGGTTTCGTTGCAGGGGGAACATTCCGCACGAAGTCGCGGGGATTTCGACACGACAATTGTTGGTGGCCTCCCAGAAGCTTTCGGTTGAGGTCGGAATATCATTCAGGATTGCCGAGCCAAAGCCGGCGGTATCCAAGAATTCGCCAAGCAGGAATCCGGTCGGTTGGAGTAGCGTCGTCACGAGCAAGTTGCCCTTTGCTCGAACAACGACCCCAGGTGCGATGCCCCCCCAAGTAACCCGCACCGACGAAAGCGCACTCCAGCCGACCGGCCCTTTTACCTGACAAATACGCATTTCAGGGAGACTCGTATGGGCATGATCATGGTCAAGTGTCCGCAAACCGGTCGCGCGATTTCTACCGGCATCAAATCCGATCGCGAGACTTTCCTGCGGAGCATCGTGTTCTTCGGCAATACTCGTTGTCCGATCTGTCAGGCCGATCACAACTGGTTCGCCCGCGAGGCCTGGGTCGAAGAGCCAATCGTCCGGACGGTGGAGATCCTGCGGGCGGCTCCTTCGTGCTGACGCAATGACGAGTCCGCTTCAGAGGTGCCGCCCCTTCTCCGATGCACGCAATTTGTTGCAACGCACTGGAATAATGCTCGAAAATATTTCCGCGTATCGTCGTAAAGCGAACGGACGGCGCAGCCATCCATCGCTTAGACGTTGTCGGGACGTCATCACAAATCCGAGCTTCCCGTCACGGATTCGGCAAGGCCTGTTGGGGTGTTGTAGTGAGTAGTGGGGTTTGTAGCCTGGCTGTTCTGCGTCACACGGCGATCGAGCTCGTTAGCCTGCTCGCTCAATTGCAGCGGCTCCGAGAGAAAGTCCGAAAGGCGGAAGCACGGTGCGCGGGAGAAAGACGGCGATCCGGGTCGGCCTCGCGTGCGCGAAGGCGCCGAGCGACGAGGTATCGCATGCGGGTATAGCCGGCGGGCCCCTCACCGAGATCACCTGCGAGCGTCATATCAGTCCGACACACCACGCGCGACACGCGCCTGCGACAGGCATCGCTCGCCTCAGGGCCGCGGCGGTCCGATAGCGCGCCGAGGCGAGCCGCATGTCGGTCGTTCGCCTTGATGCAGATCAGAACGAATAGCGGCAGCCGCCTATTTCATTCTCAGGTCGACGGCAGCTGCCAGATGCTGCAGCGGGGTCGCCACACGGATGGGATAAAGCGGCCGCCCATTTTCGGTTGAGGTTCGTGGCAGAACGTGGAAGGCGGCTGACCGCATCGAGAACCGGCTTGTGTATTGATCGACGGCTCGCGGACCGGTCAATGATCATGGGGATCAATATCATCAGCTCAGTCGATGGCCTGGAGCTCCGAGCCATCGACTCGGCTTACAGCTGGGTTCTGGTGAAACCTGCCGGATGCAGGCTTCGAACTCCGGCGGGATGTGTCAAATCGGCGATCCGCGGCTGCGGCCGGATGACCAGGCTCTCGGCCGGCAGACGCTCAGTCGGCGAAGGCGCTGCGGGCTTGGTGCCACTTATCTCAATCTGAGGCAACGGCGCGGCCATGGACCAGATGCTCTTGAGCATCGTCCTGTTCACCGACCACGCGATAGCGCAATTTTCCTGCAGCCGGGTGACGGTAAAGAGCTTGCGGATCAACAGGTCTCGTTCAAGCGACTGCGGCAATTTGAACTGCACCCCGACGAACCGACCTCTTTGTTGCACGATCATCGCGTCGATCCAGCCCACCTGCATGATGTGCACGCGCAGCGGCTCCCCGCTGCGAGGACAGTCGATGCCGGGGTCGAGCAGGACGCCCGCGCCGGAAAGGGAGATGTTGCTCATGCGCCCGGAAAGCAGCTCACCGGTCTCACAATGGATCAAGACTGATTCGTCGACATCGAAGCGTTCCTCTGAACGTCTCACTCGCGCCTGTAGCGAGGTCATGCAGACGAAGAAGAGCACGACGATGTTCACGACCGACCAGAATGCAACCATTGGCAAAGCGGCGGGATGATCGATGATCCGCCATTCTGGGATGGTGTTCAGAACGAGACCGACAACCGTTAGCGCCATCATGGCCGCCGACGGCCAGAATATCTCCGCGGCATAGGTTGCGTGCCGCGCGGCGGCTCCCTTGGGCGTCACCCTGAAGGCATGTCCCTTCGGCTTGACGAGAGTCCCGAGCACCGTCGGCAGAATCTTGAAGCTCTGGATGGTCGCCGACACCTGAGCAGCGAGTGGAAAATGCGCGTGGGGCGCGAACCAGGAGATGCCGCCGTTGAGCGCCAGGATCGCGGGAAACAAGTAATAGAAGACCGACTCGGGGGTGACGTCGACGACGGGCGCGAGGCCGGTCCACATGAACACGATCGGGACCAGCACGACCATGAGCGCCCGCAAGCCCAATGAGAGCCAATGCGTCGGAAAGAAGAGGAGCCGATGCATCACGCTCAAGCCGGGGCCGAGCGGGCCGGCGGCGAGATACAGGGTCTGGATCGCGCCACGCGCCCAGCGTTGCCGTTGCACAAAAAAGGCGCCAAGGCTTTCCGGCGCCAATCCGATTGCCAGCGGTTCGCAAAGATAACGGGTGACGTATCCCTTGCGCAGCAGGACGAGCGTCAGCAGGATGTCTTCCGTGATGGACTGGGTCGGCAGGGAATCGCCTATCGCGCGGAGTGCTGCACGGCGTGTGACGGAATTGGATCCACAACAAAAGGCGCCATCCCAGCCGTCGCGCGCGGGCATGATGGAATCGAAGAAGAACCGTTGCTCGTCCGGCAGTCCTCGGTGCAGGCCGAGATTCGCCTGCATCGGGTCCTCATTGTAGAAGGCGTGCGGGATCTGAACAATTCCTATCTTTGGATCAGCGAAGAAGCCCATCGTCCGCATCAGGAAATTGCGCTGCGGCACGAAGTCCGCGTCAAAGATCGCGAAGAAATCGCCATGCGTCATCGTCAGCGCATGATTGATATTGCCTGCTTTCGCATTCAAATTGTCGGAACGGGTGAGATAGCCGGCCCCCTTGTGCTCGCAGAGTTCCTTGAGCCAGGGCCTGCGACCGTCATCCAGGACCCAGACCTGGAAATTTGGATAGTCCAGGCATAGTGCGCCCGTGATGGTCTTTTCCAGGACCTCGAACGGTTCGTCATAGGTTGGAATGAAGACGTCGACCGAAGGCAGCTCATGATCCGGCAGGCTGCGAAGCCGACATTCGTGCTGATCCGCCTCGCTGCGGCGATCGGTCCTGCGAAGGAAGGTCAGATAGAGAATGAACTGATCCGTGAAGGTCAGGAGCTCAACGAAGAGACAGAACCAGATCCAGCCGACCTGATACCAGGCTCCGCTTGCCGGCAGCACCGTGGAGAAGACACGCCATTCGAGATAGCGGGCAACGACAAGCCAAACCGCGACAAAAATCGAGACACGCGCCCAAGGGCGCGCGACTGCAAAGGTCGGTGCAAACAGGTACATCGCCGCAAAGACACCCAGCATCGGCGCGAACAGCTGAGCGAAAGACAGAGTCATGACCTGCACGGAATTTCTCGCTCACAGGAATGACTGGTCGAGGTCCAGCCGAGCGGTCAGCCATTTCAGCTTCGAGCTGACCAATCGAAGCAGGCCGTCGGCTCTGCGCTCGAAGCGCACCTCGGCCAACCGACCGATATCGCAGGAGCCGTTGTGGTCGGCCGCCGTCTCGTTGGGCGGCAACGAGATCTCAACAGTGATATTGCCCGGATCAGGCCGCGGCACCCGGGCCGCGAGCAGTCGATCATCGCCGTACGCCGCCGAGCCGCGAACTTGCCGGATCTGGCCGGTCTTCCAGTCCCGGCTCCCGATCAGGCGTACAGTCGCCGCATCCCCGGGCTTGATCTTCTCGAAGTCGCGCTCGGGCAGTTCAACGACGATGAAACGGCGTTCGCAATCTGCAAAATCAAGAACCGATTGTCCTTCCGTGACCATCGAGCCCGGGCTGGCCGCGACCGACCAGACCACATGGGCCGCAGGCAACGATAAATCGTAGCGTTGAAGGCGATCAAGTCGAGCGCGCTCCTCAGCGATTTCCGCGGTCAGCTGTGCGGAACGCGAGCTGTTCTGCAACAGGTCCGTCTCGAGCTCCTGACGGCGGAGAACAAGCCGCTCGCGCTGCTGCTGAGAATAGGGCACGTCATTGGCATCGCCACGAAGATAAATGCCCTGCTCGGCCGCCGCCAGCTCGGTCTTGAAGCGCTGCAGGCGCTGATCGGCCATCTGGCACCGCGTTGCGGTTGCCTCCTGAGACGCTTGGGCCTCGGCAGAACGGATCTGTGAACTGATGCCGAGCTTAACGAGCCGCTCCATCCGGCCCGCGACATCGTTCCGCTGCCGCGCCTCGGCGAGACAGCCGCCTCTTTCAGCCTCCGTTTCTCCGATCTCGTGGCTCAGCCGTGCTATCGCGCCCAAACGATAGTCCTCGCTGCGCTCACCGAGCTTGCGATCGAGCTCGGCGATTTCCTCAAGTTGTCGACGTGCAAGTTCGGCGCGTCTGGTGGACATTGCAAGCTGCTGATCGAGATCCATGAGGTGCCGGCGATCCGGCGAACGCGCCTCGACCAGCGAGACGACCCGGGTGCGCTGGAAATACTCACCTTTGCGTGGAAGATCGGGCGCAAGCTGACCCGCGATCGGAGCAGTCACTCGCATGAGCTCGGCGTTGACAAAGGCGGAGGGAGCGATTCTGTAGGTCACATGCGGCAGCAGGGTCCATCCGCTCAGAGCGATGATGCCGAGCGCGAGGCATCGTCGGACGGTTCGACTACGAATGAAGCGTTCGACATGCAAGCGGACCACGACTGGATCTCCAATAGGCTTTGGTCGCTGCACCTGCCTCAGCGAAGGTGGACCAATCGCCGCGGGCCCGCCCAGCATTGTCATGAAGTCTGCGTGTGAGGCACTGAGCAATCCGGCAGCATTGCTGCTAGCCGAAATCGGGGTCGTCGCGTCGCAGACTCGTCTTCGCAACCAAGAGAAGTTTATCTAGCTTTCACCACACCAGGTTAATTTGTGTCAAAACCGGGAGACTACGGCCCGAACGGAAATCAAGATATTAACTCATGCCGGCTTGAAGTCGGCGCACCAAAGCCGGCGCAGATCGTCGAACTTGGGTCCCGCTGATTCGGAGCCAAAGGACCCGCGCACGTGAACGAGATCCTAAGCCCATGCGAGGACCTGGAGCCGCTTGACTCAGGCTGGAGGTTGGCTGCTAATCGCTAGTCTTGAGGCTAGTTCGTTTTCGGCAGCATGAAGATCCGACGCAGCTGCTCAGAGAAAGGCAACGTATTCCCGGACATCGCTGCCGCCTTCCGGCGTCTCGGTACATTGTGGCGCAAGCACCTGGAACACGAGCTTCCGGACAGGAAAATGCAGCATCGAAGCCGAAACGTGATCGGCGCCGTCATCGCGCTCCTAAGCCTCATGCTACTTGCCATGTGCGCGGGAGCCGCTGCCGTCGTGATGCAGTTCAGGTCCATGAAATCTGAGATCGCTTACCTGCAACGCGAGGTGCTATCGCTGAAGGAACGATTGACGCGCATCGATCAGGCTGAGAGGGCCAGGCAGCTCGAGAAAGCGAACACCGAGCGGGCCAAATCCGGAGACAACAAGTCCGGCGACAATCTGGCGCAAGAAGCAGCCCTAAATCTCTCGGCCGACGAGATTCGGCTCATACGAGACTACATCAAGCCAGCTCAGTCAGGGAATCCGGCAGTTGCGCCCATGAACGTGGGTGATCCCATCATTGGCCCAACCATTCCCCTTCCTTCTCCTCTCACAGAGAAGGTGCCCAGATTGATCGGGGCCAGATTTGCAATCCGCAACGGTGCGATCATCATCGTCAAGCGGGACAGCCGTCGGGCTGACGCTGTGCTGGGGCCGAACTAGGCTTGACTGTTGGCACAGTGCAGGTCCCTCGATGCCCTGAGCTATCAGCTACAGCTCTCCGAGCTCGAACGACCTTGGACGGATCATCCGTGGTCGGTCCTTCTTACGGCTGATTGTTTGGCGGCCTTTCAATGAACCGCCGGCTGCCATTGAGAAGCTCAAGGTTATTGGCGATAACCGGGTTGCCCGGATCGAGCGAATAAGCCTTCTCGAACTTTCGCCGCGCCGCATTCAGATTGCCGCGCAGCATGTACGAGTATCCCTGATCATTGAGGACTTGAACGGTTTCGCCCCCCAGCCGGATTGCTTGCGCATAAGCCTGATCGGCGAGATCAAAGCGACGTATCCGATCATAGCTCGCCGCGAGCCCAATCCAGGCCGTCACGTCCTTCGGCGATTTCTCGACAGCATCCCTGAAATAGCGATTAGCGATTCCGTAACTGCCGCGGTTGAAATGCTCCAGGCCCAGCCGTACCGGCTCGTCCGAGGGATAATATTTGACGTCGGTCGGCTCCTGCACGGGGTCCCCGCCAGGCGGCTCGACGGGAGCCACGACGGCGGCGTCCCTCAGTGTTTGGTCACACCCCGCAAGGCCTATCCCCAACCAGCAGCAGGTCAGCATGAAGATGATGCGCCTCATAACCCCTTCGTCCCCCGCACGGCGCAGCAACTTCACTGCGCCGTTCGCAAACAACATCGCCAAAACCACACACTAAAAGTCGTTACCTGCCGCCTCCGCCTACCCCGCCGACCGGCACCGATACCCCAGCAGTCGATCCAGCCCCCAATCCTTCTATGTTGACGTTCTGGGTTGGGGCAGTCCGCACGCCCATCTGTCTCGTCGCATCGCCAATGTCGGGAAGCTGATCCACCGGCTGTTTCGTGTTGCCATAGCGCGTCACGGCGGCGCCGACGCGCCGAGCGTCGTATGCGATCCTGCGGTCACCGACGTTACGCGGCCAGGGATGGATGGTGTGGGTGACGGCGTTGACCTCCTTGGCATTGCCGGCACTCATCGTAATGGTGTCGGAACGCTGGAAGTAGCGGTCCACCTCGTCGTGACCGGCGACCCCGTAACATCCCCCGAGCAGGAGCGGTGCGAACAGAGCCAGATACCTGATGGTCATCTCCCGCTTCCTTCTCAGTTGAGCGTTTTCACGACCGGCTGGTTCGCAGCAGGCGGTACCGGAATGGTCGCAGTGACCTCGGGAGCGATGATGTGCCCATAGGGTCCTTTGACGTCGCCTCCGGAATTGACGTAGTCATTGTAGCGCTTGCGGACCTCCATCTGGCCATTGAGGAAGAAATCGACGTCGTTGGCCGGGAGGCGGGAATCGAGGGGCGACGCCAGTTGCTGACCGGGTGCAGCCGGCGCGACCAGGCGCGGCGTCACGATGATGACGAGATCGGTCTCCTCCTGCTGGTACGACTTGCTGCTGAACAGGGCTCCAAGCACGGGTACCGAGCCGATCCAGGGCAATTGCGAAACGTCCTGACGGTTGCGGGTTTGCAGCAGGCCGGCGATTGCAAAGCTCTGGCCGTCGCGCAGCTCGACGGTCGTGCGCGCATCGCGGCGGGTCAATGCTGGAACCGTCGTTCCCTGGATCGTCACCGCATTGGCGAAATCAAGCTCACTAACCGACGGCTCGACCCGAAGATTGATCACGCCCCGCGAGAGGACGGTGGGGACAAAAGCCAGCTCGACACCGAACTTCTTGTAGTCGATGGTGATGGTCGGAAAGCCGGTTGCGGTCGTGTTTGGTATCGGCACGGGAAATTCACCGCCGGCAAGGAAGCGAGCCGCATCCCCGGAAAGCGTGGTCAAGTTTGGCTCTGCCAATCGGCGTGCCAATCCTTTGGTCTCAAGCGCTGAGATCAATAGGTCCACCGAGCCCCCATTGCTCGTTCTGACGATGCTGGTCAATAAGCTTCCGAAAGGTACCGGAGCGATACCGCCCGCAGTGCCAAGAAGCGTACCTGCTGTGGCGAGTACTGGGAGGCTACCTGTTGGGGGAGCACCGACAGGGCCATTGACACCTCCGATCGGTCGCCGGCCGGTCGCGCTGGTTACCACTCCGCCACGCCCCGTGTTCCCGACGTTGGTCCCGTTGGCATTCGCCGCGTAGAGGTTCACACCGAGGTCGCGGCCGGCATCCCGGGTGACCTCAAGAAAGCGCACCTCCAGCATCACCTGCTGCGGGGCCGCGACGCTCATCGCGTTGACGACCGTGCCCCCCTTAGCGACCGTGCTGGTGGCGATCGCCATGGCGCGCTCGGCAGTAACCGCGTCGGCCGCCGTTCCGCTAAGCACCACCTGGCCCTCGGAAGCCGACACGCGGATGCCCTGCCCGCCGGTGCTGGTGCGGATGTTCTGCTGCAAATTGCCCGTATCGATCACGACCTCGACGTCGAGGATGCCGATCTGCTTCATCGAGGAGTCGAGCAGGATGACATTGGTGGTGCCGGTCTGCTTGCCCTGGACGTAGATCAGGTGATCGCTGAGCGACTTCACGTCCACAATGTCAGGCGAGCCGGCCACGATAGTTGCGAAAGCCGTATCGACCTTGAAGGTGCGTGACTTGTTGACGACCACCTTGACCCGCTGGACGTCGCTCATTTCGCTGACGAAGACGCCGCCGGAGGAGCCCCGCCGGTCTGCGGCCGCCGCGCGGTCAGCAGACGCAAAGGAGGCGAGCGCAGCGCCAAGACCCATCACGCTGAAGGCGAGAAGCCCCCCTAGCTTACCCGAAATGCGACCGCCACCCATTCGAGTCCCCCCGCTGCGATCCGCGGCATCCCCGCAAATCTACGTGCTCGATATCCCCAACAGTTCCCCTCTGCGCACCACGTCGCAGAGCTTACAAGCTGTCCCACTACAATTCGTTACTTCGTGTTTCCAAGATCATCGTCCTTCAAACAGCCTCCTTGCAAGAAGAGACGCTTACCGCACAGCCTCAAGTGGCAAAGAAAACTTGCCAATGTTGCGGGCGAGCATCATTTCTCTCTGCAGCTGTGTTCAGAACCATGCTGCAGCACAACCAGTTTGCGCGAGCTTCCGTCGTCGCTCACGATCGAACGGCGTCGGCCTGCAGTCTTCAAAAGGAACTTGGCCAGGCGCAGACTGCTCTGGCGCAGTTCGATTCCCAAGCGTTTGTCCGGCTCGACACGCGCTGACCCGAGGCGGCGTCGGCCAAGATGCGTAAGGTATGCTGCCATATTTTGAGCCTGCGCCAATGATGCCGGCACGGTGGCACTTGGCGTGATGGCATGTCTTGGCTTCGCATCCGCCATCATCGTGATCGCCATTGTCCGGGGCCGGTCGGGTGTTCATCGGCTGATGCTCGCGAGTGCGCTAGAAGGGAATTTGCGTTGACGCGCTCGGCGCATTGAGTGTCGTACCCCATATCGGCATCAGCATAGTGAAGCCCTCTTGAGAAGCGGTCACGGTCAGATTGCTGCCGCTGGACGCCACGCTCAGCGTCGGCGTGAGACCGCCGAAATACAGGAACGGCGCCGTGTTCTGCTTTTCGCTAGTGGACATTGGATCGCCCCCGCAGCTTGACGGCGATTGAGGCGGGCTTTGAAGCAAGGCAGGCGTGTAGCAGTTGATCATGACCGCCCGAGCTCCGGCGCTCGCGAGCTTCCGCAAGGACTGCATCGTGATCGCATAGCGTCCGAGATCGAAGATGGCGAACATCAACATGAAGAGGGACACGAAGACGAGGATGAATTCGAACGCAGCGATGCCCCGCTGATCGAGCTTCTTCATCACTGCACCAAGCGGACAACTTGGGTGTAAGGAACGGTCACCGGATTACATCCATCCGTGCTCAGGAAACCGCCACCGCCCATGGTGAGTGTTTTGGCGATCACTTGCGAACAGGTCGTATTGGTACTTTCTGTCGCTCCGTTCCAGGTAACGTCGACGTGCGGGAAATACATCGCACCACCCAGCTTAACCGCACCACCGGTGATGGTGACCTGATTACTGCTCTTGCTCGGTGCCTGATCATCGATCAGAACGCCGTCCAGATCAGAAGAGAACGTGTTGGTGTAAGGCGCGGACAGATTAACTACAGCGCCGCCAGAGATGGAAATGCTCGAATCCCCGAGTAATACAAGAGTGACGCCTAAACCTGTGCCTGCCGGTGGCCAAGGTGTGCAGGCACTGCAAGTGATGGTTCCGCCATTGAATTTTATTGTCCCATTGTAGAAGAAGTACGTGCCCGGACTAAAATCTACCGCGTTCCCGGTCGTGCACGTTAGGTTGCGGTACAGGTTCGTGCTGCTCGGCGGGGTATTGGGCGTCAACGTGCCACTGCACGCCAAATCATTTGGCTTCCCGCTCGAGGTCAAGCTATTGAACGATTGGCTGTCCAATTTGCTAAGCGGATTGTTGGCGTACGGCATGAAATAGTTGTGCGTGACGCCGGGATCGGCGCAGGTGCTGGCTGGACTACAGCCGGTTACACCCAAGACGGCCCATCCCGAACCGGTGAAAGAGGCAGTGCTGGCAAACTGAACACTGGCATCCGACATTATCGGGCAACCCGTGCCGTTGTTGCTGACGTTACCGGCAATTTTAAGCGCCCCTCCGCCGCCGTTCGGATCAGGTCCGAGCGCCAAGGCGCACACCTTGCTCGGCAATTCGACCAAAGCGATGGCTTGGGCGGGGATGTTGACGGTCGTCAAACCCAGCACTGCCGACAAGTAGGCCGGCTGCTGCTGGCTGACGAGGGCGCGAACGGCATTACCGCCGCCTCCTGCGGGCGGCGTTGTGAACGCACCCGCACTGTAGCTGCCGATATCGATCTGCACGGCCCGCGAGATCCCTGCTGGAAGGCTGGTCGCACAGTTGGTGCCCGGATAGGCCGTGTCGCCGGAGTTGCAGAACCCGTTCTGTGCCGCGAATTCCTTTGCTTGATAATCCACTGATGTATCGCAGAGCACACCGGCATTCTCGCATGCAAGCCGCAAGGCGCCCGAATAGGCCGCTGCATCGGCGGCATTCTGCGCGTGCTGCCTGGTGACGTACCAGGATCCGGCCTCTGC
Source organism: Bradyrhizobium sp. USDA 4354 (assembly GCF_054060315.1). Lineage (NCBI taxonomy): Bacteria > Pseudomonadati > Pseudomonadota > Alphaproteobacteria > Hyphomicrobiales > Nitrobacteraceae > Bradyrhizobium > Bradyrhizobium sp. USDA 4354. The sequence continues at coordinate 3,793,663 of NZ_JBSSDC010000001.1, read as the reverse complement.
CCCGAGCGCGACCACGCCGATGAGCGGCACCAGCGCGATGACTGTTGCGAATGCGGCCGAGCCTTGCCTGGAACGGAGCAGACTACGCATGAAAACACCTATTGGAAACGTTCAGAGTAAGGCAGCGTGTACGTGCAACTGTTGGGACACAGCACCGACGTCAACACAATCGGGGCCAAAGTGACAGTTGTCGAAAACGTAAAGTATTTGGGAGTCGTACCAAGATTGCCGGAGTTGCAGACAGTGCTTCCGCACATGACCTGGATGTTGCCGATGGTATGCCCGGCGACCGTTGTCTGTAGCGCCGACACCCAGGTCCCCGGGTCCGCCGGGTCGGGCGGATTCTTGTACTGAATGTATTGCCCGAAAGAGCGCAAGGCCGTCCACGCGGAGATAAACCGGAAGCCCGCGGCAGCTACGTCGGCGAGCGGCATCAGCAGAAATGCCACCAAGAATATGTAAACGAACACTGTCTCGAACGCGACGGCGCCGCGCTGATCGGCGATGAAGGACGCTCCACGATACGCACACCTGGCTCGACGGGGGCATGCCATGTGCGATCGCGGCGCCCTGGCAACAGCGATCTGAACCTTGTCCACGACAATCCGGCCACGCATACCGCTCACCAAACGTAAGGAATCACTCGCCAACGTGATGCTTCGTAACTCGAATACTCGGGGCAATTGCGCCGAAGCAGGTCCTCTTCGTAATGTATGCGGCAGACCTGAATGCCTATATGCAGGACCAGTATGATCACCGTAACCGGCGTCAGGTATTGCAGCACGACGCCCAGCACCACGATTTCTTCAGCGACATAGAGCGGGTGCTTGATCCATCGATACGGACCGGTCTGCACCACCGAGCGCGCCTGCGGCACCAGGCTGAACGACCGCCCCAGATGTCGGATGGTGACGAGCATCATGATCGTGCCGACCAGAACGCAAGCCGTCGACGCCAGGTTGGGCAGCGTGTCGTCGGTTTTACCCAGGAAGCTGATCGTCCATGGCAGATAGCTGCCGACGAACGCAGCTATTCTTGGAAGCAGGCCGTCTGCATGCGCCTTTGCCGGTGCGCGCGTCACGATCAACAGCGCCAGGAGCATGTAGAAGATGCCGAGGCAAAAACTCGACAAGAGCGAGGGCCATGGATCGTGCAGCGACGCCCCAATCCTGACGGCGACGCAAAGAGCCAGCAACAAGAACCACATGCTGCCAAGCAGTCGCATGATCCGGTCGTAAGATCCGCTCTTCGAGAGGGCAATTGTGCTCATGGCTACTTTCCGAAGCTGGCGAACGAACGCACGAGGTGCAGGACGGGACTTCCGCCCATGATGACGAACATGGCTGGAAGCAGGAACAGCACCATCGGAATGGTCAGCTTGGCGCCCAGCTTGTGCGCTCTTTCTTCGAGCTTGGTGATACGTTCCCGCCGCAGATCGAGCGCGATACTGCGTAGCGCCTGGCTCAACGGCGTTCCGTATTGCAGGCTCTGGCTGATCATTGTGCCGAACCGGCGAAGACCATCCGAAGTGGACGCCAAGTTCTCGAATGCGTCGACGCGACTTGGCAGTATCCGGAGATCATCAAGAAGACGGTGCAGCACCCAGGCCATGGCAGGATTGGTCGACTTCATTTCATCGGCGACACGCCCCAGCCCGCTTTCCAGGCCCATTCCCGCCTCGCTGCATACGATCAGCAGATCGATCATATCCGGCGTGCCTAGCCGAATGGCAGCATCAAAGCGCCGCTTCATCACCGACAGAACCAATCGCGGCCCCAGGATTCCGATCACCACACCCACCAGCGTGAAGACCAGCACGTCCGCAGGTCCCCTTCCCGACAGTTGCGCCAGAAGCAGCGCAATGACCGGCAGCAAGAACATGCTGACGACCTTGATGCCGATCCAGATCGGCAAGGTTCGATGATGATTGAAACCAGACGAGTGGAGGATCGTTCGTAGTTCTTCCAGATTCTCCTCGGCGTAGAAACGCCGATACCGCATGCCCAGCCATGAAAACCAACTGGTCAGGTCCTTGAAGGGGGCTGAACGGTAGGGGATACCCATCACGGCGTTTGACACCCGCGTGTCCAATGCGCGGACGTGTAGCTCGCGGATGATCAACATACAGGCCGCAGTTCCAGCTGCTACTGCGAGGGCCACCAGACCGAGACCAAAAGTCATAGCTCCGTTTCCCGTCTGACCATCCAACTTATCACCAGATGCCCGATGAGCACCGAGACTATCGCGTAAGCCAGAAGCTTGTTTCCAGTCGGATCAGTGAACAACAGATCGACATTCTGCGGATTGGCCGCGTATAGCAAAGCTCCGGCAATCACGGGCGAGATCGTGAGTGCTCGCGAGGAAAAGATCACTTCTCCCGCCAGCGCCTTGGCGCGAGCAGCGAGCGCGACACGCTGACTCACCGTGTCGCCCAGCGTCTGCAAGGTCTCGGCCAAGCTGCCGCCGGATTTCAACTGGACTGCAAGTGTCACCGCAAACATCGCATACTCTGCCACTTGCGATCGCCGATAGACGGCTTCGACGGCTTCCTCTGGAGGTCTTCCCAGATTCACTTCGCTGCATACGATTGCAAACTGTCCAGACGTCGGTTGCGGCATCTCGCGCGCGATGGTGCGAAATGCTTCGTGCACAGGCAGACCCGATCGAACCGTACTCGTCACCAGCTGAATGGCGTCAGGCAGCTGTCGGAACAGTTGACTGGCGAAGCGACGTTGCTGCCAACCAAACAGACCTCGCACGACCACGATGGCGGCAATTGCAGCCGCGACAGACACGTAGAAAACGGAAAATCCCAGCAGGCGATTGGCATAAAAGATCGCTGCTACCGTGATGGCGGCAGCAAGCAGCACATACGCCGGATGCCAGGTGTGAACCATCTCGGGCCTGTAATTGGCCAAACGGTGGAGAAGCAGATACCGAGAGCCGGCCTCCGCCCGGCGAATGGATGGCAGGCTGGCCGGATGGGAGGCCGGTAGAGCGATCGCCAGCCGGCGGTCCATGCGCCGCTCCCGGCCGTCGAGCCACAATGAGCCGACGGATGCGCACATCGCAAGCATCAGAACAGCGAAGATCACGGACTCAGGTATCATATCTGCCTCACGGCCTCAGCCCAGGCGCGATCAAGCCCAAAATAGACAAGACGGCTTTTGAATTTCGGGACTGCAAGGGTGGCTCTGTAGGTGCCCGAGATCCGCCCATGCTCATCCTCCTCCTGATACTCGAAAGCAGCGATGTCATTGGTCGTGATCACATCCGATTCCAGCCCCATCACCTCGCTGATCTGGACAATGCGACGTTGCCCATCGCGCATGCGTTCGACTTGCACGATGAGATCCAGCGCAGCGACGATCTGAGTTCGAATGGCGCGCGACGGCAGATTCACCTGCCCCATCTGCACCATGTTCTCGATGCGGGTCAGGGCATCACGGGCGCTATTGGCATGGACCGTGGAGATCGAACCATCATGACCGGTGTTCATTGCCTGCAGCATGTCAAACGCTTCGGCGCCGCGCACCTCGCCCACGACGATCCGGTCAGGACGCATGCGCAGCGCATTCCACAAGAGATCGCGCTGTGTCACCTGCCCCGTGCCCTCAAGGCTGGGAGGCCGGGTCTCCAGGCTGATCACGTGCGGCTGCTGAAGCTGCAACTCTGCCGCATCCTCGATGGTGACGACGCGTTCGCTGTGATCGATGAACTGGCTCATGGCGTTGAGCAGCGTCGTCTTGCCGGACCCGGTGCCGCCGGAGACCAGAACATTGAGCCGACACCGGGCGGCGATCTCCAACAACTGTCCGACGGCTGCGGTCATTGAGCCGTTTTCGACCATTGCGGCGATATCAAAACGGCGGCTCGGAAATTTTCGAATCGAAATGCAGGGACTATGGATCGCCAGCGGTGGGAAGATGATGTTGACCCGGCTGCCATCGGGCAAGCGGCAATCCACCATCGGACTGGATTCATCAATGCGCCGTCCAACTTGCGCGGCAATTTTCTGGGCTACCGATGCGATGTGATCGTTGTCGCGGAAGCGCACCGCGATCCGCTCCAGCTTGCCGGCTCGTTCGACATAAACGTTGCTCGGTCCGTTGATCATGATGTCGTTGATCGATTGATCGAGCAGAAGCGGACGCAGCGGCCCGTAGCCGGTCATGTCGTCCGCAATTTCATCCGCCAGTTGAAGCTGCTCGCGCCCGGACAGTTCGAGCCGCTCCTCATTGGCGATTCCATGGATGATTTCCTCGATCTGCCGCCGAAGGACGTCACGCGAAACAGTTGCGGCCACCGATGGCTCGATCTGTTCGATGACGCGCTCGCGCAGTGAAGCTGGCATCACTGGCCGGTCAATCGAAGGTTCGTCGCGCCTTGACGTTGATGCAGGTGCGCTTGGCGGCGATGCAGCCAGGCTTGGCATCAATGCAGGCAAGCGAACCGACGTTTCGTCGTCGCGCCTACCAAACTTTCTCATAGCCCGAGCAGCCTCCTCAGCCGTCCCTTCCGCTCGACCCCGAGCCCCGTGATCTCCCGTACGATCGGCGCGAGATGGCGTCGCAGTGCTGATACGTGCTTCAGCGCTGGAATTCCGAGATTGACCGCCTGGGTCATCCCCTTCCCAAGATCGGGTACAACCATGTCTGGCTCTGTCCCCAACGCCTTGACCACCGCAGCCCTGGGAAGGCCGCCGGGGCGATTGGCGCGGTTGAGCAAGGTAAAGACCCGATCCCTGCCGGCAATGTTGGTGACGGCGGTCCGCAGTGCATGAGCATTGCGAAGCCCGGTCACCTCGGCCTCCAGCAGCACCATCACGTGTCGAGAAAGGGAGATCACCGGATGGATCGATGGCGGAAACGGGACCGGGACATCGACAACGATGTAATTGAATCGCTGGCGCAGCAGACCAAGGACGTGCCTCACGCCCGCTTCGGTGATGTCGAGCTGAGCATCCAGCTCCTCGTCGGCGGAAATCAGGCTAACTCGCTCGTTGACTGCAATTGCGGCGCGCTCGAGGAACAGCGTATCCGCCCGCATCGGGTTCTCCAAAGCGATGCGCAGGCCTGGTCCGGGCTGAACACCCAGCATCACGGCTGTTTCGCCGCCCTGAAGATGAAGGTCGAGCAGCGCGACCTTGGCTTTGGTGGTCTCGGCCAATTGCAGCGCGAGATTGATGGCGATACTTGTTGCGCCGGCACCGCCCTGCGCGCCACAGATCGAGATCACATGCCCGCCTCGGTCGGCCGGACCCGGCGCACCGTCGCCAAGCAGCTTTGGGCGCAGCTGATCCAGCACGATGTCCCGCGTGATCGGCTTCGGCAGGTACTCGGTCAAGCCGAGTTCCATAAGCTCGCGGTAGAAGGTGATCTCCCTGCTTTCACCGATCAGAGCCACCCGGACATCAGGTGGGCAGACGCCGGCCAGCCTCTCCAGTTCGGGAAATGGATCATCGATTCCACTGATGTCCGTCACCAGGGCGGACAATTCGGAGTCCGTTTCGAGCATCCGTATGGCATTGCGAATCGTGCCACGCTTGATCGATATGTTGCTGCCTTCGAGGCCCTTGCGCAGAGCCGCAGCACTCAGCTCGTCATTCACGAAGCAGACAATTCGATTGCGCGCGACAACAGATGTCGCTTCTTCAGACGAACTGACCGCCGCTATGTTAACGCTCATCAACGTTTCTCCAGCAACTTGCCTGCCTGAACCACCATCGTCGCACCACGGCGGGAAACTTCCGATCCGTCGCAGTTGATCAGAGCGTCGCCGTCGGCTGAATCCTGTTTCCTGACCGAGTATTGCTTTATCTGACCACCAGAATGAACGACGACCGCTGCAGTCCGGCCGGCAATTGCATTCTGGCGGGCGATTTCCGGCGACACATCGCAGCTGGACATGGCGCCAGTGTCCGCCGTATCCCACTGCTCGACTGCTGCCCGTACTGCCAGGGAGAGCGTTCCGAGCTGCCTTGCGACTGTGATCTTCTTGACCTGGTCTGGCGCAAGCTCCAACGACACAGTCTGCGCTTGCTTGCCGGCCACCGAGCCGGTCACCGAGCCTACGGTTCGGCCGCCTTGCATAATTTCCTGGTCGATCGCGATGACACGAACGTTGCCTAGAACGGTTTCGCTCAGGGCCCGGCGCGCGGGATCTGCTTTCTCGAACACCTGGGTCAACAGGACATCAACATGATCACCCGGCCTGATCAGCCCCGACACGCCAGACTCCTCGTCCACCTTGATGCTGATTGCACGGCTATCCGGTGCCAAGACGCTGGCCAGGAAACCCCGATCGCGAGGTCGCAACACGTCCGACAAGGTGATCGGGCTGCCAGCGTCGACGAACTTGCGAATCAGGGAGCCGGGAAGTCCGGCCTTCGAGTCAGGTGTTTCCAGGATCGCCCCTGCAGGAAGGCGTTCAGGCGACACCGAGCGCACTGTGAAATCCTCTGCGCGGGCCAATGTACCTTTCGGCAGCGGACGTGCCGCAACAAAATACCCGACAGTCGAAGGAGGCGCCGGCCCCTGCTCTGTAACCGTTACCGGAACCTGTTTCGGCAGGTTCATGTTGTAGGCAATCAGCCCGAACGCGGTGGTTGCGAGCAAGAGCACCAGGATGATTGAGAGGCGCAACGCGGATGACATGTCAAAATCCTCTGCTCAAGATGGTCCAGATGCCACCGCAGGCTATGGCGACGCCGTACGGGAGGGGCGCGTGTCGCACGTGGCGCCAACGCTCGATCGCGTAGACGCGGCGTGCGAGCGACGATCCGACTGGCGCCAACTTCGGATATGGCAGGACACGCATCAACAGATGCAGGAGGGCAAGAACGCCCCCCGCCAGCGAGGTTACGGTCAACAACTGAATCAAGCCCGTCGGCGGCAGACCAATGGCCAAAGCCGCCAGCAACTTGACGTCGCCCCCGCCAATCCGTCCATGCTGGTAAAGCGCGAACAGCAGCAAGAACAGGATCGTCGCGGCGATGACGGATTCGGCAAGCTGCATCGGGCTGGCAAGCTGACCGGCAATCCCGAGCAGCGCCAGCAAGAGACAGACGTCATTTCGGATCAAGCGGGTCGCGACATCGAGCATTGCGACGTACAGCAACAACGCGATTTCCAGTATCGAGGCGATGTAAGAAGGCCAGCTCATGCATGCCTCAAGGAGGTGGAAGGCACACTAAAATGGAGAGAGAACATTCGAGGGGGACACATTCCGATGCCCCCCTCTGGCGCCAGATGGCCGTGTCAAACTGCCGCAGTAAAAGCTGTGGTGATCGCGGTGATCCCGCCTGTCAGCGCCGTTCCGATCGCGCCGCCGGCTCCAACGCCGAACACAGCCGATACGGCGCCGATGATGCAAACCGCGACGATAATGTACTCGAACGACACCACGCCCTGCTGGTCTGCACGCAGACGCTTCATGGCTTCTGTGGTCTTGATGTAGTAGCGCAGCATGGGGAAAGCCTTTCTTTGAAGATGAATTTGCGGACACCCTTAGCGGCTGCGGACGATGACCGCCCCGCCACCTCATAAACACTTTATTAAATATTATCTTTAGTCAATATTTAATAGGCGGCGGATTTTAAACTGCCGGTTCCAGGCCATTAAAATCCGACAAGGCATCGATAAAATGCATTTATTTACAAAGACATACCCGGATTAACCATCATACGATCGAGATTTACCGGGATAATACGGTCATTCAAACGGGCATAGCAGATCAGGAGATTTCTCTCCGCTGCAGCTCTTTTAATATTCCACATTCATTTAATTCACATGCACGCCGATTGGCTGGCCGCAAACGAGAGGGGCCGGTCTCGGCGGCGGTGCGCGATCTGAGCGAGGCGCAGCCCAGCGCCACGCAGCCTGTCCTCCGATGCGGTCAAAGGCGGCGGAGTTCTTCGCGAACTCGTCGTTCTCCTGCGGGTGATCGGTCAGACAGCCGATTGGCGCCGCGCGGCCCATTTCGAACGAGCCTGAAGTCTGTCCATGTGATACTCGGACTTGCCGCAGGCTTCGTCCTTCTGACGCGTGTCGCCTGGCGAACGCATTTCGGGCGCACACTGCCGCCTGCTGACACGGGAACATGTCATGCGATCGCAGTCGCTACGCACGACGCGCTCTATATTCTCCCCGGAGCGATTGTACTTGGCATCATCGATGCGTCGTACCGTTACCGTGGCTTCAATCTGTTCGGAGTCTGGACTGGCGAGATCTCTTGAGGCGCCCCGCCTGCGAGCGGCCGGATTCGAGTTGATGGGGAGAATCAAAGCCGAGGCCGGCATCATCCAGATTCTGGTTCTGCAGCAAAAACGCGCTGAAACGGCCAGATGATGAGCCATGTGCGATCGATCCCGTCGCTAGCTGTAGAAGATGCCTCCGTCTACGTTGAGCGCCTGGCCAGTCACAAACGCAGAATCATCTGACGCGAAGAACGCCACGGGCCCGACGACGTCCTCTGGCTGCCCTAGCCGATGCAGGTCCGTGACCTTCTCGAAATAGGCGACGCGCTCGGGATCGCGAAGATTGTTCATCCCCATCTCAGTCACGATGATGCCCGGGCATACCGCATTGACCGTGATCCCGTAGCCTCCGAACTCCATGGATGACACCCGTGTGAAGCCGACCACGGCTGACTTCGACGCGGCATAATGGGATTGTCCCGGGCCGCCCGTTCTGGCGGCTAGCGAGGCGATGTTCACGATGCGCCCGTACTTGCGCTCCTTCATGTGCCCAACCACAGCCTGGGTCATTTGGAAGACGCCGCGGGTGTTGACGGCGAACGTCTGATCCCACGTATCGGTCGTCAGTTCGTCGATGGTCGCCAGCCTGAGGATCCCCGCATTGTTGACGAGGACGTCGATGTGCCCAAGGCTCTGGACGGCTTCCGCCACGGCTCGTCTGCAATCACCGGCGGCGCTGACGTCGCCCAGCACCGGGATGCAGCGGCCGCCAATCTCGTTGATCTCAGCGACGGTCTCCAGCAGGACCTTCTCCTGCGCTGCGATGTCGGTCAGCGCGAGATCGTAGCCGCGCTTGGCAAGACCGATGGCAATCGCACGGCCAATTCCGCGGCTTGCTCCCGTCACAATCGCATGTCGGGCCATGTTGCGTTCTCCCCCTTTGTTCGGATGAATGGTCTTTACGGTGCAAAAGATCAGGCGCGAGCAGGCTTGCGGACCGGCAAGGTGCTCATGGCTTTCACGGTTTCCTCGAACGATATGAGGTTAGCACCGGAGCCCAGACCCGTTGCGACGATCGCGGCCGTCGCCGTCGCAAGCTTGGCGCAGTCGAGCAGGTCCCAGTCGCGGGCGAGACCCGCGATGAAGCCGCCCGTGTAGGAATCGCCGCATCCCGACGTATCGCGGACCGCGACCTCGAACGCCGGCACCGTGAACTGGCGTCCGTCGCGTGTCATCACGAACGAGCCATCGGCACCGAGAGAGATGGCGCAGGCCCCCGCTCCCTTGTCGATGAAGAACCGCGCACACGCGGCGGGATCGTCGGTTCCGACCATGGCATTGGTCTCATCGATGCTCGGCATGAAGAAGTCGACATAGGGCAGCAGCGGCTCGACCAGTGCCAGCGTTTCACGCCGCGCCTGGATGAGATCGAGCGTCGTCGTACAACCGGACGTCTTCGCCTCGCGCAGCAAATGCGACGGAAGGCGCTCCGTCCATCGCGAGCAGGGAGCCAACCCCGCCAAGATGCAGGATCTTGCTGCGACAAGCAGCCTTCTGCGTTTCGGGCGCGATCCGCCAGCGGGCGGAGGCGCCTCTTGCGTGCATCACCGGACGCGAGCCGTCGGGCCTGATCGGCAGGATCGTGGCCGAGGTCGGACTGTCGGCCATCCGCTCCATGAGAGAGATGTCGATCCCTTCACGCTGCAGCGCGTTCAGCATCCAGTCGGCCTTCTCGTCGGAGCCGACGGCGCCGACTGCGAGCGCCTTCAGACCGAGACGCGCGCACGGGACGACCGTTCCGCCGGCGGTGCCTGCTACTGCGAGCCGAATTTCTTCGATCAGCAAACGGCCGCCACCGGGGGGAATCTCGGTCACCGGGACCCCCAGAATGTCCAGAATATAAGTGCCGCAGACGCTGACGTCGTGAGTGTAGGCCATGAGTTCTCGCACGAAATTGGTTTGACCGGAATTCATCTAGCTCGACTGCAGGGGCATCTTCGGCATGCCGTCGTTATCGCGCAGCCCGTACTGTCCCCATCGCTTGAGGATGCTGTCGATTTCCTCGTCCGGCAGCAGCGGAGGAGACCCAAGTTGAAGACAACCGTGATATTGCTTGGCGAGCACCTCAACCTCTACCGCGAGCCACATGGCCTTGCGCAGGTTGGGACCGATGGCGATCAGCCCGTGATGTGCAAGCAAGCAGGCGCGGCGATAGCGAAGCGCGTTCAGGGCCGCCTGCGACAGCTCGGCCGTGCCATATTGAGCATAGGGCGCGCAGGGGATGTCGTTTCCGCCGGCAGCGGCGATCATGTAGTGAATCGCGGGGATCGATCGGTTCATGATCGCGATGATGGTGCAGAAGACCGGATGGGCGTGAACGACGGCGCCGACCTCCTGCTTCGATTTCAGGATATCGAGGTGAAAACGCCATTCCGTCGACGGAACGTTGCCGGCCGACGCGGTCCACATGCCGTCCCACTTCATCGCCACGATGTCTTCGGGCTTCATGCGGTCGTAGGGAAGACCGGACGGCGTCAGCAGGATGCCGTCATCGGTTCGAACGCTGATGTTTCCGGACGTTCCCTGATTGATGCCTTGCGCCGCCATCTCGCGGCACGCGTCGACGACGGATTGACGAAGTTCGAGCTCTGCTTCGCGGCCGGTCATACCTTGCTCCCACCTGTTCATGCGCTTGCTCCGAGCTGGACCTGGCGGTTGACCAACAGCCAGGTGGCTCGCGCGGTCGCCAGCACCTCCTGCTCGGCATCGAGCAAAGCGCTCTCGGCAAAGAGCTTGCGGCCTTCCCGTCCGGTCGGCCACGCGACCACCACGCAAGGATCTCCGGGACGCGGCCGGCGCTCGATCCGTGCGGCCATGCGTCCGAGCAAGGCCGTCTCGTCACCATTCAATCCGAGATGACGGGCGCCCACGCTGCAATAGCCGGTCGGGCAATCGAGAGCGGCCCAGATGAATTCGGGCGCGACATAGCCGTCCTCGCCGGACAGACTGCCGTGAGGTACCCAGGAGGCTGCGAACACGACGGGCTTGCCCGGGACTGCCCCCGCCTGCAGCGGACCTGCGAAGATCCGGAGACCGTCGCCATGACCACGCGCAGGGCCACAGACGAAGCATGTCGGAAGGTTATGGGTCTGCTCGTCGTAGGGCGTTCTGCCGGCCGCCTCTTCGGCCGCCTCGCGGCTCACCCTGGGAACGTCCGCCACATCGACGCCTGCAGCACGCGCCGTCGCGAGCAGCCTGTCGTCTTCGCGCAACTCGATCCCGCCGCCGCTTCCCGTCAGCACATCGAGCGGCCGCTCCAGCGGCGGCGGAGAGCGTAACGTCACTTCGGCGTCTCCGGCAACGTGCCTTGCGAGACATCCGCATACGTAGCCGCCATTGCCGGAGTTGGGCGGGCCCCGGAAGCGCCTTTCTATGACCAGCGATACCATTGCAGTTCTCGTTCGCGGCGCTCAGCGTCCCATCGCGAAGAACTCGTCGTTCGGGCGCATGCTGGTGACGTTGGCGAGGCGGTTCGACATGCCGAAGAATGCAGCGATGGCCGCAATGTCCCAGACGTCCTCTTCGGTGAATCCGTGTGCTTTGAGATCCTGGATGTCGGATTCGTCCACTTCATAGGCACGCGCCGAGACCTTCATCGCGAAATCCAGCATCGCCCTTTGCCGCGCGGTGATATCGGCCTTGCGGTAATTGGCGCCGACCTGATCCGCGATCAGCGGATTCTTCGCGCGCACGCGCAGGATGGCGCCGTGTGCGACCACGCAGTACTGGCATTGATTGGCGCTGCTGGTTGCGACGACGATCATCTCGCGCTCGGCCTTGGTGATCGGCCCGGGCTTGTCCATCAGAGCGTCGTGATAGGCGAAGAACGCCCGGAACTCGTCAGGACGATGCGCAAGTGTCAGGAAGACATTGGGGACGAAGCCGGACTTCTCCTGAACCGCCTCGATCCGCGAGCGGATATCCTCCGGCAGCGTCGCGATGTCGGGGACGGGAAAGCGGCTGATGGCGGGCGCAGACATGTTCAAGCTCCTGTTAGACTGCCGCAAGCGCGACGAGCGTTTCCCGATAGGATTCGAACGCATCGCGCCGATCGGCGGCGTAGGGCTCGACCCGCACGAGGCACGTGTGGGCCGAGCAGCCTTGGCCGAATTGAGACGTGCCGATATCGAGCGTGAGCACGTTCGGATTGCCTGCGACCTCCAGACCGCTATTGCCTGTCGGCGTGAACCAGGCACCGGTCGGAAGCACCAGCACGCCTTGACGGACCTTGTCAGTGACCTTTGCCGTCGCAAGGCACTCGCCACGGCCGTTCCAGATGCGGATCGTCTGGCCGTCTTCGACGCCGAGAGCAGCCGCGTCGCCAGGATGAAGGCGAGCCTGTTCACGTCCATTGCGCTTCATTGCCCGGCTCGACGCGCCGGTTTCGAGCTGACTGTGAAGACGGCCGGCCGGCTGATGCGACACCAGGTGCATTTGGCCGGCGGCGGCATTGCCGAGCCATTCAGCCGGCTCGATCCACGCGGGATGCGGGCGGCAGTCGGCATAGTCCAGCCTCGCCAGAGTTTCGCTGCCGAGCACGATCTTTCCGCTTTCGGTCCTGAGCGCATGAGCCTCCGGCTCGTTGCGGAACTCGGCCAGGAAGGTGTGTTCTGCCTTGACCGGGCAGCGGGCATAGCCCGCTTCCCAGAACGCATCGAAGTCTGGCATCGCAAAGCCGAAGCGCTGCGCGGCGTCGCTGCGGCAGGCTTCGTAGAGATGCCGGACCCAGCCCATTTCGTCCCGGCCTTCGTTGAACCGATCGGCTACCCCGAGCTTGCCTGCAATCGCGTCGAAGATCGCGAAGTCGGAGCGGGATTCGCCCAGCGGCTCGATTGCCTTTTTCATTGCCAGGATGAAGTCGGAGCGCCTGTTGCCGGCAAGATCGTTGCGTTCGATCGACGTCGTTGCCGGCAGCACGATGTCGGCCCGCTGGGCTGTCGCCGTGAACATCGGGTCCTGCACGATGATCGTTTCCGGCCTCGTCCAGGCTTCGGACAGGCGATTGAGATCTTGATGATGGTGGTAAGGATTGCCGCCCGCCCAATAGACCAGCCTCGTATCCGGATAGGTGCGGATCTCGCCTTCGTAGCTGAACGGCTCGCCAGGATTGAGCAGCATGTCGCTGATCCGCGCCACCGGAATGAAGCTGTCGATCGGTCTCGTCAGCTGTGAAATGGCAGGAGAGCGACCAAGGTTGAGCGGTGCCCCCACGCCCCCCAGTGAAGCGTAGCCGTAACCGACGCCGCCGCCCGGCAATCCGATCTGGCCGACAACAGATGCAAGTCCAAGCGCCGCCCAGAACGGCTGTTCGCCACGATGGGCGCGCTGCAGGCTCCAGCTCACGGTCAGCATGCTTCGCGTGCCGACCAGGCGCCTTGCGAGCTCAGTGATCTGGCCCGCATCGATCCCGCAGATGCCGGCGGCCCACGCGGCGTCCTTGCGTTCGCTATCCGCCTGGCCTGCGAGATAGCCAAGCAGGCGATCCGCACCGCTGGTGCAGCGCGCGAGGAAATCCGTGTCGTGCCGGCCCGCTTTCACGATCTCGCCGGCAACGCCGAGCATCAGCGCAGTGTCGGTGTTCGGGCGGATCGGCCACCATTCGGCATTGACCCAGTCGGGCAGATCGTCCTTCAGCGGCGAGACATGAATGACCTTGACGCCGCGCTCGACGATTTTTCTGAGATACGTTTCAAGCCGGTGGCTGCCGATTCCTCCGGCCTCGTTTTGTGCGGTCCGAGGCGACAGGGCACCGAACACCACCAGCGTTTCGGTGTGTTGCGCGATGGTGTCGAGCGTATTGGCGCGGCCGCCGCAGGCGTCGTCGCTACCCAGCGTGTGCCGCAGAATCACGGGACCTGCCGCGATGGAATATGTGTCGACATGTCTCGTGAAGCCGCCAACTAGGTTGAGCATGCGCTTCAGAAGCGATGAGGCATGGTGCAGGCGGCCCGAGTTTGTCCAGCCGTACGAGCCCGCGAATATCGACGCATTGCCGAAGGTGCCGGCCACGCGGCGTATTTCATCCGCAACCAGCGTCGTTGCCTCGTCCCAGCTGACTGGCACGAACCTTTCCCGGCCGCGGCCCCGGCGATCGCTCTTCTCGCGCTTGTCTAGCCAGCCGGAGCGAACCATCGGTCGCAGCACGCGGCGCTCCGGGTTCGCCCATTCGGCGATCGAATGGATGATCGGGGAAGGTGCCGGATCGTGCTCGAACGGCTCGACGCCCACGATGCGATTATCCTCGACGAGGATCGTGTACGCACCCCAATGGCTGCAGTGCGGTATTCGTTTGATCCTGCTCATGCGTCGGCCGCTACAAGATCGCGCCGCATCTGCGCGGCGAATTCGGGATAGGTCTCGGCGAGTTCGTCGAACACGCGGCCGCGAAGCAGCTCCAGCGTCGATCGATCGGGCAACGCAGTCTGCCGCGGCTCAGCGTCATGCTCGAACCGAAAGCCGGTCGCTTGCTTGATTTCCGCCAGATCGTGGCCGGGATGAACGCTCTCCAGCGCGAACCCCGGCCGTGTCTTGTCGAACCGGAAGAGTCCCTTGCCGGTCAAGAGAGCAATTGGGCCGCCGCTCCGGAAGACTCCGTCCGGGCTGACACCGGGGGCGCTGATGAAGTCCACTTTCTCGACGAAGACGCGCGGCGTATGCTCCTCCCGGAACAGGATGACGCGCGGCACGACGAAGTAGAGATAGGCCGAGCCGAACGAGCCCGGCCAACGCACGCTCAAGCGCGGATAGTCACCGGTGCCGACGAGGTTCACATTGCCGAAGCCGTCGATCTGGCCGCCACCGAGGAAGAACGCATCGATCCGACCTTGACCCGCGCAATCGAACAGTTCCGCCGAACCGTTGGTGAAGAAATTGTGCTCGACAGACCCGAGAATGGAGATGCGTGGGCCGACGGCGCCGCCCGCTACCTTCATTGCGCGCAGCAGCATCGCGCCCGCGGCGGGAATCGGAGAGGCCGCGCCGACGGCGACGTGCCTGACCCCGTCGAGCAGCCGCGCGATCGTGCAAATCAGCACTTCGCGAGGGAGAACCTCGACCATCACGCAAACTCCATCTGCGCCTGGGCCATATAGGCGGAGAAGCCGTCGGCCGTTCGCGCGGCCTTCGCATAGCGAGCGATCTCCGCGCTGTCAGGCGGATACTCGCCCCACAGGCCATAGGGCCATGCCCCCTTCGGAGCGCGCGCAACTGCCGTGACGTAGAGTGCCGGCAGCACGCCGGCAGCGCTCATCTCGTCGGCGAGCAGATTTTCCTCGACTATTCGCTCCACCGTGACCAGAACGGTGCGCGAAGCGTAGGCCATGGCGGCAAGCTCGCGGCGCCGCCCGATCCAGACATTGCCGAAGCGATCCGCCATGGGCACGTGGAAGATCGTGACGTCGGGCTTGATGGCGGGAATCAGCACGATCGGGTCGCTTCCGTCCGCCAGCGGATTGTCGACCACGCGCCAATCGCCGCGATGGCGCAGCAGATCCGTTCCGATCAGCCCCCGAAGCGGCATGAAGGGACTGCCTTTCTGCGCCGCCATGAGGCCCGCATGGATGGCGGGACACGTCGCGTCCTTCAGTCGAACCGCGCCTTCCTTGACGGCCGCGTTGAACCGGGGCGCTCCACCCGCTTCGCCCAGCGAGACGGCGCTAGTCTCCACCGTCCGGACCAGACCTGCGCCGACAAGCTGGTCGACCTGCAATCCGCCGGTCGGCACGCAGACGAGATCGAGATCGCCCGCGCCATGCTCGATGATTGGCCGCGTCATGGCCATGGAGACGCCGGCGTAATCGACCGGCAACGCCACGCGCATGCCTGGCTCGATGTGCTTCGCCATTGCGCGAGGCTCACTCAACACCGTCATCCTCCCTGCGTATGTTCTATATTTTAGAACACTATTCCAAATTATGTTAGGCGGATTTGGACGGCACTGTCAATCCGGCTTCGCCGGCGAAGACCTTTGTTTGCAGAGGTTCACGCATGCGCAACCGATCATTGCGGCGTGCCATTGCGCCGCCATCGGGCAGCTCGACTTGACAAGACGACGCGCCGCGCCAACAATAATTAGAATAATGTTCTACAATATAGAACAATCCGGGAGGAGAAAGATGGGTGAGCCCGCGGCTCTGCGCGCAACGCGCGCCGGCGAAGTAAACGTTCGGACGTCGCCGACCGGCCGCCTCCGGGAACGCGACGCCATCGGATCGAGCATCGCCGTCCGCGACGCGGTGAAACGATACGGCAGCTTTCACGCGGTCGACCGGATCAGCATCGACATCGAGCCGGGCGAATTCATCACGCTCCTCGGCCCCTCCGGCAGCGGAAAGACGACGCTGCTCAATCTCGTGGCCGGATTCCAGAGCCTCGACAGCGGCGAAATCCTCGTCGACGGCAAGCCTGTCCACAACGTGCCCACGCACAAGCGCGGCTTCGGCATGGTGTTTCAGAGCTACGCGCTGTTTCCGAACATGACGGTGAGCCAGAACGTCGCGTTTCCGCTTCGCATGGCGGGAGTCGACCGGGCGACCGCAGAGCGCCGTGTCGCCGAAACGCTGGAGATCATGCGGCTGACGGAGCATGCGGCGAAGTCTCCCTCGCAAATGTCAGGCGGGCAGCAGCAGCGCGTCGCGATTGCCCGAGCCATCGTCAGGAGGCCCAGGGTCGTGCTGATGGACGAACCGCTCAGCGCCCTGGACAGGCGGTTGCGCGAGCAGATCCAGATCGAGATCCGCGACCTCCACCAGACCATCGGCAGCACGATCCTGTTCGTCACCCATGACCAGGGCGAAGCCCTGACGATGAGCGACCGCATCGCGGTACTCAACGCCGGCAAGATCGTTCAGATCGGCCGCCCGCTGGACATCTACCGGCATCCGACCGATCGCTTCGTCGCCTCGTTCGTCGGCGAGAGCAACCTGATCGAGGCGGAGATTCTGCAGAAGCGCGGCTCGACACTGACGATGAAGAACCGTGCGGGATACGTGTTCAGCGCCGAAAGCCGGGACACGATCGACGTCGGGCGCGCAACCGTGCTCGTCCGCCCGGAACGCATCGCCGTGTCGAACGAACCGACCGCGAATTCCACGGCCGTCAGCGTCACGTCCGCGATCTTCCTCGGCGAGATCTTGCGGATCGAGGCCCAAATGGAAGGCGGCGATCCGCTCCTGATCCGGTGCACCGACATGGCCGACCGGCCCCTGCCGGCCGTCGGGGATCGTCTGCACGTGAGCTGGGGCGCCGCGGACTGCTGGGTGCTTGCATGACCTCGGCATCGATCGGCACCACGGCGGAGCGTCCTGCGGAGATCGATCTGGTCAGGAGGTTGAAGGATCCGGCGCTGCTGCTCCTGCCCGCGCTCGCGTTTCTAGCCTTCATCTATCTCCTGCCGCTGATCGATCTCATCCGCATCAGCGTGAGCGGGCCGTCGTGGTCGTCTTACTTCGAGCGGGTCTTCGCCATACCGCTCTATTGGGACTCGCTCGTCCGCACGATGCAGATCTCGGTGACCGTCGCGGGCCTGTGCCTGCTGTTCGGATATCCGACCGCGCTGCTCATTCACCGCAGCCGCGGCATTGCCCAGGTCCTGATCGCAACCGCGATCGTGCTGCCCTATTTCATCGCCATCCTGATCCGAACCTACGCCTGGATGGTCCTGCTCGGCCGTAACGGGCCGGTCAACAAGCTGCTGGTTTCGATCGGAATATTGAGCGAGCCTGTGCAGCTTCTGTTCAATCGCGGCACGGTGCTTCTCGGCATGACCGCGGTGCTTCTGCCGCTGATGGTGCTGACGATCTATTCCAGCGTGGCGCGGCTTGATCAAAGCCTGACCCGCGCGGCGCTGGCCAGCGGCGCCGGACCCATTGCGGCTTTCTGGCGCGTGTTGCTGCCGCTGACCCTGCCCGGGATGGGCGCCGGCTTCCTGCTGGTCTTCGTCGCGGCGATCGGGTTCTTCATTACGCCCACGCTGCTCGGAGGACCCGGTGACCAGATGTTTGCCATGCATATCACGCAGCAGGCAGACTCGGTCACATCGGAGGGATTCCTGCAAGCCTTGGGCGTGGTGCTGCTGACGATCACATTGGCGGTGGTTGCGGTGGCCGGACGCTTCCTCGGCTTCGAGTTCATTTGGGGCGGCCGCAAGCTGACCGAGGCCACACCGACAACGACTGACCGTCACGCCGCCGATGTCAGCCGCCGCAGTGTCGGCGCCTCAGCTGCCGACTTGATCGGCTGGCCGCTTCTGAGACTTTTCGGGCAGCTGCCGGCGAGCTTCGGGACCTGGACGGTTCGCTTCATGGGCGGACTGGTTATTACCATTCTCATCCTGCCGATCATCGTGGTGATGATCATTTCCTTCAGCAGCGCAAGCTATCTGACCTTCCCGCCGCCGGGCTTCTCATTTCGCTGGTATGAGCAGTTCTTTTCCGATTCGAACTGGATGCGGGCGTTCTGGACATCGTTGGTCGTCGCGGCGATGTCGGCCGGAATCGCGATCGTGCTGGGCGCGTCGGCCGCCCTCGGCATCGTCAGGAGCAGCATTCGCGGCAAATCCACCATCATGCTGCTTCTCGTAAGTCCGATCATCGTCCCTCCGGTCGTGCTCGGCCTGTCGCTCTACAGCCTGTTCCTGCGTTTCGATCTGGTCGGCTCGGTCTTCGGCCTTGCCGCGGCGCATGCGATCGGCGGTCTTCCCCTCGTCGTGGTGATCCTGTCCGCATCGCTTCAAGGTGTCGATACCAGGCTCGAACAGGCCGCCGCCGTCCACGGCGCATCGTCCCTGACGGTGTTCCGCCTGGTGACGCTGCCTGCCATCATGCCGGGTCTCGCTGCAGCGACATTCTTCGCCTTCCTGCACTCGTTCGACGAACTGGTGCTGACGCTGTTCCTGTCGAGCGCGGAGCTGAAGACGCTCCCGCTCATGCTGTGGGGCGACATCAACTATCGGCTCAATCCGGTGCTGGCCGTGGTCTCGACGTTGGAGGTGCTACTGGTGGTCGCCGGGCTCGTCCTTGCACGACCTGTTCTCGCAACGTCGCGTAAGGCGACGTGACGCAGATCAATTTCAACTGGAGGAAAGAGAAAATGCTGGGAATGAAACGCTGGCAACTATCGGTTTCCGTATTGGCCTCGGCCCTGTGCGTCGCGATGGGAGCGGGTCTGGCTCAAGCGCAGAGCAACGTCGTGATCATGCAGGATCCGGGCGGCGGATATGGCGATGCATTGCGCAAGGTCATGTACGATCCGTTCGAGAAGGAGACCGGCATCAAGGTGGTCACCGTCCAGGAGGCCCGTAGCGGCCCACGCATCAAGGCTCAGGCCGAAGCCGGCAAGGCGCAATGGGACCTGACGTTCATCTTCGACCAGGAGACGAAGCTGCTCGGCGACTGCTGCCTGGCCGATATCGACTATTCCAAGCTATCCGACGCGGCGAAGCAGACGCTGGCGGCCATGCCGGACAATCTGAAGCGCAAGAAGGGCGTGGCACTGCAGGTGATCGGCGTCGGCCTCGTCTACAACAAGGACAAATACAAGGGCGAAAACGTGCCGACCACTTGGGCCGACTTCTGGGATGTGAAGAAATTTCCCGGCCGGCGCTGCATGCCCGCCTGGCCGCGTTTCGTATTCGAGGCGGCGCTGATGGCCGACGGCGTGGAGAAGAGCAAGCTCTACCCGATCGACATGGAGCGCGCGCTGAAGAAGGTCAAGGAGATCAAGCCACACATCGCCAAATGGTGGACGACATCCGCACAGCCGCCGCAGCTTCTGCTCGATGGCGAGGCCGACATGTGCATGGCCTACACCGGCTCGATGAGCAAGCTCGCCCTGGAGGGCGCCCCGATCGAGCTGACCTTCAATCAGGGCTTCGTCTACTACGACTTCTTCTCGATCCCCAAGGGAGCGCCGAACTACGATAACGCGCTGAAACTGCTTTCCTGGCGGCTCGAGCCCAAGCGCGCGGCGCAGCTCACCTCGACCTTCCCGGTCGCCCTTCCCTCCCAGGTCGTGTTCGAGGCAGCGACCGACAAGAAGCTCGCCCGCTACTGGGCCAACAACCCGGACAACGTATCGAAGGCGATCGAATGGAGCCCGGATTATTGGGGTGCACCTTCGCCGGCCGGAAACTCCACCAATGAAGAGTACGGCCAGGAGAAACTGAACGCCTTGCTGGCGCAGTAGGCAGGCTGATCGGCCCCGATCCAAGAGGATCGGGGCCGATCCCCGCACGCGGGCTGTTACGGATTTCGCGACCATGCTAGACGCAGTGAAAGATCATTCTATTTTGGCTGATGGATGGATAAGGCTTTCACCAAGGGGCTACGTCTCCTGGAAGCACTTGCTCTGAGCGAGCAGCCCCGGGGGGTCACGGACCTCGCGAGCGAGCTGAAGCTCACCAAGAGCAACGTGCATCGGCTGCTCATGACGCTGCAGTCACAAGGCTATGTGCGTCAGATCCCGCCGCACAGCACCTACGAGCTCACGACCAAGATCTGGGCGCTTGGCAGCCATGTCATTCACCGGATGGATCTCATCAACGTCGCGCGACCGGCGATGACGAAGCTCGCCGAGATCACCGGCGAAACCATTCACCTGTCCGTGCTCGAAGATACCGACGTCGTCTACGTCGACAAGATCGAAAGCGCCCACCATATCCGCGCCCATACCAGCGTGGGCATGCGCGCACCCGCTTTCACCATGGCGACAGGAAAGGCGATGCTCGCCCATATGCCTGACGACTACCTGGAGCGCTTCCGGCCGCATCTCAGGCGCTATACGGAAACAACTCGAACGACGATCGAAGAGCTGCGCGAGGACATCGAACTTGCACGCGCGCAGGGTTACTCCTCAGTGCTGCATGGCGAGTGGCGCGAGGGCATCGCGGCCTGCGCTTGTGCCATCCTCGGCCGCTCCGGCGAGCTCGTCGGAGCGATCGGGGTATCCGGCCCCGACACCCGCATCAAGCGCAAGCAGATTAAGGAGTACTCGGTTCACGTAATGGAGGCAGCCCGGACCATCGGCGCTGCGCTCGGCTATTCCAATAGGCCGGCGGCATATCCAGCCGTGCGAGGCGATCCGAGACAGTCGCATCAGCCGCGACGGGCTCCCTGATCGTAGATGTCAGCGGCAGGGCGCAGCAGTGCGACAGCGGCAGCGGCTCGGTACCGGCAATGGGTCCTAGCAGTCACGGTTTGTATCGAACTCTAATAGCCAAGCGCGCAGCCATCCTTCCGATGGTCGGAGCCGCCGACGAGCACGCCTTCCTGCCAGTCAATCCCGATGGCTTGGGCCCCGCCTATCGGCCACCGCGGCGGTTGCACTCTGAGACCCCGCTCGCCGAACGCCTCGACGATCGAACCGCGAAGAAGTTCCTCCGTCTCGACAGCGGAGCTACCGGGCAATGGAAACAGCCGTGGTTCGTCGATCGCGGACTGAAGATCAAGTCCGTAGTCGTACAGTCGGGCCAGCAAGTGGGCATGACCCATCGTCGCACGAGACCCGGTTTGTTCTGCGGAAGAATTTAAAAAAGCCCTTGCGGGCCAATCGTTTAAGGTGGTGGGCGCACCAGGGCTCGAACCTGGGACCCGCTGATTAAGAGTCAGCCACAGGTTAAGCACAACCAATGGCTTGCCGGTCTCACCCCGGGGCCTATCCGGCAGAAAATGGGCATTCGTCGCACGATCATCGTCCTACGTTGCACTGTCCGCTATCGGAGTGGCTGGACGCTAATTCCGGCAAACTTGCCCGCATCTCCGGACCGTCCATCTCACGAGCCCCTCCTACTCTTGCCGGCATGCGCTAACCATGAATTCGGATCGAATTGTCATCGCGTTTTAGCTCTCTTTTTGAGCATGACGTTTTCGGAAGATCGCCGCCACTTTCACGGATCATGCATTAGGCGTTCGGACACCTCACCCGAACGACATGGTAGTTGCGGTCGGAATAGACCAGGCAATCAGCGTAGTCCGACCTTTGCAGCGCAACCACCCGGCAGGACAAGACGTCATGGGTGCGGACATTTGTGCTGTCGATAATGCGGCAATCAAATGCGGCCGCACAGTCGGAAAGAACGGGAGCTCCGGCATCGAGGGTCGGCCACACCGCAGCAGCAAATCTCCCATCGAGCGGCACCTTGCCGCCGAACAGCCGCGATATCCCTTCGTGCCTGGCTGAGAGCACGTTGACACACACGACGCCATTGTCGATCACGGCCGCATAGGCTGACGATGCACGGTTGATGCAACCAACAGGGTTGGCGGACGATCGGTAACGCTTCATACGGCAGATGCCGTGAATCCGGCGCGCCCGGCTTTTCCGTCCGTGGTGACAATACTGACAGCAGCGCCGAGCGTCGCCATTGCATCGCGGTAATCCTGGCTCACAATGTTCGGCATCTCGCCCTCAGCGACCTCTAGCTGCCAAGCATCAATCGGCAAGGGCGAGCTCACGGACCACCTGAGCAAGGGCCGACGCGCCCGCCGCAACATGCACCGGCTCCGCCCATTCATGCTCGACATGGCTCGCTCCGTCGCGGCACGGGATGAAAATCATCGCGGCCGGACAGATTTTAGCGAGATGCCGCGCGTCGTGACCCGCGGCCGATAGGATGTTCATGAAGGGATGCCCCTGGTCACGCGCCGCCGCTGCGATGCTTGCCCGCAAGGCCGGATCGAATTCGTTCGACGGCGCTTCGACGAGCGGCGTCAGCATCACCGTGCAGGGTTGGGTCTGCTCGCGGCATAGAGCCGCGATGCGGGCACCGGCCGCATCGAGCACTGCATTGTCGGGATGGCGCAGATCGATGCTGAAGCTGACGCGCGACGGCACCACCGAGGGCGCGTTCGGCACGACGGCGACCCGGCCGATGGTGAACTTGATGTCGGCATCGATGGTCCCGATCTCGGCATGGAGCGCGCTTGCGATCCGTGCAAAGGCGGCAATCGCATCGCGCCGATCCCGCTGCGCCAATGTGCCGGCATGCCCCTCGGTTCCCTCGACCACCACCTGAAAGGTCTTCTTGCCCTGGATGCCGGTGACGATTCCGATGGTAGAGGCGGCCGCCTCCAGCAGCGGTCCCTGCTCGATGTGCAATTCAAGATAGGCGTCGACCGCGAAGCCGAGCGGCCGGTGCGGCATATCGGGAAACGCCTGGTGAAGGCGGTCGAGCGCTTCGCCGACGCTGATGCCGTCTGCATCGCGCGCGGTGCGGATCGCCGCCATGTCGCGCTCAGCGGTGAAGGCCTCCGACCCCATCATGCCCGGAGCGAAGCGCGAGCCTTCCTCATTCATCCATGCGACGACGATGACATCGCGCGATGGCCTCTCGCCTTGCTCGGCGAGTGAGACGACCACCTCCAACGCCGCCATCACGCCGGCCGCGCCGTCAAACTTGCCGCCGGTCGGCTGGCTGTCGAGATGACTGCCAAGGAGAAGCGGCGGCACAGCGCGATCGCGCCCGGCCAGCGTCAGGAACAGGTTTCCCGCCGGATCGGTCGAAGGTGTCAAACCCGCTTCGCGCGCCCAGCCGATGACAAGTCGCCATGCGGCGATCTCACCGTCGCTCAATGCCTGGCGGTTAACCCCGCCGGCCGGCGTCGCGCCGATCTCGGCGAGCGACATCAAGCGGGTCCAGAGCCGATCGGCGTTGATCAGAGTCAGACTCATCATCGACTATTTCGTGCGCATGATCTGGCCCGGCAGCGCGCGGGGATCGCGCGGCAGCCAGCGTCCGGCCTCGACCTGCGCGATAAACTCAGCGAGCAGCGCGTTGAACGCCGCCGGCTCTTCGAGATTGAGCGTGTGGCCGGTCTTGGGGAAGACCGAGAGGCCGCAGGCCGGAATGGTCTTCTTCAGGAAGACGCCGGGCTGGAGGCAGTGGTCGTCCTCGTCACCGACGACGACCAGCGTCGGCACCATCATCTTTTTCAGGCCGTCTTCGAGATCATAGAATGACGGCCGCCGCGCCTGGACACCGCGCATGGTGTTGGCGGCGCCGCGGTCGGAATGGGTCGCGAGGCGATTGGCGAACTCCTGCCAACCTCGCGGGTCCTTGTTCTGGAATTGCACGCGGCTCGCGCCGAGAGCATAGATCTTGGCGAATTCCTTGGCGCCCTGCTTCTCGAAATTGTCGGCAACTTCCAGCGAGACACCGCGAAAATACTCCTCGAACTCCTTCTCGCAGCCGTAGCCGGCGCCGGCCACAGTCAGCGACAGGGCGCGCTCGGGCGTGCGCAGGCCGAAATGCACCGTGCAGAAGCCGCCCATGGAAAGGCCGACGATATGCGCCTTGTCGATTCCGAGCGCATCGATCACGGCGACCGCATCGTCCGCGGCGATCGCCTGTGAATAGGCCTCCGCGCTGTCAGGCACATCCGACGGCGGATAGCCGCGTGCGGCGTAGCTGATGCAGCGGTGGCGCCGGCTGAAATACCGTAGCTGCGGCTCCCAGCTTGCGTGATTGCCGCCGAATTCGTGGATGAAGAGGATCGGCGTGCCCTCTCCCGCTTCTTCCACGTGGAGCTTCACGCCGTCTTTCGCTGTGATTGTCGTCATCGGCATCGTCCCTAGAATTGCGGCGGCAAGTCGTTGAGCGTGCGGGCCTGCGCGACCATCTCCGGCAACAGTGTACAAAGCTTCTCGACCCAGGCTTGCGGCACCGAGGTGCTGATCTTGACGAAGCGGTCGCCGAAGCGCTGGGTGTGATAGGTGCCCTGGCGGATCATGATGCCCTGGCGGCGATAGCATTCGACCAGCGCCTCCGGGCGGATGCCGGCCGCGATGGTCTCGAGCACCAGGAAGTTGCCGTGCGAGGGCATGATCGGCAGCGCCAGCCCGTCGATTGCGGCCACCGCCTCCTGGATCATCGCCTTGTTGGCCCGGTCGATGCTGCGGACCTTCTTCATCCATTCGGCCTTGACCGACAAACCCGCCTGCGCCGCGCGCTGGGCGATGACGCTGGCGCCGAGCACGCTGGTGGAGGCCTGCGCCAGTTCCTCGAACAGGTCGGGCGCGGCGACGAGCGCGCCGATCCGAAGGCCGGCAAGCCCCAGCCATTTGGAAAAGCTGGTCGAGACCACTGACCCTTGCGGCGCCACGTGAAGCGCCGGCGTGTGGCCATCGGCGAAATCGCGATAGGTGCAGTCGTGGACCAGCAGCGCGCCGCAATCGCGCGCGATCGCCGCAAAGCTCTCGATCTCCTCGCGGGTGTAGCGGATGCCGAGCGGATTGTTGGGGTCAACGAGATAGATGATCGCGGTGCGCTCATCGACATGCGCCTTCAACGCCTCGGGCGTCAGGCGGTAGTTGCAGGCGGGATCGTAGATCGGAATCTCGATCACCTCGGCACCCTGCTGGCGCGCGAACAGGCACGGCCATTTCCAGGTCGGGTCGGTCGTGACCAGCGTGGTGCCAGGCTTGCAGCGTGCACGGCAGATCATCGCCAGCGCGTTGACCCCGCCCTCGGTCACCAGCGCTTCTGCGCCGGGCGCGCCGAGATCGGCGACGATCACCTCGCGCAGCGCCTCGAAGCCGAGCGGCGGCGCATAGGCATTGAACTCGCCCGCCTCGATCGAGCGCAGCATCGCCTCGCGCACGGCGGGATGGCTCTCGACGTGGTTGGTGTTCTGGCCGAGCCAATAGAGCCCCGGCGTCGCCGAGAGCTCGTCGAAATAGCGGTTGCGGACCAGTGCCGCGGATTGAGATCCCGACATCGACGCCTCAGATCACCGAGCCGCGCGCGGCGATGCCGCCGTCGATCGTCACCACCGTGCCGGTGATATAGCCGGACCGCGGCGAGGACAGGAAGGCGACGAGATCGGCGACCTCTTCCGAGGTGGCCGGGCGCTTGCCCGGATATTTGTCGAACAGCTCCTCCCAGCGGCCTTCGTCGCCGAGCATGTCGATCGCCTTGCGCTTCATGATCTTGAGCATGCGGTCGGTGGCCACTGGCCCCGGATTGACGGCGACGACGCGCACGCCGTGATCGAGGCTGCGGCCGCCGAGCGCCTTGGTAAAGGACATCAGCGCCGCATTGCCGGTCGAGCCCGCGATGTAGCTCGCGTCCCAGTTCTCGCCGGAATTTCCGATGATGTTGATGATGACACCGTCCTTGCCCTTCATGCGCGGATAATAGAGGCGCGACAGCGTGATGTAGCCGAACACCTTGAGATCGAAGCCGCGCCGCCAGGCGGCGTCGTCGAGAATTTCAAGCGAGCCGGCCGGGATGTCGCCGGCATTGTTGACGAGGATGTCGATATCGCCGACCTCGGCTGCGAGCTTCTCCATGGCGGCCGTGCTCGACAGGTCGAGCGCGTGGATCGTGATCTTCACACCATGGCGGGCTTCAAGCTGCTTCTTGGCCTCCAGCATCGCCTCGCCGTTACGGGCGGCAAGATGCAGATGACACTCTTCCGCCGCGAAGAGCTCGGCCACCGCCAATCCAATTCCTTTCGACGCGCCGGTGATCAGGGCGGTCTTGTTCGTCAGCTTCAGGTCCACTCCGGGTCTCCAGGATGCAAGCCAGATATACAAGGTCTAGCAATTTGCATACCAAGAGACCGAAACATCACTCGAAGGCGGCCAGAAAGTCCAAGAGGTTGTCGCCTAGCAGGTTGACGTGGTCGCGCATGGCGCTGTGCGCCCGCTCGGGATCGTGGGCCAGGATCGCCTGCATGATCGTCTCGTGCTCGCGGACGGTGTCTGCGATCCGGTTCGGCATGCGCGTGACCCGGCGGCGATAGGCGGCCACCTGATTGCGCAGCTTGCGGGTTTGATCCGCGAGGAAGGTATTGCGCGAAGCCTCGTAGATCGCTTCGTGGAACTCCTGGTTGATGTCGTAGAAGAGGTCGATGTCACCGGTTTCGCCTGCCGCCACAAGTCGCTGGTGAATCTCGTCTATCTCAGCGCTCCAGGCCTGCGAGACGCGCCTTGCGGCAAGCCGCGCGCAGAGCCCCTCCAGTTCCGCCATGACCTGGAACATCTCGATCAAGGCCTGCGCCTTGATGCTGCGGACGGTCGCCCCCTGCCGGCCCCGCAGCTCGACCAGATTGTTGGCGGCCATCAGGCGGAACGCCTCCCGCACCGGCGTGCGCGAGACACCGAAACGCTGGGCGATCTCCTGCTCGTCGAGCCGGCTGCCGGGCTCGAGATGGCCCGCCGCGATCGCCCCTTCAAGCTTCTGCCGCAGGCTCTCCGCGAGCGTCGTGCCGGGGCTCACGGTGAGGGTTTCGTGCCCATTTTTGACGCGCTTGCCTGCGCTATGTGCACCAGTATCAGCCATCATGTTTCTCCAATACCAATACAAGTATACATATTGGCACTCATATCCAGCGAAATGACCTGCTCTCTCTCAGAGAGGCACGGCTCTCCGATCTTTTCGCCGTCGATCTCGCAAGTCTTATGCCTGATTTGCCGGGGAAACGGCACTGGCACACGAGTTGCTAAGAGATTTCCGACGCGGTCCGCTTTCGTATGCGAAGGGCCGCCGCCATTATACAAGGACATGCTGGTGCAGGCCGCCCGCCTCCCCGATCCCGGACCGACCATCGAAGCCCCGCAGGCCCAGCCGAAGCCTGAGCCGCTGCTCGAGTTGCGCGCGATCAACAAGACCTTTGGCTCCGTCGCGGCGCTGTCAGAACTCCAGGCGAGCGTCGCCCCTGGCGAGTTCGTCACCGTCGTCGGTCCCAGCGGCTGCGGCAAGAGCACCCTCTTCAACATCGTCGCCGGGCTTGAGGAGCCCGATGCCGGCGGCATCCTGCGCTTCGAAGGCAAGAGCTGCCATGCTGCCGACCTGCTCGGCCGCGTCTCCTTCATGCCGCAGCGCGACCTGCTGTTTCCCTGGCGCAACGTGGTGGACAACGCCATTCTCGCGCTCGAAGTCGAGGGCATGAAGCGCGAGCAGGCGCGCGCCAAGGCGCTGAAGATGCTGCCAGAGTTCGGGCTGGCCGGCTTCGAGAAGCAGTACCCCAATCAATTGTCCGGCGGCATGCGCCAGCGCGTCGCCCTGATGCGCACCTTCCTGTTCGAGCGCGACCTGATGCTGCTGGACGAGCCGTTCGGCGCGCTCGATGCGCTGACGCGGGCGATGATGCAGCGCTGGCTGCTCGACGTCTGGCAGAAATACCGCCGCACCATTCTTTTCATCACCCACGACGTCGACGAGGCGATCTTCCTCGGCGACCGCGTGCTGGTGATGACGGCGCGTCCCGGCTCGGTGAAGCTCGAACAAATCGTCGATCTCCCGCGCCCGCGCCGGCCCGAGATCGTCACCTCCCCCGAATTCGTCCGCCTCAAGCGCACGTTGCTCGATGCGATCGAGGAAGAAAGCATGAAATCGTTTCAGTCTTCCATCGCGCAGGAGAAGCCGCAATGAGCGGGATCAATCCGGCCGAATGGGATGCCCGGATCAAGCTCGCGGCCTGTTATCGCATGGTCGCCAAGCTCGGCATGGACGATTTGATCTACAATCATATCTCCATGCGTGTGCCCGGCCATGACGATCAGTTCCTGATCAATCCCTACGGCCTGCTGTTCGACGAGATCACGGCCTCGAGCCTCGTCAAGATCGACACCAAAGGCAACAAGCTCGACGACACGCCCCACGCTGTCAACGTCGCGGCCTTCGTCATCCACGCTGCGATCCACACCTCGAACCACGATGCGGCCTGCGTGCTGCACACCCATTCCGACGCGAGCGTTGCCGTCTCCGGGCAGGAGAAGGGCCTGCTGCCGCTGAGCCAGTTCGCGATGCGCTTCTACGACCGCCAGGCCTTCCACGATTACGAAGGCGTCGCCATCGATCTCGACGAACAGGCGCGCCTGGTGCGCGACCTCGGCCCGCACAAGGTGATGCTGATGCGCAACCACGGCATCCTCACCGTCGGCCGCACGCCGGGCGAGGCCTTCATGCTGCTCTATTATTTCGAGCGCGCCGCACGGATCCAGCTGCAAATGCAGGCGGCGGCCGCGGCTGGCGCCAAGCTGGTGATGCCGCCGCACGAGGTCTGCGAGAAAGCCGCGCGCCAGTTCTGGGAATTGCAGGGCGACATCCTCGTGCCCGGCGAACGCGAATGGCCGGCGCTGATGCGCCAGCTCGATCGCACCGATCCGTCTTACCGCAATTGATTTTCACCGCTGGAGTATGACAATGTTGAGCCGTCGCCACGCCTTCTTCGTCCTCTCCGCCATCGCACTGGCGACCGGCTCGCTGGTCACGGCTGCGCCCGCAGCCGAGCCGCAGAAGGCGAGCCTGCGCCTGAAATGGCTGCCGCAGGCGCAGTTCGCCGGCTTCTACGTCGCGGCCGCCAAAGGCTACTACAAGGCCGAGGGCATCGACCTCACCATCAATCCCGGCGGGCCCAATCTGCTCACCGAGAACCTGGTTGCGACCGGCGCCGACACGTTCGGCCTGTCCGGCGGTACCGACAGCGTATTCGCGGCCCGCGACAAGGGACTGCCGATCGTCTGCATCGGCGTCTCGCACCAGATCACGCCGTTCATCTTCGTCACCCGCAAGGACGGGCCGGTGAAGACGATCCAGGACTTCAAGGGCAAGACCGTCACCACCTGGTTCACCGGCGCCAATCACGTGCTCAACGGCATGCTCGCCAAGGAAGGCATCAAGCCTGATGAGCTGAAGATCCAGCCGCAGCAGGTGTCGGTGACGCCCTTCGTCGACGGCAGCGTCGATGTCGTCACCGCGACCTACTACAACGAGTTCTACACCATCCAGTCGCGCATGCCGAAGGACAGCCTGAAGACCTTCGTCGCCGAGGATTACGGCATCACCTTCCCGCGCGATACGCTGATCGTGGCCGAAGCGACCGCCAAGGAGAAGCCGGAGTTGATCAAGGCGTTCCTGCGCGCCTCGATCAAGGGGTGGAAGGATGCGTTCTCCGACCCCAAGGGCGCCGTCGACACCGTGATGGCCGCGGCCCCGACGCTCGATCGCGCCCAGCAGGAATTCATGCTCACCGAGGTGAAGCGCCTGATGACATCGGGCGCGGCAGCCAAGAACGGCCTGTTCTGGATCGATGCCGACGCGGTGAAGACCGCCCACGATTTCTTCCTGAAATACGGCGTGATCTCCAAGCCGGTCGACCTCGCCGCGGCCTATGACGCGAGCTTCATCCAGAGCATCCCGGCGGCGGACCGGCTGCCGTGAGCAGCCCTGCCGCGACATCGATTGGTAGCGACCGCGCGCCTGCGCGGTCGATCGCGATGCCGAATTCGCTGCGCAAGCTGATCCGGCTCCTGCTCAGCCTCGCCATCGTCGCGGTGATCTGGGAAGGCGCGGTGCTGCTGTTCGGCATCCGGCCCTATTATCTGCCGCGGCTCAGCACCATCCTGATGGCGATGGCGGCAACGCCCCGTGCCTATGTCGACGGCTTCCTGCGGACGTTGGCGGAGACGCTGATCGGCTTTGCCTCCGGCGGCGCCTTCGGCGTGCTGATGGGCGTCGTGTTCTTCCGCGTCCGTGCGCTGCGCGAGATGATCTTTCCGATCTTCGTGGTGTCGCAGACCATTCCGGTGATCGCCTTCGGGGCGCTGGTGGTGCTGTGGTTCGGCAACACGCTGCTCGCCAAGGCGATCATCGCGTTCTACCTGACCTTCTTTCCGGTGACGGTGAACACGCTGCTTGGCCTCGAGACGGTCGATCCAAAGCAGGTCGCCCTGATGCGGAGCTTCGGCGCCTCCAATCGCCAGCTCCTGCTCCGCCTGCAGTTGCCGACCGCGCTGCCGCAGATCTTCGTCGCGTTGCGGCTCGCGGCGTCGCTGAGCCTGGTCGGCGCCATTGTCGGCGAATGGTTCGGCGACACCACCGGGCTTGGCGTGCTGCTGCTCCAGGCCATGTTCACCGAGAACGTCGTCGCGATCTGGGGCGCCCTGCTCGCCGCGGCCCTGCTCGGCACCGGCTTCTATGCCGCGGTCGCGGCCGTCGAGCGGCGGCTGGTATTCTGGAGCGCCGAGCAATGAGCCACGCGAGCGCCTCCCCCTCGCTCGCCGTCCAGCGCGGCATTCTCGGCGCGGTCCTGCTGATTGCGTGCTGGGAAGGCACGGCGCGCGGACTGCGTCTGCCGGCTTATGTTCTTCCCGCCGTCAGCGATATCCTTCTCGGCCTCTGGGCCAAGCGGGCCATCCTCATCGACGCCGCCGGCTACACCCTGCTTGAAGCGCTCGCCGGTTACGGGCTTGGCTGCCTGATCGGCATCGGCCTTGCCCTCGCAATTGCCCTGGTGCCGGCGCTTCGCTCGGCAATCCTGCCGCTCGCGACCGCGATCAACTCGGTGCCCGTGGTCGGCTATTCGCCGCTGATCCTGCTCTGGTTCGGCATCGGCATGAGCTCGAAGATCGTGATGGTGGCGATGGCGGTCAGCTTCACCATCCTGCTGTCGATGCTGGCCGGTCTCGACCGCGTCGATCGCCGCGCCGTTGACCTCATGAAGAGTTTTGGCGCGAGCCGTCTCGGCGTGCTCTGGCGGCTGCGGCTGCCGACCGCACTGCCGCTGCTGCTCGCCGGCATGCGCGTCTCCACAGTGCGCAGCGTGATCGTGGCGATCGTCACCGAGATGTTGGGAGCCCATGGCGGGCTCGGCTGGGTGATCTACCAGGCCGTGCTCCAGATCGACTTCGTCCAGGTCTGGTCTGCGATCTTCGTCGCCTCCGCCGCGAGCCTCGCCTTCTTCAGCCTGATCGGCTTCCTCGAACGCAAAATCCTGTTCTGGACCTGACGCCATGACACGACAGATGCATCTCGGCCTGTTCATCCTGGGCACCGGCAGCCACGTCGCGGGCTGGCGCTATCCCGGCGCCGTTGACAGTTTCCAGGATTTTGCAGCGATCCAGGAGATCGGCCGCACCGCCGAACGCGGCAAGTTCGACCTGATCTTCATGGGCGACAATCTCTATGCCGATGCTGCCGCCCATCCATCCTACACGCTGCGGCTCGAGCCGCTGACGATGCTCGCGGCGCTATCGACCTCGACCAGCCATATCGGCCTTGGCGCCACCGTCTCCACCACCTACAGCGATCCGTTCTCGGTCGCGCGCGTGTTCGCCTCGCTCGATCACATCTCCAGGGGGCGCGCCGCGTGGAACGCGGTAACGACCGCCAATCCCGCGACGGCGGCGAATTTCGGCACCACCCATCCCGATCACGCCCGCCGCTA
This sequence comes from Bradyrhizobium sp. USDA 4354, assembly GCF_054060315.1. NCBI lineage: Bacteria > Pseudomonadati > Pseudomonadota > Alphaproteobacteria > Hyphomicrobiales > Nitrobacteraceae > Bradyrhizobium > Bradyrhizobium sp. USDA 4354. The sequence goes on along the minus strand of NZ_JBSSDC010000001.1, from coordinate 3,761,239 downwards.
CGAGATGGCCGGCGAATTCCTCGACGTGGTCAAGGGCCTGTGGGATGGCTGGGCCGATGATGCCATCGTCGCCGACCGCGCAAGCGGCCTCTACATCGATCCGGCGAAGCTCCGGCCGATCGACCATGACGGCGCGTTCTTCAAGGTGAAGGGCCCGCTCAATATCGGCCGCAGCCCGCAAGGCCGCCCCGTCGTGCTCCAGGCCGGCGGCTCCGAGGCCGGGCAAGCGCTCGCCGCGCGCACCGCCGACATCGTGTTCTCGGTGGTGCAGGACATCGACGAAGCCAAGGCCGGCTACGTCTCGCTGAAGACGCGGCTGCCTGCGTTCGGCCGCAAGGCCGAGGACGTCACCGTACTCCCGGGCGTGATGCCCGTGGTCGGCCGCACCGACAAAGAGGCGTTCGAGAAACTCAATACACTCCAGAGCTTTGTCAGCGGCAGCAATGCACTCGCCATCCTGTCCGACCGCTTCGGCCGCGACATGTCGACCTACGATCTCGATGGCCCTATCCCCGATATCTCGCCGTCGGACAGCTATCACAGCTTTGCCAGCGTCATGCTCGCCAAGGGCCGCCGCGAGAGCATGACGCTCCGCGATCTCTACAATCTCACCGCCGCCGCTCGCGGCCATTGGGTGCTGTGCGGCTCGGCCGAACGCATCGCCGACACGCTCCAGCTCTGGTTCGAGGAGCACGCCGCCGATGGTTTCAACGTGATGCCGCCCTACTTCCACGAAGGGTTCGAAGATTTCGTCCAGCTCGTCGTGCCGATCCTGCAGGAGCGCGGGCTGTTCCGCAGCGATTACGAGGGGACGACATTGCGCGATCATCTCGGCCTCGCGCGGCCGGCGAACCCGTTCTTCCACGCTTAAGACGGCCATTCTCGACGTCGATGCCGGCCGCATGGTGAGCGTGGAATCGGCGCGGATCGATCTTGACTCGCTAGGCGGCGGTGACCATGCGCCACAACGTCTCGACCAGCACGGCATACCCCTTGTCGAGAGCTTCGGGTGTCGTGAATTCACGCGGATTGTGGCCGAGCCCACTCTGGCTCGGCACGAATATGAGCGACGTCGGGATGCGTTTCTGAATCGCCAGAGCATCGTGCCCCCTTGCCGGTCCTGACTGTCATGGCCTTGCAGCCGAGATCACTCGCAACGGCCAGGATCAACTCGACTCCGGCGGGATCGAGCAAGGGGACCGAACGCCTTTCGTCGGCCGCGAGATGTCGGCTCCGATCTCGCGAGCGTCGCGTTCGATCGGTTTCAGAAAACGGTCATTGATCTCGCCAACCACGGCTTCTTCTTCAGACCTACCGCGTGCCGCTGGCCCTCGATGTCGTGCCGGTCGAGATCAACCCGTACGAAGGTGCGCCGTCAATTGGGCCGCTAGGGACGAAGGGCGCCGGCGAGGTGCCGATCCTGGATGTCGCAGCCGCCGTCGCATGTGCCGTCGCCAACGCAATTGGAAAGCCGGTCCGGGAGCTGCCATTAACTCCACCTCGGGTGCTCGAACTCCTCCTCGACCAAAGGCCAACTTTGTCTCTGCCTCACATTGCCGAGGCCTGGACAGACAATTTGGTGCGCCCGCACAGCGCTGGCGGGTCGAACGCCTAAATGCGTAAGCCAGGAAGTGAATCGAACCGCCGAGCCGAACAATCCGGTTCTGGAGCCGCACCACTGGGCTTTGTCCGACTGAAAGTCGGCACTCGCCGCACGATCATAGTGAATGCACTGCCTGATATCCGAACACGCGCTACTCGGACCAGCGCGACTCCGGATCGACCCGCACGGCCGCGACGCTCTGGACGACTGCGCGAAGAGCCGATGCATCCGGTGTATCGAAGCTACGCGCGTCCGCTCGGTCATAGCGACGCATACTAAGGTTGGGTCGTGTGAGCGAGATGCCCACGGCTTATGGCGTCGCCGCCGGCTCTTCAAGGACAAAGCGCTCCATACCCGCGTCGTCGCTCGGATCAACGCGGCCTTCCCGAATCGCTGCGGCTAGATAAGTCATGTGCGCCCGGACTGGATCGGGATGGGGCTCACGCGCTCGACTACGAGGTCCAGCACGAGTTCGGAGCGGTCCGCCATCCGATGCTACCCCTTCTTCTGATCAAGCAGCTTGGCCACACGACGCAAGCCGAGCAGATAACCCTGGGTGCCGAAGCCTGCGATGACGCCATCTGCCCGTTTGGAGACAAAAGAGTGGTGGCGGAATTCCTCGCGCTTGTGCACGTTCGAGATGTGCACCTCGATCACTGTCCCCTCGAACGTGTTCAAAGCATCCAGGATGGCGACCGACGTATGGGTGAACGCCGCTGGATTCACCACGATACCGGCAGCCGTCTCGCGCGCCTCGTGGATCCAGTCGATCAGCTCGTACTCTCGGTTGGATTGATGGAAGCGAATCTCCAGGCCAAGCTCCTCGGCCAAGGTTCGACAATCCCGCTCCACATCCGCAAGCGTCTCGTAGCCGTAGATGTGGGGCTGGCGCTTGCCAAGCAAATTGAGATTCGGCCCGTTCAGGAGATAAACAAGACGACTCATGGAAGAAGCTCCGTTCAGTGATGGGCAAGGATCTCGCCAAGGAACTGCCTTGTGCGGGCGTGCTGTGGATTGCGGAAGAAGGCGTCGGGCGCGCCTTCTTCGACGATCTGCCCTTCAGCCATGAAGATGACGCGATCGGCAACCTGGCGGGCAAAGCCCATCTCGTGGGTAACGCAAATCATGGTCATGCCGTCGTTGGCGAGGCCGATCATCGTATCGAGCACTTCCTTGACCATCTCAGGGTCGAGAGCCGATGTCGGTTCATCAAACAGCATCACCTTGGGCTGCATGCACAGCGCCCGCGCAATCGCGACGCGCTGTTGCTGCCCGCCGGAAAGTTGCGCCGGATACTTCTCGGCCTGATCACCGATGCGCACGCGCTCGAGATATTTTCGCGCGGTCGCCTCCGCCTCACTCTTGCTGGCCCGGCGCGCGCGAATGGGCGCGAGCGTGCAATTCCGCAGGACCGTCATATGGGGGAAAAGGTTGAAGCTCTGAAAGACCATGCCGACATCCTGACGTACGATGTCGATCGCCTTGATGCTGTTGTCCAGCCGATGGCCGTTCACCACGATACTGCCCTGCTGGATCGGCTCGAGGCGGTTGATACAGCGGATCAGTGTCGACTTGCCTGAACCGGATGGACCGCAGAGCACGATCTTTTCACCTCTGCGCACAGTGAGATCAACGTTGCGGAGAGCTTGGTACCCGCCGTACCACTTCTGCACGCCCTTCATTTCGATCAGGATCTGGTTCTGCATGCTGGGTCTCCGCCGGTGGGCGGCGGCCAACGCGGGTCGCGTCGGCCGCTCGCAGTCGCTACTGGACGGTGAAGGGAACGCCGGGAAGGGAGTCCGGGAAGACGGGGACCGGGACCTTCATCCATTTGGCGTAGAAACTGGCCAACTTGCCGTTCGACTTGATCTGGTCGATGAACTTGTTGGCCGTCTCGTTCCACTCCTTCTCTCCGAGGCGCGTGCAGGCGCCGTTGTACAGAGCGGTAAAGTGAAGCTTGGGCTCGAACCCCAGTTCCGGCTTTGCGGCGTTGAGGCGCTGCGGATAAAACAGATTCGCGCCGACTGCCTGGACTTGGCCAGAGAGCAGCGCCTGGATGGTGGCGGCGTCATCGTCGAATCTGCGGATTTCGGTCCCGGACGGAGCGTTGTTGGTCACCTGAGTATCCTGCGTGGAGGACCGCCGGAACGCCGATGACGAATTTGCTCATCTCGGCATTGCTGTTGATCGGCGTTGCCTTGGCTGCGACCAGTGTAATCTCGTTGGCGACGTAGGGTCTGGAATACTGCACCGCCTTCGCACGCTCGGGCAGCATGGCCATGGTTGCGAACAGAATGTCGACCCGGCCTGTGGTCAGCGCCGGAATACGATTGGCCACCGCCAGCGGGACGAACTCGGCTTTCACGCCGAGATATTCGGCGAAGGCGCGCCCCATGTCGGCATCGATGCCGTCCTGCTTTCCCGAACTGTCGACATAGCCCCAGGGGGGATTGTCGCCCTGAATGCCGATGACGACGACGCCCTTCTTCTTCACATCTTCCAACGTGCCGGCCTGCGATTTGCCTGCGATGGCGATAGCCGCCAATGCCAGCAGCGCGATGCCGAGCTGGCGACGGTTGGGTGAAAACAACATGAGTATCTCCTCCTTGTGATGGCTGTTTGTGATTAGTAGGTGCGCCGTTCCTACCTTTGACTGGCCAGGGCGAGCCTGGCCTCCATCCGGCTGCCCCACCACGACAGTGGCCAGCAGAGGATGAAGTACATCGCGCCAACCACGCCGAAGACCAGCAAAGGCTGGAAGGTCTGGTTCGATACGATCTGACCGGCGCGAGCGAGTTCGATGAAACCAACGATGGCGGCGAGCGACGTGCCCTTGATGAGCTGCACGAGATAGCCGATGGTGGCGGGCAGCGAGATACGGATTGCTTGCGGCAGCACGATGTCGCGCATGCGAGACGAATAGTGCAGTCCAAGTGCCATTGCGGCCTCGGTCTGGCCACGCGGCACGGCCTGTATCGCTCCGCGCCAGATCTCACCAAGGAAGGCCGAGGCATTCACGGTGAAGCCGATCGCCACCGCCACGAAGGCGTCGAGCTTCAGCCCGGTGAGCGCCAATCCGTAATACACGACGAAGAGCTGCAGCAGCAGCGGAGTGCCCTGAAATATCCCGATGTAGATGCGGGTGATCCATTCCACGCCCCTATGACCGCAGGTGCGCAGCAATGCGACAGCGAGCCCCGCCGTGCAGCCGCCCACAAAAGCGACCAACGTCAGCAGCATCGTCCATTGCAACCCACGCAACAGAAAGCCAAATTCAGGAAGACCAAAATGCGGTGTCATGGTCGCTCCCTCAGCGTGTCGGATAAGAGAAGAAGCGGTGAGAGACGACCGCGAAGCCCAGCATCAACAGCCAGGAGATCGCGAGGTAGAGGAAAGTGACGAAGAAGTAGACCTCGAAGCTGCGGAACGTATCGCTTTCGATGCGCTGCGCAACCGATGTCAATTCGTAGGCCGATACTGCCGAACAGATCGACGAGGTCAGCGTCAGCATGATGAACTGCCCCGTCAGCGAGGGGTAGATCGCGCGAAGCGCGGGCTTGAGCACAATGAACCGGAACACCTGCCCTTTGTGCAGTCCGAGGGCGTAGCCGGCTTCCACCTGTCCTTTATGAATGGACTGCACCCCCGCCGCGGATGATCTCGATGGCGTAGGCGCCGCCATTGACACCGAGCGCGATAATGGCGGTGGCCGTCGGATTGAGTTTCAATCCGACGAGCGGCAAGGCGAAGAACAGAAAGAAGATCTGCACCAGGAACGGCGTATTGCGCACGACCTCGACGAAGCCGATCACGAGAGCACGCAACCAGGTCGCCCTCGAATCGCGTGCCGCGACCCCGGCGACACCGATCATCATCGCGAGAGTCATGCCGGCAAGCGCCAGACCCAATGTACCCACGCACCCCCACAACAGTGCAGGCATCGCCTGCCAAACCACCGAGAAATCGAGCGTATAGCCCATCTTGCGTTTCCTCTCGGGCGTTGTGCGTACCGCTCGCCCATCGGCCGGGTGTCACCCTCCCAGGGATGTAAAAGTGGCGAAGAAAACGTCCGGATCAGGTGCGATGCCCGTGAACAGGCGAAATGCTTCGGTCCCCTGGAAGATCGCCATGCCACCGCCATCGACGGCGCGGCAGCCGAGAGCGTGCGCCGCGCGCAGCAGTGCGGTTTCCAGCGGGAAGTAAACGATCTCGGCGACCCACAGATCGGGTCGTAGCAGGGCCGTCGGCAGCGGCGTGCCCGGATATTTGTCCATACCGATCGGCGTCGCGTTGACAATTCCGTCTGCGGCGGCAACGGCGGCCGCGACATCCTGGCCGACCTTCAAACGCCCTTCTGCAAATCGCGGCGATAAGCCGTCGACCACGCTGTGCGCCTTGGCCACGTCGATGTCGATAATGGTCAATTCCTGCACGCCGAGCTTCATCAGCGCGAACGCGACCGCCACGCCGGCGCCGCCGGCGCCGAATTGGACGACGCTACCAAGCGGTGCACCTTGCATGTTGCGGCGAAAGTTCTCGGCGAAGCCGAACCAGTCGGTGTTGTGCCCGGTCATTCGGCCATTCCTGACGACCACGGTGTTCACGGCACCGAGCGCCTCCGCGTCGGGCGAAAGCTCGTCCAGGAGCGGGAGGATCGCCTGCTTGCAAGGATGGGTCACGTTCAGCCCGTCAAAGCCCATTCGCCTTGCCGCCGTGAGCAATTCCGGCAATGCGTCCACACCGAGCTTCAACTCTGCCAGATCGATCTTCTTGTAGAGATAGCGGATGCCGGCGGCCTCAGCGGCCGCTTCGTGCATGGGCGGGGTGCGGGAGGCCGCGATGCCGCTGCCGATCAGACCGACGAGAAAGCTGGACTTCTGATGCATGTTCGGCATCGCCGGTCAGCTCAAAGGAACAGTCAGCTCGGCGATGACCTGAGCCGTGCTCGGTCGAACGCCGCGCCACCAGGAAAAAGCTTCGGCCGCCTGCTCCACCAACATGCCGACGCCGTCGGCCAGCTTGGCTACGCCTTCGGCGCGAGCCGCTTGCAGAAATGGAGTCAGCCCTTTGCCGTAGGCGAGCTCGTACGCCAACTCCGCACCGCGGAAGACATTGCCGGGAAGCGGCGGCATCTCACCTCGCAGGCTGGCCGATGTCGCGTTGACCACGATATCATAGCCTTCGGCAAGATCGGCCAGCTCGGCATAGCCGCTGACGATCAGGGGACCACAACCGGCAAACTCTTCGGCCAATGCCACGGCCTTGGATAAGGTCCGGTTGACGAGAACCAGCTCGGACGGCTCCTGGCGCAGGAACGGCAGCAGCGCGCCGCGCGCTGCGCCCCCGGCGCCGAGCATCAGGACGCGCCGGCCGGCCATTTGGACGCCGAGATTGACGGTGATGTCGCGCACAAGGCCGATTCCGTCGAAATTCTCGCCAATGATCCGATCGCCATCGAACTTCAGGCAGTTTACGGCTCCGGCCCGGTCGGCGCTCTCTGAAAGCTCGTTTGCGTAGTCGAAAGCATCGAGCTTGAACGGGGCGGTGATGTTCAGCCCCTTGGCGCCCTCTGTGCGGAATTGATCAACCCGTTCGCTGAAGCCATCGAGGGAACCCTCGATCGCCTCATAGACAAGGTCCTGTCCTGTCATTCTGGCGAATGTGCCATGGATGAGAGGTGATTTGCTGAAGCCGATCGGATTGCCGATCACCGCATAGCGGTCGCTCATCGCTCACTCCTGCACTGCGACTTCGTTGTAGAGGACCTTGTCGCGCACCATCGCCTCGACGAGTTCGACCGACAGTCCCAGCGACTCAGCAATGCGGCGATTGTCCTGGCCGAGCAGCGGCGCCGGCGTGCGCACCGTGGTGTCGCAGTCGGAGAAGCGGAAGGGCAGGTTCGGTAGCGTCACCTTGCCGAGCACGGGATGCTCCTGTTCGACCAGCATGCCGCGCGCGTGGATCTGCGGATCCTTCACGACCTCTTCGATGGTCTGCACGGGAGCGGACGGCACGCCTGCTCCGTCGAGTGCCGCAAGACAGGCATCCCGAGAGGGTTGCGACAGCGTCCAAGTGCGCACAATCTCCATCGCTTCAGCATAATGGACGTTGCGCGCAGCAGGCGTGGTGAAGCGTTCGTCGGATGCCAAATTGTCTCCCCCGATCAGGCTCGCCAATCGTCGCCACGCATCATCAACTTGCGCTGCGATGACAAGATTGCCGTCCTTTGCCGGAAAGACGCCGTAGACGGTCGAGTCCGGCTGTCCGCTTCCAGTCTGCTTCGGCAGGTCGCTCCCGCCGGAGAGGAAGTAGCGCTGGACCGCATAGTCGTGCATCGAGACCATGCAATCGTACAGCGCCAGATCGATATGCTGGCCGCGTCCGGACGACGCGCGGCCGACCAGCGCGGCATTGATGGCAGCCACACCGTGGATGCCGGTGTACATATCGGCAAGAGGCATGCGCAGCAGCGGCGGCGCCTCGCCGGGATTGCCCAGTTGCGCCAGAGCGCCCGACATCGCCTCTGCGATCAGGCCGAAGCCCGGACGGTCGGCATATGGACCGGTGTGGCCATAGGCGGAGACCGAACAGTAGATCAGTCCGGGACTGCGCGCCGAAAGCGCCTTGTAACCGAGCCCGAGACGCTCGAGTGCGCCGGGGCGGTAGTTCTCGATGAAGACATCGGCCGTATCGACCAGCTTCATCATCATGTCGAGACCGCGCTTGTCGCGCAGGTCGATGCACAACCCCTGCTTGCCCATGTTCTGCTGCAGGAAGTAGCCGGATTGTCCGTCCTTGAAATAGCCATGGGCGCGGCCCGCATCGCCCGCCTTCGGGCGCTCCACCTTGATGACTTCCGCACCCATCGCAGCTAAGCAGCGGCCCATGAACGGTCCCGCCAAAAAATGGCTGTAGTCGATGACGCGAATCCCTTTGAGCGGCAGATCTTGCGCGGTCATGCCTGATCTCCCGCGACGCTGGTCTTCGGCCGCATCGGAATCATCAGCCGGTGCTCGCCCAGCTGCACGACCTCGCCGCGCTGGTTGATCAGCTCCGAGGGCAGCACCACGATGCCCCACCCATCACGCTTCGTCGTGCGCATTGAGCCGACGCGGAACTTCACATGCACGGTGTCGCCGAGTTTGATCGGCAGCTTGAAATCCCACGTCCAGCCTAACGACATTCCCGGAAGGAAGCGGTAGTCGGCACGCGTCTTCAAACCGTCGGCCAGCGACAGACCAAACAGCCCGTGCGCGACGCGCGTGCCAAATGGTGTGGACTTGGCGTACTCCTCGTCGACATGGACCGGCGTAAAATCACCCGTCAATTCGGCATAGGCATTCACCATCGCTTCGGTGACCGTCACTGTGGGGGTGACGCATTCGTCACCGACCTTGGCATCGTCCCAATAGCGCTCGTCCGTCATGTCGCGTGTTCCTTAGGCCCGTGGATTGATGGCCAGCGCCGCTTCCACGGCACCCGCACTGGCTTGCAAGATTTCGACGTTGAGGCCGCCCGGCAGCTCGAGCCAGTTCGGCCCGGCCGGCAGTGCTTTGGCGCCCCATGCGGCAGCACGGGCGAGCACACCTTCGTAATCGTCGACCATGATGCCGAGATGCGCGAGGCGCCCCTCCGGTCCGACGAAATTCGGGTCCTCGATGAGCTGCACGCTTCCGAGCACCCATACCTGACGCGGGCGCGCACCATCGGCGGGTTGCTCGTCGCGAATGGCAAGGCCAAGCACCTCGCAAAAGAAGTCGACGTGACGATCAACGTCCGGCACGCGGATCGCGACGTGTTCGACATAGGCTCGCGGTAGCGACATCGTCTCAGGCCTTTCCTGGATAATCGCTGCGGGCGTATTCGAGGCCCTTGACCAGTGCGACGAGGGTGGAATTGACGGGGGTCGGGACATTGAACTTGGCGCCCCAACGCACGACCGAGCCGTGAATGTATTCGACCTCGGTCAGATTGCCGGACTGCAGGCTCTGCAACATCGACGTTTTGAATTCAGGCGGCAGTCCGGCAGACGCCATCGTCCAGGCAAGGCGCGGATCGGCAATCGAGATCTTGACGCCAGCAGCTTGCGCCACCGCGATGCCCTCCGAGATCGCGGCCAGCGCGCAATCTTCCAGTATCGGCAGCGAATAGAGACCGCCGTAAGTCAGCCCGGTCACGGCGGTGATTCCGCCACCGGCGACGTTGATGAACAGCTTGTCCCACATCGTGCCCAAGATGTTGTCGCTGAGCAGCGTGAGAATGCCGGCACGGTTGAACGTCTCGGAGATTCGCCGTGCGCGTCCCGTCAAGCGCCCATCAAGTTCGCCGATGATGGTTTCCTTGCCGATGACGCCCGAGCGAACATGACCAGGGCCGAGCAGCACGCCGCCAACATAGGTCTTGCCCGCCATAACCCGGTCGCGACCGACTTCCTCCGACAGGATGTCCTCGTGACCAAGGCCGTTTTGAAGCGACATCACGACAGTCTGCGGCCCGATGATCGGCGCAGCGGCGCGGATGGCGTCTCGCGTGTGGTAAGATTTGACGAGGACAATGACGAGGTCCGCCTCAATGCCGACCTGGGCCGCGGACGTGCAGGCAGTGACCTTCACGACGGCCTCGGCGCCACCTTCGAGAATGTGAAGCCCGCGGGCGTTGATCGCGTCAACATGGGCCTGGAACGGATCAATCAGCCAGACCTCGGCTCCACCACGCGCCAGTGTGCCGCCAATGGTCGAGCCCAGGGCCCCCGCTCCGATAAAGCAGATCCTCATCCGAACGCTTCTCCCAGCGCCTTTCTTGGCGTTGGTCGCGTGGTAGCAGGCTGGTCGACATTAAGATATGCTATGATCCTTATAGCCATTATTGTGAATTGCAATGATACATCCGGATCACACCGAGACGAATCTGCTGGACCCGCGCCTGCTCAGGTTGTTCGACGCATTGTTCACCACGGGCAGCGTCACCAAGGCAGCCGAGAAACTCGGTCAGAGTCAGCCGACCATTTCGATCTGGCTGGCCCGCCTGCGACGGGAACTGGACGATCCGCTCTTCATCCGGTCAGCGGAGGGGATGCTGCCGACGCCGCGCGCCGAGGCACTCATCGGCACGGCGAGGCAGGCGTTGGAAATGCTTCGTCGCCTGGCCGAGCTTCGCACGGATTTCGATCCGACAACCGCAAAACGCCGTTTTACCATCTGCATGACGGATGGAAGCCACGTCACGCTGCTTCCGTCCATTCTCGCTCACGTCCGCCGCGTTGCCCCTGGCGTTCGTATCGAGGCGACACAGATCGGCGCGGACACCCCACGGATGCTGCAATCCGGCGAGGCGGATCTGGCGCTCGGCTACATCTCGGATCTCGACGCGGGACACTTCCAGCAGGCGCTGTTTCCGCAGGATTGGGTCTGCCTGGCGAACGCAAAACATGCCCGGATCCGCGACCGCATCGCCACAAAGGATTTCAGGCGTGAGGCGCACGTCCTCATTCGCTCCGGCACCGGACATCGTTGCTCGCGGCTGCGCTACAAGAGCAGCGGATGGTACTTGACGTCGCGCTTGAGCTACCGGGCTTTTTGGGGTTACCCGCAATCGTCGGGACGACTGACCTGATCGCCACCCTTCCAAGGCACATCGGCGAAACATTGGCTCATTATTACGGACTGCGCGTGCTCGATTGCCCGCTGGCGATCGCCGGCTTCACGGTGAAGCAATATTGGCACGCCCGCTTCCATCACGACCCGGCAAGCCAATGGTTGCGTGGCGTCTGCGCGGAGCTTTTTCAACAACAGGAAGTACGGGGTCTACATCGTTCCGGTCGGCCAAAGAAACGAAAGCCACGCGTATCGTGGTAGTCGAACGTCTATTGAGAGCGGAAGCTAAACGTCCGTTTTGCTCGCTCAACAACACGCGCTACTCTGACTTTACTGGGTCAACTGCGACTACTAGGCAGGTTCAAAATCGGCAACCATCTTTACTTGCTCGTCCGCGCAGTGCGCCTAGCGCCTCGTCACCTCCGATTGAAACACACAGAAAGCGCGGAAAATCGGGACGACTCCTCGGGTCGGCGCAGGCAATCGCAGGCGTCTTATTTGTTGAGATCTTCAGCCTCTGGGCAGACCGCGCCAGCCATTCGCGCAAGCTGCGGGCCGATCCCGACTCTAGTCTCCGGCCGGCAGCACGGATTAGCCAACCGATCCGCGCAGTTCCTTCCTCGCTTACCTGACGGCGCGCCTTGCAAATGGACGAACCCTGGCCAGACGGCAAGATGTCAGATCTCGTTGTTCGTCAGTGCTCGGGAAATGCTTCGAACGCGTTCAGAATTTTCTCATTGAAGAGAGCCAGATTGGAGAGAAGTCCGGGAACTTGTTCCAGCGGGATCGCCCTTTGCTCGATCGCTCTGTTGAAAACACGCAGCAATCTTGCAAGACCATGATTAAGAAACGCGCGCCGTATTTTCCCTGAATTCGGAACGGCCAGCGCATCGCCTTCAATGATGATCTGATTCCCAGCGCGCGGATCCATCTCGAGCACGAATGTTCTGCAGGCGAACGCGAACTCAATCTCCTGAGCGGTTAGGATCACGCGCCTCAAGGTTCGCTACCTCCATCAATTTCGACCACCAACACCACAGTCGCTAAACAGACCCTGCGGGCAAATGCTGTGATACCATCCCTGGCGTAAGCAGTTTCTGCTGAAAGCAGCCCTCCACTGTCTACTATCGCAGTCTCTGCCGTGAATCGCGTTGGCGGCGGCAGATCATGCCGTGATTCACGAAGAGGGGCGATTTGTCCTTGGCGGACCCGAACGAGAGCCGCTATATTTGGTGGCCGTCTCACGACAAGGCAGGTAAATCGCCCAAGTTCAACGAGCCGACCCAATCATCGGAGCAAGATCGTGTACCGCCCACCTGAAATGCAGGCACGGTTTCCACGGGCCGATGCAGGCCTGCGGATGATGCAGCTGCCAGATCTGCGGATCAACTACACGCCGATCGATCCCGACTTTCTCGACCGCCCGGTTATCTCCGTCTGCATTGAGACCCGGCAGAACGATGACGAATTGCCGATGCACGCGCATCAGAAGGGGCAGTTGGTCGTAGCCTCTCGCGGCTCGGTCATGTGCCGGGCGCCGGACGGTCTCTGGATTGTTCCACCGCAGGGTGCGGTGTGGATCCCGGGAGGCGTCCAGCACAGCAATTGCGTCTCATCCTTCGGCAAGATCTACTGCGTCTTCATCGACCCCCGCGCAATGAAGCTGCCGGCCGAATGCTGCACGTTCACGATCTCGCCCCTTGTGCGTGAGCTGATCGACAGGCTTGCCTCGTTCCCTCCGCTATATCCTGTGGGCGGACCGACGAGCCGGCTCGCCCAGGTCTTGCTCGACGAATTAGTGCAGATGGATTCCGAGCAGATGTATCTGCCGATTTCGCGCGACATCCGCCTGCAGCAACTCGCCGCGGCTCTCCTGCGCGATCCCGGTGACCGCAGCACGCTCGATGAATGGGCGGAGCGATACGCGATGAGCGAAAGGACCCTGGCGCGTCTCATTCAGAAGCAGACAGGATTGACATTTGGCCGCTGGCGCCAGCGTCTGCATATTCTGGTCGCACTCCAACGGCTTTCGGCTGGAATATCGGTTCAGACTGTCTCACAAGATCTCGGCTATGAGACGCCAAGCGCCTTCATCACGATGTTCAAGAAGGCCCTGGGCAAGAGCCCCCGCCGGTATCTGGCCGATCGAAAGATCAGTGGCATCTCGGCGACGAACTGACGACAGCGCAAGTCGCTCTCACAGCCCCAGATAGGCGCGGCGGACATCCTGGTTGGTGAGCAGAGCGGCACCCGTGCCTTCGAGTACAACATGTCCGTTCTCCAGCACGTAGCCACGATCGCCGATCGAAAGCGAGTCCGCGACGTTCTGCTCGACCAGCAGGATGGTGGTCTTCTTGGCGTGCAGCATTTTGACAATATCGAACATTGCCCGAGTCAGCGATGGCGAAAGCCCGATGGACGGTTCGTCGAGCATGATGAGTTCGGGTTCGGCCATAATGGCGCGTCCGATCGCCAGCATCTGCTGCTCGCCGCCCGACAGTGTGCCCGCGGCCTGCAGCCGCCTTTCCAGGAGCCGCGGGAAGAGCCCATAAACCTGCTGCATGTTGCCCGATCTGCGAGCTCTTGCCCGCTTGAGCGAGCCGCCGATCAGCAGATTCTCCTCGACCGATAAATTACGAAACAGCTCGCGACCTTCGGGTACCTGCGCGATACCGAGTTCGCAGATCTCCCATGGTGGAAAACCCGCAATATTGATGCCGCGCCAACGTATCTCGCCATCCAGGGGCTGGACGACGCCGGCGATCGACCGAATAAGAGAAGTCTTGCCGGCGCCGTTTGCGCCGATGACGCTCAGCAGCTCCTCCGGATAGATGCTGAGCGATACGCCGTTGAGGGCCGTGGATCCACCATAACCCACTGTAAGGGACTGTACCGTGAGAAGCGGCTCGTTAGGCACGGAACCCCTCCCCGAGATATCCGGCGATAACTTCCGGATGGCTGACGATGTATCGTGGCGTGCCTTCGGCGATCTTCGCGCCATGATGGAGAACGATAACGTGCTCGGCGGCTTCCATCACGATGCGCATGACGTGCTCGACGAGCAGGATCGACAATCCCCTCTCGGCCAGACGCCTGAGCACCGCGACCACAGCCGCGGCCTCAGGAGGCCGCAGCCCGGCCATCACTTCGTCGAGCAGAAGCAGGCGTGGCCGGGTCGATAGCGCCTTGGCAGTCTCGAGCATCTTGCGGTCGGGGAGCGTCAGCTTGCTGATGGCGGCCTCGGCCTTCGGTCCGAGCCCCACCATGTCAAGCGCTTCGCGCGCTGCGTCCCTCGCCTCACCCACCTTTCGGGTCCAGCTGAACGCACCGATCATGACATTCTCGAGAACGGTCATGTCGCGCATTGGCCGGACGACCTGGAAGGTACGGCCGATGCCGAGCCGGCATATGTCCTCTGCCGGAAAGCCGGAGATGATCTCGCCCCCGAACCTGATCGACCCTTGCGTCGGGGGGAGAGCGCCGGCAATGAGATTGAAGCATGTCGTCTTGCCGGCGCCGTTCGGTCCGACCAGCGCGGTGATGCCTTCGCCTTTCAGGCGGAAGCTCACATTGTCGACGGCAAGCAATCCGCCAAACCGGCGCGAGACGCCGTCGAGTTCGAGAAGATCAGCCACTTCTTGACATGCTCCTCTGAAGGTTGCCAAACCAGGAAACCTTGGTGATGGATTTGGCCGAATTGACAATCGCTGGCCAGATCCCATCCGGCAGCAGCCAGACGGCGGCAATCAGGGCGAGGCCGTAGCCGACGTTGTTGAGACCCGGAATTCCGAACTTGTTGCCGATCGCGCTCGCGAGATGATCCAGCGGCAGCGTGATGAGAGTCCCGATCAGCGGCCCGAACGCCGTTCCGAGCCCGCCGACGATGGGACCGACCAGGATGTCGACCGAGATGCCCATGCCCATGATCGAATCCGGAAATACCGAGCCTTGAACCAGCGCGAGCAGTCCCCCACCGATCGCGGCCCAGGCGCCGGAGAACGAGACGACGAGGATCTTGTGCAGGAACGTCCGCACACCGAGCGCGCGTGAGGCGTCCTCGTCGCCGCGCATCGCGCGCCACACATAACCGAGGAAGGATTGGCGAATGAGCGCCGTGGCGCTGACGCCGAGCAAAACTGCGGCAAGCGAAACGAAATAGTAGAAGCGCGCATCACCACGCAGCATCCAGAACGAGTTCGGCCCGGATTGCGCCGGGAAGAACAAGCCTTGCATGGCTCCGACGAATTCCCAGCCGCTGAACACGACGCGGGCAAACTCGGCCGCGGCGATTGTCAGCAGCGCGAAATAGATGCCACGGACCTCAAAGCGAAAGCTCAACCAGGCCAGCGTCGCGCCGACAATGGCTGCCAGCGCCATGCCGACGACCAATCCGAGCCACGGGCTCAGACCGTAGCGGATGTTGAGGACCGCGACCGAGTAGGCGCCGATGCCGACGAACAGCGCGTGACCAATCGAGAGCTGACCGCCGAGCCCCAGCATGATGCTCCACGACTGACCGATGAAGGTGAACAGAAACACGATCGTCAGCAGCGAGATCAGATAGGGGTTCAACACGCCGCCGAGCATCGCCAGGACGGCGAAGGCGGCCAGACAGCCGAGAACTGCACCACGATCCGGTAAGGCATTACGATTCTTTTGCACCGAAGAACCCTCTTGGACGCACGATCAGGACAATCATCAGCAGACCATAAGACAACGCGGACTTCAGCGAGGGGGCAAACAACAGCGCCGCAACTGCTTCCGTGAGACCGATGGTCAGCCCGCCAACGAGAGCTCCCACGAAGCTTCCGAGACCGCCGACGATTACCGTGACGAACGCCAGCAGCGTGAAATCGACGGCGAGGAACGGCTGGGCATCGAACAAGGGCGATATCAGCGCACCAGCAACGCCCGCGCAGGCCGCGCCGATGCCAAACGTCATGGCGTAGATCTTCGGGATCGGCAGCCCGACCATCAGGCCGCCCAGCCGGTTGTCGGCGGCGGCACGGATGAACCGACCGAACGTCGAGTATTTAAGAAACGCGGCGAGCGCCAGGATCATCACTGCCGCAACCGTTGCCGCCTGCAGCCTGGCAAGGTCTAGCCGAATCGGCCCAAGGGCGACGGTCTCGAAGGAGAGGTGCGAGACCGAGGGGCGCGGGTCGGGCCCGAACGCGATCAGCTGCGCTCCGCTGAGGGCCAGCGAAATGCCGATGAACAAAATGAACTGGATATGGTGCGGCCGCGTGACGAACCGCTTCACCACCAACGTCTCGAGCCCGTAGCCGAACACGAACAGCAGAGCGCCGGCGCCGACGGCCGCGACGATCGTCGGAATCCCCCACCAGGCTCCGGCGCAATAGCCGACATAGAGGCCGAACACGACCATCGCACCGTGCGCAAAATTGACGATGCGGATGACGCCGAAGATGATCGTCAGCCCCAGCGCGATGATGCCGTAAACGAGACCCATGAGGATCCCGCTTGCAAGGACATTGCCCCACAATGTCAGCATCTAGCGCTTCTCGAACGGCACGAGGGGATACTGCGCCTTGTACTCGGCTATGCCATCGGGCCCGACTACGTGCGGCTTCGATTCCTTTGCCTGCAACACGGTCACGGCTGCCCCGGTGTTCTGCCCAGTGGCATCGAACCTGATCGGACCGCTGTACATGAGGACGGGCTTCAGGTCCGTCGCCTTCAGCGCGGCGTGAATCTCGGACGAGACCGCCGATTTGGCGCGCACGACCGCGTCGGCCACGATCTGGACCGCCTCGAACGCGCATCCCGAATTGGCATCCATCCATTCGTTGGCATAGGTGGACTGGAACCGATCCACGATCGTCCGCGCATCTTCGCCCTTCGGATTGTACCAGAGGTTCGAGGACATCGCGCCATCAGCATACTTTCCGAGCGCGTCGTAGAATGCCTTGTCCGGCACGCCATTGCCGTTCGGCGAGAAGATCAGCTTCGGATTCCAGGCCTGTTTGATGCACTCCCGGATGATCATGATAGCGTCGTTGACGCGGGTGACTGAGACTAGGGCATCGGCGCCGGATGCCTTCGCTTTCGCCACCTCGACCGAGAGGTCGCGTGCCTTCTCGTCGTAGGGAATATATTCGAGAAGCTTGACCGGCAGGTCGAGTTCCTTCCAAGCCGCGTCGAGGCTGGTCGCCGTCGACGTTCCCATCGTGTTGCTCAGATGCAGGATGACAGCGCCCTTTGGAGGATCGTTGACGCTCATGACCAGCGCTTTCATTTCGGCGAGCGACTGGCGGACGATCGTCGCGGCGGGCGGATAGAAGCGAAACACCTGCGTGAAGCCCTGCGAGGTGACCTGGTTGGCGCTCGCGATGTGCACGACCATGGGCACCTTTGCCGCTTCCGCGGCCTGCAGGGCCGATATGGTCGCGCCGGAGTCCCACGCACCGATCAGGACGTTGCATCCTTGCTGGATCAAAGAATCGGCTGCGATCCTGCCGTTCTCCGGCTTGCTCTGCGTGTCCGCGTGGACGACGGTCATATCGACGCCATAACGCTCCCTAGCAAATTTGGCGCCGAGATCGATGCCACGCACGCAAGACTGGCCGGGGAACGCAAGTATGCCGCTACTCGGCATGATCGCACCAACCTTGACGGGCGGCGGCACTGCCGCGCGAACCCAGGGCGCCATCGTCGCAGCCGCGAGCCCGACAGCGCCTTTCATCGCCACACGTCGGTTGATCAGTGGTTCCTTGAGGCTGGTCATCGAGGTCTCCGTCTATGAGAGAAGCAAAGCGTGCATAATTCAGGTCGCCTTTTCCGCGCCGGCGGGATCGAGACTGGCGGGCACGGCAAATTGCCCGTGCCTGTAGACAAGGGGCTCGAGATCGTCGCGATGCTGTTCGGCCAGCACCGCCCCGACAAAGACCGTGTGCGTGCCGGTCGGATGCACCCCGATGACGCGGCAGTCGAAGCTGCAAAGCGCACCGATCAGAATGGGCGCGCCAGTTCTGAGCGAGCGCCATTCCTCGTCAACGAAGCGGATGTCGCCTTTGCTGCCGTCAAGCCCGGCGAACTTCTGGGCGAGCGGCACATGACAGGAGGACAACAGGTTCCAGCCGAACGAGCGCGTCTTGACAATCGTGTCGTGCGCCCCTGCCGATTTGTTGATGCAGACGAGGACCGTCGAAGGCTCGATGGACAGCGAACAGGCGGCGGTGACAGTCAGACCGCGGCGCGACGGATAAGATCCGGACGTCACGATCGACACCGCGCCAGCCACGCTTCTCAGCGCCCGCTTGAACGATGGGCTGTCGACGAGATTGTTCGGGTCGAAATTGGCTTCGGCAGTCATGGCGTCTCTTCCGGCTTTGGTACACGGTTCCAGGCGAGCGGCAACAGCGACCTCGCTCATGCTTTGGCCCGCTCGAAGAACTGGATCAGGTTGTTCTGGGGATCGCGGATCTGCGCCGCACGGCCGTGGCTGCCCATGTCGCGGATGCCCGAGATGTTCGTCCCGCCCGCGTCGACGGCTTTGGCCAGCGCGCCTTCAAGCTTCTCGACTCCGAAGACGACAACGGCATTCGAGGACGGCTCCACGGCCGATTCGTCCAGACCCGCGATGCAGAATGCGGCGCCATCCGTTGCGAACTGTATCCATCGCTCGCCATCGGCGAAACGAACCGGCATGCCGATCTCGCGATAGAATTGCGCCAGGGCCCCGGGGTTCGATGCCGTCAGGTACAAGTGCTTGATTTTCATGGACTGCCCCCGTGCGACTTCGACGCCGGCGACAATTGATCCTTGATGAGCTGCTCTTCGGAATCGTCGTAGAGGGTGTCGATCAGCGACTTGTACCGCTCCATCAGCGGCTTGCGGCGCTTCTTGCGCGTCGGCGTCATGACGCCGGTGTCGGGCGAGAGTTCTTCCGGCAGGATGCGGAACGACTTGATCTGCTCGACGCGCGCGAGCCGCATGTTGGCCTTTGCGACTTCGCCCTCGATCAGGCGGATCACAATCTCGGATTTGGCGAGGTCCTTGTATTCCTTCACCCGATCATCGCGCGAGCGCGCCCAATCCAGGCCGGCTGTGGCATCGACTTCGATCAGGGCCGTGAGGTACTTCTTGCCCTCGCCGATCACAGCGGCTTCAGAGATATAAGGGCTCTGGCGCAGTTCGTTCTCGATCTGGGTCGGGCTGACCGATTTGCCGCCCGAGGTGTTGATGATCTCCTTCTTGCGATCGACGAGCTTGAAGGCCCCATCAGGCTGAACCTGGACCACGTCCCCCGTATAGAGCCATCCATTCCTCAGCGCGGATTGCGTTTTCGCCGGCTTGTTCCAATAGCCATTGAAGAGGCCCGGACCGCGCACGATCATTTCGCCGTCTTCGAGAACCCGGGTTTCCCATGCCGGGTCCTGAACCGGAATGCCGACAGTGCCGGCCTTCGACCAATCCGCCATCTGGCCGAGATTCCCGCCTACCATTTCGGTCTGGCCGTAGCACTCCTTGAGGTTCAGTCCCCAGAGCTGCCACAGGGTCATGACTTCCGACGGCATCGGCGCCGAGGCGGTGTAAGGATAGGTGAGCTGATCGAAGCCTACTTCGGCGAGCAGAGGACGAAACACCTTCTCGCAGCACACCTCGAACAGACCGTCGAGAAAGGGATTCGCTTCGCGGCACGCCTGGCGACGCGCGAGCACCGTCTTCGCAATCCGCATCGCGTGCTTGTAGTCTTGGCGAAGCCGAGCCGATCCGGACTGGACCTTGCTGAGGATCTGCGCCGCATTGCGCTGGTAGAACCGCGGCGGCGCCATGTAGAAGGTCGGCTTCACTTCGCGAATCGTCGCGGCGAATTCGGCCGTGGTCTCGCCGAAATAGGGTACGACGCGCGTGATGAGCGGCATTGTCGTGGCTTGCGCGCGGGCGACGGTGTGGGACATCGGCAGATGCACGGCAACCCGTTGCGGCTCCGTTGCGAGCGGTGGACAGAACGTGATGTTCGTATGCGCCCCCGAAAGCAGAGCCGTATGGCTCAGAATGGCTCCCTTGGGATAACCCGTCGTTCCCGAGGTGTAGCCGATCGTTGCGATGTCGGAGGCCTTCGCAGTAGCGGCTTCTTCGGCCAGCGCCGTGCCGGCATCGACCGTGACCCCGCGGATAAAGTCCGCCAGCGTCGTGACGTTACTTGCCGGCGAAGCCCCGCTCCAGCCGGGATCCATAATGATGATCTTCTCGAGTGCGGTCGCCTGGCTGCCGGAGAGAAAGGCGCGAAGCTGCAGCTCGCAGCCGACAAAGGCAATTCGCGCCCCCGAATCCCGCAGGTGGTAGTCGACTTCCTCCGGCGAAGAGGTAAAGTATATGCCGACCGTCACGGCGCCGGAGCAGATCGTGGCCATGTCGGCCAAGAGCCACTCCTGCGACACGTCCCCCATGATCGCGACGCGGTCTCCGCGATTGAGCCCAACCGCCTTCATTGCGGCGGAGATGCGGCAGACGAGCGAAGCGTAGTCCTGCCAGGTGGTGCGAAGCCATTCTCCGTTTCGCTTCTGACAGAATGCGACCTCCCCGGCTCGCTCGACGCTTCTGGCCCTCAGCAGGCTCGGGATCGTCACGTCGGCATATTGGGCGCCAGACGTCCGCGTTGGCTCTGTCATCGTCACTTCTCCGCGAAACGCTTGCGCTTCTCGGCGAAGGCAGCGACGGCCTCGCGGCGCTCGGGGCTCGCAAAGGTCAGCGTTTCCAGCGCAATCGACGTGTCGAGCAGCAGGTGGGTGTACTCCTTGATGATCTTGTTGACCGAGTATTTCGTCCAGGCAATCGCTTCGCGCGGACCGCTCGCCAGCATTTCGGCATATTCGATCGCGTGGTCGCGGACGTCGCGTTCGGTCACCACCTCGTTGATCATCCCCATCGTCGCCGCCTTTTCGGCGGAGATGAAATCGCCCGTCATCAGATAGTGCTTGGCGCGCGCCGGCCCGATCAGGAGCGGCCAGATGACGGCGCCGCCGTCACCGGCGACGACGCCCGCCGTGACGTGGGTATCGGCGAAGCGCGCGCTAGAATGGGCGAAGATCACGTCGCACATCAGGGCGAGCGTCGCTCCCAGCCCGACCGCGGCGCCGTTGACGGCGGCGATGACGGGCGCCTCGACCTCCAGGATGTTACGGATCAGGTGACGTCCGGCCCGCGTCGGCGACGGGATCGCGACTTTGTCGAGCGACTTCTGGTCGCCGCCCGAGCAGAAACCGCGGCCCGCGCCGGTCAGCACGATGGCGCGGACGTCCTTGTCGGAATCGAGGTCGACGAAGGCGCGCTCGAGCTCGTGGTGCATCTCCCAGTTCACGGCATTGAGGAGCTCGGGGCGGTTCATCGTCACGACGGCGACGCCGCTGGGACGCTTGTCAACGAGCAGATACGTGAAGTTATAGGACGTCATGGCGGTCTCCTCAGGCCGACTTGGCCGCCGGCGAATCGTTTTGCGGACGCATCGCCCTGATCCTGTCGAGTATCTCGTCGGTCGGGCGAACGACGTTGTTGCGGTCGTTGAAGTGCGGAATGACGTAGCGGCCGACCATTTCGATGCCTTCCATGATCTTCTCGTGAGTCACGGAGTCGAGATGCAGCAGCACCTCCTGGATGCCCATCGCCTGGAATTTCTCGATCTGGCGGATGACGGTATCGGGGCTGCCGCATACCGTGGTGCCCGAATGATTGAGCAGATAGTCCCAATCGCGGCCTGCACGCTCCATCGCGGGCACGCTCTCGCTCATATAGGAGTAGTCGTCGGCGAGCTTGGCGAGACGCGGATAGGCGTCGGTCGAGATGCGCGCGTAGTGCATCAGCGCTTCGGCGTAGTCGTCCTTGGCGGCCTGATCGGTCTTCCCGATGCCGAAGAACAGCGGCACGCCGACGCGCGGGCGATCGAGAGGACCGGTCTCGTCGCGCTTCCAGGCCTTCTGATAGGCATCGATCAGCTTCTGCTGATTCTCGAAACCCTGGTAAATCGTGGCGCTCATGAGAGCCAGGCCTTCCGCGCCCGCCCAGGCGTGGCTGCGCTCGCTCGTCGCCGCAATGCCGATAACGGGATATGGCTTTTGCACTGGCTTCGGCACCAGCATGCGCGGCGGCACCTGATAATACTGACCATCGAACGTGAAGATGTCCTCGCGCATCGCCTTACGCAGCAGGGCCATGCCTTCTTCCATCTGCGGCAAGGTTTCCTTGGGATCGACGTTGAAAGCGCGCATGGCGATCGTCGTGTTCGCGCGGCCGCAATACATTTCCATCCGCCCGTGAGACAGAATATCGCTGACGGCGAGCCGCTCAGCCGAACGCAGGGCATGGTTGATGCGCTGAGGCATTAGGGTCACCGCAGTGCGGAGTCGAATCCGCTGGGTAACAGCCGCAAGATAACCGAAGACGACTTCGGGGGCCGAACTCGATATGCCACCGAGTGCAACGTGCTGCTCCGACAGCGCGACGAAGTCGAAGCCCATCTTCTCGGCGAGCCTGGCTTCGTCGACAAGTTCGTGCAGTCTGCGAGCATAGCTGTGTCCGACCTGCGTTTCCTGCTCCGACCACAATCCAAACTTGAGTGACATGCATCGTTTCCCTTCGCGTCGCCTCTGATGCAAAGAGTCTGTCATAGGTCGAACGATATTTTCTCCCGAAGGTGACGCCGAGAGATCTGGATTTCCCTATTTCCTGCTGCACAAAGGGAGCGCGGCGTGATGCGCGGCCATTGCGGATTCGGAACGGAAAAACCCCGCAAACGTAGTTGCGGGGTCTTGATGCGATGTCGGCAAGAGCGATGCGGAAGTCTCAGTCCATGGTACGGAAGAAATTCGCCAGAAGGCCGCCGACATCATGCAAACATTGTTCTCCGATCGCGGCCGTCGATCCATGCGGATCGCCAACGATGCCGTTTCTGGACACGGACACGATGCCGTTCTTCCACATCAGATCCAGTTGATCGGGTGTCAATGCGCCGAGATGGCCGCGCACGAAGCGATTGAAGCGGACACTCTCAGGCCGAAGCTTGAGCATCAGAGACGTTTCGGCAATATCCGCGTGACCACCGACATTCTCCGGATCGCCTCCGGCAGCCTGGACGGCATGCCTCCAGCATCCGATCCAGGCTTGGGAGTCCGTATAGGCGGCGATGCGGGCCTGGCCGTCGGTTGCCCGGAGCAAGCGCGGCAGCATGTCCGCCAGAACGGGAAAATTGCCGATATGGCCCGAGAACAACAGAATGCGCCTGAAGCCGTGCAGGGCGAGGCTGGTGCAATAATCCTGGCAGACCGCCTCGAACGTCTCGTTGCGCAGGGAGATTGTCCCTGACAGCGCTAGGTGATGCGACGAGCAGCCAACCTTGATGGTCGGCGCAATGAGCGTCTTGCCAAGGTCTCGAGCGATCAACACTGCCAGATGCTCGGCATGATCGGCATCCATGCACAGGGGCAGATGGGGTCCATGCTGCTCGATCGCGCCGCACGGCACGAGCACGGTGTCGAAGCCGTCCCTCAACGCAGCCGCCACCTCCTCGAACGTCATGAGCTCGAGCTTCAGGGCGTCTGCGGATGCATCGTCCGTCATCTTGCTTTCATTTCCTGGCGAGAAACCGCGCGCGGGCATCCGCGGAGTCGTCGTTGTCGAGATATTGGCCGAGGTCGTCGACCGTCATCTGTTCAAGCTGATCATCGCTTAGCTGGCCCGTCAAATTCAACGATCGCTTGATGGCCGCAAAAAGTTTTGGGTCCTTGCTTCGGAAGTCCCGACAGACATCGATCGCGCGATTCAGTACGGTGTCGGTGTTAACCACTTCGTCGAAGGCACCGATCTGCATCGCTTTCCCTGCATCGACGAGGACTCCTGAATAGAGCAAGACCTGCGCCGCCCGCTTTCCCAGCCGCAGCGCGGCCTGGCGCATGCCTTTGGCCACCGGCAGAAGGCCGTGATTGATCTCGGGAAAGCCGATCTGGGCCTTGTGGTCGGCAATCACGTGATCGGAATGCAGGAGAAATTCGAGGGCGCCACCGACCGCGTAACCGCGCACAGCACAGACCACGGGACCCGGATAGCGCTCGAACGCGCACAACACTGCATGGAAAAAGCGAATGCGCGGCGCGGCGACTTGTAGCCCGGTGACTTCGCGAATATCGCCGCCAGCACTGAAGAAGCGATCTCCCTCGCCGGTCAGAACGATGCCGGGCGGTTCCGGCTCGGATTCCAGGCGCCTGATCTCTTCGAGCAAGCGCGCAATCAGCGCATAATTGAGGGCGTTTGCGGGAGGCCGGTTCA
This sequence comes from Bradyrhizobium sp. USDA 4354, assembly GCF_054060315.1. Lineage (NCBI taxonomy): Bacteria > Pseudomonadati > Pseudomonadota > Alphaproteobacteria > Hyphomicrobiales > Nitrobacteraceae > Bradyrhizobium > Bradyrhizobium sp. USDA 4354. Next base: position 3,736,759 of record NZ_JBSSDC010000001.1, on the reverse strand, counting down.
TCGTGAGGACGACGAGGTCCGGTTCACGCCTGATCTTGAGAATGTCTGCATCCATCATGCCCGATAAGCTAACGGGATCCGCGTTGAATGAGCTACCGTATTGTGAGAGGCTTGACCCGATCGACGGCAGAAACGATTGCGCGGAGCGCTCCGTGCCGACTTTTCTGCTGCACCGCGTTCCCGGTCCTTCGACCCAACCCGGCGAGAACGTAGCACGCCGATTGAGCAATTTGATCCATTCCTGATCAGCCGATTGGATCGATATTGGTCAGCTCGAAGGGCGGCTTATGACATAAATTTCAAGGTTGTCTGTTTTTCGATATAAGATGACAATTTAGCGAAATACAGACCCCCAGAGCCGCCTTAGCCTCCTCGAATACCCGAAGCTGCGGCTCTTACCCAGAAAAACTCGCCCGGCCGGTATTTGGGAAAGGTAAGGAGGTCTCGATGAGCTTTGACACGCTGGACAAAATCGATCTGCGGATCCTGCAAGAACTTCAGAATGACGCCAGTCTCACCAATGTCGAGCTGGCCTCGCGCGTCAACCTCTCCCCGTCCCCTTGTCTTGCCCGAGTCAAGAATCTGGAGCGGCTCGGCGTGATCAATCGGCGCGTCGCCGTGGTCGATCCGCAGATTGTCGGCCTGCGCGTCATGGCGTTTATCCAGGTGACATTGGAAAAACACGTGCAGAGTGTCCGCGACGGCTTTGCTATTGAAGTCGGCCGCATCGCCGAAATCATGGACTGCTATCTCATGGTCGGAGATCAGGACTATCTGTTGCGTGCCATTGTGTCCGACGTCTCCGACCTCGAAAATCTGATTGCACGCATATCCCGGATCGCCGGTGTCGCGAGCATCCGCTCTGGTCTCGCCGTGCGCAACGTCTCCAGCCGGCGAGCACTGCCGCTCGATATATCCAGGCCCATCCAGGTAAAGTCGGCGTCGGCCGACTCGGAACGACATCGCCCATCCCTACATCGCCACCTGCAAGCCCTCGCCTGACAAGCGACCACAGGATCTTCGTACAATTTACGGCCCGGACTGTGGCAAGCGATAGCCGCACATACATATTGCGGGCTTGTGGTGCCCTCGGAAGCGGATTCATTTGCTCGCCGCGGTCGCCCGTCTCTACGACCTCACCGCCATGTTACGGCCGGAGGCGGAACGACAGACCTTTGATAGCCAGGTCGACACTAGAGCAAATCAATAGCCTGCGGCGACGGGCAGAACAGATTGCCCGTTTTGCTCGCTCTTGTATCCTGATCTACGATGAGCACGTGATCGGCCTGCATCATCGGATTTCCGCGCTGTATCGAATGGGTGAAGGTACAGAAGCAAAGGAAAGGTCGACGCCCGGTCCGGCCGTGTAACGTCCGATTACAAGAAATTTCGCACGAGACCCGTTTTGTTCTCGAAAAGCGGCTCGCCCAAGCGATTGATCGAGAAGGTCTTATATGGTGGGCGCACCAGGGCTCGAACCTGGGACCCGCTGATTAAGAGTTCAAGATCAATCCTTCGCTGCAGTTTCCGAATGCACGCCGCGCTACGACGAGTCTTCGAGAAGCCCTTTGTTTATAGGCGTTTCTCGCATAGTTTCGCGCTCCGTCGAGCCCACACCTCCAAACAGCTCGATCCGCCAAAACCGTTTGAAAACCGTTTTAGCAGTCTCCCTCATCCTCATGACCGATATTCGCATCCTCCTGAGTGACAAAGCGATCGCGCAGTTGCCCACCCCGAAAGATGGCTGGTACCTTGCTCGCGACACCGAATTGAAGGGCTTCTTTGTCGTTGTTGGGAAGCGAAAAAGGACCTTCACCGTCCAGGGCGATCTTAGGCTAGGAAAGAAGCGGGCATCATCCATCCGAGTGTCGATCGGAGATGCCCGCGAGCTGACGACCCGAGCAGCGCGCGCGATTGCCAAGGAGCATCTTGCTCAGATCAGCAAGGGACTGCACCCCAAAGCGAGCCGAGGCGGAGATACCGAACAAGCCGGGACCGACCAGAAAGCCGCCTTGGCGACCGTTAGCCTCAAGCAGGCTTGGCAACGTTACCTAGAAGCCCACCTGATCCGCAAAGGCCGCAGCGAGAAAACGGTCAATGGCTATCGTGATCACGTCGAACGCCTTTTTGCGGAGTGGCTCGACACCCCTCTGCTTGATCTCGCGAAAGATCCGGCCAGCGTCGCGGAAAAGCACGATCAGCTTACTAAGGAAAATGGCCCCTATATAGCGAATGGCAGCATGCGGACGCTGCGGGCCATCTACAATCATGCCCGGAAGACCAATCGATCGCTGCCGCGTGACAATCCCGCAGATGCTGTCGACTGGAATCAGGAAGAGCGCAGAAATACTGGTATGGGCGCCGGCGATTTGAAAGGATGGTTTCTTGAACTGGCCAACCTCGATAACCCAGTCCGGCGAGAATTCCATCTATTCACGTTGCTATGTGGGTCTAGGCCGGCGGCCTTGCAGCAGGCCAAACCCGGTCACATCGATTTTCGGCGGCGAACGCTGCACATCCCCAAACCGAAGGGTGGCAGCAAGCGAGCGTTCGATATCCCGCTCTCCCGGGAAATGATCCTGTGCCTCATTCGAGTACTTCGTTTAGGTAGGCAAATGTATCCGTCTCAAGCTCAAGAATGGTTATTCCCAGCTGAGAGCGCCGCGGGACACTTGGCGGAAACGAAGGAAGATCGAGGGGTCCTGTCAAAGTGGGGTAACGACCTTCGTCAAACATTCCGAACGATTGCCACCGCTGCTGGTGTCTCTGAATTCGACGCAAAGCTCCTGATGAACCATTCAATCCCAGGGGTGAACGCGGGCTACGTCACTCGAAATAAGTTGCTTGAAGACCATCTGCGAAGCCAGCAGCAGGCAATTAGTACGGTCGCCTTCTCCGCTATCGGTAAGTCGCTCGCAGGACGAGGGCCTTTGCCAGATTGGCTCGGTCACGGGCCAAGCCGACAGGTCGTCAGCCATTTCCAATTGAAGCCAACCGCACAATGCCCCCGAGCCGATGGAGGACATTTTTGCGATCGAGCGTAGGCGGAGCTCAAAGCTCCTGCTAGTCTTTGATCGCTCAACCGGAGATCGTTCGCGAGGCATGGCTGTCCCTGGGCTCGACCGTCCAGACCGGGCTCTTTGATCGCAGCACCTCTCTCCTGGAAGATGAAGCGGGAATTTACCACGGCCGGAATAGGCAGGCGGGCTTGCCCCAACACTTTTTCCACTACTTGTGGGCGCACTAGCACTTGCCCGCGCATTCAAGGCATCTGGCTAGTATTTTGTGCGAACATAGGTCCCGTAGGTGCCATAGCACTGAAAGCCTGTCCGGTTTTTGTGAGGACGCAACTGACTGTCATGGGTCTTACGCTCGAACAGCTTGCCGCACGCTGTGCAGCGGAAGACGTAAACGGGACCGCCGCTCGATGTCCGCCGGCGGCGTTGCGTTGATAGGCGTGGCACGGTTAACGCCGGCCGCGCGGTTGGAGCGATCGATTGGACGCCTGTTGGCGTCAGTTCGATCGGGTACCGCGGCGCGAACGTTTTTTGAGTGGGCGTTACGCCAAGGATACTGTTGAGCAGATAGCTGCGCGGCTGGCCATCGTCCGCGCGCACCGCCATGAGAAGGACGTCGCCGGCCTTCGAGCGTCGCAGGGAGTAAGCCTCAATCGGTCGCGTTGAGCGCTTGCCTTTCTGGTCACGGTAATCAATGTCGACCACAAGCCGATTGGCGCCCGCAAAGCGAATGGTCTCAATGAAAGACTGACCTTGGAAGCCAGTCGGGAAGCCGATGACGCGCTCCTGAATGAGCGGCGCGCTGACCGCCATGGCCATCGCTGGCAGGACTGGCGCCACGACGCGACCATGCAGCCACTCGAAAATCTCGGGCAGGGCTTCCCAGAATGAAGCTATTGGCAGCAGGGCCGGAAGCTGGTGGTTCAGCATTCCCATCCAGCCGGCTTCAACGTCCGCCCGATGGATCTCAATATCACCGAGCTGCGGCAATTCGATGCCTTTAAAGGCGCATTTCTCGCGTAGCACAGCAGCAAATTGTTGCTGCTCGGGGCGCGCGTCGGTGTTGCGATAGAGATTGACGACATCGTAGAGATCACGCGGCCGCGTGCGCTCGGCGAGGGCCCGAAATTTTTCGGCGAACGCCTCGACATAGTCGTAAGCGAGCACCTCGATGCCGTCTTCAGGCGCGTCTGAATAGGGATGAAAAATGTCGACAGTCTCTGGCGCCCGTACGACGCTTTCGTCGGCCGTCAGATCGAGTTTGATGCGGGGCAGAGGCCGGGTGGGCGAGACGGGCCCTTTATAGCTGATCTTGCCCTGGCAGGAGAGTTTGCCGCGCGGATTGCGATAGATGTCAAATTCCTGCTGATCCACGGGGACTTCGATGCCAGATTCCTCATAAACCCAGGCCCCCACTTCGGCGAAGACCCGCTTGAGAAACGCGTCGTCCAGGTGCGCTTCATTGCGTAGCGTGAAATCGAGATCCTCAGAAAAACGATAGGTTTCGAAGAAGCACTTCTTGAGACAGGTCCCGCCCTTGAAAATCCAGCTCTCGGCGAGTTCTTCATGGGCGTAGATGCCAGCGAGCATCCAGCCAAGGACGTAGTCCTTCTCAATGACATGCGGTGTGAGCGAGGTCTGCGCGGCGAGATCAAGGATTTCGCGCTTGTCGATCAAGGATCGTCTCCACGTGCCCAGGACGAGGGAATGAGGAGCCGCCATTTTGAGATGAGTCGCTTACATTCCAAAGCGGGATCAAGCTTTGCGTGACCGGTTGTCAGCCTCATGCGGCACTGCGCAGCAAGCGTTCCTCCCCCGTCCTGCCGCTCGGTCAGAAAACCGAGGCGCTTGAACACGGCACCGTTACCGAGTTGGTCGGCATATTCGATCAGTTTGGGATCGCTGCGATCAGACCTCTTAAAGTAGGCGTTCAAGCAGTCTGCGACCTGTTGGATGCCGCCGCCGATGGCTGGGTCATCGAGCATGTCAATGACGGTCCGGTGTACGTCAGAGACCGGCACTTTGCTGTGATGCCGCCAGACTGTCTTAGTACCGAAAATTTTCTCGGTCTGCAGGTGCTTGAGCGTAAAATCGAAACCGTGCCGCTTTTGCTTCTTTGTACGAAGGGCCTGGCCGGTGATGACGACGATGTCTTTGAAAATCTGTTCGGTGAGGTCCCAGTGCTCGGCGGCGGTACGGCCGCCGATGTAGGCGGGCGCGAAAAGTGCTGGCACCAGAACCCAAGCGTCATCGAGCACACGTTCCGAGCCCAGAGTATCGATCGCCGCCGGCACATAGGCGCCTGTTCCCACCCGATTGAGCCAGCCTTGCTCGCGCCAGCGGGCGAGCCGTTTGGCCGCCTCGACCCGCGAAAGAGCAAGTGCCTCCTCGACATCGGCGATATGAATAACATCGCCCGACGCGGCAAGAACCCTCTGAAGTTGCGCACGCCCCTTGGGAAGACGCGCCCGGCGACTCTGGCTCATGTGCCTAAATTCTCAAAAATTGCGAATATTTACACATAAATTATCAAACGAGCCCCTGAATTGTCGAGTTGACCTGCGTAAATTCGCGATAATAGAGAATTTTAGTAGATAAGATATATGAACCAGCGACCTCAAGGTCCACACGGGAGAAGTATCCAAGGTTTGATCCCTTGTGCGCCTACTACCATTCGATCATCTTAATCATTGACTTAGCGAACCAATTCCCTTCCGGCGTGCCCAAGAAAAGCTGGGGCACAATAGGGGCACTTACCCCGCCATGGCCTACATGCCGCTGCCGCGATCCTGGTGCCAATAAATGAGATGCGCAGGATTGGCCAAACGGACGGGGCGGCTTTGATGGCGGACGGTCGCGATATCGCTGCCCCGAAGGCTATAGGCGAGAACGAGGGCCATCTCCCTCTTTGGACTTTCCGCGGCGGAAGCTAGGTTCAACCTAACTGCGGAGGTTATAGCTAATGGACGACGAGTCTGACGAAGCTGAGGGATCACGCGGCCGTCTGGCCAATGCACGCCAAACGCTGATTGATCTCGGTTGGACAGAGGACGAACTCGACGACTTGGATATCTCAGACATCTTTAAGTACGCACGAAAGAAAAAGCTCCCGCCGTTAAGGCCACGGTTCTAAGTTTCTGCCGTCGCAGGCGGCCTTCTGCCGACATTCGCTTCAAGTCCCGATCCGACTGGGGGTGGCTGCTGCGTCCCGAACGCAGTGCGCATCTTTTAAGTTATTGATATTTCTCGATGTGGCAGACGTTTCCGTCCCGTTTTGTTCACGGTCATTTCACCCAATTCGTTGCGATTTCGTTGCGGCTTTCTTGAAGCGGGAACGGGCGTCGGTCATGCATGGGCATTTTCAACAAGTAGCAATATCTCCGGGCGGGGAAAGGGTCCCCCGTGTAGGCTGTTTCGAGGGTCGTGGGCCGCTGTCGCCGGTTGTTGGCGGTTCGAGTCAGTAGTCCGCTGATGCGCAAATTCGGTCACGTGCCCCTAGAGATATTCGCACCAACGTTTTACTGGGCGAACAAACGACCTTCCGGCTCACAGCTAGCTCAGTCACAAAATACAGAATTGGGCTCTTGCGTTCTCATTAACTGTGTCCGCCAAGGAACTTCCGCTTTCGGCTTGAGGCTCTTGTGCCCCGAGCCGATTGCACTTTCATAAAGTCGCCTTTGGCGATCTGCTCCGCGTCGCTTGCCAGGCAGCAGCCCACGATGATCGCTGCCCGCGTAGCGCGATCCTTTAATTTCCCAAAATGCTCGTAACAGTCTCAGGTTCTGCATCGGAACGCGGTTGCGGATGATTGCGATGATCGGTTTGCGGCGCAGCACACTGTGATCGCAGAAATCGACTGGAGAACTTGCTTGCGGCCCTCTCATCCCGCTTGAACCTGCAATGCTGTTCTGAAATCCTACTCAACCAGTGATCGTGCAGCATTTCCAATGACCGGCTTTCATTTTTGCGGCTTTCGAGCATCAGGTAAGTCAAGAGAAGATCGTGCCATTTTTCGGCGCCCGCATTTGCGCGCAAGCTCCTAGAGGAGACGGACCAGCTGAACGCGAGGCTTGCTTCAGCAGATGCGCAGATCAAGGAGGCTTCCTCAAAACTGGCGCAACTGAGAGCGGAGGTCGCGCTACTTCGGGAGGAGCGTGACATAGCTCGGCAGCAGCTGGTCACTATCGGAGCTGTCCCGTTGCTTGCCGTAGACGCGCGGCGGCGGGAGTTGCAGGCAGCGGTCGATGCGCTGAATGAGAATCTTGCAAAAGCGCGTACAGAAAAGGCGGATGAAGCGCTGATCGGCGAGCGCGGATCACCGCCCGAACCGTCCCGGCCGGTTGGCGTTCCCCATCTCCTCGAACGCCTTCGCTAGCGCTTCAGCGCCGTGTTTCTGCTTGAACGCTTTCCATGCCACCTTGAAGCGGCCCTTCGCCTCGTCGAGACTCGGCGCATCGCCGAACGATGCACGATAAGAGATCGGCACCGTGATGTGCCAGAGCCATGTAGCGGGTGAATGCTCGGTCGCGAGCCTGATGCGGCCGATCGGGCGGCCGTCCTCTCGGACGCTGTAATCATCGAGACCGATGAGACGAACGGTGAGCATTTTAACCCGCATGCTTGGCCAGCACGGCCCGGCCCTGCGGCTGAGGGGCTTAAGACGAGACCGGCCGGGGAACATCCGGCGAGATCGAAGCACTGGCCGTCAAGATCAGGCATGTTCGCGCCTGATGACGGTGCCTGGCATCGGGCCGATCATTTCGAGTGCCATGGTGGCCGCGATCGGCACTGGAGACGTATTCTCCAAAGGCCGCGACTTCGGCGCCTGGCTCGGACTGGTGCCCAAGCAGATCTCGACGGGAGACCGCACGATCCTCGGCAAAATCTCGAGGCGCGGCAATCGCTACCTGCGCGTTCTGTTCGTGCAGGCGGCATGGGTTGTGCTGGTCAGGATAAAGAACCGGGAACGTTACGGGCTCAAATCCTGGATCGAAGTCGCCAAAAGGCGGTTGCACCACAACGTGCTCGCGCTCGCCAACAAGCTTGCCCGCATCGCCTGGGCGGTGCTGGCAGAAAGGACGCGCCTTCGAGCTGACGAGGACCGACGAGGCAGGCGTCCGACCTGCTTGATCCTCGCGCCGTGCTCGGCGCGGTCAAGGCGCAGCCTGGCAACGCCGGAGCCCGCCGCAAGCCAAGCGCGACGGCTGGCCTTGACCGCCTCTGCGCGCGACGCGATCGACGTTCCGCGGGCCGGGACGAAGGAACGGCCCTTGGCTCGAACAAAGGAACTGAGCGATATGAGGAGCAAGCGATGACGTAGCCCTATCAACAATTTCCAGCCGAGGTCTGCGAGAGGATGAGACGAGATGGAGGTTCGGTCTTCCCGGCGCATGCGAACACTGGTGACCCAAATGGCCCAATCGAGGCCTGTCTGCTAACGAGAACGCACGCGCGCTGATATCCATGATGGCCCGGAGCAAATGCTCCAATCAAAGGCCGGATACATTGATGCAAGACCGCTCACCGCCAGCTCGGCGAAACCACTTGTAACGCAGGTCAACGGCTGCCTTGGGCGGCTCGCATGGCTCTGTTCGGGTCACCCTCAGAAAGCAGACGTTGCGGTGCTCTGAGCCAAGGTCAGGCACGGGCCAAAACCAGCCGTACCCGCTGGGGCGGCTTCCGCTTGAAGCAGAACGCAGCTTGGGTATCTGGAGGCCGCATCAATCTGCTATGGTCGCGCGCATGATGAGTAAATTGACCGTTGCCGGCATCGGCTGCGATACCCCATACATGCACGAGCGCCAGAGCCACTCGACAGGACCGAACCGATAGCGGCGCAGCCACCATGCGCTGAACACCACCTGCGCGAGATACACCAAAATGCCGATCGCCAGTGTCGCGGCCACGCCGAGGCGGCCAAATTGGCCTAGACCACAGCCGTAGAAGATCCAGCCGCAGATCACAGATTGCGCCAGATAATTGGTGAACGCCATGCGGCCGAGCGGCGCGGCCCAGCCCAGCATCCTCCGCCCGCCCGACAGGTTCACAGCGGCGATGACTGCGGCCGCATAACCCAGGGCCAACACGACCGCGCCCAGCTGTTCCACCGGAAAATGCGCGCGCCCGAGCGACGGCCAATCGAAGAGCTCTTGTCCTGCTGCAGCGAGACTCAATCCGCCGCCGAGAAGAATGCCAACGGTTGCGACGACGAACAGCAGGCGCCGGTTCGCCGAAGCCCGACGCAAAACCCCGCTGCGCCATGCGAAGGCGCCGACCAGGAACAGCGCGACAGTGCGCGGAAAGACCATGACGTGCAGCGGAAAAATCGCCGGCACCTCGCGGATCCGGAACGCGAGCACATCGAAAAATCCGCCCGTGCCGTAGGCACGCGTCGCGTCTGCGGCAAGAGCGGCCATCTCGGCTGCACGCGGCAGCGGCACGATGGCCGGTAGCACCGGCATGGTCACGTAGAGCCCCAGGAGCAGCAGGGCTGCACCCGCCATGAGCCACCGCGCGGCGCCGAGGAAGGGCAGCACCACGAAGCCCGCCAGCGCATATTCGACGAGAATGTCGCCGTTCCAGATCAAACAGAGATGCACCAGGCCAATCGCCAGCAACACCACGAGCCTGCGCACGAGCAAGATCATGCGCCGTGCATTGCCGGCAAGCCGCTCGAATTGGATGGCGAGGCCGACGCCGAACAGTAGCGAGAACAGCGCAAGCGCCTTGAAGTCGACGGCGACCGTCAGCACCGCCGCCACCGCCCGGTCGAGCGGCCCCGCCGGCTCCGCGTTCGGCAAGAACGGCGCGAAGAAGGAGACCCGAAATATGGTCACGATGTTCATGGCGAGCACGCCGAACAGGGCCAATCCCCGCAGCACGTCAATCGCGTCGAGCCGCTCCGACGGGCTCATAGGCTTTGGAGGCGCGTCACTCGCCGGCGCGGTTCGCGAGCCGATGCTTCCGCCGGTCATTGCAGGACTCCCCCATTTCCGATGGAGAGATTTAGAATGCCGCCTCGTGCTGCGTCAAACTACCTGAATTGGGGAGCTGAATCGAACCGTGACAAATTGATTCACTGCCAATGCGAGGAAATAAACATGAACTTAGATTGGAGGAATTTCTCCAATGGCTCAACTTGATCTCCCGGTATTGCCGCGGCTGTTAATTCGGTACCGTTCGATAACAGACGAGACCATCAACGCAAAATCTCTGCTATTAGGAGCAGTATCTATGGTTGTCCGAATTTCGGCGTTTGAACGATCCGATGGAAGGATCTTCCAACCAGACGTTCCGAAGTTTATCGACACCACGGGGTGGACTAAGGGTGTTCTCCGCAGCAAGCCAAAAATTGGAATTTGTTGCTTTAGCGACACCAACGACAACGAACTAATGTGGGCGCATTACGCCGCCAACTATTCTGGGATTTGCGTCGCATACTTGGCGGAACGCTTGACCAGCGGCCCGGCGGGGACGGTCTGTTCGCAGGGTCTCAGGTCGACTTTAGCACGCCATTCATTCGGGTAGAATCCGCCTTTGCTGACACCCTACTTCTCGGTCAAATAGACGGTATGGATCACCTCAGCGGCGCTGCCCCCGGCGTACGCGGTCCCGCGGACGTACTCAAACAGCATGCCGCCCAGCAAAACAGCCATGTCAGCGGCACACGGATCGAAATCGGCGGCGAGACCGGCGGTCAGTTGTCAGGCGCGACCCAGGAGAGGGACGGGTCCTCAACGTCAGGATCGCCAAACTGGAGAAAGCTTAAGGCCGGCAATTCGCGTCCGCTAGACCTTGTGAAGCAGGCCGCAAAAGGGACGAGCCGCAGCTTCGCCGATGGGCCATTTCCGGACTCGCACCGCAAAGCAAGGCCCCATTCAAATCACTTCGTCGGCACAGGCGATAGCGGCTTATTCAGGCAACCCCGCTTTCCGAAGGCCCTCGATCAAAAGCGTCGCGTTTGAGTGCCCGCCCCGGGCGATCAACGCGGATATTGTAAAGGCGGGATCGAGCTGAAGCAGGAGCGCCGCCGCCTCACGCGCCTCAGCGTCGCGTCCGAGATGAGCGAAAGCGGACGCGAGACAGCGGTAAGCTGTCGAATAGGAGGCGTTCTGACGTCGGCATTTATTCCCTGCGACGATGGCCTGGTCAAAGCGGCGAAGCTCAATAAAGGCCATCCCCATCGCAACAAACGTTATGGGTAGCCGCGGGTCTACCGGGCTCAGGCGGATGGCGCGTTCAAAGCTCCGGACCGCTTCCTCCGGAAGCCCCGCAATTCTATAGACTTGGCCTCTGCAGGTCCATGCGCGATATGAATTTGGATTAAGCGCGACCGCCCGGTCAGCCATTTCGATCTCGCTTTCACAATCGCCGACCATGTAGGCCGAGATCATGGAAACCAATGCTAACGTTTCCGAATCATCACCGTCGATGCTCAATGCCAAGCGAAGAAGCCGAACCGCTTCCTTGCGGTCGAATTGAGGATCGATAGCATGCCCCCAAATGACGTTCCGCATGTGACAGTGACCCGCCAGAGCAGCGACAAAGCCGAACCGAGGGTCAAGCTCCAAAGCACGATGCGCCAGCCTGATCGCCTCGACCAATCCTTCGCGGGTCATTAGGTAATACTGCTGCATAGCGCGAAGATAGAAATCATAGGCGGTGAGGTTCTCTGATGGCCGACGTGCTGACAGGCCAATTTCTATTTCAAGCAATTTCGGTTGAATGGCCGAGACAACGGCGACTGTCACCTCATCTTGCAGAGCAAACACGTCCGTCAGGTCACGCTCGAACCTGTCCGCCCAAATGTGCGCCGCTGTAGTCGCATCGATCAATTGCCCTGCGATACGAACTTTGCCTGAGGCCTTGCGCACAGACCCCTCCAGGACATACCGGACGCCAAGCCGGCGTCCCACCTCCTTGATATCGACCGCTCTGCCTTTGAAGGTGAAACTCGAATTTCGGGCGATCACGAACAACCATTTGAACCGCGAGAGCGCGGTGATGATCTCTTCAACCATTCCGTCCGCGAAGTATTCCTGCTCGGGATCGCCGCTCATGTTCTGGAACGGCAGCACGGCGATGGAGGGTTTATCTGGAAGCGGCGGGGCCGCACTTGGCCTCTCGCTTAGCGGGCTATGCGCTCTCGCGCGTATAGCAAAAGCGCGGACTGGCTTGGAGATGTTCTTGAGCTGCTGCTCGCCCCGGTCCTCGAAGCGAACGTCCAGCTTGCCCTCGACCTCGCTGTACACCCTTTTCGGAAATCAGGATGCCCCCTGGACTGGCGACCCCTTCTAGTCGGACAGCGATGTTGATCCCGTCGCCAAATAGATCGCCGTCAGCCCCGACGATGACCTCCCCGAGATTGATCCCAATGCGTAGCTCAAGGGAGCTTTGACCCGACCCGATGCTTTCCTGTATCTCCACCGCGCATCGCACCGCAGCCGACGGACTTGCGAACTCGGCCAAAGCGCCGTCACCCGTAGTCTTGATCAGTCGCCCGTCGTGGCGGGAGAGGCCAGGCTGGATTACTCCGCGCTTCAGCCGCTCGAACTCGGCGTAGGTGGCTTCCTCAGCGCGTTGCATCAACGCGGAGTAGCCGACCACGTCAGTGGCCAAGATCGCCGCTAGTCGCCTTTGAACCCGCCGCTCGATCACAGCACCCTCCGAACGGCCAGACTAACCACGCCGCTGGGACAAGAGCGAGCCTAGCACGTTGTTGCGCACGTGTGAGCGGTAATCGCGGAGCCCGATTGCCCCAAGTGCCATTTTGCCGGGCCCGTGGCACGGGGGCAATGAACGTGCATCAACTCGGGAGGTCCGAATTGGGTCTTGGTTGTGTGCAAACGGATAGGTCGGCACGCGGCCGTGGTTGCCAATCACTGCAGGCGGCCGAGGTTCTCGCGTCGGATCGGTGGACGCACTTTCCGGCGTTCAGGCGGAGCGGATGGCTGTAATCTGGCTCGGTTTGCCGACGATGTTCATCACCCGTGTGAGGTTATAGGCGAGAACATGTAGCGCCATCTTTGCGGCGACGTTCCGTAGGCGCTTCATCAGGAAGTGGGTCGCACCCATACGGGCTTTGATCGTGCCGAAGGGATGCTCGACCGTCTCGCGCCGCGTCCGCATGGCGTCGGGATTGGAATCGAGCCGTCTCTGGACCTCCTCGACCACATGCTCACGCTCCCAGCGCATGATGCGGCACTCCTTGGACGGTGTACATTGGCTCTTGATCGCGCAGCCTTGGCACGCCGCTGTCGACCAGTAACGGCGCAGCGTCATTCCATGCTCGATGTTGATGTAGTGATAGGGCAGCAGCTGGCCGGATGGGCAGCGGTAGACGTCCTCATCAGGCAGGTAGACAAAGTCCTGTTTGCCGAACCGACCCTCCGCCTTGGCGTCCGACGTCATGGGCTTTGGCAAGGTGACTGCAACGCCAGCCTCTTCGCAGGCTAATATCTCCTCTCCGTCGAAGTAGCCACGGTCGGCGACCGCCTCGAGTTTGTCCACTTCGAGCACTTTTTGGCTTGCTTCGACATCCGAGCAAGCTGCCCACATTCGTTGCCGACGTTTATGACCTCGTGCGTAACAATCAGATGCTGTTCGGTATCCACCGCGACCTGGACATTGTAGCCGACGACAACCGATCCGCGTCCGCTTGGCCATCGAACGGGCATCCGGATCGGTGAGCGATACCTGTTGATCCGGCGTGTTGCGCATCCGCGCATCAACTTCCAGGCGGCTCATCTCCTGCTTCAGCCGAGCGATTTTTTCCTTGATCCTCGTCGTCTTGATGCTGATCGCTTCCGATGGCTCCTGCCGATCGGCGCTATCGAGTTGACGCAGATATCGACCGACGCTTTCCTCGATCTGCGCCATCCGCCTCGCCATCTTGGCATGCGTGAAGTTGCGGTCGCGGTTGTTCACCGCCTTGAACTTGCTGCCGTCGATTGCGACGCTTGGGATCTGCAACAGGCCCATCTGCCGGCATAGTGCAAGCGCTAAGGCGACTTACTGCAGGTCCAAGCGTTTTGAACATGGCTAGAGCATCGGAAATGGTCAGTACCTTCCCAACGCAGCGCCCGTCGCTAAAGGGCTACTTACGCCGCCTGCTGTTTCGTGGGCCACGTAATCCATCGTGACCCTTGCGACGTTGGCGCCGATCCAGGCGGCCATGCGCTCCTCCTCCCTCAATGAGGCTTCGAGCGCGGAAATCTTTCGGCGGCTGATCGCGACTGTGAGCCTGGTCGATGACGAAACCCTGCTCGCGCACGTCGAACTTTGGGAACGCGAATCCGACAGGCACGCTCACCATCGACTGTGGGCGCGGTAAGCTACGATTTCCAGCCGTGCTCGGCGGCCGACCTCGTCATGCGCTTCATAGCGGAGCGGACATGCGGCCTGCCAAGCGCAGCACCGATTGAGCTTCGCCGCACCGCAACCTTCAATCACCGCATTGCCTTTCGACGCATCACCCTTTTCGGTCTTCGCGTTGCGCTTCGGCGCGGCACATCGAGCTTTCAAGGACGCCCCGCTTCAATTCCACCACCTGCCCGTGGGCGCGTCGGCAAGGTGCTGATGTTGCGGGCGAAGACTGCGGCTTTCCTCGATGGCAAGCCGAAAACGGGCGAAGAGCGGATCCTCCATGGAAATCCCACGATAATTGCTCACTCGTATTCACATGGCTTATGGCTGAAGAACGTCACGGCAGGACCTCAGCCTGCGTTATCGGCCGCGGCAGTCCCCTAGCACCCTCCTCGGGCTGGCGGCGCGTTCAGCGCGCCTCAACCTAGGCTCGATCCGATCGAGAAGGCTGACCAGTACTCTCCCCTGCACTTCACGTCATATCAATGGGGGACACCCCCCCCCTGAATGCCCAGGCTCTCCATCCATATACCATCCTTGCAGATGGAGAATGGATGGAAATGATGGCCAGCAACGTCCGCGAAATCCGACCAAAGCCCTCCGACTCGGAAAAAATCACGATCAATCTTGGCTTCGTCGACCTCGGTCAGATCGACTTGATGGTCCAGGAAGGATTCTACTCGAACCGTACTGATTTCATCCGAACGGCAATCCGCAATCAGCTCGAACGTCATGCCGACGTGGTCAAGCAGTCCACGGTCCGAAAGAGTTTGGACCTCGGGCTCCGGCACTACAGCCGCGACGATCTCGAGGCGGCGCGGCGGGCGGGCGAGATGCTGCACATCAATGTTCTGGGCCTTGCCACCATCGCCCCAGACGTGACGCCCGAACTCGCTCGCGCGACGATTGCCTCGGTCTCCGTGTTGGGAGCCCTGCACGCCAGTCCCGCCGTCAAATCCGCTCTCGCTGACAGAACGAGGTAGGGCCATGCTGAAACTGGACATGGTTCGCGAAGCCACACGCTTGACGCGGTCGGGGCAGCTCGTTGAAGCAACCGCGCTGATCCAGCGCATGCTTCGGGGTGAGAACGCGCCGGACGTCACCGCACCCACCACACACGGCTCTGCCCGTACAGATCGAGAGTCGCCGATCACCCTCCTCGACGCCAAGGCCGATGCCGCAGAGACGAGGACACCGCGACGCACCGTTTATCCGCCGGTGCGTCTCGCCAAGAACCTCGCCGGGCTGGGAATCGAAGGATCGCTGAGGCGGGCCCCGTCCATGGACGACATCGTGCCGGACGGCGCGCGGTTCCTCGAAGGCAGCTATGGCAACGCCGCCGGGAGCCGCGCCTATCGGCTCTTCATTCCCAGCGGCTATCATTGCCAGGCCATTCCGCTGGTCATCATGCTCCACGGCTGCACGCAGTCGCCGGAGGATTTCGCCGCCGGGACGCGGATGAACTTCATCGCCGAAGAACAAACCTGCCTCGTGGCCTATCCTGAGCAGCGACCCGAAGCGAACCATGCGAAATGCTGGAATTGGTTTCGTCCGGGCGACCAGCAGCGTGGCGGAGGCGAACCATCGCTCATCGCCGGCATCACGCGCCAGATCATGCGCGACCATTCCGTCGACGCACAACACGTCTACGTCGCGGGGCTGTCAGCCGGAGCCGCGGCCGCCGCCATCATGGGATCGACTTACCGCGATCTGTACGCAGCCATCGGCATACATTCCGGACTGGCCTGCGGGGCCGCCGCCGACCTACCCTCCGCGCTGATCGCCATGAAGCAAGGCGGCGGGCCAGAAGCAAAGCCAGGCGACGGCCGGCCTATTCCGACGATCGTCTTCCACGGCGATCGTGACACGACCGTGCATTCGAACAACAGCGGTCGAATTGTCCGGCAATCCATCGCCGGGACGAGCACCAAGGTAAAGGTACATCGCGGGCGAGTACCCGGAGGGCATGCCTACACCCGCACGGTGCATACCGACGCCGGCGGACGCGGAATCCTCGAGCACTGGGAAATCCACGGAGCCGGACACGCATGGTCGGGCGGCAGCCCCGCCGGCTCCTACACCGATCCGGACGGACCGGATGCAACGAGGGAGATGCTGCGTTTTTTCCTCGAGCATTCGCTCCTCCACAGGCAAAACTAGCAGCCCTGCGGACGCGTCCTGACGACCTGGAGAACCTGGATCAGTTAACTGCCGCAAGAATCGACTTCACGGCGATGGTGTGAAAGTCCGCGAATGGCCTCTCAAACCATATGTTCCTATTGGGATTCACCGCGATCAGGCTCCCCTCGCGCCGAGCACAGCTAAATCTAAATCGATCAAGAAAGTCGTTAGCTCGCGCACTGGAAGGAAGCTCTAGTTCGGTCATCAATACTTGATTGCGCAGCCGGGCAGACGATCTGCGGCTGCTCGAATGTGGTGCTACCCATAGCGGCTTCGCGGGAATCGGATGCGCAAATCTGCCATGTCGACCAAGATCGCCGTCTAAACCTTCCGATAAGTAACGTGCGCCGTGGCGAACGGAATGCCCGCTCGCCCTGCACAGCCGCGTTCGTCGGATGCCGGACTCGCCGCCTGCGGGGTCGTATCGGACGCAAGCTGGGCATTCTGCTTCAGAAGGAACGACCAGATCAGGTCATAGGTGTCCTGGGCTGCAGCGGTGGAGCCCACGTGAGTCACCTCGTTACTGGTCGCGCTCAGAATCCGCTTGTAGTCGAATGCCGTACCGGATCCGAAGCCGCCCGTATCAGTCACCTTCAGCTCCAGGAAGAAGGTACCGTAAAGTAACGGGTCGATGTCGAAATGGGCATACCTGTCGAACGCCTCTTCAGGCCGAGTCTTGTAGATCTTCAGGCATGCCTTCCGTCTCTCTCGTTCGATCTGGTAGAAGGTCACGACCTCACACCGGATGGACTTGAGGAAGTACGGCAGCTCACCGGCCGTGATCACGCCTGTCTGCGGATCATGAATATGATATAGACTGGTGCACCCGCCCATGGCGAGGCAAATGCCAACGTAAGCCGCGGCTCGGCTGAATTTCCACATATGTATGCCCCGTCCGGGTCGAGGCGCGGATCTCCCGCTCAGATAGAAAACAGTCCGCATAGCTTCGTCGATAGCATCGTGAGGACAATGCAACTCTTCGTTGTCCCTGCTGGATTTCGCGCAGGTTTTCCGCGCGACTTCCCACGTCTTGGCAAGCGTGTTCAGTGATGGTCCTACGGCACAGGCGAAGAAGTGTGAGCAACAATGTCGAGCCGATTGCAAAATCTTCGGCGCACGCCTATCGATGGAACATATTGCTGGTGTGATTTGGACGAAGATTTTGCCTGGGGCCGTGAACAGCCGAGCCGAAACGTCAGCCTTTGATGCCTGGAAGAAGGAGGCGTGGGAGCTTGCCGGGCGGCAGGAGCTGATCACGAATGCCAGTCGGGATGATCTCAGGAAAGCTCTGATCGAGCTCGACGCGCTGTTTCGGAAAGCCCCGGGAAGCGTGCACAAGGCCTACCGAAATCTTACAGAAAAGCGACTCAAGCAGGCGCGAGAGAGCTTCACCCACTCAATAGGAGATGGCCATCTCTCATGGTCGTTGTCCGATGAGACGCCTGAACTGGCAGCGTTAATGATGGGCGGCCTCATATGGGAAATCGACCGGGTCCTCGCTGAGCGGCGGTCTCATTGGCCGATCGCACCGAGTGAGTGGCACCTCGAGCAGCTTGGATGCTGGTTCATTCCGCGGCAGGGCGTGAGCGCATTGCGTCCGGCTCGAAGGGGGCAGGCTTACTCGAAGCGGGGCCTGCTTTTTCACAGGATTCTGCCCGCACTGATACAGGGCTATCCTGTCCACGTCGTAGATACTCGCACATTGCATAGTACGACACCGGACGCGAGCAAATGGAAGATGGGTGCTTGCCTGTTCAAGGCTCTAGAGATCAAACCGGAATTTGTTTCCGTAGGAGGCGATAAGCGTTTCATTGTCGCGGGCGTCGAGGCGCCGTCAGCCGGTGACGCCATTTCGGAGCAGATTACTCAGGCTCTCAAGGAGAACTGCATTGCCGTTGTGTGGCCGGAGCTAACCGTCTCGCCGGAATTGCGCGAGAACATCGTCAAGCTCATTCGAGACCGCGACGTTGCGGACGAGCTCGAAGCTCCCGAAATTCTGATTCCAGGAACCTGGCACGAGACGACCGACCATGGGATCGTGAACCGGGCCCGGATCTACGACGGTTATGGAGAGGAGCGCCTGATCTACGACAAGATCGCCCCGTACGCCGACGAGGGTTGGGGGACGGAAAATATCACTGCGGGTGACCGGGTATGTGTCCTTGCCACCGAAGGCGCTTTGATCGGGATCGCCATTTGCCTGGACTTCTGTGACGCGTGCGAGACGCCCTTCAGCGAACTCGACGTGGACGTGATGCTGGTCCCCTCGATGGGGAACGACCGCACAATGCAGGGCCACCAGACCACCGCGGCTCAGGTTGAGGTGAGGTTCGGCACCCGCAGTTTCGTAGTGCAGCATTCAACCCAGATGGCTTTCAAAGGTCACAGAATTGGTACTATTTTACCTCTGTTGAAAGAACCGAACGCGGTTTCAGCCAAGGAACTTGGTCAAAAAACCATTTGGGCTGCCTACCAATGGGGCCTTGACACCTAGATTCCCGGACTAAAATCAGAGTAAAGCGTTGTAAAACGATCTTAACGGTTATGATATAGGGCTAGCCCATGTCGGACGTAGCATTGGAAAAGATAGAATCGGGCGAAGCGACGGCGAACGAGGCCAGGCGTGTCATTTCGGAACTCCTCAAAGACGGGTCCGAAAGAAGCTTGGAGCGACTCTATGCGACACTGGGCGCGTGGGTTTGGAACGCCCTTGAAAGCCGCCGCCGTGACCCTGAACTGCGGGAATGGTTCGATATTTTACGTCGGATGAGCGCAACGCTCGGGCCAAGGAATGCTGCCTATGCGGAGCGCTTCAGAGCATTCTACGATCTTCTGCAGATGTCGATAAATACCTCCAAGCTCGCACGTCCGAACGAGGTCATGCATCGTCAGCACGTCATCGAGATACTTCGGTTGCTGCGCGACACACCGTCGGGACAGATGGAGAAGGCGGCGATCGCCAAGAGATTATCTCTTAGAGATGCCAATCTCAGCCGCATCCTCCGCCTCATGACGAATGCGCGTTTCGTGGAGCGAACAACACAGGGCAAGTTCGCTCATTTCGCCCTGACGCGTGACGGCTTGGTTGAGTTAGAAAGGCGCGAAAAGCGCGAAGCGAAAGAGCGTGGCCGGTCAACCCATTTCGTGCGAGATAAGTTTCCAGCAGCCGCCCACCCGCTCCACGTAACCGCGGATGCAGACACGGTTCTTCGTACCTTTATTGATCTGGCAATGCAGGGCTCGTTGCACGCCAACACAGCTGGGTCGCTGAACGCGAGCGCTGTCGGCGTCCGGCGAGCAATGGAGGACTATCTGCTCCATTTTCACGGGCCGGCACCTGCCGCGCCCGGATATATGAAGGCGAGGACGAAAAGCTCCTACCAAGCCTTTTCCGTCACTGTCGTGCAGCCAAAAAAGGCCGAAGCTCACGGCTCCTACAGTATAGAGCCGATGAATAGTCCCAAACCCGCCTCATTCCCCGTGGGGATGCTGCATCTGCAGGGAGAGGAGACCGAACATGTCGAATGAAGATCATAGTGCTTCGAAGCCGGATGAGGCGCAAAGTGATCCCGACGCCGTCATGTTGTATGGAAGCGCCCTGGTCGACCGGCTCACATATATCTCAACGACATTCAGCTCGCTGGTCATGAGTATGGGCAGAGCTGCGCGTGACAATCGCGATGTCCTAGTCCCACTCGTCGAGGTGAAGTTCGAGGGACCCACCGGCCAGGACGACACCGTATCCAAGACCTTTTTTGCGGAGCTGGTGCCCCTCGAAAATATAGCTTTCGTTCTGGAGGATATGTCGAACGATCTCACGACCGTTTGCCATCACCTGAGCGCGGTGAGTGCCGGCCCGGTGAAACCTGACTTCAAGCGACTGGGCGAAACGAGAAGGCTTTTGAACGAAGCCAAGGGCAACCTCGAAAAGTGCTTGGCCGATTTGGAAAGGATTGGCTGAGGCTCCCTTAAGCAAGGGAACAAAGTGCTCGAGCGCAGTTGAGAACCGCTTGCCGAGGCGCCAAGTCGATCAGCCATGTTCGCTAAAGACAAGCATGAGCATGACCAGCGTACTGCGGGAGTGTTGTTCGGTGTCGAATCTCTTCTAAGCCTCAGCTTGCCGCCTTCAAAGCGAGCACAGTATTTGCAAAGCGAACGCCATAATTCCTGGCCGCTATTGCGCCGAGGACAAATTGCGCCAGGAGCGCTCCCACATACACCAGCGCTGTCTTAGAAGTCTGCATAGTCATCGCGCCGATTCCGCCAAAGAAGATCAGCAGCATGAACGCGATGCCGGCATAGTCGTGACCTGCCGCCGGCTATAACTTCGGCCTGCTGCTGCGATGGCTCGCAGAGCTCTTGCGTGCCATCATCCGAGCCTTCTTCGAGACCGTCCCGGCTCGAAACATCGCTTGAGCCGGGCGCCGCGCCAGTTCTTCACGAACGACCGGCTCCTTGGTGTTCAAACCAGTGGGCCTGCTCCACATCCCAGATCATGTCCGCCGCTCCCAATCGATGCCCGAACAAGGTTAGCTCGGCGGCACCTGCGATTGCCGCCGACGGTCTGGTGAATTGGTCAAGGCCATCGAAAGGCATCGAGCCAGAACTCGGCGGTTGTCTGGGATGTTCATCATCGTCGTGTGGTCACCCGGAACGGACACGGCGTGAATGGCCTCGGGACGCAAAACCCTGTCCCACCCCCGCAACGGCGAACTTGCCTCCTGACCTATTGAACCTCGTGCACGACGGCTGCGGACAGGCCCGTTGACATAAAACTGGTTGATCTCGATTCCAAGAGATGGAACTTCATACAAGTCCAGTGCCCTTTGGAACCGCGCGGCCTTTTCATACGTCAGAAGAAGGCTTTCTAGATCACGATCCAGGGGTATCGCCCCAATTTGCTGTGCCTTTTTAATCAGCTGGCCAATCGAGCTGTTTGCAGCAAATCGTTCTAAGAATCGGAAGCTCTCATCTTCCAAGAATTCCATAGAATCCAGTAGCACTTCCCGTGCCATTTGGGTCAGCGATAAGCTTCGTCGATTTGCAGGTAACGCAGCATCCATGAAGGCCATGAATGACACAGCTTCATTCAGATTCAGTAACTGCTGCGCAATTGCGTAAGCCAAGATTGCCCCTGATGAATATCCAGCAAAGCGATACGGTCCATGTGGCTGGATCTCTCTAACTGCTAGCATTACTTCCGCCGCTATTGCCTCAAGTGTTGGTGGACGTACGTCGTCGAAATGCGGCCATGGCAAAGCATAGACCGGACAGTCGACGTCCATTTCCTTCACGAGGGGGAGGACATAGGAACAATCGCCCAATCCCGTGGGAACAAAGAAGAGCGGTGGCTGTGATCCCGTTTTCAGAACGGAAATCACTTGCGGACTGCTGGGCTGTCGCTTCAAATGAATCTTCGATGCAAGCTCCCTCAGAACAGGGGCTTGGAAGAGGTCGGCAGCGCTAAACGTCAGCCCAGCTTTTTGTGCTCGACTGAGCAGCCGCACTGCCACCAGCGAGTGCCCGCCGAGCGCAAAAAAGTGGTCGTGGCGTCCGACCCGCGCCAGCCCCAGAAGCTCGGCCCAGATCTGTGCCAGCGTGGTCTCGATCTCGCCTTGCGGCGCCTCATAGGCGCGATGCGCATACGCCTCATCGTCCGGCGCAGCCAGCGCCTTGCGATCGAGCTTGCCATTCACCGTCAGCGGCAGCGCCGCCAGCCGCACGAATGCCGATGGCACCATGTAGTCCGGCAGGTGCGCACTTATGTGTCCGCGCAAGGCGCCGGCAAGCTCGCTTCCATCCAGCCCGTTCGAAGCTGCTTCAGGCGCACACACCACATAGGCGACAAGACGCTGCTCGCCGCCGGGGCCCTCGTGCGCCACCACCACCGCATCGCGCACCCAGGCATGCTCGATGAGCCGCGTCGCAATCTCGCCCGGCTCGATCCGGAAGCCGCGGATCTTCACCTGGTCGTCGTTGCGGCCCAAAAACTCCAGATTGCCGTCCGGCAGATAGCGCGCCAGATCGCCAGTGCGGTACAGCCGGTCGCCGTCCACAAAGGGACTGGTGATGAACCGCTCCGCGGTCAGCTCGGGCCGGTTCAGATAGCCGCGCGCCACCCCCGCCCCGCCAATGTAGAGCTCCCCGACCGCGCCAAACGGAACCGGCGCACGGTAACCGTCAAGCAGATAGATCCGCGTGTTCGCAATCGGACGGCCGATCGGGACAATGGCGCCATCAAACTCATCCGGACAACTCCACGCTGTCACGTCGATCGCAGCTTCGGTCGGACCGTACAGATTGTGCAGGCCCGTCCAAGGCAAGAGGCGCCGAACCTTATGCACACTGGCGGCAGGAAGCGCCTCGCCGCTGCATAAAACACGCCGCAGCGACGTGCAGCGGTCAACACTCTTCGCATCCATAAAACTGACCAGCATGGATGGCACGAAGTGAACCGTCGTGATGCGCTCGCCGATGATCAAGTCAACCAATGCATCGGGATCTCTGTGCGCATCCGGAGGCGCCAGCACCAGGGTCGCCCCTTCAAGCAAGGTCCAGAAGAACTCCCAGACCGAGACATCGAAGCCAAATGGCGTCTTCTGCAACACGACATCAGTTGCCTTGAGACCATAGGCGTTTTGCATCCAAATCAAGCGATTGACGATAGCCCGATGCTCATTCTGTGCCCCCTTGGGGGTGCCGGTTGAGCCGGAGGTGTAGATCACATAGGCGAGATGGCGTGAGGTCAGGCCGAGCGCACGCGGGTCCGGATCCGACGCCGGCAGATTGGCCCATTCCGGCGTCGCCGCCGCCAGGTCCACGACCGTCAGATCGCGTAGCGCATCGTCGCCCAGCGCCGATCGTCCCGCCGCATCGGCCAGCAACAGGTGGGGCGCCGCATCCTTCAGCACCTGGTGCAGCCGCACCGACGGATAGGCCGGATCCAGCGGCAGATAGGCGCCCCCCGCCTTGAGGATCGCCAAAAGCCCCACCACCATCGCCACGCTGCGCGCAAAGCAGATCGCCACCGGCTGATCCGGCGTCACCCCGAGCCCGATCAGATGATGCGCCAGCTGGTTGGCCCGCGCATTGAGCTCGCCATAGCTGACGCGCTCCTCCGCGCAGACCACCGCCACCGCATCCGGCGCCTGGCGCACCCGCGCCTCAAACAGCTCATGGATGCACTGCTGCTCAGGATACGTCACCGCCGTCCGGTTCAGCTCCTCCAGCAGATAGGCGCGCTCGTCGGCCGCCAGCAGCTCAATCCGTCCGACCGCTTGCTGCGCATCGGCAACCATCGCCTGCAGCAGCGCCAGCAGATAGCCTCGTTGCCGCTCGATGGTCGCCTGATCGAACAGCGCCGTGGCATAGCCCAGCGTCCCGGCGATGACCTCACCATGCTCGCAAAGGTTCAGCTCCAGATCGAACTTGACCTGATCGAAGCCGTCTGCCGCCGCCTCCACACGCAGCCCAGGAAGGTCGAACGGCCCAGCGGCGTTGTTCTGCCAGGCCAGCATCACCTGGAACAACGGCGTGTGATCAAGACGCCGTGGCGGCTGCACGATCTCCACCACCTGCTCAAACGGCAGGTCCTGATGCTCCTGCGCTCCCAACGCCGTGCGCCGCGTCCGCGCCAACAGCTCCGCCACGCTCGGCTCGCCCGACAGGTCAAGCCGCAGCGGCAGGGTGTTGATGAAGCAGCCGATCAGCTCTTCGACCTCGCGGCGACCGCGATTGGCGCTCGGCACGCCGATCACTAGGTCGTCCTGCCCTGACAGACGCGACAGCAGCGCCGCCCAGGCCGCCAGCACCGTCATGAACAAGGTCGTGTCATGCTGCCGGCTCAGCCGCTTCAGATCCCGCGTCAGATCCGCATCGATCACGACCGTCACACTGGCCCCGGCAAACGATTGCTCTGCCGGCCGCGACCGGTCCGTCGGCAAGGCCAGACGGGCCGGCGCGCCAGATAGATTGTTGCGCCAATACTGCGCCTGGCTCTGCAGCCGCTCGCCCGACAGCCACTGCCGTTGCCAGGCGGCATAGTCCGGATACTGGATCGCAAGCGGCGGCAGCGGATCGTCTTGCCCAGCTACGAACGCCCGGTACAGCTGACTGAGTTCGCGCACCAACACGCCCAGCGACCAGCCATCCGAGACAATGTGGTGCTGCGTCAGCAGCAAGACGTGCTCCTCATCCGAGATCCGGATCAGCCGGCCGCGGATCAGCGGGCCACGCGCCAGATCGAACGGCGTGCGCGCCTCTTCCTTGCACAGACCCAATAGCGCCTCGTCCGCATCCGGCCTGTCCCGCAGATCGTGCTCCACAACCGGCAGCCCCGCATCCTCCGGCAGCAGCTCCACCCAGGGCTTGCCCTCCGGCGCGACAAACACGCTGCGCAGCGCCTCATGGCGCGCCAACACACGGTCCAGGCTACGCTGCCAGGCGCTGCGGTCGAGCCCACCCTTGAGCCGCCACCCGAGCGGAATGTGATAGTTCGTGCTGCTCTGATCCAGCTGCGCCAAAAACCACAGCCGCTGCTGCGCAAACGACAGCACAAGCGGCGCTTCACGCGACACCGGCACAATGGCTGGCAGGTCTTGCGCGCCGGAGCGGCTCAACTCATCCATGATACTCGCGGCCAGATCGGCCAGCACCGGTTTGGCAAACAGCGTGGTCAGCGGCAGTGTGAAGCCAATGGCCAGCGAGACCCGGCTCAACAGCTGCACCGCCAACAGCGAGTGCCCGCCGAGCGCAAAAAAGTGGTCGTGGCGTCCGACCCGCGCCAGCCCCAGAAGCTCGGCCCAGATCTGTGCCAGCGTGGTCTCGATCTCGCCTTGCGGCGGCTCATAGGCGCGATGCGCATACGCCTCATCGTCCGGCGCAGCCAGCGCCTTGCGATCGAGCTTGCCGTTCGCCGTCAGCGGCAGCGCCGCCAGCCGCACGAATGCCGATGGCAACATGTAGTCCGGCAGGTGCGCACTTATGTGTCCGCGCAAGGCGCCGGCAAGCTCGCTTCCATCCAGCCCGTTCGAAGCTGCTTCAGGCGCACACACCACATAGGCCACCAGCCGCTTCTCGCCGGCGCCATCCTGCTGCGCCACCACCACCGCATCGCGCACCCAGGCATGCTCGATGAGCCGCGTCGCAATCTCGCCCGGCTCGATCCGGAAGCCGCGGATCTTCACCTGGTCGTCGTTGCGGCCCAAAAACTCCAGATTGCCGTCCGGCAGATAGCGCGCCAGATCGCCAGTGCGGTACAGCCGGTCGCCGTCCACAAAGGGACTGGTGATGAACCGCTCCGCGGTCAGCTCGGGCCGGTTCAGATAGCCGCGCGCCACCCCCGCCCCGCCGACGTAGAGCTCCCCGACCGCCCCGAACGGCACCAGCCCGCCATGATCATCCAGCAGGTACACCCGCGTGTTCGCAATCGGACGGCCAATCGTCTCGACGACAGCCTCTCCCCGTCGCATGCAAATCCAGGTCGAGTACGTCGTGGTTTCCGAAGGCGCGTACAGATTGCAGATCTTCTCGACCCGGCTACTCTCGAAGGCCTTCTCTATGAGGCCTGCCTTCAGCCGCTCGCCCGCCAAATTGATGACCCTTGTCGAGGGCGGCACGGCTTTCTTGTCGACCAGAGAGGCGATCGCCGAGGGCACTGTGTTGATCAAAGAGATATCCAAAGATGTCTCGGTCAGCGCCAGCGCATTCTCGACAAGGTAAAGCGTGCTTCCTTGCGAAAGCGGAACGAAGCACTCATAGACGGACAGATCGAAACTGATCGAGGTGGAAAACAGCATGCGGCTGGTGTCCTCCGCAAACACGCCGCTGCTCCAATGCAGCAGGTTCACGGTGCTCGCATGCTCGATCATGACGCCCTTGGGGGTGCCGGTTGAGCCGGAGGTGTAGATCACATAGGCGAGATGGCGTGAGGTCAGGCCGAGCGCACGCGGGTCCGGATCCGACGCCGGCAGATTGGCCCATTCCGGCGTCGCCGCCGCCAGGTCCACGACCGTCAGATCGCGTAGCGCATCGTCGCCCAGCGCCGATCGTCCCGCCGCATCGGCCAGCAACAGGTGGGGCGCCGCATCCTTCAGCACCTGGTGCAGCCGCGCCGACGGATAGGCCGGATCCAGCGGCAGATAGGCGCCCCCCGCCTTGAGGATCGCTAGCAGCCCGACCACCATCGCCACGCTGCGCGCAACGCAGATCGCCACCGGCTGATCCGGCGTCACCCCGAGCCCGATCAGATGATGCGCCAGCTGGTTGGCCCGCGCATTGAGCTCGCCATAACTTACGCGCTCCTCCGCGCAGACCACCGCCACCGCATCCGGCGCACGGCGCACCTGGGCCTCGAACAGCTCATGGATGCACTGCTGCTCAGGATACGTCACCGCCGTCCGGTTCAGCTCCTCCAACAGATACGCCCGCTCGTCAGGTGGCAGGATGTCCAGCTCCCGCACCGGCGTGGTCGGCGCCCGCTCCAGCGCCTCCGCCAGCTGCGCGAGCGTGTGCTGCATGTAGCCGCAGACCCGATCCGCTGAGACGCCCTCCGCCACCTGCGCCGTCAGCCCGAGCGCCTCGCCAAAATCCTCCACCGACAAGGTCAGCGGATAGTTGGTGCGCTCCTCCCCGCCCAGCCATTCCATGCCGGACAGCACATCATCGGCTGCGGAGGCGGAGACCGCCGCCGGCGTGTTGTGGCGGTAGTTCAGCAGCGCGCTGAACAGTGGCGCCGGCGCCGCAACGCCGCTGCAGCGCTGTGCCAACGCCAGCGAGGCATGCTCATGTACGAGCAGCTCGGCCAGCCGCGCGTGGGTGGTCCGCACGCTCGCCTCGACGGCGGTCCCGTCCAGGTCAAGCCGCAGCGGCAGGGTGTTGATGAACAGCCCCATGGCGCGGTCGGCGCCGGCGCTGCCCTGCAGGCGGCCCAACAGCACCGTGCCAAACACCACCTGCTCGCGGCCGCTGCTGCGCGCCACCACCTGGCCCCAGGCCAGGTGGCACAGGCTCGCCAGGCTCACGCCCAGCCGCCGCGCCTGCACCCGCAGCCGCGCGTTGAGCGCCTGCGGCAGCATCCGCTGCGCCTCACGGGTCCCGCCGCCGTCGCCCTGGACCTCGCACAAGCCGAAGGGCGTGGTCGGCTCGTCGATGTCGGCCAGCAGCTCCCGGAAGAACGCTTCATCGGCCTTGGCATCACCGCGTAGATGGGCCTGCGCCACCAGATTGCGGAACGGCTGCGGCGCCGTCAGCTCATGCTCGCGCTCCTCCAGCGCGGCCCGGACCTCGGCATGCATCAGCTCCAGCGTGGTGTGATCCCCGATCAGATGATGCTGCAGCTCCAGCAGCAGCCAGCGCGCACTGCCGGGCTCGCGCGCAATCACAAACCGCAACAAGGGCGCCCGGCCAAGCTCCATGCGCTGCCGGCGCGGATCAAACCGATCCTTCAGCTGCGCGTGGCCCGGACCAGCAGCGCCATCCAGCTCGAGCTCGCTCACCTCCAGCAGCGCGTTCCGCCACACCACCTGGGCCGGGCGCGACAGCCCTTCCCAGACAAAGGAGGTACGCAGGATGTCATGCCGATCCACCACCCGCTGAACCGCGGCAAGATAGCGCTCGAGCAGGTCACGATCGGCAAACGCCATCTGCGAGACCAGCAGGTACGGATCGCCCTTTGTCGCCAACAGATGATGGAACAGGATGCCGTCCTGCAGCGGCGACAAGCCATAAATGTCCTGGATGTTGCCGACGCCGCCGGGCACTGTGGCGACGATCCGGTCGATCGCGTCCTGCGTCAGCTCAATCAGCGGCAGCATCTCTGGCGTGATCGCCGGACTCTGTTCGCTGATCAGGTTGGCCGGGACCGCCATCTCGTGATGGCTACTGAGGCTTGCGGCCAGATCCGCCAGCACGGGCTTTGCAAACAAGGTCCGCACCTCGAGCCCCAGCGACCGCCGCCGCAGCCGCTCGATCATCTGCACCGCCAAGAGCGAGTGCCCTCCCAGTTCGAAGAAGTGGTCGTGGCGTCCGACCCGCTCCAGCTCCAGCAGCTCGGCCCAGATCTGCGCCAGCACCGTCTCCATCTCGCCCTGTGGCGGCGCGTAGGCGCGATGCGCATAGGCCTCATCGTCCGGCGCCGGCAGCGCCTTGCGATCGAGCTTGCCATTCAGCGTCAGCGGCAGCGCCGACAGCCGCACGAACGCCGATGGCACCATGTAGTCCGGCAGGTGCGCACTTATGTGTCCGCGCAAGGCGCCGGCAAGCTCGCTTCCATCCAGCCCGTTCGAAGCTGCTTCAGGCGCACACACCACATAGGCGACAAGACGCTGCTCGCCGCCGGGGCCCTCGTGCGCCACCACCACCGCCTCGCGCACGAACGGGTGCTCGGCAACCCGCGCCGCGATCTCACCGGGCTCGATTCGGAAGCCGCGGATCTTCACCTGGTCGTCGTTGCGGCCCAAAAACTCAAGATTGCCGTCCGGCAGATACCGGGCCAGATCGCCAGTGCGGTACAGCCGGTCGCCCTCGACAAAAGGACTGGCGATGAACCGCTCCGCGGTCAGCTCGGGCCGGTTCAGATAACCGCGCGCCACCCCCGCCCCGCCGACGTAGAGTTCGCCCACCGCACCGAACGGCACCAGCCCGCCATGACCATCCATCAGATACACCCGCGTGTTGGCAATAGGACGACCAATCGGGACGATGGCCTTATCAAACTCAGCCGGGCAGCTCCAGGATGTAACGTCGATCGCGGCCTCAGTAGGACCGTAGAGATTGTGCAGGGCCGTCCAGGGCAACACCCGCCGAACCCTATGCACACTGGCGGCAGGGAGCGCCTCGCCGCTGCATAAAACCCGCCGCAGCGATCTGCAGCGGTCAAGACTCTTCGTATCCAGAAAGCTGACCAGCATGGATGGCACGAAGTGAATCGTCGTGATGCGGTGGCTGACGATCAAGTCGACCAGTGCATCGGGATCTCTGTGCGCACCGGGGGGCGCCAGTACCAGCGTCGCCCCTTCAAGCAAAGTCCAAAAGAACTCCCAGGCCGAAACATCGAAGCTAAATGGCGTCTTCTGCAACACGACGTCTGTTGCCTTCAGACCATAGGCGTTCTGCATCCAGATGAGGCGATTAACGATAGCCCGATGCTCATTCTGTGCCCCTTTGGGCGTTCCCGTGGATCCCGAGGTGTAGATTACATAGGCGAGATTGCGGGAGGTCAGGCTGGGCACGCGCGGGTCAGGATCCGCTTCCGGGAGGCTGGTCCAGGCCGGCGCTGCAGCATCGAGCTCCACCACGCTCACATTGGCCGGCACATCCGCGCCAAAGGCGGCACTGCCGGCCACATCGGCCAGCAGCAGCGGCGGCGCCGCATCGTCGAGCACCTGATGCAGCCGCGCCGACGGATAGGCCGGGTCCAGCGGCATGTACGCCCCGCCGGCCTTCAGGATCGCCAAAAGCCCCACCACCATCATCGGACTGCGCTCGACGCAGATCGCAACCGGCTGGTCCGGCCTGACCCCGAGGGCGATCAGGTAATGTGCCAGGCGGTTGGCCCGCGCATTGAGCTCACCATAGCTCAGCCGCTCATCTTCGCAGATCACCGCCACCGCATCCGGCACCTTGTGCACCTGCGCCTCGAACAGCTCGTGGATGCACCGCTCCGCAGGATATGGAGCCGCCGTCCGGTTCAGCTCCTCCAGCAGATAGGTGCGCTCGGCAGTCGACAGCAGCTCAATCCGGTGGACCCCTTGCTGAGCATCGGCAGCCATCGCCCGCAGCAGCGCCAGGAGATAACCACGCTGCCGCTCGATCGTCGCCTGATCAAACAGCGCCGTGGCATAACCCAGCGTTCCGGCGATCTCCTCGCCATCCTCGCCAAGGCTCAGCTCCAGATCGAACTTGACCTGATCGAACGCCTCCCCGGCAGCTTCGACGCTCAGCCCCGGAAGGTCCAATGACGTAACCGCATTGTTCTCCCAGGCCAGCATCACCTGGAATAATGGCGTGTGATCAAGAGCCCGGGGCGGCTGCACGATCTCCACCACCTGCTCGAACGGCAGGTCCTGATGCTCCTGCGCAGCCAGCACCGTGCGCCGCGTCCGGTCCAGAAGCTCCGACACGCGCGGGTTACCCGACAGGTCCAGCCGAAGCGCCAGGGTGTTGACGAAGAACCCGATCAGCTCTTCGATCTCGCGGTGCCCCCGATTGGCGCTCGGCACGCCAATCACAAGATCGTCCTGCCCCGACAGACGCGACAGCACCGCCGCCCAGGCCGCCAGTACCGTCATGAACAACGTCGTGCCATGCTGCAGGCTCAGCCGCTTCAGCTCCCGCGTCAAATCCGCATTGACGATGATCGGGACGGTGGCCGCGGCAAACGACTGCTGGGCAGGCCGCGCACGGTCCGTCGGCAAGACAAGACGGGTTGTGCCTGCCAGGGCGCTGCGCCAATACTGCGCCTGCTTCTTCAGCCGTTCCCCCGACAGCCATTGGCGTTGCCAGGCGGCGTAATCCGGATACTGGATCGCAAGCGGCGGCAGCGGATCGTCGTGCCCAGCCTCGAATGCCCGGTAGAGCTGGCTAAGTTCACGCAGCAGCACGCCCATCGACCAGCCGTCCGAGACGATGTGATGCTGAGTCAGCAGGAAGACGTGTTCCTCGTCCGACATCCGCACCAATCGTCCGCGGATCAGCGGACCGCGCGCAAGATCGAATGGCGTGCGCCCTTCTTCATGGCACAGATCCAAAAGTGCCGCTTCCGCATCCGATCTCTCCCGCAGATCGTGCTCAACTATCGGCAGTCCCGCATCCGGCGGCAGAACCTCAACCCGGGGCTTGCCCTGCCTCGCGACAAACACACTGCGCAGCGCTTCATGGCGCGCAAACAGACGGTCAAGGCTGCGCTGCCAGGCGGTGTGGTCGAGCATCCCGCGCAGTCGCAAGGCTAGCGGAATATGATAGTTCGTGCTGCCTTCGTTGAGCTGCGCCAAAAACCATAGCCGCTGCTGCGCAAACGACAGCACAAGCGGCTCATGACGCGACACGGCTGCAATCGACGGCAGCTCTTGCGGACCGGAGCAGCGCAACAGCTCGACGATGATTGCCGCCAAGTCACTCAGCACTGGCCTTGCGAACAGCGTCGACAGCGGCAGGTCGATCCCAACCGCCTGTGGCAGCCGGCTCGACATCTGCACGGACAAGAGCGAGTGGCCGCCCAGTTCGAAGAAGTGGTCGCTGCGACCGATGCGTTCGACACCAAGGAGCTCGGCCCAGATCTGCGCCAGCGCGGTCTCGATCGCGCCTTGCGGCGCCTCATAGGCCGACAGCGCATAGGCCTGATCGGCCGGCGCCGGCAGCGCCTTGCGATCGAGCTTGCCGTTCACCGTCAGCGGAAGCGCTGCCAGCTGCACAAACGCGCTCGGCACCATGTAGTCCGGCAGGTGCGCACTTAAGTGCGCCCGCAAGGCGCCCGCAAGCCCGCCTCCATCACCCTCGTCCGAGCCGGCCTCGGGCGCGCAGACCACATAGGCGATAAGGTGCTTGTCGCCGGCGCCGTTCTGGCCCGCCACCACCACCGCCTCGCGCACCCAGGCGTGCTCGCAAAGCCGCGCGACTATCTCGCCCGGCTCGATGCGATAGCCGCGGATCTTCACCTGGTCGTCGTTGCGGCCCAAAAACTCAAGATTGCCGTCCGGCAGGTACCGCGCAACATCCCCGGTCCGGTACAGCCGGTCGCCCTCGACAAACGGGCTGGCGATGAACCGCTCCGCGGTCAGCTCAGGGCGGTTCAGGTAGCCGCGCGCCACCCCCGCCCCGCCAATGTAAAGCTCGCCCACCGCGCCGAACGGCACGGGCGCGCCACGGCCATCCAGCAGATACACCCGCGTGTTCGCAATCGGACGGCCGATCGTCTCAACGACAGCCTCTCCCCTTCGCAGGCAGATCCAGGTTGAGTACGTGGTGGTTTCAGAAGGCGCGTACAGGTTATAAATCTTCTCTACGCGACTACTCTCGAAGGCCTTCTCTATAAGGCCCGCCTTTAACCGCTCGCCGCACGAATTGATCACGCTTGCGGAAACCGGCACGGCTTTCTTGTCGACCAGAGCGGCGATCGCCGAGGGCACTGTGTTGATCAAAGAGATATCCAAAGATCTCTCGGCCAGCGCCAGCGCATTTTCGACAAGGTAAAGCGTGCTTCCTTGCGAAAGCGGAACGAAGCACTCATAGACGGACAGATCAAAACTGATCGAGGTGGAAAACAGCGTGCGGCTGATCTCTGATGCCGCAAACACGTCGCTGCTCCAATGCAGCAGGTTCACCGTGCTCGCATGCTCAATCATGACGCCCTTGGGGGTGCCGGTGGAGCCGGAGGTGTAGATCACATAGGCGAGATGGCGTGAGGTCAGGCCGAGCGCACGCGGGTCCGGATCCGACGCCGGCAGATTGGCCCATTCCGGCGTCGCCGCCGCCAGGTCCACGACCGTCAGATCGCGTAGCGCATCGTCGCCCAGCGCCGATCGTCCCGCCGCATCGGCCAGCAACAGGTGGGGCGCCGCATCCTTCAGCACCTGGTGCAGCCGCACCGACGGATAGGCCGGATCCAGCGGCAGATAGGCGCCCCCCGCCTTGAGGATCGCCAAAAGCCCCACCACCATCGCCACGCTGCGCGCAACGCAGATCGCCACCGGCTGGTCCGGCGTCACCCCGAGCCCGATCAGATGATGCGCCAGCTGGTTGGCCCGCGCATTGAGCTCGCCATAGCTGACGCGCTCCTCCGCGCAGACCACCGCCACCGCATCCGGCGCCTGGCGCACCCGCGCCTCAAACAGCTCATGGATGCACTGCTGCTCAGGATACGTCACCGCCGTCCGGTTCAGCTCCTCCAGCAGATAGGCGCGCTCGTCGGCCGCCAGCAGCTCAATCCGTCCGACCGCTTGCTGCGCATCGGCAACCATCGCCTGCAGCAGCGCCAGCAGATAGCCTCGTTGCCGCTCGATGGTCGCCTGATCGAACAGCGCCGTGGCATAGCCCAGCGTCCCGGCGATGACCTCACCATGCTCGCAAAGGTTCAGCTCCAGATCGAACTTGACCTGATCGAAGCCGTCTGCCGCCGCCTCCACACGCAGCCCAGGAAGGTCGAACGGCCCAGCGGCGTTGTTCTGCCAGGCCAGCATCACCTGGAACAACGGCGTGTGATCAAGACGCCGTGGCGGCTGCACGATCTCCACCACCTGCTCAAACGGCAGGTCCTGATGCTCCTGCGCTCCCAACGCCGTGCGCCGCGTCCGCGCCAACAGCTCCGCCACGCTCGGCTCGCCCGACAGGTCAAGCCGCAGCGGCAGGGTGTTGATGAAGCAGCCGATCAGCTCTTCGACCTCGCGGCGACCGCGATTGGCGCTCGGCACGCCGATCACTAGGTCGTCCTGCCCTGACAGACGCGACAGCAGCGCCGCCCAGGCCGCCAGCACCGTCATGAACAAGGTCGTGTCATGCTGCCGGCTCAGCCGCTTCAGATCCCGCGTCAGATCCGCATCGATCACGACCGTCACACTGGCCCCGGCAAACGATTGCTCTGCCGGCCGCGACCGGTCCGTCGGCAAGGCCAGACGGGCCGGCGCGCCAGATAGATTGTTGCGCCAATACTGCGCCTGGCTCTGCAGCCGCTCGCCCGACAGCCACTGCCGTTGCCAGGCG
Organism: Bradyrhizobium sp. USDA 4354; assembly: GCF_054060315.1. Classification (NCBI taxonomy): domain Bacteria; kingdom Pseudomonadati; phylum Pseudomonadota; class Alphaproteobacteria; order Hyphomicrobiales; family Nitrobacteraceae; genus Bradyrhizobium; species Bradyrhizobium sp. USDA 4354. The sequence continues at coordinate 3,702,503 of NZ_JBSSDC010000001.1, read as the reverse complement.
GCATAGTCCGGATACTGGATCGCAAGCGGCGGCAGCGGATCGTCTTGCCCAGCTACGAACGCCCGGTACAGCTGACTGAGTTCGCGCACCAACACGCCCAGCGACCAGCCATCCGAGACAATGTGGTGCTGCGTCAGCAGCAAGACGTGCTCCTCATCCGAGATCCGGATCAGCCGGCCGCGGATCAGCGGGCCACGCGCCAGATCGAACGGCGTGCGCGCCTCTTCCTTGCACAGACCCAATAGCGCCTCGTCCGCATCCGGCCTGTCCCGCAGATCGTGCTCCACAACCGGCAGCCCCGCATCCTCCGGCAGCAGCTCCACCCAGGGCTTGCCCTCCGGCGCGACAAACACGCTGCGCAGCGCCTCATGGCGCGCCAACACACGGTCCAGGCTACGCTGCCAGGCGCTGCGGTCGAGCCCACCCTTGAGCCGCCACCCGAGCGGAATGTGATAGTTCGTGCTGCTCTGATCCAGCTGCGCCAAAAACCACAGCCGCTGCTGCGCAAACGACAGCACAAGCGGCGCTTCACGCGACACCGGCACAATGGCTGGCAGGTCTTGCGCGCCGGAGCGGCTCAACTCATCCATGATACTCGCGGCCAGATCGGCCAGCACCGGTTTGGCAAACAGCGTGGTCAGCGGCAGTGTGAAGCCAATGGCCAGCGAGACCCGGCTCAACAGCTGCACCGCCAACAGCGAGTGCCCGCCGAGCGCAAAAAAGTGGTCGTGGCGTCCGACCCGCGCCAGCCCCAGAAGCTCGGCCCAGATCTGTGCCAGCGTGGTCTCGATCTCGCCTTGCGGCGCCTCATAGGCGCGATGCGCATACGCCTCATCGTCCGGCGCAGCCAGCGCCTTGCGATCGAGCTTGCCATTCACCGTCAGCGGCAGCGCCGCCAGCCGCACGAATGCCGATGGCACCATGTAGTCCGGCAGGTGCGCACTTATGTGTCCGCGCAAGGCGCCGGCAAGCTCGCTTCCATCCAGCCCGTTCGAAGCTGCTTCAGGCGCACACACCACATAGGCGACAAGACGCTGCTCGCCGCCGGGGCCCTCGTGCGCCACCACCACCGCATCGCGCACCCAGGCATGCTCGATGAGCCGCGTCGCAATCTCGCCCGGCTCGATCCGGAAGCCGCGGATCTTCACCTGGTCGTCGTTGCGGCCCAAAAACTCCAGATTGCCGTCCGGCAGATAGCGCGCCAGATCGCCAGTGCGGTACAGCCGGTCGCCGTCCACAAAGGGACTGGTGATGAACCGCTCCGCGGTCAGCTCGGGCCGGTTCAGATAGCCGCGCGCCACCCCCGCCCCGCCAATGTAGAGCTCCCCGACCGCGCCAAACGGAACCGGCGCACGGTAACCGTCAAGCAGATAGATCCGCGTGTTCGCAATCGGACGGCCGATCGGGACAATGGCGCCATCAAACTCATCCGGACAACTCCACGCTGTCACGTCGATCGCAGCTTCGGTCGGACCGTACAGATTGTGCAGGCCCGTCCAAGGCAAGAGGCGCCGAACCTTATGCACACTGGCGGCAGGAAGCGCCTCGCCGCTGCATAAAACACGCCGCAGCGACGTGCAGCGGTCAACACTCTTCGCATCCATAAAACTGACCAGCATGGATGGCACGAAGTGAACCGTCGTGATGCGCTCGCCGATGATCAAGTCAACCAATGCATCGGGATCTCTGTGCGCATCCGGAGGCGCCAGCACCAGGGTCGCCCCTTCAAGCAAGGTCCAGAAGAACTCCCAGACCGAGACATCGAAGCCAAATGGCGTCTTCTGCAACACGACATCAGTTGCCTTGAGACCATAGGCGTTTTGCATCCAAATCAAGCGATTGACGATAGCCCGATGCTCATTCTGTGCCCCCTTGGGGGTGCCGGTTGAGCCGGAGGTGTAGATCACATAGGCGAGATGGCGTGAGGTCAGGCCGAGCGCACGCGGGTCCGGATCCGACGCCGGCAGATTGGCCCATTCCGGCGTCGCCGCCGCCAGGTCCACGACCGTCAGATCGCGTAGCGCATCGTCGCCCAGCGCCGATCGTCCCGCCGCATCGGCCAGCAACAGGTGGGGCGCCGCATCCTTCAGCACCTGGTGCAGCCGCACCGACGGATAGGCCGGATCCAGCGGCAGATAGGCGCCCCCCGCCTTGAGGATCGCCAAAAGCCCCACCACCATCGCCACGCTGCGCGCAAAGCAGATCGCCACCGGCTGATCCGGCGTCACCCCGAGCCCGATCAGATGATGCGCCAGCTGGTTGGCCCGCGCATTGAGCTCGCCATAGCTGACGCGCTCCTCCGCGCAGACCACCGCCACCGCATCCGGCGCCTGGCGCACCCGCGCCTCAAACAGCTCATGGATGCACTGCTGCTCAGGATACGTCACCGCCGTCCGGTTCAGCTCCTCCAACAGATACGCCCGCTCGTCAGGTGGCAGGATGTCCAGCTCCCGCACCGGCGTGGTCGGCGCCCGCTCCAGCGCCTCCGCCAGCTGCGCGAGCGTGTGCTGCATGTAGCCGCAGACCCGATCCGCTGAGACGCCCTCCGCCACCTGCGCCGTCAGCCCGAGCGCCTCGCCAAAATCCTCCACCGACAAGGTCAGCGGATAGTTGGTGCGCTCCTCCCCGCCCAGCCATTCCATGCCGGACAGCACATCATCGGCTGCGGAGGCGGAGACCGCCGCCGGCCTGTTGTGGCGGTAGTTCAGCAGCGCGCTGAACAGTGGCGCCGGCGCCGCAACGCCGCTGCAGCGTTGCGCCAGCGCCAGCGAGGCATGCTCATGTACGAGCAGCTCGGCCAGCCGCGCGTGGGTGGTCCGCACGCTCGCCTCGACGGCGGTCCCGTCCAGGTCAAGCCGCAGCGGCAGGGTGTTGATGAACAGACCCATCGCGCGGTCGCCACCCGCCCCGCCATGCATGCGGCCGAACAGCACCGTCCCGAACACCACCTGCTCGCGGTCGCTGCTGCGCGCCACCACCTGGCCCCAGGCCAGGTGGCACAGGCTCGCCAGGCTCACGCCCAGCCGCCGCGCCTGCACCCGCAGCCGCGCGTTGAGCGCCTGCGGCAGCATCCGCTGCGCCTCACGGGTCCCGCCGCCGTCGCCCTGGACCTCGCACAAGCCGAAGGGCGTGGTCGGCTCGTCGATGTCGGCCAGCAGCTCCCGGAAGAACGCTTCATCGGCCTTGGCATCACCGCGTAGATGGGCCTGCGCCACCAGATTGCGGAACGGCTGCGGCGCCGTCAGCTCATGCTCGCGCTCCTCCAGCGCGGCCCGGACCTCGGCATGCATCAGCTCCAGCGTGGTGTGATCCCCGATCAGATGATGCTGCAGCTCCAGCAGCAGCCAGCGCGCACTGCCGGGCTCGCGCGCAATCACAAACCGCAACAAGGGCGCCCGGCCAAGCTCCATGCGCTGCCGGCGCGGATCAAACCGATCCTTCAGCTGCGCGTGGCCCGGACCAGCAGCGCCATCCAGCTCGAGCTCGCTCACCTCCAGCAGCGCGTTCCGCCACACCACCTGGGCCGGGCGCGACAGCCCTTCCCAGACAAAGGAGGTACGCAGGATATCGTGCCGATCCACCACCCGCTGAACCGCGGCAAGATAGCGCTCGAGCAGGTCACGATCGGCAAACGCCATCTGCGAGACCAGCAGGTACGGATCGCCCTTTGTCGCCAACAGATGATGGAACAGGATGCCGTCCTGCAGCGGCGACAAGCCATAAATGTCCTGGATGTTGCCGACGCCGCCCGGCACCGTGGCGACGATCCGGTCGATCTCGCCCTGCGTCAGCTCAATCAGCGGCAGCATCTCTGGCGTGATCGCCGGACTCTGTTCGCTGATCAGGTTGGCCGGGACCGCCATCTCGTGATGGCTACTGAGGCTTGCGGCCAGATCCGCCAGCACGGGCTTTGCAAACAAGGTCCGCACCTCGAGCCCCAGCGACCGCCGCCGCAGCCGCTCGATCATCTGCACCGCCAAGAGCGAGTGCCCTCCCAGTTCGAAGAAGTGGTCGTGGCGTCCGACCCGCTCCAGCTCCAGCAGCTCGGCCCAGATCTGCGCCAGCACCGTCTCCATCTCGCCCTGTGGCGGCGCGTAGGCGCGATGCGCATAGGCCTCATCGTCCGGCGCCGGCAGCGCCTTGCGATCGAGCTTGCCATTCAGCGTCAGCGGCAGCGCCGCCAGCCGCACGAACGCCGATGGCACCATGTAGTCCGGCAGGTGCGCACTTATGTGTCCGCGCAAGGCGCCGGCAAGCTCGCTTCCATCCAGCCCGTTCGAAGCTGCTTCAGGCGCACACACCACATAGGCGACAAGACGCTGCTCGCCGCCGGGGCCCTCGTGCGCCACCACCACCGCCTCGCGCACGAACGGGTGCTCGGCAACCCGCGCCGCGATCTCACCGGGCTCGATGCGGAAGCCGCGGATCTTCACCTGATCGTCGTTGCGGCCCAGGAACTCAAGATTGCCGTCCGGCAGGTAGCGCGCCAGATCGCCAGTGCGGTACAGCCGGTCGCCCTCGACAAAGGGACTGGCCATGAACCGCTCCGCGGTCAGCTCGGGCCGGTTCAGATAGCCGCGCGCCACCCCCGCCCCGCCGACGTAGAGCTCCCCGACCGCCCCGAACGGAACCGGCGCACCGTGTCCGTCCAGAAGATAGACTACCGAATTTCGAATTGGTCGGCCCAGCGGCACTCGTTGCTGGTCATCGAAGCCAGCAGGCACCGGATAGCAGAGACTGAAGGTGGTGTTCTCTGTCGGGCCGTAGGCATTTGAGATCCGCAGCTTCGGATGTCGCTTCTGGCATGCTCTGACGGAAGTGACGGAGACCTCTTCGCCTCCGACCAGCAGTTGCTGCAGCCGATCAGTGCCGCGCCCCTCTCCGGTATAGGTATCGAACAACCGGGCAGTCATCCAGGCGATGGTGATGCCTTGATCTTGGATGATCTGGGCCAGCGTTGCCGTCGAGAGGTAGCGTTCAGGATAGAGCACAACACTCGCACCGTTTGCTAAGGCTCCCCAAAGCTCGAACGTGGTCGCGTCGAATGTCGGCGAGGATGCGTTGAGATAGACGTCCTGCGGCGAGATCTCGACAAAGTCGTTCCCCGCCACTAGACGCACCAGGCTCCGATGCTCGATCATGACGCCCTTGGGGGTGCCGGTGGAGCCGGAGGTGTAGATCACATAGGCGAGATGGCGTGAGGTCAGCCCGAGCGCACGCGGGTCCGGATCCGACGCCGGCAGATTGGCCCATTCCGGCGTCGCCGCCGCCAGGTCCACGACCGTCAGATCGAGTAGCGCATCGTCGCCCAGCGCCGATCGTCCCGCCGCATCGGCCAGCAACAGGTGGGGCGCCGCATCCTCCAGCACCTGGTGCAGCCGCGCCGACGGATAGGCCGGATCCAGCGGCAGATAGGCGCCACCCGCCTTGAGGATCGCTAGCAGCCCGACCACCATCGCCACGCTGCGCGCAACGCAGATCGGCACCGGCTGATCCGGCTTCACCCCGAGCCCGATCAGATGATGCGCCAGCTGGTTGGCCCGCGCATTGAGCTCGCCATAACTTACGCGCTCCTCCGCGCAGACCACCGCCACCGCATCCGGCGCACGGCGCACCTGGGCCTCGAACAGCTCATGGATGCACTGCTGCTCAGGATACGTCACCGCCGTCCGGTTCAGCTCCTCCAACAGATACGCCCGCTCGTCAGGTGGCAGGATGTCCAGCTCCCGCACCGGCGTGGTCGGCGCCCGCTCCAGCGCCTCCGCCAGCTGCGCGAGCGTGTGCTGCATGTAGCCGCAGACCCGATCCGCTGAGACGCCCTCCGCCACCTGCGCCGTCAGCCCGAGCGCCTCGCCAAAATCCTCCACCGACAAGGTCAGCGGATAGTTGGTGCGCTCCTCCCCGCCCAGCCATTCCATGCCGGACAGCACATCATCGGCTGCGGAGGCGGAGACCGCCGCCGGCGTGTTGTGGCGGTAGTTCAGCAGCGCGCTGAACAGTGGCGCCGGCGCCGCAACGCCGCTGCAGCGTTGCGCCAGCGCCAGCGAGGCATGCTCATGTACGAGCAGCTCGGCCAGCCGCGCGTGGGTGGTCCGCACGCTCGCCTCGACGGCGGTCCCGTCCAGGTCAAGCCGCAGCGGCAGGGTGTTGATGAACAGACCCATCGCGCGGTCGCCACCCGCCCCGCCATGCATGCGGCCGAACAGCACCGTCCCGAACACCACCTGCTCGCGGTCGCTGCTGCGCGCCACCACCTGGCCCCAGGCCAGGTGGCACAGGCTCGCCAGGCTCACGCCCAGCCGCCGCGCCTGCACCCGCAGCCGCGCGTTGAGCGCCTGCGGCAGCATCCGCTGCGCCTCACGGGTCCCGCTGCCGTCGCCCTGGACCTCGCACAAGCCAAAGGGCGTGCACGGCTCATCGATGTCCCCCAGCAGTCCCCGGAAGAACTCTTCATGCGCGTCTGCACCCACGCCAAGCCCTGCCGCCGCCACCAGGTCGCGGAACGGCTGCGGGGCTGCCAGCTCATGCTCGCGTCCCTCCAGCACGGCTCGGACCTCGGCATGCATCAGCTCCAGCGTGGTGTGGTCCCCGATCAGATGATGCTGCAGCTCCAGCAGCAGCCAGCGCGCACTGCCGGGCTCGCGCGCAATCACAAACCGCAACAAGGGCGCCCGGCCAAGCTCCATGCGCTGCCGGCGCGGATCAAACCGATCCTTCAGCTGCGCGTGGCCCGGACCAGCAGCGCCATCCAGCTCGAGCTCGCTCACCTCCAGCAGCGCGTTCCGCCACACCACCTGGGCCGGGCGCGACAGCCCTTCCCAGACAAAGGAGGTACGCAGGATATCGTGCCGATCCACCACCCGCTGAACCGCGGCAAGATAGCGCTCGAGCAGGTCACGATCGGCAAACGCCATCTGCGAGACCAGCAGGTACGGATCGCCCTTTGTCGCCAACAGATGATGGAACAGGATGCCGTCCTGCAGCGGCGACAAGCCATAAATGTCCTGGATGTTGCCGACGCCGCCGGGCACTGTGGCGACGATCCGGTCGATCGCGTCCTGCGTCAGCTCAATCAGCGGCAGCATCTCTGGCGTGATCGCCGGACTCTGTTCGCTGATCAGGTTGGCCGGGACCGCCATCTCGTGATGGCTACTGAGGCTTGCGGCCAGATCCGCCAGCACGGGCTTTGCAAACAAGGTCCGCACCTCGAGCCCCAGCGACCGCCGCCGCAGCCGCTCGATCATCTGCACCGCCAAGAGCGAGTGCCCTCCCAGTTCGAAGAAGTGGTCGTGGCGTCCGACCCGCTCCAGCTCCAGCAGCTCGGCCCAGATCTGCGCCAGCACCGTCTCCATCTCGCCCTGTGGCGGCGCGTAGGCGCGATGCGCATAGGCCTCATCGTCCGGCGCCGGCAGCGCCTTGCGATCGAGCTTGCCATTCAGCGTCAGCGGCAGCGCCGCCAGCCGCACGAACGCCGATGGCACCATGTAGTCCGGCAGGTGCGCACTTATGTGTCCGCGCAAGGCGCCGGCAAGCTCGCTTCCATCCAGCCCGTTCGAAGCTGCTTCAGGCGCACACACCACATAGGCGACAAGACGCTGCTCGCCGCCGGGGCCCTCGTGCGCCACCACCACCGCCTCGCGCACGAACGGGTGCTCGGCAACCCGCGCCGCGATCTCACCGGGCTCGATGCGGAAGCCGCGGATCTTCACCTGATCGTCGTTGCGGCCCAGGAACTCAAGATTGCCGTCCGGCAGGTAGCGCGCCAGATCGCCAGTGCGGTACAGCCGGTCGCCCTCGACAAAGGGACTGGCCATGAACCGCTCCGCGGTCAGCTCGGGCCGGTTCAGATAGCCGCGCGCCACCCCCGCCCCGCCGACGTAGAGCTCCCCGACCGCGCCAAACGGAACCGGCGCGCGGTGACCGTCAAGCAGATACACCCGCGTGTTCGCGATCGGACGGCCGATCGGGAGCCGGCGGACCGTCTGATCAATGGCGGTGATCTCGCAGACCGTCGCAAAGGTCGACGTCTCGGTTGAACCGTAGCAGTGCAAGAGATGTTGCGGTCGGCTTTGGCTCAAAACCCGTGCCACGGCCGCCGCATCAACCGCCCCACCGCCAACTAGTAGAAATCGCAAACTCGCCAGCACCGGGCCTAACTCATCAACGCTCCGGCTGAACAACCCGGCGGTCAAATGCAGGACGGTGATGCGGTGCCGCCGAACCAGAGTGCGCAGCACCTCCGGTTGCAGCACAGCTGTGCGTGGAATCACAATTAGGCTGGAACCGTGCAGCAGTGGCGCCCACACTTCCAGCGTACTGATGCTAAAGGCGGGATTGCCTACCCAGGCCACACGATCACGCGAGGTGAACTCCGCATAGCCGTTGTTGATGACGAGACGGTTGACAGCACGATGAGGAACAACCACCGCCTTCGGAAGGCCGGTCGACCCCGAGGTGTACATCACGTACGCCGGAGCCTCGGCGGTCAATGCCAGGCCAGGATCGGTACTACACCCTGTTCCAGCCATGATCGGCTCAATGGCCAGAATAGGAATCGGAATCTCAAGCCGGCCCTCATTCTCGTCACCTACAAGGACGAGGCGCACAGCACAGTCGGTCATAATCCAGCTTTGTCGCCCAACTGGAACGCCCCGATCAATCGGTACATAGACCCCGCCCGCCTTCAGAACTGCCAGTTGTGCGACAACAAGAGCAATGCATCGATCAAGCACTATCGCAACGCGGTCGCCCGGCTTCACCCCAAGCGCGATGAGATGATATGCGAGCCGGTTCGCCCGAGTATTGAGTTCGCCATATTTTAAGCGCGCGTCAGCATGGACCACGGCTACCGCATCCGGCGTCTTGCGCACCTGCGCCTCGAACAGCTCATGGATACACCGGTCCGAAGGATAAGGCGCCGCCGTCCGGTTCAGCTCCTCCAAGAGGTAGGTGCGCTCATCGGACGACAGCAGCCCGATGCACCCCACCGGCTGCTGCGCATCGGTCATCACAGCGAACAACAAGTTGTGCAAATGCTGCGTCATACAGTCGATCTGCTTGGGAGCGAAGCGACTACTGTCAAAGTGCCATCGGAAGCGTCCATCGAGAGCGCAAATCTCGAGCGTTAGCAACTCACCGGAGCGAGCTATCCCAGAACTGGAGCTCGAAGCCGACTCTTCAGCAGCAGAACAGCTCTCTCCGGTAACCGTAACGCCAACCGGCCAGGGCCGGCGCAATCGTAGCGCCTCCACACCGCGCAACGTCGGGCATCGCGCAATAAGATCCCGCGCAAAGGTATCCTGCTCGTTCAGCTGAGCGAGTTCGGCCGCGACCGCCGTGCGCGCCTCTGCGAAATCATTATCGAGGTCGATGGTAATTGTCATCGGCACGACAGACGCGACAAGCACCTCGAGCGCTTTCACGCCGGCTCGCGATCCATTTCCATTCGGCACGGGAGTCCATCCCAATTGAAGCTCTGATTCCCCGGTGATGCGGGCGAGATAGACCAACCAAGCAGTTAGTAAGAATTCCGCGCGATCACTGGGAGATAGCTCAGCCAACGCACTCGGCATGAGCCAAGCGCTCGACTGCCATGTCGCCGGAGCCTTGCCTTCTAACGACGAAAACGGAAGCTGAACTATCTTGAACTGCTCTAGTCGCTGGCGCCAGAACTCTTCACGAGATGCCAACAATTCATGGGCAACTGTTGTGCTCTGCGCCTCAGCTTCGCTTAAGATCGGTAGGCGGTTGCCTATATCCATGCCGAAATTCCTCGCGAGCGCCCGCGCATACACAGGCCGACCATCTGAGCCGCCGAACCAAACATCAACATCCTCCGTACCTGTCGCCACACGCCAATGGCCGGGGTGATTTCAAGGAGAGAGAGAGAGAGAGAGAGAGAGAGAGCCCGCCGATAAGCGCGAGCGGTTAGACGACACCCTCCAAGCACCTGATTGCGACAACAGCCTTCAGACATAGAACGATTGGAACGATACGACCTAAAGTCCAGGCGATCGTTGTCCCTGAGAGATCTGGCGCGGGTCGATCCCATCGCAGGCAACCCACCGCATCCGGACGTCGACGTTCGGGAAACTCGCGTTGGCGTATCTAGCGCCTGCGGACAGGCGCTGAGCTCCTCTCCCCTCGCCAAAACGGTCAGACGTTCGCGGAATCCCTTGACTCCAGCCTCGCAGCATTTGAGGTCAAGAGTTGACGCCGTATCGGTTGGGGTAATCAACACGTGGAATTGAACAACCCGGTCACCGGTGTCCGCACCACCATCGATGCGATGCCACGTGACGGCATATTCGGTATCTTGGACCAACAGCACCGTAGAAGTTGCCGCAGTTCCCGCACACCGCGCTAACGGGCCTTCGCGGCACTTGAAAGCGCCTTGACGAACTCGCCCCAACACATCCGCTGCCAATGCGAATGGATTACAAAGAGAAAATATCCAGTCCACCACTTGAGCATTCAGCAAGGTCGATAGCTCTTCAACACTTGCGACACGCCGGATGTTACCGCGACGAGCCCAATCCCCAAAAATGGGATCTGCACACAAGGCCGCGCGAATAACGCAGCCCATATCGCTCGCTAGCTGGGCGCACCTTACGGCTAGCCTCCCACCAGCAACAAAGACCCTAGGACCCATTGTTGACCTTGCAGCTCGTTGCCCATCCCTCTCGCGGAGTTGGCAACTTGATGAGGCCAACACACATGTGTCGTGATGTACGTACGCCACGCCCATGATATACTCTCCACCTGTGTGACTCGCGGGGGCGCAGCTTTCAGCACTCCTGCGATGGACTGCCGAACTCCACAAGATCCGCGCGAGGCCCCCGAGATCCGCGACAAATTCGCGATTTAGGTACCCACCTGTAGCGCCCTGGGCGCGACCAAGACGCGTCTCGGCGTGCAGCGGAGAAGATCGATGCAATATCTTCACCCTCCAGCCGAGCCGACCGGCGAATCGGAGCACCAGACGCAAGTGTGAAAGCTGAGGAAAAGGGACGCGACAGCAGGCTCAAGCACTTGATCGCTGAACTTTGCAGCCGGGCACCTATTAGACAGCCTTGAAGCGCGGCTGGGCGATGAAGATGTTGGAGCACGCGCATGACTGGAGGTCCTGCCTCTTCCGTCAATATTTGCCCGACTGTTCAAGCTGACCAAAAAGCTGCTGAACGTTCGATTCGAGGAGGCCACTCTCTCCATCTCGGTGAATGAACTCGAAGCTAAGCCCCGTTTCAATGGAGCGACTCGAGAAGGCCTGCGCCAATCCAGGACAACGAACTACGGTCGTATCAAATCCCAGACCGCGAGACTTTAGGGTCTGCACAGCAGCATCTACATTGTCGACCTCAAGAGCAATGTGAGCAACTCCAACACCGCTACGCCGCACCAGCTCTGAGACCTGAGAGGTTGGTTCAGTCCTGCATAGCACCTTCCTCACAATGGATAATCAGACCAAATCAACATCGTCCCGCGAGCGGCAGGTACACCTTCAGCAGTTTAGTCCGTAGCAGCGACCAGGTTCTTCAGACTCATCTTCTCCAACAAGTCAGCGTTATGCCTGGGCCACATCCGCTTAAGCACGGAAGAGCTCTGTTTTGCGCTCTTCCCATTTCCGCATTTTTTCTGAAATCGCCAAGGTGGTGGATCGGCTATTTTCCCATTGCGATGCAAACATGAGGCCCCTCAAATTCTGAGCGCGTTTGCTCCGCATCCGATGCTACATTTGGACCGATTGAGAAATCAAATCCGAACTCTTTGGCAGCGCCTGCGAAGCGAGATAATCGTCACAGAGTTCTACGCATCCTAAGCAACCGACGTGCCAACGATATTGCGCGAGAGTTCCTCAAAGAACAACGCGCTTATAGCCGCCATAGATGAGTTTTACTGTTCGACTTGAGGCATCGATGTCCTGAACCAGACACAGCTCAAACAATAACACCGACGACAAGGCGACGATCACCGAAACAAGCAACTGCCTGGGCGAAGATCCCTGCCCGCGACAAGACCTCTCCTATCGAATCGTTGCGTGAGTTGGGGGACGATGGCCTGTCGGGGACCGCACACGTCGTCGACGATACTCAACAGCCCTCCTGTGCCAACCCCGAACTCATTCAAGGGGCCGAAAGCAGTAGCAGCAGCCTGGGGCATCTGTGCGTCGATAGCGGCCATCTTTGCATGCACTGAGCCGTTGCGCTCGGTTTTGATCACGCCGGACCCTGCGATCGAAACGCAGCGCAGGAGAGAGCGGACGGATTCGTGGCTGAACAGTCTAGCGAAACTCATCTTTTGGGAGCGCCCCCGTGCCTCGGTCCCAGCGGTCGGTGGCCTCACACTCGGGGGGCGCAATCACTCGAATTAGCAAAGCGCATAAGGTTGTCCTCCTGCCGCGGCGCTTCTCCGCCATACGCAAAACCCGCCGACATTCGACTTCTAACCGCCCCACTTACCTGTTCTGACCACGTTGGGCGGAAGTCGATCAGTGAGGCATGCTCATGCGCGAGCAGCTCGCGCATGTGTGATGTGCAGGCTTGCCTCGACGCCGGTGCGGTCGAGATCGAGCCGCACCAGCAGGGTGTTGATGAACAGGCCCATCGTGCGGCGGCACCGGCGCCGCATGCATGCGGCCGAACAGCACCATGCCGAACACCACCTGCTCGCGGCCGCTGCTGCGCGCAACACCTCCCCCACACCAGGTGGCAGAGGCCCGCCAGAGTCACACCAAGCCGCCGCGTCTGGCCGCGCACCCGCGCATTAAGCACCTGCGGCAGCATCCGCCGTGCCTCCGTGATCCCGCTGCCGTCGCCGCGGACCTCGCTTAAGCCGAACGGCCGGCCCGGCTCAACGATGTCTGGGCGCCACGTCCGGAAGAACTCTTCATGCGCCTTTGCATCGCGCGTCTCCGTCACCAGATTGCAAGTGGGACTACTAGGCCATGCTAATGTCCCTCCAGCGCGGCCAAATAGCACTAGGCCTACGGAGATGCGACCGGCCATGTTTTAGGTTGGTCTTCCGCCGAGAGCGGACCGAACTCGACGGCCTGCCGCTCGAACAGACTGCGATAGATGCCGCCGGGTTGCGCGATCAGTGCCGGGTGCGTGCCCTGCTCGACGATCTCGCCGCGATCGAACACCAGGACGCGGTCGAGGCCGCGCACCGTCGACAGGCGGTGCGCGATTACGATCGAGGTACGGTCCTTCATCAGCCGTTCCATCGCCTCTTGGATCAGCGCTTCCGATTCCGAATCCAGGCTCGACGTCGCCTCGTCCAGGATCAACACTGGCGCATCGGCAAGGAACGCGCGCGCCAGCGCAACGCGCTGCCGCTCGCCGCCCGACAGATTTACGCCGCGCTCACCCACCAGCGTGCCGTAGCCCTTCGGCGATCGTATGATGAAGTCATGCGCATTGGCGAGCCTCGCGGCCTGCTTGATCGCCGCCATGCTCGCGCCGGGTCGGCCATAAGCGATGTTTTCAGCCAGCGAGCGGTGAAACAGGATCGGCTCCTGCTCCACGATCGCGATCTGGCTGCGCAGCGACTGCTGCGTGGCTTTCGCAACGTCCTGGCCGTCGATCAGGATCCGGCCGCCGGAGACGTCGTAGAGCCGCTGAAGCAGCTTGACGAACGTGGTCTTGCCGGAGCCGGAGCGGCCGACCAGACCGATCCGCTCGCCGGCGCGGATGTTGATCGACAATTCGTCGTAGAGCGGCACGCGATCCCCGTCATAGAGGAAGGTGACATCCTCGAACGTGATCCTCCCACAGTGAATGTCGATCGGCTTGGCGTCGGGGGCATCGACAATGCCGATCGGCTCGCCATAGATGGTAACTAGTTCCTCCATGTCGTTCACCGAGCGCTGCAGATTGTTGATGTGCATCCCGACGTCACGCAAATACGCGTGGATGATGTAATAGCTTGTCAACACATAAGTGACGTCGCCTGGAGAGGTCCGCCCCGCCATCCACAGCAGGATGGCGCCGCCGATCACCGAAGCACGAAAGCACAACAGCATCACGAGCTGCACCGTGCTTGTGCCGTTGGACCGCAGCCAGGTGCGCTGCACCCGCGCCCGCCAGCGTCTGACGACACCATCAAGCCGCGCATCCTCACGCGCCTCAGCACCGAAGGATTTCACCACAGTATTGCAGGTGAGCGCGTCCGCTAGCGTGCCGCTGACTTTGCTGTCCCAGGCGTTGGAGACGCGCGCCGCCGGCGCGATGTAGCCGATCGTGAATGCCGTCGTCATGGCGACGTAGATCACTGCGCCGAGGCCGAACACGGCGCCAAGCTCGGGCCAATGCAGGCCGAGCAGGATCGTCGAGCCCACGAGCACCGCGAGCGACGGCAACAATGCCATCAGGATCGTATGATTAAGCAGGTCAAGCGCCCACATGCCGCGGGTGATCTTGCGCACGGTCGAGCCGGCGAACGAGTTAGCGTGCCAGTCGGTTGAGAAGCGCTGCACTCGCATGAAGCCCCCACGGGCAACATCTGACATGGTCTTCAGCGTAAACGGCACGATCGCCTGGAAGCCCGTAAACCGCAATATGATCGAGAGCAGACCAAGGGCGAGGGTACCAGCGAACGCAATAAGTGCCGCATGTCGCGCCGCTTGGTCGGAGGGGACCGAGGTCAATGCATCCACTAGACGGCCGGAATAGACCGGCATGAACAGGTCGGCGACCGTCGCACCTAAGAAGCCGACGAGGACAATAGTGGCACGGACTGGCTGCTTCAGCCAGTGCTCCAACGCAAACGGGAGAACCAAGCCGATTGCGGCGGGTCGTTTGTCATCTTGACTGGTCATGGCGCTGGGGGTTTGTGGCGCACACGGTGTAAAAACCGTTCGATCCAGACCCGATGTGCACAATGCTTGGCGCGCCATCCGAGGGATGCGATAAATGCCCGCGATCTGGGCTGCGGCCGAAATCTTCTGCCCATTTCACCCACTCTTGGCGTAAGCGCTTAGCTGAAGCGCCTCACGCTTTGCGAGCTCCTCGGGCTGAGAGCATCGATCTGAGCCATCGGCCAGCCTTGCGCGATCCGAGCTTGTGTGAGCCAGGTAGGAGCGATCGGCGTCACTCTCTTTTTCATCTTTCTCCTCCGGCGCTTGCGCTTTGGTACTTTGCGGGACTCCGGGTTGCGGAGCCGCACAAAGAGACCCGTAGCAGGCCTTCTGACCCTTGTAGTTGGCCAGCGTTTGGACCAATACCGACATAACCTGCTGTTTCAGTTTGTCCGGGATAGGTGCGGGGCCGTCCAGCGACTTCAGCGTCACCTCGATCAACTCGATCGCGCGGTCCTTGTTGCCGCTCTCATAATAGTACTGAGCGACCGCCGGATAGAACAGGAACTTAGGGGCCTCGCCGCGTTGCGGAGGATTCACTGCCAGAATGTGTTCGGATAACGCATCGCCCATCGCGAAGCGCTCGGCCTGCGGCAAATGAGAGTTGTCATTCGCCGGATCAAAGAGTTGGCGCATCGCCCCGGCCATCCACAGCGCGGATTTTTTGTTGATCGCGTCATGAACCAATTGGCGCATCACCGGCAGGCCGGCCTGCAAGTCGTGCATTTTGTGAAGCAACAGATCCGCATGGAGCACGCGGAAGTTCACGTCGTCCGGCAAAACAGCGACGGCTTCTTCGACCACTGAAAGCGCCGTCGCCCAATCCCGCGCCTTCATCGCCGGCGTCAGTTTGGCGAAGATCGGCATTGTGCGTTCGCCCTTGGCGATCCGCTCTGCATCGGCGGCTTTCGCTTCATCGCTGATGCGCCAGCGGCCTGTCAGAATCTTCGGCAAAACGTCATCGAGTTGCGTCGGGGAACCGATAAAGGCGATGCGGCCATCACAGTCGACCACGAACGAGGTCGGAATCCCGACAGAAAAGCTGGAATCCATCCAAAGCTTGTCCATTTCGCGTGTGTAGTTGAACCCGATCCGATAGTTGAGATTCGGTAACCTTTCGGTCAACCACGCGTCCAACTTGCTTCGGGCCTCTTCCGCTGTTTGAGCGCGCTCTTGAGCTGCTATTCCGAGGACCTCAATTCCGCTATCTCTGTATTTCTCTTGCAGCTGTACCAGATCGGACAGCGCCGCCACACATGGTGCGCACCAAGTTGCCCAAAATTCGACGATGTACACTTTCCCGGGCTGGAAGCTCGTGAGGGGCTGACCACGCAGCCAATTCTCCACCTTGATCGGGGGAGCTGGGGATTCTAAGCCCAGCGCCATGTTACTCTCCAAAGTTATTGTCAGAGGCTGCGCGACGTTTTGTGCTAGCTGATCTCCGATCGCGACCGCGACCGAGAGGGGTGGTGCCTTGGTGTAGACGGGCTGCCGAGCGAGATCCGCAGCGAAGGTCGGTGTCGCCGCGCTAAGCGCGACGACATACAAGATCACAAGCAACCAGCTCTTCCTCTCACAAGCGAGCCACACCGGTTCAAGAAAGGAGAGCATCGCTGGTCTCGCGTTTGGTGCGCTCAGCACCTTCAGTACTGCTGCACCTTAGTAGCAACGTCCGTGCCAGAATCGTCTGCGCGCATTAAGTGCCCAATTGCGCATGAATAGCTCAACGGCACTTCACTGCGACCAGTGTTTTGAATCCGCCTGGCTTTGTGCCGCTGTCCGAATTTGAACAAGAATTGCGCACTTCGCGCCGCCAGAAAACTGATTTGATGTTGTGAGCCGCCGAACGCAAGCTTGGTATTCCCTATCCCGTAGCAGACAGGATTAGGCGAGCGACGATTTAGATCCGACTCGAATGAGCCAAAGCCCGTGGCCGGGGACACGTGTCCCGGTTGATGACGATGGAACCATTCGCCGGGGCACTGCAGACGGTGCCGCGGATCGGAGAGGCTTTGAAACTGTCATTGCTTGCCATCGCGCAAGCGGTTCCTGCACCAAAAACCGGTACTTCGATTAGTTTGCTGTCCAGCCGCGTGTACCAGGGGTCCCTGACGCCCGTATCGACCTCGAAAACCGTTGCCCCCGTATCGAAACAGATGCCAACCGATCGCCTCGATGGAGCTAAGGCTTATACAGGCGTTCACCTCCAGGTCTGTACAAGAGGCACGGTCCGCTCGCGCTAATCGGCTCGCGCACTAAGCTGATGCAGCACCGATCGGACTCGGGTCGGAAAAAGATGCAAACTAAAAGTCATCACCGGATATTTAGGGGCCGTGCCACCATTCTCTGCCCCTTCGGTGCCCAGACCTTATCCGAGGAGTATCGCCGCTGCTATTATCCAGATCGTGACATCCAGCGTACTGGCTACCGGCAGCCCGCGCGACTGCGCAGAAGGGCGCGATCTATGATGGCTCAATCGTTTGAGCGCCGGTGATCTTGTCCGATTTCAGGCATGCACGCAGGAGGCCGCAGAGGTCGACTACGCGACTGGAATGGTGCTCGCTAGGCGCCAATCCCGCTCGTCGGGGAGTGGGTCGACCTCACCTTCCAGGAGGTAATCCGGCGCGGCGTTCCGACGGGGGCGTCTCGAGGTCGTCCGGCGTGCCTCGAAGGATGCGTACGATGATCGGTATGCCGAGGACTGCGAGGCGGCCGATCGGGCACCTGATTGGCCGGCCTAAGAAATGCAGCTCGCGCTTCAACCACGCCTCAAGGACTACCGCGGCGCCGATCCGAACAAGCGTCGTAAGGTCGCTGAGCACAACGCGATGGCGCAACACGTCGTCGACCACCTCAACACGCTCATAGCGAATGATCCGGCGCCAATGCAGCAGTACCTCTGGCACGAGATTGCTCGCGATCTTGGATTGACCGCCGATGATGTCGAGCCTGCAGTAATGTATGGCGAGCACAACGGCATCACGGTTGGCGTGACTGAGGAAGGGCGGCGCGCGGTGGCCCGCTACAAAAGTGACACATTCGCGCGTGTTTCGGCCTTGGTCCGGGCTCACTCTTATTTTCGCTCGATTTCGGCGCACGGCTCAACACGCGCGATGATTTTAGGCGTGTGTAATCGGGATTCCGCCGGCCACTTGCAGTGCGCGTGTGGTAGGGCACTCTGCCAGTTTTACTTGAAGGAAATCAGCAATGGGCGTCTATCTGGTCACTTGGGATCTAAACAAACACAAGCCGAACTATGCGCAGGCGCGACAGAACCTGATCGATCACATGTCGCGCTATCCACATATTAAAGATGAGGGTCTCGACTCGGTATGGTTCATCCAATCCGCCTCCACAGCCGACACGCTGGATTCTGAAATCCGGCGATACATGGATAACAACGACAGGCTGATGGTCACGAAACTGGTGAATGGTCAGCATCAAGGCTGGTTGTCACAAAAGGTCTGGGACTGGATCAACGCCCGCATCTAATGAAGGGCATACGCTCGGTTACCGTTCATCCTACTTTTGCGATTAGAAGGATCAATATGATCGATTCTGATTTCGGGGATGCCCCGCGGTGGTATTGGGCAGCGGACAGTGGGCATGGATTGGATATTGAGGCCTTTGAACGGGCGGATGATCGGTTTGTGATCGCAAGTGGTCAGCGACCGAGAGCATGACGACGAGAAGCTTCGAATGGACGTTTTGAACGTCGCATCTGCGCGGCCAGTTGATCTGTCGAGAATGGAGACTTCTTCCGCCGACTTGGCTGCGACATCAACTTCCATCACGTGCATCTATGTGAACTTCGTCGGCACACGCCCAAGTGGGTGGGCATCAGCGGACGGCAATGCTGATGGCGCGACCGCGGATCTGGACAAAGCAGATGTGCCGCAACTAAACACATGTTAAAGAATTGTGACGGTGTACAGCGTGAGGAGGCGGTGTATGAGAAAGAGTGATGTGATGTGTTCCGAGTGCGGTGCTGGCTTCCGCCGTCTTGAGCTTACCTCTGAGCGTGGCACGGAGGGCAAGTACTAGTGCCCTGCTTGCGGAAATCTGATCGAGGCTTTCGGAACGTCTCCTCTCGTTGCTTACCGGTTTACGATACAGCCATCAATTAAAGTGCTCCGCTATCAGTAACGCCATCTCGGTTAGCAGCCTCTGTCTTCAGTATCCGGACAAAGGCGCCCGACGCGTACAGCTCGAGCCACCCCAGTTTGATGGCGAGATGGAGGCCAACCTTATTCGGCGGCGGCGGCCTTGAGGTTGAAAACCATCGGTCGGCTCAATATGCGATCGGGTTGCGTTGGTCACCATTCATCTCCGCCGCACTGAGGCACTTTCCCGAGCGGCGATGGCTGGCATCGTCGAGGCACCGCTCTCGCGTTCGATCCTTTCGATGCCTGATACCGCCGGCAGGATTGTCCGGCTGGTAATCTCCTCACCTTGCCGAGGCAAGGCCACACGTTCAAAGCGTGTCGGGCGCGCCATCGCTCTCGACGGCAACGGGCACCATGCTGTTCCTTAGATCCCCGAAATCACGACTTGTGCAGCGTGCGGTGCCACGCCTCTCGAGGCGCGTGGGAGCGAGCGGCGGGCCAGAAGGTTGACTAACTTCGTGATCGGGTCAGCTTAGGCCTGCAGGTCGACGCCCGCTCGGTTGAAGACGTTCAACGGTTCCGAGACGGGCGCGACAGCGGCAGCTGCCCGCGCTGACAACAAATATCAGCCTCTATCCATGAGCTCGGATCGAATTAGCCGAAACATCTCGGCCTGATACAACGCGTCGCGCAGCGCATCATGCGTCCCGGACAAGACTGGTTTAAGCCTTTCGGCAATCTTGCTCGAGCGCGTATCGCCCCAACGACAGCTGGTAGCGCCCATATACAGCGCCTTGATATCGAGCGCCGTGAAGCCGAACGGATTGCTTCCATAGAATCGATGGAAATAGTAATTTACGAAAGACCAATCGAACGGCGCATTGAACCCGACGAATACCGGCATTTCATTCCGACGGGCGATGGTCGATAGCCAGTCCGCAAAGGCCCGCATGGCATCCGAAGGGGCAAGCCCGTTTTGCGTGAGTTGGTCTAAAGAGAATCCGCTTACCTCCAAGGCTTTGGGATCGAAGTTCTGGCTGGTCGGTTTCAACTCGCACGCGAATGTCTTTTCCGGCTCGTAAATGGAGCAGGCGCCGATCGACAACAGACTGAACTCGCCGGGAACGGGACCGGCGGCCTCCACGTCGACCGAAACGAAGACCTCGCGCTTGTTGCTCATGAGATCAAAGGCTCCGCTTGAACCAGTGAGGGTCGGCTGCGAATCGCTTGCCAGTGCTCCCGGAACGCCCGCCGCCTGTCGTCCACAGTGCCGGTCGTTTTCCAATGCAGCCCCGAGAAGGTCGTAATATCAAAAGGCAGGCTGGTGCCTTCACGCACCATCACCATCGTCGGCAGTCCGCGGCCGAGAGCGTATCAAGCTCGAGAAAGCAGTTTGGCCGCGCGCCCGTGATGTCCGCGAGGACCACACTGCTGCGATAGAGCTTCGCGAATATCTCCTGGTCGATTCGGGAATGCTCATAAGCCTGCCGGCCGTCGATCACGACGAGACGGTAGCCAAGCTCGCCTTCGATCACGGGCTGAACCACCGTGTCGAAGTAGTTCTGGACGTCAGCATAGTCGGGCAGATTAGGATTCAACATCCGGACGGCGAACGCTTTCGGCCTCTCAAGTGACTCTAGGAGGTCTACCAGCACGGAAACGCGATCGGGAATCGACTGTCGCGCCGGAAACCGGATCTTGTTGATCCAGTCATGCGCGTCACCGTCCTCGGCGATCTGAAACAGCCGCCGACTCTGGCTGCTGGTCAGCCCAAAATTGTAGAGGCGTCGCGCGCCTGTCATTTCGGGACAGAGCGCCAGGTTGAGCGGAACAACCGGCTTGCCCGCATCATGATAAAGATTGGCCAGGAAGAGGACACCTTCAGAGCCGCCCAAAACGATCAAGATGTCGCCGAACCGGGCCTGCGCTTCCATGCGCTTGCTGGCCATATTCCAGTGGGCAGCGTTCTCGATTTTGACTAGCGGCGACGCGCGCAGCTCGTCCCAGAGACTTGCATATTCCTTGGGAATTTGATCTTCGGTCTTGTGATGCTGCACCGCGACCGCGAGCGGGCCTGATGCATTTGCTGGCCGCAGCGCCAGATTGTCCTTGATCGTCTTCCAGACCAGCCAGTCGAAGCAGATCGGCAGCCCATCGGATTTCCGCACCGGTTCAGCATCGACGGGGATCACAAAATTGGCACCTCGCTTCACGAGCTCCTTCACCAACCCGGTGACTAAGTCGCGCGCGGCGTTGACATCGCTCGCCGTAGCTGCAGCCCCTTCCTCAACAATGCTGCCGGAGATATGGATGCGTCGACCGAGCAGCGGAGACCGAGCCATCACTTGTCCTCCATTACAGGCGAGGCGTGAAGCACTGCAGTCACGGACTTCAGATGTTCGAACCGTAGCGGCTCCTGTGGGAAGGCCTTGGCCAGCGCCGCGGGGTAGAGGCGCGTGCGGATGTCCGAATAAGTCCATGCTGGATGGCCGCCACGCGCGCCGGTTGCTGCCACCAGTTCGGAGATCTGGGTCGGAGGGAGACGTAGTCCAGAAAGATCCATCTGAAACAGCTGCCGACGCTCTTCATCCGTCGGGCGCTTGAACTCTTCGACAATCGCAGCGCGCCGGCGGAGCGCGGCGTCAAGCACCGAGAGCCGGTTTGTGCAAAGGATGACGACGATGCGGCCGCCATATTGCCGGAGATCGTCGACGCCCTGAATTAACGTATTCACCGCCACCTTGTCTTCGTGATGGCTGTGATCCTGCGCGCGAGAGGCGCCGAGACTATCGCCCTCATCGATGACGAGGATGGCCCGGCGCGTCTTTCCGGCCGACTGGATCACCTTGCGAAACGCCTCAGCGATCAGCGTTCCCATCTCGCCGACCATCCCGCTGCCGCGGACGCGGTTCGACAGCTTGAAAAGGATAGAATCTTCGCTCCGCGCCTCGGCCACGAGCTTGTTCGCTATGCACTCGGCCATCGCCGTCTTGCCGGTCCCGACATCACCGTGAAAAATCACCAGCGGATACTGCTCGGCGACGAGATCACAGATCGCCAGTTTGCCGCCATGATGCTTGCGATTCCATTCGCCCAGGCCGCCCACGTTCAGCAAGAGCCGCAGTTGATCATGGACGCGGCCATAGCGCCCCGCAAACCCCAGCAGCGTGTTTTCCCGCCTGGCGAGCGCCTCGCTGGGGAGTGGG
This sequence comes from Bradyrhizobium sp. USDA 4354, assembly GCF_054060315.1. Lineage (NCBI taxonomy): Bacteria > Pseudomonadati > Pseudomonadota > Alphaproteobacteria > Hyphomicrobiales > Nitrobacteraceae > Bradyrhizobium > Bradyrhizobium sp. USDA 4354. Next base: position 3,680,337 of record NZ_JBSSDC010000001.1, on the reverse strand, counting down.
GTTTCGCTATCAAAAATGCTCGGCTGGCTCACTCTGCCCAATCCTTTCTCTGCATGCCATAGGCGTTGCTGACGTAATTGCGGCCGCCTGAAGACGTGAGCGACGAGTGACTGGTATCGTCGTAAGACGGTCCCCATCCCATCTTGAGCTTGTCCTTGATGAACTCGCGCGCTGTGCTTGTATACGCATCGGTATGATTCAGGATGATGCGAAGATGCGCCTCCGACACCTTCGGCCAAAGGACACCGCCGGGCCGGCTCGTCGTCAGAGACCCGGCATCGGTATCGACCTCGAACCTGACAGCCTTGACTTCGACGCCATTGCTGAACAGCGTGACATCGACCCATTTGAGATAGCCCGCTTTCGCCAGCACCTCGACATCATGGGCGTAGTTCGTTGCCTCAGCTGTGCTCCAGGCGCCGGTACTGTCAGCGATCATAATGAGATCCGCCTTTACGCGGCGAACAACATTTTCGATGTCGACATATGTATAGGTAGCGCTGGCAGTGGCCGTCTTGGTCTGGCTCATCTCAGTCCTCCGTCTTGAAGCGAGGACCGAAGATCTCTTTCCAGACCTCATTGTCATTTTCAGCGGATGCGAAATTGGCGGTTTCCCACGCCGCCTCGGCGGCCGCGACGATCTCCTTGCGCTCGGCCTGCGAGATCCGACTGGTCACGTTGTTCAGGCTGTAAACCGGATCGAGGATCACCACCGGATCGGTGAAGGTCCCGAACGGCGGGTTGTTCTCGGGAAAGTTGATCTGCTCCCTCAGACCCGACTGGGCAATATAGAGGAGGAAGTTGCGAAAGCGCTGCTCGATGGCTCCGGAATTGCCCTGCGTCGCCAGCACATGGGCCATGATCAACTCGATCGCGAAGGACTTGAGCGGCTTGATTTCCGCATGATTGCGCCACTTCTTCGCCAAGCGCACCAGCGTGCGGAAGTCGCTGTCCTGATTCTTGCGGTCACGGACGAACTTGATCTGGCAGGGCGCGCAGGTCTGGATTTTCGACCCGTCATGGATATCGAACTGCCAGCCGTAACCGGGCCGCTTTTCGTCCTCAATCACCGGGACAATATCCACGCTCAGCCCCGTGCCGACGAATGTCACAGTCGCGGCCTTGCGCTGAATCTCGAAATCTTCGACCGACTTGTTGGGGTACTGTTTGGTCAGCAGGTCGTAGATGGTGTTGTTCAGATTATCGAGCGTTTCCTTGTCTGCGTCGCGCCCCGAAATGTAGAACACGACATCCACATCGACGGGATCGACGCTGGTCTTCCGCAGAATCGTGTATTTAGCGAAGGAGCCCGCCTTCACCACCTTGGTGATCTTGATCTCGGTCTTGTCGCGCACGCCCTTGCACAATTCGACGATCAAGCGATCCACCTGCTCGTGATATTCCTTCCGCTTGGCGTCCGGCAGGCGCAGGACGTTACCGTCGTAGTAGCGCATTTCGGTATTGCTTAACGCCATCTCACCCTTCCTTGCTGCTCGACTTAAAGTCGGCGGGCGCCTCAATCTGGCCATGCCGCGGGCCGCCGTCGTATCGGGCGGTTTACAAAACGGGCAACGATGGCCCCAGCCTATTTCCCCATATGCGAGCAGATTTACCCGACTTCAAGGGTTTTCAGTTTACAAAATTGTACATATGTCGTAGGTTTGGAAACTAACAAAAAGCGAAGAGGAGGTCGCCGTGATCGGAAACAAGCTCAAAGTAGCCCGATCGGCGTCGGGCTTATCGCTGCGTGGGCTTTCAGAGGCCATAGACGGGATTGTCTCGGCCCAAGCCATTGGAAAATATGAAAGAAATGAGGATATGCCGAGTTCGCGCGCCCTCATTGCGCTGGCAAAGGCCCTCGATGTTACGGAAGAATATCTCCTGAACGAGGATGAGATTGCGCTGGAGGGGGTAGATTTTAGGAAGAAAGTTGGAGCCTCCTCAAAAGAGGAGGCCGTCCTTGAGGCGCGCGCCATTCACATGCTCGAGCGCTACCTCGCAGTCGAGGATCTCCTTCAGATGCGCAGCGTCGACTGGGAACAGCCGCGTAGCGCGCCCCATCCCGTTACCGACTTGCGTGACGCTGAAGATGCTGCCCGCTCTGTGCGCGAGGATTGGGGGCTCGGCAACGATCCCATTCCCCAGCTCGCCGAACTGCTCGAGGAGCGTGGCATCAAGATTTTTTCGTTTGATCTCGACGACATCGACGGCCTTGCTGCGAAGGTCAGGCGCAAGGACCGTGCGGCCGCACGCGTCATCGTCATCAAGCGCAGCACGTGGTCGGAGCGAAAGCGGTTCAATCTCGCGCACGAACTCGGCCATATGGTCATCGCGCCGTCTGGCGGGGTTGACGAGGAAAAGGCGGCACATCGCTTTGCCGGCGCCTTCTTGGTGCCAGCCGACGTGCTACGCGCCGAAGTCGGCGCCCATCGTTCCTCGATCAGTATCGGTGAACTCGTGGCTCTGAAGAAGCGCTTTGGGGTGAGCATTCAGGCGCTCGTCTATCGGTGCAAGGATCTCGGAATTATCAGCCAGGCGGCCTTTTCCCGGCTGTTCAAGATATTTGCAGAGCGAGGATGGAGGACGGCGCCCTTCGAGGAACCGGAGACGATGGAGCCGGAGCTGGAGGAGCCCAAGCGCTTCGAGCGGCTATGCTATCGAGCCTTGGCTGAAGGGGTGATCGCAGAGTCGCGTGCTGCCGAACTGCTGGGGATATCGGTTCGAGAACTTGATGCAAGATTGGATCAGGTGGCCGCTTGATAAGTGCCCGTCCTCGTCTCCGACACATCGGTCCTGATTGACCTTGAGCGGGCGCGGCTGCTGAAGGACATGTTCCGTTTGCCTTTTGAGTTTGCCGTACCTGACCTTCTCTATGACCGGGAGCTGACGGGCGCACTCGGCGCCGAGCTGGTGGGGTTGGGACTTCGCGTTGAAGTCCTGACACCCGCAGAGTTGAGCCGCGCCACGACGGTTCGGCGAGGCAATGCACGTCTCTCTGTTCCGGATACCTTCGCCTTTGCGATCGCTGAGTCCCGCCAATGGACCTTGCTTACCGGCGACGGGATATTGCGCGAGCTTGCCGCCGCCGAACAGATCGGCATTCACGGTGTCCTGTGGTTGTTCGACCAGCTCGCCGATGGAAATCATGTCACTTTTAGCCGATTGCACGAGGGCTTGAACACTCTACTCTCCCATCCGAGATGCCGCTTGCCTGCGCAGGAAGTGCGGCGCCGATTGGCACGCTACGCGGAGCAAATTCGCGAGGGCTAGGTCACATTCCCTACGAACCTTATCCCGTAGCACGCCGCGGGCAATTCTGGATGCAGCGGTACAACCGGATAAAGATCGGTAGGTCGATGCTGCAGAGCCGAGGAGCGACGTCGAGTTTCACCGTGAACTCTTGCATATGCGCCGCATTCCTTTGAAAGACGCGAAACAAGAGCAGCAAACGTCCCCCCAATTATACGAGACTGGTGATCCGAAATGTCACTTTCAGGCGAGTTTTCTTGGGGCATCACTATGAAGAGACTTCTGGCATTTTTGTTGATCGCTCAGTTTTTCTTGGCCGTCGGTCAGGCGGGCGCGCAGGGGCTTCCTGCGCCCTCATACTGGAAGAATGAGCGGGGGTCGGAACTGCTTGTTTGGTCCACCCATGGCGGGGCCATACAAGGCACCTTCACAAACCATGCTCAAGGGTTTGCCTGCCAGGGTATCCCTTATCCCGCGTCGGGAGCCGTCCGTCCCACCGGACTGTATTTTGTTGTTACGTTTGGTCAGTGCAATTCTTTCACCCGGTGGGTTGGAAAGATTAATGGCCCCCAAATGCCAAAGTCATGGACGCTGTTCTACGTTGATAAGAACGGCAAGCCCAGCAAGCTGAAGGGCGTAGATGCATTCACGCGCGTATGGTAGCCCTCAGCTTTCTTGCGGCGTCGACCTTAGCCGAAAACTCTCGCTCGCGAGACCTGACGTGAGACGCGCAAGTTCCGTTTCGCAAAGCTTTGGGCTGTCCACAACTGGTCAGGTTCTATGCTCGACAGCCTGCAGGCCATCTAGGAACGGCCGAAGATTGCTTCAGGGTCTCCAGATAACAAAGGAGAGCTTAAGCTTCATCCAAATTTGCCGGATGATCCGTGCATCAGCATTTGTTTTCAGGTTCTTGTTTTGAAGTCGAGCGCGGGGTCGGGCCGTGCCGCTAAGATATGCGGCTTTGGTGCTATCGCGTTTGGTTGGAGAAAGTGAGTTTTCAGGTCTCGATACTTAAGATTCTCGCCGGCCAACCGGAGGGCCGTGCGAGTGTCGCTCTCTTGAAGGATTACCTGACGGTGTACTACACCAGCGGTCCGGACTGGACGGATCGTATGAAGCGATTGGCGGCGCGGGCGCCGGATCTCAATATTTTCGGACAAGGGCTGGTTGCGCGAGAACCCGGACAGTGGATCATAACGGAAAAAGGCCGGGCCTTTCTTGCTTTGCTGGAACAGATGCGCGCACCGACCGCTCAGGATCTAGCGCCGGAAGGCAGGAGTGAGAAACCTTTCGCAAGTAACCTTGCCGTGCTTGCCGCGGCGCGACAAGGCCACAGCGCCAGTCCCGGGCATCGCCGACGTAAGCGCCTGAGGACGCGCGATGGCCGGTCCAGTTAGCCCTGCTGTAAAGCTCACGACCGGCGACGATGTGGCTGCACATTGTGCCGCGGCAACACCGCATTTGGCCTACGCGCATGGCCTTATTAAACTTAGATCGCGATCGTTTGAAACAGAGACACTGTAGTGGCGACGGTATTGTGAAGTGCATCGGCGCGAAGGGCTGTGGCTTTATCCTGCTGCTGCTGATGATGACCTGTCGCCGTCATCCCCGACCTTCATGGCGAGCTTGACCTTTCGTTGGTCGACATCCTCGTAAGGAAGGATGATCGCGATGTCCTAGAGCGGAGCGAGACGCACGAGAGGTCCGTTTGCCAAAAGCAGTGAATAAGTCGGGGCTCGAGACAGCCTTCGAACCCTGAACCCTCAGAAAGAGTTCTTTGGGTCTATTCAATAGTCGCGATCAAGGCCGGGGAAATGGCTCGAGCCAGAACTCGGCGGTTTTCTGGATGGTTCCGGTCGCAGATTTGCCAAGTCGTTTCCTTCCTGGCTGTGCCTCTCGCCGCGAACACGGTTCCTCAGCGTCTCGCTAGTAGAGCAAATCTCATGCCGTGGTCGCAGACCGATGGAAGATGAAGTTGTGGCTGCCTCCAGCTGGCTGGCGCGTGAGAACGATTCGGTTGCGCGTGTAACCAATCTAACAAACTGCCGAGATATGGCCGAATACAAACAGGTCCGCGAGCGAGAACCGGTCAAACAGTGCGGCTTTTGAATCCGCTGGTGAAGAGTCCCGATTGAAGTCAGTGATGCTGCTCGAAAGTGGTTGGCGATCGGACTCGACAAAGCCCGCCGCGATAAACCCGCTAATTAAGTACAGCCCCTGGTACAGAGCGTTTTTTGAGGATACGCAGCCGGGAAACTAAGCCGTGCCGTGCTTTTCCCGTTACGACGGAAAAGCGGACAACCTGCTTTCGATCAGGATCCAGCGCCGCCAACCTACAAGCCATAGGCCGCCTCGCTCGCGCGGCCATTTTGGTTCTTGGGTCGCGTGCGCAGTCCCAGACACACTCTGTTATATTGATCTTTATTTAGATTTCATAGACCCAGCTGGGGCGCCCCTGAGTAGAACTGGGGTCCCACCGCGCCCCGGATCAGGCAGCTCCGAAATGCGCGCGTCGTTCGCGGCTCCGGGCCTCGCTTGCCGATATGTCAGTCCCCTTCGGAAGGCTAAACGCGAGCGGGAAGGTCTCGGCCGAAAGAAATTCGAGCGCGGTCTGCTCTTCGGTGAGGCGTCTTTCAATGAACTGACGTTCGACATCCGACAGGTTCGACTTCAGGAGGCGACGATAGCGGTGGATGTTGTTACGGTAAGGCACGAATGCGGGCCAAATATTCATCGAGCATCCTGGACTTTCCTGAGGTCATCGCAATTTCTAGGAAGAGATATTCAGGCGAGCATGTCGTCGATCATCGCGCCGCCTGTCATCGCACCTCGGAAGCCGTTCGGCAGACGGATAAGGACCATGGCAGCTCGTGCATCATTCGTCCGCCTAGCCTAGCCTTTCCATAGCGACGATCCGCAGCGTTTTTTGCTCGCCATACGCCGTCTTTATGCTGGGCTAGTCGCTCATACAGAGCTAGACGCTGGTAAGGCGAAAGGAATAGTCGGTCACGTCCCCGGCGCCGGACGCTTGTGGCTAACAAGCTCGCCCGTCAGTAATCTCTCCCGACGAGCTGAACATCATTTGCCGATGTGCTATAGGCACCTTCGTTGAGAACAGCTTTGTTTGAGAGTTTCGATGTCTCTTTCGGTTGGATTGATTGTCGACGGCTATGTGAAACTAAACGACCGCAGCGCGCTGGAGAACCTTCTGGCGCATCGGCGGCAGCTACTTCAGCAGTTGAACTGCGTTACCGGAGTTGATCCGAAGCCAGCGATCGCTCAGGTCAGTCAAGACATCACAGTGATCGAAAGGGCACTTGCTGCGCTCGCACAGGAGTAAACAGCAACGGCGCACCGGCTCGCGTGAGTTGACGGCGCACCGGCGCCGAAAACTGACTTCGCCCCCGTTTCAGGATGAAGGTTATTAGCGCGACGCCTCACCGGCATCGTGGCGCGCAAGGGTGCCTGCGCCAAGGCTTGGATGCGCTGCCTGTTGTGCGGCAGCTCCCTCGTTTCAACGATCGGCCTCACAGTGAGCAACGCGCCAACCGATTCACATCGGATAACGCTGCGTCTTAGGTGACGTTAGGCCGCCATCGATTTGCGACCACGATACACCTCTGCGAGCTGGCCGGATCGCTATGCCGCCGGCGAGGCGACGGCGCGCGCGAACCTGGATAGCAGCCCAGGATCTTCACACTGTGACTTGGAAATTCACCTCAGTGACAACCATGTCCTAGATCTATCGCCACATTGTCGGTGCGTTGGACAGAGCTTCCTGGCCGATCTGTTTAAGCAGATCAGGGCGCGTCTCACCTCGGGTAGCGGCCTCCAGTATTTTGGAGGCAACGTAGGCGCGGACGCCCGCGTCATACGGTGAGACGCTCTCGCAAACCTCATCCAGGATCCTGCGCAGAAGCGCGGTCGTGGGACCGTCCAGCATTGGGAGATCTCCCTCATACCATCGAGGAAGATAATGGGCATTTGCTGGACCGCAACTCAAGTACATCAGAGCGTATGAGCCTCGCGACTGCCGGTCAGCCGATTTCCAGTGCGGTGCAATGTCCAGCACCTCTGCGATCGTTGACCCATTGCGGCAGCTCCCGGACAAGCTTGCTAGAGCTCAGAGGCTAATGTGCCCCGCTGCGATCATGCTCTGCGCTATGTACGGCATGCTCGGCCATCTATTGCGCACCGGACTGACTGGGCGGATGCGGCCAGGCCAATGCTCGGGCGCTGGTAGTTCGTTGCCGAGCTTCATCAGGTTCAATTGCGACTAGAGGATTTGTCGTTTATCGCGCCTGCTGCGTCCAACCAATGCTTCGGCATACCTGCCCAGATCGAGTTGGTAGAGATAGCTTGCCACTGCCCTGCCCCGATGTCGTTTCACAAGACGGCACCTATCGGCTCCAAACCCGAGCGCTTCGCATCCTGCACTGTAGCGGGACGTCGCGATCAATTCTTGCGGTGAAGCATATCTTTGCGTCGAAAACCAACGCCCGCCCCACCGTCTCGCGGCGAAATCGGGCCGCGCAATCGTGAAGTCGTTTCATGGTCATGGGCGTGTGGTTATTGATCCATAATCGCACGTATTGGCAGCACGCGATTTTGAGCGAACCTCCTTTGGCAATGCCCACTTGCGGGCGGGTGATCTCGGTAGCGACTTGCGTTTTGGACATATAAGCTTGGTGTAGCTCAAGGACCCCAGCACGGACACGCGAACGTCGCGTGAAAATTCATCGGGGCGGTGGCGTAATGCAGGATTTGGGCGCGAGAGCGCAGCTCGTTGCATTAATCGATTTTGCCATTTTGTTACAGTCTGCGCCCAGAGCAATCACATGCAGCCGGAGGGCGGCATATTCCGCGGCCACATTGTTGGGAGCCATTACCGCAACTGAGCATGAGCGACGAGCGAGATGGCGTCGCTGAAAGCGCCGTCGCATCTGCGAACTGGGCGCAACCCCTTTGCAGGGAGTGAGCTAGCATTCAGCCCACCGCCGGCTGCGTGTGAAACGCTCCAAACGCCGAGGCGCCTCGTTCAGGGAAGAGAAGCGACTGGGCTGTTCAGATTATCTGTTGTGTTTGTCGAATCGGAAAGGGAGCTACATGAATCATCTCGGCAGCAGACATCGTCGCACAACATCTGTGATGACAGACGAACAGCACGAGCTAGAGCGCTGCAAGCAGGAGATTGCGCACCTCAAACAGCTGGTTGTACGACTTTCTGAAATTGTTTTGCGCGACGTCGTAAAGAGCGCGCAAATCGGTCGGAATGTCCCGGAGTGTCTGAGCGAGCCTCCGAAGTCATAATACGGAAAGCGAACTCGCACTTGGCTGCTCTCGGCAGCGTGGGGGCGGCCCCGCCTCGCTCCACCCCATCAGCGGCAGAGCCAATCTCCAACCGACATCATGAGCGCGAGCGTGGAGCGGTTGTTCAGGACGCAAAGGGCAGTTCCGGATCGCCTTCGAGAGTTCTTCCAGGATGTTGAGGATTTTAGGGCCAATCCATCCGGTTCGACTGCTTCTGAGCGCAATCACTTGCGGATCTGGCTACGATGGCGACCAGGACAGGACTACATTGTCGATCAACCGAGTCGAGCCGACGTACGCTGCGACACAGAGCACCGCCGGAGAGCGCAGAGGGCTCTCGGCAACCCTTAGGGTCCCAGCGTCGACAAGCTCAAGGTACTGCAGTCGATCGACCAATTCCAAATGCTTTCTTGCAAGCGCAATCAGCGTTGCCGCGTCGCGCTCCCCTGAGGCAAACTCTTGCGCTGCGGCGAACAAGCCACGGCTGATCCCAAGGCTCCGACCACGTTCTTCCGGGCTGAGATAACGGTTGCGACTGCTCATTGCCAGCCCATCTGGCTCCCGCACGGTTGGCACAGTGACAATCTCGATCGGGAGATTCAGATCAACCGTCATGCGGCGTATCACAGCGCATTGCTGAAAATCCTTCTGTCCAAAGTACGCGACGTCCGGCTGCACCATGTTGAATAGCTTGCAGACGACAGTCGCTACACCACGAAAATGTCCGGGCCTGAAAGCTCCGCAGAGCGGCTTTGCGAGCTCGCCCGGCTCGACAAAGCTCTCAAATTGAGCCGGATAGATCTCCTCTGCACTTGGCGCGAAGATGATGGAGACCCCGGCACTGCGGCACAACGCTTCATCGCGCGCGAAGTCGCGAGGGTACCTGCTGAGATCCTCATTTGGGCCGAACTGAGTGGGGTTGACGAAGATGCTAACGACAGTGACGTCGCAGTGTCCCCGGCTAGCCGTAATCAGGGCCAGGTGGCCGTCGTGCAGGTATCCCATCGTCGGAACGAATCCGACGCGCTTATCGGCATTGCGAACGTCTGAAAGGGCGCGACGCAGCTCAGCGAGCTTCGTAATTACTTGCATGTCTTACCTTGAGGTTGACTTGGAGGGCACCCAGTTGGCGACGGCATGTCGAAGCTGATCAGGAAGCCGATAGCACTCCTCTGAGGCCGGGAATGCACTTTTGCGGATATCGGCAGCCCAGCGCGACAGCGCCTCCTGGAACAGCTGGAATCCATTTGTATAGGCACGAACGAATTTGGGGCGATGGCCTTCGGTTAGCCCCAAGACATCATGAAACACGAGCACTTGGCCCGAGCAATCGGGTCCTGCTCCGATCCCAATGGTGGGTATCGTGAGAAATTCGGTCGCTCGCGCCGCGAGCTCGGCAGGAATGCCCTCCAGGACCAGCGCGAAGCAGCCGGCTTCCTGCAGACGGTGGGCGTCATCGAGCAGCCGCAAGGCGGTATCCGTTGTCCGTCCCTGCACCTTGAATCCACCCATGACGTTGACGCTCTGCGGGGTCAGACCGAGATGTCCCATCACAGGAATTTCGCAATCGACCAAGGCACGTACCATCTCGATGCGTTTGGCGCCACCCTCGAGTTTCACAGCATCGGCGCCACGCTGCAGAAAACCTCCTGCATTGCGAATCGTATCCTCAGAACCGACATGAAAGCTCAGAAAGGGCATGTCGGCCACAAGCAGGGCATGAGGCCTCGTGCGCGCAACAGCCTCCAGGTGATGATTCATCATGGCCACGCTGACGGGCAACGTGTTATCGAATCCCAGGCAGACGTTTCCAACGCTATCGCCGACCAGGATGATGTCGACGATGGGATCCGCGATGCGCGCCGCAACCGCATCGTAGGCGGTGGTCATCACGACACGCCGTCCTTTATCCTTCCACTGCTGCAGTGCCGGAATCGTGACACGCTCTAGAGGCTGCTCTGAACTGTGACTCATATTGAATTCGCTCCCCACACACCGTCGGCGCTTCCTAGAGAAGGCGGGAGAAACCTGTCAATGGCATGGAGGATGGAGACCCCAGTTCTCTAATTGGAGAACAGCGCAAAAACAGTCCGATGGTCGCGCAACCATGAGACAAGACCTTCCTCACCGCGATTTCACGACCCGATGGCTCGTCTTCCTCTACAGTTTCAGCGACTATGCGGGCCGAAGCCTCGATCGAGGAGCGGCGCTCGCGACGAGCCACCATCTGCACGCGTTTCTGGGCTGATTGCAGTGTCTCCAAACGGTGACGGCTCGACCGGACCGAGCTGGAGCAGTGGTGGCTCCGTCTTTAGGGCACACCTCCGTGCCTGCCCCCTAGGGGTATTCGTGAGGCTCCTGCTTCGGCGCAGGCGCAGCGAGCAAAGCGAACGGATGGCAGGCCAGGAACGTCCAAAGGTGACAGGCCGCTGTAAGCGCAGCGAGAGTCGCGGTCGAGTAGACGTCGTCGCGAAGGCGCTCAGAACGAGCCAGCCTGCCGGCCCTGTAGGCCCTGAAGTCGATTATTTTTGCCGATGTTTCTGTCACTTGATTTCCACGCGCTACTCGAATTCTCTGACCAGGGCCGTACCGGCACAACTCAGTCCATTCCTAAGCCGCTCGCCATCGAAGCCATTTCTGATCGGCCTCCCGCCGCGCCTTGAAACGGTTGACGCATTTCTTGGAGCAAAGGGCCGTTCGCCAGCAGTAATGGCGGATCAGCCCAAACTTTCCGCCACATATCGCGCAGCATGTGGCTGAATGGTCGAGGGAATTACGGAAGCCAATGTGCATTCTCGCCTCCTGTCAGACATTTACTTGGGAAGCCCCGCGGTCCTCTGAGCAAAGCACCACGCGCGCACCAATGGTGCGGTCGCCCGGCGGTCCGTCTCCCTGGTTCTTGCAGCTATCGAGAGCCTTGGCTCTGATGTGCGGCTGCCTCGAGAAGCAGTACTTTCCGCAGAAAGCCTCGCCGAGAATTTGCTCAAGATAATGGATTTCTCTAATCGTGATTAACGCAATTCGCTCGACAAATCGGCCAAATGCTGCGCCTTTCCTGGCTAGCCCGCAGGATTGCTGCGGCAGTTGGATCAGGAGCGCTTAAGGCAAGTGCTTAAAGCACGATCAGCCTACGAGCCTTGGGTGCTGCATCCCTCGTTGCACTATCAAACGGCAGCAATACGGACACTTTCGCCTTGCGAATATCCTGTCAATGCAGACGATTGTACAGTCTCGTGCATCTCACATCAGCAAGTCAGCAGCGTCGCGGATGGCAGTATAGATTTCATCAAGGTCGGCCGCCGTAACGCAGTAAGGCGGCATCACGTAGATCGTGTTACCGAGTGGGCGTAACAGCAGATTCCGCGCTTGGAAGAAAGCCAAAAGCTTCAGCCCGATGTCAGCCAGATAGCCGGCATCGCTCGTGTTGAGTTCAAGCGCGGTGACTGTTCCTGTGCGTCGGACGTTTGCGAACCGTGAATCGGCGCGAAATGGCGCGAGTGCCTGTTCTTGCATGCTGGCCAAGGATGCCACCCGGGCGCGATATTCCTGATCCTGCCATAGCTCCAGATTAGCCTTGGCGGCGGCGCAGGCTACTGGATTGGCCGTATATGAACTCGAATGAAAGAACGTACGCGTGCGATCCTCAGAATAATGCGCATCGAAAATATCGGCACGGCAGAGTGTGACGGCGAGCGGCAGCGCCCCAGCCGTGAGGCCTTTCGAATAACAGGCAATATCGGGCGTGACATCGGCCTGCTCACACGCAAACAAGGTACCCGTCCGGCCCCAGCCGGTCATGACCTCGTCCGCAATGAACAGCACGTCGAAGGCTTCGCAGATCCGCTTCATCTCTTTTAGCACCGAGGGAGAATACATCAGCATTCCACCGGCGCCCAATATCAGGGGCTCCACGATAAAGGCTGCGGGATGTTCGTTTCGACATGCGTTTTCAAGCGCATCGAGCGCTATTTGCTCACGATCTCTTGCCGGGAACGGAATCGAGGTCACCTCGAACATCAGCGCCCCGTAGGCCGCATTGAAGACGCCTCGGCTACCTACCGACATCGCCCCGATCGTGTCGCCATGGTACGAGTGCTGCATCATCACAATTTGGGTTCGCTGTCTTCCGGTATTGTGCCAGTAACCGAGCGCCATTTTCAGCGCGACTTCGACGCTGGTTGACCCGCTATCGGAGAAGAACACATGCTCGAGCGCCGGTGAGGTGACCTTCAATAATTCCGTCGCGACTTGCTCAGCGGGGTCGTGAGTGTATCCGGCGAAGATGACCTGGTTGAGCTTGCCTGCCTGTTCCCGGATCGCGTTCACGATGCGTGGATGGCAATGGCCGTGGGTCACGACCCACCAGGAGGAGATTGCATCGATAAGGCGTCGGCCATCTTCGGTGTAGAGATAAGCCCCCTCTCCCCGCAGCACCTTCGTCATGTCGCGCTGTAGAGCATGCTGCGTGAACGGGTGCCAGATCGGCGACCTCTTGGCTATCTTCATAGGTTCAGGAAATCACTGCTAAGAAAGGAGTCTTTGAAAGCGGCCTGCAGCCTATCGTCCGTGAGGGGAACAAGCCACGGGAGCCGTCCCAACCAACGCACTCTCCCGATCTCGCAAATCGCGCTTTCAGTTTCGGCGTTTCTTTCGCCAATGAACGCAATTCCAAGGATTCGAATCTGACGCTTCCGCAGAGCCTCTATGGAGAGCAGGGAGTGATTGATTGTGCCCAGTCCCGTCCTTGCGCAAAGCACGACGGGAAGCTGCCAGCGCTCGAAAATGTCGATGTAAAGAGTGCGCGCTGTCAGCGGCACCATGAGTCCGCCGGCGCCCTCGATCACGAGTTGCCGCTCGCCGCTGTCCGGCAGTCGAAGCGTCTCTGTATCTATGCGAACGCCGTCGATCTCCGCGGAGGAGTGGGGCGACGCAGGCGTCCGAAGTCGATAGAGCTCCGGGACAATCCGATCGGACGAGAGGCCACCAAGGCGGCGGACGCACTTGGAGTCGGTCTCTTGTTCGAGTCCAGCTTGGACCGGCTTCCAGTAGTTCGCGCCGAGAAGGCCGGCGAGCCCTGCGGAAAATACCGTTTTGCCGACCCCGGTGTCCGTACCAGTCACGACGATCCGCTTATTCATCAAATCGAGCCCCTCGTCACCTCAACCAGCGCCTCGAGCATTGCGCGCACGTCCGCTTCCCCAACATTGAGTGTCAACGAAATTCGCAAGCGGGCGGTGCCTGCAGGGACGGTTGGCGGCCGAATTCCCCGGATATCGAAGCCGCGCGCCTGCAGAGCAGAGGCAAGTCGCATTGCATGAGCATTGTCGCCTACGATGTACGGCACGATCTGAGAGGTCGATGGTGTGCGCAAACCAAGCGAGGTGATCTGTCGATGCGCAAACGCAACGAGTTTGGCCAGCCGTTGCTGCCGCTCCGGCTCTTTCTGCAGGATGAGGAGTGCCTCTCGAACGGCGACGGCCATCAATGGTGATGGGGCGGTAGCAAAAATAAACGGACGGCAGCGGTTGACCATGAAATCGCGCAGGATGCCGGAGGCCGTAACAAGTGCACCAGCCGCACCGAGCGCTTTGCCGCAGGTATGAACGACAATGAGATTTTCGCGCCTGTCATAAGGGGCCGTGAGCCCTCGTCCCTGAGGCCCGTAAGCGCCTGTGGCATGAGCCTCATCCACGATCAGAAACGCGTCTTGGCGATCGGCGATTGCCACCAGCTCTTCGAGTGGAGCGAAGTCGCCATCCATACTGTAGAGACTTTCAGCCACAATCCAGACGCGGCCCGCTCCACCTTTGGTTCGCCAGTCGCGAATTGCGTCTTCGACCGACTGGGAATCATTGTGCGGGTGAATTCGACATTCTGCGCGGCCGGCCCGCGCCCCTTCGTGAATACTGGCGTGCACGAGCGAATCGAGAACGAGCAGATCGCCGCGCTGCGGCAGCGTTGTCAGGAGGGCAAAATTTGCGATGTAGCCGCCTCCAAAGAAAAGCGCGGCCTCCGCGCCAAAGAACTGAGCCGCTTCCGTTTCGAGCCGTTCATGCTCCTCGCAATTGCCGCGCAGAAGCCGCGACCCGCCGGCTCCAACCGGAGTGCCCGCCTCGAGCGCGGCGACCATCGCCTTTTTGATGTGCGGGGCGCTCCCGAGCGCCAGATAGTCGTTAGATGCGAAATCGATCCCCGCGCGCGGCTTGAGGCAGCGCAGCCGCTTATCTTCGTTCAGCGCATTCAACGCCGTGACGTAGGGACTAAGTCTAGCTGTTTGGATTGATCGCATTCATCACTCGCAGGATCGCATCAAATCACGCAAAAGATCCGTTGGCCGTTGAAGAAGGAAGGATGGCCCTTGAGGTTCAACTTGCCAGGATGCGATTGTCTCCGTCCACACGCACAATGCGTGGCTTGAATATCTTTGCTTCGGCCTCGTCGAATGAGGCATATGCAACGATAATGATCTTGTCTCCGGGCAACGCCAGTCGTGCGGCCGCACCGTTCAGGCTTATCGTGCCAGACCTCGGCGGCGCCTCGATCACGTAGGTGGCAAAGCGCGTTCCTGTTTCGACATTGTAGATTTCGACGCGCTCGTTGATCACCATTCCTGCTGCCTCCAGGAGCGTACGATCTATCGAGATCGAGCCTTCATAGTGCAGATCAGCTTCGGTCACTGAGGCGCGATGGATTTTGCCCTTCATCAAAGTTATCTGCATTTCTCACCTAGGCTGGATGTAGGGGCAACATATTGGGCGCACTGCTTTCCGTCAGCGAGCCCGGACGTAATGCCGAGCCGGGCCAGCAGATCCGCGTCGCGATCAACTTTCGGGTTTTTGGTGGTCAAGAGCACGTCGCCGATGAAGATTGAATTTGCGCCGGCCAAGAAGCAAAGCGCCTGCAATTCGTCGGTCATGTATTGCCGCCCGGCGGACAAGCGAACCACACTCCTTGGCATCATGATCCGCGCGGTCGCCAGCAGCCGGACCAGCGCGATCGGATCGGGAGGCTCCGCGGTGTCTTCCACCGGCACACCCTCGATCTTGTTCCACAGATTGATCGGCACGCTTTCGGGATGGTTGGGAAGAGTTGCGAGCAGCACGAGCATACCTAGGCGGTCCTCGACGCGCTCGCCCATGCCGATAATCCCGCCGCAGCAGATCTTGATGCCGGCATCGCGCACATGCGCCAGCGTATCGATGCGGTCCTGCAGGCTGCGGGTGGTGATGATCTTGCTGTAAAACTCGGGCGATGTGTCGACGTTGTGATTGTAGAAGTCAAGGCCGGCCTCGGCGAGGCGCGCGGCCTGCCTCGGTGTCAGCATGCCGAGCGTGACGCACGTTTCCATGCCGAGTCCTTTGACCGCGTTGACCATGTCGCAGACGGACTCAAGATCGCGATCTTTTGGCGTGCGCCAGGCCGCGGCCATGCAGAAGCGCGTGGCGCCGGCATCCTTCGCGCGCTGTGCGGTCGCAACCACATCGGCGCAACGCATCAGACGGGTCGCTTTCAGGCCGGTCTCGTAATGCGCGCTTTGCGAGCAGTAGCCGCAGTCCTCCGGACAGCCGCCGGTCTTGATGCTGAGCAGGCTCGCAGTTTCGACGTGGTTTGGATCGAAGTTCTTGCGATGAGCGCGCTGCGCCTGAAGCATCAGGTCGGCAAAAGGAAGGTCGTAGAGCGCCTTAGCCTCTTCGACGTTCCAGTGATTACGAACCTGCGCCCCGTTGCTTGCTTCCTTCCGTTGAACTTGCGCAGCAGCATCCATAACCCAATCCCGCTCAATTGTAGATAATCGCGTGTATTATCTATAGTCATTGCACTCGAAGAGATGCTAATCGAGCTGCCTCGCAAATGCACCGGTTATTGCGGTAGATAATCTATGATCACTGCTGACAACATGACGACGGTCGCGCGCATCGCGGACTCAATCGCTGAGCGCATTATCAGCGGCGCCTTAGAGCCAGGCGTGCCACTCCGTCAGGATCACGTTGCACGAGAATTCAATTCCAGCCACGTCCCCGTGCGCGAGGCGTTTCGGCAGCTGCAGGCACAACATCTTGTCGTCGCTGTGCCGCGTCGCGGTGTTCGGGTTGCCCCGCTCGATACCCGTTCAGTGAAGGAGATCGCCGAAATGCGCGCCGCGCTCGAAGTGGTGGCATTGCGCCATTCGGGGCCAAGGCTCACAACAGCTCATTTGGCTCGGATCGAGCTCGCCTTGATCGAAGGAGACAATGCAAAGACGATCGAGGAGTTTGAGATGGCCAACCGCGCCTTTCACCAAGCCTTGGTCGCGCCGTGCGGAATGCCGCGTCTGCTCGCGAGCCTCGATGGACTGCAGCTTGCCAATTCTCGATTGGTGTTCGCGATGGCGCGATCGGTGGGCTGGCGACCGCGCTCCAATCAAGATCACCGCCTGATTCTGCAAGCCTTGCGAACGCGCAACATTGATCAAGCCTGTAACCTGCTTACGCGGCACATTCAAACCATTGAGCGCCTTGCCCTTTCGGCGTCCTGAGCAAATCTGGCAGGCTTCATTGCGGATCGCCGACGATCGCAAGCGACGATCATGTGGCAAGCGACTAGCCGCATTGCAACGGGCTCTATTCCCAGATAGTTATGCCACCCGCTAGCGACATCTCCACGGACAGCCATGATTCGTCACATCGTCTTCTTCAGCGCCAAGGACGAGGCGCATATCGATCAGATCATCGAAGGTCTTTCGCTTCTCACCACGATACCACATGCGCGCCGGCTTGAGGTTGCCCGCAACCGCAAGGCCGATCAGCTCGGCAACGATATCGACATCGTGGTCTATGGTGAGTTCGACAGCGAGGCGGAGCTCGCAGCGTACAAAGCGCACGATCTCTACCAGGAGTCGATTAAACGGGTGCGACCGCTCCGCGAGCTGCGGTTCGCGGCCGACTACAATGTATCAATAGATACCCCTTTCGCCTCCACGGCAGGATGATCCAGGTGCTGCCGCAGCAAAAAGTCCACCGCCGGGTTAACTTGGCAATGGGCCTCAAGTTTCGGCCCATCGCACACAAGCGTCGTTCTCATCGGGTGGGGCAACAGATGGAACGGCACTTTCACGACCGGTGACCGATAACCCGATGTACGTTCGCGAGTTGCAGTGGGTTGAACCTGTCACAGCGATGCGACGTCTTTGGCATCGATCGCATCTCACGTTTCTCGATAGCGCAGCAAGGCACGAGCTGCTTGGGCGCTACTCATATCTAACGTGCGACCCGTTCAGCACCTACAGGGTCGCGAACGGCCAAGCCAGTTGGAACGGACTGACTCTCGAGGCCGATCCATGGAAGGTCCTTCGCACGCTACTCGCGAAATACCCGCAAGAGCATCGTCCCGATCTCCCGCCGTTCCAGGGAGGAGCGGCAGGCTACCTTGCCTACGACATGAACAGGACATTGGAGCGATTGTCTGCGCCGGCAATTGCCGGCCTGGGTTTGTCCCAGTCCATCCTGCATTTCTATGACGTGGTTATCAGCTTCGACCACCGGGATAACAAATGCTGGATCGTCTCGACCGGATGGCCGGAGCAGGATCCCGTGCGACGGAGCGAACGAGCGCGTCGTCGAGCCGACGAGTTTGCAGGATTGCTTGCCGGTCCAGAGGCCCCACAGAATGGTCGTCCCAGCAAAGCGGGCGCATGGCGCTCGAACTTCAGCCGCGAGGGCTACATTGCGGCGGTACAACGCGTGATCGACTTGATCCTGGCGGGTGACGTGTTCCAGACGAATATTGCGCAGCGTTTCAGCACCCGCCTATCGACCTCGTTTGATCCGCTCGCCTTCTATTGCCGGCTACGATCATTGAATCCGGCGCCTTTTGCGGCCCTGCTGCGATGGGGAGAGCTGACTATCGCATCAAGTTCGCCGGAACGATTCCTGAAGCTTGAGGGGGGACAAGTCGAGACACGACCGATCAAGGGCACGATCGCGCGTTCGCCTGATTGTAAGGAGGACCACCGCCGTGCGGCTGTTCTCCTCGCTTCCGAAAAGGATCATGGCGAGAACACCATGATTGTCGACCTTTTGCGAAACGATCTGTCACGCGTTTGCACTGCGCATTCGGTCGAGGTTCCGGTCCTGTGCAATCTCGAGTCGTACGCCTCGGTGCACCATCTCGTGTCGATCGTTACGGGGGAACTTGCCGGAGAGGAAGACGCCGTTAGCCTGCTCCGTGCTTGCTTTCCCGGCGGCTCCATTACGGGAGCGCCAAAGCTGCGGTCGATGGAAATTATTACAGAAATCGAGCGCATAGCGCGAGAGGTGTATTGTGGGTCGATCGGCTTCATCGGCTTCAACGGGCACATGGACACAAGTATTGCGATCCGCACTGTCACGATCGACGGCGACCTGGCTGTGTTTCATGCGGGCGGCGGTATAACGGCCCTGTCGGAGCCCGAGGCCGAATACGAGGAAACGCTCGCCAAGGCAGAGCGAATCTTTGATGCATTTGGTTCTGAACCAGCTGGTGCATTTTGATTGTCATCATCGATAATTACGATTCCTTCGTGTTCAACATTGCCCGCTATTTCCACAAGCTCGGTCAAGCAACGGAAGTGATCCGAAACGACGCTATCAGCATCAGCGAGCTCGTTGGTCTCAACCCGCGCGCGGTGGTGATATCGCCCGGCCCCTGCACCCCAACGGAGGCAGGAATATCGACAGCAGTGGTCCGCGAACTTTCAGGGCGCGTACCAATTCTCGGCATCTGCCTTGGACATCAGTGTATTGCGAGCGTTTTCGGAGGACGGGTGGCGCGTGCGCATCGGCCCATGCACGGTCGGCGCTCATACGTTGCGCATGACGGCCGAGGGTTATTCGAGGGGCTGCCAACCCCGCTTGACGTCGGGCGCTACCATTCTCTTATCGTCGAGCTTGATCAGTCATGTGCGCAGAACCTCATAGTGACAGCGCGTTCGGAGGAAGGCGAGATCATGGCCCTCACGCACGGCTATTATCCCACGTATGGCGTCCAGTTCCATCCCGAGTCGATCCTTACCTCACAGGGGCACGTCCTGCTTATGAACTTCTTGCGACTGACAGAGGATTTCCGAAACCACGCGGAGCAATGAGAGGCTCGGCCTGCCGATCAAGATGGTGGACCGTTGGCTTCCGACGTGGTTGGGAGGCGCAGCGTCATATGGCAGGCATTTTGTGGTAATCAGCGCTGTTCCGTGCTCGGCTCCGCAGTCAGCGGCGCGCCTCCGACAGAAACCGGACCTTGCGGTTTCGAGGGCCGGACGTCTCTCTTGGCCGGCTTGGATGTGGTGCGCACGGGTGGCGAAGAAGCAGCAGGAGCAGGAGCAGCAACGGGCGCAGGATTCTGCAGCTCCTCGATTCTTTGGGTCAGGGCTGCGATCTGATCCGAGATCCGCTTTAGCTCGGCTTGCTGCGCATCGACGTTGCGATTGAGCTCGGCAATTTCATCGGTTGTCTTCTGCTGCCCCGATTGGATCCCTAAAAGGACGTCCCTATCCTCAGATGACAAGCCAAGCGTGGGAGGCACGACTTCATGCGCCGGCGGCGCCTCGGCAAACGTTTCGATATTCGTCAAAAAATAGGCTCCTCCGGCGCAAAGAACGAGCAATACGGCTAGAAGAGCAAAGATCCACCGAAAGCCTTTCGACGGTCTCTCCAGGACCGGCGGCAACTCCGATGCTTGGGATTGATCCGTCACAGCCACACCCTGCTCTCGTCATCTCGATCTGCTTTGGTTGTTCTCGTTGCCGCGACAGCAGAAGATGGTCAAGAGCTGCCGCGAGCCGAAATCCCCGCTGCATCGTTTTCAGCCATGTTGTCCCCAAAGCCGGGTCTCGATCGCATCAGGGTTTTTACGAGCTGCGCATTGCGCTGCAGGTGGTGAGGTAAATAATGAGGGTCGGTAGAGGGGATTACCCGTGAAGCACATCCATACCTGCTTGCTCTTGAGGGGGCCGCCTCACCGAAAGGCAATGCGCGTCGGGGATTTGCTAGGTGAGGCTTCCAGCGGTCCTGTGGCTGATTGTTCGAGGATCAGTAGTCGTAGCGTCGAAGTTGACCTGGCGCAAAAATGCTGCGCAACCCACGCAACAAACGCGTGATGCGAGCGCAATCATAAGACTAACTATATCGTTCGATGGAGGGGAATTGCGTTATTAATGGGCAACTGCACGAAGGCCAGCCAGGAGGTCAGGTCGGCCGTTCAAGACCGGCACTACATGCGAAAACGACGCGAATCGAGGAAGCGGATCCCTACGGATGCCTGAGCAGATCATCTGCAAGCGCCGGGCCTCCATATGTGGAAAACATACCAGCGCCCCTGTCCAGCTGCGTACCATCTTGCGTGAGGTCTCGCAGGGATCCTAGCGCGACCACAGGTCGGGCCGCGGGATGAAAGCAAATGCGAGCAGGCTCGAGCAAAGCGGCGCAAGCCCAGCCGCGGTCAGCGCCAACAGGCTGCCGGACACAATGTCATGATTGCGCATGAACCGTCCTTCATGGCGCCCGGAAGCAGCACGAGGGGGCGGCTGCCTTCGTGGTGAATAGCCAATCACCGGATTCCTACTCAAATTTGCTGCACTATTCCTGCAGTCTGCAAGGGAAAGCGCATTTTTTAAGCGCAATCATCCCACTGTTCGGCGGCTGCCGGCGAGAACGAACGAGTATCAAAATTTGTGCGGTGTTTGCTGGCCAATAGGCCGTGGGATGCCCCGTAAGAGCCGCCCCTCCTCCCAGGCCCGCGGTGTGAGTCGTTTCATAATTGCGATATATCGTTTCGAGTAATCCTTGTTGCATGCGCGCTCTCCTAATCCTCCTCACGGCTTTTACGATCATGTTGGCAGTACGTGACCGGCACCAAACTCGCTTCGTGCCACGCCCGACGGCATCCATGCCCCCGGTCGACGTGCCGTAACCCAGGCACCTGCCTGTCCGCAAACCACTTGACGCAGTTCATCAATATTGGGCAACCACTCAGACCCATACTTGCGATCTGCACCGCTGCTGTAGGCAGCACATCTTCCCTAGCGTGGGGACAGCCACGTCATTCTGTCATTGCGGAACTGGCGTAGCGGCACTTAAGTCCGGCAGCGCAGGCCCAAGCTCAAGGAGCCGATCGGCACACTTCGTTGGCCGCCATCTCAAACTGGGCGTACGACTATAAATTCAACGCCAGAAGGAAAGGACACCTACCGCTGGCATTTCGTCGACATCGACATCGATCGGCCGACATATGACGACGCTCTTGATTGCAAGGATGAACACGACCAGGGAACTTGCATCCTCGAAGGTCTTCCGGCGGCGATTGCGATCCTCAAAGACAATTCGCGCTCTGAGGAAGTTGCGCGCGCTGAAGCTTGTTGTCCATCTGGCTGGGGACCTGGAGCAGCGTTGCACGCAAGCGAACATAACGGCGATCAAGGAGTTAACAAACTGCATGTCATCTTGCACGCAAAGCGATACGACGGCACGTCATATACGCGCGCGCCGACATTCCACAGCATATGTGAGGACTCTCTGATCGATCTCCAGGCGCATTCGTGGGGGAGTTACACTGATGCGCTGGATGCCGATCTGCTGCCGACAGTCGAAGTCCCGCCCTATGATGAAGCACGAGTTGCTGCTTGCGCGAACGATACGCACGCCCTGGGTATAAGAGCCTATCAGCTCCTGCCCCCAGGAACGCTGGACCACAACGATTCGGGCCACACCGTAGAGTTCGGCAACGATTATGCCGTAGCCATCAAAGCGGACCTGGATCGCGAGCTGGTAAAGGGAGCCGCGCGGCTTAAGGCTATTCTGGAAGATGCACTCGGCAATTCCTAGACGAACTGCCAACCTTAGGTGGGCCGCAGAACACCTCCCGCTAATTCTCGATAATCATGATTTAACAAGATCAGTGTTGGATGCTTTGTACACTCGAAGTCCGCACGATATCCCGAGGACGGTTCTGCGCGATGAGGTCGTTCGGGTTGAGGGCAATCGGCGCGCGAACCGCGTACCAATATTGAAACTCATTAAATCCACCATACACCAGATCGCAGCATCCAGCAGATACTATTGAGGACGCGTCGGTCGTTTTACCCGAGGGGCTCCACGCGGCTTGTTTGGTAGCATAGACTCGATAGCTGCCCATTCGTAGTCCGTTAGTTCATGGCGCATGGTTCGAAGCCTCAGTTTGGGAGCTTGAATCACGGGCGCCGGGCCAATCACAATGCTTTTGCCATGTCAGGCCGACTTGTCCTCACGACTGCCCTCAAGCTTATCTCGCAAGGCCGTGATCACGCGATGGACAATCTGTATATCCTTGACCGACAGCCCTTCTGAAAGATCGTTGATCCAGGGAGCCTGCAACTCCATTGCGGCTTCGAAGGCGCGCTGTCCATTCTTAGTGAGCACGACGAGCTGCGCCCGTCGGTGATGCGGGTTGACCTCAAAAGATACGAGGCCCTCTCTGTGCAGATCATTGATAATCCGCTGCACGTTTTGACGATTGCCGCCGAGGTCACGTGCGAGCCAAGCGACCGGTTGGGGACGTTCGGCGGTCACAATGGCGCCAAGCACCTGCCAGCGTGCGCTTGTTAGGCCGAGCGGGGCGACCAGACGGTCGCCGGCCGTCAGAAATAGGCTATCGAGCCTGAATAGATCGAGAACAAGGTCGGTCAGGGCGTCACCCTCCGGGGTTCGCTTGGCTCTTTTCATTTGTCACCATTGCTTGGTATTGACACTATGATGTCAACGTGGTATGTGATCATAATACCAATTAGACATCACAGATCAAATAGCAATGGAGGCACTCATGTCGCTGCTACGTCCACTCGACCCTTCCTTCCCGATCGACCGCCAGATCGCTATCGACGCAAATTCGGTCGTCCTGGTGAACCCATTCACTCTCGACAAAGCCGATGAGGCGGCTTTTCTCAAGACCTGGCAGGACGACGCAGCGTTCATGAAGCAACAGCCGGGCTTCATTTCCACTCAGCTGCACAGAGCTCTCGGCGACAGCTCGACCTATCTGAACTACGCCGTCTGGGAATCCACCGCACACTTCCGCGCGGCCTTCACCCATCCTGACTTTCTAGCAAAAATCGCCAGCTATCCGGCCTCCGCGATAGCCTCCCCTCATCTGTTCCAGAAAGTTGCCGTGCCCGGCATCTGCGTTGCCTAGCCCTGCTCTTTTTAGGAAGGGAAGATACTCATGATCAAGTTGATCCATCCTGTCGCTGGCGCCTTGGCTATCGGAACGATCGGCACATTTTGGCTGTCGACGGTACTCAGCGAGCTGTTCGCGTCCCATGCCACAGTTGCAGCGGTTAAGAGCACCATACCGTGGGGTTTCTTGTTGCTGATTCCGGCGCTCGCTGCGACCGGTGGTACAGGTGTCATCTTGGCAAAGGCGCGCCGGGCCGGACTGATCGGGACCAAATTCAAGCGCATGCCATTCATTGCAGGAAACGGCATCCTGATTCTTATTCCGTCTGCGCTCTTCCTTGCGTCCAAGGCTCAGGCGGCTGAATTCGATGCCACGTTCTATGCTGTGCAGGTGATCGAGCTCGTCGCGGGCGCAACAAACATTACACTTCTTGCTCTCAACATGCGGGACGGTCTCAAAATGAAGGGATGGTTGCGCCACAAACCCGCTTGATCACCGGAACCAGAACTGCGCGGACAACTGACCTGAGGCCCGGTATTGTCGTGGCGTTATCAGTACGCGCCCTAAAACGTTATAGCTCTCCCGCCGGAGAACCGGCCGGACCGTGTCAAAATGCGTAGCCAGATCAGCAGTTTTAAAAGTTCAGCCCCTCAGTTTACCTTCGGCAGCATAACGCTGGCCGTGGTAACACTGGCATGCTTGTACCTTCAGGCGCATTTCGCCGCGACGGCGTTCGCCTATTTGTTAGTGGTATTGCTGTTTTCGTTGATGGGCAGCTTCGTCGCCTCGTCCGCGCTTTGCATCCTAGCCATCGCTGCTCTTGTTTACTACTTTGCGCCGCCGGCGTTTAGCCTGCGAATCGATAACCCCAAAGATCTTCCGGTGGTTGTTGCATTCCTTATTTCCTCGATTGTGGGAACGCACCTGATCGGAAAGCTCCGCCAGGAAAGAGAGGCTGCGCGTGTGGCTGCGGTCAAGCTTCAGCGGAGTGCGGCCGATTTGGAGGATCGCGAAAAACGGTGGCGCGCAATATTCGAGCACAATCCGGCCATGTACTTCATGGTCGATGAAGCTGGCACTGTCCTCAACGTCAATACGTTCGGCGCGACACAACTCGGCTATGCTCGTGCTGAACTGATCGGTCAATCCGTGCTGGGCGTATTTCTTGAGGAGGATCGCGCGTTCGTTCGCAAATGCGTTCGGACGTGCCTTGAGGACATCGGACAATCGCGGACGTGGGACGTCCAGAAAGTCAGGAAGGACGGCTCGGTATTGTGGGTACGTGAAAACGCCAAAGCCATGCTCTGGGGCGATGAGCAGCCCATTGTCCTTATCGCCTGCGAAGATATCACGGAGCGAAGGCGGACCGAACTTGCCCTGCAGCGGAGCGAAGCACATTTAGCCCAGGCGCAGGAGTTGAGTCACACAGGCAGCTTCAGCTGGAACCCCACTACGGGCGAGGCCTTCTGGTCAAAGGAAACATTTCGGATTTTCCAATTAGATCCTGACACAGTGCCGCCGGGGCCGCAGCTCGTCGTTGAGCGCACTCATCCAGATGATAGGGCTTCGGTTAAAGAAATTATCGATCGCGCGATGCGAGACCCGAGCGATTTCGAGCACGAATACCGGCTTCTGCTACCGGACGGCTCGGTGAAGCACATCCATGCGCAGGCACGAGCGACGAGAACAGCCTCTGGTAACATCGAGTTTGTTGGGGCAGCTACGGATATTACGGCGGCGAGGCGAGCAGAACAGCAGCTGCGCCGGAGCGAGGCCTATCTGGCCGAAGCCCAGCATCTCACTCACACGGGCAGCTGGTCCTGGGACGTCTACGGTCTAGATTTCGTGTATCGCTCCGCCGAGGTCGATCGTCTGTTTGGCTTTAGCCCGCAAGAGCCGGTATCGATCGAGACCATTCGATCGCGCATCCATCCGGACGACTTGCCGCGGCTACAGGAGGTGCAGCGACAGGCGATTGAACGCAAGGAGGGGCGGTTCGAGTATGATTTTCGTATCCTTCTACCAGATGGCGGGATAAGACGCATACACTCCGTTGCGCACGTGGTGGTCGGCAGCGATGGTAACGTCAGCGAGCTGATCGGAACACATATGGATGTCACCGAGCAACACGCAGCTAGGGAACGCCTGGAAAACACACTTGCCGCGCTGCGCGAAAGCGAACAGCGCTTTCGCGACTACGCCGAAACAGCTTCCGACTGGCTCTGGGAGACCGGGTCGGATCATCAGGTCACTCACTTATCCGAGCACACCAGCGCTGCGGGAATTTTGGCGACAGGATTGATGGGCTTGCTTCGCTGGGACATTGCGTGCGACGTCGAAGAGGAACCCGAGAAGTGGCGGCAGCATCGGGCGACGTTGGAGGCCCATCTTCCGTTTCGGGATCTCGTCTACCGCACCGTGAATCGGACAGGTTCTCCGATCTATGTCCGCACGAGTGGCAAGCCTTTTTTCGATGGAAAGGGTAATTTTCTCGGCTACCGTGGCGTCAGCACTGACATCACCGCTACCATTCGCGCCGACCAAGCCGAACAAGAACTACGAAAGGCACAGGCGGAGCTTGCGCATGTCACGCGTGTAACGACGTTAGGGGAGCTGACAACTTCCATCGCCCACGAAATAAACCAGCCACTCGCCGCTATTATCAGCAACGCCGATGCGTGCCTCGGTTGGATGGGTCGCGAAGCTCCTAATCTTTCCGCGGCGCGCTCTTCGGTGGAGTGGATCATCGAAGACGCAATCCGGGCAAGCGAGGTGATTCGTCGTATTCGCGCGCTCGCGAAGAAAGGCGCGATTGAGATGGTGCCGCTCGATATCAATGAGGTCGTTAAGGACGTCATTGCGCTGGTAACACGAGAGCTGGTGAGCCACCGAGTGACGTTACGAACGGAGTTGACGGCAGAGCTGCCTACGATCCTCGGCGATCGGATTCAGCTACAGCAGGTGATCATCAACCTGGTGATGAACGGAATCGAAGCCATGGACGCAGTTACAGACCGGACGCGCGAACTGCTGATTCAATCATCAAAGAATGATGTGGGGCACGTCCAGCTTGCTGTGACCGATTGCGGCGTCGGCATCGCAGAGAAGGACGCGGACCGCGTCTTGGATCCCTTCTTCACTACCAAATCGAGTGGCCTTGGAATGGGTCTTTCGATCTGCCGGTCGATCGTGGAAGCACACGGAGGACGGCTGTCAATGGTCCACAAAAATGGACCGGGCGCGACCTTCCAGTTTGCCCTGCCGCTGCATAAGGAGGCCGTCTCGTGACAGGACGCTTTGACTCGCCAGGTGAAGGCAGCAATGCCGAGGCCTCGACAAAGGCGATCGTCTTCGTCGTCGAGGATGACATCTCCAT
Organism: Bradyrhizobium sp. USDA 4354; assembly: GCF_054060315.1. Classification (NCBI taxonomy): domain Bacteria; kingdom Pseudomonadati; phylum Pseudomonadota; class Alphaproteobacteria; order Hyphomicrobiales; family Nitrobacteraceae; genus Bradyrhizobium; species Bradyrhizobium sp. USDA 4354. Next base: position 3,653,243 of record NZ_JBSSDC010000001.1, on the reverse strand, counting down.
GCGTCGCTCGCTTACGAACCTTTTTCAATCGGTAGGGTTAGACGTCATTGCATTCGGATCGGCCCGCGAAATGCTGCAGAGCACAATTCCGGACGTTAATAGCTGTCTAGTACTTGATGTCCGGCTGCCAGGCTTGAGCGGCCTTGACTACCAGACCGAGCTAGCGAGGTTGAACATACATATTCCGATCATTTTCATTACCGGCCATGGCGACATTCCCATGACCGTCAGGGCCATGAAGGAAGGAGCGGGTCGATTTTCTCAGCAAACCGTTTCGCGATCAGGAACTGCTTGATGCCGTGGTTGCCGCGACCGAACGCGATCGCAAAAGACGGGAGGCTCAGCAGACCGTCGCTAACCTGCAGGCTCTATTTGAGACCTTAAGCCCGCGCGAGCAGGCGGTGATGAAACTGGTCGCTACCGGCCTGATGAACAAGCAGGTAGCCGCCGAGCTTGGGCTCGCCGAGATTACGGTCAAGATCTACCGGGGACACGTCATGAAAAAGATGCGTGCACGGTCGCTGGCCGACTTGATCAGAATGACTGAGACGCTGGGAATTCGCGCCAATCATCCTGAACAAACCCAAGTATGATTTTACAATTTCATCAGTCGAGCCCACTTTTCGCCGAAGGTGGCTAATGCTTGCAGCCGCTATTCCCGCTTCAGGAGGGCTCGTCTTGTCCACGCCTTTGATTTCCGTCGTTGACGACGACGCCTCAGTCCGTGCGGCGACAGAGAATCTTTTGAAATCGCGTGGCTACATCGCCCAAATATTTGCCTCGGCCAAACACAGAGGAGCCCGGAGCAGGCTAAAACGCTTTGAGAAGCCGTACGGTTGATTGCGATTGCTGCGGTTTGGAATAACCGGCTTGGTTCCGCGCTCATCGAGTACTTCACGCAATTCGGCGCTATCATAGGCTTTGTCACCGAGCATCCGTTTCGGCCGCTTGACCCTGCGGATCAGGCGTTCTGCGATCAGACAGTCGTGCGCTTCGCCTCCAGTCAACAGAATGGCGATCAGGCGCCCCTTAGCATCTGCGAGTGCGTGTATCTTCGTGTTGCGCCCTCCGCGCGAGCGACCAACAGCCTGCTTCTGCCCCCCCTTTTCCGCCCGCTGCCGAGCGATGCGCTTTGACGTGGGTGGAGTCGATCATCTGGGTGTCCGCTTTACAGCGAGAACGGCCGGGCCGGGATCGCGAGGCTCTTGCTGCTCAAGCACATTTACGGGCTGTCCGATGAGGGGGTGTGCGAGCGCCGGGTTCACGACCTAGAGTTCTTCCAGCACGCTTTCACGCACGAGCGCTCGGACCTGAGCCATTGGCGCAAGCGGCTCGGCGACAAGCTGGAGCTGCTGCGGACCGAGCGCCTGCGGGTGGCGCACGAGGCCGGCACGTTACGCAGCCAGGACCTCAAGCGCGTCACGGTCGATACCACAGTGCAGCCGAAGGCCATCACCATTCCGACCGATGCCGAGCTGCTGCATGCGGGCATCAAGGGCCTCAATCAGTTGGCGAGAAGGCACGGGGTCAGGTCCGGCAATCCTATGCTCGCGTGGCCAAGGCCGCCGCGATGATGGCTTCCCGCTACGCTCGCGCCAAACAGTTCAGGCGGCATCAGGGACAGTTGCGCATCCTGCGTAGCAGGCTGGGCCCAATCATTCGCGACATCCGCCGCAACATCGAGGGCCAGCCGGCACTGGAGGAGGCCTTCGCCCTTTCGCTCGGCTGGGCCGCGCAGATTCGTTCGCAGCAGCAGCGCCAGCGCGGCTGGAAGCTTTTATTCCTTCCATGGTCCGGAGGTGGAGTGCATCGGCAAAGCCAAGGCCGCCGCGCCTTACGAGTTCGGCGTGAAGGCCTCCGTCGTCACCAACAATCGCCGCGCTCCCGGCGGAGTGTTCGTGCTGCACGCGAGCGCAATGCCCGACAATCCGTATGATGGGCACCCCCTGCGGGACGTCATCGAGCGTACCGAGACGCTCACCGGCTGTCCGATCGCGCGGGCCTATATCGACAAGGGGTACCGCGGCCACGATGCGTCGCGTCTTCATCTCCGGCCAGAAGCGCAGCATCTTCGGTGTCATCAAGCGCGAGCTGCGGCGTCGCTCTGTCATCGAGCCCATCATCGGGCACATGAAGGCCGAAGGCCACCCTCGGCCGCTGCTACCTCAAAGGGCCGCGCCGGCGACCCCGCCAATGTCGTCCTCTCAGCCGTCGGCCACAACTTCCAGCCGCATCCTCGCCCGGCTCAGAGAACTCTTGGGCCTCTTCCTCGAGTTGCTAATGGCGAACGCTCGCCTATCCAACACAGCTCAATCCGGCTTCTTAACTCAGGAGTTGGAGCCTGGAGGCCAAAGTGCGGTTCATTCGGCCACTGGATCCGGATGCGAAGAAGACCGATGCCGTACCACAAGCGGCACTCTATCGAGTCGCTTAACTAGTCTCGTATCGAGTCACCTGCGCGCCCCGCGCTCCGTTCCGGCAAAAAGATACCCTGGATAGCCGCTAAAGGCGGAACCTAACAAGGACTTGCAGAACGCAGGCGTGAGCTTGCCGCGGTGGATCACGACGTCTTCGTGACCCGTTGCAGCTCGAGCGTTCTGCCACAGGCGATTGTAGCCGCGCTGTTCGTTGGATTTCACGTGGCAAGCGGCGAATTCGGCGTCATCCAATGTCGTTAACTGCCACGCATAGACCGGCCGCTTCGTATGGATGTGCACCCACATCGGATTCACCGTACCATTGCGCAGTGGCGTAGGCTGCAGCTTGAGCTCGAACAGCGTTCCTGGCTCACCCTTCAGCGCGCGCGGTGACTCCAAGGGAGCCAACTCCTCGGCCGCCTGCAACCGTTCGAGGTACTTCTGCGAGGGAAACGCATAGGTCTTCATGCAATCGATCTCGATCGAAGCCTTTTGCGCCTTCGCAGTACGTGCCTGCCCCTTAACCTCCGACAACATCGCCTTGAGGCGGACTATTTTTTTTTGCACTTCGGGCACTTGGATAGGCGTGAGTAGGCCGCGTCGGCGAGGTTCGTCCAGCGCCTTTACACAGGCCTCAATCTCCGCGGATTGGCTCTGCAGCCGCTCAACCACGGTGTCCACGACGTGCTCGGCATCTTCGGGCTTCATGTGGCGCGCTTGCGAAACGGCTCTTTGCTCACTGGGCAGATCGAATTGCAAGAGTTCGTCCAATCGCGCGAGCAGGCGCGTCAGTGTCTCCTTCGATGGCGGGGCCTGCCATATTGCCAAGTGTTCCCTCGCGGACGATGACATCCTCGTATGCGCCTCTTCCGCGCTCGCGAGTTTCTTCGTGCCCAGATCCGAGAGCACAATAACCTTGGTGGTTCGCGCCGTGTCGGCTTCGGGCCTAGCGAGCTGCGGCTCGGGCTGCCCGGCTGCCGAGCTCCCCGCACCTCCGGCCTGCCTCCGCTTGCCCTTCCCTTTCCTTCGCGCTGGACTGCGTTCGGCCGCCGGGTCGTTGCCGGCAGTGTCAGCCGGTGACGCAAGGCCAGCCTCCGTTGGCGGTGCAATGATGGCTGGTGTCTTCGGCTGCACTGCTAGCAGGCGCATGACCTCATGTGCCGTGACCCACGATCCTTCCACGATCTGATCCAACAGATCCAACGGAAGCTCGGGACTTGCTCCCTTATTCCTTAGTTCGGCAACCATGTTGGGCAACGCCGACGCAAATTCCGATAGCCGCTCCATGACCCCTTCCAGAACGGCGCAGTGCTCTGCGTCCAGGGCTTGTCCTTTGCTGTTCAGAACAGCGTCGCCCGTTGAGAGGAATGCCGGAACAACATCGCCCATGAAGGTTCCGAGTAGACGCGCCCGACCGTTCTCACCCAAGAGGATTTGCCTGACGGCCGGGTCGAGCGTGTTCGCGTGCGACTCAATCATGACCCGCGCGAGAAGGACTTGCGATTGCAGATGCACGCACCTCGTATTCAGTGCCCAGCCGGTATGCAGCCGTAGTGTCGCCTGTTCGGCCTGTCGCCTTTCGGCCGTTGCACTTGGCAAGCTGGCAGTGGCTGCGCAGACGGACTGCATCCGTTCAGAGCGCAATGCCTTCTTTTCCCACCACTCCGTGCAGGCCAAATAGTGTTTCGCCACACTGGAAGCCGCTCGGATCAGCTGGTCGGGCGGAGCATTGGATTGGCGCATCCGCTCGAGTATCTTTCCCGCATTCTCCCTACTCTTCTCCAAGGCGTAGATAGTCGGTTCGGCCAGCGCGTTGCATTCGTTCCCCGCATCCAGAGTCCGGTCACGAATTCGGCAAGCCTGCTCTTCGGACAGAATGCTGCGCGCCACATCTGGAGACAGGCTCGCGTAGTAATCCAGAACTGCTGCGCCTGCTTTGACAACCTGATCGATCAGCTCTTGCGCCTCAGACGAGTTCTGAGCGCCCATGGCAGCACTGTGGCAAGCATCAAGTTCCTCAAGCAGGCCGTCCATATTTTGTTTCGCTGCCTTGATCCCCTCACCGCTTGAGGAAATGGGGACTGCCACACCCGAACCTGAGGGCAGGCTCGCGAGCGTCGCCATTCTATCTTCAGACGCGAAGCGCATCCGCTCCACGACGGAGTTGAAAACTCGGTCGCCTTCCGCAGGGACAAACTTTGGCTCCGAATGCGCACTGCTCGATACCGACGTGGTGTCGGCTCCCGCAGCCCCAACGTGCGGTTCGCCAGGTCGGCCAATCCCCGTCATGTTCCATCTCCAATACGGTCAACAATGCGCAGCGTCCCTGGATAGGCCGCCTGGCTGACGGCTGGCTGACGAAGGATGCTCTCCGAATGCACAACCCCGCCGTCCGAGTTCCAATTTCATGGAATCTGTTGTGGTGCCGAGGCAGCAATAGGGGATGACCCATAAGGTGCGGGATAGTCGATTGTAGCGCCGGTCCGCATTCCGCTGCCTCGCGGTGACCAGTATGGAAATGTGCGCTGCCAGAAATAGCCCTGACAAAGTCATTCCCGAATACCGAAAGCCGTCGAGCATGGCGAACCGCAGGGTCGATTGTCAGGCTTTCGGCAGCCGCAAAGCTCTTATTAACCGGGAGGAGATGCTATTGGTCGACCAAAGAGTTTCGATCTAACTATGTGTCAATCGGCCTGCAAATTTGACCCCTCATCGGCGTCCAATTTTGACCCCTTCGTGCGGCGGGTTTTGCTGGTAGCGCTCGTTTCGTCGGAGCTAGCCGGGATAGCGGAGGCAAGACGAGCGCGGGTGGCGTGATCGTTGTCTCGGCTCTTGAATCGCCAACTATCGTTGCCGGTCTCGACAATGTCGCAGTGATGGGTCAATCGGTCGAGCAGCGCCGTGGTCATTTTGGCGTCGCCGAACACGCTCGGCCACTCGCCGAAGGCGAGATTGGTGGTGACGATGACGGAGGCGCGCTCATAGAGCCGGCTGACGAGGTGGAAGAGAAGCTGTCCACCGGACTGGGCGAAGGGCAAATAACCGAGTTCATCCAGCACGATGAAGTCCATCCGGGTCAGATACTCGGCCAGCCGTCCTTGCCGTCCGTTGCGGGTCTCGGTCTCGAGGCGATTGACGAGGTCGACTACGTTGAAGAAGCGGCCGCGAGCGCCGGATCGGATGCAGCTTCTGGCGATGGCAATGGCCAGGTGGGTTTTGCCTGTGCCGGTGCCGCCGACCAGCACGACGTTGCGTTGTTGGGCGATGAAGCCGCCGCCAGCGAGATCATTGACGAGAGTCTGATTGATCGGCGTACCATCGAACTGGAAGTCGGCGATGTCCTTTGCAAGCGGCAGCTTGGCAGTGGTGAGCTGGTATTTGATCGAGCGGGCCTGCTTCTCGTTGATCTCGGCGTTGAGCAGGTCGCCGACAATGCGCTGAGGTTCGTGCTGGCGCTTGACGGCAGTTGCCATGATCTCGTCGAATGCAGCCTTCATGCCGTAGAGCTTGAGTTCGCCCATGAGGTCGACGATTTGAGTTCGTTCCATCAGATGGTCCTCCGGAGGTTGTCGTAGCGGGCACAATCGGCGATCGGTGCAGGACGGAGCATCAGTGCGGCCGGCGTCATGATGTTGGCCGGTGGGGCGGGTTCACGTTGCCGGGCCAGGATGTTGAGAACGACATCGGCGGAATGGACGCTGTGACTGAGCGCCTCGGCACACGCCGCTTCCACCGCGGGCAGACCGTCAGTCAGCACCGCGTTGAGGATGTCGACCATCTGCCGATTGCCATCGTCGGTGCTGGCAAGCTTGCGCCGGATCCGCTCGATCGCGGCCGGCAGCACCCAGTCTTTGAAGGGAGCACCGTTGCGCAAGGCGCCGGGTTTGCGGGCAAGCACCGGCACATAGTGCCAAGGATCGTAGACGGTATCGCCGCGGCCAAAGGATCGAGGGTGCTCGGCAACGATGCGTCCATCCTGACGGATCACGATGCGATCGGCATAGGCTTGAACCTCGACCGGTCGTCCGACTGCGCTGGCTGCGACCGAGTACTTGTTGTTGTCGAAGCGCACCAGGCAGGTCTTCGAGACCGATGCCGTCACCGCATGGAAGCCGTCGAAGTGGCCGGCATAGGGAACGAGCTTGGTGCGTTCGGCTTCGAACACTTCCCAGATCGTCTGATCGACCAGCTCCGGATGGCGATGCGCCTTGGCGTAGGCGATGCATTTGTCGAGCAGCCAGCCGTTTAACTCGTCGAGGTTTTTGAACCGTAGCCGCGGCGTAAAGAAGCGTTCCCTGACCAGCCCGACGCTGGCGTGCAGGCGACCGGATCGACCAAATAGTGGCTGCACATCTGCAGGAAGCGGCGATTGTAGAGACGCCCTTTACCGACGAAGATCGTCTCTACGGCGGTCTTCCTGTTGTCGTAGATGCCGCGGGTGAAGGTGCCTTTGAACAGGGCGAACGCCCGGTCGTGGGCGTCGAACACCATCTCCTGCGTCTCCCGCGGATAGGCCCGCACGAACAGCATGCGACTGTGACAGAGCCGAACATGGGCGGCCTTCACCATCACCGTGGTGCCGCTCAGCAGGACCACCTCGTGGCTCCAGTCGAACTGGTAGGCTTCGCCGGGGGCAAAGCTCAGCGGGACATAAGCGGCCGCGGTCGATTGCCCGCGTTCTTTGCTCCACCGCCTGGCGTAACGCCGCACCGCATCGTAACCGCCGTCATAGCCGCGGCCGCGCAGCTCTTCAAAGATCCGGATCAACGTCAGCTGTTCACAAGCCGATTTAGCCGCGTTCGCCGCCAGCAATCCGTCAAGCTCTACTGCCCATCGTCCTAGCTTTGGCCGCGGCTGCACCTGCCGCTCGTACTCGAAGGAGGTCTCTCCCGACCTCAGCACCTTCCGAACCGTGTTCCGCGACACCTTCAGGTCACGGGCGATCTCCTTGATCGTCTTGCCCTTGATGAAGTGCTCGCGCCGGATCCGGGCAATCGTCTCCACGATCAGCATCCCCCCACCACCTGCTTCGTTCTTCGTTCCAAAGCAGGCAGCGCAACAGACCAATCTGTAGGGGGGCAATTTTGGACGCCGATCCCCCGGCTTAGGGGGTCAATATTGCAGGCCGAATGACAATCAACCCTGCGATTATCGAAAGCGCTACTAAGAAATGGCGTCCACCGCTTAGTCTTCAATGCTGAACTCATCGCCTGCCGTATCGAAAGCGCTGTCAAGGTGGTTTCCAATCAATGGACAGCATCTCCTGGCTGCCTTGGACGGCTTGAGCGTCGATCTACAGGATGCATGCACATGATCCGAGGCTGGCGGCATGGGCCTGAACACGACCTCGGTCCGGGCCAAGGTGACCTCTCAAGGATGTGAAACCGGAGGTGACGCGGCCGCTCTTCAATATCGTTCAGGAGATCGGCGCGAAGACGATCCATTATTTCTATGACTTCGGTGACAGCTGAGACCAAGTGATCAAACTCGAAAAATGGTTCGACACCACGACGATAGAGGGACTTCCCTCCTGCTCAAGGACGTCGGGGGTGCGCCCGGCTATGCCGAATACCTCGATGCCAGCGGCGACCCTACTCATCTGGAATATGAAAATATGCCCCTCTGGGGCCCGCACAGTTCGATCCCAACCTCGTCACCCCGAGGATGCTCGAGGCCGGCGCCAGCGCATTGTCCAAAATTTGGAAGCCGCGGCGTTGCGGCACGCGGCTCAAATAGATGTCAAGCGTCAATCATCAAAAGGGCCGCAGAGCTACGCTTACAGTCCGCTTACCGGTCTGGCCAGCCAAGTCGGCAATGAAGAGGCGAGGAACTCAGCTCGTTCACTTCAGCCGGAGTGAGTTTCTGGCTGACGGACCGCAGCGTTTGTCTTGCCGCTTTGGGACCAACCTAGGCAAGCGCGCGCACGCTCGACGGCTTGCGAGGGATAGCTGCCAACCGGGCGCATGCTTGAGCTCCACCATCTGCTTGCCGATGTAAAGCTTACGAGAAGGACCGGACGTTAGATATAGTCTAGCATCCCAACGGAGCAATCGCGGTTGCTGCCACAGAGCAGATAACAGCAGACCTCCTCAACGTTCCCGAGGTCCTCACTTAACGAGTAACGCACATTTGCTCTGTATGAAGTCCAACATCAGCGGAACAGGCAGCCGCAATAGTGTGGCCGGCAAGCCAGAGGAATGAAGTTCAGAACTGTCGAAGAGCTCAAGCTAAATGATCTCGAAGTATCTCCGACGTTCAAAGTCGGTGACCCGATGTTGAACGGCTTCCCACTCCCAACGGCGCGAGCAAGAAAACGCTTCAACAAACCTTTCTCCGAAGACATCACTTGCCGCCGCAGACTCTGCAAACCGAGAAGTTGCCTCTGATAGGCTTTGAGGCAGTCTCGCGGACGGCCGACACATTTCCGCGCTTGCATCACCGACGATCGAAGCCGGCAGTGCCGGACCTGTCTCGACACCCAATATTCCCGAACCAATCGCACTTGCGAGCGCGAGATATGGGTTCAGGTCTGCGCCAGGCAGCCTATACTCCAGGCGATGGGCAGATGGCTCTCCCGGAATGGCGCGAATTGCGCAGGAGCGGTTGTCAACTCCCCAGCTTGGACAGATTGGTGCCCAGCAGCCGGGTACCAATCTCTTGTAGCTGTTGAAGTTCGGCGCAGCGAGCACACAGAACTCATTCATGTATTCTAGTTGTCCGGCGATGAATTTCCTCATAAGCTTCGAGACGTTGCCGAACGCATCACTGTCGTAAAACGCATTCTGACTATCCGAGGACATCGAGATGTGAATATGCCCGGACTGGCCGGGCCATTCCTCGGAAACCTTGGCCATAAATGTAGCCATCATGCCTCGCGTTTGCGCCCAGGCCTTTATCATCGACTTGAATATGGTTGCTCGATCGGCAGCTTCCAGCGCATCACAATGACGAAGTGACGCTTCGACCACGCCAGGTCCCGTTTCAAAGTGCAGTCCGCTGAGAGGTATTCTAGCCTTCTCACAAAGCGCCAAGATCTCATCAAACAGCTCATGTTGCGCGACAGAGCGCGCAATCGAGTAGCCGAACGGGCCGCGAGTTAAAGGAGCCCACTCGCTGAACGGCTTTTCTTCAATCGTTTCTGCGTTCTCCTTAAACAGCATGAATTCAAACTCGAACCCGGCAGTGCAGTCGTATCCGTGTTCAGCAGCCCTTCGCAGGACCTTACGCAGAATACCGCGCGGGCAGATGTCCTCATGTGCGCCCGTGAACTCTGCGAGGTAGAGATATTGATCGCCAAGATGAGACACCGAACGGCCGGTGCCTGACAGAATACGCAGGTCAGCATCTCCGAACGCTGATAGCGGCTTTTGCGTGAAACTGGCCGGAATGACCCGGTCCGTACAATCCCACGCCAGCACCGCTTCAGAGAACTTGATAACTTTATCTCCATCCGAGAGATCTTCACCCAAGACGTGTTTGCCTCGCAGAACGCCATCGAAGTCGCTTGCGCCGACCATCGCCACGCGGGATGGATTCGGTCCGGTCAACCTGGGATCAGTTGGCATTAGTCGCGGTCCTGCATCACTAAATCGAACACCTGGTCCATCCGCATTGCTCGCAACTTGCGATAGTCACTCTCAAGCTGAGTCAAGTCGCTATTCACGAGATAAACGATGCCTGGTGTTGACGCCAAGTCGATCGTGGGAACTAGCTTTTGACCAATCGGAACGAATGCAATGGCATCCGCGAAGCTTGGGAGCTTGCGGATTGCTTCGAGTCCCGGGTAACCGGCAACGACACCGCCCATATCTGAGATCAGCGAGACGCACAGTGCGTGAGCCTGCCGCTTGTAGGGCCCGCGCAGCCTCATATATTCACCAAAGCCGTTGGGATCTGCGTAGCGCCAAGCCGTCAGGGTCATATGGTTGTGCCCCAACGCCATAGTTCGTGCTTTTGCCGACATGGTCCCTTGAAGCCTCGCTCCGAAGTCCACCAGGACCGGTCCCCGATGATCGACGATGATCTCAGCATGAGCCGGTCCGTCAACGATCTGTAGTGCCCGCAACCCACGCTCCAAGTAGTCTGACAGTTCCTGAACGATTGGTTCGCTACCCTCCAACAATCTCTCAAGTGAGCAGACCGATGATGCCCCCTCAATTGGAACCGTGTCATATGTCCAGGCCTCCGTAACGAAGGCTTCCCCGTCCATCGATACGGCATTGACCGTGTATTGCTGGCCATTTATTTTTTCTTGCCCAAGGGCAAAACGATTCAATGCTCCGACACGGTTCGTCTTCCCGACAATTGCGCCAAGAGCCCGCTGAATATCAGCATCTGTCGAGCAAAAGAATACATCCTCGGTACCCGTACTGTTCAGAGGCTTGATCACGATCTGATCGAACTTCGCTTCGCGCTTCCAGCTCGCGATCTCTACAGGACTGTCGGACACGACTTGTCTGATCGATCGCACGCCTGCAGAGGTGAGCGCGCAAGACAATCGCGCTTTGTCACGCCGAGCAGCGGATAGCGCGGTCCCATTTGATGGTAAGCCCAGCCGCTCCGACAAAGAATCGGCGAGTTCAACTCCGGTCTCGCAGCCCGCGATAACGAACTCCAATTCCCGGCCATGGAGAGCCTGAAGATGATATTCAACGATGTCGTCATACCCCATGCGCTCGTTGGGGCGAATGACTTCATCATACAGATCCGCATTGAAATGCGATTTGAATATGGGCGGAATCTGTGCAGCCGACATCACATGCACCGTTCCAATTCCATAGCGCTTGAATTCTTCCGGTAGGTATCGGCCGGTAGAGTATGCGTCTACGATTACACAATTCCGTTCTTTCATGCGGATCTCCGATACTGCAAGTAGATGTTGCCGACAGCGACAGCCGTAATGAGAGCATTTCCAATGAACGTATGTGACGAAGGCACGATGCGAGAATCGAAGTACTGGAACAGGAAGGTGATGACAGGGGCGGTGGACAGGACCATGTTGACCGTGAAGGGCTCTACGCGGCGAATGCCCTGCTGGATCAAGAGCAAAGGAACAAGGATCGTCGACAGCCCAATTGTTGCGATCGCAAACCAATGCTGCGAGATCTCAGGCACGATAGATGAACGGTCGACCAGTCCCAGCAGCAAGAGAATCGTTCCATAAAAGCGATGCGCCAGGACTTGTCGGCCAGAAAACCCACGGTCGAACAGCAGTTTGACAAGTATATTTGTAAGGGCCAGCGATAGGCCGGCCACGATGGCCAAGACGATGCCAAAGGACGATCGAGCCCCCCACTGCACGCCTGCGTTGCCGCTGGCCGAGATCCAAATCATGTAACTCCCGATTGTTGCGATCGTAACGCTCACGACAATATCGGATGCTGGAGGGGCACCCTGGCGCCTGATCAGTGCGTTTAACCACACTGTTGCGGTGGGCCCCAGCGCCACCATGAAGGCGACGACGATCGCAGGTTCAGCGTATTTCAGTCCGATAAATAGGCCGATCCAACTGATTGCTGTCACGATATTGAGCGCGACGAAGACCAGGAGCGACCATTTCGCCACCGTTGCCTCGCCTCCCTCGTGGCGAGCCAGGAGATTGAACATCAGACAAACCAAAGCGAAGGACAGCAGGAGCGCGACGAACACATCCGCTTGCTGAAAATACGACGCCGCATAAACCTCGCCTGCCGCGCTCACGACGACATAAAGCACCACAAAGAAAACTCCCAGAGCGAAGCGATTCGTCAATCGTCCAGTCTTCCTATGCCCGCGCGGCGGCGCGCGGCCCTCGCAGGACGAGGCCCGTGCATCGGCTCCGAGGGACTCTCCTTTCGACGTGCACGGATCACGTTTGGTTTGAAATGTCACAATCCGCCTCTAGCGCTTCTTGGTTCGGCAGTACTCAACACACGCCTCACCAAATGTCTTGAACAGTCGGTTGCTGAGGAGATCGATTGAGACGTGCCATTCGGGGTGCCATTGCACGCCGATTTGCAGGGTCGGTGCGCCAATGACCGAGGCCGCCTCAACCAGGCCGTCAGGCGCCCACGCCTCCCGCCTCAGCGCCGGGGCAAGCGCCTCGATGCCTTGATTGTGCAGCGAGTTGACTTGCGCTTCGATCGTCCGCGCGATTGGGAAGAGCTCGCCATCAGAAGATATCCTGACGCTGTGCACGGCGTCGTACTGACGGTCTCTTGGACGATCCGGCTTCTCGGCATGCATCGCGCCACTTTCCGGCCTCCACTCCGCAAGCGATGGGCGGAGTGTGCCGCCGAAATAGACGTTGAGTTCCTGAAGCCCACGGCAGATGCCCAGAATAGGCATTCCGAGCGCGATGGCGCTCTCTATAGTTACGGCAGAGAGCCTGTCCCGCGGACGGTCAAGGATCCCAACCTCAACGTCCTGCCGATCAGCCTCCGTCAAGGACGCAGGCGCTCTCAGGACGGCGGGGTCGATGTTCGATTCATCACCTGTCAATACCAAGCCGTCGAGCCGGCGCATGATCGCCGGGGCGACCTCCTCCCTCGCATCTTCGGCGTCGACCGTCGGCAATATGACGCAAGCCACTCCCGCATGACGATGGAGTGCCTGCAAGTACTTGCGCCGCAACCAATCGCGATGCACACCATCGATCAGAAGACGGTTCGATGTGACGCCGACCACGGCTCGGGTGCTCTCTGGCCGTAGCAACGTCACGCGACCTGCTCTCGCGTGCGAACCTCGGCAACGGACTGCTCATACAAGCGTCGATTTCGCTCCTTCAACTGAGCTATGACGCTAGGTTGACCTTGAGGTCCCTTGACAAAGAGCCCGCCCCAGGTCGCGGCAACCTTCGCATAGTTCGGATCCTGCATTCGGATTTTCTGAGCTTTGCGCAACAGCCAAAACGGGATACCCGGCGAAAGGTGATGCTCAAGGTGGTACTCATCCAGATTCTGCCCGAGGATGGCTCGCTCGAGGAAATTTCCTTTCCGATTCCTGGTGAGATAGACGTTCTGCGTCTCGGTTTCGCACATAGGTGAGTGCTCGGCCAGCTCGATAAACCAGCCGAGGACCTGAAACGTGGTGAGATAGGGCACGATCCAAAACAGGACGACGATATGAAGCAGCCCAATAGTATATGAGCCGGCCAGGATGCTGATCCAGAAGAGATAGAAGCCATACTTGTCGATGAGTATGCCTGAGCGGCTTTGATCCTCGGTATCTGTGATCGAAAACCGATTGGACCAAAGATACTTCAGATACGCCACTGTCGCGCCGCCGAAGATCGGCTTCCAGATCATGTTGAAAGCGTACCGCTCCGGAGGCTGCACGTCGTAAACGCCGCTGGCCAGGAAGAACTTCAGGTCGGGATCCTTGTCCGGATCTCCGAGATAGGGATGATGCAAATAGACGTGCGAGATCCGGTAGGCCCAGTGGCGCTGGAACAAGGGATAGGACGCAAACAGAATGCCAAGGACGTAGTTCCAGGTCGTGTTCTTCGCGAGCGTGCGGTGAGCCGCATCATGAGCGATGGTTGTCAATCCGCGCTGATAGGCACCAATCAGAAGGACCGCCAGCGGGTAGAGCCACCATGAGACCGACACAGTCGCGAGCGTGCATGCTGTGATGACAGCGTAATCCTTGGCAATATAAGCCGCTCCCGTTATGTTGTCGGGCCTCAGCTCGGAGAGCTGCCTATTGATTTCTCGGCTGAATTGAACAGCCTCATAGCGTGATGACCTCAATTTCCAAGCGTCTGCCTGATTCATGAGAACCTCCTCCTGATCGCCTTGCAGGTTGTCAGATTGCGGAAAGCGCCTTGTTCAGATCGCGCAGGATGTCGTTGACATCTTCGATGCCGACGCAAAGCCGGATCGAGCCGCCAAATATGCCGGCGGCTTCGCGCTTTTCCCGCGGGACGGTGGTGTGGGTCGTCGAGACAGGATGGGTCACGAGCGTGCGGGCATCACCTACATTCGAGACGTGATACATCAAGTCGACGTTCTGGATGAACTTGCGCCCGGCTTGTTCGTCCTCCACTTCGAACATGACCATTGCCCCGTGTCCGTATGCAGCATTGAGTGTCTGTTCGACAGTTTCCCGATCGGCGCCTTCAAAGAGCCCCGGGTAGAAGACACGGCGTACTTTTGGATGCTCCTTGAGAACGTCGGCCACGATCCTGGCATTCGCGCAGTGCTGCTTCATGCGAAGTGGCAGCGTTTCAAGCCCTTGGATCAGTTGAAAGCTCGCAAACGGGGCGATGGCCGCGCCGGTATCGCGCAACCAGGTCATGCGAGCCTTAAGGAGAAACTCGCTCTTTCCAAGATCGTCGACATCGCGCACCGCGTTATGCCAAACAATTCCGCCGTGCGCATCGTCGGGACGGTTGAACAAAGGAAAGCGAGAGGCTCCCCGGTAGCTAAACTCGCCGTTGTCAACGATCAGTCCACCGAGCGTCGTGCCGTGGCCGCATATATATTTCGTTGCGGAGTACGTCGTAATAGCAGCGCCGAGATCTGACGGCCGGCATACCAGTGGCGTCGTCGTATTGTCCACGACCAAAGGCACGCCGTACTTTCGGCCGATCTCGGCCAGCTGTTTGACGGGGAGCGGAATCAGACAAGGATTCGAAATCACCTCTCCGAACAGGCATATCGTGCGATCATCAATGGCCCGTTCAAACGTCTCTGGCCTTCGAGGATCGGCCGTCCGCACGCTGATTCCAAGACGCTTTAAGGTGTTGTGGAGCAGGTTCCAGGTATTGCCATATAGATACGGAGAGGCGACCACATTGTCCCCCCCTTCGCCACTTGACAGGTTGACGATAGCAAGGAACGTCGCTGCTTGACCTGACGCAACGGCGAGCGAGTCCCTTCCCATATCGACGGCGGCGTAGCGCCTTTCCAGCGCGCGCGTCGTTGGATTGATGATCCTTGTATAGGTGAACCCATCGGCCTTGACGTTGTAGACGTCGGCAATGTGGTTTAGATCGCCATCGAGTTCATAAGCTGTGTTCTGGTAAATCGGCACTGCGACGGCTTTCGTTGCTACGTCACGTCGATAGCCCGCATGCAGAACAGCAGTCTCGGCCGAAAACGGCAGCTGCCGGTCCCCAGCCGCTCGCGCCGGCATCCTTACGCGAGCCCCGCATGTCTCTTGGGCCGACATCGGCGCCGCTGACCGCGCCTGACCGGACCGGAAATATGTACGAAAAGCGCAGCCTAACTGCTCGATCCAGCTGGATTGGATTTCACCAATGCAACCTACGCGGAAACTCCGCGTCGGAAGATGCAGCTTCGAGTAGACGTAAAGGTTGTGGGCCGCCAAGTGGCGATACAGCCCATCGAATCCTTCTTGGTCCACGATTCCGGACGGCGCACTGAACGCAACGCAGACCGGCGACTGCAACTCCGTGGACAGCAGCGGAGACACCAGTCCTTCGAGTTCTTTGACGAGATCGTTCCTGACCTTCTCATACCTGCAGCGCCTGACATCAATGCCCTCCTCGTGCAGGATCTCCAAGGCCTTTGTCGTTGCCTGAACGATGTGGGTGGGAGGGGTCGATCGCCACTCACCGGTGCGCTCGAGCGAGAGCCATTGATCTCGCACGTCGAGCACAAACGACCTCGGTTCTTGAACCGCATTCTCCAGCAGCTCGCGAGACGCGATGACAAACGCTACTCCCGGGGGCCCTTCTATGCACTTGTTGCTCGAGGTGACCAGGACGTCAGCTCCACGCTGGCTCAGATCGATATTAAGGGCGCCGAAAGAACTCATCCCATCGACGATGGTCTTTACGCCACGTCGCCTCGCCTCCTCTACGATCGCGTCCAGCGGATTGACGATTCCGGTTGTCGTCTCACAATGCACGAAACATAGGTGCGTAACGCCAGGATTTCGGCTCAGATGCTCGGCAATTTCTTGAGGATCCAAAGGATCTGTCGCTCGCTTGACAAGCTTCAGTGCTTCGACGCCCCACAGCCGCAAAATTCGTATAATGCGCTCGCCATAGATGCCGTTTATGCAAACGAGCGGCCTGGCGGCTCGGGACACAAATGAAGAGAGAGCGGCTTCCATTGCAAAAGAGCCGCCTCCCTGAATAGGCACTACCGAATAGTCGTCAGCATTTCCCAGCAAGTTGAGCATCAGCCGCCTCATGCAGGCGGTCACTTCCTTGAACTCACCATCGCGCGATGCGAGATCAAGCTGCATCTGGCTCCTGACCGCCAGCGATAACGACAATGGACCGGGCGTCAACAAAGAGCGCTGTCTTGTCAAACCATTCCTCCTCAAGTTTTATTCGTTAATGGATCTGGAGTATGCCCACCCCACCAGGGAGGCCCTGTGGCGAGCGTCGACTTCCTCGGTCAACAGCTTCGGTCAAACGCCATAGATCGCGGGCGCGTCTCGGGTCGGCGTCCGAAAAGCCTGCCGCATGACAAACCTCCATATCTCATCGCAGATGCACAGCGATCTTTCGCAAAGCTCCTCACCGATACCATTCACACCTCCCAGAAATTGGCTTTGCGACCGCTCCCTCGAACGCAATTGGGCCGACGGGCGCTCTCATCCAGCCGTCACGCATGCGCAGGCTTGAGCGCGGCTGCCTTCTTGCGTCACGAAGCAGCAGGTCGAGCGACCGACTTACGCGGTGAACCTGCTCTATTCAGGCAAACTTGGCGTTAGGAAAACGATGCAGTCGGATGTCATCGCGCCCGGATGCAGATCAAGCCACGACACACTTGATGATCGTCGTCGGCAGCGGGAGTCTGATGCGTGGGCTTGAGACTTGATGCATTCGCACTCCGTCGCTCGTTGGAGGGTTTCGGACGCCGATGACTGTCGTTGTCCATTTCGAGATCGTACAACTTGACGTTACGGGCGTTTCAACCCTCTCCGGGGATTTTCTCGCGTGATTTTTTCCTGACCGTACTCGCATCTGCCGGCGACAAGCCGACGTAGACAGCAGAGTGCGGAGATTCACAGCGAGCTATAACTAATTTGAGAGTTCGACATCAGGACCGTCGGCCTTCCGCCTGGGAGCGTGCTACCTTCAGGTAAGTGATGGCCCAATCTTGCCGTTCACGTACGATTCCTCGCCAACCCCCAAACGGAGGTACCGAGCTTATCCACCGCGCAGGCGAGATCCTCCTGTGCTAGTGCCGTGAAACTGTACGCCCTCGTCGCACATGACTGCCGGTATCACGTCGTTGCGCTTGAATGGAGCGACTTTGGCGTGCTGTGGTCGCGTCCGGCTTGAAGGCAATTGAGCGACCTTGGATCGCTGGCCGTTTAGCAACGACCAGTTCGACGCCTTTCGGCGAGTCATCGTGAAGCAGAACATATCGTCATGCTTTGCTAGGACTACGTCGAGTCGACTCCAGATGAGTGGCACGTGTCCTCTCTGCGAGCAATCGCTAGGCTGGTAGCATCTCTCGGTTCTGTACGCCGCTTCGCGGCGAGAACATCTTACGGATCAATCATCGGCTTTGTGAGCGTGCCCTGGTCGACGGTCGGTCCAACGCGTGAGGCCCAAGGTGAGCCGGAGTTCCATCGCGTCGCGGCACTCAATGAGCGCCAGTACCTCGGCCGTGAGACGCTCTGGTTGGACGGATCGCACCTCCGAGCCGTTCTGCTCGCGTTGGCTCCTCTGCAGCGCCTGCTCGTTGTTGGCGAGCTCGTGTTCGACGCGGTGTACCGCGCGGTCGAACGGTTGACGGTTGAGCAGAGCAGATCATCAAGAGATTGTCCTTGTCGCTTGCCATGGATGAGCTCCCTTTCCTTTTCGGGCGCGCCCATCGCCGCCTTCATGGCGATCAACGACGGCAGGCGGAATGGAGCAGAGCCCGAAGCGCGGCGGAGGTCCGAGCGCAGCGCAGGATCGCTGCCGCTTTGTCTCTCAATGCGAAGGCGCGGGGCGTAGGCAGGCCGTGTCCGCCGACGAGGGGCGGGCCGAAAGGATGCAAGTCCCGAAAGCTTGCATGGCTGCGACAGGGGGGAGTCGTGGCCGACCGCTAAGTTCGGGATTGGTCAATATACTGAAGCAAGCGCCCGCTCGCCGGATGCGGCCAGGCTCGGAAAACCGAGGTCCCACTCTCATACTACGCGAGAGACCGAAGCCGGCCGAGACGCTGTGTGGCTCGGCCTTATGGGAGCTCGGTGTGTCGCTGGCCGCACGCGTAGTAAGAAGTGCTAAGCGAAAAACTCAACCTATCGGAAGTCGGACTTCCTCTCTGGCCTTTGTCATCGCATCGTAGATTCTGATCTGGAGCATGGGACGGCGCTTCTTGAGCTCCTCGGCTCCCGCCCATGCTCCATCTCTGCTCGCGTACTCGGCCTTCAACTGACCATCCACTTCGAGCACGTAACCGGAAGCGGGCAGTCGAGGAGCGGGTGCGACCATTTTGTTCCTTTAGAGCGAAAAGACCGATCGCAGGCCCGCCTGAGCCGAATCGCCGGGCCAGCAGGGTATTGCGCGAATCGATGGTGCGATGCGAGGGACATCTAACCATCAAGAATTGAGCGCGCCATCAAGACATCCACTACCGCTTCCACTGAATGCTCTAGGGTCTGCTCCATGGTCCTGAGATGAATCTCCGGTGTTGTTGGTGCTTCGTAGCACGAATCGATCCCGGTGAAGTTCTTGATCTTGCCGGATTTCACTTTTGAATACAGGCCTTTTGGGTCTCGGCGAGCGCATTCCTCGATCGGCGTATCGACAAAGACTTCTATGAACTCTTCCTTGCCAACCAGGCCGCGCACCCTGTCCCGTTCGGCCCTAGAGGGCGAGATGAACGAGCAGATCACGATCAAGCCGCTGTCCGCCATCAACTTGGCAACTTCACCGACGCGCCGAATGTTCTCCACGCGGTCCGTCTCCGAGAAGCCGAGGTCCGCGTTTAATCCGTGCCGGAGGTTGTCGCCATCCAGCAGCATGGTATGCCGCGACATGCCACACAGCTTTTGATCAACCAGGTTGGCAATCGTCGTCTTTCCCGCGCCAGACAGGCCAGTGAACCAGATGACGCAAGGCTTCTGATTCTTGAGCGCGGCGCGCTCCCTCCTGTCCACGGATAGCGCTTGCCTAGCAATATTGGTGTCCCGCCGTAGCGGAAAGGCGATCATGCCGGCCCCGACCGTACGATTCGTGTAACGATCGATGAAGATAAATGATCCGGTCTTTCGATTGAGGTCGTAAGGATCGAATACTGCGGGCATTGCGGTCGCAACATCGCAGAAGGCGATCTCGTTGAGGGAAAGCATCCCGGCGGCCAGATGCTCACAAGTGTTGACGTCGATCCGATGCCTAATTGCGGTAATGCCGCCGGTAATCGTCTGCGATCCAATCCGCAGGACGTAATTGCGTCCGGGAGCGAGCGGCTCCTTGTCCATCCAGATCACATAAGCGGCGAACTGGTCGGCGACCTTCGGTCGGTCGTCCGGTCGCGACAGAACGTCGCCACGGCCGATATCGATTTCATCTTCCAGTGTAATCGTAACCGCATCGCCGGCTTCGGCGCCGACAAGGTCGCCATCGTGGGTCACGATCCGCTTGATGCGCGTGGTCCGTCCCGACGCGGCGACAACGATCTCGTCTCCTGCCGAGATCCTCCCGGAAGCCACCGTCCCTGCATAGCCCCGAAAATCCAGGTTTGGGCGATTCACCCATTGGACCGGAAAGCGGAAAGCCTGGCCTGCGGTGCCGGACGGGATGTCAATGCTCTCCAAATGCTCGAGCAGGCAAGGACCATGATACCAGTTGGCATGAGCGGAGCGGTCCACAACGTTGTCGCCGTAGCGGGCCGAGATCGGGATCGGAACGATCGAGGTGAAGCCGAGACCGGCGGCAAAGGCCAGATAGTCACGGGCGATCCGATCGAAGCACTCTTTGTTGTATGCGACAAGATCGATCTTGTTCACTGCCAGCACGACATGACGAATACCGAGCAGCGAACAGATAAAGGAGTGGCGGCGGGTCTGAACCATCACGCCTTTGCGGGCATCGATCAGGATGATGGCGAGCTGAGCATGCGAGGCGCCGGTAGCCATATTGCGGGTATACTGCTCGTGACCGGGCGTGTCGGCCACCATGAAGGAGCGCCGCGGCGTCGTGAAGAAGCGGTAGGCGACGTCGATCGTGATGCCCTGCTCCCGTTCGGCCTCCAGCCCGTCCACGAGCAGCGCGAAATCGATGTCATTCCCGGTGCTACCATGCTTGATGCTGTCGCGTTCCAGCACCGTGAGCTGATCGTGGTAGATCATCTTGCTGTCGTGCAGTAATCGGCCGATCAGCGTGGATTTGCCGTCGTCCACCGAGCCACATGTGATGAATCGCAGCTGATCCTTTGTCCTGGCCGGGACCAGTTCCGTAGTCGGTTTAGCAAACATCAAAAGTAGCCTTCCCGCTTCTTCTTCTCCATTGAAGCGGCTTCATCGGTATCAATTAACCGTCCCTGGCGCTCCGACAATGTCGCAGTCTGCATTTCCGCGACGATGTCTTCGATCGTCGTCGCATCGGATTCAATAGCTCCGCTCAAAGGATAACATCCAAGCGTGCGAAAGCGAATCATCCGCATTTCCGGCGTCTCGTCGCAGTTAAGCGGCAATCGCTTGTCGTCGATCATGATCGTCGCACCATTTCGACGCACTGTCGGTCTTTGTTTCGCCAAGTAGAGCGGAACGACCGGAATCTTCTCGAGCATGATGTATTCCCACACATCGAGCTCGGTCCAGTTTGACATCGCAAACACGCGCATGGTTTCGCCCTGGCGGATCCGTGTGTTGAATAGGCTCCAAAGCTCCGGCCGCTGGTTACGGGGGTCCCATACGTGTCCGGCCGAACGGAAGGAGAGTATTCGTTCTTTTGCGCGACTCTTTTCCTCATCGCGCCGGGCTCCGCCAAAGGCGGCATCAAATCCGTGGAGGTCGAGCGCCTGCTTCAGCGCGTCTGTCTTCATCACCTGGGTATGGAGCGCGGAGCCGGAATCGATCGGATTGATCCCGCGCGTGATGCCCTCCTTGTTGATATGGACGATCAGGTCGAGGCCGAGCCGCTTGGCTGTCGCGTCTCGAAAGCTGATCATCTCGCGGAACTTCCAGGTCGTGTCGACGTGAAGCAGGGGGAAAGGCAATTTTGCCGGATAGAACGCCTTGATCGCAATGTGCAGCATCACGCTTGAGTCTTTTCCGATCGAGTAAAGCATGACCGGCCTTTTGAACTCGGCGACCACATCACGCATGATTTCAATCGATTCAGCTTCGAGACGGCGCAGATGTTTCGGCAGCATATATCTTCTCTTCGATGCAGGATCTCTATTCTTCGCCGTTCTATGGCTCCAGCCCAGAGTGGGGAATATCCGCGGCCGAAACGGCCGGCCAAGAGGCAGGCTCGTCCATGAGGTCAAGCCCCATTGGACAGCAGACTTGCAGACGCGGCAGCATATCGCATTCCGCCGCTGGTGCGGCCGGCGCCTGCGTCACACCTGATCGGGAGATCAGCTCGTGCGGGTTAAGGATTTTGGCTAAATCAACCAGCGTGTTTTGATCGCAAGCATTCAGATCGCCCTAGGAGATATTGAGGATCTGCTCAAGCCGCGCGACCTCGCCTCGCAACATCTCGATAGCCGCGTCGCGGTTCTCCGAAACGTTCCAAGCAGTGTGGACCGGCTCCCCAGCGTGAGAGGGGCCGGATAATCCTCCGGCCTTGGTACTTCGCAAATCCCACCAGGTTCGGAATATCCGACGATAGAGTTCGGTTACCTCACCTCCCCTATCCAGCACTCCGGCTTTCTGTGCACGCAGCAGTTCCTGCTCATATCCGAGTTCTAGCAAAAGCTCAGCGCCGACCAAATCAGTCACGGTTTGCATCTCTTCGACGCTCAATTGAGATTGCCATGACTTGACAGAGCTCTCGTCGACGGCGTTTCGTTCCAGGATTTTTCGATCCCCAAAGCTGCTGGATCGAAGATAATCTGCTTGTCTCATCCCAGCCGATGCGACGGCCGCTGGATCACAGCCGAGCCCCGTCAACAGACGCCGGACTTCCTCGTCCGGATGCGCCACGAGCAGTTCGTATTGCACGAACTGTGTATGCGGGCGAGTGCGGTGCGCGGCGAGCTTGGGAAGGCCCAGAACCAAATCGGCGAGTGAAGTTATGATGCCGTCGGGCAGACGGAGCATGAGATCGGCGAGACTGGACACGCTAACCGAATGCGAGCTTTCTGTCCGCAGTGGGATGCCCCACGTCGATTTCAGTGAAGCGGCGATGGCATAGGGATTGCGCATCAGAAGGATGTGTGGCGCTTCTGGATAGACAGATTCAAGAAACTCGAGCACCGTCCAATAGCGTGGTGTCTTGTCTATGATGATGCGCTTGCCCGCTTCTGCCAGATACTGATCGTATGCTGCATCGGCAAAAGCGCGACTGACGATCGTGCGATCTATCCGCCCCAGGAATTCGGAGGTCGCGGCCTTGATCAGTGAGCTGCCCGCCGGGTGACGCTGATCCACCCTGCCAAATGCTTCAAGCGCCAACATCAACCAGGGTTCAGGCGGAGCCACGATGTCTGGATGGTGCTGGAGCAAGTGCGCCAGGAGTGTCGTCCCGGATCGCGGAAGACCGAGGAGAAAGCACACCGCAGGCGAATGGCCAAAACGTCCGCTCATCGTTCAGACCCTCGTGCTTGAAAAGCAAACCGTGTCGGCGCTCGCTCGATTGAGCGAAAAAAAGCCAGCCGCGCGACCACATGGGCAACCGCATGCGTACAAACCGTCAAAACGACAAGAATTTTGTCTGCCACTCATGACTTGAGATCCGTTCAGTTCGATCGATCGGGCGGGATCACGGAAGCATAACTGCAATTGCCTCCTCGATTGCTCGACAGTTGAAACGAAGTCAAGCGCCAGCTCAATTGCACGAAGGTTGATCGCGATATGGGAAGGTTGGGAAGAACTATACGAACGTTTGCCGAAGGCCGCCCGCGGTACATGGAAGGTTATTACGTGTCGTCATAAGCTGCCCGTTGCTGGGGCATTGAAGCCGTCAATGCGACATGCACCTCGCTGATGTTCGGCATATAATTAGCGGACAGCTCAGCGAGCGCGGCAAAGAAGCAGACCACATCGCGGACATCTCACTTGGCGGGGCGCAGCTATCTTGTCAGCGCGTATCGATCCTGACGCAACTTTGCCGTGAATGCTGCCGTTGGTCCGTCAAGACACTGAGCCATAGCTGCGGCCA
Organism: Bradyrhizobium sp. USDA 4354; assembly: GCF_054060315.1. Taxonomy (NCBI): domain Bacteria; kingdom Pseudomonadati; phylum Pseudomonadota; class Alphaproteobacteria; order Hyphomicrobiales; family Nitrobacteraceae; genus Bradyrhizobium; species Bradyrhizobium sp. USDA 4354. The sequence continues at coordinate 3,629,603 of NZ_JBSSDC010000001.1, read as the reverse complement.
GCCTGTTGTTCGCAAGCCCTTCCGTCCGAACTATACCAACTGTTTGATTTACGTGCTCTTGCAGCACTGCCGCTCCCCTAATCGGCGCTAAGGACGGTTGTAAAGGACGGAAACTGGCTTAAGATGCCGCCGGATTTACCTGATCCAGCAAGCGCGCTTGGCTGCATCTATACTGACGGAGACGAGATTGTCCGGCCGTTCACGTGGGAAGCAGATCAATCCATGCGTGTCTCGAAGAACTTGCCAGATTTCCTGCCATTGTGCTGGGCATCACTGGGCGACGGTGGACGATCCTGATGGCGGTGACCTACTTGGGCAGAGAAAAGGGTGTACCGGTCAATCTGGTGTCACGATTGATGCACGTCGACCCTTCCTTCGTGACGACCCACTCAAAGCTGCTAGAGAAAAACGGTTTGCTGCGGCATAAGTCCTCCGCAAACGATGCCCGGGTCCCGCAGATGTTGCTGACGGCCAAAACGCGCAAGCATCTCGCGACTTTGGCGCCACGACAGGCAGCGCAGGATGAGCTCACTTTTGACGAAAGCGGCGTTGACCGATCAAGCGAGTTTATTGCCAAGGCTGCTACAATGAGGCATCGCCTGGAAAGGGCCCGCTCTGGCATTCAGAAGACCAAACGCACGACTGTCAGAAATGGAGCTCGCTAACCATGCGTCTCCCATCCTTCGAATATGTCTTGAAGCAGCGCGGTCGAAGGTGGTTGTGGTCCGTTCACAACGCCGACGGCGCGCAGATGATGACGGGTTCAGGACGTAACCGCTCCGCCGCCATCTATCAAGCTAACAGAGCGCTTTTTCAATTGCTGCTGAGCGCGCCATATCGCCTCGGAGCTCGAGCTAGCCAACAGGCTCGGCGAGATCGGCTTACGCCCAAACTTTAGCCGGGCATGAGCTTCGGGGATGCCCCATTCGCGAGTTTGTTTCCATTTGGCTAAAGCGACCAGCCGATGAGTTCGGCCCAGCGCGGCTAAGACTGCCTCGCCGAAGCTGAAGAAGCTGCTCGCCGAACGGATGCTAGATTCGGCCCCTACGGGAGTTCGTTTAAGACTGGCTAGCTTCTCGAAAGCTTACGCGCCTAGGACTGGGCATCTTGGCCCCATCGCATGCGTTCCGGGACCGAGCGTTTCGGGGTTTTATCTTCGAGACAAGCCTATGGCTAAGACTATGTATTCAATCGCGATCATACATCGCAAGCGGCCGTCGAAACCGCCTTCCAAAAAACTTGATCAAAAATAAGGAGGCGTTGAGGCCCGTTCCGCGACATTGAAGGCCATCCAGCACGTGCGTGAAAAACTCTCTCAGCGCGGATCGGCAAAGCTAATGTGCGACAAAGTTTCTATCACCAAAGAGGGCGGCCCGCGAGCCGCCCTACCTCGCCATTAGGCAGCGTTGTTTAAAGTTACCGCTGATGTCCGAGTCCTATTCCGAGATTCAAGGCCTTCTGGCGTAGCGCGCCCGCGCTGCGTTTGGTCATTTTTGCTATTTTAATGACTGGGGTCCGAGCCTTCGAATGGGCTTTGAGCTCTTTGATATCTGCCTTCGTCCACTCGCGCCGCTTAACGCGTTTCTTGGTTGCTTTTTTCACGATGAATGCTCCTTCTGAGAAGAGCGCTTGTAACATAGTTTTTTCGCAGCGACGACCGTAAAAAATGGACAGTCATCGGAACTCGCCCCGGGTATTAGCTCGGTCATGCTTTCGGAAGACAAGGCGTCTGGACTAGTGCAGCTGTGGAATTGTGAACTTCGTACAGAAGCTGTGTTGAGAGGCTTCGTTATAATTGAATGCAGCGCCAATCGACGCCTTTCTATTCGAAGCTAAGCACGTAGACCAACATGTTCTGGAATGAGCAAGCCAATCGCGATGAACCCGAACAGCTGCATCTCCGGGAGGTTCGCGATTTGTATTAGCCTAGAGCGATCAAACATCGAGGCCCTGTGAGACATCGGGGCGATCTCTTGCTATGGTCACCTTAAGACGATCAGCGCGCTCGTTATCTAAACGCCAGAGCTCCCTTGGGGGGCGCGAATACTAGATCGGTCACGTCTTCGTGTCGGTCGTCCGGGCTCGGCTCAACGCGTCGGAGTGCACGAAGACATCAGCTCCTCCATTCCTTAGGTTGGATGAAGCCATATATCCCTTGGTCGCCTTGAACCACTTCACAGTACCAATAGCCACTGCATTATGTCCAAACTGAACTTGCGCAATCTAATCGGCGTACGTGGCCATCAGCAAGGGATTGAGCGGCAAGCCGTCACGCCGATAACCCTTGCGCGGGCCTCAATCGCTTGCAGGGGAGCGCTCTCTGCGCGCGCTCGTTCGTAGCTGCGAACACACCAGGGGCGGCTACTCATCTTCGGGCTCTTGCGCGATCTCCCGCTTAACCTGACCCTGCATAGCACCCAGATCTAGCAGTTCGAGCCTTTCAAGAGTATTCCTTCCCTCGTCGGTGATAATCCAGCACCCGGCCTCTCGCTCGATCAGCCTTTGGCCAAAAATATCGAGTTGAGGCGCGCGGCTCGCGATGCGCTTCATACGCGCCGGCCACTCTGGGCCGCTGCTGTAATAGATGGCCAAATGCTGTTTAACGACTTCGATGCTCGCCCGTCCGTGCGGCTGGCCGGCAAGTATCTTCAGTATGGACAGCTGAAAACTCACGCGCGCACGCCATCGAGTCGAGGAAAAGCTCCATAATACTTATCCTGAGGGAAGCCGCACCGCCGTGCGCGGCTTTTCAAAAGAAACCTTGCGCCATAAGCCTAATGAAGCAGGATACCCGCCAGCCGTCGACGCGGTAAGCAAGGTTCTCGACGGCATCGGCGACATCCTGCCCAGAGTGTTTTGAAGAATTGGTCAGCGGAGATAGCTGCGTTGGCTACGCGTGTGCGAGGTCTCGACTGCCGTGTTCGACCGATTTGAGATCAAACTACGTCGGTGGTAACCGCGCTGTTGCACATCTTGGCGAATGACATCGCTCACTGAACGTATCGCCCGCTTCTTTCGCTTCCAACTGCCGGCCAAGCCCGCAGGGATCGCAAACCCTCGCGGAACGACCAAAAGATCGCGTCTTCCGTTCACATAAATATCGAACATGTCGTTCCTCGTTTGACACGAGCGTAGATCGCCGGTTCATACATTTGGTGACATCGAAGCAACAGTTGCGCTTTAAGACTCTACGCGAATTTTCTCCGGATTCCGCCCGCACTTGAGCGTGCATGGCGCAATCTCGCTTCTCCTCACGTGCTCCGCATTGCCGAGAATACAGGAGCTTTCGCACGCCTTATTGTCGCTAACAGATCCCCTTATCCAGGCGTCGTTCTCGATAAGGCAATAAGCCTTGCAGGCAACCGTGGGACCGATAACGAGCCGGTGAACTGAATTGTCCTTCAGTAGACAGAGGCCCGATCTGTGATGCGACGGACTTTTGCCGCTCGGACGGATTTGATTGAGCATTGTCTAGCGCGGCAAACTTCTTTTGTTCTGAGTTTATCACTGACTGCGCGATCAGATCGTACTCGGGTGCTGCTGTTTCTTGTACGTGAGGACCGTCGCGGGCACGATGCTGCCGGCGGCCAGGCTGGCGGCGAAGGCGAGCAATACGCAGAAGGTAAAGCCGCATCGTGTTCCCATGCGGCAAAGAGGAAAACGTAGGCAGAAAACAGCGAGTACAGACATAAGGACTGCTTCACCCATGTCGTGGATTTCGAGGCGGCAATGAGGCTTGTCCTGTGTCGGCCTTCTTTGAATGGGGCATGCTCAGGAGTCAAGATCTTCGGCGAGGAACTGTTGAGCGCAATCAATCGCGAAAGCGTAGCGGGCGGATATCTCACGACCGAGCGCGCAGACTCATTCGGGCAGTCTTTGAGCGGATTTGCATGGTTTTGCCTCTCGAGGTAGGCAGCGCAGCGGACTTTGGTCTGACATAGGCCGCTCACTCGCTGCAGATCGCGCAATACGTCTCCGTTGCGGCAACAAGCGCATTCTCGGAAAAACCGGCAACTGCGAGGCGCTTGTTTAAATGTTCAGGAGAGCGCGCTCTTTGCGCCATGGCTGAAAGGCAGATGCCGACAGATTAGGATCACGTGCGATCTCATCGATGTGCTGTGGGCTCAAGTAGGCCAGGTTCGGATGTCCGGGACAGGCTCGCGTGCAACCGACTGAGCAGATGCCTTAACCGTCAAGGGCATTGATGTGCGCAGATTGGCCAACCACGCATACCCTTTGAAACAGCCATGGCTGCCAGAGGCAGACTTGTTCTTCATGAATCAAACAAGACCGATTTGTGGGAGCGGATCCTTCGATCCGGATGGCCCTGCCGGCACGACGCTTGACGTAGCGCTGCAGAGCCAGTTGAGCGGCAGGCGGCAAACCCTCCAGCGAGGTCCGCTAGGTGTCGTGAGACAACAGGGCGCTCGCCGATTTGACGCCAGCATCACCAGTTGTTCTCGAATCGACCGTCGACGCGACCTTGTCCGGGATCACGCTTAGATTACAGATTGATCCACAATCCAATGCGCAGACTTTCCCCGCCAAATTCAAGCTAACCAGCCCATGCCGGCGGCAATGCAGGCGGGGTTCGAAGCTCTATCACATCGGCGAAGACGGTCCAATCGCGGACACTCTTTTGCTTGCAGAAATCGCTCTCCGCCTGCTGTGCAGCAGCACTCAGCGAGGCGGCATCTACCTTGAACGCTGCCTGACAGGCACGATGTTCGTGCCCGGTATCGTCACAAACGATCTTGATGAAACGAACATTAAATGAAGGCATGGCATCATCTTCTTGTGGGTTTGCTTATCCACCATTCTGCCATTCGCGCCGCAAGAGTATTTGATCTGCCTCAAGCAGCATCCCCAAGAGGTTGTCCGCTCCTCCATCGAGATGAGGTCGAAACTTTGGCAGCGCGGCTCGAGCGCTCCTGTTGTCCCGCAGACCACGCGACCTCTATTTGTCTAGCTTGGCGGATCGTACTCTGATTTGAGCCGAGGGATAACGCCTTCCGGTCTGCTCGTGCCTCCACTGACAAAATTGAGAAGCCGATGAATCGAGGAATGTCTGAAGAGACGATTGAGAGCCACATGCGCCGTCACGCCCGAGATGTCGGCTGCTGATCTCTATCTATCCAATACTCAACCGCTGGCAATATGGAGACTCGAGAGGCCGCGAACTTTACACGCGATACTTGATAGTCTCACGAGGCATTGCCGCAAACACCAAGTCATTGCGCCAATCACCGGGCAGAGCCATTTCTGACGCGCGCCGGCGGCCGGGGCTATCGATGGCGAGACCTACACGCACGTGATCGTGGGCCAATGAGCCGAACCGCCCCTGCGGCCGCGACAGCAAAGCCGATGGTCACGCTTGTCGCAGCCAAAGTTTCGATGAGCCCGGGGTTCAGGAGTTCAGCTCCAAAGCCTATGGCCGGGATCTGCCCGGCAAGGCCACCGATAATGCGAGGCGAGCGATCAATTGACCATCTGCTTGCCGGCTATCTCAGCATTGAGGACAAATGCCGTCGCGGCCCATTCGCGAGCGGTGCGCCTCAAATCAACCCCGCTACACGCTGGCGTGTTGCGGACCAACGCGAGTCCCTGGCGGATCGCCCGACTTCGGATATGTCGTCTGCCAACGCGGCCTGTGCGGCTCGCAGTAGCCGCTCGAGCTCGGCCATTCTGGATGCGCATCAGCCCTTTTTGACCTGTATCAATACTGAGGCGACTGCCTACTGATAGAAGTGAGCTTCCCGTCCAAGGTCACACACATGGCAGACAGAAAGACTTGGCGCCCCATCATCTTTTCATGTCCAGATACCGGCGACCGAGTTCAAGGACTGCCGCCGGACGTATCCGAGCCGCGTGCCGATGACTGCACACAATAACCTGCGCAGCGTGCGAAGGCGTCCACTTCATCGACGCGCGGATGGGCGCGATGATCGGCGCCGAGCGCGGCTAGGCCCATCCGAATGGTGCCAAGCGAGTTCCGGCGTCTTGCGGTTCTCGGGGATGCCGCCCCGCTCACAAGGGCGCGGCTGACGTCATCAAAACCCAATGCCCCACGCTGACGCCGTGGGACAAGGAGATTTCCCACCAACGAAGGATGTTCGACATGACAGACCACGGGGACATTCGTCCCGCCGCGGGCCAGATTGCGGGAGCGGCAGTCCAGTTCAACTTCTGCAGAACAGCGGTTAATACCAACCGCCGAGGTCTTGAGCTGATCCAGATCGGCTCGACCGAAGCCCGGGAGTTGTTTCGCAGCGCCAATCCTAGTATTTCGGTTGGCGAGCCGATCATGTCCCGGCACGATAGGTTCAACGGCGCCACGGCCGATAAAACCCCGGCCGCGACTGGCGCAATCGAGACCACGCCGCCTGGGCAATATGGGGCTGAGCCTGCTCGAGCGGCGGCCAAGCCATCTCGCGCGTAGTTCAGAAGGTTGCCTGAATTTGTCAGCCAGCAGCGATGAACACCGCCCAAGATCTACTGGCGACCTGACCTGGGAGCGGCTCGAAACGGCGCCGCCCTTTGATCGGGATCTGGAGATTGCCGTGATCGAGGGGAATGCCATTCACCGGGTGGTCTTTCCTTGCCGCCGGACCTTCGGCGGCTGGTTCAAGGCCAAGACCGGAGAACACGTAGCCGTGCAGCCGACGCACTGGCGCATATGGCCAGATGGCGGCGGCCATCCTGCACAATAGATTAGTGTGAGTTGAGGCGCGTTCTGCTCGGTGGCTCTCGTGGGAAACAATGTAGAGTCGATGGAATGAGAGGGTCTACCAGGAAGCATGTCCGACCACGTCTGGTAAGGCTATGGCACTGCCGCGGCATCCGCCGCGCTGCCTCTCGTGCTATTGTCGACAAGATCCAGATCCAGAAGGTCGCGCTAGACCTGATACGCAATGCAATCGAGGCCATGGCTTCCTGCCCGCGCCGCGAAGTTGCTGTCAACAGGTTCACCGTTGCTGATAAGGGCCCCGGCATCAGCGCTGATATCGGCGACCGACTGTTCCAGCCCTTTGTCACGACTGAAAGGCATGGCAATGGGCGTGGGCTATCAATCTGCCGGACGATCATCGAGTCACATGGCGGCCACATCGTCGCGCAAGCAAATCCGGGTGGCAGCGCGATCCTTTAGTCACCGCGCCATGTGCGGAGCTTAGAGAAGAGACAGCATGATTGGGCGGCGCATTCTTGTGATCGACGATGACGCCGCAATGCGGGACTCGCTCGCGTTTCTTCTTGATGTTAACGGCTTCTACGTAGCAACCTATGAGACGGCGACCGCGTTTCTTAATGACGTCGCGAGCGGTCCAGTTGATTGCATTGTGTCAGACATCCGTATGCCGGGTATGAGCGGTCTCGAACTAGTCAGTAAAGTGAAGGCCAATCGCGTCAACTGCCCCGTCGTCCTAATAACCGGCCATAGCGACGTATCGCTCGCAGTCGAAGCGATGAAAGCGGGTGCGGCCGACTTCCTCGAGAAGCCGTTCGTGGAGGAGGTGCTATTGCGTGCGATCAATAGTGCTTTGGAAGCGCGGCCAACAAAACCAGCCGATGACGCAGCGAAACTCCAGGCGGAAGCCCGCCTCGGGGGCCTCTCGTCGCGCGAGCGTGACGTCCTGCAGGGACTATTAGCTGGCAAGATTAACAAGGTGATCGCCCAAGATCTCGGCATCAGTCCCCGGACAGTCGAGGTTTACCGTGCAAACCTCATGGCCAAGACCAATGTCCGCAGCATGTCCGAGTTGACGCGGATCGCCATTACCGCTGGACTCTAGCACCAGCGCAAATGGCGCGAATGGCTTATTCATGCTTCAAGCTGCGCAGTCCAGACGACGAACGGACCGTTTTCAGGCGCACCGCACCGGGCGGGTCATGTTTTCGGTGTCGGCTACCGATCATCACACGCTGCTGGTTTCTTGAATCACGACGGCACATGAAGCAGCTCAATTACGTCGGCCCACATTTGTGCTCCGATGGACAGCAGGTCTGTCACCCCGGAGAACGGGCGCTACTACAGCGTAGCGCATGATCGTCAAGCGCGTCGACCATGTCGGCCAGCGTACATCGATAGGGATGCCGTCAATATCCGCCTGGTCACCTCCGCGGCCGACCGATGCTGACGGGGATCAGAGCCAAGGCGCCGAACAAGACTTCCTGCGGAAGCCGAAAGTGGCGGTGGACGACAACTTTTCGGCTGGCTGGATCTCTTCACGGGTGCGGCCATGCGCTTCCGACTGTCTCCATGGAGGCGGCCGACGAAGCCAGCATGCAGCCTTCTAATCCGATTTGGACATGTTTGAGCAAACAAGGGGCCGCGCCGTCCCCATTCAAGACGCCCTGCATGGCACTTACGTGTAAATACTTAGGGACTTCTACCTAAGGAAAACATCCAAATTCTCGAGTTCGTCAGGAGCAGCCAATCTACGTCCCATCGACGTCCGCAAGATAGGGTCCGCCATGCACGCCCAGGCCGCCAGTTTTACCGAGCCGTTATCCGACCAGCGTCTTGCGCGGGCAACCTCAACACTTCGGCTAAATTGATTTACGCCAGCTCAAATTCAAAGCGCGCTACTTTTTTGCGTCGAACAGCGCGGAATATTGCGGCGCAGCGAAGGACACCGAATTCGGCTTGGGCGATCTTGCAAGTGGCAGAAACGCTTCCGGCCTACATTGTGCCTCCAGGAGCACCGCAATGATCATCGATCTTTTGCTTCGAGAGCATCGCAACATTGATCTGCTTCTGGCCGCTCTTCAACGCGAATTGGAGATCTTTGAGAGAGGGATCCGTCCCGATTATGAGGTCGTTCGCGCGATTATCAGCTATTTCGAGGTTTACCCCGAGCTGTACCATCATCCACAGGAAGACTTGATTTTTTCCAAGCTCAAGGCTCGCGATCCGGATGCAGCTGCAATCGTCGGCGATCTCGCGCTTGAACACCAGGAAGTCATCGACCGTTTGCACCACTTCGCGCGAGCTATTGACGCCATCCTCGCGGATCGTGAACTCTTTCGGCAAGACGTCGGCAATATCATACGCGACTTTATAGTACGCGAGCGGCGCCACATGATGTGGGAAGAACGAGATTTCTTTCCGGCCGCACTGAAGGCTCTCTCGGCACAGGAATGGACCGAAATCGCTTCCGCCGTCACCGATCATGGAGATCCGCTGTTCAGCGAGACAGCGGCAGCCACTTCCGATGCGCTAAGAGCGCATATTCTGCAATTGGAGCAAGAAGCTGAGGCAGAGCGGAGCTCGGTCGCGTTTTCGTCCGCGAGCAACCCGTGATACGGCGCCCAGACGGAGGGGCCGTATTGACCGCTGCCGTTTCACAGTAGGAATTAGACCTCATGCTCATCCTTTCGAAATGAAAATGGGGGTGTTCGCGGGCACGTAGGCTGCCGTACCGCCAAATGGCTTCTGCGCACTATCATCGCTTCCTCGACCACCGGTGCAAACGGCATGGCCGAGCCTTCCTGAGCTCTGGCTCCGGCACGTTCCACAATGTGACCGTCGCAAGTCTGGTAGTTGCGCAGTGACATTGCGCGAAACGGATGCCTCTCATGTCCGCCGACCCATAAGGACGGACGATTGCGGCCGCGCGGGTGCGGCGAAGCACTCCCACTCCTTCCCAGCCGGCTGAATGATCGTACCGTAGCCGGTTCGACCCACAGCACGCCAACTACGAGGCACTGCTCGCCCGGGTACGTTTAGGACGAACGGCAAGGCGCTGGAAGTACGGTCTAACTCTGCGCCGAGCCGAGTCGTGTCGGATCCGAGATCGCCATCACTCAACTGGCCTATGTTGAGGGCAGGGCCACGCTCACGGCTGAAGAGCACCCTATCGGCAGCAGTGCCATCTTCAAGCTCGTGACATCCTCCGCGTGGTCCGCTCATAGACTCTCAAACAGAGGCCCAAGCCGAAACCGACTATTGTTTGGAACCGGTCGACCAAGGACTGCCTTAAGCAGGTCCAAATCAATAGCAACCGCTCATGCATTGTCTACGCTTGCGAGATCCTTGGAGCCGGGTTTTTCGTATCGTCGCGCTGATCGCGCATAAGGTTTCCAGGCAGGAAAGCACACCGAGTTTGCGGCTCGTGCCCTGCGGTGACCGCCCGGCATCACCGTCCCTCGTCGCGGTCGTAATCGTTGCCGACGTGCTCTTGAGCGACAAACCTTAGTGTATATTCATAAACCTCAGGCTATACGGCCGCATACCACGGCATAATTGAGCTACGCTGAGCTTGTGCTTCAATTGGGCTCAGATTTTCGGCGAATGTCCTTGCCGTGATCGAACCGGCGGTTGTCCTCTCTTCCGCCGATGGAAGTCCGCGCGATGCGTCAGCGTCGCTCCTCCCAGACTTTCGCCCGGCCCGCGAAGCGGGGCCGGGCTTTTTTTGTGTTCCCAAACGCTCCATCGATTATCGAGAGCGCAAATGACCGCAAGAGGATCAGCTTTGTCGAGAAGAGAGCCAAGCCCGGATCAACGGCCTCGCGGATCGAATGCAGCCCGCAGTTGGCGGGCGGCAGCGACCATGTTCGCTAGCGCCGGCCGAACCTCCTCCCATTTGCGCGTCTTCAGGCCGCAGTCCGGATTGACCCAGAGCTGCGTATCCTGCAGCCGGGTCCGAGCCAACGCCATCAGCTCCTTCATTTCGCTGGTCTCGGGAACGCGTGGAGAGTGGATGTCGTACACGCCCGGCCCGATCTGATTTGGATACTCGTAGTTCCTGAACGCGTCGAGTAGTTCCATTTTCGAGCGCGACGTCTCGATCGAGATGACATCTGCGTCCATTGCAGCGATCGCACCGATGATGTCGTTGAACTCCGAGTAGCACATATGTGTGTGAATTTGCGTTTCATCGGCGACGCCCGATGAGCAGATGCTGAAGCAATCCACGGCCCAGTCGAGATAGGCCGTCCAATCCGATCGACGCAACGGCATTCCTTCGCGCAGTGCGGCTTCGTCGATCTGGATCATTGTCGCACCAGCATTCTCGAGATCGCGAACTTCGTCTCGGATCGCGAGCGCAATCTGGCGGCAGACCTCGCTTCTGGGAATATCATCGCGAACAAAGGACCAGTTCAAGATCGTCACCGGTCCGGTCAACATCGCCTTCATCGGCTTCCTCGTTAGTGATTGCGCGTAGCGCCACCAGTCCACCGTGATAGGCCTCGGCCGCACTACATCGCCAAACAGGATCGGTGGCCTGACGCAGCGCGAGCCGTAGGACTGCACCCATCCGTTCCTGGTAAATGCGAAGCCGGCGAGTTGCTCGCCGAAGTACTGCACCATGTCATTGCGCTCGAACTCGCCGTGCACGAGGACGTCGAGACCGATGTCCTCCTGCCAACGTACGGCGCGCGCAGTCTCCTCCTTGAGGAACCTGTCGTATTGCTCGTCACTTATCGCGCCTCGCGCATGCGCCGCACGGGCATTCCGGACCTCTGTGGTCTGCGGAAACGATCCGATGGTCGTGGTAGGAAAAGCCGGTAGTCCGAAACGGTTGCTTTGGATCTCGGCACGACGGGCAAATGGGCTGGCGCGCCGACGCATGGTCTGATCGATCGCTTTCATCCGTACAGCGACATTGGCATCACGGATTTTCGGCGAAGACCGGCGGCCACTCGCGGCACATTCCGACTCGGCAAGAGATAGCGCAACATTCTGGTCGCCTGCGAGTGCCCGCGCCAGGATCGTAAGCTCCCGCATCTTCTGGACCGCGAAAGAAAGCCAGCTCTTGACGTCGGAAGCGAGCCCGGTTTCGAGTTCAACATCGACCGGCACATGAAGCAGCGAGCAGGATGGAGCAATCTGTACACGATCCTTGCCGAGCTTCTCAATCGCGGGTTCGAGCCGCTGGCGCAGCGACGACAAATTCGACCGCCATACATTCCGGCCGTCGACGACACCGAGCGACATGACGAGATCACTTCGGCCGCCAGCGATGATCTGGTCCAACAACTGTGGCGCTCGAACCAGATCGAGGTGCAGTCCGGCAACCGGCAGGCTCAAGGCGGTGTCCAAATTGTCCCCGAGCTCGCCGAAATAGCTGGCAACTAAGATCTTGATGGCCGGCCCCTCCTTGGTGAGCCGGTCATAGGCATGTCGCAACGATTGTCGCGCCCTCTCATCCAGATCAAGAACCAGGCAGGGTTCGTCGAACTGAACCCAATTTGCCCCACGTCTGGCCAATTCCTGCAGAACCTCGATATAGGCCGGTATCAGTTCATCCAGTAATGAGAGTGGCTGGAACGCAGGATCGGGACTCTTGCCGAGCTTTAGGAATGTGACCGGCCCGATCAGGACAGGGCGGGTCTGAAAGCCAAGGGCCTTGGCTTCGTCATACTCCTCGATCGGCTTGCGAGAGCATAGCCTAAAAGTCTGTCCCCTGTGAAACTCGGGGACCATGTAGTGGTAGTTGGTGTCGAACCACTTGGTCATCTCCTGCGCGGGTGCGCCAAATCCGCGCGGTCCGTGACCGCAACTCGCATCCTGATCGTCGCATTGTGATCCGCGGGCCATAGCGAAGTACGTCTTGAGCGAAATGGATTCGGCGTTCGAGGCGTAGATCTCCGGGATGGCGCCAACCATGAAACTTGTGTCGAGCACCTGGTCATACAGCGAGAAATCGTTCGATGGAATGACCGTGACTCCGATAGATCTCTGACGAGCCCAGTTCGCGGCACGCAGGCCAGCTGCGTCCTCGAGCAACTGCTGTTCGCTGCTTTTTCCGGCCCAATAGCTTTCTAGAGCGAGTTTGAGCTCGCGCCTTGGACCGATGCGTGGCGTTCCGAGCGTGGCAACCGGAAGGGAGAGAAGAGACATAGCGTTAACCCCATGTTGGGGGCAAAGGCCAGGGCGGACGCAGGCAGGGGAAGTCGCGCGGTGCGACGGCTGCTTGGCGCACCACCGGGACACCCCGCCCGTGGACGAATATATTGTCGGGGCAGGTCTCCTGGCTCGCGGTTCATCGCTGCTGTCCGGCCTTCCCGAAGCCGCGCAGGCTTCAGTGACATCGTTGGACAGCGGCTCGCCGCTCACAGTTGCGGGGGCAGCGCCGGCATTTTCACCGGCTTCCCTCTTAGCTCCGGATCAAGTGGAAACCGGAGAACCTCGACGACTTGGATTATCGGCAAGAGAAGTCTTCCGTCAACCTCTCAGATTATGTCTCAAGCTGATGCTGCGAGATCTGCTACGCGAATGATCGTGCATCTCTATCGTTGAGACGATGTAGAAGCGCTCTCCAATCAGCGATATCGGAATGACCATCGCAGCTGCCCGCGGGCCGCACGCCAGATCGAAGGGACAAACGCGGCTTGCGCGGTCGGGACTGCTGGCTCGAGCTGAACGCATTTGATGCGAGTCCCGGCTTCCCAACGGTTCTTGAGTACGTCCGCCATTCAGCCCCCCTTCTCGACCAACAGGATCCGTGTTGAATAAGCCCAAGACACCTGCCGAAAGCCAGCAACATACCCGGCGAGCACGTGATTTGCGGGGCCAGCCAGACCTCAAATGCTCGGCGGTGAAGATCGGCTTTCGCGTCGTTGGGCATCGAGTGCAAAGCTCAGCTGGCTGAGGCTGCTCTCGACTTCCGGAGCGCCGCATGTCGCGAAAGGAGCGCCAATCGCGCCGTGGCCCCTTGGCCGTAAGTGCCAAAAGGCATGGCAGAGATCGAAAACCCACATTCCGACAACGATAGCGAACCAAACGATTCAATGGCGGCAAACGTGCTCCCAATTCTCATTAGGAACTCGGCGCCGAGGCATTCCCCTGCGCCGTCGAATATCCAGTGCGTGACGAGGATGCATAAGCCGCGCTGGAAAGGCTGAACGGAAACATCGAAACGTGCGCAAGTCGGAAAGTCGACAAAGCGGACACAAAACCGGTGCGAATTGCCGTCTATTGCGTGGCACGAAGAATGCAGGTCCTCGGCATGCCCAGTCCCTCCTGCTGGGCATGTCCAGCACAGCAAATTGAGGCTGTCGTTGGCAGTGAAGTTAGCGGCGCGTGACATAGAGGGGAGCGCCTGCTCGCACGGGACACCGTCGGTCTCCCCGTCGCGTCGCCGCTAACTTCTTGCGCTCGCGCATAACAGGTTGAAGGTTGCTCGCTTTGGAATGACGTGTGGATGAAACCAGATAGGCTGACAGTTATGAGGAAAATGTCTGCAAGACGCGCGTTATGGTTTTGTCTCTGTCAATCCCTGATCTGCTTGGCCGGGCTGGCTCCGACGAGCAACAGTGTTCGCGCCAACGAGAGCCCCCTTATCGAAAGATTCAAGTCGACGTGGCGAGCGCAAGACGGCGAGACAATAGATGAAATTATCTCCAAGGTCTCGAAGGTGGCACAGTTCGTCCCGCGAATGTGGGGCGTCGCTGAACTTGACCAAAATGACCATGTGCTCATTTGGTGGGCCAGGCACCGAGATGAGACATTAGGCGAACAGAAGGTTATCGCCTGGAAGATCGCGCACGACGGCACGTTTCAACTTGCGTCGACTTATGCAAAGCCGATGGAATTGGGCTGGCGCGCCCTGGCGCTCTCGTTGATCGCCAGTGAAGTCAAGGATGGCGAAAGGGACGCAAATCTTCGCTTTCTGCATGATCCGAGCAACTTCAACTTTGTGACGACCACGCAAGGCCGGCTCGGCGATCTTCTGCGGCAGGGCCGCTGCACTATCGTTGAACCTGTTGGAGTGGACTACTTGCCGAAGCAGAATGACAAACCGACCGAGAAAGGTGATCTGTGGCGCGTTTTGCTTTTGGTGAACTGTGATATCCCAGGGCCCCGTTTTTTTACACACAACGGGGTCATCGCTTTCGAGAAGAGCGAAGGGCAAGATTGGAAGCCGCAATCCCCCTTTGCCGAGCGTATCGCGGCCTTTCCTCCTGGCTCCTGGTTCGCTCGCATGGAGCCAAAGGATCGGGAAGAGTAGAGGGGAGCGAACGCCCTCGGTAAAGTGGTCGGGCAGAGCAAGATGGCGTCGCAGCTCCTTTACCGCCGAACGCCTCAGAGCAACTGCAAGACATATCAGCTCAGAAACAACAGTCGCGAGCCTTTCCCGCAGGCTTCGGCCCGTCAGGAAAAAATCGGGCAGCACGATCACCTCCGATTCTTTCTGAGAGGAGTCGAGCTCAGCGGCGCGTGCCAGCAGGCGAGATTGGCCCCCGGCGCACCCGACGCAGTGGGAGGACACCAATCTGCGAGGGAACCAGCTCTCCATGCCACTCTTCAAGGGACCGGGCCTGGTGATGCTCGAGCCCAAGCCCGATCCGGCGTGGCGCATCGCGCGACTGACTGGAACCCGCAAGAGCGTGAGCATGCCGATGCCGAGGCGGCACGCGGGATCGAGTGCCGCGACGAAACCCGTTAAGACAGGTATCGGGCAGTGTTAGCGGGCCGGCATACCCCCTGAGCACCGCCCTTTTTCCGAGTACCCCCGGCGAGGAGCCCCGGAGCCGTGCGCGAGGTATCGAGGACCGAATTGACTCGGCGCTACATTTCCTCGCGCGCATTCGTCTGCGCGTCATAGATCCGGATTTGAAGCATGGGAAAACGTTTCTTTAGTTCTGCTCCGCCTGCCCTGGCGCCGTCTCTGGTTGCGAATTCGGCTCTGAGTCGGCCGTCCACTTCAAGCGCGTAAGAAGAGACCGGCAATTCCCGGGGGGCTGCAACCATTTCATTCCCATTGTGTAGTGACGTTGTTGAGAATGATTTGTAGCTTGAGTCGGCTAAACCGCACCAGAGCTACCTGCCCGAGTGCCGCGATGGGGCAACCATGTTGTGAATTTAGGCCTCGCACCGAATGGCATCATGATGGCACTCGCGATCGTCCGAACACGCCCCTCGCCCGGTGCGCGTATACGACAAAGCCACGGAGGTTGCCGTTCCAAATTCCCTGGCGCAAACGCACGCCCTCACGCCGGGCTTGCTGGGTAAATCTCGGTGAAGCGTACTACGTGAGACCGGCCGCCAGTCGCGCCGCCTGAGTCATGACAATCCGGCCCTTGTACGAACGCGGCGGCGGCACCACGAAAGATTATGGTGCAGCGCAGACGTGCGAAAAGCCATAACGCAATTGGCATCAACGATCATCCCGGCTGACTCTCCGAAGGAGGGCTCCGGGTTTTGCGCGGTTTGCGCAAACGATACCGGTTCATTTTACGCAGCGGGCAATTGAGCTGAACTCCGTGGCGCCTTTGTCCAGATCTCAGAGGAAGCGAGACCAGATTTCTTTCGAACATCAGCCTTTTCCTGACAAGAATTTACGGCGAAATGTCATCGCACTCGCTGAAACCGTCGGCAGCCTTGCCGATGTTGGTTGCAACAATGCATAACCAGGTTGCTCCTCCCCGCCTGACTTCCATTCGAGCGCGAAGATTCACAGGCGACCTTTGTTCTTCAAGCGCGTGAGAAACAGCGTTCCGAGGCTCGGCTTTCTCCCGCCTACCGAGTTCGCGGCTGAGCGATGGGGATCTCCTTCTCAGGTCGAGGAGGTGCAGTGCGCGCCCGGTGAGAGAGACCGGCGAGGCTCGAAGGATACCGCGACACGCACACGGGAAGAAATCACTTGAACCTCACGCAGCGTCAGGTCGTAGCTTGGAAATGACGGTCATGCTTTCATAGAGCAAACGTGGAAAGATGCCGGCCGAATAACGGACATAGCTTTTAAGCAGTCGAATGTGGCGGCGCCGGATCGTGCGTGAACATGAATCAAGAGCGAGAGGTTATTGTCGGGATGAAACACCGCATAATGATGGTCGCATTGTTCGCTGTCATCACATCTCCGGTCTGCGCGGCGAACCTCAGCGGCCCTCCGCGCATCCTCGACGGCAATACGATCGAGATCGAGCAAACCAAGCTTCGGCTCTCAGGCATCGAAGCTCCTGAGACTGACCAGATTTGCCTCGACGCACAGGGTCGGAAATGGGCTTGCGGCGTAGCTGCTCGCGACGAGCTCATCAAGCATTCGAACGGACGAACGTGGGATTGTCATACCACAGGAGTTGATGAATACGGCAGGTCACGCGGCAGTTGCTTCATAGAAGGCGAGGACGTGAACGCCTGGATGGTACGCTCCGGCTGGGCACTATCGTCGGGTCCTTCTATCCATACCTACGTTGTCTATGAGGTTGTGGCGAGCAAAGCCTATGCGGGGCTGTGGTCGGGGGCGTTCATCGCGCCCTGGGACTGGCGTCGCCGCAACAAGGGGACGATCATCATCGGCGCGAGCTCGGTTCCGATCGACGCTCAGGAACTCCTGCTCGGATCCGCACTGCTATCGGACCCACCCTCGTCCGAGTGTCTGATAAAAGGCACCGTAGACCGCAACGGCGAGCGCATTTATCACCTGCCCGGGCAACTCAGTTACGAACAACTCGACATGACGAAGAAGCCCGGTGAACGCTGGCTCTGCAGCGAAGCGGAAGCCGAAGCCACCGGGTGGCGTAAAGCCGCGCGATGAGGTGAGATGCATGCATGCAGGCCACTCCGACCTATCTGACCAAGATCGCGCCTTCGCGCCGCTCGCTGTTGCTGTTCGCTATTTCGTCGGTTTGCCTGCGGCTTGGCAACAACATTGTCGATGCGAAGGAAGCAAAAGCGCCGCCCAAGCCAGATAACCTGATCTCGCCGGAGGCTGCCCTGAAGCGGCTGATGGAAGGGAACGATCGCTATGTTCACGGCGTATCACGACGCGACGATTTCAAGCGCGAGCGCCCGGTCTTGGTGGATGGGCAAAATCCATATGCCGCGGTTCTGAGCTGCGCCGATTCTCGCGTGGCGCCTGAACTTGTCTTCGGCAGCGGACTTGGTGATCTGTTTGTCTGCCGCCTCGCCGGCAACTTCGCCAACGATGACACGCTCGCCAGTATGGAATATGCGGTGGCCGTGCTGAACACGCCGCTGATCCTGGTACTTGGCCACGATCATTGCGGTGCGATAGAAGCCACGATCAAGTCGCTCCACGACGATAAGCCGCCGCCGGGGCACATTTCATCCCTCGTCGCTGCGCTTGCGCCTGCGGTAAAAGTATCTCCCCAGCAAACCGGTGACACATTCATCGAAGCAACCCGACAAAATGTAATCAATAATGTCAACAAACTCAAATCGACGGGGCCGATTCTGAACGCGGTGGTTGAGCAGAACAGACTGAAGGTCGTCGGGGGCCTGTATCGGCTCGACACCGGCAGGGTCGATTTGCTGAGCTGACGTTGGCACCTTCGCTGCCGGCTAGTCGTTTGCCGCCTGATGCAGGGCTTCGGTCGAGTTCCGCGCAATCCGCTCGTGCATCGGCTGAATCAAATGCACCGAATAACTCCACAATTGTCATAGCTTCGGGACGACCTTTGGTATGCGCGGCCTCTTAATTCTTCTCGTATTCTACGTGCTCATGTTCGCAACGCGAGGCCAGCACCAAGAAACACCCATACCGCGGGCGACACTATTCATGCCTGCACGTTGATGCGCTAAGCCAGCAGAGGTGGTGCAAGCGGCAGATCGCGGTGCGAGGCATGCAGGGTCCGAGCTCTCTGCCTAACGGAACACGCGACAATTCCAGCAGGCTCTCACCCGCGATCCGGCAAGCCCCCCTGTGGTCCTGCTATGATCACCAGGCTCAGCCAGGGTCGAAGACCACATAGAGCAGGATTACGACCACCAAGACTGCCCATCCCGCGGATGTAAGAAAAATGCTACTCGCGTCGGCATCGGACGGTCTCTTCTGCATCAGCCATTTTGGAGACCACCAGTGTCGGAAAAGCCGCCTCGTTGCATCTGTTTTGGGCCTGTACCCTGGATCAGCATGAACAGAAACTTGTCGCGCGTACGACAATTGCGATCACCGGTTCGAGCGGAGAACAATCTTTTGTGCCATCGCCGGAGTTCGTCGAAGCTGGCGGTCAACTATCGACGAGCTCCTTGACGTGCCATCCAAAGGACGTTCCTGGCTCTGCGCAGGCGTGTCTTGTCATTGGGATTTCCGAAGTGCGCATCGGAGAGGCGCATCTTCGCGCGCCGGCGCGCACCTTTGAAGATCGTTTTGGCGATGCGGACATCGGCGTCATGATCGTGGCACGCGCCGTCATCGCACGTCGCCCCAAGTCTCTTGGACCAACGCATCGATCATATCGGATACATCAACTTGCCCGACGTTGAGCGTCAGCAAGATCTGCAACCTTTCCGTTCACATGCACTGTTGGCGGCCGTATCCCGCGAATATCAAAGCCGCGCGCCTGTGATGCAGAGTCGATTTGACAAGCTAAGTCATTATTCGAAGCATCTGGAGTTCGCTGAAGATAGAGGCGCCAGCGGCTCCAAAAGGGTGAGTCACGTCAGGACTCTGCGCGAATCTCTTGCGTTTAGTACAATAAAACGCGAACAGGCGGATCAGCTGCCGGCGAACCTCGAAAATCTCAAAGCCTCCTGGAAGCTTTTTGCCTTTCGCTTGCATGAGCGGGGGCACTCTTGCAGCATCTAGGACAGCGACTTGATCGTGCAATCGCAGCACCTGACGCCGCCGTCGCGTTTGTTGAACACCTGCCGTCTGACGTCCGCTCCAACCAACAGCTCACCCGCAGTGGTGACAACGGTAAATTGCGCTGTTGGTAATGTCAGGAGATCAGAGCGGGCCTTAAGCTCCGGTAGGCAAGCCGAGCCCGACTGGTCCGCGGTCGAGTTCCACTTCAGTCGTTCACTCCGCCGTGTTCGGTTGGTGACGTCTTGTGCCCGGAACCAGACACGGGAGGCGCGAGCATCCTGCTGGCGTGCGCACGGTCCACGTGATCTCGCTCGATTCAGACACGGCCGGCAGACCATGATTGATGGCACGTCGATTGCTCGGGACATGGGAAAGAGCCGCAGGCTTGGACGACCTCGCGGTCGCCAAGTCAGGAACAACGTGGTTCGAGCCGGCCGGGCCCCAATTGTGACAAATCGTCCGTTGGAGACGACATGACAAAACGAGCGCTGCCGTCAACCGCCGGAGGCATAGTGCAGCAGAGGCGAATCGATCTCGCCGCCGCATATCGGCTGCTTTGCCGTTTCGGCCTCAAAGACAGCATCGACAGCCATATCTCGGTCAGCCTTCCCGGCCCTCAAGACCTTTTCTTTGAGCCGATACCTTGGGGGCAACCGCCTGCAATCGCATCACAGTCGATATCAACTGCGAAGGTTTCGACGATCCCTTCCGACTGGGTATCAATCCGGCCGGCTTCGCCATGCGCGCGCAATCCAATCAATGAAACGCGGCGTCGATCGGCTCAAGGCACCGAGGAGAGCTTATGAACGCTCCACCAGAGAACATCACTGCAGAAGCCGACGCTACGGCTGCGACCTGGGATAATCTGTCGCCGCTACTGGTCGATATCCGCGCACGTCGAAACGAGTTTGCCCGCGCGCAGAAGATTCCAGACGAGATCATCGAAGGCTTCAAGCGCGTTGGCGTCTATCGGGCTTTGGCTGCCAGGCGATTCGGCGGCGAGGAGCGAACGCCGGCTGATTTTTGTCGCCTGATCGAGCGCATTTCCGAAGCCGACGGCTCCGCCGGTTGGGTCGCCAGCTTCGGCGATGGGGCTCGCTACCTCGCTGCTCTTCCGGACGACACGCTTCGCAAGGTGTACGCCAATGGACCTGACGTGGTGTTGGCAGGTGCGCTTTTCCCGCTCCAGCCCGCCAGGCGAAGCACCGACGGGTTTGTCGTGAACGGCGTGTGGCCATTCGCCAGCGGCTCACCGGGCGCGGATCTGATAGGGGTTGGCATCACTGTGGAAGACGATTCGACCGGTGGCCTTGCGCGTGTAGCCGTGATGCCGGCCGAGAAGGTGACGATCCGCCCCAATTGGGATGTCATCGGCCTGCAAGGCACCGGAAGCCACGACGTCATTGTCAATGATGTCATTGTGCCGGAGGAATGGACCTTGATCCGCGGCGGTCCGCCGACACTCGACGGCCCGGTCTATCGTTATCCGTCCGTGGCTTTCGCTGCGCAGGCGCATGCGATTGTCGGCATCGGTATCGCGCGCTCCGCGCTAGACGAGGTGATCGCCATGGCCGGAAGCCGCGCCTCGATCACTGGAGCGCCCGTGATGGCAGAGCGCGGCTATGTCCAACTCGAGATGGCCAGAGCCGAAGCCATGCTGCGTTCCGCCCGTGCCTTCTTCTATGAGGCCACCGAGGAGCTGTGGAAGGAAGCGCTCAAAGGTGCCGTAAACCCGAGCACGGCGACGCTGATGCGACTCGCCGCGACGAACGCCGCGCGGCAGAGCGCTGAGGTCTGTGAGATTGCGAGCGGTCTCGCTGGAAGTGCGTCGCTCTATACCACCAGCAATCTGGCGCGCGCCATGTGCGACAGCTTCGTGGTTGCCCAGCACGCAGCTTTAAACGAGGGAACGCTCCAGAGCGCCGGCCGACTCCTGCTCGGAAGTGCAGCACAGCCCGGATTTCCATGAAGTGGTTCTTCACGTTGCGAACGCCCCGCAGCAACGGATTGTCGGACGTGCGATATGATGCTGTTCGCAGCTACACGACCTAGCGGCCTGCCGGCCTTATTTAAAGGACAAGAGAGAGAGAGAGAGAGAGAGAGAGACCCTTGCAGTCAGGCGCTTCTCAAAAACACCACTTCATATCCGTGCAGCATCCCTTCCCCATCGCAAACGCCCGGCGAGACTGGACTCTATCTTCCACCACCTCGGCCGGCGCTTGGCGGTCAGCCAGCAGCAGGCCTCGCAAAGCGGCTGATGCCACGGGTGAGCAAAGACACGGTCCAGCACGTGGCCCGGCGCCACAGCCGCCGGCCGGCCGACCCGCTTAGGGTGTAGGCATCGATGTTTGGGCCTGGCGACGCAATCACCGATACGCCAGCATCATCTGCAATCTGGAAAGGCGCCGGATCGTCTCGCTGCTGCCGGATCGAGCCCGCGACCGCCCAAGCCTGGCTGACTGCTCATTCAACGATCACGATCATTGCTCGTGACCGAGTTGGGAATATGGCGAAGCTGCGGCAAAGACCCTGCCGCAGGAAATATAGGTCGCGGATCGGTGGCATCTGACGGAGAAAGCCAGTCGGGCCTTCCTCGATCCCGTCCGCATGCGCCGAATCCGCAGCGCGATCGGGACAACGATCCAAAACTGCTCACCGCGGCCGAGCACCTCCAGTATGAGGGCTATCTCCGCCGCGAAGAGACAAACGCAACTATCTTGGACCGGTCGAAGGGCGGAACGTCTCTTCACCGCCACAGCCCAAACCGGATCTGGCTTGCTGACATCACCTACACGCCGACCGCGGAGGGCTAGTTGTATCTGGCGGCCGTTATGGACCTCTTCACCCCCGGTGGGCGCCGCGCTGCGAATTTCAATGGCCTTTGTCTGCCGTCCCTCATCTGTCGACTGACCATTCGGTATACGGCCGAGCGCGTCACCCGCATTACGACTTTCGGCCCTCGGCTCCGTGACATTGCGCAAGACGAGCCCAGAACGCTTCACAACAGCTGTTTGAGACGCGCTATTTCTTGCCTGCATGCCATTCGGATCGCCAACAAGCAGCATCACAATGATGACCTGAAGATCAGGCTCGCCACTTAGAAATGACGTGATCTTCTGGACAAACGAAGCCCATTCAAAAACAGAATGCGACACGCACGCCGACCGCTGGCGGATCCCTCAGCTGCCTGTGAGAGGTTGGCGGCTTGAATTTTATGCGGATCAGCCCAAAGGCCTTGAATCGCACCTGGCGTCAGATTGTACCATTTCGAAATAGCTGACGGGGATGCCCGGCAACTCGGACCGGCCCGCTGTCTGCTGCCATCGGTGAGACGATGATACCAATGCGGTCGATGGTGTGTACAGCAGAGGGCGGAGCAGGTGCCGCCGCCTGCGGGATCGCGCGAAGCGCTCCGAGTGCTCGCATGCGAACAACAATGTACTTCGTCCCTGGAGACAACGGAGAATACACCCTCCAAGGTTTGTGCGAGCCAGTGTTGAGCCGCACTCCATCAATATCGTCCGATAAAAACGAAACGACGCCAGATTGCTCCGATCATTGACTCCTTCGTAACTAGACTTTGCGGTGAACATTTTGCCGCAAATAACCGTCGGCAGCTCTCCCTCTGTCGACGACTGACTTTGGCCCGGCCATTCAAATGAGCCCGGGCTTTTTTTTGCCAGCGACGATCTGACGTTTGGAGTGTTCTGGCCCGCCGTGTCTGGTGATTGCGAAGGGTTAGGGAGACAGAGACAAACGTAAGCGATCGATTGAGAGGGTAGTTTGTCACATGCTGAAATCGATCTATCCGATCCGAGCGCCCGAGCTGCTCTGGCTGATCGCCTCCATGGGCCAGGGCCACGACCTCGTGGCCGTCGACGCCTATCATCCGGCCACCCGCATCGCCGCCGCGGCTCTGCTCGGAGTGCCTGATCCAGCTGCCGGCATGAGTTATGGAGAGGACGGTCCGCGCCCATCCTAACGCTCTATCCGCTCGACGATTTCGTGGATCGGTGCGAGTGATTATGCCTGTTGACGATCCTGACCGCGCTGCCCGGACGCAGTGCACGTGCTGGACGAGATCGAGTGCTCGGTCGGCCGCGCCATAAGTCCCGGCGGCAAGCTCTCGCGTTCGGATTTTCCCGCGCTACGGCTTCGGGCTTCGGGCTTCGGCGTCGTGCAGGTCGGTGACAGCAGGGGATATGCGTGCTGATCAGGAAGGGCGTGATCAGCTAAGAGAAACATTCTGCGCAAGATGCGCAGAACTCAGCACCTCAATTCGATTGGCCCCCGCGCAACCGACCGACTATTGTCGATCCATGTCTCGCCTTGTGTGTCTAACTGCTACTATCATCCTGTCGCTGCTGCCGGTCGTCGCGAACGCTGCGCCAATTCAAAAGCGGCCCAAGCCGGTCTGGAAAGGTTACGGCTTCCTGCCCGGCTATCGCCAGCCGCTGAACAACAGCATTCCGCTCTACAAGCAGAAGGACGCGATGCGCCGGCTCTCGCGCGCTGGCCGGCGCTACTGGTATATTGACCCGGTTTCTCAGTACTACGGCTGGGATGGCGAGTGGCACTATTTCGGCGGCCCCGGCTTCCGCGGCGGCCGCTACAATGGCGGCAGTTTCGGGCCGTGTTGGACGCGGACGCCGGTCGGGCCGATCTGGAATTGCGGGTGATCGGGCGGCGCGGCTAGGAGACACTTCGACCCATTGCGCCGGGATTACGTCGAGGCGTTTACTGACGTCCTCGCCGATCTTCGTCATCGCGCGCCGCAGCCGCACGGACAGAGCGTGCTCGCAGATTCGATGATCAGCTCCACCTGCGGCAAATGAGCAGGCAAGTAACCCCAATTGCGATGACGATCTTGATCCGATCCGGCGCGAGATCGGCCGCTGATGATCGCGGCCGCCTTCTCCAGCGTCGCGTCCAGGACGCCTTGTGGGACAATCGGCTGCTGCAGTTATGCTGGACGCCTCACGGCGATCTTCATCTGGAATGAACACATGCTCAGCTCGCGCTTTCCCATTGAGACAAGGAGTTACGAGAACTGATGCAATTGCTTTGGCATCTGTTCGAAGCAGTGCACCAGCTTCCTAGAAGTCCAGACCAGCCGTTCAGACGATTCAGCGCTTCGAGCGCCGGCTGGCAGTGTTCATTCAAGCATCTGAAACGGCCCGGCCTGCTGACCGCGACGTCGTCGGTCCTGCCGGCTAGCTAATATATGATTGTCAGAAACCCACCACCCGCCTGACGCGGACGTGATGCGTGGGGTCTGCAATGGCAGCCGGAGCCCGGAGTGCCCGTTCGGCTACCGATATCCCCTCGCCTTAATGATCACCAGTTGCGCAGCTTTGGGCGCGGCATAAGCGCGCTGGTCAGGTCTTCCAGCAATGAATGAGGCGCTCGTTATGAGTAGCCACTAGAAGCGCTTATTTTTGAGCAGTACATCACCCTCCACTGCGCGGGGATAGTGGGCCGCCACTTCGAATGATGGTAACAGGTCAAGAATGGCTTGCAGGGACAACTGCCCTTCGTAGAGCTCGCGGTCGCTATATTCCGTGTAGATGAAGCGCGTGTTGGTCAAGGTCTGCATGCCGCCGGCGATAACATCAGCTTCGGCTCCCTGGACATCCATCCAGATCAAATCGACCGTATTCAGCTTGGCTTCGCTGCACCAGTCGTCCAGCCGCCGCGTTTCAACCGAAACAGGGCGATCGAACCGAACCCAATCATACTCAGTAAGATGATTCTTCGGGCGGCGAATTGAGCCGGAGAGGTCCCATTCCTTCGCATCACCATCTGCATTGCTTGGATGGAAGTCGATCATCCCGTTTCGATCACTGATCGCGATTTCAAGTAGCTTCACCCTATTGAGGGACGGGCCCAGCTTCTCCTTGAAGCGCGCGATCGCTCTGGGGTCCGGCTCAAAGCAGTATAGCTGAGCTTGCGGGCGCAGGTTGAGAAACTGTTGCGTATCGGTCCCGTCATTGCAGCCGATATCCAGGATGACTGGATTCGGCTTCTGAAGAAGTGAGACGATGTGCTGGTGTACTTCAGACGACACAGGTGCTTTTTCCATTGGGCGCGAGATCGGATGAATTTCGTCTTTGACGCCGCAATCACACGCCAGACGCGCCAGCACAACGTATATCAACGTATATGATTCATATGCCCGTCGGTCCCTTGACCCATGACAGCTATTTGGATGCATCAACAGCAAAAGGGAAGCCTGTCGGACCGGGAGCTGCAGCGACTGCCCTGCAATACAAATTGCCGCTCGGTCTCGGGAGACGCGCCAACTGTGAGCTAGATCGTCGCCTCCGGCCCGCCTTTCGGAGCGGCGGAAAGATCGGCTTCGCGCGAATGTCAGCCGTCGGCTATTCTCTCTGAAGCGCGCCAGGCAGACTGCTCTCTCGTGCGCAGCGATAGCCAATCACCTCGATCACAATTGCGCAAAATGTGCTCTGCCGACTGACGGTCGTCATCTCAGGTTCGCTGACGCAATTTGCGAGCAGCTCCGGGCGATCCCTTCTTCGGAATCATCTGCTCCTTCGGAGAAGAGCGTATGAAGTCAAAGCTCCGACGCACGCGTTGCCGCGCGCAACCAAGCCTCCGCGGCGGTCATCTTCGATGACTCGATCGGGGTAAACCAACAGGTTTGAGCGACCGTGCGACGGCTGGAGACGGACAATTTGATGATGGCCTTTCTTGGAGCACGCCGCCTCCAATAGGAAACATCGCCTGAAGTTTTCGAGATCGTTCGCATATTATTGCGACTACGTCAAACTGATCGAGCGCTGCTCATCGATGGGACTTGTGCACGTTCGCTTGCGTCAACTGCTAGATGCTGCCGTCAGACGACGCAATCATGTGCGGCCCCGCCGTCGTCGTTGAAACACGCGGCGCTTCGATCGGTGTAACGGCCGCCCGTGCAGTGTTGAGGAACCCTGGGCTCAATCCGGGTGTTTCGACGAAACGCCATGTCATTTTCGCAACAGCTTGGCGGGCTGTGTACCTGAGGGCGTTTGCTTCCGGACAAAGACACACGCAGCCCAGGCAACGATTCAGCAGAACTGCAGGCATCGATCGTTCCGCTCAATTTTGGCCTGACCCTTGCTATAGTTGGGCTTGTCACAATGTGACTATCTCCAACTCGTTCAAACGCTCAGGAGACTTGTATGAATCTCCGTCCGCTTCACGACCACGTCATGGTCAAGCGCATCGACGCCGATGAGAAGACCGCTGGCGGCATTATCATTCCGGACACAGCCAAGCAAAAGCTGCAGTCATGGATCGTTCAGCTCATTTTTGGCCTGACCCTTGCTATAATTGGGCTTGTCACAATGTGACTATCTCTAACTTGTTCAAACGCTCAGGAGACTTGCATGAATTTCCGTCCGCTTCACGACCGCGTCGTGGTCAAGCGCATCGACGCCGATGAGAAGACCGCTGGTGGCATCATCATTCCCGACACTGCCAAGGAAAAGCCCTCGCAGGGCGAAGTCATTGCAATTGGCCCGGGCGGCCGCGATGAGACCGGCAAGCTGATTCCGATCGACATCGAGGTCGGGGACCGCGTGCTGTTCGGCAAGTGGTCGGGCACCGAAGTCAAGATCGATAGCGAGGAGCTGTTGATCATGAAGGAGAGTGACATCATGGGCGTTCTCACCGATGTGTTTCCCAAGAAGAAAGCCGCCTAACCCAGCGCTCGCACAGCTCACTCCCTGACGAGCGCCCACGCAGGCGCGCTGAAGGATGAAGAAATAAGAACTGAGGGAACTCTTTATGTCAGCCAAAGAAGTCAAATTCGGAGTAGACGCGCGGGACCGCATGCTGCGCGGCGTCGACATCCTCGCCAATGCCGTGCAGGTCACGCTTGGCCCGAAGGGCCGTAACGTAGTGCTCGATAAGTCGTTCGGCGCTCCTCGCATCACCAAAGACGGCGTTGCCGTCGCCAAGGACATCGAACTCGACGACAAGTTCGAGAACATGGGCGCCCAGATGGTGCGCGAAGTAGCTTCAAAGGCGGCGGATGCTGCCGGCGACGGCACCACCACTGCGACCGTCCTGGCCGCCGCGATTGTCCGCGAAGGCGCCAAGTCGGTTGCCGCCGGTATGAACCCGATGGACCTCAAGCGCGGTATCGACCTCGCGGTCGAGGCCGTCGTGGCAGACCTCGAGAAGAACTCGAAGAAGGTCACTTCGAACGAGGAGATCGCCCAGGTCGGCACCATCTCGGCCAACGGCGATGTCGAGATCGGCCAGTTCCTCGCCGACGCCGTGAAGAAGGTCGGCAACGAAGGCGTGATCACGGTCGAAGAGGCCAAGTCGCTCGAGACCGAGCTCGACGTCGTCGAGGGCATGCAGTTCGACCGCGGCTACATCTCGCCCTACTTCGTCACCAACGCCGACAAGATGCGCGTTGAGATGGACGACGCCTACATCCTCATCAACGAGAAGAAGCTCTCCTCGCTGAACGAGCTGCTGCCGCTGCTCGAGGCCGTGGTGCAGAGTGGCAAGCCGCTGGTCATCGTCGCCGAGGACGTCGAAGGCGAAGCGCTCGCCACGCTCGTCGTGAACCGCCTACGTGGCGGCCTGAAGGTCGCAGCCGTCAAGGCTCCCGGCTTCGGCGATCGCCGCAAGGCCATGCTGCAGGACATCGCGATCCTGACCGGCGGCCAGGCGATCTCGGAAGACCTCGGCATCAAGCTCGAGAACGTCACGCTCAATATGCTCGGTCGCGCCAAGAAGGTGATGATCGACAAGGAGAACACCACGATCGTCAACGGCGCCGGCAAGAAGACCGACATCGACGCGCGCGTGGCCCAGATCAAGGCGCAGATCGAGGAGACCACCTCGGACTACGACCGTGAGAAGCTCCAAGAGCGTCTCGCCAAGCTCGCGGGCGGCGTCGCGGTGATCCGCGTCGGCGGCGCGACCGAGGTCGAGGTCAAGGAGCGCAAGGATCGCGTTGATGACGCGATGCATGCGACCCGCGCGGCGGTCGAGGAAGGCATCGTCCCGGGCGGCGGCGTCGCCCTGCTCCGTGCCTCCGAGCAGCTCAAGGGCCTGCGCACCAAGAACGACGACCAGAAGACCGGCGTCGAGATCGTGCGCAAGGCGCTGTCCTGGCCGGCCCGCCAGATCGCGATCAACGCCGGTGAAGACGGCTCGATCGTGGTCGGCAAAGTCCTTGACAACGAGCAGTACTCCTATGGCTTCGATGCGCAGACAGGCGAGTACAGCAACCTTGTCTCCAAGGGCATCATTGATCCGACCAAGGTCGTGCGCATCGCGGTCCAGAACGCCTCCTCAGTGGCGGCGCTGCTGATCACGACGGAAGCGATGGTTGCCGAGCTGCCGAAGAAAGCCGCGGCTGGTCCAGCAATGCCTCCGGGCGCCGGTATGGGCGGTATGGATTTCTGATCCACCCTCTCAAAGTGTCGATGACATGCAAAACCCTGGCAGGAATGCCAGGGTTTTTGCTTCGAGCGAGCTTCCAACGTAGCCCTTGCAACCCGCCCCAAAGGCTAAACCCATCGGCCTATCCATATGAGCGGCGGTAGGGCCGGACCTAGTTTGCTTGTGACTTTTCCTTCGGCGGCGACAGGGCCCCGGCCAAGGTAAAGCGGTCCAGCACTGCGATGGAAACGGGCCTGTCGCTATTTGACTCTCACGAAGCTGCCTCTGCTCATCCGAGCGTTCGAACCCCCCGCCTGAGGCATATCGGGTGCCGCCCATCCGCTTTCGACCTTCTTGCCCACTTTCCTGTCCTGACGCGTAGTCCCAAGCGCCCAAATGCCCTTTCCTGGAGTTTCGCACTTACATCTCATGGCCAGTGGGCTTGTTTGAAATCCTCAGCGAGAATGCTCATGGTCAAAAACCACAAAGTATCCTGCGGAAGCGCCATGATTAATGTACGCTTCATTTTGTTCTCGCGGACCTGGGAAAAAGCAACCTGCTCTAGGCGATACAGCTCATGGTCGCGCCCGCTGCGGCGATCTTGCCGAACCCCGCTGAACAGGAGGATCGCGGCAATCAGCAACGCGGCCGATCGCCGGCTGAAGTCTGGTCTCGTTGATCATCAATTGCCTTTCACGACGATCGGAGAGCGGCTGAGCGGCCGACCAGCTTGGGAGGAGCTGCATACACGATCACATCGGTGCGGCGCCGATCTGTTGCAGCAACCCCAACAGGTCCGGCTGCCCGCGTTCCCTGACGATCTGTCCATGGGACCAGCGATAGAAATTCATCGCCTGCACGGCAATTTTCTTTCCCGTGGGTGGAACGCCGAAGAAGCTCCCCCGATGTGTGCCTCTCATGGTGAAGCGCGCGGCGACGTCGTCCCCTTCGGCAATCATCTCCTCGGGAGTCCACTGGATGTCGGGAAAACCGCCGCGCATCATGCCGATGATCTCGAGATAGCCTGCCGGTCCGGTGACCGGCTCGGAGCGGCCGGGAACGTGAAATACTGCTTCCGGAGAGATAAGTTCGCCAGCGAGCGTCTCGCTCGCCGTGTTGATGAACTCCAGGAACCGCTCCATAAGGCGCTTGTTTTCTTCCATATCCGTCTCCTAAATCTGCCCGGGGGGCGAGTTTAGGCGATGTTGAACAGGCCGGCGGCGTTCAGCCTGCCAATCTTGACGCGATCATTGGCGCTGATCGGGCAGCTATCAAACCAGACAGCCGCCTCCTGCATCGACTCATAGGAATAGTCGACGGAGAACATCACCCGATCCGTACCGATCTCGCCGATCGCGTTGACGAGGGCTTGTGTACGGAACGCGCCGGCAGTGGTGGCGAAGAAGTTGCGTCGCAGATATTCGGTCGGACGCAGTGCGCACTTGCCGAGACTGCCCAGGTTCTGGTGGCGCAGCCGGCTTTCAAGGCGCGGAAGGGTGAACGGAAGCGCTTCGCCGAGATGGCCGAGGATAACCGTCAGGTTCGGGTACTTGTCGAACAATCCGCTTAGGATCAGCAGCACTGCGTGCGTTGAGGTTTCAATCCCGAAGCCCCAAGGCGAACCGACGAGTGCGGGATAGCCTCATAGATGCGCTGCTGGCCAGGCAGAGGCATGCGCGGGTGGAGATACACCGGCACGTCCAG
Organism: Bradyrhizobium sp. USDA 4354; assembly: GCF_054060315.1. Lineage (NCBI taxonomy): Bacteria > Pseudomonadati > Pseudomonadota > Alphaproteobacteria > Hyphomicrobiales > Nitrobacteraceae > Bradyrhizobium > Bradyrhizobium sp. USDA 4354. Next base: position 3,598,998 of record NZ_JBSSDC010000001.1, on the reverse strand, counting down.
AGCCGCGACGCTTTCCCAGAACTCCCAGACGGGAGCCTCGTCCAGATATCGCCCTTCGGTCTCGGCGCCGATGTTCGTGTAGCCGTTGACAAGCGCGCCCTTGGCGCCGAGCGTCCTAACCGCGCGCTCCAGCTCGTCCGCCGCCGCCTTTGGATCCTGAAGCGGAACGGCCGCGAAGCCGTAGAGTCGTCCCGGCGCGTTCTTCACGAAGAAATCGGCGATGTGATCGTTCGTCCGCCTCGCGATCTCCACCGCCTTGCGCGCCTCGGTGATGCCCTCGATGCCGGGCTGGGTGAGCGAGACGATGGTCGCGGCGATGCCCGCCTTGTCCATGCCTTCGAGCCGAAGCCTGTAGTCCTGCAAGCGACGCTCGACGTCCGAGAAGTAGTCCTCTCTCACGAATGGGTGGCTGCCGGTAGCGGGAAAATCGGGGGACTCAATATGCTCTTCGAGCGCAATCTTTTGCTCAACGCGCTCGACTGGGACAGTGAAGGTTGGCCGGTCATCAGTGGGAATCTCATGGAACGCCGTCTCGGTGCTCGCCGAGGCATTCCGGGTGAACGTATCTTCAGTTGGCATGACCATGCTCCGTTTCGACCGGCTGCTGCCCTTGGACTGCCGGTTGGCTGCGGGCCTCATATCAAGCTAAGCGATGCTTGACGAAAATTCATTGGGCAAGGCCCGTCTGACGAAGGGCCAGGCCGAAGCGCGTATACTTTGGAGCCATCTGTCGGCGCAGGCATGACGTGGCACCGATCGCGGATTTCAGCGCTGCGGAGGAGATCCTGCTGGACCCGAACCTTAGGGAGGTCTTCAAGGCGACTCTTGACAACGGATCCGCAGTAGTGTCCGCGAGCAAGGACTAGCTGAACTGCACAAATGACGATCATGGGGCCTGCATCAAGCAGCCAGCCCAGCGATCGAACCGCCGGTGTTCGGTTCACATTCGAAATGCGTTCCTGCCCTGACCATTGTCCGACATCACCGTTCGAAGTCCCAGGGTGCCGGTCGCGAGAGATCAACGTCGGTGGCCGTGAACATGATGCGAGCGATCTGCTTGCGACTTGAGCGACAGATCAATCGCTTCGTTAGTGCTGCGCGTATGTTCGCTCTATGCCCAACAGCCACGGAGTGGCGGTGAACATGATTTAAATGCCATATGTCACGTATCGCCTTGCTGTGCTGCCGATCGGTGCATGACGGATCTCTCCCGGGCGGCTCTCTTTGGCACGAAACACGATCGACAACGCTGAGTAAGCCTTGAGGAGAATGGGAGGTCACTGAACGAGCGTGCGCCTCCGACAGGTCATATCGACAAGACGCATCTTGATGGGAGCCCGCGCGGCGGCCGCAATAAATCCAAGCCCCGGACAACGTGTTTAAACTGCGCCTGCATCACACTATACCAATGTGTAGCCAAGCTAGCCACGGGGATGAATTGGCACGAAGCGCGGCCGGGATCATTATGGGCCTTATGGCTATGTATACTCAGGTTTACGCCCAATGCGGAGAGGCGCAGGAAGGCACAGCTCAAGGCCGTGCAGCTGCACTATACTCCAGTTTAATCGCTGACCTCAGTCAGCTGAATTTCGCAGACGCGGATGACCGCCGAGCATTCCCTCCGACCCTACACAGCATATTGGCAAGGCATGGACTCTTCGGGCTCACCACACCAGGAGAGAACGGCGGATTAGCCCTTCCCTTGCAGGAGGCCATCAACCTCATCTCCGCCACTGCATCCTTCGATGTCTCCGCTGCCTCGACCCTCGTCATCCATAACTTCCTAGCCTTGCCCTGCATCCAAGCGGCACCGCACATCCCCGAACAAAAGCATATCATTTGGGGTGCAACACGAGGCGATCTCTGTGCTTTCGCTTTGACGGAGCCTGGAGCCGGCTCTGCCCCGAGGCATATAGAGGCTTCGGCTCTCATGTGCGAAGATAAAGTTCGTATCTCTGGCCGCAAGATCTGGATCGGCCTCGCTGACTGGGCTCGCTGGATCGTTTGCTTTGCGCGCGCGTCTGGACCCGAAACGAAAGGTCGGCTCGTTGGTGTACTCGTTGACAGACAAGCTCCAGGCCTAAAGGTCACGCACGAGCATCGCACGCTCGGTCTACGTGGCATCATTCAGAATACCCTGGAGTTCCAGGATGTCGAGGTGCCGTGTTCTTACGTGCTCTCTCGGGATCAAGACGGCTGGGGCGCGGCGGCATCTAGTATGAACCGCGGCCGTGTCGGTGTGGCTGCTATGGGTCTTGGAGCCCTTGAGCGCGCTATCCAGGTAGCGGCCTGTTATGCAAGCCATCGTCGGCTCGGTAAGCTGCGCATGATCGAGAACAGCTACATCGAGCAGTTATTTGGGCAGATGGTGCTGCGGCGAGAAGTCGTGAAGGCGATGCTGGCCGCATCCTGCCGACTTGTTTCAGCGCAGGGCGCGCCCGACGTCCACCTTGCGTCGGCAACGAAGGTTTTGTCCTCGGAGTGGTGCGGCCTTGTCGCTGATCAATGCGTCCAGCTGTTAGGTGGCCGTGGTTACGATGAGGGAACGCCTTTAGCCAAAATCTATCGAGACGCTCGCATCCTCCGCATCTTCGAAGGTCCGACTGAGGCGCTCCTATCACATCTCGGCCGCTGCCTCCTCTCTAAAGCCACGCGTGATGAAATAGCCGATCTCTTTCGGTCAGTTGGTGCGGCGTCAGTCCATGCTGCTGCAATTGAGGAGCTCTCTGGTCTCAATGAGACAGACGGTGCCGTGCTGATCTATGCGGGTTGGCTCACCACATTGGGACTGGCAAAGGCTGTCATGTCTGCTGGTTGCTTCTCTGCCTCAGATTGCGCCGCAGCAGCGGCTGACCTGGTCAGTTCCGAACTAGCGACACTCCGTACTCGCGCGCCGGCACGGCAATCTGCCGAAGTCCGCAACCGGGCCAGTCGGACTCTGACAACCTTCCTTCAAGACGCGGCTTGTTCTATTCGCTCACCTGTCCTCACAGACGACTACCTTAGACTGGTGCAGTATGTCTGAGATCTGGCGGATGCCGGACGTCTTTCCACGTGGTGGTCCCGCGCGGGACGATGCAACTGCGGAAAGGTGAAGCATCCCTGAGCACTGCCACGTCCAAATCCGGCAGGCTCTGCTATGGGGGCCTAACCTAATCTCGCTCCGGGCAGCGCGCCCGAGCTGGAAATCGAATGCCAGACCGGCGCCGCCTATGGCGAGAAGACCCCGAGCGTCTGGCCGAACGCAACGGTTGCCGCGACCGGGTTTTCTGGAGCCCCCGCGCATGGCCGAGAAGGCGCTCACCGCCGCGTTTAGCCGTCTCGACCCGCTGGGTCGACGACGTGGTGCATGCGATGGGCATGACCGGCATCACCAAGAGCTAGGTCAGCCGGTTGTGCGCGGAGATCGACGACGGGGTGAAGGCGTTCCTCGCCTCGCCGATCGAGGGCGAATAGCCGTATCTGCGGATCGACGCCACTGACGTGGAGGTGCGCCAGAATGGTCGCATCGTGTCGGTCGCGGTGATCGTCGCTGGGGCGTCGACAGCTATGGCCGGCGCGAGGTGCTCGGCATGGACATCGGCCCCTCCAAAGCCGAGACGTTCTGGACCGCTTTTCTGCGCAAGCTAGCCGCCGCGGCCAGCGCGGTGTCAAGCTGGCCGTCTCCGCATGATACATTAGGGCCACCGTCGCCAAGGTGCCCTATGCCTCTTGGCAGCGGTGCCGCATCCAGTTCATGCGCAACGCGCTGGCGAATGCCGGCAAAAGCGGCCTTCCCGTGGTCCCCGCCTTCATGGCCACCGCCTTTGCCCAGGATGATGCCGAGGCTGCACGAACGCAGTGGCGGACGTCGCCGACCAACTCCGCCCGAAGCTGCCCAAGCTCGCGGGCTCCCTTGACGAGACTGAGGCCGATGTGCCCGCTTACACGACGGGCCCGCCCCAGCACCGACCAAAATGCACTCCACCAGCCCGATCGTGGGTCTCAACGGCGAGAGCAATCGGCGGACCGAGGTGGTCGACATCTTCCCCGATGAGGACGCCATCGTCCGCCTCATCGGTGAAATCCTGCTCGAGCAGAACGACAAATGGGCCGTCCAGCGCGCCCGTTACATCAAACTGGAAGTCATCGCACCTTGAGTGATGATCCCACTGTCAGCCTACCGGCGATCGCCAGCTGACCTCCCCGGCTCCAGCCGCTGAACGCGGTGACCCGCCGCCAGTTGTACCATGACATGGGACACGATCTCATCGCATCATCTACGTGACACCCCGCCACAATATCGAGAAACGAGGCGACTAGCTCGGATCCCGTTTTGACTGGCGCTTCACGATTATTTTGGCCCGCGTGATGCGCAGACGCGCCTTCCATTTTCCGGACAATGCGGACACACCCTCCTCGCTGTCCGTCGATGAAGTGGCGGTCGAAATCTCTCTGGGCCGCCCTGGGCGCATACGTTCGTGCTCGGGAAGAGACACGGGTCGCCTATGACATCGAGGTATTCGACATAGTCCGGCACACCGCCGACATCTTCCGGAGGACAATGACCGGCGGCATCGAGTAAGAGTGGAAGGCCGTTCGCTGGCCTTTTGTCGGATCACTTTTCGAGCTTGATTGCATGGGCCCAGCCGTCGTCGAAGTCGCAGGGTATTGGATCGTCTTTGGTGAATGACGTCGCGGAGCCGCGCCTTGCAAACATCGATGGACTTCTGCTGACACCTTCTCGCGGCACATGGCATATGCGAGTTTCATGACCTCTTTGAAGAGATCGGCTTGTGTCCATGCTTGACCATACCTTTAAGTCGGACGTCCGCTGGACAGATGGGTGGCTTCCAGACAGGAGTACATCGACCCACACCGGCCGCTTTCGTTTTATGAATCGCGTCGGGTTCGTCAGCTTTCGGAAAGCTAGTCCGTGTACAGTGCCGTTGAAGTTAGCGGCGCGTGGTAGGGACAGCGCTTGCCCTGTGTATGCGTGGGGCCTTTGGGCGCCGAGTCACGTTTCTGCTAACTTCAATCAGTGCGGGCGTGGCAGAGACAGCGTCTGATCCATCCAGCCTGACCAGCGCCGAGTCGCGCCCGCGCTGCTTCCGGTGTGAGACTGGGATCGTATCTAAATCACCGCTCGACGTCTTCCGGATCAAGCTAATAGCCAGCTTGCGCCCGCTCCGCGGAGGAGCTCCGAGCCGAACTTTCAGAATGTCACCTCGCATTATTCCGGAAGAATTGTCAAATGACCTTGTAGTCCAGCTCGGTGCAAAGTTTGATCGTGAGGCTTGGAACGAACACAGTGCACAGTGCTATCACTGCGTCGGTTCCGGTTTTGAGGTCTTCACCAGAGCCTGACGTCGGCGGAAGCGCAGCGACGAGGACAAGGCGCGGATTGTTGCGGAGCTCGTGACGAGCGTCTACTCGGTCGCGCGCCAGTGCGACGGCACGCATTGTCGTCGACAGCAGCTGTTTGGCTGGCGAGGTCGGTAGAGAAGTGGCCGGCGACGATGCCGAAGCAGACGAAATGCAGCTTGTGCCGGCTGTGTCGGATGCGTGATGCCGCCCTTAGCCCTGAGCGCAAAGGCGAAACGCGTCGAACCCCACACGAGGAGCTTAGCCAGCTTTCAGGCAAGCTCGCAAGCTCTAACGGGCCAACGGTCCCGCTTGAGTGCAAGCGCAGCCCATTCAGGCTGACGCGCGAGGGCACGAGCTCATCAATCTGAGTGATCGGCCAGCCTCTCTCTGAACATTCTCCCCTCGCTGCACTACTTCCAGCGAGCTTCCGTCGAGCGTGCCCCTCCAACCTCCGAAGGGCCGCGGTGAGCTCCGCTACCACGGAGGGCGCATGTTCATGGCGCCACAATCCTTGTTCCCTGCCGTGGTTGCACTGTCGGAGGCGATGCGGCTGGTCCGGCATCGATCGCGAAAGGATCCACTCGTGGACCTCGGCAAGGTCTGTTGCAACCTCCGAAACACTCACGTCATCCTTTGTGTGACGACAGTCGATATATCATGTCCGTTCGGGTTTCTGTAGCGGTCGGCGAGACTTCTGAACAAGTCACTCATCTGATCTGACCGAACAGTAAATTCCCCATAATTAGGATCAAAGAGGGTAGTCGTTCCATTCGATGTCGACGTTGCGATTGTGTGGGCGCCACCTGCGGCGAAACGCAAGCTGACCAAATAGATCGACCCATCGTCAGTGACCTCATTCACGATCTGGTCAATGCGCGAAGATGTACCAAACCTATATCGCGTCTGTTCGGCGAACGGCTCTAGGCCGGCTTCGCGTAATATCGTACTTTTTGCCTGAAGGTTGTGAGAACCTTCTGCCCTATCGCTTCGCAACAGGCTCTTGAGGTCTTCATACCGCTGCTGCCGCATTGCCGCTGAGTTGTTATCTTGAGTCCCCGGGCGCAGCGCCCTCATCCTGGATGAAGGGCTGCTGGGGAGATTGAGGAGCCACTCCGCTACCAATCCAACGCAGATTCCGTTGACATTGGCCTCGGGCAATTCAGCAGTCCTGTATTCGAACAGAGGACGGACAGGCCTCGCTGGAGAGGATGGATTTGAGCTGGAGGACAGAGAGGATGTGCTGGGGCCCGAGGTGCTTGGACTATGAATGATTGCATCTGAGGTATGTGGCTTGCTGCAGCAGAGCCCCATTTTGTCGGACAATTCCCCAGATGGCGGGCTCCCCCGTTGAGCGAAATCCGTCAATGTTTGAGCAAACTCGTAACTGTCCGCCGACCGACTCGGTTCGTCAGCTTGATTAGGGCGTGTGGATTGGCCACTAACTCGATTATACATGCCGGTTCGCCTGTTTCAGCGTACGTTTCCTTAGAGCGAGCGCGGGCTGCTTACGCTCTGCTTGCAAATGATATTGAGGCAAGCTGACGACGAGCTGACAACCAGATAAGTTGGGGAAGCTACCGCCCCCCGACCCCCCGCGCCTAATTGGTGTCTCGACCGTCTCTGCTCACGAGCCCCGCTCCAGATGCGGGGTAGTGGCCGACGAGCTCATGACTCATGACTGTCGCACAGCGACGGCAGGCCGACCTTGTGCAATTCCGGATGCAGTCAGGGTGATGGGGCGACAGCGCCTTCGTCAAACTGAATTCGACCGTCGCGTTGGCCTCGATCTCACCATCATCGCGTTATGCCGCCGGTCGGCACACACTTCTCGCTCCGAAGAGTGCGCAATTCGCGTCGTCGCCCCCCAGTGATTGCCTTGTGATCGGTCGTCGACCCGGCGAGATGTTATTGTTGCTGCCGGGCCGCGTTCAGCACGGCTCCGCGATTCCTACCGGGATCAGTGCACAGTTAGCTGCTCCTAGTTGATAGCGGCTAATCAGACTCAGCCCCCCGCACACGGCAACAGGCAATCGATCCTGACATAGACCCGCTTTTATGCCTCAGTTCGGCGGCGCCGAATCGGTGCTTCTGCAGCCGCTCGGCGTCACCTTCCGCTTCGATATTACTAATTCAGCTCATCCTGGTGTCGCGCTCATCCGCGCGAACAACATTGCCGCGTCTGAGGGCCCTAGTCCAACGATGCCTACAAAGCTCGGCGGCGGCATCGGGATATCCCGATGAGTGGGTCTCCACAGGTGAAGGCAATATCGGCTGTTATTTACATACTGCGAATGTGGCGGATGCAGTTGCATGACGCACTCCTCTTCATCCCAGAACAGGTCTTTGACAAAGCACATCTCTTCCCAGTTCGGACAGCGCCGCGGCGTCGAGACAGCGACATGCTCCCAGCCAGTACGGACAAATCCACTTATCTTTAATTCACACCCGCAAGGCCCCTGCACAAAGAACACGCCGCAAGGGCCTGATCCCGGAACCGTAGCGAACCGGCCGTGTTGCACGCGGCCGGCCTCCAGCTTCTCTATGATCCGCGCTCGCACGCCCGCTCCTTTGCCCCTCGGATGGCCTTGAACTCGACGCAGATGACGTTGTCTCGCAACTCGTCAATCAGCTCGATCCTCGGCTCAGCGCTCCTATACCACTCTTCAGTGCACCATCTGAGTAAGCCGCAGATGTCCATCATCACTCGTTCTCCTGTTATAATCTTCTAACGCTCGCATTGTGGGGCGACGAATGCTCTCAGGGGCCATTGATTGCCTGAGTATGAGCAGTAGCACGATCCGCGCAATGGCGAATCAGTCCACCGATTGCACTCCCCACTCATAATGCAACTCTGTCATCGACCTCTCATGCGAAGCATCTTACTCATCGATGCCAGCCAGTATTGGTGGCACATTGCCGAACAGAGCGCGCGAATCAGCAGCAGTAATGTCCGCCATCGCTCTCTCGCGCTTCAAGCAGCGTCAGTGCCCATTTCATGTCTCATGGCGACCTGCTTGAGCACCAGAAATTGACGTCTCTTGGCCGTCACCTCCTGTTCAATGAATTGGTCGGCATCATGGCATGCTCCCTATAGTGGCCTTTGACATCCACATTCCATGATGACGCGCAAAACCAGTGCTGGCACGAGTTGATGCTTCGCGGCGATATTACTGCTTGGTGAGATTGTACTTGATTATTTCGCGGCCTTCTCGTCGAGTCTGAACAGTGCCAACGCGTCATTTATGTGAACAGGCTTGAATTGCATGCGGCCAAATCGAGCGGGCCTGCACCAGAGCCGCGGACGCCTGGCATGAACTGTTTTCGAGCTGATAACATCCAGCGGATCGCCAGCCATCTCGGTGTCTCCTCGTAAGCTAACGGTCAGAAACAATGATTAGTCGATCTCAATGAGCGCGACCATCGGGCGATCTTCCCACGTCACTACGATCCAACTCCTAACGCATTGTTTCCGATATGGCGCTCGCGAAGCGCTCCCCCTTTCGCTGCTAACGCGGGTGTTGTCTTTCAGACGTCGACGTCGCGAACCCGACCACGGGCAGGGGCTCCGTGTCGCCAACTCGGACAAACGCGCAAAGCGGCGCCGGCACTTCTCAGTCGTGGCATGTAGATTGCTGTGGTGACGGAACGCGACCTCCGTGTACCGACGATGCGCCAGCATATCATCGGCCGGATGCTCGCCGCGCAACAAACAACGGTTCTGATACCCGTGCTTTGAAAGAGGGACTGCGAACTTATGAGTGATACGAGGCATGCAAAGCCTGGCATTTTTCCGTGGACCGGCACGGCGCGTGATGAAATGACACATTGGCGCGCACCAAAGCACCCAACGATCAAGCATTACGGCGCGGATTGTCGCTCCCTCCAGGCGCAAAGGAGGTGGAACCTGTGGCCGCTGGCCGCATTCCTGATAAATGCGCTGCTTTGGGCTGGCATCTGCTGGATCGTCGCAGCGTTCTTCTGAAATACTCTCGCGGATGGCAAAGGCGCGAGGGGCTTTTCGACGGCTCTCGCATGTCGCGGCCGAAACGTATGCGCACATCAATCGGACGTGGAGACCTCTTTCGCAGGGTTAGTTCAAGTCCACGCCTGGCGCGGCTACCTGAATATTAAGTTCCGTCCCTCCGACCGACGCAAACGAAATAGCGAGGCATGACGCAGATGTCTCGAACTGGCAAAACTGACATGCCGCCAGCTTGTCGGCCTGGATTGCAGCCGCGACGAAGTGCCAACACTGACCTGTAACAGCTCAACACTGCCACGCGCGGCCGGGATCCGGCCTTCTACGTTCAGCGCGACGCATTGACTGCAAGTCCAGGTCTAGAGTTCTGCATCCTCATGATAAGAGGATTAGCTTTCGAGAAGCTGACTAAACGAGTAGAGCTGAAGCGGCCGTGGGCAGGCGGCCTGCTCCGCCCTCGACGTACGTGTCGCGATCTGGAGCGCGGCACAGGACCGTCGGGACGCCTCGCCCTACGGTGCCGCCTCAACGTCCCGTGCAAGCGCCAATGACTTGCCTGCTGAGCGACATTTGCCTAGCCGTTGGGTGGGGTAGCGATCAACCGGCTGGGGCGTCTTTATCGAACCGCAGCGACGCTTTACAGATCTTGCTCAGGCCACGTATCGTCCTCGTTTCTGCGCGTCTGCCACACGTGGGCACGCCGAGCCAGCTTGTCATATTCCATGGCAATCTTAAGCAGCCTGTCTCTGGGTTTACCGTCAGCGAGCGCTTCCGCTTTCTTTCGCGTTGCTTCCGCACGGGCTCGCCAGTGGTCGGGCTGGTAGAGTTTACTTTTCGGATTCATGCCAAGAGCATGCAATTCGCAGATCAAAGAAATGCGACACCGGTGCTCCGTATAATCACGTAACAGCGACGCTCTGCCTCGGCTGCCGAAGCGGACGGTCGCCATGCACAGCCGGTATTCTGAAATACCAAAGTGCGCGTTGCAGCCGAGGCTTGTACGAAGAATGCACAGCCACGACATGCTCAGACGAGCGGACGCACGAAGGGGCTTGAATCGCACGTAGCGTTAGATTGTACGATCCTGGACAAGTGGGAAGCACGTCCGACAATCCAGACCGTTCCGGACACGTCATGAGAATTGCGAATGTTTCAAACATCTAAACTCACCTGGCGCGACTTAATCAGGACGATAAGATCCTCCAGGTGCATCCTTCTCCGCGCCTCGTCGGAGCTGTTCCTGTCGCGGCTGGACGAAATCGCGCGTTTCGAGATCTGCACGGCAGGCGCTCCCATCACCGTAGCCTCACCGGAACGGACGCAAGACGGAGGCTCCATCCCAGATACCCCCACCCGCCGTCCTCACAGAAGGTGGAACACAGGCGCGATTACACCAAACATAGCCTCGACGCGCGCCATCATGGTTCGCTCTGCACGATCGCATGCATCATCAACAATCGATTGAGCACACTTGGCTTTTGCCTGCTCTCTCTGCGTCGCGATAGCTGCTGGGCCCCTTCGACCTGACGTCGCAGGCGTGCACCCACCGCGCGATCACCGGAAGCTCCAAAATGATCACTTGCTCGGCCAGTTCAGCCGCCAGTGCTTCCCTTCTTCGTGGGGCTCCGCCACCACGGCAGGTCTCGTTTCTGTCGTGCCGGACAGATGACCAGCACCGTACAGTCACGACCGCAGGCACCGTACGTAAGCAGTTCCGGCCTGTTTCCCGGTTGACAGGCCATGTTGCGCTTCGCGCAGGGAACAACAATACCGCAGATCCACCGACCTGAAGGGATAGCATGACTCAAAATCAACGCACTCAGTTGGCTTCGCGCCTCAAGATCTACCACTGCGCCATCGCTCTTGCCCTCACAATGACAGCTGCAATCCCCGGACCGGTCAACGCGCGCGATCAAACGCCGACCGCAGAAGAGAAAGAGGCTTGCACTCACGACGTGTTCCGCCTTTGTAGCAACCACATACCAGATCGCTCCGCTATCATTGCCTGCCTCAGATCCAAGCAAGCGAGCCTCAGTCAGCAATGTCGCCATGTGATCTCCGTGCGAGACACTGACAAGAGAAGCAGCGAATCGAGGTGAAGGATGTGGCGGCCTGTTTCGCTTGCCGCATGCCCAGACGTGGTCCCAGCCTGACCTGCAGGACGATCACGCGAGGTCAGGTGACGAGCATGGCCGCCCACAATTGACGGACGCTCTGGTTCAATCGCGCTTGTCCGGATAGGCGAATGCACAAATTACCCTTCGATACAGTTCTGATCGCCAATAGGGGTGAGATAGCCGTACGTATCATCAAAACGTTGCACAAGCTTGGACTTCGTTCTGCAATTGCCTACCACGAGGTTGACGCGGGAAGCCCGGCCGTCTCAATGGCCGACTTGGCTATTCCGATCAGCGGCCGCACGCCGATCGCAAGCTATCTGGACATCGCGCAGATCATCGCTGCCGCCCACAAGGCGAACGCCGGCGCGCTACATCCGGGTTATGGAATGCTTTCTGAGAATGCGGAATTCGCCAGGGCAGTGATAAAGGCCGGCATTGCGTTCATCGGACCCGCTCCAGAAACTATCGAGCTAATGGGCGATAAGATCCGCGCCCGTAATTTCGTTCAGGGCAACGGCTTTCCAGTCGCACCCTGCGCCATCGAGGAAGATGATCCGGCGACATTCGTTTCGAGAGCGCGGGCTATTGGAGTTCCTTTGCTCGTGAAGCCATCAGGGGGCGGTGGCGGCAAGGGTATGCGGATTGTACGAGACTTTGCTACGTTGGAGGCGGCCATCGAGCAGGCGAGCAGTGAAGCGCGTCGCTACTTTGGAGATGGACGACTTTATGTTGAACGATATATCGAAAGCCCGCGACATATTGAAGTACAGGTGCTCGGTGACTCCTTCGGTAACCTGGTCCATCTCTTCGAGCGCGAATGTTCGGTACAGCGCCGTTTCCAGAAGATCATCGAGGAAACGCCCTCGCCAGCGCTATCACCAGAATTGCGGACCCGGATTTGCGAGACCGCCGTCGGCATCGCCCGTGCAGCGAACTATCAGAATGCAGGAACGGTCGAGTTCATTTTCAGCGGCGGAGAGTTCTACTTTCTGGAAATGAATACACGCCTTCAGGTCGAACATCCGGTGACCGAAATGATCACCGGCGTTGATCTGATCGCCGAGCAAGTCTATGCGGCAGCGGGTCGCGAACTTGCACTTTCGCAGTCCGACATTGTTTCAAATGGGCACGCAATCGAGCTCAGGCTTTGCGCGGAAGCTCCCGAACGCGGATACGTCCCGACCACAGGCAAAGTACTTCTTCTCGAGTATCCGGATGGCGTACGAATCGACAGCGGCATCATGCAAGGCCAGCACATCACGCCGGCGTTCGATCCCATGCTCGCCAAGATCATCGTGCATTCACCGAGCCGCATGGAGGCTGCTCTGAAAGCCCATCGCGCCGTTCGCGAACTGGTTCTACTTGGGTGCGAGACGAACGCGAACTTGCTCGCCCGGATTCTTTGCGACGAGGTATTTCTCGGCGGCCAGTTCCATACGGGATACCTAGAAGAAAACCCACATCTCGCAGCGGGCCACTTTGCTGCCGGAATGTCTGCGTTCCTGGCATCGGCGGCTCTCCTGACGAGACCGGTCCGCGAAGCGGCCGACGCCGTGCCCGAGCTTCACGCAGCACTCGGCAGCTGGAGAAATTGACGTGTATCACTCATTCGAGGTCGACGGCGTAGATCATGAATTGTGGCTTTCATCCAGCCAGCAAGGCTATCGACTTCATCTGCGAGACCAGGTGATTGCCCCTGTCGCGCTCACCCATCGCAGCGACAGTAGCGGCATCTTGACCATTGCGGGCGAGAATGAATCGGTCAGGTTCGCGATCGAGGGCGAACTCATTCACCTCCACATCCGCGGCAGGACGCGCATTTTGCGCTACAATGACCCGTTGCGGGCGTGCGCTTCCGGGAATAACGAGACTCACGCGCTGGTGGCCCGGGCGCCGATGCCTGGCTTTATTGTTGCGATCACAGTTTCGCCTGGTCAATCGGTCTCGGCGGGAATGGCGCTGATGATGATTGAAAGCATGAAGCTGGAAACGATCATACGCTCACCACAGGATGGCATCGTCGATCGAATTCACGTCAAGGAAGGTGAGAGCTTCGAGCACGACGCTGTGCTGGTCACGCTCTCCAAAGAAGGGCGCTGAAATGCAGCGGATCGGTTCCGTGGCGAACGTGAACTCGCAGGAATTTCGTCGCAACGACCTGCACAACAGACAACTTGCCGCCGAATTGAAGGAGCGCCAGCGCCTTGCCCGCTTCCACCGGCCCGAGCGGGACTTCGAGCGGCTGCGTCGGCAGAATAAACTGTTTGTTCGTGAGCGACTCGCGGCCTTGCTCGATCCGGAAACTCCGTTCCTAGAGCTTTCGACGCTGGCGGCTAACAAGGCATACGACGGCGAGGTGCCCGGCGCCGCCCAGGTCGTCGGCATCGGCATTGTGGCGGGGCGAGAGGTTATTGTTCACGCCGACGATGCCAGCGTGAAGAGCGGCGCATGGTATCCGCTCTCGGTCAAGAAGATCGTGCGGGCACTGGATATAGCCATCGAAAACCGTCTGCCGGTGATTCACCTGTGCGACTGCGCCGGCGGATTCCTGCCTTTGCAGGCGGAATTCTTTGCTGATCGCTACCATGCCGGTCGAATTCTCCGCAATCAATCCGTTCTCTCGAAGATGGGGGTGCCGCAGGTCGCCATCGTCATGGGCCACTGCAGCGCGGCAGGGGCCTACGTCCCGGCGCTTAGTGAATACAACATTATCGTCGAAGGTACTGGGGCGCTTTTTCTGGGCGGCCCTCCGGTCGTGAAGGCTGCCACCGGCGAACAAGTATCCGCCGAAGAACTTGGCGGCGCCCTCATGCACACCAGCGTGTCGGGCACCAGTGATTACTTCGCAAGCTCCGAGATCCATGCAATTGCGATTGCCCGCGACGTCGTTGCTCGCTTCCACCAACCGGCGAAGACTTCGATCGATCGAGTAGCCCCCGAGCCGCCCGCCTATATTGCGTCCGAACTCTACGGGATCATTCCAAAGGACACGCGAGCGCAGTTCGACATGCGAGAGATCATCGCTCGTCTGGTCGATGGCAGCCGATTTCAAGAATACCAGCCACGCTATGCGACATCACTCGTGTGCGGCTTTGCGCGGCTTCATGGATATCAAATCGGGATCCTTGCCAATAATCGCGTGCTGTTCGGCGACAGCGCGCTAAAGGGGGCTCATTTCATTCAGCTGTGCGACAAGAACCGGACGCCCCTGCTCTTCCTACAGAACGTCACGGGCTTTATGGTTGGCCGCGAATATGAACGACGCGGGATCACCAAGGACGGGGCCAAGCTGATCATGGCGGTGTCCGGAGCGTCCGTGCCGAAGTTTACGATCATTTGTAATAGCTCGCACGGCGCAGGAACTTACGCTATGTCGGGACGCGCGTTTGATCCTCGATTCGTGTTCAGCTGGCCGAATTCTCAGATATCCGCGATGGGCGCCGAGCAGGCCGCCGGAGTTCTGACCCACGTCAAGGCGAGACAATTGGCTCGGGCCGGAGGGCGCCTCTCGGACCAGGAATTGGCAGCCATTCGAGCACCGATTCTTGAAGAATATCGCGAGCGGTCAAGTGCCTATTATGCGACCTCGGAAATCTGGGACGACGGCATTCTTGATCCTGTCGATACTAGAACTGCCCTCGCAATCGCATTGAGCGCTTCGCTCAATGCGCCGATCGACGCGCCGCAGTACGGCGTATTCCGACTGTAAGACAGGACCGAACACGGGCGCCTCACCGCCTCACGCGGACGGATCAACGGGACGAGTCCATCGCTCTATGAAGGCTGTCCTGCGCACCTTCATTTGCAATCAGGTCGCGTTATTTTGGAGAGCAAGCGGACATCGGCCCCGACCTACCCAACACCGATAGCCTCGAAGCAGTTAGGGGAAGCCGCTTCAACGCTCCACGATGCCGGCGCCGGAAAGCTAAGGCTTTGAAGGATGCGGTGATCCGGCCGGAACCACGGTAAAGAGGCCGCTGCGGACGCGGCAAGCGGGCGCGAGACAGTGCCATCGGTCCTGGCGTCAAGCAACTGCCGTGTTCTAACTGGCCGACGATCTCCTCTCGACGGCACCACCGAAATGGAGAGCTTGATCCTCACGTAGCGTCAGGTTGTAGCCTCACCAAGGGTGCCCACACTCAACCGACTGCCGCTTCGAGCATCAATGAGGCCATGGCGCGTGCGGATGGGACGGGCAGTTGCATCAAGGCAACCGGTGCCAGGTCTCAACGATGCCTGGTTGAACGGAAGAGCCCTAGGTTTGGACAAGGAACGTGTAAAGTTCGATGGAAGCGCTTAAATCGATCATCGGCAAAGTTGCCACCGGCGCCACTCTGACGCGTGAGGAAACTGCGTCAGCCTTCGACAGCGTGATGTCGGGTTACGCGACTCCCTCGCAAATCGGTGGCTTCTTGATGGGGATGCGGGTCCGGGGCGAGACGGTCGAAGAAGTCACCGGCGCCGCCTCCGCGATGCGAAATAGAATGCCGCGGGTGGAGGCGGCATGCGCCCCCATCGGTATCGCTGGCACGAGCGACGCCCTTATGTATTCGGTCAACGTGTCGACGTGTGCTTCCTTCATTGTCGCCGGGGCCGGCATTCCTGTGGCCAAGCATGCCAATCGCGCTGCGTCTTCGGGTTCAAGCGCCGCGGACGTGTTGGCGCGCCTCGGCGTGAAGGTCGATCTCAAACCTGAAGCCATTGCACGTTGTGTGCAGGAAGCCGACATCGGCTTCATGTTTGCATCAGCCCATTATCCGGCGATGCAGCGCCTCGGCCAGATCCGGAGCGCACTTGGAACCCACACGATCTTTAATCTGATCGAGCCTCTGTGCAATCCGGCCAGGGTCAAGCGGCAGATCGTTGGGGTATTCTCTCCCGAATGGGTCCAGCCTCTGGCGTACGTCCTGAAGAATCTTGGTGCCGAGTCGGTATGGGTTGTTCATGGCTCGGACGGGCTCGACGAAATAACCCTCACCGGTCCAACCTTTGTTGCTGCGCTTGAGACGGGTATAATCCGCACCTTCGAAGTGACGCCGGAAGAAGCCGGGCTCGCCCGCTGCCGTAACGACGCGCTGGAGAGCAGCGATGCCGAGGCTAATGCCGTTGCGCTGCAAAATGTGCTCGATGGCGTACCAGGTCGATTTCGCGACGCCGCGCTTTTGAACGCGGCGGCGGCATTGGTCGTGGCCGGGCGGGCCTCGACCCTGCAGGAAGGCGTAGCACTTGGACAAGAATCACTTGATCGCGGCGCCGCAGCCGCTCGACTGCAGCGCCTGATCGCGGTTTCGAACGCGTGACAGCCGAGCTGGCCGATGTTCCAGTATTCCGACCAAGACTGCTGCTCACGAGCGCGAAAATATTGCAGCCGCGAATGCGCGTCACTTCTGCGGGATTTGCGGGAGCGTGCGCCGCCTGCGCTCGCCCGGACGAAAGCAATTCGCGCTGAGCACGCGGCCCGAGATCCAACTTTTTTAACGAGGAGAGGCTGTTGCACCCGGGTTGCCGAGATGAGGACCCGCGACGAAGCGCGCTGCGCGCCAAAGGAGACAATCGATGATGTCCTGGCAGAAGCTTGAAACACTCGAATCTATTGCAGTGACAGAACGCATCATTCGGAAATTTCGGGAATTGATCGATACAGATAGCTCGATCCCGCCGGAGCTGCGGGGTACGCTGCACGCGACGCTCGATGAGCATCTTCTCGAGGCAAAAAGGCGTGTTCTCCTAAGAGCGCATTAGGTGCGCCGATGCCGTCTACATGCGGAGAGACTCTGGCAGGGCATCATCCCGTCCGCACGGGGCGGCCCAGCGAGGTTCCAGCCCAGCTGGTCGGATCGCGACTACGACTCCATGTGCACTGGCGCGTCGCCGGGCCGCTCAGCGCGGTTCTCTGCTTGAAGAGGGTCCTACTGAAACAAGTGACGGCGGCAATTCTCAGTTCTGCCGCTGCAATCGCCGATCCGGCGTAACGCGGCGAGATATTGCACGTCCGTCCAGTCATGATTGTAGCTGATCCAGAGGACATCGAAGTCATACCCGGTCTCAATCTGAGCTTACTCGTCACGCAATTCCGGCACCAGGTACCTCATTACAGGCCCAACAGCAATCAAAGTCGTCTCTGGGTATGGAGAAACTAGAAGTGGGTACAACTCCAGAGGCAGATCATCAGCCACCAATTCTCTCCTGCGATTCGGGATATGCCGTCTATCCAACCGGCAGAGTTCCGTCAGGTCATGCGAAGTCTGGCGAGCGGTGTCGCCATCGTGACGACCGGAACGGCAGCCGGACGACGAGGACTGACGGTGAGTTCAGAACCCGACCAAACGACGTTTCGGGGTCGAGATCACAGCTCACGTTGCAGACCGACTGCTGCGCACGCACCGGACCTGGTGGCGTCGCGAAACTCTCTGGCGGAAGAGATTCAACGTTGCGCCAACCTACGATTACAGGGACATCGACACAGCTCACCAGAACGTCCGAGTCCAGTACGGCCTCTGCTGCAGAATCCCGTCGAAAACTACCAGCTTTGGTAGCTCAGTTATGATCGACAGGCGCGTAGCGTCCTTGCCGAAGCAAGATCGAGTCCAGAGGCATGACCGGGTCACAACGGTTGGCGCCTCTCTAGATCTTCGGGCTCGATTCTGAGTGAGTACATGGGTGATGTCATCATCTTGCAGAAGCGATGACAATCGAATTCAAAGGCGTCAGATAACTATGTCCAGCAACGGGTTCGAAATCGCCCCGATTCTCAAGGGCATTCGCCGCTGGGTCGTGATCGAATCTCCGACGGAGCGGCCGGATCAGATCAACAAACTGGCTGATGTCGTCGCAGCAGGCTATCGCGACCTGCCGGCCAGCGTCGAGCGCGTTGCGGGGCGCGACGGCTGCGGCGATCATTTGATCACCCGCTCTTCTTGGGGCAGGGCGTACCGGGCATTCTGGTGTTGAGCCATCTCGACACCGTTCATCTAAGGGGATCCATCGAACGGCTCCCATTCAAGATCGAGGGCGACAGTGCGTTCGGCCCCGGCATCTACGACATGAAGGGCGGTGCCTATCTCGCCTATCACGCATTCCGGCAAATCTGCGCCGATGACGCACGCCCGCCGCTCGGCATCACCCAGCTCTACGTCTCGGACGAAGAGATCGGCAGCCCAACCTCGCGCGCTGATCGAGGCCAAGGGCCGGAAGGCCAAATACGTGCTGGTGCTCGAGCCGGCTCGCGACGGCGGCAAGGTCGTCACCGGGCACAAGGGCGTTGCGCGCTTCGACGTATTCGTCAAGGGCGCGCCCGCGCATGCTGGCACGCACCCCGAGGACGGCCGCAGCGCGATCCGGGAACTCGGCCATGTGATCCACACGCTGGCGGCGATGTACGATCTCACACGCGGTATCACCGTCAATGTCGGCGTCGTCCGCGGCGGGACCAGGCCCAACGTGATCGCGGAACTGGCCTATGCGCAAGTCGACATGCGCGTCCCGACCATGGCCCATGCCGACGAGCTGGTGCCGAGGTTTCTCGGCATCAGCTCGCGCACCGAGGGCGTCAGCGTGAAGGTATCAGGCGAATTGAACCGCCCCCATATGAGAAGACCAGCGCCGGTGCCGCGCTTTACGCACACGCCAAAGAGCTCGCCGCCGAGCTTGGCTTCGAGCTGCTCGACGCGTTCAGCGGCGGCGGCTCCGATGGCAATTTCACCGCGCCGCATACCGCGACCCTTGACGGCCTTGGCCTCGACGGCAAGGGCACGCATACGTATTATGAGCAACTCTACATCTCGTCGATTGAACCTCGCGCGCGGCTGCTGCACCGCCTCTATCAGACGCTGCGATAATCCCGGCATCAGGCGAAGTCAGCGACCGCGACGTGCGTTGGATGACGGCCGCCGGCACATTCGCAGGATCCTTCCTCGCCCTCCTCCAAGAGCTACAGGCTACGCGCCCCCAATCAGACCGACCTGATCGAAAACTATCGGTCGGATGCCGCATTTGGCATTGCAGGGTCAGCGTCGGACAGAAGTGACTGAGCTATTCAATGACGGCGCAGCGGAGGTCAGGCACGCAATCGGCTGCAACGGTAGCGAGCACTTGGTCGCAAAGGGGCGAGCGTTTCCGACAATGGGCTCGTCGGCAGCGACCCCGATCTCAAAGGGAGACGAACTTTCTTGACGCCAACCGCAGCGCTGAAAGCGTGCGACACCAGACCGGCCGGCGGCCTTTTTTCCGGCAGCCTGAGGGCTTGCCATGTTCTCACAGGCTGCCAAAAAGAGCTTGAATCGGACGTAACGTTAAGTTGTACGGTTTTGAGGTTGGATCTTGGTCGCCGCGGGGATTGTGAAGGATTGCGAATGTCTCAGCTGGTCAGATCCACGCCCCGATGGTCGGTCATGATCCTGATCCCCGGTGGCGGGTTGGCCGGAAGGGCTATACACCGAGTCCCGATTGCGGCGCGATGGCTCGCACGCAGCTTTGAATGGTTCGGCAGTCAGGAACCGAGACTATCTGGCTGTCTTAGGCCGGGCCACCAGAGAGCCGATGAGGTCAGAATTGATCGACGTGAACCTCCATCCGAAGCCCCTACGGGGGGGCGCTGCCTCCCGAATCTGAAACAAGCCCCTCCTCTGGCGCGACACCGCGCCAAAATCAGTTCGCCGAACCGGCTTTCCGCTCTATTCAAACTACTTTCCCGTGGCTGGCGAGGCATTTCCATCGCGCAAAGGTGCGACAGACGGCGGGCCTCAGAACGGCGTCAGGCTTTCAAAGAGCCTGAGCTGCAAGTGTCGCTCCGCGTGACCAGCGCGGCATCGGAAGATATTGCTTGGCATTATGGAGCAGCAAGTTGAAAGAGCCCGACGGCGTCAAGAAGGTCCTTTTAGTCGACCATATTGAAGGCCAATGCCGTTGCATTATCGGCTTCAAAGATGGAGATGCCAGAGAGGCCTATATGTGCGGCGAGCCTGTATATCAAAGACGCGGCAAGAAACTGTCTTCGTGGTGTGCCTATCACTACGGACAGATGCACACGACCGCCGCCCAGCAGAACAGAGTGAGTGATCAATCGCCTGAGATCCCTCAAGCAATATCCATTGCTCGCAATCCATGACAACCATCAAAAACCGGATCCTACCAAGGCCGTGTGATCATAGCCTGTCCAAGGGCCAACCGAAGCATGTGATCGGGGCCTCGCCAAGCAGTTCCGGGTTGCGGCGGAAGCAACTCGCGACAAACGTACTGTGCGGGTCTGACGTCCATGAATAACGAGTTGGATCTCTGCAGCCTGATCGAGCGAAACGGTGCGTATGTCCCCGACAAAACTGCGATCCATTTCGAAGGGCAGACTCTCAGCTACGTCAGCCTCAACCGACAGACCGAGCGGATCGCTCGCCTCCAGAGCCAGCTCGCCGTCCAGAGGGGAGACCGGATCGCGATCCTCAGCTTCAGCAGGCCGAATTATCTGGGGATGCAATGGTCGATGCGGCGCGAAATCAAGCTTCGCTCAGTGCCTCACCACGGCGCAGCAAGTTCAGCATTGTTGCATCACGATCCTTGTCTGATCGCGTCCAAATGCCCGGAGGTCGCGGATGCCGCGGATTCTGATCATGAATGCCGGTACAGCTCAAATGTCGGGCGCCGCTCTGACACCAGCTCAACTTTCGCTGGCCGCCAACTCGGCATACCGTTCAGCGTGGTTCGCTCATGAGGGTGACCTGATAGTCTCCCCGGTAGTCATCCCGGCGGATCTGCTATCCTTCATTGGCGCGACGCTCGATTTCGCCGCATCAAGTCTCTGCGTGCTTGTACCTCAAGGCGGCAGCCAATCGCCGGTGCTTGATGATTGCACACTCCTGTCCAAGACTGTTGTTGAGCGAATCAACAGACATATTCGTCAGAAATCAACCTGGCGATTGTATCCCTGCTACTCTACTGAAGGCGTCGCACGCCTGGCGGCCATGCTAGGCATACCGCAGACCGGCGACGACTTCGCTCTGCAGCGAGGGCCTGATCTGTTGAACCGCAAGAGCCACTTCCGTCAATTGGCGACAAGCGTCGCACTTCCGCTGCCCAATGGATCTGTCACGACGGACTCAAACGAACTATTCAGAGCGGTCACTTCCCTCAGAACCGAGACCGGCAGCGTCATTGTAAAGCTGGACAATGGAGCCGGTGGAGTCGGAAATGTCATCTTGACCGGCGATGAAAGCGATCCACTACCTGGGGCAAGAGATACCCGGCGAATTTCATGGCCGTCGTTTGATCCTGACGCGCTTTGGTCTGAGATGACAACAGCATCGTGTAAGACGCTGGTCGTGGAATCGTACCACCTGGCCGGGTCTTTGTTCTATCTTGAGTATGAAATCGAGGATGATGGTTCAATCGTTTTCATGAACAGCGGAAACATACGTCTGCGTAAAAGCGCGGATCGATCCGAAAGAGCTCTGATCTGGACAGGACTTGAGCTTCCAAGCGACCTGGGGAACGAGCAATGGTTGACCGCCCAGGCGCATGCCTACCGATTTGTGGCGCTTGCGCGAGACCTGGGATATCGCGGAATGATCAACATTGACGCCATTTTCGCGGATGACGGACGGTTGCTGTTTAATGAAGCAAACGGCCGCTGGGGTGGCGGCTCGGTGTTACACAGCATTGCCGTCCGGCTGCTGGGCTTCGACTATTCCGGTTGCAACGTTATTTTGTCCGTAAGAAATGTTCGATCACGATCTTTCCAAACAGCGCATGATCGTTTCGTCAAGAACGGATTTCTGTTCGACCGCACACGCAAGGAGGGCGTGATCCCGCTTGCCGCCGACGAAGAGGCTGGCACGGTGGAGTGCCTTGTGATTGCGCGCGATAGGCCCGCGGCCCGCCATCTGCAGCACCTGCTACTGAGAATGGTTTGATTCAGATCCCAGCGACGATATCTTCAACCGCTCAATTCATCCGAACTTGCCCCTGCTTTGGCACGCGCTGGAAATCGGTACCTGACGATTGACGTGAATGTCTGCTTCGCCTTGCTCGAGCTCTGTCAGCCCCAATCGCGCCCCCCTTAAGCCGCTCCTGAAGTGCTGGCCGATCGGCGATAAGGTGCCCGAGGTGCAGCGGCTCGTTGTCTGGCCGCTCGCCCTGCGCCAATCGTCCAATCAGCGCTCGCGTTGCGTCTACCACATAGACTCCGCAAGCATGGCCGTTCTGCTGCCGGGCCATGCCGCCAGGTTGCAGACGGGTTCTGCAACGGTTCTGTTGCGAGACCCGGCGGAGTCATAGTGATAGGCAACCGGCGCGGTGGGCACCCGCCGATCAACCAGCAGAAGCGACCAGTGGGCGCCGCCGCCAGTAGCGGCACCATCGTTCACAGGCACGAACAGGAAGTTGGCGGTATCGTTGCCATCCTGATCGTTGACGATCTGCCGGAAGGTTTGTACGCGATCGCTCTGGCTCGGGATCAAGCGCAGCAGCTGCGCTTGCGCGGGTTGAAGGAACCGGGTTTGGGCGGCGAGATCCGGATCGCTCCTCTGCAACTCTTCTTCCATGAGCGCGTAGTCGGCCGTGATATGCTCATCGCCTAGCCATTCCGTGACACCGAGCAGCGGTGCGCTCCGCCCCTGGAGCGGGACCGGAATCTCAGCCGCGATCTGTGCGTCAGGTGGGGTGCCTATTGGGGCAAAGTGGGCATCATCGCGCAACTCCTGCGATAGCAAATTAACCAGAGCCCCCACACGGCTTTCGACATCACAGGACCGAAGCTCGAGAGAGGATGGCGTGGTCGGCAACATGCTCCAATCAAAGTTGGACGAGGTGGGCAGCGACCAGCTTGAGGTCGCCCCAATAGCCGATGCAGCTTGCTCTATCTCCTGCGGCTGATCAGGGTTGATTGACCCGGACCACGGCGGGCGGTCCTCCAACATTCCCCAAAGGACATCCGGATCGTAACTTGCGGGGAGATGCAATGGCCAGTTGACCTCTCCCTGAGGCGCGCTTTGCCGCGCAGCGGCCTCCTCGAGGTGTCTCACGGTCGAGTGCGGTGCTGCTTCGTAATCAAGTCCACTCTGTGTCTGCCATAGTGAGACACCCAGTTGATCGGCTGCAGGCTGCGCTAAAGCGCGGACTTCTGAACTGCTGATCTGGCTTAACTGCTGCTCGATCGGCCCGTCTTGCGGACCATTTTCGATCCTCCTTATTTTGGCTGGCCTCGAGTCCGCTGCGCCGTGCTCAAAAACCTCCTCGCTCCGCAGGAGGTCGCCCCAATCAAGTGCATCGATCGGTTCGTCCGCGGCCGCCCAGTCGTCGTAGTGCCAGTTCGACGGACCTGGGGACACTTCGGGACACTTCGCCTGTTGCTGATTCCAGGCTGGTTGGAGAGACGACGACATTCCGGGTACGTCCAGAGCCGCCAATAGATGCAGGTCGTCCTCTGCCATGGCAAGGTCCACAGGCGAGCTGATAGATCCCGCGGACGCGGGATGCTGCCCAGCAGCGTCAGCAGCGCGCTTGAGTTCTATGGCTCTAACGCCCGCCGGCGACTTCAGAAGATGAGCCAGTGCGGCACCGGTCTTCGCATGGCCGCCAGAGTTCTTGTAGGCCTCGACATCTTTCACCAGCGACCCGTCGGACAGGCGGGCAGCAATGCTTTCTTTGTGGTTTTGACGCAAGTAGTCGCTGAAACCGGTCAGAAAAGGCGCATAGTTCCTGGCAGTAGGCTTAGATTCTGTGGCCTTGTAATCTCTGATCAGGTCAGCATCCTCGGGATAAGGGCTGAGGACAGGTCGGCCCTTCCTCGGCGCTATGCCGGCGGCCGACCGAGAGGCCCGGCGATGAGCCAGCGCCGCAACCACTTGCTGGTCCCCGCCGCTCGCTTTGAATGCCTCCACGTCTTTGTCCAGCGACTCCGCACCGGTCCGACCAGCAATGGCTGGCTTGTTGTTTGCAAACAGCCACTGGCTCAGTTTGCGAATACAACGGCCAGTAGCCTCGGCGCTGGCCTCTTCGTACCTGGCTGCGACAAGTGCCTTTTCCAGCCCGGAAATAAGCCGAGCATCCTCGGAATGGAACGGGGTCACTACCGCTTTGACTCGGCTTGCATTCGGCGCGATTCCGTCTGCCGATTGCGCGGCCCGCAGATGATCTAGAGCGTTGGCCCATCTGACTGAATCGTTGGGGATTCACAAATCAGCGATTTGGTGATTCAAGCTAGTCGCCGGATTGGAGGCCGGCGGGCATGGCAAAACCGCTGTCGATGGATCTTCGTGAACGTGTGCTTGCCTGTATTGGAAGTGGCGTTTCAGGCTGGCGAGCGATTTGGAGTCAGTGCGGCAAGCGTAAGCCGCTGGCGAACTCGTGAGCGGGAGCAAGGTGATGCCCAGCCGAGAGCTCAAGGCGGCCATCGTAAGTCTCACCGGATTGATGCCCATCAGGGAACGATCATGACCCTGCTTGAGGCGGCGCCCGACCTCACCATCGAGGAATTGCGTGATAGCTTGAGCAAACAAGGCCTGTCCTTTGGTTATGGCACGCTCCGCCGCTTTTTCGAGCGCCACAAGATCACGCGTAAAAAAAGACCGCCCATGCCTCGGAACAGGATCGCCCGGATGTCGTGACGCGGCGTGAAGCCTGGCGCGAGAGCCAGAGTAATCTCGACCGGGATCGGCTCGTCTTCATCGATGAGACATGGGCATCGACCAACATGGCGCGAACGCATGGTCGCTGCCGACGCGGCGAGCGCCTGCGGGCCAGCGTTCCTCACGGCCACTGGAAAACGACAACCTGCGTGGCCGCTCTAACCACGCGCGGCATGATCGCGCCCTGGGTGCTCGATGGTCCTATCAACCGCGATGCCTTCGAGACCTATGTTGAAAAGGTGCTGATCCCTGAGCTTCCAGATCGAGCCATCGTCGTCATGGACAATCCCTCCAGCCACAAAGGGCCGCACATACGCGAGCTGATCGAGGCGGCTGGCGCTACGCTCCTGTATCTTCCGCCCTACAGTCCCGACCTCAACCCCTTCGAGAACGCCTTCGCCAAGCTCAAAGCCAACTTGCGAAAGGCCGCGAACGCACCGTCGGCGGCCTTTGGGATGCTGTCGGGCGCATCATCGACACCTACACGCCCGCAGAATCCACAAACTACTTCACTGCCGCAGGCTACTTGCAACCTGATCGGCTAACGCTCTAGGAAAAGGCACTGGTCGCCATCGTGACCCGACGCTCAGTCCCAACTGAGCGCTCCGCCATTCTGATATTCAATCACCCGGGTCTCGAAGAAATTCTTCTCCTTCTTTAGGTCCATCGCCTCCGACATCCACGGGAACGGGTTTTCCACCTCGCCAAAGACAGGCGCGAGCCCAATCTGGGCGCAGCGGCGATTGGCGATGAAGTGCATGTACTGCTCGCACAGCGCCGCATTCAGCCCGAGGAAGCCGCGCGGCATGGTATCGCGGCCATAGGCAGCCTCCAGCTCGGCCGCGTCACGGATCATGCCGCGAATCTCGTCCTGGAATGCTGGCGTCCATAGATGCGGATTCTCGATCTTGATCTGGTTGATCACGTCGATACCGAAGTTCAGATGGATGCTCTCGTCGCGCAGGATGTACTGATACTGCTCGGCGATGCCGACCATCTTGTTGCGGCGGCCGAGCGACAGGATCTGCGCGAAGCCGGTATAGAACCACATTCCTTCGAACACGACGTAGAAGGCGACGAGGTCACGCAGGAAGGCGCGATCATTGTCCGGCCTGCCCGTCTGGAACGACGGATCGTCCAGATGCTGGGTGTGCTTGAGCGCCCAGGCCGCCTTGTCGGTAATCGACGGCACCTCGCGATACATGTTGAACAGCTCGCCCTCATCGAGGCCAAGACTGTCGACGATGTACTGGAAGGTATGGGTGTGGACCGCCTCCTCAAACGCCTGCCGCAGCAGATACTGCCGGCACTCCGGATTAGTCAGGTGGCGATAGATCGCCAGCACGATGTTGTTGGCGACGAGTGACTCCGAAGCAGCGAAAAAGCCGAGATTGCGCTTGATCGCGCGCCGCTCGTCCTCGGTCAGGCCGTCCCGCGACTTCCATAGGGCGATGTCGGCCTGCATCGAAACTTCGGTCGGCATCCAGTGATTGTTGCAGCCGGAGAGATATTTCTCCCACGCCCATTTGTACTTCAGCGGAAGCAGCTGGTTGACGTCGGCACGGCAGTTGATCATCCGCTTCTCGTCGACCGAGACGCGGCCGCCGGCGCGGTCGATCGCCCCCAGGCCGGTCGGATCGACCGGCTCGAGCTTGAGTTGGGTCTGCGGATGCAGCGCCGCGGCGAGGCTTGAGGCGGCCAGAGCGGCCGCCGTGGTTTCGGTATCGGACCAGTCGAGCATCGTCATCTCCTCACTGGCACGCTTCACATTCGGGATCGTCGATCCGGCAAGCCTTGATGCCGTCGAGATCCGGTGCGGCTGCGGTCGGGATCATGATAGGCGCGTGCGACGCGGCCGTAGCAGCGGACACCGCGTTGAGCTTGCCGTCGGTGCCTTTCAACGTCGACTTCTCGACATGGGTGGCGCTACGCGAGCGCAAGTAATAGGTCGTCTTCAACCCGCGTCGCCAGGCTAGCCGATACAGCGTATCGAGCTTCTTGCCGGAGGGGTTGGCGATGTAGAGGTTGAGCGACTGCGACTGATCGATCCACTTCTGCCGGCGCGCGGCCGCCTCGATCAGCCAAGCGCTGTCGATCTCGAAGGCGGTCGCGTAGAGCGCCTTCAAATCATCGGGCACGCGGTCGATTTGACCGACGCTGCCGTCAAAATATTTGAGATCGGAGACCATCACCTCGTCCCACAATCCACTCGCCTTGAGATCGCGCACGAGAAACTCGTTCACGACTGTGAAGTCGCCGGACATGTTCGACTTGACGAACAGGTTCTGGTAGTTCGGCTCGATCGACTGCGAGACGCCGCAGATGTTGGAGATCGTCGCGGTCGGTGCGATCGCCATCACGTTCGAGTTGCGCATACCACCTACGGCCACCTTCTTGCGCAGGCGATCCCAGTCCAGCGTCGAGGAACGGTCGGCATCGAGGCCGCCGCGGGACTCCGCGACGAACTGGATGGAGTCGAGCGGCAGAATGCCCTTCGACCACAATGAACCCTCGAAGCTCGGATAGCGGCCGCGCTCGGCGGCGAGATCCGACGACGCCTCGACGGCGTGGTAGGAAATCGCTTCCATGCTGACATCGGCGAAGGTGACCGCCGCATCGGACGCGATCGGAATGCGCTGGACCTGGAGCGCATCTTGAAAGCCCATCAGGCCGAGGCCTACCGGGCGATGACGCATGTTGGAGCGGCGCGCCTCCGGGATCGTGTAGAAATTGATGTCGATGACGTTGTCGAGCATCCGCACGGCGGTCGTGACGGTCCGCTTCAGCTTGGCGTGATCGAGCCCGTTGGGTCCGACATGGGCGAGCATGTTAATAGACCCGAGATTGCAGACCGCGACCTCGTCTGCCGAGGTGTTCAGCGTGATCTCGGTGCAGAGGTTCGAGGAATGGATCACGCCCATGTGGCGCTGCGGCGAGCGCAGATTGCAGGGATCCTTGAAGGTGATCCAGGGATGGCCGGTCTCGAATAGCATCGTCAGCATGCGGCGCCAGAGATCGGTCGCGCGGACCGTCTTGAACACGCGCATGCCGCCGGCCTTCGCCTTTGCCTCGTAGGCCTCGTAGGCCGACTTGAACGCCTCGCCGTAGAGATCATGCAAGTCCGGCGTCTCGTCCGGCGAGAACAGTGTCCATTCGCTATCGGTGTCGACACGCTGCATGAAGAGGTCCGGCACCCAGTTGGCGGTATTCATGTCGTGGGTACGGCGACGATCGTCGCCGGTGTTCTTGCGCAGATCGAGGAATTCCTCCATGTCGACGTGCCAGGTCTCCAGATAGGCGCACACCGCGCCTTTGCGCTTGCCCCCTTGGTTGACGGCGATCGCGGTGTCGTTGGCGACCTTCAGGAACGGGATGATGCCCTGGCTTTCGCCGTTGGTGCCCTTGATATGGGCGCCGAGGCCGCGGACCGGCGTCCAGTCGTTGCCGAGGCCGCCGGAGTATTTTGCGAGCAGCGCATTGTCTTTGATCGACTTGAAGATGCTGTCGAGATCGTCGGAGACGGTGGTGAGGAAGCAGGAGGACAGCTGCGGGCGCAGCGTACCCGAATTGAACAGTGTCGGAGTCGAGGCCATGAAGTCGAACGACGACAGCAGATCGTAGAACTCGATCGCCTTGGCTTCGCGATCGATCTCGCGGACCGCCAGCCCCATCGCGACGCGCATGAAGAAGGCCTGGGGCAATTCGATGCGCTTTCCGCGCACGTGCATGAAGTAGCGGTCGTAGAGCGTCTGGAGGCCGAGGAACTGGAAGTTCAGGTCGCGCTCCGGCTTGAGCGCGGCGGCGATCCGGCCGAGGTCGAAACGGGCCAAATCAGGATCGAGCAGCTCGGCCGTGATGCCGGTCTTCACATAGGCCGGGAAATACTCGCCATAGCGGGTTGCCATATCCGCCTGCGAGGCGGACGTCGGGGCGCCATGGACATAGGACAGCACTTCGCCGCGAAGCTTGTCGAGCAACAGACGCGCGCTGACATAGGCGTAGTTCGGTTCCTGCTCGACCAGCGTGCGCGCGGCCATGATGGAGGCCAGCGCCAGCTCTTCCTGGCTGATGCCGTCGTAGAGGTTGCGGGTGGTCTCGGCCAGAACGGGGGCGGCAGACACACCATCGAGGCCGGCGCAGGCTTCACCGATGATCAGCGCGAGGCGCCTGCTATCGAGACCAACGCGCGAGCCGTCGGGGAGCGTGACATGGAGTGACGGCGCCGCGGCAGGGGTCGCCTCGGTGGCTGCCTCCTCGGCTCGCTGGCGCGCTCGCTCTTCGCGGTACAGCACATAGGCGCGCGCGACCTTGTGGTGCTCGCTGCGCATCAAGGCGAGCTCGACCTGGTCCTGCACGTCCTCGATATGGAACGTACGCCCCTCGCCGGCCCGCCGCATCAGCGCGCTGACAACTTCAACTGTGAGCTGCTCGACGCTCTCATGGACGCGGCGCGAGGCAACCGCGGTGGTGCCCTCGACCGCGAGGAACGCCTTGGTCATGGCAACCGCGATCTTGGCGGAATCGAACGGCGTGACCTTGCCGTTGCGGCGAATGATCTGCATGGCCGGCTCGCTCGAAGCGGGCGCCAGCGACTGTGGACGCAACTGGATGATGGGTGCGGAGGAAGTTTCCGCGTCGTGAAGGTTCAGTGACATCAATAGGCCCCGTGATGCGCGCGTTGTATTTGAACGGGGCTGATAGGGAAGGACGCTGCAGAAACGCCCGCAGCAAAATGCCGGACGGTGCATGCAAGCGACCGCCGGACACCCCGCCCGTGGACGTTCAGATCGTCACGGCAGGTCTCCTGGCTCGCAGGTCGTCGCTCGCATCCCGTCTTCCCGGCACGAAAGCACCAGTGACGATTGTCGGAGGCAGCTCGCTGCTGACAGTTGCGGGGGCAGCGCCGGAATTCCGCGCCTTCTGGCGCAGTTCACCGGCTTCCCTCTTAGCCACTAAATCTTGCGATCTAGCGGAACCGTGACGCCCACATGTGGTGATATTCGCGAGCGAGTGTCAACGATTCGTTTGAGCTTCCGCTCAGATTGGCTGTGGAATGCGGGAATTTCGGCGGGCGGCTTGGCAAGACCTAAGCCGTGCTGCGCCCGAGCCGCGCGAAGATCGTGCTCGTCAACGCGCCCTGCGGTTCGGTGCCGAGGAGCGTACGAAGTGCTCCTCGATGCACGGCGCAGATCGCGCCGTGCCTCCCTGACGGAAAAGTCCAAAGACGCGATGTCGTCACGCCTCGTCGTTCAAGTCGAGATCGTACGACCACGCCCGAGCGGATTGAGCAGCCGGACAATCTCGCAGACGGCAACGAGGCCGATCAGCCATGCTGCGCTGCGCAGCCCGATCCGCGCCACGATCTTAAATGTAAAGGCGCCCTGGCCACCCAGGAATGCGCTCACGCGCTGGCTCGGCCTGCCCTGGCAGACCGACGAAGCATCGTGCAACTCCAGCGCCGATTACTCCCCTAGCACATATTTGTCATTCCCGAGCTTCTGGGGCGCGCGCGTGCCCGACCAAGTGCTGAGCTCTGCCGCTTTCGAGCGAGCGAGCGCTAACGTCACCGATCCGTTTGATGACCCAAGGGCTGCAACGTCTCCAGCACGCGTTGCTGCGGGAGGACTGGCTGCGCGACGTTCGCGGCCGCACGTATTACGAGCGCATTGACAAGATGGCTCAGCTGTGGGCAACGCTCGGGATGGTCGAACCACGCCAAACGCCGCAGGCACTGCGCGACGTTGGCTTCCCGGAACAGTCCACGTGGAGACTGGCCGCGATCGCGCGAATGCCGGCTCCGAACGAAAAAAAGTTGCCTTGATTACCCGGATCGAGTCGCTGCGGGAGCGGACACCGGAGCCGACTCTGTCCCAAGCGGGCCTCGAAGCGCCGCCCGAACGGACCACGCCGCCCCGCCATCAGTTTCGTCAGGATGAGGTGTGAACGGCGTGGACGACGACCGCGTCTGGGACGTTCTCGTGGTCGGCGCGGGCCCGGCGGCGATCAGCATCGCCGGAGACCTTCCGAAATGCGGTAGCATCGAGTATTCGTGTTACCGCCTCCCTAAGGGGCTGTCCCTCAGGTAAGGATGCGCCGACTTGATGAACGGAGACTTGCATCGGCACGCCGCCACCTGCATTGGCGATCTCCGTCAACTGCTGTTCGAAAGCCGCTGCGTCTGCGGACGGGAAACCGATAAGTTCTCTTGCGGGCCCGCGCTGCCCGACTGCTGGAGCCCCCGCGAGTTGAGGTAAAGTCCATCCGGTCTCACTTTCGAAATACCAAGGACTCGGCTGATGCAGGACCATCGAGCAAAAGATCGAGCGCGATCAGGGGCATCAGAAGAGGCTCCTCTTCTGATGGACACTGCAAAGCCCCAGTTCGCGACATGCCATCCCAAATCACCTGAGCATTCGGCTGTTTTGCACTAAAGCGCGATGGCATTAAGTTCGATACCCTGAATTTCTGAGGTAGTTGGCGCATTCATCGGCGGTGAAGGCATCGAGTGCGTGGCCGATTGCGGCGCAGACCGCGTCGACGGTTCGCGCGGCAGCTTTGCGGACGAGGTGCTTGAGCTTGGCAAAGACCTGTTCGATCGGGTTCAGGTCGGGCGAGTATTTTGGTAGGAAGAAGAGCTTGGCCCCGACTGAACGGATGAGCTGGCGGACGGCTTTGCTCCTGTGACTGCCGAGATTATCCAGGACGACGATGTCGCCGGGCTGAAGGGTCGGCAGGAGAACCTTCTCGACATAGGTGCGGAAGCTCACGCCATCGATTGGCCCCTCGATGAACCATGGCGCATCGATCCGGTCGTGGCGCAGGGCCGCCAGGAAGGTCATGGTCTTCCAGCGGCCGTGGGGGACCTTTGCGTGAAGTCTGCTCCCGCGCGGCGCCCATCCCCGCAAGGGGGCCATATCGGTCCTGGTCCAGGTCTCGTCGATGAAAACCAGCCGTTCAGCTTCGACGCGTCCTTGATACTTTGCCCACTGGGCTCGCCGCCGCGCGACCTCGGCTCGATCGCGTTCGCCAGCCGCCACGCTTTTTTTTGAAGCTGAGCTTCTCGGCATGCACGAAGTCCCACACCGAGTGGTAGTCGACCTTCAGACCGCGACCGGCAAGCTCGGCAACGAGACCGCGTATAGTGAAATCGCCGTCCTTGATCCGCTGCGACAGCCAGACTGCGTGGTCTCCCGACACCGCCTTCGGCTTGTGACCGCCCATCTGGCCAGGCTCAACGCTGCCGGTCTCCTCGACCCGCTGCATCCAGCCGATGGCCGTGCTGATCGCTACCCCAAACTGCTTGGCCGCTCGATTGCGGGACATCCCACCCTCGATCGCAGCCACGACGCGCTTACGAAGATCCAGCGAATAAGGCTTGCCCATCCATGCTGGCCTCCATCCAGCCAGCATGGTGAATCAGAAACGCACTGATTTGGGAATCCCAAATCGATTCAACCAACCCCATCCCGCTTTAGGTCTGGTAGCTGTCGAGAACCTTACCGCAACGGGGCTTCCCCGCGCATCGCGAGGACACCATCGCACACGCGCCGACACGCCTCCCGGTTCGGGGCCGCGACGATGACTTGCCACAACACCCTGCGCAACCTTTGCTCGGATTACGCGTAGTGGCCTTTACAGGCAGCCACCCCACCTCATAGCCCAGCGGTAGAGCTTTCGATGATCCGGCGGTTCGCGCCGCTGCGTTTTGAACAGAAGTAGACCAGCGATCGGCGCTCGCCGGTCAGTACAGGCTTCACCTCATGCCGAAGCTTACATGTGGTCACAAGTACGGCGCCAAATGGCGGTCGGAATACCTGGTGTTCGTACCCGCTTGGATATACCACGAACTCACCCCCCTCGAAGTCTCTCGCGAGCTGCACAATCACCGCGTACTCGAAATCCGGATCGCTCGCAGCATCCAGATGGATGCCAACAAAGGAATCAGGAGGCATCCGATGCATTTGGCATCGGCGAATCACGTAATCTGATGTGGCTCCCAAGATCTTTTTTAGCGCGAAGCTGCGGTCTTTCCTTTCAAGTAGTTCCATGATCTGCCCTGGAGCTGCACCACTCACGTTGCTAGGAGCGCGGCCGGGCGGGTCTACCCTCACGCGTTTGACAAAGACATGGTGCGAGTCGCCGGCATCTCCCTCGCTCACTCGTTCTTCGGGAATCTCAGCCTGCAGCTGATCGATCTTCGCCAAGTCATCTTGGGTGAACAATATCTGAGGGCCGATCACGACCGTCCCCTTCACCAACAGCTCTATGCGGTATTTTGTCAGAGCTTCTTCTGAAAGCAGACGGGATTTATCATTCATTGCGCGCGCCATTCGAGTTCACTCCAGGGTTTGATCTTCGACGCAGGGCTCCAGGTCCTGGTGCATCGAGCGGAATGCTTGTTCCCAATGCTCGCCATCGAACTCGCTTATTCTCATGCGTTCGATGGTCCTGTTATCCAGGCATCGAATATTTACGCTGAATCCGGAGGGGTTCGACCGCGGCCTATAGAATGGCTTTACGCCACAAACCCGGCAAAAGGTGTGCCGAGCGATGTTCTTGTTGAACTGGTACGCAGTAAGGAGTTCTTCGCCGCACTCAATGGTGAGCTTATCGCCAGGTACGAGCAAGTGCAGAAATCCAGACATTTGGCAGATTGAGCAATTGCATCGAACCGCAGAGAGCTCGCGCGGCGCTCGGACGTAGAACTTGACAGAACCGCAATGACAACGACCATGATGTTCGATGTCCGAATGATCATCTCCCTCAAGTGAGACAATTCGGAGCAAATCGCGGCACCACTGTAAGCTAAGCTCATAGGCTCGATCGAATTCATCCAAAAAGCGACCGCTACGGTCAGCCGGGACAAGTTTGCCAATCAGCCGGCTTGTCATTTCGCCGTGATACTTCTCGGCGGGATCTTCTCCGCCGACATGGCTGCGGAAGTACTCAAGATCGTCAGACCGCACCTTAAAGGTTTTGACCAGAGTGGTCCATAGCGACTGGATCATATCCGCTGCATGTAGCTCAAAAGCGACCATGTAGGCGCAACGCACTAAGGGGTCTTTCGATGACAATCCGGCATAGAGAGAATGCAGGTAGCGCTTCGTCGCGGCGCTATAATTGGGCTGTATTGCTCTGCCGAGCAATCGCGAAGCATCCTTTCTAAGCAGGTTTGAGTGGAAGTTTTCAGTCACCAGAATATCGGGTAGCGCCGCCTTGCCGCCCTGGAGAATTTGGCGATAACCACCCGTCTCATCCCAACAGATGAAATTTGCGACCACGCTGGTCAGTTCAATGTCCCTCGCAAGATCTCGATTGCGATGAATTGCATCGAATATGAGATCCCTTTGCGACCCCGCCTGCAGGTATGGGAACGCCTGTGACATCGCCAGGTATTCAGGCAGCAGGCTAGCGACCTGGTCTTCGGACATCTCCGCAGCGAATGGGTGCAGGCCGAACAAGGCTCGCGCCTGCTCAGTCAAGTACTCGCAGCATATCTGCGGAGGCTGATCCGGTGTAAATCGAGGCGCTTGAGATGTCATTTGACCCCTGGCGATGAGGAGAGAACGGTCCTTAACGAGGCAACTTCATGTTCGGGCCAACTATTGGCAGCCGCGCGTTCGTTGGTTTCGATGGGCTTGTGATCGCGTTCACCATCCAGGCGAAATTCCTGGTGGCCACCGTCGCGGTAGCAGACAGCGGCATGCTCAGTCCTGCTCACGCGCATCGAAGGGATCGCGGTCATTAATTGAGTGGCGGCGATCCAGTCGGATTCCGGTCCACGAGCAGTTCGATGCCTCGAATGTTCCGCATGGCCAGCATTCGCTTGCAGATTCATGGTGAGATATTGCGCCGCGCACGCCATCGGGAGGCTAACGTCACACGCGCGAGTGGCGTGTCTGGTCGCCCGGGCGCTTCCAGCTTTCGCGATCTGTCGTGAATGGATCAAGCCCCCGCGGTTGCTGCTCCTGCCAGTTCATCGAACCACTGTGAGCTTGATACAGCATTGCAAGGACTATCCGCATCTATCTGGCTCTTGAGGCCTTGGGCCGCAAGCTGCGCGAAATGCCGGCTGCTGGCCGGCACGAGCTTCTCAAAGAGACCGCCGCTAGGTTTCGCGTTTGCGAGCGCCGCCACGCCGTCTTCTTGAACGTTTACAGCAATCACCGTGCCAACTCGTGCACTCACTCCGCAAATTCCGAACACATTGACAAAATGCTAGCGACCGAATCCTCTTTGCAAGTGTATTGAACCTGACAATCCTTGCACGGCCGTTAGAAACCAAACGGGGAAGAGCCAGCCGCCACTCACAACGGGTATAGGGCTGTTGAATTGCGGAGATTGGTCCCAAGGTGCCATATAGGTGGGCTTCGCGCCCCTGAACAGCGCAACAGCGCTTTGGGCGTTCGGGGCTAGCATAGTGATCGCGGTCGCTGACCGTATACCGTCTTCGCGCGTGACAACCACGCCGAAGCACTGGCCTCAAAGCCGTCGAACACGACCATACAGTGGGATCTGGACGCATGCGCAGCCCTTTGTCGATGCGCCTGACAATCGCGGCCAACTCCTGGCATCGATCGAGGCCATAACGTGGTCTAGGGAACATGTGGTCCCAGGTGATCGCGAGCAATCGAAGAACGCCATGGACCAAAAAACGCAGGTCGCGGGCTGAGATGCCTAGCTACATCTTGCGCGCTCACAAACGCGGGTGCCTCTTGGTGTTGGTACATCCTTGGACCGTTTCGATCTATCGTTGCCAGGACTCTCTAGATCAAGCGTCACGGACAAGTGCCGCAAGATCGGCTTCGAGCTTCGGTTGATGCTTGAAAATAGCGTCTATCAATGCCTGCGCCGGTTGCTCGGCGGCCTCAACCAGCGCCGCCTTCTCAGCCCGCGCAGAGGGAGCGAACACTCGCTTGACGACGGTCGGCGAGCCCTTGAGGCCGCATTTAGAAATGTCTTCGACACCGGCATCGTGCGCGCTCCATTTCACGATTTGGGCACGTGCGGCACGCAAGGCATCCGCCATCGCGCCGCGCCGAATCTGATTCGTTGCCTCCAGCATGGTGATGAGACAAGGCAGCCTGGTGTGCAGCACCTGGACACCACCTTCGGAGCGTCGTTCTGCTTCAATTGTATGGGCGGCAAGATCTAGGGATCTGACCTTCGCAACGTAGGTTAGCTGCAGCACGCCCAGCCGCTTTGCTATGCCGGGCCCAACCTGCGCCGTATCGCCGTCGATGGTCTGCTTTCCCGTAAAAATGAGGTTTGTCGGGCCATATTCCTTACCAATTTTTCGGATCGCTGTTGCAAGTGCATACGTTGTGGCCAGGGTGTCGGAGCCCGCAAAGCAGCGATCGGTGAGTAGGACGGCGCGATCGGCGCCATAAGTTAGCGCCTTTCGCAAGGAATCTTCCGCCGATGGCGGTCCCATTGTAAGCACGGTAATTTCGCCGCCGAACCGATCGCGCAGCTCCAGCGCGGCCTCGAGCGCGAAGAGGTCATATGGGTTGATGATAGTCGGCACTCCCTGACGCATGATTGTATTGGTCACGGGGTGCACGCGGATCTGCGCCGAGTCCGGAACCTGTTTGATGCAGACGACATTGTGCACGGTGTTGCTCCAAAAGTTGCGACAGCTGCGAAGAGGACAGCAAGTGTTGTACCATCGCCGCCCTCTTGAAATCGGCTTGCCATCACAGAGGCTTAGACGAGTGATGCGCCCTCAAGGCCGCTCTTCCTGACGAACGAATGCCGACACAGGTCGGGGCTGCGACAGCGCTATTCCGCAGGGCACGCCAGCTGAGTGACGCGAGGACAGCTTGCGACACATTACCGCCGCTAATCACGAGCGGGCGGCGGACCGGTGATGGTCAATGAGCATTGCCGCTCACTAGTCCGATCTTGATCGACGGATAGGCATGGTAGCGCTGTTAGACGCAACTGACGGTTCGCGCTTGCATGGCCCGCAGGTGACGCTCTGTATGTCATGGCGCGCAGGTCCATCTCTCACCGAACCAGGTGAGCGCCGCCTTGCGACAGCAGCCTCGCAAGCGGGCGGGGTGGTTTCGCTCGTGGCCAAGTCACCGCCGAGGGCGGACCCATTCCCTTCAGATTGCGATGAGATTGCCTATCGGAGATCGTCCTCATATAGCGATTTGGCAGTAGCAGTTCCGACCAATGTCGTCGTTCAGAACCGCTTTATCTCGATTCCATATTTTCTTAGCGCGTAGCCAATCTGGCGCGGCGTTAGTCCGAGCAGGCGCGCTGCTTTTGCCTGCACCCAGCCAGATTTTTCCATGGCCGCAATGACCCGTTCGCGATCGGCCATCTTCGCGCCACTAACGAGAACTGTGCCGGGAGGCCCCAGTGAGGCCAGTTCGCCGCCGACAGACTCCTGGGCCGGCTGGGTCGCTTGAGCTAGCGGAATGGTGGACTTTGCGGGCGCCGATGGCATGGGTGCAGGCTGGTCTGGTCTCTCGTCCGACTTGCCTTTCCACAGCATCGCAGAAAGGCACTGTCCGTGGCAGCATGCAAAGTCACTTCTCACGATCGATGATCCGGCGCACAACGTCGCTGTCCGCTCGATGCAGTTCTCGAGTTCGCGGACATTTCCCGGAAAGCCGCAGTTCATCAGTACATCGATCGCACTCGCCTCCAAGGTCAGCGTACGGCCGTTCTCGTTATTGAAATTTCTGAGGAACTCCCTGGCAAGCAGCGGAATATCACTGCGTCTTTCGCGCAGCGGTGGCAACAGTAATGGAACTACACTGATGCGGTAGTAAAGGTCCGCGCGGAACTCGCTTCTGGCGACAGCCTCTTCAAGGTTCTTGTTGGTCGCAGCTATCACTCGAACATCGACCTTAACGGTTTGGTTGCTGCCGACGCGCTCGAACTCCTGCTCTTGCAGAACGCGCAGCAACTTCGCCTGGAACGGAGCTGAGATCTCGCCGATCTCGTCAAGAAACAGCGTTCCTTTGTCAGCGAGTTCGAAGCGACCCTTGCGCGAGCTGAACGCACCGGTAAAAGCGCCTTTCTCATGACCAAATAATTCAGATTCTAGGACGGTCTCAGGAAGCGCGGCGCAATTCAGCTTAACGAACGGGCGCCTGGCGCGGGACGATGATTCGTGAATGGCCTTGGCTACGAGTTCCTTTCCGGTACCGGATTCGCCACGCAGCAGAACCGTGCTGTTAGATCTGGCTACAACCGCAATCTTCTCGAGCAGCCCGCGCAGCGCCGGACTGTCGCCAATGATCCCATGGGCGTGTAGCTTCTTGCGCTCCCGAGCGGGTTGCCTGAGCTCTAGTACTTGCTTTTGTAGCCGGTCTTTCTCCGCCATCAGTCGTTCGCGATCGCAGGCGAACAAGCGATGTAACTTCACTGTTTGTCCCACCAGGTTGGCGATCATGGCGAGCAGTCGCGCATCGTACTCGAGCCCGAGACTCGACCTATCGTCCCGAATACGGTCGATCGTCAGCGTACCCACGACCTTCGGATCAATACGAATCGGAACCCCGATGAACGACACTGGCACATCATCAGAGGCGCCGAGCACTTCCCGGTCGGCAGCGCTGAATACCGGCTCGGCGGCCACGTTCTCGACGACAAGAGGCCTGTCCGTCGCGATGATCTGCTCGATTGCCTTCCGCGGCAGTCGCATCCGGTAACGTTCGTCGCTGCCTTCGCTCCAGCCGGCGCCCACTGTAATGTCCGGCATGCCGTCGTCATCGACCAGTGAGACGATGCCGTGTCGCATCTGCACAAACGACTGCAGAAGACCAACAACGTTGGCCAACGTGACTTCGAGCCGACAAGGAGCGGTGAGCATTTTCGATATTTCGAAGATGCCAGTCAGCGCGCTCTCACGCAACGGCTCCCCCGAGAGCTTACCCTCCGGCTCAGGTTGCAAGGCAGGTCTTTCACGTGAGGAAGGTATATCCAGCATGAGGCGGGCTCCGTTCTCCTGATCATCCTCCCTGGTACCTTGTCCTGGTTGGCGAGCTTCGTTTTGCATGTCACTCTCGATCTAACGCCAAGTGTTGACGAGATGACATAGAACCGTAGTACCTTTTCATGGCACGACGGTAAACTTACGGTGTGCCTTCATTTCATTTTTTCGGATTGCGTGCGCGTCGTCAGCGGAGAACATAAGTACCGCTGCTGCAGCTCAAGTCAGCTGCGTCGCCAAGGTCGGCCGATTCACAGATGTTGCCCACCATTGATCGGCACCTCGGCCCCCGTGACATAGCTCGCCGCATCCGAGCACAGGAAGAAGATGACCTTGGCCACTTCATCCGGGGTTCCCACTCTGCGAAGAGGGATACTTGGCACGAGACGCGCTTCTGTGTCGGGCGATAACATGTCCGTCCTGATCTCGCCGGGCGCGATCGCATTCACGCGAATGCCATGCGGCGCATAATCGTGGGCCATTTCGCGCGTGAGGCTCGCAAGCGCAGCCTTAGACGTGGCATAGGCACTGCCCGCAAACGGGTGCACCCGCGAGCCCGCAATCGAAGTCACATTCACGATCGACCCTGACGCGGCTCTTAGCTCGTCAAACAAACCCTGCGCCAGCAGGATCGGGGCCACCAGATTGAGATGGAACACCCTCATCCAAGTCTCGATTGACGTCGTCAACGACGTCATCCGATCGCCAGCGGGCGTTTTCGGCGAGACACCGGCATTGTTCACTAGCGCGTGCAGAGGTGCACCGGCCAAGCGTTTCTTGACCTCAGTGATCGCGCGCGGCAGCATTCGATGATTGCTGAGGTCGACCTGGACATGATCCTCGTTTCCTGCCTCCCAGGGGCATCGCTCGCCGTCGAACGGTTGGCGCGCGCAAGAAATGATGCGCCAGCCCGCCTCGGAGAACAGCTTGGCCGTGGCATGACCAATTCCGCGCGATGCCCCGGTCAGCAACATCGCCTTCTGTTCTCCGCGATGAACACGGGCTTTATCGGCGTCAAAGGGGCAACCCAAGTGTGTCTCGGGCACCGGGCCTCTGATCAGATCGTCATTTGGCAGATCGAGACCCACGCCCGCCTCCTCTCCTGTTGCGCCGGCGCACGCGTAGCAGGGTTTGTGCCACTACGATGCACGTAAATCCGCTCCCGTTTTGCGTCCTAATGTCGCGCACGCGGAATGTCTGGCGAGTTCAAGACACGGTCCGTGTGCTTTGTGACAGCAATGGTGCATCACCTACGTAATGTCGCGAGCACACTCGCCTGCGTCAAGACAAAGCTACGAGCCGCGCTCTCTTTCCTCGCACGACTGGAAGAACGAGCGGATGGCCAGCGCCTCTCGTCGACGCAACGCTGGATCAGGATAGCGGCCGCGGCCAGTAGCGGCGTCAACTCGAAAACTGACGTTAGTAGCTTCGTACGTTAGATTCGTCCGCAACTAACGCTGTTTTCATAGCGCCCTGCTCTGCTGTGTCCAGCACTGGCACAGCGCCGGCCGGATTGATTCCGGACCAGAACCTGACGTACTGAATGTTTAGCCCAAAATAGTGGATCTTGAGAGCGCCCGTCGCCACCAACGAATGCCCGACCGCCACGACGGAACTCGCCGGCTGAGCGAAACACCTTTCGACATGTTCATCCGCGATCGACCACCGATTAGCTTCGACTTGCGGATCCGCCCGAGGCGAAAAGACGAAGGCGTATTCCACCTGTTTAACGTGGCGGCAGCACGTTAAGGTCCATTGTTGTCGACGTCGCGCTTCAGCGGAAGGCATTCGGCTGCCGCATCGTTTTCTCCGGTGGAAGTTCGCGGCAAAGCATCGCTTTGGGCAGACAATTGCCGCCCGGAAAACAACTGCCAGTATTGTTGAATGCAAAGAGCGGCAATCAGATCGATCAAGCGGGCTACGACTTTCATGAAGCCGCGAGCTCTTGTGAGGTTTCTTCAATCAGGATCAAGCGGCTCGGCTCGTTCAAATCGAATTCTATAACGCGTGGGGCAAAGAGACGCGCATAGCGCGTGAAGGCGCTCGTCGGGGGAAAACGGATCACGGTGTCGCAGCGCGCGAGGAGATACATTTCGATGAGGGCGGAAAAGCCGCCTTCGGCTCCGAGCGCGGCGTTGTGCAATGGGCCAGCCTGATGCGCCTGGAATCGTTTTGGGATCGCGAAAACATCAGGAAATAAAGTCGACACCTTCTCAAGGACGAGCGCGCTGTCCGTGCACAGGAAAGCCCTCACGGGTTTTGCGTGACGTAAACCACTGGCCTTTTCAATAGCATTACAGACCTGTCGCAAGGCGCGCTCCGGGTCGGCCCAGTAGGGAGCATGCCCCATAATATCCTCGCCGTTGCCATGCCGGACATGAATGCCGATTACGCTGTACGGCTCAAAGTGCTCCTGGTAGATAGCATCAATCCGAGCCTGAATTTCAGGTCGTGGCTTGATGCTCCGAAAGATCTCGCGTTCGGCCTCCTGATCGCAGCGCCACATCAGGCACGCATCACACACAACCGTGTTAGCGTCACTATCTTTCCGACTTTGGAACAGTTGATCGAGTTCGTCGCGCTCCCGGAAAATCTGCTCGTCCGGGCGATAGACGCAATCGATGGATGGCTTGTTCCACCATGTCGGGAAGAATGGTCCCGGAAATGAACACTGATTGATCTTGTCGTCGCAAATCACCCGCACGCCAGCAATGTCTTGAACCGGTTCGAAGAAGACTGGAAAGGCGTTGGTGGATGGCTCATCGAGATAGCAAGATCCCCGCCAATCGATCGCTAGCGTCCGTCCTGTCTGCTTTGCGAAACGCCAGGCAGCCGCCAGTGACCACAGGCAGTCGCCGAACCCCGTACGTCGCCGGGAAACCACGAACCGTTCATTCCTCGAACCGCTAAGCATCTGCATTGCCTCTTCCCGGGCTCCTGGTTGGACAAGAGACGTCGTTGCAGACATCTCACGTATCATCTTGTCCGGCGTCATGGTCTGAAATCGCGGTGCCGGCGAGCTGCGTCGGTAGAACTTCATAGCAGCGCTTTCCGTGATGGGCCGCGTTCTCTCAACACTTTCCGTCTTTCTTCAGCGGTGTTGCGTCGACGTGCCGATTTCAGTCGGATGGCCGATGACCCCTGTGCGTCGGATGGCCTGGCCTCCTCACATGCAGGCATAAGCATGGCCATGCTCTGAGCTCCGGCTATGTTTCGCTTTGCAGTTTATTGCGGCCGCAAGCCGCGCGCGGCGGATGCAGGCGGACGCCCCGCAGCTCCCACACGAGCCGCAATTCCTTCACGAGATCTTCACGCTTGCCCTGGCCCAGCACGGTTGCGTCGAGAAGCGAGCCGAGCGACGCCTCGCCCTCGATCCGCATCAAGATCTCGAAAAGCTCATAAGAGATACGCATACTGTCGCGGCCGGAATGTCCCGTGCGGATCTCGCAGACCGTTTCCTGACGATCTGGCGCCGTGTGGGAGCGAACACGATGAAGGGATGCATACGGCGGCAATGAAACGCCCAGTGCACTCCAATCCTGCAGGGATGCTGCCCGCTTCCTAACGAGGAAAGGCCCAACAACAAGTCCGTCTAGGTCAGTCGTCAAGAACGTGGTGATCGCATCTGAAACGGACTCCACGATCGGCTCCGCGTTGTTGTTAAATGACGTATTCAGAAGAACCGGGATGCCGGTTCGCCTCTTGAACGCATTAATTACATCCCAATAGGTGGGGTTTGTCTTGCGCGATACTGTCTGCAGCCGAGCAGTCCCATCAACGTGCGTGATCGCACCGAGCACGTTACGCTTGGCTTCACGCACACGAACCACGAAGTTCATGAAGGGGAGCTGCCGCCTGCCGTCCGGGAACTCAAAGAACTCGCTCGCATCCTCCTCCAGTACAGATGGCGCAAACGGACGATAGCCCTCACGCTTCTTGACCATCGCGTTGATGCGGTCTTTGTTCTCCGCAGGCCGCGGGTCCGCAAGAATGCTGCGGTTACCAAGCGCACGTGGGCCGAACTCAGACCGGCCCTGAACCCAGCCGATTACAGCGCCATTTGCCATCCAGTCCGCCGCACTGGATGCTATGTCATCACTTCGTTGAATGTCGAGGTGCCCTGACCATGCGTTGAGCTCTTGCTCAACGGCTTGCTCGTTCCCGAGATCGGGCCCCCAATAAACGTCCGGCAGTCGCTCGCGCGGCGCTGGCCTGCCCAGCTCGTTGGACATCATCAATGCAGCGCCGAGAGCGCAACCGGCGTCGTGCGCCGCGGGTTGGACAAAGATGTCGTCAAATAGCCCGGAATAAAGCAGCTTGCCGTTCAGCGTACAATTATGGGCTACACCCCCAGCCAGGCACAAGCGAGTCATGCCCGTCGCTTCGCGATAGTGGCGCAGGATGTGAAACACGATCCGCTCCAGCGCTTCCTGCAGCGAAGCGCTGACATCTCGATGCTGTTGGGTAAACGGCATTCCTTTTCGCCGAACATCGATGTTGCGGACCAGGGCCGGACCGATTCGATCCAGGTGAACGCGATAGCCACCGTTGTCCAACAACTCGTAGAACTGCGCGAAGAGTTCGCGATAGGGAGCGGGATCACCGTATGGGGCAAGCCCCATCACTTTGTACTCGTCGAACAACCCGTAGCCGAGATATCGGATCGTCTCGAGATAGAACAGCCCCAGAGAGTTACTTTCCGGGAAGCTTGCAAGTTGCGCAATTTCGGTGCCAGACCCCACCGCCAATAAGCCCGAGAGAAAATCGCCACCGCCGTCGATCGTAAAAACGAGACTTTGCTCGAACCCAGACATGGCAAACGCGCTCACGGCATGCGCCTCGTGGTGATT
This sequence comes from Bradyrhizobium sp. USDA 4354, assembly GCF_054060315.1. Taxonomy (NCBI): domain Bacteria; kingdom Pseudomonadati; phylum Pseudomonadota; class Alphaproteobacteria; order Hyphomicrobiales; family Nitrobacteraceae; genus Bradyrhizobium; species Bradyrhizobium sp. USDA 4354. Next base: position 3,555,136 of record NZ_JBSSDC010000001.1, on the reverse strand, counting down.
CACGAAGGAAAGCCGGGACGGATCGATCTCGGCGCCGAACTCCCGTGCCAGCAACTGCCGCAGCAACAGTTTGGCGTCCAACGGAACGGGCTGAGAAACAGAAAGGCGCTCGAGCATGGTATTGCAGTAGGCTTCGGTCGCGTAGAACGCGATACGGTCGATCTCACCGAGCGAAACCCCTGCGGTGGAAAGGCAGTATCGGATCGACTTGCTCGGGAACTTGTTGGAGTGCTTAACGCGATTGAGGCGCTCCTCTTCGACAGCAGCGATCACGCGGCCATCCCTCACAAGAACCGCAGCGCCATCGTGAAGAAATGTATTCGGCAGCTCCGGCGAGCTTTCATAGATTCGGTCAAGACCGCCACTAACTCCCAGGCACAACATCTCATTCTCCATTCGATGATGACGGGAAGGCCAACTGCCGTTCCATTTATCTAATCTGTACAGTCACGCTCCGTCGGCTGCGCGGGCCAGACGGCACAACCAGTATCTTTCAAAGTCCGTCTCGGCGGCTAGCACAGGCGCTCAGAAAATAACTGTGCTGGCGTCCGCACCAATCGACTGAACAGGTAGACCTGGCTCGATCGCGGCTCTCTTAAGGCCATTCAGCAACTGCTGTGACAGACCAGGTCTTCCCGAGCTACCGCAGAAAGTATCGTGACCCTGCATCGATTTGAGTTTCTCCGTTATCGCTCAACTCACGTCAACGCAGCAGGCGGCGCCGAAACAGTGCTGTCGACACGAAAAAGGGCAATACCGCGTAAACGCAAAGCGCACCGACGTGCAGGGCAATACTGTCGGCGCCGCGCTCAAGCATCGCCGAGCGAATAAGGTCGACCGAATGTGCGAGCGGCAACAAGCCGGCGAAGTGCTGAAATGAGCCGGGCAGTTGGCTCATCGGAAAGACTGCGCCACACAGAAACACCATAGGAGTGAGGACAAGTGTCTGGTAAAACACGAAGTAATCGTAACTTGGCGCAAGAGATATGACGACCATCGCCAGGCTGGCGAAGACAAGGCCAGTAAGGGCGATTGTTGGCATCGCATACAGAATGGATGGCCAGGATGCATAACCCAGCGTGGCAGCGACGATCCCGATCGCTGTTCCCGCCAGAACGGACTTACTGGCCGCCCACACCAGTTCACCCAGAACGATATCGCCAAGCGTGAGCTGAGTAGAGAGGATCGCTTCCCAGGTGCGCTTGGCATCCATGCGCGCAAAGGCTGCATACATGGTTTCAAAGGTCGCAGACGTCATGGCGCTAGTCGCGACCATGCCAGCCGCCAGAAACGCGATGTACGACGTCCCCTCAACGCGCCCCACGATCAGCCCAAGGCCAAAGCCGAGGCCAAGAAGATTGGTTATAGGATCTGCTAGGTTGCCCAGAATCGATGCAAGTGCGGCTTTCTTCCATGCCAGAAAGTTCCGACGCCATACCGCGATCCAGTTGTACGCGTTAGCGGGCATTACCGCCGCATAGCTTTCAGCCATCGCTCACTTCTCCATCTCGCGCCCGGTGAGCCGCAAAAAGACGTCTTCGAGATTCGGCGGGCGCTGCAGAATACGAAGGCCCGCTCGCCCGCGCAGTTTCACGCGTACCTGCTCCGGATATGGCGCATAGCAAAAGAGAGTCTCTCCACTCACTTCGATGTGCCGCGCATACGGCCTGATCAGCTCGCAGAGCTGATGTGGATCCCCCCCATAGATTTCAATGACGTTGCAGCCAATATGCTCATCAATCAAGGCGTCAGGCTTGCCTTCGGCGATCTTGCATCCACTCTCAAGCACGCACAGCCGATCGCACAAGCGTTCGGCCTCTTCCATGAAGTGAGTGGTCAAGAGGATCGTCTTGCCACGTGCAAGCAGAACCCGCAGGCGTTCCCAAATCAGGTGGCGTGCATGAGGATCCAGACCAGTCGTCGGCTCGTCCATCACAAGTAGATGTGGATCATTAATCAGGGCACGCGCCAGCGTCAGCCGCCGCTTCATGCCACCGGACAACTCGGAGACGCGCACGTCCGCCTTGCTTTCGAGGCGCGCAAACTCAAGCAGCGAGGGCGCGACCGCCTCGATCCTGCGAGCGCTCATGCCGAAATAGCGGCCAAACACAAGCAGGTTCTCTCGCACGGTGAACTCGAGTTCAAGGTTATCGAACTGCGGCACCACACCGATGCGCACACGCGCTAAACGAGCGCGGGAAGGCACCGGCTCATTGAGGACCGTAATCTTGCCTCCGTCCGGCGAAATCATGCCGAGGAGCATACGCGCAATCGTACTTTTGCCAGCTCCATTTGGCCCAAGCAGACCAAAGCATTCTCCGCGCGCAACCGAGAACGACAGTTCATTGACGATGACCTTGTCGCCAAATGACTTTTTCACGCCGGCAAGGTCGATCGCTACCGTGGACATGTTCATCTTAGGCTGACAGAAGTCGTTCCGCAGACGATGGCTTCTTAACGACTGTTTTGGTCCAGAGCAGGCCGTCGCACCACACATGCTCGACACGTCCCCACTGGCAGGCCGCCGCAGCATCCGGGAAGAATCCCCGTCCGTGGAGGTTGGCGCTCGTGTTGCAGAGCAGCGGAATGCCCGTGAGTTGCTCAAACTCGACGAGAAGCGCGGCGATTTTGTGCGGAGAGTTACGGGAGATTGTCTGCAGCCGCGCCGAGCCGTCAAGATGGACTACAGCGGGGACCTTGTCGCGCCATTCCGCCCGGGTCTGGTGATCGAACAGCATGTAAGGATCTGGCGTACCTGGGCTGAAGATCTCCGGCGCCCGATCCTCCAGACAGATCGGCGCCACCGGCCGGAAGTGCTCGCGACGCTTAATGTCGTTGAGATGATCTTTCATTGCCGGGGAGGTCGGGGCTGCAAGAATGCTTCTGCCGCCCAACGCGCGTGGCCCAAGCTCGGCGCGCCCGGAAAGAAAGATGATCGGCTTGTTGTCGGCGAGAATCGCCGCAAGTTCACGCAGATTGCAGGAGGCGGCCTCCCAGCCCGACGGAAGCTCGCTGTCCTGCAGGGCCGGACCACTGTAGACTGACCATTCCAATGCCCCGAAGCCATTTTGCGCCGCCATCGCACCGCAAGCGGCGCCGATTGCCGAGCCGCTGTCATTCGGAAACGGCGGCACCCAGACATCATCGAACAATCCTGTCGCACGAAGCGCGCTGTTCCACTTGATATTGAGACCGCAACCTCCGGCGACACATAGATTTCGCGCTCCCGGAAGCGACGAGTGTCGCAGCAGAACCATCGCCATTTCCTTGACGAGAAGACGTTCCACGAACACATGAAACGACGCAAGGACGTTCTCCGCTCGCTTGGCCGTCAGGCGCAATGCGCTTGCCTCGAAGAAGTCGTGCATAGCTGCAAGAGACGATTCGGCATTGTTGATATCAGCGCGGTAGCGACGAGCCTGCTCCGTGTCGGCCGCGAAGCGCTTTTCATAGAGCTCCTGAAACACTGCCACGATGCTTTCGTCGACAGAGCCAAGGGCGATGTAGGCCATCAGCTTGCCGGCGATGCCCAAATCCCAACTGGAGCGGTTCGGCTGTCTATAAGGCCCGAAGTGAAGGCCCGCGGCAGCATAGGCATGGCCAATCATCGGAAACAGGGATCCAATGAGCCGTGCCCCCCGAGGTTCGACATAATAAAGACGTGGAAAGATGCAGCCGTCCCATACCAGACAGAACGCGGGTTTTCCCGCGCTCGCGAAGGGACTGGTGCTATATGCTGACGCGACGTGGCCCGTAACGTGCGGATAGCTCTTATATGGAAACACCTTGCCTCCGAGGATCAGGCCAAAGCCGTCGACGGAATCAAGAAGGCCCTCAGCATGGCGCTCGACATATGGCGCCCCTTTAAGCTCGATCGGCACAGCTCCACTTAGCACCTGGAACTGCGACTCAATCTCCCCATCCCAGCCGTCAATGACGAACTGATCGATATCCCGCGGATCCAGGCCATGCTCCGCCAAGGCGAGCACAACTGCATCGAGATTGTCGACTGATTGATAGCGTGGACTGTTGCCGCGCTTCTCTTGCTCGGTACAAAAGACAAGCCGCCCGTCCTCGACGACAGCAATTGCCCCGTCATGTGTTAACTTGATGCCGCAGATGCGCATACGCCCCCCTGGCCTAGTGACCGACGTTTGATTGTTCTGACGAGTGACCCGGCTTCCGGAACCGGACGATCAAGCAGTCTTCGTTGACCGACTCGGTGTGGCAGTGCAGACGCTCGACCTCCGATAGGCTCTCGTTTAAGAGAGCGATCACCGTTTCGGCACCAGCAGCATGCCCCCAGTGTTGACACGTGGCATCACGTGCGGACCCGAAAATCAGCGCTCCATTTGGCGCAAGCATACTCACCAGGTTGCGGATAGCCGCATGCATCTCGACAATGTCCTTGAGGAAGTAAAGAACCTCGGCCACGACAATCAAATCGAACTGCTCAGTGGTCGAGAACCGCTGAATGTCGCAGGTCACCCACGTAATATGTGACCATTTCCTGGTCCGTAGCCGCGCTCGCTCGATCGCCTGCGGCATGACATCGACCACGGTGAGTCGTTCGCATAACGGGGCCAGCATGTCCGTGAATGCGCCGGCTGCACATCCTACTTCGAGGGCATACGCAACATCTCCGTTGCAACGCGACATCCGGAGCATTTGGGCGTATCGCTCCTGCTCGAACGAACTAGTGTCGAGGCGCCATGGATCGTCGACAGCCAACTCTCGCTCTAATAGCTGATGGTTTGCGTCCCAGGTCATGAGTCAACCACTTATTTGTAGGCAGTCGAACGATCGCGGCCGCAAACACTGTCCGTCGCCGCCAAGCTTGATGGACCGTGCGAAAACCCCGCCTTACGAATTGTACTAGGCCTCCCCCCTACACTTGCAGCACTTCGTCCAGCATTCGGGTGCAGGATGACAGACTTCTTTTCCCCTTCGGCCGGCACATTGGCGACCTTGCGCGATAGCCAATCGCTGTTGCTCAAGGTACAAAGCGCATAGGCCTTCAAAGGAAGTAAGAGAAAGATATTGATCGGTGTGTGGAGCGAGAAGCCGAGAAACCGCAGTTCGCGAGCACGAAGGGCTGCCACACTGCACCGGACCATTGTCATTGCTGCAATCGTCAATCCAGTCCACCAGGGTACAGAGCCGCCGATTACGAGCTGTGCGAGCGCAGCCAGTGATGAAAGGGCGAGAAGCAACGGGCCGAGATTTTGCCCGATAACATCTAGCGTCAGATAGCCATCGAGTTCTGGCAGCAGGCGTAATGCAAGAAACGTGTCCCGAAAGGTACTGCGCGCCCAGCGGAGTTGCTGACGCAGATATGGGCCAAGGCTGTCCGGGACGACTGTCGCTGCGATCGCGTCCGGGACGTATTCGGTTCGAAACCCCACCTTGAGCATGAGGATCGTTAGATGGCGATCCTCGCCGAAATCGCTCGGCTTCCCGCGAAAGAATTGCGTTTCGTATTGATCAAGAAGCAAGGCGAGCGCGGAACGACGATACATGGCACATGGGCCGCAGCAGCACATGACGGCACCGAAACGAGCCTGTGCCGCGCGCTCTTCGTTGCACGCCAACCAGTATTCCATATCGATCAGCCTGGTCAGCCAGTTTTCGCTGCGATTGCTCGCTATCAACTGACCCATGGCCGCACCGACTTCCGGGTCATGCATCTTTAATACAAGCTTCGTGACAACGTCAGCAGCAAGTATCGTATCCGAGTCGACGTTGAGCACCAGGTCCCCGGATGAGCTGCGTATTGCAGCGATCTGCGCCTTGCGCTTTCCAACGTTGTTTGCCAGCAAGATGATGCTGAATCTCGCATCTCTCGCATAGATTTCGTGCACTGGCGCGACAACGTCGCGATTTGCAGATCCGTCGTCGACCACATAGACTTGTAGCTTTCCGGCGTAGTCTTGACTCGCAAGCGACTCCAGACATTCGGCGAGCGTGTTTGGATCTTCGTTGAAGCATGGCACGATGACGTCTACAGAGGGAAGGACTACCTCCGATTGTCCCAGGTTGTCCTGCAGCGATGACTTAATCGTCGGCTGGGCATAAAGCGCTTGCGCGCTCTTGTAGACAGTCGAGAGCAGCGCATAAGACGAAACGGCGACAGCACTGGTTGTAGCGAGCAGGTCCATAGGGTGTCAGTTTTTTGTTTCAGTGAAGTTGAGGGAGTGGACGGATTACAAACCCGCGCCGTTGTAGGGCCGGGATCAGATATGACAGCGCCATCGTCGTCTGATCACGCAGCGTGGCATCAGCGCACAGTCTCTCCTCATCAGGAGGATATCCGTCGTGCAGGAGCACAATTGCACCCGGGCGAACGCTCGCCAGTACCGAATCCACAATTCTATCAACCCCGGGGCGGGACCAATCTCTCGGATCGACCGACCAGTGCACAGCTGTGAGACCAGCTCTCGCTGACATGGCGAGCACCTCTTGTGTCCATATGCCGTAAGGTGCTCGCATGTGCCTGGGCGAGGCCTGCGGGCAAGCCAAACGGATCGCCTCGCTCGCCGTCAGCACTTCATCGTGTACCTCCGCAGGTCCGCATCTGGATAGATCCGGATGCGTCATCGTGTGGTTCGCAACCTCATGTCCTTCCGCAATCATTCGTCGAATGAGTTCAGGTTGGTCGGCCGCGTACGTGCCAATCACGAAGAACGTCGCCGGAACCCGATGTTGCGCCAGCACATCGAGCACCTCTGGCGTGCAAAATGGATTTGGCCCATCGTCAAAGGTCAAATAGACAGGGCGACTTCCGCTCACGTCAGCGTAGTCGCAACGGACAGCAGATAGGGAGAAACGCTCTTTCACAGCTCAGCCCCGTTCCGATCGATGATCGTCCCGGCCGGCCACTCGCTTATCGAGCGCCCGACCGGGAAAACCACCACGATCACGTCTTCGATGCGGGTCGGCGACAAATTGGGATAGACCTCGGCATGCGTGGAGCGGACGCGAATGCCAGACATAAGGGTGGCGAGCCCCTGCCTTTTGACCAGTCGGGTCATATGTTTCTCAAGCGCAGGCCGAACCGTACCGAAGCCGAATGGAACCCCAAGCTCGTGCAGTATCGGATACGTCACGCGCATTGCGTGGCTGATTCCCAGCCCTTCAAGATCAGGACGCACCGCGTATAACCCCAGTTCGGCAACGAGCAGATCGACCCCACCGATCTTGATAAAGCGGCGTAGTAGCCCGACATGAGCAGCTACCCCGCGCGCGTCGTAACCGATAATGCGGACCTCAGGCCTCGCCCCGGCCCAACTTCGGTTGCCCTCAAATGGCTGCGCATTGAACGCGCCGGTCGGCCCGTAACTCTTGCGGAAGAACTCGGCGAGTTCGGCATGATCGGTGAGCTGCAATTCGCTTTCCCAGCGACGGCTCCACTGCACTTGAGCGCGTGCAGAGGGAGCTTCCGCAGTCCGGGATACGGCAATGTTCATGGCGGGCTTCCTTGCGCCAGTGGAATTAAGAGCAGAGATGGTCACGTGAACTCGCTACCCGCCAAAGCGCTGGTCAACACTGAAATGCGCTGCTATGCCCCGTCGGAGCTCGGCACCTCTGGCCTGCACCGCGCCTCGCGCCTTCGCTCGCGATGAAGCGATCGCATGGTTCGCGCTCGTCATCCGGCCAATGCCCTGAGCGCGATATGCCGGACGATGCCGACGCGGCGATTGAACTAACCAGAACTTGTCTGCACCACGGAGCTTTTTCGCCTCGGCCAGCATCGCTGTCGACGTTTTGACGTCTGACGGCATGCCATCGATGCGCGGGGCCTCATCGATGGCGCATCGGAGCGGCATCAGATCGCACTGGTTCTTATACATCTTCGACACGCCCTGAATGCGGTGGACAGGCGAGCCATTTGGAGACTCGCCCGAAATGCTTGGCATCCGCAATCTGCGCCTGCCCCTATTTCGCGACACTAGAATGAGGCTGAACGCGCTCTCAAGTGTACGCGAGTAAACCTCCAATATGGAAACGGATGGAATGCGCATACCAAGGTTTATCGGGATTCGCCGGGCGCCTCGATCGAGCGATCTTCGCACGGATAAGAAGCGAAGCGGCTCACATGTCGCGCCGATAGCCACCCTCGAAACCGATGCGGCGGGTGCTCGCACGTCCAGACGTTTCTCTCTGAGCCCGCGTGAACGACCAGCAGCCATCGTAGTATGCCCGATTACTTTTCCAAACCGATGTTTGCTATCCAACATCCCGCAGTTTGGTAAAATCGATTGTTTCGATAGAACACATCCACACGATGGATAGACTCACAACATGCGGTTCAAGGGACTTGATCTAAATCTTCTCGTTGCGCTCGATGCTCTGATGACGGAACGCAACCTCACAGCGGCGGCGCGCAAAATTAACCTGAGCCAGCCCGCTATGAGCGCTGCGATCGCGCGGCTGCGCACCTATTTCCGCGATGAGCTATTTACCATGAGAGGTCGCGAGCTCGTCCCGACACCTGGCGCGGAGGCGCTTGCAGGTCCAGTTCGCGAGGCCCTGCTGCACATCCAACTCTCGATCATATCACGGGACGCGTTCGACCCGACCCAGTCGAGCCGTCGCTTCAGAATCATTCTGTCCGATTTCATGACAATCGTCTTTTTTCGCAGAATTGTGGACCGTATGGCACAGGAAGCTCCCGCGGTGCGCTTCGAATTGCTGCCATTTTCCGATGAACCCGATGAGCTGCTCCGCCGGGGCGAGGTCGACTTTCTCATTCTGCCGGAACTGTTCATGTCGAGCGCGCACCCTAAGGCGACCCTGTTCGATGAGACCCTCGTATGCGTGGGATGCCGCGCGAACAAGCAGCTATCGCGGCAGCTCACGTCTGAGAAATACATTTCAATGGGGCACGTTGCGGCCAAGTTCGGGCGGGCGCTGAGACCAAACCTCGAAGAATGGTTTTTGCTTGAGCACGGCCTCAAGAGACGAATTGAGGTCGTCGTGCAGGGCTTTAGCCTGATTCCGCCCATATTGTTAGACACGGGCCGTATCGGCACAATGCCCTTACGACTTGCCAGACACTTCGAAAGGCGGATGCCACTGCGAATCGTCGAACCACCGCTCCCTCTGCCCACATTCACAGAGGCTGTGCAGTGGCCTGCGTTCCACAATACCGACCCGGCGAGCATTTGGATGCGGCGGATATTGCTGGAGGAAGCATCCAACATGGCATCTGAGCATCAGGAGCCTCCAACTCGCAGGCGCTGCTAGGCTCACCACAAGCCCCTCTCGGCACGTTCCCACGCTAACAATCCTTCGACGTGCTCGGCCGCTTTCGTCACTTCAACCTCTCTGGGGCGAAGCTGCAGAGACAGCGAACGGTTGGGAAGACTTGCCGAGTGGTGAGCGTCGTGGCCGCGCACGTGACTTGATGCGCTTGCACGGCAAACAGCCGACGCCCGGCACTATCGCGGCAGAACAGGCCTCCTCCGGTACAATAATGTTTGGTTTGCCCGATAAAATCGCTTGAATCGCACACTGCGTCAGGTTGTAGCTTGGCCGCCGTGACTAACGCTGCGCTACGCGGCCGTCGACTGGGTGCTTTGGCGAACTCACGGTGCTGGCGGGACACTGGGTTGATCTGCCATTAACCAACTGACCGGGTCCTGTTTCGTGGCTCGCCGGAAGCGGCGAGACCGATCAGCTTCGGGACTCCTGACGGTTTCCGGCCGGTGCTGGTCGGCCTACCGCCGTGCACTCCATTCTTGCGGTCATTCACGAGCGTCTCTTCGCGATCGCACGATGGAACCGATGTCCATTCGGGCGAGCCGGTAGGACGGCTTCAGACGCACCCGTCGCCGCTCGTTGTATGCGCCTCAATTGCGTTTGTGCCGGATGAAGACATGCGTTTCAAAGGTCTAGATCTAAATCTTCTCGTCGCGCTGGATGCTCTACTGACTGAGCGCAACCTCACCTCAGCGGCACGCAAGATCAACCTTAGTCAGCCGGCCATGAGCGCAGCCGTTGCCCGGCTGCGCTCCTATTTCCATGATGAGCTGTTTGGGATGAGGGGGCGGGAACTTGTCCCGACCTCATGCGCGGAAGGACTCGCAGCTCCCGTGCGCGAGGCTCTGACGCACATCGAGCTCTCAATTATCGCGCGGGACGTGTTCGACCCAGCTCGATCGAGCCGACGATTCAGGATCGGCCTTTCTGATTTTATGACAGTCGTATTCTTTCGAAATGTCGTGGAGCGCGTCGCGCGAGAAGCACCCGCCGTCAGCTTCGAACTGGTGGCACTCACCGATGAGCACGATGAGCTTCTCCGCCGTGGTGAAGTCGATTTTGTTATCTTGCCGGAATTATTCATGTCCGGCGCGCACCCCAGGGCGGCCCTATTCGAGGAGAGACTCGTCTGCGTAGGTTGCTGCACGAACAGCCAACTGCTACGGCGGCTTACATTTGATCGGTATATGTCGATGGGCCACGTTGCGGTTAAGCTCGGAGGTGCGCGCAAGACGCCGGTCGAGGAATCCTTACTCGATCTCGGCCTCAATCGGCGCATCGACATTCTCGTGCAGAGCTTCAGCATGATCCCGCCCCTGCTGGTAGGCACGAACCGCATAGGGACGATGCCATTGGGGTTTGTAAAACATTTTCAAAAAACGATGCCCCTTCGGATTGCCGAACTTCCGCAGCCATTCCCTGCCTTCACTGAGGCGGTCCAATGGCCCGTGCTTCACAATAGCGACCCCGAAAGCCTCTGGATGCGAGAGATATTGTTACAGGAGGCTACCCGCATGGCAACTGCTCAAGAGCCCTCCATTATATGCACTTCGGAACGAGCGGATACTGCCGGAGATTTCGCACAATCTGTCTCGCCGTTGCCGTAAGGACGTTCCGCACAATCTGCGAACCTCATATCCCAACGAATGTCTCAACGTACAAGACCTGGCTCGAACTCATGGCCGCTCTATAAAGATCGTCGCAGTGGACGGCTATCTTGACGACGTCTGTAGGTCTTTCGCCCGTTGGCATTAGGCTCGGAGTGCGAGTGGCGGCTCGGACTGTTGACCTGGTCTTAGAGACAGGGACGTACGTTGCACCGGGCCGCCGGACGCACCTGCCTCGATACAGCAGGTGGGCGCTGAGCTGTCGTCGTCAACTCTCAATCAGTAGTGGCTTCCGATGAGCGGAGACGATGCGGCTTCTTCGAAGTCGTATCTCCACGCACGGTAAGCGTGGTGGACATCGATTGACATGACCACGATCTGTTGCACTGCCGAAGCTAGCGTCGCGCACGCGTGTTGCCCTGTCGCATCACCCTGGAGTACATCGCTTCGCGCCGCGGGTCTGACTTCTTTTGGCCCTACCGCAGCCAAACGTCTTGACGACCTGCGCTGCCATGACGCAATGACACACGAGGAGCTGAACGTTGGAGCAATGCAGCGGGGTGTTCGATCCGGAAGAGCTTTCCGTCCTGGGAAGCCTTTATGATAGTGCGGTCACCGCGCTACCCCCATCGATGCGAAATCCGGAAAATCGCACAGCAATCGCCAAACTCATCCTGGAGCGTACAGCGGCTGGCGAGGCTCAACTGGCATGCCTGACGAACTTGTTGATCACCATTTCCCCTCAGGGTTGATCCCCCGCCATTCTGAGGATAGTCACCACTCTCGCGCTGGAATGGAAGACGATCCAGCTAGAGCTTTGAAATAGCTTGAATCATACGTGACGTCAGGTTGTAGGCTTTGAAATTGAACAACATGAGCAAAGCTACACCACGAAGGCGTCGATGGCGCATTGGCGAACTTGCAGAGGCGACCGGAGTAACGGTACGCACGCTGCATCATTATGAACACACGGGGCTCCTAGCAGCTTCAGAGCGTACTGACGGCGGCCACCGGATGTACGACCGCGAAAGCGTGCAACGGGTTCACCAGATTCGAGCGCTACGTGAGCTTGGCTTCTCCCTTGTCGAGATCCGTAAAGCTATGGAGGGCACGACCTCACTCACCGACCTTCTGCGCAAACATCTAGAGCGGATAGAACTTCAAGTCGCTCGAGCAACTCTGTTGCGAGATCGTTTGCGCAACATGACCATCGACAGTGAGATCCAGGTCAGTGTGGATGAGCTGCCTGCCACCCTCAATGCCATGTCGCGCGTCGAGACGCGTAGTCAGACGTCCCGATGCACCTGCAAGTTAGCTGCAGATCGCGAGGAGCGCTGGCGGCGGATCCGCGACGATCTGCGTGATTGTATGGATCGGGGCGAGCATCCTTGCGGCGAGCGGGCAAAGGCTGTCGCGATTGCAGCACGCTTGCTGATCAGCGAAATCGCCGGCGCCGATTCACGCGTTTCGATGATTCTGAAGGTGCTTGCACGATTAAGCGCCCCCCGCAGTCTGGCTGGTTGGGATCCCTGCCTCATGCAATATCTTGATCTCGCCCTAGGCGGGTTGGAGGATCAGCCCTACTGACGTCCTCAGCCGGCGGCATTGCCGATCGGCCCTGGCAATCTGTAAACGCGATGACGCTTGGTTGATCGGCGGCTCTGATGGGGGCCGACAGTTTTATGGACACAACCGGACAGATCGTCATCACCTCGCCGATCCGCGCTCCCTGACGCATTGATCGAGGCTCCCATTAAGAGGCTTGAACCGCACGTAACGTCAAATTGTAGACTCTACCGTGGTCGCGATCTGCCGATCGTAACGCAAGCTTCGCCTGGCAGGCAACCTCGACCTGAGGCACGTCTGATCACAGCTGCTGACGGGTTCACTTCAGGTGAGCATTGGGAGCTCTACAATGTTCAATGGACGCTACGCTTCTGCTGTGAGTGCAGCGCTTCTCTTCTGGGCTCTCGCTTCGGCTGCGCGCGGCTCGGAGGTCAATATCGCCGTGGTTGGCCCAATGAGCGGAAGCAGCGCCGCGTTCGGCGCGCAAATGCGCGATGGTGCGGCTGCCGCAGTCGAGGCGTTGAACGCTTCGGGCCTACTTCCCGATACCAAGGTGATATTGAGTGTCGCCGACGACGCCTGCGACCCGAAGCAAGCTGTCGCAGTCGCGAATAAGCTCACAACAGAGCGGGTCCGGTTGGTCGTTGGCCATTTTTGTTCTTCTTCGTCGATTCCCGCCTCAGACATCTACGCCGAAGCAGGCATCATTCAGGTATCACCAGGCTCGTCAAATCCTCAGCTAACAGAACGCGGCCTTGAGACCGTCTTTCGGATCTGCGGCCGCGACGACCAACAGGGCACCGTTGCCGCTGAGTACATTCACCGGAACTACCCTAACCATAAGATCGCAGTGCTCGACGACAAGAGCACCGCAGGCAAGGGTATCGCCGACGTGGTTGAGGCACAGCTTCAGAGATTCGGTGAACAGGTCATTCGGCAAAGCTATGTAGCTGGTGAAAAGGATCACAGGGCGCTGGTCTCAAGAATGAAGAAGGATCGGGTGCGCGTCGCCTATATCGGCGGCTATCATACCGAAATCGGATTGTTTGTACGCCAGGCGTCAGAAGCAAGAGCGGGACTCATCGTCATGGCGAGCGATCCGTTGATGACCTCTGAATTCTGGGCCATTACCGGCAGCGCTGGAAATGGCGCGTTGTTTACCTTCATGCCGGACCCCACCAGGAATGCCAATGCGGCCGGCGTGGTGGCCCGACTCAAAGCTTCCAACCTGTCCGCTGAAGGTTACACGCTTTACGCCTATGCAGCGGTGCAAGCATGGGCAGAGGCGGTGAACCGGACCGGTTCTTTCAACGCTGCGCGCGTCGCCAGCACACTTCGTTCACGGCCGATCGATTCCGTGATCGGCCCAGTCCGGTTCGATACAAAGGGAGACAATGCGGCTCCTGGTTTTCTGGTTTATCGCTGGCGCGACGGCCGTGTTGAAACTGTTGAGCAGAAGTGATTGGCATCAACGCCGTGTCCCCAAACCCAAAGTGAGACGGATGATGAGACGCCCTCAGGTCGTTGGAGCAGCGATACTCGCAAGCTCTCTTATACTTGCAGCTTTCGGAGCGTTTGCCGCGTTCGTTGCAGCGCTCGCAGAGCTACCCGATCTCTACCTGGAGGAGACGCTACGTCCGATGATAGACAAATAGTAGCCGTGCCGAGCTGATCTGGCTCGCAGACACAGGAACTCTGAAGCGGCTAACGATGCTTCTGGTCGAGCACATGCTCGGGTGGAGGCGCTTCGCCAGCTCCTATCAAAGTAACGGCCGGACCGGCATTTGCGCACTCGTGATCCACTCACATCGTGCAAGTTCAGATTCACGGACCCAAGAGAAACGCGCTAAGCGGTGACGAACGAGACCTCTATGAGAGCGATGGCATGAAAGCAGCCAAGACTCGCCACCTGGCCCATAATCGGAGATTGATCGAGTGAAGAGTGGCCTTCCTTCAAGACTAACGTGCGGCATTTTCGACCATTTGGATGACGACGGCCGAGATGCCGCACGACAATATGAAGATCGTCTCAGGTTGACCGAGGTCTGCGACTTCCTCGGCTTCTACGCGTATCACCTGGCCGAACACCACTGCACACCTCATGGCAGAGGGCCTTCGCCGAACCTGTTTCTATCAAGCGTCGCGCAGCGCACCCGGCGATTACGCTTTGGTCCGCTCGTCCTGTTGCTCAACCTTTATCATCCATTGCGCGCATTCGAGGAGATCTGCATGCTTGACCAATTGAGCGGCGGCAGGCTCGAGGTCGGGATAGGCCGCGGCTCCCAGCCGATTGAATGGGGCTATTTCGGGATCAGTGCAGACGCCGCACCAAGCCGTTATACGGAAGCCAGTGAAATCCTGTCTATTGCGCTGAAGGGTCATACGCTATCTTATCAGGGACACCACTTTGAGCTAAGCGAAATACCCTTAACCTTGAGGCCTCGACAACGTCCATATCCGCCGACCTGGATTGCGAGCAATCGGGCCGAGGCGGCGCAGTGGGCCGCTGCAAATGGTGCCAATCTGGCGTGCATAGGTCCCGCCTGTGTTGTCCGGAAAGTTACCGATGCCTACCGCTCCCATCGCGCCCACAATTCAACACCACACGGCCGCGAGCCATTTCTCGGGCTGGCCCGCATGGTCGTGATTGCGCAGTCTGACCGGGACGCCCATGCGGCGGCCGAAACTGCGTATCGACGATGGCTGGAGAACTTTAAGTTTCTTTACGAGCTGAATACTATTCCGACGCCGCCCGCCCTTCCGCTGACATTCGATGCAGCACTTGAGAGCGAATTGTGCGTCGTTGGAACGCCAGCTTCCGTCCGACAGATCCTTCTTCACCAGATGGAAGAGGCAGGTGCCAACTACTTGCTTTGCCAGCTTGCATTCGGAAACCTCCCGCTGGAGATTTCCCTGTACACCGCAACCGCAATCAAAGCTCAAATTCTCGACAGCTTTGGCGGATAATGCCCTGGGCGCAAAGGCGATCGTCAGCCTCAATGGCAGCGATCGAGCCGTCAATTTTCCTGACTCCGCTTCTTCTTACTTGGACACATGAAACTCTGCTTTCGAAGGTAATTCTTCGCTGTGAGCGCGATTTACGGAATGAACTTTGTCGGCATGGGCGGAACTGGTGGCGGTGCCGTCTACGTCGGGAACGGCAGGATGGTCGGGGTCGACGTCGGAAACCTTCGCTATAGTGGGACGTACATCGAGCAAGGCGGTCGCATAAAGGGGATTGTCAACCTATAAGCGCCAATCGGCGCTACGCCTGTAACCCGCGCTCAATTCCCTGACGCTCGATTGGGCCTGCCGACTTCTCAGATGGGAAGCCACAGGCGCTCATGGTTGAGGGTAGTCCGGTACACGTCATACTGGAGAAAATCGGCGATATCTGACCGCCTGGCGCTCCTATTTCGGCAACGAGCCTTGGCCTGGGGAGTGTTTGCGAACCGCTTTATCAACTCATCCGCAGCCGAACGCTCTTCGTTCGCTTCGATCTCGCGGGCCTTTTCAAAAGGCCCGCGATTGCTCAGGGTCATCCTGCATTTGCCGGAGGCGGGAACTGGTGGATAGTCGCCGTCGAGATTTCATGGCTTTCTCTTTGGCTTGCGGGGATTGAGGATTTTTGTGGGACCTTCGTGACATCTGGAGTCCAATTTAGAGGTATTCGCCAAGCGGTCACCGGCTGCGACCTTTTTGTCTTCTCAATCATGGCAGGTCAACGAATCAGCAGGCTCGCCTAAATGGCCCTTAAACTCACCGAACCAAGAAGGCCGGAACATCTAATTAACCCGCCTTCGATCTCGGCGATGAGATTACTCGCGTGCGCGATCCACGAACTGAATGCATCCCATCAACACTTTCGATTTTACCAATTTCAGCCAAATACCCCATAAGTCGATCGCCGGTTTCCGGAAAGCACTTCTCACGAATGTCGTGTGACAATGGACCCTTTTTGCTTTCAGCATAGTCGCAGGCCGATCCAAGCCTATCGTGGTGGCCTCCCCGACGACACCCCTCAATCTTTCGAATCGACGCACGTGCGGCGCAAATGCGGTCGGATGGCCAATCGCAACGTCTGGCGGGCAATGTATCGCGCTGTCGCCTCCCCCTTTGCCATCATACTACGGCCCTCCGAGAAGATTGGCTCTCACGCACACTGCTAGGCCGAGGTAAATGCGTGCGCTGCATAGAATTCCGGCAGGCCAACTGCCCTCTCCACCGGTGCGGGCTGGACTTTTCGCCCTGACCAGGCGGGCAGCGTCGACAATCCGCCGCTGTCGCGGCCTTCAAACAAAGCAGTGCGGTCAGCCATCTGACTGCGCCAAGTGCAAGACAGATATTCTCCGGCCAGCACGAGGCACTGATGTCGATCCGTGTGATGAGACCAGCCTCTCGATCTTACTGCCCACCCCCGTACGGCGTGTGATCGTGGATTCTCACGCTGCTCGCGTCCTCAGTCTTCGTCGGCGGGCGGCACCCACACCCACTTCCTACAAACTGACGCCACTCTATCTCATTCTATGCGCTGGCGCTCTTCGATCATACCCTGACGCGGATATCCCATATCCGCAATCCTTACATCACTATCGGAACGAGTGGTGGACGTGCGCGATCTGCCGGTCTTGTATCTCAGCGCGCCCAGCTTCCAGGAGCCCATCCGCACCGTCAGCCTGCCAGGCATCGCCTGTCAGCGAATGCAGAGAGAAACCGCAGACGTATATAGGGGATGTTATTTCTGGGTTGCATGCCATGAGCTGGGACATAATTTTGTGTCATGATGAGGAGACCGGACTGGACCAGCTAACGGCGCATCCTCAGAAACCGCTTCGTCCAGCGCCAAACGCTCTGTATGGATTCTGCTGGCGAGCCCTCCGGTTACGCCTGGATCGCCATGTCAGGCGCAAGCATCCCGCAGCAGTTCGGGCGGCGCTTCTCGGCTTGCCGTCATCAGCGGTGTGTCCCCGCTGGCTGGAGTCACTGCCACTGCTCGACGCGCTGGACCGGCTCGACGGACCAATCAAATGACGGCCTATCTACAACGCTGTTCGCAGTTCTCTACGCTCGATTCCGCCTTTGCGGTTCTTCGCGGCACATGCCTGCCACCCTCTCCCTTCGGCGACTGTGAGTGCGCACCTTGCCTTGTGCAGCAGCCATTCGTTTATCGCCGCATCTGCCGTCTCGCGAACGGGAAGCACGAGCACAACCGTTACTCAGCCTGCTGCCCTGCATTTAACTACTTTGGAGCACGACCGTGGAACTTGACCCTTCCAATTCACGCACAGAGAACCTCGAGGATCGCATCGACCTGCAACTCGACATCGTGGCCGCCCTCATACGCGAAGAAGGCAACGAGCTCGAAGCAATCCGACTGCTGAACGCACTCACAAACCAAATGATTACGGCGGAACTGGAGCTCGGCCAGCTCGGCGACACGAGAACCGGGGGCCGCGCCGGCGACCGGCGAACGACGCGACTGTCGCGAGACCGTGGCGTTTACTACCCCGAAGACCTCCAGGTGTTGGGACGCCTTCTCGACCAGGCAGTGGCGGCATTACCGGCAGTGCTCCGAACTCGCGCCAACCAAATGAAGATCGCCAAACTAATTCTGTCACGTGCGGCAGCGGACTGAGATTTCATTTAGATTTTTCTGCGGTTGATCTTATCGAACGTTCATCGCTGGGCTGACTGCTACGGCCGTACGCACCAGGGATCGACGACTTGGCGTTTATGGGCTCACCGTCCCGTAAGCGCGCCGGTTCCGCTGGCTTTTCCATATCACAACTGTTCGCCGCCATGCTCGAAAGCTGGAGCCCGCACCGAGAGCAGGAGGCTGCGCGGGGTCGAGCAACGGCCGGCGGACACATGTCAGAAAGCAAACAAGCAGTGGCCGGAAAACGCCACACGCTTCCAGAAACGCTTCTTAGCTAGAGACTGCGAAAGGAGCGGAACGATCCATTTTCATCGATGTTCGGCTTGAGTCGTGATTGGCATGGCGCCGATCGTCCGACTGCAGGAAGAAGAACCGCAATTATTGACCGATACCGAGCAACAAGAGCACTTCGGCAACGAACGCGCGCGAACAACGCGAGCTCGTTTCAACCGCTTCAGAATTATTCGAATGCGCCTGGCAATACGACATTCGGGGTCATCGGAACTTCAACAAACATCTATAAATTCATTGAAGCATCGAGAGCAGCTCGATGTCCGAGCGTACTGCGGCTCTGATGTCTTACTTGCTGGGACAAGCCGCAGACTCTCGGTTTGCTTTTGCGAAGGTACTTCCTTGTATCAGGACGTCGTGGAGTGTTGAGATGGATCAGTTTTTATCCGAGCAAGTGCAGATGCAAGATGCTATCGTGAGCGTCGCATTTGATAAAGCCTGGCGCTTTGTTGAGAAGGATCCGTTTCTGGCGCATAATCGCAAGACGGTCCTCCGTAGCCGGTTGTGCACTTTCCTTGAGTCTTCGATAAAGAAGGGCGAACGGAATACTTTGAATCTGGCTAACGAGGCGATACGCAGCTTGCGGGCTGAACTGGCGCCGTCGACCGAGCAATAAGGCGCTTTAACCTCTACTGCCACATGAGTTTGGCTTGTTAAGGCTCTTGGAGACCTTATGCGGCGGGAAAACAACCGGGGCAGAGCGTGGTGGAGCTGACCTTAATCCTCATGTTCAGCCCCGCTGAAGACGAGCACGTTCGCGACGACTGTCGCCTATGCAGCTCTTCTGGTGACCCCAGACCAGTCACCTGGAACCCAGAGCAAGTCGGCGACGAGACGGGACAGCCGCGCCAATATTCGCTGGCGCTAGGAAAAGCCATACTGTTTCCTCTCCTGACCTTTGTCTTTGGCTAGGCACGAGCTTGCGCAAGTTCAAGCAAGAGCCTCGTCAAGCACAGCCACATCTGCTCCTTGACATCCGTCGATCGAGGTCGAGGTAGGAACATCGTGCTACACTTGCGATAGGTCCTGAGCCTAAGCGATCCAGGCCTGTGATCGCTGATCGCCGCATCGCTCACGATTGCAAGCGGCAGCACGACCGTCCTGCCGGAAGAATGAGCTTGAGCGCACGAGAGGCGTCCTCGATCAGCGGTCTTCATTTGTCGAACTCTCTGAATAGCGAGCACGCACGGGACGTGTTGGCGCAGCCTGGCTCGCTTAGTCAGCGACAGAGGGAGCCAAACAGCTCGCAGCACTGCGTCCCGTCACAGGCCATCACGAACGAATCGTGTTCAAAGAAGCATCTGCGCGAAGCGACCAGTGTCATGGCCCCAGCATTTCGGTCGAGGCAGTGAATGGCAAGTTGCGCGCTCCACAATCTGACGCGGCGTACGATTGGACCCACTTCTTTCGAAGACATGTTGTGCGACAGTTACAGCAATTCGCGATCATATTGTTAAACGCACGGCGCCGGGGGGCATCGAAAGGAAACGACACTCGAAATGAAAAAGATTCTGATTCTGACTGCAAGCATCGGCGCACTCGGTGCGGCCGCTCCGGCATTCGGCACGGACTTGGCCGGGCAGCCCGTCAAGGTCAAGGCGCCACCGCTGCCGGTCGCAGCCCCGATTATCGACTGGTCCGGCTACTATATCGGCGTCAATGGCGGTTGGGGAACGAGCCACAATTGCTGGGATTTCAATGGCGTCACTCCTGAGGGCTGCCATAATTCGACTGGCGGGACCATTGGCGGCCAGATTGGCTATCGTTGGCACATCTTCAACATGGTCTACGGCATCGAAGGTCAGGGCAACTGGGCCGACTTCAGCGGCTCCAATGTCAGCACCGCCTTTCCGGCAAACACCGTTGGCACCACGACGGATGCGTTCGGTCTCCTCACGGGGCATATCGGCTACGCGTTCAATGCCGTCCTACTTTACGGGAAGGGTGGTGCTGCGGTGACCAGCAACACCTATCACCTCAACTCGGTCGCTTCTCGCACCGAGCTTGCCAACAGCAATGATGTGCGTTGGGGTGGGGTGCTGGGCGCCGGTGCCGAAGTCAGCCTCACGCCGAACTGGTCAGCTGGCGTCGAGTACAACCACTTGTTCATGCAACGCAGTAACATAAGCTTCCCAGCGGCTCTTGGCGCGGATCGCGTGCACCAGGATGTCGATCTCATCACGGCACGGCTCAATTACAAGTTTGGCTCGCCCTTTGCCAAATAGAGAACTCCACGCGGTTGCGTGAATCGGGAGCCTCCGACTGCGGTCGGGGCTCTTACGTCAGATGCTCCTCTCCCCCGCGGCACCCCCGCCCCAGTTCCGAAGCACCAGTTCCGAGCTCGTCTAAGTAATGGATCCAGAGGCTGGCTGGAGTGTGGCCGAGATGCCGCCAACAGACCGGGGGACCAGGTCAGTCGATCCGACAATTCATCGATCTCATGAAGTCCCACAACCTCACGCAGCGTGAGATAGCGGACTTGCTCAAGGAGCGTCGTACCTGCGAGGTCGCCGAAGGTGCCATGCTCAACATGCCAGAAGCTTACGATTTGGCTGTTAGTGCCCCGTTCTCAAAATTCAAAGAACATTGAGGCGAATAGCAATAGCGACCGCTTGAATTCGGCTGGTTGCACCCAGCTTGCGCATTGCATTCTTGACATGAAAGTTGACTGTATTGTCGCTGATTCCCAGGATCTTCCCAATTTCCCATGACGATTTCCCCTCTGCCACCCACCGCATGCAACTGATCTCTCGCTGCGATAGTGCCACTTTTCTTTCGCAACCATTATCGCAGGGACGAGCGATGTCGCCATAGGCGGTGTGAAACTGCCAGGCCAGCGCGTTGAGATGACCGATGCGGTCCTGAGGATCAGCATCGTCGAACGCGGATGCAAACGACACCACAGATATGCGCCCCAAGGGGCCAAACAACGGTACGCTCATGCCGTGCTTCAGCCCCGCCTCTCTCGCCTCGTCCAGTACGCGTCTTTCGTCCGGTTGAAGCTGATAGTAGTCGGCGAGTTGATCCCACAAAAACGGCCGCGAAAGCATCGGGGTCCGCCGGACCACCGGATCGATAGTATGGTACTTGCGCTTGAAGTATCGGTCGCACCAGTCTGGCGGCCACTTCACAGCCACACTCGGGGCTGGGTACTCCGCCAGCCGAAGTGGCTCAACGAAGTTGAGAGCGCCGTATGCGACTTCACTGAAGCCTTCCTTGGTGGCACAGCCTACAAGAAGCTCGAATAGCGCTCTGAGTGAATGAGTCTGGTTCGCGCATTCGGTGAAGCTAAAGAGGTCCATGATGGGCGCCTCAGTACGACGATCGAGCTCCCCGCCATCGTGTTCGATTGCGCTTGCTTCAGGCGGAGCCAAATTCCATTCCATGACCTGAACTCTTGGGTTTGTTCACGTGAAGTCTGAGCGCTCGCACTC
This sequence comes from Bradyrhizobium sp. USDA 4354, assembly GCF_054060315.1. NCBI lineage: Bacteria > Pseudomonadati > Pseudomonadota > Alphaproteobacteria > Hyphomicrobiales > Nitrobacteraceae > Bradyrhizobium > Bradyrhizobium sp. USDA 4354. The sequence goes on along the minus strand of NZ_JBSSDC010000001.1, from coordinate 3,533,321 downwards.
TGCGTCAGAGGCCTTTCCCGAAGCGTTGCCCTGCCGCCAGCTGCGCCGGTATGATCGTCCCGTCAAACAGGCCGAGATGCCGTCACCATCCCTGGTCAGAGGCTGAACGGCACGCCGCAATCGAAGCGCCGTTGCACATACAAAGTGATCGGTCCAGCTCGCCGATGACGCACTTGCCAAATCGGAGATCATCGCGCCGTCATCCGTGTTGATGGTCTGTGCCATCGATGCGGACCCAAGGCTGAATCGCCTTTTTGATGCCGGAAGTGATGGAAGGTCCGAGGGCTGTGGCGGCTCAGCTGGCGACACGGACCAAACAATACTGGCGGCTAGAGGCCCGGCCCTGTTCAGATTGGATGGCGAGAAACCAGCGTCCGGTCCGAACGACGCTTCGCTTTGTCTCAAGGCCGAGCACGAGGAGAAACTGGCCACTGAACTCCGCGATACAGGTAAGATAGAGCACGCCGATGCGCTTGGCGGTGCCGGACTTGACCCGCGCGTTGTCGGCATCGATTCTCTGCTTGCCGACGAAGACATCATGAGCGTCATTTTTCTTCCCTATCTTGCGAATTGCTATCGCTGACCGTCGGCTGATCCTCCGTCCTATGATGGCGGCGGGGACGCGATCGATGAGCAACTCGGAACAGCCGAGGCAGAAGCCATACTCGCATGATTGCCCGGCGTCTCAGCCGGTCCGTCCGGCAGGTCCGGCGCAAACGAACCGAAGGGCCAGAAAATGGCCGCGTCAAAGGCGCAATGGATACGCGTCGTCCCGAGACCTGCTTGATGCAGAGGATACTTTGCATGCGCATCTCCAGAAGGGAGAGGACCCCGGGTCAGACCAGCAAGTGTCGTACCAACTGTATATTTTGCGGAAATCAAGTTGCAACAGAGGTTTGAAACGCGGACGGTTGGTTCCGCAGTAAGTGCATTGAAGCAATCATGACATCGGGAAGAAAGGCGACAGCGTCATTTGTGCGAGCCGCGGCACGAGGACCTAGATCAAGAAAAGTGCAGCTCCTCTCGGCAGCCGCCTCGACTCCAACCGTCAGTGCCGCAAGCGCAGCCCTCTCGCAGCCCAGTCAAGTACCAACCTTGGCAATTGATGGGGACGGCTGGCGTTTTTCTGGTATGCGTTGACAGAGATGCGCCCGCCGGCACTTGCGCTCAACATTGCTGTCGCGACTTTTCTACGTGGCTCTTCAACCGCAACAAAGCCGTACACTGGATAATTCTGCGGCCGCATCTGCTTTCATCGATGCCAAGACGCTTGCCGGTGGCTCTATTGTGCTCGGGAAAGCATTTACAGAATACTGACCGGATCGTCCTTCTTCTGTCGAGCGCCGAGCCGCCGATCGCATTTGCGAAGCTGCGCTCCGGGCGAGCGTTGTGAGGTGGTGAGCTGCATTGGAGCCGGAACGGCACGCCGCCGAACCAAGGCGCCCCGACGCACTTCGCCGGGTTGAAAGTGCGCCGGGTCCGCCCCAACATCATCAGTACATCCGTGATGATGCTTGCGGCAATGAGACAAGCAGCGTGGCGGAATTGAGGCTCATGCATTTTATACTTGAAGTTCAAAAATGTTTTCGTGAGCTGCTCCAAAGGACTTGAATCGCACGTAGCGTCACGTTGTATGATCGCGCACTTGGCGGTCATCATCTAGCTATCAACTTATTTTCCTCGACGCGCCGGCCTTGGACGGAGGCATCCGATTCGTCTCGCATCTGCGGAGAGGTGCTGCGCATACCGAAGGTAAGCTGCGAGACGCCACTCGCCTCCCCGCCAGCCATCGCTCCATGCTTTCGGGTTCTTGGATTCGCCGAAGGATGATACCGGCTGGACGACCGATCGAACCGTTCACCTGCTGGACGACGTCCGCGCCCAGCTCTCTGTTGCCGATCGCCTCAATCGTGTCCTAGGAAACGGCTGGAAGCAGCGCTTCGCGCTCGAGCTCGCGCACTTCGCCCTGGGATTGCTGCTAGCCCTGCTCAGCCTTGCGCTCCAACTCCTCGATCGTTTGGGCCATCAGTTCAACCGTTTGATCCTTCTTGAGCACACCGAAGCGCGTGGCTTCGTCAGCTTCGTGCCTGGCTTTGGCCTTGTGTCGCCGATTGAGACCTGTACGCGCTCTTCGATGCCCAGATCGAGTTCACGTTTCTTCTTCATCAAGGGGCCGGTTGCTTGCGGATTAGCACGGCCTGAGCCTGCTGCGCCTCGGGAAGCTTGGCATTGTTTGACTCCAGTTTTTTGGCGAAGCTCGGCCGCTTCGGCAGTTTGTGCCAGCAGCTCGGCCGCCCCAGCGTCTCGAGCCTCCTTCGCTTCCATGGCGACGAGCTGGCCTCGCTCGGCAGCTAACCGCTCGGCGACCTGGTCCTCGATCTGCTCGCGCTGGGTGGCCCCTTGCTCCTGGCGCAAGGCCTCGGCCTTGCGGGCAACCTCGGCATGCTTGTCCGCCAATTCTTGCTGAAAGCGCCGGCGGGTCGCCTCATTCAGGGAGCCGTAAGACAGTCGGTGAGGTGAATCTCGCGATTGCAGTTCGGGTGGGCTGATGCGCGGCGCCCGCCGCGGGTGTTTTCAGGTTCATGAGCCCTCCTGATAATCGTTCAGGAGCGGCTCGCACTCGGACTAGCGGCCGCTAAGCTGCGTTGGCAGTGACATCGAGAGCAGGACCAGATCTCAGGAGTAGTAGGCGCGTTTGACATAACGCAAAGACACAAGAGAGGGCATCGGCCAGCTTCGTGCTGTTTGAGCATGGGGAAGTTAAGCCTTGCAGTCCTCCCTCCTGAACAAGTATTGCGATGCTCGCCTGCCTTGGTACACCATCTACCCAACCGTAGCAGATTTCTCCGCGGCGGTCGGTCCAAAGACTTTTGAGACATGGTTGAGGCGGCTGCCGCGCGACGAACCCGTATCGCTCTACCTCCACGTTCCATTCTGCCGCTCGATCTGCTGGTATTGCGGATTCCCTACACGCCTCACTCGTAGCGAGCGACCGATCCGCGATTATTTAGCGGCGGTGCAGGATGAGATACGCTTGGTCGCAGAGCAAGCGCCGCCCGCTCTGCCGGTGAGCGACGTGCATTTCGGTGGCGGGACGCCGACCACCATTGCGCCGACCGATTTCCTGGCCTTGATGGAACGCCTGCGCCGCTGCTTCGCGTTCAGCAAATCAGCTACCATCGCCATAGAAATCGACCCGCGTGCGTTCACGGCCGAGATGGTTGAAACGTTACAAGCGGCCGGGGTCAGCCGCGCGAGCATCGGCGTGCAAAGCTTCGACCCCGTGGTTCAAAGGTCGGTCAACCGCGTCCAGAGCGAGGTGCAGACGGCTTCTGTCGTCGAAAGTCTTCGCCAGCATGGAATAAGCCGCATCAATTTCGATCTTCTCTTCGGACTGCCGCGTCAGACGGTGCGGTCCTGCGTGGACTCCGCGCGGACGGCTCTGGCCATGCGGCCCGACCGGCTTGCGGTTTTCGGCTATGCTCACGTCCCCTCCTATATGAAACGTCAGCGCCAGATCGATGAGACGGCGCTGCCGGACAATGTCGCCCGCGCTGAGCAAGCCGCGGCCATTGCCGATACCTTGGTCTCGGCCGGCTACCGCCAGATCGGGCTCGACCATTTCGCGCTGCCCAACGACGAGCTCGCGCTGGCGCAGAAAGTTGGTCGGCTGCGCCGCAACTCGCTGGGTTATTCGGCTGATACCTGCAAAACCGTGATCGGCTTAGGTCCGTCAGCCATCGGCCGCCTGCGTGACGGTTACGTCCAGAACGAGATCGCAACTGCTTCCTATCACCAACACATTCAGGCTGGCCGTCTGGCAACCTCAAAAGGCTACTGTCTGACCGCCGAAGATCGCCTCCGCGCCGCAATCATCGAGCGTCTGATGTGCGATTTGCAGGCCGACGTACCAGGGATTTGTGCTGCTCACGGATTTGATCCGATTCCTCTTCTCGATTCGGCCGACCGCCTGGGAATGCTTGCAGAAGACGGGATAGTGGAGATTGAAGAGGGATTCATTCGAGTCAAGCAGGAGCACCGGTTTGTCATTCGCGCCGTTGCTGCCGCGTTCGACACTTATCTCGACCGCATTCCTATTAACTAAGCCACGCATGTGAGCAGATCCCAACCTCTAAGCTCTTCGCGAGGGAGCGATCCGAGGAAGCGCCTCGGGCAGACAGGCCAGATTTCGAAGATGCAGCGGCGGTGTGATGACACGACCTTTCAGATATGATCTCAAAACTGGCGGGACTGAATAGAAGAGAGCTGATTTAAAGGAAGGCGCAGCGGGTGCCGCCGTTCAGGGCCACGGCTCGATCATGCGGAAAGTGCTCTGCGCCACCTGTCCTGGAGTGCGCTCGATGATAGTGACGGCCTCAGCGACATGCCGCTGGAGACGAGGGCGCCTGCACAAGCTTCGTGTATTTTACGGCCGGAGGCAGCTTTGCGAGGCTACGGTCCACCTCATCGAGCACAGTTGACCACGCCTGCAGCGTCTCAGACCTCAAGGCTCGGCTGTCTTCGGTCCGGCGATCACTGGCGCGCCTCCGACGGAAACAGGCCCCTGTGGTTTGGACCGCCCGAAGCGTTTCCTGGCGACGCTCGAAGCAGCCGGGGCTGGCGACAAAGGTGGCTCGGACGCAGCAGAAGGGACAGGTGTTAAACTCTGCAGCGAATCGATCCGCGAAGTCAGCATGGTGATCTGATCCAGGATCCCTTTGAGGTCATCCCGCTGGGCATTGATCCGGCTGTTGAGTACTGCGATCTCGTCGCCGGTTTTCTGCTGTGCCCAGTTTATCTCAAACAAGGCTGCCCTGTCTTCCAGTGACAGGCTCATCGTTGAGTCCCGGGCTTCCGGCTTCTCGACAAACGCTTCAAGGTTAGCCCAAAGCCAGACGCCAGCAGCACACGAGCTGACGAGGACAAGCGGGAGCACCAAAACCGGGAGAATCCGTCTTGACGGACCGCGCAAGAGCGGCCGCAAGTCTGAAGCGGCCGCTTGATCAATCAAGTCCATTGTCCCTCGCCCAAGATCCCATTTCAGTAGGCTTGTTTGTCGACGCGATAGGCTGCGATGCTCACGCGCTCCAGGAGCTGCCAGCGTCGACAATAATCAATCTTGCCGAGCCCCGATCGGCTGCCCTGCTCCTATGAAACGCTACTTCTTGAGCAACGCAACGCGACAATTTGCGCGCGTTCTCCATGATAGCGTCGCCAGCAAGCAACGGTACTCATCTTAGCCGGCGATGGCGCAGCATTTTTTTACCATTCAGAAGAACCCTGGAGATTTTCTTTCCCACGGCACGAATGCAAATCGTTCACTCATTCCTGCAGTGTGTTCGATGGAGCCCCCTTACGGCGACGAGACCACGGCAATGGTCGATTGGAATGGCAAACACTGTATCTGGTCAACTACCAATTCCGGCAGATTGTTCGAGATGACAGGGACGTGGCAAGCGTGACCAACAAACGCCGCACACGTCAAGGATTCGGATGCAAGACAGGTTTTGCCGCGCTCACGGCAGCCAGCAACTGTTCGCCGATACACGCCAAAGCTGCTCGATGGCTGATTCCTGCGCTCTCCGCGCCGATGGCGTTGGATGTTGCGGTGAGGTTGCCGCGCGGGCAACTTCAAGCCTGGCGATTGTCGCGTGTTTCGCTGACAACCACATCGCTAAAGCGCGTCGTGAATGCAAGCCTCTTGCACGGCGAGCCTTGCTTTCCGGAAGATGCCGTTTAGTTCAGAAAGCCGCCTTCGATGCGGATGCGCGACAGCGCCAGACTCGCTCCACTCACAGTGAGCAGAGCGGAGATTCGCAACGTTCGGTGGCCGGGACAGCAAGCCCCCGCGCGCTCGTCGTGAGCATTTGCCGAGCCAGCCCCTTCCTCTGGCCCTCGGCGCACCGGCGTTATGCACCAGCAGAGTTTCGGACCAGATCATCATCGCGCCGCGAGCTGAGAGGTTCAGCAAGCCTGAGTGACTCTCTTCGGATGGATCGAGTTCTGTCTCGTCGCCCTCGCCCTCGGACGCGAAAACGCCGGGAGCTCACTGTGGGCCAATCAGGCCGCAGTCCAATCTAATCATGGCCGGCAGACATGGACCCGAAGTACGCCATGCGTGATTGCCTTCTTGCGACGAGCTCGCGTCGGACATACTCGGCTGCGGCAGCACTTTCTTTCAATTTCAGACCGCGCGAAAAGCCATCTGGGCTCGTTATCGCATTTTCGCTAGCGGCTTGTCTGGTCGGCAATTCCGTCCTGGCGCAAACCGCGAGCGGACCTGATCCTCGTAACCACCCTGTGGATCAGACCGGCAAGAAAGGAAACACTTCCGATCGGGCCGCAAAGCTCCCGATCGACCTGGTTCATCGGGCAATCCGCCCTCCTGCCCCGGCGCCAGCAGCAAGTCCCGGAGTGCCTTTCGAGAGGCGCGGCAATGCGGGCAGGCGTGCTCAGACGAGACCGCAAAAGACGATCGATCCCTTCGAAAGGTACGACAAGCTGCGTGAAAAAGGGTTGTGGTTCAACATACCTGGCCCTGCGGACACGATTGATCAGGACAAGGACGGCGTTAGATCGGCGCTGGCAGATGTCGGCATCGGTTACGTCGGCTGGACACACAACAGCTTTGTAAACAACCAGCTGCCGAATGCGGCCAGAAGCACTATCGCAAACCAGCTCTATATGGGCCAAAATCCGACCTTCGCGTCGGTAAACCTCATGATCATCACCTACGATCTCAGCCGGTTTGGCATTGCCGACGGACAGATTGTCGTAGGAGCCGAGCAGCAATACTGGACGTGGGATCGCCCGGGACCAGATCGAGTGGGAATCAATACGCTCGCCTACTACCAGACTTTCTTCGACAGGACGCTAGAACTCAAGCTTGGCTACCTCAGAAACCAAAATGAGTTCACCGGCATATTGTTCGGAGGGATTACAGGATCGAACATGTCTGCTTTGTTCCAGGCAGGGATGAGCACCAATGCCGCGCCCACGCCGGCGGTCAACTTGAAGTACAATTTTGACGATCGCTTGTACAACAAGGTCTCTGTCCAGCGCTCAATCAGTCCAGATGGTCCCTATGCCCAGATAACGGAGAATCCCACCGGCTTGAACTGGAGCACGGCCAATGCAGGCATCCTTCTCGTTGAAGAAGCCGGCTACAAGAGCAAGGCTGCCGCCGGCGTATCCGACACGTGGCTGCGGGCGGGCCTTGGTTTCAACAGTAGCCGCTACACGAATTTGGCGGATTCCAAGCAACAAAGGGAGAGCGGGAATAATTTTCACTACATCGCTGCGGACAGGCAGCTCTGGCAGAGTGACGCCCTTGGGTCGCCGTCTCGCGGCATCTACGGCGGCTTCTCCGTCATGGGGGCTCCACCTGACCTCAACAGGATCAGCCGGTATTACGAGCTTCGTCTTTATGCGAAGGGAGCTTTTGATAGTCGGCCAAGTGATCTAATTGCTCTCGTTGCGACCAACACTGCCTGGAGCAAGCTTGCAGTGGATGCTGCTCTGGCTAAAGGCCAGCTTGCGCACCGCGAGACCACAGCAATCACGGGGACATACACCGCGCATCTCGCTCCGGGGATATATGCAAGCGTCGGATTGTCATACATTCATAACCCGACAATCATCACACACACGCGCCAAACGGAACACGCGCTCAATCTGTTGGTATCTACGTTGATATTCTTCTGATCATCGCAAGCGCCCTTCTGTTCCTGCTTCTCGTGACGCATGGGACCTGAGCTTCGCGATCTCTTTGAAGGGATCAGCCTGCATCTCCGCTATACGAGCCCGTCAAGTCTGATGTGACGGGACGCCAGCTGGAAGAGATTACGGAAAAGGATGTCGTTAGTTCTCCAGGGAGGATCGGGGCGGATTGTTGAGGAGAGGCTGGTCCCGAGCGCCGTCATTTCCAGGGTTGGCCATCGCGAATAACTCCCAGTACGGAACCATGGCCAGGTCAGGTTCTCGAAAGCTTGCCCGACTACAGAGACCTGTTCAGGTGATCCTGGAGGTGAGGTTAGCGTGGACCCGCAAGATTTTGACCCATTTGACGTACCAGCTTGGTCGCAGGGGCAGGACGCCGTCTCGGAAGCGCCGCAGACGAGCCCGGCCGCACGAGATCGCTTTGAGCAGCACTTGGCCGAGGCAAGGCAGGCAGATCCCGCTCCCGTCGGCGCTCGCGACCACTATCTTCATCTATCTACAGAAGACCGGGACCTTATCGACAGGGCGATTGCTCAATATGCGGCTCAGAAAAACCTGCAACCGAGCACGGTCAGTTCCTATACTCAGGCACTTCGTCGACTGGCGAATGATCTGCGCGCTCGTGGCCAAACGACTGATTTAGAGGACCACGCGTCCTTGCTTGCTCACGCAAATACTTACTTTCTGAAAGACATGGCCATGAAGACAGGCGTAAGCATTCTTCGTGCGTATCATGAACCCGACCATTTAGTTTCTCGCGGGCGATCGCGCGCGCTCCCATCAGCGAAAAACACATCTAACGATAGCCAGCAATCCCCGGCGATGGATGCACGTGCCAGGAGCAATCTCCTGGCAAGTGAAGAGGTCCTCATCAATCATGAGCATGACATCGCTCAATCGAGAGCAGCGAAGAGACCGAGGACGCTGAACGATCTGGAAGAGGTGGTGCTATACCGGCAGCCAAGCGCAAACGCCGCTTCAGGAGGAAGTAGCGGAGCAACGCGGGTCCCCTCAGCAGGCGTCCGAATCCGGGCGCAGTGGGACAGTCGGCCTCTTTATCCCGAGGATGCTCCCGCTATCCTGAGCCTTGAGGAGGCCCTCATCAAGGGCGGGATGACCGCCACCCCGGCGAAGCAATATGCAAGTTCTCTTCTTGGCTATAGCCGTTGGCTCTTCGCAAAAGGCAAACCAAGCATTGTTGCTCGGGTGGACGGCAAGTCGCTGACCGAGGGCGGTGACTTGCACGAGTTCGGCAAGAGCGACAGACTTCTTAAAGCATTAGAGCATCTGCGGACCTTTCGGTCGACGGGCGTGCCCATCGTGCGTCCGGGGCGCACTCGCGCCAAGCTGAATCCTCGCCCCCAGAAAGTGCCTCCCATCAATCCCGAAAGCGCGTTACTGACGGAACCGATACGCATCGACGGCGCCGCTGCACAGCACCGCGCGTCGCACGAAGCTAATCGGCAAGAGGAGCATCAGGCGGGGCAGGATAATCAACCCGTCCCGTCGGCTCTCCTCGAAGGACAGGTCGCGGTCGATCCAGAGCAGCTTGCTCAGGAGCAGCTTCGGCGCGTAACGGATCATCTTTATGACGAAGCCATCCCTTTGCCAGTTTCCCTCCCGTCAGAGGAGCTTCAGCAGCTGGAAAAGGAATTGCGTGACGAACTCCAAAGGCAATGGGAGGATCCCCCTGGCCCCTCGTTTTCCCTTGATCCAGAGGAGTTTACCATCGAACCAGAGCAGTTCTCTCCAGGGGAGCTTTGGCGACTGCTCGAGGATGAAGACGCACAGGAGCTTGTTGAAGAGCGAGCTGATCAACCCGCCACGTCTGCTTTCGTCGAGGAGCAAGTTGCATTCGATTCGGAGCAGCTCCCTCACGCAGATCTTCGGCGAGTACTGGATCGTCTCGATGATCAACCCGGCCCCTCGCCGGTCTCCGTCGCTCCAGAGGACCTTCAGCAACTGGAAAAGGACTTGCACGACGCGATCCACGGACTAGGGAACGATCACTTCGCCCCTTAAGAATTTAGTTTCGACCCAGAGCAGTTCCCTGCAGGGGAGCTTCGGCGGCTGCTTGATGATGAATAGGCAGAGGAGCTTTAGGACGGGCTAGATGATCAACCCGCCCCGTCCGTTTTCGTGCATCGGCACATCGCATTCGACAGTTCTCAGGAGTGAGCTTTGGCAAGTGCTGCAGGGTAGCAACCGACCACAACCCTGGCTAATTTAGTCGCCATCGCCGCAAGGCCCTCGGCATCCGCCGGTGATGAGAACGCCCGGTTAGCGCTCCGCCTTCCGCTCACGGAAAGGAGCGCGCCATAACCATCAAGCGTCGCACCCGAACAAAGCACACGAAAACACTTCAAGAGCGTTGGCCGAGGAGGCTGCTCGTTTCAAGGAAGCCGGAGCACAGCTGCCGCCCGGCAACCAGCGCGAGCTATATCTCAGGCGAGCCCGGCAGGCGGAAACAGCCTCGCGCATGAATGAGTGGTTGACCTCTCCCGGTCTGCAGCCGCCGACCGTGTTGAATCATATGCTAAGACAGGTCAAGCGGGGTCGAAGCGCCTCGGATTAGGAACCAGTGGTTAGCTGACAGGATTGGCGCTGTCGTGCGAGAGTCGTTTGACAAGTCCTTCACGGTCGTTGAGGCGAAGGGTGAGGAGGGTGGAACGCAGGTTTGGTTCGCGGTAACCAAGCCCAGCCAGGCGCTAACGCTGGTCCTACCCGCCCCGGAAGGATCGACTGCCGAAGTACTGGATGTCGAATTGACGGCTGCGCAGCAGCGAATGTTCGAAGAACTCAACCTCGAACCCGGGGACGTTCATAGGTGGACAAAGACTAAGAAAGCTTCCGCCTTTCGCTTTCAGCCCTATTCGCGGCCTTTAGCTGGTGTCCGATGTGGTCTGAGATGTCGCCGATCTCAGCCTGCAAGTCGGCTTCGGAAATACCCTGCCCTTTGGCGGCCTCGACAAGGCGCTGAGTAAGTTCGGGCACATCCTGCGAAGCGCCGGGAGTCCGATACTGCTCGACAGGGTGAATGCTATTCTCGATCCAGAAATCGACAAACTCGCGCGCCTTGCTCACCGTGCTCCCCTAAGCCAAACCATGGCTACGGTTAACGCTGGTCGGGAAACAGAGCAAGTCCTACATTAGCGGCCGCTTAGGAACTCGTGCCAACCGAGACGCGCGCTACCGTTGAAATAGAAAAAGTCTGTGCGACTCGCTGGCGAAAGTCTCACAGGCATCCCACCCGCACCGGTTGGCACTCACGCGGCGCCCCTAGAAGAGCGCGTATGCGTGCAGCGATCTTCCGCGCCTCCTTCGGCCCGAGATTGGGTTTCACGCTATCGAGAATGTCTACCATTGCCTGAGCCTCCTCGGCATCAAATGTCGCAACTTCGCGATCTGATAGACTCAGAGACTGATCGGCCGCGCGAACCTGATTGGCTGCAAGCACCGCAAGCGCTTGCGACCGCAGGGCCGCGATGTGTCGCTCGAATATATGCATCCGTTGGCCCGTACTGCGCCCATGGATTTGCGCTGTAAACTTGATGGCCAGCGCGTCCTCGAAGACTGTCGTTGGCCACCCTTGCTCCCGAGAGGTCCAAAATTCCCCAAAGGGGCCACCAAGTAGTACGTCCAGAAGTACAGCAGGGCACCTACCAGAATTGGTTGGCAAGCCTGTTCAAATCCTGGGGGGAAAAAATCTCGTGCTCGAACCCGGGCGGCCCAATAGTAGCAGTGTAGTTTACATCCCGAAGAGTGAGGTTCTTCTCCGGCTCAGACACGGTTGGCAGCACGTTGTTTAAACGCTTTCCATCCTTTAGCTCTTCCGGCGCCCATTGGTCTCCGTGCTGCCAGCTCGGAGGGCGCATAAAAGAGACAAACTCGGCAGCGGCTGCTCATTTCGCGGCGACTGTTCACCTTCCAGCATTCGTCGAAGGTCACCTGCAGGGAAATTATAGTCATCTAGATCCAAGAGTGACGACTCGTCCGATTCGCCGTCGCCAAGCAAGGAAAGAAGCTCGCCTGGAGCGAATTGCACGGGATCGAAGTTGAAGCACTCTGGGTCGACGAGCGCCTACGCCCCTGGTTCAACACGAGGCTTGGCGGTACCTCCACCAAACTGCGCATGAGGCCGTCAATTGAGTGGGGTGGCCGTCTAACAGTCGCAGACGTTTTGCTGTAGGGCCGCCCGTGAGCGACGGATTTCGAGTATCTAAGGCAACGCTTGACCGGGGGGCGGACGGACCGTCATGTCGCTGGGCGCTCGCCGCTTCTGCAGACGCACTGAGATGACGGAACCAATTCAAGCAATCCAGCGCCTTAGGCAACCATTGCCCGATTGTGGCCCGCCTTTACGTAGGCGCGCAGCTGAGCGCCATTGCGCCCAGAGATCGATAGCCCCTCAGCCCCGAGACTATTTGTCAAGCGGGCAAGATTATTCGCGTACCGCGCCCCGACTGCAGCGTCCACTTCTCCACTTGCTATCGCAGCAGCCATTGCCCGTTCAATCAAGCTCCGATCTGCACTAGACAATCGCGGATAGCACTGACAGAGATCATCCGGCAAGAAGGGATGCTGCACCTGCTGCTCGAACGCCAGCACCTACTCATGCAAGCCCGTCCTGCATGGCGGAGTGCGGCATATGAGACCAAGCTGTTAAGTTGAAGTCGTCCACCCCCTTTGGAAACGCTCAGAACCCAAAGAGTGACATCGACGAACGATCAGCAACAGGAAAGCAGTGCGGCGCGACTCGGAGCTTACCGACCAGGGGGGCTGATTAAAGTACGGTCCCTGCCGCATCCGCACTGCCGTTGAGTTTAGCGGAAATGTGACTCGGCGCCGACCGTTCTGGTGAGATAGCGCTGTCCCTGCCACATCCCGTTAACCACAACGGCTCTGTATCGGGGCTAGCTTACTGAAAGCTGACGGCGCCGCCTAGCTATCGCATCCTCCTCGGGTACGTCTTTGCGCATATCGGTCGATCCTCGGAAAAGATGGACGCTGATCAGCTACAGCTTGTGCTGGAGGATATCGATTAGGCCGTCGCGGCCCTCGAAGCAGCCGAGGATCGTGCCAATCCTAAAAATGCGAGAAGAGAGCTGCCGAGCGCAGGGCCAATCGCGGTCAGTTGCCGGACTTTGCCACGAACTCTCGTGCGTCGATCGGCTGTCGGTCGATATTGGCGGCCTGATGCGCTTCCTCGGTGGCCCGCATCACGCCGCTGGCGTCTTCAAGCGATGTGCGAACGGTGTTGCCGCGCCGCGCCAGTTAAGCATTGCGCGGCGAATGTCGTCGAGCCAAGCAGCGAACTCGGTCAGTGGGCCCGCCCAATGGCGAATCGTGCCGCTGGTATACTGGTGCTAGCGGCGGCCCAAGCTCTGAAGTCGGAAATGAGCCTCTCGTCTTGCGCGGACGGGCGGCTGCGCGAAAGTCTCCCGGCGATAATTTGCTAACGGTGTTGGCTCATGCCTTTGATGGTCGGATGTCCACGAAGTCGCGCCAATACCTCTTTGGCACTCAAATCAAGATGTCAGCTGAGCGGGCCAAGCTCGCGCGCAAGGAAGCTGACACGCTTGCCTGTGTGGCTGGAACGAGCGCATGCTAGGCTACAAGGGTCCCGCGCAGCCATCGCCGACGATCGGAGATGCGATCAATGGTGGATACCCGTATCTCGAAGTCCGATGTCTTGGCTGCGACACCAATCAAACCGTAGCGCTCGACATCATTCGCCGCCCCAAGACGACGCCGATGCATGAACTCGAACGCTACATGCGTTGCAGGGACTGTTCGCGGCTGCGGGGCTATCCGTATAAGCGAAGCATGCTCGTCGCGCTAAGACCAACAAAGATTTCAGCCAACCACCCGCCCTCGACCTGGTGGCCGGGCGAGCGCTAAGGGGCAATCGTCTTTATGTGCAATCTCTACAGTATCACCACCAATCAGGCCGCCATTCTGGGGCTGTTTCGGGTGGTCAACCGCTACGCCGGCAACCTGCCGGCAATGCCATCTGTTTTCCCAGATTACCCTGCGCCGGTCGTGCGCACCGCGGAAAACGGCGGACGCGAGCTCGCGATGACGCGCTGGGGCATGCCGCCACCACCACGTGTTGGAGGTCCGCCGGTGACGAACATTCGCAACACCTCATCGCCGCACTGGCGCGCTTGGCTCAAGCCGGAGCACCGCTGCTTGGTCCCTGCGAACAGTTTCTCAGAATATGCACCAGAGCCAAATCCGGCTACGGGCAAGAAGGACGTCGTTTGGTTCGCCCTGACTGAGGACCGGCCGCTATTTGCCTTCGCCGGCATTTGGACGACCTTCAATGGTGACCGCGGCACCAAGTCGAAGCCGATCCTGGGGCCGCACCAGGTCTATGGCTTCCTGACAACAACACCGAATGCGGTAGTCGAGGCGTTTCACCCCAAGGCTATGCCGGTCATCCTTACAATGGATGAGGAGCGGGACGTTTGGATGCGCGCACCATGGGACGAAGCAAAGGCGCTACAGCGGCCGTTGCCCGATGAGGCCCTCAAGATAGTGGCGCGTGGGGATTCGAAGGAAGATCAGGCCGCCGTATGAAGCACGTTGAGATTCGCCCGCTTGCCGATCCTGAAGCGGCTGGCCGCAAGCTGCTTGAGTTGGCAAAGAGCGTTGAGGCCGTTCAGGACGGTCTCATCTACATCGAGAAGATCAACGCGCCGTTCCTCTTTACGCTCAAGGGCAGTGCCGGCGAATTCGGTACTGGCCTGAAGTTCGCTATTGAGCGCCGTTGGCTCGAGCTGCACGAGAGCGGAACCTATGTCAGGTTCTTGAAGGCAGAGTCCGCGATTTGACGCGACCTCAAAAGAGGAAGCCCGGTGTGCCTAGGAGGCCGGGCCCATAGCCTCAGCAACGGCTGCACCGTCGTTCGGCTATCAGCCCCTTAAGTGCGAAAGAGAACGATCGTTCCTTCTGGAATTTAGAGCACTTTCCAAATTCAACTTAGGACACCTGGGCTTAAATTACGGACAGGTACCGGTGCGTAAGAACGTTCCGTGAAACGAGAACAAGCGGCCGCAGGCGCCGCCTTGTGACGGTTCCTGCAGCCGGTGCCACGACGTTCCGCACGATCGCCGGGGCACCCCAACTCGCTAGCATAGAGACCGGCCAGCGTGAACCGGCGGGCCTCTCGTCAGTGCCTTAGCTGGAGCTGCTCCAGTCCATCCTCGATCACTCGGAGGTCATCAAGCAAAGCATCCCGAGAGTCAGTCGGATTAACGCTTGATGTGGACTGTAGCTGTTCGAGCAACTGGCGCCGCAGGTCTCGCATATTCTCCAACGCTTGCCGGTTCTTCAGACGTACGTAAGCCGAGACGATCTCTTCAATGCTTGTTGCCAATGGGTAGATCCAAATGTAAAATTCTAAAACAGGTTGTATTGTAACCAATTCGAGATAATCAGCAAGCCGCCGTCACATAGACTTTGGCAACCAATCAGGCCCAGGGGGCCCTTCGGACGGGGCCGTGGGGATAAAGGTACTTACGATGCAGCTTTGATCGCGGCATGCCCGACCTCACCCCCGCCGTACCAAGGACGATGCCCAGCTGACTTCTGCGGCGAGGCAGTCACACACATTCTCGCCGCACACCGCCGGGCTGCCGCGTAGAGCCTCACTGCAGAACGTCCTTTAGCGTTGGAGCATCGGTAGAAGCCGCTGTCGATCTTGCTGACGCTGCCGCTGGTTCTCGCGCATTACTTCCAGTTCGGCCTGCGCGCTGCTGACATCCTGGTGTTGCTGTTTCAGGTCGACGATCATCGCCTCCTGCTCGACCAGCCGCCGCTCAGCTTCAACGACATTGCGCTCCAGCTGTCTCAACTCATCGAAGAGTGCGTCGTTAAACATGAACCAAGCGCGACCAAGGTCAGAAGAAGAACGGCCCCAGCACAACCCTAAATGCCGGGGCCGTCGGAGGTTGCTTGCCTTTGGGGGCAAAGCACAGCCAGCCTAGACCCGCCCGGAATTTTATTATGTCCACTTTTGCACAGAGCCGGTTTGTAAGGCCTGCGGCAGGCGTGGCGCCATCAGCCGGTGGGCCAAAGGAGTAGAAAAGTTGGCGGAGACTGCGTGGCTAGCTCTTTTCGCAACCTTGAAGTTGCCGCACTTCCTGATGATCGCAGGGACCTTGCTAGTAGTCACCGGCTCCATTGGCGTCCTCGTCAGCAGGAGGAAGGCGGAAGAGGTTGATCCCTCTCCCGACCCAACCGATCGATACTTCCCGCCCGCAGATGCCGCCCCTGCCAAAGCTCATCGGTTCCGGGGAAAGAGAAGCAGAAGCGAAGACCCGCCGGCGTGAACCGGCGGGTCTTGAGAGTGCGAGCCGAAGATATCTCTAACGGGAAGCTCTCGCGCGCGCAGCATTCAGGTCTGCTTTTACGCCTGAGATTGCTGCGTCAGCCGGCTGCCGACTTGGGGGCGGTTCATTGAGGTCTCGCGCCCATGGTGCCCCTGATCTAACTGTCGAACCGGAAATGACCCGATCAGAGCTCACGCAAGCAGAGACAAGTAGGACAGGAAGACCGACCAAAACCACCCGCATTATCGCTTGGATGCCCATGCTCGCCTAACCGAGATGCCTCCGAATCGATCCTCCAGATCATCGCCATGAAACCATTTTCCCTGGGCTGCGAAGTCGGCCTGAAACAAACGAGGCCCAGCCTCCTCCCTTCCAGCGCATGTCCCAGAAGGGGAACTATCTCTATGATTAGCCCAACGTGGACTCGCAAAGCACGCAAGCTCGTTGTCGTAAATTTGCTGATCGGCGCAGCCGCTCTGTTAGGATTGGCCGCTCACGAGCCAGTCTCAAGTGCTGCCCTCGGTAGTGAATGGCAATGCAGCAGAGCGGCATTTGTCCTAACGACGTGTCAGCACGTGGCTGCCGAAGTTGTGACGCAGAAAACGACCGCTCTCGATTAGTCGACAGCACGACCATGCGTTACGTGGCATATGCCTGTGGGGCGTCGCTCACGACCTATGAGTTGGAGTGCGGCTGCGACGATGATGCTAAAGCGTCGAGCTGTGAAATTCCTCGAAGCGCCCCCGGTGATAGAGGTCTGGAGCGGTCCTCGGCGGGTCGCAAGATTCACGGTGGATACCACAGGCGGGGCGCCGGGTACGGCGGAAGCCAACCAGCGCCGAAGAACCGGGTAGGACTTTGCTCCCTACCTGATGTCCTCCAAGCAGCGGCCGGTCCGGCCCCCCCCCCGCCCTAACTTTCCTACCATCTTGAAACCAGATCAGGCCTCTCTAAGTCTTGCGCCGGAGGGGGCTCCTCCGACCTTTGAAAGGATTGCTCGTGACCGTCGAGGATGACGATGATGACACTCGAAGAAAAGCTCGCCCGCTTGCGAACCCACCGCAATAACATTCACCGCTACCACCGGCTGCTCAAGACCCGCCTTTCCGATCTGGAGCGCGAGTACATCGAAAGCCGTCTCTCCGAGGAACGAGAGGCGCTGGTAAGCCTCGCGCGCACGCCGTTCCCCATTCCTTTCAAAATGCCACCAGCAGAGCAGCAGCCCCAGACCTTCAAGCCTGAGGTGGCTTGAGCTTGCCGGTGCGCATCAGGAGGTCGCTCCCGTGCGACAGCGGCCCATTAACGGCGTCGAGCCGGAAAGCACCGAGGATGACATTACGCGTGAGTTGCTCGGCCCGCGGGGCGTTCCGGGCGCTCCCGACCCCGCCCGCATGGTCCCGCAGGTCGAGAAGAACACGCCAACGCACATAAGGTGGAGAACCCCAAGCTCCGGCGATGAACCGGCCGCCAGAAACCGGAACCTTGTTGATCCGGTCACGGGCGGAGAGGTGGAACGGGCAGTGACCAACCACAATTCTTCCGCATGGCGGGGCGCCTTTGGTTGCGGTGAAGTGATGCAGAACGCTCAGACGTACATCAACATTGCCGCTCTAATCGCGCTCGCTGGTTGGTGTGGTCTCTGTTTCAAGATGGGCTGGTACTGATCGAACGCGCCCGGCGTAGACCACATCGGCCCCAGCCTGAGGTTTTCGGAGAAAACGAGCTGGGACCGAGCGGTCTGCCGCTGTCTGGTCGGCAAATCCAAAAAATCATCCCCTTGGAATTCAAATTTGTGAATCTGACGCAAAAGCTCCAGCCCGCGGGGGACGAGCTGGAGCCAAGTTTTGGCAATAGGTCTTGCTTCGATGGGCACGCAAGACCGATCATTGAACTGGTGGCGGGGGCGCTCGTTCCTGGGAATCGATGCCGAAACACTACGCCCCTCATCGGCCCAAGCGCCGCTCCACCTTCTTGCGGCTGCTGCCCACCTTCTTGACCGCCTTCTTCACGGCGGAAGCCGAACGGCGAGTCTTCTTCGCCTCATAGCTAACCTCCTAATCCTGTCCGCCCGCCACGCGTGCCCGGTCCTGCTTGCGGCCGCGAGCGGTCTGTTTTTTCGACTTTGCCATGCTAGCTCCTCCATGTTGGCACAACGCAACGCGGCCAAGATTTCGCAGGTTCCGATTCGCCTTCAAGCCAAAGGCTACCTAGATTTGACTCCGGTCAGTGGAGTTCTCGCGTATGGCCTCACCGTCAATCGTCCCGAACGATCGCCTCGACCGCGATATCTACCTGGTGCTGGAGGATTTTGTCGCACGTGCCGGATGCGCCTGGCGCGAGACCGCCTCAGCTGGGCGGCTGAAGCCGTTGGGTCTGCTCCGGCTTTTGGGGGGCTCTTTGGGACGGCCGGAGCAGAGAAGAAATTCGCCAAATTGCCACTTGCTCCCGGCTCGTAAATCGACCCGAAGTTCTTATCTTCGCCCCATGCGTATGGCGTACGAGCTGTGCCTGGCGACAGCCGGCAAGCAGGTCCCCGACGGACCGGATTGGATTCACGAAGTAAAGCACGACGGCTATCGTATGCTGGTCATCCGCGAGAACGAACGCGCGCGCCTCCTCTCGCGCAACGGCAGCGACTGGACCAAGCGTTATCCCTGGATCGCCGAGGCCGCGCTGAAGAACCGCCAGAAGCGTTTCGTCATAGACGGCGAGGCCGTGGTGCTCGGCGTAAATGGAATTTCCGATTTCAACGCGCTGCACTCCCGCAAAACATGAACAAGAAGTCCAGCTTTACGCCTTCGACATTCTGGTGATGGGCGGCGACGACTTGCGCGGTTTGCCTCTGCACCTCCGTAAGACAAACCTAGAGAGGCTATTGGCACGGCGGCCAGACGGGATCACGGTGGCACCGTTCGAGCGCGGCGAGATCGGTCCCGACCTTTTCCGGGCAGCCTGCCGGATGGGCCTAGAGGGCTTGGTCTCCAAACATCGCGATCGGCCGTACCGCGGCGGCCGGCAGAAGCATTGGATCAAGGTAAAGAACCGGAGCCATCCGGCGACGGACGGGAGTTATGAACTCCGTCTGACTGGGATCAGACAGAGAACTCGGGCGCTGCGCGAGTGGTGCGTCGGGCGGCCTCGGTGCATCCGCAAGCCAGCCCCGGGAAGCTCGAGATCGTGTGGCTTTGAGAACGAGGCACATGAAGAAGCTACGCACTGAGGTGGCATTAGTTCACTTGGGACGGAGCTTCTTGGCAAGTGCCTGCAGGTCGTCGGCGGCCCCTTTGGCGACCTGCCGAGCTTCCTTGGTACGATCTAGCAAAACGTCTCGAGGCGGCATTTTTGCTATCGCCTCTTCCAGCTCGACCGCGATAGCTGTGTAGCGCGCAAGCAGCCTCGCGAGCGCATTGCGCTTAAGTTCGCTTGTCGCGGCCTGCTGCATGCGCTCGCATTCTGAAATTTGCCGGCGAAGTAGCTCTAGGTGCGCTTGCATGTCCTTCATGGTCGTTCCTCTCCGGTTTACCGAAAGACAATTACCTCGGA
Source organism: Bradyrhizobium sp. USDA 4354 (assembly GCF_054060315.1). NCBI lineage: Bacteria > Pseudomonadati > Pseudomonadota > Alphaproteobacteria > Hyphomicrobiales > Nitrobacteraceae > Bradyrhizobium > Bradyrhizobium sp. USDA 4354. Next base: position 3,513,723 of record NZ_JBSSDC010000001.1, on the reverse strand, counting down.
GCACCCTTTCTTTCCGCCTAGCCGAGATACGACACGTCCTTCGCACGGGACGCAAGCTCAGCCTCAATCTTGTCGATCTCGGCTTGATTGCTCGCGATGAACGCGGCGAGCTCGTCGCGTGACATTTCCGAGGGGGACTTTTGCTGAGAGCTCATCTCCTTGCGAGTTGGTGCAATGTGCCCTGCCCGATCCAGCACCTTGATGGAAAGGTCTGCTCGGACCCGGGCATTGACACTTGAGTCCTGAAGCAAGGACTTTGCAACCCGATAGGCCAGCGGCGCCCCCAACCGCTAGGTCAAGCTGGATGGACTCCGAAATCGCAGCAGCGACTGCGGGCAACCGCATGGTCTTATACACCGATTTTGGGTGGTAGCCGGCAAGCTCCGCAGCCTCCTCGGGCCGCCTCCCTTCGTTCACGATGAGGCGCACCAGCGTCCGTTGCTGTTCAGTGAGGTCGTAGGCGGCGATTGAAGGCATCCAAATCTCTCAGTTCTCGCGCGAGGCGTTCGCTGCCGCGATGAGACGGCGCAAGTCGATATTGTATTGAGGCACGTGCGGATTCTTCACCGGCCGCTCGAGGAGGTACGCGGCCACGTTCGGATCGAACCAAGCCATATGAATGATCTCGTCCGCATTTTGCTTGTTCGAAGGCAGCATCTCAAGGAGTAGCTTGAATCGCTTGATCAAACCGCCACCTGCGAGATCCCCCTTGAAGTGTCGAACCGCCAACTGGGCCCAACCGGGAATGTTGATTTTCTCAGCGGTGTCGCTGCCCACAGTCGCTCGCTCTTCTGCCTCCTTGAAGTAGGACAAAATCTTGTGTGCCTGGCGGAGATTGTTCATCTCCTCTGGCGAGAAAGTCTTCGCGAGCAGCGTCTCGTTGTCTTTAAACTCCTTGGCACCGATACGATCCTGTAGCGCTGTCAATGCCTGTTGAGACGAGCGCTTTCTCGGCGCTGTGCCGTAAACTCTGCCGCGCGGGCGGTTAACTGGTCAGGGAGGTCAAGTAGGCCGGTCAGTGTCAAGCCATCGGACTGAAGGAAGGCGCTGAACCTGATCAGATATCGCCCACATGCTAGTGGTGCCGGAGGCATCCTGGCCGGTAGCTGTGGCCGCAGCCCTGAACCCGTCAATGGGGCCCTGGTCCGCCTAGGACGCGCGGCTGCGCTTGGCGAAATCAATGCGGGGCTCTGAAATGGCTGCGCCTGGCGGCGGGCCGCCGATCGACCTTTCGACGCGACCTGGCACAAACGCTTTCGTAACAGAGCTAGGTCCGATCCCCAAGGCTCCGAAGGCGCAGTGTGCATCCCTCGGGTGCGACCTGATCCGAAGTAGCAAGTGCCAGCGTGACTTAATGCGCGACCACACTCCACGCTTTTTGCTGTTCGACGACATCGCAGGCCTCGCTTCCAACGACGAAGTATGGCGCGTGCTGCTGGACAGTCCCTCGTACAAGTCAGGCTGAGACGATCCCGCACTTGATCCACTGAGGCGAACGCGAGGAGGGTCGACGCTGTGGCAAGTGCCCCTGAAGCGGTTGTCTCGCGAATCCCGTTGCGACGGCATCCTCATCGAACCGCCGACGTCAGAGGGCGCCGGATCGTTCCATCCCGCTCTGCGGAGCTCCATCAGAGGAACTGAGTTGCAAGTCGCTTAGCTGGTGCTCAAACCCCTCTTGACCCGTAGGCATGTTGCCGGATTGTTGTCTCACCCGCTGCTGATCTGCAGGCAGCGTACCCTGTTTAGGCTTCCGTGTTGAATGGGTCGCCTGACTCGATCGGGTTAGGCCGCGCTCCCTTGAGAGACTGTCGCTTCGAAACCTTCCGAGCCAGGCTCGGGGCCTCATGTACGGGCAGCGGAGGTTGCCGCTTGAGAAGCTGACCGAGCCAACACCGCCGACGAAATCAGGCGTGTGTTCACGCCCCACCTCTGCAATCTGCATCGATTTGGTGCATGGCCGGCGAAGCGCCGCGTGATCAAACGCCATCGCGCGAGTTGTCCGCCGAGCTTTTGGAATTGCAGCCAACTTGCATCTTCACCGACGTTCGGGATAGACGCGAACGCGCTGGCGTCCTTCGCTTTCCACCAACTCGCCCCTGTAAGGCACTCCGCGGATCTCGAAATAGGTCGGCCGCCCGGGCTGGGGCATGATGCGCTCGCCTTCCAAAACGTCCACGAGGTAAGGCGGCAGGAACCGCTCCTTATGCTCCCAGCCGCCCCGGATAAGATGGCCAAGATCGACCGCACCTTCCACGGTTTGCCTTGCGCTTACGATTGGCGGTGGGCGATGCAGTGGCCGGGATGGCCCGGCTTCGTTGATCCCAGCGGCGCGCGGGTGATGAACCAGGCGAACATCCTTGCGACCGCCCGGTCCAAATGTCGCCGAATAGCGCTCCCCATTGATCGCAAACTGACTTGGTCCGAACTGGTTTGGCAGCAGATTGATGTTGCCCAATACATCAATCAACACGTCTGAAGCCGCCTGGGAGCCGTGGCGCCAGTTGGTGCCAACGATCGCTCCAATATCCCGCAGCTCCGGAGCCGCCCCCGGCGGTCCTGCGAACGAGGAGGCGGCTGCAAATTCAGATGCCGGCGCAGAGCGCGCATCGTCACGCAAGTCGTGGGGGGTGGGTGGATCCAGATCAACGAAGGAGTCCAGACCGGCGTAGATGTTTGAAGATCGGGGCCTCACGGACGACGGTGATGCGGGTTCTTGCATCTGTTGCCCAAGCCAGGCCCAGGCTCCTTGGCTCGGAGTGGCCGGAGTAGCAGGAAGCTCGAGCGGTCGATGAGCTTGCGCAGCCCAGTGCGGCGCTGCCACTGGTGAGGCAGGTTCGTGGATTTGCTCGCCGAGCCAATCCCAGGCTCCCGCGCTCGGCGTCGCCGGCGTTGCGGGAAGCTGCTGCGACGAACCGGCCTGCCAATCGCTGGGCGGCGCTGGCATCGATATCGTGGGCCCGTGGATCTGCTCGCCAAGCCAATCCCAGGCTCCCGCGCTCGGGGTAGCTGGCGTTGCGGGAGGCTGCTGCAGTGAGTGCGGCTGTCGAGCACCCTCCCAAGAAGGCTGACCCGGATCCTCAGGAGGCCGCAAACCAAGCGCCCTGTTCGCCTCCAGGATTTGCTCGTATTGGCGAAGCTTGACCAGATCAGGGTTGATCTTGCTGTCGTCGGTTTCGCGCCTGTACTCCTCGACATCTTGGAGAAACGCGGGGGTGGAAAGTCGGCCGGCCATCGGTGGCCTATCATGCGTCTGCAGCCACTCACTCAGCCTAGACATGCGGCGAGCTTGCCTGTCGATGGTCTTTGGGTCGATCCTGTGTGTCGCGTTTTCCGCCGCCGCCCACATGCGGATGAGGGTTGCGTCCTCAGCATGAGGAGCCAGCCGGCGGACATCGGCTGCCAAGGTGTTTCCGGCACCAACTTCACGAAGCTTCTTCAGGGCCGCCTTGATGCGCCTGCCGCGGTCCTTTGCGTAAGTGTCGACGTCCTCATCGAGCTCAGCTTCCAGCTGGTGGTTTTCCACCTCCGGATTTTCCAACTGCGCGTTTTCCAGTTCCCGCTGAATTCGATCGGCAATTGACGGCCTGCCCGCCTCGCTCAGGCGCGCGCTCAAATGGCGCAGATCGGTTGCCGCATTTTTGATGGTGCCGTCGCTGAGGTTACCCGCCTTGTTTCTGAAGTCTTTAATGAGCGCCTCATCCTCCGCAGAGACCCCGCGCGTCCGGCCCGGCTGCCTGGCGTAATCAATTCGTAAATTCGTCGAAAAGACGTCAGATTGCCCCGCCTCGCGCGACGCCTTTTCGCTGCCGCTCCCGCCAAGGGCCTTGCCGATTCCCGACTTGAAGCGTGACCATAATCCGCGGCTTTTTCCGCTCTTGGCCGACGCGGCAGCCTCTGCGCCCCGAAAGCTGTAGCGTGCGCTGCTAAACAGATCGTCTCGCAAACTAGACTGCGGCACTTGCGCCGAAGCGGGAAGCTGAAAGCTGGGAATGTCTACGCTCCGGCGCGTGCCGCCTAGCGCACTCTCCCTAAAAGCGGAGTGCGGCGGCACCCGCATCGAACCGCCGAAATCGTCCCGCCGGACTGCTCGACCTCCTCCTGCGGGAGCCCGATCAGGCGAAGGTGGCTCCCTTTCATCAGACGGATCGAGATTCAAATCCTCCAGCCGCCTTTCAAAATCACCCTGCTCGCTTGGGCTGCCCGCTCGCTGCCCAGTCCGCCCCTGCAGGGCGGCGTATTCCCGCATCCAGGCTCCTGAATCGAAGAATGGGTCAACCGGATCCATTCTGCTCTCCTCACGTTTGTATAGACCCTGCAGCAATCCGTACGGCCTGGGTTACTGGCCAGGTAGCAGCTCATTCAGCAAGAATCAGATTCTCGATTGTTGTAGCCGCAACCTTTCGAAAAGCTGACGAGATCAGGATATTGCTGCGCGCGAGACCGGCCTCGCATCGGCACCCGCCTGACCACAGGACGGCGTCGCCCCAATTCTGCAGCACCTCTTCGCCGGCCCCGTGTTCGAGCCGACGAAATTCGTCCACCGATATAACAATGGATCGCCTGTCGATCGTGCGCCGAATCCAAGCATCACGGCGGAGCTCAAATAGCCGCTACCAGTCTCCACTGGATCATACGTGACGAGCATCTTGTCGTCCTTGGCATTCAACTTTAGCGCTGAGCTTGTCATCGTTCAGGCGCTCATTGATGACGGACCACCTCTTTTACTTGACGCAGACCGGAAAGCGTTCTCGTGCCTTGGAGTTCCACTTTTGCTTTGACTGCGGTTCTGAGGGACTGAATTGTCTTCGCAGGTCCGCGAGCTATTGCTCGAATGCCGTATCTGAGATCCACGTCGTCCGGGAAACGGCGGACTGCGCCGTAAACCTTCAAAAGGGAGGTTCCGCCCTTCGAAGACGAGATGCTCGCCCGAGCGCGTTCAGGCATCAAACGACCCAAACATTTTTTTCGAGAAGATGTGCAGGCCATCCCGAGTTCGCAGCACTAACGCCGAGCGCCTTTTGGGATAAGATACGTTTAAAGTTTATCCAGCGCGCAGTTCGCTTACGCGCCAAGCCAAATCGGCAATGAAGATCCGGAAGACTTCAATTCGCTCAACAATCGGGCTCAGTCTCTGACTGAGGGACCGCAAGGCTAGTCGTACAGTCTCGGGACCGAGCCGCTCGAGCGCGCGCACGACCTCACCTGCACGACGGCTTGGCCATCGTAAGCTGCCAACGCGGTGCATGCTTGAACTCCACAACTTGCTTGCCAAGATGGAGCTCGCGGAAGCACCCGAAGTCAAGTAGACCTGCCGAACAGTTGGCGGCCTCGTCAAACCGAGCTGGTTGGCTGCGGCAGCGCCTCCGGAACTGATGATTCACCGCTGCGCGCCTTGGTCTCCTCAACAACTATTCGACCGACGGAGATCTCGTCCCGAAGCGGCTTTCGACCGGACGCAGATACGCCCTCGCCTCGCGCGCGGGAATTTTCGTCGCTCGGCAAGATCCAAAGGCCTTGATCGACGGCACCGCGCTTTCCAAGGTGCAAAAGCACCTTGGCAGCGATGGGCGAGGCTTCACGATCGATTTTTACGTATCGCCGCAGAGCAATGATAAATATCTCTGCGGCGGCTTGGGAGCCTCATAGTTCGAGGCCACGCTCTGCGAGCACACGGTGCATGACCTCGCGTTTGATCTCGCCAGCGATCTCGTTTCGGACTTGGGCTCCGAGCACCCGCTCGGCATCCGGATCGCCTAGAAGACCATGCTCGGCCAGTCGCTGATCCAAGCGGGTTTGAAACTCCTCGCCCATGGCCTCGACAAGCCGGTCTTGCATCGCTTCATATTCGTCCGGAGCGATGCGCCTCAGCACCGTCTCCCAGGGTTGCCAGCGGCTGGCCATGTAGTCGGTGAACTGGCTTGCTTCCCGCTCCCGGACCAGGTTGAGCGCCTCCGTCGCATCATCCTCGCTTACGTGAGAGACCGTCAGGAAACGCATGTCAGGGGCGACGTGACTGAGCTCCAGCGGCTCGCGCAACAAATGTTGATAGGCCAGGTAGACTTCGACGTCGTCTATGTTCGGGTCGAGGCTGAGGAGCGAGTTGACCCTGTCGCGCGCGATCTCGTCCAACGCCTCCAAGCGGAAGGCGACACGGCCGCGCTGGATCAGATCGCCAAGCCGATCGTCATATACCCCGGCCTCGACGTCAGCGTTGAGGCGCGCGGTCTGCATACCATTCCAGTGCAAGGTGACACGATCCTCGCAGCTCGCGTTGGCCTCGGAAGCCTGTGTGAAAAATTGCTCGCGCAATGTCGGATTGGCGGCCGCCTGCCGTAGATCATCAGCCACTGCCTGCCGAAACTCGCCATTGCGATAATTCACGGTGCCTCGTAGCCTCTCCAGGAACTGTGCGTAGTCTTGGGCGCCTGGCTCAACCGCAAAGTGCTGCCACTCGGCCAGTGCCGCCGGATCGTCCCCCAGCCAGTGCGCGGCAGCCTCGTACAGAGGCCGCTGCTCAAGATGCGGTGCCGCGAGGTGAGCGCGGATATCGTCCGGGAATGGGTTATCGCCGAACTCGAGGTTCTCCAAATGGGGATAGCTAAAACTCCTCGATAAGAGATCCTCGGGCATGCTGGTCAGCCGGTTACCGCTGAGATTGAGCGATTGAAGCCAGCTCGGAAGGGGCTCGGGGACGTTGGTCAATTGATTGCTGCTGACATCGAATTCAATGAGACCCGATGGGAGGGACTCGGGAAGGTCGGTCAGCTGATTGCCGCTGACCGCAAGCGAGGTGAGCCTGGTCGGGAGAGCGTCCGGCAGGCTGGTTAGCCGGTTGTCGTTTGCGTTCAGGATCTCGAGCCCGGCCGGAAGGTTTGCCGGCAGACTGGTCAGGCTGTTGTCAGCGACCTCCAGCTGAGAGAGGGTCGCCGGAAGATGGTCCGGCAAACTGGTCAAGCGATTATGGCTAATGAGAAGATGCCGGAGCCCAGGTGGGAACATAGCAGGCAGTCTGCTTAGCTCGTTGTGCCTAGCGCGCAGCTCCTGCAACCTTGGCGGGAGGGCGGCGGGCAGAGCGGTCAGCGAGAGCGAGGACAAGTCCAGCGAGTGCGAGCCTGTGTTATCCGAGTTCCTGATTCTTCTGCGCCCCTGTGGCCTATTCTCGGCTTCGCCCTGCCCCTCTTCGGCAACCCAATTGTCCAGGATCTGCGCGCGCGCGGAGGCTGGGGTCCGATACCCTGTCAAGGTTTCGACCAAATTCGCGACGGCACGATTGAAGCCGCCGAGGTAGCTTTCCTGGTCCGCGTCTTCAGAAGGCGCCGAGGAAGAATCTGCACTCCGCTGTGCCTGTCCCGTGTTCATCAATTTCTCCATCGCCAGAACAAGAATACCACCGCTTCTCAAGCTCGCGAAGCAGGTGGTTGCGCAGCACAATGATCATTCGGCCGCTGGTGCACGTGCTCTGCGGCTCTCGCCCGACTTAAGTGGGTACAGCTTCACACGACCCCGACCGCGGCAAATGGATCGATACTGCTGCGAGCTTGCTGCCTTTCGTTGACCAGATAAGTCCGGTAGGGCAGTCAACGGGGTAGCGTTTTTCCGCCGTTAGCAGGCCTACCTGTCGATCAGCTGACGAGTGTCGCTGGAGAACGTCAGAGCTGCTCAGTTTGCCAACGATGAGCGAAGCAACCCAGCTCGCGAGTGAACCGGTCAAGCTTCGCAAAAACCAGCTCGACACCGACTGCCTAGGGCCTCTGAGAGGGGCGCCGTGAACCTGGCCGTTCGGACCCCCTGCAGCCCGTCGTTTCCACCTACTCGGCCGAAAGGCTCCGCTGGCCACCGTTGAGATAAAGCACCATCGCGGCTCTGGGGCTCTATACTGAGGCCGCTGCCGCCTTTGGTATCCGCAGAAACGTGCTTGCTGGAGATAACTACCCTCGGCCGAGATCGAGTCACTGTTCTAAGATCGCTGTACCGACAGTCATGCCGGCTTCGATGCCATGGTTGCCACCTTACATTGATAGTCTGTCAGCTTATCGAAAGCTAAGTGTCTTAGGTCCTGGAGCATGTCACCATGGACTGAGTCTGCTCAGTCTCGTAAGGAGGGCGAGATGGATCCTTTTGAGGCAGGACAGATTCAGCGCGGCGGTGGCATCCCTTCGGCATCTTCCGGACAAGAGCGCGGGCAAAACGAAGCGGCGGCGCAGTGGAACGCGGTCGTGACAGGCCAAGGAGCAAACTCCGGAGATTCTGCCCACACAGAGGACGATGAAGGCGAGGTGCTTGAGAATTGGGCTGCTGAACCGGAGGTAGGCCCGCTCGAGGATCGGGAAGAAGCGGTGCGCCGAGTGACTGCTATCGGTGAGGCCATTACACTGGATCTTGAATCGCTGTCCCTTACAAGCCTGCCTAGACTTCCGAGCGCTATCGTCGTGCTCGATGTACCCTTCAATCGGCTGACCACTCTGCCCGATAGCCTCCCTGCTTCGCTCCAGCGGCTTGACATTAGGGGCAATCAGCTGACAAGCCTGCCCGCGCTTCCGACCGAGCTCAGAGGCCTCGACGCGAGCTCCAACCGGCTGAGGAGCTTGCCTGAGGTCCTACCTGCTGCGCTGGAGTTTCTCGACCTCAGCCACAATCAGTTGCTAGATCTGCCCGAGGTCCTCCCTGCTTCGCTCCAGTTTCTCTACGCCAGCCACAATCAGTTGACGAATCTGCCGGAGGTCCTTCCTGCCACGCTCCAGTTTCTCGACGTCAGCGAAAACCAACTAACGCGTTTGCCGGAGGCCCTCCCTGCTTCACTGGAGTTTCTCGACGCCAGCCAAAACCAGTTGACGAGTTTGCCAGAGGACCTGCTGACGCAGTTGGGCGCTGATGGCAGGATAGTTCTGACTGAAAATCCGCTGTCCGAGCAGGTGCTGACGAACCTGGATACAGTCCTAAGCGCCGATGACTATGTCGGTCCGACCGTCCACCTTTCGCGCGATGACGAAAGTGAATTGTCCGGTGAATTGTCCGGGACAGACGATGGACAGGCCGATACTCTCATTGAAAGGGTCGCAGACTGGCTCAGGAGCAATCCACAGGAGGGCGATCGAGAGGTGCTGGCAGCTTGGCAGAGCGCTGCTGAAGAGCCGGGCGCCCGGGAATACGCGCTCTTTCTTGGCGAACTGTTCGACTCCGTGAACTCTGGGACTGAAGAATTCCGGCAGTCGGTGGCCAATGATCTGCGGCAGGCGGCGAAAACCCCGCAATTGTGCACGCGCTACTTCCAACTGGCGCTGGACGCCAACCAGAGCTGCGAGGATCGCAGAACTTTGACCTGGAACGGCATGCAGACCGCACGCCTCATCGCAGACGTCGAGAACGGCGCCTATAACAGCAAGGCCCGGCTTCCCGATCTCATCGATCTGGGGCGGGTCATGTTCCGGCTGGACGCGCTGGAGAGAATTGCGCGCGAGAAAGTTCACGCGCTAGGCGCGGGCAACAACGTCGAAGACGTCGACGCCATTGAGGTCTTTCTTGCTTATCAAAATAAGCTCCGCGAGCGGCTGGGACTGCAACACGTCGCGCCGGACATGCGCTTCTTTGAAGTCTCCGGCGTCACCGACGCTGACGTTGATAGCGCAGAGACATCCGTGCGGAACAGGGAGGCGGCGGAATTCGCCGACTATTTGGCGGTGGACTGGCAACCTTGGGACGACGTCGTGCGTCACATCGCACCCGAAGACCACGCCACGGCGCACGACCAGCTCATTGCTGCAATGGGGACGGAGTTCGACAGCCGGCTGCAGCAACAGCTCACCGACAAAGGTTTGATCGGGATCGAAGCTGACCTTGTCGAGGATGCCAAGCGAGAGTTGGGTGCTGCAGTTCGCAAAGAGATCGCCCGTGAGATCAAGGGGGCTCTCAGAGATAAGGTGCTCAATGAGCACGGCCTCACCCTATGAAGCGGCCTTTGCCGTTTAGAGCAGCCTCCGGCCCGGTCACTCCTAGGTCGTTCTCAACCCGGATCGTTGTCTCAGCTCGCCGGTGTATGCCAGGCGGGCAGCTCTGATCGTCTCGGATATTGTCGAGACCAACCTTCAGTGAAGGAAGCCCTTCTCTCTTCTGGGCCGACGAGACTCTGGACTACGAAATCCGCAACCGAGGCTGGATCGGAAGGATTGCCAATCCGGATGGGGAATCTGGGAAAGTTTGTCATGCTCGCGATCCGTCGCTCGGCTCCCAACGCTTCCTAGCGGTGCTCGCGAAGCTGCCGCTCCAGACCAATGGCTTGATCGGCATTGTGAGCGCGCTTCAGCAAGGCGCTGCGTTCATCACCTGAAGGCTTTCGCTCACCCTTGTAGGTGGAAGGCGAGCCGAGCTGATGGCGAGCTGAACGCATTCCGGCAGGTACGCTTTCTTTCGATCGAAGCCGCTGGAGCCATCAGACGCACAGTAACAGATGTCGCCTCACCAACGTTCGGAGCTGCCGCGAACGTTTTGCCGCCCCGTTTAGCTTTGACTTCGACCTGACGAAAAGCGGCAATCATCCCATTCGCAGGTGCGCCTTTTTCAAGCAAAGTGGCGCTTTGCACGAGTTGGAGTACCTATTGTCGGCAGCTGCTGATCTCAGGCCCCTATCGGGCTCTTGTGCGTCAGTCGCGCCGCCCAAGACGTCGGCGTGGAAAATACATCCGATCAAGATAAAGGGACATCACGCACTCGAGCAGAGCTTCTTCAGGAGAGTCAAAGCTTTGTCAAGCCGCCGCTACGGTGGCCAGGAATCTCTGCACTTCCAGCTTCAGACGGTTGCTAACTCAGCCAGGGACGTGGCAGCGGCAAGCACCTGCGTTGACGTGGTGCCGGTCTGGTCCGCACTTCGATTGACTTCGCCCATATCTATAGCGACCTGGGTCGCACCAATTGCCGCCTGCTGCACATTCCGAGCAATCTCCTGGTTTGCAGCGCCTTGCCAAGCACCTCCTACGATCCCGGCTGCCCTGCCAGCGCTACCATCCACCCGCTCCAACAGCGAATCGTTCGAGACTTTGCTGGGTAGGCTGGTGAGCAGGGCACTTCGTCAGCGGCGGGCAGACGCTGTGACTTGCGTTGATCCGTGAACGAGCGGCTCCGAATGCCTTTCAAATCGACAATGCCTTCTGTTTCGCTACGCAAGACGGAAGATTTTCCAAGCTTCGAAAGAAGATTCAGAAGACGTCGCTCGCCTTCGTCGTTGCGCAGATTACCGCCGAGCAGTGCCTTCGCTTGGCTTTTGAGAGTACTCACCCGGTGCCATTCAAGACCTCCATGTGCAGAACCCGACAGCAAATTTCGATTGAGTCGATCTGAAATCTCAAAGAGATGATGGTCTGAATCAACTTCGCGAGTCCTGGCATGTCAATTGCTGGGAAGTGCCCGCTACATCATGCCACTAACTAGACGCAAAGGCCGAGTCAGACCCGACTTGCCGTCCAAACCAAGTCTCTAGCATAGAAGCGGCTCTGTTAACTGCCGCTCCGCCAACGGAGCCAGGTCATGTTGATCGACACATCCGAAATCTTCGACTCCATTCGCATCAATAAGCAGGAAGCGCAGGAGCGCCAGCCCGCGGCGCTATGCGAATGGCCTGGCTGCCAGAACAAGGCTACCCATCCCGCGCCCAAGGGCCGCGACAATGCGCGGGCCTATTGGCACTTCTGCATCGACCATGTTCGCCAATACAATCAGTCCTACAATTTCTTCTCGGGAATGGACGCGGAAGCGGTGGCGCGCTACCAGAGGGACGCGCTGACCGGCCATCGTCCGACTTGGAAGATGGGCGAGAGCATCAGCGCACACAAAATGACCGGCAGCACTGCCAATTTCGAGGACGACTGGTATGCCCTCTGCACGCTCGTCGAGCTGAACGGACGCGCCAGTACCCGCCACCGCGCGAAGGCCAAGCCTGAGGCGCGCAAGATTTTCAATGTCAAGGGCAACGCGTTGCGGGTGATGGGCCTGAATGCCAATGCGACGCTCGGCGAGATCAAGGCGAAGTACAAGACGTTGGTCAAGCAGCACCATCCCGACGCCAATGGCGGCGACCGCTCCACGGAGGATCGCCTGGTCGAGATCATCAAGGCCTACCAGCACCTGAAGACTGTGGTGCGCTAGAGCTAACCCGAACATATCAGCGGGCGGCGCATCGGAAGTGGAGAACGGAACCATCCAGAGCTTTGCTCTGGCTACGCGGGCAGTTTGCCTTCCTGGCTAACGCTTTCGGCGATCATGGCGGACAATCGACACGATGACCGGTTCGTTTCGTTTCGCGCAGCGGTCAGCAAGAAGGGCCGGAAAAAGGGATGCGGCAAGATCCTGCGCACGTGGCGGCTGTATCGGCCCAGCGGTGAGTTCGTGGAGATGCCAAACGGCTCCTCCCACTCCTGACGGCTGAGTCGCTACTACCGCCGGTTCCACCTTCGAAGCTTCAACAGGAGTTGCGCACGATCGATCCCTCCGTTGTTCGAGAGGCAACACGAAAGTACAAACCCTTTCCGGGAACACTCGTTGGCTGTATGGAAAGGGCTGAAGCGACCCGTCCGGCCTATTCGCTCGGTGGCGCCGGATCAACGATCGATCACGAGAGCCCGATGGGTCGCGGGGTTCAGGGCCGGTTCTGACATAGCCAGGGGCTGTAGCGCCCGGCGCCACCCACCTATCTCCAGGGCTCTGCCGATCGCCGCGAGGCACGGCAGGCATCGTGAACTCGATCGCGCTTCACGCCGTGCATCGCGTTCATCAAGCACGGGGCTATCGCACGCAGTTGCGCGTTTCGCTGTTCGTGAGTAACCGTCTGGTGAGGCTTTCGATTACCCACAAATATGGTGCCCAGCGCGATATCGGTGGCAGCCCACGCCGCCGTGATATCCGCACTCCCCCTCATTCATCCGACGATCGCTGTCGTCTCGTCACCGTTGCTTTGCCTTCCATCGATATGGTTCACTTGGCAGCCAATCTGTGGCGCCTCCGAAGAACACGCTCAGCGACCATCTGGCAGCTTCGCGATCTGTCAGTTGATGGGAGTGAGGCTCGCGGGCTGAGGGGTTGGCCCCGACGCCGAAGGATCTGTATTCAGCATAATAGCTTGTCCTCAACGTATCGGTCTTGCCGGGTGTCCATTCGCGCCACCCTTCCGCGATCACGGGGGCATCTATCTTCGCCGCCAGGAAGACCACTGTGGCGTAGGGGCGCCAAGGGCGGCCAAGTGCGATATAGCCTGCAGCAGGGTCGGCAGTTAGCCTGCAATGATCAAAAACATAGCCACTGTCCTCATCCGGCGCTGCCTTGCTCTGAGCCGTATAGATGACCGCTTGATTTGCGATGCCGTGCAACTCACATTGCCGGAACCAGGCCTTGGCGTTGCCAAATATGAAATCGACATGCCCTTCGATGTAGCAGTTCGAGAAGTATTGTCGTGACATTCTGCCGTTTGGTCCCTTGCCGGCAAACAGCGTGTCCTGGGCACCGAGCAGGCGGACCCGCGTAACGACGTCCCTGTCTCCGGTAATGGACAGCGCTACTGCCTGCGAGGGTGGATTGGCCGGATTGAGGGCGTAGTCGTTCTGGATGGTCAGATTCTCGAGCCGGAAGTCATCGCCGGCGGCATCCAGCGTCGCCGAACGGGCGGTTTCTCCTACATTGATCGCGCCGTCGCCATACACAATGACCGTATCCTCCGGCTTCCTGCCAGTCCCTTCGATGCGAATACCGGATTTGGAGATTTTGATCTTCTCTCGATAGATGCCCGGCGCGATCCGGACACTTCCCCCTTCCGCCGGCAACGCCTCGACGGCTTGCTGCACGGAGTGATAGTCCGCATTTCCGGCATGCGACACGAATAGTGGCTCAGCGTACGCTGCCGAGATGAAGAAACATCCGGCCAGAAGCGCAGACGGCACCAAAACTCGCATGTGATCTCACTCTTCGTGGAGTTCGTGGCACGTTCGACGCAGCCGATATAAGATACCGTCGCGGGATAGCCGCCGCGCATGGTCAACACATTTCTCGCGTCGAATCAGACCCTGCACGTCACCCTCGCATTCGCGGCCCTGCAAACCATCGAACGATTTGCAACCAACTCGGGGCATGAGGCTGTCCTTCGTCAGCACCGGCCATCTTGCGCCAGATGCGGAACTCAGCACCCGAGTTCGGCACCGGGTGTAGTGCTTACCGATTACCGTCGCGGAATGCCCTGGAACATACCTCCGATCCGCGCAGCAGCGGTTCTGCAGCTCGTCCGGGCAGCGGCGGTGATATGTCAGAATGTTTTGCGGTGACGTTCGCATGTTCAACTTGCCAAGTCGCGGAATTGGCAAATCGGACATCTTCGAGTGTCACGTCAAGTGCATGCCCCTCGTCCAGGCCGCGCATCAGCAACACACCAGTGTCGCCATGCACATGACGGAGAACGATTTGCCGATAGACCGGAATCCTCGTGCCTTGTGCGCGCGGATCATATTTTGTATCGAAAGCCACCGGCCACCTGTTGCCCCGCATGCACACGTACTCATAAGTCACGCTCTCGACTACACCGCCTCGGCTGACATCGCTCTTGATCCGCAGGCCAGACGTCGTACCATCCAGCGTCAGATCACGCACCAATATGTCTCTGGCCCCGGAATTCACCTCACTGCCGATCGACATGCCATGCCCCCAGCCAAAATAATTATCAATGATCGAGATATGGCTGCTTGAGCCATTATCGCCCGCCTTGATTGCGACGTTGTCGTCACCCGTACGGATCAAGCTGTGGGTGATGGTCACATCCTGACTCGCGCCAAGATCGATGCCATCGGTGTTGCGGGCATCCGCCGGTGAATCGATCGTGAGGCCCCAAAACGTGGCACCTTCGACCCGGCTCATCGCGACATGAAAATTGGGAGCGTTGCGCAAGGTGACACCAGAGAACGTGATATCCTGCGCATGATCGATCTGGATCAAGCGCGGGGCGTTCTGGTTGCCGCCCTGGGCTTGGGCGCGGCGGGCTAGCTGCCACCAGCTTTCCGCGCCGCCGCCAATAATTGCCCCGCCCTGACCATCGATGATGCCCTCTCCGTAGACGCCGCCGCCGCGCGTTTTAGAAAAGCTGATGAATGGCCGGCAACCGTCGCCCTTTTCTGCGATGCGACCACATTGTCCTAGGCCCTTATCGTAAGCAGCAGGTTCGGGAATGGCGATCAGCGTCGCACCGCGTCCGACCCATAAGGTCACGCCCGATTTCATCTCGAGTGGACCTGAGTGAAACTCGCCGCGCCCGAGATAAACTGCAGCGCCAGCGGAGCAATGTTCAATGGCGTCCTGTAGGCTAACTGTATCGTTCTTGCCGGAAGGCACAGGGCGATCGCAGACCGTATGAGGTGCAACAGGTTCAGTGATAGTCCGGCGGTCTTGCGCCTTTGCGGCGGGGCAGACAATCATGGAGGTGAGTGTGGACAATAGGGCCCAGTTGCGAAAGCGCTTTATCATCGACCTGCTCGTGCTTTGTCGCACGCATCCTTGTCGCGTGCCTTGTCTAGTATTGAGCTCTGGCTCGATCGAGCCGTCGCGCGCGTCACTGGCCCGCGCAAGATGACATTTATAAGACGCAGCAGAGGTCTCGACGGTGCGATCGCGCCGTAGCACCTTGCCTATGCGCGAAACCGACGAAGCGTTGTGCGATCGTCTAAAGTCCAAACAGCTTCTCAGCGTTCTCACAGTGTTTAAGCGCCGACCGGTCCCGGATTTGCGGCATCTCAACTGTGCGTCAATCCGTACGCTCCGTCGCATCGACGTTCGATAAAAGACCCGCACTACAAGAACTGACAGCAGCGCCCAGGGTCACCCGACACCGGAGCTTCCGTTCAGCCTGGAAGGCGCGCCGCAAGATCTGTAGCGACACGTCGTTGGACAAACGCGGAGCCGGATCGCTTTCACCGCGGCAAGATCGAGATCGAGCGCCCGCGGGGTTAGGGACATGGACTGTTCATCGCCGCTGCCGCTAAACTTTGTCCAAGGCGATCCGCTTCGCTTCGATTGAGCCCCGAGTCCATGCCAGCCTCCCGTCCAGGGTCACTGGGTTAGTCCGTATTCGGAGAAGCTTTCGAGAAGCTGACGAGGTTACGGCCGGCACTGGAGCGCATTCGCACCGGGAAACTTTCTTCCTGGGTTCTCACGAACTTAGGTGACTGCCGTTACCTGTCCTCTTTCGGGTGTATTGTGATGATTTGCGGACATAGTCAGCAAGTTCTCGTCATCCTCCATGCAATGCCGGACGAGGCATGGTCGGCTTCCGCGGTCAGCACCACCCGTAACTCGCATGCCTTGCCCACGGCCATAGCGAACCATCGCGTCATTGAACGCGCCCCTCGCGTCCCCCTCCAGACAGGTCTACCGGCAATTTGAGCGCCCTGAAGACACCAAAACGAGCGAACTGGCTGGCTCAAGGTGGAGAGCTCTTTGACATTCGATTCAGGACATCTACGTGAGCAGCCCGCGAAACAGGGCAACTCTAGCCAAAGACGCCGGCGATACGTCCCGTATTTGGTGCTACTCTGCGCGCATCCCCTG
Source organism: Bradyrhizobium sp. USDA 4354 (assembly GCF_054060315.1). NCBI lineage: Bacteria > Pseudomonadati > Pseudomonadota > Alphaproteobacteria > Hyphomicrobiales > Nitrobacteraceae > Bradyrhizobium > Bradyrhizobium sp. USDA 4354. The sequence continues at coordinate 3,497,157 of NZ_JBSSDC010000001.1, read as the reverse complement.
CACCGCGATCAACCAAAAGCCGAGCCTATCGGCAGTGCCGCACCCAGTTGTCGAGTTCGCCCGCCGGGCTCGCAACACCATGCGTCTCGAGATCTTCGCCAAGTCCGTGACAAAACCTTTCGCCGTTAACGTGCGCGGCGGCAGCTTTCAGCGGTCCCATGATCGACTCGAAAACGCCACGGCAGCATCCTGGTCAACAGGATCATCGACGCTTCGCGATTGGGGCGGTCGTGCGTTACGTATCGAATTGTTTGCCGCAGAGTTGCGCTGGCGTTTATCGATCGACGATGAGACCGCTCGACGCTCAAGCCTTCGCTCCAGATCCGCCAATCCTGCCTTACATTCGGCGACAACCGATTGGGCGCGAAGCAGCTTGACCTTGAGCTCGTCCTGTTGCCTGAGTATTTTCTCAGGATCCCAATCGTCCTGCATCAGCTCATTGCCCATCTGCAAAGCACCGATTTAAGGCCGCCGCTTAGCTTCACGAACCCAGGCTCGATATCTCGCAGATGCCCGGCGCTTGAGCCACCGGCCTAAACTGACGCAAACAACGTCCTGAGGTATAACGCCTTTGCCCTGGTGTGCACCCTCTTGTTGAGGACCGCCATTCGTCCCGAGCCCTTTACAAGACGATCGGATCGGCCCGGCAAACCGGAGCGCGATCCGAGATGGCAGAGTTCGCGACGCAGGCGCACGGTTTGGAAAGCGCATCAGGAGACCTCTTCCATCGATCAAGCGGGCAGGTTCATCTGAATACCTCAACCGGATGCTGAACGAGCATCATGGTCACAAGTGGTTTCGTCACATATTCAAGCAACCGGCATGCCAATGCCGCTCGAGCGTTTTTATGAAGAAACGACGTCGGCTTTCCCGCAGCACCTCGTGGGAGGCGGTGCTGTTGGAAACAAACGACGTCTTGAACGAGACAGCTAAAGTCGCAACCATGACGGTAATAGCAGCGCTCACGATGGCAGCGGTCAATATAGAGAGAAGATTTTGCGGACGTCGGCCAGAATGCTCTCACCATTTTTGAGCGCTGCATTGTTCTGTGAGAACATGCTATCGCTGGCCATGGCGCCGATGATGCGAACACGACCGCAGCGATAAGATTGTGTCAGCGAGGGCAGAAGGATAGCTGAAGCGAGCAATCCGGGGCAGCGTGTTCATGAGGAAGACAGCAGAACAAAAGCCCGCATCGCGGCCTCATCGGCTGGCGAAATGGGTAGCTGGCCGTCAACTCACCGACGAACTCGCCGCAACTGCAACACTCGCCACCCCGATCGCGCTCGCGCAGCTCGGACAGATCGCGAATGATGGCGACGGATCTAGCCTAGAGCGGTAGCCCATCAGGCTGAATCGTTGGGGATTCCCAAATCAGCTGTTTAATGATTCAAGCTGCTTGCCGGGACCGGAGGCCGGCGCGCATAGCGAAACCACTGTCGATGGACCTACGTAAGCGTGTTCTTGGCTGTATCGAGGGTGGCGTTTCGGGCCGGCAGGCCGCGGAGCGGTTTGGTGTGAGCCCAGCGAGCGTAAGCCGGTGGCGAACACGCGAGCTGGAGCAAGGCGATGCGCTGCCAAAGGCTCAAGGCGGCGACCGCAAGTCTCACCGGATCAATGCCCATCGGGCCAAGATCATGGCTCTGCTCGAGGCCTCGCCCGATATCACTATCGAGGAACTGCGGCACAGTTTGAACAGAGAAGGCCTATCCTTTGGCTATGGCACGATCCGCCGCTTCTTCGAGCGTCACAAGATCACGCGTAAAAAAAGACGGCCCATGCCGCAGAACAGGACCGTCCGGATGTTTTGAAGAGCCGCGAAGCTTGGCGCGAGAGCCAGGACAAACTCGACCGAGATCGCCTCGTCTTCATTGATGAGACCTGGGCATCCACCAACATGGCGCGAACACACGGCCGCTGCAGGCGCGGCGAACGCCTTCGGGCCAGCATCCCTCATGGCCACTGGAAAACGACCACCTGCGTAGCCGCTCTCACCACGCACGGCATCATCGCTCCCTGGGTGCTCGACGGTCCCATCAACCGCGACGCCTTCGAGACCTATGTCGAAAAGGTGCTCGTCCCTGAGTTGCCGGAGCACGCCATTGTCATCATGGACAACCTGTCCAGCCACAAAGGCCCACGCATCCGCAAGATGATTGAGGCCGCCGGCGCTACGCTCCTCTACCTCCCGCCCTACAGCCCCGACCTCAATCCGATCGAGAACGCCTTCGCCAAGCTCAAGGCACACTTGCGAAAGGCCGCCGAACGAACCGTCGGCGGCCTTTGGGATGCAATCGGGCGCATCGTCTATACCTACACGCCCACAGAATCTAAAAACTACTTCGCTGCCGCCGGCTATTTGCAATCTGATCGGCTAACGCTCTAGATCGGCCATATCGGCACTGAGGCAATGGCGGCAGCCGCGCTTGCCGGCATGATGCTGTCGGTCGGCGTGACCTTCGCAGCCGGTGTAATCTCGGCGGTGGGTCCGCTCGCGACCCAAGCATGTGGTGCGGCGGACGGAGCTCTGGTACGGGCTCGGTGCGCATGGGGCTATGGGTTGCAATCGTTCTGTGGGCGCCGATCATGGTTTTGTCGCTGCAGGGCGAGCAAATTGTGCTTGCGCTCGGCCACGAACCAGCCATCGCGCGGCTAGCTCAACAATATCTGTTCGGGCTGGCCTGGGGCATCTTGCCGGCATTGTGGTTCCTGGCGATCCGCAATTTCATGGCGGCAGTCGGACAACATCAAGTGTCGATCGGCCACGCGATCACATCGCCGCGCGTTTATGGAGACGGCACCAACATGAGTGGTCTTTTCGGTGATTGTCGACAAACCGTCGACCGACGCTTTCGTAGTCGAATCAACGGACTAACACCCGGTATGAGGTTCCCATTCTTCACTTCTGCAGGCGAGAGGCGGGTGCTCCGGGGGATATTATACTTGCCGTACCCAGCCTGCGGAGCTACCATGAGTAGCGCCGGGAAAGAGTCGCGCCCGGTAGCAATTGGCGCGGGCGACGACCTATGCTTAGAGTTTCATTGCCGTATGTTTTTGAACTGGCAGAGCAGCTTGACGGGCTATCACGTCTCCTCGATGAGGACACGCCGCTCAATGATGTTTACATCCCTTTGGTTGTTGCATCAGGAGCGATCCAGGGTCTGGCTGGTTAGCGTTTATGCGCCCTATTTGCGCTCTTCGTATCTGCTTTCGCAGAAATTGCTGACGGCAATTAATGCGGAAACTGCCAAGACCTTGGCCGATACAATCAACCGTTGGGCGCTTTGGGGAATCCGAGACCTCGCTGGGAAGTACAAGAAAGTATTGTTCTACACCGCAACCCCTTGATCCATCCTGAAGTCGTATTAACAACAGAGGAATCGATAGCCACGCTTGGGATAGCAAGAAGCGTCATTACCGCGATGCTTGCCGTATTGCCGATCGAACCGCCAACTACGACAACGGCTACCGCTGTTTCGGCGGCTCCTTAGCTTTAGCTATCTTTCGAAACGTGGTCTCGAAAGCTTCGCCGCTTTCATCAACGCCAAGCTCACGAGCGGTTTGCATGAACCGCTCGGATTGCTCTTTGTCACTTAGCTTCGGTTTCGGCTTTGCCTTTTTTCCCTTTGGGGGAGCGGCGGCTTTTGCCATATGGCGCCTCTTGGCTAATTAGTCGTTCGATAGGTGAGTCGCTTTCCAGCGGCTCCCTTCAATGCACGCTCTGCACGGTCAGTATCGTTCACGCCAAGCGCAACACGATTGCTATAGCGGAAATCGAACTCGTTCAAATATCGGTGCAGATGGTTCTCTTTGCAATGCTGATAAGTGCCCTTCATGCCGCGCTTGAACACGGAATAGTAGCCCTCAACTGTGTTGGTTGAGATCATCTTGTCGCCCTCGCGGCGAACGTATTCGTCCTTGCTGTGAACGACAGTGTCATGGTTGAGAACATCGACTTCCGCGATGTACTTGTAGGAGTTGGCTTCATCGGTCATCAACTGAGCGTCGCGGCTCATGTTGGCCCGGAGGATAGGCTGAATATCGGCAACGCGCACGCCGTCAATGTGGAAGCTACGGGCAGAGGCGCCGCATTCTACAAGGGTGAGGACAACGTTCTTATTGGCCCATGCACTGCGGCCCTTCTTAGGAGCGCCCTCAACGCGGCCGTAGAAGGTCTCATCGACTTCCACCACGCCGCCGTTGCCGCCCATAGGGCTGGAGTCGGTCGATCGCATAGCCTCGCGAATGCGGTGCGACAGGAACCACGCAGTCTTGAGTGTGCAGCCAAGGGTGCGGTGGAGCTGGTTGCTCGAAATGCCCTTCTTGCTGGATGCCATCAGGAAGATGGCTTGCAGCCAGTGGCGCATGGGGATGTGGCTGGACTCAAAGATGGTCCCAACCTTCACGGTGAATGGCTTGCGGCACTGGTAGCACTTGTAGGCGCCGATGCGGGTGGATTTGCCACCCATCTTGGAAATGCGCTCCACGCCGCCGCAATGCGGGCAGATGGGGCCATTCGGCCACAAGCGAGCCTCAACGAAAGCATAGGCGTCTTCTTCGTTGTGGAAGTGCTTGGCGGACAGAACGGACTTCATGGCGCATCTCCGTGTTGATCCCAAACCTACAGGATCAACGTGGGTACGTAAAGTATATCGTATTTCGCTTTTTCGTAAATCTAATGATGCCGCCCGTCACGGCCGTGGATTTGGGCGTTCTTTCGAATGTCCTCAACAAGCATATCGATCTTATCGAGGTCATACAGTTTCACATGATGTTCGAACATCATTTCCTGTACGGCACCGCGAAACGACTCGTCCGTTGATGAAAAATCGCCAACGACAACGAGTTGTCTCAAATGGCCACCGGCCCTTGAAAACTGCCAAAGCCATTGCCCCTTAACCGCTCGCTCACTTGCTTGCGCCAGCGGGTCAATGCCGTCGCCATTGAGGCGCACCGGGTCAATCATATTATAGACGCCGTTCTGATACGCGTATGGGACTTCAACGGTTACCCCTTGAGGTAACCTAATCGGCTCAGGCTTCTCCAAGAATAGGTCCACGCCAGCGCGCGTAAGCTTTTCCTTTAGTTCAACCGTCACTTTTTTCCGCCGCGTGACTACTTCGTCATCTCCAACAAGCTCATTGAAAAGCTCATCAATCTCGATTCGCGGATCGCGCTCAATGAGAATGGGGTTTATCCCGGCAATACGAATTTTGTTCACGCGCGAGTTGGCGAACTGAGCCAATCGCTCGTAGTTAGCCTCTTTGAATTGACTTAGGCGCGACACAAAGTCCGTTTTCAGAAGATTGAAAAAACCGTGAGGCTGCCTTCCGAAAAGCCTCTCGACTCTTCGCAAGCCGCTACTGAAGCGAACCAACACCTCTTTCTGACTTGGCACAAAGAGCGCCACGCCAATGTTGATGTACTCCAATCTTTCGGGCGCATCACTGTACTGCAGGAGCGCGTAATAGCCCTGTCGTTCAAACATACTGCGCCTCCCTACAGTGCCAAACCTGGATCATTCAGTAGCTTTGCTGGCAGATACCCTGCCACCTTTTGTGCGCGGACAATAATGACATTCGCCCATGACGCTTTCGCGCCATCTGATATCTGCCATTCAGCGGGGATTGAAGCCACAATTTCGTTCGCCATCGCCGGAGTAACTTGGTTCAGGCGGTCAACGGCCGCCGACACGGCAGAGAACTTAATTAGGCCAGCAAATTCAGGGAAATAGCCATATATCCCTTCGTCTGCTAGCACGTATGGATCGGACAGGCTTCCTTCAAGACCGTTCTCGACAAAGGCATGCGAATGGTCGAGGGCGGTGAGCTGGAACCTTGATCCTAACCGGGTAAAGAACAGGTTATCGTAGTTGGGTGGGTAGCCCGATTCTGCTGGTGCGCAGCGATCCCCATTGCGAACCCACGTATCGAACACGACCAGCCTCGAAACGTCGTCCGGATTAGTGAGTCTGCTTAGACCGCCGGGCCCGCTAAACCCATCCACCTCCTTCGAGATGAAGGCTGGCCCCTGTTGGAACTGCCCCCCGTCAATCATTGGGATTTGCAGGTCTCCCGTGAGGTGGACTTTCGCAAACGATGGGATGGGCAGCCCTAACCAATGAGCCAGTTCCGCCGCCACCAACTCGGCGGCCAAGCTCATATGCCCAGCCGGGTTGCCCAGCCCCTTGAGAAAGCCATTGCCAGCGTCCGTCGCCACCCGCGCTATCCGCGTACTGGTTTGAAAGGTCTCTATGACCCTCCTGATCGTCGCCGGCTGCCAATGCGCGCCGCAAAATAACATCCCCGACCCCAAAATATCGGAGGTTGTAGCTCACCACTTCTGATAAGGCGAGTCGGCGGGTACGGCAAGTACAATATGCCCGCTTCGCGGCGTTGTCGCCATGGTGCCAATAGGATTATCGAAGCACGGCAAGGAGCCGCCCTACTCGTGGCGTTCGCTCTGTGGAACACAGGTGTTGTTCAGCAAAGGCCGACGGAGATCGTCGACCGAGGAAGCTCATCCGGATCGACACCGCGTTGATCCGCGCGCATTTTCTAGTCTAATGAATCTCTGGCAGGACTGGATCGAGTTCTTCCTGCTCGAGCGTCTTGGCTCCATCTTCCGCCAGGTACGCTGCCAAAACGGCGATACCGGAGTCCGGTGGACACCGAGCGGGTGCCGATTTTTTGAACGGCACTCGCCCCAAGCGCTCGGCAACTTCGACGCTCATGAGGTGGGGACGGATCGGTCGATCGACGGCGCGCTCGATGGTGTGGAAGATCCAGGTGCCGTCTGGATCGATGTCCGACCAATGAAAGATCGGCGTCTGTTCGGATACCAATCCTGCGATCGTCCGGAGCGCCTGCTGGGTGGCAAGCGAGGGGTACCCGCCGACATACATAGTCGTTCCTAATCGGCCGGGGTCCGCCTCGGCGATGTGCCGGTTGAAGCTTGCGAAGTTTTCGATCGTCAGAACGTAGGCCGGCGGCTCCCGGAAGCGGACGCGATCTGCTTCCTTGGGAGGAATTCCGAGATAGTGCGGAGATATGCTGGAAAGATCGGCTCCGTCGAGGTCGATCTTGCCCGCGATCAGCAGCGGCGGCGCGAAGCGCTCCAGTCCGATCGCTCGCAGTGCCTCGCGGGGACGGGCGCCAGGTGGAAAGTCCATTATCCCGCTCAAAAGCCGGACCACGGCACCCTCGATGCGCTCGAGTATCTTGCTGTGCCCCACCGTACGTCGCGAGAAAGTTTTGTAGTCGACGTCCAGATGCTTGTTATCGAGGATCGCTTGCGCGAGAACGAATGCGTGGCGCAGCGTGTCGACGTCGGACGAACCGAATCCGTGCCACGTCTTGCCCCGCGCCCACACCTCTGCGATTTGAGAGCCGCTGTTCTTCAGGGAGTCGTGCAGCGCCACTCCGGCTAATAGCCGCGCGGCGGCGTCCTCCGCGATGCGTGACGCCGGGGTGCGGCCGAGATGTCGGTATAAGATCTCCGCCGAGGCCAACCGCACGTGTGCCACTTGGTCTCGCTTGGCGCCGCGCCCCCAGCCAATGGACACCGCGCCGGCACTTTCGGCTTTCCTTATCTGCTTCAGAAAAGCGTCCGCCGCGACGACCGACGAGAAAGCGACAAAGTCCGGGTGGGCGATCGGACTTGCGGCCCCGGCCTCGAAGCGATCGAGCAGGTCGTTAAGCAGGCCGATCGCGTCCGTGAAACGTCGCGCCATGGCTACTCGGCGGCCAGACGGGTGGCCAGCTCATCTTCGGACATCAGGTCCGGATCGATGGCCATCAGTTCGCGCTTGGCCTTCTCTTTCAGTTCCACCACGGTGGCCCTGGACTGCTCGCCGATCCGGTCCACCTCTACGATGGTGTCCATGTGCTCGAGCACGGCGACCCGCTTCTCGAACGGCGCCGCGATCACGAACTGGAGCCCCAGGTTTTTGTAGAAGCTCATCATCTGCCGCTGGTTCTTGCCGTCCATCTTGGAGAAGGCCTCGTCGAACATGGCCAGGGCGAAACCGGCGGGCTTGCCGCCACGACGCTCCGCGCTACCGTAGACGGCAGCCAGCGAAGCGCCGATGGCAACGTAGATAGGCACCTGCTGTTCGGCGCCAGACCCGGTGCCGCGCCGCTGCTCCCAGCGGGTCGAGCGGCCGGTGGCGACATCCTCCATGTGGATCTCGAAGGTGTAGAAGTTGCGGTAGTCCTCGAACTGGGTGAAGTCCTTATCGGGATCCTCGAGCAATGCCTCGAGCGCAAGGATCGTATCCTTGTGCGGGAAGTCATCGGGCACGTCGCCCCGGAACAGCATATCGAGCGCCTCCGGAGAGGTTTTGGCGATCTCAATGATCTTCAGGATGGGCTGGAATTCCACCATCTGAGTGCGGTGGAATGAATATCGCTCGTTATGAAAGGGATGTGCGTAGAGGCTGCGGTTCAACGATTGCAGCTCCCGCTCCATCTTTCCGATCCGGGCCGTGAGCGCGTTGATGAACTCGCCGCGCAGCAGGGTAGAGGCCTTTTCCGCCGCTTCCCGCGCCTGCCGTTCGTACTGGCGCAGCTCATTGGATTCGATATCCGAGATGAGCTGTTCCATCCAGGGCTTCACCTCCCGCAGCGGCTCGCTCTCTGCGCCGACTTGCGAGCTCATCCCGAACTGGTCGAAGTAATCGTAGAGGAGCTCGCGGACCCGCCGCTCGATGCGGGCGCGCTCTGCGTCCGAGGCGTCCGCATCCTTCACCGCCCTGTCCGCGATGGCGCGGTGCTTCTCGGCGAAGCCCTTCTGGGCTGCGGCATTGAGGCGCTCGCGATACACGATCCTGCCCTTCGCGGCGGAGTAGAGCGGGAAGGTCTTGCGATAGATCGACCGGGCCACCCGCAGGTTGAGCTCGGAGCCGGGCACGTTTTCGCCCTCTCCGAGCCTCCTCTCTGCCGATCTGACCTCACCGTCATGCTCGCCGAACGCCTTCTGCTGGATCTTTCGCTCGTCGAGCCTCTTCTCCTTCAGCTTCTGCTGCGCTCGTTTCTTGTCGCGAAGTCCGCCGTCGCCCGCCCCCTCAAGCGCTTCGAGCCTCGCCTGGGCTTCGGCGATCTCGGTCTGCGCGGCTGCGAAGGCAGCGGCGCTAGCCTTCAGATCGTCACGTTCCTCGCAGATGTTCTTCAGAGCGGCAACGGCCTGCTCTGCCGCCTGGGCCTGCTTGCTCTTTTCCGTTTGGAGCCGATCCAGCTCCTCGGCCTGATCCTGCAGGGAGCGCAGGGCGTTCGCCTGGGCCGCCTTTCCAATCTTGTGCTGCGAGGCTTCGAGCCAGCGATGGGTCCTTACGAGTCCGTCGTCGTAGAGGCCGTCCTTCATGATAGCCCGGCCGGGCCTGTTGAATTGGTCGAGCGTATCCGCGAGTCGGACCGTGCCGTAGCGGCGCATGATGAAGGCCATCGCGTCCGGATCCTGGCTCCGGAAGATCGAGGGGAAAGTACCGCGCTCCGGCTTGGCCCTGAACTGTTCGAGCTTATTTAGGCTCACTAGCGATGCATGGCGAAACTCGCGGCGACCTTCCTTGAAGATTGACGTGGCGGCGCTGATATCCGCTCTGTCCACGAACACGGCTTCCCGGTCGCGGCCGAGGAGCGCCTCGGCGGCTCCTACCCACTCGGGTTCGGCGACTTCGATGATGTCGCAGAGCACGCGCGGGACCATTCCCCTCTGCCGCAGCCTGCGGCAGAGGAGTTCAGTGTCGTCGCCGAGATAGGCGCGCGCCCCTCCAGTGGCGTGCTGTCGGATCCGTTCGAGCACCTCGTCGCGCCGGCCTCGGAGCCCGGAAAGCTCCGCGATGATCGTTTGACGCGCTTCGTCGATCTTCGGCAGCCATTTCGCGCCGCTTGCCGCGAAGGACTTCTCGGCCGCGGAGAGCTCGTCGGAGACGCGCCCGATGTCGGCCTCGGCGGTGGCGGTCAGAAGACGCTCAAGCGCAGGAACGAAGTCCTCGAAACCGTCCGCGCACATCGCGCGGAGCGGCGCCAGGCGACGGATGTTCTCCATGCGAGCCTTGAAGTCCGCCGAGGCGCGGTGCGCCGCCTGCCCGGCCACATCGGCGGTCTGCTGCAGGGACTTTCTGCCGGTCTTGGCATCGTGCTCGGCGATCGCGGCCGTGAGGCGTTCGATCTCGTTATCGATGGCCTTGACGTCGTCGTCGATGAATTCGAGTTCTTTTGCTGCGGCGTCCCGGCGTGCCATCTCGGTACGCCGCTTGGTCTTGAAGTCCAGGTTTGTCGCGCGCGCCGCGAGCCAAGTCGCGCGTTTTGCGATCCACTCCTCCCTGAACTTGGTCTCGAGCACTTCTTCAAGGGTGCCGAGGACGACCCGAAGCGCCCTCAGGGCTTCGAGCCTGAGGCGCATCTTTCGGATGGTTTCGCTGATGTTGCGGTATGTCTGGATCGACTCGCGCAGCTCCTTGATGCCGATCGGGCTGTCTTCGAGGATGTAGTTCCGCACGAACTGCGTGGCCGTCTGGTTGTGGTCGAGCGTCATCGCGTTGACGATTGATTTCTGCAGGGCGCTGGCGTTCTGCTCGCCATAGGGCGAATGCGGCAGAAGGTGGCGCATGTACTCGCGGACGTAGTCGCTTGCTCGGTCGCGATGATTGACGAAGTTGCCTTCGCCGACCGCAGCGACGATCCGGGCCCGCACGTCTTCCCACTGCGCCGGGAATTGCGACTTTCCTCGCTGCTCGATGAAGTCCTTGGATCTCAGAACGGTCCCGACGGCGACGAACAGTGCCAGCACGGTCTCCCTGCTGTCGGACTTGCGCGCCTCAAGCGCCATGCCGATCGTGACCGGCGGTCGATCGCCTTCCTTGTCTTCGAACCCTAGCGCCACGTAGGTGCGCGCCTCGTCGCGCCGGCGCTGGTCTTCGCCGAGCGTCCCAAGGCAGTAATCCACGACGCTGCGCTTCGAGCCGCTGCGCGATTTTCCGCTGTCGCCGGCGACCGCGTTCAGGCGCAAGAACCGCCGGCTCCCGCCGGTGAGAACGACCTGTGCCATGTCGAGGATTGTCGATTTTCCGGACCGGTTCTCGCCCAGGACCCCGACATGTCCTGTCACGTCGATGTCGGCGACGTCGAACAGGTGCCAGTTCACCATCGTCAGGTGGCGTAGCTCCATCATGCCTCGTCTCCTGCGGGCTGCGGAGACCGCGCCTCCTCGCTACGGACGTAGCGCTCGAGCCGTTGGAGGGCATCACCGCCACTGATCAGCTTGATCATCGGGCGGATCCTGATCTCGCAGTCCTGCTGCTCGTCGTCAAAATCACCGATCTCGACCAAACTGCGTTGGGCGGCCTCGCGCAGGATGTCCCGGAAGCGGGCGGCCGAGATCGCGCCTCCGCCGCCGTGTTGCGCCATCTCGCGGTAGCGATCGAATAGGTCGTTCAAAGTGGCCACTACGACGGCCCGGTCCTCGACCGCTCCGACGTTCACCTCCTGCTGCCAGTATGCCGCCAGCACCAGGACAACAATGGTTTCGTCGAGCTTCATTCGAGGCAGCGGCACGTCCTCGTCCATGGCGATGATGCCGGCCCACTGCGCCTCCGGATCGCGATGGACGCGGTATCCGCAACTATCGAAGAAGCCGTCGACCACGTCGCGGAAGCGGCCATCCATGATCGTGTTGTAGACTGTCCCAGTCCGGGGATCTCCCGCGAACACGAACTGCCGCCGTAGCAGGAAGTGCAGCGCTTTGCGGAGGTCGGCTGCCTTTTCCGCGCCGAAGGTTCGCTCGACGTTTTCTAACTCACTGAGCATGAGCTGCCTCTGCATTCCGGAAGTGGCCGGATCGCCTAACCACGAAGTTCGCACACCGAAGCCATTCGCTGTCGTGGGGCGGCGTGTCTGGGCGCGGCTCCAGATCGAACCTGGCCGCGACCTGCGCCGGAACCTCGCCCGTCAACGCATATCGGCGGGCGCAATCGAAGGCGAGAAAGTCGTCCACGGTATCGATTTCCATGAAGCGGGCTTCCCTGGTCGCGACTGGCGGCACCTGGCGCTCGAGGAATCGTCTGACGTCCTCGGGGCGGGGCGCGATGCGAGCGATGTACTCGAGGCGGAGCTTCTTCCGCAGTTCGTACAGCGGGTCCGATGGCGGCTCGGCGAGCTCCCTTGCTTCGACGGGACGGCGTGGCTGCCTGGCCGGCGCCTGATGGTGCTCCGACCAGGGGGACCGCAGGGGCTCGATGCTCCATTCGATAGTCGCCTTGTGGTGTCTGCCATCCCGCAGTAGGGCATCCAGGCGCCGCACCAGGTCGCCGGCCCGGCCGACGAGTCCCTGCCCGCCCCGCTCCGCGTACTTAATGGTGTTGCGGACCCGGGCTTCGAGCTGCCTGCGGAAGGCCTCGATCCTATCGAACATTTCCCCGATCTGATCGAAGATGCTTTCGATGGCCAGCAGGTCGTCGGCCGCGGCCATTCGACCGTCCTCGATGTCGGCTGCCATGCTGGAAGCTGTGTACTCCTCGGCGAGGACCTGCATGGTTTCCGGGGTGTAGGAGATCCTCCGCGCGAGATCGACGATGGCGTCACGGAAGCGGTACGGATGGTTGACGGTGAGGATGGACTCGAAATCTTTCAGCAGGAGCTGGTCGACGAACTCCTCGAAAAAGGCTTCCAGCCGGGTAGCGACTGTTTTCGACTCCATGACCGTCCGTCGGACGCGCTTCAGGTCGGCGAGAATGGCCCGCAGGCTCCTAGTGAACTGGTCGGCCTGATTGCGCGCCTCGCGGACGGCGAGCGCGGCTTCGCGCTGCTTGCGGTCGGTGATCTCGGGCCTCAATTTTTCGACGGCCTCCAGGTTGAGGCGGATTTGCACGATCAAGCCACCGAATCGCTGCGAGAGATCCTTGTTGAGGCTCGCGAGCCGCTGGATCACGAGCAGCGGTCCCATAGCCATATCCACGGTAACGCGAAGCCCGTATTCCTCCTCTTCAAGCCATCCCCAGGCGAGCAGCCGGGCGTACAGTTGTCGGGCAAGACCGAGCGCCTTGTCGCCCTTCTCGGAAGCGAGCGCGACGTCGGCCTTCCGGATCCGGCGGCGACCCGCAGAGATTATTTCCGGCAGGCTGCCGAAATCATCGCCCTCGTTCCAGAGGGCGCGGTTGTCGCGCATGACGTCGTAGATGGCATGGACCACCTGCTGCGGGGTCGGAAACGACGGCGCGCCCGAAAAGAAGCGTTCATGGAGGTCGAGCAGACAGGCCGCGTACAGGTGCTTGTGATCGCGCGAGAAGGCTAAAAACGCATCGTCGTGCAAATGGCGGAAGAGGGACAATGGGAACGGCTCCTTGGGCCCGAGGTCATCCCGAGAAGTCGGCCCGAACTCATGATATGGGGGAGAATATTGTAGTTGAGAGTGGATTCGAAAGGGTACAACCGCAGGAATAGTTCTCAATATGTTCTAATGTAGTGTTCCGAATCTGTTTTGTCGAGGACCGCGCGGAGAAACTTATTGTTACCATTTCGCCAAAATGGACACAGTCGGCTTGTTACCGCTCGGCAAAATGGATAGAAAAAGCGTTGTTACCACTTCGCCAAAATGGTAACAAATGTCCATGAAGCACTTTTCAAACATCGACCAAGTCATGTTTTCCGACTTGGTTCAGAAGGCGACTGACGCGGACTTCGACGAGAACTTCCCGGAAAACGGGACCTTTCTCAAACAGAAGCGCGCCAATCGCGAGTATTACTACTACAAGGCCTATGAGCCATCCGGCCGCGACGGACCGACGAAGACGGCCCTCAAATACGTCGGACCAGCGGACGATCCGGAGATCGCCAAACGTGCCGAGACGTTTCAGCGCACGAAAATCGGCTATCGCGCGCGGCGCGAGCTGGCGGCAAAGTTGAGGCGAGCGGGCTACCCTGCTCCTCCTCACATGGAAGGCCTCGTCGTCAACGAACTCGCGCGCGCGGGACTTTTCCGGCTTCGCGCCACGCTCGTCGGTTCGATGGCCTATCAGACGTACAGCGGTGTCCTCGGCGTCAGGCTTCCCGACGAACTCGTCACGACCGAGGATATGGACATCGCAAAATTCTACGGCATCTCGATCTCGATCGACGAAAGCATGCCGGACATCGAAAGCATCTTGAAAAAGGTGGATGCGACCTTCGCGCCCTCGTTCTCGCCCGACGAAACGAAGCTATTCAGCGGATTCGCCAACGCGACCGGCTTCAAGGTCGAATTCCTTACGCCGAACCGAGGAGACGAGGACTACTCCTCCAGGCTGACACCGATGCCGTCGTTGGGGCCTTCGGTAGGTGCTCAGGTGTTGCGCTTCCTGGATTTTCTGATTCATGAACCGATCCGCTCCGTGGTTCTCCACGATGCAGGCGTACCGGTCCTTGTGCCGGCGCCGGAGCGCTACGCGGTTCACAAGTTGATCGTCGCCACCAAGCGGAATGTCTTCTTTGCCGACAAAGCGAAGAAGGACATCAACCAAGCAGGCGCACTCATTCAGGCTTTCGATGCCGTCAAGCGCAGCAGCGACCTGGGTTTCTCATGGATGGAGGCATGGGAACGCGGAGCCAGATGGCGACGCCGCCTTGGCGTCGGCGCGCTGCGTCTTTCCGACGACACTTTCGAAATGCTCTCGAAGGGCGTAGCCGAAGCGGCCAAACTCGACGGCAAGCCGGCAGAGGAGTACGGCCTTACGGGAGGCAAGGAAGGCCTTCTTGCGCGCGTCTCGATAGCAAAACCGACGGCGTCGCCGACGCCGTGATAGCCAGCTCGACATGTCGACGAGGCTCTCGCATGCCGGTACTGCTGCTGATCATAGGCGGCGTCGGCATACCGAATCAGAGTGCTTGGCATGCTGATCATTTCGCTGCCGATGCAGGCTGATCATGCCGGTGATGTTGCCGCTCACTCGGCATCATGCCCTTCGCGATCAGACTGATCGTGCCCGCCCGAACCGCCCTGTCGCGGGATGGCGCGAAAAGCCAATCTCCGCGATGATGCGGGAGAACCAGTAATCTTGAACTGCGGCGACACTTGTTTGTTCTGGAGGGTGGCGCCACGTGTCGTCGGTAAGACCATCAATCAGCGTTGCGTTCGCCTTGCGTCAGGCAGAATGCCTCGTTCTGGACGGCGCCAGGCAAGCGCTCGCCATCGGCCTTGATGATGTGGGTCGATGGCGCGCCGTCGATCGGTATGTACAGGGTGTCGCCATCCAGAGCGACGGCGAGCTTCATCTGCACACCGGCAAGCGACATCGACACGCCATTTTCGCCGACGAGGAAGGGCTTGTGGGGGAGCTCATTGAGGATGCGCTCGAGCGAGGCCTTGTCGGGGATCTCTCGCCATTTGCCAGCGATCAGCCCGGTGCCAGGTTGTCCGACGGAGAGCGCGCCGGCGGTGTCGCGGCCCATCTCGGCAAGAAGACCGATGACATCGGCCGGCGACTTGCCGAGCATATGACCCACGGTCCCCAGAGTTGCGTTCTCCGGCAGCAGATTTGCCGCCCATGGCAGAATTGACGAGGCATCGTGCGACGCCCGCGAGAGCGGCATGGTGAGCGACACAGGGAAGGCGCCGGTCAACCCGCGCCAGGATTCGGCATAGGTGAAGGCTGATGCTTCGTCTGCTGCCGTGATCCAGCCGACCTCTCGCGTCTCAAAGTAGACCGGAAGACGGTCCATGAGGCTCCTCCTCGTCGCTGTCGGGAATGTCCGGTGTCTCGGAAGTGTTCGCCCGGCGGGCTTGGGCATCCTTGAGAACATCCTCGATGCGCAGTCCGAGCACGTTTGCCACGTGCAGGCTGCGCCCGAGCTGACAGGTGCTTTTTCCGGCCTCGAGGTCGACGATGAAGCGCTTTCCTGTCCCGCTCACCATGGCCAGCTCGTCCTGCCGGAGGCCCTGGCGTTTGCGTTCTTCCAGGATGAGGCGACCGAATGCTGCAGCGAACTCGGCGGCTTGGCGGCCGACACCGGTCTCGCCAGGAGCCTCGCTTCCGCCCGAGGGGGGAGTGCCCTTTGGAGGCGTGTTCATAGCTCTCGTCCTAAAGTTACCGATCGGGAACTTTTAGTGCGATTCCGATTGAAGGAGGTGAAAAGTTACCGAGCGGGAACATTTGCTCAAAAACGAGCTTGAGCAGCCCAGAAAGTTACCGATCGGGAAACCTGCTCCCAATATCAACTGGGTTCATTGAAGAGGAGATCGACGATGACCGGCAGGGTAATCCCCTAATCCCCGTCGAGCGAAGCAGGTCCTTAGCGCCCGCTCGGCGTCGAGCGGCGCTGCGGCCTCAGAACGATCCCGGCGATCCTGTGCGGCTCGCGAACCGGCAGCGGATGGGCGATATGAGGACGATCTCGCGCGAAACCGCGTCAAAACATGAGGCTAGTTGATCGGGCGTGCCCCCGATTGCCAGCTGAACCAAATCGCGGAGCCTCCTCCTTGTCCGCGCGCGAATTCGACTTTGCACTGACAACGAGCAGCATCGACAGCGCAGCTGCGGCCAACAACTCCTTCCAATGATAGTCCACTTCGTCCTCGAGGCCGGCACAGTAATCAGACGCCTTGAAGTCGAAGCAGCAGAGGGATTATGTTAGACAAATTCCATTTTTGTTCAACAAACGGGTAAAGTTTCTATGGCAAAAAGATCGGCTAGCAAGCCCACGCCCCTCCGGGCGAAACGGAGAAGAGCTGCATCCAAGGGTGGCTCGGTACTGATACAAACCTTTAAGCGTGAGCTGGCGACCAGCGGGCTTGTCGCGAGCAAGGCACGATTTGAAGCGGTCATGCTGGCGGCGGAACGATCCGGCCTTTTGAGTGAAAAAGGCAGCCGCATCGGTGGCCGGGTGAGTCCTGCCTTGGTCCGGCAGGCCAAGCACCAGACGGGCATCGAGGCGGATACGGAGTTGATCGAGTTTGCGTTGGCGACGGTCGCACTCGAGGACAACTTCGCAGAAGCGTTCAAGAAGTCTCGGGGCAAGGTCGACCCAGCGTTAAAGCTCGGTTTCTAACGTGGCGGGATTCGACTTTGACGCGGCGCGACGTTGGGCGCGGTTCGATCCGGAAAACACGCTGGCACGGCGCAGCGACGATGACCTTCCGTTCGTCAGCGTCGGCCTGACCGCCGGACAGGGGCTACTGCTCGATACCTGCGTCTATATTGATCAAATGCAAGATCGTTCGCCTCCGATCCTGGACGACCTGATCACGCAGCGACAAGTCAATCATTCGACTGTCGCGATCCAGGAGTTGATGCACACGGTCGGCGCGCTCAATCCTTTCGACGCGCGAACCGCTTCTGTCGTCGATGTGATCGGGAAGCAGATCAAAGCGATGCCGCCGCATCGGATCTTTGCGCCGGACATAGACGTGCTGGGACGAGCCGCGCTGCTATCAGGGATCCTCTGCCGCCTCCAGGGATATGAAAAGGACGGCAAGTTGCGCGCGCTTCAGGATTGCGTGCTGTTCCTGCAGGGCCAAAAGCTCGGCCTGGTCGTCCTGACTGCGAATGTCGGGGACTATGATATTCTCCTCCAGCTGATACCAACCGGACGCGTGCTGTTCTATCGTTCGAAATGATCTCCATTAATGTTTGAGAAAGATGTTGACGACCTTCGCTTACCGACACCTCCAAGCTTTGGTTGACCGAGGGTTCAGCATGAACTTTCCAAATCAGTGGTGTCCCTGGCTGGACCGGCCCGTCGTTGACGATTTCGCATGCACGGCTGCGCCAGCCGCGATCGATGCGCACAGAACCCTCCAGCATTTGGGGTAGCAGCACCGCGGTCTCGACGGGTTCAAACAGTCTGTTGTGTTCAGCCGGATAAGCATGGACCTCCATTTCGGGACCTCATCAACAAGCTGGACAACGAACTGGTGAGATCCTTACCCAAAAACTCTCCGTCTGCGCTGAGTTGCCCGCGACAAGAAGGAACGCGGAATCACCCTTGATGCCAGCCGATCGCGTTGCAGAGGTAAGGTACGTTGCGCCGAGATTGGGCCGGAACATGGCTTGCGCAAGGAATTCAGCGAAGATCTCTGTGCGCTAATCATAGGCGAAGCCTGCGAGCTCGAAGCGATGATCATAGACGAGAAGGCTGGTCTCCTGAGGGTCCGCATCTACACGCTCGCTCCAGCGAGAAGCTGTCACCATCATGCGACCTTAAAGCATCTTGAGTTCTACAGCTCGCCGCGCCGCGATCGCGTTCTTCTTCACCTACTCGACGCCATTCTCCCTCTTCCCCTTCGTGGGCGCCCGCTACTGCGCGCAGGTGCAAGACGAAAGCCCCAGTGCTTCGCGAACGCGATGAGCTCGTCTTAAACTGAAGCGACCGGCTCACCGCGTCGTCGCGCACCACGAGCGCGCGTGGATTGTCCATCAGCACTTCCTCCGGTACGCCGCCGAATGTCCGCAACGCTACCGGCCAGTGGTCTGAACTGTTTGAGGACAATAGTAGCGCCCGAGGGGCAAGACCAGACGCAACAATTGGCCGTTTTTCTTTCAACCAGGGGCGAAGCCCGTCAGCTTCTCGCAAAAGCTTGCCGGAGTACGGTGCCGTCCTGGTCTGCGTTCGAGCGCAGACAGGAATTGCCGCCCGTCTTGCGTATTTCCCGGCCAAGAGCATCGCCAAACACAAAGTCCGCCGGGATCCGGCCCCTGTTCTGCCAACCGCTTCATGAGCTCGAGGCGTGCGCGACGTGCACTTCCCGGCTGTTCACGAGCGTACGGCTCGACGTGGCTAGCTGGCCGAAATATGTTGCCACAGCGGCACGGCGACCTGGCTGGTAGAGCTGTGACTCTGGCTGCAGCGATTGGTCAATGGTCCCAGAAGATAGACGCTCTCAAGCGGTTTACGAGACAGCCCCATGCGTAGAAGAGACGGTCGAAAGGCCGAACGCCCGGCGCGCCGTGACAGGCATCGCCGGACAGGTGCGAGAACACGCTTTGTAGAGCAGTGTCCGGAGGCGGGTCAGATCAGCCAACCCGGAGATCCTCAGCTGAGGTCTTACCCGAACGCCCGGCCTTGAGCTCATAACTTACCCGGGCCCCCTCTTCGAGGGTGGTGTAACCGGCCTTTTCGACGGCACTGATGTGCACGAAGACATCGGGACTTCCGTCGTCAGGCCTTATGAATCCATAACCTTTGGTCGGGTTGAACCACTTCACAATACCCATTGCCACGGCGGCATCTCCATAGTGAACCATTGTGATCTAGCGAAGAGTCTCCCCGTCATCAAGACGGTCGGCAAGAGATGCCCAGAATCGCTCCGCTGATCACGTGCTTGTTTTCTGTATCGCGTGGTCTAGCTGCGGCCGCATCGTGCAAGCGACAAAAATCCTGACGTCGACGACAGTTTCGCCGCAAGGCTTCAGCCCAGATGACGTTTTGATATTCGCTTCACTCGTCGCGCAGCACCGGCTTACAGAACAGTTGCGTAGCATCGAACATGCCGCGCTCATCCAGAGCCGGCGGATGGTTTTCATCGACCTTGAACAACAGGGCGGTCGTGAACTTCTTTGCGTAGCCTGGAGCAGATTTTCGACCCGAGCATGCCTGCGTGAAGATGCCTGACATGTTTTCTCAAGCACGAAGACGCTCGCATGGCCGCGCTTTGGCTGTTCGTCTTCGGAGGTCGCCCGCACGTCGCGCCCTGACGAACGAACAGGGCGTGCCGAGACAATCCTCAAGGAATCGCATTTGGCAAGTTATCCGCTCGTCCTGTTGTATTTGGGAATCGGCAAACCCGCTCGACAACGCCGGAGCCTGTTCAAACCGGTAACTTGCGCATCTGACGAACTTCGTCGCGCCGCCGGTGGCTCATCAGCCTCTCGCCTGGGTCCGATGAATTCATCGGAGCAACGTGAAGGCGTTGAGATAACCGTCTCGATTTAATCTGCTTCGGTCAGCCCGTTGACGGAAGTTTACTCAGAACAAAGCCGCCTCCATGCATAGGTGTATTCAAGCGCCAGTTGACGCGCGTGTTCCGTGAGATTGGCCGCGGCACTGTGTCCCCGTCGATGTTCTCGTAATAGAGGTAAGGCTGGCCAGCGCGGCGAGCGAGACTGGAAGCTCGCAGCATACCTCGCGCATGTGGTGTTGCTCCGCGCCCATCCGCCAACCAACGCACCTCAATCACCAAAACGCCCAGCATATCGGGAGGCCGTCACTTCGCCCGACCGGACCGTAAAGCGATGCGTCTCAGCTTGTCGGTGGCGAAACCTGCCGCCGTAAATGTGCGTTCATCTTTCAACGGTCCCATAACCGACTGGAAAATGCCACGGGAGCCTCCTTGTGAATGGGATCATCGACGTTTCGCGATTCGGGCGATCGCGCTCTACGCATTGGACCGGTTGCCGCAGGGTCGCGGTGGCCTTCATCAATCGGTGGTGAGATTGCTCGAAGCTCAAGCCTCCGCTCCAACTCCTCCAATCCGGCCTTACATTCGGCGACAACTGATCGGGCACGAAGCAGCTTGACTTTGAGCTCGTCCATTTGCCTGACTATCTTCTCACGATCCCAATCGTCCTGCATCAGCTCACGACGCATCTGCAAACACCAATGCAAGGCCGGCGCTTGGCTCGTCTAAGGGCCGCCACCCGGCGTGTCATGCACGGGACCCTTCAGTAAGCGGGTTCACGACAATGCGGCGGCGCCCACAGCCAGAATGGCCAAACATCGTTATGTTGCTGCGTCTGACCAACGTTGATGCGATTGGCGCTACAGGCGGTCGGCGTGCTGCTGTCCGCTGGAAAAGCGCATACCTCAATAGGCCGCGAAAGTACCGTTAAAGAACAGGTCGCAGTGAGGGCACTAGTCGCGAGCGGGTGATCCGCAGCAGCGAGCTGCTCGAAAGAAATCTCATCTTTGATCTTGTTTGTGTAGTCCGGCTGTTACGGATTTTGTCGATGAGAGATGGCGGGCTCGCCATAAATGACCGGTGCACCGGCTCAGCGAGTATCCGAGCGTCGAGACCATCCCTATTGATCGCTTCGGTGATAGCCTCGGTGAACAGGTGGTCACGAGCACGGTCGTGACGAAAAGGCAACCGCGCGACCCAGCTCTCATCGAAAAGGCGGACAGCGCCGGCCTGACGGGCGCCCCCTCGCCACACACTAAGCGCAGCTTTTCAATGCGCCAATAGCATCTGCGTCGACGTCCCTAAGGCCGTCCTTGCAGAGCTCCAAATGTCTACCATGGAAGATACAGCGCGACGAACAGCAGCAAGACTAGAAGCCCGAAGGTCCAGACAATTGGCCTAATCAATGTCGACATTTCCAAAGCCCTTTCGATCTCCTCGGCCGCTCGCTGGCAATCTTCCGCAATGTTCATTAGCCCACTCTCTCATCCAAGTGGGCACGCTCCGCTTCAGACCGGCAAATCTGCTCGACCCGCCGCAACTCTCTGAGACTTCGTTTTCGTCGCTTGTGCACGCTCATCCGAACAGCCCAGTCTCAGCGCGATGCGGCAAGAATTTGGCGTAGCCAGCTCAAACGTGACTGCGGCCAAATCCGACAGTTGAGGCCTACGTCAGGTTTGTAATCCGACATGAGGCAGGCTTGTCCCACAAAGCTAATCGAATCGACTTCCCCCACGCCCAGTTGCGGTAAGGACTTCAAGCTCCTGCACTGGCCTCCTTGCGGGCCGACGACTTTCGCGCTTGCTGGATCGAAGGAAGGACGCGGCCATGCTAAGCGGTGAATCCAGCGGCAATGCTACCGCCTCCGAAAACGCGCATACAAAAGATCATCAAGAATGATCGCACAGAGAAGTAGGTCGGAGTGACCGCCTGCATATTTCGTCAACGCCTCCGCCGCGATATCCACGCTCAGGCTTAGAGTTCTACCCAGCAAACCAGTCGCCCATGTATTGTTGTATCCCGGAAGCACGCCAGATCTTCTGCATCTCGTTGCGATGGCCGGGATATGACAGATTTCCATTGTGGTTGAGCCCGTCGCCTCAACGCAATTAGCTTGATTGCGCCAGGTCGCACCGTGACCGACCTCGCCATAGAAGCCTGCTCATTTTGTCAGGGAAGATCAGATAGACGTCTTAGAGAAGCTGGACGGTATCAAAGAAGGACTTGACGGATCGTAGTCGCCTTTTGTCCGATGTCGTCACAATGTATGTTTTGAAAAGAATGCTGAGCTCGTCGACCGGTTTGTATACGAGTTCTTCTGTTGGAAACACACTATCTTCGAGAAGTATTCCCATCCCGATTCCGTGGAGAACGGCTTCCTTTAGAACCGCATAGGTGGTCATCTTGATAATGTTCGGCATGCTTATGCTGTTCTCAAGGCATGCTTTCTGTATTTCGCGCAGCGTAAGTGAACCATCCTCGGTCAAAATGACTCTTTCTTGAGCAAGTTCAGCCAGACTGAGTGTCTCTCTCCTGGCGAGTGGATGTTCACGGCGGATGAGTGCCATAAGCCGCGTCTTGCTTAGCTCCACGTGAAATAGACTGGCGATGTCATCAGGCTCAGTGATGATGGCAATATCTACGTCATGTTGCTCAAGTCGTTGCTTCGCAAGTTCCCAGGTCACTAGCGAGAAGGTGATCCTCACCGCGGGAAAGCGTCTGTTGAACTCAGAGATGATTGGCATCGCTGGACGAGGCGCATTTGCGATCACCGTTAGATGCCCAGCTGAAAGGTCGCTGTAGGCATCAACCGTCTCCGCGACGAGTTGCTCAAGAACCCGCACGCGATCAGTTAGCGCAAATAGCTCCTGAGCTGGCCTCGTCGGCTCAAGCCCATTGCGATGGCGGATGAAGAGTGTCGTCCCCATACGTTGCTCAAGCTTGGCAAGATGCTGGGTGACGGCCGACTGGGTAACGCCGAGGACAGCCGCAGCTTCCGAAACGCTTCTTCGCCGGAAAACCTCCGTGAAGGCTGCTATCTGGTGAGAACTGATCTTCATAGAGCTCATGGCCTTGTCGCGCGAGCCTTCTTCGCATTCGGAACCTGGGCTCTAGGCCTGCCTGACCCCATAGCGCTCTGCGATTCCAAAAGTCGGAGCCCTTTGGATTGGCGTGTGATCACCCTCGTGGGGCGCTAATGCGCTCCGGTCACCTGGCACCAGATCATCAGATACAAGAGCCTTCGGCCTCTGCTTCTTGAATCGTCCCCGACACGGAGGTGCTCCTTGATGAAGCTAGGCTTCCGCTCACCCATCGGGAGCACATGAATGGCGCTCTCTTGAAGTACCGGCAGCTTGCAGCGCTACTGGAGCGGGACTGACCTTTATGAAATGGAAGTTTCTTATACCGCTTTCGCTTGGTAGGACGAAGCGCTCCCCGATAGGCTCTCAGATCCATACAATGCCTGTCGCGGTCCTGTGAATGAAGATCACACGGTATCAGAATTGTCAAACATCTGCTGTCTCCGGCAAAATTCGGCGCTAGCCCTGCGTTTGCACCAGCAATGTTCGTCGCGCATACCTTAGGATAGGTTCAACTTTCGATTGTGTCAGCGGAAGCGTGATCTCTGTACAAAAGGAACGACCAGCTTGATCACTGAGCGCGCTGAAAGGCACCTCACGATCGGCGGCAATTTGGTGCGAGGCATATGACATCCACTATGAGCGGTACGCAACGGCATTAGCCCGTTCAGGCGGTCAACGCTACGCTGGGTCATCAATTTGCGGGCGAGGCTTTCGATGAGTGTGATGACGCCATCTCAGCCGTTTGCACGGAGAGATCGCGTACGCCTATGCGCAGGATAATCGGCCTCATACAACACATTGCTAATTCTTAGAGAGCGTTGTTTTGCACCATCTCGTCAGCGATGTGGCAACCACAATCCCGCGCTCGCCTTCGACGGATCAGAGCTGCGGCAGCCAATAGTTGGCCGTGAGATTATCGTGGCCTGTAGAACCAATGGCGCTGCTATTAGCTGCGCTAATATCAAGACATTTGTGCGTCAACAGCACTTGCTATGTCCCGAATGAAGGCGGGCGGCACTCCTCGCGCTAAGCTAACAGCGCAATGCTCACCCGCAAGGCATCAATTCAGGAGCCTCCCCCTCCGACGAAAAGGGGGCGGGCAACCATTTTCTGCAAGCAATAGGAGGCACAATGAAAATAAGCACCGATCGGATCCTCACGACTCATGTCGGTAGTCTACCGCGGCCACCCGCATTGGAGGAGAAGCTGCTGGCGAAAGAGAAGGGCAAATGGGACCCCGCCGCTGGCTTGTTACTAGCTGGTGATGTCAGCTCGGCGGTCGCGGACGTCGTGAAGAAGCAGGCCAGCATCGGCTTGACCATTGTCGACGATGGCGAGATGAGCAAATACGCCTATGCGACCTATGCGCGGGAGCGCATGACAGGCCTGACCGGAGTTGATCAACCACTCGCGCTATCCGAATTGGCAGAGTTTTCGAATTTCGCGAAGAGGGTCAATCTAGACATCAAGACACCAGCGTGCGTTGGGCCGCTTGAGTACCAGGGAAACGCGGCTGTTGCGACCGATATCGCCAACCTCAAGAAGGCGCTCGATATGGTTTCTGTCGAGGAGGCGTTCATGAACGCATCCTCTCCCGGAATCATGGCTCATTACATGCCGAACAATTTCTATCCATCCCAAGAAGCCTACCTCTATGCGCTGGCCGATGCGATGAAGCAGGAGTACGACGCCATCGCAGATTCAGGGCTTCTTCTGCAGATCGATTGTCCGGATCTCGCGCTCGGCCGCCATTTCCGAGCCAATCCGATGGATGTTGCGGAATTCCGCAAGGAAATCGCCCTTCACGTCGAAGTGCTCAATCATGCTCTGCGCGACATTCCCGCCGATCGGATGCGCCTGCATCTATGTTGGGGAAATTACGAGTCGCCGCATCATCACGACATCGATCTTCACGAGATCTTCGACATCGTCATCAAGGCGCGACCGATGGCGCTGTTGCTTGAGGCGGCAAATCCACGTCATTCGCATGAATGGAGCCTATTCAAGGAAACCCGACTGCCCGAAGACAAGGTCATCGTGCCCGGCGTAATCGATACCTGCACGAACTATATTGAGCACCCCGAAGTCGTGGCGCAGCGCATCGAACAATATGCCAATCTGGTCGGGCGAGAGCGCGTGATCGCTGGCACGGATTGCGGCTTCGCCAGCTTCGCAACGTTTCATACTGTCGATCCGGACATTGCCTGGCGCAAGCTCGAATCGCTAACACAAGGCGCTGAGATTGCATCTCGTCGGCTCTGGAACGCTAACTCCAGCCGATCTGATCAAGCCATCGCATCCTGAAGACGTGACACGCTCGCAAATATCACAAATGAAAATCATCCAAATCACCGACCTTCACCTGGTTCCAACAGGCGAGCATCTGTTCGATAGTGATCCAGGTGAACGCCTAAGTGCCTGTCTTGCTGATATCGCCAAGCATCATTCAGACGCTGCGCTTTGTGTCATTACAGGTGATCTTGCCCATCACGGCGAGAGGAGCGCCTATCTCCGCCTGCGCAAAGCACTCGAGGTCTTGCCGATGCCGGTGCGGCTTCTGATGGGCAACCACGATGATCGCGACAATTTTCGCAACGTATTTCCTGATGCTCCAATAGACGATGCCGGCTTCGTCCAGTCGGCGCTAGACACGGCGGCCGGGCGCTTTCTTTTTCTCGACACCAAGCGCTCCGACGGCCATGCGGGTCTTTATTGTGTGAAGCGCCAGGCCTGGCTTCGTGCGCGACTGGAAGAGGCGAAAGGCGAACCGGTCTATCTGTTCATGCATCACCCGCCGCTCTCGGTTCATTTTCGGCCTGCTGATGAGCTGATGCTCGGCGATGGCGAGGCCTTCGGAAGCATTCTTCAGGGGCATTCTATCCGCCATCTGTTCTTTGGACATGTGCATCGGCCGATCGCTGGAAGTTGGCAGCGGATTCCCTTCTCGACCCTGCGCGGGCTCAATCATCAAGTGTGGCTCGATTTTGAGCGTAGTCGAGGAATTCCCTGCAGCATGGAGCCGCCGGCCTATGCGATCGCATTTTTGAATGCGGATGCTGTGGTGATCCATACCCACGACTTTCTCGATGCAAGCGCGAAATATCTGTACGATCCCGACCTTCCCGTGGAGTGTCAAGTCGTTCCTATGGCGCGAGCGACCGAACCCTAATTCCACACGCGGCGAGATCCCGTTCCTCGCCGACCATCGTCAAGCCTGCCTCTCCGTCGTGTGGCCGCGGCGGCAGTCGTCGTTCGCGCCATTGAGTTCTTATTCGAGTCTCGAAGGAGCATTCTCATGAATTTGTCCCGTCGTACGTTTCTCCGCTCTTCTGCAGCAGTTTCCGCAGCATCCATGGCCGGCTCATTTTCCAGCCGCGCTTGGGCCGCATCGGACACGGTCGCTATCGCCTCGCTGCATGATTTGTCAGGGCCATTCGACATTTATGGCGCTCCATCGAATTTGTGCATGAAGGTCGCTGTAGAGGAGATCAATGCTGCCGGCGGTCTTCTTGGAAAAAAGATTGACCTCAAGATCTACGACGCCCAGTCCGACATCAACAAATACCCGCAATACGCACAAAGGGCTCTACTGAACGATCGGTGCGTTATGCTTCAGGGCGCTATGACCGGTGCGGCCCGAGAAGCAACGCGACCGATTATGCGCCGTTACAAGGTGCCGTTCTTTTACGGCTCGCTCTACGAAGGCGGCCTCTGCGAGAAAAATTCGTTCTGCGTCAATACGGGTGGTAACCAGCAGGTTGTCCCGCTGCTCGAATGGTCGTTCCAGAACATTGGCAAGAAGCTTTACTATATTGCATCAGATTATAACGCGCCGCGCAATTTCGGCATCTGGAACCATGTGGTGGCGAAGCGCGAAGGCGGCGAGGTGCTGGCGGACGACTACTATCCGTTAGACGTGACGGATTTCACGGCAGCCATCGCAAAGATCCAGGCAGCGAAGCCCGATATCGTGCATTCCTGCCTCGTCGGTGGCCCGGCCATGGCTTTCTATCGCCAGTGGGCAGCAGCTGGAATGCTCAAGAAAATTCCGATCATCTCGATCGTCTTCGGCGCGGGCAATGAGCACGAAGTTCTTGCACCAGAAGAAAGCGATGGTGTGATCGTCGCTTACAATTATTTCCAGGAACTCGACACGCCAAAAAACAAGGAATTCCTGGCGAGGCTCGACGCTTCCATCGGCAAGGCTCGTCCCTACATCAACGGCGATGCTTTCGGCGGCTATAGTGGCGTGATGCTCTGGGCGGAAGCAGTCAAGCGCGCCGGCAGTTTCGAGCGCGAGGCCGTCACTTCGGCATTCGAAAGCGGCATTCGGTGGGAGGGACCGGCGGGTGTCATGATCACCGACGGTCCCACCCATAACACCACGCAAGACGTTCACATCATCACCGTCAAGAACCGCGTCTGGAGTCTGATTCAGAAGAAGGAACAGATTCCGCCGGACACCTATGGCGGCAAATGCAATGTCTTCACCAATCCGAACCAGACGGATTTCCTGATGCCTTGATTTCGGCGGACGGGCTTACGGCGCCGTACCGCGCAAGGGAACGTCTAACTTGCTGGCCGAACGGCCGATAACGCGGCGCCGCGCCAAACGAAACACGCGCGTCCATGGGCGGCACCTGGTCTCGTCTTCTCTCCAAAACTCGAAGGAGCATTCATATGAAACTATCCCGTCGCACGTTTCTAGGCACTTCTGCAGCGATCTCGGGGGCATCCATCGCTGGCGCACTTTCGGGCCGCGCCTGGGCCGCATCCGACACCGTTGCTATCGCCTCGCTACACGACTTGTCGGGACCTCTCGATATTTATGGTGTGCCGTCGAATCTGTGCATGAAGGTCGCCGTCGAGGAGATCAATGCCGCCGGCGGCCTGCTCGGCAAAAAGGTCGAACTCAAGGTTTATGACGGCCAGTCCGACATTAACAAGTACCCACAATACGCTCAGAAGGCGGCGCTGAATGATCGGGTTGTCATGGTGCAAGGTGCGCTCAGCGGCGCTGCCCGCGAGGCGACGCGCCCCGTTCTGCGCAAGCACAAGATACCCTTTATCTATGGTTCTTTTTACGAAGGCGGGCTCTGTGAGAAGAATACCTTCTGCGTCAATACGGGCGGTAATCAGCAAGTCGTTCCGCTGCTCGAATGGTCGTTCAAGAATCTCGGCAAGAAGCTCTATTATATTGCGTCGGACTACAACGCCCCCCGCAATTTCGGCATTTGGAATCACGTGATGGCCAAGCGCGAAGGCGGCCAGGTGCTCGCCGATGACTACTACCCGCTGGATGTCACTGATTTCACCGCCGCCATTGCAAAAATCCAGGCCGCCAAACCGGATATCGTGCATTCCTGCCTCGTTGGCGGTCCGGCCATGTCATTCTATCGGCAATGGGCCTCGGCCGGCATGCTGAACAAGATTCCGATCATCTCGATCGTGTTCGCTGCGGGTAATGAGCACGAGGTACTTGCTCCGGAGGAAACCGATGGCGTGATCGTCGCCTACAACTACTTCCAGGAACTCGACACGCCCAGGAACAAGGAGTTTTTGGCCAAGGTCGAAGCCGTGGCCGGCAAGAACCATCCCTACATCAACGGTGAAGTGTTCGGCGGTTACAGCGGTGTCATGCTCTGGGCCGAAGCCGTCAAACGTGCGGGCAGCTTCGAACGGGAGGCGGTTTTGGCAGCTCTGGAAAGCGGCATCCGCTGGGAAGGTCCGGCCGGGGTCATGACCACGGATGGTCCCACTCACAACACGACGCAAGACGTTCACATCATCAAGGTCAAGAACCGCGTCTGGAACCTGATCGAGAAGAAGGAGCAGATTGCGCCGGACACCTATGGCGGAAAATGCAACGTCTTCACCAATCCGAATCAGACCGAGTTCCTGATGCCGCAGATCTAGGGGCCGGCGCTTGCGCGGCGCTGCATTCTGCGGCGCCGCAGCTCCATTCGCCTGTCTATTGTTTTCGCAAGCCGGGTTAGATCATGGACCAGTTCGTCATATTGTGTTTCGCGGTGGTCAATTCGATCGCGCTTCTTGCCCTGATCAGCCTAGGGCTTGCCGTCATTTTCGGAATGATGCGCGTCATCAACTTTGCCCATGGCGAATTCATCATGCTCGGCGGCTACGTCACCGTGATTGCCAATCATGCCGGGCTTAATCTTTGGCTTTCGATGCTGGTTGTCTCGCCCATTGTCGTCGGCCTGATCGGCGCTGTGGTCGAGCGCCTCATCATTCGGCGGCTCTACGGTCATCTGGTGACGACGATGCTGGCAACCTGGGGACTTAGCCTGTTTCTGATTGGCGCGGTGACGGCCATCTTCGGCAACACGACGTTGGGCGTGAGCGCACCGCTTGGCAATATTCCGATTGGTGCCTATTCCATCGCCGCTTACCAGCTGTTTCTGATCGCGATCACGGCTCTGCTCGTCGTGGGCTCCCTGTTGGCGCTGCACTGGACGAAATATGGGCTGATCGCTCGGGCTGCGATGCAGAATGCGGAAATGGCGGCGACCCTCGGGGTCGATTGCGATCGCGTCTATGCGACCACCTTCATCATCGGCGCGGCAACCAGTGGCCTCGCCGGCGCGCTGCTTGCGCCGATATCGGGCGTGCTTCCGCATATGGGGGCTGCCTATGTCGCCCGCGCCTTCGTGACTGTGATCAGCGGTGGCGGAGCTCTCATCACGGGCTTACTGTCAGCCGCAACGATCCTTGGGCCGGTGGAAGCGCTGCTGTCGTATTTCGCAACGCCTGTCGTCGGCCAAGCCTCGCTGTTACTTTTGGCCGTGATCATCCTGCGCCTTTTTCCGACGGGCGTCTCCAGCTTGTGGACCGGAGGGCGATAACATCATGCTGCGCCACATCAAACGCGCCCTGTTTCCATTCGCTCTTGTGCTCGTGGCTGTTACCGGGCCGTTCGTTCTGGAGCCGTTCGACCTCGTCAATTTGTCCGCCTTTTCGGCCATGGCGATTGCAGCGCTTGGACTCGCCTTCGTTTGGGGGACGCTCGGGATCCTCAACCTCGGACATTCCGTGTTTTTTGGTATCGGTGCGTATGCCTATGCCATCGCGGTCTCAAATTTCGGCGACAGCACGCTTGCCGTGCTGATCGGGACCATACTGCCGGTCGTATTCTCGCTCCTCCTTGGCTCCTGCCTGTTTTTCAGCCGGCTGGGTGATGTTTATCTTGGCGTCATAACGCTCTGCGTGACGTTGATCTTCTATTCTTTTATGACGTCGACTGCGGATCCCTGGTTTCACATCGGGCCGGTGCCGTTGGGGGGCTTCAACGGCATTTCAGCGATCCCATCGCTCAATATGCCGGGCGATCCGCAGGCCTCCTTATCTACGGAAGCGACCTTTTCAATCTGCCTGCTGGCGCTGGCGGGGGCTTATGTTCTGCTCTCGTTTGTGCGTTCGAGCGATGCCGGTCGGATCATGACAGCGATCCTCGAAAGCGAGTTGCGGAGCGAGCTTCTGGGCTACGACATCCGCTTCTACAAGCTCGTCGGTTTTGCCCTGAGTGCTGCCATTGCCGGGTTCGGCGGCACGCTTTACACATCGGTGATGGGGTTCATCAGCCCAAACGTCTTTGATCTTCCGCAAGCTTCGCAATTCGTTCTGTGGGTTATCGCTGGCGGCCTTGGTGCCTTTGTCGGACCCGTGGCTGCAAGCTTCGCCTTTCAGCTTCTAAGTAGCCAGCTTGGTGCCAATCAGGTCTTCAACACGGAGCTGATTTTCGGCGCGACGATCGTCCTATTCGTCCTGCTGGCGCCGCAGGGCCTTCAGCCGATGATTGTCCGTATAGCAAATCTAAAGCTCACCTACCGCTTTGGCATCTTCGGGCGGAAGGAGAAAACTGCATGAGCGGCTTTCCCATTCTCGCAACCCGCGGGCTCGTCAAACGGTTCGGCGGCGTTGCCGCGGTCGACGGCGTGGACCTGGTCGTAGATGTGGGTGAAATCCGCTGCTTGATTGGCCCGAATGGTGCTGGCAAGAGTACGTTGTTCAAATGCCTCACGCACCAACACCAGCCAACCAGCGGGCATGTTTTGTTCGAGGGCCGAGATCTTCAGGGCCTGCCGACCCACCGCATTGCCCGCCGGGGCATTGCGATCAAGAACCAGATTCCCAGCGTCTACGCCAATCTTGACGTCCGCGAGAATATACGGCTGGCCGCGCTTCGAAGGAAACTAACAAAGCGCGAGTTGGACAGCGTCGTTGATTTGGTCTTAGCCGAAATCGGCTTCGACGACCTTCTCGCCAAACGACCGGCTGCGACCCTTTCGCACGCGCATCGCCAATGGTGCGAGCTCGGCATGCTGCTCGCCAGCGATCCGCGTCTTGCTCTTCTGGACGAGCCAACCGCGGGCATGACACGCGAGGAGATGCTGAGGACGGTCGACATCATCAAGCGGCTCAACGCTCGTGCGACAGTGATCGTGGTCGAGCACGATCTTGAGTTCATTGCCCGCCTCGCCCAGAAGGTCACGGTCCTGCACAGGGGAAAGGTGCTAGTGGAAGACAGCATGGAGAGAATTGAGGCGAACGAAACCGTTCGGGACATCTACATCGGCCGCAAGAAGGACGCAGCCCATGTTGAAGGTTGAGCGCTTGAGCGCCGGCTATGGCAATACGCGGGTTTTGCGCGGTCTAAGTTTCGATCTCGGGGCTCAGGAAATCCTAGGCATCGTCGGCCTGAACGGGATGGGCAAAACGACCTTGCTCAAGACGATCATGGGTCTGCTTCCAGCGGAGGACGGCAAGATCCAGCTGGACGGTGTTGCGATCGAAGGTCTGCTCGCGCACCGGCGCAGCCGGATGGGCTTCGGCTACACCCCACAGGGTGGAGCGGGATTCCCCGGCCTGACGGTCAAGGAAAATCTCCTGCTCGCAGGCATGATGCCGGGCGCAGGCCATGCCAAGTCGCTCAACGAAATCATGTCACTCTTTCCGCGGCTCGAGAGGCTTCTTAACCGTCCCAGTGCTGCCTTGAGCGGCGGGGAACGGCAGCTGCTTGCGCTCGCGCGCACCATGGTCAGGTCTCCGCGCCTTCTTCTCCTTGACGAATTGACCGAGGGCATCCAACCGTCGGTGACCGACGAGATCGCCGAATGCCTCTTGTTGATCCACCGACGTGAAAGGTCCGCAATGGTCATCGCCGACCAGGACCTCAGTTTCCTCGCATCGCTGGTCGGCAGAGCTCTCCTGGTCCAGAAAGGAGAGGTCGTAGCGCAGCGGACCCCTGCCGACCTTCTAACCGACACCGTATTTGATACGTAAGTGACGATATAGTTGGCGCTTTGCAGCCGCGAGGCGGAGTGGATATCCAGGTCGGTGCGGGACGTCGCCGGCGATAGAGTGGCGAAGTCAAAGCGACGATCGTAGCGGCGTCGTATGCGCCGGGCGAAGTCGTGTCGGATGTGGCGCGGCGGCCCGGCATCGCGCCAGAGCCTCGGTTCGTGTGCGCAAGGCGGGGGCGTAAGCGGCGTGCTCAGCCTGCCCGGTGATGGTCCGCTCTTCGCTTCCGTAGTGAAGCAGCGATGGAGTTCCCCTCGCGCTGGCGTCGAGACCAAAGCGACGATAGCAGCCCAATAACGATCACAATCGAGATTGGCGGAGCGGCAGTGAGCGCGGTAGTCGGGGTCACCTAGTATGGCTACCGATGTACTCCGGCCGTGAGGGCGGCCGCATGATCGCGGTTTCGGCGAGCGTCAAGGTCATGGTCAAGCCACCTCTCTCATTTTGCCCGCAATAGTCGTCGCAACAATTAGGATCACGGCCATTCCAATCATGCCGGCGTTAAAGGATCCCGTTGCATCCTTAAGCGAGCCGACCATATAGGGCCCAACGAAAGCACCAAAGGCACCAACGGAATTGATGAAGGCGATACCCCCGGCAGCAGCCGCGCCAGTCAGGAAGGTCTGCGGCATCGTGTACAGGATTGTCCGCGCAGTGATCGTGCCCACAAGAGCAAGCGTTAAGCATGTGAGCGTGGTCAAGAGAGACGAGAGGACCGCCGAAAAGACGAGACCAATTGCGCCCAGCATCAACGCAGCCATCAGATTGTAGATCTTGTACCCTTTGCGATCGACAAGCTCGGCCCAGAACAGCATGCCTACGCTTACAAAGAGGTATGGCACGGCCGAGAGCCACCCAACCTGCATGTCGCTCAAGTTGTGAGTCTTTAAAATTAGAGGAAGCCAGATTCCAATTCCGAATGAGCCTATCGTGAAAGCGAGCACGATGCACGTCAACATCAAAACACGGACATCTTTGATTGCGGGCCAAAAGTCCTTTTTGACGTTCACGTGCTCTTCCCTGGCGAGTTCTTTGAGCAGCGCTTCCCGCTCTCCAGGCGTCAGCCACGACGCATCAGTTGGCTTGTCGGCAAGCAGAACGAAGCAGAGGAGTCCGAGAAGGCAGGCCGGAAGGCCCTCAAGCAGGAACATCCATTGCCAGCCGGCCAGTCCTCCTAGTCCATCCAGTTCGAGTAGGGAAGCAGAGAGAGGGTTGCCGATTAGCGAGGATAGCGGTGTTGCAGCCATGAACCAGGCGAGCGCCCTCGTCCGTGATCGCACCGGAAACCAGATCGAGAGGTACCAAATCACCCCAGGAAAGAAGCCTGATTCGAATGCTCCCAGAAGCAAACGGACGAGGTAGAAACTGTACGGTCCAACTACAAATGCCGTCGAGGCGGCCGCAAGACCCCAGGTGATCATGATGCGGGCGAACCAGCGGCGCGCTCCGAAGCGATACATGAACATGTTGCTGGGCACTTCCAGCACGCAATAACTGACAAAAAGAATTCCTGCGCCCCAGCCGAATTGGCTAGCACTCAAGCCGATGGCTTTGTTCATTTGCAGTGCAGCGATGCCGACGCTGCTGCGATCAATGTTATTGAAAAGATAACCTAGTATTAAAAGAGGTAACAGTCGCCGCGTGTTTTTGGCAACAGCGCTGGCGACCAAGGCGGGCCTCGCCTCGGCGTCCGCCATTTAGTTCTCCTTCCGCAGCTGACGACCTCTCTCATCCCCTAGCGGCATGGCTAATAGAATCGAAGGTGGAAAAACGTGAACCACAGGTATCGCTAGTCCAAGGCGCGATAGGGCGCGGCATCCAAGGCCAAGTTATCGTACTGCTCTCGACGGCAGCACTAGACGGCCGCTCAGAGTGACTTTGTCTCGCAAATCCAAGCATCGCGCGAGCTTCAGCTGTTGTGGCGGGCTCGTCACCAGGTTCTCGGATAACGCGCACTGTTTTCTCGACGAGCCCTCCATTGATGGCGAGTACTCCCTGTTCGAGGTACAAATTGTCTTCCAGGCCAACACGAACGTGACCGCCGGCGAGCACTGCGTCAGTCGTTGCGAATATTGATAAGCGCGATGCGGCGGCCTCCTTGGATCAGGTCGTAACGTTCGTCTAACGGGCTGTTAGATTTCGGCATATGCAATGCCGGTGAAGTTGCCCTGGGACCAGAGCACGTTGCGTTTGTTCTTACCGTCGAGATCAGCCGAATAGATTGATCCGGCGAGATCAGTGACGAACATCTCGTTACCTGGAACGTTGAGGGCTATGCCGATCCCCTCCATGAGGTGCGTGATCAGGATCTCTGGACCACCCTCGGTATCCGGTCTTGCCCGATTGACAGTGTTGCCGCGGGGAGGGTCGCCGCGGTCAGTCCAATAAAGGGCTCGGTTCGCCAGATCGAACTCTAAGTGAATCGGTTCGGGCAAACCGTCGTAGAGCAACTCGATATCCGAGCGATTCGCCGGGTCCTCGCCGTTTGGAATAACGGTGTTGGCCCGAAAGATACGGCCTAGCCCGGCATTTTCAGGACCTTTCTGCGTCCAATACATCTGCTGACGCTCTGTATCGATCGTGATGCCCACGCACCATCTAGTTGGATCCCGTCGATCGACCTCGCCGCGACCGGCCTCGATGAGCGTCTCGATCTGCGACCCATCGAGATTGCAGCGCATCACGCGCATTCCTTCGCGGTCGCACCAATAGAGCTTGTGGTTCTCTTTATCGAGTTGGACCTGCTTTGGCGTGAAGGTCGCACCGCGTGGGACAATCACTTTCCGAGCCCTTCCATCAATGTCAGCCCGCTCGATTGACCCGTCGTTGACATCGATAGCGGAACCCATATTGGTCCAATAGACATGACCGGCACGGACATCGACGGCGAGACCGTCCGGAAGTTGACAATCGGTGACAATAACCTTTCGATTGGAGCCGTCTGGATTCATGGCCTGAATGCGGTTGGTGCTGACCTCGAGAAAAAATAGTCGGCCACCCGCCGGCTTCGGGGCGATCGAGGGTTTCGAACTGGCGGTATCGGCACCAAGCATGCTCTTCGCCTCGTGACGGATGTGTAACGTACACTAGTCGCTGACGAGTTTGAGCTAGCGGCAATTGCCGAGCTCATCTCATCGCACCAGGCTCGGATGAAGGGCGCTTCGAATAATCTGAGCCTTAAGGCACCTAAGCATCTTGCATTGCCGCCCCTTACAAGCCTAGTAGGGTGGAACTACACAGTCCTGGGCAAGTAACGCAGCAAGAGTTGGGCCAACTCACCACGATCTGTGCCAGGTACTGCGCCGGACTATTCCAAAGCCCACGATAGCCCTGATTGTGCTGGCGTGCTTTTGAAAGAGAGCGGCACAGCTTTCTTGTTTCAAATGCGCCAGCATTGCTGCCCAGCGCGACCTTGGACAGCCAAAGCCGAGGCAATCTGAGTCGCCCGCCCTGCTTGACGCTTATAGTTGCGGTCATCAGACGGAAGACAGGCACAAGTAGATCAGCGGCGCCTTTTCACGGGTCGGGATCGACCTTCGCGTACGATCAACTGCGGTGATTGGATGAAGAAGCATCCGCCGAATCGACGTAGATTGTCGTGCCAACCTGCACGCGACGCAGGTTCTGCTGGTACCCACCGGCTCTCGCCTTATGAACCGTCTCGATGGTGGGAGGATCCTCTGCACCGAAGATAAGGACCTCCGCGAGGACGCGGCCGCTCATCGTGGACGGCCGCGAAATGCCAAGCAGGCTGAGCACGGTCGGCGCAAAATCGCAGATACCCGAAGGCACATGCGATTCCACGCCGCTTCTGATCAATGGGCCCGCTAGGATGCCGAGGGACGACATTTCCTTGGCGTGCAGCCCGCCGTGCACACCGAGCCCAACCGGCGAATTCGGGCTCCAGCAGCGGCCGGGAAAGCCAAAGGAATCGAGACCATCGTCTCCCCGAAACGAAAACAATATGTCAGCCGACCGGGGATGATCGGCGAAGACCAGATGACGGGCGAGGCTACCTGGGGCGATCCCATCCTCCCCGCTCTTAGCGGCCGTAAAAACTGGTCCGCACCAAGGCCGTTCCATCATTGCCGCAACCAAGCGGCGGATGGCGCGGTCGGATAGCTCCTTCAGGTAAATGGCGCCAACCTGACCAGATATGACCACCGCGTCGATCCCCGGTCCTGGCACTTGGCCACAACACATGCCAGTCGCCTTCACCGTGTCCAAGAGATCAGCCTGCGCGTGCACCGTGACATGGCCATGTTCGGATGCTACGATAAGATGCACGCCCTTGGGCGCGCCTTCAGATTCCCACCAATCCAGCACCCGGCCGAACTGGCGGTCGAGAAAGCGGATCGCCTCCAGCGTCGGCGTCGCGCCGATGCCGCAATGATGCGACGAGGTGTCCGGCTCGCCGAAGGAGAGAATTGCGACATCGGGCTGAATTTGAGGCCAGACCTCGTCAAGAAACGCCGAAGTTAGAAAGGCTTGAGCGGCAAGATCCGGCGTACCGAGAGGCGTCGGCGCGGGCGTCGGCCCAAGCCGCGCCTCCACCCTTTCGAGCATTGCGGCCGACGTCGCGACGCGAGCGAAATGACCCGAGAGCGTCACTTGGCTCAGCGATCGAGCCTTGTGATTCAGCATGCGAGTTGCTCCGGCCGAATTGGAGGCGAGAACCGCAAACGTCTTGCCGTTCGCCGCGAGAATCTCGCCCAGCGACGGCACGCCGACCAGATGGCCGCAACTCGCGGCATCGAGGTCCTCGACCAGTCGGTCGTCGCTCGTATCGATGAAGCGCGGCGCTGCGGCTACGCGATCGAGAAACCTGTTGCCGACAATGCCATGACGATCCGGCGTCGCGCCAGTGATGAGGCTCGTCAGTGAAACCCGGGTCTCGCTGGGATAAATGGTGCGCTGTCGCGCCAGCGTAGCACCGCGGCGCTTCAGTCTATCCAGGTTCGGCGTCAGCGATCGACTAATAAGATCGGGCCGAAGCCCGCCAAATAGCACGATGATAACGCGGTTTGGACCTGATCGATCTGACATAGTGGCATGCTCGCTTAGCTATATGTTTCAAGGGTCCCCACGGCTGCTCGCTTGAAGCGCCGCGACACGGTGAGAGATCGGCACAAGCTGGGTGAGAACATGTCACCGATACTTTTCGCGCCGTCCATGTGAACCTTTCCACGATCCCATCACGACTTTCGCTCAAGACGCGAGATCGTGCCGCGATCATCACACACGACAGCCGCTCCCGGACACACCTGGGCCGGTTATCCTGAAGACGCACTCTTTGCCTTTAACGTCCCTCACAGAGCATTGTCGTCCCGATGATGCCTTCACTCGCCAATTCTGCAACATCCCTATCGGAGAGCTTGAGAAGCCCAGTCAGGATCTCGCTATTGTGCTGCCCCAGCGTCGGCGCCGCCGCACGAATCGTATAAGGCCCGCCCCCATGTCGGATCGGCATTGATGGCTGTAGATGCGCACCTATGAAAGGGCGCTCGACTTGCTGCAGAAATGCGCGCGACCTTAGATGGGGATCCTGGAGCAGGTCGATTGGATGCCGAGCTACGCCGGACGCAACCCTTACCGACTGCAATTCGAACATCGCCTGATCTGCATCCCGGGTGCGCGTCCAGGCTTCGATAGCGTTCTCGATGTCGTTCTCAATGCTACGGCGGGCTTCCGCAGAATTAAGCGATGCGTCCATGGCCCAGTCTCGTCGATCAATAAGAATGGCCAGCCTCTGCCACATCTCATTGTCGGTGGCGGCTACTATAAGCCAGTTATCCTCGCCCGCGCATCGAAAGCAGCCGTGAGGCACGAACCGCGGATGTCGATTGCCGTACCTTTTCGGCGGCATACGGTCGATCGAGTGGACGGTGAGCCATGGCGCCGCAAATGGCAGCATGCATTCGATCTGGGCAAGGTCAATGAGCTGTCCTTGCCCGGTATCACGGGCACAAATCAGCGCGATCAGAATTGCGGCGCAGCCGTTCAAGCCGCCGATAGCATCTCCGAAGGCAACATGGCTCATCACGGGCGGCATGTCGGACTTTCCGACTACGCCCGGCAAGCCCGAGCCCTGTTCGAGAGTCGAGCCGTAGGCCCGACAATCGCGATACCTACTATCCGCGCCAAACGCGGACATCGACAGCTTAACCAGTCCAGGGTTGAGCGCTCGGAGCACATCAAAACCTAGTCCGAGCTTCGGAAGGACATCTACTGAATAATTATCGACAACAATATGAGCTTTCGCCAAAAGGCGCTTAACAAGAGCGAGACCTCGTGGCCGCGTAAGATCGAGTGTAATGCCGCGTTTGTTGCGGTTCATGATGCAGAAGCATGGCGCCCGCTCGTACATTTTGTCTTTGATGAAAGCTGGGCGTCGGTCAACGCCGCGCCACCAATCCGGATATTGGATGGCCTCGATTTTGATGACGTCCGCACCAAGATCCGCCAGGATGCGCGTGCACAAGGGTCCTGCCCACCCCATCGAGAAGTCTATCACGCGAACCCCATCCAACGGTGGCCGCCCGGCATCAACGCAGGCCGCTGAAGGTGAAGGCAAACGCCTCCGGACGTTCGAAATAGCTTGCTGTTCGCCCGGAACCGGAACCTTACCACCTCGGCGCGGCGGAGTTAACGTCAAGCGTTGCATCGAGCCAGCGGTCAGGCCCTCTTCTTCGTCAAGGAGAACAGGCACGATCGCGCCGCGCTCTTTCATCTCAGTGTCTTGGAGAAGATCAGACATTTGGGGTACTGGCACGATAGGAATCTTACGTTTACGCCCCTCGGTAAACCACTGTTGCGCTGTACGCGTTTTCAGTCTCGGTGCGAATTGTTGTTCGATCTGTTCAATGTCCCGCAGACGATCCTTGCCGAGGAGCAGATCCGGATTGTTTCCAAGTTCGGAAAGGCCGAGCATATCGCAAAACGCTCTCCACTGAGCGGGTGTGAAGGCTGTAACGCCAAGCCATCCCCTTTTTGTTTCGTAAATACCCGCCGGAAAGACCGGCCAGAAGCGATTGATGCCAAGACGACGTACGACGTCGCCATGCGCCGATGGCTCAAAGATGAGGTATTCGCTGAGAGCGAGGCTCGATTCGAAAATGCTGAGTGACCACCTCCGGCCCTGCTCGCCGCGCATTCGAGCAATCACCGAAGAAGCCGCGGCAATAAAACCCCAAAGGCCGGCAAGAATACCCGTCTGGAAATCTGGAGCGTGCGAAGGCGGCCCCTCTGCCGGCCCAACCAGCTTGATGAGGCCAGCAAGTGCACGGACGGTCGAATCTGTCGCTGCAAAGTCTGCATAGGGTCCTCCACGCCCGAACCAGCTCGCCTCAACGTGGATCAAGCCGGAGTGTCGGTCACGGATCGCAGCGACGTCAATGGGAGGGCAATTCGCGGAATCAACATC
Source organism: Bradyrhizobium sp. USDA 4354 (assembly GCF_054060315.1). Classification (NCBI taxonomy): domain Bacteria; kingdom Pseudomonadati; phylum Pseudomonadota; class Alphaproteobacteria; order Hyphomicrobiales; family Nitrobacteraceae; genus Bradyrhizobium; species Bradyrhizobium sp. USDA 4354. The sequence continues at coordinate 3,457,470 of NZ_JBSSDC010000001.1, read as the reverse complement.
CCGGCCATCGATCAACACATCGCAATCCTCGATCAGTGCAGTTAGTCGGGCGATCGCGCCCGCCTCGGCAGGATCGAGGATAGTGCTCGATTTGTTGAAATTGAGAAACGCGAACCAAGCACTTTGGCCCTTGAGAGTGAGTGGCGCAGTACGACGAATTCGATCTCCCCCCGGCGGCTCGATCTTCTGAACGTCAGCCCCAAAATCTGCAAACAATCGAGCGCAATAGCTGCTTGCGTCCGAGCTGCCGATCTCTATCACCCTCAGATGTGACAACACCCCCGGAGACTGTTTCCTTTTGCTATCCATCCATGCCCCAAATATCACTTGCCGAATCCGCGTCTCGACGAGCGAGCGTGCCGCTGCTTAGCAGGCCATGGGTACCCCGGCCGTCGTGGTATAGCGATCAAGGGTCCGTTCTGTAGCCGGCACTCGGAATCGAGCCTGAGCACGGCGGAAATCACGTGGACCCGAGCGACAATGACTAGGACACTCAACATCCGGCTCGAAGAAGCAAAATGCCATTAAGTGGCCGGCGCTTGGCTGTCCACGGCGAGATGAATTGCCGAATTTGTGCAGAATGTAGGAACAGCTAGATGCAGACAAGGCCGTATGCGCTCTTTTCGCTCTCATAGAGGAAGTGAGGCCAACGCAGCAACAATCATACCAATCGCGTCCAGCCGAAATTCAGGAGCGAGACAAGGGCTAAATAGACTTTGCATCCCGTTCGACGCAATTGAGCGCATTGAAGCATCTATCACAAAATGTGCGGAATGAGACAAAGCGTCCGCTTGCGCTCGGCTATCTGCCAAACAGGATCCAATACCCGAATGTAGCGAACATCTTCGATGGAGACACGATCGCTGCTGTTTCGACATCTATCCGTCATTCGTAGTCAACTACCAAAGATAGCAATTGATCTAGTTGAACGACGTATGCCACTGCAGATTGGGCGAGCGCCAAGTGGCGCGTCGTCAGCGGTCGAATGCAACTAGGAGCTCTCTACCTCATGGAAGCGCTTGATGAGTTCGACGCGCATTCACCGAGGATACCGCCTTAGACGTCGCTGGAGATGTTTCTGGTCATCGGGCTGCCGATCGGCCCGCTCTAAACTCCCGCGTCTTTAGCGTCTTTCGATGGTGTCCCAGCTCCCTCAGAGCCGTGAGGTTTGCCAGCCTGATGAGCGATCTCATCTACTCCTGAACGACTTTGATCTAAGAGGGACATGCGACCATGCAATCGTCTGCACTATCATCTGGCGCCGCGTCGATTTCGCAAGCTTCGCCCGACTGCCCTATTTGCGCGCCCGAGTTAGCGCAGATAATCAGGTGGCGTGACAGCTCGTATGCCGCGGATCTCTATATTGCGGCTGTCTCATGGCTTGATCTCTTCACCTACCTTGATGGTCATCCGGTAACGGAGGAGCAGCTTCGGGTCCATTTCTCCCTTCGGGAGCGTCCGACGCGGACCATGCTTCGCCTCTTCGAATCGTGGGGCCTCATCGCCAACGAAGCGGGTCGGCTGCACGCAACCGCCGCGTCCGTTCGGTATCTGAGTGGAAACTCCCCGGATAGCGTCGCATCGTATATCGCAACAATGAAGTATAAGCCTTCTGTTCGGGAGCTTTACGAACTTTTGCGAGATGGCGGCGCCGACACCTGGCACGTTGAGCGCGGTGTGACAAAGAGTTGGGACGCCCTGATGCAGGCCGACGAGTTCGCCGACCTGAATACACGCGGGATGGAGGAGCGAGGGCGGATCTTCGCTCCACACCTCGCAACTCTTCTTGATTGCACGGATGACAGTTCCGTCCTCGATGTGGGCGGTGGATCGGGCGTGTATTCCGCTTATTTGCTAATGCGCTATCCCGCACTCACAGCAACGATATTGGAGCGGCCGCCCGTTGATCAGCTTGCGCGGAGATGCCTCACGGATCGGAAGCTTTACCCCGATCGCGCCCGAGTCATAGCTGGAGACATGTTCCTTGACCCGCTGCCAACGGACGCAAGCCTCCATCTTTATTCGCACGTTCTTCACAATTGGGGATCAGACAAGGTCCGCCTTCTCCTGAACAAGTCTTACAACGCTCTTGGTGCCGGCGGGCGCGTGGCGATTTTCAGCTGCCACCCGGACGACCGTGGAGGCCATCCGTCTCCGGCTGCTGAAGCAGAATATTCCGTGCTGCTCACCACAGGGTACGAGGGATGCTGTTACAGCTTCGAGGACACGCGCACGATGCTTGAGGACGCTGGCTTCCAGCAAATCGATTACCACAAATCTGTCTGCAACCGCAGCTTAATCGTCGCACGAAAGACCACCTAAAATTCAAGACGGGTTGAGAGGCAGTTGGTTCTGCCGCTGCTCTTCATCAATTTCGTGAGTGGGACATGCCGATTCAGACCAATGTTCTGTTGTCGAAGCTCCGGACGGCTGGGTACAGTCTCTTCTCCGGCGTCCCCTGTTCACACTTTGCGGACCTGTTCGACGAAGCCACTCGTGAGCCTGGATTGTTGGCGATCCCTGCAGCCAATGAAGGCAGTGCAGTTGCCCTGGCCGCCGGTGCGGTGCTGTCTGGTCACCGAGCAGTCGTGGCGCTTCAAAACTCCGGTTTCGGAAATATCATCAACCCGCTGACGTCTTTATTAATGGTCAGCGAAATACCGGTCCTGCTCCTCCTATCCGTCCGCGGTCACCCCGATGAGCCTGCGGACGAGCCACAACACACGACTATGGGGGCCAAGACAATGGCCCTCTTGGACTTGCTCTCTATTGAGTGGTGCGACTTCGATGGAACTGATTCCGGCGTGGATCGTGCGATCGCGCGTAGCGACGAACTATTTGGCAAAGGGGCACCGTTTGCGCTGCTCTTTCGGAGTGGCCAGCTATCCAGTTGCAACGCAATAAAGCGACCGCCTGGCACGATCGATTATGGCCTCAGTGTCGGGGAGGTCATCGAGACGATTTGCAAGCAGATCTACTCCGATACCCTCATTGTTTCTACGTCCGGATTTATCTCTCGTGAGCTGTTCCGGGTCTGGGATCGTCCGCTGAATTTCTATGTCCAAGGCTCGCTGGGACATTGCGGCGCGGTCGCAGCAGGACTCGCGCTTACGGCGCCTACCAGAACGGTCCTGGCATTGGATGGAGATGGCAGCGTACTGATGCACATGGGGGCTCTGTCGACCATTGGCTACGCAAGCCCAAACAATCTGATCCACGTGGTGCTAGACAACGAAGGCTACGTTTCAACAGGTGGTCAGCTCTCGACCTCACGAACATCATCCCTCGACGCCATCGCCTCAGCCTGCGGGTATCGCACCGCCGCCCTTTGTAAGCGGTCAGATCATCTCATAGCTGTCACGCAGCAATGCTTGAGGACGAGTGGCCCTCACTTCATAGTTTGCAAGGTCAATCGGCAGCATCCGTCGCGGCTTCCTCGCGTCACCTCCCGATATTCGCCTCTTCAGAACAAGACCACATTCCAGCGAGCGCTCCACAACCGCGGCAGCGAGCCAGCTACAGCATGGTAGAAGGAAATAGTGATGCACCGGAAGCCACCATCTTCGACTCTGGCCATCCTGCGCCTGGTCTACATTGGCAATCCTTTCCAAAGCGACCTGCCATCAAACAACCGCTCCGACGGCTCCGCTCGCCGCCAGTGCATCTATTCACGACGAAGACGCGACACATTCCAGAAATCTCACGGTCACATCCAGGTTGAGCTGTCGCATGCCTGATATCGATCAAGACTATCATCCGATGCTCATAGCAGGTTCGCCTTCCCATTCGGACCTGACGATCGAAATAAGAAATCCTTTCACGGGGATGCTTGTAGGCAAAGTGCCGCAGGCAAGACCTGACCATATACGGAAGGCGTTTCAGGCAGCGGCGCGAACTCGCCCTCGGCTGACGCGCCGCGAACGGACGGATATTCTCCTTGGAACCGCAAGCACGATTAGACGAGATCAAGATCAGCTTGCCCGGCTAATTACGTCGGAGACCGGTCTTTGCCTGAAAGACGCCCTGCATGAGACCAAACGCGCCTGCGACGTCTGGTCGTTTGCCGCCCACGCAATGATTCAGAGCGAGGGCGAGATTTATCCATGTGACATCGGCACAACTCCTCACGAACGACGCATCTTTGCCATGCGCAGGCCTCTTGTCGGTGTGATCTCCGCAATCACTCCATTCAATCATCCTCTCAATCTTGTCAGCCATAAACTCGCTCCCGCCATAGCGACAAACAACCGCGTCGTCCTAAAGCCCTCCGAGCGAGCTCCACTGACCGCCCTGGCACTTGGCAGAATACTGTTTGAGCAGGGATTGCCAGAGGAGATGCTTTCAATCCTAACGGGCACCCCGGACTCGTTGAAAGATGCTATGTTCACCGACCCGGATGCGGAGCTGGTGACATTTACAGGGTCCGTTTGCGTGGGGCGATACATCGCCGAGCGGGCCGGATACCGGAAGCTCATACTTGAGCTCGGAGGGAACGACCCAATTATCGTTCTTGAGGATGCTGATCCCGAACGTGCAGCGTATCTAGCCGTCCAAGGTGCAATCAAGAATTCGGGTCAACGATGCACAGCCGTCAAGCGAGCGTTGGTAGCCGAAACTATCGCGGACGATTTTGCAGATCGTGCGCTCCATTACATGCGGCAGCTCATGACCGGCGACCCCAGCGATCCATTGGTGGACGTCGGGACCGTGATCAGCCAAGAGGCCGCCCAACTTATCGCTCGACGTGTTGACGGCGCGATTGATGATGGTGCGATCCGGCTACTCGGCAGTCAGCCTCACGGCGCATTTTATCCACCTACGCTCCTGGATCATGTTCGAGCGACCTCCGAACTTGTTGTTGAAGAAACATTCGGGCCCGTGCTGCCGATCATCCGTTGCCCAAACGATATCGATCAAATCATATCAATTGCGAACGCTACCAAGTTTGGACTTTCCGCGGGGGTTTGCTCTAACCGGATTGATCATGTCACGAGACTGATCGATGGTCTCGACGTAGGATGCGTTAACGTATGGGAAGTCCCCGGCTATCGGACCGAAATGACGCCCTTCGGCGGGATCAAGCAATCTGGGCTTGGCTATAAGGAGGGTGTTCTCGAGGCGATGCGCGGGTTCACGCAGCTGAAGACGTACTCACTCCCGTGGCCGGTCTAGGCCTGCAACGGGCTACAGCAGCTCGAAAATTGATTCGTGGAAAAGGCAAGATCCTGTTTGCCGTCAGCACTCGTGGACGAGTTGAGGCCCCTCACAGAGCGAGGACTTCTGGTTCCTCATAGCCACCAAGAGCGAAGATGAAGCGGAAATCGGACCAGGTAAAGCGCCGGCAGAACAAGTGCTAAAACGCATTCAGCGTCAGACGCCCGGCAACGCTCGGAGAAGAGGATCAGCATCATACTGGAACGACGTAAGCATCCGGAGAGGCTTTCAATTACCCACAAATTCCTCCGGCATATCTGCCGTCCTTCCAGTCGTTCGCACCAGAACTCCCACGTCGACTCTGCTTTTGCGCGACATCAAAGCGCGTCGATCAGCTCCTGACTAGATGAAGGAACCTCAGCTAAGTTCAGTGTTGGTTCTTGCTCCATGGCGCTCACGCAGAGATTAGAGTTCCGGCAATCGCAGTCGCTGGTCATGACGCCGCAGCTGATGCAGGCGATCAAGCTGCTGCAATTGTCCAATCTCGATCTCACGACCTTCGTGGAGGAGGAGCTCGAGCGCAATCCGCTGCTGGAACGGGCCAGTGACGAGGCCCCCATGGGGGACGCTCCGGCCGAGGCCGGCAGTTACGGCGATTCCGAGGGTGGCCAAAGGCCGTCGCCGATGCCATTCAGATGCATGAATCCACGGTGTCGCGCGTCACCGCCAACAAATATATGGCGACCAACCGCGGCACGTTCGAGCTGAAATATTTCTTCACGGCCTCGATCGCCTCGGCCGACGGCGGCGAGGCCCATTCGGCGGAAGCCGTGCGTCACCACATCAAGCAGCTGATCGATTCGGAGCAGCCCTCCGCGATCCTGTCGGATGACACCATCGTGGAACGCTTGCGCGCCTCGGGCATTGATATTGCCCGCCGCACGGTCGCGAAGTACCGCGAAGCCATGCGCATTCCGTCCTCGCTCCAACGCTGCCGCGGAAATGAGTGGGTAACAATCAATAGCGGAGCATCGGCCGGAGCTCGCCGTCCGTGAAGAACTCCCAAGCCGTTGATTGGGAAGCTCGAAAGCGACATTTTGTCGTAACTGGATCTACCGAAAAAGCGGCCTTGGAGTTCGTAGGGCGTAATTCACTCGCCTCGGAGTGCGTTGGCGAGGAACAGGAAGCGACGACTGGAATGGTGCCAGATTAGAGAAGAGGACGTTCCCCGGCTCGGCTCGATCATATCATCGACATGAAGTTCCGTTGGTGGCACGGGGCAGAGGGGTGAATGGTGATTTCCTGGAGGCGCAACTCAACGAGGTTTACATGATGATCTCGGCCGGCCGCCCCTACCGACGCGCGGCTTCGGATTCGATCTGAATGACGTTGCTCGAGGCAACAGCGCCGATCGCGATGAAACGCGGCTTCTTCGCCTCGGGAACTCTGCGCTGCCGGTCGATGACGAGAAAACGCAGAACGCGTTGGCACCCTCCTCGTGCGTTTACCTTCTCCCCCGCCAGCAGGTTGGCAAAGCTACCGGTAGAGGTCTGAACACCTCGTTAGTATATCGTAGCCCCGCGACGGCAAGGCCGAATGCGGCGACTAAGGCGCCACCTTTTTGCAGCCAGCGGCGAAGCTCGTCAGCTTCTCGCAAGGTTTCCGGCGTAACGGTACCGTCCTTGTTTACGGAAGAAGTGGTGAGCCCGGGACAATCATACCCATCTAAGAGGGTGCTTTTGATGAAGGTCGAGCACTGCTTGGGATGATCGTGAGGCCGGCGACAAGTCGCAAGAGCCCCTTGATCAGCAATTACCGAATGCTCGCGAAACTCACGCGATGTCCCGTCTCAGGTGGTGCTTACCAAGAAATAGATTGACGGAGCATCTTCAGCAGGCAATCCAGCCAGAGAAAACGCGGCGGACCCACAGCCAGAGCACGGCCCGGAGCTATACTGACGCGCTCTTCTAACTCAAATCTAGTGGTGAAAACATCGCTGCGCCGGGAGCACGGTCACTACTGGCACACGCCGAGAGACCTTTTTGTCCCGCGATAAGCTGGTGGCTCCTGCGTCACCCGCGCTTCACCTCTATTACGATCGCATGCTCCGGCGGTGCAGCCGACTCTGTGTTCCTTACGCGGAAAGGAGTGGTCACGTCAGCGAGACGTCACCACCACTGCACAATTATCCTCACAAGTTCGAGACAAGCCGTGCTCTCGTTTAGGGCGCCATCGGCGTGCTCGTATCAGCCAACCCGGAGATCCTCAGCTGACATCTTGCCCGTACGGCCGGCCTTTAGCTCGTAATTTACGCGGGCTCCCTCTTCGAGGGTGGTGAAACCAGCCTTTTCAACGGCACTGAGGTGCACGAAGACATCGGCCTCCATCTTCGGGCCTGATGAACCCATAACCCTTGGTCGGATTGAACCACTTCACAATACCCATTGCCCCGGCGGCACCTCCATAGTGAACGCTTGTGATCTAGCGAAGAGTCTTCCAATCATCAAGAGCAGCGACAACGGCGGGCTCAATGCGAAGCGCTCGCCTCTTTTTCTGTCGGATGGCCTAGCTATGCTCAACACGCGAACGATAGAAACGTCCCTGGCGCGATAACACTTCAATTCCAGGGCTTAGCGTCCTGATGACTCTTTTGCCTCTGCTTCCGTTGCTGTGGCTAACGGTTCACAGGACAATTGCATTCATCGCACACGCCGCTCTAATCATAAAAAAAGGAGCTGGGGATTGGTGGCCCGCGAAGGTCGTTTACCAAGCCAGCAAAGCTCCGTGAGCATCACCCGATTTTGGTGAGGCGTGTAGACCCCGAGAGTTCGAGCAAGGTCTACCAGCAACAGGTTTTTGAAAATGCGTCGGCCGACTGTCACTGCCACCCCCAAAGTCCGGCCCACGCCGTCCAATCCGCCTTTGGATAGCCATAGCTTTAGCACGTCTGCCGCTATGATCACCGGGCCTTCAACCTGTGACCCGTATAAGCCCAGTAGGCTCGCAACAGGGAGACAGACGATTGGGGCCGGCTCACCGTCGAGCTTTCAAGAGCGTGACGCGCCAGCGACACTAGGTCGGATCGCTTCGTCCGCGTTGCGCCTCACCATTACGATGGGCGACGACATGGAAGTACGCCATGTCTATACTATCAGCGCCTCTTTCATCGCAGTTCAGTTGGCAGGACGCAATTTGCTTCGCATTTCGCCACAGCAGTCCACGGCCTTATGAGCCCACCGCGAACCGCGGGCTAAATAAGACGCAGACGTCGCGCTTTGACGACACACTGGGTTCGGGTGCTCGTTTCGAGCTTTCGCCATCGCATTCTTGATATGGAAGTTGACGGTGTTCTCGCTGACTTTCAGGATGACCCCGATCGACCACGATGACTTCCCCTTCTCGACCCATCGCAAACACTGTCTTTCCCGTTCCGACAGCACAACCTCTTTCTCATCGACATCCGCCATGACTTTCTCCTGGGCTTGAGAGAACAAGAACGGCATCAGCAAATGCCATACCATTCAGTCGCCCAGGCAAACTCTCGCCGAATCAGAGCAAGTTCTTCGAAGATAGCGGCTCCACTCTCGCGAGGCTGCCATCTCAAGCCGGCCATATCGAGGAGCTCTCGCCATACGTCGTAAACGCCACAACCGCATCACGACAATCGTAGCGGTCGATATCAAACTCTGTGTGAACCGGATATCACCACTTCACTAAGCGTTCCTCGCGCCAGAGAGCAGGATCAACGCCCATGAACCCATAACGACGACTTTGCGTTTCACGTCAATCCCTGGCAATCATGCAAGCCCTTTACGTCAAAATAAACTACCAAAGCTGGTCATTGATCGCCGTCGATCCAAAAGGATAAGAACAGCGACGTTTGCGTCAAACGAAGCTCGGCTTCTAGGATTTGTGCATGCAGTGTCAACCACAAGCCCTTCGGCCCACCGCAGGACATCAATACACGCGGCCATCGACTGTCGAAAGGCTTCGTGCCGAGGTCTGTTCAAATGGTGAGCTCTCGTTTCTGATGGAGGCGCATGATGGCCTTTCGGCCAGAATCGCCGAGCGCTCGGGATTCAAGGGGCTCTGGGCGTCTGGTTTGTCGATTGCCAGCTCGCTGGGCTTTCGCGATGCCAACGAAGCTTCATGGAGCCAGCTCGTCGAGAGCGTCGAACGCATCGTGGATTCGACTGAGCTACCGGTGCTCGTTGACGGGGATGGGGGCTTCGGCAATTTCAACAATGCCCGCCTCCTTGCACGCAAGCTTTGCCAGGCTGGCGCGGCGGGCGTCTCGCTTGAGGACAGCTGCTTCCCGAAGATGAACTCGCTCATCGGTGAGCGGCATCCCCTCGCTGATATTGATGAATTCTCCGGGCGTCTGAGGGCTGTGAAGGATACGGTCGCGGAACACCTTCTTCTCGTCGCCAGGATCGAAGCGCTGATCGTCGGGCACGGACTGAACGAAGCTATCGTTCGTGCTCACGCTTATGCCGACGCCGGAGCGGATGCTATCTTGATTCACTCGCGAAAGAGTACCGCGGACGAGATTCTTTCGTTCGTGACCGAGTGGAGGAATCGGCTTCCTGTCGTGATCGTTCCGACGACATATTACCAAACGCCAGTGTCCGCCTATCGTGATGCGCGCATCTCCACCGTCATTTGGGCCAATCACTCCATGCGAGCTGCGGCAGCTGCAATGCGGCGCGTCTGCGATAGTATCGCAGCTCAGGAGAGCGTTGCCAGCATTGAATCTCATATTGCGCCGCTCAGCGAGATTTTCGAACTCCTGAGGTATGACGAACTCGCCGCGTCCGAGAAGCGATATCTGCAGGACGGATAGCCCAGGACAACAGGGTTGACGCCTGACGTTTCCCTTCTTCAAAACCTGCCCGTGCGCCCTCACCTCTCGTCGGTCCCGCTCCAGTGTCACCTGACGGGCTGCGACGCAAACTCCGGAGACGCTCTGGACATCGCAAAACATCTCGCCCTACCGCTCAAGGAAGCACACACAACGACCGATGCCATTCTATGCGTCGACTACAAATCGTGCCTTTCGCTTTCAATCAGCGAGGTGGTCCTGACAGGTTCGCTGGAGGACCGAACGGAGGTGCCCACGCTTAAGGAGTGACACTCGGGATGAAGAAAGCGCTTGGAACACCTCTGAATGCTCGCAAGCGTGCTCTCATTCTTGCGGCTGGCGTGCGTTCACGTGTGCGGCAGCACAACGCGCTACATAACCTCGGGCGTGCCGGCTTGGAACAGGTGACGATTGTCGTCGGGTATCGCAAAGAGGCGATCCAAAATGCCTGCGGCAGCCACTTTGGCGGTGTTGCAATCAAGTACGTCGACTCCCCTGTTAGGATCGTACCGGGAGTGGCCTATTCGCTCTGGTTGGCGCGTGACACACTCCTTTCCGGTGACCTCTTCGTTCTTGAGGGCGACGTGTTCTTCGAGGAAAATGCTTTGCGGCAGTTGTTCATCCGTTGAGCGCCCGAGCGACTGCTGTCGCTCCCTTCCATGAGCTGATGCATGGATCAGTGGTCCTGCTGTCGGATCTTGGGTTCATTCAGAATTTCGTTTGAAGCAAACCGGGAGAAATCTCATTGCTGATGTCCCTCCTGTTTACAAGACGATGAGCCTGTTGCGGCTGTCCGCGTCTACTCTGCGAACGGAGGTCATTCCGGCCCTACGTGATATGATCAGGGCCGGAGCTACCCAGGCCTACACTGACGAGCTTCTTTCCTATCGCGCGGAACACAAGGCCTGCAGTTTGCTGCCGTGAGGTGCGATAATCTCAGGTGGTACCAAAGCTATGATGCGGAAGATCTTCGTACCGCCGAGCGCATCTTCGCGAAAGCCCATACGCGTGGTCCAACCGCCCGGGGCTGAGGTTCATGATGGTCACGGAAGTTTCCCAGGGGCTGCGTCTGTTGCCGGCGCGTAAAAACGCTTAAGACTCGCAAGCTTAGCGGCGGGGGCCGTAACCAACGCGGCCGGTTATTGTCTCAGCAGAACGCGACCGGCTCGTCCCGGCATGGAGTGTGAAACACACACCTCAAGCGATGGTGGCAAAGCAAACAGTTATTTGGCCGGCGGCCGCTTTGGCCGCAGGAATGGGACGATATCTACACTTTGAAGGAGGCAGATGACTTCGATTTGCTCGCTTGCGCTTTTCCGGATCGAGGCTCTGCTGCAAGCGACTGCTCCGCCGAAGAAATCTCTTTAAAGTCGAATCTGAACCTGATTCTTGGTGCGCAAAGCACACCTCGCTAAATTTATCGATCGGCATTCAATCACGCTTGCGGACACTACGGTTTCAACCGCCTGCTGTCTCGAACCACGAAACGTTTGATGGCGCGGCGAAAAGATCCTTATAGCAATGGTAAACTTCACTTTTTAGCTCGTCACCTGTTACCCATACTAGCCAATTATCCTCGGCAATATCCTCTTCAACAAGCCGCAAGATCGATCCGCCGGGTTCATGATGAGGGTAGTGCGGAAGTCCTTTATCCACTCGCCAGCGAGCCACAAGCGCGCATAAGAAATGGGGGGCCCAAATAGCATACGATAGCCGGTGTGTAACTCGGGCTATCATCCTCGCGACACCCTGCCCCCTGAAATCTCTGCGCGCCCAAAGATCCCCATTGTAGGCTATTCTTCCAGCCATCTCCTCTGCGGTGGGGGCGATGCAAGCGCAATAATCATTAATATGTGCCTGTGCGATCGGGTCACTGTAAAAAGCTTTCAGCGACCGAAGATGCTCCGCAAAGTTACTGTCAGAAAGGTCATACAGCCGTGTAGCATTTGTAAGTACGACGTCGTTGTTCTTGTCGAGGCCGACCACCCAATATCCCTCGCCTGGGCGAATAGTCGATCGGTCAGGCCGAAAGTTTGGAAATGTTCGCCCTTTCGTCGGAATTGCTTGGGTAATTGAGACATATTCATGAAAATCAAACCCCATGAACAGGTTGATATCTCTTTGGGCGGCCATGGTGTCGTATATCGGAATGGACCGTGAGACATGCACCGGCATGCGTGCGCACATTGCTGCCGCACGCTCGTCGACCGTCATGAGTTACCTCGCACGTTATAACGATCAAACATGATACGCTCTGGACAATGAATTTCGTACTACCTTTTCTCGTGGGCGCTCTACAGGCTAAGTGGGTGGGATGCCGCTCGTACGCATGTACGCGCGAGAAGAACGAGACTGGTGGCGTTCACATTGACCTGATCGAAATCAAAAACTCGCAAATCCTGTTGGACGGACCACCGGCAAGCCGAGCGCGAACTTCTTTTGCTTCAGCTTGCATCTTCCTCGACGAACACAGGACTCGTTCACCAGGCTTTACCTGAGCCGCGCCGCACGCAGCATAATCATTTAGTCGTCCTGCCCGTCTACATTGGCTGACGATACTTCGATGCTTTGACTTCCCATTGAGTTTGCATCCAGTAGCGGCTAGCGCGTCTCATGTCTTTTCTGCTAACCTGCTCTTCACTCGAAAGAGTTCTGCCCTTCTGTCACATGTGCGCAACCCTCGCTTGCTTGCGGACCCTTTCCAGCATCACCACTCTACTTCCGATGCCGCACATCTCACCGAAGGACATCGGCTGCGTAATCCGGACGTCCATTTCTCACCCCTACTTTGCGAGCAAATGACGACAATTCAGTGCCAGGTCAGGTCACATCATCTTTGTCTCTTATCCCATTGGGATTTAAGCCTCGAAGTCCCTCTTTGATCCAGGGCCTCTGCCAAGGCCTCTTCAAATATTTCAAGGCCCCTATTGAGAGTCTCGCTGTCAATCGTGAGTGCCGGCAAGAATTGTATGACCTCACCAACCGAAGCGCATCGTTCAATAAATAGACCTCTCGCGAAGGCGTTGCGTCTGGTCGCTTCCGCAATTTCCGATGTCTGGCAATCAAATCCCAACGCCAGCCCTCTCCCCCGAACAGAAAAGCTGCTCCCGTAGTAGCATGCAATGGCGTTAAGCCGGCAGCGCGCAAACTCTCCCAAGCGCTGCACCTCCTCCGAGAGGATGCAGTCGCGCCAATAGATATCTATGGCAGCGGCTGCAGCCACAAACGCAATGTCGGACTTTTCCGTACCCGCGTGCTGCACAGGCCAAGTATGGTCGACCTCATCTTTAATCAACAGCATTGACAACGGCAAACCACAGCCGCTCAGAGAACTCGACATCACAACGATGTCCGGCGATAAGCCTGCGAACTCGAAGCTAAAAAATTGGCCTGACCGGCCACAGCCCATTTCCGTATCGTCTAGTATCAGGACGGCGCCAGTCTCTTTCGCAATTGCCTGGATCGACCTTAACCACTCTTTGCCAGCTACGTTCATGCCACTGTTTCGCTGTACAGCTTCGACCAGAATGGCAGCTGGACGATCAATGCCGCTGTACTGGTCAAGCAACAACTTTCGCAAATGGTCGGTTGTGCTAACGACGGGCCCAACAACATAGCCGTCGAACGGGACAAGAGTTAGTCCGCGTGGAGACACGTCAACCCCAGTACGTCGAAGCCCGCCACCGCGCAAAGCAATGGATCCAGGACTCACGCCGCTCTGTCCACTGGTGAACAAGACGATATTCTGACGTCCCGTGACTTTGCGCGAGAGCTCTAGAGCTGCGTCGATAGCGATCGCGTCACTTGGTCCAGTGAATTTGAAATGATATGGCAGCAACCCCCGTTCGCGAAGCACGACAGATCTGAACGTATCCACAAACTTAAGTTCGGCAGAAGTAGCCATATTAAACCCGTTGACCACCGCATCTGACGTTAGATACTCGAGAATAGCCTCCCTGATCTGATGATTGTTGTGGCCATAGTTTAGCGACCCGGCTCCTGAGTAAAAGTCGATAATCCTCCGGCCATCCACCGTCAAAGCAATGGAACCGCGCGCTCGACTTAAAATGACCCGAGAGGTCTCCGTATCAAGGTGGCTGTTCAATTCTAGCGACTTCAAATCGTGCATTTTGTCCGGCTCGCTACCCAGCCTTCGTGCACTGCGATCCTCCAACACCGATCAGCTCGGCGCCTGCTCGGCACGACAGCATGTGTTCCCGAATTAGTTCACTCACTTACCGGAGCCCCTTGCGACCCGTTCCTGGACAATTGGGTAAATTGTCGCCGCGGAGTAGATGAGGCCGCAGCCTAGGATCCACCGCCCCTTGGCTTGATCCTCCTCTGCACTTTTCCGCCCAATACGGAGGTGCTTCACGTCGTCCCGCGGCGGCCTCTAGTTCTTCAATCGATCATCCTCCGCCAGATCGTCTAACCAGCAAGCGGTCTCGACGTATTGCCTTGAAAAGATCTTTCCAATTTTGTCTGGGATCCTGTTTTGATGATATCGCATATAGATACGTCCATCATCACCCAGATCAAGAATCTCGATCTTCCCGGTGTAATGCGACATGATATATTTGAAAGTCTTTTCGATGCCCGCCAGACGTTGATTGACGCCGTTCGCAATCTCTATTCCGCGACGAAGCGGCACCTGAAAATGGGACGCACCCTTTACGGGCCTTGCTTGAAAGAGATAATAAGGGCGGACGCCGATTTGGTGGCACTTAGAGAAAGTCGCTGTCAAAATCTCCGGATTGTCATTTACGTTTGCAAGCAGCACAGATTGATTGAGGAACTGCACTCCTTGTGCACGCAAGGATCGGATATTTCGCTCAGCATCGACCGAGATCTCACCGATGTGATCGAAGTGCGTGACAAGCACCGCAGTCTTGCCCGCATCACGTATTCGTTGGAAGAGAGCAGGTAGAGCCGGATCCTCGAAGCGTTTCGGCTCAAAGGCGAACAGTTTCGTGCCGATTCGAATCGAAGCTAGATGCGGAATCGAGAGCAGATGAGCAAGAATCTCGTCGAGCTTTGCCGTACTAAGAACAAAGGGGTCGCCTCCCGACAGCAGCACGTTTGTCATCTCAGGATGGCAGCTTATGTATTGACCAACTTTCGCCACATCCGGGACGATCTCATCTGATTCTCGGCCAACTAGTCGCTTGCGGAAGCAAAAACGACAATATGAGGCACAACGGTTAGTCACCAGCAGCAATCCGGTCTGTGCGTACTTGTGCTGAAGTCCACGCACCACGGTATTGTCCTGCTCACCACTCGTGTCCAAAACGCCCGGACTGTCGAGCTCCTTAACCGAGGGCTCCACAATACGTCTTAGCTGCTCGTAGTAACCGCTGTTCGCCATCTGCTCGCGGTAGAATCTTGTGACATGATGACGTGTGATGCTACGGGCTTGCAGCTCCGTTTCCTCAATCTTGCGATCGCCCTCTATAAATCTCATAACTACGGTGCGGGGAGATGCCTCTGATTGGGCGGATGACAACCGGGGCGAGAGACCTCCAGCAGCCGTCAACTCGCCTGCCGCACTGTCCGCGTCAGCTATTTGGGTCAACAGTGAGGGTTTCATTTGAACTCCTTCGGAACGGAGGGAGATCGTTCCGCAATGACGTGATTCGTCAGCCTCCAGCAATCCGCGTGCCAACAAGATCTGGCGCTCCATCAGCGCAACGCATCAGACTCGAAGCGACTTCCAGGCTGTCGAGTAAACAGTGGTCGTCCGTTTGTCGGGCTTCAAACAGGATGTCCTCAATTGGACATAGCTGCGATGAGACAAGAATGCTCATTGGCCTCGACCATCGGCCGCTTGACAAGTCAGGCTGGTCCCTCCGATCAGAGACCACGGCCCAAATGTTCGAGGATTACAAGAAGGAGGTCTTCCTCGCTACGACGGACTCTCAGAGCGTCAGGAGGGCCGTACTCGTCCCATGAGACCGGCGACCGAGAACGGATAGCTCTATCCGATCGAAATAGAAGCTGGCTAGGTCGTGCGCTTCTCCGCCGAGAACAAGCCGCCCAACTGTCCGCGATTTCTGAACTCAGGCAAAGGGAGGGATTCGAACAGGGGCAATCGGTCTGCAGACATTGGAGGCGAACCATGAGAGAACTATGCCCACCACATCTGAAGCAATATGAAAATGAATCCGGACTGTCTCCCCGGACCACCCTCTTTGAAGATGTGCGTAGTTTGCTCGCTGCCTCTACTGGATGGCTGCAGCCGACAGAATCAACGAGCTCCCACCCGCTACTGGCGAACTTCCAAGTCAAGTTCGCACGACCAATAACTGCAACGAAGATGTAATTGCAGCATTGGGCTTCGATCCAATCACGCGCTGTTCGACGTTCAATATTGTGACGTGAAAGCCAGGCAACGCCAGTGTTTACCGGACATGTTCGTATGTTCGCCGACGGCCGCTGAACGCGCTTTGACGCGCGAACTCCCTCTGTTGGTAGGTGCGCGCATCTGTACGCTTCGCTAAATGTGCGGCTTGCTAATCCAGTAAGTCAGTCCGGCATGCTACGACGCGAAGCATGCGGTCACCAAAGAGCCCGGCTCTGTCATGGCCACAATCGTCGATTCAAAGGCATGGTTTCACGGAGCGTGATGGATTGTGGTCTCTATCCACGTAAGTAATGAGGCGGCAGTGATGCAGATGAAGCTCTAGGTTGGTTTCTATGGCGCTCTTCGTAAACGGACATCACAGGATGAGAGACCGTTTCCATTGGATTCTATGTCAACGCAAGTCCCATGCTCTTCGGCCGCGCGGCCGCGGTAGAGGAATGATATGATGGAGATGCTGACGAGAACTCCAGGGGACGGCAAGATTGCTAGCTCCCACTCACTCGCGAAGCCATGCGGGGTGGCAACCTGCCACCCTCACTTCGGCGAGCTGCTCCAGGGAGCTTTCGCCCTTGAGAAAGGGGCGGGCCGCCGCACGGTGCGCGCGCTCGTTTCAGTTCACATGCCGCACGCCGATGGGTCGGAAGCCCGTGCGACGTTGGAGCCGAGCCGCATCGGGAAGTTTGTGCCGCAAGTCGGCCGCACCGGCATCCAAGTGACACCAAATCATTTCTACAAATGTGAGCTCGCCGCTCGACTTGCCCTCGATGCCTTTGGATTGAGGAATATGGCAGCCAGTCTTGAGGTCAGGACTTTTGTTCCGGAAGGCGCCGGCATGGGCTCGTCGACGAGCGGCGTAGTGGCCTCTATCCGTGCGATCGCTAAGTGCGTCGCAGCCTATCGGAGATCACGGGTGCTTCTGGCGCCCCATCTTCAGGCGGAACTTGCGGTGGCGGCTGAGCATGCGTGCGACTCGCTGATGTTCGACTGTGCAAGCAGCACCATTCTTTTCGCTCAACGAATGGGCAAGGTTGTCCAGGTGTTCAACGGCCCTCTCCCGCAAATGTACGTTTTGGGGTTCGACACCGGCGCAGCCAAGGGGGGCATTGGAACGGACCGCCTACCGCGAGCGCGCTACTCACGTGATCAGATCGCCGCCTTCGGCTGCGCATTGGCCGTCCTGGAGCGTGCGATCGCAGAGCAGAGCGTCGCACTCGCCGGCCGGGTGGCGACTTTCTCCGCGATACAGAGCGAGACCGCCTTGCAGAATCCGCTCAAGAAGCCGAAGTTTGACGAACTCCTCCGCATCAAGGAAGACACGGGATCGGCCGGTATTATTGTTGCCCATAGCGGTACGGTCGCCGGCCTGATCTTCGACCCGCATTTAGCCGACCTTCGGAAACGACTGAATGAGGCTAAATCCGCGATCGGTCGCCTTGGCTTCGATATCCTCTGCAGATTCTCGACTCCCTATTGAGGATCGACGATGGCGCACACGCTTTCCGACACCATCGACGCCCATGCGCCTCTCAAGATCGTTTCTCTGCGGCCCGAAAACCTGGCCGCCATCGATTTCAGGGTCATGAAGGTGTTTCCTGCCTTCAACATCATCGAAGCAGGCCTACGCGATGGCACAATCGGCCCCAACGCCACGATTGTCGAAACGTCGAGCGGAACGATGGCTCTCGGTCTCGCTATCGTTTGCATGCAGTTCTCACTCAAGCTACACATTTTCGGCGACCGCGCCATCGAGCCCCCCCTTAAACGCACCATCGAGGAGTTGGGCGCTGAGGTTCACCTCGTCGAGGCGACAGCGTCCGACGCGAACGTCCAGCAACTCCGCAAAAAGGAACTCCTCGACTTTATGGATCGGACCGGAGCTACCTGGTCACGACAGTACGACAACCTGGGCAACCATTTTTCGTATGCGCGCCCGGCTGAGCAAGCCATAAGGCACTTCGGCAAGATCGACGTTCTGGTCGCAACTGTGGGCTCCGGAGGTTCATCCTGTGGCCTTGCCCACTATTGTCGCGCGTTCTTTCCCGAAATGAAACTCATCGGGATCGACACCTTCGGTAGCGTCTTGTTCGGTCAACCGGCCGGCCCACGTGATTTGCGCGGTCTCGGCAATAGCATTCTACCAGGGAACTTGTTCCACGAAGCGTTTGATGAAATCCATTGGCTTGGCGCTAACGAAGCATATCAAGCTGCGCACCGACTCCACCGTGAGACTTCGTTAAGGCGTGGGCCTACGAGCGGGGCGGCCTATCTCGTCGCCAAGTGGTACGCCGAGCGCTTCACCAAAAGCAAGGTTCTCGCGGTCTTTCCCGACGACAGCAGCCGTTACGAGCATAACGTTTATGATCCCACGTGGATGCGCGCCAACGGCTATCAGGCCGCGCTCGCCGCGACAGAGCCTGTCCTTGTCCGTCACCCGCTTCATGCTGGTAGCGGCTGGTGCCGTTTCAACTGGAGCCGTCGCTCGTTGAGCGAGGCAATGGGTGATCACCCTTCCCCCAACCGAAGCGAACACAAGTGACCAACTCAGCTGCGATCTTCATCGAATCCAACACCACAGGCTCGGGCGCCGACTTTATCCTGCGCGCGCAAGGACTTGGGCTCGTTCCGATCTTTGTTACAGCCTCACCTGAGCGATATGGCTTTCTGAGTAGCATTTCGAACCTCGAGCTACGCAAATGCGACACGTCTTCAGAAAGCGATGTCAGAGCTGTAATCGATAGCATCGCGACGGACATGCGGATTGCGCTGCTAACGACTTCCAGCGATTTCTACCTTTACACAGCAGCGCTGGAAGCCCGGCGGCTAGGGCTTACCGGTCCGGATCCGAACGCAATTGCACTTTGTCAAGATAAGGATCGCCAGGCCGCCGCCCTGCGGATGGCAGGTATCGGCGTGCCGTACAGCGCGACAGTGCGTGCGGAGTGCGATATCAGCAACGCGATCAAGCAAATCGGCTTGCCTGCAGTAGCCAAGCCGATCAGCGGGACCGGCAGCATCGGCGTCACCTTCGTGGACACCGAAGCAGACGCAACTGCCGCTTCGCGTAAGCTACTCGGGACAACGAAGGACGTGCGTGGCCGCCCTATTCAGCCTGGTGCTCTTCTTATGTCGTATGTCGCCGGCGAGGAGTATTCCGTCGAGGTTCTCGATAGCAAGATCATCGGCGTAACGCGAAAACACCTTGGACCTTTGCCGCATTTCGTTGAAATCGGACATGATATACCAGCGTCGATTTCGTCCAGGTTGCGCGTGACAATCGAAAATGAGGCGCTTCGTGCCATCCAAGTTCTCGGGCACGTGAAAGGACCAGCTCATGTCGAACTCCGGGTCGGCGAGGATTGTGTCACGATAATCGAGGTCAATCCACGCCTTGCTGGCGGTTCGATCCCCACCCTTTTTCGTTACACAACTGGCTTTGACCCGGTGCTCGCGGTCCTCCGTAGCTTGCTCGGAATATCCTCGCCCCCTTTGACCGGAGACGCTCACGGCTCGATACGATTCATTGTTCCGGCGCATGAAGGCTTCTTCGCTCTTCCTCAGAACTGCGAGAATCTCGTAGACCGCTTCGGACTGACGGAATTCGCATTGTACCATACTCCGCCAATACAGTTCAGGCGCTGCAACGATTTCCGCGACCGGATCGGTCACGTCATAGCAGTTGGAGACGATCCTATCGCTGTTGCACGGCGCGCCGAAGCTGCCGTAGCTTTCATCCGTTGCGCATGAGGAGATATCCTTGCAAAACACAGGCCGCATCAAATCGACTCTTCATCCTGAAGCCAGCGCCATCGTCTTCGATAGTGATCTACAGCGTGCAGCGAAGGACGAGCTACCCTTCTACGCCGACATCGATCGTGCCCAGGCCATTATGCTTGAGCGAGTCGGATTAATCGACCGCGATCTCACCCGAAAAGTGCTGGCCGAGCTCGACAAAATGCAATCTGAAAACTTTCAGAGCGTTGCGGGTCGACCTGCCCCTCGGGGCTCGTATCTCGCGTATGAGGATTATCTCCGCTCGATAATCGGCAAGGAAGCTAGCAATCTACATCTGGGCCGGAGCCGCAACGATATCAACGCGACCCTCGTAAAGCTCAAGTTGAGAGGGCCCTATCAGGAATTGGCAGCCGAGCTCCTCAAGCTTTTGCAAGTGTTATGCGGTCTAGCTCGCGATCACCTTAAGACGGTCTTCCCGCTGCACACCCACCGTCAGCCGGCCTTGCCATCCACTTTCGCGCACCATCTGATGGCGTTCGCTGGGGCGCTCGCGCGCGATCTTGATGCGGTTCTCGCGCTACGTCAGTACCTCAATGTTTCCTGCCTCGGCGCTGGCGCGGGGGGGGGTACGACATTGCCCATCCTTCCGGAATTGACAGCAAGGCTGCTCGGATTCGCGACGGCCCCAAGTAACTCTATTGACAGCGTGGCGTCTCGCGATCTAATCCTTCGGCTGCTGGCCGGTTGCGCGATCCTCGGATCCACACTAAGCCGCATCGCCGAGACGTTACTGCTGTGGGTCGGCGAAGCGGGATTGGCTAGTTTACCGGACGAACTGGTAGGCTCTAGCTCCGCGATGCCTCAGAAGCGGAATCCGTTCCTTCTCGAGCAGGTCCAGGGAAAAGCGGGCGCGATAATCGGCTGTTTCGTCGCCGCAGTTACGGCCATGCATAGCACGCCCTTCACGAATTGTGTAGCTGTCGGAACGGAAGCTACTCGTCATATCTGGCCCGGCATCGACCATTCCATTGGAGCGGCGCGCCTCATCCGATTGTGCTTCTCGGGCTTGAGCATTGCCGAAGGCACAGCGTCCGCAATGCTCGAAAGGTCGTTCACGAATGCCATGGAAACGTCGACCCGCGTCGCGATCGAGCACGGTCTCGATTTTCGTTCCGCTCATAGTGAGGTCGGTCAGCTGGTTACGATTGCCATCGAGAGTGGCGCGGTAAGTCTCTCGGAGATCATGCAAGATGGCCGGAGACTCGGTTCACAAATCTCACCAGCGCCAGATGTCATTGCGGGAACAGCTCGAGCAGGGGGAGGACCCGCTCCAGAAGTAGTTGCGGCAGCCCTCGACGACCTTGAAAGACGCATCGAACGAACAGCCGCTCTTTTGCGGGACCTCGGCATAGGTTGGAGTCAGGCTCAAGAAGAACTTCGATCTGCAATCGCGAGGTTCGACGTGGGCCCAACAACAGTAGCACAAGACTGATGATTACAGAGCATTCGGTGCACTAGCTAATGCGGCGGTGGGCGCTTGGCAAAATCATCGTGGTCGATCCCTTGCATTAAGGCACCCTGAGTTCGATGGCGTCACCTACAGCTGCGGAAATGACGAGGGTGAGCTGCTGCCGGTTTGATGGACACCGAGATTAGGTGTTTCATGAAGCCGGAGGTGGGCGATAAAGAGACGGAAGTTCAGTCGCGAGTTCAAGATCGAGGTGATCAAGCTGGTTAGGGAGCGTGGGGTGTCGGTTGCGCAGGCCGGGCGCAACCTGGATGTCCATGAGAACGTTCTGCGCAAATGGGTGAAAGAGTTTCGGCTCCGATCTGGTGCAGGCCTTTCCCCGGCCACGGGCAGATGAAGCCGGAGCAGCAGGAGATCGAGCGGTTGCGCCGTGAGGTCGCTAAGTTAAAGGCCGAGCGGGTTATCCTAAAAAGGCCGCAGCCTTCTTCGCGAAGGAAGCGACAGGAAGTTCGTCTTCATCGCGAAGCACCGGGCGATCTGGCCGGTGGCATGCCTATGCGATGCGCTGGGGATGTCGGTCGGGCTTCCATGCCTGGCTGAATCGCTTGCCCAGCGCCAGATCCCGCAGCGACGAAGAGCTCGGCGGCAAGGTGAAGGCAAGCTTCATGGCGAGCGACCGCACCTATGGTGCGCGCCGGGTGTGGCGTGATCTGCTAGCCGATGGGGCGGATTGTGGCCTCCAGCAAATCGAGCGACTGATGCGCCTGCAAGGCTTGCGGGCGGCCGCGACGCCAGCGCTTGCCGAAGGACACAGCGTCGATCGACAGCTCGAGGCCGTACCGGCGAACCTCCTTGACCGGCAGTTCATTGGCGAGCGGCCGAACCAGAAGTGGATCGCCGACTTTACGTATCTCTGGACGGCCGAGGGCTGGCTCTACGTCGCAGCAGTGATCGACCTGTTCTCACGCCGGTTGGTGGGTTGGTCGATGAGCGCCGCCATGACAGCTCAGTTGGTGACCGATGCCCTGCTGATGGCCATCTGGCGACGCGACAAGCCGGACGCACTGTTGCACCACTCCGACCAGGGCAGTCAGTACACCAGCGAGATCGAACGATTTTACAGCACGATCCGCCGGCACTCGAACATCGGCTATCTGAGCCCAGTTGAGTTCGAGCGCGAGGTGGGATTAGCTTAACTCGGTGTCCATCAAACCGGCAGCAGCTCAGGGATGCAAGGTGGGGCGACCTCCGTCCATGCACTTTGAAAGCATGGAACGCATGAGGAAGTTTGCGCTAACGCGTCGTTTGACGTTGGCCGAAAGACACGTGGGTGTGGCGATGATCCTCGCCGGTCTTAGCGCAAGCACCGCTCTCACAATGCCGATGGGCTGTCGAACGAACTTGTCACAGCTCTCGTAATCCGCTTGGCTTATTTCTTGGAGAAAAGCTATGAACGCTCTTGGTTCTGATCCTATCAGAACGATTCCTTACGCTCCCTTCCCACCAGCCGAATACGAAGTTTGGGTCGCACAAGCCGGGTGTTTGATGAAAGAACATGCCCTCGACGCGCTTCTGGTGTCTTTCCGAACACAACTTGCGATATTTTGTTGGCGAGCCCAGTATGCCCCGCAGCAGACGACTCGACCTCGATTTCTTATCCTTTCGTCTGGGGACGCTATTGCAGTTGTTCCAGCGGGGATAGATCAATTTGTTATAGAGAAACTACCTGGGTGAAAACTTTCCGGAGGTGGCCTAGTCCGAATCCGAAGGACGAGGGTGTCTCCGCGCTTGCCGGAGCGTCGCGTGAGCTATTGCCAGAGTCCGCAAGGATCGGTGTAGAGCTTGGCGCGAGAGTAGGCTTGGCCTACCTGCGGGAGATTTCTTGCGTGTTGCGGAAGCGATCAAACCTCGCATCTTTGTCGATGCATCGGATCCGATTTTCACTCCCTTGCGAAGGATCAAGTCCCCGTTAGAGGTCGACCGAATTCCTACTGTATGCGGGCTCGTTTCGGAAGCGCATTTGGGTCGTGTCCCCAGTGATGGTGTAGCTCGGTAGAGCAAAGCCGGCCGCCGGCGCGCCCTCAGATAGCGCCGTAGCGGGCGAACGGCTTTGCGGTGGTCACCGGCAATTCGCCGGTAGGGTCGGGCTGCTGACACCAACCTGATTCGAGGAACCACCGATGACCGATGAGATGATGAACCTTCGCGCGCTCGTGGCGAAGGCCCCAGATGCGGATCTGCTTCGCGAGATGATTGGCTTTGCCGCCCAGCGATTGATGGAGCTGGAGGTCGCCGGGCTGACCGGGGCGGCCTACGGCGAGAAGAATGCCGAGCGCCTTGCCCAGCGTAACAACTACCGTGACCGGACCTGGGAGACGCGCGCCGGCGCGGTCGAGCTGCGCATTCCCAAGCTGCGCAAAGGAAGCTACTTCCCGGGCTTCCTGGAGCCGCGTCGGATGGCCGAAAAGGCGCTCACCGCAGTGGTACAGGAAGCCTATGTGCAGGGCGTCTCGCCCCGATCCGTCGATGATTTGGTCCAGGCCATGGGCATGACTGGCATCTCCAAGAGCCAGGTGAGCCGACTGTGTGCCGAGATCGACGACAAGGTGAAGGCCTTCCTCGCCCGCCCGATCGAGGGTGACTGGCTGTATCTGTGGATCGACGCCACCTACGTGAAGGTGCGCCAGAATGGCCGGATCGTCTTGGTCGCGGTGATCATCGCGGTCGGCGTCAATAGCAACGGCCGGCGTGAAGTTCTCGGCATGGACATCGGTCCCTCGGAGGCCGAGACGTTCTGGACCGCTTTCTTGCGCAAGCTCGCTCGGCGCGGGCTTTGGGGCGTCAAGCTCGTGATCTCCGATGCGCATGAGGACATTAAGGCCGCCGTAGGTGCTCAAACACCGCCTGGCAGCGCTGCCGCGTGGGGTCGTTGAAAAAGCTACAATTGGCTGATTCCGTTCTCGTCGGCGATTCGCGATCGGCGGAGCGAACGAGATGCTGGGGCGCAAGGAGCGGGATCAGTTGGAGCTCTTCATCACTGGCTCGCTCAGACAGCTCGTCCCAGATGAGCACGTGCTGGCGCGGGTCGATCGCGTGCTCGACCTATCTTGGCTAAGGGAAGAGGTCTCCGACTGCTATTGAGCGAACGCGGTCGGCCAGGCATCGATCCGGAGGCCGCGGTCCGCCTGATGCTCGCGGGCCTGCTCACCGGCATCGTACACGATCGCAAGCTGATCCGGGAGGCTCAGGTCAACATCGCCATTCGCTGGTTTGCTGGTTATGGCCTGCACGAGTCGCTACCGCACCATTCCAGCCTGACGCGCATACGCCGGCGCCGGGGCGAAGAGCGATTCCGTAGGATCTTTAAACGCACGGTCGAGGCCTGCCTGAAGGCCACGGTCGCAACAGCCGAAGTGGTTCACATCGATGCGTCGCTGATCCGCGCCAACGTGAGTTGGGACAGCCTCACCGAGCAGCATGTGGTGGATGTGCTGAGCGAAAATCAAAGCGAAGATGAAAGCGAGGATGAGAGAAAGGGCCGGCAAAGCGGGAAGTACAAAAAGGTCTGCACGACTGATCCCGATGCGACAATGGCTACGAATGCCCGAAACCGGCGACTGGAACCCACTTACAAGCAGCACAAGGTCGGTGTCATTCTGGATGTCGCGGTCACGACTGGACAAACGAACGAAGGAGAGATGATCGAGCCGCAAGTCGATGAGGTTGAATCGATTACGGGCATCGACATCAAGGTGGTCACCGCCGACGCGGGCTATGCCTACGCTAAAGTCTACGGCGCGCTCGAGCGGCGCGGCATTGATGCCCTCATCCCAGCTAAAGCCGAACCAATCAAGAGTCGCGTACCGCTCAGACGCTTCCGGTACGATACCAAGAACGACATCTTGACGTGCCCGCGAGGACGTATCTTGCGCCCGGCGCGGGCCCATCAAGCACGGCCGTTTCTTTTACTCAAAAGCGAAGGATTGCGTCCGGTGTCCGCTCAAGGGCGATTGCCTATCCAAAGGGCGGGTTAACAAAGCGGTCGTTGTCGGTGACCATTATCCAGCACTGCTGCGCGCCCGCCGCCGTCGCGAGCGATGGAGTAAGCAGGATCGACGTCTCTATCAACGCCATCGCTGGCGCTCAGAGGGCTTCCACGGCGAAGCCAAAACTTGGCATGGACTGGCGCGCGCCATACGGCGCAGTCTACCGAATATGAAGATCCAGGCCTACCTGACGGCCGCCGCCATTAACCTCAAGCGGCTGGCAACCGCTCTCCTTGCGCTTATTCTGTCTTGGATTGTCTCTCATAATGCGTTTGCGGCTTCAGATCGCGCCGTGGCGCGAGCTTTGACGCGAGGGCCATGATAGGGCCGGTCGCTGCATCGCGCGAAATCTATTGGCCACTTCTTCAACGACCCCGCGTCCACTTCATGCGCAACGTCCTGGCCCATGCTGGCAAGAGCGGAAGACGCGTCGTCTCCGCTTTCATCGCCACCGCCTTTGCCCAGGACGACGCCGAGCGACTTCGACCGACACCTTGCCTTCGGTTGATCCGCACACCCAAGATGCCTTTCAATCGGTTTGGGATGCGACTGAAGCGGGAATTGCCGCCGTGAAACCTGGCATTCCGATCTGCAATGTCTGGACTGCGATGTCAGCCGTACTAAATCGGTCAAACAGTCGTGGTAAAGCCACGAACATTGGGCGAATGGGACACTCCATGGGTTTATGGATGCCGGAGTTACCTTCGGTTCAACCCTCGGAGGAGAGATCCATGTCGGATTCACTAAGAAATTGAAGAAGGTCAAAATGGCGGCGACCGATGCGCTGCGCGTTGGCGGGCCGTTCCGGCACTGGGCGTCGCAGGGACGTGATGCACCCGTGCCTGCGGCCGGTATGTCGGTCGCCCCGCTGGCACGCTCGTGACGTTCGCCGAGACCGCGCATCCGGAAACCCCGCCGAGGCAGTAAGATCATGCTGGCGGCCAACGGGAGTTCGGCTACCGAGATGCTGGACCCACCGAAGGCGCGGAGCCAAATTGACTTTTCGCGCGGCAATGATGTCCGACAACGGGCTCATCGTGCTCGATGAGAGCCTGCCTCGTAGCTCGAACTCGCCGAGGAGATTGCACCGACCGAGGGCGCTGCGGTGTGGGCCATCAAGCGTGACATGCGCTTTCATGGATGGGCCCGCTGACCTGCGCCGACGTCATTTACGCTTTGCGGCCACAAGGATCCGGCGATCGGCTCGGCCATGCGTGCTCTCATCGCGCCCATGGAGGGGATCGTCGCAATCGGGGCCGCACGAGCGCGTATCAGACTCCGAACGCCGGACCTGCCGATCGTCTTCGGCATCTGGCCTGCGCGATCATTAAGGACGGCGTCACCGACCGAACGGCGAATGGCACCGGCCAGTACAGGTGCCAGGAGTTCCAGCCGGGCGTGCGCTCGCTCGCTCGCGGTGCGCAACACTGACTACTTCAAGCCCGGCAAGCCCTATCTGGATTAGGTCGAGCTTGTCGGCATCACGGTCGAGCAGGCGCACGTCAACGCGCTGCTCCCGGCTGATATGATTTCGTCGGCAAGTCAGCGCGCGGTTGGTGCGGTCCGCCGCCTCGACGTGGCACCCGGATCAATCCAGACTTCGTGCTGACGGTGACGCACATGTTCAATCGCGAGCACATTCGCCGGGCGATCTACCGGGGTTTCGCGGTGGTCGCTACCGGATCAGCCAATCGACCCTACCAATCGCTCTGCCCGTCGTGTCGCCCGCAGCGCCAAACTCTGACGAGGGGGAGCAGATCCTGCAGCTGCTCGGTCAGCAACTTAACCTACAATTGCTACTTTTCGTTGAACCGCAGCAACATCGTACCGAAAGCTCAAAAGATTGCTTAAATCAGCGCTCACCTTCTTCACGGCGGACATAACTGGATTAGCTGGGTTCATCGCCAACTTTTCTGGCGCAACTCCTAAGCCTGTCTAAGCGAACTACTTTGAAGATCTGCGGCTGAATCGTTCCTTGCATCGACTGGCGAGACCAACGTCCTGGAAGGTCAGCCTCTCGGCCACGCGCGCCGTCTCCTTGATGGCGGCAAAGACTAGAGGTGGGCCACTGGCGAGCAGGCGCGCAATCTCCCAGACTCGTTCTTCGAGCTTCTCCTTGGGCATCACTTCGTTAACCAGACCCCAGCGATGCGCTTCCGACACATCCATCCACCGCCCGGTGAGCAGAAGATCCATTGCAACGTAATAGGGAATGCGCTTCGGCAGCTTGATCGTTGCCGCGTCGGCCAGTGTTCCGGCGCGGATCTCTGGCAGCGCGAACGAGGAATGAGCGGAGGCGTAGATCAGGTCGCAGGAGAGCGCCAACTCGACGCCACGGCCGACGGCCATACCGTTGACGCAGGCGATCACCGGCTTGTTGAGGTCGCGCAGTTCCTGTAGCCCGCCGAAGCCACCCACTCCATAGTCGCTGTGGGGGGCGTCTCTGCTGGCGGCCGCTTTGAGATCCCAGCCGGCGCAGAAGAACTTGTCGCCGGCCGTCTTCACGATGGCGATGCGCAGATCAGGATCGTCTCGGAAGGCCTTGAAGGTCTCCCCCATCAGCCGCGACGTTTTCATATCGATGGCATTGGCCTTCGGTCGATCAAGCGTAACCTCAAGGATAGCGCCTTCGCGACGGGTGGTGATGACGTCAGCCATTCTTCTGTTCTCCAAGTACCAGCAGCGCGTCGGCAATCCAGGCCCCTTTGCCTTCGCTGCACACGATCAGCGGGTTGATGTCGAGTTCTTCAATCCCGCCGGCATTCTGCTGCACAAACGCGGCGATGCCTGAAATGGCATCGATGGCCGCTGCGACATCGGCCTTGCGCCGGCCGCGATACCCTTCCAGCAGGCGGATAGAGCTTCAGCCTGCGCAGTGCCGTCTCGATATCGTCACGCGTTGCCGGCAACAGCAGGGTCACGCTATCGCGCAACAGCTCAACCAGCACGCCACCAGTGCCCAGCGTCATGACCGCGCCGAACATGGGATCGCGCGTGAAGCCGACGATCAGTTCGGCGACGCCATCACGCACCATGCGTTCGACGTAGAGGCCGGCCCCGAGCCCGAGCAAATCATTCGCGGCGGCGCTGACGGAATCGGCGTCACCGAGGCTCAGCCGCACCGCACCGACTTCCGATTTGTGGGCCACACCCAACGCCTTCAGCGCCACTGGGAAGCCGAGCGCCGTGGACGAGATCACCGCCTCGATCGCATTGCCGGCGCGCTCGCCCTTTGGTACTGGCAGGCCGGCTTTGATCAGTCTCCTCTTGGCTTCGGCTTCGTCAGGCGTCACACGTTCGCCGCGGAACGCACCAGCCGCCACCGTGGCAATTGGGGGCGCTTGCGGCGCGCGCCATGCCGAGCCGATGAACGCCGCCGCATCGGCGGCCTCCATAGCTTCCGCAATACCGAATAGAGGAGTGATGCCCTTCGTTATGAGGTCGGCGGCGTACTCTTCAGGCATATTCTCTGGTAACGAGGAGACGATCGCGCCTTTCGCATTGGTGGCCTTCAGCGCCGCTTGGAAGGCTTGCCGCGGCAGCGATCGACCGCTATCAGTGCAGCGGTCGGGACGCGGGAAGTCGAGCACGAGCAGATTGAGATCGAAGCCAACCGACACCATCGCGGTGAACGTTTCAGTCATCGCTGGCACGTTGTTCCAGATGAACGTATGGTAGTCGAGCGGGTTGGCCACCGCCACCAATGGGCCGAGCGTCGATTTGACATGGGCGCGCTGCTGGTCAGTGAGGCGGGGGAAATGCACCAAGTGCCCGTCCGCGCTGTCGGCCATCACTGAAGCTTCGCCGCCCGAGCAGCTCATCGACGAGAGGCGGTAACCCAGTAGCGGACCGGTCACGTGTAAGAGCTTCAGCGTCTCGACGAATGTAGGAATCGATTCGACTCGAGCGACGCCGAGCCTCTTGAGGAAGGTGGCGGATGCGGCGTCCGAGCCAGCAAGCGAAGCGGTATGCGATACAGTCGCCTCCCGCGCCTGCTCGGAACGGCCGACCTTCATCGCGATGATCGGCTTTTTCAGCTCCCTCGCCCGTGCAGCCAGGCTTTCGAAGCTGGCTACGGAATCGAACGCCTCGATGTGCAGGCCGAGCGCAGTGACCCGCTCATTCTCGATCAAGCCAATCGCCATTTCGGAAAGGCCTGTCTGCGCCTGATTGCCCGCGGTCATTACGAAGGCGATTGGCAGGCCGCGCTTCTGCATAGTGATGTTGATGGCGATGCTGGACGACTGCGTGATGATGGCGACCCCGCGGCCGCTCTGGGGAAGCCTAGTGCCACCATGTTGGTCCGGCCACAAAAGCGCGCCATCGGCGAAGTTGATCAGACCGTAGGAGTTCGGACCAATGATCGGCATCTCGCCGGCCGCCGCGACAAGTTCGCCCTGTAGCCGTTCGCCACTATCGTCGTAGCCTTCCGTTTCGAGGAAACCGGAAGCATAGCAGACAGCGGCGCCGGCGCCGCGTTCGGACAAAGCCTTGACCACCTCTATAGTGAGGTGGCGGTTGACGCCAACCCAAGCGGCGTCAGGCGCATCGGGCAAGTCGGCCACGGACCGATAGGCCTTGCGGCCTGAAACCTCGTCCTTAGTGGGATGTACCGGCCAGATCTCGCCGGCAAAGCCCATCTTGATCGATTGCGCGACGACAGCTGCCGCCTGTCGGCCTCCAAACACGGCGATTGACTTCGGACGCAGAAGCCGTTCCAGTCTATGCATTGATCAGACTCCAAGCGGGCGCAGCAGCGCCCCGAATAATGATCGCGTAAAGGTCGACCTGCGTGACTGCAAGCCCGCTGGGATGCGCACCAAATATCGAGAAGGAATAACTGCCCCGATCGATCCCCAGAGTATCATCAGCAGGACTTGAATTTGCTGATCGTATGGCAGCGGTGCTGTCGCAGATTGAAGCGCCGATCTCGGCTGCATTGGATCTCGATGACGATTTCTCGGCCGAGACCTTCCGGATAGCCTTGGAAGGAGGCTCGGTTTTCAGAGGCACATAAGCGATTCCTTCAAGAGGTTCGACATCCGGAAGGCGAGGAACATCGTGCTTTAAGGCGCTGAGTAGGAGACTGCGATCGGAAGCCGTTTCATACAAATGGGTCAGTGCATCATGTCCCTTGACACAGAGACCTGACGGCTCATCGAACGGTGGACATTCAGCATAGTCGTAACGAAACGGCAGATGCTGGAGTCCAGACAGTGCCGACAGTGAAGTCCGGGCCCGCGCTGCCTGAGCGGCTTTCGCCTTCTGGTAGACCACGGCAGCAATACCGAGAACCGCGGCGAAGTCGCCCATCACCTCGAGCGTCCGAACGTGCGCGTATTTTTCGAGCGTTTCCGCGGAACGGCTGGATCTCAGCATGATGCCACTCGTCGCCTGCACGTGATTCTCGTAGCCGAGATAGTCGCTGCGTGGGCCGCGACGGACACCCCAAAGCGATCGAGTCGGTAGAAGATCGCATCCTTGTTGAGCGCTTTTTGCCCCTCCAAATCGACTCGCATACGCTGGACCTGCCGGTCAGGTGCATTCCAGACGACAATATCGATGGACGTCACCAGAAGGACTTGTCGGCCGACGGATGAGCCCATATCCGGAATGGAGTGCTTACCGCACATATTGGTCATGCCAAAATCACCTCAGCTCCGAATCGGGCGAGATAGCCGGTCGAATGCCAGCTCGCGATTACTTTGCAGAGGTCGAGAACCCGTACACCGTGGAGCCACCCTCCCGACGCTTCGACCCCACGGCTGGCCGGGAGCTTGGTAGGTTCGTTACTGGCCGAAGTCCACGACTGTGACGCCGAACAAACGAAGGTCTGAACGTGGCATGGCTATTCCTTCGTCGGTTTGTTCGGGAGCGTTGTTGGGGGCGCCACGCAAGTTGAAGGGGCGAGCTTTTCGCTTAGCCTGTCGCATGAGTATGATCACGTCCCAACGCTCGATTTTGCGCAACTACATTTGCGACGCTCCTTGCGGCCCGCCTTATCTCAACTTTGTAGGATCGTGGAAACCGGCGTCGCGGATTTCCCAGAACTCGGCCTGCTCGACCAGGATGCGCGAGACGGAGGCACCACAGTTGTTTAGTCGCGCCGCGATCGCGGGGACCTCGAACTCGGCAGCGAGTAGCTGAGTCGCATGAATGTCGAACGGCGCAAGAGCAGGACGATGCGACGTACGCCTCGTGGCTTGGTGTGGCCCCTGCGATCGAGATATCGTTTTGAGACCTGTACTTGAGGGAAACGCGAGACGTACAACGATCAACTATGCTTGTCATTGTTGCACCTTTCCCTATTGTGATGAGCTGTGTCACCGCTAGTTAACATCAATGACAAGGGTCAGGGCACTACCTAATCTGGTGAGGACTTGTAAGATATTTGAAAGAAGCGGTATTGTCAGCTATCAGCATCCAAAGAGCGCCTCATGGGGGCACTGCTTGTGGACGGTCTTAAAAATCGCCTCGAAGGCCTCTACCGCGACGAAAATGCATTGAGGTGAACAAGAGTACCAAGCACTTCTATCCACGCGGTTGCCGTGAAGTGCCCCACCTTGCAGCGGCTTTAGCACCAGGGGTGGCGGGGCATGATTCCACCAGGAGCGACGAGCACCGGGTGATCTGAAAATACAACTGAGATGTCGTAAAGTTTGGCGACGACGGCAAAGCGCCCGTCTCTCTCGAGCAGTCAGTGCACTTCGACGAGAGGCGACGATGGGCCACAGAGGGCCGCGCAGCTCTTCGTCTGGGGCCGTTGAAATAGTAGATTTCGTCAGCCACAACGTTCTATCGTCGGCGCGGACATGCAGCACAGCATGCATCCTTGTGACGAACGACCGGCTCGCTCGCCCAGCCGCATGGGTCCTGACAGGGGATGGACGATGCCCCTTGAGGCCTGCCCCTAGACCGACCCGCCCGGGCGGACGACCATGATCTGGTCGTATTTTCCGACCGCGACTTCGCCTTGGAGGCCGTATTGATGCCCATCGATATTGCAGAGCCGATGATGCTCGCGCAGAGGCTACAGCCCGTACATAGACCAACGCCCAGAACATCCTCGAAGTCTCGGGTGGGTTTGGCGATCGTCGCGTTCCGCCGGCGAGTTCGCGAGTAGCCTGATGCCTGCGCCGGCGCGCTTTAGGCGAGGCAGCTCTGCGTGCAGCCACGCCAGATTCGGCAAGTGCTCGTTCGCGTTACCGTGCACGGCTTCGTCGCGTCCGCTGCCGGCCTTTTCAGAATTTGCTCGTGTCCGTCCCTTGTCACCCTCACGCGTGTTCTCGTGAAAGAGAAGAAGGCGCTTGTCATTGGCGCCGCGCGCGTGCCCATCTTAGGAGGTACATGCGGTAAGTCTGGATTGGCCCCAAGATGCGGCGACGCAATCCTAACGAGTATCGACTGCGTCATCGACCTCCTGCACTGTAGCCACGTCGTCGTGCGCCGGCCACAGCGCCTCGCGCCACACTGGTTCTTGCAGCCGGTTCGCAAGAATCCGTCCACCTGTTTGCGTACTAGGGGCGGGCGCATCTCGAACGTGTTGTACATCCCTGCCACTCGCTGCAGGAACTCAGGTACAGTACGCGGTCCTGCTCCGGCGTCACCGACGCATACGGGCTGCGCTCCACCTTCAACCCAGCCCAGTTACCGCGCAGGTGATGAACACTTCGGAGACCATTGTCATCTTTTTCCTCCTGACAATTCGGCCCGACGCAAGTTGCACCAATGGGTCGTCGAGTTGTATCTCGCGATTGTTCACTGCTTTTGGATTTCCGACGAGGATCAATCAAGCGAACTCTTGACGATAAGCCCACTTGCGAGCGCCTCGACTGTGGTAGTCTCGCTTAGCAATTGGAGTGCCATTGCGGGATCCCATGCGCGGCTTGTCTGACGAGAGAACGAACACATCGCAAGAAGATGCTCTGGGACTGAGGCTGCGAGCTGTCGCAGTTCCGACATCGCCGTAATCAAGCGGACATGGCCGGCATGACAAAACGATCCCTTGGCAGAGGCTTTCTCCAGGACTTGGACTTCACGATAGACGCACAGCGCTTCCGCTATCTTCTGTGCGAACTCGGCGTCGCGATTTTCAAGGTAGCAGCTCACCTTGTGCGGCTTGATCTCTTGACCAAGGATCTTGCACACTTCCCTGGAGCAAAGCGTCGTCCACAACTCAGGCCGACAACCATTGTCTTTGGCCTTGTCACACGCCAGCGACACCAGCCAGGCTTTGGCCTCAGACGTGATCGTTGGCTGCTTGCCCGGTCGTTGACGATCATCGTAGGCGGCCAGCGCGCCATCGGCCAATGCTCGCTCGACACAGCGCTGCACCGTCTGATGATGGACCCCAAGTCTTTGGCTCACCGCGCAGAACGAGGGATTTTCTCGATACGCCAGCAGCATCTGGGCTCGCGATACCGGCTCGCCAGTTCAGTTCTCGACCACGAAAGAGCCGCCAAAGTCGACAGCGCTTTCACTCACAATTCGACCGCTCGCCGCCATCTTACCATAGTACAGCTCCTCGTTTCGCCGACCGCAAACGTCGCATCCGCCAGCAACCCGTCCGTTCCATCAATTCATCCCGCTCCACAACGCAGGCTTCATGAAATCGGTCGTCTAGTGCTAAACCGTCGCGAGCATGAGCTGAGTGGGCCAGCGCCTATCTCCGTCGCATATAGACGAGCTCCGTCTTAATGATACGCTTCCATCCCTAGTGCTCCGCATGATCTACAGCAAGTATGTTCTACCGGGGAGTTTCCTATATTCGTCCGCAGAATTCTCACCTCACCTGAGAGGATAGGGCTTTCCCGTTATTTCGGCTACTTTTTGCAAGATGCATTCGCATCACCGTTCTATGTCGCGGGCATCATGCTCCGCTGTAATGCACACCCGAATTCCCGCCTTTTCCGACCCGACTGTTGGGAAGAACGTCACCAGAGTATGGTAACCGACATCGAGAAGCGCTTTGGCGACTGCAATCGCCTTGGCCTCCGATCGGAAGGCGATCATTCTGATCGGAAGTGAATCACCTTGCCCGGCGGTTGCGAGACGACGATCAAAGAGATCAATGCGACGCGCCGGTTGCTCTTGTCGCCGGCCGAGTTCTGCGGAGCGGTGAATTTCGCACCACCCAAGCGCCGCACCAACCGCCGGTAGATTTGGCGTCATCGAATATGCATCGGGAACAGAGTAGCGGCGAAACAGCGCCTCATGATCGGCGGTTCCGAGCATCAACATTCCGCCCGATGCTCCGAATCCCATTGCCAGCGAGGCTGCTATAATCGTTTGCTCAGCGAGCCCCTCGGAAACTGAGAGCGAGCATCCTTCGCCTTGGCGTCCGAATATCGATATGTCATGAGTATCGTCGATATAGAGAAATGGCCCGTACCGTTCCTGGAGCTGACGATTCCTTGATGGGCGAATAACCTCCTAGAGAGCAAACGCCGTCGCATACATAGGCGACCACTGGATTTGCGCGGCACAAGTCTTCGAGAGCGTTGATGTCGTTGTGGACGATCGTTTTCACCAGCATTTCATCAGCAAACGGCTTGTAACGGGCAAGCGAGATTTGTGCAAAACCATCGAACACCATGACGGGCTTCCTTCCACCCGTTAGTTGACCCGAAGCAAGGATGGGTATCGCGCCCAGGTTGGCGAGCATGACACTGGAAAGCATCCAAGGAAGACATTCGCTGTCGCATTTCATCTCCATTCTGATCTAGCGACAGTAACGCAGCCGGCCGCTCCGCTGTGCCGCTCGACGCGCTTAGCGACCCTCGGCCGAACTGCCTATTCTGTACAAGTTTTATTCGCAGCTCGATCAACGCATTAGTAAACCACAGACTACTCGCTTGGGCAGCTACTAAGTCAAGCGGGGCCAGCTAGAGCTAAGAGAGGTGGTGCAGCAGCGGTGGCATCATGTACATAGGGCTCCAGTCGTGCCGATCGGCACATTTGTGGTGTACTAGGGTCTGTATTTAACTAGCGAACTCTCATTCCCTCGCCGAGTTGATTCGGCGTGGGGGACTTCGATGCGCAAAGGACTCTTCTGGATTAACGACAAGCAGTGGGCTCAGATACAGCCGCCTCTGCCGACGAACCAGACCAGCCCGGCGCGGTGACGATCCACGCTGTAGCGCCACCGCCCACCCCACGGTCCTTACACGCCGATCTATAATCGTTTTAATCGTTGGGCCAAGCGCGAACATTGGCCGGCAATCTTTGAAGCGCTCGCCCGCTGCGGACAAGGAGGGCGTGACTTTGCCCATCGATTGCAGGTTGATCAAAGCGCATCGCTTGGCCATCGGCGGAAAAGGGAAGCACAGGTGATCGGCCGCTCGCGCGGTGGCCGGACCACAAGAATCCACGCGCTGAGCGACCCTGATTGCAGACGTTCCGCATTTCATCTCACTCCAAGCGAACCACATTACCGCCAGGCTAATCCTTTAGAAACTCGCGCCACCCAAGTCCGTGAACTGGCTGCGCTGGTCGGTCTTGAAGATCTCCAGTCGCCCAAAACGGGCAAAGGCTTCCTGCAGCGCATCCACGCAGAAGGACACGGCCATCGTGTTCGATAGCCGCGCCAGCACCAACCGGCTCGCCCAGTCCATGATCGCCACGAGATTAAGGAAGCCGTAGGCGAATCGGAATGTAGGTAATGTCGGCGCACCAGACCTGGGTGGGGGCGCTCGATCGCGAGGCCCCGCAGCAGATAGGGGAAGATCTTGTGCCCGGCGCGGGCTTGCTCGTGCGGGGCTTCGACCCGAGCGCCTCGCCCCCCATCTTGCGCATCAGCCGCTGCACGCGCTTGCGATTTGGCGGCATGGCCCTCGGCGCGCAGCATCGCGGTCAGCCGCCGCAAGCCAACTCCAGGCGCAAATCTGGTTCGGGTGCACCTGATAGCCTGCGCCAGATCGGCCACCGCCGCTTGCTCCCGCGGCGCTTCCAGTGCGCTCTTCGTCTTCAGCGCCGCGTCAACTTCCCCCTCGTTCTCTGCGTCATTCTCCGCTCCATCGGTGCCACCGAACGGCCCAAACTCCATTTAGTCAACCGATTCGAATTTCGGAGTCCACTTCAGTCGAGTAGTCGTCGTGGCCCTTTGCGTCGCGTATGTATTGAATCGCAACTATGTGCGCGGGGTGAAAGTTAGCGCCAGCGTTTCTCCTCAGTGTCATAGGCGCCAGCAGTCGGATCGCTCACGGCCATCAGGTCGCGTTTGAGCACCTTGTTGCTGGAGGCGGTTCTAGGAAGCGCCGAAGTGAAGCTGATGTATCGCGGCACCTTAAATACGGCAAGGTGCGCACGAGCATGCTCGAGAATGCGTTCGACCGCCAGATTGTCCGGCGTGATGCCTTCCCGCAGTTCGACACAAATCTTGACCTCCTCGCCTCGCTTTACATCGCGAACGGGCACGGCGGCCACATCAGCAACATCAGGAATCTCGCGAATGACTGACTCGACCTCGCGTGCGGCGATGTTCTCACTGGAGCGGCGGATCATGTCCTTCGTGCGTCCCACCAGCCAATGAAAACCGAATTGATCGCGACGCATCAGATCACCGGTCTTGAACCATCCGCCTTCAAATAAGGCGGCATTTGCGTCCGGCTTCCTCCAATAGCCCTTGAAAACTCCGCGCCCGCTGACCCACAGCTCGCCCACCTCGCCAACCGGCGTGGGGCTGCCATCCTCGCTCATCAGCCGCAGCGCTCGAAACGGTGCGCGAATCCCGACCGAACCCGAGTCGGCCAGCTCATCGAACTCGTTCGCCATTCGTGTGCCGAAGCCGATTTCCGTCATCCCGTACGCTTCCTGGGTGCAAACTCGAAACCGCTTCCGGAATTGACGTACAGTGTCAGCCCCCCAGCCCCAATTCAAGATCTGCTTCAGGCAGGTCGCCCCATCTTCGTCGGCGGCCTCGGCCTGGCGCGCTATCAGCTCGGGAAACTGGCACCACTCGATTCGGTGCTGCTTGAGCCAACCAATGAAGCGAGTCGAGCTGAGTTGCGGAGCTAGGTAGTGCGTGCCACCCTGTCGATATGATTGCAGAAGATGCCATGGCCCATCGACATAGAAGAAAGGTTGCGCAGAAAGATACCTCTTGTAGGGCCGCCCGTCCCAGTTGGCGGCCTGGTACGAAAACACGCCCCAGTAGTCGTGCGTCAACATGCAGCCCTTTGGAAAGCCCGTTGTCCCGGAGGTATACTGAATGTTCAACAGGTCGTCGGGGCAGATATCCTCGTCCAGCGGAGAGCCGTCAAACCCCTTAGACAATTCATCAAGGGTAATAACTTTCCCTTCCGAAGGCTCTCCAACGACAATTGCTTGCTCCCTGGGGAGGTCTTGCGGCCAAGGCTCCATCGCCGAAAACACTAACCATGCGGATTCGTCGACGACGGCAAACTTGGCCTGTGCATCAGTGAGAACGTACTCGATCTCCCTCGGCGTGTAGCGCATGTTGATCGGGATGATCACCGCGCCAAGCTTCGCAATTGCGA
The DNA here is from genome assembly GCF_054060315.1 of Bradyrhizobium sp. USDA 4354. Taxonomy (NCBI): domain Bacteria; kingdom Pseudomonadati; phylum Pseudomonadota; class Alphaproteobacteria; order Hyphomicrobiales; family Nitrobacteraceae; genus Bradyrhizobium; species Bradyrhizobium sp. USDA 4354. Next base: position 3,419,351 of record NZ_JBSSDC010000001.1, on the reverse strand, counting down.
ACCATAGGATCGGGAATTCGATGCGATTTGGCAGCATTACTCCAATGTGATCGCCCTTGCGTACGCCGAATGCACGCAATGCCTGCGCATATTTGTTGGACAATCTGTCCACCTCGGAGTAAGTCGCCCGCTCGCCGCGATCGAAGACGTCGATTGCGGTCGTTGCCCCGTGTGTTCTCGCCTGAATTGAAACCAGCTGGCCGACTGTGATCGTCTCATATGCGGATTCCAGGGCCTCTATTTTGCGCATCACATTTACAACGCGCTCTTGAAGTTGGGTGCTTGTCAATTTTAGAGGAGGTATCACTGGAATCCAGGGGTTCACGAGGACGGAAGACAACTCTACCAACAGGCGCAACCTTTCCATGAGACAGCTCGCTGAGACTTCTGATCACCACAACCAGTGCCCGGCGGTGCCGATTTTCCGCACCTCGGCCTACTCATCCAGCATGCGCGTGACGAAGACGACCGTTGATCAGGCGCGCCTGGGAGGTCGAACGTGCTAACGTGCAGTTCCTCACGCGTATTGATGTCGAACGGCGGGCGCGAACTCAGGGCTACGCGCTGCACACCTTGTGACTTGCCCAGGCCCGCACGATCGAGACATTTTACGAGCTGACTGGTATTTTTTTGGTTGCGGCGCTCGTCATGTACTTGAAGGACATTTGATACGAGCGACGGATTAATTGCGCTTGCCATTGCTGCACCTTGTCCTCGTGCTAAGATATGTCAAGCCTGCATGGCGGCTCAGTAATTGATGTACCTAATTAACGAGGCTCGACACACTACCAACTCTGGTGAGGACTATGATCCTTGAACAGGGCACTCACGCCGCGCTAGCGGCACGGCCGGGTGGTGTCCATCGAGGGCTGCTCGAACGGCAGGCCACCGAGTTTGATCGGCTCTTCGGGGCAGGACCTTTATCGCAGGGGGGATGGCCGCGAGAGCCGGTTTTGCTTCATGGGGCACGTGCAAATGGAGGACCGCAACGGCCTTACGGCCGATGCGACGCTGACGCACGCAACCGATACCGCGGAACGGGAGGTGGGGCTGACCACGGGCGATTGAGCGAATGAGAAAGCGAACGCACCGCCGCGTCACACTAGCGCTGACAAGGCCTATCACGAGACCGCATTCGTTGAACAGCTGCGTGAGAGCGAAGTGACGCGGCATATCGCCATCAAATCAGCAAGCATGGCGTGGTCCGCACCCGGCAGTCGATCTGGCCCAAGCGGATCGAGGAGGTGTTCGGCAGAATCAAGCATAGGCCAAGCTCGACCAGGTCAAGGTGAGAGGATTGCCAGGGCCGAAGCGGAATTCAAATTCACCGTCGCCGCCTACAATCTGATTCGCATCACAACTGACGCGAGCCGCCGCCTGACAACAACGGCGGCCCGCCAGCTCCTTTGCCTGACTCTAATCTCAACGTGGATAGCGCCAGACAGCATGAGACTGTCCAATCGTCTGTGAAGAATTTGGGCGGGAGTCAATTGTTCGGTCCAGGCGGCGTTTGAGATTGCAAGTTTTCGGGATCTGACGGCTCAGAAACTTGCAATTTTGCTTTTGAGTATTGAACGAAGCCACTGGCGCGTCATTTGAGAGAGGTGGTAACGGCCGACCTGGACTGAACGTTCGAGGCCTATCCGCTAACCCGCACAGTGCCGTTCCCAATTTCGTCCTCGCCAAGTCGGTTATGCGTTGTCGGTTTGTGGGGTCCAGAGCCTCCTCCCAATATTTCTAGTCAACGGTTCTCTACTCGTGGCGCTTCCCCTCCCCGGCAAGCTCGGTTCTCCGGCTTAGTCGGTAATTTGAAGGCGCTACGACTTCCCCGTCCGTGCAAAACCCGTCCCTTTTTTGACGCCTCCACCTCTCCTCGTAAGCGCTTAGCCGTAACCCTTGCTTCGGGATCTGGATAGCTATGCGAAGAAGCCTCCAGCTTTGGACGGAGGTTTTGGATGGGATTGGACAGCAAAAAGGACGTCCATTTGGACGACCCATCGGCGGGGTCGGTTAAACGGCTGGAAGTTCTTGAAGGACCGTCGGGGCGCCGCGTGCGTTCGGAAGCTGAGTGAGCTCGGATTGTCGCCGAGAGTCTGTTGCCCGGTGCCCAGGTGTCCGAGGTCGCGCGCAAGCACGGAGCGACGCGCTGGCAGATCTACGATTGGCGACGGCGGTTTCGCCAGCGAGGCATGTTGCCGCCGTGCGAGGCATCCCCGCCGACATTCGCTCCGCTGGTCGTGGAACGTGCTTTGGAGGAGCTTCCTGCTCCGGCGATCAAGCTTGAGATCTTGTCGTGCTGCGGACGGATACGGCCATTGATGGTGAGCAGCTGTCCCGGGTGATCCGTGCGGTGCGAGCGTCACGATGATCGCGGCCGGTGCTGATCTGAAGATTTACATCGCGACGCGGCCGATCGACTTCCGCTGTGGCCACGATGGGCTTGCGGCGAAGGTGCAGGAGCTGCTTCGTCTCGAGCCCGTTCAGCGGCGCAGCCTTCGTGTTCCGATCGAAACGAGCGGACCGGATCAAGATTTTGGTCTGGGATCGAACGGGCCCGGTGTTGGTGCCCAAGCGTCTCGAAGGTTGCAAGTTCGTTTGGCCAACAATCGCAGACGGCGTGATGCGGATATCGCCGGCGATGTTCGCGGCCCTGTTCGAGGGGCTGGATTGGAGGTTGGTCCGCCCGGAAGAAGCGCGGCGTCCTCAGGCGGCCGGATAACTGCGGCAGAATGACTCGGAAGCTATTTTGAACGTGGCACGCGCAGCGGCGATGTGCTCGAAATAGCGCATGAGCATCGCGGCGCTGCGCGACGAAAATGAACAACTGAAAGCGCTTTTGGCGCAAACGCAGGCGGCCTTGAGCGAGCATCAGGGGGCGCTTTCGGCGTCGGAGGAAGCGCGGCGTCGGCTGGAGGTCATCCTCGGCGAATTGCGGCGCGACAGGTTCGGCGCGAAGTCCGAGAAGCTGCGGCCAGATCAGTATCACTTACCGTTGGAACACGTGGAGATCGCGCAAGGCATCCTGGACGCGGCGCAGGAGAGAGCCGAGGCTGTGAGCAAGGGCCGATCGCGCAGCGTGCCGGATCAAGGTTCTTATCGCAATCGCGGCTGCTTGCCTGCCCATTTGCCGCGCTTGGAACGGATCATCGAGCCTGCAAGCACGCTCTGTCCGTGCGGTTGCGGCGCCATGACGAAGATCGGCGAGGACGTCAGCAAGCGCCTCGACGTGATCCCGGCGCAATGGCGCGTGCTGGTCACGCGCCGGCCGAAATACATCTGTCGTCGCTGTTCGGGGCCCGTCGTGCAGGCGCACGCACCGGAGCACGTCGTGCCCGGCGGACTGCCGACCGAAGCGGCCATCGCGCACGTGATCGTCTCCAAATTTGGCGACCATACGCCATTTTACCGTCAGGCCGAGATCTATGCGCGCCAGGGGATCCGGCTTGATCGGGCGACGCTGGGCAACTGGTCTGGCCGCGCCTGCTTCCACCTTTAGCCCATCGCGGACCACATGCGCCACCACCTGGCCATGGCGGATCGGTTGTTTATGGATGAGACCAAGGCGCCGGTACTCGATCCGCGGCGCGGCCAAATGAAGAAAGGCTACTTCTGGGCGGTCGCCTCAGACGACCGCGGCCACAGCGGCCCAAGTCCACCGATCGTGTTGTTCAGGTATGACCCCGGTGTCAGCGGTGCCTTCGCGCAGCAGTTCCTGGACGGCTTTGGCGGACGCTACCTGCAATGCGACGCCTATGACGGCTATGACCGGTTGAACGAAGTCGTTCGACCACAAGGGCCTTGGACGCTCGTGCATTGTTGGAGCCATTTGCGCCGGTGCTTCGTCAAATTGGTGCGCAACAGCAAGTCACCGATCGCCGAGGCCGCTGTTCGGCACATCGCGCAGCTTTACGCCACCGAAGACATGGTGCGCGGCTCATCGCCGGACATCCGGCTGGCCGCGCGCAAGGAGCAATCGCTGCCCATGGTAGCCGCGTTGAAGTCGTGGTTCGAGAAACAGTTGTCGATGATCTCCAGCGGATCGACGCTCGCCGAGGATATCCGCTATGCGCTCAATCATTGGGAGGGGCTGACGCGCTTCCTCGAAGACGGACGTCTCGAGCTCGACACCAACCCGGTCGAGATCGCCATCCGGCCAATCTGCTTGACCAGGAAAAACGCTCTCTTCGCCGGACATGAAATGGGGGGAAAACTGGGCCTTGCTGGCATCGATCGTCGCCACCTGCAAACTCAACGACGTCAATCCGGCCAGCTACATCGCCGAAACACTCGAGGCGATCATCGACGGCCATCCCCATAGCAGAATCGAAGACCTCATGCCTTGCGATTCCGCAAGGCGTCAAGCCAGTCTCAACAGGGCCCCGGCTGAGCGCTTACCTCTCCTCCTCTGTTCGTGTTCCCGAGGCGCTCCTGATCGGCGCAGAGCGGCTCATCAGGCCTGGAGCCTTGGTCAGCCCGGCGCTCCCTTTCCGGCATGTGATCTCACAGGTTTCGATCCGTCCCATACCTTTGGGCTGCTCCAAGACTCCGGGACGAGCCGAGGACCTCGCCCCTAACGGTCCTGCCGACGCCGTCTCCGGCCAACCCGAACAGAAGGCCTCAGCGGGTACATGATCTCGCGGCTGACACAGGGCTTCAGCATCCGCTGTCCGCGTTCAAGAACGGCGTCGCCGCCATCCTTGCAAGACGCTTCCCACTGACGGGCTGCACTTCTACCGGGAGGGCTCGAATCGTCTGGATCGCGTTGAAAGGTTGCAGGTTACATTCCATTCTCATTCCAGGACTTCGCCTGCCGCAAGAGTCGTCTTTGCCTAATCGGCGCGATCCTCTTGAGCAGAACAATGTAGGGCCCGTCCAGCGCGCCCGCTACATGCCCCTGGAGATCATAACGTCGTCGAGCGATGATCCCACCCGTCAGCTTTCCCGGTGATCGCCAGGTGACCTGTCCAACTCTCACCCGTATCCCACCGCCATTTGCACCACGCAGGGACACGATCGTTTAAGACAAGGAGAGCATCGCTCGTCTGTGTGTTGTTGCTGTGAGCAGCAACCGCCGCACCAATGGCACCCAGGAGCTATTGCTGAAAGTTGGTGACAGCGGGAATCGGGAAGGCGGCATATCGTGGGGGTGCTTGACGCCTCCACTTCTCCGCCGAAGGAGCGATATGCCGTGTCCAAAGATAACATCATCAAGCTGATTCAGCCAGGAAACGTCGAGGATCAACTCACCGAAATCTTGCGCAATGGGGCGCGTGCTCTGTTGGCCGAGGCGGTCGAGACCGAGGTCGCGGACCTTCTCGGCGAACATGCCGATTTGAAGACCGCGGACGGCCACCAGCGTGTCGTGCGCCCCGATCAACTGCCGGAACGCGAGGTGATGACCGGTATCGGTCCGGTCGCTGTCCGCCAGCCGCGTGTACGCGATCGCGAGCCGGACGCTACCGACCCGGCCCGCATCCGGTTCTCGCCGTCGATCCTGCCGCCCTTCATGCGCCGGTCGAAGTCGATCGAGACGCTGCTGCCGATCCTTTACCTGAGGGTGATCTCCACCGGCGACTTCTCCGAGGCTCTGGCGGCGCTGCTCGGCAAGGATGCTGCCGGGTTGTCGGCATCCGCCATCGGCCGCTGAACGACGGTTGGCTTGACGAACACACCGCGTGGCAGAGGCGCGATCTGTCGGCGAAGCGCTACGTCTACATCTGGGGTGATGGGAGCTATGCGGGATTTTGGGTGACGAGGTGATCAGGCGGCGTGGTTGGCCGGCACTTGGATGACCTCGATGCTGTCGTTGAATCTGACACCCGCGATGACCTTCGGCAACTGATTTGTGCCTTTGAGCCGCCGGCCAGGTCTTCGATGCGGCGATGACGAGCTTGAACACCATCAGCTTGGCGGTTCTCGGCGACAACGAACCCTTTGGTGCGCACCGTCCGGCGCCGCACGGTGGCGAACACGCTCTCGATGGGATTGCTGGTACGCAGGTGATCCCAATGCTCGGCAGGAAAGTCGTAGAAGGCTAGCAGCGCGTCGCGATCCTTCAGACATTCGACCGCGCGCCCGTATTTGGCGCGGCATTTCTCGGCAAAGACGTCGATCGCCGCTTCGGCGGACGCCCGGTTCGGCGCCCAATAGACCTCGCGCAGATCCTTCTTCATGGTGGCTTGCTCCGCGAGCGGGACCTTGTCCAGGACATTCACGGTCTTGTGCACCCAGCATCACTGTTGCCGTGTGCCGGGAAAGACCTCGTCGAGCGCCTTCCAGAAGCCGAGCGCGCCGTCGCCAATGGCAATTTCGGGCGCGATCTGCAATCCGCTCTGTTTGACGTCGATCAGCAGCTCACGCCAGCTCTGCGCGCTCTCCCGCACGCCGACCTGGAAACCGATCAGCTCCTTCTTGCCCTCCGGCGTCGCGCCGATCAGCACCAGCATGCACTCGCCGTGGTCTTCCATGCGGGCCTGCAGGAAGACGCCATCGGCCCCAGCAAGGCTGGTCAGCGCCTCCTGGAAATCGCCGGTCGAAATGCCGCGCAAGTAGAGCGCCGGCAACAGCGCATCCAGACTTCTGGTCCGCGGTGCCCACAGCGGCAGGATCGCCGAACTGAACCGGATCCGCTCGCCATTGCTGGACGCCCCGCGGTCGCGAGTCTTCGCCCGCGCCACCTCGACCGGGCCGACTCCGGTCTGGATCGTTCGCGCCGGGCCGTACCCATGCCGCACGACACTGGGCGCGTCCGTCGGGAAGCTTCAAATCCTTCACCGTGGCAAGAAAGGTCTCGACTTCCGCCTCGACAGCCTGTGCCAGAAGCTGCCGCGCACCGGCGCGCAGCACATTGGTCAGTGGATCATCGATCTCGTCGGGCTGACGAAGCGGGACAATGTTGCTAGTCTCGTCTGGCGTATCGCTCTCCTTGAGAGGTTCTGGCAGGCTCGACACCCGCCTCGATACGCCGCCTATCTCAGCCGTCATCACCCACTTTCCCGCATGGCTCAGGTGATGGCATCCATCTCCAAGCATGCCTCGAAGACGAAAAGCAGTGCATCCTGGTGCTGATCGGCGCGACGCCGGAAGGCCGCAAGGAACTGGTCGGTTTCACCGATGGCGCCCGCGAGAGCGCGCAGGACCGGCGCGATCTGTCAGGAAGGGCGCTGGTGAGGTCTGGCCGAAAATGCGGGAGCAGCGCTGCTGGGTGCACAAGACCGCGAACGTACTCGCCAAGTTGCCAAAGAGCCAGCAGCCGAAGGCCAAACGCGCGTTGCAGGAGATTCGAAACCACGGCCGCCGCCGAGCTGGCGTTCGACGCCTTCATCGAGAGCTACACGCCCAAACGGCGCCCGTGATGGTCTTCAAACTGCTTGAGGCCGCGCAGAAAAGCTGGCGTCGTCTCGATGGCCACAACCAGTTGCCAAAACTCGTTCCTCAGTGTGACATTCAACGAGGGATCGAGGTCATCGCCAAATCGACTGACCGTCAGCCCATAACCGCCGCCGCCTGACCGGCCAGGCCCGTCACCAAAATTTACCGATAGCTCGACACCCAGTCAAAGCGCGGAACCAGTTGGCAATTGCAATTCGTCCAATGAGCGCGTCGAAAGCGCTTTGCGGCAAGCGGCTCTGCCGGTTCGAGGCTAGCGATTGTCTGGCTTCCGACGACGGCACAAACATTGTCAGGTTTGAAACAGTGACGTTCTTCGCCGGAATGCTCCCTTTGCAATGGGCGATCAATAGCTTAGACAACGAGAGCAGCGCTGGCACGGCGACTGCTTTTTGGGATGCAATAACGCTGAGTGCATGCGCAGCTGTTGTCACAGCAACAAAGCAGATCGTCGCGAATAACGTCTGATTCTATTTCGAGGTGCTGTCCGCCCTCTTTCTTACGATGGCGGCTCGCCATCTCGAACTCTGGATTGTGCACGCGCTTAACGTTGCCAAGGGAACGTCATGAGATTGCTCTTACTCACAAGCCGCGCGGATTGCTTAGGTGAAAATGATGTACTTATCAGTAACGCGTTCCGTCGTTTCGGCTGGGAGGTAATTCTCGGCGAGATTAATGCTATTGCGGCGGATGACTACCGTTATTTCACACAAGGAGTGATGGTACATGGAAGCGGTGAGCCGTCCCAAGTCGGCTCTGCCGCACTGGGGACTTACAGCGCATATTTTCTAGACGAATGCCAGCTGATCTGGGCCAACAGTGAGCCCCACCCTAGCGTGGCTCGTGATGTCTGGCAAATGCTGTGGCTCGCTTCCCAACATACCGCCTTCGTCAACAGCATTGAAGGCCTGATGCTTCTAAACACAAAACATGCATTGGGCTACCTCGTGCCAAAAGGCAATAGAGCTTACTCATATGCGTCGAATGATTTCTCGCTACTTTGTGACCGCTATCAACAGAGCCCAGATCAGTGGTGGGTGGCCAAGCCGCCGAACGCCTATTGCGGGGAAAACGTCTTCTTGCTTCCTCCCAACGGACCAAATGTTCGGACGATCCTCCAATGTCTGACCGGAAATACTGACGCACAGAGTGCATTCCGACCTCTCGCCGAAAAGGAAGTCCGCACCATCATACAACACCAATCCCGCTATGGGTTAAGCGGCTTTAAAGCTGAGTACGCCATTCTTCAGCACTTTATCCCCGAAGTAGCGCAAGGCGAAAAGCGCGTTATTATTGTTTGTGGACAGGCGGCTGCCTGGCATGGTCGGAAACCGCGTCCAGACGATCACAGGTCAAATATTGCGCAAGGAGGAAAGCCGATTCCAGTCGATTTGCATCCCGATGAAATCGAGCTTACCGAGTCGATCGGCCAAAAGCTGATGGCACACGGGATCAATTTCGTCGGGATAGATCTGGCTTATCCTTATATAATAGAGGTTAACATTGCTGACGCGGGCGGACTGTACGATGCGCAGTTAGCTTCTGGGATAGACCGCTCGGATAGGGTTGCGGAGCTAATCATTGCTCACTTTAAGAAGACTTGTTCTTCATGATTGGGCGCTGTCCTTATACTGTCCGTCGGACAGTTCTCGCCACAGGTAAATAACTTGGCCTTCAGCGGACGCGCCGAAACCGGACGCGCCAGCTGGAAACCAAGCGCGATAATGCCCGTATCGTGCAGCCTAAGAAAGAAACCTTCAGTGGCGCGCCGTCACGATCACGTGTCGATTGGAAATCGCCAGGCAGAATTGTCCGCTCCGCTGCCGCGATCATTAGAGAAGAAGCGGTAGGCTGCCTTGGGTGTTCGCTCAATCCTGGCGACGGGCAGAATGCTTTGTCCCGTGGGGCTTCCAATCTGCGAGAGCGGTTTTGCGGAATCTGTCGCCAAGCCGCGCCTCCCTAAACTCACATCCACTATTCTCTCGATAAACCCAAGTTTCACCTTCCAAGCACGCAAACAGCCTTTGGCCGATCGATCCCTTGATGTCAGCCCTATAGAGCAACCAACTCGCGCATCAGGTGCTCAAAGTTCTGAATAGTTGAAAGCTGCGCCGGCCGTCGACACTGACGGGTACCTCGCCATCTATGGCCGCGCGACGAACGACTCGACCCTGGTCGCCGTAATCCCTGACCGCATAATGCATCGTGGCGCGGTTGTCCCAGATAGCGATGTCGCCTTGCTTCCAGTTCCAGCGCACCGTGTTATCCGGCGCGGTGAGATGAGACTCGAATAGATTGTACAACCTCTGGCCATCAGATTTCGGGATGTCAACAAAACGTTTCACATAAGAGCCAAGCACCAGCGCGCGCTCGCCGGTTTCGGGGTGGATACGTACTACGGGGTGCTGGCTTTCGATCCTCGTTCTGGCAACAAATTCGTCATAAAGTTTCCGATCGGCTTCGCTGGGGCGGACGATTGCGGAGAAGTCGAACTCGCTGGTGTGAACAGCCCAGAGGTCATCCGCAAGCCGTTGCAGCGGCGGCGGCAGGTCGAGGTAGGCGGCCGCGGTGTTTGACCACACCGTGTCGCCACCGACTAGTGGGATTACAACGCCTCGCAACACCAAAATTTTGGGATAGGCATCCACGAAGGAGAGATCGATGTGCCAAAGGTCAGCCCGGACTCCGCGTGCGGAATCAAGCTCGAGGAGCGTCGTTCCCTCGACAGCACCTCCTAGCGGCGGCACAAGCTTCCCCAAACGAAGAGCAAAGTGCTCCTGCTCGGCGTCGTCGAGATGGCCTTGGTCGCGGAAGAAGATGACCTTGTGCTCAAGCAGTAGGCCACGGATCGCAGCGATGGTCTGGTCCGGCAAATCACCCGACAATTTGATGTTCCTGATTTCGGCGCCGATGCGCCCCGCGCGCTTGAAGACCTGGGCACGCGGAATGACATTATCGGTAAAACCGGTTTCACTCATGCTATATCCTCCAACGTTGCAGTTCTTCACCAGCAGAGCCCTTCAGCCGTGACACGAATTGGTTGATCGCTGGATTAGACAGGGTACCAGACCTGCTGTAATCCGCCCGTTAGTGCGATCCCACACGAAATCGACCACACACCCGCGGCTAATTGGAACCACTCCCCACTTCGCTGAGCTCCTCGCGACCGCGGATGACGGCGCACCCCGCCGCCTTTTTCCTCAGCGCTCGCCATCACGTCCCTTCAACGCAGCAGCCTGGGTGATTTGAAGCCGCCCCTGCAGGTCGGCTCCGGACGCCCGCTTCCATCTTCAACACGGTTGCGCCGGCAAAAGCGCACCAGCGATGAGGCACACGGTAACAGGAGTTCTCCACCCTGCGAGCTTCCGAGGCGTCAAACCTCTGCAACCCGAACCAAGGCTTCGATCGGACAATCGACCTCCACTCGATGGCTTGGAAGATTGTTCGCGGCCGAGTCGCCAAGAGTACCGAACTACTTGCACGCGTGCGGAACCTGATCTGAAAGATGGCTTCAGCGCCAGCGCCTCTCCTCACCGTCGTAGGTGTCCGACAACGGATCGCTGATAGCCATCAGCTCACGTTTGAGCACCTTGTTGCTGCTGACGGTTCTCGGAAGCTTCGGCGTGAAGGCGATGTATCGGGGCACTTTGAACACGGCAAGGCGCGCACGAGCATGCTCGAGAATGCGCTCTACATGCAGGTGGGCTGGCGTGAGCCCATCTCTCAGTTCCAGATAGATCTTGACCTCCTCGCCCCGTCTATCATCGCGAACAGGCACCGCGGCCACATCCGCGATCTCGGGAATCTCGCGGATGATGGCCTCGACCTCGCGTGCAGAGATATTGTCACCAAAGCGACGGATTATGTCCTTCTTGCGTCCTACGAACCAATAAAACCCGAGTTCGTTGCGGCGCATTAGATCACCCGTCTTGAACCATTCGCCATCGAAGCAATCTGCATTCGCCTCCGGCCTGTTCCAGTAGCCCTTGAAGATCCCACGCCCCTTCACCCACAGCTCGCCGACTTCGCCGACCGCGGTAGCGCTGCCGTTATCGTTAACCAAGCGCAGTTCCCGAAACGGGGCACGAATCCCGAGCGAACCAGCGTCATTCATCTCTTCGACGCCGGGAGGCATTTGCGTGCCGTTTCCGATTTCCGTCATGCCCCAGGTGAAGATGCCGCGCACGCCAAGCTGCTCGCGAAATCGGCGTACCGTCTCAGCATTCCAGCCGTCGTACTGCCACACGTGCTTCAAGCATTCCGGTACGTCGTAGTCACCTTCCGCTATCAGCCTCGGCAACGCACACCATTCGATGCGGTAGTTCCTGACCCAATCCATGAGTCGCGACGGCTCAAGTTGCTGAGCGACGTACACCGTGCCGCCCTGGCCATATGAGTTCAGAAGAATACTCGGCCAGAACATGTACGCGGAGGACGCCCAACTCAGATATCTCCGGTAGGGGACCAAGTAGGCACACACATACGACAACACCCCCCAATAGTCGTGCGTCAACATGCACCCCTTCGGAAGGCCCGTCGTGCCCGAGGTATATTGTATCGTCAACAGGTCCTCGGGGCGAACTTCCTCGTCCACCGGCGATTCATCGATACCCTTAGACAGTTGATGAAGATTGACAACTGCCCCGTCGGAACACTGCCCGACGAGAATTACTCTCTCTCTGGCAAGTTCTTGCGGCCAGCGGTCCATCGCGCGGAACACTGGCCATGCAGATTCATCGACGATGGCGAATTTGGCCTGGGCATCGCTCATGATGTATTCGACTTCCCTCGCCGTGTAGTCCATGTCGATAGGGACCATCACCGCACCGAGCTTTGCGACCGCGAACCACAGTGTCGGCATTTCTATGCGGTTGGGCAGCATCACCCCGACGCGATCGCCTTTGCGCACTCCGAACGTGCGCAACGCCTGCGCATAGCTGTTGGACCTACGATCCATCTCGGAGTAGGTCGCGCGCTCGCCTCGCTCAAAGATGTCGACTGCGGTTGTGGAGCTATGCGTTCGCGCCCGAATCGATACAAGCTGCCCGACCGTTGTGGATTCATATGCGGCCTCCAAGGCCCTGTCCCTGCGCAATGCGCTCTCTACCTGGTGGTGCAGTTGGTTTGATGCAGAATTTGTAGCGCGCATTAGAACAACCTCAGGTTCATGGGACAACGAAGAAGTCGGCCAGCGGAAGCAAGCTTTCCACTTTGACAGCTTTCTTGGGCTGCCTTCGGCCAGAGACAGCGTATGGCCCCGGGCGTCTGGCACGCTCGTGAAATCGACACGCTCAGCTCTCCACTCGGATTGAGCTTGAACGCTCTAATGATGAGCTGCATCGTCGGCTATGCTGCGAGGTCGGCTATGCTGCGAGCTGTTATTTGATCGTGCATCAATAACAACGATCGGAAAACTACCTATTCTGGTGGAGGAATGCGCTAGTGCAAACGTCGCGGCACTAAGTAATGTCCCGAGTCACAAGTTCGCACCGAAGGCTCGTGTCGCTGTACGAGGGATGCAGGCAAAGGCGACGGAGTCTCCAATGGTGGTCCGCGACTTGCTTCGCTGACATAAAGTGAGATTTTCGTGCGAACTAAAGTCGCTGACGATCCGGTGAAAGACGGCACAGGCGCTACCACGGAGAGCCCGGATGGGAATATGGTCAGAAAAAGGAAGTATTGGCCATGCTGGTCCAGGACGGGCCAGCCGGCAGGCGAGTCGCAGCGTCTTTTTGTGAAGCAGCGTTTTGCCGGGCTGCACGACGAGCCTCGCTCCGACGGCGCGTATGATTGACCATGCCCGTTCGAAGCCGTGATCGTGAGAATGTTGGAGCTTGTCCCGAGAACGCCGCTCATTTGTGCTCCCGCGGCATGAGGAAGACCAGCGGCCTATCGCATCAACGGTACAACGCATTCTGGCGGCTCTTCGGCCTCCAGCCGCACCGGACGAACACGTTCAAGCTCTCGACCAATCCGAACTTCGTGGCCAAAGTACGCGATGTCCTCGGCCTTTGCGCGTCGCCACCGGAGCACGCCAATCCTATGCGTGAATGAAAAGTTCAAAATCCAGGCCGGGACCGCAGTCAGCCGATGCTGTCTATGCGGCTCGGCCACCCGGCCGTCGATTCATGATGGGGTGGACGCCGCGCCGACGGCCATCGATGGGCCAAAGTGGAGGTGTTGAGCACCACTTAAGGGAGGCGTCCCAGGTTAATTTTTGTGGATATCGCTTAGCATGCTTTCCACGCTCATGGAGCGGACGGGAAAGGGCAAGCTATATTCAGCAAACGGATCAGCCGGGGAAAGCTGCTGGATTTCTTCGCTGCCCAGCCGAGTTGCACGGTAGCTTTAGAGGCGTGCCCGGGGCATCATTGGGCCCGCCAACTCGGGCAGCTTTGCCATGAGGTTCGGCTGATCCCGCCCGCCTACGTAAAGCCGTTTGTAGAGCGGCAAACGAACGACGCAATCGATGCCGAGGCGATCTGCGAACCTGCGCAGCGGCCGAGCATGCGGTTCATTGCCGTGAAGAGCGAACAGCAACAGGCTGCGGGTCTGGTGCTTCGGACCCGAGACCTGTTGGTGCGGCAACGAACCCAGCTCATCAACGCGATCCGCCGCGACTTCGCTGCCTGGCTCGGTCTCACCCGCCTTCAAAGATCGACAGGCGGCAAGCAGAAGATCGGCGCGACATCCAAGATGGGCGAGCGCACGTTCAGGCGTCTCCTCATCATCGGCAGCAGCGCCGTCGTGCAACAGGCGAGCAATCGCGGCGCGCCCAGGGGATCGTGGCTCGAACAGATGATGGCTCGCAAACCGCGCATGCTGGTTACGGTGGCGCTCGCCAACAAGATGGCCGGATCGTCTGGGCACTACTTGTAAAGCAGGAAAACTATAGAGCTCCAACCGCCGCCAAGGTGTAAGGCCTGGCGGGCCTGAAGTCGTCGGAGGTGTAGTCGGTCAAAGGAGAGTATTGCGCAACAGTCGGCGAGAACGGGGCCGGAAGAACCAGATGTACTCATCTTGCCCTTGAGCCGCATTTATCATTTGGTTCCGGTCCGCGAACTCCAATACGGGCCCGCAGCTCCATCGCTGCATCAGAGGCCGGACGGATGGAGCATCCGACTCGTGCCGATCTTCTTCAAAAAACGCTTGCATCACACGGGGCGTCCACAGCTGACTACACGAGGCACGACACACATCGCTGTTCGCCGCCCACGACATCGCGACGGAGGGGCATCCGTCCACGACTGAGTTTCGCAAATCGCTGCGTCGAACCACGCTGAAGCCCTGTTCGTTCCTAAGTAGGATAGGCACGATCGCGCAGCGAGCGTCTTTCTCGGTATCGAGGAGCAGATCGGATATCTCCGGTACTGGGACAACCGGGATATTCCGTTTCGACCCCTCTGGAAGCCACTCCTGCGCTGTACGTGCTTCGGCTTCGTCACAAACGTAGTTCTTCTCTTCCATGTCTGTCAGGCGATCTTCGGGGATTGTCACGTAATTCTGACAGGCCGAGCATCTCACAGAATGCGCGCCATTGTGCTAACGCAGGCCTCTTAACACCGAGCCAGCCATTCTTTATTTTCGTAAATGCAGGTCGGGCCAGCCGGCCAGAACCGCGGCGCATTATCGCGAACGCCTCGAAACATGTGACACTCTCTGGGAGAGAGTGGATTCAAAACTACTGAGGACCATGACACCCCTCCACAAGCGCAGAAGCGGCCGTGGCGGTGAAACCCCACAGGCCGGCGATGAGTCAGGCGCGCGCAACGGCGTCTCACCAACCGGTCCAACTAACTTGATGAGGCCGGCGAGCGCACGGACGGTCGAGTCGGTGGCCGCGACTCCTGCATAGGGGTCTTCGCGACCGAACCAGCTCACATAGAGTAAATCAGCTTGGGGAGCCGCTTGCCGATCGCGGTGACACTCAATTGATGGACAATCTGAAGATTCGACATCGCGGCCATCGACCAGAATGTCGCAATCCTCGATCAGTCTCGTCAGCAGCCTGATAGAGTCAGGGTCTTTACGTCGATGATAAATGCTTGATTTGTAAAAGAATGCTAAGCACGCGCTTTGGCTGCCACGCGTAAGTGACACGATACGCCGAACCGGATCTCCTGGCGGCTCGACCTTTTGAACATCGGCACCTAAATCTGCAAACAATCGGGCACAGTAGCTAGTTGCGGCCGAGCTCCCGATCGTGACGATCCGCACGTGAGACAATACTCCCATCCAAGCTTCATCTTATATGGTGACATTCTTCGGTATTCCATCTTTGTGCAATGCGAGCCCATAATCAGCGCGTTTGTCGCGTGTTACTAAAGAGGCGCCATCATCAAAACGACAGCCGTCCACCAGAAGAGGATCTACTGAGATAAGGCAGAGTTCGCCGAGTACCTACACAAGGCGACTATAGACGGTGCGCAAAAGGGCCGCTTCGACGTCCGCCACCGCGCCAGACGGCTCTGGCTGAACTGAAGATGAATCCGCTTGCGGTTGGATGGCCTATGGTTTCAACTGCGGTCAGGCTCGTCGCCCATTCCCGCAAACATAACGTCGACCACTTAGGGCTCGTTTGTGATCGCTATTGAGTTCTTCAACAAGGTGCCAGCGGGATGCAAAACATATGCGCCCTGGGTCAACTACCAGCGTTAGGGATTGATCCACACGGGGAACATCTATTGATTAGCACATCTGCGAGGAGTTCGGCATGCAGCGCCAGCCAAAATCTGTCTAGCCAACGGCCGTGACGTAGTGGCGACTTACCGCCTAAAGAAACGTCATGCTCACAGTGAGTGGGAGCGGCGCGATCGCCCAGCTTACACGATTTAAAAGGACTCTGGGCGTCGGCTCTTTCGCGTCAAGGCCGAACAGAGGCTTCTTTATTCGGCATCAGTCTCGGTGCCGCCGGGCGGGTGAATTTGTCTGCATTTCAAGGAGAAGAGAGCATGGTTAAGGTGGCAATAGTGACCGGATCGGCGACGGGGGTTGGTGCGGCCTGTGCGGTCAATCTGGCGAGCCACGGCTGGAACGTCGCGCTCAACTACACTAAGAGCAAGAAAGAGGCCGACGAGACCTTCGCCAAAGTTGAGGCCGGGGGCGCCGAAGCCATCCTGGTACAGGCCGACATGGGACAGGACGCCGACTGTCGGAAGCTAGCCGCCGACACCCTGAAGAAGTGGGGGCGCATAGACGGCCTGATCAACAATGCCGGTACCACGAAGTTCCAAAAACAAGGCGACCTCGAGGGCGTCACGGCCGAAGATTTCGACCGTATTCTGCGGGTCAATGTCACCGGCCCCTACATGATGAGCCGCGCTGTGTGGCCGACCATGAAGAAGCAGTGGGAGCAGAGCAACGAACGCAGTTCAATCGTTAACGTCTCTTCGAATGCCGGCGCAACGGGCTTGGGTAGCTCCATTCCCTACGTCGCCTCTAAGGGAGCGCTAAACACGCTCACGCTGACGTTGGCTCGTTGGTTCGGTCCGGCGGTCAGGGTCAACACAATATGCCCTGGCTTCATTCAGACGCGCTGGCTTCTGGAGGGGCTGGGCGAGCCCGAGTACGAGAAGGTGAAGGAGAGGGAGGAACAGACTACGCCCTTGCGCCAGACTGGCACGCCCGAGCAGATGGCCGAAGCCGCGCTGTTCTTTCTCATGGGCGCCTCCAACATCACCGGCGAGTTCTTGCTCGTCGATGCCGGAAGTCATCTCGGAACTCTGCCGATGAAAGGACGCTAGCGTCCCGAGGCAGGTTTGTAATCACAGAGTCGCAGTAGATTCGCGTCGCTGTGCCAAGAATGGAGGGTTATGTGATCATGAAAGCCGCGCCAGCCGCGTCCCTCGAAGTGGCCGAACCCGACCTCCTGCTCGAGTTCCTGATAATCGCGTTCGATGCGCCGGCGCGATTTAGCTGTTTCAACGAGGGTCCAGCATGTCGCATCCTCCAGCAGAGAGCCTTATTTGGTAGTCTGTTCTTCGCCTTTAGGCGATTTGATCAGCAACATTCCTCCAATCGCCGGTTGATTTGCGAATTATCAAGCGATAGGCAGGCTGACTTGGTGGTTGGCAATCGACAGTGACACCACCAGCTGGCAATTATGCTGCTTGCCGAGTTGCCGCAATATTTCCGTGCAACTCCAACCGAATGTCGCCCCTGTTTGGAAATCCGGTGTCGTTGATAATCCGGCTTCGATGGGAACCTTGGCGTTTAATCGCCGGCAGGACCATCTCGGGTATTTTGCCTAGCACCTTCTCATCCGACCACGCGCCATCGCCGACGAAATGCGGCACCGATTGATGCTGGGCGGCCGTCCGTGCCGGAGCTGTCACCGCCATCGGCTCCACCCTCTTGCGACCACCACAGGCCATCAGGATGATGCTGGCAGGCCCGTTCAAATACGCCTTAAATCGCATCTCGCTGGTGCTGGTGCCACGCACACTCATGTCGGCCTCATCGGCTGGTGTTCGATGCTTCAACCATCGCTGATTCTGGCCCCGCGGTTTTGTAACTCAGTCAGACTAGTGTGTTTTGTCCCGGAAATTCGCCGCCGAAGTCGCGCGAGCTTCTGCATAGAAACCGCAGTGGCCGTCCACATGAAGGGGTTTGTGAGTGCGAATGAAAGCGGTCGATTTTTTTACGGGTCGGCGGCGGAATCGAGCGATCCTCGCCGGATGGCGCGTTGTGTGATGCGCGCGAAGAAGCGTTCGACTGGGTGAGCCATGAGGAGTATGATGGCGTGGAGTGAATGTGCCAAAGCGGCCGGCGGACGAGCCAGGCCTTGACCTTGGGATGCTTGTGGGTGGCGGAGTTGCCGGCGACGTGATGACCCTCTAGTTGGGCCGGCACATTAGCTTCGACGTGACGCGAAGGCGAGGAACTCCTGGTGACTACCGCGGGGTTTGCATTGAGTAATGATCACGCCGTCGAGCAAGTTGAGGGCGGCAAAGAGGGTGGTCCTGCCATGTCGCTGGTAGTCGTGGATGACGCCCTCAATGTAGCCGATCCCAAAGGAAGCTGCGCTGGGTTCGTTCGAGCGCCTAAGACGCAAAGCACCACGGCCTTGTCAGGATATAGAGCCCAATTATGTCGCGCACCTTCTCGACAAAGAAGGATCGGTCGAGAGTTTGAAGCTGCGGGTACGGTGAGGCTGCAGACCGAAGGGTTGGAACAGGCGATGAATCGTGCTTTTGGCAGTTGCCGTCGCTTAGGCGATTGCGCGCACGCCCCGATGGGTTGCCGCTTTGGGCTTGCGAACGAGTGTCTTGGTGACCAGTCTCGGCAATAGCCTCATCGTGAACCGTGCGGGGCCTGCCGGTCCGCACCTCGTCGTAGGGACCCTCAAGGCGATTTGCGATGAAGGGATTGCGCCATTCGTTGACCGTATGGGGCCGACACCAAACAGCGCCGTCCGGTGCTCGGCTCACCTTCGCAGGAAGCCCGATTTCGGCTCGCACCTCAGCGCTGCAGGAAGCGAGCGCGATGGCGTTATGGCCATGAGCTGCGCGCGTTCGTCGCTGGAATTGTGAGCATCGCCTTCGGGCGTCCAGTGCGCATCGGGATCTCCTTAGAGCAGGATACCCGAAACACCCACGCAATAATGCTACGAGCTTGATGGACAGAACACTCATAGGCTCCGCTCTCGGGAGAGCCGCTCGCAAACGTAGCGTTTAGGTATTATCAAGTTGTCGGAAGACCGCCCTTTTTCACAATTCCTGGTGGATGAGGCGTGAGCTTCGCCTCGCGACAGCCCGGTTCGATTGACGAACGTTGCTTCGCAATCTCATCCGAAAGTGCGTAAAGAGCATATTCATAGCCGCACTTGAACGCCCGCTCTGCTTTTTCATAGTACTCCACAAACATCGTAGGGTTGAGCCGCTCGCCTATGGCGAACCCACGAGCTTCTCGGCTATGTCGACTGCAACTACCCTGTCGGCCGGGTTTCCAAGCGCTGGAGAACAAGTTTGACCGCGAGGGTCGGATCAGGAACAGCCAGTCGCCTGATGAGATTTCTTTTGAGGTTCGAACTTCCTGCCGTTCAATGTTACTGAACTCTGGACCTTGCAGTACTGTAGTCAATCGAATACGACCGACTTACTTTTTGAAAAGTCAAGCGGCTCAAGCATGATCTCTTCTGGACGCTCTCCTACCGGAGGAAAAAACGGTAGTTCGCTGTCCGATTTGGTTGATATCAAACCGGGCGATCTCCTGTGATTTCTATATCGGCCCAAGAGAAGATGTTGGTAAAGCTCATTTCGCAACATCTGGGCGAACTTCCGCCAAGCGAAGACAGGTTTCCTATCGCTATCGACTGCATCGCGCTTAGATACTTCTTGTAGCACTCCGCCTTCGCGCGATTTACGAGCATCCGGGTTGCACTGCATTTCTCGCCATTACCAAAGAGCCTTGAATTCGCTTGAGGCCATCTTTAATGGGATTGCGGGTTGGGCAACGTCCTGTTAACCTCCCCTCGTTCGAGGAGATGCGACAGCGCAAATCCGTTTATGCGACGCAAGTAGTCATATTCATTCGCCTCCATCAAATACCTGTATCCGGCAATATAGTTTGGTTTCCGACAGCATCGGCACATGAAGCTCTCGGCGAGAGAGTACTCCGAGCAGTTGTAGTCGATCGTTATTTCATCCGTCTCACTACCAATCTCCGTGAGAGCGTTTAGAACGATACTATCGGATACGACTCGGACATAAGCGCTGGGACGACAATTATGATTAACGAAGTCGATAGCATCACTACAAAGGTGCCGATGACGATCTATCTGTATGGTTCTCTTGTTCGCCGTCCCTAGAATAGCCCCACCGAGTCTTCCTACGACAGCGCCGCTCGATATTGCTTTTCGCGAAAACAGACCAAATCCGTTGATCTCGGAAGGGCCAACAAAGAGCCAATCACTTGTTTCATAATCGTAGATATCCGGAGCCATATCGCGAAGTCTCCCGCCTCCTGCTAGACGGAGCGATGGTTACCGCCGTCCCAGCGTTTGTCGCCCCACTGCTGGCCGCATCATCGCCCGCAGCGATGAGCCGATCTAAACCTCGCCGCCCCTGTCCTGGCAACCTATCATCTCTGATAGCCAGATGGCGCACATGCGATGGCGACAACCAATTCCACAGCGATGTTTACGGTGGCTCGGATCTGCGCTTCCAACGTCCCAGTCTTCCTGCTCGCCACCGTTCGCCGTCTTTCTGACGCACGCTTCCTTGCTGCTCAAAGAAGCGACGCATAGTGACTCACGCTCGCAATGTGGTCGCCCCCCCGCGGCGCGCCTTGAAATGGTCGACGCATTCTTTGAGAGAAGCGGCACTCGCTGCATAGTAACGGATCAGCCCGCCCTTTCCGCATTTCGCGTAGCACCTTCCTGTAGAATTTCTGTGAGAGGCTCCGCCATGGGCGCGAACCCGTGCAGATAGCTCCTTAAGATCTCTAGGAACGAGAGATCGTAAGACCGTATGTCCGCGCCTTCCGGTGAGATGGCTCGCCCTACACTGCGCGTCCGAGGGTTACTGGGCGTACCAAGCCGATTCTCATCACAGGAGGACGAGCCGAGGCAGATTATAGGGAAGTATTTGTTGGAATTGACGTCGCAAAGCTGAAAAACGCCAATGCGATCGCGGAAACGGGCCAGGAAGTAGAGGCTCGCTTCTTCGGTGAGGTCCAGGGTCGGCGACCGGCATGCGCGGGGTCGTTGAACAGATCGCCAGCCGGTTGGATGCTGTGCATTTTTGTTATGAGGCCGATCCAACTGGCTATGGCCTTTTCGCTTGATCCGGTCGCTCGGCCATAAATCCACTGTGGTTGCGGCATCGCCGATCCCGAGGAAGTCGGGTAATCGCGTGAAGACGAACCGACGGGACGCTGCTTCTCTCGCCTGGCTGCTGCGCGCCGGGCGAGCTGACGGCGGTGATGGGGTGGACGGCCCGTACGGCATCGGTGTGCCAGAATGCGGTTGTCACACAATCATCCACAGGAGCCGTCCGTGAGCCAGATTATCCGCATTGGGATGGATACGTCGAAGTATATTTTCCAGCTACATGGGTTACTGCGTCGGAGCAGGTCGTGCTGCGCAAACGGCCCGGCCGAAGGCGGTGCCGGAGTTTTTTTGCCAAGCTGCCGCTGACGGTGGTCGTGATCGAGGCTTGCGGGGCCCACTCACCCTTGGCGCGCGAGCTCGGCGCGCTGGGACACACGATCAAGCTGATTGCGCCGCAATCGGCGAAGCCCTACGTGCCGCGCAAAGAACGCCGGGCGCGATGCGAAAGGGCTATGCGAGACGGCAAGCCGGCCGCGGATGCGGTATGTGCGGACCCGACGAAGTCGCCCAGGTGTACCGATATGAAGTCGCTCGGGGATTCCGAGACGATGTCGCCCACGTCTCCGATTTGATCTCGCCCGGGGCAAGGCGTTCTTTTCTGCTGCGGTTGCTGTGGGCATGTGTGCAACGCGGCGGCGTTGTCCAAGCGCAGCGGCATGTACACAGCGCCACCGGCTCAGGCCTTTTTTTACGGAATGGCGGGTTCGGCGCAGGCTCTCGCCGGTGAGGTCGAACCGATGGGCGTTGTGGGCGAGGCGATCGAGGATGGCGTCGGCGTAGGTGGGGTCGCCGGTCAGCGCGTGCCCACTGGTCGATCGGGAGCTGACTGGTCACAAAGTGGAGCGGTGGCCCTAGCGGTCTTCCAGGATCTCCAGGAGGTCGTGGCGGGCACCGGCATCGAGCGGGGCCAGACCCCAGTCATCGTGGATGGGCAGATCGATGCGGCCGAGCGCTCGCAGCAGGCGCGGGTGGCTCGCCGCGGGCAAGCGCCAAGTCGTCGAACAGGCGCGGGACGCGCTGGTAAGGGACGGAGCGATTGTCGCGGCAGGCCTTGTGGCCGAGCGCCGAGGCGAGCCAGCTCTTGCCGACGCCGCCTGGGCCACAGATCAGCACATTGGCGTGCTCGTCGATCCAGCGGCCCTCAACGAGGCGGGTGAACAGCGCGCGGTCGAGACCGCGCAGGGTGCGGTAGTCGACGTCCTCAACGCACGCCTGCTGACGCAGCTTGGCCTGGCGCAGGCGCGCGGCCAGCCGCTTGGCGTGACGCAGCGAGGCTTCGCTTTCGAGCAGCAGCGCGCCGTTCGGCGTGACCGAGGCTTGCGGCCTCGCCACGGCTTCGATGTCGACGAAGGCCTTGGTTATGTCGTGGAGGCCAAGCGCGTTGAGGCGGTCGAGGGTCGGATGGGTTAGCGAGGGATGGTCTCCTAATTGTAATAGCGCGGTCCGCGGATGTTAGCATGCAGGATCGGCGCGTCGTCCGCGGAGCGCTGGGGAGCGGGACGCCACCTCGACCTCGGCACGCGGAAGCGATGCGGGACGCAATAGTAATTCTTCTCCACTTCGACCTGGTAGTCGAGGCTGATGCGACGGATACGCCACTCGGCGAGCACGTAGGGGCTTGCCGGAACGGCTTGAGCGCCGGCCGATCGACCTCTTCGAGCAGCCGGCGGCGCGTCACGCCGAGCCGCCGGATCGGCCGTTCCTCGTTGAGCCCTCGTGAGCAACTCGCCGATCGCCGCGTTGGACCTCGGCGAAGCTGTAGAAGGTGCGACGCCGTAGGCGGCCGAGCAGCCAGCGCTCGAGATGAGGACGGCTTGCTCGACTTGGCCTTGTCGCGCGACTTGCGTGGTCGCGCCGGCAAAACGGCCGTGCTGTAATGCGCGGCTATCTTCGCATAGGTGCGATTGATCTGCGGGTCGTAGAGGCTCGCCTTGATGACCGCGAGCTTGGTATTGTCGAGCACCAGCAGCGCCGGCACGCCGCCGATCGCCGCCAAGGTGCCGACATGGGCGCTGATCCAGTCGGCGAGACCCTGCGTCCATGTCGCTTGCGCGTAGGTGCAGCTCAACCGAGCACGGCGACACAGATCTGCGCTGTTCTGCGCCCACCGGTGAGGCGATCGACCACCACCGGTAGGCCGTCGCCGGCGTAGTCGACAGTTGTCGCCGGCTACATGGGGCCTGGCGCATGGTTACAGACAGGCGCCCCTCCCAGGCCCGGTAGAGCTCGCAGAAGCGCGAGTACCGGTGTGCGTCGACGGCAATGTACTCCTCCCACAGGATCGACAGGATCACGTGCTTGCGCTTGAGCTCGCGGTGCACAGCCACCCAGTCGGGCTCGGCTATGCGGCGGTGACCCTAGGGGCTGCCGTTGCCGATCTTGGCGGACAGGCGGGCCTCCAGGGCCGCGTCCGTGAGTTCGTCGGGCAACCGCCAACTCAGGCCCACGGCCTCGAACCGCCGGATGGTCAACCGCACTGTCGAGGGCGCCGCGCCCATCTGCCGCGCAATCTCGCGGCTCGGCAACCCAGCCGCCTTCATCCTGATCACATCGCGCACACAGCGCATCGCAAGCCTCTCCGTCGACATCCAGGGTCCCCCTTCGCAAAGCCGAAGGACGGGCCCTATGGGAGCCAGAAAAGATCTCGTCACCCGGGCGACATCATCCCGGAACGGTGGGCGACTTCAGATCGGAATGGTGGGCGAGATCATCTCGGAATGCCGGGCGACATCGAGCGGAATCCGCACGGTATGTCCCGAACAGGGCCGATCAGCAGGCCGCACTGATGCTGCTGGGCGTGCGCAAGCAATTGGTCGCGCGTCGCACGCAACTCTTCAACACGATCCGCGGGTATATCGCACCATCTCCTCTGCTCCTGCAGCTCCGGTTCGGGCGGCGGACTAAGTCGCCGGCCGGCCGAAATCTTTGGTTTTGGCCATCTTCACGACCGAGGTCGCCCCTACTACCAGCAGCTGACGTAGCCTCTCATCACCTGCCCGGGTTATCTTGCCGAGACTGGTCTTTCCCGCGGTGGAATTGTCCTTGCGGGCCTCTGCAGCAGAGTCCCCGGTCGCTAGCATGACACGCAGGCGCCCTGTGAGGGGTCAAAGAGCAGCCGATGCACTGTCTAGTTATGCCGTCAGCAGGGCGCGTCAACGAAGCAAGTAAAGCAAAACCATGTTTCTCCTGAACCACGACACCGATTACCGTACTCCCCTCAATGCTAGATGCGGTACGCTGAGTGTCGCGACCGCCCGTCAGGTCGAGTGCAGTTATCGCGATGGGCACAAAGATACTCCTCTTATTTCTGCCGGGCCTCCGCTCGTGACGTTCGAGTTGGTTCGATCCATTTTATGGACGACGGGTATCGTCTAAGCGTAGGCATTTTCAAAGCCTTGGGCGGTTCTTATGCTGTCATCAGCTTAGTGCTCGGACGCAAGTCGGCAGCTCGGCCGCGACCTTGACGTCTCCAAGTTGCGTACACCTCGAGTTAAAGCCGTTACTCATGACGATCTCTTACACCACGGACGGCAATCATGGCCGATTCAGTTGTTTACCGTGCCCAGCTCGTCGGTGCAGAATGCGCTATCTTTGTTCATTCAGGTGTGAGTAAGGAACGCATCGCGGTCGTGTCCCCAGTGATGGTGTAACTCGGTAGAGCAAAGCCGGCCGCCCGCGCGCCCTCAGATAGCGCCGTAGCGGGCGAACGGCTTTGCGGTGGTCACCGGCAATTCGCCGGTAGGGTCGGGCTGCTGACACCAACCTGATTCGAGGAACCACCGATGACCGACGAGATGATGAACCTTCGCGCGCTCGTGGCGTAGGCCCCAGATGCGGATCTGCTTCGCGAGATGATGGCTTTGCCGCCCAGCGATTGATGGAGCTGGAGGTCGCCGGGCTGACCGGAGCGGCCTACGGCGAGAAGAATGCCGAGCGCCTTGCCCAGCGTAACAACTACCGTGACCGGACCTGGGAGACGCGCGCCGGCGCGGTCGAGCTGCGCATTCCCAAGCTGCGCAAAGGAAGCTACTTCCCGGGCTTCCTGGAGCCGCGTCGGATGGCCGAAAAGGCGCTCACCGCAGTGGTACAGGAAGCCTATGTGCAGGGCGTCTCGCCCCGATCCGTCGATGATTTGGTCCAGGCCATGGGCATGACTGGCATCTCCAAGAGCCAGGTGAGCCGACTGTGTGCCGAGATCGACGACAAGGTGAAGGCCTTTCTCGCTCGCCCGATCGAGGGCGACTGGCTGTATCTGTGGATCGACGCCACCTACGTGAAGGTACGCCAGAATGGCCGGATCGTCTCCGTCGCGGTGATCGTCGCGGTCGGCGTCAATAGCGACGGCCGGCGTGAAGTTCTCGGCATGGACATCGGCCCTTCTGCGGCCGAGACGTTCTGGACGGCGTTCTTGCGCACGCTCGCTCGGCGCGGGCTTCGTGGCGTCAAGCTCGTGATCTCCGATGCGCATGAAGGCATCAAGGCCCCCGTCAGCAAGGTGCTCAATACCGCCTGGCAGCGCTGCCGCGTCCACTTCATGCGCAACGTCCTGGCCCATGCCGACAAGAGCGGAAGACGCGTCGTCTCCGCCTTCATCGCCACCGCCTTTGCCCAGGACGATGCCGAAGCGGCCAGGGCTCAGTGGCGCAATGTCGCCGACCAGCTCCGTCCCAAACTGCCAAAGCTGGCCGCCTTCATGGATGAGGCCGAGCCCGACGTGCTCGCCTATATGAGCTTCCCGCCTCAGCACCGTGCCAAGCTGCATTCGACCAATCCGATCGAGCGCCTCAACGGCGAGATCAAGCGGCGGACCGAGGTGGTTGGCATCTTCCCAAATGAAGACGCCATCGTTCGCCTAGTCGGCGCGATCCTGCTCGAGCAAAACGACGAGTGGGCGGTTCAGCGGGCCCGCTACATGACGCTGGAAACCATCGCGCCCTTGAGCGATGATCCCATTGTCGGCTTGCCTGCCGTGGCAGGCTGATGCCTTCCGACCCGCCGGAAAATCGGCGGTGACCTGCCGTCAGCTACACCACGCCAGGGGACACGATCACGCATCGCTGCCATTGCTGGCTTTGACGCGCAGATGATCCGTGTCGAGGCTAACTATGGCGACTCGGTCGCCGAGGCATCCCGAGTTGCGGCTGAAAAGGGCTGGATAGTATCTGATACCTCTTTGCCTGGCTACGAGCGAAGCCTGGGTCTCGTCATGCAAGGGTACATCGCCCTCCTAAGGGAGGCTCTGCGTCAACTGCATGAGCCTCCGTCCAATGTCTCTATTGTGTCAGATGTCAGTGGACTCGCCCCTGCCGTCGCCGGACACTTTCGGTGCTGTTGGATGACGACCGTCCGTTTTTTCACTGTTGTCGATCTCTCGTGCGCAGTGAGCCGCTAAGCGCGCGAGTCGTTCATCCTGTGAAGGTCGTTCATGAGTTGTCGACCACCGCATTGCAATGCTCGAACGCTACGAGCCTTCACTCATCGCCTGGCGAATTCTATCACGGGCAGAGGACGCTTCCAGGACTATCGACGATGACGTGACGATCCGGCTGTTGTCGCGAGCGAAAGTGACCATATTGGTGTTCCACCATTGCTGGCCGCCGCTTCCGATCCAGCCTTGCATAGCAAAGCTTGGTTTTAGATCAAATGCACGGGATTTCTTGATCAACACCGAGGGCGCGACTGTCCTCCTTTACGAAGATCTGGTCGGTGCGACGCCAGGGCACGTGGCAGCGGATATTTTTAAGCTGCCGAAGAACAGGTCGACGAATGGGGACGGCGGCCCGAGAGTTGAGCATGCATGATGCCTGATCGGGACGCTTGGGTCGTCGTCGGAGAAATAAAGTTCGCCAACCAGCGTGCAAGGCTGGACCGACGTCAGCATGGAGCGGAGAGGTTTTATGATTCAGATCGTTTCGGCAGTCCGCACGAGCGGCCAAGCCGGCGCTTTACCGTAGCTCGATCTTTAGTTGGGTAGGCGCGCCAGAATCCGTTGCTGGGCGATTTGTCGGATCAGATCGGTCGCGCATTCAAGCGATGCCGTTGCTGGCGCCGCAAGAGCTTCTCGGCACTGGGTGCGACCGTCACTCGGAGTGCTCGGTCATCAGAGTGCGACATCGAACCACCGATCCGCCCTGGCCGAGAACCGCTTATCGAGGACAGGATGGATTTGGCAATCGGCGTTGTCAAGTCGCAGACGATAACGTCATACGCGCCCCAATTGCGGATTCTTCAGCGCAACACGAAACTCGGCTTCCGACTTTTGCGTAAGCTCATCCAGCGTGACGCCGTCGGCGAGCTCGATCAGCGCCATGCCGCCGTCGCCGTGCTTGTCGATGGTGAAGACGGCGAGATCGGTGACGACCATGTCGACCACGCGCACGCCCGTGAGCGGCAGGTTGCACTGCTTCAGCAGCTTCGGGCCGTCCTTGGCAGAATGCTCCATCACCACGACGACGCGCTTGACGCCGGCGACGAGATCCATCGCGCCGCCCATGCCCTTGACCATCTTGCCCGGGATCATCCAGTTGGCGAGGTCGCCATTCTGGGCCACCTGCATGGCGCCGAGGATCGAAAGATCCATGTGGCCGCCGCGGATCATGCCGAAGGAATCCGCGCTCGAGAAATACGAGGTCGAGGGCAGCTCGCTCACGGTCTGCTTGCCGGCGTTGATCAGGTCCGCGTCCACCTCGTCTTCATAGGGGAACGGGCCCATGCCGAGCATGCCGTTCTCGCTCTGCAGGCTGACGTCCATGCCATCAGGGATGTAATTCGAGACCAGCGTCGGGATGCCGATGCCGAGATTGACGTAATAGCCGTCACGCAGCTCCTTCGCGGCGCGCGCGGCCATCTGTTCACGGGTCCAGGCCATCGTTGTGCTCCTGTCGATTCTTTAGTGGCGCATGATCTGATCGGAAAACCGGCTTCCACGTGTCCGGATCATGCGCTGGTGCGCGGGCGGGTGTTGCGGAATTCGATGCGCTTCTTGGCCGTACCGACCTCGACGATGCGCTTCACGAAGATGCCGGGCGTATGAATGTGGTCGGGGTTGAGTTCGCCGGCCGGAACCAGATGCTCGACCTCGGCCACCGTGATCTTGGCCGCGGTCGCCATCATCGGGTTAAAGTTGCGGGCGGTCTTGCGATAGATCAGGTTGCCGGCGGTGTCGCCCTTCCATGCATGGACGATGGCGAGGTCGGCGAACAGGCCACGCTCCATCAGATACTTCTCGCCGTCGAACTCCTTCACTTCCTTGCCTTCGGCGATCAACGTGCCGAGGCCGGTCTTGGTGTAGAAGGCCGGGATGCCGGCGCCGCCCGCGCGAATGCGCTCGGCCAGCGTGCCCTGCGGGTTGAATTCGAGTTCCAGCTCGCCGGCGAGAAATTGCTGGGCGAACAGCTTGTTCTCGCCGACATAGGACGAGATCATCTTCTTGATCTGGCGGGTTTCGAGCAGGCGGCTGAGCCCGATGCCGTCGACGCCGGCATTGTTGGAGACTACCGTCAGGCCCTTGACGCCGGACTCGCGGATCGCGTCCGACAGCTCCTCGGCGATGCCGCAGAGGCCGAAGCCGCCTGACATGATCATCATGTTGTCTTTGAGAATGCCATCGAGAGCCGACTTGGCGTCGGGATAGACCTTGTTCATACATTAGCGTCCTATGGAGTGGCGCTTAGCCGGGAAAGAGAGCTGGTCCTGGTTCGATGAGCGGTTCACGCATGTCCGCAGGACGGCAGCGCATTGATATCGTCGCGCACCGCGATTGGCCGCTTTGTCCGAAGGCAACTCCGATCAGGATATAGAGGCCGATGTTGTGGAAACTCTTGGCGCCTTTAGCCCTGTTGTGCTGCAGTACGCCGCAGATTCGCTCCTGTCTTGCATTCCGGGTTGGAGGACTCAGGCTTCCGCTGGAGCCTTGATGAGGCTCGTTCATCACCTCGCCTCGGATCGAGAAGAAGCTCTCCTTCTGCGTGCCCATTCAACTTGAATCCTACGTCAGCGTCGCTCCACGTATGAGTTTACGTTATGTTGAGTAAGAAAGTCGGACAATCTTCGCAATAGCGTGCATGTTTTCAGCAAATTTCCTTCTTTTGTACAGGACTTCATCGAACTGGGTCGGCGCCAACGATTGCGACGCTGTAGGGGATATTGGGCTACCGGCAAGCAGCGCGATGTGGTCGGACCTGCGCAGGTTTGCTCAGACCTTTTCAGCGAGCGCACCGATTTAAGCCAGCTGGCATCTACCGTTCCATTGAGATTAGGGACGATTCGCCGTTGTCCGGCGAACAACTTGCCAAATTGTGATTAGGTTGCGCTCCTGTCCCGGTCTCGCAGCCGCAAGCAACTGGCTTCAGAAGAACGCCCAATATCACGACCGCGAGCCACGATCTGCTATTCAACGGAAGCCTTTAGGATCTGGAATCAGATCGCAAAGCGCTCGTGCTCGGCATCATCATGTCGCTGGTCACGGAAGAAGATGGCCTTATTCTCGATCAGCAAACGATTGAATGGCGCTGATGACCTCGTCAGACAAATCGCCCGATAGCCTGACGTTTCTGATCTCGGCACCAAGCCTGACCCCGTGCTTGACGATGTCCGCCCGCGGATGAGATCGTCAAATACTGACGTATTGCTCATCGTCACTTTCATCGCGGCGATCTCCTGAACGAAGCTCCGCCTGCGCTGGTCGCGGGAACGACGGCGGAGGTGGTCCCTGATCATCTCGAGTGCAAGGCACTACTCGGCCGCATGATGAATGACCTCGCTTTTGCGCTGAAAATCGTAAAAGAGTTCGATGTACAGTCAATGAAACGAACCAGCTTTATTTTTGACGGCGTGCAATGATCACTTCGCAGTCGACACAAGCGACGATATATGTACGGCGATTCGTTTTGCCGAACACGTCGTCCGCTCCGCGTCAGGCACGACGGATTCACGAAACCTGCGTCGTGGAGCGGGATGAATTGGGGGAACGGACGGGTTGCTGGCGGATTCGACGGTTGCGGTCGGCGAAACGAGGAGCTGTACTATGGTAAGATGGCGGCGAGCGGTCGAATGTGAGTGAAAGCGCTGTCGACTTTGGCGGCTCTTTCGTGGTCGAGAACTGAACTGGCGAGCCGGTATCGCGAGCCCAGATGCTGCTGGCGTATCGAGAAGATCCCTCGTTCTGCGCGATGAGCCAAAGACTTGGGGTCCATCAACAGACGGTGCCGCGCTGTGTCGAGCGAGCATTGGCCGATTGCACGCTGGCCGCCTACGATGATCGTCAACGACCGGGCAAGGAGCCAACGATCACGCCTCAGGCCAAAGCCTGGTTGGTATCGCTGGCGTGTGACAAGGCCAAAGACTATGGTTGTCCGCCTGAGTTGTGGACGACGCTTTGCTCCAGGGAGGTGTGCAAGATCCTTGGTCAAGAGAAATCAAGCCGTTGAGGAGCGACGGACGATGTAGGCCTCGAAGTTTTCGGACGCCCAGAAGGCGTTCATCCTGAAGCAGGGCAGTGACGGGGTTGCTGTGGCGGAGATCTGCCGCAAGGCCGGGATCGGCCAGGCGACCTATTTCAATTGGAAGAAGAAGTATAACGGGCTGCTGCCGACGGAGATGCGGCGACTGAAGCAGCTCGAGGAGGAGAACGGCAAGCTGAAGAAGCTGGTCGCAGATCTGTCGCTCGACGAGGAGATGCTACAGGACGTGAGCCGCCGAAAGCCATGAAGCCTGGTCGGAAGCGCAAGCTGGTCGACGAGGTCGGCAGCGAATGGCAGGTATCGATTCGCACGGCCTGCGTCGCTCTCGAATTTGACCGCTCGACCTACCACTACAACTCCCGTCTCTCCGGCCAGGCTCCCTCGAGATCTGCCACGTTCGTATTCGCTACAGTTATCGTCGTGTTCACGTCTTGCTCCGCCGTGAAGGCTGGCGCCATGGCTAGAACAAGACACAGCGCATTTATCGCGAATTGGGCCTGCAATTGCGCAACGAAATGCCCAAGCGCCGGGTCAAGGCCGAGCTGCGCGACGACCGCGGGCCGGCCACACGATCGAACAAGACCTGGGCGATGGATTTTGTCAACGATCAGTCGGCGACGGGCCACTGCGCGTGCTCACGATCGTCGATATTTTGGCTTCTCGCCGGTGCTACAGCCACGGTTCACCTTCCGCGGCAGCGACATCGTGGCGATACTGGAAAGGGCCTGCAAGGAAGTGGGACTCCCCGCAACGATCCGGGTCGATCAAGGCAGCCGAGTTCGTCGCGCGATCCTGACTTGTGGGCCCATCAGCGCGGCGTCACGCTGGACTTCTCACGGCCCGGCAAGCCGAACGCTTCATCGAGGCTTTCAACGCCCGCTTCCGGGCCGAATGCCTCAACGCCCAATGGTTCCTGTCCCTTGCCAATGCCTAAGAAAAAGTGGAGACTTGGCGCAGACATTACAACTCGCATCAGAACACCCATCTGGCTATGTGATTGAAGAGAAGAGATTTTGTTGAGCGGGATGCGATCCCGCGGGGTGTTTTGGGTTCTGTCGCGCTCGTTCGGCGATAGATTGAGCAGCAGTTGTTATCAGCGAGGTGCGGGCGAAGATCCAAGGACCATCCGGCAGAGGATGGATGGATTCGATCTCGCCGACTTCAGCGGCCAGCCGGAGCGTCTTGGGCGCGATTTTCAAGAGCTTTGCGGCCTTGCCAGGTGGCTCGATCCCGTCCTCCGCGGGCTTGAACACCGGGATGGTAGTTCGAGCGCATTGATGTGACGCGCTCGCGGGTCCAGCCGTTGCCGGTCTTGAAGCCGTTGCGGTTGGGGAGGCCGGCAATCAGATCGTCGCTGGCGAACACCACCAGTTGACGTACGGCCTCGATGATGCCGGCAGAGGTGCTGTTGCGCTGTCCGCGCCGGCACTTCGGCAAGCGCAACTCGCTGTGGGCGCCACCCACCCAATGAACGATGAGAACGATCTCCGAGGCCACGTCGTCGATATCGGCCACGACCTCATGAATGAGGGTGCGCACAATGTGCTTTTTAAGACGAGCATCCGTCGTCGGCGCATCCCAGACCGTTTTGAGATTCGAGGCTAGGACGCCGAACGAAGCTGGATCAGCAATGGGTGCGGGCGTCGCCACATCATGCATCGCGATCTTGCCCTCGATCTCGGCCGCGTGAGCGAGCGCCCTGTTCCAGCGCGCTTCCCAGCTCACTGGCGACCAGCCGATTCGCGGGATCAGCGGCATCATATTGCCGGAAAGCCCTGTCGGCATAGCGCGACGCTTCGAGGTCGCGACTGAGAGCATCGCGTACCTGATCGCGCCGCTCCCTGGCTCCCTTGGCGGCAGTGGTTGCGGCGGCGACCGCGCCCGGACCGACGACGCCAAGCAGTGCTTCCTCGATGGCACCATCGACGCGCAGTCCGCCGAAGGCGATGCAGTGGGGCCGCCATTGTCCATCCAGGCGCGGCTGCAGCTGTAGCGCGGGATATGGCTTTCCATGCCGGAGTACCGGACTGTGAGCTTGCGACCGCAGCGCTTGCAGCGGATCAGACCGGCCAGCAGCGCATCCCCATGCTTGGGTGCGCCGTGATGCCGACCGGTGGGAACATTGCTGCTGACCATGGCGCGAATCGCCTCGAACTTCTCCCAGCTCACATACCCTTCGTGAGTGTTGCGCTTCAGCGTCAGCAATGCGTTCCGCGCCTTGCGGCGGATCTTCACGCTCACGTTCTCTCCACTAGGATTCCCTCTTCTTTCTCCACGGGAGCTTGCAGCCACCGCTTTACGTAGAGACGAATCCAGCTCAGTTCCGTGTGGTGGGCGACGGCCTTTTCGATCAGGTGCCAAGGAATCGAGTCGAAGAACGACTTGATATCAAGGTCGATAACCCAGTCGAATTTCCAACAACGCTTTCGCGCTGTCCCCACTGCGTCAAGCGCCGAACGGCCGGGCCGATAGCCGTAGGAGTCGGGATGGAATATTCGTTCCATCGTCGGCTCCATAACCATCTTTGCAACCGTCTGAGCCACGCGGTCAGCTATAGAGGGTATTCCTAACGGACGCTTCCCTCCATTAGCCTTGGGAATTTCCACGAGACGGACGGGAGGCGGAAAGTATGTCCCCGACGACATTCGATTCCAGATCTTGTAGAGGTTTCTCTTCAAGTCCTTTTCGAATTCCTCGATGGAGACCCCGTCCACACCCGCTGACCCGCGGTTCGCTTTCACCTGTTTCCAAGCTTCCCAAACGAGATGTTTGGGGATCTGATACGACTTTGCCTCAGTCATCGGCTCCTCCCGTTTCCGGTTGGCCTGTGACTTTGGCTGGAAGATCGGGTCCCTTCGCTCCGCCCCTATTACCGGGCCTCATCACTATTACGAACCCGTCCGCCCCTGCGTCGCGCATTGGTACTCTGCCCTCGGCGGGTCCGCCGCCTTTGGGGTCTCCCTTGGCATCGCGACGCAGGTTCCCATGTTCCACGCAAGAGCCTGCCATCGGGATCACGCCGCCTCTACACCGGTTGCCGCCCGGCCAATAGACAGGCTCTCGCCGCGCTTGATCCCAGGAGGTGGTATCGCCCCTGGTTTCGACAACACCTGAACTGTACTTTCGATGCATCATCGGCGGTTTACTTGCGTTCGTCTTCCCGTGGCTCACCTGACAGGCTGATTGCCTGCCTTTTCCAGCAACGCTCACCACCTCAGCCATTGAGCTAAAGCAGCTTGTGGCGGTTTGGACTCTGATCCTGCAATCCGAGTCCGAGGGGCCTGCCCTCATCTCTTGCGCAGCAAGGCTGCTCGGAAGATGGTCTACATGCTCAACCTCCTCCTTCGCGCCGTCATGGCGCACATACCACCGTGCAGCCGAAGGCGATCACCTACCCGACGGATGCCAAGGTACTGCACACGGCGATCAAGGGGTTCAATCGCCTGGCGAGGAAGCATCGGGTCAAGTTGCGGCAGTCCTATCTTCGCATTGCCAAGACCGCGGCGATGATGGCGGGGCGCTACGCCCATGCCAAGCAATTCAAGCAGCATCAGCGGCAGTTGCGCATCCTGCGCAGCCGGCTGGGCAGGATCATCCGCGATACCCGCCGCAAGATCGTAAGCGCTTAGCCGCCACCCTATTGATGCTGGCTTGACGTTTTGCGGAATCGCCATGGCATTAAGTCGTCGATTTCGCTTTGGGGATGGCCGGCGATGATCGCCGTGAGCGTTTCGGCGATGTAGGCGACCGGGTTGACGTCGTTGAGCTTACAGGTCGCCACGATGGATGCGAGCAAGGCCCAGTTTTCGGCTCCGACCTCATGACCAGCGAAGAGTGCGTTTTTTCTGGTCAAGCAGATCGGCCGGATCGCGTTTTCAACCGGATTGGTGTCGAGCTCGAGCCGCCCGTCATCGAGGAAGCGCGTCAGCCCCTGCCAATGATTGAGCGCGTAGCGGATGTCATCGGCGAGCGTCGAGCCGCTGGAGATCATCGACAGCTGTTTCTCGAACCACGGCTTCAACGCCTCGACGAGGGGCAGCGAGTGTTCCTTGCGCGCGGCCAGCCTGATGTCCGGCGATGAACCGCGTGCCATGGCTTCGATGCCGTAGAGCTGTGCGATCTGCCGGACGGCGGCCTCGGCGATCGGCGATTTACTGTTGCGGGCCAATTTGACGAAGCGCCGGCGCAAATGGCTCCAGCAGTGTACGAGCGTCCAGGGTCCTTGCGGTCGAGCGACTTCGATCAGCCGATCATAGCCGTCGTAGGCATCGCATTGCAGGAAGCGTCCGGTGAAGCCGTCCAGGAACTGCTCAGCAAAGGCGCCGCTGCGACCGGGGGCATATCGGAACAGCACGATCGGCGGACTTGGGCCGCTATGGCCGCGGTCGTCGGAGACGATCGCCCAGAAGTAACCCTTCTTCGTTTGACCACGCCCCGGGATCGAGCACCGGCGCCGTGGTTTCATCCATGAACAGGCGATCCGCCGCTGCCAGATGGCAGCGCATGCGGTCGGCAACGGGCTGCAGATGGAAGCAGGCGCGACCGGACCAGTTGCCCAGTGTCGCCCGATCAAGTCGAATCCCCTGGCGCGCATAGATCTCGGCCTGACGGTAAAACGGCGTATGGTCGCCAAACTTGGAGACGATCACCTGCGCAATCGCCGCTTCGGTCGGTAGTCCACCAGGCACGACATGCTCTGGTGCGTGCGCCTGCACGACAGGGCCGGAGCAGCGGCGGCAGATGTATTTCGGGCGACGCGTGACCAGCACGCGCCATTGTGCCGGGATCACGTCAAGGCGTTTGCTGACGTCCTCGCCGATCTTCGTCATCGCGCCGCAACCGCACGCACAGAACGTGCTCGCAGGCTCGAGGATCCGCTCCACCTGCGGCAAATGGGCGGGCAAGCAGCCCCGATTGCGATGACGGTCCTGATCCGATCCAGCATGCGATCGGCCCCTGATGACCGCCGCAGCCTTCTCTTGTGCCGCGTCCAGGACGCCTTGCGCGATCTCCACGTCTTCGAGCGGCAAATGATATTGATCTGGCCGCAGCTTCTCGGACTTCGCTCCGAACTTCTCTCGGCGTAGTTCCCCGAGAATGACCTCCAACCGGCGCCGCGCTTCTTCCGACGTTGCCAGCGCCGCTTGATGTTCGCTCAATGCTGCCTGCGTTTGCGCTAAAAGTGCCTTCAGGCGTTCATTCTCGTCGCGAAGCGTCGCGGTGCTCATGCGCCATGTCGAGCACATCTGCGCCGACGGCGCCATGCCCAACTCGGCACAGAGTCATTCTGCCGCACTTATCCAGCGATCTGTGGACGCCGCGCTTCCTCCGGGCGGACCAACCGCCAATCCAGGCCCTCAAACAGCGCGGCGAACATCGCCGGCGATATCCGCATCACGCCGTCCGCAATCTTTGGCCACACGAACTTGCAACCCTCGAGGCGTTTATGCACCAGCACCAGGCCCGTTCGATCCCACACCAGAATCTTGATCCGGTCCGCCCGTTTCGACCGGAACACGAAGGCTGCACCGCTGAACGGATCGAGACCAAGCATCTCCTGCACCTTCGCAGCAAGCCCATCGTGCCCACAGCGGAAGTCGACGGGCCGCGTCGCGATGTAAATCTTCAGTTCGGAGCCGGGGACAATCATCGTGACGCCCGCACCGCGCGGATCAATCGAGACAGCTGCTCCCCATCTATCGCCGCGTCCGTCCGCACGACGACGTCGCCAATCGCAATCTCGAGCTTGACTGCCGGAACGTGACGCTCCTCTAACGGCCCGTCCACGACCAGCGGCGCGAACGGCGGCTGCGGAGCCTCGCACGACGGTAATTCGCCGCGCTGTCGGAAGCGTCGTCGCCAATCGTAAATTTGCCAGCGCGTCGCTCCGTGCTTGCGCGCTACCTCCGCCACCTGAGCGCCGGGCAGCAGACTTTCGCCGACGATCCGAGCCCACTCGGCATCTGAACGCACACGACGCCCGGACGGCCCCTCAAGCACTTCAAGCCGGCTGACTGCTCCAGACCCAACTGTTGAGCTGTCCAAATGGGCGTCTTTTTTGCCGTCCAATCCCATCCCAAACCTCCGTTCAAGCCGGAGGCTTCTTCGCACATCTAATCCAATCCCGGAGCCAGGGTATTGGCTGAGCGCTTACGCAAGATCGAAGGTCAGGCCGTGCTCGAGAACGCCTTCGCCCTCCCGCTCAGCCGGGCCTCGCAGATCCGCTCGCAGCAGCAGCGCCAGCGCGGCTGGAAGCTCTATTCCTTTCACGCCCCGGAGGTGGAGTGCATCGGCAAGGGTAAAGCAGCCGCGCCTTACGGGTTCGGTGTCAAAGCCTCCATCGTCACCAACAACCGCCGTGCTCCCGGTGGCCTGTTCGTGCCGCACGCCAGGGCGCTACCCGATAACCCGTACGACGGTCACACCTTGCGGGACGTCATCGACCATACCGAGACACTCACCGGCTGCGCGATCGAGCGGGCCTATGTCGACAAAGGATACCGCGGCCACGACGCACAAAATCCCCGCCGAATCTTCATCGCTGGGCAGAAGCACGGCGTCTTCGGTGTCATCAAGCGCGAGCTTCGGCGCCGCTCCGCCATCGAACCCGTCATCGGACACTGAAGGCCGATGGTCACCTTGGCCGCTGCGTCATCCTCTCCGCCGTCGGCCACAACTTCCGCCGCATCCTCGCCTGGCTCAGGAAGCTCTTGCGCTTTATCCCGATCGTCCTGTTCGCAAACCCAATCGTGCTCAACCCCGCTTGTTAACGGACGACTACCGACCGGGAGCGGTATCAGTCAGCGCTTCCGCTCTGCGTCGGCGTTAGACCAAGCGCGCGCGCGGGTTGTAGGCGGCGACCTGCAGCGTGCGGGCAATCGGCCATAAGAGCTTCCTGGGGCCCCGACGTCCCGATATAGCTCCACCGTCGCTTGAGTAAAGGTCCCGTCAGCCGCCGATGGCGAATGTCGGGGCCTTGACTTGCTCCGTCGGGATCGATCTCCCTTCCTTTTCATATCGGCGTTCTCTGAAGCGCTTGTCGAAATTCCGTATGCCCTCGCGCTCGTGCCGCTCGCGCCAAATGCGCATCCACCGTCCCTTGTGGTGCTGACAAGTCGGTGGCACAAGGTCAAATGCCAGCATCATCGCCAGCCAGCTGCCGTTGATGCAGATCTTGCATCCGCCCGGTGCAAAGTCCTCGCAGCGGCCGGATACGCCGCGCATCGGAGCGATCGCCTGCAGGTGGGGCGGCTGTTGTGCTCCGACGGCTAGCGAAAGGGCAGCGACGTAGGAAATACCTGCGCGAGTGGTCGAATGGGCGGCGGGCAGGACTGGTGCGACCGGGCCGTCGGAGTATGGGCCCTCTCTGCTCGTCGACTTTACGGGGAAGTGGCGGCTCCGACGAGTGACCGACTTCTACTACGAGGGGCGAGATGCGTATCCCCGGTAGGTGAAGTAACTGCTCTCGTGCGCATGCGACCTGCGATCATCCTTTTCGGTACGGATAGAAACTTGCGACAGTGGAATACTTTCCCGCAGCGGCCGGTAGACAGAAACTGGCCGCGAGCGGACGTCATCCTTGAGCCGATCAGGATGTTGTGCACCCGGCGAACTCTCGTCTAATTTCATCCTCGTAGCATGGCGCATCATCCACCTGCTCCTGCTGCGCTTTGGGTCGGAATTTAGCCGGTTTGGCAAGCTTGGAATTTCCACTGAACGAATGACGGGAAAATTGTGAGCTCGGCAGAGCTACTCTCTACAAGAAATGATGTTTCGGGCAGGAAGCCCGCGTGTTGTTGTAGCGGGAGTGCACATCTGGTGATCCGTCGGCCGCGCGTTGACGCAGTAGGAAGAAACTGGTTCGCAAGCGACCAGCCGCTGTAGCAGATCCGCCGGCGGCCATGAGGAGTACATCACATCTCGCCGCGACGTTCGCGCAGGGCAGCGCATCGGGCCGCGGCTATTTCGAGCTCTTCAGTTGCTTAACTTGTGAATACAAGATCGATTGTTCCTCCCGCCTCTCGCATCGTGGGCTTGTTCGCGCTCGGCACACTCTGAGGTTTCTGCCTGTCTTTTGACCGCGACCTCAGGTCGACCGAAGGCTCTCCCCTCCGGAAAACGTTTCGGTCTGCAAAGAGCTCGTCCGTCATGAGACGCCTTTTCAAAACGGCAGAACCTCGCGAGCGCGCGTGCCGTTAACAAATGCGAACCTAGACTCGAGACTTTCAAACGCTATTCCGGCTTGAGAGGAAAGCGCGAAACCGCTTCCTATCTATAGATCGGAAATCTTTCCGTCAGCTCAGCTACCTGTGATCGTATCTTTTCTTCCATCGCCGGCGCTTCGCCCGTATTCGAGACCGAAATGGCATCGAGCACGTCAGCAATGAGCTTGCCGATGGTGCTGAACTCAAACACACCAAAGCCGCGCGAAGTTGCCGCTGCAGTACCGAGCCGAATTCCTGAAGTGACGGTCGGTTTCTCTTGGTCGAACGGGATTCCGTTCTTGTTGCAAGTAATCCTAGCGCGCCCGAGTGCGATTTCTGCCGCCTTCCCCGTCAATCCCCTGGAACGCAGGTCGACCAACATCAGGTGATTTTCTGTTCCCCCCGAAACGATCGCATAGCCTCTCGCCTGGAGTTCGTTCGAAAGCGTTACAGCGTTAGCAACTACACTGCATGCGTAGTCGCGAAATTCCGGCAAAAGCGCTTCCCCAAACGCCACCGCCTTGGCCGCAATCACATGCATCAACGGGCCTCCCTGCAGACCAGGGAAAATCGCCGAGTTGATCTTCTTGTCTAAGTCCTCGTCATTGGTAAGAACAATCCCTCCCCTCGGGCCTCGCAGTGTCTTGTGCGTCGTCGACGTGACGACATGTGCATATGGGAATGGCGACGGATGGATGCCAGCTGCAACGAGGCCGGCGAAATGTGCCATGTCGACCAAGAGATAAGCGCCGACGGAATCCGCGATCTTACGAAAGGCGGCAAAATTCCAGAAGCGCGAATAGGCCGACCCGCCGGCGATGATCAACTTCGGCTTGCACTCCCGTGCAGTACGTTCAAGTGCCTCCATGTCGATCAAATGATCGTCTGGCCGCACACCGTAGGATACGACGTTGAACCATTTGCCGGACATGTTAGGCCTTGCGCCGTGCGTCAGATGACCGCCGGCTGCAAGGTCCAACCCCATGAAGGTGTCGCCAGGTTTCATCAGCGCCATGAACACGGCCTGATTGGCCTGGCTTCCCGAATTAGGCTGAACATTTGCAAATTGGCAACCAAATAACTGCTTGGCACGGTCGCAGGCGACAGTCTCGACTATGTCAACGAATTCGCAACCGCCATAATAGCGCCGACCGGGGTAACCTTCGGCATACTTATTGGTCAGAACCGATCCTTGAGCCTGAAGCACAGCGTTCGAGACGATATTCTCCGACGCGATAAGTTCGATCTCGCGCCGTTGGCGATCGAGCTCGTCTCTGATGACTGCAGCAATGAGCGGGTCGCTCTGGGCGATGTCAGCGGAGAAGAACCCGCCAAGCTTAATCTGATTCATAGGTTACTCCTTAACATTCGGCGAGATTTGCCGCGAGCCCCCCGAGCGAGGTCTCCTTGTACTTCGACTGCATGTCACGGCCGGTTTCTCGCATTGTTGCGATGACCTTATCTAGAGACACTACATGGGATCCATCGCCTTGCAGTGCGAGCGAAGCGGCGCTGATCGCCTTGATCGCGCCAAATGCATTTCGCTCGATGCAGGGCACTTGAACAAGCCCGCCGATAGGATCACAGGTCATCCCAAGATGATGCTCCATGCCGATTTCCGCAGCGTTCTCGATTTGCGCATTGCTGCCGCCAAGGACCGCCGCAAGACCGGCCGCTGCCATGGAACAGGCAACACCAACTTCGCCCTGGCAACCGACCTCGGCACCGGAGATCGACGCGTTCATCTTGAACAAAGCGCCGATCGCGGACGCTGTTAGCAAAAATTGCCGCACACCTGCAGCGTTGGCACCACGACAATGATCACGATAGTATCGCAAGGTCGCCGGCACGATCCCGGCGGCTCCATTGGTCGGCGCAGTCACCACCCTGCTTCCAGACGCGTTTTCCTCATTGACGGCAATGGCATACAAGCTAACCCAGTCGAGAATTTCGTGTTGCGCCCGATCGTTTGCCCCCGCCGACGCGGCAAGCTTATGGTACAAAGTGGGTGCCCGGCGACGGACGCCCAAGCCTCCGGGGAGCTCACCATGGGTAACCATTCCGCGCTCGATGCAGGCCATCATCACTTCCACAATCCGATCGAGCTGATGCTCGATATCCTGTGGTGCACGTGAAGCTGCTTCGTTTGCGAAGACTAGTTCGGCAATCGAGAGGCGCGACGCCGCCCCCATTTCCAGTAGGTCCTTTGCCGACCGGAAGGGATGCGGAATGGGAGTGGCAACAGTTGCAGGTGCTCGTCTGAGGTCGGATTCACGAACGACGAACCCGCCCCCCAGGGAGCACCATCGCTCCTCCTGGATCATCTCACCCTCGCGATCAAGAGCGATGAACGCCAGCGTATTTGGGTGTTGGAGCGGTGCGGCCAGGCGATCGAACGTGATAGCGGTGTCCGGGTCGAACGCGATTGAAAGTTGACCTACAAAATTCAACAGCCGGTCACGGCGCACCGACGCGACAAGGGTCTCTGCGAGATCTGGATCAATCGTCTCGGGTGAATGGCCGGCAAGCCCGAGAATGACCGCCTTGTCAGTTCCATGTCCCTTTCCGGTCCATGCGAGAGAGCCGAACAGGTTGACGCGAACCGCGTCAAGGCGCGGCAAGAGACCCGCGGCGATTATGGCTCCACTGAAGCCCGCAGCAGCCTTCATCGGGCCAACCGTGTGCGACGAAGACGGGCCAATCCCAATCTTGAACAGCTCGAAAACCGAGATCACGTTAAACCACCCCAATCGTTGATCATACTATGGCGCGAGCTCACTCCGGGCCTCGTTCAGCAATTGCCATAGATAAGGAGCAAACGAACGCCAGACATCAACATGAAAAGTGGAGGCATCCGACCGCGAGAGCACGACGGGCGCCTTGCCGATCACGGTCCGTGTACACATACCGACGGGAAATTGCACGATCGATAAATCGAGCGGACAGCCGTGATTGAGAACATATTCGGTCTTCGATCCCGAAATCGAAAAGGCTACCGAACGATGGCTGATGTCGACGAGTGAGTAGGGACAACCCGCCAGCGCGCTCTCGATGTGTGCAAACAATTCAGCTGGCGCGTCGCTGACGGCCTGCAACAGCCATTCATCCGGCCCAAGCCAGAGGGCGGACCTTGCTCCCTTGGTTGTAAAGCGGCACGCCACTTGAGGCAGCTCGACGCCAAAAGCATCGCACGCTGCTGCCACTGCCGAAGAACGTCCGCGGAAGGAGAACTTCGCGACGTCGGGAAGCACCGCGAGCATGGCATCAGGAATGACGCGCGTCTTCAATGCAAGCGGCGTCAGAACGTTTGATTGCGGCATCCGTGAATCAAGCATCGAGCCTCAAACCTTTTGGATCGTAGAAGACGGGTTGGACGACGTCGACGTCAACGGCTCCAGCGTGGGTTGGAACCGATAACCGCGTGCCGATGCGCCCCCTTCCACCGCGAATCAAGGCAAGCGCAATCGGCCTGCCAATCGCCTCGCTCTGGTAGGACGATGTCACGTGCCCGAGCATGGTCATGGGAATACGTTCATTCGGATCGGCGACCAGTTGTGCGCCTTCTTCAAGGACGGTTCTGGCATCGACGGTCAGAAGTCCAACAAGTTGCTTGCGATCGTCTCGCGTCATTGCCGCCCTTACGAGCGAGCGCTTGCCGACGAAGTCCTTCTTGGTCTTACCGACCGCCCAACTCAACCCGACATCGTCAGGCGTTACCGTGCCGTCGGTCTCCTGCCCGACGATGATGTAGCCTTTCTCGGCGCGAAGAACATGCATCGTCTCGGTCCCGTAAGGCGTGATGCCATAATTCTGTCCCTCCGCCATGATCGACTCCCACACCGCCAAGGCGTATCCGCTGGGCACATTGACTTCGAAACCCAGTTCGCCCGTAAACGAGACCCGGAACAGCCGGGCCGGGACACCGCAGATCCAGCCTTCGCGTACGCTCATATGAGGCATCGCTTCGGCGGAGAGATCGATTCCCTTGACGAGCGGCGCCAGCACCTTGCGCGCATTGGGCCCCTGGACCGCGGTCACCGCCCATTGCTCGGTCGTCGAGGTCAGCCAGACCTCGAGATCAGGCCATTCGGTTTGCAGGTAGTCTTCCATAATGTTCAGAACACGAGCCGCCCCGCCGGTGGTCGTTGTCACATGGAAGCGATCCGGCGCAAGACGACCAATGACGCCGTCATCAAAGATGAAGCCGTCCTCGCGTAGCATGACGCCATAACGGAGCCGGCCGGGCTCAAGCTTGTCCCACCCGTTGGCGTACATGCGGTTCATGAATGTGGCAGCGTCCTTGCCGACGATCTCGATCTTGCCAAGCGTTGAGGCATCAAAGATGCCGACCGACTGCCGCGTCACCCGACATTCGCGCGCAACAGCAGCATGCATCGTTTCACCGGGCTTCGGGAAGTAATGAGCGCGCTTCCACAGGCCGACGTCTTCGAAGACGGCACCGCTTTGTTCAGCCCAGGAGTGAATCGGCGCCTTTCGCTCCGGCTCAAACAATGCGCCGCGAGACTGGCCGGCAAAGACACCAAACGTAATTGGCGTGTAAGGAGGCCGGAAGGTCGTGTGCCCAACCTGCGGAGGCGATACGTTCCGCAGTCCGGCCACGATATCTAACGCGTTCATGTTCGAGATCTTGCCCTGATCGGTTGCCATCCCCGTCGTCGTATACCGCTTGACGTGCTCGATCCCTCTGAACCCTTCCCGTACCGCCAGCGCAATGTCCTTCGTCGTGACGTCGTTCTGGAAATCGACCCACGCGCGCACCATCTGCTTTCGGCCGTTCGTCGGTGATCCGATCAAACGGCCCGATGCCACGCTGCGCGCTTCGACCGAAAACTCGTGTGAGATCGAAACGTTGCCGGCACCGGCCCGGGACGCAGCGGCCAGACCGCCTGAAAAGCCGTCATCCAGCACCGTCGCAAGATCGTAGACACCGCGGCAAGCGCCAACCGACCTTTCCCGCTCGACGGACACGTCAGGAAGGTAGGCCTGCAAACCACTGTCGTACTTGAGCTGGCCGCGCGACTGCGAGAACAGATGCACGCTCGGCGTAAACCCGCCCGACATCAGGACCAGATCGCAGTCAATCCTTCGTCGCTCAGGCTTTCCTGCATCGGTCGACACGAGTGTTGCCGAAGACACGCGCAGACGGCCGCTCGTGCTGGCGAGCGAAGTCTGTGGCAGAACGTCGATACCCTTCTCCCTAGCGAGCTCCACCCAGTATCCACTCGGGCTGCTGCGAAGATCGGCAATTGCCGCAATTACGATTCCCGCAACTTGAAGATCGAGCGCGGCGCGGTAGGCGCTGTCGCAAGCTGTAACCACAACGGCGCGGGTTCCCGTTAGCACGCCGAAGCGATTGACGTAAGTGCGAGCGGCCTCCGCCATCATGACGCCTGGCCGATCGTTGTCCGGAAACACGATCGGTCGCTCGATTGCGCCTGTCGCAAGCACGACCTCTTGCGCCCTCACTTGCCACAACCGCTCGCGAGGCAACTTGCCTCCCGCAACCAAATGATCGGAAACACGCTCATTGAGCCCGATGAGATTGTGTGGATACCAGCCAAATGCCGTCGTGCGCGCCATCAGGGTGACGTTCGGCAATGAGGCCAGTTCGGCCAGCATGGCTCTGCACCAATCGGCCGCGGGTCGCCCGTCGATTTTTGCGACGGTTTCAGCCAGAAGGGAGCCACCCATCTCCGCTTGCTCGTCACAGAGCAACACCCTTACGCCGGTTCGCGCCGCAGCGATGGCTGCCACAATCCCGGCCGGTCCGGCGCCTATGACCAGCACATCGCAATGGGCATAGATCTGTGTATAGCGATCGGAGTCGGCCTTGGTCGGAGCCCGGCCCAGACCCGCGGCCCGGCGGATCAAAGGCTCGTAGATATGCTTCCA
The DNA here is from genome assembly GCF_054060315.1 of Bradyrhizobium sp. USDA 4354. Classification (NCBI taxonomy): domain Bacteria; kingdom Pseudomonadati; phylum Pseudomonadota; class Alphaproteobacteria; order Hyphomicrobiales; family Nitrobacteraceae; genus Bradyrhizobium; species Bradyrhizobium sp. USDA 4354. The sequence continues at coordinate 3,374,553 of NZ_JBSSDC010000001.1, read as the reverse complement.
GGCCGCCTTGGGCCACATGAATGTCTTGTAATAGAAGCCGGCCGGAAGAAATGCCGACAGGACCTCGTTCACCGCGCCGATGTCGAAAGCCAAAGCCGGCCAGCGGTTCTGACTTGCCGCGACCATACCTTCGTAGATTTCGACCTGCGTCGCCCTCAAGTTCGGGGTGTAGTGAGCCTCATCGCGTCCCACCCCCACCAGTGCGTTCGGCTCCTCGGGGCCGGCCGTCATGATGCCCCGCGGACGATGGTACTTGAACGACCGGCCTATGAGATGGACGCCGTTGGCAATCAACGCAGACGCCAGCGTGTCTCCGACAAATCCCTGATAGGACTTTCCGTCGAAAGTGAAACGGACAGGCCTGCTGCGGTCGATGCGCCCTCCTGTCGCCACACGGAATTGGGTGCTCATGACGCCGCTCCACCCTCATTGAGCGGAGAGTTCGATCCGATCACGTAGGTGTCGGCGATCTTGTCGTTGACAGTACTCCTGCGCGCATTGAAGTACCGGCCGCAGGCATGGATATGACGCCAGCGTTCGGCGTGCATTCCTCTGGGATTGCTTCGCAGATAGAGATACGCGCTCCACGCCTCATCATCGAGGCTCATTGGATCCGCGGGTCGGCTGATATGTGCTTCGCCACCATAGATGAATTCGAGCTCCGGCCTCGGACCGCAATATGGGCAATTGATCAGAAGCATGATCGCTGGATCTCTCGCTAATGAGCCACGGCAGCCGCGGCCGCCTCGTCGATCAGGAATCCGTCCCGGAATCGCTCGATCGTGAATGGGGCATTGATTGGATGCGGCTCGTCCTTTGCGATGGTCCACGCGAACAGATCGCCCGACCCCGGTGTCGCCTTGAAACCGCCAGTTCCCCACCCGCAATTGATAAAGAGACCCGGTATTGGCGTCTTGGCAATGATCGGCGATCGATCAGGCGTGACGTCGACGATACCGCCCCAGTTTCGGAGCATGCGCAGCCTGCGGAACATCGGCACCAATTCGCAGACGGCATCCAGCGTGTGATTGGCGATGTGAAGACCGCCTCGCTGCGTGTACGAGATGTACGCGTCAGTACCGGCACCAATGACGAGCTCGCCCTTATCAGATTGCGAGAGGTAGGCATGAATCGTGTTCGACATCACGACGCACGGGAACACGGGCTTGACCGGCTCAGACACCAGCGCTTGCAACGGAAAACTTTCGAGCGGCAGGCGTAAGCCCGCCATACGGGCGACGACACTGCTGTTGCCTGCGGCTACGATGGCGACCTTCTTCGCTCGAATCGAACCGCACGTCGTCTCGACGCCCTCGGCGCCGCCAGACGGTCCACGGCGAATGCCCGTGACTTCGCAGTTCTCAATGAGATCGACCCCTAGGGCGTCAGCCGCTCGCGCGTACCCCCAAGCCACCGCATCGTGTCGCGCGGTCCCGCCCTTGCGCTGCAGTGCACCGCCCAGGATCGGGTAGCGCATGGAGCCGCCTACGTTGAGCGGTGGACAGAACGCCTTGCATTGCTCCGGCGAGAGCCATTCGTTCTCGACACCGTTCAGCCGATTGGAATGGACATGACGCTTGAAGACCTGGACATCGTGAATGTTGTGCGCGAGCATCAATACGCCGCGCGGAGAAAACATCACGTTGTAATTCAGCTCTGCCGATAGGCCATCCCACAGATTTAGCGCGTGGTCATAGAGCCTCGCACTCTCGTCGAACAGATAGTTCGATCGGATGATCGTGGTATTTCGTGCGGTGTTGCCGCCTCCAAGCCATCCCTTCTCGACGACCGCGACATTGGTTATCCGGTGTTTCTTGGCAAGATAAAACGCCGTGGCGAGCCCATGGCCGCCTCCTCCGATGATGACAACATCATATGCAGGCTTGGGATCGGGCGAACGCCATTGGGCCTGCCAGTGGAGTTGGCCCGTAGATCCTCCGCGCAAGAGAGAGAATATTGAGAATCGTTGCATCTGGCGTGTTCCTCGCAGCAAAGCTACCGTGTGCCTCTCCGGCATACAGGCATAAGAGCGCCAACAAACTTGGATATTGGCGACACAGCAACAGGACGCCGATTCCGCCTTTGCGGAGCGATTTGATGAGATACAACACCAAGTCCTTCTGCCGCGCCGTGGGTAAATGCCGCACAAATCCAAGAGTATTGGCACGCTCATGCTGGTCAGCATGGCCAGAGCACCTTTATCCTCGAAGGAGGTTATCCTGAGGAATTGTCTATCCGATCAACAGGCGCACTGCTGAGGAGCGCATTGATAGCCATGTTCGGCCATCGCTTTGACAACACTATTTTCATAAAGGATTGGTCGTACACGCCCGGCATGGGCTTCTTCCTCACGAAACGCAGTTCGGCCAGAGGTTTGCCATCGACGTCGATCTACACGCCGACCAGCTTGATGCGGTCCGCTCTGACAATATCAATGATACATAGACTACTCAGAGGTTGTGACCCTAGTGACAAAGTCATTTGCCGGTTCGAGACGTTCCTTGCTCGAGCCACTGGCTGCGGCGATCGCGGAGGAATTACTTCAAGCGTATGCTAGATTGGATGCCGTAACGGTAACGGTGCATAACCCTCACGCGCCCATTGCCGCGAAGACTTTGATGATGTTGGCGTTTGGACAACGCGCAGACGGCAGCCGTCGACATGAAGCCCATGACGGGCTGACACTTCTTGATTCGGGCCGGCAATTAGAAGTACGGCCGGCGCTCGCGTTGCAAGAAGCCCCCTGGATCGCTCTTAATCTCTCGAATCATCTCACCTCCATTGTTCCCGTCAGACGATGTAATCAACGGCTGCTGGATGAGCCTCCAATCTGACGCTGATAATCCAATGGAGCCAAACCGCGCGGCGGGACTTCCTGCCTGCTTGTCCTGCCAACCGTGAATAAGGGCCTTCATGGAAGCGATGCCGTTACGGCGGGCAATCGAAGGCGCGCAGCCAAACGCCCCTCGAAAGATTCGATTGAAGTGGGAAATATCTGAAAAGCCGCTCTCAGTCGCAATCGATGTGATGGATTTATCCGACTCTGCAAGAAGCCAGAGGCCGTAAAAAATGCGCAGATCGCGTGAGAATCCTTGGATGCTCCTTCCCGTGGCATTTCGAAAGAGCCGCTCGAGCTGTCGTTTCGACAGACCAACCTTGGTGGCTATCTCACGCGTCTTGGGCGGCGTACTCAGGTTTTGCTCAATGACCAGCATGGCGCGTCGAACCCGAGTGTCGTCGACTGTCGCCATGCTTGGTGGTTGAGGCTGCGCGTGGGCCGCAAGGCGGGCCTTGTCGGTGATCATGATATGCAGGCTCTTTTGGGCGCGACCCGGCCCCAAGTGCCGTTCGACCATCCAAGCCGCAAGATCGAGCGCTGCAAGTCCGCCAGCACAGGTGATGAACTTGCCGTCTTGGATAAATAGTTGGTCCCCAACAGGAGTGATATCGGCGTAACGCTCAACAAAATCTGGAAAATGATACCAGCTCACGCAGCACTTGCGCCCCCGCAAAAGCTGCGCCTCGGCTAATGCAAAGCTTCCAGTGCACACGCCCGCAATCGATACGCCACGAGCGGCTGCCTGGCGAAGGAACTGCAACGTCTTGGAATGATAGATGAGGCCGCGATCCAGCAATCCGCCGACGACCACGATGTAGTCGAACCGTTCTGGCCGGTCGAACGTCTCCCAAGGCGCCACATGCAAGCCACAACTTGCCGATATCGGCTTAAGATCCGGCGCGAGAATGCTCCAGGAGCAGCGTTCGGGACGACTTCGGTCCCCCTCATCTGCGGCCAACCGCAACAGATCGATGATCGAGGAGAAGGCGATCAAAGTAAAGCTCGGCAATAAGACAAACCCGACTGCGAGCTTGCGGCACGGAAGCTTGCCGGAGGCTGAACCCGTCTTGATCTTGGCGTCAGCCATACAATTCCACGGTCTGTTTGGGCGATCACCGGATCGGACGCAAGTGTGCACCATTACCTTGAGCGAAGTCTTTGTCTAGTCCAGTGAATACCACCGAAGCGTATAACGCCGAAGTTCTCCTTCACAAAAGGCGGGGGCAATGTGAGCTAGGGTTCATATTAGGCGCGAAGCTTGGCTTTACGATGAATGCGACGGCATCAAACTGAGCAGCGCAACGCCAGCTGCGGCCACTCTACCTGAGACAAGTATAATTTCGCATGAAACCCTCTCGATTGCACCCAACGCAGAACAGCAGCCGCTGTGTTGCGCCAATACATCATTACTTGAATCCGATGCCTTTTTCCTGCTCTTGCTTGGAAACAGCGCACGTTTTCAGCATGTTCCCCACATAATTCGTTGGCTTGCCGCGCAGACAGAGAAATGCGTCTTCACTAGCGCAGTCCAGCCCACTTCGAGAATCTGTGTTGCCTACGACCACATTTAGCCGCCGAACGCGGTATCCACGAAATACCGTTTTCAAGCGGCGCTGACGGTTTTTGAGGGAACCGTTGTGATGGCCTGCGTGAGGAGGCCCCCGCTCTGGCCGCCCTCCGACCATCAACGACGATCAGGTCGCTGCTGTGAGCGAGTGGACTTTGCGCGCGACGCCGGCCGATGCGACGCACTGGTCGATCCGCTCGATGGCCGCGGATCGAGTCCGCCCAATTTTGGATGGCGCTCGATCTGCCGCCACACCGCAGAGAGATACAATCTTTTCGAGTGATCCGCCGTTCATCGGTAAGGCGCGATATGGTCGACCTTTACATGTAGCCGCCAGCCTAGACCCTGTCCTCAGCACGAAAGAGAAAGTCAGATCCGAGCACTTGATCGCCAGCAGCCAGTCTTGTCGATGATGAGTACGGGGAGGTCGCACGCACGGAGATGTGCGGCATGACACACCAAGCTTCTTGGGGCACTCGATATTGCGTCAGGGCCACCTGGCGATCGGGTTCTTGAAATTCCTCAAACATATCGATGGTCAGGTCCCCAAAGGCTCGACGTTCATATCGCCACGGACAACTGCGCCATTCACAAGACACTGAAGGATCCAGGCGTGGTTCACCCGACGGCTGCATTATCATTTCCACTTTACGCCGACTTCGGCGTCATGATTAATCAGGCCGACGCTGATTTGTCGAACTCACCAGAAAGCGGATCGGTACGACTTTGCCGGACCGAGCACTTTCTCAGCGATTGCCCCCTTAAACGTTACTCCTGGGCTGACGGCGAATGCAGGAAATCATAATCTCGCGCAGCTAACGCTTGATGTGGAATTTGCTCGAGTCAGCGCGACGATCAACACTGCTGACAAGCGCATGACGGGGAACGCGGCAGACTCGGAGGCAAACGTCGCCTGTGACCATCCAAGCAGAGCGGCCAGCGTCTGTCCGGTCTGGCGGCTGTCATCGTCGATCGCTTGGGTACCGAGAATGATCAGGATTGGCTGCTCTTCTTGCAATCTTCTTCGGGATCTTGGCGACCGCCTCCGGTTCGACATTGCCGTCGGTTATCGGAAGGATGCCGGAACCAGCGCCCATGGCGAGACCGGTGCGGATTGTCTCCAACGCCTGCGTCGGACCAATGAAGACCACAGGACCTCGGTGGTCTTGCCAGCCTTCTTCAGGCGCAGCGCTTCCTCGATCGCGATTTCATTGAATGGTTCATTGACACCTTGTGTTGGCGAGTTCAACGCCTGATCCATTGCCCTTGACCTGGACGCTGTAATCGACCACCCGCTTTGTCGGCACTAAGACCTTCAGCGAGGTAGGAAATCCTTTGTCCATTTCACACGTGGTGCCAACATGCGACACGAACCGTCAGGTGTTACGGATGCCGCGCAACCGCTCTGAACGCCGCCGCAGCAGTTCGACCGTGGTCAGTATGGCGACAGCGAACAGAATCAGCACAGTCGAAGCGGCAACAATGGTCGGACTCATCTGTTCGCGAATGCCGGAAAACAGGGCCTTCGGCAAGGTACGCTGTTCCGGGCTGGCGACGAAAAGAGCGATCACCAACTCGTCGAAGGAGGTGAGAAAGGCGAACAGCGAACCGGAGATTATGCCTGGAAGTATGAGCGGCAGGATGACTTTGAAGAAGATCGTGATCGGCAACGCGCCCAGTCCGGCGGCTGCGCGGGTCAGCGAGCGGTCGAAACCCGTCAAGCTTGCGGTAACGGTAACGACCACGAACGGAGTGGCCAGCGTGGTGTGCGCCAGGATCAGCCCGGCATAGGTATTGAGCAGCCCGACCTCGGCATAGAAGAAATACACGGCCACGGCTGTGATTACAACTGGGACGATAATGGGAGAGATCAGCAGGCTCATCACCGCCGTGCGCCAAGGGAAGTTCGGGCGGCTGAGCCCGAGCGCGGCAAGCGTGCCCAGAACGGTTGACAGCAGCGTGACCGATAGGGCGACGAAGATCGAGTTGTGCAACGCGCCTTGCCACCGGCTGGTCAAAAAGAACTCCTCATACCAGCGCAGCGACAGCCCGGACATCGGATAGGTGAAGAAGGGCACCGAATTGAATGAGAGTGGGATAATCGCGAGGATCGGCGCGATCAGAAACAGCAGCACTGCCCCGCAGATCAGCCGGTGCAGATAGTACCAGCACTTCTCCGTCAGAGAGGCATAGGCGGAAGCGGCCATCTTTCTAGCCCATCTTGATCTGGTCGACGCCGACCAGCTTGTTGTAGACATAGTAGAGCAACAGGGTCACGATGAGCAGGATGGCACCAAGGGCCGAGGCCATGCCCCAGTTGAATTCTTCGTTCGTGTAGAGGGCGACAAAGTAGCTGACCATCTGGTCGCTCGGCCCCCCGACGAGCGCGGGCGTGACGTAGTAGCCTAGGCACAGAATGAAGGTCAGCAGGCAGCCGGCGCCGATCCCCGGCAGTGTCTGGGGGAAGTAGACTTTCCAGAAGGCGTAGAATGGGCTGGCGCCGAGCGAGCGGGCGGCGCGGACATGGCTGGACGAGATCGTCTTCATTACGCTGTAGATCGGTAACAGCGTGAAGGGCAGCTGGATATGGGTCATCGCCACCACCGTGCCCACACGGTTGAAGATGAGTTCCGCGGGTTGCGATAAGATATGTAGCGCCATCAACATCTCGTTTATGACGCCATGCTCCTGCAGGAGCACAACCCAAGCGGTAGTACGCACCAGCACCGAGGTCCAGAATGGCAGCACGACCATGATCAACAGCAAGTTGCTGGTCCTGACCGGCAATGTCGCCAAAAGATAGGCGAGCGGAAAGCCCAGCAGCAGAGTCGCGGCGGTCACGCCGATGCTGATGCCAAGCGTGCGCAGGAATGTGTCGCGGAAGATCGCGTTCTCCGGCGGTGATGCGACGATCTGGCTGTCGGGGCCATACTGGTAATCGACTGAACGCAGTAGGTAATAGGCCGTATAGGCAGAGCTTCCGCGCTTCAGCAGGCTCCAGACGGCGTGCTGGCCCCAGAGTGGATTGATCTCGATCAGTGCCGCCTTGTAGGGACCGGCGGGAAGCTCGCTCACCTTTCGGGCGCTCGACATCACCTGGCTGGCAGCGCCAGGCAGTTCGTAGTTCATCCGATGGCCGATCACGCCCGCGGTCTTCTGCGCCCAGGCCTGCTTGAGGTCTCCGGCGAGAGCGGCATAGGCGCGCTCGTCGGGTAGGTCCTTGCCATCCCAAGCCCTTAGCGCTGACATGGTTTGCGGCATCAGCGCCAGCAGCGTATTGTCATGGATCGCACTGAACATCATCCGGCCGATCGGCAAGACAAAGGCGATCAGGATGAACAGCAGGAGCGGCAGGACGAGGGTGAAAGCTCTTAGCTTGCCGCGGCGCTCGACGCGCTGTAGCCTGATTCGCAGCGGCATTCCGTCAAGACGGTCTGCGATTTGGACGGCCATCGACTCCTCTCTCAGATCCTCACTGCGTGGCAAGGAGAACGGAAGCCCTCCCTGCCGTTCTTTTCCGTCGTCTACTTCGCGAGCCATGCGTTAAAGCGCTGGCGGAGCTCACTGCCTTTCTCAGCCCAGAAGGCCACGTCGACTGGCTGCGCGATGGCTATATGATCGGGCGCAGTCGGAATGTTGGGCAGGATCGCCGGATCGATAAGCGCGATCGCATCCTTGTTGGCGGGAGCGTAAGCGATGTAGCGCGTCAGGCTGGCCTGTACCTGGGGCGAACTGGCGAACGCAAGGAACTTGTAGGCGTCATCCAGCCGCGGATTGCCCTTAGGAATGACCCAGATATCCCAACCCATCTGCGCGCCGTCCCACATGATCTCGAAATGCTTGCCGGAGTTCTTGATGGCATCGTAGATTCGGCCGTTGTAAGCCGAGGACATGATGACCTGGCCGTCGGCCAGTAGCTGCGGCGGCTGCGCGCCGGCCGCCCACCAGATCACATCCTTCTTGATCGTGTCGAGCTTCTTGAAGGCGCGGTCGATTCCCTCGGGCGTATTGAGGACCTTGTAGAGGTCCTTCATGTCCACGCCGTCGGCGATCAGCGCCCACTCGAGATTGCCTGAAGGATCTTTATATAGTCCGCGCTTGCCAGGGAATTTATTTACGTCGAACAGGTCGGCGATGGTCTTCGGGCCGTTCGGCAGCCGATCCTTGTCATACGCGACGACAGTGGCAGCAGCTGACGTCGGCACTCCGCAGTCAAGCTTGTCAGGCCCCAAGAACTTGGCTCGGTCGAGGCCCAGCTTGTTCCAGTCGATCGGCTCGATGATGCCCTCGGCACACATCTGCATGGCCCGTCCGGGGGAGACGTCGACGACGTCCCAGCTCACCGTCTTAGACTTGACCATGGCGTGTATCTTGCCGATGTCGCCAGTGTACTCGTCTTCGATGATCTTGATCCCGGTGGCCTTCGAGAAGGGCTCGAAATAGGCCTTGCGCTGGCTCATCTGGTACGCCCCACCCCAAGAGGTGATCGTCAGCTGATCGCCCGCGAAGGCAGGCTTCACTGGCATCAGTACGGTCTCCACCAGGCCTGTTATGGCCAAGGCGCTGGCGATCATCAAAAATGACCTCATCGTCTTACTCTCCCCTGCTATATCGCCCCAAGATTGGAGCGGCGCTGTCAAATACCCGGCGCTGAGCCCTGTGAACCGCGCATCGGGTCATCGTCATGACGCGTCGAGCGCCCGACAATCCTCCGTTTTCCAGCCAACGGTGATCGCAGCACCGGGCTCGACCTGCACCACGCCTTCCGAATTCGGCAGCTTGATCACAAAGTCATCATGGCCACAGACTGAGACGCGGGCACGCACGTGGTCGCCCAGATAGATCACCTCCGCAACCCGCGCACTGAAGACATTGGGCAGCGAGCCCGGTGTCGGGTTCAGCTTCACTCGCTCCGGACGCAACGACAACAGGGTCGATCGACCGACCGCCTCGACATTGATCGCCAGCGCTTGCACATTGCCCGCGCCCGGAATCTCCACCTTGCAGGTCGCGTCATTCATCGCAACGACCTTGCCGTGCAGTCGGTTGTTCTCGCCTACAAATTGTGCGACGAAGGCGTTCTGCGGCCTCTCGTACAGTTCGGCGGGCGCGGCGAGTTGCTGGATGAGCCCATCGTTGAACACCGCTATGCGGTCCGACATGGTCAATGCCTCGCCCTGGTCATGCGTCACATAGACCACGGTGATGCCGAGATTCTCGTGGATATGCTTGATCTCGAGCTGCATCTGCTCACGCAGCTGCTTGTCCAGCGCGCCGAGTGGCTCGTCCATCAGAACGAGCTTGGGATCGAAGACGAGGGCTCGGGCAAGCGCGACGCGTTGCTGCTGGCCGCCGGACAGTTGACCGGGCCGACGCTTGCCGTGGGCGCCGAGCCGGACCATGTCCAGCGCGCGCTTGATCCTGGCCTCGATCTCGCTTTTGCAGAGCTTCCGCACTTTGAGCGGAAAGGCGAGGTTCTCCTCCACGGTCATATGCGGAAAGAGCGCGTAATTCTGAAACACCATGCCGATGTCGCGCTTATGCGGGGGCATGTTGTGGATGGAGCGCCCCTGCAGAAGAATCCAGCCTTGGGTGGGCACCTCGAAGCCGGCGAGCATCATGAGCGTCGTCGTCTTGCCGGAGCCGGACGGCCCCAGCATGGTCAAGAACTCGCCCCGCCTGATTTCCAAATTGAGATTCTTGACGACTAACGTTTCGCCGTCGTAGGTCTTCTGAATGTCAGAAAACTTCACGAAGGCATCGTTCGTGTCTGGCATCGGCTTTGTTACCTCCTCCGCGCGTCCTAGCGTCCCAGCTATCGCGGCGCCACCGACTACCAGACCACGACCTTCGTTCTTGATGGATTGCAGCTTCTCGAGCTTACCGTCGAGACCATACGGATGGTCGTAGATGAGGCGTCTGCGGTTGACCAGCCGAAGCATTCCGTCCCTACTTGTGTTTGACTCCGCGACCTCGAGGTCGACGGAAGGTTCGTTCTTTCATCAGGATAGTATCAGTGTGCTAAAGCTGAAATTCATCGATGTATCCCCTCGCATTGCTGCAATTCTGCGTTAAGCGGCCAGAGTCGGAGGGTTTATGTCGCGCGCAACCACGGGAGGCGATGTGAGCTTTGGAATGTGAGGCCGGCGACCCATAGCCGATTTGCTCGTGCCGTGGCTGAAGGTGCACCTATCGACCTTTTCCGCGAATTCGGCCGCGAACACACCGTATGATTGGCAGCCACGCAGGCCGCCATTTCCGAGCGTCGCCTGAAGAGCGCCTTCGATGATCGTGCAAATTGCGCCTGTGAAACGAGGAGTAGAGAGCCGAGTTTCGCGATCACTTGTCCAAGGCTGCTGAGGCAGCCGACGTCAACCGCGGCCAATTCTTGGTGAATCTGCCAAGCCCGAGCAAGCGCAAGAGCTCGGTCATCATTGGTCCTTCAGCATGGTTTTCGCCGGACGGGTGGCCACCGCAGCAAAATGCCGCTCGATCTCGCGTGCGCTCCACCCCGATGATGGACCTATAATAACGAGGCTAGAGGTTCGACAGGATCGAACTGCTGTCTCTTGATCAAAGCTCTCCCGCCTTCCAACGCGCTGATAAACAGAGCGATGCACCGGGTCATCTTCAAGGGTGAAAACCCCCTTCGCCCTGATGACGTTGGCCGGGAGCTGGCGCAGCCCAGCCAAAAGCAATTCTCGATCGAGCGGAACGTCCCAAGAGCCTGTCCAGCTTGCGAAGGACGACGCGTGCGCTTCCGTCGTGCACCGGACTCCCGAAGTGCGCTCCGTGTTGATCCCGAGCACGACATCGACGGGAATATCGGCCTGCACGACTTCAACGATGGTCCGTGGTGCCGCGATTTGCTCAATGCGAGTACGAACGAAGTCGGTCCGGCCATTCAGCAGATCGACCTTGTTGAGAACGATCAGATCCGCGGCCGTAAGTTGGGACGAGACAAGCCACGCAGTTTCAGGGTCTTGAACGCGGTCTAGGAATGTTTCCGCATCCACCAAAGTCAGGATACCGTTTAGCCGGATTGCAGGGTTGGCCAGCGCGACCTGTGCGATGCCGTGTGGATCGGCGACCCCGCTGGCTTCGAGGACAACTGCATCGGGCGGGTCGGACCGCTGAAGCAGCCGCAGCAACGCCTTGGTGAGATCTCCCGAGATCGAACAGCAGGCGCATCCGTTCGTCAGGCCGATGGCTTCGTCGCTACGAGAGCGTATCAAGTCCTGGTCGATGTTGATCGCACCAAAATCGTTGACGAGGACGGCAATCCGCCGCCCATGACGTTCGGAGAGCAGTCGATTTATCAGAGTCGTCTTTCCAGCGCCGAGGAAGCCGCTGATAAGGGTCAACGGCAGCGTCGGGCCCGTTTGAACGCCTGGTGGGATCAGCCGAGCAGCTTCGAATATTCCCATCAGCATCGTCATGGCCTCGCGACGGCGCGAAGCTGGTGCGCCATCTGGCGGCTTCTGCGGTTCGCGAGTCATGCCGGCTGCAGCTTTCCGCCGAGAACTGTGCCCCAGATCTTGATGTCCTTCAGTGCAATTGGATCGACTTCAAACGGATCGCTCTCCAGGATCGCGAAGTCAGCAAACTTACCAGGCTCCAGGCTGCCCAGCTTCTGCTCAGCGCCGAGGACGTACGCAGCGTCGATGGTGATTGCTCGCAACGCGCGTTCGACACCAATCCTCTCGCCCGGGGCAAGAACCGTTTTACCATCGCGAGCAATCCGATTTACGGCAACCCATGCGGCCGTGAGCGGATGCAGAGGCACAAGAACAAGTGAATAATCGGAATGCAACGCGAAGATCACGCCCTCACGTTCCAGAGAACCAAGCCGTGCCACTGCTTCTGAGCGGTCCGGACCAAACCCGTGTTCACTGTGCACGTGGCTACGATAGTGCACAAAGTAGTTGTTCACGCTAGCGATCCCACCAAGCGCCTTGAGGCGGCGCGCCTGGTCCGGCCTGCTGATGCAGTAGTGCTCCAGCGTGAAGCGATGATCGAATTTTGGTACGATGTTTTGCAGCCTGGCAAGCGCATCGAGCGAAGCATCAATCGCCTCATCCCCATTAGCGTGACAATGGATTTGAATTCCGGCCTTCCAGAACGGAAGCATTCGTTCGTGAAGCTCATTCCAGGGAATGTCGTTTCTTAGGCCGTTACTTCCATCGAGATAACCGGGGAAATTCAGGCGCAGTGACATCGCAGGGAATGAGCCATCTGACAGGAATTTAATGCCACGGATAAACAACTTATCGGTGCTCCGCCTCATTGCATCCAACAGGAAATCCGCGGCCTTGCCGCCGTGATCCGCGTAGAGACCCATTTCCAATGGCACGAGCCCCATGCGGACTGGATAGTTTGGGTCGGACACCACTGTCGAATGCAACTGCCATTCGCTTTCGTTGTTGCCCATTTCGGCGGTCGTGGTCACGCCCGCCTTGCGCGCGATATCGCCCATCCTGCGCAGGCCCTCTGCGCCCCCTCGCTCGGCCAGCACATCCCGCATTGCGCCGAGCGCAAGGCGGCCAGCCTCAAGCTCGACGAACTGACCATTCAATCGCCCGTCGGGATATCGCATCACCCCGTGGACCTTCGAATCTGTTGGAATTTTGGCACATGCAATCGCAACGCTATTCAGATAAGTGAAGTGCGGCGCGTAGGAAATGACCCAGATGGGTCGTGTGGTGGAGACCTCGTCCAGTTCGTCGCGGTGGAGATGACCTCCCTGCGACGCTGGATCTAACCCCCAAGCAATCAACGGTGCAGTGGGATCGGAAGCGGAACTGTCAGCCTCTCGCAGTTTGGCAATGACCTCGGGCCGCGTCGGCAGGCCGCGATTGATCCCCTGCGGCCCGGGCGAATCAATCGGCCCAATGTAGTGCGTAGCCAGGTAGCCAGCCGAGAGAGCGAAATGCGTATGCGGATCGATCAGCCCTGGCATGATGATCTTATCCGCGAATGTGTCGTCGATCTTGTAGGAATGACGGCTGAGCCATGGCCGCATGGAATCGATTGTTCCGGTCGACAGGACACGGCCGTCCATGACGGCGACACAATGAGCAAAAGGCCGACCGACATCCATTGTGATGACTCTGCGTGCCCGGTATACCGTGATCTCGCTCATTTTGACCTGCACTGTTTGCCGATTTGAGTGCGAATGATAGTTAGGCAACCGAGGAGCAAAGACTTGCTGCTCAGGCGGCGATAAAGCGGATGAGAGGGTGCCTTGCCCGACCTTCTCGAAGTCTCCGAAAATGTTTTCGCCGGCAAAATAACGGCATCGTGTTTTCGTGCCATGACGATACTCCGTAGCGGTATCTTTATCCGCGGTCTCATGCGTCGGCTTGGTGCCGCGAAATTGCAGCCGACCGCGTCAATGAGCTGAATCTTGGGAAGAGCCCAATGCTGTGCGTAATGCCTCATCAGTGTCGATCCCGCCGACGATTGTCCCGAGAACCGGGATTTGAAGAATTCGGCCCGGTTCGCATGCGACTGGGTCCTGTCCGAGAACAACGAAATCGGCGTATTTGCCAAGCTCGATGCTTCCGACTCTGTCATCCATCTGCAAGTGATATGCCGCGTCGATCGTAATCGCCTTTAGCGCCTCCTCCATTGAAACGCGCTGCTCAGGACCAAGCACTGCGCCCTTCAGCGTGCTTCGGTTGACCGCGACGTTCAGACACACCAGCGCATCTGGCCATGTCATTGGAGAATCACAGTGATAGGAAACTCGCATGCCCTTTTTCGAGGCGGAGCCTGACGGCATGTGACGAGCCGCGCGCTCTTCGCCAAGCAGGTAATCACGGATCGCCTCGCCCCAATGATGGATGTAAGGCAGAAAGTAGGAGCAGACGACGCCCAGTCGAATGGCGCGGTCGATCTGATCCTCGCGCATCATCCCGCAATGCTCGATGCGAAGCGGACCTGATACTTTGTCAGGCCCGACCTTATCGATCACCTTCTCGTAGACATTCAGGACCATGTCGATCGTCCGATCGCCCTGGGCATGAACGGCTATCTGCCATCCCTCACCTACGTATTTGAGAACCATCGCGTGCAACTTGTCTTCTGAATAGCTCGGATGTCCAGTGCTGTTCTCGGGCAATCCCATTCCCTTAAGAGTCATGTTATTGTTGAGGTAAGGATGGGTGCTCCACACGTTTCCCAACAGGATGGAGCCGTCCGCGATTATCTTGACGCCAATCATGCGGAAATCGTCGTCGCCAAAATTCAGAGGAACCGATACCTCAGCGCTCGAACTGGATTCGTATCCAACAATACGAAGTGGGTTTGGCCGCGATTTTACGACGGCCTGAAGCAGCCGTGCATTGCCGGAACTGATCCCGATTTCCGACGTCGTGGTATAGCCTGCCGTTACGAACTTCTGCACCCACTCCTCGAAGCTGCGCTTCTTCCGCTCGTCGCCGCAAATTTCGAAAAATCGATCCATCACTAGCCAGGCTGCCGTTTCCTCAAACTTCCAAGGAAGACCATCTGCGGCCTTGAAGACTTTTCCATCGGAGGGTGGGACGTAATCAGCAGCGATACCAAAAGCGGCAAGCGCTTTCGTGTTTATGTACATTCCATGGGTATTGGAGGTTCCGACAAGGATGGCATTGTCCGGAGCGATGTCGTCGAGCAGTTCGCGGGATGGCTCTTCCATTCCCTCGTGCAATTGCGGATCAAGTCCGAGGAAGAAGATGATCTCCTCGGGCTTGGCTTTCGCTACACGACGGCGCATCTTCGCGATCACCGCCGAGAAGCTCGGTTCGTGAACCGCTCGAATATCCACCACTGGATCGCCCCACAGGAGCCCACTCACCATGGGGTGACTATGCGCCTCAACGAATCCGGGGAGCATCGCGTTGCCCCTCAGATCTGTTCTCTCAGTGCCCGCACCGCACAGCAGATCGACATCCTTCTTGGAACCTACCGCCAGGATCCTGCCTTCTCGAACTGCAACAGCCTCAACGATTGGATTCGCCGGATCCATGGTTCGGATTGGGCCACCAAAAAACATGCGGTCGGCTGACTTCATCTAGGTACCCTTCGACGTACTCTTGCTGCAGACAAGGCTCGGATAATGCTGACTCTACGCCAGTATCTTTGAATTGGATGGATCATACTGTGCAGCAAATTGGGCTACGGCTTTGTGGCGCCATCCTGCCACCTCGATCTCGAATTGTGACGCGGAAAGGAACGAAGCATCGACTCCGTCGTCGTTCTCGACGTAGCCCATGCCGAGGGAGGCTCGGACACGATGTCCATAGGCGCCAGAGGTGACAGATCCGACGAGGCGACCATTGGCCCATATGGGTTCTTGGTGATATACAAGAGGGGCATCTGGTTCGACCATGCGGAATTGCACCAGCCGGCGGCGGAGGGGTCCTTGTTCCTTCTGTCGCAGCAACGCCTCGCGGCCAATGAACCCTTCCGGTTTTTCCAATTTCACTGCAAAGCCGAGGCCAGCCTGGTAGGGTGTATCTTCGGGCCCGATGTCATGGCCCCAGTGGCGATAGCCCTTCTCCATGCGCATAGAGCCAAGGGCGAAGTAGCCAGCCTGTGACAAGCCGTAATCAGCGCCCACCTCAACGATCCTGTCAAAAACATGCGCAGCGAACTCGGCCGGCACGTACAGCTCCCACCCGAGCTCGCCCACATACGTGACGCGACTTGCGCGTAGCTTCGCATAGCCGATCTCAATTTCCTGGCTGGATGCGAACGGAAAGGCCGAATTCGAGAGGTCGCAACCTGACAACCGCTCAAGCAACGGCCTCGCACTAGGCCCCATAAGACCGAGCATCGGCAATCCCGACGTCACATCCCGGATAAAAACGTGGGCCTTATCTGGAGTGTTGCGTCGCAACCAAACTAAGTCGCGTGTTTGCGACGTCGCCGCCGTCACGACCAGGTAAGAATCTTCCGCAAGCCGAGTGACTGTAATGTCCGCCTCTATTCCACCCCGCTCGTTTAGGCACTGTGTGTAAACAAGCTTGCCAACGGGCACGTCCACATTGTTGGCACAGATCCGGCTGAGGACCGCACAGGCGTCCCGCCCGTCGACCATATACTTGACGAAGCAACTCTGATCGAAGAGTGCGACTTTCCCGGCTGCATTCCGGCACTCCTGACCGACGATATCGAACCAGTTTTGTCGGCCGTATGAATATTCGATTTCCTTCGCCTTTCCGTCGAGGGAGAAGTACCCAGGCCTTTCCCATCCAGCAGCCTCCGTCATCACTGCACCGAGCGCCTTCAACCGATCATGGAAGACGCCTTGACGAACATTACGCGCGGTCGTGTATTGACGGTACGGCCAATGCATATCGAACAGAAGGCCAAGAACCTCTTTAGTCCGATCGTAAAGATACGTCTTGTTCGATTGGAACGGTTGCATGCGGAGAACATCGACATCGGCGAGATCGACCGGTGCGTGCCCTTCCTTGATCCAAAAGGCGAGCGCCTTTCCGATGCCCCCGGAAGACAAAATGCCGACCGAATTGAAGCCGCAGGCCGTAAAGAGTCCCGACACCTCGGAGGTCTCGCCAAGCAGATATCGATTGTCAGGCGTGAAACTTTCGGGGCCGTTGAAAAACAGCTGTATGCCAGTGTTGGCAAGCGCCGGAACCCGCTTGACGGCCATATCGAGAATTCGTTCGAAATGGTCGAAATCCTCAGGCAGCGAGTCGAAACAGAATTCCGGTGGTATGCCGTCGCGCGCCCATGGCTTGGCATGCTTTTCGAAGCATCCCACAAGCAGCTTCCCGGCGTCTTCCTTGTAGTAAGCCTCTTCGTCGGTCACGAATAGGACCGGTAACTGTCGAGGCAAATCCGGAATAGGCTCAGTAACGACGTAGAAGTGCTCCGCTGCGTGGAGCGGCAGAGAAACGCCTTGCTTCGCCGCGAACTCGCGTGACCACATCCCGCCGCAAATGACCACCTTCTTGGAACGAATGTCACCTTCAATCGTCGAGACGCCGGCAGCACGCCCGTGCTCAACCAGAATCCGGTCGACCTGCAAGTTCTCCACGATTTTCGCGCCGCTCATACGCGCGCCCTTTGCAAAGGCTTGCGTGACATCGGCCGGATTTACTTGGCCGTCTTTTGGAGCCCAAATGCCTCCGACAACGCCCTCAAGATTGAGCGGTGGCCAACGCTCCTTGATCTCGGCAGGCGAGACAGCATGCACCTCAAGGCCGAAGTTGCGCCCCATCGAAGAGCCGCGTAGCAGTTCCTCGAGACGACCAGGGCTTTTGGCGAGGCGGAGAGCTCCATTCTGTTTGAAACCCGTTTCCTGCCCTGTCTCCGAGCCGAGACTGTGAAATAGCTCCCCGGTGTATTTAGCAAGCTCGGTCATGTTTCGGGTGGCTCGCAATTGCGTCACCAGACCGGCAGCGTGCCACGTCGTTCCGCACGTCAGCTGCTTGCGCTCGAGCAAGACGATATCGCTGATGCCCAGCTTAGTGAGATGATAAGCGACCGAACAGCCCGCTATGCCGCCGCCGACGATCACGACTTCGGCCCTCTGGGGAACTATTCTTGGCATTATTGGAATCGTCCTATCAAGCAGACTTCTAAGCGAATTCGACGACACGACAGTTGAAAGCACATCGTGAAGGTGATCCGAAGCGGCGGGTACCAACGCTGCGCAATGCCTGCACGACAGCCGTCATTGCCATTGTTCTTTTTGCTCGCGGAAAGCTAGTAGTTGCCGCCGCGCCACCCGAGTGCCGTGATCGGCCACGTCCCCTGCCCCACGGGGTTGTCCTCGGTCTCGCGGCTCCGCTCTGCGCAACCAACGAAGGAGCGGCGCGTTCATCAGATGCCCTTCGATACTCAAATATCACCAGTGTCGATTCCGCCGACGACTGTCCCGAGAATTTGAATTTGAAGAATTCGGCCCGATTCGCATGCGACTGGGTCCTGTCCGAGAAAAACGAAATCCGCGTATTTTCCGACGGCAATGCTCCCGATCTTGTCGTCCATCCGCAAATGGTATGCCGCGTCGATCGTGATCGCCTTTAGCGCGTCCTCCATGGAGACCCGCTGCTCAGGGCCAAGTATCGCGCCTTTCATCGTGCTTCGGTTAACGGCGACGTTCAGACAGACAAGGGCATCTGGCCATGTCATTGGGGAATCGCAGTGATAGGAAACTCGCATGCCCTTTCTTGAGGCGGAGCCTGAGGGGACGAAGCGAGCCGCACGCTCTTCGCCAAGCAGGTAATCACGGATCGCCTCGCCCCAATGATGGATGTAAGGCAGAAAGTATGAGCAGACGACGTCCAGTCGGATGGCGCGGTCGATCTGATCCTCGCGCATCATCCCGCAATGCTCGATGCGAAGCGGACCCGATACTTTGTCAGGTCCGACCTTATCGATCACCTTTTCGTAGACATTCAAGACCATGTCGATCGTCCGATCGCCGTGCGCATGGACTGCCATCTGCCAGCCCTCGCTCGCATATTTGAGGACCAATTCGTGCAGCTTGTCTTCTGAATAGTTCGCATGCCCCGTGCTGTTCTCGGGCAATCCCATCCCCTTAAGAGTCATTTTGTTGTTGAGGTACGGATTGGTGGTCCACACATTTCCCAACAGGACGGAGCCGTCCGCGATAAGCTTGACGCCAATCATGCGGAAATTGTCATCGCCAAAATTCAGAGGAACTGTTACCTCACCGTTCGGGTTAGATTCGTATCCAACAATACGAAGTGGGTTTGGCCGCGATTTTACTACAGTCTGGAGCATTCGGGCGTTACCAGGGCTGATCCCGATTTCTGACGTTGTGGTATACCCTGCCCTCACGAACTTCTGCACCCACTCCTCGAAGCTACGCTTCTTCCGCTCCTCGCCGCAAATTTCGAAAAATAGATCCATCACTCGCCAGGCTGCCGTTTCCTCAAACTTCCAAGGAAGACCATCTGCGGCCTTGAAGACTTTTCCATCGGGTGGAGGGGCGTAATCAGCATCGACACCAAAAGCGGCAAGTGCTTTCGTGTTTATGTACATTCCGTGAATGTTGGAGGTTCCGACAAGGATGGCATTGTTTGGAGCGATGTCGTCGAGGAGTTCGCGGGATGGCTCTTCCATTCCCTCGTGCAATTGGGGATCAAGTCCGAGGAACCAGATGATCTCATCGGGCTTGGCTTTCGCTACACGACGGCGCATCTTCGCAATCACCGCGGAGAAGCTCGGTTCGTGAACAGCTCGAATATCTACGACTGGATCGCCCCATAGGAGCCCACTCACCATGGGATGACTATGCGCCTCAACGAATCCGGGGAGCATGGCGTTGCCCCTCAGATCTGTTCTCTCGGTGCCCGCGCCAGAGAGCATTTCCATATCCCTCTTGGAACCAACCGCGAGAATCCTTCCTCCTCGGACCGCAACAGCCTCAACGATCGGATTCGCCGGATCCATGGTCCGGATTGGGCCGCCAAAAAAAATGCGGTCGGCTGACTTCATTTCGGGTTCCTTAGAATTGATGTATCTCTATTGGCAAATCATGGGGCGCTTCGGACCCGGCGGTCGCGCGATCGGCAGCAAACTGCGTGCCCCCGGACAGAGCTTGAGGGCCGCAGCAATCGCACTTCTGTCGAGTTCTCCGCGGCGCGCGATCAAGACGATCCTACTGATCTCGGGACCGTCTGCTCTCTCCACTTCGACGGAAGATCGCCTTCCCACAAGTTGAAAGATTGCTCGTAACGGACGCTCTCCGTCGTTGACCATCAGACTTAGAACGCCCTTGCCGCGAAGTATTTGGGAAGGAAGCTCGTCACAGAACCGTTTGAACGCTTCTGCGTTGACGGGAGACTCCCAGACGAACGAGGCGCTCTCATAGAGATCGGAGTGGTTACCCTCCGCGGTTGCTCGTTGTCGACTGCGCTTTGTTTGCTCTGCCGGGCCAAAGAGAATGGCAGTCGGAATTTCGGCCCGCACAACCTCCAACAGCTTCATGCTCCGTTGAGCCGCCTGAAGGGTCTGCCGCACCTCGACGCGTACCGCCTCTGAGACCAAATCGGTCTTGTTCAGCAAAACCAGATCGGACATGGCGGCTTGATCGATTGCAAGCTCCGTGCTTCGAAAGTCGAGGTCGAGCAGGTTGGACGTATCGATTAAACAGAACAGCCCGTCGACATAAAATAACTCCCTTACCGGATCGCTATCGAAGACCTTCAATATGCCTGCAGGATGCGATACGCCGCTGCACTCGAGTGCCACGCGCGTGAACTTGTTCGGAAGGCGACTGAGCGAGACCAAGCCAGCCGCCAGATCGTCCTGGATCGAGCAGCAAACGCAACCGTTGCTGAGTTCGATCCGATTTTGCGTCTCGATCTTGATCAGGTCCTGATCGATATTGATAGCGCCGAAGTCGTTCACCAAAACAGCGAGGCGATCATCTCCCGGGTTGTGCAGGAGATGATTTATGAGGGTTGTTTTCCCCGCACCGAGAAATCCGGAGATGATTGTCGCTGGAAGCATCGCAGCACGCGCCCTATCCAATGAAAGACAAGACTGGGCCGGTCCTGAGCGCGCAGCCTGACGTTGAGATCCAGCTTTCACGCGCGGCCACGCAACATGCCCACGCTCCCCAGGAAGATGCAACAAACTGACCCAACGAAACGGAGTGCTCTATTGCGAGCTGCTGTCCGATTTGGGCTCGCTTGGAGTAGACCTCGAAAGCAGCACTGGCGCTCGCGATCAGGGTGACCCTGAATTTTTTAGCGACAGCTGCGGACGTCCCGGGAAAGGGGCAACCATTCGTGGCCACAGGTGATCGTGCCCCCCTCTTCACGCAACTGTCTCTGCAATCGGCTGCCAAAAATATTCCCCCCATTTTTTTATGCTAGAGACGATAAACATGAGTAGTTTTTTGTCAACATGAATTTTTTAAGACTTTTTTCACGAACACCTGTTTGCGACCAACCGCTTCCGAGCGCGGGCCACTTCGATCATGCTACCACCGGAGCGATTGGGTAGATTTCCGTCGGCGATGGCCGGCACTTGAGTTGATGACGGCAATTTAAACTCGGCAGCTTATTTCGAGCAGCATCCCAATTGTGCAAAGACACCGCGATTTCTGGTTTTCATATCGTCATCGGTGCGATCGGGATCAAATGGCTTCTTCGGCTCTGCGCTTATTCTGAATCGCCGACTGAAGATACCAGCCCGCGATACTACCTCAGCTCGCTGTAAAGCGTCTTTCTATGGCACTCGGGAATGAACACCGCAGTTTGCGATCTCACGGC
This sequence comes from Bradyrhizobium sp. USDA 4354, assembly GCF_054060315.1. Classification (NCBI taxonomy): domain Bacteria; kingdom Pseudomonadati; phylum Pseudomonadota; class Alphaproteobacteria; order Hyphomicrobiales; family Nitrobacteraceae; genus Bradyrhizobium; species Bradyrhizobium sp. USDA 4354. Next base: position 3,352,883 of record NZ_JBSSDC010000001.1, on the reverse strand, counting down.
AGCGACTAGGATCTCGCAATTGCCCCGGTGAAACTTTTCCTCGTGCGGCGTGGTGCAGGGCGAGCCGGCTGACAGCAAATTTCTGCTGCCGACAGCAGCGCCGATGAATACCCTTCGCCAGGTTAGCCTATTGGTGCGTACTGGCGAAGCGACGCCCGAAGGGGGGGCATCCATCTGGGAGCAACCGATCGCTATCGGCCCCACTTAGGATCGTGGTGAGCGCGCCGGCTAGGCAGTGCGGCCCTTAAAATTCACATCACCAACCAATAGCTCATTCTCAGCCGACTCGAGGTGTTCTTCTTGCATCGGTTCGATGTCTGCGGTGATTGGCAAATGATGAATGGAACGACACCGGTTCAAATCATGACGATTGAATTCTGTCAGAAGGCCGGAGCCGATACGAGGGGGCCTTCCCCGGCCGCTTTCACCCGGCTGTTGCCGGGATCATAGAAGGAACGGAAAGATGCACGCGCAGGCAGGCGCACACCCGCAACTTCAACTTCGAATTTCACGGCTTCAAGGAAGGACTCATCAATACCGCCGGTCGGGGTCTCAATGTAACCCAATCCGAGGCACGTTCCTATCGTGTGCCCGAACATGCCCGACGTGATGCGGCCGACAAGTTTTCCATCGCACCAAATCGGCTCATTGTGATAAAGCAATGCTGAGGGATCTTTGAGTGCGACGTGAATCATTTTTTTCTTTGGCCCTGCTTCTCTCTGGCGCTGCAGGGCCTCGCGCCCGATGAATCCTTGTGCCTTCGACCAAGCCACAGCAAAGCCGAGCCCCGCTTCCAATGGAGTATCTTCGTCTGTGATGTCATGCCCCCAGTGGCGATAACCTTTTTCCATTCGGAGGGAGTTCATCGCATGATAGCCGGCTAGGCGCATGTCAAACGCACTTCCCGCTTCCCAGAGACAATCGTAGACCCCCTGAACGAACTCAGTAGGAATGTACAGTTCCCACCCTAGCTCGCCGACATAGGTAATACGGCTTGCCCTGACTTTGGCGTAGCCCAGATCAATGATCCGCGACGTTGCGAATGGAAATGCTGAGTTCGAGAGGTCGGCATCCGTGAGCTTGGCCAAGAGATTTCTCGACTTCGGACCCATGACACCCAGCACGCTATAGGCAGAGCTTACGTCTATGGCGAACGCCCGAGCGCCCTCGGGAATATGGCGCGTCAGCCAGGCGAAGTCTTTGACTTGCGTGGCCGCTGCGGTCACGATGAGGAACTTATTCATACCCTCACGAGTGATTGTTAGATCCGCCTCGATGCCGCCTCGGTCGTTGAGCCATTGGGTGTAGACTATACGACCGACCGGGACCGAAATGTTGTTGGCGCATATTCGGTTGAGAACACATTCGGCGTCATCCCCCTCAAGGATGAATTTCGCGAACGACGATTGGTCAAACAAGCCAACGCTTTCTCGCACCGCGCGATGTTCTGCGGCCGAAAATTCAAACCAGTTCTGACGACCGTAGCTATATTCGTACTTTGCCTCCTGCGTCGTCGGTGCGAACCAGTTCGGTCGCTCCCAACCAGCGGCCTCTCCAAAACAAGCTCCCCGCGCAAGCAGACGATCGTGCAGAGCTGAGCGGCGAACGCCCCTCGCTGTATCAGGCTGACGAAAGGGCCAGTGCATCGCGTACAGCAAGCCGAGGGTTTCGACCGTCCGATCCTTTAGGTATCGTCGATTTGATTGGAACGGCATGACTCGCCGCACGTCGACGTCCCAAAGGTCCATCGGCGGATGGCCGTCAACAATCCAGTCAGCCAGGACCTTTCCTGCCCCACCTGCGGACCTGATACCGATAGAGTTGAATCCCGCAGCAACGAACAGATTTCGAACTTCAGGCATTTCTCCCAGCATGTACCGGTCGTCTGGCGTGAAGCTTTCAGGGCCATTGAAAAACAACTGAATGCCCGCTTTTGCCAGTATCGGCACCCGGCGAATTGCCCGCTCAAGTAACGGCTCAATGTGCTCGAGGTCGTCTGGTAGCGCGTCGAATTCGAAATTCTCGGGGATTCCCTTCATGCCCCACGGCTTTGCGACCGGCTCGAACCAGCCAACCAACAGCTTGCCGGCGTCTTCTTTGAAGTACGTGCAGGCGTCGGCGTCACGCAGCACAGGCAGGTGCTTTTGGATGTCGGGGGCCGGCTCCGTAACGATGTAAAAATGCTCGGCGGCATGAAGCGGCACGGTCGCGCCGACCTTGGCACCAAGTTCCCGCGCCCACATGCCCGCACAATTTACGACGAATTCCGCGGTGATCTCACCGTCTTTCGTTCGCACGCCCATCGCACGGCCGCTCCGGATGAGAATGTCGGTAACGGCTGTATTTTCAAGAATCTTCGCACCACGAATTCTCGCCCCTTTGGCAAGCGCTTGCGTCGTATCCACCGGGTTAGTCTGCCCATCCTTCGGCAGATGCACCGCACCAACGAGATCCTCGGTCGCCATTAAAGGCCAAAGATCACCTGCTTGCTTTGCAGATAGGATGTTGACTTCCAATCCAAAGCATCGGGCCATCGAAGCGCCACGCCGGAGTTCTTCAAAGCGCTCTTGGTTATTCGCGATTGCGAGCGATCCAATCTGTCGATAGCCGGTGTTTTGGCCGGTTTCGCGTTCGAGCTCCGCGTAAAGCTCTGTTGTATATTGGGCCAATCGCGTCAGATTGTGAGTTGCACCGAGTTGGCCAACAAGGCCGGCCGCGTGCCATGTAGTTCCGGACGTAAGCCGCTTTCGTTCCAGCACGACAACGTCTGTCCAACCGCGAAGGGTCAGATGGTAGGCTAGACTGCAGCCCATGATGCCGCCGCCGATGATGACGACTTGAGCCGACATTGGAAGTTCTGCCACTACGCGATCTCCGATTGCCCGTGAAATTTTGGCAGATTTTTTCACCATTGTGAATATATTTTTTGATTTATAGAAGCTTTTCTTTGAAGTTGTGCCATCTATAGAGGACGGCGCGGTCTGTGCGGTGTGCGTGAATTTTTCATCCGGGGTGGCAAAAGAGTCGAATACGTTGATGGCTATAAGATCGATACGCACGGCAGATGAATGGGCGGCGTCGCAGCCAGGATCTAATATGGATCCGGAGGCCGCCGTGGGCGGGCAGATCCGGGAACTTCGTAAAATAAAGAAATTGACCCTAACGCAACTTGCGCAAGCCGCAGGAATCTCGGTCGGCTATCTGAGCCAGATCGAAAGAAACCAGTCGAAGCTGCCTATCGGGATTTTGAAGAAGCTCAGCGATGTTCTCGGCGTGCACATAAACTGGTTCTTCAACGGAAACATGCAAGCTACCTCCGATGAACGGGATATCATCGTTCGTAAGGCGCACCGGCGACGCCTGACATTCACTGGACTGGGCATCGTTGAAGAGCTTTTATCTCCAAATCTCGCCGGACCTCTCGAGTTGCTTTTGAGCACCATCGAACCCGGCGCCGATAGCGGCGCTTACAGCCATGACGGCAATGAAGCGGGCATTCTGATCGCAGGCCAATTGGACATATGGGTCGACGGAAAGCGTTTCCGACTTGAGGAGGGTGATAGCTTTTCTTTCAATAGTACCTCGCAACATCGTTGCGCCAACCCTGGACAGATCCCCGCAAAAGTCGTTTGGGTGATTACTCCGCCGCACTATTAACTGCATGAGTGTGGCCCACTAGCTATCAATCCATCTCAATGTAGATCTTCGCCGTCTTGACCGAATGGTGCCGGCGAGGCGCTTGAGATACTACATGGTCGGCTCAGCTCTCACTTCTGCATTACACCTGACTCTTCCGGAAACATCACAGCCTTACGCAGCGTTATCTTGCCGCGCAGTGGATTGTCTGGCCATTCCCATTTCTCCGCGAGCCCGCCACGAACGAGGGTAAGGCCGTATGTCCGTGTCTGCCGATGAGGTGGCTCGCCCTACACTGCGCGTCCGAGGGTTGCTCGGGCGGACCGAGCCGATCCTCATCACAGGAGGACGAGCCGTGGCAGATTATAGGGAAGCATTCGTCGGAATCGATGTGGCCAAGCTGAGAAATGCCGTCGCGATTGCGGACGCAGGCCGGGAGGGGGAAGTTCGGTTCTTCGGTGAGGTTGATGCTTCGGCCACCAACATGCGCCGCGTCTTAGAACGGATCGCCAACCGGTTTGACCGCGTCCACTTCTGTTACGAAGCCGGCCCGACTGGCTATGGTCTTTATCGCCTGATCCGGTCGCTCGGCCACGAGTGCACGGTGGTGGCGCCATCGCTGATCCCAAGGAAGGCGGGCGATCGGGTGAAGACGAATCGCCGGGACGCCGTTTCTCTCGCGCGTCTGCTACGCGCTGGCGAGCTGACTGCGGTATGGGTTCCCGATGAAGGCCACGAGGCGATGCGGGATCTCGTTCGCGCGCGAGCGGCAGCGGTTGAAGCGCTGAGGGTTCACCGGCAACAGGTGAGCGCCTTCATGCTCAAGCACGGCCGTACCTACCCTCGCAAGAAAGGTTGGACGATGCGCTATCTGCGCTGGCTTCAGGAGCAGCAGTTCGATCACCCCGCACATCAGATCGCGCTCCAGGAGATGGTCGAAGCAGTTCGCGTCGCCAGGGAGCGGGTCGAACGTCTGGAGCGCACGATCGAAGAGTTCGTCTCGGTATGGTCTCTGGAGCCACTCGTATGGCGCTTCAGACATTGCGAGGCATCGATCTGATCGTCGCGGTGACATTCGCGATCGAAGTCGGTGACGTGAGCCGGTTTGAGAGCCCTCGTCAACTCATGGGTTATCTCGGCCTGGTGCCGGGCGAGCGATCGTCTGGGGAGACCGTCAGGCGGGGCGGCATCACCAAGGCCTGCAACGGCCGGGTTCGCCACATGTTGGTCGAGAGCGCCTGGACATATCGACACCCGCCGAAGATCGGCAAGACAAAGCTATACCGGCTCGAGCAAACGTCGCCAGCAGTGCGAGAGATTGCTTGGAAGGCGCAGAGCCGCTTGACGGCCCGCTACCGGAAGTTGGCTGCGCGCGGCAAGCGAACGACGGTGGTCTGCACCGCTATCGCCCGTGAATTGGTCGGGTTCATGTGGGCCGTTGCCAGGCAAGTGCAGCCGGCCTGATTAGGCGCACTTCTCATCATCATGCATGGGCGGAGGCGGGACCACGGCAGAGGGAATGCCCGTCAGACGCTTTGTGGCCGGCAAGCGCCGACGCCCGCAGTAAGATAGGAGCAGACCTCGGACGCACAATCGGGAATGCGGTAGCCAATCCGCGCATCAGAGCTTGATCACCGACGTCCTTCGGTTCCGCCTCCACCTATGCACGACCATCTCTATGAACAGCCGATCGACGATCGGACGATGCTCTACGTCCCAATCCTTGACAACGGACATCAGTCGTTATCAGGCCACGGCTTTGAGATCGTGACGGCGATAGGTCCACGGAAGCAGCTGATCGATGTCGCTGTTTGGATGGCCGTTGACGATCCTGGTGAGGGCATCGGTCAAATAGGCAAGCGGATCGACGTCATTCAGCTTACAGGTTTCAACTAGGGAGGCGATGATGGCCCAGTGCTCGGCGCCGCCGTCAGAGCCTGCAAACAGCGCATTTTTCCGGTTGAGCGCGATCGGACGGATCGAGCGCTCGACGGCGTTGTTGTCGAGCTCGATACGGCCATCATTGATGAAGCGCGTCAGGCCCTCCCAGCGTGAGAGCGCATAGCGGATGGCGTCGGCCAGCTTGCCCTTTTGGCTGATCAACGCGAGCTTTGCGCGGAGCCACCGCTCGAAGGCTTCTGCCAGGGGCCGGCTCTTCTGCTGCCGGACGATGCGGCGCTCCTCGGCGCTGCGGCCACGGATGTCCTTCTCGATCGCGTAAAACTCGGCGATGTGCTTGAGCGCCTCGCTCGCGATGGGCGCCGGGCCAGGGGTTGCGAGCTCATAGAAGTTGCGGCGCATGTGCCCCCAGCAGAACGCAAGCTCAACGTCGCCCCGCTCGGCGAGTTTGGCGTAGCCGGCATAGCCGTCGACCTGCAGAATCCCCTTGAACCGGCCGAGATGAACGATCGGTCGGTCGGCTTTGCGATCGGGCGCATAGACATAGGCGACGCCCGGCGGATCGGCGCCGCCCCACGGCCGGTCGTCCGCAGCATAGGCCCAGAGCTGACCGGTCTTGGTGCGCCCGCGGCCGGGATCGAGCACCGGCATGGTCGTCTCGTCGGCGAACAGCTTTGACCGTTGCTTAAGCTTGCCGAGGAGGCGCTCATGCAACGGACGCAGGTGGAAGGCTGCCTGTCCCACCCAGTCCGCCAACGTCGAACGATCGAGCTCGATGCCCTGGCGGGCGTAAATTTGCGCCTGCCGGTAGAGCGGTAGGTGATCGGCATATTTGGAGACCAGGACCTGGGCGACCGTGGCGTCGGTCGGCAATCCGCCCTCGATCAGCCTGGCCGGGGCCGGCGCCTGTATAACCCCATCCTCGCAAGCCCGGCAGGCGTATTTGGGACGCCGGGTCACGAGGATCCGGAACTGCGCTGGGACCAGGTCCAGCCGCTCGCTTCTATCCTCGCCGATCCGGTGCAACTCGCCTTGGCAGCAGGGACAGGTCTTGTCCTCGATGTCGACCACGACCTCGATCCGTGGCAGGTGCGCCGGTAAGGCGCCACCGTTGCCGCGGCGCTTGCGAGCCCGCGCCTCACGGCCTTCAGATGTGCTTACGTCCTGCGCCGTCTCGACGTACGCTGCGACCTGCTCGACGTCTTCCAGACCCAGCAGCATCTGATCTTCGGGCAGCGTCTCCGCCCGCCGGCCAAACCGGTGTCGCTGCAATTCCTTGATGATCTGACGCAGCCGTTCGCTCTCGCACCGCTCGGCAAGCAGCATCGCTTTCAGCGTCTCGGGATCGTCAGGCAGGGCCTCGCTCACACCCAATTCAGAGCATATTCGTCGCCATCTGGCGACGCGTCCGACGCTCCTGATTCACTTCGCCGCAGTGCCGCCAACAACTATCCTGCTTGCGTTGGCGCCGGCGTCTCCCGCGCTTCATGCACAAGCCGCCAGTCGAGCCCCTCCAGCAGCGCCGACAATTGCGCCGCCGACAGACGCATCACCCCGTCTTCGATCTTCGGCCAGCGGAAGATTCCATCCTCGAGCCTCTTGGCGAACAGACACAAACCCGTTCCGTCCCAGAACACCAGCTTGATCCGGTCCGCCCCCTTGGCCCGGAACACATAGACAGCTCCCGAGAATGGGTCAGCCCCCATGCTCTCGCGTACCAGGGTCGCAAGCCCCTCCATTCCTTTGCGGAAGTCTACGGGTTTGGTCGCCACCATCACCCGGACCGCACCCGACGGACCAATCACCGGCTCGCCTTGGGCGCCTGGACGATCGACGCAATCATCGTTGGGTCAGCTCCACGACCGGCCCGGATCGTGATGCCGTCGACTTCGATCTCGATGATCCCGCTATCTGCCTTGCGCACCGCTCTGCGCTCCTGGTGAGCGGTCGCCACCGGCACCACGGCGTCCACCACCGCCGGCACAAACTGCACTTCGTCCGCTTCGGAATGACCGCCTACGGCTTCTCGCAACTGACGCCGCCAGCCAAACAGCTGCTGCGGCGACAATCCATGCCGTCGAGCCACGGAACACACCGAGTCGCCACTCGCAACGATCTCCGCGACGATCCGCGCCTTGTCCTCGTCGCTCCACTTCCGCCGACGGCCGGCTCCGGTGAAGACCTCAAGCCGTCGCACCGGCTCCGTGATAGCAGTATGCACTGTGTCCATTCTAAGCCTAACGGTCGAACCGAACCGCAGACTCGCAGATCACTCCGTCATCCGGTAGGTGGCCGCTGAACAGCGCTCTGATGTCCGTTGTCAAGGATTGGGACGTAGAGCATCGTCCGATCGTCGATCGGCTGTTCATAGAGATGGTCGTGCATAGGTGGAGGCGGAACCGAAGGACGTCGGTGATCAAGCTCTGATGCGCGGATTGGCTACCGCATTCCCGATTGTGCGTCCGAGGTCTGCTCCTATCTTACTGCGGGCGTCGGCGCTTGCCGGCCACAAAGCGTCTGACGGGCATTCCCTCTGCCGTGGTCCCGCCTCCGCCCATGCATGATGATGAGAAGTGCGCCTAATCAGGCCGGCTGCACTTGCCTGGCAACGGCCCACATGAACCCGACCAATTCACGGGCGATAGCGGTGCAGACCACCGTCGTTCGCTTGCCGCGCGCAGCCAACTTCCGGTAGCGGGCCGTCAAGCGGCTCTGCGCCTTCCAAGCAATCTCTCGCACTGCTGGCGACGTTTGCTCGAGCCGGTATAGCTTTGTCTTGCCGATCTTCGGCGGGTGTCGATATGTCCAGGCGCTCTCGACCAACATGTGGCGAACCCGGCCGTTGCAGGCCTTGGTGATGCCGCCCCGCCTGACGGTCTCCCCAGACGATCGCTCGCCCGGCACCAGGCCGAGATAACCCATGAGTTGACGAGGGCTCTCAAACCGGCTCACGTCACCGACTTCGATCGCGAATGTCACCGCGACGATCAGATCGATGCCTCGCAATGTCTGAAGCGCCATACGAGTGGCTCCAGAGACCATACCGAGACGAACTCTTCGATCGTGCGCTCCAGACGTTCGACCCGCTCCCTGGCGACGCGAACTGCTTCGACCATCTCCTGGAGCGCGATCTGATGTGCGGGGTGATCGAACTGCTGCTCCTGAAGCCAGCGCAGATAGCGCATCGTCCAACCTTTCTTGCGAGGGTAGGTACGGCCGTGCTTGAGCATGAAGGCGCTCACCTGTTGCCGGTGAACCCTCAGCGCTTCAACCGCTGCCGCTCGCGCGCGAACGAGATCCCGCATCGCCTCGTGGCCTTCATCGGGAACCCATACCGCAGTCAGCTCGCCAGCGCGTAGCAGACGCGCGAGAGAAACGGCGTCCCGGCGATTCGTCTTCACCCGATCGCCCGCCTTCCTTGGGATCAGCGATGGCGCCACCACCGTGCACTCGTGGCCGAGCGACCGGATCAGGCGATAAAGACCATAGCCAGTCGGGCCGGCTTCGTAACAGAAGTGGACGCGGTCAAACCGGTTGGCGATCCGTTCTAAGACGCGGCGCATGTTGGTGGCCGAAGCATCAACCTCACCGAAGAACCGAACTTCCCCCTCCCGGCCTGCGTCCGCAATCGCGACGGCATTTCTCAGCTTGGCCACATCGATTCCGACGAATGCTTCCCTATAATCTGCCACGGCTCGTCCTCCTGTGATGAGGATCGGCTCGGTCCGCCCGAGCAACCCTCGGACGCGCAGTGTAGGGCGAGCCACCTCATCGGCAGACACGGACATACGGCCTTACGAACGAGGTGCGAGGGTTACTTCAGATATGAAACCATTCTCGCCGCGTGACTTTGGCCCTTGAGAGGTCGCCGCAAACACGCTCATACGCCGCGCCGGCGCTGTGATCGTGCTCCCAGCGCCAGTTGTAGTGTCAAACGACAGCGCCGAGATTTTGAGGCAGACGGTGGTGATCTCCAAGGTGCCGCAGTTTCGTACGCCTACGACGAAGGCCGCCTGATTGACGCGTGCGCGCGGAGTTCGGCGAGCTATATGATGGCGATGCGTGAAGGTCAGGCGGCTTGCTGATCGGTGGGCTTGCCGGCTTGGCGCAGGAGCTTCCATTCCCAGGGCAGCAACTCGTGCAGACGCAATGTGGGATGATCGGCGATACGGGCCAGGACGTCGGCGAGCCAGGCCTTAGGATCGACGTCGTTGAGACGACAGGTCGTGATCATCGTCAGCATGATGGCGGCACGATCGGCGCCACGTTGGCTGCCAGCGAAGGTCAGTTGCGCCGCCCCAAGGCGATGCCTCTCAATGCGCGTTCAGCGCAATTGTTGGTCAAGCAGATCCTGCCGTCGTCGAGGAAGCGGGCAAAGTCGTCCCAGCGCCTGAGCATGTAATTCATGGGCTTCAGGACCTCGGAGGAGCTCAACAGGGTCTCTCGCTCGCGGAGCAGCCAGTCGTGCATGTCGTCGAGAAGCGGCTTGCTCTGTTCTTGGCGCACGGCGCGTCGGTCGTCGGCACTGCGGCCATTGATGGCGCGCTCGATCTCGAACAGAGCGTCAAGACGCCTGACCGCCTCCAGCGCGATCGGGGAGATCGGTTTGCCTTTCTGTCCGTCCCGGGCGGTTTTCTCGATGTCAGCCAGCTCGAAGAAGCCCCGCCGCGCATGCGCCAGGCAAAATGCGGGCGTGATCGGCACCGCTTTCCGTTGCGGGTCGAACAACGGCTCGAAGCCGCTATAGCAATCCGCCTGCAGGATACCGGTGAAGGTGGCCAGATGCTTCTGGGGGTGCGCGCCGCGACGGTCACCCGAAGCGTAATAAACCGCCGCCGGCGGCGCAGGCCCGGCGAACGGCTGATCATCCCGCACATACGTCCAGATCCGCCCAGTCGTGCATTTGCCCTTCGCCAGGATGCGGATGGTGGTGTCGTCGCCATGCAGGCGCTCGGCCGTGAGCACATGGTGCTCGATCGGCCGGAACAGCGGCATGACGGCGAAGGTCCCGTGGCCGACCTGGTCGGCCAGCGTCGACAACGGCAAATCGATCCTCTCGGCCCTGAAGCGCACGCTCTGGCGGTTGAGCGGGATATGCATGCCGAACTTGTCGAACAGGATCGTCGCCAGCAATTGTGGGCCGATGAAGCCGCGCGGCGTGGCATGGAACGGCGCGGGCGGCTGACTGATCTTCTCGCAATCGCGGCAGGTGAACTTCTCGCGTACCGTCTCGATGACCTTGAAGCGGCGGGGAATCTCCTCCAGGGTCTTGGTCACATCCTCGCCGACCTTCGCCAGCCGCGATCCACCGCAGCAGGCGCAGGTCGTTGGAGCTTCAACGACGACGCGCTCGTGTTCGATATCGTCCGGCCAAGGCTTGCGAACCGGCCGCTTACGCGTGAAGGGACGGACGTTCTGCGTCTTCGCTGCCGCCACCTGCGCGGCGAGCTCATCCTCTCTCGCCGTAGTGACGAGTTCCTCGAGCTCCAACTCCAACTGCTCGAGCAGCCGTGCCGAGCGCTCGGATCGCTGCCCGTGCAGTTCGCGTTTGAGTTTCTCGATCCGCAGCTCAAGATGTGCGATCAGCGCTTCGTTGTCCGACGCGGCGACATCGGGCTCGACCTGCAAGGCCTCACGCTCGGCCAGCAGCGCAAGGTAGGCGCTCGCAAGGTCCGATGGAAGATCGTCCGGCTTCGATGTCATGAAGCCATTGAATCAGATCAAGCCGCAAACTCAAACCCAAAACACCTATCCGACCCGCGTCGGACGCTGGGTTTCTTGAGGGTTACGCCAATCGATCCTGGACAGAAGATAGCTCAACTGCGCCGGCGAGATCGTTACCGATTCACCGGCAACCGATGGCCAGATGAACTTTCCTCTCTCGAGTCTTTTTGTGAACAAGCAGGCTCCCTGGCCATCGTGCCAGATCGCCTTCACAAGATCACTACGGCGACCGCGGAAGACGAACAGATGACCGCTGAGCGGGTCTTTGTGCAGCACCTCCTGCACTTGGAGTGCCAGCGACGGAAAGCCTCTGCGCATATCCGTGTAGCCCGTCGCGAGCCACACTCGTACATTCCCCGGTATCGCAATCATCGGCGTCCAAGCACATCGAGGACCCGCGCCAGCGCCTCCGGATCGACGTGCGCATCCACCCGGATGCACCGTCGGTTGCCGAGATCTATCTCTATCAATCCAGTACGCGCGGCTGCCACGGAGCGAGCTCGGCCATCAACCGTAGGCAAAAGCTTCGGAGTGTCCTCAGCCGAGGCCGCTACGGCGGCGATCTGCACCGGCGTAAAAGATGGTACAACTTGTTCCGATGTCCGTGCATGTCGACGCCAGGTAAACACCAGGCTGGCCGCTATTCCGTTGCGACGCGCAACCTCAGTCACCTTCGCGCCCGGCGCCAACGTCTCCTCGACAATCCGTGGCTTGTCGTCCTGCGACCAGCGCCGCCGCTCCAGCCCGCCCAAAACCTCGACCCGCATCGCCTGATGACCTTAAAGCTAGACTTAAGGCGCACGCTTCGCGAATTACCACCCGTCACGCAAGACGGCCCTCGTCGGAGGGCGTACGCAGTTTCTTGGACGTGTTCAACTCGGTCTGGGCCGATGGCGGAGCCTGCGGCACGAAGCTAAGCGCGCTGGCAACGGTGAGACTGAACAGCGGCTTGATGGGCGTAGTTTCCTCGTTGAAGGCGTCTTTTCACCGCTCAACGACGCCGATGCGGTCATCGACGTTTAGGTCCGCGGGTCGTCAATTGCGTCGAGGACCATCCTAGCCGGGCGCGTCATGCGCGGGGCGGTGCAGGCAGGCACGATTCTGCGCGACGTGCCAGCAGCTATCTACGAAGCATCCGCCCCAACGCCATCAACTGTGGCATGGTGATCGGGTCGTTGCCGGCGGACGACCCCATTGGGTGCGACGCGAAACGCGCGATCACCATCTCTGCCTTCGGCGCGACGTACAGGCGTTGTCCATGCATGCCGCGGGCTTCGAAAGCACCCAGCTCATTGTGAGTCACCCACCACTGGCTGCGATACGAGCAGTTCAACCCCATATAGGGAAACTTGATCGGGTGATCGTTATTTTGCACGTCGTGTACGACGGACGCGGGAATGAGCTGCGTTCCGCCCCAGTCACCTTCGCGGCGCATCAACTCGCCAAATCGTGCCAGGTCGCGCAATGAGGCGTACAGGCCACCACCGGCTGTCGGCATACCGACGGAATCGACCCTGATGTAGGCATCCTCCTCGCAGCCGAGCGGCGCCCAGAGGCGTTCCTCTAGCAGCTGCGCGAACGAGCTGCCTGTGACGCGCGCCATTACCCACGCCATTACCTCCGTGTTGATGGTCTTGTAGGCAAAGACTTCACCGTGCGCGCCTTCCTTTCGCACTGTGCGCAAGTAGTCACACAACGTCTGCGGCCCGTCGTAGCCGGCTGGCCGCCAGGAAGTAGCGCGCGCGTACGCATGAACCCCGGAGTTCACGTCGATATAGTCTTCCGTATGCGCCAGACCGACTTGCATATCCATCACCTGACGCAGCGTGGCATCCTCCCAGGCGGTGCCGCGCAGTTCGGGCAGGTAGTAGGGGATGGCCTTTTTGTCATCTAGCACGCCCTCTTCCACGAAGGCTGCGGTCAATGTGCCCGCGTAGGACTTCGTGACTGAGAAGCACGCATGCGGAAGGTGCGGCTCGAGCGCGCCGAAGTAGCGCTCGTACACGATGCGGCCGCGATGCAGCACCACAATGCCGTCAGCGTAGGTGTCGTAGAGCGCCTCTTCGAAGCAACGGGTGAGACCATTCATGTCGGTGAAGGTGAGCGCGTCGATTTCCGCGGCTCTCTCGCTACGTTCCAGCGACGACGGGGCGCCCCGACCGCGCCACACGTTGGTGGTTGCCGCAAGCTCGCGCATGTGCGACAGGGACCAGCGGATTTGCGGGAAGTCGAGGTAACGGCCGCTCTCGAAAGTGATGCGCTTGTCGTCGGTCGGCGGCGCGCCGCGCATCCAGCCCAATTCGCGCGGATCGGACGCGCGGGCGTCAAGGTAACGCTGTCCCTCAAATTCTAGCATGCCCATCGGCTCACCCCAATTGTCTCTCTGGCGCGCGAAAATGCATCGCGACCATATAGAGGTTGCTTGCAGGTTTACGGCAATCCCCCCGGCTCAAGTGGAGACTTTCGAAGTTTTCGCAGAAACTCCGCCGAATCTTTGCACCCCGGTGACTTGAGCGGTAGCGGCCGGTGGGGAACGATAATCGGGCGGCGATGCGAGAGGGACGTCGCGCAGCACGCTAGAGGCACTAACTCCGAAGGCCGCAGTCATCGCAAGCTGCGAACGGGGAGGGACGCTTTCAAGCGGCGATGTGAGAGGGACGTCACCGAATGGATATTCCGGGACCAGCATATTCATCCCTCACAGCCTTCTAGACGAAAACCCCCATCATAAGGCTAGCGATCACTTAACTGCGACGGCAGTGCGTGAGGCAACTACGTCGGAGAACGATCCGACAATGATTCTCGTCATCTGAGAAAACACTTCAGCTTGGTGCGACGACCATGTTCAGAATTGACGGTCGAATTCCGAGGCCTGACTCACGAAGCAATTGTTAGACCTCCGTCCACGGGAACGGTTACGCCTGTTACCATGTTGGCACCGAAACCGAGATAGACAATGAGATCGGCGATATCTTCTGGTTCGGCAATGCGTTTCAGCAGAGGCTTTTCAACTCCCGCACGCAGTGTCTCTTCCGGCCAAGGCATCCAGGGGCTGTTAATGAACCCAGGCGCGACTGCATTGACACGTACCTCAGGCGAAAGTGCCCGGGCGAGATTTTTGGTGAGGCTTACTACTCCTGCCTTTGCAGCAGCATAGCCCATGCTGCTGCCCCGCAGATCAAAAGCAGCAACTGTTGCAACATTTACGATCGCCCCCTTTGACGCTTTCAATGCTGAAGCTGCGGTCTTTGAGCATCGAAATACGCTTAGTAGGTTCACCTCAAGAAGAAGCTTCCAAAGCTCTTCCGTCATGAGGTCTAGACGTGCAGGCGGAATAGATTCTCGTACTCCTGGAGTGCCCGCATTGTTAACGAGCAAGTCCATCCCCCCTAGTGCAGTCAAAGCGTTGGAGATCATCCGTTCGGTGGATGCCGGATCGCCGACGTCCCCAGGAGCCGCGATCACTTTACCCACCTCCCGCAGTTCAGCAACGGCTTGTGGGCCCCGGGCATCGTCGGGGAGAAAGTTCAGGGCGACGACTGCACCGCTCTCGAGAAGCATCCTCGCAGTAGCAAATCCAACTCCACTTGCCGCGCCTGTCACAAGCGCTGCCTTTCCCCTCAAGTCATAGGAAATCATCGACTTCTCCCTCGCCAAGCGACCGCGAGGCTATCTTGGCTTCGCGTGGAATCGCCGCGAAAGTGTGCTCTGCACAGCAGAAATTCGGCGAAAAGCCGAGGGATGTGGGGATTTCAATCGTCGCTCATGTCCACACCGTTTCGCGCCCGGCTTGGCGGCGTTCACCCGCGACCGCTGACGAGAGGTATTCGCGGCCAGAGTTAGACGCTTATGGGCACCAAGCGGGGAAGCAGCCGAAGTCATTGCCGGTCAAAGGCCTAAACGCGCTCCCGCGAGTTCGTAGGCGCACTGGAGTGACTCTCGAGGTCTCCCTCAAATCAGGTGCTCCGGTTCTCATCTGCGAGCACGCGCATGACCGTCGCAACAATTGCCGAAAGAGCTGCACAGCAAGATACGCTTGAGGCCGCGTTTCGTCTGGGAGATGCTCGAGTTGCATTGTCGATTTGGAGAATGGGTCGGAAGCGTAAAGCGGGAAATTTCTCAGGACATCCTGCCCAATCAGGAGTTTGCTGGCAAGACGGCCAGCGCGCGACCTCAGGTCAGCGCATCGGCAGCATCTCGTATGCTGGCGTAAACCTCATCCAGGTCTTCCGCAGTGACGCAATAAGGCGGCAGGACGTAGATAGTATTGCCAAGTGGCCGCAGTAGTATATTGCGGTCGACAAAGAATGCCTGAAGCATCGGACCGATGTTTGCGAAATAACCCGGATTCTTCGTTCTCAGATCGAGTGCCGTGATGGTCCCGGTCCGGCGAACATCTGTAAAACGTGGATCAGCACGGAATGACTCGATTGCCTGTTCTTGGATCGCAGCGATCGAGGCCACCCTCTGGCGAGTTTTCGGAACTTGCCAGAGATCCAGATTGGCCTTCGCCGCAGCGCAGGCCACTGGATTAGCCGTATATGAACTCGAGTGAAAGAACGTGTGCGTACGATCTATAGAATAATGCGCGTCGAAAATATCCGCACGACAGAGTGTCACCGCGAGCGGAAGCGCGCCTCCCGTGAGGCCCTTCGAATAGCAGGCAATGTCCGGCGTGACCTCCGCCTGTTCGCAAGCGAACAATGTTCCGGTACGGCCCCAGCCAGTCATCACCTCGTCAGCAATAAACAGAACATCTGACACCTCGCAGATGCGCTTCATTTCCCTCAAAATCCAGGGCGGATACATCAGCATCCCGCCCGCCCCCAGCACCAGAGGCTCCACGATGGAAGGCGGCCGGAGCTTCGTTTCGGCATACAGACACGAGCGCATCGAGCGTCTCCCGTTCTCGACCTTTCGCGGGGAACGGGATGCAGGTGACGTCGAACAGTAGTGGACCATAGTTCGCATTGAACACGCCTCGGGCGCCGACCGACATCGCGCCGACCGTATCGCCGTGATAGGAATGTTGCATTACCACAATGCGTGATCGCGGCTTGCCGATGTTGTTCCAGTAGCTGAGCGCCATCTTTAGCGCTACTTCAACGCTGGTCGAACCGCTATCGGAAAAGAACACGTGATCGAGCCCAGGGGGTGTAAATTTCAAAAGCAGTGCGGCGACATCTTCAGCCGGTTCGTGGGTATATCCGGCAAATATAATCTGGCTGAGCTTGCCTACTTGTTCCCGAATCGCACTAACAATGGGTGGATGGCAATGACCATGGGTCACGATCCACCATGATGAGATTGCATCGATGATACGGCGACCACACGCGGTGTGGAGATAAGCACCTTCACCTCGCACAATCTTTGTCATCTCGTTCTGAAGCGCGTGCTGGGTGAACGGATGCCAGATCGTTGATTTCATTTTTGGTATCATAGCTTGAAATCAACCCCGACGAATGCGGTTTTGAAAATAGCTTGAAGCTTTTCTGCCGTCAGAGGAAAAATCCAGGGCAGACACCCTAACCAACGTACCCGCCCGATGTCGCAGATTGCGCTCTCAGTCTCGGCATTTCGCTCGCCAACGAACGCAAGGCCAAGGATGGTGATATGGCGCTTTCGCAGAGCCTCTATGGACAGCAGCGAATGGTTGATTGTGCCCAGCGCTGTGCTCGCACATAGCACTACCGGAAGCTGCCATCGCTCGATGACATCAATATAGAGCGTGCTACGACTCAGCGGCACCATTAGTCCGCCAGCTCCCTCAATCACAAGGGGCCGCCCGCCTGTATCTGGTATATCAAGCGAATTAATGTCTATACGGACCCCATCAAGCTCCGCGGAATAATGGGGCGAAGCGGACGTCTGAAGACGATAGCGCTCCGGCACGATGCGTTCGGGCGAGAGGCTGCCCAACCGCGCGACAAGCTGGCTATCTGTCTCTGCCTCGAGGCCAGCCTGAATGGGTTTCCAATAGCTTGCGCCGATCAGATCTGCCAGCCCCGCGGAAAACACCGTCTTTCCAATTCCGGTATCCGTGCCGGTCACCACGATCCGTTGGCTCATCGAGACCAGCCTTTCGTCTCCTCAGCGAGTGCATGGAGCATAGACTGCACGTCTCCCTCCCCGACATTTAGTGTCAATGAAATTCGAAGACGAGCCGTGCCTGCCGGAACGGTTGGCGGCCGGATTCCGCGAATATCGAAGCCGCGCGCCTGCATTGCAGAGGCGAGCCGCATCGTATGCGCGTTATCGCCCACGATATAGGGTATAATCTGAGAGTCCGACGCACGTGAAAGACCGCACAGCGCCATCTCGCGATCGGTGAATGCGACCAGTTTTGCCAGACACTTCTGACGCTCAGGCTCCTGCTGCAAGATCAACAGCGCCTCCCGGACGGCTACAGCTATCAGCGGTGAGGGAGCGGTAGTGAAGATGAACGGGCGGCAACGGTTGATCATGAAATCGCGCACTGCGGTGGAGGCAGTCACGAGCGCCCCCTCGACGCCCAGCGCTTTGCCGCAGGTATGCACGACGATCAGATTTTCGTATGCGTCGTAGGGCGCGGTGAGCCCTCGTCCCTGCTCGCCGTAGACACCCGTGGCGTGGGCCTCATCCACCATCAGGAACGCGTCGTGCCGGCTCGCGATCGTCACCAGGTCCTCAAGCGGGGCGAAATCGCCATCCATACTGTAGATACTTTCGACCACGATCCAGACGCGGCCCACGCCGCCCTGGGCTCGCCAGTCACGGATTGTGTTTTCGACTGACTGCGGGTCGTTATGGGCGCTTATCCGAAAGTCGGCCCGGCCAGCCCGCGCGCCTTCATGGATGCTCGCGTGCACGAGAGAATCTAGCACAAGTAAGTCGCCCCGCTGGGGCAGCGTGGTCAGGACAGCAAAATTGGCGACATATCCGCCGCCAAAAAAAGCGCCGTTTCCGCTCCGAAGAACTTGGCAGCCTCAGCTTCGAGGCACTCATGCTCCTCGCAGTTACCGCGTAGAAGCCGCGAGCCGCCGGCCCCGATTGGTGTGCCAGCATCGATCGCAGCGCAGAGCGCCTTCTTAATGCGCGGCGCAGTCGCGAGCGCCAGGTAATCGTTCGATGAAAAATCGGTCCCCGCGCGCGGCTTAAGGCCACGCAGCCGGCTATCTTTCTTCAGTGCATGCAGAGCCGCTGCATAGGTCGAATTTTTGGGAGCAAGGATTCTGCTCATTCTTCACTCGCAAGATCGCCACCAATCGCGCAAAGTATGCTATTGGTTGGCAAGGCAAATGCGTTCGCGTCCACTTCCAGGCATTCAACCAAACACGATGCGATTGTCTCGGTCGACCCGCACGACGCGCGGCTTGAACGTTGCCGCTTCCTCTCCACCAAATGAGGCATATGCAACTACAATGACCTTATCTCCGGGCATCGCGAGGCGCGCGGCCGCTCCATTGAGGCTTATTGTGCCAGACCCCAGGGGCGCCTCGATGACATAGGTGGCAAAGCGCGCTCCGGTCTCAACATTGTAAACTTCGACGCGCTCGTTGACCAAAAATCCCGCCGCGTTCATTAGCGCACGGTCAATCGAAATCGAACCTTCGTAGTGCAGATCGGCTTCAGTCACAGAGGCGCGGTGGATTTTGCCTTTCATCAAGGTAAGTTGCATTGATCACCTAAGCTGGAGCTTGTGTAGGGTGCTCGCTGAGCCGTTCACTCAGGCAAGCGCAGATCGGATGCCGAGCCGACCGAGCAGATTCGCATCACGGTCGCGTTGCGGGTTTTTGGTAGTCAACAGTACATCGCCGATGAAAACTGAATTCGCCCCGGCCAAGAAGCACAGCGCCTGCAGTTCGTCTGACATGTACTGCCGCCCGGCGGACAACCGCACCACGCTCTTTGGCATCATGATGCGAGCCGTCGCGACCAGCCGCACTAGCGCGATCGGATCGGGACGCTCTGCGGTTTCGTTGACCAGCACACCCTTGACCTCGTTCCAAGGTTGATCGGCACGCTTTCCGGGTGACTGGGTAGATTGGCGAGCAACACGAGCATGCCGATCCGGTCCTCAAGGCGCTCACCCATGCCGATAATGCCGCCACAGCAGATCTTGATGCCGGCATCGCGCACATGTGCGAGCGTGCTAATGCGATCCTGCAAGGTGCGGGTGGTGATGATCTTGCCGTAAAACTCCGGCGAGGTGTCGACGTTGTGATTGTAGAAGTCGAGCCCAGCGTCCGCGAGCCGGACAGCCTGCGTCGGCGTCAGCATGCCGAGCGTGGCGCAGGTTTCCATGCCGAGTCGCTTAACCGCGCTGATCATGTCGCAGACCTGGTCGAGATAGCTATCTTTTGGGCTGCGCCAGGCGGCGGCCATGCAGAAGCGGGTGGCGCCCGCAGCCTTCGCTCGCCGCGCGGTGGTCACTACATCAGCGCAATCCATCAGGCGGGACGCTTTGAGGCCGGTGTCATAGTGCGCGCTTTGCGAGCAGTAGCCACAGTCTTCCGGGCAGCCGCCGGTCTTGATGCTGAGGAGGCTTGCGGTTTCAACGTAATTTGGATCGAAATTACCGCGATGAACAGCCTGCGCCTGAAACATCAGGTCAGCAAGTGGCAGGTGATAGAGAGCGTCGGCCTCGGCGCGCTGCCAGTTATGGCGGACCGGCGGGTTGTTGCTGCTGTCGTTCCCTACGATTCCCACAGCGGCAACCAATACCAGCTTTCCACCACACAAAGAATGCCGGGCGTAGCCCGCAAGTGGAAACTTACTCCCTCATGAACGAGAGAAACGATCGAGTTCTGCCTTTGAAGCGCATGGATCAATCTAATTTTCCTCCTTTGCCGCAGAAATTCGTCGTGCATCGGCACGCCATGTCGCCGCCCACGCCTATCTCTCGGCCACATCCCCGCCACGAGGCCACGACAGCCATTGTGTGTGCCTGGTTCGAAATCGCTACGGTTAAGCACCCGCAGCGGGCATAACTGGACCCGACGCTTCCCGTGGATCGTCGACGGCGCGCTCCAGAGCAGACAAAACCAATTCCTTAATCGATGGTGAGGGGGCCGCGCCGAACGTGGGCGGCGTCCTCAATTCGAATGCGCTTCATATAGGCAAGCACAATGCACAATGTGAGGTACAGCTCTATCGAAGCAAACACCTGCAACGAGGCCTGAAGGACGCTGGATCAATTTGCGGGGTCCGGGAGCGCGCGCTGAGCCAAAGCTCTCGAGCGCCACCAGGTGACATAGATCGCGACCAGCCAAAGCACGGGCAGAAGCATCAGCAGCGACGCTACGGCGGCGATGGTGGGGTCGATTTCGTGCCGGATATTCTCCCACATCTTCAGCGGCAGGGTCCGGATTGACAGGCCACTTACAAGTGAGGGGATGACGACCTCATCGAAGGGGTGAATGAACGCGAACACGGCGCCGCCGATCACGCCGGGCACGATAATCGGAAGTGTCACTCTCCTGAAGGTCAGCAATGGCCCGGCTCTCATGCTCTGCGCTGCATGCTCTAGCCGCCGGTCGAAGTTCGCCAGAGTCGCCGAGACAATGACGACGACAAACGAGACGGCGCCGACACTATGCGCCAGGACGATGCCGGTAATCGAGCCGACCAGTCCGAGATTGACCATTCCGAAATATGCCGCGATGCCGACGACGATGACCGGAAAGGTGACCGGCGTCAAAATCAACATGGTCAGGGAGCCGCGCAGCCGCGGAGAGGTGCGGCTGATGCCGAAGGCCGCGAGGGTTCCGACGATGGTCGATAGGATCGCAACCGCAACGCCGATTTGGATGCTGGTCCAAGCCGCGCCCGTCCAGGACGGATCGCCGAAGAAAGATCGGTACCACTTCAGAGAAAAGTTCGAGGGCGGGAACTGCAAGAACGTCCCGGCGCTGAAGGACATAACGATCACGACAAGGCCAGGAAACAGCAGGTCCTGAGTTCACAAACGAAGTGCAACACTTCCTTGAGGAGGTGTTGCCATGGGGCGGAGTTACGAGCAGCTATCCCTTGACGATCGATGCGAGATTGCCCGCAAGACCGATCTCGACGCCCTGCCAACCCGCCGCTTCCACCGGCTCGTTGCCGCCTACAACAACACCCCGCGCAAATGCCTTGACTTCAGAACCCCCGCGGAGGCCTTCTCCCAAGTGTTGCACTTCGAGTGTGAATCCACCGGTAGGCCATGACAAGACGATAAAGGCCGTACCCACGACCTTCGACCAACGGCTTTGGCGCCTGGCCTGATAAAGTTGGGTCGTCCAGCGCTTCCCGCGATAGGGAGTTACGGTCTCATTGAAATAGCGTGTGAAGGATGGGAGCGAGAGCAGCCGGCTCAGCCAGGACTTCCGCCCTGGTTGCCCCGCGCGGCCCTGCGTACCGGAAAAATCGAGCCCGACTAGGGGGAGCATGACCGCGGCGATGCCGAGAAGGACGAAGGCCGATGCGGCGGTGCGCGCCATGTTGAAGGAGTTCGCGACCTGTGCCGCGATGAAGGTTGACAGCATCGCGTCGCGCAGGCCGTCGAGAGCTTCCGGCGTGATATAGAATCCAAGGCAGAGTTCTAAAGACCGGCAGCGAGCCGCTACGCACGCCCGGCATGCTGAGCGGGAGGAACACGCGCCAGAACGCCATAAAAGGCCGCGCACCCATGCTTCGGGCTAAGGACTTGTCAATGCCCAACAAGACGCTAACCAGGGGCAGGGTCATGAGTGGCAGCATAATGTGCACCATCCCGATATAGACGGCCATGCGGTTGTAGATGAGCGGTTGCGGACTGGAGATCACCCCTAATTCGAGCAGCAGATTGTTGATGAGACCACGGTCGCCGAGGATCACGATCCAAGCGTCAGCCGAAAAAACAACCAGCGCATCTAAACTAGCGTAGGCGGGGTACGCCACGGCAACTAGGCAACCCCGCCGCAACGGGCGAGTAGCTCGCCGGGAACGGCCAAATATTGCCCGGCTCAAGCTGCTGAGCCGCTGGTTGGCCCTGTGTGCCCGGCGGGCTCCCATTCGAATTCCGCTGGGTCAATAATCCGTAGGAACCCTTGCTGCGGCGTTCCTGAACTCAACATTGGTGCAGCGACGGCGCGCTTACCGCGCAGTCAGATTGACGAGTTCCTCTTCCGTGCGCTGGCAGCGAATGTCAGCACCCTTCGATAGGTGGCGCAGGGGGGTCGGCTCGACGTCGCAGCGACCGGGAATGCGCACCGAGCAGCGCTCGAAGAAGCTGCAGGTCTCTCCTCGCGCGGAACGCGCAACGCCGGCGGCGGCTTCCTTGAGATATTTGTCTCCAATGCGGTCAAGCCACCCTTGCCGCAGCTCGGGCACGGACGAAATGAGGAGATCGGAATAGGGATGGAGCGGCCGCTGGTGCAGCGATCCGCGACTACCATACTCCATCATCTGACCGGCGTAGAGGATCATCACCTCGTCGCACACGGCTTTGACCGTGGACAGGTCATGGCTGATGAACAGGTAAGCGACGCCGAGTTCACGCTGCAGCTCAGCAAGAAGATCGAGGATCGCGGCGCCGACCACCGTGTCGAGCGCGGACGTCACCTCGTCGCACAGGATCAGCGAGGGCTCGGCGGCGAGCGCCCTTGCGAGATTGACGCGCTGCTTCTGACCGCCCGATATCTCGCTCGGGTAGCGCTCGGCTATGGTCGCAGGTAGGCGCACCATATCGAGGAGTTCAGCGACCCGCCGCCGTCGCTTGTCGCCAAAAAGGCCATGATAGAACTCGAGCGGGCGGCCGAGGATACGGCCGATCGGGCGCGCCGGGTTGAGCGCGCTATCCGCCATCTGGAAGACGATCTGGATGCGCCGCAGCTGCTCGCGCGTGCGCTCGGCTGCGCTGCGCGGCAGCTGCATGCCAAGCAGCTCCACCTCGCCCCGCGCGGCCGGCAAAAGGCCGGCAATGACACGGGCGAGCGTACTCTTGCCGCAGCCGGATTCGCCGATGACGCCGAGCGTGCTGCCAGCTTTGATCGCGAGGCTGACGTCCCGCAGCACCGGCGCCGCGGGGATGCCATCCCTGTCGGCTGTTCCATAGCCGGCGATGACGCTCCTCACCTTGAGGACCAGCGGAGCCGCCTGCTGCGTGACGGTTACCGCGGCCCGCACCTGAGGTTCGGCAGCGGCGAGGAGGCTCTTGGTGTAATCGTTCTTGGGAGACGAGAGGATGAGCCCCGTCGCATCGACCTCGCGGATAGTGCCCTCGCGCAGCACGATAATGCGATCGGCCATTTGCGCAACCACTGCGAGGTCGTGAGAGACGTAGACCGCGGTCGTGCCGCGCTCCTTGATCGCCTTCTTGAAGACGCGCAGCACCTCGATCTGCGTCGTCACGTCGAGCGCCGTGGTCGGCTCGTCGAATATGATGAGCTTCGGCTCGGTGACGAGCGCCATGGCGGCGAGCAGGCGCTGTTGCTGCCCGCCGGAGACCTGATGCGGATAGCGCTCGCCGACCTTCTCCGGATTGGGCAGGACAAGCTCGCGGAACAACGCGACCGCCTTCGCCTCGGCAGCGGCCACCGGCATCACGCGGTGGATCTGCGAGCTCTCGATCACCTGCTTGAGGAGCGGGCGCGCCGGATTGAAGGAGGCCGCCGCGCTCTGTGGCACATAGGCGATGTCGCGGCCGCGCAGGGACGCCAGCTCGCGCTGGCTCATGGCAAGCACTTCGCGCCCGTCGAAAGTGATGTTCCCGCCAACGATGAGCGAGCCCGCGCGGGTATAGCCCATCAGCGAGAGTGCGATGGTGGTCTTGCCTGAGCCGGATTCGCCGATGAGGGCGACGACCTCGCCCGGCTCGACCGTGAAGCTGACATCCTTGACGATAGCGAGATTGCGCCCGCAGTTGTCGCGCGCTGTTACGCGCAGGTTCTCGACTTTTACCAGCGGGGCCATCTCAGTGCTCACCGCTCGAGGACCAGCGGCCCGGCAAATTATCGATCAGCAGATTGACGCCGATCGTCAAGGTCGCAATGGCAACCGCCGGCATGACCACCGAGAGCGCACCATCGGCCAGTCCGGTGATGTTCTCGCGTACGAGCGAGCCCCAGTCGGCATCCGGCGGTTGCACGCCGAGACCGAGGAAGGAAAGACTGGACAGAATGAGCACCGCGAACACGAACCTCAGGCCAAAATCGGTCAGTACCGGACCGGCGATGTTCGGCAGTATCTCCTGGCGGATGAGGTAGCCCGTCCCCTCTCCGCGGGCGCGCGCCACCTCGACGAAATCGAGCGTGCTCACGTTGATGGCGAGCGCGCGCCAGATGCGAAAGGCGCCGGGCGTATAGATCATGGCGGCTGTCCCGATTAGTACCGGGATCGAGGAGCCGAGTGCCGCGATGATCACGAGGGCTGCCATCTTGCTCGGGATCGAAATGAGCGCATCGAAGAAGCGGCTGAGCGCCATATCGACCGCCCCGCGCGAAACTGCGGCCAGCATGCCGAGCGTGCCGCCTATCAGGACGGCGAGAAAGGTCGCCGCCGCGGCGACACCGACCGTGTAGCGCGCGCCAACCAGGATGCGGCTCATCACGTCCCGCCCGAGAAAGTCGCTGCCGAGCGGAACGGCCCAGCGCATGTGACCGAACACGTCGTCGTCGACCAACGCGCCGACGTCATGAGGCGCGACGTAAGGTCCGATGACAGCTATTACCACCCAGAAGGCGACGATGCTACCGCCAATGATGCCGGCGAGTGGCAGGCGGGGACGGCGTCGCTGCTGGGCTGGCGATTCGACGGCTATGATGGTTTGATTAGCGCTCATCGATAACGAAGCCTCGGGTTGGACAGGATACCGGC
Source organism: Bradyrhizobium sp. USDA 4354 (assembly GCF_054060315.1). NCBI lineage: Bacteria > Pseudomonadati > Pseudomonadota > Alphaproteobacteria > Hyphomicrobiales > Nitrobacteraceae > Bradyrhizobium > Bradyrhizobium sp. USDA 4354. The sequence continues at coordinate 3,327,809 of NZ_JBSSDC010000001.1, read as the reverse complement.
GATATCGGCGAGCATCACCAGGAAGAGATAGGCCGAGCAAAATATCATCACGCAGGCCTGGACGAGCGGCATGTCCCGAGTCGAGACGGCATCGATGAGGAGGCGCGCGAGACCCGGATAATTAAAGATTATCTCGACGATGATGGTGCCGCCGAGAAGATATGAAAGGCTAAGCGCGACAGCATTAGCAATGGGACCAATCGTGTTCGGGAGAGCGTGCGTCAGCACGACCCGCATCGGCCGCGCCCCCTTGAGCACCGCCATCTCGATATAGGGCGAGCGCAGGGTGTCGACAACGGCCGCGCGCGTCAGGCGCATCATCTGCGCAATCATCGCGCAGCTCAGCGTGAACACCGGTAGCGCAAACAGGCGGAAGAACTGGCCGAAGGTCACGATCCCGTCCACATAGGACAACGCCGGAAACCAGCGCAGGTGCACGGCGAAGACGATTACGCACAGTGTTGCTACTAGGAATTCCGGTACCGCAACGACCGACATTGTGAGCAAGTTCGCGACACGGTCCAAGAGGCTGCCGCGACAGATTGCCGAGGTGAAGCCGAGGGCGAGCGCGATCGGCACGGACACAGCCGCCGTCACTCCGGCGAGCATCAGCGAGTTCGGCAGACGGCTCGCGATCAGCCCGGCCACCGGCAGGTTGTTGACCAGCGATCGGCCGGGGTCGCCCGAGAGCAGCCCGCCAAGCCACGAAAAGTAGCGGATATAGGCGGGCTGATCGAGGTGTAGGGCGTAGCGCAGGCCCGCCACAGCTTCGGGTGTTGCATTTTGGCCGAGCACCGCCTCCGCGACGTCGCCTGGCAGGATCTCCGTACCGACGAACACCGCAACGGAGACGAAACCGAGCGTCAGGATCGCGATCGCGATCCTGCTTGCCAGGAGGCCAACCAATGTTGTCTTCATATTTGCCGTCCCGGTGCCGCGCTCCGACTTGCTCGGCGCCCGCTCAAAAGATGCCGTAAGGACGGTCATTGGTCGAGCCAAATATTTTCGGCGAAATTATATCCCATCATGCCTCCGGTCGGGATTGGCCGCAGACCCTTCAGGTTGCTGACATGGGCGTCGAGATAGCTCGCAAACACCGGAATGCAAACCCCGGAGCCTTCGTGCACGAGACGCTGCATCTCGCTATACCTCTCGCGACGCCTCTCGTTGTCGGTCTCCGCACGAGCCTCGAGCAGAAGGGTGTCGAAGCGCTCGTTGCGCCAAGCGCTTTCGTTAAACGGCCCTTGCGAATAGAAGAACTGGGTGAATGTAAGATCCACGCTCGCTTTCGGCGGGATGCTACTGAAGAAGATCGGGTGCTTCGCCCAGTGGTTCGACCAATACCCGTCGGCCGGCACGCGCTGCAATTGTAAGTTAAGTCCAATCTGCTGGCCAACCTGCTGCAAGACCTGCCCCAGCTCCTCTGAGTTTGGCGCCGCGGGTGACACGACCATTGGGAAGGCTTGGTTGGCAAGGCCAGAGCGCTGCAGATGGAAACGCGCCTTGTCGAGGTCGAAGGCGCGCTGCGGCAGCCTAGCGTCGTAGAAGCGGTTGGTCGGGTCGATCGGCTGGTCGTTGGCGATCACCGCGTAGCCCCGGTAGACCGTCCGGCGGATTTGCTCGCGGTTGAACATGTGCTTCAACGCCAGCACGAAGTCAGGATTTGATCCGGGCGCCCCATCAAGGCGGAGGACGAGATCGTGGTATGCGCCGCCCTTGGTCTCGAAGAGTGCAAGGTTCGAGGCTGAGATGATGCGCGGCACCAGGCGCGGGCTTATTGTGCCGATGAACTGCATGTCTCCCGCGAGCAGCGCGTTAACACGCGCCTGGTCGTCCGTAAGGCCGAACAGCTCGATCTCGTCGAGATAGGGTTTGCCGGGCTTGAAGTACTCGGCGTTCCGCACCGCGAGCGAGCGGACGCCTGGCTGAAATTCCTGGCACTTGTACGGGCCGGTGCCATTCGCCCTGCGGAAATCAGTGGCACCATCCTTGACGATCACGCATTGCCAGTTGCCGAAGATGGTCGGCAAGTCGGCGTTCGGACCGCTCAGGCGGATACGCACCTCGTTCGGCCCGGTCGCCGCGATCTCCTCCATAGGCGCGACGAGGGTGCGCATGGCGGAGCCCACTGCTGGATCCTTGTGGCGTTGCAAAGAATAGACCACGTCGGCGGAGGTCAGCGGGGTCCCATCGTGGAAGCGCACATCGCGACGCAGCTTGATATTCCACACGGTGGCTCGTTCGCTGGGTGCGATCTCCTCGGCGAGGTCGAGTTGCGGGGTCAGGCTCTCATCGAGCGTGGTGAGCCCGTTGTAGAACATGAATCCGCGCGAAAAGTCGGTCTGGGTTAACGCCTTGGCCGGGTCCAGCGTCTCGGTGGCCGAACTCCCATTGGTCCCGACCTTGATCCTACCTCCACGGCGCGGGATTTCCGCGTGCGCCGTCTCTGCGAACATCGCGAACGTGCCAGCGGCGGCGACCGACATACCGGCCGCAACGAGGAGGTTCATCACGTCTCGCCGGGACGCTCCGTGCCGAAACGCCTCGCGAACGCCCAGCACATCGGCCGGGACCATTCCCTCTTTCTTCAGTTCTTGTGAATCCGACATCGATCACTCCTCCTGGCCGAAGGCAGGCTCGTTCAGCCCGCCGCGTTCTGGGTTGCGGCCTATTTTTGACTCCGCGACCTAGGGTCGACAGAAGGCTCTTCATTATCAGCCCGGAGAGCTGGATTTCATCAATGGAGCACGGCAGAGCGCCGAAATAATGCGCCAAGTCGGCAAAACCTTTAGTTTCGACGCTCCCTCCCCCGCAGGATAGTCGAATGCCTCGGATGGAATAAAGGAGCGCAGCGCCCCGATCGCGGTGCTGACGGTGCTAGCATGTTCTCACGCTGCGAGTAGGGCAATCAGCTCCGACTACCGAGGCCAGGTTCAGACCCGGAGGCGCGCGTCGAACCGCCGCGCGGATCGGGCACCGATCGGCAACTCACGAGAGCACGGGCAGAACAGAGGCGCGATATGGAGCGAATCCACTGGCAAGCAGTTGCAGCCGTTGCCCTGCGCTTCATGCCAAGATAGTTAATTGACCTGCTCCCGAAATCAGATCCGGCTGTCCATGATCCGTCACCGGCTCGAGGTTGCTCGTAACCGCAAGACTTATTCGGCAACGACATCGACGTAATCGTTTACGGTGAGTTCAAGGGCGAGACGGAACTCGCAGCTTACAAAGCGCATGGACTATACCAGGAATCGATCAGGCGAGTACGCCCACTCGTGAGCTGCGGTTTTGCCGCCGACTACGAGTACTGACCGGTGCGCAGCCCGTCTTGTCGGCAAAATACGCGAATCAATTGACCCTCCTGCTCATTGGTGCTGTTGACTTGACATCTCAAAGCTTACGGGTACCCGACTGGAATCGTTATCGTCGGAAAAGACCAAACCGGAACGTGTCTCGTACTATCCCGGTCATTGATGACTGATAGCTCGATGTACATTCGCGAGCTGCAGTGGATTGAGCCCGTCAAAGCGATGCCTTGCCTTGCGCATCGATCACAGCTTACGTTCTGGACAGCGCAGCAAGACATGAGCTGCTTGGGCGATATTCATATCTGACCTGTGATCCGTTCGGTACCTACATAGTCTCGGATGGGCAGCCGAGCTACAACGGAAAGGCCCTCGATGGCGATCCTTGGGAGGCTCTTCGCACCCTGCTCGCCAACTATCCACAAGAACGTCGTCCAGATCTCCCGCCGTTCCAGGCAGGCGCGGCTGGCTTTCTCGCTTACGATATGAACAGGACAGTGGAGCAGTTGCCGCGGCCTGTTGTGTTGGTCAGCCCTTGCCGCAGTCCATCCTGCATTTCTATGACGCGGTAGTCAGCTTCGACCACCGTGACCGCAGGAGCCGGATCATTTCTACTGGTTGGCCGGAGCAGGGTCCGCCACGTCGTAGTGAGCGAGCACGACTTCGAGCCGACGAGTTGGCAGCCCTTCTTACTGGCCCCAAGTCGCTACGGAATCACTGTCAGGGCGCAGTGGGCGCGTGGCATTCCAACTTCAGCCGTGAGGAATCGATACTCACTCAGCAAGGGCACGCGCTGCTTAGGATTCGTGCGGCTCGCACAGACTTTCAGAGAAACGCGGACTGCGCCGCATCCCGTAGGGCGGCGTCGGTAAAGTTTTAAGTTGCTTTGCGTTGGATAGGACCGAAAATGCATCACGTCGCACGGAAATCGCGTCTTTGGATTACGCAAAATGGCATCGACCTTCGAAGCGCCTAAGCGCCAACAAACCAACATATCGGACTGAAAGGTTTCAACGCGGATCTTAGTGCGCTCCGAGCGTCTCAATGACCAGCGCCCCCCACCGGGTCGAAGTAAAGAAGGCCTCCGGCGGGTGCCGGAGGCCTTTGCTGGTCTAACCTAGAAGGGTGTTCACCAGACGCGCTGTGCGCGGAGGCGAAGCGTTAGGCTGCCCTGGTCCTTCAGCTCGTACAAGCCTGCCGGCTTCGCAATTCCTGCCTGCACCGGCAGCGTCACTGTGCTCCCGCTCGCATACTTTTGGTCGAGCATTGTGTAAGCGAGGTCGGCCGTGAAGCTCAGGTTCTTTACAGGGGTCCAGAACGTGGCGACGCCAACAACCGCGTAGTTGAGGTCGGGGTTGCAGCCGACGGCGCCGCTCGATAGCGCAAGAGTGGCGACGAACGCGCCGCAGATGTAGCCCTTGGCTGTGCTATTATACCGGACAGCAGCCCACGCGCCATAGAGACTGGTGGCCCAGCGGGGATCCCAGTTGTGGGTGTAGGCACCATTGAAGCCATAGGTCGTGGTCAGCTCCTGGCCGGCACCTGCCACGAACACGGAGTCAGATATACCGCCCAGGCCGAGGCTCTGGTAAGCACCCACTACGCTCGCGCCACCGTACATCGCGTAGGTGGTCGACGTGTAGTTCTGGAAATTGTAACGGGTTGCACCCTTCGTGTACACGCCTTGGACGTTAATCGTGTCACCCGCGCCCGTCGGGATGTTCTTGATCGACAATCCGAGCTGGCCAGCCCAACCCAACTTGTCAGCCGCATGTCCGGTCGTTTCATCGACGCCATAGTAGCCAGTATGGTTGTTATGCGCGGCAATCGATGCCTGGAAGAGGCCCCAAGCCTGGTCAACACGAAGCATGCCGACGAGGTCTGGAACTCGCGAGCCACCGAAGTCGTTGACACCGTATGCGCCAGTCGCGAGACCTGCGGCGGTCGCGCCGCTCACGTTCCAGATATTGGCTGTAAGGTTGACCGGATCTTGAGCTGAGAACGATGCCGTGATGCCCTGACCGAAGTCGGCGGTATAAGTGATCTGGTTCACAGAGTCGTAACCGCCACCGCCCGGCAGACCATCGAAAGTGTTGCCCGGATAGTTCGTCCAAGGCGTGGAGAACTGCGAGGCAGCTTTACCGAACGTGAAGCCAGCGAATTGGATGAAGGCGAAATAAAGACCGAGAGCGCCACCACCGACCGAACCGGTACCGCTCGCTCCAACCGCGTTTCCGCTGTAGGCCGTCGAGCCATTCACGGCATTTGTGCCGGCTCCTGTATAACCACCCGTCGTCCACGTAAACGCGGCGTCGAGGTAGGTTCGAACCACGCCGTACTCGGTCGCAGTACGGGTATCCCAAGTCAGATCTCCACGGGATCTACTCGTGTAATAGTTGCTGAGGCGGTTATGCGCACCACCCAGACCGCTGTTGGCAGCATCATAGATGCCGTTGGTGGCCAAAACGAACTCGTTCCGCATATAGCCGCCGAACTTGATACAAGTGTCGGTACCGGGGATGTAGTAGAAGCCGGCGCCATACAGCGAACAGATCTTTACGTATTCGACCGCTTTCGCCTTTACAGGCAGATCGGCCGCCTGCGCGCCAGCGCCCGCCAAAAAAGCCGCAGAACCGAGCATGAGACTCTTTGTCAGCTTCATCTATGAACCTCCAAGTTGAAGAACCGTTTCCGTCTAGATCCGCCGCGACGAGCCTCACCCCCAGTGGGCGGGTTTGACGGAACGACTTCGAGGTGCCCCCTCTCCGTCCACCGACGTATAGTTAGTCACATCAATTGCTTCAATTAATTAATTGTATGGACCATGCTTTGGCTGGAATCCGTTGCAATTTGGCAACGCCCCATGAGCTAAGCCAAACAGGCCAAAAAAAGAACCTCCAGGGGGCATCCCAGAGGTTCCATTTGGAGATCTAACACGACCGTCGACCGAAGAGCCTCGGGTCTGACAACCCAATAGCTGAAATCGATTATTTTTGTCAATTATTTTTTTGCATGACCGATATGCTCCTCGATTCCCCCCGAGACGTGCACGCGCGGTACGGCTAATGATCAGCTAAGTGCCTGTGGGCGAGACCTAAGATGGGAAAAGAGCGAGATGAGCGAAAACGATCAACTCGGTAAAGCCGCTAGGGACTTCATCTGGAACATCGTGGAGATCCACTCTCAACTTGAGGAAATTCACAAGGGTTGGGCTGAGCTATTAGAAATAACCGAACCACAGTGGCTGATTCTAATGGCCATTGACGAACTTGATGAAGGCCGCGGTGTCTCAGGAATAGCGGTTGCAAATAAGCTGCGAACCCATGCAGCCTTCGTTACCAATCAAACTAAGAAATTGGAATCAATCGGATTTTTAGCCCGCGAACCATCACCTGATGATGCAAGGTTCGTCCAGATGTCGTTGACTCAAAAGGCCCGTGAGGAGATTTCGAAATTGGCAGTCAAGAAAGAATCCATCAACGTGACGATGTTCGACGGGCTGGATGAGGCGTCGCTCGAATACCTCAATAAACGGTTAGCCTCGATTGCAAGGAATAGCCGGCTGGCATCCCAAAAGCTGAGTATAGGCGTGTTGTAGGTACAATGCCGATATTGATGCTGGGAAAGCACCTATATTTCCCGATCCTCACCGAGTGACCTTGCCCCGAAGTTTTATCCAGGTCTGAGTTCGTTCGGGCGGTTGGATATGCCCATCAGGCGGTGGTAGCGGCGGGAGCTGGCGCGGAGCTCTCGGCATAGCGCAGCGCCAGATCCCGACGCGGATTGCAGGTGGTGGCAAACTCGGATGGTGTCTTCCATCCGAGCTGGGAGTGCGGCCGAGCGTCGTTATAGTCGGCCTGCCAACGTCGGAGCACGACGCGGGCCTGAGCGAGCGAGGTGAACAGGGTCTCGTCCAGCAATTCATCCCGCAGACGGCCGTTGATGGGGAAGACGGCCCCGCTCCGTCGGCGCCGGCGATATACTGGCGATGGACGAACCCGCTAACAGGAGCAATTCACCAATGGAAGTCGCGACAATTGGGTTGGACATTTCGAAGCACGTATTTCACATCCATGCAGTTGATGGCCAAGGCCAAGTGGCCGGTCGCCAACGTCTCCGGCGAGGCGAGATCGTGTCGTTCTTCTCCTCGCTCGCACCTTGCTTGGTTGGCATGATGCCACGCAACTGCTCACCACTGGGCGCGGGAGATTCGGCAGTTTGGACACGATGTGAGATTGATCCCGCCAGCCTATGTTAAACCCTACGTGCGAAGAGGAGCCAAGAATGACGCCGCTGACGCGGCCGCGATCTGCGAAGCGGTCGCCCCTCCCAATATGCGGTTCGTTCCCAATCAAGAGCGTCGAGAATCAGAGCTTCTTGATGCTTCATCGTGCAAGAGGCTTGGGGTCCGCCAACGAACCATGACAGCCTGCGCGATTCGGGCTCACTTTGCTGAGTTCGGAATCATTGTCGGGCAAGGCCGGCAACGGGTGGATGGTCTGGTGGACTTGTTGGATGACGAGGAACTGACGCTACCGGCCCACGCCCGCATCGCACTAGCCGTCCTTGTGAACCAACTGAAGGAATTGGACCGGCAGGTCGAGGCCATCGGGCGCGAGCTAGCTCAGATCCTGCGAGTAAATCCGATGGCGAAGTTGCTGTCCTCAATTCCCGGTATCGGTCCCATAACGGCCACGGCTCTCGCCGCGACTGTACCGGACGCAACAATGTTCTGCTCCGGGCGGGAGTTCGCGGCCTGGCTTGGCCTGACGCCTAAGCAGAATTCCACCGGCGGGAAGGATCGGCTCGGCCGGATTACGAAACAGGGCGATTCCTATCTCAGGCACTTGCTTGTCATCGGAGCACGCAATGTCGTTCGGTACCCAAAGGCACGCTCCCGGGTTGGAGGCGGCTGGATCGAAGCCCTGCTTGAACGGCGTCGGCCCATGGTCGTCGCCATCGCCGTTGCCAACAAGTTGGCCCGGATCGTCTGGGCGATGATGACGACCGGGGAATTCTATCGGCCTAAGCTCGCGACCTGAATGTCGCGCATGTTGGCCACCTTATGGTGTGAAGGCAAATGACAGCATGATGGACATCGGCGGAGCTGGGGATCGAGCAAGCCCGAAGAGCTTTAAGCGCAACAAGCGCGACCCGTTGATGAGGCCTCGATCCGCGATCTCCATCAGGGCCAGCGGCCATGGCATCGGTCGCACAAACAGGCAGTATACATGAACGCACCCGACCGGTATCCAAAGTGCTGCTGAAATCCCTTGCATCCGCGGGGCCGTCTATACATGAAGCTCTCGATGAAGGCGTTCTGCATGGGCTTCCCCGGTGCGATGTAGTGCCAGGCGATGCGGCTCTGATCGGCCCATGTCAGGATGGCATTGCTGGTGAGATCGCTGCCGTTGTCACTCACCACCACCCGGGCTTGCCGCGATCGGCAACCAGCCGATCCAGCTCCGGAGCGACCCGGGCACCCGATAGTGAGGTGTCGGCCACCAGCGCCAGGCACTCGCGGGTGCAGTCATCGACCACGGTCAGGATGCGGAAGCGCCGGCCATCGGTCATCTGATCCGACACAAAATCGAGCGACCAGCGATCATTCGCGAGCAGCGGCACCGTCATCGGCGCTCGTGTGCCGAGGGCCCGCTTGCGGCCACCTCTGCGGCGCACCGTGAGCCGTTCCTCCCGGTTCAGCCGGAACAGCTTCTTGTGATTGACCAGGTAGCCCTCTCGCTTGAGCAGGACGTGCAGGCGACGATAGCCGAAGCGGCGGCGCTCATGGGCGATCGCCCTCATGCGCTGCCGCAGTCCGGCATAATCGGCGCGGCTCGTCTGGTAATCTGACCGTCATGCGGCAACAGCCGATGGCTTTACACGCCCGCCGTTCGCTCATCCCGTGAACGCCCACGAGATGCGCGACAGCTTTCCGCTTGGCCGCGGGCGTCACCACTTCTTTCCCAGGAGATCCTTCAGGGCGGCATTGTCCAGCATGGCGTCCGCCAGCAGCCGCTTGAGCCGCGTGTTCTCGTCCTCCAGCGTCTTCAGCCGCTTGGCCTCCAAGACGTCCATTCCACCGAACTTGGCCTTCCACTTGTAAATGCTGGCGTCGCTCACGCCATGCTTGCGGCACAAATCGGCGACCGGAACACCAGCCTCGTGCTCCTTCAAAATCCCGATGATCTGCTTCTGTATTCGGTCTGCTTCTGTCAATCCCTTAAGAGCGCGTGCCGCGGGTACCTTGCTTCTGTTCGTGTCGGCAAAGCCGCCACACGATGGGATTCGGTTGAATGGTCGGTTCAAGCTCTTCGGCGTAGTCAGCCGCCTGGAGGGCGGACGCCACGACAGATCATACGAACTCGACCATCCCCACGCCCCGCGACGGGCGTCTCTTGGGATGGGCGATGGCGTCCTTACGCCACCGCCGTCCGTCGGAATTCGGTTCCATCAACCCACATTCGGTGAAGGACGACAGCCATCTTTCTGGCCAGCGCGACCTTCGCACGCTTGCTTCCTTGCCGGTGGGCAACACGCACCGCCCAAGCCTTCATCGGAGACCATCGGGTTGATGGCCTGAGAACAACGTTGGCAGCTTCGAACAGGGCTGTGCGCGTCTCTCCATCTCCGATTTTTGTGATCCGTCCCACCCGATCAATCTCGCCAGATTGGTATCGCCGGGGCGTTAACCCGAGATAGGCGCCGACGGATTGAGAATGCAGGAATCGCCTAGGATCGTCCACAGTGGAGCGGAAGGTCAACGCAGAGACCGGGCCGATCCTCGGCATTGCCATCAAGAGCCGACAAGCCGGGTCACTGCGCACGGCCTTCAGAACCATCGGCCGTACTCCCGCATCAGCGCTTCGCGTCCGGCAAGCAGCGGGTTTATGATCGCCTCCAGCAAGGCGTCATCGCCAACCAACTCACGAACTCGCGTCGCGAACAGAGTCCGCGAGACGACTCCGACTTTGAGACCGAGCGGACGCAGAAGTCCGCGGATGACTTGCTCTGCGGCAGCGATGGAGCGGATGATATGCTTGCGAGCCGCGGCCAGCGTCCGCGCCCTTTGGCTGCCGATGCTCTTGACGTGAACAGGCTTGAACCATCCCGTTCTCACCACCTGCGCGATCCCACGGGCGTCATTCCGATCGGTCTTCACCGGCATGGCCGAAAGTGCCGCCTTAACCTGGCGGGCTTCCAAACTGACGGCCGGCAGCCCCAGTTCGATTAGATTTGCGGTCAGCCATTCTGACGTCGGTCCTGCCTCAAGGCCCACCCGTTCAACTTGACCAGCCCATGGTTCGAGGTACTGCACAATCGATGGCGCGTCCGCCAAGGTGGTTCCCTCCCGGATAAGCTTTCCGGTCTCGTCCACCGCACATACCGCAACGGAATTCAGCGAAACATCGAGGCCGACGTAGATCATGACTTTTCTCCTTCGGATGGAGTTGGTCCATGATCGTCAGCCAAAACGTGCCGCGCGGCAAATAGGTCAGACGATCGGGACCGAATACCCCATCTCTTCCGTAAAGCGGCTGCGCTTCATGCTCTGGTCCTCGAGCCAGAACGAACTTCAAAACTGGATTAAGCCCGAGGGGCAAGGTCACGAGCAATTACGATGAAGACGTGCGTGCGAGCTTCTGCTCCAACCACTCAAAGATGCAGTTGTCGGACATTACGAAATTTTCGACCTCCTCCTCAAGAATGCGGATCATGCGCGGCATGACCAGTTGCAGATCAATGCCCGCCGCCATGCAATCAACTTGCAGTTTTATTGCTTCCGATACACTGACGACGCCGCGCCCACCGGCGACGACGAGAACTGGGCATCGCAACCGTCTCGCCAATTGCGAGCGACGCATCGAAACTACCTCTTCCTCCATTGCATCTGCAGCCGTCGTCATCCACGCAACAGATGCCAAAGTTCGCGTCCAACTCCACAGGCCGCCGTCGCAAACCGCCGCAGCAACGCGAGGATCAGACGCGGCGAAATGAGTAGCTAGAGTAGCCGACAATCCATCTCCGTAAACGCCAATCCGAGTTGGGTCGACGCCGGCTTGAACTGCCAGGAAGTCCAAACAACAGGACAATAAGATTTCCGATTGGCCGCGCGAGCGACTTGAGACATCTTCGTGAGAGATAGCAAGTACGGACATGCCCCGCCCAATCAGCACGGGCAAGAGCCTCCCGAGCAGCATGGCTCCGGTCTCTTGTTGGTGACTAATGCAAATTACTGCCGGGCAACATGAATCATCCCTTCTAGCGGGAAAGTAGTGGCCTAGAAATTCGGTCTTGTCGCAGCGCGCAATTTTTATGCGCTCCACCTTCTGATCTAGAAGCAATGTGAATCTCTGAATACTGGCTTCGACTCTGGCTGCCCCCTCTCCACCTTGTGCATCGTTCTCATCAGTCAACCGTCTGGCAACTTCAAAGGCTGTTAGTGCGCAAAGCCAGGCCTCGATCGCGTCGTCAAAGGCTCCCTTCTTAATATTCTGGTCAGCAACAAGACAGTGATCATCCCCGGCCTTTGTCCATCTTACGATCGCGTTTTTTCGGCCTATCGACCCGTGAATGTTCTTGACACTCAGATTGTCCAGAAACACCGCGGCGTCTCGCCGTGTGGACGCAAGGTCGCCTCTTCCGTGAGGCGCAGCATGGAACTCCATCCGATTTGCCCCCCAATGCAGATCCTCACCCGCCGCTCGGGATCCGTCAGACAATCTGCTGGTGTGGAGGTCGGCCACTAAGACTCTATCGCGAATGGGCTCTCAATTTGAGGCTTAACTCCATCTCAAGCATAAAGATTAGCGGGCCTCAAAAGCCTAAGTTCGTCGTTGTGGCCCCTCATGCCCACGAAAATCTTCTTCTGATCCTACTTAAGCGACGTTTTTCTGCGGACGCGCTCGACATTAGCCTATATGCGCGAGAAGTGATCTCAGGATCGAAATGATCACTCTGGTACTATCGATCCATCGAATAACAATCGATAGCCAGCGCCTTTAGGCCGGCGTTCAAGCCGGGCAGGAGAACTCACAAAGGCTCCTCTCACGACCATTCAGGTTTGCTCATCGACGATCACACGCTCGTGTATCTGGCTTAGCGGTGCCGAATATCTATCGGGAGATTGATTCCGGGCGCGCTGTATGGAGGCTCCATGGCATGTTCACGGCCTCATAGAACTCGTCGACGTAGTCGGTGAGGTGAGGCGTAATCATGAGTTAGTTGAATTCGGCACAAACAATTCGCTCGCGTTCGAGAGAATGGTAACAAGCTTGGCCTAGCCAAGTACGGCCGATTTCCACTGACCCGTGAAGCGGCTCACCATGCACGTCGCCCAATCGGATTACGACGTTGATGCCGGCTGGAAATCTCGTAACGCAGATTGCCTTCTGAATCTGATTTGCTTCATCGAAGTTAAGACTTTTGATATGAAAGCCTTCGCATTCTTCGGACCGCGAGCAGAATTTCCACTACATTAGCTCTCCGATTAGAGGAAATGAGCGTCAGTCCGAGCTATGCTTTCTGTCAACGAACGTTATAGACTCTCTTGGAGTTCTCAACTTCGAACGGGACTGGCGCCTGCTATGCTCGATTCTCCCATCCGTTTGATTTCGGCTTCCGACCATCTCGGAAATGGTCGGAGCACCAGCAGATGGTGACATGCGCTGGTTTCCAGCGCCTGAGATGCCCAGTGTCGGAGCCGTTCGGCGCTTGGGCAAGAACATCCTGATCAAGCAGCGTCAACTGGTAAGTCCATGTTCATTTCTGTTGAGACCGGCCCCGGAATTTTGGTGGGGCTCAGGATTCGGTCAACTGGCGGCTAGCAACTTTCCGCCGACTTGGAACTGTATGAAACCGGAGCAACGAATGTCGGAATCTAAAGGACCGGGCGTACGCGAGATTGCCAAGGTCACCTGCGTCGGCGGCGGCGTGATCGGAGCCGGTTGGGCCGCGCACTTCATGCGAGCTGGGCTTGATGTCGTGGTGTATGACCAGGCGGCCGAGCGCGAGAGCTATCTCCGAGAAAGCCTTGCGAAGGCAATGCCAGCCCTCACCGAACTCGGAATGGCGGCTGGCGCGACACCCTCGCGCGTGTTCTTCACCACCGACCTTGAAGAAGCACTTAAGGGTACCGATTTTATCCAGGAAAGTGGGCCGGAAAATATCGATACCAAGATTTCCCTGCTTTCGGAAATTGATGCGCATGCGCCGCCTGATGTTGTCATCGCCTCGAGTTCTTCTGGCTTTCTCTCCTCTAAGTTGAGAAGTGGAGCGAAGCATCCCGAACGCATTCTCGTCGGCCATCCCTTTAATCCGCCTTTTCTTATTCCACTTGTTGAGATCGCCGGAGGCGCCGCCGCCCGAGAGGCAGCGGACAATGCTGCGGCATTCTACCGGTGGACGGGTTGCGAGGTGGTCGAGCTAGACCGCGAGATCGAAGGCTACATCGGCAACCGTATTCAGTACGCCGTTCTCAGGGAGGTTCTCTATCTCATGTCGGAAGGTGTGGCCGATCTGGAATCGATCGACAAGGCGATCGCTGCAGGCCCAGCTATCCGTTGGGCAGTTATGGGTCTGTCCTCGGCACTATTCCTCGGTAAGAGCGACCCTTCTCTGTGGGGTAAATTCGTGGAAAGTCTGGGTCGGGAGATGGACAGCGGCTATATAGCTCCGAGCAGTTTCCAGCCTGATCGGGCTCTGATGCAGATCTATGCCGAAAAGGTCGCCAACGGAATCGGGGCAAATGGACAAGGAGGGCTGATGGCGTTGCGCAATGCCGGCGTGGTGGGTATCCGCTCCGCATTGGAGCGAGTCAGGACAGGCCTGGCGAGGGTAAACAGTGACCTGGATTGATACCTGGGAAGGTGTAGTCGAGAAGGATTGGTTGGACAAGCTTGATCACGTCAATTTCCTGACTTACCAGCGCATCGCCGACCTTGCCAGTCTCGAGATCTGGCGCCGGGCGAAGGGTGTCGGATCCGAGTCGGAAATTCAGTTCGTTATGACCGAGACGTATGTTCGCTATATTCGCGAACTGCGCCTGGGCGACCTGGTTAAAATCCGTACCTCGCTGATTGCCTGGGACGCGAAGCGGTTCAATCTCCTTCATCGCCTCGAAAGCGCCGGCAATCTCGTCTGCACGGTCGAGACGATGAACCTATGCTTTGATCCAGCGAGCCGCAGAGTGACATCGTTCACTGACACTATCAGCGGCAATTTTGCGTCTTGGGGAAACCCACCGGATGACGCTCAGCCGCTGCTGTCAATAAGCCGAAGGCCCTCGCGGAGCTGATCCAACGTACTTATCCATCTTGCGAGTGCGTCCTCCAAGAACGGCCGCGGCGGACGCCCTCGCCCCAGTACAGCAGGGCGATTGGTGTGATATCTGAGTATGCAGCGACAAGCCGCGCGGCGCAGGTGATGGCATGAGTCTGAATTCTATCGCGTCAACCGGCGGACACGTCATTTTCCTTCTCCCCATAAGTTGTCGCGATGCCGTCGGCCACCAGCCATGACCATGATGAAGATCAGGACAGAGTGTATCTGCCGTCAAGCAGCTTTTAGTCGTCAGACAAGGCGTTCCTCAAAGCTACTAGGTCAGGCCCTTATCCAGGAGACGCTTGAGGCGGAGATGACGGATGCTGGGAGAAGGGGAGACGCAGCGAGGGACGGCTTCGCTATTGCTCCGGCTCGCTGATCACCGGGTCAGCAAGATCAAGCCTAAGGTGCCGCATGACCGGCAGGCGCGTGTCGACCGAATTGTGAGGAACTGAAGGCCGGCGGTCGGCAGAGGCGTCGAGTTCGTCGTCTCTCGATCGCCGAAGTCCCTTTGCGACGGCAGCGCCGGTACGTGCACTTCTTGCGTAATGCGCTTGAGTATGTGCCGCCCGACGTCGACGCCGACCGCCTGCTCGAGCTCGGCTGCATGTACTACCGGCGGGTTCTCGTCGAGGTGCGGCGCGATCTGGCGGCCAGGCGCAGAAAATGGACGGCATCTATGCCAAGTTCACCGGCTTGGACGAGGAGAAGTCGAGGAGACCTTGACCTTTCCGTTTGGCCGCTGCCGCGCTGCAAGCACATGAAGTCGACCACGTGCTGCAGGAGGCGTTACGTCAATTGGCCTGACGATGCTTAGGCGCGTCAGAGGGGATGGGCCACCGCTCTGCGCCGCCATCGCCCGCCAGCGGTGGGCTTTGGGTAAGCGAGCGACAGCGCGTCCAAGGGCATGGCTTGGCCGAGCCCCTGATCGGTTTTTGCTGAAGCTGACGCACAGAACTCCCGCCGCGTCCGCCTCCTAGATTTACCTGGTCCGCGCCGAAGACTTGGTGGAAAGCTGCGAAATATTTCGAGAATAGCCGCGATTCCGCTCATTCGGGATTGATCGAGCCGCAAACTTTCCTTTTATCGATCTAATGTGTGCTGGTTTCGAATGCGGAGATGAAGGCGAACCTCCTGCGAAGATCGAGTAGGCACGGTAGAGGCTAGCGGCTGCCAAACTCGGGCTCGCGGCATTAATAAGCGTGGATGACCGCGCTGTCTGTACGAAAGTGCAAACCTGATTCCCAAACACCACGAGCGCCAAGAGAGAAGCGAATGACCAAGTCTGATTCCAAGCACCACGAACAACAGTCTCTTGCCTATGGATCGTCGCTTGAGGGGCGAGTAGCCCTTGTGACTGGAGCGGCCGGAGGGCTTGGGCAAGCCATCGTGGCCGAATTGCGTGATCGCGGGGCGAACGTGTACGGTGTGGACGTCGTTGGTAAAGATGTCTTCCACGCGGATCTCTCCACGGCGAGCGGGAATCGAGACATGGTCGCCCATGTAGTTGCGACCGCTGGGCGTCTCGACATTCTGGTACTGAATGCTGGTTGCCAGTTCGTCGCACCGCTAGATCAGTTCCCGGACGCCGAATGGGAGCGTCTTCGTGCTGTGATGCTGGACGGACCATTCGCCGCACTGAAGGCGGCTTGGCCAGCCTTGATCAAATCCCGCGGTGGCCGTGTTGTGGTGACGGCATCTAGTGCGAGCCTTGGGGGTGCGTCCAAAAAGGCGGCATACACCGCGGCAAAGCATGGAGTTCTCGGTCTGGTTCGCGTTGCGGCGCTGGAGGGGGCGGCGCATGGTCTTACCGTCAACGCGATCGCGCCGGGCTGGATGGATACCGGCATGATGCGTGGTCAGCTAGAGGCTCAGGCGGCAAGTCGAGGCATTAGCGTGGACGAAGTCATCGCCCTCTTCCGCGCGTCGCAACCAGGCAATCGCTTCGTCGAAGTTCGTGAGGTCGCGGCAACCATTGGCTTTCTTGTGAGCCCTGCGGCTTCCGGAGTTAGCGGCGTGTGCCTTCCAATCGATCTTGGCGCAAATGCTGGTGCCCGGTGATCAATAACCAGCACATTACGGACTTTAGTGGCCTCAGCAGCCAAGCGAAGTGCTTCAAAACGTCCTTGCCCGTTTTCCGCTGCTCAGTTCGGACATCTTGGCTCGATATGAACGGGCATATGAATGTCAGGCCGTATTTCGAGGTATTTACTGAGGCCGGCGATCTCGCCTGCCGCGACTTGGGCTTGGGCAATTCCTATCTCGATCGAGGCCATACGATATTTGCAGGCGATTTCCACATCACCTACGTCCGCGAAATTCTTGCCGGTGGCACCCTGACAATCACCACGCGCATTCTCGAGCTCGACACTAAGCGCTTCGTTATGCACCATGAAATGTTCGACGATCGAGACGGCGCGCTCGCGGCGACGGCAGAGCAGTTGCTGCTCAATGTTGGCGTGGCGAGCCGGAAAGTTGAGCCTTTCCGCCCCGAGGTCTTAGAGCGGCTCCGGGAAGCACAGCGCGGTCAAAGTGGGAGCCCACCACGGAACGTCGGCCGTGCAGCGTCGCTCATCGCAGGCGCGCCGGCTCGATGAGGTGGCTACTGCCTTCTTTTCCACACTTCGATGAAACACCATGTCTTCAACACCATCCGGGTCGATCCCACGGTAATAAGGTAACTAGGTAGGAGCTCTAGATGTCTCGAAAAGTCATCGTCACGTGCGCAATCACCGGCGGCAATTCTGCCGTTCTTGCGAAGCATCCAAACATTCCCAAGACGCCGTCACAAATAGTAGAGGCAGCACTGGATGCTGCGAAAGCGGGGGCTGCGGTCGTTCACATTCACGTCCGCGAACCAGATACCGGCGCCCCTTCGAACCGATTTGAGCTCTATGAACAAGTCGTAAAGAAACTTCGGGACGCGGCCACCGATGTAATCATCAACCTGACGTGCGGCATGGACGGGACCATAGCAATTGATTCCGTTGACCCAATCAAGATTGGAAAAGCTAGCACCCTTAAAGATTCCAAGGCACGCTGTCTTCACGCAATCAAACTGCAGCCCGAACTTGCCACCTTGGATTGCGGTACGATAGTATTCGGAGAGCAGATTTTTGTTGCGCGCATGTCGGATCTGCGGGAGATGGCGACACTTATGCGAGAAGCAGGCGTCAAGCCCGAACTCGAATGCTTCGATCTAGGCCACATCGAAACTGCGAAGAAGCTCGTGTTGGAAGGCACCATCGATGGTCCTGCCCTCTTTCAATTCTGTCTTAGCACGGGGAATGGGGCTCCGGCTAGTCCGACCGTTCTGCAGGCGATGCGCGAGCTTTTGCCTTCTGGGGCCATTTGGGGTGGATTTGGGTGTGGCTCCGACGAAATGCCCGTGGTCGCACAGATAGTGCCAATGGGCGGGCATGTACGGGTAGGATTGGAAGATAACATTTATCTTCGACGAGGTGTGCTTGCATCCAACGCTGGCCTTGTTGAGAACGCCGTCGGAATTATTGAGCGCATGGGAGCTAGTGTGGCGACACCGGCAGAGGCCCGATCAATTCTTGGCGTTTCAAAACGCGGATAACGGCACTTGGGTCCAGCGTGGAAGTACGCCATGCTGGACTCCGGGCCTTCGAGACCTAACTTGGGAGTCTCGCGGGACAGGCAGATCAGCGAAATATCGGATTTGACGCACGATGAAGTGGCTATTGAAACGCTGCTTTGTGGAGCGCTAATGCACGTGCCTAAGCTGGCCGGACCGGTGTTTAACCTCGAACCGCAATCCACGTCAAGTTGGTTGGATAAGCTGACGATCCGATTAATATAGACAAATCGGAGCCGCCGCGAGTGCCTCCTACACGTTGAACAGATGCTGCTCTCGCGAACAGGCGGATGAGTGGTAGGAGCCGCCGGAGGTGCCGATCTGCATTCTCCGATCGCCTGGCACGGGGGTTGAACAGAGAGGCTCAATCCCAAGCGTCCGCCGGCAGCGCTCTGCCGGTGTCTCGGATTTATTAGACGCTCCGAGTTTGCCGACCTACAATATCACTACCTACCTCTCCAAACCGGATCGCGCTTTTCGGCGAATGCTCGGCGTCCCTCGAGAGTGTCCTCTGAGCCGTAAAGCCTATCTACGGTCTCGATCTGGCGGCGCGTCACCCGGTTCATTGCGTCCTGGAAACTCCGCGCCTCGGCCACGCGCACTGTCTCCTTGATCGCGGAGAAAACCAGTGGCGGGCCACTGGCGAGCAGCCGCGCAATCTCCCAGACTCGTTCTTCGAGCTTCTCCTTGGGCAGCACTTCGTTGACCAGACCCCAGCGATGCGCTTCCGACACATCCATCCACCGCCCGGTGAGCAGAAGATCCATTGCAACGTGATAGGGAATGCGCTTCGGCAGCTTGATCGTTGCCGCGTCGGCCAGTGTCCCGGCGCGGATCTCTGGCAGCGCGAACGAGGAATGATCGGAGGCGTAGATCAGATCGCAAGAGAGCGCCAACTCGAAGCCACCGCCAACGGCCATACCGTTGACGCAGGCGATCACCGGCTTGTTGAGGTCGCGCAGTTCCTGTAGCCCGCCGAAGCCACCCACTCCATAGTCGCTGTGGAGGGCATCTCCGCTGGCGGCCGCTTTGAGATCCCAGCCGGCGCAGAAGAACTTGTCGCCGGCCGTCTTCACGATTGCGATGCGCAGGTCAGTATCGTCTCGAAAGGCCTTGAAGGTCTCCCCCATCAGCCGCGACGTTTTCACATCGATGGCATTGGCCTTCGGCCGATCAAGCGTAACCTCAAGGATAGCGCCTTCGCGACGGGTGGTGATGACGTCAGCCATTCTTTTTTTCTCCAAATACGAGCAGCGCGTCGGCAATCCAGGCCCCTTCGCCTTCGCTGCACACGATCAGCGGGTTGATGTCGAGTTCTTCAATCTCGCCGGCATTCTGCTGCACAAAGGTGGCGATCCCTGAAATGGCATCGATGGCCGATGCAACATCGGCCTTGCGCCGGCCGCGATAGCCTTCCAGCAGCGGATAACGTTTCAGCCCGCGCAGTGCCGTCTCGATATCGTCACGCGTTGCCGGCAACAGCAGGGTCACGCTATCGCGCAACAGCTCAACCAGCACGCCACCAGTGCCCAGCGTCATGACCGCGCCGAACATGGGATCGCGCGTGAAGCCGACGATCAGTTCGGCGACGCCGTCACGCACCATGTGTTCGACGTAGAGGCCGGCCCCGAGCCCGAGCAAATCATTCGCGGCGGCGCTGACGGAATCGGCGTCACCGAGGCTCAGCCGCACCGCACCGACTTCCGATTTGTGGGCCACACCCAACGCCTTCAGCGCCACTTGGAAGCCGAGCGCCGTGGACGAGATCACCGCCTCGATCGCATTGCCGGCGCGCTCGCCCTTTGGTACTGGCAGGCCGGCTTTGATCAGTCTCCTCTTGGCTTCGGCTTCGTCAGGCGTCACACGTTCGCCGCGGAACGCACCAGCCGCCACCGTGGCAATTGGGGGCGCTTGCGGCGCGCGCCATGCCGAGCCGATGAACGCCGCCGCATCGGCGGCCTCCATAGCTTCCGCAATACCGAATAGAGGAGTGATGCCCTTCGTTATGAGGTCGGCGGCGTACTCTTCAGGCATATTCTCTGGTAACGAGGAGACGATCGCGCCTTTCGCATTGGTGGCCTTCAGCGCCGCTTGGAAGGCTTGCCGCGGCAGCGATCGACCGCTATCAGTGCAGCGGTCGGGACGCGGGAAGTCGAGCACGAGCAGATTGAGATCGAAGCCAACCGACACCATCGCGGTGAACGTTTCAGTCATCGCTGGCACGTTGTTCCAGATGAACGTATGGTAGTCGAGCGGGTTGGCCACCGCCACCAATGGGCCGAGCGTCGATTTGACATGGGCGCGCTGCTGGTCAGTGAGGCGGGGGAAATGCACCAAGTGCCCGTCCGCGCTGTCGGCCATCACTGAAGCTTCGCCGCCCGAGCAGCTCATCGACGAGAGGCGGTAACCCAGTAGCGGACCGGTCACGTGTAAGAGCTTCAGCGTCTCGACGAATGTAGGAATCGATTCGACTCGAGCGACGCCGAGCCTCTTGAGGAAGGTGGCGGATGCGGCGTCCGAGCCAGCAAGCGAAGCGGTATGCGATACAGTCGCCTCCCGCGCCTGCTCGGAACGGCCGACCTTCATCGCGATGATCGGCTTTTTCAGCTCCCTCGCCCGTGCAGCCAGGCTTTCGAAGCTGGCTACGGAATCGAACGCCTCGATGTGCAGGCCGAGCGCAGTGACCCGCTCATTCTCGATCAAGCCAATCGCCATTTCGGAAAGGCCTGTCTGCGCCTGATTGCCCGCGGTCATTACGAAGGCGATTGGCAGGCCGCGCTTCTGCATAGTGATGTTGATGGCGATGCTGGACGACTGCGTGATGATGGCGACCCCGCGGCCGCTCTGGGGAAGCCTAGTGCCACCATGTTGGTCCGGCCACAAAAGCGCGCCATCGGCGAAGTTGATCAGACCGTAGGAGTTCGGACCAATGATCGGCATCTCGCCGGCCGCCGCGACAAGTTCGCCCTGTAGCCGTTCGCCACTATCGTCGTAGCCTTCCGTTTCGAGGAAACCGGAAGCATAGCAGACAGCGGCGCCGGCGCCGCGTTCGGACAAAGCCTTGACCACCTCTATAGTGAGGTGGCGGTTGACGCCAACCCAAGCGGCGTCAGGCGCATCGGGCAGGTCGGCCACGAACCGGTAGGCCTTGCGGCCGGCAACCTCGTCCTTAGTGGGATGTACCGGCCAGATCTCACCGGCAAAGCCCATCTTGATCGATTGCGCGACGACAGTTGCCTCCTGTCGGCCTCCAAAAACGGCGATCGTTTTCGGGCGCAGAACTCGTTCGAGTCTATGCATTGAATCAGGCTCCAAGCGGAGCGCAACACCGCCCCGAATAATGTGTCACGCCCGATTTTCCGAGGCGCTTTCCCGAATCTGCTCGAGGTGGACATTGCGCCAAACGCGCTCCTGCAGCAGGTTGTCCATTAGTTCCATCGCGCTATGGACAAGGATCCAAGGGAGAAGTGGCCCATCCGGCACGATATTACCGACATCTCTGCGGTCAGATTGATCATCGAACCCAATTTCGACTGCACCACTCCTGACCAGCCCAGTCGCACGTTAGGCTCTTTAGTTCGCTTGCTCGGTAGCGAGTCCCCCAGACTTGCGAGCCGCCGCAGGTGATGATCGGCGTCACCGAACAGTGTGTAGTGACCGATGCTGTACTCCATCGTCATTCCGATGCCACCGTGGAGCTGGATCGACTGATGCCCGATCGCCTTCGCCGATCGGCCGATCTGGATCTTTGTCGCCGAGATAGCGCGCTCGCGCTCGATCGTGTCCGCTCCGCCTGCTATCATTGCGGCATAGATGGCCATCGAGCGGGACTGCTCCAATTCGACAAACATGTCGACCGCTCGATGCTGAAGCACCTGGAAGGTGCCAATTTTCCTACCAAACTGCTCCCGCGTCTTGAAATAGCCGAGAGTGATGGCCTGCATTCTGGCAAAGGAGCCGACGGCTTCAGCGCAGAGCGCTGCTACCGCCTCGTCCGCCACTCGCGAAATCACTGGGAATGTCGTTGCCGGGTCACCAATGACATTGGCGGGCTCAACGTGCACGTTCTCGAGGGTGATCTCGGCCGCGCGCAGACCATCCTGTGTTGGATAACCGCGGCGTGTAAGGCCCGGCGCATCTGCGTTGACGAGGAAGAGGCCGATCCCACCTTTCTCCCGCGTGCCTCCGGCCGTTCGCGCCGATACGATAGTCTTGTCGACTGAGTCGCCGTGGAGGACGAGACTCTTGGCGCCGTTGAGCATCCATCCATCGCCGCGCGCCTTTGCCTGCGTCTCAACGTCGAAAAGGTCGTAGCGCGACTGCGGCTCGGCATAGGCGAAGGCAACTTTTACCAGCCCTTCCGCGATCGCAGGGATTATCTCCGCCTTCTGCGCCTCGCTCGCCCCGTGGCGGGGGATGCCGCCCGCAAGTACCACCGTCGCGAAATAAGGATCGAGGATCAGCGCCCCGCCGAACGTCTCCATAACGATCACGGTTTCGACCGCACTGCCGCCGAAACCGCCATATTCCTGATCGAAGGGCAGCCCAAGAAGCCCTAGCTCAGCATAGCGTGACCACATTGCCTCGCTATATGCCCGCTCCTCCGTCTGATACGTGCGGCGGTCGTCGAAGCCGTATCTGTCGAGCACCAGCCGCTCGACGCTATCGTTGAGGAGCCGCTGCTCCTCGGAGAGATCAAAGCCCAACGTGATATTCTCCTGAGCTGGGGCCGCGCCAATGGCCCTCAAAAGATTGTCGACGAGCCCCGCCGCACCTTACGGAATCGACCAGAGAAGCGGTCAGAGACCGAGGATCGCCTTGGCGATTATGTTCTTCTGAATTTCGTTGGAACCCCCGTAGATTGAGACCTTGCGAACGTTGAAGTAGGCGGGCGCAATTGTCGCGGCCCAGATCGTATCCGATCGGCACCGCGTTATGACTCTCGGGATCGCCCGTGTATAAAGCGGGCAACCCGTAAGGACCGACCGTGTCGAGCAGAAGCTCCGCGGTGGCCTGCTGGATTTCTGAGCCCTTGATTTTGAGGATGGCGCTCGCTGGATCTTGGGTGCCCTTCTTTCGCTTCGATCGACTGGCGACGACAGGAAGCTGTGTGATCTCCAATGCCTTCAGTTGGATTTCAACTGCAGCGATCTTCTGGTTGAAGGCAGCCTGATCGATCAGCCGCCCATCGCCAATCTGAATTCGCGGCGGCAAGGTCCTTGATACGCCGGATGCGCTGCTTTGAAGCGCCAACGCCCACGATATTGACTCGCTCGTTACCGAGGAGGAACTTTGCGTAATCCCACCCCTTGTTCTCTTCACCGACGAGATTCTCAACCGGAACACGGACCCTGTCAAAATAGACTTCGTTGACCTCGTGACCGCCATCGATCAACTGTATTGGACGCACACTCACGCCGGGCGTCTTCATGTTAATCAAGAAGAAGGAGATACCCTGCTGTTTCTTCACATCGGGATTTGTCCTGACTAGGCAGAATATCCAATCGGCGTATTGCGCCAGCGTAGTCCAGGTCTTCTCGCCTTTCACGATGTAGTGGTCGACGCGCCGTACGCGCGTTTTGAGTGAGGCAAGATCAGAGCCCGCGCCGAGCTCAGAAACGCCTTGGCACCACCAGTCATCGGCGTTGGCGATACGCGGCAGATAGTATTTTTTCTGCGCCTCATTACCGATAGTGTAGATCACCGGACCAACCAAGGATGTACCGAAGTCGGGTAACCCCCGCGCCGGATACATCTGGATTACTTCGTTGAAGATGTAATGCTGCACAGGAGTCCATCCTGTTCCACCATATTCCTCTGGCCAATCGGGAACGCTCCAACCCTTCTTATTTGGGATACGCACGCAGGCGACCATCTCGCTCCTGGATAAATCTCGATTCTCGATCAGCTTGCGAGGCATCTCCGGCGGCACGTGATCGTGTAAGAACTGACGCACCGCTTGGCGAAATGCCTGTTCTTCGTCAGTAAACGAGAGTTCCTTTGGTTTCCTGGCAGCGACTTGAGTCGCACATGACGCAGAACTAGGTTGTTGCGCGTATTCGCTACGTTTCATCGTATGGCAGAAGCCGGCACAAGAAATGGCGAAAATCGTTTTAGACTCGAAGAAATACTGCAGAATGAGAGCGCTTCCTACCAATTGAGCGCGAGCCGTCCGTCGGCTCACCTGTGTCCACTAACGGGCCATTGTTCGGAGGAGGCGTCGCATGGCAGCGCACCGCTGTTTGCCGCTAACGCGCCAGCTTCAGCCTCGGCGCAACGCCCAGACGTTTAGAAAATGCCAGGCTGCCTGGATTCATCCGTCACTGCCTTGGCAGGTGAAGCGGTGATAATGAGAGCATGGCCAAACCGCGACGCATAGGGCGCGAACACTCCGATCCGAATGATCTTTGTCCTCCAAACTGGTGTATTGGTGGGCAATGCCGTAAGAGCTTTGTCCTGTCTCAAAATGCCGATTTCTCCGATGACCAGAATCGAGCCCTTCTCGCCATGCATTTTAAGCGCGTACTCACGGACGATGTTGCGCGTCGCGTCGGCGACCGGCGGAAACTGGTGCACTCGTCTACGGCTTGGGAATCGTGGGATGTCCCGGAGCAGGTGCTCTCATATCTCCACGATGTACGGCTTGCATTTGATCCTCATTTCCAGTCACACGTCATCTAGAGCGATCGGCGCCGGGAAATACACTCGCCACGCAGCTGAGTGTGGCGCACCTTGCGGACTTCGTCGCGCAAGGCTGGTTGACGAACGCCATCGTGCTTATGTAGGGCTAGCCCGCTCGGCCAAATGCGCCAGCAGCCCTTAACAGTCAGGGCGCGGCGAGGGGTTATTGGGCGGCAAGCCGATCACGGCGTCGCTCAACCGCAATCGGCAAACTTTTTTGATGGAAGGCGCGGTGTCAGCGGGCTCTAAAGCATCAAAGGCCGAGGACCGTCTTGGCGATGATGTTCTTCTGAATTTCGTTGGAGCCCGAATAGATCGATGCCGCTCGGCTACCGAAATAGGCGGGCGTGACACGTGGGGCCCAGTCAGCGCCAATCGGAGGCTCGTTGCCACTCTCGAGCTTCTCTTCCGTCAGATAGGGAAGCGCATGGGGTCCCGGCCACATCCATTAGCAGTTCTGCCGTCGCCTACTCGATTTCCGAGCCTCTGAGCTTAAGGATAGAGCTTGCAGGGTCCTGCGTAACCTTCTTCTTCGATGCGTTGGCGACTACGCGAAGCTGCGTCAGTTCGAACGCCTTTAGTTGGACTTCGACTGCGGCGACCTTCTCGCGGAACGTCTCCTGGTCGATTAGTCTCTCATCACCAACCCAAGACTGCGCGGCAAGTCTCTTGGCGAGCCGAATACGCTCCTCGGAAATGGCCACGCCGGCGTCGGCGAAGCGTTCATTGCCGAGAAGATACCCTGCTGTTTCTGACACCGGGATTCGTCCTGACCAAGCAAAAGATCCAGTCTGCATCTTGCGCCCACGTGATCCAGATCTTCTGGCCATTGACAACATAGTGGTCGCCATTACGCGCGGCTCGCGTTCTGAGTGAAGCGAGATCGGAGCCCGCACCTGGCTCAGAGAATCCCTGGCACCACCAATCCTCAGCGTTGGCGATACGCGGCAAATACTATTTCTTTGCCTTATCGCCAAAGGTATAGATGACTGGGCCGACCAGAGACTCGCCGTATCCGCACTTGAACCGTGCGGGAAGCGCTCGTACCTCTTCCGCGAAAATGTACTGTTGCAGCGAGGTCCACCGCGCCCCTCCATATTCCTTGGGCCATGTTGGGACGCCATTCTTATTGGGAATACGCGCTCCCGCAGCCTTCTCGTCCTTTGAGAGTTGTCTGCCTTTCGGCCAATTTGCGCGGTATCTCCGGCAACATGTTATCACGCAAAAACAGCCGCATTTCTTCGCGAAAGCGTCGCTCTTCTTCTGTGAATGCGAGATCCATTGGATTATCCCGTCGCTAATTCAGCTTTGGATAGTTGCGGCTATCGTTAGTGAGTTAGGAAGCACGGTCGAGAAGAGAGCGTTCCCACAGCGCGACTGTCTCACCCGCGCCGTAACGCTGCAAGCGCAGCCCTCCCAGAACGGCTACTAGACAGTCGTCGCGCTTCGCTTCAAGCTCTGACGTCGTGAGATTATCTGCTTTCACTTGCGCGTCCGATTGCTCGGCAAGCCTGTCCAGAAAGGTGTTAGTGAGCTCGGGTACGTTGGTGAACTTCGTCAGCGGCCACTTTAGCTGGGGCCTCCATTGCTCCATAAATCGACGCATACCAGCCGCTCCGCCGCCGCCCATCCTGAAGGCTCCGATGACCGCCCGGCGCAACCCAAAGGAATAACGAACAGCGTCATCGATTTCCTGCAAGCTGGCGACGTCGTCGTGCACCAGCCACAATGCCTCTCGCCACATGGCCTGCTGCAGCCGATTTGCAATGAACCCGTCCACCTCTTTGCGTACCACGAGTGGGTGCATACCCACGGCACGGTAGATGTCCGCCACCCGCGCCAACGCCTCGGGCACCGCACGCTGTCCGGCGCACAGTTCAACCAACGGCAGCAGGTAAACCGGGTCGAACGGGTGCGCGACGAGCAGGCGCTCAGGCTGGTCCATATCGGCCTGCAGCAAAGAGGGTCGAAATCCAGAGGTCGAGGAGCAGACCAGGGTATTAGGGGCAGTTGCTCGGCTAGCCGCTGCGAGCAGTTGCTGCTTCAATTCCAGACGCTCCGGCGCGGACTCTTGCACGAGATCTACGTCAGCCACCGCTTCCGCAATTGACTCCACCACCGTCAGCGCCCCTTCAGTAGGGAGCGGGACCTGCGTCAGCTGCTGATATAACCGCCGCGCGTTGACCAGAATCGCCTGCACTCGATCGACCGCACGAGGTGCCGGATCATACAGCTGCACATCAACTCCATTCAGGACAAATCGTGCGGCCCAGCCGCCCCGATCGTCCCGCCTCCCAATAACGCGACCCGCCGCGGTAGATACTCGGGCAGGAACTTCGGATGATCTGGCATCGACATTGTACTCCGTACTCCCAGGCATGATGCTTATCGCAAAGCTCATCAGGAGTCCGGACTGGGACCGCGATCCTGGCGAGAGTTCCAACTGCACCTTTAATCAGTTCATCGTCGGTTGCTGCTTGGGAACCTTGTCGAAATGGTCGGCGGCGCTGCGCCTATAGTCACACAGGCAATGAACACGGAAAGCGATTCTCACCTTTGCCGGCACGTCGGCGCTACGTTTGATCTCGAAAGTAATACCGGGTCTGCGGAGGTTGAATTGACCAATATGGACGCTTGCAAGCAGCAATCCTGCGCCGCGTCGCCACAAGTCAAAGCATCTCCTCGCATTCGGAGATGAGGTGAGCCCCGCAAAACTGGCGCTTAGGATGGGGCCCCAAAACGGCCATTGGAATCGCGAACGCGATCCCGGTAGTTTGGATCACAACGCGGCCTCGGCGCCACAGATCGAGTTGGTCGACCCGCGAGTGCTTATCCTCCGGTTCGCAACGGGGCTACCGCTGCCCCGAATGCGTCCATCATCGATACGCACAGACCCTGGACCCACGAATTCCTGTGATCTTGATCATGCGTTAGCGAGATGATCATCGCGTCGGTAGTGCAGTTCGTCCCTCTATCTGGCGTTCTGCTGTGTGAAAGCTTCACCTATTCAGCGGAGATGCAGAATTTCGTCTATACGAGGCATCACATCGGGGGAATGCGGCTCACCGGGCTGTTAACATCTCAGGTGACTACGGTTCAGTGGACCGGCTGCGCTGATCCTCATTTGATGGAGCATCATGTCCCAAATCCTCCTTTTGGCGATGCAGCAATTCGTTGGTCGCCTCAACCTCTCATACTGCGAATGACTTCTCCGATGACAGACCTCTCACCTGCGATTCCAACAATAGAGCAGCATCACATCGACGGCCGGCGCTATCCGCACGGGGTTGCTTTCATGGACGGGCAATACCTTCCGATGTCCGAAGCCAAGATCTCCGTGCTCGATTGGGGTTTCCTGCACTCCGACGCCACCTACGACACAGTGCACGTCTGGGATGGTCGGTTTTTTCGGTTGAATTTGCACCTCGACCGCTTTTTGGCAGGCGTTGAACGCCTTCGAATGAAGCTGCCTTACGACCGCGAGAAACTCACGTCGATCCTCAAGCAGTGTGTCGCCTTGTCGGGCCATAAATCGGCTTACGTCGAGATGGTCTGCACCCGCGGCTCATCGCCGACATTTAGCCGCGATCCCCGCCAAGCAGAGAACCGCTTCATCGCGTTTGCTGTGCCTTATGGTTCCGTTGCCAACAAGGAACAATTGGAAAGAGGCTTGCACATCGCGATCAGCCAGACCGTCCGTATCCCGCCTAACTCAGTCGACCCTATGATCAAGAACTATCATTGGCTCGATCTCGTGATGGGCCTTTTCGACGCCTACGATAAAGGCGCAGAGACGGCACTGATCCTGGATACGAACGGACATATCGCAGAAGGACCAGGCTTTAATGTGTTCCTTGTAAAGGATGGATCGTTGAGGACGCCGGCTTTTGGGGTGTTGCCGGGCATCACACGTCGGACCGTGTTCGATCTCTGTGCTGAGATTGGGCTCGCCGCCACCGCTACCGACATCAGCCGTGACGACATCAAGAAGGCTGACGAGGTGTTCATCACCTCAACTGCCGGCGGCATTATGCCCGTGACGCGCATCGACGATACCACGATCTCTAAAGGCCAGGTCGGCTCCATCACCCGCCGGCTCATGGATCTCTACTGGCAAAAGCACGCTGATCACGCGTGGTCGACTGCCATCATTTATCCTTGATTTGGAAATGGACCATGCGTTCGCAACTTGGCCAGCGACTTCGTGACAATCTCAATGAGCTATCATCACGAAAACTCCTGAAAGTCGAGCAAGAGATCACCTCGCCCCAGTCGACGCATATACATTTGCGTGCACTTGGCGAGCGCGAACTCCTGAACATGTGCGCCAACAATTATCTCGGTCTGGCCAATCATCCAGCCTTAGTGCGAGCCGCGCATGAAGGTCTTGAACGGCATGGTTTTGGAATGTCGTCCGTGCGATTCATTTGTGGGACGCACTCAGTTCATCGAGCGCTTGAAAACCGGCTTTCCAGCTACCTTCGGACGGAAGACACGATCCTATTCGGCTCGTGCTTCGACGCGAACGCCGGACTATTTGAGGCCCTGCTCGACGTTGACGATGCGATAATCAGCGACAGCCTGAATCATGCAAGCATCATAGATGGCATTCGGCTCTGCAAAGCAAAGCGCTTTCGCTATACCAACAATGATATGAGCGAACTAGAGCGGGCTCTACGCGACGCAAGTCACTGCCGAGCAGTGCTCGTCGTGACCGATGGCGTGTTTTCCATGGATGGCACCCCCGCGAATCTTCCTGGGATCTGCGAGCTAGCGAAACGTTACGGCGCCTTGGTCATGGTCGATGACTCTCACGCCGTGGGATTTATCGGCCCACAAGGGCGTGGAACACCAGCGCGGTACGGGCTGGAAGATCAGATTGATATTCTTACCGGCACGCTCGGCAAAGCACTTGGCGGCGCATCTGGAGGGTACGTCTCAGGCCGTGGTGAACTCATTTCCTGGTTGCGACAGCGCGCACGCCCATACCTCTTTTCGAACTCACTAATGCCGGCCATCTGTGAGGCCTCATTGGCTGCGATCGATTTGGCGGAACAAGCAGACGACCTCAGGCAAAATCTCTCAGCTCGTACCGGTCAGCTACGTCAAGGATTGAGCGATCTTGGATTTCCGATTTTTGGCAACGACCACCCAATTGTGCCCGTGATGACCGGAGATGCAGCTGTCGCGGTTCAGATTGCTGAGTTTTTGCGCGCGCACGACATTCTCGTGGTTCCGTTCTCATATCCTGTGGTACCGGAAGGTACTGCGCGGATTCGCATGCAGGTAAGTGCCTCTCACAGCGCGAACGACATTGAGAGAGTGATTTCTGCGTTCCGTTCAGCAAAGTCGGAGGTCAACTAACTATCTGCACGCTCCTTGCGAAGATCTCAAAGGATCAGTGTTCGTGAGATCAACCGTATCCGTCCGGTGAAGCTTTCAATTCCCCACATTTCCAGCCGTTGCGATTTCGGCGCCAAGTTCGATATCTGTGAGTCTTGAGAGGCCGCGCCAGATGACAACATTTCCAGGCGGCGGATCGCTTGCCCTGGCCAGGTAGCCACCCAATCGTGCAAGCTTGGTGAGATAAAATGCAAGGGTTCCATGGCGACATCGTCGATGGCTGGCGCCGCTGATGAGTCGATCGAGCAATGCGATCTCGGTATTCGTCAATGCGAGTTTCGGCGGCGCGTCCGGGGCGATGCGATTGAGAATGGTAAGCCAGAGGACGCGCCAGCTGAGAATGCAGAAGACCGCCATTAGATTGGCAAGTCGCTCCGCGGTCCGGAGTTTTGAGTCTTCCGCCTTGCAGCCCGATTTCAGGATCTTGTGGAATACCTCGATCTTCCACCGCATGGCGTACCAGTTGATCTTCTCGATTGCTTCGGAGCGACTGCGGACGGCTAGGTCCGTGATGAGCTTCCACTCAATTGGTTTACGGCCCTTTGGCGTACCGCGCTCGGTGGCATGGATTATCGTCAGGTCGAGGGCCGGATAGCGTTTCTGCTTCCCGATGGGAGGTAAGACCACGATCCGCTTGAACTTGATTTCCAGCGCGGCCTTCGTCGCCTCTCCCTTGTCGTTGCGCACGTCGATGTAATGCAAGCCTTTGACGCTGGTCTCTTCCATCTCGGTTGCGATCGTATGACCGCCATCGCCTGCCAGCCGATCGACACAGGCGCGGACAAGGAAGTGGGCGCCAAGTTCTTGCGTCAGGCAATATAATTCGTAGATGTCGCTTTCGCGGTCGCCGATATGAATGCAACGCGCCGGCTGTCCGAGCCGCTCGATCGACTGCCTGAGATTGTCGAGCCAGCGAACGCTTTCCTTCTTCTCAATCGGAACGCGGGTCGGGTTGATCTTCTTCTTGAGCTGCGCCGTGCCTTTGAACTTCTTCCGTGTCCAGAACTTCACCGCCGCCAATCCCAGCGGTAGGCCCTCGACAGTCACGGCGAGACTGGAATGGATCAGCATTCCGCAGACCGTGTGATGGCGCCAACGGCCGTCCTTGTCCCGCCCGCTGTTGACGCTCTTTGTCAGGCCAATAGCGCTCGTGTTCGCGCGCTGGTAGGAGAATTCCGTAGTGTCCTGAATAAGGAGGATCGGGCCTCTACAATCATCGTAACGCGCGCGCGTGGCGGCGAAGTGACCGCTGAGGATGTCGGCTTCCTCCACGCGATCGTTGGCGAAGAAGCGGTAGGCCGCTTTCGTGTTCGCCCAGTCCTGGCACGCGAACGGTATGCTCCCGCCCATGCCGTCACCAATTTGCTTCAACAGCTCGCTAAATCGTTGACCGAGACGGGCATCCTTAAACGCTGTCTTGTCGATCTCGCGCTCCGTCCAATGTTCGACGGCACTTTCATCACCATCATCCGGGCCGGCCGACCAACGACACGTCGTTCCGCTTGAACACATCAAGGCACCTCGCCGTCGCGATTCAGGTGCCCGACAATGAATCACAAGCGATTCATCCGATTCAAGATTTTTCGATTAGGACTATCCCAA
Organism: Bradyrhizobium sp. USDA 4354; assembly: GCF_054060315.1. Taxonomy (NCBI): domain Bacteria; kingdom Pseudomonadati; phylum Pseudomonadota; class Alphaproteobacteria; order Hyphomicrobiales; family Nitrobacteraceae; genus Bradyrhizobium; species Bradyrhizobium sp. USDA 4354. The sequence continues at coordinate 3,295,895 of NZ_JBSSDC010000001.1, read as the reverse complement.
TCGAATCAAGCAATTGTGGGTAATTGAAAGCCGGTGAAGGACGCCTTGCCGAATGAGGCGTTTTGTTGAGAACTGTCCTTATGGACAGTGATAGGCGCAGTGCCCAAGTCGAACGGCTTGAGGTGGTTGACACAGGCCGGCGGCGGCGTTGGTCCGAGGACGAGAAGCTCAAGATCGTCCTGGAGAGCTTACAGGCGCCGCGCCAAGTCGCAGCAACGGCGCGGCGGTATGGCGTTTCGCGGTCACTGCTGCTGCGATGGCGACGCTCGTTTCGGCCGGAGCCGAAGGATGCCGCCATCAGCCTGGCTTCGTACCGGCGGTGGTGGTCGCGGAATCGGGGGCGACGCCTTGTCCAGCCGCGCCGGCCAGCAGCGGCGGGGCGATCGAGATTGAGTTTGCGACCGGAGCTCGGATGCGGATCAGGGGTGCGGTCGACGCGGCGACGATAAAGGTCACCGTGGCGGCGCTGGCAGATGGACGCCTCCGGTGATCCCCATTGCGTCGGGCGTGCGGGTGTGGATTGCGACCGGCCACACCGATATGCGTCGCGGCATGAACTCGCTGGGCTTGCTGGTGCAGGAAGCCTTCAAGCGAGACCCGCACGGTGGCGACCTCTATGTGTTCCGTGGCAAAAGCGGCAACCTCATCAAGATCCCTTTGGCATGATGGGCTGGGCATGTCGCTCTATGCCAAGCGGCTGGAGCGCGGCCGCTTTCTCTGGCCGTCGTCAGCTGATGGCGTGGTGACGATCACCCCAGCCCAGCTTGGCTACCTGCTTGAGGGCATCGACTGGCGTATGCCGCAACATACTTGGCGACCGCAGGCGGCTGGCTGATCGCTGGGATTTGAATTGGCGTCAGGATCAGCGGTTCGGACAGAGATCGCGTCTTGTGATTCTCTGGTCGGCGATGCGCGCTGATGATTCTCTTCCCGACGATGTGACCACGCTGCAGGCGATGCTGCGCGCTGAGCGAGCGGCCCGGTTGGCCGCGGAGGCGGAAGCCCAGGCGAGGACATTGCTGATCGAGAAGCTCAAGCTCACGATCAAGAAGCTCCGGCACGAGCAGTTCGGACAGTCCTCCGAGCGAGGCGCATTGCTGGACCAGCTCGAACTACAGCTCGCCGACCTGGAGGAGAACGCGGCGCAAGCTGAGACGGCGGCGCAGTGGCAGCCGAGAAGATTGCGGTGCCATCGTTCGAGCGCCGCAATCCAGCCCGCCGGCCGCTGCCGGAGCATTTGCCGCGGGAGCGCATTGTCTATCCGGTGCCGGCCACCTGCCCATGCTGCGGCGACAGCCGATTGCGCAAGATTGGCGAGGACGTGACCGAGACGCTGGAGCTCGTTCCGCGCCAGTGGAAGGTGATCCAGCACGTGCGCGAGAAGCTCGTCTGCCGGGCCTGCGAAGCAATCACCCAGCCGCCGGCTCCCTCGCATCCGATTGCGCGCGGGCGCGCAGGGCCCAAGCTGCTGGCCCATGTCCTGTTCGCCAAGTACGGCCTGCACCTCCCGCTTCATCGTCAGAGCGACGTCTACCAGCGTGAAGGCACCGACCTCGACGTATCGACGCTCGCGGACTGGGTAGGTGCCGCCGCGGCAACCCTGGTGCCTCTGGTCGATGCGATCCGGAGCCACGTCTTCGCAGCCGAGCGCATCCACGCGGATGACACCACAGTGCTGGTCCTGGCCAAGGGCAAGACCCGGACCGGCCGGCTCTGGACTTACGTGCGCGACGACCGTCCGTTTGCTGGCCCAGATCCGCCGGCGGCCGTGTTCTTCTACTCGCCCGATCGTGGCGGTGCGCATCCGGAGCAGCATCTGGCGGGCTATGCCGGACTGATGCAGGCCGACGCCTACGCCGGCTTTGGCAGGCTCTACGAGGCCAATCGCAAGGGTGGCCCGATCATCGAGGCCGCGTGCTGGGCGCACGGCAGACGCAAGTTCTTTGATCTCGCGCGGCTCAGCAAGGCGCCGATCGCGGCCGAGGCGGTCAAGCGCATCGATGTTCTGTTCGCCATCGAGCGCGAGATCAACGGCTTTACTGCGCAGGAGCGTTTGCGTGTGCGCCAGGAGCGTAACCGCCCCCTGATCGTCGAGCTGGAGGCGTGGTTGCGCGCGCAGCGCGCCAAACTCTCCAGGAACAACGACACGACCAAAGCGATCAATTACTGCCTCAGCCGCTGGGACGCATTTACCCGCTTCCTTGATGACGGACGGCTTTGCATGTCGAACAATGCCGCAGAGCGCGAGCTTCGGGCTGTCGACGTGGGGCGAAGAAATTGGACCTTCGCCGGCTCCGACGAGGGCGGCCGGCGTGCGGCTGCCATCTACAGCCTCATCGCCACCGCCAAACTCAATGACATCGATCCGCAGGCTTGGCTTGCCGACGTGTTGGCGCGCCTACCGGATCACCCTGCCAAGCGCATTGACGAACTGCTGCCTTGGAATTGGCAGCCCCAACGCGTCGCTCACGCCGCTTAAGTGCGATCAGTCCACCAAAACGGCCCAGCCGGGGCCTTCGCCGGATGCGTACGATCAACCCGACGCCCTAGACTTAGATCACTCCGCTGACACGGCCCAAAATACGTCAAGGCGGAGCCGCATCTCAGCTATTCAGAAGTCGGCCCCTGTTACCTGTTTACGTGGTAGCGGTGTGTTCCTGAAAGCGTCGCTTGGGTGATCGGTAAGCGTCTGCCTCCGCTTCACCGGCTTTCAATTACCCACAAATTCTACTCCGGCCATAGCGCCGAGCGCGATGTCAGTGAGGCGTGACAGCCCGCGCCACATGACGGTATTGCCAGGCCGCGGATCGCTGGCGCGGGCGAGATAACCGCCGAGCCGGGCGATCTTGATCAGATAGTGCGAGAGCGTTTTTCTTGCTTTTGATTTGTCGTTGACGAGGCAATCGAGCACGCCGATTTCAGGCGCAGTCAACGCGAGGGTTGGCGGCGCGTCTGGGGCGGAACGGTTGAGCATCGTCATCCAGAAGACCCGCCAACTCAGGATGCAAAAGAGCGAGATCAGATTGGTCAAACGCTGGGCGGTCGTGCGCTTCGACTCGTCAGCTTTGCTGCCGATTCGAGGATCTTGTGGAACACCTCGATTTTCGATCTCAAAGCATACCATTCCAGCTTCTCAATGGCGTCGGTGCGGGAACCAACAGGCAGGTCGGTGATCAGCTTCCAATCGATCTTCTTTCTGTTTTTCGGCGTCCCGCGCTCTTCGTTATGGATCACCGTCAGGGTCAGAGCGGGATAGCGCTTCTGCTTTCCGATCGGCGGCAGGACGCGACTCTTGCGATACCTGAGTTCAAGAACGGCCTGGTCGGGATCGCCGTTACTATCTCTGACTTCGATGCGATGGAGCCCTTTGACGGCGACCTCGTCCATTTTGTCGGCGATCGTGTGATGCCCATCTCCAGCCAAGCGATCAACGCAAGTCCTGATCAGGAAATGAGTTCCGATCTCCTGTGCTGCGCAGAAAAGCTCGTAGATGTCATTCTCGCGATCACCAATATGGATGCATCGTCCCGGATGACCCAAGAGTTGCGTAGACTGCTTGAGATTTTCCAACCACCGGATGCCTTCCTTTTTTCGATGCGGGTCGGATTGATCTTCTTTTTAAGCGCTGCGGCCCCTTGAATTTCTTCCGGGTCCAGAACTTAACGGCCGCCAACCCCAGCGGCACCCCCTCGATTGTAACCGCGAGGCTCGAATGCATCAGGATGCCGCAAACCGTGTGCGATCTGAGGCGACCTGCCTTATCCCGTCCACTGTTTATGCTCTTGGTGATGCCGATCGCTTCTGACTTCTCGCGTTGATAGCTGAACTCGGCTGTATCGTGCAGCACAAGAACGAGACCTTCAGTGGCGGTGGCACAATCACGTGTCGATTGGAAATGGCCGGCCAGAATGTCCGCCTCGCTGACCCGGTCGTTAGAGAAGAAGCGGTAGGATGCCTTGGTACTCGCCCAATCCTGGCAGACGAGCGGAATGCTTTGTCCCATGGCGCTTCCAATCTGCGTGAGCAGTTTGCGGAATCTGCCGCCGAGCCGCGCGTCCCTAAACTCGCATCCACTACTCTCTCGATCAATCCAACATTCACCCTCCAACGTCCGAGTGGTCAAAGTTATGGGTAATTGAAAGCTTCACCGGACGAATACGTTCATCGAGCCGGTGCAACCGCATTTTTGGCAGTCGTGAACCTGACGTTCGCCTGGCGTGCAGCTGGCGACAAGCATTGAGTTCAAACCGAGCGATTTAGATAGCCAACGACGCCTCAACCAAGTTAACCCAATAGCCGATGCCATAAGGTAACGCTTCATCGTTGAAATCGTATGCCGGGTTATGCACACCGGCGGTCGGCCCGTTTCCAATGAAAATCATAGCTCCCGGCCGCGCCTCCAGCATGTAGGCAAAGTCCTCGGCCCCCATACGCGGTTTGATGTTCTCGTCCACAGAAGCGGCCCCGACTAGACTGCGTGCCGCCCTGATCGCCAGATTGGTCTCCTCGGTGTGGTTGAAGGTCACCGGAACCGATCGACGGTATTTGAACTCGATATCCGCGCCAAATCCGCGCGCGATGCCCTGGGCTGCCGTCATGATCTGGCGTTCGGCAAAGTCTCGCAGCTCCGGAACATGAGTTCTGACGGTGCCGGCCATTTCGACGTGATCGGCAATGACGTTGTAGGCGTTGGCGGCATTCAACTTGGTCACTGAGATGACGAGCGAGTTGATCGGATTCGTGTTGCGCGAGACCAGAGTTTGCAAGCCGACGATGATCTGTGCCGCAATCACGACTGGATCGATAGTTTCATGTGGCTTGGCCGCATGGCCACCTCTCCCCTTAACGACAATGTCGAAATCGTCCTGCGAGGCCATGATCGGTCCATCGCAAATGCTGAACTTGCCTATCTCGGTGCCCGGAGCGTTGTGCATCCCAAAGACTTTGGAGATGCTGAAACGGTCCATGATTCCTTCCTGGACCATTTTTAGGCCGCCGGAGGGAAGCTCCACTTCTTCTGCCGGCTGAAAAATCAACGCGACGCAGCCTTTGAAATTGCGCGTTTTGGCAAGATATTTCGCAGCGCCCAACAACATGGCCGTATGACCATCATGCCCGCATGCGTGCATTTTGCCCGGCACTTTCGAGGACCACGGCCTGTTTGAGGCCTCAAGGATCGGCAGCGCATCCATGTCGGCCCTCAACCCAATGGTGGGACCGTCTCCACCCTTCCCTTGAATCAATGCGACGATGCCAGTTTCAGCTATCCCCGTTTCGATGTGATTGATACCGAACGAGGCGAGCTTCTCGGCGACGAACCTCGCCGTATTGTGTACCTGAAAGTCGAGCTCGGGATTTTCGTGAAGATAGCGACGCCACGCGGTTACCTCTCCCTGCAAATCACGAAACTGATCAACACTATGCATGTCAGACCTTAAAATCCGAATCAATTACGATACAGCACCGCTCGAGCGTGCGGCGGAGTCTCGGTGCGCACGCGTGAAGCGGCCCCGCGCAATTTTTACTGCAGTCGCTCGCATTCTGACTTTTTTTGCAATGGAGTACGCTATAAGCAAAATGTAGAGACGTCATGGCAGGACGTCGCATCTATTGGGCGCACACCGTGTTGGCCTCTGCACTCTGCTCTCCAATTTGCCATAGCCTCTTATACCGGATTGCTGATATCCCACACTATCGTGCGGCCATTGAGACACAGGCATGAAACGCCAATGAGACGTCATGGCCGCTTCCGGCTTACGGCGAGAGCTCGGCATGCTTTTCCTTTCTGCAACGTTCCGTCTTTTTATTATATGGCCACCACCGGCATTTTTCGCGGAGCACGAGAAGTGAGCAACTGCGAGCCAGTTTCGGTCACTACAACCACCTCTTCATGCAGCATCAGCTTGGGTGATCCGTCGAAATATGAGGGATAGGAGGTGCTCGGTTCAATATTAATGATCATGCCTGGCTTTAGTATTGTCTTGTCGTCCGGTTGGACCGACGGTAACTCCGGCATCCATAAGCCCATGGAGTGTCCCATTCGGCCGATGTTGGTGGCTTTACCGCGATTGTTTGAGCCATTTAGTACGGCTGACATTGCGCTCCAGACATCACAGATTGGAATGCCAGGTTTAGCGGCGGCAATTCCCGCTTCTGTGGCATCCCAAACGACCTGATAGGCATCCCGGGTGTGCGGATCAGGTGCACCGAAAGCAAAGTGTCGATCGAAATCGCTCCAATAAAAGTCGAACAGGCAGCCGGCATCAATAAACAGCACGTCTCCATCCGACAGAAATTTGTCGGTCGGAACACCGTAAGGACGCGTATATCCCCCGCGCCCAGAAACACCCACTATCTTGCTTGTCTTCTCGACACCGCGACTGAAACATTCGAATTCGAACTGGCGACAGGCCTCGCGTTCCGTCATACCCAGACGCAGTTTTGATGCTAAATTTTCGAATGATTCCGAAACAAGCCTGCATACAGTTCGAATTCTGTCGATCTCTAGCGGAGACTTGACCATTCGCAGGGGCGTGAAAATCGGATCCGATGCGTCGACGAACGTTCGAGGCTTGATCGCGTCGGCTACACGCAAGAAATCTCCCGCGGGGAAGCCAAGCCTACTCTCCGCGCCAAGCTCTACGCCGATCCTAGCGTGCTCCGGCAGTAATTCACGCACCGCTCGTGCAAGGGCGGACACACCCTCATCTTTCGGATTTGGGCTAGGCCAGCTCCGGCAATCTTTTACCCAGGTCGTTTCTTTATAAAACTGGTCGATTCCCTCTGGGACGACGGCAACGGGGTCAGCTGACGAAAGAATGAGAAGAAATCGCGGCCGGGTCGTCTGCTGCGGGGTCGTGCTAGGCTCACCAATGAAATACCGCAAATTGTGTTCGGACGTCGCCAGAAGCGCGTCAATGGCATGCTCTTTCATCAAACGCCGCGCGCGCTCGACGCGGCCCTCGTATTCGATCCGGGGAAACGGATCGTACTGAATGGTCCTAATCGAGCCCATCCCCAAGCCGTTCATCGCTCTTCTCCAGAGAAACACGTCAATTGCAGGACGACCGACAATTTAGATGCCAGTTCGACAGCAGATGGCCGCCTTCGCGCGCTCATTCGACAATATCCTTCGGAAGAGCCGCGCGCATTTTTTTATGCGAAAGCATCGGAACACCGAGCTCCTCTGCGAGGAGGCGAGCAACCCCCTTGAAAGGCGCTTTTAGCTTATCGTGGTACACGATGCTTTGAATCCCGCCTACAATCGACTCCACGCAAGCTCTCAGGTCGACCAAACGCCTTTCCTGGTCATAGCCATCCGACACGAGCCAATGGTTTGGTAGGACGTGACTTGCTGCGATCGGGGGTCGATCGCGCGACTGCAATACCGGGTTCGTAAAGCTCGGCTCGAAGTGAACGCCTCCGATGCAGAGCACGGAGTGTACCGGTTCCTCAATGCGATCGAAAATTCGCAGCAGCGATCGCGCCAGCACTCGGGCCGCAAGAGGGTTTGCCCAATCTTCGGGCGAGCTTCCGATCTCGACATCGACAGCCGACGGCCGCAGGTCAGCGAGACGGGTACCAGCATCACCGGCCTTGACGCCCGACCAATGAGTCGCTTCCAGGTAAGTACGAAAGGAGTCAAGACCGGAAGTGACCCGCTCGGCTTCGATGGCCAGAAGAAGCCCCCGCGTAATCCGAGGGTCGACCGTGCTGAAGGTCCCCGTGGCCAGATCGCCGGTCGTTTGAACCGAGAAGATTGCGTTTGGCGCATTGGCGCCCTCGTGCCAATTCACGATGCCAATAACGTCAGCGTCACCGAAGCGTTCATTCAAGATTGGCGCGTAGCGCGCATAGTCGTTACTTACGACCTCGTTCGTGGCCACGATCGAAATTCTGGCGTCATGCAAGCCAGCGACTTCGAGGACGGAGTGCCCATCGACTTCGAAACTCGTTGCAACAAGAGCGCATTCCGCCTTGAGAGCATCCAGAACGCGCCCCGCGACCGGGTCCTTTTCTCGATCGACGCAGAAGACAAAAACGGCATTTCTCATCGCGATCCTCCGCCAAGTCCAAGGCAGATCGAGAGCGTAGTACGCCTATCCTGAACTTGGCGCCGTCGTCTTTTCGACTTTCTCGGAAACCACCATGCTCTGTGAACGGAAATCCGATCTTGCAGCGCGAGAGCGTGCGCGTGGGAGGCGATTAACCCAAGCCCGAATAGCGTCACAATGGCGCCACTCGCGAACTGAGTCCCATTATCGGCTATCCTGCTTGGCGGAGTAGCGACCGGAAATCGCGCGAATTGGAAATCGAGGCAGCGGATCGCCGAACCAGCAGCGAACTTCACCCGGTTGCGTGTCGAGCAAGAGCGAATCCTGCCGTCATATGCCAGAGACGTCGACGCGAGAGCCGCGAAGAGCCCCTCATCGAGCGGAGCGACCGACTCAGGCGTGCAGGCCTCCATTTCGGCTCGACTTTGAAAGAGATGCATGCCAGGCACAGCTTTGTAGGGTCCTACACCACCGCAGACTTATTAGAGCGTCGCCACGCAAACATTGCGCGTTCTTTTGAGAATCACGCAGTATTTCTGCGGTAGCCGCCGATAGCTCGCTGGAAACCACTGGAACATCCAGCGGATGCAATTATCAAAAGGCGAGATCAGCATAGTACTAGGCAACAAACCACCTGCTAATTTGGGTGGGGAGGCTAGGCAAACATCGAGTTGTCGCTTACGCCGCCGATTTTGGGATCCGACGATTCATCACGGCTTGACAGGTAGTGAGTACGTCTGAGAGTGTTATCGTGTCTGATGATGGTGTGCGGGAGAGCGCGATAAGCCTGCAAAGGCGTATCACCGCCGACGGAGCAACTCCCCAAGGAAACTCTCAGGCCCAGGACCGCACACCGAGGACGATCTGGAGAGAGGTGCCGGTCAGCACCCACCGAAGGGGACCGTGATCCACGAGGATTGCGGACAAAGCTCTCAGGTGCACGGACAGATTTGGGGACGGAGACATGGCGACGCCATTCACCGTTCGTTCAATCTTGTCCTGGAGCATACGATGAGCACGATCATCATAATCGGGTCCGGCGTCACCGGAGTTACAACTGCCTATGCCCTGGCCCGCCGCGGCTATTCGGTTACAGTCTTTGATCGCCAGCGCTATCCGGCGATGGACACTTCGTTTGCGAACGGCGGCCAATTATCGGCAAGTAATGCCGAGGTTTGGAATAATGTCGCAACGATCGTAAAAGGCTTGAGGTGGATGCTGCGCAAAGACGCACCATTGTTGCTGAACCCAAGCCCCAGTTTTCACAAATATACTTGGCTGGCAGAGTTCGTAAGCCAGATTCGAAACTACCGCCACAACACGATCGAAACGACGAAGCTAGCGATAGCCGCTCGCAAGCATCTTTTTGAGCTAGCCGATCGGGAGAGCATCGATTTCGACTTGGAACGGCGAGGAATCTTGCACGTTTATTCGAGCAAACCCGATTTCGATGCGGCCTCTCGCGTGAATCAGTTGCTGCTCAAGGGCGGATTGGATCGCCGTCCTGTGACGCCTTCTGAGATGCTTACAATAGAGCCAGCTCTGCGCGATCAGTATTATGGTGGCTTCTTTACCCCGTCTGACTCAACCGGCGACATTCACAAGTTCACGCGCGGCCTCGCTGCGGCTTGCGAGCGAGGGGGCGTACGCTTCGTCTTTGATGCAGAGATCTGCGGCATGCGGTCCGACCGAGACGGTGTGGTCGTACACTGGAAACGAGGTTCGCTGAAGGAAGAACTCAATGCCGAACGCGCAGTGGTTTGCGCGGGGGTCGGCAGCCGCCGCATTGCTTCAATGCTGGGGGACAACATCAACATTTATCCCGTCAAGGGCTACTCCATCACGGTAGAGCTGGGAGACGAAACGAGCCAAAAGGCTGCGCCTCGTGTCAGCCTGCTGGACGAGGCCACCAAGATCGTGACCAGCCGGTTAGGAGAAGATCGCTTCCGGGTCGCGGGGACCGCCGAGTTTAATGGCGAAAACCGCGACATCCGCTGGGACCGAATTAAGCCCTTGGTGCGCTGGGTAGAGCGATCGTTTCCGGATGTGTCGACCGCGCAGGTGGTGCCATGGGCGGGCTTGCGTCCTATGACACCTAGCATGATGCCAACGGTTGGCCGCGGCAAACGCCCGAATGTTTTCTACAACACAGGCCATGGTCATCTCGGCTGGACATTATCCGCTGTCACAGCTGAAATGATCGCTGATGTCATTACGACAGACGGCAGCAACACTCGGCTGAGCGCATCCGTGTCCTGATCCTGTTGAATGGGTCCTGGTCCATGCTCCCGCCGATATCGCGGCGGGAGCATGTCGATTGACAGTACCGAAGCGGATTTTGAAGTCGCTCTCGAAGGGTGATGCGAGCCTCACGGTCGGGCGACTTGCTTCCCGCAATTCATTATTCAGGTAAGCGCCCCTGTGAACCACTTGGCACCGTTGCCTCCGAAAGCCTTGGTATGACTGAGTTGTTGCAACGAGTTGACGCCGACCAAGTGGGGCTGCATGAGCGTTGTCGTTTCTTTGCAAGGCGCACGCCGCACACATAGTGAAGTGCCGTCGCATTTAAGGGCAGGTCGCCAGCTTTGCGGCGGCCCCGAATCAGGCCCACCAAAGCCGTTCCGCGCCGCTCACCCGAGCGTAAAACCACCCGATCGAACGACTCTTCGTCTCAGACACAGAGATGCATCGCCAAGCTCAACATCTTGTCGACTCGCAACCGCTGCGGAGCGACGCCAATTGCTGTTCGCCCAGCTGACGCTCACCTTCGTAACGCCTGTGCCACGGGACGAAGGGCGTTTCGAAGGGCATTTTGCAAGCCATGCAGTATATTTCTTGTAATTGCCGCTGAATCGACGATACTGATGTCACAAAAGGTGTTTTTCGACGAGATTTGCCTGATCTGAGATGTTTTTCTGCGAAAGTACGCAAACTCTTGCAGAATTTCCTCTTTAGCCTGGAGCCTGTTATGAGGTACGACCGAATCGACGCTCACATCCTGGAGATCGTGCAAAAGAATAACCGTCTCACATCCGAGACGATTGGCGAACTGGCCGGGCTTTCCGCTACCGCCTGTCAACGCAGGCTAAAGAGGCTTCGCTCGGACGGCATTATCGAGTCGGACGTTTCGATCGTTTCGGCCAAGGCGGTCGGAAGGCCTATTCAGATGCTTGTGCTGGTGACATTGGAGCGGGAGCGCTCGGACATAATCGACAGATTCAAAAAGGCGATCAAATCATCCGTTGAAGTCGTCAATGGGTTTTACGTTACAGGCGATGCTGACTTTGTCCTATACATAACCGCACGCACCATGGACGACTATGAGCAGTTCACGCGGCGATTTTTCCGTGAGAACCCCGATATCAAGGGCTTCAAGACCATGGTGGTCATGGACCGGGTAAAAGCCGGATTCGCTATTCCAATTGAGCCTCCATCCGAGGATTGAAGAGAGTGTCTCACCACCAGACCCGGCCTACCTGCTCCATCACTAAGTTGGGCAAGGTGTAGCGATACCGGTTACGAAACGAGCGCAGGTCTTCGCATTGGCGCGCGCAACTTTCGACTGAGTGGCGTCACCTCCAGGCTACCAACACCAACCGCTCATCGTGGGCGCTTCGCGGCGCGAGCGAGCTGGATGACTCGGTCCGATGAACTTGCAAACGCTCACCAACGAGAGATGTCGGCTTGGCCAGCACGCGTCGCTAGCGCCCTTTTTCGTCGCGCAGTGCGAGTAAAACGCTGCAAGTTTCCTTCGATTTTGTGCTCTAAGCGGCTACGCGCGATTAAATATTCAGACCGCTTCAGAGTATGGCCTCACCTATATGCGTTCACATCGCGGCTGACCTTTGGGCAGATCTAAGAAGATCGGCTGCGATTCAGTTGCGCGCCAAGGCGCCGCGGATGCTGGGCGGCGTCTGTCACGAGGAAATCAACTTTTGGAATCAATACAAGGCGCCGAAAGGATAAGGCTTCTGGCTGAGTTGAGTGGCATCTGGCCTTTGCCGGCGGCATCTCGCAGGGAGTGACTACGGAATGACCTGTGTCGAGAAAGCGCGCACTTGCGGGTAAGAGCAAGGTTTACTAGTCAGGATCGGGATAGTGCGAGGCGGAACCCTTGGCGTGAAGCCGACTATTTTGAGGTTTCTCTTACATCTAAGCAGCGCAAGTCGAATGACGCCGGACCTCCCGTTTGCCACCAGCGCCTCTTCATCCTCATTATTCGGGGTAAGGCAGCAAGCTAGATGACTCCTCTCAAGCCTCGAACAATTAACACTGAAGGTATCACAGCGCCCTTCCGCCACCTCACCTTTCGGCGCATCTGGCTCGCCAGTCTGCTTACCAACCTGGGCGCCCTGATCCGGAGCGTCGGCGCAGCGTGGGCAATGACACAGATGACAACGTCGGCGGATAAAGTTGCGCTCGTTCAGACTGCGCTTTTGCTACCGGTTATGCTGATTTCGATGCCCGCAGGCGCAATTGCGGATATGTATGACCGGCGGATCGTGATGCTTGTCGCGCTCGGCATGTCGCTAGCTGGTGCGACCGCGCTGACGGCACTTACCTGGTTAGGGATGGTCACGCCAGACTCGTTGCTGATCCTGTGTTTTGTAATCGGGAGCGGTGTGGCTCTGATGGATCCTGCCTGGCAATCCTCAGTTAGCGAGCAAGTGCCGGCGGAAGCACTTCCAGCTGCAGTCGCGCTGAACAGTATCAGCTACAACATCGCGCGCAGCGTGGGACCGGCGATCGGCGGCATGGTAGTTGCGGCAGCCGGCGCAGTCGCTTCGTTTGCCCTAAATGCATTGCTATATCTGCCATTGCTTGTTGCACTGTTCTTGTGGAAGCGAATTTCCGAACCGTCATATCTTCCGCCCGAAAAACTAAACCGCGCCATCGTTTCGGGGCTCCGCTACATCGCTAACTCACCCCCGATCAAAATCGTGCTGATTCGTTCCATGATCACCGGCGTGATCGGAGGCGCCATCATCGCGCTAATGCCGCTTGTCGCCCGTGATCTCCTTGGAGGCGGTGCTCGGATCTATGGGATAGCTCTCAGCGCGTTCGGACTTGGCGCGGTAATTGGAGCGCTATATGTACCCGAAGTACGAAAACGCCTGAGCGGTGAAGCCGCAATTCGCGCCTGCGCACTGTCAATGAGTGGGGCGCTTCTGACAGTGGCGTTGAGCCACGAGCTGGTTCTAACATCGGCCGCTCTTGTCCTTGCCGGGGCCGTCTGGATGATCTCCTGGGCCCTCTTCAACATTGGCGTGCAGCTGTCGGCCCCGCGCTGGGTCGCAGGACGCTCGCTCGCAGCCTACCAAGCAGCAAGCTCGGGAGGCATTGCTGTCGGTAGCTGGGGCTGGGGTCATTTGACCGATGCCGCCGGTGTCGACACAGCGCTTTTGATATCAGCAGTGCTGATGTTAATTTCTCCACTATTGGGGCTTTGGCTCCGTATGCCTCGCATAAACCCGCGAAGCGAGGATGCTGAAGCGCTCGCGCATCCTGAGGTGCGGCTAGCGCTAACCCATCGCAGTGGACCGGTTGTGATTGAAATCGAATACCGCGTGGCACAAGAGAATGCGCGGGCCTTTCATAACGTCATGCAAGATGTGCAGCTGTTCCGAAAGCGGAATGGTGCGTATGGCTGGTCGATTGCTCGCGATATCGCTGATCCTGAACTTTGGACAGAACGCTACCATTGCCCCACGTGGCTTGATTATCTGCGTCAACGCAATCGCTCGACGCATTCAGAACGCGCGCTAGATCGTCAAGCTGCGTCCTTTCACGTGGGTCCGGAGCCCGTGCGTATCCGGCGCATGCTAGAGCGTCCTTTTGGCTCAGTTCGGTGGAAGGACGATGTACCCGACCATACCGCCAACGAGGCCTTGCTCGGTGACTATAACCGGAATCGAACGTAGTAACTGTCAGGAATAGCCCAGCTTGATGTCGCGGATGGAGCATCGCGCAGGCTCTCCGACAGCAGAAACCGGAGCGATCCACTCTTGCATAAGTGGCCGCAGAATGCATGGATGTTGTTGTCGTAAATGAGGCTTCTGATAAAGCGTCAGTAGAGACGCAAGAGAGTCGAACCATGTTGCTTCTCAACCGGCACACCGATTACCGCGCGCCACTGGAAGCTTCGGATGCCAAGATGCTCAGTGTCGAAGGAGCGCGCGGAGTAGAGCGCTTCCTTGCGCATCGAGACGATTACAAGGCAACGCCGCTCGTATCGCTGCCGGGCCTTGCTCGTGAGATCGGCGTTGCCTCGATCCACCTGAAGGACGAAGGCCATCGGCTCGGGCTTGGTAGCTTCAAAGGTTTGGGTGGTTCCTATGCCGTGATCCGCCTTGTGCTGGAGGAAGCAGGTCGGAGGCTCGGCCGGGTCCTTGACGCGTCCGAGCTCCAATTGCCCGAAGTAATTGCCGTAGCGCGGGGGATGACGGTATCGTGCGCCACCGATGGCAATCACGGCAGATCAGTCGCGCATGGTGCCCAGCTGGTTGGGGCGAAGTGCGTCATATTCGTTCACTCGGGCGTCAGCGACGAGCGGATCGCGGCTATCGCTCGCTTTGGCGCGCGGACGATCCGCGTCAGCGGCAACTATGATGACTCCGTCGCCGAAGCGTCCCGAGTTGCCGCAGATAAGGGGTGGATCACAGTATCTGACACGTCCTGGCCGGGCTACGAGCGTATCCCGGGCATAGTTATGCAGGGATACACCGCTCTCGTGAGCGAAGCGCTGCGTCAGTTATCCGAGCCTCCGACCCACGTGTTCGTTCAAGCCGGCGTGGGTGGGGTCGCTGCTGCAATTGCAGGACATTTCTGGGTTCTGGCTGGTGACAACAGGCCATTCTTCACCGTTGTCGAGCCTTCGCGCGCGGCGTGCCTGTTTGAAAGCGCTCGAGCTGGCCATCCCGTCAAGGTGGAGCATGGGGCGCCAACAGTGATGGCGATGCTTGAATGCTACGATCCGTCCCTCGTCGCATGGCGAATCCTTTCGCGCGCTGCCGATGCCTTCATGACGGTCGACGACGAGGACGCCATCAGCGTCATGAAGCTCTTGGCAAACCCTGTGGATGGCGATCCCGCTGTCGTTGCTGGGGAAAGTGGCGGCGCAGGTCTGGCAGGACTGCTGAAAGTTGCCTCCAACCAGACATCGCGGTCCATGACCGGAACTGGACAGAATGCACGGGTCTTCGTGATCAACACCGAAGGCGCGACTGATCCTCGTCTCTATGAAGAGCTTGTTGGTGTAACGCCGGCGCAAGTGACTGGGAGAAATATTGTACCGACTTGGGACGAGAAGACGTCGGAGTCGTGAGCCTCCGGGGCGCCTCCAGGCCCGGACCGGTTTTGCCGCGATAAACGTGGCCTGCTCTTTCGTCTCGAATTGGCAGCCCGCAGCCTGCTCATTTGGACCTGTTCAACGTCTTCCGAAGATGTCGGCCAGGAGAAGACTATCCTACCCGACCACGATGCAGCGCATTCATTCCCGCAAGAGGGGCGTGTTCCTCGGACCACCGTGCCCAGCCTCTTGGAAACGGGCGCTCGGCGCTCTGATTGTGCAGGTAGGCGAGGCCGTGCCTGGACAGTGATAGGCACAGTGCCCAAGTTGAATTCTTATACTGAACAATGTTTCGACGATCCGGCGCACTCAACGTGAACTCTATACTTAATCATCCCGCGGAACTAGCCAACCTCGTTCCCGCTTACGAGGGCAACGACTTCGGCAACCAGCTCGGAACGGATGACGGCTGGCTGCCCGCGAGGAATGCTTTGTCCGGAGACGCCTAATCAAGTCAGGGAGCCCTCTCGATTCCTGGCTGAATGTGCCGGTCCACCTCGCCTGAGCTCGGCGAACTGGCGCAAGATGACGAACAGCGCGATCATTCCAGCGCCCAGCTCAGCGATGGCTTGGCTGGCCAAAACCCCACTGAAGCCTGATATGACAGGAAATAGAAGTACCGCCGGTATGAAGAGATACCCCTGCCTGGCGAAGGAGACCACCGCGCTAAGGCGTGCTCTCCCCAGCGACTGAAGCATCGTCGTCACGAAACTCTCAATACCGTAGAATCCAAAAAACAGGTGAAAGACGATGCAGCTCAAGACGGCAATTTCTGTGACATCATCGCTATCGCTGAACAACCTAACCAACGGCCGGGCGAAAACGATAACGGCTGCGGAATAGGCAACGGAAAGCGCAACGGTGATAGAGATCATAAACTTCGCAACCTTCATTACACGAGCAAAGTCGCGCGCCCCCCAACCGAACCCCAGGACAGCTTGAGAGCCGATACAGAATCCGGTGATAGGCAGCGCGCCGATTGTCAAGATTCTTACAGCTATTCCCACCGCCGCGATGAAATCGTCACCGAACCGCGCAGCAGCTCCGTACAAGAACATACCGGCAAGAGCGGCTAAGATACTCGTCGTCGTTGCCGGCGCCCCAATGAGCGCTAGCTGCCTGATGCGATCTACTCGTAACGAGACCTGAGATATGCTGACAAGCACAGTGCCGAGCCGCTTGGTAAAATACGCGATGTAGAGGCTTATAGCGGCGATCTGTGATATCAGCGTCGCTAGGGCTGCACCTCGCACACCCAGGCCAAGTAAGAATATAAAAATGGGGTCAAGCAGGGCGTTCAATATGAAAGCGGTCAGCATCGTCCACATACTGAATCGTGTGTTGCCTTCAGCTCTTGCGATGAAGCCGCTGACGATATTTAGAAGCATCAAAGTAGAGCCCGGCAAGAGGATCGCGGCGTAGTCGAGCGCGATGGGCAGGATGGTTGGACTTGCCCCAAGCGCGACGAAGATGCCCCGTAGGGTTACAAGCTGGGCGATGGTCATGATCACACCGATGGGAGCGGCGAGCGCGAGCGCCGTACTCGCACCCCGGCCAGCCTCCAACGCATTACCAGCACCAAGATGACGAGATATGAAGGAGGCAGTACCCACACCGATCCCCTCTCCCACGGCCGCGAGCACGACAATGAGCGGCATCGTCATGCTGACAGCTGCAATCGCCTGCGCGCCGAGTGAGCCAACAAAGATCGCGTTAAGGAGCTGCTGTAATGCGTTGATCGACAACCCGATAACAGATGGAATGGCGAGCCGCAGGAGAAGGCTCGTGAGATTTTGGTCCGATAGATCGATGTGCCGGTTTTTCTTCAGCATCGCATCGCGATTGCTTTTGACGACGAGCTTCGGACTGCGCTTATCCATGATTCACGCCGTCTTCAGCTCTGCGAATTCATTGATCGTCTGCATCAGCTCTTGTTGCAAGACCGTGCAAAGGTGGCGGGTCGCCTCATAATCGACCATGCTCGGATCATACGTGGTGTCGATCTGTAGACGACCCGATTGATATCCGACCTCGAACCAGAAGAGGTGGATCGCCGCTGCTTGATGCATGTGTTCGCCGATCCAAAGCGGACAAGGGCCTGTGTCTAGAAAACGGCGTGCGAAATGTCGCTGCAAACCGGCGCGATAATTCACCCCAATTCTGGGAAATGGCAGGCGATCGAGCCGACACCGCAAGGCTGGATCTCGGTTTAGGAATTTCAGGGCCCGAAAGCCTATTCCCCCACGCGGCAGCGCATTGCGCTGCCGGTATATTTGACGAGCGCGGTCGGACCGCGACTCTCTTCCGGTGACCTTCAATGGAAGCGGAACGAGCTCGCTGATAAGGCCAATGATCTGAGATGGATCGAAATCGTCAAACAGCCGACCTCGTGTCGAGGTCAGGCTATCAACCCAGAGCGAATAGTTGCCGAACAGGGCTCCACACGCACCGGACATGGCAGCGAGGAACACATCAAAGTCCTGACAATGCGCTGATCTGGCTCCAATACTAAGGAGAGCCGCTGTCGCTTCCCGGTCGATCTCAAGATGATACTTGGCCCGATCTACCCGCGAACGGCCGTTCGCATCCTCCCGACGACCTCCGAGACTTGCATCGTGAAGCTGTCTCGCGCTTCCTTCGGCAACACTCGTGCCGCGCGATGACGCGTCGCTGACACGCAGATTGAATTGATCGTAGTCAATATCCTCCCAGTACTTGAGTTCGTCTGGTGCTTCGCTGTCCGCGTAATGCTCGAGGCGCTTCAACCAGGAAGAGAGCCTTTTTACGGTATCAGGGCCAATCACATCATGGCCTGCAGCAAGAGCGTTGTATGCGCCCTCCAATGCTTCCAGGAATAGCCGGTAGGCCATCCCATCGGCTACGAAATGATGCATCAGCACCAGGAGATAGTAATCGCCGCTTTCCGAAGTACGGAAGGCCGCGACCTGAACAAGAGGCGTGTGACCGTCAAACCTGAACATGTGTTGACGTTTTGCCGAGACGGTCTCGATCGTCCTGCGCTGGTCTAGGCGGGTCATCCGGACGAGATCGATCTCCTCCACGATTCGCTCAGTCGGACAAGGCCCAATCCCCAGCCGTAGTCCATCTTGGGTTCGGGCAACGCGCAGCCTGAGGCCTTCGTGCTTCTCGATGACATGGGCAAGAGCACGGTCCAGGATCTTGATGTTCAGGATGCCGCCGCGCAAGAAGAACAGATCGCCGATGTTAAAATGCTCGTCAAAACCGAGATGAGAATTCCAAAACGATATGACGGGGGGCACAGGCAGTAAGCCGTCCGCGGAAGCGACGTTGTGGGGGGCCGCCTCCGCGTCCCCTGCCGCCAAGTCCCTGATGGTCGGCGTTCGATAAAGTTGGTTGACGGTGAGATTCAGCCCGGCTTTGCGTGCCAGCGTGACGCAACGCACGCTCAGAAGAGAGTCGCCCCCGATATCAAAGAAACTACTGTCGATTCCCACCCCCTTGGCGCCTAATAGATCCTCCCAGATCCGAGCAAGAACTCGCTCGTTCCTGGTGCGGGGCTCAGCAGATGGACTGGTTTCTATCTCGCGGTAAGGAACGGAGGATAGGCGAGCACGGTCTATCTTTCCGCTCGTCGTCAGGGGAACACTGTCAACCAACCTGAAGGCTGCGGGAACCATGGCAGATGGCAACCTGTTGCGCAGGTGCGCAAGGATCTCTCCAGAGCTTAGATTCTCGCGAGCGGGCACCACGCTCGCCGTCAAGCGGCGATCGTCATCAATGCCTTCTGCGAAGACCGCGGCCTTTGCGATTGCCGGATGGGACTCAAGGGCAACTTCGACCTCCTCCGGCTCGATGCGGAAGCCCCTCACCTTGATCTGGTTGTCCGATCGGCCACAAATCTCAAGAAGGCCGCTGGTTGAGATGCGTGCGATGTCCCCACTTCGATAAAGCACGTCGTATTGTCCGCCATCATACGGATTCGGCACGAAACAGCGGTCAGTCCGATCTTGATCCTGCCAGTACCCAGCGCTCAGACAGCGGCCCGCGATGCACAGTTCGCCGGGGGCTCCAACAGGCACTCTCTTCAATCGTGAATCGAGCACGTAGAGTTTTACGTTGTCGATTGGCCGCCCCACTGGGACAAGCGCCGAATTATCATCCGCATCCGATGTTTCGTGCACGGCTGCATTGGACGCACATTCCGTCGCACCATAGAAGTTCCACAACGGCACGCCCGGAAACGACTCACGCCAGCGAGCGGGCAGCGAGGACGGCATCGGTTCGGCGCTGCTTGTGACCAATCTCAAAGCGGTCCTTTGCGGTTGCCGTTCCTGGGACCCGATGAGACCGGACAGAAGTGGCGGAGAGGCAAAAAAGCGTGTCACGCGATGTTTTGCCAAACTGCACAACAACAGATCTGGATCTAGCACCTGCTCTTGGGTGAGGATCAGCGTGGGCACACCTCTCAGAAGCCCACCAAAATACTCCCAAGCGGACGCAACAAGACAGGCGGACTTCTGGACAACCATGACGTCGGTGCCATCGAACGGAAAGCACCGCCACATCCAGTTCAGCCGATTGAGAATGGCCGCTTCCGGTATAAGAACCCCCTTCGCCCGACCTGTGGAGGAGGACGTGTATATGAGGTTCGCAATTCGCTGATCTAACGGTCTGTCGCTAGGCGCGACACTATTCGCAGTCCTGCTGCACCTTTCTAAGGTGGATAGACAAATCGACGGTATGTCAAGATCAGGCTCCGTCGCCATCGCGTGAACCAAGAGCTTTGCCTGACTATCTCGCAGGATATGTTGGATCCTATCACGCGGATAATCCGGCGCTATCGGCACAACAACAGCATCCAAGCCTCGCGCCGCAAGCATGACAGCGGCAACGTCCGGCGACCGGTCAACAAGCATGGCGACCAGATCGCCGGCCTCCACCTTCATATCCCGCAGTAACGAGCTGATAGCTGACACGCGCTCACGAAGCTGGCCAAACGTGACCTCCCCGAACTCGCCAAAATATGCTACTTTGCCGTGATTAGAGACGCTGATCTGCTCGAAGGCTTCAACAAGCGGACATTCAGATTCATATCGTTGGATCGACCCATCCAGCGAATCCAGTATAGTGAGGTCTGAGGCGCTGAGGCAGCTTAGTTCCTCAATGGGCACAAGCGGTTTATCAACGCAGGCGGTAATCAGACAGCGCAGATTGTTGGCCATGCGAACAGCCAGATCACTCGAGATTATGTCTTCCGCATACGCCAGCTGGAGCGCAATTTCATCGCCCTGATCTTGCGCGTACAGTGTTAGATCGAATTTGACATAGCCGGTGTCATACTCGCGGAATGTCAGAGCCAACTCGTCCCGACCAACTGGTTCGGCGGCTTCGGAGTACATGTTGAACATGACCTGGAAGATCGGTGATCGACCCGGTTCGCGACATAACCTCGTATCCCTGACCATCCATCCGAATGGATAGGCCGAATTTACGATGGCATCGCTGACCAGGCCCTGGATTCGCCTGGCATGAGCAACAAAGGACTGACCGGCATCGATCACGGCACGGATCGGCAGCATATTCAGGAAAAAGCCAATGATATCGGCGCTGCCAGGTTGATCCCGTACAGCGTGTGGCATGCCGACGACAATATCGTCCTGACCGCTATACATTCGTAGCAGCAGCTGGAAGCACGCCAGTAGTGTTGTCGACGTGGTGCAGCTATTTTGGCGGGCGAATTCTCTTACCCGACTGGAGAGATCGCCGCCAAGCAGCACTGGATGCGAGGCGCCGCGGTATGAATTAGTCTGCGGGCGCGCTCGTCCCGTTCCAAGCGAAAGCACCAGCGGATCATCACCAATCTGACGACGCCAATAGTGACGTTGGTCCTCCAGCGCCTCTGGAGAAATGTGTTGTTCTTCCCACGCCGCGTAGCCCGAGAGTGACGCACGGTTCTCTGGCCAAGGCGCCACGGCATCTAAATATCTCTGCCGAAGATCTCTGAGCAGAACAGAAATCGACCAGGCATCGAGGATGATTTCGTGAGCGGTGATCAATATGAGATGATTGTCAGGCCCAAACCGGACCATGCGCGCGCGAAACAAGTGGCCCTGCCCGAGATCGAAATTGTCTTTCAGCGCCGTTCGCCGAAACTGTGCGATGAGCTCCTCAGCCTCGGAGGAGGTGAGATGAGATACATCGATCAATTCAAGATTGGTGCATGGCGGAGCATCAAAGCATTGAACCGGACCGTCTTCGTCAATAAAGCGCGCCGAAAGTGCCTGGTGGGAATGAATGACCTCGGTCCAGGCGCGATTGAATCGAGCTAAATCGATGTTTCCCTTAATCCGCAGCCCGCCTTGAAGGATGTAGTTCCGGGCAGATGGATCGAGCTGCGCCAGAAACCAAAGGTGCTCCTGGAGTCGCGTCAGAGGTGATCGGTTAAGCTTCCGGTATGTCAAGGCTGTGCATGGATTGGGCTCAGCGCGAGCCTCGATCGAAGCGGCAAGAGATCGAATAGTCCCATTCAGGACCAGTCTGAAATCCACTCTCACTCCGAGCAAGGTCTGCAACTGTCCCAATATAAGCATTGCGCGGAGCGAGTCTCCGCCGAGGCTTATGAATTGGTCATTCACACCTATGTTTTCGATACGCAAGATGCCGGACCAGATTTGACGTAACCGGACTTCGAGGTCTGATTGCGGCTCCTCGAATGGCGTTGACAGTACCGGCCGAACGCTCCCCGGGTCAGGCAATGCTGAAAAGTCGACCTTTCCGTTCCTGGTCAGTGGAATACCGCTGACGTGGATGATTCTTTCCGGGAGCATGTAGCTGGGGAGGGCCTCAGCAAGAAACTTCTGAACGTCGCTTTCCGCCAGTTCAGCTGGAGCCGACACATACGCAACCAGCCGCCGCGATTCGGCTTGCGCCTCCGCCCCAGCTATATCTCGCGCCGTAAGCTTTACACCTGCGCAGACAGAAGCGACTGCGACGGCACCATGCACCAAGGGATGAGCGGACAAACGAGCTTCGATTTCTCCCAGCTCGATTCTGTGCCCGCGAATTTTGACCTGACGATCCTGTCGACCGAGACATTCCAAAAGGCCGTCGGAACGGAGGCGCCCAAGATCACCTGTCCGATATAGGCGCCGTAAGGACAGGTCGTTTGAGAATGGGTTTGGCCCAAACGCATCCTTGGTGCGGACATGGTCATTGACGTAACCGGCAGCGACACCGACGCCGCTAACACAGATTTCGCCGACTTCTCCTACATTGCAGAGCCGTGGTCCGTCCGCGACATAAACCTCAACGTTTTGAATTGGCCTGCCGATCGGCACATAAGGCTCAGCCAGCGCAGGCGGCACGGAAACCAGATGATGCGTCACGCCGTCGGCGCACTCGGTCGGCCCGTAATGATTGAGAATGGAAACGCGGGGATACAAGGCAAGCCACGCACGCGCCAATCCGGGCGTTAGAGGTTCTCCGACTGTAGAAATAATCCGCAAGCCGTCCATGGCTCGCTCTGCAGCGGCAAGCGATTGCAGATATTCAACAAACACTGCCAGCATCGACGGAACGAGTTGGACGACCGTAGCGCCGGATCGTTGAATTGCTTGAAGGAGCGATGACGGCGATCTCAGTGTCGCATCATCAATGATTGATGTAGAGGCTCCGACGCAAAGCGCAGAAAGAAGCTGCCAAAGCGAGATGTCAAAGCAGTGCGATGCCGTTTGCGCGACGCAATCCGTCCGAGTGAGACTTAGAGCATCGATCTTTGCCACCAAATGATTGTTTAGGCCGGCGCGCTCGATCATTGCGCCCTTAGGCTGGCCCGTCGAACCAGACGTAAACAGAATATAGGCAAGTCCATTCACGTTCGGCGATGGCACAACAGACGAGGTCTGCACCCGGCCCAGTCCCGCCTCAATAGCTACGAATTGAGGAGCTGCTTTGCTGCTCTCCCGGAATAGGCTGAGCGAATCCGGCCGGTCTCGGCCCATCAGCAAAGCGCAGCGGCTCTGCTCGATCATGAATGATGTACGGGAAGCCGGCAGCGATGGATCGAGCGGTAGGTACGTTGATCCAGCCTTCAAAATTGCGATGACCGCCGTCGCCCAGTCGAGGTCCCGCCCTCCCCAATAGCCGACAACCGCGCCGCGAGCACCCTGCTCTCGTAAGGTCCTTGCAAGGGCATCCGATCTTGCTCGTAGCGCCTCATATGTGAGTTCGTCTGCGCCGTGCTTCAGCGCAACTCTCTCCGGATCCGAACCGGCAAGCCGATTGATCGCCGTGATCGCGTCAACCGGTTGACGTTCCATAGACTGCTTCTTGGCTGATTGATTTTCCGTAAGCACGCGCCCCGCCATTCGTCGCCTTCTTCGGCGCCCAAATTCGGAACGCCGGAGCTCGTCATCGAGGTGTGTATGCGCAGCCACCCTGATTTCGCACGTCGTAAGGTTTGTCCGTACGACCTTCCTCAGTGTTCGCTTCTGGCTCGATGATCGGCATAGGAACAGGAGGACGCTAGGACCCCGCGTCCACTTTGGCACCTACCTACTCTTGTAGAGGATTTGCCATCGTCTGCATGGCACCCGCAATCAACGCGCCCACAGGCTCGTTACGGCTTGCGATCAGCGTAATTGTCCGATTTCCCGGCACTTGAGCCGGCATCACCAACCGACCGAGAGCGTGTTGGCCAGCCCGGCGGTACAGCTTGTACGGACGAAAGGCTTCTTACCGTAACCACCGCCAGACCGATGGTGTTCAAGCCGGTGATCGCCGCATCAAGGACCCGGCCGCGCCTCAACATTACAACGAGTTGTCGAAGCTCGCAGCAGCAGTCGCAAGCACGGCCTTGAGGTCATCCAACTGCCGGCACCTTCAAACAAGGCGCCCCATCACCTCGTCACCTACATCCGAATAGCTCAGCTTATTTGGCCCTTATTCAATGGAGACTTATTATGGCAAAGGATAACGAGAGCTGGAAACTGAGGCGTCATGTCATCCCGTAGCGCACGGAGGTGAGCACAAACCGCTGTGGACAGGCGCGGAGGGCATATTTCCCAGGCGGTGCACGGTTGAACGGCTGGCCGTCTGCAGGGATGAATGGAGCACCGGGATTCCGGTCGAGAGACGCAGCCTGCCCAGGGCCCTCTGCGTGAGGATTAATCCCTCCAATGCGCTCGCCAGCCTTGCTTGATGAGCTACTCGACCACTTCCCACGGCCTTTGCGGTCTCGGGCGCGGCATATTCCGTTCCGCTTAAGACCATCTGGTGAAATGCGAGCGTCGCGTCCTTGCCCGATCGGCAGACTCTTCAAATCAAGCGATCCGATTTTGGCGCTCTCCGCTCAGCTATTCGGGCCAGCTCATTCAACGATGCTGGACTGCATGAGCAGCATCATCCACGGCACCAACCTCTAGCCTGCTGATGCTGCGAACGGCGAGCATTAGTTCGGCTTCTGCGGCCTGCTCACGTATTTCCGGGCGCCATTGTGTGCCCCCCCGCAGTCCGCCGGTACAAGATGTGGTTGCGACCTTAATGGGCTGCGGGGGACTTGAGACGTTTGGCGTTAGGCTGAATTGTCCGCCAGCCAACGCGCAACCTGGTGGCAGGTTTGGTGCGGCAGTGCCAGCGCCCGCATGAAAAGGTGGCCGATGTCGCGAGGCCTAAATGCCGCAGCGGAATCTCTCCTAGGCGATCGTGACCGCTGCAAGGGCCAACATCACGTCGCGGTTGATGCCGAAATGGAGGCGATAGAGCCACCAGATTGCGCAGCACCGGTCGAAATCGGAGAGTGCCCGAGCGCGCTTTGTTGCTGCTGCGACCCGCGCTATTGGCTTCATGACACGTCTCATCTGGAAACCTGAACGTCTCGGGACCAGTGCTCAAAATTCGGTGAGTTTATGGTCGGTGGAGGTCCGCTGTCGCGCGCATGCGACGGCAAAGGATTGGGAGCTGAGGTTCATGTTTGCCATGGCATGCGCGTCTCGAAGCTTGATGGGAACACACATATGTGCATCCGACCTTTCCGTAACTTACGATACAAGTACTGCTTCCCCAAACACCCAGATCTGGTAGTGACAATTGACAGCACTCTTATGCGATAGTTACGCGGTGGCGCGCGTTAGTTCGCAGACCCGGTGCTGGCGCATCAAACCGACCGGAGTCGATGGCGTTGGCTGCACCTTGGAAAACGGCGTAGGCTCTGGCGGCGCGGGCTAGGTGCCATGTGAAATCGCCTCGACTCATCGATGGCCCGTTGACGATCCCGCGCTTTATTCGCGCCTGATGAACCCGCTCGTCGCGACTGGCCGTTATTTGGAGACGGTGATCAACTGCGACTTCCTGCCGCTGTGGGGATGCGGTCAACGAATGTGTATTCGTCATTTGAACAACTCGCCGGCCGACCACCTAAACCGATTGGACACGCGATATAGCCAGAGTTTACGGCAAAGCTGCCCGCCCACAACACTCGTCCGGTTACGGTCGACACCACGTTTCGCAGCCTGATGCGGCCTTCACGAATATTGAGGCCAAGCGAATACGAATTTGGCGCGCACCACCCACTCTCTGAGGACGACCCTTCAATTGAACAGACTACCAATGCATTGTCAGGCTGTGCGCGCACGCATGCTCTAAGACCAATTTTCTGGTCGCGATGACCGGGTTCGTTGAAGTCTACTTGCCCCGCCTATACCGCAGAGAAAATACTTGGTGCCAGGCTTGGGAGCGATCGGTTTCATTTTTGGCTGCGCGCGCTGATGGGGCGGTCAGCGGCCGTCAATGAGCATGGTCTGCAATCGGCTACAACAGCTGCTGTTCGTTTGTGAATTGCCGCGCAGGTTTCGTCAGCTTTTAGAAAGCTAGCGTGAGTACAGAGCCGCCAGAGGGTTAGCGAGGCGTGGTAGAGACAGCTCTTACCAGAATGGGACAGCGCCGAGTCACGTTCCTGCTAACCTCAATCTGCAGCGCAGGCGCGGCAGGGATAGCGCCGATCCAGTCCCAAACCGACCGGCGCCGAGTCGCGCCCGCGCTGCTTCCGGTGTCGGAGAAACGACCCTGGTAGCCGCACTGTCATGCTTTTTCAGGCACGGACACCCGGCCCGCTTGTGCCGAGACAGATTGGCGACGTTAAATTTTGCGGCGCGTGTAGCTTTCAAGCGATCGCTTCCATGCCTCCCGTCTTACTCCGCCAACATTCTTGGGCTCTGTCATGAGCGGCAGCGTGTAGGCCTTTTTCATGCAGCGGAGCGGCCTAATATGCTGGGCATCTGCACTTGCTCTGCGAGTTAGCGGACCAGCGTAGAAAGTAGCGGGCGATCCAACCAATTCAGGTAGGTGATTGGCAGTCGTACTAAGCCTACAACTTGGCGGCACCCTAGAGGGCCGAAGTGTCAGCGTTCATACCAACTGGGGCAAGGCTGGTGCCAAGGTTAGCGGCGCGTGGCAGGGACAGCGCTTTTCCAGGGATTGAGCGCCGAGTCACGTCGCCGTTAAAGCCTTAACGTCGCTGGCGCGGCAGGGACAGCGTCTTTGAAGGCTTGCCTACTCGTATAGGTAGGTGCCCTTGCGGTACCTCTTGGCAATACCACTTGGTAGCACCGCGAGGGACTTGCCCCTCACGGGAGCAAAGGTGGCCAGCGACACAGAGGCTTGCGGCATCGGCCAGGAACAGCGCCTTCAGGGTTTCACTACCCGATCGCTGAGCCACCCGCTAGTTTCGCTAGCATGGCGGCTAGCAGGAGCAGCATCGAATTCTTTCCATGGCGCCAGTCGCGTCTGCGCTGCTCTCCGTGTTCTGCAACAACTCTTTCCTGACACCCTCGTCGCTTCTTGGCACCGCTGGGCAACCTCGAAGTCTCTCAGCTGAGTGACCTTGGGGTATGCCGGCCCGCGGCGTTCGAATGGTCCAGACAACGCCCAAGCCGAAACCTCTCAGCTTGCCTCAACAGCGCGCCGAATCCCAATTCGTTCGGGCTCATACATCATAGGTAACGACACGCGTGGCATCTGTTCGACTTCATTGGCGGATCCAATTCGCGACGTCTCGCCGCTTGCCCTCGCGCTATCGCCTGCGCGTTCCAAGTCGACACTGCGAGACTTTGCTCTCTGGACGCCACTCTTGTGCAGTCGGTGGCTGCTGCCAGAATAGGTTACGACTTGCCGTACCGCGTTTGATTCGAACTGCTCGTTAGACTTGATAACCCGACCGGCGCGCGTTCCTTGAGCCTCAGTTGCCTCTTGAGCGGACGGGAGAGCCTAAAATTCCGTCTCATCGCTGATGGCGGCGTGCGTAACGTCCACAAAGATGTTGTACCGGTAGACGAAATTCTCTGAGTCCAGAGAATGAACGAGATTAGGGTCCCTGAACCGCGCCGTCTGCGCTGATCCAAGGATAAAGATCACTATAAAAGATGGCTGAACGGCTGTCGCTGCGATCGCGATAGTCAGCGCTGGCTCATTTCATCGGAGCTGCAACTCCATTTCGATGAATGGAGGGGCATCGCCTCGCTCAGTCAGCATCTTTGCTTGCCTCGAGGCCGTTCGTGCGAGTTGGGCAGCGGAATCGAACCGCTGCCGAGGCAGCAGTTCGGGTGAGCTTCGGCCAGCGCCCAGAAAACTTGCGCCGCCGCGAATTGAAGGACGGTCGACCTACCGGCGCATGTGCGGGCCGCTCCCGTAGCGTCCGGGATAGGCGATACGGTGGCTCGCATACCTGATGTTTTTAGGTAGGTTATAGCCAGTGGTTTGATGACCGTCGAAATGGCTGCTTTCGCGCATGAGAGCTCGTGCGCTTGTGGCTTACAATGTGCGCCGGATCCGCGTCCAGCGCGGTATTCCGCAGGAGCAATTGGCTTACGATGCGGGCGTTGATCGCTCCTACATGAGCGGACTCGAACGCCAACAAGCGAACCCGACAGTCGACCTTCTTGATCGCCTTGCCGAGACGCTCGGCGTAGCTGTCTCCGAACTGTTTGTTCGGCCATCCAAGGGCGCCCCGCCACCCGCAACCTTACCTAAAGGCCGCAAGCCGAAGCCCGCACGCGGCAAAAGGACTTAAGCCTGACAAACACCATGAGACTCTGATGTCGTGCGCTCCCGGCGCAGGTATCACGCTCACAAGAAGATTTTATGCATGGCAGGGCAGGATGACAAGTAGTGGGTTGCGGCGCGATAGATGGCCACCTTCCGTTCTGCCAGCCAATTCTGCTGCTGCCTGGCACGATGGTGGATAGGATAAAGTCTTTGCCCTCCGAGATCTCATTGTTGCCGTCTTGATTGCTGCAACAGAGGGGCACTATCTCCGAGGGCTTTGCGGATTATGCTTGCATAGTTTTCTTAAACTGAGCGCTCCCCCTGCAGCGGATTGAGGCGCCGCTAGACCTCAGGTAACTGCGCAAACGCGACCTTCTTGCAAAGACGAGCCAGCCATCGGCAAAAAGAACGTGCTATCTCGGGGTGCGCGCTGCGATCTACGGCATAGGCGCGATATTGCATACCACTTGGGGTGCGGGTGCCAGGGATGATTTGCAAAGCGCCCCCTCTGACTAGATCACCAACGATGATCTCCGGCGCGACAAGAAGGCATTTTCCGGTCATAACGGCCGGCAGAGCAAGATAGTTGTGGTCATACCGGGCGCCAACTCGTATGTCGCTCGAAGACAGATTCATGGCTCTCAGCCATGTCGGCAGGATGTCGGGGCGGGATGTGATGTTCAGTATCGGGGTTGAGCGAACAATCGAGAGCTCTCTGCCCCCGACCAGATTTGGCGGGCCGACACACACCAGCTCCTCTTTATGAATCTCCCAACTGTCGGCGGGTTCGATGACCGAAAGATCCCGTGTAATCAAAATATCGAAATCATCCGAAGATGTCGGGTGCGCTAGCGAGCTGATGATATCCACGATAACGCCACCCGCTTCAGAAGAGAAAGCCTGCAGATTTGGAATGAGGATAGAGAAAGCAAAGGTCGATAGTGACGTGCGGACCACGATCCGATTCGTTCCTGCGCCTGCACGGCGTCGCATTCTCTTCGCAGTGAAACTGACGGTTTCGAGCGGTTCAGACACTGCGTTTGCGAATAGCCTTCCGAACTCGGTCAAATCGCTGCGCCGTCCACGCCGCTCGATGAGGTCAGCCCCCAGATAATCCCGCAGTACAGCCAAATAACGGCTGACCGAACTCTGCGTTGTTCCCAGAGTGGTGGCCGCGCGTGTGACGCTGCCTTCCCGCGCAACCGTCACAAACGCGCGGATGGCATTTAGAGGAACTTCATCGTCTCGAGCCGCCATTGTCTGCTCCGGCGCCAGAATCAAAGACCATCACAATATTCGATGCCTATGGCCGGATCGCTGCGTATCAGCGTCCGCGTTTGTCAAGCAATGCACGCCAGCGTAGGCGCAGGAGACGCTGCCCCAGCTTAACAAGTCGAATGGTTCGGCTGCGCAAATCGTCTGTTTTCCAGGCGCGCTCGGCAATACGATTACTTCCAAACAGGCCTTGCGCGATTTGGCGATAGCTATTTCCTTGCTGCCATCCATCCATTGCGCGCAACGCCAGGATCAGCCGACGTCGCCTCAAAGCAGGCAAAGCAAGTGGCGGCTCTCCGAGCGCCCGACGCTGAAGGGCTTTCCAAAATTGACGTGCGGCCCCCAGGCGAATCTCGAAATCGCCATCAAGCGGCAGATCAACGACGACAGCATATCCGCTCGCCGGAAACTCTCTTAACCAAAGGCGATGCTTCGTGCCCCCGAGCGGTACGATCGCATGCCATCCATCGGGCGCACGGCGAAGCTCGCCGCCCGGCAGATTGTCGAAATCGAGCTGATAGGGTTTCGGCGCAATGCAGCTCGTCGCCCGCACAGCCAGGACGGTCGGCAGCACCTCAGGTGCCCAAAAGACTGCTTGCTTGTCGAAAGTCTGTTGCGGATCAGCAGGAAAACGAAAGCCCCCACTTGCGTCGGAATTCGCCCGCCGCCGCGCTTGAACGTTCGCGGCGAGATAGCCGCTTATAGTCCTCTTGGTAGCCGTGATCCCGGCGCAGCCACTCCCAGGCCAGGTCGGCAGCATCTGCCGTCTTCAGGCCGCTGTACGCTTCCTCAGATCTCCAGTCAGTATCCGCCATCGCACCTTTCCCGCACAATCTTCAGACCCGGCGAAATGCAGCCGATGATTGTGGCACTTTCCAGCTGCTTGCTTACCGTGTGCGCGTCTTCCGCGCAACTAATCGATGGAACAATCAACTTTTGCGATTGCGACGATGCGATGACATCGACATCCGCGCCGATCATTGTTTAGGCCAACCGCTACGTAGCAGATCACGATAGCCCTTGCCCGCTAGCCACTTGGCTCGCGTCAGATGACTTTCGAACGTGCGCCGCGCTCGATCCGGTTCAGCGGTCGGGTCAAGCCCAAGCACGATGCGCGCAATTTCACGCCAATCTGCCTTGTCAGCGTCGGCATCAAGAAGTCGCATGTAGGCAACGGCGTGCTCCTTGTCATAGGACGTGAGCTCGTCGACGCTGGGCGCCAATTCTGCGATCTTCGGCTCTGCTGGCACTGCTTGAGACTCCTACCCAGCTGAAAAATTTACCGAAATCAGAGCAACGATAACTAATTTCAGGTCGCTTTGGTACCTACCCAATGGTCGCACGCCAATCTCCTTTTCGCGCCGAGATGGCAATCGCATATCGGCTCACATTGACCTGGTGGCTCCATCCTGCGCTTTCTCTTTTTCATCGCAGTCCATACTGCAAGCGATTGCAGATGTGCCCTGTAACTGGGTTGTCCTTGCTGTTCCTGGCGGAGGCGTGGTGGTCCGTGGTGAAGGGCTCCGGTCGCACTCGTGAAGGCAATAGCCAGAACCTGCCAGCTGGAGAATATTCGTTTCCGTTTCGACCCACACTTGAACATTCATCCTATATCGTCCCGGTCTCGGGAAAACGCGCAGGTCTGAGCGCTATTTCTTCTCTGCCGCTAATGGCAAGCTATTGCCCCACGAGAACGGTTGCGATGGTCAACGAGAAGACGGGCATTAGCTGCGCCCGCATCTCGCCGATTGGGGAGGACAGCTAAAGCTGGCGCGAGCTTATCGTAATACTCTGCCTATAACCAGTGGTTTCATAATCGTCGGAATGGCTGCCTCTGCGCATGAACGCTCGTGCGCTTGTGGCCTGGAATGTGCGCCGGATCCGCGTTGAGCGCGGCATTCCGCAAGACCAATTGGCCTATGATGCCGGGATCGACCGCTCATACATGGGGCGCATTGAGCAGAAGAAGGAGAACCCGACTATTGATCTCCTGGAACGCATCGCCAAGACTTTGGGTGTTCACTTGTTCGAATTATTCACACCGCCCGCTAAAGGTGCAATGCCCCCCAAGCCGATGTCCAGAGGGCGGAAGCCGGCACGGCTTGGCCGAAACAAGACGTAATTATTGAGCGAGCCATGTTTCGGCTAAGGCTTGGGCGGAATCGAGCCGGAGCGGCCTACGTGCTTCATCGATCTACAGCCGACGATTCCGCTCACCCGCTCCAGCCGATGTCGTCCCAGCCGCGTTCCGCCTCGCGAACGGCGGCCTGG
This sequence comes from Bradyrhizobium sp. USDA 4354, assembly GCF_054060315.1. Lineage (NCBI taxonomy): Bacteria > Pseudomonadati > Pseudomonadota > Alphaproteobacteria > Hyphomicrobiales > Nitrobacteraceae > Bradyrhizobium > Bradyrhizobium sp. USDA 4354. Next base: position 3,263,927 of record NZ_JBSSDC010000001.1, on the reverse strand, counting down.
CGTAAGGCCGAGCATCATCAAAATGAGCTCTTGCGCCGCTGGCCGTAACCGTACCGACGGTCGGCCGAGGTTTTCCAAGAGTCTGCTTGGAGCTGAGATCGGTTAGGCGGGTGACGTTCGGGTGATCGCAACGCCTCACCTACGAGACTTCCGCAAGGGCATGGAGGACTTGCTACCCTCGCGCCCAAGAGAGCAGATCCGTCATCCAGAGCTGCCGGACGGAGGATCAAGCTGGTGTGTGGCTTGAATGGGACCTTTCCGCTGGACGAAGATCGGGAAGGTGTGGTGCTCATGCAAGGTCGCAATTTAGGCGCTCGTGGAAAGGCTCGACTGACGGTTTATTTGTGGGACACGTAGGACGTGGGCCTGATCGCGACCGGGATAGTTTCAGCCGACGGCGGCGCTGCGAATCAAGGCCATCCGACATCTCGCGAGATGGTGGCGAATATGCTCTCAATTGGGTGTGAGCTACGCCGGGACTCACTATACCGATACGATGAAGGGGATACTGCTCGCCGAGCGAGAGCCAACGATGGATCAGATCATCAAAAATGCAGCGTCATCGGTTTGACCGGCGAGGAGAGACGAAGCCTGGATTGATACTGTTGGGCCTGGAAGAAGCCCAGCAGGTGGCAGCTGCTCCCGTTAGCCGGTCCTCACGCATAAGACCGGCCGCACCGCTCGACATTGCAGGGCCGCAATTTAGTCTTGGGTCTCCGCGCGTTGACCTGATCCGGAAGGTGCCGAGAAGTCAGGCAGCCTTTGCCGCCCTTGATCTTGGCCTTTTCTCGTGCGGTACGCGGGCGTCAATCGCAAGCTGGTCCATCATCCAGTGAGGGCTGCTGGATTTGCTGACGGGGTACGGCTCAGTCGCGCGATTGTCCCAGATTACGACGTCGCCTGATTTCCAGTTCCAGCACAGAGTGTTCCGGGGCGCAATGAGATAGGATTGCAGCCGTTCAAACAGTCTTTGGCTGGGATAGCGTTGCAGTCCGACGAAGTTGTTCACGGTACTACCGAGCAATAGCATGCGTTCGCCGGTCTCGGGATGAACGCGAACAATCGGATGTGTCGTTTCGTAGATCGTCCCAGTGGATACGCCCCACCAAGGCCGCTTGTTAGCATCGGTGCCCCTCTCTGTCGCGGTGAGATCAGATGCAACGAAGCTCACGGCCCACAGGTTGTCTGCGAGCATCCGCAGGGGATCGGGAAGATCAAGATAAGCGCCCGCCCTGCTCGACCAACCAATGTCGCCGCCAAAAGGCGGGGCCGCTGCGAGCCGCAGCACCGAAATGGCTGTGCGGACCCGCCCCTCGTTCATCTGGTTGAGATGACTGCAGGCGGGATCAGACAGCTCCTGCCGGATCGTTAAACCGCCCATTGTGTCCGCCATTGTGGGATTCGGTATCAGCGAGCCAAGCCGGAGCACAAAACGTTGCTGCTGTGCATCGTCGAGATGTCCCTGGTCACGGAAGAAGATGACCTTGTGCTCTAGCAGAAGCCGCTTGAACGCTACGATGACATCGTCGGGCAAATCGTCCGACAACGCAATGTTCTTGATTTCGGCACCAAGCCGCTCCGCGCGCTTCACGATGTCTGCTCGCGGAATGACATCTTCAACAACCATTGTTCCACTCATCACGCGCCTTTCTGTGGATGTCTAAAACAGCCTCGGTGGTGGTCGCGTCTGGCGACAAACCCGGCAAAACCATCTTGATCCTACACACCCGAATTGTCTGAGCGTGGCTCAGCGCGCCACTCAACTAAGCAACTGAATTCTGATACACACCACCAGCACCCTAGGATCCGACTCCCTATGCGTGTCGACGGCTATTGGCGTTCTAATTGAAGGACACTCGCATATGAGGCCGCCAGATCGATTTGCAGCCTGATCAACAGTGCAGATCATAGACGCAATCCATGTCCAGTCCATGAAACGAAACCAGCTTTCTTTTAGAGCTCGCGTAACGTCCTCCTCGTCTCAGAACTCAGGCTTGGAAAATCCTCGAACAACGACTGCGTCGTACCTCATTCATCCCGCACGGCGTCATGCGCACGATGAAGATTGGAACTAGTTCGCGGCATGCACTTGCGAAGCGGATAGGACCTGCTGCTCAAAAATAACTCTACCTCAAGACGTATATCACATAAACAACTACTTCAACGTGTTTGCAATCATATTTTTGCGACTTGGAGTTGTTCAATGGGCGACTTGTTTCATCAGCTGATCACTTGCTGTCAGTCTTTGACTAGCGGTGAAAGCGCAAAACGAGAACACTGCAACTTCCGATGCAGCTTAACAACGGACTTAATCCCTCGATTTTCGAAATCTGCACTTGGCACGAATGCAGGTGTCCCGGGTAACCTGCCTCTGCACGGAGACCTAGACTTTCCTTACGAAGTGCATGCCATTTGGCTTTGTGGCAGTTGAGTACACATATGATACAGCGCGCCGCCCCCTCAGGAATATCGCTCCTCTGAGACTATGACGTTCCACCCCGCCCCGCGGAAGACCCTCTCGAGCTCCTGCACGATCTTGCCGTTGCCGCGGACGGGGCCATCGAGCCGCTGAAGATTGCAGTTGATGACGAAGATCAAATTGTCGAGCTTCTCGCCGCCGGCGAGCGAGATCGCGCCGAGCGATTCCGGCTCGTCGGTTTCGCCCGTCACCCATGAAGACCCAGACTTTGCGGCTTCCCGTTTCGGCCAGGTTGCGGTTCTGGAGATATTTCAGGAAGCGAACCTGATAGATCGCCAGCAGCGGGGCGAGGCCCATCGACACGGTTGGAAATTGCCAGAATTCCGGCATCAGCCAGGGATGCGGATAGCTCGACAGGGCTTTGCCGGCGGTCTCCTGGCGAAAGCTGAGAAGCTGGTCCTCGCTGAGCCGGCCCTCGAGAAACGCGCGCGCGTAGACGCCGGGCGAACTGTGGCCCTGGAGCAGGATCAACTCGCCGCCATGGTTCTACGTCGGCGCATGCCAGAAATGGCCGAAGCCGATATCATAGGGCGTTGCGGCCGACTGGAAGCTCGCAATGTGACCGCAGAGCTCGGAGCTCTCCTTGTTGGCGCGCAGCACGATCGCGAGCGCGTTCCAGCGGATGATCGAGCGCAGCTTGTGTTCGATGGCGCGGTCGCCCGGCTAGGGCGGCTGTTGGCTCAGCGGAATCGTGTTGCAATAGGGCGTCCGCGTCTGTTCAATTGCGAGCCCGCCTTTGCGGGCGGTGTCGACTATCGTGTTGACGACGAACTCGGCCCGCTCATTGCCGCGATGCCCCTTGATGGCTGACAGCGTATCCAGCCACTCCTGGGGTTCCTGCGGGTCCAGGTCGTACGCGCCTGCAACTGTCATCACCCTCTCTCTTTGCTAGCCAAGCCGATTCGAGCGTCAGTGCTCATTGCGCTCCGCAACAGCGAAGAGGCGCGATGCCGTTCAGGCGACATCGCCTGTGCTGTTACGTGAAGCATCGGATGCTGGCTGGCATCAGAGCGTCCCCTCGCATTGCTTGTTCTGGAACCGATGCTCCTTTTGTCGATGCTTAAAGCGGCATCCGTGCCAGGCCACATGTAGGGCGGTAATCGTGCATCTCCTTCGTTTTGCCGGGAAATGCTCTCAGCGCACGGTAGATCCGGGACCTCTGGAGCCACGATCCCTCCCAAGCGCGGGAAGGCCGGCCGGCGGAGCGATCCGGAATATCGGACGGTCGCGGCGATGCGTCGCCGCCGGCGAGGCGGAGGCGGCCGGGGATGAATTGGAGTTGATGATGCTGCTCTGACCGGTCGAATGTCTGCGTGCAACATCCCGCTTCTGTCACGAGGCGACGACGATTCTCCACTAGGGCGCTGCTTTCAGCTGCACCCGTAGCCCTAGCACATGGCGTTTCCCGCATGCATGCCGCTTCGCTCGGCAGCTATGAACCCTCGCGTTGCTCTTTCCTCCAATCGGCGCGGTGGTAAACGCCAAGTCGTCCGAGGGAGAGCATAAGAGCCAGAGAAAGGCCGTCATCACCGGCTCAGTTGATTTCGTTGTCGGTCCGCGGATTGCGCCTCTACTCCCTTCTCACTTCATGAAAGATTGTCTTGTATCCTGCCCTGCGAACCCGGAACGGCAACGAGCCAATAATTTTCCTCGTGACAAATTCGCATTCAGGCCGAGTTCTCGTCAGGTGACAAGCGCTTGCGCAATCGAAGACAGAGGAGGACGAAGCAGAATTGGAATCGTTCGGCACATTGTCCTTGTAGGGATTATCGCAGGCCTGCTGTGAAGCTCCGATTCGCCTGCTGGAGATAATCATGGACAACTCGCCCGAGGCCAAGTGTAAGGTCGGCGCGGATGTGGATAGAGCCTACGATCTCGAGAACCGGTAATTCAGCTACCGGAGCCAATGCGTGAGGCGTCAAGGACAAGGCCGCCGGCCCGGTCCAGGCTCCCTTTAGAGCTATTTCCTCAAGCCTGTATTCTACCAGTTCGCATATGCGCGGACTGCCATCGACATGTGGGATGATTTTGAGCAGAAAATTCGGCTCCTCGAGCGCGGCTTTGACTTGCGCCAAGTCGGCCTCACGGTGTTTGTAGCCCATCGTACCTATTGCAACTCGCAGCGGCCCGTAGTCCAGCATACCGATAATCGTCTCAACTTCAGTTCGCAACGTGGGTTGGGCGAGCTTTTTTGGAAAGCCCCACAGTTCTCGTCCACCTGCAATGGCCGCCTCGCCGTTAAGAAACATGCAGTGCGTGTAGCTACCGCTACGTCCACGAAAGGATACAGGGATCACTTGGCTGCTTTCTGCGTAGTCGCCAAAACTGTTTGAATCCGGCATGCGAATGAATTCATATCTCACAAGCGCTTGCCGCTCATCGAACTCCAGCGGCTCAGGTAACACTGCTCGCAGCTTTGCTGGGTCGGTGCGGTATGTAATTATAAGGTATTCACGATCGACAAACCGATACGGCCCTCGTGAATACGCTGGATTGGTGAGCGGCATCGCGAACGCCCGTTCGAGCACTTCGTTCTCGCGCATTCAGTTCTCCTGACGTTGGGAATTACCAGCTCGCTTTACTCGCGGCGATCCTGGTCAAGATCGAACGTAAAGACGCCGTCAGGACTTGTAGGGCGACCGAACACCTCGCGATGGCGCAGCACGCGTAGCGCATCCTTATAACCTGCGCGCCAACGCTCTTGCATGGAAACGCGAGAGAACTCGTAATCTTTTGAGTGTTCCTCGTGGTTCCGCGCGCGGTAAGTCGACTGGACGATGTTATAGACGTTATGACAGATAGAAGAAGTTTTCAGAAGCTTCACATCCTCATCTTCGCTCAGATCTTCGGGGAGCGGATCCAACAGAGCAGCGAGTGCACGCCGTAGGTGCTGGACGCGCCTAAGCTGGCGGAGGCTTGGTCGCGTACGGCTCGAATAAATCTCCTTTTGGCGCGTGGCGACTTCCGCCATGTTGCGCGGTATCTGTCCCCGAGGGCTCCACACGTCGACCTGAAACGCGAGCTTGTCCTGGGGAGCGCCAGACTCAAGCAGCCCTTCCAATGGTGTATTGGATACGAGACCACCGTCCCAGTAGTGCTCATCATCGATCTCTATCGCCGGAAAACCTGGGGGCAGCGCTGCGCTCGCAATGATGTGCTCCGGCATGATCGTGTGAGTGCTGTTGTCGAAATAGACGACATTGCCTGTTCGTACGTTGACCGCACCTGCACTGAATCGGATCATTCCGGCGTTAAGGCGATCAAAATCGACGAGGCGCTCCAGCGTCGTCTTTAAGCTGCTAGTATCATAAAAGCTGGTGGCCTCGCTCGTTCCGTCGCGTTGCGACCAGGGCGGCATGGTCCGCGTAGAGAAAAATCCCGTTGCACCGCATACCATCGCTTGCGCTCACCTGGTTGAAGACATTGCGCGCACCGGCGGTGCGGGCTAAGTCGATAAAGGAATTGCTGGTGCAATACCAAGGTCCGGCAGATGTCACTTGGGTCCAAAATTCACGTGCGCGATCAAGACGCGCGTCGCACGGGTTGCCCGCGATGATGGCAGCGTTGATCGCTCCGTGGAGATACCGGCCCCAATCAGGATGGATGTTGGCCTTCGCTTACCTCGAATTGCTTCACCAAAGGGGCTAGGCAAACTCCATGCCAGCACGGACTGAGTTGGGACATTCCGCGCCGGCGACGCAGGCGCATCGTGGGCAATCTCGCGAGGAGCCCGTTCGGTGCCGCCCGTCGCCCTGGCCTTCATATCTTTGCGCAGGACATTGCAGCCCCAATTAGACGTGATCGGCCACCGCCTGGGTGCGGGCTCATTTGTGTGAAATGCGCCGGTTCTCTATGCGACACACGTCGATTTCCCGACGCATCCTTGGAGCGATTGCGGCGACTTGCCAGTCCGTCCTTGCGATATTTGAATGAGCCTGAACCGCGCACGGGCATACATGGTTCCAAAACGCGCTCGATCATCGCTCGCCATTTTCTCCGCAACTGCGGCGCGCCACTCTCAATGAAAAAGGAAGATTTGTTCGCGGCTGTGACGCTGCAGCCTGCCGCCCGGCTTGGACGCGTTCTGCGATGGTCTGCGTTTCATCCTCTGACCTTTGCGACGGACATCCCCTCATTGTTAAAGCTCTCGGCGCAATCCGTAGCATGGAGCGTTGTTGCGCGGATTGCGGTACAAGCGGCGTATTTCGCGCGCCTAGGTCGCCTTGGAATCCATCGCGTTTGCTCGTGAAGACTACGTCGCCAGGATGCCCGATGCTGCAATAGAATGATAATAACTTAAGGTCGTCGCGAAGGTCTTATCCTCGGCAATGAACCTTGCCGCCAGCATCAGCGCCCCCGCAGCACCAACGCTCTTCGTGAACTCGTTCTCAATGCGCAGCGATCCCTGGGCTCTGAGAATCGTTGGAACGAGGTGGCGGAGGCCTATCGAACGGCGAACGATCTTTTCGGCGACATCATCAAGGTCACTCCATCCTCGAAGGTCGTCGGCGACATGTTCTCGGAAAGAAAACCGTAGCCGGGATGTATGGCGTCGACTTTGGCGTCCTTGGCGACGCGTATTACCTCCTCGATCGAAAGATAAGCCTCTAGCGGTGCCTTTTCCTTCCCTGCCTGGTAGGCCTCATCCGCTTTGAAGCGGTGCAACGAAAGCTTATCCTGTTCGGCATAGAGCGCGACCGTCTGGATTCCAAGTTCGGTCGCAGCTCGGAAGACGCGGATGGCGATTTCCGAGCGTTGGGAACGAGGAGCTTTTCTATCCAATTCTTCATGGTACCGCTCGTAAAGACCCAGTTTGCGAACGAACGCTCTTGAACAGCGTGGTTTGGCCGCAAACTCGGACTCACGACCATTAAAGGCGGAGGTTATGGACGGTTGTACCAAGCACCCCACTAGCTCGATCTGCGAGGCGACACTGATCGGCTCTAAGAATGAGGCGGGTCCGGTGCACATGACATCTACCGAAAAGACACGTGCCATATTTGTCTCGGTCTGCTGACAGCGCTGGGTTTTCAGGATGTGGACGCAATCCGGGGCAGACCTTGGCCGTCCGCGGATAAACGCTATTCCGAACAATTCTCTTCAACATGCTATGTCCCCCGCAAATTCAATTGCGAAATTTACTTTGAAGAAAAACACCGCCTACTGTGTCATCGCGCTTCGCTGAAAGGGCTTGTTCTCGGCGATAAATCTTGCGGCCAGCACCAGGGCCCCCATCGAAAAGTCCTTCCCATGCGCGGCTATCATGCGTTCGGAGAGTTCGGCCAACTCTCTAAAGAAGAGATCCTTACTTTCGGCTTCGCTAAGAGTGCGATTAGTCGTCATAATTACTTCTCCTCACGGTTTCGTTGCCGCGCCCGCATTTTTGCTGGAGCGCAAAGCTATTTGAAGACATGCGGCGGAAACGTCACGATCGCCGCCTCGCCCTCACTTGTTCCTACGGCAAGATGCTGGCCGGCGCTGGACCACTGAAGGGCGTGAATGGCACCTCCGCCTGGCGGCCTGACGACCATTTCGTCGGAGTGTCCGATCTTCGCAACCGCGACCATTCCGTCGGCGTAGCCCGCCGCAACCAATTGGCGCTCCGGATGGATATCCACCGTGTCAGCGAGGACGAACCGGGCGCGCCCGGTAGCGAGATTCGTCGGCTTCTCGCTGTCGTCAGCAAGGCTGGAGACGTCCCAGGCGATTATCCGATAGGCTCCGCTCGTAACCAGGGCTCGGGAGTCGGCGCTCCATGAAAGAGAGGCGACGTTGGCGGGATAGGTGGGAATTCGGACGATCCATGCATCGGCAAGACGGACCAAAACAACGCCCCCATTCTCGACCGATGCAGCTAACCAGCTTCCATCGGGGCTCCACGACAACGTCGAGACCAAGCCGACATCGAATGAAGCAGCGGGCTCCGGTCTGGCTCCAAAGGCTCGTATAAGCAGACAACCGTCCGCTCCTATTGCGAAATTCCGGCCATCAGGAGATACGGCCATCGCGGATGAATTTCCTCCCCCGCGCTCCTGGACCCATCCGATCTCACCATTAGGCTGGTAGTGTATGAGTGATCCGCCAGAAGAAACGAGTACACCCCCCGCACATACCGGGACAACCAGATCAATCGCGGCCCGCAGTCTCGAAATTTGCCGGGTGACACCGGCGGTCGAAACGTGAAGCAACTCGCCGCCGTCACTTGCGATGAAACCCGACGGCTTGACCGAAGCAAGATGAAGCCGATCATCGCTGATCACGACTTTCGTCAGCGGAGGCACCGGATTTCGTCGCGGTGAGATCGTGGCCCGTCCCTCGTCCAAGGCGATACGACAGCGATCTATCGGCGGTTCACTGTCCGCCACCGGCGCAATGGCCAGAGAGCCGTCGGCAAGTGCGAACGCGACTGCCTGTCCAGCAGCGTCGAACACCACGTTCGTGACCGGGGCGCCTACTTTCCAGTGCCGCCCCAACAAATCATAAAGTGTTGCGCTCCCTGCTTCTGCTTCCATCGTGTCCATCGGTTGTCTCACTTATCCGGCGCAATCCGCCCATCAACGTCTTCAAGGCCAACCTCGAGCGCAACGCACTGAGCCTCGCACGTGGCTACGGCAGCGTTTGCTTTCTCGAAGCGCTCACGCGCCTCATCGAACGCCTTGCTAAGCGCCAGCGAGCCGCCAATCGCTGCCATCTCGCTTTCGATTCTCTGCATCTCGAATTCCGCTCCACCACTTAGCTGACGGTTCAGAAGGCTGCGCTATTGAGCGGCCGACATCTCCTGAACGATGCACAACCGCTCATTCAGCATGTCGCGAAGCAGCGGCCTATCGCCGGTCATGCGCTTGACTCAATTGCAGTCAGGATCCGCTGCAAGCCTCCTGTTCCGGCAAGGAAGTGTTCCTGCGCGTCATTGATATGAGATTGCAGCGAGTCCCAGAGATCTACCCTCAGCAACCGCGCCGGATCGCCGGCCATCCTCTCCAAGGCCTGCAGACCGAACTGATGCCGCAATCCGATGCCCTGCAAAACGAAATCCGTCAGCTCGCGTGCATGCGTCTCGATGAAGGCACGCAAGAGCGGGTGCGCGCCATAGCTCGTAGCGCGCTCTGCGAGTTCGCTCTCGATGAACGCGACGAAATGACGAACGAGCAGATCTTGGCTTTCGCCAACTAGATGCACCATGAAGGTTACGTCGCGGTCGGCGCGTGCGAGAATCTGTGAGGCGAGCATAGTCGCGGCGACCGGCTCTCCTTCGCGCTTCTTTCCATTCCAGACCGTCGCCATATCCAATCCTTATCCCGAGGTTTGCGAGCGGTATTGGTGCAACTTCCGATATAGCGTGGCGCGCGAAAGCCCCAACTTTTCGGCGGCGGCCGCGATATTGCCGCCGGCGTTTGCGACGGCCCTTTCGATGGCACGACGTTCCATCTCGTCGAAGCGCGCGATCTCCTCGCGTTCCGGGGTTTGACCACGATCACCTGATAATGTCGGCGTAGTCGGCTGAGATGCCGCTTCCAGGAAATCCTCCGGCAAGTCCCTGGGCGTGACCACACCGGTAAGCGTCATCAGCACGAGGTTTTCGATCAGATTGCGCAGTTCGCGGACGTTCCCCGGCCAGCTGTAGCGCCGCAGTAATTCCATCGTGGCCGCCTCGAAACGCAGCGGTTGGGTATTATAAGTGGCTGCGAATTGCCTGTTAAAATGATCGATCAGGATTTCGACATCGCCCAGGCGTTCGCGCAAAGGCGGGATGGTGAATTTGACAACACCGATCCGGAAATACAGGTCTCTTCTGAAACGCCCCTCCGCCACTTCCTGCTTCAAATTCCGATTGGTCGATGCAACAAGTCGCACATCGACCGGACGCGGCTTACTGTCACCGAGCCGATAGACCGCCCGCTCCTCGAGCACGCGCAGCAGATAGGGCTGGAGGTCAAGCGGCATTTCGCCAATTTCATCGAGACTGAGCACCCCGCCATTAGCGAACTCAAAGCGTCCGGCCTTTCCCTCGCGGGTCGCGCCGGTAAAGGCGCCCGGAGCATGGCCGAACAACTCGCCGCCAAGAAGCTCTTTGGAGACCGCACCGCAATTGAAGGCGACAAAGGGCTCCTTGCCTGTCTTCTGACTAGCGGCGTGAATCAGACGGGCAAAGAGTTCCTTGCCAACACCGGTCTCGCCTTCAAGCAGGATTGCCGTGCGGCCGAGTGCCGCCCGCTCAACCTTCTCCACCACATCCAGCAGTGCTTCGCTGCATCCGATGATGGCCTCTTTTGCCGAGATAAGGGCGCTTTGCGCAGTCGGCGACATCTGAGCCGCCCCCGCGTTCATCCGCGGTTTCGACGCAAGCACGAGCATTGCACCCTTGACGACGCCGTCCACAACCAAGGGTTCGATCTGCTGCTCGCGCAGCTCCTCGGGCAACCCACTAGTTAGGTCCTTGCCTAATAGCCCTTCGCTGCTGGGGAGGATCTGAGTTCCGATGCTTAGGTCGGGAGTATGCGCGATCCGCCGCCAGCGCCCCGGAGCCATGTCGTTGTGATGGACGACCCGGCCGAACCGATCGAGAATGACGACGCCGTCGGACCTGTTCATCCCCGGCATCCGCGAAATGCTCGCCTCAAGCAGCCGCATTCTCTCGATGCGAATTTTCTCTGAAAGTGCAAGTTCGATGTGATTGGCCGCCACGACCGCGAGGGCCACGTTGTGCCGGTGAAAGATCGCCTGGGGCCCGGAAAAATCGACGATGCCGATGATGCTGCCGTCGATCGGACTCCGAATCGGACTGCCCACGCAGGTCCATGCCTTGATGCCTTCAGAGAAATGCTCGGCCGCATGGACATGAACCGGCTTACCCGTGACGAGCGCTGTCCCGATGCCGTTGGTACCGGTGACCGTCTCGCCCCAAGCGGCGCCGACTTCAAGACGAATGTCATGTCCCGCATCGATCGTCCGCTGGTCGCCCGCCACATCCAGCACGACGCCATTTCTGTCGGTGATCATGAGCATTGTGGCCGCGTCGCCAAGCACCTCCGCGACGCGGCGAAAGGTCTGGGCGCTTGCAGCCATCAGATCTTCATTCTTCAGACGCAGCTCGTAGAGGTCGTCCGGCGAGGCGACGAGACTGCTGCCTTTCCCGCGGGCATCGACGCCCGATTTGAGACTGCGTTGCCATGAGCTCTCGATGACGCCTCGCACCGGCGCGTTCTCGCGCCTAAGGTCGCCGAAGATCAGAAAGTTTTCCCAGGCCCTATTGGTCTCTCGTTCATCATATCGCCGCCCTTGCTCTGCGTCCGTGGTGCCCGGATCATTGTAGCCTTCCAGGAAAAATGGCGGCTTAGCCATGAGCGTTTCCGTCAGCATTGGAGCACCATACTTTCGTTGGCAGGCAGCAACCCGATCAACAGAAACGATCGAACCAGGCTTGACCGGGATGTGTCATCCCAGCAGGCCCGGCGCACTGATCATTCGGCGGCCTTGCCCTTCGCGTCCAACCCGAGGCGTGCTGCGATAAACCCTTCCAAGCGCTGTTCGGATGGCTCGTCGGGGACGAGCATCCCCTCAAGATCGGCAAGGACCTTGTAGATGCCCTCATCCAGCGGGTCGAAGAGCCCATTCTCGCGTGTCGCCAGCGCCAGGTGTCGAGATTGGCCTCGACCTCGCAGTTCGCCAACAAAATGAAGCTGTCGCCCTGACGCGAGATCGGCAACCACGACACGGCCGTTGAGACTGACCCGTACATAGGGCTCTGTCTCCGGCAGGCGCCCCCGCGGGGTGTACCATAGCTTACCCGATGGCTGGGGCTCCGGAGGAGGTGTGCGGTTGCGCAGCTCCTGCCAGCGCCCACCCGTCAGATGATTGGCAAGCGCATCGATCTTGGTCCGGTTCTTATCAATGAAGTCCTTCGCCGCCACGTCCTCACGGCGCGGACCATCCTGCTTGGAGATGATGTAGACCATGTGCCTTCCTCCTCCGGTTCGGCCCGATGGTCGTGGAAGCTTATAGCGCCTCCTTCGGCCCCGGCCGGAGCTTTTCAAGATTGTAGCTTGTTCTGGCTCGTTGTCACGGGCCGATCATTTAAGTTGCACAGCTCACGCCGTCGCCACCGTCGGCCGCGTCACTCCGGCCTTAAAGACGTAACCGGACAGTGCGGCACCAAGGCACGGCGCCACAAAGTAGAGCCACACCTGCGACAGCGCATCTGGTCCTGCAAACAACGCGGGGCCCAGCGAACGGGCTGGATTGACCGACGACCCCGACACGGCGATGCCCGCGAGATGGATCGCCACCAGGGTGAGGCCGATCACCAGGCCTGCGTAAGCAGAGGTCGCTCCGTTTTGCGTTGCACCAAGAATGACCGTCAGGAACAGAAAAGTTGCCGCCGCCTCGAATACGAATGCGGAAAGCACGCCATATTGACCCCAGCCATTCTGGGCAAAGCCATTTGCCGCGACGTCGTAGCCCCCTACTTTGCCTTCGGCGATCAGATACAGCACTGCTGCGGCCGCAATTGCCCCAATGAACTGCGCAATGATATAGCCGGTGAAATCTCGCGGCGACATCCGACCAGCGACGAGCATGCCGAGACTGACGGCCGGGTTGAGGTGAGCCCCGGAAATATGACCAATCGAATAGGCCATCGCGACGACTGACAGACCGAATGCGAACGCCACGCCTAACAGGCCGACCTCGGCCCGCATGAAGATCACAGTCGCGCAGCCAAAAAATACCAATGCGAACGTGCCGATGGATTCCGCAACATACTTATGCATGACTTCCCCTCCCTTGTGATGATTTCGAGTTTGAAGCGACCGATCCGCCAGTCTTGACGCATCGGCGATAGAGCCGAGTACCCGGCCACGATACCGTCGACATCGGAGACGCCGCGGCGGAACGCGAACCGCGTACACATGCCTCATGCGCGGCCAAGTTTCTCTGCTCCGCCCCCGAGTGCAGGTCCCTGTGTTGGATCGATGTACTCCGGCACGTCGGCAACCAGCGTGTTGGTCGTCAGCACCAGCGTGGCGACGGACGCCGCGTTGCGGAGAGCGGTATAGGTCACGCGGACGGGGTCGACGATGCCGGCTGAGACCATATCGATGAACTTGCCTTCAGCCGCGTCGAATCCGACGCCCACCGGAGCGTTCTGTAGCTCGGCTATGATCTTCTGTGAATCATGGCCTGCATTCCGGGCAATGAAGGCGGCGGGACGGGATAGTGTCTCGCGCACCAGCTTGATGCCCTCGCCCAGGTCGCCGTTGATGTTCCCGAGCTTGCGCTCCACCACGGGTGCGCATTGGGCTAATGCGGTGCCGCCGCCGGGCACGATGCCCTCCTCGGCTGCGGCACGCGCTGCACTGAGTGCATCGTCGATCAGCTGGATCGTACGCTTCTGCTCCACGGGCGTGACCCCACCCGCAAAGATTACCGCAGTGCCGCCTGAGAGCTTTGCGAGGCGCTCCTTGAGCTTGTCCTGTTCGACGTTTGGTGGTGCCAAGTCGTGCTGCTTGGCCACCTGCTGGCGCCGCGCGGCGATCGCCGCATTGGCGCCACCGCCCCGAATGATCACCGTTTCACGCGCACTGGCACGAACCTGCCGCGCAGTGCCAAGATCAGCAAGATTGGTCTCTTCCAGCCTGCCGCCAAGCTCGCGGGCGATCACCCGTCCCCCAGTTATGATGGCGAGATCGTCCATCATCGCCTTGCGCCAGTGGCCATAGTCCGGTGGATTGACGACCAGGACCTTGCCGCGATTGCTATCACCAAGCAGTGTCGGGACGACCTCCGGCGCAATCTCTTCAGCGACGATGACAAGCGGTCGCCCGGTCGAGGCTACCGCCGCACGCACTGCCGACAGCTCGCCCGGCGTCTTGATCTTCAGGTCGGTCAGAAGAATGTAGGGTTGATCCAGCACTACCTCCATCTTCTCGACATCCGTTACCATGTGATGGGATATGTAGCCGCGATCGAACGACATGCCCTCAACGACCTCAAGTGTCGTGTCGGTCGTCAGCCCGTAGTCCGAGCTTATGATGCCGTCCTTGCCGACGCGCTCCACCGCCTCTGCGATCAGACCGCCCAGGTGGGAATCGGTCGATGCAATCGTCGCAACCGCCCGCAACGTCTTGCGGTCCGATATGGCCATTGCCGAGCTCTTCAGGGTCTCGACAACGACATCGACGGCCCTTTCAATACCCTTGCAGAGATCCACCGCTTTGGCTCCGCGCTCTAGGGCCGCAACGCCGCCCTGAATGAGCCCATTTGCGAGCACCATCGCCGTGGTTGTACCGTCGCCGGCGACTTCGTTGGTCTGCATTGAAACCTCGCGCACCACTTGCGCCCCCATGTTCTCGAAGCGATCCGGCAATTCGATTTCGCAAGCTATCGTGACACCATCGCGTGACACGATAGGCGTACCGATCGGCCTATCGACCATCGCGTTCATACCCTTGGGCCCAAGGGTCGATTCGACGGCGGCTGCAAGCTTTTGGACTCCGCGTGCAAGTGCGCGACGGGCCTCTATGTCATGAAGCAGAACTTTCGGCATTGCGTTTCACTCCCCACGTGGTGGTCACTTGTGTCTGGACGGGCGGCTTCCTGACCGCTCTGTTATTGGCGCTCGCAGGTCTTGGATACGAGCGCCTCATGCTCGAGCCACGGACGGTTTCTCCGTCCTCACACTTAGCCCGGTGGACCTCTCGGCGCAGCTACTGCCGCAGCCTCCGCACGGTGCAGACTCTCGTTCGGCGTGCCCGCCATCCAGTTCGCGATTGCGGACGGCAAGAAGGCCTCGGCACAATGAGCTGTTAAACTCCATATTGATGCGCACTCCTCGCAACCGCTGTAGATAGGAAGCCAGTTCGTGGCGCCTGAGAGAGCGCCCCTCGCAGGTGACAAACGCGCGATCGTCGGGCAGCCGAGCGAGGCCGCGCTCGACCAGAAGCTCGCGATAACGCGCCTTCTGCCGTGTAACTTCCTCGGACCCGAAGTTGACCTCGTCAAAGGTGCCAAGATTCATCCGACAGATCGCTGGATCCTCATAGCCCACGCCGCGCAAGGCGAGTATTATGACCTCTTGTCGCCGCTCGAATGCCTTGCGGCGGAACTTCTCCCGCAAGTCATCAAGTGACCCTCCAGGTGCAAACTCCTTGAGTGCCTCGGCGAATGATTTGCCCTCCCTGACGCCTCGATTTATCTCCTCGGCGACCATATGATCGCGAAGCTGCGGTCGCGCCTCGCGAACCCACGGCAGCGTCGAGACCGCCCGACGCATGTCATCGGCCATGAGGAATGCGAAGTTCGCCGAGCACCAGTAGGTTGGCAAACGAAAGGCGATATCGACACCGTCATCATTATCGATGCTCACCCGCTCGACAAACCCGAGCTCGGTCACGGACTCATCGAGCTCGGGATCCGTGACCAGCGAAAGGCGTTGCCACACTTCGCTGGTCTTGTCGTCACGATGTGGAAGGACTTCGTCCATCCCCGTCACTCCGCTGCGGTCGCAAGGGCGCTTTTCGCAAGCTTCGCCTTCTGCGCGTCGATATCGACGCCATAGAGGCGCGCGGCATTGAGACCCAGGATCTTCCTCTTCGCCTGAGGCGTAAGGTCGACGCCGTGCTCTTGCTTCAAATCTTCCGGGAGCTCGAAATTCCAGAACTTCTCGACCAACCAGCGCGGCGTCCAGATCGCGTAGTCGCTGCCGAAGAGAAGCTTGTCTTCACCGACCCAGAACAGCAGCTCGCTGATCACTTCAGCGAAATAGCGCGGGCGTCCGTGAATGAACGGTAGCGCCACCGCGAGGCCGCCATAGACATTCGTCTCCTGCACAGCGATCCAGCAAAAATCGTCGAGCCGCGGCAAACCACAGTGCTCAATGATGAAGTTGAGACCTTGGAAATCGGTCGCCGCATGATCGACGTCATGAACATCGAACGCATCCTTATCCAACGGAATAATTGTCGGTCCCTTATGGACATGGATGTTGGTGATACCGAGCTTCTGGCACAGCTCGAAGCAGCGATAGGCGTTGGGATCCGTAAGCTTCCACCCGCGCGAGTCGCCCTTCCACTCGGCCGTGTACAGCTTGACGCCCTTGATGCCGAACGTCTCCTTCATGTAGTGAATATATTCAAGTGCCTTCTCGCCATCCCGCGGATCGAAAGCACCGTTGATGATGAAGCGATCCTTGTACTTCTTTGCCATCTCGGCATTGCGATCGATGGTGTTGAACCCGTTCTTGTAGAATTCCGTCAGATAGGTCGACTGAACGACAGCCATGTCGTCTGGGCCGTCGACGAACAGATCGTGGTACATCTGATCGGCGCTGTACTTCTCGAACTGCTCTTTCGGCCAGAGCTTATCTTTGGGGCTCAGCGATGTGTGATAAGCGTAGAAGCAGTCGATGAATTGCTTGCCGTGGACGTTGAGCTGGTTCGCCCGGGCTACCGTCCCAAAAATGGGTGTGACCGTCGATGACGAAAACTTCCTCACCGGTGGGAGTGATGAACATGATGGTCTCCAGGAATTCTTGGTTAAGCCTATTTCGTTCGATCCACGCCATGGTCGCGCGAGGACAATTCGAGAAGCGGCGGGGCTACAGCCGCGTGCGGATGCAGCCCCGCCCAGTCAGGGAGAAACTAGAGCTCACTCGATGTATTCGAAAACCTCGTCCATGTTGCCGAACAGCGTCACCGTGTTATCATCGATGCGCACCATCCGCCCGTAGTGGGTCGAGGTGTTCACTTCGAAGATCTCGGCTGTCATCTCCTTGCCGAGAATTTCGCTGATTTCGTCCATCTTGAAGATCAGCTTGCCCTCGCCATCGATGCGGATCAGGGCCGGCTGATAGGTCACGGTTACGTTCGGCTTTTTGCTCATGAACTCGGCGATGGCACGCGCCTCGACGCTGTCATTCATGGTGACGCCGCACTGGTGGGAAATGGTTTGCTCGAAGCGAAGGTCCCCCATCTTCTGAAAGATATTTTGGTTAGTCGCAGATCTAGAAACGACAGACATCGCAGGTTACTCCTTGGGAAGGGTGAGGCCTAGCTCACCGAGAATCTTCTTGATGCGTTCGACCGACTGCGCGCGCGCGTCGGCGTACTGCACCGGCTTCGAATGCGGTTGCGACCAGATCGGCTGCAGGCCGGCAGCCGCCTTGTTGGCGAGCGCGACATGCTTGTGCACCCAGCCCTGGAACAGCTGCTTATTGTGAGCGCCATGGTGATTGTCGGTCACCAGAAGGTGCATCAGATCGATCGTATTGGCGAGATTGCGTTCGTAGTCCGCTTCCGCGGACGAAATCACCGGTGGCGTGATGAAGTCTCCGTTCGACGAAGCCACTTGCATGAGGAAGCCGCTGCGGAACAATTCGCCGAGCAATGGCTCAAACACGATGTTTGTGGCGAAGTACTGCTCGAGATAGTCGGCCGAGCCCATGATCGACTCGATCGCTTCCCGCGTTCCTTGCCAGCCCTTGTCTTCCAGCCAGGCGCGCTTGCCGGCCGTGTCGTCGAAGCTCGGAATGTCCATCCCGATCTCGGCGAGATAGAGCGTTATATCCTGGGAAAGGCGAAGCTTGTACGACGAGTTCGTCAGCGTCGCATTGTTGATCATCTGGGTGTAGCCGTAGCGCTGAGCCTGCATCAGCGACGTGCCGAGACCGAACTCAGCGTGCTTCCACGCACCGAGATGGTTCTGCAGGATCTTGATCCAGGCCTTGTCGAAGCTCTTCGGCGCACCCGACTTGCGCCCGTTGGCGATCACGGCTTGGACCATCGCTTCGATCTTGGACTGGCGCTGGTAGTGAGTGCGCTCCCACTCCTGGTCGGGGGCGCGGAACGCATGCCAATTCGAGCTGAGAGCCGCCGTGTTGTCCTTGGTGTATGCACCCTTGCCGTTGGGAAAGGAGATGATCCAGTCCTGTAACAGGTAACGTTCCGGATCCGGTTGCACGTCGACCGTCACGTCTTCGTAATGCGTGGCGCGCTTGCTACGTGGCTCGAAATAGCGGTATCGGCGGCTATCCGAATCCGGAAACACCGCAGAACCTGCGGCACCGGATTTGGCTGATGCGGTTTGAACGGCAGTCATGGTCATCTTCCTCCTCCTGTTGTTGGCTCTAGAATTGCTCGTTAGGCGGTCAAGGCGTCTTAGTTGTTGGCCGGCGTGAACTTGTCGAAGAAGATGCGGTCCGACTCGACATCGTTCATTTGCAACACTGGCGTTAGGGCCTCGATCATTGGCGATGGTCCGCAGGCATAGACGTCGACGTCTTCACCGTAGTCCGCGCTGCGAAGGTGCTCTCCGACCGCCTCGTGCACGAAGCCCTTTGCTCCGCTCCAGGCCGTGTCGTCGGCCGCATGAGAGAGAACCGGCACGAAGGTGAATTCCGGATGCTTGATGGCAAGCTCCGCGAAATGATCCAGGTAGAAAAGATCGTTCTGCGTCCTGGCCCCGTAGAAGAAGTACACCGGACGTACTTCCCCGGAGCTAATGTGATCATGCAGGATTGACCACAGCGGCGACATTCCGGATCCGCCGCCGACCAGGATCATGGCACCAGTCTTGTTTTCTCGTCGGAAGCAGGTCCCGTAGGGTCCTCTGACCCCGACCTCGGTTCCGACGGCGAGATCTCCGTCGAGCCGTGAGGAGAAGCGTCCGTTGGGGTACTTCTTGATGATGAACGCGAGTTTTTGGCTTTCGCTCGGCGAATTTGCCATGGAAAACGAGCGCGTAATCGTCTCTGGTCCCGGAAGCGTGATGTCGACATATTGACCCGCCCAGAACTTCAGAGGTTGCTCCAGTGTAATTTCGAGGCGGCGAATGTCATGGGTCAGCGCAGAGATGCTGGTCACCGTACCCTTGAACTCTTTGACGGGAATCGATTTCAATAGCACTTCCTCGTCGTAGTTGAGGAGTTCCACCTCGAGATCCGAGTAGGCCAAGGTGCGACAGAGCAAGATGTAGTCCTGACCTCGCTCCATCTCGTTGAGAGCGAACGTGGAATATTTCTTCAACTCGACATCGCCGCCGGTGAGGACGCATTTGCACGCCGAGCATTGGCCCTCCTTGCAACCATGAGGGAGTGCGATGCCTTGGCGGAAAGCGGCGTCGAGAACGGTCTCGTTCTCTTCAACCTCGAACTCTATGCCTACTGGCTGCAGGCGAACGACATTAGTGGGCGCGCCCATAAGGGGCCTCCTCAAACCAAGTCTGCAAATCTTCAGGGGATCTATCGGGAAGGAGCCGGCCGGAGCCGGCCCCTTCCGTTCAATTAGTTGCAGGGATTGATACTGAATCCCTTGCGATACTCGGCAAGATGCTTCTCTCGGTCGGCTGGGCTCATCTCCCGCAGCGTAAGCAGCGGACTCTTGAGAATGTGGCCACGGACATCATCGAGCGTCCACATTTCCTTTTCTTCGAACCGCAGGTGCGGCCTGGGCCACCAGCGTCTTGCCATCCGTGCGCACGAAGCCCAGGTCCTTGATGGCGTCGGCGATATCCACGTTATGGTAGACGCTTTCCCATTCGCGGCGGCCGCTGAACCGCCCCATCGCGGGGGTCGGACGTCCCTGGTACTCGCCGGCGAAGGCTTCGACAGCCGTCCAGCGATCGAGCTCATGGGCGAACGTGTAGAGCTTGCCGTCGATCTCGTCGGTGACCATGTCTTCGCGGATGAGGCATGGAACGAGGCACGACCAGCAACGATGCGGATAGACGTACCCAACATCACTATTGAACAGGATGTTGGTCTGACCGCGATGCGACAGCTTTTCGTACCACTTCCAGAACTCGCCGAACTGCGCATACCAGCCCGGATACTTGTGTTCGAACCACTCGAAATCCTTGTCGGTCTGCGCCTCGATGCGCCAGAAGTTCGCCGACCAGCCGACAGCGAAGAACTGCGCAACCTTATGCACGTAGTGCTTCTCGGTCAGGCGCTTCCAGGCCGTTTGCACATCGTCATGATGGATCTTGATGCCGTACTTTTCGAGCGGCAGCATATAGGTCCGGTAGTAGTCCTCGAAGATCCAGCGGTGCCACATCTCCGCGTAGGACTCCTTGGTCTTGTCGCGGTTAGTGGTGCCATACTCGATGAACGTCCCGATCGCCGCGTCGACAATGGCGTGATTCTGCCAGAAGGCATACCGAAGGTCGCGCTCGAGCAGCAGGTGGTTCTCCGGCTCCTTCAGCATCGACATCAGCATGGAGTGGCCGTTGCCGATGTGGCGGCTCTCGTCCGATTGGACCGATAGGAAGACGGTTGGCAGCGCATAATCGCCGTTCCGGGCGGCTTCCGACGGCATGGCGACGAACAGCGTATTCGTGAACGCGGTTTCGGCGACCACGGTCAGGTAGACGTTCGCGGACGTGATGGCGTCACCAGTGATGAAGCCTTCGCCAAACTGGCGACCGATGGTTGTGGCGTAGCACTTGCCGAACGCTTCCTCGGTAATGTCGAACCCAGCCGGGTCGATGTAGTTCTCCATGTACCACTTCTTCAGGTTCATCTGGATGGTCGAATGACGGAATTCGTCGACCATCTGCATGGTGAAACCGGTGCGGAGATCTTCGCCGGGCGCCAGGCGTCCGACCATCGCCATGGAACGTGCCGCAGAGATTTCCGGGAAGGGGATGATCGCCAGGAACAGCTTCATCCACTCGACCCATCGCGGCTCGACATTGCGGAACATGTCGCCGCGGAGCGCCGCGTCAAGCGCGCCGTAGACGCGATTGTCCTTTTCCTCCTGCATTGGAAAATATGAGCGGAGGACCTGCTTCATCGGATCCTTCGGTGCCTTCGTGATCTTGTAGTCCGTGGGAAAGGTCATCGCCTCCTGGACGTAGGAAGGATTCCATCCGAGGTCTGCGATCTTCTTTGCAGCCTCACCCACCGAAATGCCGCGCTGGGCTGTGATTTTGTTGAGTGTTAACGTTCCAGACATTTAGTCTTTCCTCCTGATCGGGTCAGAAACCACATCGATATTCCGCCTACCCAGAACCTTGATGGTCCAGGCAGTGCTTACCCGTGCGTTACGGGCCACCTCACGGCCGTTTGCGCGACCGGACGTTTGATATCGGCAAGGGTCTTGGGACGACTGTGGTGCACCGGAAGATGATTAGCAGCGATCTTCAGTCCAACAGACGTTCCGATCACAAGCATCATTCCGCACAAGATGCGCCCTCAGCCAGGCATCCCCTTCCCTCGTTCTTGTCGCGGCTCGCCCCAGACGGAGCAGTCAGCGTTGTTGTGCTCCGGAGCTTTGCAATGGGCGTGCCAATGAGTTCGGTATCTCGCCAAACTGGTTTCTGGCTGAACGGATGCGCGGATGACCGTGGACAGAGACATCACAGCTGCCAGCTTGCGCCGAACCGAGATGCAAATTGCGACAGATTTTCAGAATGAGATTCTCAGCTACGAGAGCGCGCCAGTTTGCACTGCAATGTTTGCGTCGCAATAGTTCGCTCGGATACTGAAATTGATTTTACTGCCCGTAGAACGCTGCACGCGTTCGGAAAGGTATCCCGAAGATCGGCTCTCAGCCGCCACATAGCGGCAGAGAGGTGGACCAAAGCTCCCTTGTGGAACGCGCCTGGAGCGTGGATCACATTGATGGCGATCGATTCCCTGTTTCGGGACTGCCGTTCCGATGCGCTATGTTGAACCTGTAGGACATCCGGACGCCCCTTCGATCTTCACGAGGTGACAGGCCTGCCTGCAATCGGCAGCAGCGCGGCCGGCTCCTCGCGCGCATGGTCCAATTAGCGGTAATCCTCCATAACGGCCGAGCGCTCTCCTTGCTCGCACCTCGAGATCCAGCGGCCGGAATAAAGGGCGTAACAGCTGTGATCGCAGAAAGGCAGCCCAGTGCTGAATTCTCTCAGATAGCTCGCCTGAATTGGCTCACAGCAAAGCATGCAAAAGGTCTTCGGGCACGGCGTCCTGCCGTTCACCAGAATGAACCTCATGTGGCGTCTCCCAATGCGAAGCAGCACCATCCCATAGTTTGGTTGAAGAACGGTCTAAGCAGCTCGCAACCAGCGGAGCCACTTATGGTCAGCCTCCCGGCGTACTCTGAACCGGTCGACGCACCTCTTAGAGCAGAGCGCCCTTCGCCAGCAGTAGTAACGGATGAGTCCAAACTTTCCGCCGCAGACGGCGCAGCAGCTCGCTGTGCCGTGAACGGGATTTCGGGAGCTATCTCGCATTCCGGCCTCCTGGAAGCATCACGTGGACAATTCTGCTGAGCCTCCCCCGGCACCGCGCCCGCACCCGACGTCAGCTATGGTCGTGGCGCTCCATGTCTCGCGACGTCTACCGACGCCGGGAGAAGAGCTTAAGTCTCAAGAGTTTGATCTCTGATTTTCGCCTCAAAGCGAAGCGGCTCGCTTTTTGGCCGTGTGCTTCGCCGAGGGATACCTGCACAGGGGATGTGCAACGGGCGTGCCAGATCGTTCGATGGCATCTCAGCGGGCGAATTCCGGACAAGCCACCGATAGAGCCACGCCGGCCGACGCAAATTGCGACAATGATGCAGAATGAGACTCTCTGCGAACCGGGAGGCTTTGTTCATCGCGCAGAGATTACACTGCAATATGAGCTCGCACGGAACTGATCTGATCGAACGCTTCGCGCCCGCCGCGCGAAAATTGTCGGACGGGCTTCTGGTGGCATCTTCGGCTACAGTGGCCGAGCAATCGCACGGGCATGCGATAACGTCAGATCCATCGCAAGTGAATGCATGCTCGCGATGGATCAAGTAGTTCTAGTATCAAGGAATCAGGACCGCGCGTCCATGGATCCTGCCGGCATTGAGATCGTGCAACGCCTTGTTTGCATCCGAGAGGCTATATTCGGCCGTGGCGAGTTCAACCAAGCCTCGATCCGCAAGCGCCATCAACTCAGTTAGCTCAGCCCATGTTCCGACCAGGTTTCCGATGATGTTCTTCTCGGTAATCACCATGTCGACGGTTGGGACACGGATGTCCTCGCCGTAACCAACGACGTAGTAACTCCCCATAGGACGCGTCATTGAGAGTCCTTTGGAAGTTGTGCCTTTCTCTCCGACGAAATCAATCACCGCCTCCGCGCCGTTTCCGGCAGTCAGCGCCAAAACGGCCGCCACTTCGTTGCCGTCAGCCTTGACCAAGTGGTCAGCGCCTGACTTTTCGGCAAGTTTCAGCGATGCCTCGGACTTGTCGACGACGACAACATCGGCTGCGCACATTGCCTTGAGGCACTGGATTCCGATGTGGCCTAACCCACCCGCACCGATAACGACGCAGAATTCACCTGGCAAGAGGTGACGCGTGGCCTTCTTGACCGCGCGATAGGCCGTGAGGCCCGCATCCGCGTATGGCGCGACATCCTTTGGCGCGAGAGTCCGCGGCAGTGGGACGATATTGCGCTCCGATGTGCAAAGGAATTCTGCATAGCCGCCGTTGCAATCAAGCCCCGGAAACGCGCCAGGACCATGCATGTCGAAGCCTCGACGACATGCGAGACACGTGCCGCCGGTGATCTTCGGATGGACGATGACTGGATCGCCCTTCTTCAGTCCCTCGACCTCCTTACCAACCTCTTCGATCCAGCCAGCATTTTCGTGTCCCATGATGATGGGTAGCAGTTTGTCGCCGCTCGGATCCATATGCGGCTTCCAGACGCCTTCGATAATATGAAGGTCGGTCCTGCATACGCCCGCACCACCGATGCGGACGATGACGTCCGTCGATTTCGTCAGCTTCGGATCAGGCACTATCTCTTCGCTGACCCACTGGTCGTTGGAAAACTTCTCGTCATACGCTCTCAATACTTGGGCTCTCATCATCTCCTCCGTCTCCCCGGCGAACTTCGGTTCGCCATCGGCGATCGAGCCTCAGCATTTTTCATGCCAGCACTTTTTCTTCGAGGAGCCGACAGCCCTTCCTCGAAGCGAAGCAACAGCTACTGCAGTGCACTCCGAGGGACGCCGTTCACCTCAGATGAAACAACCCGCTACTACCAAACCTGTATCGGTGTCATCTAGCGTTCTCGATCGTCAGGGAGGATCTATGGCCAAGCAGGGCTCGATACAAGGAATGGCAGCCGGCCTTTGCAGCGCATTGCTTGCCGCGCACACGGCCAGCGCCCAGATGCTGTCGCCTGCCGCCAAGACTCCCGATGGCTCAACACTGTTCAAGCAGCAATGCGCCACGTGTCATACAACAAACCTGTCGGATCCAGTCCGACAGGGACCATCGCTTTACAAGATCGTCGGGCGGCCTGCTGGCAAAGTCGACGGGTTTCACTACTCGGACGGGTTCGCCAAAGCAGACTTCGTCTGGGATGAGACCAGGCTCGAGGCCTGGCTGACCAATCCGCAGGCGGTGATTCCGGGTGCGGTGATGGCTTATCGACAGTCCAAACCGGAGATCCGCGCGGCGATCATCGCCTACCTCAAGGAGTTCAACTGAATGTCAAAACCGGTTCACTCGATGATCCGCGTGCTCGACGAGGCGAAATCGCTGGACTTCTACAAGCGGGCTTTCGGGCTGGAGATCGCCGATCACCTGAAGTTCTCCGACTTCGCCCTGATCTATCTGCGCCATCCATCTTCGCCGTTCGAGATCGAGCTGACCGTCAATTTCGATCGCAAGGAGCCTTACGCGCTCGGCGACGGATACGGACACCTCGCCGTCGTGGTCGAGGATCTCGACGCCGAACATGCCCGGTTCGAGCGCGAGAAGCTCGCACCGGGTCCGCTGCGCGACTTCAAGCACGATGGCAGCACGCTGGCGCGCTTCTTCTTCGTCTCAGACCCCGACGGCTACAAGATCGAGGTGATCCAGCGGGGCGGGCGTTTCGCCTAACCAAAACAAGACAGACAGCATTGGAGGAGCTTATGAGGGAAGTTGATCGTCGCAGGAAATTCGACCGCCGAGTCTTTCTCAAGGGTGCGGCAAGCACGGTGCCGATTGTCGCGGCCGCGACCACCACAGGGCTCGGCATCCAGGATGCTTGGGCGGACGATGCAGCTGCGCTGACACCCGCTCAGCTGAAGACGTTGGTGAAGGTCGCGCGTGACATCTTTCCGCACGACATGTTTGGCGACAGTTACTACGTCACGGCGATCAAGCCGTGGGACGTAAAGGCGGCGAAGGATCCGGCGATCAAATCGCTGATTGCGGACGGCATCGCCAGGTTGGATCAGGATGCCCGCGAGCGCCACCAGGTGCCGTATGCCGAGGTGCAATGGGAGACTGACCGCGTGGCGCTGCTCCGCGGCGTTGAGCAAAGCGACTTCATCAAGACGGTGCGCGGCGACCTGGTCGTCTCGCTGTATAACCAGAAGGAGCTGTGGCCGAAATTCGGCTATGAGGGCTCCTCCGCCGAACACGGCGGCTACATCAAACGCGGCTTCTCCGACATCGACTGGCTGCCGAAGGCTTAAACCCGGTCAACATCCCATCAGGAGGACCGCACCATGGCAAAATTCGATTTGAACGACCCGGGGGTAGTTGTGATTGTGGGGTCTGGCGCCGGCGGCGGTACGCTGGGCAACGAGCTCGCGCAGAAGGGCATCAAGGTCGTCATTCTCGAAGCAGGTCCGCGCATCGAAAACCAGGACTTCATCAATGACGAATGGGAGAGCTTTTCCCAGCTCGCTTGGTGCGATGCGCGCACCACGTCAGGCAGCTGGCAGGCGGCCAGGGATTTTCCCAGCCTGCCAGCCTGGATCGTGAAGGCGGTTGGCGGCTCAACCACCCATTGGGCCGGCGCGTCGCTGCGCTTTGACGAGCACGAGTTCAAGACGAAGAGCGCCTATGGCGGCATTCCCGGCGCCAATCTCTTGGACTGGCCGATTACGCTCGCCGAAATGGAGCCGTGGTACGCCAAGGCCGAAAACAAGATGGGCGTCACCCGCACTAATGGCATTCCCGGGCTGCCCGGCAACAACAATTTCCGGGTGCTGGAGGCCGGCGCGAAGAAGCTCGGCTACAAGGAAGTGCACACCGGCAGAATGGCCATCAACAGCGACGCGCGCGACGGCCGCGGCTCCTGCCTGCAGATCGGCTTCTGCTTCCAGGGCTGCAAGTCCGGCGCGAAATGGTCGACGCTCTATACCGAAATCCCCAAGAGCAAAGCCACCGGCAATCTCGAGGTGCGCCCGAACAGCATGGTCAAGATCGAGCATGATGCGAGCGGCAAGGTCTCCGACGTGGTCTATGCCGATGACAGCGGTGTGATGCAGCGGCAGAAGGCACGCGTGGTCGCGGTTGCCGGCAATTCGATCGAGAGCCCGCGTCTGCTCCTCAACAGCGCGTCCAGCATGTTCCCCGATGGCCTTGCCAATTCATCCGGTCAGGTCGGCCGCAACTACATGCGGCACAAGACCGGCAGCGTCTATGCCGTGTTCGAGAAATCGGTCCATATGTATCGCGGCACCACCATGGCTGGCATCGTCCGCGACGAGGCGGTCAACAATCCGGGCCGCGGCTTCGTCGGCGGCTACGAGATGGAAACGCTGTCGCTAGGCGTGCCCTTCATGGCGGCATTCCTCAAGCCGGGGGCCTTGGGACGCGAGTTCACCAACGCCATGGAAAGCTATCCGCGGATGACCGGCATGTGGCTGGTCGGCGAGGACATGCCGCAGGAGACCAACCGCGTCACGCTCGATCCCAAGGTGAAGGACAAGTTTGGCCTTCCGGTCGCGAGCGTGCATTTCGACGATCATCCCAATGACATCGCGATGCGGGCTCACGCTTACAAGCAGGGCGCCGCGGTCTATGAGGCGGTCGGCGCGACCGTCACCTACCCGACCCCGCCCCCATAATCTCGGCACCAACCGTATGAGCGAGAACCCCAGGGATGGCGTGGTGAACAAGTTCGGCCAGACCCACGACATCAGGAATTTGTTTATCTCTGACGGCAGTCAGTTCACCTCTGGCGCGGCCTGCAATCCGACGCTGACGATCGTGTCGCTGGCGATCCGGCAGGCGGACTTCATGGCTACTGCGATGCAAAAGAAAGAGATCTAAACGCGACCGAAGGCGGGCAGCCCTGTCATTTCGGGAGTGACAGAGCTGCGTCGGTGTGCTGCCCGCGCTCCAATGCGGATAGTCGGGGCTCCGGTCTGCTGCTCCGCAAGCCTGACACAGGAGCAACGAAATCGGTTTGTGCGCTATCACCGCCGGAACGATAGATGAGACAGCAACATCGCAAGAGCGAGGCGAAATTTTTCACCTCCCCATGATGTTCGAGGACCTCGTTGTGGAGACTCGTAAGGAACTTCGCGACGCTCATCCTCTCCCTTGCCGCAATCTCCTCAAGTGTGTCCCAAAATGCGAGTTCAAGACGGATTGATGTGCAATGACCTCCGATCCGCAACGAACGCGTCTGGGTTTCGTAATTACGCTGAGGCTGTCGCGCAAATAAATTGCACACGGCGGTCCCCTCGAGATGCTTGATTCCGGTCATGATGACATAGTCCGCTGCGTCGCGCAGCCATTTCGCGGTGAAATTCACCGGAACTGGAGCCGAAATGCCATACGATCGAATCGACGCCCGCATCCTTGAGATCGTCCAAAAGAATAACCGTCTGACTTCCGAGGTGATCGGCGAACTTGCCGGGCTTTCTGCCACCGCCTGTCAACGGCGCCTGAAGAGGCTTCGTTCGGAAGGTATCATCGAAGGCGATGTCTCGATCGTTTCGCCGAAGGCTGTTGGGCGGCCGCTTCAAATGCTTGTGCTAGTGACTATGGAGCGGGAGCGTTCAGATATCATCGATAGATTCAAGAAGGCCATCAAATTGTCAGCTGAGGTTGTCAACGGATTCTACGTGACGGGGGACGCGGACTTCGTCCTATACGTTACCGCTACTAGCATGGAAGAATACGAGGAGTTCACTCGGCGATTCTTCCATGTGAACCCGGACATCAAGGGGTTCAAGACGATGGTCGTATTGGATCGCGTGAAAGCCGGCTTCGTCATTCCAGTTGAGAGTCCGTGCCAGGATTGACTGATCGCTGATGCGGTGTCTCCTGCGCGGGTCGACGCGTTCGCGCCTTTTTCCGTCGCTCAACCGCTATAAAACGCAAAAAACGTCCCTGCGATGCTCTAGTCTCAGGTTAACTTCCCCAGCTGGTCTTGACCCCTCCGGAATTGGGATTGGCATGCACCTCAAGATTCGCTTGCTCATGCGCAAGATCCGCCTTTCGCTCACAGACCGGCCTCGGGCAGCCTCACATATTCTGCTGGTTCGCTGTCGTTGTCGAACGCCGGCGTCATTCGCTACCTGTACGCACTGAAACATTGCCCGTCATGGGGGGAAGGCAATTTGGTTGTCGAGACAGAGCGCGTCGAGAACCACAAGCACGCGGAAAAAGAGAGTCCGCCCCGCTTCTTCGATCTGGAAGGATCCGAGAATATTTCGGCAGTGCTTTGGGGGCGCTGGCACGGTGCCAAAATTTGCGTGCATGGCGCTTGCGGCCCCTATCCCGACAACGTGGGCCTTGGCCGCATAAAAGGCGAACAAGCCCCGAAAGGCGTCACGGGAAACGGCAAGGCTTAGCCATCGCAATATCTCCCCACGAATTCTTCTACGATTAGTCAGCACTTGCACCCCTTTTTGCTGCGCCCTGCGCCTCCGCGCCCCTTGAGCTCTCGTTGCAGTTGATCCGCCCTTGGATTACCATTTGGTTGTTTTTAGAAGCCCTTTATCCGGCATGGGAGTTGAGTCATGTCGCGCACCGGAGCGTTTTTGTTAGGCGCACTCGGTGGGTTGTTACCTATACTGGTAACCGTGCTCGCCGTAGATCTTGCGCCGTTTATCGATCACCCTGAAGTCCTTAGTGTCGGCAATTATGTAGGCTATGCAATACGGGTCGTTGTGCTGATCTTTCTCGGCGGCATGATGGCATTGCTAAACAATGAGGTGAAACAGCCATTCGCAATTGTTCAGCTCGGCATCGCCGCACCTGCACTCGTTACATCATTTATAAATGGCGCGACGCCAGCTAAGCCCCCCGCAGTCCAGCATGCCTCCTTCTCCATTGTTTCCGTTGCATACGCTGACGAGGTGCGTTCGGCACCGGTCAAAGCGCAACTAGCTGGATTCCTTGAAGACGTAAATAAGGGCCTGACTCAACGACTGGACGGTGTGGCCGCACAAAACCTACAGAGATCTCAGGACGCATCGCAAAAGCCCCCGCAGGGACTTGGCAACGCTTGCATAACTGTCATGGGGAGAATCCCCGGTCCGACCGGGCCGATAGGCGGACCTTGCACAGTGCCGGCACCAAACGGTGGTGTGACTAATGGCTACATCGGTCAATAAGCTATGACACGCATGACCCGCCGCACCTCACCGTAGGTTCACTGCATGCGCGATGTTCTCTTGGCCACGCCCCCGCTGTCGTGGCGACGACCATTAGCGAACCCTGCGTCTTCGGAAGCGCCGAGGCTAGCGCCTTCCAGAGCTCAGCATTTTTCCAGATGTGGAGCTCGTCAACCAAGACGAAAGCCGGCGTGCGACCATGTGCAGGTGCACCCTCGCCAGAAATTGCCTCAAGAAAAGAGTCATCTAGCTTAAATTCGATCGGCCTTTGCACAAGTCGGGCATCACGCGCCGCCATTCTGCCCTGGCGTGTTTGGAGGGCTATGTGGGCGGGCTAATGTCCTCCAAAGCGTTCGCGTTTGCGGCGAGCTGAGGTTTTCCGCCCTTCATGCCGCCCCCCCCTCGACAAGGTCGCTAATTCGCGCCAATTTTTTGGAATGCGGCAGGCGCACCTCATTGTCACTATTGCGGTAGTTTTCTTCTGACGCAGACAAAGACGGTTCAATTACGCTGCTCCACGCTGTCAAAGATGAACTCGTGGAGAAACACTATCTGCCAGAGGCAGGCTTCTTCGCGCGGGATCATTCAGAACCTATCCAAGCCAATGACGCCGCTCATCTAGAAACTAAAGAGGCGGGTCCGCCAAGCGTTTGCCGGTCATCCGCCTCGCGGTGGATCGAGCTACGTCAACCTGTATGAAGACCTTTGGTCCTTGCAGGGGATTATGGACCGAATATCTGTAAGGCGCATCCAGTACGCCTCACCCGGCAATGTCGATGTCAACGGACGCGCAGACATCTTCGACGAGATGCACATCTCGCTCGCCGAATTTGCTAAGAACTTTGAAAACCTGAAAATGGGATACGGTAACCTCTACAGGTTTTTGGCCGCGAACCAGCTACTCAAGGCTGATGCAGAGCGTTTCGATAAATCAGGCCCCCTGGCTGACCGCATCAATTCGTTGGCGGGAGCTTTGGCTGCGGCGCTCAAGCTGCCAGATATCGAAACGATTTACCGTCTGACAGATCGAAACGCATTGTCGTTCGCAAAGATTGTGCTCTCCTATTTCCGTCGCCTTGAGCGCTACTATCTCTTTTTTGCTGAGGGGCGCGTGCAGGAAGGCTAGCGCCGCCTGTCGGTGTTCCGCCCATTTCGAGCGCGCAAGCAGCGCAACACAAGGAAAAGGCCGCCCCGTAGGACGGCCTTCGGAAGCTTCGCCATTGACGTGACGACCGGGGCGGTTGGTGACACAGCCGCCCCACTCCGGAAAGGTGGCTCGACGGGCCGGAAAGTCAACGCGCCGGATAATTCTCAAGGTCATATGCCTTCGCCAGGACGTCACGATGGCGTGCACGATCTTGTGCTCGCCGTTGGCTCGCGCGGTGAACCTCACTGGAGGCAGTCCACTTCGCATGATTCCAGAACTCGACCTAATGCATGTTATTGCAGCCAAACTGCGGTCGTGTGGGCGGCTTTGCAAGCGCACAGGCCGAAGGGCACAGTGGGATTACCGTGTCTTCGACCGCAGAAAGCTTAGAGCTTCGGTGACGATCTTAAGGAGGTTATGACCATCTATTACGACTGCTCCCCACACATCACCAGCCATTGACATACCAGCCATCGCCCTGCCTGCCATTGCGGGCGGTCGTTCGTACACTTCGGCAGCTTCGAGCCCTCTCTGGCTTGTGGTTTTGACGTGCTTGAACGCGTTGGCCGACTAGCTCGCTACTCGGAACTGTTCGCATTCTTCTCTGATTGCTTTCGCAGCTTCGCGCGCCTATCGCGATGCGCCTTTCCGTCCCATTGCGAGCGGTCTCCCGGATACGCCAAATAGTCGACGGAATGATCTATCGCCACACAGGTGAGGAAGCCTTTCCTCACGCTTACGGGTTTTCCCGGAAGTCGTTCACGGTTGGCTCGACAATCTCATTTAGGTAGCGCTCTAGATCTTCCACTCAGGCCCCACATCAATGTTCTCAGGCGCAACCGCTCGTTTCTCTATCGATGCAGATTGAGAAGCACCTTGAACGTGCCTTCTCCTTTTGCTCGCGCGGTTGCCGGAGTGGTTGCAATTGCGGCATCCAGGGTCGGATTGCCGGATGAGAAGCCACGAATAAGCTGGTATTGGTAGTCGAACGCGAGCACACCTACGAACGTGGTCCCATCCACGTAGCCCGTTGCATAGGTTGATACTGTGAACTGGAAGCCAGGGACAGGAATCGGGGGCAACCCGGGCAACAATTGGGCTTTGTGTCCCGGTGGAAGCTCACCGCTCACCACGTTCTGACAGATCGTTGGCCTTTCGACATTTCTAGAAATGAACTCGTCCGCACAATAGAAGCTGAAGTCTTCAAGACCCGCGAGCTTGTTCAGGGCTGCAATTTGCTGAAAGGGACTCCTCACGCCTACTATTGCGAGAAGGCGCCCGTCCTCGTTCCGCTTGACTTGGCCGCCCGTAACCGTTCCCACTAATCCTTTCAGCGCGTTGGGTCTGAAACAAGGGATGGTCAGATCGGTGATCGCCATACAAAATCTCTCCGCCCACAATCTTCACTTCGGAAGGAAGTCCCGGCCCTAAGGGCTTATTGATGTCAGGGCGAGTTATCTCTGTGAGCCTTCGGATAGCGTCGTAGCCCACGACGTTGAAGAGGTTCATTAACTTCAGTTCAGTCTCTTCGTAAGTCCAACTCAGATAGGGCTCCTTAAGCTGCCCCGTCGCGTACAGCCTAAACTCGCGGCCGTTCGTCAACAGGAAATATGCTGCGCTAATCTCGGGGTGCGCGCAGTAGGTGTGAGCCTGCTCAACATCGTCCTGAGTAAGGGGCTGCGAAGGCGCTTTAACCTCTACGGCCCAGCGCCCATAGGACGTCGCATCGCAGATTCGCCCTGCCAAGGGAGGGTCTTTCTTTGGCTGCTTCCGCCCCAGGAAGGCCCTGTCGTACCGCAGCGGGACTTCGGTGCGGATATTGGCGACTGTTCCGTGTGCATAGCCAAGTCGGTGGAGAAGAGGACGCACGATGATTTCTCGCACGCCCGTTTCGTTCATCGCATCGAAGTTCGGGGTCATTCGTCTCGTCCCTTCAGAGGCGCTTTCGCCATGCACAACAAAACTTCCGCCCTACGCCATTACAGTGATTCGACGTGTAGGCTCGTCGCCGAACACGTATCGCGTGGCTTAGAGGCTCAAGAGCTCTTCGAGGCCCCTACGCACGAAGGAGCAGGCTGGGGTGACTATGCAAAGATGGTCGAGCTACTAGAAGACTTCGAGGAGGAGGAGCAAGTTCGAATGATGCATCAAGGGCACGCCCGTGCCTCTGACCTTGTTTTCCTCGCACCGCGCAATGGTTGAGCGACTTGCTACCGCATTGCTCGACAAGAAGCGCTTGGAAGCCGATGAGGTCGCAAAACTCCTTGCGGACTGACCAATATCAGCGTTCAGCGAGGAAGCTCTGAATGTCTCTAATCATGCTGGCAACGTCTTCTCTCTTGAAGCCCTTGCTATCCCCATGTGCAGCACTGTTGCGAATATCTGCAAATGCTGTGATTTGCTTCTGACGGAGCCTATTGTAGATGCCAGCCTTAGCCAAATCCGCGTTCATCCTGTCGAGCTTCCCAACTTGCAAGCCATTTTCGGTGCACATCTCACGGAGAGTAGTTTCTAGCACAACTCCTGCAATAACGGCAGCAGCAGTTTCGTAACCCGAAGCCAACAGCTCGGCCGCCTGATCGAGTTCACTGTCAAAGACTTCACTCTGGATCAGCGTTTTGAGACTGGAAAGGTAGCCGCCCTCGAAATCTTCTCTTGCCGCAGACAGCACCGCTCTTTGCTTGAGAAATGTCTCATAGTTGGTCGTGTACATCGACGGCTCTTCGCGCTTCACGAACTCCTGAAAGTGCTGTGAAGTCTCGCCGCAGACCGTGACCAGCAGATGCCGGACCTTTACAGACCAACTAATAAGGTCGTTTTGATCGATGCGATGGCCGGCAAAGCCATATTCGCCTCCTGATTCATACTTCTTGGAGGCGTCAATTGCATCAGCTTGTTTGCTCAAGTCCTCAAACCGACGTCCGAAATCTACCGCCACAACAATCCTCCATCAGTCCTCAGCACGCCATCCGTATCTCGGAGATGATCGTATCGCATCTAAGCCTCCAGCACCCACCGCAAGAACCGCTCCGTGCGCTCTACATGGGCCTTGGTGGCCGGCGGCGTGAACTGCAATCCTGACAGCGCTCCAGTGGCTACAGGCACTCGTGGAGCTTTATAGGTCCCGGCAGTCTTCTTCGCCTTTCTCCGCTCCCAAGCAGACCGTGTGTTGCTTTTCTTCGGCAGCAACGGCTCCACATGAGCCCTAACCGTCGCGCCAAACAGTGGCAACGGACCTCAATAGGTCTCCACAGCCTTCAAGAGCTTTTGTATCGGTGCGCCATGCCGTCTTGTAAGTAACGTCCAGCGCCTTTTCGACCTCTCTTACGGTGATCACTGCTGGCAACGTGTTGAGCATGTGAGCGGCCTGAATCCATGAAGCCAAGCGGAGCTTAGACCCCTCTAGCGGAGTGCCCGCAGTGACCGTGAACTGTTGCCGGCATTCAGAGCAGAGGTAGATAGAGGCCGGGACGGTGCGACGCACCACCAACCACGCTAATGGTACGGCCTGATGCTTTGCAATGAGGACATACGGGACCGTTGGGCCACCTAATGCGCTCCAAAGCCGCCCTGCAATCGTCCGCCTGCACGAGAGCTCCCTCGTGTTTTGTCTCGTATACATCTTCCGTAGTGTTGTCAGGCAACCTGGATTCGAACCAAGATAAACAGAGTCAGAGACCGAGTGTCACGAGAGCAAGGCCGACATCTTCGCCGGCCAAGCTCTATGATTTCGTACTGGAAGGGATCGCCTTAAACACAATAGACAGCAGCGCGAACACTATAGCTCCGACAATGGATATGCAGATCGTTGCGAATTTTAACCACGTAAGAGCTGTCGCTCTCTTGGCATCGTCATCGCGAATAGCGCGTCCGGGCTGGAGAAGCATACGAAGGATAATATCCTCACCCAGGTCGGACAGACCGTAAATAGCACCCCCCATTCCGCAGAACATCGCGAGGGACGACACGAGCGACGAGCCAGCTTGCTGCGTAGCCACAACCCAAGACAGCAGGCTAAAAAAGCCCAAAGCAACAGCAAAACCCATGTCAAATAGCAACACACGGTCTCGGTACAGATCGAGCGCGGATTTCCCGAACGCTGTCGGCTGTTTGAAAGCGGCTATCCTGAACTCGTTGAGATCCTGGGCGCTATATCCGCACCATCGCCGCTCAGGGACCTTCATCGGGGCGACTGCCCGGTCGACCGCCGCCCTGAACTTATGGTTTGCACCGAAGAAGCCGAGCGCCGCTACGCCAGTCACAACCAGGCCAACGATACAGACCCCGCTGAAATCCATCAGACCCCCAGCATAAGCTTGCTAGCCCGCGATATGATTAGCCTGCAACCGGCGCAGGACTTCAGCGATTCTCCCCGGTGTCGCGCAGTATTTCAACGAACGAAACCGCCCACTTCAACGTTGCCCATACGGGAGCATCCACGGCACGTTGACTTGGCCGGATTCTCGCAGCAGGTTAACACCGTCTGCGGGATCTGCGGTTGAGGGCCTCAAGCCCTTGAGTCGCAGGAAGAGCGTATTACGCGGCCGATGAATTTGGCGCCGGGTCGGGTCGGCTTACGTCTGGACGACGGTGCCGCTAGTGAGCCTTAACGCCGACCGCGGCCCGACCTTCACGAGAGCCTAACATCTCCCCGCATCTAAAATCGCTGGAGGTAGCCAGCCCGGCGAGAAACCAGAAACACCATCGCAATCGGTACCGTGCGCGGTAGCACCATTCGCACTTACGATTTGAGAATTTCACTGCCCTGTTGCGCGAATACGACATACAATACAACTACATTGTGCCTACAATCAGAGGATTAGACGTTGGCAGGGGACATCCGATGTTTATTCGAATATTTGCCGCGAGCGCGGCCGCATTTCTGTTGGTGAGTTGCTCCATCCACCCGCTTCCAGAAGACGTCACAGGTGTAAATACGTATCATATTGCTCGGCAAATCCGCTGTGAAACGCGGGAAGCCGCGCTGCAGTTTCTAATCCGACAACTTACACGGCTTGCCACCGATCATGATGATCAACTCGGCGATCCAATCGCCCGACAAGTATTAGCGGATTATGAAGCGGACCCCGACTCGATTAGCAACTTCAATCCCGATCGATTTCCGGGTCCGAAATATGAACAGGTGCGAAATTTTTATCGCGTAATCTACTCGACGGCGATTGCCTACAATTTTGACCTCACCATGAGTGAACAAAATGATCTGGGCACCACCGTGAACCTATTGGGTCCTTGGGCACGAAAATTGACGCTTGCTGTGTCAGGCGATTTCAACAGGAACCGAACTAACGAGCGTTCCTTCACGGTGACGGACACCTTCAGCGAACTCTTGGTAAGAGTAAATGTGCCGGTTCGAGGTCATCGATACTGCGACGGGCAAATCAAGCAGGCCAACTACGTCTATCCTATCGCCGGTCATATCGGTGTCGACGAACTTGTGAAGACCTTCTTCGAACTGGTTTATCTCGGGCAGTTGTCTGAAAAGGACGCCGCAGCCGGCGCGATCGGCGCTCCAACCATTGCAGACAAACTTACCTTCACGACGACAATTGACGGGTCATCAACGCCCAAAGTCATTTTTACTCCCGTCGGCACTGGCTTCCAACTCGCCGACGCTTCGCTCACTGGTTCGCTAAACCGGACGGACACTCATAAAGTCACTGTGGGTCTTGCTGTAGATAAGGACGTCCTAGCTTATCTTACTGCGCTGCGTAGCTACCTTTTCTCCCGAGAACGAAGCGGCGGTGCCTCCGTCGTCTCCCCTTCGGTGCGCAGGGTGCCGCCCCGCGCCCCTGTGCGCACACCACGCCTACCGGCGGACGACATATATGTAGGAACCACTCTTACTGCCCAGGCTCGTAATTGGGCCGAAGAACTTGCGGCCAGAGCGGTCGACCAACTGAAAAGTCGCGAGCTCCAGCTCATCCGCGCTCCATAAGGGATCACCTCCAAATGGCAAAATCAGTCTCGAAAGCCCAGAAGCGCGCGCCACCTCGCCCATCCAGGCGCACAAAGAAGGCAAAAACACTGGTCATCAAGCCAAAACCGAAGACCCGAACGCCTAGGACGGTAGACCCAATTCCGCGTGACAAAGACGAAGATCCATTTGGTGATTTGTGATTCCCTCGCGCATGCAGAGCTAACCCTTTTTAAACCGCTACTCGAAGGAGCTTCGCGATGATTAGAGCAGCCGCATTCAATCAAGGGAAATTTCCGACCATAAGTTTTGTGAATCTGGCTAAGGCGCCCCTTGAGGTCGACCTCAAGAAACTGGTGTCAGCATTAGAAAAGCAATTGGAGCGAGATTTCGTACCCATATGGGGTTATCCTGCGAAGCTTCAGGTTGCCGACAAGCCGAAGCCTGATGAATGGCAAATTGTCTTTCTGG
This sequence comes from Bradyrhizobium sp. USDA 4354, assembly GCF_054060315.1. Lineage (NCBI taxonomy): Bacteria > Pseudomonadati > Pseudomonadota > Alphaproteobacteria > Hyphomicrobiales > Nitrobacteraceae > Bradyrhizobium > Bradyrhizobium sp. USDA 4354. The sequence continues at coordinate 3,226,578 of NZ_JBSSDC010000001.1, read as the reverse complement.
ATGATTCTGATGCGGCCGATGCCCTCGGTTATCATGATCTGACCAAGGACGGACAGCCCGTGTCAAAGGTCTTCGTCAAGAGTACCGTCGCGGCCGGGGAGAAGGTGAGCGTCACCACGTCCCATGAGTTGCTCGAAATGTTGATCGATCCCGGCGCGCAGATGTGGGCTCAAGCCAGCAACGGCCTGTTTTACGCTTACGAAATGTGTGATGCGGTGGAGGACGGGGAGTATGAAATCGATGGCATCGCCGTAAGCAACTTCGTCTACCCTTCTTTCTTCGAATCCTGGCATAAGCCGCGGTCGGTCCGATTTGATCATCTAAACAAGGTCAGCAAACCGTTCCAGACTTTGAAAAAAGGGTATCAAATCGTCAGCAACGGTTCAGCAGCGCGAGAGATCTTCGGCTCGCGCCACAAGGAGCGCCATTTCCATGAGGTCGAAGATCGCACTATGCATCGCAGCGAATATCGCAAACGAATAGCGAATATACGCGCTGCCAGAGCCAATATGCCGGCAGCACTTGTTACCGAAACCGGGTTAGCAGCCGACACGAGAACGCCTCGCGCGGCTGTACTGCATCACGCCGGGCGACTCTTAACGGAGTTGGCCGCCATGGTCGACCCGCTTCCAGGTGGCGATCCATTTGAATTGGCAAGACGCGGTCGTCAAAGCAGAGTGGTCGATCCGCTACCTGGTGGCGACCCGTTCGAATTGTGACGCGGAGCTACCGGTGGCACCGACCTTTCCTGTAAATACATGAAAATCGACTGCCCACGACGCAGAAGCCAATCAGTATCTTGCAGCCGCTTGATAGAAGCGTTCTGTCCTCTGGACGCGATTGTGCTAGACCCGTTCTGCGGGTCTGGTTCGACGGTGGTGGCTGCGCGACGTACTGGCCGATCAGGTGTCGGCATCGAACTCGAAGCACAGACATGAAACGGCGTCCGTATGCCCCAACCCATCGGACTTTTCACTTACGACAAGAAACTCATTCTGGAGCGGTCCTATTGCGTTTCAAGCCCATCTCCCGTTGCGCCTCTGATCTCAATACACGGCAGTTGGACGGGGAAACTGGCGCTGAGGCGCGTCGGAGCAAGGCATCCAACCGTATCCCTGAAGGGAGCCCTCGGCCGTACCCTCCGTTGCGCCGCCGCCGTCTCCTCGTGTGCCGAAGATTTCCCGTCCGGCCGCGATCGGCGCAGCCGGCAGAACCAAACGGGAGATAAATAGATGAAATGTAACGAAAAGAACCAGCGCCCCCAAGGAGTTTTCGTGGTCGAGGGCAAAGGCGACAAAGCCTTCTGGACCAGGATCGGCGCCGCTTGGCCGCATGATGACGGTAAGGGCTTCAACCTTCAGCTCAGCTGCATGCCGCTGGATGGCCGCCCGATCGTCCGCGAACCGAAGGGCGACAAGGAGACGGCGCGATGAGCCCCGTTTCCACTTCCCGCTTGCCTGGGCCGGCCAGCAGAACAAAGCCGTGCGGGGAAGGGGCCGCAAGGCGCGGGTCGATCACCGGAGCCTCTCCGCGCAGAAGGTTTCCGCCCTCACTCGTGGCGACCGCGTCAAGGTCGCTGCACTTGAGCGAGTGCCGAAGCTGCATGTCGGCCACGAACAGCGCGCCCGAACCGGGTCGCACCTCTCATTCAATGACGCTTCAGCTGCAAACGCAACTCTATCTCGGCGCTCCAACCTCCAGCCGTTTTGATGAAGAATGCGCGTCGCTGGAGCGCCCGGCTCCGATGAAATGTCCGCTCGCAAACCGCGCTCCCGTCCGAGGCGGGAGCCCTCGTCCCGACATCACGGTCTCGGAGGTTTCGTTCGACAACGCTGACAAACAAACAAGGCCATCCGCCTCGTCCAGTTGTGTACCGGCGTGCCGATCGGGCACCAAGCGTCACTGGAGCGGCAACCGTTTCAGTCGCCCGTTCGAGCGAGCGACCTCGCGAACTCCGCCCCTCCGCGGCGGGCCCCTTAGCGGAAAAACGGCTGGACGCGGTTGCACCAGCGTTCTCTCTCGCGTTACAGTGAAGCGCCCGTCGCTTTTAACCAGGTTCAGATGTCGATTGAATCAACCCCGGCCATTATCGAAGACGTTATTCGTATTTCCAGAATTCCCAATCGCGAAAACGTTTACACTATCAGTCCCTTCGGGTATCGCGTTGGATTTGCCTTTCAGCAGCAGCGCGCACTCAATCTCGTTTCTGCCCTCAAAGCGAATCTCGGGAGAGACCTTCAAACCCGTAGCATCGTGATCGTCGGCGGCGGCGTCGCCGGCGTCACCGCTTTTTCTGCCTTGGCCAAATTGCGCTGCGAAGACGTCAAAATCTACGAGCGCGCCTCTGACGTGCTGGACCTGCAGAAACCCGCGCGCCACCGTCTGGTCCATCCGAACTACAACAAGTGGCCGATCGTCGATAAACTGAACATTTTCACAAATTTCCCTATTCTAAATTGGCATGCCGGTCCGGGAGACCAAGTAGTCGCCGAACTAAGAGAGCAGTTCAATTCGATTGTCGCCGACGCCGACCTAGCCCAGGCAATTTTTTACGAAATGAAGTTCGAACGGATAGTTCGAAACGATAAGACCGGCACCACTATTCAGTTCACAAATGTGACAACCGGAGCTTCGGAAGAAGTGTCGTGCGATATCCTGATATTCGCTTCGGGATTCGGCCCGGAACGCAGGACTGGCGGACACTTCAGAACGTATTGGGATAAGCCCCTTCCTTTGTCGGACGGCCCCAAAATCGACAAGCCGATCAAGATCTTCGGCACCGGTGACGGCGCGCTCATCGATATGCTCAGGTGCTACACCAGGGTCGGCGAGGACTTTTGGAAAATTCCGCTGGGCCTCATCTCTTATTTCAGAGACAGGAAGCATCTTTCTATTCTTACCGGACGCCCGTCCGATGTATCCAGCAGGTCTCCTTCGCTGGATTGGACCCGCTGGGAAAAAGCGATCCGCGAGCATGAGCTGACGACTGCGCCGCTGGTATGGCAGCTGGCCACAGCGAACGAAAACCCGTCCCTCTGCGCCGCCCTGAGTCTCAAGGAGAAGGACTTCTATTGCGATCTGATGAAGCGCGCTGGGAAACAAAAGTCCATCAACAAGTTTCTTGACTCTAGGTTGAAGGAGAGGCCCACGGAGACGCCGGTTCCGGAATTGATCGGACTTAACGAGACGCCGTTCGAGCCCACATCCGCGCCGATCAACAAGATGCTTCTGGCCTTTCTCATTAACACGGATCGCATCAAGTACAGTCGCGTCTCGAAAGCGGAAGCGGAACAGATGATCGACAAGATCGCCAAGATGGAGGCGGACGAGGCCGCCCGCAGGATAGACATCGTGCGCATAGGCTCCACTGCGCCGGTCACCGGCGCATTCGGGCTGTCTCGGGAAGAAGTTTTGGTGCTGACAATTTTATCCGGCAGCTCGCCTCCGAACACCGAGCACGACGACGGGCTCCTTGACGACGCGATCAAGGATCAGGCGGGCGGCGACCCTGCCAAGTACAAAATCAGCGCAGCTCAAAGAAGAACAGAAATCATCTCGAAATTCTTCGAAGTGCATTTCGACGCGGAGGAAAAGTGCGCTACATTCGAGCCAATGGGGCACTTCGATGACGGGCGATTCCTCATTAGGAAACCTCAAAATCTCACCGATGAGCGGGTGAAGTCAACCTTATGGGACCTTGGCGGCTTGGAACGGGAAATATTCGGATTTCCGCTGGCGTGGCGGCAAGAGCACGTCGTTGCAGACCAGGGCATCTAAATGCTGATCACCCCGTCGCTCGTTCTGGAAACGCCTTCCACCCCACGGCGTGCCCGCTTGTCTTTCCTGTTTGCGACGCCGGACGACAAGATCGTCGGGCTGACTTCCGACTGGCTTGCCAGCGGAGGCGACGAGTTCAGGATCGACGTGAGATCGGAAAGGCAGACGATCGGCCTGGGCGAGCAACCTCACCCGCTTCTTTCAGAGATGGAAAAGATTGGTCCGGCGCGATGCGGCTTCCTATTCTTCCTGGACGAAAGGCAGACGATTGCGCCGACATTCGGTCGTCTAAAGTCCTCCATGCCGGTTCGAAGCATCGGAGGAGCTCTCGGCCGTAAGGTGTCTTTTTTGGGACTGCGCCCATATTCCGAAGGAACCGTGCTTCCGCACTACGACGAAGCGATGTTGGAAATCGCCGGCAGCAAGCGATCCGTATTTCCCCTGTTGGCCGTCCGTTTCAAAAACTTGACCGCGCTGTGCCGGCAATTCAAGGTGCTCAATGGGGCAATGCTCGCGGACGAGGAAGGTCATTTCGTCGGCATCGTTGTTGGAAGAGCCGACGAAATCCTGCTTGCCGCTCCGATCGCGGACTTGTTGGATGCACACGGCCTTTCTTTTCTCTCTGAAGACCGAATAAAGTCCTGGAATCGCAAGTACGAGCCGCACGCCGAAGATTTCGAGCTTGGCGAATTGCCCGCCGTGCCCGAAGATTCGATGTTGGATCAGCTCACAAAAGAGCCCGCATGAAACTATCGCGGCCCTTGAACAAGGAGCAATGGCGTTTGCAATTGGTGCAAAACGCTGCATTCGCCGCGCTCGAGGGTTCGAAGCGCGCCGCCCTTCGTAATTATAGGAGCGGACCACGGCGCAAGGTCATATATGTCTACGATACCGATATCATCAAGACGAATTGCGCACCTTGGATCCAAGGACCGGTGGTGCACGAAGCTGAGAAATGGATAGGCGGTTACGGCCAAGTATTGCCGCTACGCCCCACCTACGATCGGGAGCTCCAAGAACGGCTGAAGATATCACGAGATGAAGACCGACAGGCTGAAGCGGTTGCGCAGCTGATCGTCAAGCATGCACTAAAAGCTCGTCTTGAGGTAAGCGCGACGCTTCCGATTTATCAGCTTCCGGCACATTTCCGCGAGACTACAAAAGTCTACGACGCTGTTCGCAAGCAGGCGGATGCTTTTGACCGTAACGACAGCAATGCTATCATAAAGCGCTCGGTCGCCGCCGTGTCTGGCGCGCTCGTGGTGCTTCGGGACATGGCGGCAAACACGCCGCGAGGCACTGCGGGTCAAAAGCGGATCTCCGAATTCACGTTCTCAATCGTCAAAAGGATTCTCGACAAGACTCGCAACCCAGTAAAAGCGGTAAGAGAATGGGATCGATTCTATGCGCTGAACGTAAACAACGGCGGCATATTCTCGACCAAAGCCTTTCGCGGAATAGATTCAAGGAGTGCGCGCGATTCGGAGAACGGCGCCGTAATCGATTGCTTCACCAGAGACCTTTCTGACATCGAAAAAGATCAGAAGCGGACACTCACCGGTGCCGCTGAGAAACTAATAATCGTACAGAAAGGACGCTTCTCCGCGAAGAGCGAGACCATAGCAGACGATGCAGACGCTATCGCAGATCTCTTTCTGATAAATAAGCGACTGAAGGAGGCCGATACAGAGTGCGGGTTGGTCTTGGTCACGGGCGATCGTAATATAACGCAGCTTTTCTTCAGTGAATTTCATGCCGCACTGGACATCGATCGGAAACTTGCAAGAAATTTCGGGCGCAATTTTATCCACCATCATTGGGCGTTCATCGATGAGGTGGCCGTCGATGTAAACGGACAGTTTCAGAGTTCGCCGGCCAGCGGGCGCCCCACCATCGAACACGCAACAAATGATCGCCCCCCTGAATTTTTTTCGGGTCTGTTGGCGTTTAGGGATGAGCCGGACCTGGAGCTGGGGAAAGAGGACTGGGAAGCCGAGGCGCTGAGGAACAAGCAAAACATACTGTACGAAATCTCCACGAGAACGGAACAGTCGAAGTACAGCGAATTCTTGAGCGACGTCGACGACACTGCGATCGGATCGGCCTATAAGGTCTGGGCTGAATTCACAGAAAGGGCGGTCATAGCGGCCGAGTTAGACGCATATAGCGAACCGGCGTTCGGCGACCTGCAAGATCTTAGAGAGCGCGTGGTTAAAGTTGTCCAGAAGTCGGTCCAAAACGAAGAGATAAATTGGGAAAGACTTCAAGATGAAGTAACCGAAGAGGTCGTCCGCGCGCGCGATCGGTCGAACGTTGTGTTTTCGGACATTGGCGCCGACGTGTTGATGGCCGCCCGCGAAAACGGCGTCCGCAATCCGCCGGACCTGATGTTGGACCGGCTCAACAATACGAACGTCATTTTCGATAGGTTAGCGAGCCCGGAAAATGTGTACAGCACGGTTGATAGCTTCAACGCCGATTTCGATCGGATCGCTGAAGATTGCCACGACTCCACTGCCGACGGCGACGATCGGCAAGAAGTCTATTTGAAATACTTGGTCCTCGGCGCACTCGTCGCTAGTGCCGAAAGGTGGTCGGTCGCGGAGGAGCACGCGCGCAATGCGATCTCAATAATCGAGAGGTCGCGCCGATCGAGAAAGCCGATTCCGACAAGGGAAGACGTCGAGCGGGGCGCTGCAGAATCATTCTTGAGCGGACGCGAAGCATATTTTCTGCGCGCGATAGCGTGCCGCATACTTGCGCACGGAGATCGGGACTTGGCAAGAGCCGAGGCATTCCTGTCGATCGCACGCGAGAGACTGGATGAAGACCGGGAGAAAGGATCCGCGACTGTTCCATTCATTCGTTTTGACAACGAGAAGCTTGCTCTCGCGCTGAGCGGTTACTACTGGAAGCGAATGTCCAACAGCAGCGATTCTTGCGACGAAGCGGTCGATAGCATCTACGTCGCTGTGTGTGGCTTACTGGAGGAAAGGGCGCGCCTGATCTCCAACTCGAAGGCCCGAACATCGGTGGTAGGCGAACGGTACGAATCAATTAAGCCCATAACGCTCGTGAGCATTGCAACCAACCTAATCCAGGTCAAAGCAATCTGGTCGTTCAGGGCGGCCAACGACAAAGTCGACGCCGCTTGTCCGGTTAGTTCGGCGTTGTTGAAAACTGCGCTGCATGACATCTATTGGAACAGCAATATCGTCGAACGCCTGAAACGACTTGTTCCTCCTCGATTGGCCCCCTATCACCCGAACAACGCTTATCGCCCGCTATCGATCTGCACTCCGCTTATTCTGCGATATGCGGCCGTTGGTGCATTACTTCTTAGCGATGACGGAGCAGGGTTTTGGCGCCCGACAACGATCGACGAAATCGATTCAATCTTCCAAAGCGACCAGAATTCCACGCGGTATGACCCCTGGAGATATCCTCGCCTACAGGAATTCGCTCGAAGATTGGTACAGGCCCAAGTAATGTCTCGGTGACCACGAACTCGGTCGGACCCAGCAATTGTTCGGAAGCAGTGTCAGCGCTACAGGACGGCCATGAACCGGGTCCGGCGAGCCCATAGGCTGGCGGCGAGCGACACGCTCTGTCCCACCAGCGAAGGGGGTCTGCTGAAACGACCCTGCCTTCCCTGAAGCGGTTGGACGGCAGCTGCGCTGCTAGCCAAGTAGAAGCCGCAATTCCCGCTCGGCGAGCGGCGCCTTGTAGTGGGTTTGACGCCGACATCGGCGTGAGGTCGCCGTTCATTTGGGGCCGCCTCGTTGCGGTGCACCGCGGCAGTCCGTGTTCAAAACCGCATCGCATTTTGCGACCGCGGCATTCCAGCTCCGGGCGCACGTTTGATCGGGCCAAAGCCCGCCCGGTCTCAGCTGATTGCCAAAACGGCTCCAAACGAGCCGCGGCGGTTTTTCCTCGTCCGGCGGTAGACCGCCCGATGCGTAGGAGCTCGGAGTAGCGAATGGTGCCTTGGACCGTTCTTCCAAATGTAAGATCATGACCCTGACTACACGGGAAATTTGGCAGCCGACGCCAAGCAGAACGCTGAACGGTTGCCTGCTACCCCCCCCCTCCCCCCCGGGTCAAGCTCGCGGACCTTCTTCAAAATTATCCAAAAAGGCCCGGCGTAGACATTCGCCAACTCGCCCACGGACACTCAGAGGGCCGTGCTCCGCGCTCCCTACTGCCCATTCTTGACGGTCGAGTCGTTCGCTGGGTATGCTTACACGGTGAAAACGCTTGGCCAAAAAATCCGCGAACGCCGCGAAGAGCTCGACCTCTCGCTGCGTGAATTCGCAAAGAAACTCGATTGCTCACCCCCCTTCATCTCCGACGTGGAGCACGGTCGGCGCTTTCCCTCCGAGCCAATGCTGGAGGAGATGTCGCGCCTGCTGAAGCTCGATGTCGCGGAAATCAAGCGGCATGACCAGCGCGCGCCGCTGGATGAAATCAAACGCATGACTGAGCAGGACCCCGGCTACGCCTTCGCGTTCCGCACGCTCGTCGATAAGAAGCTGACGCCGCAACAGCTTCTTGAGCTCGTCAATAAGAGCAAGCCTCTGCCCAAAGGAGGCAAGAAGTGAGCACGTATCGGGCGAACCGGGGGCCGTTCGCGACCCGTCCTTTCTACAAGCCCGCGGAGATCGACCGCATCTGTGCGGACGCTTTGAAAGCCGCGGGGCTGATGCCTGACACGCCAGAAGCTGTCAGGGTCGAACGGTTCGTCGAAAAGCACTTCAAGGTCTCACCGCGGTACGAGGCGCTTCCCGAAGGCGTGCTCGGCTATACATCGTTCGGGCCGAAGGGGGTCACGGGCATCGTGATCACGACGGCGCTGGATGCGGAAGGCGGCAGCGTCTCCGAGCGCCGCATCCGGACGACGCTCGCCCATGAGGCGGGGCACGGCCTGCTTCATACGCATCTCTTCGCCCTCGGCGAGAAGCCGCCGAAATTGTTCGAGGGCGGAAGCGACCGACCGGAGATTCTGTGCCGGGACGTTCACGGCACGGCGCACGAGCCGCGCTACGACGGGCGCTGGTGGGAGTTCCAGGCGAATCGGGCGATCGGCGGTCTGTTGATGCCGCGCGGTCTCGTTATCAAGGCGGCGGCCCCTTTTTGCGAGGAACGCGGCGGGCTGGGCCTGCCCACGTTGAAGGAGGACGAACGGGAGCGCGCCGCCCGCGAACTGGCTGAAATCTTTGATGTAAATCCTGTAGTCGCCCGTATCCGACTGGATGATCTTTTCGCCCGCCCGGAGAGCGGTCAGCTGACCCTTTGATTTTTTTTGCCGAACGTGTTAGCTATATAAGCTAACGTTGGCATACACTCCGACGGAGAATCTGGATCGGCACTACAGCCCCGGCAAAGGAACGAACATGGAGAGCGGAAAGATGAGTCAAGCGAAGGCGAAACCCGATAAGGAACCGAAGTACATTATCAACATCGAGGGGGAGGAATTTCCCTGGGACGAGGACACGATCACGACCGAACAGATTGCCGAGCTGGGCGGCTGGGACATCTCGCAGGGCGTGATCGAGGTCGACCAGCACAACGTCGAACGGACGCTTGCGCCGGGGGAGACCATCGAGATCAAGCCGGGCCAGGGATTCGGCAAGAAGCACCGCTGGAAGCGTGGCTGATGCGCGCGCGTATCAGCCACGAGCTGGCCCTCCTGCGCCGCCACTTCGGCGACGTCGAGCACGCGGAATCGAACGGGGAAGACTGGTTCAGGATTCCACGTTACATGCTGCCCAAAGGCTGGCGCATCAGCAACGAGGCGGTGAGCGAGCTGCCGGTCTGTTTTCTGATCAAGGGCAACTACCCCGGCGATGCGCCTTACGGATTTCTCACGCTGGCCGGACTGAATTTCGAAGGCGCCGCACCGAATAACACAGGCGCTCCACCTTCGCCGCCACCCTTCTCCGGCGAGTGGCTGCATTTCTCGTGGTCGGTGGAGAATTGGTCGGCAACCGCCGAGGTGGGCAAAGGCTCGAACCTGCTCGCGTGGGTGCGGAGTTTCATGGTGCGATTGCAGGAGGGGGCATGAAGGCATTTTTGAAGTTGGAGAACGGCGCGCTCGATGATTTGATGGCGCACCTGCTGCCGTCTGACTCCGAAGAAGAGCAAGCGGCGTTCCTGTTTTCCCGCACCGTGCGCAGCGATCATCAGGTCACTTTCGAGGTCGCGGAAACGAAGAAGCTTGGTCCTGGCGACTTCATCGTGCAGCAGGACGACTATTTGGAACTGGCCGATGAAACGCGCGCCGCGCTGATCAAGCGCGCGCACGATATCGACACGTCGCTCGTGGAATTGCACTCGCATCCCGGCCCATGGCCCGCGGGCTTCTCTTACGCCGATCGCCTTGGGCTGCAGGAGACCGTGCCGCACATGTGGTGGCGGCTCAAGAAGCGCCCCTATCTCGCCATCGTAGTCGCGAAGTCCGGGTTCGACGCCCTGCTCTGGCTCGACAATCCGAAGATCCCGCGTCCGCTGGACGGGATTGTCGAGGGCAGTCGCGTGCTGAAGCCGACCAACTTTTCTCTGGGAGGCTGGGGATGAGCGATCTTCCTGCCCGCTTCGACCGGAACATCCGCCTCTTCGGCGAGGAAGGCCAGCGCAAGCTGCGAGCCACGAGCGTCGCGGTTATTGGCGTCGGCGGGCTCGGCAGCCCGCTCGTCCAGCACCTCGCCCTGCTCGGCATCGGCGGCATCACGCTGGTCGACGACGAGGAACTGGACGAGACAAATCGCAACCGCTTCGTCGGCGCAAGAAATGATGATCCGGTGCCTGGCAGTCCAAAAGTCGAACTGGCCGCGCGTCTTGTGCGCGAGATCGATCCCACCATTCGCGTCACTCCGATAAGGGCAAGCCTGATCAGCGAAGAAGTGTTTGCTACCGTGAAGCAGGCCGATTGGATATTTGGCTGCTTCGATGAGGACGGCCCGCGCGCGATTCTGAACGAATTGTGCGCCGCCTACGCGAAGTCCTATATCGATCTCGCCTCGGACGTACCGGAGGAAGGCGTCTACGGCGGACGCATCTGCGTCGCATGGCAGGGCGGCGGCTGCCTGCACTGCCTAGATGCTCTCGATCGGCGCGATGTCGAACTATACCTGAGCACGGACGCCGAGAAGGCGAGCCGCGCCGCAATCTACGGCGTACCGGTGGAGGTGCTGCGCGAGACCGGGCCTTCCGTGTCGCCCATCAACGGCGTCGTCTCCGCGCTCGCCGCAACCGAGTTCATGGTCGGTGTCACCGGCGTGAGAGAGCCGCAACGCCTGATCAACTATTATGGCCAAGTCCCCAAACTCACCACGGCGAAGCCGAAACCGGATTGCTATTACTGCGAAGGAATTCGCGGCAAACCGCAAGACGCGGATGCCGAGCGCTTCCTGCGGATGCCACATCTTCGTGAAAACCGGCGGAGGGAAACGCGCTGAATCAGAGAACCCGGAACCGCCCGCTGCGGTTCGGGAGATTTCTCCTTGCCGTTCGAAAGACAGAGCTCTGGTGCCAGCTACTGACCAGCTACTACGTTGCCTGCCGGCCCGTATCTCGTCATACGCACGAACAGCATGAAGTGCTCTGCTCTTCAAGGAAAACGTGCTGCGTGGATACGTGAGGCTCGTGGCCGAGCGTAACGGTGTAAAGCTCGGCGCCGACGCAACGTTTCAAGCTTTTGATCTACGACTTGCCATTGGTTCACCTCGGCTATGCGCCGGACTTTGCGACCCAAAGTATGATTGCCCAGTGTCGCGGCCCGTTGGACAACGACTTCAAGTCATTCGGTCTGCTATACTTTAAAAATGCAAGATGATCTGAGCAGCCGACGTCAGCGGGCGGCCATATGGGGTTTCTGCTTCCTTCTTTCGATTGTTATTCAGCAATCCGTGTTGCGGGCTCTGAATGCACTACAGCCGGGGATCACACTCAACTTCCTCGCATTCACTATTGTGACGCTCGCTTTTTTGCCACGTTCATTTTGCATGTACGGGGCTACGCATCCCTGAGATACAAATATAGTCTTGCTGCTTCGATGGATGTCCAGCGGATTCGCTCTGGTGCTAATCGTGTTGTGCCTTGGCAATTTGGCAGATATCTATGCTGTAGGTGTAGGGGCGGATGATCTGCTTACAAAGGCATTCATTGGTTTTAGTTTCATCTTTTATGTAGCTGAATTGTCGGGTCTTGGCTTTGGTGCTTCGTTGCTGGGACAGAAGCTTGGCTTTGTTGCAGTGATGCCGAGCATTGTTGGCATGCTCATACTTGCATATGCGTCGTATTGTGATCTCCCGCTATTGTTCGGATTGAATCCCCGCATTTCCTAGGTTCACTGATCTGGGTACCCATACCCGAAGCTCTTTTCGCTGTTGGGAGCATTGCGCTGTTCTTCCGAGCCGCCGGAGATTCGACGTAGGCATACGCATCCGGATCACCGCAAACCAGCTTTCCCGAGCTCAGCAATAGCTGTAATCTAGAGCAATACTTTGCTTGATCGGCGCCGTCCGGAGGATCTGGAAATGGGCGCACATATTTCGCGAATTGGGTTCGTCTTATTACCCCTTTGCCTGGTCTTCGAGCCGTCGGTTTGTTCTCCTGAGGGCTCGATAGCCTTTAGCCAGGAGCCGGCGGGCGGTTGGCACGCAGGGACGGCTGAAGCGGCTCAAGCTTCGCGGGTTTCTACAGCATGAGAGCAGCGATTTTAGACGTTGTCCGCCTGCGCGAGCCGTTCGAGAGTTTGTGAGAGCCATGCATGCGGATTGACAACATTCATCTTCATCTGTCTGCAGAAGCGTGGCGATGCCCGCCTCGGCCCGGCCGACCCGATGACTGTGGGCACGAGCATTTTGATGCCGGAGGAGTCGTTTAGCATTTTCGTGTAAACCGTCAGACCGTCAGATTTGGTTGCCACTCGCCGCGAGAAATGGATGATGGCCAGCGAGCAATTCCGACTATCACCCTTCTTTTTTCTGTTTGCTCCGTTGCCTGCGCTTTGACGCTCTCGGAAACCCGCCTTGCGGAGTTGCACAAACACTCTCATAGCAATCCTTCTCACCATTGTAGTTGGCCAGCGCTTCGACCAACGGCGGCGTGACGTGCTGTTTCAGCTCGTCGGGGATAGGCTCAGGACCGCCTAGCGAGTTCAACGCCACCTCGACCAATTCGATTGCGCGATCCTTGTTGCCGCTCTCATAATAATACTGCGCGACCGCCCCATAGGTCAGGTACTTGAGGCCACCGTCCCGGTGCGGAGGATTCAGCGCAAGAATGTGTTCGGACAACTCTTTGCCCATCGCAAAGCGCTCGGCAGACGGGACGTGGGAGTTGTCATTCGCCGGATTGAAGAGTTGGCGCAGCGCCTCTTCCATCCACACCTCATTGTTTTTGTCGATCGCGTCGCGAGCGAATTGCCTCATAACCGGCAAGCCAGTCTGCATGTTGCGCAGTTTGTGAAGCAACAGATCCGCATGGCGCGCGCGGAAGTTGAGGTCGTCCGGCATCACCGCGAGGGCCTCTTCGACCGCCGAAACCGCCTTTGCCCAATCCTCCGCCTTCATCGCGGCGAGAATCGGCTCAGTCAGCGCCCGCTTGCGCGTCATTTCATCCATTTCGCGTCGTCCGGTTTCGATCCGCTCTGTGTCGGCGGCTTTAGCTTCATCGCTGGTCCGCCAGCTGCCGTTAAGAACTTTCGGCAAGACGTCATCGAGCTGCATCGGACGACCGATAAAGGCGATGTGGCCGTCACGATCAACGACGAACGAGGTGGGAATCCCGACAGAAAAGCTGGAATCCATCCAAAGCTTGTTCATTTCGCCTGTGGAGTCGAACCCGATCCGAAAGTTCAGGTTCGAGAACTTGTCGGTCAACCACGCGTCCAAGCTTGTTCGGGCCTCGTCCGCCGTTGGAGCTTGTTCGTAAGCTGCGACGCCGAGCAGCTCAAGTCCGCTGTCTTTGTATTTCTCTTGCAGCTCTACTAGATGAGGCATCACTGCCGCACATGGTCCGCACCAAGTTGCCCAAAATTCGACGATGTACACCTTCCCGGGCTGAAAGCTCGTGAGGGGCTCGCCTCGCAGCCAGTTCTCCACCTTGATCGGGGGAGCTGGGGATTCCATGTGCAGTACCATGTTGCTCTCCAAAACTATTGCCACTCGTTGCGCGACTTTGTGTGCTAGCCTGTCTCTCTCAGAAACAGAGCACACGGGTTCAAGAGAAGGCGAGCATCACTCGTTTGCGCATCTGGTCTGCGCTCGGCCCTCACTCCGCGTTTCTGCATCCCAATAGCAACAGACGTGCCATCTCGGTAAGCACGCATCAAGCGCCTGACTACGCTTTGAAAACTCCAAGGCGCCCCAAAAGCAGCCGGTGTTTTGAACCTGACAGACTTTGTCCGGTGTCAGAAGTTGGATCACGAAATCGTTGTGGCTGAGCGCTTGGTTTCATGCTAGCCGATCCGGCAAGACCACTTGTCTAGGACTGCCGCCGCCCTAACGCATCATGTAGCAATGGCAGATAGGATCGTCGCAAGGGAGGCGCGCTCCCGCTCCAGGGTGACCAGCACAAGCTTTGGAATAGGTCTTCCCACCGCCTTCGGCGAGACGATTAAGACGTCGGCTTCGATGATGCCCTCTGAGTGGAGCCTCTTCAGTCGTCGTTGACAGGGCGGTAGCAGAAAGCCCGGCCATTTCGCCGAGCACCTCGCAAGTCAGGCGGTTGTTCTTTTGCACAATGTCTAGGATGTTGGCGTCTATTTCGATCATATCGCATGATCAGCTCCCGCCTGAGGTGAATTCCGCCGCGAAATTCCTGTGCGATGCAGGACATCGTCCGAACCTCAGGAAAGTGCGCCGCAAATAGGTTCAGGACAAGAGTATGCTGAATGAAGATAAGGAGCGCAGGGAAATCAAAGCCATTGCAACCACCATGCTTTCAGACCTGCTGGCAATTCTTGCGGAGGATTTCACGGAAGCCTCTATTCCATCGGGCAGCGCAAGGCGGCGGTTTCCATCAGCAGACCACGAGCGACTGCCCGCTACTGGCTGTTTTTCTGGAGGATGGGCAGAGGATTCACCTCACCGTCACGAAGGCCCGGTCATAATCGTCCTTCCACGAGGGTAATAATCTCCGGTGCCGTTTTCTTCGATATGGCCGGCATCTATGCACCGCCGCTCGAGGTGCTCGGAACAAGGGCGCCTATTATCAATGGGTCAGACGCTTTCGCGACGATCTCGTCTACGAGCCATTCCATGCGGGGGAAAGCGGATTTCGTGAGATCTGAAACGAGACCTCGGTGCCCTTGCAGCGCGGGTGTACTTCTTTGTTGACCGGGACTTCGATGACTTCCGCGGCTTTCAATCCGATCCAGCCACTACATTCTGCACCGATCAGTATTCCATCGAGAACTATTTAGTCACGCGGGAGGTATTGGAGGAACTGTTGAAAGACGATTTCACTGTCCTGCCGAGCCGGATGTACGCGGTGCTTGCATAGCAGTGTTCGACGCAGGGCTAGCCGAATTTCTAGTAGCGACCGAAGCAATCAATTCCGTCTATTTGTCGGGAGAAGGAGGGGTTTCGAACTCAAGAAGAACCTGCCCAATCGGCTCAACAACGCGGCTCAAGTCGCACTTGTCGTTGTGAAACCCATTGCAATCGGCCCGGAGAAGATCGTTATTTTCGATGAACAGATGAGCGCGGAGCAATTCGACGCGCTCAAGGCCGAGTTTACCGGGTTGAACCCGCAGAAGCGCTATCGTGGCAAGTTCAATCTGTTGTTTTTCATGAAATGGCTGGAACTGCTAGCCGCTGAGCGCGCGGCTCAAAACTCAGTTCACTTCAGCAAGCTCGGTAATGCAAATGGCGTCAATTCAGGAGGCATTACGATCGGTGTGCTCGGCTCCAAGTGCGAAGCGCCGGCCGGACTCAAAGAATTTCTGCACACTGTTCATCAGCGACAGTCGAAGCTCATTCCCAGCGTATCCGGTGGTTATCTTCGCCGATGATGCGCTCTAGCAGGTCGTCGAATAGGAGGCGCATCTTGTTGCGTACTTGCTGCGATCGCCTAGCGCGTTCCTTGGTCGGTTTCAGGGAGCTGGCCTTCCGGAAGGGAGAACGCGAACAAAAGCCATCACACCTCTCGACAGGCTCGCTTGCTCGTCGCAGCATTTGAGCATGAAAAAGTCCTCGACCTCGAACTATGCCGTGCTTATCTTGAGTGCAAGCAACTGAGGACAACGCCGTAGGAGCTGCTGCGCGCCACCACGGGACGCCCGCTGCGCACCTGCATTGATGCCTGCTACCGCGCTCGTAGGCACGACTACCTCGATTACTACAAGACGCTGGTACGCGCCTGGCGACCGGGGCATTTCAGTCTCGCCGGCGCGGCCGAAGATGGCCTTACCCTTCGACGGAAAGCGGTGGGGCGTACCGAGCGGCCGCCGGGGCACATCCTCCAGGAGCCGATGCCTCACCTGCGAGGCACGACTGAGAAACAGTACGCGTGCCTGCGTCTGGCGAACCACCTCGGGATCACGGCGGCCGAAGCTAAGGTCGGCAAGTTTGGCGAAGAGGTCGCGTCGTCGTCACCTGGTACGACCGCGAGATCGAAGGATCGCCTCGCCAGACGATTCCACCAGGAAGAGATGTGCCAGGCGCTCGGCGTGCATCCCGCCGTCAAGTACCAGAGCGAGGGCGGCCCCTCGGGGTTGCGTGCCGTTCCCGCGATCCAAAGCGGCCGACGAAGCATTCGAGACGATCGTTCGTGACGTCGCGACCTTGCGCGATCAGCTTGGGGCCGGACATTTTGGCAATGTCAAAGTCCCGACTGCCGGTGATCTGAATGTGCATCCGGGTCTTGTAGGGGCACCGGCAAACGCGTTTCGCGGTGCACTCAAAGCATCGATTGAGAAGCATCTCTCGCCGCAGCGCCTCAACACCATGGCCGCGATGGGCACCGCACCGCCCGAACCCTGGGTTTTCATCTCGATGTTTAAGGGTCCCGCAAGCTGGCCTAATCCCAGGTGATGGCATGCAAGTGGCACAGATGTTCAGCGCTATCGGCGGAAAGCACGTGGTCCCGGAACCGAGCACGGACAATCAAAATCCGACCACTTGTCGACACGCGGCGGTTCACCGGAAAGCATGCCGCCTCATGGTCCGCCTGCTGCGCTAACGCACGAGCCGCCTCCCAACTCGCCGGTCAGCTCGCCGCCGATCTGAACGTCGGCCAACTGACCGATTTCGGACAACTGCGCGCGCACTTTGTGGCCGCTCCTGCCCCTTGTCGCGGCTCACGGCCCAGCTTGCGCGGTCTGCGATCCGTGCCCCCTCATCGGCAGCATAGCGTCCAGCGCCTGATCGATATCATTGCAGATGACCGTTTTGCCGCCATCGCGCGCGATGGACGATTGCGCAATGCGCCGCATGAACTCCTTGATGAAGGCGGCGCTGACGCCCTCGCTCTGTCGCACGGCTTCAGCGACAACGGCCTCCGTGAATGGAAGGCGTTTGCCATAGAGCCGCACCAGCTTGTCGCGGCCATGAGCATCAGGTAAAGGCACCTCGATGACCTGGTCGATCCGGCCAGGCCGCGCAGCGATCGCGCCCTCGAGCTCTTCCAGTCGGTTGGTGGTAAGTAAGAAGAGGGTGTCGGCGTCCTCCTTCAGCCCATCCATCTCATTGAGCAGCTTGTTGAGCAGCACTTCTTCTCTCGTATCTCGCATCTCATTGCGGTCGCGCGCGATCAGATCGACGTCCTCGATCACCACTATACCGGCTGCAACAGCCGGGCGAGGTTCATATATACACCGAGCGCACCGACCTCCCCGGCTGTCATTATTAGGGTGGTCTGATCAGCCAGGTTAGTTGCGAGGTATCGGATCGTGTGGGTCTTGCCGGTGCCGGGCGGGCCATAAAGCAAGATGCCCTTGCGTGTCGATTGGCCGAGCCGGCGCAGCGCATCGCGCATTCCGACAAAGCTCAATACATTTCCATCGAGCAGTTTGAGCACCTTTTCGGGCAGGATCACGTCCGCGCGGTCTAACCCGGGGCCAACGATGCACCGTAATGCCGCGCGAACGGCCGCTGTAATTCGGATCCCTCTCGAGGACAGGATCTTGCCACGGTACGATCCGGCGGATTGTACCGCTCTCTCCAGTTCAACGAAGCAGTGCTGCGCGAAAGACTCGCCGGCCCCGCCGGCGGGCACCGCGACCTCAATGAGCATCATCTCTTCTGGGTCTGTCCCGCATTGTTGAATGGGCTCGCGGTAATAGGACAGCACGACAGCGTAACGAAACTCGTTCGCCACGGATAGCCACAGCCCATTGTGCAGGCATTTGACTGGCGTAGCCTCGCCGTTGTCGAGCTCGTGGTATTGTGGCGACGTCAGCAAGACGGGATCGTTTCCGGCGCGCCGGAGCTGCGCGAATGAAGGCTTCTCCAAAGTCCATCGCTGCTGCAGCAGGCCAAAGAAGCGGACCGGCGAAGCGAACAGCTTGTCGATTGCGATCTGGATGTCCGCGCGCATGTGGCCGGGAAATTGCCGCACCATAGTCACGAGGCTGTTCGGCGGGATATCGGCGAAATGCCAGGCAATCGCGTCACGGGCCCATTCGAACTGGATTTCGGACGGATCTGGCGCCTCGGTTTCGCCAGCAGGCTCGGAGGTGATTTGCAACGTATGTCCTTCAGCTCGGATTCGTTCCTGCGCCGCATCGAAGAGCGCCTTTGCAACTGACGGTGGGAAGGGACCGCACGTGGGCCTTGTCCTGCCGTTCGATCAACATGGAAAGGCCGTAGGCATCGCGCTGATGTCTGCCGAACACCTCCCGGAATAGATCCACCACGAAACCGCGCGGCGTCTTACCGCCATCTTGAAAAACCAGCTGTACAGACTCGGGCACAGTGCAAACTTGATGGCCCATTTGAAGCTCCTAGTATGAGTGAAACGGTTTGTCGTTGGCCTTACTTCGTCTGATGCGCTCTACTCCACGCACGGTTGTTAGAGGAATTTGCGCTTTGCCGTCCAGGCGCCGCACGGACGCCGGAGAACTCATTGGCGGCTCACGGTGCGCCCCATCAAGGCCGGCGTCGATTGGGCCGAATGGCGCAATCGACTGCGATAGCCGAGTAAGGACACGCAGGCTCCAGCGGATCCAACGCACAATCGCGTCGTGTAGCAGGGCGACGGCATGTTTGGGCTTTGTCAGTATGCTCACAGTTGTGCTCTCTCCTGCAGTCCTCACGCGCCGTGTTGGTGTAAAGGGCGAATGATGTCACTGCTTGTCATCCAGCCTCTCTCGTTTCCGGATCTTTCAGCAAAGTTGCATGCCGGTCGCGAAAACGACTCTCAAATTGCTCTTTGCAGGAGACTCGGGAGCATGAGCTTCGCTTCTTCTCGCGAGTTGGAAGATTAGCGAGCGGAAATTCACGCGCATCGCGGTTCTGCCAATGGCTCTAGCCACACTCTGGCCGGACTTTTCGCAACCGACATCCCCCTTTTGGACAAGGGCTAGCTATAGGCCCCGCCGCGCCGGGATACGGCCGCACTGGCGCTAACAACCGCATCACCGATCACTATGATGTCCGCTGACTCTTGGGTTGCGCCTCATCACTGCTGATGTGGTGGATAATAGGCGGCATGGGGCGTCGGCAATCAAGAATAGCCAGCGGTATCGGCGACGCGGTGCCGCATAATGCATCGACAGCTGCGGCATTTTCGTTCTTTGTGCCCAACATCGTTACCGGACAACTCCTGCCGTGTCTCCGGCGGAGCTACCGAATCGGTTCGGTGGCGGCATGGCAGGAAAGACCGGCACGCGCGCGAAGCGCGAGATCACATCAGCGCTGGCGAAGCGTTATCGGGTGGGCGGGCAGCTCGAGAAGGAACGGATTTCAGACGAATTTTGCGCCGTTACGGGGCGGGGTCGTCAACACGGGATCCGAGCACTGAGGGTTCGGCGGTGCCGCGACGACGGGGCCGGAGCTACAGAGCTTTCATTCACGCTGTACTAATTGTGCTATGGGACAGTTCTGAGCGGCTCTGCAGTAAGCGGCTCGTGGCGAGGACCCCGTTCTTCCTTCCGGGTCTCGATCCTCTGTTCAGCTCATTCCACACCTCGTCTCGCCTTAAGGCGTCCTTCTTGTTGTGGAAGAGGTGAAGTGTCGGGCGATCAAGGTCCGCCTCTCGCCGTATAAGCGTGTCGGGATCGACTGCTGTGAACTTCGCTGAGGGATTCCAAACAACGTCCTTGATCCGGCTCTCGCGGTCGCAAGGCGCGGTTACGAGGCGCCGCGTCCTCTCGGATCGATCCCAGTCAATGCAGTGGGCGCGCCGCAGCACGTCAATGAAGAAATAGACCTTTGCGAGATGCATCCTCTCGGGCGCCATCACCTTAAGTGAAAAGAACACGACGCTCCGCGGTGTCAATTGCTCCAGGCGCACGCCGCAATCCGAAACAAAGAAAAAGCAGCTGGTTGGCCTGGAGATGTCGGGAAACGCGTGGGTGTCATCAACTGTTAGGTTCCAAGCCATGGGATTCTGTTGAAGTTCAACACCCTCAATATGCTGATCCATGAGTTGGTACGAACGACTTGGTACACCCCCACTCATCTCCCGTTACAGGGGTAATACATTTCGCTCTCTGCTGTTGAGCTTCTACGCGGCGCCTCCCGATCTGCTCGCGACCTGAAGGTGCCGATAACCTACCGTTATCCGCGCTTCACACGAACGCTGATCCGGCCAAAATCGTCCTGCCGCAGAACGCGGACATCACTTGTGAGATTCGATCGAGCTAATTAGTTCTTGGCGATCGCGCCCTCGCATCCAGCACCGGCTCAGCGGCTCGATCGAAGCCGCGTTCCAGTTAGGGGGTGTCTGCCAACGAATGTTGCGAACGAAGAAATCCACGAGCTTTAGTTTGCAGTAATTGCCTGGCACTCCGTGGTTTGCGTTCGGCACCACAAGCATGTCGAAGAATTTTCCTGCGTCGATAAGACGGTCGGCGAGTTGGAAGGTGGAGGACGGATCGACGTTTTCATCCAGTTCGCCGACGATCAGCAACAGCTTACCTTGTAATCGGTGCGCGTTGTCTACGGCGGAGGATTGTGAATATTCGATGCCGACAGGCCAGCCCATCCACTGCTCATTCCACCAGATCTTGTCCATTCGGTTGTCATAGCAACCACAATTAGCGACCCCAACCTTGTAGAACTCAGAATGGAAGAGGAGTGCGCTCACCGCATTCTGACCACCGGCGGACGCACCAAAAATGCCGAGGTTTGAAATATCGTACCACGGATAGTTTGCGCTTGCGGCCCTGTGCCACAGGATTCGATCCGGAAGGCCACCGTCCTTCAGATTTTTCCAGGCGACGTCGTGGAACGCTCGGGAGCGATTGTTCGTCCCCATCCCATCGATCTGTACAACGACGAATCCAAGTTGCGCGAGCGGCTCGGCCGAGCCCGAGAATGACTTCGGAACGAAAGAACCGTGAGGGCCAGCATATATTCTCTCTACGACCGGATATCGCTTGGTCTGATCGAAATTAATGGGAAGGTGAATGACACCCCAAATATCAGTCTCGCCATCTCTCCCCTTCGCATGAAAGCTGAGCGGCGGCGTCCAGCCAGCAGCCACGAGCTCCGAAATGTCGGCGCTTTCGACCTGCATGAGCTCCGAGTTGTCACTGGTTCGGTATAAGACCAAGCTCGGCGGAAGGTCGATTCGTGAACACAGGTCTACATAGTAGCGGCCATCTGGCGAGAACTCGATGTGATGATTTGCCGCTCGAGGCGTGAGCGCAGTCAGGCCCGTCCCGTCAAAGTCGATTCGGTAGCCATGGATGAAGTAAGGATCTTCGCCTGCGTTCATTCCGCTCGCGCCAAACCAGATCTGGCGCCTCACCGGATCGACAAAATAGACCGTGCGGACCACCCAATTGCCTCTTGTGATCTGATTTTTAAGCTCGCCGCTTCGGCCATCGAAAAGGTACAGATGCTCGTGTCCGTCGCGCTCGGACGCCCAGATGATCTCCTTCCCGTCTGCGACGTTATGCTGAAAGATTTTACCCGTGCACTCCTGGTCCATGTTTAGCGGCTGATAGTCGACGAAGGTCTTGCTGCACTCATCGATCAGCGAGCGGACTTCTCCGGTGGCTGCTACCACTTCTAGAAGGCGATAGAGCTGATGACCTCGTTGATTATACTTAAAAGTGAAACCTCGACTGTCCTCCCACCACTCGATCGGCGAAAGTTCGTATGGATTTCGGAATAGATTGTTGTCGAGTTGGATCTCGCGTCGGCTGCCGATCTCAAACAGCACTGGATGTGATCCTGTCAACAGGTCGCCAGGTTTAGGATACGTCATCGTCCGGCGCCTCGGATGAAGCTGGTCGGTCGGAGACGATTCGACGAAATGAATCTTACGCTCGTATCCGGGGCGGAACCGGTATCCCGCAAGATAGCGCGAGTTCGGAGACCAACTCAGTGTCGACAACCCGTAATAGTTGCTCTCGGATCCGTCCCAGGTCAAGGGCATGTCCTGCGAGCCATCCTTGCTGCACAGGAATAGATTGTGCCTATTGATATAGGCCAGCCATTTACCATCAGGAGATGCGCTTTTCTCCTCCGGATCATTTTCTACCGGAGGGCTGGCATAGGGGTTCTCCTCATGGACTTTGGAGGAAGCGTTCTGGGCTCGACAAGTGTAGCTCACAAGATCGCAGCTCCACCTGGTGTTATCGATCTGGAAGCTGATCTCGCGACCATCGCTAGCCAGGTCAAAGCGACGGAATGGCAGATTGTCAGCGTCGTAATGCCTCTGCGTTGCTCCGGTCAGGGCGGCAGCCAGCTTTTCATGATCGAAGGCCAGCTGTTTTGCGCCCTTGACAGCGTTCACTAGGATGAATTGGCGCCGGCCCCTTACCCTTCGGCAATAAGCAAAGGCCTCACCATCTGACATCCAGAACGGCACGTCCGCGACATCGACCGTGAGCTGAGCATAGTAGCCGTTGATCGAAAGCGCTCGTTCGTAATCCGCTACCTGCAGGATCTCGTGTCCCATTGTGTCTTTCCGGCGGTTCACGGCTTCCTCCTCCTCTAAGCTAACGGATCGACCGTTAAGGTGCCCGTATACGAAAGGAGCAATAAGGCTCGCTGATCGGGTGCGGCTAAGTCGTCCGCCGAAAGATCTCCAGTGCGCTTTCGGTTCAATCCCCCGTGAGCTCCGTTCCAAGTCCTCCCTGCAGAAATGATGCCATCGAAGCTGCGGGCGTTATGACATTGTTACTGATACCCTTGGCGGTTAGAGCACAAGAAGAGTAACGCGAACACGAATGTGTAACACAGAATGGAGTTCGGCAGTATCGGCAGGTCAAGCGAACAAGGTTAGGCAGCGGTCATCTCCCGGAGCCGTGACTCTCGAGAAATATCAACCTGCTTCGGACGCGAGTGCGAGGGCATACAAGCACACGCGACCTTGCACAGTTGCGCCACAGCACGCGGTTTCAAGTGGCATGTAAGGGTGCCAGATTCTCCGAGCCGGCGCGGATGTCCGTTGCGGTGTCGTGGCATTTGTTCGAAGGACATCCAACGCGTTTGATGCAATCTTGGCTGAATTGCTTCAATCCTGTCATCGGGCGCTACTCTAGTCGCGGTCCGCTTGGTGAGCAGCGATTTCCACCAGAGTGCTTTGGACCAGACCAGGAACATATCGTCCTGCACTCCGGCGCTGGGCCCCGTCTTTGAGGCCGTTTCAGGATTCGCCACGGTGGCCCTCGCGGCCGCGGGCGCAGCCCCATTTCCTTCATGCGATGCGAAGGTATTAGGCCTCAGCGTTCATCCACTGATCGCGCGGGTTCTCGCGACTGATGCGGTGACGAAGGGTGTGCCGGATCCAGACGCGTCAGTCCGCCTTCGGTCCTGATTGTCACCCCTGAACGAAATGGACTCATTCGCCCTCAAGCCGGCCCCCAGGAGCATCGAAATCCTCGTGCCCCAGAAAACTTGCCGATCCGGACCTGGCTCGTTATCAAACCGTCAAAATCACTGTGACGAGCTACTAGGGAGTCGTAACACTCGATTATTGAGATAGATTGAACCAGAGGCTGCAAGGTTTGTTGCATGAGAGAACGCTGACGGGGCCATTGATTAAGAGTGATCCTCGACCTAAGAACATCAATAGCTTACTGGCCGCACCACAGGCTTACCCTACCAAAGTGGCACATTCGTTGGGTCATCGGCGGACCAAAGCATCGAGAATACGACGTAGCGTCCCCATCAGCCCCGCCATCGAAGCGGATGCGGTGCCCGGTACCAAGATCAATCTCGATGATGCCCTGTCCTTCGTCGACGCGCCACCGTTGTCGTCAATGGCGCTTCGGCCACTTCCGGCGGCGGCACAGACGCCCCAATCTCGACCGCCACGAACGGCGCTATATACTCGCTTCAGCGTGCTTGCAAAGCTTCTTGCGCTACCTAACAGCTGGCTCACATGAAGGCCGGCCATGCGAGCCGCCTCGGAAGCAATGGCGCCGAGCTCCAGCGATGCCGTTGGCCAGCGCTCAGTGGCCGCCCTCGCGTTTCGTCCACAGCATGCCATCGCACCATACGTGGTCAACGCGGTTCCATTGGCAGGCAGATGCCGCATTCGGGAAAAACCCGCGTCCATTGTGATTGGCGCTGGTGTTGCATAGAAGCGGAATGCCCGTCAGGCCTTCGTATTCGACGAGAAGTTCGGCGACTTTGTGCTGAGAGGTCCTGCAAATAGTCTGCAATCGCGCAGATCCGTCCAGATGCACGACAGCCGGGATCTTATCCCGCCATTCTGCTCGTGTTTGGTGCTCGAAGAGCATGTAAGGGTCTGGCGTTCCAGGACTAAAAATATCCGGGGCACGATCCTCCAGGCATATTGGCGCTACAGGCCGGAAGTGCTCGCGAAGCTTGATGTCGTTGAGACGGTCCTTCATTCGCGGCGATGTCGCCGCGGCCAGTATGCTTCTGCTACCCAAAGCCCGAGGTCCAAGCTCCGCGCGGCCGGCAAGGAAAATGACGGGCTTGTTGCTGGCGAGGATGGTTGCAAGGTCACGCATGCTACACGGTGAGCCGTCCCATCGGGGCGGCAGGTCGCCTCGTTCCACGGCTGGACCACTATAGACGGACCACTCCAATGGTACAAAACCTTGGTCCGCCGCCAATGCGGAGCAAGCAGCACCTATTGCCGAGCCACTGTCATTCGGAAAGGGGGGCACCCAGATAGCATCGAACAAGCCGGCAGCTCGTAGTGCGCTATTCCATTTTATGTTGAGACCGCAGCCGCCGGTTATGCACAGATTGCGCGCGGGAAGGCTCGAATGCCTCTGTATAGCACTCGCGAGCTTGCTAACGAGCAGTCGCTCTTGGAAGCAATGAAAGGATGCAAGCACATTTGCGGGGGGTTTGGCCTTTAACCGTAGCGCGCAGGCATCGAAGAACGCATGGACAGGCTCAAGCGCAGCGTCCTCGCTGCAACGACCGACTGGCTCCGTAAACGTGCTAAAGTGATTTTCGTAGAGCCCCTGAAACACCTCGACGATGCTTTCATCGACTGAACCGAGCGCGATGTAGGCCATCAACTTGCCCGCAACACCGAGGTCCCACTTGGTCCGGTTCGCCTGCTTGTATGGTCCGAAGTGATAGCCTGCGGCAGCATAAGCATGCCCGATCAGCGGGAAGAGACACTCGAGGAACTTGGCTGCGCGGCGTTCCACATGGTAGAGACGCGGAAAGGAGGCGCCGTCCCACACCAGACAGAACGCGGGCTGCCCGGCCTTGGCGAAAGGGCTAGTGCAAAAAGCGGAAGCCACATGGGCTGTGACATGCGGATAGCTTTGATAAGGGAAGGCGCTCCCGTTTAGCATCAGCCCAGAGCCGTCGTGCGCTATGAGGAGGCCTTCGGCCTCGCCCTCAACATACGGCGCCCCTTTAAGGGTAATGGGTGCAGTCCCACTGAGAACCTGAAATTGTGACTCAACCTCGCCCCACCATCCGTCGATGACGAACCGATCAACGTCACGCGGATCTAAACCGTGCTCTGCCAAAGCGACAACAACTGCATCGAGATTGTCGATTTTTCGATATCTCGGATTATTGTCTCGCTTTTCCTGCTCGACACAAAAGACAAGCCGTCCGTCCTCGATAAGGGCGACTGCTCCGTCATGGGTCAGTTTGATACCGCAGATGCGCATACTGTCTTCGAACCTAATGTCGGTGATCCACACGATTTGAGGGCGCCGCAACTGTTGCTCATGTCGCGAGACTCAGATGGGCTCCCATCTGTCACGATGCACACTCTGGGCCAGTTCCAATCAGAGGAATCGCTTGCGATTGTCCGATCAAAGTCGGAGTTGGAAGCGACTTGACCGATTCGTAACACCGGACGCGTTCGGTTTCGGACCAAGCACTCCCGCCTACGACAACAATATGCGTGCGCGCGACCTTCGGCCCGTTCGCCTTCTACCGACGTCGAGCGAACGAGTGCAGCGGAACTCTCTACCGGTTAAACGAGATCATGGCCGCGCGATGCCACCGAGTGGGTCACGGTGAAACAAACCAACTTTGTAATTCAGTTAGAACCTAGGCATTCACTCTAGCACGACCTCAAATAGGCCGTGGCGAACCGCGCGTATCATAGGTGCCATATACTGAGATGGGGGGAAATCAGTAAGACCGAATGCGCTTGTCTGCACCGCTCTTGGGTTGAAGGAAAGCGCCGTTCAGGGGCCACCTACCGGGGGAACGGGGTGATCTGCGAGTCTGCGATTCGGTTTAGCCGTTAGGCTTAGAATGGCCTCAGTGCATACTGCTATCACGGAGCCGGTGCGGCGGCTCGAGGTCTTCACCGGAGCCGGCCGTCGGCAGAAGTGGAGCGACGAGGACAAGGCCCGGATTGTTGCGGAGTTCGTTACGACTGGCGAGTCGGTGCTCGGTAGCGCGACGGCATGGATTGTCGCCGCAGCAATTGTTTGGCTGGCGCCGTCAGTCGCGAGAAGCAGGCGCGTCATTTCGAAGAAGAAGTACAGTTTGTGCCGGCGGTGGTGGATGCCGTAGTGCCGGCGGCTGCTCTTGGGCGCGAGCGCAAAACGGTGCGCTGCAAGACCAAGGCGGATACCGGGGTCATCGAGATCGAAGTCGACGGCATCACGATCCGGGCGGGCCGTGGTGCGGACCCGACGATGATTGCGTCGATCGTCTAGGCGCTGAAGGCGAGCCGGTGTGTGCGGTCTGGATGATGGTGGCGACCAAACGGTAGACTTCCGCAAGGGAATGGAGGGCTTGCTACCCTGGTGCGCGAGAGCATGGGGCAAATCCGTTCTCGGGAGCTGTCTATGTGTTCCGGGCCAAGCGGGCGGAGCGGGTCAAGCTGGTGTTCTGGGACGGAACGGGCCTGTGTCTGTTCGTCAAGCGGCTCGAGGATGGGATCTTCCGCTGGCCGAAGATCGCGGACGGCGTAATGCCTATCGGCGGCGCAATTCTCAGCATTGCTCGAAGGTCTCGACTGGCGGGCGTGTCCACGAGGGACGCGAGACGCGGGCGCCAACGCAAGCGTTGTTGGCGGTCGGTCTGAAGCGCGACGATCCGAGCTTCACCGCTCCGATCTTCGCCAACCTCTTCGCCGACGAGGAAGGTGAGGGCTTCAGCCTGATCTGGTCCCGTCCCAGCCGTCGCAACGGTGACTGACCCGATCCACAACGCCTCGCCCGACTGGTCCGGGCGGGGCATTACCTTGCGCAGGAGCCGGCCGCGATCTTGCGGCAGCGTCGCCCCCGACCATGCGAGCTTCGCAGGACGCGCGCACCGATTCCCTCAAGGAGCTTTAGTCGCAAGTAACCGAGGGCGCATCATCGTGCTTGAGGTGTCGCTTTCGGACATTGTAACTCACCAGCCAGATCACGCCGACCGCGATCGGCACGAAGGCTGCGGTCAAGAACGAGGGCTCTACTCGCAGTCCGACATCATGCGCGCCCTTGGCAAGATAGCTGAACAAGCTGACCACATAATATCCTATCGCCCCGACCGACAATCCTTCGACCGTGCACTGCAGCCGAAGTTGCTGTCTCGCGCGCTCGTTGATAGCCTGCAACAGGTCACGATTCTGTCGTTCGATTTCGACGTCGACCCGGGTTCGCAACAGATCGGCGGCGCGCGCGAGCTTGACCGACAGAGTTGCCTGGCGATCCTCCACAGTTGCGCAGGTTCGCATCGCCGGCGCCATGCGGCGTGCCAGAAACGACGACCAGGTTGGATATCCCGAGACATCGTTGCCTTCAATGATGGATAGTCGCGATTGGACCAGCTCGTTATAGGCCCTGCTGGCGCCGAATCGAAACAGGCTGCCGGTCGCTCCTCTTTCGAAGGATGCGGCCAAAGCCGTCAGCTCGGCAAGCAGATGGTTGTTGAACTGCAGCCCCTTGCCGCTTTGCATTTTCTCGAGCGCCTCAACAAGACGGCGGTCGATGCGATCAACAGATGGTGCAAGCTCAAGGGCCGCCGACAAGCCAAGCAGCGCCAATGGACGGTAGGTCTCGATTTCCAGGAGCCGTTGCACGAGCGCTCCGAGATCGTGCGACGTCAACCCGAGGTCGCAGACGAGGATTTTCGTGAAGCCTTTTTCGTCTACGCGGAAGTCTGAAGCGGCAACGGCTGCGCCGCTCTTTGTGGCAACCATGGCCAGGCTGTTCTTGTCAAAAATCTGTTCGGCCCGCCTGGTCGGCGAGGCGTCCCGCTCCACTTCTAGCCTGATCGCGACCAGCAACTGTCCGGTCTGACGTAACGCGCGGATCAGCGATCGGACGGTGCCATCAACTTCGTCAAAATGGTCTGGGGCAGAACAATTTGCGTTGGTCCAGATCCAGGTGAATGTTGTAAATTCCGAATGCTGCTCCCAGCGTAGCGTAGCGGGCCCGATGACAATCTGATGAAGTTTCGCCGATTGCTCAGGCGGAGTAAGATTGCGCTCGAGGCAAAAATCGATAAAACGGCAGCGATCGCTTGTGGCTGCCTCGCCCTGTGCAAGAAAAGCGAAGTGGATCACGCTGAAGGGCGAAACAAGGCGCATGAAGGGGCGCGCGTGCACTTCGCCGAGCACAGCGTCGCGTTGCGGATGTGGCGTGAAGGTTCGCAGATCCAGTTCATCGATCATGTATTGACGCCTCGCTTCAGGGTGAGCAGGCAACCGTCAGCCTTGACGCGGGAGGCAATGGCGGTGCTGGGAAATGGTCGCGCGCGGCTAGGTTGCTGATCGAGTCATGTCGACGATCACTACCGAGGCCGCCCTGAACTCGGGAAAGAGGTCTTGCGGGAGGAAGGTCAGGCCAGGCAGATTGAGATGGAGCCGCCTCATCCAGCTTTCGAATGACGCCATCAACGTATGGTCCGGTGTCT
This sequence comes from Bradyrhizobium sp. USDA 4354, assembly GCF_054060315.1. Lineage (NCBI taxonomy): Bacteria > Pseudomonadati > Pseudomonadota > Alphaproteobacteria > Hyphomicrobiales > Nitrobacteraceae > Bradyrhizobium > Bradyrhizobium sp. USDA 4354. Next base: position 3,197,365 of record NZ_JBSSDC010000001.1, on the reverse strand, counting down.
ATGGCAAAATGCCGGCATTGTGGCTCAATAGGTGTAGCGGCGCGCCAGCAAGCCGTTCCGCGACCTTGGCGGTGGCTCGCGGCACCGTTCGACGAATGCCTAGATTTACGTGAACATGGTTGTCTGTCTCCGAAACCTACCGACATCGTCCGCCACCGAAGGGGTGCCGCGTGCAAGTGAAGATACGCCGGCCCTCTTCTGAAAGCAGTTTTCCGGTGGGATGACCGATGCCGCGCGAGGCCGTGGCAAGCAGGAACGTCTTCCGTTCTCCCAGCGTGGTACAGATAAACGACCTCGGTGCGGCAACCGCATTGTCGATTGACGGATCGAGGCCCAAACTCGACTCCCATCTTGTTGCCGGCGCCAAACTTCCTGGCGCCGAGAGCCGGTGCAGGATTTGGGCCAGCACTATAGAAGGGGCACTCTCGCGTCTTTTTTTACGCAATGTGGCTTTCGAAGACAGCCGGAGTCGGTTTCAGACATGATGACGCTTGTATTCCGACAGATTGCGCACGTGGCACAGGCCACAGGGAAGGGGCTGCTTCCGGCAAGGTGATCGCTCGCCCGGCCGCTGCCATTGTTTGAGCGGGCCACGCTCTGGTTGGATTTGTCGATGCAGAGCCATGCGAGTGACCCCGCCCGCCCCCGGGCAAGGCTCGGCGATGGGCCGGTAACGTCACGTCGCGTGAGGTTGACTGGATCAAGCAACTGGAGCGCTCTCCTCGCCTTTGAAGCGTCACTCAGAGCAGCGCAAGCGTTGCGGCTCAACCGGTTGTCGCAGGGAGGCAGACCCTATTCCGTTCATGCCGTGTTCGGAACAGCGTGCGCACAGCGGCATCAATTGTGAGTTGGCCAAAGAACGCAGGACTAGCTTAAGTCCATTCGTTACTCTGTCCCGCACACGGACGGGCGTACTTCGTCTGTCCAGACCCGGCTGGTCGGTATCGGCAACCGCGCAATGCACTCGCTCTGCATCATCTGCCGACTCTTACTCGCAAAATACGAAAATACCAGGTCGCCGCTACCTGACCTGCTTAGAGCCCGCAAAGACCCGCTTTGGTGGCTTGCCGTGGCGCTTTTCGCACAGTGTCGTAGCATCTTGAACACCGTGTGAGGGCCTGAACGACGCACAAGACGCACTGAGTGGCTAGAATGGCTCGTCTTCCAATTCTCCCCGCTCCAGAAATGCCATCCAGTATACTCAGAGCACTGGTACGACGCTTGCTTAAGGATGAAGCGAAGTTCCGCCTTCATAGGCAGATTAGCCATGCGAGGCGGCCCGCCAGATCGGCTCCTTAACAAGTAGGTGACTATATGTCCGGTGTCGCCGGTGCGTTTCTCTGCGCTTCAAGCAAACCATCGCCGCGTGTTGTTGATCAGCTGAAGAAAATGATTCCGACACTTGCACTACGTGGGCAAGCAGGTGTCGTAGTCTCTGCTTTCATGCATGAGCGTGGGATCCGATACGGAAGGGCGTTTCAATCGAACGATAATTCAGTGCGCATTGACTGCATCGAACAGGAGCCGCGCTTTCGGCCTCATGTCGCAATCGCGCAGATCCGTAGCGGATCCTGTGGAACTGGGGGTGACGGCAATGTGCAGTCAATTCCTAGCCGCCATTTTGCAATTTCTCTGGATGGCGCCTTGGTGAACGCCCGTGAACTCAGGAGCGAATTACGCGCTCAGGGCCAACTGATAGGTACCAACACAGACACCGAGCTCTTGCTGAGGTGGATTGAACGATCTTGCGAACAAGAATATTGGCGTCACGGCTTGCCCGCAGACTACGAAGCTATCTTTCGCGAGCTTGATGATCGTATCGATGGTGCCATTACCGCGCTTTTACTAGATAACAACGGAGATCTTGTTGCATACCGCAATCGAAGCGGTTTGCGACCATTGGAGACTATGCGGACAAATGATGGATTGTTGCTCTTTGCTTCTGAAACTTGTGCCTTCGCCGGCTTGGAAGGTGAGACCCAGCAGCTCGTGCCTGGGAGCATACAGCGCGCGGACGCCAAGACGGGCGGCAGCGTTGACCATGCTCTGAACAGCCGACGACATAAGGCCAAACTCTGCGCCTACGAAACTCTCTATTTGGGAAGTCCGGACACGTCGGTCGAGGGCCATTCACATCGCCAAACTCGTTACAACATCGGGCTCGCCTTGGGGAGAATTGTTGCGGAGCGAGTTCAAGCAGAGCCGCTCTTGATGCCGCCAATCGTGTCCTCCATGCCAAATACTGGGGGGCCGTACGCCGATGGTCTGTTTGACTCACTCGCCGAACAGGGCGTGCTCGCCGAGCGTAGTGACGTAGTGGCGGCGCAATTTCCTGAGCGAACGCTCCTGGGCAAATCGAGGGCCCGGCAATCTCGCATTGCTCAAAAGTATCGAGTGTCGGAACCTGCCGTCGCTAAACGGACCATAATAGTTGTCGACGAGGCCCTTATTCGAGGCGATACCAGCCAAGCCGTCACAACAATGCTCCTTGCCGCTGGAGCCAAGGCCGTACATTGGGCGATTGGTTCGCCACCTATAGTTGCTCCAAACTACTACGGCATGGGTATTGATACGCTAGATGAGCTCGCATTCTGGCAGGCACTGAAGCGACTGCCGCCCGAACTGCGCGCCCAGTGCCTTCGTTTTCACAGAATGGACCCGCCAGCCCTCAGGCTGATTGAAAGCAACATTGCGACGGCGATCCAAGCAGCAACAATAACTTATCTGCCCTTCCGCGCCCTTGTATCCATATTGGCCAACAGGCTGGACGGCATCGATTTGTCACCCTTCACGTTGGAGATGCCGACCCCCGCTGGGCGGCGGCGCGCGGACAGAAACTTGGAAGCGTTCCTGGCCGCTCTTCCTGTCAATCCCCGTCTGAGGTCAGGATCATGAAACCCGCTCTCGTATTTGACTGGAACGGAACACTGCTCGATGACACGTACGCGCTGCTCGAAACGACCAATGTCATTTTGGACCGCTTTGGTCGTCCGAGCATCGATATAAACACCTTTCGAGAGCATAGTGATGTTCCTCTCTCTCGTCTCTATCATGGACTTGGAATGTCGCAGGAGGAGGTTGAGGCAGTTGAGCGCGACGATGGCGCACTGTTTCATGACACATACGAGCCTCTTGCGGATAAAGCCGATTTACGTGAGGGGGCGCGCAGAGTGCTCGAGTTAGGGCGACGAGAATCCGCTCTACTCATCATCCTCAGCAACCACATAGTCGCGCCTCTACAGTCCCAGCTGAGGAGACTTGGAGTGGATAACTACATCACCGATGTGCTCGCCTTTGAAAGCCGTGCCACGCAATTTAAATCGATGAGCAAAGGAGAGCGGCTTCGCCTTTATATGGACAGGCACAACCTGACGCCCTCATCAACCTTCATCATCGGCGATATGCCCGTCGAGACTGATATTGCGCGCAATCTCGGGCTGACAAGCATATCCATTACCGGAGGATTTGTTTCGACCTCGCGCCTGCAAGCCGCGCGTCCAGATTACACGATCAACAACCATCACGAGCTGCTGCCCATCCTACAAAGCCGTGGCTTCTTTTCGGACCGCTAAATCATGACCAAAGGATCATCAGCGAACGCAGCTCCCAAAAGGATCAAGCAGAGCATAGGGCTTATCGGAGCGGGGCGGATGGGAACGGGTATAGGCATCAGCCTGCTGCGTCAGCGACGCGAGCTTCACATCAAAGTCAACAAGAGCCGACTCGGTGCTGATCGCCTGACAGGTGCAGGAGCCAGAGAGCATAAGTCGATCGCTGAATTGGCGCAGCATGTCAGTGTGGTGGTGTTGTCCTTACCGTCCAGCCGCGAAGTTGAGACTGTGTGCCTCGATCATGATGGGCTGTTTGCGCACATGTGCCGCGGAGGTTTGATCATTGATTGCACGACCTCGTATCCTGCCTCGACGATTGCATTGGCCAAAAAGGCGCAAAGACGAGGTCTAAGCTTTATTGATGCTCCGGTGACCCGGAGCCCCGAGCAAGCAGAGCTCGGCCTTCTCAATGCCATGGTTGGATCGGATGCAAGACTCTTTCCTGTCGCCGAACGCATTCTTGCGGCGTTTTGCGAGACCGTGATGCACGCTGGAGATATCGGACAAGGGCACAAGCTCAAGCTTGTTTACAACAGCATGACCATGGGCATCGCTGCGGTTGCCGCTGAGGTTTGCCAATTCGCGGATAGTCTTCAGATAGATCTTGTAACGCTACGCTCTTTGGTCGGTCGGGGCTCTACTAACAGCGGAATATTCCAAGCCTTCGCCGCCTTTTTGTTGGGAGAGAAACCAGATGCACTGGCAATCTCAATTGCAAATGCTGCAAAGGACATCGAGTGTGCGGTGCGCCTAGCGCGCGAGAATGCCGTGTGCGTGCCGGTCCTGGATGCTGCCGCACAGGAATTCAGCGTTTCGGTTATCGCAGGCAAAGGTGAACTGACCCTGCCGAATTTGGCCCGGTCATAAGCGCTTCGTATGACTCCAAGCAGGCCATCTTACCGCGAGTCCGTGGTGTGCATGTTTCGGCGCATGCCGCATCCTGCGCTATGTGTGATGACCTTGCCCCTCAGGCTTAATCCAGGTTGAAGTTCGCTCTGGCCCAAGACAAGGACCAGGCATGAAGCGCAGCCGCTTTTCGGAAGAGCAGATCATCGGGATTTTGAAGGAGCACGAGGCTGGCGTTTCGGTTGCCGATCTGTGCCGGAAGTACGGCGTCAGTGACGCCAGTATCTACAAATGGAAAGCCAGGTTTGGCGGGATGGAGGTCTCGGAGGCCAAGCGGCTGAAGTCACTGGAGGACGAGAACACGCGGCTGAAGCGGTTGCTGGCTGATGCCATGCTGGACAATGCAGCGCTGAAGGACTTGTTGGGAAAGAAATGGTGACGCCCGCGGGGAAGCGGAAAGCTGTCGCGCATCTCGTGGATGCCCACGGGGGACCATCAGATACCAGACGACCCGGGCGGATGATGCCGCCCTGCGTCAACGCATGAGGGCGATCGCCCAGGAGCGTCGCCGCTTCGGCTATCGGCGCCTGCATGTTCTGCTCAAGCGGGAGGGCCATGTGATCAACCACAAGAAGCTCTTCCGGCTCTACCGGGAAGAGAAGCTTGCGGTGCGTCGCCGTGGTGGCCGCAAGCGGGCAATTGGGACCCGGGCGCCGATGACAGTGCCGATGGCGCCGAACGACCGCTGGTCGCTCGACTTCGTCTCGGATCAGCTCACCGACGGCCGCCGCTTCCGCATCCTGACCGTGGTCGATGATTGCACCCGCGAGTGCCTGGCGCTTGTGGCCGACACCTCGCTCTCGCGCGCCCGGGTCGCGCGGGAACTGGACCGACTGGTGATGGAGCGGAGCAAGCCCAGAATGGTGGTTAGCGACAACGGTAGCGAGTTCACCAGCAATGCCATCCTGACCTGGGCCGACCAGAGCCGCGTCGCATGGCACTACATCGCGCCGGGCAAGCCCATGCAGAACGCCTTCATCGAGAGCTTCAACGGCCGGTTGCGGGATGAATTTGAACGAGACGCTGTTCACGTCGCTGGCCCGGGCCCGCGTCACGCTTGGATGCTGGCGGGCCGATTACAACGACGCACGACCACACTCGCAGCTCGGATGGAAGACCCCGTCGGAGTTCGCCTTCACCTGTCATCCGCGCCGGGATCTGGCGCTGCGCTATGCCGAAGGCTCCGCGCCAGCTCCCGTCGCTCCCACCGCCCAACCGGGCAAATCCAACGACCGGGGCGAACTCAGAACCGGATAAAACTTGGGGGCAAGGTCAGTGACATTAGGCTTTAGCATGAGCCGAATCCGGCAGCGCGTCGCGAAGCTCCAGGGCACCGAACTGACCCAGGGCGCTGCCGGTCGCAGACGGTGGTTTAGCGATGAACGCTATCGTTAGGTCAAGCGCAGAAAGGGCCTCGACCATAGGAGCATGATTCGCATTGCACCCCTTCGGTCCATCATACCGCGCCGCTCCAACGCCGACCGAAGAGAAGCGGCATTATGCCAACGCGAACCAATCGCGCTGCCTACCCGAGCCGCAGACCGCCAATCTGCGACGCGCGAGCGCATGTCCCGCTCTGGCCACTTCCCAGGGAATCTCGTCGAGTTCGAGGGCTATCTGCTCGGCACTACGCAATTTGCATCTTCGGAGAGATTCGAGAACGCGACGTTCGAGCGCTGCGGCATCATAGCTCGGCTCGACGTTCCCTTCTTCGAAGCGATCGCACCAGAGAACGTGGCCGCGCCAGACTATGAAATGGCTTCCGCACCCTCCGTCGCGCCATACCGATGGATACAGAGTCGCCTTCCCAGCGCGCATGTCGAGCTTCCACGCCTTTCCAGCGCGCGGATCGAGGTTGACGACCAGGGTTTCACCGCAACCGTCCGGGCAGCGCATCAAAACGGATCGGAGAGCGCCGCGACGCACGAAAACCGCGTCGCCGGGCTTCTCCAGCAGGCACTCGCCCTCGTCGCGGTACTCCGCTTCGCCGCGCAATCGAATCCATCTCGCAGGACCTGTCATGTGGTCGTCCTCGTTCTTAGGTCCTCAGCCAGCCGGGCAGCAACGACATAGCCCTTGGTGCGCCGATAGCGATCGGCGGCGGGTCCATCGTCCCACTGGCATCGTCGAAGTAGCTGCACGGCGACCGCGGCCTGATACTCGCTTGGGCACGATTGGGTTGCCATTCCCAACCGCCTTAGTTGCCGCACGACCGTGGACATCCAACAGTACTGGGCGGTCGGCTCGCAAGGGCCCGGGGCATGGATGAAACTAGACGCCGCATAGAGGCGATCTATTTCGGACCACCAAACCAGATCTTCGTACTGCTCTCCATTGCATTCTGGAGGTAGCTCGAAGGCGAACCACGTCTCAAGAGCCGCAACGTCTGCCGTGAGCGGAGCCTGCCGCAGCACCGAAGCGAGGTCGATGAGAATCGCCTGTTCGTTCTTCACGCGCACGTTTTCGCCGTGCAGGTCGCCGTGGGCCGGAGCCAAGAGATAATGTTGCTGAAGGCTTGTGAGTTTCTTCCATACTTCGTCTGGGCCGATAGCAATTCCATTTCGCTGGGCGGCTTCAGGGTATAAGGGACGGATGTCTTGCGGCCGACACATTTCGGCGTCGTACATTGCGTCAGCCACTGAGCCCTCGATCAGACCTCTGGCGTAGGCTTGGTCCCGCCAGCAACCGAGCGTCTCGTCGAATAGCGAGGTGACCGCCCGTGCCGCGAGGTTGCGGCGAGCCAGATCCCACAATGATTCCGATCGATCGACGAAGTTGCCGACCAACAGGCTCCGTTCCGTTCCCCGAATGATCTGGTGAACGTTGGGTCTGAGGCCGAATGGAATGAACCTGTCGGCGAAATCGAGGTAGTTCCGGTACTCTCGCTCAATCTTGTCGCGTCTATCCAGCTTCGCGAAGGCAGGCTGCGGCCATAGTCCGGCGTTCGACCCTTCCACGATCATGTGCACGGCAAATACACGCGCACCGGAGCGTCCGCCCGTCAGTTCGTCAAGTGTGATGCGGCTGCAGTGCGCGAACGCGCGTTGCAGGAGCGTCGTGTCCACTTCGCTAACCGGCTCGCGGTTCTTGGCAGATTCGACAATCAGATTGGCGCGCGGTTTCGGGCCTGCGTTGTGCCGCGCGGCTCCTTCCGCTAGCGCGTGCGCCGGCGGATTGGTCCGGGCAACTATATTGGGAATTTTGAGGATCTCGCCCGCCACTGCCTGCAGCCGCCCCATGGCCGCATCGTTCCCCGTCACGAGATCCACCCGGGCCCCATAGTCCACGAGGGCCCTTAAGTGACGCCGGGCCGTCGACACGACCGCATCGGGGACATCGGCGCCGAACCAGAAAACAGCGGCGCACGCGTTCGAGGCGTCGACGAGCTGCGCACACCCGCATTGGCGGACGATCAGATTTCGGTTCTCGAACTCGCGTTGAGTTTCGTCGGTCGGTGGAGCCCCGAACCAGAGAACCTCGCGGCGCACGTCAATCATGAGGCACCCGTGGCCGGACCGGAAGGGGCCAAGAGTGGCCCCTCGCAAGCGCGCCGCTTCGAGAACAAACGATGCACCCCGGCACTATCCGAGCGATGGTCGGGCGTACGGTGCCGCGGATCCCGTCGTAAAGTTGGAAACGGGCCTGACTGGGGATGGGCGTCACGGCGGCCATGAACATTGTCGCGGCCAAGGACGCCACCGTCGAATTGATTGACATGACCGCGGGCTGCGGTTCATGGGCACCCACCAGATACGGATCCGAGGCGCGTTGCTCCGGACTCATCATCTCGCGTCGGATCTGATTGGCGTCGAGTGCTCCCGTGCACGTCAGACACGGCAACTCCGGAGCCAGCATCTGTACGCGACCGGTGATGTGCGTGACCACGCCGTCGCGCGCCGTGATGCTTGTTCCCATGTCGATCGTCGGCACGAGGTGCTGGTAGGCGAGCTGGGAGACGACCGCTCTACTCGCATGCGAATCGGTGCACAGAAAGATGAAGTCGACGCTAGTCAGCTCGGCGGCGCTGCTCTCATCAACCACGTCGGCTCTCAGGCCGCGGACTCGGGCCGAGGGCAAGCACGCGCGAATTTCCCTCTCCGCGACATCTATCTTGGCGGCGCCCACGTCGCTCGTACCTGCGCCCGCCAGGCGGTTCAGGTTCGTGGTTTCGACCGCGTCGGGATCGATCAGCACGTAATAGCGGACGCCAAGGCGCGCCAATTGTTGGATCAGCACCGATCCCGTGCCACCCAGACCGACTACGCCTACCTTGAGGGAGGAGATCACGCGCTGCCCTTCGGCGCCGAAAGCGCGAACCTGCCGGTCGTACTGACCTTGAGTAGAGTCCGCGGCTCCGCCTTGCGACAGCAAGACCAGCCTTTCGCCGACCTCCCAGGTCGGCACCTCCTCGGACTTGCCAATCCGGCGCGCACGACAGCCGCCCTGCCCCAACACCAGCGTCAGGTGGTCCCCGGCCGACGCCCGACGCCGCAGATAGTCGGCAAGCGCCACCTCGCCCTCGTCGTCGATCTTGGAGAAGCTCGGGTGCCCCCGCTCGAAGGGATGTGTGTGCATGAGCACGACGCTGCGACCCTGAGCGCGCGCGCGATTGGCGACGTCCACGATGAATGCAGGCCGAAGCGAGGCCGATGTCTCGTCGCGATGTTCGTACGCCGATTCCGGCACGACTCCGATTTCGTCGACCACCCATGTGCTGGTTCTCGCGTCGTGGACCGAATAGGCCACCCCGCAGCTCTCCAGTGGCGCGGCCGCGAGCAGCTTGGCCGACGTGGTCCGATATGCCGAGGCGGGGAATCGCAGACCGCTCATTGTAGGCGCCTCAGCCGGTCCGCGATGGTGTTCATCCAGCTCGACAGCGTGTCGCGATTCGGATTCCAGCCTTGAAGATGCCACGAGAACCAGAGACCGGATTCGGCCGTTTCAGGAATTGTGTTGTTGTTACCGGAGTTGCAGGGCATGCGCCCGCCCTCTAGCAGCAGGTCGTTGTCCGCCCAGAAGCAGTCGGGAGCGGCGAAGGGATAGCCGGCCGGGACCAGGAAGCGGATCGAAGTGGAGGTCTTGCTCCAGCCGACGGGCAGCGACACCGAGCGGATGGTCACGAGTGTGGCGCCCCCCGGGAGAAGCTGCGTGCACACTTCCGCGTAGCGCTGGCGGAGCTCGTCGATCTGCAATTCTGGAACGCCCATGTCAGCCGAAGTTTGCTTTCGGCGCCGACGAAAAGCGCAGGGGCCCCTTGTCCTTGTCCAGGGCGACCAGTTCGTCGTCCGCGATGATGCGGTCAGGGTCGTTTCCATGGCCCTCAAGAACAAGGTCGTGCGACGGGTCCCAATCCGTGACGCGCGCCTTGATCTGCAGCCCCGTCAATGCCGGCTGGTCCGTCTCGTATTTCTTTCCGCCGACTAAGAAGAAATACGTTTCCTGGTGATCGCCTTTGGCGCCTTGATTCTCGTTCATCTGATCGTCGTCCTTGTTGACTTCGCGAGGTCTCGGCGCCGCAGGACTTCCCACCGGCCCGGGAATGTGCGAATCTGTGCAAATCACACGATGCGGGTTCCCGGCCCGCGTGTCAATGCGTGTCATTCGCACATGAACGATGAATTCCTTCGAAAAACGTCTAGTTGAAGCAGTAAAGCGCAAACGTGAAGCTGAAGGACTCAGCATCCGGGCGCTTTCGTCCCTCGTCGGGCTCAGCTTCTCGACCCTGGCACGCATCGAGCGCGGCGAGGGGCTTCCCGACAACAATTCCAAGATCAGGTTGCTGGAATGGCTGGGCCCGGACGGCGAGCAGGCTGGGCTTATCTTCGACAGGGTAGCCTTCGTGCATTTCCGTGCGGCCAAGAACGTGCGCTCGCCGACGGTCCACGCACTCCTCCGCTCGGCGGAGCTCATACGACGACACTCGAGCGTCTCATTCTCAGGCGAGTCCCCCGCTGCGCCCCATCAGGGCAACGAAGCGGTGACGCTTTCGAAGGAAGAGCTGGAGGAGACCGCAGACCGTTTCAGGAAGGATCTCGGACTCGCTCCGGAACGACCTTTGGACTCCCTGAGAGTCGAAGTGGAAGGAATTCTTCTCTTCAAGCTCACGAAGACGAACTGCCTCGATGGTGCTCTCGTGAAGCATCTTTCGATCGACGCGTGCGACGAGTGGTCCGCAATGAGCGTGCCGCTCAATCAAGCTGAGGACACGTGGGCGGTCCTTCTCAACGACTGCCACACTGTCGAGCGACAACGGGTGACTCTGATGGAGGAATATTGGCACATCCTCCTCGGGCATAAGCTGACGAAGATTGCGCGCGTGGCCGACGGGTACGGCCGCACGTACGACCAGTCCGAGGAGCACGACGCCTTCTATTTGGCGTCCGCCACGCTACTTCCTCGATCCGCCATGATCGACGCGGTCTCCAATCGCTCGACATCTGTCGATATTGCACGGAAGTTCGGCACGTCCGCCGAACTGGTCGACTACCGGCTCAAGAGGCTGGGGCTGTGGCGAGAGCACGTCGGCAAAAGAATCGCGCTTTCCTCGGACTGAGGAGGCTTCGGCCCTGAGGCACTACATCGCCTCGCGCCCTCGCTGGATAATATCCACCGCCCTGCTGTTTCAGTTGGGTGATGACATTCCAGGAGGGTAAATGATGCCCCGCAAATCCGACCCTGATCGCCAGGCTTGAGGCAAAGCCACTCCCAAGCCAGTTCCCGGACCGGCAATCCCGATTTGCAGGCCTGCTCGAGCAGGACGGCAAACGGATGTTCGCGGACTGTCAGCAATTCGAATGCCAGTAGCTCGAGCAAAGCATGGCAATCGTTGATGGCCTTGTGAGCTTGGTGAAGAAGCCGGCACCGATAAGCAAGGCCGAGGCGCGAGACCTCGAAACCGTGCTTTCGCCATTTTCCAAGCTGTCCGCTGGAATATAGGCCAGTAGCGCGTCGCACATTTGCGGTCGAATCCCGCATTGTTGGGGTCACGATCACCGCATCGTCTGCGAACGTGGACACCGCCGCCTCGTCTATCCGATGGCCCGCGACCATCTCCTTCGTCATCCCGGTGAGTGCGATTACATCCGGCGTGATGGCTCGCACAGCTCATTGAACGAAGAGAACGATCACCAAATCGTCCGGTGCTGACAAAGGCATCCAGCAGGCCGCAGAGTTCGGTCCGGGCCGTCAACCCCAAGATCCATCGCTGTTTCATTCCTGTAGTACGGCATTAACTGGGATAAGGCGTGAACTATCAAGAGATGGTCTCGCCGTGCTCAAGGATCTGCGCTTTGATCAACCTCGGCGCTCGTGTTGTGATCGGATCGGGCGTGGCCGATCAAGATCGTTGCGGGACGCATAAGGATATCGCCAGTTGGCTGTCCTGTCCGATCGCGGGTTCAGGATCTTGTCCGAGGGAACCGAACCCTTCTGTCTATTCCCCAGCGATGAACATCCTAACCTTCGGGTACACAGGTTCTGCCTGCGGCGCTTGTTCGCGGCGCGTCATGCCCGCACCTTAATGTCCCCAGCGTAGAGCCAGCGGATTGAGCTCACGCGCAAGCTCGATCAATCCAGCTCTCGTCGCGGGATGGATCTGCTCGAGCGGATGCCGCACGGCATCGCATTTGATGACGCCACCTTCTGTCATCACGCTCTTGGCGGCGCGAAGGCCGCACTGGCGGTTTTCGAAGTTGATGAGCGGCAGCACCCTTGCATACGCAAGAGCGGCTTTGTGCCTGTCGCCCGCTCTGTGATGATCGAGCACGGGGCCGAGCAGGTCGGGCAACAGCGCGCTTGACATTGTTCCGCTCGCACCGGCATCGAGGTCTGCCATCATGGTGATGGCTTCCTCCCCGTCAAAAGGACCAATGATGACCTCACCGCCGAGCTCGATCAAACTGCGCAGCTTGGCAGCCGCAAACGGCACCTCGATCTTGAAATATCTGGCGAGCGGCACCTCGCAAGCGAGCCGGACCAGAAACGGGACCGTCAATGTAACGCCGGAGAGCAGCGCGTCCTGGACCATGATTGGAATCCCGGCTGCGTCCGCGACCCGGCCGAAATGCCCGATCATGGCGCCTTCATCCGCCTTGAGGCTTGCGCCATGATAAGGCGGCATCAGCATGAGGAGGCTTGCGCCACGCTCGGCCGCATAGCGGGCGCGTTGCACTGCAATCTGGGTGCTGAAATGGCTGCAGGTCACCATGACTGGCTTGCGGCCCGCGACATGCGAAAGACAGAGCTCGACCAGAACGTCACGTTCCTGATCAGACAGCAGGAACTGCTCGGAATAGTTGGCCAGAATGCAGATCCCGTCCACGCCTTGATCAATCATGCAATCGAGAACGCGCCGCTGCCCTTCGAGATCGAGATCTCCAGAGTCCGTAAACGGCGTCGGAGCGACCGGGAACAAGCCGCGATAGATGGGCGTTTTCGCATCTCTCATGTGGAGGATTCCAGACAGGAGGCAGTCAGTTGCTGTCGAACTCGATCAGCCCATCGCAAACATCCAAGCAACGGAGCCGATGCCGTCGAACCTTTTGGACAGATTGACTGGCGTGGCGTCCACGAACAAGATTGGTTTGAGACCTTGCTCGCGTTGGAAGCCTGTCGCGCCTCCTCATTAGATCCAGCCAGGCGGCACCAGATCCGTCAGGATGGCAAGGCATTCAAACAGGAAGTAGCTTCCGAAGATCAGCTCGACGTTCTGGGCCGCATCGATATCGCGCACGATCGCCTTTCGGGTGAAGCAGCCGCCGGTGAGCATTCCAGGCGGGCGCGGGTCATCGGGAGCAGTCGGTGTCAGGTATTTCGAGCTCAGCTGAGTAACTGTGCGCTCCGCAAATAAGCGATATTTGGCGCCCCCCTCAGGACCAAGCGCGGATGCGAGGCGCAGCGCCGCGGCAGCAGCGATAGCAGTGGCCGCAGTATCCCTACTTGTGTTGGGGATCGCCGGATCGTCGAAATCCCAGAAGGCAACGAGATCCGCAGGGACATGGTCGATCCACCAGTCAAGAAGGCGCACGGCGTAGTCGCGCCATAGCGGTTCGTCCGGGCGGACCATGGCGGCGTGAGCGGTGTAGAGCATCGCCCATCCCTGCGCCCGGCCCCAGGTGCTGGAATCACTATATCCCTTGTGGGTGTGCGTTCTGAGTACCTTGCCGGTGTGTGGATCAAGGGTGGAAGACTGGATAACTGAATTGTCCTGCCGCACGTGGATCTCCAGGACACGCCGCATATGTGCATTGGCGACCTCCTCCATCCGAGCATCGGAAAGCTCGTCTGCGGCCCAATAGAGCAGGCCTGTCGCCTGGAGCGAGTCGATGCTGCTCTCCGAGGCTCCGACTGCGCTCGCCTCCTCGGCATCTCCGCCCAACGGTATCAGTCCGAGGTGTGGATCGAACATATCCCGAAGCGACCTTGCTGCGGTCAAAGCCGCCGCGCGGGCGCCTTCATCCTTGAACAGGATGCTGCCGAGGGCGCCAGCATGATAGAAGCCGAAGCCCTTGAAGGCCGTAAGCCGCTCGGCACGCGGCAACATTCGGCTTAGCGCAGCACGTGCGTCTTCGATTGAGAATTGCCTTCGATCAGCGAGATGCGCGAGCCAAAGCTCGCCGACAAATGCCCCGCCGGTCCAATCACCATCGGGCGTAAACGTCCATTTTCCGTCGGCGGCACTCGCCCAATGTGGCAAGCCCGAGCGTGCAGTGTCCCGAGTCTCGGCGATGCGCTTCAGCATACGCTCGCGCGCGGGCAGATATTGGCTTTGCGACATGGCTTCTGGTCCAACATAAAATTCGCCGCGCGGCTTTGGCCTGGCGGCAACTTAAAGCTCTTTACCAACAGATCCTGGGCTGGCGTGAACGGTTAGTGTTCACTAGACTTCGTGCTGGTTGCATCGCCGCCGAGGAGCACGCCTCGTCAGCAGCACCGCAGGGAACGCTGCGCGCAAGTTGATGTCGATCACCATGCCCCCCTCCTGAAGTAAGCATGCTACTTTCGAGAAGTCTGTTTGTTCGTTTAGTGATGCGAGTCCGCGGTTCCGATGGCGCCCGTATCGTAAAGATCCTTTAATTTCCTGGTGTCATAGCCCAGCTCCTTCAGAATCTCTTCCGTTTGCGCACCGAGCTTTTGCGGCGGCAAACGCACGTCCGGCTGCTCGCCGTCGTAGCGCACGGGATGGCTGACAAGGGTGATGGGAGTTCCGGTCGCGCCCGTCACGACCTGAAAATTTTTGTTGTGCGCGATCTGCGGATCGGCAACCACGTCGGCATAATCGTTCACCGCAGCGTGCCAAATTCCACGCGCTTCGAACAAGACAATGCATTCGGTGGTTGTGCGTTTGGCGACACTGGCCGCAATCATGGCTGACGCCTCGTCCCGCCGGCGATACGCCTCCTCGTCAGGAATTCGCTGGTCGGCCGGAAGACCAAGCGCGTCTGAGAGCGCCTCCAGCGATCCCAACGAGATCGCTATGTGTCCATCGCGTGTCGTATAGATGCCGTAGGGCGCGCCATAGTACCATCCGGCGACCGGGCCTGGCTGACGGACGTCGTCAGGCCTTTGGCCGTTCAGGTAACAGGTAAAAGATTCCATCTGCAGGTCGAGCGCAGCCGACAGCAGGCTAACATCGACGCGGCAGCCCTGCCCCGTCCGCGCTTTCCTCACCAGGGCCGCCAGGATCCCCGCCGCAAACAAGGCGGCGCCGTGATGATCGATGGCGGAAACGCCGACAGCCCGCGGCCCCTGCTCGCGACTTCCGGTGATCATCGCAAGTCCCGATAGCGCCTGGATCAAGAGATCCTGGCCTGGGCGATCGACGTAGGGCCCGTCAGGACCGTAGCCGGAGGCAGCGGCATAGATGATCTGCGGATTGATCTTCTTTGCATCATCGTAGCCGAGACCAAGCTTGTCGAGCACACCCGGGCGGAAGTTCTCTGCGATCACATCCGATTTCGCGATCAGTTGCCTGGCGATGACAACGGCTTCGGGTTTTTTCAGATCGAGCGTGAGGCTGCGCTTGTTGCGGTTTCCCGTCAGAAGCAACATCGATTGGCCATCAACCCGCTTGTCTGCCCCGCCCCATTTCCTCTGAAAGGCCCCTCCGGGCGGCTCCACGGCGATCACGTCCGCACCGAGGTCGGCGAGAAACTGGACGCCGACCGGACCCATCAGAAAGTGATTGAAGCTGAGGACACGAATGCCCTTCAAGAGATCGACCATCATCCTTGCTTTCGGTTTTGCCTGAAATCGAGCTGCTTGGGTCCCGATTTCTGAAATCGATTTCAGGATTATGCTGGGCAAGAACCGGAGTCAAGCGAATCGACCAACTTTCGAATGAGATTCGCTTCGCCCCGCTCCATCTGCGCATGAGAGGGCCAGAAATAGCCGCGATGGCCCGCATACCGGGCTTGAGAAGGTGGCGCTCGTGATGGTTTAACCCTTTTGAGGGGAGATCCTCTCCTTCTCCTGGTAGCTAACGCAAATGGACAAGAAACCTGTGATCGCGCCAAAAGGCCGCCAGCAGCCGCGCGTGAAGATCGAGGACGTTGCCCGGAAGGCGAATGTGTCGCCGGCGACGGTGTCGCGGGTGCTCAATCACCCCGATATCGTACGGCCGGAGCTTCGCGACAGGGTCATGCGGCATATCAATGACCTGGCCTACACGCGCGATAGCGCAGCCAGGGCATTGAAATCGGGCCGCATGCGGACCGTCGGCGTCATCGTTCCGACCCTGGCGCTCGGTATCTTTGCAGAAGGCGTGGAAGCGCTCCAGAACCGCCTCAGCGAAAGCGGCTACACGCTTTTCATTGCGAATTCGCAATATGACCAGCGGCGTGAATTTCAGGAACTGCAAAGTCTGATTGAACGTGGCATCGATGGAATCGTGCTGGTCGGAGCTTCCCACGGACGGGAGCTGAGGAGCCTGATCGAACAGGCAGGCGTACCCGTCATCACCACCTATGTTGCCAAGGCCGGCGGCGGCATCCCCGCGATCGGAATCGACAATGAAAGCGCCACCCGCGAGATGACGGAGTATCTGCTAAGGCTTGGACACCTCCGTTTCGGCGCGATTGCCAACGTTGTCGCCGCGTCCAATGACAGATCCCGCGCCAGGCTCGAGGGAATTCAGCGCGCGCTCTCGGACGCGGGCCTCCCGCTCAAGCCAACCCAGATCGTCAAGGCCGATTATTCGCTAGCCCAGGGCCGTAGTGCCCTTCGTCAACTCCTCACCGATCACCCGGACACGACAGCGGTCATCTGCACCACCGACACGCTTGCCATCGGTGCAATGGCAGAGGCTCGCAAGATGGGTCTGGCCGTACCGGCCACGCTTTCCATCACAGGATTCGATGATGTGGAGCTGGCGGCGCAAATGGATCCGCCGCTCACGACAGTCAGTGTTCCGGCAGCAGAAATCGGCCGGGGAGCCGCCGATTATCTCATCAATGCCATTGCCGGAAGTCCTGTCCCGAGAAGCGTCGTGTTGCCGTACCGGCTGGTCGTGCGGTCATCGAGCGCCCCGCCGCGGTCCAGCGTCCGTCCCGCCCGTCGCGGGCGCAGCCGAGATCATTGATCGGGTCACGGTCCTGAAAACTATTTCAGAGCCGTAGCCTGGTCTCGCGTCCCAGACCCGTTGACGCAAGCTGCTCGCCCCCATTTCACTCATCGTCCGTAAGTAGAGTTGGCTGACCATACGATGCGCCACTTGCGCGACCGTCAATGGCACAAGAGGCTTCTCAATGCTCGCGTTCGACGTGAACGGAGTGAACGGGCGCGTGGTGGTGGCTGGCGCCCAGTTCATGCAGTCTATGATGCAGGCGATGATGCGCAAGTTCCAGGGCAGCTCGCAGCCGCGCGTGTCGCGCTTCGTCGGACTTGGGAGCGAGCGTGTCCATATAGGCGATCGATCCCTCGATTTGAGCAAGGACCGACACTGCATCCGCCGTGGCAAAGATGGGCATTCCGCCTACCTTGACATACACCGCACTGGTGTGCGCCGCAATGTCGGCCTCGCGTCCGGCGACACTGCCCCGAACGCGCAGCGCGATCCAACATGACTCGCTAATGGGCAGCGAGAGCTGCCCCTTGCACGACAAGCCCCCGCATCGAACCTCCTCGAGGACCGTGCCGTTACATATGAGCTCCACCCGCGCCGGCGGAACGCTGACCGATTCGATCCGCCACTCGATCGTGAGGGTGCCGCCTGAACGGGGAAGCGCCACCGTGGCTCCAGGGCGACGTCCTTCAACGGTCATCTCAACCAGAGGCCCGACCGTGATGAACGTGTCCCCGCTGCGTACGGCATCCATCCAGTTGCGATACGTGAAGTCGCGTTCGCCCAGCCGCACATAGGTCCGCGAGCCCCCGAGGAGTGCGGCCGCGTCCATCTTGTCGGAGCCGGCTACTAGCGGCAGATGGTACCCGATGTTGAGGTAGCGATACCAGTCGGCGAGACCAAACGCGCTGATCTGCGCGGTCCGCGGGTTGAACGACATCATTTCGATGGCGTCGACAAGGCCGAGCACAATGTCGGCCGCACGTTCCGCCTGTGGGTTCGGCGCATGCGGCATTACGACCAGTCCCCCTTGTTGACGGCAGCGCTCCGCCCAGTCGGCCATGGTGGCTTCCAGAACATGGCCGACCGCAGCTTCGTTGGATCCGCCGCAAGAGAGCGGATTTATCATCTCACCTTCGTAGCCGAGCAGAGATATGTGCCCCAGAACCTGCATCCGGTTCTCCGTGCCGACCCGAACCAGGAATTCTCCGTCCCCGCCGAAATCCTTTGCCCCGATCGTCGTGCGTCCGTCGAAATCGGCGACGTTGGTGAATAGCTCGCCCCACTGTGCGGCGAGCAAGTTGACGACGTTGACCCCCTCAGCCTTGCCCTCAAGCAGCGCTGTCTGCGGGCTCAGGAAATGGACGTGCGTATCAGAGCTAACCCACCCCTGTTCGCGCCAGCGCAGTACACGATCGAGCTCAAAGGTGAGATTGTCCGTCGTTGCAGTGATTTCGACGATGGTGCGCAGCGGGCGCACCTCAAAACCCCTGCAGATCTCTACGAACACGGGCCCGAGCGGCAGGTCCGCCTCGCAACTGCCGTCCACGTAGGCGTACTGGTTCAGCCCATTGGCAAATTCGCCCGAGAAGTCCTCGAACCTGCCGGTATTGACCTTGCGGTGATGTCCCTTGGGTGGCAGATACTCTCCGTGCGCACCATGGACATGCAGCCGCGCGGCAACACGCACGCCGCTGCCCTTCTCCACGATCCGGATCTTGACTGGCCTTGTGGCCGGTTCGACTGTCGCCACGGTGAGCGAGGCGCCGCCTGCGTTACCCGCCACCTTCCAACGATCGAAGATCGAACATGTGCAAGCGGCCATCGTCGGAGCGCAGATAGAGCCTTGCGTCCGGATGCGCGGAGTACTCGACGATGACTTCGTTGTCGGAGCGCACGGGCTGCACATCAACGTTGGCGCCCAGCCAATCCGCTCTGGAGTACTCGAGCACTGCGCGGGCCGAGATGACCGTGCCGAGGTCCATGCCAATCTGCTCGCCTCGATCGTCGACATCGAGCTCGCCAAGCTTGTTCAGATGAACCCCGGGCGGCAGCCTCACCTTCAGCTTGCGACGGCCCTGGAGGCGCAGCGGGTGCTGGGTGAGCGTTGTCGTGGTCACCGCAAAGACAAGAGAGATTTCCTGTTCCGCGCGCAAGCTTAGCGCCGAAAGCTCCTTGTCCGGATAGGGATTCGGGAGCGCGTAAAGCCACAGGTTCTCACCTTGTCGATCCATGCGTCCCGATTGGGTGCGGGCCTCGCCCTGGAAGAAGCTCGCACCCGGCGCTCTGCCGAGTACAAAGTCCTCGCCGGTGCTTGCATGCACGATGGGCGCGCGTAGCGGCAGGGCGGCGAACGCACTCGCACTCCAGGAGATGTGGTTCTGCTGGATCGCGAAGCGGCGCAGCACCGGCACGTCGGTCTCGCTACCGTCGGCGTAGCAGAGCCCGTATGTCGCCACCCGGTCGCCGAGTGGATTACCTTCAACAGGCAGCGTCGCCGGGCCGATCTCTCCGAAACCCTCGGGGCTTGTACTGGGGCGGTCTGCCGCCACTTGCACGAACAGCACATAGCTCGCCATCGTCGGCGGCAACGCAATTACGGCAGGAGGGGCCCCGGGGCGCAGCTCCAGCACATCAGGCCCTGTTTCGCTGCCGAAGAGGAAGGGCATGCCGCGATGGGTCTGGAGCCCGCGAAGCGCATCGATCCAGCCGGTGTCACCTGGGCGGGCGGCGAACCCTTCACCGGCATTTGCGCGCCTGGCGTTGAAATAGCGCTTCAAGTCCACAGGCGTGAAGTGCGGCGATGAAGGTGCTTTCATGCTTCGGACTCCAGTTTCAGCAACTCTGGTGCCTCGCAAGCAGTCTTTGTGTTGTGAATGACTGCTCGCGCAAGGACGCTTGCGCCGACCTCATGCTCATGCCCAGCATCAAGAGACACGCGCGAGCTCTTATGTTTTGCACCTGACGTGGACGCTTTGCGTCTGCCGCGGGCGCGGCGAAGCGCAGGGGCAGAGTGTGTTCATTCACCGATGTAGAGGCGGCCGCGCTTCTTGGCGATCTGGTAGACCAGCACGCTCAGGAGCGCGATCAACGATCCGTAGACGGGAAACATCCAGGCGATGTGCTCGCGTTGCAACCAGACCAGCAGATAGGGTGACGTCCCGCCAAACAAAGAGACGCCGAGCGCATAGCCGAGAGCCACTCCGGTGGTCCGCACGGCGCGCGGCATCAGCGTGGTGGCGATGAAGTTATAGAGGGCCATGTTGAAGCCCACGATCGCGCCGCCGAACACCGTGACAAAGAAGAACGTAACGATGCCTTTTTCCGAATAGAGCAGTGTCAGGAAGAAGCATGGGATAAGCAATAGGCGCAGCAGCGTGAACGCGCGCGAGGGTCGCACCTTGTCCGCGAAAGCGCCGACAAGAGGCGCCGTTGACATCCAGATCAGGACCATCAGCGTCATGATCCCGTACACATACGTGCTGTTCTCCTTGAAGACCGTGTTGGCCATGTTGGGCAGACCGGTGTTCCAGGCATAGTTGGCGATCTGCACCGACCCGATCACCAGGATGACGGCGAGCAGCGAAAGGCGGACGCTCCATAGCGTTTTCCACACACCGCCAGTCGTTTCCTGAATGCGCGAAGACTCGTCTTGACGATACATGGCTCGATTGATCAAGGTTTCCGGCACCGTCGTGCGCAGATAGATGATCAAAAGGCCGAGCACGCCACCGACCGCAAAGGGTATGCGCCAGGCCCACTCGCGCATGGCTTCAGGTGCGACCGAGGCGCTCACCAGGAAGGCAACCAGGCTGGATCCAAGGCTTCCCAACTGGATGAATGTGCCACCAATCAGACCGAGGTAGTGTCCTTCCTTTCCAGGTGGCGCCAATTCAATGGCAATGGCGTTGGCGACACCAGCCTCAGCGCCTGTGGCAAGCCCCTGAATCAGCCGCATGATCAGCAGCGCTATGGCCGCTGTGACGCCGAGGTCCTTGTAGGTGGGCAGCAAGGATATCAAAAGCGAGCAAGCCGCCATGGCCGTGACCGAGATCAGCATCACGCGCTTGTGGCTGATGCGATCTGCGACCGGCCCCAGCAAAACCGCACCCAGCGGCCGAGCGCAAAAGCCTGCCCCGTACACGGCCAGTCCCGCCAGCAGCGAGGTGGTGGGATCATCGGAAGGGAAGAAGTGCGGCGAGAGAAACGCTGCCATTACGCCGTAGACATTCCAGTCGTACCACTCCAGCGCCACCCCTCCTCCAAGGCCGGCGGTCATCCGCTTGTTGGCAGTTTGCTTGTCAAGCTGGATCGGTACAGCGCTGGGCTGAGCAATGATGTTCATGGGTCCTCGGGCTCTGTTGATGACGTTAATGATGTTGCGGGTCGCGCGAGAACGAGCAGCCGCTCGTCGGCTCAACTGCGCCCGCAGCGACGGGGTCTACGAGAGCGGCGGCCTTGAGCAGGCCCGACCCGCGGAAGCCAGGCGCAAAAGGTGCCCGGGATGCCGGCGGAAAGCCCGCCTGGCTTCACGTATTTGCGGGCCTCGCCTCACGAGTGGCCATTGCACGACAATCGCGCAGGACGCCTCCATCGTTGCTTCCGACTTGCGCGGCGGCTCGCATAAAGCGCGCGCGACATTCCGTGCCATTCCCATGGCTAACCCTCCTCCTGTTGCTCTAAGCGCGCTTCTTAAGAAGCTGATGTTCTTGTTGGACAGCGCGGCGTCGAAAGACCGCCGCAGCGTCAATGAGATCCTTCAGATGCGACCACTCTCGTCGGCCGCACGCTTCCGGTTTCCCGCATTCATCGGGCATTTTGACACCGATAGCTGAAATCGATTTCACAGTCAATAAGAATTCGGAACTGTGGAGTCAAGCCGCTTTTTCAAGGCTGAGGGCCGCCTCGTGGGGCACCGTCAGCCCGCCTTGAGCTTGTGGCGCCAGCGCCGCGGGCGGCTGATACCGTGAAAACAGCCCCAAGAAGCGTCGTTGCTAAGAAATCGATTTCAGTTTAAGGGCTGACTCTCATATTCCTTCAGGAGAACCGCTCCATGACCAAGACGTCCGATCTCATCCTGTCGACATCTGTCGCACCCCACGTGCGCCTTTTGACGCTGAATAGGACTTCGAAACGAAACGCCTTGAGCAACGACATGATCGTGGATCTAGGCGCCACCTTGCGCGATGCCGCAATCGACGAAGATGTCCGCTGTGTCGTGCTTTGTGGCAGCGATGCGTTCTTCTCTGCCGGCGCCGACATCAAGGAGATGCGAGAGCGCGGCTTTGAGGCAATCGACAATTCCGCGCGACGTTCTGCCTGGAGGGATGTCGCCAATTTCCCCAAGCCTCTCATTGCCGCAGTCGAGGGCATTTGCTTCGGCGGCGGCCACGAATTGGCACTGCTCGCGGATATCGTGATAGCAGGCGAAGGGGCGGTATTTGGGCAGCCTGAGATCAACATCGGAATATTGCCGGGCGACGGCGCGACGCAAAGGCTGACACGCGTGGCTGGCAAGTCGCTGGCCATGCTGATGATCCTGAGCGGCCAATCCATCACGGCGCGCAGTGCGATGCAGGCCGGCCTTGTGGCGGAAGTTGTCGAAAGCGGCAGGGCGCAGATTCGTGCGCTCGAACTAGCCGATCTGATTGCGCAAAAGCCTCCCCGTTCGGCTGAACTTGCCAAAGCCGCCGTTCTCGCCGCGTTTCAGACCACGCTGGAGGCAGGGCTCGAGTTTGAGCGCCAAGCGATCAGGTTTGCCTTCAGCACAGCTGACCAGCAGGAAGGCATGAACGCCTTCTTCGAGAAGAGGCCGCCGAACTATCGCGGGAACTAGCTATCGCGATCTGCCCGCATGCGGCGCCAGCGAAGCCGGCCCGTGCAACATGGGCCATTCAACACTCCTTCGGCTCGACCAGGCCGGCGCTACGGGCGACGATCTCATATTGGCCGGCCTTTGCCACGCCAACGTACATGTTCATCCTGCAATGGCGCTTGCCTGGCACCATCTCCGCCGGCCCGCCAGGCCCTTGCGCAAGCTTTGCGTGGTCGAGCGCGGCGGCGACCGCGTCGCGGTCAATTGTACCGGCTTCCTTGACTGCGGCTTCCCACAGCTTCAACCCTCGATAAGTGCCGGTTGCGGCGCTACCTGCTGAGAACCGGAACTTGCCAGGAAACTGCTTTTCGTAGGTCGACTGAATTTTGGCGCTCACCGGATCTTCCACCGCGAACGCCCTGTAGTAGTCCAGGCTGCTGGCGAGGCCTTCGATCTCGTGAGCCTGATTCATTTCGAGCGTGTTCTCGTCGTAGTAGACGCAGCCCAGCCGTCCCCCATTCCTGGAAAAGCCCGCTTCATAAAGCTGTTTGAAGAAGGAGCCGACGCCCGGGGGGATGACGCTGTTGAAGACCACGTCTACTTTGTTGGACGTGATGCGGCTCACGGTCGATGAAAAATCGATCTGGTCGAGGGGATAGTACTCCTCGAACACCACCTCCCCGCCGCTGCTCTCGATCAGCTTGCGCGCATAGGCGTTGATTGTTTGTGGCCAGACGTAGTTGGAGCCAGGCAGCGCGAAGCGTCTGCCACCGTTTTTGATCAACCACGGGATGAACCGGTCGCAATTCTGCGCCGGTACCGGGCCGGTGCAGAACAGATAGGGCGTGCACTCCCTGCCTTCGTAGGCCTGCGGATAGATGTAGAGCGTCTTGCCACGAGAGATGATGATGTCCTTGATGGCGTTGCGCATCGAGCTCGCAATGCCGCCGAGCACCAGGTCGACCTTGTCTCGCTGAATCAGCTTGCGGACATTGCCGACAGCGACGGACTCGTTGGACGCGGTGTCCTCGATCAGGAGCTCTATGGGGCGCCCCAGCAGACCACCAGTCTCGTTGATCTCGTTGACCACCATGCGAGCGACATTGGCGTCGGTATTTCCGGCAAAGCCGAGTGCCCCGGTAAGGTCGGTCGCAATGCCTATCCTGATCGGGCCTTCGCCGGCGTTGGCCCAGTCAGGACGGATCACCCAGCTGCCCGGGCCGGCCGCAATGGACGCAGAGGCAAAGGCGAAATTGCGGAGAAAGCGGCGGCGGCTGAGTTGTCGGTGATCATTCAACATCGAACTGACCTCCCCTTACCTCATGGCCTTAAATCCACGTGCCCTGCTCTTTCCCAGGGGCGCAACAGCCTGAAAGCTATCCCTCATTTTGGGTTTTAATCAGCCTCTTCAGCTCATGTTTGGGTAAAATCGCGTAACGAAGGCAGCATTCAGGGCAGTCCGAAATAACTCCTTCGCGTTCTCGCCAAGGATTCTGATCGCCAAGCGCTCTGCGTCTCGCGACTGAAAGTAACCGTTCGCGACTTTTTCGTTCAGAACCTCGCCGATCAAGCGGCGCGCGCCCTGTATCGCGGCAAACGTCTCCTCAACGTGGAGACAATCTCCTCCAATCATCATTCGCGATTCATCTGGCAAAACTTCAATGGCTTCGTGCACGGCGAGCTTGAAATGTGACGGGCTCAACAGAAAAGACCAGCACAAATCAAGCCAAACATTTCGGTACACAAAGGCCATTCCCAACAGGTCCCGGCTCCATGGATAGGCCAAATGCATCAGCAGAAAGCGGGTCCGAGGATGACGCTCAATCAACCCGGTCATGCGTAGGGGGTGGGAGCCGCTTATGATTGCCGTTCCAAGATGAGTTTGGACTGGCAGGTCGGCCTCGCCTGCGAGTTGGCAAAACAAGTCGACGACAAAGTCGCAGAACGCCTTTCGCGCCGCAGGGGATGGAGACCTTTGTCCCCAAGCCTGCCGAGCCAGTTCCTCGTCCGGTTCGTCAAAGCTTAGATCCCGGTCATAGGCGAGTGCGTTTTTGAGCGCAACGTGATTGCGCCGGGCGCAGCCGGCTACGAGCTCACGGATTGCGTCGCAATAATCATCGAAGGTTTTCACCTCGAGGCCGAGGCGCCGCAGCAACGTATGCCCGCAATTTCCATTATGATCGCGAGATTCGGGGTGCCAGCCGAGGGCGAATGCGTTAATCCGCAGGACCGCATCGTAACTTTGCCCAAGGACCGGCCGCGGATCCATCAACGGATCGAGAAAAGGGTCTGTTACGATCCTTCCGATGGCGGCCCGCCCAATAACTTCACTTGGCCATGTCGCCTCCTTGTGGCGCAAGCGCACTGACGCATCTACCGCCTCCCAGTTGTCGCGAGTGATTCCAGTGTCGGCGACGCCGTAAAGCTCGGCGACTCCGCGGACGAGGTTACGGACGAATGCGTTCGATCCGCTCCTCCCGAGGAACGGAGCAAGGGCCTCCCAGGTGGTCGGCTCGGTAGGGTTAGATACCATTTCGATCGTTGCCTTGGGCTCGGATGGCAGCACGTGGCTCGTCCAAGCCGCATAGCTCTGTTGGAACAGTTTCAACAGATTTACGTCCGGGCTATGTACGACCTCGGGCATGTGATGTTCATGGACATCGACGACTTGGCACGCATTGACAAAATCGCTGATGGTATCGGACATGGATCCTCTCTGCTTAGCCATCTCAAGGAACTCGAATGCGCCACCTGCGACCAGGAGGTGTCCGCCGACGAACGCCTCTACGGCGCCAGATACGTCAACAGCCGCGGGTCGTTGCGCAGCTGTTGCGACGGGCCCGAAAGCGCGACACGGCCGCGAGCGAGCACATAAGCCTGCTCCGCTACACGCATTGCGAGGTCGAGATGTTGCTCGACGATGATGATGGCGATCTCTCTGGCTAGCTCGACCAAGCGCTCGGTGATCTCCTCGATGACGCCGATCCAGACGCCCTCGGTCGGCTCATCCAGCAGGAGGAGTTTAGGGTTTCCGAGGATCGCGCGCCCGATTGCGAGCATCTTGCGCTCGCCACCGGAGAGCGTCCCGGCCGGCTGATCGAGGCGCTGACCGAGTTTCGGAAACATCCTCATCACCCGGTCCACTGCCGATCCATCGGGGTGCAAAAGCGATCCGACGGCGAGATTGTCACGCACAGAGAGGCGCGCGAACACTGAATGCTCTTGCGGCACATATCCAATGCCGGCACGCACCCGCACTTCGGTCCGCCGACGAGCGATGTCTTGGCCGTTGAACTGCAGGCCGCCCTTCCATGCCGGCAGTTCGCCCACAATCGCTTTCATGAGCGTGCTCTTTCCGGCGCCGTTGCGGCCGAGGACGGCCACCCCGCCACGCGCTGGGATGGCCATATTGACGCCGAACAAGACCTGACTGCGTCCATAGCCGGCATCGAGATGCTTGATATTGAGGAATTCAGGCACGGCGCAGATAGATCTCCTGGACGCTTCTGTTGGCCTGGATCTCGGCAACCGTTCCTGACGCCAGCACCTTGCCCTGATCGAGCACGGTCAGGCGGTCGCAGATGTCGCGGATGAAATCGAGGTCGTGCTCCACGATGACGAGCGAGCAATACTGTTTGATCGGCTGCAGCAATTCGCCGGTGACGCGGCGCTCCTCCAGGCTCATGCCGCCGGTGGGCTCGTCCAACAGCAGCAGGCGCGGTCGGCACGCGAGCGCCATCGCGATCTCCAACCATTGCTGCTGCCCGTGAGATAGGGTCGCCGCAGCATCAAAGGCGCGATCGGCGAGCCGGAACTGGAGGAGCATCGTCATGACCTCGTCATGCAGTCGTCCTCGAGTGCGCGAGAACGCCAGGTCTAGCAGTGAGGACCGGGCCTGCAGCGCCAGCAGGATGTTGTCGTAAAGCGTGAGGGTCGGTAGCACGGCGGTGATCTGGAATTTCAGGCTCATGCCGGCTCGCGCACGCTCTGGCGGCGTAAACGAGGTGACGTCAGTATTGATGAACGTCACCTTGCCTCGGGTCGGCACAAGCGCACCTGCAAGACACTTCATCAGCGTGCTCTTGCCCGAGCCGTTCGGCCCGATCAGGCCATGAAACTCTCTCTCGCCGACCGTGAGCGCCGCTCCGTCCAGCGCGGTGAGCTTGCCAAAGACCTTGGAGATGCCGGCGGCTTCAAGGAGCGGCATTGCGCTTCTCCTTGAGGCTCGGGCCGAAATGACCGACACGTTCCCGCTCGCCGAGCACGAGGCTGATCAGGCCGAGGGGCCGGAACAGAATGACGAGCAACAGCAGAACGCCGAGAATGATCGGCCAGATATCGCGATAATTGTCGGAGAGCCAGAAGCTGAGTCCCTCAACAATCGCGGTGCCGATGACCGCACCGATCAATGTCCCGGAGCCGCCGAACAAGACGTAGAGCACGACCTGGGTCGACATGACCACGCCCAGCATGTTCGTCCAGACGAACCCCTCGTGAAACGCATAAAGGCTACCGGCAGTACCTGCAATCGCGCCGCTGATTGCGAATATGATCGCCTTCAAATGTTGCACTTTGTACCCGAAGAAGGCGATCCGCTGTTCGTTCTCTCGCAATCCCGCCAGCGCCAGTCCGAACTGGGATCGCAACAGAAAGCGCGACAGAACGTAGATCAAAACTAGAATGGCGAGCACCAGGTAGTAGAAACCTGGTCCCTCGCTCAGTTCGTGCGAGCCAATTGTCATCGATTGGATCGAAGGGATACCGTTCTGACCGCCAAGATAATGTGAACCTCTCGCCAGCCGGTCAGCTGCGTAAGCTCCGGTCATAGTACCAAGGGAAACGAAGACCACACTGGAGGGATGGCGGCCGAGCAGCAGGAAGCCTGCCAGCAGCAATGCCGCCACAAAGCCTATCAGGGCTCCGGCCGGAAGAACGGCAAAAATCGATCCAACCCCGAAATCGCGTGAAAGCAGCGCCACACCGTAGCCGGCCATGCCGAAGAACAGCGACTGACCCAAGCTCAAGATACCCGCATAGCCCCACACCAGGTCGAACGACAACGCGAAGAGGCACAGAATGAGCACTCGTGTCGCATAGACAGTGATGTAATCCCGCAGGACGAGAGGTGCGATCGAAGCGGCAATCAGCAATGCTAGTTCGAGAATCGGAAGCACCTTCGTTCGCCCTGCGAAGGCAGATGCCGTGAGGGGCGAGCGAGCAGCTTCAATGACGCGTGGCGGGGGCTGTATGCCAGTGCCGGTCGATGACATCAGCACTCCTTCGGATCGACCAGGCCGCCGCTACGCGCGACAATCTCGTACTGGCCGCCCTTCGCCACTCCAATGTACATGTTCATCCTGCAGTGGCGCTTGCCGGGCGCCATCTCGGCAGGCCCGCCCGGCCCTTCCGCAATCTTCGCGTGGTCGAGAGCGGCGGCTACCGCCTCGCGGTCAATTGTACCGGCCTCCTTCACCGCAGCCTCCCACAGCTTCAATCCTCGATAAGTGCCGGTCGCTGCGCTGCCTGCCGAGAACCGGAACTTGGCAGGGAACTGCTTGTCGTAAGCCGACTGAATCCTGGCGCTCACTGGATCGTCCGCCGCGAGCACCTTGTAGTAGTCGAGGCTGCTCGCAAGTCCTTCAATCTCGTGAGCCTGGTTCATTTCCAGGAAGTTTTCGTCGTAATAGACGCAGCCCAGCCGCCCGCCGTTTTTGGAGAAGCCGGCTTGGTAGAGCTGTTTGAAGAACGGGCTAACGCCGGGCGGGACAATGGCGTTGAAAACCACGTCTACTTTGTTGGATATGATGCGGCTAACCGTAGAGGAAAAGTCGATCTGATCGAGCGGGTAGTATTCTTCAAAGACGACTTCGCCACCGCTGCTCTCGATCACCTTGCGCGCATAGGCGTTGATCGTTTGCGGCCAAACATAATTCGAGCCAGGCAGCGCAAAGCGCTTGCCACCATTTTTGATCAGCCAGGGAATGAACTGGTCGCAATTCTGAGCCGGTACCGGCCCGGTGCAGAACAGATAGGGCGTGCACTCTTTGCCTTCGTAACCTTCCGGATAGATATAGAGCGTCTTGCCGCGAGAGATAATGACGTCCTTGATCGCATTGCGCATCGAGCTCGAGATACCACCGATCACCAAGTCGACCTTGTCTCGCTGAATCAGCTTGCGCACATTTCCCACGGCGACGGATTCGTCGGAGGCAGTATCCTCAATCAGGAGTTCGATCGGGCGTCCCAACAGGCCGCCGGAGTCGTTGATCTCCTTGACCAGCATGCGAGCGACATTGGCGTCGGTGTTGCCGGCAAAGCCGAGTGACCCCGTAAGATCGGTCGCAATGCCGAGCCTAATCGGACCTTCCGCAGCATTTGCCCAGTCCGGGCGAATCACCCAGCTCCCCGGGCCCGCGGCGATGGCCGCGGAAGCGAAGGCAAAATTGCCGAGAAAGCGGCGGCGGCTCAGTTGACGGTTGGCGTTGATCATCGGTTGACCCCTCTTCCCGAAATTAGGCCTTGCGGCCGGAACTTGATGAAAATGATGGCGAGCACGAACACCAGAACGTCGGCGATGACCGGCGACATCAGCCAAGGCAACCAGGCACTGAACGTGCCGATGACGCTGGCGCCAGCGACCGGGCCCGCGAAGGACCCGACGCCGCCGACCATCACGGCAACAAAACCCTGGATAAGAAATCGGATGCCGAGATCGGCGAACAGCGAAAAGACCGGCACGATCAGCGCGCCGGCGAGGCCCGCGAGCGCCGCGCCAAACGCAAAGGTGACGCTGTAGATCATTCCCGTGGAGATGCCCGAGGCCCGCGCCAGCTGTGGGTTCTCCAGCGAAGCGCGGACTCGCAGCCCGAACGAGGAGTAGGCGAGCAGTGCATGGCTCGCGGCCATCACCAGCAAAGTGATGATGACGATGACGCCACGCCAGGTGGCAAAATGCAGACTACCGATCGCGATAGAGCCACTGATTGGCTCCGGCACGGAGAGATAGAGTCCGCCGGTCAGGCCGCGGACGGCTTCGCGAATGATCAGCCCGAGCGCATAGGTGCCAAGCATGCCGACGATTGGAGCGGCGTAGAACCGTCGCACCACGAGCTTTTCCAGGATAAAACCAAGCGCGCCGACCACGACGGGCGCGACAAGCATGCCGAGCGGGACCGGCAAACCGACGCTGTGCACGAGATAAGTGACGTAGGCGCCGAGCAGGACGAACTCGCCCTGGGCGAAGTTGAAGATGCCCATCATGCTGGCAATGATCCCGAGGCCGAGCACGACCAGCACAACGATCGCGCCGAAGCTCAAGATTTCGAACATGGCGATAGGTAGCGTATCCATGCCGCTGCGTCACATTCCTTGGGATTGCGAGCACATCCTCCTCACGCCGACCGCTTGACGGCGTGAGCTACGCGTTGGAATGCGAATGGCTGCTGTCACGAGAGCGCTCCTGGAAGGTCATCCCGGCAATGGGAGTTTGCAGGCGATGGTGGGCTTCTTGGGCGGCCCGCCTCTCGGCGCTTTATTCACGACATGCGGCGCGAGATTGCCTAGAGAAACGTAGGGATATCTGAGTAATCTTGGGTAATGTTCGCCGGACAAGCGACATTGCGCCCGCGAAGAGAGCCGCCGGCGGGCCGCGAACGTTCTCGCCAGGCCAATTTCAATTCAGCCAAAACGATAGGAGAGCTACCCGCATGTCCTAACCGAGTCGCAGGGGGCGCAAACGCGTTCCGCGGCGAACGATGTCGAACCATTGGAAGAAATCAGGTGAAATGACGCACCACTTGACTATGCCGCAGGCTGTTTGTTCAGTACTGAAAAGCTCATTGCGGCCGAACACCTGCCTTGCCAACCAGCGGAAATGTAGATTCAATTCGCCCCGCAAACGTGTTTTACAAGGTTTGAAGCAACTTGTCGGACGCCCGAGGCGTGTCATTATACTCTTCTAGCCGCCTGATGACGGCGCATGACAACCCGCTTCGGTCGGCGAACTCCTTCACCGACCAGTTCAGCATCACCGGGGGCTCGCAACTGCCTCCCGGTGAGCGTTGATGCGGGCCGACGGTTGCGACGATCTTGGCGTGGCGTGAGCGGCGCATCGTGCCCCTCCAGATCATGAGATCATAGTTGCATGAAGCCCGGCAGGGCTCATAACGTGTTTATAGCGGTGCTGGTTGGCCATGCGCACTCCTGCTTTACTCCTGGTCCGTCGTCGCGGGGAACAGGAGAGAACATTCGGCTTACGCTCCCGATGCCGCCGCGGGCTGCTCCTGTCGCGCGGACCGCACGATGCTGTGGACCGCGCGGTAGGCGAACACGATCGCCGGGCCGATTGTAATGCCTGCCCCAGGATAGATTCCACGCATCGGCGAGGTCATGTCATTGCCGCAGGCATAAAGACCTGCGATCGGCGCCCCATTTCCATTCAGGACCTGTCCCTCTGCATCTGTTGAGAGGCCGGTCGCCGTCCCAAGGGTTGCCGGGACAATTGGGAGTGCGATGAATGGGCCACTCTTGATAGCCCCAAGGTTCGGGTTTTTCTTTCCGACCGCCGGATCTCCCAGCGTGCGGTTGAAAGCCGATTCACCCCGGTTGAAGAGCGGATCGCGTCCTTCAGCTGCGTGGGCATTGTGTTCTTCAACGGTCTTTTGGAGCTCGTTGCGGTCGAGCCCCAATTCCGCTGCAAGCTCCGCAATAGTCCGGCCGATCTCGATGTAGCCCAACCGGGTATACTTGTTGATGCTCAATGTCCATGGCCAGGGGAGCAGATGTCCCATGCCCCTGAGGCGGACGAATTCCTTGTCGCAGATAAAATAGAACCGCTTGTCCGCCGGATAACCGTTATTGAACATGGCAAGGCAGATATCATGATACGAATTGGATTCATTGACGAAGCGCTTGGCATTTGGCCCCACCGCGATGACGCCTGGACGGCCACGATCGAGCCAGCCGTACGGAACCACTTGCGAGGAGCGGCCGTTTCTGAGTATCGAGACGGGCGTCCAGAAGCCGCTCGATGCCACGTCATTATCGATCGCAGCTCCGAGCTTGCCTGCGAGCGCAATGCCATCGCCGGTGACATCGCTGTGGGCGAGCGTATCATTGTGCTGGTGGGCTCCGCTAAGCTGGGCGCGCAATTTCCCGTTCCGCGCAAATCCGCCGGTTGCCAGGATCACTCCGTGCGAGGCGCGGACGCGGAGATCTCTGCCATCCCACTTGAGGAGTGCGCCAGTAACTCTCCCGCCCTCCCTCGTCAGATCAACCGCCGGGCAGCGTGGCCGGATTTCAACGCCATATCTACGAAGGCTTACCAATAACCGCGCAATCAGCGCATTCCCGCCACTGAGTTCAGTGCCCCTCCTGTAGCGCAGCCGGTCGCCTGCGTAGCGGCTGACCCGGCGCAGGACGTGTTTGAGCGAGGCAGCCGACTGGAAGGGGTTGAGGAAACTTCTGACCTCGGCGGACGAAATCATCATGCCGCCGAGCACGACGCGAATCGGATCACCTATCAGGTCGAAATCCTTGCCGAGAAGCCGTCCGTCGTAAGGTGCTGGGCTCAGCGCCCGCCCCTTGTCGACCCCGCCGATTTGGCTGGAATGATAATCTGGAGCGGAGGCCAGTGTGAACTTCACTTCGCTCCCATTCTCCAAGCTGGCGAGCGCCGTTGGGCCGTCTTCAAGATAAGCGTCCACGAACTCGGGGCGATAGTAATTGCCAAGTTCGTGTTGCAGATAGGTCTTCGCTTTCGCAATCGAATCATCGATTTTCGCGGCTCGGGCCTGCATTGAGCATGGAACCCAGATCATGCCGTTCGACAGGGCGGTCGTGCCACCGAGCCGGTCAGACTTCTCGCACACCGTCACGCGAAGTCCGGCCTTTGCCGCATAGAGCGCTGCGGACAATCCAGCTGCGCCGCTTCCGATCACAAGCAGGTCCGTCTCCAAATCGTCCGTTGGCTTGCTCGCTTTGGAGAAGGAAGCGGCATTGGGTTTCAATTCGGTGATTGGGCTATTCATTCGTGCCTCGGTGCAGATTCTGCAGTGGATGCTGACGCTCTCGCGGGAGGGGAACGGCCTTGAATTCTTCGGCTGCAGCCTTCACCGCCCGCTCGATCGGGATCCGTTCGATGGAGGAGGCGCCAACGAAGCCGACACATCCGGTCGATCGGTAGACTTCCGAGGTATCCTGGGGCTCAGCGATTGCCCCGCCATGGCAGAGAAGCGTGACGCCCGGGCGGATGGCTTGAGCTGCAGCATTGATGTCGTTGATGCGCCTGATGGCCTCTTCAATCGACTGTCCCTCCTCATGCCCCACAAGCCCGCCGCGCGTTGCGCCGACATGTGGGACTATGCAGTCGGCTCCAGCGCTTGCCATCGCTTTGGCGTCGTGCGGGCTTGCCACATAGGCGAGCGAGAAGATGTTCTTCTTACGGGCCGCCGCGATCATCTCAACTTCACGCTCAAAGCCGAGCCCGACGCGGCCTCGACGCTCACGCCATTTCTCACCCATCGTTGAAATGGTCGGGTAGTTGATCACGCCGGAGAAGCCGGCAGCCCAGAACTTGTCCAGAAGATCATCGAGGTCGAGCCGGAGGGGATCCCAGGCCTCGACACCGCCTATAACAGGAACGGAGGAGACGACATTGCGGATCTCCGCCGCCAGCTCAAGCGTCCGGGCATTGGAATCGCCGATCCGGCTCGTCGGCAGCCCCATCAACCGCGATAACCCAGTACTGTAGACCACGAGCATGTCAGCCCCGCCCAGAGCTGCGCATTTTGCGACGAGCCCGCAACTGCTCGCCGCGGCAAGCACTGCCTTTCCCGCCTCAACTTGAGCTGTGATCTTTGCGAGTATTTCGGGCCGATCAAACATCCGCACGGGAGGACCCTCCTCGTGTCAGTCGTTCAACGATCCACGATGCGGCCGCGTCCGCAAATTCCGGATCGTTGATGTGACAATCCAGCTCGCGAGCGATGATCGAGGGCGGTAGGTTTTGCCTGACAGCGTCGAACCAGGCTCTATCGGCTTCAGGATTTCGAAAGATTCCACCGTCCCGGTCATAGTCAGACACCCCCTTGGCCGGCCACAACACGAGGGCGGGCGCCTTTGCTTGCGAGAGGCGCTCTGCTGTGAGCGTGCCTATGCGCTCGTTCTCCGAGGCGGTCGTGCGCATGAGCGTCGTGAAGGGGGTATGCGAATAGAATTGGCGCCCCTTGAACTCGGCAGGCACGCTCGAGGGAGGGCCAAAGTTCACCATGTCGACAGCTCCCGGCGCGATAAGCTGAGGAATCATGCGGTGAGAAGCTGCTTTGAGCCGATCCGGACCTGCACTGGCCGTGCCGCCGACCAGCTCGTCAGCGAGCTCGGTTGTGGTCAAATCGATCACCGCATCGAACTCACCGGCGGACACGAGCTGCTCCATCTTGCGGCCCCCAGCGCCATTGGCCGGAAAGACAATCGCGTCGACGCCTGCCTCTGCCAGCCGCGCTACACAGCGATTTGCCGCCGGCGTCGTGACCCCAAAGGCAGTGATCGCAACAGTCTTTCTCTTCCGCCGCTCTCGAGCAGGCACATAGCGCATCGCCGCAATGGCGCGCCCTGCATTGTCCAGAACGCGTTCGGTGAACGCGTTGATTCCGAACAGATCGATCAGGGTCGGATAGAGGATGATGTCATGGTGGAGGGCGAGTTCGGCCAGGAGGGCTGGCCTCGCGCTGCTCACCAGCAGCTTTGGGAATCCATACGGCAAATCCGATACAACTTCACCGAAGACTGCGCTACCTTTGCCGCCCGCCACTCCGACGGCGGCGTCGATCGCACCTGATCGCAGGAGCTCCTTGACTTCTTCACGCGCGCCCGCGGCTATTTCCCGTAAGAGCTCAGCGGGTGCAGCCACCCGTTCATCGCTGCTATTCGCCTCGCTTCTGCACCTCCTGTTTGATGTGCCTACATCAATCGTAAGAGTCTTGCGGCCCCACTGTTCGATGACGCGCGCGAGATAAGCGCTTTCGCGGCCCTTTGTGTCCAAGGTTGCGATAATCGCGACCTTGCCCGCATGATCGGAGGCGTGACCATCCCGGACCGACCTCAGGTCGCCCGCGCAATGGTGAGACACGATCTTCCTCCTAGACGTTTCTGGACATTTGGAGGTCTAGATCGAAGTAAAATGGCCCATAAGCCCGGATACGAGCGCAACTGGGTAAAGTTGGGTAGGTGCCAAGCAGCCATATGAGCAGCAGCCGCTTCGCGGAGAACTCGAAATCCAAAACAATTAGATTCTGAGACTGTCAGGGCTCGTCCAAGGCGATCCATGTAACCCATTGAAACGGCCCCTTAATTGACG
The DNA here is from genome assembly GCF_054060315.1 of Bradyrhizobium sp. USDA 4354. Classification (NCBI taxonomy): domain Bacteria; kingdom Pseudomonadati; phylum Pseudomonadota; class Alphaproteobacteria; order Hyphomicrobiales; family Nitrobacteraceae; genus Bradyrhizobium; species Bradyrhizobium sp. USDA 4354. The sequence goes on along the minus strand of NZ_JBSSDC010000001.1, from coordinate 3,162,119 downwards.
CCGCCTCCAGGCTCGTCTTAAACAGAACAGGAACGATCAAGCCAATCTTGGTGCAAAAATTTCCCGGGGGAGACCGCGCGCCGAACCCCGGAGCCGGAATCCCATGTCCCGCTTCACCGCACGATTTGTCGCCCCCAAGGGACTGAACGCTTCGAGGTCAAGGCCGACGCCTGCAAGGGGCTAGCGATCCGAGTAACGGCTTCGGCAGGAAGAGCAGGCCGCGCGCAACCGCTTCGAGGAAGTGAAGGCCCGTGCCGATGCTAGGGCGCCTTGGGGGCTCGGGCTTTCAAACATCATGGGCGGGCCGTGCTGCCCTTTAGCAACAGGAAGAAGGGATGCGAGCGGCGTGGCCGCTCTCCTTATGCGCGCAAGCGTGATCGAAGCCGAATGGCCGAGACGCCCTATGCGGCTCGGTTCACGAGAGCACCGGTGCGGCAGAGCCGCATACGCCCAGCCCATCTTTGGTCATGGCTGTTTCCGGCATGGGCGAATCACTTAGCCAGAGGTACTGCCGCCACCGCGGCTTTGCGGGTCGTCGATCTCTTTATGTTAAGGCCGCCTTGAAGGGCGTTTCAAAAGCCTTTCAAAGACATCCGTGACAAAGAAATCCGCGCATGGTTGACGGCCGTCTGAACAACGGCGACAAAAAGAAATTCCCCCGCAAGGTAATTCTCGGAATTCTTAATGGAGAATTGCGCGATGCGTGAGCCAAGACTCGAAGTCAGTCTGTGGGGTTTCAGGATTAGTGCAGTCGGCGCGCTGGCGGTTTTGCGCGGCTGTGTTGATCTTTTTTGCGCTTTGGCGGCATGCGTTTCTAGCCATAGCCAAGGACCAAATAGGTAAAACACCCGAAGGTGCTGCATGCCGCAGAGCGAAAGCACAGGACCGCTGCACTGCGTCGAGCTCGTCACGGGGAAGAACCTCACAGGAACGGTTCTGATCTTGGAGAACGAGCTCCGCGCCGATATCTGTAGCTACACCGATCACTTCTATATCGAAAGCGAAGAGCCGGTGTTCCCGCAAACCGTGACGAACGAAATCGTCTCGCGGCATTCGAACGTCACGACTGTCCCCGGAACCTCCACGCGCAGCATGCCGCCCGAGCGGCGATCGAAGCTGCGTCCTGCAATGCGGACCTTAGACCTTGGTCGGGTCGATGATGCCTTTCGCAAACAGATTACCGTATTCTGCTGTCTGCGCATCGAAACCCCAGGCGTAGTCCTTGGCCTCAAGCACCTTTCCGACCACGATCGAGCCATCTTCTCCCGCATTTTCCGCGATGTGCCGTGCTGGCCAGGTTAGCGCCCGCTTGACGCTTTCTAGGCCGTGTCGCTGACCGTCGTTTGCGGGCTTGAGTTTCGCCAGCGCCGCTGTAGCCCGTAGCAACGCCACTCCGCCGCCCGGAGGAATGCCTTCTTCGACGGCTGCGCGCGTCGCATGCATGGCATCATCGACACGGTCTTTCCGCTCCTTGACCTCGACTTCTGTCGCGCACCTACCCGGACGACGGCAACTCCGCCAGCAAGCTTTGCCAGCCGCTCCTGCAGCTTTTCCCGATCATAATCCGAAGTGGTCTCTTCGATTTCGGCTCTGATCTGTTTAATGCGCGCCTCGATCTCCGACTTCTTGCCGGCGCCGACGATTGTCGTATTATCCTTGTCGATCGTCACCTTCTTAGCGCGCCCCAGCATGGCTAGCGTAACGCTTTCAAGCTTCGTGCCGAGTTCCTCGGAAATGAAATTGCCGCCAGTCAGGATCGCAATGTCCTGCAACATGGCTTTGCGTCGGTCACCGAACTCGGGTGCCTTGACCGCCACGACCTTCAATCCGGCACGCAGCCTGTTCACGACAAGCGTGGCAAGCGCCTCACCTTCCACGTCTTCGGCGATCATAAGCAGGGGTTTGCCGCTCTGCACGACCGCTTCCAGCAGCGGCAGCATCGGCTGCAACGCGGAGAGCTTTTTTTCATGGATGAAGATGTATGGATCGTCCAGCTCAACCCGCATCTTCTCCGCATTGGTGACAAAATAGGGCGAGATGTAGCCGCGGTCGAACTGCATGCCTTCAACGACTTCGAGCTCGGTATTCAGGCTCTTGGCCTCCTCGACCGTGATCACTCCCTCGTTGCCAACCTTTTTCATTGCATCGGCCAGGAACCGACCGATTTCCTTGTCACCGTTGGCGGAGATCGTCGCGATCTGCGCAATTTCTTCATTTGAGGTAAGCTTCTTCGTGTTCTTCTTGAGTTCATCGACGACCGCATCGACCGCGAGATCGATACCACGCTTGAGATCCATGGGATTCATGCCCGCTGCGACCGCCTTTGCGCCTTCACGTACAATTGCGTGTGCAAGAACGGTAGCAGTGGTTGTGCCATCGCCTGCTTGATCGGAGGTCTTCGAGGCGACCTCGCGGACCATCTGTGCTCCCATGTTCTCGAACTTGTCCTCGAGTTCGATTTCCTTGGCACCTGTTACGCCCGTCCTTGGTTATGCGAGACGCACCAAAACTCTTTTTCAAGCACAACGTTGCGACCCTTCGGACCCAGCGTCACTTTGACCGCGTTGGCTAGAACGTCGACGCCACGGAGCATTTTTTCTCGGGAGTCAGTCGAGTTGAGCTCATGATCGTTCCTCTCTAAAATGGCTGCGCCGAGAGCGCGCGCCTGCGACTAGTCACCTCTTGTCTCAACCGAAACCTGGTCAGCACGCCAACAGCCTCTGCTTACTTCATGACCGAGTATTCGACGGCATCGATCTCGGTTCCCGACTCTTTGCGGTCCACAAGATCGCCGATATTGACGTCGATGCAGCGCGAGCTATGCAACGTAGCGCACGCCACCGGGCCTACCGCCGCTTCAGTTGACCTGAATCGCTCGCGGCTTGGCTTTCTGGGCCAAAGGCAGCATGAGCGACAGCACGTCGTCCTTGAGTTCAGCTGCGATCTTGCCCTGGTCGATCTTGCTCGAGAGACGAAAGCTTCGCGAGAAGTGCCCGACATTGTATTCGGTGTAGAGGGGCTGGAGACCGCGGTATTTGGAGAAGTCGAGCTTTCCGTCGACCTTCAGCACGTCGTCCTCAACTCGAATGTCGACGCTATTTTTGTCGACCCCCGGCATCTCGAGTACCACATTGAGCCCGTCCTTGGTCTCATAGATGTCCGCGCTCGGCATAAATATCCGGGCAGGGATGGTAGTCTCCTCCTTCTTTTCCAACTCGCGCTTCTGCGCGACCTGCAGTTCCTTTTTAGAAGCCATGATAGTTACTCCTCAAAGCTGCCACGCCACGCGGTCCTCCGCCGTTCGGTCGAACTGGTGGCGACAGAGGGGTTCATGTGATCTTGATGGTGCGCGGTTTGTCGCTTTCCGCACGCGGCAGGAATAGCGCCAAGATGCCGTCCCGATATTCGGCCTTGATGCCATCCGGGTCGATCTGCACCGGCAATGACAACGTTCGGTCGAAATCACCGGAAACGCGCTCGCGCCGATGCAGGCTCGTCTCATCGGGATAGCCAACCGCCTTCTTTCCGAAGATGCGGATCGAGTTCTCCTTGGCCTGGATCTGCAGGTCGCTTTTGCTAACACCCGGCAATTCGATGATCGCCAGGATGTCGTCGCCCTGCTGGAAAACGTTGGTCGGTGGGAATGGCCCGCGAGTGGTGGTGAGATCTTGCAGCCAGTCGCTGGCCAAAGTCGATTCAAGGGAGCGTTGTAGGTCGAGCAGTGTGTCGAACGGATCAGCAAATCCCATGATCATGTTTGCAACCCCTATTTTGTTGACGGGGCGAGGAAGGATCATGGTCGCCCCCTCGAGGCTTTGATTTGGGACGATCACTGGCACTTTCAAGAGGTGAGTGCTAGTCAGTGGCTCGTCAGCCGGCGCGGGTGTAAGTTATTGAGCTATCGTAATAATTCATTGCGCCTCACGGGCGGCAAGCAGGACCGCTTGCTTCTCGTACTGGCTAAATTCTGAAAGTGTCAGCGAGGGCTCGGGGCCGAATGGGGACACCCATCTTATTGGCCTGCCAATCCTGGCAATTCGCTCCTGATGCCCGTCGTGATGAAATTCACGCCGATCGCCGCGACGATGAGGGCCCTGACGCGGGTCATGACATTAATGCCGGTCCTGCCTAAGAAGCGCTCGATTGGCATCCATGGCGGCCGCCTGATGAGCGCGCGATCATCGCGCTTCGGCAGATTCCCGTTCGCTTTAACGCGGACGGGTCGTTGGCAGCTCTTCGGCGTCGTCGGTTGCGATCGTCGGATCCTCCAAATCGTAACCGAAGCCTTCGTAAACGAACGCGCTACGGATCAATTCGCAGTCACGCTCGCTGACGCCAACCTGTCGGCAGACCCTATACCAGGACTCCCCAATGGTCGCTTTCATGCCGTCGACGATTGCCGTTGCCTCTTCTTTTGATAAGAGGAAACGTTCGCTCTGCGAGAGCAAATTGAGCCGGTTGGCGTAACGCCCCCAGTTGCCAAACGCCATCGCCAGGTCCCGGCGCTCCAAGGCAATCATCGGGTTCGGGGTGAGATCGTATGCCGGTGACAGAGACCACGCTTGGTCCTTTGCCAAGATGGCATGGTTACGTGGATGATCGTCGGTATTGGAGATGAGAGCGTTAAAGCACACCCGCCGAAACAGCTCTGGCAGATCTTTCGACTGACTTCCGGATGCGGCTCGCCGAATTTCGTCAGCCAGCAGGAGATATGACCATTTTTGACGCTTATCGACAGTATCAGGCGTGTCATCGGCATCGAGCAGCGTCAAGGCGCTCACCATCCTGCTGCGGTGGTAACCCTTCTCCGCCTTATTCCGATCGAACCGTTTAATCAGGACGACATCTTTATCGCCGATCGTGGTCATCTGGCTCTCTGCGCACGAGATCCCGCACCCGCGAGCAAGGGTCAGCATGGCGTGCTCGACCCGAGGGTTATTCCATCGATCGTCGCGGTGGGGGAATTTCGCGAGCCAAAGCGCACCCTCGTCCTCGACAGTAGCCTTCGGCCGCGCGCCCCCCATCGAAGTGCCCGCGCGCATCAACGCCTCTGCCTGTTCAGCGTCAGCACCTGCTGGTGCTGCTGCTGCTGGATCCTTCTCGGCGGCAACGATCTGGTCGGCTACTTCGATTAAACGCGCCAAGTCCAGCGTCTTGTTGAACGTACGAACAGGTGCCGGCGGTTGCACGTTGAGACCAAAGCCCAAGGCGCCGGCGCGATCGTCGGGTGAATTGAGCAGATATTGAATTTCGCTCGGCGACGGATTGCCCAGACGAGCTTCGATCAGCTTGCGTCCCCAGGCGTCCGGAGAGCTGTCGCGCAACGCGCCAAAATTGCCTCGCAGCTTTGTTGTCCGGAATGGCGGAACTTGAATCTTGAGCTCGACCGGATCGAACTCGACGCGATCCTTTCGCTCGAGGTAGCTGCGGCCATAGACGAATTGTCCAACGGCGGCACCTTGGCGTGTCGTGTCGAGCTGATACCGCCCGGCCGTAACCGGTTCTGTCTGGCCTGGCAGCGTGATATAGACGAAACATTCCTCAGAAGGCATTGCTTGGTCCCCCCCTCTGCCGCGCACGCTCGCGCTCATCGAGGCCGCTTAGAGCGAGCCCCTCCTCATCGTTCTTCGGGTTGGCAACGTCGGCAAGAGACGGGAGAAGATTCATTGCCCACAGCATGCCGAGATACACGCCGGCACTGGTGCTCAATTTCCCGTTCTCAGCATCGGCGATGACGTGCCGATCTACGCCCAGCTTAGTTGCCAGCTCTGTATGGCTCAGGTTGCGGCGCAGGCGCGCGGTCCGGAGGTTGTTGCCCAAGCGCTTGATCGCTTCCTGAACGGCAGAGGGTGGTGCGCTGATAAATTGACTGCGAGGAGGCATGGCGTCTTAAGGCTCCCTTAAAAGGCTTATTGGCGCCTTATGGCACCGAGAAATATAGCACCCCTCCCTGCGATGTCAACTACTTGGCGCCTTAAGCTACCGCAAAGCCACATGTTGGCGCCTTAACACGCCAAGACTTCCCTAGAAAAGGCTGAGAATTAACCGCGTGCACACCTTGCGCTCAACATGGGCCCGCTGATCCGATCCCGACATGCATCAGATGGGAAACCAATTGACGGCAGCCTCGCGAGTACATAACAGGAACATCGAAGACCGCCCTTTCAACCTCGCTCAATGCGGCAAAGCCAGTTCTTTGCCAAAGAGCGGGCGATTTCTGCCCGGCTCAAAAGGTGCGGATTGCGTGGAAAAGGGCGGCGACCGGCGAACAGCATGTAGACATCGCCGCCGCAGACGGCCCAATCGCACTTGGATTGATTTTCAATCCGGACCGGTCGGAATGGGGAAGTTCATGAACTTAAAGCAATCGCAGCCGGCGCTTCAACTGAACCGACCCTGCAATGCCCCAACTGCAATCACGAGATCCACCTGACGGAATCATTGGCTGCTCCGCTGCTCGCGGAAACGCGTCAGCGCTTTCAGGAACAGCTGGCGAGCAAGGACGCCGAGTTGGCTCGAAAAGTCGAGGCGCTGCGGCTGGAACGCGAGCAACTTACGAGGGAACGCGAGCAACTTGAAGACCGGGTCGTACAACGATTGGCGATAGAGAGGGCGCAACTTGCCTCTAGCGAGGGAAGGAAGGCGCGCGAGGCGGCTGAGGCGCTAGCCTGCAATCTCCTCCTGCTCAAAGCCACCGGCTCTGATGCTAAGCTTGCCGTGCCTCGGTCGCACGATTTCCTATATCAAGGTAACGCCACGGCGAACCCGGTCTATGGCCAGCACTTCTTGACGGCGATTGACCTCATGGCGTCGTGTGGCCTGATCGAGGAAGACCGGCGCGGCTACAGGATATCCGAGAGAACGAAGATGCCTTCGCTCATCCAGCCGGCGGACAGCCTTGGTGAGCATCTCCCACTCCCTACGCGAAGGACAATCGCTGAGGACGGATGCTGCTCCATCCATCGCTCCTAGACATTCTTCGAAGGGGTAGCCCAAAGGTATCCGCGCAGGAGGGAGCGTCAGGGATGAACGCCACCATCCCCCGGAGATCATGGGTCGCGGGCATTAAGAGGATGCGAAGTGAGGCAGAATACCGTGTAAACTTTAGGGTTCAGTCCTGTGCTTCTTCAACCGTGCAGGATCGGGGAGCACGGTGCTCGTTGTCTGAAGGCCGTTCGCTCGATGATCGCGATATCATCACTGAGGAGAGGCGTAAGGCCGCCAACAAGTTGTCGTATCAACTCGGATCTCGTCCGACCTCCAGCTGCTGATGAACAGGTAACCAAACTACTGCGACCCGCGCCATAGTTGAAAGGCTTCGACTTCACAGCCATAATAGTTCCGAGGTGCCCCATCAACTCAAGATGGAGAACGCATATGTTTGGACGGATGCTAACCTCGCCTGCGATAATTCTCGTGCTAGTATTCCTTCCCGGTCACCTCGCAGTAGCGCAGCGCTGCGCGAACATTGATCCAGGGATGAATCAGCCGCTAGGGCAGGTCTCGTCACTTCAACAGAAATGCTCTATTCAACTTAGAGAAGGTTTTCCGTTCCCGGATCCCTCATGCACCCCCGGAGCCGTAAACCCAACCGTGACTCTCGAACTTATCCGTGCCCCCGATTTTCACACCAATTGTCTACTCAACAAGAACATCTCTGAGGAGCAGCGAGCGAGTATCTACGAACGCTACAATCTCAGTCGACCGGTAAACAACACTGGAGACAAACAAACGTGCGAGTTGGATCATCTGATTCCACTCGATTTAGGGGGCGCTGACTCGCTCGATAATATCTGGCCGTTGTGTGGACCGCCCGGTGCGGAGTTATGGCAGCGATATTTCAAGCAGAAGCTCTTCGTGCAGAGGTTCCTCGCTGCTGAGGTCAAAGCGGGTCGCATGAGTTTGACACAAGCTCAAAGAGAAATGGCAGAAGATTGGACAAAATGGGCGAGACCGGCTTGGGCAGGTTCAAGTCCTCAAACAAGCGGATCGAGACCCGAATCGACAGGGCCGCAGGAGCTCACCGCGCACACTGTCGATGTGTTGATCGCAACAACTCGCAGAATTCAACGGATACCTGCTCCGAAGGAGACACAACTGGAACTGGTCGCGGACGAGCAGCGTCAGCCGTTAAGCTTCGGCGCTGCGCGGATTCGCGTGCCAGCAGACAAAAACCATCGTATTGGTCAGGTGGAGCGGCCCAGGCAGTGGGTCTTCTTTGGACTCACCTTGTATCGCGAGCAGGAGCAGGAGAAGAAGCACTTTACAATACGGTCAACTCGCTGGTTGTCGAAGAATGACTTTATCGACAGCGTCAAGAGCACTGGTAGCGATCAGGCTCTGATCTTCATTCACGGCTTTAATACGCGCTTTCAAGATGGATTGTTTCGGTTAGCTCAGATCGTTTGGGACACTCAGTTTCGAGGCGTACCTATTATGTTTTCTTGGCCTTCCAAGGGAGCCGTGCTCTCCTACGAATTCGACCGTGAGAGCGCAGAGTTCTCAGTTCCTGCGTTCCGTCAGCTGTTGACCATGCTACAGAACGAGACCCGGCTCTCCGCAATCCACATTATAGCGCATAGCATGGGAAGCTTAATTGCTGTCCAAGCGCTGTCTGCCCCCGGACCCGATCTCCAGAACAAATCGCTTGGTCAACTACTCCTGGCCGCCCCCGACATTGATCGAGATTTGTTCAACGTACTCGGGCCCAATCTAGGTGGATTTCGCGGCATTACCCTGTACGCTTCCTCAGCCGATAAGGCGCTTCGGCTGTCGCACAAGATTGCTCAGGGGCCTCGGGCTGGCGACATTCCCGCACTTCCAGAGCTTCCTGTGCTGTTGCCGAACATCGACACGATTGACGTAACGGCTATTGGTAGCGAGCTCTTCGGTTTAAACCATAACACGTTTGCTTCAACGAGGTCAGCTATAGATGACATTGGAAGACTGCTGAGAACAGGCGAGCGACCGCCGAACATTAGAACGCCTGGAATACGTTCAGTGTCGCTCCCGGGACAGCTCCTATTCTGGCGATACGCGCAGTGAAGCATGGAGATTTGGTAGCCGCGCGAGGGAAGTGCTCGGCCTAGTTTATTTCTTGTCCATCACCGAGCCTTTTGAGGCCAGAAAAACGTCCAACATCTGGCGCCATCGATCGCAAGGATGAATGAAGGCATCCTTCTCTTTGACAACATTTTGTATCTCTTTGTCCTCGTCCACGATCTTTAAGATCTTCTCTTGCGTAAACTCTGATGGATCCCGGACATTCCGGGCTGCCCACAGAGCAATATAGTTTGCCGCTTGATTGACCTTGCTCCGGTCGGCTCCGCAAGCCCCTGCAATGGTAAGCATCGTCATTGACCAGCCTGGTTCTGCAAATTTTTGTGCAATCGTCTCTGTCGCGAACGAAGCCAGTAACAACAAAGCGGGCAAATACGGTCTACGCATTGCTAAGACCTCCAAATTATCGCGTGTCTCCAATTAGAGAAAATGCCCCCCAGTATGCCGGATGTAATTTGTTGCCCTTTGTCCCAAGCGCGAGTTCGGCCCTTCCTTGACGATGGATCTTTGTTATAGCCACGCGGAGCGCTTGGGGCCGCGTCAAAGTTGGATCGGCTGCCATAGCCTGAATCGCAGAAGTTGAAACCAAGATTGCGGCGTCTGTAAATACGCTCCAGTGAGACACGAGCACCGATCGCGCACCTGCATACAGGAACGCTCGCGCGAGCCCGGACAATGCCTCGCCTCCGGGTCGATTACCCGCTGCAGTGTTGCATGCAGAAAGGATCACCCATTCCGCATCGAGCTTCAGTTCCGCGATGTCACCAGTGGTCAAGATCAGGTCGTGTTGCTTCGGCCTAGATGCACCCTGAGGCGCTGACATCACCAATCCAGGTTCAACGGCTTCCGCGAATTGCCCTGCCATGATGCCGTGCGTTGCGAAATGTACTATGCGGTAGCTCTGCAGCGCAGATCGACCACTTATTGGATCGGCCGCCCCCATCGCTTTAATTGCAGATCTCGTCATACTAGATCCCACGTACAGGCTTCGGCGTGTCCCCTCGCGGCTGAAATGTCTGCCGATAGTACATATTTCACACGCAGTTTGCGGAATGGGTTCCCAAGACAACTCACTCGCCTGACCTGTCCCGGACACCGTCAACAGGCTTTTCGGCATCTTAAATCTGCAAATAGCCGTTTGCTCCTCATGACACCCGTTGATCTGAGTCTCCCCGGGTCGGTTGAATGCAATCGGATTTCCAAACCCCACATAGGCCTCGTGTGCTTTGCTGGGCCAAGCGTTGCGACTTCTCAGGCTAGAAATCGCAGGCAAAAAGTTCAAGGTCCGTTCGATGCCGAGCCATTCTGCGCCCGCATAGGCTGGCGTACTATCGTCGAGAGATTCGGGAACGCTGATTGCAAGAGTCGCAAAGGAAAGAGAAGCGAGAGCTCCGCTCGGAATGATAGTCCACGTTTCCGAAGCGCCATCAATCCCCTGAAACAATGCCAAGTATAGACTGTGCGCGGCTTCCAATTCGAATGGCAAATCACGCGCATCGAGCTGCGGTGAGAAAGGCTGAACATTGCCAGCGCAGGAGCGTGTATTTTTCTTTCGGTCAGAGGACCAAACCAGCGTATCGACGCTGCATCGCACTTTGGCAATCATCTTCGACATGTCGCTTGGCTTAGTCGGCAATCGGACTATTGTTGCTGGCTTGTCCTTGGCTATTGTCCAGCGCACCACGTCGGTGGTCCCGAAGACGAAGTAGATAAGCTGTTCGTCTTTATCGAGCCGGCTAACTACTTCACTGATCTTGAGAATGGGAACACTGATGAGCTCGTTGCCGGCCGCGGAGATGTTCTTGTCTACGCCCTCCATTGCGACTTCAAGTTTACGGAGCTGAGTTGCGATGTTTTGGCGGGCTTGTATTATCCCAGAAGAGCTTGAGGTTCCGATTATGCTGGCAAACTGACTTTCCAGTAGGGAGCGCTGGTAGCTTAGTTCTCCTCGTTTCTGTACAAGCGATGCCAATTTCTCATCTTTAATTGCATTGCGGCGTGCCAACGCTTCGACAGCACGCCCGGCCTCGTTGCTGAGCCATTTCTGCGAGAGCTCAAAAGCCGCGTCAAGTAAATGGACTCTCTCTCTCGGGCTTGCGGTTGTGTTTACTAGATCGGCGTAGATCGCAATTTGCCGTTCGATGAGGGTCTGCTCCTCAGGGGTCCATCCTTGACGATCTACCGAAGTAATTATGTTCCCGGACTCTTTGAGTAGGTCGAGAGCCAGCATGCCCCTGCCCTCTGCGTGCAGGACTTCCGCATGTTGATGAAGATATGCCGCAAGAATTCGGTCATTTGGCCTCTCAAGTTCTCGCTGAATCCAAATGGCTCGCGCCAGCGCGAATTCTGTACCGTAGTAGTTGCTGCTCGACAAATATGACCGTGCTCTTTGTGCGAGCAGCCAGGCAACCTGCGGCGCCTTATTATCAAAGATGAGCAGACATGATTCTAAGTTCCTCTGCCAATTCATCATATCTGATTCAGCATTCCGCTTCTGCGCGACCTGCCATAAACGGATGGAAATTACCGACTGCTCGATAGGACGGCCACAGACGCTTTCTTGCATGCTGATGTAGTATGCGCTCTCCAGCAGTGGGATGGCCTTGTTCCATGATTTCAGTTCCTGGTAGATTCGTCCAAGAGTAGGAATTAGCTCTTGCTGAAGGTCGGAGGCGGAACGAAGGATGTGTAACTTCGTCTTGTTTCTCTGAGAGGTCTCTTCGCGCATCCTCAGCTCTCGTGGCTTGAAAAGCCCGTTTGAGCCAGTCAGATCGATGACTTCCTTCAATGTCGCCAAGTTCCGGTCCAACTTGACCGCAACCTCCGTCAACCGTTCAGGCCGCGGGTCGTACTTCAGTATGGTCTCGGCAAGCGCCAATTCGATCCAGCCTGTATGGAAGCGCTTGCCGGGCCACCGAGCGGGAATCTTTCCTTCAATTCGGAGTGCGATGGGTTCGATTTGCCGCCTAAGCCCTTCGAATTTTGGAAGATCAGCTATTCGACTGTAGTTTTGTAACAACATGATACCGAACTCGAACGCGACAAGTTGAGAGTCGATGTCCTTTAGTGACGATGTAGCGCCCCAACGTTTCTCCAGACGTGAATTCGCAAGTTGCTCCAACCCAGGAACATTGAAAGTCCTGCTCAAATCTATCCACGCCAAGTAGCGAGAGATTTGATCTTCGAACAAGTCATCGATCGACTCTTCGGCCGCATTGAGCTCGTCCTCGGCGTCCTCGTGCTTGCCCAAACCCATGTAGGCGCGGGCTGCATAGCCACGTGTCTCAATAGGATGTCGCCAATTTCGGGCGAGAATGTTTATTTCAAACTCCTTGATCCAATTCAGTGCAGCTTGGTAATTGCCGCGTGCGAACTCGAATTTGAGTAGCTCTTCAAGAGCTCGCCAATTTTCGCCGAACGATGAAGAAGAGCGCATAAAGACATCGTTCATGCCTACGTAGTTGCCACGAACACGACTTCTATGCCGATCCTGTTCGTACGTCCCCCACACCGCTTCATCGAACGACTTCAGAACAACGTAGTCTGCCACTCGCACTGCATCCCAGCTGGGTTCTCTAGCAATGGCATTTCCTGGAAACTCAATCATCCCGTCTTGGTCATGGAGATTTCGAATAGCAGCGAGGGAGGGTATGTGATCTCCGCTTAGGCTCGCTACCTGCGCCGCCAGGTGACGGCAGACCTTCTTAACGCCGGCAGCGCTCTCGCTGGAGCAAGCTTCGGACAAGGCGCGTGAGGCCGGCTCAAAGGCACGTTCCTTCAAGAAAACGAGTGATCTAACGAGCCGAATGACTGTTGAGAGCCTGGCACCAGTGTCCCTGCGTGTTTCAACACGTGAGAGCTGGATCTTTGCGTCGTCGAGTTTTCCAGTTGCGAGTAAGGCGACGGCGTAGTCGATCGACTCCGATGCAGTCTTAAATCCACCTGCGGCAGCCGCTTCCTTCTCCAGTGCCTCAAGCCGCTTTTTGTCTTGCGCAATTGCCGCTTGCAGCAACGAATTTGATTGATTGGCTAAGAACTCTCGCGGATACTGCGCAAATCGGTCATCTTGTGCCGCATAGCAAGCACTAGAGAGCCCAACAAAGATGGCAACGGCGAAACCGAAAGCACCTATTGTGCCCATCGGAATCCCAAAGAAAGCCACTGCAATAGCTCCTTAATAAGCTCTTGCTCTTATCGGATGTCCTCCCACCGGTTGCGAAGTAGGGAAAGGACAGCGCAACAAGTCGCGCTAAATTTCTGCAATCCATTCAGCCATGACGGCGGCTCGCGTATGCACAACGAAGGTAGGCTACGTAGCGTCGCTCGCCCCAGGGCTCTTTCGCCGATGCTATGTCGTTATTCAAAATTAAGCTGCACTCAAGATTGGATAAGTATAGTCGGGCTGCGGTTGTATGTAAATGACAGGACAACTGACCAACGTGCAGCTCTAAAAAGTTGGGCCGGCACTCATGGACGACCACCACCTCCCCATCCGCGATGGCTTGGTCTGGAATGTCGAGGGGGCCGGTGGTCGGGAAGGGCGCTCAAAGTAACCGAGGTGACATCGGACGGATTCTGGAATCAGCCCCGCGTTTTCTTTTGGGGCACCAACAGCCGGTCTGAGGTTGCCTTCAGCGCACGAGCCAAGCGAGCCAGGACAACAATCGTGCAATTACGAGTGCCGCGCTCGACCTGGCCGACATAGGTACGGTCCACCCCCGCCTCTAAGGCCCAATCCTCTTGGGACAGCCCGAGACTCTTGCGGGCCTTCCGAACGGCCGCCGCCACCCCATCAATGATGCCTGTCTCGTCTTCCATCTTCGGAAGCAGGCAGTCATGGTGACTTTCGGTATACGGACTATGAGTCGCATTTTCTCGTTGAACCATGATAGTCATATTAGTTGCCAGCACACCGGTAGTCTTTCTCCTCACGATGAATCACATCGAGAGAATGCACGGGCTCGGGTGATCGTGGATCGCGTTCGCAACGTCGTGATCTTGACGGCGGCGGCTCCTTTCGGGGCATACCTGCATGGCGTCCGCAAAGACTAATCGTATGAGAGTCACCTACGCGATGGCGCTTTCCTCGCCTGTGCCGAGATAAAGGCCCGCAAGACGTCCGCGACTCAATACGCCAATACGAGATGACGTCTCGGCCTTGCAGACAAACCTGATCTCTGTATCGAGGTCTGGTTTGCCGAAGACCAATTGAGCGTGGTCAAATCGGCGGGTGAAGCGACTTCGTCCATCGCCTTGGCCAGAGGACTCAAGGAAAAGCCACGACCATACGAACGACCCACACTGCCGCTGTTCGCGTGACCTGTCAGCGCATCATGCAATTCCTCTGGGAGACCTGCATCGCGAGTCATGCGCTTAAATGTGTGCCTGAAAGAATGAAACACCTTGGCGATATCGGCGATGCCGCATGTCGAGCGTAGATAGCGGCCCAAACCACTTCGACCAAGCCGACGACCGGGTTCTTTGGCCCTCAGCCATCACGGCAGGCCACAGAGGATCATCGAGCTTAAGGCCTGCCTTCATGAGCGACTGTCGATATCGCAGCAAGCCAATACGCTTCAGTTCACGATGCATCGGGACATGACGGATCGATGAGGAATTCTTCGTCGATCGCCCGCCCGTCCGGTCGATATCGAAGTACCACCGCTTGGTATCATCATCCTGCCGTAGGTCGCGGATTCGCAATTGAGCGATTTCATCCAGACGCATCCCCGATAGAAGTCCGATCAGGGGGAACCAAAAGGCTGCCTCCTCGCCGCCGCCGGCCGGACGCTCACCCAACAAGAAAACAGGTGACGAGAAAACCGCTCTGAGGTCAGCCTTATCAAAATTCTTTCGGGCTGCCTCATTGCGATCAACGGAGAACCGAATAGCTTTGCCAAACGGATTCACGTAACCGGGCACCTTGTCCAAAAAACCCTCTCGCTCAGCCCGGGAGACGATCCCGCCCAAGATCTGAACGATCTTGTTTACGGTCGTGGCCATGCGCGGCTTAAATCCGCTGAGATCGCGTTCAAGCAACTTCGGAAGGGGCAGTTTGCGGAGGTCCCTTGGAAGAGCGCTCGGCACCTTTGCAACAGCGTCACGAAACTCCCTGGCCTTCTCGCGAGTGATCTCCCCTAAGCGCAAGTCCCCATGAAGCTCATGAAAGTATCGAACCGCCTGCTCCGCCTCCGTGACGGTGTTGGCGTTCGGCTTCTTCGCGTTCTGTGCAACTCCACCGGCTGCCCATGCCTTCAACGCTTCCGAAGGTTTTGGGCCAAGCTCCTTCTTTGCCGGAGCGACCTTTGGCGTTGAAATAATCTCGCCGCGCTGCCGCCGACCCATCGCGTCATAAGCACGGACGTGCGCCTCAAGCACCACTAGGGCCGCAGCCTGAAACTCTGACGAGGACTTGCTCCAATATATTCCACGCTTCTTTAGTGCGATGTTTGTCTCCGGATAGACAATCTTCGGGTCTCGCCGAGCGTATGCTGCGCGGAACTCGTCTTCAAACACCGGCAGTAATTCGCCGTAGGCATGAAGATGATCGGCCGACATTCCTATTTGAGTGCTTGGCGGGACTTCCAGGAGATCAGGCCATTTGGCTCGATCCTCAGGCGTTTGCAGGTGCGGACGATCATCTCCGTCCAGACGCTCAGCTTCATCCCCACCAAGAAGTTCGACCAAGACCTCTTGGCCCAGCTCTTCCAAATCGAGGGTTGGAGAGGCTGCCAGCGTAACGTCACGCGACGATAGCGCACTCACTGCATCCTCGAAGAGCTTGCTCGCTTGGAGCGCTGCTCGATGGTCGCGCCTTTTGGCTTCTCTAAGGTCTTTCGTCCGAAGGGATCGGACGAGTTCGCGCTTGAAACGCCCCGTCTTGGAGTTGACCAGATCGGCAAACCCATCGCGCATATGCGAAGGAACTGGCTTTCCTGCCAATGCTTCAGGCAGTCTCTTTCGAAACTCGTAGGTGCCGGATGCCCGTCGCTGCATGTAACTCAAAGGCGCCATTGTGGACCACCTTTGTGGGCTACGTTTGTGTAGCAGGGCGGCCCCTCTAAGCTCATGATTGCTTAGAGTTTTCATCTTTTCAATGGCTTAGAATTCGCTGGCGCTCCCTAGGGGAATCGAACCCCTGTTTCAGCCTTGAGAGGGCCGCGTCCTCACCGCTAGACGAAGGGAGCTAAACCATCAAAACGCCAACTATAAAGTAGTTCTTGCCGACTTTTTCACAAACATTCTCCCGACGCCGAGGCTGGTAGATCTACCACATCTAACCCGTTGAACTTACACACATGGTAGGCTCATTGGGGGATATTAGCGTCCGAGGTCCTTAGCCAGCCAAGAGCGTGCCGGGGCCTGCCGCATCATCGAAAGGATCGCTCGCGATGGAGCGACCTGACGGGGCCCTCTGCGTTTCGATGAAGGCGCCCGATGAGGTACAGCAGTTCCGAAACGAGGTGATTGAGCGCCACCGTGTGGATTGGAAGCCGCCTCCCATGAACCGACCGGGGCAAGCGTAGCTGGCGGATCTTTGATGAATTTAGGCTCCGGCATGGTCGCGAGCCGTCCAATTCCGTGACACCAGTTTTCTCGCGCGGCGAAGCGCGGTCCGAGTCAAAAAGATGCCGCTGCCGGAGTTTCCAGCAGCGGCGCCAGTCAGGGAGGAAGCAGACGAGCCGGTCTGCTAGCGGATCCGTAGGGCGCAGATAGCTCGCCCGAATTTTTTACCCGAGACGCTTCACGGCCCTCTTTCACCGCGAGCCGAGCTCGCTCAGTACCCTGCAGCAAATCGCATCGGCACTCAGGACGGCGCGGAGAGCCCAGTTAAGCAGCCAGGAGGAACGGCGCCAACGACCATTCCTTCCGATAACGATCGACGTCGTGGTCTAGACCTGGATGAAGCGGCGTGTAAGATCGGCGGAAGCATCAATTGGGTAGGGTTGGGTAGAAACCGTGAGAGCCAATGTCTTAGGTCGCCTTGCCGTAAGTCTCTCCTCGTCTCGCGGTGATCAGATGACGATCTATGCGCCGTCACTGCGGACCCTTCCACAGAACGCCATGCTGGTCATGGCCACGCTTCCCGTCATCGACTGGAACGACTGTCTCCTGCGGGACTTGCAAGCGGGGCCCAAAGTGCCCCCTTCCTGCTATGCAGCGATCGTCATGATCGACCCGTTTGCATGCTGGGAAGATCTTGGTGATTTGTTGGAAGGCGCAAGGATGACCGGAGTGACGAACTTTCCGCCTGCCTCCATGATTGAACGGACACCGGCAGGAGTGCCGCTCGATCGCGGTCAGGAGCTCGAGCTTCGCCGTATGGAGTGGTTTGCAAGCCGAGGGTTCAAAGTCCTGTTTGTTGCGGCGGACGAGGCAAAGATGACAGTAGCGGAGCAACGCCTAGGCTCGCAGCTGGATGGGTCCGTCTATCTGCGACCCGAGGCGCTTGCGCTGCCGATTGGATCTGACATCGGGCTCGTGAGCCTTGGCTCTCATGGATCGTCGTCGGTACCGAAGTTCTCCCTGGAGCAGGCTGCCACGGCCAAGCAGCCGCTCCGACGGGCATGAGGCCTTATTCGAGGATCCGCAGTTTCTTAATTTTGTTGTAGAGGGTTTTGCGCGAAAGCCCGAGAGAGCGAGCAGTCTTGCCGCGGTGAAGCCGGTTTCTCTTCAGGCCCTCGATAATCCAGTCTCGCTCGGACAGCGTGGCCGCGGGCCGTGCGCCTGAAGGTGGCTCCAACAACGGCTTTAGCACCTCTCCCGTGATGTGACTGGATGGCAGAGTCACGAGCTGGTTCACGATCTGCCGCAGCTCGCGCAAATTGCCTGGCCAGTCGTGCCCGGCGAGCGCAAGGAATGCAGAGTTTTCTATCGTGAGCGTCTGGGCGCTGGAATCTCCTTTGGCTTCGACGGTGAAGTGTTGAACGAGTTGCGGCAGATCTTCAAGCCTGTCGGGTAGCGAAGGTAACTGGACATCCAGCCCGGTAAAAAGGTCGAGAAGCCGCGCGCCCAGAACCGTTTCAAGCCCAGCGCCTCGGGCCACCGTCGCGGTCGCAATGATCCGGGCGTGGGAACGCATGACAGTGACCCCGTTCAGAGGGGTAAACCCGCCTGTCTCCAGGTAATCGGCGAGGCGTTCCTGGCCTTCGCGCGAAAGTTGGTCAACATGCAGCAGCAAGACGGCGCCGTCGCTCGACGCCTCCAGGAGCGACAATTGGCGTCTGCCACTCTCAAGGCGCTCGGCGCCGAAAAACGGGCCGAGTGTATCCATCGCCGGACCTGGTCGGCAATGAAACAGCGTCGCCTTGGCGTGCCTGCGGTCGCTGAACGCGTGAACCAGGCTTGCTATTCTACGCTTGCCGGAACCGGCCTCTCCCCAGATCAGGACTGGGCTGGGGGTTGCCGCGACGCGTTTGGTCATCTCGAGGATGCGCTTCATTGCCGAGGACTGCGCGATCACGCCGTGCCTGAAGCCACTCAACTGCAGCTTCCTTTCGAGCAGATCCACCTTCTCGCGCAACAGGTGGATGGTCTTGAAGCCCGACGTCACCTCGAGGACCGACATCTCCAGAGGCACGCGGTCCAGCGAAGAGCCTCCGATGAACCCCTGGATTCCGGTTTCGCGGCAGATGTCCAGGAGCTCGTCTGGCTTTGTGATCGGGCCGCCCCCAAGCAAGCAGATGGTGCTCTTGTTGACGGATTGAGCAACGCGCGCAACGGCATTCGTACGCGCTGCAAGTTCAGACAGGCTGATCGAGGGATCGGACCCGCTTTCAACCGCGCGGTTTAGATTGAAGTTGATGCAAATGGCCTCGGCGCCGGCTTCGACCATTCGACGCGCCTCAGATTGACTGCGAGTATAGCCAATCGTCATCAGGCCGCGTTTTGCAGCCTTCACAAGGAGCTCGATCTCCCGGGAATAGCCAAGGCCGGACTTCTCGAGCAACGACCTGCGGTCATCATCGATGTGTATGACCGAAGGGAAGTTGGTCACGCCAGCAAATCCCCATTTGATGATCCGGTCGAGCCATCGATCCAGATCAAGCTCGGGGTCGAATGTACAGGTGCCGAAGAAGACCGGCAGTTTCGTATTTGGCAGAATCTCGGTCCGTCCGAACCCCGCTACGAACTCGTTACTGTTGCGGATTGGAAGAATGGAGGCGGGCGAAGCCCCGCCCATGGCACGAAAACGGCCAGCATTGAGTGCGAGCACAAAATCGGCGCCCGCCCGCTCGGCGGCCCTGGCCGTCATGCCCGATCCGATCCCCGCACCAAGGACAAACGAACGGGAATTCCGGAAGAACTGCCTGATGCCCGCTCCCTTCACCTCAGTGGTCCGCGTGTCGATCCTGAGCCGGCATCATCGCACGGCTCGACGTCAAGACTAGCTCCAAGTCGCAGGTGCTTGCAACCGCCGTACCGCCTTTCCATTGCTCGTGAACAAGTGGCAATCGGCTGGAGCGGCAGTCAGGGTGAGCTTTCCGGCGCCTTTGCGCGAGCCGGATTTTGGCGCCCTGGCGACGACCGTTTCGTCTCCAACGTTACCGTAGATGTACGTGACGCTACCGAGATGCTCAACGAAATCCACCTCGAGGCCAATGGAGATCTCCTGCTGCTCGGGTGCCGGTGAGGAGAAGTCATCCGGGCGAATTCCGACAGTGACCGACTTGCCAACTAGCATTTGGTCCGGCTGGACCGGAACGGAAATTGTAGAACCGGCCTCCAGTCGGACGTGCAGGCCATGCTCGTGAGCTGCCTCGACCTTGGCGCCCAGGAAGTTCATCTTCGGCGAGCCGATGAATCCTGCCACAAAGCGCGAGGCGGGATTGTGATATAGATCGTGGGGGCTGCCGACCTGTTCGATGTTGCCGTCCTTGAGGACGACGATCTTGTCGGCCATGGTCATCGCCTCGACCTGGTCATGCGTCACATAGATCATGGTATTTCCGAGCTGCTTGTGGAGCTTGGCGATCTGAACCCGCATTTGCACGCGCAACTCGGTGTCCAGGTTGGACAGGGGCTCATCGAACAGGAACACTTTTGGTTCTCGCATGATGGCGCGCCCGATTGCGACGCGCTGGCGTTGCCCGCCCGAAAGCTGTCGAGGCTTGCGATCCAATAGCTGGTCGATCTGCAATAGCGACGCTGTTTTGGATATCTTAGCGGCGATCTCGGCTTTCGAGGCTTTGGCCATGCGCAGGGGAAAGGCCAGGTTCTCTCTCACCGTCATATGCGGATAGAGAGCGTAACTTTGAAAGACCATGCCGAGGTTGCGATCGGCCGCATCGATGTCGTTGACGAGCTCATTGTCGATGAGGAGCCGCCCACCGCTAATGGGCTCGAGCCCGCCAATCATGCGCAGAAGGGTGGATTTTCCTGACCCGGACGGACCAACGAAGACGACAAATTCGCCGTGATCGATGGTCAGGTCGATATTACGCAGGATCTCGATAGTCCCATAGGCCTTCTTGAGGCCTTCCAGGCGAACGTTGGCCATTATGCCCTCCTTTGTCGCGCCTGAGCCGCGCGAGCAGCACTTACCTCAATTTCGCGCAAGCTCGATACGATGAAGTCGGGGGCGATCAAGAACGGATCCTGACGCATCGGCACGCCGGTTGTGACAAGCACCGTGGCAAGACCCGCCCTCTTTCCGGCTTGAATATCCGTAGGAACTTGGTCTCCGATCATAATGGTCGAAGCGCGGTTCGTGCCGAGGCGTGAGAGCGCTGTCTCGATCATCGGCACTTGCGGCTTTCCGGCGATCGAAGGCTGCACTTGCGTGGCGGCAGCCACAGCTGCAATCGTCGCGCCAGCCCCAGGTTCAAACCCGCTGGCCGTCGGCAGCAGAAGATCGGGATTGGTTCCGATGAAGACAGCGCCATTGAGGATCGCCTTAACGGCAATTCGCATCTTCTCGTGCGTGATATCCCGATCAAGCCCCATCACAACGGCTTCGGGCGTCCGGTTAGTGACCTCCAGCCCAACATCGCGCATGGCCGTGACAAGCGAGGGAGCGCCGATGACATAGATTCGCGTCAACTGCGGATAATTCGCTCGAATGAGTTCTGCGGCGGCGATGGCGCTTGTAACGACCTCTGACGGTGCGATGGAAAGACCAAATCCTCTCAGCTTGCGGACGACGTCCTCCGGGGTATGCGTGGAATTGTTCGTCACAAAACAGAACGGCAGGCCGGCTTTCTGCCATCGCGTAAACGCTTCTATGGCATCCGCGATTGCGATGCTGCCGCGATAGACGACGCCATCCAGATCGGAGATAATACCTTCTATCGGCGGCCAGTTGACGTTGGAGCCGGTGCTAACCATTCATCAGCATCCCGCCATTCACATGGACAATCTGCCCGGTCATGTAAGAAGCAGCGGGGCTAGCTAGGAACACCGCGAGACCTGCGATATCTTCCGGCAATCCGACCCGGCCCAGCGGAATTCGGCCACTGTGGCGCGCTTCGGTCTCCTCCCGCGGACGCCCGTGCATGGGTGTATCGATAATCCCGGGTGCGATCGCGTTGACGTTGATCTTGAGCGGAGCACATTCATAAGCGAGCAGCTTTGTCACGTCGTGCACGATTGCCTTTGACAAGCAATAATCAGCGCCGCCAGCCTGGTAGTTGAAAACCGCGCCTTGAGATGACAACGAGGACCCGACATTGACGATGCAGCCGCCCTTGCTCTTCATGAAGCGCTCGATCGTTTGCTTGGCACAGCGAAGCACCGCGACGGAGTTGATCTGTATGGTTTTTTCGATTCTATCGGCATTGCCGGTCAGAAGCGGCTGAGCCGATTTTATTCCGGCGTTGTTGATCAAAACATCGAGCCTGCCGAAGCGCTTGGCGATCTCATCAAGCACCCTGCCGACATCATCTTCTCGTGAGACGTCCATGCTCATAGGCAGGATGCCATTGCCGTGCGGCAAGCGCGTCAGAATGTCCCGGAGGTTTTCCACATTTACGTCGGTTGCCAGGACGTTCGCACCGCCTTGACGGAAAGCATTGGCAATGGCTGAGCCAATGCCCCCGCCCGCACCGGTCACGAGCACGGTCCTGTCTGCAACTGAGAACTGTTCGGTCATTCCAACTCCAAGATCGTTTGAGAATTCAGAAATTCGTCGACGGCCCCACTGCTGGGCATCGAGCTTTGGGCGCCGCGTCGCGTCACACATAAGGCGGCAACCGCGAGCGCCTTTTTGATCGCTTCTCGTATCGGCAACCGGTGGGCAAGAGAGGCTGCGAAGGCTCCATTAAAGGCATCGCCCGCGGCGGTCGTATCAACGACCTTCACAGGAAATGCCCGGAGCGCAAAAGACGCGCTGGCATCTGCGTAGTAGGCCCCCTGCGCACCAAGCGTGATCAGCGCAGCTCTTGGCCCGAGATCGAGAAGCTTTGCGGCCGCATGAGCTGCGCTGTCGAAGTCGTGCACCTCGACACCGGTGAGCTCGAAAGCTTCCGTCTGGTTTGGAGTGACGAAATCGACACTCCTCCATGCCGCCGCCGACAGGCCCGCCCTCACAGGCGCCGGATTAAAAATGAGCTCGAATCCTTTGCTGCTCTTCATTGCAAAGAGGTGATTGAGCGCGGGGACCGGCATGCCCATCTCGGCAACGACGATTGCGTCCCGCTCAATGAATTCGGCCGCCTTTTCGACCATGCTTGGTGTGACATTTGCATTGGCGCCCGGGTCTATGACGATCATGTTGGAGCCGTCGTCACCGACAAGGACGAGAGCAGAACCCGATATCTCCCCTGGGCACACCGCTATGGCATCGAGACGGATACCTGCCTCACGCAGCGCTTGCAGCAAGGATCGACCGGCGTCGTCATCGCCAAGTCGGGTGTACAAGCTCGGCCGAACGCCCAATCGAGCGGCGGCGACCGCCTGATTGGCGCCCTTGCCTCCCGCATTCCGCTTTAAGCTTCCCATCAGGCTTTCACCCGGCATTGGAAGCCGCTCGACGTTGAAGCAGAGGTCGAGATTGGTCGTTCCGAAGAACATCAATGGTCTGGGGCTCATTTCACGGCCCCGAAGGTAAGACCACGTTCGAGATGACGCTGGCCAAGGATGATCAGGACGACCGGCACAATCATGGTCACCACCAGACCCGCAGCCATCACCGGATAGAACTGAACGCCCGGATTGAGCAGCTTGAGCAGGGCGACGGTGACTGGTGCTTTCGTCGAACTGAGGATCAGGCCGAGCGCGAAGTTGTGCCACGCGAGCAGGAAGATAAGCAAAGAAGCGCCTATCAAGCCGGGCTTTAGAAGCGGAAGAACGATGTGCCAGACGACCCGGAATGGCTTTGCGCCATCCATGGCGGCCGCCTCCTCAATGTCCTTTGGGATATCCTCGATATATGAACGGCTCAGCCAAATGATCGTTGGCAGCGTGACGACTTGATAGACCCAGATCATACCGAAATAGGTGTCATAAAGGCCGACTGTCTGAAACACGCTGAACAGCGGTATGACGACAAGGAGAGCCGGCGCGAAGCGGAAGCCCAGAATGAAGAATGCGATGTCCTCCTTCATAGGGATATCACGCCTCGCCAGGACGTAGCCTGCCGGTACCCCAGCAATGAGCGATACGAGCACCGCACCAAGCGAGATCACGACGCTATTGGTGACCGGGGTCAGGAAATCAACCTTGATGGTGCCGTAGCTTGTTGCCCCGGCGTGGGCTGCATCGAACAGAACGCGGAAGTTTTCAAATGTTGGAGTGAAGATAAAGCGCGGCGGCCAGGTCATGACCTCGGCCTG
Source organism: Bradyrhizobium sp. USDA 4354 (assembly GCF_054060315.1). Lineage (NCBI taxonomy): Bacteria > Pseudomonadati > Pseudomonadota > Alphaproteobacteria > Hyphomicrobiales > Nitrobacteraceae > Bradyrhizobium > Bradyrhizobium sp. USDA 4354. The sequence goes on along the minus strand of NZ_JBSSDC010000001.1, from coordinate 3,138,288 downwards.
CTGCTTCAGCGACATCATCACGATCCAGACCAGCGGAAACGTCAGGATCAGCGTACAAGCAACAATCAGCAGATTAAAGAACAAGCTTGCAGGCGTTGAGCGATTGAAACGCATGTCAGCCTCCTCTAGCTTACGCGCCGACGGACCAACCGCCACAACTTGACCATGGCCATCGTCCCGAGAAGCACGATCATCCAATTGACGACCATGAGCGCGGCACCACGCCCGAAGGCGAGATTTTGAAAGGCCGTGATGTAGGCGCGGACCGAAAGCACCGAGGTACTGTCACCCGGTCCCCCTTGGGTTGTTCCGAAGATGATATCAAACTGATTGAGCGATTCGATCAGCCGAAATACCGCGGCGATCAGGATGTACGGCGCAATGAGCGGAAGCTCGATATAGAGGAACGTTGCCCAACCTCGCGCGCCATTGACCCGCGCGGCTTCTCTGACCTCATCATTGATGCCCTGCAAGCCGGCGAAGATGATTAGCGCAAAAAATGGTGTGTAAGTCCATATGTCGATGAGAACCAGCGAGCACATCGCCGTGCTGGCATCCGAAATCCATGCGAACCGATCGATCCCAACGAGCGAAAGCAAATAGTTCAGGATCCCATTCTGCGGATCCATCATTGTGGTCCACATCAAGGCGACGCTCATTGGCGGCAGAACCAGGGGAAGGAGAATGACGGGCCGCATCAGCCGCGCAAGGAACACCCCACTTGCGAACAATTTCGCGAGCGCAAGCCCAAAGAACGCTTCGGCGAGCACGGCGGAGCAGGCATACGCCGTAGTCGCCCGCACGCTATTCCAGAAATCTTGGGTCTTGATTGCCACTTCATAGTTGGTGAATCCAATGAAGCGAACCACGGGACGGCCAAACTTGAGATCGGTCAGTGATTGAAAGACCCCATAGAAAAACAGAAAAAGAAATCCAAGCAGGATGATGATTGCGGGGGCAATCGCAGCAAGGCTCCACCAGTCATGAGCATTCTGCTCGGCCTTTTGCACCTGCTCGTTTTTGGACGAGGCCAGCTGGTCTGCCGATGATTGTAGCGTCACGATTGCGTCGATGCCTTGAAGGTCCATCGCTCACTTCTCAAAAGATACTCGGGCGTGGTGGGGGCGGCAAACCCTTATGCCGCCCCCGACCTCCTTACATGGAGGAGCGGATCTCGGAGGCGAGGTCGGTCAACGTCGCCTTCACGTCCGCGCCGTTGACCATTTTCTGCATGGCGACTGCCCAGGCGTTCATTGCCTCGGCAAATCCCGCGCGCGGCGTGAAGGCCAATGCAGCCCTGTCCTGCACGATTTTGAAGGTATCCACGAAGTTCGTGAATTCCGGTTTGGCCGCGTAGTCGAGCCAAACCTTGTCGCTCCAGGTCGAGGCGCGCGGAGAGTTGACGAGCTTCCCGGCGACGGCACCGTTGAGCTCGACCTGCTTTGACGTCGCCCACTGGATGAACAGCCAGGCTGCTCCCTTTTTCTGAGAGGCCGCATTCATGGCCAGGGACCAGATCCAGATGTTCGATTCGAAATTCTTGCCGTTCGGAGCTCGCAGAGGGGGAGCGAATGCAATCTTGCCCGAAGCGGGCTTGCCGACGACATCGTTCCAGAACCCGAACATGTTGGAATCGATCGCCATCGCTGTCCGACCCGAATTGATGCCATCGACCACCTGATACCAGTTGTCGTTGGCAAAGGATGGAGCAGCGCACTTCTTGATCATCTCCACATAGTCCTTGTGGAAGGCGACGGACTCGGGCGAATCGAGACCAGTTTCTAATTTGCCGTCCTTGACGACGAAGTCGTGCACACCGTAAGACTTGGCAATCGAGATTGCGGCCGTGTGGATGCTGCTCCAAAAGCGGACTCCCCGCACGCCCAGAGGTGTGATCGCCGGATCCGCAGATTTCAGCTTCTCGCAAGCCGCGGACATCTCCGGCGGGGTTGTCGGAAGCTTGATACCGTGCTTGTCCAGAATGTCCTTACGGTAGAACAATTGGATGTTTTCGAACCCGTGCGGGATAGCCCACACTTGACCCCGGCCCGCTTCGATTTGGCCGCCATTGACTTGCCAAGTCAGCGCGTCACGCAATGCGGGGAAGAAGTCCTTGTAGTCATAGCTTGCCGAGGTGAGCTTTGGGTCGTTCAGATAGCGGTCGAGCGGCTCGAGCAGTTGACCGGGCGCGAGATCCCAAGCCGGCTGAATCCCCGTGCCGACGACGTCCCACGAGGGCGACTTTGTGCTCAGCTGGATGGTCAGCTTATTCCAGTAGGCGTCGTCCGGATAAAGCTCGGGCGTCACTTTGATGCCTGTCAACTTCTCGAACTCAGGCAGCTGTGCTGCAACGGCGTCAGCATATGGATGGATGTCGTAAGCCCACACGATCGAAGAGCCCTCGAACTGGCGCCAGTTGATATCCTGCGCTTTGGCCTGGACGAAAGATGCGGCCGCACCGCCAAAGAGAGTTGAGCAAATCAGAGCGGTTTTGAAGAAATAAGCCGAATGGCCGCGCAGAGCGGCTTGCGTCCTTGGCATTAATCCCTCCTCTGGGCTCTTTGGCCCGGAAATTCACGTGCCCCTCCTCTTCCAGGGCCGCGAGTATCGGGAACGCTAACCGTCATTTTCGGCCCATATGCACCCATTCAGATCGAAGTTGGGTAACATTGGGTAAGTCAAGAAAGCAGCATCACATGAGCGCCGTACCGGGAGATGATCAATGCAGGCGCATGTTCAGGCCCCGCGAGGCCACCCCCAAAGAAGGGCCGATCCTGGCCAACTGCTCGCGCTTTTGCATCAGTAGCTGGTTCAAATGCTCTATTTGCGGCTCGGGACCGAGGTCTCTCACTTTTTGCACGGCGCAGACGGCTGCGACCATTTGCATCCGTTGCATCATCTGGTCTGGTCAAGGAGCGCATTCACTACTGGATTCGTTCATCCGACCAACACGGCGCCGATGCCGCAACCGAGCTTACGTTGCAGAAGGCGTTCTTCGACCGCTGTGGATATGCCGCTTGAAGAGGTCATGCGTATGATCGGAGGAAAGTCGCCGCCTGACGCCTCGATTTCACCGTTTCTGGATTGAACGAGGGCGTAAAGCAACACGCAGATTAACTGAAGAGCTTCGCCCAAGCCTCGGAGACCGAGCTTAAGGGCACGATTGAGCTTGGCGCCGATATCGCCATGGACGTGATAGGCGATATGGCCAGGAGAGGATGGGCGGCGTTCTGGAACCAGTGGCAAATCTGCTCTGCATTGTGCTCGAGAAGCGTCTACAAGTCCTGCAAAGCTTCGCGCGCTGCACATTCATGCTGCGCTGCATGCGGCGTTCCGATGGGACAAGGCGCGGCGTTTTACCAGCGATGACTTGTATGTTGAGCACGCATCGGCAGCGCTGGCTTATTGCCAGGCTTTCTTCTGAAGATGGGCTGCACTCCACTCTCGTCGCACGTCACGTTGCTCTAGATCGACTGTTTCAGTGCCGGGTCGCCTCTGACACTGCGGGTGCTATCGAGATTCTAAAGCAGATCGAGACCGAACTTCAGGGTGGTGCGCGGGCATAGCAGGGGCTATTTGCTCTTCTTCTTTCGCGCCGCGGGTCTCGCTCGCTTCTTTGGCTTCGGCTTTGCCTGCGCCTTGGCAAAGCTCGCTTTTTCAACCGTTAGGGCGACGCTCCCGATATCGTTCGATAGGTCACTGATAATTTTCAGGAATATCACGTTGTCGACGGTCGGGCGAATAGAGAGCAGCGAACTAGTCGCGATATTGAGCAAGATGGCCATCATATGGATCGGATCGGTAAAGCCAGAGTTGCGCTGTCCGACCAAATGAACCGGCTGGACTGACTCGGGCTTGGGATTTTTGAGAGCTACCGAGGCCCAGCCATATTCGTTGTGCATTTCTTTTCCGAAGAGCCCTTCGAGCGCATCGCACCGTGCCGTCATTGCCTTGATTTCCTGAGCGGTAGACGAGTGTCATGTTCGCGCGTACGGCATGGTCATTCAGCTGCTTGGCAGCACGCGTCGCCGCCATCAGCGCCGCGTATATGGTGATTAGCCCTGCGCCTTCCTCAATCGCGAGCCGGTCTGTCACGAGCTTCAGTTTTGCAGTGGCCGATACCGCGAGTACCTGCGGCAAGTCGGCGCGACTTGATGTTCGCTCCTATATCCATAGCAGGCAGCTCGTCTTCCGGATGAGGACACAAGCCCGCAATCTTGATATTGGCAGAGCTCGAAATGTTACACCACGCTCAAAGCTTTTGGCTAAGAGATTTATAGTAGCGGTATTGACCCGAGCCTGCCGGATGCTCGAATTGAAAGCAACCCGCGAAATTCTCGATCGCCTGCATTACTCCTTTAAGTGATGGTGCCGTGAAGGCGTGGGTCTGCCCCGTAGACCAGTGCGAGAGGTAGTTGCTCACGATTGTCGCCACCGAAGTGCCGAGGCCGGCGAGCTGGGCAGGCTCCACGACCAGGCGTCCGGCCGCCTCATGGAGGTCGACGGCTGCCTTGATGGCGTCTATAAGGTTTTTTGCCATGTGCTTGTCGTCATTGAAGGCAATGCCGATAGGCACGGGAATGCCGACCCTCGAGATGACCTCCTCGAGTTTGAACTCGAGGTACTGCCTGATCCGAGGCGCGGCATCGTCGGTGTTTCCGGTATCGAGAAAGGCGTGAGTCGCATCGCGGATCTTGTGGATTGCGCCGGACTGCGGAAGCACCGATGTTCGCGCGGTGCCCTGAATGCACTGATGCCACCAACCGCCCTCGTTGGCATTCGTGTTGAAGAGCTTCTCCAGGACTGTGTCATGGCTAAACAGGATGACCTGCGGGCCATTTGGGACCCCAGGGCGCGCAAATTGTCCTTTGATCACGTTCATCAGATGGAACTGGTGCCCGGAATCAAAGCTCGATGTGACATCATCGAGAATCAGAAACTTGGCGCCCCCACCATAGAGCGAGGCGGCCGCCAAATAGACGCTGATCGCGAAGGCGTTGCGATAGCTCTCGGAGAGGACGGCTTGGGCCGAGATGTCCGGCAGTGTCCAGAATTGAGCGAGAGAGATGGAAATATCTTCGCTGCCGGCGCGCTTTTTCAGGGCCGGCACCACGTCGGTGTACATGATGGCCGCGAAAACACTTCGCGTAACAGGCTCGATTGCGGCGAGCCGACGCGCGCTTGCGGCGGACTCGGCACTGGCGACGCGTGAGTTGGCCGTGTCAAGGAAGCTCTTGACCCGAGCAATTCGCGCAAGTTCGGCAGCGATGGCGGATTGCTCTCTTACGGCGGCGCGCAGGTCCGACAAATTGCTCTGGAGGCGGCGTGCGGCTTCAGCTTTCTCCACGACAGCCGTGAGCTTGTCGGGAAGGCTCTTCTCCAGTGTGATTTTGCTGTGGGTGAGGTGCTCGAGCTTGGCGACCGCGCGATCAGTCAGCGTCTCCTTCCATCCCACGACCGAGCGGGCGCGCGCCCCGTCGATGACTCCCTTCAATCCGATGTCCTTTGCCTGGGCGAATAGGGCCTGCTCATCTGGTTGCTGCCCTAACCGTTCCAGCTCGTCGAGCTGATTCCAGCCTTTTTTGGTCCATTCTTGGGCCAGATTGGCCGAAGCTGTCTCCACCGCCTCAAAGGCCGCGAGCTTGTGACGAACATGGTCGAGCAGCGAACCGGCACTAGATCGATCACATGTCGGGCAGACACATTTATCCACCCAACCGTCATCCGCGATGATGATTTCGCTGAGGCCGTAGAGCTGTCGGAAAAGATCGCCTTGAGTAAGCTTTAAGGCGGTATCACGAGCATCGGCCAGCTCCACGAGGCGCTTGGCGTCCTCTTCGCTCGGCGCGGCTTTCAGTGCCTCCGACCACCTCGCCTCGTCGCGCAAGACTTTTGCGAGCTCTGCTCTCGCCTCACCTCCTTCCGCGGCCTTCGCTGCATCGACGCAACTCGGGGGTCGATCTCCTCGAACGTCCGCCCCTCGCAAAGGGGCTTGAGCAGTTCGATGCCACTGAGAGCGGAATGCGCCTTCGCGAGCATAGATGTTTCGGCTTCTGCCGGATCGTACTCGTCACCAACAAGCGCAGTGAAGGCCTCCCTTATGTTGGCCTGCGCTCGCTGGAGGGAGACAGTCGCAGTGTTCTGCTTGGCTTCCTTGGTGGCGACGCCAAAGTGATTGTTGAATGCTCTCGTATTTGTCAGCGAGGCCACCCCCTGTCGCAGTGCCGAATACCGCTTCAGGCCTAGCAGCCCGGCGAACGATCGGCCGCGCTTCTGGGGCGCTAGATCGATAAAGTCCTGAAATGTTTTTCCATCGAGAAGGACGAACTCGCGATTGAGGTCGGCCAGAATCGCGTTTCCGTCTGCCCCGGTACTTGCTGCTACGGTTCGCCCGCCGGCCGCATCGCGCCGGACCGTCACATCGACCTCGGCGCCGCCACCGGCTGGCACAAGGGTCAGGGTGATCGTTCCAACACCACCCGCATGGAAGCGGTTGAGGTAGTAGGACGAGCCTTTTTCGGCCGCTGGCAGCTCGTCGAGCTTGGGAATGCGACCGGTAATCGCGTAGACCACCGCATCGAAAATCGACGTTTTCCCGACACTGTTCGGCGCGGAGATGGAGTTGACGCAATCCGGCTTGAGTTTGAGAACGAGGGGAGCACCCTCATTGTTAATGCCGCGAAAGCCTTCGATTGAAACCTTCTGAAGATACCAGCCGCTCATTGGGCAGTGCTTTCCTCAGGGCAGGTCTGATGCGGCTGCACCGGCTCAGTCGCTGCGTACAACGCATCGAGGAGCGCCTCCTGATCGACGGCGATTTCCAGGCTGAGCTTTTCAAGTGCCTCTGACAGGACGTCCGCTAGCGGATCGTCGATTCGTTTCAGCGCGGCCGCGAGCGCCGAGATGTTTTGATCAACGGTATTCTTGTCATCGATCTCAAAAGCAATGTCATTGTTGGCCACCATCGTCCCCCAGCACATCGCCTTCCATCATCTCATCTCGAAACCGCAAGCACATTTGGTTTTTTTCACGGTTCGCGCGCAAGAGATTCGGCGCTCATTTCGACACGCGTAGCGCGTTATCAACCTCGCACACAGCACGTCCTTTGTACGTTTCGTACAGAATGAATTCCAAGCGACCGCATTGGTCGTCCGAGCCGGCCTTCAAGCACCCTTGCGTCGTCATGTTGTCAAATGCGGCCATCGGCTGGGAGCGCAGCGGGGCAACTCATCGAACTTTCCGAGCATGGCAAGACAACTATGCGCCCGGGGCGGCGCGGCGCCGCGCAACACGAGCATGGCTGGCGCGCGCGACCATCTGGATAGCGATAAGGATGGCCGCGTTCTCCATGCTCGAGATTGGATGAGCGTTGCTTTCACTATAAACGGCCAAGTCCACCTCGACGCCAAACCCAGGGACAGCAACCGTCTGACGCAACTTTCTGATGCCAGTCACAGTTCGAGAGCAGATGAAGCACTCGCCGTCATATAAAATTCGGAAGGGGATTCGTTGCTCGCGCATCATCACCGGCCTTGATGACTCAAGGGAACTTTGGACGCCCGCGCTGCGTTCGCGCCTCGATATCATTGCTACGCGCCGGACGAAAACATCATCGCTCTCACGATATTAGCGCGATTCGCGCGCTATATCGTTTGGTCAGCAGCCTCACATTGCAGGATTTCGGCAGATTAGCCTGTAGTTTTGTTCAATTCCGCCCCCGTCCGGAGGCTTTGTCATTGACGAAGCCTCTCTCACACCATGCGGTTCTCCTAACATGTCGTCGGAGCAACCGGTCCTCCCACGAGTCTTACCAAGCCACCGCCAACGTCGCAGCCGCTGAAGGCCACTGCCACAACAGCAATTGCAGTGGATTGCCTCTGAGCTGCTGATGCTGTTTCGGCCCGACAGACCTCGTGCCGGGTGATCACATCCCGTGTCGGCCACCAGTTCTTTCGAGTCGTTCGTCTGGCCTGCGGCTACATGGGACCATCGTGCAGTTAAAAGCCGGCGAAGGATCTCCTCGCGCGAACTGCCGCACCGCTGAGTGCCGTCTAGCCGCGCGCGACCACAAGCTGATCTAGCAGAAATACGACAGATCATGCCCCTCAAACGCCGCAGAACGTCCTGGTTGCAATGTTAACATCCCTCGCCGATCGCCCGGGGAAACAAGCATGGTTAAAGCATTTCGCAATACCGTCATGGCACTCACTTTTGTCGTCGTCGCCGGCAGTAACATAATTTGGAGTTTGCTGGATGACTACGTCGCCTGCGGCCTAGCGGTAGCCGCTTCAGTCACCGCCGGCTTTTGCGTCGAGCGCGCCTTCATCAAACGGTCCCATAGCGAAATGATCCGTCAACACGGCGCAGACTGGCAGGCTGGTAGCGAGCGCATAGAGTCTGGCGGACCAACTAGGACGGCGAAGGCAGAGAAATGACAATCGATCGGAATATCATCGAGAGCGGCACAAAGCAGGAGGCGCCCAAGCTGGAGGTGCTCGATTGCCAAACCTCGTCGACAGTTGCTAGCCCATGCATCGGCGATCGAGGCATTGCGCGCCTAGTACGCCATGCAATCAACCGTCAACACCATCGCGCCCTACGACGCCGCAGCCGCGCTGTTCGGCTCCGATTTCGGCCGGGCCGAATACCACGATGTCGAGTGAATATAACTTATCTCGACGCGCTTGCAGTTGCGAAAGCGCGGGCCGAACTCCAGATTATCTTACGTCGACAGAACGAGTGAAAGCCTCTAATTCGATTCCTTCCGTTACGTCGCGAGGCGGCCGCCATAAGTCTCTGCCTCACAATAGCCATGGGCCCGAAGAGGCAGGTGATCACCCTGAAATTATTTTATGGCGCCCTTAAGGGGACGCCGCTCGATCGAGACAACACTCTGTCCGCTCGACCGGCGTTTCGACAAAGATTCACAACATCATAGAGATCGCGCGGGCGCGTTCACTCGGCCAAAACCCTGAGGTTTCAGTGAAGGCCTCAACGTAGTCGTAGGCCGGTACCTCGATGCCGTCTTCAGGCATGGCGGAATAAGGGTGAAAGATGTCGACGGGCACCGGCGGCGGGAGGATGCGTTCGTCAGCCGTCAAATCAAGTTTAACTCGCGGAAGAGGGCGGGTCGTGAAAGGGGCCCCTTGTAGCTGGTCTTGCTCCGACATGAGAGCTTGCCGCGCCGATTTTGGACGAGTTCGAGTTCTTGCTGATCCGCCGGGACCACAATTGCGCTTTCGTCATAGACCTAGGCGCCACCTCGGCGAACACCCGCGAGAATGCTTCGTCGAGGTGCGCTTCATTGCGCAACGTAAAATCCAGATACTCAGAAAAGCGATAGTCTCCAAAGAAGCATTTTTTCGGACTGTACCGCCCTTGAAGACCTTGCCTTCGGCGAGTTCCTCATGCGCGCAGAGCTAAAGACTGCTATGGCCGGCAAAGGTCTGAACTGTTTTTAGTTCAGGTCGGCCTCGATCCAGCAGGATACCGCGAAATGTCGCAAGGCGTGCCACTTGAAGCGCAATCCGGCATCTTGCGCGTTTTTCGACCGAAGTGTGGCGATCGGGCAGGCCCATTTGGCTCACCGAAATTCTCTGAGTGCGTCAGCTTGACGACAGCTGGTCCTAATAGAGCGAGAGCGACACACTCGAACCGGGGGCGGACATGGACCCATTTAACACCATCAACCCATTCGACGCAGGGTTCGCTGCTTACGGCGCCGCGGTGCCGCAAGCGCACCAGCAGCAAGCGGATTTTGAGCCGTACTTGGATGAAGTGCCGCAAGTTGGTACCTCCGCGGTTGCAGAGAATCCTGTTTCTGCTGATCCCTACTATCCTCATCTGTCGGAAGAAGGCCTTAGACTCGCCGGGACCTTGGGACTTGAGCACCAGAGGGCCGACGGTTCTCATCCCGAACACGCAGTCACCGGACGCGAGGACGCCGCTGCCCTGATGGGTGAGGACTACACCGGCCAGTTGAGGCCTGCGAAGAGGCAGAGGACACTAAGCCAGACGCAAGCCGATGCCATTGAGCACCAGCCCAGCGAGGCTAGCAATTCAGCCGCTCGCGAGCTGATTGAAGAGGCTGGCACACCGTTTCGGGCCAGCGATCGGTTGATTCTTCCCGCGGAAGACTACGCTCAGGATCTGCTGTGGGCGATGCTGGAGAACGCCGGCTCATCGTCGTCTCTCGAGGCAACCGAGCGTCATGACCACGCCGTGGATTCAGGAGCGGCCGTTCGCTCCTTCAACTCGCGGCAGGACGACCAGCGCACGTCAGCCGCGCATGAGGGTAGCAGCGTCCCGCCGAGCCAGGACACCCCACCCGCTCCTTTCATAGTTCATAACGACCGCTTCACGGCGCTGTTCGTGCCCGCGGCGGCGATGAGGGGCGGGTCTCCACTCAATCTGTCAGCCGCACCCATTCATTTCGGATCTCGACCGGAAAGCTTTTCGCAGCCGAGCGCACAGCCGGCGAATCGGCCCTCGCCAGCACTGCTTGCACAGACGATGGAGCAAGCCGCCCCGGCGTCCGTCAGAGCTGAGACGACGCCGCCCGCGGCCCGCGAGATTTATGCCGCATCATTCGCCGTTCCTGAGGGCTTTTCGCACGGCACACAACCCGCCCCAATGACGATGATCTCCAGGCTCGGCCGCTGGGGCCTCTTGCCGGACGCAGCGCAGCCGATGAAGCAATACGACATTCGCGGCGAGCGTTACACGGCCCTATTGGGGCCGGGAGGACCGAACGACGTTCGGCTCATCCACCATCCACAGATGTAGACACCAGGGACAGTCCCTACGTGAGAGGCCGCTCCAGAAGCTCAGGTAGCGGACTTGGTGATGGACGATAGCTTGCTTCAGCGACTCTTGCGAGCTTAGTGGGGCTCAGGGCGGTGCGGATAAGTACTGCCGGCCCCAACGAACTTGCGGGCGCCCATCGCTTAGCGGCTCCTTGTTGAGCCGAACAGCCAAGGACCCTTCTTGTTTGTGAAGAGCGTGATCACGTTGCGGGCTGGTTGCGGCGAGGTGATAGTCCAGAAGAAATCGGAGGTGACTGCCGACCCCTCAGGGGCCGCGAGTCGCTATAATGTCTGCCTATGTCTCGACTTTCTTTCTGGCAAGGCATAGGAACGAATGGGCATTGACGCATTCGGCCCCTGCTCTTGAAGGTCTTGATGAAGGCCTTGTCGGGGCTTGCAGGGTCGCGAGAAAGTCCGGCGTGCCGCCGCGCTGAGAGTCTACAGGTCACGATCACTCGCCTCCTTGATCGGCGCGGATCTTTGCCCGGAATCCCACCGACCTGCAGCCCCTTCCAGCATCACCACGTTGGCGGTGCCGCGGAAGGCGATCCTGACCAAGCAGCCGAAACCAATCCAGAGGAACTCCAAATTGTGATGAAGGCGCGGATAGATGACCCTACCAATTCGTGCAGGAGATTTTGCAGCTCACGTCAGTTAGCTTGCTCGGTGATAGTGACTTTGGGAGATTTCTTCGATGTTGATTGTTGAAACTATTTTGAAGCCAGACCAGTTTGGCGGTATTGGACTTTTCTCTGCGACTCGTTTGTCTAAAGGCGCGCTACTTTGGATTCACAACCCGATCGTTGACATCGCGGTGACGCGCGAACAATACGAAGCTCTAGCTCCAACATTTCAAGCTCTACTTGATAAGCATGCCTATCCGAGAGACCACAAGGTTAATGACGGCGTCGTAGAGTATAATGCTGACAACGCTCGCTTCATGAATCACAGCAGTCATCCAAACACATATCAAGACGATCATTGCAGAATTTTCACAGCCCGTGACGTACAACCTGGTGAAGAACTGACTTGCGATTACTTGTCTTTCGATCCAGGGTGTGACTTATCGTGGAATAAGGAGCTATTGCCGATCGCCAGCTCCTGCTTTCCAAGCCTGGAGCCGGCTCCGACAGGTTGATCCTGCGCCGTACGCGCTGTTCTAGTGATTCAGTGAGCAGTTCTCGACAACCTAAAAATTCTCGCCATCCGATCGCGCAGCGGAGCAGTGTCGCTTTTGGAGCGGACTCGCGACGTTCAGGACGTCAGACGCTGTAATCGCATGCAAATGCAGCTCGTGAAGCAGGAATTCTGCATATGAGAGTTGTATTTTGAGTGAATTCACCGGGTTGAGTGTGTGAAGCTGCTTTGCACCTAGGCAGCTTCGGCACCGGACGTGTCTGCAAAAAGGGTTGGCACAGAAGCGAGTTGGTGGGATTGCTTATTGACCCGAGATTCGACGCTTCGAAGTAGGCGCATATGTAGTCCCCGCCAACTGCGCTCTGCTCGCCCGGAATAGTTTTAGGACGGAGGCTCCCTGAAATCTGATGCCGTCTAAGCTGCCAGGATTGAAAAGACGGCTCGGGAAGAGCCCTGCCGCGAGTCAGGATGTGCTCAGGCGATTCACGTGGGAGATCAGAGCCATTAATGTGTGTCTGGACGACCTTCGTTCTTTCCAGGCGCATGCGCTGGGCATTGCTGCACCACAAATGATGATCTTGATGGCGTTGATCGACTTGGAAAATGACGGCGGAGTTCCGGTCAACGTGGTTGCAAAGTTGATGAAGGTTGAGTCCGCCTTCATTACGAGGCATTCGAAACAGCTTGAGGATAAGCGATTTGTGCGACGTAAGCGCTGCGCGAACGATGCACGAATCGTCAACCTGTCGCTAACCGACAGCGCTCGCAGACAACTTGCGAGCATCGCGGCACAGCAGGAAGAACTCGATGAGTTTGTTTCTGGTTATCTCGATATTACGGACTTTGCAAAGCTGGCTAGTTGCCTTAGCGGAGTCAGGCAACGGCTGGAAAAGGCCCGCCTGCACGCCGCGTTAAAGATGCAAGAACCTTCAAGAGAGCAGCAGCTGCGGGACGCCTAGCGGGCAACAACTTGAGACCACGAACCTATTCGCCGCGCGATCACAGCGAGCACAACCCCAATCAGGAGCTTGGACTTCCTCTGCCGCACTGAACAGCTCGAGCCGAGTGACCAATTCGGTCCTCCAAGCTATGGCTGTGCGCATGCTGAAGGAGCCATGCGCCGACACAAGCTCCAACGCAGCGATTTACGTGGCTCTAGCGATCGTTTCTGCATCTTGTTCAGTGAGACGATGATAAGCGATAACTCTGCGGCATTTGACCAATCCTTTGCTCGTAGGCGCGGTATTCTACGAGTGCCCCTAGGGCTCTATCGGCTATCCTTGATAGCTCGTCGCGTCGTTCGTTCTTGGTTGCGCATTTTGGCTGATCGTAAGAATGACTTCACCGTCTAATGTGAGGACAACTGGCCCGATGCGTTCATTTTGCACGAGGCAGCACCCTACACCGTTGCTTGATACTTCTCTTCTGTTAAGAACGCATTATTTTGCAGCCAACCACGACGTGCCATCGAATTGCGGCGAGCACCATCGTCGATGTCTTACAGCAGAGAAGCAGGGATTCCTGGACAACTGCCCCCGCGGGCAGTCGGCTGGTTGATAGCCATGGCGCTACGTGATCAAGCGCGACTGAGCGGGGGCGGATCCTGTATTCTCGCGTTTTCATAGAACTTTTCACATGACTCCTATTGAAACAATCAAACATTGGTACGTGTCCCTGGACGACGAGCTTCAATCAGACATCGCGTATATGTTCGTATCTCTCACGCTCGGAGACTGCCAGTTGTCGCCTACTGCAGCCGTTCGAAGACTGCTGCAATGGTTCGACTTGCGCAGCGCAGGCACGGAATATGAGGATGCGCTAGCCGCGGTCGTGTTTCGCGCCTCGTTCGAATACATGTTTGCCGACCGCTTCACAGCCGCCGGGTGGACCTTTCCCGAACAATTGTTCAAAGACGTGATCCGCGAGGCTGCTGAAGGGAAAGAGGCAAGCAAGTTTGCAACGAGGGCATTTCGGTTGCTGCGTAACCTTCCGGACCGAAAGACGAAATGGAGAGAGGCAGGTGAGAATTGGAATGCCTTGGTCAACTCGGTACTCAACGACGATGCGCTGAAGCAATGGACCCACGAGCAATTCCTGGCGAGCGACTTCGGGCCGACGCAAGACTGAAAATACCCGGAAATATTGCGAGAGCGCCGATTCGGAATGAAATTGGGTGAGACCAGGCAGCGCGACGATTAGAACGGTAACCTCCAAAGAGAGTAGAAAAGCTACCCGAGAGCGCCCCAAAAGAGCACCGCCGCGACAGGGAAATATAGTGATCTAACCAATGGCCGGTTTCTCTTAGGGATATTTGGCGATATAGCATCGCAACAAGCAGGATAGCGGCGATTGCAAAAAGGCGTAGGCGCCGTATTTCTGCTCGGAATTGGCGCCTAGCGGCCGAGTGCATCCATACTCGGGCAGCCAATCAGAGCAGTGGGGCCGCCCTGGCTCAGCGCACAGGGCGACCCGTCGCCAATCTGCTACGGCCGCTGGCCCAAATCGACAGCCGCAGCCGGCCCACTAATGTTAAGACAAATTGCCTGACAATCTTCGGCCTCTTGGAGGGCTGTCTTGATGAATCTCGGCTCAGCCACTGCCTCGAACGGAGGTTATACTCCTTATTTGTCTGTGGCGGAGAAGCACAGGGCTTTGGGTATCCGCGGGCTTCGCCGGCATCCGAGAAAAGGCGAGCGCAGAAAGGGTGAGGCGAACGAACGGCAACAGGAGCCTGCCCGGGCAAATGTTCAATCCGCCGCTTGGCGTACCAGCAATTCTGATTCACATCAGCGCGATTGTCTTCCTTGCTGCCCGAAAGCGTAGGTCGGATTGATGCCGCAATAGGCGTATGTACCTGATGCAGTAGCCATGCACTGGTCATAGGTCGAGAACTGGCAATTGCCCGGATATCCCCAACTGCGTCCCTGCAGACAATAGACGTCCTGGCGTACCGGTGGCGTGTACGAATGAGCCCTCGAGCCAGCCGTCGAACGCGATCCTGAGCCGACGAGGATGGGAAGTGCGAGCACTCCGATAAGGAGAAGGTAGCGCATGAGACTCTTGCCTCCGTTAAGTTCACCAGAAGATACAGGATCTGAATTGCACGCTTTGATCTTAGTCAATGGCAGATTGCCGGGGTCACTCCGCGGGCCAGCACGGGAAACAGGATTCAGCGTGACTGGTGCCTGCGGGCAGGACCGAAGTTGAGCGGGACCGCGGGTACACAAAGGCGCGAGCAATGAGACGGCCCAACGGAACGGCCCCGCGGTCAGGGGTGAACGTCGGTCAAACCTTGGCGCAGCTTTCCTGCTACTTTCCCCGGCAGAAAGACACTTATGGGCGCGCTTTGGCATGTTTGTGCGGACTCGCTAGCAGGCAGAATGAACGACCGTTACATTCGCTTAGCTCGCCGTGACGAACATCGTGCGCGGCAAGCATCATGGACGTTCTGGGAGGCCTGCGTCATGCTAGGGCTCGCCGCTATCGAGGCCTTGGAAAGCGCTTCGCGACCGATTTGTTTCAGCCGATCGGGCCTCGTCTCACCTGTGCTGGCACCTCCAGAATTTGCGAGGTGACATCAACGCGAGCGCTCGTCTCGTACCGGGCGAGGCTCACGCAGACCTCATCGAGGACCGACCGCAATAGCGCGGTTGTAGCGGCGTTCAACATTTGGAGATCCCACAGTGCCGGCGGGCGAGGCAGTGTAGGTGCGCATCAACTCCATAGCGATCGAGCAGAACTCCCTCGACCTAGTCTGCTCTCGCCCCATCCCAGTGAAGTCAAGGCGTAATCCTCAACCCAGGCGATCGCTGTCGAGGCAACCCAGAGCAGAGCGCCGCGACGATGGAATAAGAAGCTGCCTCCTCTACATTCTTGCGCGTGTATTAGTCCTAAAAATGCATTCTCGCGCAGATCTAGAGCGTCTTCTGGCTATTTGCCGCCGATTCTCTGCCGCAAGCTTTATTACGCAAGCTGAACGAAGGCTCACATCGATTCTGTTGCAGCGCACCGCCTGCTCACGCAGGTCAGTCCCGGCGGGCCGATTCAAGTCAAAACCAGTTCAGCGTATATAGCCTATGGGGCAAACGGGCTGCACTTGTATCGCGCCACGCTGGTGCGCGGCACTGCCTTACAACGATACGACTTCTTCTTCTCATACAAGCTTGTTACAACCCTCGCAGCCCCGCAGATTGCTCCCGACATTGAACAACGATCGATTCAGTCATTATAATCTTTCAGTGGTTCAGGAGTGCCGGATTATGTTTGTAGGCATCAGCACGGACCAAAGATCTTGCCGTAATGCGCTCAATCAGCTCGGCATATCGAGCCCGTCAAATCCGATCGTCGGGTTGAGTGAATTCACTTACAAGAAGGGGAGGACGATCTACATCGACGGCGGCCCCGCCGAGTACGTCTATCAGGTCATGAAAGGGACGGTACGGACCTACAAACTGCTGTCCGATGGGCGACGCCAGATTGGCGCATTTCATTTACCAGGTGACATTTTTGGATTCGAGAACGGTGGGGTACACCGATTTACCGCGGAATCCGTTACGCAGAGCACTGTTCGCCTGATCAAGAGGCACACTCTTGATGCGATCGCCCGGACTGACGCAGTCGTCTGGCGCACCTTGCTCAGCATGACCACGATTAAATTGCAGCACGCGGAGAACCATATGCTGCTGCTTGGACGTAAGACTGCTCTGGAGCGCGTTGCCGCTTTCTTGCATGAGATGGATGTGCGGCTCATGGCTGTTGATGTTATGTCACTGCCAATGTCTCGGCGAGACATCGCGGACTACCTGGGCTTGAGCATCGAGACCGTCTCACGCTCAGTGTCACAATTGCATAGTGATGGCGTTCTTGGTTTCATCGGCAACACTCAACGCGAGATCATGATTCTAGACCGGCAGCGGCTTGCTAGCTTCGAGTTGCAAAGTTGAGCGCCAGCCGAGTGCGCGCAAACCGTAACTCGGACGAACATGAGGCGGCGCAGCAACGGCCTATCAGGCAGCCGTTCGGTGAGCGCGCCGATATCGGAATACATGAGCTCGTGGTTGCGCTCGACTCCCCTCAACTGATGGATGATCCGTATCTTAGATCCCCTTTCAGAGCGTGTTCGCAATACTTGGCTCGCGTACCCAAAGCCGTTGCCAATTGCTCCACGACAGCGTTCTCCAATCCCTCCTTTTGCGCGCGCGTGCGAATGTCCGCCACCAGGTCGGGGATCTGCCCGGCCATAGAGATCAGGGTAGCGATGAGTACGTCCGCATCAACACGCGTCTCCACTGGCGCAAGCCAATTTGATCGAGCTTGTATTCCCCCCCGACTTTCATGGCGAGTTTGATCTTGCGCTGATCGACATGGTCGTAAGGAAGAATGCTGGCGATGTCGTAAAGGGGGGCGAGACGCACGAGAAGACCGCTGGCCAGAAGCAATGAATAGTTCTTGGCGTGAGCATCAGAGCCTCCAATGAGCCAGTTGAAGACCAAAGCACTGACGAACGTCTCAAGGTCAGCCTCGCGGTCTGTCGAGTAGGTACGCAAGAGCTCGACAATATCGGCAGGCGTTGGTCCGCCCTTGTTCTGGTATTTCTTCGTCGGCAGGATGCCCATGGCCTGGCAGATATCTTCCTGATGAACGCGGATGATGTCGTTCCCTCTGACCTGCCGATCGTAGCGTTCAACCACGATCGCGATTTCCTGTTCGAAGCGCATCACCTTGGTTTCAGCGGCTGGCAGTCCGAGCTCGCGTGCGAGCTGCAGGCAGATATGCTCATTCTCGGCGTGGCCATCAAAATGGCCTGTCGGTAGTTTCAAAATGTGGGTGGTCGGTATGCGCCCGGCCGGAATACCCCATTTGTTGTCTTTGAGGACAAGCGCGGTTTTCGGCTGGACGCCTGCAAGACTGAATTGACCCGTGTCGCGGGGCAGACGCCAGGCAGCGTGATCTTCGCGCAAGATTCGAAGCCGGTTTGCTATTTCCGGCTTATCCAGCCATTCGATCTTGTCGTCTTTGCCTGTTTTCAGAGCCTCCAATCGATCAGGCGTGACGAACTGGACAGCCCCGGCGCAATCTTCGCCAACGTTAGAGATGAGGGCAAACACGTTGCGCGCCGATACCTGAAATTTCTTGGCCCAGCGCTCGAGCACCTGCTCGTTGTCAGGAAGCAGCCCCCACAAGAAGGCCTGAACGGTGGCTGGACCGTGCTCCTCAGCGGCAAGCGGCATCGATAGCGATAGGGGTAGGCCCCGTCCGCGTTGCGCCATGCATGGTCGTAGACGAAGGTCAGCCGACCGCGTGCGTCACTGCGGACGCGACCGGCTTCGGTGCCATCCAAGAGTGCAATGAGCTCGGCCATTATGTCTTGCCTTTTTTGGCTTTGGTGACGATGGCTTTGATATCAACTGCGGAGGTAGACCCGCGGCTGGTGGGCGCTCCACTGTTGGCGTCCACCGGGATGCCGAGAACGTCGAGAGCACGGAGGATAAGGGCCAGCTCTGCGCGGGGATGACCGTGCTCAACCTCAATTACCCATTGACGGCTAACGCCGATCCGCTTGGCCAGTGTCGACTGGTCTAGCTTGAGGCGTTTGCGTCTGTCGCGAATGCCGAGGTCGGCCGGTGTACGGATAAGCATGGCAATTCCAAATGTCAGCGGTCGCTTACATTGTTCTATGTCGCCGTTCGCTGACAACCGAGAATGTCGCCGCTCGCCAACATTTCAGAATGTCATCGATCGTCGACGTTGTCGACCCGGGAAGTATTAACCTTTTCAGAGACATAAAGAGCATAACCCGGCATTAACCAAGCAATGCTCGCTCCGCGCTGCGGCAAGGTCCTAGCCTGCTCGGTGTCTCCTTGCTCGGATGTGACACCGAATGGCGGCTCCTCGCGGGTCATGAGCCGCGCGCGCTCATGTGCGTGCGGATCAATCGGCATGAGCATTTCCTTCTGGCCGCTCCGATACCTTGCGGAGCTTCTTCACCGCTTTTGCGGGTCTGAGAAGATGATGACGTTGCGAGCTATGCTGCCCATCCGCGTTCGATGCGTGGCTGCAACATTGCTTCGGTCATCCACCTCTACCGGCCAAGCAGAACCCACAACCCTAGCCCGTGGATAAGGCGCACAACTACTCCGATATTCAAAGTCGCCCCTTACTCGCGATGCCGTTCTCAGGGAGAACAAGGCGCGCCGCGGCGCAGGCCGCGGCGGAATTTTGGCCTGAAACCGATACAGGAAGTCCGCCGCCCGCTGGGCATTGGACGAGGTCTTAAAGATCGCGCGTTGGTCGTTCTTCAGCACGTTGATCCAAGAGGGGATATAGGAGGCGTGACCCTCCCTCACCTCCGGTGTCAGGCCGAGATCGGCGGACAGGAAGGCCGCGCCAAGCTCTGCGACCAACTCTTCCATGGCATAGCCTTCATCGCCGAAGCGCTTGCGGCCGAACTCGCGATTCAGGCGGCTCTCATGGCGGTATGTAGTGTCCAACGCCACTCATTGCGCGCCTCGCGGCAGAAATGGAAGTACGTGGCCCTCACCTTTTCAGGTGGTGTACCGACCTTCGCCAGAGTACCTGCGAAGCTTGTCGAGATAGCCACCGCGATCGGTCGGAGCGAGATGTAAAACAGTGCGGGCGCGGCTCGGTGCTAACCGACCCGGGGGCTGAAACCAAGCCAACTAGTCCCTACCACATCCGCACTGCCGATGAGATTAGCGGAAAGGTGACTCGGCGCTGATCGATCTGGAGCAATAGCGCTGTCCCTGCCACATCCCGTTAACCCCAAAGGGCTCTGTATCTGTGATAGCTTACCGCAAGCTGACAGGCCTTTGCGCAGTCGGTCAATGGTACGTGTGGACTATCAATACCCGCTCAATCTGCCACGGAAATTCCTGCAACCACTCAGACATGCTCTCAGTCTGTCAGCCGTCACGACTTCAGGATCACCCGGACAGTTCAGGCTGCTAATCAGTGAGACATTTTCGGTTGCGGACCATACCATAGTAGATACTCCGCCCCCGTTAGAGAGCAGGTCTCCTGTGGCGTTAAATTGCGAATTCGGTGCTTTGCGCCCGCCCATACCTCCGCCGTGCATATTGTACAGCCATGTTCGTCGCACTCCGCGTATCGGTCGATTGTCGAAGTGCATTTGTGGAATTCCAGTAAGCCTTCAACCGGGGAATCCTGCGGATTGACGAAAAGCGAGCCAGAGTGATGATTGCACACTTAAATTGTAGGCTCTGTGATGCGAGAGAAGTACAGCATCGCACGACTGAGCGACATAACGCCGGTCAGCAATAGATGGAAAGGAGCGGGGATGCGACTTGGCGCCTATCGAGGGAACTTGATGAGAAAGGCGCTATCCCTATCCGCATCCGCACTGCCAATGAAGTTAGCCACGGGATCGAGAGGCTAACGCATCGGTTTGCCCTGAGGGCTGCTCACACGAGATGCCTCGTGGGTATTAACGAGAAATCGGCCTTGAGCGACCTACCCGGACTGATAGGCGAGACTGAGGGCGTAGCTGATCGCTCGGATTCATCCCAAGGGAGATACCATAGTCTGCGGAGAATGAGCAAAGACGGGCTTGCTGACGCCGCTGCCGATAACGTCGTCCGCCAAGCGTCATCATTGAAGTAGAGCTTAGTCCTCGACATCACTCATCGACAAGCCGCCGGGATACATAAGTATATTCTAGAGCGATCCGGCGTGCCTGTTCAATGAGGTTGGCGGCGGCGCTATGCCCCCCGTCGGTATTCTCATAGTAGAGGTACGGTTGGCCCAACGCAGCGAGCCTCGCCGCTGCCTTGCGGCCATGCGCTGGATGCACGCGGTCGTCCTTGGTGGACGTGAGAATGAAGGGGGCCGGGTAGGTCTTGCCTGGCACCAACCTCTGATAGGGCGAGTAGGCCTCGAGCCACTTGCGCTGTTCGGGAATGGTGGGATCGCCATACTCGCCGATCCAGGAGGCTCCGGCGCCCAGCTTGGTGAACCGAACCATATCGAACAGCGGAACCTGTAAGATGGCCGCATTGAAGAGCTCGGGTCGTTGGGTGATTGCGGTCCCTACCAGGAGGCCTCCTTGGCTACCGCCGACTACGCCCAGCCGGCGGGGAGAAGTGATTTTGCGCCGGATCAAGTCCTCCGCGACGGCGATAAAATCATCCCATGTGCGCTGCTTCGTTGCTCCTTGGGCAGTCTGGTGCCATTGGGGCCCGAACTCACCCCCGCCGCGCAGGTTCGCGACAACATACGCGTTGCCCTGCTCGAGCCAGAGTCGTCCGGTGAGGCCCACGTAAGAGGGGATGAGCGGAGTCTGAAACCCACCATAGCCATAGAGAAGCGTTGGAGTTGATCCGTCAAACCTTGCGCTCTTGGGTCGTAGCAGAAAGTAAGGAATGCGGGTGCCATCGCGCGAGATTGCCTCGAACTGTTCGACGACAAGTCTCGAGGCGTCGAACCTAGGAGGTGTCGCCTTCAGTGTCTCAAGGCGTTCGGTTGCAGCGTCGAAGTACCAGAGCATCGTCGGGCTAAGAAAGCTGGAGACGGTGAACATCGCCTCGTCAGTTTCATGCGATGCCGCAGCCAGACCGACACTCGCATTCTCTGGAATCGGGATCGGCGTGGCCTGCCAGGCGCCCTGATGGTACTTGTAGACGAACGCCCTGCTCTGAACATTGTCGAGAATCGTTAGGATTAACAAGTTTCTTGTGGCGGTGAATCCGACGAGCGCTTGTCGAGGCCCAGGCTTGAAAACGAGCGTGGGTCTGGCGCGCAGCGGATCCTGCTTCCATTCGGCCAGGTCATACGAGATGATCGAGCCGCCTGAGAAGGGGGTGTCTCCGGACTGTGGCATCCAGTCTTCGTTTAGCGTCACCAGCAGGCGACCACTCGCGATGCCCCCGATGGTCGCTTTCTTTGGCAGATTGAGCTTAGTCGGCTTGGACCCAAAGAGAACATACTCATGCTCGAACGAACTGATGCTGCGGACGGCGCCGGTCGCATGGATCGTGCCTTCACTGTCGCGCAGCACGAATGGTGTGGCCGCGACATCGGTCGGCTCGCCACGGAAGACCTCGTGCGCTTCCGCGAGCGACTGAGCGCGCTTGAGCTCCTTCACAACGAAAGGGTAACCGGCTTGCGTCATGGTCCCTTCGCCCCAATCTCGTGTAATCAGGACCGTGTCCCTATTTACCCAAGTGACCTGCTGTTTTCCCTCCGGAAGTGCGAAGCCGTTCGTGACGAAGGTTTTGTCGACTGCGTCGAACTCCCGGACGAACACAGCGTCCTTTCCGCCATCGGACAGGTCGAGCAAGCATAGGCGCTCTTCGGGCGGAAGGCAGCTCACCCCTTTAAGAACCCAGTTCTTCTTGTCCGCGTCAGCGAGAGCATCCACGTCGAGGATGGTCTCCCATCGAGGGCTCTGGGTGCGATAGCTTTCAAGCGTCGTACGCCGCAAGACGCCGCGCACCTGGTTCTCGTCCTGCCAGAAATTATCGAGACCGCGCCGTCCCAATGAGACGTACGGAATCCGGTCCTTGGCCTGAAGAACGTGGAGCGCTTCCCCGTAGAAGCGCTGGTAACGTGGATCAGATTGCAGCGCACTGAGCGTCTTGTCGTTCTCGGTGTGAGCCCAAGCCAATGCGCGCGGCCCTTCGATTTCCTCAAGCCAAAGAAAAGGATCCTCAGCCCCGCTCGCAGGCGCTAGCGCCTGGGACAGTCCCGCGGCCATCAAACAGCTCATGGATAGCGACGCTGCGAGAAAAAGCGAATTTTTCATGGGAGTTGACCTGAAGTTAGCCAGCCGGACTTGGCGTCTTGCTAGGTGAGTGGAAGCATTCGGAAGATGCATACTCGGCTTCAAAGAGCGGGCATGCGGGAACTGAGTCCGCTGGCTTTCGATGGTGCAAGCAGCGTGCCGCTTGAAAATTGGAGGTTCTCCAGTCGTTTCCAACCCATGTAGGTGTCGACTTTTGGACGTCCGTCTCAAACCTGACAATCGGTTCTTAGGAAGGGCGGCATGTTGCGCAGCGGCCGCCTTGCTCGTCGTCGCAGTACGTAAATCCTCGACGACCGCTTGCGCCACCGTTCGGCCACTCACAACTCGGCTATGGGCAGCATCATCCGTCGACAGTTTCGACTTTAGGTGTGAAGTGCGAGCACAGGCCGATCTTCACGGCCTGCTGATCGCGTTGGCCGGCACCATCAGTGCCCCGCGCAGGCTGCCGGTACTCGATGTGATTTGCGGCCTGTTGGCTGGGAGAGACTTGAGGCGATTGGCGTTGAGCAACGCCTTTGTCCGCCAGCCAAACGCGTAACCTGCGGCAGGTTCGGCGGCCGAGCCCGTATGGAAGGCGCTCGACGCCACGATTCCTAAATTCCGCAGCGGGATCCCTCCTGAGCAACCGTGACCGCGGCGAGCCCCAACATCACGTCGCCAGTGAATCCGAAATGGAGACGATAGAGCCACCAGATTGCGCAGCACCGGTCGAGATCGTACATGGCGAGCGCGCGCCTTATTGCAACGACCATCCGCGCCATCGGCTTCATTCCTCGTGTCTGGAAACCTCGACGTCTCGGGGCCAGCGTTCTCCATTTCGTGTTTTGATGGGCGATGGTTCGCTGTGCGCGTGCATCCGCAATGGATTGGTGGCTAAGATTGATGTTCGTCATGCGCTCTTTTCCGCGTTTGGAAGCTGGCTGCACACGCCTATGTGCATGCGATCTACCGTGACCCTACGGTGGAGGTACTGCTTGCAAAACGCCCAGATCTGGTAGGGCCAATTGACAGGACTCCCATCCGATAAATGCGCTCGCGCAATCCCACTGCTACGCAAAGCGTTGCGACGGTCGGTTGCGGCTACGCGACCTTTGCTGCCACCTTCCTAAGAATACCTCCGCGTCCGCCAAGACTATGTAGGCTCGCACCGGCAGAGACTACGCCGCTTCCGAGTGCCCTCCACGGTCACCGGTTTCGCTGCCCAATTTGCGCGAACCAAGCCGACATCGAGCGCTGGTTTGGCGGCCAAGCCCCGTCTGAGCGCGCTGGCAAGTCTCCGCCTCGCTGAACAACACCTCGGACAGTTCGGCCCGCCGCAGCACACCATCGTGCAGCGCTTGTTAGGACCGCTCAGACGCAAAGCAGCCGAGACGATCATCCCGCGCACGGCTAAAGGTACGGCACTGGCAGCGTGTAATGGGCATTCCGCGACGTCCTCCAATCCTCCGATCCTGCATGCTATGGTGCAACCTCGGACTGGCCGACAGCCGGAGCTACATCGGTCAAGCGAAAGTAACATCCTCAGGTGAGGCAATACGAACGGGCAACTTTGTCCCGGCCGCTATTGACGCTCAGCGTCATGCCGATGGCGCTCGTGTCAGGGCGCGCTAGAGGAAGCGGACATTTCAGCGGCGACTTCGACACCGCGCGCACGAACTACGACGATTTCCTTATTCAGGACACGAGTGAATTCTCTTTCCAACGATCCGTTGGCGAAGAAACGTAGGCCGCATACGTGCTCGCCCGTCCGGGCACACGATCGGTAGCTCCTGCGTGTGGCGTCACTGATTTCCCTTAGCAGCTCCCCATGTGGTTGACCAAGATGTACGCCCCTGAAACTTTGGCAGCGCTGACCGAACGACTTGAGATCGGCATCGTCGGCGTCGGGGCCGAACAGCCGCGCCTTGTCCCCGTCCCGGGGGACGCCCTCGCGCCGTAGATAGCCGCGATGCGCAGCGAGCGGCGCCGAACGCACCTTTATGACGGACGGTCTGGGGCTTGATTGTCACCAGATGCGAGCGGCCCCGGAGCAGACGGTTCGCCCGATCGCTGGCGAACCCGGCCGCGACCGAATGTGGAGC
This sequence comes from Bradyrhizobium sp. USDA 4354, assembly GCF_054060315.1. Lineage (NCBI taxonomy): Bacteria > Pseudomonadati > Pseudomonadota > Alphaproteobacteria > Hyphomicrobiales > Nitrobacteraceae > Bradyrhizobium > Bradyrhizobium sp. USDA 4354. The sequence continues at coordinate 3,113,485 of NZ_JBSSDC010000001.1, read as the reverse complement.
ACCTAAAAATGGTGACCTTGCACGTGCGCGAGAAACCGCCGCAGGCGCGCTGAGTGGCGGCAAGCGCCTGGCGCTGAAGGGCGTGGCCCACTGGCTCCTTAAGGTGTGGACGCAACCAGGCGACGCTGAAATGGCTCGAGTCGTCGTCGATCGTTGTTCGGCGCTCGCCAATATTGTCGCAAACTCGCCACAGCAGCCCAATGTCTGCGGCGCCCGACAACTGCAGCAGGTTTTCATATTTGTCTTGCCGGCAAGACCGGCGATCAGATCAAGGGTTAAATGGGCCGCGAAAGGCCAGGCACTTTTATTGCAGACGTTACTGTTCGTCGTGACACGCTTCAGCCTACATGTGGACAGGCGCAATGGCCGTGAGGGACGAGCTCGGGCCAAGTGGAATACAACTTTGCGGGACCTGTCTGGTCGAAATGTTCGGGCCAGGATTCGCGCTCCAGATTAGGTCGAGGATGGCGAGGCAATTTACTCGAGAGAGGCTGGAGCCGGTCCCCGGTCCCGCAGACCAACGGTTGACGGGCCGCGCCGTGTTGGGCGCAACCATCGGCAATATTCTCGAATTCTACGACTTCGGGACCTATAGCTTTTTCGCGATACAGATCGGCCAAACGTTCTTCCCGGCAACCGACTCGTTCGCCAGCCTCATGCTGTCACTCGCAACCTTCGGCGCAGGTTTTGTGACCAGGCCGATCGGGGCCATCGTACTCGGCTCGTATTCGGATCGGGTCGGCCGCCGGCCCGCGATGACCGCCAGCTTTACCATGATGAGTGCCGCGGTCCTATTGTTAGCTATCACGCCATCGTATGAGACAATAGGACTTGCCGCCCCGTCACTGGTCGTCTTCGCACGCTTACTGCAAGGCTTTGCTCTCGGAGGTGAAGTGGGTCCGACGACCGCCTACTTGATGGAAGCGGCCCCCGCTGACGCCCGCGGTCTTGCTGTCTCCTTTCAGCCCGCGAGCCAACAGATAGCTGCGACGGCCGGAGCGTTGGTTGGAGAAATACTCTCCCTGACCATGCCAAGCGAAGCGCTCAATGCGTACGGATGGCGGATCGCGCTGTTGCTCGGCGCCGCTACGTTGCCGTTCGGACTTTGGTTGCGGAGCGTCCTACCCGAAACGTTGCACCGGCCCGAGGCGCCCGTTCTGGTCACCCAGCCTGGAGGGCAATCGCGTGCCGATCGCCGCATCATGAGCTTGGGATTTGTCATCTTGGCCAGCTGCACGATCAGTACTTATGTTACGGGATATATGACCACCTACGCGTTGAACACCCTCCACGTTTCCGCACCTCTCGCCTTTGGTACCACGCTCATCAGCAATGCGGTCGGAATTGCTGCAGCACTGCTGGGCGGCCTGCTCGCCGACCGCGCAGGCCGTCGGCGCATCATGATATGGCCGCAGGCCACTGCCTTGCTGATGATCTATCCGGTATTCCTGTGGATTGCCGAGAGCCGCAGTGCCTTCGCACTTCTAGGAGGTCTCGGCGCCCTCACCCTGATCGGAACGATTCCATATAGCGCCTTCTACGTGAGCATGGCCGAAGGTTTGCCCAGGAACATTCGTGGTGGCGCCTTCGCGACGATCTACGCTTTTGCGATAGCGATTTTCGGAGGCACAGCTCAACCGATCGTCACCTGGCTGATCCACCTTACCGGGAGCGCACTCGTGCCCGCCTGGTACATGCTTTTCGCGAGCGCGGCCGGGCTCTTTGCCATGCTCCGGATGCCGGAGACGTCGCCACTCACGTCCAACCATAGACGACCGTCCGTAACGCCACGACCGCTGCGCTAGGCATAGCCGAACAAGTTGAGATGACACCCATGATGTCCAAATGCAAAACATATAACAGGTACGCTATGAGCGTCGCATGAAAGCAATCTATCCTGAGAATTCGACCAGTTTTAGATCGAGCAGAGCTCTTGTCGAAACACAGCGTCGCGGTCGAAAGCGACTTTTCACCCGACCGTCGCCGATGCGGCAGTTGCGCGATTGGCGGTAGTCACCGCTGGCTGTAAGTAAGCAATCCTTCTCATCATCTTTAGAGAACAAGATGGCCCCGGCTTTCACCATCTGCCAGCGTAACCCTACGGCATGAGGATGCGGCCGCTTTCAGAGCAAGCGGCCGCACGAGGCTCGATCCTCATTCTCTGCTTGACTTGTTTTGGGTCCTCAGTGTCGCACGCACGAGGGATCGGTCAAACAGAAAAACAGGTCGCAGATACCATCCAACGGGTCATCCGCGCACTGAGGATATGATGTATCGGCTACCTGCATCCTGGGGGTGACCGGTTGCGCAGTAACTTTTGCAGCAAAAGGCGGCACCGCCGCCGTTGCAAGCGCGAGAGCGCTCGCCGTCACTAACACAGACTTTTTCATTCGAGAATCGCATCCCTAGGTTGGCCCCAACCGTCCTCGAGGGTCTATATGGCGACGCTGTAAGCGGTAAAATTGATTTTCTTGATCAGATCTATCTACGGAATGGATCAGTTCGGACATCACCGTATGGCTCAATTTTAACCCGCTCGGTAACCTGCAAATCTGCTTCATGATCGAACGCTCGACGAGCCTCGGAGTGGTCATGTCTCGGAGCACTCGAGCACAGCATTTTCTTGAATCTGACTTGTAACGTCCCAGCGAGGCCACAGCCGGTTTTCATGGTTCCGAACATGCGCTGCACGAACGCACTTGCGTCACACTTGGACGCACGATTGTTCGTCACCGCGTGAGAGGACTGCGAAGATCGCTTACCCAGCCTTTTGTTCGGCTGCGCTGCAGGCCACAAGGCAAGGCTTGGGCGGAGCCGACCGCGGCGGCATGCTAGCAGCCTAGCGGGACTGCATTCGTGGTCAGAACTTGCCACCCGCCGAATATGGTTGATGGGCGCAGCCTTTTCCCGATCCTGTCAGACTAGTCAGCCGAGGAGTGGAGACGCGACAGTGACGATGACGGCATCTTGGCTGGACTCATCTCGGGCGCTGACAACAGGCCGCCAGCCGCAAGGGGTCGGAATTTCTCGAGCGATGATACAAGTCAGCTTATCGACAGCTCAGGGTCCTAGCAGGAGAACATCTCGATCCAGACGAGAGGGTCGGCCTGATCAGCTCAATCTGAAAGAGGAGAATGAGCCGGCTCCCCTCAACAGACCGAGCCGTTCGAGAACCGGAATCATGCTGCTGTCCGGCGGCAATCATTGGTGCGCGGACCAGCGAGCGTGTTCGGCCCTTCCAATTTGAGCCGCGCTCCATGATCGCCAGCTTCGTTCTCGATGGACCGCGGCCATGATGAGAGATCGGCTTTGCGCAAGCGGCGCTTCAGCGCATTTGCTTCATTTTGTCAAGGGAGAGGCGGCAACAATGGATAGAGCTCGGGGGCAGCTTGAAGGGTGATGGTATTTTCGCGATTTCCGACTCGAAACGTCCCAATCCGAAGCCTCAGAACCCGGCTCTCCCCTCGCAGCGCATTGGGACGAGGCTCTGACGGACGCGCGGCCGTCCGCCGCGAGCTCGGCCTGGTCGCAGGACCACGTTCTGGAGGCGTGGGCGGCCGAAGAGGGGCAGGGCGAAGACGAGAACCGCCAAACCGCCGTCAATCGAATGAGAGCTTCGCTGGAGGATGGGAATGAGGCGCTGGATCTGTCCTCCCTCTCCCTGACCGCATTGCCCGCTACACTTCCGCCCGAGCTTGAGGCCTTGGGCGTGAGAGACAATCAGTTGGCAAGCTTGCCCGTGCTTCCGGCCCGGCTCCGTGCGCTCAATGCAGCGGGGAACCAACTGACCACCCTGCCAGCAGACCTGCCATCCAGGCTCCGGTTACTGATCATCGGCGACAATTCACTGACCAGCCTGCCTGCTCTGCCGACAACCCTTCGGGAACTGACCGCTCACGGCAACCACCTGACCAGCCTGCCTGAGCTTCCAGCCCGGCTGCGTAGCCTCAGCGTTGACTTTAACCAATTGACCGGTCTGCCCCCTCTTCCGGCAACGCTTGAGGAGCTCGACGCTGCAAACAACCAGCTGACCAGCTTGCCTAACCTTCCAGCCGGACTGCAGACCCTGGACGTCGGTGGCAATCAACTGGCCAGTCTGCCCGCCCTTCCGGCAACGCTCCTGGAGCTCGCCGCCCCAAGCAACCAGCTGACCAGCCTACCCGCTCTTCCAGCTGATATTGAGAGCCTCGATCTCGACGACAATCAGCTGACTGAACTGCCCGAGCCTCTCCCGCCGCGGATCGAATTGCTATCGGCCCGCGACAATCAGCTGGTCCGGCTGCCAGAACTGCCGGCTGGCCTCGAAGCACTTGATGTTAGCAATAATCGGCTGACGGACGTACCGGAGAGCCTGCTGCAGCTAGGCAGCGATGCGGCGGTCGATTGACGGATAATCCGCTGCAAGAGCGGGTGCAGAGCAATTTATTGAGAGCGAGGACTGCTGCGGACTATGCCGGCCCGCAAATCCTTTTCTCGCTAAGCGCAGAGCCGACGGAAGCTACGCCCCGGCCGCTGCACGAGGTTGTCGAAGAACTGGTTGGGACAGGACCCAATCACACTGGCAACGTGGCAAGGCTTCGCCGACGAGCCGGTGCGCAAGACTATGCTCGTTTCCTCGACCGGCTTGCCGGCACGGTGAATTACCGCAATGATGAATTTCGGCATTTCGGCAGGCCGTGGGCGAGGATCTGCGGCAGGCCACGGCGAGGCCTCGACTGCGCGAGTTGTTTTTCCAGCTGGCCTCCGATGCGTGCGCGAGGTGTGAGGATCGGGTCACTTTGATGTGGAACGGGATGCAGACCGCACGGCTGAACGCTGACATCGAGGACGGCCTGTACGACGATCGGCTCGCCGAGTTGCTCCAGCATGCCCGCGTCATGTTCCGCTTGGAGGCGCTGGACGGGATAGCGCGCCAAACGCTGTCGTGAGCTCGGGCCATGACTCAATGGACAGCCTTCGCCAAGCTGAGGCTGCAGAGGCTGCTCTTCGGGCGATACCGCCCTTGGTCGCTCATGACGGCGACTGAAACAAGCAGCGACATGACTGACCATACGCCCATGTATTGGGATTGTCGCGGCGGCGCTCGGCGCCATTGTCAGGTGAAGCGAAGCAGATCAGACGTCACTCGGCTCGAGACGCTCAACGAAGAATGACAAGCCCCAGCATCATTTGGGGGCCAAGGAGGCTTGATGCTGGGGCCGTCGTAGCCTTATGCAAGATTAGCAAACAGGCAGCGTTGTTGTGCACCGCCCGGTTTGATTCGTCAAAGCGGCCGGATGCTCAGCTCCGGTACATCCGGAGCATCCGCGATACGTTGAAGCTTTGCCGAGGGTTTGCGCGCCAGTTTGCCGCGGGCAGACATGTGAAAGCACTGTTATATCCGAGCGGATCGGCGCCGGCATCAGGCACATGTTTCTCCGCCTGCCGCACTCAGCGGCCTAGCTTCTCGCCCGAGCGCCGATCTTCGCGACGCCTCGTAATGCGCAGCTTGCTTGTCCGGCGATCGACAATTGTCCGGATCGCCGGCTGACAAGCCTGCCGTGGTGCGTGTTCTCTTCCCCAAGGCTGCATCCTTTTGCGAGATGGAGCCTGAACGAGCTCGGTGCTACTCAGGTAATCCGCCGAGCCGATCCAGAGGCATGAAGGCTGCCACCAAACGGCACACTGCCGCAAGACAACCAGCTCACTAGATCCCCAGCCGAGCCATCTGCGCTGAAACGTGCTCCGGACCGGGAAGGGGGTGCCACGGCTGGCCAGCGGCGGTGCTCAACAAGGACCTACAGAACGCAGGGGTGAGCTTGCCGCGGTGGATCACGACGTTCTCGTGCCCCTCGGCGGCTCGAGCGCTCTGCCAGTGCTGATTGTACCCGCGCTGCTCGTCGGACTTCACGTGACAAGCGGCGAATTCGCGATCGCCCAGCGTTGCCAATTGCCAGGCATGTACCGGCCGCTTGGTATGGATGTGCACCCACATCGGGCTTGGCGTCTTACCACTGCGCAGCGCCTTGGGCTGCAGCTTGATCTCGAACAGCCTCCCTGGCTCTCCCTTCAAGGCGCGCGGTGGATCCACCGACGCCAGTTCCCCCGCCGCCCGCAACTGCTCAAGATACTTTTGCGATGGAAATGCATAGGTCTTCATGCAGTCGCTCGTGATTTCTGCCTTTGTTCGCGTGTTCAATGAGTTTGCCTGTCCCTGCACCTCGGCCCACATCGTCTTGAGCCGGACTATTTTTTCGTGCACTTCGGGCACTTGCGCAGCCGTGAGCAGGCCACGTCGGCGAGGCTCCTCCAGCGCGGCGACACAGGCCTCAATCTCGGCGGCCTGCGTCTGCAAGCGCTTAATGACGAGATCCAAGACGTGGTCGGCGTCCTCGGGCTTCATCTGGCGCGCTTGCGAGACGGCGCTTTGCTGAGCCGGCAGATCGAACTGCAGCAGCTCGTCCAGTCGCTCGAGCAATCCCGCCAGTGCTTTCCTGGACGGCGGAGCCTGCCACATCTGGAGGTGCTCGGTGGCGGAGGTTGACGCCCTCGCCCGTGCCTCCTCCGCGGTCGCGAGTTTCTTGGTACCGAGATCCGAGAGCACGATAACCTTGCCTGTTGGGGCCGTGGCGGCATCGGGCCTTGCGAGTTGCGGCTCGGGCGGGCGGGCCGTCGAACTCCCCTCGCCTGCGGCCGCTGCGCGCCTTCCTTTGCCCTTTCTGCGCGCTGGACTGCCTTCGCCCACCACGGCGGTATTTTCGGGCAGCGCAGCCCAAGCCGGCGGTGCAATCGCGGCTGGCGTCTTTGGCTGCACTGCCAGCAGCCGCATGACTTCGTTCGCCGTAAGCCACGCACCTTCCACGATCTCGTCCAGCAACTGCAATGGAAGCTCAGCTCCCGTTCCGGCCTCCCTCAGCGTGGCAACCATGGAGCTCACCCCCGATGCGAATTCCGAAAGCCGCTCCATGACTCCTTCCAGAACGGCGCGATGCTCAGCGTCGAGCACTGCTCCATCGCTGTTCAGAACGGCGTCGGCAGTCGAAACAAATGCCGGAAAAACGTCTCCGATGAAGGTCCCGAGCAGACGCACCTGCCCGTTCTCGTCCATGAGGGCACCGCGCACGTCTGGTTCCAGCGTGCTCGCTTGCGACTTAATCAAGAGCTCCGCGAGAGCGATCCGCGATTGCAGATACATGCACTTCGTATTGAGCGCCCAGCCGGTATGAAGCCTTAGTGCGGCCTCTTCGGCCTTGCGCATCTCGGGCGTGCTGCTTGGCAAGTCGGCAGTAGCCGCGCAGACGGACTGCATCCGCTCCGAGCGCAATGCCTTCTTTCCCCACCACTCCATGCAGGCCGCATAGTGTTCCGCCACGCCTGCAACCGCGCGGCTCAGCTGGTCGGGCGTCGCCGCGCCTTTGATCTTCTCGAGCCACTCTGCTGCTGTCCTTCTGCTCTTCTCCAGTGGATAGATGATCTCGGTGGCCACGTCGTTACATTGGTTGCCCGCGTCCAGCGTGTCATCGCGGAGCCGACGAGCCCGATCGTCGGGCAGAATGCGACGTGCCAACTCGGGGGGCAGATCGGCGTAGTAGTCCAGAACTGCTGAGCCTGCCCTGACGACTTGGTCGATCAGCTCTTGCGCCTCTGGCAAGTTCTGGGCGTGCGTGGCCGCTCGACGCCAAGTTTCAAGCTCCTCAAGCAGGCTGCCCAATTTTCGCTCTGCTGCCTTGATCTCGTCCCGAGTTGGCGCCACCACATCCGGAGTTGGTGGCGGGTTCGCAAGCGCCGGGGTTCTATCTTGGGGCCCGGCGCGCATCCGCTCCACCACGGCATCGAAGGATTGACTGTGTTCCCCAGGGAAGAGGCCGGGCTCCAGGCTCGAACTGCTCAATTGTCCGGTGCTGTCGGCTCCTGCAGCCCCAACCTGCGATGTGCCAGCTCGGCCAATGCCCGTCATATTTCATCTCCGATAAAGTCGAGAATGCGCAGCCTGTCTGAATAGACCGCCTGGCTGACGACTAGCTGACCAAGAGCGTTCTTCCGGATGCACAAGAAAGCCGATGTCGCCTTTGGTTCCAATGCCATCGCAGCTCGTGTGTTGCTGAAGCCAGCGATGCGGGATAACTGCGACAGTTGCGGGATAATCAGCTGAGTTACGTGACCGCAGCCTGACGTGCCCTGGCCAAGATCTGCACTGTGGACTGCGACAGTACCGGCCGCGAGGCGATCCGTAAGAGTCCCGCTCCTATGCCGATGGCTACTTTTCACAAGAACCTGGCCAAGCCGTCCCAAAACGTTAGAGAGCAGCCAGGAGAACGCTCGCTTCCTGAACGGCGAATGTGATCAGGCAGAAATGGCCAGCGTATATCGATCGGCAGACCTACGGCCACCGCGCGCGTCCCGCTATCCGGTAAGGAGACTTCGACCAAAAGAGCTTACCAAGCCAACGGCCATGCACCGATTGTGACGAGACGCTGAAGGCCGATCCGCAACAACATTTCTCCTCTGAATCGAGCAGAATCGACGTTGCGCAAGTCCCTTTCAAACTACATTTCGCCGAGCCGGCGCCCATCCAGGCCCGGTCAGATCGCCATCATAGAAATATGGCAGCCAGCGTACCAAGCGCGCCGAGCATCAGCCCGATCAGCGAACCGGCTGTTGGCACGTCTCTAAAGAGCAAGAGGGTGAGTATCGGTTCTACTACCAGAATAGCTCCTACCGATATCGCGACAATGATCCAGATATTCTTCAGATGCATGTAGCCCAGCGCGTATCCGAAAACGAGGAGGCTGCCACCGAAAGATATCAGGAGAAACATCGGCAACAGCATTGCCAGGTCACCGCCCGCCCTTCCAAATTGCCTTGAGGCAATCAGTTCGGCGAATATCGAAAGCGCCTCCCCAAGGAAAATCGCTGCCACTGCTACAATCTTCAATATCAAGTTTATCGGCCTTTACGGTTCCGGCCATCCAAGGCAGCTCGGAGACGGGGCATGGGAGTTAGAGTCGAGGTTGCCTTTTCGGCCTGTCAGGCGCTTGCAAACGGTTCGCGCGCTATTCCTCCTCACCGGCACTTCAAACATCTGCCCGGATGATGACTAGATCCCGACATGCAGCAATTGTCTCGCGTCGATCAAACCATCTTCGCTGCTTGCAGAAAGCGAAAATGGCCCACGACGAGCCCGACCCCACCGCGTGCCGCGTGCCAGACCGGAGCGATCAGGCCCTAGGCTGCAATCCGCACGGGGAGAGCGGAATAGCCGTGCACGAAGCTGGACGCAATTCGCTCGGGTTCGCCGACAACCTTGACCTTCAGTCCCGCATCCAAAATCTCTTCCCAGAGCACTCTCAACTGCAGTTCCGCAAGATGTCGACCAAGACAGCGATGGATGCCGAATCCGAACGAGAGATGCTGCCGCACATTCTTGCGGTCGATGACGAAACTGTTGGCGTTCTCAATGATCTCTTCGTCCCGGTTTCCGGAGATGTACCACATGACGACCTTGTCGCCCTTCCTGATCTGTTTCCCGCCTACGATGCTATCGGTCGCCGCGGTGCGGCGCATATGCGCGATCGGCGTCTGGTATCGAATAATCTCGGACACGGCGCTCGAGACCAACTTGGGATTATCGGTCAGTTTTCGCAGTTCGGAGGGGTACTGACTCATGAACAGGACGCCGCCGGTAATCGAGTTGCGCGTGGTGTCATTCCCGCCAACGATCAGAAGAATCAGATTCCCGAGAAACTCACTCGGATCCATATGTCGTGTGGCGGGCGAGTGCGCCATCAAGGAAATCAGGTCGAGGCGCGGCTCGGCATTGATGCGCTCGTTCCAAAGCCGGGTGAAATAGTCCAGGCACTCGGACAAGATTGTACTTCGCTTGTCCCAGCTGTCGATTGCATGGTCTGCTTTCGGAGCTGTAACCGCGACTTCTGACCAATAGGTCAGCAGTCGCCGATCCTCAAATGGAAAGTCGAACAGCGTGGCGAGCATTTGCGTGGTCAACTCTATGGAGACCATGTCCACCCAGTTGAAGGCCTCATTGCGTGGCAAGCCCGCGAGAATCGCCCTGACCCGAGACCGGATCAAGCTTTCGAGCTTCGTCAAGCTTTCCGGTCCGACGATTGGGCTGACGGTATTGCGCTGCCCGGCGTGCTTGGGAGGCCCCATCTTGATGAAACTCGGGGTCCAGTGCTCGCCAGGCACGTCGACAATAGTGACACCTTCTTCTGACGAGAACGCTTTGTGGTTTGTGTCTACGGCTACGATATCCCGGTATTTCGTTACGGACCAATATGGACCATGAGCGCTGCCTTGACAGTAGTGAACGGGATCTTCCTTTCGCAACCGCTCAAAGCAAGCCCACATGCTGTCGTCTTGAAAGCGCTTGCCCTCGCTTACATCCAGCTTGCTCAGCGGGATAACACACGAATCCTCAGCCCTATAATCTTCCGATCTCCTTGTCATGATCATCTCTGCAGATTCTGCTCTCGAGAGTTTGCGGTGTGGCGCGATACATGGCTTCGAGCTGCCGCAGCGCTTGGCTGCGACGGGCCGCTCGACCAGGCTACCTCACAGCGCAGTTAGCCTCGCCCTACCATGTCGGGCAGTAAGGATCGCATTGACTTTCCAAGTCGATCTACTCAACGGATCAGTGAGAGCTCTCAGCGCTGGTTAGAGATGGCTATGCGCTGGAGGCGACATTCAAGCCGAGTACACCTTCATAAGGTGACCCTCGCCTTGGGATACGGCCGGAACGGATAGCTTTCTCAAGGCATGGATGAATAATCGTCTGGCTAGGACTGTTCAGGCAGATCGATCCAGATATCCGAAGGACCCTTCATGAGGGTATCATGATCTGGAACGTAGATACTATCGAAGATCCTGAGACCATGAGCCGTTGCCGCTCCAAGAATTATGAAAGGGAGCTTGACTTGCTCCAGGTCTTCGAAGTTGTCAGCGCCGACGATTCGAACAAAATCGAGTTTAAAGTGTTGGAACTTGATCTGAGATGTCGCCGACGCGACCAGATCCTTCACCCTAGATACCCCATGGGCGATCTCTTTCCTCGAGTGGTTGAGTGCCGTGAAAAGACACGACAGCTCATCAAGCTCGAAACGGTTAAATCGCCGCAAACGCGACGAAATGGGCACTCCGTTCTTGTATCTCACGGTCGGCACAAACCTTATCTCGCAATCCAGAAGGAGGTCTGCGACGGCGCGCTTCACCAGGATCGCCTGACCGATATCCTTCAGGCCGAAGTAGCTTCGAGTTGGCCTTGCATAGCAGATCCACCGGACTGCCCCGGTAACGGCTTCCTTCAAATAGGCCTCAGGCCCCCCTAAACGCAAATGACAGTCTCCTTGCGATACAAAGGTTTGATAGCCAGGCGGGAACATTTCGGTGTCGTTGGAGGAAATCACGGCAGTTGCTCCCGAACGCAATGCAAGTCCAATATCCTCGTCAAAATTGAAATCGTAGCTCCCACCTGGTCTAAGCTGGATCTTGTTCGGGTAGACTGTGACGATCGCGACGTCGTTCTCCGATGCCGCCCTTCTGATCAGTTCTGCATGCCCAAGATGCAGGGCGCCGAGAGTATGTACCGTCCCGATAGTCTGCCCTGTTCTCGCCACCTCCCGGATGAACGCTTTACCTGCGGAAAGACATGCCAGATGCATTTTCCTACTCCAGTCTCTTTTAATGCCAAAAGAGCGATTTGATTGAATGCCAAAAGAGCGATCTGATCGGTCGGATCGCGCAGAAGGTCTGCCCTGCCTCTCGTATCCGCCGGCAATGCCAACGAGCCCCATAGCGCTTTAGCGCTCGCTCACAGCTCGGACGACCGCCCAGACCTGTCCTAAGCTCACCGACACGGCATTCCCTTCTATTTTGCAGTTTCCCAAGCCGTCAGGTGGACCCTTCTCGACCCCGTCTGATCAACGATGAGAATTCAGTTAGATAGCTTGATGGCTCGCGTGGCTGGTCCCCCTTCAGAGCGCTCTGTAGGCCCGGACATCGGTCTGCAAAGAACGGTGGCTCGAATGTGGTTATCTTAGCGCCCGAAAAGTCCACCTTTACGAAGCTGGCCTGGAACGGCGACATCCCACTCAGGTTCGCCTCGCGCAAGGACGATTGGTTCATGCGAACGTACGCGGCCCGCGTTGCCTCCAGATTGGTTCTCGTCATTCCCGCGGCGAGATATGCCTGAACGAGATTCGATCCTTCGAGATTTGCCTCATCCAGTGCCATTGATTGCGGGGGATCACCGGTGATCATCGATCTGTAGAGATAAGCATTGGATAGGTCTGCGCGTTCGAGATCGCAGTCGCGCACAAAGGCACAGCGGCCACGAAAGCCCGATAATTTGGCGGCTCGCATTGTGCTCTCTGTTATCGAAATGCATTCGCCTGATGCCAGAGACAGGTCCGCTCCGTCGAGCTGACAGGAATGAATAGATGCACCGTTCAACACAGCACCGACGAGGTTCGCGCCGGACAAGCTTACGGACAGAAGCCTCGCCTCGGTCAAGTCTGCCTGCTCAAGCTCCGCACCTGAAAGATTTGACAGGTGAATATCAGCAAATGGAGCGCTCAGGGCTCTCGCCGTAATGCGGCCGCTCACCTTTGAGAGTCTCAGATACGGAAGATGAGCGCCTTCCAGGACAAGACCATCGACCGAGGTGGGACGCACGATCGATAAACAGTCCCCCTTTGACTGGAAGAACGAGCAAGCCGCCAGATGCGCCTTCGTGATCGTGACTTGGCTCAGCTTGGCAAAGCGGAAGGAAGCAGAAGGAAGGAAGCATTCATTGATGGTCGAACCCTGTAATTCCGCGCCGTCAAATACAGCATCACGCGCGTCGCACTGGTAAATGAGAAGTCCGCTGAGCATCGCGTTGTCAAAGCGTGTCCTTTTCATACTGCAACCGTGAAACAGACTGCCGGTTGCATCAATGACATTGCGCAGACTGGCATCATCGAAGTTGCAGACCTGCGCTGCAATCGCGTGCATATACGCAAAATCGAGCTTGGCCCCGAGGAAACTTGCCCTTTCTAGCCCCGGACAGATAAGGTTCGCCCCAGAAAGGTCTGCCCGATCCAACTTTGCTCCGTAGAGCTGCGCACGATTGAGGGTACAGCGTCGCAACGGGAAATCTGATAGGTCGTGACCGTTAAAGTTCTCGGAGGATAGCTGCAACCCAATCCCGGTCCTTCTGATCGCCTCTTCGGTTCGCCTCCCGACAGCGGCCACCGCGCCCAGCCTATCGGCAGCTCGGCTCCAGTACCGAACGAACTCGCCATCTGATGAAAGGTTGTTTTTCGACTCTGACCAGTGCTCTGCCCCTTCATTCGTGGTGCACTCGCTATCGGCGCCGATCGTTTGTGACATGTCGACGATTCCGTACTGCCCGGATTTCGAGGGCCTGTTATCGACCTCTTTTTGCTCGGCCTTGGAGGTACGCTATGCGATTTGTGGCGAACTCGTCGGCGAAATGGCGACACGATGTGTCGATGAGGCACCTATTGTGTTGGCGGCCCCTAGCCGGGACGCTTGAGCACGTCAGCCGAATTTTAGTCATGCGCCCCCCACTGCCGCTCGCTGCGATTGTTCACCGAGCCCGGCAACGCGGACCACGCAACGGGTCGTTTGACAGTGCCGATATGTCCAGAGGTTGCGATTTGTCTCGTCAGCTCTTACAGGCAAATCCACATCGCTCTCCACCAAACCGAATGCGAAAGATTCAAGGTCTTGCTTCTTTTTCAGAATGGACCCACGGCTTGTGGGCGGAAAAGTGATCGTTCATCTAGGGCTCCACTCAGCCCTTGCGCGGCGTTACCTCATTTTCGATAGCAACGACCGTGCCAGCCGCGCATCAGTCGCAAATAAGGGGCTGAATAGGCTTCATGAAATCGAAATTGACGCCGAATGTTCTGAACCTGACAAGCACGGTCTCGTTGTCGGGGACTGCACCATGCTCGCAAGACTATCGTGAAAGCGAAAATTCCGAGCTCGTTCGCAGGAGAGCAAGAGCCGCGAGTCCTTGCGGGCCGCTATCGATGACTTGCAATTCGACACATGGGAATCGCCGACCTCACGGTTAGCGAGTGTTCGAACTCGGCTCGCCCTGCTCCGCGCGCCGGCCGGTCCCTCTAGTGGGAACCCGTGCCACAGATTGTCCTGGACGAGCGATGAACGAGCGCGCAATCATGACCAAATCGGCGCGCAAAGGCGAATGCCCCCGCGATCGGAGATAGACAATTTTATGATGCGGATCGAATTCGAAGGCATTCATGCGATGCCTTGTTCCAGGATCGTAGCTGAATGACCTATCTGGGGGGCGCGCACAAGACGCGGCATGGCGGCGATAAGGCTCTTGGTATATTCAGATTGTGGGTTGCGAAATATCTCGTCAGTGGCGCCACTATCGACGATTCTCCCCCGGCGCATAACTATGACGCGATCGCTGACGTGACGAACAACACTGAGATCATGCGAGATGAAGAGATAACTTACGCCGAGGTGGTCCTTCAGATAGCAGAGCAGATCCAAAACCTGGGCCTGGATCGAGACGTCGAGCGCCGAAACCGGCTCATCGCAGACGATTACAGCCGGATTTGGTGCGATCGCGCGGGCGATCGCAACGCGCTGGCGCTGACCGCCCGAGAGCTCAAGCGGTCGTCGGCCCAGTAAGGCCTGGGATAGTCCGACCATGTCGAGCAGCTCGATAACGCGCTCCTGCCGCTTGCGCGGTGTCTCAACGTCACTCGAAAGGCTGTCGGATATGATGCGTTCGACCGTCCAACGTGGATCAAACGAGCTAAGAGGATCTTGGTAAATGAGCGATATCAACCGCCGCCGAGCCCGCCGTTCGCGCTCGGCGAGCGTGGTCCAAGGCCGGCCTGCAAACTGAACGGCTCCCTCGTCAGGCTCGTCGAGCGCCAGGACCATGCGCGCCATCGTTGACTTTCCTGATCCAGACTCACCCACGATGCCCAAAGTCTCGCCGGATCGCAGTTCGAAGGAGACGCCGTCCACAGCCGGCCGTAAAGTGCCATCCGGGCCCTTGAAGCGCTTCACCAGACTTGTCGCTTCGAGCAGGATGGGACGAGATTTCGGCGGCGATTGCACGGCTGGCTGCGTCTGCCGGGCAGGCGAACGCACAATAGTCGATGGTGAGAGGCGTGAGCCGCGCGGCCGGCCTGATGGCACGGCGTCCAGCAGCTGCTTAGTATAGGGGTGCCCCGGATCTCTGAATATTTGGACGGCGTTACCGCGTTCGACGACCTCGCCTCCTCGCATGACGAGGATCTCATCCGCCACGCGGGAGACCACTGCCAGATCGTGACTGATCAGGATCAGACCCTTGCCCCTCGTTTTGGTCTCCTCAAGGAGTGACAGCACATGAGCTTGCGCTGTCACATCGAGAGCGGTCGTTGGCTCGTCGGCGATCAGGATGCGCGGATCGAGCGCAAGTGCCGAAGCGATGAGAGCCCGTTGACGCTGGCCGCCGGATAATTGATGCGGCAGCTGCTCAGCCTTGGTCTCGGGGTCAGGGACACCGACAAGCTTAAGGAGAGCAATGACGCGCTGCGCGAGCTCCTCGCGTGATGATACCGCACGGTGGAGGAGCAGGCCTTCACCAATCTCTTTGCCGATCCGGCGAAGCGGGTCAAGCGAGACGAGTGCATCCTGTAATACAAAGCCAATCTCGTTGCCGCGGATGCGCCGCCAGGCACGATCGCTAAGTCCCATCAGGTCCGTCCCGTCCAAGCTTAGCTGGCGCGCATGGACATTGGCGTAGCGACCAGCGAGGCCTATGAGAGTCCGCGCAGTCACGCTCTTGCCCGAGCCGGATTCACCGACAATCGCAAGACACCGTCCCGGCCGGAGGGAGAAGGATATACTACGCACAACCGTTTTCTCGTCGATGCCGCGACCGAAGGAAACACGCAGCGAATCGACCGTGAGGAGGTCTGGCTGCTGCGGGACAGGCTGTGGGCGACCCTGCGACATTCACTTTTTTCCTTCCAGACGGTCCTGTAGATGGCGCCCGATGATGGTGAGGCTGAGGGCAAACGCCGTAACTGCCAAGCCGGGTATGATCTCCAGCCACCAGGCGTAGATTACATAATTGCGCCCGGCATTGAGCAGCGCGCCCCATTCAGGCGCCGGGGGAGCGACGCCGAGTCCTAGAAAAGCAAGACCGGAGGCCCATATAATCGCCTGACCTACGCCGATCGTCATCATTGCCGTCAGCGGGTTCATGGCGTTGGGAAGAATATGCCTCCACACGATACGGGGAAATGGATGGCCCAGCACCTTAGCGGCCTCCACATACCCTGTCCCCTTGATGGCAAGCATCTGGCCCCTGATCATGCGCGCATAGCCTGGCGCTGTGCCGATTCCGACAGCTATGACCTCAGTCAATACCGACGGCCCAAAAACGGTCACGAACACAAGGGCGAGCAGGAGCGTGGGAATTGCGAAGAGCACGTCGACAATCCGGCTCAGGATGCTGTCGAATACGCCACCAGAAAGTGCGGCGGCGGCGCCGAAAACCATCGCAATGGACATGCTCAGCGCCGTCGCACCAAGTCCGATGGCCAGGGATTGGGCTGCCCCCTCGACTACTCGAGAGTAAAGATCTCGACCCAATTGATCAGTTCCGAACCAATGGGCGATCGACGGAGACTGCAATGACGATCTCAAATCAATAGCGAACGGATCGTGCGTCTGCAGCACCTTTGGCGCCACAGCCGCGAGGGCAAAGAGGCCAATGATGATGAGACAGACGGCAACTCGGAAGGGAACATGGCGGACGATTGCCAGGACTTCTTTGAACGGCCGAGACACGGTGACTTCGGCGAACATGCTCATGTCAACTTGATCCTCGGATCGACTACCCGGTACGTCAGATCGACAATCAAACTGACAAGTACGAACAGGCCCGCAGAGATCAAAACAGCTCCCGAGACAATCGGAACGTCTCGCGAGGACGTTGCAGCAACAAGGACTCCACCTAGGCCTTGACGGGCGAAAACCACCTCGATCAAAATCGCGCCCGAAAGAAGTTTGCCGAGCGCCCAACCTGATAAAGTAATGCCGGGCAATGCGGCGTGGCGGAGGACATGGCGAAGCCTGACGCCGAAATCACTCATCCCTCGGGCGCGCGCGGACGTAACGAACGGCTGCTCGAGCACGCGCGTGAACTCGTTCTGAACGACTTGTCCGAAAAAGCCCGACAGTTCAAGAGCCAACGCAAGTGTCGGCAGAACGAGCCCGATCGGCGAATTTCCACCGATGACCGGAAAAATGCGCAGCTTTACCGCAAAGACAACCAGCAGAATTGTGGCTAGCCAGTAAGGCGGCACGGTTGCCAAAAAGACTTGCATGTCATTGAGCAGCTTCGACCATATGTTGTCTTTGCCGGCGATGAACAAGGTTGTCAGGATTGCGATAATCCATGCGATCAGCAGCGCGGCGCTCGCCAGAACAATCGTGGGGCCAATCTGTTCCGCGATGATCCCTGCGACAGGCCGATGCTGCTGGTACGATTCGCCCAGGTCTCCATGCAGGATTCGCAATATGTACTTGCCGTACTGAACCGCGAGCGGTTGATCAAAGCCGTATTTCGCATTGATCGCTGCAAGCTCTGCCGACGACGACGCCCCGACGTTGCCACTCGTCACATTGATGATGATCTGGGCGCGATCGCCAGGCAGCACACACTGAATTACGAACGCAAACGTTGCGGCAGCCCACACCACGGCCACGCCGGACAGTATCCGGCGCGCGAACCAAACAATGGGATGATGGGCTACTATCTTCACGGCGTCATTTCTTGTCGTCAAAATGAGCGTCATAGAAGACAGGTTCGCCAACTGACCCGCGGTCCAGCCAAACGTCTTTCAGGTTCGGCTTGGTCGCCAAAGTTACGTCCAGCACCGTGAGGCCAATCACAGGAGCGTCATCCACGATCTTCCGTTCCGCCTGCTGATAGAGACCGGTACGTTCAGCCCCATTGAAATCCTGCTCCGCCTTTTGGATCACCTCCCAAAGTGTCGGATCCTGGAAGCGCGATGGATTGAAGCGATTGGGCTCGCCATTCTGGTCCGGCTTCCACGAAATTCGGAATATCTCAGCGCCGGGTGCAACCCAATAGAGAAGCACGATCTCATAATCATTGGGCCCGAGGTTTTTTCCGGCAAAGAAATCAGCCGGATTGGTGGGCTGAAGACGTACGTCAAAACCGGCCGCCCTTGCCTGCTGCTGGATAACTTGCAAGGCTTGCTCGCCATCTGGCTTCAGAAAAGCGTTCGAATAGGAAATGCGCACGATAAGCGGGTTGCCGTTCTTGACACGAACGCCGCTAGGATTACGCTCAGTCCAACCCGCCTGATCAAGCAGCTGATTGGCTTTCCGAATATCGTACGCATAGGAGCGCCCGAGCTCATGCAGGTATTCCGGCGAGCTCTGACTTAGCGCACCGTTGCCTTCAAATGGCAAAGAGCCAAGGAAGGATGTGTCGACCGCGGCCTTTCGGTCAGTAGAATAGGCAAAGGCCTTGCGGACGAGCACGTCGTCAAATGGGGGCCGGGCCGTATACAACGCCAGGCGCAGAGGGGTGCCGCCGGTCAGGTGCCGCAATACTGGAAAGCGGGAATTGGCGTCCTTCCATGCGATGGCCGGGATATCGTATATGGCATCGGTCTCCCCCGTGATCAGCGAGCCGTATCGGACAGTCTGATCTGGCAGAAACTTCCAGCTGATCCCGTCAACGTAAGCCGGTCCTTGATGTTTCGCGGTGGCCGGCGCCGAATTGTAGTCGGGATTGCGGCGGAAGGTGACTTCCTGCCCATGGCGCCACTTGTCGACAATGAATGGACCTGAGCCGACAGGGTTCTCGCAATTCACCGCAAGCCCACGTTTGAGCGCGGATGGCGAGAGAATGCCTTGTGAGGATTGGGCGAACACGTTCAGCAAGGGTTGGAATGGCACCTTTAAGGTTACCTGCAACCTCAGAGGAGCGATTGCCCTTGCCGATTCGAAGCTATCGCTAAGATAAGGAGCGGCAGTCGGATTACGAAGATCGGGGTCGTTGCTGAGCCATCCGTTGATATTGTCAGCGACGGCCTGCGCATCGAGAGGAGTCCCATCCGTGAACTTCACATTGGGCTTTATCTCAAATGTGTATACCCTTTTGTCTTCGGAGATTGTCCATGTCTCGGCCAACCATGGCACAATCTTGCCATTCTCGCTGCGGGCAACCAGATTATCGCTGTACTGGCGTTGCAGATACCATTGCTGCACCCACCCGCCGAACAGGCACGCCGGCTCTTGAAAATGCCCATAACGGATAACGCCTCCTGACTTGACGTTGCCGGCCGGCCCCTCTTGTGCATGGCCGCTCGGCGCGAACTGTGACAGGCTTTGGAGCACGAACAGGCCAGCCGCCACTTTTCTTCCGCGATGGTTCGACTGGCGGGTGAAACGCCTCGATGATTGCGCATTCGATAAAGACATATCCAAGCTCCAGGGAAATGAATGCGGACGACAGAATGCAGCATCAGACCGCTGACGTACTCGCCGTTCTTGCCGGTTCGATGTGGAGGGGAATCCCCAAATGCTCGCGCAATGTCTCTCCCCGATATTCTCTGCGAAACAGACCGCGCTTCTGGAGGAGGGGAACGACATGGTCGACAAAGGCCGCAGTGCCATCTGTCAGCACGTCCGGAATGATGTTGAAACCATCAACCGCGCCAGCGCGGAACCACGCCTCAATCGAATCCGCGATCTGCTCGGGTGCACCCACGAGCAAGCGATGGCCAAAAGCTTGAACGCTGCTGATGATCTCGCGAACCGTCCGACCTTGACGCGCCAGAGTTTCAATCGTGCGATGGTGACCGACAGAAAACGGAACATTATCTGCATCAGGTAAAATCTCCTCCGGGATGGGCCTTTCGAGGCTAAGCTTCTCGACCGCCACGCCCATGCTTCGTGCAAGAGCGGCGATGGCGCGCTCCAGATCGACCAACTCGTCAAGCTGCTCTTTGCGACGAGCCGCCTCTTCTTCGGTTCCGCCGATGCAGGTGACAAGACCTGGGAGGATGAGCGGAGCCGCCGGGCGGCCGAATTCGCGAGAGAGCGCGCGCAGGCGCTCTGCCTCCTGCAAAGCCGTTGTCAAGTCTCCGGCTGCCGCAAACACGACATCCGCACTGCGGGCACCAAGCCGTAGTCCGGGATCCGAACCACCCGCCTGAACGATGACTGGCTGGCCTTGGGGTGAAGCGGGATGCGTAAGTGGGCCTCGGATGCCGAAACTATTCGTATTGGGGTCGAGCAGGCGGAATTGACTCGGATCTGCGTAAACTCCCGCAGCCTGATCGGCGATGACCATCTCGCCGCTCCAGCTCAGCCAGAGAGCACGGACGGTTTCAACGAAGTCCTCGGCGCGTCTGTATCGATCCGCTCGCCCGACTTCTCGACCGCCAAAGTTTGCTACCGTCGCCGGGCTCGACGTCGTGACCGCGTTCCACGCAACGCGGCCACCGCTGATGACATCAAGCGATTGGAAACGCCGAGCGAGATTGTATGGTTCATTGTAGGTTGTCGACGCTGTCGCGATCAGGCCAATCCGCTCCGTTTCGCGTGCAATCACAGTGAGAACCAGCGTAGGTTCGAGCCCATTAAGCGGCGGCTGGTGCGTAATGTCGAAACTTATCGCGGGGGTATCGGCGAGGAATACAGCATCCAGCAGACCGCGCTCCGCAACCTTCGCAGCCCGGACGTAGTGCTCGATATCGAAAAAGGCGCTTGGATTTGTGCCCAGCCAGCGCCACGCGGCGGAATGACCACCAGCGCCATGAAGATTTAAGCCAAGATGAAGCATGGAGTTAACCGAAGACATCACAGCCTCTAATGCGGCGGCCTGTGAGCCGCTTGGTGGGCCTTGAGGACAAGTCGATCTCGGCGACCACCCTGCGCTTTCGCGCAAGCTCACCCTGAATGTGCCCCGGGCAGCCGATTTGAGGGATAGATAACAAACAGCCGGCTGATGTGAGAGGAATGTCACCAAAGAAGCTTTGGCTACGTCCTGTGATGTTCTCCAAGCGGACGCGGCCGAGAAGAGCTTCGGCGACGCTGGCCGCCGATTGACGCCGACGTGCGTACAGCCCGCTTCCAGCGCCCAGTTGATTCCACACGAGTACACTCACATCGGCTCTCCAGAATTCATCAAGAAGCCAGCTCCTTCTCAGGAAGGTGTTTTGGATGCCCATTCGCCGATCGAAACATTTGGACTCCCGACCGGGCCAGCAAGGATCAACCTAGAAGGATCTGTAGAGGTCGAGACCATGCAAACGCAATAGTTGAGTATTTCAATCTACTATCGTCTGTTGGCATCCTCTTCTATTGCCATGCCCATCTTTCCATCGCTTAACCCAAATGGTCTCTGATCAGGCTCACCGAACACGCGCTGCCTGATTGCAGCGGCTTCATTGGCAGCGCCGGCTCGAAGCGAACGACATGAATTGATGCGTTCGAGAACACACGACAGATTTGGCGCGACATCGTTGATCAACCGCTTGCTGCCCCATTACAAAGCGACATCCGATCAATAAGGCCGCGCCAAGCCAACCCTCTAATAATGCGATGAAACGTTCCAGATTCTCGATGCCTCGTTCAACCCGCGAGCGCCAAGAGCCGCTTCCTTCGGGCATCACAGCGGCCAACTGGCCGCTTTGGATCGACCCAAGAAGACTGATGATAGTCCGATTTTCATGCATCGGGTGCGGCACCACTTAATCAGTGGTTCAGGAGCAGGCCTCCGCCGCTTGAATAGCTCATGCCTTTTTAGCTGCACGCGTTGCGGGAAGCCCGTCCATCACTGGTCTGGGATCTATCGCTACTTTGACTGGAAACGCGTCGGTGCCCGGAGGATGGGAAGGAGGGGCCGATACGACCGACTGCGCAGATCGCTCTAGGTCCTTTTGTTCGGCTGCGCCTGCAGGCCACACCACAAGACTTTCGCCGCGACATGTTTGTTAGGCGCGACCAACCTTGTGCAAGTGTGGCGCATTGGCTGCAAGCGTCAACTCCGCATTCTAACTTTCCGAGCTGAGGCGCCCGTGCGCCGGTTGGTCGCCGCCGCGGCTTTCATGCAAGCCGAATCGTTCGTGGCCTTGGCAAAGTCTGGTCGGCAATCCCACGTCTCGCGGCCGCGCAGCCCCCTTGATACTGTGAGTTTAGGCTATTCCGCGCGTGTTGCGGATGCCTGGATCGAAGTAGCATCGCGCGGGTCTTGTTGGCGACCAGCGCCCGGCGCGCCCACGCGAATCCTCGCGCCCATCAGCAATCTCAACAGAGCACAATGAGCTCCACGCCACGCCGGCGCGGTCACGAGCCCGATGGCCGCGACCAGATCGGCTGTTCGGACCAGAGCTAGCATCTCGAGGAACGTTTCAAGGACATCGACTTGCAGCCGATGCAAGCTGGCCTCGGCAGACTTCCTCACGCAGCTCAAGCTCACCGATACCTGCGCTTCCGCCGGGCTGCTTCTCCCGGACCTTTCACACCGCGCTGCCGTGGAGCTGGACAGGGACGATGGCCCCATCTCGGCCAAACTCAGCTCTGCAACGAACAATAGGCTCGCCAGCACAGTCGCAAGGGCACCGAATTTTCTTCAAACAATGAGTCTGGTCAGCTGTTCGACCGCTAAGCCCTCTAACATAACAACATCTCTGTCCGGACAGGAGGCCAACTTGATGGCTCAAAATCTGGAAGAGAAGAAGGAGCTGGATCCGGGTCAGTCCCACGTATGCCCTCGACATACCGACCCTGTCGAGAACCAGATCCGATCCAGTTTATAGACATTTGCGCGCGCCTCAGCTGCTGATCCTTATCGGATCAACTTCGTCCGAATGATATCGACAGAGGCTACCAAGGGAGAAGGGAATGGACCCATTTGACAACGTTAACCCATGCGCGGCTCGGATGAATTACGTCGAGCCGCAACAGGAAGAGACAGCGCAAGCAGACTTTGAGCAGCGGCTTAGAGAGCCACAGCCAATCCTCCCAACATCAGATTCACCCGGGGCTGGATCGACCCAGACTGCAACCGATGGCAATAAGAGAGCGCAGGCTATCCAGGAGAACGAACGGTGCGCAGCTGCATCCTTTGTGAGAACGCGCGCTCAGCTTGCCGCAACGCTGACCTGCGCGAATATTGCGGAACTCAGAAGAGAAATCGAACTCGCTGCGCAAAGATCAGCACAATGGTCAAGCGCGACTGGGCCGTCAGCCGACGGCGTCGATAGTGGCCGCCTCTACGACGACGTGGTGGCACCTTCGTACGCGGAGCTGCAGCGCTTTCAAAACCACGCCAGCCATTGCAAGCCACATCGGTTGGACCGTCAAAGCGCGATGGCCCATTTGCGTTCCATGGCGGCTTTGCGTTACGACGCCGCCCCCTGGAGTATCTGGGGAGGCCAACGACTTGATCTGGGTCGCGCAGCGGCAGAGCACATGAGGGGCGATACCAGTTCTTCGCCTTTTGTATCACTGTCCGAGGAGGCCTCACAACTGCTCCTTTCGCCGGACGACGACAACGCGTATGGCGCCAAAGCAATCGCGGAAAACGCGAATGAGTTGCACAGCTACACGGTGCCGAGGGTCACCCACTTGGACGGCCGAAGAGATCGTCAGTATTCTTGAGGACGGAACTGAGAATGATGAACCCAATCTGGCATGGGTGAGCGATACCCCAACTGAGGAGCGCGAGGTACTGTTTCTGGGCGGGAATCTAGCTGACTATCGGACCGCTAGCGCATCGAATCCATACAGAAAGTCAGGGACAAAAGGCTGAGGGTAGAGGCTCCGCATTTGTCTTTTCCGATGCTCGGAAACATCGAAAGCAGCGTTAGCGCCATCTATAACACTCCGGTCCGACTGGCCAGCGGGGGCTGGCCGCGTACTGCACTTGGACAATCAGAGTTTCAGCCGAAAGCTGTACCGTCTATAAATTCGCCGCACTTGTCGTCAGGTTGGCAAAGGCAGTTGCTCGCCATCATTCATTCTATCTTTCCGCCCGGCCACGTCAGGTTTTGGAAAGCTAACGTGAGTAGCGAAGAAGTGAGGAAGCGATGCCAGTGGACTGCACGATGGACGGATACAACGCGATCAACCCAGCCGATAAAGATTCCGCTGCGTCAGATACCACGGTAGAGCAGCCGCAACAACCGCAAGCAGTGTTTGAGCAACACTTGGGAGAGGTGCGACAGCTCGGCCCGATATATTCCCATAGCGATCTTTATGACGTCACTGAAGAAGACGATCGCCTCATCCAAGCAGCGTCTGGTGCTGCCCTTGACCGAGGGCCACCGCCGAATGCGACCACCATCGAAATTTACGACCGTCGGCTTCGCAAATTGGCTGAGGCGCTGAAGCAGTCTGGTCAGTCGATTGCTGAGCTCGATGACGATACGTTGCTCGACCGCTCCAAGAATCTACTGCCAAAAGACAAGGTCATCGTCCCTGCATTGTCAATGGTTAGTAGGTACCGCGAGCCCAGCGACACCGCTCCGGCCCCCACAACACATTATCGTCCGTCCAAGGAAGACGCGAGCCTCATCAGAAAGGCCACCGAGGCGGGCTTTGGTCGAGCACTCGATGCAAAAACCGCCGGAAATTATGCTAGCTGTCTTCGGAAGCTCGCGGCAGCACTGCGACCTTTGTCGATTGCTAAGCTCACTCACAAAGCGCTGCTCGGCCATGCCGACGCTTTGTTTCCGAAGGACAAGAAACTCATCTACGCGTTGAACAGGCTGAGTGACTACCGCCGGATCGCCGGGCAGGACAATTCGGGGGCTGACGGAGGCAACTCGCGCCAGCCAATACAGCCGGCCGCCGATTTGCCCGTGCAGCTTTTCGATCATGAGCAGGCTTTGGGGAACGCTGCGGACCAAGGCGGCTCATTGCCGGCCGACGCTTTCAATGCTACGCAGGTTTGGGAGGGAACGGGTTTAAGCCTTCATTCATCCGGGCAACGTGTCGCCCAGGATGTGCTTTGCGACGCTGTGCGCCGAAGCGAAGTGCCTCCACTTGCCAGCTTCGATGCGCCGGTACTTTGGCGTGGAATGCGTGCCGCCGCCGCCTCGCCCGTGCAGAGTTTTGCTCAGGAAGCGCTTTTCGATGCCGCGGATCGCGAGGGCCTGCTGCCAGCGACATCCTTCGATGCACCGCTGATTTGGCCAACCACGAGTTCAGTCACCCACTCGCCCGTGCAAAGTGTCGCCCAGGAAGAGCTTTTCGATGCCGCGGATCGAGATGGGTCTGTGCCTGCTGTCGATCTGGATGCATCCAAGTTATGGACGGCAATGGGGTCGCCCCCCCAAAGCGTCGGCCGAGCGGATACTTTCGATGCCGTGATCTGGCAGCCCAGCTCACGGTCGCAGAATCCCGCCTCTGGAGAAGACTTTGGAAGGATGATGCATCAAGATAGTGCGCCCCCGGCAACACATGATACGATGTCCGCCGCAGCCGGCGAGAGCTTTGATGCCTCTTTGGCCGTTCCCGAGGATTTCTCCCATGGCACCCAGGCCGCGCCGGATATGATGCGCTCCAGGCTCAGCCGCTGGGGTCTGTTGCCGGATGCAGCACAGCGGGTAAAGACCTACGACATTCACGGTGAACGCTATACGGCCGTGCTAGGACCGCGTGGGCGCAATGATGTTCAGCTCATCCATCTGCGGTCTCCTGCTATCGGCGATACGTTTGATGTTTCGTTCGCCGTGTCCAAGGATTTTTCGCATGGCACCCAGTTGGCCCCCGAAATGTTGCTTTCCACGTTGGGCAAGTGGGACTTCTTGCCTAATAGAGAACATCCGATCATGAACTATGAGATTGGCGGCAATCGCTACACGGCCGTGTTGGGACCGAGAGGATCCAACGACGTTCAACTCATTCATCACCCAAGGCCCGCTTTGCCGGATGAAACTGCGCTTGTAATGCCGACGGCTCCCCCGCCTGCTTACGGCGGCCTTGCACCTGGGTTTGATCCGCTCTTCTCGTTCGGATTGCGAAAGGACGCTCCTTTGGCGCTCGCGCCAAACATTCCACTGCCGTCTGCCGCATCGGGATCGGGCCATCAGCCGTCCCCGCCAGTGCCTGAACTCGGAGAGTTGTTCGGCGACGACTGGAGGCACGGCCCCCAAGAGGCTTCGCCTGTCGTGATCGACATGCTCCAGAACCTGGGCCTTCTGCCGAGCCAGGAGGTCCCAATGACCCGTTTTCTGATCCACAGTCAGCCCTACACGGCCGAAAGCCTACCCGGTGGCCGCGTTCTTCTCTTCCATCGGCCGCAACTTGGCTGAACGAGGTGCTCGTCGGCACCTCGGGCAGCTGCTCAAGCTCCCGAAACCACGTCGGAGCGTTTGCTTTCAGAGAACTTAGAACTGCGTCCGAACGACTGTTTTAGCGGCGAGCAAACTCCCAGCGGCCAGTCCCAGCATGATCTTAAGCGGGATGGTTCAATCACGTTATGGCCGCATTCGGCAGCACGGAGGTTTCGGGTGAAAGGATCCCAAAAGGCGCGGGATGCAAGATACGAGCGCATCCTGGGGTGGCCGAGGGACGAGCGTCATCAACGCGGGCCCGCGGCTTGATCGGGTTGGAAATAATGTCATCACAAGGACCGCGGACAGCGTGCGGACGTACCTTGGCGAGCGTTCAACTGAGAGGCCTTGGCTCCAACCCATACGACGACAGTCTGAACCGCCGATCTTCCAATCACTGAGATCGAATGGAGATCGACGGCCCTCATAAGTTACCTTGATCGAACTGCAGCAAGTTCGTGCAACTCGATGCCTGCCCCGAGGAAAAGACGGCCAGAAAAACTCTGACTGTTCCTGACGATCGAAACGATCCGTGTCATGGCTTGCGAAGGTGTCCACACGATTAAAGGATCAAGTCTTCGAAGCGCATCCCCTGCCCTGTGCTCTTTGTTACCAGATGAACTTTGCGCCATCCGGCAGTTCGCAGATGAATTCGCCCTGGTTCACGAGTTCGGTGGTCCCGACGACCAGCTTCGAGGCTCGCACCGTCAGCTTGCCTTCGCGGCTGAGGCTATGGCGGATGTACTCGGTCACGGCATGTCCGGAGCTGTCGACCGTTTGGTGCGCATTGGCGAAGCTGATGCCGTTCTGGGCGGTCACCCTGAAGGCATTGATGACCAGACCGGCCTGCGTCGCCGACGCAGGCTTGCCAGCCTCCGCGGTGGTACAGCGGCTCATGTCCAGTATGAGCTTCACATTCTTTCCGGCCTGCAGGGCATTGAGCACCTCGGTGTATTTCGGCGAGGGCTCATCGGCTCTCGCCAGCGCGCTCACGCTTGCGGCCGAAAGCAAGGACAACAGGATCGTCAGTCCTATGCCAGTAAACTTCATATGCTCTTCTCCCTCGATAAGTACCACAGATCTCGTTTTTCAAGACGTCGTGCTCGCAAACCGTTTGGCTGATTCCACACATCAAGCGCGCTCGCGCCTGCGACAAAACATCCTGTCGCGACCAGGCGCAAGCAGTTATGATGGGTATTCCGACATCACAAACTCGTAGGTCAGGTTTGCTGAAGTGGCTTAGCCTCGCGCGACGTCGACTAGAACGATCTGATCGAAGGTCGGCTGCTTGGAAACCACAAAACGGCAAGCGGTCGCGCTCCTCCATTGCAGGCCGAACGACTGAGAGCATGCAGTTCTCACATCTGCTGCATAAGCAGACGATCTCCGAAAGAACACTTCGACCAGCCGCATGCGCGAGCTTGTCCATCTTTATAGCTGTGCAAGGACTGTCTGCCCTGGACGACGTGTCCGCAATGAGGTGGTGGAGCGAACCTGACGCGGCGGTCGGATCAAGCTCCGTCAAGGCACCCGATCTCGACATGGTCGAAACAGCAATACCAGAAGGCACAAGGCGGCACCGACTTTTGATCCGTCGCTTTGCGCGGCTTCCGTCCAGCTGACCGCTCGCCTCACTGACTGACTCCATTCGGCATCCCTCAAAAGACTAAAGCTAAATGGCTTCCTTCCCGGTCCGTCAGCTTCTCGAAAGCTGCACCTGCAACCATCTACGCCGACAGCCGGCACTCGAAGGGAGAGAGATATGAATGTTGATCCACGGAATGCCGCAGACACTCCCCTTGAGGTTCACGACGCGCTGCAGCACGCGCACAGCGTCGACTGGCAACCGCACGAGCTTAGCGCCCAGACCGGCGCACCGGCACACAGTTCAGAAGATCAAGAAAGCTTTGAGCAGCAGCTGAATGACTTGGATCTAGACGACTTAGATTCGGACTACCCGATCTCGGATTCAGTCTCCTTAGCGACAAATTCCACGACTGCCACGTCCTCGTCTGCGCGAAAGGAGGTGGCCCCGGAAACCAGTCGCTATCCAGCTTCATCATTTGTCAGCGCGCGCGCTCAGCTTGCCGCAACACTGACAGGTGCCACTCTTGAAGCGCTTCGGAACGAGATCGACCTCGCCGAGCGGCAAGCAGCACCATTGGCGATCCTTGGGCGAGAGCGATCGCCAACAATGCGGACGCGCTGCACACCTATACCGTACCGAAGCCAACTGTCTGGACCCCGACGACGTGCTGAGTAGCATTGGGCTTGGAATGAATGCCGAAGATCAGGACAACATCGATGGCGACGTCGATTTGATGTGCTCACTGGGCAGAACGCCAACCCGAGAAACCGAGCGCCTGTTCCTGGGCGGCAATTTGGAAAGCTACCGGGCCGCTAGCGAAGCAAATCCCTATAAGCGCGGGAGTAATGAGTAGATGGTCTGTCGACTGCGCCATTTGGCAGGTTCGTTGGCGTTCGAGCCCCCCAAGGAAGAACTGGAAAACGGCGCACCAGCTCCGCCTCACGCATAACAGCTTGAGCATAATGGCGGGGTGACCGATGGCCCGATCAATTCGCCCATCGAGCGGTACAGCGGTTGAGGGCTGCGACGGAAGATGCACCCCCGACGGTCGGGAGGACGCCGGACCATCCTCTCTCCCCTGCCCGCTCGTTGAAGCATCCTGGCATCTTGGATGCCTTGTGACATCGCCCGGCATCATTTGTTAGCTGCCATCAAGGTTGGCCGGCGAGGTAAGCCGCTGAACGCTGCCCCGCCTTAGCTAGCTCGGCCTGACATTAACCGCGCGGCCAACCAACAGGTGTTTCGGCGGCGATCCTATCAGGTATTCACTGGTCCGCAGCAAGCGGCGCTGTTGCAGTACGGGCGATCCGCCACCTGGATGTGTTCCATCAAAACAATCGATTTTGCCGAGCACGCCTAAAAGCTCCATAGTCGATCGCAATGTATGGAGGCCGCATTTGACGTCTGGCAATCGATTCTCTCCTCAGTCCCTTGCCGAACAACTTGGCTCGCGCGATCGGCCGTCTGCATCTCGGACGTTAGCTCCTATCGTCACGTGGCCGCATCCCGCGCCTCGCCACGGTCTTCCCGCTAAATTGCCACGTATGAGGCGGATCGGATCGCCCGATGGCGTCATGGCTTACCCAAAGCTTAGTAAGAACGACTGCCTCTTCGCGCACTTCAAAGGGTTTCTGGCGCTAGCTCAATTGGACGGACAAATGCTCACGACGTTGGACAGAGCGAGACCGACTGCCACGCGCAGGTCAACGGCATGGCCGAACTGTGTCGCCGTTGCCTCACAACGATTTTGAATTTGAGGGCACCGCTACAAGGAGCCTTAAAGGCACTTGAATCTCCCGCAGCGTCAGATTGTAGGATTTCCGACAGTCTCGCGACAGAATCCGCTCGCGTGAACTCTTCCTGACAGGTAGCAACAATTGCGAACGTCTCAAAACCTCAATGCTCGACCGATCCGCCTCGTCACACCACTCGACTGCTCCCCTTCAGAGCTTGCGTCGTTTATCTGCTCTGTGAGCGCAGGACGCAGCGCCCTTCTCGCAGCCAGACCAGGATCCAGCGGGCGAGAACAACGCGGGCAATCGCTATTTCGCCTATACCGACCACAGGCCGAGTCCAAGCTCGAGATTAGATCATTCTTGCGCCGTTCACCCTGTCTGACGAAACGGTGGCGGCGTAACCACCTTAGACAATGCGCGACAGCAACGCCGGACTCAATTTGTCCTTCGTTGGCAGCATTCGCTCGACTGCGGCGGAGAACGTCTCCGGAGCGACCGAACTTCGGGACAGTTGACATCTTGCTTGGCTATCACCGGCTAGCGAGAGGATGTCTATCCCGCAGATGGGCGTGTTGATCGTTTCGTCGCGCATCTTGGCCTTTTCCAGCCATTGGCCGATGCATAGTGCGTGAAGTGTCTTCAAACGCGGAAAACTTGCGTTGTCGTGACCTGACGACACTACGGGCTCAACAGCCTTGCAGGACACCGCGGTCAAGGCGAACTTGGGGAGTTTCCAATGTCGGTTTCGCAAGTCTGTTCGGCGGCAAATACAGCCGCTCTCGCCTGCGCTTTCGTTTCGTTCGGGCGGTTTGGCACGATCGCTACTGCAGGCGCTCGTGTAGTGCATGCAGGCACGGCTATGCTCGGCCTACAGATGCATCAGCGCGCGGCCAGGACTCTCGGCTTCGTGAGAGATTGCAGAGCTCTGGCCGGCGTAAGGGAGATTTTGAGCCGCGCCCGCCCGCACAGACGATCCGCCGTAGGCCGCCACCTATCCGATGACGATGGACGCGCAGACATGGGTCGCCTGCCAGCAACCTCTTGCGCGTCGTTTACGACTTTTCGAATTCACGCCAAAGCGGCAGTCTCTGGGTTCCGCCGAATCTCAGGGTCAGCGTGACACGCTCAAGTCCTGCCGAGGATGGACGAGAGGCGATGAATGCGAATTCTCCTGGTTGATCATCATGCGGACTTTGCCCGCGACGTGAAGGAAGCGCTCTTAGATTGTGGCTTCGCCGTCGACGTGACCCGCACGTTGGATGAGGCGGCGGCCGCGCTCGATTGCGCGAACTACCACATGGTCCTGCTCGAATCGGCTTTGCCCGATGGAGACGGATTGGACTGGCTGAAGCAGTTGCGGCGCGAGGGACGATCAATGCCGGCTATGATGATGAGCAGTCTCAATGATCTTAGCCGGCGGATTGCGATCCTCAATGCGGGCGCGGATGATTTTCTGCCCAAGCCCGTGTCTATCGACGAACTCATTGCCCGCATGCGAGCTATTTTGCGACGGTCAACGCAA
Organism: Bradyrhizobium sp. USDA 4354; assembly: GCF_054060315.1. Classification (NCBI taxonomy): domain Bacteria; kingdom Pseudomonadati; phylum Pseudomonadota; class Alphaproteobacteria; order Hyphomicrobiales; family Nitrobacteraceae; genus Bradyrhizobium; species Bradyrhizobium sp. USDA 4354. Next base: position 3,082,270 of record NZ_JBSSDC010000001.1, on the reverse strand, counting down.
ATGATGGCGCCGGTTGTGACATTCGGGAATCTGCATTTCGATCCGATCGCGAGACAGGTCTCGATCGGTGGTCGAATACTGAGAATTGCGCGCCGTGAAGTGTGCATTCTTGAACATCTGCTCAACCGCGCGGGCCGTACCGTGCCGCGCGCATCGCTCGAAGATAGCTTGTATGCATTTGACGATGAGGTCTCGACCAACGCGCTGGAAGTCGGGATTTATCGCTTACGCACGCACTTGAGCCAAGCGGGCGCAACGCTGAGGATCAAGACCGCGCGTGGTGTCGGTTACACCCTCGAACTCATCGGCGCAGCATCGGCTGCCTAGCCGATCGAACTTGAAAGCAGCACTCCCTTGAACGTGGTTAACAATGACGCCGGCGAGCCGCCGATGGTCGCCAGCGGCTCGCACTATGCCGTTTTTCCCCGCCTCAGCTACGTCCTGTGCGCACTCGCTCTGCTATTTCCGCTTGCTGTCACAGCTCAGACAAAGCGGGATAGCAAAGGGGAACCGCCACGTGCGGCGCCTGGCAGCACCACGGGCACGATCAACCTTACCTCCTCACAGGGCAAGACAGTTCATCTGACCGGGCCGGCTGCGAGCATTTTTATAGCCGACCCGGCGATTGCGGATTATCAGGCGCCATCGAACACCACGATTTTCGTGTTTGGCAAAAAGGCCGGACGGACGAGCCTGTTTGCCCTGAACGACAACGGAGAGGCTCTCGCCGAGCTGCGTGTTGTCGTCACCCAACCGATCGAGGATCTGCGGGCCGCGCTTAAGGCCGAAGTCGGCGACTATCCAATTCAGGTCAGCTATACCCCGCGCGGCGCGATCCTTAGCGGTACGGCGCCTAATGCCGACGTCGTCGAGACCGCCAGGAAGGTCACTGAGCAGTTTCTTGGCGCGGGCGCGCTGGTTGTCAACAAGATCCAGGTCGCCGGCTCATTGCAGGTGAATCTCAGCGTACGGGTGGCAGAAGTCTCCCGCAGCGCCGTCAAGGATCTCAACATCAACTTCACGGCCTCGAGCCCAAACGGCGCTTTCCTTGTGACCGGCAAAGGGGGCGGGTCCGGCGCGGCCGGCGGCGGCGGCACGATCGGGATTGGGTTTAGCGCCGGCAATACCAACCTGAGCGCTGTTCTCGACGCTCTCGCGAGCGAGCACCTCGCCTCAATCCTGGCTGAGCCGAATCTAACGGCCATGTCCGGCGAAGCCGCAAGCTTCCTCGCCGGCGGCGAATTCCCCATTCCGGTGATGCAGGACAACCGGCAGGTTTCCGTCCAATTTCGCCAGTTCGGCGTGAGCCTCGAGTTCGTTCCGACGGTTCTCAACAATAATCAGATCAATGTCCGTGTGAAGCCCGAAGTCAGCGAACTGTCGAGCGAAGGCGAAGTTAAAATCAATGGCATGGCGGTCCCTGCCCTCTCGACTCGGCGGGCGAGCACGGTGGTCGAGCTCGCCAGCGGTCAGAGCTTTGCAATCGGCGGCCTCATCAGGCGCAACTTCAACACTGATATCGGCGAGTTTCCCTGGCTCGGCGATGTGCCGATCCTGGGCGCGCTTTTTCGCTCCTCATCCTTTCAAAAACGTGAAACCGAGCTGGTCATTATTGTCACGCCTTACATCGTGCGGCCCGGACCGAATCCGAACCGGATGAGTGCGCCGAGCGACCGCATCTCACCGCCCTCGGACGCGGGGCGGATTTTGACGAACACGGTGGCCCGGCCGCCGCGAGAGCGCGATGCGCCTCGCGCCAGCGCACCAGGATTGACCGGCAGCGCCGGCTTTATTGTCGAATGAGGATCGCCAAATGACTTTGCGACATCTGTGCTATCCGATCGTTATTGGAGCAACATTGGGCGGCTGCGCAAATACTGCTTCGATCCAGCCCGCGCCGGCTGACCAAGAGATCCAGGTCGAGCAAAAGAGTAGCGTGCTGTTCCTGCAGAGCCTTCGTGGCCCCGAACGGCATCGGCTGCGAAGCTTTATTGCAGCGACCAGTCGCGGCCGGCGGGATGCGCTCCATGTGGGTGTCATCGGCCCACCCAGACTCATTGCACAGGTGGCCCACGAGGCTCGCGCCATGGGCGTTGCGACCTACAACATCCATCTGTCTGCTTCTCGTGTGGATTTGCAGCCTCGTTCCGGGGTGAGGATCGAAGCGATCACTTTCGAAGCCCATCCTCCGGTCTGCCCTTCGCTCTCCATCGTCGGTCCTACAGTGAACGACAATTCGTTCAATCCAACCCTTGGCTGCTCAGTCCGGAATAACCTTGCGGTCATGGTCAACGAACCTGGCGACTTGTTAGGAAATGGCGCTGTCATGCCGACCAGTGGTGATCGTGCAGTGCTTCCCATCACCGCACGAGGGGCCACGTCGGCGGGCAACAGGAGCAATGTGGAGGATGAAACGCATAACAGGGTTGCGCCAGAAACCCAATAAGCGGCTCGTAAGACCCGAGCAGCATGACGCCGGTTGGCATTCTTGTCCATATCAGTCTTGGAATCGGCCGACGAGCCTCCTGGAATCCGATCTTTGGTCGGTCCTTTTCTTGGGATCGTGCAGCTTGCAGACCAGGTTCTGGGACAGTTGGGTCGTTGACCAGAGATTTGAGCGCATCGCTGTTTTGCGCGACGCTAAACTAGGCCGGCGGCAAAGACTGCCTTTGCAACCCTCTCGAAACACTCCATCGGAACGGCCTTGCCCATCGCACCTTTTCGGATCAGCTGGCGCGCCAAGACATGATCCTCGACAATGCTCAGACGTTGGGCGCGCGCCTGCGCTAGTAACTGTGAAGCCGTTTCGCCCTCACCGCGGCACACCAGTACCGGGACGCCGGTCTCGCCCCGAACGTAGCGCAGCCCAATCAATGTCGCTCGCCCCGTCAGGATCACTGTCGCCCGATGGATGCCGAGCGGAGACTCGTTCGCCGACTCCCGGCGGAGCCTGCGGTGTTCACCCTTGATCTGCGGACTACCATCCTGTTCCTTGGACTCGCGCTTGGCTTCGCTCTGCGTCATGCGCATGTCGCGCAAGAACAACCAACGCTGAATGAGCAGATCGGCCAAGCCGCCAATCAGAAGAGCGCCGGCAGCAATCGCGATCAGCACTTTGAGCTCTTTAAAGACAAGACCAAAGCAGCTCAAATCGCACACGGGCAAGTATACCAGTGCCCTCCAACTTGCGAGCACAGTGAAAACGAACGTAGCGCCAAGAACCAAAACTTTGACGATAGACTTTCCAAGCTCGACAACCGACCGCTGGGAGACAATCCGCTTCAGCCCTTTGACGGGGTCCAATTTTTCAAAGCTGGGTTTAAGCGGCTCAACCGAAATCGTCAGCCCGCCGCCGGCCAAGACACCGGCCAGAATCGCCGCAGCCACCGCCGCACCTAGGATGGGAGCCGCGGCCGTTATAGAAAGGTCCATCAATTCGAACAACACCTGCCGAGCCGCACTGTTGAAGGGCTGTTCCTGCAGCTTGTCGATGAGCCGCACGGCTTCGCGCCATCCGTCTTCGATCGAGCCCGCCCTGAAGCACAGGCAACCGAAGCCAGCGCAAAGGCTTGCCGCGGTCACAAAGTCGGCGCTGCGCGGGCTCTGCCCTTTCTTACGCGCGTCTCTCAGCTTCTTGTGACTTGGTGGAAGGTTTTTCTCTTCGCTCGTGTCGTTCATTTCAAGAACTTCCCGAGCCACTCCAGCACGCCGTTGAACTGAATGATCTCTGCTCCCATATATTCGATCAGGAAGACGGCGTAGCTGACCATAATGATGCCAAAGGCGGCATTCTTGATGGTCGGAGAGAGATCGTTCAGCTTGATTTGCGGCGCAAAGCGCCCGAGCAGCATGAGGGATACGTCGATCAGAAGCAGCAGAGCCAGCACGGGCCCTGCGACCACGAGGGCCGTATGCATGATATGGTCGAGGAGCCCGATAAACTCCATTGCCCCTTGGTGGGTCAGGGGCGGCAGCAGCCGATACACGGGCCAGATCAGATAACTTCCATAGAGGCATCTGACCATGGTCTGCAGACCTCCTGATACAACGAAGATCGTAACCGCGGCAGTCCCGAGAAAGAGCCCCATCGGGGCGGCTTGACTGCGTGTCGCAGGATCGTCCACCTGGCTCGAGATCCCGCGCTGGGTATCAATGATGTCACCAACGGCCTGGATGCTCCAAAGTGGTATACTAAGCAGAAAACCGAACAGCAGGCCGATAAATATCTCCTTCAAACCGAGGAGCGAGACCGCAATCAAACGGGTGCCCTGATCTAGTGTCTGCAAGCCGTTCCTGATCTGCATCAAGCAAGGCAATCCAATCACAACCGTCGCGCTTGCGCGGATAATCCCGCTAATGTGCGGTCGCGTGAATACCGGAAGAACCAGCATAATGCCGAGGGCCCGCGCCGCGCCGAGTCCGGCCGCAACGACGAACTCGACAGCAGTCTGAATCAGAGTTTGCGTCTCGGCGGGTGACAAGGCATCCATTTGAGCTCAGCTCGTCGTTCCTTCAGCGATGCAACCGTCGCACTCGCGTCGCCATGATGTGAGACGTCAAGAACTCTGCAGATCTCGTGTTCCGGCGGTTGCAGAGCGACAGGCCTCCCACAGGGCAGATGACTTCGGCTTCAACCATCCATATGACCACAGCCATCCAGCGCAGAGGTATGACCATTCGATGAGAGCACCGGCGAATCGTGCCGCTGCGCGGCCTACAAGCCAAGCTTCTTCCGCTCTCACCGGCCGCAGCACGGTTTGGAGATCTGAGGGCCTCGAAGCTTCCATCAATTTCGCAGTCTATGGAGATCGGTCTCGAGCGCACCTTCTCAGGTGACTTCGGTAACCGGCGGGGTCCTTGTTTTGAAGACCTGTTTTGAAGACCTCACTGATGGGGCCCATTGCGATTTGCGAAGGGAAGAACCCTCGGCAGTACCTGGAATTGATACATCCGAGTTCCGCGACGAAAAAAGCCAAGCACAACTGTCCGGTTTTACGTGTGCTTGCGGATACAAAGACTTGCGCTTAAGGCCCGCCGCATCCGAGTTTGGCCGGGGCCATCCTACCTGTAGCCGGTGGCCCTCGGCAAGGACTCGCCGGCGACATATTCGCAGGCTCATTCACCAGAACGCCAGAATCGTGGGGCCGCTTGCAATCAAAGCGGCTCGCCCGTTCACTCCGTCGACAACTCGCCAGGCAATGCATCGAGGATCTCAGCAGGCAATTCCATCACGTCGTGAGCAAAAAATCGAATGGATAGAACTTCCAAATGGGGTCATTCTCCTCCGAATACAGCAGGCTCACGGAGCCGAACAGGACAGTTCGGATATCTATCCGTCTCATGCTAGTGAGGCGAGCTTTCGATAAGCTGACGAACTCGCTTTTTGTGGTTCACAATGAAGGCGACAAACGCGCGCTATAGCTAAAACTTAGACAGCCTTGCGTTCCGCGCACTAATACCTCGCTGTGAGCGCGGGGAACTCAGTGAAGATATGCTGCGCTTGCTCGATCAGCGGCGCGCTCAGCACCGGAGCAAACAGAACGAGCACGGCGACGACGACGAGGAGCTTCACGGTAAGCGGCAAGGTTTGATCCTGGAGCTGGGTTGCTGCCTGCACGATGCCGATACCCAATCCGGCCACGAGGGCTGCCAGGAGCGGCGGTAGAACCCAGATCATGAACAGGACCAGTGATCGGCTCAGGTGGGTGAGGATGCTGGCCTCGTCCATCTCAACTCCCGGGAGATGCGTAGCTTAAGACCAATCCGTGCATGAGCCGTGACCAGCCGTCGATTGTGACGAACAGAAAAAGCTTGAAAGGAACGGATATCATTGTTGGTGACACCATTGACATGCCCATGGCCATCAGAATTGTCGTCACAATCAGGTCAATTGTGATGAACGGAAGATAGAGAAGGAAACCGATTTCAAACGCACGCTTAAGCTCCGAGATCAAAAAGGACGGCACAAGGATCGCAAAATCATCGGCTGTTGCGTTGCCGCGCATCTCCTCCGACCAGATATGTTCCGTCGACGACAGGAAGAACGCGCGCTGCTCCTCAGTGGTGAACTTTTTGAGATGGGCGCGCAGCGGCTCGCTGCCCTCCTTGGCGGCGGTCAACCAGTCGTCGGCGGTTTGGTAACGAAGTTGCATATCGCTCACGCGGTTGTATGTTTGCTCAAATACCGGGGCGTCTATGAACACGGTAAGGATCAATGCAGCGCCATACAGAACGATGTTCGGTGGTATGGACTGAGTGCCGAGCGCGTTGCGGATCAGGAAGAGAACGACGGAAACCTTGATGAACGCTGTCGTTGTGACGACTGCGAACGTCAACAGGCCAAGGCCGACGGTCGCCGCAACAAGCGCAAGGATGCTCGGTTGAATTTCAACCATTGACCGCCAACCTGCTACGTAACCGGATCCCCAACGCTTCACCGACACGTACGATGTCGCCGCGGCCGATCAATTGACCGTTGGCGACAATGTCGACCGGACCGTCCAGCTGCCGGCCAAGCTCGAACACGTGCCCCTCGTTGATGCTTCGCAACGTACCCAGCGGGATGGGCCAGCGGCCGCATTCGAACACAAGCGTGATCTCAACACTGTCGATGTCGGCTTCTGAGGGTGGGATTGCTTGCTCCGCTTGGGGGCGAATCGTCATATTTGCATACCTTAGAGGATGGGAGTGCAGGCGGAATGGTCCCCGAAGGATAAGTCTGTCGCCCGCGACCTGCGCCGGCGCCCACAACTTGTCCGCAGCGAGGATGAGCTGGCCATGGGCAAATGGAATGACGTCGGGCAGCAGTGCGTCGCCGGGCTGTGCCTGACGAAGAAGGCTGACGGGCGCCCGCAGCGAGCCGATCTCTCTCGCAATCAGGACCGGCAATTCCGAAGAAATCTTGCCTAAATCTCGCGGTAACTGGCCGATCAACTCGCCTAACAGACGAAACGCAGACGGAACCAGACCGTCAAGAGGCGCGAACAAGAACAGGCGGGCCTTGGCCGCCACTGGTCCGAAAGTAACGTCGAGCTCCAAATAGGGGTCTTTGGCCGTTGCGTCTTCGATGCGGATCAGCTGCAAATTCCGCGCGAGCATGATCTCTAATCGAGCGAGCCAAGCTTCCAGAGCAAGTTCGAGAAGCAGCGAGCGGGTTGGGTCGGAAGGTAAAGTAAGGCCATACTGGACCGTTGAAATCAGCGCCTCGACGAGAAGGCGGGGCAAGGACAAGACGGCGGTCTCGCCTCCGGCGCAAAATACGCAGTCGAGCATCGGCATGGCATATGGCTCGGCCTGCCAAACAAGCCGGTTTATACGGATCGATACCGGCTTATCGCCAAGGCGGCTCTGCAGAACCGTGCGCGGTGCCGCGACCTCGTTGATCCACGAGACCACGCGATGCGACAACTTTACCGCTGGCTGAAATAGTGCGGGTTCACCCACGGTATTTACCGACAGGTTCCACGGGCGCAGCTCGCGACGTCATAAGAGAACCAGTCATTAGTTCGAGCCACCGACCGCCTGGCTGCGCGAACCACCCTGATATCGGAGCAAAACCTCGTCGTCGGCATCGATTTCGGCTGCACATTCCGAACGGACAGCGGTAGTGCGCTGGACATTGCCCTCAATCTCCTCCCATTTCTGGCTCGCCGCCGAACGCTTGGCCCATATGGTACGCGTCCCATTCACTGCCCGTTGAGCCTGCTCATGCGCGATGCGCGCCTGCTCACGCGCCTGGCGTGCCGATTCGATCTCTGCTGCCAGTCGCCCAAGGACGAGTTGACAGCGACGATCGAGCTCGGTCACGGACATCGTCTCGAGCGACGCCAGCTCCTGATAAAGTTCAGCTTCGACCTTGGCGCGACGATTCTCCGCGCCTTCAAGATTCTCAGACGCTCGCTGCAGCGCTTCGACCGCAATTCGGCGCCTGGCTTCCATGTTTGACAATTCACGAAGCGCGCTTCGCTCTCTCATGTCTTTCACCAGCCGCAATTTCGACGCTTGCACGAGATTCAGGCCGTCAGACGCGACATCCATGAGACGGTCTCCTCAAAGCTAGACGGCTCGTCCTGTCCCTGGCGCAAGAATGAGCGCAGTTCCTCGATTGAATCGATTGCCCGATCAGTCAGTGGATCGCTGCCCGGCTTGTATTCACCGACCTTGATCAGGAACTCAGCCTCATTGTAGCGCGAGAGCAGATCGCGGAAGACGGATGCCGCCTTGCGATGTGGACCAGAGGCGACCGCATCCATGACACGACTTCGGCTCGACAGCACGTCGATGGCGGGAAAATGCTCTCGCGAGGCCAGCGCGCGCGAAAGAATGATGTGACCATCGAGAATGCCGCGCGACTCTTCGGCGATCGGATCGCCCGTGCCGTCACCTTCGACAAGCACGGTATAGAATGCCGTGATCGAGCCCCGCTCGCCCATACCGGCACGCTCCAACAGACCAGGCAGCAGCGCAAAGACGGAAGGAGGAAAGCCGCGCCGGGTAGGAGGTTCTCCTGCGGCAAGGCCGATTTCGCGCATCGCACGGCTAAAGCGCGTCAGCGAATCCATCATCAGAACGACCTGCAGCCCTTGATCACGAAAATACTCGGCGAGTGCGGTCGCCATATGAGCGCATTGCGCCCGCTCCATTGCCGATCGATCGGACGTCTCAACGACAACGATCGTGCGAGCGAGGGCATCTCCAATATGACGTTCGATGAATTCACGCACCTCGCGTCCACGCTCTCCTATGAGCGCAACCACGGTGACGTCGGCGGCCGCACCTTTTACAATTTGCGACATCAGCGTCGACTTACCGCAACCGGCATCTCCATAGATTCCGATCCGCTGACCTTCGCCACACGTAAGAAGTCCATCCAGCACGCGAACGCCGAGCGGAAACGGCTGCTCGATGCCACGCCGCCTCATCGGGTTGGGCGCCTTGCCGCGGAGCGGACACGTGTGGACCGTCTTTATCGGCCCCTTGCCATCGAGTGGACGGCCGAAGCTATCGATCACGCGGCCGAGCAGGTCGGGTCCGACTGACACCTCCTGCATGCGCCCGGTCGGGAGCACTTCCGCGCGGTGGGACAAGCCCACCAGATCGCCAATGGGCGTCAGCAACACCCCGTCCGGCAGCAAACCGATGACTTCCGCTTCAAGTGACCATCCGGAAGCGTGATCCTGCAACAGGCAAAGTTCTCCAACACGGGCCCCTGGCAACACGGCATGGAGCAAGGTGCCGATCGCACGCGTGATCCGTCCCCGCACGGCACGCGTATCGACATCCTTTGCTGCCAATCTTAGAGATGCTATCGCCGCATGCACATCTCCTACTCCGGCCGCTTGATCATGGCCTGATCGTTGCGTCGTCACGGATCGCTTTCCTGAGAAGATGGATTAAGGCTGAGACGCAATGTGCGGAGCTGCGCGGCAAGTCCTAAATCGACACTGCCGAACTCACTCCACAGAACGCACTGGTCGGGTCCCACGGCCGGGTCCGGATCAATTTTGACTTTCGGCCGACCATCCGTTCCATCGAACGCCACGAATTCATGCCTTAGTGCATCAGCATTCACAGGAGAGACGTGAAGGCATACTTCTGCGCTGCCATATCTTTGCTCGACGGCGTGACGAACGGTCATTACTAACATCTCACCCGGATCAAAGGAGCCCAACAAACCGGTCAATATCTCAATCACGAGCTGTGGCAACTCCTGTTGCAGAACGGCTTTTCGCCGGGCCACATCGGAAGCAGCTCGGGCGATCAACTGTGCCATTTCGTCCGAGCCTGACCTAAGACCTTCGCGATGGCCGCGCTCCCGCTCCTGCTGATAGGCTTTCCTTGCCCAACTGCGAACCTGCCGCAGATATCGCTCGGCTAGCGCGTGCGCCTGCACCGCATCGTACCAGATACCAAGTTCCGCGGCTGGTATGAGCGGACCAAGCGGCCGTATCCGCGGGCTATCTGGCAAGACTGTTTCATCGGCCGTCATGCCGCTGGCTCCTCCGTGGCCAAATGGGCCACCACCAAAGACAGTAACTGACCTGCTGAATTGTGGTGTTCGGCTGCTGGGGATTCGGCGGTGGTTCCCACAGGTAAACGGAAAAGAACGCGCACACGGTCAAGCTCTGATGCGTCCTTGAGCCAAGCACCAAGGCAGGCACATCCGTCATGTTCAATCTGGCTCGCCAGCTTCTGCGGATCGTCAATCGATGTGGTTGCGACGGCGCTGGATACGTGTCGGATTGCGAAAGCATGAGCTTCCGCACCAATATTTTTGATCAGAATCGCTACATCATGCTTTGACACAAGCTTGAGCACCGAACGGGCATGCCAGATACTGCCGGCGAGCAGGGCCACCCGACGCGGATCATGCCCGAGCAGAACGTCGCTACCCCAGTCGGTTCGGTTCGAGACCAGCTCACTGCCCAGCAGCAATTCGACCAGTCTTTGCTGCAGTCTCGGAGTCTTCTGCAACTGCAGCACTGTGGCGGCCGACAGGAGCCCATCAAGATGGCCGGCAAACCGGTCGGGATGAATCAAAGCGGCAAGCTCGCGCAGGCGATCGGAATGCGGGTTGAGTGAATGATTTGGGTCAGTGGATGCCATCGATACGGACCTGCTTGCCGCCTATTTCGGATCGGAGGACAGTTTTTTGCCGGCGGACTGGACCGCTGGCTTGCTGGCACCTCTGCCGAGATTTGTCACTTTGCGCCAGGATTGACGAAGCTGTGGCCCACGTGTGCTCAGCAGCACGTAAGAAAGAATGCCCAACGCGGCGAGCGCACCTCCTGCACCGATCGCAATGTGGGTTGCGATGAACTTGGTTGGTTCGGCGGAAGCTGCCGCTGGCACAACGGAGACCTCATGCTGAGCCCGCTCAACCGGCACGAACACGACCGCCACCTTGTCGTACGATAGACCTTCGATGCTGTTGGCGACGAGCATCTTGATCTGCGGCAGCAAGGCTGAGAGCTTCGCGTTGGAGGCGTGTCGAATGAAAACCGACGCCGAGGACGGGGTTGCATCCTGTCGCAAAAGATCATTCTTCGGCAGAACGACATGAACACGGGCGGAGAGAACCCCATCGATATCGTTGATCGTGCGCGACAATTCTTCACTGAGAGCATAGACGTAGCGGGCTCGCTCCTCAACCGGAGAGGCAACGAGGCCCGCCCCCTTGAACACCTCACCAAGGCTCTTGAAGGATTGGCGCGGCAAGCCCTGGTCATTCAGCAGCTCGATTGAGTAGGCGAGCTGCTTTTCTTCCACCTGAATCGTGCTGGTCCCATCCTTACCGACGACACGGATGGCATCGACGCCCTTGCTCAGGAGCAGCCCAAGCATCTCGTTGGCTTCACGCTCCTGAACTTTGGTATACAGATCAGCTTTGCAACCGGCGAGGGTCAGCAAAAGCAGCAACAGGAAGAGAGCATGAAGCCGCTTTCCTGCGGGCCGGCCATTACCGATCTTGTCTTTCGTCAAGACAGCCAACGGCCCGCTCAGCCCGCCGATAGAAGCTTGTTCAGAGATGAACTGACAGCACCTGTCCCCTTGGAGAGGAGCGAAACCTGGATGACGCCGTTGTAAACATCCCGCAGATTCGCCAGCGCCGAGTCGAAACGATCCGCATCTTCAGGTTTGCCCGCTGGATGTACCTCGACTTGCTGCACACGCAAGACCGGTTGCGCGGCCGGCCCAAGCTGGAGACTCCTGGTAGGATCAGGCTCGCCGACGAGCGTCGGCGAAACTGCGCCCGACGGAAGTGGTTTGCCCTGGTGAATAGCAGAAATGCCCTGAAGGACGCGATCGCCGAGCGGGCTCGCCGGCGTGACCGCGCGCTGCACTTCCGGCAGCGATGGAGCTGGCGCGCGCTCTGGCACAGACGAGGCGACACCTTGGTTTGAGGCCGCCTGCGCAAGACTCTCGTCAAACTTGGCGAGTGCCGGCGAACAGCCATTGGAGGCACACTCGACGGAGTTGGCAGAGATCGACGTAACGCAAAACATGGAGGCAATCATTTCTGTCACGTGGTGAGATGAGCCGTTCGTTCACACGAATGGGCCGCACCTTAGAGAAGCAAGCTGACCAAAAACTGACGAGCATCTGCCATCTAATGATCACGGTTAGCTTCCAATTTGGGACGAAGCATCGGCTTTCAAATTTTGGGACGAATTTCGGTGCTTGTTCTCAAGTGTAAAAAAGCAGGAATGCTCGTCTCATCCACAAGGCTGCACATCTTGAAGAAGGTTCTCTATGCTGGTGTTTTCATTTGCTTGGGCCTCGTCGAGGCGCTCGGCGCTCCCCTGGCGCTGCCATCGACACCTTATAGTTACACAGTTCTGGATCAGGACCTCGCGGCCGCACTGCAGGAATTCGGCAACAACCTAAATATCAGAGTCAATGTCAGCACCGGCGTGAAGGGGCGCATTCGCGGGCGAATGCCGGATCTCCCACCGCGAGAGTTCCTCGAACGGTTGATCAATCTCTACAATCTTCAATGGTACTACGATGGGCTGGTGCTCTACGTATCCGATGCGCATGAGGCGCAAAGCCGTCTTTTGGTCTTGAGTCCAATCAGCTTTGATGCGTTCAAGGCGACACTCGATGCGCTCAACATCTCCGACGAGCGTTACATCGTGAGACCCGTGCCGGGAGATGGCCTCGTCTTCGCCTCTGGTCCACCCCGCTTTGTCGCGCTTGTCGAGCAAACAATAAAAGGACTTGTGGCGGAGGCACAGGCACGGCGAAACTCGAGCGGTGCCGAAAAGCCGCCGCACGAGTCGGTTTTGATGCTATTTCGGGGATCCTCAAGCGTGGTCATTCGCGAAGGACGACCGAATGACGCTCCTTCGCCGGAGGCACCACATCAAGACGGCGTGGTCCACACACCCGATGCAGGTAAGAAATGACGTGATGACAACAGATTTCCTAGGAAGAGATGCAATGCGTCTGCTTATGCCCTCTGTCAGCTTTTCGAAAGCTACTGCTGCCATTGTCAGAGCGCGGATGTGTCGATGGCCGATGCCGCAGGGTGGCGTAATCAACGTCCAGGCCGGAGCCACGGATGCGAACCAGAATTCTGGCCAGCAGCATCGGTGAGCGCTTTGCCACTTTAGCGCCTCATGCGAGCTTTTGAACAACACCACGAAGTCCGTCATGCAAATGAGCTTCGTCGCACAAGAATGAAAGCCACTCCGTTGTCCAAAAGGAGGAGCAGGATGGACTTCAACGCGCTAAGCCCGGCGGACAACAGCCCAGCGCCCCACTCGTGCTCGTCGCCCGCCGGTCCAAGGGAGTTTGAGCGTGAACTAATGGCATTGCATGAAATACCCGAATACAGCCAGGACTTAATTTGGCAGGAACTCGGAGCCAGATCATCGCGCGTCGAGCCATCATTGAGCGGCGGCGAGCGGTCCAATTCCCAACAGCCGATCGCTCAACACCGCGCGGACGCCTCCGATTTCGGCAACGACCTTGTTTGGCAAGATCTTGAGCCTTGGCTCATGCGGGCCGGGTCACCTCACGCTGGACCGTCTCAACCTGGGCCCACGTTGCCCGCAGGGGTTGCTCCGCCGGAAATTGGAGATTTCGCCATGGCAAGCGGTCGTCGCGCCCAGGACGACTGGGTCTTCACTGGCCAAACAGCTACGCCCGCTCAGATCGAAATGCTGAGAAGCCGCGATCTCATACCTACCAGGGGTGTCCGGACAACAACGTTCACCATCCTGGGTGTGCCTCACACGGCGGAATGGCGAGAAGAAGGTTTTATTCGTCTCAAACCGTCGCTGGCCCCTTCCCTTTGGCCTGTAGGTTCGAGCGAACACTCGCCAAGCGGCTAAGCATGATGACATGAAGAATGCCAAGCGCAGCTGAGCTTCGATCCGCTCGGGGCAATACGGTCCGCAGCATCTACGCAAGCGCCAACACTCTCGTTGGGCGCAGGCGCGAGGTCGCTACGCGTGGGTGATTTCACCATACGATGCTGCGGAGACCTGCGACGTTGTTGCACGAATCAGCGCACGTGACCATCCGCAGAGCGGCAGACTCGGCTTCGTTAATTCGACCTCGTTGGCCCGGAGGCGAGCGATCGAGCATAACAAGCAAGCCGATTCCGATATCGAGAACCCATCACCGCCTCTCACACCGTCATTGCGCGTCCCGTTGTGAAACCTCTGAGTGCCGTCAGCTTTTGGAAAGCTAATCGAACCTACCATATGGCGTGAATATCTAGACGGCGATGTGCCTATAGATTGTAGCGGAACTGAGCGCTGGGGGCGCACTGAGCAATCGGAAGCAAGTGGTAGGAGCCATCGAAGCCTATCGACATTTCTTGCTCGTTGTTCGTCGCGATTCTCGGGCTGCGCCACATGACCGGCTTGTGGTGCGATCTCAAATCAGAGGACGTATAATGTCAGTCAACAACCTATCGCTAACCGCCAGCTCGACTTTGTCCGGCCTGGCCCCCGGGCCCTCATCGGCGCGGGATCTTTCAAACTTCGAGGCGATGCTGGCTAGTTTCTCGTTGAAAGACAATGCCGATGACCATTCCACACCACAGGATCCGGCGGCTGCAGACTCAGCCAAGCAGCTGACGGAGGAACTCACGCAGGAGGTGCGGAACATCCTCCCGCCGGAGATCAAGGCCGCACTGGACGCATGTCAGCAGGCCCCAGAGCCATCCTCCGCGGAGTCCTCCTCCGCTGCGAGCGCCCCGAAGATTGCAGAGGCACCCGTACAAAGCTCCAGGATCACGTGGAACAGCGGCACGTTGACTGATGCCGAGCTGCAGATTGTGTCGGTGCTGAACCGACACAAAGATAAATGCCCGCTGGATTGGAAATCTCTTGGAGATTTGGCCAACGATCCCTCCACACCGCCGGATCTAAAGGCGGCGATCGAGGCTCTGCAACAGGACCCAGAGCTCTTCTATGCGATAGGCTCGCAAGGTGACGGCCGCTGCGGCGGGAAGATCAAAGCAGGCGACCTCTCCGGCTTCTCCGATCACCACCCTCAGGTTGCTGCTTTCCAGGAGCAGCGGGCAAAGAGCTATACGCAAAACTATATCCCTTCCGACGGCACCCGGAATGGCGGGCCATCGGTTATGACCCAGACCGATGCATTGCGCGAACTCTATCGCTATGCCGACAACCTGCCTAAGAACCTGAGCCTCGCGGATTTCAAGCGTATCGTCGACGGCGAAGCTAAAACCGGCAAATGCCCGCCACAGGTTCTCGCGGCCGCTCAATACTTCCTCGACCACCCGGATGAATGGAAGCAGTTGTACGGTGGCTCGATAGACAAGGTCCACAAAGAGGACTTCCTGCAGGTTGCTTCATCATCGATGAATCTCACGCAAGCCGAGCTCGATACGCTCAATACGATCAGCAAGAACCAAAACGCTTTCTTCGGGAAGGGTGACCTGACCCGGGAAAAGCTAGCGAGCATGGTCGATGATAAGAGCCTCGCGCCCGAGGTGCGAAAGGCGGCCTCCCAGCTGCTCTCCGATCCTGTGTTGTTCGGGTTGATGAACAACGCGATTACGGGCTACAAAACCCACCACAAGTTCTTCGACTTCGGCGGCGGCCATACGGTCGATTCCGGCAACATCAGCAACAGCGACTTCAACCAGTTCTTCAACAACATGTCGGGTGCGAACCGCACCGTTCACCAAGTGAAGACGCATGCCGTCCGAACGCCTGCCGAGCAGGACGCGGTCGCGGACATGACGATGGGCATGGCAGACCAGCCCGACATCAAGTCTCCCAAAAAGAACGGTGGCGCCTTCATGCACGCACTTAATGACGTGCTCAGGGTTGGCTCTAAGGTATTCGACTGGGCCGCGACAGCAGTCGGTGTACTTGGCTTCATTCCAGGCTTGGGTGAATTGGCCGATCTGGCGTCAATGGTGCTCGAAGCCGAGGCGCAAGCTGCAAATCTTCTTCACACTGCCATCAGTGGCGGCAACATAAAGCAAGCGCTGGAAGAAGCCGGGCTGAGCCTTGCGGCACAGGCGGTGGGCTGCATCGCCGGACCTGAGGTCAAATTCGCAATGCGAGAAGGCTTGGTGAAGCAGGCAATTCAAGAAGCCGCGACGGCCGGCATCAACCTGCCGGTTTCGGTGGCCCAGTCCTACGCGGAGGATTATCTGAATAACCTGAAGGCTCGCATCGAGTCCGAGCGCTTGCAAGCTGCAGGCGCTAACGCCTAGCCGGAGCGACGCTATCTTCTCAGGATCACGCTGGAAACGCTAATCGAGCTAGCGCGGCCTCCGCGCGGTTGGGCCTCTCTGCCGAGCAGTAGGTCGCGCAAGCTCTACCAGCAT
Organism: Bradyrhizobium sp. USDA 4354; assembly: GCF_054060315.1. Taxonomy (NCBI): domain Bacteria; kingdom Pseudomonadati; phylum Pseudomonadota; class Alphaproteobacteria; order Hyphomicrobiales; family Nitrobacteraceae; genus Bradyrhizobium; species Bradyrhizobium sp. USDA 4354. Next base: position 3,065,949 of record NZ_JBSSDC010000001.1, on the reverse strand, counting down.
ACTTGAGACCGCCCCCGAATCCGAGGAACTTATTTCGGCTCTTCACTGCGTACACACTATGTTGGCCGCACTCGATTGCCCGAATCCGACCTCAAGCCCAGTCTGCCGCTGTGAAGTTCCATCGACTGCATACCCCGCCTGTCAAGAGCGCGATGCATTAACACTACGCGACAGACCGGCCGCAGCCGCGGAGCCTGCCGGGTTGCGCGAGATCGAGAGCACATTGGTCCAGCGCGGTAGAAGTCGAAGGGCTTTTTTGGGTCGCGATTGACGGATCTGCTATGGGCCCGCCAGGACCGAGGGACCGCTCTTGGCCGCTGAATCGGCCGTCACTCTGGTTTTCCGCCTCGCTCCCGACCAGGTCAAGCTCCATGCCGCTTCGCCTGACCGCAAGCAAATTGTCGAAAGAGCTCGGAGGAATCGCAAGAGACGTGAGCGCGAGATTGCAGCACGTCGGCCTCAAAACGCTTTTATTAGTGGTGGCTTTGATATTTCGCCTATTGAAGCTTTCGAAACGATGAGCAACGTGCTCACCCGATCAAGCTCCACAAACGATTGTTTGTCTTAACGATCTGATCTCCAGCTTTCGCGGGCTTCAAATACGGTCGGCTGGTGAAGACGTTTAATGATGATCGACCAGCGGCTCATTGCATTTTCTACGACTCGTCAGCTTTTCGAAAGCTAATCCTTGCATAGTGGCGGGCGGAAACTGCCTCCATTGGCACGATTGAATTGACATAGGAGAACCCGATGCGCGTTACGAGCTCTAGCGCCGCTGGGCACGTTGATGCTGACCTCCATGCGGCTGGCGGCAAAAGCGGCGGCAAAAAAGAATCTCACAAGCCTGGCGAGCGCGACGATCATGCCCGATCGCCTGATGCAAACATTCCCGTGAACGGCGGCGCGTCCACTCCGGGCGGCAACTCGCAAGAAGCCGCTATGCAGCAAGCGTTCAGCGTCGCCCTGGGAGCCGTTGCTCTCCAATTTGCGAATAGTGCAATGAGCCGTTTCGACGATGTCATGGCCGAGACAGAGGAGGATTCCTGACGTCGCATGTTGCGACGTTAGGAAATAGGAGCCGCACGTGGCGGCGAAATCGAGCAAACAGGAGAATAGTATGGGTAAAGGAGTTGGTGCGTCTGGTACCTCGACTGTAGGTGGGGCAGCCGGCACCACTACTGCTGCAGCCGCTTCCGCGGGTGCTGAAGTTGCTGGAGAGGCGGCATTCCAAAAGCAAATCGCCGCTCTGACTGCGACCAGCACAAAGGCTGCTGAGAGGGATGTGGAACTTCGCGTCGTCTCGACTGAGCTTTCGACTATCAAAAAAGCCGCCGATGAGCGGGTGCAGTAAGGGATGAGATGGGGCGGCGTCGCCGCCCCACTTTCCCCGGCTGCTTAGTCTGTGAAGTCGCAACGGGCCGTACGGTTTTGCCGTACGGTTCCGTTCGCTGTTCAGGAAACCGACCGTGAATGAACCAAATTGCCCGCATTTCGAAGTGTTGTCGGGGTGTTACTCCGGGCTGACAAGTAAAGTGGGGGTCGGATCGTGTCTGATTGGCAGCAGCCTCGATGCTGACTTAATCTTCGTCGAACAAGGCCTCGAACCGCACCATCTTCGTGTCACCCCCCATTCCAATTCAATCGAGATCGAGGCCCTTGCGAGGGACGTTAGGATTGAGGGGCACGAGACTGTTTTACCGAACGAACCCATTGTTGTCCCTCTTCCTGTCGTTTTGCATGCCGGGGCGATGTCCATTCGCTGGACGATCGAGGACTACAAACAAGCTGGCTCCATCGACCGCCGGCATATATCGCTCGCCTTTCTCGCTTTGGTCCTGATCAGCTCTGCCGCGGTTGGCGCAGTCTCATCCAGTTTTGTCCAGACCGATACCACCGTGGCGTCAAGTCCGTCGTCCCCTGCTCCGGACATTGCGCCCAAGCTGGCGCTCAGCGCTCCTGATGCTCTGGCCACCGATGCAGCTGCCGAACGGTTGCAAGAGGAAGTTGACAGAGCGGGCCTTGTCGGCATCAAGGTCGGCTATGGGGCGGGCGTTGTCACCGCCGATGGCACCGTTACGCCTGCCTCGCTCGCCACATGGCGAGACGTGCAGCAGCGGTTTGATCACAATAGCAATGGCGCTTATACGCTCGTTAATGCGGTGGCTATCAAGGATGAGAAGACGCCTCCCGCAATTGGGGTCCAAGCTGTTTGGCGCGGGAGCGCCCCCTATATTGTCATTGCTGGTCAAAAGTATTTCGTCGGCGCGCTCTTGAGCAATGGATGGACCGTCTACGGGATTGAGGAAGGGCGTGTTCTGCTGAGCCGGGATGGCCGGCTTGCCACTCTACCCTATTAGCGTTTTAGGCCGCAGGTAAGGAAGCAAAGTGCCATGACTAGGCTGCCCCCGAATCCCGTCGAGCCCGGCACCTCTTTTCAAGAGCCAAACGTTGATCATCATGCATCTGCCATCACGCCGGTCCATCCTCGAGCCAAGTCCATCGGGATTGACCGGACGCGTGGCAATGATCACAAGAGCCACACCTCAATTTCTCGTCATAGTGTCGTGCTGGATCGGTTGGTGGACGCCACGATCGAGAGCGCGCTCGAGCTCAGTTCGATCGATGCAGTTTCGCGCATCAATCTCGACGAGGCGCGCGCCCCGCCAGGTCAGATCGAGCCAAGCTCGGAACTCGCTTGGCTTAATGAGCCCAATCTCGCGCACAGTCTGCTCTCCTTCGTGACGCCGCGCTTACGTCATTCGCATGTTCTGCGTCCAGAGCAACACGGCCTTCTTCTGGAGCGTTTGGCTGATACGCTATCAGCCGCGCCAGAGGATTTGGTGCCACGTGAAGGGGCCGCCCTTCTGCAACTGGAGCTGCAACGTTTAATCCTGCTCCGGCAGAGTCACAACGGCTTGATCAAAGGCTAGCAATGGTCGGGCCAGACAAAGTGCAACACTTCACATCTACACAGCCGCCGATCGTTTCCGAAGCCGGCGCGATCGAGCTGATCTCCGGGCCGGAGCGAGATTTGCTCTGCGTGCTTTCTTACGTCTACCTTGCGTGCGGACAGAGCGACAAGAGCCTGGCTCTGTTGCGGCTGGTCGCTCACGAACAGTCTCAAGACATCGGCCTGCTCCGCATCCTGGCCTACGCTCTCATCTCGGAACGTCGCGGTGACGAAGCACTGTCGGTATTGGACAGGCTTGACAAACTGGATGACGAGCCGTCTTCGTGTCCGCCCTTGATGCTGATGCGCAGCCACGCCCTGCGTCACGCTGGCCGCATGACCGAAGCGCAAGCCGTCTTCAAACGCTATGTTTTGTTGCGGGGCAGCACAGCTGCAATCAAACAACAATAAGGCTTCTCATGGCCAACCTTCTACGAAATCTCATCACGCGCGCGCCGGCTCACCCGGATTTGATGGTCGCGTTGATGCTTCTTCTGGCGATCGGAATGATGATCATGCCGATCCCGATCGTCGTGATCGATATGCTGATCGGCTTCAATCTGGGCTTTGCCATATTGCTGTTGATGGTAGCCTTGTATCTCAACACGCCGCTCGACTTTTCGTCCCTGCCGGGCGTCATCCTCATCTCCACCGTCTTTCGTCTCGCTCTTACCGTTGCAACGACGCGACTGATCCTAGCCGAGGGCGATGCCGGCAGCATCATTCATACGTTCGGCGATTTCGTCATATCCGGCAACATCGCCGTCGGCATTGTCATATTCCTGATCGTGACCATGGTGCAGTTCATGGTTCTCGCCAAGGGCGCCGAACGGGTGGCGGAGGTATCGGCGCGCTTCACGCTCGATGCGCTGCCGGGCAAGCAGATGGCGATCGACGCGGAGCTGCGCAACGGCCATATCGATCAGCACGAAGCCCGCAGCCGGCGCGGCGCGCTGGAGCGAGAAAGCCAACTGCACGGCGCGATGGACGGCGCTATGAAATTCGTGAAGGGCGATGCCATAGCCGGACTAATAGTCATCTGCATCAACATGCTGGGTGGCATCACGATCGGATCGCTCTCCAAGGGCATGTCCCTCGAGGAGGCGATGCATCATTACACCATCCTGACGATCGGTGATGCGCTCATTTCGCAGATCCCGGCCCTGCTGCTATCAATTACAGCCGCAACCATTGTCACTCGTGTCAATGGTCCTTCCAGACTCAATCTCGGCGCCGATATCGTCAACCAACTTACGGCCAGCACACAAGCGCTACGCTTGGCCTCCTGTGTCTTGCTTGTGATGGGGTTCGTTCCTGGCTTCCCTTTGCCGCCCTTTGTCATACTGGCCGCGCTGTTCTCCGCGGCCAGCTTTCTCAAGGTTGGCGTGCAAGAGGGCAAGACCGCTCCCAAGGCCGGCGCCGGTCCCACCGGTTCGGCTCCCGCTTCCGCACAAGGTCAGAAGCAAACCGTGCCCGCGGAGGCACTTCCGATTACGCTGTTGCTCGCGCCGAGCCTGATGCAGGCAATCGACGTAGGGGAACTCGAGCAGTGCGTCGCACGGCTTTCGGCACTGGTTTCAGCTGATCTTGGCATCACAATTCCACGCATTCCCGCCCAAAGCGCACCGCACCTGCCCCAATCGCAATTCCGGGTGGATGTCGAAGGAGTGCCGGTGGAAGAGGGCGCCATTGACCCGACACAACTCTTACTTAACGACGACGTGGCGAACATTGAACTGAGCGGGATCCCGTTTTGGCAGGACCCAGACACGAAGCGGATCTGGATCGAACAAGGACATGCGCCTGCTCTCAAAGCTGCCGGAATAGGGCACCACCGTCCGAGCGAAATCATCGCCTTGCGCGTCCAGTCGACGTTGACACGCTATGCACAGCGCCTGGTGGGCATTCAGGAAACGCGTCAGTTGCTTAGTCGGATGGAGCAGGAATATGCCGATCTGGTGAAGGAGGTGCTGCGCACGACACCGATCCCTCGCATCGCGGATGTGCTACGTCGCTTGCTGGACGAGGGCATCCCGATCCGGAACACCCGTTTGGTTCTGGAGGCGCTTGCAGAATGGAGCGAACGGGAGCAAAGTGCCGTACTGCTCACCGAATATGTGCGCTCCGTTCTGAAGCGGCAGATCTGTCACCGCTATGCCAACGCCCATCGTGTTGTGGCGGCCTTTATCGTCGAGCGTGAGACCGAGGATATCGTGCGAGGTGCGCTGCGCGAGACCGCTGTCGGTCCCTACCTCGTTTTGGAGGATCGGCAAAGCGAGATGCTACTTGCGCAATTTCGCCAGATTCATTCGAGCATCGCGCGCAGTCAGAACCAGCCAGTTATCCTGGGCTCGATGGATATCCGGCGCTTCGTCCGCGGCTTTCTCACCCGCAATGGAATAGACCTACCTGTTCTCTCGTATCAGGATCTCGCCTCGGATTTCACCGTCCAGCCGATTGGCTCCGTAAAACTTGCGCCTGGCAAGGACAAGCCTCCTACAGGCGGGCATCGTGACCTCCTCCCTGCGGCCGGCTGACGAGCACAGGTGTGGGGTCGTGAGGTCGCTTATGAATTCATGTAAGATTAATGTTCTGCGGCGCCGGCGTAACTTTCGTCGCCATTCGTGCTCGGCCTTTCTCCCCATGCTTGCCATTGTGCTGCTCGCGGGTTGCGCTAACTCGCACACGTCGGGTCTTTCACAGCAGCCGACGTCTACGGCAGAGCTGGTTGGGGCCAAGGAGGTCGATCCAGCTATGCGCGAGCGCATCTCTCAGGCCCTCAGTCGGGATGCTGACGAGAAGGCTTTGCGCGATGCGCTGAAGCAACGACCGGACAATGTCGATGCGGCGATTCCTCTTGCGCGGGCCCTGCTGATGCGTGAAAGCCCTGATGAGGCGCTTGAGGTGCTCGACAACATCTTGCTTGCAGCACCCGGCGACCTGCGCGTACTGAATGCCAAAGGTGTTGTGCTCGATCACGAGGGCCGCCATCACGAGGCGCAAACGCTGTACCGCCAAGCTCTGGCAATTGACCCAGAAAATCCGATGTTGGGCAACAATCTCAAGCTGTCGCTCGCACTTGAAGGGACGACGCAGAAAGGCAATTCGGGCCCACAACTGCAAGCGGATGGCCGGCACGCACCGTACCGTTAAAGCTAGGCGACGAACCGCTTGTCCTCTCTACACATTCGCCCAGCGAAAGCTCGCGCAGCAGCGTTGGGCTTTGCTGAGGTAAGCGACTCGATGATGGCGCTTGATCCCGCCAAGCAGGGCGACAAGTGGAACAAGAACAAAGATGCCAAATGCGCGAGTAGGCCGCTTAGATCTTTGCCGCAGCTGAAGACAGTGGCGCCAACGCCGACATGATCTCACGAGGGCTGGCTTGCGCAACCGGATCACCTGGCCACCGTTCCCTCATGAACCTTACTTATTGTTCGATCGTGGATCTGCGAAGCGCCCGCTGCCGTTAACGACAACATGCGGCCGAAGAACTAAAGTATCTCTCGAGCTCCGCGATCGCGCGTTCCTCCCACTCTGCAGCTTGCGCTAGTAATGAGTCCCGTTGAACTGGCCGAAATGCGGCGGACTGACGGCACAACGAAGCTATCGCGCGATAGCGGCGCACGTTTTCCATAACGGCCGGTCCGGTCATGTGTGGATCTCCTCCCCTGCTATCCCGGGCAAGAACTTGCTCGAAAACCGTTTTCGATCCGTTAGCGGTCGGAGTGGAAGGCGTGAATGGTTGGCAGACTCTTGTCGGCATGAGGAGGACCGACAATGAACGTCTTCCTAGAGGAGCACATCCACATAAAACCCGGCTCCGCAGTGCTCCATCCGGGCGCTTCTGCACCCCGTTGTCTCAGTTTATTGGTTGGATAGCGAGATGTAGAAATAGCTAACGGGAACGAGGCACGTTCGGCTTGCAATCTTGTGATCTGGCCTGTCTTTCGAATCCTCAGGACTAATGAGACCGATTATTGGTGATTTGAAGGACGAAGAGGGCCGGCGCTTTGTCGACATCCCTTTGCCTCCATAAACAGCAAACGGCACGCAACTGTGACTTCCTCCGTCTCATCGACGCTAGCGAGACTGAGCAGTTGTTTAACCGAAATGCTGCTTAGAGACAAATCCTCTTAATCTCGCAACCCTAGGCGATCTACCAGGTCGTGTAGGCAATCGCATAACCTTCCGTGGCTCGGTTTACTTGATTTAGCAGTGCGCTTGCGCGGCGGAGTGCACAGGGATTCATTAAGCGAAATCGAAGAAGGCCAGAGATACTCATCGATGCTCAGCTCAAGTAGTATCGCCGCAAGTGCCGAAAAGTAAAAGGCGATGGGAACGAGGCTAACGGCCGGGATCTCCTGGGACGCAGAATAACCACCCCTTGGTCCACATCCGATTGGTGCCCGGGCCTCCCATCCGATGCCACGTGTGCCGCTCATTGTGCTTCAAAACGTGCCGCAGTCCTCCCCCTCAATAGGCGGCGTCGTGGATCTGCTGAAACTATGGTGCCTCTCAGCATGGCGGCCACGCCGGAGTCAGGTGAGGCCGTGTTGGACCGGCGACTAGCAATGACGAGCGTCCCTGGTTTTGCGGCCGTGTGCATCACGAAAGGCTACTGCGCCATTCAAGAGGAGGCGTCCGCCAGCCGAAAGGCCTCTGGCCATCAGCCTACCAAAACAAGGAGACGACGGCATCTCTTGTTTGTTTGTAGCATATGCTGTGCGAGCGTACGGCTGACAACAGATGACAACAATGTTGCGCCGGAGCGCTCGCACGGTACGCGATTAGGGGCACTCGGATGATCACGCCGTTTCGACGGAACTGGAGTCCAAAAGAATTATTCGATGCTCTTACGCCAGCGATGTTCGCCGCCGAGCCGTCGACTGTCCGCGCACGTTGGGACAAATTGTGGCCTGATCTGTACACGGAATATGACGCCCGGTATCTGAAAGAAGAATTAGTGGCGCGACATCTTATTGCTTCCGATGAAGCTGCGGCATTCTTCAACGCTTGGGCGATTGACGAAGAGCGCCACACCGACGGATTCATCCGAATCATTGAACTTGTCGCTAACGGATCGGAAAGGGATCTTCGGGCGAGATTGGACGCCCGAACGCATGATTTTGGTCCGATCGTTGAACACCTGAAGGACGAATTCTCCCTAATGGTTATAATCGCGTTTGATGAGATGTGCACTTGCCGCGCCTATGCAGCAGAAAAGCCATTTTATGACGCCCTTGGGAACAACACGTTCCATCATTGGCTGCGGGAGGTTATTGCCGACGAGGCGGTCCACTCGATGAACGCCGTTAATGTTATCCGCGCACGCTATCGCGACCGCATCGACCAAGCCGCCACAATTCTCGATAACCTAATCCGTGCGGCCGATAATCTACGTTATTCAGGCACCTTCGTCCTCGACTACTTCGGCGCAGTGTACTCCAAGGAGCTGCTCGCCGACTCCCGCCTCGCGACCATGAGAAATATTGCCAAGCCACTCATCGTGTAGAGCAAGATCTGTAACAGCGAGCCTGCCGAGAGTTGCACCGGCGTCATATCGCCGCTCAATCCACCTTTTAGTTTCCATTCTATCAGTAACGCCAAGTTGTCCTGACGCGTTGTGCGCAATGTCGTGTTCACGACATGTCGACGGTTCACCTTTGGCCAGAATAGTACGCGCCAGTTCTGTTTTGTGTCCAGTTGGTGTGCGCGCGATCGTGAGTACGTCATCCGGCAATTGGTCCGGCCTTTGCTCTGCTGTTTTGCCAAACGACGTGCGGCTCCCCGCTTTGTCGGATTTGTCCGCCACAAACGTGGATCAGTATGGAACGAAAGGCGATGCCATGAAGAACCGGATTTCGGTCACCGCCAAGGCGGGAGGTACCGCCGCTAATGCCTCCGACTCGACGACGCCCGCCGCGCTGGCGGTCGAGCACAGAACGGATGATAGCACTGACTTATATCTTCCTGAAGAGGGTAGCGTCGTTGCCGACACGGTCAGATCAGATCGACCAGCTAGTTTCACGCTTCAGAATGGCCTGCAGGTGGTCGTGATCCCGGATCATCGCACACCCGTTGTGACTCAGATGATCTGGTATAAGGTCGGTTCCGCCGACGAGCCGCCTGGCAAATCGGGGCTTGCGCATTTCCTCGAACACCTGATGTTCAAGGGCACCTCCAAACATCAGGCGAATGAATTCTCCAAGGCCGTGCTGCGCGCCGGCGGCAATCAGAACGCCTTCACCGGATTCGACTACACCAGCTACTTCCAGCACGTGCCGCGCGAGCACCTCGGCAAGATGATGGAATTTGAAGCCGACCGCATGACCGGTCTCGTTCTCAAAGATGAGAACGTGCTGTCCGAGCGCGACGTCGTGCTGGAGGAGTTCAATATGCGCGTCGCCAACCATCCAGGTGAACGGCTCGCTGAGCAGATGATGGCGGCGCTTTACCTCAACCACCCCTACGGTTGCCCGATTATCGGATGGCGCCAGGAAATCGAAAAGCTGACCCGAGAGGACGCGCTTACCTTCTACAAGCGCTTCTATGCACCGAACAACGCAATCCTGATTGTCGCTGGAAACGTCGTCCCCGAGGAAATCCGCTCGATGGTGAAGGAGACGTTTGGCGGCATCCCCACGCAACCATCGATTCCCCTGGAACGCCTGCGGCCGCAGGAGCCGACGCCGGCGGCGGCGCGCACAGTGACGTTGGCCGATTCCCGCGTCGAACAGCCAGCCCTGCACCGCTATTATCTCGTACCGTCGGCTCGCACCGCAGCCGCCGGCGAGGGACCAGTGCTTGACGTGCTAGAGCAGTTGATGGGCGGCGGCGTCAACTCATATCTCTATCGCTCGTTGGTGGTCGAAAAGCAGCTCGCGGTCACTGCCAGAGCGGGCTACCACTCTGCCGCGCTCGATCCCTCGCACTTGGCGATCTCTGCCATACCAAAACCTGGCGTTAAACTCAGCCAGATCGAGCGCTCCATCGACGAGGTAATCGCCGACCTTGCGCGTAATCCCGCGAGCGCCGAAGATCTCGAGCGGGTCAAAACGCGGCTGATCGCGCAGGTAACCTACGCTCAGGACAATCAGGAAATGCTCGCGCGCCGGTATGGCCGCGGCCTGGCAACGGGACTATGCATCGACGATATTCGAGGCTGGCCGGACGGCATCCGCGCGGTCGGTGCAAAGCAGGTGCGCGAGGCCGTGCGGAAATGGCTCGACAAGAAACGATCGGTGACCGGCTATCTCATCAAAGAGCCTACGCCAAAACACGGGGAGAAGCTCTAGTGGTCCATCCTTGCGCACGACGTGGGATCCTCCTCGGGGAAGCCTCGCTCGCAATCGCGATGCTCGCTTCGCCAAATTCGCTTGCCGCCACCAGGACGCTTGCGGGGGGCAGGATCGAGCGCCTGGTTTCGTCTTGCGGTATAGAAGCCTGGTTCGTGCAGGATTCCACTGTCCCGTTGATCGCGATGGAATTTGCCTTCACCGGCGGCGCGACTCAGGACCCCCCTCAAAAACCTGGCGTAGGCCACATGGTTGCTGACCTGCTCAAGGACGGTTCCGGCGACCTCGACTTCAAGACCTTTCATGAGCGGCTCGACCGTCGTGCCATTGAGCTGGGTTTTCGCTCGACCCATGATCACTTCCGCGGTGCCTTGCGCACGCTCGAGGACAACGCGGACGAGGCCTTCGAACTTTTACGGATGGCGCTAACCTCGCCGCGTTTCGACGCGGCCGATGTCGAACGGATCCGTGCCACTGTGCTTGCGCGCCTTCGGCACGACTCGACCGATCCATCGTCTCTGGCCCATCGCAAGTTCCTCGAAGTCGCCTTTAGCGATCATCCTTATGCTCGCCCAGCCGGAGGCTCGCTGGAAAGCGTGCCGAAGATCGAGGTCGCGGATCTCAAGGGCTATGTCCGACGCGTGATCGCAAAAGACACGCTCAAGATCGCGGTGGTCGGCGACGTCGATCCAGGGGTCCTCTGCAAACTGCTCGACAAGTCCTTTGGCAGCCTGGCCACCAAAGCGGAAGCGACACCGGTTCGCGAAGTCGTCGCAGCAAAGCCGCCGCAGCGGGTCTTTATTCCGCTCGACGTGCCGCAGACAGTTGTGACTTTTGGCGGTCCAGCCGTCCGTCGCAGCGAGCCCGATTTCATGGCCGCCTATGTCGTCAACCACATCCTCGGCGGCGCCGGCCTGACGTCGCGCCTGTTCCGGGAAGTCCGCGAGAAGCGCGGACTGGCCTATTTCGTCCGTGAGAACCTGGTCTGGTTGGATCATTCAGCCATGTTTCTCGGCAGTAGCGGCACCTGCGCCAATCGTGCCGGCGAAACGGTTGAAGAAATCGAGAAGCAGGTCCGCCACATCGCCGAGGAAGGACCGACTCAGCAGGAACTCGATGATGCAAGGTCCTACCTGAAGGGCTCGCAAGTGCTGGCTCTCAACACATCATCAAAGCTTGCGCACACGCTGCTGCAGCATCAGCTTGACAAGCTGCCCATCGACTATTTCGAAAAGCACAACGCTGTGGTCGATGGGGTGACGTTAGAGGACGCCAAGAGAGCAGCGCAGCGGCTGTGGGGCGAGGGTCTGCTCACAATTATCGTCGGCCGCTCCGCAAAGGACGCAGCGCAGCCGACCACCATGCCATCGGGGACCACACTCCCGCCAGGCGCAGAGCAGCTAGGCGCCGCCTCGACGGCGCCACCGAATTGCACTTTCTAGCAGCCCAGGCGCTTAGCAAGCGCCTCCCTGTTGCGCGCGGAGTGCGTCTAGCCACCCGCCTTTAGCTCGCGGAGACATTCGATGATCGGGTAGTTACCACGCGGCCGCTCGAGTGCCGCTTTTGCTCTATCGCTTTGCCAAACAAGGCGGTAGTCCGGCTTGAAGTCTTCAGGTAGCGAAATGCAAAAATAGAGTTATCACCAAGAAAACGGCCTCAGAGGGGGATACGCTGAGGCAGAGCTTCCACTGTGGTCGTGCCATTGAGGGAATGGCACAGACGTGGAAATAACCGCTTACCAAATGGCCTGTTCTTAATTTTTTCATTTCCGGCCTGACCAGCGATCGGCGGATCGGAGCTCTTCGCTGCGGCAGGAGGATCGCTACTTTCGGCGGCCTCCGGCGGCAGCAATGAGGTCGACACTTCCTGTTTTCCACGCCTGCCTCGCTTGTTGCAGTAAGTATCCGCCTTAGTCGCATTCAGTTGTGCTCGAGTTGCGTTACCCTGGTCGGCTGGCGTTCGTACCGTGGCGCCAGCGGGATCGATGCTCCCTAGAGAGCAGTTCTCGGGGATGCCTAACAAGCTTCGGTGTCCCATGAAGGATATGAAGGTGAGCATGATGTAGCTTTACGCCGAGGCCGAGTATGCAGACCAATTATCTAAAGCGCGACCGACCAGAAGAAACGAGAACTGGACGCGCACCTCGCACCCCATTTCAGGCAGGCTTGCCTAGCAAATCGAAAGAGTGGTCAGAATGGGCGCTTTAAAACGGTAATGTACACCGTCTGCCGCACCCAAGGAAGCGGCCCAGCGAGAGCGCACACGCGCCAGGCCATCGTTCATTCCCTGCAGATTCTTCTCGACCTGCACCACGTCGCCTCATCGGCGAAATCTGTGCCCAAGACAAAGATCGTCCCGATCGCTCGACGCCGACGACGGAGCGTCCTCGATATCGCGCCGCCACCGCCGTCGGCGGGCCGCGCCCCGCTCACCCTTCGATCTTGTTCTCCGTGACACGATAGTCTCGCCTCGGCGCGAACAGATGCATGCTCGCTATTTGCGTCAGCATCAGCGCTCGCATACCTCGATATTCTTCAGCAGAGTGAGAGTTCGGTCGTTCAGGGTCATCTCTCAGTAATTGACCAGCCACTTCGCTGTCTGCCGAAAAGACGACGAACTGATCCAGCAGACCTTTGATGATCTGCCAAGCCATAGTCGGACCGCGTAGCACCGCCTCAATTGCGCTTCCACCGAGCTCGCAATCTGACGTTACGTAAGGTTCGCTCGCTTCATGCCAATATAGAGAGCGGCCGCGATAGATGACCTCTGTCAATCGCCGATCACCACAGGCAGACCGATGGTTCTTGGCGGCGCGCATTCCAGCCGCCCACAAACCTAACGTAGATCACCAGTACTAGTGATTTACTCCCAATCTTGGCCTGCATCGTCGTTGCGATCCAACGACGTCACTCGCTTGATGTTGAAAACATTCATCGGTTGCAGAGCTCTCGCATCGAAGATTCATTGCCCCTTCTTTCTGCCATGTTCGCACCCAAAGCAGAGACGCGCCGGTTGCGCACTTTGCGCGCGGCAATAGCGAGTGTCTCAGGAGATTTCCATGGTTAAGCCAGTTGTAATTGTGGTCGGTGCGGACAAGGGAGGAGTCGGCAAGACGACCGTATCACGAACGCTACTGGACTACTTCAGCGTCAACAATGTGCAAACACGCGCATTCGACACGGAGTCGCCGAGGGGAACGCTGAAGCGCTTTTATCCCGAGATCACCGAGATCGTCGACATGACGACGACGGCGGACCAGATGAAGATCTTCGATACCCTGAACTCAGGGCTGTCCGTCACTGTCATCGATGCTCGCGCAGGCTTACTGTCCTCTGCGCTGGCTTCCTTGCGCGACATCGGATTTCTGGACTCGGCGCGGTCTGGCCAGATCACGTTTGCCGTGTTCCATATCCTGGGATCATCCATCGCTTCGCTAGACGAGATCGCGGAAACCGCGACCTTCATGAGCGGCGCAAAGTACTACCTAGTCAAGAACTTCATCAATGACACTCAATTCTTCCAGTGGGATCAAGCGACATATAATTCCTATTTTCACCGCATCAAACATGCGACTGAGTTGGTCATACCGAAGCTTAACGAGATGGCCTATGAGCAGGTGGAAGTCGCGTCCGTCCCATTCATAGACTTCGTCGCAAACAAGGGGCGGAACGATGAACCCGCGAACAACTCCTTCGTGTTGCGCGGCTATGTCCGGCACTGGCTGGCAAATGTCTGGAGCGAATTTGATCGCATCAACTTGACGGAATTGGCCGGCGCCAAGTCCGCCACCCGGGCCGGCGAGAAGTAGTCGCGTATTCGGCGAGCTCAGGTTCGGGCCCACGTAAGAAACGAAATTGATCTGCTGGCTATGTTAGCGACCCCCATCTACATCATCTGCTCTCCTAGCCCGCAGGTCGGTAAAACTCTCATTGCTCGGGCCATGAGCGAGTTCTTGCTGCTGAAGAACGGCACAGTGCTGTCGTTTGATGTCAACTTGAAAGAGCCATCATTGCTCGACTACCTCCCCAACATCACGGAGACCGCGGATGTGATCGACACTTACGGCAAGATGCAGCTGATGGACCCTCTTGTCATTCACGACGGGGTATCCAAGGTAATCGATCTCGGCTTTCACGCCTTCGACGAATTCTTCAAGATGTGCGAGGAGATCGGCTTCATGAAGGAGACGGCGCGCTGCTATGTCGCGCCTATCATCCTCTTCGTCGCGGGCGCTGACCGCATCTCGTTTCGCGGTTATGAAATGCTGCGGCGGCGAATTCCGCCGGCGTCGCTGGTCACCGTCCACAATGAATTCGTGCTGCGCGGCGGATTACCTGAAGCGATGGATGGCGAGCGGGTGCTTCGGATTCCCGCGCTTCCGCTGTTCCTCAAGAGATATATAGACCGGCTTAGCTTTTCCTTCACCGGATATCTGCGCAACGAGAACGACTGGTCCACCGAGCTGCATCAATGGATCCGACGGAATTACAGCATGTTCCGCGATCTGGATTCGAGTGTGATGCTGCGAAAGTCCTATCGATCTCGGGGCACGGATATCGACAGCCTACGTTCCACAAGGGCTACTTGAGATTCCGATCTGCTCGCTGTCTATTCGTCCGGCCTATGAGCAGTCTTCAATGGCGCTCTCAACTGGACGCGAACGCATGAATTGCGGTGTACGACTCTGCAGTGGATTGCGCATCTTTACCGTGATCGTCCGCACGGACCACGCGACCGGCAATTGACGGCAGCTCATTCGCCGAATGGCTCATGTAGACACGCGCGTCCTCGAAAGGATCGAGGACTGTCTTCATCTTGGCGGCTAGGCGGATCGACGGGTCCTTCCATCACAGGAGGCTCATAGATCAAGGCCGAGTTCCCCGAGCACCTGGTGCATGACCGCGCTCTTGATCTCGCGGGCGATCTCGTTTCGGATCTGGGCTCCGAGCACCCGCTCGGCATCGGCATCGCCTGTCAAACCTTCCTCGGCCAGTCGGAGATTCAGACGGGTTTGAAACACTTCGCCCATCGCGTCGACGAGCCGCTCCTGCATGGCAGCATAATCTTCGGGCGCGATGCGCCTCACCACGCTTTCCCACGGTTGCCAGCGCGTTGCCAGATAGTCCGGAAATTCCGTCGCTTCCTGATTCCGCACCGATGCCTCGGCGCTGGCCACATCGTCCTCGGTCACGTGAGAGACGTTCATGAAGCGCATGTCGGGAGCGATGTGCCGCAGCTCGAGCGGGTCACGCAGCTGGGTCTGGTAGGCAAGGTAGACCTCGATTTCATCGACGTCCGCGTCGGGATCGGCACGACGAAGCGAGTTGACCCTCTCGCGCGCGATTCCGTCCAGCGCTTCCAAGCGAAACATGACGCGGCCGTGTTGGAGCAGTTCGCCCAGTCGCCCGTCATAGACGCCATCCTCAACATCAGCGTTCAGGCGTGCGGTCTGCATGCCGTTCCAGGCCAAAGTAATGCGATCTTCGCAGCTCGCGTTCGCTCCCGAAGCCAACTCGAAATATTGCTTGCGCAAACGCGGCCTGACGGCTGCCTGCCGCAAATCTTCGGCGACGGTCTGGCGGAACGTCTCGTTGCCATAGTTCACGGTGCCGCGGAGCCTGTCGAGGAAGCGTGCATAGTCCGCTGCCCCCGCTTCATGGCCGAACTGCTGCCAAGTCGCCATTGCCGTGGGCTCGCCCTCGAGCCAGTCCGCGGCAACCTCTTGCAGGGACCGCGGCTGAACTTCCACCGCTCCATCCGCGGTCGAGATGAAAACCTGCGGGCCGGCATAGTGTCCGGCATGCATCGCTGTTGCCAGGCCGGCCTGCACCCAATCGGCGAGCGGATTATTCTCCAGATCAACGCTCGAGTCACGGCTTAGCTGCGTCAGCAGGGTCTCGGGCACGCTGGTCAGCTGGTTGTTGCTGGCCCCGAGCCACAGCAGCTCGGGCGGGACCGTCTCAGGTAGGCTGGTCAGCCGGTTGTGGCTGGCGCTGAGCCATTCGAGCTCAGCCGGAAGAGGCTCGGGCAGGTTCGTCAGCTGATTGTAGTCGACATTCAGACGCTGGAGCCCGGCTGGAAGCTCGGGCAGGTGGGTCAGGCGGTTACCGCTAGCGTCCAACTCCTGAAGCGTTGCTGGAAGGGGCTCGGGCAGGCTGGTCAGCTGATTGTTGTCGACATTCAGCCGCCGCAATCCCGGCGGCAGCTCTGCGGGCAGGCGCGTTAGCCCATTGCTGATTGCATAGAGCCGCCGCAGGCCAGGTGGAAGCTCGGGTAGGCTGGTCAGCCGATTGTTGCTGGCGTAGAGCCGTTGGAGGCTCGCCGGAAGGGTCTCGGGCAGGCTGTCGAGCTGATTGTCGTCGACATTCAGGCGGCGCAACCCGGCCAGAATGGACGCCGACAAGGCGGTCAGGGACAGAGACGACAGATCTAGCGGCTCATTGAGATCACCCGTGCCCCGCCAAGCCCTCGTTCGACTTACCGCCTGTAGCCGATTCTCATGTTGCCCCTGCCCGTTTTCGGCAGCCCAGTCCGCCAACACCTCGTCCTGCGAGGCAGCCGCCTCGGCAGCGGACGCCTGCACGTCCGTCAAGGCCTCTCCCCACTGCAATGCGGCCGGAGAGCCCGGTTCGGAGCTTTCCGAATCGGAAGTTGCGGAAGGAGTACCAGCGCCAAGCTGTTCTGCATTCATGGATGTCGTCTCTTCGGTAGCAAAATGAAGCGAACGTGCCGGGGCGGCGCATCTTAGAACCGGTAACCCCCGCCATGGATGACGCTCCACCGGCTAACTGCAATGAGGTCTCACGCACATGGCGCGAATACGCTGCTGCGAGTGCTACCGAATAACGTCAGAGGGTGCAGCGAACCCAGGCGAAGTCTCGCTCGTGGATCGGTTGATATTGGAGTTCTATCCCGGTGTCCCCTGCCAGATCTACGCCCGTTGAGCCGCGCCTGCCAGCGAGCAGCGACGTTCATGATACGAGAGCCAGCTGTCGATAAGCTGACGGACCGCGGAGCGAGGAAACTGGACGGTCCCATCAATTTCTCAAGCTTAGCTCAGCGCTCCGCAGACGAATCACTTCGAGTTGGGCCGATCGGTGCCGGGTGCCGGCACGCCGGCAGCGGGACGCTTAGGCCGGCAACTTTGCTGTCGCTTGCGGCGAGGCGGCCCCACTTCCCCCTGCGTTCAAACGCTTACGCTAAATAGCTGAGCTAAATAGCTTGCAGCCCATCGCGCCTAACGCTGCTCGGCCTTGGCTACGAGACGCGGCGCGCACCCGATGTTAACAACACGGGCTCGCTAAATTTCTCCGATGACGAGTTTCCAGCCATTGACAGCGGCCACAAAGACCGGCCCTCCCCCTCGGCTCACCGTCGCAGATCTCGACGGGCAAGCGTTGATGAGACGGCACTTGACCCGTATGCGTTCGACTGAATGATCGAACAGCTGCATCTGCACTGGTCGACAGAATTTCTGTATGTCGACTTCAATTTATCCGCGCCGCGATCAATGAACTCGAGCATCGACTGCGCCTTGTTGATCTCGCGTGAAACACGTTTCACTATCCGTACTGCTATCTCCTCCGTCGCGATCAGTCCCGCTCTCTCGCAGGCTAGCCCAAAATGATGCATCACCTGCTCATCAGAGGGCGCGATACGATTCTGCAACAAGCTGGTCGTCAATGACGAGAGCATGTGCTCGACGACGTCATTCTCCGCCTGGCTCAAGACCTTGTCCTTCTGATTTCTAGTTCAGTTCTGTAATCTTTGGCCACCACATCGCGAGAGTGTCGCTGCGGAAGGATAGTCGTCTTCGACACTGCAGCTTCATGCCCGTTTAACGCTGCTATCGAGAGATTTACAAGCCGCAAGCCCTTGCAAGTTCCGCCACCATCGACCATGGGAACATGCGTTGTGCGTCAAATAGTTCCTGCTTGGGCCGTCTGCGTGTCGGACATGAATTTAACTGCTCCGGTTCTTGGCTTTTCTTCGCGCACCAATCAATCCTGTGGAGCGCAGGAATTGTGCAAGGCACTCGATCGCAGCGCCATGAAAACGCGAGGATCTGCCTCGATTTCTCGTCGCGCGCGCGGTGTAGGCTGATATTGATGATAAGAGTGGCATACATTGAACTGCTCGCCGAAAGACGAGCGGGAAGTCGCAAGTCCTCGGATGCAGTTGTTCGGCAGGAATGCGGAGCCTAGGAAATGACCGCTCGATGACGATCGCCATAATTGATACTCCAGGGACGAAGTGAACTATATCTGTGATGACTTCAACTGATGATACATTGAGTGAGATCAGACGGCTGCGGAACGACATTTGGCGCTGCCGTCGACTCCTTAAAAGGGACTTACCTGGCGCGGAGCGCAAGGCCGTTGAGACGCGTCTGCTTGAACAGCTTTCTGCCTTTGAACGGCTCTTGTCGACGGCGTTTCCTTTGACGTTGAGCCCTAAAGTGTATTCGGCCAAGAGCACCACGATGGGGCGAGGCGACTCGCCTGAAGCGCCCATCGAGAACGCCGCAATAACATCAAGCGGTTCCTTCGGGAAGTCGATGGGCGGCTAACAAAAGAGGTTTCCTAGATCTATCTGCACCTTGAGCCCGGCAGTCGAGACGAACTAATCCCCAGCTGAGAAATCTGAGGAAGACCGCGATTGGCAGCACGGATTCCTGCAGATGTCCGGCTGTACCCACCACAGTTTACGCAGTCCTCTCGACCAGTTACAGCGGAGCCGATGGCAATCTCACGACGGCCTCAAAGTCGGCGGTTGGCTGCAGCGCTGAACAAAGCGCAACTGCTGCAGTACGAAATCGAGGTTCAGAGCGCATTTCACCTCGTAACACGCATGGGCGCACTATCGATCGCTGATCGAGGCCAATCGATCCACCGAACTCAGCCCCCCTGACAGATGAACTGCGGTTCGGCAGGGTGATGCTTCCAGCCAATCGAGTTTCGGCCGCCAAGCTGGCCAAACTACGGCGCCCCTCAGTCTGACCACCTCACTGTCGCTCGATTTCTGCAACTGCCGCTCGGACGCCTCACTCTCGATGAAGGACGACCGGAAGCCTGTTAAGACGTCGTCTCGGTCTGTCGTTTCTCTCCGCCGCGGTTGGCACCATGCTGCGGCATTCGCCGCGCAAGTTCTTGAAATTGTCCCTAAGACAAAACATGGCTACGTCCACATCGCTACGCCCAGTAAAGCGGTCACAGAAGCGGATCACGTCTGGTCTGCACGACATCAAGACTTCCTCGGCCCGCCGATCTCGCGCGCCAGCCTGTCCTGTGCACATCGCTGCGATCGCGATCGCGGCGAGGGCGACTGCACAGCGATGCGCATTGCAAGTCCAGCCCATTCGTCGCTCTTGATTCACCAAACCTCTCTTAAGCCGCATATCCTTCACTATTGCTCTCTGCCCCGCGAGCATAACTGTTTACCGGATTGGGCCGCCTCGGCAGCCACTGTCTCGCTCACGCAATGATTACGGGCTCCCGAATCATCGTCCCGCCACGCGCAGCACGCTGATTGTGAAGACCGAGATACAGCAGAGATCGGCCGTTTAGCGCTTGTGCGGCGATGCTGGCTCCCCATACGGCGTTCTGCTCCGCAATGCTACAACCTGACGCCGCGGTCGATTCAAGCACTTTGAGCGTCGTCAAGTGTGTGAATACGTTCCGAGACGGGCATCCCCACATTGAGGGCAGTAGGACGAACTCCCGACAATTGGACGCCTGACCGGCTGCTCCCCCCGGGACGAACGTCCCCGATGACGCTCAGCCTGGTGTTGGGGTTGAGGGCGTCAAGGGCACGCATCCGAGACGATCAGCGACAAGCTGCGTCGACGCAGCTCGCTTGTTCGCGATCCGAACCAGCTGACCTGCAGAGTCAAAGAGTCCCGTACGATGAGGTTTCCGAGAAGCACAGAGGTTTGGACCGACAGGCCAGGATAACCATGGCGGCATGGTGATTGTCGCAACTGTCGCGTACGGCCGATTCCACAGCCTCAAGCCGCCTGCTGCTATTCACGGTGGGCAATTGCTCAAAACCAGCTCAGCGGCCTCGAGCCGCTGGCACGCCGGTTGCTACTAACACCGACAGCGCGTCAGCCTGGGTGCAGCCTAGCCGGAACACGGAAGGCACCATGCGTTGTCGACTGTGCAGATCTTTCTGCGGACGGACGCGGACCGCGCGCTACGTTCGCGATTCCACGATCTAGGATAAAAACGAGACTTCACATGAAGAAATTGGCGGTACGCGAGCTTTCCTTGGTCGGCAGGTTAAGTGTTGTGGCCGCAGCCATTCTGGTTTCGCCAGCAGCAGGCGCCAATGAGGATTTGCTGAGCGCCGCCAAGCGGATTTTCAAACCGATTCCCTCAACCGTTCCAGCGGTGAAGGACAATCCTATCACCCCTGAAAAGGTCACACTTGGCAAATCCTTGTTTTTCGATCCGAGGCTATCGGCGAGCGGGGTTATTAGCTGCAACACGTGTCATAACCTTGGGACGGGCGGTGTAGATGCCGGCCCGACGTCGATTGGTCATCGCTGGCAGCTGGGGTCACGTCGTGCGCCAACAGTCTATAACGCGGTCTTCAACGTGGCGCAGTTCTGGGATGGGCGGGCGGCGGATCTTAAGGCGCAGGCCGCAGGCCCTGTCCAGTCCAGCATCGAAATGAATGCGACGCCCGATCGCGTGCTCAGCACATTGAATTCAATGACCGATTATGTGGTTATGTTCAGTAAGGCTTTTCCCAATGATGCGGTGCCCGTGACGTTTGACAATTTCGCCAAGGCCATCGAGGCTTTCGAGGCGACTTTGACTACTCCTGCCGCCCCCTTCGATCAGTACCTCGACGGAGACGGATATGCTCTCACTGATCAGCAGAAAGCCGGGCTGAAGCTATTCATCGAAAAGGGATGCTCCTCTTGCCACAACGGAATCAACGTCGGTGGACAGGATTACTTCCCGTTCGGCATGATTGAAAGGCCAGCCGAAAACCTTCTTCCGAGGGAGGACAAGGGTCGTTTTTCCGTCACGAAGTATCTCGGCGACGAGTATGTTTTCCGCTCGGCGCCGTTGCGCAACGTCGCATTGCGTCCCCCCTACTTCCATTCTGGTCAGGTTTGGAGTCTTAAGCAAGCGGTTGGCGTGATGAGTGAGGTTCAGCTTGGCGCAAAGCTCAGCGATGAAGAAGCTGACGAGATTGTCGCCTTTCTGAATTCGCTCACCGGGCAGCTGCCAAAGATCGATTACCCTTTACTGCCCACGCGGAGCATTGCAACCCCAAAGCCCTCCTTAGACAAATAGGCCTTCACGATAGCGACACGCTACGTTGTGATTAGCGAGGAAGATAGCGCTGCCGCAACGAAATCAGGCGATGTCGCGGTCCAAGCTGGAGCATTCAGCGCCCACATTGCGAGCCTCGAGCCCCAACCCGTTCGTCGCTGACGCAAGAATTCCTTAAGGGGCCTGTCAATATCCATCTTTGGCAGCACAATCCTGGGTCACCTCGCATTGCAGTGAAGGTTCGCGCGCCCTGAAATGCGCCGGCAGCCGGTGCTGCGAGGAGGATTCTCTCGCGTAGTTAGCGGGCACCGCATATCATTTCACATCAGCCTTTTTCCAAGCGCCTGGCAGCCGGCCTTCTCCTGCGCGCACATCGGAAGGTGCGCCAAATCGGATGCAATGACTTGTGCATCATTGACGCGTTTTACGGCCGCGAGTTCGCCAAAGCACCATCTCCAATGCAAGAGGCGATGGATCATCCTCAGCTTCCATCTCCTAGCTCCTGCATGTGCGGTTGGTGACGCAAGCGTCCAAAGCCCTACAATAAGATGCGGCGATTTAAGACGCCCGTCGGAGACCGATACAAAGCCCCCTTGCCGCTAGACGCGTAGATATTCCTTGAAACGGCACGCGGATTGCTGGGTAGCGATCAACCAGTTGCTGCGACGGACGCCTCGCGGCGGAGCCGGAGTTCCAATGAGGCTTATCCGATTTATCCTGATCGATCTGGCTTTGATGCTGCTCGCACCCGAGAATGCAGAGGCCATGACTATGGCGACCGGCGCAAACTTCAAATCGGCTACCAAAGCTGCGGGATCCTTGATGCGGCTTTCCGGCTCCGAGCCAGTATTCAGCGCTGGTGTGAGCCGATATCTTTACTGCCTAACCTCCCAAGCCGCGCCATTTGGACATTCAGCAGAAGCCCTCAGCCCGACCAAGCAGGCTGAGAACCTCGCGGTGCTGGAAAGGCGCTTTGCCTCTCATTGGCAAGTGCACCGGGCAGCGTCCGATTGTCACGATGCTCGCGGCGAGGAGATGCTCAACAAGCCTCTGGTCTTAACACCGATCTGCAGTCCGCCGCCGCACCTTATGCCTTCACCCGAGCAGAGACGCCGTGCTGGAGCGGCACAGACTGGATTGTCGCAAGTATGGCCATCATCTCCATTGCATCGATTGTGCTCCTGACTTGGATGGGAAGATAGAGCACAGGCGCAGGTTCATGAGAGAAGCAAAAACGGCCTATATTGAGGTTTCCTTCAACGGCTCTAACGCAAACATTCCGCTCGATGCGCAATTCTGCCTACCAGCCAAAGGGGTCACAGCGATTTTCGGTCCGCCTGGGTGCGGCAAGACCACAATCGCGCGCTGCATCGCTGGCGTGCAGCGTCTGCCGAACGGATTTTGTGCGGTCGATGGAGAGATTTGGCAGGATGAGACGACGTTTCGACCGCCTCATCTGCGTCCCGTCGCATATGTATTCCAGCCACCAATTCTTCTTTCTCATTGGTCTGTACGGCGCACCCTTCTATACAAGGCGTCGAAATCGACACCGACACTGATCGATTTTGATGGTGTGGTCGAATTGCTCGCCTTGGCGCCACTGCTCGAGCGTTCGCCATCACATCTTTCCGCGGCCGAGCGACAGCGACTGGCCCTTGGCAGCGCGCTGTTAGGCCAGCCTCGGCTGCTTTTGCTGGACGATCCACTCATTGTGCTCGACCGCTCCGCCAAATGCGAGATCCTGCCATTTCTCGAGCGCATGCGGGAAAAGCTCCCATTGCCGATGATCTACATCAGCCATGACATCGCTGATATCGAGCGTTTTGCCGATCATCTTGTCGTGATGAAAGATGGCGTCGTGACTGCGGCCGGTCCGCTCAATGTCGTTCAGAGCGATCCGGCGCTTGCCAAACGCGGCGAAGCAGCAGTCTGTCTTGATACCGTGGTCGGCGGCTATGACGGACGATATGGGCTGATCATCCTCCGCCTCAAGGGGGCGCGCCTTCTGATACCTGGAGTGCCGCTTAGACCGGGCGCGCAGCTGCGGCTGCGCATCGCAGCCGGCGACGTCAGCATTGCCTGCGAGCCCCCGCGTGCAAGCTCAATTCTCAATGTATTTCCGGCACGTATCAAAGCCTCTCTCCCGTTCGGCGAGGCTGAGGTCACCTTGGTTCTGACTCTTGAAACTGGCCGTTCTGGCGTGCCGCTTTTGGCGCGCATCACGCGCCGCTCCTTTGATGCGCTACGGCTCAGCAATGGAGCGGACGTGTTCGCGGAGGTCGGGCGCGCCGTTCCGCTCGCGCCGACCGAGCGGCTGCTTGCACGCATGCCACATCCGCGCCCGAACGTTCGACAGCTATGCCCGGATACGAAAAACACATCAACAGGATCCCGGCCGTGATCGATAATCCGAATGAGATAGATCCGAATAGTGTGGGGGCAATTCTCTACCGTCCAAGAGACGATGTAGATAGGCTACTGGCCGATTTCGCTCAGGATCTCGCGCAACAAGGCGTACGCATCGGCGGCATCGTGCAGCAACACTCGAGGCGCGCAAATGGCACGCACGTCATGCTCGCAATCGACGTTGCGACGGGACAAGAGATCTCGATTTCCCAGCC
Organism: Bradyrhizobium sp. USDA 4354; assembly: GCF_054060315.1. Lineage (NCBI taxonomy): Bacteria > Pseudomonadati > Pseudomonadota > Alphaproteobacteria > Hyphomicrobiales > Nitrobacteraceae > Bradyrhizobium > Bradyrhizobium sp. USDA 4354. The sequence continues at coordinate 3,041,795 of NZ_JBSSDC010000001.1, read as the reverse complement.
ACTCGGCAGCGGAGCTATGTCCTGTAATCTCGATACAAATGGGCTTGCCGAGGCCGCAGCTGTCGTTTCCCAGGCACTTTGTAACAAGATCGATCTCCTCGTGATCAGCAAATTCGCCAAACAAGAAGCAGCTGGCCGCGGCCTGCGCGCCGAATTCGTTGACGCGATCACCCGAGGCGTACCAGTCCTGACAGCCGTTCCGAAGAAATGCCTTGCCGACTGGCGAACCTTCACCGCGGGTGTTGGCACGCTGCTGCCTTGTGATCGTCAATTCTTGAAGAAGTGGTGGTTCGATATCTCAACGCGCGTGGCGCGCAGCGGGGCCTTCAGCCCCAGCTGCGGTTATTTGGGGACGACGATACCGGACCGCTTGATGACGACAGTAAGACTGTCGAGCACGTCGGCTCCGAAATCGCCCATCAGACTCCTTCGCCGCCTCCGAAAACAGCCTTAGCTCTGGCGTCCGCTCCCATGCTCTGTGCCACCGTGATGCCTTGCGAACGTGCCGATTGCGGACCTTCAATGGCGAGACGTCGCAGTTCAATCAGCTGCGCGCGCTAGCCAGTTCAAGCCGACATCAACCTCTCAGTCGGTTCTGCAGTGCCTGCCGGTCGACGACGAGATTGCTAAGGTTCAGGTCCGGCTGCCGTCTTCCCGCCAACCGCCTAGCCAGCGCCCGCGTACCGTCGAGCACAAAGACACCGCAATCGTAGCCGTTCCTCTGCTGGCGTATGGGAGCGTTTTGCAGGTTGGCCCCCACGCGTTGTGCGAGCATTGCTGCAGGGCTATCATTGTGCCCCCTGGAGGAGTCGTAGTGGTAGGCAACGGGATTGTTGCGATCGCGGCGGTCCACCAGCAGCAGCGACCAATGGGAGCCACGGTGATTGAGGTCCGTAGCGCTGGCATCGTTCACCGGCAAGAACAGGAAGTCGGCTGTATCGTTCCCATTCCGATCATCGACAATGCGATGGAATGCGCGGAGCGCGTCGGCCTCGGTAGCCTGACCCACCCGAAAGGCCATGAGAGGATCTACAAACCGTATCCGGGCGGCGAGGTTGGGATTGCTTCCCTGCAACTCCTGCGACAGGAGCTCGTAGTGCCGCTGGATATGCTCGTCGCCCAGCCAATCCCTGGCTCCGAGCACCCGCCCGCTGAGGTCGCCGGCAGAAGCACTCGCACCCGAAGCGGCGACCTGGGCTTTAGGAATCGAGGATGGGCCAGGATGATGGATAAGCTGAGCGTCGCGGCGTCCTCGCGGACCCAACGTGGTGGAGTAGGTCTCACCGTTGATGGAGACCGGCTGCGGTGCCATTCGCGAACTCGGCAATAGCATCTTATTGTCCAATACATCGAGCAGGAAATCCGGCACCGGCTGTGAGCCATGCTGCCAATCCTCCCCAACGAGATATCCTATATCCGAGCTCTTGCGGCATGCCTGACGCCCCGATGAAGAACGGGGGTCTGCCGGCAGGGCTCAGCACCGGCCCTGACTGGGCATCGTCACGCATGTCCTGCGGTGTAGATGGCAGGTCAACTAAAGAACCGAGACCGATGTCTGAGGACCGAGCTGGTTCGCCCTTCGGCGTTGGAAAGTCGAAATAGGACGGCAGTCGCGGGGACCAAGTCGAGCTCGACCCAGCCTGCTCCTGCAAACCGGCTTGACCAAACGGGCCTAACACCGGCGGCCATTCACCTTCGGAGGGCGGCGTCGGCAAGTTTCGCATCCAGGACGAGGTTGAGTTCGATGCTTGCCTCATCCGAAAAGCGACGGCGTTCGCGCACTCCTCCTGGGCAGCGTCGCATGCGGCACATCGGGATCGATATAGGCTGTTCCATTCCCGTTGAAGGACGTTCCAGGATTTGAGACTTGCGCTGCAAGTTCTGCTTCATCTTCGGTTCTTCACGCCAATGTCCTCACATCCGCTACAAACCGGGGCGTGTCTGCACAGCCACATGCTCCAATGCACTTAAGATCTTGAGACGTTGAGGTCTCTCCTTGTGATCATGAAGCTTCAGAGCGTTCGCCGCATCCAGACTATACAACCTGACGCTACGTACACTTCTAGCCCCCATCGCCGCCGCGGCGAGCCTGGTTGGCTTTCGTACGCGTTTCAGGACGCGGCAAATCCTCCCAGCTTGGTGAGCTACACCGCTTCAAGCGCCTCAAGCGCGAGGCGCCGTCCCCCATGACTACTAAACACCGTATTTGGCAGCGGCGAGGATTGGGGTCTTACTCAGCTCAATCTAATCGTCGCGGCGATACGCCCGCTCTTGTTTGCGCCAGATTCCACAAAACCACGCGGCTTCGTTAGGTTCAGTACTCCCGTTAAAGGCCGGCAGGCCGAGAGCCGTGACGCATTCGGCACATCAATGTCTCGATGAAGCGGTTTGCTCTGAGGGACGCAGAATCGGCTTTGACCAGACTCTTGCAGCCGAACACCTCAGGCGCTCGCACAAAGGTCGAGTGTTCTCATGGCGTTTTGTGTGTACTCCAGACGACCGTCAACTTAGTGTTGATCGACGCTCCAAGCGCGCGAGCATGCCTATACCAAGCCGCTGGGCTGGCTTCGTTGCGACAATTCCAATCCTGAGAACGGATGGCATATAGCTTGCTTCACCAGTGAGGTCACGATCTACAAAAAGCAAATTTGTGAGGACAGCATGCTCGGAATTGGAAGTCAGTTGCCGCCGTTCGAAATCACAGGTGTGAAGCCCGGCTTTCAAGCGCAGGAAGAAGAAGGACAGAGTGCATTCGAGACGCTGACCCAAACGAGCTTTCCAGAAAAGTGGAAGATCATCTTCTTCTATCCCAAGGATTTTACCTTCGTCTGCCCCACCGAGATTGCTGAGTTTGCTCGGCTTTCCAAGGAATTCGCCGACCGTGATGCGGTCGTACTGGGTGGTTCGACTGACAACGAGTTCTGCAAGCTCGCTTGGCGGCGCTCACATGTCGACCTGCACAATCTACAAATCTGGCAGTTTGCCGACACAAAGGGAACGCTCGTTGATGGTCTTGGCGTGCGTTCACCCGAAGGGGTTGCCTATCGTTACACCTTTATTGTTGACCCCCAAAACACGATCCAGCACGTCTATGCGACCAATCTCAATGTCGGGCGCAGTCCTAAGGACACGCTCCGCGTTCTGGACGCGCTGCAAACAGACGAGCTTTGTCCATGCAACCGCGAAATCGGCGGCGAAACCCTGAAGGTTGCTTGAGGCGCAGCATGTCGTCGATCGAACAGCTGAGCAAAACGATTCCCGATTTCGCCAAGGACGTCAGGCTCAATCTGACGTCCTTGGTGGCCGATGAGACGCTCTCGCCGCAGCGACAATATGGACTGCTGCTGGCGAGCGCGATCGCCACCCGCAATGCAGCCGTAATTGCCGCAATCGAATCGGCTGCGGTCGCCGTGATGACGCCTGTGGCGATTGCTGCGGCGAAATCCGCTGCCTCGGTGATGGCGATGAACAACGTCTACTACCGATTCGTTCACCTCGCCTCTAACCCGGACTACAAGACGATGCCACCACGGCTGCGTATGAACGTGATCGGAAGCCCTGGTGTCGACAGGTCGGATTTCGAGCTGTGGTCGCTTGCGGTTTCCGCCATAAACGGCTGCGGTGCTTGTATCGATGCCCACGAGAAGACGCTGCGAGCCGCGGGCGTGAGCTCCGAAGTGATACAGACCGCCGTGCGCACTGCTGCAATCGTGCATTCAGTGGCGACCGCAATCGAGGCCACCGGGCCGAGCCAGGCGACGGCCTAGTTCCTCCTCCCGCCGTCCGGCCGATCCTTGTGGCGCCACGCAGCGGCGCCACACCAGTGCCTTGCGAGTCCCTAACGAGCGTCATACCCGCAAGGCACCTCTTGCGTGACATCACCTTTGAAGCGTGCCTAGCTCAAATTTGCACGCACCGCGCCAGAGGCGAAAGTGCGCGAACGATGCGGCGAGATTGTAAGGTCGGTTAGAGCGAGCGCCTTGCGCTGCACATTCACCTCATCCTCACCCAAACTTGAACAGCACCCCATATCCGCCGCGCGGATAACTCCACTGGATATCGCTGGTTGGCTCGGCGATCACGCGGCAGGTGCCGCACTCGATGCACCCGTCGACAGTTATCTCAACCTGGCCATCGTCGTTGAGCTCGTAGCATCGCGCGGGACAGGCTTTCAAAAGTGCAAGCAGCTGCGGCGACGGCGTCGTGTGCGCGCGTACCTTGACGTGAGGGTGACCGACGTCGACAAGATAGCGGTTATAATACAGCTTGTCTTCGACGCGCATTGAGGGTTCGACATTCATCCTTTGGCCTTCCATTGTTGGACTTCACACTTTTGCGGTCAGCGCCAGGCCCGGGCAAAACGACAAGCATCGCCGAACAAACCTGCCCATGACCGCGCCTTAACAAAGGATTTAAGGGTCGCCTTCTCCTTCTCAGCCTTGGGCGTACCATCGACGCGCACAAAGTTTTGCATCGCCTTGGAGATGAGCTGCGGATAGGTGAGAAAGAAGTTTTGTGAGTGGGTATGCATCAGGGGCGGCAAATCCTTGTACTTCTTTAGATCTTTGATGACGAAGGAATCGTCCAGCATCTTCTTATAGATCGACAGATTTGCTCCACTCATCGGCTCGCCGCGCGATTTCACCAGACCTATCGCTTCGGCGGCGATGCGGCCGGAAGTCATCGCGAGATTGGAGCCCTCACGATGAATGGCATTGTTGAGTTGGGCCGCATCGCCCACTACGACCCAGCCTTCCCCATAAAGCTGCGGGATCGACTTGTACCCGCCTTCAGGAATGAGATGCGCCGAATATTCCTTGACTTCGGACCCTGCTATCAGGGGCGCCACAGAGGGATGCCTCTTGAATTGATCGAGCAGGCCGTAAGGCGTCTGGCCCGTGCGCTGGAAGTCGGCGACGAGACAACCGATGCCGAGCGAAATGCACTCTTTGTTGGCGTAGATGAAACCCATTCCGGTCATGCCGCGGGAAATGGTACCGGCCGCCTCGATCACGACGCCTTCATCGCCCTTGAGATTGAAGCGCGCCTCGATAGTCTCGCGAGGCAAGAAGTGCATCTCCTTCACCGCGAGCGCAACGTTATCGGGTGTCGGGCGCGCGCGTAGGCCCGCGCGCGTCCCGAGCAGGCCATTGACCCCTTCGGCCAGCACGACGACATCGGCATGTATTTCGCCGTCTCGGCGATCTGTACGAACACCGACGATCCTTTCACGCTCGTCCCGTACGAGCTCGGTGACGGTCGTCTCGCACAGCACGGTCGCGCCCGCCTCCCGCACCTTGGAAGAGAACCATTTGTCAAACTGCGCGCGTATAATCGTGTAGCGGTTCGGCCGTTCCTCGTTGAAGTCGTCTGAACGATAATGCATGCCGACATGGGAACGATCGTCCATCATCCAGAACCGCTGCTCGATCAGGTGACGTTCGAGCGGCGCCTCCTCTCGAAATTCGGGGAGCAGCTTTTCCATCATGTCGGCATAGAGGATGGCGCCCTGCACATTCTTCGATCCGGGATATTCGCCCCGCTCGAGCTGCAGCACCTTCATGCCGCGTTTGGCCATGGTCAATGCCGCCGCGTTGCCGGCCATACCGGCTCCGACCACGATCGCATCGAATCTCTCTTCAATCATTATCATCTCCTTCTAGACAGCGATCCGGGCGCGCGAATTCGGCAAAAGCCGGGCGCGAAATGCGGCCGTCAGCGCCGGTAGCAATTGAATGGCGTCACTGACGATCGCGAGATGGGCGAAGTCAAAGATCGGAGCGTTCTTGTCAGTATTGACGGCGACGATTAGATCCGCACCCTCCACGCCAACCCGGTGCTGGATCGCGCCGGAAATGCCGGCGGCAATATAGAGCTTCGGCCGGATGGTTTTGCCCGTCTGGCCGATTTGCCGGTCAGACGTAACCCACCCTTTTTGCACGAGAGGACGCGAGCAGCCATATTCAGCGCCAAGCAGAGTTGCGAGCTCGCGCACCAACCGAAAGTTCTCAGGCGACCCCAGTCCCAGGCCACCCGCAACCACGACATCGGCATAGGCCAGATTGGACGTTTCTGCATCGCGGTCGGGTAGGAACGACAATACTTTCGTGACAATATCGTCTTCGACAAGGCCGAGCGGATGGACGATGATACGAGCGGCATCGCGTACGACGCGCTCAGGCATCGGCATGACCCGCGGGCGGACGGTTGCCATCTGCGGACGATAATTCAAGGTATAGATCGTGCAGAGCAGCGAGCCGCCAAAGGTCGGACGCGTCGCCGCAAGCGAACCATCGGCGTCGACGTCCAGCGCGGTGCAGTCGGCAGTGAGCCCCGTCGACAGGGTCGTCGCCACGGAACCTGCGAGATCGCGACCGAGCGTCGTCGCCCCCAACAGTAGGATCTCGGGCTTGTAGGTGTTGACGAGTTCGGTTAGCGCTTTGGTGTAGGATTCGTTGCGGTAATCCGACAAAACATTGTCGCTCACGAGATAGGCCAGATCGGCGCCATAGCAAAATGCGTCAAGCGCGGCGTTACGTGTGTGCTGCCCCTCCGGACCGATAACAACAGCGGCAAGATTCACCTTTAGCCTATCGGCAAGCCTGCGCCCCGCACCCATGAGCTCCCAGGAAACCGGATGAACCTGGCTGCGCTCCAGCTCGACGAAGACCCAGACGTGCTTGTACGCCTTGAAGTGCTCCGGCAGTTCTTTTTTGGCTGCTGCGCGGCCGGACGCCGCCGGCATGGCCGTTCTGGTGGCATTGCTCATACTCTAAATTCCCCTGAAAGATAGGCGCGCCCGCGCCACAGGTTGCTTTTTAGCTTCGTTAACTGAAGATCACTTTTGGTCAGCAATCGGCCGGCTGCTCGGCCCCGTATGCTTAGTCGGACCGGCCTCACAACAAGACGCGTCGTCGCGATAGACGTACTGGTCCGGCCGGATTTGGCGAGGTCTTCCACACTGAACCCTTGCGCTTCGCGTTCGACGAGCGGCACCGCGGCGGCCAGGGTGCCGCGGTGATTCTGACCGTTCGCTTCCATGCCTGAGTTGGCGAGTCCGTTCGCTGCGCAATACCTGCGCGTCACTTTCGGTACAGCGGCGCCACATTGACTGTGACGACGAGGGCGATCCTGGCAACGCACCTGTCACACAATCCATGCCGAGCCTCCAGCGCCGACAACCCGTGGGCCGACGGTGGTCCTCTTTGCTATCCGCCATGAGATGGAGACAAATCCGAGCGGAATCGGGGGGCGGTTTGATGCGGATGACGCTGTGCATACCCTCTCCAGGTGTAGCGCGAACAGGCGACTTATCCATTGACCACCATCTCACCGTCGATACGGAACTTCGATCGCGTCAAAGACCGTTTCGAACGGACCTGGCGAGATCGTAGGCCACGAATGATGGCGCAGGGCTCGGCAGGCACTAAATGCAGCATCATGGGTCTTCCTTCAATCTCATCTCGGACGGCTACCATCTGCCGGCATCGATGATCGGATCGGCAGGACAACAGCAAGTGTCGTACCAGTTGCAAAAACCATTGAAAGTCAGTCGAAAGTGATGGTTTGGCAGACACTTGAAATATCCGCTGATACCGTGGACACGACCAGTTCAGACATGGGTCGGGAATACGACAGCCGCCGCTCGGGTGATGGCTGCAGAGAGTTGACCCGGATAAAGACGAAGGCCGCGCATCGGGTTGCCACGTCGCCCCGTCGGGCAAACCTTGCTTGCAGTGGAGCGCGAGATCACTTCAGCTCGCTCAACGGGACAAAGGCCGCGGCCTTCTTAGGGTCTGCGACGGCATCCTTCAAAACTTTGAACACTCGCTGGTCGATCGGTGACGATGCCACGAAATCGGCATAGGCCTGCTCCAGCATCGCCTTGCACCGAGCTCTGATTTCCGCCTCTGCGGCACCAGCAAATTGCTCCTTTGCAAGATATTGTCCCATGCGCTTTAAGATGTGAAGGCGCGCGACATTCACGATTTTAGGGTCGTAATCGACGCCAAGCAGCGAAAAAAAATCCTCTGCCGACGAGGCCTTGCTGAGCCGATCCAGGATACCGGCTGCCGGGGTTGAGTTGATCATCGAAAATCCTCCTTCGGATTAGCTCTCGACGTTTAACGAGATGGGGCGGCTCCTGCTGACTGCTGCCGTCCTGCCTCGCACAGCTGTCCGTCGCCAAAGCCTGGTTCCGGAAAGCGGTGCCCTCAACTTCGCTGCTCCAGATTGGCAGGTCCGCCGGTGACGACGTAAGCTCCGATGAAGATCCGGGATCAATCGCCAAACCACGATCGAGGTTGACGCTCGTCAGGACGGTCGCCGGACCGGAAATCAGCCGCGCGAAAAGAGGCCGATTGGCAGTCCGGGGACGGCTCGCCATTGGGTAGGAGATCACAGCATGTATGGCGGAAGGGCAAGTAAGATCTGGAGGTGAGATCGCGCCAGGGGATCTGACGTGCGAAAGCTGGACGCCGTTCGCGCCCATCAGCGCTATCGGACACCGTCCTTTCGGCGCGTCGGTTTGCGAATGGTCGACGCAAATGCTGTTGGACACGGCTTTTCACGCGGGGTGGGTTGCCAGGCATCCGCACACGTCGCGCCAGATCGCCGCCACGGTTTCGCGCTCGACCGGCCGCTTGTGCTCGATGGCATATTTGCGGACTCGCGACAGAATCCGTCTGGCTTGATCGGCGCTGGCGACGAGCTGCAGTTCATCGAGTAACGCGGTGATCGCCCCAAGTCCGGAATGCTTGCCGATCACAAAGCGGTTGCAGCGGCCAAGCAAAACGGGATCAAGCGATTGATAGGTGCGTTGATCCTTCAAAAGGCCATCGACATGAATGCCGGATTCGTGCGTAAATACATGCTCTCCGACGATGGCCTTGTTCATAGGAATCGCACGTGCGGCCGCGGCTGCTACCACCGCGGCGACGTTCTCGAGCTCCGGGAGTATGATGCCGGTCTCGTGCCCGTAGAGCTGCTTGAGTGCGACCGCGATTTCCTCGAGCGGGGCATTTCCGGCCCGCTCGCCCAGCCCGATGACGGTCACTGAGGCGTGGCTCACGCCAGCCTTGATAGCGGAGAGCGTGTTGGCGGTTGCGAGTCCGAGATCATCGTGACCGTGAAATTCGAGTTCGAGATCGGTGGTCGCACGCAGATCCTTGACCAGCGCGTAGGTTGCGTCGGGATCGAGCACACTGAGCGTATCTGCAATACGAAAGCGACGCGCGCCCGCGGCTTTTGCAGTTGCCATCAGTCTGATGAGAAAATCGAGGTCGGCGCGGGAGGAGTCCTCACCACCGACGGCGACCTCAAGTCCGCGCGCACAGGCATAGCCCACCACTCGCTTGACCCGTTCCAGCGCCAGGTCGTGATGACCACCTAGCTTGGCCGCGATCTGGACATCGGAGGTCGGAATCGACATATTGATCATGGACACCTTTGCTTCGATCGCCGCGTCGACATCCGATTCCCGCATCCGGCACCAGCCTATGGTGGTCAGCGGAAGATCTGCTTCGACAATGGCGCGAATGGCGGCGATCTCCTCGTTGCCCATCGCCGGCGTTCCCGCCTCGATCTCCGTGACTCCGGCCCGCGCCAGCGCCTGCGCGATCGCCAGCTTTTCCTCTGTGGTGAACGCAACGCCAGGTGCCTGCTCGCCGTCGCGTAATGTCGTGTCGTTGAGCACGGTGGGCTTGGCGCGCACCTGGTCGGACCAAGACGATTTGGCGGCGGTGTTGGCGGCAATCACGCGAGAGCTCCTCATTGTTTGACCTACCTAAGCTTCAGCAACCAGCATGCCAGCCCGTCGACCCAGGCAACCCACGGACGAAGCTAACGCTTCGGTCCTCGACCCCTCTTCAGCAAATGGATTGTCGCGAATGCGACAGGCTCATGAAGCGGACGCCTTGCCTGTTGCCACGCCGAGTTCGAACGCTAATGCAATTGCCGCGCGCCGGGATATCGAGAATTGTCGCGGAGCACTTGGGGCCCGCCGCCGCCTTGGACACATGGTCACTCGCTCGCATCGAAACGGCGTCAGCCGCGCCCTCAACCTCCCGCGCGGCTTACCAAATCCGGCGAGGCTTTCTCGGATGACGGGGCGATCGCGGACCCTTGTGGCAGTTCAGATGGCCAGTCGCCGGCAACGACCGGCCGAGCCGCCTGCAACAGAAAATCGCGCCGGCGCTCGGCCATCCGGCTCTCACCGCTTTCTTCGCCGAAGCAGAGGTTGAAGTCGTCACATTGCTTGCACACGGGTGTTGTGCACATCACGAGACCTTCATTCTCGCAAAGCATGCGGTAGAAGAAGCGCTTCCAGCGCATATTGTTGACATTGCGCGCGGCGAGCGGCGCGAAATGGCGGCTCAGCAGCCGAGAGAGTTCGGCACGATTGCGCAAACCGAGAGCTTCCCACAGATGTTCTGGCTCAATGGCGCGTCGCGCAATCATCGCAGCCAGCCAGCGGCCGATATCCCCTTCCGTCGAGCGTTGCTTGAGCAAGAGATCGCGCAGCATTGCGATCTCGTCGTCCTCTTCGCACTTGAAAGCCGAGAGCTGCTCCGCGAGCTTGATCTCAAGCGAGGGAAAGTACTGCTCCAGCAAGGCCGCCAGTTCAAGGCCGGACAGGCCGGCCTTCTCGGGAAGGGAGCCACCATCCATTGTGGCAGCCGCCAGGATAGACGCCAGGACATGGCGATCGAAATTGCTGTCAATGGCAATATCGGCATCTGCAGGAGGCACACCGGTGAGCAGACGGTAGGTTGCAATTCCCCTGTGTATCTGGCTGTTGGCATCAACGGCACAAGCAGCCATGAACGGAAGGTATTGCGCTTCGAACATATTTTGAGGGTTCCACAGCAGTCAGGTATGCCCTGCCGCATCCTTGTTTTGGCAAAATCGATCGTCAGAATGCCGGCCTCCCGGATGGGCGGTGAGGGAGACCGGCATCCGTCGCGGCGCCTTCACAAGGCCGCGACTCGCGACTTTTACGAGGCCGCGAGTTCGGCGGCGGTCTTGCCGATGATGGATTCGTCCACGGGCTTCATAATGCCATGCTCCATCAGCATGTCCTCGAGCTCGTCCATGGAGATCGGCGTCGGGATGATGCCTTTGCCGCCATTGTTGTGAACCTTGGTCGCAAGATTGCGATAGTGATCGGCCTGCTTGGAATCCGGTGCATATTCCAGCACCGTCATGCGGCGTAATTCGGCATGCTGCACCACGTTGTCGCGCGGCACGAAGTAGATCAGCTGAGTGCCTAGCTTCTTAGCCAACGCCTCCGCTAGTTCCAGCTCCTTGTCGGTCTGCCGCTCGTTGCAGATCAGACCGCCCAGCCGCACGCCACCAGAGTTCGCGTATTTCAGGATGCCCTTGGAGATGTTGTTCGCGGCATACATCGCCATCATTTCACCGGACATCACGATATAGATTTCCTGAGCCTTGTTCTCGCGGATTGGCATCGCAAAGCCACCGCAAACGACGTCGCCGAGCACGTCGTATGAGACATAGTCAATGTTCTCGTAGGCGCCGTTCTCCTCCAGGAAATTGATGGAGGTGATGACGCCGCGGCCGGCGCAGCCGACACCCGGCTCAGGACCACCGGACTCCACGCAGCGAATGTCCTTGTAGCCGACCTTCATTACGTCCTCGAGCTCGAGGTCCTCCACGCTGCCGGCGCTCGCTGCAAGGCTCAAAATCGTGTCTTGCGCCTTGGCGTGCAGAATCAGGCGGGTCGAGTCCGCTTTCGGGTCACATCCTACAATCAGAATTTTCTGACCCATCTCTGCCAGGGCCGCCAGCGTGTTCTGCGAAGTGGTCGACTTGCCGATGCCGCCCTTCCCGTAGAACGCGATTTGTCTCAGTGAAGACATGTTGCTCTCCATCAACCTATTTGCCAACAGTTGCACGCTTCTTGCGCGCTAGATTGTTTCTCTCTCAGAAACGGGGGCACACGGGTTCAAGGGAAGGAGCGCATTCGTCTTACGCGTCGGCGTGCACTCAGCCCTCACTCAGTGTTGCTGCCGCTTATTAGCAACCGCCGTGCCAACGCTTGACCGCGCTCCTTAAGCTTCTGATTACGTTTTTTAAAAACCAACCAGCCGGTGAGCGATCCTGGCTGTTTTGGATCTGACAGGATCTGCGCGGCTGTCAGAAAACGAACAACGACCACAATCATCAACGCGAATAGCCGGTTTGGCGGGACCTGTTCCGATGCCTTCAGGTCTGGAACGGAACTTGCTGCTCTTCTCGCAAGTCGGGCGATTTGAGAAAGTGAATATGCCGGTCGGGCTCGAAACCTGGCGGACCAGCGGCGAGTGTTGCAAATACGGTACGGCGCTTGGTGCGCTGACATTGGAGATGATCGGCAAGAAATTTGAATGGCCTCCCGAAAGCAGCAGCGCCGTGCCAATCGTTCAGCTCAGCGCGCCTTCATAGGTATATCGTGGCGACAATCATCTTTTATCAGAAGCCCGGCTGCGCCACTAACGCACGTCAGATTCAAGCGCTGAAGTCCGCCGGACACGACGTGATCGCCCAAGACATTTTAAAGGAGCTATGGGATACGGAGGAATTGCGCCGGTTCCTCGGCAACATGCCCGTCGACTCCTGGTTCAACCGAGCTGCGCCCCGTATCAAGTCAGGCGAAGTCAATCCCGACACTATCGACGCGGCAAGCGCACTCGCATTGATGGTGGGCGATCCGCTCCTGATACGACGACCGCTGATCGACGTAGACGGGGCACGATATGCCGGATTCGATCATGAGCCCGTGCTGTCGCTGCTTGGCCGCAAGACGAAAGATGATCTTAAGGGATGCTTGCACGAAGCAAACCGCACGCGTTGTCCGCAGACGTGAGGAAACAACGGAGCGTACCCCAGGCCATCAAGCGAGGCAAAGAATGACGTTCCCTACGTCCGGCTTCCTTCACGGGTAGTAACCGAGGGGACCTTTGCTGAGACGGCCCGCGCCAGTGGCTGCTCCGTAAGGCGGCATCGCCCATGTTGCACTCGAATGCTGTGCTTCTCGTCTTCGCAGTGTGTGAGAGGCCGCCGCCGTTGCCGCCTTTATCACGCACGACCACCGCGGCCTGGATTGGATCAGAGCACCAAGCCGAGAGGTAGTTTCTTGAAGAGATTCGGCTCTCTTGAATTGAATAACGATCAGAACAGACCATCACGCTTCGCGGCAGTGATCCTTATGCAACTTAGCGGCATAATTGCGCTACGGCCGCTCCCATTTTGATCGGTATCAAATCCTCCGCCATTCCCCATGTGTGACAGAGATCTAGCGCGGCTCCTCGCGCGAACTTTGGAATGGAGAATTCGATGAGAACAAGGACAGTTCTGACGAGGGCATCGCTCCTCGCGCTAGCGGCCTCGTTAGCCAGCATCTCGGTACGGGCTGCGGATCTGAGTCCGGCGCCGGTCTACTATAAAGCACCTCCAATCGAACCCTTCAATCCATGGATGATCCGCCTGCGCGTGCTCGGCGTTTTGCCGGATACCGCAGGCAGCTCGGTCACCGTTGCCGGGGCGCCCCCACTGTCCTCACCAAGTTCTGGGCTTTCGATCAGCGATCAAGTCATACCCGAGCTCGACATCACCTATTTCTTCACAAGAAACGTTGCCGCTGAACTCATCCTTGGCGTGACCAGCCACCACATCAGCGGCACTGGCGCGCTCACTGGGCTCGATATCGGCAAAGCCTGGCTGTTGCCGCCAACGCTGACCCTGCAATATCACTTCACCGATTTCGGCCCGCTCAAGCCCTATATTGGTGCGGGCATCAACTACACCGCATTCTTCAACCAATCGGCAGCGAATACGTCGCTCGCCGGCCTTGCCGTGACGGATTTGCGCATCAGCAACAAATTCGGCGCGGCGGTCCAATTCGGCTTCGATTATATGCTTAATCGTCACTGGGGCCTCAACTTTGACGTGAAGAAGCTGTGGCTGCGGCCGGAGTACTCCGCGACCGTAAACAATGCGATTGCCGTCACCGGGCGCGCCAATATCAACCCATGGCTCGTCAGCGGCGGCGTCACCTACAAGTTCTGACGCTAGAACAGGACCAAAAAGGGGAATCGGTTTGATTAACCGGACGCGGCGCGCTCATCGAGCTTGTCCCCTAACCTCACCATAGTGCAAGCAAGGAGCGAGATGACGCGTCAAGGGCGCGTCATTTCGCAAGACACGGGGAGCGCTTCGCAGCATTGCTCTCGCTGTGAGCTACGGATCGCGCGGCATGGAGTGACGATACAAAAACAGGTCGACCCAGCATATGATCATATACTCGTTTCGTCGCGCGTTGCCAGGACGCCATTTGCCTATTGGGCCGGAGAAAAAAGGCAGCACGCCGCGCCAAGGTCAATGACCTGCTGTTCGCAGACCCGGAGCGTGAAGCCTCCGCTCAACCTCAGACGATCCGACCTCCGAGCGGCCAGCTCATGGACGGACAAGCCGTCCATGCTTGCTAGCCCGGGCAAGTGGCCGCTAGGCGAAGCCTCTAGCTTCGCTTTAGCACCATCACGAGGCGGTCGACACGTTTGCCCTGCTTGAGGTGGGAGTTTACGACTTCGTCAACGTCCTCAGGCGTGGTCGCACGATACCACACTCCGTCGGGATAGACGACCATCAAGGGACCAGAGTTGCAAAAGCCAAGGCAGCCTGCCATCGTGAAGCCAATATCGTTGAGGCCTTGAGCTTCGATCGCCTTGGCCATTCGATCCCACAGGGCTTGCGCGCCGGAGGCGCCGCAGCTGCCGTGCGGATGAGTTGGCGGACGCTGCGTGTTGCAGGCAAAGACATGATGCCTATAAAGTTGAGGAAGCTCGAATTCGGTTTCTGAGTTCATGCGCCTATCCTGTGATCAATGCGCTTCATCTGAAAAGAGACAAGGTGCGAGCACATCGCCCCCGCAATTTCTTACGATTGAACGCCGCATCGACCAATTGATGCTACTGATTCCCACTCGCGCTTGCGAAAGCAGGCGAAATGAGCGGGCGCCATCGTGATTGTCGTCGCTGAAGATCAGCGATAGATACCTTCGCGTCCGGAGCCGCCTCCTTGATCAATTCCAACCTCTTCTGCCGTCATCGTGATCATTTTTACTCGCGCATCACTTGCTCACCATCCAACTTCTCCAAAGCAAGTTGCACACCAGATGCGTAACGTTTGTTTCTGCAATGATCCCTTGCTTTGCCCGGCGCGACTTACACTTCTTGCCGAGGTTGCGACAATTTCGTTCGCTTCTGTTTCGGACACGACAAACCTCGCATAGCGTTTGACCTCCCGCTTCACCCTTCTGCAGTTCGTACGCAGAATAACCGAGAATCTCGGCTATTTTGCCCAGCTCTTGCGCTATCACATCTTGGAATGAGCAGCGATCTTCATGACCCTCGTGCCGCCTATCGAAGAGCCTTCATTCTCGATGATCGCGCGGAGAATCGAGCGCTCTGTTCTGCCATGGCGTGATCGGCTGGCCGCATAGTCCGGCGCGAGTCCACAGCATCTTTTCGCCCTGAAGCTGGACGCTGCGTTCCGCCGCTGCCCATCTATCGTTTGCCTCACAGATAGCGCCTGTCGCGAGAGCTCAACGAGGCAGGGATGATCGCCGAGCCACCATTGAGGCTGCAGACCAAGCCAGCCGCAATCCCCATTGGCAGCAAGTTAAACCGGCAACACAGCGGTCCCAGATTGGCCCCACACCTCGCACGATACACGTCAACAGGCGCTTGCAGCCGCAAATGCGGAACGACGAGTACGGTCTCATTAATGCATTTGCTCCTAACCGGTCCTAGCTGACGATAGTGGCGCCATTTGCTAAGGGCGTCGCACGAACGGAGGTTTGGCATGGCCGTTGCAGCAGCCAATAACGCCAGCTGCGCCGGCCGGCCAAAGACTTCTGACACAGGATCGTCATTCCTCCTGGCCAAACGGTCCTGTCAGTCTGGGTCTCCCAGACGATGCCCTCGGCGAACTCCAGCCGCCGGGGGCATTTCCCGCTCGAATATATCGCCGGTAGTAGGAAGCATGTCCTGCCTACCGGCTCGATTTGGCGAGCTAGCGCAAGAGCAGCTTCTTGGTGCGGCGGAGGTCGCGGAGTGCAAGGCCGCAATCCGGCGGGCTGCCCGCGCTCACGAGTACGACGGCCTCATCCGACGGCAAAGCGCCGTAGGCAGGTTGAGCACAGCAAAGCGATAGGCGCGTTAGTCCGGTTGGATCGTGATATCCATGGTTTCGTCGCTCTCCCCGAACGGGTCGGCAAACCGATCGTCCTCTATCAGCTTGACGCCGCACAGGCAGACGTCACCTTCGATCACGGCGAGCGCTACCGGCTCAAGCGATTGTCCATCGCAGGGGCCGTCGATGCACATCCCAGTGTCGATCTCGAATCTCGCACCGTGCCGGCCGCATCTGAGAAAGGAGCGGTCCGCCGAGAAAAACGCACCGGAGCCGATGTTGAGCCAGACGCTCTCATGCGGACAACGATTGACGTAACCAAAATAGTCGTTGCCGAAGGTGCGCACCACAATAATTGGAAACGGCCGGCTCTCGCCCCTATCGTCTATCCGCGACAGACTAAAGCCCATGGCCCCACTCCGCTCGATGGCATCGGCCGGACAGACGGCAAAAACCTCGATCCGATCGCTCATCAGGTTGCCGATTTCCGGTTCGCTCATCGCGGCCTCGCAGTTTCCTGCTTGAAGGCTTCGATCGCAGTCCGGCTCAACCGAAAAATCCCACGGCCACGAGCGAGCGGCCGATAAGCCGAGCTGGCACGGGCGTTGAGGACATCAAACCATTGGTTCGGCGTGAACTTCGCCGGACGGTCGCTGATTTGGATCACCCTCCCGTTCGGACCGAAGCGGACGTGAATGATAACTTCTTGCGAGTTCATACCGATTCCCTGTTTTGGTAGCTCTAAACATCCCGAGCGGAAAACGACGATCTCGACTGTGATGTGCTCGGTTTCGGGCACCTTGGCGCGTGGGTCTCAAGCCGCGCCTTGGACGCGGCGCCTTCTCTATTATCGAGCAGGTCTTCTTCGGACTCGCTTGGAGCATTTTCTCTTGCGGCCTTCCCAGACGAGTACATGCCTCCAGCGGCATCCGGCGCGCTCCCGCATTTGTTTGGATCACGATGTGCGCCCGGCAACGCCGTCACAAACGACGTATCCTCGGTCTCTTGCTCATCTCCCGCGACGACGAAAACTACGATCATCGCAATTCAATCCTCGTTCTTCCGTGTCGTGGATGACGAGCACCTCAGTAAATCGCCGCACCCGCTCCCACGTTGATCGACGCATCTTTCATGGTCTCGACGATAAACTCGATCTGCTGGTTCGTGAGATGGGTGTGAAACGGAAGCGCCAGAGCGCGATCGGCTATTCTTTCCGCAACCAGGAAATCGCCACGCCGATAGCCGAAGTCAAAGTAGTGGCGTTGCAAGTGCAGCGCTTGGCTATAGGCAGCGGATTCAATCCCTGCGCCGCGCAGATCATCGATAATGGCGTCGCGCCCCGATCGCGTGAATCGTGTTCCCAGATGAACGAGATAAAGCAACCAGTTCACCTCGGTCACATGGGGCCCAACATAAGGAGGCTTGATGCCCTCAAATGATTGCATATGCGCGTTGTAAAGCTGCTCGACCAACCGACGCCGCTCCAGGATTTCATCGAGACGCCTAAGCTGCGCCAGGCCCAAGGCAGCCGTGAGATCGCTCATGCCGGCCTGGTAAGGTGGCGTGCTACCGACCACGACTGAGGAGCGCTCGTCCAGACGATGGAGGCGATGGCGACGCAAGCCGACCGCGATGTCGATATCGTCGGTCACCACCATTGCGCCTTCGCCACAGGTCAGGGCCGCCGGCTGGGCAAAGTCGAACACCGCGAGGTCACCAAACCGGCCGACGAGCTCACCCTTGTAGCTCGACCCGATCGCCTCGGTGGAGTCCTCCAAAAGCAGCAGCTGATGGCGCTGCGCGACTACGCGCAGGTCCGACCATGGCGCGGGATGACCGTTGGGATTGCCGGCGACAATCGCCCGCGTGTTGGCCGTGATGCGCTCTTCGACCTTCGCTGGGATCAACGCTCCGGACCAATAGTCGATATCGGCAAATACCGCTCGTGCGCCTGCGAGACTGATGGCATGCGCGGTCTCACGAAAGGAGTAGGGCGAGACGATAACCTCCTGCCTCGGGCCGATTCCGAGCGCCTTCAGCGCAAGCAGGAGCCCGATGGTACCACTCGAGACTGCAACAGCATGTTTGCGGCCAAGATAGGCGGCGAAAGCGTGCTCAAACGCCTCAGTGATCCGCCCGTTTGACATTTGCGGCGAACACAGCAGCGTTTCCACGGCAGAGAGTTCGGCGAAAGTGATATCGGGATCGGACAATGGAATGAATGATGTATTCTCCTCCACAGTGTGCGCGCCATCAACCCGATATTCTGCTAGTTCAGTGCTCACCGCCCAACATTCCTTTTGGCCAATACGATGCCGGTCGCCCGCGTCAGATCGGCCGTAATCTGCACGCAATGATCCGATCCATCGATCAGGTGCAGGTCGAAACGCGGAAACTGCCGGAACGGCTGATCCGCTACATCCGACGCATCACAGCGCACCCAAGAAAGCTGCGGAAAGCGGCGCCGCAGCTCGACGAACAGACGCATCTCGGCGCCATCGGCTGCAAGCAGCCGCTCGATTTGGATCAATTCCTCCGCGGTGAGCGCCATCGTGGCTCCTCTATGACTCGCCGAAGGTGGTTCGTCATTGCCAGAACAGACGCTCCGGGTCCGCGTTCAATTCGTCGATTGCAGACGTCAACCGATGGTAAAGGCTGTAAAATTCCCAGATTCCTCGCGCGTGGTTCTTGCGAAACAGCTTCCAGATCCCGCTCACGGCATCATAAAGAATCAGCGCGACATCGATGAGAGCACCATCCTTGTCGATGTTGCGCGAACAACAGGGGCTCTCGACGAGGTAGCCGCCCCTTACCGGCGTCACGTTCGGCGAGACGTAGAGGTATCGCTTGCGCGAACTCAAGCCGCGCTCTATCCGTCTGCGATCGAGCTCGTTGGGGTGAGGCACCAGCCCGGCCTTTACCTTTCTCATCAGCGCGGCATTCATAGCGAAAGCCTCCATTCAAGGCACTGTGATTTCTTCTTCAAGACAGCCGATGAGCAGCTGCTCACCAAAATCGACAATATAGATCGGCAGGTTCGCTTCTGTATGGATAGCGACGTTGATGATCTCGCCGGTCGCTCCGGCGGCGAGCAAGACTCCCTCGGGTTCCTATTGGGGAATGAGCTGTCGTTGATGAGGTCCACTGCGGTTTTGACCCGCTGGCCCCGCCGATATTTCGGAAAGCCGGGCTGGGTCATGACTCCTCCGGCAATGGCAGATCATCGATCTCCTCGCAGGCGTCCACCGGCTCTAGTTCCTTGCGCTTCATGCCAACGCGGTAGCCGCTTTCCAGAAACTCGACGCCGTAGATGTAGAATTGCTGCAGGAACGTGCCGATCGAGACGACGTAACCCACCTCTCCCTTCTTGACCAAAACGTCGCCAATCTCCTTGCCGCGATAGGTACCATCATTGCGGATGGTGCGATTGGCTCGCAGCTTTTGGCCAAAGCTGAAGAAAGGCGGCTCGCTGAGCTCGACGACGTCGCTGTCGCGAACGATGCTGTTCATGTACCGCTCCTCATGCATCGCTCTCTCGTAGAGATGCAGGGACGCCGCCTGGCCCACCGCAGGCGAGATCCTGTATCACTTCGTGCTCGCGCTGCATTCAGTCACATCGACGATGGCAGCGCCGGCCTGGAAGGCCGCTCTCGACGTCGCGAAGCGCCTTTGGACCGCCACGCGGAATGAAATGCTCGCCAGGGCCGTGCTGCCGACCAGCAACAGCACGATCGCAGGGCAATCCAGCGCAGTCGTCGTCCGTGATGGAGGACCGAACGTCGGCGCCTGCGCCTCCGACAACGCGCAGCACGAAGCTTGCGACGTTTTCAGCACCAGCTCTTGGCATGCCGTTCATGAGGGTTCACGCTCTAGGCTGGCGCCTGGTAGCGAGGCAAGGACGTGTCAACCACGCAGGTATTGTCGACCGGACAGGCGGCGACACATTGCGGCTCGTCGAAATAGCCAACACATTCAGTGCATTTTGCCGCCTCAATGACAAAGCTGCCCCCCTTCTCCGAGATGGCAACGTTCGGGCATAAGGGTTCGCAGGCTGAGCAGCTCGTACACTGCGAGGCGATGATCTTGAATGGCACATATTCCCCCTTACGCTGCAGAGATCAGAGATCCTTGCCGGATCGCGGCGTCGCCGCGCTGCGCGTGCTGGATCTCCCCGCGTTTCACCTTGTCCAGATAGGATCTGAACCAGGCAATCGCCGACTTCTCAATGAACTCATGGGCGTATTGATCGACCGGCTCGATCCCCGCCTTGATCAGATTGCTTTTCGGGCAGCCGCCGATCTTGGACACGAAGACCGCATGGCAGTCATGGATGCCACGCATGACGGCAGAAAGCCTATCCTCCTCGCCATAACCGCCCTGGCAGTAAACGTCCACGCGGCGGTGGCCGACGAATTTGGCGCCGGATGTAGAAAGTTCGTACACTTGGAACTCCTTTGCATGCCCAAAGTGCTCGTTGATCAATCCCGAGCCTTTGGTCGCGACGGCCACCAGAACAGTGATCGCGCTCATCTCTCCGGCAAATTCCGCAAGCTCCTTTTGGCCAGCCGCGATTTTGGCGGCACGCTCATCCTCTACCCTGTCCTGATATGTCTTGCGCATCTCTAAGTCATATTGGACATCCATTTTCATGACCTGATCGGTGGTGAACTCTGCGCTGCGATCCTCCCCGAGCAGACCGACCGCATCGGCGCGGCACTGGCGGCAATGCCGCATCATTTTTATCTCCCCTTCACAAGCATCTTGCAGCGACTTCAATTCCTGCGCCGTCGGTCCGCGCTGACCGTTGAGGCCAAATACTGTGCCGTGCTCGGGCGCGGAGATCAGAGGCATGATATTGTGAAGGAAGGCACCACGCGACTTCACCGCCTTGTTGACCTCGACCAGGTGGTCGTCGTTGATGTTTGGGATCATCACCGAGTTGACCTTGCACAGGATACCCCGTTCGCTAAGCATCTCGAGGCCTTGCAGCTGGCGATCGGTGAGTATCCTTGCCGCGTCGAGGCCGGTGTAGCGCTTGTGGTTGAAGAAGATCCACGGATAGATCTTGGCGCCGATTTCGGGATCGACCATGTTGATGGTGATGGTGACGTGGTCAATTTTGGACCTGGCGATGGTATCAATATAGTCCGGCAGAGCCAGTCCGTTGGTTGACAGACACAGCTTGATGTCGGGAGCCGCCTTGGCGACCAGCTCGAACGTCTTGAACGTCTTTGCTGGATTGGCCAGGGGATCGCCGGGACCAGCGATGCCAAGCACCGTCATCTGGGGAATGGTGGTCGCTACCGCGAGCACTTTTCTTACTGCCTGCTCAGGCGTGAGCTTCTCGCTCACCACGCCCGGACGCGATTCATTGGTGCAGTCGTATTTTCGGTTGCAGTAATTGCACTGGATGTTGCAGGCAGGCGCGACCGCGACATGCATGCGGGCGTAATGATGATGCGCTTCTTCGCTGTAGCATGGATGGTTCTTGACCTTTTCCCAGATTTCGGTCGGCAGATCGCCTTGGCCTGCCTGCGAGCCGCAGCTCGCCTGCCCGGTCTTGGCCAAAGCGCGACAGCCCTTAAGCTCGGCGGGCGGGCTGCATCATCTTGCCGCTATCCACTGCAGCTTTGGCATATTTTCCGCGTTCGACGACCGCGTTCATTTTCATCTTTCCCTGCAGGCATCATCGGCCACCCAGGACCATCCGTGGGCGAACCTCAAGAAGCCGGGTAGCAACTTGCATGCCATGGCGGATATGATGAAATTGCAGCCATACGCCAACGCGTTAGCGGAAACGATCGTCTCTGGCGCATCTAAGAACAGCAATGATGCGCTTGTTGACGATGCGACAGATACGTCGTCATTCTCACGCAGAGCTCCATGGCTTGCGCATTCATTCTCGCACTAAGCTCGCCGGAACCCGGCTCCATCTGAACGGGTTTTCTCGCGTTGCGGCTCTCGCAATATGCCGATACGAGCTGGGGGATCCGGGCTTCACAAGGCCACTAATGGGTCAGCAGTATCTCAACCGCCCAAGGGAGCCCAATCGCAAGCGGTGTCAGGCCTTGCTCGAGTAGGAAGCGGAGTTCGTTGCGAGAGAGCGCGTCCGGATCAACGATCGCATAGTGGGTGTCGGCCGAGCGCTTGATGATCTGCCGCGCATAGCTACGCAACAGCTGGTCGTTGAAGCGACAGCCGATGAAGAGAAAGGTCTGTCCGGTTCGCCTTTCCTTGATGATGTCCGGAATTGGTGTCTGAATGTCGATTTCGGTCAACGCCTCGACATAGTCAGCGTCGGAGATAAGGAAGTTGTTGGCCGGCTGCACGCTGCCATGCGGCTTGTACAGCACCGTCGCCCAGCTGCCGGCCACGGCACTGTCGACCTCTTGGCCAACTGAATCGTAAAAGCGATACCAGCGGTTCTCCCCAATGCCGACGCGGGTGATACCCTGCACTTCGCCCCATCCATCGCGCTTACCCAGCGCCGCGCGCATGGCGGCATCATACCAAGCGTCTACTATGACGGGCAGCGACAAGGACGCAAGATGATGGTGCAACCGCGTCGGCTCGATTGGCCGAGCGAAGTCCTGCGTCATCAATGCCGTCACGGCGGACCGATGTTTGCTGATCTCGATATGCTGCGCCGACGCCCACGCATTGCCCCTAGCCCGCCGCGGCAGCGCAACCTTGCTGGCGAAGAAGCCGGCCAACGCCTCTGGTGTGGTCGGAACATCGGATCTGCACAATTCGGCAAGGCCAGGACCGAGATAGGGAACAATGCTCGCGGCCCTCAGGCCGGCAGCGATGTCCACGAGCGTGGCCTTTGCATCGGCCGCATCGACGAAGTCGATCTGCGGGGGCGCCTTCACGGATCGTCCCCGTTCTCGCCCCGTTTTTTAGCGTTGATTGTGATCGGTAACCGTGTGTCGCTCGCCATCTCGGGCAAATCGAGCACCCAGCCATTAGCTACTTTGATCCAGCCGCCCCATAGCGTCTCGTACTCGGATTCCACGATTGGCTCTTCGAGATCCTTTTTTGGCACGTAGATCGACAGGCCCGCGTCCGGAGACCGGCGGATCATGATTTTCACGAGGTCAACTCCCTGACTGTGACGCGGGAGGTGGCGCGCAGGCGAGCCACGATGTCAGACACTGCGCACACGACCTCATCGACCTCCGCGAAGGCGGTTTCACGCGACAGAGAAAAGCGCACCGCGCCGCGTATCCGCCACGCCGGCACCTGCATGGCACGCAGAACATGCGATGACTGCATTGAGCCGGAGTTGCAGGCTGATCCGATCGACACGGCGATGCCCGCCCGATTGAGATGGTGAGCGATGGCTTCGCCTTCGAGATGATCGAAGGCAATATTGGCCGTGTTCGCTAATCGATTGCTGATATCGCCGAGCGCAACGCACTCGCCATTGTGCAAAATTCCCTGCTCAAGGCGGTCGCGCAACGCGCCAATGCGAATGCGCTCCAGTTCGAGCCGCTCCGTCGCAAGCTCGGCGGCCTTTCCCAGGCCGACAATGCCGGGAATATTCTCAGTCCCGCCGCGGCGCCCTCGTTCCTGTGATCCGCCGCAGATCAGCGGCCGGAATTTTGTCCCTGTGCGCAAATAAAGCGCCCCGATCCCCTTGGGGCCGTGCAGTTTGTGCCCGGATAGCGACAGCATGTCGATGGCACTGTCCTTTAGGTTCACGCGCACCTTACCGATGGCCTGGACCGCATCAGTGTGAAACAGCGCGCCCGCCTCACGGGTCAACCCGGCCAGAAACTCAACAGGAAAGATCGTGCCGGTCTCGTTGTTGGCCCACATAACCGAGGCAATCGCTGTGCGTGGCCCGAGCGCGCAGCGAAACGCCTCGACGTCGAGCCGGCCGCGGGAATCTACGGGTACAATGTGCGTTTTGACTCCTCTTGAGGCCAATTGCTCAGTTAGCGCAAGAATGGCGGAGTGCTCAACCGAGGTGGTGACGATCTCGTCGCGGTCTTCCTGCGTCGCAAGCGCAGACAGGACCGCGGCATTATTGGCCTCGGTCCCTCCCGAGGTGAAAACGATTTCGTGATCGTATGCGTTCCCTAGAAGGCCCCGCAAGCTAAGCCGCGCCTGCCTCACAGCGACTGCGACCTCGCTGCCAAAGGCATGCGTGGACGAGGCATTGCCGAATTGCTCGGTGAAGAACGGCAACATGGCTTGCACGACAGATGGGTCGGTCCGCGTCGTTGCATTGTTATCGAGGTAAATCGGCACTCGATTTTCGCTCAATCCACTACCTCGCCTGCAGCAGCGACGGGGTCAGGCGAACCAATTCGCCGAGTTTATCGACCAGCCGCGCCTGAATGCCTTTCAGCGTCACGCTCGAAAGCTTACACAACGTGCAGGGCATCGGTCAGCCTGACCATGATCCTGCTGCCATCGATCCCGGTTAGGTGACAGTCGCCACCGTCGCGTTGCAGATTGGGTCGGATCTCTTCGACCGCGCCGCGAATGCGACGCTCTCGGTCTGTCGCAGTGGACGACGATTGCCTCAGTTGTCCTGGTTCGGCCGGCATGCTTCGATGTCTCCTCCTCAGCAGCTGAATTGTTTCATCAGCTGAACGATTTTCCGCATGAGCAGTTCGCGGTGGCGTTCGGGTTGTGAAACGTAAAGCCAGAGCTCTCCAGTGCCATCACGAAGTCGATGGTCGTACCGACCAGATGCTCACGGCTCTTGTTATCGACGAACACCTTCAGCCCGTCGCATTCGATCACGGTGTCGTCAGGCTTCGCTTCCTCGGCCAGACCCATCTTGTATTTGAATCCATTGCAGCCGCCTGCTTCGATCATGACGCGCAGACCGCCGGTCGGGTGCGTCGACGATGAAATCGCGCTCTTGATTGCATTCACTGCGCTATCCGTCAGGTTGATCACGGCTTTCCCTCATCAGCTTGGATTTAGCTACCAAGGGCAAGTCACGTGCCAGCGCGCAGACGCTTGATGATGCGCACCTTTTCGGATCGCGCCTGTTGGCTTTGGAACCGGTGTCGCGTTCCCGACAAGGCTCCTTGATGCGATCGCAGCCACTGACGCGTTTTCGTTCTAAGCTACGGCGAAGGCCCCTACTCATGCAACGGCAAGCAATTTGCATCGGATCTGGCACCGGCCAAGGCGTCGGTGAAGAGCTTAGATCGAGGAAGAGTTTAATGACTGCAATCGAGAACACCGCACTCGGCAGACTTGAGAAGGAGGGCCGCTTGCTCAATGCCGTACTCAAAGGCGGGACTACCAAGCCGGGCCGGTTCGGCTTTCGCGGCGACGTGGCGCTAAAATTCCAGACTCAGGTCGCGGACGAAAAACGGCCGCCAGACTATTCGATTGAGCAGGTGTTGACGATCGCGCAGGACGGCGAACGCACTATTCCGGTGCTGGCCGGCTACCTGCATTCCTTCGCCTATCTCGCTGACGTCGCGACCGTCCTTGATGGCGCCTTGAGCCCAACCGGCAGCTACTTCATATTCTGCAACAACATTGATTTACTGGCGAAGTACCGAGTGAAGTTCGGTGACATTAGCTTCCACGTCCTACCGTGCGATGAATCCACGGTTTGGAAGGAGATGATGGACCTGGTCGGGCTCAACAAGGACGAAATCAAGAAGCTCGATCCGGGCGGCAAGCTTGATTACCTCCTCGATGCCGCAAAGGATCTCGACCTGTCTTATGAGGAGATCTCGTACGACGACGGGCTAAAGAGGATGGAGCCCGTGAAAAACCGCAACGAGAACCGGCCGGTCTGAGCGCGGTCTTCAGTTGTTGGCCGATGCATCGTCTTCGACAAGATGCACACCAACGACGCAGATATCACCATCCAGAACTGCCAACGCGATCGGCGTGAGCGCTCTACCTTGACATGGACCTTCGACGCACCGGCCGGTGCCGAGTTCGAAGGTCGAACCATGCTTGCCGCACATCAGCCGGATACCGTATGGATCTAGGAATTCGTTCCGCTCCCAGTCCAAATTGACGCCGTTATGCGGGCATTTATTGGCGTAGCCAAGCACCTTTTTGCCCCAGCGCACCACAATGATGGACCACGGCCGGTGATTGCCGTGATCATCGACGACCACGAGGTGGAATCCCATGGCCTGGCGGCTCGGAATGTCGTTAAAGCTGCAGATTGCGTAGATGGGATTTGGCTTCATTTATCACCCATTTATTGCAAGACGCCTTTCACGCTGTGCAATCAACCTGCAAGAACCGTACAAGTGCCGGGCTGATAGTGTCTGTGGTAATCCAACGCGCAAGCCAGCCATTGCTGGCTCACCCAATTACCCGACGCATAATTCAGACCAATCAGTTCGATAATTTGGGCCTTGCTGCCGTTTCCATGAAGGCCGTGCAGCTGCAGCTTTCGGGTCCAAGCCCTCTGCACCATCTGCCGGATAGCTGCCTGCGGTGGCTGGTCGTTGCTGCTCGTTGATGGCCACTCCGTAGGGAGCCCCATTACGCCCCCTCGGATCGCGCATCCCACCGCATCTTCGTAAGCGCCTTCGGAGAAAGGTTGAACTGACGTTTCAGCCGGCGGGGGCGACGCAGCGAGCGTGCGCCCCTTTGCAAGACCGTTGAGCCCGGGATAGAACGGTTAAATGTCCGTCATTTCAGGCCCGCTGCTGCTATTGCAGTCAATTTACTCCATGTGCATCCCCCTAAGAGCGCGCTCCAAGTAAAATGAAGGGTCATCGTCCGACGAATCCGTTTCGTAGCTTCTCTGAGGACCGACATCACTGCCCTCATCTTTGGAGAGATACTTCGTAGGCTTGCCTACCCGCTGCCACTCGTCGTTCTCGTTCTTCGCCCAGACGTCGGGGCGCTGGTGAGGATCAAGCGCCCAGTGGTTACGAGCCACGTGAACAAAACCCATGTCCGCTAGACGAGGTTCCATGCCCGCTAGGGCCGGCCGTGACAAGATCAGCGGACGGTCCCCGTCCTCTCGCAGTTGATACTCTAGCAAGATATCGCCAGCATTCTCGACAAGCGGGTGAGTCACCCTCAGATCTACGACGGATGTGATATCGTTGCGCCCAAACTGCTGCTGAAAATGGTCTCCTTTAATCACAGCCGGGCCTCCTGCTCTTAGAAGCCCGACAATTTCGTCGCCCAACCGGTAGCTGTAAAATCGTGCTGGCTTATCTGGATCGTCGTAGGTGTTGGCGTAACCGCCAGCAACCGTTGCTGCGCGCTCAGCCTTGTCGAACACGAATTTGGAGTACTCTTCCGGGTTATCGGCGATGTGCCTGATATCACTGCGCAAGAATCTCTCAACTCCGTCCAAGAAGGTTTTCCGGTCGATCTCTCTAATGGGCGGTTCGGAAACGAGAGAGTATGACGCCGCTGGTTCGGATGACGACCCACCTCGCTCCATCCTGCAACTGTTTCCGCAAACCGGGGACTATCTCCCGCTTCTGCCGAATCGTCAGTTTGGTTACCGATGGTGAACTGGCTAGATGGGCCAACGCTTCTGCCATACATGAGAGCGCTCTCCTATCGGCAAAGTTGCACGCAATTGAGCTCGTGCCGTGCAAGCTCTGCTGACTAGGATAAATTCCTAGCTAACCACAACCTGACCAAAGAACTCTGCGCGCTTCGGCGTGACTACCCGACGCTCTCTGCGCGTGAGTTACAGATAGTCGCTGCGACAAGCCGCGATCTGTGGGTAGAATCGCACGTAAGATCGCCGGCTGCCGATCCGTCAAAGAGATTGACGTCAAGTGACAATGACTCGCAGTTCCTATCACCAGATGGGTACCCGGCCCGACCAGGTGCCCGCGCAACGACAATTAGAGACCTGCGTGCGAAGTGATCCGTGTTGATTTGCGATGTGCTCTCGATGTCTACGTGCTCTATTGCAACGCCTGCGTACTGGGCAGCGAAATGTCGTCCGCCACCGGGCGTGCGCAAAATGACCAACTAATGTGTTCCCGGCACATCACGTTCTAAATAGAATCGACCATCTAGGCAGACATCATTGTCCACGATCGGCGGCACGGCGGACAAGTAAGCTACTCCTGATCGCAAGCAGACATGCACAGCATCCCCTCGGATCAAATCGCCCGACGTAGTGGCTACCTGCCTTGAACTATGCTCTTCGGACTCCATCATGACACGCACTTCGATCCACTTAGCGCTGCGGGAGGCGCGGCTCACGTTCTACGAATAGGCGGACCTTGGAGACGAGTGATTTGTGAGCAACGGCTATTGTATCGGCATAACATAGCCGGCGCCCAACCATCACCGGGCAATGCCTGCGCTTTAGCTCGCTCGATCTTGCTATTGGATGTTTAATCGAGATCCTTCTCACGCGCCGTCCTCACCATGAGTTCACCTGATCAAAATTGCACCTTTCATCACCTATATCTCGCCTGCCGCGACAGGACGAATGTGTTCGCTCACGCCGCTTCAGGTACGGCTGACGTGTGAGTCTGGCAGTTGGCCGGGCAAACCCTGGCGCATGCACCGCAGCCAATGCAGGCGCCTTGATCAGTCAGAACCATAATCTTCTTCTCGATCTCATCGTCGTCGTCATCGAGGTTGACAAATTCGCCATCCTCGCTGATTCCTTTCAACGTCATGACATCTCGGCCGCACACCTTGAAACAGCGGCCACATCCGATGCACTTCTTGGCATCGATCGAGATCAAGTATTGTGGCGTCCAGTCGCGTCCGTCTCGTGTTTGAAACGACATGCATTGTCCCTTTAAGTATTTTCCAGCGCCTTCAAGTCGAGGCTCTTGCGCTCAAGTTCGGCATAAGCATGGTACGCCTTCTGCGCCACCTCCATGATCGAGGTCCAGTTGACGGGCAATTCTTCCGAAAGGTCGTGCAGATCCATCTTGGCTTGTGTCGCCTTGACAGACAGCTTCTTTAGTTCCGCCTTCAGTGTTTCACGATCGTTCATGAGTATCCACAATTGCTCGCCACCTCCGGAAATTTCCGAATCATGTCAATTCCGTCGCTGACATACTTGTCGCCCGCCTGCGCGAGCTTTACGAAATTAGGAAATCCGAAGCGATGCACATCGCGCAGCTGCTTGTTCACGGCGATCAGCCGGCCTGAGATGAGCACCATGCGGCCGAAGCCTTCAT
The DNA here is from genome assembly GCF_054060315.1 of Bradyrhizobium sp. USDA 4354. Taxonomy (NCBI): domain Bacteria; kingdom Pseudomonadati; phylum Pseudomonadota; class Alphaproteobacteria; order Hyphomicrobiales; family Nitrobacteraceae; genus Bradyrhizobium; species Bradyrhizobium sp. USDA 4354. The sequence goes on along the minus strand of NZ_JBSSDC010000001.1, from coordinate 3,012,480 downwards.
GATGCAGATCCAGAATCGGCTGGATCATCACGCCAGTCTCCCTCTCGATCGAGAGCGCGACCGCATCGAAGAACAGCTTAAGCCGCCACAGCGTATCGGGATCAGGATCACCGATAATCGGCAATGCGCGCCGTTTCTCCTTGTCCAGGATATAGTGTTCGAGCAGGTCAAGATCGCTCTTCGCCTTCCAGGCTCCGTTGGTATCCTGAGCACGCCAAATCTTGATCAACTCCTTGAGGAACGGCGCGTCGACAGCGCTGCCCTGCTGCTCTATTTTTGCGGTCATATCACCTCATTCGTCGAACTCGAACGTACGCCGTCGGTCTTTTGCCATGGCCTTGCGTAGCCACGGAGGTGGCGTGCCATTCAGTACGCGCTCGAGTTTTTCGAGCAACACCAGAATGCTTTCTGGCTTATTCACCTTGATAGGATGGATCTTGTTGGCCACCACTCGCGCAGCCCCGGCACCGCCAATGGCGGCGACGTAAAGGATTGCGCAATCCTTGATGGCCTCGATCTTCGGCGCCAACTTGTCGTCGTTGCCGTCTTCCTTAAGATCGCCATCAAACTCAATCGCTTTGAGAAACACGTGCCCGCCAGGCGTGACATCGTAGATTGCGATATTCTTTGCCCAACCAAAATGGGCATCGACGCATCTCATGTCTTGAGTGGCAAACGCGACCTTCATGCAATCGACCTCTCAGCTGCGGCGGTGGAGCTGCGATACCGCGAGCATCGTGGCAGTCCGGCCGCAGTCCGCCATCTATCGGGCGTAGGCTGATCGTTCTCCTCGCGGTGCGCGATCACGAGATTGGCGATTTCGAAGATCAGATTGCGGGTACCACGATAGCCCACGGATAGTTGGTGTCCCGCGCCAAGTCGGTCGAACATCGGAAACCCCGTACGATAGAACGGGACTTTCAGCCGAGCCGCCGCTTGCCTGCCATGCGAATGCGTGATCAGCAGGTCGCAATTCCTTGTTTTGGCAAACCCTTCCAGATCCTCGAGATCGCCAATGAGTACCTCCTTGGTCTTGATCCGCTCGATCACCCCCGACTGAGTGGTCGTTACGGCCGCGGTCACCTGCGCGCCCATCTCGTGCAGCATGCCGGATAGATCGAACAGTAGGTCTGGCTCAGCGCCGATCGCAACTTTGCGACCGCCAATATGGAAGTGCGCGTCCAGCATTGCATCGGCGAGCTGACCGCGCTGGCGTCGATACTTCAATGGTATCGGGCGGCCGCTGATCTCGCTCAAGAACGTCATGAATTCGTCATTCGGACAGAGACCACACAGCCGCTCGAAGACACGAAAAGGCACGCCGGTCTTGACCTGCATGACCTCTGCCGCTCGCTGCATCTGCGCGCCGATTGCAATCGTCCACCCGGCGCGGCCCATGCTCGCAATTTCGTCGACGCCGATGCCGCCGATGGTCGTTGGCGTAAACTCATCGGGGATATGCCCGTCGAGCGATCCCGCCAGGTCAGGGAGGAAGGACGGGCACAACCCGAAATCCTCCAGTATGACACGGAGTTCATCAAGGTCGCCCGGCGTGAGGTGACATCCCGGCAAAACATTCACCTTCGATGGATCCCGCAGGCCATTGGCGTTGGGCCCTTCCACCAGCACCTCCACAATGCGCGCCACAGCCTTCTCCCAGCCATCCTGGAACGCGCCCTTGAAATCAGGCGTCGAGACATACACCAGTGGCAACTTTGCGAGTTGCGGATGCTTGCTCCGGATTAGCTTGAGGTAGGCATCCACATCGTCGCCGTTGGTCTCGGTGACACCGGTCGAGCAGATTCCGATGATCTTTGGCTTGGTACGGTTGTAGATGTTCAGTATCGCCTGCTCGAGATTCTCATAGCCGCCGAGTACGGTCGCGACCTCGCTCATCGCGGTGGTCTGCAGCGGTACTGCCTCTTTGAAATGCCGGACAAAGAGCGTGAGCCCGAAGGACGTGCACCCCTGGGAGCCGTGCAGAAGCGGCATCGCCCCGCGCAGCCCCATGAAGGCGAATGCGCCGCCGATGGGCTGGCTCATCTTCAGCGGGTTGACAGCGCAGGCTTTTGTCGGCGCCGTGACGATGGCCATGATGCCTCCCTATTCTGCGGCCTGTCGCATGGCAGATGGCTCGGACACCAAGATATCTTCGATGCGTCTTTGGCAGCAGCCACCGACCGCATTGGTATGCTCTCTGACCGCTGCGACGCTCCTCAGGCCATGCGCGTAGATTGCATCCTCGATCGTGCCCAGATCGACCGTGTTGCACACGCAGATCTTCCTCGGGCGGCGCGCGGCTTCGGCGAGCGCCGGATCGCAGGCGATCGCGGCCACCGGCGATTGCATCTGCTCCATCGCCTTGGCCAATACGTCCCATGGTGCCGGTCGACGTAGCTGCTCCCACATCGGACTGGAGAGCGACTTATCGATCTCCTCCACCAGCTTGACCATTCCGACATAGCCCATATAGGCGTGGCAACGCTCCTGGTTGATATCGAGCCAGGGCATTGCCGCTTTCAGTGCGACGAACTGCGACTTGCCGCCCGATAGCATGATGTCCGCTTTTGCGTCCTTCAACATCTTGTACATTTCGCGCGGCGTCATGTCCTCGATCATGTGGGCATCCTGCCCCATCAGCTCCTTGATGCGCTCCTTGTCTTTCCTGGTTGATTTCTTGACGCTGGTTCCGACTAACTCAAGCCCAGCTTCCTGGAGTGCCGCAACGACCGACCATGACTTGACGCCGCCGGTAATCAACAAGGCCTTCTTGCCTTCGAATCGTGGCTTGTACGGCTCGATCGCAGCCCAGGCCCACGCTTCCTCGCGCGCGATCACCGCTTCGGTGCGCCCGAGCAGATCTGTCGGCGCGCCGCGTTCAACCAACAAGCGGGCAAGCTGACGCAGCGATTCGCTCGAATCTTGAATACCGTAGAATGACCCCTCGAAGAACGGGATCCCGTAGCGTTGCTCCATCTTGCGCGCGACGTTGATCATGGACTTTGAGCACACCAACATCGCCGCCCGCGCGCGATGGGATGAAGCGACTTCGCGATATTTGCCATCGCCGGAGATGCAGGAGAGAATCCGTACTCCAAGCTCGTCTAGCAGTGGCTTCACTTGCCAGAGCTCTCCGGAAAGGTTGTATTCCCCGATCAGGTTGATATCGTACGGCGTGGTGTAGTCCGGTTCTTGCGTCCCGATCACGTAGTCGAGCAACGCCTCGCCGGCGAGCTTGTTACCGAGGTTCTTCGAGCCGACGAAGCCCGGGGAATTGATCGGGATCACCGGCTTTGCAAACCTTTGAGATGCTGCCTTACAGACTGCGTTGATGTCGTCGCCGATCATCGCCGGGATGCAGGTTTGATAAACGAAGATGGCAGGCGGGTCGCACTTGTCGATGATCTCCTTGATCGCTTTGCAGAGCCGCTTCTCGCCTCCGAATACAATATCGGTTTCGCTCAAATCGGTTGTGAATGCGGTGCGCCACAGATTCGCGCCGGACGACGCCGCGCCGCGATTGTCCCAGGAATTACCTTCGCACGCGATCGGACCATGCACCAAGTGAGCGACGTCGGTGAACGGCTGCAGCGCAACTTTCGCGCCATCGAAAGCACAGCCGCCGGCTGCGCTACCCGGCTGCAGCTGTTTGGTGCAGCCCCTCTTGCGTTCAGCCTCCGACTTACTGCCATTCTTGGCGCAGCCCGGCTCGTCGAAAATATTCTGGACCGTGGCCGCTAGTGAACTCATCCTTTTTCCTCTCAGCGCAAACCAATTGCAAGGTCAACCGTCGTGTGCTTGTGCCATCGTCGAGTGCTTGGGCGATGGCACGCGCACAGTCGCTCATCAACGAATGATGTCGAAGCTGTAGTCAGTTTTGCCAAGAACGTTGGTCTTCTTGTCGATCTCGTCGAAGATCTTGTCCAGCATCTTCACCAGCACATTCAGGCCGCCCTGATAGCCCCATAGGGGGGAGCGGTGATGGTGATGCCGATCAAAAACCGGAAAGCCGATGCGGATCAGTGGCGTTCCAGTATCGCGCTCCAGGTACTTGCCATAGGTGTTGCCAATCAGAAAATCGACCGGCTCGGTGAACAGGAGTGATCGCATGTGCCAGAGGTCTCGGCCCGGATAGGCTTGGCAGCCCTGCCCAAATGGCGAACTTGCAAGCAGCGCCTGCATTTTTTCGTGCCACGCCTTGTTGCCGTTGGTGGACAGCACATGGGTCGGTTCGGCGCCGAGTTCGAGCAGAAACGCAGCCAACCCATAGCAAAGATCCGGATCGCCATAGATGGCGAACTTCTTGCCATGGATATGCGCGCTGGAGTCAGCGATGGCGTCGACCAAACGGCCACGTTCTCGTGCGAGTTGCTCGGGAATCTCCTTGCCGCTGATGCGTGACAGCGCGACGATAAAGTCATCCGTTGCGGATAAGCCCACCGGGTAGTTGAAGGATACGACGTCCTGGCCATGCTCAGCCACGAATGGCAGCGTTTTTTCGGTGCACCACTGCTGCATGGAGATTGTCGCCTTGGCGTGAACCGCGTTGGCCGCATCTTCCAGCGTCGTACCACCGTCATACATCCGGAATTCGCCGTCTGTCGGGGTATCGAAGACTTCAGAATTATCGGCGAGAATCGTGTGCTCGATGCCCATCAACGCCAAGATGCGCTTGATCTCGCGAAGGTTTCCGACGGTATAGCCATCGAAGCCACCAATGATGTTGATCGCCCCGTTCGGCTTGCGCTCCAGCTTCGGCGCTGTTCCGGCCTTTCCGTCCCAAAAATGCTCCAGAATGCCCTTGAGCGCATTGTCATAACCGGTGACGTGGCTGCCGACGAACGCCGGCGTGTGGGCGAACGGCACGTCGAAGTCCGCCGGAACCGAGCCTTTTTCTTTCGACGTCTTGATGAAGGCGTTGAGGTCATCGCCGATCACCTCGGCCATGCAGGTCGTGGAGACCGCAATCATCTTGGGTCTGTACATGTTGTAGCTGTTCGCGAGCCCGTCGATCATGTTGTTCAGGCCGCCGAATACGGCAGCGTCTTCCGTCATCGACGAAGAGACGCAGGAGCTAGGCTCCTTGAAGTGCCGCGAAAGATGGCTGCGGTAATAGGCCACGCAGCCTTGCGAGCCGTGGACGAAGGGCAGCGTGCCCTCAAAGCCAACAGAGGCGAATACGGCGCCAAGCGGCTGGCAGGCCTTGGCCGGATTTACCGCTAGCGCCTCCCGCGCAAAGTTCTTTTCCCGATATTCAGCCGTTTTCGTCCATTCCTTGATACGTTCGACCTCGGCGGGATCGCGAGGATTCTCGAATATCTTCTTCTTGGCCAGCATCTGCTGGTATTCTGGACCGCGGAACAGTTCGAGATGATCGAGCACGTGTTCGGCACTCTGCGCCATTGTTGAAGTCCTTCACTATAGAGATTGGTATCGCCCCGGCTTTCGCAGAGAGCAAGATGAGTTGCTTTATTCTGCAGCCAAGAGCTTGGCTCTCGAAGCCTCCTTCCAAGGGGCCTTCGTTTTCTTCCAGACCGGCGAGTTGACGGCCATGTCCATGTCGCGCGCAAAGATCGCAAAGCCGTCATAGCCGTGATATGGGCCCGAATAGTCCCAGGAGTGCATCTGCCGGAACGGCACACCCATCTTTTGGAAAACGTATTTTTCCTTGATGCCCGAGCCGACAAGGTCAGGCTGGAGCTTTTCGACGAAGCGCTCGAACTCATAGCCATTGACGTCATCGTAGATGAGCGTGCTGTCCTTTACGTAGTGCTGAGCTGTGCGCTGATAGTCGTCGTTGTGACCGAACTCGTATCCGGTGCCAACGACTTCCATCCCGAGGTCCTCGTATGCGCCAATCACATGACGCGGACGGAGCCCGCCGACGTACAACATCACCGTCTTGCCCTCCAGGCGCGGGCGATATTTCGCGATCACGGCGTTCACCAGCGGCTGGTACTTTTCGATCACCCGCTCGGCGCCTTCCTTAATCTTGTCGTCGAAATAACCCGCAATCTTGCGCAGCGACTCTGCGATCTTTGAAGGTCCGAAGAAGTTGTACTCGCACCACGGGATACCGAACTTCTCTTCCATGTGGCGTGAGATGTAGTTCATGGAACGATAGCAATGCAGAATGTTGAGCTTTGCCTTCGGCGTTGCCTCGAGCTCAGCCAGTGAACCGTCGCCGGACCACTGCGCGATCACCCGCAGGCCCATCTCCTCCAGCAGAATTCGTGATGACCAGGCGTCGCCGCCGATATTGTAGTCTCCGATGATCGCAACATCGTACGGCGTCGGCTCGAACTTTGGTTTGCCGTCGGGCTCGATCTGGTCGAAAATCCAATCCCGCACCGCGTCGTTCGCAATGTGGTGGCCTAGTGACTGCGACACGCCCCGAAAGCCCTCACAACGGACCGGCACGATGGTCTTGCCGCCATATTCCTTGGATTTCGCTCTTGATACGGCCTCGATGTCGTCCCCGATCAACCCGATTGGACATTCCGATTGGATCGTGATGCCGTTGTTGAGTGGAAACAGCTCCTGGATTTCGTCAAGAATTTTGACCAGCTTTTTGTCGCCACCGAATACGATATCCTTTTCCTGGAAGTCGGAGGTGAACTGCAGGGTCACAAAGCTATCGATGCCCGTCGTGCCAACGTAATAGTTGCGTCGCGAGCCCCACGAATACTGACCGCAGCCGACCGGGCCATGGCTGATATGGACCATGTCCTTGATTGGGCCCCAGACCACCCCCTTTGACCCTGCATAGGCGCAGCCTCTGATCGTCATCACGCCAGGTATGGATTTGATGTTGGACTTCACCCCACAGTCTGACTTGCCGGCTTGGTGAACGTTGAGGTGCTTGGCACGCCGTTTCGCGGTTTTCTCCGGATAGACCTTCAGCACCTCCTCGATCAGCTCTTTGTTGCGAGCCCTGATTTCTGCGATGCTCTGGGTCGTGGCGAGACTCATCTGATGTCCTTAAAAGTTAGCTGTTGCGAGGGCGGCTTCTTGACCAAGACTTTTGCAACCAGCATGCCAGCGTCTCGTGAGGAAAAAAACACAGCAATCAAAATCGCTTAGCGCGTCTCGTGCGGTGACAGGGGTGTTGTTGCGAACCCGACATCACGCTTTGGGCAGAGAACTCTTGGTTTGGGCCTGTTCGAAATGGAACAAGGGCTGGCGTGCGTGTATTGCCCGCCCAATTCTCGAGCGTGTCCGCGATCGCAGTACTCTGCGATCGCGCTTGCCCAAGGCGGCCGTACAGGAAGACCTGCTGCAAGGCCGGCTGGCCGACACAGGCTTGCCAATGCTATCTATGCTTGCTGAGACCTACAGGTGCTTACTTGCTGCGATGACGATGAGGTGCATGACCTCATCCTCCAGACCTCAATGCGAGCTGCCTCGCCACCTGGACGTCGGTCGTAGGCTCGCCGAATCACGAGAACAGCTGCCGCGCCTTGATAAGCGCACGCACGAGCACATCAATCTCTTCACGTGTATTGTAAAGTCCGAGGGACGCACGGCACGTCGCCAGCACGCCGAAGCGCTTGAGCAGGGGCATCGCACAGTGGGCTCCCGCCCGTATCGCTACCCCGGCGCGGTCGACGACCGTGGCAATATCATGCGCATGCGCACCCTTCATATCAAATGAAATGATCGGCCCCTTCTCGGCAGGGGTCCCGATCATGCGCACGAAGTTGATGTCCGCCAGCCTCTCCTGCGCGTAGGCGAGCAGTACGCTCTCGTGCCCGCGGATCTGCACCTTGCCTATTGAATTGATGTAATCGATAGCCGCGCCTAAACCGATGGCTTCGACGATCGGCGGCGTACCCGCTTCGAACCGGTGTGGCGGATCACCATAAATGACGCCGGAACGCGAGACCTCACGGATCATCTCCCCGCCGCCATTGAAGGGCGGCATCGATGCCAGATGCTCAGACTTGCCGTAAAGCACACCGATGCCAGTCGGACCATAGAGTTTGTGGCCCGTCATGACGTAGAAATCGCAATCAATGTCGCAGACGTCGGCGCTCAGATGGGCGCATCCTTGCGATCCGTCGACCAGCACCGGGATACCACGAGCATGCGCGATCCTCACCACGTCTTTCACCGGCAACACCGTGCCGAGCACGTTCGACATTTGTGTGATTGCAACCATCTTGGTGCGCTGGGTCAGCAGTCGCTCAAAATCATCGAGCAAAAAGTTTCCGTCATCATCCACTGGCGCCCATTTGATCACTGCACCGAGTCGTTCCCTGAGAAGGTGCCATGGCACAATGTTGGAGTGGTGTTCCAAAATCGAGAGAACGATTTCATCACCCGGGCTAATGCGTTCACGGCCAAAAGTCTGGGCCACCAGATTGATTGCTTCCGTGGCGCTCCGGGTGAAGATGATCTCTTCGTTTGAATGCGCGTTCACAAACTGCGCCACCTTAATACGGGCGCCTTCATACGCCTCGGTCGCCGCGTTAGCGAGGTAGTGCAAGCCGCGATGCACGTTGGCGTATTCGCTGGAGTACACCTGCATCATACGGTCAAGCACAGCGTTGGGCTTTTGCGCGGATGCAGCGTTATCAAGGTAAACAAGCGGTTTGCCGTACACCGTCATGGCGAGCGCAGGAAAGTCCGTACGCAGACGGTTGACCTCATAACTACCAATGCTCACGGCGGGATGTGCGCTCATCGCCCCGCCTGCAGCCAGTGTTCAGCTTGCGCTGTCACAAAATCGCGTAGATTCTCGGAAGTGATCTCCTCAATCGACTCGCCAAGAAATGCTTTAATCAGCAACCTCTGCGCATCCGTCTCGGATAGCCCCCGAGCGCGCAGATAGAATACGAGAGTGTCGTCCAGCGCACCCGATGTCGCTCCGTGGACGCAGGTCACGTCGTCAGTCAAGATTTCAAGTTCGGGCTTATTGTTGGCCTCGGCCCGGTCCGATAGGAGCAACGCTCGCGTCGTCAAGGTGGCGTCCGCCTTCCGGGCGGTGGGACGAACGACGATTCGGCCCTGAAACACCGAGCGGCCGCAATCGTCGACGACTGCGCGGAACTTCTCCCGACTGGTGCAATGTGGCACGGCGTGGTCGACCACAATCGTTGTGTCGGCGTGCAGCTTGTCCCTGATGAGATTAACCCCATTTGCCGAGAGCTTGGTTCCCTCGCCGGCCAGCGTGATGAATCCCTGATAGCGGCTGATGGAGCCGCTACAGGTCATGCTGAAGAGGTCGAGCTTAGCCCTGGCGCCGACTGCGATGATCGCCGACGAGATGTTCACGGCGTCAGAGGCATCGGCTGCGACGCGGATATGCGAAAGGCTCGCCTCGTCACCAACCAGGACGATTATCGCATCGTTGGCTTGATAGCCGCTCGCGCCTTCAGCCGGGACGAAACTTTCCACGACCGCCGCATGCGCTCCTTTACCGAGCTGCAGATAGGAGCGTGTAAAGGTGGACACCGATAGCCCGGTTGCGACGTGAACGATTTGAATTGGACGCTTCACCGCATTTCCATCGGCGACCGTAATCACCAGGCCATCTGTCGCCATTGCGGCATTGAGCGAGATCGCCGGATCGCTCGTCATCGACAGCACCAGACCGGCCATGGACCCAGTGGCCGAATTCTCCAGAACCTCTCGCAGCGACCGTACAACGATTTCATTTTCCAGCCTGCCGAAATCGGATAACTCCGGCGCGAATATGCCATCCACCAAAACCAGTTTGACCGCCTGATCGGCAGCCACTTGCTTGGCAGACACCTTTGCGCGCACCAGCGCCTCCGCATCCGGTCGCGGAGCAAGTGGCAGCACCTCGCCGATTAGGGCGCGCAGATCAGTGTATTTCCAGTCTTCCATGCCCCGATGCGGAAGGCTGGTACGCTCGTAGACCTCAAATGCGCTCGCCCGGATTTGGGGGACAAGGCCTGCACCAGGCAGCCGTCCACGCGCCGCAGCGAAAACATTGCCAATTGCGCGTTCGGGGTCGGCTTTGGGCAAAACCTGCTTCATCGGAGCCCCTTGAGTCGTCAGGCCGCGTCTTCGAATTGAGCGTAGCCAGAAGCCTCGAGCTCCAGCGCGAGTTCCTTGCCGGCGCTCTTCATGATCCGCCCTTTCGACATCACGTGCACAACGTCCGGCACGATATGGTCGAGAAGCCGCCGATAGTGCGTGATCACGATCATCGCTCGTTCCGGCGAACGCAGGGCGTTGATGCCGCTGGCGACGATACGCAGCGCGTCGATGTCGAGCCCGGAATCGATCTCGTCAAGGATGCACAGACTCGGCTCGAACAACGCCATCTGCAAAATTTCGTTGCGCTTCTTCTCACCGCCGGAGAAGCCGACATTTACGCCGCGCTTGAGCATGTCCTGCGGAATGTTGAGCGAACCGGCCACCTCGCGGGCTCTTTTCAGAAATTCGGGGGTGGAGAATTCCTGTTGGTCGCGCGCCTTGCGCTGGGCGTTCAGTGCCGCCCGCAGGAAGTTCATGGTGGTTACGCCCGGGATCTCGACCGGATACTGGAATGCCAGGAACACACCCTTGGCGGCGCGTTCGTTCGGGTCCATCTCGAGGAGGTCCTCGCCCTTGAACAGGATCTGGCCGTCGGTGATCTCGTAGCCGGGTTTGCCGACAATGACGTGCGACAGCGTCGATTTGCCGGAGCCGTTCGGCCCCATGATCGCGTGCACCTCACCCGCATTGACGTTAAGATCGAGGTCGCGAATAACTTCGCGGTCTTCGACACCAACATGCAAATCTCGGATTTCGAGTAGCGCCATTCTAATCTGATCCCTGAAATGTCATCTGGCGAGCCGCATTCGAGGGGGCTCGCGGGAGGTTTGGTTATCCGACAGATCCGTCAAGCGAGATCGAGATTAGCTTCTGCGCCTCCACTGCGAACTCCATCGGCAGTTTTTGCAGAACTTGCTTGACGAAGCCGTTGACGACGAGACCGACGGCCTCTTCCTGATTGAGCCCGCGCTGGATGCAGTAGAACAGCACGTCCTCGGAGATCTTCGAGGTCGTCGCCTCATGCTCGAACGTCGCGGAGGAGTTCTTGGCCTCAATGTAGGGCACGGTGTGCGCGCCGCATTTGTCGCCGATCAGCAGCGAGTCGCAGGCGGTGAAGTTGCGCGCCCCGGTCGCCTTGCGATGCGCCGTCACGAGACCGCGATAGGTGTTCTGCGACTTGCCGGCGGCGATGCCCTTGGAGATGATGCGGCTCGACGTGTTCTTGCCGAGATGAATCATCTTGGTGCCGGAATCGACCTGCTGGAAGCCGTTCGAGATCGCGATCGAATAGAACTCGCCGCGCGAATTGTCGCCACGCAGGATGCAACTCGGATATTTCCAGGTGATCGCCGAACCCGTCTCGACCTGGGTCCAGGAGATCTTGGAGTGGTTGCCGCGGCAGTCGCCACGCTTGGTGACGAAATTGTAGATGCCGCCCTTGCCTTCCGAATTGCCCGGATACCAGTTCTGCACCGTCGAATATTTGATCTCGGCATCGTCGAGCGCGACGAGTTCGACCACGGCGGCGTGCAGCTGGTTCTCGTCGCGCTGCGGCGCGGTGCAGCCTTCGAGATAAGAGACGTACGAGCCCTTGTCGGCGATGATCAGCGTGCGCTCGAACTGGCCGGTGTTGCGCTCGTTGATGCGGAAATAGGTCGACAGCTCCATCGGGCAGCGCACGCCCGGCGGCACGTAGACGAACGAGCCGTCGGAGAACACCGCCGAGTTCAGCGTCGCGTAGAAATTGTCCGAGGTCGGCACCACCGATCCCAGATATTTCTGCACCAGTTCAGGATGCTCGCGGATCGCCTCCGAGATCGGCATGAAGATCACGCCGGCCTTCTTGAGCTCCGCCTTGAACGTGGTCGCAACCGAGACCGAATCGAAGACCGCGTCGACCGCGATCTTGCGCCGGGCCGGATCTTCCTCGCCCACCTTGGGCTCGACGCCCTCGAGCATGGCGACTTCCCGCAAGGGGATGCCGAGCTTCTCGTAGGTCTTCAGGATCTCCGGATCGATCTCGTCGAGCGAGGTGACCGTCTTCTTCGGCTTCGGCGCCGCGTAATAGTAGATGTCCTGGAAGTCGATCTTGGGATAGTCGACGCGGGCCCAGGTCGGCTCGGTCATGGTCAGCCAGCGCCGATAGGCTTCCAGCCGCCACTGGAGTATCCAGGCGGGTTCGTTCTTTTTCTGCGAGATGAACTTTACGATCTCTTCCGACAGCCCCTTGGGGGCCTTCTCGGAGTCGATCAGGGTCTCAAACCCATAACGATACTGGTCGACGTCGATGCGCTTCACGCGCTCGACCGTCTCTTGTACAGCTACCATTGCCCACTCCACTCGCGCAACGACAACTCCCGCTGGCGAGGATTCCGCCACAATCTATCTGAGCGGATCGCGCAAGTTGCCGCCGACTCGGCGCCAGCGAGTGAGAGAGATAGAAGACGGATCCAAAAGGCGGCGGCTGTCGATCGCGTTTTCATCATGTTTCGCGCCGGAGCTCCTCTCATCGGCTAGCTCCACCTATGCCGGCACGCAGGTATCGGGCACCGGACAAACGACGGCGCATTGCGGCGCGTCAAAGTGCCCCTCACATTGGGTACACTGGGTCGGATTGATCACATATATGTCGTTCTTCAGGTTGATCGCGGCATTGGGACATTCGAACTCGCATGCACCGCAGACGGTGCACTGGGATGCGATTATCTTGTAGGCCATCAATGCGATTCCATGAGCGAAAGTTGCGGACAGTTTCTTGCTTTCAAGTCTTGTGCCAGACAGTTCAACTTGATTTTGTCTGGGCTATTTTCGAGAACGCAAGTCGCCGTCTCGACACCGTGTCGCAAATCCTACAACGCGCATGACAGTAGCTTGAGCTCGATTCCGTGGTTTGCGCATGGTCGATCTCACGGCAGTCAGAGATCAGGTGAACCGCGTTCGCCAGCCTTAGAGAACGATCTGCGATCCTTGCTAAGGCCGCCGTGCCGCGGCGATGATGGATGAGCCGCGCGACTTCAAAAAGTTCTCCGCTGGTATATCAGGTCGACCCCGAGCCGCATCTTGATGGTTCCACTCACCGGGCAGCGGCGGCTTCGGCGACAGCACCAAGGTAACCCGCACAGTCATCACCGGGCCGGTTGGCGTCTCCACAGACAGTCAGAATCGCGGCGTCGGGCCAGACAAAGTCGGTCCGGTGATCGCGGGCCCCCAGCGGACTCGCAGGACGCATTCTCAATTGCCTTGGATTACCTGGCGAAACCGGCATTCATATGCGCTGTATGGACCGAAAGTACATTGTCTCGCATCGTGCGGGGACTAAAGCCAGGCGTTCGTCTGGTGATCCTCCGCTTCGCTCCAAGTTCGAAATGCATCCCGGCGCCGGTCAGCAGATCGATGGAGCGGAAAAAAAAGCCACCCCGAAGGGTGGCCTAAGTCAGGGAGGAAACGCCCATAAGGGCCTCTGGGATCAGGCCGCAGCCTGTTCGATCGGTGAGAAGGGCAGCCCGAGGCTTTCGGCCACCGCTTCGTAAGTTAGCCGGCCCCGATGGACGTTGAGGCCTGCGCGCAAATGCGGATTTTCGAGCACGGCGGAAAAGCCCTTGTTGGCCAGAGCCAAACCAAACGGCAGCGTCGCGTTGTTCAGTGCCTGGCTTGAGGTCAGCGGCACGGCCCCGGGCATATTGGCCACGCAATAGTGGATGATGCCATCCACTTCGTAAGTAGGATCAGCGTGAGTGGTTGGGCGCGATGTCTCAAAGCAGCCGCCCTGATCGATAGCGACGTCCACGAGCACCGCCCTCTTGCGCATCGAGCTCAGCATGGTCCGGCGGACCAGCTTCGGTGCGCTCGCACCTGGAACGAGCACCGCACCAATCACCACATCCGCCGCAAATACCTCTTCCTCTACGGAGTCGATAGTCGAAAACCTGGTGCGAGCGCGTCCTTCGAATAGCTCGTCCAACTCGCGGAGCCGGAGTATCGAACGGTCGATGATGGTCACCTCTGCGCCCAGACCAACCGCCATGCGTGCCGCGTGCGTACCAACGACGCCACCTCCGATGACCACGATTCGGGCAGGCTGAACACCGGGCACCCCACCGATCAACAGCCCTCGTCCGCCTGCACTCCGCTTCAGGGCGCTCCCCGCCGCTTCGATCGCAAGCCTACCCGCCACCTCGCTCATCGGCGCCAGCAGCGGAAGACCACCATGCGGATCAGTTACGGTCTCGTAGGCGATCGCAGTGCATCCAGATTTCAGGAGGCCCTTGGCCTGATCCGGGTCGGGGGCCAGATGCAGATAAGTGAACAGGATCTGATTTTCCCGCAGCTGACACCATTCGGACGGCTGAGGTTCCTTAACCTTTACGATCATCTCGCTCGATGCGAATACCTCAGCTGCGGAAGTTAGAATCGTTCCGCCAACAATGCGATAATCGTCATCGGTTGCACCAATACCAGCGCCGGCATTGGTCTCGATCATCACGCGGTGGCCCGCCGCCACGTATTCGCGGACAGCTCCCGGGGTAAGGCCCACGCGATATTCGTGCGCCTTGATTTCCTTGGGGACTCCGACCTTCATTTGAAAACTCCCTGCCTAGAGTGCCTTTCTAATCGCAAGCGAGCAGCGATATTGCGACGCAGCCGTCAAAATGGCGCAGAAATTCAACGATATTTGACAAGCTTCGCAGGATTTCAAACCTACGGGTACCGAGCGGATCGTGTGACCATGCTCGCTTAGCCCTCGAAACTGCGCGATGGCGATGAATCGTTTCGAATTGCGTTCTCGGTTCGTGGAAAAGCTAACAACCGATATTCAGCACGCCTAAAGAGCGAAGTCGCAGTCTACCGGTTGGACAGATTGCCCATAGGAAAGGATCGTTCAGAGCGCAGTGTGTCAACAGATCCGAGGCAATTGTTCGCCCCACAACCAGTCGACGATTCGTCGACCGCCGAAACTGGTCGCCATCTGCACAAATTTCCGATTGTCAGCCACCGCCTCGCCAATATCAGCTGCATCGGACCCGAGCGGGTGCGCCTTCATGGCTGCAAGCACGGCATCGGCCAAATCAGGCGCGACGATCGCAACGAGCTTGCCTTCGTTGGCGACATGGATCGGATCGAGTCCAAGGAGTTCGCAGGCAGCCGCAACCGCGGGCTTCACCGTAATGGATGCTTCCTGCAGACGGAACCCGAGCTCGGATTGATGCGCAATCTCATTGAGGGTTGCGGCAAGCCCACCGCGCGTGGGGTCGCGCATCACCCGGATGCCGCTACCGCCGGCGGCAACCATGACCGCTACGAGGTTATGCAACGCTGCGGAATCCGAGACGACCTCGGTTTCAAAAGCGACGTTCTGGCGTTTTGACATGATCGCCACCCCATGATCGCCGAGGCTACCGGAGACAAGCACACGGTCCCCGACCTTTGCCTTGTCGGCGGAGAGATCGAGCCCATCGGCCACAATCCCGATCCCGGTCGTAGAGATGAACAGACCATCCGCCTTGCCGCGCTCGACGACCTTGGTGTCTCCGGCAATGATGTAAACGCCGGCATTGCGCGCTGCCGCGCCCATGGAATCCGCGATCGCCTTCAGATCAGAGAACGGGAAGCCCTCCTCGATGATAAAACTGGCCGACAGATAGAGGGGACGAGCGCCGGACATCGCGACATCATTGATCGTGCCGTGCACAGCCAGTGACCCGATATTGCCGCCGGGAAAGAACAGCGGCGAGACCACATAGCCGTCGGTCGTCATCACCATCCTGCCTGCCGCAACGTCAAACGCCGACTGATCATTGCAGCGCGCGAGCCATTCATTACCAAAGGCTTGGTGAAAAAGGCCGGAGATCAGCTGTGCCATGGCACGGCCCCCGGATCCGTGGGAAAGATCAACGCGTCCGTTCTCGACGTCGAGCTTGCGTTGATTGCCCTTTACGCTCATGACGTCCGCCTCAACGGCTCATCGCGAACTCGGCCATAGGTCCAATACGCCGCACAAGCGCCTTCCGATGATACCATGCAGGGCCCTATGGGAGTTTCCGGTGTGCAGACGGTTCCAAACAGCTTACACTCGACCGGCCGCTTGGCGCCGCGCAGGATCGCGCAGCACTCGCACGCCGGATTGTCTGCGACACGCAGGTCGTTGATCGCAAAACGGGTCTCGGCGTCGAATTGCACGTAAGCCTGCTTCAGCTTCAGTCCGCTGTTGGGTACGAGTCCGAGCCCACGCCATTCAAACTGCTCACGCAGTTCGAATATCTGCGATACCTCCTCCTTGGCGCGCCGATTGCCTTCGCGTGTCACTGCACGGCTGTATTGGTTCTCCACCTCGTAGCGGTCTTGGTTCACCTGCCGCACCAGCATCAGGATCGCCTGCATCACGTCGAGGGGTTCAAATCCCGCGATCACGATCGGCTTGCCGAATTGTTCCGCCAGGGGCTCGTAGGGCTGCGTACCGATAATGGTGCTGACATGTGCAGGACCGATGAAGCCGTCAATTGGGACCCCACCCGTGTTGCGGATCTTCGGGTTCTCGAGAATGCTGTGCATCGCAGAGGGTGTAAGCACGTGGTTGCAGAACACGCTCAGGCCCTTCAGCCGCTTCTTCTCGGCAATTCGGATCATGACCGCCGTCGGGGGCGTCGTGGTCTCAAATCCGATGGCAAAGAAGATCACTTCGCGGCTCGGCGCCTGTTCGGCGAGCCGGATAGCGTCGAGCGTCGAGTAGACCATCCGAATGTCGGCGCCGAGCGCTTTAGCTCGCAACAGGGACTGTCCTTGCGACCCAGGCGCGCGCATCAGGTCGCCGTAGGCGCACAGAGTGACCTCTGGTCGGTCGACGAGCCGGATCGCCATGTCGATTCGGCTGGCGGGCAGAACGCAGACGGGACAACCGGGCCCGTGGATCATGCGGACGTTCGCGGGCAGCAGATCCTCCAGGCCGTAGCGGGAGATCGCATGAGTGTGTCCGCCGCAAAATTCCATGAACCGATAGGCTCTTTGCGAACTGACCTCGGCGTCAATCGCACGCGCAAGTCCCTGCGCGATCGTCTTGTCGCGAAATTCGTCGGAATATTTCATGATCAGCGTTCCCCTTCGCTGCCTAGCTCCTGCAGGAGCTCCAGCGTGCGCTTGGCTTCCGTCGGATCGATCTTGGCCAGCGCATAGCCGACATGGACAAGGACGCAATCGCCGACCTCGAGCTCGTCGATGAGAGCAATCGATATCTCCAGGCTGATGCCATCGATGGACACGACGGCCATGTCATTGGGAAGAATTTTCGCAATCTTTGCCGGAACCGAAAGACACATATCAGGCTCTTCCTCCTCAGGCGGACGACCGTTGAACAATCTGCAGAGCGGCAATCCAGGCCTGGCCAAGGCTCAAACCGCCATCATTGGGCGGCACCTGCCGTGGCACCAGCGGGGTAAGGCCGGCAGCGCTGCAACCGCGCGGGATTTCGTCCGCCAGCACCGCGTTCAGGAAGCAGCCCCCGCTCAGAACGACGGTATTAACGCCGGTTGTCCGCGCAGAGCGCGAGATCCAGTCAACACAGGCGGCGGCGAAGGTGCCATGAAACAGCCCGGCTCCGCCCGCGGCGTCAATGTCATCTGCAATCAACCGCGCAAACAGCGGACGAAGCGACAGCACGCCGCCATCGATCGTCCAGCCGGCTTCGAGAATCGCAGTCCGCCGCACCAGCGCCTCGAGCTTCATCGCCGCTTCGCCCTCATAGCTCTGCAAACTGGCAATCCCCAGCAGCGCCGCTGCCGCGTCGAACAACCGGCCCGCACTGGTCGTGGTGGCCCCGCCCGGCTGATCGAGCAAGGCCGACACACATCCAGCCTGCCGTTGCCCCGCAAAGCGCGGCCCGATTTCGTTACCCCGGCCGAGCCCGTGTAAAACTGCGCTCGCCATGCGCCACGGCTCGCGGGCTGCACGATCTCCACCAGGCATTTTCAAGGGCGCTAAGTGCCCGATGCGTCGACACCTCGTCCCTTCGCACAACAATAGCTCGCCACCCCAGTTACCGCCCTCGGAGCCAAGGCCATGGCCATCGAGCACCAGGGCAAGCGCAGCTCCCGCATGGCCATGCTCGGCGATCACTGCGGCAGCGTGTGCGTGGTGATGCTGGACAGCGACCAACGCGCGGCCATTTGCTTCCGCAAACCGGGTAGAAGCCATATCAGGATGCAGATCATGGGCGATGGCGACAGGCTCTACATCAAGGCTCGATGTAAGATGTCGGATCGTCTCCTCGAACGCGAGGATGCCTTCGGCCGTATCCAGATCGCCAATATGCTGGGAGACGAACGCTTGGTTGTCCCGCGTGATGGTGACGGTCGATTTCAGTGCGCCGCCGACGGCGAGCACGGACGGCACCGACTTCGCAAGCCTGATCGGTTCGGGAACATAGCCACGGGCACGACGAATGAATTGCGGCCGGCCAGCCACCACCGACACCACGGAATCATCAGCACGCGTCAGGATATCGCGATCATGGGTCACGATAAGGTCGGCGATCCCCTTGAGCCGCCGCAGCGCCTGCGCGTTATCGATCAGGAGCGGTTCGCCGCAAAGATTGGCACTGGTGGCGACGATGACCGGGCCGGCCCCCGCACATGCTCCTGCCGAGCGAAGCGCATGAAAGATGAGGTGATGCAGCGGCGCTACAGGCAGCATGACACCCACACGCGATAAGCCAGGAGCTATGGCGGGCGCCAGATTGTTGCGCGAAGGCAGAAGGACAATGGGACGTGCTACGGATTCGAGCAGCGCAAGCTCGGGCGCGTTCGCCTCCGCGATGTCGCTGACGCACTCTATGGAATCGACCATAACAGCGAACGGCTTCTGAAGGCGATGCTTTCTCCTGCGCAAAACTTGCACGGCGTCCTGGTTACGCGCATCGCAAAGGAGCTGGTATCCGCCCAGCCCCTTTATCGCCACGATTTGTCCTCCCGCGATTGCCGCGACAATGGCGCTGATCCCATGGCTGAGCCGAGGACCGCATGTCGGACACGCGATCGCTTCCGCATGAAACCTGCGGCTCGCCGGATCGGCATAATCGGCCGCGCAGGCGGCGCACAGCCTAAAAGCCCTCATCACAGTGTTGCGGCGATCGTACGGAAGCCGTTCGGCGATGGTGTAACGTGGGCCGCAATGGCAGCAACTGATGAAGGGGTAATGGTAATGCCGATTCTCTGAATCGAACAGCTCGCTGAGGCATTGCTGGCAAACAGCAGCATCAGCGACGATCTGCGTCGACAATTTGCCGCCTTCGCTCGTGCCGATCGAAAAGTCTTTCGCCGCGTGCGCCGCGGTCTCCCGCACGCAGATGTGGTCGATGCGTGCCAATGGAGGCGCCTCGAGCGGCAACGTAGCGACAAACTCCGACGCGCGGAGGCCCTCGACCTCGATGATAACGCCCTCGGGGCCATTGATGACAAACCCCGCCAATCCGTACCGCATAGCGAGTCCATAGACGTAAGGACGAAATCCGACCCCTTGCACGGCCCCACTCACGCACACGCGCAGTCGCGTTCGGTTGCCGGTGGTTGCGGCGCTCATCGCCTCGTGTCCTCTATGGCGCGCCTCCGATGCCCCGCCTGTCTATCGATCCAGGCGTAGAGCGCGCCAAACCCCTCGCCAGTACGCGCCGAGACTACAAGCACGTCGATCTTTGGATTGACGCGTCTGGCGTATTCGATCGTCTTGCCCAAATCGAACTCAAGCAGCGACGCCAGATCAATCTTGTTGATCACCATGAGCGCAGAAGCGGCAAACATATCAGGATATTTGAGCGGCTTGTCTTCACCTTCAGTCATCGACAGCACTACGATCTTGCAGGCCTCGCCAAGATCGAAGGCTGCGGGACAGATCAGATTACCGACGTTCTCGATGAAGAGAATACCGCCCGCGAGCAGCGGCAAGCGCCGATAAGCCTCGCGAATCATTGCAGCATCGAGATGGCAACCCTTGCCGGTGTTGACTTGAATAGCTGGCACGCCGGCGGCCCGAATACGTTCGGCATCATTCGAGGTCTGTTGGTCGCCTTCGATGACTCCGACCGGGCGGCTACGCTTGAGCTCGGACACGGCGCGGACGAGCAGCGTCGTTTTACCTGCACCGGGACTGGACAAAAGATTAAATACAAGCAGGTCATCGGCTACAAAGAGCGCGCGGTTGTCCGCCGCAATCCCATTATTCCTGCCAAGAATATCGCGCTCGACCTGAATGACCCGCTCTCTGCTCATGCCCCCGACCTTCAAGCCAGCCGGCCCGGCGCCGCCGCTCAGAAGCGCCTGCATGCCATGAGCCTGGTGATGGGCAGAGCGATGATTGCGACTATGACTATCGCCAGGATGGTTTGAACGCTGCGGGCCTTGGTCGCCATGCGGATGGGCACAATGGCGATCGCAATCGTCCTGCACATGGCCATCGTATCGCTCATGGCTCTCCGCATCATGCGCCTTCGCGCGTTTGGTCGACGGCGTTCCTTCGGTGCAGCCGCAAATGGTGCACATCAATCGATCTCCAGCTCTTTCACGCGCATCTGTTCGCCCGCGGTTACCTGCAATTGATAGCTGCCGCAGCAAGGACAGCATTCACCGCGCCGTGCAATTTCGACGCTCTTCGAACAGCTCATGCACCAGGCAACGCCTGGAAGTTCGACGATATTTAGGACCGCGCCCTCGGCAACGGTCCGCGTTGCAACGACAGCAAAGCAGAACCTGATCGCTTCAGGCGCGGCATGACTCAGCGCTCCCATCTCTAGACAGACGCTCCGCACCCGCGAAAAGGATCGCTGACGTACCTCCTCCTCGACGATTTGAATGATGCCAAGACAAATCGTCACTTCATGCATCGCCAACTTCGCGAAAATTGAGGGTGAACCCGACGCACGGATCGAGCGATGCAATCACCGCGTGTACTGCATCCCGACGTTGTTTAGCCGTCAGCACCCGCGCCCTGCAGGTTCCGGACAAGCGGTCCGCGCCGGTGGAAATTCCACTCCGTCGGCGCAAGGAATTCGAAGCGGGATATCCGGCCCTGAGGATCAAGCTCAACCGCGTGGTAGAGACGCCCCCTGGCGCATTCGACCGCGGCCGCTGCACGGCCGGGTCCTAGCTTATAGCTTTCGATAATCCCATGCTCCGCCGAGTCAATATGAGCACCGGCCTTGAGCCAGGCGTATAGCCGGAGGATTTCAGCAATTCTGGCCCTCAGCCGCTCGGCCGCTCCGGATGGGCTCGGCGAGAGCCAATCACGCGTCATTTGGCGCGCCCATGGACCCGTCTCGGGCGCATGTCCGTCGAGATTGGGACAACAGCAAAATGTCGCGTCATCCACGAGCAGCCGTTTAATGATGTTGCGGTCGTCGGCAACCGACAGAAACGAGTGCTCCGCCGGAATTGGCTTCAGGTCGATCTCATCAAGCGCTGCAATGCGAAGCGCCAATGGGCTACCGGACCTCAGCGCGCCACCCTCATTCGGCATGCCGAGCGCGGCCAGCGCACCCACAATCCGCGCTGTTGCTTCGCGTTGAGCTGAGCCCCAGGCTGGCTGTGCGCTGCCAACAAGCGCTGACATTCCCCGCATCAGGGAGCGGATGACCGCCGCACTCGCGACGTCTTGCGTAAGATGTCCGACAAAGAGGCCGCGCAGCAATTCCGCGATGCGCTCGGTAACGATAAGCGCAATACGATGCTGTTTTGTTGCGCGGGTGATCGCTTCGTCGCGCGCGGTCTCGATCGCGGACAGCAGTGCGATTTGCTGAGCAGCGGCACACAACGCGAAGAGCCGCGGCAGCACGTTGAGCAGTGACGAGGCCTGTTTGCCGGCGAACAGGCGCGTCAGTGGCGGTCGGACCCGCGGCAGGATCTCAACCGCGGCGACTACGTCGGCAGCAAGCGATACGGTGACATCAATTTTGTTGCGGGCAGCTAGGCTCATGCGCACTGCTCCCCCATCATACCGCGCAAGATATGCCGGCGGTCGCTGTGCGCGCCCCGTCTGCGGGATCCCACCCGATGCCGAACGTTCTCCAAGCTCTTCATGTGAAGTACGCCTTGATAATTTCCTGCATGCGTTCGGCAGAGTCCTGGAAATCCTCGTCGGCAGCCAACGCAATAATCGGCACGCCGCCGACCTCCAGCGTATCAAGGATGATGTTGTCGGTAGAATTGAAGAACTGCACCGACCAGAGATTCCTGATCCCGGTCGCCTGCACTCGGCAGGTGCCGTAGCCGCGGAAGATGAGTTGGACCGGGCCATTGCCCACGCTTTGCTGCAGGAATGCCAGGTCGACAACGCTCATCGGCAGCAACGTGAGATTTATGACATGCGCGCGCATGCCAAACCGCCAGACGCGCGCCCGCTCGCGTATTTCCGCGAGCACCGGTTGCACGTTCATCGCGCCGTCCGGCGCCGCGCCGATCGCAAGATCGGCGGACGTCAAGTCTGTTGCGGCGCGCCGGACAATCTGCGGGATCGCTCCGACCTCAAGATATTCGTGCGCCGGCTCGCTCCCGATGCACACGCGCCAGATTCCCGCAAGCACGGACTCCCGGATTTGCGCCAAAGAGCCATCTGGCAGCGCAACGACGCCGGCGACCTCACCTTCTCCGAGCACTTCACCTATCAGCTTGCGCTCGGGATCGCTGAGATTCGCGAGTCCGTACAGTTGCGTCTGAGCGCCGCTTCTCTGGCTGCTAACGGCAGCAGCGGCATTCGATAACAGCGCGGTGGCATTGGGATAGTTTTTTGCGAGCTCGTCGCCATCGCGCCAAGCGCGCTTGGCGAGTGCACTCGCACTCGTCAACCCGCTATGGAATACATCGGGACTTCCAGAGCCCGCGGCAAGGTCAGTCGCCACCCGGTCGGCGCCGTCGGACACAACGCGGATCGCTGTTTTCATGACGCGACGTTCCGTCGGCTGTATCGAGATGCAATGGACTTGCCGACAGAAGTGCTGCCGGCGTGTGGCCGAACGATCGGTACCGAGATGCGGTCGATCGTGACCAGACGGACCGATCTCTTGCCGATCAGGCGGAGTGTATCGTTCCGATGGCACAGGCTCGGCGTCGACGGGCCACGCAGGCCGAGCCGGCCGACCAGTTCGCCACCAACGCCGCCCGCAGGCACTGCGCCTTGCATGCGCTGCCGAAACGCCTTGATCATTTCAGGAACGAAGAATGCGAGCTGGATGATCCGGAGCAAATGTAGGCGATCGCCCGCCGACAGCGGCATCACGGCCGCCCTCACGGGAGCGTGCGCGGCCAGGCGCGCATCGACGCTGACGCCCTCCACGGGGGCGGGCCGCGCCAGACCATACTGCGCCGGCTGCAACTTCATCACATGCCTTTCTGATAATGTTCGGTTCTGCTAGCAGGCTTACAGCAAGGCGCATGCCAACCATCGTCTGGCCGCGCATCCCGCTCGAACCAACGGCTCGAAGCGGCTGACAGTTTCCATGCAAAACTTACGTGCGACTGGAATTCGATTTGTGAGAAAGCCTCGTCGGCGCAACCGGCGAGTGGAACTGCTAGCGTAGGTGCTCCGGCAATTGCGGCTCATGACCGATCAAGTCCGCAAAGAAGCGATCGCAGTCCTGGCCGTTAAGGCTGGCCTCAAGCCCGTCAAGTGCTCCCGAGATCAGCCTCGCTTCATTTTCGTCCAAAAGCCGCACCGCGGTGTCGATATGAACGAGCACCTTGGCGCCGACCGACGTGTCGGAGAGAAGCACGACCGAGATGCGCCGCTGTTCATTGCCATACTCGCACAGCGCCGTAATGCCGTCGGTCTCGACAATCGTCATTGGCAAGCCAAGGCACATGGTCAGTCGCGGGCCGCTAGACCGGCTGCGCCCTCATCTCAAAAATTTGCATGGTCGATATTGTTCACCAACAGCCGTTCTGATGCAGGCAGCGGCGCGGTCCGCGGTTTTGCCGGCGAGTCCCACTGCGCCAGGAGTTTGCAAGCTAGTTCAATCGCAGGCGCAATCTGAAAGCGCACCGGGGCGGTCAGCGGACCGCCCCAATGCTCCAGGTCCAGCGGCTGACAGCCGATGAGAGCGAGCTGTCGCGGGCAGCGGCCAAGCAGGTCGGCCGCACTCAAGACGTCCTGAAAGCCGGTCTGATGCAGGCTCACCTTCTTGGCGGCAGTAAATTTTGGCACTTCGTCATCTCGCACAAGCTTCAACTGCCCGGGCAGCAATCCATAGTCGATGGCATCGAACACGATCAGGCAATCGGCCTGCTCAAGAAAACTGACGAGGTAGAGCCCCTGTGTGCCGCCATCGAGGACGGTGACGTTGTCATCGATAGCGTAGCGGCGATGAAACTCCTCGACCACCCGCACGCCGAACCCCTCATCGGCCCACAGGATATTGCCGATGCCGAGCACCAGGATTCGTTTCTTATTTTCTAGATTCAGCATCCGCTTCCCAGTCAATCGCGCAACCCGTGCTCACCCGACATGATGTCTTCCCGGATCACGGCGTAGACGTGGACCAGCGCGAAGATCACGATCACCCACAGGCCGAGATGATGCCAGGTATGAACGTCCTGACTGTTCGGCCAGATTGAAAACACCCAGCCGAACAGCTTGTACTGCCAGCTGTCAGTACCGGCACCTTGCCCATAAAGTGCAAAGCCTGTGACGACCATGAACGTGATCGTCTGCGTAAACATGAGGAACATTGCGAGCTGAGCAAGACGGTTGTGCCTGACGCGCCCCTCGGGTCAACTGTAATGAACGCATAACAGAGAATCTCGTGGTACACCTCGCGCCAAAAGCACCTGCGCCAGAGCGGCACGCAAAAGATCTGCATGGCATGCGCGTTTCCCATTAAGGCCCAGTAGATGCGCAGAAGAAAGCCGACGCTGAGCACATATCCCGCCGAGAAATGAGCAAAGCGGAGATAGCCGAACAGGAAATTGCCGCTTGCCTCTCCCCATATCGCCGTTGTCCCGGTTCCAATGAGATAGCCGGTTGAACTCAGCATCAGAATGGCCGCCGCATTGACCCAATGCCACAGTCGCACCGGCGCGTAAGCGGTGCCAGCGCCGATGCTCCGTTCAGTGGGTTCCGCATCGCCGGCGGCAAGGAGCTTCCGAGCTCTGTCCAGCATGTCATTAGCGAACATTGACTGAGGCCACTTCCTGGCCGTCAGGACTCATCACGTGGGTCGAGCAAGCCAAGCACGGATCAAAGGAATGGATGGTGCGCAAGATCTCCAGGGGCCGCTGCGGATCGGCCATCGGGGTACCGATCAGGGAGGCTTCAAAAGCGCCAATATTGCCCTTAGGATCGCGAGGAGATCCGTTCCAGGTCGTCGGCACGACACATTGATAATTGTCGATCTTGGCGTCCTTGATCTTGATCCAGTGCCCAAGTGCACCGCGCGGCGCCTCAGTGAACCCGTAGCCCTTGGCCTCCTTGCTCCAGCTTTCCGGCTTCCACTTGCTGACATTGGCAGTTGCCGTATTGCCGGACTTGATGTGGATTACCAGCTTATCCTGGAAATAACGCATCTGATGCGCCGCCCACTGGCATTCGAGCGCTCGCGCCGCAGTACGGCCAAGCGTCGAGCACAGCGCAGTCAAGGGAAGATTGAGCCCCTTGAGCAGTCTCTCGGCCGGCTCCTTGAACTCGGATTTGCCTTGCGCATAACCGATGATGTATCGCGCCAACGGCCCGACCTCCACAGCGTGGCCGCGCCAGCGTGGCGCTTTGATCCAGGAATACTTGCCGCCTTCGTCGAGCTCCTTGATATCTGTCTTGCTGCCTTTGAGTTTTGGCCCAAGTTCAAAACTCGGCTCGGTGATACCGTCCCAGGGATGCAGTCCACAGCAATCAGTGGGGTGCTTATACCATGAATGCGCTACGAATTCCTGGATCTGCTCGGGATCACCATGGTCGATCGGCAGTATCTCCTTGAGATTGCCATCAAGAATGATCCCGCGCGGCAGCTTGAAGCTCTTCGCGGAACAGTCATTGGCGTTTTCGGGGATGTCCCCATAGGACATCACGCTTTTGCTCGAAAGTCCGCCGCCATGGAGCCAGTCCTTATAGAACGAGCAGATCGCGGCAATGTCGGGCAGGTAGACCTGCTCGACAAACTCGATCGAACGGTCGATGATCGAGGACACGATGTTCAGTCGCTCCATATTGATCGCACCCACCGCACCAGTTCCGTCGATATTGATCGCACAGGGCACGCCGCCGACCAGCCAGTTTGGATGCGGGTTCTTGCCACCATAGATAGCTTGGATCTTGACGATCTCCTTCTGGAAGTCGAGCGCTTCCAGATAATGCGCTACAGCCATCAGGTTCGCTTCCGGTGGCAGCTTGTAGGCCGGATGCCCCCAATAGCCATTCTTGAACGGACCGAGTTGCCCTGATCCGAAGAATTTGGTGAGCCGGATCTGCAAATCCTTAAAATAGCCAGGGGACGACAGCGGCCAGGGCGAGATAGACTGCGCGAGCGCGGACGTTGACTTGGGATCGGCCTTGAGCGCGGAGACCACGTCGACCCAATCCAGCGCGTGCAGGTGATAGAAATGTACGAGGTGATCATGCACGAGCAGGCACAGCTGCATGATGTTGCGGATCGAATTGGCATTCTCCGGAATCGTAATTCCTAGTGCATTTTCAACCGCGCGCACGGAGGTGAGCGCATGGGTGCCGGTGCAGACCCCGCAAATCCGCTCGGTGAACGCCCAGGCGTCGCGCGGATCGCGCCCGCGCAGGATGACTTCGATGCCACGCCACATCGTCCCGCTTGAGACCGCATTGCGGATCACATTGTCGGAATCGAGATTGGCTTCGATGCGCAGGTGGCCTTCGACCCGCGTCAGCGGATCGATGACGATTCGCCTGCCGGAACGATCGAGATTGAACCCATTCGGCGTCTGGACGGCCACCGTCGCCCCCCTCCTCAACTCGGTTTGCTTTTGTGGGCTGCGCGATCCGGCTTGTGGGTCAACCGCTTCACGGCGGTGACCGCCGCATGGGCAGCGACGGTTAACCCAACCACGCTGGCAGCGGCCATGCCGATCTGGTCGGCGTTCTCCTCGATGCCAAACTGCTTGATGGTTGTGAGCCGGTCGTAAAATGACCCTTTGTCCCAGAAGCCGTCTTCGGAGCAGCCGAAGCAGCCGTGGCCGGACTGAATCGGAAATGAAACGCCCCCGTTCCACCGAAGGGCCGAACAGGCATTGTAGGTGGTTGGCCCCTTGCAGCCCATCTTGTACAGGCAATAGCCCTTGCGGGCGTACTTATCGTCCCACTCTTCAACGAATTGGCCAGCGTCGAAATGGGAACGCCGATAGCACTTGTCGTGAATGCGCTCGGAATAAAACATACTTGGACGCCCTTGACGATCGAGCTCAGGAAGCTTTCCGAATGTGGTGATGAAAGTCACGAGGCCACTCATGACCTCCGCGATAGGCGGGCACCCGCGGCACCTTGATGATCGGCTTGTTGGTGATCACCTTATCGATCGGCGCCGCGCCAGTCGGATTGGGCTTGGCCGCCTGCACGCATCCCCAGGACGCACACGTGCCCCAAGCGATGATCGCCATGGACTCTTCCGCCATCCACCTGAGCTTTTCAACGAACGGCTTGCCGCCGTCAATGCAGAACATGCCATCCTCCTTGAGCGGCGGATTGCCTTCGACGGCGAGCACATACCTGCCTTTGTACTTGGCACGAGTTTCCTCCAGGATGGCCTCGGCCTGGTGTCCTGCCGCCGCCATGATCGTATCGTCATAATCGAGCGAGATCATAGACAGCAGCGCGTCCTTGATTAAGGGATGGGCCGAGCGGATAAAGCTCTCCGAGCAGCAGGTACACTCGAGCCCGTGCAGCCAGATGACGGGCACACGCGGTTTGATCTCCAGGGCGTTGGCAATACTGCTTGCGGCGAGCGGACTAAGTCCCAAGCTCGCGGCAGTCAAACTGCAGAACTTGTGGAAACTACGACGCGTGATACCCTGACGTCTGATCACGCTGTAG
Source organism: Bradyrhizobium sp. USDA 4354 (assembly GCF_054060315.1). NCBI lineage: Bacteria > Pseudomonadati > Pseudomonadota > Alphaproteobacteria > Hyphomicrobiales > Nitrobacteraceae > Bradyrhizobium > Bradyrhizobium sp. USDA 4354. Next base: position 2,984,454 of record NZ_JBSSDC010000001.1, on the reverse strand, counting down.
AACGTTTCCGTTGCACCACCCATGAAGCCTTCCATGTGAGTTGTCGTCGGCCGTAACGAATTGCTGACGTTCAGCAAAAAACAGGCCACCGAAGCGAAACACTTGACAGATACCAAACCACCGCTTCGTGATTTGCGGATTGTCGAAAGCAGCCAGCGAGCCACAAGCTGCGCCATTGATCCGTCATGCTAATGGTGTCCGGTTTTGGACATCGATGTGAGCACTTCAACAGAGCAGCACGATGGTTCACCACTGCACGGCGACTACGTCATCCTCGCTCTTGCACGACCGCGACACTCACGCGTCATGCCGATTGTTGAATAGAATTGGTGCAGTTGATGGGCACCGCACTGCTCGCCGGTCTCAAGCAAACTTGCCGATTGCTGACCAATGGAGCGTTAAAGCTGCTCATAGTCTCAACTGCGCAAACAGCCCGCACCAAAGCGGCTGTCGAGCGACGAAGAGAAGCCGCAATGGATTGAGCCGCGATGCGCTCGCTGCCTTCAATTTTTTAGAACTGATCGATCCCATCTGCCTTTGATTCAAAGCGCCTCGCCGGACGGCATCGCGACAGGGCCGTGGGCGAGAGCCTGGACGTTCAGAGCTATCATCTGGGAGCGTGCGTCGCACGAGCCAATCGATAGCAAGGCTTGGCGCATCGCGACACCAAACCCGCTTGCAAGAGCTTCTTCGCGAAGGCGGAGGCGATCTCGTTTTTGAAGCAATGGTGCGGTCCGGCCGACGCGGATAGCAGGCGACGCCGACTTTCAGTCGACATCGATCCGTACTAGCAACACTGTCTGCCTACTACCCAAAACGGTTCATCGAGCCTTTCGACGGAAAGCGATTATCGGATTATTGCAGCATAGACGATATATTGGACTTGTTCACGGTAGTACTTTCGGATTTCTCCAGGCGCTGCCGTTCCGACTACCACGACGAGGCGCTCCTTTGGGTCGCAGAAAAATTGTGTACCGTAGGCGCCGGTCCAGGTGAACTCACCCGGAGTGCCCGGAACCGCCGAGAGACCCTCGGTTATGCGTACAGCCACTCCGAGCCCGAAGCCGAAGCCGGCACGGTGCGCCTCCACATTGGCGACCTTATTTTTGATCTCTGGCCCGAGGTGGTTGGAGATCATGTGGCGCACCGTCTTCGGACCGAGAATGCGCTTCCCATCGAGCTCCCCGCCGTTGAGCAGCATTTGTCCAAAGCGCACGTAGTCACCGACTGTCGCAAATGCGCAGGCTCCCCCGCAGTCAAACTTCGTCGAACTTTCGAGGAGCTCGATGTCTTGTGGCTGTCCCGTCAGCGGGTCGGCCGGAAATGGATGAGCGAGGCGCTCGCGTTGCGATTCAGACAAATGGAAAGTGGCATCCTGCATTTCGATGGGATTCCACAGATTTCTGGCGAGATAGTCGCCCAATCGCTGTTCGCTGACCTGTTCCACGACAGCTCCCAGCACATCGGTCGAGAAGCCGTATTCGAATTCCGTCCCGGGTTGGTGCGCTAGCGGCAGCTTAGTAATGGCTTCGATGAACGCCTGCTTATCGCCCCTCAGTGGCGGAGCGGCGAAATCGGGATAGAGACGCGCCACTTGGTCTGAGCTGTCCGGGGGCACGCCATAGGTGAGCCCGGAGGTGTGGCGATAGAGATCGTGGATGTAGATCGGAGAACTCTGCGTTTGAAATTCCAATGAGCCGTCATGCTGTGGCACTCCCACCTTCATGTTTCCGAATTCCGGGTAGTAATCCGTAAGCCTGGCCCGTAGAGGCAGGCGACCTTGCTCCATGAGGATAAGTCCCGCAACGGCCACCATCGGCTTGGTCATAGACGCAAGCGCGAACATCGCGTCGAGCCGCATCGACTTTCCTCTTGCAGGATCGAGTTGCCCGTACGCCTTGTAATGAATCAGCTTGCCGTCCCTGGCGATTGCAACCACCGCACCCGGCAGGCGTTTACTAGCGATTTCGCCAGCGAAGAACTCGTCGAGCTTGGCGAGGCGCTGCTGAGAAACGCCGACGTCATGGGCCGTCGCTTCGGGCAGAGGCGCGGAGTGCACTGAATTGAAGCCGATTCCAGCAGCCGCCGCGGCCATAACAAGCTTGTTCATTGTAGCCTCGCAAGGATTGATGGATCCGGCTTGCAATACTGCTGCTCGGTCGTGATCGGATATGTCCAGCCGCCTAGCCTAAGACGGTCCGGTGCCTCTCCTGGCACAGTGTCTGTCGATGAGGGTTAAGGTGAAGATTGCCGCGAAGGCGAACATCACCATACCGCCGGCAACCACACTCGCCTCGCGCCAGCGCGATGCTTGGACGTAGTCTACGACGTAGGCTGACAAAACCTTGGTGCGCCCAGGAATGTTGCCGCCGATCATCATCACGACGCCGAATGTACCGATCGTATGAGAAAAACCAACCACGGCGGCTTTAACAAATTCCAATCGCGCCAGCGGCCCCCTGATGGCAATGAAGGCATACAACGACGAAACGCGCCCCTTAGTTTCCAACGGGCGATCTCCTATCGCACAAAGGCGTTACGGATCGGCTGCACAACCAACGGCAGAGCCGAGAGGACCGATCCGATCACGATTCCCGCGAAGGTAAAAGCGAGCGTGCGCTCGCCCCACAAAGAGGCGAGAACGCCCCCGGTCCGTTTGGGCCGAGCAAGACGAGTAAGCAAAAGCCGAGAGCCGTCGGCGGTAGCACTAGCGGCAGGGCGATCATCGTCGTCACCGCCCCTCTCAAAAGAGTCTTTGAGCGCGCTAGCCACCAAGCGAGGGGCACACCAATCACGAGGAGGATCACGGTCGTCACGCTGGCGAGCTCAATCGTGAGCGCAACGGATTGCGCAATCTCTGCCGAAAAGACATCCATGTGCGTCAGCCCAAAAGTGAAAGCAGGTCGTCTTACGGGCCCAGTGATCGCCTGCACGTCCGGCTCGCCCAGGTATGTGGCGCGGATCGCCCTTTGGTCGAGCCGCATTTCGTGGCGGCCGCCACCTTCACGCGCGTCGTTTCTACGAGCAATAGCAGCATCGCAAGTCTCCCCGGCAACTCCTGTGACAGGGCCGCTTCCATCCATCTGACGGCGGCACCTCCTCGTTCGTAATCAGCAATTCCTGTGCCGCGTACGAACTGTGGGGCGCTCTATGCGCAACGTGGAAGAAATTCGCATAGACATCGACGTCGCTGTGACGTGGAGCTAACGCTATGTCAGATTTCTGGCATCTTTGTTGCCGAGCAGACAGCGACAGCCGCGCAACGAAACGGCAGAATTTGACGCCGCCAGAGTCGGTGGCTAAAGCGCCGCACTCGCCGCGCCGGGAATGGAACGGATCGCAGGAAGCCTGCCCTTTCGCAGCAACGCGAACGATCTAGCTGAACAATCATCGTAACGCTGCTTCTGCGACGCGGCAAAGGGCGCGAGGGGCCGAGAGCGAAGGCTGCCTCCCGACCAACCTGTCTAATGCGCATCGTTAGCACAGGCCTGGAGACAAATGCCCAGTGCGCGAACGAGCTTTCCCGCTAGCGACAACGCAGTGCATCGATTCAAGTTTATTGCCGCGCAATCGAGCTCCTAAACCAGCCTTCCATCGCGTGGATGAGTACAATCCAAACTATCAATTTTACCAATGTCATCTTCTGTTGCATCCATCTCAGTAGTTGGCGCATATCGATCACGCTCGGGCTTCCATCCCGAGACGGGACTCCGCTAATGCTTTTTGTTCGACCTTACGAACGCGGGCCGAGCACTCAAACCGATGCCGCCCGGAGACAGACGGTTTGTCCGAGACGGCCTAATCGGGCGCGCTTTGGGCATCTGGTGCATATCTTGCTTAACGAAAAAGGATAACGCAACTAAACGCCTGCCTTTGGAACGACGTGCCGGCTCTCGGAACCGTCCTTCAATCGGACACGGCAAAAATGATGAGTCTCGTATGACGCTGCCGTCTCTCGACGACGCGGCGGCTCACATTCGAGTATATTCGGGAAGGAAGCGTCATGACCACCATGGCAACTGCGGCGCCCGCACGCGCATCGCAAGCTTGGTATAAGATTCTCTATGTGCAGGTGCTGATCGCGATCTTGATTGGCGCCATGGTCGGTTGCCTATGGCCGTCTGTCGCGACCAACGACTGGGTCAAGGCGCTCGGTGACGGATTTATCAAGCTCATCAAGATGGTGATCGCGCCGATTATTTTCTGCACCGTCACATCTGGTATTGCGCATATTCAGGATGCGAAGAAAGTCGGGCGCGTCGGCGTCAAGGCGCTGGTCTATTTCGAGATCGTCTCCAGCTTTGCCTTGGTGTTGGGCCTTCTTATGGGCAATCTGGTCCAAATCGGTCATGGCCTTGCGGTCAAGCCGGATGCTGCGGCGGTCGCCAATTACGTCAAGCAGGCGGAAGCCTCGAAGACCGTCGATTTCTTTCTCAACATCATTCCCGATACCGTGGTCGGCGCCTTCGCCCGCGGCGATGTTCTGCAGGTTCTCCTGTTCGCGATCCTATTCGGCTTTTCGCTGATGGCGTTGGGAACCCGTGGGGAGCGGCTGCGAGGCATGATTGACGACGTCGCGCACGCGGTGTTCGGCGTGATCGCTATCATCATGAAAGCGGCCCCGATCGGCGCCTTCGGCGCCATGGCCTTCACTATCGGCAAGTTCGGGCCGGCAGCACTCGGCAATTTGATCGGTCTGATCGCGCTGTTTTACGCGACGGCGGCGTTATTTGTCGTGGTGGTGCTCGGTTTGATCGCGCGCCTCGTCGGCTTTTCAATCTTCAAGTTCATTGTCTATATCAAGGACGAGATTCTGATCGTACTCGGCACATCGTCCTCTGAAAGCGCGCTGCCGCAGTTAATGGAGAAGCTCGAACGGCTGGGCTGCTCCAAACCCGTGGTCGGCCTGGTGGTGCCAACTGGCTACTCCTTCAACCTCGACGGCACCAATATCTATATGACACTGGCGACATTGTTCATTGCCCAGGCACTCGGGGTCGATCTCACCTTTGGCCAGCAGCTCACGATCCTGCTCGTGGCAATGCTAACGTCGAAGGGAGCAAGCGGCGTCACCGGCGCGGGCTTCATCACGCTCGCTGCGACGTTGTCGGTGGTCAACCCAGCGCTGGTGCCGGGCATGGCAATCGTGTTCTCGATCGACAAGTTCATGAGCGAGGTGCGCGCCCTTACTAACATCACCGGCAATGGCATCGCCGCCGTGTTCGTATCCTGGTGGGAGGACGAGCTCGAGCACGCGACGCTGCAGGCTCGGCTCAACCAGCCCAACGTTTCCACCACTATCGACACACGATGAGGTCGGTCCCGGATCGCAACCACCGCCATTCGAAAAAGCGTCGAATGCAAGCGCAGCCACATTTCTCGTAGTTCGAGTCGACACAGCCGACTTGACACGAGCCGGAACTTTCACGCGCGATCTCCCGTGCGCAGCCCCTTGCCCCGCGTCGCCCCCGGCAGCCGCCCTGAAAAGATGCCAGCCGAGCAAAAGAGTAGGAGCTTGTTTAACAGTCATTTTCAAGCGCGTCTTTCGCTGTCACGCTCCCGGCCATCTGAACGCTTCTGCAACATTTTGCCGGGCCAGATAACAGGAACTGCGACAGAACGTGTCGAGCCTGACAGACCTAGGTGTTGGTCCGCCCACAATTGCCCATGTGCGCGCTCACTGCGCTTACCTTGTCCAACCAACGAGGTGGTAGCGACCTTGCTGACCCAAGTCGTCATCCGTTGTTACGGTCCGCGCTGCCGCATTAGGTCATGATGGGTGTGATCAGCACGGATTAGATGGCACCTCGACGGAGCCGTGGCGGCTCCACACGGCTAGTGTCGGTTCGGCGTCGCTGCGCGCGCTCGATTCCGGCCGACCACTCGCGGACAAGTCCTCCGCACCTAGGTATGATGGCCCTAGGGCATACAAAGCAGTCGCGTAACTTCGCCTTCGTATCTCGGCACATGACCATTGCGCTTTCTTCCGCATGACCGATCGTACCGGCGAGATGAGTGGTCCGGCAGCTTGTCTTTGTTCTTTCCGGTTCGGCGAGGCGCGCCTGATTGTTCCGGCTCAAGCTCTTGACTGAACTGCAGCCGCTGTCCTCGTCCGGCTGGCGTAAGAGTTGTCCTCGGCAGCAGCCTCGAGCGGCTGCCAGGAGTAATCGGCAGCGGAAAAGCAGACATCTGAGCTTCGATTGAAGGCGCTGTCAGCGCGCCATATTGAAAGGTTTAGGACAACTATACGTACGTCTGTGATGCAATTTTTCTCGGCGCGTGCTCAGTTCATCACCAAGCAATCGAGCGGAACCGCTCACCAGCGGGTGCTGGTGCCGAAGATTGCCCCATTTTTGCCTAAAACGTTATAGCTCTCCCGCCGGAGAACCGGCCGGACCGTGTCAAAATGCGTAGCCAGATCAGCAGTTTTAAAAGTTCAGCCCCTCAGTTTACCTTCGGCAGCATAACGCTGGCCGTGGTAACACTGGCATGCTTGTACCTTCAGGCGCATTTCGCCGCGACGGCGTTCGCCTATTTGTTAGTGGTATTGCTGTTTTCGTTGATGGGCAGCTTCGTCGCCTCGTCCGCGCTTTGCATCCTAGCCATCGCTGCTCTTGTTTACTACTTTGCGCCGCCGGCGTTTAGCCTGCGAATCGATAACCCCAAAGATCTTCCGGTGGTTGTTGCATTCCTTATTTCCTCGATTGTGGGAACGCACCTGATCGGAAAGCTCCGCCAGGAAAGAGAGGCTGCGCGTGTGGCTGCGGTCAAGCTTCAGCGGAGTGCGGCCGATTTGGAGGATCGCGAAAAACGGTGGCGCGCAATATTCGAGCACAATCCGGCCATGTACTTCATGGTCGATGAAGCTGGCACTGTCCTCAACGTCAATACGTTCGGCGCGACACAACTCGGCTATGCTCGTGCTGAACTGATCGGTCAATCCGTGCTGGGCGTATTTCTTGAGGAGGATCGCGCGTTCGTTCGCAAATGCGTTCGGACGTGCCTTGAGGACATCGGACAATCGCGGACGTGGGACGTCCAGAAAGTCAGGAAGGACGGCTCGGTATTGTGGGTACGTGAAAACGCCAAAGCCATGCTCTGGGGCGATGAGCAGCCCATTGTCCTTATCGCCTGCGAAGATATCACGGAGCGAAGGCGGACCGAACTTGCCCTGCAGCGGAGCGAAGCACATTTAGCCCAGGCGCAGGAGTTGAGTCACACAGGCAGCTTCAGCTGGAACCCCACTACGGGCGAGGCCTTCTGGTCAAAGGAAACATTTCGGATTTTCCAATTAGATCCTGACACAGTGCCGCCGGGGCCGCAGCTCGTCGTTGAGCGCACTCATCCAGATGATAGGGCTTCGGTTAAAGAAATTATCGATCGCGCGATGCGAGACCCGAGCGATTTCGAGCACGAATACCGGCTTCTGCTACCGGACGGCTCGGTGAAGCACATCCATGCGCAGGCACGAGCGACGAGAACAGCCTCTGGTAACATCGAGTTTGTTGGGGCAGCTACGGATATTACGGCGGCGAGGCGAGCAGAACAGCAGCTGCGCCGGAGCGAGGCCTATCTGGCCGAAGCCCAGCATCTCACTCACACGGGCAGCTGGTCCTGGGACGTCTACGGTCTAGATTTCGTGTATCGCTCCGCCGAGGTCGATCGTCTGTTTGGCTTTAGCCCGCAAGAGCCGGTATCGATCGAGACCATTCGATCGCGCATCCATCCGGACGACTTGCCGCGGCTACAGGAGGTGCAGCGACAGGCGATTGAACGCAAGGAGGGGCGGTTCGAGTATGATTTTCGTATCCTTCTACCAGATGGCGGGATAAGACGCATACACTCCGTTGCGCACGTGGTGGTCGGCAGCGATGGTAACGTCAGCGAGCTGATCGGAACACATATGGATGTCACCGAGCAACACGCAGCTAGGGAACGCCTGGAAAACACACTTGCCGCGCTGCGCGAAAGCGAACAGCGCTTTCGCGACTACGCCGAAACAGCTTCCGACTGGCTCTGGGAGACCGGGTCGGATCATCAGGTCACTCACTTATCCGAGCACACCAGCGCTGCGGGAATTTTGGCGACAGGATTGATGGGCTTGCTTCGCTGGGACATTGCGTGCGACGTCGAAGAGGAACCCGAGAAGTGGCGGCAGCATCGGGCGACGTTGGAGGCCCATCTTCCGTTTCGGGATCTCGTCTACCGCACCGTGAATCGGACAGGTTCTCCGATCTATGTCCGCACGAGTGGCAAGCCTTTTTTCGATGGAAAGGGTAATTTTCTCGGCTACCGTGGCGTCAGCACTGACATCACCGCTACCATTCGCGCCGACCAAGCCGAACAAGAACTACGAAAGGCACAGGCGGAGCTTGCGCATGTCACGCGTGTAACGACGTTAGGGGAGCTGACAACTTCCATCGCCCACGAAATAAACCAGCCACTCGCCGCTATTATCAGCAACGCCGATGCGTGCCTCGGTTGGATGGGTCGCGAAGCTCCTAATCTTTCCGCGGCGCGCTCTTCGGTGGAGTGGATCATCGAAGACGCAATCCGGGCAAGCGAGGTGATTCGTCGTATTCGCGCGCTCGCGAAGAAAGGCGCGATTGAGATGGTGCCGCTCGATATCAATGAGGTCGTTAAGGACGTCATTGCGCTGGTAACACGAGAGCTGGTGAGCCACCGAGTGACGTTACGAACGGAGTTGACGGCAGAGCTGCCTACGATCCTCGGCGATCGGATTCAGCTACAGCAGGTGATCATCAACCTGGTGATGAACGGAATCGAAGCCATGGACGCAGTTACAGACCGGACGCGCGAACTGCTGATTCAATCATCAAAGAATGATGTGGGGCACGTCCAGCTTGCTGTGACCGATTGCGGCGTCGGCATCGCAGAGAAGGACGCGGACCGCGTCTTGGATCCCTTCTTCACTACCAAATCGAGTGGCCTTGGAATGGGTCTTTCGATCTGCCGGTCGATCGTGGAAGCACACGGAGGACGGCTGTCAATGGTCCACAAAAATGGACCGGGCGCGACCTTCCAGTTTGCCCTGCCGCTGCATAAGGAGGCCGTCTCGTGACAGGACGCTTTGACTCGCCAGGTGAAGGCAGCAATGCCGAGGCCTCGACAAAGGCGATCGTCTTCGTCGTCGAGGATGACATCTCCATGCGTCGCTCGCTTACGAACCTTTTTCAATCGGTAGGGTTAGACGTCATTGCATTCGGATCGGCCCGCGAAATGCTGCAGAGCACAATTCCGGACGTTAATAGCTGTCTAGTACTTGATGTCCGGCTGCCAGGCTTGAGCGGCCTTGACTACCAGACCGAGCTAGCGAGGTTGAACATACATATTCCGATCATTTTCATTACCGGCCATGGCGACATTCCCATGACCGTCAGGGCCATGAAGGAAGGAGCGGTCGATTTTCTCAGCAAACCGTTTCGCGATCAGGAACTGCTTGATGCCGTGGTTGCCGCGACCGAACGCGATCGCAAAAGACGGGAGGCTCAGCAGACCGTCGCTAACCTGCAGGCTCTATTTGAGACCTTAAGCCCGCGCGAGCAGGCGGTGATGAAACTGGTCGCTACCGGCCTGATGAACAAGCAGGTAGCCGCCGAGCTTGGGCTCGCCGAGATTACGGTCAAGATCTACCGGGGACACGTCATGAAAAAGATGCGTGCACGGTCGCTGGCCGACTTGATCAGAATGACTGAGACGCTGGGAATTCGCGCCAATCATCCTGAACAAACCCAAGTATGATTTTACAATTTCATCAGTCGAGCCCACTTTTCGCCGAAGGTGGCTAATGCTTGCAGCCGCTATTCCCGCTTCAGGAGGGCTCGTCTTGTCCACGCCTTTGATTTCCGTCGTTGACGACGACGCCTCAGTCCGTGCGGCGACAGAGAATCTTTTGAAATCGCGTGGCTACATCGCCCAAATATTTGCGTCGGCCGAGGAACTCCTGAGGTCCCCGCAATTGGACAAGACATCCTGTGTCATTACCGATGTGCAGATGTCGGCTATGAGCGGCCTCGAGCTGTTGGCAGAGATGCGGACACGTGGTTACGACGCACCATTCATTTTCATTACGGCTTTCCCCAACGACCGCGTACGCGCGTCAGCGCTGGGCGCCGGAGCGATTGGCTTCCTCGCCAAGCCCTTCGCCGGACAAGCGTTAATCGAGTGCCTCGACACCGCACTGAAGGCGTGTGGCGGCCGAGTCGGGATCTGACGCAATCAACCTGCAGCGCTTGAGTTCATGTCCGATCTAAACGCTCATGCGACGACGATCTCGCCACCGATCAACCTCTTTGCGGTCGGACACGCTACTTGCTCTACAATCGGGCGAGCGAGAGGCCAATTGTTGCCTTGTGGATGCCTTACCGACTATCGCCAAGCGGCTACATTGGTGCAACTTGCCGCTGCGAGGGACGGAGGGCGCGCCGGCTCGACTCATTCTGCAGTGACGTTCAACGTAATGCTCACCTAAAGCGATCGACGAGCCTAAGCACTTCTTAACTTCGTCTGGATCGAGGCTGTATATTCCATTGCAGAGCGGAGCCGGCCGAGAGCGCTCGAAGAGATTGGCTGTGCGCAGCCCGACTGCAGTGACGATGAGAACGGAGCTTCGCCGAGCACAACCGCCTCACGTCTTGTGTTGAGGCTCTTCTGGTGAAAGAGCTCTGCATGATGCTCGTGCTCACGGCGTCGTTATGTCCGTTAACGCATGCAGGCCAGCCTTGTCCATCGGGCCGCCGGCTCGCGGTGCGCTTCCTGCCCACCGACTCAGTGCCCACGCCCTTACACTTCGTAGGCGTCATCGTAGAAGACTTCTGCCTCCAAGCAGTCCAAACTGCTCGGCGCAGCACGCCCGGCCCCTGGGCGGCCGGGCGCACTTTGCGCGGCACCCCATGCAGGTTCTCGCCGCAGCGAACATTGTCGCAATTGCTTTGCGCCATGAGCTCCTACTCCCAAGGCGCAAACAAATCAGCAACCGCTAAGCCAAGGAGCAGTCTGGGGGTAATTCTGAGCCGACTCAGAGGAACTCCCAGCCGAAACGGCAATAAACGCAGAGGAGCCCGGAGCACGCTAGATAGGGCCTATTCCATGGGGCCATATCCCCGGGATCCCATGGTCACATAAAATCATCCTCATAATCGTATGTTGAGGAGCTCGCTGGGATCTCGGTATCACTGCCTTCACTGTCGTCATCTTTGGAAAGATACCGCGCAGCAGTGCCTTTTCGCTGCCATTCGCCGTCGCTATTCCTTACCCACTTGTCTGACTTCTCTGGGTCGAGAACCATGTTGTCGGCGTCAACCTCGACGAACCCCATCTTTGCCGCACGAGCTCTTGCTTCCGGATTAGCTGGACGCAAATTGAGCAGCGGCCGTTTGCCTTCCATTCGAAGTTGATGCTCGAGCAGAATATCGCCAGCGTTCTCGACGAGCGGATGAACGACCTGAAGATCTACGGTAGAGGTCGTCCCAGATCGCCCAGGAAACAGCTCCTTCCACCTTTTGACGTCGAACTTCGTCATGCTGTCGCCGCCTTCCATTCTTAGAAGTCCGACACTCTTGCTGCCCAATTGGTAGCTGAAGTATCGCGCATTCTCGGAATCTCGGGTTGTCCCGTAGTCTTTGGCAAGTTCTGCAGTTCGCTTTGCCTTGGCGGACACGAACTCGGAGTACTCTTGGGGGTTGTCGGCGATGTACTTGATTTCGTCGTCATGATAGGCTTCCGCGGCTTTTCGGAATGACTGACGATCGTTGAACTCCATTATGGGAGGGGTTGAAACGAGCGAATACGGTCTTGTTGCCGAAGATGAGCCGCCACTCGAGCCAGATTCGGCTAAGCGCATATTGGCGAACGCATCCGCAAAGATGTCCGCGTCGATTTGCTCATCACTTTCGGCAAAGTGAGAGGATTGGAAGTAGGACGAGCCATTGATCCGATTATACATGGCGATTGGTGCTCCCGTCGGACATACATTTCCGCATCTGGTTTAGGCTTGTTAGGCGCAGCGGCGCTGATAGGGAGCCTGGCTTACCAAAACCTGACGTGGTCCTGCTGGCCGCCCTCACGATGGCTTGTCACAGGGCCTCCTTCTGAACGACACCGCGGCACGCTCGTGCCATTGCCATTCATCAGGTTTGATGAGAGCCGCGAGCACGTCCGAGCATGCTGCTCCATTGGGAATTGGGTCGATCGATGATTCACCTGCTGACGCCAATCGGGTCGTTCTCTTTTCGGAGTTCCGCGCGCCGCCTCAAATCTGGGTTTTCTTTTCAACGTTCCAGTGGAGCTCGCGGACGAGCCGCCTTCCAAAATTGGCCGATTTCCAGACTTTGACCAACGATATCGCCTGCGCCAGAAACGTAATCTAACTTCGACTCGTGGAAGCGCGACCCGCGCGCTCGGCGTCAACGCTCATTTATCCAAATCCGCATTTCGCCTTCGCCGCGATTAGCCCAGCTGAACCACGGGATGAATGTCAGCTGCTGCGGTTCTAGTTGTCCAGGCACTTTGTCGTACTGATAAAGCGCCGCTTCTTCAGAATGCGTGTGTTGCAACCGCGCCCCGTCGGCCTGCAGCAAAATCTTGCCGTTAAGGAGACCAGTTCCTTCGATAAGGGAAAACCGGCTGTCTGCATGAAGCCAAACGTTGTGTAGCTCGGTCCCGTTGTCGACTTCCTCCAGACAATAAATTAACGGGCCACGTTGGATGGCCACCTTGCCGGCCAAATTGCGAACTTGTGGATGGCCGTATACGCGACGCACTTGCATCGGCAGCGATAGCGTGACGCGATCTCCCTGCCGCCATTTTCGGCGAATGTGCAAATAACCCTTGCGCGGTTCGCAATTCACAGGCTCGCCGTTCAGGCTCGCCTGCGGCGAGCTGCACCACTCCGGCAGGCGCAGGGCGAGCGTGTGGGCAATTGGCGGCGCAGATTCGACGGCGATTTCCACCTCGTCTCTCCAGGGATAGCTGCCGCTTATCAGCAACCGCAGCGCATGTCCGTCGACGGATATTGCCACCTTATTACCAACGTAGAGATTTACATAGAGCGCGTCGGTGCAGGGCGTGTAGATGTAATGACCAATCGATGTGAAAAGGCGTGCGATGTTAGGTGGACAGCACGCGCAGCCAAACCAGCGTCGTCGCACCGGCGAGACATGATTGTAGATGCCATTAGATCTCAGCGTTTTGGGATCCACTTCGAGCGGGTTAACATAGAAATAGTGACGTCCGTCGAACGCGATACTGCCGAGAACGGTATTGTAGAGCGCGCGCTCCATCACGTCCGCATAGCGCCCGTCCAGTTCCATCTCCAGCATACGGCGTGCGAACATCATCAGGCCAATCGACGCGCAACTTTCCGCGTACGCCGTGTCATTCGGTAAATCGTAATCGCTGCTGAAGGCTTCGCCGGCGCCTTGCGAGCCGATGGCTCCAGTAACATAGATCTGGCGCTGGACCATGTTTTGCCATAGGCGTAGGCAAGCTTGGCGCTGCTGCTCATTCTGGCGCAGACGCGCGAGATGAGCTACCGCGGTCATGAGATATACAAAACGAACCGCATGACCAGTTGCAGTCCGCTGCTCCGAAAGCGGCAAGTGCGCTTGGCTATACGCTTTGTTTTTTATCATCCAAGGCATGCGGTCCGATTTGGGGACGCAGGATTGCTGGCGCTTCTCGTATTCAATGTCGTAAAAGTGCGGCTCCGTGCCGCGTTGCTCCACGAAATAATTGGCTAGCGTGAGATATCGCCGCTCCTTTGTCGCTTCGTAGAGGCGTGCCAACGCAAGTTCGATTTCCGGATGGCCATCGTAGCCGTGCAACTGATCGCGCTCCGGGCCGAAAACTGTGCCGAGGTGGTCAGCAAGCCTGCAAACGACCTCAAGCGATTGCCGTTTGCCAGTCGCCTGAAAGAACGCGACACCCGCTTCAATCAAATGGCCCGCGCAATAAAGCTCGTGGCACTCCGCTAGGTTGGTCCAACGCTCCTGAGGCGCGTTCAGTATGAAATAGGTGTTGAGATAGCCGTCGCCACATTGGGCGGCCGCAATCAATTCAATCAGCTCATCGGCGGCTCTCTCCAGGTCTGGATTTGGTGCCTGGCATAGCGACCATGCAGCCGCCTCAAGCCATTTTGCGATGTCGCTGTCCTGGAAAACCGTGCCATGGAACTTCCCCCTCGCACGTCCGGCGGCAAGGCGGAAGTTCTCTACCGCGTGGCTCGGTATCGCATCGGGATCACGATCGTTCAGCACCTCCCATTGGTAGGGAATTGCCACTTCCCTGACCAGCTGCTGGCATTTCCCAATCAGCGGATCCGAGACCTGTAGGTTGTGAAGATCGACTTCGGCCACATTCCGATCATTCATCTCGTTCCTCCTTGGATTGTGGCGACGGACGCCTAGCCTGGCAAGCCATCTCACCGCGATTGCGTTGTTGGGTTGTGGCCCTGGGATTTGCGGCTGCACAATCGTATTCTCGGTGCGAGCGTTCAAACGATAGAAATGGAGAGGCTGCCCTAAGGCGCCGCACTCCAGACATGCGTTGACAGCAGTCGCCTTCGAGGAACGGGACAGCAATTCCCGTGCCGGAGAATGAGGAGCGGTTCTTCTTTCAACCAGATCTGCGGCTCCGCGGTCTGAGCCCGATGCGATCGCTGGCCCACCAACCGGATTTGGCCAGTCGTGCTAAATCCCGCGTGCCACAAGGATGGTCGATCCTCGTATACGAGCGGGTCGGCTGTCGCTGGGCCAGATAATGGCCAATAGTACCCGCCTGTCGGATATACAGCGGGCGCGCCGCGTCCTTCCGGTGCGGCGAACCATCTGCTATTGATTCTAGGCCCTGGAACTTGCGCGGGAATGTCCGGTTTCTAACAATCCTTTTGATGACACGTAGCAGGTGGGAGGGCCGCGGTGGCGCGTGTGCCCCAACCGGATTGAATGAGCCGCTGCTATGCGCGATCTACGGAAGAAACTGGACTGCTAATCCTAGCAATTGTCCCGAGGTCGAAGTGCATGCTCAACTTGCCCGACATGGCGCGGATGCTGGCAATCGGGAAAAGTAAGTTGTCGCGTATGCGCTTCCAGTGAATAAGCCGCCGACGGAGCGGCCCGAAGCTGTCGGCACCGACTTGCTCGCCGGCTTCGGCAAGATGCGAGGATGAGTTAGAGATATCTTTTGTGCATCGAGCTTCAGGCTGATTTGGCCCTGCAAGGCAGATAGCAGGCTGGGTAACCAAGAGCGACTTGGATCTCCCACTTGTCCGTAATGCGTCGTTCGTGAAGAACGGCTAAGCGATTGAGCTAGAATCGCATTTTGTCTTGTGGGCTGGTTTGCGAATGCAGGGTTTTGGTGCGCGGGGCATCGGAGCCTTGCAATTTCATTTCGGGATTCCGTCGAATCGCCAGCCATGATTCCGTCGTCGCATCGGAGGTGGCGATGCGACCGAAGAAGCACAGGACGATGGGATCGGGCGATCTGTTCCGGGCCAGGCTGAACCAGATCATCAATATGAAGCACGCGCTGCTTCAGCTCGCCGGCAAGGTCGATTGGGACTGGATCGGCGGCGAGGGCGCGCCGCTGTACAGCGAGAACGGCCGGCCCGGGATCGCGACCCGCTTTGTGATCGGGCTGCTGCTGCCCAAGCACATTTACGGCCTGTCCGATGAGGGAGTGTGCGAGCGCTGGCTCCGCGACCCGTATTTTCAGTACTTCACCGGCGAAGAGTTCTTTCAGCACGCCTTCCCGCACGAGCGCTCGGGCCTGATCCACTGGCGCAAGCGGCTTGGCGACAAGCTGGAGCTGTTGCTGGCCGAGAGCCTGCGGGTGGCGCACGAGGTCGGCGCGTTAGGCAATCACGACCTGAAGCGGGTCACGGTCGACGCCATCGTGCAGCGGCCTCGACACGTCGCGGGCCCCTTATGGAATGCGTGGATTGGATCGAATTCGGCTACGCGTGCTCGCTGACTGGCGGCGAGCGGCCCAGCGCAGATCGGTGCAGCACTCCGGGCGCGATCCCGCCGCCTAACGCAAGCTCGTTTTGAAGTGGCGAGCCATTCCTGCAGCAACATACTCAATGAGCTCAGTAGTCACCAGGTCCGGCCTCGCTCACAGCGACTATTCGGCAGCCGACCCCGGGCCTAGATTAAGGCGTTCGAAGTACCAAGACATGTCATCGCCGGACGACTCTGTCTCATCACTTGCTTCACTCGAAGCTCGCTCGATCCTTGCCTGAGCACCACTACTCTCGGCAGCGAGATATCCTTCAGGTTTGCCTACCCGTTGCCATTTACCTTCAGCGTTATGCGTCCACTTGTCGGGATGCTGGTGAGGATCAAGCACCCAGTGATTCTTATCACTCACAGGAACAAAGCCCATCTGAGCCAGACGGGGCTCGATGCCTGGCAACGCAGGTTTTGACATAATCAATGCTCGCTCGCCGTCCTCCCGAAGCTGATGCTCCAGTAGAATATCGCCAGCGTTCTCGACGAGCGGGTGAGTAACCCGAAGATCTACTTGGGATGTGACGGCGTTTCGATCGGGAAACTGGGCGCTGAATCGCCTTCCTCCTACCCGAAGTCCGCCTTCTGTTCTCAGAAGCCCAACAGTTTTGTCACCCAATCGATAGGCGAAATATCGCGCCTCGTCCGTATCTTCGTCGGTGTGACCATGGGTTCTAGCAATGTTTGCTGCGCGCTCAGCTTTTGTGGATATGAAATCCGAGTACTCCAGTGGATTATCGGCAATGTGCTTGATGTCATCGCTATAGAAGGCCTTCACTTCTTCCGCGAAGGTATCCATGTCGATCTCTTCGATCGGAGGTCGGGAAACTACGGAGTACGGCCGTGTCGCTGCTGGGCCAGCATCGGGCGCAATGCCTGCAAGCCTTTCCGCAAAGCCCTCGTCATCTGAATGCCTCGATTCATCAGCCTGGGTAGCGCTTGTGGATTGGCTGGATGAGCCAACAATTCGGCCATACATCGGATCTCTCTCCTGTCGGTACGATTGGGGGTGCTGAGCTCGCGCCGCTCGAGCTCTACCGACGATAGTAAGAGGTCTAGCTGACTATGAGCTGACGCGCCGAGGTTGAACATCTGTCGCGCGCTCTTGTGAAGAGGAAGCTAACGCGTCGTTCGTGAAGAACGTAAGCCATTGAGCTAGAATCGCATTTTGTCGTTGTGGACTGGTTTGCGAATGCAGGGTTTTGGTGCACCGGGCATCGGAGCCTTGCAATTTCGTTTCGGGATTCCGTCGAATCGCCAGCCATGATTCCGTCGTCGCATCGGAGGTGGCGATGCGACCGAAGAAGCACAGGACGAGGGGATCGGGCCATCTGTTCCGGGCCAGGCTGAACCAGATCATCAATATGAAGCACGCGCTGCTTCAGCTCGCCGGCAAGGTCGATTGGGACTGGATCGACGGCGAGATCGCGCCGCTGTACAGCGAGAACGGCCGGCCCGGGATCGCGACTTGCTTTGTGATCGGGCTGCTGCCGCTCAAGCACATTTGTCCGATGAGGGGGCGAGCGCTGGCTCCACGACCCGTACTTCCAGTACTTCACCGGTCCAGCGATGCCGCCAGCGTCATCCTCTCCGCCGTCGGCCATAACTTCCGCCGCATCCTCGCCTTGCTGAGGACTCTTTGGCGTCTCTTCCTGACCACCATCATCGCTGCCCTCAGCGACCAATCACCGCTGAAATCGTTCTTAACGGACGACTAATTCCCGATTGTTATCGACCGTTCCAGTCGAATGCCAGGAAGGTAACGCTCGCTGCCATTGGTGTCCTGACGTGATGACGCAAGCAAGACGGAATCTGCTCTTTAGCTGGATAGGTCTATGATTGACCTGTTGATGTCGGGATCGTTCTCCTTCTGAGCTCGCCCATGCCATAGTGACGTCGTCGTCTCGCCGCTTAGCGGAGCACGGCCTGCGTCGCGCAACCATACGGCAGCTATGAGCAACTTCGGACACAGCAAGATCGAGAACTTGTCCGGTTCCGTCCCCACGAAATCGACGCGACCAAACGCAAGCCCAACGGCTCGACGCCGAGGCCTCAATGCTCCGATACTAACACTGCGGCCTCATTCGACGGTCACCGATTTTGCTAGATTACGCGGCTGATCCACGTCCGCGCCCCTTACGAGGGCGGTATGGTAAGCCAGGAGCTGAACCGGGATGGCATAGACTATCGGCGTAAAGCTTGCGACCATCTCCGGCAGCACAATGGTCATGAGTGTGTCCACCGTCGCTTCCAAAGCACCCTTCGCATCGGTGATCAGGATGATCTTGCCGCCCCGAGCGGCAACTTCTTGCATGTTCGAGACGGTCTTCTCGAAGACCTCGTCGTAAGGCGCGATCACCACCACAGGCACGGCCTCATCGATCAGTGCGATCGGTCCGTGCTTGAGCTCGCCGGCGGCATAACCTTCTGAGTGGATATAGGAAATTTCCTTCAGCTTGAGTGCGCCCTCCAACGCCAGGGGGGCCGATGTGCCGCGACCGAGATAGAGCACGTCCCTCGAGTCAGCGATATAACGCGCGAGCTTCTCGATCTGCGGCTCGATTAACAGCGCCGCAGCAATCAACCGCGGCACTTCGATAAGCTCACGCACGAGCTTCGACTCATCGATCTCAGACAGCTTACCGCGCTCTTTGCCTGCTGAGACGGCAAGCGCCGCCAATACGATCAGCTGGCAGATGAATGCCTTTGTGGAGGCTACGCCGATTTCTGGCCCCGCCAGCGTCGGCAGAACGGATTCACTCTCGCGCGCAATCGTCGAGGTCGGGACGTTGACCACAGATATCGTGTGCACGCCCTGCCCCTTGGCGTATCGCAACGCAGCCAGTGTGTCAGCGGTTTCGCCCGACTGCGAAATGACGATGGCGAGATCGCCCCGGCGCAGAGGCGCCTCCCGGTAGCGCGAACTCGGACGCTACATCGATCTCGACAGGCAAGCGCGCCAGCCGCTCGAACCAGTATTTGGCGATGTGCCCGGCATAGCTCGCCGTGCCGCACGCGGTAATTGAGATGCGCTGAATGGATTTAAAGTCGAACGGCAATGTGAGCGGCAGGGCGACGCGCTTGGCCGCCATGTCGAGATAATGTGCTAATGTCTTGCCGGCCACGGTCGGCTGCTCGTGGATTTCCTTGGCCATGAAGTGGCGATAATTCGCTTTGTCCACAAGAAGTGACGATACGCCAGACTTTGATGTTTCCCGCTGGACGACGGAGCCGTCTGCGCCATAAATCACGCACATCGTGCGCGTAAGCACGGCCCAGTCGCCGTCTTCAAGATAGGTAATCTTGTCGGTCAAAGGCGCGAGCGCGATCGCGTCCGATCCTAGATACACTTCGCCGTTACCATATCCGATCGCAAGGGGTGACCCCTTGCGCGCGCCGATCAAAAGATCGTCATGCGCCTTGAAAAGGAATGCCAGCGCGAAGGCACCGCGCAGCCGCGGCAGCGACGCTTGTACCGCATCCTGCGGCGAGTAGCCATTCTTGAGGTAAGATTCGACGAGATGTGCCACCACCTCGGTGTCCGTCTCTGAGTCAAAATGGGCTCCATTCCGCTCCAGCTCGGCTCGCAGCTCGCTGAAATTCTCAATGATCCCGTTATGAACGACCGCTACATTTTCCGTCGCATGCGGATGAGCATTGCTCTCGGTCGGCTTTCCATGAGTCGCCCAGCGGGTGTGACCAATACCGGTACGACCCGACGGCGGATAATAGCGCAGCCGCTCCTCAAGGTTTCTCAGCTTACCTTCAGCGCGTCGCCGCTCGATACGGAGACCTTCGAGAGTAGCGAGGCCTGCGGAGTCGTAGCCACGATATTCCAATCGCTTGAGCGACGCGACCAACTGCCCAACGACCGGGCCACGCCCCAAGATACCGATAATTCCACACATATGGATCAATGCTGCCCAAGTTAAAGAAGCCCGACGTTCCCCCTCACAGGAGCCCCGTTATGAAATTCGCTTGCCCGATGATAACAGATGTCAAGTTCGGGAATTGTCGCGGCCGGCGGTATCGCCGCCGCATTCACAAGCGTGAGTTAGATCTCTTTCAGCCATCATCGCTTCGCCTGGCTACATTCCGCTTTTGGCTGCCTATCGTGTACAAACTGCAATGCGGCCGCGAAAAGCGTGACCGCTTCGAAGAGAGCCAGATATGCAGGTGCGCTTGCAGGGTGGCGCGACATCCAATCCCGACACAAACAGAATCGCGCGGTTGCAACGATAGCTGTCGTCGTCGCCACAAGCCGATGCGAGGATACATCGCGCAAATAGTCTGGCTGCCTATATGAGGACATTCGAACCAGATCGGCAGACCAATTATCCTACGATAAAACATCTTTGTCTTGTTTGGCTCATCATCATTGATGAGCCATTTCACGAATGCAGCTCAAATTCCAGGAAAGTGAGCAGCGATATCGGCGAACCGAGCGGCAGTGGATGTGAGAGTAACTGAGTCCTTGCGGCTCACTGATAGACCTTTCGAGAGGTTCACGTTCCGTCTCGGCTGCGCTCCATTCGGGAGATTGAAAGATGAAACCTGCCCATGGCTTCTACATGGTCTGGCGCCGATATATTTGCGCAGCCGCTCTAGCGTGAATTGTCCTGTGTCACTGGAAACATTTTGCCGGCGCGGGTTTAAGAGGCTCATCATACTCGGACCGAGGCACGTTACGCTCGTCGAGACTAAATGATTGGCGTCGAAACTCTATTGTACAAACGTAAATTTTCGATATCGATACGTTCGAGGATCTATACCAACGTTTGCTACTCTTTCTCATTTGTCTTGCGTCGACCGTCCACTGCCTGCCGCGAGTTGGATATTGGCAACTGCGCTGATCACGGCTGATGAATCGACCCAAGACGGGGTGTTCTGTTCGTCGATTTACGGTACAGGCGCTTTGTAGACTACGATGCGCAGGCTTGACTACGTGCTGGCTTGCATCCTTCACTCCGACAAATGCATTGACGACTGCGGCCTCAGCTCGTCGCTCTCCCAAGCCATGACGAGACAACGCGAGTGCGTACATGCGCCTGAGGATAGATAAGGAACACATACCGGCTTCTATCTCATTGGAGCTATCGCCCGGGGGTAAGCGCGCCCTGGCGCTCGTAACAGCGGTTTCCATCCATCTCGCCTGCTTAGGAACATCGCGGATATCACGCAGGTTGCGAGGCTTAGTTGACTTTCATTTTTTAAGCTCAATCTGTTGTCCTCCAGTCCAACATAAATCAATGTATATAGTGTGCATTCCTACATGATGTGTATGACTGGAGCTAACGATCGCTTTCCTCTAATTGCGGGTGGAGCGCGCTTGCGCATCTAGATTTCTCGAGAAACGGCTTCGCAATAGCGTTTCACAGGGAGGCTTTCTTTCCGGCGCAACTAAGAGAGACCATGGCGGCTCAGGAATCAAAGCGGCGCGTTGCGCTGATCACCGGCGTCACCGGGCAGGACGGCGCATATCTCGCCGAGTATCTGCTCGGTCTCGGCTACGTCGTGCACGGCATCAAGCGGCGGTCGTCCTCCTTCAATACCGCTCGCGTCGACCATCTCTACCGGGACCCGCATGTCGGCGAGGTGCCGTTCCTGATGCACTATGGCGACATGACGGACTCGACCAACCTGATCCGGCTCATGCAGCAGATCAGGCCGACCGAGATCTACAACCTCGCCGCGCAGAGCCATGTCGGCGTCAGCTTCGAAAGCCCGGAATACACCGCCAACGCGGACGCGATCGGCGTGCTGCGGCTGCTTGAGGCGATCCGCATCCTCGGCATGGAGAAGGAGACGCGCTTCTATCAGGCTTCCACCTCCGAGCTCTACGGCCTGGTGCAGGAGGTTCCGCAGAAGGAGACCACGCCGTTCTATCCGCGCTCGCCCTACGGCGTGGCGAAACTCTACGGCTACTGGATCACCGTGAACTACCGCGAAGCCTACGGCATGTTTGCCTCAAACGGCATCCTGTTCAATCACGAGAGCCCGATCCGGGGCGAGACCTTCGTCACCCGCAAGATCACCCGCGGCATCGCCCGCATCGAGGTCGGGATCGAGGACACGCTCTATCTCGGCAATCTCGACGCCAAGCGCGACTGGGGCCATGCCCGCGACTATGTCGAGGGCATGCACAGGATCCTGCAGGTCGACGAGCCCGGCGACTTCGTGCTCGCGACCGGCGAGACTCGGTCGGTCCGCGAGTTCGTCGAGCTGGCGTTTGCCGAGGTCGGGCGCAGCATCGAATGGCGCGGCAAGGGCGTCGAGGAGGTCGGCCTCGACAAGGCGTCCGGCAAGACCCTGGTGCAGATCGATCCGACCTATTTCCGTCCGACCGAGGTTGATCTCCTGATTGGCGATGCCAGCAAGGCGCGCGCGAAACTGGGCTGGGCGCCGAAGACGCCATTCTCGCAATTGGTGAAGGAAATGGTCGCCAGCGATCTCGTCCAAGCCAGGCAGGACGCAGCCAATGGCAAGCACGGCGTTTGAGCTGAAGGGCAAGACGGTTTTCGTCGCCGGCCATCGCGGCATGGTCGGCGCGGCGCTGATGCGCCGGCTGGCACGCGAACAGGCCTATCTCTTGACGGCATCGCGCAGCGAGGTCGACCTGCGCGACCAGACCGCGGTGAATGCCTGGTTTGCCGCGAAGCGGCCGCAGGCCGTGTTCCTAGCCGCTGCCAAGGTCGGCGGCATCGTCGCCAACAACACGCTGCGCGCCGAGTTTCTCCACGACAATCTGGCGATATCGAGCAACGTGATCCAGGCGGCCCATGCCAATAGATGTGAGAAGCTGATGTTCTTCGGCTCCTCCTGCATCTATCCGCGCTTGGCGCCGCAGCCGCTGCGAGAGGATTCGATGTTGACCGGCCCGCTGGAGCCGACCAACGAACCTTATGCCATCGCCAAGATCGCCGGCATCAAGATGGCCGAGGCCTATCGCAGCCAGTACGGCGCCGATTTCATCAGCGTGATGCCGACCAATCTCTACGGCCCGGGCGATAATTATCACCCCGAATACAGCCACGTCGTCGCCGCGCTGATCCGCCGCTTCCACGAGGCCAAGATTTCGGGCGGCGGCAACGTCGTGGTGTGGGGCACCGGCACGCCGCGCCGCGAATTTCTCTACGTCGACGATCTCGCCGACGCCTGCATCCATCTAATGAAGTCCTATTCCTCGCCGGAACTCGTCAATATCGGTACCGGCGAGGACATCAGCATCGCCGAGTTAGCACTCATGGTCGCGGCCGCCGTCGGTTTTCGCGGTGAGATCAGCTTCGACACGTCGCGCCCTGACGGCACGCCGCGCAAGCTGCTCGACGTCGGGCGGCTGTCCGGGCTCGGCTGGCGCGCCACGACCTCGCTTGAGGACGGCATTCAGCAGGCATACCGGGCGTATCGCGCCGACAGCGATGGACGGCACCAGAGTGGTCTGCCTGTTCCGGATAACGGGCCAATCCTAGGTATCAATCGGCGGTGAATGCCAGCCTAGCGGACTTGCGGCTCACGTAACGACCAACTTTGCTTCGCAGTTGACAAGCGTTCATTGTCAACAACCGGGCTCAGTCGGACGCCAAGAACCCAAGTGACGCGGTGTATCCTAGCTACGACGCAGCCAACCACTTGCAGGAAAAGGAGAATGGCCATTATCGAGACCCGCTGACATGAAGTTGAGAGCTCATCGTCGCTAAGCCGCTAAGCGCCGACCGGTGGACGGTCATTAGCCGGAAGCGTACTAGTGTCCCTTTCCGCTCGGCCAACGCCTTAGCGATGGTCTGTCATCATCATCCTCGCCGACAGCGTAACGATGGCCATGAGCGCGCCCAACATCCCAAACGCCAAGCGCAAGCCAAACATGTGTGCGACGAGCCCAATGCCGGCGGGCCCGACGAGTATACCCGCATAGCCGGCTGTCGTGATGACCGCGATCGCAACGCCTGCTGGCATCATTTTCTGTTTGCCGGCGCGTCGACAAAGTACAGGTACAACATTTGAAATACCCAATCCAATAAGCAGGAACCCCGCCATAGCAATCAACGTAACGGGCGCGGCCACCACAGCCAAGAAGCCTGTTACGATCGGCAGAGTCCCGAGCATCAATGTGGCACGGTCTCCGATTCGCGCCACCACGGCATCTCCGCTGAGACGCCCTGCGGCCATCGCGATTGAGAAGAGCATACAACCAATGCCCCCGTGCGCTTCCGCGAGAAGATCTCGTTCAACGAGAAGCAAAGCGCTCCAATCGAGCATTGCACCCTCAACAAGAAAGGTGATAGCCGCGAGCACAGCTATTAGCAACACACTGTAATGGGGCAAAACAAACAATGGCCCCTGCTGCCCTGAACCCGCCGCGAGCAACCCCGGCCAGGCCGATACAATCGCGATCGTCATTAACGCCGAACAGACCAACGTCGAAAAAAGCGGGCCAAGCTGCAGCGACAGGAACGAGGTCACGGCGGCAGAGCCGGTGAATTCCCCAATGCTGTACTGGGCGTGGAAGCCAGACATCAATGGACGGCCCGTGGTGCGCTCCAACTCAATCGCATGAATGTTCATGGCTACATCGATCGAGCCGAGTGAAACGCCGAAAGCAAACAGCGTAGCACCGAGCCTGACAGGTGTGTCCGCAATTGCAAGGCACGGCAGCATGATCGCGAGTCCAAGTCCACCCGCGAGGATAATGGGCTTGCTGCCGTACCGCGCATTCGATACGCTGGTCAAAAGCATCGCGATAACGGATCCCGTTCCGAGACAGAGCAGCAGAAGACCAAGCATGCGGTCATCGACCGCGAGCCGCTCCTTGGCGAGTGGCACCAAAGGCGCCCAGGCCGCGAGGCCGAATCCGGCCACAAAAAATGCGAGCCGTGTCCCAAGCAGGCCGGCAGACCAATTAGCAGACAGTATCACGGGCACTCCTGAGAGAACGGGCTCGCGAGCGCGGCGCCCCTCATCCTGCGCGCGTCGCCTGCAAGCGGCGCTATCGACAATGGCCTCAAGTTGGCATTCTTAATCCCTGCAAATGCAATGCCGTCACAAAAGCTGGACTACGTCACTAGGCGAGCGGGCGGGGATCGTCGATCCCGTGGATAGGGTCTTTCGGCTATTCCTTCCCCGGTTAAGCTGGCCATAATAGGGTGACAGTTTTTGCTGATCTGCAACAGCCGGAGGCGCAACGCCCACTGTGGCTTTGTCGCAAAGCCTACAAACCCCGCAAAGCCAACGGCGCCGGACGCCACTGTGTACTTGGCGCGAACACCGCCGTAGGTTTTCCGACAGCTTTTGCAGAATCGGGAGCTCTCAACACGAGTAACGGCGCTGACTCACGGGATCAATACAAGACCGCTATCACGCGGAAGCCGTCAATATCGGCCCGATACTTTTGATAATCGATTATTCCTGGTTTCAGGCTGCCAGGTAGTTCCCAGCGCCGCGCTTCCGCGTCTCGAGCCATCCGTTTGTCTGAACTAGCGCTTGCCGCCGGCAACCACAGCCGGGGCGAGTGGCATGGCGAAAAACTCAACGTCCAAAAGTTTAGGGCTGTCCTGGGATCCCGAATTCCGGGCGCCGGTGCGCTGGGCTGTCTTGGAGCAATCAACCAGATTTTCATGACATCATTGGCGCCGCGGAAGAGGGCGGTGTCGCTCAGGTCCACGACGCGCGCGCATTCGATACCGAGGTGCTCGCCGGCATCGTTCAAGCGCTTATATCCGCAGTTCGCCGAGACCGTCGCTCCGACTAAATCGGACTGTGGGTGGTAAGGAGCAAGTGAAGCAGGCACAGATCCATCAGTATCGCCGCCCCTCACGTTATAAGCCCAGGCGCTCTGCACTAGATCGAGCTCGATCATCACCAATGACAACCCGACGCCCGCATCAAAGCTCATGCAGATGCGTCGAAATATCTCCGGATCAAGCCGGCGCAAGAGGTAGGAGCCCAGCAGGATGTCAAGCATGACATGGGTATAAAAACATAGAGCAAGCTGCCGCTTTCGGGAACGAGCCGAGGTGATCGTAGACGAAGGCGGTCACGCTCGATTCCGCCACGCGAACCAGGGCTAGGCCGGCGCGAAATTCGTGTTTAGCCAGCCCTGGTTGTTAAAACAGCATCGATAAGGGAGGGCCGGAGATAGTCGTCACCGAACGAGAGGATACCAGCATCCACCCGAACGGCAGGCGGATCCGCCAGCTTGCTTCGATAGGGCGGCGTCAACCCGCAGCTTGCAGCAGGATCAGGGACAAAATGGTCGTGTAGGCGAATTTGATCCAGCCCGGCTGGAGCGACGTCAAGGCATGGCCGCCGAGTGCAACGCCCGGCAAGAGAAGCAAGATGGCAAACGCTCGTCTCCAAACCACCGGCACGCCCTCAGATTGACGAGGAGGACGCAAACGTTGACAAAGACCTCATGTATACGGGGCTCCTGACGACGACCGTTCTCGACCCGTTCGTCCACGGAATGAACTCGTGTCAATCAGTCCTAAGGCGGTTCAAACAAGCGTCATCTCTTTCAGGGAGAAAAGCAACGCGGCAGACGGAAGCAACTAATTCTCCTTCAAAAGCCCTTGGGATAAATGGCAACGCCATCTGTTAAAGGAGAGCATGAATTCTCCTCTCCCCGGCGAGATCGAGTTTTTGCGTTTCGACGCCGTGAAGTCCGGTGCAATTCACCTAGCGGAGCAGCCGCGGATCATCGCCGTGTTCTTCGCCGAGCACCTGATGGTCGCCAAGCTCGGCACCACGGGCGTGAAGATCTCGAAGCGTAAGGGAGCCTGAAGCGGTCGCAGCTGCTTCGCTCACCACACTGAGCGAACCTGGATTGATTTCATCGTCATTGCTTGGCCATCTGGGCGTCAGCAGCGCCGGTGAGGTCGAGCTCGGCGGCGATCTTAGCGCGGCCTGAACTCGCATCGGCACGATGATCGGACGCGATCGCGACATAGAGCGCCGGCAGCACGAAGAGCGTGAATAGCGTGCCCACAGACATGCCCGCGACGAGCACGAGCCCGATCGAGAATCGGCTCGCGGCGCCAGCTCCCGTTGCGGTCATCAAGGGTATGAAGCCCGTGACCATCGCCGCAGTGGTCATCAAGATTGGACGCAGTCGGACGCGCGCCGCCATCTCTATGGCCGAGCGACGGTCAAGTCTCTCCTTGAGCTGCAGCTCATTGGCGAACTCAACCATCAGGATGCCGTGCTTGGAAATCAACCCGACAAGTGTCAACAGTCCGACCTGGGTGTAGATGTTCATCGTCGCCCAGCCAAAGAATGGCGGGATCAACGCGCCGACGATTGCCATCGGCACGCTGATCAGGATGATGAGGGGATCGCGCAGACTTTCGAACTGCGCAGCAAGCACCAAGAATATGATTATGAGTGCAAATGCAAAGGTAATGGCCAGTTGGTTACCCTCGTGCACATATTGTCGCGCGTCGGCGAGGAAGTCGTGGCTGAAGCCTGCGGGCAGTTTCTTCGCCTCCGCTTCCAGGAAGTCCACAGCCTGACCGATCGTGACGCCGGGCATCGGCACGGCCTGAAAGGTCGCGCAGTTGAGCTGGTTGTAGTGGGTGAGCGCGTTCGGATCGGTCCCAGTCTCGATGGAGACTACGGTAGACAACGGGAGCATCGAGCCCGTCGCAGCCTTCACATAATAGCTCCCGATTGCATGCGGCGCCAGGCGTTCCTCTCGTGGCACCTGCGGGATCACCTGGTAAGAGCGGCCCTGTAAATTGAAGCGGTTGACGTAGTTTCCGCCAAGTAAGGTGGCGAGCGCGTTACCGATGGTCTGCATGGTGATGCCAAGCTCGTTGGCCTTGGACCGATCAACCTTGATTCGTAGCACCGGCTGGTTGAACTCGAGGTCGGAGTCGCTCACCATGAACAGACCGCTCTTCCGCGCGGCATCCTTCAGCTTCGACATCTGCTCGTAGACGGATTGGAAGCCAAGCGTCGAATTGATCACCATCTGCACTGGTAGGCCACCCGAACCGCCAGGAAGCGGCGGCAAGCTAAAGGCAAACGCGTTAATGCCTTCGATTTTGGACAGCTCGGCCTGGACAAGGGACTTTAGCGCAATCGATGATCGATTGCGCTCGTCCCATGCCTTGAGCAACATGCCGGCCATGCCACTCTGCTGGCCGCTAACGCCATTGAGCACAAAGCTCAAATCAGTCTCTGGAAATTTCTGGAACGCGTGTTCGAGCTTGGTGCCGTAATAGTCGAGGTAGTCGATATTGGCGTATTTCGGCGCCTTGGTTAGAGCGAATACGATACCTTGATCCTCCTCGGGGGCGAGCTCCTTGGGAGTATGCATATAGAGAAAGCCGACGAGGCCCAGCATGGTCAGCGCAAACAGACCGGTAATCGGACGATAGTCGAGCGAGCGGTCGAGCTTGCGGCCGTACCATCGTGTCATGGCGCTAAACCCGCGGTTCACAACTCTTGCAAACCGCCCCCCCTCAGCGCGCCTCAGGAAGAGCGAGCACATCATCGGCGACAGCG
Organism: Bradyrhizobium sp. USDA 4354; assembly: GCF_054060315.1. NCBI lineage: Bacteria > Pseudomonadati > Pseudomonadota > Alphaproteobacteria > Hyphomicrobiales > Nitrobacteraceae > Bradyrhizobium > Bradyrhizobium sp. USDA 4354. Next base: position 2,955,928 of record NZ_JBSSDC010000001.1, on the reverse strand, counting down.
TCAAAGCGATCACGCCCGACACGATCACCGCTCCCGCTAACGTAAACGCGAACTCGCGGAACAGCGCACCAGTGAGGCCGCCGAGAAATCCGATTGGGGCATATACCGCAGCCAAGGTAATCGTCATGGAGACAACGGGGCCGACGATCTCGCGCGCGCCCCTTATAGCAGCCTGAAGGGGCGGCGCACCTTCTTCTAAATGGCGATGAATGTTCTCCACCACCACGATCGCGTCATCGACCACGAGACCGATCGCGAGAACCATCGCAAGGAGAGTCAGGAGATTAAATGAAAACCCCAGCGCCAGCATCATGCTGCAGACACCAACGAGCGACAACGGAATAGAGACCACAGGAATGATGACCGACCGCAGCGAGGCCAGGAATAGGAAGATTACCACCACCACGACTACGACGGCCTCGATGAGCGTCTTCTCCACTTCATCGATCGACGATTGAATGAATCTGGTGGAGTCGTAGGCCACTTTCATCTTCAGTGACGGCGGCAGGTTACGCTCCATTTCTGGAAACAGCGCTTGAACGCCTCGCACTATGTTTAGCGGATTGCCTTGCGGGCTTGCCTGAACGCCGATAAAGACCGCATGCTCGCCGTTTATTGCGACGCTAGTGTCTGTTGTCTGCGCGGCAAGCTCGACTACCGCAATGTCCTCCATGCGCACAAAGCCACCATCATTGGCTTTGACGATCATGCGCTTGAAGTCATCGACACTCCGCAGATCCGTGTTTGCCGTGACATCGGAGATAGTGAAATAGCCCTTGATCTGGCCGGCCGCGGCCTGGAAGTTGTTAGCGGCGATTGCAGCCGAAACTTCAGCCGGCGACACGCCGTACCCTGCCATTTTCCCAGGATCGAGCCATAGCCGCATCGCAAAACTCTGGCCGCCCAGGATGTCTGCCGCTGCGACGCCGTCGACGGTTGACATAACGGGTTGCACAACGCGCGAGAGGTAGTCGGAGATCGCGCTGGCCGCCAGTTCCTCGCTGGAGAAGGCGATATACATGACAGCGGTGGCCTGACCGCTCGACTTAGTGACGACCGGATCGTTTGATTCCTTCGGGATCAAGTATTTGACTGAGTTGATCTTCGAGAGCACCTCGGTGAGCGCTTCGTTGGGATCGAAATTGAGCTTGATGTAGACTTGGATCGTGGAGGTACCGAGCACCGATGAGGAACTGATGTAGTCGACGCCCTCGGCGGAAGCGACTGCCTGCTCCAGGGGAGTAGTGATGAACCCCTGGATCGTGTCGGCGGAGGCGCCAGGATAGGAAGTCGTGATATTGATGACCGTATTAGATAGCTTGGGATATTGCCGGATCGGCAGTACGGTGGCCGCGCGAAAGCCGATCAGCAAGATCAGGAAACTGACGACGATAGACAATACCGGACGTTTGATGAAAAGCTCGGTAAATGCCATCTCGACTCGCATTTCAAGAGGGGGATACAAATTCGCCAGCAACTTGCGCTACGGCAATGATCATCAATGCGGCGACTGCGCTAAGCCTGTAATAGTATGAGGGAAACGTTATCGGCTACTCTAATGGCTCACAGTTCCTGAGCATAGCGTGCCCAATCCTCCGCTTCTCGATCTTAGTCGCTCGAATGAATGTTGATTCCGCTGTTCTGATCGCTGATCGCGAATAGTGGGTACCGTCTAAAGATAAAGCCCCCTGCCTTTTTGCGTGCAATCCGCCGAAGGTCCGCCTCAAGATGTTCGTCTTCACACCTGATTGGAACGCAACGACTTCTAGCGAGGTATCAGTTCAGGCTTCGCACAGCGGTCGATCGAATGATCCAGGCTCGACATCGAAAGTACAAACGACCTGACCGGTGCTCAACTCTACAAAGGTAAGTCGGTAATATAGCATGGGCTGCAAAACACTATACCAAGGTTTGTCGAAACGGTCGCTGGTCGAAGCCACGCGAAAGTTGTGACGTTACCGGACGCAAAGTTCTCGGTCCGACAATATTCCGCACGCCCCCTATCGCATCGCTAACTCGCTGAACAACGTCGCCTCGGAGTTCGGCCTTTGCTACTAGGTCGATACGTCTGTCGGAAAAGTTGCCTTGAGCACTTCTTCCAGCTGGATATACTGCGTTAGGTTTGGCTACGCATTCGCCACGATAGTCCTGCGATCAACCTTCATCTCACACGAGCCATAGCCAGCCATGGTTCGCCACATCGTCCTATTCACTGCCAAGAACAAGACCACATTGATCGAATCGTCGACGGACTCGGTTCTTACCGCCGTCCACATGCACGCCGGCTCGAGATCGCGCGCAACCGCAAGGCCGATCAGCTCGGTAATGACATCGACTTGTTGTTTGCGATGAATTCGAGAATGATGCTCAGCTCGCCGCGCATAAGGGCGCTCGATCTCTACAAAGAATCGATCGAACGGGTACGACCACTGGAGACTTCGGTTCGCGGCGTTGGCGGATGTCGGCTCGGAAGCCTGATGCACGTCCGCGAATTGCGCCGGTCACGGCGATGCGACGTCTCGCACATCAAGCTCTCGACAGCGCAGCAAAACACGAATTACTCGGACGCTATTCATATTTGGCCAGCGATCGGTTCAGCAGCTACGAGGGCAAGAGCATTGTACTGTCCATCCGGTGATCTCCGTCAGTTTCTCCACCTTTCGGTCGTGAGCCAAGGTCCGCACCGGCGAAAGGCATCGATCTCCTCCAACATCAGCAGCGACGACGCGCTGCGCTTCGCTTGTTCCAACGCCTGTCTCATCGAAACAGTCGTCTGATGGCGAAGGGCTCCGAATTCGCTCAGGTCAAACCTGAAGGTTGGTCTCCCGAGGACGGCGACGAGCGTGTCGACCGCGTGGGTCCGGTCTAGAGCAAGATGCCCTTTGGAAGCTGTAACTGGAGCGCATGGTATCGTTCCTGATCCGGGCTCGGCTCCATCACGTACTGGCGGAACTGCTAGGTAAGGCGAAAGCTTCGGGTGCCACGGACTCGGCGAGGCTGGAGACGCCCAGCCTGCAGGAAAAAGCGACTGAAACCACGGGATCGCGGCTCGGACGGATTCCATGTCCAAAGACTGATTTGCAACGAAGCCAGCAAGATCTGTGCGGCTAGGCTGCCTGCTCTCCTCCAGTCCCGCCGGCTTTGCGCAATGTCCAGGCGCATAGATCGGAGCCATAGCGACCAGACAGGCTAAAAGCAGGCTTTGATCAGTCTGGTCGTTGCCAGAACCGCCGAGACCATGTCCCGCTCGCCTGGATGTACCACCAAGGACACTTGAGCCCTCCACCACCTTCTCGATCATACGGCCCAACTACCGGTTCCATTCAGGGCGAACTGACAGCGAAATCGATAACTGGGATAGAGTCCTGTTCGTGGCCGGGCCCGGAACTTTCGATCCAGGTATTCGCCAGATGCAAAGGTGTGCCGCTTCCGAGCAGCATCACTTCGGCGGGAGCGAAGCCGTTGGCTCCTCTCTTTTGTTCGCCCGGGCTTCCGTCTTCTCCTCGAATGGCGGACCGCAAGCGAGGACACGCGATTCATGGATCTCGCGCTTCAGCTTGCAAACAAGCCTGCCGGCGGGCACTTCACGGTCTTTCGCGATGGGACCGGTCTGATACGGCTTCTGCGCAGCCTCAAGAAGGATTACACCACCATCGAACATTCAAACGTCTTGTTTGAAAAGCTCGAAGCGGCCGTGATCGGCCTACTCGACGGGCATTTGTTTCCGCACGAATTTGAAAGCTTCTGCGACGCCGTGGATGCGGCGCAGGACGTCTTCGAGACCGATATCGCTCCTCATATTGACGACGCCATCACGCGCCAACTTGACGACATCGACGCGAGCATCTCCGACATCGATTCCGAAACGGAACTCGGTGACTACAAGACGGCCCTTCAAAAGTATGCGCCGCGCGTGGGCGTCACCAATCTCAACACGGCCTTTCGCGCCATCGATCGGCGCATCGAGGAGATCAACTCGCAGTCGGATGAGTCAGAATCGCCGCGCAGCACGGTGTATCGTCCGCAAGACAAGGATCAGTTCGACGACAAGGCGCTGCAGATTCTCTTTGCGCCGCTTCTTTCAGCTTAAGGGGCAGACAATCTGCATATTTGTCGGTTTGCGCGCCAAGAGGCGGAGCAAGCTTGCTTGCCTCGACCTACAAAGCTTTCGCAACGAATGACGATAGCAAGAAGTTTTTGTCGACGTCCACGCGGCCCTGATACTCCGCGATATTGCGCTCGTTGTGAGCCTTTCAGAAAGACCGAGAGATCCGCGGGCGTCGTTCCGAGTGTGTGAACCAGAGCTTGGAAAACGGAAACGCGATCTTTGGGCCGATGCAGACATTTGGAGGCGGCACAGACCGCATTTCGGCCAGCCAGCTTTTTCGCGAACCTAGGCGCAAGCTAGGCAGCTTTATGCGATTGTTTCCATTCCATCGCCGATCGAACGAGGGAGGGATTATTGAGAAGGAACAACCCGTATTCGGGGTCATAGCGGCGCCGGTCAGCGCTTCCAGCAACACGGCCTAAAGCCTCACAACAAAGCTCGATGCCTTTTCCCGCGCTCGCCTCAATAGCGAGCCACTCTTCCGTGTCTTCGCGCGAAATGCAGTCAAGAAACGAGAGATCACGCGACCCAAGACGGCCCGATAGGATGACATGGACATATTTGTGATGGATCGGGCATAGCCATTGGTAATTGTGAATGGGTTCGCTGACACCGCACTCAAATTGCAGCGAAAGCGGAAACGAGTGATGCGCGTGCACGAACTGAATGTACTTGCGGCAGACAGCGCAGGGCTCCGGTTTCTGCCGAACGAATTCCTCAAATTCGGCGCGCGCATCCTTGATCCAGCTTGCGCGCCGCTTCCGCGCATCAGCGCGCCCTTCCGGGCTTCCCGCGCGTTCAAGCACGGCGATAATGGCGTTTCGAGCATCCGATCTGGGACCACCGCATCGATCATAATTCGAGAGAATGTAGAAATTCATAGGGTCTTTGCGCCGCAGCGGCACAAGCCACGGCTTGATTCCGAGATGCCTGCACGCGGCCAGTCGCGCGCGGCCATCCCAAAGCATGCCTTCATAAAGCACAATAGGCAGATGCTGTCCTTTTGAGCGCATGTCTTGAGTGACGGCCTCGAGCGTGAGGCTATCGACTGGTGGCAGGCTTGCAAGGACCGGGTGGACTTGCGGTAGCAGCGGCATGGGTTGGCTACGGAAGCATCGAATCGCACGGGGGGCTGACATTCTATCCTTTTCGTGCCCCGCGAGGGACCTTGAACAGTCAGACCATTGAAAATGTTGGGAATTGTTCGCGTGGATGCTGTGCACAAGGGCCCGCCCCGTAAGTTTCCCCTTGCGAAAGCTCCCGCCACGGTTGTTCCATGGCGATCCTCACATTCACTCAAGAATAACAATGGCCGATACACCACCAGATGCCACGGCTGCCGAACCGGCGCAGCCACTGACCAATTTCGACAGGCTTGCCGCGCACCTAAAGCCGGACGGACTCGCCCATGCACTCCTGGCCGCATGGCGCCACGGGGACCCGAGTGGCGCCCAGGAAAGGCTGCGCGGTGCCGTCGACAATCATTTTGCGAAGAAGATGCCGAGCGATGGGAAGCCTTCGAATCCAGAAAATTAGGCTGCAGGGCTTTCGCGGCTTCGGCACGAGCGCTCAATCCTTCGCACTTCCTGAGACGGTCGCGGCCCTATAGGGCGGAAATAGTCAAGGAAAAACCAGCCTCGCAGAGCGATCGAGTTTTTGCTAACCGGTCATATCGCCCGGCGCGAGCTTCTCGCCAGCGCCAAGGACGAATTTTCGCAATCCTTGCGAAATGCGCATATTCCCGCGGCAATGCCCGTGTTCGTCGAAGCGACTTTCCTTTGCACCGATGGCGTGGTTCGCCGCTTCCGCCGAACGTTGACGACCGACTATGACGGCACTCAGGCGTGCGCGAGCGCAACAGAACTGGATGGCTTTCCGTGCACAGAGCAAGATATCGAGGCCAAGATTGGGCTCCGGCTGTTGCATCCTCCGTGCGCGCCCGTTCTCGCCCAACACACGCTGGCCTATGTATTCACGGCCTCGCCCTCCGATCGCGCGGCTTATTTCCGGGCCGTACTCGACACGCAGGATCTCGAAGATTTCCGAGTTGCGGTCGCGAACATCATTCCGACATTCCAGCCTCCGAATTCTTTTGAACTTCAGAAACTTGGGGAACTTGAAGACATCACCGGTCTCGACGCGGCCGCGCGCGCGATCCGCAATGCAAAGACGAAAGCTGCACTAGCGAAGGCGCTCAGCGCGGCGATCGAGCTGTTGCTCACGCAAATCGGCGTCGTTGCCAAACCTACGCTCCCAGAGCGCATACAACAGCTCGACGAAGAACTCACATCCCGACGCGCGCTTGCCTTCCCGCTCGACCTCTTTTCGCGCAAGGCCTTGGGACCATGGATGGACCCCGCCGGCTCACTGGCGCAGGCCATTGCGGAGTTCCTGCGCGAACGCGACGCCATTGCGGAAGAAGTGCGTCGGCTCATTGCCTTATTCGAAAGCGCCCTTGCGATACCGGCTGTGCATGATTGCGGTGCCCCCATCGACTGTCCCCTCTGCGGTCGTGAAAAGACGCTCACGCCTGAGCGGGTCGCCCACATTCAAGGCCAGCTGACCGCCAATGAAAATTACCAGAGCGCGGAAAGCACTCTCATGGCAGCCCTTCGATCGACCGATGCGAAGCTGCAGAGTACCGCCGACACGATCACCTCCGCCCTGCCTCGCTTTATGCTCGTGACCGGCGCAGAGCGCTGGAGACGTCAATTCCGCGTCGCCCGCATCGCTCAATTGTCGGCAAGCACGAAGCAATGGGCAACCGCCGCGCGGCGCCTGTGGCGTGAAGCCACCCAGCAAAAGCGGGCGTTGGCTCGCACCCGTGCCCGGATTCGGTCTGCCCTAGATGATGTTGCGACGTGGAAGGATATGCCGCCGCTTGTCGATGCGCTTGATAAACTCGGCCAAATTTACGCATCGCTCGAGGTTCATAACGCGACCTACGGACAGGCGGTCCAAGTCGTTGGCGAGCCATTAAAGAAGGCCGTCGATCAGAATGCGCAGATCGCGGGCTGGGATGCACTTCTGCATCTTGCGCGCTCCCCCGATGCGGCACTCGAAGCTCTTGAGGCGTTGCGGGACCACAACACCAAGGTTAAGGCCGTCGAACAGGCGGCCCGCGAGATCGAGAAAGCCAATGGGACAGTCGCGGATGAGAAATTCGCCGATCTCAGCGCGCAAATACTGGAATGGTGGGAACGGCTGCGTCGGGAGAGCCAACGTTCTTTAGCGCCGTGCAACGGCGGGGCGCCAAAACCAAGCGAACGATTGATCTCAAGGTAGCCTTATCCGCGAAAGAGGATCGGAGCGACATCAAGTTGCGCGACGCCGTTGCGGTCCTCAGCCAATCCCAGCTGCACTGCCTGGGCCTCGCGCTATTCTTGGCCCGCGCCATCGATGGTGGCGCTGGCTTTGTCCTTCTGGATGATCCGGTGCTGACCAGCGATGACGGTTTCCGGACCAACTTCCAGTCATCGGTAATCGAAGCTCTCCTCGCCGCCGGGATCCAGGTGATCGTTCTCACGCAAGACTACAAAAGCTGGAAGGATATCGGCCACCTCTGGGGCACCGGGGCGTCTCTCAGTTCCAAATCATGCGCGACAACGCCGTAATTGGAACGGAGATCAAGGGCCGAGACGATGCGCTCGCAACGATGCTGGTCCAGGCGCGCCCGTTTATCAGCTCGCATGATGGCGATCAGCGAAAGACCGGCGCAGCGCGACTGCTCGACGTGCTTGAGCGTTTTTGCAAGGAGCTGCTCGTCAAGGACCGCCGGGCGAACGGCGACAGTCAGGCCATGATTTCAGATTGATGACGGCAAGAACTTCGGTGAGTTCAACGCGAAGGTATTCAATCTCCTTACGCTCGATCCGTCACATCCGGGCAAGCTCCGGGTGGCCCATAATATCGTCACTCCCGGATCGCACGATGATGCCCCTCCGTCGCAGGAACAGCTGCGCGGCGTTGCGGGCGATCTGAACAGGTTCAAGAAAGACTACCTCGACTAACATGCGCACGCTGGACACCATGTCAACGACCCAAGAGGCATTCTGGACGGACGTGCGGCAAAGACCCCTACCCGATGATGCGTTGATCGAAATCATCCGAGGGGTCGAGAAAAATGACGGGGATTGCCCATGACCACCTTGCACCGTCTTGCTGTCGGGCTGGCGTTCGGCGGCCTTCTCTTTGCTATCGCCGCAGCGCATTACTGGTGGCGGGCCAGCCAAGTCGCAATCCGCCAACCGGTTGCATCGATTTCGGATGTACCGGAGCTTCATATCGCGAGCGGGCAGGTCGCCTTCAATGAATCATCCCGGCTCAACGCCACAGCAGCCATCCTCACGGGCATATCCGCGGTGCTGAGCGCTTTGGGCTCCGTCCTGGGTGTGTTTTAGGTTCGGTTATGGTGGAAACAATAACTCTCAAAGAGGTCTATCCTCCGTCGGGGCACGTTCAGCGCCTTTATTGCGACGTGTGTGAGGGACATCTGGACCTCGCTTTTGCCGACTACCGCAATATCGTGTCGGGGGTGGACATTAGCGTCAAGGACTTGCCCGTCCTGCGCTGTGAGAATTGCTCAAAGGACTACCTGCCCGACCACTCGCGTTTCGCGATCATTCGGCATCACGAGCTAGCGACGCTGCGCGGGAGCAACGCGGTCCGCGCAACCCGGAAACCGCTGGAAAAGACCTTTCCGCTCGCAAAGGTACCTTTCCTCTATGATGCGGACGACTATTACTACATTCCCGGCCTGTCCCGCGAATGGGACGACGGATTTCTGACGCCCGTCTTCTTCAACAAAAAGGTTCTGCTCAAATACGACGCGGATCCCGCGTACAAGGTGTCCTTCGCGTCCACCACATACGGCACGATCGACATGGAAAGTGCCTATATCTCGTTTGGCATCAACAAGAATGGTAAAGTAGTCATGTGGCTTGGCGACATTGCCAAGCTTCCCGAGCCCGAGCAGTACTATCTCCGCTCAGAGAACGTGCCATCGGATCACTCGATCGGATGCGAGTTCTACGATGGGCAGATCGAATGCATCTATACGCCTCTCTCGCGGGAACAAACACTCTTTGCGGCTCGATCCGCCTTCTTCGAAGCCTGCGCCGCCAAATTCGGGATCAAGATTGCACATTTGGACGCCGAGGTTCTCGACCTCGCACTCGGATTCAACGGCCCGGTCATCGAGTCCGAGCAAACGCGCAAACAGGCCGCCGATACCCTCAATCGGATTTACGTTGAGTCGATTGACAACGGCGCGCTCGGCAGCATCATGACACGCGCGGGTCTCGATCCGAAAAACCTGGGTGGTTTAAAGCGGCTTCAGGCCGCGTTGGGCACGCTCGCGCTGGGAGGCGAGGTCGCATCGCTCTTGTCTCCCTTCTTCGTGCTTTACGATTTGCGGGTCGCATACTCCCACCTTGGCTCAGCAGATTCCACCGTGGCGAGGTTAAAAACCGTCAGCGATCGGCTTGGCCTGGAAGATGGGGCCGGCCTCTTGGCCATTTATGACGCGCTTGTGGCTGCCCTTACCGCATCACTCGAAACCTTGACGGCCCTCGTGAAGAGCGCCTCGGGCGTTTCCGAGACCTGACCTCTCATGGCAGGGGAGCACGACCTGTCCGAAGGAAGCCTCGAAGCCTGCCTGCAGGGCGCATTGCGCTTGAACGCTGGCAGACGCCGGCCTCGTTCATTGCGAAAGTTGAAGAACTGGCGGCGCCGATTAAGTCGGACAAGCTCTTCAACCGGGCCGAGGTTGCATTTCTGCTCGACGCAATGGCGCCGGCCGAATACGTCAAGTTTCGCCCTCCAGGCCAGGTCCGCCTCGTCGGTCAGACGGCGCAATGGCCTGACGGGCAGATCGGATCACCCAAAACTCCCGTAAATATCGAAATCACCGAGGTCCTAGAAGAAGGAGGGCGGCGCGGCGATGAATACCGCGAAGGGAAAGAGGCGGAAAAGGAGACAAGCGAAGATTGGCGGGCCCGAGCGCTCGCCATTCCGGGCCAACTTGAGAAGGCGATCGAACGAAAAATCGCCAAAGGATACGTGGGTAAATGCAAGCTCGTGATCTATCTGAATATGAGCACGTACGGCATATTGCAGAAGGAGACCGAAGCCGCTATCGCCACCGTCAAAGCCAAGTACTCCGACAAATTCGATGAGATTTGCGTTCTTTGGCAGGAAAAACTGCTTTAAGATTGGCGAGTGGGAATGGCATCACCACTAAAGACAGTTCAATCATTACCATAATCCGGCTCGTATTCGCGCTGACGCGTTTCGGTCTCTGTATACTCGACATCAAGCCCGGCGGCCTCGATTTCCTCTCGGCTCCCGAAATGCAAGCTGCACGCCGGACAATAGAACTCTTCCGCGACGTAGGACACATCGACATGCTCCTCGTAGGGATCATTCTCGTCGTCATCCGATAATTCTTCGCCATAGCAAACACCCGCAAGAAACGAGTTTGACTTGCAGGCCGGACAGGGCGCGGTCCATACCTTCTCAGCGAACATTTTGAAGCTGCGTCGCATGTCAAAGGGATCGAGCGCTTTTGCGCGAGCGCGCAGGGCTTCTCGTTCCGGCTTCTTCAGCTCGGCGAAACGCTCGGCCGCCTTCTCCACGCGGATCTTGGCGGCCTCCTCAATAGCATGCGTGTAATTCGCCATTAATTCACGTGGCGCTTGGGCTTGGTCTGCCCCTAGCCACGTCTCAATCGTCTGGCCATGGATATCCAATATGACTGCGGCGGTGTGCCAGAAACGTCCTTCCCACGACGCGAGCAGGACAGATGCGAATGGCACCTCCCCTGAATGCAGCTCTGCATTTCGCTTCAGGCTCATCCCGAGGCAATTCTCTTCGGTCTTCTTGTCAAAATGTTTGGAGAGATGGCCTAGCCGCTCGAACACTGTCTTCGCCGTGATCGTGCGAATATCTGTTCCAACAGATACCCCAGCCGCCGCAAAAAGGGAGACGCCTTGGGGATCGGCAATAAGGCAGGGATGGACTTCGGCGAGTGCCCATTTGCCCAGCAACTCCAGCGCAAGCGATGCCCATAGCTGATATTCGCCCAAATCGTTGGCATCCTTCGCTGCCAATGCGCGCGCAATGTAGGTCTTCGATTTACCGAGGAGGGCTTCGGGCGACAGCGCCGCCACAACTTGTTTTGTAGTCATTGGACACTCACGCGTTCGAGACGCCGATCGGGCGACGCCGCAATGGCAGCCTCTCCACGTCCATGCAAGACATTCCAGTTATCGATGATGAGCACGTCGCCCGCCCGCCAATGAATGGTCGCCCGCGTGCAGCCATCGAGCTGCGACTGAATAGCGGCCTGCAGGTGCGCCGCTTCCGCACTCGCTGGCGTCATGCATCCCATATCAAATCGTATAAAAGCCCGGGCTGGCTGAACGATGGTTGTATAGAATGAATGCCGACCATTTGAGACGAGAAAGGGCGCGCCTTCATAGCCACCCTTTTCTCGGTCCGGTATCCGAATGTCCGCGAAGTGGACGAGGACCGTCGGCACGCTTCTCGTTCCCGGACAATGGCAAGCCAGTAAAATAAATTGAGGCGGCAAAAGCCGGTGCGCTCCGTCCGTATGAAGAGGAAATGTGTTCGACCCGTGCAAAGCGCTGAGAGAACGCGGGCGAGCCGCTTCCGGCGCCAATGGGCGTAACACTTCGACGGTCGAGCGCCTCCGGCCCGGCACGGGGTCACCCAACCGTAGTGAGAAGCGAAGCAAATCGTCCGAGAAGCTTTCTGTCGTCCGCGGCAAAGGAAGCAGGTGCCATCCGTCTCGACGGACGCGCTGCAAGAGCTCGCGATCCACCGTGTTACGCATGCCGAGAGCGTTCCCTCTGTCGATAAGGCACTCTAACCGCCGAGCCGGCGCCGCTTGAACGCGCTGCGTCATAGGCGGACTTGAGCTGTTCGATCATCTTGTCGAGTCCTTTTTGTACGCCACAGGTGCCCAGTACCATACCTGCGCACTTGATTTCTTTCTTGCCTGAGCATCCTACGATCTTATCGCCGCAGACCGATCACGATTCGGGACGTGGGCATGCGTGGCAAGGATGAAATGACCGGGACCGGGACGTCGGTGTCAACAGATTCTCAGAAAATGCCGCCTGCCACAAAGCGGCGTCGCAAGAATCGTGGCGTGCCACCGCCCGCGACGTTCGATATCGATGCGCTGCCGGCCAGCTCCAATTTAACGGCATTGGAGGCGGCCGCCGTTATCCGGCGCACGCCCGGTGCACTGGAGCAGTGGCGGCGTGATCCGAACCACCCGCTGAAATGGCGTTACGTCGATGGCCGCCCCCTCTATCGTGTCGATGCGGTGCGCGACTATCTGGCCATGTACGATAAGACCACTAGGACGCCTCAGCCGCATAGTGCTCACGGAGCCGGCCGAGGAGCTCGGCCTTGATCGGGTCAAGCGGATTCGTCCGCTGTAGGCGCACGATTTTGCCGACCCGTTTCGCGCCGACCAACTCTGCAATGTAGTCGTGGGCCGCTTCGAAGGCCATCTTGCGGATGATCCACTGTTCGTCGTGATTATAGACCTGATCGATTCCGCTGGGCTTTTGCCCAACACACAGTCGCTGGATTTCGTTGTCGTAGCCACAGCGTGACATGATGGTGCGCAAGCTGCGCCTTAAGTCATGCATGGTGAACTTGGCCACGCCTGCTTCCTTGACCAAGCGGTTGACCATCTTGGTGAAGCCGGACATCTGGCCGCCAGTCTTTGGTGACGGGAAGACATAGTCGGAGGTTGCCCGCTGGAAATGTTTCGCGGCCGTGAGCACCTCGTTAACTAGGTGAGTGCGAGGCACATCGTGGTGCAGCCCCATCTTGGTCCACGCCGCATCGAAGGTGATGCGGTCGTCCATGATGTGCTTTCGCCACTCGATCATGGTAGGCTCGCTGCGGCGCGGGCCACCGAGCAGGCACATGCGTGCCAGGAGACCGAAAGCGCCGAGCTTGCCGGATGCATCCCAGACCTTGAGGATTTCCTCATCGGTCAGCGCGCGGCCCTTCGTTCGGCGTCCGACCCTTTGGGCGCGGGTTTCCTTGGGCGCGCGATAGCCGGCGAGCACGTTGTGCTCGACGTAACCTTCGCCGACGCACCATTCGAGGAAGGTATGCACGTGCTTGCGCAAGTCCTTGGCTGCGCCGCGCTTGCCAGTCTTTGCAATCTTGTCGACCGCAGCCATGATCTGCCGTCGCGTCAGGTCCCCCACGCCGCTCTCGGCGTGATCCTTGAGCCCGCGCCGGAGCGCCGACATTGCTGGCTTCCAGTTGACGACTTGACGTTCAGTCAAGGACGTCTGGTAGGGACCATCTTCAACAATGAGCGTTGCGAGCGTGGTGCGCTGCTTTTCGGCTGCCTGCTGTCGCCTCGCCTCGCGCTTCGCATCGTTCGGGTCCAAGCCCTTGACGACCTCGCCTGCGGCGATGGTGGCGGCCTTGCGCGCGGCCTTCTCATTGTATTTGGGCCACGCGCCGAGGGTCTTGCGCTGGGTCCCCCTCACCCCCGGCTTGGTGAAGAGGTAGACCCAGGTTCGGCCGCCGGTGGCGCGCATGCGCAAGGCGAGGCCGGGCAGCTTGTCGTCGTGGAGATAATGCTGCGCCTTACCAGGCGGCAGCGTTGCGTTGCGGATCACCGCATCGGTGAGTGTCAGTTGGTTGGCCGGCTCCGTCATGATTCCTTCCCTCTCTCTGTGCCCGGTGTGCCTCGCAAGAAGGGCGGTTAGCCCTTGAACAGAACCGGAGCTCAGACCTTCCCCTCACCGTGTGCCCACGAAGGGAGGATCCACAGACCCAAACAGAACCGGGTCTCAGACCTCCCCCGTTTTTGTGCCCCAGGGGAAAATCCATGGCGGGCACAACGGGGGCATACAAAATGTAGCCAGGTCACCGATGGGCTCTTATGGCCGCACATGGCCGTAAGCACCATCAATTAAACGGGTTTTTACATCTCAACTATGGCTGGATTTGGTTGGCTCAGGTCTACGGATTGTGGTTCACACGGGAGAGGTCCAAGGTTCGATCCCTTGTGCGCCCACCATCCATTTTCCTGAACCAGAGCGATTGCTGACGATCACCGACGGCTGCCGGCGACCGTTAATCAAGAAAAGTCGAAAACAACCCCATGCACAGTAGCCGACGTCAGCCGGATCAATGGGTTACGATTTTCCGAACTCTGCTTGCTCCGTCGGGCAAAACAGGGGCATGATGTCAGCATTCGGGAACTGGCCCCTTCCAGAAGGAAGCCTGGGCTCGCAAGTTTGGTGAAAGCCATCGCCAGTGCATCGTCTCGCGCTTTTCAGCGCTCGCAACGAAGGCAAAGGATCGGCTTCGCTCGCTCTAAGCAGAAGGCAGCCGGGCGGCTAAAGCGGACGTCGTTTTAGGTTGAAGCGGTTGCCGCGGCTCGTTCACCTCCTCACGCAAGCGCGAGAGGGAGTGCACCTCCATTGTAGCAATCAAAAGCTGATCTCATCTCGCTCTAGTATTTGGCGATGACGGGACCGCCAAAGCGATAGTTCAATCGCACGAGCCCGATGTCGATATCCTGGCCGATCCGCTCCCTGCGCGTGAAGGCGCCGGCGGTCACGCCACCAAAACCGCCCGTAGCGGCGAACGTGACATCGCGATGGCCGAGGAAGATATGGTCGTACTCCACACCGAGCGTCCAGTTCGGAGCCAAGCCGAATTCAAGGCCGCCACCGATGACGCCACCCCAACGCGTTTCGCTGGCCCGATCGAATTCCGCGCCAGTGACGACGTCGCTGGTTCGATACTTATCGGCCACTGCCGCGCCGCCGCCCTTCACGTAAAGGAGGACGTTGTTCCAGGCATAGCCAACTTGCCCGGTGATCAGGCCGAACGCTTCGATATGAGACCGATTGCGGAGACCGGTGGGCGCGAAAAGCACCGTGGTGATGTTATCGCCCGTGAAGTCCGCCCAGTTGCCCTGGCCTTCGACCCCGAACACCCAGTTGGCAGACTGCCAACGATATCCGATCTGCCCGCCCGCGGTGCCGCCGGTGGCATTGTGGCATCCTTCCGGGACGATAATGCCAAGGCCTGGAGAAATCAGATCCCAGCACTTGTGGCTCGTTCCGCCGCCGCCGTTGACGCCGATGTAAAAGCCGCTCCAATCGTAGACGGCAGCGACGATCGGCGGCGCCTTGGTATAGGGACGCGCCGCAAGATCGGCGGCGTTGGCGCTTGCGCAGGCCATTCCGAATGCTGCGACGGCAAGCAGGAACTTCTTCATCAACGTCCCCCGCGAATCTCATGCGTCATGCAAATCGGCCTGACTTTACCGATTTTCGGGGGCTTGTATGTGATCCACAAGCAACACCTTCCGGCCACTTTGCTGCGGTGAGCTCGTTTCGCCACCAGGCGTCCCGGCCCGGCGTCGCCGCGCCGATCGTGCGAGGAAGATCGTTGCGTCTGCAGCCGCCCGTTCAATGCCTGCGCGCACGCGTGGGCACCGACCTAGGTGTCAGCCCGTTCGCTCATCCGCCGACGCAACTGTCGCGCAACGACCTGCCCTAACGGTCGATCCGGTGATTTGCGAAAAGCGTTAAGCTTCTTCATCCGGCCTTTGCGCAATACTTGCGATTGCACGTCGTCAGCGACTTGGTCGACGACGTCTCCCTGCGCACCGATGAGAGCCTGTCGGACGGTGCGTCGTTCGTCCTGATGCGAGAGCCGCTTGCTCCGCGGAATGTTCTTTCGGCTGCTTTTCTGATTCTCGCCATAAGTGTTCCGCCGGTCATGCTCGTAGCTCAGCCGCTTCTTTTCCTGGGGAGTTTTGACCTTGCTCACCAATGCCTCCAGATTGGACTGCCGCGGCAGTCCCGCACGCACCGCATCTTCGAAACGCAAGAGTAGGTGTAGATCGCGAAGATGTTGGTTCAACACACCCAAGCCGAGTTGGAGACGACGCTCTACCTGCCGCGATAGCGCAGCGCCTCGACGAGCAGCGAGAAGGCCGGTGAAGGCTGGCGCCGACTGGGATAGTAGAGATGGTAGCCCGAGAAGGGCGGGCACCAATCCGAGAGCACGCGCACCAGACGGCCTTCGGACAGGTACGGCTGCACATGTCCCTGCGTAAGGTAGGCAAGGCCCAGGCCTTTCAGCGCGCCGTCCAGCAGCAGGCCCGCGCTGTTGAACACGAGCTGGCCCTCCACGCGCACATTGAGCTCCCGTCCGTTCTTTTCGAACTCCCAGGCATAGAGGCTGCCACCATGGGTCGGCAGACGCAGATTGAGGCAATTGTGGTGGGGGTCAGGTCCTGCGGCGTCTTCGGTCGCTTGCGATCGGCGAAGTAGGAGGGGGAGCCGACCACGGCCATCCGGAGGTCGGGGCTGACGCGCACGGCGATCATGTCCTTGGCCACGAGCTCGCCGGGGCGGATGCCCGCATCGACCTGCTGCGCCACGATGTTGGTGAGCCCATAGTCGATGATCACCTCGACATGAATGTCCGGGTATTTCGGCAGAATTTTGCGGAGCGCGGGCAGCAGGATCTCGGCGGCGGCAAATTCCGTCGCCGTCAGCCGGATGGTTCCGGCAGGCTTCTCGCGCAATTCGCTGAGTGCCGCGAGATCGGCATCCATCTCGGTGAACCTGGGGCCCATGCTGAGAAACAGCCGCTCTCCGGCCTGGGTCGGCGTGACGCTCCGCGTGGTCCGGTTCAACAATCGCACGCCGAGCCGCTCCTCCAGATTCCGGATGATCTGACTGAGCGCGGATTGCGTCATGCCGAGCTTTGCCGCAGCGCGCGTGAAGCTGCGCTCCCTCGCCACTGCAAGGAAAGCGAGGAGATCGCTGGCGTCCTCTCGATTCATTCATAAGCCCAGCTAATGACTGCATCCGAAATCTATCACCTAATCGGACGGGCGCGGAAGCCTTAGCTTCGGATCAGCCATCGGGCGGACACCAGAACGAAGGCAAACACCCATGACAGACCGCATCGCGCTTTCGAACGGCGTTGGCGATCCTGATGCCGACCATCGCCTGCACCGCCGCAACGGGAACTCCGGCTCTTCATGTCGCTAACAGCCCTTCGAGAGACCTCTGCGCCGCGCGGCATCGCCAGCCTGATGCCGATCATGGCGGTGGTGTTCGTTGCCTTCCTGGTGATCGGCGTCGAAGCCGTGCGCAGCGCTCCCATGCAGAGCCGCGGCCTCGCCATGGGCGCCTACACCGCGTTCCTGGACCTCGCGCAAGGGCTCGCAAGCCCGGCGCTCGGATTGATCGCCGTCGGCGCGCGACTGAACGTGGTGTTTCTCGCGAGCGCCGTGATCGTGCTCGGAGCCGCGCTGGTGGCGCTGTGGCTAATGGCGCACCCGATAACACCAGAAGGACCCCCGTCATGAGGATGCTCGCAGGAACCCTGTTTTCATTCTGCCTGTTCGCCGGCGCGGCCGCCGCTGGACAGCCCTCCAGCGAAGGAGCAAATGCCATGCTAAAGCCCGAAGACGTCCGCGCCGTCGCTCCAGCCCTCGAAGGTTATGCGCAAAAGTTTATCGTCGGCGATCTGTGGAAACGCCCAGGGCTTTCGCGCCGGGATCGCAGCATCGTCACCGTTGCCGCGCTGATCGCGCGCGACCAAACCGTCGAGCTGCCCCACTATTTGGCAGTCGCGCTCGACAACGGCGTGAAGCCGTCGGAGATATCCGAGATCATCACGCATCTGGCCTTCTATACCGGCTGGGCGAACGCGATGGATGCGATCCCCGCTGCGAGAGACGTGTTCAGGAGCCGCAACATCGGCGCGGATCAGCTGCCGCCGGCCTCGGGGCCGCAGCTGCCGCTCGACGAGGCCGCGGAGAAGCAGCGGGCGACGCGCGTCGAAGAGCAGTTCGGACAGATCACGCCGAGCCTTGTCCAGTACACGACCGACATGCTGTTCCGGGATCTCTGGCTGAGGCCGGCCTTGGCACCGCGCGACCGCAGCCTGGTCACTGTGAGCGCTCTCATCGCGACGGGGCAGGTCGCGCAGATCACCTACCATTTGAACCGCGCGATGGACAACGGATTGACCCGGGACGAGGCCGGCGAGGTGCTCGGCCATCTCGCCTTCTACGCCGGCTGGCCCGACGCATTCTCGGCAGCGCCGGTGATCAAGGACATCATTGAAAAGCGGCCGCGCTGACCGGAGAGATGCCATGATCACACGACGGGGCGCTCTCATCGCCGGCAGCGCGGCCGCCACTCTCGAAATTTGGCGGGTGCAGGCACTCGCGTCCGAAGCACCGATAGAGGTTCAAATGGAGATCGACATCAAGAGAAACGGGTCGCGCCCGTCACAGAAGGGCTCGCAAGACTGGTTCACCGGAAGCGTCCGCATCGACCCGCTGTTTCAAGCGCCGGATCCTGCGCGCGCCAGTGCCGGCCAGGTCACGTTCGAGCCCGGCGCTCGCACCGCCTGGCACACGCATCCGCTCGGGCAGACGCTGATCGTCACGGCCGGCCTCGGCTGGGTGCAGCGCGAGGGTGGCCCGATCGAGGAAGTCCGCCCCGGCGACGTCGTGTGGCTTCCGCCGGGACTGAAGCACTGGCACGGGGCTTCGCCGACGACGGCGATGACCCACATCGCGATCCAGGAGTCCTCCGGCGGCAAGAACGTGGATTGGCTGGAGAAGGTGGGCGACGAACAGTATCGGAAATGACGCGCGGGCGCGGTACACTGCGCCTGATGCATCAAAGGGAGCGCGCATGGCGACCATATTCATCACCGGCAGTGCCGATGGTCTCGGCCGGGCTGCGGCGCAATCACTCCTCGATCAAGGTCATCGCGTGGTGCTGCACGCGCGTTCGGCCGATCGCGCCGCGGCACTCGGCGAGCTCACGTCGCGCGCCGCGGGGTTGGCGGTCGGCGATCTCAGAAGCGCGGCAGAGACGAGGAGCATCGCGGATCAGGTCAACGCAATCGGGCGCATGGACGCGGTCATCCACAATGCCGGTGTCTACACGCGGCCGAGCCGTGGCGCGACGCCGGAAGGCCATGCCGAAACCCTGACCATCAACACGCTTGCGCCGTACATGCTGACGGCCCTGATCGCGCGGCCCGGCCGATTGGTGTATCTCAGCAGCGGACTGCACCGCGACGGCGAGGGCTCGCTCGATGACCTCGATTGGACCAAGCGGGCCTGGGATTCGGCCAAAGCCTACGCCGAGAGCAAGCTGCACGTCGTCGCGCTCGCCTTCGCGCTGGCACGACGCTGGCCCAAGGTCCTGAGCAACGCCGTCGATCCCGGTTGGGTGCGCACGAAAATGGGCGGCGCGGGCGCGCCGGTCGATATCGACACCGGACAACGGACGCAAGCCTGGCTGGCGGTGAGCGAAGATTCCGCCGCCATGGTAAGTGGGCGTTACTGGCATCATCTCCAGCAGGAGCAGCCGGCCCGTCAGGCGACCGATCCGAGATTTCAGGACCAGCTCATCGGCGAATTAAGCAAGCTGACGGGCGTTGAGCTACCGGAGGTGTAAAGCGCGATGATTCGTCGTCATTGCGAGCGCAGCAACGACGGAGCAAGCTTCAGGCGGTCCTCGGCCGCCAGGTCGCGTAGAGACCGACCAGGGTCCCGATTGCGACCAGCGCGGCTGCCAGCAGCACCTGCAATTGCCCATCGTCGGTGGGGCCGACGGAGGACACGAGCCTGGTCACGATGGCGAACAGAATGCCGACGGCGGCCGCTGCACCTAAGCAGAGATAAGCGAGCTCTCGCGTCAAATTGCGGCCGAGAAGTCCGAGCGCCGTGAAATACATCGCGCAGGCGTTGGGATGAACGAACAAGGCAATGCGCGCATAGGGACCATAGGCGTCAAACAAGGACTCGCATCGGCTCAGGGCCGCTTTCGAGGCCACCCGCTGCAGGAACGGCCTGAAGAAACGAGCCTGTCCGTAGCTGAGAACGGCACCCAGGATGATGGCGAGCCACGCCACGATGAAGACTGAGCCATCCGCGGCCTTCGGACCGAGCGCCACGGACATCAGGATCAGGGCGGTTCCGGGAAAATAGCCGAAATACGGGAAGACCGACTCCAGCAGCACGCAGACGAACATGAAAGCCGGAAACCATGCCGATCCGGTCGCGCCGTGGACGATCGCGTTCAAGTCGAAGAGGCTCGTCCTGTACAGAACCAGATACATGCACATGGCCAGTCCAGCCAGCGCATAGAACGGCAACGCTCCCGACAGAAACCGTCTCATCCAACCATCGAGCTTTGTTTGGCGGAGACGACGGCCTCGCGCTTTTCCGGACCATGCTTTAGACGAATGAGATTGCTCCTGTCGATAGCGTCCTTTGCCACGACTATCCTGGCCTGACCTTGCGCGTCCCTACCCAATCGACAGAATTTCGATCTCCTGCGTGCCTGAGCCCACGACGTCTCCGACCGACTTTCCCATCAGCGACCTCGCAACCGGGGAGACGAACGAGATCGACCCCACTTTCGGATCAGCCTCGTCCTCGCCGACGATGCGGTAGGTCTGCACGCGGCCATCGGTGCGGCTGAAGGTCACCGTGCTGCCGAAGGCGACGATTTCGGTCGAGGTCGGATCGGGCATGACCTGCGCGGTGCGCAAGCGTTCGGTGAGATAGCGGGCGTCGCGCAGGGGCACCGCCGACTGCCGGCGCTTCTCGTTGACGTCCTCGATGGCTTGCGCGGCTTCATAGGCCTCGCGTGCTTCGGCAAGCTGCGTCTGCAACGCCTTGAAGCCTGCCTCCGTCACGAGGTTTGGATGCGGCGAGATCGGGCGATCCGGCAACAGCGTCTCGGACGCGGTTTCGGCGCTCTCTTCCTTGGTGAAGGCGACGCTCAATTGAATATCCTATCGAGCTGTTTGGATGGCGACGCCGTGCGCCGCCGATGCCCGAGACTATATCTCAAGTTCGACGAAACGGCGGAGCTTGAAGACAAGGTCCGGCATGGCCTTTCGGAACCGGGTTGCGTTCTGGAAACTGGTCGAGAACGGCGCGAAGGTGAGCATGGCGTTCCAGTGCCGGTAACCATAGACCGTAACCGAGACGCCGCTCGGCGGAAAACTCTCCATTTTGCGCAGTTCGCCGAGCACGAGATCGGCGATGGCTTCGGCGGGCAGCAATTGCTTGCCATCCCGCGTCGTGGCGATCTTTGCCGGCTGCTCGACCGGTTTCGCATCCGGCGCGGGATCAGGCGCATTCTCGGCTTTGGCCGCTGTGGGATCGGTGGGCGTCTCGGGCGGCTCCACCACATCCGCCGGCGCAATCGGCGGAACCTCGGCGAGCGGCGGCGGTGCAACACTGTCTGCGCGCTTGTTGCCTCCCAGGATGCTGCTGATCATGGCCACAAGGCCAGCATCCTTCAGCTCGTCACTCATCATTCCCCCCGGCTTCGCCCTACTCTAGCACTGCTCTCGCAGACCGCCACCGCGGATGTGAGGCCGGAAGCCGTCCGGCCAAGGCTGTATTCTCGAGGCCGCCTCTCGATGACACCGGCGGGCACGACGCTCGACCACGTCGCGCCGCCATGCGATCCGCTTACTGCTTATCGAACGGAATGTATTGCTGATACCGCTTCGGCACTGAGCTGCGGTAGCGCGCAGGCACGGTGCCGGTGTCGATCGAATGATCGATCTCCTGCTGCCGGGTCATCTTCTTCTTCGCCGGCTTCTTCGACGCGCTCTTCTTGGCGTCGGTCGGCTGGCTGGACGAGTCGGTGGTCGCGCCTGGTGCTGGCGTCGTCGCAGCCGGCGCAGCGGTTGTCGCGGCAGGCGCAGCGGTTCCGCCGGCGGCCGGTGCGCCCTGCGCCAGAGCAAGCGGCATTTGCGTCATGAGCACCAGCGCTGCCGTCGCAGCCAGCAAATATGACTTCTGCATCAGAACCTCCAAGATTGTCTGATCCGAATGAGGACAACGTAGGCCTCCGGCATCGACGCGTGCAAGTCTGTCGACAATGGGTCCGATCCCACACCGGAACTGTGGTGGAGATCACATTGCGAACCATGGCCTGCGTCATGATGTGCTTGATCTCGAACGCATCGCGCCATGCCGACACCAACACTGCATGACCGTGCGTCAGACAGGCCACGGGGAACGCCAAGGCATGGCCGTTCTACCCCACGCTCGAAAGGAGACTGAAATGCGTCGCACCATCCTCACGCTTGCATCGTTCGCAACCTTGATCGCCGCGTCATTGTCGGCGGCGCCGGCCCAGGCCGCAAACGACAGATATTGCCTGCAAGGCCGCAACTGGGGCTATCCCGGCAACTGCCAGTTCGCCAGCTACCAGCAATGTGCCGCCACCGCTTCCGGCACGTCGGCCTATTGCGGCATCAACCCGCGCTACGCCTATTCGCAGCCCTACTATTACTGACGAGAACGCGGCGTGCGTGAAAAGCGCACGCCGCGCCCCGCTATGCGCGGCCGCCGAGGCCGGACTCCTCCAGCCGCGTCGCGAACCAGCGCGACAGCGCCTCATCGACGAGACCTGAGACATAGACCTCCGGCATCGTCACATGGTGCCTGTCCAGCACCAGCAGCACGCCGATCCAATAGGGAAACCAGACATGCACGTCGGTCAGCGCCCGCAGCTTGTGCTGATCGTGCTCGAGCGGCGTGTGATTGCTCGCCTTGCGGATTTCCACGGCGAGCAGATTGTTCGGTATCTCGCGCTGATGCACGACGACATCGGGGTAGATCGACTTGCCGAGATGGTCGTCGGTCGAGATGATCGTGCCGTGCGGCAGATGCAGCGTGCGCTCGCCGAGCCGGTCGTAGTTGCAATCGACTGACCAGCCCGGAAACTGCTTTTCCAGATGCACGGCGAAGCGGTGCGTGATCGCACGCTCGCCAATGTCCTTCTCGAACAGGAATCCTTCGTGGGCGTAGAAATCCCGGAGCGCCGCGATCACCTTGTTCAGCTCGGTCTGCATCGTGCCTCCGGGCTCACGGCGCTCTGTCTGTTGACGCCCTACATCTGGACTTCGATCAGGCGCGGCCCCGGCTCGGCGACGGCTTCGGTCAGCGCCTTGTTGAACTCGTCGGCATTGGTGACGGCGCGGCCGGGCACGCCCATGCCCTTGGCCAGCGCCACGAAATCGAGCGTCGGACGGTCGAGCCGGAGCATGTCATTGGCGCGCTGGCCGGGTTCGCCGGCGCCGACATTGTCGAACTCGCCGCGCAGGATCTGGTAGATGCGGTTGGCGAACACGATGGTGACGATGTCGAGGTTCTCGCGCGCCTGGGTCCACAGCGACTGGATCGTGTACATCGCGCTGCCGTCACCGACCATGGTGATGACCTTGCGGTCCGGGCAGGCGATCGCCGCGCCGATCGACAGCGGCGTCGAGAAGCCGATCGAGCCGCCCATGTTCTGCAGCCAGTCGTGCGGGGCGGCCGCCGCCGTCGGCGGGAAGAAGCCGCGGCCGGTCGTCAGGGATTCGTCGACCATGATTGCGTTCTCGGGGATCGCACAGGCGATCGCCTGCGCGATCGTGGCGAAGGTCAGCGCGCCGGTCGGCTTGACCAGCTCCTGCAAAGCCTGCGGCTTGACGTCCTTGGCGCTCGCCCTCACGGCGCCGGCAAGCGCTTCCAGCGCCGCGACCGAGTTCTCGCCCCAGGAGGTCATGCGATGGACCTCGCAGCCCTGCGGCTTGAGCATGCTCGGCTTGTTCGGATAGGCGAAGAACGCCACGGGATCATCCGACTCGATCAGCACGATGTGACGGAACTTGGCCAGCATCGGCAGCGCCTGGTCGATGACATAATGGATGCGGTCGATCGAGAAACGGCCGCGGCCGCGCGCCATCTTCGGGCGGAAGGTCGGGCCCATCACCGTGCAGCCCGTCTTGCCGGCGATGCGCTCGGCCAGCGCCAGGCCATGCTCGCTCAGCGCGCTGCCGGTCATCAGGAGCAGCGTGCCTTCGCCGTCGCCATGCAGGATCTTTGCGGCCTGCTCGACTGCCTGCGGCGAGTAGCTGGCGCGCTGCTGCTCGGCCGGAACGTCGGCGATGCCGTCGGCTTCGTTCCAGGCGGTGTCGGCGGGCAGGATCAGGGTCGCGATCTGCGGCGGCGCGCTTTTGGCGGCGGCAATCGCCGCGGCGCCGTCGGCGGCGACCGATTTGGCATCCGGCGAGGTGCGGACCCAGGACGACATCGGCCGGGCCAGACCCTCGATGTCCGAGGTCAGCGGCGCGTTGTAGCCGATGTGGTAGACCGCGTGCTGGCCGACGATGTTGACGATGCCGGAATTGGCCTTCTTGGCATTGTGCAGATTGGCAAGGCCGTTGGCGAGGCCGGGGCCGAGATGCAGCAGGGTCGAGGCCGGCGTGCCCTTCATGCGGAAATAACCGTCGGCGGCCCCCGTCACCACGCCTTCGAACAGGCCGAGCACGCAGCGCATGCCGGGCACGCGGTCGAGCGCTGCGACAAAATGCATCTCGGAGGTGCCCGGGTTGGTGAAGCAGACGTCCACCCCGCCCTTGACCATCGTCCGCACCAGGCTTTCCGCACCGTTCATTCTTCTTGCTCCCGCAACCGGTCTTTTCAGGTCATCCATCCGATCAATCATTGTTCGCGGCATCCGTCAAAGCAATAGCCGGCATCGCGGCCCTGCCCCGCGCAGCGATGCGCCGGTGTTCTTCGGCAGATCGTGGTTGCCGATTTGGTAACGCCGATCGGAGGAGAGGACCTGCCTCACGGCCCCGTGGCTTGCGGAATGCGCGCAAATATGGCCTGTGGCCTTTGTTGAATCGAATTTTTGCTGGGGGAGACAATGATCCGGTTTTTTGCCGCGCCGATTGCCGCCATCGCACTGCTGTCGGCCATGCTGTCGGCCCTGGCGGGCGGCGCGTTCGCCGAAGAGTTCGACTCGCGCGACATCATGGGCGGCGGCCCGAACTTCTTTCGTTCCGGCGCGAATCCCGTTCCCCGCACCACCGTCATGTACAACGGCAACTACGCCCCCGGCACGATCGTGGTGAACACCGGCGAGCGCCGGCTCTACCTGGTGCTCCCGAACGGCCAGGCGCTGCGCTACGGCATCGGCGTCGGCCGCGACGGCTTCCGCTGGGGCGGGGTGCACAGGATCACCGCCAAGAAGGAATGGCCGGACTGGACGCCGCCGTCGCAGATGCTGGCGCGCCGACCCGACCTGCCGCGCCACATGAAGGGCGGCGTCGACAATCCGCTCGGTGCGCGCGCGATGTATCTGGGCTCGACGCTGTACCGCATCCACGGCTCCAACGAGCCGGAGACGATCGGCCAGGCGGTCTCCTCGGGCTGCTTCCGCATGACCAATGACGACGTCACCGACCTCTACAGCCGCGTCGCGGTCGGCACCACCGTGGTGGTGCTGAATAACTAGCGGGCCGGCTGCGGCGGGAACCCGCAGGGCGCGTGCATTTGCGGACTTGTGCGCGCGAGGCGAATGCGGCAGCGTCGCACGACGATGAGCGCATTTGTCCCGCCCTCGCCTGCCCTTCGCACCACTCTGCTTGCGCTCGCAGTGCTCACATGCGCGCATGAGACCGCGGCCACAGCTGCCGCGGGCGAGCTGCCTGCGATCACCTCGCGCCAACGCTCGGAGCGGAAGAGCTTCACCGATGGCGAGATCGTCGAAGGCTTCCTGAAGACGGCGTTCGGCGCCGAATATCACCTTGCCGGCCGCGTCGACCGCATCCGCAAGTTCGACGGGCCGGTGCGCGTCTACGCCGAGAGCGACCGCGCCGACCGCAAGGCGCAGCTTGCGAAAGTCGTGTCGGACATCGCCCGTCGCGTGCAGCATCTCGACATCGCCATGATCGAGACCAACGAGGCGGCGAATGTACGCGTGAAGCTCGTGCGCGACCGTGATCTCTTCCGCACCCTCACCAGTTTCTACGGCGCGGAGAAGGCGCGCGAGATCCGCTCCTCGCTCGACCCGCAATGCCTGTCCGGCTTCCGCAAGAACGACAATTTCGAGATCGAGCATTCCGACGTCATCCTCACCGTCGACAACGGCGATTTCGTCTTCCTCGACTGCGCCTATGAGGAGCTCCTGCAATCGCTCGGGCCCATCAACGACACCGCGAGCGTGCCCTGGACCATGTTCAACGACAACGTCTCGATGGGCTATTTCGACGTCTACGATCAGTACATTCTCAATCTCCTGTACGATCCCCGCATCAAGGCAGGCATGACCGTGGCGGAGGTCAAGGCCGTGCTGCCCGCCGTGCTCGCGGATGTGCGCAGCTGGGTGAAGCGGGTGAATGATCTGAAGGAGTGAGGCGCACTGCCCTCCCCTTGCGGGCTACCTTCCAGAGAGGGTAGGCAAGACCTCGCATTCACCCGCAATCGCGCCTCACGCCTTCCTAGCCTTCGTCATCAAGAACTGCTGGCGCATCACGTTGTTGCCGGGGTCGAAATATTCCGAGATCAGCGCCTCGAACTCGGCGCGGAAGCTCTCGAGCTTGTCAGGCTCGTCCTTGTACTGGGCGACGAGCTTGATCAAAGGCCCGATCGTCGCTTCCATGGTGCGGCGGAAATGCTGCGGGCTGAGTGTGGACGGCGTCATCATGTCCATCTCGAACGAGATTTCCCTCGCCTTCCCCGCGAGACGCTCGGCGACGATCTTCGGATCGCCCCACAACGCCGGTGATGCGACGCCCTCGGGTGGCGGCAGATGGCGGCCGACCAGCGCGAACATGCGGCCGACGTAGAGATGCGGCGGCCAGGTGGAGAAGGCGATGGTGCCGCCGGGCTTCAGCACGCGCAGCATCTCGCCGATGGCGACGTCCGGACGCGGCGCGAACATGTGGCCGAACTGGCTGAGCACCACGTCGAACTCGCTGTCGCCATAGGGCAGGCTTTCGGCGTCGCCGTCGGCGAACTCAACATCGAGCTTTGCCAGTTGCGCGTGCTCACGGGCGCGCTCGATCAGAACCGGCGAGAGGTCGAGACCCCTGACCTTTGCACCGCGGCGCGCGGCTGTGATCGCGACAACGCCGGTGCCGCATCCGACGTCGAGCAACCTTTGGCCGGCGGCAACGCCGGCAAAACCGACCAGCTTGGCCGCGGCCGGAGTCGTGAAAACCTCCATCGGCGTGAACAGCGACCAGGCTTCCTTCTGGATGGCCTTGAAACCTGCAAATGGATCCTGCGCGGTCATGGAACTCTCCCTTTGCTCGAGGTCGATCTTCATGAGGCTGGCGACGGACACCGAAGGTTCAACGCGTTCGCGTGGCTCCGCGGCACAAGGGCTCTATTGCACGAGATCAGCGACGGTGGTTGCGGCTTTCAGGCCGGTGCCGGTGAGGACTGCGACCGTGGTGTCGGTCGCCTTGATGGCGCCGGTGGCGGAGAGTTTGTCCAGCGCCGCAGCCGCGCTGGCGCTGGTCGGTTCGGCCAACAGGCCCTGCCGCGCGAGGCGGCGCAGCGCGGCGACGATCTCGTCTTCGGTGAGCGCGACGGTGCCGCCGCCGCTCTCGCGCAAGGCGGCGATGATCTCGCGCAAGCGCAAGGGATGCTTGATGGCGGTGCCTTCGGCGATGGTCTTGTGCACCTCGCGCGCGACGGGCGTATCGACGCCGGCCTGAAAACTCGCGTCGATCGGCGAGCAATTGAGCGGCTGCGCCGCGAACAGACGCGGCAGCTTTGCGATCTGCCCGGCCTTCAGGAGCTCGCGGAAGCCGAAGGCACAGCCCAAGAGGCTGCTGCCGGCGCCGACGGGAACGATGACGTTGTCGGGGGCGCGGAAGCCGAGGTCCTCCCAGAGTTCATAGGCAAGCGACTTGGTGCCTTCGAGGAAGAACGGCTGCCAATTGTGGCTGGCATAGAAGGTCTGGCTCGACTGGCGGATGGCCTCGGCTTCCGACTCCTCGCGCGGCCCTTCGACCAGTTGCACTGTCGCGCGGTAAGCGCGGACCTGTGCGATCTTGGCCGGCGATGTGGACGCGGGCGCGAGAATCTTGACGCGCATGCCGCCGGCCGCACCCAGCCCCGCCATCGACGAGCCGCCATTGCCGGACGAGTCCTCCAGAATGGCCGAGATGCCGATCTGCCGCAGGAAGGACAGCATCACCGCCGAGCCGCGATCCTTGAAGCTGCCGGTCGGGTTGAACCATTCGAGCTTGAACAGCGGGCGCAGAGCGCCCCATTCCTGCTGGACCAGCGGCGTGCAGCCCTCGCCGAGCGTGATCGGGTTCTTGATCTCGACCGGCAGCGCCGCCCGGTAGCGCCAGAGCGACCGCGTCCGGCCGTCGATGTCCTCACGCGAGATGCCCGCCCCCGGCGTCACCAGCAGCGGCGTGCGCTCGTCCGAGCACCAGCGCGGCTGGTCAAGGGAATAGAGCTGTCCGTTGCGGGGGTCGATGTAGCTGGCGGTGGGCATTGGGATCTCCAAGACAAGGACGATCTGCGATTGGGCGATGACACCTTTAGTCCGGGATTCGACGCCGGCCGAGCGAAACAATACACAGCCCCTTGAAATCACAGAAAATATAAATATTTCAATTGCTTGAATGATCGCGCCGGCACAGCGGCGAGCCCGGCCAGCGCGACCGCCCGGCGCTGAAGGCGAACCCTGCAGGCCCGTTGCTGACGGGAATTTGGTCGAAAACGGCCCTGCCCGCCTGGCACGATTAACTTGTCTGTCGTCGCCGGCCGCTACAATATGTTGGATTGAGCTTGCGTCGCCGGCGTTTCTCATCGCGCAACGCAAGCGAGCCAGGCCCGTCCAAGCGGCGGGCCGTTGGCTTTTTGGGAGCCTGGACATGAGCCGTGCCAACCGTACCGACCACATCCGCCTGACCTCCCATCCGGAGCCGGGCCGGAAGGCCGCCTTTCCGATCCACTGGGGCGCCGCGGACGCGCGCGCCCGCGGGCCGGTCATCGGCACGGTGTCGCGCGCCGGGGATCGCAACGTGATCGGCAGCCATGGCGGGTCCTACGCGATGTACCGCGCGCTCGCGGTGTCCGCCGGCGCGCTCGATCCGATCAGGCGCCCCGACCTCACCAACACCTTTCCGGCCGCGACCATCGGGCCCTTCCCGCAATGGAGCGATCCCGCAAAAATCGTCGCGCTCGATCCCTGGGGGCATCTGGTCGCGGAGAATTTTGGCAAAGACATCGCCGAAGGCGTCGATATCCGCCCGAGCATCGCGGTGACGCGGGCGCGGCTGGACCTGCCCGAGATCCGCGAGGCGCTGGCGGCAAAGCGGCTGCGCGCCGACGGCGAGGTCGTGCACGCCAATGGCAGCGTCTCAGTGGTGAAGATCGCGATCGATCCGGTTTGGTACCTGCCGGGCCTTGCGGCGCGCTTCGGCGCCGGCGAGACCGAGCTGCGGCGCACGCTGTTCGAGCAGACCGCCGGCATGTTCCCGGAGCTCGTGACCCGTCCGGACTTGAAGGTGTTCCTGCCCCCGATCGGCGGCACCACAGTCTATCTGTTCGGCGATGTGACAAAACTGCCGGACCATCGCACCAAGATCACCTGCCGCGTGCATGACGAGTGCAACGGCTCCGACGTGTTCGGCTCCGACATCTGCACCTGCCGTCCCTATCTGATCCACGGCATCGAGGAATCCGCGCGTGGCGCGCAGGAGGGCGGGCTCGGGCTCGTCGTCTACAACCGCAAAGAGGGCCGCGCGCTCGGCGAGGTCACCAAATTCCTGGTCTACAACGCGCGCAAGCGCCAGGAGGACGGCGACGCCGCCGCGGCCTATTTCGAGCGCACCGAATGCGTCGCCGGCGTCCAGGATGCGCGCTTCCAGCAATTGATGCCCGATACGATCCACTGGCTGGGCCTCAAGCGCATCGACCGGTTCTTGTCGATGAGCGACATGAAATACGACGCGCTGACCTCGCAAGGCATCGACATCGTCGAGCGCGTGCCGATCCCGCCGGAGCTGATTCCGGCCGACGCCTATGTCGAGATCGCCGCGAAGAAGGCCGCCGGCTATTATTCGACCGACATCGCGCCGGAGCAGGACGTGAACGGCGTGGTCGGGCGTTCGCTGGAAAAATACTGATCGCGTGATGGCGGACGTTTTGGAATCGCAGGCACGTACGCTGCTCACCGCAAAGGCGGTTCGCGCGCGTGCCGGGCAGATGCTCGAGCTTGGCCTTGCCGGCGCGCTCCGGCACTTCACAATCGATCTCGACCGCATGGATGGCGTTGCCGATGCCGTGCTTGCGGTGACGCGCAAGGCCTATCCGACGCTGGACATTCCGTTCCATGCGCGGTGGCGACACTTTGTGCTTGATGGCATCGACCGCTGGGCACGGCTTGCCGATGCTGCGTCCTGGCCGGATCGCGCGCGCGCGGGCGCGCGCGGAGTTCGACCTTGCCATCGTCAGCGTACTGCTCGATGCCGGCGCGGGTGCGGCGTGGCGCTATCGCGATGCGGCGACGGGACAGGGTATCGGCCGCTCCGAAGGGCTTGCCGTCGCAAGCCTCGACATGTTCGCGGGCGGCCTCTTCTCGCGCGATGCGCGGGCGCCGTTCAGGGCCGACGCGGACGTGCTCGCGAACCTGCCCCTCGCCTCACTCACATCCGCTTTCCAAGTGACCGACGCCAATCCGTTGCTCGGTCTCGAGGGACGCACCGATCTGCTGCGTCGTCTGGGCAAGCTGGTGGCAGAGCGCGCGGACGTCTTCGGCTTGCACGACCGGCCGCGGCCGGGCGGCCTGTTCGATCACATCGCGGCGCAAGCGGTAGGAGAGGCTATTGCCGCGCCCGCGATTCTGTCCGCGGTGCTGAACCAGCTCGGTCCGATCTGGCCGTCGCGGCTCGTGCTCGCGGGCGTCCCGCTCGGCGATTGCTGGCGCCATCCGGCGATCAAGGCCGATGACGCGACCGCCGGCCTCGTGCCGCTGCACAAGCTGTCGCAATGGCTGAGCTATTCGCTGATCGAGCCGCTCCAGCACGCCGGATTTGCCGTGACCGACATCGACGGCCTCACTGGGCTTGCCGAATACCGCAATGGCGGGCTGTTCGTTGACCATGAGGTACTGCGTCTGCGCGACGCCGCCGACGCCGGGCGCGCGCATGCGGTGGATTCGCTGCTCGTCGTGGAGTGGCGGGCGCTGACGGTTGCGCTGCTGGATCGTCTTGCCGAACTGGTTCGCGCCAAGCTCGGCCGCGCGCCTGAGACCTTGCCGCTCGCCAGCATTTTGGAAGGCGGCACCTGGGCCGCCGGCCGCGCCATTGCCTTCGCGCGCCGTGCCGACGGCTCGCCGCCGCTCAAGGTGATCAGCGACGGCACGGTGTTTTAGAGAATGGATAGAGATTTTCGACCACGCGCGTCATTGCGAGCGCAGCGAAGCAATCCAGAGTCCCACCGCGGAGAGATCCTGGATTGCTTCGCTGCGCTCGCAATGACGCCTCGGTGAATTTCAGGAGCATCCCATCATGGAAGGCGTCACGATCGTCGATCATCCGCTGGTGCAGCACAAGCTGACGCTGGTCCGCGACAAATCCATCTCGACCAAGTCGTTCCGCGAGCTGATCAAGGAGATCGGCATGCTCTTGTGCTACGAGGTGACGCGCGACCTGCCGCTCGCCGACACCGTGATCGAGACGCCGCTGGCGACGATGCATTCGGCCAAGATCGCCGGCAAGAAGCTGGTGTTCGTGCCGATGCTGCGCGCCGGCACCACCTTCGTCGACGGCATGATGGACCTGGTGCCGACCGCGCGGGTCGCGCATATCGGTCTCTACCGCGAGCCGCACAGCTTCGCCGCGGTCGAATATTTCTTCAAATCGCCGTCCGACCTCGGCGAGCGCCTGGCGATCGTGGTGACGCCCGTGGTCGCCACCGCCAACACCGCTGTGGCGGCGATCGACCGCCTGAAGGAGCGCGGCGCCCGGGACATCCGCCTCGCCTGCCTGATTGCCGCGCCCGAAGGCCTCGAACGGCTGCGCGGTCTTCATCCCGACGTCCCGATCTGGACGGCGGCAGTGGACGAGGGGCTCGACGAGAACGGCTTCATTTTGCCGGGCCTTGGCGATGCCGGCGACCGCGCCTACGGCACGAGATAAGCGTCTCGCGTCCGCAGCAGATAGGAACAGCTTGCATCGCGCGCGGTTCTCCAGCTCTTACGATGGAGAGCAGCATGACCTATCAGGATGACGACCGCAGGGCCGACAGAGCACGCCGCAACAGCCCGGTGGGGTGGGCGGTCGGCGCGATCTTCGTGATCGCCGTGGTCGCCGCCGTCTTCTTCTACAACGGGCGCGAGGTCGGTCCGCCGACCACGACCTCGAATCCGAGTACGGCGCCGAACGTCACCACCGGATCGAATCCACCTGCTGCGCCGGCGAAATGACGCGCCGAGAGCGGGCTGTCATACCTTCCCGCTGCCGCAAATGCCCTTCAGCGCCTGCCATTCCTTGTCGGTCAGCAGCGGCGGGCCGCTGGCGGGACGATCTTCCTTGGTCATGCGCGCGAGACGGTCCTCGGTCAGCGGATGGCTGGCGAGGATCATGGTGAGCGTGGAGCCGCCTTCCTTGCCGGTGATGCGGAACATCAACTCGGCCGCGGGCTTGGGCGAGCGGCCGAGCGTATGCATGATCTCGATCGCAAACGTATCCGCAGCGGTCTCGGCCTCGCGCGAATAGGAGGCCTCGACCAGGCTGCGCGAAGCGAAGATCACGGCCGAGGAGCCGGTGACGTCGCCGAACAGCAGCCCGATCAGGAACGAGGTGCCGCCGTTGTAGATCAGGCCGCGCATGTTGTCGTAGTGCTTGAGATGGCCGAGCTCGTGGGCGAGGATGCCGGCGAGCTCATCCGGGCTCTCGGCCTTGTCGAGCAGGCCCTTCAGCACGAAGACCTTGCCGCCGGGCAGCGCGAAGGCATTCGGCACGGACGTCGGCAGCACGCCCGCCGTCATGGTGTCGTCGAGGCCGGCGGCATCGCGCAGGCGGTTGACGAGCTTGGTGAAGGCGGCCTTGCCCGCGCGATCTTCGCAGACGCCGCGACCGAAGATGGTCTTCATCTGCACTTCGGCAGCGTCGCCGATGCGCCGTTCGACCGGCTTCGGCACCAGCGGCGCGAGACGATCGGCGGCGAGCGGCACGCCAAACAGCACGACGCAGACGATGGAGACTGCGGCGGCGACCGACCAGCCGACGATCTTTGCGATGCCGCGGCGCGACGTCTGGTGCTCGTCGAGATGCATGCAGCGGGCGGTCACGTCCGCGGAGAGCGCAGCGTCGCGAATTTCGAGCCGCGCGAGCGGCGGCGCAGACGTCGAGGCCAGCCGCAAAACGCCAGCCGGACTGTCGGCGCGGCGAATGTCGGCATAGGCCCAGCGCACGGGCGCTCCGCCCTCCTCAATGATCTCGAGCGCATCGCCGAGCGTCAGCGTCACCTGCCGCCTGCGGCTGGATACGCCGTCGAAGAAGACCGTCGGTTTGGCGGCCTGAGCCGGCCCCTCGATGAGCACATCACTCACAGCTCAGAATCCCGCGACATCGAGTCCATCGGCAAAGCCTTCGCCGAGCGCGCTGACAAGCTCGCCGCGACCACGCACATCCGCGGCGGCCGCGATGTTGTGCACCTCGACGGTCTCCAGCACCTTGGCCCACAGATCGCGCTGCAGATAGACCCGCATCACGATATTGAGGGCAAGGGCAAGTGCGAAGTAACCGATGACCATGATCACCAGCATCGGGATGCTCTTGGCGGTATTGTCAGGACCGAACAGCTGCTCGGCCGAGAGGCCGCTCAACTGGACGACGAGCGCGGTGGCGCCGCCGAGATAGGCGCCGAAGATCATCGAAAGCAGCGTCCACCAGCCGATCACCTTCCAGTACAGGCCGTAGAACGCATTGTGCGGCAGTTCCGAGGACAGGCCGACGCCGCCGATGCGGATGCCGTCCAGCCACCAGCGCCATTCGCGCGCCTTGAACTCGGCGTAGAAGAACGGCGCGAGCGGAAAGATGATCAGTGCGACCGGGCTGAGCAGCCACAGCCACCAGCCGCGCTTGAAGAAGGTCCAGCCGTCGCCTTCGAAATCGCCGGCGAGATCGCCGTAATGGGTGTGCTGCATCTTGTAGCGTTCGAGCGCGGCCTCGCGCCAGGGCAGCGCCAGGCCGAGCGTGAGGAACACCAGCAGGCCCCACAGCATGGCGCGGAGGGAATAGGCCCAGCCTGAGCCGTCCATCCAGAAGCGCACGCCGCGCCAGACCGTGCGCGTCAGGCGATAGCGCCGCGCGCGAAAGATCGCGAACTGACCGAAGGCGTAGAAGGCGACGAACAACGGCACCGAGGCAAAGGCCTGCCAGCGCTCGAACTCGATGCCAACAAGGAAATAGGCCAGATAGATCGGCACCAGAATCGCGAGTGCGACCAGGAAGCCGATCAAGAGCTCCTTGGCTCGTCCGGTGTATTCGGCCGCATCGCCGTCGACTGCTGTGTGTGTCCACAGATGGCGGCGGATGTCGGTGACGAGCCAGAACCGGTAGAAGCCGAAAGTGACGAGCTCCAGCATGGCACCCTTGGTGACCATTTTGCGGAACTCGGAGCGGTTGCCGGTGAAATCCACCCGCGTCGGCGGCAGCGGCGGGGGTAAGGGTTCGGAGCCGATGGGCGTCCATTGCATGTCGTTCACGGCGGCAACCTCGGGGTGCGGATCTGTTACGGTCAAACTATAGATCAGAGCTTAGTCGGTCCCCAAGATGGGCGGGTTCGATTTACCTCGATTCCAATCGGTTTCTTGCACGATTCTCCACCGCGCGGCGTGCCGGAGGTCACGTTCGTGAGGCGGCGTGACGGCCGTTCGACGCTCTCGTGAAGGTTGGATGTGGCAAAACTCTCCCTTGCTCCGGCGCAGACAACGGGCTGTAATTGCAAATCAAATACCGCAGCGCAGAATTCAACGACGCGCGGTTCATGTCAGGGAGAACGGTCATGCACGGGACCATCGAGAGCGCGGCCAAGCTCGACGCGCTTCGCGCGCGCGCCACGTCACTGCCGCTGGAGCAATTCGATCCGGGCGACCCTGAACTGTTCAGGACCGATACGTTCTGGCCCTATTTCGATCGGCTACGCCGGGAAGATCCCGTGCACTACTGCAAGGACTCGATGTTCGGGCCGTATTGGTCGGTGACCCGCTACAACGACATCATGGAGATCGAGACCAACCATTCGGTGTTCTCCTCGGCCTCCGCGCTCGGCGGCATCACCATCCGCGACATCGATCCGGATCTGCGCCGCGAGAGCTTTATCTCGATGGACCCGCCGCGCCACGCGGCGCAGCGCAAGACCGTGGCGCCGATGTTCACGCCGACGCATCTGGACAATCTCGCGCTCAACATCCGCAAGCGTTCGGCCGAGTGCCTGGACAACCTTCCCCGTGGGGAGGTGTTCGACTGGGTCGACCGCGTCTCGATCGAGCTCACCACCCAGATGCTCGCGGTGCTGTTCGATTTCCCGTGGGAGGACCGCCGCAAGCTGACGCGCTGGTCGGACATCGCCACGACCATTCCCGGCCCCGACGGCCTCGTTGCGACCGAGGACGAGCGGCAGGCGGAGCTGACGGAATGCGCGGGCTATTTCTCCCGGCTCTGGAAGGAGCGCGTCGCGCAGCCGCCGAAGAGTGACCTCTTGTCGATGATGGCGCATGGCGCCGCGACGCGCGACATGGACGCGAAGAACTTCCTCGGCAATCTCATTCTCTTGATCGTCGGCGGCAACGACACCACCCGCAACACCATGTCGGGCTCGCTTCTCGCGCTGAGCCAGCATCCGGAGCAATATCGCAAGCTGCGCGCCAATCCCGATCTGCTCGACAGCTTCGTGCCGGAGGTGATCCGCTGGCAGACGCCGCTCGCGCATATGCGCCGCACCGCGCTCTCCGACTTCGAGTTCCGCGGCAAGCAGATCAAGAAAGGTGACAAGGTCGTGATGTGGTACGTCTCGGGCAACCGCGACGAAGCGGCGATCGAAAAGCCCTACGAATTCATCATCGACCGCGCCCGCCCGCGCACGCACCTCTCCTTCGGCTTCGGCATCCACCGCTGCGTCGGCTTGCGGCTTGCCGAGCTCCAGCTCAAGATTATTTGGGAGGAAATTCTCAAGCGGTTCGACCATATTGATGTGGTCGGCGAGCCGAAGCGGGTCTATTCGAGTTTTGTGAAGGGACTGGAAGAGCTACCGGTGAAGATCGCGTAGATTGGCAGCAAGATGAGCCCAAACGATATCCACGAGGATGCTACGTCCCCTCTCCCGCTTGCGGGAGAGGGTTGGGGAGAGGGCGGCGGGCGAGAACCCCCAAGAGGATAGAACCCTCACCCGGCACTACGTGCCGACCTCTCCCGCAAGCGGGAGAGGTTAAGCAGAAACACTGGAGCCACGACCATGAACATCCAAGCGCCGCCTAAAGTGGACAAGGCCGAACGCCTGCGCAGGGCGCGCGAGGAGGCCTATGCGACGCCGCTGTCGCAATTCCACCCCGGCGCGCCGCGGCTGTTCCAGGACGACACGCTGTGGCCGTGGTTCGAACGGCTGCGCAAGGAAGAGCCGGTGCATTACTGCACCAATGCGCCGATCGAGCCATACTGGTCGGTGGTGAAATACAACGACATCATGCATGTCGACACCAATCACGGCATCTTCTCCTCGGACTCCAAGCTCGGCGGCATCTCGATCCGCGACGTGCCGGAAGGCTATGACTATCCGAGCTTCATCGCGATGGACCAGCCCCGGCATTCGGCGCAGCGCAAGACGGTGTCGCCGATGTTCACCCCTCAGCATCTGGACGAGCTGGCAAAGCTGATCCGCCAGCGCTCGCAGACCGTGCTCGACAATCTGCCGCGCAACGAGACCTTCAACTTCGTCGAGCGCGTCTCGATCGAGCTGACGACGCAGATGCTGGCGACCCTGTTCGACTTCCCCTGGGAGGAGCGGCGCAAGCTGACGCGCTGGTCCGACGTGTCGACCGCGCTGCCCAAGAGCGGCATCGTCGCCTCGGCCGAGGAGCGCCGCCGCGAGATGGACGAGTGCTACGCCTACATGTCGAAGCTGTGGAACGAGCGCGTCAACTCGGCGCCGCGCAACGACCTGCTGTCGCTGATGGCCAACAACGAGGCCACACGCCACATGGATCCCGACAATTTGATGGGCAACATCATCCTGCTCATTGTCGGCGGCAACGACACCACGCGCAACACCATGACCGGCTCGGTGCTGGCGCTGAACGAGAACCCCGAGCAATACGACAAGCTGCGCGCCAACCCTGAAATGATCGACTCCATGGTGCCGGAGGTGATCCGCTGGCAGACCCCGCTGGCGCATATGCGGCGCACCGCGCTAGAGGATACCGAGATCGGCGGCAAGCGCATCAAGAAGGGGGACCGCGTCGTGATGTGGTACGTCTCCGGCAATCGCGACGAGGAGATGTTCGAGAAGCCGAACGAGTTCATTATCGACCGCCCGCGGCCGCGCACGCATCTGTCGTTCGGTTTCGGCATCCACCGCTGCGTCGGCATGCGGCTTGCCGAGCTGCAGCTGCGGATCGTCTGGGAGGAGATGCTGCAGCGGTTCGACCGCATCGAGGTGGTTGGCGAGCCGAAGCGGATCTATTCGAGCTTCATCAAGGGATATGAGTCGCTGCCGGTGCGGATTCCGGGGTAGGCTCTATTCCCGTCATTGCGAGCGCAGCGAAGCAATCCAGACGTCACCGCGGAGGGACTCTGGATTGCTTCGCTGCGCTCGCAATGACGAGCTCCGGGATGCAGAGGCGCATCAAACCCGCAGCGCCCTGGGCAGCTATAAAATCTCGGCATGACAGCTCGCGCCAGATGCGAAGGCAAGGCGGCGGCTAACTGTTCTACGACAACAGTGCATCTAACTCAATTTGATGTCCCACACGCCTTCCTTGCGGCAGGCGGCGACCTCCTCGCGCAGCAACGCGGTAATCGCAAGCGAGGCCGTCGAGGCCGGGCGGTCGATTGGAGAAGCGAAAATGAGCTCGCGCGTCATGGGTTTCGAGACGATAGCGGTTTCCAGCCGCCCGTCCGCGACCTCGCCGTGGACCGACGACGGCGGCAGCAGCGCGAAGCCGAGGCCCTCCTCGACGAGGCTGGTCAGCACGCGGAAGGAGTCCGCCTCCAGCTGGACGTCGAGCTTGATCTTGCGCTGGGCGGCGGCGTGCTCGATCAGGGCGCGGAGACCGTGGGAATGACTGGGCAGCACCAGCCGCTGCCGCAAGAGCCAGCCGACATCGACGCTCTTCTTGCGCGCAAGGCCGCAGCCGCGCGGGCCGACCGCGACGATGTTGTCGCGGCCGAGACTCTGCACGTTGAGATGCAGATCGGCCGAGCGGCCGTAGAGGATGGCGAGGTCCATCTCGCCGCGATGCAGCCATTCGACGAGATGGCCGCTGTAGCTCTCGACGATGCGCAGCGAGATGCCGGGAAATTTTTCGACGCAGCGCCGCGCAAAGCGCGCCGACAGCACGCAGCTCACGGTCGGAACCAGGCCGAGCACGACCTGGCCGGACGGCGGCCCCTTGGCGGACTGGATGTCGTCGCGGATCTGATCGATCTGCCGCACGATGCCGGAGGTGCGCGCCAGCAAGAGGCGCCCGGCCTCGGTCAGCACCATGCCGCGGCCGTTGCGGGTGAACAGATCGGTGCGCAGCTCGTGTTCCAGCAACTTGATCTGCCGGCT
This sequence comes from Bradyrhizobium sp. USDA 4354, assembly GCF_054060315.1. Lineage (NCBI taxonomy): Bacteria > Pseudomonadati > Pseudomonadota > Alphaproteobacteria > Hyphomicrobiales > Nitrobacteraceae > Bradyrhizobium > Bradyrhizobium sp. USDA 4354. Next base: position 2,917,148 of record NZ_JBSSDC010000001.1, on the reverse strand, counting down.
GAGTGCCGGCTGCGCCACGCGCAGCGTGTCGGAGGCCTTGGAGAGGCTGCCGAGCTCCGCCACGCAACTGAAGGTCCTGAGCTGCCGGAAATCCATGCTTGCCAATCCTGGAAGGCTACTCCATACGCTATAACAAATGAGCATAGGGGGCGGGCGTTGTTTTCACAACGCCCATGGGTTGGCCGGCGTTATCTTAACTGCCGCTAAGAATTGGAAACGCCATGAGTCAAGAACACCACACCGAAGATTACGCCGACATCCGCGAGGCCGTTGCAAAGCTCTGCGCGCAGTTCCCCGGCGAATATTGGCGCAAGCTCGATCGCGAGATGGCTTACCCCAAGGCCTTCGTCGACGCGCTGACTGAAGCCGGCTATCTCTCGGTGCTGATCCCCGAGGAATATGGCGGCGCGGGCCTGAAGCTTTCCGCCGCCGCCGCGATCCTGGAAGAGATCCAGCGCGCCGGCTGCAACGGCGGCGGCTGCCACGCCCAGATGTACACGATGGGCACCGTGCTGCGGCACGGCAATGCCGAGCAGAAGGCAAAATACCTGCCGAAGATCGCGAGCGGCGAATTGCGCCTGCAGGCCTTCGGCGTCACGGAGCCGACCAGCGGCACCGACACCTCGTCGCTGAAGACCTTTGCGCGCAAGGAAGGCAACGACAGCTACATCGTCAACGGCCAGAAGATCTGGACCAGCCGCGCCGAGCATTCCGACCTGATGATCCTCTTGGCGCGCACCACGCCGAAGGAGCAGGCCAAGAAGCGCACCGACGGCCTTTCGGTGTTCATCGTCGACATGCGCGAGGCCAAGAACAACGGCCTCGAGATCCGCCCGATCCGCACCATGATGAACCACGCCACCACGGAAGTGTTCTTCACCGACATGAAGGTGCCGGCGGAAAACCTGATCGGCGAGGAAGGCAAGGGTTTTCGCTATATCCTCTCCGGCATGAATGCCGAGCGCATCCTGATCGCCGCCGAATGTGTCGGCGACGCCAAATGGTTCATCGCCAAGGCCACCCACTACGCCAAGGAGCGCAGCGTCTTCGGCCGGCCGATCGGCCAGAACCAAGGCATCCAGTTCCCGATCGCCAAGGCCTACGCCTCGATGCGCGCGGCCGAGCTGATGGTGAAGGAAGCCACGCGCAAATACGAGGCCGGACTCGATTGCGGCGCCGAGGCCAACATGGCCAAGATGTTAGCTGCCGATGCGTCCTGGGAGGCGGCCAACGCCTGCATCCAGACCCATGGCGGCTTCGGCTTTGCCGAGGAATACGACGTCGAGCGCAAATTCCGCGAGACGCGGCTCTATCAGGTGGCACCGATCTCGACCAACCTCGTGCTGTCCTACGTTGCCGAGCATGTGCTCGGCATGCCGCGCTCGTACTGAGGCAGCCATCATGGGAGCACTTGACGGGATCAGGGTGATTGCGGTCGAGCAGGCGGTGGCGGCGCCGTTCTGCTCCTCGCGCCTGGCAGATGCCGGCGCGGAGGTAATCAAGATCGAGCGGCCCGAAGGCGATTTCGCCCGCGGCTATGACGCGGCGGCCAAGGGGCAGAGCAGCTATTTCGTCTGGCTCAACCGCGGCAAGCAGTCGGTCGTGGTCGACCTCGCAACAAAAGAAGGCTGCGCCGAGCTCGAGAAGCTGATCGCCAGCGCCGACGTGCTGATCCAGAACCTCAAGCCGGGCTCGATGGACAAGCTCGGCTTCTCCCGCGAGCGGCTGCTGACGGACTATCCGAAGCTGATCTCATGCACGATCACCGGCTATGGCGACGAAGGCCCTTACGCGCACCGCAAGGCCTATGATCTCCTGATCCAGGCCGAGAGCGGGCTTGCCTCGATCACCGGCAATCCCGATGGCGCCTCGCGCGTCGGCATGTCGATCGTCGACGTCGCGACCGGCGCGACCGCGCATGCTGCGATCCTGGAAGCGCTGATCGCGCGCGGGCGAACCGGCAAGGGTGCCGACATCCGCATCTCCATGTTCGACGTGATGGCGGACTGGTGCACCGTGCCGCTACTGAATTCCGAGGCCGGCAATCCGCCCAAGCGCATGGGCCTGCGCCATCCCTCCATCGCGCCCTACGGCGTGTTCACCTCCAAGGACGGCAAGGACATCCTGATCTCGATCCAGAGCGAGCGCGAGTGGAAGACGCTGTGCGCAAAGGTGCTGGACCAGCCGGACTTGCCGGCCGATCCCCGCCTCGCCAACATGGTCGAGCGCGTGCGAAACCGTGATTTCACCGACAAGACCGTCGCCGATATCTTCGGCAAGATGACGCGCGACGAGCTCTTGAAGCGGCTGTCGGACGCCGATATTGCGTTCGCCGAGGTCAACACCATGGCCGACCTCACCAACCATCCGCATCTGCGCCGGATCGAGGTCGACACGCCGAACGGCCGCGTCAGCTATCCCGCGCCGGCGCCGATCATCGTCGGCGAGACTCGCGCTTACGGCCCGGTGCCCGCCATCGGCGAACGTCCCCAGTCCAAATAAAAAGAGCGAGGCGTCATGACCGAGAAGCTCGACATCGATCATTTGCGGCAATGGATCGGCCGCAGCACGGAGGCCACCGACATCGTCACCGCGCAGCTCGTGAAAGGCCTGCGCGCGACGCTGTTCCAGGAGGTCGGCGAGCCCAAGGCGGGTGACGCCGCGCCGTTCACGGTGCATTGGTGCCTGGCGCAGCCGGTGTTTCCGATGTCGATGCTCGGGCCCGACGGCCATCCGACCCGCGGCGGCTTCCTGCCGCCGGTGCCGCTGCCGCGCCGGATGTGGGCCGGCGGCGAGATCGAGTTTTTGCAGCCGCTGCAGGTCGGCGATGAATCGACGCGGACCTCGCGCATCGCCGATGTGCAAGTGAAGACCGGCTCGACCGGCACGCTGTGCTTCGTCTCGGTCGAGCACAGCATCTCCTCACCCCGCGGCACAGCCATCCGCGAGCGGCAGGACATCGTCTATCGCGAGATGACGAGCAGTGCACCTGCCGGCGCCAAGGCCCCGCCTCCGCCGCCGACCGCGCAGCATCGCGAGACCCATGTCTCCGATCCCGTGCTGCTGTTTCGTTATTCCGCGCTGACCTTCAACGGCCACCGTATTCATTACGACCGCGACTACGTGACCAAGGTCGAGGGCTATCCTGGCCTGATCTTCCACGGACCGCTGCAGGCGGCGCTGATCATCGAGATGGCCGCCAAGCTGCGCGGCGGCAAAGCGCCGAAGAAGTTCACCTATCGCGGGCTTCAGCCGCTGTTCGAGGGCACGGAGTTCTCCGTCAACGCGAATGACGGCGGCGCGAGCATGGAGCTGTGGACCGCGAATGCGGAGGGACAGCCGACGATGAAGGGCACGGCGGTGTGGTGATAGATACACCGTCATTCCGGGGCGGTCCAAAGGACCGGACCCAGAATCTCGAGATTCCGGGTTCGCTTCGCGCCCCGGAATGACGTCGTAACAACAAGCACGCGGGACGGAGACCATGGCGAAGAACGGCAAGACCGGCAGCAAGTCCGTCACCGTCAAGCAGGCAACGCTCGACCTGCTGCGCGCCTTTGGCATCGACAAGGTGTTCGGCAATCCCGGCTCCACCGAGCTGCCGTTCCTGAGCGACTGGCCCGACGACATCGATTACGTGCTGGCGCTGCAGGAAGCCTCCGCCGTCGGCATGGCCGATGGTTATGCCCAGGCGACGCGCAATGCCGGCTTCGTCAATCTGCATTCGGCGGCCGGCGTCGGCAACGCGCTCGGCAACATCTACACCGCACACCGTAACCAGACGCCGCTCGTGATCACCGCGGGCCAGCAGGCGCGCTCGATCTTGCCGCTGCAGGCGTTCCTCTATGCCGAGCGGGCGTCGGAGTTTCCGCGGCCCTACGTCAAGTACAGCGTCGAGCCGGCGCGGCCTGAGGACGTGCCGGCCGCGATCGCGCGGGCCTATTACACCGCGATGCAGCCGCCGTGCGGGCCGACCTTCGTGTCGATCCCGATCGACGACTGGGCGCATGCCTGCGCACCGGTCGAGGCGCGCAAGGTCAGCCGCGAGATCGGTCCCGAGCCGGAGGCGATGAAGGCGTTGGTCACAGCGCTCGGCTCTGCAAAACATCCTGCCCTCGTCGTCGGCCCCGGCGTCGATCGAGCCGGCGCGGTGGAGCTGATGGTGCGCGTGGCCGAGAAGGCCAAGGCCAGCGTCTGGGTCAGCCCGTTCTCGGCGCGCTGCTCGTTCCCCGAGCGGCATCCGCAATTCGCAGGCTTCCTGCACGCTTCGCCGGCGCAGCTGTCCGATGCGCTGCGCGAGCACGACCTCGTCGTCGTCATCGGCGCGCCGGTCTTCACCTTCCACGTCGAGGGCCACGCCGCGATTTTCGACGGCGGCGCGACCATCTTCCAGATCACCGACGATCCGGATGCAGCAGCAGTCACGCCGGTCGGCACCAGCATCATCGCGACGATGAAGTCGGCACTGAGCATGCTGCTCGACCTGTTGCCGGAGACCAAGCGCGCCACCCCAAAAGGCCGCACGCTGCCGCCGGCGCCGCAGGCCGCCGATCCGCTGCCGGTGGAATTCCTGCTGCACTCGCTGTCGCAGGCGATGCCGGATGGCGCATCACTCGTCGAGGAAGTGCCCTCGCATCGGCCGGCGATGCAAAAATTCCTGCCGATGCGCGGCCAGGACAGCTTCTACACCATGGCGAGCGGCGGTCTCGGCTATAGCCTGCCCGCCGCCGTCGGCATGGCGCTGGGCAAGCCGAACAGCCGCACGGTCTGCCTGATCGGCGACGGGTCGGCGATGTATTCGATCCAGGCGCTATGGACGGCCGCGCAGCGCAAGCTGCCGCTCACCGTCGTCGTCATCAATAATTCCGGCTACGGCGCGATGCGCTCGTTCAGCCAGGTGATGCAGGTGCGCAATGTGCCCGGGCTGGAGCTGCCGGGCATCGATTTCATCCGGCTTGCCGAAGGCATGGGCTGCGATGCGGTGCGGGTGAGCAAGGCCGCGGAACTGGGCGATGCGCTGAAGCGCGGGATGGCGTTTGCGGGCACGAGCCTCGTCGAGGTCGTCGTGGATTCGGCGGTGCCGGTGCTGTACGGGCAGAAGCACTGATTGTCGTCCCCGCGAACGCGCTAGTGCATGCACATATCTTTTCGAACCTAAAAACCGACTCTCAATCAAAGACTTGCTCACCACTCAGCGACGAGAATTCACGAGGGTCGGTCCGCCGGAGTGCAGCATTTCTCTGCACTCCAGAGGCAAGTCATTGATTAGACTCGGGAAGATATGTGCATGCACTAGCGCGTTCGCGAGGACGACACTGAACATTTGGCGCGACCGCTCCACGCATCACGACGCCAGAAATCCCCCGTCGGCCGCCAGCACGTGCCCAACCACATAGGATGACGCATCCGACGCCAGCCACACCACGGCCTCGGCCACCTCCTCCGGGCTCCCCATCCGCCGCAGCGGCAAGCCTGCGCTGACGGTCGCGACATCGCCGACGCCGGCGCGCAGCATCATGTCGGTGACGACGCGGCCCGGAGCGATGGCGTTGATGCGGATGCCGCGCGGAGCGTTCTCCATCGCCGCCGAGCGCGTCAGCGAGATCGCGGCGGCCTTGGAAGCCGAATAGAGCGAGAAGCCGGGATTGGGATTGCGCACACCGCTGACGGAAGCGTTGACGACGATGCTGCCGTGCCCCTGCGCCAGCATCGCCGGCAATTGGTGGCGCAGACAGAGAAACAGCGCGCGGACATTGGTATCGAACACGCTGTCGTAGATGTCAGTGCCCTGCTCCTCCAGCGGCGCGCGGCGCTCCTGGAAGCCGGCATTGTTGAAGGCAACGTCGAGCCGGCCGCAACGCTCGACCGCCGCCTGCACCAACCGGGCGACATCATCCTCCTGCGTGATGTCGGTCTTGACCGGGACGGCCTCCACACCGAGCTCGCGGCACGCTGCGGCGGTGGCGTCGATCTCGGGCTCGCGCCGACCGGCGACAAGGATTGCCTCGGCGCCCTCTGAGGCCATCCGTAGCGCGGTGGCACGCCCGATACCGCTGCCGCCGCCCGTGACCAGGCAGACCTTGCCCCTCATCCGCATTCCGGTTGGCAAAGTTCCGGTCATGGCCCACTCCAAAACGCTTGCATGCGCCGCTCTGCGCATATAGTTGTATGATACAACTATATGCCGGGAGTCAAGATGGTCGAACTTGCGCTGATCGACGACATTCGCGCCGCCTCGCGGCTGATGGTGCGCGAGCTCGGCTTCATGGACGCGACGGTGGCGGCCTCGGACTATCCGCCCTCGGCGGTCCACACCATCCTGGAGATCGGCATCCGCGGCCCGATCACGTCGGGCGAGCTCGGCGACTTCCTGCGCCTGGAAAAATCGAGCGTCAGCCGCATGGTACGCAAGCTGATCGATTGCGGCGAGCTGCGGGAGACGCCGGATGAGCTTGATGCACGCAGCAAGCTGTTGTCGCTGACGGCGAAGGGCCGCCGCACGCTGGAAGCGCTGCATGCGTTCGGACGGCAGCAGGTGCGCGGCGCGCTGGCGGCGCTAACGGCGGCCGAGCAGCGAACAGTGCGCGAGGGCATGATGCTCTATGCGCGGGCGCTCAGGCAGAGCCGGATGGGGGAGGAGGTGAAGTCGGTGGCGTAGCCGCGTAGCCCGGATGGAGCGCAAGCGCAATCCCGGGCCCTGCAACGCGGACCGTCCCAGACTACGCTTCGCTCCATCCGGGCTACAAGAGGTCTACTTCCCGAACTCTTCCCGCATCTTCGCCTGGATCTTGGCCATGCCGCCGATCCAGCGGTCGTAGTTCTCGGTCTTCTTGCGCATGTAGCCGAGCACCTGCGGGTGCGGCAGGATCAGGAAGGTTTCCTGCTCGAGGCCGGCGAGCACGTCTTTCGCCACCTGCTCGGGCGTCAGGTCGCCGTCGCCGGATTGCGGGCCCTTGGGGATCGAGCGCAGCATGTTGGTGTCGACGCCCTGCGGGCAGAGGATCGAGACCTTGATGTTGTGGGCCTTGTGCGAGATCGCAAGATTTTCGGCAAAGCCGACCGCGGCATGCTTCGTCGTCGAATAAGCCGGGCTGCCGACCTGCGACAAGAGGCCTGCGGCCGAGATGGTGTTGAGGAAATAGCCGCCGCCGCGCGCCCTCATGCGGGGGACGAGATGCCGCGCCGCATAGACATGCGCCATGACGTGGATCGCCCAGCTGCGCTGCCAGGGTTCATCCGAGGCACCGCCAGCATTTTCCGACATCGGATCGAAGCCGCCGCCGATGCCGGCGTTGGAGCAGAACAGCTCGATCGGGCCGAACTGCCGCTCGGTCTCCTCGATGACATGGGCGATGTCCTTTTCCTGCGCGACGTCGCATTTGAAGGCGGCACCATCAACCATGGCCGCGACCGCCCTCGCATTGGCGGCGTCCATGTCCGCTACGACGACCTTGGCTGCGCCCGCGTTGTGAAAGGCCTCGCACAGCGCCCTGCCGATGCCGTTTGCGCCGCCCGTGACGACCACGACCTTGCCGGTCACCTGCATGCGACGTCTCCTCTTGTCTTGATATTGTCTTGGACCGCTTTATACCGCGCCGCTTATTCCGTGTCGCGGGTCCTACTCAGCTCAACACGAGGTCGAGCACCGCGGTATAATGGCATGCCGCGCCGGCCAAGACAAAGCCGTGCCAGATCGCATTCTGGAAGCGCAGCCGCCGCCAGGCGTGGAAGATCACGCCAAAGCTGTAGAGCAGGCCGCCCGCAAGGATGAAGCCCAGCACCAACGCGGGCAACGCCCTGACCACGGCGTCGTAGAGCATCATGCCGCTCCAGCCCATCGCGAGGTAGATGCCGACCGAGACGCGATCGAACCGGCCAGGATAGAGCAGCTTCAGCACGATGCCTGATATCGCCACGCACCAGACGCCGGCGAGCAGCACCAGCGCGAACACGCTGTCCTTCACTTCCAGGATGAACGGCGTGTAGGTCGCGGCGATCAGCAGATAAATCGCGGAATGGTCGAACCGCCGCAGCAGCCATTTGGCCGGCGACACCGGCCAGAGATTATAGGTCGCCGACAGCACCAGCATCGCGAGCAGGCCAGCGACATAGATCGAGACGCCGACGATGTCGGTGGCGTCGGCATAGACCGCCGCCAGCACCACCAGCACGGTCGCGGCGATGATGCCGGAGAGCACGCCGATCGCATGGATAATGCCATCGGCGATCAGCTCGGCGCGGTCGTAGTTCCATCCAATCGCGTCAGCTGCGGCGTGGACAGAATTGGACGCGAACTGTTTCATTTGGAAGACGGTCATGGCAATCCGCAGCGTGGCAATGCCCTCTTGCATGGGTCTTTCGGGATCGGCGCATCGTTCAAACGGCTGATTTGCCGACAAAGGCGGTGGAAGTATGAAAGCTTGATTTTCCTCAGGCAGTTGCCACTTTTGTGACTAGTCCATCTTGCGTATCCCCGCCCGAGATCCCCTCACGTTCATATGGCATTCAGTTTCCAGGATATGGTCGAGGAGGCGCGGCTGTCGGCGCGGGCGCTGATCGACTATGGCGAGCATTTCTTCAATCCGACGGTGCGGCTTGGTGTCACCGGCCTGTCGCGCGCCGGTAAGACCGTATTCATCACCGCGCTGATCCACGGGCTGACGCGCGGCGGCCGGTTTCCGGTGTTCGAGGCCTATGCTTCGGGCCGGATCGCACGGGCGCATCTGGCGCCGCAGCCGGACGACGCGGTACCGCGCTTTGCCTATGAAAGCCATCTGCGCGCGCTGATCGAGGAGCGGCGCTGGCCGAACTCGACCGTCGACATCAGCGAGCTCAGGCTCGTCATCGCTTACCAGCGCCCGAACGGCGCCGACCGCACGCTGACGCTCGACATCGTCGACTATCCCGGCGAATGGCTGCTGGACCTGCCGCTGCTCCAGAAAAGCTACGAGCAATGGTCGGCGGAGAGCCTGGCGCTGTCGCGCGAGGCGCCGCGCGCGCATCTCGCGGCCGAGTGGCACGCCCATCTCGCAACGCTCAAGCCCGAAGCGCGCGAGGACGAGCAGGCGACGCTGACGGCCGCAAAGCTCTTCACCGATTATCTTCGCGCCTGCCGCGACGAGCGGTTTGCGATGAGCCTGTTGCCGCCCGGCCGCTTCCTGATGCCCGGCAATCTCGCAGGCTCACCCGCGCTGACCTTTGCGCCGCTCGACGTGCCCGCGGGTGGGCAGGCGCCTGAGGGATCGCTTTGGGCGATGATGGTGCGGCGCTTCGAGGCCTACAAGGAGGTCGTGGTGCGGCCGTTCTTCCGCGATCATTTTGCGCGGCTCGATCGCCAGATCGTGCTGGCCGATGCGCTCGCCGCGTTCAATTCCGGCCCCGAGGCGCTGCACGATCTCGAATCCGCGCTCGCCGGCATTCTCGACTGCTTCAACATCGGCCGCAGCACCCTGCTCTCCAGCCTGTTCCGGCCGCGCATCGACCGCATCCTGTTTGCGGCGACCAAGGCCGATCATCTGCATCATTCCAGCCACGACCGTCTCGAGGCCGTGCTGCGCCGCGCCGTCTCGGGCGCGGTCGCGCGCGCGGAAAATACCGGCGCGGAGATCGACGTCGTGGCGCTCGCCGCCGTGCGCGCCACGCGCGAGGCGCAGGTGGCGCGTGGCCGCGACAAATTGCCGTCGATCCTGGGAACGCCGGCCGCGGGCGAAAGCGCCGGCGGCGAGTTCTTCGACGGCAACACCGAGGTTGCGACCTTTCCGGGCGACCTGCCGCTTGATCCCGAGCCGCTGTTCAACGGTGCGGACGCGTTCCGCGGGCTTGCGACGGAGGCCGCCGAGAAAAGTGACTTCCGCTTCCTGCGCTTCCGCCCGCCAAGGCTCGAGCGCGAGGGTGCTGACGAGCCGACGCTGCCACACATCCGCCTTGACCGTGCCTTGCAGTTCCTGATCGGAGACAAGCTCGCATGAACGACCGATCCCAGCAGCGGCGGCCGGCGACGTTCCGGCTCGACGATCCCGGCGTCGTCGTCACGGAGGCCGACGAAACGGGACGGCTCGGTCGCGGCACGATCCAGATCACGCCGGAGCCAGATCCAATGGCGCTGCCGGTGCCGATTGAGGCCGCGCGTCCGGTGCGGCGCGGCTTCCCGTGGGGCACGCTGTTCTGGTCCGGCCTCGCCGGGCTGACGCTGCTCGGCACCGGGCTCAGCGTCGTCCATCTGATCGAAGACCTGTTTGCGCGCAGCGAAACGCTCGGCTTCGTCGGCGTTGCCTTCGCGTTCGTCACCGCGCTGGCGCTCGCAGTGGTGATCGGGCGCGAGGCATTCGGCCTGGCGCGCCTCACCACGATCGAGAAGCTGCATCAGCGCGCGGCCGCAGTGCTTGCCAATGACGATCGCAGGGAGAGCCGCGTCATCGTGCAGGACCTGCTCAAGATCGCGCATCAGAACCCGCAACTGGCGCGCGCCCGCGCCACACTGGAAAGCCATGCCGGCGAGATCATCGACGGTGCCGACATGATCCGGCTCGCCGAGCGCGAACTGATGTCGCCGCTGGACGCGGAAGCGCGGCGGCTGGTGTCGTCAGCGGCGCAAAAAGTCTCGATCGTCACCGCGGTCTCGCCCCGCGCGGCGATCGACGTGCTGTTCGTGTTCGTCGCCGCACTGCGCCTGATCCGCCAGCTCGCCTATCTCTATGGCGGTCGCCCCGGCGCGCTCGGCATGATCCGCCTGCTCCGCCACGTCGTCGCCCATCTCGCCATCACCGGCGGCATGGCCGCGAGCGACAGCCTGGTGCAGCAGATGCTCGGCCACGGCATCGCGGCAAAGCTGTCGCAGCGGCTCGGCGAAGGCGTGCTGAATGGTCTGCTGACGGCGCGGCTGGGACTGGCCGCAATCGACGTGACGAGGCCGCTGCCGTTCGCGGCGCTGCCGCAGCCGAAGCTGTCGGATCTGGCGACGGATCTTTTGCGGAAGAAGGACGACGAGGAGTAGTGCGCTCTTGCTTACCCTACCCTGGAGGGGGAGGGTCGCTGCGCATGGAGCGCAGCGCAATGCGTAGCGGGGTGGGGTGACGGTCTCTCCACCTCGAAAACTGCCCGAGCGGGGAGATCACCCCACCCCGCTCGCGCTGCGCGCGATCGACCCTCCCCCTCCAGGGTAGGGCTATCGCATGTGGCCAAGAAGCTCGAAGAGAAAGGCATCGTTCCATCCGGCGCGCTTAAGCTTGAGGCGCAAGGAGGTGGTTGTATCGGGATGGGCTCTGGCGACATTGAGGGCAAGACGCCGGAGTACGGCAAGGTTGGCCGGGGCGTTGTCCTTGCGGTTGCGGGCCAGATCCTCGTCGAGGACGACGTCGAGCGGCCAATGCAGGCCGTTTTCGATGGTCCAGTGAGTACGGACGATACGCAGAACATCCTTGGAGCTGTAGGCTTGGCTCATCAGGAAGAAGCGCTCGATGGCCTTGTCTTTGCCGCGCTTGCTGGTGATCCTGGCCACGGCCTTGATCCCGGGAAAGTCGTGCTTTTGCGCCATGTCCTTGACCGGTGCGACAACGGCAGTGCGCCTTTCCTTGCGCCCGTGATCGGCATCGGTGGTGGTGGTCGCTCTGGTTCCCTTGCGCGTTGCGGCACCGATGGCAGCCTTGGCGTCGGCCAACAGCGCCGGCTGGTTCTCCTTCACCGCCAGCACGTAATCGCCGCGCCGTGCCACAATCGCTTTGGCCATGCCGCGATGGCAATGCAGCGCATCGGTCGTCACCACGCAGCCTTTGAGCTGCAGAAGTTCGATCAACTGCAACGCGCCGGCAGCTTCGTTGTTGTTCGGCGCCTGCACGTTGGCCAGCGCCATGCGGGTCTGCGCCGCCCAAGCGGTCACCATGACGGGCGGCATATGGCTCTTGCCGCGCTCGTAGCCGCGCCGCAGCGCTTTGCCGTCGAGCGCGATCACTCCCCTCGGTTGTTTGATCTTCGCGCCTTCCGCAAAGGCCTTCATGAAGCGCTGGAAGGCTTTCTCGAACGCTGCCGGATCGAGCATGCGGAACACGCGGCTGAACGTGTCGTGGCTCGGCAGACCATGCTCGAGCACCAGCACACCCTCCCAAAGATAGGCCTTCATCCGCGCAAACAGCGCCATGTCGGTGCAACTCGTTGCCCCACACAGCGTCGCCATCAACGCAATGAACAAAATCTCCGTCAGATCGTGCAGCGCATTGTCCGCGCGCGGGTCCGGCAATTCCTCGAAGCACTCCGCAAATCGGTTCATCGGCCGCTCCATCCGAATCAGGAGCTACCTTCAGAATCAATTTCTCGCCGCTTCGCAATGACTTACAGAATCCCACATGCGATTCCCCTGCCCTCCAGGGGAGGGTAAGAGAAGGCGCGCTAGGCGCGCTCCCGCTTTTCGAATTCTCCCGCCAGCACGCGCCACTGGAACAGCGGCGAGTCCTTCGGCGGGGCGAGCTCTGGGGTCCAGCCGGTGAGCTTTTCCAGCACATAAGTATCCGCCAGGACGCCACGCCAGCGGCGTTCGACCTGGCCGAGCTGCTCGCGTTTCGCCGGGATGCTCTCCCACAGCGACGAACGATTGTCCGGCTCGCGCCCGACATAGATCCCCGCATGCCCCCTGATCCGGTCCATGCCGGGATCGCGAAAATCCTGGAAGCGGCCGCGCTCGTTGATCTCGACCACGGGTACGCGCCCCCTGAACAGCCAGCGCATCATGGCGTAGGTGCGATAGTCGGTAGTGGCGATCCAGGTCGCGCCTGTTACGTCGAGGGCAGCCTGCGCGCGCGCCGCGACCTGCTCGTAGCCGGCCTCGGCGCCGATCGGATCGATCTTGCCGAGCAGATTCCAAGGCGCCGCAACGTAATAGAGGAACACGATGACGACGAAGGCGATTCCCGAGACGATCGCCGTATTGGCCCAGAACAGCGACGATTTGAGCATGCGGGCCGACCATCCCTCTTTCGTCATCGTGACGAGGTTCACGGCCGCAGCCGCAAAGCCCACCGGCCACATGAACATCGGCCAGGTGTCGCCGACCCGCAGCGTCAGCGATTTCACGAAGAAATAGAGGAAGGGCACCAGCACCGCGGTCGACAGCAGGATCGCGACCGGCTCGCGCGTGCGATAACCGCGCCAGGCCGTCAGCACCAGGCCCGTCAGCACCACCGGCAGCATGACGAAGCCGACCAGGCCGAATTGCAGGCCGATGTAATCGCCGATCGTGCGCAGCGAGATGCCGTAATTGGCGGTGGCGCGCACGCCCTGGAAGCGGAACGAGGCCCAGTCGTGCTGCGCGTTCCAGATCAGCACCGGTGAGAAAACCGCTATCGCAACCAGCACCGCGAGGTAAGGGTAAGGACTGCGCAGCCAGCGCCAGCGCCAATCCGGCACCAGCAGAAAAGCGGCGACCGCGGGCGCGAACATGATCGCGGTGAATTTCGAGAGCATCGCGAGGCCTGCGAACAGGCCGGCCGCGAGCCACCACCGGCCGTCGCCGCCCTGTGCGAGCCGCACCAGCGACCACATCATCGCCATCGCACACGGAATCATCGCGACATCGGGCGCGACCTTGGCCATCAGCAAGCCGTAATAGAGCGCGGCCTCCGGCATCAGCACCGCGAACATGACGGCGCGCGCATCATGCGTGAGGCGGCGCACGATGTCAGCGAGCAGCAGCTGCGTCACCAGCATCGCGACGATGCCGCCGAAGCGCACCCCGAGCGCGGTGTCGCCGAAGATCGCGGTGCCGAAGCGAATGAGCCAGGCGATCCCTGGGGGATGATCGAGGAAGCTGAGCGCGGCCTCCTTCGACCAGGTCCAGTAATAGGCTTCGTCCGTGCGCAGCTCGATCGCGGAGGCATAGACGATGCGCAGCACGGTCATCGCGGCGATGACGAGCACTGCAACAAGAATGAGACGGCGTTTGGCGCCGTCTGGCTTCGCAGAGATGTCGGGAGCGATCGTCACGACCGCGCTTTTCACCGACTTGGGAAGGGGAGTCAATGTAGGCAGTCCCAACATAGGTGTCGTCCCGAGCAAGCGAAGCGCAGGCCCGGGACCCATAGCCACAGGGAGGAGTGCAGCGAAGACTCGCAGTTACCGCCCCGCGCCACAACCGCGCCCTGTGGTTATGGGTCCCGGATCGGCGCGCGCCTTCGGGGCGCGCTTGTCCGGGACGACGGTGGAGTGTGAAGCGCTTCCCAGGCATGTGACCTCGCAGCCTGTCCACATCGGGAATTAAGCGCTACGCTGGCTGTTCTCTTTCATGACCTGATACAACCGAATCATGGCCACCGCTCCCGTACATATGCCCGAACTCGTCCGCGCCACCAGCGTGCGGCAGGTGCGGCTCATCTGCGGAATCATCCTGTTCTCTTATGTGGTCAGCCATTTCCTCAACCATGCGCTCGGCAACATCTCGGTCGATGCCATGGAGGCCGGTGTCTACTACCACACCCTGTTCTGGCAGTTCCTGCCAGTCGCGATCGTGTTCTACACGGCGGCTCTGACCCATATGGGTCTCGGCATTTACGCGCTGTATCAGCGCCGGCAGTTCCGCTGGCGGACCATCGAGCCGCTCCAGCTCGTGCTCGGCTTGAGCATCCCCGTCCTCGTCATGGGCCACGTCATCGGCGTGCGGCTCGGACAGACGCTGTACGGACACGAGAAGCTCTATCCGCAGGAGCTCTATTTGTTCTTCGTCGCCGCGCCGGGCCGGCTCTGGCAGATGTCAATCTTGCTACTCATCGCCTGGATCCACGGCTGCATCGGCATCTATTTCTGGCTTCGCCTCAAGGCCTTCTTCACGCGCGCGGCACCCTATTTGCTCGCGGCCGCCGTGCTGGTCCCGACGCTGTCGCTGCTCGGCATCTATCAGGGCGGCCGCAGCATCGAGATCGAGAGCGACGATCGAGACTGGCGTTCGCAAAATCTGGCCCGCCGTCAGGTCGGCACGGTCGCGGAAAACAATACGCTCGACCGTATCGCCGGTGGTCTCACCATGGGTTATTTTGGACTACTGGGACTGGCGCTGGCCGCGCGCGGCGTGCGGGCCTGGCGCGAACGGCGCGGCGGCATGATCGCGCTGTCCTACGGCAACGGCAAGACGGTGCGCGTGCCAAAGGGCCTCTCCGTGCTGGAGGCAAGCCTGCGCCACAACGTGCCGCATGCCAGCGTCTGCGGCGGCCGCGCCCGCTGCTCGACCTGCCGCATTCGCGTCATCGGCGATCACGGCGTCCTGCCCGAACCGTCGCAACGCGAGGCCTTCGTGCTCACCCGCGTCGGCACCGCCGATCCCTCGATCCGGCTGGCCTGCCAGCTGCGGCCGACGTCCGACCTCTCCTTCTTTCAGCTTTTCACACCTCACACGCATTCAACGGATGGGCAGGCCTCGACACCGGCGCGCATCGGCCAGGAGCGCTATCTCGTCAGCCTGTTCGTGGACATGCGCGGCTCGACGCAGCTTGCCGAGAAGCGGCTGCCGTTCGACACCGTCTTCATCGTCAACCGCTTCCTCGGCGCGGTGTCGCAGGCCGTCATCGAAAACGGCGGCCAGCCGAACCAGTTCGTCGGCGACGGCATGCTGGCGCTGTTCGGGCTGTCGGCCGATCCGCAAGCAGCCTGCCGGCAGGCCCTGAAGGCGGCCTCCGGCATCGCCATGCACATCGACGAGCTCAACGCGCTGCTGAGCCATGATCTGCGCCAGCCGATCCGCTTCGGCATCGGCATCCACGGCGGCGAGGTCATCATCGGCGACATCGGCTATCGCGATCACATCGTCTTCACCGCGCTCGGCGATGCCGTCAACGTCGCCGCTCGCCTGCAGGACATGACCAAGACGCTGGCCTGCGAGGCCATCGTCTCGGAAGAGGTCCGCCGCACCGCAAGTCTTGCCGAGGACGCCCTGCCGCAGCAGGAGGTCGCAATCCGCGGCCGCGACGAGCCGATGGCCGTGCGCGTGGTGGCGGATGCAAGGGAGCTGGCGGTGCTGGTCGATCGCGGCGAGCGCGTGGCGGCGTGATCTTTCTTCACCTCTCCCCGCTTGCGGGGAGAGGTCGGATCGCGCAGCGATCCGGGTGAGGGGGTACAGGTCTCTCGATGGATCTCACGTGTGGAGAGAGGCCCCTCACCCCAACCCTCTCCCCGTAAGAACGGGGCGAGGGAGCACACCTTCGCTACGGCCGCAGGTCGCCTCAATCTCGTTGCATGCGTAACACCGGCCTGCTGCAACGCAGCGGCATAGGCTTGCTGCGAAAGCACGAATTGACTTCATCCAAATCGTTGCGACAGATGAGCGTAGGATTGTGGTGATGACCGCTGGTCCAACAAAAAGCTCCGGGAGGAGACCAGAATGTTCGATCGACGCGACCTGCTCAAAGGAGCGGGGCTTGCCGCCTTTGCGGCCACACTGAATTCCACCCGAGCGCTGGCACTCGACACCGTCACCCTGCCCTTCGTCAATGGCGAACGGCCGCTGGTGAAATATCCGCAGAAGCGGCCGATGATCGGCCTGACCAGCCGACCGCCGCAGCTGGAGACGCCGTTTGCGGTGTTCAACGGCGGCCCGATCACGCCGAACAACGCGTTCTTCGTGCGCTATCACCTCTCCGACCTGCCCTACAATCTCGACCCCGACAAATTCACGCTCGAGGTCAAGGGCAAGGTCGACAAGCCGCTGAAATTGTCGCTGAAGGACATCAGGAAGATGAAGGCGACGGAGATCGTCGCCGTCAACCAGTGCTCCGGCAACAGCCGCGGCTTCTTCGAGCCGCGTGTCGCCGGCGGCCAGCTCGCCAACGGCGCGATGGGCTGTGCGCGCTGGCGCGGCGTGCCGCTGAAGGCGGTGCTGGAGATGGCGGGCGTCCAGACCGGCGCCAAGCAGGTGACGTTTGGCGGCATGGACGGGCCGGTCAACGACAAGACGCCCGATTTCGTCAAGGCGCTCGATCTCGAGCACGCCACCGACAGCGAGGTGATGCTGGCCTATGGCATGAACGGCGAGGATCTGCCGTTCCTCAACGGCTTCCCGCTGCGCCTGATCGTGCCCGGCTATTACGGCACCTACTGGCTCAAGCACCTCAACGAGATCACCGTCATCGACAACGTCTATGACGGCTTCTGGATGAAGTCGGCCTATCGAATCCCTGACACGCCCAACAACG
This sequence comes from Bradyrhizobium sp. USDA 4354, assembly GCF_054060315.1. NCBI lineage: Bacteria > Pseudomonadati > Pseudomonadota > Alphaproteobacteria > Hyphomicrobiales > Nitrobacteraceae > Bradyrhizobium > Bradyrhizobium sp. USDA 4354. The sequence goes on along the minus strand of NZ_JBSSDC010000001.1, from coordinate 2,899,983 downwards.
CGGTCGAGCCGGGCACCGCGCCGAAGGCGACCATCCCGATCAACCGCTTCACCATCCGCTCCTTCATCACCAGCGTGCCTGATGGCGCCAAGCTGAAGGCGGGAGCTGTGACCCTGCGCGGCATCGCCTTCGACGGCGGCAAGGGCATCAAGGAGGTCCAGGTCTCGACCGACGGCGGCAGGACCTGGACCAGCGCGAAACTCGGCAAGGATCTCGGCAAATACGCGTTCCGCGAATGGAAGCTGCCGGTGAAGCTCGCATCCGGCAGCCACGAGCTCAAGGTCCGCGCCACCGGCAATGGCGGCGAGACCCAGCCGGATACGCCGCGCTGGAACCCGGCGGGCTATCTACGCAACGTGGTCGAAACCGTCCGCGTCAGCGTGGCCTGAAGGAGACTGATCATGCAGCGCACCGTTCTCCTCACCATCACGCTCGCCCTCGCCGCCGCGGTGGGTTCGGCGTTTGCCGCTCCGGTCAATTACAAGACCCCCGACGAGGTCGCAGCCTTCAAGCCCGGGCCCAATCTCGAGGTCGTGCAGGGCAATTGCAGCGCCTGCCACTCGTCCGACTACATCGCCACGCAGCCGCCGATGAAGGACAAGAAGGGCTTCTGGCAGGCCGAGGTGACCAAGATGATCAAGGTCTATGGCGCGCCGATCGACGATGCTGATGTCGGCAAGATCGTCGATTATCTGGCCGCGACTTACTGACGGACCGCATCACGCGCGCGCTTACCCTCCCCTGGAGGGCTACGCCGTATCGCCCTTTCCTCCGCAGCATGGCTTGCGGCGCACGAGCCATTTGACCGCGAAACGGGCAAAACCGGTAAAAACGCCACGAAGTTGAGCGGAATTCAGCAGAATGCCGATGTGGTTTGAGCTACCAAGCCCGCCACATTCCGCGTATCCTGCAGGACCGAACCGGCCGGTTGGCGGGGACTGGCGGTTCGAGATCTCGGAGGAAGACCCGCGGAGAAGTCGTGATGGCTAAAGGTACGGTCAAGTGGTTCAACCCGACGAAGGGTTATGGATTTATCCAGCCTGCGTCGGGTGGCAAGGATGTGTTCGTGCATATCTCGGCAGTGCAGAAAGCCGGTCTGTCCACCCTGAACGAGGGACAGACGGTGGAATACGAAGAGATCGCAAACCGGGGCAAGACCTCCGCGGAGAACCTCAAAGTATAAGCCCGCGCCAGCTTTTGCTGCCTCCCGGATTTGTCCGGGAGCGGGCCAAGAAAATTTAAGAAGACGGCCGGTGCACTCGACGACAGGCGTTGCGATTGCACAAGGATAGCTATTTTTCCTGCGAAGACCGCTTATCAAACCACAGCAATGACAATCGCGACAGCACTTCGCTAACCCACCGGCAGCGGTGCGTCGCGCTTGATCTCCTCCATCACCGCATAGGTCCGCGTCTCGCGCACGCCCGGCATCGACAGCAGGGTCTCGCCGAGAAAGCGTCGATAGGCGGCCATGTCTGCCAGCCGCGCCTTCACAAGATAGTCGAAGCCGCCGGCAACCATGTGACACTCCAGCACTTCAGGGGCGAGCTTCACGGCACGCGCGAAGCGCTCGAAATTGTCGGGCGTGGTCTTGTCGAGCAGCACCTCGACGAACACCAGGAGTCCGAGGCCAAGCCGGTGCGGGTTGAGCCGCGCGCCATAGCCTTCGACAAAACCCTCGCGCTGCAAGCGCTTCAGCCGCTCGCCGATCGAGGTCGGCGACAGCCCGATGCGCTCGGCGAGCTCGACATTGGCGATGCGCCCATCCTCCTGCAAAATCGAGAGGATTTTCCGGTCGATGCGATCAAGTTCCATATCTTACGAGGCCAAATGGCGAATGGTCTTCATTTTCTAAGGCAAAGTGGCTAGATTGTCTATCGAACTACGGCCATGCGGGCTTTATCCTGAATTTCAGCCACAGGACACGCCATGCCGAACATCCCGCCGCCCTTCACCGCTCCCTACGCACCCGACGACGCCGACCTTGCTGCGCGCCTATTGCCATCGGCGCATCTGAGCCTGCCGCAGGAGGCGCGGATCGACCGCATCGCGACGCGGCTGATCGAGACGATCCGCAAACGCGACGACCGGCTCGGCGGGGTCGAGGACATGCTGCGGGAGTTTGCGCTGTCGACGAAGGAGGGCCTCGCGCTGATGGTGCTGGCGGAAGCGCTGCTGCGCGTGCCTGATGCCCGTACCGCCGACCAGTTCATCGAGGACAAGCTCGGCGAGGGCGACTTCATCCATCACGAGACCAAGTCCACCGCCTTCCTGGTCAACGCTTCGGCCTGGGCGCTCGGCCTGTCGGCGCGGGTGATCCAGCCCGGCGAGACACCCGACGGCACCATCGGCCGGCTGGTGAAGCGGCTGGGCGCACCTGCCGTGCGCACCGCCACGCGCCAGGCGATGCGGCTGATGGGCAATCATTTCGTGCTAGGCGAGACCATCGAGCAGGCGCTGGAGCGGGGCCGGCCGCGCTCCGGCCAGAAGCCGCGCTATTCCTTCGACATGCTCGGCGAAGGCGCGCGCACGGCCGCCGACGCCAAGCGCTATTTCGACGCCTATGCCAGTGCGATCGAAACCATCGGCAAAGGGGCGGGCCCGCATCCCCTGCCCGACCGGCCCGGCATCTCGGTCAAACTCTCGGCGCTGCATCCGCGCTTCGAGGCGATCAGCCGCGCGCGCGTAATGGCCGAGCTGGTGCCGCAACTGCTGGACCTCGCGCAGCGCGCCAAGACCTACGACCTGAACTTCACCGTCGACGCGGAGGAAGCCGATCGGCTGGAACTGTCGCTCGACGTGATCGCGGCGACGCTCGCCGATGCCTCACTTGCCGGCTGGGACGGATTTGGCCTGGCGATCCAGGCCTATCAGAAACGCGCCAGCGCAGTGATCGACTATGTCGACGAACTTGCCCGCGCGCATGACCGCAAGCTGATGGTGCGGCTGGTCAAGGGCGCCTATTGGGATACCGAGATCAAGCGCGCACAGGAGCGCGGCCTCGACGGCTACCCCGTGTTCACGCGCAAGGCGATGACGGATCTGAACTTCGTCGCCTGCGCGACGAAGCTGCTGGCCTTGCGGCCGCGCATCTTCCCGCAATTCGCCACCCACAACGCACTGACGGTCGCGACCGTGCTGGAGCTCGCAGCCGGCAGCGGCGGCTTCGAATTCCAGCGCCTGCACGGCATGGGCGAAGCGCTGTACGAGCAGCTTGCCAAGGACCACTCTGATATCGCCTACCGCACCTATGCGCCGGTGGGCAGTCATCGCGATCTGCTCGCCTATCTGGTGCGACGGCTGCTGGAGAACGGCGCCAACTCGTCGTTCGTGGCGCAGGCGGCCGATTATCGCGTGCCGGTTTCGGCGCTGCTGCAGCGCCCGGCGGATGCCATTGGCCGACCGCAACAGGCACCTCATCCCAGGATTCCGCTGCCGGCAGATCTGTTCGCGCCGGAGCGGCGCAATTCGCGCGGCGTCGAATTCGGTGAGCGTGCCGCACTCGACCAGCTGCTGATGGACGTCAGGACCGAGGCGGCCGATCTCAAGCCCATCACCGACGCGACGCCGCATAAGGCCAACGCGGCGGTGACTGCTGCGAGCGCCGGCTTTGTCGCCTGGAGCCGGACGCCGGCGGGCGCGCGCGCGGCGGCGCTGGAGCAGGCCGCGCATCTGCTGGAGAGCCGGAGCGCCCGTTTCATCGCGCTGTTGCAAGCCGAGGGCGGCAAGACGCTCGATGATGCGCTGTCGGAGCTGCGCGAAGCCGCCGACTTCTGCCGCTACTATGCCGCGCAGGGCCGCAAGCTGTTCGGGAACGATGCCGCCATGCCGGGCCCGACCGGCGAGAGCAATGCGCTCACCCTGCGCGGCCGCGGCGTCTTCGTCGCGATCTCGCCGTGGAATTTTCCGCTGGCGATCTTCCTGGGCCAGGTCACGGCGGCGCTGATGGCCGGCAACAGCGTGGTCGCAAAACCAGCCGAGCAGACGCCGCGCATCGCGCGCGAGGCCGTCGCCCTGCTGCACGAGGCCGGCATCCCCAGAAGCGCGCTGCATCTCGTCACCGGCGACGGCCGAATCGGCGCCGTGCTGACCGCGCATGCGGATGTCGCGGGAATCGTCTTCACCGGCTCGACCGAGGTCGCCCGCAGCATCAACCGGACGCTCGCGGCCAAGGACGGGCCGATCGTGCCACTGATCGCGGAGACCGGCGGCATCAACGCCATGATCGCGGACGCGACCGCGCTGCCCGAGCAAGTCACCGACGATGTCGTGACCTCCGCGTTCCGCTCCGCCGGCCAGCGATGCTCGGCGCTGCGCCTGCTGTTCGTGCAGGAGGATGTCGCCGACCGCATGATCGAGATGATCGCGGGCGCCGCACGCGAGTTGAAGATCGGCGATCCCTCTGACGTCGCAACCCATGTCGGCCCGGTGATCGATCTCGAAGCCAAGCAGCGGCTCGATGCGCACATCGCGCGGATGAAACGCGAGGCGCGGCTGCACTTTGCAGGCCAGGCGCCGGAAGGCTGCTTCGTCGCGCCGCATATCTTGGAGCTCGAGGAGGCCGGCCAGCTCACCGAGGAGGTGTTCGGCCCGATCCTGCATGTCGTGCGCTATCGCGCCGAGAACCTCGCGCGCGCCCTGCAAGCGATCGAGCGCACCGGCTACGGCCTCACCCTCGGCGTCCACTCCCGCATCGACGACACGATCGAGGCCATCATCGACCGCGTCCAGGTCGGCAACATCTACGTCAATCGCAACATGATCGGCGCGGTGGTCGGCGTGCAGCCGTTCGGTGGCAACGGCCTGTCCGGAACCGGCCCCAAAGCCGGCGGCCCGCACTATCTCTCACGCTTTGCCACCGAGCAGACCGTGACCATCAACACCGCAGCAGCCGGCGGCAATGCGGCGCTGATGGCGGGGGAGGAGTGAGCGCCACTGCTAGAGGCGCCTTCACACACACGCGCCATATAAGTTCCGTCATCCTGAGGTGCGAGCGGCGCGATGCGCAGGCATCGCGCTGGGAGCCTCGAAGGATGAACGGCCCGGATGCAGCCGGGCCCTCGCCCTTCGAGGCTCGTCCTGCGGTACACCGCAGGACGAGCACCTCAGGGTGAAGGGGGATGGTTCTCGGTCCGTGGCGGATGCGCGCTGAGTAGCGCAATGAGCCCTGCGCCGGGCGCCGTTGCATCCCGCGGAGACATCGGTCTAATGCTCCCATGATGAGCCCGCGCCAATTCCAGCGCGCGGGAAACGACAAGAGCGAGGGAGCAACGCCGCGATGGAAAAGGGGATTTTTTCGGGGCTGAAGGTTCTGGACTGCGCGAGCTTCATCGCAGCGCCCGCGGCCGCGACCGTGCTGTCGGATTTCGGCGCCGACGTCATCAAGATCGAGCCGCCCGGCACTGGGGATCCCTACCGCAATCTGCCCAACCTGCCGGGCTATCCCTCAGGCGAGCACAATTTCGCCTGGCTCTTGGAGGCCCGCAACAAGAAGAGCATCGCGCTCGACCTGTCGAAGCCCGAGGCGCAGGCCGTGCTCTTTAAGCTGGTGGCGGAAGCCGACGTCTTCATCACCAACATGCCGCCGCCGGTGCGTACCAAGCTCGGCATCACCTATGACCATCTCGCCCATCTCAACGACCGGCTGATCTACGCCTCCTTCACCGGCTATGGCGAGAAGGGCGAGGAAGCCAACAAGCCCGGCTTCGACAGCAATGCCTATTGGGCGCGCTCCGGCCTGATGGACCTCGTCCGCGCCGACACCGACACGACGCCGGCGCGCTCGATCGCCGGCATGGGCGACCATCCCTGCGCCATGGCATTTTACGGCGCCATCGTCACCGCGCTCTATCAGCGTGAGAAGACCGGCAAGGGCTCGCATGTCGCCTCCAACCTGATGGCGAACGGGGTGTGGGCGGCAAGCGTGCTGGCGCAGGCCAAGCTCTGCGGCGCCAAGTTCGGCGAGCGACGGCCGCGCGAGCGTGCGCTGAACGCGGTCGCCAACCACTACCAGTGCAAGGACGGCCGCTGGCTGATCCTGTCCCTGCTCAACGAGGAGAAGCAGTTTCCGACGCTGGCCAAGTGCCTCGGACGCGAAGACCTGATCGCCGATCCCCGCTTCGCCACCAAGGCCGACCGTCACGCCCGCTCGGTCGAGCTGATCAAGATCCTCGACGAGACCTTCGCCACCAGGGATCTCGCCGAATGGCGCAAGATCCTCGACGGCAATGGCCTCGTGTTCGGCGTCGTCGCCATTCTGGACGACATCCCCAACGACAAGCAGATGCTCGACAACGAGGTGCTGGTGCCGTTCGAGAACGACACCATGCTCACCATCAACAGCCCGATCTGGATCGACGGTGCCAAGAAGGTGCAGCCGCGCAAGCCGCCGGCCGTCGGCGAGCACAGTGACGAGATTTTGCGTGGCGCGGGATACGACGAGGCGGCGATCAAGCAGCTGCGGAATTCGGGGGCGGTGTGGGGTAGCCCCGTCGTCTCTACAAACTCCGTCATTGCGAGCGCAGCGAAGCAATCCAGAGTGTCTCCGCGGATGCATTGCTGGATTGCTTCGCTGCGCTCGCAATGACGATGCCGGACTATCTCGCTATAACAATCGGCAACACACCGATGCCACGAGGTCCCATGCCCAGCTACCGCCTGCACTACTTCCCCGAATCCGGCAACAGCTACAAGCTGGCGCTGATGCTGACGCTCTGCGGCGAGACGTTCGAGCCGGTGTGGACCGATTTCGCCGGCGGCGTCACGCGCACGGCGGAGTGGCGTCGCAGCGTGAATCCGATGGGCGAGATTCCCGTGCTCGAAATCGACGGCGTGAAGATGACGCAGACCGCGCCCCTCCTGCTCAAGCTTGCCGATCAGTATGGCCGCTTCGGCGCCGAAACGGAAGAAGAGAGGTTCGAGCTGCTGCGCTGGCTGTTCTGGGATAACCACAAGCTCACCGGCTACATGGCGACCTACCGCTTCATGCGCGCCTTCACCGAGAAGAACGACGCGCAGGTGCTGAAGCATTTTCGCCGGCGGCTCGAGGATTTCCTCGGCATCCTCGACGGACATCTCCAGCACAATGAATTCGCGATCGGTACGAAGCCGACGGTCGCAGACATCTCGATGATGGCCTATCTGCACTATCCGAGCGACGAGCACGGCTTCGATTTCGCGGCGAGCCATCCAGCCATCCACGCCTGGCTCGGCCGCATGGCCGCGCTGCCCGGCTGGAAGCCGGCCTATGAGCTGCTGCCGGGCAAGCGGATGACGAATTACGCGAAGTGAGGCGCTCTTTCCCTCTCCCCGCGCGCGGGGAGAGGCGAAGGCAATCTCCGCAGCTACCGCAACGCCAGCCAGCCGAGCGTGAACAAGATCCCGCCGATCATGACGGCCACCGCGACCGCCCAGATGCTGACGCGGATGCTGCCGGTGATCTGCTTGGCTTCCTCATTGCGCGCGATCTCGCGATTGCGCTCCTTGTTGGCCTCGCTGGTATCCGTCATGGATCATCCAAATCGCTTGCTGGCTTTATCTAGCGCCTGATCTTTTCGAAAAACCGCTACGCACTTTTTCGGATCACGCGCTAACGCGTCTTGATGAAGCACATGCCGATGCGGCGCGAGGCCGCGGCAGCATGACAGGTGAGACCGTTAGCACAGCTCCATGACGTAAAACTCTTGTCGGGCGTTCCCGATCCCGCCTCTTGCAGGGAACAATGCGCGCCCCAGCCGTCCTGATATTCGGTGCCGGCGAGTTCGCTTCTGCCGCGGGTCTGCGGCCTATCGGCAAATCCGCGTGAGAAATCAGGGGGCTTGCCCGCGGCGAACGCGGTCAGGATGTCGCGGCGGCGCACCTGGTCGCCGAAGAAATGCGGCGAAGCCGCCACGATGGTGGAATTCGACGGCTTGTCCGCAAGCCAGTCCACGCCCGGGAAATGGAAACCGCCGATGCCGCGGGTCTGGTGGCAGCCGGCGCAGGTGAGGTCGTTGAGGCGGCGCTGGAAGCCTGCGACCGAGCGGACGCTCTGCATGTCGATCCCGCGTGCCGCAGCCTGCTTCAGCGCGCTGACCACGTCGCTATCGGTGAAGACTGGATCGCCGTTGCTCTCTCCTTGCATCATGCCGAACTCCGGCTGCAGCGCCGAGGCATCGAGGCCGGCGGGAGTCGGCACCACCGCGGCCTTGGCCAGGAATTTCTCCGGGATCAGCACGGTGCCGCGATCGAACTCGCGCAGATGATCGGGCGCGAGCAGCCAGGCCTTGAAGTCGCGCCGCAGCGCGTCGTCGGCAAGAATCCGGTCGCGATCGATCTGGTTCTCCAGCGTCGATTCCTCGAATGTCTTGGTGGCTGCGTCGTACTTGAACACCTTGAGCAGGTAGTCGGATCGGAAATCGTGCAGCGCCGACTTCGGCGCGACCGAGACCTGGATGTTGGTCTCGATGCGGTCGAGCATGGTGTCGTAAGGCGAGAAGCGGCTGCCGATCAAAACCTGCCAGTCGCCATTGTCGAGCCAGCGCCGAGCGACCTCGGCGCACGTGATCGGCTTGCCGCTCGCATCCATCTGACGCGGATCGCGCGCCTTCATCACGAGGTTGAGCGTCATCGGCAGGCGCGTTGCGGTCTTGCCGCCATCCGGTCCGCTGTCGAAACGCGCAAGACGGTAAATCAGCCGGATCTCGCCGCAGTACTCTTCCGAGACATAGGCGCGGTCCATACGATTGACGATGCCCGCCAGCACGAAACGGGTGTCGCGCGATTTCAGATTGGCGAGATCGAACAATTGCGCGTCAAAACCCTCGCCGACGCCGATGGTCTCGCCCGGATATGCCGCCTTGTACCAGGCGATGTAGCGGTTGAATTCCGCATCGATCGCCGGTGGAATGTCTTTCAGCTGCGGCAGCGACGCGAACATCAGCTCGGTCGTGAGCGGGACGTACGAATTCCGTTCCGGCGACAAAAGATGCGAGATCGTCAGCGTATTGTTCTGGTCGAGCTTGCGCAGGAGATCGGGATCGGTGATCGCGGTGCCGCGCGTCAGCGCAGTGTTTTCCGCTGCGAAGAGCGAAACGACACCGCCCAGCAATGCGGCGGCAGCAACGAGAATTCGCAAGGCGCGGCCCATGTCTCCAGTAACACCGCGCAGGGACGCCTATTCAAGCAAAAAGGCGCCTCACATCGTGGTGAAGCGCCTTTTCGAAGGTCGGATATCGAACGCTCAGCGACCGACGATCAGGCCCCTGCTGGTGACAACCACCCAGCGGCCGTCCTGACGGCGGATCGCATCGACACGGCCCACCCCGGGAATGGGGTCGCCGGGATAGACCTCGTAGAGACCGTCGCGGCCCTCGATCAGCGCACCGCCATTACCGGCGTTGCGCAGCCTCCAACCTTCGACCGTCGGCAGACGTCCGACCTCGGTCTTGGGCGCGGCGGGAGCCGGTGCGGCCGCGGCGGTCGCGACCTGGGTCGGCGCGATCGAGCCGGTGGTCTCCTTGGGCACCGCGGCTGCGGCCTGCGCGGGCGCGGCGGGTGACGTAGCGCGGAGCTTGTCGACGGTCTCGGACAGCTTTGCGATCCTGGCCAGCGGCTCGGCCTGTGCCTTCTCGAGCTTGTCGAGGCGGTCGTTAGCCCGGTTGAACTGGCTGAGACCGGTCTTCGAGCTCTGCTCGAGATTGGCCTTCAGTGCGACGACATCGGCATCGATCCGCGCGACGGACGCATCCAGCGCGCTGGTGTCGGCGACCTGTACCGGCGCCTGGGCCGGGGCGGCGAAATGCATCATGCCGGCGGTCGCAAGAGCGCCGCTGATCGCGCCGACGCCGGCGGCAATCGCCACCACTGCGGCCATGGCCGAGAGACGGCGCTTGCTGCCGGCCTCGCGCGGCTCGTCCGCCTTCACATGCGGAGCGAACGCCTCGCGCTCCCAGGCGCGGTCGGTGGGCGGCATGACGATGAGCTTGCCGAGCTTCGGCTCGGGATTGGCCTCGGTCTTGACCTCGGACTTGGCGTCGGATTTGGCTTCGGATTTCGGCACTTCGATCCGCGGCGGCTCCACCTTTGGGGCTTCCGCCTTGACCGGATCGGGCTTGGGCGGTGCCTCGTGGTCGGGGGCGATCGAGGGGGCGTCGATACCGGCGGCCGCCTCGATGGCCTGCGGCGCTGCGGCGTCAACAGCACCGGAATCCTGGGCAGCCTGCTCGGGCATTGGTTCGCTCACGGCTCAAATACTCCAGTCTCGGTTGACCTTTTGGTAACTTTCATTGCTTGCGAAATCCTTACCTCGGACCCGCTTACCGAAATTTTAGGAAGTTATCCGGGGCCGAATTGGGCCGGGAACGTGGAACCGGTGTGGCGGGCGTGAAACAATTCGTAATCGGGGGAAGATGAACGGCGGCGGAATGCGTGAAACACGAGGCAACCGTCGATCCGTCATGCTGAGGTGCGAGCGGCGCGGTGCGTAGCACCGCGCCGGGAGCCTCGAAGCATGAACGGCCGAGTTGCAGCAGTCGGGCCGTCGCCCTTCGAGGCTCGCCGAAGAGGCGAGCACCTCAGGGTGACGGTGCGAGAGTTGACCTAGCTCCTCGTCACATCACCACCGGTGCGTCCGGCAGCTCGTTCGGACGCGGGCCGCCCTGCGGTGGAAAATGCTTTGCCAGCTCGCGCGACACCGCCTCGATGCCGCCGATCACGCCGCGCTCGAAACGGCCGGATCTGAACTCGGCCTCCATCGCGCGGCAGATGGTTTCCCACCCCTCGGCGCCAACCTTCGCATCGATGCCGCGATCGGCGACGATCTCGACGTCGCGGTCGGCGAGCAGGAGATAGATGAGGACGCCGTTGTTGTGCGCGGTGTCCCAGATGCGCAGGAGCGAGAACACGTCGAGCGCGCGTTCGCGCGCCGGCTGGTTGCGGAACAACGGGCGGCCGTCGAGCGCGCCTTCGACGACGAAGCGGACCTGGCCGGAATGGCTCGCTTCGCCGCGCTTGATCGCCTGCTCGATGCGGTCGAGCACGGCTCGCGGAAAAATCTGCTTCGCCCGCCAATGATGCTGCACGAGATGTCGGGCAATGCGCTTGATGCTCATGACCGCTACCAGCTCCCCGAGGCGCCGCCGCCGCCGAAACTACCCCCACCGCCGCTGAAGCTGCCGCTGTCGCTGCTACTCGACGATCCGCTGCTCCAGCCGCCCGAGGAGCCGCTCGACCACGAGCTGCCGCGCGAGCGGCCTGTGCCCGGCGTGATCGCCGAAAACAGATCGGCGACAAATCCGATGATGAAGCCGAGGACCCCGACGGCCGCGGCGAGCGCGGCGGAGCCGAGGATGAACCAGGTCACCGCCGCGATGATGCCCCCGGTCACCAATGATCCGAGCAGCCGTCCCAGCATCGCGCGGAAGAACCCGCCGACGCCGATCGAGGCAAACAACGCCACGGCAAACACCGGCGCGAGGTCGTCCAGATTGTGGGCGAAGTTGACGCTGCGCGAGGGCGACGGCAGCGGTTCGCCATCGATCACCCGCATCATGCGGTCGACGCCGGCACCGATGCCCGCGGCGAAGTCGCCGCTCCTGAACTTGGGGGTGATATCCTCGTCGATGATGCGCCGCGACGTCACGTCGGTCAGCACGCCTTCGAGGCCATAGCCGACCTCGATGCGCAAGTGCCGGTCGTTCTTGGCGACCACGAGGATCGCGCCGTCGTCGACCTTCTTGCGGCCGATCTTCCAGGCTTCCGCAACGCGGATCGAGAATTGCTCGATCGTCTCCGGCTGCGTGGTCGGCACGATCAGGACGGCGATCTGACTGCCCTTGCGGTTCTCGAACTCGCGCAGCTTTTGCGACAACCCGGCGATGTCGGCGCTGGAGAGCGTGCCGGTCTGGTCGACGACGCGGCCGGTGAGCTGCGGCACGGGGACGTCGGCGTGGGCGGGAACGGTAAAGGTGGGGACCAGCGCGACAGCGAGGACGATCTGCGAGGAGACGGCCCAGCAAGCCAGCCACAGACTCAGTGTCATCGCCCGGCTCGACCGGGCGATCCAGTATTCCAGAGACGCCAGCGGACCACGGAGGAGCCGCGGCGTACTGGATTCCCCGCCTTCGCGGGGAATGACGGCGGAGGGTGTGGCGCGCATAGGAGGCGAACGCGCTTACTTCGACGGCGCCGGTGCCGGATTGAAATCCACCTTCGGCGCGGTCGAGATTGCCTTCTCGTTCTCGACCGCGAAGTTCGGCTTCTCCTTGTAACCGAACGCCATCGCGGTGAGGTTGCTCGGGAAGGAGCGGATGGTGACGTTGTACTCCTGCACCGCCTTGATGTAGCGGTTGCGCGCCACCGTGATGCGGTTCTCGGTGCCCTCCAGCTGGGACATCAGGTCCTTGAACAGGGCGTCCGACTTCAGCTGCGGATAGTTCTCGGTGACGACCAACAGCCGCGACAGCGCGCTCGAAAGCTCGCCTTGGGCGGCCTGGAATTTCTGGAACGCGGCGGGATCGTTCAGCACCTCAGGTGTTGCCTGGATGCTGCCGACCTTGGCGCGGGCATTGGTGACGCCGAGCAGGACGTCCTTCTCCTGCTGGGCAAATCCCTTCACCGAGTTGACGAGATTGGGCACGAGATCGGCGCGGCGCTGATACTGGTTCACGACCTCGGACCAATTGGCCTTGATCTGCTCGTCCTCGCTCTGGATCGCGTTGTAGCCGCAATTGGTCAGGCTCAGCGAGGCCAGGGCCGCCAGCAGGGTCAGGATATTGCGCATTAAATTTCTCCCGGTGGAATCCGGCGCAAACTATCAGATTGCGCGCCCGAGAAAAGCAGCCGGCTGACGCAAGCCTCTTGCCTATCGCAGGCCGACATAGTCAACTCCGGCAAAACAAAAGCGGAAACGCCAGGGGGAACGCGATGTCCTCGTTCGAGACCATCCTCGTGGAGCGGCCGGAGCCGGCGATCGTCCGTGTCGTGATGAACCGGCCCGAGGCGCGCAACGCGCAGAACCTGCAAATGACCTACGACCTCAACGCCGCTTTCGACGCGGCGCTGCAGGACGACGCGGTCAAGGTGATCATCCTCGCCGGCAACGGGCCGCACTTCTCCTCCGGCCACGACCTGCGCCCCGGAGACAAGAATACCGCAGGGGTCGATTTTCCGCCGATCGGAAATTGGGGCGGCTTCGCCGAGCCGAACGCCCATGGCCGCTTCGCCCGCGAGCAGGAAATTTATCTCCAGATCACGCGGCGCTGGCGCAACCTCGCCAAGCCGACCATTGCCGAGGTGCACGGCAAGTGCATCGCCGGTGGTCTCATGCTGGCGTGGGCCTGCGATCTCATCGTCGCCAGCGACGATGCGCAGTTCTGCGACCCCGTCGTCACCATGGGCGTTTGCGGCGTCGAATGGTTCGTGCATCCCTGGGAGCTCGGGCCGCGCAAGGCCAAGGAGTTCCTGTTCACCGCCGACAGCTGGAGCGCCGAGGTGGCGCACCAGCTCGGCATGGTCAACCAGGTCGTGCCGCGCGCGGAGCTGTCATCGCGCGTGCTGGAACTGGCGCGCCGGATCGCGACAAAGCCGTCCTTCGCGCTGAAGCTGACCAAGGAGGCCGTCAACCGCTCGGTCGACGTGATGGGCCAGCCCGCCGCGATCGACCAGGCCTTCGCGCTGCATCAGCTCTGCCACGCGCATAATCTGCAGGAGTTCGGCATGATCGTCGATCCATCCGGCCTGCATCCCTCCGTGCGCAAGCCGCCGGCGGCCGCGGAGTAGGCACGATGGATCTCAATCTCAGTGACGAGCAGAAGTTGCTGCGCGAGAGCGCGGAACGGTTCGTGGCCGAAAGCTACGATGCCGATCACCGCCGCAAGATGGCGAACGATCCGCTCGGCTTCAGCCCTTTGGTATGGAAGCAATTCGCCGAGCTCGGCTGGCTGGCGCTGCCGCTTCCGGAAGAGTTCGGCGGGCTCGGCGGCGGCGCGGTCGATATCGGCATTTTGATGGAAGCCTTTGGCCGCGGGCTGGTGTCCGAACCATATGTTGCGACTGTGGTGCTGGGAGCTGCGCTGATCGCCAGGTGCGGCACCACGGAGCAGAAGCAGGCGAGCCTGCCCAAGGTGGCGGACGGATCGTTGAAGCTTGCCTTCGCGCATTCCGAGCGTGCGGCCCGGTTCGATCTTGCCAAGGTCACGACCAGCGCCAACAAGACGGCGCAAGGCTGGCGCCTTGACGGCAACAAGATCGCCGTGCTGGACGGACATGCCGCCGATGAGATCATCGTCTCCGCCCATATCCACGATCATCGGGGGCCGTCCGGGCGGATCGGCCTGTTCCTTGTGCAGGCGACGGCGCCGGGCCTCGTCGTCAGCGACTATCCGCGTCTTGGCGGCGGACGTGCCTGCAATATCGAGCTGTGTGACGTGCATCTGCCGGACGACGCCCTGCTCGGCGACGGCAGCGATGCACTGCCGGCGATCGAATGGGCGGTCGATCGCGCCATGGCCGCGCTCGGTGCGGAGGCTGTCGGCATCATGCAGACGCTGCTCGACACCACGCTCGAATACACCAAGATCCGCAAGCAGTTCGGCCGGCCGCTCTCCGCCAACCAGGTGATCCGCCACCGCCTCGCCGACATGGCGATGCAGGTCGACGAGGCCCGCTCGATGGCGCTGCGGGCTGCGTTGAAGGTGGATGCTGCGCCGATCGAGCGTGCCCGGGCGGCGTCGGGCGCGAAGGCGAAGATCGGCAAATGCGCGCGCTTCGTCGGCGAGCAGTCGATCCAGCTCCATGGCGGCATGGGCGTCACCGAGGAGCTCGAGGTCGGCGCCTATTTCAAGCGACTCGTCGCCTTCGACACGCTGTTCGGCGGCAGCGCGCATCACTATGCCCGTCATGCCGAGCTGCGCCGCAGGGCCGTCTCGGCCTGACACTGGGAGAGCCTCATGGACCTATCGTACAATGCCGAGGAGCGTGCCTTCCAGGACGAGGTGCGCACCTTCATTGCGAAGAACCTCACCGAGGAGATGAAGCGAGCCACCGCGCTGACGCCGTCGGTGTTCTCCGATCCTGATATCGGCATGGCCTGGCAGCGCGCGCTGCACGCCCAAGGCTGGGGCGCGCCGGGCTGGCCGGTCGAATATGGCGGTCCGGACTGGACGCCGGCACAGCGTTGGATCTTCGAGACCGAATGCGCACGCGCCGGCGTGCCAAACGTGAATGTCATGGGCGTGAAGATGGTCGGGCCCGTCATCATCGGCTTCGGCTCGCCGGAGCAGAAAAATTTTTATCTGCCGCGGATTCTCTCCGGCGAGGACTATTGGTGCCAGGGCTATTCCGAGCCGGGCTCCGGCTCCGATCTGTCCTCGCTGAAGACGCGCGCGGTGCGCGACGGCGACGACTACATCATCAACGGCACCAAAATCTGGACCACGCACGCCCATCACGCCAACCGCATGTTCGCGCTGGTGCGCACCAGCGACGGGCCGCGGCAGCAGGACGGCATCAGCTTCATCCTGATCGACATGACGACACCGGGCATCACCACGCGCCCCATCCTCACCATCGGCGGCGACCACGAGGTCAACCAGGTGTTCTTCGACGACGTCCGCGTGCCCGTCGCCAACCGGGTCGGCGAGGAAGGCAAGGGCTGGACCTACGGCAAATATCTGCTCGAGTTCGAACGCGGCTCCGGCATCGCCTCGGCCAAGCTGCGTGAGGGCCTGAAGGCAATCGCGGATCTCGCCGAGTCCGACCTCACGGGCCGCGCAATCGACAGCCCCGATATCGCAACGCGGATCTCGGAGGTGGAGGTCGATATCGACGCGCTGGAGATGACCGAGCTGCGCGTGCTCTCGGCACTCCAGACCGGCCAAAATCCCGGCGCGGTTTCATCGATCCTGAAGCTGCGCAACAGCGAGATCCGCCAGGCCGTGACACGGCTGGGGGCTGACGTGATCGGCCATGACGCCCTCGCCGTCGAGCCGATGCGCCCGCTCTACAAGCTCAACCACGAGCCGGCGATTCCGGAGGAGATGCTGACGGTGATCCCGGAATATCTCAACGGCCGGGCGTACACGATCTTCGGCGGCACCTCGGAGATCCAGCGCGACATCATCGCGAAGATGATGCTGGGGATTTGAGGGCGACGGCTCTTTCCACCGTCATTGCGAGCGCAGCGAAGCAATCCAGAGTCCCTCAGCGGGAGGATTCTGGATTGCTTCGCTGCGCTCGCAATGACGTCGTGGTTACAGTGCGGCCGGATTTCGCTGCGCTCCATCCGGGCGTCGCACCTCTTACCCCACCGCCTTCGCGTCCCGGATCGCCTGCCAGATCTTCTGTGGCGTCAGGGGCGTGTTGAGCTGGGTGATGCCGAGTTCGGCGAGCGCATCCATCACGCCGTTGGTGACGCACGGCGGGCCGCCGATCGCGCCGGATTCGCCGCAGCCCTTGGCGCCGAGCGGATTGGTGCGGCAGGGCGCGGAATCATCCAGCGTCACCACGATCGGCGGCACGTCGTCGGCGCGCGGGATGCAGTAGTCCTGGTAGGTCGCGGTGAGCAGCTGGCCGTCAGCGTCGTACGAGACGCCCTCATACAGCGCCTGGCCGATGCCTTGCGCGACGCCGCCATGGATCTGCCCCGTGACCAGCATCGGATTCACGGCGACACCGACGTCATCGACCGTGGTGTAGCGCACGACCTTGGAGACGCCGGTCTCCGGATCGATCTCGACCTCGCAGATATGCGTGCCGTTCGGCCAGCTCGGACCGTCCACCTCGCCCTCCGAATCCACGCTGAGCTTGGCGCCGTTCTCCTTCTCGGCGAGATCGAACAGGCTGATGCGGCGATCGGTGCCGACCACGGTGAGCATGCCGCCCTGGTACTCGATGTCCTCGACCGAGGTCTCCAGCACGTTGGCCGCCTTCTCGCGCGCCTTCTGGATCAGATCGTTGGAGGAGACCGCAACCGCCGTGCCGCCGACGAACAGCGAGCGGGAGCCGACGCTGCCGAAGCCCATGGCGAGATCGGTGTCGCCCTGGACCACGTCGATCTTATCCATGGGGATGCCGAGCGTGTCGGAGATCATCTGGGTGTAGGTGGTCTGCAGCCCCTGCCCCATCGCCATGGTGCCGGAATGCAGCACGACGCGCCCTTGCGATGTCGCGTGCAGGCTGACCTTCTCGGTGTGGGCGCGGCCGCCGGTCCATTCGATATAGGAGGTGAGCCCGCGGCCGTAGAGCAGGCCCTTTTTCTTCGCCGACTTCTTGCGCGCGGCAAAGCCGTCCCAGTCCGCGAGCTTCACGGCACGGTCGAGCATGTGCGCGAAGGCGCCGGAATCGTAGACCTGGCCGGCGGCATTGGTGTAGGGCAGCTGCGCCGGCTTGATGTAGTTGGCTTTCCGGATCGCGCGCGGATCCATGCCGATCTTGCGCGCGGCGGCGTCGAACAGGCGCTCGACGATGAAGACGGCTTCGGGCCGCCCCGCGCCGCGATAGGCGCCCACCGGCGCGGTGTGGGTCATCACCGACTTCACCTCGAAATGCACCAACGGCAGATCGTAGACGCCGGTCTGCACGAACGGCCCGAGCACCAGCGGGATGATGTTGGCAGCGCCCGAGGAATAGGCCCCGGTGCAGCCGATCGACTTGACGCGATAGGCCAGCACCTTGCCCTTTTCATCCAGCGCGAAGGAGGCCGTCGAGGTGAGATCGCGGCCATGGGTGCCGCCGACGAACTCGTCGGTGCGGTCGCCGCGCCAGCGGATCTTCTTGTTCAACTTGGCCGCGGCATAGGCGACGATACCGTCCTCGGGATAGAGGTTGGTCTTCTGGCCAAAGCCGCCGCCGATATCGCCGACCAGCACGCGCACGCTGTCCTTCGGACGCTTGAGCACGGCTTCCGCCAGCACGTCGCGGGTCGAGGCCGGCGTCTGCGACTGCACGTGCAGCAAGAGACGTCCGGTGTTCTTGTCGATCTCGGCAATGGTCGAGCGCGGCTCCATCGCGGAGGGCACCAGGCGCTGGCTGACGATATCGAGCTCGACGGTGTGCGCGGCCCTGGCGAAGGCCTCGTCCACCTTGGCGGCATCGCCGTAAGCCATCGCGCCGACGATATTGTCGGGCGCCTCTGGCCACACCACGGGCGCACCGGGCTTCACCGCCTCGACGGGATCGACCACCGCGGGCTGCACGTCGTATTCGACCACGATCGCCTCGGCCGCGCTCTGCGCCTCCACGCGCGATGACGCCACCACCGCGGCCACGGCCTCGCCGGCATAGCGCACGACCTCGTGGGCGAGCAGCCGGCGCGGCGGCACCGTCATCGGCTTGCCGTCGGGGCGCTTGAATATGTTCAGAGTCGGGATGCTGCCGATGTCGTCCTTGACGAGGTCCGCGCCGGTGTAGACCGCGGTGACGCCCGGCATCGACGCCGCGGCGCTGGTGTCGATCGAGACGATCTTCGCGTGGGCGTGCGGCGAGCGCAGCACGTGCAACCACAGCGCGCCGTCTTCCGGCTTGTCGTCGATGAACTGTCCCTTCCCGGTGAGCAGCCTCTGGTCTTCCAAACGCTTGACGGGTTGCCCCGCTCCGAAACGCAAACTGCCGGGAAGAATGTTCATTCCGTTATGTCCTTGAAATCCGGAAAACGACCGCGGCGGTTTTAACCGATTTTGCGGGCCAGACAACCGAGCCCCGGCACATCTGCGATGCGCGTCAGAGCCCCTTGCTGGCGCGGATTGGCCCGCTAGGACCTGTCGATGTCGACGATGCTCACATTTACGTCACGGCTGTCCGCGCCCCGCTTGACAGTGAGGCGGACGGTCTTCCCGGCGCCGGCTTGCTCCAGCGCATCGGTCAGGTCGGAGAGGCGCCGCACCGGCTTGCCTTCCGCCGCGGTGATGATGTCTCCGACCGCTCCAGTCGAAAAGTTGACGCCGCGAATCCCTGCCCGCTCGGCAGGGCTACCGGGGCCCGTCCGCACCACGATCACCCCTTCGACGCCGAGCCGCGTCGAAACATCCTCGCTGGCGGCCACAATGCCGATACCAGGTGTCGGCACGCGGCCGTTGCGGATGAGCTCGGGCACAATCCGGTTCACGACATCGACCGGCACCGCGAAGCCGATGCCGGCGTTCGAGCCCGACGGCGATATGATCGCCGTCGTGACGCCGATCAGCCGGCCGGCGGAATCCAGCAGCGGCCCGCCCGAATTGCCTGGATTGATCGCGGCATCCGTCTGGATGACATTGGCGATCTCCCGGCCGCCGTGGGTCGGGAGCCTGCGCTTGAGCGCGCTGATGATGCCGCTGGTCATCGATTGATCGAGCCCGAAGGGGTTGCCGATCGCAAAGGCAGATTGCCCGACCTTCAGGTCGCTCGAACTGCCGAGCGCCACGGGCGGAGGGAATTCGCGCACACTGCGGATACGCAGCACCGCAAGATCGTAATTGGGAGCCGTGCCGACCAGGTCGACCTGGGCCACTTCTCCCGACGCAAAGCGCACGGCGATCTCGCCGCCATTGGCCACGACATGATTGTTCGTCACGAGATGGCCCTCACGGTCCCAGACGAATCCCGTGCCGGAAGCGCTGCCCTGGCCTTCCTCACCCATGAGAGGATTGGCCGCCGATTTCGCCGCCACCTGGACGACCGAGGGAGACACGCGCTCGAAGATGTCGATGGTGGCCTTTTCGGCCTCGGACAGCGGCCCGCGCTGCTCGATGGCTCGCGCGGAAGGCGCGGTCCAAGGCACATGCTGGATTTTCGCGGCAGTGACCACGACGAGCAGAGCGGCCAAAACTGCCGCGGCAATTCCGTAGCGACGGTTCATGGGTGATCACCGCGGTGTGTGCTGAAGGCAATGCTGGGGATGCACATACATAAGCTGGCGGACCTCGCTCACGCAGCAACGTTCGAAGCGGCTGGAAGTTTCCCAGTCAGGCAGATAGGGAACGGCTCGGCTCTTGGGCGTCCGACGACATATTGCCGCGTGACAATCGGCTATGCCAACTCCCTCAGTGCGGCTTCGACGATCCTGCGCTGCTCGGCTGTCAGCGCGGCCTGCGGCGGGACGGGATCGCCGACATCGTAGCCTTGGATTGAAAGGCCGGCCTTGATGCAGGCGGCGAGGTTGAAGCGGGCGAAGGCTTCGTTGATGCGCCACAACCTGCGCTGCAGCACCATCGCCTCGTCCCAGCGGCCGGCCTTGCAGAGATCGTAGAGCGCGACACTCTGGCGCGGGATGATGCAGGCCGGGCCCGCCATCCAGCCAAGGCCACCGATCAGCATCACCGCGGCCGGAATGTGGGCGGAGGCGGAGAACACGCGCAAGGCGTCCCCGCAGCGGTTCATGATCGACAGCAGCCGGCCGGTATTGGTCGAGGCGTCCTTGATGTAGCCGATACGCGGATGCTCGGCGAGGCGAGCGATCACATCGAGCGTCAGGTCGGAGCGCTGGAATTGCGGGTTGGTATAGATGACGACGGGAATGTCCACGGCATCGGCGATGGCGCGGAAGTAGGATTCGACCTGGGCATCGGCGAGCGGGAAATAAGCCTCCAGGATCGCCAGGATACCGTCGGCGCCGAGTGCCTGATAGGCTCTCGCCTGCGCCACCGCATCCGCCGTCGAAGTGGAGGCGACGCCTGCCACGACCGGCGCGCGGCCCTTCGCGGCTTCAATCGTGGTCTGCACGATCGCGGTGCGCTGCGCGGCATTAAGATAGGCGAATTCGCCGGTCGAGCCCAGCGGCGTCAGCCCGTGCACGCCGGCCCTGATCAGGTCGTCACAGAGCCTTGCGAGCACATTCGTCCGCACCGTGCCGTCAACATCAACGGGGGATACGAGATAGGGAAAGACGCCGTGGAATTCGGACATGTCGGAGGCTTCCGGAAAGCTGCTGGCACCCCATGGGTATTAGCAATGCCCGCTCCGGCGATCAAACCTTGAGCAAGCGCACCCGCGTGCCCCAGGGATCGATCGCCTCCACGCCGTCGGCAAGCGCCGTCACCTTCGCGCCGCTCTTGCGCAGGCGCTCCTCCTGGGCGGCGAGCAGCTCCGGTTTCGCCATCACCAGCGAGAACCAGGCAAGACCGGTCATGGAATCGTCGCGCGGCCCAGCACCCTGGCTCTGCCAGACGTTCATGCCGAGGTGATGGTGGTAGCGGCCCGACGACAGGAACGCCGCGCCGTTGCGGCGGCGGGTCGGGTCGAGGCCGACCGTGCCGTGATAAAAGCTCTCGGCCTGCGCGAGATCGCCGACGCGTAGATGCATGTGGCCGATGCGCATTCCGTCCGGCGCCTTGGCGTAATCAGGAACGCGCGTATTCGTCAGCGACAACAGGTCGGGGATGTTAAGCTCGTCGGTCGCCATCTTCACGCTGCCCTCGCTCCACTGCCATTGCGAGGGATCGCGATCGGCATAGACCTCGATGCCGTTGCCCTCGGGGTCGTCGAGATAGACGGATTCAGAGACGAGGTGATCGGCAAAGCCCGACAGCGGCACGCGGTGCGAGGCCGCGTGTACCAGCCAGCGCGCAAGATCCTTGCGCGTCGGCATCAGGAAGGCGGTGTGGTAGAGGCCGGCGGCGTTGCGCGGCTCGATTCCCGCATCGGGGCGGGCTTCCAGCACCAGCAGCGTGATGCCTGATGTGCCGAGCCTTGCTGCGGTTGCCGAACGCTCCATGACGGTGAGCCCGATCACGTCGCGGTAATAGTCGGCAACCTTGTCGAGATTCTTGACCCGGAGCGTCACCATGCCGACCCGCATCGGCGTGCGGCTGGCGTAGGTTGGCCCGCCGCCCTGCGGTGTGCCCTCGGCACGCGCTGCGGCTGTGGCTGCCATCGCGAGCGAGGTCGCACCGGCGAGCTGAAGCAGGGTGCGGCGGGTGAGATCGATGCTCATCAGTCAGGGCTCGCTGAAAAGGTTGAGGCCGCGCGGCGCAATGTCGGGCCGATTGCTACACGTTCCCGTGAGCGGCTCCCAATCACATGTTCGTCGGCAGCGGCCCTGCGCAGGCCTGGCCGCCCCCTATGTCCTGGCCACCCGGCCAGTTTCGCAAACGCCTGCGACGTCCCAGATTGAGGACAGCTACAGGAGCCTGCCATGACCGATCCAACTCCTCTGTCTTCGCTGTCGTCCGCGCTCGCGGACATCGTGGCGCGCACCGCGCCGTCCGTCGTGTCGGTGCATTCGCATCGCGCCCGCGCCACCGGCTTCGCCTGGAAACCCGGCCTGATCGTCACCGCCGACGAGGCGCTGGCCGACGAAGGCGCAGTCGAGATCGGCCTTGCAGACGGCGGCACCGCGGCCGCCACGATCTCCGGCCGCGACCATACGACTGACATCGCGCTGCTGCGCACGGATGCCGCCATCGCGCCGGCCAGGCTAGCCGCAACCGTCCCGCCGCTGGGGGCATTGTCGATCGTGGTCGCGACCAATCGCGATACGCCGAGTGCGGCGCTCGGGATGGTGTCGGCGTCTGGAAAGAGCTGGCGCTCCTTACGTGGCGGCGACATCGACGCGCGGATCGAGCTCGACGTCCGCCTGCGCGGCAGCCAACAGGGCGGCCTTGCGCTCGATGCATCGGGCGAAGCCTTCGGCATGGCCGTGCTCGGCCCGCGGCGCGGGCTGGTGATCCCGGCGGCCACGATCGAGCGCGTCGCGGCGCAGCTCGAGACGCGCGGCCGCATCGCGCGCGGATATCTCGGGCTCGGGCTCCAGCCGGTGCGGCTCGATGACGGCGTCGGCGCCATGGTGATGAACGTCGACAAGGCCGGGCCTTCGGCCGCGGCCGGCATCCGCCAGGGCGACGTGATCGTCGCGGTCAACGACCAGAAACTGTCGGGCGTGCGCGCGCTGTCGCGGACGCTGGGACCTTCGAGCGTCGGCGCGGTGGTCGATATCGCCGCCCGCCGCGGCGGCGAGCCGATCAGCTTCAGGGTCACGGTCGGCGAGAGGCCGGAGGCGTGAGCGAGAACAAGACGGCCGAGATCGTGCTGGCCCTGGAGATCGACGATCCCGCCCTCGCCGATCGCCTGGCGGCGCTGCTCGGCAATGTCGCCGGGCTTCGCCTTGCCGGCCCCGGCGAGCTTGCCGCGGCGACGATTGTCGCCCGCGATCCGCGCGGCATGCCCGATGACATCGCGCTGACGCAACGCGAGCTCGACGTGCTGGCGCTGATGGCCGAGGGCGCCTCCAACAAGATGATCGCGCGGCAGCTCGGCATCTCCGTGCACACCGTGAAATTCCACGTCGGCTCGCTGCTCGACAAGCTGGATGCCACCGGCCGCACCGATGCAGTCGCGCATGCGGCACGGCGCGGCGTGATCGAGCTTTGACGCCACCGGGCCTCACGGTGCTGGCGTCGCCGGGAAGCTGAGCTCGACCTTCAGGCCGGGCACATTGTCATTCAGCGCAATCTCGGCGCCATGAAGGCGCGCGACCGCGGCGACGAGGCTGAGGCCGAGACCGTTGCCCGGCGTGTAGCGGCTCTGCTCGAGCCGGTAGAAGCGCTTGAAGACATGATCGCGCTGCTCGGCGGGAATGCCCGGACCGTCGTCGGCAATCGAGATCACCGCACCGCGATCGGCTCTGCGGCAGCTCACGGTCACCTGCCCGCCCTTGCGGCCGTGCTTGATCGCGTTGTCGACGAGATTGGCAATGGCGTCGAACAGCAGGTCGCGGTCGCCGGTGATTGGCACTTCCCGGTCGCCGGCGAGGCTGAGCTTTGTAGCAACCTCTTCGGCGGCGGCATCGTAGAGTTCGACGACCTCGCCGGCGATCTCGGCGAGATCAAGCGCCCGGAAAGCGCCGGTGCGGGCGCGGGTCTCGATCTCGGAGATCCGGGTGATGGAGGCGAACATGCCGAGCACGGCATCGAGATCGGCGATGGTGTCCCCGATCAGCGCCGCGTCCGTCTCGCTGTTGCGCGGAGCGTGGTAGGCCTTCTCCAGCCGGCCGCGCATGCGCGTCAGCGGCGTGCGCAGATCGTGCGCGACGTTGTCGCTGACCTGCTTGACCTCGCCCATCAGCGTCTCGATGCGGTCGAGCATCTGGTTGAGGTTTTCGGCGACGCGATCCCACTCGTCGTTGCTGCCGCGCAAGGGGATACGCTGGTCGAGGCCGGAGAGCATGATGGCGCGGCTGGTGGCATTGATCTGTTCGATCCGTCCGACGGTGCGCCGCGTCACCAGGACGGCCGCGAGCCCGGCGAGCACCAGCAGCAGCGCGGCGACGGCGGCCATCGCGAGCTCGATCATGCCGGTGAAACCGTCATGATCGGCGACAGTGCCGAGCCGGCGCTCCACATAGGCGAGCGTGCCGAAATAGACATAGGCCATGATCGCCGCCACGATCAACCCGAATGCCGCGATCGCGATCAGTGCCAGGCGGAAGGTCGAGGAGCGGAGCGTCTTAGCCAGGAGCACGGAGGCAATATCCGATGCCGCGAATGGTGTGGATCAGCGGATAGGCCTGGGCATCGTCGACCTTGCGGCGGACCCGGCCGACATAGACGTCGATGATGTTGGTGGAGGGATCGAAATGCAGGTCCCAGACATGCTGGAGCAGCATCGCGCGGGAAACGACGCGGCCCTCATTGCGGACGAGATATTCGAGCAGCTGGAATTCCCGCGGCAGCAGCGGGATCTTGCGGCCGCGGCGGGAGGCGCTGCGCGCAATCAGGTCGATGGCGAGATCGCCGACGCGCAGCAGCGTTTCCTTGGCGATGGTCTCGCTGCGGCGGCCGAGCGCCTCGAGCCGCGCCAGCAATTCGGTGAAGGAGAACGGCTTGACGAGATAATCGTCGCCGCCGGCGCGCAGGCCGCGCACGCGGTCGTCGACTTCGCCGAGCGCGGAGATGATCAGAAAGGGTGACGCGATGCCGTCGTCACGCAGCTGGCGCATCACGCTGATGCCGTCGATATCGGGCAGCATCCGGTCGATGGTGATCACGGCATAGTCGCGCGCGGCGCCGTGGCTCAGCGCTTCGCGGCCATTGGCTGCGAGGTCGACGTCGTAGCCCGAAACCGTCAGCTCCTCGACGAGCTGGCCTGCGGTTTCCGGATCGTCCTCGACGACCAGGATGCGACGGTGACCTCCGGTCATGACAAGCTCCGCGCGACGATCGCCACCAGACTAGCCCGTTCCGGGGCTGAGCGGAACTGCCCGGTGGCGATCGCGACAATGGTGCGGTACGGCGATGCGATTACCAATAGTCTCCGCACACATTGACCCATTGCCACCCATAGGGCGTCCAGCTCCTGCGCCAGCAGCCGTCGTTGTAGCCGGCGTAGAAATAGGGCGCGCCGAAGACGGCGAAACGACGGAAATGGTGGTGACGATGGAAGCCGTGGTGGCCGTGCCAGGCCGCACCGGCGAAACGCGGGCCGATCGCCGCGTGCGCGAAGCGCGCCCCGCCCAAGGCGGGACCGCCGACGTGAGCGAAGCGTGCGCCTCCCATGCCGCCGGCTCGCATGCCGCCGAAGCCGCTGGCGTGCATGCCGCCGCCGAAATGGCCGCCGCCACCGAAATGACCGCCACCGCCAAAGCCGCCATGGCCGCCACCGCCGCGCGCAAGCGCCGGTGACGCGACCGCCATCATTGCTGCGATCACGGTTGCCGTGAGGCCTTTGAGAAGCCTGTTGTTCATCGGAACGTCCTCCTTGCAGCGCGGCGGTCTCCATGCCGCGCGAGGAGGATCAGATGAGGAGAACGGGCCGTCGGCTTCAACTTACAAATGCGCCAGATTCTGACGCGGCTGTTAGGGAGAGGAAGTCCCGGCTCTCTCCCCGTCATTGCGAGGAGCCCTTGCGACGAAGCAATCCAGAATCCCTCCGCGGAAGGACTCTGGATTGCTTCGCTGCGCTCGCAATGACGACGTGGGGATAAATTTCGATACGTCGAGCAGAGGACCTCTCCCCGCAAAGCGGGGAGAGGTTAAAAGAGGTCACACCCGCTTGCCGTTGTTCTTCTCCGCCGCGCGGCGCAGCGCTTCCGCAAGTGCGCCGCCGCCCGAAGACTCCTGCTTGCGCGGTGCCGACGAGGTCATGCGGGCGGGATTGCGTGAGCTGTTGTCCCGCTGCATGCCGGGGGCGTCCTTCTTGGCGCCGACCTCGTCGTCGAGACGCAGCGTCAGCGAGATGCGCTTGCGGGCGACCTCGAAGTCCAGCACCTTCACCTTGACGATGTCGCCGGGCTTCACCACCTCGCGCGGATCCTTGATGTAGGTCTTGGACATCGCCGAGATGTGGACAAGGCCGTCCTGGTGCACGCCGATGTCGACGAAGGCGCCGAAGGCGGCGACGTTGGTCACGGTACCCTCGAGGATCATGCCCTTCTTGAGATCCTTGATCTCCTCGACGCCCTCCTTGAACACCGCGGCCTTGAACGCAGGACGCGGGTCGCGGCCCGGCTTTTCCAATTCGCGCAGGATGTCGGTCACGGTCGGCAGACCGAACGTCTCGTCGACGAAGTCCTTCGGCTTCAAGGTGCGCACGATCTCGCTGCTGCCGATCAGCGCCTTGATGTCGCTCTTGGTGGCCGCGAGGATTCGGCGCACCACCGGATAGGCCTCCGGATGCACGCCGGAGGCATCGAGCGGGTCCTCGCCGCCGAGGATGCGCAAGAAGCCCGCGCACTGCTCGAACGCCTTCGGCCCGAGCCGCGGCACGTCCTTCAGCGCCTTGCGCGACTTGAACGGGCCGTTGGCGTCGCGGTGCGCCACGATGCTCTGCGCAAGGCCTGCGCCGACGCCCGACACGCGCGCGAGCAGCGGTGCGGAGGCAGTGTTGACGTCGACGCCGACCGCGTTCACGCAGTCTTCGACCACCGCATCGAGCGATTTTGCGAGCTTGGCCTGGCCGAGGTCGTGCTGATACTGGCCGACGCCGATCGCCTTGGGCTCGATCTTGACGAGCTCGGCAAGCGGATCCTGGAGACGACGGGCGATCGAGACCGCGCCGCGCAGGGTGACATCGAGGCCGGGCAACTCCTCCGACGCAAAGGCCGAGGCCGAATAGACCGAGGCGCCCGCTTCGGACACCACGATCTTGGTCATTTTCAATTCGGGCAGGCCCTTGACGAGGTCGGCCGCGAGCTTGTCGGTCTCGCGCGAGGCGGTGCCGTTGCCGATCGCGATCAGCTCGACGCGATGCTTCAGCGCAAGCCGGCCGAGCGTCGCCAGCGACTCGTTCCATTGCCGCTGCGGCTCGTGCGGATAGATTGCGGTGGTGTCGACCACCTTGCCGGTGGCGTCGATCACCGCGACCTTGACGCCGGTGCGGTAGCCGGGATCGAGGCCCATGGTGACGCGGGTGCCCGCGGGCGCGGCCAGCAACAGGTCGCGCAAGTTCGAGGCGAACACGCGCACGGCCTCCGTCTCGGCCGAGTTCCACAGCCGCATGCGCAGGTCGATGTTGAGATGCACCTGGATCTTGGTACGCCAGGCCCAGCGCACGGTGTCGATCAGCCAGCGGTCGCCGGCGCGCTTGAGGTCGGCAACGCCGAACCGCTTCATGATCTTCAGCTCGTAAGCGCTCGGCACGCCCGGCGGCGGCGCTTCGGCCTCGGGCTGAATTTGCAGATCGAGGATCTCCTCCTTCTCGCCGCGGAACATCGCGAGGATGCGGTGCGACGGCAGCTTGGTCAGCGGCTCGGAGAAATCGAAATAGTCGGCGAACTTCTCGCCCTCGGTCTTCTTGCCGTCGCGCACCTTGGAGGCCATGCGCGCGTTGGTCCACATCTCCTCGCGCAGTGCGCCGATGAGGTCGGCGTCCTCGTCGAAACGCTCGACCAGGATGGCGCGGGCGCCGTCGAGCGCGGCGGCGGCGTCAGCAACGCCCTTCTCGGCGTTGACGAAGCTTTCGGCCACGACCTTGGGATCATTGCCCGGCTCCGCCAGCAGCTGATTGGCGAGCGGCTCGAGGCCGGCTTCCTTGGCAATCTCCGCCTTGGTGCGGCGCTTCGGCTTGAACGGCAGATAAATGTCTTCGAGGCGAGCCTTGCTGTCGGCGGCCATGATCGTGGCTTCCAGCGCGGCGTCGAGCTTGCCCTGCTCACGAACCGATTCGAGGATGGCCTTGCGGCGGTCTTCGAGCTCGCGCAGGTAGACCAGGCGCTCCTCCAGGGTGCGCAATTGCGCATCGTCGAGCGCACCGGTCGCTTCCTTGCGGTAGCGGGCGATGAAGGGAACCGTGGCACCACCGTCGAGCAGCGTCACCGCCGCCTCGACCTGCTCGGCGCGAACCCCAAGCTCCTGCGCAATTTTCTGGTTGATGTTGGCCACGCGAGATTCCCTCTGTCAAAGCACGCGACGCAGGGGCGAACCACCGGCCGCGGGACGCCGCTTATGGACCAACCAAGGTTGATTCATCAAGGTGCGCCGCGCAACCGTCGACAGAGGATTTTTTGCTGGATCGATGCGATCTCGCCACATTCGTAGGGATGTCAGCGACTTCTCTCTTGCGTCGCGGCAAACCAGATAGCCGACCCGTCATCCCTGCGTAACGGCGAGGCCGTTATCGCTGGAGGTGCGAACGCCGCAGCGCCCATGGCGTTGCGGAGTGAGCCTCGAAGGATGAACGGCCGAGATGCAGCCGAGCCGCCGCCCTTCGAGGCTCGCCGAAGAAGCGAGCACCTCTCAGGGCAACGGTCAAAGATGAACGCTTGCGGCTTGACATCAGCCCCGCGTTCCGCGCCTGTTTCATCTGCCGGACCATCGAAATCCAAGGACCAATCATGCCTACAACATCGGTTGGCGTCTTCAGGGTCGCCACCAGCGGCCCCGGCGACGCCTCAGGTCTCATGGCCATGATCGGCTCCGGCGCGATCGATCCCAAATCGATCCTCGCCGTTCTCGGCAAGACCGAAGGCAATGGCGGCGTCAACGACTTTACCCGCGAATATGCCGTCGGCGCGCTGTGCACGGCGCTGGCGCCCAAGCTCGGCCTGTCGCCAGAGGCTGTCGAGCAGCGCATCGCCTTCGTGATGTCAGGCGGCACCGAGGGCGTGCTCAGCCCGCATCTTACGGTGTTCACGCGCAGCGAGGCCGAGCGCCCGGCAGGCCTGTCCGGCAAGCGCCTGAGCATCGGTATGGCGCAGACGCGGGATTTTCTGCCCGAAGAGCTTGGGCGCTCCGCGCAGATCACGGAGACGGCCAAGGCCGTGAAAGCCGCGATGGCGGATGCCGGCATCACTGATCCCGCGGACATCCATTTCGTGCAGATCAAGTGCCCGCTGCTGACCAGCGAACGTGTCGCGGCGGCGAACACGCGCGGCAACAAGACGGCGACGACAAGCTCTTACAGCTCGATGGCCTATTCGCGCGGCGCCTCGGCGCTCGGCGTCGCCGTCGCGCTCGGCGAGATCGGCTCCGATGTCCGCGACGAGGACGTGCTGCGGCGCTACGACCTGTTCTCCAAGGTCGCCTCGACCTCGTCGGGGATCGAGCTGATGCACAACGTCGTCATCGTGCTCGGCAATTCGGCCTCGTCAGCAAGCAGGTTCGTGATCGGGCATGCCGTGATGGAGGATGCCATCGACGCCCCAGCGGTGGTATCGGCGTTGAACAGCGTCGGGCTCGGCGTGGCTCCGCAAACCACCGCGGGCCGCGAGCTCGTCAACATCTTCGCCAAGGCGGAGGCCTCGCCTGACGGCAGCGTGCGTGGCTTTCGCCACACCATGCTCGAAGACACCGACATCAGCTCGACACGCCACGCTCGCGCAGCGGTCGGCGGCCTGATCGCGGGCTTTGCCGGCACCGGTGCGGTCTATGTCTCCGGCGGCGCCGAGCACCAGGGGCCGGCCGGCGGCGGGCCGGTTGCGGTGATCGCGCGACTGTCGGATTGATAGAGCCAGCCTCGCGGGTCGTCCGACCTCTCCGCCCGGCGCAACCCTGCCCCTCGCGCCGGCTCGGTTGATTCACGCGGGCCGTTGCGAAAAAGGTGGCACCGCACCTTAAGGGGATTTTGACGTCATGACTTTGCCGATGAGCTGGAGTGAATGGGCGCAGCACGATGGCGTTGCGCTGGCGGGGCGCGTCCGCAAGGGCGAGCTGACGGCGAAGGAATTGGCGCGGCAGGCCGCGGCCGGCGTCGCCAAGGTCAATCCGGCACTGTCGGGCGTGGTCGAGCTGTTCGAGGACGTGATCGCCGATCCCGCCAAGGACGGCGCCAATCTCGCAGGTCCCTTCGCCGGCCTGCCCTTCCTGATGAAGGACCTCGGGCCGACCATGAAGGGCCGGCTCCAGGAAATGGGCTCGCTGTTGATGCGCGGCAATCGCGCGAGCGCCGACACGTTCCTCACCGGTAAATTCCGCCACGCCGGGCTGAACCTGATCGGACGCACCACGACGCCGGAATTCGGCGTGTGCTCTTCGGCCGACAATCCCGCCGTCTACGTCACGCGCAATCCCTGGAACACCGATTACACCACCTGCGGCTCGTCGGCGGGCAGCGCCGCGATGGTCGCCGCGGGCGCGGTGCCGATTGCGCATGCGACCGACGGTGGCGGCTCGATCCGCATTCCCGCCGGCGTCAACGGCAACATCGGGCTGAAGGTCTCGCGCGGCGTGTTCTCGCTCGCCCCGCATATGTCCGATCTCACCGGCCTCGTCTCGATCCAGGGCTGCCAGTCGCGTTCGGTGCGCGACACCGCCGCCTTCGTCGACCACGCAAGGGGACCTGCGCCCGGCGAGTTCATGCCGTTCTGGACCACGGCGCAGCCTTATTGCGAGATGATCAAGCGCGACCCGGCCAAGCTTCGCATCGCGCTGTCGCACACATGGGGCGACTACACCGCCACGCCCGAGATCGCCGCCGAGCTGGAGAAGGCCGGCCGCTTTCTCGAAGGCCTCGGCCATCACGTCGACTACGCGTTGCCCGAGCTCGACTTCCGTGCCGCCTTCGCGGCGCAGACCACCTGCTACATCTCGAACTTCGCGGTGGTGATCTCCAACATGCTCGCTGCGCGCGGGCTGGAAAAACCGCCGGAAGATCTGATCGAACCCGTGAACATCCGGATCTGGGAAGCCGGCCGCCACACCAGCTTCGCCGAGCGGGCTAAGATGCAGGGGGTGTTCAACACGACCTCGCGCGGCTTCGGTGCGTTCTTCGAGCAGTGGGACGTGATCCTGACGCCGATCACGGCACTGCCGACGCCGAAAGTCGGCACCAGGGACTATCTGACCATCTCCGACAACCCTGATGTGCTCGACTGGTTCGGCAATCTCTGGCGCTTCTTCGCCTTCACGCCGCTCGCCAATCTCTGCGGCATGCCGGCGATCTCGATGCCGATGGCGACCCAGGACCACGGCTTGCCGCTCGGCATCCAGGCGATCGCCAAGCAGGCCAATGATGGCCTCTTGCTGCAACTCGCCGCCCAGATCGAGCGCGCGCTCGACGGCAAGTGGAACGGCGGCAGGAAGCCGAAGGTGCATGTGGGCTAGCGAATGTGCGATCGCATCGACACGCGATCGCAACTGCCTCAGTTCTTCACCGCCGGAATCTCCTCCGCCGGCTGCTGCTGGCCCTGCTTGTACATCGCGAGCGCCTTGTCGAGCGCTTCGCGCAGCGCCAGCGCGGCGGCCACACTGCAGCGCAGATGCGCGGTCTGGACCACGTCGACCCTGACGGCGGCGCCGACCGGCATCAGGAGGTTCGCGGCGAGCTCGATCTGAATCGCGCCGTTGTGATGGCCGAAACAGGAGGCGCCGTCGAAATAGATGATCGGCGCCCGTTCGGCGCTGGAAGTCGAAATCGTGACGGGCCCCTGGGCGGTCGAGGGCGTTTCGGGATCGGCCATGGGCACTCCTTGCGGCTAGTCGAACGAACGAAGCCCCACCATCGTCGCTTCGGCCCGCCCTGTCGAGGCCAAACCGGCCCAGGCCCGACCCGCAATGCCCATCCGGAGTTTTGCGCGGCGCCCGGCGCTGGTCTAGAACATCGCCATGTCCACGCTACCTGCCACCCTCCCCTTCGAGGAACTCGCCGAGGCCGTCCAGGGCCGCCGCTCCGATTACGGCCATATCAGCGGGCTCCAGCTCGACCGCTTCGCGCCTAGCGAGGCCTGGTCCAGCCTGCCCTACCGTCCCGTCTTCGTTGGCGACACCGAGACCGGGGTTCTGCATGGCGGTGTCGTCACTGCGATGCTGGACGAGAGCTGCGGCATGGCGGTGCAACTTGCGCTCGACGGCACGCGCGCGATTGCAACCCTCGACTTACGCATCGATTACCAGAAGCCGGCAACGCCCGGTCTCGACATCAAGGCGCATTCGGTGTGCTACCGCACCACGCGCTCGATCGCCTTCGTTCGCTCCACCGCCTATCAGGAATCCGAGGACGATCCGGTCGCGACCGCAACCGCCTGCTTCATGATCGGCGCCAACCGCACCAACATGCTCGCCGACCGCCGGATGGATGCGCGCAGCATCCCGACGCTGGAGGCGCCGGAGGATCCGGATGGTCCGTTCGCGCGCAGCCCGTTCGCGCGCTGCCTCGGCATTCGCGTCAATGACGACGGCACGCTGACGATGCCTTTCTCGCCGAAGATCATCGGCAATCCGATCCTGCCCGCGATCCACGGCGGCATGACCGGTGCCTTCCTCGAGACCACCGCGATCGTCGGCGTGGCACGCGAGCTTGGCGCTGCCGCGCCGCCCAAGCCGATCGGCCTCACCGTCAACTACTTACGCTCCGGCCGTGCGCTCGACACGTTTGCCAACGTCTCGATCGTGAAGCAGGGCCGGCGCATCGTGGCCTTCGAGGCGCGCGCCTGGCAGGACGATGCGAACAAGCCGATCGCCACCGCTTTCGGTCACTTCATGCTGCGCCCCACGTCGGGAAGTGACGAGGAATAAGCTCATTTTGACTTGACGGCCGCAGTTCCGGCCACAACGATAGCGCGTCCCCGCGAGAGGTATTGGATTGCGGCATCCGCTCGACATCGTCGCCATGTTCGCCGCGCTCTGGCTGCTGGCGTCGATGGTGCTCGACGCGCTGACGCCGAAGGAGCTGACGGCGGTCATGATCGCGGTCGCGATCGGTCCCGCCATCGTCATCACTGCCGTGTTCTACTACCTGCGCTGCCCGCGAACGGACTTTGCGGTCATGTTCGCAGCGCTGTGGCTGATCTCCGACATCGCCATCGCCTTCATCTCGCCGAAGGACCTGCCGCATTTCCTGATCGCGCTCGGCTTCGTGCCGGCGCTGCTGATCGGCATCGTGCTGCACTGGCAACGCTTCCAGCGCCGCCATGAGCGGCTGCCGGTGCCGTCAGTGAAGCGTGGCTGAGAAGATGCAACCACGCCAAGACGGCCGCCGTGGTCTACACCTCCCCGACGGGGAGAGGTGAACCGAGCCGCCTCAGCCGGAATCAACGCGGCAACAGATTGGTCTTCGCGAGGTCCAGCACCTCGTCGCCGCGGCCGTTCATCACCGCGCGCAACACCCAGAGGCTGAAGCCCTTGATCTGCTCGGCCGTGATGGTCGGCGGCATCGACAGCTCCTGCTTGGCGGTGACGACGTCGAGCAGCGCCGGCCCATTGTGCGCCAGCATCTCCTTCATCGCGCCGGGGAGCTCGCCGGGGTCCTCGACGCGCTTCGCAAAGATGCCCATGGCGCGGGCCATCGCGGCGAAATCGGGATTCTCCAGATCGACATTGGTGTCGACGAAGCCCGCCGCCTTCATCTCCAGCGCGACGAAGCCGAGCACGCCGTTGTTGAAGACGACCACCTTCACCGGCAGCTTCATCTGCGTCAGGGTGATGAGGTCGCCCATCAGCATGGTGAAGCCGCCGTCGCCGGAGAGCGAGATGACCTGGCGGCCCGGCTGTGCGGCCTGAGCCCCGATCGCCTGCGGCATGGCATTGGCCATCGAGCCGTGCGCGAAGGAGCCGATCAGCCGGCGGCGGCCGTTCATGTCGAGATAACGCGCGGCCCACACCGTCGGTGTGCCGACGTCGGCGGTGAACACGGCATCGTCTGATGCATGGTCGCTGATGACCTTGGCGAGATATTGCGGATGGATCGGCTTACTTCCCGGCGTGCCCCTGGCGAGCGAATCGAGCCCCTCCCGGGCCCTCTTGTAATGCGCGACCGCCTCGTCGAGATGCTTGCGCTGCGTCTTGGTCTTGAGCAGCGGCAGCAGCGCCTCGATGGTGAGCTTGGCGTCGCCGACGAGGCCGAGATCGATCCTGCAGCGCCGTCCCAGATTTTCCGGGCGGATGTCGATCTGCGCGATCTGGCAGTCGGTCGGGAAGAACTGCTTGTAGGGAAAATCGGTGCCGAGCATTACCAGCGCGTCGCAGGCGTGCATCGCGGCATAGCCCGAGGAGAAGCCGATGAAACCGGTCATGCCGACGTCGTAAGGGTTGTCGTACTCGACATGCTCCTTGCCGCCGAGTGCATGCACGATCGGGCTCTTCAGGGTCTCCGCAAGCTGCATCAGCGGCGCATGCGCGCCGGCGCAGCCGCGGCCGCAGAACAGGGTGACGCGCTCGGGCGCCGTTCAGGAGGTCCGCAAGCGCCTTCAACTCATTCGCCTGCGGCACGATCTGCGGTGCCGACAGCGCAAGCCCGCGCGTGGTCGACAGCGCGCGCTTCGGCGGGCTGCGGAAAGCGACATCGCCGGGCATGGCGACGACGGCGACACCCCGCAGGCCCACCGCCGCGCGGATCGCATTCTCCAGCACGTAAGGCAGCTGACTTGGGTCCGAGACCAGCTCGCAATAGTGGCTGCATTCGCGGAACAGGTTTTGCGGATGCGTCTCCTGGAAATAGCCGCCGCCAATCTCGGCGGTGGGGATCTGCGCCGCAATCGCCAGCACCGGAACGCGGCTGCGATGCGCATCGAACAGCCCGTTGATCAGATGCAGATTGCCCGGGCCGCAGGAGCCCGCACACACCGCAAGGCTCCCTGTCACCTCGGCTTCGCCGGCTGCGGCGAAGGCCGCAACTTCTTCGTGGCGGACATGGACCCATTCGATCGTGCCGCGGCGACGCAGCGCCTCAGTCAGCGCGTTCAGGCTGTCGCCGACGATACCGTAGATGCGCTTGATGCCGGCCTGCTCGAGCGTTGCCACGAACAGATCGGCCACGTTGTTGATCGCCATGTCGGTCTCCTGCTTCAGCCGGTCGCATGTGTACGATGCGCGAGGATCGCGACACCGCGAGAGACAATAAGCTATGACACGATCACGGCTTATCTGTTCCGGCTCACTTTTTCGCAATCGCCCGATCGTAAGCCGCGACCGTCACCTTTGCGCGAGCCGCGACATCGGCCGCACTCATGCCGGGCTTGTAAAGGCTGGAGCCGAGGCCGAACGCGGTCACACCACCCTTGATGTACTCCGCAAAATTCTGGTCGGAGACGCCGCCGACGGCAGCGATCATCACACCAGCCGGCAACACGGCGCGGATCGCAGCAATTCCGGAGGCGCCGAGCACGCTCGCCGGAAAGAATTTTAGGCTCGATGCGCCGGATCGCGCCGCGAGCAGCGCTTCAGTCGGCGAGAACACGCCGGGCATGGTCACCATGCCGTGCTGATGCGCGCGCGCCAGCACCTCGGTGTCGACATTGGGCGAGACCATCAGCCTGCCGCCGACGTCGTTGAGGCGATCGACATCTGCCGCTGTCAGCACCGTGCCGGCGCCGATCAACACGCCTGATGGCGCCTGCTTCACGGCCATCGCGATGGAGCGGAATGGATCGGGCGAATTCAGGGGAATCTCGATCGCGGTCATGCCGGCCTCGATCAGCACGCCGACGATCGCCTCGGCCTCCTCGGGCTTGACGCCGCGCAGGATCGCGACCAGCGGCCGCTTCATCGGCGGAAAGGGAACGCTCATCTTTGGCAGTCCTTCTACTTCTTCCAGATCGCGGCAGCCGCCATCGACAGACCGCGGCGGACGGCTTCATCCGCATCGACTAGTCTTGCGGTCACCGACAGCGCCTCGAAAGCAAGCCGATACAGCATCGCAAGCCGCCCCGAGGCAATCAGCTGGACACCCGCTTGCGGCAAGGCGCCGGAGAGCCCTGCCGCCAGCTCGATGCCGATCAACGTGCCCGACAGCGTCTCGCGCGCCGCAGCCGGCGTGCCGCCGAACAGAAGCTGCCGCGACCGCGCGGTGAACAGCAGGTTGGCGGCGAAGGCCGGGGCGTCGAACGCGGCCTTTACGGCCGCCTCGAAGCTCGCGACATCCTCGGCCTCGTCTGCGCCGGCGACCGCGAGCGACAGGATCGTCTCGCGCGAGACAGCGCTGAACAGCTCGCCGGTCATGAACGTGGAAAATCGTTCGACAGTGCCGTCCTTCACGCGAACCCATTTCGAATGCGTGCCGGGCATGCAGACCAGCGCCTCGCCCGCGGCATCGAGGCCAAGCGCGCCGAGCAATTGCGTCTCCTCGCCGCGCATCACGTCCGGCGCTTTTGCATCGCGCTGCGCGATGCCCGGCAGGATGCGGATGTCGCGCGCCTCGCCCGGCACGCGCACGGCCCGTTTGAGAACGGCAGAGAGCGGCGCCGGCGTGTCGACATAGCCGGCCTCGACCCAGCCGGTGCGGGCACCGGCCATGCCGCAGACGAGCACCGGCAGATGATCCGGCGCTTCGACGGCCGCAAGATGCGATTGCAGCACGGCGGGAAAACCCGCTTTGGCCGCGGCCAGCATACCCTCGCCGCTGCGGCGCTCGGTCAGCGCCTGACCGGCACGATCGATCAGCCAGAGCCGGAAGCTGCTGGTGCCCCAGTCCACCGCGACGTAAGCGGGTTCGGTCATGTCAGGTCTCGTCCTCGTCTCACGGCCAAGACGCCGTCTCGCGACGCATGAGACAATATCTGGCAGGCTCCCGTCGAGATACCGGCTATTGCGCGGGCAAACCAGCCCTTTCTCTTCAACTTGAGGCCCCGCCGCGCTGGCACACCGCTTGCTCGAGCCTCGTCACTCAACTCCGCCAACGCGCGACAAGACGCATCAACATCAGATGAGGAAACCCATGGAGATCGGCTATTTCACGATGCCCTCGCATCCACCGGAGTGCGGCCTGAAGGAAGGGAACGACTGGGACCTGCAAGTCATGCGCTGGCTCGACGAGCTCGGCTATCAGGAAGCCTGGGTCGGCGAGCACCACACCGCGCCCTGGGAACCCAATCCCACGCCGGACCTCTTGATCGCCCAGGCCTTGATGCAGACCAAGAAGCTTCGCATCGGGCCGGGCGGCTTTCTTTTGCCCTACCACCACCCGGCCGAGCTCGCCAACCGCGTTGCCATGCTCGACCATCTTTCCGAGGGCCGGCTCAATTTCGGCGTTGCGGCGTCGGGGCTGCCGAGCGACTGGGCGATGTTCAACGTCGACGGCATGAGCGGACAGAACCGCGACATGACGCGCGAGGCGCTGGAGATCATCCTGAAGCTGTGGACTGAACCTGCGCCGTTCACCCACAAGGGCAAGTTCTGGACGGTGACCAAGCCCGACACGATGTTCGACTTCCTCAAGCCGCACATCAAGCCGCTGCAGGCGCCGTATCCGCCGATCGGCGTCGCCGGGCTTTCCAAGAACTCGGACACCCTGAAGCTTGCGGGTGAGCGCGGCTTCATCCCGATGAGCCTCAACCTCAACCCGGCCTATGTCTCCAGCCATTGGGACTCGGTCG
The DNA here is from genome assembly GCF_054060315.1 of Bradyrhizobium sp. USDA 4354. Taxonomy (NCBI): domain Bacteria; kingdom Pseudomonadati; phylum Pseudomonadota; class Alphaproteobacteria; order Hyphomicrobiales; family Nitrobacteraceae; genus Bradyrhizobium; species Bradyrhizobium sp. USDA 4354. The sequence continues at coordinate 2,862,353 of NZ_JBSSDC010000001.1, read as the reverse complement.
AGATTGGTGCTGCGAAAACAGGGCGCAAGCCGAATCGGCAGGACTGGCGACTGGTACGCGAGGTGTTCGTTGCCGACACCGACGAGGAAGCCTGGAAGCTCTCGACCGGCGACATGATGGGCCGGATGATGCATGAGTACTTCCTGCCGCTGCTCGGCCATTTCGGCTTCAAGGACTATCTGAAGCACGCACCCGACGTGCCCGACAGCGACGTCACGGTCGAATATTGCGCCAAGCGGAACTGGATCGTCGGCTCGCCCGCGACGGTCGCCGAGAAGATCGAGAAGATCTACGACGAGGTTGGCGGCTTCGGCGTGCTCCTGGTGTTCGGCTTCGACTACAAGCACAAGGCCGAAGCCTGGCATCACTCGCTCTCGCTGCTGAAGAACGAGGTGATGCCGCGTCTTGCGCATCTCGGCTCCGCGAAGAAGGCGGCTTGACCCGATGCGGGTGCGGCGCGATCGTGCCGCACCCGCGTTCATTTGGGAGATTGCGCGTGTCGGTGGACGCAAAGCATTTCAAGCAGGCGATGCGCCAATGCGCCGGCGCGGTTGCGCTGGTGACGGTCGGCGCCGAGCACGGCAAGCGCACGGGCTTGACGGTAACGTCGGCCTGCTCGCTCTCCGACAATCCGCCATCGCTGATCGTCTGCGTCAACCGCAACGCCAGTGCGCACGCGCGCATCTGCGAGGAAGGCGCTTTCGCGATCAACTTCCTGCACGAGGATCACGCCCTACTCGCGCTGACGTTTAGCGGCCAGAAGGGCGTCAACGGCGATGATCGCTTCGCGTTCGGACAATGGACGCGCGGGGCGACCGGCGCACCGGTGCTGACGGACGCGGTCGCCGCATTCGACTGCGTGCTGGCGCAGGAGTTCGAGACCAGGACGCATTCGATCTTCGTCGGGGAGGTCCGCGGCGTCTCGCATGCTGATGCCGCCAAGCCGCTGGTCTATCTGCGCGGCAATTTTCACGCGCCGCAGGAGATCCGCGAGACGGTCGCGCTCGGCGACCTCGATGCGCGGCATCTGAGCTGGACGGATTTCTCCTGATCTAGAACAGATCATATCCGGGCGTGAGAATGCCGCCCGGATCGTAATGGCGCTTGGCATCTCGCAGAAGCGGCCATCTCGGGCCGAAATGATCCGCCCAATCCTGCGACGACATGGCAAGCGCGCTCACCGGATACAGCATGCCGCCGGCAGAGCGAATGCGATCATAGACCGCGCGATTGCGCACAAGCTGCCGGTCTGCGTTCGCCTTGTCCGACGATGCCGGAATCCGGATGAGATTGAACGGGAACACGACGCGCTCGTCGGGCAGCCGTAACAGGGGCGTGCGGCAGCTATCAGTGAGCATGGGGTAATAAGTGATCCGCCCGAACGGGCCGAGATCATCGCTGTTGAGCCCGGCAATGACCTCGCTCGCAACCTCCAGCGCGTTGCCGCCGCGCAAGTAGGTCAGCAGCCAGGGATGCGGATTGAGCCATTGGCCGTTGGATCGCAACAGCTTTTCGAGCTTGGCAAATGCGTTGGCGTCGTCGCCGAAGGCGAGATCGGAGACGGTCTCGCGCTTGTCGGCAAGACCCAGCAGAGCCTTGTCGTCGGGAGGCGTGTCGCCGTCGTAGAAGACGCCCGCCTCCAATTGATAGCGCCAGCCGCCGGCTCCGTCGGGTACGACAGCGCCCTGCAGCTGATCGAAGCGTTCCTCGTCGAGAGCACGCCGCTGCTCGGCGGTCAGTGAGGCAAGATCGGGGTATGACAGCAGATATCGGCGAACCCGTTCGGGTGTGCGCATCAAACGAAGCATTGCTCGGGTGATGATCGCACACTGCGCAAGACCGGCCCGAACGGCGTCGAACAGTTCGGCGTGTACGGTCGGCGAGCAAGTCAGCTCCACGCCTTCGCCGGTGACGACTTCGAGTTCCAGAACCTGGTCGGTCTGGAGCCCGTGCCGGGACGAAGATCCGCCGATCCCTCCGACGGCGAGCGTGCCGCCGACGGACAGGGCCAGGTAGTTGGTCAGCACCGGCGGCGCGAGCCCTTTGGCCAGTGTCGCCTGTAGCACAGCGTGCCAGGTCGTACCGGCATCGACCACGATGCGATCGGGCTCGATCCGGTGGATCGCGGCCATTGCACCGAGATCAATCACGATGCCGTCTTCGGCCATGGCCCGGCCGTAGGTCGCGTGCCCCTGCCCGCGTGCCGCGACCTTGAGCCCCTGTTCCCTGGCCCAGCGCAGGATGTCGGCGACTTCGGCGCTCGACTTCGGTTTGCAGACGGCCCGTGGCTGCTTCTGAATGATGTGGCCAAAATCCCGCCCGGCCGCCGCGCGGGACTCGGCGTCATCCACGAGCAAGGCTTTGGGCGGCCGCGGGTCGCGCGCGCCGGGCGATTGTCCGGCTAAGGTGGCGGAAGCGAGCGTCGCGGTGACGCTGACGCCCGCGTGCAAGAGTGTCCGTCGATTGGGAGTCATGGTGCAGTCCTCTGCGTCCTTGCCGATCGGATGGCCCCTGCACCTGAAGCTGCGATCGACCGCCCGCCGCGACAACCGGCGCATCGCGGGATAGACATTCCCGCAAATCGGGAGAATGACGCGTTCCCTCGGCGCGTCCCCGCCGCTGATGTCAAAGCCGTTCGTGCTTCAGCCGCTCCGCCAGCAGATCGATGAAGAGATGCGTCTTGGCCGGCGGTATCGCGCTTGGCGGAAACACGGCGCGCACCGGCGTTCGCGGCGCCTCAAACGTCTCCAGCACGATTTCGAGCGCACCCTGATCGACAAGATCGCGGATCTGCCAGAACGGACCGTATCCGACGCCAAGGCCATGACGGGCGGCTGCATGCGCGGCCGTCATATTGTCGGTACGAAAGCGACCGTTCACTGGCACAGTGGTCATTTGGCCATCGATCTGAAACCGCCAAATGTCGGCTTCACCGCGACCGGTCCTGCGCAGGATGCATTGATGCTTGGCGAGATCATGAGGGTGGTGCGGAAGGCCGTGCCGCGCAAAATAGGCGGGAGCGCCGTAGACGACCGTGCGCAACTCCCCCAGGCGGCGGGTCTTTAGCGAAGAGTCCGGCAGCTCCCTGATCCGGACGGCGAGATCAAAACCATCGCCGACGACATCGACGGGCCGATCGGACATGTTGATGTCGGCTTCGATCTGGGGAAAGCGCGCCATGAATTCGGCGATCACAGGCACCACATGAGTCGATCCGAACAGGACCGGTGCTGCGACCCTCAGCAGTCCCGACGGCTCGATGCGCCGGTTTGCCGCTTCAAGCCGCGCTTCGGCGATCTCCGCAAATGCCGGCTTGACGCGGCGATAGAATGCCAGTCCCGCTTCGGTCGCCACCGATTGTCGGGTGGTTCGCCGCACCAGCTCGACGCCGACGCTCTGTTCGAGCGCGGCCAGTGCGCGGTTCACCGATTGCAGCGACCGCTCCAGTTGTCGCGCCGCGGCCGTTTGGCTGCCGGCTTCGATGACAGCCAGAAAGACTTCGATCTCCTCCATCGAATGCTCTCCTCTCTCACTCTCTCGAGAATATATGCTCGCGGCGACGCGTCTGCCGACTGATTCACGAGAGCCGAGCAAGAGCCAAATGGCGTCCCCCGTTTCGGCAGGAACCCGCGGGCTCGCTAGAATGAGATCTTCAATTGCTTGATCTTCCGGTACAGCGTGGCGCGGCTCAGCTTCAGCGCGCGCGCCGCTTCCGTCACGCGGCCGCCATGCTGGCGCAGGGCTTCCACGATCGTCGCGCGCTCGGCTGCCGCGAGATCCGGCTCCGCCCTCCCACCAAACGGCGGCAGGTCGAGGTCGGTGTCGGCGATGACACCGTTCTCCGCCGTGCAGCCGGCGAGCCGCAGCACGTGGCGGAGCTGGCGCATGTTGCCGGGGAACGGGTAGGCCGCGAGCTGCGAACTGGCCTGCTCCGACAGGCGGCAATTCGGCGCCTCCTCGCGCGCGATCTGGCGGATGATGTCGCCTCGGTCGGCGCGCTCGCGCAAGGCCGGCAGGTGCACCTCGATGCCGCGCAGGCGGAAATAGAGGTCGGCGCGGAAGGTGCCCTCTTCCGCCATGCGGCCGAGATCGCGATGCGTGGCGCTGATCAGGCGGATGTCGACGGCGACAGGCTTGAGCGCGCCGAGCGGCCAGACCTCGCGGTTTTCCAAGACGCGCAACAGGCGCGTTTGGAGCGCAATCGGCATATCGCCGATCTCATCGAGAAACAGCGTGCCGCCATCGGCCTGCACGATCAGGCCCTTCGAGCCCTCGCGCCGCGCGCCGGTGAAGGCGCCGGCCTCGTAGCCGAACAGTTCGGCGTCGATCAAACTCTCGGGCATGGCTGCGCAATTCAGCGCGACGTAATTGTTGCGCGCACGATTGCTTGCCGCATGAATGGCGCGCGCGAACACGTCCTTGCCGACGCCGGTTTCGCCATGCAGCAGCACCGGCAGATTGTGATCCCCAATGCGCGCGAGCCGGTTCACGCTCTTGATGAGGCCGGGATCGCGGCCGGCGAGCCGATGCAGCGCACCGAAGCGGTCGACCGGCGCATCGCGGCGCGGCGCATGCGACTTTGCACGCAGCGGCGGGGCAACATGCCCCTGGCCCAACGGACTGCCATCCGCGCGACGCAGCTCGACGAGCTCATCCGTACCACGCGTGGCATGATGATCGAACTTGACGTAGCGCGACAGATCAATGCCGGAGGCGATCATGCCGTCCGTGAGACCCAGCAGTGCGCGCGCAGAACGGCAGGCGCCGACGACGCGCCTGTCGTCGTCATAGGCGATGAGGCCGCTGCCGCCGCCACCGGGCACGGTGGCGATCCAGGCGTTGCGGAAATGGCCGCGGAAGATCGCACCCTCCATCCGCCGCGTCGCCTCCATCGTCACCGCGAGCGCAAGCTGGTGCGCGGCGCGCTCCAGATCCTCGCGGCAGGAGGTAATGTTAATGGCACCGGCGAGCCGCCCGGCCTGGTCGAACAGCGGCGCCACGGCGCAGGAGAACATGTGCCACTGAGCGCGAAAATGTTCGTCGCGATGCACCAGGATCGGCTTCTCCTCGGCCAGCGCGGTGCCGAGCCCATTGGTGCCCTCGAAGGTCTCGGCGAAATTCGAGCCCGTGTAGATCTTCCAGTCCAGGAACATCCTTGCGTCGGCCTCGCCCGGCAGGCGGCTGAACAGCATGGTCGCGTTCGCATCCGCGAGATTGACGCAATAGCCGGCGTCGCGCAGCACACGGGCGAGACCGTCGAGCTCGGGCATGGCGAGCCTGATCGTCTCCTCCATCGGTTCGGCGGCACGCCGGATTTCGGCCTCGGTCAGCGTCTGCGGCGGGCCCTGGCGGGCGGGATCGAGCTTGTGATTGACGAGGCACCGCCGCCAGGAATTGGCAATCCGCGAAGAGGCATCGACGTCAGCCACGTGGTTGGCGACGGACAAGACACGGGCGACATGGTTCGAGGCCGAAAGGCTGGCCATCGCGGACGTCTCCACCCTGTATTATTGTGCAAAGTCTGGCACCACAGGCGGGGATGTCAATCGGGAACGGGTTTCGCTGTCATTCCGGGGCGGCTCGAAGAGCCGAACTATGGTGCGCCCTTGCGCACCTGAGAATCTCGAGATTCTCGGGTGCGCAAGGGCGCACCCTAGTTCGCGCTTACGCGCGCCCCGGAATGACGGCATCATCAGAATTGCTGCACCGCCCTCACCACGTATCGATGCACGGCCGCTTCTTCGCCGTCCTCGCCGGCGGCTTCGGCACAGAGCGCAGGCCCGCCATGATCCAGCGCCGCGTCTCGGCGGGGTCGATGACGTTGTCGATCTCGAACACCGAGGCGATCGAGACCGCCTTGCCGTTGGCGTAGAGCTCGGCGACCTTGTTGCGGTAATAGGTCTCGCGCTCTTCGGGGTCTGCGATCGCCTCCATCTCCTTGCGGAAGCCGAGGCGGACATAGCCTTCGAGGCCCATGCCGCCGAACTCGCCGGTCGGCCAGGCCGCGGTGAAGAAGGAGGCGTGGAAGCCGCCTCCGATCATCGACTGCGCGCCGAGACCATAGCCCTTGCGCAGCACGATGCCGAACAGCGGCACGGCGAGACTCGCGCCGGTGACGAACATGCGCGAGACGTGGCGCACGATCGCCGTCTTCTCCGCTTCGGGACCAACCATGAAGCCGGGCGTGTCGCAGAGCGAGACGATCGGCAGATCGAAGGCATCGCAGAGCTGGAGGAAGCGCGCAGCCTTGTCGCCGGCATCGGCATCGATCGCGCCACCGAGATGGCGCGGATTGTTGGCGATGAGGCCGAACGGCTTGCCCTCGATGCGGATCAGCGCGGTGATCATGCCGACGCCGTAATCGCGGCGCAGCTCCAGCACGGAATCCTTGTCGGCGACGAGGTCGATCACGCTGCGGATATCGTAGACGCGCAACCGGTTCTCAGGGATAGCGCGGCGCAAGAGGCGCTGGTCGGCGGCTTCCCAAGCCGTCACCGCGCCCTGGAAATAGGACAAATATTTCTGCGCAACGCGCGTTGCCTCTTCTTCGTCCTCGACCAGGATGTCGATGACGCCGTTGGGCGACTGGAACGTAACAGGGCCGACCTCGGCCGGGTGATAGACGCCGAGCCCGCCACCCTCGATCATGGCGGGACCGCCCATGCCGATCGAGGCGTTCTTGGTAGCGATGATGACGTCGCAGCAGCCGAGCATCGCGGCATTGCCGGCGAAGCAATAGCCGGAAACGACGCCGACGACAGGCACGAGACCGGAGAGCCTTGCGAACTGCACGAAGGACGGGCCGTCGAGGCCGGTCATGCCGAGGCGGTCGGTGTCGCCGGGCCGGCCGCCGCCGCCTTCCGCATAGAACACCAGCGGCACGCGCCAGTCTTCCGCGAGCGTCAGCATGCGGTCGATCTTCTTGTGATTCATGTGGCCCTGCGTGCCCGCGAGCACGGTGTAGTCATAGGCCACGACGATACAGCGCGCGCCCTCGGGCCCGAACTTCTCGGCATTCACCGTGGCGACGCCCATGACCAGGCCGTCGGCCGGTGTGTTCTTGATGAGGTCGTCGAGCTTGCGCCGGCGGCGCTGTGCCGCAATCGCAAGGCTGCCGTACTCCATGAACGAGCCTTCGTCGACGAGCTGCGCGACATTCTCGCGCGCGGTGCGCTGGATGGTGTTGCGGCGGCGCTCGACGGAGGCCGGGCGATTCTCGTCGAGCGTGTTGGCCTGGCGCGCGATCAGCTCGGCGAGGTCGGGGCGAATGTGATCGAGATCGATATCGGCTTCCGTCGCCGTGCTGTCAGCTGCGACCTCGAGCGGCTCGAGATACAGAATCGGCTCGCCATGCATCAGCGTGACGCCGTCGTCCGCGACGAGCTTCATGACGCGGCCGCCCTGCTCGGCCATGACCAGATGCTCCATCTTCATGGACTCGATCACGGCGAGCTGCTGGCCGGGGCGCACGATCTCCCCTTGCTTCACCTGGATGGTGACGATGGTTCCCTGCAGGGGCGCTGCGACCATCACCGCGCCTTCAGGTGCGACCTGCGCGACATGCGCTTCCGGGCCGTGACCGGAGTGCTCGGTCGCCGCGAAGTAGAGCGGCCTGGCTGCGCCATCGGCGGCCTCGACGAGCTTGGCGATATTGCGATCGATGAAATCGGTCGCAATGCGGTTGGTCCTGAAATCGGGATGCGCCAGCACCGCCTGGAGGAAGGCGATGTTGGTGATGACGCCGTCGATCCGGAATTCGCGCAAGGCGCGCGAGGCCTTTGCGACCACGTCGTGCCAGGCCTCGCCCGGCGTGTGCACGATCACCTTGGCGAGCAGCGAATCGAAGGCCGCGCTGGTCTTGTAGCCGGCATAGCCAAAACTATCGACGCGGACGCCTGGGCCCGATGGCGGCTCGAACACGGCAAGCACGCCGCCGGTCGGATGGGTCGCGCCTGTCTCGTCCAGCGTCTCCATGTTGACGCGAAGCTGCATGGCATGGCCGCGCGGCTTCGGGATCGAACCCTGCTCAAGACCCAGCGCAGCCAGCGTGCTGCTTGCAGCGACCGCAAGCTGGGCACGGACGAGGTCGACGCCGAGCACCTCTTCTGTGACGGTGTGCTCGACCTGGAGCCGCGGATTGGCCTCGATGAAGGCAAAGCTGTCCTCGGCCGTGCCATCGACCAGGAACTCGAAGGTGCCGAGATTGTCGTAGGACGCCGCACTCGCCAGCTGCTTTGCCGCCTCGATGATGCGACCGCGCAGGGCATCGCTCAATGACGGGCTCGGCGCCACCTCGATCAGCTTCTGGTGGCGGCGCTGGATGGTGCATTCGCGCTCCCAGAGATGGGAGACCGCACCATGGCGATCGCCGATGATCTGGACCTCGATGTGGCGCGCCTGCCGGATCAGCCGCTCGGCATAGACGCCGTCGAAGCCGAACGCTGCCTTGGCCTCGGACTGGCAACGCGCATAGGCTTCCGCGAGATCGGACGCCTTCTCCACCACGCGCATGCCGCGGCCGCCGCCTCCGGCCATCGCCTTGATCACGATCGCCGCATTGCCGCCGAGCGAGGTGAAGAACGCCGTGATCTCCTCCAGCGAGGACGGCCCGCTGGTGCCGGCGATGATCGGCACGCCGCAGCGCTTTGCCAGTTGCCGTGCCGCAACCTTGTCGCCGAACAGTTCGAGCGCCACGGCCTTCGGCCCGACGAAAACGATGCCCGCATCGCTGCAAGCCTTGGCGAATGCCGCGTTCTCGCTGAGGAAGCCGTAGCCGGGATGCACGGCATCGCAGCCGGCCGCCTTCGCCGCGTTCACCACCGCTTCGATATCGAGATAGGCTCGGGCGCCGCGGCCGGGGATTTCGACGGCTTCGTCGGCAACGCGCACGTGCAGCGACAGCGCATCGTCGGCGGGATGGATCGCAACGGTCGCGATGCCGGCGTCGGCCGCCGCGCGCGCGATGCGGATGGCGATCTCGCCACGATTGGCAATCAGGAGTTTTTTGAACGACATGCAGGCCGCCTCCACGCCCGCGTGCAAGTCGCGGGATCAGGTTCGAGCATCCTGCATCCTCACTTTCGCAGCGATCGTCAAGACCGGCCAGGCCTGCGTCGAGAACCGCTCCCGTAAGCCGGAATATCCTTGCGTGGACAACCGTCGTGGCGGCAGCCACCCCGGACGTTTTGAGCCCCGCACGCACCTGCTTCAAGAGGTCGCGAACAGCTCAACCATATAGGACCTCGCGTCCGAAGAATTCTGGAAGCCGATCGACATAGCGGTACTCGAGAGGTAGCGTTGGCCTTACCCCCTCCTTCATCGCCTTGATGAATTCAAGGTCGTTGCACACCATCACTCGGACCTTGAACGGATCGAGTATCTCCTCGCGCAGAGGTGACCTTCCCCCGTAGGAGATATAGAGGGAGAGGGGTCCGCTGTACTTCAAATCAAATGCATCCTGACTCGAGAATTTGAAGTTGCAGAGGGCAAACATGTGATCCGTTTTGCCCAATCGGATCATCACAACGGTGGGCGTCTCCCTTCCATGCTGCGCCATCAACTCTTCCGCAAGGCTGTGTTCCTCATCGTGAGTCGTTATGGAGTGGAGGCGACACTGCATGCCTCTGTGGTACAGTATCTTCCTTACCGACATCGTGATCGGTCTTTCGGTCGCGTCAGGATTCGTTTGCGTCACCACGACGCACAGGCAATGAATCAGTCTCAAGAATTCCCGCTGGCCGAGATTCTGCCACAACGACCTGATTGTCGGATCGTCACAAGAACCTGTGGTCAGCAGTTGACGAACCTGATCCAGGAAACCGCTGCCGCTGCCCAGCGCTTTCATCGCCTGGTTCTGATCGACATTTGATTTCTCCACGAGATGAATCAATTCCATCATCTCCGGGCTTAGCAGTTCAATCTTCTTGGGTTTGCTTGCTTCAGCATACAGCGCGATGATTTCCGCGCCGGACGATGGCGCCGCCGGATAGTCCAGTCCTTTCAGCGCTCGCTCGACGACACCCCCGCACCAGGGCTGGGCCAAGATCGAAAAGATCGTCGAACAATCAGCCAGGATGGTGGAAAGCATGCGTGCGTCTCCACGAGCCTTGGCCAGGTCCACGCACCGGCTCGCGCTCTCAACATCATCAAGTGCGGCGCATAGCCAAAACCCCGCCTCGAGCTGGTCGTTCGACCACGTTTCCGAGCTGTGCAGATCGGTCGATGTCACGATTTTTGCGTTCGCATCACCTTTTGTTGCGGCGAGCGTGAAGCGAAGGACATCCTTCCACTGATCCGACCAGTGTTCCGAATCGTCGATCAATGTCCCCGCCTTTTCATAATCACCAGCTCCGATCAGCGCTATGACATGGTAGAAATCGGCTTGAAACGGCTCGTACGGCTCTGCCTGCAATACGGTGAAGACCTGCAATGCTTCAGCATACTTGCCAGCAATGCAATAGCTGATGGCTCGCCAATGACGAACGAACGGCTCGTCCTGGCGTTCGTTCTGGTACAGAAAGTCTACATCCGCCTCGACCGCGGCATACCACGACGCAAGGTGCTTCGCTTTCAATCGCGCTTCCCACATTCTCAATTCGTCATTGCCGGCAAGCGCAGCTTCGTTGAACGCTAGAGTTGCTTCAGCCGGACGGTCGAGACGATAGAGGACCAGTCCCCTGAAATAGTGGACTTGGCGCGGGTCTTGCCCTTCAGCCGCCGCCCTCTCCAACGCGACCAGAGCCTCCTCGTAGACATCCCGCTGAAGGGAACACCAACCGAGATCAAACCAAGCGCCCGCGTTTGCTGGCTCGGCTGCAACGAGCAGAGTACAAGAGGCGTGCATTCCATCGAACAGGCGATTTTCTTCACAGAAGGCTGACTTCACGCGGCTGGCCCATTTTGTGTGGGCCGGATCCCGTTCGGCATTCCCCAGCACTTCGACAATTTCATCCGTATTCAACGGAGGCGCAATCTTCGCTGCCAGCAACACGCTGATCGCAAAAGCCCGCTTTCCGACAGATAGCGAGGGGTCTGCCGCGTACCGCAGGGCGAGTCCCCTGGTTTTCTTGCCGCCTATGCTGGCTGAAAAGAAATCTACGGATACCTCGTCGCTGGCCAATCGGGCGGTGACCTCCTCCTCGAACCCAGCGTCCAGCAACGTCGTCACCGCCTGGAGCGCCGCATTGTAACGGTCATCCGCTTCCGCACCCCTTCCCTCCGGCGCGATCCATCTATGATCTTTCCCAAACTTCGTTTCCGAGCCGAACACGAATCTGGCGCCCGGCCGCGCGCGCAGCGGCTCCAGTGGCGAATGTTGTCCTGACAGCAGCCGGCGCGCGAGTTTTAGGGCGGTCGGACCGTGCGGCCCCTCCGCAGCGACGCAGCCGCGCAAGCCGTCCGCGAGGTCAGCGGGCGGCACGAGTCGCCCTGACTCAATGAACTGATCGAGGACAACGCTACTGCGGCCTACCAGGAGCAGGAAATGCGCAACCCCCGATTTCGGCAGGTCGAACTGACGAAACAGTCGCTCATATCGGTCTGCAATGGGCTGCAATGCTTCCATCAGCGGGGGATGGTCGGCCCAGCGACGCAAGCAGCGGACCACGCCTTCGTCACCCGCGCACCGCCCGCGAGGCTCGTCGAAATAGCCGATGAAGTCGCTATGCAGCCGCGACAGCCGGTCGATGATCGATTTGACCGCCTGAGTTGACCCGGGCCGCAGCTCAGCGAAGATTTCCGCCAGAAGCAGCGTGGCTGCTGCGCTGATGGTCGATTCTGGAGATCGTTCTGTCGCCGACCTCATACGAAACAATCTCTGCAGCAGCGACGGCTTCTCCGTGGGTTCCGGCGGCTTGCAAAAGAACGACGAAAGCGTTTCGGCCAGATCGCATCGCTGCTGGTCACCACGATAGGCAGGGGACGACGCCCAGATCGAAAAGGCGAACAGGACGACGCTGCGCAACCGAGGCTCGTGGCATGCCCGAGCGGTCAGGTCGAGGATGATTGAATCTTCCGGCTTGAAGCGCTGCGTGATCCAACGCGCGGCGAGAAACTCCCGGCAGGTTTCGTGAGACCACACGACCGGCTCGACGGACGTCATGACGCCGCCCCGAGTTCTCAGCCAACCCAAGACCTCGTTCGCCGCGCCACGGGCCAGCGGCGGCGGCATGTCGCTGCGCAGTTCCTGGAGGGCATCGGCGACGGCCTCTGAAACAATTGGCGCCGAATGGATGAATACATCGAATTGCGATGCGGCAATCGATCCAAGCACACGCAAGATGCCCTCATCGTTGACGAGCACGTCCGGAATCTCGATCGGCCCCTCCGTGGCGTCGCCGAAGGATTGACGGATCAGGAGCTCATAGAGCTCTCCCCGCGTATCCGGCAACTTGCGATCCCGCCGTATGATGGCCGCCGCCATCCGAACTCCGAGCGCCGTGTCGAAAGCGAACGAGCGCCCACGATCGCGCTCCTGGAAAAATCGCTGAAGCTCTGCTTCGCTAAGCAGCGCCCTCGCGATGTCGGCGGCCTGAGCCGGGCTGAGCTGATAAAGAGTCAGACAGGAACAGGCGTCCGCCAATGCGAAAATCGTATTCCGCAAGAGATCCGCATCTCTTGTCGTAATAATCATGGAAGCCGCGGGAAACTGCTTTCTGAGTTGCTCCAGAAACGTCAAAACCCGCCTTCGGTCGGCACTCGGAACTTCATCGAGGCCATCAAACAAAAGGAGCGCCGAGACCTTGGCGGCTTTTGGCCAAGACGTGAGAAAGTCGTCAGGCAACGGCTTGAGAAGGGTAAAATCACCCGCTGAAATGAGCGCATTCCTTATCTTCTGCTCGAACGTTTCCCCACTCGCCACGGCGATGTGTCGCAATCGAACCAGAAACGGCAAACGTTGACACGAGAGCCCAACTGCGGCCGGATCGCTCCACGCCAGAAGAGCAAACCTTCGAATGAGGGTCGACTTCCCCGTCCCGGCTCCGCCACATAGAACGGCGGCACCGTCCTTGTCGATGACGTCGGCTAGCAGCTCGCGCGCCAGCGCAACTGGCGGCGAGTCGCTCGACTTGTCGCCGCGCGCCCGCAACGACATCGCCTGAATGGTCGTCTGGCCCGCATCGATGTCGACATAAAGTTGTTTGGCGTCGGAGGACAAGCTGTCGCCAAGTGTGTAAGTCGATCGTCCGCAGAAAGACTCCAGGCCTTCGATATACATCGAAATGCTGGCGGCCGCCTCGCGTTCGCCTTCGTATCGTGCGATCATCGCTCCGATGTCGGCGATGACCGTGGTCATCGCGGCATTCCAATGCTCAGTGCCCAGGGCCGGGTCGAGACACGGCATCTGCTGCGCCGAGTGGGTTCCGGGAAGAGCCGTCGGACTGACCTCATCGATCGTGCAAGCGAGCAGTTTTTGTTCTGTCCGCGCGTAGCCAGCCTCCTCCAGCCACGTGACGCGTTCCTTGCCGCTGATAACACCATCGGTCACCGCATGACTCGACCAGCACACCAGAATGCACGCTGCCTGCTTCTTTGCTTCGTCGATCTCATCTTCCCATCGCCCTCCGGCGCGGATCCGGTGGAATGACTCCACCTCGGAGGCGGAAAAACCCGCGGCGGCCGGATTGTCGAGCCACACTTGCAGGCCAGCGTTACGCAAGGCGACAACGATAGGCCTTATTCGAGGCTTGTCGGGGCTCGCGTGACTAATGAACACGTAAGACATCCGCTTCGTCCTTGTCGGCGGCCGCAGAACGTTCCGACTGTCGTCATGATTTCAAGCAGGCTGGACCAGCAGGGGTACGCCCCCTGGCAATAATCCGCGTCCGCGGTCGATTTGCGATGGCGGGCCGAAATCAGGAAACAGTCGGATGCAATCAATGGAATACTTCTTCCAATGATACAATCTGACGCCTTCAGTGCAAGCTCCTTGATGCGCGCTATCAGGTCGTCAAGCGCAATGGAGTGGTGCGGGAGGTCGCCCGCGCCGTCCCGAGCATCAGCTTCGCGATGCACCATCACCGATCGGGTTGACCGGCCCATAGCGCGGCAACGAAGCCGAAAGCTTCATCGTGTGTCGTCGGCCTTCAACCCGAGCCGATTCAGCCGTCCCAACTTCAGAAAAAAGCCGTCGACCAGCCAGAGATGGAGCCGCGCCGGGACGCACAACACGAGCGTCAAGACGCCGACCGCGATCCTGGTTACGTGTTCGCGAATGATGGGAACGGCCAACAAAATCGCCATGAAGACGACCGCAATGACGGCAATGAGAATTGTCCGACGGTCGATCGTGAGTGGCGTCTCATTTGCGCCTGATGTGAACAGCTCGAACAGCCAGATGCCCGCTGCGACAACTCCAACCATCGCAAGCAGCCCAGTCGACAGGAGAAGTACACGGGACTGCGACCAGACTCTGAACATGAGCTTACCTCCACTGCCAAGCAGGTCCAGCAGACGCTGGTAGGTCGGATCGGATATCCTCGCGTCGTTCATGACGGATTCGATGGCCAGGAAATTCCAATTGCCCGGAGCCTGCGTGGCCTGCGGCAGAACCTGCACCTTGGAAAGATAGTGATCGGTCATGCGATAGCCGCTGGTCATCAGGGCAAAGGCCTCGACGTCGGAAAAGCTGTCGAGGTCGGTGCGGATGCCGGCGAGGAGCTGCTGGACCTCCTTGCGGATATTGTAGCTGGTGCGTGGCTCGCCTACGCTAGACCTCGGCTCGTGCGGTTCCTCGCATCCGACCCAGTCGAGCGGCACGACGTCGAGATCCTTCTTCAGGTGGATGAACATCGTTCCCTTGAGCAGGCCGCGCTTCTCCAGCGTATCGAGGCGGGTGTATTGTTCCTGCCGAACGCGCTCCATGAGCACCGAATTGCTGCGCATGAGCGGCGCAACGGTCCCGCCGCCGGGATCGATCGCAACGTCTGTTTGTCCCGAAGCATCGCTCACGAGAACGACGCTGCAGCCTTGCTCGAACAGGCCCGCAATGCCTTGATTGTCGTGTACGCCGCCGTCGACCTGGCGCAGGACGAGTGGCTCCGCCTTCTTGCCGCGGTGCTCGAGCCGGTAGAGGCCATCGAGCCTGATGGGCTCGAACAGGCCCGGCACGCAGGCGGATGCGACCACCGCCTGTGACAGCGGCGTATTCCGGTGCGCCGGCGGCGCATCGTTGTGGTACATCCTGCGCAGCCGGTTGGTGCCGTCGGCGTTGGGATCGATGGCCCACGGAGATTCGCCCATATAGCTCACCGTGTATTGCCAGGCATGCCCGGTGTTCAATGTCGTGGCGTTCAGGATCAGCATCGGCACCTTGGCGGCGCGGCGCCAATTGTGGATCTTCGGATCGAAGCCCTCTTCCGCGTCGGCGGGGATAATTCTCAGTTCTTTCAGGAGCAGGGGGGTGCCGGGCTTTTCTCTCTTGACGCCGATCTTGTCGAAGAGCTGGCTCTCGAACAGCTCACCCAACCGAACCGTTCGTGTATAAGCACGGCTGAAAATCGAGCGCAGCAGCGCGACCGGATTCGCAAATACGCGCATCCGGATGTTCGTCTGCACGCCTGCGAGAAAGTCGGTCGCGACCTGCCTCACGAGCTCGACGTATTTCTCGCGAATCTTCTCCGGCTCCAGCTCATCGAGCTTCGTGGTCATCATCATCTCGCGCAGCGCGAGGTAATAATGGGCACCAATGATCGAACCGCCGGAGACGCAAGACAGTACCTCGACCCGGCGCAGCACATCGAGTTCGGCCATCCTTGCAAGCACACCAATGTGGAACAACGATGCCCTAAAGCCGCCGCCAGACAGCGCCAGACCGACCTTGCCGATGAAGGCGCTCTCGCGCGCTGCCGGCGATTTCGCAGAATTGCTCTTGCTCGCCACCTTCAATTCAAGGAAATCGTCGAGGACCTCGGATGCCTTCAGGACGTCGGGTGAGTCAGGAGATGGCGTACCCTTTTGCTGGAGCTGAGCAAGCGTCGCGAGTTGGTTGGCCGTGCTGCGAAATTCCCAATCCGGCGTGCCGCGGACGCTCTTTGCTCGCGTCAGCCAGGTTTTGGCGTCGTCATATTTTCGCAGTCCGAACAGCGCTTCGGCGACCGTGACAAGATACCACCATTCCTTGTCGAGGTCAGGATTGTTGGACCGCATCGGCACCAGCTGCGCCTCGATCGCCTCACGTATCTTCTGAGCCTCGGCTCGCCGCTCATCAACCGATGGCGCCTCATTGGCCGCTTCGATCTCAGCCAGCTGGTCCAGAACGAATGCAGCGTTGATCGCGGTGTAGCCCTTGTCGATCTCGGGTCCGACCTCAAAGCCCCGCCGGTAGAAGCGGTATGAGCGCTCGAGCTGATCCTTCTGACCGGTCGCCTGCCAGCGTCGCTTGAAGATCGCGCCGGCCAGTCCAAGCACCTCCTGATCCCGTGTGGTGGAGAGGTTGAAATGCCCGCCGAGGATCTCCATGGCCCTGTCGAGGGCGACCAGGACCGGCATGTCGGAATCCTTATAGGTGCACAACGCATGCTGCCGCGCGAATTTGTCGCGAACCTCGGCCCTGTCGATCTGGGTCTTGCGGACCTTCGCGATGACCTGGCGCGCCCAACCGAACCTGTCCTCCTCCTTCAGCCGATCGACCAGAGCCAAGACCTGGTCGGGCGAGAGGTTGCTTCCTCTGAGATAATCCTTGGCCTCGTCGATAACCGAACAGGTCAGAACGACGCGATCCTCGAAGCCCGCCTGGATCGCCGATTGACGAAACCGGGCGGTCGCATCGTTGCCTTCCCTGGCCGTCCCTTCCCACACGATCGCGGAGACCCGCCGATGCGCCCCGGCATCCTTCGCCAGCGCTTCGGCCTGTTCGATGATCGCCGCGTTTGCGGCCGCGTAGGCAGCATCATCGTCCTCCGGCTTCCCAGCCAGCACGATGAGATCGCCGCGCCTTTCGGCTGCTTCGATCATGCGATCGAAGATCGGCTGCCACTTTCCTGGACGGTCATTGACGGAGGACTTGAGGAAGCTTTGCACCGCAAACGGCAAGATGATCCGGACCCGCAGGCCGAACTGCTCCGCCTCATCGAGAGCGACGAGATCGGCGCCACAGGCGGCCGAGCAGACCAGCGCCACCGCGTTTTCATCCCGGAGCAGCGCAGCGATCCGCCGATGCACGCTGGTGATGGCATCTCGCGGGAAGCGGGGCGGATGGGTATCGGGCGCATCGATCCGCCGCCCGGCGAGCGCGATGACAGCAGGGACAGGGCCATTCGGCATCGTCGTACTCCGCAATAAGGTGCTGGCTGGGCTGCGTCCCGCAATGGAAAAATCGACCTACGTGTGCCGCGGGTGAGGCGGTCACCGAGAGCCGGGGAGGCCACGTTCCAGCCAAGCTCAAGCAATCATTCGACACAACCAACAGAAGTATCGTCTGGCACGATACAATCCGTTGCTTCCAGCGCAAGCCCCTTGTGCGCGCCATGAAACATCCGGACAGGCCTGGCCCTCTCGACCTGTGACGCGTAGCCGTCCGCCCCCGGGACGCCGGGACAGACGCGCGACCAAGCCGGCCCTTCGATTGCAGCACGAGGCCGGCGGCATCGGCCATCGCCTTGCGCTTCTCGTCATCGGCCTTCCGCTTCAGCTCCTGCCGCAACTCCGCGGGGAGCGATGCCGGCACGCGGCGTACGGCTCGAGGAAAGCGAGACATGCTGCATCCGAGATACGAATTCTTCCAATCTAGAACACCTCGACATCGCCTCTCCGAGCGTTGACTTGGAGAGGTCTCTGGCAGAACGATCGGCGCAGATCATCCGCGCCAGCTCTGGCGCGAGCGCAGCCAAAGGCCAAAGGCTCAATGCATCAATCGACATATACCGGGCGTCTTGACCTTCCTGCGCTGAACGCAGCGGAGCGGCTCTTCATCTGGGGATTCAGGGCGAAGGCACGCAGCGGAGGTGCCGTTCCGACCGCGGCCGATATCAAGCAGGTGTACGACCATTTCCGCGTCGGCGACGCCGTGCCCTCGCTGGACTCCATCATCGAGGTCTTCGCCTGCACGGCCCATACCGCCATCGAAGTGCACTGCCCGACTTGTCCACGCATGTCGGACAGCGAGCACGGAATTCTGCGCGCCATCGCCGCGGCACAACAGGACCGCATCGATGTCGCCCGCGAACAGTTCGAGCGCTGGCTGCCGCCGGTCGGCGCCGATTGGGCGCTCGCGCCGGTCCACGGGCTTGCAACGATCTTCCGCATGGCCGGTCTCATCCTGCCCGATCGGCACGTGCGGTCTTTCGACCATGACCGGATGATGGCGATGCAGAGCTGGCTGGTCGGAAGCCCCACGCTGCATTGACGAGAACATTCATGATGCAGGATGCATGCGATTCTGTGGCAGTCACGGACGCCGGCCAGTCGCAGCTCTGTCCGCTCCAGGCCGCGCTTGCTGCGCCACGAAGCGTCGAGAGCTACGATGATTTCTGCCGCGTCGCGCTGTCGCTGTTCCGGTTCATCGGAGCGGCCTATGCGACCGGCGCCTCCGATTGTTGGGAAGCGGCCTATCGCTTTGCCGACGAGGCGCCCGGCATCGCCGACAGTCCGCTGCTGGTCGCCCGGGCCGCGGCCCTAGTCAGGATCCTGCGCGGCGGCCCATGCGAGCTGTGCTTCATGCCGCCGTGCTGCCGGCGCCTCTCCAAGGACGAGGCGGAATTGATGCGCCTGCTGGCGGTCGCACGCCGCAAGCAGGCGGGTGAGCTCGCGTCCGTGGTTTGCCAATTTGTCGGCTCCGGGAAAGAGGATGCGACAACGCGGGCGGTCAACGCGCTGGCCTGCTGCTGACACCTAACCTCCCTTCTCGAGCACGAGGTCGATCGCGTGCGCGGCGATCTTGCGCAGCTGGGCTTCGTCGCCATAGGCGCGCTCGAGCACGGCGAGGCCGCGCGTGACCGTGATGATGTGCAGCGCTGCGGCCGCCGGATTGCCCTTGAACTCGCCACGCTTGGCGCCCGCCGACAAGGTGTCCTGAACCAGCGCGGTGATGCGGGAGACGAGACTCGCAAAGGCCTGACGCGCCTCTTCATCCAACCCTTCGCCTTCCGCCGCGCCGAGTTCCATCAGGCCGCGCGTGGTCGGGCATCCCCGCGGCGGCGAGCCGGAACGGAAATTGGTGATGGTGAGGTCGAAGAACGCGGTGAGGCGTTTGCGCAAGCTGCCTGTCCCGAGCGCCTTCTGCAGGGCGAGCAGATAGTCGCCCGCGTAGCGCTCATAGGCCTGCAGGAACAGCGCTTCCTTGCTGCCGAAGGCATTGTAGAGGCTGCCGCGCTGCACACCGGCGTCGCGCGCGATGTCCGACAGCGAGGTGCCGCGCACGCCCTTGCGCCAGAACTGGTCGAACGCGATGCGCAGCACTTCGTCATGGTCGAACTCGCGCGGCCTCAAATGTTGCTCCTCAAAATATTTGACACTCCGTCAAGAACGTGCTTTCTCGACATCGTGTCAAAAATAAATTGGGATCCCCGTTGCGTCAATAAGCCGACGGCCGGCGCGGATCATGTGCCTGGCCGATCAGGCCCGCATGCAGAGGGACGTACGATGCCTCTCCTCCACATCTCGATGCGCACCGGAAAGCCGGACGCCTACCGCCAGGCCATCCTCGACAGTCTCTACCGCGCCATGCGCGAGGCGCTGAATGTGCCCGAAGGCGACGAGTTCATGACCATCAGCGAGCTTTCGCCCGCAAACTTCCGCTGCGGCAATGCCTACGGCATCACGCGCAGCCAGGACGCCGTGCTGATCCAGATCACCGTGTTCGCCTCGCGCACCCCCGAGCAGAAGAAGGCGCTGTACCGGCGGATCACGGAGCTGCTCGGCGAGCGCCCGGGTATCCGGCCCGAGGACGTGTTCGTCAACGTGCTCGATGCGCCCAAGGAAAATTGGTCGGTCGGAAACGGTCTCGCGCAATTTGCGTGAGATTGCCGGACCTGCCGCCCCCCTCTTGAGAATTGCCGGCCGGAAGGGTCTGATAGGCCGAGGCGGAAGCCTCCGCCGAGCCGAACCTGGGACCTGAACGGCATGACCATGTCGATCGAACAATTGTGGAGCCTGCCGGAGACCGCGCTGGTCGGCACCTATGCGGAAGCGCGGCGCCGCTATGTCGAGAAGAAGTTCGAGCGCGACACCCTGCGGACGCGACTGGAATGGATGCGTGCAAAGCTGTTCGTCAATACGTCCGGCGGCGTGACCGAACGCAGGATGGCGGTCGACGTGTCGGAGGAACTGGCGCGCAAGGGTCAGGAGGTGCGCCGGCGCGTTCGACGAGAAGCTGGAAGCGACGCCCGGCCGGCATGTGCAGTGGGCATCGCGCGCGGAATGGTATGTCCACGGGGATGGGTTGCCCGTGGAGAGGATTGAGACGCTGCGGGGGCTTCACAACGCTGCAACGCACGCCTCCATGATTCCATCGAGCTCCGCCTTTGAGAGAACGCCGAGTTCGGCAATGAAGACGATGCGCGTTCGCGCCACGCCCGGCGCCGGGGTGTCACCCGGCACCAGCGTCGCGCGGCCGGCGGCGAACTGAAATACCATGCTGCGGCCGGGCTGCTCGACCGTCTCGAACAGGCCTTTGGCGCGCGCCAGCTTTGGCGCCAGCCGGTTGATGGCCTGCTGCAAGCGGGGCAGCGAGACCGGCTTATCCGAGGTCCAACTCAGCGTCTCGAAGCGTTCTTCCGCCGGGCGGCGCGGCCCGACTTCGCGCGGCGCGGGCGCGCGGTCGACATTCGCAGGAAACAGCAGCGCGGACGGGAGCTCGCCGTGCTGCGCATCAACCACCACGGCAGGAACACGCAGCGCCCGGACGGCCGCGCGCATCCGCGCCCCCGCGCCCGCGTCCGCCAGATCCAGCTTGCTCAACGCCACGATATCGGCGACGCGCAACTGCGACCGCTGGAGCGCGTCGTCGAACGCGCCGGGCGGCGCCGTCGCATCCAGCACGCAGAGCACCGTCTCCAGCGTCGCCTCGCGCAGGATCACCGGGTCCATCAGGTTGCGCACGATGTCGGAGGGATCGGCGACGCCGCTGGTCTCGATGACGATGCACTCGGGCTTCGGATCACGCCGCAGCAGCGTCGAGAGCGTGCGGAGCAGATCGCCTTCGAGCGAGCAGCAAATGCAGCCATTGGCAAGGCTGACCACGCCATCGCTGGCGCCGGCGATCAGCTCCGCATCGATGTTGATCGCGCCGAAATCGTTGACGACGGCAGCGATCCGCCGGCCCTCCGCATGCGCCAGCAGATGGTTCACGACCGTGGTTTTGCCCGCCCCCAGAAAGCCCGTGACCAGGAGAATGGGGACCGGCATGAATCAGCCCTCGACGACAGGGCGGCGCACCGGTTTTCCGGGCCGCGCATTCACATCCAGAATGCCGTTGGAAATCAGCGGTTGGCCGCTGACGACGAGATGCCGCACGCCTTCGGAGGGCCGGTTCATCGTCGTAAAGGTCGCGCGGTCGCTGAGCTTCTCGTAGTCGAACACGACGATGTCGGCATCGGCGTCTTTCGCAAGCCGGCCCTTGGCCCGCATAGCGGGCGTGCTCTGCGACAAGATCTCCGCGGGGATCAGCGCGCATTTGCGTACGCCTTCCAGCAGCGACACTGCCTTGCGCTCGCGCACCCATTCGCGGATGAATTTCGTGAAGCAGCCGGCCGAGCGCGGATGCGAGGTGGCATCGTCGGGCAGCGGCCAGGCATCGCCGGTGTAGGTCTTGCCGTCCGACGTCGTCCACGGCATCGCGTCTGACGCGATCGCGCCGCCGGGATACAGCACCGACATGTCGAGCAGGTCGCGGTGATGCGCATTGTTCTCGGTATCGAGGATGTGCCAGAGCACCAGCGAGGACGGCTCTTCGGCCTGCGCCTTGAGAAGCTCCTCGCGGTCGTGGAAGCGGTAGCCGTCGGTCACGCGCTGCACGGAATCGTAGCCGGTGCCGTTGCGCTCGACGAACTCCGGATCACTGAAGAATGCGGCGGCCAGCACGGTCGA
Source organism: Bradyrhizobium sp. USDA 4354 (assembly GCF_054060315.1). Lineage (NCBI taxonomy): Bacteria > Pseudomonadati > Pseudomonadota > Alphaproteobacteria > Hyphomicrobiales > Nitrobacteraceae > Bradyrhizobium > Bradyrhizobium sp. USDA 4354. Next base: position 2,840,330 of record NZ_JBSSDC010000001.1, on the reverse strand, counting down.
GCCGGTGCCGTAAGGATAGGCCTCGACTGTGATCGGCAGGCCCTGCGCCTGCGCCTTCTCGATCAGCACGCGGCAACGCTCGACGTCGGTCTTGCTCGACGAGTTGAAATGGCAGATGTGCATATGCGCGCCGGTGGCGCCGGCATAGCCGATCAGGCGGATATAGGCTTCCGCCGCGCTTTCGGGGTCGATGCGCGACATGAAGGCGACATGGGTGAAGGTCGGCACGTCGTTGGCCGCAGCCAACTGGCACACTGCCGTCAGCTCCTGCACGCCGGCGCCCGGCGCATAGGCGTTCAAAATGCCGATGCCGATGCCGCCTTCGTTCAGGCCGCGGGAGAGGCGCTCGAGGATGCCTGATACCTCCGCATCGGTTGCGACATTGTCCATCCAGCGGCGATCGCGCATGGCGTTGCCGAACGCCTCCAGCGAGCTCTCCGCGTTGGAGCCCGTCATCGCGCCGATGCGGGCAAAGGCCCAATTGGTGGCGGCGCCGTAGTTCAACACGCGGCCTTTCCGCGCCTGGCGCTCATACCAGGATGCGACCGGCAGCACGCCGGCCTCGAGATCGAGCGTCGTCGTGACGCCGTCGAAGGCCTGCATCCGGTCGGCCGGGATCGACTGGCCATGCGCATGCAGATCGATGAAGCCGGGCGCAACCACAAGCCCGGCCGCATCGATCACCCGCTCGGCGCCGCCGAGGCCCGTGCCGACGGCGGCGATCTTGCCGTCCACCACCGCCACGTCGCCGATGGCATCCATCCCGCTCGCGGGATCCACCACCCGGCCGCCAGAGATCACCAAGCCGCTCATATCTCACTCCTCCGCCTGAAACCGCATCAAGGCAGATTCCGGGGGCAACGACCACCTCCACGGAGGCCGATGCATCATGCTTACATGGAAGATCGTTTAGCGGACCAAGCGCAGACACGCGACCGCGTCCTCGCGGCAGGATTTGCCCGAGCTATGCTCCGCGTCACACCCTCTCCAAAGAAAGGGCGCAGGGAAGACCGGGCGCCAGCTGGCACCCATAAGACCCCTGCGCTGAACGAATGCACACGCAATGCACAGGGAAAACACAGGGCAGCCGAAACCCGGCCTTCCCTGCGCGATGGTTTGACGGCCTATGCCGCGCTCTCCCCGGAGCCGAATTCCTTCTGGCCTCCGTCACCTCAGCGAAATGCACGGCACCGCGCCGGTTGACGCGAGTGACGCCTTCGCCAGGGCTTGACCGTAGCAACGACGGCCAGGACCACACGGTTTCGCCGTACGCGGACTGACCCTGCTTCGCCAACAGGCTTCGCAAGGCATGGGCGCCGTCCGTCTTCGCAGGAAGCGCCATGCTCACGAGGTTCATCTCGCCCCGCACGCGCAAGCCCACAGACTTCGTGCGTGACGCGGCCGTGCGGGCCGCCGAGGACGTGCTGATGGAGACGGCGCCCATTCGCATGAGTCCGTCCGGCTTCAAGGCGTTCATGGCGGCGCTATCCGGACCGGCGGCCCCCGTGCCGGAAATGGTCGAAGTCTTCAAGCGCACCGCGCCATGGGAGAACAAAGCGTCTTCAGACGAGGCGGACGCTGGTTCGCGCGAAGAAAAGGCATCGAAGAAGGAAATCCGCTCGGGCAAGCGGCGCTGAGGCTTGGCGATCTCCGCCCCCGAACCGCTGACGCCGGCTCATCATCTCGACGAGTTCTCCTGCGGCAAGCCATCGCTCGACCGGTGGCTGAAGACGCGGGCGCTGTCCAACCAGGAGAAGGGCTTTACCGCCGTCATGGTGGTCCACGAGATGAATCGGGTGGTCGGCTATTACGACCTCGCGCCGACGGCAATCATCCCCTCGTCTCTGCCGCGGTCGATACGGACGGGGCAGCCACCCGACCCTGTGCCCTGTCTGTTGCTGGGACACCTCGCGATCGATGAGGATTGGATCGGCCAAGGAATCGGCACCAGCCTGGTCAAGCATGCGCTCCAGCGCTGCGTCACGGCCGCAGGCCTGATCGGAGGACGCGCGCTGGTCGTCAACGCGATCGATGCCGAAGCTGCTGCATTCTGGAAGCGGCGAGGATTTCTTGCCTAAGGACGATGCGCTCGTTCTCTTCAGATCCATCGCCGACATTGCGGCGTCGCTTCGCTAGACAAGCTGCTTTGGTGTATTGTGACCCCGATCAAATCCTGTCGCTGGTGCTCGCAATGGTAAATTGGCACAAGGTGGGACGAAACGACCCCTGCCCCTGCGGCAGTGGCAAGAAGTTCAAGAAGTGTTGCCTCGACTCGCACAGGCTGGACGCGCCGCCATCCGCTTTGTCCCAGTTTATGCATACACCGGACGTTGCCCGGTCGGCGCTCGAGGACGAAGAAGCGATCCTGGCGTATGATCCATTGATAGAGCCAGACCCGGATCTGTGGGTTGTGCTGGACGAGGAGGAACGGATCGATCTCGTGATGGCGTACCATCGGCGCGCCGGAATCCGCCTTCCGCGAGAGCAAGCGCACGCCGTCTTTCACGTGATCATCGAGAACCAAATTGCCGATCCCGAGCTGCCGGTGCGAAGCACGGCGCAGCGGCTGATGTCCGAAGGCCTCGATCGCCACGAAGCCATCCATGCGATCGGTTTGGTGCTTGCAGGACACATGAACGAGCTAGTGAAGACCAGATCGGGCGATGACAACGCCGACACGAGGCCCAATCAGGACCCAAATGAGGCTTATTTCGCCGAGCTGGAACTATTGACGGCGGACGAATGGCTTCGTTCAGGCTGACCGGCGCGCCCACATTCGATATCGACCTTCTCGAGGCCTCCAGGCGACCGCCTTGCCTTCGCGGCTAGAGCCACTGAGAAAGCGTTGCGCGATTGGTGCAGGTTCCATTCGATTGAAGTCATCGACTGATCTGGCCCTCGTTCGGACGCCATGACTTTGAACCCACCGCGAGCGGCTCTGCCGTCTTCTCGCCCCCATTGTCATTCAGGGAGCTAGGCGGGGCGGCGTTACGGTGGGCAAAGTTCCCGAGGTTCCGTGTGATCGTCCGACGTCTTCTGCAACGCGACTCCCGTCATTCCGTTTCGCGCCGCGCTCTCCTCGGCGGATTCGTGTCGGCAGGGAGTGCCCTCGCGCTCGGCGGATGCGCCGGCCTGGGTGCGACCGGCGCCCGCTTCGACGCGTCGTCGCTGTCCGTTGACCCCACGTTGCTTGTCGTCACCACGCGCAAGCCCGTGAACGGCGGCCGCACGAAACCCTGGTTCGGGCCGGCGCGCGCGACGAGCATGACGGTCGCGCGGGCCAGGCTGGTGGCCCCGGACGAGAGCCGTCTTTCTCTCGCCTCGGTTGGACTCGACGACTGGCGCCTTGATCGGGTCGAACCGGTAGCGGCCGACGCTGGCGACCTCGCTGCACAGGCCGGCGGAGGCGACGTGCTGATCTATGTGCACGGCTTCAAGCAGACATTCGAGACGGCGGTGCTGGATGGCGCCCATCTCTCCGATGGAGTCAAGTTCCGCGGCCGGACCATGGTGTTCTCCTGGCCTTCAAAGGCCGGACTGTTCGACTACGCCTATGACCGCGACAGCGCGATGTGGTCCCGCGACGATTTCGAACGCGTGCTGTCTGCGCTCGTGTCGGCGCCAGCCGGCGGCCGCGTGCACATCGTCGCGCACAGCATGGGAACCATGCTGACGCTCGAAAGCCTGCGCCAGCTCCATGCGCGCTACGGCGACACGGTGACGAGCAAGATCGGCGCGGTGGTGTTTGCCGCGCCCGACATCGACATGGACGTGTTCTCGTCGGCAATCCAGCGCATCGGTCCGCTCGCCGGCAAGATCACCGTGATCGCCGCGACGAACGATCGTGCACTGGCGCTGTCGGGCCAAATCGCAGGTGGAATGACGAGGGTCGGCGCCGCCGAGAAGGCTGTCATCGCGCAGCTCGGCGTGCGCGTGGTCGATGCCTCCCAGGAAGGCTGGGGCATCATCAACCATGATCTGTTCCTATCGAATGCGGAAGTGCAGCGGGTGATCCGCCGCTCGATCGACGGCACGACGGCGTGAGAAAGCACCGGCGCGCATTCTTCTAAGCGATCAAACGCTGCACCAATGCGGACTCGCTCGAATACGTCAGGAGCGCCTCGTGCGTTGCCCGGGTCACCCCGACATAGGTCAGCCGGACACATTCCTCGACGGTCTCGCCGTGGCGGCCGAGCGAGCCCAAGCCGGCGATAGCGACGCAGGGAAACTCCAGCCCTTTCGCACTGTGCATGCTCAAGAACCGCACGGCCACCCGCTTGACCGAAACTCTGTTGCGATTGTCCTTGGCCATATCGATGGGCACATCATGCCTGGCGAGGATCTGCGCGACCCGCCCGCCGATCCAGTGCTCCGGGTAGAGACACGCCATCTGCGACCACTCGTACCCGGCTTTTTTCCGGTCGAGAAACCACTCGGCGACGCAGTGCGCTTCTGCGTCGATGCTCACGCAACGCCGCACGGCCGGCTCCAGTCCCTGCCGGCCGGCATCTTCGGGCAACAGGATGGCGTGCTCATCGTCGGCCGTGATGCCCGGAGCGCCGATGACGTCTGCGGCGAAGCGTCTCGCGAAGGCAACGATTTGCGCCGTGTTGCGGTAGTTGACCTTCAACACGGTCGTTCTGCCCTTCGCTTCGATGCCGAGCTGGCTCCACACCGGACGTTCCCGGCCCTTGTAGATGGCCTGGATATCGTCGTAGACGACCATCAGCGCCTTCGTGCGCGGGTTCACCATCTTGGCCGCAAGCGCGAGCCATTGCGGCTCGAAGTCGTGCGCCTCGTCGATCAGGACAGCGTCGTACTGCTCCGCTGGGATATGGCCTTGATCTACCGCCTTCACGACCTCTGAAACGCTCGCAGCCAGTCGCGTTGCGTAGTCCGGATAGTCTCGCTCGGATGGGGCGGGAATCCCGTAAGTCCGCAGCATCCGGTAGCACCACGAGTGGAAGGTGAGAACCTGAACGCGGTCCTCCACGCCCCTGCTCTGCATGGCATCCTCGAGCCGGCCGGCGATGCCGTTGGCGTAACACAGGATCAGCACCGGCTTTGCCGCCGCACGTGCCAGATACTCGGCGCGAAAAGCGAGGATCAGGGTCTTGCCCGATCCGGCGACGCCGCGAATGATCCGATGCCCCTCGCCCAGACTGCGCGCGAACTGCTCCTGATGCAGGTCCATGACCGCAAGCGTCCGGTCCGAAGAATCGGCCCGGGGCGCCTCCTCCAAAGGCAGGGCAATCTGCCGTATGCGAATCTCCGGAAAGAGCAGCGCCCGCAGGCGGTCGAACTGCGGCATGGACAGCGGCTCTTCGAGACGCGGATGAACCATGTGCCACAACCTCGTCCGGAATTCCTCGGAGCCCGCTCCCTCCGTCATTTCATCCTTGAACAGACAGAGATGCTCGGCCAGCACCTCCTTGAGATTGGTCTGGTCGAACTGCTTGCGCGTGATGTTGGTGAATACGACCCCGAAGCCGAACGGAACAATGGGGCGGCCCGCGAAGCGATGACCGGGCGGAAACAGCAACTGCCCATCACGCTCCAGCGTGCGCACGACCTCAAACGTATACCTGCGAGCCTGCTCGAGGGGATTGCTCTCCCGTACGACACCACGATTGGTCAGCAGCTCGACCTTTGTCTTGTCCGCCGAGACAATCGTCTCCAGGCGCCAGTCTTTCACCTCGAGCACGAGCAGGCCGTTCGCAGGATGGACGATAATGAAATCCGGATGCCGGTTGAGAGGACCAACAGGGAGATTGTGCCAAACGACAGCGTTGTCTTCGACGAAATCCTTCAGCCGTTCCGCCAGGCGTAACTCTCCACGGCTGTCGAAGCGCGCAAAGCCCAGACTGGGGATCAGTATTGCCATTTTGACGCGATCGCCATTGCGGAGCACCTTGTGAGTTACATGTGTAGCAGCGGTCTCCAGGCTCACATGGTTGCCTAGACTGTGTAGATTTTCAATGGCTTAGGATTGTCCGGCGCCACTCAGAACAAGAGTGCGAACTCTTATGTGATTGAGATCGCCATCTAACTCGAGCCTTCCATTCGTGCACCCCCGTACAGGAGCAGGAAAGCGCAGGTGGCACGGGCGGCACGCGCCTCGACCTGCGCCTTGCCGGGCCGCGGCAGCAAGCCGCCTGATCTGAGTGTCGCCTAGCAACAGGCTGAGAAGGTCTTCGGCGGCCAATGTGGCGTCGTCGAGCTTCAGCCCCTCATGCTCGGCGTACCCTCCGCAATCACGGCAGGGTTGATCGCGACCGCACTATCGCATCCGTCTTCGAACGGGCGCTCCACATGCGGACCTGAGATGCGAGTGTCAAACGGTCGTCATCCGCCACGACATGCGAAATGGCCACGCGACTTGCACCCTGCGTCAAATCAACGGGCGTGGCCGAAGACGAAGTATTTCGTAAGACGAGAACGACCAGGCAGGTTATCCGAAATGCGGCTCTGCCAAGAAGCCATGCTTTTGTGACGTCGCCTTCTTCGTTCCCGACCGCTGAGCCTCCCGAGTTTCCCAGATCTGCTCGGTGAGAAACGGCGTCCATCGCACACATGCAGCGCTCCTGCTCGGTTGAACATGCGCACGATGGGATCCCGTTGTCGCAGAACTTTGCCGACGGCCACCGGGAATTGTCGCGATCTGTCTCAGGTATGCTGCATTGCATAGTTCGCGACAAAGTTGATCACCTTCACCTGCCGTCCTCCTATTCGCCGGTTTGGGATCACGTTGGTGTCAGTGCGGCTTCGGAAATCGCATCAGGTCCTGACGGGCATGCGAGTTTGCGACAATTTGCGACAGATGCGGCCCGCCGGGACAAAGTTCTGCGACAGCTTGTGGCTAAAGTGTCGGACTAGGATCGGAAATCCCTGCAGATGCAGGCGGTTCCTCCCCTAACAGGCCGGCACCTTGCAATCCGGATCTGACGCCAAGTTGCTTTCAAGAAGCCATCCCGCAAGGATGTGATTTCAGTCGATCGTACGCGGCCGATAGATTCTGGATGCTGAACGGAGCAATCGGATGGACTCGGCACCACACATCGCCGTCGTGGACGATCATCGCGACATCCGCGACCTGGTCGGCAGATACTTGATGCAGCATGGCTACCGGATCAGCCTCGCGGAGAGCGCAATCGCGCTGCGCCGTCTGCTCGAACGAAGTGCTCCGGACCTCGTGGTTCTCGACATCATGATGCCAGGCGAGGATGGATTGTCCCTCTGTCGCCATCTGCGCAGCACCACGGAGCTTCCCGTTATCCTTTTGACCGCCATGGCGGAGGAGACCGACCGCATCGTCGGCCTGGAGGTAGGCGCCGACGACTACGTGACGAAGCCATTCAATCCCCGCGAACTCCTCGCCCGCATCAAGGCGGTGCTTCGGCGCGTGCAAAGCCTGCCGCCGCAGAAGGGCAGGCTGGCCAGCAAGATCGTACGTTTCGACCGGTGGACCTTTGACGTCAATCGGCGCGAGTTGCTGGGAAACGATGGCGTTGCCGTGCCGCTCAGCACGGCGGAGTTCCGTCTCTTGTGTGCATTTCTCGATCATCCGGGCCTGGTGCTCAGCCGCAACCAGCTCCTCGACCTGACGGTCGGCCGAGATGCTGATCCGTTCGACCGGAGTATCGATAATCAGGTGAGCCGCTTGCGGAAGAAGATCGAGGCCGACCCGAAGGTACCCGCCTTGATCAAAACTCACTGGGGTGGTGGATACAGCCTCGTCGCCGAGATCGGGCAACCATGATGAGCCTGTGGACGCGCAGTCTTGCAGCCCGCTTCATCTGCTTCACGCTGCTGTCCCTCGTGCTGTCGCAAGCGATCGTATTCTTCATTTCCTGGGACGAGCACGGGCAGTCGATCCGGAAGGCAGCCAAGGGCGAGATACTCAGCAGGTGCGCCTCGCTGGCCCGGGTCCTGGAAGCGACCCCTCAATCGCTGCAGACCGACATCCTCAATGCCAGCAACACCAGTGCGGCGAGATACTGGATATCGACCGACGGCCTGAAGGATGCCTCGGAGTGGCGAGAGGACGCATGGGAGCGCCTGGCGCAGCCATTGCCGCGCGTATCCTTTCCCGGTCACGTGCCCGCCGAGGTCAGACCGGACTTCACCCGAAACACAGCCAAGAGCAGCAGCGCCACCTCCTCACAGTGGATCGACCTGAGACCGGAAGCCTGGCCGCTCTCCCGCCCTGCGAAGTTTCTTTATCTCGATGACAGCACTGGCATGGGTCTGGCCGTACAGTTGGCGAATGGGACGTGGCTCAACACTGCATTTGCCAAACCTGCACAGGACGGCTTCTGGACCTCCAAGTCCACCCTGGCGCTCGGCCTTTCAGCGTTGTCGTTGTCCGTTATTGCCGTGTTTGCCGCACGCGGCATTGCGCAACCCTTGCGCCGCCTCGCCGTAGCGGCCGACGCGCTTGGCCGGGGCCAGGAGGTCGTGCCGCTGCCGGAAACCGGGCCCGACGATATCCGACGCACCGCCGAGGCATTCAACCGCATGCAAGCGCGCCTGCATCGTTTCGTCGACGACCGCACCAAGATGCTGGCCGCGATCGGTCATGATCTGCGCACCCCCCTGACCTCGCTGCGCTTGCGTGCGGAGTTCGTGCGCGACGAGGACGTCCGCGAGAAAATGCTTTCCACCCTTAGCGAGATACAGACGATGACAGAGGCGACCCTGGCATTCGCCCGCGAAGATGCAACTGCGGAAACTACGCGCACCGTGGAACTCTCGGCGCTCGTGGAAAGCCTCTGCCATGATCTCGCCGAACTCGGTCACGACGTCTCCTTCGCCAACGGACAGAAGATCGGCTACAGCTGCCGGCCAGACGCACTCCGCCGCGCGTGCCGCAACCTCATCGAGAACGCCATCCGTTATGGCGAGCGTGCGCGCGTCAGCGTGGGGAGACGCGCAGACAATATCGAAATCATCGTCTCGGATGACGGACCCGGCATTCCCGACAGCGCCCGCGAGCAGGTTTTCACGCCATTTTTCCGGATCGAGAATTCGCGAAATCGCGAAACAGGAGGCGTGGGCCTCGGCCTTTCCATTGCCCGGACCATCGTCCGCCACCACGGCGGGGACATAGACTTGGCCAACGGAGCGAAGGGACTGTACGCGGTCATCAGCCTGCCGGCGCAGGAAGGCGCCCCGCCTCCCGTCAGCCGGCCGATCACGGCCGCAGCAGTGAAGGATGTTATCAACGATCTCGAACCGGCGCCGCGCGGCATCTCCGCTTGAAACCCGGCGGTGCATGTGTGCGTCTTCGCTGGCGACCTGTTCGCTGCCCGAACCGGTGCCGCATCGCACGATGTCGCTGAATATTGTAGGTTTGGCGCGCCAGTCAGAACAGAACCGAGAACCCTTATGTAATTGAAGCTCTCCAATGCCAGTGCGCACCAAGGGTCGATCACCGCGCGTCTGCGAGGGCTCGCGGCTCGACCAGCAGGCCCTGTCGTTCGTAACGGCCGCGAGTTCTGCTGAAGCGTACGACGACGGCATATCGGGTACTGTTCGCCTTCACGCGCCGCGTGAGCAGGGCATCACCTGCCGGCAGAAATTCGAGATCATCGAGGCCGACGCAGCGCAGACACGCCGGGCCGGCAGGCTCCATCATGAGGAGATTACCGATGCCGCCACAGCGATGGCATGCCCACTCCGTGTTCAATGGCTGGATGACCACCAGTTCCGGGCCGCGGCTTGCCTTCCGCGCCAGACGCTCGCGCTTTGCCTCGGAGAGTTCCGGCGACACCCAGTGTGTCCGGTAAGACGCCTCGATCTGAGGATCTTCGCTTCGGCTGAAGCGCAGCTCCCGGCGTTGCGGCGTACGATCGACATAGGCTGTGGGGCTTGCGATCAGTCCTCTCGCGGTCGCCCAGGACTGGAATAGCTGCACGGCTTCCAGGATGCGAGACGGATCGATTTGGACAACCTCCTTCCAGGCAACCGATCTGCCGGCGCAGCCAGCGCTCGACGGCTCCGGGATCAAGCCACCCGATCCCGATGAGGATGTCGGTGGCGCTCACAAAGTGCCGGGCCGCCAGCGCCCTTTCGGCTGCTATGGCGACGCGATCGCCAAGTGGAACCCGATTCTTCCGGGCGGATCAATTTCGCAAGGCTTCAACCCGTTCCCGGTCCAGATGCGGCCCGTGGACCGGAGCAAACTCCTCGGATTGCAGCCGGCACACTGTCGATAATGGACATTGCTGTTTCGCGTATCAATGCGCATCGCTAACGATGAGGAAAGCTGGCGGCCCAACTCGGGAGCGTTTCATGGCCCTTCCCCTCGCCCAACAGCAGTCGATTTTCGCCTGGGGTGGCGACATGCCTTCGACGCGCGGGGACATCCTCGCCCGCTACCTACAGCTTCGGGAAAATCTCCAAGAAAGTTCATGAGGAAGTCCTCCAGTGCGTATCCGCCGATGCCTTACTCAATCACGCACGCAGGCTCGGATTGGCGCAAGGAAAGACGTTGCTTCTCGAAGACATGGACGAGATGTACTACGTCTACGACCTTGCCGTTTACACTGCACCGGCGGATCGTTCGCGGGCGATCGATCGCTACGCGAAGTCGGCCAGGTTCGAGGCGCAGTCCGACGAAGGGGTGATGCTGGACGCAATGCGTCGGTCGCAGTTCGCGATACTCTTGATCGAGCAGCGTCACGACGAGGTGGGCTTGATCGCCACTGACGTTATTCGCAAATCGAAAGTATGGCTGCTCGACGTCGGGCTCGAAAGTTCGATGGACGATGGAGAGCTGATCGCCACAAGGCTCCTTACCCCCGGGGCGTTCTCGATGACTGCCGGCGTCATGGTCCCGTTTGAAATTGAAATGATCGATCCAGTTTGCAGGCTGCTGCCGCAGCGCCTGGGCAACAGCAAGCTGAGCCGGATAGCGGACGACAGGCGCTTCGCAGAAGCCGTCTACAAGGTGGCGCTCGCGGACAGCGTCATGGATCGCATGGCTTATCTTGATACCCCCGATCGGCTCTGACGTCGGATCGGCGGATTCGCGAATCGATGGGCGCCTAACGCCAGAAGGCGAGCGATCAAGTGCTACGCTGAGGAGGATGCTTTCTCCACGAGGCGAACGGACGACCGGAAGGGAGCGACCAGCGGCCCGTGGTTATGTAAGTCCTCAATTGGCATTCCATAAAGAGCTCCCTGCATGAGTTCGCCGACATCGAGTAGCGAACGATGGAGCAATGAATTGAGTGCACTGGACCGTAATCCCTACAGCCACCACCATCACCGCGGCTATGAAACGCAAAGGCGCTCGCCTACCCAGCTTCCGTCGTGCCGTCCAGAATCCAACCGATCGCCAGTGGCCCGATGAAGCGGCCGAAGTAGCCGAATGTCGAATGTACCGCGAACGTGGCACCGAGGCGTGTAGCTTCGGCGATGTCGACCGTACCGGCCCTAATTGACACTGAGCCGAGCCAGATCATTGCGGAGTAGATCATCATCAACGCGACGCCACGGCGCGCGGACGATGTCAGCGGTCAAGGTTCATGACCACATTCCCGCCCTGCTGATTAAATTCAAAAGGCCACGAGATATGTTCGTGCACAATCAACCAGCCGCGTTTCGAGCGTTGGCAGCAAACGGTCGACCGTATCCACACCTCCTCAAGCCCTGCCTTCGATAAGTGAACGTTTCCTTTGTCCAAGTGAAGCATATGCGCAAAGGCGACATTCTCGCTCAGCGCAATATCCAAGTCGCGAGTTTCCAAGCCGATCGGGCCCTCATACTCATCAAACCACCGCAGAAAATTGCGCCGGACCGCATCGGATCCGATGAACCCCTCAAGAGGAGGTACACAATCGAAATAGACGATATCGGGGGAATAGAGCGACATGAGGCGCTCGATGTCCTTCGCTCTGCATGCCTCAGTTCGACTTTCCAAAAGTGCTTTGACATCAGACTGTATTGGAGCCATTGCGCTTTCCTGTGTTGAAGCCGTTGCCCCCAAGCCAGTGGGCGCCATCGGTTCATTCCGTCGCAAACGCCTGCGGCGCCAAAGCGGTTCCTTTCGAGAAGGACGAACCGTCAAAGCTGATTAACCAGCTGCCCGTTTCGGCAAACTGATTAGCTGAACACGACAGCGCCTGTAAGCGCCACGAAACCGATGAGCTGCACGACAAAGCGAGCTGCATGCGAATAATCCCACTGCCGGCGCCAAGCGGCCCAATCGGACGGAACGGATTGGGTCGACCATTGAAGGATCTCCACGTTGGCGGCGTTGGTGACAAAGATCCAGATGCCAAGGAAGGCGAGCGCGAAGCACGCGGTCGCGGCTGAGCCCAGCAGAAATGGCACTTGATCGTGTCGCAGCATGAACGCGAGCAATGCCGACGCGACGATGGCGCCAATCTCGACAGGTCCGCCAACCCACGCAAAGAACGGATAAAGGGTCTGCTGCAGCCGGGTCCACAGCGGCCCGTCGTACTGCAGCTTGGCCATGATTTCGAGCGTGTGGGCGAAGGTCGTGCCCAGCAGCAACGCGGCCAACAGCAGCGTGACCATAGTCCATATCTTCAGCAGCATGTATTCCTCTTGCTGGGCAGACCCCTAGTTTGGAACCTTTTGCGCCGAACGTGGTCCCGAGCGTGAACCGTCAGCGTGCGAAGACTCATGATGAAGACTCATGATAATGATGTCGCGAACATGTGTGACTGCATCTGACTGCTACGGTCGTGCACGCGACTACTTGAGTTTCATCGGGAAACGCAATGCAAGCTGGGCAACCCAGCTGCGATAACCACAGATGGGGCTTCGCAGTTCTGATCTGCGGCACGAACGCTCGCACTAATTTGCTCTCATCACCGTCTTGCGCTCGTGGCGCTGGTCCGTGGAACGCATCGCGCGTCGATATGTTCTCCAAACCGAGTGCAGCCCACTCATGCTTCTTGCCGGGCCGTGCCCGCTCAAGTCGGAACAGACCTCCTGCTCTAGGCGCAGCGCAGTGACTAGGCTCGGAAGGACAGCAATGGCGATGCGATGGGATTTACCGAATCGGTTCTCGTTTGAGGGACAGGACATCGCCTGGGGCGTGGCGGGCCAGGGCCGGCCGGCCGTTGTAATGCATGGCTCGCCTTTCTCCTCGCGTGAATGGCGTCGGATTGTGCCTTGGCTCGCTCGGCATCGGCGCGTCTTTTACTACGACCTTTTGGGCTACGGCCAATCCGCTAAGCCCGACGCGGACGTCCTTCATAGTGCCCAGAACCGACTGTTCGCCGCCCTCGCACGTCATTGGAGCATCGACCGGCCCGACATTATCGCGCACGACTTCGGCGGTTCGGCCGCGCTGCGTGCGCATCTCCTGGACGCTATCAACTACCGTAGCCTCATGCTCGTCGATCCCGTCGCGATCAGCCCACAAGGCTCGGTGCTCGTCCAGGCGGCAAAGGCGCACCCGAAGGTGTTCTCCGGTCTGCCCGCCTACGTTCACGAGGCAATCTTGCGCGCCTACATCGGCGCCTCGGTGAAGCACCGCCTGCGCGAGGAAGAGATGCGGGCTTACATAGAGCCATGGCTTGGCGACGAGGGACAGAAGGCGTTCTGGCGGCAGATCGCGCAGATGGACGACAAGTATTCGGAAGAGGTCGAGGGGCGGTACGGCGAGATCCGGTGCCCCGTCGCCATCCTGTGGGGTGAGGAAGACGAATTCATTCCGCTGGAGGATGGCAAGGAACTCGCCCGACGCATTCCGAACGCGTCGTTCACTGTCATCCCGGACGCCAAGCACTTCGTCCAAGAGGACGCACCGGAGGCAATCGTCGCCACCGTCCTTGATTTCTGGCACCGACTGGATGCAAGTGGCTAACCTTATCGCTTGAGCGTGCCCGCCGGGCTGGTGCTCGCCTGCTAGGGAAGCCCGCGCCAACCAAACCCTTCGTTCCGGGGTCGGAGCGCCGTGCAGCGGCGGCATCGTATCGGTGATGCTCTTAAGCGAGGAGAAAAGGCGTTCGGAGTCTAGATGGCGAACACTTACTGTCCCACCGGACATGAAAGTGGGACAAAGATCGAAAATACTGCAGAGTTTTCAGTGTGGTATTTTGACAATGGCGCTCCCTAGGGGAATCGAACCCCTGTTTCAGCCTTGAGAGGGCCGCGTCCTAACCGCTAGACGAAGGGAGCGTGAGGCGTACGACATAGCCGCGAAATCCGCCGGCGGCAAGCCTCGATCGGGGGCAAAATCGGCTGATATGCGCGGTGACTGCGGCTCCAAGCTTAACCGCATGATGGCCCGTCAGGCGCCGCCAAACTCCGCCACATGAGCGGAACACTTATGTGGCGTGGCGGGCTGGAGAACGATCAACAGCCCGGGCCCCTCACGGCTCGTTGGCAAATTTCAGCTTTCCGGCCGGTTTCAGCGTGTGGGCGTCGAAAGTGCGGATCTCGATGATCCCGCCGACCTCCAGCGTGACCACGAGACGGTCGCCAGCAACCCCGGTCGAGACGATTTTGGCGCCCTTCGGCAGGGTGGCGGTGACGTCACTGGCCGCCTCGGCCGCCCTTCCCTCGGACTTGAAAAGGCGGTAGCCCACCGCGATCAGCACGGCGCAGATCGCCAGCGCCGTGGTCAACCCCGCGATCAGCATCATCCGCCGCACCCGCGCGAACAGCGCGGCCTGCTCGGGGGTCGGTTCGGGAACAGCGGTATCAGACGTCGTCATGGAAAGCTCTGGGTCAGCGCAAAGGTTGGTGGTCGTGGTCGCCGGCGACGAAGGCTCGGCGCGGCTCGACCGCGTGCTGGCGGCGCGCCTGCCGGAGCTGTCGCGATCGAGGCTGAAAGCCCTGATCCTGGCGGGCGCAGTGCACCTGAAGGCCTCCGCGGTCCGCGACCCCGCTTATCACGTCACATCCGGCGATACGATCATAATCGACGTGCCGGAGGCGGCGCCTGCCGAGCCCAAGGGGGAGGATATCGCCCTCGATATCGTGTTCGAGGACTATGACATCGTCGTCCTCAACAAGCCCAAGGGCCTGGTGGTGCACCCCGCGGCCGGCCACGAGACCGGCACCTTGGTGAACGCGCTGATCGCCCATTGCGGCACCTCGCTGTCGGGCATCGGCGGGGTGCGCCGGCCCGGCATCGTGCACCGGCTCGACAAGGACACCACAGGGTTGATGGTGGTCGCCAAGAACGACCTCGCCCATGCCTCGCTGACCGCCCAATTCGCCGATCACGGCCGCACCGGCGCGATGCGGCGCGGCTACATGGCGTTCGCCTGGGGCGTGCCCGGCCGGCATCGCGGCACCGTCGATGCGCCGATCGACCGCCATCCGCATGCCCGCGAGAAGATGGCGGTGCGCCAGGGCGGCCGCGACGCGGTGACACATTGGGAGGTTCTGGAGAGCTTTGCCGGGCGCGACGGCAAGCCGGTGGCCGCCCTGCTCGCCTGCGAGCTCGAGACCGGCCGCACTCATCAGATCCGCGTCCACCTCGCCCATATCGGCCACCCGCTGATGGGCGATGCCGTCTATGGCCCGCATTTCAAGACCAAGGCCAACCAGCTCGGCCCCCAGTCGCAAGGAGCTTTGGCGGCGCTGGAGCGGCAGGCCTTACATGCTTACCTGCTGGTATTGGAGCACCCGAGGACGGGAGAACTTCTGCATTGGGAGGCGCCTCTGCCGGAGGATTTGCTTCTCCTCGAACGCGCGCTGAAAGCGGCGCTATGACGCAGGCCGCTTCAGAAAGGCTTTACATTACAAAAAGTTATAGCTGCCACACGGGGACGTGACGTCAGCAATCCTTCCCTTTTTGACCCTCGATGGGGTATATTGCGCCTGCGTTGAAATGATCAACGCGGAACATCGCAGCTACGGCCGGCTTTAACACAGCGGTCGTCTGCCTGGCCCGCCGCTATCGGGGGCCTGAACCTTTTGGAGGGCGCACTATGGCCCGTACCGCTGCTTTGCCGGTCCTCAATGGAGAATCCGGCCTTTCTCGCTACCTCGCCGAGATCCGCAAATTCCCGATGCTGGAACCCCAGCAGGAATACATGCTCGCAAAGCGTTGGCGCGAGCATGACGATCGCGACGCGGCACACCAACTCGTCACCAGCCACCTCCGCCTCGTGGCCAAGATCGCCATGGGCTATCGCGGCTACGGCCTGCCGATCTCCGAGGTCGTCTCGGAAGGCAATGTCGGCCTGATGCAGGCGGTGAAGCGTTTCGAACCCGAGAAGGGGTTTCGTCTCGCCACCTACGCCATGTGGTGGATCAAGGCGTCGATTCAAGAGTACATCCTGCGTTCCTGGTCGCTCGTGAAGATGGGCACCACCGCGAACCAGAAGAAGCTGTTCTTCAACCTGCGCAAGGCGAAGAGCAAGATCAACGCGCTGGACGAAGGCGATCTCCGCCCCGACCAGGTGAAGATGATCGCCAAGCGCCTCGGCGTCACCGATCAGGACGTGATCGACATGAACCGCCGCCTCGGTGGCGACGCGTCGCTCAACGCGCCGATCCGCGACGACGGCGAAGCCGGCGAATGGCAGGACTGGCTGGTCGACAACACGCCCAACCAGGAAGCCTTGATGGCGGAGCACGAGGAGTATGATCACCGCCGTGACGCGCTGAACGGCGCCATGGGCGTGCTCAACCCGCGCGAACGCCGCATCTTCGAGGCCCGCCGCCTCGCCGATGAGCCGATGACGCTGGAAGACCTTGCCGCCGAGTTCGGCGTGTCGCGCGAGCGCGTCCGCCAGATCGAGGTCCGCGCCTTCGAGAAGGTGCAGTCCGCGGTCAAGGGCACGATCGCAAGGCAGGAACAGGCTGCACTGGAAGCCGCGCATTAAGCGGGCCGGTTCAGCACAAGAGATTGGCGGATCGAAAGTAGAGAAAAAGCCGGCGGCAACGCCGGCTTTTTTTGTTGGGGTGGCGTGTCGCTTCACATTCGCTGTCATGCCCCGCGAAGGCGGGGCATCCAGTACGCCGCGACGAAAGTGGCGAGAGCGAGCTTTTCAGGGCACGTCTCTGGGTACTGGATCGCCCGGTTAAACCGGGCGATGACAGCGGTGAGTGGGACAGCCATCGCATTCCCTCTCGACGATTCTTCGGCTCGGTGGCGCGGCCGGTCTGGCTTGTTCGAGCCGCTGCTCCTTCACCTCTCCCCGCAAGCGGACGAGGGAGCACGCCTTTCTACTCCCCCCATTGCCTTGCCATCGTCGCGAGCGTGCAGCCTTCGCAATAGCGCGCGTCCTTGTAGTCGACCCAGTTGTGCGCATAGACACGGTCGAGCGGGATGTCGTAGCGCGCGCGCAGCACCTTGATGAGGATCTTCCACGCCGCGACCTGTGCCTCGGTCGGGCCCGTGGTCACGTCGGGATAGTTGCCGGCGAACTCGACGCCGATCGAGTTGTCGCGCAGCACCTGGCGGTAGGTCGATCTGTTGTCGATGTACTTGTTGTCGTTGCGGTTGGCGCCGTCGCCATGGGTCGGCACCAGGTTTTCGGCGACCGCCCAATAGACCGTGCCGTCGGTCTCGACCCAGACCGTGACGCCGCGCCGCGTCGGGTTCTTCGCCTGCGCTTGCGCGCCGCCGCGCGCCGAGCCCGCAGGTCCCTCGGTCTGGTGCACGATGATGTTGCGCCAGGATCTTGCGTCGCGGACGTCGCCCCATGGCGCCAGCCAGACGATCTTCAAGCCGGGGATGTCAGGCATACCGGAGGCGCGCGCAAGCTTGGCGAGCTCGCGGTCCATGGCGCCGGCTGGGGCAATCAGAAGGAGAACGGCAAGACCGGCCGCGAGCAGGCGAAACATCATATGCCGAAACATCATATGCAAGGTCCGATGCGACCCCAAGCCTAAAGCGCGATGGAGATAAGGATCAATCATCATCGCGCTTTAGGGTGTCGTTTGAGCATGATCTTTTCGGAAAACCGCTGCGCACTTTTCCGGATCATGCTCTAGCAGGCTTTACGCGAATTTCCTCAACGTCTCGATCGTCTCGGGCGAAAGCGGTGGGGCGGGATCATAGACCGCGAAGTCGTTCTTGCCGTTCTTCTTGGCGGCATAGAGGGCGTGGTCGGCATTGGCCATCAAACGGTCCGGGAATTCCCCGATGGCGCGATCCCACTGCGCAACCCCGATCGAGATCGCGATCGGAATATCGCTGGCGGTGCAGGCCTCGGCATCCTGACGGCAGACCTCGAGCACGCGGCGGGCGATCGCGGCAGCCTCGCGCAACGACGAGGACGGCAGCACGACACAGAACTCGTCGCCGCCGGTGCGGGCGAGCATGTCGCCGGGCCGCAGGCGCGTCTGCGCCATCAGGGTGAAGTGCTTGAGGCAGGCATCGCCGGCGGCATGGCCATGGGTGTCGTTGATGGTCTTGAAGCCGTCGAGATCGATCAGCAGCAGCGAGAACGGCACGCCGCTGCGCCCCGAACGGGCGCACTCCTCGGTCAGACGCTGCAGCAGATGCCGCCGGTTGGCGACACCGGTGAGGTCGTCGAGCAGCGCAAGGTCGGCCACCTCGTTGCGCAGCCGCTCGATCGCCATCAGCAGACAGGCGAAATTCCAGGCCATGGCCAGGAACACCAGGAGCAGGATCATCAAGGCCTGCAGACCGTTGAAGTTGATCGCGGTGATGGCGCCGCCATAGCCGAGCAGCGCCGCGCCGGAGCGGACCACGTGAATGGACAGGAGCAGCAATCCCACGATCGCAGCGAGGCGAGCGCCGGGATTTTCCCGCCCGTTCTGCTTGCCGAGGAGCAGCGGCAGCATCAGCAGGATCGGGGTCGATTGTGCCAGCGAGTAGATCACGACCCGCATCGGCATGTTGTCGGTGACGACCAGGAAGAAGGCGAGGCCGGCGCTGCAGAGCAACGACGTGGCGATCGCCGTCGGCCAGGACACCGGCCGGTGATAGAACCGGGCGACGCCCATGCAGGCGAGCCACGACGAGAAGATCATCAGGCCGCCACCGCCGATCAGCGGGAAGCGCGGATCCATCACGTCGCGCAGCATCGAGATCGCCGCGCCTGCTGCAGCCAGCACCGCCGCCGCCGTCCAGTACCGCGCCGCCTCGAATTTGGGATAGGCGCGCGCCACATAGGCCCAGATCAGGCCCAGCGCCAGGAAGTTGATGACGATGACGGTCCAGAGTGTCGGCACGCTCAGCATGGCGACTGCGGGACGCGCATGGTCCCGCCCTCTTCGTTTGGCAACTGCCCGTACATACCCGCCCCCGTGTTCTTGCGGGCGATCATGCGCGCGGCGCGCTTAATGGAGTCTCACCGCAATCGTGCAAACTTGGCCGTTGGTTTTGGATTGATGAATCCGCGAGCGGATTCCGGAATTGTTAAGCAAGCCCGGCTGCGGACGAGCGGCCCATGCCGCGGGGTGCGCGAAGCGGATTCGCGAACCAAAATCACCCGAAAATGCATCTGAGCTGTGGATAACGCGATGACGGAGATATGACAGCGCGGGGCAGCCGGCTCCGAATCTGCTGAGTTTGTCGTCGAGGATGTTGCGAGGCTGGCCCTCCGCCGAGCATCCCTCGTGTCGCGTTCCACCATTAACCCTTGAGAGGATACTATGGCTAAGAAAGCGAAGAAGGCGGCGAAGAAGAAGGCGAAAAAGGCCAAGAAGGCGAAGAAGAAGTAACGAGGCTTCTGTTTCTTTGCCCGGGTGGGGTCTCGCTCCGCCCGGGCGTCGGGTCGATCGAACGGGTTTGACGATGGCGGGCAACAGGCCCGCTTTTTTATTGGATGAGTGTTCGAGGCGCAGATGCTCCGACAGCATCATGGCCGGGACAAGCCCGGGCATGACGATCTTTCAAGAGCTGAAGAAAACCTACCGCTCGGCAAACGCCAGCTTGGCGCCAAGCGCGGCAAAGCCGGCCGCAAAGCTCCGGCGTAGCCAGGCCATGACGCCCGGGCGGGAGATGACGCGCTCGCGCACCGCGGCGGCGGAGAAGCCGTAGAGGGCGAACACCGCAAAGGTCATCGCCATGAATGCACCGCTCAATTCCAGCATGCGCGCCAGCACATGGGCCTCGTCCGCCGCGATGAACTGCGGCAGGAAAGCGAGGAAGAAGATCGACAGTTTTGGATTGAGGATGTTGATCAGGAATCCGGTGACGATGACGCGGCCGCTCGATCGTTCGCGGATATCACCCTCGACCGCTAATGCGCCACGCTCGCGCAGCGCCTGCCAGGACATATAGAGCAGATAGGCGACGCCGCACCATTTCAGCACGGCGAAGGCAAGTGCGCTGGTGTGGAGCACGGCGGCAAGGCCGAGCATCGCCGCCACCATGTGCGGCACGATGCCGAGCGTGCAGCCGAAGGCGGCCGCTATGCTGGCCCGCGAGCCACGGGTCAGTGCCGCGGCCAGCGTGTAAAGCACGCCGGTGCCCGGCGATGCGACGACGATGAGCGAGGTGAGCAGGAAGGACCAGGTCATGCGCCGACCTTATCACCGCGGCTCGCGGCGAGAAAGTGAGCCGGCGGGGTAGCCGTCAGGACAGCTGAGCGATCTCGGCCTCGCGCAGCACGTCGAGCGGCGCCCAGGGTTTGGCCCAGAACTTGGCGCCATCGGGCAAGGGCTGCATCAAGGGACGGCCGGAGGTGACGATGACGTCGAGCTTGGGATTGCGGTGCTTGGCCACGTGCGCGAGCTCGACGCCGTTCATGCGGCCGGCAAGCTGGACGTCGGTCAGCATCAGACAGAGTGCGCCGGCGCTCGTGTCGAGGACGAGCTCAGCCGCCTCGGCGCTTTCGCACTGTATGACCTGATAGCCGCTCTCTTCCAGGAGAACGCAAAGCATCTCCCGCTGCATGGCGTCGTCTTCAACGATCAGCGCTGTCGCGCGAAATGGCTTTGCCTGTCCCATCGGCGGCTCCCAATGATCGATTGCCTAACGTATGTTAAAAACCAAGTGCGGGTACGGTTCGGTTTCATTTCAAAAAAAAGTAATCCGAGTTCCACGATTGGGGATTTGACCGGGAAATTCGCCGACAGACGCCGCGCTGAGCATCATCAGGGGCATCGAGAAGAACGAGTCTCGCATTCTGATCTGCAACGATGCCCGCTTCATGGACCTGTTGGAACGCTTCCGTCCGGGAACGTACTTGGCGCCGTTGCAGCGGCGGCTGGGAGAGAATCGCGAAGGGGACATGAATGAGGAATTCGCCTATCGCGCCACACCACCGCTGTCATTCCCCGCGACCCGTCTACGCCAAGGCTTCGCCGGGGTTGAGGTCCAGGGGCGCCGAAGCTTTAGCGAAGGCGGCAGGCGGGGAATCCCGTACGCCGCAGCTTCTCGTTTCCATCACTGCTGTCTCGGAGTACTGGATCGCCCGGTCAAAGCCGGGCGATGACACCGCGTGTGTGGCGTGGGCGCTCTGCCCGCCCTCGGGGTGCCGCTCTCACTGCCCCATCAACCGGTCCGCGAAATACCCGATGGTCTTGCGATAGATCACCGCCCTGTTCCACTCGCGCATCGCCTCGAAGTTCGGCGTGCCTTCGCCATAGGGCTGGCCCATCTTGAAGCCGCTCGTGTGCAGGAGGTTCGCGGTCGAGGCGAGCACGTCGGGGATGCTGTGGCGGAGATCGACATGGCCGTCGCCGTCGAAATCGACGCCGTATTTGATGTAGGACGACGGCAGGAACTGGGTCTGGCCGATCTCGCCGGCATAGGCGCCGATGAGGTCGCGCAGCGGCAGGTCGCCGCGCTGCACGATCTTGAGCGCAGCGAGCATCTCGCCCTGGAACAGATCGGTGCGGCGGCAGTCATGCGCGAGCGTCGCCAGCGTGCGGATCACCGGCAGCTTGCCGGTGTCGCCCTTGCCGAAATCGCTTTCCAGCCCCCAGATCGCGACCAGGATGTACCGAGGCACGCCGAACTGCTGCTCGATACGCGACAGCAGCGCGGCGTGGCGCTGCAGCAGCGCCCGCGCGCCATTGATGCGGCCGGGGCCGACGCGGGTCGAGACGTACTGCTCGAAGCTCTTGTTGAAGGTGTGGCGCTGGCGTCGGTCGAAGGCGAGCACGGCGCCGTCCGGCGTCACGCCGCCGAGCGCCGCATTGGTCACGCTCGCGGAGACGCCGGCCGCCTGTGCTTCCTGCGCCATGCTGGCAATGAAGCTGTTGAAGTCGCCACCGCAGCGGGCGGCCTGCGCCGACCCGCCGGCCAGAGACACGACCAACGCGGCGGCGAAAAGCAGTCTCAGCATGTGGAGCAGTCCCCCCAAATCCCAGCGCGAAGCAGCGCGCGATCATGCCCGGGAACGCTGCGAGCGTCAAAGCGCAATGCCGTCGGCCAGGTCATGACGTGTCTCGAAATGATCAACCAGGCGCTGACCGAGGTGAAGAAGGAATCGTCGATGCGGTTCTGCGGCTTCGACAATGAGGGCCATTGCCGGATCGCGCCGCACACGCAGGAGAGCATCGCAACGCTGTGGCAGACCATGATGGAGCGCCAGCAGGCGGCGCAAGAGCGCGGCCAGGTGGCGCCGGCGGCGTGACGGCGGCGTCCGCGTTTCCGGGACAATCGCGCAGGCGACGATCGCACCGCAGGCAACGTGAGATGAATGGTCGCACCGCATCCTCCACTCGTCATTCCGGGGCGCGCGAAGTGCGAACTATGGTGCGCAATTGCGCACCTGAGAATCCATCGGGCGACAGAGTTGGTGGATGAATGGATTTCGGACTCGCGCTTCGCGCGCTCCGGAATGACGGATGAGAGAGTTATCGCTATAGCGTTGATGCCCGCAGCGCCCTCGGCCGATGCATTGTCCCCGTGAGGCAACTACCCATCCCCAACCACCAGCCTTCTCAGCCAACCCGCTCCCTTCTCCGCATCCCGCTGTTTCGCCTGCTCGCCATCAACCTCGCGATCGGCGCCTGCGCCGCCGCGCTGCTGGTCGGCGGCCTGCTCTGGCTCAACCCCGGACATCTGCGCGAGCTGATCTTCGCCGACCGCGCACCCGGCGTTGCACTTGTCCTCTTGCTCGCCTCCTTCCTCATCACCTTCGGCTCGGCCGCGATGGGCAGCGCGATCATGGCACAGGGGCGCAAGGAGGACAGCGGCAAAGGCGGCGGACACGGATCGCGGCTCGCTGTGCAGGAAGTGACGCAGCGCACACGCGCCCGCTGAGCGGAGTGCCGGGACGATGGAACTTGCTTTGCACATGGGATCACACCGTCTGCGCGCAGGTGGGAAGACGTGCAGGCCAACGCACCTTCCTACAGACCGCGCGGCTCTCGCTGCGTTGCAAGAGCAAGAAGAATGAACAAATTGATTTGGCAACCCAAACAATTGTTTTGATGCGGGGCCACATCACCCATCGTTACCAGCGCATATCTGATGCGCTCGCTGCGACATCGACGCCACCACGATTTGCCTTGCCATAGCGGGGCGCAGCCTATAGCCTTCTATTTTAGGTTGTCGCCCTGCCAGCCCCGGGCGACGCTGAAGACCAATAAACGGCGGGCTTCGGCCCGCCGTTTATTGAGGGCAGCGCGGTTTGCGCACCCCGACATCGAACTCACTTGGCCTGTTTCGCGATCCAGGATGCGTTCTCCGCCGCCAGAATATTTTCGCAGTCGTTGACGAAGTCCGACAACGGTTCTTTCGCGCCGTCCACGCGTCGCTGCAGCTGCAATGCAGTTGCGCGATACGTGACCACGAGAAAGCTATAACGCTCCGCCTCGATATGGGCGATGACAGCGCCGCCAAGGGTCGTGAGCACAGCCGTAAGCGCGGCGAGATCGAAGTGGACGCCCAAAATAATGGGCTTGGCAACGACGCTGGCAACGGCCGTGAGCAGCGTCGCGGCTGCCGCCAAGACCAGCTCCAGAGACCTGAGCCGCCACGCCGTCGACTGGTACTCCTTGGCCCGGTCCTCATAGTATGCGATCTGCTTGTTGGCCCGCTTCGCCAGATACTCGTCGATCCCAAGAAAAGCACGCGGCGATGATCCCTGGTCCTTGGCCGGGATTTGCTGCTCGAGCAGTTCTTTGGCGTCCTGATCGATCTTCTGAAGCTCAGCACCGAGAACGACGTCCGCCTTGGCTGGATCGTCATAAGGCGCAGCTTTCGTCGCGTATCGATAGGCCTCACGCTTCAAGCGTTCCGAGATTGCGCGGGCGCGAACCCAGGCGGCGATACGATCGGGACCGAGCAGGCGGTGCGTGAAGAAGGTCGCGAATGCGAGGCATATCGCCGCCGTGATCGCGACCCAGGTGCGGGGATTGGCATTCCCTTCCGGCATCTGGCTTGCCACTGCCGCCAATACCGCACCCAGTGACGACAGAGCGAAGACAAACCACCGTGCGCGATCGATCGTCGACTTCATCCCATTCGCGGTGGTCGACCATTTGGCCTGACTATCCGCAACGGACTCCAAGATGGTCATCGTCGTCTCCCCAGGATGCTTCCATTGAACACACGGTGTCAGGGCATTTGGCGCGACCGGCGTCGCGCTTCACCTCTGAACCAGCGGAGGCGCGTTCGGTCGCTCCGGCGGCAGTTTCTTCTCCAGCTCTTCGAAGCCCGCCTTGAATCCCGGAAACTCGCTCTCTGCGGGCAGCAGTCCGCGCAGAGCGTCGATGAAGGTCTTGCGCTGCCAGTTGGCCGTGTCGAGATCCGCGAATCCATCCTTGGCGATCATGAGAAAGGCAGCGGCATCCCCTTGATACAGCCTGATCTCCGCGAGATCGAAGTAGCACCAGGGTCGATCGAACGGCGGCTGCTGTTTCAACTGCGCCTCCCGGACGCGGGCGGCACGCGCCAACGCAAGCTTATCCGACTCGGACACGAGAAGACGGCCGTTGATTTGCGCACGCAGCTTCAGCGCGTTGAGCAGCGGGTACGGATGCCCGCCCGAGACCTTCATCGACTCCTCATAGGCGGCAAGTGCAGGCCCAAGCCGCTTGGCGCGTCTGAGGACGCCGCCGAGGGAGGCGAGAGCGTCAAACCCCTTGGGGTTGAGCCTGATCGCCTCGCGAATGGATGTTTCGCCGGGCGCGGGATCGGAATCGAGTGGCTGTTTGGCGATCTGCGCGACCTTGTTCTCGGCGACCCCCTTTTCGCGCCAGGCTTCGCTATAGGTCGGCGACACCTTCGCCGCAGCGGTGAATTGTTCGAGCGCTTCGTCCCAGATGTTGTTGTCTCTGCATAACAAGCCGAGCTTCATCCGCGGCAACGGATTATTGGGATCGGCCGCGACCACTTGGCGATAGATCTCCATCGCGCCGGTGACGTCGTAGGCGCGGATCTCGTTTTCAGCCTGTGTCAACAAGTCGTTGACCGGCGGAGACTGCCGCTGCTCGTCGAGGGCACGCCGAACCGGACTGTCGATCCGGTTGCGCTTGAGCGACTCTGTCAACACCCGCGTGATCAGCGTCCGCGATTTCTCCGCCTCCGAAGCAGGCGCATATTCGTAAGGGAAGGCCTTGATCGACGCGATATCAAAGGGCGGAGCGGCGTTGCCCTGGCGGAAGATCGCCGTGCCGGCCTCACGAGCGCGGTGCCGAACGCCGAGTTCGTAGGCGACATTGAAGTTGAGACCACTGATGTCGGCCAACGCGAAGCGCGAGTACTCCAAGTACTCGAACATGTCCTGCGTGATCAATGCCGTGAAGAAGTCCTGATCGGTACGCCGCGGCTCGAGCTTGCCGCCCTCGGGCAGGTCGACCGCGGCGATGGCGGGGATAAAGATGTCACTGTAGATCACATCGAAATCGACATCCTTGTCGCCGACTTTCTTCGAGCCGAACGGCATGATGACGAAACAGATTTTGGAATAATCCATGACCGTATTAGGCATATCACGCGCTCCCAAATGCAGCGGAGCAATTGAAAGCTTCATTTTCGTTCAATATCAACCTCAGGTCAAGTACGCGCATCAAGGAAGCGCGGAGGCTTCGCCCCCTCGGAAAGAGCCCGCCTATGGCAGGCCCAAAGTCATTTGACTGCAGCGTCCTGATCGACGACAAGCCGCCATGGCCAAGAAACCCGGAACCAATCCCAAGGGCGAATTCGCCTTCTTCAACGTCGTCTATGAAGACGGCTCCCAGCGCTCCAACCGCCGCGTGCCCACCGAGCTGCTCGGCGGCCTCGACGGCGACGAACCCGCCCGCGGCTACATCATGGAGCAGGACCGCGAGATTGCGGAGAAGAGCGGCCGTCCCCCGCTGGAGATCAAGCGGATCGAAAGGGTGGGGGCGAAGAAGAAGTAGGCCTTCAATCACTCCACGTCATTGCGAGCCTACGGGTCCGTGCGAAGCGCGGCCCCGTTGGCTCGCAATGACGGACAAAACAAAAAACGGCGGGCCAACGCCCGCCGTTTTGCTTTGGATCGCGGTCTACGATCAGTTGTCCAAGAAGCTCCGCAGCTTCCGCGACCGCGACGGATGCTTCAGCTTCCGCAGCGCCTTCGCTTCGATCTGGCGGATACGCTCGCGCGTCACCGAGAACTGCTGGCCGACTTCTTCCAGCGTGTGGTCGGTGTTCATGCCGATGCCGAAGCGCATGCGCAGGACGCGTTCTTCGCGCGGCGTCAGGGACGCCAGCACGCGCGTGGTGGTCTCGCGCAGGTTCGACTGGATCGCGGCGTCGATCGGCAGGATCGCGTTCTTGTCCTCGATGAAATCGCCGAGATGCGAATCCTCTTCGTCACCGACCGGCGTCTCCAGCGACAGCGGCTCCTTGGCGATCTTGAGGACTTTTCGCACTTTCTCCAGCGGCATGCCGAGCTTTTCGGCCAATTCCTCTGGAGTGGGCTCGCGGCCGATCTCGTTGAGCATCTGGCGCGAGGTGCGCACGATCTTGTTGATCGTCTCGATCATGTGCACGGGGATGCGGATGGTGCGCGCCTGGTCCGCAATCGAGCGGGTGATCGCCTGCCGGATCCACCACGTGGCGTAGGTCGAGAACTTGTAGCCGCGGCGATACTCGAACTTGTCGACCGCCTTCATCAGGCCGATGTTGCCTTCCTGGATCAGGTCGAGGAACTGCAGGCCGCGGTTGGTGTATTTCTTGGCGATCGAGATCACGAGACGGAGGTTGGCTTCCACCATCTCCTTCTTGGCCTGGCGTGCCTCGCGCTCGCCCTTCTGCACGGAGTGCACGATCTTGCGGAACTCGACGATCTCGAGGCCGGTCAGCGCCGCGAGCTGGTGCACCTCGTGACGGAGGTCCTTGATGCGGTCCTTCTCGTGATGGACGAAGTTCTTCCAGCCCTTGGCCGAGAGTTTCGAAACGCGGTTGAGCCAGCGCGGATCGAGCTCCGAGCCGGTGTAGTTGCGCAAAAAGTCCTCGCGCGCGACGCCGTGGCTGTCGGCAAGGCGCATCAGGCGGCCCTCATGCGAGACGAGGCGCTTGTTGATGTCGTAGAGCTGCTCGACGAGTGAGTCGATGCGGGCCTGGTTGAGGCGCAGCGACTTCACCTCGACGATGATCTCGTCCTTCAGCTTCTTGTACTTGCGCTCCTGGTGCGGCGAGAGCGACTCGTTCTGGAGCTGGTTCTGGATGTCCTGCTCCTGAAGCTTGCGCAGCTTCTTGTAGCTGTCGGCGATCTTGTCGAAGATCTCGACCACCTTCGGCTTGAGCTCGGCCTCGATCGCCGCGAGCGACATCTGGTTCTCGAACTCGTCGTCGTCCATGTCGGCTTCGGCCGCGGCCTCGCCCGGATCCTTCTCCTCGCCCTCAGTGCCGGCCGCAGGCGCGGCGCGGAACGGGGTCGGCGCCGGCGGCGCCGCAGGCGGGGCGACATGCGCGGGCGCAGCTGCGGACGCTGTAGCTTCGCCGCCCTCGGCAGGAGCTTCGCCGTTCTCGCCGCTCGGACCTGCGATCATCGCGGTGTTCATGCCGCCCTTGGCGTCCGGGCCGGCATAGGTCGCTTCGAGATCGATGATGTCGCGGAGGAAGATCTTGCCTTCGTTGAGCTCGTCGCGCCAGATGATGATGGCCTGGAAGGTCAGCGGGCTTTCGCAGAGGCCCGCGATCATCGCCTCGCGGCCGGCCTCGATGCGCTTCGCAATCGCGATTTCGCCTTCGCGGGAGAGCAGCTCGACCGTGCCCATCTCGCGCAGATACATGCGCACGGGATCGTCGGTGCGCTCGCCCGGCTCGCTCTTCTTGACCTCGGTGACGGCCTTCTGGGTGACCTCGACGAGCTCGTTATCGGTCTCGTCGTCGCCCTCGTCCTTCTCCTCCTCGCCTTCGGTGTCCTCGGCTTCGGTGACGTTGATGCCCATGTCGGAGAGCATCGACATGATGTCCTCGATCTGTTCGGGCGAGGTCTGGTCGGACGGCAAGACTTCGTTGAGCTGATCGAAGGTCACGAAGCCGCGCTTCTTGGCCTGCTTGATCATCTTCTTCACGGCGGCGTCGGACAGGTCGAGCAAGGGCGAGGGTGCGTCCTGGGAGTCCTTCTCCGGCGCATCCGCTGCCTTGTCGTCTTTTTCCTTGTCCTTCGCCTGCAGCGTCTTTGCCTTGGTGGCCATCCATTGCTCCTAAACGCGCTTCATGCGAGACGCCCGCCGCGCCTGCCTGAATTCACATGAACCTGTTGCTCGACGCTCTCGCTTCGGCAGCTCTCGACACGGAAAGGGCGGCGCACAAACCTCTCGCCACCCCCAACTTTCTCTCGCCGGAATTGCCTAACGCTTCGTCAGCCTCTTTGTCGCGGCGGATGCAGGTGTAGTGCCAACAGCGATTGCGCGGATTTATTCCTGACGCGTCTGTTATGCCTGCGGCCGCCTCTGGGCCAAAGTGCTACAAGACCGTTAAGCCTCGATTAACCCTGTTTTTGCCGCCAAACCTAGGATTTGGCGAGTCTTTTAGCGGTTCCGGCCGCGGCCGTCCGCATGTTTCTTTCATCACATGCTCTTCTGGAGCCGGCCCGACAGCTCGCCAAAACCCTCGATCAGGGCCTCGGTACCGTCGACTTCCCCTATCCGAGCCTTGACGTCACGCAGCCATGCCAAATTGGCCTCGCTGGAATCCTCCCCCAAGGCCAGCTCGGCGTCTTTCAGCTCTCTAAGTAGTGAATGCCACTGCCGATGCAAGGCAACCAGCTGGTGCCAGGTGGCAAGAACGTCGTCCCGTGCTGCGCCCTCGCGGGCGGCCCACACCGCCTGGGTTGTGATGACATTCTCAACCCTTTGAAGAGTTTGAGAAAATCCGCCCTTTTCGAGGTCGCTGCGCATCTTGTCGGCCTGCTCGCCAGGGTCCGGCGAGTGGTGATGGTCGTTGGCGAAGGCGGCGATGATGCCGGCCCTGAGCTTATGGGCCTCGGGATGGGCCAGCTCCAGGGCGGCGACCTCCTCGAGATGCTCATGCAGCAGCCAGGGGTGGTTGATCAGGCATTGCAGGATCAGGGCCTCCCGGCGGGAGATGGCGCTGCGCTGGCCCCGCATGATCGGGCTTGCCGCGAGCTGGGGGCTCGCCGCCTGGTAGGGGCCTGACGGTAGCAAAGTAGGACCCGGGGCGCCGCGTCGGCCCCCGCCAAATCCTTGACCACCGAATCCCTGGCCACCAAATCCTTGGCCGCCGAATCGATTCGATTGGCCCACCGCCCTCGGCTGGAACGGCCGGCCGCCGCCGGGACGGAAATTGCCCCGGCCGCCAAAGCCGCGCCCGCCTTCGGGCGCGAAGGTGCGCTGCAGCCGCTCGACGAACTCGTCGCGGTAATAGCGCCGCACCACCTCGTCGCGGATGCCGTTCGTGAGCTCCTTGATGCGGGCCTCCAGCGCGGCGCGGCGCTCCGGCGTTGCAAAATTGCCGCCTTCGAGCTCGCGCGACCAGATCATGTCGGCGAGCGGACGGGCGGCTGCGATCACCTCCTCGATCGCGCCGCGTCCGCCCGAGCGCACGAGATCGTCGGGGTCCTGCCCTTCCGGCAGCAGCGCAAAACGAAGACTCTTTCCGGGTGCGAGGAAGGGCAGCGCGAGATCGGCAGCGCGATACGCCGCCTTCTGCCCGGCGCGGTCGCCGTCGAAGCAGAGGATCGGCTCGTCCGCCATCTTCCAGAGCAGCGCGAGCTGGCTCTCGGTGAGCGCGGTGCCGAGCGGCGCGACCGCGCCCGCAAAGCCCGCAGTGACCATGGCGATGACGTCGACATAGCCTTCGACCACGATCAGCGCGCTGCCGCCATGCGCGGCTTTGCGCGCGGTCTGGTGGTTGTAGAGATTGTCGCCCTTGTGGAAGAGCGGCGTCTCCGGCGAGTTCAGGTATTTGGCCGGAACGTCCTTCTCCAGCGCGCGCCCGCCGAAGGCGATGACGCGGCCGCGCAAATCGGTGATCGGAAACATCACGCGATCGCGGAAGCGATCGTAAGGAACAGGGATATCATTGCCGGCAACGAGCAGCCCGGTCTCGACCATGTCGTCGACGGAGACGCCGAGCTTGCCGAGATGCTCCTTCAGCGCGAAGCGCTCGGGCGGGGCATAGCCGAGGCGGAACTGCAATTGCGTCGCCGGCGAGATGGCGCGGTCGGCGAGATAGCCGCGCGCTTTCGCACCAACCCGCGAGGCCAGCGTCTCCGCGAAGAATTTCGCGGCGAGATCCATGACGTCATGCAGCGACTTGCGCCGCTGCTCGTGCCGGGCCGCATCGGGCGTCACCGCCGGCAGCGGCAGGCCCGCCATGCCCGCAAGCCGCTCCACGGCCTCCGCAAACGGCAGGCCGTCGGTCTCCATCACGAAGGTGATGATGTCGCCGTGCTTGCCGGAGGAGAAGTCGTGGTAAAAACCCTTCTGGTCGTTGACGTAGAAGGAGGGCGTCTTCTCCTGCTGAAACGGCGACAGCCCCTTCCACTCCCGCCCCGCCTTCTTCAGCTTGACGCGCTTGCCCACGACCTCGGAGACCGAAAGCCGGGCACGAAGCTCGTCGAGGAATTGGGGCGTGAAGCGCATGGCCTGTGTGTAGCGCGAAACCGGGTGAGTCGGGCGAAGGATCAGGCATATAGGTGCGGGCCGGCTGGAAGTCAGGTTTAAGCGCGTTATCCGGCTTATTCGACCTATTCACAGGGCCTCTCACCCGTCACCCTGAGGCGCTCGCCTCTTCGGCGAGCCTCGAAGGGCGACTGTCCGTCTGCATCGGGGCCGATTCATCCTTTCGAGGCTCCCATGTGGCGCGGCGCGCCGTATGGGAGCGCCTCAGGATGACGGGACGAATGACGCGACGGCGGAAAAGCTTGAACCGCGCCCGGTTCCACGCTTCCATACCCCCATGTTCAGGACCTTTCGAGGCGGCCAGAGCGGGGGCTGGCGTGTGACCTCGATTTCATCAGTGACGGGCGAGCCCCTGCCCTTCGTGCCGGCGCTGTCGGTGACCGACAGCGAGGCCGTCTCGTTGCCGCTGGTGCCTTCGCGCAATGCCTGGCGGCTGGTCGGGGTCGCGAGCAGCCTGCGCTACACCGAGCGGCCTGAGAAGCAGCAGCTCGTTGCCGCGCAGGCCGGCCTCGGCCGGTTGGAGGCAACCAGCGCGGCGCTGATCCCGATTCGCAAGTCGCAGGCCTGGTGGGAGCTGACCCAGGAAGAGCGCCGCAGGATCTTCGAGGACAAGTCGCACCACATTGCGAGCAGCCTGCGCTTCCTGCCGGCGATTGCGCGCCAGCTCTATCACTGCCGCGACCTCGGCGGCCCCTTCGACTTTCTCACCTGGTTCGAATTCGCTCCCGCGGACGCCTCGCTGTTCGAGGAGCTGGTCGCGATGCTGCGGCGGACCGAGGAGTGGAGCTATGTCGAGCGCGAGGTCGACGTGCGCGCGGTGAAGGAAGTGCTGTCGGCTTAGAGCGGCAACGGCGGTGCGCTCCCTCGCCCCGTTCTTACGGGGCCGCGACGAGCTTCGCTCGCGCTGAGAGGGTTGGGGTGAGGGGTCTCTCTCCACGCTTGAGGTCGTCGAGAGACCTGTATCCCCTCACCCGGATTGCATCTTCGATGCAATCCGACCTCTCCCCGCAAGCGGGGAGAGGTGAAGGCCGCATGCGCTTTCAGTGCTCCAGGAAACGCCCGGACTCGATGCGCGGCAGACCGATGACGGGCCAGTTGTAGACGTAGGTCCAGGCCTTCTCGGTGGCGCCATCAGGCAGAGTCACATCGATCAGCTGCCGCAGATATTCGGTCGGCTCCGGAAAGCCCTCGCCGCAGGCCTCGTACATGTCGAGCTCACGCAGCAACTCGTCCGGCACACGCAGATGAAAGAGCTCGCCATGGACGATGTCGGTCGGCGCGTCGGAGAGCAGCAATCCCGGATAGTGCTTCACCAGCACGAGCCGGCCGCGGCAGGTCGCCTCACCCAGAAAATCCGCGTGCCCCGCGAGCAGCCGCGCCATCGGATGGTCGAAGCCGCGCATCAGGGTGCCGTAGACGAAGAGGCGATCGGAGCTCATGCTGTTCTAACGTTGCGAGGTCAGTGCAATATCGTTACTCCGTTTAGACACGTAATTGTTTCATAGGCAATCAGGATGGACCTGCACACGGCCGAGACAGCCGATCAACTGCTCGGCGAAGGCGACATTCCGCCCGTGCATGAGGTGAATGCGGCAGGGGCGTCGCCCTTCCTGCTCACCGCCGATCACTACGGACGGGTGCTGCCGCGCGCGCTCGGCGATCTCGGCGTCGCGGAAAGCGAGCTTGTCAGGCACATCGCCTGGGACATCGGCATTGCCGGCGTCGCCGAGCGGCTCGCCAAGATGCTCAATGCGCATCTGATCGCGCAGCGCTATTCGCGGCTCGTGATCGACTGCAACCGCCCGCCCGGCGTCGCGAGCGCGATCCCTGTGATCTCCGAGGCGACCGCCATCCCCGGCAACGAGAATCTACCGGCCGCGGCCAAGGAGACGCGCCGGCGCGAGATCTTCGATCCCTATCACGGCCGGATCGGCGCTGCGATCGATGCGCGCGTGCAGGCGGGCAAGCCGACGGTGCTGGTGGCGTTGCACAGCTTCACGCCCGTCTATTACGGCGATCCGCGGCCCTGGCACATCGGCACGCTCTATCACCGCGACACGGTGCTGCCGCGGCTGATGCTGAGGCACCTGCGGGGCGAGAGCGACCTCATCGTCGGCGACAACCAGCCTTATGCGGTGAGTGACATCACCGACTACACCATCCCGGTCCACGGCGAGGCGCGCGGGCTGATCAACACCGGCATTGAGATCCGCCAGGACCTGATCACCGACGAGAGCGGCCAGCAGCAATGGGCCGAGCGGCTGGCGCGGATCCTTGGCGAGATCGAGGTCGAGTTGGGGGCGGAGCGGTTGGTGTAAGGCTCACTTCGCCCGTGTCAGCGCCAGCCAGATGCCGCCGCCGATCATGAAGCCGCCGGAGATGCGCGACATCATGCGCGTGCGGCGGGCCGAGAAGAATTTTCGCGCGCGGCCGGCAGCGATGGCGTAGAGCGCGTCCGTCATCACGGCGGTGACCATGAAGGTGACACCCAGCAGCGCGACTTGCGGGAAATGCGGCTGACTCATGTCCATGAACTGCGGGATGAAGGCGCCGAAGAAAACCAGCACCTTCGGATTCGACAGCAACACCAGGAATCCCTGCAGGAAGAAACCGCCGCGCGGCGGCGGAGGTGGCGCGTCGACATCGACGCCCTCGACCGGCGCCCAGATCAGCCTGATGCCGAGCCAGACGAGATAGGCGGCGCCGGCAAAGCGCACCCAGTCGAACCAGTAGCCCATGGTCGCCATCAGCGAGGTCAGGCCGACCGCGACGATGCCGATGACGATGGCAAGCCCGGCTTGCGCGCCCGCGACATTGATCAGCGCCGCGCGGGTACCGTGACGCAGGCCATTGGCGATGACGAGGGTGACGATCGGCCCCGGCAGCAGCGCCAGCGCAATGCAGGCGGCGACGAAGGCGAGATAGGCTTGCATGGACATCATGGGAAGGACTCGGCTGGGGGCGGTTTGCCGCATTAATGCATGGCGAGGGCTGGAACGGAAGCCGCAACTGTGTGGCAGGCCGGCTCCTGAGTCACAGCCGTCATCCCCCGCGAAGGCGGGGGATCTAGTACGCCGCGGCTTCTCCGTAACATCAGCATCTCTGGAATACTGGATCGCCCGGTCAAGCGGGGGATAACAGCGGAGAATGCGGAAGCCAGCGCGCCTCGCCCACTTCCATAGTTCGTCGCTAACGCGTCGCCCCGGAATGACGTCG
Source organism: Bradyrhizobium sp. USDA 4354 (assembly GCF_054060315.1). Lineage (NCBI taxonomy): Bacteria > Pseudomonadati > Pseudomonadota > Alphaproteobacteria > Hyphomicrobiales > Nitrobacteraceae > Bradyrhizobium > Bradyrhizobium sp. USDA 4354. The sequence goes on along the minus strand of NZ_JBSSDC010000001.1, from coordinate 2,806,178 downwards.
CACTTGACATGCAACCATTTGGTTGCCTATTATCGCTGCCATGGATGAGATCTTCAAAGCGCTCGCCGACGCGTCACGACGCTCGCTCTTGGACAGGCTTCACGCCAGGAACGGCCAGACCCTGAACGAACTTCGCGAGGGCCTCGCGATGACGCGGCAGGCCGTCACAAAACACCTTGTCATTCTCGAAGACGCCAACCTGGTCACCACCATCAGGCATGGGCGCGAGAAGCTGCACTATCTCAACCCGGTGCCGATCCATCAGATCGGCGAACGCTGGATCAGGAAGTTCGAGCGCGGCAAGCTCGCGGCGCTCAACGAGTTGAAACGCCAGTTGGAGAAGCGCGATGAGTAAGCCGGAGTTCGTCTATGTCACCTACATCGAGACCACGCCCGAGAAGCTCTGGGAAGCGCTGACGTCGAGCGAGTTCACCAGGCAATACTGGTTCGGCGCCGAGGTGAAATCGGACTGGAAGGTCGGCTCTCCCTTCGCGCTCACGCTCGACGGCGAGGTCACCGATTCCGGCGAAATCCTCGAAGCCGATCCGCCGCGGCGCCTGTCCTACAGCTTCAAGCACCACAAGTTCGAAGAGCTTCGGGGCGAGCCGATCTCGCGTGTCGTCTTCACCATCGAACCGTTCGGCTCACTCGTGCGTTTGACTGTGCTGCATGACGGTTTCGTCGAGGGCGGCAAATATCTCGGCGCCGTCTCCAACGGCTGGCCCGCGATCTTGTCCGGACTCAAGAGCCTTTTGGAGCGAGGCCAGGTGCTCGCCATCCCGCGCGCAGCCCTCAACAAAGGATTCGACGCAAAATGAACCTCGATCAATTCAAGCCGCTCACGGTCTACACCATCTACATCGCCGCAACGCCGGAGCAGGTGTGGGAGGCGCTGACCTCGGCCGCGTTCAGCAAGCAATATTTCTTCGGCAATGAAGTGGAGGTCGAGCCGCGCCTTGGCGGCGCGTTCACCGTTCGAACGCCCGATGGCGCGCTGCACATCAGCGGCGAGGTTCTCGCCTACGACCCGCCGCGGAAGCTCTCGGTCACGTTCAACGTGAACTGGCCCGAGCTGATCGAAAAGCTCGGCCCCACGCTGGTCACCTACGAGATCGAACAGGTCGGCGACGCGGTCCGGCTCACAATGAGCGAAGGCCATGACCGCCCGCTCAGCGACGACATCCTTGCCGGCGGGCGCTCCGGCTGGCCGGCGATCCTGTCCAGCCTCAAGACCCTGCTCGAGACCGGAAAGCCACTGGTGGTGAAAATGGGCCCGCCGCAGCGGATGCTCGACGCGCTGAAGGCGATGGGGATCAAGACGCCGTAGGTGCGACGAGGGCGCCTCCGCGAACTCGATCTCGTAGGGTGGGCAAAGGCGCACTTGCGCCGTGCCCACCACTGACTCAACCTGCAACAAAGCCCGTGGGCACGCTTCGTTTTGCCCACCCTACGGCACTGGCCAAGGGGTGAAGAGAGCGATGAGCTACATCGGCGCCACCAACCGCCGATACAGGTGCCAGGTCGCATGCCCCAGCACCGGCAGCGTCACGATCAGGCCGAGAAAGTACGGCAACGCCGAGACGATCAGCAGCATCACGATGACGGCCGCCCAGCCGATCATCGGCAGCGGGCTCGCGACGACGGCGCGCACGCTCGTCACCATGGCCGTGACGAAATCAACCTCGCGATCGAGCAGCAGCGGGAACGACACCACGGTCAGCGAGAACAGGATCAGCGACAGCACGGCGCCGACTGCATTGCCGATACCAAGGAACAGCAGGCCCTCGTTGGTCGTCAGCACCACCGTCATGAATTCCTGCAAGCTCGAGAACGAGGCATTGAGGCCGAGCAGCAGCGCGATCAGGAGCCGCACCTGGTACATCCAGATCACGAACATGAATAGCGTGACGAACGCCATCCAGCCGATCTCGCTACGCGAGCGTATCGCCGACCAGATCGCACCGAATGAGACCGACTCGCCGCGCTCGCGGCGACGGCTGACCTCGTAGAGGCCGATCGCCACGAACGGCCCGATCAGCGCAAAACCGGCAGCCAGGGGATAGACCAGATAGACCATGCCGAAGGCGGTGAGACAGAGCAGGATGGCGATGCCGCCGGCGGCGTAGAGCGCGCCGAAGCAGAGACCGTAAAGAGGCAGCGCCTGAAAGTCGCGCAGGCCTTCGACCAGCGCCTCGGCGATGTCGGTCGCCGCCACAGGACGCACCACCGGATCGACCTTGCCCGAGATGGACATCAGCTTCCTCCCTCACGCGATCTTCGCCGCGCCTTGGGGCCGATGTTAGCTCGCTCTCGTGATCCTTGCACGCAGGAGTTAGGCGGTCGGCAGATACCGCTGCGGCTCCGCTTGAAGCCGCGCGTGTCAGGCGCGCAACGTTAGCAGAAGCGCCACGCCGAGATTGGCCGCGAACAGAGCCGCGTCGATGACGAAGATCCTGAGCATCGGGCCTTTCAGCACCGGCCAGTACGCCACGCCGACCCGCCCTCCGCGCATCAGCACCGGAACGTTGTAGGCGAACTGGCTGAAATGGCAGGCGGCGAAGAACAGGAACAGCGCCAGCTGCGCTTCGGTCGGCTGGAAGAAGGATGGACGAGCGGCCAGAAGATAGAGCGACAGCAGCCCGATCGGCAGATTCATGCCGCCGAGGAACGCGACGCTCGCCGCGAGGGTCGGCGCGATCGGATTGCTGCGCTCTTCCCGCGGCAGCAGGATCTTCAACGTGTTGGCTTGCGCGATGCTGAACTGGATGAACGCGCCGACGAACCAGAGCGTGTTGAGGAGCAGGACGATATCAGAAAGGTGCATGGCTATTTCCCGTAGAAGGCTTCACTGCGCACGACGCGGCCCGCATCGTCGAAGTCCATGAACTCGCTGGCGCGGGTGTCGCCCAATTGCCACCACACTGTCAGTCGCGCGATCACTTCGTCCCAGCTCCAGCTCAGGATCTTCAGGTCGGCACTTTCGATGTGGCCATAGGCTTTGCGCCAATAGGCGCGGATATTCTCGGCGCCGGTGACGGTCGGAGATCCGGTCAAGGTGAGAGCAAGAGGGCTGCGCATTTGCGCATCGTCGGCGAAATGAGCGACGATTGCGTCGATGTCGACCCTGCACCAGCTCGCGCACCATACCGCGACGAAGCGTTCGGCGGCCGCGCGATTCATTGCCTGTCCGCTCATGATACGGATCCTCCCCTGGCTTGTGGCCGGGAAGGTGGCAAAGCCCGCGCCTCATGTCAACTATGTTGACTTGAGGATTCGGTCAGTTGTTGTCGGCGATCGCCTCCATGACGGCCATCCAGGCCGCCGCACCCGACGGTCCGGCGTGCTCGAACGCCTCGCGCATGACCATGCGCTCGTGGTCCGAGGCCCTTTGCTCGATGCGCCGCCCCGCTTCCGTCAGGCGCAGCAGTTTCGAGCGGTGCTGCTCCGGCGAGCGCTTCGACGTCAGGAGCTTGCGCTCCAGGAGCAGATTGAGCGGCCGGTTGAGGGCCTGCTTGGAAATGCCGAGAATCTCGATCAGCGCGCCGATCGCGATGTCGGGCCGGCGCGCCACCACGTAGAGAATACGATGGTGCGGACGCGACAGACCCTGCTTCGCAAGATATGCGTCGGCCTCCAGCGTCATCCCGCGCCAGCCGTAATACATGAGCTCCAGCGCAGCATCGAGCTCGTGCAGCTTTGCAAGCGAGGCGCGGTGAAGCCCCGCGGCTTGAGACGTCTTTGCCATTGTCGGAAGCTAGCCCTTGTAAGAAGTCAGCCTTTGGCCCGCAACTCGCGCCGCAGCACCTTGCCGGTCGCCGTCATCGGCAGTGTCTCGGCGAACTCCACGAAGCGCGGATATTCGTGCGCGGCGAGCTGCACCTTGACGAACTCCTGGATCTCGCGCGCGAGCGCGTCGGTGCCGGTAAAGCCGGGGCGCAAGACGATCCACGCCTTGATCGATTCGGTGCGGATCGGATCGGGAATGCCGACCACCGCGGCCATGGCCACCGAAGGATGCTTCATCAGCGTGTGCTCGATCTCGGAAGGGCCAACGCGATAACCGGCGGTGGTGATGACGTCGTCCTCGCGGCTGACGTACCAGAAATAGCCGTCCTCGTCCTGCACGCCGAGATCGCCGGTGAGCAGGAAGTCGCCGGCATATTTCTTCGCCGTCGCCTCCGGGTTGCGCCAATACTCGAGCATGGTGACGGGACATGGCTGGCGCACGCCAATGATACCGCGCTGGCCGCGCGGCAATTCCTCGCCCTTGTCGTTGACGATGCGGACGTCGAAGCCCGGCGTCGCCTTGCCCATCGCGCCGGGGCGGATCGGAAAGAGATTCGAGTTGCTGCCGATCACGAGGTTGCACTCGGTCTGGCCGAACACCTCGTGTGCGTCGATGCCGAAAGTCTGGCGCACCCAGCCCAGCAACTCGCCGCCGAGCGATTCACCGCCCGTGAAAATGCTGCGCAGCTTGACGCCGGAATGCTTCACGCCGGCCTGCCGCATCAGCTTCAGCGCGGTCGGCGGCAGGAAGACGTTGCGCACGGAAAGATCGGCCATCATCTGCATCGCCGCCTGCGGCTCGAATTTTCGCGCGCGATGGCCGACCAGGGGAATGCCGTGATACCAGAACGCCAGCAGGCCGTTGACGAGGCCGCCGATCCAGGCCCAGTCGGCCGGCGTCCACATGAGATCACCAGGGCGCGGCAGGAAGTTGTGACACATCTCCACATTGGGAAGATGACCAAGCACGACGCGGTGCGCATGCAGCGCGCCCTTGGGATTGCCCGTGGTGCCCGAGGTGTAGATGATCAGGGCGGGATCGTTGGCCGAGGTATCGACGTTCGCAAAATCCTCGGACGCGGTTTCGATCGCTGACCAGAACGGTTTTGCGCCGGCGTGGACAGCGCCGCTCGTGACATAGATGTCCTGCAAATAGGGCAGCCGATCGCGGATCTTCGTGAGCTTCTCCCAGCCCGCCTCATCGGTGACGATGGCTCTTGCCTGCGAATTCGACAGGCGGAATTCCAGCGCGTCCTCGCCAAACAGGGCAAACAGCGGGATCGAAATCAGCCCGCAGCGGAACGCCGCCATATGCGCAATCGGCAGCTCCAGCGACTGCGACAGGAACACCGCGACGCGATCGCCGCGCGAAAGGCCGTCGGCCGTCAGCACGTTGGCGAAGCGGCGCGACATGTCCGCGACCTCGTCGAAAGAGGTGCGCGTGATCGCGCCGTTCTCGTCGACATAGATCAGTGCAAGCCGGCCGGTGCCGTCGGCATGGCGATCGCAGCAGGCCTCCGCCATGTTAAAGCGCGCGGGGATATCCCAGCGGAAGTTGCGGTAAAGCTCGTCGTAGGTTGCGGCTTCGGTGAGCATGGCTCGGCGTTCCACGGTGTCGGCGTCATGGCCGGACTAGTTCCGGCCATCCACGTTCTTCTTGCTTGCAGCCAGTTTAAGCCCGTGGATGCCCGGGACAAGCCCGGGCAAGACGACGGAGGCACTCACCGCACGGCGAGGATGTCGTCGTTGCTGGCGATGCGGAACGGTTTGATGGCGCCGGGCATCGTGCCTCCCCCATTTTCTTATCGAGAGTAAACCGATCTGATGCCGCATCAAAGGTGTCCCCTTCTCTCCCTGTGGGAGAAGGCCGCCTATTGCCACCCTCTCCCACAAGGGAAGAGGGGAAGATGGCGCTAGCCCGACAGTGCGGCCTTCACGAGGCCGCTGGCCTTGCCGAAATCCATCTGGCCGGCGTATTTCGCGCGCAGCACGGCGATCACCTTGCCCATGTCCTTCATGCCGGCGGCGCTCGTCTCGGCGATCGCATCCGCGATGGCCTTCTTCACGTCCTCCCCCGACATCTGCTTCGGCAAATACGCCGAGATCACCGCGATCTCCTCGCGCTCCTGCGCGGCAAGCTCGGCACGGCCGCCCTTGTCGTAGAGCTCGACCGCCTCCTGGCGCTGCTTGATCATCTTCTGCAGCACGGCGAGGATGTCGGCGTCCGACAACGGCGGCTTGCCGCTGCCGCGCGCATCGATGTCGGCGTTCTTGATGGTCGAGTTGACCATGCGCAGCGTGGACAGCTTGCGCTCGTCCTTGGCCTTCATGGCCTCCTTGACCGCATTGTTGATGTCGTCGCGCAGCATGATCGCCTCGTTTGGAAACAGTCCGGAAAGACTCGTGGTCTACAACAAGATCCGGGGTCAATATAGGTGCTTGCATGAAGACCGGAAAGCATCTCGCCATGTTGGCAGTCTGCCTCGTGGTGCTCTGGGCAAGCCGTTTCGGCCCCTACACCTGCGGCTCGCTTCCGGCCTTCACCGGAGAAACCGGCTCGTCCTGGCTCGCGATCGCGGCGAACGGCCTCTTTCTGATCCTTCTGCTGTACCTGCCGGTCTACGATTTCATATCCCTGCTGACGTACAAGCTCGGCTGGGAAACGAAGTTCGATCCGCTCGTGGTCTACGAGGGTGAGCACTCCACCAATCCCAATCCGGTCTCGGCGAAGGCCCGGCGCGTCCTCTACGTGGTCGATATGGTCGTGGCGGGCTTCTTCCTCCTGCCGCTATGGACCAAGGCCGCCTATTGCGGGTGAATGATCAGCTCTCGAGCCATTCGGTCAGCGCCTGCATTGTCGCCTCCGGCTGCTCGGCTTGCGGCAGGTGCCCGCAACGGTCGACGATCGCGAGCCTCGCGCCGGCGATGCCCTCGGCCATTTCCTTCGAGAGCGCATTCGGGATAGTGTTGTCGGCATCGCCCGTCAGCACCAGCGTCGGGCATTTGATCGTGGCCAAGGTCGGCCGAGAATCCACCCGGGCGATGATCGCGGTCTGCTGCCGCAGACAGCCGTCGACACCGACGTCCTCATCCTGCCGATGCACGAGCTCGAGAATAGCGGCATCATCGCGCCGCGACGGATGCACGAGCTCCGGAAAACTCTCCTCGCGGACGGCGCGGAGCTCGCCGCGCCTGGCGCGCTCCATCAGGCCAAGACGGCGTGCGGTCGCCTCCGGCGTATCGGGCCGCGCCTGGGTGCTGATCAAGGCGAGCTTCGCCACCCGCTCGGGCGCCTGGCGCATGATCTCGAACGCGACGTAGCCGCCCATGGAATGGCCGGCGAGCGCGAAGCGCGGCGGCGCCTCGGCGAGGATGCGGCGGGCGATCGCGGCCATGCTGTCGTCGCGGATGTGGTTGGCGATCATCACCGGCCCGAAACGCCAGAGCGCGGGGATCACGGGCGCATAGATCCGGGCCGAGGACGCCAGCCCCGGAACCAGCACAATCGGGGTCGTCCGGTCCATTATTGCCTCGCAAGCCCCAGGAATTTGCCGGAAATTAGTCGGCCGAGCTTAAGGCTCGGAGGAGGCCTGTCAAATATGCAAAAACGCATGTGAATCGGCCCTCTCGCGCTTTGACTGGCACGCGCGGGGGCCTTATGAAGCGGGCTCATGACACAACATGACAACGATCCCGCCTGGCCGGACCACAAACCGACCGCGCTCCTCGTGCTTGCCGACGGCACGGTGCTCGAGGGCTTTGGTCTCGGCGCCGAAGGCCACGCCGTCGGTGAGGTCTGCTTCAACACCGCGATGACCGGCTATGAGGAGATCCTGACCGATCCCTCCTATGCCGGCCAGCTCATCACCTTCACCTTCCCGCATATCGGCAATGTCGGCACCAACGAGGACGACATCGAGACGGTGAACATGGCCGCGACGCCCGGCGCGCGCGGTGTGATCCTGCGCACCGCGATCACCGATCCCTCGAACTACCGCGCCACCAAGCATCTCGACGCTTGGCTGAAGGCGCGCGGCATCGTCGGCCTCTCCGGCATCGACACCCGCGCGCTGACCGCGCTGATCCGCTCCAAGGGCATGCCCAATGCCGTGATCGCGCATTCCAGGACCGGCGAGTTCGACCTGCATGGCCTCAAGGAAGAGGCGCGCGAATGGCCGGGCCTCGAGGGCATGGACCTCGTGCCGATGGTCACAAGCGGCCAGCGCTTCACTTGGGACGAGACGCCGTGGCTGTGGGACAAAGGGTTCAGCCGGCAGGACAAGCCGGAATTCAACGTCGTCGCCATCGACTACGGCATCAAGCGCAACATCCTGCGCCTGCTCGCCGGCGTCGGCTGCAAGGTGACGGTGGTGCCGGCGACGACGTCGTCCGAGGACATCCTGGCGATGAAGCCGGACGGCGTATTCCTGTCCAACGGTCCGGGCGATCCGGCTGCGACAGGCAAATATGCCGTGCCCGTGATCCGGGACGTGATCAAGTCGGGCACGCCGACCTTCGGCATTTGTCTTGGCCACCAGATGCTCGGTCTTGCCGTCGGCGCCAAGACGAAGAAGATGCATCAGGGCCATCACGGTGCCAATCATCCCGTCAAGGACGAGACCACCGGCAAGGTCGAGATCACCTCGATGAACCACGGCTTTGCCGTCGACGAGACGACGCTGCCGAGGGGCGCGACGCAGACCCACATCTCGCTGTTCGACGGCTCCAATTGCGGCATCCAGCTTGACGGCAAGCCCGTGTTCTCGGTGCAGTACCACCCCGAGGCCTCACCCGGCCCGCGCGACTCGCACTATCTGTTCCAGCGCTTCGCCGACCTGATGCGGCAGAAGAAGAGCGCCTGAGCAGGCCACTAATCTCGTGCCCCGGGCGCAGTGCAGCGCGCCGCTCTTTGCGGCGGGTGCACTGCTGAACCGGGGCCCATAGCCGCGACACTCTGGGTCCCGGCTCAGCGAAGCAGCGCTACGCGCTGCATCGCGTCCGGGACACGAGAGGAACGCAATCCGGGCAACGCCCGTTAGAGATGCGTGGTCCCTTCAGGAGTCCCACCATGTCCGCCGTCCGCGACAAGGCCGAGCCGCTCGCCATCGTGTTTGAGGACGATGGCCTCGTGCCGAACAACATCCTTCCGTTCCTGGTCTACCAGGGCGCGGTGGAGCTCGATCCGAGGCGCCCGGAAGAGACGATCGAAAACCTGTTCGAAGCGAACGGCTGGGGCGGGACATGGCGCAACGGAGTCTTCGACTATCTGCACTATCACGCGACTGTGCACGAGGTGCTTGGCGTCGCGCGCGGCATCGCGCGGGTTCGCTTCGGCGGCGATCATGGCCAGGAGCTGGAGATCAAGGCCGGTGATGTCGCGATCCTGCCGGCCGGCACCGGACATCAGTGCATCAAGGCGAGCAGCGACTTCTGCGTGATCGGCGCCTATCCGCCCGGCGCGAAGATGGAGATCACGCGGGCGACGGCTGCGAACCACGCCAAGGCGCTGAAGACGATTCCAGAAGTCGCGCTGCCGCCGGCCGATCCCGTGGCGGGCAAGGACGGTGCATTGATGCGACTGTGGCGGGGTTCCTAACGTATTTTCGGCACCAGGCTCAGGCGCAGTACAGCCGGTAGAGCGTCTGCAGCACTTCGCGAACTTCAGGGCTGGCGAGCCGGTAATAGATCGTCTGCCTGTCCCGCCTGGTCGTGACCAGGTCGAGCGCACGCATCTTGCCGAGATGCTGCGACAGCGCGGCCGAGGACAGCCCGACGAGGTCGGCGAGATCGCCGACCGACCGCTCCCCGTCGAGGAGGTTGCAGAGCACCATCAACCGTTTGGCATTCGCCATCGCGGTCAGCAGGCGCGAGGCCTCCTCGGCCTTCGCTTCGAGGGCCGCGGCGGCAGTTTCGAGAATCTTGCGCTTGGTCTGATTCTTCATGCTTGATAATTTAGAATATTCGAATATAATAATCAACTATAATTCTGAGGAGCGCACCCATGCCGACTACGTTCACACCGCTGGCCTCGCTTGCGGGCGGGATCCTGATCGGGCTTTCCGCGGTGATGCTGATGGCCGTCAGCGGCTGGATCGCCGGCGTCAGCGGCATCGCCGCGCGCCTGCTGCCGCCCTTCGGCGATAACGCAACCGCGGGCCGCCTCGCCTTCATCGCCGGGCTCATCGCCGCGCCCGCGCTTGCGCGCCTCCTCACCGGCGAGTTTCCACCGCAAGCGATCGAGACCGGCGGCATGCTGCTGGCCGTCGCCGGCCTGCTGGTCGGCTTCGGCTCGGTATGGGGCAATGGCTGCACGTCCGGGCACGGCGTCTGCGGCATCTCGCGCCTGTCGACCCGCTCGATCGTCGCCACCCTCGTCTTCATGACCACCGGCTTCGCGACGACCTTCGTCGTCCGGCATCTCCTGTGAGGCCCGCCATGTCCGCCCTGATTCAATTTGCCATCGGCCTGATCTTCGGCGTCGGGCTCTTGATCTCCGGCATGTCGGATCCTGCGAAGGTCCTCAATTTCCTCGATCTCGCCGCCATTCGCGCGGGATCGTGGGACCCGAGCCTGATGTTCGTGATGCTGGGTGCCGTCGCCACGGCTTTCGTCGGTTTCCGCCTGGTACTGAAGCGACAACGGCCGCTGCTCGGCGACACCTTCCATGTGCCGGCCAGGAACGATCTCGATCCGCGTGTGATTGTCGGGCCGGCGATCTTCGGCGTCGGCTGGGGTCTCGCCGGCTTCTGTCCGGGCCCCGCCTTTGTGGCGCTCGGCTACGGCACCTCGGCTGCGGGCCTGTTCGTGATCGCGATGATGATCGGCATGGCCGCTGCCCGCGCGCTCGCGGAGCGGCAGCCGACGCTGGCGACACCATCCTACGAGTAACGGAGTTCCCAATGTCAGATCTTCCCGTTGCGATCGATCTATCGGTGAAGCCGGTGATCGCCCCGTTCTTTGATGCGGCAACAAACACCGTCAGCTATGTGGTCAGGGATCCCGGCTCCAAAGCTTGCGCCATCATCGATTCCGTCATGGACATCGATTACGCGGCCGGGCGGATCTCCTATCACTCTGCCGATACGATCATCGACTTCGTTTTGCAGAACGGCCTCACGCTCGAGTGGCTGATCGAGACCCACGTTCATGCCGATCACCTCTCGGCCGCGCCCTACATCCAGGGCAAGCTCGGAGGCAAGATCGGCATCGGCGAAAACATCACCGTGGTGCAGGAGACCTTCGGCAAGGTGTTCAACGAGGGCACGGAATTCCAGCGCGATGGCAGTCAATTCGATCGGCTGTTTGGCGATGGCGACAGCTACCGGATCGGCGCGATGACGGCGGTTGCCCTGCACACGCCCGGCCATACGCCGGCCTGCATGACCCATGTCATTGGCGATTCCGCCTTCGTCGGCGACACGCTGTTCATGCCCGATGGCGGCTCGGCGCGCGCGGATTTTCCGGGCGGCGACGCGCGCAGCCTGTACCGCTCGATCCGGCGGATCCTGTCGCTGCCCGATCAGACCCGCCTGTTCATGTGCCATGACTACGGCCCGAACGGCCGCGACATCCACTGGGAGACGACGGTCGCCGAGCAGCGCGCCCACAATATCCATGTCCGCGACGGGATTTCGGAGGACGAGTTCGTGGCCGCGCGCGAGGCGCGCGACCGGACGCTGGAGATGCCGAGGCTCATCATCCCGTCACTGCAGGTCAACATGAAGGCGGGCCAGCTTCCCTCGCCCGACCCGAGCGGAAAGCGCTTCCTCAAGGTGCCGCTCAACGTTCTGTAGCCCGCAGGAACAGCGGCAGCGCGCTGACCGTCTTGCTGCTGTTCATTTCCTCCCGCGCTGTTGCGCGGGATCTCCTGGAGCATGAATGATGGTTGCGCTCCCTATAGCGCGAATGACGCTCGGTTCGCTCTCCGGCTCGCTTGTCGGCTTCTCACTTGGGCTTGTCGGCGGCGGGGGATCGATCCTGGCCGTCCCACTGATGGTCTATCTCGTCGGTGTCGCGAATCCGCATCTCGCGATCGGGACGAGCGCGATCGCGGTGGCAGCGAATGCGGGGGTTAGCCTCGCGAACCATGCCAAAGCGGGCAATGTGAAATGGCCATGCGCGAGCGTCTTTGCGGTGGCGGGTATTGTGGGCGCGCTCGGCGGCTCGACACTCGGCAAGATGCTCGACGGCCAAAAACTGCTGCTGATCTTCGCGCTGTTGATGCTCGTCGTCGGCGCGCTGATGCTGCGCAAGCGCGCGGGCGACGGCGATTTTGCCGTGAGGCTCGGTCGCGAAAATTTCCCGGCGCTTCTGGGCCTTGGCCTTGCGTCCGGCGCCCTGTCGGGCTTCTTCGGAATCGGCGGCGGCTTCCTGATCGTGCCCGCCCTGATGCTGGCGACCGGGATGCCGATCCTCAATGCCATCGCCTCCTCGCTCGTCTCGGTGACGGCATTTGGACTCACCACCGCGGCCAACTACGCCCTATCCGGCTTGGTCGACTCGCGGCTTGCGACCGTATTCCTTGCGGGGGGCGCCGTTGGCGGCCTGCTCGGTGCGCGGCTGGCCAAGCACCTCGCCGGCAAGAGAGGCGCGCTCAACAACGTCTTCGCCGCGCTGATCATCGCGGTCGCGACCTACATGCTCTATCGAAGCTGGACGGCCCTCGGCTAACATGGCCAGCTCCGGCAGCCTTAGGTTACGAGCTCACAGCGTCGTTCCGGCAAAGTCCGAGGCGACGTTGTGACCTACGCCTCGTTGGCGCCTTCCTGCCTTGTCGCTTCGAACAGGAACCAGGTGCGGCGCTCGGTCTCGTCGATGAAGTTCTCGAGGATGCTGGCGCTGGCGACGTCGCCGGCCTCGTCGCAGACCTCGTGCGCCTTGCGCATCGCAGCTGCGACGTGCTTGTTGTCCTGCATGAGTTCGCGCAGCATCTCGCGCGGCGGGACGTAGTCCTCGTTGTTATCCTTGATGGTTTGGAGCTTCGCGACCTGGCCGATCGACTTCAGCGTGGTGCCGCCGATCTTGCGGACGCGCTCGGCCAGCTGGTCGGTGGTGGCGAAGATTTGGTCGGACTGCTCGTCGAGCAGCAGATGGTAATCCCGGAAGTGGCGCCCGCTGATGTGCCAGTGGAAATTCTTGGTCTTGAGATAAAGCGCGAACGCGTCGGCCAGAAGCACGTTGAGCGCCTCCGAGACCTTCTTGACCCCAGCGGGCGGCAGATCGGTGGGGGTGTCGAGATCGGGCGAGACCTTGTTGTTGGTTTTGCTCACGGGGGACCTTCCTGTTAGGACGCGGACATTGACGGCGCGCCGTCGCACCCCTAACGCAAGGCGGGCAGCGCCGGTTCCTGAGTAGGAACCGTTTGGCCGGGACCTTCGAATACCATGGACGATTGGATCGATTATTACGACTCCACGCATACGATCTATGTCAGCAAGCTGCATCGCGACTTGCACTTCCAGATCATTGCGTGGGACATCATCGGCTACATCCCCTCGCCTGATGCGACGGTGCTGGACTATGCCTGCGGGGAAGCGCTGTCGGCGAACCAGGTGGCAGCCGCCTGCGGCAAGCTGATCCTGGCCGAGCCGGCGCCGGGCGTGCGCGGCCGGCTGATCGCGCGGTTCGCCCCGAATACCAAGATCCGCGTCCGCTCGCTCGACGACGTCCGCAAGATGCAGGACCAGTCCATCGACCTCGTCGTGATGAACTCGGTCGCGCAATACATGACGCCGGAGGAGCTCGATGCCGCCCTCCTCAACATCCGCCGCATCCTGAAGCCCTCCGGCAAGCTGGTGCTTGGCGATATCCTCCAGCCCAATGTCGGCATGGTCAGGGACGTGATGGCGCTGCTCGGCTTCGGCCTGCGCCACGGTTTCCTGAAGGACGCGCTGATCGGGCTGATCAGCACCGCGCTGTCGGATTACCGTCAATTGCGCTCGAAGATCGGGCTGCAGCGCTACAGCGAAGACGAGATCACCGCCAAGCTGAAGGCAGCGGGCTTCGCGGTCCAGCGCGCCCACAGCAATATTGGCCATAATCGCTGGCGCATGACCTTCATCGCGCGGCCGCCTCTGGTCCGTTAAGCATAACAATCAGCTGTAGTGGCCTGTCGCACGCTGATCGGGAATAATCCTGATGGCCCGGTGGCGGAAGTGTCTACGCGGGGGCGGTGCATCGCTCTTCATCCTGGTTCAAATCCAGGCCGGGTCTCCACGCTTCGCCCCCGCGGGCTACACGTGGCGCAGCCACGCTAGCCCGCAGGGGCGAAGCGTGTCTGGCGTAGCTGGAGCGGAGCGAAAGCGTAGACGGACTGCCCGCGCCGACCTCAATCCACCTTCACTACATTACACTCCGGCAGCAGTTGAAGCCGGTCCGCATCCCTGGCTGCGGAGCTGATCACGGCGTCAAGCAGGCCCGGGAACCGCGCGTCCAGATCTTCCCGGCGCAGCCGCATGAACCGATTGGTTCCGGCCAGGCGCGTCTGCATCAACCCGCATTCGCGCAGCTTGGCGAAGTGGTAGGCGAGGTTCGACTTGCCGCCAAGCCCGCTGAAATCACCGCAGCAGAGTTCGCTGCTGACACGTTCTTGCTGGGCGAGCTGATAGACGATGGCGAGCCGGATCGGATCGCTCAGGCAATCCAGCACCATCGGCAGCTCGATCTGCTCGCGGTTCGGATGAAGAGGTGTGCGGCTCATGTGCAGATCATAGTGACGCGGCCATGATGTTCAATAGTTCTTGAACCGATTGACTCCTGAACCGCAGCATCCAATAGTTCAATAAACATTGAACATGAGGACTTTCCAATGAGCGTGTTCTGGCTGGCCCTGGCGGCCTTTGCGATCGGCACTGAAGGCTTTGTCATTGCGGGACTTTTGCCGGCAATCGCCACCGATCTTTCGATTTCGGTCTCGGCCGCAGGCCAATTGGTCACCGCCTATGCCCTCACCTATGCGGTGGGCTCGCCTATCCTCGCCGTGGCGCTGAACAACATCGACCGCCGCACCGTACTCGCCCTGGCCCTGACGACCTTCATTGCAGGCAACCTCGCGGCGATGGTCGCATCCAACTATGCCCTGCTGCTGGCCTCGCGGATGCTGATGGCGCTGGGCTCGGGGCTGTGCATGCCGACGGCACTTGCGGTGTCCGTGGCCGTCGCAGCGCCCGAACGGCGCGGGCGCGCGGTGGCGCTGGTCACCGCGGGGCTCACGGTTGCGACCGTGGTCGGCGTTCCCTTCGGCAACCTCGTCGGCAGCCTGCTCGGTTGGCGCGCGACTTTTGCCATGGTCGCCCTGATCGGCGCGGTCGCGCTCGCCGGCCTGTTGCTCGGCCTGCCCAAAGGCCTGCCGCGCAATACAGCCTCGCTCAGCGAACGGCTGGCGGTAGCGCGCCACGGCCACGTTGTGGTCGCGCTTCTGATTACGATGTTATGGGCGCTGGGCGGCTTCACGGTGTTCACCTATTTCGCGGTGCCGCTGCGCGGCCTCGGCTTCGACGACTCGCAGATCAGCCTTGCTTTGCTGGTGTTTGGCGGCGCGGCCGCGATCGGGAACATGCTTGGTGGCGTCCTGGCCGACCGGCTCGGCACGCTCGCGACCGCAGGCCTCGGGCTCGCCGGCATGGCAGGCGCCCTGATCCTGCATTCGCTGGTCCTGAAGCTGATGCCCGGCCAGGCGCATTACGCGGTGCTGGGCGCGATCTTCCTCTGGGGCCTCTCGGGCTGGGCGTTCTATCCGGCCCAGCTCGCCAGCATCATCCGGATCGAGCCGCAGGCCTCGATGATCGCGCTCTCGCTCAACGCATCGTCGATGTATCTCGGCTTCGCCATCGGTGGAGCGCTGGGCGGCGCGGTGCTGGCCACCCTGTCGCCGACCGACCTCGGCTGGATCGGCGGAACGAGCGTTGCGGCCTCGCTTCTGGTGCATCTCGCCCGTGGCTGGCAGGCCCGGCCAAAACCCGTCAAAATTGCCGGTTGATGGGCATTTTTCGGGGTTTCGCCGCCCCGAAAACTGGTCTAAGACCCACCCGCGCGCGAGGGAGACCCCGCGCTCTCGGCTTAGGGGACGCGCGGCAAGCGCGCCCTTTTTTTGTGCCCAAATTCCACTTCGGCGAGAGTTGATGCCCAAACGTACAGACATCACCACCATCCTGATCATCGGCGCCGGCCCCATCGTGATCGGCCAGGCCTGCGAGTTCGATTATTCGGGCACCCAGGCGGTGAAGACGCTGAAGGAGGAGGGCTACCGCATCGTCCTCGTCAATTCCAACCCGGCCACCATCATGACCGATCCGGAACTGGCCGATGCGACCTATATCGAGCCGATCACGCCCGAGATCGTCGCCAAGATCATCGAGAAGGAACGTCACGTCATTCCCGGCGGCTTTGCGCTGCTGCCGACCATGGGCGGCCAGACCGCGCTGAACTGCGCGCTGTCGCTGCGCCGGCAGGGCACGCTGGAGAAGTTCCACGTCGAGATGATCGGCGCCACCGCTGATGCCATCGACAAGGCCGAAGACCGCCAGCTGTTTCGCAACGCCATGGAGAAGATCGGGCTGCAGACGCCGAAGTCGCGGCTTGCCAACGCCTCCGAGCTGAAGAAGTCGTTCCGCGACAAATACCACGCCGAACGCGAGAAACTGTCAGGCGCGGCGCTCGAAGAGCTCGATCGGCAATGGACTCTCGGCGAAGGCGACCGCCGCAAGCGCTATCAGGAATATGCGCTGGGCCAGGCGATGATGGCGCTGTCCGAGATCGGCCTGCCCGCGATCATCCGCCCCTCCTTCACCATGGGCGGCACCGGCGGCGGCATCGCCTACAACAAGGAAGAGTTCCTCGACATCATCGAACGCGGCCTTGATGCGTCTCCCACCAACGAAGTGCTGATCGAAGAATCCGTGCTCGGCTGGAAAGAGTACGAGATGGAGGTGGTGCGCGACAAAAAAGACAATTGCATCATCGTCTGCTCGATCGAGAACCTCGATCCGATGGGCGTGCACACCGGCGATTCCATTACGGTGGCGCCTGCGCTGACGCTGACCGACAAGGAATACCAGATCATGCGCGACGCCTCGCTGGCGGTGCTGCGCGAGATCGGGGTCGAGACCGGCGGCTCCAACGTGCAGTTCGGCGTCAATCCCGAAGACGGCCGCATGGTCGTCATCGAGATGAATCCGCGCGTGTCGCGCTCCTCCGCGCTGGCCTCAAAAGCCACCGGCTTTCCGATCGCGAAGGTCGCCGCCAAGCTCGCCGTCGGCTACACGCTGGACGAGATCGCCAACGACATCACCGGCGGCGCCACGCCGGCCTCGTTCGAGCCGACGATCGACTACGTCGTCACCAAGGTGCCACGCTTCGCCTTCGAGAAATTCCCGGGCGCCTCGACCACGCTGACCACCTCGATGAAGTCGGTCGGCGAAGTCATGGCGATCGGCCGCACCTTCCAGGAAAGCCTGCAAAAGGCACTGCGCGGGCTCGAGACCGGATTGACCGGCCTCGACGAGATCGAGATCGAGGGCCTCGGCCGCGACGACGACAAGAATGCGATCCGGGCCGCGCTCGGCACGCCGACGCCGAACCGCATCCTTCAGGTCGCCCAGGCCATGCGGCTGGGCTGGTCGAACGAAGACATCTTCAACTCCTGCAAGATCGATCCGTGGTTCCTCGGCGAGATGCGCGGCATCGTCGAGATGGAGGAGAAGGTCAGGAAGAACGGCCTCCCCGGCAACGCCTTCGGCATGCGTACC
This sequence comes from Bradyrhizobium sp. USDA 4354, assembly GCF_054060315.1. Taxonomy (NCBI): domain Bacteria; kingdom Pseudomonadati; phylum Pseudomonadota; class Alphaproteobacteria; order Hyphomicrobiales; family Nitrobacteraceae; genus Bradyrhizobium; species Bradyrhizobium sp. USDA 4354. The sequence goes on along the minus strand of NZ_JBSSDC010000001.1, from coordinate 2,788,647 downwards.
CTGAAGGCGATGGGCTTCTCCGACGCGCGGCTCGCCGTGCTCGCCGAGACGACTGAGGCCGAGGTCAAGGCGAAGCGCCACGCGCTCGGCGTTCGCCCGGTCTACAAGCGCATCGACACCTGCGCGGCCGAGTTCGCCTCGCCGACCGCCTATATGTATTCGACCTATGAAGCGCCGTTTGCAGGAGCATCGGCGGACGAGAGCACGCCATCCGACAAGAAGAAGGTCATCATTCTCGGCGGTGGCCCCAACCGCATCGGTCAGGGCATCGAGTTCGACTATTGCTGCTGTCATGCCTGCTTCGCGCTGCACGATGCCGGTTACGAATCCATCATGGTCAACTGCAATCCGGAGACGGTGTCGACCGACTACGACACCGCCGACCGGCTCTATTTCGAGCCGCTCACCGCCGAGGACGTGCTGGAGATCATCGCGACGGAGCGCAGCAAGGGCACGCTGCACGGCGTGATCGTGCAGTTCGGCGGCCAGACGCCGCTGAAGCTGGCGCATGCGCTGGAAGCCGCCGAAGTGCCGATCCTCGGCACCTCGCCCGACGCCATCGACCTCGCCGAGGACCGCGACCGCTTCAAGCGCGTGCTCGACAAGCTTCGTCTCAAGCAGCCGAAGAACGGCATCGCCTACTCGGTCGAGCAGGCAAGGCTCGTCTCCGCCGATCTCGGCCTGCCGCTGGTTGTGCGCCCCTCCTACGTGCTCGGCGGCCGCGCCATGCAGATCATCCGCGAGGAGAACCAGCTCAACGACTATCTGCTCGGCACGCTGCCGGAGCTGGTGCCCGCCGACGTCAAGGCGCGCTATCCGAACGACAAGACCGGGCAGATCAACACGGTGCTCGGCAAGAACCCGCTGCTGTTCGACCGCTATCTGTCGGACGCGACCGAAGTCGACGTCGACTGCCTCTGCGACGGCAAGGACACCTTCATCGTCGGCATCATGGAGCACATCGAGGAAGCCGGCATCCATTCGGGCGATAGCGCCTGCTCGCTTCCGCCGCACTCGCTCGAACCTGAGATGATCGAGGAGCTGGAGCGGCAGACCCGCGAGCTCGCGCTCGGCCTCGACGTCATTGGCCTGATGAACGTGCAATACGCCATCAAGGACGGCGAGATCTACGTGCTCGAGGTCAATCCGCGCGCTTCGCGCACCGTGCCGTTCGTCGCCAAGGTGATCGGCACGCCGGTCGCCAAGATCGCCGCGCGCATCATGGCCGGCGAGAGGCTCGCCGACTTCAAGCTGAAGAAGGCGGCGCTCAAGCACGTCGGCGTCAAGGAATCGGTGTTTCCCTTCGCGCGCTTCCCCGGCGTCGACACGGTGCTTGGCCCCGAGATGCGCTCGACCGGCGAGGTCATGGGCATCGACCGCAACTTCGAGGTCGCCTTCGCCAAGAGCCAGCTCGGCGGCGGCACGCGGGTACCACGCAAGGGCACGGTGTTCGTCTCGGTGCGCGAAAGCGACAAGACGCGCATCGCCGACGCCGTCCGCGAATTGCACTCGCTTGGTTTCAGGGTGCTGGCGACCTCGGGCACCCAGCGCTTCCTGACCGACCAGGGCATCCCGACCGAGAAGGTGAACAAGGTGCTGGAGGGTCGGCCGCACATCGTCGATGCCATCACCAATGGCGACGTCCAGCTCGTCTTCAACACCACCGAAGGCCCGCAGGCGCTGGCGGACAGCCGTTCGCTGCGGCGCGCGGCCCTCTTGCATAAAGTGCCATATTACACCACTCTTTCCGGGGCCGTGGCGGCTGCGCAGGGCATCCGCGCGTATCTGGGCGGGGACCTTGAGGTTCGTACGCTGCAGAGCTACTTTTCGGAAACCTGATCGCTAGTGGCGGCGAAGCTTCCGCTAAGTGATTGGCGATGAAGCCACAATGGCCGCAGGAACTGTCCGGCCAGGTGGTGGTTCTGTTCCGGCGCTAAGCCCATATATCTGTCAATGTTCCGGCCGCCCCGCGTATCGGGCCCCGGAAGGACCGACGAATCAAGGTTGGTCGCCCCTCCCTGTTCTGGGGCGCACGACTGAAGGACGAGAGAGAAGATGGAAAAGGTTCCGATGACTTCGGCCGGATTTGCCGCGCTCGGAGAAGAATTGAAGCATCGCCAGTCCGTGGACCGTCCGCGGATCATCGAGCATATCGCGGAGGCGCGCTCGCACGGAGACCTGTCGGAAAACGCGGAGTATCACGCCGCGAAGGAAGAGCAGTCCCACAATGAGGGCCGCATCGCCGAGCTCGAGGACAAGCTCGCGCGCGCCGACATCATCGACATCTCGAAACTGTCCGGCGACACCATCAAGTTCGGCGCCACGGTGACGCTGGTCGACGAGGACACTGAGAAGAAGACGGTGTGGCAGATCGTCGGCGAGGTCGAGGCCGACGCCAAGAAGGGCCGCATCTCCATCACCTCGCCGCTCGCACGCGCGCTGATCGGCAAGAAGAAAGGCGCCTCGGTCGAGGTCAACACGCCCGGCGGCGCCAAGGCGTACGAGATCACCAAGGTGGAGTGGCGGTAAGCATTTGCCGCTGCTGAGACGATTTCAAAAGGCCGCGCGATGCGCGGCCTTTTTGTTTTGGCATGGTGCTGGGGTTTTGATGAACACACGCTCTCACCACACGTCATTGCGAGTGCAGCGAACTCTATCACCGTCACCCTGACGTGGCCGCTTCTTCAGCGGCCCTCGAAGGGCGACGGCCCAACTGTTGCCGCGCGCTGCTACATACGGGCCGTGCATCCTTCGAGGCTCCCCATGGGACGCGTTGCGTCCCATGCCTCGCGCCTCAGGATGACGGAGCTGATAGACCGCTTGGCGCGCCTATCTTCTTCCCTTCACGTCCAGCGGCACCGCCGCCTCGTATTTCGAATTGTGCAGCACCAGCGAGGTACGCACGTTGCGGACATGGGGCGCTGCGGTGAGGTGGGTGACGAAATCCTGGAAGGTCGCCATGTCGGGGGCGACGCATTTCAGGATGAAGTCGACTTCACCCGACAGCATCCAGCATTCCCGCACCAAGGGCTCGGCGCGGACAAACTCCTCGAAGGCGCGCAGGTCCGCCTCGGCCTGGCTGGACAGGTGCACGGCGGCGAACACGGTGACGTCAAATCCGAGCTTTCGCGCATCCAGCAGCCCGCGATAGCCGTGGATATAGCCCTCCTCCTCCAGCGCCCGGACCCGGCGCAGGCAGGGCGGCGGCGAAATGCCGACGCGCTTGGCCAGCTCGACATTCGTGATTCGACCGTCGGCCTGAATCTCGGCGAGAATTTTCAGGTCGATCTCGTCTAGGTTCCGCGACACGTGATTGGAACTCCTGCCCCTTGCGGCGGTATTGGGTGATTTGTCGAAATCCTCATAGCCCAGTCCATACGGTCGGCGCAATTTTATTGCGCGCGCAGCGCAATCGACTTTTGTTCCCTGTTGGAAAAATCCGCCGAGAGGGAATGCAATTCTTGCATGGCTCACCAGAAGGCTTAGATTAGCTCTGACATTTCAGCGCCTCCGCGAGGCCTCCCGGCACGTTCCGCGCCCGCGCTGCAAATCCCCCGTGAAAGGCGTCCATCGAAATGTCCGCTCCTGTTCATGCAAAGGTCGTCATTATCGGCTCCGGCCCCGCCGGCTACACGGCGGCGATCTACGCCGCGCGCGCGATGCTTGAGCCGATCCTGATCCAGGGCATCCAGCCCGGTGGCCAGCTCACCATCACCACCGACGTTGAGAACTATCCGGGCTTCGCCGACGTGATCCAGGGCCCCTGGCTGATGGAGCAGATGGAGAAGCAGGCGGTCCACGTCGGCACCAAGATCGTCACCGACCTGGTCACCAAGCTGGAGACTATGCAGCGACCGTTCCGTCTCACCTGCGACAGCGGCGACGTCTATCTCGCCGACAGCGTGATCCTGGCCACAGGCGCGCAGGCGCGCTGGCTCGGGCTGCCGTCCGAAGCGAAGTTCCAGGGCGGCGGCGTGTCGGCCTGCGCCACCTGCGATGGCTTCTTCTATCGCGGCAAGGACGTCATCGTGGTCGGCGGCGGCAACACCGCGGTCGAGGAAGCCCTGTACCTCACCAACCATGCCTCGCAGGTCACCATCGTGCATCGTCGCGATCACTTCCGCGCCGAGCGCATCCTGCAGGAACGCCTGTTCAAGCACCCGAAGATCAAGGTGATCTGGGACTCCGCCGTCGACGAGATCTGCGGCACCGAGAACCCGAACAAGGTCACCCATGTCCGCCTCAAGAACGTCAGGACCGGCGCGCTCAGGGACGTGAAGGCCGACGGCGTCTTCATCGCCATCGGCCATGCGCCGGCGACCGAGCTTGTTAAGGACCAGGTCAAGCTGAAACCGTCGGGCTATGTCGAGGTCGCCCCGAACTCGACCGCCACGTCGGTGCCCGGCCTGTTCGCCGCCGGCGACGTCGCCGACGAGACCTATCGCCAGGCCGTGACGGCCGCCGGCTTCGGCTGCATGGCCGCACTCGAAGCCGAACGTTTCTTGGCCCTTCGCGCCAGCGAGCGCGCGGCAGCGGAATAGAATCATGCCCCGAACACGCGACGGATTTACGGATATGGACTGGGACAAGCTGAAGGTGTTTCACGCGGCGGCGGAAGCGGGCAGCTTCACGCACGCGGGCGAGCAGCTCGGCCTGTCGCAATCGGCGGTCTCCCGCCAGGTCTCGGCGCTGGAGCAGGAGCTCTCGGTCTCGCTGTTCCACCGCCACGCCCGCGGCCTGATCCTCACCGAGCAGGGCGACCTGTTGTTCCGCACCGCGCATGACGTGTTCATGCAGCTGCAGGCGGCGCGCGCCAAGCTGACCGACAGCCGCGAGCGGCCGAGCGGTGATCTCAAGATCACCACCACGCCCGGCGTCGGCATCAACTGGCTGATCCCGCGGCTCGGCGAATTCACCGCGCTCTATCCCGAGATTCGGATCTCGCTGATCGTCACCGACGAGGAGCTCGACCTGTCGATGCGCGAGGCGGACGTTGCCATCCGTACCCGCAAGCCGACGCAGCCGGATCTGATCCAGCGCAAGCTGTTCGCGATGGGCTTCCACGCCTATTGCTCGCCGGAATACATCAAGCGCTTCGGCACGCCGCGCACGCTGGAGGAGCTCGACTCCCACCGCATCATCACGCTCAGCGACGGCAACTTCGCGCCGCATCTGCAGAACCGCAATTGGCTGATCGAAGCCGGGCGCAACGGCTCCGGCCCGCGCGAAGCCTATTTCAAGGTCAACAACATCCTCGGCCTCGTGCGCGCGTGCGCGCAGGGCCTCGGCATCGCGGCGCTGCCCGACTATCTGGTCGAGGAACAGAGCAAGCTCGTGCAGCTGTTCGGCGAGTCGGACTCGATCCAGCTCGACACCTACTTCGTCTATCCCGAGGAGTTGAAGACGGTCGCACGCGTGCAGGTGTTCCGCGATTTCGTGGTCAGCAAGGCGCAGCGCTGGCCGTCCTGATTTCCGCATGACTGACATGCGGCCTCGGCTGTTGCTGCATGGCACTCGGCAAGCCCATAATGTTTGCACGCTGAGCCTTCGCGTTGCGCATTTGTCCCCCTCCTCCAGTGGCGCGGGAGTTCAGTAATCCCTCTTGGAAGGTGATTGTGTCGGCCTCACGTGGCCAATACCTAAGCCGGGCCCTCGGGTCCGGCTTTTTTTCGTCAAGAATGGGCTTCGCCCTCCGCGTGTATTGACAGTTCCAGGCATACCCCGCATCATTTACACATGATCACGAAGTCGTGCGCAGTCGTCTCGAAAAAATGCCCCCATCCCGGGGCCTCGGATTTTTGCGCGCACTAGCTAGCTTCGTCATCGCTGCAAATCCCGAAAACCCCGCCGCCTGGACGGGGTTTTTTCATGTGCCTCCGTCTCAGGCTTTTTTCCCGAGAAGGAGATGGAACATGACCGGACTACGAGATCACTTGCATGGGCTGTGGCTGCCGCTGGTGACGCCGTTTCAGGGCGGCGCGCTGGACGAGAGATCGCTGCGGCGGCTGACGCGGCACTACAGCGCGCACAGCATCGACGGCTTCATCCTGGGGGCGACCTCCGGTGAAGGCATGACGCTGCGCGAGGCCGAGCTCGAACGTCTCGTCGCCGTGGTGCGCGAGGAGATCGCGGCCAGCGGCCGCACCGTGTCGATCTGCCTTGGGCTCTCGGGCGCGGACACCTCGCGCCTGCAGGAGCGCCTCGACGAGACCGCGGACTGGCCGATCGACGGATACCTGATCGCCAGCCCCTATTACGTGCGGCCGTCGCAACGTGGGCTGCTGGCGCATTTCGAGGCGCTCGCCGACCACGCCGCCTGGCCGCTCGCGCTCTACAACATTCCCTATCGCTGCGCGGTCAACATCACCAACCAGAACATGCTGCGGCTCGCCGAGCACAAGAACATCGTCGGCCTGAAGGATTGCGGCGCCAGCCGCGAGCAGTCGATCGCGCTGCTGCGCGACCGGCCGAAGGACTTTCGCGTGCTCACCGGCGAGGACGCCAACTATTTCGAGGCGCTCAGTGACGGCGCCGACGGCGGCATCGTGCTGTCGGCCCATGTCGAGACCGCGACGTTTGCAGCCGTGCATGCCGAGCTGAAGCGCGGCAACCACGACGCGGCGCGGGCGCGCTGGCACGAGGTCGCCGAGCTGACGCGGCTCCTGTTCACCGAGCCGAGCCCCGCGCCGGCGAAGTACTGGCTGTGGCGCAGCGGCCTGATCGACAGCCCCGAAGTGCGCCTGCCGATGGTGGAGGTGAGCAGCGAGCTCGCGGCCGCGATCGATCGCGAGATCGAGCGACGGACGAGGGTTGCGGCGTAGCGCGTCCACCCTCCCCTGGAGGGGGAGGGTCGGCGCGCGATCGAGCGAAGCGAGATGCGTGACGGGGTGGGGTGATCTCTCGACACGAGCGGTGCCGGACGCCGAGAGACCGTCACCCCACCCCGCTCGCGCTACGCGCGATCGACCCTCCCCCTCCAGGGGAGGGTAAGAGGCGACCGTGGTTAACGTCACCCCAATCCCTTTCGCAGCCGCCGCATCGTGCATCCACGGCTCGTTTACGCAATCGGGCCTATCGTTTCCGCAAAGGACCTTCCACAGAGGGGGAATGACCATGGGGCATCGCATCCGGCCGACGGCCGCGCGGCAATTCGCGCCGGCCGATCTCTTGCAGGGCATTCTGGTGGTGTCGTCGTTCGGGTTCTGGGCGGTGATGCTCGGCCTGATGCCGGTGCTGCTGTTTCGTCTCTGGCTGGTCGGCTGACGGACGGCGAGCGCGGGATGGTTAACCGTAGGTCACGGCTGTGCTCAAATGCGCAGGTCGCGGCGACCCGGAATCTTAAAGCATCCCGGCTAGCGTTGACGCCATAAGCGAAGAAATCGCGGAGGCGTTTTGTGAATAGTCATAATGAACTGGCGTCGCATTGCGACGCCGGACAGCAGGGCTTTACCACCGAGGATATTCTCTGGGCGACCGGCGTCTGGTCGGTGATCCTCACCTTGTCGCCGGTCATCGTGTTCTACATGCTGTTGGTAGCGTAAGGTTTCATTTCGTCATTCCGGGATGGCGCGATAGCGCCAGAACGCAGGTGCGCAATTGCGCACCGGGGAATCTCGAGATTCCGGATTCACCTTTCGGGCGCTCCGGAATGACAGTTGAAGCCGGAAACGCAAAACGCGCGGCTCGTCCGCGCGTTTTTCGTATCCAGGAAATGACCAATGAAAATTAAGCTGCCTGCTTGTGCATTGCGCCGGACGCCGACGCCGTGCCGCGAATGGCCTTGACCGAACGCTCGATCGCTGCCCAGAGCCTTGCGATCTCCTGAGCCGCACGGCTCTCGGCCTGATACTCGCGCGCGCCTTCGCCGTGGCTCAGCGCCATCAGCAAATCCGAACGGTTGGTGATCTGGCCGCCCCACACCGGAGCGCGGAATTTCGCCAGCGCTTCGCGGGCGATGGTGACGATCGGGCTTTCGGCCTCGTCACGGCGCGCCGGCGCACCGTTGAGCACGACCGCGTAGGGCTTGCGCGCGGCGCGGCACATCTGGATGGTTTCCTGCACCGCGTTGACGTCGAACACGCCGGGACGCGCCGGAATGATCACCATGGTCGCGTTGCGGATCGCATCGTCGACGACGGCCGACAGGTTCGGCGGCGTGTCGATCAACACCCATTCATAACCGTCGCGCTTGGCCGCGGAGACGATGCCGCTGACGGAGTTCACGGCAGCCTTGATCGGCGGCTCGTTGGTGCCACGCAGCTTGTGCCACAGCGTGAGCGAGCCCTGCGGATCCGCATCCACGAGCATGACCTGCTTGCTCGCCTTGATCTGCGCGGCGAGATGTGCAGCCAGGGTACTCTTGCCCGAGCCGCCTTTACGCGATGCAAAAACAATAACGTTCATACCTTCGGCCTCCAGATTGACCCCAGGCCGCGAAAATGAATCAGTGCGGTGATTCGGGAAAGAAAAATTTATCAGGGGTTGCGTTGGGGCCACGAAATAACAAGGCGTGTTGGCTTTTGAGTCACACTGCTTCGCAGCAGGGAGACACAGACCGCAACGAAACAGCGCTCGCCGGAGCGGTTTGTGCGCTTTTTGAGCAGCGGACGGGACAACACAACCTTGCCGGGCAAAGCTGCGGGCGACCCTTTTCCGTCACCGGCGCCCGTAACGGCCGCAAGCCTGCGCGGCGTTGCGCGAACAAAACGAGTCCGGTGGCTGTCGCGAGACCGATGTCACCGGCGTGAGGGGTTTCAAAACAGGAACGCGCTTCGCTCTGGGATCAGCCTTCGCTGGATTTCTTCTTCTTCGCTGCCGGCTTGGCGCTCTTCTTCGCGGTCGTTGACGCCTTCTTGGGCGCGATGTTGGTCGGCTTGCCGGCGCGCAGCTCACCCGGCTCGGGCCCGGGGCGGAAGAACACCCGGCATTGCGGCGAGAGCTGCGCCTTCTTCTTGATCATGCAGGCGGTGATGGCATCGACGTTCGGAACGAACTCGCTGCACAGCCGCATCGCATCCGGCGTGCAGGCCTGCTGCTCCTCCTGGGTGTAGGCGAAACCGGCGCGCGGCAGCGCCAGGACGGCCAGGGCAAGGAAGAGGCTTGCGACGGCCAATGACGTCTTGAAGCGAAATGCCGGCATCGATTCCCCCACATGTCGAGTCAGTGGGAATAGTGGGTGAACGGCGGTTCGTTGGCAACCGAGGGGAGATGCGAAAGGTCGGAGCTGTGCGGTCTGGGCAACAGGGTGGTGAGCTAGGTGATCCGGCGGCGCTCGAGGCTCGCTCAACCTCTACCGCTTGCGGGAGAGGTCGCGCTGAAGGCGCGGGTGAGGGCTCTCTCCGCGTCGGGGTCCTCGATTGTGGCGACACCCCCTCCCCAGCCCTCCCCCGCAAGCGGGAGAGGGAGCGCACCAGTGCCTGCGGCAGCGACAAACCTCTTAAACTGCGAAAACAACCCCATGCACAGTAGGCAACTCACTGCAAACACTCAGCATCCCAATTCTTAGGATTTGACGAAGTCGAATTTGACTCGTCGGGCAAAACAGGGGCATGATGGCATCATCAAGAAAATGCGCGTGGGGTGGTTGGCTTGTCTCCTGCGCTGTTGGCGGGAGTGGAGGCGACACATGGAGGGGAATGAGGCGGAGCTGCCGCTGTCGGGCGTGACCGTGGTCTCATTGGAGCAGGCGATCGCGGCGCCGCTGGCCAGCCGGCATCTGGCGGATTGGGGCGCGCGGGTGATCAAGATCGAGCGGCCAGGGGCCGGCGATTTCTGCCGCGACTACGATCATGTGATGAACGGCATGTCGAGCCAGTTCGTCTGGACCAACCGTTCCAAGGAAAGCCTCGCCATCGACATCCAGAGCGCGGACGGCCGCAAGGTGCTCGACGCCCTGCTGCCGCGGGCGGATGTGTTCATCCAGAACCTTGCGCCTGGTGCTGCCGAGCGGCTCGGCCTCGATGCGGCATCGTTGCTGCGCAAATTTCCGCGCCTTATCGCCTGCGACGTCTCGGGCTATGGCACTGGCGGCCCCTACAGCGACAAGAAGGCCTATGATCTCCTGGTGCAGTGCGAGGCCGGCGTGCTCGCCGTCAACGGCACCGAGGCGGAGCCTGCCAAGATCGGGCTGTCGGTGGTCGATATCGCCACGGGCATGTACATCCTCAATGGCGTGCTGATGGCGCTGTATCGTCGGGAGCGCACCGGCAAGGGCACGGCCTTCCAGGCCTCGCTGTTCGATTCCATCACGGACTGGATGAGCTATCCCGCCTTCTACACCGAGAGTACGGGCCGGCCGCTGCCGCGCACCGGCGCGAAGCATGCGACGATCGCGCCCTACGGCCCGTTTCGCGTCGGCGACGGCAGCACCATCTTCTTCGGCATCCAGAACGATCGGGAATGGCGGTCGCTGTGCCGCATCGTGCTTGGAGACGCCGGCTTCGCCGACGACCTGCGCTTCCGCACCAATCCGCTGCGCATGCAGAACCGCGACGATCTGCAGGCGCATATCGAGCAGCGCTTTGCGACGATGACCAGCGAAGAGGTGCTGCGGCTGCTGGATGAAGCCGCGATCGCCAACGCGCATCTGAACTCGGTGGAGGCCTTCCTGCAGCATGAGCAGCTTCGCGCGCGGTCGCGGGTGCAGACGGTGGGATCGCCCTGCGGCCCGCTGATGAGCTTCCTGCCCGCGCTCACCATTCCCGGCGTGAAGCCGCGGATGGATCCGGTGCCTGATGTCGGCGAGCACAACGAGTCCATCCTCGATGAACTCGGGCTGGCCAAGGAGACGTGACGATGGTCTCGCAGCGGCCGAGCCGGGCCTATCTGGCCGTCCCCGCGCATCGCGCCCGTCTCGTCGCCAAGGCAGCGGCTTCAAGCGCGGACGCGGTGTTCATGGATCTCGAAGACGCGGTGCCGCCCGCCGAGAAGGGGCTTGCGCTGGAGGAAGCCGCCGGCGCGCTGTCTTCGCTCGATTGGAGCAACAAGCACGTTACGGTCAGGCTCAACGCCGTCGACAGCCCGTTCATTGCAAACGAGATCCGCACGCTGGCGGCGCTGCCGCGACTGGATGCAGTGATCGTGCCGAAGGCGGAGCGCGCCAGCGACATCGCCGCCATCGCCGATCAGCTGCGCACGGCTGCGCCCAACCGCGTTGCGCCGGTCGCGCTGGAATTGCTGATCGAGACCGCGCTCGGCCTCGTCAATGTCGACGCACTCGCCGCGTGCCACGACAGCGTGGCCGCGCTGCATCTCGGCGTCGGCGACCTCGCGGCCTCGCTCGGCGCCCGCACCTCTGACATCGGGATTTCGCCCGATGGCTACCGCCACGTCGGCTCGGCGCAAAGCGGCTACGCCTCCGCGCCGCTCGACCTGTTCGCCTATCCCATGATGCGCCTGCTCGTCGCCGCTCGCGCGTGCGGCCTGCGCGCGATCGACGGCCCCTGCGGCGCCTTCCGCGATGCCAGGCTGACGGAGGCCAGCGCGCAAAAGGCCGCGGCGATGGGCTTTGACGGTAAGCAGGTGATCCATCCCGACCAGATCGAGGTGACGCTGCGCGCATTCACGCCGTCGGCCGCGGAACTGGCGCAGGCAAGGAGGGTCGTCGAGGCGATGGAGACCGCCGAGGCGCAGGGACAGGGGGCGGTGACGCTGGACGGCAAGATGATCGACTACGCCAATGTGCGGATGGCGCGGAGGATTATTGGGCTGGGGTCGTAGGGGCGCATGGCCACGTTGCTAATCGTGGCGCCGGTGTTTGCGCTGATCGCGGCCGGCTATGCGGCGGTGCTGTTTCGCTTCGTCTCGGAGAGCGCGCACAAGGGCATCAGCGAGTTCGCCTTCAGCATCGCGATCCCCTGTACACCTATAACGCCCTGAAATGTCGGACAAATCTTGGCCAACTGTTGGGGACTGGCCCGTCCAAGCGCTAGTACATCGCAATGCCGACGTGGCGGCCCTTTCAGTGGAGGAGCGATTTAGGGTCGTTGATGGGCGAAAACTTACCTGTTACGGTTGCACTCATTAGCCGGAAAACTTCAATTGGACGCCTATCTCGAAATTGCGAGCCTCGTGCTGCGTGAAGCGCGCGCGCCATTACCCCCGCGCGAGATACTGAGACGGGGCTTGTCAGCTGGCATAGTTCCCTCCTCACTATACGGAAAGACTCAGCACAAAACATTGCAAGCGCGACTGAGCGAAGACATTCTGTTGCGCCGCGAGCGAAGCCCTTTTTTCCGTACGAAACCTGGATATTTTTTCCTGCGCGAGTTTCTTACGGATCCAGCAATTCCATCTGAGTACCGGGTACCTATTGTCGCTCGACGTCGACGCCGCGAGCTAGCCTACCACCACGCTCTGGCATTCGACAAAGACACCGCCCAAGAGATCTGCGACCGCCCAGTCGTTAAAGCAAACGCCGTACTGAAGCTTCTGCATGCTCACCACTATCATTATGCCAAGAGTTCACAGGATCGAGCTCCCAATGATGTGTTGATTTGGTCGTTTGTGGTGGTGCTGCGCCGTAATTGTGCTCTCACCTACCGGCACGGCCGCTTTCGCGAGGATCGAGATACGTTTTTACAGAAGCGTTCAATCGGTTTCTTCTGTCCCGTCGTCCATGATGATTTGACACTGTTTGATCAGGATGACCACGGTATCGTAGCAAGCGGGATGCGCGCCCTTTCCGTCGATTTGCATCTCGATTCCGACGTTCAGTTGTCGCGAGCAGCCGAACTAAAGGCCTTCATCTGCACGAATGAGAATACTACGTCCAACCTGCTTGGCGTCATCGCCTTGCAGGCACCGGATTGGCTCGAACCGATTAGTCGTCGGCTCGCAATTAACGATCTGGCGTGGCACGACCTGCGAACTCAAACCAATCATTTTGAGGATTTCGACCCTTGGTCGCAGCTCATTTTGGAGAACACAAAGTTTGTATTAGAAGATGCTTTGCGGGGTTCATCGGATGCAACCCCGAAGGACTAGCAAGTACTTCGATCTGACTGAGTCTGCGTACGTCGAATTGCTCATTGGCGATAGAGACCCAGAGAGCAAGAAGATCGGTCTGCAGCGCCTTTGCAAATTATACCGGCAGGGTCTGCGGCATCGCGAGCCTGAACGAATAGCCATCCATTTGATGGGACTGCTGCACGACGACGCTCCCAAAGTGAAGCGTTGGGCTTTGAATGCGCTTGCCGCGATCGGCACGCGAAATAACGTGAGAGCCATCGTTGAGGCCATTCAACGAAATCGGAACGACCCTGACATTCTCGGAGCTGGAGTTTCCGCGCTGTGTGCGCTGCTCTCACCGGAAGAAGCCAAAAAGCAGTTAGAGCTAGCGGATCTGCCGATGGCCGGCGCGATCTTGATGGCTGCTGCCCAGCATAGCGGACACTTTCAGAGCAGACTTCGCATCGCCCGCGTTCGGGTCGACTACGCTGAGCCGACGGAACTGCGCCTTGCAGGTATCTTAGTTGGCTTAGATAGAGCTCCTGAACATTTGTTCTCGTTGAGTGCGGGCAACGACGAGGTCATTGGGGAACTAAACTCTCATCCAGATCCGATTGTTGCTCAGTATTCAGTCTGGGCAACATGCGAGAATCCAAATCTCGGAATCAAAAACTTGCGGTTGCCGCTGCACGATGTGGAGGAGAGACCGCCGAATGTCCGGAAGTATGTTTACCAGTTAGCTGTCAAAGACGTCCAAACGGCACAGGACAATTATGACTTCCTTGTTCTTGGCTCGGAGGACTCCGATCCCGAGGCGAGAGCTGGACTAGCTACGGGACTACGTAGCATCTATTTCGATGGATTGGAGACTCTTGTTACCGATTGGTTCAATGACGAAGACATTGATCGGGTCAAGCAGCGACTGCTGGAGCACATGGCTCGCAATGCAGACCACTGCGCGGCTTATGCACAGCCGGCTCTACGTGCCTATCAAGCAGCCAATCCCGGCTCGTTGACACGCGCCCGCCTTGAGGCGGCCGCTCGGAACACCTCGCTATACCCCGCGATGAAACGCATCGAATATGATGCCGATGGACAAGACTTATTCCAAATGGAAACGCAAACCGTCAATCAGTCCCTGGGAGCGCACGCACGAGCGCACGCAGCAAAAGTCCTTATCGTCACTGCGCTCTCTAAGGAAAACGCTGCCGTTCGCGCGACGCTTGACGAGGTCTCGTCGTTGGGACGACCCGATGACAGCAACATCTACTGTGTTGGGAGCTTCAACAAGGACGGAGACCGACGGACTGTCGTTCTCGCTTCGGCCGGAATGGGCAAGGTAAATGCGGCCACAGTCACGACCAACGCACTTAGGTCATTTCCTGACATCGAGTACATTGTGATGGTCGGCATCGCTGGCGGATGTCCTAACCCCGCGAAACCCGACGAGCACGTGCGCTTGGGCGACATCGTGTTCTCTAACCACGCGGGTGTCGTAGAGTACGATTACGTCAAGGAGACGCGCGAGGGGCGGCAAACAAGAAGCTCACCTCAACGTCCTTCCGCTAAGTTGCTCCAAGCCGCGAACCAGCTGACGACACTCGAGCTGATGCGGGAGCGACCTTGGGAGCCGATCCTATCACATGCACTGATAAAGTTGGGTGATCGATTTGCCCGACCAGCCTTAACGAAGGATGTCTTGCACGAGAACGGGATTGTCGTAGCCCATCCGGCAGACCCCGAGCGATCCGAAATACCGCGCGTACACGGTGGCGTTATTGGAACAGCGGATACCCTGCTCAAGCACGACACAACGCGCAATCAGCTTCGCGACCAGTTCAATGTGAGGGCCGTCGAAATGGAGGCAAGCGGTCTTCAAAACGCTGCGTGGTTGCAGGGAAAAGATATCTTTGTTGTACGGGGGATTTGCGACTACTGCGACGAACACAAAAACGATGACTGGCAAAATTATGCAGCGGTCGCGGCGGCTGCCTACACGCGTGCTCTCATCGAAGAAATGCCCATAGAGTGGTTCTAATCTCGTTCTCGTCCACTTTGTCCCCTCCTGGACTGCCGCACAAGACGAGTTCGCTGGAGCTCCGGTGAGATTTCGATGGAGAGCTCGAAGCGATGTATGCTCTAAGTCATTGCCTTCGCTGGTACAGTTGGGTGGGCTCGAACCACCGACCTCCTGTTCCACAGACAGGCGCTCTAACCAACTGAGCTACAACTGCATCCTGGCGAGCCGCGCCTCGGGACGCCCTGAAGGGCCGGTGCCGAGGGGGGCTGGACGGGGCGGAAACTAGGTGCAACGGGGGTTTTTGGCAAGGCCGCAAAACCCGATATTTGCCCCTCTTCAGCGCGAGAAAATGAGGTCGATCGGCTGGGCGTTGCTCACCTCTCCCCGGCGGGGAGAGGTCGGATTGCTCCTGGCGATGCGAAGCATCGTCCGGAGCGATCCGGGTGAGGGGCCGCGTCCCGCAGTGAGACCTGAACCCCTCACCCGGATCGCATCTGCGATGCGATCCGACCTCTCCCTCCGGGAGAGGTGGTCCGAGCCCTTGGCGCTCGCCGATTGAACCCAAGCCGCATCGCCCGCAGCGTCGCTTCCAAAGAAAAACCCGGGCCTTTCGGCCCGGGTTTCTCTAACTCAAACCGGCCTCACCGCTCAGGCGGCGGGCTGGTAGTACTTCGAGGCGCTGGCCTTGATCGGCTCGGCGGTCTCATTGGCGACGCGCTGGGTGAGCTCGACCAGCTCCTTGGCCTGGGACTGGAAGGTCTCGAGCTGCTTGCGGGTGTGGCCGGTCCACAGCTCCAGCGCTTCCGACGGCGACTTGGCGCCGAACAGCTGCTGGGCGAAGTCGAGCTGGGCGCTCGAATTGGCCTTCATGAACTCGACCAGCTTGGCGGTGTACTCGCTCGCGCCCTTGGAGGCCGAGGTGAACACGGCTTCGACGGTGCCATTGTGGGTTTCGGCGGCGTCCTTGAACTTGGCGTAGTTCTCGCGGGCCTGCGACACGCCCTTCTCGGCGAACGCACGCATCTGCTCGGGAACCTCGAACGGGATGATCGAGGCAGAAAACGGATCAGTCGCACCTGTCATGGTTGTCCCTCACGCTAATGTAAAAAAATGGAGTGAGCCTTCTGGCGCGCCCGCCGGCCCCGATTGTGGACCCCAAGCATTGAGCGGGAACGAAAGACTGGAAACGCGAAACAAACGAGATGGCTCGCCCAGCGCCAGCACTATGGCTGCCTATCATGTCAACATTGTGCATCGCAATGCGCCAGGCCGGTGCGCCGCGAAATTTAATCCCGGGGAGGGTGAGGTTCCGGCTAGGGGGAACCGGGGGTTGAGGTAGGCGGGTGTGGCGGCCCTTCACCTCTCCCGCTTGCGGGAGAGGTCGGATCGCGCGAGCGATCCGGGTGAGGGCTCTTTCTTCTGGGGGAGTCTTCGTCGTCGAGACACCCTCTCCCCAACACTCCCCCGCAAGCGGGGGAGGGAGCGCACCTTTGTCGGGACACTCAGCGCGTCTAACTCGCTGCCCCACCGCCCACGAATCCCTTGGATGCAAGATCGGCGTGGCTTGCGGGTTTGGGCACATTAAGGTTATCGCCGCTTGGGGGGCCTTCCGGGCTTGCGGCCGTGGACCTGCCCGCGCCTCTCGGGCGATACTAACCCTTTCTTAAGGCTGCCATTCCGGCAGCCGCCACACCTGATGCGCGAGCGACAAGCCGGCCTGATGACGCGTTCGGATTTCCAGTTGCGAGGGGTGGGCGATCCGCGGCTGGCCGTGCATGCGACCTCTCCCCTGCCGGCCTGGCTGTGGTCGATCGACGGCGCGCGCGTGCTGTGGGCCAATCCGGTCGGCGCAAGGTTGTTCGGCGCGGCGAATAGCGCCGGCCTTTCGGACAAGGTGTTCGGCCCGGCGGACAGCCATCGCCGCCAGGTTATCAGGCTGGCCCGCCAGCTGCCGGCGAACGGCAGCGTGCGGCTCGAACGGCTGCGCGGCTTCGGCGCCCGGCTCGGCACGCTGATGACCTGCGCCTGCGCGCGGCTCGACTTTGCCGATGGCGGCCATCTCTCTGAAAGATCTGGCCTGCTCGTCATCGCGATGGACCCGACGCTGCGCACGATGCCGCTCGTCGAGCGGCTGCATCGGCTGGTCGCCGGCGCCAAGGTGCCGATGGCGGCGTTCGCACCGGACGGACTGTTCGTCGGCGCCAGCGAGGCCGCCCGCTCCCTGCTCGGCTTCCGCGATCTCGGTGAGGCCGGCCTCGACCGTGCCCGCAGCGATGCGCTGGCAACCGGCCGCGCCGCGACGTCGATCGGCATCGGCCAGATGGTGCTGCAACGGGTCGGCGCGGGCGCCGATGTCGGCCTGGTCGCGCTGATCGAGCCCGGCGCCGCGCACGAGGCGCCCGCAGCCGCCGCGCCGAAGAACACGACGGACGCCGACGCGCCGGTTGAAGCCGCGCAGCGGGACGCCGCGGTGACGGGCGAGCCGTCGTCGCGGGATGTGCAGGCCGGGATCGCATTGTTCGACGCCTTCGCAGAGCCGGTCGACGCAAACGAAACAGCCGAGCCCGAAACAGCCGCGCCGATGACGCCCGCGCCCGAACCGGCCGTGAGCGAAGCGGCCGCGGAGGCTGTCCAAGACCCCCTGCCCGACCAGACCAGTGAAGCCACGGCCAAAAACTCCGGTTGAAAACCGCTGCTCAGCCCTTGTGTCGCCGCAGGCTGCGCCGATCACTGTCGGCATGGTCGAGCCGCCGTCGGGCCAAGAGTCGTCGGGCCAGGAGCCCTCGGGCGAGCAAGAGCCGCCCGCACCGCGTCAGCATCCGCTGCGCTTCCTCTGGCAGATGGATGCAGAGGGCCGCTTTGTGCTTCTCTCCGATGAATTCATCCGCCTGATGGGCGCGCATACGGCCGCCGGCTTCGGCCGCCCCTGGCGCGAGATCGCCGAGAAATTCTCGCTCGATCCGGAGGGGCGGGTCGCGCAGGCGCTGGAAAGTCACGACACCTGGGCCGGCATCACCGTGAACTGGCCGGCCGACGGCGGCGAGCACATTCCGGTCGAGCTTGCGGGCCTGCCGGTCTACGACCGGATGCGCAACTTCGCCGGCTTCAAGGGCTTTGGCGTCTGCCGCGATCTCGACGCTCTCAACCGGCTCGAGGCGCTCAGGCGCTTCGAGCTGCTCGCCGAACCGCCAGCGCAGCGGGGCCGTTCCGCTGAGGTCGCCGAGCCCGATGCGGCGCCGGAGGCCAAACCCGAAGCCGAGCCCGAAGCGGCGGCACCACCGCCTCCGCCGACCGAGCCATCCGAGCCCGAGCCGACAGTCGAGCCTGAACTGCCAGAGCCCACACGCGACGCGACTTCACACCCAACCGAACTGGACACGCCCGTGGAAACGCCTCCCAATGTCGTGCCGTTCCGCTCGCCCGGCGATACGCGCCCCCCGACGCTGACACCGGTCGAGAACAGCGCGTTCAACGAGCTCGCCCGGCAATTGTCCGAGCGGCTCGAACGCGAGCGTGAGACCATCGCGACTGACGCGGCCGAGCCGCCGGCGGAGATCTCAGCCGAGCCGGCAGCGTCCGAGCCGCCGCAGGCCGCAGCCGAATGGCTGAACGAGCCTGCCCCGCCGGCGCGCGGGATGAGCGCGCGCGACCGCACGCTGCTCGACCTCCTGCCGACGGGCATCCTGATCTATCGGCTCGACCGCCTGCTCTACGCCAACCCCGCCTTCCTCGCGCGCATGGGCTATGCCAGCGTGAGCGCGCTGGAGCATGCCGGCGGGCTGGACGCGCTCTATGTCGAGCCGGGCGTGTCGCCGGCCAGCAGCACGTCGCAAGGCGGCACGCCTGTCACGATCAGCGCGACGGTCGCCAATGGCGAAGTGCCGCTGGCGACGACCGAAGCGCATCTGCACACGATCGACTGGGACGGCGAGAGCGCGCATGCGCTGATCTGCGCGCCGCCGCTGGCGGCACCCATCGCCGCGGCGCCCGTCATCGCAGAGACGGTGGTCGCGGAGTCCGTTTTCGGCGAGTCCTTCCCCTATGAAGCCGAGTCCGCGGCCGGCGATGCCGATGCCGAGGATCTCGCCGCGATCCTCGACACCACGGCCGAGGGCATCGTCATGTTCGATGCCGAAGGCAACATCCACGCCTGCAACCGCAGCGCGGAAGCGCTGTTCGGCTATGACGGGCAAGCGCTGCTCGAGCAGAACCTGATGACGCTGTTCGCGCCCGAGAGCCAGCAGATCGTCGCCGACTATCTGGAAAGCCTGAAGAGCCAGGACATTTCGAGCCTGCTCGACCACGGCCGCGAGGTGCTGGGACGCGAGAAGAAGGGCGGCGTCATTCCGCTCGCCATGATCATGGGCCGCACGCGGCCCGACGGGCCGAACTTCTTCGCCGTGTTCCGCGATCTCTCCCAGAGCAAGAAGGGCGAGAACGAGCTGACCCAGGCCCGCCGCCTCGTCCACAGTGCGGCCAATGCCAAGGCCGACATGCTGGCGCGGATCAGCCACGAGATCCGCACGCCGCTCAACGCCATCATCGGCTTTGCCGAGGTGATGATCTCCGAACGCTTCGGCGCGCTCGGCAACGAGCGCTATGGCGAATACATGAAGGACATCCGCGCTTCCGGCGAGCGCGTCATCGCCATCATCGACGACCTCCTGGAGCTGTCGCGGATCGAGACCGGCAAGCTCGATCTCAATTTCGCCAACCTCAATCTCAACGACCTCGTCGAGGCCTGCGTCACGGTGATGCAACCGCAGGCCAATCGCGAGCGCATCATCATCCGCACCTCGCTCGCCCATGCGCTGCCGCAGGTGAACGTCGACGCGCGCGCGATGCGGCAGATCACCATGAATTTGATCTCGAACTCGATCCGGCTTGCCAGTGCCGGCGGCCAGGTCATCGTCTCGACCGCGCTGACCGATCGCGGCGAGATTGCTCTGCGCATCCGCGACACCGGCCATGGCCTGTCCGAGCGGGAGGTCGCCGCCGCGATGGAGCCGTTCCGCACCCCGCCGCCCGGGGACGCCGCCGACAACTCGGCGCTGAGCCTGTCGCTGACCAAGGCGCTGGTCGAAGCCAACCGCGCGCGGTTCAACATCAAGAGTGCAGGGAATTCCGGCACGCTGATCGAGGTGGTGTTCGCGCCGGCGCTGGCGCGGGCGTGAGGTGGTCTTAACCTCTCCCCGCTCTTTGCGGGGAGAGGTCGGATCGTCCCCGGCGATGCGCAGCATCGTCCGGTGCGATCCGGGTGAGGGGCCGGGCAATCTGGCGCCACGGCCGATGCGCTATCCGACATCTCCGATCGCCGTCGAGCGCGTCACACCTACGTTTCAAATCCCACCCGCGGAGACAGCCCCTCACCCCACCCTCTCCCCGCAAGAACGGGGCGAGGGAGCGAGAGAGCGTCGCGTCCCTTAATGTTCAGCCAATTCAAATCGCGGCTCCAAGCCCAAACAAAAAGGGCACGGCTTGCGCCGTGCCCCTTCGCATTCATCGCGCCTGATCTCAGTGATAGATCTCGAACAGGCCGGCGCCGCCCTGGCCGCCGCCGATGCACATCGTCACCACGCCCCACTTGGCCTTGCGGCGGGCGCCTTCCTGCAGCAGATGGCCGGTGAGACGGGCGCCGGTCATGCCGAAGGGATGGCCGATCGCGATCGAGCCGCCGTTGACGTTGTACTTGGCGGGATCGATGCCGAGCTGGTCGCGGCAATACAGGCACTGGCTGGCGAAGGCCTCGTTGAGCTCCCACAGATCGATGTCGTCGATCTTGAGGCCGGTGCGCTTCAAGAGCTTCGGGATCGCGAACACCGGGCCGATGCCCATCTCATCGGGCTCGCAGCCGGCGGTCGCCCAGGCGACGAAGCGGCCGAGCGGCTTGAGGCCGCGCTTCTCGGCATCCTTGGCCTCCATCAGCACCACGGCGGCGGCGCCGTCGGAGAGCTGGCTGGCATTGCCGGCGGTGACGAACTTGCCGGGGCCTTTCACCGGCTCGAGTTTTGCCAATCCTTCCATCGTGGTGTCCGGGCGATTGCATTCGTCGCGATCGACCACGTAATCGACGATCGACTCGGCCTTGGTCTGCTTGTCGACGACCTTCATCTTGGTCTTCATCGGGACGATCTCGTCCTTGAACTTGCCCGCCTGCTGGGCCGCAGCCATGCGGCGCTGCGATTCCAGCGAGAACTCGTCCTGGTATTCGCGGCTGAGCTTGTAGCGCTCGGCGACGATGTCGGCGGTGTCGATCATGGCCATGAAGATATCAGGGGCGACCTTGAGCAGTTCAGGGTCGATCGATTCCTTCGGCGAGCCGCCGCCGGGGATCGAGATGCTCTCGACGCCGCCGGCGACGATGCAGTCGGCTCCGTCGGAACGGATCGAGTTGGCGGCCATCGCGATGGTCTGCAGCCCTGAGGAGCAGAACCGGTTCACCGAGACGCCGGCGGTGGTCTTCGGCAAGCCCGCAAGCAGCGCGGCCTGGCGGCCGATGTTCGGCGCGCCATGGGCGCAATTGCCGAGATAGCAGTCCTCGACATAGTCCTTCTCAACCCCGGCGCGATCGACCGCATGGTGGATGGCGTGCGCCGCAAGCGACATCGGCGGCGTGATGTTGAATCCGCCGCGGCCGGATTTTGCCAGGCCCGTGCGCGCATAGGAAACGATGACGGCTTCACGCATGTGTTTCTCCCTTATCGAACGACTTTGAACGGAGCGTGGATACGAGGCGTTCTGGGCGCCATTGGTACACAGTTTGGCGCGCGCGGGGAAAATAAATACGCCGCCTCCAGTGATGGAAGCGGCGTTGTTCCGCGGGTCGGAATATCTGATATGATGACCGTCATTCCGGGGCGATGCGCAAGCATCGCACCCGGAATCTCGAGATTCCGGGTTCTCGCTTCGCGAGCCCGGAATGACGGCGGACCTCAGAACGTCAGCGCCTTGGCCTGCTTGACCTGCGGCAGGGCCTGCACCTTGGCGAGCACGTCGGCCGGAACCGCGCCGTCGACCTCGACCAGCGCAATGGCATCGCTGCCGGGCGCGACACGGCCGAGATGGAAGGTGGCGATGTTGATCTTGGCGTCACCCAGAAGGCCCGCGAACTTGCCGATGAAGCCCGGCTTGTCCTCGTTGGTGACGTAGATCATCGACTTGCCGAACTCGGCGTCGACGCGGATGCCCTTGACGTCGACGAGGCGCGGCTTGCCGTCGTGATAGACGGTGCCGGAGACCGAGCGCTCCTGGCGTTCGGTCGCGACGGTGACGGTGATCAGGCTCTCATAGTCGCTCTGGGCGGCGCGCACGATCTCGTCGACCACCATGCCGCGCTCCTTGGCGACGACCGGCGCGGACACCACGTTGACCTCGCCCAGCATCGGCCGCAGCAGGCCCGACAGCACCGCGGAGGTGATCGCCTTGATCTTCATCTCGGCGACGTGGCCCTCATAGGTGATCTCGACCTTGAGGATGCCGGTCTCGGTGAGCTGGCCGGCGAAGGAGCCGAGCTTCTCAGCCAGCGCGATGAACGGCTTCAGCTTCGGCGCCTCTTCGGCCGTGATCGAGGGGAAGTTGACGGCGTTCGAGATCGCGCCGGTGAGGAGATAATCCGACATCTGCTCGGCGACCTGGAGCGCGACGTTCTCCTGCGCTTCGGTGGTGGAAGCGCCGAGATGCGGCGTGCAGATCACGTTGGGATGGCCGAACAGCACGCTCTTGGTCGCGGGCTCCTCGACGAAGACGTCGAAGGCGGCGCCCGCCATGTGCTTGGAATTGAGCGCATCGACCACCGCCTGCTCGTCGACGAGGCCGCCGCGGGCACAGTTGATCAGGCGCACGCCCTTCTTCATCTTGGCGATCGCGGCTGCATCGATGATGTTCCTGGTCTTCTCGGTGAGCGGCGTATGCAGCGTGATGAAATCGGAGCGCTTCAGGAGGTCGTCGAGCTCGACCTTCTCGACGCCGATGTCCTTGGCGCGCTCCGGCGACAGGAACGGATCGAACGCGATCACCTTCATGCGCAGGCCGAGCGCGCGGTCGGCGACGATCGAGCCGATGTTGCCGCAACCGACGACACCGAGCACCTTGCCGGTGATTTCGACGCCCATGAAGCGGTTCTTCTCCCACTTGCCGGCCTGGGTCGAGGCGTCCGCCTGCGGGATCTCGCGGGCGAGCGCCAGCATCAGGGTGATGGCGTGCTCGGCGGTCGTGATCGAATTGCCGAACGGCGTGTTCATCACGATGATGCCCTTGGCGGTGGCGGCGGGAATCTCGACATTGTCGACGCCGATGCCGGCGCGGCCGATCACCTTCAGCTTGGTCGCCTTCTCCAGGATCTTGGCGGTCGCCTTGGTCGCCGAGCGGATCGCAAGGCCGTCGTAATTGCCGATGATCTCGGCGAGCTTGTCCTTGTCCTTGCCGAGGTTGGGCTGGAAGTCGACCTCGACGCCGCGGTCTTTGAAGATCTGCACGGCGGCGGGCGAGAGCGCGTCGGAAATGAGAACTTTGGGTTTGGTCATGGGATGTGTCCTTCACACCCTCCCCTGGAGGGGGAGGGTCGGCGCGAAGCGCCGGGGTGGGGTGAAGCTGCAACAAAGAAAACTGCCGGTGCGCCGTGTGGAGAGATCACCCCACCCCGCCGCACCTGACGGTGCGTCGACCCTCCCCCTCCAGGGGAGGGTCAGAACATCAGGCCGCCTTGGCCAGCGCGGCCTTGGTCTCGGCGAAGGCCCAATCGATCCACTGTGTCAGCAGCTCGACGTCCTTCGCTTCCACCGTGGCGCCGCACCAGATGCGCAGGCCGGCCGGCGCATCGCGGTAATAGGCGAAGTCGTAGCCGGCGCCTTCCTTCTCGACCAGCGCGACCAGCTTCTTGCTGAACTCGGCTTGCGCGTTCTCGGAGAGCGAGGTGATCGCGGGATCGGTGAACTTCAGACACACCGAGGTGTTGGAGCGGATCGAAGCGTCCTTGGCCAGGAAGTCGATCCACGGCGTCTTCGCCTTCCAGTCGGCCAGCACCTTGGTGTTGGCGTCGGCCCGCGCGATCAGCGCCTTGAGGCCGCCGATCGACTTCGCCCAGTTCAGCGCGTCGAGATAATCCTCGACGCAGAGCATCGACGGCGTGTTGATGGTCTCACCGACGAAGATGCCTTCGTTGAGCTTGCCGCCCTTCGTCATGCGGAAGATCTTCGGCAGCGGCCAGGCGGGCTTGTAGGTCTCGAGCCGCTCCACCGCACGCGGCGACAGGATCAGCATGCCATGCGCGGCCTCGCCGCCGAGTGCCTTCTGCCAGGAGAAGGTGACGACGTCGAGCTTGGGCCAGTCGAGCGCTTGCGCGAATGCAGCCGACGTGGCGTCGCAGATGGTCAGGCCTTCGCGGCTCGCGCTGATCCAGTTGGCATCAGGCACGCGCACGCCAGAGGTGGTGCCGTTCCAGGTGAAGACGACGTCGCTCTTCGGATCGACCTTCGACAGATCGGGGATCTCACCGTAAGCCGCATTCAGCTTGGTGACGTCCTTGAGCTTCAATTCCTTGACGATGTCGCTGACCCAGCCCTCGCCGAAGGATTCCCAGGCGAGCGTGGTGACGGGCCGAGCTCCAAGCAGCGACCACAACGCCATCTCGACCGCGCCGGTATCGGAGGCCGGCACGATGCCGATGCGGTAATCGGCGGGCACCTCGAGCACCTCGCGCGTCAGGTCGATGGCAAGCTTGAGCTTGGTCTTGCCGATCTTCGCACGATGCGAGCGGCCGAGCGCTGCGTCCTTGAGATTTTGGGCGTTCCAGCCGGGGCGCTTGGCGCAGGGGCCGGAGGAGAAATGCGGCACGGTCGGCCGCGAAGCGGGCTTCGCTACAGTCATATTCTACCCTTCCAGATAGTAAGCCTCCCGTTGGGGGGAGGTGTCCCGCCGCGGCTGATACGGGAAACGGGAAGGGCAGTCAAGGAAGTTCCGGGGCCTCACGCGCCAGCGATGGCACTTCCGCTGCAATATCAGGGGATTCGACAACGGTGAGCGCATTCAGCAAGTCCGTGGCATCGCTGATCAATTGCGCGGCCTTGCGGCGGCTGCGGACCTTCAAAATGCATTTGTCATTGGCCTGCACGACGTAGTCGTTGCCGACCTTGATCATTGAATAGCTTGTCATCGAAATCCCCGAACCGACCGAGCTCGGTGTCCGACGCTGCCGTAGCACCGTTCGTTCCTGTGGGAACGTGAACGACGGCTGGGTAGTTTATCAGCTCTTAAGATGAACGAATGCGCGATCCGATTTCGCTGATCGCGCAACGCTCATACCGTCCTGCCTCAAAAGCGGACAGTCATGCCCACATGGCTCGCGGCAAACCCGAGTCGCTTGTAGAAGCGCTGCGCATCGATTCGCGTCTGATGCGTGAGCAGTTCGACCAGATTGCAGCCGCGCGCTTTTGCTTCCGTCACCGCCCATTGCACCAGCTGCTCGCCGATGCCGCGGCTGCGACAATCGGAGGCAACGCGCACGTCCTCGAGCAGGCCGCGTACGCCGCCTTGCGAACTCAGACCCGGCAGGATCGCAAGTTGCAGGCAGCCGACCACCCTGCCCGCGCTCTCGGCAACCACGAGCGTGAGATTCGGATCGCGCTCGACCCGCGCGAATGCGTCGTAATAGGAGGCGGGCAACGGATCCTCCAGGCGCTCGCGCGCGCGGCCGAGATGATCGTCGGCGAGCATCGCAACGATCGCGGCGACGTCCTCGCGGCGCGCGGGACGGATGGAGACGGCTTCGGCGTTCATGTCAGGCCACTCCGGACTCAGCGCGCCGGCGGCAGGCTGAGAAACGCTTCGACTTCGCCGATCCAGCGGCGCACGGACGCATGGCGGCCGAGATCGAAGCCGCCTTCATGCGCGAGGCGGGTATAGGCGAGCAGCGACACGTCGGCGAGCGAAACCTCGTCGCCGGCGAGGAAGCGACCGGCGGAAAGGTGCTGCTCCATACGGTCGAGCGCCGCATAGCCGCGCTTGACCTTTTCAGGATCGAGCTCGGAGGCGTCCTTGCCGAGATAGACCAGGAGGAAGCGGCACACCGCGATATAAGGCTCGTGGCTGTACTGCTCCCAGAACAGCCATTCGTCCATCTTGGCCGCAGTGAAGGCGTCGCGCGGAATGAGCGCACTGTCGCGGGCGAGATAGCGGATGATGGCGTTGGATTGTGCCAGCGTGCGGCCGTCGTCGAATGCAACGGTCGGCACCTGGCCGGCGCCGTTCATCTTCAGGAATTGCGGCGTGCGCGTCTCGCCCTTGCGCGTATCGATCTCGATCCAATGGTAGGGCAATGCGAGCTTGTCGCAGACCCACTTCACCTTCAGACAGTTTCCGGAATTGCTGTCGCCGTAGATCTTCATCGCTGCCGCCCCGCTTTCGGGCGACAGAGCATCAGGAGGCGGGAAAGTTGTCAACCAGACAGGACAGGCTCAAAACTTGTAGCCAAGTCCGACATGCGCGTTGTTCAGCGTCACCGAGGTGTTCATGACGGGCGAGAACTGCACGTACTCATATTCAATTCGCGCGAACAAGCCGCCCCAAAGGCAATATTCGAGTCCGATGCCCGCGGTCCAGCCGACTACGAAGGCGTTGGTCTTGTGCTGGCCCTGCGTCTGCGACTGGGCCGGAACGGGATTTGTCGTTCCCGGCACGATTACGGTGTTGCCTAATAGATCGGTCGTCACCGTATCGGTACGCAGCGTTACGTTGCTGGAAACCGTGCGGGAAACATCCATGCGGCCGATGGCAGCGCCGCCGAAGACATACGGCATGAAGTCACCACCATCCCAACCCATGCGCCCACGCAACGTAACCATATCCTTGACTTGAGCCGTGGCGGCCCCGGTCAGAGTCACGTTCCAATGGTTGTACGCACCCGGGGGCACCGTGTCGCCAGGCGGGTTGATGATGTCGAGAGCGTTGGAGCCAATCGACGCGGCCTTGAGATTGTTGAAGTAGGTGTAGGTACCTTCGAGACCGAGCACGGCATCGTACCATTGCCAGTTGCGGCCAACGAAGCCGCCGAAATTCGTGCTCTGCGCGGTGTTCTTGCTGAGGAGTGACCATGACGAGGTCGGCTCCTGAAGCACGCTGTCACGAAAGATGTAGTTGGTCAGGCCGACCACGCTCTGGCCGAAATCGGATGAGTCGGTCGTGTAGCCGAAGTGACCGCCGGCGTAGAAGCCGTCCCAATTACGGGTCGTCTTCGACAAACCGTCGGTGAAGCCGCCGCGCAGCACGGGCAGGTCCGGCATATCGGCCGCTTGCGCGGCAGACACCGTCCCCAACATCGCCGCTGCCAACACCAGCCTACGCATCACCACGCTCCATCGGACTCGAACTGTTGCGATGATCATCGCCTGTTAACCTTAACCAATGGTTGCGTCGGACGCCTTCGCCGCTGCTCGCCATGAAAAATACGCAAAGCAAAACGGCGCGGGATGATCCCGCGCCGTTAAGAAATCCTAACCGATCGGCTTGCCGATTAGCCCTTGGTGACTAGCGGCGGCGGCACGTAGGCCGGCGGGCTGTTGAGATCCCAGCGCACGCCGAGTTTGACGTCGTGCGAGGTGAGCTCCTTGATCTTGATCGAGGTCGGGCCGGAGGCGCTGTTGTCGAACAAGCGGTAGTTGCCGGGCGCGGCGTCGCCGAGGTTCATGTAGCTGTAGGCCAGTTCGACGGTGAACCCGGGATTGACCTTGTAGGCGAGACCGGCGTGAGCGGCCCAGGCAAAGTTCCACTTTCCGTTATCGGCGAAATAGGCGACGCTGTTGTTGAGCAGCGGGTTGTAGGACACGCCGTCGTCACGGAAGCCGCTGATCTTGTTGTAGGAGCCGCCGACACCAGCACCGATGAACGGCGTAATGCACCACCAGGTGCCGAGGTCGACATAGGCATTGGCCATCACGACCCACTCGGACTTGCTGCCGGAGTAATTGTTGACGCCGACGAAGCCGGGTCCAACGACGTTGTCGCTGCCGTGCAGATTGGCCTTGCCCCGGTACTGGCCGATCACGTCCGCACGAAACCAGTTGTTGAAGCGATAGCCGACGCCGAGATCGAACAGCGGCGAAGAGTCGAAGCCGAGACCCTCCGTCGACTTCGTGTACCCGGCCGGCAGGGCGCTATCGATCGACTTGGCGCTCTGGTTGGTCATGCCGATGTCGCCGCGCAGATACCAGCCGCCGAAGTCGGCGGGCGGGGCGGGCGGCGCGTACATGGGAGGGGGGGCGGCGATCGGCATATCGGCGGCGAACGCCATCGAAGAGATCAGGGTTGCCGCACCCGCGGCAAGGAGAGACTTAACGCTACGCATTGGCTTCGTCCTTATGGCCGGTGAGGCAGAATGCAGACGCCTCACGTTCTGGAAACTCACGACCCGGACGATGGCAGCAAATGTTTAAGCGCCACTTAACCCTAATTTTTAAGGTTGATTTTTTCTCAACCCACACGCGCGCGTCGCGCGAGCGTTGCAAAAATGCCGCGCCAAATGGGCCATCCTCGCCGCATTTCCTAACGATGTGTGAAGCCGCAAGGCGGCGAGTGCGGGTGCGTTAATGCACGTGCCGCGGCAATTTCGGCAGGAACACCGCGAGCAGCCCGATCGCCGGCAAATAGGCGCAGACCTGGTAGACGAACTCGATCGAGGTGTGGTCGGCGAGCTTGCCGAGCACGGCCGCGCCCAGGCCCCCGATGCCGAACGCGACGCCGAAGAACACGCCGGAGATCATGCCGAAGCGGTGCGGCACCAGCTCCTGGGCGAACACGATGATCGACGACGTCGTCGAGGAGATGATGAGACCGATGACGACGCTGAGCACGGCGCTGGCAACGAGACCGGCATAGGGCAGCGCCAGCGTGAACGGCAGCGCGCCGAGGATCGAGATCCAGATCACGACCTTGCGGCCGAAACGGTCCCCCAATGGACCACCGAGAAACGCACCCACGGCGTTCGCCGCAAGAAAAATGAAGAGGTAGATCTGGGCTGCCTGCGTCGACACGCCGAAGCGGCCGATCAGATAGAAGATGTAATAGCTCGACAGGCTCGAGACGTAGAGCTGCTTGGAGAACAACAGCGCGACCAGCACGAGCAGCGCCACCGCGACACGGCGCGAGCTCGGCCCGCCCGGCTGGGTGTGAAGCGGCGCCGTCTTCCTCGCCTTGATCTGCGGCGCATACCAGCGGCCGATACGCCAGAGGATGAGGATCGCGAGGAACGCGATCGAGGAGAACCAGGCGATGCTGCCCTGCCCGAACGGCACCACGATCAGCGCCGCCAGCACCGGTCCCATCGAGGTGCCGAAACTGCCGCCGAGCTGGAACACCGATTGCGCAAAGCCGTAGCGGCCGCCTGAAGCGAGCCGCGCGATGCGTGCGGATTCGGGGTGGAACACCGCCGAGCCGAGGCCGACCAGCGCAGCGGCGAGGAGGATGACGAGATATTGATGCGCGGCGCTGAGCAGCAAGAGGCCGAAAAAGGTCGAGGCCATGCCGATCGCCAGCGAATAGGGCTGTGCCTTCTTGTCGGTGTAGTGCCCGACCACCGGCTGCAGCAGCGAGGCCGTGAACTGGAACGCCAGCGTGATCATGCCGATCTGCGCGAAGTCGAGCGCATAGGCGTCCTTCAGGATCGGATACACCGAGGCGATCAGCGACTGCATGGTGTCGTTGAGGAAGTGCGACAAGCTGATGCCGGCGAGCACGATGTAAGCCGGCCCCGCGGCCTTCGCAGCAGGCTTGGCTGCAGCGGGCGTCACGTCGGCGACAACGACGGGCTCGGTCAGGGTTTCCGCAGGTACGACGACAGACTTGTTCAAGGCAGCGTCCCGGCGCGGCAGATTGCCGCGACATGCTAGGTACGATGCTGGTGGCGCCCAAATCACCGCCAATCGCAAATGGCTGGGATGCGCGGGCGCTCTCGTCGCTTACCCTCCCCTGAAGGGGGAGGGTCGGCTCACATTGAGCGCAGCGAAATGTGAGACGGGGTGGGGTGACGGTCTCTCCACATCCAGCAGTGCCCGAGTGGAGAGATCACCCACCCCGCTCGCGCTGCGCGCGATCGACCCTCCCCCTCCTGGGGAGGGTAAGAAGGGCCTCAAGCCGCGGCGTGCCCCAGTGCCAGGACGATGGTGTCGACGACGTCCTCGACCAGAATGCGGTCCTCGCCTTCGCCCATGACGCGGATCACGGGCTCGGTGCCGGAGGAGCGGATCAGGAGGCGGCCGTGGCCGTTGAGGCGCTTCTCGCCGTCGGAGATCGCCGACTTGACGTCGGAATCGTCGAGCGGCTTGCCGCCCTTGTGACGGACGTTCTTGAGGATCTGCGGCAGCGGATCGAAGCGGTGGCAGACTTCCGACACCGGCCGGCGCAGCTTCTGCACCACGGCCAGCACCTGCAAGGCCGCAACGAAACCGTCGCCGGTGGTGGCGTAGTCGGACAGGATGATGTGGCCGGACTGCTCTCCGCCCAGATTGTAGCCGCCGCTCAGCATCTGCTCGAGCACGTAGCGGTCGCCGACCGGCGTGCGCACGAGCTCGAGCCCCTGCCCTTGCAGGAAGCGTTCGAGGCCGAGATTGGACATCACGGTGGCGACGATGCCAGGCCGCGACAGCCGGCCGTCTTCCTTCCAGCTCTGCGCGATCACCGCGAGCAATTGGTCGCCGTCGACGAGATGGCCGCGCTCATCGACCAGGATGACGCGATCGGCATCGCCGTCCAGCGCGATGCCGATGTCGGCGCGCATCTCGCGCACCTTCTTCGACAGCGCTTCCGGCGAGGTCGAGCCGCACTCCTTGTTGATGTTGAAGCCGTCGGGCTCGACGCCGATCGGCACCACATCGGCACCCAGCTCCCACAGGGCTTCGGGCACCACCTTGTAGGCGGCGCCATTGGCGCAATCGATCACGACGCGCAAGCCATCCAGCGACAGATCGCGCGGCAGCGTGCGCTTGGCGAACTCGATGTAGCGGTCGTGCACGCCGTCGATACGGCGGGCGCGGCCGAGGCTCGCGCTCTGCGCCAGCCGCTTGTCGAGAGATTCGTCGAGCAGTTGCTCGATCTGCCGCTCGACGTCGTCGGAAAGCTTGAAGCCCTGCGGGCCGAACAGCTTGATGCCGTTGTCCTCGAACAGGTTGTGCGAGGCCGAGATCATCACGCCGAGATCGGCGCGCATCGACTTCGTCAGCATCGCGACCGCCGGCGTCGGCATCGGGCCGACCAGCAGCACGTCCATGCCGACCGAGGTGAAGCCTGCGACCATTGCGTATTCGATCATGTAGCCGGACAGGCGGGTGTCCTTGCCGATCACGACCCGGTGGCGGTGGTCACCGCGCTGAAACGCAAGGCCTGCGGCCTGGCCGACCTTGAGCGCGAGCTCCGGCGTGATCAGTCCGTTGGCGCGGCCCCGGATCCCGTCCGTCCCGAAATATTTGCGGCTCATATCGTCCCCCAAGGCGACAACCAGGGGATCCGCTCGATAACCACGGGCTGCCCGACGGGGCCCCGCATCCCTGATGTGCTGGGGGACTTATAATGCCATCGCAGCTAAATTGGTTTCAAAAAATATGATGAATCGTTACGGAACCGGGCCCAGCCGGATCGGTAACGTCTTGTTAACACTATATTTCCTGCCGGAACGCCGCACCAAGGCGGGAACCCGCGCTACCCGGAGCGTTTCACATGGCCGTCCTCACGGCTAGGGGCCGGCTGGGTGACATTGACCGGATCGGAGCCCGGAAAGGTCTCTTCCAGACCCTCTTCCAGCGCCTCCTCGAGATCATGCTTCTCCTTGATCTCTTCCGGCGACGGTCCAGCGTGCGGCCTCGTCATGGCGCCCTCCTGCAAAACGTTCTGCAAACGATTTGGCTGTGCATCCAACCATGCTAGATGACCCCGAAATCTTCCGATGCAAGACTTCCACGTTGGACGGGCCGGGGAAACGACATGAAGCATATCACCTGTATCGACGATCTTCGCACGCTGCATAAGCGCCGCGTGCCGAAGGCGTTCTTCGACTATTGCGACCGCGGCTCCTATGCCGAGGAAACGCTGCGCGCCAACCGCGAGGACATGCAGGCGATCAAGTTCCGCCAGCGCATCCTGGTCGACGTCTCCAAGCGCGATACCTCGACCACGATCCTCGGCGAGCCCTCGACCATGCCGCTGATCCTCGCGCCGGTGGGCCTGCTCGGCATGCAGCACGGCGACGGCGAGATCCACGCCTGCCGCGCCGCGCAGGCCGCCGGCATCCCGTTCACGCAATCGACCATGTCGATCTGCTCGATCGAGGACATCGCCGCCAATGTCGAGAAGCCGTTCTGGTTCCAGCTCTACGTGATGAAGGACCGCGGGTTCATCAAGGAATTGATCCAGCGCGCGATGGACGCCAAGTGCAGCGCGCTGGTGCTGACCGTCGACTTGCAAGTGATCGGCCAGCGCCATGCCGACATCAAGAACGGCATGACGGTGCCGCCCGAGTGGTCGCTGTCGAAGCTTCTGGATTTCGCCAGCAAGCCGGCCTGGGTCTCGGGCGTGCTGCAAGGCAAGCGCCGCACCTTCGGCAATCTCGCCGGTCATCTGAAGGTCAGCGACGACATCACCTCGCTGTCGACCTGGATCAGCTCGCAATTCGACACCTCGCTGAACTGGAACGACATCGACTGGATCCGCTCGATCTGGCCAGGCAAGCTGATCCTGAAGGGCATTCTCGACGTCGAGGACGCCGAGCTCGCCGCCAAGACCGGCGCACAGGCGATCGTGGTCTCCAACCATGGCGGCCGCCAGCTCGACGGCGCGCCGTCCTCGATCGAGGTCCTGCCCGAGATTGCGGACGCGGTCGGTGACAAGATGGAGATCATGTTCGACGGCGGCATCCGCTCCGGCCAGGACGTGATGCGCGCGCTCGCGCTCGGCGCCAAGTCCTGCATGATCGGCCGCGCCTATGCCTATGGCCTGGGCGCCGGCGGCCAGGCCGGCGTCGCCAAGGCGATCGACATCATCCAGAAGGAGCTGCTCACCACCATGGGCCTGTGCGGCGTCAACCGGATCGACGAGATCGACGATCACGTCATTGCGGTGTGAGTGCTAACCTCTCCCGCCCTCCTGCGGGGAGAGGTCGGATCGCCCCGGCGATGCGAAGCATCGTCCGGCGCGATCCGGGTGAGGGGCAAGGCACGCTGATGCCAAGATGGTAGTCCCTCCGACTCCTCCGATGACCTTGGAATCGGACGCTCAAAACAATTGAAAGCCGAATTCGCGGAGACAGCCCCTCACCCCACCCTCTCCCCGTAAGAACGGGGCGAGGGAGCGAGAGGCCGATGCGTCCCTAACTTGCCTCTCACATCGGCGGCGTCAGGCCGTCGCGGCCGACGCTGACGCGGTTGGTCTCGAACGAGCCGTCCGGCAATTGCTTCATGAAGGCGATGACCTTGGCGCCGGGCTTCAACTCGGATTTGCCGCCGGGCACGAACGTCACCACCGGCGTGTCGTCGGCGACGAACACCTTCTTCTCGCCGTCCTTGTACTTGACCAGCAGCGTGTGACCGTCATTGCCGACCACGCTCTCGGCCACCGTCGCATTGGTCATGCTGGAGTTCGGCTTGAGGTCCCAGGGCCGAGAGCCCTCGCCGGTGCCGCGCATATCTTCCGGAAACACGTGCACCTCGACGGCGTTCTGGCTGCCGTCCGGTCCCGGCACGGTGGTCGCGCCGATGAACGAACCCGGCTTGATGTCGGCGAGTGAAATCCTGGTGACGCCCGACACGTTCACGTCAGAGGCGAGGTGAAGCTTGACCTCTTCACCGCTGCGCGACTTGACCTGCATGGTGTCGCCATTGACGCTTTCGATGGTGCCGCGCACGCGCGTCGGCACCGGCGCCTTCTGGGCGAAGGCGCAGTAAGTCGAGACGGCCACCATCGCGACGGCGATCAGTGGACGTGTGAAAGTTGCACGTTGAACAGTCATGACGGTCTCCGATTGTCCCCACGGATGGAGAACTCCGAAAGACCCCTGCTATTCTCTCAAGTCTTTGTGAGATCGGCCTCGACCAATGCACGCAGTTCGGAGGTGACCTCAGGCCGCCGGCCGAACCACAGCTCGAAGCCGCGCACCGCCTGATGCAGCAGCATGCCGAGCCCGTCGGCGGTCTTCAGGCCGCGCGCCGTTGCTGCGGCGAGCAGCGGCGTCACCAAGGGAACATAGACGAGGTCGGCAACGACGGCCGCTTGCGGCAGGCGTGCAACATCAACATCGAGTGAAGGCTGCCCGTGCATGCCGAGCGAGGTCGTGTTCACGAGAAGTTTTGCGCGCGGCAGCACGTCGTTGATCGCGTCCCACGGCAGCGCGTGCACGTTCGGCCCGAACTGCTTTGCCAGCGTCTCGGCCCGCGCGACGGTGCGATTGGCAACATGCACGCACTTGATGCCGCGCTCGAGCAGGCCGAACACGACCGCGCGCGAGGAGCCTCCGGCACCCAGCACCAGCGCTTCCTCCGCCGCGCCCCAGCCGGGCGCGCTGGCGTCGAGATTGTTGATGAATCCTTCGACATCGGTGTTGGTCGCGCGCAGCTCGCCATCCGCGAACCACAGCGTGTTGGCGGCACCGACGGCCTTTGCGCGCGCATCGGGCCTCGACAGCGCCAGCACGGCTTCCTTGTGCGGAATGGTGACGTTGGCCCCGACGAAGCCGCGCAGCGACAGCCGCAGCACGAAGTCGCGCAGATCCTCGGGCGGAACCGCCTCGATGACATAGCCGCCCTCGATTCCGAGCGTACGCAGCCAGTAATGATGAATCAGCGGCGAGCGCGAATGCGCCGCCGGCCATCCGATCAGACAGGCTGCGGGAGTTCTTGGCGCGGTCATCTTTTCCTCGGGTCGTTTCCGAGGCGATCCATTTCGCGTCGCGCCCGCCGTGTCAAGCGCGCGCCGTCAGCTCGCAGCAGCCTCGTCGGCGGCTCGGCCCTTGATGTCGGCGATGGCGCGCTCGAGGGTCGTGCGATAGCGTGCGCGCGGGGGCGTCACGCCATGGGTGAGCAGCGCGCGGCGGACCGTGGGCGAGGCCCCCGTGATGAACAGCCTGATGCCCTGGCGGTGCGCCTTGGCCGCGACCCGGCCGAGCACGTTGGCCGCGGTCGAATCCAGGAACGGCACCGCGGCGAAGTCGACCACGAAGGCCTTGCGCCGGTCGGCGATGCCGTCGAGCACGCCGCCGATCGCCGAGGCCGCGCCGAAGAAGAACGCACCGGTGATGCGATAGACCAGCACGTCGGGGTCGAGCGCAAGCGCGGAATCGTAGGGAACGCGATCGCCGTTACCGTCGTCGGGACGATCGGCAACCACCAGCGGCGTGCGTTCCTCGATGCCCGTCATCTCCGCCATGCGATGGATGAACAGCACCGCGCCGAGCGCGAAGCCGACCAGGATGCCTTCGGTAAGATCGCGGAAGATCGTGAGCAGGAAGGTCGCGAGCAGCACCACGGCATCGCCCCAGGATGAGCGCAAGAGCGTGGCGAACTCGTGCTTCTCCGCCATGGTCCAGGCCACCACGACCAGCACCGAGGCGAGCGCGGCCAGCGGGATGTAGCTCGCCAGCGGCGCAGCGATCAGCATGAACAGCAGCAGGAACACGGAGTGTAGCATGCCCGCCATCGGTCCGTGCGCGCCGGCGCGGATGTTGGTGGCGGTGCGAGCGATCAGGCCGGTGACGCAGATGCCGCCGAACAGCGCCGAGCCGATATTGGCCGCGCCTTGCGCCACCAGTTCGCAATTGGAGCGGTGACGGCGGCCGGTCATGCCGTCGGCGACCACCGCCGACAGCAGCGATTCGATGGCGGCCAGCAGCGCGAAGGCGATCGCATCCGGCAGCACGGCCCGCGTCTTCTCCAACGAGAACGCGGGCAGCGCCGGCGTGGGCAGCTCGCGCGGAATGCCGCCGAAGCGCGAGCCGATGGTCTCGACCGGGAGCGACAGCACGCTACTTGCGACCGCCGCAAACACGACCGCGATCAGAATGCCGGGCCAGGACGGCCGCCAGCGGCGCAAGCCGGCGATGATGGCGATGCTGACGATGGCGACTGCGACGGCGGACGGATTGATGGTGTTGAGGCCGCCGGCGAGCGCGACGAGCTTTGGCACGAACTCGCTGGGCTCCCTCCCCGCGAGCGTGATGCCTGAGAGATCGCGGAGCTGGCTGGCGAAGATGATCACGGCGATGCCGGCGGTGAAGCCGACCGTCACCGGATAGGGAATGAACTTGATGTAGGTGCCGACCCTGAGCAGGCCCGCAGCGATCAGGAACAGGCCCGCCATCATGGTGGCGAGGATGACACCGTCGACGCCGTGACGCTCTGCGGTCGCTGCGACCAAGACGATGAACGCACCGGCAGGTCCTCCGATCTGGAACCGGCTGCCGCCGAGCAGGGAGGCGATGAAGCCGCCGGCGACGGCGGTGTAGAGGCCGCGGTCCGGCGTCACGCCCGAGGCGATCGCGATCGCCATCGACAGCGGCAGCGCGACGATCGCAACCGTCAGGCCGGCGAAGACGTCGGCGCGGAAACCCGCGAGGCCGTAGCCTTCACGCCAGACGGTGACGAGCTTTGGCAAATACAGCTCGGCGAAGGTCGGCTGACGCAGCTGGTGCAGCCGGCTCGCCTGATCACTGGTGATGCTCATTTCAGCAAAGTGCTCCGCTGCCCCACAACGCTCCGAAGCATCGTGCGTCCCGTGTGGCCGAGGTGCGACGATGCGCTAGCCCATCTTGATCCCGGGCATGATCCAGCGCGCGATCATGCTCCGACCCGGCGCGGCGGCCCGGGCTCCTTCAGGCGAACGCCACGCCCGCCGCCGTCGCTGCGGGCCTGTTCGCCGATCAGCTCGATGCCGGCCCGGTCGAACGCCTCGACCACCTTGATCAGGGTCTCGACCACGCCACGAACATTGCCGGTCGAGGCCTCCATCCGCTGGATGGTCGGCAACGAAACGCCGGCGAGCTCGGCCAGGGTCTTCTGGTCAATGCCAAGCAGCGCGCGGGCTGCCCGCATCTGGAACGACGTGATCACCTTGGCCTCACATATCAGAACTTATATCTGATATTTAGAACATATACAATGATGTATTGTACATCATCCAAGGGCGAACGCAAGCAGCTTCACGTCTTCCCGCCTGCGGGGAGAGGTCGGATCGCGTCAGCGATCCGGGTGAGGGGCAAGGCACTCTGCCGCCACGAGCGAATGCCCATCCGACTCGATTGTCTGCCTGCAATTCAGATCGCTCGCGTGGATACAGCCCCTCACCCCACCCTCTCCCCGTGAAGAACGGGGAGAGGGAGAGAGAGATTTGCGTCCCTCACTGCGCGAGAGACAGGCTCACGCCGCGTGCTGATGCGCGGCGATGATCTGGTCGGCGGCGCGGCCTGTGACCTCGGCCATGTGGTCGAACTGGCGTGTGAAGCTGCCAGCGCCTGCTGTCGCGGAGCGCAGCTCGACGATGAGCTCGCCGATCTCAGCCTCCGGCATCATGGCGCGGACGCAGTCCCAGCCGCTCCAGCCGTCACGGGTGTCGAAGCCGAGAATCTGGCCGCGTCGCGCCGACAGGATCGCGTTGATCTTGGCCGTGGCGTCGGTCGGGCAGACGATCTCGACCACGTGGATCGGCTCCAGCAGGACCGGCTGGCATTGCGGCAAGCCTTCGTTCAGTCCGACCCGCGCAGCGGTGCGGAAGGCGAGGTCGGAGGAGTCGACACTGTGATAGGAGCCGTCGGTCAGCGTCACCTGCACGTCGGTGACGGGAAAGCCGAGCGGGCCGCGCGCCAACCCGTCGACGACGCCTTCCTCGACCGCCGGGATGTAGTTGCGCGGCACCGCGCCGCCCACGACCTTCTCGGCGAACTTGAAACCGTCACCGCGCGGCAGCGGCCTGATGTCGAGCACGACATCGCCGAACTGGCCATGGCCGCCGGACTGCTTCTTGTGCCGCCCGCGCTGGGTGATCGGCTTGCGGATGGTCTCCTGATAGCCGATCGCGGGCGGATGCGAGGTGACCTTGACGCCGAAACGGTCGCGCAGCCGCTCGCCGGCGACGCGCAGGTGCATCTCGCCCTGCCCCCACAGCACGGTGTCGTGGGTCTTGGCGTTCTGCACGACGACCAGCGACGGATCCTCCTCGTGCAGCCGCGTCATCGCCTGGCCGAGCTTGACGTCATCCTTGCGATCGGTTGCCGCGATCGAGATCGCGAGCACCGGCGGTGTCGGCTCGATTGCAATCAACGCCGCGGGCGGCGTCTTGCCGTTCGACACCGTGTCGGCAGTCCTGACCGGATCGAGCTTGGCGAGCGCCACCGTGTCACCGGCTTCGGCCGAGGCACGCTTGGTGTCGTAGGCGCCGTTGACGGCGAGGATGCCGGAGATGCGCCCCAAGCCTCCGGAGGAGGATTGCAGCGTGGCGCCGTCGTCGAGATGGCCCGCGAGCAGCCGCGTCAGCGACAGCTTTCCGCCATGCTGCGAATGCAGTGTCTTGAAGACGTAGCCGAGTGCGTCCTTGGTCTCGCGAACGCCGAGACGTTTTGCCGTCTCCGCGACACCGGGCGCCTCGTGACGCAACGCCTTCATCAGGCGCAACACGCCGTTCTCACGGGCGGCAGCGCCCAGCAGCACCGGGCAAATCAGTCCCTCGCGCAATTCGCGGGCGAGATCGTCGAACACGGCATCGCGCGGCGGCTGGATGTCCTCGAGCAGCTGCTCCATCAGCGCGTCATCGTGGTCGGCGAGCTTCTCCAGCATCGAGAAACGGGCTTCCTTCTCGCGATCGATATCGCCGCCTTCGAGCGCGACCACCTCGGAGGCCTTGTGCTCGCGATAGATGAAGGCGCGCTCCAGCGCGAGATCGACGAAGCCCTCGATCAGCTCGCCCTTCCAGATCGGGATCTGGCGCAGCACCAGCGGCACACGGGAGGCGGGCTGCAGCATCGCGAGGGTTTCGCGGATGCGCTGGCTGGCGCGGTCGATCTTGTTGAGGAACAGGAAACGCGGGATCTTCAGCTCCTCCAGCTCGCGCAGGATGATCTGAAGCTGCGGCAGCTTCTTCTCGTCGGCCTCGCAGACCACGATTGCGGCGTCGACCGCAGGAAGCGCGGCGCGCATGTCGTGGGCAAACTCGACGGAACCGGGACAATCGAGAAAGGTGTAGCTGTCGCCCATGAAACTCGTGGTGGCGGCAGTCAGCCCGACGGTCATCTTGTGTTGACGGGCCTCTGGCGTGGCATCGCCGACGGAAGTTCCGGCGTCGACGCTGCCGGCGCGCGGGATTGCGCCCGTTCGCGCCAGGATTGCTTCGAGAAGTGTGGTTTTACCGCTTTGGAAAGGGCCCACCAGCGCAATGCACCGTGGACCTCGGGGACTTCTGACGTCTTGTCCCATTCGCCGCCTCCTTGGTGTGGAGCTCGGCCCGTGATTGGGTCGGCAAACGCAGATGCTCTGCCCCTCCCTTAGATTTGGCAAGCATCAAACGTCGCTGCGGTGCGTCGTCGGCAAAATCGCGCCGCTTCGCGCGCCGCGATCACACGCGAAAGTGTTAGCGGCCCGGACGGAGTTCCAGGCTTTCGAGGCCGGCGGCGATGTTGAGGCCGACCTGGCCCTGCACGCTGAGCGGCTGGAGCGCGATCGAATTGTTGGAGCCGCCGACCAGCACGTTGCCGCCAAGGCCGACGCCGATCGAGGCGCTGCCCTGCGCGCCTGCGTAATTGCCGGAGAGATCGCCCGGGCCGAGCCGGTCGACCGGTGCGAACACGCCCCAGGCCAAAGCCGTCTCCTGGGTGATGCCAATGTCGAGACCGACTTTACGGATGGTTGCGACGTAGCGGTCGTCGGGCAAGCCGTCGGCGCGCAGCACGCAGCCGAGATGCGTCACCGATCCCACGATGAAGCCGACACTGGCGCCGCCGCGGCATTCGAGCACGCCCACCCGCGCCATCCGCTGCTGCGCACTGCCGCTGACGCTGGAGGCAACGAGGCTGGCGACGGCGAGCCCGGCGAAGATGAACGAACGGCGCATGAATGTCTCCGGCGATGATGTGATGCGAGCAGGAAGGACGCGGCACACGCCGCGCGATGGTCTATGCCATAAGAGACGTGGTGGTGCCAGATCCTCCGTCATTGCGAGCGCAGCGAAGCAATCCAGCATCTTTCCGCGGAGGGATTCTGGATTGCTTCGCTGCGCTCGCAATGACGGGGATAGAGCGGTGCGCCGCTTACCCTGAGCAAATCTTCACCTGCCACGAACAAAAAAGGCCCGCGCGAAGCGGGCCTTTTTGAATTTGCGATGTCGCAATCAGCTTACCGCAGATTGCCGCAGAAGCGCTGGATGCGCTTGCAGGCGTCTTCGAGGTCCGAGGTCTTGGTCGCGTAGGAGATGCGGAAGGCCGGGCCGAGGCCGAAGGCCGAACCCTGCACTACGGCGACGCCTTCGGTCTCCAAGAGCTCGGTGACGAACTGCTCGTCGTTCGAGATCACGTTGCCCGACGGCGCTTTCTTGCCGATGGTGCCGGCGCAGGACGGATAGACGTAGAACGCGCCCTCAGGGCGCGGGCATTCGATGCCGCTGGCCTGGTTGAGCATGGAGACCACGAGGTCACGGCGCTCCTTGAACACCTTGTTGTTGGCCGGAATGAACTCCTGCGGACCGTTCAGCGCCTCGACCGAGGCCCACTGCGCGATCGAGCACGGGTTCGAGGTCGATTGCGACTGGATCGTCGACATCGCCTTGATGAGATGAGCCGGACCGCCGGCATAGCCGATACGCCAGCCGGTCATGCAATAAGCCTTGGAGACGCCGTTCACCGTGAGCGTGCGGTCGTAGAGGCCGGGCTCGACCTGCGCGACGGTGGTGAACTGGAAGTCGTCATAGACAAGATGCTCGTACATGTCGTCGGTCATCACCCAGACATGCGGATGCTTGACCAGCACGTCGGTGAGCGCCTTCAGCTCGGCCTTGGTGTAGGCCGCGCCGGTCGGGTTCGACGGCGAGCACAGGATGACCCATTTGGTCTTCGGCGTGATCGCCCGCTCGAGCGCCTCGGCCCCGAGCTTGAAGCCGGTCGCGGCGGTGCAGACTACCGGCACCGGCTCGCCGCCGGCGAGCGCCACCATTTCAGGATAGCTGACCCAGTAGGGCGCGGGGATGATCACCTCGTCGCCCGGATTAATGGTCGCCATCAGCGCGTTGTAGAGCACCTGCTTGCCGCCGGTGCCGACGATGATCTGGTTCGGCTTGTAGACGACGCCGTTCTCGCGCTGAAACTTGGCGATGATGGCGTCCTTCAGCTCGGGGATGCCGTCGACCGCGGTGTACTTGGTCTTGCCGGCCTCGATGGCGCGGATCGCCGCCAGCTTGATGTTGGCGGGCGTGTCGAAATCGGGCTCGCCAGCACCGAGGCCAATGACGTTGCGCCCCGCCGCTTTCAGCGCGCGTGCTTTATCCGTGACCGCGATGGTCGCGGACGGCTTCACACGGTCGAGCGCAGCGGCAAGGAAGGACATCATCATCTCCTGACAAGCGTCGTGAAGCCTTTCGCCTCACGACTCTGATTGTGGGAATGAGCCACCCTAAAACGTGTGCCGCTGCGCTGCAAGAAACTTCGGCCCGATCTCGGAAAAGTTTACGATTTTCGAGCGTTTCGAAGTGCGATTTCCCGCAATATTGCGCAACTTTGCCGCCCAGATCCCTCATATCCGGCAAGGCCTGTCCTCGGAGCAATTTTGCGTGGTCGACAGGTGGTTCGTCATGCCCGGGCTTGACCCGGCCATGAAGATGCGGAGGTTTTGGCGGCCAACGTTGGCAGCTAAGCCGTCTCACACCGGTGCCTAGCACACTGCTTCAACGCGTTGACGCAAGCGTGAACTGAATTGCATCGCCGCGCGGAAATGATCTTCCGCAGCATTGCAGTGCGGTAGGGCTTTCGAGTTTTTCTATTGGCTGGCTCTTGCGGCGGATTCGCATCGGCATCATTGTTTAGCCGCCTCGCGGGCAACGAGCGCCGCGTCTTCCCGTCCTCGGATTCGAATCCCAGAATGTACAAGCTCTACTCGATGCAACGCTCGGGCAACAGCTACAAGGTCCGCCTTGCGCTGGCGCTGCTCAACCTGCCTTACGAAGCAGTGGAGGTGGACATTCTGCGCGGCGAGAGCCGCACGCCGGACTTTCTGAGCAAGAACCCGTCGGGGCAGGTGCCGCTGCTCGAGGTCGGCCAGGACCGCTATCTCGCCGAGTCCAACGCCATCCTCTGGTACGTCGCCGTCGGCACGCCGCTCGCGCCGGAAAACCGCATCGATCGCGCCGAGGCGTTGCAATGGATGTTCTTCGAGCAGCACGCGCTCGAGCCGAACATCGGCGCGGCCTATTTCTGGCTGTCGCTGGTCAAGGGCGGCCGCGACCTCCAGACCCATTCGCTGGAGGACTGGATGGAGCGCGGCTATGGCGCGCTCCAGGTGATGGAGAACCATCTCAAGACCAACGCCTATTTCGCCGCGCGCCAGCTCACGGTCGCCGACATCGCGCTGTACGGCTACACCCACCTCGCCGACCGCTGCGATTTCGATCTGTCCACCTTCCCGGCGATCCGGGACTGGCTCAAGCGCGTCGAAGCTGCGCCCGGCTTCGTGACGATGGACTGGCGCCCGGCCGACATCGACGACCCCGCCAGCATCGCGGCGGGAGCCTGACGGCGCGACCGGCTCCGGCGAATAGCGGGCATAAGGACCATCCTTGCCGCAATCCCGCCACTTTCAGCGCGGTAGCCGCCGCAATATTGCCGGTTGAAACTGGGAAATTCTGGAAAGTCGCGGGTGATTCGCTCGCGTGTTGAAGGATTTAGACCATGATGCGGGCGTCCGGCACGGAAGGCTTTCAGAGCCAATCCGCTACCGTCGCGTCTTCCCGGCTCACCCATGCGGTCGCGGCCTCGCTCGCCGTCGCCGCACTCTCGCTGTGCCTGATCGTCACCCTGACGGTGCTGTCGACCAAGGCGACCATGGCGATGGGCCTGCCGGTCTGATTCCCGTTTCATCCTGGACCAGCCTTCAGGGCGCCGCGCGGCCCGCGCCGACCGGCATCGCGACGGGACGTCGATGAAATCACCTGTGGTAGTCGTTGCAATCACCCTGACTGCGGCCATCCTGGTCGCGGCATCGCTGTTGATCATCGTCGGCACGCGCAAGGGCACGGGGACGTCGACGCTGAATGCGCCGACGCTGCAGCAGCGCGTCAAGCACGCGCACATGGTCTAAA
Source organism: Bradyrhizobium sp. USDA 4354 (assembly GCF_054060315.1). Taxonomy (NCBI): domain Bacteria; kingdom Pseudomonadati; phylum Pseudomonadota; class Alphaproteobacteria; order Hyphomicrobiales; family Nitrobacteraceae; genus Bradyrhizobium; species Bradyrhizobium sp. USDA 4354. Next base: position 2,745,386 of record NZ_JBSSDC010000001.1, on the reverse strand, counting down.
ATCATCCGAAAGCCTTACGCTTGCACGCAAGCGCGCCTTAAGCACGCCGCGCGAAACTGTATCGCTATGGCGCAACAATCAGTCAGTGTTGCGGCGTTCCCTCGTTCGGAAGGAGCGAGACTGGTCCCATGCGGTTCGGATGGCGTGCGATCTCCGGTCCGGCGCTGACGGCAGCAGCCCTGCTGCTGGCCATGCTGTTCGACCGCATTATCCCCACGCCCTCGCCGGCGCCGCTGTTCGTCTGCATCGTGGCTCTCGCCGGCGCGCTCGCGGGTCTCGCCTCCGCGATGACGACCGCGGTCGTCGCGGTGATCGGCGCGGCGCTGTTCTTCCTCAACCACCACGGCGTTTCCGGCTATGGCAGCGCCGATCTGGTCCGGCTCGGTCTCCTGGCCATCACGGCTGCCGGCACCGCCGGCATCACCGGCCTGATGCGCGAGCGGCTGCTCGGCACGTTCGCGGCCGAGCGCCGGAGCCACGCCACGGCCGCGCGGCTGTCGGCCGCGCTCGACCAGGTCGATATCGGCGTCGTGCTGCTCGATGGCGAGACCCGGGCCGAATTCATCAACCGCGCGTTCCGCGATTATTTTGCGGTGCCGGACGAGATCGCCGACGGCAAGCCGCCCTTCATCGCGCTGATGTATCACGGCCGCGACACCGGCGCGTTCGAGCTGCCCGAGGACGAGCTCGGCACCTTCATCGCGCAGCGCATGGAGATGGTGCGGATTGGCGATGCCACTCCGATCAACATCAAATTGCGAAACGGCGAGGTGCTGCGCTTCGTCTGCACCGCGCTGCCCGACGGCGGGCGGATGCTAAGCTACACCCCGGTGACCGACCTCGTGCGCCACACCGACGCGCTGTCGCGCGCCGACTACTACCGCTCCCTGCGCGACCCCGCGGACCGCAAGCTGATGCGGTACTTGCGCGTCGCGGATTGACGCGAGTGCAAACTGCGCCCGCGGAAATAGCCCCTCACCCCACCCTCTCCCCGCAAGAGCGGGGCGAGGGAGTGATAGAGCGGTGCGTCCCTCACTTGAGGACATCGCGCGCTGCGCGTCTTAACCTCTCCCCGCTCTTCTGCGGGGAGAGGTCGGATCGCTCCGGTGATGCGCAGCATCGTCCGGTGCGATCCGGGTGAGGGGCATGGCACACTGTTGCCACGACTGCATATCCATCCGAATGTTGAGACAATTGATCGCCTCGCCCATCATCGCGTATGAAGGAGACTTCATCGATCGCGGAAACTCACATGTCTCTCACCATTCGCGCCGTCACCAGGCAGGATTACGACCAATGGCTGCCGCTATGGGACGGCTACAATGCCTTCTACGGCCGCTCCGGTCCGACGGCGCTCGCGCCCGAGATCACGCGCATGACGTGGCAGCGCTTCTTCGACGCCTATGAGCCGATGCACGCGCTGGTCGCCGAGGACGGCGGCCGCTTGCTCGGGCTGACGCATTATCTGTTTCATCGCAGCACCACCGCGATCGAGCCGTCCTGCTATTTGCAGGACCTGTTCACGTCCGAGGCGGCGCGCGGCAAGGGCGTCGGCTCGGCGCTGATCCATGGCGTCTACGAGCGGGCGAAGCTCGCGGGATCGCCGCGCGTCTATTGGCAGACGCACGAGACCAATGTCACGGCGCAGCACCTTTACGACAAGGTCGCGGAGCGGTCCGGCTTCATCGTCTATCGCAAGATCTTCTGAGTCCTGCGCCCTGGAGCCCTGTGGATAACTCCGCCTGTCACCCGCGCGTAACATAGCAAGGCTACGCTGGCCTTGCGTCTGGTCAGGCCCCCGTCACCGATCAAGCGCCCCAAGCGGTCCCCGTCAGTCGCCGCGTCTGACAGGGGCCGCATTTTTTTGCGGCAGCGTCACTTCGCGCCGCGCCCCACCGTCTGCATCACCTCGAAGCCTTCGAACTGGGGATGGCCGAGATAAAGCGGCTTGTTGTCGCCCGCCCGGTGATGCGCCGCGCGAAACGCCTCCGACTTGGTCCAGGCCTCGAAGGCGGCGTGGTTCGCCCAGACGGTGTGCGAAGCGTACAGCGTGTGGTCCTCGGCTTCCGGCCCACGCAGCAGATGGAATTCGACGAAGCCCGGCACCTTGTCGAGATGGGTGTCGCGGGTGAGCCAGACCTGCTCGAAGGCAGACTCGGAGCCCTTGGCGACGCGGAAGCGGTTCATGGCGATGTACATTGGGGGGTTCTCCTGTAGGCGAGAAGGGACGCATCGCCCTCTCGCTCCCTCGCCCCGTTCTTGCGGGGAGAGGGCGGGGTGAGGGGCTGCTTCCGCGAGCTCGGTCTCGATTGTAGGCGATGTGCGCGATGCACGCACGGTCAATGTGGGAATCGGATATACTGCCCTCTTGGCAACAGTGTGCGCTGCCCCTCACCCGGATCGCTCAGGCGCGCAATTGCGCGCCATAGCGATCCGACCTCTCCCCGAAGAGCGGGGAGAGGTTAAGCCACAAGCCCCTTCATCGGCCTTGCACTTGTGCTGTCGGGAAACACCGTCTCCGCCAGCACGCGATCGGACAGGCCGAACTGATCCTGCAGCACGCCCTTGATCACGGAGCGCAAGTCCGTGGTCGGCTTCAGGTCGCGGCCCTCATACAAGTTCGCGACCTTGAGGCCCGGCCAATCTGAGATGACTCGGCCGCCTTTCACCGCGCCGCCGGCGAGCAGTGCGACGGTAGCCGTGCCATGATCGGTGCCGTCGGTGCCGTTGATGCGCGCGGTGCGGCCGAACTCGGTGGCGATGACGACGACGGTATCGCGCCAGCGATTCCCCAGGCCGCCTTCGAACTCGGCGAGCGCGCCGTCGAGGCCGCCGAGCAGGAAGGCGAGACGCCCCACAGGGCCGCCTTCATTGGCATGCGTATCCCAGCCGTCGAAGGCGAGCGCGGCGATGCGCGGGCCGTCGTCGGCCGCCATCAGCTTTGCGGCGCCGCGCGCGACCTGGCGCATCTGTGCGACGGCGTTACCGCGCGTCGCTTTCATGTCGTCGCCACTCGCGACCTTGTCGAGCTGGAGGCCTTGCGACAGCACCGAGGCCAGCGCGGGATCGCGGTGTCGATAGAGCTCGATGAGCCGCATCGTGGTGTCGTCATCCGCCTGCGGCAGCGCTACCGGCGCCCAGCCGACGGTCAGCGCATTGCCGCGCAGCACCAGCGGCGTGGTGGGGCCGACCGCAAGACCGCTCGACACCCGCTCGCCGCGCGGCAGCGCTTCCAGCGCGCGGTTGAGCCAGCCGGACTGCACGCGGCCGGGACCGGCATAGCCGCTTTCGAGCACATCCTGGCCATCGAAGTGCGAGCGGTCGCGATAGGGCGTTGCCACCGCATGAATCACCGCGGCATGCCGATCCCTGTACATGCGCGCGAACTCCGGCATCGACGGATGCAGCCCGAAGAAGGAATCGAGCATGATCGCGGGATGCGCGCCATCGGCCGTGAGCGCGATCGAACCGTGCAGGCCGGAATAATCGGCGTCGCCAATCGGCGCGACGGTCGAGAGCCCGTCGAGCGCACCGCGCAGGATCACGACGACCAATCGCGGGTCGCGCCCGTCGGCCGCGCGGGCGAATTTCGGCAGGTAAGCCCAGGCTGCAAAGGAGGCGCCGCCGAGCAGGAGACCACGGCGCGATGTGAGGAGCCGGTTCTCGACGCAGTCGATCATCATCATCTCCTCTGCATTTCCGGCGACATCAGCAGCAGCGCCAGCGCCTGCTGGCGCGACTCCGCGCGCTCGATGGTGCGGCGCGTTTCGCTCGAGGCGGCGTCGGCCGCGGCGAACTCCAGCAGATCGAGCGGATCGATGTTGTTGCCGAGCCGCGCGCCGATCTGCGCGGCGATGTCGAGCCTGAGCTTGATGCCTTCAGGCGCGGCCCAGGCGGCATTGGTATCGGGAAAGCCGTTCGGGCCCGGCGGTGACCATAGCGGCTGGCCGAGCAGATTGAGATTGTTCAGATAGGCGCCGGGATCCTCCGGCACGCGCGCCAGCAGCCGGCCGCTCGCAACCAGGAAATCGTAAGGCGAGCGCATCTTGGCGAGCGGCGCGCGCCAAGCCTCGTCGGAATCGACGAGCGTGGTCGCCATCGCCTTGAGATCGCCGTCGGTCTTGACGAAGACGTCGCGCAGGCGCGCAACGAGCGCCGGCGGCGGATCATCTGCGACGAAGTGACGGACGAATTTGGTGGCGATGAAGGTCGCGGTCGACGGATGTCGCGCGAGGTCGGCGAGCGCGGCTTCGCCCTGCGCGAGCCCGGTGGCCTCGTAGCTCTTGCCGAGCAGGACTTGCGGCCCAGGCTGATGCGCATTGACGTTGAAGACGAAGGAGCCGGGGATCCCTAGCTGCCCCTGCCTTCCGGCAAAGGTCCAGCCCGTGATGATGCGCGCGAGCGAGGTGACGTCGCCTTGCGTGTAGCCGCCGCCGACGCCGAGCGTATGCAGCTCCATGATCTCGCGCGCGAGATTTTCGTTGAGACCGCGCTTGCGGTTCTGCCCGGCGCGCGAATCCGGACCGAGCGATTGCTGGTTGTCGAGGAAGAACAGCATCGCCGGATGCTGCTCGACCGCCTTCAGCATGTCCGCGAAACGCCCGAGCACGTGCGGCCTGATCGCCTCGCGCTCGAACGCGCCCGCCCAGATCCGCGCCAGCTCGCCCTTGCTGGCGGAGATGCAGAAATGGTTGGACCAGAACACCACGAGACGTTCGGTGAAGCCGCACTCGGCCAGCGTCGCGCGCTGCAGGCGCGCCAGCGCCTCGGCGCGAAAGGTCTTTTGAATCACGTTGAGCGGTTGCGGTGCCGGCTTTGCGGCAGGCGGCGTGGCCGCATTCGGCTGCATGGTCTCGGGCTTGGCCGGCGCAGCAGCCGGCTTCGCCTCGGCCATCCGGCCGGCGATCTCGGTCGCGGCTGTGTTCAGCGAGAGATTGCGGCGCAGGGCGGGCCTCTGATCGGCAGGCGCTTGAGCCGGCGTCTCGGCGGGCGCCGCGGCCTTCGCGGCCTCACGCGCCTGCTTGACCTGGTCCTGATAGACAAACACGGCCTGCCCGAGCTGCGGCGTCGATTGCAGGCCTGGCGCCTCCAGCAGCACGCCGTTGGGACGCGCGAGCTCCGCCTTCACGAAGCCGCGCGGATCGGAGGCTGCGTTGATGAGATCGCCCGATGCACCGCCGCGGGCGCCGAGGCCAAAGCGGTTGAGCGCGACGAGGGCGGCTTGCGAATCGCGGGCCATCGATTTGTCCTTCGCGCGTTGGGAGCCGCTTTCCTGATACGTGCGCGGCGCGTAATATACCGCAGCGACAGATGAACCCGACATGAAAATGACGGCGAAGCTTCGACGTAAATCATGACAAATCCGAAAGAAATGCCGTCAGCGCCGGCATTCGCGCGCCGTCTCACCTGCTCCCGTTGCGGCAGCGAATTCGGCTGCGATCCCTCCGGCAATTGCTGGTGTGCGGAGGAGACGGCACGGCTGCCGATGCCGATCGAGGGCGAGGACTGCCTGTGCCGGGAGTGTTTGCGGAAAGCGGCGGCGGAGGCAGTATCGTAGGGTGGGCAAAGCGAAGCGTGCCCACGCATTTTTGGCGATCGAGAGAGATGGTGGGCACGGCGCTTTGCGCCTTTGCCCACCCTACGAAGCGACGTGTGTTACACCGCATGCCCCGGCGACTTTCGCGCCATGCCGTCGAACGCATCGAGCAGCTTTTCCCGCCAGGCATAGACCGGATCATCCGCCTCCAGCAGCTTGAACGGGCTGACCACGCGCGCCCATTGGAAACCGCCGAAGATGATGTAGTCGGCGTAGTTCGGCGCGTTGCCGCCGATGAAGGGCTGCGTCTTGAACGTCTGCCGCATCACCTCCAGCGACTTGCGGAATGCGACGACGCCGGCATCGCGGCTCGCCATGATCTCTTCGAGAGTCTTGCCGCCGAAGCGCGTCTCGCGGGACTTGCGGAAATAGGCTGCGTCGACCTCGGCCAGATTCTTCGGGATGTCGGCGATGACGAGCGGAAAGATGCCGCCGACGATGGCGATGTCGCCCCATGCATTGATCATGCGCGCCATGGCGCGGCCGCCATCGCCGCCAAACAGCGACGGGCGATCCGGGAAATTGTCCTCGAGATAATTCGCGATGGTCCAGGAATCGACCACCGGCTTGTCGTGATGCAGCAGCACCGGCACCTTCTCCGAGCCGTGCGGGGCAAGCGCGCTCTTCTCGGTGAAGCGCCAGGGCAGCGTCTCCGCCGATAGTCCCTTGTGCGCCAGCGCCATCCGGGTGCGCCAGCAATACGGGCTGAACGGGCGCGCGGGATCGGTGCCGACGAGTTCGTAGAGCTTGAGCGAGATTGGCGGCCTCCTCATGCTCCGTCATTGCGAGGAGCCCTTGCGACGAAGCAATCCAGACTGCTTCCGCAGCGACATTCTGGATTGCTTCGCTGGCGCTCGCAATGACGATGTAGAAATAGTCGTGAAAATCACCGCCCGTTGGTGCGCAGCAACCTCTCGCCGCCTTCCGTCACCGCGATGACGAGCCCGACACCGGGCAGCGTCTCGCGCGCGACGTAACCCCGCTCAGTGGCGTCTTCCCAGATGGTGAGGCGCGGGCACGAGGTCTTCCAGGTCGCGATCACCTCGGCATAGGCGCGCGGCTCGCGCGCGACCCATTCGACGAAGTCCAGCACCAGCGGATCGGCCGTCTCGCTCATTGCAAACCTCCCCTGTCGAAAGCTGCGAGCACCGGGGTCCGAACCAGGAGCCAGCCGCCATGGGCGATGTAGTAGCAGGCGATGGTGGTGATCAGCTTGTTGGACCAGGCGATGAATTGCTGGTCGGTCATGGCCTCGAGGATGCGCCGCGCCAGCGTGGTGCCGAGCATCGACGCGAGTATCGCGACGCCGGCGAGCACGGGATCGAGGCTGGCGGCCTGATCGATGATGCCGCCGAAATAGACCAGCTTGGTGAAATGGCTGACGAGCTGGCACATCGCCTTGGTCGCGACCTTCTCGCGCCGGCCGAAATCGCCGCCGAGGAAGAAGGTGTCGAGCAGCGGCCCCGACACGCCGGTCATCAGCATCAGACCCATGCAGATCGTGCCATAGACCGTGCCCTGCCAGAGCCTATCAGGATCCGGCTTGATGTTCGCGGGAAGCAGCCGCGCCATGAACGGGGTGATGCCGAGCAAGAGCAGCGCCGTCGGCTTGTCCGGCACGTAGCGGGTGAGCGACCAGGCCGCGAGCGCGACGGCAGCGCCCACCATATAGTTCGCGACCGGCCGCCAGCGGATATGCGCCCGCCACAAGAACGCGCGCCAGCCGTTCGAGGCCATCTGCGTGATCGCATGCAGCACCATCGCGGTCGGCAGCGGCATCAAGGCCAAGGCCAGGAGCACGCCGATCAGGATCAGCCCGCCCGCCATGCCGAACAGCCCCGACAGGAACGCGGTTGCCACCATCAGCAATCCGAGGGCCGCGATCATGATGGGCGTCACGAGGGAGTTCTCCGGTTGGTCGGTAAGGGACGCAGACTGCTCATTCCCCCTCGCCCTGCTTGCGGGGAGAGGGTGGGGTGAGGGGGAGTCTCCGCGGGGACGGCGGCAGTTGGACGGAGAGTCCCCCTCACCCGGAATTTGCCCTCGCAAATTCCGGCCTCTCTCCGCAGGCGGGGGAGGCGAAGAAGCCGCGGCGTTCCCGACAAGTCAGCCTAAAATCGACGCTGCAAGTTGTGCCTCGCTTGCTTCTCTCGCGCAAACTGAGTTATCTTGCCCTGGCATCAGCTTTCCTGAGGGTCGGGCATTTGCGGCGGCTGCTGTTTCTCAACGGCATCAAGGCGTTCGAGGCGGCGGCGCGGACCGGCAGCTTTGCTGCGGCCGGGCAGGAGCTGAGCGTGTCGGCAGCCGCCGTCAGCCGCATGGTGCACCTGCTGGAAGAGCGGCTCGGCGTCGCGTTGTTCGAACGCAAGGCCAACCGCCTGGTGCTGACGCAGGCCGGCCGCGCCTATCAGGGCGGGCTGACCCCGATCTTCGATGCGCTGGCGAGCCTCACGGCGCAGGTGACGGCGCCTGCCAGCGTGCGCGTGCTCACCATCGGCGTCGGTCACACCTTTGCGATGCGCTGGCTGATCCCGCGCCTGTCGGAGTTTCGCAGCGAGGAGCCCGACATCGAGGTGCGCTTCACCACCGGCGGCGCCGCGGTGCCGTTTGGCGAAGACTGGAGCTGCGGCATCAAGCTCGGCACCGGCGACTGGCCCGGCCTCGTCGCCGAGCCGCTGTTCGCCGGCGACCTCACCCCCGTCTGCGTGCCGCGCTTGGCGGGCGGCCTGAAGCGCCCGGCCGACCTGAAGGGACCGAGCCTGATCCGCGTTGCGCATTCACCCGACGACTGGCCAATCTGGCTGAAGGCCGCGGGCGCTACGCGGATCAACGCGCGTGGGCCCGAGTTCCAGTTCTACGGCCAGGCGCTGCAGGCCGCGGCCGACGGGCTCGGCATCGCCATGGGCATCCGCCCCTATATCGACGACGATCTCGCGGCCGGCCGGCTGGTGGCACCCTTCGACCTCTCGGTGCCCAAGGGCATGCGCTGGTATCTGCTCTATCGCAGCTTCCAGACCGAGCAGCGCGACTTTGCCGCCTTCCGCCGCTGGATCATGCGGGCGGCATCGGAGCCCGCGGCCCGCCCCGTGCGCCGGGCCGGCCGCAGTTCCGCGCGGAACTGAAGCCTCTTCGATTAGCCCTGATGGATAAGTCCTGGGCAAAAAATCGCAGCGCTTGTGAACGGCTTCACATCCCAGAATCCGCAAACGTGGTCCCCTGACCCTCCGAAAAGAAACGTGGGACCTACACTCATGACGACCCTTTACGACGGCTTTGACATCGAATCCTTCGAAGCTGGCAAGGGGCTGTGGCACGCGCGGATCCGGCGTGCCGATTTCAGCCCGGTGGCCATCGACGGCGTGCTGTTTCCTGCCATGGAAGTCGGCTTCGCCTGGCCCGATCGTGATGCCGCGATTGCCGATGCCAAGCACCACATCGATCGTTTCCGGCTACGGGCCGGCAGCGACGACGAATAGGCGGTCCGCAGGCGGACCAGAGACAGGGCGGCACAAAGGGGGGAACCGGTCATGTCCATCATCGAAACCGATGCAGCGCAGCCGCGGATCTACGCCCGCGCAGTGCTCTCCAACTGCCCGGAATGCGACGGCGATCTCGCGGTGCTCCGCGTGATCGGCGGCCGCGCCGGATGCGAGTACTGGACCATGCGCTGCACCGATTGCGGCGGCATTCACCTCGACATCCTCGAGCCGAATGTCACCGCTGGGGACGACGAGGGGCCGCTGCCGGCGGCGTGAACCGCACGGCTGCTGCCAACCTGCTGTCAGCAGCCTGAGCATGGCGGGTCATTCGCCCTTTATTGAGGGGCGGACTCGTCCCATATTCGCCCCATGGCGAAGAAACCTGCATCTCCCGAAAAATCCGGCAAATCCCCCAAGACCAAGGCCCCGAACTCGAAGGCACCGAATTCTAAAGCGCACCGCCCTGACGTGCAGCCGATCGGGCCGGCGCTGGCCGAATTGCTCAATCCCGCGATCAATCGCGGCGATGCCGGGCTTGGCTCGGGCACCGGGCTGCAGCCGCCGCCGGATAATTCGCGCGACCGCCGCGCCGGAGGCGAGGCTGCGGCGCATCGCGCGCGGGCTTCGACGCCTAAGGACTTCCCCAGCGACCGCCCCGCGGGACTGGAGGAGGCACCACAGGCCAATTACGGCACTGCGGCCACGATCCCGACACTCGATCCGGAACTGGCGCGGCAGCTCGGACTGCCGACCGAGGAGGACGATGCGGAGGCGCTGGCGCGTCCGCCGCGTTCCAAGATGGAGGCGCTGGGCGTCAAGGCGACCGCCGACGCACTGGAATCGTTGATCCGCGAGGGCCGTCCCGAGTTCCGCAAGGACGACGGCTCCATGAAGGTGTGGACGCCGCACCGGCCACCGCGCCCGGAAAAGTCCGAAGGCGGCGTCCGCTTCGAGATCAAGTCAGCCTACGAGCCCAAAGGCGACCAGCCGACCGCGATCGCCGAGCTGGTCGAGGGCATCCAGCGTAACGACCGTTCGCAGGTGCTGCTCGGCGTCACCGGCTCGGGCAAGACCTACACCATGGCCAAGGTGATCGAGGCGACGCAGCGCCCGGCGCTGATCCTGGCGCCGAACAAGACGCTGGCCGCCCAGCTCTATGGCGAGTTCAAGAACTTTTTTCCTGATAACGCGGTCGAGTATTTCGTCTCGTATTACGACTACTACCAGCCTGAAGCCTACGTCCCGCGCACCGACACCTACATCGAGAAGGACTCCTCCATCAACGAGCAGATCGACCGCATGCGCCACTCGGCGACGCGCGCGCTGCTGGAGCGCGACGACGTCATCATCGTCGCCTCGGTGTCCTGCATCTACGGTATCGGCTCGGTCGAGACCTACACCGCGATGACCTTCGCGCTGAAGAAGGGCGAGCGCATCGACCAGCGCCAGCTGATCGCCGACCTCGTCGCGCTCCAGTACAAGCGCACCCAGGCCGATTTCACCCGCGGCACGTTTCGCGTGCGTGGTGATGTGATCGATATTTTCCCGGCGCACTATGAAGATCGCGCTTGGCGCGTGAACCTGTTCGGCGACACCATCGAGGCCATCGAGGAATTCGATCCGCTTACCGGCCACAAGCAGGACGAGCTCGAATTCATCAAGATGTACGCCAACTCGCACTATGTGACGCCGCGGCCGACACTGGTGCAGGCGATCAAGTCGATCAAGTTCGAATTGAAGCAGCGGCTCGACCAGCTGCACGACCAGGGCCGCCTGCTCGAAGCCCAGCGGCTGGAGCAGCGCACCACCTTCGACCTCGAGATGATGGAGGCGACCGGAAGCTGCGCCGGCATCGAGAACTATTCGCGCTATCTCACCGGCCGCCGCCCCGGCGAGCCGCCGCCGACGCTGTTCGAATACGTCCCCGACAACGCGCTGATCTTCGCCGACGAGAGCCACGTCACCATTCCGCAGATCGGCGCCATGTTCCGCGGCGACTTCCGCCGCAAGGCGACGCTGGCGGAATACGGCTTCCGCCTGCCCTCCTGCATGGACAACCGCCCGCTTCGCTTCGAGGAATGGGACATGATGCGGCCGCAGACCGTCGCGGTATCGGCGACGCCGGGCGGCTGGGAGCTGAACGAGAGCGGCGGCGTGTTCGTCGAGCAGGTGATCCGCCCGACCGGACTTATTGATCCTCCCGTTGATATCCGCCCCGCCCGCACGCAGGTCGACGATCTCGTCGGCGAGGTCCGCGCCACCGCGCAGGCCGGCTATCGCTCGCTGATCACCGTGCTGACCAAGCGCATGGCGGAGGACCTCACCGAATATCTGCACGAGCAGGGCATTCGCGTCCGCTACATGCATTCCGATATCGACACCATCGAGCGCATCGAGATCATCCGCGATCTGCGTCTCGGTGCGTTCGACGCGCTGGTCGGCATCAACCTCTTGCGCGAAGGCCTCGACATTCCCGAATGCGCGCTGGTCGCGATTCTCGACGCCGACAAGGAAGGCTTTCTGCGCAGCGAGACCTCGCTGATCCAGACCATCGGCCGCGCCGCGCGTAACGTCGACGGCAAGGTGATCCTCTATGCCGACCAGATGACCGGATCGATGGAGCGCGCGATCGCCGAGACCAACCGGCGCCGCGAGAAGCAGGTCGAGTACAACACCGCCAACGGCATCACGCCGGAGAGCGTGAAGAAGCAGATCGGCGACATCCTCAACTCCGTCTACGAGCGCGACCACGTGCTGGTCGAGGTCGGCGGCCACGACATGACCGACGACGTCATCTCGATCGGCCACAATTTCGAAGCCGTGCTCGCCGATCTCGAAACCCGCATGCGCGAGGCCGCCGCCGACCTGAACTTCGAGGAAGCCGCCCGCCTGCGCGACGAAGTCAAGCGCCTGCGCGCCACCGAGCTCGCCGTGGTCGACGACCCCACCGCCAAGCAGCGCGCGGTGGCAGGCAAGGCCGGCGCCTATGCGGGGGCGAAGAAATACGGCGATGCCGCCAATTTGCCCGTCAGCGCCATGAAGAAGAAAACCGTGAGCTCCGCGCTGAAAGCCAGCGGCGGCGGCAGCGGCTCGAAGGTGCACAAGCCGCATCTCGACGAGATGCACGGCCCGGAATCGCTGCCCTACCGCGAGGGCCGCGCGCTCCCGTCAAAGCCGTTCGGCAGCACCAGCCGCATCATCCAGCCGACGGACTCAAGGCAGTCGGGCCCGGAGTTCGGGCCGGCGCCGAAGTCGACGGGCGGGGCGCCGGGGCGGCGCGGGGGGTGGAAGAAGAGGTAGACTGCGCATCCAATTCGAACCAGCGAAAAAACCTATGCCCAGGGCATATTGAGATTGGTTAGTGGAACTCCTTTCCTAACGTTGATTCGTTTGCGGTCGTACCAAACAACGCTGGTTGGCCCATCTTGCGAAATTACGATTGCTGTGTACTCGGGTTGTTTGCTGACTAACTTAATCGCGGATCGGTGACGCAATCCGAATTGCTCAACGTCCATTTCCCGTCCGGTGTTACGCATTTCATCGAGAACCTCCCAAACCTTGGACTTGGGTTCAAACTCAGCTCGAATTTCGGTACCGAATCCTAGCAACCGTAGATCCTGCGAAAGCAAGATCGCACCATCACAGCCCGACAGACGAGCCACAAATCGTATCGCTTCAACAAGCTTCGACTGCGCCTTCGCTAACTCCAATTCTGCTTGAGCCCATGCACCTCGGACAGCCTTGGACGACTGGCCGCTTTCAATTTGAAGGACGAGATCGATAGACCTATTTCTTGCGTTCATAAATTCAATGAATGCATCGGTAAGGTTTCCAGAGTTCTGTCGGTACTTAATCCGTACATCTTGCTCCGAAGGAATTGTCTTAGGAGGCACTAGTATTACAGCGCCGCCATGCGCCTCATCGCTAATGCAATTCGCAATCGCAGCAATGATATTCCAATGCGCCGTAAACACGAAATTATGATATTCCCGCGGATGTTCTTCCTTTGGCGACGCAATTCGTTCCGCCAAATTCTCAAGACCCCTGTGCACCGGTTCATGCAGGGCTAAATGATAGTCGATGCCGTTAATGCGCTGTAATTTTCCGTCGGAGAGTGACGCTACAAGAAACTCTCCTTGATAGACTTTCATCTTTCCGGGGCGCTCGACCTGCACGAAAAGCGCTTTTGGATGGTCATATTCATACTGAAGACCTGTTCGCGCACGCCCCCACGATGTGCCCAGGTCGACCAGCCCGGCTATGTGCCAATCACGATCGCTCCACTCCACGAGAACCGCTGACTTCTTGAAATCGACCGACGGAGCTAGGCGCCTTAGCTCATCGATCGAGAGAGGACGAGGACTTTCTAGCTTCCAAATACTCCCAAGCCCTCCCTCTCCTGCCCCTTCCTTCGGCACCGCAAGAAGATTGAACTGAGGATATCGCGCTTCCTCAGGCGTTGCTGCGGCCAGGTAAGCGACCTCGAGCAAGTGGCGCAGGAGACGGAGAGGCGGCAGAGGCGGCGTCACATAGTCGCCTGCGACCATGTTTGGCCAACGATCGGAGACCTTCTTCGCTAGTTCCTTAGGAAAGGCGTTCAAGATTCTATTTGCGATAATGGTGGGTCTGATGCCGCGAACAGCTATCAGGAAACAAGCCGCTCGCACAACCTTCTCGATCGTACCATTAATGGTCTTCGGGTCCCCTCACCCCACACTCGCCGTCACCACGGCCATCACCGACAGCAGCAGCACGATGGTCACGAGTTGCAGCGAGGCGACGGGCTGGGTGCGCCAGGCGGTGATCTTGTCGGACAGCGACAGATGGGCCTCGAAGAATTTCGGCTCGTAGACGGTCTTGAAAACGGCGGGGAAGCTCGGGCCCAGAGCCACCGCGAGCATTGCGTGCATCAGCGAGGCGATGGCGACGAAGATGGCGACGCCGGGGTCGCCGACGAGGTCGTGGTTGCCGATGAGCTTGAGCAGGAAGGCCGCAGTGGCGAAGGTCGGGAAGCTCTGCAGGGTCGCAGTCAGCGCGAGGCCTTCGAGCGCGTTGTGCAGGCGGGACTTTCTGGCGGTGGCGATGGCGGCCATGGCACGTCTCCCTGATGACATGCGGATGACGGTAGTTGTGATGCCGGTGGGGTGATGTGAGATGGGTCACGCGGCACTTCGCCTCTCCCCGCCTGCGGGGAGAGGCCGGAATCCAAGCGCAGCTTGGATTCCGGGTGAGGGGGAGCCTCCGCGAGTCCAACTGTCACCGTCCCCGCGGAGACTCCCCCTCACCCCAACCCTCTCCCCGCGAGCGGGGCGAGGGAGCGGACCGCCGACGCGGCAGCGGGTTCGCCTTTGCCGAGCCGACGGAGGTTTCCATGCGCCTGCGCCTGCGGTGATGTTGCGCATTGCTCCATGCGCGTTGCGCGCCAGGCAATCGGATAGAGCGCGAATTCGTGCGGCCATCCCACAACTCAACCAGCAATTGCACACCATGAACCAGGCATTGCGCTCGCGCGTCAAACCGTCTGCAACATCCCTGTGATTTTGCGGATTGCCGGTGCGCGAAACCGCGCGTTAGCGTTGCGCGACGCCACGGGGCCAAACGAGGACGGGCGTGATGACGGTCGAGAAGCTGAATCGCCAACGCGTCGTGCATCTGCTCGACGCCTTCGCGCGCGGCGATATCGAGACGGCACTGTCCTGCTGCACCGACGACGTCGACTTCCTCACCCACGCGCCGATCGACGTGCTGCCGCACATGGTGCCGCGCCACGGCAAGCAAGAGCTGCGCGAGCTCTGGCAGACGGTCTGGTCGCGCTATTCGGAGATCCGCTACAAGGCGCCGCATATCGTCGCCGAGGGTGAGGCGGTCGCGACCTATATGCACGCTTACTTCAGGAAGCGCAGCAACGACCGCGTCGTGCAATTCGACATGGCGGTGTTCTACAGCTTCCGCGGCGGGCTCGTCGCGGAGATTCGCGAGATCATCGATTCCTACGACCTGGTGCAGCAGGTCTTGGAGCGCGAGATCGGGCCGCTGATCACGGGGGTATGAGCGTCGAGACCCGGACAATTACGGGGTTCTATTGTAAATCTCACAAAACCCGCTCAATGGTGCATTGCGAAAACGTGAATTGCGTTTTGGCCGAAACCCCGTATTTTATTCGTATACAAACGAGTTGAGCCCCCGCACCTGACTGTGCATGGGGTTGTTTTTCCGTTTTTCGCAAGCCAGCTTCAGGACCGCCCCAAATGACAGAGCACAGCCTCTGGCGTTTCTCGCGCGCGTTGCACCGCGCGATCAACGACCGGGATTTCAGGGATATCGAAGCCTTGATCGACGAGGACGTCGAGTGGGCGCTCTACGGCCCGATCGACATGTTTCCGTTCCTCGGCGCGCGCCAGGGCAAGAATGCCGTGCTCGACGTCATCCGCCAGCTCGCCGACAATTTCCACGTCCGCCGCTTCGATCGCGAGAGCATCATGCTGGGCGTCGATTCCGCCGCCTCGATGCTGCGCTATTCGCTGACCGCTCTGGATTACAACAAGCCGATCAGCTTGCGCGTGGCGCAGTTCGCCCAGTTCAAGGCGGGCAAGCTGATCAGCATGCGCGTGCTGATCGACACCTTCGACCTGGTCGAGCAGGCACTCGGCCGCGCCATTCATCTGCCGAAGATGACCAGCGTCGGCTGAGGGGGACGCCAACGGGCCCCGCCTGTCGGGACCGATGACAGGGCTATCGCGACGTCCTGGCCTCCAGCCCCGCCGGATGCCGTCGCATCAAGAGCTCGTCATTGGGCGCGCGCCTTTCGCGCGGCCCGTTGGTTCGTCATTCGCGGCGAGCCGTCACAATTTCGCGACGATGGATCAGCATATTCCGCGCGGAATGGCGCATGGCCGAAGCTCGATATATATTATCAAAAGGCATGCGCCGGGGCTCGCGGGCAGGACGATGGAATTCTCGACAGGGTTTGGCTGGACCAGGCTGCCGTTGCTGGCGGCCGCATTCATTTTGAGCTCGGTGCTGACGGTCTCGGCGCAGATCATTCCGCCGACAGCGGCTGCGGACGAGGCGGAGACCGAGGCCGCAGAAGCGCCCGACGTCAACGACCCCGACGTGCTCAAGGGCATCGATGTCGACAAGCTCGACTGGAGCCAGCTCGCAGTCGATGCCGGGACTGGCATTGACCCCATGGCCGCCAAGAAGCGCGCCCGGGCCGCCGCCAAGGAGGGGCTGGACTGGTCGTCGAACCCCAATGCAAACGGCTCCTCGGCGGTGACCGTGAAGCAGTCCGTGTTCTCGTTCTGGGATACGCGGGTCGGCGCCGACATGACGGTGGCGAGCGAGCCGAGGACAATGTCCGAGCTGCTGGCGCAGAAGGCTGCCAATGGCGGCAGCCTGCCGCAATCCTCCGGCAGCGCCTGGGCGGCGGCGACCGCGCCCGGCGCGGGCTCGATCTGGGACAAGACCGCGGTGGAAGCGCGGGTCGATCCCGGCGCCGAGCACAGCAGGATCGGGGCGTCGCTGACCAAATCGGTGCCGCTGTCGGGCGACACCTCGCTGACGCTGCAGAACGGCTACAGCGTCAACCAGCAGGGCACCACCGCCGTCCCCGGCATCGGCGGCCACATCACGCGCAATTACGACACCGAGCAGACCGCCAAGGTCACGCTCACCGACACTGGCACCAGCATCACCGCCGGCCAGACGCTGTCGACCACCGACGACAAATGGCTGCGCAAGTTCGGCGCCGAGCAGAAGCTGTTCGACAACGTCACCGTCTCCGGCTCGGTCGGCGAGACATCGCAAGGCGCGATCAACAAGAGCGTGACGGCGGGCTTCAAGAAGAGCTGGTGATGTCTTCGCCTCTCCCCGCGCTTGTCCGCCGAAGCTTCAGCGAAGGCGGATGCGGGGAGAGGCCGGAATTTGCGCAAGCAAATTCCGGGTGAGGGGGACTCTCCGCGAGTCCAACTCTCACCGTGATCGCGGATGCAGCCCCTCACCCCGCCCTCTCCCCGTAAGAACGGGGAGAGGGAGACGAGCACCGACCGAGCCGCGCATTCACCTCGCTGCGCGATTCACCCTTCCCTAACCATACGCCACGGCAAAACCCCCGAATGGTCCGGCCTTGCCGCATCTCGGCCCATTTGCGGTCAAAATCGGACGCCCTGATGCGGCGGCCTCACAGACGTCGTCGTGCGGGGGACACTCGCGCTGCGCTCAACGCGAACAGGGGAACACCGATGAACGCCATCCGTCCCGAGAAGATCGAAGCCACCGAGACCGAAACGGTCGACACCAACCTCGCGGCCGTGACCGAGGTCGAAGCCGGCATCCGCGATTTCGTCCGCAACGACATCGCCTATCTGCGCCGTCCGGCATCGAGCACCACCGACGCGCCGCCGCTCGACCCGAGCGCGGAAGCCACCGTCAACAACGTCAACTCGCTGATCCAGCGCGTCGCCGGCACCTCGCTCGCCGAGATCGAGAATTTGATCTCCGAGCTCGAGAGCCTGCGCGACCTGCTGCATGCCGAAGGCCAGCGCGTCCAGCGCGAGATCTCCGGCTATGCCCAGCTCAGCCAGGCCGCGATGAAGTCGACTCGCATGATCGCCGACAACGTCGCGCAGTGGAAGCGCGCCGCCGACGGCCTGCGCAACAGCTGATCGCAAAACACCGCATCACCAGCCGCCGCGTTCCGGAAGGAGCGCGGCGGTTTTGATTCACGACGTCTCGTGCCCCGGACGCGGTGCGGCACGCAGTGACGCGCCGCAGAGCCGGGGCCCATGGTCAGTGCGAATGCGCGGCGCGATCGGTCCCGGCTCTGCGCAGCAGCGTTGCACGCTGCAGCGCGTCCGGGACACGAGCGTGCACTTTTGAACCCCCAGCCCCTCCCCGGCGACAAACGCCAAGCGCCCGTGCAGGTACGGCCGGGCTCAGGGGACATGTCATGGAAAGCATTCGGCCCGACAACACGGACCCCATATCGCTGCGGCCCGCGCCGAACCAGCTCGGCACGATCATGCTGCGCTTTGTCGGATTGCTGGCGGTTGCGATTGCGGTGCTGGCGTTCGTCTACAGCCGCTGACACAGGGCCGGATACCGGCCCTGAAAAATGAACGAATTCTTACTGGGCCGCTTCCACGGTCGAGGCTTCCAGCGTGTAGGCGCCATCGGCATAGCCCTTCACCACCATGCCGGCGACCAGCATCACGGCCAGCGTCGCGGTCGCGAAGATGAATCCAACGAATTTGAGTGCGCCGCGATCAGCCATGGTCCTCGTCCCCTGTCTCTGCCAATTCGTTTCAAATAGGCAGCGACAGGTTCATAATTAGTTAGCAACTCACCGGTTCCGCCAAACTGCTTCGCGGTAACCATGTTGCGCAGGCTTATGGCAGCCGCCCGGAATCGCGTCCATAGCGCGCGGGCAACACTTGCTCGGTTTCGCTTCTCCCTCGCCCCGTTCTTACGGGGAGAGGGTTGGGGTGAGGGGCCTCTCTCCACACGTGAGATCCATCGAGAGACCTGTACCCCCTCACCCGAATTCGATCTGCGATCGAGTTCGACCTCTCCCCGCAAGCGGGGAGAGGTGAAGGAACTGCGACCAGCTCGATCGATTCTAAACTAAGCGGTCTTCCGCAGCGGCACGAAGGCTGAGGCGGTGATGGAATAGACCTCCTCGCCGCGCTGGTTGGTGCCGATGGTGCGGGCCGTCAGAATGCCCCAGCCGGGGCGCGAGGCGGAGGTGCGCTTGTCGATGACCTCGTTGACGTAGGAGACGGTGTCTCCGGCAAGCACCGGCCTGATCCAGCGCAGGTCGCGAAAGCCCGGCGACGGGCCCCACACCGCGACCTCTTCGCCGCGCGAAGCGGCCTCGCGCGCCAGGCGCTGGCCGTCGGCGACGAGCAGGCTCATGCAGGCGGAGCCGACATGCCAGCCCGAGGCCGCGAGCCCCCCGAACAGCGAGTTCTTGCCTTCCTCCTCGTCGAGATGAAAGCGCTGCGGATCGAACTTGGCGGCGAATGTCTTGATGGACTCCGCCGTGAACGTACAGCTGCCGATCTCGCGGCGCTGTCCGATCGCGATATCTTCAAAGAACCGCATCAGACGGCTCCCTCGCGTCGCTTGATCAGGATCGGCGAGGTCATCTCGGCGAGGGCCTGCCCCGCAGCGTTGCGCACAGTGCATTTGAACTTGACGATGCCGAGCTCCGGGCGGCTCTTCGAGGTGCGCGCATCCACGACGTCGACGTCAAGCGTGAGATCGTCGCCGGGCCGCAAGGGCGAGAGCCAGCGTACCTCGTCGACGCCGGGCGAGCCGAGCGAGGCGGCACGGGTGATGAAGCCATCGGCCATCATCCGCATCATCAGCGAGCAGAGGTGCCAGCCCGAGCCGGACAGGCCGCGCAGCATGCTTTTCGCCGCGGCCTCCTCGTCGAGATGCATCGGCTGCGGATCGAACTCGGCGGCAAAGGCCAGAATCTCGTCGCGGGTGACATGGCGCGGGCCGAACGTTCCGAACCGGCCGGGCGGGAAATCTTCGAAGGTCAGGGTCATCTTGGGAAAGCTTTGCGGGAATGACAGATTGTGGCCGCACTTTGCAGCAATCTCAACCCGCCGGCCCGCATGGCTCGTGCTACATACGGGGTGGCCGCGGTTTTGAGTCGGATCAGCCGAGGGCCAGAATGCATCGACGCGGCCCAAATTTTGCCCTGGGGAAAGCAATGTTTTCATTCAGCGATCTATTCCAATGGGACCGCTTCATCACGCCGACGATCATCAAGACCTTCTATTGGCTGGTGATCGCGCTGATCTGCCTGTTCGGCCTCTCCGGCATCTTCTCAGGCCTTGCTGCGATGGCGATCAGCCCGTTCGGCGGCTTCCTGGTGCTGTTGTCCTCGATCGCGAGCGTCGTCGTCGGCATCGTGTTCTCACGCATCGTCGCGGAGCTGATCCTGATCGTCTTCCGCATCAACGAGCATCTCGGCGCGATCCGCGACCAGGGCGGCGGGATGCGGTGAGGCCGGCGCAGGTGCCGTAGGGTGGTTAGCCGAAGGCGTAACCCACCACTGTCCATCTCCGCGGAAGCAGAAGAGGTGGGTTACGCCGACCAGATTCGCTTCGCGTATCTGCACGGCTAACCCACCCTACGAGTCCGTTGCGGCTTACGTATTAAACCTAAAATGCATCACGTCGCCGTCGGCGACGACGTATTCCTTGCCTTCGAGGCGGAGCTTGCCGGCATCGCGCGCGCCGGCTTCGCCGCCCAGCGCCACGTAGTCCTCATACGCGATGGTCTCGGCGCGGATGAAGCCCTTCTCGAAATCGGTGTGGATCACGCCGGCCGCCGCCGGCGCCTTGGTGCCGCGATGGATGGTCCAGGCGCGCGCTTCCTTCGGGCCCACGGTGAAGTAGGTGATGAGGTCGAGCAGCATGTAGCCGGCGCGGATCAGGCGATCCAGGCCGGCTTCTTCGAGGCCCAGCGTCTCCAGGAAGTCGGCGCGCTCTTCACGGGAGATCGTCGCGATCTCGGACTCGATCTTGGCGGAGATGACGACAGCAACCGCGCCTTCCTTCGCAGCCTGCTCCTCGACCGCCTTGGAGAAGGCGTTGCCGGTCGCGGCCGAGCCTTCCTCGACGTTACAGACATACAGCACGGGCTTGGACGACAACAGGCCGAGCATCGAGAACGCCCGCTCCTCCTCGGCCTTGCGCTCGACGAGGCGCGCAGGCTTGCCCTCGCGCAAGAGCACCAGCGTGCGGTTGACGAGGTCGAGCTGCTCCTTGGCGTCCTTGTCGTTGCCCTTGGCCTTCTTGGTGAGATTGTCGACGCGCTTCTCGAGGCTGTCGAGGTCGGCGAGCATCAGCTCGGTCTCGATGGTCTCGATGTCCGCGAGCGGGGCGATCTTGCCTTCGACATGAGTGATGTCGGAGTCTTCAAAGCAGCGCACGACATGCGCGATGGCGTCGACCTCGCGGATGTTGGCGAGGAACTGGTTGCCGAGGCCTTCGCCCTTGGATGCGCCGCGCACGAGGCCGGCGATATCGACGAAGGTCAGCCGGGTCGGAATGATCTGGCCGGACTTGGCGGCGGCGGCGAGCTTCTCCAGCCGCGGATCGGGCACGGCGACCTCGCCGACATTCGGCTCGATGGTGCAGAACGGATAGTTGGCGGCTTGCGCCGCGGCCGTCTCGGTCAGCGCATTGAACAAGGTCGACTTGCCGACATTGGGCAATCCGACGATCCCGCATTTAAATCCCACGAGCGTTATTCCTTGCCGTTCTCGTCCTTGGTCAAAAATCCCTTTGCCTGCATGGCGAGATGCACCCTGTTGGCGAAGGTCGCGTCCGTGCCTTTGGCAAGCAGCGCGGCGTGCTCGGCGACCGCGTCGCAGAGCGTCGCCACCCATTCGTTGTCGGTCTTGGCGAAGTCCGACAGCACGTGGCCGTGCACCAGCTCCTTGACGCCGGGATGACCGATGCCGAGCCGCACCCGGCGATAGTCGTTGCCGATATGGGCCGAGATCGAGCGCAGGCCGTTGTGGCCGGCGATGCCGCCGCCGATCTTGACCCGCACCTTGCCCGGCGGCAGCTCAATCTCGTCGTGGAACACGGTGACGTCGCCCGGCGCGATCTTGAAGAAGCCTGCCGCTTCCTGAACGCTGCGGCCGGACTCGTTCATGTAGGTCATGGGCTTGAGCAGGATCACGCGCTCAGTGCCCAGCGAGCCCTCGGAGGTCTCGCCCTGAAAGCGGCGGCGCCATGGCGCAAAGCCATGACGCCGCGCGATCTCGTCGACGGCCATGAAGCCGATATTGTGCCGGTTACGTGCGTATTTCGCGCCGGGATTGCCGAGCCCAACAAAGAGTCGCATGACGCGGCGCGCCCCTCGCTCGGCGCGCGATCAAGGATCGCGCGCCAGCTTTGAGAGATTACTTCTTCTTGTCGCCGCCGGCGGGAGCCTTGGCAGCCGCCGCCGGAGCAGCAGCAGCCGGAGCAGCTGCAGCCGGAGCAGCAGCACCCGCGGCCGGAGCCGCACCACCGGCAGCCGCCGCAGCTGCGGCCTTCTGCTCTTCGGCGTAGCCGGACGGCGGCACGATGGTGACGAGGGTCGCATCCTCGCGGGTCAGCGCCTTCACGCCGGCCGGCAGCTTGATATCCGACAGATGCAGCGAGTGACCGATTTCGAGCGAGCCGACGTCGGCCTCGATGTATTGCGGGATGCTCTCGACGCCGCATTCGAGCTCGATGGCGTGGGCGACGATGTTGACGGTGCCGCCGCGCTTCACGCCGGGCGAGCCTTCCGCCTTCACCACGTGCAGGGGAACGCTGATGCGGATGGTGGCGCCTTCGCCGAGCCGCATGAAGTCGACATGGATCGGGAAGTCCTTGACCGGATCGAGGTGATAGTCGCGCGGAATCACGCGGTGCTTCTTGCCCTCGAGGTCGATATCGACCAGCGTGGTCAGGAACCGGCCGGCGAGGATGCGCTGGCGCAGTTCACGATCTTCGATCGAGATCGTGAGCGGGGGCTGGTTGTTGCCGTAGATCACTCCGGGCACTCGCCCGGCGCGACGCTCAGCCCGGGCGGCCCCCTTGCCGCTCTTCGGACGTGCGGTCGCCTTCAATTCCTTGACGGTCGTCGCCATGTCGTTAAGTCCTTGTTTTTGCAAAAGTTAATGGGCCGCAACGCGGCCCATGGCATGGTCCGCAGCAAGCCTCCAGGGGTGCGGGGGCCGCGGACGTGGCGGGCTTTTACCCGGAAGATGCGGAAATGACAAGGAGAATGGGCTGGTAGCCGGGGGGCGCACCCTCCCGGCCCGGGTCGTTACCCTCCCCCTCCAGGGGAGGGTAAGAGAGACCGCGCTTTACGTCGGGGTACCCCCGAGCTTTGCCTCCAGCGCTGCAATCCGCGCTTTCAGCGCCTCGTTCTCCTCGCGCGCCAGGCGGGCCATATCCTTGACCGCCTCGAACTCCTCGCGCTTGACCAGATCCATGTCGCGCAGGAATTTTTCGGCCTGGGTGCGCATCACCGTGTCGAACTCGCGCTTGACGCCCTGGGCCGCACCGGCGGCGTCGTTCATCAGGCGGCCGATCTCGTCGAAAAACCGGTTGCTGGTCTGGGTCATGTCGGTCTCCTCGCGGCCTTTCGATAAACTTTGCGCGAACGCACGAAAAGACAATGGCAATCCGATTGGGCCGGTTCAAGAGCGAAGCGGCGGTATCCTTGTCATGCGCCGGTTTCCTTGCAATCGTATTCAACGTCCCTGCATAAGAAGAATCACAGGGCGTCCGCTGGCGCTCGACCGCCGCGATCTCGCTTGGACATAGAAGGCGCGATGCCCTTTCTGCTGATCGACTTTCCCGCCTTCAAGCCGATCGCGATCGAGATCGGCCCGTTCGCGATCCGCTGGTATGCGCTGGCCTATATCTGCGGCATCGTGTTCGGCTGGCTCTATGCGCGCTCGCTGCTGAAGAATGAGCGCCTGTGGGGCGGACCGGCGCCGATGTCGCTGGTGCAGATCGACGACTTCATCCTGTGGGTCACGCTCGGCATCATCCTCGGCGGCCGCACCGGCTACGTGCTGTTCTACAATTTGCCCTTCTTCATCGATCATCCCGCCGCGATCTTCCGATTGTGGGAGGGCGGGATGTCGTTCCACGGTGGCTTCCTCGGCTGTGTCGTCGCGGTGATGTGGTTCGCCTACCGCAACGGCATCTCGATCCTGTCGCTCGGCGACATCACCACGGCGGTCGCCCCGCTCGGGCTCTTGCTCGGACGCATCGCCAATTTCATCAACGGCGAATTGTGGGGCCGCGCCACCGACCCCAGCCTGCCCTGGGCGATGATCTTCCCCAACGATCCGACGCAGCTGCCGCGCCATCCGAGCCAGCTCTATGAAGCGGGCATGGAGGGCATCCTGCTGTTCACCGTCCTCGCGATCATGATCCGCTTCGGCGCGCTGAGGCGCCCCGGCATGATCCTCGGCGCCTTCATCCTGATCTACGGCCTGACTCGCATCGCCGGCGAGCATTTCCGCGAGCCGGACGCGCAGCTCGGTTTCCTCTGGGGCGGATTAACCATGGGCATGCTGTTGTCGATCCCGATGCTTATCGTAGGCCTCATACTTATTGTATGGGCTGTCAGGCGCGGTGCGCCGAAGCCCGTCCAGGCCATTCGTTAATTCACTTCGAGAAGATAGCTGTGACCGACCAGCCGCTCCTCAACGAGATCAAGGCGCTGATCAAGTCCTCAGGCCCGATGCCGGTCTGGCGGTACATGGAACTGTGCCTGATGCACCCGCGCCACGGCTATTACGTCTCGCGCGATCCGCTCGGGCGCGAGGGCGACTTCACCACCGCGCCCGAAGTCAGCCAGATGTTCGGCGAGCTCTTGGGACTGTGGACAGCCTCGGTCTGGAGGCAGATGGGCTCGCCGCAGTTTTTGCGGCTGATCGAGCTCGGCCCCGGCCGCGGCACCATGATGGCGGACGCGCTGCGCGCATTGCGCGTGCTGCCGCCGCTCTACCAGGCGCTTCACATCCACTTGGTCGAGGTCAATCCCGTGTTGCGCGAACGGCAGAGTGCGACGCTCGCCAATGTGCGCAACATCGCCTGGCACGACAGCATCGACGAGGTGCCGGAAGGACCGAGCATCATCCTCGCCAACGAATATTTCGACGTGCTGCCGATCCACCAGATGGTCAGGCTCGAGAACGGCTGGCACGAGCGCGTGATCGAGATCGATCCCAACGGCAAGCTTCAGTTCGGCGCAGCGCCGGAGCCGACGCCGCGCTTCGACGTGCTGCTGCCGCCCTTGGTGCGCGCCGCACCGGTCGGCGCCGTGTTCGAGTGGCGGCCCGACGGCGAAATCATGAACCTCGCCACGCGCGTGCGCGACCAGGACGGCGCGGCGCTCATCATCGACTACGGCCATCTGCGCAGCGATGCCGGCGATACCTTCCAGGCCATCGCGCGCCACACCTTCGCCGATCCCTTGAAGGCGCCGGGCCAGGCCGACGTCACCGCCCATGTCGACTTCCAGGCGCTGGCACGCGCGGCCGAGGATGTCGGCGCCCGCGTGCACGGCCCGGTGACGCAAGGCGACTTCCTCAAGCGTATCGGCATCGACACCCGCGCCGCCGCCTTGATGCAGAAGGCGGCGCCGGAGGTGGCCACCGACATTTCGGTGGCGCTCAAGCGCCTGACCGATACCGGGCGTGGCGGCATGGGCTCGATGTTCAAGGTGCTCGGCATCTCCGAGCCCAGACTATCCCGCCTTGCCGGCCTCAGCGATCTCGAGCAGGCAGGAGAGGCCTCATGACGCTTGCTTCGTCGCTGCTGTCCGCCGTGCCCGGCCTGCGCCATGCCTTCTTCACCCGCGAGGGCGGCGTCTCCGGCGGCATCTATTCCGCGCTGAACGGCGGGCTCGGCTCCAATGACGATCAGGCCCTGGTCGCTGAGAACCGCCGCCGCATGGCCGAGCATGTCGGCGTCGCGCCCGAACGTTTCCTCAGCCTGCACCAAATTCATTCGCCCGACGTGCTCGTGGCTGAAGCGCCGTGGCCGAGCGGACCGCGGCCCAGGGGCGACGCGCTGGTGACGAGGACGCCCGGCATCGCGCTCGGCGTCTCCACCGCCGATTGCGGGCCAGTGCTGTTCGTCGATCCCAATGCGCGCGTGATCGGCGGCGCGCATGCCGGCTGGAAGGGCGCGCTGACGGGCGTGCTGGAGGCGACGATCTCCGCGATGGAGAAGCTCGGCGCCACGCGCGGCGGCATCATCGCCGCGATCGGCCCGTTGATCCGCCAGGACAGCTACGAGGTCGGCAACGAGTTCGTCGCGCGCTTCATCGAGGCGGATGCGGACAACGCCGTGTTCTTCATCCCTTCCGTGCGCGAGGGCCACGCGATGTTCGACCTCGCCGGCTTCATCCGCATGCGGCTGGAAGCCGCCGGCATCCTGATGATCGACGATCTCGGCCTCGACACCTATGCCGACGAGCGCTTCTTCAGCTATCGCCGCTCGGTGCATCGCAAGGAGCCGGATTACGGCCGGCACGTTCACGCCATCGCGCTGGAAGCGTGAACACACGGGCAACCTCGTGTCATTCCGGGGCGATGCGAAGCATCGAACCCGGAATCTCGAGATTCCGGGTTCGTCCTTCGGACGCCCCGGAATGACAGGGCATTGTTGCGATGACAGTGGCTTGTGTCGCGCCCGCCCTAGACCTTAATCGATTTTAACGATATCGCTGCCCTCCATAATGAGGGACGCGTCATTCATCTTGCGCCGCGCGGGTTCGCGCGTGCTGGCGGTCATGCTGCTGGCGGCTGCGACCGCGCTTGGTGGCTGCGCCGGCGGCAATACGCCGAGCAACTCCTATGCGATGGCACCGAGCACCGGCTCGGGAGCGACGGTCGCGTTCGAATCGATCGACGGGCCGCCGCCGCAGGTGTTCGACCGCATGGTCGGCGTGCTCGACAGCGAATCCAAGCTGCGCAGCCTGTCCGTGGTCTCCCGCGAGGGCACGGCCGCCTACCGCGTGCGCAGCTACCTCTCCGCCCAGGTGGTGCGCGGCAAGACGGTGATCGCCTGGGTCTGGGACGTCTACGACGCCAACCAGCAGCGGACGCTGCGCCTCTCCGGCGAGGAACCGACCTCAGCCAAGGGCGGCCGCGACGCGACACGTGATGCTTGGGCGGCCGCCGACGACCTCGTGCTGCGGAAGATCGCCCAGGCCGGATTCAGCGGACTTTCCAACATGATCAACGGAGCGCCGGATACCCCCGGCGCGGCTCCGGCTTTGCGCGGACCGGCGGTGGCAAGCGTGATCAAGCAGGCCCCAGTGCCCGACATGCCGACCTCGGCCCTCGGCTATGCCGACCGATAACACCCGCTAAACCACGGCCTCAAGTTGCGGCCAAGCCGTTGGCCCGACTCAGGATTTTCAAAGGGAAAACGTAGCATCACGGGTTGCCATTGCAGCCTCCCGCCTGATATTTCCTCGCCCGTCATAACCGTGCTGCCAGTGGGTATTTTCTGATGTTGAACGTCGTATCCAGCAAAGCGCGGGAGGAAGCGTCCATGTCGGCCAAAAACGGCTCCATCAAGCTCGTCGCCGGCAACTCCAATCCGGCCCTCGCCCAGGCGATCGCGCAGGGCCTCGACCTGCCGCTGACCAAGGCGGTGGTGCGGCGCTTCGCCGACATGGAGATCTTCGTCGAGATCCAGGAGAACGTCCGCGGCTCGGATGCCTTCATCATCCAGTCGACGTCGTTCCCGGCGAACGACCATCTGATGGAGCTCCTGATCATCACCGACGCGCTGCGCCGCTCCTCGGCGCGCCGCATCACCGCGGTGCTGCCCTATTTCGGCTACGCAAGGCAGGATCGCAAGTCCGGCTCGCGCACGCCGATCTCGGCCAAGCTCGTCGCCAACCTGATCACGCAGGCCGGGGTGGACCGCGTCATGACGCTCGACCTGCATGCCGGCCAGATCCAGGGCTTCTTCGACATCCCGACCGACAATCTCTACGCCGCGCCGCTGATGGTGCGCGACATCAAGGAGAGGTTCGATCTCTCCAAGGTGATGGTGATCTCGCCCGACGTCGGCGGCGTGGCCCGCGCGCGCGGCCTTGCAAAGCGCATCAACACCCCGCTCGCGATCGTCGACAAGCGGCGCGAGCGTCCCGGCGAGTCCGAGGTCATGAACGTGATCGGTGACGTCGCCGGCTACACCTGTATCCTCGTCGACGATATCGTGGACTCCGGCGGCACGCTGGTGAACGCGGCCGACGCGCTGATCGCCAAGGGTGCCAAGGACGTCTACGCCTACATCACCCACGGCGTGCTCTCCGGCGGAGCCGCCGCCCGCATCTCCGGCTCGAAGCTGAAGGAGCTGGTGATCACCGACTCGATCCTGCCGACCGATGCGGTGACCAAGGCGCCGAACATCCGCACCCTGCCGATCGCCAGCCTGATCTCGGACGCGATCGCGCGGACTGCGGCCGAAGAATCGGTGTCGAGCCTGTTCGACTAGTTTTTCCGATTCCAGAAGGTCTCGTAGGGTGGGCAAAGGCGCAAAGCGCCGTGCCCACCTTTTCTTTTGTCATGAAGGTGGTGGGCACGCTTGCGCTTTGCCCACCCTACGGCAGCCTGCCTACCCCACAATCCCAGCCGCGACCTGGCCGCGCAGACGCTCCAGCCCGTGCAGCGTCTGCGCACAGGCTGCCGCGACCTCGACGCCCTTGATCGCAAAATGCTTGCGGAAGAAGTCGTAGTGCACCTCGGTCTCGTGGAATTGCTGCGGCGTCAGCACCGCCGAGAACACCGGCACTTCGGTGCGCAGCTGCACATCCATCAGCGCCTTGATCACAGTGTCGGCGACGAATTCGTGGCGATAGATGCCGCCGTCGACGACAAGGCCCGCGGCGACGATTGCGGTGTAGCGCCGCGTCTTGGCGAGGACCTGGGCGTGCAGCGGGATCTCGAACGAGCCCGGCACCTCGAACACGTCGACGTGGGTGAGGTGGCGCGCCTCGGCTTCCCTCAGGAAGGCGATGCGGGCCTCCTCGACCACGTCGCGGTGCCAGCAGGCCTGCACGAAGGCCACCCGCTGCGGCTTGGCGAAGCGCGGATGCGCGGCTGCCGGCGGCGGATCCATGGGAACCGGCGGCGGCGGCGTTTGCGACGTTTCGGCTTTGGAAGTTTGGATTTGGGGATCTTGCAACATCTGATTCATGGCTTTCCTCGGTTCAAGGACCAGAATCAGGGCACACGGAACGACAAACAGCCGCATCCTCGCGATGCGTCTGCCACCGACCGTTCTCTTTCATCCGGACTTTAACCGTCGGCTTCGGAGTTGCACCGAATCTGCTGACCCTTCCTTCGGGACAACCCTCACGGAAGGCGCTCGCGGGCTTAGGCCTTTCGGCCCTTACCGCCGGTGGGGACTTTCACCCCGCCCTGAGAACATCGGCCATCCGGAATGAACGGCCTGACCGGAAATATGCCGCCGGCGAGCAGTCGCGGCAAGCGCGTTCCGCATGGGCAAAGCGCATGGTCCCATGCCGGTGTTGAGACCCTCTTGGCGGTTCCGCCCTCGCGGGGCGGAATTTGACGATTGGCGCCAGCCGGCTCGGCTCCGATTCCGGTTTGTTCTCCTTCGTCGGGATTGGCACTGCCTGCGTTAAGAATTGTGGCGGAGATGAGCTGTGGACGAACGAGTCCTGGCTTGTGGACGGACTCGGGACCCCGTTGCGCAGATTCCGCAAATCACATCACTTGATCCGCGACAGGCCCGCGCTGATCCGAGGGATCGCAAGACTCCGAGGGGACGCCGTAGCGACGTTCAGGGAGCGCGCGCCGGGCCCAACCGCGTGCGTATCAAAGACAACAAGAAGGCAAGAGGTCGAGACGGCATGTCCCTGCTCGAAGGCACTATCGATTCCAGAAGCCACCCGCTCGCGGTGGTCGAGGACATCGCTGCCAGCAACAACTGGCCATTCGAACGCTCCGGCGAAGACGAGCTCACGATTGTCTCGAAGGGACAATGGACCGACTATCAGCTCTCCTTTACCTGGATGGGCGACATCGAGGCGCTGCATCTGGCCTGCGCATTCGACATGAAGATTCCACTGCCGCGCCTGGGCGAGGTGCAGCGCCTCGTCGCCGCCGTGAACGAGCAGCTTTGGGTCGGCCATTTCGATTTGTGGACCAACACCGGCATGGTCATGCACCGGCAGGCCCTGGTGCTGCCGGGCGGCCTCACCGCCTCGACCGCGCAATGCGAGGCCATGCTCGCCGGCGCCATCCACGCCTGCGAGCGCTATTTCCCGGCGTTCCAGTTCGTGGTGTGGGCCGGCAAGACCACCGCGCAGGCCATGGACGCCGCGATGTTCGACACGGTGGGCGAGGCGTAGGGGTCTCAAGATGCGGGGGGAGCCGCCGCTCTCTCCTCTCCGTCGTCCCGGACAAGCGCCCTTAGGCGCGCGTAGATCCGGGACCCGTACCGCGTGATCTCTCTTGTGGCGCGCGTCTTGTTGCCAACACCTTCATCCACTAGAACCGCCTGTGGTTATGGGTCCCCGCCCCCCGTGCGCAATTGCGCACTAGGCGGGGACGACAGCGAACGCGTGGCAACGGCGATGGCAGACAACAGCACTCTCCAAAACATCACCGGCACCATCCTGCTCGCCGGCGCCGGCAAGATGGGCGGCGCGATGCTGACCGGATGGCTTGCGGGCGGTCTCGATCCGCGCCGCGTCGCGGTGATCGATCCGCACATCGCGCCCGATATCTCCGCGCTTGCCGCCGAGGGTGTTGTGCTCAATCCCGACGTGAAGACCGCCGGCACGATCGAGACGCTGGTCGTCGCGGTGAAGCCGCAGATGTTCCGCGAGGCCGGCGCCAAGCTGAAGCCGTTCGTCTCGGACAAGACCTCGGTGGTCTCGATCATGGCAGGCACCACGATCGCCTCGCTTGAAGAGGTCTGCGGCGGCGCCGTGGTGCGCGCGATGCCGAACACGCCGGCTGCGATAGGCCGCGGCATCACCGTCGCCGTTGCGGCGAACAACGTCAGCTCCGCGCAGCGCGCGGTGGCGGATGCGCTGCTGCGCGCCACCGGCTCGGTGGAATGGGTCGAGGACGAAGCCCTGATGGACGCAGTGACCGCCGTCTCCGGCTCGGGCCCAGCCTATGTGTTCCTGCTCGCCGAGGAGCTGGCGCGGGCCGGCGTCGAAGCGGGCTTGCCCGAGGCGCTCGCGACCAAGGTCGCCCGCGAGACCGTCGCCGGCTCCGGCGAGCTGCTGCACCAGTCGGAGCTTCCTTCGAGCACGCTGCGCCAGAACGTGACCTCGCCGGGCGGCACCACGGCGGCGGCGCTCGGTGTGCTGATGGGCGAGCCGGGCCTGCGCGAGTTGATGATCCGCGCGATCGCAGCGGCGACGAAGCGATCGAAGGAATTGGCGAAGTAAACAGGTGGCGCGCTACGCGCCCAGCCGCTTGTTGAACATCTCGACATTGACGAGCCCGCGCGCGTGGCGGCCCTCGCCGAGCTTGCGCGTGCCCTCGAACGCCTCGACCTCGAAGCGGATGACGCGGCGCTCGACTGCGACCACCTTTGCGGTGGTCCGCACCGTTGCGCCGACGAGCGCGGCGGCAAGATGGCAGATGTCGACCTCGGTGCCGACCGTGACCCAGCCCGGCTGAAGCGCGGCGCGGATCGCATCGCCCGACGTCATCTCCATCTCGAGGATCATCATCGGCGTCGCATATACAAAAGGCATGCCGGGCACGAAATGCCCGACCGTGCGCTCCACTGGGACCACCAGCGTGCGCTCGGCACTCATGCCGACCTTGATGAAGTCGCGTGCGTCCATGGTGCTTGCTCAGCGTCGTCCCGGACAAGCGCGCCTTAAGCGCGCGCCGATCCGGGACCCATAACCACAGGAGGTCATGGTTGCGGGGACTCGGAGTTGCCGCTTCACCCCATAACCACTCCCTGTGGCTGATGGTGTGGACGGCCCCCTACGGCATCAGTTGTGCCAGAATGAGGTTGTCACACACTCATTCACAGGAGCCGTCCGTGAGCCAGATTATCCGCATTGGGATGGATACGTCGAAGTATATTTTTCAACTCCATGGCGTTGATGCGTCAGAGCAGATGGTGCTGCGCAAACGGCTCAGCCGCAAGGCGATGCTGGAGTTCTTTGCCAAGCTGCCGCCGACGGTGATTGTGATCGAGGCTTGCGGGGCCGCGCACTACCTGGCGCGGGAGCTTGGCAGGCTCGGGCACACGGTCAAGCTGATCGCGCCGCAACTGGTCAAGCCGTACGTGCCGCGCAACAAGAACGACGGGCGCGATGCGGAGGGACTGTGTGAGGCGGCGAGCCGGCCGCGGATGCGCTATGTTCCGGTGAAGACGGCCGAACAGCAGGCAGCGCTGATGCTGCTGGGCGTACGCGAGCAATTGGTCGCGCGTCGCACCCAGCTCTCCAATACGATCCGCGGTCATGCGGCGGAGTTCGGTTTGATCGCAGCCAAGGGGCTGGACAAGCTCGCTGCGTTCCTGGCGGCGATCAAACAGGACGATCGCGTTCCAGCGCTGGCTCGCGAGCTGTTTGCGTTGCTCGCTCGCCAATATGACCAGGTGCAAGTCGAGCTGAAGGCGGTCGAGGCCAAGCTGCTGGCCTGGCATCGCGCCGATGCCTTGAGCCGGCGCCTAGCGCAGATCCCGGGGATTGGTCCGGTCACCGCCGCAGCGCTGGTCATGAAGGCGCCAGATCCGCACGCCTTCCGCTCGGGCCGGCTGTTCGCAGCCTGGCTCGGTCTGACCCCAAAGGACCATTCCACCGCCGGCAAGACCAGGCTCGGCAAGATTACCCGCGCCGGCGATGAGAGATTGCGTCAGCTGCTGGTGGTCGGAGCGACCTCGGTGGTCAAGCAAGCGACAGCGAAAGGCTCTGGCCCGCATTGGCTCGTCGAGCTCTTGAAGCGCAAGACACCGAAGCTTGCTGCGGTGGCACTCGCCAACAAGATGGCCCGCATCGCCTGGAAGCTGATGACGACTGGACAGGAATATGACAGCGCGCGGCTGGATGCCCGAGCCGACCAAACGGCAGCCGCCGCGTAGTTGAGAGATTCGGCCGACCGGCGGGTTCACCCACCGGCCGAACCGGAGCTGCAAGAGCAGAGGAGATGGTGCGATCGATCGACCGATGATGCGAGCAAATCCGTGGGACCCATTGGCCGATCAAGGTCGCGTGGTTGATTCGAGCTCGTGTCGCGGAAACCATCTTGGCCAGCGGTCTCACACGCCGAACCAACAGGCCGGACATATGGATGCAAGCGATCCGATCAAAACCTTCACAAAGCTCTTGTGCCACGGGGGCCGTCCACATATGGGTCCCGGATCGGCGCTGACGCTTGTCCGGGACGACAGCGGAAAATGCCGCGCCAGCCGAAACTACTTCTTCGCCGCCGCCGCGCGCTCCACGAAGGTCTTGCCGCCCTTCATCTTGTGGCGGAGCGGAGCTTCGTTGATCTGGATGACGACGGCATCGGCGTCGACGCCGAGATTCTTCACCAGCGCCTGCGTGATGTCGCGCATCATGCCGGCCTTCTGCTCGTCGGTGCGGCCCTCGGCCATGCTGATGGTGATCTCAGGCATCGTTGTCTCCCTGCTCGTCGTTGATCATCCATTGTCATTGCCGGGCTCGACCCGGCGATCCATCATTTTGAAGATGGATGCGCGGGTCAAGCCCGCGCATGACGAATGGAGCGAATGGCTATCCCCACTTCACGTCATGGCGCGCCAGCACCTCGCGCACCTTCGCCACGAGATCGGCCTCGCTGCACGAGAACTGTGCCGGCCGGCTCTCGCGCCATTCCTGGTTGGAGGCGATCGCAGCGGCCGCCTTGGCGCCCTCGATCAGATCCTTGACCTGCACCTCGCCGCGCGCCTTTTCATCCGAGCCCTGGATGATGACGCAAGGTGAGTTGCGGCGGTCGGCATATTTGAGCTGGTTGCCCATGTTCTTGGGGTTGCCGAGATAGAGCTCGGCACGGATGCCGGCGCTGCGCAAGGACGCCACCATCTTCTGGTAGTCCGCGACGCGGTCGCGGTCGAACACGGTGACGACGATGGGGCCGAACTCCGGCCGCGTGTCCAGCTTGCCGAGCAACGTCAGCGCAGCCTGGAGCCGTGAGACGCCGATCGAGAACCCCGTCGCCGGCACCGGCTCGCCGCGGAAGCGCGAGACCAGTCCGTCATAACGCCCCCCGCCACCAACCGAGCCGAAGCGCACCGGGCGCGGCCCTTCTCGTCCTTGGTGTCGAGGAGGAGTTCGACCTCGTAGACGGGGCCGGTGTAGTATTCGAGGCCGCGCACGACGGACGGATCGATCTTGATGCGGTCCGCACCGTAACCCGAGGCCGTCACCAGCTTGGCAATCTCCTCCAGCTCGCTCACGCCGGCCTGACCGACCTCGCTCTTGGCCAGATAAGTTTCTGCCGCAGCAATTGCTTCTTTCCAATCCTCGCGCGGCTTGGTGATGGCGAGAACAACGTCGGCTTCCGCCGCGCTCAAATTGGCACCTTTCGTGAAGTCGCCCTTGCCTTCTTCGCCACCGTCCCAGCGTCCGGGACCAAGCAGCTTGCGCACTTCATCCGCGGAAAACTTGTCGAGCTTGTCGATCGCGCGCAGCACGGTCAGCCTGCGGCCTGCATTCTCCTCACCCGCGAGCCCGATGGCCTCCAAAACACCGTCGAGCACCTTGCGGTTGTTCACCTTCACCACATACTGGCCGCGCGCGATGCCGAGCGCCTCCATCGTGTCCGCGGCCATCATGCAGATCTCGGCATCCGCCGCCGGCGTCGCCGAGCCGACCGTGTCGGCGTCGAACTGCATGAACTGGCGGAAGCGGCCGGGGCCGGGCTTCTCGTTGCGGAAGACGTAGCCGACGCGGTAGCTGCGGTAGGGCTTTGGCAGCGTGTCGAACTTTTCAGCGACGTAGCGGGCGAGCGGCGCGGTCAGATCGTAACGCAGGCTGATCCACTGCTCGTCGTCGTCCTGGAACGAGAACACGCCCTCGTTCGGACGGTCCTGGTCGGGCAGGAATTTGCCAAGCGCGTCGGTGTATTCCATCGCCGGCGTCTCCACCGGCTCGAAGCCGTAGAGCTCGTAGACGGCGCGGATCTTCTCGACCATCTCGCGCGTCGCCCGGATCGCGGCAGGATCGCGGTCCTCGAGCCCGCGCGGCAGGCGCGCCTTCAGCTTCTGGGGTTTTTTGGGTTTCTCGGCCATGCGCGGCGTTTACCAGCCGACGCGCGGGGCGGCAACCGGTGCTTAGGGAGCGCCGTCATTCCCTACGGCTTCTCCATCCGTGCCCTCAGAGCATCGGCATCCGCCGTTGGCAGCGACTTCAGCGTCGGCTTGATGGTCTCGCCGCCGACGATCTTGCCGTTGCGCATGAACATCCAGTCCGAGATGTCGGCTTCGGTGAACTTCACCTGGTCGCCTGCCCGCTTGCCCGGCAGATCGCGCGGCTCGTTGGCGAACACGCCCGAATAGCTCCCGTCCGGCACCTTCTTCACCTCGCCGATCCAGATGTGCTCGCCGCCCTTGCGGGTCGAGAAGCGCACCTTCAAAGCGTGCCCGGTCTCGGACGGTTTTGGCGATTCGTAGGAGGCCCAGAACGTGGGGAGCGAGCCGCGGGCGCGGGCGATCGCGGTGTTCATCTCGGGGTCGGTGGTGCGTACGTCGACGATCGGCGAGCGGTCTTGCGCGACCACCTCGTGCGTCGGGCCGATGGTCAGGATGCCGAAAACGGAAGCGCCGGTGACGGCGGCGAGAACGACCCATTTCATGGGTTGGGAGAGTTTCATTGCCATGATCGCGATGTCCAGGATGCTCGTTGTATCCTGGGCTTTGTCGCGGGATCGAGGCGGGGCGTTCATGGTGTCAGATACCAGCCACGTTCCCCGGATGCTGCGCAGCGCGCCGCCTCTTGGCGGCGTGGTGCGCTGCTGATCCGGGGTCCAGCCACTGGCACTCTGGGTCCCGGCTCGCGCTTTGCGCGTCCGGGACACGAGAGCATCAAAACACCTTGCGAATCCAGTTGTGCGGATCGTTGGTGCGGCCGTACTGGATGTCGACGAGCTGCTTGCGCAGGCCCATGGCGACGGGGCCGGCGGCGCCGCCCGAGATCTCAAAATCGCCGCTCACCGAGCGCACCTTGCCGATCGGCGAGATCACGGCCGCGGTGCCGCAGGCGAACGCTTCCTTCAGCCTGCCCGAGGCCGCATCCTTGCGCCACTGGTCGAGTGAGTACGGCTCCTCGCGCACGGTCTTGCCGGCATCGCGGGCGAGCGTGATGATGGAGTCGCGGGTGATGCCGGGCAGGATGGTGCCGAGCGGCGGCGTCGAGAGCGAGCCGTCGTCGAACACGAAGAAGACGTTCATGCCGCCGAGCTCCTCGATGTAGCGGCGCTCGACCGCATCGAGGAAGACGACCTGATCGCAGCCATGCTGGATCGCTTCGGCCTGGGCACGCAAGCTCGCGGCATAGTTGCCACCGCATTTGACCGCGCCGGTGCCGCCGATCGCGGCGCGGGTGTAATTCTCGGACACCCAGATCGACACCGGCGCGGGCCCGCCCTTGAAGTAGGAGCCGACAGGCGACGCGATCACCGCAAAGATGTACTCGGACGACGGCTTGACGCCGAGGAAGGTCTCGCTCGCGATCATGAAGGGGCGCAAGTACAGGCTGCCTTCGCCGCCCGGCATCCAGGCGCGGTCGATGCGCACGACCTGCTCGACCGCCTCGATGAAGACGTCCTCTGGCAACTGGGCCATTGCCATGCGGTCGGCCGAGTCCTTAAAGCGCCGTGCATTGGCGTCGGGGCGGAACAGGTTCACCCCGCCATCGTCGCGCTTGTAGGCCTTCAGGCCTTCAAAAATTTCCTGGGCGTAGTGCAGGACCGCGCCGGCCGGATCGAGCTGGAAGTTGGCGCGCGCCTCGATCTTCGCCTCGTACCAGCCGCCCTTGGCCTGGTTGTAGCGGACGACCGCCATGTGATCGGTGAAGACCCGTCCGAAGCCGGGGTCCACCAGCTTGGCGATGCGGTCCTTCTCAGGGGTTGGATCGGATGCGGGCTGGATGTCGAATGTCATGCTCATGGCCTTGCCTCCCGCTGCCGGTAACGGCGCTGTTCTGGCGCCCGCCTGCCCGTTTCGGGGCCCGGCCGGCTTGATTGGTTTCTGCCGGACCGCCGCCAGCCTTGTTACGGCCGGTTTCCGTGGCCAGCATGTCGCCGAGGACATGCTTTTGCGGAAGGCGGAAGTCCAGTATGTTTTGCCGAAATGCCGCTCGACAATCGCACGGTAGATCTGATCCGGCCGTCGTCGCCTGTCCGGCTCTCTCCGGCCGCCTTGCTCCGATGCCACCCGACGCGAAACGATCTAAAATTTCGTGCGGGTTGATCGTTTTGTAACATTGAACCCAAGATACGTCAATATGCCTGACATAAATTTCGCAGCCTCACCTCCTGACGTCGCCGAATCTCGGCCCGCCGCGTCGGACGCGGGCAATTTGCGCTGGGATATCATCGAGCTCTTGTTCTTCGCCTATCGCGACTTCGTCGGCGATCCCGACCAGGAACTGGAGGCTTTCGGCTTCGGCCGCGCCCACCACCGGGTCATGCACTTCGTCTACCGCTATCCCGGCCTCAAGGTCGCTGACCTGCTCGACGTGCTGCGCATCACCAAGCAGTCGCTCGGCCGCGTGCTCAAGCAGCTGCTGGACGAGGGCTATATCGTGCAGAAGACCGGCGACAATGATCGTCGCCAGCGCCTGCTCTACGCGACGCCGAAGGGCGAGGCGCTGGTGCAGAAGCTCGCTGGACTCCAGACCACGCGGATCACCAGGGCGCTCGCGGAGATGGCTCCGCAGGACGCCGAGACCGTCAAGCGCTTCTTGCGCGCGATGATCGACCGCGACGATCCGGACAAGGTGCTCGAGACGATCTTCGCTTCCGTCAACCACGACGCCAAGGAGTGACCGTGCTCGCTGCCACGCTCGCCCGCCCGCCGGTGCAACCCGCCGACGATGCCCCGCATCTGCTGCTGGTCGATGACGACCGCCGCATCCGCGATCTGCTCTCGCGTTTTCTCGCCAGTGAAGGCTACCGCGTCACCACCGCGGCGAGCGCCGGCGATGCGCGCTCGAAACTGCTGGGCCTGCATTTCGACCTCCTGATCCTCGACGTGATGATGCCCGGCGAAACCGGCTTCGACCT
The DNA here is from genome assembly GCF_054060315.1 of Bradyrhizobium sp. USDA 4354. NCBI lineage: Bacteria > Pseudomonadati > Pseudomonadota > Alphaproteobacteria > Hyphomicrobiales > Nitrobacteraceae > Bradyrhizobium > Bradyrhizobium sp. USDA 4354. Next base: position 2,707,516 of record NZ_JBSSDC010000001.1, on the reverse strand, counting down.
TGCCCGCTTCATCCGCACCTCGTCCTCGGTGCCGATCGTGATGCTGACGGCGCGGCACGAGGCGGAAGCCCGCATCGAGGGCCTGCAGATCGGCGCCGACGATTACGTCGCAAAGCCGTTCGAGCCGCGCGAGCTCGCGCTGCGCATCAACAACATCCTCAAGCGCGCCGCCCCGCCGCCGCAGGCCACCACGGTCGAGAAGATCGCGTTCGGTCCCTATGTCTACCATCTCGAGCGCGGCGAATTGCGCCAGGGCGAGGAGGTCATCCACCTCACCGACCGCGAGCGCGAGATGCTGCGGATCCTGTCGGAAACACCGGGCGAGACCGTGCCGCGCAGCGCGCTGACCGGCAACGGCAGCGTCAACGAGCGCGCCGTGGACGTGCAGATCAACCGCCTCCGGCGCAAGATCGAGACCGACCCAGCCAATCCGCTGTTCCTGCAGGCGGTGCGGGGCATCGGCTACCGGCTGGTGGCCTCGCCATAAATCAGTGAAGCGCGCTAGATGAGCACGATCGATACCGGCCTGACGCTTTTGAAGAGCGCTGCCGGCCGCGTCTCCGCCGCCAACGGCTGGATGGGTAACGCGTTCAAGGGCTGGATGCCGACCGGCCTCTACGCCCGCGCGCTCCTCATTATGATCGTGCCGATGGTGGTGCTGCAATCGGTCGTCGCCTTCGTGTTCATGGAGCGGCACTGGAACACGGTGACGCGCAGATTGTCGGCCGCGGTGGTGCAGGACATCGCCGCGCTGATCGACGTCTACAAGGGCTATCCGCAGGACAAAGACCGTGACCAGATCCGCCGCATTGCCCAGCAGCGGCTCGGCCTCGTCGTGGACTTTCTCCCCGCCGGCGACATGCCGCCGCCGGGACCGAAGCCGTTCTTCTCGCTGCTCGACCAAACGCTGTCGGTGCAGCTCGGCCGCCAGATCGGGCGCTCGTTCTGGATCGATACGGTCGGCCGCTCCAACCTGGTCGAGATCCGCATCCAGCTCGACGATGCCGTGATGCGCGTGTTCGCGCAGCGCAGCGCCGCTTACGCCTCGAACTCGGAGATCTTCCTGTTCTGGATGGTCGGCACGTCATCGATCCTCCTGATCGTCGCGGTGCTATTCCTGCGCAACCAGATCAAGCCGATCCTGCGCCTTGCCGACGCCGCCGAAAGTTTTGGCAAGGGCCGCGAGGCGCCGAACTTCCGCCCCCGCGGCGCGCGCGAGGTGCGGCGCGCGGCAGTGGCCTTCCTCGAAATGAAATCGCGCATCGAACGCACGATGGAGCAGCGCACCGCGATGCTCGCCGGCGTCAGCCACGACCTGCGCACCATCCTGACCCGCTTCAAGCTCGAGCTGGCGCTGATCGGCGACAGCCCCGAGCTCGAGGGCATGCGCAAGGACGTCGACGAGATGTCGATGATGCTGGAGGATTACCTCGCCTTCGCGCGCGGCGATTCCGGCGAGCAGTCGCAGCCGACCGACATGGCGCAAGCGCTCGAGGAGCTGCGCAGCGACGCCGAACGCCACGGCCACACCGCGACCGTAGCCTTCCACGGCCTGCCGGTGGTGACGGTGAAGCCGGCCTCGTTCAAGCGCTGCCTCGCCAACCTCGTTACCAACGCGGCGCGCTACGGAAAGGCCATCGCCATCACCGGCCAGCGCGATCACCGTTATCTCACCGTCACGATCGACGACGACGGCCCGGGCATTCCCGCTCACTTGCGCGAAGAGGTGTTCAAGCCGTTCCTTCGGCTGGACAACGCCCGCAACCAGGACGAAGGCGGCACCGGCCTCGGCCTCGCCATCGCCCGCGACATCGCCCGCTCGCACGGCGGCGACATCACCCTCGGCGACAGCCCGATGGGGGGATTGAGGGCGAGTGTGAGGATACCGGTGTAGGCGAATGCGGCGCGGCGAGAGGCGCTCCAATCCTGCGGAGTTAGAGAAAGCATGAATGGCACGGACGGATTCGTCGCCAAATTCGTCTCACCGTTCGATGAGAGCGCAGTCATCATCGAGGATGATGGCAAGGTGGCCTATGCCTACATGCTCGATCGAAACGGGAAGATCTGTAGCGACGTGTGGCTCTACAATCGCTGCCCAACCCCGATTGAGCCTGAGTGGCACGACGCGGCGAACCTGCCGTTCGCCAATCCGGCGTCTTTCGTCAACGAAAGCTCTCGCTTCGTCCCTCCCGGCTCGACCCACGAATTCACCGTCGCGTGGAACGAAGCCGGCGGCCCTCTCGCCGCCAAAATTCTTCTACGCGATGACTATTTCGCGAGATTGGAAGCCGGGAGTAAGCCGGGCTGGTCAGCCTTGGCGGCCAAGGACGGTCCGTTGGCGCAGGTGTTGAAATAACACCCGCCTACTTCGGCAGCAGCGCCTTCAGCTTGTCCATGTCGCGCATGTTCATCTTGAAGCCGCCGGGCATGACGATGTCACCGGGCTTCTGGTCCGGCTTGCAGGCGCCGAGCCATTTGGCTTGCAGCGTCGTGGTGTTGTCGCGCCCCGCCGCGCCGGCGACGCCACCCTTTGCATGCGAGGTCGTCTTCACCGTGTAGGCCGAGTTGAAATCGCCGGTGATCTCGGCATGCGAGGCCGTGCTGACGCCGGCGACGCTGCACTCGGAATCGCTGACATAGCCGGTCGCGGTCTTCTTGATCTCCTGCTTGGCGCAGATCTGCTTGGCCATCGGGGAGACGTTGTTGCTCATCTCCTTGTCGACGGTCTCGTCGGTGCAGTGCTGCATGGTCATCTCGGGCACCGGGGAGCCAGTCGTGACCAGCTTCATTTCCCAAAGACCGGCCTTGCGCACCGGCAGGTCGTCGGCGCCGGCGCTGCCTGCCGACAACGCGAGGCAAAGCATCGAGCCGAGCAAAGCGAGTTTGCGCGTCATGTGGAAAGCTCCCGGCCGACAGTTGCGGCGTTACGACAGCGCCTCAGTAGAGCGTGCGGATCGGCCGATCGGCGGCGCCATAGGGCACCCAGCGGCAGGAGAACGAGATGTAACCGCCCTCATAGGCCTGCACGCCCAGGAATTTCGCGACCTTGCCGTAGCGGGCGCAATGATCGACCGCGACCTGACGCGCATCGACCTGGGTCGCCATCGAATAGGCGATGATGCCGCCGGTGTCGTTGCCCTTGAACGGCGGCACCGGAAGGATATCGGCGCGCGCCGGCTGGCTCGCCATCAAACCCGAGACAACCAGGCCGGCAAGAAGGCCCGCGGCCGCAATGATTCGCATTCCCGTCACTCCAATTGGCTGGCGCCAGTTTACGGTGCCGGGATGGAAGTGAAAAGAACCGACGGCCAATTGGCCGCGACGTCTTGGTCAACTCCTGGCGAAGTGTTGCCGCGCTGCACTTGACCTCCCCCGGCCTTCGCGGCACCGTCCGACCTTCGCAAGACCTTAGCTGTCCGGATTGATCATGCGCGCCCCCTCCCCGACGAAATCGCTCCGCTTTGCCGCCGTGCTCGGCCTCATGTTCGGGGCACTGTCGCTCGGAGAGGCCAAAGCCGCCAATCCGCTCGAGATGAATTTCTGGCTGAGCGGGCCGCGCTATGACGGCGCTGTCGCCGATTGCGACAGGGCCCTGCCGACGATCGCCACCCAGTTCTGGGAGAAGGAAAGCTCGTTCTGGAATTCCTCGTTGCAGATCACCGGCTTCTCCGCCGTTCACGAGGTCGCGTTTCGCCCCTGGCAGTCCGACAACATTCCGCGCCGCTACTGCACCGGCGACGCCATGCTCAATGACGGCAAGGTGCGCAAGGTGCATTTCTCGATCATCGAGGATGGCGGCTTCGCCGGCTACGGCAACGGTGTCGAATGGTGCGTGGTCGGCGTCGACCGCAACTGGGCCTATAACCCGGCCTGCCGCGCCGCCAAACGCTGATCCGAAGCGCGCCTGATTCGGGGTTGATCGGCCGGCAGACGACAGGCCGTCCAAATTTTGTTCTTGAAATGTTCCATTCGCCTGCTAGGCTGCGTGCACAGTCTAGTTGAGGGGCGTCGCCATGTTTCAGTCCAGATTGCGTTCGTTGTCCCGCCTGATGATCTCACTAACCCTTGCCGCGGGACTGGCTTTGCTCGCCGATGGCGCCAAGGCCCAGGACAAGCGGCAGAACGCGCCGGGCGAATTTGATTTCTACGTGCTGTCGCTGTCATGGTCGCCCTCGTTCTGCGAGGAGGCAGCCGAGCGCGGCGGCCGCTCGCAGATCCAGTGCGGCGGACGGCCCTACGCCTTCGTCGTGCATGGCCTGTGGCCGCAATATGAGAACGGTTTTCCGGAATACTGCCAGCGGCCGGCACCGCGGCTGAACCGAAACATCGTCTCCTCGATGCTCGACCTGATGCCGGCGCCGGGCTTGATCTTCAATGAATGGGACAAGCACGGCACCTGCTCCGGGCTCGAGGGCCGCGGCTATTTCGAGACGATCCGCAAGGCGCGCGCCGCGATCAAGATTCCGGCCGAGTATCTCGATCTGTCGCAGGCCAAGACGGTGGCGCCGGCGGAGGTCGAGGAGGCCTTCATCAAGGCCAATCCCGGTCTCAGCAGTGCCGCCGTCTCGGTCACCTGCAACCGGACACGGCTGTCCGAGGTTCGCATCTGCCTCAGCAAGGACCTGCAATTCCGCGCCTGCGACGAGATCGAGCGCCGCGCCTGCCGCCGCGAGCAGGTGACGATGCCGCCGATCAGGGGTGGGTAGCACGCTCTGGTGCCCCGGATGCAGCGCAGTGCGCCGCGAATGCGGCGTGGTGCGCTGCTGATCCGGGGCCCATCACGCAAGAGGAGGCTGGGTCCCGGCTCAGCGGCGCAGCGTTAAGCGCTGCCCCGCGTCCGGGACACGTGATCGTGCCTCTTTGCTCAAGCCATCACGTGGCGTAGTGCTGTTTTCATGAACTACCGTCACGCCTTCCACGCCGGCAGCTTCACCGATGTCATCAAGCACATCGTGCTGGCGCGCATCCTCACCTATCTGCAGGACAAGCCAGCGGCATTCCGCGTCATCGACACTCATGCCGGCGCCGGGCTCTACGATCTCGACAGCGACGAGGCGCGCCGCGGCGGCGAATGGCTGACCGGCATTGCGCGGCTGCTGCAGGCACGCCTGTCGAACGAGACCGCGGCGCTGACCAAGCCCTATCTCGACATCGTCCGCGCCTTCAATCCGAAGGGCGAGCTTAGGGCTTATCCGGGCTCGCCGCTGATCGCGCGCGGTCTGCTCAGACCACAGGACCGGCTCGTCGCCTGCGAGCTCGAGCCGAAGGCGCGGAAAGCGTTGATCGACGTGCTGCGCCGCGACGAACAGGCCCGCGTGGTTGATCTCGACGGCTGGGTGGCGCTGCCGGCCTTCGTGCCGCCGAAGGAGCGGCGCGGCCTCGTGCTGATCGACCCGCCCTTCGAGGCCAAGGACGAGTTCGAGCGGCTGGGCGACGCCTTCACGGCGGCCTTCGCGAAATGGCCGACCGGTATCTATGTCATTTGGTATCCGGCCAAGAACCGGCGGGCCACCGACACACTGGCCCAAACGGTGGCGCGGCTCGCAGCTGCAGCAAAGCCGCCGGGGAAATGCCTGCGCCTCGAATTCAGCGTCGCGCCGCAAGCCGACAGCACCGCCCTCACCTCCACCGGGCTCCTGATCGTCAATCCGCCCTATACGCTGCACGGCGAGCTCAAGACCATCCTGCCCGAGCTGGAAATACCGCTCGGCCAGGGCGGGGCTGCCAGATTCCGATTGGAGGTGCCCAAGCCTTAACGCCAGACCGTAACACTCCGGCCTTCTTGGGAAAAATATGCAGGACCGGTAGTCAATCTGCGAAGAACCGTATTATGCTGTTTGGGTGACTGGCTTTACGTTCCGCTTCCGCGAATGGTTGCGGCGGAGTGAAGGCCCTAAGAAAGATCCCGCCGGACCGATGAGGTCCGTCCAAGGATGGCCAGCTCCCGGGCTCCGTGAGGCCCGGTCATGCCGCGACGTGAGTCTGCGTCGCGGCGGAGGAGCAATGAGGGGGAGTTTCCCGATGGCCATGACGGGAACGGTCAAGTTCTTCAACGGCGAGCGCGGCTACGGCTTCATCAAACCTGACGACGGCGGTCGCGATGTCTTCGTTCACATCACCGCTGTGGAGCGGGCGGGACTGAAGGACCTTGCCGAAGGACAGCGTATTACTTTCGAAGTCGAACCGGACAAGAAGGGGAAGGGACCGAAGGCGGTCAATTTGGTGATCCTCTCCTAGCGCGCCTGGCGCAAAAAAATCCCGGCCGCGAGCGGCCGGGAGGTTGGTCCGGTATTTTCTTCCTTGGATGTCAGAAGCGATAGTTCACGCCTGCGCGGACGACGCTGGCGCTGTAGCCGTTTGACACGCCCGTAATTGCGAACTGACTCGTCGACAGATCGATGTAGAGATATTCGAGCTTGGCACTCCAGTTCGGCGCGAGACCCACTTCCGCGCCGGCACCGATGGTCCAGCCCGCGGTGGTGTGCGACTCCGTCCAGCCGAAGGTCTGCCCGCGCAGCTCGCCAAAGGCGAGGCCGGCGGTGCCGTAGAACAGCACGTTGCTGAACGCATAGCCGGCGCGGCCGCGCAGGGTGCCGAACCACGGATTGGAGAATTTCCACGGCGCGAAGGTGTCGTCGGCGCCGGTGGCCTGGATGTCGCCCTCGACACCGAACACCCACGGGCCGTTCTGGAAATTGTAGCCGGCTTGCACGCCGCCAACGAAGCCTGACGGCTTCGTGGGGTTGTTGTCGACCGAGCCCCATTCGTAGCCGATGTTGCCGCCGAGATAGGGACCTGCCCAGCTATAGGCATTGAGCGGCTGATTGACGGTATAAGGCGCACGCTGTCCGTAATTGAGATCGGCGGCCTCTGCCGAAGCTGTCCAGCCGGCTGCAACCAACGCGGCTGCGCCCACAACGAACCTCTTCATCACTCACTCCAACGCAACTGTCGCAACCCTCGCGATGCCCGCGCCGCCGCGCCGGCCCGTCGCATGGCTACGGAACCAAGAACTTTTCGCGTAGGATTTATCGAGAGTTTTAAGTTAAAGGGCTGTTAAGTCGGGTTACCGCCCGCTTAACAGACTTAAGGAAGCGTTACCGGGAACTGGCCGCCATCCTCTGTGCGCGCCGCATGGCCGGAACTTCAAATCGGCCCCCCCAGCACATAAATTCGCCCCATGGTTCACGATTCCTCCGACAATCCGGACGACCGCGCGCGTAAGTCGCCGCGCCCTGCGGCGAGCGACGCGCCGCCCGAGCGACTGGCAGCGCCGGACGTCGATCCCGCGGCAGCAGGCGGCGACGACGACGACGATGCGCTGCTGCCGGATATCCTGGAAGAGAGCGGCGCGGTCGGCGAAGGCCCGCTGGCGACCGGTCACGAGGCGATCGAGCGCGCGGTTCGGCTCGCACCCACCTCGCCCGGCGTCTATCGCATGCTCAATGCGAACGCCGACGTGCTCTATGTCGGCAAGGCCAAGAACGTCAAAAAGCGCCTGTCCAGCTATGCGCGCCAGAGTGCGCCGCTGCCGGCCCGCATCCTGCGCATGATCGCCGCCACGGTGACCGTGGAGATCGTCTCGACCAACACCGAGACCGAGGCGCTGCTGCTGGAGGCCAACCTCATCAAGCAGCTGCGGCCGCGCTTCAACGTGCAGCTGCGCGACGACAAGTCGTTTCCCTATATCCTGATCACCGGCGACCATTGGGCGCCGCAAATCCTGAAGCATCGCGGCGCGCAAACCCGGCCCGGCCGCTATTTCGGCCCGTTCGCCTCCGCCGGCGCGGTCAACCGCACCATCACGGCGCTGCAGCGCGCGTTCCTGATCCGCTCCTGCACCGATTCCTTCTTCGAGAGCCGCACCCGGCCCTGCCTGCTCCACCAGATCCGCCGCTGCGCCGGTCCCTGCACCCGCGAGATCGATTTCGGCGGCTATTCAACGCTGGTGCGCGAGGCGAGCGACTTCCTCTCCGGCAAGAGCCATGCGGTGAAGCAGGAGCTTGCCGGCGAGATGGAGAAGGCGGCCAGTGAGCTCGAATTCGAGCGCGCCGCACTCTACCGCGACCGTCTCGCCGCACTATCGGCGATCCAGTCGCAGCAGGGCATCAATCCACGCACGGTGGAAGAAGCCGACGTGTTCGCCATCCACCAGGAGGGCGGCTTCTCCTGCGTCGAGGTGTTCTTCTTCCGCACCGGCCAGAACTGGGGCAACCGCGCCTATTTCCCACGCGCGGAAAAGACCTTTACGCCGGAAGAAGTGCTCGGGTCCTTCCTGGCCCAGTTCTACGACGACAAGCCGCCGCCGAAGAACATCCTGCTCTCGCACGAGATCGAGGAGAGCGAGCTGCTTGCGAACGCGCTGTCGATCAAGGCCGGCCACAAGGTCGAGATCACCGCGCCCAAGCGCGGCGAGAAGAAGGAGCTGGTCACCCACGCGCTGACCAATGCGCGCGAGGCGCTCGGCCGCAAGCTCGCGGACACCGCGACGCAAAGCCGCCTGCTCGAGGCCATGGCCGCGACGCTGAACCTGCCGCACCCGCCCAAGCGCATCGAGGTCTACGACAACAGCCACATCCAGGGCACCAATGCGGTCGGCGCCATGATCGTCGCCGGCCCGGACGGCTTCGTGAAGAACCAGTACCGCAAGTTCAACATCAAATCGGAAGGGCTGACGCCCGGCGACGACTACGCCATGATGCGCGAAGTGCTGGAGCGCCGCTTCAAGCGCCTGATCAGTCCGCCCGATGAGGGTGCAGCCAAGGCGAAGGACGACGATTTCCCGCAATGGCCGGACCTCGTCATCATCGATGGCGGCCGCGGGCAGCTCAACGCCGTCCGCGAGATCTTTGCAAATCTCGGCCTGACCCAGGTGTCGCTGATGTCGGTCGCCAAGGGACCGGACCGGGATGCCGGCCGCGAGACCCTGTTCATGCCGGAGCGCGAGGCGATCAAGCTGGAGCCGCGCGATCCGGTGCTCTATTTCATCCAGCGCCTGCGCGACGAGGCGCATCGCTTCGTCATCGGCTCGCACCGCAAACTGCGCAAGAAGGACATCCGCGAGGCCGGCTTGCAGGAGATTCCGGGGATCGGTCCGTCACGCAAACGTGCCTTGCTGCACCATTTCGGAACCCTGAAGGAGATCGAACGGGCATCGATTGCCGATCTCGGCAAGGTTCCGGGGGTCAGCGCCGAGAGCGCGCGCAGGATTTTCGAATATTTCCATCCCCAGCCGGGGTGAACTATAGGGGGACCGCAGTCATATGATCGTTGCGTCCGCAACTCATTTGGGGAGCGGGACGGTTGACGTTCAGGCGGCAGCGGTATTGGTAGGACGGATGAACATCGCCACGACACGAGGGACGACCAGCCGCGCGATGTCCCTCCCCAACATCCTGACCTATGGCCGGATCGCCGCGATCCCGGTCGTGGTCGGATGCATCTATGCGCAATCGATTCTGGATCAGCCGCTCTGGCTGCGCTGGGTCGCCGTCGCCCTTTTCATCGCGGCGGGGGTGACCGATTACCTCGACGGCTATTATGCGCGGATCTGGAATCAGCAATCGGCGTTCGGCCGCATGCTCGACCCGATCGCCGACAAGCTGCTGGTTGCCTCCTGCCTGCTGATGCTGGCCGCGGACGGCATCATCCACGGCTGGTCGCTGTGGGCCGCCATCGTGATCCTGTGCCGCGAGATCCTGGTTTCCGGCCTGCGCGAATACCTCGCCGCGCTGCGCGTCAGCGTGCCCGTGACCAAGCTCGCCAAGTGGAAGACCACGGTCCAGCTCGTCGCCATCGGCTTCCTGCTCGCCGGCCCGGCCGGCGATGAGGTGGTGCCGGTGGTCTCGATGATCGGCCTGGCGCTGCTATGGGCTTCGGCAATCCTCACCATGTACACCGGCTACGACTATTTCCGCGCCGGCATCCATCACCTCATCAAGGAGGACGAAGGATGAAGGTGAAGTATTTCGCCTGGGTGCGCGAGCGCGTCGGCAAGGCCGAAGAGACGATCGAGCCGCCCGCGAGCGTGCGCACCGTCGAGGAGCTGATCGCCTGGCTCTCCGGCCAAAGCGAGGCCTATGCCTATGCATTCGAGAAGCCGAAGGTGATCCGCGCCGCGATCGACCACGCCCACGTCAAATCAGACGCCGCGATCGCGGGCGCCCGCGAGATCGCGTTCTTCCCGCCGATGACCGGCGGCTAGGCTGATGACCTGCCCTGTCACCATCCGCATTCAGGAAGACGATTTCGACATCGCGCGCGAGATCGCGCTCCTGACCGACAGCCGGACCGATATCGGTGCGGTCGTGAGCTTTTCCGGCATCTGCCGCGCCGACGAGGACGGCGCCAAGGTCGCCGCGCTCACGCTCGAACATTACCCTGGCATGGCGGAGGAAGAGATCAGGCGTCATGCCGACGAGGCCGTTTCGCGTTGGCCGCTCAACGGTATCACGGTGATCCACCGCGTCGGCCGCTTCATGCCGGGCCAGAACATCGTGCTGGTGCTGACCGCCTCGCAGCACCGACAGGCAGCGTTCCAGGCGGCCGAGTTCCTGATGGACTATCTCAAGACCAGTGCGCCGTTCTGGAAAAAGGAAGAGAGCGCCACCGGCACCGGCTGGGTCGAGGCCCAGGCCCGCGACGACGAAGCCGCTGCGCGCTGGACCAAATCCTGATGGCAAAAGCCTCGAAGAAAACCGTGCGCGGCCGCGCCGCGCCAAAGCTCGCAAAAGTCGGACGCGGCGAGCTTCTCACGCTGCTCGACTTCGTCCGCTATGCCGTGAGCCGCTTCGTCGAAGCCAGGCTCACTTTTGCCCACGGCACCGTCGATCCGGTGGCGGAAGCCGCCTTCCTGGTCTGCGAGACCCTGCATCTGCATCCTGAGCAGCTCGACACCTTCGCCAACGCGCGCGTCACCCCCGCGGAAGGCAAGACCATCCTCGATCTCATCCATCAGCGCGTCACGACGCGCAAACCGGCCGCCTATCTCGTCAACAAGATCTATATGCGCGGCCTGCCCTTCTATGTCGACGAGCGCGTCATCGTTCCGCGCTCCTTCATCGGCGAGCTCCTGGATTCGCATTTCGGCGCCGAGGGCGAGGCCGGGTCGCTGATCGATGATCCAACGGCGGTGACGCGCGTGCTCGATCTCTGCACGGGATCGGGATGCCTCGCCATCCTCGCCGCGCATCACTTCCCGAATGCCACCGTCGACGCCGTCGACATCTCCAAGGGCGCACTTGAAGTCGCCGCCCGCAATGTCGGCGAATACGGGCTCGCGGACCGGATCAGCCTCTATCGCGGCGACCTGTTCGCCCCGCTCGGCGACAACAGATACGACCTGATCATCACCAACCCGCCTTACGTCGATGCCGAAGGCATGGCGGCCTTGCCGCCGGAGTGCCGCGCCGAGCCGAAGCTCGCCTTCGACGGCGGCGCCGACGGTCTCGACGTGGTGCGCCGGATCCTACGCGATGCGCCCGATCACCTGACGCCGGATGGCGGGCTGATCTGCGAGATCGGCCGCGGCCGCGAGCTGATCGACGAGGCCTTTCCGGAGTTGCCGCTGCTCTGGCTCGACACCGAGGATTCCGAGGGCGAGGTGTTCTGGATCGCAGCCGCCGATCTCGGCTGAGCCTCTGCGAGGCGCGCGCTTCCTCGGAACAAGTCAAATACCGCCACGTTCATCCCCGACGAATTGTTCTCGCTCTCGGAGGATGTCCGCATGCTTGCGCCATCGGGCGAATTGCTGCGCGCCGGCGTGGCGCTGAAGCTCAATCACGTCAAACGCGCCGCTCAATCCTATCTGCGTGACCAGACCAGCCAGGCAACCGGCAAGGTGACGTCTTACGCGGTGGCCGCCGGGCTGTTTGCGGTCGCGGGCCTGTTCGTCCTCGCAGCATTTTTCGTCGGGCTGATCGCCCTGTACCGCTGGGTCGCCATCACCTACGGGCAATTCTGGGGTTTTGGCGCGATCGGCGCAGTGCTGCTGGTGCTGGCTGCGGTCTGCGCCGGGGTCGCGATGGCGCAGATGAGGCGCAAGCCCAAGCCGATCGTGCCGCTTGCGAGCCGTCTGCGCGTGGCCGTCGCGACCCCGCGGATCCCGCGGGGAACGGTCAAGCAGGCGGTGAAGGAGGTGGCAACGACAATTCCCCTCGCACCGCTTGCGCCGGGTGAACGCGGTCATGGCAGCAAAGCTTATGGCAGCAAGGCTCACGACAGCAAGGCTTGGCCGGGTCGCGCCAACCGCCCCGTGCAACTTGGCCTGATGCTCGCGGCCGTCGGCCTGGTCGGGCTGACGGCCGCCCGCCGACGGCGCCACAGGCGCAGTGTGGAGGCGTGATGCTGGCGCGGCGCTCCGAACCGATCGACTCCTGGCTGCTGGTGGCGGCGACGGCCATCTTCGTGCTGACGGCGGAGCGCTACTTTCAGGACACGGGCCTGATCCGGTCCGGGCCTCCGCAAAACCACCGCAAAGGTGAGGCGAATTCACCGGAAACGCACCCGGCCGGTGCGGCGATACAGCCCGGCCGGGGCCGCCGGGCGAAAAGTCCGCTCCAGATCCCCTGGTCGGGCTGGAAGGATATTTTTTGGCGGACCTATCAGCGCATCGACGAAGATCGCCTGCTCGCGACCGCGGGCGGCGTCGTCTTCTTCGGCCTGCTCGCGCTCTTCCCCGCAGTCACCGCGCTCGTCTCGTCTTATGCCCTGTTCGCCGATCCCGCGACAATCAGCGCCAATCTCCAGACGCTTGCGACCATGGTGCCCGAGGGCTCGTTCCAGATCGTCGAAGACCAGGTCGCGCGCGTAGTGTCGAACGGCAATACGACGCTCGGTGTCACGTTCCTGTTCGGCCTGCTGCTTGCGATCTGGAGCGCCAATGCCGGTGTCAAGGCGATCTTTGACGCCCTCAACGTCGCCTATGAGGAACGCGAGAAGCGCAGCTTCATCCGGCTGAACACGGTCTCGCTGGCCTTCACCGTCGGCGGTATAGTGGCGCTGCTGTTGATGGTGGGGGCCGTCGTCGCCTTCCCGCTTGCGCTCAATCATCTTGGCATGGCGCCCGAAAGCAAGCTGATCGTCGCGCTGGCACGATGGCCGCTGCTGTTCCTGATCCTGCTCGTCGCACTCGCCATCCTCTACCGCTTCGCGCCCAGCCGTGACGCGCCGCGCTGGCAATGGCTGAGCCTCGGCGCCGTGACGGCCGCCCTCCTCTGGATCGCCGGTTCGGCGCTGCTGTCCTGGTACCTCTCGGAATTCGCCAATTACAATGCGACCTACGGCTCTCTGGGCGCTGCGATCGGCCTGATGACGTGGATGTGGATGTCGGCGATCGTCATCATGTTCGGCGCCGAGCTGAATTCGGAGATCGAGCGGCAGACGCTGCGCGATACGACCACCGGACGGCCGAAGCCGCTCGGGACCCGCGAAGCCGTCTCGGCCGACACGGTCGGCGCCACCGCGCCATTTTGATCGGTGGCGGTCAGGCCGGGGCCGGCCTGACCGCATCTATCTCAGGCGCTGTCAGCGCTTGGTGATCACGGCTTCCAGATATTCGCTGTGCACCACGATCGTGCCGTCGTCGGCGTGGTTGAACTCCCCGAGCAGCGCCAGGAGATCGTCCGTCAGCGCAGCCCGGCCGCTCTCGTCAAGCGCGGCAAACGCCTTCAGCGTAGGACCATAGAAGGTCTTGAAGATTTCGAGCCAGTGGTCCGGCGAGCGGTAGCGGAACACGAACATGCGCGGCTCGGCGGCGATCTCTGAAGCCTGGCTTGCGAACATCTCTTCCAGCCGCGCCGCGGTGCCCCACAGCGCCGGTGACTTCACCCCCGCCGGCGGCGGCAGATGCTTGCCGATGGTCTTGAACAGCTGGCCGATGAAACCGTGCGGCGTCCAGTTGGCGAGGCCGATCTTGCCGCCGGATTTGCAGACCCGCGCGAGCTCGGAGGCCGCCTTGTCCTGATCCGGCGTGAACATCACGCCGAAGGTCGAGAGCACGACGTCGTAGCTGGCGTCGGCAAACGGCAGCGCTTCGGCATCCGCCTCGCGGAACTCGACCATGAGATGTTCGGCCGCCGCACGCTCGCGCCCGCGCTTGAGCAGCGCCGGCACGTAATCGGTGGATGTGACGTCGCACCAGCGCCGCGCCGCGGCCAGCGTCGCATTGCCGTTGCCGGCGGCGACGTCGAGCACCTTGCTGCCGGCACGTAAGTCGATTGCCTCACAGAGCTGTTCGCCGACGATCTGCAAGGTGGTGCCGACCACGGCATAGTCGCCCGACGACCAGGCGCCGTGCTGGCGCTGCTTGACGGCGGCAAGATCAGGTTGGGTTGCGGCTGGCTTGAGCGCGGCGGATGTCGACATGGCAATCTCCTGGGGTTGAGACGCCGGGACGATACGGCGCATGCGGCTCGCTGGCCTTGAGGGCGGCGTGATTTTACGCTGAGAGCGCCTTGATTTCCGCACGGGAGCCGGGGAGGACGTGTGACGTTTCAGATCGAGGAGTTCTGCTCGATCCCGAGCGTCGCGAACGGCATGCCAATCAAGCTCGCCCCCGACCGCTAGCTGGAAGGCTTTCGCCGCGCGGGCCCGACATAGGCTCCGAGACAGTCACTATCCCCTCGAATCAACAATGATGTTAGGGTCATGCATGCTTGGGGGAGCATGAGGCCTGACGGATTCGGACTCGGCCCGTGTTTTCCCGGGTGAGGCAGTCAGCTCTTGAGGCGAACGCGCGGCATGATTCGCATTTCGACGATCTTCATCGCCATCTGCATGGTCCTGGTCGCGGCCTCGCTCGGGCTCGGGCTTTATGCGGTCGCCGGCATCAGCGGAACGGAATCGGCGATCGTGGCGCTGACCGCGCTGACCTTCCTGATCCTCTACAACGCGGTGTCGATGCGGCTGCGCGACCGCAGCGACGTCGGCGGCCAGATTGCCGACCTCTCGCGGGGCACCGCCGACCTCGCCCGCCAGGTGGCCGAGTTCGGCCGCCGGCTAGCCGCGATCGAGGGACGCATCGCCTCATCCAATTCGACGAATTCCGACCGCGTCCAGTCGGTCATCGGCGAGATCAACGAGCTGGGCGGATTGGTCAGGCAGCTCGCCACCACCGTGGCTGCCCATGAGGATCTGCTGGCCGGCAACGCGCCAGCTCCCGCCCCGGTCACGACGCCCGAGCCAGAGACGCCGATCGATCTGGCTGCCCCCTTCGAGGAGAAGCCGGTCGCCCCTCCTCCGCTTCCCGCGCCGCGGCCGACACCGGCGGTTCAAGCCCAAGCCGCCAACCCGGTCCAGACCGGCAATGGACGCAGCCAGACCCAGTTGCTGGCGACACTGCGCAATGCAATCGACGAGAACCGCATCGACATCTTCCTGCAGCCGATGGTGACGCTGCCGCAGCGCAAGGTACGGTTCTACGAGGCGGTGACGCGCCTGCGCGATGAGCGCGACCAGCTGATCGCCGCCGAGGAGTTCATCAGCATCGCGGAAGCCTCCGGACTGATCGGGCGCATCGACAACATGGTGATGCTGCGCTGCGTGCAGGTGCTGCGGCGCCTGATGGTGCGCAACAAGGACGTCGGGGTGTTCTGCAACGTCGCGGCCTCCACGCTCGGCAATTCCACCACCTTCGCGCAATGCCTCGACTTCCTCGAAGCCAACCGCGCGCTGGCGCCCTCGCTGGTGCTGGAGTTCAAGCAGTCGACCTTCCGCAATCTCAGCCCGGCCGAGACCGAGAACCTCGCCGCGCTCGCCCAGCGCGGCTTCCGCTTCTCGATCGACCATGTCACGGATCTTCGCATCGAGCCGCGCGAGCTGGCCGATCGCGGGGTGCGCTTCATCAAGGTGCCGGCCACGCTGCTGCTCGACCCCAGGCAGGCCTCGACCTCCGACATCCATCCGTCCGACCTCTCAGACCTGCTCGGCCGCTTCGGCATCGACCTGATCGCCGAGCGAATCGAAGGCGAGCGCGCCGTGGTCGATCTGCTCGACTATGACGTGCGGTTCGGCCAGGGGTTCCTGTTCGCGCCGCCCCGGCCATTGCGGCCAGAGGGGGCATCTGCTACCGCCGGGGCCCCGCCGAACCAGGCGAAAGACATTCAGGGACCTCATGGCTCCGGCACACAAAGCTCAGGCGCGGCGTCTTCTGCGCCTCCGCCACAACGCATCACCGGCAACGCGGCGCTCGCGCGCCGCATCTGATCGGCCGCGCGCATCATGACCACACTGCATTTTGCCGAAGGCCTGCGCGAGCTCGTGGGCGGCATCGACGTCGTGCTCAGCGACATCTGGGGCGTGGTCCACAACGGGTTGGAATCCTTCCCCGAAGCCTGCGAGGCGCTGCACACCTATCGCGGCCGTGGCGGTACGGTGATCCTGATCACCAACGCCCCGCGCCCGGCCGACTCCGTGCAGCGGCAATTGCGCAAGCTCGGCGTCCCGGACGAGACCTATGACGCGATCGTGTCTTCCGGCGACCTGACCCGGCTCTATGTCGCCGAGCATCCCGGCCGCAAGATGTTCTGGCTCGGCCCCGAGCGCGACAACTCGATCTACCGCGGCCTCGATGCGGTGACCGCGCCGCTCGAGGAAGCCGATTACATCGTCTGCACGGGCCTCTATGACGACGAGACCGAGACGGCGGAAGACTATCGCGGCATGATGCTGAAGGCACGCGAGCGCCAGCTGACGCTGGTCTGCGCCAACCCCGACATCGTGGTGGAACGCGGCGACCGGCTGATCTATTGCGCCGGCGCGATCGCGGAGCTCTACCGCGAGCTCGGCGGCGAGGTGATCTTCTACGGCAAGCCGCACCGGCCGATCTACGACCGCGCCATGACGCTCGCCGGCGAACGCCAGGGTCACCAGATCGACCGGAAAAAGGTGCTGGCGATCGGGGATTCCGTCCGCACCGACCTCACCGGCGCGCGCGAATTCGGCATCGACTGCCTGTTCGTGACCCGCGGCATCCATGCCGAGGAGTTCGAGGGTCTCGACCAGCTCGACCCGACATCGGTGATGGAATTGTTCGGCCACCCGCCGAAGGGGCTGATGCGCGAATTGAAGTGGTAGAAATATCGTGCCCCGGACGCAGCTCGAAGAGCTGCAGAGCCGGGGCCCAGAAGTCGCAAGCGATGTCGTGGATAGGCTGGGTCCCGGCTCAGCGTCGCGTCACTGACGTGCCGCGCCTTGTCCGGGACACGATCACCCTTACGCGCTCGCCATGTCCGGGAAGACCGCCTCGATCTTGGTCTTCAGCGTCGCCGCATTGAACGGCTTGACGATGTAATTGTTCACGCCGGCCTTCTTGGCCGCGATCACGTTCTCGGTCTTCGATTCCGCCGTGATCATGATGAAAGGCGTGGTAGCGAGGTTCGGATCCGCACGGACTTCGCGCAGGAGGTCGTAGCCCGTCATCGGCTCCATGTTCCAGTCGGAGATCACGAGACCATACTTCTTGCCGCGCATCTTGTTCAGCGCTGCCGAACCGTCGCTGGCATCATCGATGTTCTCGAAGCCAAGCTGCTTCAGCAGATTCCGGATGATACGGATCATGGTGCTGTAGTCATCCACCACCAGAACCGGCATCGACAAATCAACCGCCATCTCGACTCCCCCAACGCATACCCAGGAATATTACGATCGGACCCGCCAGGCCGGAGCCCGGCAGTTCCACGCCTCAAGGACTAGCATCAAGGCGTTAAACAGCGCGTTAACTGCGGACACCTCTGAAGGATTGGAATCGTGTTCAACGTCTGCGCTCCCCCCGCTTGACTTCGCAAGGCCGGTCGCGTCACGGTCCGGGCCGGTCCTGCCCGGTTCGAGAATTCCCCTGATGGCTCCGCCTTTTACCGTTATCCGCGACACGACGCCGGATTCCGCGATTCCGAGGGGCGCCGTGGTCGCCATGGGCAATTTCGACGGCGTTCATCTCGGCCATCGCGCCGTGATCGCGGCTGCCCTGGAGATGGGCAGGGCGCAGGGCCGCCCTGCGCTGGCATTGACCTTCGAGCCGCATCCGCGGCGGTTCTTCAGCCCCAACACCCCGCAATTCCGCCTGACGGATGAGCGGGCCAAGCTGCGGCTTTTGGCCGGCACCGGCCTTGCCGGCGCCGTGGTCATGACCTTCGACAAGGCGCGCGCCGGAACCAGCGCGCAAGATTTCGTTCACCATGACCTGATCGGGCGTCTCGGGGTGAGCGGCATCGCGGTCGGCTACGACTTCCATTTCGGCAAGGGACGGGTCGGCTCGCCGAGCCTTCTCGTCAACGAGGCGCCCCGGCTCGGCATCGAGGTCGACGTGCAGCCGCATGTCGATATCGACGAGCGGCCGGTCTCCTCCAGCGCGATCCGGATCGCCCTTGCCGAGGGCCAGCTCGACGAAGCCACGACCATGCTGGGCGCGCCCTGGTTCATCACCGGCGAGGTGATCCACGGCGAGAAGCGCGGCCGCGACCTCGGCTATCCCACCGCCAACATTCGCCTCGATGCCAATTGCGGCCTGAAGCACGGCATCTACGCGGTGCGGGTCGGCCGGGGGGCCGAGCGTCTGGATGGGGTGGCCAGTTTCGGCCGCCGCCCGACCTTCGACAATGGCGCCCCGCTCCTGGAAATCTTCCTATTCGACTTCAAGGGCGACCTTTACGGGCAGGCACTCGACTGCGCCTTCATCGGCTTCATCCGCGAGGAGCTGAAATTCGACAGTCTTGAAGCCCTGATCCGCCAGATGGACGACGATTCCGCCCGCGCCCGCGCCATCCTGGCCGCCGCCCCGGACGCATTTCCGCGGCTGGGCGTGATCGATTGAGCCCGAAACCGGGCCAGCCGGACCTTTGCGCTTCCTCCGCCCCCCTGCTATGGAGAGCCCATGTTTGCGCGGCGCATCATAGGGATTAGCGGCCCGGCTTCCGCCTGAGCCTGAAGGCTCGGCGCAAGACCGGGATTTTGTCGTTTCACCCCGCGATTCCGCATCGCCATCCGTTCCCGCGCCCTTCCGAGCCAGTCAGCCTCATGTCCGAAAAGCCGCAAAAGTCCCAAAAGTCTGAAGTCAAAGACTATTCGAAGACCCTGTTCCTGCCGCAGACCGAATTCCCGATGCGCGCCGGCCTGCCGCAGCGCGAGCCGGAAATCCTCAAGCGCTGGTACGAGATCGGCCTCTACGAAAAGCTGCGCGAGAGTGCGAACGGCCGCGCCAAGTTCGTGCTGCATGACGGCCCGCCCTACGCCAACGGCAACATCCATATCGGCACGGCGCTGAACAAGATCCTGAAGGATCTCGTCACCAAGAGCCAGCAGATGCTCGGCTTCGATTCCAACTACGTGCCGGGCTGGGACTGCCACGGCCTGCCGATCGAGTGGAAGGTCGAGGAAGAGAACTATCGCAAGAAGGGCAAGCAGAAGCCCGACTTCCGCGACTCTGCCGCAATGATCGACTTCCGCAAAGAGTGCCGCGCCTATGCCACGCACTGGCTCGGCGTGCAGCGCGAGGAGTTCAAGCGCCTGGGGGTGATCGGCGACTGGGATCATCCCTATGCCACGATGAGCTATCCCGCCGAAGCCCAGATCGCGCGCGAGCTGATGAAGTTCGCCGCCAACGGCACGCTCTATCGCGGCTCCAAGCCGGTGATGTGGAGCGTGGTCGAGAAGACCGCGCTGGCCGAAGCCGAAGTGGAGTACGAGGACCACACCTCCGATACGGTGTGGGTGAAATTCCCGGTGACCTCGCCCGCGCACGGTGCGCTCTCCGCCGCAAGCGTCGTGATCTGGACCACCACGCCCTGGACGCTGCCGGGTAACCGCGCCATCTCGTTCTCGCCGAAGATCGCCTATGGCCTCTACAAGGTGACGGACGCCCCCGCCGACAATTGGGCCAAGACCGGCGACCTCCTGATCCTCGCCGACACGCTCGCGGACGAGGTCTTCAAGCAGGCGCGCGTGACCGCTTATGAGAAGGTCCGCGAGGTCCCCGGCGACACCATGGACGCGATCGAATGCGCCCATCCGCTGAAGGGCCTCGCCGGCGGCTACGACTTCATCGTGCCGCTGCTGCCCGGCGATCATGTCACCGACGACACCGGCACCGGCTTCGTGCACACAGCGCC
This sequence comes from Bradyrhizobium sp. USDA 4354, assembly GCF_054060315.1. NCBI lineage: Bacteria > Pseudomonadati > Pseudomonadota > Alphaproteobacteria > Hyphomicrobiales > Nitrobacteraceae > Bradyrhizobium > Bradyrhizobium sp. USDA 4354. The sequence goes on along the minus strand of NZ_JBSSDC010000001.1, from coordinate 2,687,414 downwards.
CGGCCATGGCCGCGAGGACTTCGATGCCTGGATGGCGCAGGCACGCGACCTCGATGCGCGCGGCATCAACACCGCAATCCCCTACACCGTCGACGAGAACGGCGCCTACACCGATCATGCCCCGGGCTTTCCCGGCAAGCGCGTCATCACCGACAAGGGCGAAAAGGGCGACGCCAACGAGGCCGTGATCAAGGCGCTCGTCGAAAGAGGCATGCTGCTCGCGCGTGGCCGGCTGAAGCATCAATATCCGCACTCCTGGCGCTCCAAGAAGCCGGTGATCTTCCGCAATACGCCGCAATGGTTCATCGCGATGGACAAGCCGATTGTGGACGCATCGGGCAAGGCCGGGGCTATGGACGTGGCGCAGGGCGGCAAGGCCAAGAGCGGCGACACGCTGCGCGCCCGCGCGCTGCACGCGATCTCGGTGACGCAATGGGTGCCGCCATCGGGCGAAAACCGCATCAACGGCATGATCGAGGCGCGCCCGGACTGGGTGATCTCGCGCCAGCGCGCCTGGGGCGTGCCGATCGCCGTGTTCGTGCGCGAGAAGGGCGACGGCTCCGCCGAGATCCTCCAGGACGAGGCGGTCAATGCGCGCATCGGCGAAGCCTTCGAGAAGGAAGGCGCCGATGCCTGGTACGCGACGGGTGCGCGCGAGCGCTTCCTCGGGCCCCGCGCGAACGAAGACTGGCAGAAGGTCGACGACATTCTCGACGTCTGGTTCGATTCCGGCTCAACCCACGCCTTCGTGCTTGAAGACCCCGTCCATTTCCCGGGGTTGTCAGGCATCAAGCGCAAGGTCGACGGCGGCGCCGACACGGTGATGTATCTGGAAGGCTCGGACCAGCACCGCGGCTGGTTCCACTCCTCGCTGCTGGAAAGCTGCGGCACGCGCGGCCGCGCGCCTTACGACATCGTGCTGACCCACGGCTTCACCCAGGCCGAGGACGGCCGCAAGATGTCGAAGTCGCTCGGCAACACCATCGAGCCGCAGGCCGTCATCAAGGAATCCGGCGCCGACATCCTGAGACTCTGGGTTGCGTCCTGCGACTACACCGACGACCAGCGCATCGGCCCCGAGATCCTGAAGAACACCGTCGAGACCTATCGCAAGCTGCGCAACACCGTGCGCTGGATGCTGGGCACGCTGCATCACTACAAGCCGGCCGACGCAGTCGCGCCCGCCGAGATGCCCGAGCTGGAGCGCTTGATGCTGCACGAGCTCGCGGTGCGCGCCGCCGCGGTCGGCAAGGCCTATCGGGAGTTCGACTACAAGACCGTGGTCGCTATTCTGTCCGCCTTCCTGAACAGCGAGCTCTCCGCGTTCTACTTCGACATCCGCAAGGACACGCTTTATTGCGATCCGCCGTCGTCACTGACGCGCAAGGCGGCGCTGACGACCATCGATCTGTTGTGCGGCTCGATCCTGAAATGGCTGGCGCCGATCCTCAGCTTCACCGCGGAGGAAGCCTGGCGCATGTACCGGCCCGACGCTGAGCCGTCCGTGCATCTGACGCTGTTCCCGACCGACCTCGAAAACCTGCGCGACGAAAAGCTTGCCGCGAAGTGGGAGACGATCCGCAACGTGCGTCGGGTCGTCACCGGCGCGCTCGAGCTGGAACGTGCCGCCAAGAACATCGGCTCCTCGCTGGAGGCCTCGCCGGTGATCTATGTCGCCGATCGCGGCATGTTGGCGACCTTGTTCGACGTCGATCTCGCTGAAGTCTGCATCACGTCGAACTATGAGGTGCGTGAGGGCGAGCCGCCGGCAGGTGCATTCCGTCTCGATGCCGTCCCCGGCGTCGCCGTCGTGGTGGAGAAGGCGGTCGGCGCCAAATGCGCCCGCTCCTGGAAGATTTCGCCGAGGGTCGGCGAGGACCCCGAATATCCCGACGTCACCCCCCGCGACGCGAAGGCGCTGCGCGAATGGAAGGCGCTGGGGGTGAGCGTCTGATCGGACGACCATGACCCCGCTCCGCGCCGGCATCCTCTCGGCCGTGGTCACGCTCGTGGCCGACCAGGCCTCGAAGCTCTGGCTCCTGAACGTGTTCGACCTCGCCCACCGCGGCGCGGTGCGGGTGACGCCGTTCTTCGACCTGGTGCTGGCCTGGAATATCGGCATCAGCTTCGGCTGGCTCCAGAACGACAGCCAGGCAGCGCAGCTCGCCCTGATGGCCGTCAAAGGTATCGCGGTGGTCGCGCTGGCGATCTGGATGGCCCGCTCGCAGACCGTGCTTGCTACGGTCGCGCTCGGCCTGATCATCGGCGGCGCCATCGGTAACGGCATCGACCGCCTGGCCTATGGCGCGGTAGTGGATTTCGCCCTGCTCCACATCGAGATCGCCGGAAAAACCTATAATTGGTATGTGTTTAACCTTGCGGACGTGGCCATCGTTGCTGGGGTGGCGGCGCTATTGTATGATTCCTTCCTGGGGGTACCCGCCGCAAAAGCGCCCTGATCCCGGCCGATACGGACCGGTCGATGGAACCCGGCTTTTGCGAGGGTGGAGCCGCGTGTGAGCGGCATTCTGCCACAATATGGAACAGGTAAAGTGATGCGCAGCTCGAAGACCAGCGGTTCGATGGTTCGAGGCCCCCATTGGGGGTTCTGGCGGGCATTGAAATTGTCTGCCGTCGCGCTCGGTATCGGTCTCGTCATGTCGACAGGCGCGGCCCGCGCTGGTGACGACGACGAGGAAGACGATATGACCTTCGAAGAGAGGCTCATCGACAATCTGATGTCCGGCATCGGCGCCAAGAGCATGGAGAAGAAGGGCATCGAATACCGCGAGCGCTCGCCGCTGGTGGTGCCGCCCAAGCTCGATCTGCCGCCGCCTGCGACCGAAGCCAAGGCCGCGCCGAACTGGCCCAAGGACCCCGAGGAAAAGCGCCGCAAGGAAGCCATCGCCGCGCGCAAGAAGGCCACCAAGGCGACAGAGAACTGGCAGGCTGCCCAGCCGCTGACGCCAGCCGAGATGAAGGCCGGCCAGGTCGCCGCAGCGCCCCGCACCAGCAACGATCCCATTCAGCCGGGTACCAATAGCAACCCCTCGCTGAGCCCTGCCGAACTCGGTTTCACCGGTGGTCTGTGGAACATGATGAAGGGCGGCAACGGCACCGAAGAGAAGAAATTCACCAGCGAGCCGCCGCGCCAGTCGCTGGTCGAGCCGCCCCCGGGATACCAGACGCCGTCGCCCAATTATGCCTATGGCGCCGGACCGGACAAGTCGCGGCGGATGTATTACGACATCATGTCCGGCAAGGAGAAGGAACAATAGCGTTCCTGTCCTATTGCGACATTCTGACCGGCGCGAAGCGAGGGTCGGCGGCTCATGTCCGCCCGACGCCGTTGAAAATTGCTTATCAGTAACTTGCCTACGCGTTGAGTTCTCTGCTTCGTGACGCGAAGCCTCAGCCGCACGGTATACCATGCCGTGCCTTCCGAGCCGGAGATCCGGGCTCGACCTTCACTAGGGATCATGATGTCCTCTTCCCGATTGGCTGCCTGCCTCCTTGCCGCGCTGCTTTCGACCAGTGTCCTCTCGGCAGGCGACGCCCTTGCCCAGACCACGGTAACATCGGCTCCGCCCGCCAGCTTCACGCTTAGCAACGGCATGCAGGTCGTGGTGATCCCGGATCACCGCACGCCCGTCGTGACCGAGATGATCTGGTACAAGGTCGGCTCGGCCGACGAGACGCCCGGCAAGTCCGGCCTCGCGCATTTCCTCGAGCACCTGATGTTCAAGGGCACCGCGAAGCATCCGGCCGGAGAATTCTCCCAGACCGTGCTCCGCATCGGCGGCAACGAGAACGCCTCGACCTCGGTCGACTACACCAACTACTACCAACGCGTGCCGAAAGAGCAGCTGCCGACCATGATGGAGTTCGAGGCCGACCGCATGACCGGCCTCGTCCTCAAGGACGAGAACGTGCTGCCCGAGCGGGATGTCGTGCTCGAAGAGTACAATATGCGCGTCGCCAACAATCCGGACGCGCGGCTGAACGAGCAGATCATGGCCGCGCTCTATCTGAACCATCCCTATGGCCGTCCGGTGATCGGCTGGCATCAGGAGATCGAAAAGCTCGATCGCGAGGATGCGCTCGCGTTCTACCGTCGCTTTTATGCGCCGAACAACGCGATCCTGGTGATCGCCGGCGACGTCGACGCCGCCGAAATCCGCCCGCTGGTCGAGCGCAATTTCGGCTCGATTCCCGCCCAGCCCGCGATCCCGGCGCGGCGCGTTCGTCCGCAGGAGCCGGAGCCCGCCGCCCCGCGCAGCGTCACGCTCGCCGACCCGCGCGTCGAGCAGCCGAACATGCGGCGCTACTACCTCGTTCCCTCGGCGACCACGGCCGCGGCCGGCGAGAGCGCGGCCCTCGACGTGCTGGCGCAGCTGATGGGCAGCGGCAGCAATTCCTATCTCTACCGCGCCCTCGTGGTCGACAAGCCGCTCGCGGTCTCCGCCAACGCCAGCTATTCGAGCATCTCGCTCGACCCGACCCAATTCGCGATCTCGGCTGCGCCGAAACCCGGCGTCAGCTTTGCCGAAGTGGAACAGGCGGTCGACGGCGTCATTGCCAACGTGGCGCAGAATCCGATCCGCGCTGAGGATCTGGAGCGCGTCAAGACCCAGCTCATCGCCGAAGCGATCTACGCCCAGGACAACCAGGCGGTGCTGGCGCGCTGGTACGGCGGCGCGCTGACCACGGGCCTGTCGATCGAGGACATCAGGAGCTGGCCCGATCGCATCCGCGCCGTCACCGCCGAGCAGGTCCGCGCCGCTGCGCAGAAATGGCTCGAGAAGAAGCGTTCGGTGACGGGCTATCTGATCAAGGACACCGCCACCGCCAAGCGCGAGGAGAAGCGTTCGTGACCTATTCCTTCCTTCGCGCAAGACACTTCCCACGCACAAGACATTTCGCGCTGTCTTTCGTCACCAGCGCGGCGCTTGCTCTGGCTGCGGTCTCGCCGTCGCAGGCCGCCGCAAAAATCCAGCACCTGATCTCGCCGGGCGGCATCGAAGCCTGGTTCGTGCAGGACGCGACCGTGCCGCTGATCGCGATGGAATATTCCTTCGCCGGCGGCTCGGCGCAGGATCCCAAGGACAAGCCGGGCGTCGCCAATCTGGTCGGCGACCTCCTCGACGAAGGCTCCGGTGATCTCGATTCCAAGACGTTCCATGAACGGCTCGACCGCCGCGCCATCGAGCTCTCCTTCAGCGCCACGCGCGACACCTTCCGCGGCAGCCTGCGCATGCTGCGCGACAACAAGGACGAGGCCTTCGACCTGCTCAGGATGGCACTGACCTCGCCGCATTTCGACAGCGCGGACGTCGAACGTATCCGCTCGCAGGTCATCTCGGGCCTGCGCCGCGAGACCACCAATCCGACCTCGCTGGCGAGCCGCAAGTTCCTGGAGGTCGCCTTCGGCGATCACCCCTACAGCCGTCAGAGCAACGGCAAGCTCGACAGCGTGCCGACCATCACGGTCGCCGATTTGAGAGATTATGTCGGCCGCGTCCTCGCCAGGGATGGGCTCAAGATCGCGGTCGTCGGCGACGTCGATCCGGCCACGCTCGGAAAGCTGCTCGACCACACCTTCGGTAGCCTGCCCGCCAAGGCTAATCTGACACCAGTTCCCGACGTCGAGGCCGCAAAGCCGCCGCAGCGCGCCTTCGTGACGCTCGACGTGCCGCAGACCGTGATCACCTTCGGCGGCCCCGGCGTGAAGCGCAGCGATCCCAACTTCATGGCGGCCTATGTCGTCAACCACATTCTCGGTGGCGGCGGCTTGTCCTCCCGGCTCTATCGCGAGGTGCGCGAGAAGCGCGGCCTCGCCTATTCGGTGTTCGAATCGCTGCTCTGGATGGAGCATTCGGCGCTCTTCATCGGCAATACCGGCACCCGCGCCGACCGCGCCGGCGACACCATCGACGCTATCGAGAAGGAGGTGCGCCGGATCGCCGAGGAGGGCCCGACGCAGAAGGAGCTCGACGAGGCCAAATCCTACCTCAAGGGCTCGCAGATGCTGGCGCTCGACACCTCGTCCAAGCTGGCGCAGGCGCTGCTGCAATATCAGCAGGACAAGCTGCCGATCGACTATATCGAGAAGCGCAACGCCATCGTCGACGCCGTGACGCTGGACGATGCCAAGGCGGCCGCCAAGCGTCTCTGGGGCCAGGGGCTGCTGACCGTCGTCGTCGGCCGCGCCCCGCAGGCCGCCGCGCAGCCCGCGGCCACGGCGCCGAAGTCGAACTAGCATTCGAACTGATCTCTTCCTGAATGGCCGGGCTCTCCCCGGCCATTTGCGTTTCGCAGCAGCGCCATTGCTGAAGGCCGATGTCCGCGGTATGTCCGGACATCACGAATGGTGCCATCATGCTGCGGATATCCCGCGATCTCGTCATCGACGAGGACGACATCGAGATCGGCTTTGTCCGCGCCTCCGGGCCGGGCGGGCAGAACGTCAACAAGGTCGCGACCTCCGCGCAGTTGCGCTTCGACACGCGCAAGCTGACCTTGCCCGCGGATGCCGCGCTGCGCCTCGCCCGCATCGCCGGCCAGCGCATGACTAAGGACGGGGTCATCGTGATCCACGCCCAGCGCTTCCGTACCCAGGAGCGCAACCGCCAGGACGCCATCGACCGCCTCGTCGAGATCTTCAAGGAAGCCATGGTGCGGCCGACGCCGCGGCGCGCGACGCGGCCGACCTTCGCCTCCAAGCAGCGCCGGCTCGAAGGCAAGAAACGCCGCAGCGACATCAAGGCCGGCCGCGGCCGGAGCTTCGACGATTGACGCGAAAAAACCTCCGGTCGCGCGAGCGGCCGGAGGTTTGCCGGTTCGCAAGCTGGCGTCAGTAACGCTTGCCGGCCGCAGCACCGCCGGTCGCCGCATCGTCCGCGGTGCCCTTGCGCGTCGCGCTGCCGGTGGTTCCGACGGACCCCTTCGTGCCCTTGCTCGACTTCATGCCGACCTTCTCGCCGGCAGCGCCCTGCTGTGCACCGAGATCCTCATCCTCGCTGGCTGACGCGCCGCCTTGCATGGGCTTGTTTTGTACGGTGCCGCCAGGCCTCGTCCCAGTCGAGGTGCCTTGGGCGAGAACGGGCGTTGCAACGAGGGCCGCGAGAGCGCAAGCGATCGCAGAGGTCTTCACCAACTTCATCCATTTCTCCTGGAATGTCGCGATGAACCGTTCGGCTGCCTTCTGCACCGTTCGCCTGCACCGGACCGGTTCATCGCGCTGAGAGTTCGAACGGCGCGGTGTGATGCAAGCCGCGTCGTGTGGTGATCGTTTAGGGTTTTCGCGGCGCTTTCGCGGAATTGTGCTCCTCATATGCGGCGGCGCGGAACATGCCACGCATGCCCACGAGGCGAGCCGAAAATGTCCCCATTTCGGGTGTGGGAAGCTCGACCTCCCCCCATGCATTTGTTGCTGCGCGGCATTAGACTTGAAATATTCTCCGAGTGAGCCTCATGCCCGTCCGCCAATTGCCAGAACAGGTCGTCAACCGCATCGCCGCCGGCGAGGTGGTGGAGCGTCCGGCGAGCGTGGTCAAGGAACTCGTCGAGAACGCCATCGATGCCGGCGCGAGCCGGATCGACGTCTTCACCGACGGCGGCGGGCGGCGGCGGATCGGCATCACAGATGACGGCGGCGGCATGACCGCGAAGGACCTCGCCCTCGCAGTCGAGCGCCACGCCACGTCCAAGCTCGACGACGAGGACCTGCTGCAAATCCGCACCCTCGGCTTCCGCGGCGAGGCCCTGCCCTCGATCGGCTCGGTGGCGCGGCTCTCCATCACGACGCGACATGCCAGCGAGCCGCACGCCTGGGCGCTATCAGTCGAGGGCGGCGAGAAGTCCGAGATCATGCCGGCAGCGCTCGCGCATGGCACCCGCGTCGAGGTTGGCGATCTCTTCTATGCGACGCCGGCGCGGCTGAAATTTTTGAAGACCGACCGCACCGAGGCGGAAGCGATCCGCGAGGTGGTGCGGCGCCTCGCCATGGCACGGCCCGACATCGCCTTCACGCTCGCGGGCGAGGAGCGCGCACCGATGACCTGGGCGGCCGCCCTGCCCGGCGCCGCCGGACGGCTGACGCGGCTCGGCGATATTCTCGGCGCGGAATTCCGCAGCCACGCCATCGAGGTCCATGCCGAACGCGAGGGCGTCGTCGTCGCCGGCTATGCCGCGGCTCCCGCGCTGACCAAGGCCAACGCGCTCGGGCAGTATCTCTTCGTCAATGGCCGACCGGTGCGCGACAAGCTGATCTTGGGCGCCGTGCGCGCGGCCTATTCCGACTATCTGCCGCGCGACCGCCATCCGGTGCTGGCGCTGTTCGTCACGCTCGACCCGCGCGAGGTCGACGCCAACGTGCATCCGGCCAAGACCGAGGTACGCTTCCGCAATGCCGGGCTCGTGCGCGCGCTGATCGTGCACGGCTTGAAGGAGGCGCTGGCGCGCGAGGGCCGCCGCACCGCCGCCAACAGCGGCGAGAGCGCATTGTCCTCGTTCCGGCCTGTGTTCACGCCGCCGCGTCCGGCAAGCTGGGACTGGCGCGCCTCGCCATCCGCCCCGGTCACGCCGATGCCGTCCTTCGAACGCGCCGCCGCACCTGCTTTCGCCGAGCGTGCGCAGGCCGCCTTCGACGTCGGCGCGCCCAGCGCTGACGTGCGGATCGAGACGCAGCCGGTGGCGGACCTCGTCGACCGCCCGCTCGGCGCCGCGCGCACGCAGATCCACGAGACCTACATCGTCTCGCAGACCCGCGACGGCCTGATCATCGTCGACCAGCACGCCGCGCATGAGCGCATCGTCTATGAGCGGCTCAAGGCGTCTCTGGCTGCGAACGGCGTGCAACGGCAGATCCTCCTGATCCCCGAGATTGTCGAGATGGATGAGGCCACGGTGGAGCGCCTGCTCGAGCGGAGTGAGGAGCTTGCCTCCTTCGGCCTCGCGATCGAATCCTTCGGCCCCGGTGCGGTCGCGGTGCGCGAGACGCCGTCTCTGCTCGGCAAGACCAATGCCGGCGGCCTCTTGCGCGATCTTTCCGAGCACATGGCCGAGTGGGACGAGGCGCTTCCGCTCGAACGCCGCCTGATGCACGTCGCCGCCACCATGGCCTGCCACGGCTCGGTGCGCGCCGGCCGCCGCTTGCGGCCGGAAGAGATGAACGCCCTGCTCCGCGAGATGGAGGACACCCCGAACTCCGGCCAGTGCAATCACGGCCGGCCGACCTATGTCGAGCTGAAGCTATCCGATGTGGAGAAGCTGTTCGGGCGGCGGTGACGGTGCCGTAGGGTGGGCAAAGGCGCTCTTGCGCCGTGCCCACCATCTCTCCACGATTGCGATCGACATGGTGGGCACGGCGCGCGAAGAGCGCGCCTTTGCCCACCCTACGATTTCTTCAAAAACACGAACTCCGTATCGTCATACGCCCGCCGCTCCAATTCCTCGAAACCCTCTGGCGTCACGAACTGCGCGGCCTTCGCCTCTTCCACCACAAGCAGGGCCCTAGGCGTAAGCCATCCCCCATCGCGCAGACTCGCCAACGCTTTCTCCGCAAAGCCCTTGCCATAGGGCGGATCAAGGAACACCAGCGAGAACGGCTCGACGGGATGCGCCGGGCCGAGATCGGTGGCATCGCGGCGATAGACTTTTGTCACCCCGCCGAGGCCGAGCGACTCGACATTGTTGCGTAACAGCGCGCGCGCTTCCGCGCCGTTGTCGACGAACAGCGTGAACTTCGCGCCGCGTGACGAGGCTTCGATGCCGAGCGCGCCGGTGCCGGCGAAGAGATCGAGCACGCGCGCATCCGCAATCGGATCGTCATAGGCGTGCACGAGGATGTTGAACACGGACTCGCGCAACCGGTCCGCCGTGGGGCGGATGTCGCGCGAGGACGGTGAGGCCAGATTGCGCCCCTTCAACTTGCCGCCGACGACCCGCAAGCTCAGTCCTCCCGCGGCGTCAGGTCGCGCTTGCCGTGATAGCCCCGTTTGGGACGGCGTGGCGGGCCGTAGCCGTTCGCTTCCCTCTCGTTGCGCTCGCGCGCCTCCTCGCTGCCGGTGCGCTGCACCAGCACGCGACGGCCCTTGCGGTCGTTGATCACGGCGCGCTTGCTGGCGGGCTTGTTCTCGCGCGGCGCATCGTCATCGCCTGCAGAAGATTTCTGCGGCGCGTCGAACTGCGCGCCGGACTTCTCGATCACCTTGTCGCCGAGCTGCTCGCGCAGCACGCGCGAGCGGATCTCCTCGACCTGCCCTTCCGGAATCTCGCCGAGCTGGAACGGGCCGTAGGAGACGCGGATCAGCCGGTTCACCTCGAGGCCGAGATAGGCGCAGACATTGCGCACCTCGCGGTTCTTGCCTTCGCGGATCGCGAACACCAGCCAGACATTGGCGCCCTGGTCGCGCTCCAGCGTCGCCTCGATCGGACCGTATTTGACGCCCTCGACCTCGATACCGTTCTTGAGCTCGTCGAGCTGCGCCTGGGTGACGTCGCCATGGGCGCGGACGCGGTAGCGGCGCAGCCAGCCGGTGTCCGGCAGCTCGAGCGTGCGCGCGAGCCCGCCGTCATTGGTGAGCAGCAAGAGGCCCTCGGTGTTGAAGTCGAGCCGGCCGACGCTGATCAGCCGCGGCAGGCCTTCGGGCAGATTGTCGAACACGGTCGGACGGCCCTCGGGGTCGTCATGCGTCGTCATCAACCCACGCGGCTTGTGATAGAGGAACAGCCGCGTGCGCTCGCGCTCCGGCAACGGCTTGCCATCGACCAGGACGACATCGTTCTTGGTGATGTCGAGCGCGGGCGAGTTGATCACCCTTCCATTGACGGTGACGCGGCCCTGCGTGACCATCTCCTCGGCGTCGCGGCGCGAGGCGAGTCCGGCGCGGGCCAGCACCTTGGCGATGCGCTCGCCGGCCTTCTTCAGCTTCGGCGCGTCGTCGCGGCGCGGCCGGCCCTCGAAATCACGATCGCGCTCGCGATAGGCGCCGCGGCCGCCGAAGGCGGGACGCTTCTCGAAGATCCTGCTGTCGTCCTCGTTGTCGCGGCGCGGACGGTCGCGGAAGCGGCCCTCGCTGCGCGGATGCTCCTGCCAGTCCATGCGGCCTTCCGGCCGCTTCTCGCGCGAGCGATTGAAGCGCGGACGATCGTCACCGGGACGCTCCTCGCGCGGGCGCGAGAAACGCGGGCGATCATCACCTTCGTCCCGGCGCCGCGAGAACCGCGGACGGTCGTCGCCACGGCCACCGTCACGGCGATCGTCGCGCTGACGCCAAGGCTTCTCGTCGCTGCGATCGCGGCCGCCGAAATCCTTGGGCGGGCCTTTGCCAAAATCCTTGCGCGGCGGCCGATCGCCACGCGGACGGTCGTCGCGCTTCTGCCACGGCTTTGAATCGCCGCGCTCGCCTCGATCGCGCGGACGGTCCCTACGGTCGCCATCGCGCGAAAACTTCCGCTCGCCGTCGAACTTGCGCTCCGGACGTTCGCCACGCGGCGCATAGGGCCGCTTGTCGCCGAACTTCTTGTCGCCGAACCGGCCGGCGGGACGGGACTCGTCGCGATCTCTGCGCGGCGGACGATCATCACGGCCGTAGGACGGGCGATCACCGCGCGGCTTGAAGGGCCGCTTCTCGCCGTCACGCGAAGAGCGATCGGAGAACGGACGATCGCCGCGCGGCTTGAAGCTGCGTTCACCGCGCCCCTCACCGCTGCGGTCGTCGCGCTTGAAGCGGGGACGGTCACTGAAGTCGCGACGCGGGGCATCGCCCTCATCGCGACGACGGAACGGACGGCTGTCGCGATCGCCACGGGGCGGACGGCTGTCGCGGTCGCCCTTGCCTTCGAATCCGCGCTTGGCGAACTTCTTCTCGGGACCGCGCGGCTTGCCGCTGCGGCCCTTCGATGGCCCCTTGGCCGGGCCTCGCCGGCCGCGGGAATCGTTGTCTTTGTCGCTGTCGCGAGGCATGAATGATCTCACTTAAGGGGTAGCCAGAAAGCTGTGCGCGCTCGTTCCGAGCCGCATGCTCAGGCAAAATCGGTATCCACTCTTGCTGAAGGCGGAGCTAGTAGCAGGTTTCTGGCGATGATACGAGGCATCAAAGCCCCTTCTTTCATGGATTTGGCGCTTCTGGCGGCCGAAAATGCCGGAAAATCGGGCGAAGTTCCGATCGGATGCGTGGTGGTCCGCAATCACGAGGTCATCGCCACCGCCGGCAACCGGACCCTGACCGACCATGATCCGACCGCCCATGCCGAGATCATCGCGCTGCGCGAGGCGGCGAAGAAGATCGGCAGCGAGCGGCTCGTCGACTGCGACCTCTACGTGACGCTGGAGCCCTGCACCATGTGTGCGGGCGCGATCTCTTTTGCAAGGGTCCGCCGGCTCTATTACGGCGCCGCCGATCCCAAGGGCGGCGCGGTGGAATCAGGCGTGCGGTTCTTCGCCTCGCCGACCTGCCACCACGCGCCGGATGTCTATTCCGGCGTCGGCGAGAGCGAGGCGGCACGGCTGCTCAAGGCGTTCTTTCGCGAGCGGCGGTAGGTCCCTCCTCGTCATTGCGAGCGCAGCGAAGCAATCCAGAGTCTTTCCGCGAAGACAGATTGGATTGCTTCGCTGCGCTCGCAATGACGAGGTGGATCAAGCCGAGAAGAAGTCCAGCAATGCCTTCGCGGTCACATCAGGATTCTCCTCGGTGAGGAAGTGCCCCGAATCCACCGGCATGCCGTCGACGTTCGTCGCCCATTGCTTCCACGTGTCGAGCGGCGTGGCGGCGGCCTGGGCGACGCCGGCATTGCCCCACAGCGCCAGCATCGGGATCGTGATCTTCTTGCCGGCCTCGCAATCGGCCTTGTCGAGGTCGTAGTCGAAATAGGCGCCGGCGCGGTAATCCTCGCACATGGCGTGCACGCGAACGGGATCGCGGAACGGGGCGAGGTAGTGCTCGAGCGCGCGCGGATCGATCGCATCCAGCGTCTTCGATTTGGTCTGGCTCGCCATCTTGAAGCGCAGGAAGAACTCGCCATTGCCAGAGATCAGCGTCTCCGGCAGCGGATAGGGCTGCGCCAGGAAGGTCCAGTGATAGATCTTCAAGGCATAAGCGCGGTTCATCCGCTCCCAGTAATTATAGGTCGGCAGGATATCGAGCACGGCGAGCTTCGACAGCCGGCCGGGATGGTCGAGCGCGAGGCGATAGGAGACGCGGCCGCCGCGGTCGTGGCCGGCGAGCGCGAAATGCACATGGCCGAGGCGCTCCATCGCCTCGACCATGACTTTCGCCATCGCGCGCTTGCTGTAGGGGATGTGCAGCGCATCGCTCGCGGGCATGTCGGACCAGCCGTAGCCGGGCAGGTCGGCGATGATCAGCGTGAAGTGCTCGGCCAGCTCAGGTGCCACCTGGTGCCACATCACGTGCGTCTCGGAGAAGCCGTGCAGCAGCAGGAGCGGCGGGCCCTTGCCGCCGACGCGGGCGAAGATGCGGCCGAAGGAGGTGTCGATCCATTCGGCGGCAAAGCCCGGATAGAGGTCGGCGAGGTCGGACATCTTCTTGCATCCTTGTCTGGTCAGTCGTGGGGCCGGTCCGACACAACAAAAATGTCGAAAACAACCCCATGCACAGTAGCGGTATTATCGGCGGGGCGGCTAACCCCAACAGCCGATTGCACATTCTGAAGTGTCGATGTGGCGGCGCGGTGACACCAAACCTCGAGATTTTCGGACTGGTGGCTCTTGCGCGCCGTCCGGAAGCACGAACCTAAGTCTTGTCAGCTCCTGGCCTTCTCCGCCTCCACCGCCTGCCAGCCGATGTCGCGGCGGCAGAAGCCTTCGGGCCAGTCGATACGATCGACGGCCTGATAGGCGCGGCTCTGCGCTTCCGTTACGGTCGCGCCTAACGCGCAGACATTGAGCACGCGGCCGCCATTGGCGAGGATGGCGCCGTCCTTCGCCACCGTGCCGGCGTGGAAGATCTCGACGCTCTCGACCTTGGCGGCCTCCTCCAACCCCTGGATGCGCGTGCCCTTCTGGTAATCGCCGGGATAGCCCTTCGCGGCCATCACCACGGTGAGCGCGGACTCCGGATACCAGCGCAGATCAAAGTGCTTCAACTCCCCGTCGCAGGCGGCGATGAACGCCGGCACGATATCCGACATCATGCGCAGCATCAGCACCTGGCACTCGGGATCGCCGAAGCGGACGTTGAACTCGAACAGTTTCGGGCCCTGCGTCGTCAGCATGATCCCGGCATAGAGCACGCCGCGGAACGGCGTGCCGCGCTGCTTCATGCCGGCGACCGTCGGCAAAATGATCTTCGCCATGATCGCGTCGTGGATCCCTGGCGTGACCAGGGGCGTCGGCGAATAGGCGCCCATGCCGCCGGTGTTCGGGCCGACGTCGTGGTCGAACACACGCTTGTGGTCCTGGGCGGAGGCCAGCGGAATCGCGGTCTCGCCGTCGCACAGCGCAAAGAAGCTGATCTCGCGGCCGGGCAAAAATTCCTCGATCACGACCTCGGCGCCGGCTTCGCCGAAGGCGCCCTCGAACATCATGGCGATGGCATCCTCGGCCTCGCGCACGGTTTTCGCAACGACGACGCCCTTGCCGGCGGCAAGCCCATCGGCCTTGACCACGATCGGCGCGCCCTGGCTCTGCACATAGGCGCGCGCGTCCTTGGCGTTGGTGAAACGCTTGTAGGCGCCGGTCGGAATGCCGAACTCGGTGCACAGCGCTTTCGTAAAGCCCTTGGAGCTTTCGAGTTGGGCCGCCACCTTGCTCGGCCCGAACGCCTTGATGCCGGCGGCGGTGAGATCATCGACGATGCCGGCCGCCAGCGGCGTCTCCGGCCCGACCACCACCAGCTCGACCCGGTTCTTCCTGCAGAACTCGATCACCGCGGCATGGTCGGCGACATCGAGCGCCACGCATTCCGCCTCCCGCGCGATGCCGGCATTGCCGGGCGCGCACCAGAATTTGGTCACCAGGGGAGAGGCCGCGATCTTCCACGCCAGGGCATGTTCGCGGCCGCCGGAACCGAGCAGGAGAATGTGCATCGAAGGCTCAGAATGAGGGGTTTGCTGGGCGGGGAAGTCGCACGAATCGGGGTGGGTGTGAAGGGGGGTAGCGGCGAACTCCCCGGCGGCATTGTGGACTTCACACACCACGAGTTGCGCAGAGTCCGCAAATCAGTCTGACTAAGCGAGCCGTCGTCGGCACCTTTTCTGTGATTCGGCTAGACCAGCCGAAGGTCCAAATGCGCGCGCCCCGCTGGGAGGGGCGGACCTGCGGGCAGATTGCCCGCGCAACAGAAAGGAGATCGCCATGAGAAGAAATGGCACTAGTCGGAAGTTAGTTTTGTAAACGCGTATGACCGATTTCGCTTCGGTCGATGGGAAAGTGTCTGTTCCCATTACCCGTCGCACCCGGGTCAACTGTCTTTCGACTTTTGATGAGGGGAAACAACGGTTTCCTTAGCATCCGCCGATGACGGCAACTTGTTCTGGCCTTTAGCCAGATTCTTTGGCGTCGCGTTGAAAGTGGCTTCGGATTCGTCGGTCCCGCCTTCCCGGGCTCTCAATTTGGGACTTTTCCGCCATGGCTAAGATAGCGTTGGAAGGCCTCGACCCACTCCACATATTCATGCACGGACTCGGCTTCCATGTCGCTGAAAACACGCTCGGAAAGCATGTAGGCGGCCCGAACGTTCAATTGGCAACACAGATAGCAGAGCCAGTCATGGTTCTATCTGCTTTTACAGGCGCCTCTGCAACGGATGCTACGGCAGGCTCCTGTCGATTTACGAGGTTAAGGCCGGCACCGCGCCCGACGATGAACGCGCTGATGCCTTGGCGTCTGTGCTGTTGGGCCTTGTCAGCAAGGACGAGGTTGCCCAGGCCGAACGGTTGCTTAGGACAGCCGAGAAGCGGGCCGAATTGCTTTCGCCAGAAGCAATACGATTCATCTCGACTTCAGAGCATGTGTCGAGGCACTTGGCAGTTCAGCCTGAGCTGGAATGGTCGCCAGCCGTCATTGGCCTCTGCAAATCGGTAGAATTAGAGGCCGTCCGGCTCCTCCTACAACCACTGGCGGGGCAACTTGCCGGAGTCGATCTAGCGGTCGACCGAGCTGATAAGGACTACGGACGAGTCGCCGCATTCTGCGCCGAACCGACTCGACGCCCGCCAGAGCTGGGGGCGATCGTGCATTTTCTGAAGACGCTAGCGAACAGCAAGCAACGTCGGCAGCAGAGTGCCCTGCTGCAGGAATTTCTGAAAATGGTCTCGAACTGGTCCGGCTCACATTGGGTACTCGACGAGAACGGCCTCGCCAGCTTCCTTAACGTGCTGACGGTTGGCTACAGAAATCCCGCCGCACACACCACGGAGCTGGGGCAGCTCGACTACAACAAGTGTCGCGAACTTGTTATCGGTGCGGATGGCGGCCTATGGAAGCTGTTGGTGTCCACAGTCAGACATCGCAGCTGAAGGCGGATTTGTCGGCATCGCAGACGATCAAACCTGCTTCCCCGCAATGATCTCCTGCAACGTCGCCACATGCCGCGCGAACGCACCGCGCCCCGCAGCCGTCGCCGTCACCGTCGTCTGCGGCTTCTTGCCGACGAAGGCTTTATCGACCGAGACGTAGCCCGCCTTCGCCAACGTCTCGATATGGGCGCCGAGATTGCCGTCGGTGGCGCCGGTGAGCTTCTTCAGGCGGGCGAATTCGAGACCGGTGGCGGTCGGGAGTGCGTTCAGCGCCGCCATGATCTTCAGCCGCAGCGGCTGGTGGATGATGTCGTCGAGCTCGGCCATCAGATCGGTGTGCTTTAATGAACTCTATAGTACAGAGTACTCTTTCGATCAACCCGGGGATTGGCGCTTGCCTGCGAAAATCCTTAACGTCGGGCCTGACCCCAAAATGCCGAATCGTTTTTGAGATGCCGCCTGCGGAACAACTGCTCAACGCGCCCGAATTCACCGTCTCCGAACTGTCCCTGTCCCTGAAGCGGACGGTTGAGGACGCCTTTGGCCATGTCCGGGTTCGCGGCGAGATCTCCGGCTTTCGCGGGCCGCACTCCTCCGGCCATTGCTATTTCGCGCTCAAGGACGAGAGCGCCAAGATCGAGGCGGTGATCTGGAAGGGCGTGCACGGGCGCATGCGCTTCAAGCCCCAGGAGGGGCTCGAGGTCATCGCCACCGGCAAACTGACGACCTATCCGGGCTCCTCGAAATATCAGATCGTGATCGAGGCGCTGGAGCCGGCCGGCATCGGCGCGCTGATGGCGCTGATGGAGGAGCGCAAGAAGAAGCTCGCCGCGGAAGGGTTGTTCGACGAGGCACGCAAGCAATTGCTGCCGTGGCTGCCGGAGGTGATCGGCGTCGTAACCTCGCCGACCGGCGCCGTGATCCGCGACATCCTGCATCGGCTGGAGGACCGCTTTCCCCGCCGCGTGCTGGTGTGGCCGGTCAAGGTGCAGGGCGACGGCTCGGCCGAGCAGGTCGCGGCCGCGATCCGCGGCTTCAATGCGCTGCCGGAAGGCGGCCGGATTCCGCGGCCCGACGTCTTGATCGTCGCGCGCGGCGGCGGCTCGCTGGAGGATCTCTGGTCGTTCAATGAGGAGATCGTGGTGCGCGCCGCGGCCGAGAGCATGATCCCGCTGATCTCGGCGGTCGGGCACGAGACCGACATCACGCTGATCGATTTCGTCGCCGACAAGCGGGCGCCGACGCCGACGGCGGCAGCCGAGATGGCGGTGCCGGTGCGCAGCGAATTGTTCGTCGAGGTCGCCGATCTCGGGCGCCGCACCCGCGCCTATTGGCAGCGCGCCCAGGAAAGCCGCCGCAGCGAGCTGCGCGCCGCCGCGCGCGCGCTGCCGGCGGCCGGCGATCTGCTCGCGATCCCGCGGCAGCGGCTGGATTCGGCAGGTAGCGCCCTGCCCCGCTGCCTCAAGGCCAACACGCATGCGCATTTCCGCCGATTCACCGCCGCAAGCTCAAAGCTGACGCTGCGGGTACTGCACGGCCAGATATCGCAGGCCGATCACCGTCTCACCGTCTGCGGCGAGCGGCTTGGCCTCTCCGCGCGATCGCTGCTGCGGCAGCGACGCGACCGCTTTGCCGGGTTGGAGGTGCGCCTGCGTGCCTCGAAACTTTCGAATGCGCAGGCGCAGCGCAACGCGATTGCCCGCCAGCGCGAGCGCACGCATCGTCTGGCCGAGCGCGCGGGCCGCGCGCTCGTCACGCTGCTGCACCGGCTCGATGCGCGTGTCGAGAACAGCGGCAAGCTGCTCTCCGCGCTGTCCTATCGCAGCGTGCTCGCGCGCGGCTTTGCGCTGGTGCGCGATGAGGCCGGCCACCCCGTGCATGCGGCGGACGCGATCGGTCCCGGCGCACGCGTCGAGATCGAGTTCGCGGATGGCCGCGTCGGCGCAACGGCGGATGCGGATCGCCCGCCCCCTGCGGCAAAGCGCGCGGCGTCGCAAGCAAAGCCGGCCGCGCAGGACACAAAGCCGGCGCCGAAGCGCGTGGTCAAGCCGGTGGATCAGGGCAGCTTGTTCTGAGGCGTGAGCGCCACGCCTCACGCTCAGTGTCATTCCCCGCCTTGTGCGCAATTGCGCACTGGAGCGCGGAATCCAGTACGCCGCGGCTTCTCAGTGAACCACAGCCGTCTCGGCGTACTGGATCGCCCGGTCAAGCCGGGCGATGACATGAGTGTGTGGGGAGAGTGCAGCTCCCTCCCCGTCATTGCGAGGAGCTCTTGCGACGAAGCAATCCAGAATCCCTCAACGGAAAGATTCTGGATTGCTTCGCTGCGCTCGCAATGACGGAGCATGTGGAGACAGCACCACTCCTACCGGCAGGACAATCCCGCGTCGATGGTGGTCCAGAAGCCGCAATGTTCCGGCGCGAGCTGCGGGGCGCCGGCGCGGGCCTCGTATAGGAAGATCGCGACGGTGAAGACGATCAGGGCGGACGCGAAGAGCGTGAGGCGGTTGCGCATGTGAGATGCGTTTAATCGACATCGTGGTCGAATGATGGCGTGGGCACGCGCGGCGGCACCGCCATCACCGCGCCAGCCACTGCGCGACGTCCTTCTGCGAGGCCGCGCGCGCCTCGGCGTCCGTGCCCATATGATCGCGCTCGGGCGCGGCGGCGTCGCTGCTGCCGGTAGCTGCGCGCAGCGGAATATTGGCACGGTCGAAATCGTGATCGGCGCCGGGATAGACCACGATGCGCGCGAGCGCGCTGCGGCCGCGCGCGCCGTCCACCATCTGACGGCAGGCCGGCGGCGACGACACGTCGTCATCGGCGCCGATCAGCACAAGCGTCGGCACCCGCGTGCTCCACCCCAAACCCGCCGAGATCCGGCAATCCGGATAGAACGCGATCGCGGCGCGGAAATCCGGTCCCGCATCGCGCGCTGCGCTCTGCGGGCGCACGGCCCAGAGCAGCGCGCTCGCACCATTGGCCCAGCCGATCAGGCTGACGCGGTCGTGCGCCACCCAGGGCTGCTTCATCAGCCAGGCGCGTGAGGCCGCGATATCGGCGACGCGTTCGCGCCGCGCCTTGACATGCATGTCCCTGACGCGGCATTGCGGCCCAAGCTCGCGCGAGCCGTAGCTGTCGGGCAGCAGCACGGCATTACCAGCCTTGAGCAGGCGCTCGGCCCAATCGCGATAGCGCGGCAGCACCGGATCGGAATGGCCGCCGAGGCCGCCGCAGCCATGCAGCGCGATCACGGTCGGAAACGGGCCCGCGCCTTCGGGCTTGTAGAGCTGCGCATGGAGGACCCCGGACGCGAGCGGGATGTCGACCGGCTGCGGCGCCGGCGCGGCGTGCGCGGCCGACATCAGCAGCGTCAGGAACAGGGCGGTCAGTCGAAGGCGCATCGGACTCTGCCGCAGGAGGTGCCGGAACCAGCGATCCTTCACCTGAAGCACTATCACGCGGAAACGGCAGCAAAACATCACGAACCGGTGGGTTTAACGGGCGGACAAGCCACCCTATCTATGCTACATCCCGTCCAACAGATCGTGCCCTCCGAGGTTTTCCATGGAGAGGCCTGCCGCGGAGACTTTCGACCGTGCTGAACAAGTTCGGCCCCTCGGGCCATGGCGAAGCGCAAGTGCAGTATCTCGACGGCGATTTCCGCGTGATCTCGCCGGGGACCTTCGTGCGCTGCGCGATCACCGACACGCGAATCCCGCTTGACGAGCTGAAGTACTGGAGCGTGGACTTGCAGGAGGCCTACGCCACACCCGCCGCGGTGCTGCAGCGGCACTTTCCCGGAGCACTGAAGCCGCAGCCGTGAGGCCGCCCCCGCGCGCCTATTGTTGTTCTGCGCCATCTGCGCCATCCGTGCCCACGCAGGTCTTGATGAAGGCCTTCCTGGATTCGCCGACGACCTTCTGATCAATCGCCTGCTTCAGGCAATCCACCCGCGCCTGCGCCATGCAGAGCTGCAGCTGGTCGCGCTTGTCCTGTCCCTTCAGGTTTGCCGTCGTGGCAAGACACGTCACGCGCTTGGTCGCGGGAACCGGCACGGTGGCGGTCGGAGCGTCTGGCGGCGAGGGGGTCTGAGCAAGGGCGGGCAAAACCGGCAGACACAGGCTGGCGGCAATGATCGCGGACCGCAGTTTCATCGAACTCTCCTGGACGGAGATTGATCGATAAGAGCGTAGCCATGAATGCCGGCTGAATGTCAGCTGATATTTAAAATTGTCATGCTCCCGTTGGGGCGCATTTAAGTCGCCCTGCACCACATTGCGACCGGGAAAAAGTGGCACACCGGCAGGAAGCGCATGGACCCCCAACGATCTCGCACCCGTTCGTTCGCAGCACCATCGCGCCCAGACGGTCATGCTCGTCGGCGCGAACGAACGGTTGGCCTGCTTGAACGATTCGCCCGAGACCAGTCGGGCAGCTACGTCGTCATTTCGGCGCTGCTGATGCCGGTCCTGGTCGGCACCGCAGGCCTCGGAACCGAAGTGGGCTGGTGGTACTACAAGCATAAGAACATGCAGAGCGCGGCAGACTCTGGCGCGGTCAGCGCTGCGACCGCGGCGAGCGCAGGGACGGACCCCTCGTCCGAAGCCAAAGCGGTTACAGCAAACTACGGTTACCCCAATGGGGTGAACAACATCACGGTCGCCGTGAACCAGCCCCCGAAGAGCGGCAATCATGCATCGAATTCGCAGGCCATCGAAGTCATCGTGAGTCAGCCGCAGCAGCGGCTGCTGTCAGCCTTGTTCGGCTCGGATCCTGTACTCATCACCGCACGCTCAGTCGCCCTGCCCAATTCCGGCGCAGGCTGCGTCCTTGCGCTCAACTCGAGCGCCAGTCCGGCGGTCAACGTGAGCGGCGGCAACCAGCTCAACCTGATCAAGTGCAACCTCTATAGCAACTCAGGCGCAAGCCCATCGCTCAATGTTGCCGGCAGTGCGTCGGTCTCAGCAAATCAGGTCGGAGTCGTTGGCGACGTCTCCGGCACCAGCAGCATCACGGCGACCAATGGCGTTAAAACGCACATCATGCCGGTCGCCGATCCATACGCCAACGTCTCTCCCCCCGCGAAGCCGAGTTGCACCAACGCCAAGATAACGGTCAACGCCAATGGAAAGACAAACTCGATCGAGCCCGGCTGCTACATGGGCAGCATTACGGTCAATGCCGGCGCAATCCTGAACTTCAGTCCAGGCATCTACTACCTGGACGGGGCCAGCCTGAGCGTCGCGGGCAACGCCACGATCACGGGCAGCGGCGTGACTCTGGTATTTACCGGTTCGGGAAGCGACTGGGGCACCGCTTCGATCGGCAGCAACGCGACCGTCGATCTGACGGCCCCGACCAGCGGCGCCACGAAAGGCATCGTCATGTATGGCGACCGCAATATGCCGAGCGGGACTGCCTTCAATCTCACCGGTGGCAGCACCCAGAACTTCGGCGGTGCCATCTACCTGCCAAAGGCCAACCTCAGCTTCAGTGGCGGCAACGGCACGAGCACATCCTGCACCAAGATCGTCGCGGATACGCTGACGTTCAGCGGCACGTCGAACCTCCAGGTCAATTGTACCGCGCTCGGCACCGCGACGATAGGTTCGCAAACCGCGCAGCTCATCGAATGAGGTTTGGACCGATGCAAATCCTGAACTTCTCATCCAACCGCCGCCATCGATTGCTTTCTTCTCTAACGCGGCATGTGCGCGCTGCTGTCAGCGATCAACGGGGCGTCGCGGCCGCCGAATTCGGCATCTTGATCCCCCTGCTGTCTCTCATGGCCGTTTCTGTCACCGACATCGGGCTTGCACTCTATCGCAAGATGCAGGTCGAACACGCCGCACAAGCGGGAGCGCAATACGCAATTGCGCGCGGCTTTGACGCGAGCGGCATTTCGAACGCGGTCGCAAGCGCCACCAACGCCACGAACATCACCGCTTCACCTCCGCCGGTCCAGTTTTGCGGATGCCCAACGAGTACGGGAGTTAGCGCCGCCGCCTGCGGAACGGTCTGCACCGGCGGCGCGCAGGCCGGAACATATACGACAGTCTCGGCGCGAGCGACGTACTATACGCTGATCGATTATCAGATCGTGGCGGCCACATACAGTTATAGCGCGCAGTCGACCGCGAGGCTGCAGTGAAACTCAAGGGGTTATGGCAAGACAATCGGGGCGCGTCGGCGCTGGAATTTGCGCTGACCGCTCCCGCGTTCTTCCTGTTCATATTCGGCATCATCGAATGCGGACTGCTGTTTTGGACTCAGTTGGGAATCCAGCATGGGAGCGAAATGGCGGCGCGGTGCGCAACCGTCAACAACACGCTATGCCCGAACGGCAACGCTATAACGAGCTACGCTGCCCAGCAGGCCTACGGCCTTACGCTGCCTGCGGAGACGTTCACCTTTTCCACGGCGGCGTGTGGCAACCAGGTCAGTGCGAGTTATTCATTTGAGTTTCCGCAGATTCTCAATTTGTCCCCGCTGGCGCTGACCGCCCGGGCATGCTTCCCGAGTTGAGTGCGTGAACAAGCCGCGTAGCCGCTCCAACTGAAAAAAGCGATGTGCGCGCACGTAATTGCCGGTCTCGCAGCCGAAACGATCTCCGTGGCGCAGGTCCGCTTGCATTGAACATTCCTTGCACCCCTTGGTGAGTCACTTCGCGTTGTGGTTGGATTCTTTGTTGCGGTTCGGCGCCCTTAAGTTGTTTGACGAAGTCTTGGTGAAACAAAGGGCTGCTATAGTGCATGTTAGGTAATTGGCCCTGTTCTTTTTATCGCACAGACGATCAGGTCAACCAAACAGCCATCGAGCATTGGAATTGGCGCGGTCTGTGAACGGGCTCATATCGAAGAGCCATCTGACGGGCTACCGTCACCTTGAAAATTCGCGGTGGAATATCTGTAAATCGACAATCTAGCGATGGGGGTGATCATGCCCGCCATTTTCGACCTGCTCTATCGTGAATATTGCCGCGCCCGTCTCGCTGAAATGCGCAAGCAGCTTCTGATCGCAGCTGAGCGTTTCGAAACTCTCGAAGCGGATCATTATCCTGCGAAGCAGGGTGACGACGAGAGAACGGACGCACAGACCGGTCACGGCCTGCCGAATTGAAGCGGCGCCAAGACCGTACGAAGACCGAACGATCACTCCCGCGCAGCAGTGACCAAGCAATTGGCAACAGTTTGGGAGACAGCAATGAATACACCCGAATGCTACACCGTCGTCGTGGCCTGCATGTCGTGCCTCACCATCGTCGGATTGATGGCCGTCGGAGCGTGGTGAGCATGACCCGTCACCTCGTTGCAGACATGGTTCTGAATTTCTCATGAGCGCAGCCGCCGTAGGGTAGGCAAAGCGCAGGCGTTGCGCTTTGCCTACCCTACGAGATCATCGCGCGGAAAACCTTCGCTCGCGCGCCCTGTACAGATGATAGCTGATCAATTGCCGCAGCTTTGCCGGTTCATCGAATTCGAGCTGAACGGCGAACGGCACGATGCCATCAGGCACGCCTTCGCGGCCGCGCAGGCGTGCAAGGTCTTTCTCCGTCGTCACCAGCGTGAGCTGCTCGCGCTGTGCATCCGCGGCGAGCGCTGCGATCTCGTCTTGCGAAAACATGTGGTGGTCGGGGAAGGCGCGCGTGCGCGCGACCTCGATGCCGCTCGCACGCAGCGTGCGGAAGAAGCGGCCGGGGTCGCCGATGCCGGCGAAGGCGAACACCCGCTTGCCGAACAGCTGCGCGAGCGATGCAGCAACCGGCTTCAGGCGCGCGCGCAGCTCGGGCTTGTCGCGCTTGGCAAGCTCGGCCGCGACATCGTTGGCGGCACGGCCATCGCCGATCAGCACCAGCGCGTCGGTACGCGCGAGCTGCGCCTGCAGCGGCGCGCGCAGGGGGCCTGCGGGAAACACCTTGCCGTTGCCGAGGCCGCGCTCGCTGTCGATCACGATCAGCGAGGCGTCCTTGAACAGACCAGGATTCTGAAAGCCATCATCCATCAGGATGACGGTGGCGCCTTGCGACTTTGCCATCGCGACGCCGTCGAGGCGGTCGCGCGCGACCGCCACCGGGACGTCGCGCGCCATCATCAGGGGCTCGTCGCCGACGTCAGTTGCGGTGTGACGTGCACGGTCCACCATCACCGGGCCCTTCAGGCGCCCGCCATAGCCGCGGCTGAGCACCACCGGCGTCTCACCGAGCTCGCGCAACAGCCTGGTCAATGCCAGCACGGTCGGCGTCTTGCCGGCGCCGCCGACGTGGTAGTTGCCGACGCAGATCACGGGGATGCCGGCGTCCACGCCCGTGCCCAGCATGCGCCGTGCGGTGATGGCGCCGTAGAGCGCACCCAGAGGACAAAGGACATGCGAGAGCGGGGAACGTGGCCGGTACCAGAAGGCCGGCTCACGCATTGGCGGCCCCCATCTCGATCCGCAACTGCAACAGATACGGCTCGAGCGCGGTCATGGTGCGATCGAGCGCACCGCCAAGCTGCTCGACCACGCCTGACGCTGCACGTTGCATCTTGTCGCGCACCGTCGGCTCGGCCAGGAGCAGGCCGAGCTGCTTGACCAAGGCCTCCTGCGTGTCGGCCTGCCGCGCCCCGCCGCTCGCATCGAGCGCCGCATAGAGGTCGGTGAAATTGAACACGTGCGGACCATGGACGATCGCGGCGCCAAGCTTGATCGCTTCGATCGGATTCTGGCCGCCATGGTGGATCAGCGATCCGCCCATGAACACGATTCCCGAGAGCCGATAGAACAGGCCGAGCTCGCCCATGGTGTCGGCGACATAGACGTCGGTCGTCGCCGTCGGCAGCTCCTCGCGCGAGCGCAATGCCGGCTTCAGGCCCGAGGCCGTGACCAAGCCTGCGATCGAGGAGCCGCGATCCGGATGCCGCGGCACGATCACGGTGAGAAGCTGCGGGAAGAAGCCGACGAGGTTGCGATGCGCGGCGACCAGCATCTCGTCCTCGCCCGGATGGGTCGAGGCCGCGACGATAATGGGGCGCCCGCGCGTCATCGTCATCAGCCGTTCGAGCTTGGCGGGATCGGCCGGCGGCGCCGGCACGTCGAGCTTGAGATTGCCCGTGGTGACGACGTCGCGGCCGCCGAGCGCGGAGAAGCGCTCGGCATCAATCTTCGACTGCGCAAGGCAGATGTCGAACCGCGACAGCAGCGCCGAGATGGTGCGGTGCATGCGCCGCCAGCGCGGGAAGGAGCGCGGCGACATCCGCCCGTTGATCAGCACCATCGGCACCCGGCGCGCTGCGCCGGCGAGGATCAGGTTCGGCCACAGGTCGGATTCGATGAACAGCGCGAGCGATGGCTTCCAGTGATCGAGGAAGCGCGCGACATAGCGCGGCGAGTCATACGGCACGTATTGATGGATGACGTCGGGCGGAAAGCGCTTTGCCACCACAGCCGCCGAGGTGACGGTGCCCGAGGTGAGCAGGATGCGCAGGTTGAGATCGCGCAGGCGCTCGATCAGCGCCGCCGCGGCCAGCACCTCGCCGACGCTGGCGCCGTGGATCCAGACCAGCGGGCCGTGCGGCCGCACGTCGCGGGACAGGCCGCGCCGTTCGCCGACCCGCGCGGGATCCTCCTTGCCCTGCTTCAGCCGCCGCTTGATCAGCGCAGGCGCAAGCGGCACCAGGCCGGAGGCCAGGCGCCGATACATCCGCAACGTGATCGGCAGCGCAATGGGAAGCGATTTAGGCATCTTCCGGTCCCGGGCGGCCGAGTTGCGCATAGGCGCGCCGGGTCGCCTCGTTCAACGTGTCCTCCAGCTCCTGCCGCAACGCTTCCATCGTGGCGGCATCGGCATCCGGCGGAACGTGGATTTCCTTGATGCCGACCAACGCGCCCCGCCCGAACGGCAAATTGATGGTGGTGCGGTCCCAGTTCTTGAGCCGGACGAAGCGGCTGGTCGCCATCGCGAAAGGCATGATCGGCCGTCCCGATTCCCGTGCCAGCATGATGATGCCGAGCCCGGCCACGCGCGAGCGCTTGGGGACATCGGCGGTCAGCGCGACATTACAACCGTCCTGGAGCGTCCGCACCATTTCCTTGAAGGCGCCGACGCCACCTTTACGGTGAAACGCGCCGCCATGGTCGCCGGAACCTCTGATCGTGCCGATGCCGAGCCGCTCGGCGGCAATCGCATTGAACTCGCCGTCGCGATGCCGGGAGATCAGCACCCTGGCCTTGTACCAGTCCTTGTTCTTGATGAAGGGCGTGAGGAAATGCTGGCCGTGCCAGAAGGCGAAGATCGCGGGGATCTGCGGCTCGACGCGTTCATAGACGTCAGGCGGATCGAACGTGAAGGTGTTGGTCCGCCAGACCAGGCGCAGATATTCGGCCGCCAGGACCCCGACGGCACGCTGAACGAAGCTGCTTCGCAGCGTATTGCGAAGCAGTTTTTTCAACGCGCCGGTTCTTGATTCGGATCGAGCAGCCGATGCAGGTGGACGATGAAGTAGCGCATCTGCGCGTTGTCGACCGTGCTCTGCGCCTTGGCCCGCCACGCCGCGTGAGCGGTGGCATAGTTCGGATAGAGGCCGACGATGTCGACGTCGTCCAGATTCTTGAAGGTGTTGTGCTCGAGATCGACGAGCTCGCCGCCGATGACGAGGTGAAGCAGTTGTTGCGGGGCACTATCTGGCATGAGTTCTGTTCCTAACGGGCTGCCCGGCAAAGCAGTGTTCGAGAAGCACGACGAAAGCGCTTTAGGCTAAGGGACGGTTGCGGAAATGCGCGACAATGCCCGCATGACGATCGCGTCCCGCTGCCACCAGCACCCCGTGCGCCACTTCCCGGCGGTTATAGAGGATGGGATCTCCGGAGAGGTCGCTCATCCTACCATCCGCTTCCTGCACGATCAAATCGGCCGCCGCAAGGTCCCAATCATGGCTGTTGCCCCCCGCAAAAGCCGCATCCAGCGCGCCATGGGCCACGCGGCACAGCCGCAGCGCCAGCGAGCCGATTCGCCGATGCAGCTTGATCTCGCCGAGTGACGGCTTCAGCCGCTCGACCAGCGGCTTCGGGCCGGCGACGCGGGCGAAGTCGAGCTCGGATCCGGCCGTCGCCCGCACCGGCTTGTCGTTGAGCGTCGTGCCCAGGCCGCGCACCGCGAAGAAGAACTCCTCGCTCGCCGGCGCGAACACCGCGGCCAGCACCGGCGCAGCATCCTCGACCAGCGCAACGCTGACGCACCATTCGTCATGCCCGCCGAGATAATTGCGCGTGCCGTCGATGGGATCGACGATCCAAGTCAGCCGCCGCGACAGCCGCGCCGCATCGTCGGCGCTCTCCTCGGACAGCCAGCCATAGTCGGGCGTGGCGGCGCGCAGGCGCGTTTCGAGCAGGTCGTTGACGGCGATGTCGGCCTCCGACACCGGCGAGGACGCGCCCTTGGTCCACTTCCTCAGCTCGGTCCGGAACATCGACTGCGCCAGCGCACCCGCCTCCCGCACCGTGTCCTTCAGCAGCGCCGCGTCACGGGTCAGGGTGGTTTCGTCGAGAGAGTGCGCGTCAGCGTCCGCCAAGCGTCAAACCCTCGATGCGCACCGTCGGCGCATTGATGCCGTAGCGGAATTCGAGATTGTTCGCCGGCTGCATCGACTTGAATATCTCGAACAGGTGCCCGGCGATCGTGACTTCGCTGACGGGATAGGTGATCTCGCCGTTCTCGATCCAGAAGCCGGAGGCGCCGCGGCTGTAATCGCCGGTGACGCCGTTGACGCCGGAGCCGATCAGATCGGTGACGTAGAAGCCCTGTTTGATATCCGCGATCAGCTCGGCCGGCGTCGGCGTGCCGGGCTCGAGATGCAGATTGTACGGTCCCGGCGAGGGCGAGGAGGAAACACCGCGATGGGCATGGCCGGTCGTGGTGAGGCCGAGCTCGCGCGCGGTCGCGCAATCGAGCAGCCAGGTCGTCAGCACGCCCTCGTCGACCAGCGCGGTCCGCTTCACCGCGACGCCTTCGGCATCGAAGGTCTGCGAGCGCAGGCCGCGCTTGCGCAAGGGATCGTCGACGACGCGGATGTTCTTGGCAAACAGCTGCTGGCCGAGCTTGTCCTTGAGGAAGCTGGTCTTGCGCGCGATGGAAGCGCCGTTGATGGCGCCGACGAGGTGGCCGACCAGCGAGCCGGCGACGCGCGGATCGAACACGACCGGCACCTTGCAGGTCTCGACCTTGCGCGGATTGTAGCGTGCCACGGTGCGCTCGCCGGCGGAACGGCCGACGGCTTCCGGCGACAACAGATCGGCGCCATGCGGCGCCGAGGTGAAGTCGTAGTCGCGTTCCATGCCGGTGCCTTCGCCCGATATGGCGGTTGCGGAAATGCCCTGGCTGGAGCGGAGGTAAGAGCCGTGGAAGCCGGTCGAGGTGACGAGCACCATGCCGCCGATGCCGGCGGAAGCCGACGCGCCGCCGGACTTGCTCACGCCCTTCACGCCGAGCGCCGCAGCTTCGGCCGCGAGCGCGCGGCGCTCGAGCTCGGCGGTCGCGGGCACATTGGGATCGAGCAGGTCGAGATCGGGGAAGTCGCGCGCGAGCAGCGCGGGATCGGCGAGGCCGACAAATTTGTCGTCGGGCGCGACACGCGCCATCGCCACCGCGCGTTCGGCGAGCTTGGTGACGGCATCGCCGCTGACGTCGTTGGTCGAGACCACCGCCTGGCGCTGGCCGACCAGCACGCGCAGGCCGACATCGTCGCCCTCGGACCGCTCGGATTCCTCGACACGGCCGTCGCGGACCTCGACGCCCTGCGAGACGCCGCGCACCGCGACCGCATCGGCCGCATCCGCGCCGGCGCGTCTGGCCGCCTCGACCAGGCGCTGCGCGAGATCGGAGAGCGCGGACTGATCGAACAGGTCGCGATTGGCCTGCGACGAATTTTGGGTCGATAGCGTCGAGCTTGGTGAAGAGTTCACGAACGAAATCCTGTTGGGGCGGGGTTCGGGACCGGAACCCACAGATGTGCCCTGATTGCGCGGACTTCAAGCATTTTCAGCCCGCCAAAAGCTCAGATTCGCAGCGCTCGCGCAACGTCTCGTCAATCATGCGCGCCAAGGTCTTGTCAATCATGAGGAGCAGTGACGGTGGGTTAACCAGCCTTTTTAAGCGGTTTCGGACCGGCGCGCGCTAAGGTCTTCGCATCGACCGGGAACATAATCCCGGCGGGGAGAACTAAGCCGTGAGGCGTCAAACAGCAACATGCGGGGCCAACCCCGCCGGGTCGAGCCGCTCCTTGCGGCTCGACCCTCTTTCCCTTCCGGTCCGCTTCGATGCGCACGATCCGCGCGCCGACGGACATGTCAGGCAGATCGAGCTTCATCGCGAGCGCGTCGTGCTGCGTCGTGCCGTCCGCGGCATGCAGATGGCGATCAACGTGCGCGTTGCCGACTTCACCGGCGTCGCCTTGCGCGGAAACGACGAAGCGCAGACGCTCGTCCTCGTGCATCGCGATCCCTCGCTGTCCATTCCGCTGCTGGTCGGCGCCGATGCGGACGAGATCGCGCAAGCCTGGGCGATCTGGAGCGAGCTCTTCGCGCTGCCGCAGCTCGACGAGGGCGCCCGCAAGCCCGCAGCCCGCCGTCGCCGCGCCAACGCGATCCGCGCCCGCCGCCCGAAATTCCTGATGCGCCGGCGCACGGGCATCGCGCGCGAGCTGCCGGTTCATCGCGCCGAACGCGAGATCATCGCGAGGAATTAAAGGTGCCGTAGGGTGGGCAAAGCGAAAGCGTGCCCACCGCTTCTGTCTCAATCTTGGAAAAGATGGTGGGCACGGCGCATGGGCGCCTTTGCCCACCCTACGAGAGCTACGCCGCCCGCATCACGGCGTCCACCAGCAATCCCGCAAACAGCAGCAAGCCAGCATCGCGGTTCGACTTGAACAGGCGAAGGCACAGCTCGGGATCGTAGATCTTCAAGCGCACGATCTGCAAGGCGAGATGCGCGGCGAAGGCGATCAGCCCGAGCCAGGCCGGCCAGCGCGCATCGCCCGACGCCAGCGCGATGCCGATCAGCATCACCGCGAGCCCGTAGAACAGGATCAGCGCCTGGCGCGTATGCGCGCCGAACAGGCGCGCGGTCGACTTGATGCCGATCAGCGCGTCATCCTCGGTGTCCTGATGCGCGTAGATCGTGTCATAGCCGATCACCCAGGAAATCGCGCCGGCATAGAGCACGAGCGCAGTGACGTCGATGCGTCCGAAGGTGACGGCAAATCCCATCAAGGCGCCCCACGAGAAGGCAAGGCCGAGCACGATCTGCGGCCACCAGGTGATGCGCTTCATGAAGGGATAGATCGCGACGATCACGAGCGAGGCGATGCCGGTCGCAATCGCGAAGCGGTTGAATTGCAGGAGCACCACGAGACCGATCAGCGCCTGTGCGACCATGAAGACCAGCGCCTGCTTCGTGGTCACCTGCCCTGACGGCAGCGGCCGCGAACGCGTGCGCTCGACCTTGTCGTCGAGATCGCGGTCGGTGATGTCGTTCCAGGTGCAGCCGGCCCCGCGCATCACGAAGGCGCCGATGAAAAACAGCACGATGGTGAGCGGCAGGCCGCGGACGTCGTGCGCCATGCCGGCGGCCAGCGCCGCCGACCACCAACATGGCATCAAGAGAAGCCAGGAGCCGATCGGACGGTCGAAGCGAGACAGGCGGAGGTAAGGTCGCGCCCAGAGCGGCGCGAGCGTATCGACCCAGTTGCCAGTGGAATCGGCAACGCGGGCGGATGAGCTGGTGCCCAGTTTTCGAAGTTCGTATTCCATCGCGGCGTATTCCGGTACGAACTTCGAAAACTACAAGGGCACTAGCAAGAAAATCATAATTCACGTGCCGCTTATCGATTTGAAGTTCCTATGAGGATCTCGCGGCAAGCACCGTAGGAACTTCAAATCGGCGGCACGTGTATCATCGGGTCAGGACGTTGCCGTTGAGCGTATCGAAGGTGCTGCCACCCTTCTTGCCGGCATTGGCCTCAGGCGCCGAACCCGACCCCAGCACCTCGCTCAGCGACGGACCGGCCGGACGCGTCTGCTGTTGCTGCATCTGCTGCGCAACGTTGCAGACTTTCGTCGCCATGGCCTCGGTGTTCTTGTGGCCGTCCTTCATCTGAGCACTGACCTGCGGCGGGATTCCGCATTTGGCGGCGTTGCTCTCGATGTACTTGATCATCTTGGTCTCGGCCTGGCTGAAATTGCGGATCAGCTTGCAGGCCTCGTCCGGCGGTGCATGACGGTCGCTCGCGGCCTTGATCAGCTTGCCGCGCTTCTCGGCCTCCTCACGCAGCGGAATGAAGGCCTTCATGCAGTCCTCGCCGGGACCGGCTTGCGTCGGCGGAGCGGCGCTGAAAGCGCCGGCGCCGCCGAGCGGCGCGGCGCCGTTCACGGGAAAGGACGATTGCGGCGCCGTGCCGACGGAGGCGACGGGCGCCGAGCCGTTCACGGGCGGAAACGCGGAGCTGTTCGCGGCCTGGTTTGGCAGCGGTGCCGGGAAGGCGCTTTGCGCATAAGCGCCCGCGGCTCCCATGGCGACCATGGCGGCAGTGATCGGAACCATCAGATGACGGATCATGAAGGCAGTCTCTCCGGCAGGAGCTTACGGGGTTCGGCGTCTTCCCAATTGAAGCGCAACCAAGCGTGTTCGCGTTTTTACGATTCCCGCCGGCCCTTAACAACCCGTCGAATAGGGCAAGAGCGCGGCGCGGAGACGCACCAATTCGGCGATATTTACCCCCAAAAGTACTGGTTTCGGTTAAGAACGGCGGCAGATCGGACCCTTGAACGATGCCCTCCCACGATTTTCGCGCCCCTCGCCTGTTCGTTGACGCCCCCCTCGCCCAGGACGCCAGGGTGCCGCTCGACCGCGACCAGAGCAATTATCTGGGCAACGTGCTGCGGCTGGCCGCCGGGGCAGAAGTCCTGGCCTTCAACGGCCGCGACGGCGAATGGCAGGCCGCCATCGAAGGCCGCAAGCGGCCGGATGGCCTCGTCATCCTCCAGCAGACCCGGCCGCAGGACCGGCTTGCCGACCTGACTTACGTCTTCGCCCCTCTCAAGCATGCCCGGCTCGACTACATGGTCCAGAAGGCCATTGAGATGGGCGCCGCCAGCCTGCAACCGGTCCTGACCAGGTATACCCAGGCCTCCCGGGTCAACACCGAGCGGATGCGCGCCAATGTGGTCGAGGCGGCCGAGCAATGCGGCATCCTCAGCATCGCCACCGTGGCCGAGCCGGTGCCGCTGGAGCGCTTTTTGAGCCAGCGCGCCGCGGGCCGGTTGCTGATCTTCTGCGATGAGGCGGCAGAGGTCCAAGACGCCATTCAGAGCCTGGAAAGCGCCCGCGAGTCCAGTCAAGGTATCGACGTGCTGATCGGCCCCGAAGGCGGCTTCGCCGAGGAAGAGCGCGCGCTGCTGCTGCGGCAGCCCAGGATCCTGCGGCTGGCGCTCGGCCCGCGAATCATGCGGGCCGACACGGCCGCTGTGGCCGCGCTGGCGCTGGTGCAGGCGGTGCTTGGCGATTGGGGCGGGAGAACCGCCTGATCCTGCGCATTGCCCACCCGTTAAGCGATTGATCCTTTGGAGGTCGAAACCGCTTTCGGGCCATGCTAAGGGCTGCGGCAATTCGCTTGCCTCCCCTTGCCCTGCCCGGTTCCACCGGGACCATGGACCCTGTTATGACCGCGACTGCCAACTCAAATGCTGCCGGCTCCGCCGCCTGGGCGGATACGCTGCTCTTGTCGTTCGCGCAGGCCGGCTATGTCAGGGCCGAGCCCGCCATCCTGCAACCGGCCGAGCCGTTCCTGGACCTTTCCGGCGAGGACATCCGCAAGAGCCTGTACCTCACCACCGACCTCTCCGGCGAGGAGCTCTGCCTGCGCCCGGACCTGACCATTCCGGTGGCGCGCGACTACCTGGCCTCGGGGCGCGCCGGCCAGCCGGCCGGATTCAGCTATCTCGGCCCGGTGTTCCGCTACCGCAGCGGCCAGGGCAGCGAATTCCTGCAAGCCGGCATCGAATCATTCGCCCGTCAGGACCGCGCCGCGGCCGATGCCGAGATGCTGGCACTGGCGCTGGAGGCGACCGCCGCCTTCGGCGTCCGCGACGTCGAGATCCGCACCGGCGATGTCGCGCTGTTCAATGCCCTACTGGACGCACTCAACCTCTATCCGGTCTGGCGCCGTCGCCTGGTCAAGGATTTCAACCGCAAGATCAGCCTGGAGAAGGATCTGGAGCGACTGGCAGCCGCAGCCACCGCGACCCGCAGCGAATATGAGGGCGTGCTGGCTGCCCTTGCCGGCTCCGACCGCAAGGCGGCGCTCGCCTTCGTCACCGATCTGATGTCGATTGCCGGCACCACCCATGTCGGCGGCCGCACCACGGCCGAGATCGCCGACCGCTTTCTCGAGCAATCGACGCTGAAGGGCGGCGCGCTGCCGCGCGAGGCGGTCACCGTGCTCAAGCGCTTCCTGTCGATATCGGGCAATCCCGACGATGCCATTGCCGAGCTGCGCGCGCTCACGACCGACGCGAAGCTCGATCTCGCCTCGGCAGTCGACCAATTCGAGAGCCGGGTCGGCTTCATGGCCGCGCGCGGCATCGACGTGAAGCAGACGCGCTTCTCGACCGCATTCGGGCGCGGGCTCGATTATTACACCGGCTTCGAATTCGAGCTTCATCACAGGGGCAACGGCGCCGAGCCGCTGGTCGCCGGCGGCCGCTATGACGGGCTGATGACCCAGCTCGGCTCGACCGCGCCGATCCCCGCGGTCGGCTTCTCGGTCTGGGTGGACGCGCTGAACCGGATCGGCCGCAAGGTGGGAGCTTAAGTCATGAGCGCGCCATTCGTTCTGGCCGTTCCCTCCAAGGGCCGCCTGCAGGAGAATACCGAGGCTTTCTTCGCCCGCGCCGGGCTCAAGCTGTCGAAGGCCGGCGGCGCCCGCGACTATCGCGGCACCATCGCCGGCCTCGACAATGTCGAGGTCGCCTATCTCTCGGCGAGCGAGATCGCCTCGCAACTGTCCCGCGGCTTCGCGCATCTTGGCGTCACCGGCGAGGACCTGGTGCGCGAGACCATCGCGGATGCCGACAGGCGCGTGTCGCTGATCGAAGGGCTCGGCTTCGGCTATGCCGATGTCGTCGTCGCGGTGCCGCAGGCCTGGATCGACGTCCGCACCATGGCAGACCTCGACGACGTCACCACCGGCTTCCGCGAGCAACATCACATGCGGATGCGGGTCGCGACCAAGTTCGTCAACCTCACCCGCGGCTTCTTCCAGGCTCACGGCATCACGGATTACCGCATCGTCGAAAGCGCGGGGGCGACCGAGGGCGCGCCGGCGGCCGGCAGCGCCGAGCTGATCGTCGACATCACCACCACCGGCGCGACGCTCGCCGCCAACGGCCTGCGGGTGCTCGACGACGGCGTGATCCTGCGCAGCCAGGCCAATCTGGTGGCCTCCAAAGAGGCCGACTGGTCGCCGCATGCGCGCGAGACCGCGCGCGTCATCCTCGATCACATCGCAGCACGGGCGCGGGCCAACAAGTACCGCGAGGTCCGCACCCGCTTCCGGCAATGCGACGCCGCCCTGCTCGGCGAGGCCCACAGCCGATACGGAGTCGAGGCCCCGTTCGGCGGTCCGACTTCGTCAGGCATGCTGACGCTGCACTGCCCGCCCGGGCAGCTCTATGCGCTGGCAAGCTTCCTGCGCGAGCATGGCGCCGAGACCGTCTCGGTGGTCTCGCTCGACTACGTGTTCGACCGGGAGAACCCGCTATTCGCCAAGCTCGAGGCGTTTCTGGGGCGGTGAGCCCAACGTTTTTGAGCAGTTTCGTTCAGCGTAGCGACAGCAAACGGCAGCTACCATATGCTGTTGAGAAGACCTAAACGCCTCTGGAACCTTGATCGATGACGCTGGGCTCTGACGTATCCGGCATGACGACCACCGCAGCTAGCGCCGCAGCGAAGGGGCTGTCGATCGTCATTCCCGTCTACAACGAGGCGGCCGGCCTCGCCGCCCTGCATCAGCGCATCTGCGATCTCGCAAAGACCTTGCGGCAGCGCTATCGCCTCGGTTGCGAGGTCGTTTATGTCGACGACGGCAGCGCGGATGCGACGTTGTCGATCGCCCGGTCGCTGCCGGCCGACGCAATCGACGTCCAGGTGGTGTCCCTGTCGCGCAATTTCGGCAAGGAAGCCGCGCTGATGGCGGGCCTCGACCATGCCCGGCTCGGCGCCGTGATGTTCATGGACGGCGACGGCCAGCATCCGCCGGCGCTGATCGAACAGCTGGTGCGTCACTGGATCGATGATGGCTATGACGTCGTCTATACCGCCAAGGCGCATCGCGACAACGAGCCCTTCCTGCGCCGTGTCGCGGTGCATGGCTTCTACGCACTGATCAATTGGGGCGCCCGCCAGAAGATTCCGGAAGACGCCGGCGACTTCCGCCTGCTGTCGCCGCGCGCAGTCGCCGCGCTCAGGCAGCTGCCGGAACGCAACCGCTTCTTCAAGGGCCTCGCCAGCTGGATCGGCTTTCGCCAGATCCGCGTCGACTACGAGCCTGCGGCGCGCGCCCATGGCGTCACCACCTTCAACGCCGCAAGCCTGCTCGGTCTCTCGATCGAAGGCCTGACCTCGTTCTCGGTGGCGCCTTTGCGTTTCGCCAGCCTGCTCGGCGTTATCCTCGCCGGAGGTGCCTTCCTGTTCGGCCTGTCGATCCTTTGGGAGGTCTGGACCACAGGCAAGCAGGTCCCCGGCTATCCCTCGCTCGTGATCGGCCTGATGACCATCGGCGGCGTGCAGCTCATCATGATCGGCATCGTCGGCGAATATATCGGAAAGATCCTGTCCGAGTTGAAGGCGCGCCCGATCTACTTCGTCGCCGAGCACAGCGAGAAGCATTTCGAAGCCGGCAAGGCCCAGGACGCTTCAAGCCAGGACGCCGCGAGCAGGACGGCAGCCGAATGAGCACCGCCGCGCGCCCGCGGCGAATCTGGCTCTGCGCTGACGATTACGGCATCAGCCCGGGCGTCAACCGCGCCATCCGCGACCTGATCGAACGCGGCCGCCTCAACGCCACTTCGGTGATGATGGTGGGACCCGCGATCGCGCGCGGCGAAGTCGAGGCGCTTCAGGCTTCGGCAACGCAAAGCCCGCGCTGCGCGATCGGATTGCATGTGACGCTGTCGGCGCCGTTCCGGCCGCTCACCATGCACTTCCGTCCTCTGGACGGCGACATGTTCATGCCGTTTCCAAAACTGCTGCGCGCCGGATTGATGCGGCGGCTCGACCGTGAATTCTTCCGCAACGAGGTGAAGGCGCAGCTGGCCGCCTTCATGGAAGCGTTCGGACGCGCCCCTGATTTCGTCGACGGCCACCAACATGTGCAGCTCTATCCGCAGGTGCGCGACGGCTTTGTCGATGCGGTCGTCGAGGCTGCACCAAACGCCTGGGTGCGCCAGGGCGGCCGCGATCTGCCGCTGGCGCAGCGGCTTGCCTCACCCAAAGCCATGGTGCTCGATATCCTCAGCGCGCAATTCCGCCGCCGCGCCGCCAGCGCCGGCCTCAGCTTCAATCCCGCCTTCGCCGGCGCCTATGATTTTACGCGCGCCGCCGATTTCGGCGCGCTGATGCGGCAGTTCCTGGAAGGCCTTCCCGATGGCGGTCTCGTGATGTGCCACCCCGGCTTCGTCGATGACGTCCTCGCCGGCCTCGACCCGATGACCGATGTCCGCGAGCGCGAGCACGCCTATCTCTCGGGCGACGCCTTCGCGCGCCTGCTGGCGGACAGCAACGTGACACTGGGATGAAACCGGCGAAAAGCGCGCCGGGAGGCAGCTTGTCGCATACGGAAATTTAATCCGGCCGGCACTGTTGGGGCCACAATGGAACCCTACATCTCCTGCGCGCTTGGTTTTGCGCAGAGGAGACAGATCATGACGCCGCAGGAACGCCAGCTCGTCGACGACCTTTTCGACCGGCTTTCAAAGCTGGAAAATGCACCGCGCGATCCTGATGCGACCGCCGCGATTTCCGATGGCCTGCGTAAGGCGCCCGGCGCGGTCTACGCGCTGGTGCAGACCACGCTGTTGCAGGACGAAGCGCTGAAGCGCGCTCATAATCGCATCCAGGAGCTGGAAGCCGCCCAAGCGCCCGAGCCCGCCCAGCCCGGCGGCTTCCTCGACACCATGCGTGACACGCTGTTCGGCGGGAGCCCCTCGCGCGGCTCGGTTCCGAACGTGCCGCCGCGTGAGCAGCGACCGGTCTGGAACACCGGACAGGCGATGCAGCAGGGCCAGCCGGGTTACGGCGCGCCGCCTTACGGACAGGCTTACGGCCAAGGCCCGGGACAAGGTTATGGTGCCCCGCCGGTTGGTGGCGGTGGCGGCTCGTTCCTCGGCACGGCGGCGGCGGCCGCCGCCGGCGTTGTCGGCGGCTCGCTGCTGCTCTCCAGCATCCGCGGCATGATGGGTGGACCGCACCAACAGGCTTTTGGCGATACCAATGCCCTGGGCGACCGCAGCGCAGGTGGAAGCCCTTGGGGCGGCAGCGATCAGTCCGGCGGCTCGCTCGCGCGCGA
Source organism: Bradyrhizobium sp. USDA 4354 (assembly GCF_054060315.1). Lineage (NCBI taxonomy): Bacteria > Pseudomonadati > Pseudomonadota > Alphaproteobacteria > Hyphomicrobiales > Nitrobacteraceae > Bradyrhizobium > Bradyrhizobium sp. USDA 4354. The sequence goes on along the minus strand of NZ_JBSSDC010000001.1, from coordinate 2,649,339 downwards.
TGCGGGCCTGAACGACATCGGCTCGAACCGGGACAGCCGGCAGGGCTTCGTCGACCAGGCGTCGAATGACCGCGACAACAACGACCAGAATTACGACGACAATCGCGACGACAACTTCGACATGGCCGACGACAGCGATTTCGACGGCGGCGATGACGGCGGCAATGATTACGCGTAAGCAATTCGCCTGGCAGATGTGGAACGGCCGCCTTCGGGCGGCCGGTTTCTTTTGAGGCTGAGACTCAAGCGCATTCTGTGCCACTCCCGCAGAGAAGCCGCTCGATATAATATGACTAATGCACGCGGTGTTGGATGGCACCGAGCTGAACGTCACCAGACGCGCTTGGCTTCACCATAGAAGGCGAAATCGCCCTCTGACACGTAGACTCCCGGATTTCCAAATTTGGACATGGGTGTTCAACTGGAAGAACACGTTGCTTATGCCACACGCCGTGGCTGCCTCTCTTGGCTATAGTCGGGAGTTTTAAGAATGAGTCCACTTCAGCAGCGCATTGCAACCTTGAGCGACGTCACAACTCATCTCATCACCGAATTGTATGAGTTGGAGGGACTGCACGAGCGCGTCAGGAAGGCAGAGCTGTCGGTACGGCGGTTGAACCGCTCGGCTCGCGCACCGCATGAGGCTTCATCAACTCGTCGTCGCCGTTCCGCTAACTCTCGTCTCGGGTCGAGGCGGCGCCGTCAGCAGGCATAGACCATCCAGCCAGTCGTTCGGCGGCACGCACCCCTTCGATGCCGCGCATCCCGAGCCGGCGCGGCACGCGGAGTTGATCGCCCCATCGAGCGCACGACGCTTCACATCACCACGACCTTGGTGCCGACGTTGACGCGGCCGTAGAGATCGATGACGTCCTCGTTGCGCATGCGGATGCAACCGGAGGAGACGTTGGTGCCGATGGTCCAGGGCTCGTTGGAGCCGTGAATGCGATAGAGCGTCGAGCCGAGATACATCGCGCGGGCTCCGAGCGGATTTTCCGGACCACCTTCCATGTGCCGCGGCAAATCGGGCCGGCGCGCGAGCATCTCGGCCGGCGGCGTCCAGTCCGGCCATTCGCGCTTGGCCGTGATCGATTTCACGCCGGACCAGGTGAAGCCGGGACGGCCGACGCCGATGCCGTAGCGCATTGCCCGGCCGTTGCCCTCGACGAGATAGAGGAACTTGTTCGGCGTATCGACCACGATGGTGCCGGGACTTTCCTTGCCGTTATAGTCAACGAGCTGTTTCTCGAATTTCGGATCGAACGGACGCTGCCGCGGATCGACCGCTTCCTGCTGGAGAGCCGCGCCCTGCTGATATCCACCCTGCATCTGCGGCTCGCCCATCGGCGGCAGGCGCCGCTGGTCGTAGTAGGCCGGCTGCTGCTGATACACCGGCTGCTCCGGCGCGTAAGCCGGACCGCGGCCGGGACCATCGCCGAACAGGAACTCGATGAAGCCGCCGCCCATGTTGGAATTGGAAGCGACGCGTACCGGCGCCGGCGGCACGCGCGGCTGGTAGAGCACCGCGGGCGGATCGTTCGGCACGCTGTTGTCGAAAGCCGCGGCGCGATCCGCGCCGGCAATGAAGGTGCAAGCGCTGCCGAGCAGCGCGACAGACATTTTCTTGAACATCGACGTACTCTGTACTGTTTCGTCTAGATCACATGCGTCGTGGAGAGCCGGTGGCTGATCCGCGCCCTTCGACGTGGTCAATAAAAAGCAAAAGCCGTTTTGTTTGGTAAACGGAAAGCGCGTTTCGATTCACCACGTCGCGAGTGGCGGCGCAATTTCGCGATCAGCGTTTATTTTCCATGAACGCCCCCACATCCATGGTTAATCGCTTGTTTGCGCAGCGTCGCGCGCGGCCGATCAGCAGTTCCGCTGTGAACTTCGTGTTAAATCGCTTCTGCCTACAAAGACGCGTGAGTGAGGTGGGGGGAGTAACCTGATGGCTGTTCACCGCAAACGTTTTCGCGTCGAGGATATCGTCAGCGGCGAGATGCCGATTCTGGATGAGACTGAAGAGGCAATCCCGATGCATAGCGAGATCATGGCCGAGCTGCGCGCGATCCGCGCCCAGATGGCGAAGGGCGTCGTCGCGGCCCCGCTGTCCGGCAGCGCTGCCATGGCTGCGATCGACGCCTCGACGGCCCACGAGCTTGCCGAAGCCCGCACCATGCTCGAGACCTATCGGGCGCAGATCGAGCAATGCGAGAAGCTGAAGGTCGAGCTCGACCTCATCCACGATGCCATCGATCGCACCAAGCGCGAGATCGCGACGCTGCACGGCAAGAGCTTCGACGGCGGCGAAATGGCCAAGGTCAATGGCGAGCTCGGCGCGGTGGTCGGCGGCACCGAGCAGGCGACCCAGCAGATCCTCGAAGCCGCGGAATCGATCGACCAGGCCGCCAGCGCAATGTCCAAGGTGGACTCGGCCGATCAGCAGAAGCGCCTTGCCGACGACATCCAGGAACGCGTCATCTCGATCTTCGAAGCCTGCAACTTCCAGGACCTGACCGGCCAGCGCATCAGCAAGGTCATGACCACGATGAAGTTCATCGAGCAGCACATCAATGCGATGATGGAGATCTGGGGCGGCGTCGACGCGATCAAGGTCCATGTGCCGGCGCAGGTCGACAGCCGCAGCGAGGACGAGAAGCTCCTCAACGGCCCGAAGCTCGCCGGCGACGTCGGCCACGCCTCGCAGGACGACATCGACGCGCTGTTCGACTGAGCGGACGCGGACAAAGAGAAAAGCAAGACGCCGGCGCAAGCCGGCGTTTTTTGTTTGCCGTCATTGCGAGCGAAGCGAAGCAATCCAGACTGTCACCCTGGAAAGACTCTGGATTGCTTCGCTACGCTCGCAATGACGAGTGGTTAGGCCGGAACCCCAATCACGCCCTTGGCGCGCAGCGGACGTAGACCATGTTGCCGTAGCGGACGGCGGCGTCCTTGTCGATGAAGCGGGTGATCAGGACGCGGCCGTCGAAGGAGACGATCTCGCGATCCTGCTCGCCGGGGGTTGGACCGGCGGGCCCGATGTAGTTCTTGCCGCTCGGCGAGCCCTTCAGCCGCAGCTCCTGCGGCGTCGCCTGGTCGGCCAGATGCATGACCACGCCGCCGGAGGAGCCGGCGGTGATCACGTAGGGGTTCTTGCACTGCGCCCGGGCGGCAGCCTCGGTGCGGGCGCGGTCGGCCGGGTTCTGGAACGAGGCGAGACCCCAGCGGCCGACGATCTCGTCGGCGCGGATGGTGGCGGGCATTTCCGGAGCGACACCCGGTTCGGCCTCGGGCGGCGGCGGGGACGACGAGAAGGACGGCAGGCTCATGCCGCCGCCGCAGGCGCCCAGCAACAGCGCCAGACAACAGGCGGCCGCCAGATTGGCAACCGTGCGCGCGTGAGCCGAACTGATCATGGCATTCCCCCGAACAAGACCATGGCCGCACCCCTCCCGCAGCCAAGCGCAAAACCGCTGCCGGAGCAATGACGTCCTTTTGTGCGCCGTCGCCCCGAACGAGTTTCCAATGCCACCATCCTATATCCGCCTCAACAACCGCTTAACCACCTTTGCTTGACAGGATCGCGGCCAAGCCATATTTCCGGGCGCACTATTAGCACTCGGAAAGCCCGATTGCTAAGCGCGCCGTTCGATCCTCGAGGAGAGGGTGGACGGAAGCGCCGCCCCACCGACTTCCACTACTTCCGAAGCGAGCCTCCAAAGGGAAACGTCATGGCTAAATCCAAATTTCGTCCGCTGCATGACCGTGTCGTGGTCAAACGTATCGACGCCGAGGAAAAGACCAAGGGCGGCATCATCATTCCCGACACCGCCAAGGAAAAGCCGTCGCAGGGCGAGATCGTCGCCGTCGGCCCTGGCGGCCGCGACGAGACCGGCAAGCTGATCCCGATCGACCTCAAGGTCGGCGACCGCGTGCTGTTCGGCAAGTGGTCGGGCACCGAGGTCAAGATCGACAACGAAGAGCTCCTGATCATGAAGGAGTCGGACATCATGGGCGTGCTGGCCTAAGGCCATCCGCCTGAACGGCCGCTGAATGCTCCACTGTCATGCCCGGGCAGAAGCGCGAAGCGCGTCTTCGCGCTAGATGACCCGGGCATCCATCCTTCCTCACAAGATGATGGATTGCCGGGCCTACGCCACGCCGAAGCGGCTTCGGCCGCGCAGGCGGGTCAAGCCCGGCAATGACGACGAGAGCGCCAGCCGCACGGCACAAGACAAGACACATCACGAAACACGAGGGATTGCAGATCATGGCTGCCAAAGACGTCAAGTTTTCCGGAGACGCGCGCGATCGCATGCTGCGCGGCGTCGACGTTCTCGCCAACGCCGTCAAGGTGACGCTCGGCCCGAAGGGCCGCAACGTCGTCATCGAGAAGAGCTTCGGCGCTCCCCGCATCACCAAGGACGGCGTCACCGTCGCCAAGGAGATCGAGCTCGAGGACAAGTTCGAGAACATGGGCGCCCAGATGGTGCGTGAGGTCGCCTCCAAGACCAACGACCTCGCCGGCGACGGCACCACCACCGCGACCGTGCTGGCCCAGGCCATCGTGCGCGAAGGCGCCAAGGCGGTTGCCGCCGGCATGAACCCGATGGACCTCAAGCGCGGCATCGACACCGCGGTTGCCGCGGTCGTCAAGGACATCGAGAAGCGCGCCAAGCCGGTCGCCGCCTCCTCCGAGGTCGCCCAGGTCGGCACCATCTCGGCCAACGGCGATGCCGCCATCGGCAAGATGATCGCCCAGGCGATGCAGAAGGTCGGCAACGAGGGTGTCATCACCGTCGAGGAGAACAAGTCGCTCGACACCGAGGTCGACATCGTCGAAGGCATGAAGTTCGACCGCGGCTATCTGTCACCCTACTTCGTCACCAATGCCGAGAAGATGACCGCCGAGCTCGAGGACGCCTACATCCTCCTGCACGAGAAGAAGCTCTCGGGCCTGCAGGCCATGCTGCCGGTGCTGGAAGCCGTGGTGCAATCGGGCAAGCCGCTCGTCATCATCGCCGAGGACGTCGAGGGCGAGGCGCTGGCCACCCTGGTCGTCAACCGGCTCCGTGGCGGCCTGAAGGTGGCCGCGGTGAAGGCGCCGGGCTTCGGTGACCGCCGCAAGGCCATGCTGGAGGACATCGCGATCCTCACCGGCGGCCAGCTCATCTCCGAGGAGCTCGGCATCAAGCTCGAGAACGTCACGGTGAAGATGCTGGGACGCGCGGGCAAGGTGGTGATCGACAAGGAGAACACCACGATCGTCAAGGGCGCCGGCAAGAAGCCCGAGATCGAGGCCCGCGTCGGCCAGATCAAGGCCCAGATCGAGGAGACCACCTCGGACTACGACCGTGAGAAGCTCCAGGAGCGCCTCGCCAAGCTCGCGGGCGGCGTTGCGGTGATCCGGGTCGGCGGCGCCACCGAGATCGAGGTCAAGGAGAAGAAGGACCGCGTCGAGGACGCGCTCAACGCCACCCGCGCCGCGGTGCAGGAAGGCATCGTCCCCGGCGGCGGCGTCGCGCTGCTCCGCGCCAAGAAGGCGGTCGGCCGTCTCACCAACGCCAATGATGACGTCCAGGCCGGCATCAACATCGTGCTGAAAGCCCTGGAAGCCCCGATCCGCCAGATCTCCGAGAACGCGGGCGTGGAAGGCTCGATCGTGGTCGGCAAGATCCTGGAGAACAAGTCCGAGACCTTCGGCTTCGACGCCCAGAACGAGGACTATGTCGACATGGTCGAGAAGGGCATCATCGATCCCGCCAAGGTGGTGCGCACCGCGCTGCAGGACGCCTCCTCCGTGGCCGGCCTCTTGGTGACCACCGAGGCCATGGTCGCCGAGCTGCCGAAGAAGGAAGCTCCGCCCGCCATGCCGGCCGGCGGCGGCATGGGCGGCTTCTAAGCCTCCGCCCCATGACAGTGTTGCGAAGGCCGCCTCCGGGCGGCCTTCTTTTTTGCCGACCCTGCCTCTTTCGCTTTCCGATTCAACCGGCAGCCAAAACCCACTACGGTGGCGCGCCGATTCGAGTTGTTTGGGCATGATCCTCTCGGAAAACCGCTTCACACTTTTCCGGATCATGCCCGTTGCGCGAGGATTTCATCAATGCGTGCGCTTCTGGTCTGTTCGACAGCCGTCTTGGCGGCCCTGCTCACCGTTTCGCCGCACTCGGCCTCCGCCCAGATGAAGCTGTCGCCGAAAGCGACAGTGCCGGGCGGAACCGAGACGCGCTATTTCACTTCGATCGACGGGCTGATGGACGGCAATGCCGACGTGATCCTGAAGGAGACGCGCCAGGGCAAGACGGTCACTGCGGCGGTGCTCGACGTCTGTTATCCGATCGCGAAAAATTCCGACCGCAAGGACCGCTTCGTCGTCAATCTCCAGGTCGCCGGCCAGACGTTGACGGGAACGACGCAGAGCCTTGGCGAGAAGTCGCCGGTCAGCGTCAAGCTGACGCGCAAACAGGCCGGCGACACGTTCGAATTCCGCGGCCAGATCGCGATCGGCCAGGCGGTGACCGAGGTCACCTCGCCCGACAATTCCGATCTCAGCGAAAGGGAATTCCTGGACAACCAGACCTCCGATGACGGCATCATGCCGCAGCCGAAGGATTTCACCGACGTCTCGCCGGAAGCGATTGCAGTCAAGGTCAAGCTCGACGCTGCGACCGAGTTCCTGAAGAGCCTGAGGGGTCAGGAGGTCGAGGTGACGCTGGCGAGCCTCACGGTCGGCTGCGACGCGCTGCGCGCGGGCGAGCAGACCATCAACATGTCGGTCGATCCCGAGCGCGCCGGCGCACTGCTGTCGAAATTCAAGGCAATGCCCGGCGTCACGGCCGCAGGCTGGACCGCGGGCATGACCGAGATGGACCGCACCATCCGCTTCCCCGCGGCGGACTGGCGCGAGGGCGACAAGATCAACAAGGGCAAGCTTGCGACTGCAGTGGCGAGCGTGCTGAGCAGGACGCTCGCGGCAAAGCCGGTCTCGCAGAACTTCAACCCGGCCACCGGCAAGCTCAAGCTGGTGTTCAAGCGACCGAACCAGGATTTTCCGGCGCTCGATCTCACCGACACGATCGAGGTCGCAGGCCTCGTCTCGCCGGACAAGCCGGGCACCACCGACAAGCTCATGCTCTGGATCGGCAGCCCCGCGACCACGACCGCCGACGAGAGCAGCGGCGCCAGGCTCAATCTCTCCGACGACGCGAGCCCGGACGAAGAAGGCGATCTGCCCGACGACAACGGATCGATCGAGGCTCTGGTGAAGGAGCTGAAAGGCCAGCGCTGGGACGCCGACAAGTCGGTGTGGAAGTAGGCTTCTCGTGCCCCGGACGCAGCGCAGCACGTCAGTGATGCGCTGCAGAGCCGGGGCCCAGAAGCCACAAGCGACGTCGCGGACGAGAAACTGGGTCCCGGCTCTGCGGCGCATCGCTTGCGCGACGCGCCTTGTCCGGGACACGAGAGCAACGTTCGAGAGGCCTAGTTCCCCGTCGTCCTGAAGCGCAGCGGCTTGGGGCCGATCAGCGTCAGCACGTCGCCCTGGCGCTTCCAGGTCTCGACGCTGCCGAGCGCGGCGACGAGCTCGTCGTCGGCCTGCGCCCTTGCCGGCGGACAGGAGCGGTCCTGGATCTGGCCGGGAACGAAGATCACGGTATTGCCGGCAACCGAGAACTGACCCTTGCCGCCCTTGCACCAGAGCTCCAGCACGACCTCGCCATTGTCGCCGATCTCGATGTTCGGAATCCGCTTCGATCCTGCCTGCGGCGACGCTTCCAGCGTCATCTCGGTGCCGAATGGGAACCCCTCCTCGGCACGCGCGAGCGTGGACATCGCGAGCATTGCAACCGCCGCACACACCAATCGCAGAAGCGAAACCATGAGACCTCTCGTCCGACCTGATTTGCGGCACCTTCTATAAGACGGCAGCGCCATTGAGAAGGTTCGCGGCAGACGCAAAATCCCTGCGGGGCGGACCTCGCGGGGATTTGTCGAAGCGCGGCGTCGACGGCTACTTCAGCACCAGCGCCGTGAACGGCCAGACATAGGCCTGCAACGTCACGAGCACACCGACGAGGCACGCCAGCACGATCGAATGCCAGAACACGAAGCGCAGGATCGTGCCTTCATGGCCGTACCAATTGGTGGCGGTGGAGGCGACCACGATCGACTGCGCGTCGATCATCTTGCCCATCACGCCGCCGGAGGAGTTCGCCGCGCCCATCAGGATCGGCGACAGGCCGAGCTGCTCGGAGGTGATCTTCTGCAGGTTTCCGAACAGCACGTTGGAGGCGGTGTCCGATCCCGTCAGCGCCACGCCCAGCCAGCCGAGCAGCGTGCCGAAGAAGGGATAGAGCACGCCGGTGGCGGCGAAGGCGAGGCCGAGCGTCGCGTCGACGCCGGACAGGCGTGTCAGGGTGCCGATCGCGAGCATCGCCGAGATGGTGATCAGCGAGATCGCGCACAGCCGGATAGTACGGCCATATTCAACGAGCAGCTTGCCGGGACCGACGCCCATGAGGAAGCCGGAGATGATCGCCGCGATCAGCATGCCCGTGCCAGTGAAGGACAGGTAGGTGAAGGCGAACACTGCGCCTTCCGGCGTCGGTTTCGCCGCCACCGGCGGCATCTTGTTGATCATCTTGTCGAGCTCGGGAACCGCGTAGTTGAAGGTGAAGATCGAGTTCGCCCAGGTCTTGAACCAGCCGCTTCCCCACAGCAGCATGACGACGCAGACGATGACCCACGGCAAGAGCGCGCTCCAGAGCTGGGCTTGCGTGAGCGGAGTTTTGTCGAGCGGCTTCGCCGGCGCCATGGTCGCATGCGACGCGTCGTGTCCGCGCAGTTCCGGCGACAGCCACAGCTGCCTCGGGTGCCAGACCTTCAGAAACAGGATGAGAGCCCCCATCGAGATCAGCGATGCCCCGATGTCGACGATCCAGGGATTGATGTGGTTCGAGATCACATATTGCGGGATCGCGAACGACACGCCGGTGACGAGGATCGCCGGCCAGACGTCCTTCATGCCCCTCCACCCCGCGAACGCCCACACCACCCAGAACGGCACGATCAGCGAGAAGAACGGCAATTGCCGGCCGACCATCGCACCCAGGATGTAGGGATCGAGCCCTGTGACCGAGGCAAGGCCCTGGATCGGCGTGCCCAGCGCGCCATAGGCGACCGGCGCGGTGTTTGCGATCAGCGACAGGCCGGAGGCGGCGAGCGGCGAGAAGCCGAGCCCGATCAGCACCGCGCCCGTGATCGCGACCGGCGTGCCGAAGCCCGAGGCACCCTCGAAGAACGCGCCGAACGAGAACGCGATCAGCAGCAGTTGCAGCCGCCGGTCCTCGGTGACGCCGCCGACCGCGCGTTTCAGGAGCTCGAAACGCCCGGTGGTCACCGTCACCTGGTAGAGAAAGATGACGTTGAGAACGATCCAGCCGATGGGGAAGAACCCGGTGACGATGCCCAGCACCGAGGCGCGGATCGACATGTTCGCCGGCATGGTGAAGACGAAGATCGTGATCAGATTGGTCACGATCACGGCGATGACGGCCGCGATATGCGCCTGGACGCGGCCGCTCGCGATCAGGACCAGCAGCGTGACGACGGGCACTGCCGCCGCAATCGTCGACAGCACCGGGCTGTGCAACGGATCATAGATCTGATTCCACATCGTCTTCCTCCCCACGCATGTTTGCGGCAGGCGGCCCGCGTGGAGAGCCGGTCCTGCTTGATGCTGGAAGCGATAACCCCCGAGTTGAACGCGAATTCCTCGCGAATGCGGTGGTTCCCCTCCGCTCACAAGCTCGCGAAATCCCTGAGCACCCCGCCCCGCGCCGTCGAGCCCCATGCTAGGGTTGCAAGCTGCGACAAGCCAACGCAAATTTGCAGACCTTGCGACTTTAGTCTAGGCGCGCCCATTTCCGCTATTGCCTCAAGTCTTTTGGCTCCAGGCATTTGTGCACATCCCCCGAGGAGACCCTGCTCTGTGAAGAACATCAGCGCCACGCTCGCGATCGTCTGGCGAATAGCCGCCCCCTATTTCCGGTCCGAGGACAAATGGGCCGGCCGCGGCCTGCTTGCCGCTGTGATCGTGATCGAACTGCTGCTGGTCGCCATCGACGTGCTCGTGAACCAGTGGTACAGCCGCTTCTACAACTATCTCCAGGACCGCGACTGGAACGGCTTTGTCTGGGAACTGGGCGTCTTCACACTGCTCGCGAGCGCCAGCGTAGCGTTGTCGGTCTATCAACTCTATCTCAATCAGTGGCTCCAGATTCGCTGGCGACAATGGCTTACGCGTCACTATCTGGGCGAATGGCTGAGTAGCGCGACCCACTATCAGATGCAGCTCAAAGGCGATGCGGCCGACAACCCGGACCAACGCATCACCGACGACGTAAAGACGTTCGTCGAGCAGACTCTCAATATCGGCATCGGGCTGCTCTCCTCGATTGTAACGCTGTTCTCGTTCGTGGTCATTCTGTGGGGGCTGTCGAATGCGGCACCGCTGCATTTCTCCGGCATCGACTTTCCCATTCCTGGCTACTTGGTGTGGGCGGCGCTCGTCTACGCGATCTTCGGGACCCTGCTCACGCACTGGATCGGTTCGCCTCTGGTCAATCTCAATTTCGAGCAACAGCGCTACGAGGCCGACTTCCGCTTCAACCTCGTCCGCGTGCGCGAGAACTCCGAACAGATCGCGCTGTTGAAGGGCGAAGGCGCCGAGCGCGAACGACTCCTGCTCCGCTACGGTTTTGTCGTCGGCAATTGGTACGCGATCATGAGCCGGACCAAGCGCCTGACTGCCTTCACGGCGAGCTATTCCCAAGCCGCCGTGATTTTCCCCTTCATACTCACTGCGCCTGCCTACTTTGCGGGTAAAATTCAACTCGGAGGGATGGTACAGACCGGGTCCGCCTTCGGCAGCGTGCAGAAGGCCTTGTCCTTCTTCGTGACCGCCTACCGTTCCCTGGCCGAATGGCGCGCCGTGGTTGCCCGTCTCGATGGCTTCGAGATGGCGGTCGCCTCGGCGGTCAATTTGCCGGCACATGAGCCTGCCATCGCGCTGGAGGTCGCAGGCCGCCATATCGACCTCGAGCAGCTTTGCGTGAACCTGCCCAACGGCACGCCGCTGGTGGCCGCCAAGGCCTTCACCATTCAGGCCTCGGAGCGCGTGCTGGTGACCGGACCGTCCGGCTCCGGCAAGTCCACGCTGTTCCGGGCCATCGCCGGCATCTGGCCGTTCGGCACCGGCACGGTCGTCGTCCCGGAGAATGCAAAGCTGATGATGCTGCCGCAGCGGCCCTATTTCCCGGTCGGCGTGTTGCGCGATGCCGTGGTCTATCCGGCAGCGTCCGCTGCGTTCGACGCCGCGCAAGTCCGCGACGCACTGATCGCGGTGGGGCTGCCCGACCTCGCCGGGCGGCTGGACGAGGACGGCCACTGGAATCGGACGCTCTCGCTCGGCGAGCAGCAGCGTCTTGGACTTGCCCGCGCGCTATTGCATGCGCCGGACTATCTGTTCCTGGACGAGGCGACTGCCTCGCTGGACGAGCCGTCGGAGGCCCGGCTTTACCGGCTCCTGGCGGAGAAGCTGCCGCAGGTCACCATCGTCTCGATCGGCCACCGCTCGACCCTCGACGCCTTCCACACGCGGAAGGTGGCCTTGGTGAAGGATGGCGCGATCCACGTTGTCGGCCGGGGCCGTGAACCGGTCGAGGCGGAGCCGACCGCCGCGCCCTGATGCGCAAAGGGCGCGGCGCCCGCCGGGGCCCGTGCCTCCGAAGAAGGACCAGCTGCCTCCCCCTCTCGTGTCCCGGACAAGCCGCAACGCCCTTCAGCGTTGAGGCGCAGAGCCGGGACCCAGGCGTCGTACTCCAGAAGGATGGGCCCCGGCTCTGCAGCGCAGCGCTGAAGGAGCGCTGCGCTACGTCCGGGGCACGACAACGAGACGCGGGTCACATCCACAAATCGACACTGCAACGCAATCACGGAGTGTGAGGCGGCAGCGCCGGTCTTCAGCCCCACACTTCGCACTCTCCCCCTCGCGGCCGAACATCATCCTTCTCACCAACGCCAAAAGCAAAAGGGCGGCAGATTGCTCTGCCGCCCTCGTCAAGTCGCTTCGGGAAGAAGCTTACTTCAGATTGCTCATCGCCGTCAGGTCGAACGAGAGCTTGGCGACGCCGGCCGCGCTGCACCAGTTGGAGCCGAAGCCGCCCGGGTTGATGGCGGTGAAGCTGCCGTCGAACTTCGCGGTGTAGTCGCTGGTGAAGGCGTTGCAGTCGCCCTTATTCAGGTCGGTGTCGTAGTAGCGCAGATCGAGCGTGAACACCTTGTAGGTGAAGCCGACGCCGACGTTCCAGGTGTTGTAGCTCGGCTCCTTGATGCCGTTCGCGTACACCGGATCGCCCGCGATGCCGTAGAAGATGTCGGAGGTGCCGAGCCACTGGCGGCCGAACTCACCCGACACATACATGCCGACCCCGCTGGCGCCGAAGATCGTGCTCGGCGCGGTCCACTTGGCGGTGATCGAGGCGTAGTTGCCCCAAGCGCCGAGGTTCAGGAAGTTCGGCGAATAGTACTCGTTGAAGCCGACCGTCCACTGATCGTTGATGGCGATGTTCAGCTTGGCATAGGCCTCGAAGAAGCTCGCGTCCTTCTTGGCGAAGTTGCCGTTGATGGGAAGGCCGATAGGGCCCTGGGAGTAATCGATGTCGGTGCCGCAATTGCCCTGGGCGAGGGTGCCCTGCGAGCCAAAGCAGCTTCCGCCCGGATAGAGGTAGCCCCAGACACCGAAGTCGAAGGCGAACATGCCGAAGGTCGGGCGGATACCGCCGTAGATGTCGACTTCCGCCGCGGCGCGGTTCGGGAACGAGATGCTCGCGGCGGCCGCACCGATGTAGAGCTGGAGGTCTTTGTTGACGTTGTAGCGCGGCTCGAAATAGGCCGTGACCGACGGATTATGGTTGGACTGGGTGATGCCGCGGAAGATGTAATCGCTCATGATGCCGGCGCCGAAGGCGACATCCCACGGATCGAAAGCCGGCGGCGGCGGGGCTTTCAGAGCCTTCACGCGCAAGTCCGCCGCGAAAGCCGAACCCGTCACCATTGCCAGCGCCGTTGCCAACAAAACCACTTTCTTCATTTCGATCCCCATCGCCAGTTCTTAGACCCCAGTCGGATCCCGGAAGCCCCCCGGGGCACTCGACCTGATTGCAAATTGTATCGCTGCGGCAATTTGGATTGGGGGATATGAACCGTGAAGCAAAAAGCGCGGGCATCTGCCGACTTTTTAGGCGTTTTGACGATTCCAAGAAAGGTTGTCAGCCTGTGTGGCTTCTGGATCACATTATTTGCATTCCAAAGTGTACGGAAGGCCCGTGTGAGCCCGGGGACCGTCGGGCAGCGTGATACCCAGGTCACGAATCAGACTGCCGCCGGCAACGGTACGACCAAACCGGTGCGCAATGATGCAAAAAGGCCGCAGCACCTGGCGCCGCGGCCCTTCTGTTTGCAGGTCCTTCCGAGGGGGAACGAGAGTCCGGATCCCTAGCTCTGTCCCTCGGCCGGCGCCGATTCCGTAGAAGACGAAGGCATCGCCCAGCTTGTCTCGGCGGCAGGCTCGGGAGCCGGAGCCTCCATCGGTGCTGACGGCTTCGGAGCAGGCGCTGCCTTCGCCTTCTTCGGTGCCGCTTTCTTCGCGGCCTTCTTGGGGGCGGCCTTGGCCGACTTTGCCGCAGCCTTCTTGGCGGCTTTCTTCGGGGCTGCCCTCTTGGCAGATTTCTTTGCAGCTCTCTTGGCAGTTTTCTTTGCAGCTTTCTTGGCAGACTTTCTCGCCGACTTCTTGGCTGCCTTCTTCGCGGTCTTCTTCGCCGCTACAGCCTTTTTGGCCTTTTTGGCCTTCTTGCTTTTCTTCTTCTTCGCTTTCGCCATCGTGGTCCTCCTGTTGCCGCCGAACAATGGTCGATCGGGCGTCTTCACCTCCGGACGAAAGCTCAGCCTTGAAAGCTCAAGCTTGCGCGTTCAATGCCGGCCGCGATCCGCCCGTAGCCCAATCGAGAAGCTCAATCGTGTGTACGACCGGAACTGACGTGCCACTGGCAATCTGCACCATGCAGCCGATATTGCCCGCGGCAATCATGTCCGGCTTGACGCTCGCGATGTTGGCGACCTTGCGATCGCGCAACCGACCCGCAAGCTCGGGCTGGAGAATGTTGTAGGTCCCCGCCGAGCCGCAACACAAATGGCTCTCGGGCACATCTTTCACCACGAATCCATTCTTGGAAAGCAATTCTTTCGGAAGGCCTGTGATTTTCTGCCCGTGCTGCAACGAACACGCGGAGTGATAGGCGACGACGATGTTGTCCTGTCTCGCAGTTGTCGCGAGTCCGAGACCGGCGACGTATTCGGTGATGTCCTTGGCGAGCGCCGACACCTTCGCCGCATCGGCCGCGAACGCGGTGTCCTCGCGCAGGAGATAGCCATAGTCCTTGATGACCGTACCGCAGCCGGAGGTCGTCACCAGGATGGCGTCGAGCCCCTCGCCGTCCGCTTCCTTGCGCCACGCCGCGACGTTGGCGCGAGCTCGCGCCAGCGCATCCTGGTCGTTGCCGAGGTGATGGGTCAGCGCGCCGCAGCACTGCTCGTCCCGGACCAGGACGACCTCGATGCCGTGGCGGGTGAGAAGACTGATGGCGGCCTGGTTGATACGCGGCGCCAGCACCTGCTGGGCGCAGCCCTGGAGCAGCGCCACACGTCCGCGCTTCTTGCCGAGCGCCGCGAACACGCTCCCTGCGGCAGGCCCTGCCGGCGGCAGCCGGTCCGGGGCCAGCGCCAGCATCGCCTTGATGCGCTGGATCAATCCGGGCGTCGCCGAAGGCCGGGGCGTCGGCAGCAAGACGCTCAGCGGACGGGCCAGCCGCGCCAGCCACATGCTGATGCGGAAGCGCTGCGGGTCCGGCAGGACGAAGGCCAGCACCTGGCGCAGCAGCCGCTCGGCCAGCGGCCGCTGATAGCGCTGCTCGATCCGGACCCGGGCCTGGTCGACGAGATGCATGTAGTTCACGCCCGAGGGGCAGGTTGTCATGCAGGCAAGGCACGACAGGCAGCGGTCGATATGCTTGACCACCTCGGCCGTCGGCGCCTGGTCCTTCTCCAGCATCTCCTTGATCAGGTAGATGCGGCCGCGCGGACTATCGAGCTCGTCGCCGAGCAGCACATAGGTCGGACAGGTTGCGGTGCAGAAGCCGCAATGGACGCAGGCGCGCAGGATCTTGTCGGCTTCCGCGATGTCGGGCTCGGCCAGCTGCGCGAGTGAGAATTCGGTCTTCATTCAGCCAGCGCTCCGCGTGAGCCGCCCCCGGTTGAGAATGGTCTTCGGATCGAAGCAGGCGCGCACCCGCTCGCTCAGCGCGGCAATGCCCGGCGCCTGTGGATGGAACACATCGACATCGCGCCTGACCTCCTCGGCCGCCCGGATCAGCGTGGCATGTCCCCCAACCGCATTCGCGCGCGCACGCACGGCCGGGGCGTGCGCGTCCGGCTTTGGTGGCAGTGCCGCCCAGATCAGCCCGCCGCCCCAATCGTAGATCAAATCGCCCCCCGTCTCGCGCGCCAATTGGGTGCCGAGTGCCGCGCCTGAGGCCGGCGGACAGACGATCCGCCACACCGGCCAGGCGCCGAGCGCGCCGCCGGCCGCGAACGGCAGCACATCGCGGATCGCGGCCCACAGCGCCGCAGATGCCACATCCTCGATCAGCGTCGCGGTTCCAAACGGCGCCAGCAATTCGCGCAGCGAGCCGGCGCGATGCGCGGCAGATGCGGTGATGCCCTCGAGCCGCAGCACGGTCAGCGCCTCGCCCTGGCCCACGATGTCGCCCAGCCCGTCGGTCTTGGCCCGGAATGCCGATTTCGGCAAATGCGCGGCACCCGAGACGTCGAAGGGTGATCCCAGCGCCGCGGTCATGGCCTTGTTGGCGGCGGCATCCTCTAACCCGCGCAGCAACAGCGTTCGCTCGGCCTCCGGCTTCGGCATCACCTTGAGCGTGACCTCCGTCATCACCGACAACGTGCCCCAGGAGCCCGCCAGCAGCTTGCAGAGGTCATAGCCGGTGACGTTCTTCACCACCTTGCCGCCGGTCTTGAAGCTGTCGCCGAAACCGGAGACGGCGTGCGCCCCGAGCAGGTGATCACGCGCCCCGCCCGCCCTGATCCGCCGCGGACCGGCAAGGCCGGCCGCGATCATGCCGCCGATGGTGCCTGATACCGGCGTGCCGAGCAGCGGGGCAGTGTTCATCGGCTCGAAGGCAAATTGCTGGTTCTTGGCATCGATCAGCGACAGCACGTCGTTAAGCGGCGCCCCGGCCTGGAGCGTCACGATCAGCTCATTGGGCTCGTAGGACGTGACGGCATTGAGCGCAGAGACATCCAGCACGGCATTGGTCGCCATGGCATGGCCGATGCTGCGCTTACTGCCATCGCCGATGATCTCGAGCGGCTGCTCGCTCGCAATCGCCGCGCGCACCACCTCTTCGACGTCTTTGGCGTCTCTGACCTTGAGCGTATCCACGGGAAAAGCCGGTAGCGAAATTTGCGCAGGAAATCAAATCTGTCTGACTCTGCGATCGCCCGGGCCGGCATCTCTGGTGCAACGCGAAACAGCGGTGGCCGGGGCTTGGTGGGCAGACATCAGCGCACGCAATGCGAGCTGGCATCAGGGCGATTGCGGACAATCAAGAGTGTCTGCTCTCTGAGTGAGGGCCTTAGTAGGAACGGACGCAAGCTCTCGCGTTTGTCATGCATTCGGCGCGCCAGTGCGAAGCGGGCGAAAATGGGCAGGGCGATCTGCTGCTCTCGTAGGACGCGTCACAATCACCACGAAGAGGAGGTTTGCCATGAACGTGGAGCGATTTCGTATCTCCCGGCGGCAATCCGTTGCTGGTTTATCTGTCCTGGGCCTGAGCGGGCTGTTGATCCCCACTGCCGATGCGCAGCACAAAGCACAACAGAAGCGCCAGGAAACCACTGGCGTGGGAATACATGCCGCTGAAGTGAAGGATGAGGACATCTTTCAGTTCGCGCTGAACCTGGAATACATGGAGGCTGAGTTTTATCTGCGTGCCACGACCGGCAAGGGGATCGACGATTCTGACGCTGGACCCGACGCCGCGAGGGTCGCTGGCGGACACGAAGCCAAGTTCGACAGGAAGGAAGTCCGCGAATTTGTCGAGGAGCTGGCCGAAAACGAGCTTGCCCACGTGCGCTTCTATCGCAAGACGCTGGGCAGGATGGCAGTATCGCGCCCAGCCATCGATTTCGATGCGGGTTTCAAGGCAGCCGCCCAGGCAGCCGGTCTCCCCGCCGATTTCGATCCGTTTGCCGATGACATGAGTGTCCTGCTGGGCGGCATGCTGTTTGAGGACGTCGGCGTGACGGCCTATGCCGGGGCAGCGCCGCTGATCAAGAGCAAGGAGTTCGTCGAGGCTGCGGCGGGCATTCTGGCCGTCGAGGCGTACCACATGGGGATGGCGCGCTCGCAGCTCTATTGGATGGGTGAAAAGGCCTGGAATGCGGCCAACGCCATCTCCGACGCCCGGGACCAGCTCGACGGTCGTCAGGACAAGGATCAGGGCATCCGGATGAACGGCAAAGCCAATGTCGTTCCGTCAACACCCGATGCCATTGCGTTCCGCCGCACGCCGCAGGAGGTGCTGCATATCGTCTATTTGACCGAGAAGCAGGGTGTCAGCAAAGGCGGATTCTACCCGAACGGAATGAACGGCGTGCTCAAGTCCACCTGAGTTCTCGGCCGGACGCCGTTCATGGAACTGCCCCCTTTTCCAAAGCGTGCTTCTTTCAGAGGAGGAATGAACATGAAGAGGATGATTGTTGCAATTTCTGCTATCGCCCTCATCGGCGCTGCGCCGGCCGCATTTGCACAAGGCGCCTCGACCCAGACGCCGGGCCAGGAGATGCAAGTCAAGGGATCGAAGAAAGGCCAGCCGGGGGCATCCGGTTACACTCCGGGACATAAGAAGCAAGCCACTGGCTCTAAGAAAGGTCATCCCGGCGCTTCTGGCTACGCTCCTGGTCAAACCACTGGAACGAGCAAGAGCGGCTACTGACGATCGTCTCGCAATTGCGAATAGCAGGAGCCGCCGCGGTGTCGATCCAACGGCTCTTGTATGAGCGATAAGAGCGCGGATGAAGGTTGTGATGGGGCGGCCCGCCCGTTCACTGCGGGATCACGATCGCCGATGGACTCGCTCAGAACCGCGGGATGTCCGGAAACGCCAGCTTGCCGGCATGGACATGCATGCGGCCGAGCTCGGCGCAGCGGTGCAGGGTCGGAAATACTTTTCCGGGATTGAGCAGGCCCTGCGCGTCGAAGGCACATTTCAGCCGCTGCTGCTGGTTGAGGTCGATCTCGCTGAACATGTCGGGCATGAGGTCGCGCTTCTCGATGCCGACGCCGTGCTCGCCGGTCAGGACGCCGCCGAACTCGACGCAGGCGCGCAGGATGTCGGCACCGAAGGCTTCGGCGCGCTCGATCTCGCCGGGCTTGTTGGCATCGTAGAGGATCAGCGGGTGCAGATTGCCGTCGCCGGCGTGGAACACGTTGGCGCAGCCGAGCTGGTATTTTTCCGAGAGTTCGCGGATGCGCGCCAGCGCCTTCGGCAGCGCGCCGCGGGGGATCGTGCCGTCCATGCAGAGATAGTCGGGCGAGATGCGGCCCACGGCCGGAAACGCGGCCTTGCGGCCGGCCCAGAACAAATTGCGCTCGGCCTCTGAGCTCGAGATCTGGCAGGTGGTCGAGCCGCAGGCATTGGCGATGGCCTCGACGCGCGTGATCAGCTCGTCGACCTCGATCTTGGGACCGTCGAGCTCAATGATGAGGAGCGCTTCGACATCGAGCGGGTAGCCGGCATGGACGAAGGCCTCGGCGGCGTGGATTGCGGGCTTGTCCATCATCTCCATGCCGCCGGGGATGATGCCGGCACCGATGATGCGCGCCACGCACTCGCCCGCCGCCTCGACCTCGGCAAAGCCGACCATCAGCGCGCGTGCCGTCTCCGGCTTTTGCAGGATGCGCACCGTGATCTCGGTGATGACGCCGAGCAGGCCTTCGGAACCGGTGATGACGCCCATGAGGTCATAGCCTGCATTCTCGGCGGACTTGCCGCCGATGCGCAGGATCTCGCCGCTCATCAGCACGATCTCGCAGCCGAGCACGTTGTTGGTGGTCATGCCGTATTTCAGGCAATGCACGCCGCCGGAATTCTCGGCGACATTGCCGCCGATCGAGCAGGCGATCTGGGAGGACGGATCGGGCGCGTAGTAGAAGCCGGCATGCGCGACCGCCTGGCTGATGGCGAGATTGGTGACGCCGGGCTCGGTGACGACGACACGGTTGTCGAAATCGATCTCGCGGATGCGCTTGAACTTGCCAAGCCCCAGCAGCACGCCGTCCTCGAGCGGCAGCGCGCCGCCGGACAGCGAGGTGCCGGAGCCGCGCGGCACCACCTTGATGCCCTGCGCGGCACAATATTTCAGGACCAGCGAGACCTGCTCGGTCGTATCCGGCAGCACCACGACCATCGGCGGCTGCCGATAGGCGGTCAGCCCGTCGGATTCGTAGGCCCGCATCTCGGCAAGCGTATCGATCACGCCCTCGCCCGGCACGATTGCGCGCAAGGCGGCGACGATTTCGCTGCGACGCGCCAGCACGGCCTGGTCGCTTGCTGGCATCATGATGGCCATTTTGAGAAGCCTTCGTCCGACAGATGGAATTGTCTCGGCAAATCAATCATGTCTTGCCGTCTTTGGGTAGGTACTCCGAAGGTCTCATTGCTTTGTTGCAGCGCAAGTTCTCTCTGGGGCAAGTCTGCTATCAGGAAACCTGTCAAAGTTTCGCGGCTTGTCCCCTTGCATCGGACCTGCCAAAACCACGATCCTCCATCTGACCCGGGAAGAGACGAAGAGCACACTTATGACAAAACTGACTTTCGGCGCGCTGACGATCCTCACCGTCATTGCCACCGCACCCGCCGCGATGGCGCAGGATGTCGCGGCCGGCAAGACATCGTTCAACAAGTGCCTGGCCTGCCACGCGATCGGCGAAGGCGCCAAGAACAAGGTCGGCCCCGAGCTCAACGGCCTCAACGGCCGCAAGTCGGGCACCGCCGAAGGCTACAATTATTCGGATGCGAACAAGAATTCCGGCATCACCTGGGACGAGGCCACGTTCAAGGAATACATCAAGGACCCCAAGGCCAAGATCCCCGGCACCAAGATGGCGTTCGCCGGCATCAAGAACGAGACCGAGATCAACAATCTCTGGGCCTTCATTGCCCAATACGACAAGGACGGGAAGACCAAGTAGTAGACGCGCAAAAGGTGGCCATTAGAGCTTCGGTTCTGATTGAATCAGAACCGAAGCTTCTTCACGCGAACCGGTATCCACGTCGCTCGAAAACGCCTTAATCGGCGGCCGCCTGCACCGGGACAATCCTCCCGATCATCGCCTCGATCTCCGCCTTCACCAGATCCGGCACCGCGTTCTGCACCATGTGGCCGAGATCGGGCAGCACGATCAGCTTTGCATTCGGTACCGCCGCGGCGAACGGGCGCGCGTGGATGCTGGTTCTCACCGTCTTGTCGGGCTCGCCGGCGACGATCGTGACTGGCGCCTTTATCTCGCCATAGCGCGAAACTTGCGCGGCGACGGATTCCTTCAGCGTCACCAGATCATAGGCATTGGCGATGAACTCCCGGGGACGCAGCAGCAGCGGCGTCGCGGAGTCCTTGACGAAGCCGTCCGGCATGACTTGCGGCAGGAAGACGTTGCGCGCGCCGGATTCAGCGAGGACATAGCCGAGCGGCAGCGTGATCGTGTAGGCGAGCAGCGGACCGATGACGGGCGTTGCGATGATCTCGTTGTAGCGGCCGACACCGCCGCGCCAGGGATGAGTGACGGGCGCGAGCATCACGAGACCGGCAACGCGGTGCGGGTGATCGAGCGCGATCCGCGCGCCGAGGGCGCCGCTCCAGGAATGCACCACGAAGACCGCGCGATCGATCCCGAGCTTATGAAGCGCCTCATCGATCATTCTCGCCTGAATCTGCGGCGTCGAATCCTGGCGGCTCGCGCGCGTGCTCCAGCCATGGCCGGGGCGGTCGATCAGAATCACGCGACGATCCCCAGCGAGGATGTCGCCGAGCGGCCGGCGCATCGCTTCGAGATTGGAGCTCGCCCCGTGCAGCATCACGATCGGAGGAGCCGAATCGCGTGGGCCGATATCGACGACATGAAGGCTCGCGCCATCGACCTCGATCATCCGGCCCTGCGGTGGAAAGGCGCGTTGCACGGCGACGATTCCCATCTGCGTAACCAGCGCCAGCAGAATCAGCGCGGTCACGATTGACATCACGATCATGGAGAGAATCCGGGTGATCCTGGGCACTGGGCAGTTACGGGTCTGATGGGCGGCAGTTTCGCCGCCGGCTTTCCGCGCTTCCACCGAAAATGCCGGGGCTGTGGATATGTGCATAATGTCAGAACAAAAAAGCTCAATAGAATCAACAACGATCCGAGAGGGCACGCAAGCCCCGGCACAGCTTCATGCAGGCGTCATCGCGGCTTCCATATAATCGCCATGGTCGGTTCCGCCATCTAGGCGCGGGTGGGCGCCGATCCTCCTCGCAACTTCGGGCGATGCGGGAAAGACCGGCAGGATTTGTCCTGGTTTGAACCGGAGAATTTTCAATGAGCTTCAGATCGAACGACACTGCAATCGACGAAATCGTCGCGAGCTGCAACGGCGACCTGCGCGGTGCTGTGCGGGCGCTGCTCCTGATCAACGAGCATCTCGAGACCGAGCTTGCAAAAGCTTATGCCGCAGCCGCCGACCGCGGTGTCGCCGAGCGCGGCAGCAGCGTCCTGCACTAAAGTGCGATCGATCGCACTTTAGGCTCTCCTGAGCATGATCTTGTCGGAAAACCGCTGCACACTTTTCCGGATCATGCTGGGCGCGCAGGCTAGTTCGTCCCGTCCTCTTCCTTTTCTTCCTCGGGCGTGACTGCAGGGCAGGCGCGGATCGTCGAACGGGCAAGCTTGGCATCGGCCCTGGACTTGTAGGGACCATCACCGAACCAGATGTCGCCGATGATGACCGGATTGCTGGTCACGATGGTGCATTTGCCGGTGGCGCGGTTGCCGACCACCCAAAACAGTCCGTCGGCAAAGCTCGCCGTCCCCGACGCGAGCAGCAATACAGCTGCGACCACCAAACGCTTCATGGCTTTCGCTCCTGCCATGCAGGTAGGCCTGTAACGAGCCGCGCAATAGTCCTCGCGGTGCAGCGCCTGCGATCGTGGTTAATCCGCGCCGGCTGCGATCGCTCAAGAAATGATCGAGTTATAGCTAGATGTCGCGGCCTTCGACCTTCTCGGTCAGCGCCTTGACCTGATCGGGAATCTTCTCGAGGTGCGGATTGACGGCGAGCGCCTTGCGATAGGCGTCAAGCGCCCGCTTCTCGTCGCCGACCTCCTGCATGATCATGCCGAGGCCGGCGAGCGCGCCGAAATGGCGCGGCTCCCGGATCAGCACTTGCTGGATATCCGCAAGCGAGCGGCCATAGTCGTTCTGCATGTAATAGAGCGTCGCACGCCGGTTCCAGGCTTCGATGTAATCGGGCCTGAGCTTGATGACCGAATCCAGGAGCTTGATCGCGACGTCGATCTTCTTCGCGTCGACCGCGGTCTTGGCGCGTGACATCAGAAGCGCTGCGGTGTCGCTCGGGGTCTGGAGCCAGATCGCCCAGATCCGCGCCTCGACATGCTTGGCGCTGGCCTCGTCGGGGGCCGCCTTCAGCGCGCCGAACAGGAAATCGAGATTCTTGCTGCGATCGATCTTGGGCAGCTTGGCCGGCGCTTCAGGCAGCTTCTTCTGCTTGCCGGGCGGCTCAACCTGCTGCGCCAAGGCCGGGGCCAGGCCGGCGGTGCCCAGCACAAGGGCCAGACACAGGGTACGCGCGAATGGGAATCTGACAGCCATGGTGAAAGTCTAAACGCGCAAAGCCGCCCTTGCAAAGCAAAGGCGGCGTCAAACTCGTGTGAGACCAGTCTTGCGGGGCGCGCGGAGGGCGTCCGGCAGGGCAGCTCAGCCGCCCAAATCAGCCCTGGCGCGCCTTGAAGCGGCGCTGCACCTTGTTGATCACATAGACCCGGCCCTTGCGGCGGACCAGGCGGTTGGCGCGATGGCGACCGCGCAGCGATTTCAGCGAGTTACGGACCTTCATGGCAGAATCCTGAACGTTCGAAAGGCCGTGTTCGGCACTACCGTTTCGGCACGCGCGAATGTGGCAAAATGAGATTTTTCCCGCCGGCGGACCAACCGCCCGGGACGCGGCGGTTCTTAAGGCATGGGAGGACCGGATGTCAATGTTAACTGCCCCGCCCCGGCGCAGCAAATTCTTGAAAACAACCCCATGCACAGTAGAAGCGCCCGGATCGGCCCAATTTTGTCGCCACGATCTCAAGGACTATTCGACGACGCCTTGCCAAGTTCGTTATATCATATAATCAATTTGGCAACCCGTCGGGAGGATACCCATGCCGAAGCTGAAGCTGCCCAATATCGACGATGTCGTCGCCATCGACATCCACACCCATGCCGAGGAGCCCTGCGGTTGCCATCCCGACGACGGCTATGACGACTTCCAGGCGCAGATGGCGGAATACTTCAAGTCGCCGAACAAGCACCCGCCGACCGTGCCGGAGACCGCGGCCTATTATCGCTCCAAGAACATTGCCGCGGTGATCTTTCCCGTCGATGCCGAACGCGAGACCGGCTTCCGCCGCTACAACAATTACGAGATGCTGGAGGTCGCCTCCGACCATCTCGACGTCCTCATTCCCTTCGTCTCGATCGACCCGCACAAGGGTAAGCTCGGCGCGCGCGAGGCGCGCAAGCTGATCGAGGAATACGGCGTGCGCGGCTTCAAATTCCACCCGACCATGCAGGGCTTCTACGCCAACGACCGCATGGCCTATCCGCTCTATGAAGAGATCAACAATGGCGGCGCGATCGCGCTGTTTCACACCGGCCAGACCGGCGTCGGCTCCGGCATGCCCGGCGGCATGGGCATGCGGCTGAAATATTCCAACCCCATGTACATGGACGATGTCGCGGCCGATTTCCCCGACCTCAAGATCATCCTCGCCCACCCCTCCTTCCCCTGGCAGGAAGAGGCGCTGTCGGTCGCGACCCACAAGCCGAATGTCTATATCGACCTCTCCGGCTGGTCGCCGAAGTATTTCCCGCCGATCCTGGTGCGCTACATCAACTCGATTCTGCAGGACAAGATGCTGTTCGGCTCGGACTGGCCGGTGATCACGCCGGACCGCTGGCTGTCGGACTTCGCCAAGATCGACATCCGCGACGAGATCCGGCCGAAGGTGCTCAAGGCCAACGCACGCAAGCTGCTGGGGATCTAGACGATCCGCTTCCATGCAACCGGCATGCAACTAGGTTTGGCCACGGGGTACATATCTCCGCTGGCATAGCCTCGCCTATCCTTCCACATCTGGTCCGGATTCGGACGGCGCGCAGGGCATCTCGAACACGACGCGCGCCGCTTGCTCCGGATCCACTGGGTGCGTCAGAGCGACCGACATCGTGCCCGCAGTTCTTCAGGCTGGCGGCCGGGCCGCGGTTCGCATCGACCTCACGACGTTGTGTGATTCCACCCGTATTCAAGCTTGGGCGGCTCACCAGCGGCGTCGAAGTGGGTGGATGGACGCGTGATACTCCGGTGATCCAGGACGCAAAAGCAAGTTGGAGAGAAACTTTCGGGTGCCCGGGTCGTTCGCTAAGACACGTTGAGCAGCGAATGTCATGTCCCGTCCCACCGTCCTGATCACCGGCAGCAGCGGCTTTCTGGGCCAGGCGATCGCGCGCGGCTTGATGGATCGTTACCAGGTCATCGGCCTCGATGTCAGCCGCCCTAAGAAGCCGTTGCCCGGCATGGAGACGATTGAGATCGACCTCACCTCGGATGCAATCGTGGCGAAGGCGCTGGACCAGGTTCGTGCGCGAACCGGCGGTCGGATCGCCTCGGTCATTCACCTTGCCGCCTATTACGACACGACCGGCGAGAACGACCCGAGATACGATGCCGTGACCGTTCAGGGAACGCGCCGACTGCTGGCGGCGCTTCAGGCATTCGACACCGAGCAGTTCGTCTTCTCGAGCACGCTGCTCGTGCATGCTCCCAGCCCCGCAAAGGGAACAAAGATCGATGAAGATTCGCCGATCGAACCAGCTTGGGCCTATCCGCAATCAAAGGCGGAGACCGAGACCCTGATCCTGAACGAGCACGGGGACATCAAGGTCGCGATCCTGAGGCTTGCAGGTGTCTATGACGAGGACTGCCGAGCGGCGTTCATCGCGCAGCAGATCGCCCGCATCTTCGAGCGCTTGCCGACCGCCTATCTCTTCACCGGCGACATCACCACTGGCCAACCTTATCTCCACAAGAACGATCTCGTCGAGGCCGTGGTGCGCGTGGTCGATCGGCGCAACGATCTTCCTGATGAAACGACATTGCTCATTGGCGAAGAGGAAACGCCGACCTACGACGAGATGCAGAGGCGGATTGGCCAGCTCGTGCATGGGGAGAGATGGAGGACGATGTCCCTCCCGAAAGAGATGACGAAGCTCGGCACCTGGATGCAGGAGAAGGTTCTCGATCAGGAGACCGACATTAAGTCGTGGATGATCGAAAATGCCGACGACCATTACGAGATCGATACTTCGCGAGCGAAGAAACTGTTGGGGTGGCAACCCCGACACAGTCTGACCGCCACGCTGCCAGAAATGATCCGGCGGCTTAAGGTCGACCCAACGGACTGGTACGAGACGAACAAACTTCATCCTGCGACGGTCGCCGCTTCCGAACCTGAGCTCGATCAGGCCGCGAAGAGACTGGGGCAGCCGCTGGGGCCTTCGAAAGATGAGGTTGAGGCCGAGACGGAACGACATCGGGCGCGCACGCTCTGGGCGCCGCTGACCAATGCAGCGATTGGACTGTGGCTCGTGGCCTCACCTGTCACGCTTGGCCTGTTCGATCCATCCGCGGCGCCAATTCCGCCGGCGCTGGGACATGAGATCGCTTCGCCCGAGACGCGTGACGGCAGGCTCGGCATCAGCGAGATCGGGTCGGGCATTCTTGTCGCCGCGTTCGCACTCATCGGCATGCGTCGGGGCTGGCACTGGCTGCAGTGGCTCACCGCTGCCGTCGGCGTATGGGTCATGTTCGCACCTCTCGTGTTCTGGACCACCAGCGCTGGGGCCTACTCCACCGATACGCTTGCTGGCATGCTGATCGTGACGCTCGCGGTGATGGTTCCTCCAACGCCGGGCATCAGCCGCCAGGCCCTCGCCGCCGACGATGATCGCCCCCTCGGCTGGACCTACTCGCCATCCACATTCAGCCAGCGCCTCCACATCATTGCTCTGGCCTTTGTCGGCCTGTTCGTCTCGCGTTATCTCGCCGCCTATCAATTGGGTCATATCGACGGGCTGTGGGATCCTTTCTTCGGCCCAGGTGATGCAGCGGTCGCCAATGGCAGCGAGGCGGTGGTGACCTCTTGGGTCTCGAAGGGCTTTCCGGTCGCCGATGCCGGGTTTGGCGCCTTCGCCTACGCGCTAGATGCCCTGGCAGGCGCGATCGGCGACCGTCGCCGGTGGCGCACAATGCCATGGATGGTGATTCTGTTCGGCCTACTGGTTATCCCGCTCGGACTCGTGAGCGTCAGTTTCATCATTATCCAGCCCCCGCTGATCGGTGCGCTGTGTACGCTCTGCATCATCCAAGCCGCGATCACGATAGTGCTCATTCCCTATTCGATAGATGAGGTACTGGCGAGCTGTCAGTATCTGTGGGGCGCGAAGCAGGCGGGCGAGCCGTTCTGGCGCACCTTCTGGCGCGGTGGCCCGGCGCTCTCGGAGAAGCAGGCGCCGACGCCCGACCTCGACCGCCCCTTATCGGATCTGCTGCGTGACATCGCCACTGGCGGCGTCAATTTTCCCTGGACGCTGATCGCGAGCTCTTTCATCGGAGTGCTGCTGATGACGACGCCGCTTGCCTTCGGCACGCGCCCGCCCCTGTATTTCAGCGATCATGTCACCGGCTGCCTTGTCATCCTAGTCGCCGTTGCGGCGATGGCGGAGGTGGCGCGTGCGGCGCGGTTCGCCAACGTCGCGCTCGGAGCATGGGTGGCAATCTCCCCCTTTGTCCTCGACGGCGGCACGGCAACAGCGACGATTGCCAACGTTACGGCCGGCGTTCTCCTCATCGGGCTGAGCCTGCCACGCGGCACCCGCAGCGGCGCGCATTACGGCGGATGGGACCACGCAATAGTATGATGCAACGGCCGACTCGCTAAAGCGTGATGAGTTGAGGCTCGATTGCTGCAACGACGGAAGGTGCACTCCCTCTCCCGCTTGCTTTGCGGGAGAGGGAGCTTCCGCGATGGGACAATCCCCAAGAGGAGAAAGCCATCACGCTCAGACGAAAGCTTCAGACTTGAGCCAGGCCTCCATCGACGAAGACCTCGCCGCCGGTCATGTAGCTGCTGTCCGAGGAGGCCAGAAACGCGGCCACCGCCCCGGTCTCTGCCGGGTCTCCCACACGCCCGATCGGCGTCGTGCTTCCAAGCGCATCAAACGCCTCCTCGCCGACGATCTCCAGCGCCAGCTCCGTCTTGGTCGGCCCCGGTGACAGCACATTGACGCGGATGCCGGTGCCGCGCAGATCCAGCGCCCAGCTCCGCGCCAGATTGCGGATCGCGGCCTTGGTCGCGCTGTAGATACTGAACTGCGGCGTCCCCATCACGCCGGTGCTCGAGCCGGTCAGGATGATCGACGATCCCTCCCGCATCAGCGGCAGCGCTTTCTGCACCGTGAACACCAGCCCTCTCACATTGATGTCGAAGATCTGGTCGTAGTGCTCGGGCGTGATCTCGCCGAGCGGCGCAAACGCCCCGGTCCCGGCATTGGCGAATAGAACGTCGACGCCGCCGCGTTCGGCCTTCACCGCCGAGTACAGCCGGTCGAGGTCGGCCAGATCCGTCACCGAGCCCCTGACGGCACGCGCCGAGGACCCCAGCTGCGCGAGGGCGGCATCGAGCGGCTCCTGCCGCCGCCCGAAGATGTAGACGAACGCGCCTTCGTCGACGAACCGTTTCGCCGCCCCAAATCCGATGCCGGTTCCGCCGCCGGTCACCACTGCCGTCTTGCCTTGTAGTCTGCTCATGATGTGCTCCTTCACTGAGGTTGCACTGAGCTGGCGGCGTACCCACCTATCGACAAGTATGCACCTTTTGGTAAGTACCAAAAAATGTCCTCAAATCGTTCAGACTCAATTCCCCCGCCGGCGCAGGCTCAAGCAGACGTCCAGCGTTGCACACCGAATCTGCCCGGCTTCACCTGCGGCTTGGATGCGACCCTGCGGGTCGTCTCCGGGAAGTGGAAGCCGCTGATCCTTTACTTCCTCGCCCAGGACGGATCGACCCGTTACGGCGAGCTCCGGCGCGCCATACGCGACGTCAGCGACAAGGTGCTGATCCAGCAGTTGAAGGAGCTGGAGGCCGATGGTCTCGTGAAGCGGACCGACTACAAGGAGGTGCCGCCGCGGGTGGACTATAGCCTCACCGCTTTGGGTCACAGCCTCGCGCTGGCGCTCGTGCCTCTCTGCACGTGGGGCACCGAGCACATGGCGGAGGTCAGCCGGGTCTTTGCCGAGCGAGAGGGCTGGACGCGGCGAGGACGCCAGCAAACCGTCTAGCTTGCGCCTGCACTTCGTCCGAGGTTTGCTCCGCCCCTGAGCGCGTTGGTGCAACTCGCCTTGAGTCCGGCTCGGGCCAGGAGCTGAATTGCGAGAAGTGGCAGCTGCTGGCGCAAAACGGGCATCGGCCGGCGAGTTGGCTTCAGCAATGGGAGCCAGAGGAACCCCATCCTTTCTCTGCCCCCGCAGTTCCCTCTGCGCACCGGATTTTCTTGATTTCGTTTGCAAGTACCGGCGCGGGTTTGTGGGCGCTTCTCATCCGCGAGACATTCTGTCGCAGAACCATTCGATTTGCCGGAGGACTAACCTCTAGGCGGAAATCTGTCGTTCGCAAGTCGAACGGCATGCAACGGGCGATCCTGCGCCGTCAAGGTTGCAAGAGCCGTGGGCGGTGGTCGCCCCTTTGCCGATCTGTCCAAGAGCGTGAAGCGGACTGCTGCAATACTGACCACTAGTCACGGAGGAGATACCATGACGGAGATCCGGCTGGCCTCACTGCAGGGCGGGGCGATTACGCTTGAAAGCGATGCAATTGCTGCCTTTCGCCAAACCTTGCGAGGCAACGTCTGTCTGGCCGAGGAGCCGGGCTAT
Organism: Bradyrhizobium sp. USDA 4354; assembly: GCF_054060315.1. NCBI lineage: Bacteria > Pseudomonadati > Pseudomonadota > Alphaproteobacteria > Hyphomicrobiales > Nitrobacteraceae > Bradyrhizobium > Bradyrhizobium sp. USDA 4354. The sequence continues at coordinate 2,619,895 of NZ_JBSSDC010000001.1, read as the reverse complement.
GATGAAGCACGCACGATCTGGAATGCAATGATCGATCGCTACCCGGGCGCGGTCGTGCGCTGCAGAGGCGCCGCTGACATCATTCGTGCTGTACGCTTTGCCCGTGCGCATGGCCTCTTGATCGCCGTGCGCGGCGGCGGCCATAACATCGCGGGCAATGCTGTTTGTGACGGCGGGCTCTTAATTGATCTTTCCCTCATGCGCTCGGTCAGGGTTGATCCATTTCACCGCACCGCGCAAGTAGAGCCGGGCGCGACGCTTGGCGACTTCGACACGGAGGCGCAGGCTTTCGGCCTTGCGACCCCGCTGGGGATCAACTCGACGACCGGCGTTGCGGGATTGACATTGGGCGGTGGCTTTGGGTGGCTCAGCCGCAAGTTCGGGCTTGCCGCTGACAATCTGATCTCGGCGAACGTGGTGACGGCCGAAGGCGAGCTTGTCCGGGCGAGCATCGCCGAGAATACCGACCTGTTCTGGGCGCTCCGCGGAGGCGGAGCCAATTTCGGGGTGGTGAGTTCGTTCGAGTTCCGCCTGCATCCTGTTGGCCCAATGGTTCTGGCCGGCCTCATCATCCATCCCTTTGCGCGGGCGAAGGAGCTGCTCGCGGGCTATCGCGACGTCGCCGCGAAGGCGCCCGACGAACTAACGGTGTGGGTGGTGCTGAGGCAGGCGCCGCCGCTGCCGTTCTTGCCAGCCGAGGTTCACGGCAAGGAGATTGTCGCGTTCGCCGTCTGCTACACGGGAGATGAGAACGAGGGCAAGCGTGCACTGGAGCCGTTGCGCGCGCTCGGAGAGCCGATCGCCGACGTGATCGGCATGCAGCCGTTCGCGGCTTGGCAGACCGCATTTGACCCACTGCTCACGCCCGGCGCCTATAATTACTGGAAGTCGCACAATTTCGTTGAGCTGAACGATGGCCTCCTCGACACGCTGGCAAGCTATACGACAAGCCTGCCGACCGCGGAATGCGAGATTTTCATTGGTCAGCTTGGTGGCGCCACCAGTCGCATGGCCGTCGACGCCACGGCGTTCCCTCACCGCGATGCGAAGTATGTCATGAATGTTCACACGCGATGGCGCGATCCGGCGGATGAGCAACGTTCGATCGCCTGGGCGCGCGAGATCTTCACTGAGACCGCGCCTCACGCAACCGGCGGCGTCTACGTCAACTTCATGCCGGAGGACGAGACCGATCGTGTAGCCGGCGCCTATGGCCCGAACTACGCTCGTCTTGCCGCACTGAAGGCCAAGTACGATCCCGGCAACCTGTTCCGGCTAAACCAGAACGTCAGGCCGGCCGCCGAACAGCGATCGGCCGCCTGATAAGAGGAAGAGGGGATCCGTAATCGAGGGGGCTACGGAGACGAAGTTGGATATCGGAGAATGGCTGCGCAGCCTGGGCCTGCAATCCTATGAGCAGACGTTTCGCGACAACGGAGTTGACCTTGAGATCCTGCCCCACCTGACGGTTGAAGATCTCAAGGAGATTGGAGTCCAGGCTGTCGGCCACCGGCGGAAGCTTCTCGATGCAATCGGCCTGCTACCAGCGGACCTGGCGGCGGCGCGGCCCCCCGCGTCGGTGGAGCGCCGTCAGCTCACGCTCATGTTCGTCGACCTCGTCGGCTCGACCGACCTCAGCCGCCGTCTCGATCCCGAGGAGCTGCGCGAGGTCATGCGGGCCTACTCCAACACGGTGGCGGGAGAGATTGCGCGACTGGAGGGCCACGTCGCGAAGTTTCTGGGAGACGGAGTGCAGGCCTATTTCGGCTGGCCGCGCGCAAGCGAAGATGCGGCAGAGCAAGCTGTCCGTGCGGGACTTGCGGTCGCAACAGCGGTCAGCGGCATGTCGTCAGGCACAGGAGGCCTGCTGGCAGCGCGCGTCGGCATCGCCACCGGGCTTGTCGTGGTGGGTGATCTGCTCGGGGAAGGTGCTGCGAAGGAGGAAGCGGTCACTGGGGAGACACCTAATCTCGCGGCCCGTCTGCAACAGGTTGCGGAGCCTGGTACGGTCGTTATCGCCGACAGCACGCGCCGTCTGGTCGGCGATCTCTTCGAATTTGTTGAGCTTGGTTCCCTTCGGCTCAAGGGCTTTGCCGAGCCGGTGCAAGCTTGGCGGGTCATCGGCGAAGGCCGGGCAGAAAGCAGGTTCGAGGCTTTGCACGGAGCCCACATCACGCCACTCGTCGGGCGCAGCGAGGAGCTCGATTTGACGCTGTCACGGTGGCAGCTTGCCAAAGGACGGGCTGGACAGGTCGTCTTGATTTTTGGCGAGCCAGGAATCGGAAAATCACGATTGGTGCTCGCGCTGCGAGAACGGCTACAGGACGAACAAGTCACGCTCGTTAGCTACGCCTGTTCGCCGCATCACCTGAACAGTCCGCTCTTTCCCTTCATCTCGCAGCTCGAGCGGGAGGCGCGGTTCGCACCTGAGGATGCCGCAGAAACACGGCTCAAGCGCCTCGAGTTACTCCTTGGCGAAAACGGCGAAGGGCTATCTAGCGATGCAATCCAGCTTATTGCCGATCTGCTCGGCATTCCAAATGAGAGGCCGAGCACCCAGCCAGAAATGTCGCCGCAGCAAAGGAAGGCTCTTCTGTTCCGCACATTCCTGGCCCGCCTCGATCGACTTGCCGCTCGCGGCCCGGTGCTGATGGTGCTTGAAGATGCGCACTGGCTCGATCCCACCTCGCGCGAGCTGTTCGACCAGATCGTGGATCGTCTTCAGGACCTGCCAGTGCTGGTCGTCGCCACATTCCGCCCCGAGCTCCCGCCGCCATGGACCGGGTTTCCGCACGTCACGTTGCTCATGCTAAACCGCCTGCCACAGGCGCAGGTGGTTGTACTCGTCGACAGGATCACCGAAGGCAAATCGCTTCCAGCCGAGGTCCTCGACCAGATTCTGGCGCGGACCGAGGGTGTGCCACTCTTTACCGAGGAGCTCACGAAGGCCGTTCTTGAAGCCGGGATCCTCCGCTACACCGGCGCTCGCTACGTCCTCGCCGGCGCATTCCCGTCCTTGGCGATCCCGGCGACGCTGCACGATTCGTTAATGGCGCGGCTTGACCGTCTGGCTCCAGTCAAGGAGGTCGCCCAGATCGGAGCCTGTATCGGCCGCGAGTTCGATCACGAATTGCTCGCTGCGGTCGTTTCGATGCCCGCGGGGGAGCTCACTGCGGCGCTTGACCGCCTGGTAGCGGCAGAGCTCGTTTTCCGCCGCGGTCTCGCGCCTGCCGCTACCTATGTCTTCAAGCATGCTCTGGTGCGCGATGCCGCCTACGAAAGCCTGCTCAAGCGGCGCCGCCAGGAGCTGCACGCGCGGATTGCCACATCGATCGAAGCGGTCTTTCCGCAACTTGTCGAGGCGCAGCCGGAGCTGGTCGCCCGTCACTTTGGCGAGGCGGGATTGGCCGAGAAGGCCATTCCATACTGGATGAGGGCCGGTCGCCTCGCAGCCACCCGATCGGCGAATATGGAGGCAATTGCCCATCTGAGATCAGGGCTAGATTGCGCCCAAGCACTTCCGCCCGGAGCATCACGCTCGCGCTTCGAAGTTGCCCTGCAGCTTGGGCTCGGCGGCCCGCTGATTGCAACTAAAGGATTTGCTTCACGCGAGGCAGAAGCGGCGTTCCAGCGCGCACAGGAGCTCAGCCGCGAGCTACAGAGCGAGGCTGATCTCTCCGCCGCGCTGAAGGGGCTCGGCCACGTCTATCACGTGCGCGCCAACCTGCGCGAGGCCACAAGTCTGGTTAAGGAGACGGAGGCGCTCGCGAAACGGAGCGGCGATCCCGTACGTCAAGCCGAAGCCGATCATCTTGCGGGAGTGCTCTCGTTCCACCTCGGCCAGTTTCAATTCTCACGCAACCGGCTCGACAGAAGCGCACAAGCCGGCGAATACCGCGGCCGCTATTATTCCGAAGTCTACGGAATTGATATGAGCGTATTCTGCCGCGCCTACATGAGCCATTGCGACTGGCACCTCGGGTACCCCGTTCGTAGCCTTGGGATTGCCGAGAAAGGGCTCGCCGTCGCGCGTGAGATTTCACATCCATTCAGCATCGCGCTCGCGCTCAACTATCTGGCGATGCTATATCAATTCAGGCAAGAGCCCGATGCCGCACTGAGGGCTGCTGCAGAGTCACGCGACATCTGCACCGAGTACCGCTTCGACTACTATGGTGCATGGGCCAGCCTCGTTCGCGCCTGGGCGATCGCTGAATCCGGCAGACTTGAGGAAGGTCTTGCGGACTTTGACGCTGGGCTTGAGGATCTCCGGCGAACCAGCGCGGGACTACGCATTCCGCACCATCTTGGGTTGCTCGCGGCGCTTCATCGCAAGGCCGGAAACGCCATGACCGGGCTTCGGATCATCGACGAAGCGGTCGCAATTGCGGACGCAAGTCTCGAGAGCTGGTGCGCCGCCGAGCTTCACCGGGAGCGCGGTGAACTGCTGTTGCTGACAGTCGGGGAGCAGGCGGGAAATCAAGCGGACGCGGAGTTCGAAACTGCGATCAAGATCGCCGCTGCCCAGGGAGCAAAGTTGCCCGAGCTTCGCGCAAGCATTGCGCGCGCCAGACTGCAAGCGTCACGCGGCATGCGACGAGAGGCGCGCGACGCTCTTGTGCCGATCTACAGCTGGTTCAGCGAGGGCTTAGAAACGCGCGATCTCGTGGAAGCTCGCAAGGTGCTAGCAGACTTGTGACGAAGTTACCGCCATAACCGCGCGATCTAGGTTCCGGACAAGACTGAGCTTTCGCAGCTTTGGGGTCAAAGTGCTACCTGACCCAACCGGCCTGTAATGGCGCAAAGCGAACATCGTGCTGACGCGCCACTTCTGCTACGGGTCACAAGCCGCCGATCACACTTGCAGTGGCAGACTTCCGCTTTGCTCTGGTAAGCTGACGATTATGCGCACTCCCCCAAGCGGCGTTCTCGCGACCACAACTGCCTGGAAGGACAGCCAATGAGCATCAAAGCCGTCGTATTCGACGCCTACGGAACGCTTTACGACATCCAGTCGGTCGCAGAAATCACCGAGGATGCATTTCCGGGCTATGGCGAGATCATCACGCAGATCTGGCGCATCAAGCAGCTCGAATACACCTGGCTGCGCTCGCTGATGCGGCGCTACCAGGACTTTGCCGCGGTCACCCGCGACTCGCTCGCCTATACGCTGCGTGTGCTCGGGCTGGCCTACGAGAGCGAGGCGTTCGAGCGCGTGATCGAGAAGTATCTGCATCTCGATCTCTATCCGGATGCGACCGCGACGCTTGCGGCCCTGAGGCCGCGCAAGCTCGCCATCCTCTCCAACGGCAGCCCGGACATGCTCAATGCGCTCGTGCGCAATTCCGGCCTCGATGCCCTGCTCGATGCCACCATCAGCGTCGATGCGAAGAAGATCTTCAAGCCGAGCCCGGACGCGTATGAGCCGATCGGCGAGGTGCTCGGCACCGCGCCGAACGAGGTTCTGTTCGTCTCCTCCAATCCCTGGGACGCAGCCGGGGCGAAATCGTTCGGATTGAAGGTTGCCTGGATCGAGCGGGTGACGCCCGAAGCGATGGCGCTGGCTTGCGTCGAGAACGAACTCGTGGCACCGCTCACCATGTTCAAGGCGATCCGCACCCAGATGGACGAGCTCGGCTTCGCGCCGGATCATCGTATCCGCGCACTCTCCGAGCTGCCAGGAATAGCTTAAAGGTCGCCGCCCGCCTGTGAGATTGGAATGAGCTGCCCGGAATGAGCCTGGAATCCGTTCGCGCCTTCTTCGCCGAGAAAGCCCCCGACATCTCCGTCATCGAATCCCCGATCAGCTCCGCGACCGTGGCGCTGGCGGCCGAAGCCTATGGCGTCGAGCCGGGACGGATCGCCAAGACGCTGTCGTTGCGGATCGGCGAGCGTGTGATCCTGATCGTCGCCGCCGGCACCTCACGCATGGACAATAAAAAGGTGAAGGCGCAGTTCGGCGGCAAGCCGAAGATGCTGGGTCTGGAGGAGGTCGCCGACATCACCGGGCACGAGGTTGGCGGCGTCTGCCCCTTCGGTCTGAAATCGCCGCTGCCGATCTACTGCGACGTCTCGCTGAAGGCGTTCGACATCGTGGTTCCGGCCGCAGGCTCGACCCACAGCGCGGTGCGCATTACGCCTGACCGGCTGGCCGAGCTGGTCGCCGCCGAATGGGTCGATGTGTGCGAGCACCGGTCCTGAGCGAGACGCGAGCATGATCCGGAAAAGTGTGCAGCGGTTTTCCGAAAAGATCATGCTCAAACAATAACCTAAAGCGCGATGACGCTTCATCCTAATCGCATCGCGCTTTAGTCATCCTCGTCATAAGGATAAGGAGGATAAGGCCGCGGCGGGGCCGGTGGCGCGGTGTTGTAGCGCTGCTGGGGCGTGACGCGATTGCGCGGCACCGGCTGCGCCTGATTGTTGGACTGGAACACGGCACGGCAGCCGCTGGAAAGCTGCGGCGTGTTCTGTTGCAAGCAGGCCACGATACGGTTCACGTCCGGAATCTGGTCGCTGCACAGCCGCCACACATCCGGCGTGCAGGCCATCTGCTGTTCCATGGTCCCGCGATATTCCTGGGCGGACGCAGCGCTGTGCGCGACGATGCCGCCAATCGCGAGCGCCACACCCAGCGCAATCCGCTCTGTTCGCATCTCTCGATTCCTTCCCGAGTCTCTCGAATTCTCATCAAACAATGAGACACGGGCAGGTTCTGAACCAACAACAAAATGTGAAGACGGAGCTGGAACCTACTCCACCTTGCCGATCTTCTTCACCGCCGCGATCAGACGCGCGCTGTCGGCGGCAATGAATTGGGCGAAGGCCGGCGCGTCCTGATAGGCGACGAGACTGCCCGAGGTCTCGAACGCCTTGAGGACGTCAGGACTCCTCATCACCTGCGCCATCGCCTCGCGCAGGCGGGACGCGATCGGCGCCGGCAGCGCCCTCTGCGCGAACAGCCCGGCCCAGATGTAAAACTCGACGTCCTTGTAGCCGAGCTCCTGGAACGTCGGCAGGTCCGGAAAGCTCGCGATGCGGTGCGCGCCGCAATTGCCGAGCACGCGCAGTTTGCCGTCGTCGACCTGCGGCTTCAGCGTGCCCGGTGCGGCGGCGATCGCCTGCACGGTGCCGCCGAGGATGGCCGTCAGCGCGGGACCCGCGCCGCGGAACGGCACGTGAAGCAGCTTGATGCCGGCGCTGTTCGCGAACATCTCCATCGCCACATGCAGCGTGCCGTAGGGACCGGACGAGCCGTAGGTGATCTGGCCCGGCCGCGTCTTCGCGTCCTCGACGAAATCCTGTGCCGTCTTCCAGGGCGCCGACGCCGGCACCGCGAGCAGCGTCGGATCGGCGAGCACGCGCGCGATCGGCATGAACTGCGAGACCTCATAGGCAACGGGTCGGTCGAACAGCCGGTCGGCCTCGGGGAGCACCGCGAGCGAGGACAGCGTCATCAGCAGCGTGTAGCCGTCGGGCTCGGCGCGTGCCGCCGCCGCATTGCCGACCGATCCGCCGCCGCCTCCGGCTCGGTTGTCGACGATCACTGGCTTGCCGAGAACCCGCTCCAGCCCCATCGCGACCGGTCGCGCAGCGAGATCGGCCTGTCCGCCGGCCGGGAAAGGCACGATCATGGTGATGTTGCGCACCGGATAGGTTTGCGCCAACGCCCTGTCCGGTAAAGCAGCCCGCAACAACGGCAATGCCGCAGCGGCGCGCAACAGATCGCGTCGATCCATGGTGGTGCCTCCCCCTGATTTTCTTTGTTTCACCGGCCAGCCTAACGTGGCGACCGGCAAGAACAAGTCGTTTACGAAGCGTTAGCCATGTCCGACCCGGGCCAGGAACGCATGCCTGGAGCCGCCGTTACCCTCCCAGGGAGTGAGTGATGCGCAATCTTGGGACTATCGACGTTGCCTTGGACGAGATGCTGGTGAATCTCGCAGCGATCGTGTTGCGGCTTTCAACGCCCGAATTGACGCAAACGCCCGAAGCGCGGCATGCCTTGGCACAATCCGTCCATCAATATGCCGCCTGCGCGGCGCGCTCGAGCGATCCGCGCGTTCACGAATTGAAGACGCGGTTGGAAGAGACGCTGAAGCCAAGCCTGCGCATTGTCGCGATCAATGGCGTGAAGGTGGCTTAGTCCGACTCCGTCATTGCGAGGAGCTCTTGCGACAAAGCAATCCAGACTGTCGCCGCGGAAAAATTCTGGATTGCTTCGCTACGCTCGCAATGACAGGGGCGTTGAAGCCGTTCGCGCTACGACGCCTTCTCTCTCCCGCGCGGCCGCCGCTTGCATGTGCCCGGCAGCTTCGCCGCGAGGAAATCGCCGAGCGCTTCCACGCGCGCGGGGCGCGGGCCGCCGGGCGGTGTCACCAGGTGCACGGCGGCCTTCGGCCTGCTTCCAGTCCTTCAGGATGACCTCGACGGCGCCGGACGAGATCGCCTCGCCGACGATGAACTCCGGCAGCTCGGCGATGCCGAGGCCCGCGATCAGCGCCGGCATCACGGCTTCGCCGTTGTTGACGCGAAGCTGGCCGCCCGGGCGCACGCTGGCCTGCTCGCCGGCCGAATTGGTGTAGTGCCAGACGTTGGGCGTGGAGAGATAGGCGTAGCTGAAGCATTTGTGCTCGGCCAGATGCATCGGGTGCGTCGGCCGTCCATGGCGTTTCAGATAGGACGGCGCGGCGACCGTGTAGCGCGGCATGGTGAAGAGCCGGCGCGCGATCAGCGATGAGTCCGGCAGCCGCGCGATCCGCACCGCCATGTCAAACCCCTCGCCGATCAGGTCGATGGTCGCATCGCTCAAATGCAGGTCGACCGAGACCTCCGGATAGGTCTCGAAAAATTCGGGCAGAAGCGGCGCCACCGCCTTGATGCCGAATGTCATGGGCACGGCGAGCCGCACCAGGCCGCGCGGGGCCACCGACTGCGCCAGCGCCTCGTTCTCGGCGGCCTCGCCGTCGGCAAGCAGGCGCGTCGCGCGTTCGGCCAGCTTGTGGCCGGCATCGGTCAGCGCGAGCCGGCGCGAGGTGCGGTTGAACAGCCGCGCACCGAGCCGCTCTTCCAGCCGCGTGACCGCCTTGGACACCGTGGCCTTGGACATTACGAGCTCGCTCGCGGCCCCCGCAAACGACCGTAATTCAACGACTTTTGCGAAAATCGCGAGCGCTTCGAAGTCTGGGAGCTTTGCCATGGCAGCCGGTCCAAATAGGGCACTCAGGGAAACAATGAGTTTCAACAGTTTCTATTTCTATACCACAGGCGGAGGCTTATCCAAGGGTCATCAGAAATTTCAGGACATGGAGAAATCCAATGACCAAGAAGCTCTCCGGCAAGGTTGCTCTCGTCACCGGCGGCTCGCGCGGCATCGGCGCAGCCTCTGCCCGCGCACTGGCCGATGAAGGCGCTGATGTCGCCATCAGCTACGTCGCCTCGCCCGACAAGGCGGAGGCCGTGGTCGCCGAGTTGAAGGCGAAGGGCGTCAAGGCGCGTGCCTTCAAGGCCGACCAAGCTTCCGCGAAGGACGTGACGCAGCTCGTCAACGATGTCGCCAAGGAATTCGGCCGTCTCGACATCCTCGTCAACAATGCCGGCGTCGCCGCCGGTGGCGCAATCGACGATCCCAAGGCCGACGCGGACGCGTTTGCCCGCCAGGACGCCATCAACGTGCACGGCGTGATCGCGGCGATCCGCGCCGCCGCGCAATTGATGGGTGAAGGCGGTCGCATCGTCACCGTCGGTTCGATGCTTGCCGACCGCGCCTCGTTCCCGGGTCTTGCCGACTATGTCGCCACCAAGGCGGCCGTGGTCGGTTACACCAAGGGCGCGGCGCGCGACCTCGGCCCGCGCGGCATCACCGTGAACGTGGTGCAGCCCGGCTCGATCGATACCGACATGAATCCGAAGGACAGCGGCGAGTTCGCCGAGACCCAGCGCAAGCAGCACGCGCTCCAGCGCTTCGGTCGCCCCGAGGAAGTCGCCGCCGGAATCGTGTTCCTCGCAAGCCCCGAAGCCTCCTTCGTCACTGGCACGGTGCTCAATGTCGACGGCGGGTTCGGCGCCTGATCCGAACCGCCACCCTCTCAAGTCAAGGAATTGCGCAGATGATCGAACTCAGACCTTTCGCAAAGCTCGGCGGCGCCGATCACGGCTGGCTCAAGGCCAAGCATCATTTCTCTTTCGCCAGCCACTATGACCCGAACAACATGGGCCACGGCGCCTTGCGGGTGTGGAACGACGACGAGATCGCGCCGAACACCGGCTTTCCGGCCCATCCCCACGCCAACATGGAAATCATCACCTATGTGCGCGAGGGCGCGATCACCCATCAGGACAGCCTCGGCAACGAGGGCCGGACTGACGCCGGCGACGTGCAGGTGATGAGCGCCGGCAGCGGCATCCGCCACTCCGAGTACAATCTCGAGCCGACCAGGACGCGGATCTTCCAGATCTGGATCGAGCCGACCGAGCGCGGCGGCCAGCCGACCTGGGGTTCAAAGCCGTTCCCGAAGGGGGACCGCTCCGGCAAGCTCGTCACCATCGCGAGCGGCTTCGAGGGCGACACGGACGCACTGCCGATCCGCGCCGATGCCCGGGTGCTCGCCACCACGCTGAAGGCGGGCGAGAGCGCCGAGTATGAGCCGCAGACGTCGCGGCATCTCTATCTCGTGCCCGCGGCGGGCGCCGTCGAGATCAACGGCGTGCGCGTCAACGCTCGCGACGGCGCTGCGATCCGCGATGAGGCCAGGCTGAAGATCACGGCGCTCGAAGACTCCGAGCTCGTGCTCGTCGACGCTGCGTAGCACCTCTCTCCGTCATGGCCGGGCTTGTCCCGGCCATCCACGCCTCTCCACGCGCTGACAAGAACGTGGATGCCCGGGACAAGCCCGGGCATGACGATCCCGGCAATCCGCCTATCACAACTGCATCAACGGAGACCACCATGACCAAAGTTCTCGTCCTCTATTATTCCGCCTACGGCCACATCGAGGCGATGGCCAATGCCGTCGCCGAAGGCGCGCGCGAGGCCGGCGCCACCGTGGACATCAGGCGCGTGCCCGAGCTGGTGCCGGCCGAGGTCGCGAAAGCCTCGCATTACAAGCTCGACCAGGCCGCGCCGGTCGCCAGGATCGAGGACCTCGCCAATTACGACGCGATCATTGTCGGCACCGGCACCCGCTTCGGCCGCATGGCCTCGCAGATGGCAAACTTCCTTGACCAGGCCGGCGGGCTCTGGGCCAAGGGCGCACTGCACGGCAAGGTCGGCGGCGCCTTCACCTCGTCTGCGACCCAGCACGGCGGCCAGGAAACCACGCTGTTCTCGATCATCACCAACCTCTTGCATTTCGGCATGGTGGTGGTCGGCATGAACTACGGCTTTGCCGGCCAGATGAAGCTCGACGAGATCACGGGCGGCGCACCGTACGGCGCCACCACGATCACCGGCGGCGACGGCAGCCGCCAACCCAGCGCCAACGAGCTCGCCGGCGCACGCTATCAGGGCCGCCAGATCGCGGAGACTGCCAGGAAGCTGCATGGCTGAGCTGCACGGCTAAGCCTCGCAGTTAAGCTTTACGATCGACTGCATGGCTGATGCGACGCGGGCGGCATTCTCATTCGGGAATGCCGCCCATCTGTGGCTGGAATACTTGACAAAGAACGATACGAATGGCTTTCGAGCTCCTGTTGATCGCGCAGATGATCCGCAAGCCAGCACAGGCACTTGCGCGACGCTGGTATTGCCGCAACTTGTTCCGCGCCTCGCGCGGCCGGCTTCACTGCGCCGAATGCACGGGATCGCGAGACGCGGTCACCGCTAGACCTGCGTAAGATCGGCGTGAGGCCGAACTGACTCCGTCGGCATAGGTGCCGGCGCCGTCGAAAGCCACCAGCCCTCTCCTGCAAACCAGCATGTCTCGTCGGGAGCGCCCTCTCTCCGCAACGACTGCACCCCTTCCCATCCTCTTGCGAACGCCTCGCCCAATCGCCGGCCAGCCTCCGCATCCTGCAATCCTGCGCAGCCGATGAATTGGGCGCGGCTGAGGAACTTCGCCGGCCAGATCGCACCGTCATCCGGCCGGGTGATCATCAACATGCCGCCGAGCATGCCTTCCGGCGCCAACGGAAACACCAGTCGCCCGCCGCGCCGCAGCGCATCGAGCCAGTCCGCCGCCGGCTGCGCCGCGCCCGCGCAGACATAGATCACGTCCGCAGCCGGCAGATCCGACGCGATGCCCGAGCGGTCGCGCACATCCACATGGGCGATGTCCTTCAGATTGTCGCGCGCGAGTCCCGCCAGACGTTCATCGATCTCATAGGCCTGAACGCGGCCGCCGGGACCGACGAGATGCGCGAGAATCGCGGTGTAATAGCCGCTGCCGGCGCCGATCTGGACCACGGTCTCGCCTTCCTTCACGGCGCAGCCGTTGAGCCAATAGGCGTGCGCACCGGGCATGCCGATGTTGAGACCGCGCGCCGGGTCCAGCGCCAACAGCGCGTTCTGATAGAGGAAAGCGGGATCATCGTCAGGCGTGACCACATAGGGATGTCCACCGAGACAGATCGACCACGGCCCGGGCCCGACGAACGGCTCGCGCCTGACGGTCCGAAAGGCCTGCTCGAGACGAGGGTCCGCAGCCTTCGCCGCCGCGCAAATCAACTGCGCATAGAATGCACGATATTTCGCCGAACGATCTTCCATGTCACCTCCGGAAAAACGGAGACGACGATAACACAACTCGCGCGTTAATCGGAAGCTCGGCGCAATCGAGGGCTTTGTGGCGGCGCCGTGACGCGTCGATCGTCGCAGGCCACGCTTCAACTGCGTTCGATCTTCTTCCTGACGAGGTCTTTGCCGATCGGCCGCACCGGCTCGCTCCGCAGCACCAGCGAGGTCGTGACGGCGCCGAAGCCGGCAATGCGGTCCACGATCGTCTCCAGATCTTCCGGCGCCGGAACGAGCACCTTCAGCACGAAGCAATCGTCGCCCGTCACGCGATGGACCTCGATGATGTACGGAATCTCGCCGAACCTCTTCAGACAGGTCTTGATGTGCTCATGCGTGGTGCGCAGGCGGACCAGCGCCATCAGGCCGAGCCCGAGCGCGCGCGGATTGATCCGGGCACCGTAGCCTTCGATGATCCCGGCTTCCTCGAGCCGCTTGACCCGCTCGGAAATTGCCGGCTGGGACAATCCGACGGATCGGCCAAGCTCGGACAGCGGCACGCGCGCATTGGCTTGCAGCGCCTCCAGGATCTTCAAGTCTTTCGCGTCAATGCTCCCGAAGCGATCCAACCGAATTCTCCATTCCGCCTTGAGATCATCGGCAGATGAACGATTCCGCCGATGACTTGCCATGTGATGCAGGACCCGAACCGGCCACACTGCGATCTCACCTCAGATATCACGGGACGATCATGCACGACATCATCACCTTGCCCGGCCTTGGCGGCTCCGGAGATACCCACTGGCAAACGCTATGGGAGCGCACCGATGCGCGCTTCACGCGATTCCAGCCGGCGAGCTGGGACCAGCCAGACCTCGGTGACTGGGAGCAAGCCCTGGAGCGGGCGGTCAGGCACTGCGCGAGGCCGCCCGTCCTAGTCGCACATAGTCTCGCCTGCCTGCTGGTGGCACACTGGGCCGCGCGCTTCCCGTCCGTGATCGCGGGCGCATTCCTGGTCGCCGTGCCCGATCCAGGTGGGGCCAATTTTCCCAGCGAAGCCGCCGCGTTCAAGCCGGTGCCCGACCGCTCACTGCGCTTTCCTTCGCTCATCATCGTCAGCACGGATGATCCCTATGGCGGGCTCGAGATGACGCAGCGACGGGCACGCGTTTGGGAATCCGACTTGATCGTGCTGGGCGCACTCGGCCACATCAACGCGTCGAGCAGGCTCGGCGACTGGCCGCAGGGCCGCGCATTGCTGGATGCCTTTCGTGCGGGCCTTTCGAGATGACGCCTCTCCGCCGCGTTAATGCGCGCCCTTGCCCATCGCCCGCGCCGCGAGGGCGGCGAGCTTCGGATAGCGGCGAAGGCCCTGCGCGGCGTGATCGCGCCAGGCGAAAGGCAAACCACGCCAGGACAGCGCGACGCTGACATCGGTCAACGGCACCCTCTCGGCGCCGAAACGGCGCTTGTAGGCTTGATTGCCGATGCTGAGGTCAAAACGGCGCACGCCCTGCGCATGCAGTGCCGCCATGGTGCGCTGGATAACGAGAAGACCCGGCGAGCAGCTCGACCATGAATCGCCGGCATGACTGATACGGAGCAGAAAATAGGTCGCGCCATGCCTGACCCCAAACGCGGTGGCGACGACGCCCTCGTCGCATACCAGCGCCGAGACCATGGCATAACCTTCGGCGAGGCCCCGGCGGACGACCTCGCGATAGAATCGCGCGTGGGTCTCGTCGTTGAGGACGAACGGCGAGCCGAGCTTTTGCATGCGTGCCTGTTGCTGGACATCCGTCACATCCAGCAGCTCATGCGCACGCACGACGTCCGCGGCGATCTCGAACCGCGCGCCGGCATGACGGCTGAAGACCCGCCAGCAGCGCGGCATCTGCAGGCGCTTGATCGAAGCCTGATAGTCGTCATAGTCATCGCCCATCAACACGAGATTGCCATTGAGCGAGGAGGATCCGATCCGGCCGAGCGATACCAGCGGGTTCGGCCTGCCGCCGACCTGGGCCGGCATCTTCTTCAGGCGCAGCAGGTCGAAACGGTCGGGCAGCGCGCGCAACGCTCCGATCAGCGCCCTGTTGATCGCATCCGTCGCCCCCGCATCCAACGCGGCATCGAGTGCCAGGACCGGCGCGTTGTTGTCGGAGACGCCGAGGTCCGCGAACTCGACAATGCGGATGCCGCGCCTGATATGGCTGATCATCGGCACGATCGCGATATCCTCACCCGTGGCGGCATCGGAGATCACGGCGATCAGCGGAGCGACGTCCTGAAACGCCTCGTACCACGCGCCGAGCCAGTAAGCATGCTGGAAAGCGGTGCGGTGCCCGGCATTCAGGCGCGAGGCGGCGTGCCGCCAGTCACGGACGAAATCGATTGCGATTCCCGACGCGCTGGACACCTGGCCGTCTAATTGTTCGACGCTGAGAAACGTCATCTGCTGGGCATACGATTACTGAATGTTTCCAGATAGATTATGTTTTGTCGCAGGCCACTTTATCGTTAAGCCAATGCCACTCGAGGCGGCTTGGCTGCGGTAAGCTGTCAGCGTTTCGGTTCGATCTGCTCGACGCACTGGAACCTCGCCAGGAAGTGCAGGCCGGCCACGGCAAGAGCGAACATGAACCAGATCGGATTCTGCCGTTCGAGCAGGAAGGTCTCGGTGGCGCCGTAATACAGGCCGAACAGCCACACCGTCAGGAACAGCTTGGCCAGTGCGCCACTGCGGCTGTGAGCCTGGGCCGTCTGGAAATTCCCGAGCGGCGCGAGGACGAAGACGAGGATCACGAGCACCAGTCCCGGCGAGCCGATGGTGACCGCGAGATCGAGATAGCTGTTGTGGCTGTGCGCCGCCGACGTCGCCCATTCGGCGCCTTGGGCGGTCTGTCGCGCACTCACGTCGTCCCAGAACGATCCATAGCCGTGACCGATGATCGGCTTCTCGGCGACGGCAGCGAGGGCGAACTCCCAGATCGCAGAGCGGCCGGTGAAGGTGGGATCGAGCGGAAGCAGCCGCGTCATCGCCCCGAGCGCCGGGCTCATGACGCTGCCGACGGTCAACAGGTTCATCGCGACCAGCGGCACGAAGCAGATGATCCGCTTCAGCCATAGGCCCGGCGTGACATAGACCAGCGAGGCGAGAGCATAGACCGCAAGGCACAGCACCGACGACGTCTTGCCGCCGGTGAAGATCAGGAAGGTGCCGGCCAGCACGGCGATCGCGGGGCCCATCACGAACGAGCCCACGGCCGACAGGTAGATGCCGACATAGACCAGGATGGTCATCACGGCCGAGGCGATGTTCTTGTGGCCAAAGCTGCCGCGCCAGTCGCCGGCAAGCTGCGGCTCGGTGACGTCGAGGACCGTGTGGATCGAATATTGCGGCGCGAGGATGACGCCGAGATAGCAGAGCGCGAGCAGCACGAGCGCGGCGGCACCCAGGCAAAGGTTGAAGCTGCGCTGCGTCGGCGGCAGCAACGGCAACAAGACGGCGAGCGACGTCACGCTGGCCGCGAGCACGAATCGCTGGATCGAAACGCCGCGACTCTCGGAGAAGACGATGTTGATCGCCAGCCAGCCCAGGAGGCAAAGATGAAGCGGTGTCACCAGGCTCTTCAGCGCGGGTGCATCCGAGGCAGCGACACACAGCACCGCAACCGCGGCCAGGAGGCCCCAGGAGATATAGGTCAGCGCCATTCGTCCGCCGACGATGGTGGTGACGTCGGGATTGCGCAGGTCCGGGAACGGATCGAGCGTCACCAGCACCAGCAGTAGCGACCCGACCGCAACGAGGCAGCGCGCCACCTGCACGGCATTGAGCCCCGCAAGGCGGTCGCGCAGGACATGGCCCAACGATTGGACCTCGACGTCGGTCATGTCAGCGGCGCTGCGGTCCATGGCTCACGACATCTGGTGACGCCGGTGAGCCTTCAGGTCCCGGCTCAACCCTGTTAA
This sequence comes from Bradyrhizobium sp. USDA 4354, assembly GCF_054060315.1. NCBI lineage: Bacteria > Pseudomonadati > Pseudomonadota > Alphaproteobacteria > Hyphomicrobiales > Nitrobacteraceae > Bradyrhizobium > Bradyrhizobium sp. USDA 4354. Next base: position 2,603,256 of record NZ_JBSSDC010000001.1, on the reverse strand, counting down.
GCCGCCGTCAACGGGCCTGCCGGAGGTCTGAGACACCGCTGGCTGCACGATGCTCCGCGCGATCTCGTAGTATTGCAGCGCCCGTTGCTCCAGCGTGAGATTGTCGAGGATGTAACCGCGCGGATCGAACTCGCCCGCGGCGCACCCGGCCCAAAACTTTTCCCAGCCCGCCTCGAACCCCGCGATGTCGGTGAACTTGGCTCCGCAGCGTTCGTCCCAATACGGCACCGAGGACACCGGCGCGAACCTCACCCGGTGCGGATAATAATCGGGGTCGCGCCACGGCCCGCCGGGATCCCAGGCAAACACCGGCACGCCGCAGGACAAGGCCTGCTGATAGGCGATGCCCTGGCTCTCGCTCTGGCACAGAAAGATCATCGCCCGCGAACGCGCCAGCGCGGCCTGATAGTCTTCTTCCTTGTAGCTGCCGTAGCGCAATTCGGTGAAGGAGCGACCGTCCTTACCCAGCCGCGCGCGAACGGGCTCGATCATCTCCGGCGCATAGCGCTCGCGCTCCCAGTGGACCTTGTCGTAGATCAGCACGTCGACCACCTTCCGCGAGACGTGCGACGGCGCCCAGAGATCCGTATCGATGCCGACCGGCCAGGCCACGGTGTCCGGCCAGTACGGCCGGTACATGTCGACATACCAGGAGCCGGGCACCACGACCTTCTTCACCGGCAGACGCTTGAACAGATCGGGGTCGTCGAGCGGATGATTGTGGGCGGCAACGCCAAGCAGGATCGGGTTCTTCCACGCGAACTTATCGAGCAGGAAGGTGCGGCCGATGATGCAGGCGAGCTCATCGGGATGCTGGGCGATATGGCCGTAGTCGTTGACGCGGTAGCGGATGCCGAGCCGGTCGAGCCCCGCACAGAGATTGAGGAACACGCGAAGCTGGCCGCTCATGCGCGGCTCGCCGAGCAGCAACCGGCGAGCCATGCGCCGCAGATGCCGGTCGCCGGGAAACCAGCGGTCGTCCTTGTCCTCATAGAAGAGGTTAAGGATCATCGCGTCGGGGTCGTGTTCGAATGTCTTTGCGGGCACTGGATCCATCCGCGGCAGTCCGATCCGCATTCTCGCATGGGGCCGGCTGTCGCACTCTTCCAAATTTGCCACAGCCTTAATGCCAGCGGCTTAACGCTATTCTACGAAACCGGCGGCGCACAGGCCTTCCCGGCAACGGTTTGCCCGCAATGCGAGTATCATCCGCCGCCAGCCGGGCTTGCGATCGCAAGCATTGCCAGCGCGGCAGATGGATCCTGGTTAACAGATCATTAAGGGCGAGCCGTAGCTTGATCACCGCCGAAGACGTTCTCGACCTGCCGGCCGCCTCCCGCGCGGCAGCGCCGGCGCGCTTGCCGCTTCAAGTCGGCTCGACCACATCGGTATCCGTCGTCATTCCCGCCAAGAACGTTGCGGCTTATGTCGGCGAAACTCTCGCTAGCGCACTGGCGCAACGCGAGGTGACCGAGGTGATCGTCGTGGACGACGGCTCGACCGATGAAACCGCTGCAATCGTCCGGGACGTGCGTGACTCGCGGTTGCGCTTCATCGATAACGATGCCGCGGGTGTCTCGGCGGCACGCAATCTCGGCGCCCGGCATGCGAGCGGCGAGTGGCTGCTCTTCCTCGATGCCGACGACCGCCTGCGCCCCGGCGCGGTGGCGGCACTCCTGGCGGCAGCGCGCGGCGCGCCGCGCGCAGTTCTCGTCTACGGCGACTACAACACTATCGACAGCGAAGGACGGCAGATCGGCCGGCGCGAGCTTTTGAAGGGACGTCGCAAGCCATCAGGCGACGTGCTGGTGCGGCTCACGGCCGGGAACTTCATCGTCAACGGTGGCATCGTGCTCACCCGTGCGGAGGCTTTTCGCGCCATCGGCGGTTTCGACGTCTCGCTCAGATATTGCGAGGACTGGCATTGCTGGTGCCGCCTTGCCGCGATCGGTGAGTTCGAATTCGCGCCCAAACTTCTGCTGGACTATCGCCTGCATACGGCCAACACGATGAACGCGGCGGTGCGAACGCCGCAGGATTTCTTGCCGGCGGTCGCACGCGTCTTCGATGACGGACTGATCCTGGCGAGACTCCCCGAGGGTGCGGCGCGTGGGTTGCGTCAGGCTGCCGAGATTCATCTCGTCACGTATTCGGCGATGCAAGCGATTCGCTTCGGCAGATATCGCGACGTCTTCACTTATCTGGCGATGATCGGCCGGCGGTCGCTCAAGTCGTTGCCACGCTCCGCAATCCGGGTCGCCCTCGCCCGTTTCGGCATCTAGTCCGTCGCCGTCGCATCAAGACACGATCTTCGAGGCTTCGTAAGGTTTCGGCTCGAGGCCGAAGGCCGCCAAGGCGGCGCCAAACGCGACCATCACGGGATGCATCGCGACGACGGCTTTCGACGACGTCAACAAGGCTGCGGCGCGAACCATCGACAGCGGCAGCCGTCCAAGCATCTGCGCAAACACCCGCGCCCGCGCCGCTGCGCTTCGCGCGGCCTTGTACTGCACACGATAATTGATCGCACCGATGCGCAGGCCGCGCTTTGCGATCCAGCCGAGGCTGGTGCGGCTGTGCGGCACGGTCTCGGTGATGACAGCCTCCGCCGTCCAGTGGAATATCATGCCGGCGTCACGGCACCGCACGAAGAAGTCACAATCGCCGCCGCCGAGAAAATTGAAGCGCAGGTCGAACGCAGGACGATCGAACCGTTCGAAGGCGGCACGCGTGATCAGACAATTGCCGCAGCCGTAGATCAGCGGCACCGCACCGCTGTAGTCGTAGGCGGGACAGAAGGCTGGATGACGCGAAAGCCAGGGCTTGCTGTCGTCGTCGAAGACCGGCAGCACCGGCCCGCCGACCACGTCGGCACCGGTCGCCTCCGCAGTGCGGACCATCAGCTCGAGCCAGTCGCTTGATGCGATCTCGTCGTCGTCGATCATCAGGAAACGGGTCGCGGCGGGAAACAGCCCCTGCGCCGTCTCGAATGCAGCATTGATCGCCTGGCAGTTCCCCTGCCGCTTCTCGATGAGGCAAACACCCTGGAGCCTTCCAGCGGCCAGAAACTCCGCGGCAACCGGCGCGCTTTCGCGCCGCGCGGCATCATTCTCGACCATGACGACGGCAAAGGAACGCGGGGTGCGCTGGTTCGCCAGCGATTCCAGCGTCAGCCGCAGGTGCTGCGGACGGCGGAAGCAGGGAATGCAGACGACGACGCCGACCGACAGGTCGATGATCGCAGAGCTCGCCGCGATCTCCCGATTGGGATCGCGCACTGCATCCGAGATGCGCGCGGCGGAGAGGTCTGTCGGGATCAATGTCATGACGTTCTAGATGTCCGAGATATATTGAAAAAGCCCTGCTTCGATCGCGCGTCCCACGACGATACATCGCCGCGGGACAGATGCGTCCCAAAATAGGCGGCTGCCGAGCGGCACATCGCCGCAAGATTCACCGGGCGTGATACTGCAATTGGCGGTCCATGCGCCGACAAGGCCCCAACATGAACAATGCTGTAGTTAATGCGCATGCGCATTAACCCGACCGTAAGCACTGCGACCGGTGAGACGGTGCGGCATCGGATTTGCTCTTCGGGCAAGCGCGTTTTTTCCTGTAAATTTGAATAGAACAAGCGCGGTCAGAAAATATGAACAAACCAGCCACGATCGATTTCGCGACAGCCACGGCGATCCAAATCCCTGCGGCTGCGACATATGCCCAGGCGCTTCATGATCTTGTCCCCGGCGAAGCCCGCGACAGCCTGCTCGCCGTCCATGAGGTGCTGTGCCGCGAGCTGCCGCAGGACCGGCTCGCCATCTATGAAGCAGGTGGCGGCTCATGCAGCGTTCTGCCGCCGGACTTGCTGAGCCGCAGCAAGGTCACCGTCGTCGACATCGACGAGGACCAGGTCCGCAACAACACCTACGCCGACGAGGCGATCCTCGGCGATGTCCAGACCTACCGCTTCGGCGGCGAGACGTTCGATCTCGTGATCTGCTACAACGTGATCGAGCATCTGCCGAACGTCGACGCCGCGCTCCTGAACTTCCGTGACGCGCTCAAGCGCGGCGGGATGATCCTGATCGGCGCGCCCAATCCGCGCTCGCTCTCCGGAGTCGTCACCAAATACTCGCCGCACTGGTTTCACGTCTGGTTCTACCGGCACATCCGCGGCATCAAGGACGCCGGCCTGCCTGGCGAGCCGCCGTTCCCGACGTTCTTCCATCCGCTGGTGACGCTGCCCCGGCTCGAAGCATTCGCGGCCGCCAACGGCCTCGAGATGATCTATCGTCGTGAAGTCGAAAGCCCGCGCTATCCCGAGATGCGCCGGCGCAAGCCGCTGTTTGCGGCCCTGGTCGACGCCGGCGCTGCGGTGCTGAACGCCGTGCTCCCGCGCGGCACCGACGTCCGCCGCGGCGACTATCACGTGATCCTGCGGAAGCGCTGACCGCCATGTGCGCGCAGTTGATCGCACGACGAGCGACGCGTCGCAGGCCCGCTGCGCGCGGTAACGAACCGTTAATCTCTGGGGGATCTCGGCGTCACGGCGACGCAGCCAAGGGCGGCATGCGCTTAAACGCTTTGTTTGCCATTTCGGTGAATAGTCCCTCAATGAGTATGGTTAATTTTCCCTGTTGCGTTGATTGGGCACCCATATCCCGGGTGCGTGGCGTAAAGCGAAGAGTAACCCCTCAGCCCGCGGCGCTTGGAATGAAAGCTGGGGATCATGCTTGACTATAACCAGCCGATCGATCGGGCCGGACCGGAGGCCTCGCAACGGAAGCCTCAGGCCGGCTTCAACGTGCTGGAGCTTGCAAATTTACTCTGGCGGCGAAAGGTAGCGATCACCGCGGCCGCCCTGCTCGGCGCGACGCTTGCCGTCACCATCGGCAAGAGCGTGACGCCCCGCTACACCGCTACCGCTCAGCTCTATGTCGACCCACGCGAGCTCCAGCTCGTGGACCGCGAGCTCACGCCCCGCGCCCAGGACGTCTCCGGCATGTCCATGGTGGTGGAGAGCCAGGCGCGCCTGATCACCTCCAACAGCGTGCTGCTCCAGGTGATCCAGCAGGCCGGTCTCGACAAGGATCCGGAATTCGGCGGCGGCGAGGGTGTGAGCCTGACGTCGTCGCTGCTCGGCCTGATCGGCCTGCAACCCCGCGCGCCCTCCGCCGCGGAGAAGAAGGAAGTGCAGCTCGCGGCGCTCGAGGCGCTGAGCAGGCACATCACGATCCGCAAGACCGAGAAGAGCTTCATCGTCGACATCGAGGTCTGGTCGACGGACCCCGCCAAAGCGGCCATGCTCGCCAACACGCTGACCAATGCTTACCTCGCCGAATCCCGCAACTCGCAGGCTTCGGCCGCTCGGCGCGCCACCAACGATCTCTCCAGCCGCCTGAAGGAGCTGCGCGAGCGGCTGCGCAACGCCGAGACCGCGCTCGCCACCTACAAGGCCCAGAACAATTTCGTCGGCACCCAGGATGCGTTGATCAGCGACCAGCAGCTCTCCGCCAGCAACCAGCGGCTTTCCGCGGCTCGCGCGGCGACGATGGATGCCCAGGCGCGGCTCGACCAGATCGAAGCGAGCCGCCGTACCGCTGCCGATGCCGGCGCCATTCCGGAGGCGCTGCAATCGCCAACCATCGCCAATCTGCGCGCGCAATATGCCGACGCCCGCAAGAAATATGCGGAGCAAGCCGGCGAGCTCGGGCCGCGCCATCCAGCGCTGCGCCAGACCGAGAAGCAGGTCGAGGATCTCAAGCGCACCATCAACGAAGAGATCGACCGCTTCGCTCAGTCCGCCAAGAACGATTTGACGCGCGCCCGTGATTTTGAGGCCTCGCTCAACCGGGCGCTGGAAGCGCAGAAGCGGCAGAGCATCCAGCTCAGCCAGGCCGCCGTGCGCCTGCGCGAGCTCGAGCGCGAAGCCGATGCCAGCCGCGACGTCTATCAATCATTTCTCAAGCGCTCCCGCGAGACCGAGGAGCAGGAGAGCCTGAACACTTCGGCGGCCCGCGTCATCGGCGAGGCGACAGTGCCGCAGCGGCGCTCGTTCCCGCCAGCCATGAGCCTGTTCGCCATGATCGGCTTCATGTTCGGGGCGATCGCGGCGTCAAGCTGGTTCGTCGCGGTCGAGCTCCTGCTTACCGGCGCGACCACACCAGCACCGACGCCGGCCCGTCCCCAGCGCACGCCAACCCCGGATCCTGCGCGAACGCCGCAGGTCGCACGAGCTCCAGAAGCCGCTCAGCCTCGACCGGCTGCGCGAGCGCCAGAAGTTGCGCAGGCTCCGCCGGAACTTGCCGCGCCCCCGCTGCAGCCTTCGATGGTCGAAACGCCTCTGATCGAAAAGCCGCTGATCGCACGCTTCCAGGAGGCCGACGTCATCCACACCCTCGGCGCCATCCTCGCCACGGGAGGCGGCGTCGACCTCACGCGGCTGGGTTGGCCGACGCTCCGCCCCGGTTTTCCCCTGACAACGCTGCTCAACGCCTGGCGCGACATGCGCGCCGCAGTGGCGCGACGCGCCGGCGGCAAGGCGATGCCGGTCATCGCGCTCGTCGGTGCCGGCAAGACCACCGGGCGCAGCGTGACCGCGCTGAATTTCGCGCTGGCGGCGGCGCGCGACGGCGCCCGCGTGCTGATGATCGATGCCGACCATCAGGCCCGCTCGCTCTCGAACAAGCTCATCCGTCCCGGCAAGAGCGAGCCGAGCAGGCTCGGCTGGCTCTCGATCGGCAGCAAGGACGCCCGCGAGATCAAGACGGTCAACGGCATCTCGGTGCTGCCGGCCGCGGAGGGCGACGCCGGCAAGGCGGCCGACGCCATCCGCAAGGCGATCGCGCAGGCCCGTTCCGCCGGCGGCTATGATCTCGTGATCCTCGACGGTCCGGCGATGCCGTTCTCGGCCGGCGGCCGCAAGCTGCTCGACGACACCGACTCGCTGGTGGCCGTGCTGCCGACCAGCCTCGACGTCAACGACAGCCTGGAAGAGATCCTGGCCGCGCTCGGCCCCGCCGAGGGCAAGCTCGTCGGCGTCGTGCTCGACGAGCTCACCCCTGCAATCCAAACGCGCCAGCGAGGCAGACAATATGCTTGAGCGCCGCGTCAACCTCGACGGACGGGTAGCAACTGCCGACGTGCCGCGAATCACCGTCGGCGGGCTTCGCATGGCCGCGCTCGACCTGGAAGCGACCGCCGATTTCATGATCGAGGCGACCGATCCCGACAATCGCATCGGCCGTCCGCTGTTCCTGACCTCAGCCAATGGCGAGGTGCTGGCGCGCTGCTCGACCGAGCCGCAGACCGAGCGCCTGTTCCGCGCCGCCGACCTGATCAACGCCGACGGCCAGCCGCTGGTCGCGGCCTCGAAGCTGCAATCCTGGTTCCCGCTGCCGGAGCGCGTTGCGACCACGGACCTGTTCCACATCGTCGCGCGCAAGGCGGAGGCAGTCGGCCGCACGTTCTATATGTTCGGCGCAAGCGAGGCCGAGAACGCCGCTGCGGTCGAGAAGGTCCAGAAGATGTATCCACGCCTCAAGATCGTCGGGCGCAGCCACGGCTATCTGCGCGGCGAGGCGCTACGTGCCAAGATCGAGGAGATCAACGCCCTGGCGCCGGACTATCTGTGGGTCGCGCTCGGCGTGCCCAACGAGCAGGCATTCGTGAAGGAATTCACGCCGCATCTGACCAATGTTGGCGTTATCAAGACATCCGGCGGCCTGTTCAACTTCTTGTCAGGGAGCCGTTCCCGCGCGCCGCAATGGATGCAGAAGATCGGACTCGAATGGGCCTGGCGCACCTTGCTCGAGCCACGCCGTCTGTTCTGGCGCTATTTGACCACCAACCCCCGCGCGCTCTATCTTCTCTTCAGCCGCAACCGCCCCCTCCGCTAAGAGAAGAGCAGAAGACGACATGACCGACCGACCGACCGTCCTCGTCACCGGGGGCGCGGGCTATATTGGCTCGCATGCCTGCCGCGCACTGACCGCCGCCGGCTACCAGCCCGTCGTTTATGACAATCTCTCGACAGGTCATCGCAGCTTCGTCGCCGGCCCATTGGTGACGGGCGATCTGCTCGACGTCGCGGCGCTGGCGCGCGCCTTCGTCGACCACAAGATCGCGGCGGTGATGCATTTCGCGGCGGCGAGCCTCGTCGGGGAGTCCATGACCGACCCGCAGAAATACTACATCAACAACGTGCAAGGCACGCTGTCGTTGTTGCAGGCCATGCGCAACGCGGGCTGCAATCGCATCGTGTTCTCCTCGACCGGCGCCGTCTATGGCAACGCCGATTCCAAGGCGCTGCCGGAAGATTTTCCCTGCGCGCCAATCAATCCGTACGGCGCATCGAAGTTGATGATCGAGCGCATGCTCGCCGACTACCGCACGGCTTATGGCTTCGGTGCGTTCTGCCTGCGCTATTTCAACGCCAGCGGCGCCGATCCGGCCGGTGGAATCGGCGAGCTGCGCGACAACGAAACCCATCTCATTCCGCGCGCGATGATGGCGCTCCAGGGCCATGTCGACTTCGCGGTGTTCGGCGACGATTACGATACGCCCGACGGCACCGCGATCCGCGACTACATCCATGTCACCGACCTTGCGGCCGCGCATGTCGCGGCCTTGAGGCTTCTGGAACAAGGGCATGCCGGGGGCAGCTTCAACCTCGGCACGGGCGCCGGCTTTTCCGTGCGCGAGATCCTCGACGCCATCAGGCAGGAGACCGGACGCGAGGTGCCGCACACCGTCAAGCCGCGCCGCGCCGGCGATCCCACCTATCTGGTCGCGGATCCCTCTGCTGCGAGAAAGGTGCTGAACTTCGTGCCGCGTCACTCCGACCTGCCTACGGTCATCCGTACGGCCTGGGCCTGGCACCAGAAAGCGCATCCGTTCAGACCGCGTTAGGCAACCACAGCCCCGTTAGCTTGCTTGCCGGGCCCTTCAGCGGCTAGGATGGATCTTCGCGGCCGCGCTGGCGCATCGCCGACAGCAGCGTAATCCCGCATTGCCGACGACGATGTCGGCTTGCATGGTTCGGCCCAAGTGCGCGAGCCGATTTCCGAGCGAAGTGACGATCAATCCGCGCGTCGGCCTCGTCAGGCGCGGATTCTGGGAGTATCGACCACATGCATCAGGCGGCACGCCTGGAATTCGAGCGCGTGATGGAGGAGTACGTCCGCTGGCATGTCGTGCCGGAGGACGAGCGCTCGCCTGCGCCTGCCTGGTGGTGGGGACCCGCCATGGCTGTGGTCGACGACCAGGAGGCGATGAGCGAAACATGCTGCTCCGCGTTGAGCGTGAGCGAAGGGACGAGTTTCGCCGAGGGCGCGCGCAGCATTCTCGCGCTGTTCATCGAGCAGACGTCACTGACGGGGCCTCAGGATTTTCCGAGCAAGGCCGACGGGCGAGAACACGAGGTCCGCGAGCTGCACCCGCAGCCGTCAGACGACAGCGCGTTTCAGCCCTGAGGCTGCGCCTTCGTCGGCCGGTTCCGGTTGGAGCGGCGGCGCGACCGGCAGCACCAGCGGCCGCAGCAACTCGGCCATCTGCCGCGCCGGCAGCGGCTTGGAGATGAGGAAGCCCTGCATCTCGTCGCAACCATGGGTGCGCAGGAACGCCTCCTGCTCGGCATTCTCGACGCCTTCGGCGACGACGGTCATGCCGAGTGCCTTGCCCATGCTGATGATCGCCTGCGCGATCGCCTGATCCTCCGAGTCCTGCGGAAGGTCGCGCACGAAGGAGCGGTCGATCTTGATGGTGTCGATCGGAAAGTGCTTCATCAGCGACATCGACGAATAGCCGGTGCCGAAATCGTCAATGGCGAGCCGGATGCCGCGGCTCTGGATGGAGTCGAGCACCCTGAGCGCGCGGCCGACATTGCGCATCATCATGCTCTCGGTGACCTCGAGCTGGAGCAGCACCGGCGACATGCCGGAGGCCGCGAGCGCCTCGTCGACGTCCTGCAACAGATGTTCGTCGGCAAACTGCCGTGGCGACAGGTTGACCGCCATCGACAGCGGCAGCAGGCCGCGGCGCTGCCAGGCCATGGCCTGCGCGCAGGCCTCATTCAGCACCCAGCGGCCGATCGGCACGATCAGCCCGGTTTCCTCGGCAAGCGGAATGAACTGTGCGGGCGAGACGTTGCCGAGATCCGGATGCGTCCAGCGCAGCAGCGCTTCGACGCCCGTGATCTGACCCGTCTCCATGTCCACCTTGGGCTGGTAGTTGAGCGAGAACTGCTCGCGCTCCAGCGCGCGGCGCAGCGCGCTCTCGAGCGACAGCCGCTCGATCGACTGCGTCTTCACCTCCTTGGAGAAGAAGCGATAGCCGTTCTTGCCGTCTTCCTTGGCGAGGTACATCGCCATGTCGGCGTTCTTGGTCAGCGTCTGAGCGTCGGAGCCGTTGGCCGGATACATCGCGATGCCGATCGAAGCCGTGGTATGGCACTCGTGGCCGGCCAGCTCCATGGGCGCGGCAAGCGTGGCGAGCAGCTCGGTCGCGATGCGCTGGACGTCCTCGATCTCGCCGCACTGGTCGAGGATCACCACGAACTCGTCGCCGCCGAGGCGCGCCACCACGTCGCTCGTTCGCAATGCGCAGCGCAAGCGATTCGCCACTTCGAGCAGGAGCAGGTCGCCGGCCTCGTGACCCAGCGAATCGTTGATGACCTTGAAGCGGTCGAGATCGATGAACAGCACCGCAAAGCGATGATCGTGGCGCTGCGCCACATCGATCGCCTCGTGCAAGAGCCCGTTGAAGGTCTCGCGGTTCGGCAGGTCCGTCAGGCTGTCGTGCGAGGCGAGGTATTCGATCCGCTCGTCGGCCTTGTTCTTCTCGTCCGCTCGATCGAAATTCTCCATTGCGAAGGAGACATTATCGGCGAGGCGCTGCAACAGCTCGACGAATTCGGGCGTGAAGGTCGCCGGCTCGGTCGACATGTAGATCATGACGCCGACGGCCTGGTCGTGCGCGACGAGCGGAAACGCGGCGCCAGACCGCGCGCCGTCGTTGCGGACGATGGCATGGAAAGCGCGAACGCGATCGTCGTTGAGATAATCGTTGCTGATGCAGGGCTGCCGCGTCCGGAATGCCGTACCGCTCATCCCACGCCCTTCAGGCCGCCCGGGATCGATGGAGAGACGGACATTGCGCGTGGTGTCGGCGGACGGACCGGCGGCGGCGACGATCTCGAGCTGGTCCGTGCCGGCTCTGGCCAGCGCAATCGTGGTCGAGGTGAACTTGGCGCCGTTCGATGCCGCAAGGCAGACGAGGTCGAACAGCTCGGCGCGCGACTTCGCCCGCATGATCGCCTCGTTGGTGGCGCTCAGGGCCGCGAACATGCGCGTCAGGCGCTCCTTCTGCGCCTCGGTGCGGGCCTTTTCCTCGGCGCGATCGAAATTGTCGAGCGCGAAGGAGACATTTTCCGCCAGCCGCCCCAGCAGCGCGACCAGATCGGGCGTGAACGTATTCTCTTCCGGTGCGAGGAAGAGCAGAATGCCGACCGGCTCCCGTCCCGCCCTCAGAAGCGGGAAGCTCGCCGCAGCCCGCGTTCCATCCTCGACGGCCTTTGTGCGCCAGTATGCGGAGCGCGGCTCGTTCAGATAGTCGTTCATGACACTGGGCTGGCGCGTCCGCAGCGAGGTGCCGATGATGCCATCGCCCTCGGGATGGCCTGCGGAAATGCTACAGGTCCGTCCAATCATGCGCTCCTGCAGGCGCCCCCTGACCGCAACGACGCGAACGAGCTCGTGCTCTTCATCGATGATGCCGATCGTCGCCGAGGCGAACAGACCGCCGAGCACAGCGGCCTGGCAAGCAGCCTCGAACAACTCCTCGCGCGTCTTGGCGCGCATGATGGCTTCATTGGTCGCGCTCAGCGCCTCGAACATGCCGCTCAGGCGACTGCGCTGCTTGTCCGCCCGCGCCTTCTCGTCGGCGCGGTCGAAGCTTTCGAGCGCGAAGGCGACATTGGCCTGAAGCTTGCGCAGCAACTCGACGAGCTCGGGCGTGAAGGTGCCGCGCTCCGGGGAGTTGAACAGAAAGACGCCCTCGACCCGGTCACCGTTGAACAGCGGCAATGCCGCGGAGGACGCGATGCCGTTGCGACGGGCGCTGGCGTGCCAGGGCGCGATGCGGCCGTCGGCGAGCACGTCGTTGCTGACGGCGGGCTGACGTGTGCGGAACGCGGTGCCGGTCAGCCCGCGCCCCTCGGGCACCTGGTCGGAGGTGGAGAACTTGAAGTTACGGACCTGGTCCGCGTTCGGTCCGTAGCAGGCGACGACGCGCAGCAGCTCGGCCCGACGGTCGACCAGCGCGATGGTTGCCGAGATGAACTTGGCCCCCTTCGCCGTCGCCTCGCAGACGAGGTCGAGCAGCTCGGACTGCGACCGCGCGCGCAGGATCGCCTCATTGGTGGCGCTGAGCGCCGCGTACATGCGCGCCAGGCGTTCCTCTTCCGCCGCGATCCTGGCCTTGTCGACCTCGCGGCCAAAATTCTCGATCGCGAACGAGACGTTCTCCGCCATGCGCAGCAGCAGCGCGACGATCTCCTCGTCCTTGGCCCAGAAGCGACTGATGAAGAACAGCAGCACGCCGACGCTCTCGCCGTACCTGATCAGCGGCGCGACGACGCAGGCGGCAACGCCGGTGTTGACGTTGGCCTGCTCCCACGGCGTGCCCCTGGTGCGGCTGGCGAGATCGTCCTCGACGATGGCTTTCTGCGTCCGGAACACCTGGCCGGAGATGCCTTTGCCGTAGGGATTTTCCGGATCGACCGAATAGCGCGCCTGGGTCACGAGATCCAGGTTCTGCCCGGTGGCGGCGACAGGCTTCATCCAGTGCGAGTCCGGCTCGCGGAGCAGCACGATGGTCGCCAGCGACTTGCCGCTGTGGACGGAGGCATCGCAGACGAGCTGGTACAGCTCCTGCTCGGTCTTGGCACGCAGGATCGCCTCGTTGGTGGCGCTGATGGCGCCGAACATGCGGTTGAGCCGCCGTGTCGCCCGTTCGCTGGTCTGCTGCGCGGTCTCGCGCGCGAAATTGTCCAGCGCGTAGGAAATGTTCGCCGACATGCGCGCGAACAGCGACACCATCTGCTCGTTCAGCGAGTTGGCCTCGCTCCGCGTCACATACAACACGCCGACGCTCTTGCCGTTGCAGAGCAGCGGCAGCGCCGCGGCCGCACCGATATGGGCCTTGGCGGCGCCCTCGCGCCACGCCAGCGAGCGCGGATCGTTCAGATAGTCGTTGCTGACGCACAGCTTCTGATCGCGAAACGCCTCGCCGCCGACGCCAGATCCTTCGGGCGTGCCGGCTTCCGTCGTGATCACAATCGAGCGGAGCCGCGCAATGTCATCGCCACAGCCGGCCGCAAAGCGCAGCCGCCGGCCGTCAGGCTCGACCAGAAACACGGCAACGGCCAGGAAGTCCCCGCTCGAAAACCCGGCGTCGCAGACCTTCTGGTACAGCTCGTTCGGCGATCTCGCGTAAAGGATCGCTTCATTGATGGCGCTCAACGCCGCAAAGGTGCGCGCGAGTGTCGTCGGCACGATCTTAGCTCCCGGGCATTTCTGCCTATTTCTCCCGGTGCCTTTATGAACGGCGATCGCCTAAGTGGTCGTTATTGCGCACGACAAACCGTCGATCAAAGTGAACGAGGAGCGAACGGGCAGCACAAAACCGCCGGAAATACCGCCGCGCGGAGCGTCCTTCGACCAAGAGCGCATTCTCCTTACGAATTTGCAGCCCTGTGTTGGTTTACGGGAGATTGATATCGCTCTCGTGCTTTGAGACGATGGCCCCCAACAAGCGGCCTGTTAAGGGCACCAAGCCGAGGGAACGCCATGCCGATCGTCAAGGCCGATCGCCTCACGCGCATCAGCGCCGCCCTGCTCCGCGCCGCCGGGGCGTCCGAGGAAGAGGCCGATGTAGTCGCAATCGGCTGCGTCAACGCCAATCTCGCCGGCCATGATTCCCACGGCGTGATTGCCGTCCCCACCTATATCGACCGCATCAAGGCCGGGCACATCGTTCCCGGCGCGCGAGTACCGGCTCGACACGGTCCTCGATCTGGCCTGACGGCATCAGGAGAACAGCAGCATGAATCGGCAGATGGTACTGGTCGGCTTCCTCCAGGCGCAAAACTGCACGAACTTGCCGAGCTCCTGGCGGCATCCTGACTCCCGCAACGATTCGATGTCGGCGGACTATTATCAGGAGATCGCCAGGGTTCTCGAAGCCGGCAGGTTCCACATGGCCTTCTTCGACGATCGCCTGGCGATGCCGGACCGCTACGGCAACGACCACGCCCACACCGTAGAATACGGCATCCGCTGCGTGAAGATGGACCCGCTGATCGTGCTGACCACGATGGGCATGGTCACCGAAAGGCTCGGCTTGGGCGCAACATGCTCGACGACCTACTTCGAGCCGTTCGACGTCGCGCGGCGCTTCGCAACACTCGATTTGATGTCCGGCGGACGCGCGGGGTGGAACGTCGTCACCTCGCTCAACGATGGCGAGGCGCTCAACATGGGCCGCGACTCCCACCCCGAACACGATTCCCGCTACGACCGCGCCGATGAGTTCATGGAGGTCGTGCTCGGCCACTGGGACACCTGGGAGGACGGCGCGCTCATCATGGACAAGACCAGCGGCCGCTTTGCCGACCCGACCAGGGTGAAGCGGCTCGATCATAAGGGGCAGGCCTTCAAGTCGCGCGGGCCGTTCACCGTGCCGCGGTCGCAACAAGGCCATCCCGTGATCATCCAGGCCGGCGCATCCGGCCGCGGTCAGCGCTTTGCCGGCCGCTGGGGCGAGGTGATCTTCACCGCCGCGCGCAATCTCGCCGCCGCCAAGGAAGGCTATGCTTCCGTGCGCAACGAAGCCGCCAAGGCTCGCCGCGATCCTGACCAGATGTTCCTGTGCAATCTGACGACGCCGGTCTGCGCCGCGACCAAGGCTGAAGCCGAAGACAGGATGGCGCTGATCAACAAGCTGCCGCTCGAGATCGACGCGCTGTCGCTGCTCGCCGAAGCGCTCAATTACGACTTTGCCTCCAAGGATCTCGACGAACCGCTGACGACGGAAGAGCTGAACAGCATGCAGGGCATCCTGGGCATCCGCGACGGCGTGCTGAAGAATTCGGGCAAGAGCAATCCGAGCGCGCGCGACTTCGTCACCTTCTCCGGCCGCGGCCAGGTCCAGGACGCAATGGTCGGCGGCCCCAGGGAGATCGCGGACAAGCTTGAAGAGATGTTCGTCGAGCGCGGCTGCGACGGCTTTGTCATCGCCGCGACTTACGTGCCCGGCTCTTACGCCGATTTCGTGCAGCATGTCGTGCCGGAGCTGCAGCGCCGCGGCCTGTTCCAGAGGGACTATCGCGGCAAGACGCTGCGCGACAATCTCGGGCTCAAGCGGCCGGCTGCGGGGGCCTGGAAGGTGCGACCGCGCGATGCCGCGGAATAACAACGAGGACATGACATGCGCTGGCTGAAATTCACTGCCTCGGGCAAGACCTCGTGGGGAATCGTCAAAGGCGACAAAGTGGTCGCGGTCGACGGCGATCCGCTCAGTGAATGGCAACGCACCTCGCGCACGCATCCGCTTGGCGACGTCAAGATCGAGCTGCCGCTGATCCCGCGCACCTTCTATTGCGTTGGGCTGAATTATCTGAGGCACCTGAAGGAGGCCGCCGACAAGCGCGGCGAGGTGCCGGCCGTGCCTGATAGGCCCGAGATCGGCTATCGCGCGCAGAACGCGCTGATCGCGCAGGACGAGGATGTCGTGATCCCGTCCTTTGCGACGGACAAGATCCACTATGAAGGCGAGCTTGTCGTCGTCATCGGCAAGAAGGTGAAGCACCTCACCGAAGCGAACGCCATGGATTGCGTGTTCGGCTACACCATCGGCAACGACGTCAGCGAGCGCAGCTGGCAGAAGGCCGATCGCAGCCTGTGGCGCTCCAAGAACGCCGACACGTTCAAGCCGATGGGCCCGTGGATCGAGACCGGGGCCGATCTCGACCAAGATGGAGACGATCGTCCGGGTCAACGGCCGCGAGACCAACCGCTTTCACACCAACGACATGATTTTTGGCGTGGTGCCGTTCCTGCTGGAGCTGACCAAGTATTTCACGCTGTGGCCGGGCGACGTGATCTGGATGGGCACCGACGGCGCCTCGCCCGACATCAAGCACGGCGATGTCGTGGAGGTCGAGATCACCGGCGTCGGCACGTTGCGGAACAGGTTTGTGCGGGAGGGGCGGTGACAAAGGTGCCGTAGGGTGGGCAAAGCGAAGCGTGCCCACCACCTTCGCAAATTGAGGCGAGATGGTGGGCACGGCGCAAGCGCGCCTTTGCCCACCCTACACGACCTCGCTCAAAACGGCAGCGCCACGCTGGTCTTGATCTCCTTCAGCACCACGTTGCTGCGGACATAGCGGATGCCAGGAATGCGGAACATGAACTCGTCGAGGAAGCGGTTGTAGGCGGCCATGTCCTGCACGACGACGCGGAGGTGATAGTCGGCATCGCCCGTGGTCGCAAAGCACTCCAGCACCTCGCGGCGCCTGGTCACCCGCGTCACGAACTCGTCCACGAACTTCGCATCGTGCCGCTCCAGCGAGACGTGGAGGACGGCCGACATCGTAAATCCCGCCTGCTCGCGCGCGACCAGCGCCGCATAGCCCTGGATGACGCCGCTCTCCTCCAGCGCCCGCACCCGACGCCAGCAGGCCGAGGTGGACATGCCGACTTCCTCCGCGAGCTGCTGGTTGGTGGCACGGCCATCCTTCTGGAGGTGGGCGAGAATGCGGGTGTCCTGCTCTTCGATCATGGAAGCTCCCCAATTCGATAGAAACTTACCAGAAATGGCAACTAAACGCAAAATTCTACCGAAATGTCGCTCAAGGCGGGATGAATAGGTAAGACCTACCAACCCCTCGGGCATAACCTTCCATCACTGGGCAGGATGCCGCGCGAGGTCCGCCATGGACGCCATTCCGTCACTCGACACGTACGAGCTCTCCGACCGCTACGAGCGCGAGGAGGGCCGCGTCTTCCTCACCGGCACGCAGGCCATCGTCCGCATCGCACTCGACCAGGCGAGGCGCGACCGCGCGAACGGCCTCAACACAGCAGGCTTCATTTCCGGCTATCGCGGCTCGCCGCTCGGCGGCATTGACCTCGAACTGTGGCGCATCCAGGAACGGCTCAAGCGGGACCGCATCGAGTTCCTCCCCGCAGTGAACGAGGACCTCGCCGCCACCGCAGTGCTCGGCTCGCAGCAGGTCGAGACGCAAGGAGACCGCGAGGTCGATGGCGTGTTCGGGCTCTGGTACGGCAAGGGCCCGGGCGTCGATCGCTCCGGCGATGCGCTCAAGCACGGCAACGCCTATGGCTCCTCGCCGCATGGCGGCGTGCTGGTGGTTGCCGGTGACGACCATGGCTGCGTCTCCTCCTCGATGCCGCACCAGTCCGATGTCGCCTTCATGAGCTGGTTCATGCCGACGTTGCATCCGGCAAGTGTCGGCGAATATCTCGCGTTCGGCGAATATGGCTATGCACTGAGCCGCTTCTCCGGCATGTGGGTCGGCTTCAAGGCGATCTCGGAGATCGTGGAATCAGGCGCATCCGTCGCGCTGCGCCCGCCGCGTGTCTTCCGCACGCCCGACTTCACGCCGCCGCCCGGCGGCCTGCACTATCGCTGGCCCGACCTGCCGGGTCCGCAGATCGAGGAACGGCTGGAGGCGAAGAAGCACGCGGTCTACGCCTTCGCCAAGGCCAACCCGATCGACCGCCACATCTACGATATTCCGGGCGCCAGCTACGGCATCGTCACCACGGGCAAGGCGCATCTCGACCTGATGGAGGCGTTGCGGCTGATGGGCCTCGACGAAGCGGCCTGCCGCAGCATTGGCATCGACGTCTACAAGGTCGGTATGGTCTGGCCGCTGGCGCTGCATGACGCGATGGACTTCGTGAAAGGCAAGCGCGAGATCCTCGTGGTCGAGGAGAAGCGCGGCATCATCGAGAGCCAGTTCAAGGAATACTTCTACGACTATCCCGGCAGCAAGCCCGAGCGCATGGTCGGCAAGCATGACGAGCGAGGGGCACGGCTGATCTCCTGGATCGGCGAATTGTCCCCGCGGGCACTCGCTTCCGTGCTTGCGCGGCGGCTCGATCCGATGTTTCCGGGCCTCAATCTCGCCGCGCGCGCCGCCGCCTTGATGCCGGAAGCGGCGCGCACGATCAACGTCAGCGGCGCAACGCGCACGCCCTATTTCTGCTCGGGATGTCCGCACAACATTTCGACGAAAGTGCCGGAGGGATCGAAGGCGCTGGCCGGCATCGGCTGCCACTTCATGGCGAGCTGGATGGACCGGGAGACCTCGTCGCTGATCCAGATGGGCGGCGAGGGCGTGAACTGGGCGGCATCGTCGAAATTTACCGGCCAAAAGCACATCTTCCAGAACCTCGGCGAAGGCACTTACTACCATTCCGGCTCAATGGCGATCCGGCAGGCGATCGCGGCAGGCGCCAACATCACCTACAAGATTCTGTTCAACGACGCGGTGGCGATGACCGGAGGCCAGCCGGTCGACGGCCCCGTCAGCGTCCATGCCATCGCCCACAGTGTCCGCGCCGAAGGTGTTGAGCGCATCGCGCTGGTGTCGGATGATCCCGCACAGTTCTCGCCTGCCGACCTGCCGACCGGCGTGACCATCCACCCCCGCGAGGAGATGGATACCGTGCAGCGTGAGCTGCGCGACGTCCCCGGCGTCTCGGTGCTGATCTATCAGCAGACCTGCGCCACCGAGAAGCGGCGCCGACGCAAGCGCGGACAGATGGACGATCCCAAGCGCTTCGCCTACATCAACGATCTCGTCTGCGAGGGCTGCGGCGACTGCTCGGTCGAATCCAACTGTCTCAGCGTCGAGCCAAGGGAAACGCCATTTGGCCGCAAGCGTCAGATCAACCTGTCGGCCTGCAACAAGGATTTTTCCTGCCTCAACGGCTTCTGCCCGAGCTTTGTCACGGTCGAAGGCGCGACGCGCCGAAAGAAGGGTGCGAGCCAGATCGATGCGGTCGGACGCTCCGCCTCGCTACCCCTACCCGCGCCCGCAACGCTCGATCGGCCCTACGACCTGCTGGTGACCGGCGTCGGCGGCACCGGCGTAATCACGGTCGGCGCGCTGATCGGCATGGCCGCGCATCTCCAACACTTTGGAGTCTCCGTGCTCGACTTCACCGGCTTCGCGCAGAAGTTCGGCCCGGTGCTGAGCTATATCCGCCTCGCCGCCTCATCCGAAGCGCTGCATCAGGTCCGCATCGACCAGGGCGCGGCCGATGCGCTGATCGGCTGCGACCTCGTCGTCAGCTCCTCGCCAAAGGCGTCCGGCACCTATCGCCGCGGCACGCGCGCAACCGTCAACACCGCGGAGATGCCGACCGGCGACGTCGTTCGCTTTCGCGATGCCGATCTCGCTTCGCCTGCCCGCCTGCGCGCAATCCGTCAGGTCATCGGCAATGACAACCTCGACACGATCAACGCCAACGCGCTGGCCGAACGGCTGCTCGGCGATGCCGTCTATGCCAACATCATCATGCTGGGCTTTGCCTGGCAGCACGGCCTCATCCCTGTCTCGCTGCAAGCGCTGCTGCGCGCGATCGAGCTCAACGGCGTCGCAGTCGAACGCAACAAGCAGGCCTTTGCCTGGGGCCGGATCGCCGCGGCCGATCCGGATTCTCTGCCGAAGCCGGACGATGCGCCCAAAGCCGAGACGCTCGACCAGCTCATCGCCCGGCGCGCCGAGTTCCTCACGGCCTATCAGGACGAGGCCTATGCGGCACGCTACCGGACGATCATCGCCAGAGTGCGCAATGCCGAAGCCGGCCTGAACAGCGAGGCGCTGACCGAGGCCATCGCACGCGCGCTGTTCAAGCTGATGGCCTATAAGGACGAGTACGAGGTGGCGCGGCTGCACATGCGAAGCGGCTTTCTCGACGAGTTGAAGGGCGAATTCGAGGACGGCTTCAGAATCCAGTACCATCTCGCCCCGCCGTTCCTGCCGTCGCGGCGCGATGCACGTGGACGTCCGCGCAAACGCGCCTTCGGCCAGTGGATCCAGATGCCGCTCGCCATGCTCGCGCGCTTGAAAGGGCTGCGCGGAACGGCGTTCGATCTATTTGGCTACACCGCAGAACGGCGCGCCGAACGGGAGCTGATCACCTGGTATGTAGGGCTGATCGAACGGATGCTCCGGGAGCTCGACGCGACGCATCTGCCAAATCTCGTGGCGATCGCCAAAGGCCCAATGGATATCCGCGGCTACGGGCCGGTGAAAGATGCCGCGATCGTGAAGGTGAAGGGCGAGGTCGAACGGCAGTTCGCTGAACTCGACACGCCTTCACCGGCCGGGATGCGCGCTTACGGTTGACGCGGCGCTCGTGAGGCTTCAGCTTCCGGATTGGCCCTCTGCAATCGGGTGACGCATCATGGATTTCGACCAGTTGAGACTGACCGAGGCCGTCGCCGGCCTCAGCGCCGGGACAATCACAAGCACCATGCTCACCCGGGAAGCCCTGGCCCGCGCCAAGGCCAACGCCGAGCTCAATGCCTTCGTCACGCTAGACGAAGCCGGTGCCTTGAAGGCCGCCGCCGCATTCGACGCGACTGGCGACAAGACAAAGCCGCTCGGCGGCGTTCCGATCGTGATCAAGGATAATATCGAGGTGGCCGGGCTGCCCTGCAGCGCCGGCACCCCCGCGCTGAAGAACTACATTCCGAAGGCCGATGCGCCTGTTGTGGCAAAGCTGCGCGACGCCGGAGCGATCATCATCGGCAAAACCAGCATGCACGAGCTGGCCTTCGGCATCTCCGGCTACAACACCGCATTCAAGACCGGCAGCGAGTTCGGCGTGCGCAACGCCTATGATCGCGCCTTGATCGCCGGCGGCTCCTCGTCAGGCACGGGCGCGGCGATCGGCGCGCGGATCGTCGCCGGCGGGCTCGGCACCGACACCGGGGGATCGGTGCGGGTGCCTGCCGCCCTGAACGGATGCGCCTCGCTGCGCCCGACCGTCGGCCGGTACCCGCAGGACGGCATCGCGCCGATCTCGCACACCCGCGATACCGCGGGCCCGATGGCCGCGACGATGGCGGATGTCGCGCTGCTCGATCGCGTGATCGCGGGCGGCGACGCGATTGCGGCGGCTGATCTGAGGCAGGTACGGATCGGCATTGTGAAATCGATGCTGACCAATCTCGACGCCGACATCGACGTCGCATTCCAGGAAGCCGTGACGAAAATGAAGGCGCAAGGCGTCGCGGTCGTCGATATCGAGATGCCGCAACTGGCCGAGCTCGACGCCCAGGTCAGCTTTCCCGTCGCGCTGTACGAGGCCTATGACGATCTGGTCGCCTATCTCAAGCACACCGGCACCGGCCTCACGATCGAGACAGTGGCGGAGGAGATCGCCAGCGCCGACGTGAAGGGCACCTATGATGGCCTCGTAATCCCACGAAAGCTGCCCGGTCCCGACAACACGCTTGTCGATGGCAAGCCAATCTACGACGCCGCGATCAAGATCGCACGGCCGGCGCTGCAGGCGCTGTACGCCAAGAGCTTTGCCGACAACCGGCTCGATGCCATCGCCTTTCCGACCACGCCGCGCGTCGCTATTCCCTCCAACCCCGATTCCAGCAGCCTCGAGAATTTCGGCCTGTTCATCCAGAACACCGACCCCAGCAGCAATGCCGGCATTCCCGGCATCCAGATCCCGATCGCGCTCGGTGCTTCGACTCAATTGCCAGTCGGCCTTGAGCTGGACGGCCCCGCGGGAAGCGATCGCCGGCTGCTTGCGATCGGCATGGCGCTCGACAGCGTGTTTGGACGATTGCCGCCGCCGCGTTGACGGAATCGTAGGATGGGCAAAGCGCCTTGTCCGCCGTAGCTCGCAGAGCGAAGGCGGAAGCGTGCCCACCGCTTATTCCGAATTCACCGAGAGATGGTGGGCACGACGCAAGCGCGCCTTTGCCCATCCTACGGCGTGATGCGCCAACTCACGAATACGGGTTGATCAGCTTCTGCTGCTCGGCGCTGTGGTGCACGAGCAGGTCGATGAAGGTTCTGACTTTCGCCGACAGATGATGCCGATGCGGATAGACCGCATTCATGGAGAGCTCGACCGTCCGATATTCCGGCAACAGGCGTATGAGGCGGCCGGCTTCGAGGTCGTCCTGAATGAGGAACCCGGCCAACAGGCAGACGGCAGCGCCCTCCAGCGCGACCTTCCGCAGCGCTTCCCCGCTATTGGTGACGAAGCTGCCCGAGATGCGCACGGAGGCCGGCGTGCCCCGGCGATCAAGGAAGCGCCATTCGTCGCCGAATGGATAGTTCAAGTGCCGACCACAATTGTGCCCGGTGAGCTCGTCCAGCTTCTGCACCCGGCCGTGTTTCTCGATGTAATCGTGGGAGCAGCACAGCACGTGACGCCAGGTGGCAAGGCTCCGCACGATCAGGCTCGAATCCGGCGGCGGGGTCATGCGCAGGGCAACGTCGTAGCCTTCCTCGATGAGATCGACATCGGCCTCGCCCATGCGCAGGTCGATCTTGAGTTCCGGATAGGTTGACAGCAGTTTCGCCACGACCGGCGCGACGAACGGCACCATATGGGTGGCGACGTGAATGCGCAGCGTGCCGCGAGGCACTGACTGCAATTCGCTCGCGATGTCGTCGGCCTGTTCGAGATCGTCGAGGATCTGGACGCAGCGGTCGTAATAGGCCTTGCCGATCTCGGTCAGATTGACCTTGCGCGTGGTGCGGTGAAGCAGCCTCACCCCGAGCCGGTCTTCCAATGCCTGAATGTGATTGCTCACCATGGTGGTCGACATGTTGAGCTTGCGGGCCGCTGCGGAGAAGCCGCCGGTCTCGACCACCCGGCTGAACACTTCGAGGCTGGTCAATCGATCCATGGCCGAACGATTATCCGCTCTTGATCGACAATCGCGGGGCATTCGTCCCGGATTATCCAGTTCACATACATCGCTCGTCCCGCTTGCAGCTTCGCTCGCAAGAGGCGCACGCATCAGCAGCAATCGCGCGACAGCGACGGCAATCGCTCTGGGGCGGTCGCACGGCTGATTCGGTAGACATCACGAACCAAGACGACGGCTCCGATTATCCACCTCCAATGGATAATCCTTCCAGAACTTTGCCAATTATCACCCGGGCCGGCAAGACCGATAGTCTCAACGAGCCGACAGGAGACCGTGATGTCCGAGATGCCCCGCACCGAGATCTTCCAGCAAGCAACTGAAATCACTCGCGATTATTCCAAGGCGCCGCCGGCTGTCCCAGCCCGGAATAGGGTCCGGCGCGCCGCCTTGGTGCTCGCGCTCCTCGCGGGGACGGCAGCCATCGCCTACTACGGACACGATTACTGGACCAACGGCCGCTATCTCGAATCCACCGACGATGCCTATGTGAAGGCCGATTCCACGATCATCGCACCGAAAGTCTCCGGCTACATCGCGAAGGTGCTGGTCGGCGACAACGAGAAGGTCAAGGCAGGCCAGCTGCTGGCCAAGATCGACGACCGCGATTTCAAGGCGGCACTCGACCAGGCCCGCGCCGATGTCGCGGCTGCCGAAGCGTCCGTGCGCAACATCGATGCCCAGCTCGAACTACAACAGCCGATCATCGAGCAAAGCACGGCTGATGTCGCTGCAGCGGATGCCAATTTGAAATTTGCACAGGAGGAGCGCGCCCGGTACGACGACCTCATGAAGTCGGGCTCCGGCACGATCCAGCGCGCACAGCAGACCGATGCGGCGCTGCGCGCCAGCAGCGCGCAATTGCAGCACGCGAAGTACGGCCTTGTGGCTGCGCAACGCAAGATTGACGTGCTCACCACCCAGCGCGCCCAGGCCGCAGCCCAGCTCGAACGCGCCCGTGCGGTCGCGCAGCAGGCAACGCTGAACCTGTCCTATACCGGGATCACCGCGCCGGTGGACGGCACGGTTGGCGCCCGCAGCTTGCGCGTCGGCCAATACGTGCAAGCCGGCACGCAATTGATGGCAGTGGTGCCGCTCGATGCGGTCTATGTCGTTGCCAACTTCAAGGAGACACAGCTCACGCATGTGCGTCCGGGCCAGCCGGTCGAGCTGCACGTCGACAGCTTTCGCAATCGGACCCTGCGTGGCCACGTCGACAGTCTGTCGCCGGCGAGCGGGCTCGAATTCGCGCTGTTGCCGCCCGACAACGCCACCGGCAATTTCACCAAGATCGTGCAGCGCGTGCCGGTGAAGATCGTGCTCGACGACCACAGCCTCACCGGCCTGCTGCGCCCCGGCATGTCCGCGGTGCCGACCATCGACACCAAACAGGCGGTGCTGGCCGAGCGCGAGACGGCCAAGCGTCTCGCAGACAACATGCCCCGCCCGAACGGCGGTTGAAGGCAAGGAAGGCTCCGGCAGATTGTCAAATCCTGCCGAATGGTCCTTCCAGGACATCCTCGATTATCGAAGCCGTCAGCCTAATGCATCCTGTCTCCGTCATTGAGACGAGGCTTCCATGAGCACGCTCCAACCCGCCCTCAACGCCGCAGCCGCCACCAACTTTCCCGCGCCGGCCGCTCCGGCGGTACCCGCCAAGACCTGGATCGCGGTGATCGGCGCCACGCTCGGTGCCTTCATGGCGGTGCTGAACATCCAGATCGTCAACGCCTCGCTCGCCGACATCCAGGGCGCGATCGGCGCCGGCATCGACGACGGCGGCTGGATCTCGACCTCTTATCTGATCGCCGAGATCGTGGTGATCCCGCTGTCCGGCTGGCTCGCGCAGGTGTTCTCGATCCGCATTTATCTGCTCACCAATGCGATCCTGTTCTTGCTTCTCTCCGCGGCCTGCGCGCTGGCGCAGGACCTGTCGCAGATGATCGTGCTGCGCGCCATCCAGGGTTTCACCGGCGGCGTGCTGATCCCGATGGCTTTCACGCTGATCATCATGCTGCTGCCGCGCGGCAAGCAGCCGGTCGGTCTCGCGCTGTTCGCGCTGTCGGCGACGTTCGCACCCGCGATCGGCCCGACCATCGGCGGCTATCTCACCGAGAATTTCGGCTGGCAATACATCTTCTACGTCAACCTGGTACCCGGCGCGATCATGGTCGGCATGCTTTGGTACGCGGTCGAGGCCAAGCCGATGAAGCTGGCGCTGCTGCGCGATGGCGACTGGGCCGGCATCATCACCATGGCGATCGGCCTGTCCGCACTCCAGACCGTGCTGGAGGAAGGCAACAAGGACGACTGGTTCGGCTCGCCCTTCATCGTCAAGCTGTCGATCATCGCCGCCGTGGCGCTGACCGCCTTCCTGATCATCGAGCTCACGGTGAAGAAGCCGCTGTTGAACCTGCGTCTGCTGGTCCGCCGCAATTTCGGCTTCGGCATGCTCGCGAACTTCCTGCTCGGAATCGCGCTGTACGGCTCGGTGTTCATCCTGCCGCAATATCTGTCGCGCATCCAGGGCTACAATGCCGAGCAGATCGGCATGGTGCTGGCATGGACCGGGCTGCCGCAGCTGGTGCTGATCCCGCTGGTACCGCGTCTGATGCAGCGCTTCGACGCGCGGATCATCATCGGCATCGGCTTCGTCCTGTTCGCGGCCTCGAACTTCATGAACATGTATATGACCAACGACTACGCCGCCGACCAGCTGTTGTGGCCGAACGTCGTTCGCGCCATCGGCCAGGCACTGGTCATGGCGCCGCTGTCGGCGGTGGCAACCGCCGGCATCGAAGCGGAGAATGCGGGCTCGGCTTCCGGCCTGTTCAACATGATGCGCAATCTCGGCGGCGCCGTCGGCATCGCGCTGCTCCAGACCGTCTTGACCAAGCGCGAGCAGTATCACTCCAACGTGCTGATGCAGTCGGTCTCGGTGTTCGAGCAGGCGACGCGCACGCGGCTGGAGCAACTCACCCAGTATTTCATCAACCATGGCGTCCTCGACCATACGGATGCCTCGCATCGCGCCTATGTCGCGATCGGCCGTATCGTGCAGAAGCAGGCCTATGTCCTCGCCTTCAGCGACACCTTCTATCTGCTCGGCATGGCGCTGGTCGTGGCGCTGCTCGCCGTCATCTTCCTGAAGAAACCCGGCCAGACCTCGGCCGGTGGTGCCCACTGACCTCGACCCTAGACGCAAGGAGACGACCATGAAACCCCGCATGAACTACTACCAGGCCGCGCCCGATACGATCAAAGCGCTGATGGCTCTGGAGGCGCAAATCCAGTCGACCGGCCTCGAGAAATCGCTGATCGAGATCGTCAAGATCCGGGCGTCGCAGATCAACGGCTGCGCCTTCTGCATCAACATGCACACCGAAGACGCGCGTAAACGCGGTGAGACCGAGCAGCGCATTTACCTGCTCAATGCCTGGCGCGAGTCGCCGCTCTATACCGAGCGCGAGCGCGCCGCGCTGGCCTGGACCGAGGCGGTGACGCTGATCTCAGAGACGCATGCGCCGGACGACGTCTACGAACAGGTTCGCGCGCAATTTTCCGACACGGAGACGGTGAACCTGACCATGCTGATCGGGGCGATCAACGCCTGGAACAGGATTGCGATTGCGTTTCGCGCTGTGCATCCGGTGAAAGTGAAGGCGTCGGTGGCGTGAGGGCGATGTTAATGGCGGCGACGATGGAAGCTATGCCGCCTCCACACATTCAACTGTCATGCCCCGCGAAGGCGGGGCATCCAGTACGCCGCGGCCTCTCGGTTCAATCACTGATGTCGCGGAGTGCTGGATCGCCCGGTCAAGCCGGGCGATGACACCTGAGCTTGGTGATGCAGTGCCGCGACACTCGCGCCTCGCAACCTGGTCGGCCTAAACCGCCGTCGCCTTGGCGAACTCCACGTAGATCTCGCGAAGGCGCGTTGCCATCGGACCGGGCTTGCCGTCACCGATCGTCTTGCCGTCGATGGCGACCACCGGCTGCACGAATGAGGATGCGCTGGTGATGAACGCCTCCTTGGCGGCGAGCGCCTCGGCGACCGTGAAGGAGCGCTCCTCGACGCGGAGCTGGCGCTCCTCGGCAAGCGCGATCACGGCCTTGCGGGTGCAGCCCGGCAGGATCGCGTTGGAATTCTTGCGGGTGACGATGACGTCGTCCTTGGTCAGGATGAAAGCCGAGGACGAGCCGCCCTCGGTGACATATCCATCTTGCAGCATCCAGGCCTCGCCCGCTCCGGCTTCGGCCGCGGCCTGCTTCGCCAGCACCTGCGCCAGCAGCGCCACGCTCTTGATGTCGCGGCGCTCCCAGCGGATGTCGGGCACCGTGATCACGTTGATGCCGGTCTTTGCGACGGGAGCGTTGATGATGTCCTTCTCCGAGGTGAACATCACCAGGCTCGACTTGACGTCAGCTTTGGGGAACGGGAAGTCGCGGCCCTTGTCGGCGCCGCGCGTGACCTGGAGGTAGACGAGGCCGTTCACGAGCTTGTTGCGCGCGATCAGCTCCTTCTGCAGCTCGGTGATGCGCTCGATCGTCTCCGGCAGCCTCAAGCTGATCTCGCCGACGGAACGCTCCAGCCGGACCAGATGCGAAGCATTGTCGACCAGCTTGCCGTCGAGCACGGCAGAGACCTCGTAGATGCCGTCGGCGAACAGGAAGCCGCGATCGAGCACCGAGATTTTGGCTTCCGAGAGCGGGACGAATGAGCCGTTGACGTAGGCGATCGAATCCAAGGCAGGGTCTCCTGGCGAGGGGAAGGGATTTGGCGCGCTTATACGCCAGTTGGAGGCGTCGATCACCCCTCGTTTCGTCATTCCGGGGCATTCGCGCAGCGAATGAGCCCGGAATCCATAACCACCATCGGGAGTATGGATCCCGGGCTCGCGCTGCGCGCGCCCCGGGATGACGGCGGAGTTAGTGGGAGAGAATCTTCGACAAGAACTTCTGCGCGCGGTCGCTGCGGGGCTTGCCGAAGAAATCGTCCTTCGCCGCGTCCTCGACGATCTCGCCGCGGTCCATGAAGATCACGCGGTTGGCGACCTTGCGGGCAAAACCCATCTCGTGGGTCACAACCATCATGGTCATGCCCTCACGGGCGAGATCGACCATGACGTCGAGCACCTCGCTGACCATTTCAGGATCGAGCGCCGAGGTCGGCTCGTCGAACAGCATCACGATCGGGTCCATCGCGAGCGCGCGGGCAATGGCGACGCGCTGCTGCTGGCCGCCGGAGAGCTGCGCGGGAAATTTCTGCGCCTGCTCCTTCAAGCCGACGCGCTCGAGCAGCTGCATGCCTTTGGCCTGCGCCTTGTCATGCCCCCTGCCCAGCACCTTCTCCTGCGCCAGGCAGAGATTGTCGATGATCTTGAGGTGCGGAAACAGCTCGAAGTGCTGGAACACCATGCCGACGCGCGACCGCAGCTTCGGCAGATCGGTCTTGGGATCGTTGACCTTGGTGCCATCGACCAGGATGTCGCCGCTCTGGAACGGCTCCAACGCATTGACGCATTTGATCAGCGTCGACTTGCCCGAGCCGGATGGGCCGCAGACCACGACCACCTCGCCCTTGGTGACGCTGGTGGTGCAATCCGTCAGGACCTGGAAGCTCGGCGTATACCACTTGTTGACATGGCTGATTTCGATCATGACCGACACGCTCTATCGAATGATGGCGATGCGCGCCTGGAGGCGGCGGACGCCGAAGGAGGCGATACAGGAAATGGTGAAATAGACGACTGCTGCGAACAGATACATTTCGACGAGGCGCCCGTCGCGCTGCGCGACCTTGCTCGCCGCGCCGAGGAAGTCCGTGATCGACAGGACGTAGACCAGCGAGGTGTCCTGGAACAGCACGATGGTCTGCGTGATCAGGACCGGCAGCATGTTGCGGAAGGCCTGCGGCAGCACGACGTAGCGCATCGTCTGGGCGTAAGTCAGCCCCAGCGCGCTCGCCGCAGCGGGCTGTCCGCGCGAGATCGACTGGATGCCGGCACGCATGATCTCGGAGAAATATGCCGCCTCGAACATGATGAAAGTGATGAGCGAGGATGCGAACGCGCCGACGCTGATCGGACGCGAGGCGCCGGTCAGCCACTGCCCGATATAGGGCACCAGGAAGTAGAACCAGAAGATCACCAGCACCAGCGGCAGCGAGCGCATGAAGTCGACATAGACGCCGGCGATCCGGCCGAGCAGCTTCAAGCCGGAGAGGCGCATCAGGGCGAGCGCAGTGCCGAAGACCAGGCCGCCGAGCGCTGCGAGCGCCGTCAGCGTCAGCGTGAACGTCATGCCCTCGTAGAACAGATAGGGCAGCGCGCGGCGGATGACATCGAAATCGAAATTGCCGAGCATGGCGCTATTTCCCCGTGATGTAGCCGGGGATCGCAACCCAGCGCTCGAGGAAGCGCATCGCGGTCACGACGACGGCGTTGACGAGGAGGTAGAGGATGGTCGCGGCCGTGAAGGCCTCGAACACCTGGAACGAGAATTCCTGCATCGAGCGCGCCTGTCCGGTCAGCTCGAGCAGGCCGATGGTGATGGCGACCGCGGTGTTCTTGATGGTGTTGAGAAACTCGGATGTCAGCGGCGGCAGGATGATGCGGAAGGCCATCGGCAGCAGCACGTAGCGGTAGCCCTGCACGGTGGTCAGGCCGAGCGCGGTCGCCGCCATCTTCTGCCCGCGCGGCAGCGACGAGATGCCAGCCTGCAACTGCACGGCCACGCGCGCCGACATGAAGAGGCCGACGCCGATCGCAGCCGTCCAGAACGGCGCGTTCGGCAGTTGCTTCAGCCACAGGCCCGCAGCCCTGGGCAGGATCTCCGGCAGCACGAAAAACCACAGGAACAGCTGCACCAGGAGCGGCATGTTGCGGAAGAATTCGACGTAAGCGAAGCCGAACCAGGTAGCGCTCTTCGACGGCAGCGTGCGCATGACGCCGACGATCGAGCCGGTGATCAGCGCGATAACCCAGGCCAGCGCCGCGGTCTTGAGGGTCAGCGCCAAACCCGACAGCAGCATGTCGAGATAGGTGCCGGTCCCCATCGGGTTCGGCTGGAAAAAGATTCCCCAGTTCCAGTTGTAGTTCACGTGTCCCCCGCGCGAACGCGCCAGTCATGGATGTCCTGAGCGCCTATGCAAATGTCCGGCCACTCCCTCCAGAATAGCCTGAATGTACTCCCTCTCCCCGCTTGTGGGGAGAGGCAACGACGGCCTTCGGCCGCCGCTCGCGAATTCCGGCCTCTCCCCGCAAGCGGGGAGAGGCAAATAGTTCAGCTTACTTGTAGTCGTCCGGGTTCGGCGAGTCCGTTGGCTTCGCGAACTCGTTCTTCAGCTCGGCCGAGATCGGCGTGTTGAGGTTCAGTCCCTTCGGCGGGATCTTCTGGGTGAACCACTTGTTGTAGATCTTCTCGGCCTCGCCCGAGGTGTAGAGCGCGGCGGTCGCAGCATCCACCACCTTCTTGAAGGCGGGGTCGTCCTTGCGCAGCATGATGCCGTAGGGCTCGGGCTTGGAGAACGCGTCCTTGGAGATGGTGTAGTTATCCGGAGCCTTCGAGCCGGCAACGAGGCTCGCCAGCAGAATGTCGTCCATCACGAAAGCGACCGCGCGGTCGGTCTCGACCATCAGGAAGGCTTCGGCGTGGTCCTTGGCCGGAATGATGTTGGCGCCGAGGCTTTTCGCGACGTTAGCCTCGGTGAGCTGCTTGATGTTGGTGGTGCCGGCGGTCGAGACCACGGTCTTTCCCTTGAGGTCGTCGATCGACTTCAGGCCGCTCGACTTCTTGAAGACGTAGCGGCTGGCGGTCAGGAAGTGGGTGTTGGTGAAGGCGACCTGCTTCTGGCGCTCGGCATTGTTGGTGGTCGAGCCGCATTCGAGGTCGATGGTGCCGTTGGCCATCAGCGGGATGCGCGTCGCCGAGGTCACCGGGTTGAGCTTGACCTCGAGCTTGTCGAGCTTGAGCTCCTTCTTCACGGCGTCGACGATCTTGTAGCAGATGTCCATCGCGAAGCCGATCGGCTTCTGGTTGTCGTCGAGATAGGAGAACGGGATCGAGGAGTCGCGGAAGCCGAGCGTGATCGCGCCGGTGTCCTTGATGTTCTTCAGCGTGCCGGTCAGCTCCTGGGCCCCGGCCTGGCTGACGACGAAGGTCGCGGCGAGCGCGAGCCCGATGTGGCGGAAATGTTTCACTTTTCTCTTCCCCTTTCGGATGATGCGGCCCGGATGCAAGCACAAATCGAGCCGGATTAGAATGTAACTTTCGGCGGGATCAACGGCTCAGGTTAACGGCGCCGGCAACTCGCCGAGATCCCAGAACAGCCCGGCCATCACCGTCAAGGCCTCTTCGGTCAATGGCAGCAGGATGTGCTCATTGGGCGCATGCTGGGAGCAGCCGGGATAGGAGTGCGGCACCCAGATCGTCGGCAGGCCCAGGATTTCGGAGAACACGTCGTTGGGCAGCGAGCCGCCGAAGTTCGGCAGCACCGCCGGCACCTTGCCGGTGGTGTCTTGCACCGAATCCGCCGCCCATTTGATCCAAGGACTGTCGAAATCGGTGCGCGATGCAGCAAAACTCTGGGCCGCCCGAACCTCGACCATCGGGAAACCGCGTCCGACCAGATGCGCCCGGATGGCGTCGATCAGCCCGTCAATCTTGGTGCCGACCACGAAACGCAGTTGCAGCACGGCATTTGCGTGGCCGGGAATGGCGTTCGCCGGCTTCTCGATACTGCCCGAGGACATCGCCAGCACTTCCAACGTGTTCCAAGCGTAGAGCCGTTCGGCCGCCGACAGTCCCTCCTCGCCCCAGTTCTCGGCCAGCGCCGGCTCGTCCGCGGTCGGCACCACCTGCACGTCGGCGAGATAGCTGCGGATCTGGTTGGTGAGCCGCGGCGGCTTCAAGGCATCAAGCAGGAGACGGCCGTGGCCATCGACCAGCGTCGAGATCGCGTTGACCAGGATGGTCGCGGGGTTGGCGAGCACGCCGCCCCAATTGCCGGAATGGTGGCCGCCGTCGCGCAAGTTCACGTCGAGATGGATGCGGATGCCGCCACGGCAGCCGAGAAAGAGCGTCGGCCGGTCGGCGGATAGGCGCGGACCGTCGGAGGCCATGAACAGGTCGGCCTTGAGCAGGTCGCGATGGAGATCGCAGACCTTGCCGAGATCGGGCGAGCCGATCTCCTCGCCCATCTCGATGATGAATTTTGCGTTGAAGCCGAGCTTGCCGCCGCGGGCGTCGCGCACCGCGCGGAGTGCCGCCATGTTGATGCTGTGCTGGCCCTTGTTGTCGGCGGTGCCGCGGCCGTAGAGGCGCGGCCCCGCAACCGTGGTGCGCCAGGGATCGCGCCCCTCGCGCCACTCGCCCTCCATACCGTCGACGACGTCGCCATGGCCGTAGACCAGCACGGTCGGCGCCGACGCGCTTTCGTGATGCTCGGCGAACAGGAACGAGGCCTTGCCGCTCGGGGACTCGACGATGCGGCTGGAAAAATCGAGCGCGGCGAAGGCCGGCTGCATCTCCTGCTCCAGATACCCGCGCAGCTCGGCGCCGCGCGACGGATTCTGGCTTTCGGTCTTGTACGCGACGCGGCGGTCGAGTTCTGCGAGGAACGCACCGGATTTGAAGTCGTCCCGGGCGCGGGCGATGGCGTCGGCTCTGGTCATTGCTTTCGTTTTCAAGGTTTCGACGCGGGCGAACGTAGCGGAGCTACATAGGCCATCGAAAGTGGCGGGGGCTTGGACAGTTGTTGGAGTTTCTCTTGCAGTTCTCTTGGGGTTCGTTCTTGCTCGCTTGAGATCGGCTTGCCACGCGCGGCGGCACCGCTGATTTTAACCTTGCCAATAGCCAAGCCTTTCTATGTTTGGCCCTTGCCAAGGGCCAACTATATGCAAGAACTTCGCCAGATTGGGGCGCACATCTATCATTCGAAGAGCGCTCAGTACAGGGCGCCGAGGGGACCAGCATGGCCAAAGAGATCAGGCTCAACGCCTTTACGATGAATTGCGTCGCGCACCAGTCACCGGGCCTTTGGACCCATCCGCGCGACCGCACCGCCGAGTATAACCGCCTGCCCTATTGGATCGATCTCGCCAAGACGCTGGAGCGCGGCCGTTTCGATGGGCTGTTCCTGGCCGACGTGCTCGGGGTCTACGATGTCTATGGCAACAGCCCTGACGCAGCCTTGCGCAATGCAGCACAGACGCCCTCAAACGAGCCGCTGCTGCTGCTCTCGGCGATGGCCGCGGTGACGCAAAATCTCGGTTTCGGCGTCACCAGCAATCTGTCCTTCGAACCCCCCTACCCGTTCGCGCGGCGGATGTCGACGCTCGATCATCTCACCGAGGGGCGGGTCGGCTGGAACGTCGTCACCGGCTATCTCGACAGCGCCGCGCGCGGCGCCGGCAAGGACAAGCAGACCGGCCATGACGACCGCTACGACATCGCCGACGAATATATGGAGGTGGTCTACAAGCTCTGGGAAGGCAGCTGGGAGGACGATGCAGTGCTGCGCGACCGGGCACGAGGCATCTTCACCGATCCCGCAAAAGTTCATCGCGTCAATCATGAGGGCGCGAACTATCGCATCAACAACACCATTCACCTCAGCGAGCCGTCGCCGCAGCGCACGCCGGTGCTGTACCAGGCCGGCACCTCGCCGCGCGGCCGCCAATTCGCGGCCAAGCATGCCGAGTGCGTGTTCATGTCGGGCCCATCGGCCAAGGTGATCGCGCCGCGCGTCTCCGCGATCCGTCAGGAGGCCGCCGCGCTCGGCCGCAACCCGGCCGAGATCCTGATGTTCTCGATGATGACGATCATCCTCGGACGGACGGAAGCCGAGGCGAAGGAGAAGTACGCCGACTACCGCCGCCACATCAGCCCCGAAGGCGCGCTGGCGCTGATGTCGGGATGGACCGGCGTCGATTTCTCGGGCTACGACCTCAACCAGCAGGTCCGCCACGTCCAGAACGACGCCGGCCGCAGCGCGATGGACAACGTCACCCGCGCCGACCCCGATCGGGTCTGGACCGTGCGCGACGTCATCGAGCATGTCGGTATCGGCGGCGCCGGTCCGGTTGTGGTCGGCACGCCGCAAACGGTCGCCGACAAGATCGAACAGTGGTTCGAGGCGACCGACGTCGACGGCCTCAACGTGGCCTTCGCGATCTCGCCCGGCGACTTCGAGGACATCGCCGACATGCTGGTGCCGGAGCTGACGCGGCGGGGACGGTACAAGAGCGAGTACGCAAAGGGCACACTGCGGGAAAAGCTGTTCGGCCAGGGCCGCGCAAGGCTGGGTATCCCGCATCCGGCGGCGGGGTACCGGGTGGGGAAGAAGGCCGTCTAACGCCCCAGCTGTAAGTTCCGTCATCCTGAGGTGCTCGACCGGCGGTGCATGCACCGCCGGTCGGGCCTCGAAGGATGGACGGCCGAGATGCAGCCGGGCCGTCGCCCTTCCAGGCCTCCGCTTCGCTCCGGCACCTCAGGGTGACGGTGATGGTTCGCAGTACGCTGCCGCACCTTCCTTGCGAATACCTACACCTTCCCGTCAACCATCACCTCGATCAGCTTCGTGCCCGGCCGGCCGAACGCCGACGTCAGCGTCGCCTTCAGTTCGCGGGGATCGCTGATCCTGACCGCCTCGCAGCCGAGCGCCTTCGCCACTCCGGCGAAATCCACCGGCGGATCGGCGAAGTCCATACCGACATAATTGTCATCACCGTGGAAGGCGAGCAGGCGCTGCTTGATAATGCGGTAGCCGCCGTTGTTAGCGATGACGACGTTGAGCGGCAGCTTGTGATGCGCCGCCGTCCACAGCGACTGGATCGAATACATCGCGCTGCCATCGCCCGAGAAGCACACGACGGGGCGATCCGGATTGGCAATGCTGGCGCCGACCGAGGCCGGCAGGCCCCAGCCGATGCCGCCGGAGGCAAGGCCGTGATAGCCGTAGCGGTCGCGGTGCGGCCGCAGCGCCGTCACCTGGCGGCTGGAGGTCAGTCCTTCATCGACGAGGATCGCATGGTCGGGCATGGCCTCGACCATTTGCAGCACCAGGAAGTCGGGATCGATGGGGTTGCGGCCGGCACTCTTGCCGATCTGCTCGACCAGCGCGGCGCGCCGCGCAGTCCAGTTCTTCGGCGCCAGCTCAGCGAGGCGGTGTTTCGCGCGGCTCGCAAGTGTCGCGCCGCCCAACTGCTTCAGCACCGGGATGAGCGCGCGCAGCGTTTCCTTCAGATCCGCCTTCAGCGCGATCTCCGCGCCGTAATTCTTGGCGATCTCCCAATCGACCAGACCGATCTGCACCATGCCGAGGCCGTCAGGCAGCGCATCCACGTCGCTATAGACCGACATGCGCAAAGGATCGCCGCCGAGCGCGATCAGCAGATCGTACGGCGCAAGCGTCTCGCGCGCGGTTTTTTGTACACGCGCGAGCGTGCCGACGAAGCTCGGACTCTCCGAGAGGAAGTGCGCGCCATAGGGCGTCGAGGATTGGTAGGCGGCCGCGCCGAGCAGCTCGGCGAGTTCGGCAGCCTCCTTCAGCGCATCGCTCTTGACCACCTCGTCCATCGTGACGATCACCGGACGCTCGGCCTTCAGCAGCCGCGCGGCAAAGGCCTTCAACGCCTCGTCCGATGGCCTTGTCCGCGCATCGATGCGGGTGGAGCGGCCGAGATCGATGCCGGCTTCGCTGTTGAGGATGTCGCCGGGCAGCGAGATGAACACCGGCCCGGTCGGCGGCGTCATCGCAACCTTGGCGGCTCGGCGCACGATGCGCGGCAGGTCCTCCAGCCGCGTCACTTCGACCGCCCATTTCACCAGCGGCTCGGCCATGCGAACCAGCGGGCCGTAGAGCACCGGCTCCATCAGGCCGTGGCCCTGTTCCTGCTGGCCCGCCGTCAAAATCATCGGCGTGCCCGTGAACTGGGCGTTGTAGAGCGAGCCCATGGCGTTGCCGAGGCCGGGCGCGACGTGAACGTTGCAGGCGACGAGTTTCCCCGAGGCGCGGCTATAGCCGTCGGCGATCGCGACCACCAGGCTCTCCTGCATCGCCATCACATAGGTGAGGTCCGGGTGGTCCTTCAGCGCATGCATGATCGGCAGCTCGGTGGTGCCTGGATTGCCGAACAGATGCGTGATGCCCTCGTCCTTGAGCAGCGCGAGAAAGGCGGAGCGGCCGGTGATCTTGTTCTTCATGTTTCCTCCAGGAGCGGACGTTGCCGCAAGGACTGAAAGCATGATGGCCGAAGTCCTGGGAGACGCGCAAGGAAGCGCGGTCATGGCTGTGTTGCGCGGGAAGATCTCGTGTCCCGGACGCGACGCAGCGCGCAGCGGTGCGGCGCCCGGGGCACGAGAGTGGAGCTACATCTCCTCCCGCCCCAGTTCGAACGGATTTTCCCCGCCGGCGCGCTTCTTCTTTTTCGATCGCTGCCACACCACGCCGGGAAAGCCTTTCAGCGGCACCAAAGGTTCGCCGGTATAAGCCCATTCCTGCAGCTCTTCGATCGCGATGTGATAGAGAGGCTGACGGCCGGTGCGCTCGCTAAACAGCGCGCGGGGGATGTTGACCATGTGCGGCCCGCGCGGACGTTCGTACATGACCGGCGTGCCGCAATGCGAGCAGAAGCTGCGGGCGGTCTTCGTGGCCTTGTCCTCGTAGCGGGTCAGCGCGGTCTTGCCTGAGGTGATGCGAAAGCGCTTCTTCCAGCTGCCGATATAGGTCGCGTAGGCCGCACCATGGGCGCGGCGGCTGGCGGCAGAGTGATCGTGCCAGGCCCAGCGCGCAGGCACGTCGATCTCGAAGGTGACCTTGCCGCAGAGGCATTGGCCGGTGGCTATCCCTGCGGCGGCTGCGGCTTTGGCCATGGAAGTCTCTCCGTCGTCATTGCGGACAATACGATCGTTCCGGGGCGCGACAAAGTCGCGAGCCCAGAATCCATCAGGCGGCTTGTTCAGGCGGAGAGATGGATTCCGGGTTCGATGCTACGCATCGCCCCGGAATGACAGCCGAGGTCACGCCGGCGTCAGCTCGTCATAAACCGGATAATCCGTGTACCCCTTCTCCTCGCCGCCATAGAACGTCGCGCGGTTGTACGGCGTGATCGGATAGCCGTGCTCCAGGCGCCGCGGCAGATCCGGATTGGAGATGAAGATGCGGCCGAAGGCGATGATGTCGGCGTGGCGCTCGGCGATCGCTGCGTTCGCGGTCTCGCCGGTAAAGCCGCCGGCGGTCATCAGCACGCCGCTGTAAAGCGGGCGAAACAGCACCATTGCGGACGGCACGTTCTCCCAGTGGACATCCGCGCGGCCCGCGCCGCTGGAGCGCGGCTCGATGAAATGCAGATAGGCGAGACCGAGCTTGTCGAGTGCCTTCACGACGTAGGTGTAGAGCGGCATCGGATCGGGCTCGCCGGAATCATTGGCGATGCCGTGGGGCGACAGCCGGACGGCGACGCGGTTCGCGCCCCAGACATCGATCGCGGCCTGCGTGACCTCCAGCAGCAGTCGTGCGCGGTTCTCGATGGAGCCGCCATATCGATCGGTGCGGTGATTGCTGCGCGATTGCAGGAACTGCTCGAGCAGATAGCCGTTGGCGCCGTGAATCTCGACGCCGTCGAAGCCCGCGGCGAGCGCGTTCTTGGCACCTTGCCGGAACGCCTCGACGATGTCCTTGACCTCCTCGATCTCCAGCGCGCGTGGGGTCTCGTAATCGGCGATCTTGCCGTCAGCCGTCATCGCCTTCATGCCTTCGGCCTTGATCGGGATCGCCGAAGCCGAAACCGGCAGCGCACCGTCGTGGAAAGAAGAGTGAGAGACGCGGCCGACATGCCAGAGCTGGAGGAAGATGATGCCGCCCTTGGCATGGACGGCATCAACCACCTTGCGCCAGCCGGCGATCTGCGCCTCCGAATAGATGCCTGGTGTCGCCGGGTTGCCGCGGCCATGCGAGAGCACCGGCGAGGCTTCGGCAATGATCAGGCCGCCTTTCGTCGCGCGCTGGCCGTAATATTCAGCATTGAGCGGACGCGGCGAAAAGCTCTCACGTTCGGCCCGCATCCGCGTGAGCGGCGCCATCGCGACGCGATGTGCAAGCTTGTACGGACCGACTTGCAACGGCTTGAACAACGCTTCGAATTTCATGTGGGCCCCGAACGACTATGAAAGGACGCGGATCATATAGCGAGGGGCGGCCACCGGAAAAGGTGCCGCCCCCCCGCTGGGGAATATTCCCTTCTGCGGAACACGGAAGGGATATGGATGTTAGGCGGTCTTGATCCAGACGGCCTTCACGTTGAGATATTCCTCGACATGCTGCTTGCCGGACTCGCGGCCGTAGCCGCTCATCTTGTAACCGCCGAACGGCACCGCCGGGTCCATCGCCTGGTAGCAATTGACCCACACCGAGCCGGCACGCAGGCTCTTCGCCACCGCGTGCGCCTTGCTGACATCGCGCGTCCACAGGCCGGAGCCCAGGCCGAACGTGGTGGCGTTGGCGCGCTTGACCAGCTCGTCCATGTCCTTGAATGCGATCGCGGAGATGACGGGACCAAAGATCTCCTCCTGCGCGATGCGCATGTTGTCCTCGACACCCGCAAACACCGTCGGTGAGACGAAGAAGCCCTTCGAGAGCGCGCCTTCGGTAACGCGGCCACCGCCGGCGAGCGCCTTCGCGCCTTCCTTCTGGCCGATGTCGAGATAGCCGGTGACGCGCTCGAGCTGCTGCTCGGAGACGAGCGGGCCGATCTGCACGTTGGGATCGAGGCCGTTGCCGACCTGCAGCTTCTTGCCGAACTCGGCGACGCGCCCGACGAACTCCTCATAGATCGACTGTTCGACGAACAGGCGGGTGCCGGCGCTGCAGATCTGCCCCGAATTGGCGAACACCGCCATCGCCGCGCCCGGCACGGCCGCGTCGAGATCGGCATCCGCGAACACGATGTCCGGCGACTTGCCGCCGAGCTCGAGCGAGACGCGCTTGAGGTTGCCGGCGGAGGCACGGATGATCGATTGGCCCGTGACATGCGAGCCGGTGAAGGCGACCTTGTCGACGTCAGGATGTGAGGCGAGCGCGGCGCCCGCGGTTTCGCCATAACCGGGCACGACGTTGACGACGCCCGGCGGAATGCCCGCCTCCATCGCCAGCTCGGCGATGCGCAGCGAGGTCAGCGGCGCTTCTTCCGCGGGCTTGAGCACCACGGTGCAGCCGGTCGCGATCGCCGGACCGATCTTCCAGATCGTCGCGGTGAGCGGGCCGTTCCAGGGAATGATGGCACCGACGACGCCGATCGGCTCCTTCAGCGTGTAGGAGAAAATCTCGCCGGGCAGCGAGTTCTCGATTGTCTCGCCGTGGATCGCCGTGGTCTGGCCGGCGTAATAGCGCAGCATGCCAATGGCGCGAAGGCGATAGGCGCGGGTGCGGCTGAGAGGCGCGCCCATGTCGAGCGTGTCGAGCTGCGACAATTCGTCGAAATTCTTCTCGACGAGGTCGGCGAGCTTCAAGAGCAGGTTCTGCCGCTCGAACGGCTTGACCTTGCTCCACGGACTTTCGAACGCGCGGCGGGCGGCCGCGACTGCGCGGTCGATGTCCTCCTTGTCGCCTTCGGCGACAGTTGCAAGCAGTTCGCCGGTTGCGGGATTGCGGGTCTCGAAGCGTTTGCCTGAGGCTGCATCAACCCACTTCCCGTCGATCAGCATCTGCTTGTAGGACCCGTTTGCGAACGGATGGCGCGTTATCGGAATAGCCTGCGACACAGCCATGGCTGCACTCCCTGTCAGGTGATTGATTGGTTCGATCTGGGCGGGATCGTTCGATCGAGGATACAGCCGTGCCGGATAGGCGTAAAGGCAGCGCAGAACGAAGACCTCCTATGCCGACTTGTGCAGGGTCGGACTGCTGCCATGTTATAGCTCGACCGAGAGCCCACCAATGGAGACGATCCATGCCGCATCCCGCCATCGTCAAAGACAATGTTGCCGTGATCACAGGTGGCGCATCCGGCATCGGATTGGCCGCTGCCATCGCCTTTGCGCGCGCTGGAATGAAGGTGTGTATCGCGGATGTCGACGAGACACGGTTGGCACAAGCTGCAACAAAACTGTCATCC
Source organism: Bradyrhizobium sp. USDA 4354 (assembly GCF_054060315.1). Lineage (NCBI taxonomy): Bacteria > Pseudomonadati > Pseudomonadota > Alphaproteobacteria > Hyphomicrobiales > Nitrobacteraceae > Bradyrhizobium > Bradyrhizobium sp. USDA 4354. The sequence continues at coordinate 2,563,141 of NZ_JBSSDC010000001.1, read as the reverse complement.
GTCACGGCCGCCGCAAACGTGATGACCCACGCCGTCGATGTCAGCAAGATCGAGAGCGTGACGGAACTGGAGCGCGCGGTGCGCGCACGGTTCGGCGGCACCGACGTCCTCATGAACAATGCCGGCATCCAGCCCGGCAGCACGCTGTTCGGCGCGCCCGACAATTGGCAGCGCATCATCGCCGTCAACATGTGGGGCGTCATCAACGGCTCGCGTATCTTCGCGCCGGCCATGATCGCCCGCGGCAAACCCGGTCTCATCATCAATACCGGTTCGAAGCAGGGCATCACGACGCCGCCCGGAGATCCCGCCTACAACGTCTCCAAGGCTGGCGTGAAGGCATTCACCGAAGCGCTCCAGCATGAGCTGCGCAACACGAAAGACTGTCGCATTGCGGCACACCTGCTGATCCCCGGCTTCGTCTTCACCGGCCTCACCGCGAAAGGACGCACGGAAAAGCCGGCCGGGGCCTGGACGCCGGAGCAAACGGTCGATTTCATGCTGGCCCGGTTGGAAGCCGGCGATTTCTATATCCTGTGTCCGGACAACGACGTGCCGCGCGCGCTCGACGAGAAGCGCATGCTGTGGGCGGCCGGCGACATCATCGAGAACCGCCCGCCATTGTCGCGCTGGCACCCGGATTATGCGGATGCGTTCAAGAAGTTCGTGGAGGCGGAGTAGCAATCAGACCCCTCATGGTGAGGAGCGCACCCTTGCGCGCGTCTCGAACCATGCAGGCCCGGCTGGGACCTCCATCCTTCGCGACGCCCGCTTTCAGCGGGCTCGTCAGGATGAGGGGTTGGAGTGTTCGCCCCGCGGCAAGTTCGCGCAAACGCCCTACAGCGTCTCCTGCTTGTGCCCGCAATTCTTGCACGCAAACTTGACCCGGGTCTGGCCCTTCTCCGCCTGCACCCGGTTCGGGGCGCCGCACTTGCCGCAGACGGCCTCGATGCGGGTCGAGCCCTGCTTGACGACGATGGTCTTCTTTTCCATCGATTCGCGGATCAGGCGCTCGGCCTCCTCGCGCAGGGATTGTTTCGACAAAGCTCGTCTCCGCCTCTGGAAAGCGCGAGAGCCATATCGCACCTGCAGTCGAAGCACAATGCGTGATGGGGATCGCGGGCCCATCAAGGCGTCATTCCGGATGATCACAACGCGAGAGCGGCGGAGCGTGTTGCTCCGCGGCTCTCTTGCTCGTGTTTGGACCGATGCAAGCCGCCTTTCTTCAAGCCGCCTTTTTTCAAGCGGCCTTGGAAACCTCCATCAGCAGCCGTTCGGCCTTGGCATCCTCGATGCGGTTCACCAGCCGGCTGCTCTCGTGATTGTCGCGCACTGTTTTGGTCAGTGTGATGCAAGTCTGAATCAGCATAACGACTCCCATGGTGAGATAGCCCTTCATCCAGAGATCGATTGGCAGGAAGAAGATGCCGACCGCGAGGAGGAAGGCCGAAGCTGCGAAGGACACGTAAGTGAAAGTCACCCAGGCGCTGCTGTGGGGCTGACCGTTTTGGTTCATGGTGGTCTCCTGTTGGTTCGAATGATGATCGGATGTGAGATCAGACCGTCGGCGTATGCTTGGACTTCAACCGTGCCAGCACGTCGTCCGCAGTCGTCTTGAGCCGGGGGCCAAAACCCTGCTCGGCGAGTCTCTCGGCGGTGGCGAGCGGACCGGTGGCCGCATCGAGCTCGACCAGCGCGTCATCGGCGGCCTGGGCCTCCATCTGCCGCTCACGCAGCCGCCGCAAGGTGCTCTCCGCCTCCGGCAGCGTGGATTCGTGGGGACGTGCTGCCTCGATGCCGCTGCGACGAAGCGAACGCACCGCCTCCGAGGCTCGGGCGACGCGACGGCCGCGATCGAGCTCGGTGATGCGGGCCTGCGCGTTGGTCACGTGCCGCTTCAGCCGGGCGATCTCGGTTGCGAACAGCGCGCGTGCCGTCATCGCCGCATCACGATCGGCCTCGAGGGCCGCAATGGCTTCGGCGGCCTCCTTGGCAAGGTCCTCGCGGCCGCCATCGAGCGCGGCAACGGCGCGCGTCTCGAGATCGGCGATGCGCGCGATGGTCGCCTCGAGCTTACGGCCTTCCTGCTGGTCCTGCGCAATCGCCAGCGCCAGCGTTCGCTTGCTGCGCTCGAGGGCGGCGGCTGCATCGCGCATCTGTTGGTCGAGGATCAGTAGGGCCGTACGGTCCTCCAGCTCCTCTCCCGCGGCGGCCACGCTGCCGCGGAAAAGTGTCACGACGGTCTTGAACATTGTCTGCTCCCTGTTTATGAGCGTTGCTCACACATGCTTTGTAGCAGAGATCGTGAACATCGTTCAATAAATATTTGAGCGACGCTCAAGAATTTGGTTAGGAATGGCTAAAGCCCTGGAACGTCGAGAGAAGTTGCGGGTCAACCTGATCCAGGCGGCCGAGCAGATGATCGCCGAGCGGGGTTTGGCGGGTCTGAAAACCCGCGATTTGGCCCGCGAGATCGGCTGCGCCAATGGCGCGGTCTATAATCTCGTGACCGACGTCGACGAACTCGTCCTGCGCGTCGGCTCGCGCACGCTGCTTCGCCTCGATGAGGCGCTCAGCGCGGCGGAAAGCGCGGGCGACCCGTCGCCACAGGAGACGCTGATCCGCATCGCGATCGCCTATTGTGATTTCGCGGCCGACAACCTCCAGCTCTGGCGCGCGCTGTTCGAACACCGCATGGCGGCTGACAAGCTCGTCCCCGATTGGTCCGTTCACGACCAGATGCAACTGTTCCGCCACATCTACCAGCCGCTGGCCGCGCTGTTTCCAGAACGCAGCCCGGAGGAACTCGGCATCACGGCGCGCAGCCTGTTCTCGGCCGTGCATGGCATGGTGGCGCTGGGACTGGAGCAGAAGCTGGTCGCCGTGCCGCTGCCGGCGCTGCGCAAGGAAATCGCGACCCTCGTGCGCGCGATGATCGACGGACTGATCGCGCAGGCAATAGCCCGCTGACGACAGACGCGGTCCCGAACATCACGTCGGGTCGCGCGGCATCGTAACCTGAATCTCGAGGATGACGAGGAACGAACATTCCAAGGGCTCGTTGTCGCGCGTAGTTTTCCTCACAGCGCGAGCCGTCCCATGTATCACCACGTCAAGAAGCTGATGTTCACCGTGCGCGTCGACGAACCCGATCCGCGCTTCGGCAGTATGCTCCTCGAACAGTTCGGCGGCGCCAACGGCGAACTTGCGGCTGCAATGCAATATTCGATTCAGGGGCTGAATTGCGAGGATCCCGACCGCAAGGACCTGTTGATGGATATCGGCACCGAGGAGCTCAGCCATCTCGAAGTCGTCGGTTGCCTTGCCCGGATGCATCTCGCACCTTCGCGGAACGACCGCCAGGCGGCCGAAGCCGATCCGCTGATTGCGATTGCCGGCGGAGGCGGCGTCAATCTGTTCAACTCGCAAGGCAATCCCTGGACGGCCGACTACCTCAAGATCACCGGCGAGCTCGACGTCGATCTCCGCAGCAACATCGCGGCCGAGGCGCGTGCGAAGATCGTCTACGAACGCCTGATCAATTTCTGCGACGACGCCGGCAGCAAGGACGCGCTGCAGTTCCTGATGACGCGCGAGATCACGCATATGAAGGCGTTCGCGCGAGCGCTCGAAAGCCTGTCGAAGCCGGCCTTCAGTGTCGGCAGGATTGCTCCGACACCCGGCCTGGTGAACCAGTACTTCAACGACTCCACCGGCAGCGGCGACCACGGCGAAATCGACACCCGCGGTCCCTGGAACGAGGGAGAGGACTGGGTGTTCACGGAGTCGCCTGCGCTGCAGTCCGCAGATCCCGGCGCTGCCACCCCGATCGTCACGGAGAGCTCGCCGCCTGTCGACGAGGCCGGCCTGACCGATCTCCTGCTTCATGAGCTGCGCGACATTCTCCATGCCGAGAAGCAGCTGACGAAGGCGCTTCCCAAGATGGCGCAGTCCGCCCGCTTCGACCAGCTGCGGGAACTGTTCGAGCAGCATCTGGCCGAGACCGAGAATCAGATCGAACGCATCAACGAATGCTTCGAGCTGCTCGGCGAGAACGCTCGCGCCAAGCCGTGCAAGGGCATGATGGGCCTGATCGAGGAAGGGCAGGAAGTCATGAAGGAAAGCCAGGAGAAGGAGGATGCAGCCGCCGACCTCGCGCTGATCGGAGCGGCTCAACGCGTCGAACATTACGAGATGGCCGGCTACACCACCGCACGCAATCTCGCGCAGCAGCTCCGCCACAGCGCCCTCGTCGCCCTGCTCTCCAAATCGCTCGCGGAGGAAGAGAACGCCGATCTCCTGCTCAATCAGGTCGCGCGGTCGCTAATGTCTGTGGCGAAGATGCCCGCCGCGCTGGAGCAGGCCGAATAAGGAGCGCCCGAGGCGACGCACGGACGAGCCGAATCGAACCGCCTCGCGCCGTCGCGTGGGGCGGTTCTGCACGATCAAATCAGTATGTGACTAGTTCTGACGGGCGACGCTGATCGCGCGCGAAACAGTCTGCGCCTGCGCGGTCGGAAAGCCCCGCTCCAGCCGCGCCGCGCTCGCGCGCAGCATCGCCGCGTCGAGCTCGCCCTGCCGCAATCCGTCGATAGCGCAGGCGAAGACGCGGTAGAACTGCGCGCCGTCATAGGCGACCAGCAACAGATCGACACCGGCGTTGATCGCTTCCACCACGGCCTTGCAGACGTCGTTCTGGTAGATCGCGCCCATCACGAGGTCGTCGGTCATCACCACGCCCTGATAACCCCACTTCTCGCGAATGATTCCTTCGACGACGCGCTTCGAATGCGAGGCGGCGCGGTCGGGATCGACGGCGGTGAGCGTGACATGGCCGACCATGAGCGCGCTGCGCGAATGCGACAGCACCTCACGGAACGGAAGCCAGTCGGTTGCTTCCAGCTCCTTCACCGGCGTATCGAGATTGGCGCTGAAATGATGCGTGTCGGTGCGCACGCGGCCGATGCCCGGAAAATGCTTGAGCGTGGCGCCGACGCCTGACTCTTCCAGCCCGCGCACATAGGCGCTCGCGATGGTGCTGACCACGGCGGGATCGCTCGCGATCGCGCGTTGGCCGATCAGCGTGTGGAAATCGAGACGGTTGCGCCGCGCCGGCGGCTTGAGATCTAGCACCGGCGCGAGGTTGAGGTTGACGCCGAGCCCGGCGAGCTCGCGGCCGTGGATGCGGCCGAACTCTTCGGCCTTGGCCTGCTGATCGTCGGGGGCAAGCTCCGTGAGCGTTGCCAGCGCAGGCACTTTCGTCAGCGGCGGCGCAAGATGCCCGACGATGCCGCCTTCCTGATCGGCGGCGATGATCAGCGGCGGCAGGCCGGCTGCGCGCCGCTTCTCCTGCAGCGCCGCGATCTCGGCCCGCAGCGCCTCGATGGTGCGGCCGCGGATATTGTGCCGGGTGACATAGACGCCACCGATCAGGCCCTTCTCGGCGAGACGCGCGACCTCGGGAAAGGAGGAATAGCCGACCATGAAGTGAGGCCCGAGCTGGCGCGCCTCGGCGGCGCTCGCGCTGAGAACGCCATGCTTGCGCAGCTCGTACTTGAGATGCGCGGCGGACATCAGGACAGGCGGCAGGCACCAGAGCATGACGAGCGCCTTGCCGGCGATGGTGCGCCAGCGCCCCGTCCGCAGCAGGACGATGACGACGACAATGCTCGCGACGACAAGCGCGGCGTTTCCGGCGCCGCGCAACATGAGCAGATAGGGATCGTTCTTGTTTGCGGCAACGAATGCGACGACAGGCGCAGCCAGCCAGAGCAGGAAGAGACCGATACGGCAAAGGAATTGCATGATGCGCCACATGGGATGGGTGATGACTGCTTTGCACCTAACAAAGCGAGTCATGCTGCGCGAGAGCCAAACGCGCACCTGCACGAAATCTGCAAAAGACTCCTGAAACCGTGCAGACGATGATCCCGCCTTCTGCACAAGTGCCGTTCAGAGTTCGTGATGCCACCATTCACGGAGACTCTCTGGACATGACGAGCCTGGCTTCGACGTCGACGACGGACACCCAACCGATCAGGCCTTCTGCGCTGTCGGCCAAGCTCGCAATGGCGCTGCTGCTGGCCGCGCTCGCCGACTGGCTGCTCTACGGCCAGCGGATCGGGCTGTCGCTGACGCTCTTTGCGATCGCGACCGCCTGCGTGTCGGTGCTGTTCAATCACGCAGCCCTGGACTTCCGGCGTGCGGCGATCGGCGGCGCGATCCTGACGCTCGGCGTTGTCCCGGCCATCGAGGAGCTCAACACGCTGTCGTTCCTGATCCTCGTCGCGTCACTCGCCATTGCGCTGCTGGTCGCGACCAATATGGAGACGACGGAGCTCACCGAGCGCGCCCGCGCGCTGCGCAACTTCGTCCTGTTTGGACCGTTCAGGTTCTTCCCCGAGGCGCTTCAGATCTTCAACATCTCCGCGTTCACCCGCGGCATCGCACTCTGGCTGTTGCCGGCGGCGCTTGGCACGGTGTTCGTCGCATTGTTTGCGGCGGCGAATCCGGTGATCGAGCAATGGGTGTCCCTGCTCAATCCCAAGGTCATCTTCGAATATGTCAATATGTGGCGCGTTCTGTTCTGGACCTCGATGCTGGCGCTGGTCTGGCCCTTCATTCATGTGCGCTGGCGGCGCAGGAAGATTGTCACCATGGCCGTCGCCGATGGTCCCACGCCGCCTCCGCTTCCGCCTCTTGTCTCGCCTGAATTCTTGGGCCCCTCCACCATCCTGCGCTCGCTGATCCTGTTCAACCTGCTGTTCGCGGCGCAGTCCATTCTCGACGGCATCTATCTCTGGGGGCATGTGGCGCTGCCGGACAATCTGACCTATGCGGGCTATGCGCATCGCGGTGCCTACCCGCTGATCGTGACCGCCCTGCTCGCCGCGGCCTTTGTGCTGGTGGCGATGCGCCCGGGCGGGCCGGCCGAGAACTCGAAGGTGATCCGGCCGCTGGTCTATCTCTGGGTTGGGCAGAACGTGCTTCTCGTCGCCTCCTCCATCCTTCGCCTCGACCTCTACGTCGACATCTACATGCTGACTTACTGGCGGATCGCAGCCTTCATCTGGATGGGGCTGGTGGCGCTGGGGCTGATCCTGATCGTTGCCCGCATCGCCCTCAACCGGTCCAACCAATGGCTCGTGGGCGTCAATCTGATCGCGCTCGCGATCGTGCTCTATGGCTGCTCGCTCGTGAACTTCGATGCCTTCATCGCCGACTCCAATGTCGCCCACAGCCGGGAGGCATCGGGCAAGGGCGCGCAGATCGACATCAACTATCTCCTGACGCTCGGACCGCAGGCGCTACCCGCCATCGACAAAGCCATCTTGCTGCGGTGGGGCAACCCCGAGGGCTGCCTTGTGTCGCGACGTGACCGCCTTGTAGAACAGCAGCGTCAGGAACTGGCCTGGCGGAGCTGGGGCTTTCGGAGCTGGCGGCTCCAGCGCAGGCTGGACGCGCTGGCGAAAGATCAGTCCGGCAGCCGGCCGGCAGAGTGAGCGGAGAGTTTCTTGGCGCATCGCATTCTCATCGTCGACGACGAAGGCCACATCCGCGAGGTCATCCGCGTCGCCCTGAAGAAGGCCGGCATGGACGTGATCGAGGCCCGCGACGGCAAGGAGGCGCTCAGCCGATTTGCGGCCGACAGGCCCGATCTCATCGTGCTCGACATCGGCATGCCCGAGTTCGACGGCCTCGACGTCTGCCGCGAGATCCGCAAGACGTCCGACGTGCCGATCCTGTTCCTGTCGGCCCGCGACGAGGAGATCGACCGCATCCTCGGCCTCGAGATCGGCGGCGACGACTACGTGACCAAGCCGTTCAGCCCGCGCGAGCTGGTGGCGCGGGTCAACGTCATCCTGCGCCGCCTCAGTCCGCGCAATGGCGAGATCATGGCCGGACCCACCGCGCTGGCGCAAGGCGGCCTGCTGATCGATCCCGAGCAGCACCTGGCGTCCTTCGCCGGCACGCCGCTGAAGCTGACCGCGATCGAGTTCGGCATTCTGCGCGCGTTCCTGACCCGGCCGACATCGGTGTTCAACCGCGAGCAGCTGATGCGCGCGGCCTACCAGCTCAACATCCAGGTCTCCGACCGCACCATCGACAGCCACATCCGCAACATCCGCGCCAAGCTGGCCGCGCTGAATTGCGAGAGCGTCATCGAGACCATTCACGGCGTCGGCTTCAAGCTCGGCCGCTGCGAGAAAGAGGCATGAGCGCGGCGCCAGACAAATGGCGGCCGTCGCTTGGGCTCGTCATCTTCACGGTGCTGGCCACTGTCGCCATCCTGCCGCTGGTTGGCCTGTTCTTCTTTCGTCTCTACGACAACCAGCTCATCCGCCAGACCCAGGCTGAGCTGATCGCACAGAGCCGCGTGCTGGCGACGATCTATGCACAGGAAGTCGCGGCAAGGCTCGACAGCGGCCTCATGCTCGGCGCCGAGGTGCCGCCGGGCGTGCTGCCCGATCCCGGCGACCAGGTCACCCCGATCCGTCCCGCGCTTGATCTGACCGCAAACGACCTCTTGCGGCGGCGGCCGGATGCGCTGCCCGCGCCCCAGCCGGCGCAAGCAGCCTATGTCGAGATCGGCGCGAAGCTGACGCCGATCATCCGCGAGACCCAGAAGGTGACGCTGGCAGGCTTCCGCATCCTCGATCCGCAAGGGGTGGTGATCGCCGGGCGGCAGGAGGTCGGACAGTCGCTCGCTCATATCGAGGAGGTCGCGGACGCCCTGCACGGGCAATACCGCGCCACCTTGCGCAACCGCGTGCCTGACAAGCCGCCGCCGCCGATCTACTCCTTCAGCCGCGGCCTCGGCGTGCATGTGTTCTCGGCGATGCCGGTCATCGTCAACAACCGCGTCGCCGGGGTGATCTACACCACGCGGACGCCAAGCAACATCTTCGATCATCTTTACCAGGAGCGGGCCAAGTTCGTGCTGGCGGGGCTCGCCGTGATCCTCGGCACGATCGCGATCGGCCTCGTGTTCTCGCGTACCATCACGCTGCCTATGCGCGAGTTGGTCGAGCGCGCAGCGAGAATCGGCCGCGGCGACCGCGAGGCATTCCAGCCGCTAAAGCACTACGGCACGCGCGAGTTCGCCCAGCTCTCGCACAGTTTCCTCGGCATGGCCGAGCAGCTGGCGCGGCGTTCCGACTATATCGCGACGTTCTCGGCCCATCTCACCCACGAGCTGAAATCGCCACTGACCTCGATCAAGGGCGCAGCCGAGCTGTTGCAGGATTCACTTCAGGGCAAGGCCGAGGGCCTGACGCCGGCCGAGCAGAAGACCTTCATCGCCAACATCCTGTCGGATACCCAGCGGCTCGAGGCGATGGCGCAGCGGCTGCGGGAGCTGGCTCGCGCAGAGAGCCTGCCGCAGAACGAGCGCACCGAGCTTGCGCCCGTGATCGCCGATCTCAGGAACCGGTTTCCGGCAAGCTCGATCGAAGCCAGCGGCAGCCTCGACCGGACAATCGGCATGTCCTCGGAGAAGGCGCTGATCGTGCTGTCGCATCTCGCCGACAACGCGATGCGGCACAAGGCGCGGACGATCAGGCTGGAGGCGGTGGACGAGCGTACGACCCTGCGGCTGACCGCAAGCAACGACGGCGAACCGATCTCGGCCCCGAACCGCGACAGAATCTTTGACGCATTCTTCACCACCCGCCGCGACCAGGGCGGCACCGGGATGGGACTGGCGATTGCGCGTGCGGTGATGGCGAGCCATGGCGGCTCGATCAGGCTGAAGCCGACCGACGAGGGCGCGGCCTTCGAGCTCCAATTCCCTCTAGCCTAGATCGCGAACACCCAGACGGCGACGATGGTGCCGATGGTTGCGAGACCGGCGATGGTCCAGCCGGCGGCGTATTCCAGCTCAGGATGACCGGTCGCCCGCATGATCTCTACCGGATCGGCGGTATGCTTCTCTGCCATGACAGCCTCGCACGTTTCTTCCCGCGTTATATGTAAGTCGCAGCAGCCGCCAATAGGTTCCATCACGGACGTGCGAGGAATGACACAGCTTGGCTTGTTCGCAGAACCGCAGGCGGAGCCCGCTGGGCTCCGCTACACGGACAATTTTATCGAGTCCGCCACCGAGCAGGACTTGATCGGCCGCATCGCAGCATTGCCGCTCCAGCGCTTTCAGTTCGGCGCGTTCGAGGGTAACCGCCGCGTGGCATCGTTCGGCTATCGCTACGACTATGCGCTGCAGCGGCTCGCCGAGGCCGAGCCGATCCCGGACTGGGTGCGGCCGGTCGCGCGCCAGGCCGAGGCCTGGGCGGGGTTGCCAGAGGGCAGCGTCCGGCAGGTGCTCTGCACCGAGTACGAGGTCGGCGTCGGCATCGGCTGGCACCGCGACAAGCCGCATTTCGACAAGGTCTTCGGCCTGTCACTGGGCTCGCCCTGCAACTTCCGCTTCCGCCGCCGCAGGGGCGAGACGTGGGAGCGCCATACGCTCGAAGCCCTGCCGCGCTCGCTCTACATGATGGACGGCGAGGCGCGATCGCAATGGGCGCACAGCATCCCGCCGGTCGCGGCGCGGCGCTACTCCATCACCTTGCGGACAATGAAGCGGGCCTGACGGGTCGTCCAAAACAAAAACTGCGAAAACAACCCCATGCACAGTAGAAAGCCGTTTCCGGCTCAAGGCCGGGCGGCGCCGGCCAACAGCCTGACGGATCGAGACAAAACCGTCGCTCCGCACAATCCTTCCGGGCCCTGCGAACGTGTGTACCAAATTCGGCCGCATGCGAGGGGGCGCCTGTTCCGCGCCGGCCGCGTGCTGGCCAGGATGCCGCGAATTCGCCTCAAGGCCGGCTGACTAATGAGGCGAATTGAAAAGACAGGCCAGATCAGCGCGCCAATATGGGCCCCGCAAGGCCGCCATCACCATGAAGAATTATCTGACATTTTTCCTGCTTCTGACCATGACCACGGCCTCCGCGCACGGACCTTTGCCGGGCCGGCTCTCGCCGCCGTCCGATCTCGTGCAAGTGGGCCTCACCGATTCCGACACCACCGCCGGCGGCACCGCGCGGCTGTGCGAGCAGGTCACCTTCTCGCGCGGCCTGCGCTATGGCGAGAGCGAGGCCAACGTGCTCGATGTCGCGACCAGCGCGACCAAGGCGGACACACCGCGGCCGGTGCTGCTGTTCGTGGCGGGCGACACCTTCACCGGCGACCGCGCCGCGCCTGAGCTGTCGCGGCAGATCCAGGACCAAGCCATGTGCTTTGCCGCGCGCAACGGCATGATCGGGGTTCGCGTCAACTATCGCTTGGCGCCCGCGGCGACCTGGCCGGCCGGCGCCTCCGACGTGGCGGCCGCGCTATCGTGGGTCCACGGCAATATCGACCTGTTCAACGGCGATGCCCGCGAAATCGTCGCGGTCGGCTACGGTGCCGGCGCCTTCCATGTCGCGACCCTGCTGGCGCATCCCGAGCTGCAGACCGACGGCGCCGACGTCGCCGGCGTCGTGCTGGTGTCCGGGATCTACCGCGCCGGCAAGGACGCCAGCGACAGCGAGAAGGCCTATCTCGGCCTGGATGCCACCCAGTACGACAAGCGCTCGGTCTTCCCCGGCATCCTCAATGTCGATGTGCCGATCGTGCTGGCCTGGGCCGCGGACGATTCCGCCGGCCTCGTGGCGCAGGGCGAAACACTGAAGAAGACGCTCTGCGGCGCCGGCCATTGCCCGCGCAGCGCATTGCTGCGCAGCCGCGACGGCATCGCCGCCGCGTTTGGCTTGGACGGCTCGGGCGACAGCCTCGCCGAGCCGACGCTGCTGCTGGTGCGCCAGCTCGAGGCGCGGGGGTTGCCGTAGCGGGCGGTTGTAGGCAGGTCGGCGGGTCAGCAGGCCTGCCGCTTTCGTCCGCGCTGCCGGCTGACGCTGCTTTGAAGCAAACCGCTCAGCCACACGATTGACAAAGGCTTGACCTACACTAACCCGCCTTGCTGCGGATTGAGCCGACCTCGTTGGGGGCCAACGACAGGGTGTCGAGCATGCGTGTCACCGGCAGACTGCTGTTCGTTCCAATCGTTGCCTTGGCATCGCTTGGGGCGATGTCGCTGCAACACGCCGAGCAACCGGCGAGCGACAAGGAAATCCGCATTGGCAATGTCATGCCGTATTCAGGGCCGCTCTCGGAGTTCGGCGCGATCGGGCAGGCGGAGGCGGCCTATTTCGACATGGTCAACGCGCGCGGCGGCATCAACGGCCGCAAGATCCGCTTCATCACGCGCGACGACAATTCCGATCCGGCGACGGCGCTGGATCTGACACGCAATCTCGTCGAGAAGGACGACGTGCATCTGATGTTCGGCTCGTTCGGCACGCCCGGCAATCTCGCCACGCGCCGGTACCTGAATGAGAAGAATATCCCGCAGCTGTTCGTCGCCACCGGCGATGAGGAGCTGAGCCAGCCAAACGCGTTTCCCTGGACCATGGGCTGGCAGCCGCCGTTCAGATCCGAGGGGCGCATCTATGCCAACTACATCCAGGCCTATTATCCCAGAAAGAAGATCGTGGTGCTCTGGCAGAACGACCAGTTCGGCCGCATGCTCTACAAGGGCATCCAGGAAGGCCTTGGCGATCTCAACCGTCACGTCCTCGTCGACATCGCCTTCGACATTGCCGATGAGCATCTCGACGGACACGTCTCGATCCTCAAGCGCGCGGGCGCCGACATCTTCGTCTTTCTCGGCGTGCCGTCGACGGCGTCCAAGGTGATCAAGCTGGCGGCGTCAATGAATTGGCATCCGGTCTTCATCGTCAACGACGCCTCCGCCTCGATCGCCAATGCGATGGCGCCCGCGGGCCTGGAGAACTCGGCGGGCGTGATCTCGGCGGCCTTTCTGAAGGATCCGAGCGATCCCGCTTGGAAAGACGACTCCGCCATGAAGGAATGGTTCGCCTTCATGGACAAATACCATCAAGTCGAAAGCACCAACAACAGCGCCGCTCTCTATGGCTACGCCGCAGCCGAGGCGCTGACGCAGGTGCTGAAGCAATGCGGCAACGACTTCTCGCGCGAGAACATCATGCGTCAGGCGGCGTCACTCAGGGATCATCAGCCCTCCGTTGCGCTGCCCAACATCAGGATGAATACCTCTCCGAACAATTATCTGCCGATCAGACAGATGCGGCTGGTCCAGTTCGACGGCCGCTCGTGGCAGCCTTTTGGTGAGGTGATCGAGACGGCGTTCACGGAAGGCGCGGCGCGGTGAGCCTATTCGGTGCGCCGCGCGGTGAGGTGCCTCTTACCCTCCCCTGGAGGGTAAGAAGCCCCTCACGCCGGCTTCAGCGAGGCCAGCGCGTTCTCTAAGAGCGAGCGGACGCGCGCGACGTCGCCGGATTTCACCACGGCGGGATCGAGATAGAGCTCGAGGCCCGGGGCGCGCTCGGTGATGATACCGCTATTCGCCGTCGCGACATCGCTTAATGCATCCACCGAATAGGGAATCACTTCGCGGCTGATGCCTTTCATCGTGATCGCCGGCAGGGCGTGGGCGCGGACGATGTCGCTGACCAGCGCAAAGGTCTCGTAGCTCAGCACGATGCCGCCGGGCTCGGCGATCGATTGCAGGCGCGCGGCGAGGTTCGCCTCGGCGCCGATGATGGTGTAGTCCATGCGGTCGCTGCTGCCGAAATTGCCGACATTGCAATAGCCCGAGTTGATGCCCATGCGCGAGCGGAACGGCTGCTCGATGCCGGAGGCGCGCCATTTCGCATTGAGCTCGGCCAGGCGCTGCTGCATGCGCCAGGCCATCTGGAGACAGGCTTGCGCATCCGCCCGATCGCCCCTGGTCTCGGGATCGCCGAAGAAGATCAGCATGGCGTCGCCGATGAACTTGTCGATGGTGCCGCCATATTCGTGAGCGATCGCCGACATCTCCGTGAAATATTCGTTGAGAAGCTGCGTCAGCTGCTCCGGCTGGAGCCGTTCGGCCGTGGCGGTGAAGTTCTGGATATCGGAGAAGAAGATGGTGAGCTTCTTGCGCTCGGTGTGGATAGTGACGTCCTTCTGGCCCGAGAAGATGCTCTTGTAGACCTGCGGCGGGATGTAGCGCGAGATCTTCATCGACAGCGACGCCAGGAAGTCGTTGGCGGATTCGAGCTCCTTGTTCATGGTCTTGATGCGGCTCGCCTGGCGGCGCTGGAGCGACAGGAACGCCAGGCCGCTGCCCGCGGCGATCACGAAATAGGCCAGCAGGAACTTGAACGAAAAGATGTTGGCGGCAATCGGCTGCGCGATGATGACCTCCTGGATGCCCCTGATGTCACCGACCTTCCAGTCCTTCTTCGGGCTCTCGGGGTGGCTGTTGTGGCAGCTGACGCAGGCCGGCCCCATCGTAACAGGTGCAACGAGGCGGACCTTGTCATTGAACAGCGAGGTCTCGGTCTCCACGATCTTCTGCTCGGGGTCTTTCCTGAGCGCCTCCAGCGCGTCCCTCTCGAACTTGTCGAGCTGGTGCGGGGCGCGGTTCTGGAACGGGAAGTCCGAGACGAAACGATAGGTAATGTTCTCCTGTTGCGCGCCGATCACCCGTCCGAGCTCCAGCGACAGCGTCGCCGGGATCGGGATTGCGCCGGGAACGGACTCGTAATTGTGCACGACCCTGGTCGTGCCGTTGGGATTGGCGAGCACGCGCCCGACCACGTTGGAGGCGTAATAGCTGCGCACGCTCGTGATCACCGAGTTGAGATCGGTGGCCTGCCGGCGCAGCGCCATCTTGCTGAGCTCGGTCAGGTCCAGCCACACCGCGAGCGGCAGGGCAAGCAGAAGGAAGACGATCGCGGCGCCGGTCAGGACGCCGCTCTTGCGCTGTTGCTCGGAGATCTCTTGTTTCACTCTGTGGCTCCGCTGTGTGCGATTTTGTCGCGAATCTCGGGATTTTCGGCAAAGAATGCGGGCCGCACAGAGCCAATAATCGCAAGCCCGCGCAACCCCATTTTATGGGTGGTCGCAACAGGCGCCTTTTCGTTTCATCACGGATGTTTAAGATCGCCATCAACCTGCGTTGATCATCCGGAACCAGTGCCATGACCGATACCATCCGCATCAAGCGCTTTGTCGCGCGCCCCGTGATCGTGCCGATGAACCTGCCGCTCCAGACCTCGACCGGGGCGGTCGCCAGAGCGCCGCTGGTGCTGATCGACTGCGAGACAGATCAGGGCGCGGTGGGCCATGCCTATCTGTTCTCGATCACGCCGTCGGCCTTGAAGCCGCTGACAGCGATGGTCACGGAAATATCAGACTTGCTCTCCGGCGACGAGCTGCTGCCGTTCGAGATCGAGCGCAAGTTGGCCCAACGCTTCACGCTGCTGGGCCTCGCCGGCCTGCAACGGCTGGCGCAGTCCGGCATCGACATGGCGGCCTGGGACGCACTGGCGCGCACACGCGGCCTGCCGCTCGCCCGCCTGCTTGGCGGCGCGCCGAAACCGGTCAGGGCTTATAATTCGAAGGGGCTCGGCATCATGCCGGCCGGCGCCGCCGTAGACGAGGCGCACAAGCTGCTGGCCGAAGGCTTCCAGGCCGCCAAAATCCGCGTCGGCCGGCCCGATGCGCGGGAGGATCTCGCGGTCGTGCGCGCGGTGCGCAAGGCCCTCGGCGACCAGGTCACGCTGATGTGCGACTACAACCAGGCACTCACGGTGACCGAGGCCATCCGCCGCGGCGAGATGCTCGACGATGAGGGCCTCACCTGGATCGAGGAGCCGATCCGCCATGACGATTATGCCGGCTGCGCCCGCATTGCCGACGCGCTGCATACGCCGGTGCAGATCGGCGAGAATTTCGACGGTGCCTTCTCGATGCAGGCGGCGCTCTCGGCGGAAGCCTGCGACTACGTGATGCCTGATGTGCAGCGCATCGGCGGCGTCACCGGCTGGCTCCGCGCCGCCGCGCTTGCGCATGCCGCCGGCATCGAGATGTCGACGCACCTGTTCTCGGAGGTGAGCGCGCATCTGCTCTGCGTGACGCCGACCGCGCATTGGCTGGAATATGTCGACTGGGCCGACGCGGTGCTGTCGACGCGATTGCAGATCAAGGACGGCTTTGCGCTGCCGGGCGAGGAGCCAGGGAATGGGATCGCGTGGGACGAGGCGGCGGTCGCCAAATATTTCGTGACATGAGGCCGCCCGTCGCCACGTCGATCAGGGATCGACAAGCCTACGGCCGAACGGCGGCAATCATGCTCAGCTCGACCGGCGCTCCCCGCGGCAACTCGGCGACGCCGACGGACGTCCGGGTGTGACGGCCGCGATCGCCGAGGCGTTCGATCAGCCGGTCGGAGGCACCGTTCATGACCTGCGACTGTTGGGTAAATCCAGGTGCCGAGGCGACATATCCGACGACTTGCAGGACCTGGACGATCTTGTCCTCTCCGCCCGTTGCGTGGTTGATGGCCGCAATGCAGAGATCGGCGCAGAGGGCGGCAGCTTCCTGCGCGGCCGCGATATCGACGCCAGCGCCGACCTTGCCCGCATACAGCAGATCTTCGCCGCGACGGGGCAGCTGGCCGCTGACATAGGCAATTCCACCATGGATGATGACCGGCAGGTAGTTGCCGCCGGGCTTGTTCACGCCGCTCATCTTGAAAGCCTGCCTATTTTTACATCCGGTGGATGACGGACAATGGCAGGCGGGGAGTCGCGGATCAAGGCTGCGACGCTTTTGCATGCCGAAGACGACGCGTACTATAACGGTCCCGCATGACCACTTGGCGCCCACATCCCCATATCCGCGTCGTCGCGATCGGCCTGCACTGGCGCGACGGGCAGCTACTGGCGGCCGAGGTGCGCGACGATGCGGGGCGGATCAAGGGCGTGCGCCCACTCGGCGGCGAGATCGAGTTCGGCGAGAGCTGGCGCGCGGCGCTGGTGCGGGAATTCAGCGAAGAGCTCGGCATCGACGTCACCATCGTTGGCGAACCACTGGTGATGGAGAACATTTTCGTGCACGAGGGATCGACCGGGCACGAGATGATGTTCATCGCTAAGGTCGCGTTTCCGGATGGCGCGTTCGCCGGCCAGGACCGCATCGACTTCCGCGAGGATAATGGAGAGCAAATGGTCGCGCGCTGGTTCGACCTTGCCGATCTCGACGCGAATGGCGGGCCGAGGCTCTATCCAACCGGGCTGAAGGACTTGCTGCGCGGGAGCAAACTCGAACCGTCATCCTGAGGTGCGAGTGGCGCGATGCGACAGCATCGCACCGGGAGCCTCGAAGGATGAAGGCTCGGATGCAGCCAGGCCATCGCCCTTCGAGGGCCGCTGAAGAAGCGGCCACCTCAGGGTGACGGTCCGTATATATGTGCCGGCTGCATCAACATCGTCATTGCGAGCGCAGCGAAGCAATCCAGAATCTTTCCGCGGGTAACAGTCTGGATTGCTTCGCTGCGCTCGCAATGACGGAATGTGGGGCACAGCATGCCTGCATGCGCTACCACACCTCCGCGCGCGGCGCCATCAGCGTCAGCATTGCCATGGCAAGACAGATCGTCCGCATCGTTCTCCTCACTGTGATCCGCCTCCATCGCGCTTGTAGCGGAAGTCGCAATGGGAGGCGCCTTGCATGATCGTCTGCGTGCGCGTGAGCTTGATGTCGGGACCAAAACCTTCCGCGGTGGCAAAGTCCGCGGTGCAGATCAGGAGGAAACCGAGCTCCGGCTCGCCCAGGGCCTTGTAGAACTCGGCATAGGCACAGCGCGTCACGTCGAAAGCGAACGCGTCATGGGTCTGCTCGACGACGTCATAAGCGAGCGCATCGTCCCGGGCATAGGTGCGGAAGGCCGACGACACGGCCTTGCCGAGATCGCTCTCGTTCTTGGCCTTCCAGAATTCCTCGCCGAAGCGGCGATAGAGATCGCCGAGCGCCTTGCGCACCAGCGCGTTGGCGCGCGCCTCGCCCAGTTCGGCCTGCAACGCCTTGACCAGCGGCACCAGCACCTGCGCCTGGATCTTTGCCTGTTCGATGACGGACACGGTCATGGGCGACCTCGCGGGGAAGGCTGCATGGTAGCCAGGATGCGGCGTAAGCATAACCTCGACGGCGACGGTTAGCTAACTCTCGGCGGGGTAGGCCAGGAGGCCGCCAGCCACGACCCGCGCCGCCGGATTCATTTCAGCCTGTTTGACCTGCCCGGGCCCGAGAATGTGAAACACCGTCTCGCCGGCGGCGAGCAGATAATCCGTGATGATCCGCCGGTGGCACCGCCACCACAATGTCTCTGCGCACATGATGGCGCAGCGCTGCGTCTGCCCCAGTTCGCGCAAATGCGCGAGGCCACCGTGAAAGGCCGGGCTCATGGCGTGGTCGGCGTAATTGTGAAAGCTGCCGTTCTGCCAGAACGCATTGGCTTCGCGCGGCACCTCGCGTTTGCGGCTGCGCAGGCCACCGAGCGAGGCCATGTGCTCGTAGCCGATCGAAACGGCCGCGAGCGATTGCGGCAGGGTCTCGCGATTGTACTGCGGGTTAGTGCGCGAGCGCGGCACGGTGCGGACGTCGGCGACGAAGGTGACCGAGCTGCCTTGCAACAATTCGACGAATTCCTCGATCGAACGTGTGGCATGGCCGATGGTGAAGAAGGGATGAGCCATGGTGAGCTCGTCGACTCCCCTTGTGCCGATCAGCTTCGCAGCAACCGTAACGCCCGGCCCTTGTGCAGGGCGACGTGGTCGGTCTTGTCGCTCTTGATCTCGTATTGCGGATCGTCCGGGCTGGCGTGGTGAGTGTAGCCCTTGTAGTCGACGTCCTCCGTGTGAACGCGCAGGATATGGCCGCGCACGCGGCCGGCCTCGGAATTCCAGCTGACGTGGTCGCCGCGCTTGAAGGATTTCGTCGAGGGCTTCGGCATGGCGGAACAATGCGGGGGGCGTCCCGACGTTCCCGGACCGAGCTAGACGCTCCAGTCCGTCTTCGCTCTGCGAGCTACGCCGGACACGCCTGGTGTGGAGACGGATCGGTGGCTTGCCTAGCCGAAACTCGCGGCGGCAGCCCGCCTTCGCCCGTTGGGCTTCGGCGTGGCATCCTTCTCTCGCTTCGCGAGCGAAGGATGGTGGGCACGACAGGGATCGAACCTGTGACCCCTACCATGTCAAGGTAGTGCTCTCCCGCTGAGCTACGTGCCCTAGAGGTCATTTCATCGGTGGGGTCCCTATAACGGCTCAGGGGAGCGTGCGCAAGGACGGAACGGGGCCGATTTAGGCCGCCAGCATCTTGTTCACTTCGCTGACCAATTCGCGCAGATGCACGGGCTTGGACAGCACCTTGGCGTTCTTGGGAGCGTCCGAATCCGAGTTCAGGGCGACCGCGGCAAAGCCGGTGATGAACATGATCTTGATGTCGGGGTCGAGTTCCGAGGCACGGCGGGCGAGCTCGATGCCGTCCATCTCCGGCATCACGATATCGGTCAGCAGCATCTCGAACGGCTCTTCCCGCAGCCGCTGATAGGCGGCCATGCCGTTGTCGTGGGACGAGACCTGAAAACCGGCGTTTTCCAGCGCCTTGACCAGGAAACGGCGCATGTCGTTGTCGTCTTCGGCGAGCAGGATCTTTGGCATGGCAGGA
The DNA here is from genome assembly GCF_054060315.1 of Bradyrhizobium sp. USDA 4354. Taxonomy (NCBI): domain Bacteria; kingdom Pseudomonadati; phylum Pseudomonadota; class Alphaproteobacteria; order Hyphomicrobiales; family Nitrobacteraceae; genus Bradyrhizobium; species Bradyrhizobium sp. USDA 4354. Next base: position 2,543,566 of record NZ_JBSSDC010000001.1, on the reverse strand, counting down.
AACGTCGAATCCCCAGAGGATATCAGCAGAGGTCACTAAGCCCGACAGAGGGTAAATTTGTGGTGAAAATCTTTACCTTGGGCCAGCTGCGCTGCCGGCCCTTTGTGAACCGGAATGGGCTCCGAATCAATCGAGCCGGACCGGCTGATCCCCGCCGCGACGCCTGCACGGTTAAGACATGTTCCAGCGTCCTTCACATCTTTTCGCTTGGCAGAATGGTTGCGATTCCGGACAATGACGACACATAAGAGCCGCTCGATCGGCCGAATCAATGCGATCTGGTCCCTGCCAGATCCCGGCACGAAGGGACGAAGCCTGAGAAGATGACCCGGTTTGACGGCGACATGTCGCCAGCCTTCGAGATCTTCGAGCCCGCCGAATGGCGCGCGCCTGTCATCTTCAACTCGCCCCATTCCGGCTCGAGCTATCCGGACGAATTCCTGGCGGCGTCGCGGATCGACCTGTCGGCGCTGCGGCGGTCGGAAGACTCGTTCATGGACGAGCTGATCGGCCATTTGAGCGAGCGCGGCTTTCCGACGGTGCGGGTCAATTTTCCCCGCTCCTATGTCGACGTCAACCGCGAGCCCTATGAGCTCGACCCACGCATGTTCACCGGCCGGCTGCCGAGCTTCGCCAACACCCGCTCGATGCGGGTCGCCGGCGGACTCGGCACCATTCCGCGCGTGGTCGGCGACGGCCAGGAGATCTATCGCGAGCGCATCCTGGTCGACGACGCGCTGGGGCGGATCGAGACGCTCTACAAGCCCTACCATCGCGCGCTGCGCCGGCTGATCAACAAAGTGCATCAGATGTTCGGCACCGTGGTGCTGGTCGACTGCCACTCGATGCCCTCGGTCGGCGTCAGCAGAGACGAGCCGCGCCGGCCCGATGTCGTGATCGGCGACCGCTACGGCACGAGCTGCACGCCGCTGCTTCCCGATCGCGTCGAGGAGACCTTGTCAGGCCTCGGCTATTCGATCGGCCGCAACAAGCCCTATGCCGGCGGCTTCATCACCGAACATTACGGCAATCCCGCGAGCGGCCTGCACGCGGTGCAGCTCGAGCTCAATCGCGCGATCTACATGGACGAGCGGCGGCGCGAGCGGAGTGCACGCTTTGCGCAAGTGGCCTCCGACTTCGGCATTCTGGCCGACGTGCTGGCAACCACGATTCCGTTCGCCGATCTCGGCCCGTTCCAGGCCGCGGCGGAATAGGCGCGGGCTTTTCTTACGATCATATCGTTTGCAATTGGCGCGAAGTCGCTGTCGCTTCGCCGCGCACTCCAAAACGAAAACAAGGCGCAAAGAAAAAAGGGCCGCTTCTGATGAAGAAGCGGCCCAAGTCTAGGGAGGAAACGCCCAAGGAGGGCAGCGGTAACGCCAAGCGCTACCGCACCGCAACAATATGCGACCGCGCCGCACAAAGTGCAAGGGCTTTTCAGCGGTTTCCCATGCAATTCGCACATGGCTCAGTTGCTTCCATGGAAACCCAGATTCAGTTCCTTTGATAAGGAAATTCAATGGGTTGATAGTCATTTGCATACGAACAAGGCAACTTCGGAACTAAGTTTTCAACTCTGTGATCGATATTTGGCCAGCAGATGACTGGGATGAGGCAGCGCGGCTCGGCATCCAAAATACCAGGGAGCAAAATCAAGACAACGCTGCACGCGGGAGGCGAATTGAGCTAGGCAGAAGGCGAGCTTCATCCAACCTTCGCTTCGAGGATTCGGCCTGTGACGGTGATCGACTTCTCCGCCTTCATCGGACGGCTCGCCACCGCCTCCGGCGAAACCATCCTGCCGTTCTTCCGCACCTCGCTGTCGATCGACGACAAGAGCAAGACCAAGGATTTCGACCCCGTGACCGAGGCCGACCGCGCCGCGGAGGCGGTGATGCGGCGGCTGATCAAGGCCAACTTTCCCCAGCACGGCATCGTCGGCGAGGAATTCGGCAACGAGCGCGAGGACGCCGACTATGTCTGGGTGCTCGACCCCATCGACGGCACCAAATCCTTCATCGGCGGCTTTCCGATCTGGGGCACGCTGATCGCGCTGCTGCACAAGGGCACGCCGGTGTTCGGCATGATGCACCAGCCCTTCATCGGCGAGCGCTTTTCCGGCGACAACGGTTCGGCCAACTATAAGGGGCCCTCCGGCGAGCGCCGGCTCCAGGTCCGCCGCTGCGCTTCGCTGTCGGAAGCCACGACCTACACCACGAGCCCCCTGCTGATGAACGAGGGCGACCGCGCCATCTTCGGCCGCATCGAGCAGGGCGCTCGGCTGTCGCGCTACGGAGGCGACTGCTACTCCTATTGCATGCTCGCCGCAGGTCACGTCGACCTCGTGGTCGAGACCGAGCTGAAGCCTTATGACATCGCCGCGCTGATCCCGATCGTGACCGGCGCCGGCGGCGTCGTCACCACCTGGGAAGGCAAGCCGGCCCAGGGCGGCGGCCGCATCATCGCAGCCGGCGACGCGCGGGTTCACGAAGAAGCCTTGAGGCTTTTGAACCAATAACGACTCTCACGTTGGCTGCTCCTCGGACGAAGCCGACCAAGCGCGAGAGGACGCACCGCCAGCGTGTAACCAACTCACACCGCCTCTGCCCTCAGATGCTCCACCAGCATCTTGGCCGGCTTTGGCAGAGCCTTGAAGCTTCGTGCGCAGATCACGAGGCGGCGGTTGGCCCAATTGTCGCGCAGGCGGACCATGGCGAGCGGCATCGTCTTGGCGCAGCGGCGGGCGGCGGCTTCGGGCACGAGGGCTACGCCGACATCGGCCGCGACCATCTGGCAGATCGCGTCGAAGTCGCGCAGGCGCGCGCGGAAATGCGGGCGCATGCCGAGCCGCGCGGCGTGCTTCGAGATGTGCATCTGGAGCGCGGTGGCGCTGGTGAGCCCGACGAACTCGCAGGCGCCCGCCTCCTGGAAATCGATCTGGCGGCGGCCGGCGAGCGGGCCGCGGCGCGAGGTCACCAGCGTCAGGCGATCCTCGCTGAAGGGGAAGCGTTCGATATGGTCCGGCAGCGCGTGCTCGGCGGCGAAACCGAGATCGGCGGCGCCTGCGGTGATGGCAGCGGCGATATCGGTGCTCTCGCGCTCCTCGATGTCGACGGCGACGTCGCGATGCTCACGCAGGAAACCGGCGAGCGCCTTGGGCAGATGCTCCGACAGGCCCGACGTGTTGGCGAGGAAATGCACGCTGGCGCGCACGCCGCTGGCAAAGCCGGCGAGATCGCCGCGCATGGCGTCGATCTGATGGATGACCAGCCGCGCGTGATCGAGCAGGCTCTCACCGGCCGCGGTCAACTCGACGCCGCGGCGCCCGCGCTTGAGCAGCGCGACGCCGAGCGCATCCTCGAGGCCCTTGATGCGTGCACTGGCCGAGGCCAGCGCCAGGTGCGAGCGCTCCGCGCCGCGGGTGATGCTGCGCTGGTCGGCGACGGCAATGAAGAGCTGGAGGTCGACGAGGTCGAAGCGCATGGCGGGTCTCTCCTCAGCCTTCGCTTGCAGCGAAGGCTCTCTCCGTAACCTCCAGATTGTGCCTGATCGCGGTATCGGTCAATGTGCAGATATGATCGACCCGATGCTCATCCTCATCGCCGCCGTCTTCCTGCTTGCCGGATTCGTCAAGGGCGTGGTCGGGCTCGGCCTGCCGACGGTCTCCATGGGCCTGCTCGCCGTGAGCATGGCCCCGAGCCGAGCCATCGCCATCGTGATCGTGCCGGCCATCATCACCAACATCTGGCAGACCTTCGTCGGCCCCTATTTGCGCGACATCCTGCGGCGGCTGTGGCCGCTGATGATCGGCACCGTGATCGGCTGCTGGCTCAATGCCGGCGCGCTGACCGGACCCCATGCGCGCTACGGCACGATCGTGCTCGGCGCCCTGCTCGTCATCTACGCCGTGATCGGCCTGAACAAATTCCAGTTCCGCGTCGCGCCCGGGAACGAGAGGTGGGTCGGCGGCGTGGTCGGCGTCGTCACCGGCGTGATCTCGGCCTCGACAGGCGTGCAGGTGATCCCCTCGATGCCGTTCATGCAGGCGATCGGCATGGAAAAGGACGAACTGGTGCAGGCGCTCGGCGTGTTTTTCACCACCGCAACGCTGGCGCTCGCCTTCAACCTGACCGCGGTCGGATTGCTGACGCCGGCCAATGCCGTGCCGGGCGCCGTGGGCCTTGCCATGGCCTTTGCCGGCATGTTCATCGGCCAGTCGGTGCGGGCGCGGATGCCGGCCGAAGCGTTTCGCCGCTGGTTCCTGATCGCGATGATCCTGCTCGGCCTCTATCTCGCGGGCGGCGCCCTGGCGAAGGAGTTCGCCTGAACGAGTTACCGGCTCTCCAGCATGGCGACACGGATGCCGAGATAGATGAAGAGGCCGCCGAGCGCGCGATTGACCCAGGCGATCGCCCCTTCGGACCGACGCAGCCGGTGCGCGGCCTTGGCCGCGAACGCGGCGAGCACCAGGCACCACAGCGTCCCCGTAAAGATGAAGATCAGACCGAGAGTCAGGAAGGCGAGCGGCTTGTGCGGCGCATCGGCTGCGACGAATTGCGGCATGGAAGGCCAGGAAGAACAGCGCGACCTTGGGATTGAGCGCATTGGTGAACACGCCCTGGAGGAAGACCCGCCGCAATGAGCTCCGCACCGGCTCGTCGATGCTTGAGGCCAGCACCGGGCGCGACCACAGCATCTGAAGCCCGGTCACGACGAGATAGGCCGCGCCGATCAGCTTCAGGATCGAGAACGCGGTCGAGGAGGCCATCAGCAGGGCCGAAAGACCGATCGCCGCGCCCGCGACATGGACAAAGCAGCCGCAACTGATGCCCAAGGCGGCAGCGGCGCCACCCCGCCAGCCCATCTGCATGCTGCGGCCAATCACATAGACCGAATCCGGCCCCGGCGTGATGTTGAGTAGCACGCCCGACAGGATGAAAAGCCCGATTTCGTGAATGCCCAGCATGCAAGCGGCCTCCCGCCGCCCGTCCGGGCGGTCCTGGTTCCGCTTAGTCGGTTCGCCCGTCCCCGTCCACCGCCGGGATTGCGTAGGATTTAGCTCGAATTTGCAATGCGGATCATGCTTCCGCTCGGCCTCATCTGCTTTATAAAGGTAGGGTTCTTGAAATGCGGGATTCGAGGCGACTACCACGCCGTGGCCGATCCCAGATTCCTGACCAAGACCCTTTGGAGCTTCGCGGATATGGAAAGACGTCTGGCCGCCATTGTCTGCGCCGATGTCGCCGGCTACTCGCGCATGATGGGCAGCGACGAGGCCGGCACCCATGCCGCCTTCAAGGCCCATCGCAGCGCGATCCATCCCATCATCCTTAATCACGGCGGTCGGGTGGTGAAGAACACCGGCGACGGCTTCCTGCTGGAGTTCGCCTCCATCGTCGGCGCCACCGAGGCCGCGATCGCGATGCAGACGCTGATGGCGGAGCGCAATCACCATTTGCCCGCCGACCGTGCCATGCAGTTCCGGCTCGGTATCCACATGGGCGACGTCATCGCCGACGAGGACGAGGTTTTCGGTGACGACGTCAATATTGCCGTCCGCCTCGAATCCGTGGCGAGCCCCGGCGGCTTCGCCATCTCGGCCAAGGCCTATCGGGAGGCGAGCAAGCATCTCGCCGTGCCGCTGACGGATGCCGGCAATCACCGCTTCAAGAACATCAAGGATGCCGTCGGAGTCTTTACCTGGACGCCCGAGGGCGCGCCGGCGCTTGCCCCCGAGCTCCGGGAAGCCTCAGCCCTGTCGCAGCAGTACCGCACCGCGATCGTCGGCGTGCTGCCCTTCGCCAATCTCAGCGACGCCCAGGACGAATATTTCTCCGATGGCCTCACCGAGGATCTGATCCACGCGCTGTCGCTGCAATCCTTCTATCGCGTGCTGAGCCGCAACTCGACCTTCGCCTTCAAGGGCAAGAACACGAGCACGCGGCTGATCGCGCGCGAGATCGACGCCACCTACCTGATCCAGGGCTCGGTGCGGCGCGCCGGCGCCAAGATCCGCGTCACCGCCGAGCTGATCGCGCCGGAGACCGGCGAGCAGCTCTGGACCGGCCGCTACGACCGCGACATCGGCGATTTGTTCGCGATGCAGGACGAGATCACGACCAACCTGTCCGCTGCCATCGCCACCGAGATCGTCCGTGCGGAAGCCTCGGCGCCGGCCCGGCTTTCCACTGACGTCTCCGCCTGGGATCGCTTCCTCAAGGGGCTATCGCATTACTACCGGCAGACCAAAGAGGATTTGGTCGCCGCCGTCGACCTGTTCCGTGAGGCCATCCGGCTCGATCCCAAGCTGTCGATCGCACACGCCTATCTCGCCACGATCCAGATCCAGAGCATTCAGTTCGGCTGGGTCAAGGGCACGCGCGAGATGTGGGCCGAGGCGATGAGCCTTGCCGAAACCAGCGTCCGGCTCGATCCGCGCTCCTCCTTCGCGTTCTCGATCCTGACCTGGGCGCACGCGTTGGAGGGTCATCACGAGGCGGCAATGGATGCCGCCAAGCGCGCGGTCGCGCTCAATCCTTACGACAATGGCGCGCGCGGCGTGCTCGGCATCTGCCATTTCATGATCGGCGAGCACCGCGAGGCGATCGAGCTGTTCTCGATGGCCGCGCAACGCGACAGCAGCGACCCGCGCTACCAATGGGCGGCGCTGAACGCGTTCAGTCATTATCTTCTGCGCCAATATGACGCGACGCTGTCATGGGCCCGCGAGCAGCTCTACATCAACCCGAATCACATGCAGGCGCTGGCGATCCGCGCCGCAGCGTTGGCGCAACTGGGGCGAAGCGACGAGGCGAGCGAAGCCGCCTGCGTGCTCATGGGCAACTACCCGACCCTGAACGTCGATCGTCACCTGCGCAACTTCCACTGGAAGCGGCCCGAGGACATCGCCCATTATCGCGAGGGGCTGCTGAAGGCCGGCGTGCCGCTCGGCAAGCTGACGCTGGTTCAGAGCGACGTCAAACGGGCCGCCGAGTCCTGAACGGCAGGCTGCGGTCCCTTCGCGGCAAGCTGCTCGCGCCCGCTGTTGTTGACAGGACAGTGAAATCAGCCACACTTCATCACACGCTGAAGTAGTATAATCTGCTGTCGGTTTGTTAGGACTTTCCGCGCTTGATCGGCGCGTCTTTTTTGCGATTCGCCGTTTTCAGGATTTGGGCCATGCATGACCGCGCTTCGAAGCCGCCCTTCGACCCCTCGATCCAGGTCTCGCCGAACAATCCCTGCCCCTTCCTGCGCGGCCTCGTCGGCGAAGGTTTTGTCGATGGCGGCACCGTCCCACTCCGGACGCTGTCGCAGACCATCGCAAATGCAAGCGGCGAGACCGGGCTGAAGAAGACCTCGGCCCGCATCCAGGTCCGCGGCGTCGCGCTGATCGCCAACGGCGCCTGTCACATCCTGCAGAGCATCTTCTGGGGCACGCAGCTCAATATGTTGCGCGGCGGTCCGCTCGACAAGCTTGGTGCCGGCTCGCGCATCCTCGGCGTCGACGGCCGGGTCAACGAGGACGAGATCGCCCGGCTTGCCAGTTTCGGCGGCACCTATACCGATCCCGATGGCGGCTCCGAGAGCGGGCTCAACGCCTCGCAAATCCAGACCTTCATGAAGGACAACCTCAAGCGCGCCGGCAAGCAAGCGCGCTGGTACTACCCGATCCTGATGAAGTTCGAATGGCCGATCCTGCTCAAGATCATGGGCAAGGGTCAGGGTGATGACCGCTATCTCAGCGTGGCCGAGGTGAGGACATTGTTCAACGAGCGCAAATTCCCGGTCAGGATCACGCAGCGAGTCGTGAGCCAGCCGGTCACTCCGCCCTCGCTCGTATTGCGCGCTGCCGGCGGGCTCATCGCCGCGCTCCTCGTCCTTGGCGTCGTGGCGCTGCGCTTTCCCGATCAATTCCAGCCGATGCTGCCCGGTATCCTCGGGGACCTGGTGGCGCCGCCATTGCCGGCGCACGTCGAACCCCGGGCCGCGTACTGGCTCGAGCAGAACTGGGCACTCGAGGACCGGCACTGGTTTCATCACGCCAGCCAGGGCACCGCGACCTTCCCGGTGCCCTATCGCTGGTTCATGGCGCTCGAGCAGCCGCGGCTTCATTTCTTCGCAAAGCCAGGGATGCTGCATGACAGCGAGCATCTGCAGCGCTTCGGCTTCATCCCGAGCCCGCAGACGATCAACACCGATGACGCCACGCTGCGCCAGTTCGGCTATGCGAACGTCTACGACAAGAGGAAGCCGGTGCCGGCGCGACTTTGGGATCCGCCGGTGAACTGGGGCACCCAGGCCGAAAACGTCGACGGCCTGCCGGTGGGCTTCGCGCGCATGACCGGCGTACCCGATCCTGCGACCGGCCAGGTCGGCGAGGATCGGATCGGCCTGACCTGCGCCGCCTGCCACACCGGCCAGATCCACTACAAGGGCATCGACATCCGTTTTGACGGCGGCCCGGCGATGACCGACCTGAGAAAGCTCGAGATCACGACTGGCCTGTCGATTGCCTACACGCTGCTCGTGCCAGGCCGCTTTACGCGCTTCGCCGATCGTGTACTCGGCGCCTCCGCCAGCGATGCAGATCGCGATGCGCTGAAGCAGAAGCTGAGTGCGATCAGCACATTCCTGATCGACTGGGAGAAGACCTACAAGAAAACCATCGACGGCAAGACAAGGTTCAACGAGAAAACGAAGCGGGAAGAGCAGCAGCAAGATACGGAGGAAGGATACGGCCGTCTCGACGCGCTCAACCGCATCGGCAATCAGGTGTTCGCCCAGGACATGGCGCTCAGCGGCCTCAGCGGCTTCGAGAAAAATCTGCACGCCAAGGACGCGCCGGTCAGCTTCCCACCGATCTGGACCGTGCCCTGGCTCAAATACGCGCAATATGACGCGTCCATCGAACAGCCGCTGATCCGCAACGCCGGCGAAGCGCTGGGCGTGACCGCGCTGCTCAATCTGTCCGACAATACTCCCAAGGACAGGCTGTTCCGCTCGTCGATGGATATCAAGAATCTGAACTGGATCGAGGATCTGCTGAAGGGGTCGGCGCCCTATCCTAAAAAGCAGCTCTCCGGACTGACATCACCGAAATGGCCGTCGGACATCTTCGGCGATGATGCCTGGAAGATCGATGGTGAGCGCGTCAAGAGCGGCCGCAAGCTTTACGCGCAACTCTGCGCCGAATGCCACCTCGGGCCGGTCAACGACCCCATGTTCGACGCCGAGTTTCCGGATCAGAGCATCTGGTCCTCGTCGCGCTGGGAGACCATCGGCGCCGACAAATTCCTGAACGAGGTCCAGAAGAGCGTCAAAGGCATGGGGACCGATCCCGCTCAGGCCAGCGTGCTGGAGACGCGGACGGTTCAGGTACCGGGCTTTCTCAAGCTCGATCCCTCGCAGAACCTCAATGCCTGGTGGAACTGCAATCTGCCGGATATTTCTTCGACCGACATGCCGTACTCGCTTGGGCTGATGGTGCTCGTCGACATCGTCGCCCGCAAGGCGATGGACGATGCCAAGATCGACCCGAAGGTTCAGCAGGCCTGGTGGGGTGAGCGCAAGAACTGCCCGAATCCCGGTCCGCAGCCGCCCGACAAGAAGGAGCCGCGGCCCTGGTATCGCGCGCGCCCGCTCAACGGCGTCTGGGCCACAGCGCCTTACCTGCACAACGGATCGGTGCCCTCGCTCTACTGGATGCTGAGCCCCGCGACCGAGCGTCCCAAATCGTTCTGCATGGGTGGTGGCCGCGACTACGATCCGAAGCAGGTCGGCTTCGCGGTCACCGACGGCGAGAGCTGCAAGACCGGGCACTCGCGCTTCTCGACGCGGGCGTCTGATGGCACCGAGCTGTTCGGCAACAGCAATGCCGGCCACTCGTTCGACGGCACACCAGGCCCCGGCAAGGACGGCACCATCGGCCGCGTGCTCAAGGAGCAAGAGCGCTACGATCTGATCGAGTATCTGAAGACGCTGTGAATGACCTTCACCTCTCCCCGCTGGGGTCCGCCGAAGCTTGAGCGAAGGCGGGTGCGGGGACAGGCCGGAATGCGTCCACACCGTCATTGCGAGCGCAGCGAAGCAATCCAGACTGTCTCCGCGGACGCAGTCTGGATTGCTTCGTCGCAAGGGCTCCTCGCAATGACGGAGAATGAGGACTCTCCGCGAGTCCAACTCTCACCGTCCTTGCGGAAACAGCCCCTCACCCCAACCCTCTCAGCGCGAGCGAAGCTCGTCGCGGCCCCGTAAGAACGGGGCGAGGGAGTACACCATCGCTGCCGCGTCTCACTTGAACAGCGGCGTGCCCGGCACGAAGGCGTCGAAGGCGGCCCAGAACTGGGAGCGGTAGCGGTCCTGCTCCTGGAGGATCTCGTGCTTGGAGCCGGCGATCACGAGATGAGAGCCGGCGCGCAAGTGATAGGCGAACTCCTCGATTGCCGCGGTCGAGACCACGGTGTCGTTGGACGCCGCCAGCATCAGGATCGGCTGGCGGATCTGGGAGGGGTAGTTCACGCGCTTGAAGGTGTGCATCGCGCGGAAAGCGGTATCGGCCCAGGCGACCGTCGGTGACGCCAGTCCGAGCGTCGGGTCTTCCTCCAGGATCGCGGCATTGCGCGCATAGCGCACCGGATCGCTGGTCAAGGGATTGTTGATGAAGGGATCGAGCCCGGTGAGGCGGTCGCTGCCGCCGGGAACGTAACGGCCGCCCTGCCCGAGCAGCCGCATCGTCTTGAGCAGCGCACGCACCGGGAACGAGGTGGTGCGCCCGGGCAGGTCGATCATCGGCGCCGACAGCACCATGCGGTCGAACCAGCGCTTGCCGGCATGCGCCACCCGCAGCAACACCGTGCCGCCCATGGAATGGGCGAGCGCGAAGAAGGGCGGCGGGCAATCCGGCAGCACCACCTGCTGCACGAAGGTCTCGACGTCGATCTCGAAATCGGCGAAGTCGCGCACATAGCCCTTGCGCGGATCGCGCAGCCGGCGCGACGAGTGCCCCTGGCCGCGCCAGTCGATCATCGCCACCGCGAAGCCGCGCTCGCGCAGGTCGCGCACGGTCTCGAAATATTTCTCAATCTGCTCGCTGCGCCCGGTGAAGACGCAGACGGTGCCCTTGCGGTTCGCCGGCGGCGCCCACCGCGCAAAGCGCAGTTCGGCGCCATCGGGTGTCTTGATGGTGCCACTAACGACGTTTTCGGGGACGGGATTGGACGGGATCGAGACCAGCGTCATAGGCGGCAAGTACTGCAAATCAAGGGGCTAAAGCGCCGAAAAGGCGCAAATGCCGCCCTCTTGAACGCCGTCTCGTTCCACCCATATCATTTTCGTGCAGGCCGCTACCAGTGTTTCGGAACCGGAACATCAGGCTGCACACAGAGATGAGCCCGGCCCGATTGGCGGGCGGGTTACCAACAGTCGCTCAATGGAGGACTTGACCATGCGTAGCTACGATCTCACCCCGTTCTATCGTTCCACCGTCGGCTTCGACCGTCTCTTCAACCTGCTCGATCAGGCCAGCTCGGACGGCAGCCCCGGCTATCCCCCCTACAACATCGAGCGCACCGGCGAGAACGCCTACCGCATCACCGTTGCGGTATCGGGCTTCGCCAAGGATGAGCTCTCCATCGTCGCGAAGGAAAACACGCTGACGATCAAGGGCGAGAAAGTCGCGAACGAGAACTCGAAATCCGAAGTGCTCTACCGCGGCATCGCCGCGCGTGCCTTCGAGCGCGCCTTCCAGCTTGCCGACTTCGTGCAGGTGAAGGACGCCTCGCTCGAGAACGGGCTGCTTCACGTCGACCTCGTCCGCGAGATTCCCGAGGCCAAGAAGCCGCGCCAGATCGCGATCAACGCCGGCGCGAAGGCGCAGGTGATCGAGAACTCGGCCGCGCAAGCTGCCTGAGCCAAGCGACTTCCAGGTTGCGAAAACGCCCCGGTGCCCCGGGGCGTTTTTTTGTTTTGCACTGCATCACAGAGCGGTGAAGACGAGTAACGCTGCCATCTCTCCCTCCGTCCTTTGGGCACCGAACCCAAGAAATCGAACCCAAGAACCGAACCCAAGACAAGACGGAGAAAAGATCATGTCACTCTGGCGCAGCCTTTTCGTCGCCGCGAGCCTTTTGGCGGCTCCCCTCAGCCTTGCCCATGCGCAGACACCGCAGACGGTGAAGGCGAAGAACGTCGTGCTGGTGCACGGCGCCTGGGCCGACGGCTCGAGCTGGTCGGAGGTGATCCCGATCCTGCAGGCGGCAGGCCTGCATGTCACCGCCGTGCAGAATCCGCTGTCCTCGCTTGCGGATTCCGTCGAGGCGACCAAGCGCGCGCTGGCCGAGCAGGACGGGCCGACCGTGCTGGTCGCGCATTCCTGGGGTGGCACCGTGATCAGCCAGGTCGGCACCGACCCGAAGGTCACCGGCCTCGTCTACGTCGCCGCCCGCGCGCCCGATGCGAACGAGGATTTCGTGGCGCTGTCGAAGCAGTTTCCGACCGGACCTGCCCGCGCCGGCATCATCGAGCGCGACGGCTACACCAAGCTCTCGGAAGAGGCCTTCCTGAAGTACTTCGCCAATGGCGTGAAGCCGGAGCAGGCCAGGGAGCTCTATGCCGTGCAATGGCCGACGGCGGCTTCGATCTTCGCCGGCCGCACCACGGAGGCGGCGTGGCGCTCCAAGCCGAGCTGGTACGCCGTGTCGAAGAACGACTACACCATCAACCCTGATTTCGAGCGCTTCCTCGCCAAGCGCATGAGCGCCACCACGATCGAGCTCGATGCGGGCCATCTCTCGCTGGTGTCGCATCCGAAGGAAGTGGCGAATCTGGTCCTGGAAGCTGCGGGGTATCCGCGGAGCTGAAGCGATCGCCGAAATGCAGAAGGCGCCTGAATTGCTCAGGCGCCTCTTGTTTTTGCTCAGCTCTCTCCCCGATGTCGTCCCCGCGAAGGCGCCGCGAACGCGGGGACGACAGCGAGGGTGTGATGGGCACTGTCGCGTCACCCTCGCGTCGCCCTAATCCAGCCCCTGCGCGGCCGGCATCTCCTGCGTCGGCAGGATCGTCGGCGCAGGCTTGGCCTGAGCGACAGTCGGCGCCGCGGCTTGTGACACGGGCTCGGCCGGCTTGGCCGGCACGGCGGCTGCCTGCTGCGGGGCTTGTGCCTGCACTGCCTGAGCCTGCTGCGCCACCGGCGCGGCCGGCTTCGCCGCCGCGATCGGTGTCTCGGCGCGTCGCGGGGCGGCCCTGGGCAGCGGCACGGCGCGGCTTGCCACATGCGGGATCGACGCCGGCGGGCGCGGCGGGCCGCTGCGGATCACGGTCGGCGGCGGCAGCGCGCTTTGCGGCCCGTAGGGCGCGCGTTCGTCGTAGGCCGGCGCCATGCCATAGGCGTCGGCGGCTGGCATGAAGCGGATGATCCGCCCGTCGCGGGCGTCGATCACCAGTCGGCCATCGTCGCCGCGATGATCGATCACCGCGATGGTGTAGACGTTGCCGCGCAGGCGTGGGATGCCGAGCGGCGAGAAGCCGTTTTCGCGCAGCACCGCGTAAACCTCCGTTGAGGGCAACAAGACCTGCGCCGGACCGCGTTCCTCGTAGCCGTAGCCATACCCGTAACGCGGCGGCGGGGCGGCCTCCGGCGGCGCGTACGGCCCGTCGAAATCCGACACGGCGATAATGGCCCCTCTCCCGATACCGCTCGCGGGAACCTGGGCGTACCCCGCACTTGCAGCCAGCACCAGCGCGGCGGCCGCCACACAACCTGTGAAAAACTTCATGATCGAGACGCTCCTGTCAGGCCCTCCGATGGCCGCCCTCTTTCGCTTCTTGCGGCGGGGCGCGCCTTCCGAAGGGTTGATCCGAAGCTTCATTGGGGATTTCGGCGGCCGCGGGGCCGGATCGGGGCGCGTTTGCTTCAAAACCGGGGCTGCGCAACTTTTGGAAAGCGATTGATTGACATATCGGGAATCGGGACTTTCGCGCGCTTGTGTGCTAGACAAAAATTTGGCAAGGTGATGGTTAGGACAGGAAGACTGTCTCAATTTTGCTTGCGGTTCCGGCATAGGGATTGCAACGAAAGTCGGTGCTCTCGAGCACCGTAAGGCAACGGGCAAAGCCGTTCTCGGGGACGAAGAACGCCTAGGCCTGAATTTAAGAAAATGCGGCTCGCAGCGGACGAGCGGTGACCCAGAGGCGGGTGCCGCGGAACGCCCAAGGTGCGCCGAAGATGGCGGTGAGGCAGCTTGCCGCACGGAGAGGACAGGAACAATGAACGGGTCGCAATTCGAGCGCGCAAACATCGTGGCAGAAGAGCTGTCGGCGACGGTCGCCTCGAAAACGACCGATCCGATCACCTCACCGATTCAGGAGCACAATTCGCGTCCCAAAGCCGAGGGCCTCTACGATCCCGCCCTCGAGAAGGATTCCTGCGGCGTCGGCTTCATCGCCAACATCAAGGGCAAGAAGTCGCACGAGATCGTCTCGGACGCGCTGAGCATCCTCTGCAATCTCGAGCACCGCGGCGCCGTCGGCGCCGACCCGCGCGCCGGTGACGGCGCCGGCATCCTGGTGCAGATTCCGCACGCCTTCTTCAGCCGCAAGGCCAAGGAGCTCGGCTTCGCGCTGCCGGCGCCGGGCGAATACGCCATCGGCGCGCTGTTCATGCCGCGCGACACGGCCTGGCGTAACGTCATCAAGAGCATCATCGCCGACCAGATCAAGGAAGAGGGCCTGACCCTGCTCGGCTGGCGCGACGTGCCGACCGACAATTCCTCGCTCGGCGTCACCGTAAAGCCGACCGAGCCTGCCTGCATGCAGGTGTTCATCGGCCGCAACGGCACCGCCAAGACCGAGGACGAGTTCGAGCGCCGGCTCTATATCCTGCGCAAGTCGATCTCGCAGGCGATCTACCAGCGCCGCGACCGCGGCCTCGCCGGCTATTACCCGTGCTCGATGTCCTGCCGCACCGTGATCTACAAGGGCATGTTCCTCGCCGACCAGCTCGGCAAGTACTATCCCGACCTGCACGAGAAGGATTTCGAGAGCGCGCTGGCCCTCGTGCATCAGCGCTTCTCGACCAACACCTTCCCGGCCTGGTCGCTGGCGCATCCCTACCGCATGATCGCGCATAACGGCGAGATCAACACGCTGCGTGGCAACGTCAACTGGATGGCGGCCCGCCAGGCCTCGGTGAGCTCCGAGCTGTACGGCAAGGACATCAACCGGCTCTGGCCGATCTCCTATGAAGGCCAGTCGGACACCGCCTGCTTCGACAATGCGCTCGAATTCCTGGTGCAGGGCGGCTACTCGCTGCCGCACGCCGTCATGATGATGATTCCGGAGGCGTGGGCCGGCAATCCCTTGATGGATGAGAAGCGCCGCGCCTTCTACGAGTATCATGCCGCGCTGATGGAGCCGTGGGACGGCCCCGCCGCGATCGCCTTTACCGACGGCCGCCAGATCGGCGCCACGCTCGACCGCAACGGATTGCGGCCGGCGCGCTATCTCGTGACCAAGGACGACCGCATCGTGATGGCGTCCGAGATGGGCGTGCTGACGATCCCCGAGGACCAGATCATCACCAAGTGGCGCCTGCAGCCCGGCAAGATGCTGCTGGTCGACCTCGAGCAGGGCCGCCTGATCCCCGACGACGAGATCAAGGCCGAGCTCGCCAAGAGCCATCCCTACAAGGAGTGGCTGGAGCGGACCCAGATCGTGCTGGAAGAGCTGCCGAAGGTGCCGACCACCGGCGTGCGCTCGAACCTGTCGCTGCTCGATCGCCAGCAGGCGTTCGGCTACAGCCAGGAAGACATCACCATCCTGATGACGCCGATGGCGGCCACCGGCGAGGAAGCCGCGGGCTCGATGGGCAACGACACGCCGATCTCGGCGCTGTCGGACAAGGCCAAGCCGCTGTTCACCTACTTCAAGCAGAACTTCGCGCAGGTCACCAACCCGCCGATCGACCCGATCCGCGAGGAGCTGGTGATGAGCCTCGTCTCCATCATCGGACCGCGGCCGAACCTGTTCGACCTGCAGGGCATGGCCACGACCAAGCGCCTCGAAGTGCGCCAGCCGATCCTGACCGACGCGGATCTCGAGAAGATCCGCTCGATCTCGGAGGTGGCCGATTCGCACTTCAAGTCGCGGACGCTGGACACCACCTTCCACGCCGGTCTCGGCGCGGCCGGCATGGACCAGGTGCTGGATGAGCTCTGCGCGCGCGCGGAAAGCGCGGTGCGCGAGGGCGTCAACATCATCATCCTGTCTGACCGCATGGTCGGCACCGACCGGGTGCCGATCCCGGCACTGCTGGCCTGCGCCGCCGTGCATCATCATCTGATCCGCGTTGGACTGCGCACCTCGGTCGGCCTCGTCGTCGAATCCGGCGAGCCGCGCGAAGTGCATCACTTCGCCTGCCTGGCCGGCTACGGAGCCGAAGCGATCAATCCGTACCTCGCGTTCGAAACTATCATCGCGATGAAGGACCGCCTGCCCGGCTCGCTCGACGACTACGAGATCGTCAAGCGCTACATCAAGTCGATCGGCAAGGGCCTGCTCAAGGTGATGTCCAAGATGGGCATCTCGACCTACCAGTCCTATTGCGGCGCGCAGATCTTCGACGCGGTCGGCCTCAAGGCGGACTTCGTCGCGAAATTCTTCGCAGGCACCCATACTCGCGTCGAGGGCGTCGGTCTCGCCGAGATCGCCGAAGAGGCCGTGCGGCGTCATGCCGACGCGTTCGGCGAGGCGCTGGTCTACAAGGGCGCGCTCGATGTCGGCGGCGAATACGCCTATCGCAGCCGCGGCGAGGACCATGCCTGGACCGCCGAATCGGTGTCGCTGCTCCAGCACGCCGCGCGCGGCAATTCGCAGGAGCGCTACCGCGCCTTCGCCAAGATCCTCAACGAGCAGTCGGAGCGTCTTTTGACGCTGCGCGGCCTGTTCCGGATCAAGAACGCGGAGGAAGAGAAGCGCAAGCCTGTAGCCCTCGACCAGGTCGAGCCGGCCAAGGACATCGTCAAGCGTTTCGCCACGGGTGCGATGAGCTTCGGCTCGATCTCGCGCGAGGCGCACACCACGCTCGCGATCGCCATGAACCGGATCGGCGGCAAGTCGAACACCGGCGAAGGCGGCGAGGAAGCCGACCGCTTCAAGCCGATGCCGAACGGCGATTCCATGCGCTCGGCGATCAAGCAGGTCGCCTCGGGCCGCTTCGGCGTCACCACGGAGTATCTCGTCAACTCCGACATGATGCAGATCAAGATGGCGCAGGGTGCCAAGCCCGGCGAAGGCGGCCAGCTGCCCGGCCACAAGGTCGACGCGACCATCGCAAGAGTCCGGCACTCGACGCCGGGCGTGGGCCTGATCTCGCCGCCGCCGCACCACGACATCTATTCGATCGAGGACCTGGCGCAGCTCATCTACGACCTCAAGAACGTCAACCCGACGGGCGACGTCTCGGTCAAGCTCGTCTCCGAGATCGGCGTCGGCACGGTGGCTGCGGGCGTTGCCAAGGCACGCGCCGACCATGTCACCATCGCGGGCTTCGAGGGCGGCACCGGCGCTTCGCCGCTGACCTCGATCAAGCACGCCGGCTCGCCGTGGGAGATCGGCCTCGCCGAAACCCACCAGACCTTGGTGCGCGAGCGGCTGCGCAGCCGCATCGTGGTCCAGGTCGACGGCGGCTTCCGCACCGGCCGTGACGTCGTGATCGGCGCGCTCTTGGGCGCCGACGAGTTCGGCTTCGCCACCGCGCCGCTGATCGCGGCCGGCTGCATCATGATGCGCAAGTGTCACCTCAACACCTGCCCGGTCGGCGTCGCGACCCAGGATCCGGTGCTGCGCAAGCGCTTCACCGGCCAGCCCGAGCACGTGATCAACTACTTCTTCTTCGTCGCCGAAGAAGTCCGCGAGATCATGGCCTCGCTCGGCTTCCGCACCTTCAACGAGATGGTCGGCCAGGTGCAGCTGCTCGACCAGACCAAGCTGGTCGCGCACTGGAAGGCCAAGGGGCTCGATTTCTCGAAGCTGTTCGTCAAGCAGAAGGAAGAGAAGGGCCAGAAGATCTATCACTCCGAGCGCCAGAACCATCATCTGGAGGCGGTGCTCGACCGCACGCTGATCGAGCAGGCAACGCCTGCACTCGACCGCGGCGCACCGGTGAAGATCGAGGCCACGATCAACAGCACCAACCGCTCGGCGGGTGCGATGCTGTCGGGCGCGGTTGCCAAGATCTACGGCCATGCGGGCCTGCCGCACGACACCATCCATGTCGGCCTCAAGGGCACCGCCGGCCAGGCCTTCGGCGCCTGGCTCGCCCACGGCGTCACCTTCGAGCTCGAAGGCGAAGGCAACGATTATGTCGGCAAGGGCCTCTCCGGCGGCAAGATCATCGTCAAGCCGCCGAGGAACTCCGCCATCGTGCCGGAAGAGAGCATCATCGTCGGCAACACCGTGATGTACGGCGCGATCGAGGGCGAATGCTACTTCCGCGGCATCGCCGGCGAACGCTTCGCCGTGCGCAATTCGGGCGCGGTCGCCGTGGTCGAGGGCGCGGGCGACCATTGCTGCGAATACATGACCGGTGGCATCGTGGTCGTGCTCGGCAAGACCGGACGCAACTTCGCGGCCGGCATGTCCGGCGGCATCGCCTACGTGCTGGACGAGGCCGGCGACTTCGACAAGCTGTGCAACCTCAGCATGGTCGAACTCGAGCCGGTGCTGTCGGAAGAGCTGATCAACGCCGGCACCTATCACCACTCCGGTGACCTCGAGGCACACGGCCGGGTCGACGTGTTCAAGAACCTGCTCGCCTCCGACGTCGAGCGGCTGCACGTGCTGATCACGCGCCATGCAAAGGCAACCGGCTCCAAGCGCGCCGCCGACATCCTTGCCAACTGGAAGGACTGGCTGCCCAAATTCCGCAAGGTGATGCCGGTCGAGTACCGGCGCGCACTGCGCGAAATGGCCGCCAACGCGGACGCCGAGCCGAAAATCGCGATCGGGGCGTAAGAAAAAGCCCTCATGGTGAGGAGCGCGAAGCGCCGTCTCGAACCATGAGGTCACCATCCGGGCCTCTATCCTTCGAGACGCGGCGCGAAAAGCGCGCCGCTCCTCAGGATGAGGAGTGAGAGAACAAACGACTAAGCGGCAGGGACTTCGGGTTTAATGGGCAAGATCACGGGTTTTCTGGAAATCGAACGGCACGACCGCAAGTACACCCCGGTCGCCGAGCGCGTGAAGCATTACAAGGAATTCGTCGTTCCGCTCTCCGAGAAGGAGGTGCGCGACCAGGCCGCGCGCTGCATGAACTGCGGCATTCCCTATTGCCACGGCACCGGCTCGGTCGCGCCGGGCACGCCCGGCTGCCCGGTCAACAACCAGATCCCCGACTGGAACGACCTCGTCTATCAGGGCAATTGGGAAGAAGCCTCGCGCAATCTGCACTCGACCAACAATTTCCCGGAGTTCACGGGGCGCATTTGCCCGGCGCCGTGCGAAGCGTCCTGCACGCTCAACATCGACGACAACCCCGTTACCATCAAGACCATCGAATGCGCGATCGTCGACCGCGCCTGGGACAATGGCTGGCTGAAGCCGGAAGTGGCCGCAGAGAAGACCGGCAAGAAAGTCGCGGTGATCGGCTCCGGTCCGGCCGGCATGGCCTGCGCGCAGCAGCTGGCGCGCGCCGGCCACGACGTGCATGTCTACGAGAAGTACGCCAAGGCTGGCGGCCTGCTGCGCTACGGCATCCCCGACTTCAAGATGGAGAAGTCCGTCATCGACCGCCGCGTGGCGCAGATGGAAGCCGAAGGCGTCACCTTCCACTACGACAGCCATGTCGGCGCTGAAGGCAATGTCGATCCGCGCGAGATGCTCAACGAATATGACGCCGTGGCGCTGACCGGCGGAGCCGAAGCCCCGCGCGACCTGCCGATCCCCGGCCGCGAGCTGTCAGGCATTCACTACGCCATGGATTTCCTGCCGCAGCAGAACCGCCGCGTCTCCGAGGAGCCCCTCGGCGGCGTCCAGGAGATCCTGGCCGGCGGCAAGCATGTCGTCGTCATCGGCGGCGGCGACACCGGCTCGGACTGCATCGGCACCTCGCTGCGCCAGGGCGCGCTGTCCGTGACCCAGCTCGAGATCATGCCCGCTCCGCCCGAGCGCGAGAACAAGGGCCTGACCTGGCCGAACTGGCCGCTGAAGATGCGGACGTCCTCCAGCCAGGCCGAAGGCGCGATCCGCGAATATGCCGTGCTGACGCAAAAGTTCACCGGCGAGAACGGCCAGGTCAAGAAGCTGCACTGCGTGCGCGTCGACGACAAGTTCAAGCCGATTGCCGGCACCGAGTTCGAGCTCGATGCCGAGCTCGTCCTGCTCGCGATGGGCTTCGTGCATCCCGTGCACGAGGGTCTCCTGAAGATGCTCGCAGTCGAGCTCGACCCGCGCGGCAACGTCAAGGCCAACACGCTCGACTACCAGACCTCGCGCCCGAACGTGTTCACCGCCGGCGACATGCGCCGCGGCCAGTCGCTGGTGGTGTGGGCGATCCGCGAGGGCCGGCTGTGCGCAAGGTCGATCGATACGTTCCTGATGGGGAAGACGGATCTGCCGCGCTGAGAGTTGCTCCGCGGCCAAACTAACAAACAGTGTCATCGCCCGCGAAAGCGGGCGATCCAGTATTCCAGAGACAGTTGTTATTGACCGATGGGCCGCGGCGTACTGGATGCCCCGCCCTCGCGGGGCATGACAGTGAAGTGAGTGGATGGAAAGCGGCCTCAGTCCAAAACGTGCGGAAAGTGCTCTGCATCCCACTCATCAAGCCGGAACAGTACCTTGCCGTATTCGAGAAGCTTGTCGTTCGGCCGATAGGGACGCGTTGAAACTTGAACGTCCGACGCAACTTCACTCGGCATCAGGTGAAAGTGCTCGTTGGTCTCGCTTAAGGCCAGCAACTCTTTGACCAGAAGGTCCCGACCTTCAGGATTAAGCCACAGCTCGAATTCGCCGGCCGAGTTGATGTCCAAAGTAATTCGAGCCGCCATCTTGCCTACTCCTCAATTCTGCAGCCTCACCCCCAGCATCACCACCGTCCCCTGCGAGCTCGATCCCGCCTGGTTCGAATCCAGGATGTCATGCCGCAGAGTGCCCTTGATCCAGATGTTGCGGTTGAGCTTGTAGATCAAATTGCCTTCGAGCGAGTAGGTTTTGTCGTTGCGGTTCTGGCCCTGGTAATCGTACGTGCCGTAGGTGAACTTGCCGACGGCGGTGAGCCAGCGGCTGAAGTCGTGGTCGACTTCAGCGGCGTAGGTGCGCACCAGCACGCCTGAGGAGCCCGGAATGGTGGTCTCGGCGATCTGCGTGTCGGTGAAGAACTTCACCGTGGTGAGGCCGCTGGCGTTCCAGATCAGCGAGCCCGTGGTGAGGAAGCCGGAGAGCTGGCTGAGACGCGGGTCGGTGTAGCTGCGCGCGGAATAGCCGACCGAGATCTCGCCGGTGAGGATGCGCGAGAACTCGAAGGACGAGCCGACCTTGGCATAGCCGCCGTTCGAATCGCGGAAGTAAGCCGTTGCGGTCGGCGGCCTGGTCGTGGACGCGGGTGTCGCCCTGGATCTCGACAAAGGGCTTCAGGCCCGGCTTGAGATCGTAGGAGAACCGCCCCACGCCGCCATATTGATTGAAGTCGCGGTCGGTGTTGGCAAAGGTCGAGCCGTCGGTGAGCTTCGAATCCGTATAGGCGGTGCGATCGACCGTGGCGCCGGCGGCGACCTGGAAGCGGTTGAAGGTCTGGTCGAAGCCGATCGTCGTGCCGTAGGCGGCGTAAACAGGATATTTCTGCAGGCCTGCCTGCACGTTCGGGCTGCCGGGATTGTCGGTGGCGAGCCGCAGGCGCAGCTGCGAGGTCAGCTTGAAATCGCGGGTGACGTCGAGCCGACCATCGACATGGCCGGTGAAATCGGGGCGATTGGCCTCGACCGGCGACGGCGAGGCGAAGCCGTTGATCGTCGCCGGCATGTCGTTGGTGTAGCCCGAGAACGAGCCGCGCAGATCGGCCACCAGCGCATGGCGCTCCCAATCGGACACCACGAGCAGATCGGGCGCGACCACATAGGCCGGCGAACCGACCGGCTTGTTGAGGCGCGTCGGATTGCTGTCGTAGCCGGCGGATAGCTCGAGCCCGCCCTTGATCAGGAAGCTGCCGGCATAATCGCCGACCGCGCCGAAGGGATCATCATCGGCCCGGAGGCGGCGGCGCAGCGGCTGGCCGGGCACGTTGCCCGCCATTGCCGCCGGCACCGGCACCTTGTGCGCGGTCTCCGACGGCGGCGGCGCGATGCGCGGCGGGCCCAACGTGCGCGCCGGCGTTACGGACGGCACTGGCGAGCCGGGACCAGCCGGACGCTTCGGCTTCGGTTGTCCAGGATAGAGCTTGGGCTGCTGCCGCTTGCGATTGAGCGAGTCGTAGCCGGAGCTGCTCGCGCCGGTGGCGGCGGGCAGGCCGTAGGTCGGGACCTGACCGACACGCGAGGTCGCCGGCCTCTCGCGGGCCTTGCGCGGATCCGCATTGGGATCGGGCAGCGCCGGCAACGCATCCGACGGTGCCTGCGGCACGCCCGCCGTGCGGCGCGTCGGCAGCGTATCGGGCGAGGCAAAGCCGCCGCGATTGGGATTGAACAGGTCGGGCGTCAGGCTCTGGGCGGCCACGGGGCCGCTGCCGAGGGCCGTCAGCGCCAGACACGGCAAAGCGGCGCGCAGGAAATGCGCGTAGCTGCTCCGGCCCCTGCCTGGAGACGACCCCACGATGGAATTACCCCAACGAAATCAAACACTTTCACGATCGCTCCCCGCCGGCTGGCGGGAACCATCGTTAATGGAGTTAAAACAATTATGGTTAATGACCCGTTGAGGGTGTTGGCGCTCTCGTCGCCTCGCTGGCCGGGGCGTGCTAAGCAGGCGCCAATGGGCGAACGCCCCCCTCCGTGGACCAGACCATGCCGAGCTCGAAACCGCTGATGACCGCATCATCCGGCTCCATTCCTACAAGCGTCGAATCCGCGCTCCGCACGCTGGAGACCGAGAGCGGCGGCATCAACGCGCTCGCCGCCGCCCTGCGTGGCCCGCTCGGCGCGACCTTCGCCAAGGCGGTCGAGCTGATCCGGCAGGCCAAGGGCCGCGTCATCGTCACCGGGCTCGGCAAGTCCGGCCATATGGGGCGCAAGATCGCGGCGACGCTGGCCTCGACCGGCACGCCCGCCTTCTTCGTGCACGCCGCCGAAGCCGGCCATGGCGACCTCGGCATGATCACCACCGACGACGTCATCATGGCGCTGTCCTGGTCCGGCGAGCAGCCGGAGATGAAGAACCTCGTGAACTATTCGGCGCGGTTCGCGATTCCCATGATCGCGGTAACGTCGAACGCAGCGTCCTCGCTCGGCCAGGCCGCCGACCTCGTGATCGAACTGCCGAAGGCGCGCGAGGCCTGCCCGCACAATCTGGCGCCGACCACCTCGACCCTGATGCAGGCCGCGATCGGCGATGCGCTCGCGATCGCGCTGCTCGAAGGCCGCGGCTTCACGGCGCTTGAGTTCGCGCATTTCCACCCCGGCGGCAAACTGGGCGCGATGCTGAAATTCGTCCGTGACTACATGCGCACCGGCGCGGAGATTCCGGTCAAGCCTGAAGGCACTGAGATGTCGGAAGCCGTGGTCGAGATGTCGGCCAAGGGATTGGGCTGCGTCTGCATCGTCAACGATGCGGGCGAGGCCGTCGGCATCATCACCGACGGCGATCTGCGCCGCCACATGCGGCCCGATCTTTTGACGGTGACGGTCGATGAGATCATGACGAAGCAGCCGAAGTCCGTGCCGCCCTCGATGCTGGCGACCGAAATGATCGAGGTGCTGAACACCCGCAAGATCACGACGCTGCTGGTGACCGAGGCGAACAAGGTGGTGGGCATCGTGCACCTGCACGATCTGCTGCGCGCGGGCGTGGCGTAGGGCACACACTCTCCACGGAGTCATTCCGGGGCGATGCGAAGCATCGAACTATGGTGCGCACTCGCGCACCTGAGAATCTCGAGATTCCGGGTTCACGCTTCGCGTGCCCCGGAATGACAATGAGAGTGTGGCACGTAGCTCTCACCTCGTCATTGCGAGCGCAGCGAAGCAATCCAGACTGCCCCGCGGAAAGATTCTGGATTGCTTCGCTGCGCTCGCAATGACGGCGGTTAGAGCTACGCCGGAAAGCGCGCCGCCGTCTCCTCCAGCGGCAGTCGCAGGCCGTTCGCCAGATACGACACCGTGCGATAGAAGCCGCACAGGAGCATGATCTCCAGAATCTGCGCCTCGTCGTAATGCGCCGAGAGTGCCGCGAACTCCTCGTCCGTGAGTGTCGCGCGGTGATGCAGCGCGTCGACGGCTGCGATCAGCACCTGCTCGGCCGGCGACCAGCATGTTGATGCTGCGTCGCCCTGCACCGTCGCACGCACTTCTTCCGCGGTGAGCTTCGCCGGCCCAGCGAAAATCGCGATATGCACGCCCCATTCGTATTCGCATCTGTTCAGCGCGCAGGTGCGGTCGATGACGATCTCGCGCGTACGCAAGGACAGCGGGCCAGCATCGAGCAGGCCGCCGGCGCGAAACTTGTCCCAGGTCCGAATGTGGCCCGCCATCACCCGGAACAGCACCAGCGGCGGCGCGCCGCGCATGATGCGGTCGAACTGTGCCTGGATCTCCGGGGGATAAGGCGGCGTGAGCGGGGCAATGCGCGGTGTGGCTTCGGACATGGCAGAAGACATGGCAGAAGACATGGCAGAAGACATGGCAGAAGACATGGGCCGTCTCCTTTGCTACATTTATCGTAGCGATAAGCTACATTATTTGTAGCACGACGCAAGAGGCGACGATGGCGAAGCAGGCTGGCTCGACGACACGCAGCGTCCGCGGTTCGCGCACCGGGCGGCCGATCATGGCATTGCTCGACCTGCTCGGCCGGCGCTGGAGCCTACGGATATTATGGGAGTTGCGCGGAGAGCCCCTCACCTCGCGCGGCTTACGCGCCGCCTGCGATGAGGCCTCGCCCACGGTGCTGCAAGCGCGGCTGACAGAGCTGCGCGAGGCGGGCTTCGTGGAGCTGGGTGACGGCGGCGGTTACGGGCTGACGCCGCTGGGGCGGGAATTGTGCGAGACGTTCATGCCGCTGCACAGGTTTGCGGAGCGGTGGAAGAGGTAGAATCTGAAAGCCTGCCGCATGCCCTTCTTCCTTCTCCCCTTGTGGGAGAAGGTGGCATAGGCGGCCTTCGGCCGCCGTTCTTGAGAACGCCGAAGCGAAGCTTCGGCTATGGCGCCGGATGAGGGGTATCTCTCCCCGACTCAGCATCGCGTTTGAGGAGAGATACCCCTCACCGTCTCGCCGCTACGCGGCGAGCCACCCTCTCCCACAAGGGGAGAGGGGAAGAAAGAATTACGCCGCCGCGACCGTCAGATTCGCGCCGTCCACTTGCACCACCTTCACGCGCGTCCCCGCCGGCGTATCCGGGCCAGCGACGCGCCAGACCGTGTCGCCGATGCGGACGGTGCCCGCGCCGTCGATGATCGGCTTCTCCAACGTGAACTCACGGCCGAGCAACGCCTCGGCGCGCTTGTTGAGGAATGGGCTCGTGCTCGCGTCCGGCTTCGGCTTGGCGAGGCGGCGCCACACCGGCACGGCTGCTGCTGCGAAGATCGCAAACATCACGAGCTGGATCTGCCAGGAGATGGCAACAGCGAACGAGATCAGGCCGACGAGCAGCGCAGCAAGGCCGAGCCAGAACAGGAAGATGCCCGGCGCCAGCACCTCCAGGGCCATCAGGATGAAGCCGAAGATCAGCCAATTCCAGTTGCCCAGCGATACGAACATGTCGGTCATGACACGACCTCTGTAAAATACCCCGTTACTGCGGCGGCACCGCGGGCGGCGTCGGCCCCGACGACGGGACCGATCCGCCGCGGCGCGCGGCAGCGGCTGCGGATGCAGCGCTCTCGCCGAACGTGGCCTTGGCGATCTCGCCGATGCCGGCGAGCGAGCCGAGCATGCTCACGGCTTCCACCGGCAACATGATGATCTTCTGGTTCGGCGCATCCGCGAACTGGCCGAACGCCTTGATATATTTGTCGGCGATGAAATAGTTCAACGCGGCGACGTCGCCCTTGGAGATGGCTTCTGACACCGCCAGCGTCGCCTTGGCTTCGGCCTCGGCCAGACGCTCGCGCGCCTCGGCGTCGCGGAAGGCGGCCTCGCGGCGGCCTTCGGCCTGGAGGATCTGGCCCTGCTTGGCGCCCTCGGCGCGCAAGATCTCCGACTGGCGCTGGCCTTCGGCAGCCAAAATGTCGGCGCGCTTGACGCGCTCGGCCTTCATCTGCCGGCCCATGGCTTCGACGAGGTCGGCGGGCGGCACGATGTCCTTGATCTCGATGCGGTTGACCTTGACGCCCCAGGGCGAGACTGCGGCGTCGACGACGCGCAACAGGCGCTCGTTGATCTCGTCGCGGTGTGACAGCACCTGGTCGAGGTCCATCGAGCCCATCACCGAGCGGATGTTGGTCATGGTCAGGACCGTGATCGCTTGATTGAGATTGGCGACCTCGTAGCTCGCTTTCGCAGCGTCGAACACCTGATAGAACGCTACACCGTCGACCGTCACCGTGGCGTTGTCCTTGGTGATCACCTCCTGCTCGGGGATGTCGATCACCTGCTCCATCATGTTGATCTTGCGACCGACGCGATCGAAATAGGGCACGATCAGGTTGAGCCCGGGGCTCAGCGTCTGGGTGTATTTGCCGAACCGCTCGATGGTCCAATCATAGCCCTGCGGCACCGTCTTCACGCCGGCCACCAGCGTGATGATGACGAGCAATACCAGAACAATCGCGAAAATGTCGAAACCGCTCATATCTCCTCCAAGCCGGGAAAGGAAGTCGGGAAAAAGCCCTTTCCGGCGCTGTCATTGGTCGGGATCACAATCCTACTGGTTCAGCGGCCGCAATTCACTCGGCATCGGCGCAATTCTGCACAAGACGTCGAGGGAGAGAACGATCTCGATATGTATTTGCGAGCGGCTCTTGAAACCGCGGGGCGCAGACCTAAAGCGCGATGAGATCAGGATGAATCGCCATCGCGCTTTAGGTTATTGTTTGAGCATGATCTTTTCGGAAAACCGCTGCACACTTTTCCGGATCATGCTCTAGCAACGGAAATTAACGAATGCGGGCCAGGCGTCTGCCACGAGCGGCTTCATTCGATGACGTCATTCGCAATTGCGAGCAGGCCCGGGGAAAGCGTGACGCCGAGCGCCCTGGCCGCCTTGAGGTTGATCACCAGCTCGAACTTGGTGGGATTCTGGACCGGGAGGTCGGCTGCGTGCGCGCCCTTGAGGATACGGTCGATGTAGCCCGCGGCACGCCGGAGCTGCTCGGCGCTGTCGGTGCTGTAGGACATCAGCCCACCCTCGGCGACGAAGGTCCGGCTCCAGAACACCGCGGGCACGCGCGCCTGTGCGATCGCCGAGAGCAGTTGCGCGCGGTTGGCCATGGTGAAGAAGTCCGGCAGGACCAGGATGGCGCCGTCTTGCCGCGAAGCCAATGCCCCGATCGAGACGGCGTCATGGACGGGCGCGGGCTCGACCGTCAGGTGCAGCGTCCGTGCGGCGTCCTCGATCGTGCTCAGCATCAGGGGCGCAAACGGCGCGGTGGCGGGATTGTAGACGACGAGCACGCGACGGACGGGCGGCGCGACCTGAGTCAGCATCTCCAGCCATTTGCCGGCGAGCGGACCGTCATAATCGGCGAAACCGGTGATGTTACCACCGGGATGCGCGAGGTTTTCGACAAAACCCTGGTTGACGGGATCGGTGACGACGGCAAACACGATCGGGATCGTCGTGGTGCGCCGGCGCAGCTCCTCCACCGAGGGCGTGCCGACCGCGAGCAGAATGTCGGGTTTGAGCGCGATCAGCTCGTCCGCAAGCTGCGCGATGCGCGCGCGGTCACCGCCGCCGCTGCGCCAATCGATCTTGAGGTTGTCGCGCTCCTTCCAGCCCTGGCCGGCGAGCGTCTCGACCAGGATTGTGCTGCGTGCCTGCCCGATCGCGTCATCGGCGGCCGTGACCGAGAGCACGCCGAGCCGCCGCGCGGCGCTCGGCGGCTGCCCCAGTACCGGAGCCGGCAACGCCACGACCATCCCAAGAAGCGCGAGGCACTCGCGGCGATTCATGGGGCGCCCATCAGATCCAGCCCTGAAGCTCGCGCAGCACCAGGGTGCGGATCACGTCCATGCCCGATTCGCTGTCGTTGAGGCACGGGATCGCGGAAAACTGCTCGCCGCCATTGTGCTTGAAGATCTCGGCGTTCTCCTGCGCGATCTCCTCCAGCGTCTCCAGGCAGTCGGCGGAAAAGCCCGGCGTCACCACCGCGATCCGCCGCACGCCTTCCCTGGCGAGCCGCTCCATCGTCTTGTCGGTATAGGGCTGGAGCCACTCGTCATTGCCGAAGCGGGACTGGAAGGTCAGCAGCAGCTTTGTCTCGTCCGTGCCGAGCCGGCGGCGCAGCGCCTCTGTCGTGGCGATGCAGTGCCGCTGATAGGGATCGCCCTTGTCGACATAGGATTTCGGCATGCCGTGGAAGGACGCCACGATCAGCTCCGGCTCGAAGGACAGCGCCGCCAGATGCGCCTCGATCGAGGTCGCGAGCGCTTCGATATAGGCGGCGTCGTCATAGTAGGGCGGCGTCACCCGCAGCGTCGGCTGGTTGCGCAGCTGCGCCAGCACGCGAAACACCTCGTCGCAGACGGTCGCCGAGGTCGAGGCGGAATATTGCGGATAGAGCGGGACGGCCAGGATGCGCTCGCAGCCTTTCGCGATCAG
Organism: Bradyrhizobium sp. USDA 4354; assembly: GCF_054060315.1. Lineage (NCBI taxonomy): Bacteria > Pseudomonadati > Pseudomonadota > Alphaproteobacteria > Hyphomicrobiales > Nitrobacteraceae > Bradyrhizobium > Bradyrhizobium sp. USDA 4354. The sequence continues at coordinate 2,514,666 of NZ_JBSSDC010000001.1, read as the reverse complement.
CGCGTCGATGCCGGATTTGATCGAGGGATTGCCGTAGCGCATCGCCCAATCGACAACGACGTGGTCGCGGTCCGACAAGGCGGCGGCGAGCTTGTCGCCTTGCGAGCGCGTGATGGTTTTCAGCGGCGACTCGTTCCGCTCATTGTTCCAGATCTTGCGGTAGTCGAGCGCCTTGGTGCGGGGACGGCTGCGCAGGATGATCCCGTTCAGCACCAGCTTCCAGATCAGGCCCTGGTCCTCGATCACGCGGGCATCACTGAGGAACTCCCTTAGGTAGACCCGCACGCCCGGCGCATCGGCCGTATCAGGCGTTCCGAGATTGATCAGGAGCACGCCGACGCGCGGCAAGGCGCTTCGGGTGGCCGGTTTCGCAGTCTCGATGGGGACGACGCTGGTCATGGCTCTGTGGGTCGCGCGTTGGTCCGAACTTGTCAAGATGAGGGCGGTTTCGCTAGGGTCGCACCCAAGCGGGGGGAGGGACGATGACGCTCGCGGAATGGTGCGTATTCGGGGCGCTGCTGCTTTATCTGTCCACGATCGCCTCGATCAAATGGATCAGGTTTCGCAGCTTCGACAACTCCCGGCCGCGCGATCCTGCCTTCTATGAGGACGCCATCGCGCAACGCGCGCTGGGCGCCCACCAGAACGGCATCGAGACCTTCCCGTTCTTCGCCTTCGCGGTGCTGCTCGCCGAATTCAGGGACTCGCCGCAGCGGCTGATCGATGAGCTCGCCGCACTGTTCCTGATCGTGCGGATCGCCTATGTGCTGACCTATCTCGGCAACCGCCCGACGTTGCGCTCGATCCTCTGGAGCATCGGCTTTGCGATCAATCTCGGGATCTTCTTCATGCCGATGCTGAAGCGGTTTCTGCCGGTGTGAGGCGTCTCACGCCGCCAGATGACGTTCCCGCGTCGCGATCAGCGCCCGCATCGATGCCGGGATCGTGACCGGACGATGGGTCTTCTGGTCAGTGTAGACCCAGACGATCTCGCCGGTCACCAGCGCGTCCGTACCGCCTTTCAGGAAGATGGCCAGCTCGAAGACGAGGCTCGAATTGCCGATCCGCGCCACGCGTGCGCCGACGTCGAGCTCCCAGTCGAACCTGACAGGGGCCTTGTATTCGATGACAGATTTGACGACGTGGAAATCGATGCCGCTCGCCTGCGCGTCGGCATATTGGTCAAAGCCAAGCGCGCGGAAATACTCGGTGATGGTGGTGTCGAAATACGTCAGGTAGTGCGCGTTGAAGACGACGCCCTGGCCATCGATCTCGGAATAACGCACCCGGAACGGGTGAAAGAACCAGAAGTTTTCGCGTGACATCAGGCCTCCCGTCGGGACGTTCTTTTGGTTTGATCGTCTCAATAGCCGACCGGAGGGAGTTCTCAAAGCCACCGCACTCGTGTCCCGGACGCGGTGCAGCGCCCTTGCGCTGCTCCGCAGAGCCGGGATCCAGGAAGCTGCACGCTACCACATCGGGGGATGGGCCCCGGCTCTGCAGCGCATCGTCGAAGGGACGCTGCGCTGCGTCCGGGGCACGACTGTGCCTAGAAACATGTCGTCCGTTCGGCTGCGATGTAGCCGAACAAGAGGCCGACGCCGAACAGCAGGACCAGGCCGGCGGCGCCGAACTCGACGCCGCGCATGAACAGCGCGCCGCCGCCGTCGCGGCCTGCGCTGAGGCGCGCAGCGACGTCCTTGGCGGAGACGGCGACGACGGCGATGGCCGCGACTGTGATCGCGGTGCCTAATCCCATCAGGAAGGTGGCGGCGATGCCGGCCCAGAACAGGCCCTGGGCGAGCGCGAACACCAGCACCAGGATCGCGCCCGAGCAGGGGCGGATGCCGACGGTGAGGATCGCTGCAAAGCCGCGGCGCCAGCCGCCGGGGCCGGCGAGCTCGCTCGGGGTGGGGCCGTGGGAATGGCCGCAATGCTCGTCGTGAACGTGAGCGTGCCCGTGGTGGTGATGAGCATGGCTGTGGCCATGGTGATGATCATGGCCGTGATCGTGCGGCACGCCCACAATGGCCGGCACCGGCTGGTTCGCCTGAAGTGCGCGGATGAAGGCGCCGCCCTTGACCCAGACCAGGCGCAGGCCGAACAGCGCAATCAGGGTGTAGCTCGCGATCTCGATCACCCCCTCCGCCTTGCACATGGTCTTCGCCGTCGCATTCAGCACCCAGGCCGAGATGCCGACGATGAGGATCGCGGCCAGCGACTGCATCAGGGCGGAGGCAAAGGACAGCGCGATGCCGCGGCCCGCGGTCTCGCGGTTGGCGACCAGATAGGAGGCGATCACCGCCTTGCCATGGCCGGGCCCTGCGGCGTGGAAGATGCCGTAGGCGAAGGAGATGAACAGCAGCGTCCACACCGCCGAGCCGTCGGATTTCGCGGCACGGATGGTCGCCGACATCTGGCGATAGAATTCCGACTGCTTGGCCAGGAGCCAGCCAATAAGACCGCTGGCCTCGGGCTCGGCCGCCTGCGCCGGGCGCGGCGCGCCGAACGGGTTTTGCGCGAGGACATCGTGGAGCGCGGCGTCGGCCGCGATCACGACCAGCAGAACGGCCACGCCAGCGAGCAGCCCGCGCGCGAGCAGGGAAAGTTGCGGCTTCAAGGGCAATCCACCGTGATCTTGTTGGCGAACATCATGCCGAAATTCGAGTTCTCGCCGTTCAGGAAAGTCTGCTCGTTGAGCTTCTGAGCGCTCGCGGTGCCGTCGTTCGGCCGTTCCAGCTTCATCTGGCAGCCCGCGGGCGCACCGACCAGCTTGACGGGACTGTCCTTGGCCATCTGGAAGTCGATGAAGAAGGAGCGGTCGAACACTTCGAGCACCAATTGTCTCGGCTTGACCGGGTTCTTCAGCGGCAGCGTGAAGTGCAGGGTCAGCACCGTGTCCTTGTAGTCGAGGAAGTAGTCGACCGGCTCCTGGAATCGCTCCTTCTTGCCGTCGGCTCGCGCAAAAGTGAAGTAGGCGTATTCCTTGAGCGACTCGACGTTGGTCTGTGCCAACGGCTTGAGCTCCTCGCTTGTGTAGGCGCCCTTGGTCTTGCTCTCGAGCCCTTGCACCGCATAGGCCGAGAACATGTCGTCGAAGGTCCAGGCGTGGCGTACGCCGGTGATGCTGCCGTCCGCTGCGTAGAGCAGCTCGCTGGTCGCGGTGATCCAGACATGTGGATGCGCCTGCGCCGCGCCCGAGGCGAGCGTGAGGCTAGCGGCGAGCAGCCATCCGAGCAGAGCGCGCATGCCCATCAGGCGGCCTTCGCGGTTTCGAGCAGGCCGCGGCGGCGCAGCAGCGCATCGGGCTCCGGCGGCCGGCCGCGGAAGGCCTCGTAGGCGGCTTCAGGATCGACCGATCCGCCCGGCGAGTAGATATCGTCGTGCAGACGCTTGGCGACCGCGGGATCGAAGATATCCCCGGCCTCCTCGAACGCGCCGAAGGCGTCGGCGTCCATCACCTCGGACCACATGTAGCTGTAATAGCCGGCGGCGTAGTGGTCGCCGGTGAAGATGTGGCCGAACTGCGTGGGGCGGTGACGCAGCGCGATCTCCTCGGGCATGCCGATCTTCTCCAGCTCGCGTCTCTCGAAGGCGCGCACGTCCTCTGCGGCCGATGCCGGCTGGGTGTGGAATTCGAGATCGATCAGCGCCGAGGACACGAACTCGACCGTGGCAAAGCCCTGGTTGAATTTGCGCGCGGCAAGGAACCGTTGCAGCAGCTCATCCGGCAGCGGCTCGCCGGTCTGGTAGTGGCGGGCGAACTTCTGCAGCACCTCGGGCCGCTCCTGCCAGTGCTCGTAGAGCTGCGACGGCAGCTCGACGAAATCGGTGAACACGGAGGTGCCCGACAGCGAGGGATAGGTCACATTGGAGAGCATGCCGTGCAGGCCGTGGCCGAACTCGTGGAACAGGGTGCGGGCATCATCGGGCGACAGCAGCGAAGGCTCGCCGCCGGCGCCCTTGGCAAAATTGCAGATGTTGAGAACGAGCGGCGCGACGTCGCCGTCGAGCTTCTGCTGGTCGCGCAGCGAGGTCATCCAGGCGCCGGAGCGCTTGGACGGGCGAGCGAAGTAGTCGCCATAGAACAGCGCCTTGTGCTTGCCATCCGGCCCCTTCACCTCCCAGACCCGGACGTCCGGGTGCCAGACCGGGACGTCCTTGCGCTCCTCGAAGGTGATGCCGAACAGGCGCGTGGCGCAGTCGAAGGCGGCGGCAATCATGTGATCGAGCGAAAGATAGGGCTTGATCGCGGAATCGTCGAAATTGGCGCGCTGAAGGCGCAGCTTCTCGGCGTAGAAGCGCCAGTCCCAGGGCGCGAGCCTGAAATTGCCGCCCTCCGCCGTAATCAGCGCCTGCATCTCGTCGCGGTCGGCGAGCGCACGCGCCCTCGCCGGCTTCCAGACCCGCTCCAACAGGCCCCGCACCGCGTCCGGCGTCTTGGCCATGGAGTCTTCGAGCCGGTAGGCGGCGAAAGTCGGGTAGCCCAACAGCTTGGCGCTCTCCTCGCGCAGCTTCAGGATCTCGACAATGGTTCCGTTGTTGTCGTTGGAATTGCCGTTGTCGCCACGCGCGATGAAGGCTTTGTAGACCTTCTCGCGGAGGTCACGCCGGACCGAGCTCTTCAGGAACTGTTCGACCGAGGAGCGCGACAGCGTGACGATAGCCTTGCCTTCCATGCCGCGCTCTTCTGCCGCGGCCTTGGCGCCGGCGACAAAGCTCTCCGGCAGGCCCTCGCGGTCGGCCTCTCCGAGCTCCAGGAACCAGTCCTGCTCGTCGCCGAGCAGATGGTGGCTGAAGCCTGTGCCGAGCTGGGCGAGCCGCTCGTTGATCTCGGCCATCCGCGCCTTGGCTTCGTCGGAGAGACCGGCGCCGGAGCGGTGGAAGCGGGTGTAGGTGCGCTCCAGCAGGCGAAGCTGCTCGGGCGTGAGCCCAAGATTGGCGCGGTTCTCGTGCAGCTGGGCGATACGGCCGAACAGCACCGCGTTCATCATGATCGGATTCCAGTGCCGCGCCATCCGCAACGAGACCTCCTTGTCGATCTCCAGGATGGCCGGGTTGGAATGCGCCGAGACGAGGTCGTAGAAGACCGCCGCGACCTTGCTCAAGAGCTTGCCCGAGCGCTCCAGCGCCGTGATGGTGTTGGCGAAGTCGGGCGCCGCCGGATCGTTGGTGATCGCCGCGATCTCGGCGGCGTGGTCGGCGAAGGCCTGCTCGAACGCCGGGAGGAAGTGCTCCGGCTTGACCTCGTCGAAGGGCGGCGTCGCGAACGGCGTCACCCAGGCCTTCAGCAGCGGGTTGGTCTCGGCGTCCATAATTTGGCGGGATTCTGACATCACAAGTCCGGTTTTCGTGGCTCGATTGTTGCAGCCAGCTATAGCACGCGATGGGGCTTTTTTGGGCCGTTTGCCCTTGCTCCCGGCCGCCTTTTCGGGGAGATTGCGGCCCTCGAAGTCAGGACCCCTGAGCCCCATGAACGCGCCTTCTTCCTCTTCCCGCCAGATCGTCTGGCCCAGCGTCATCACCGTCATCAGCGCCGCCATCCTGATCGGCGCCGAGGTGTTCGGCGCCGCCTTCGCCGGCGGCTGGGCGCTCGCGATCCTGTTCGGTCTCGGCGATCAGGGCGCGCACATCCTGCAGGCCGTGCTGTTCGCACTCGGCGTGCTCGTGATGACCGCCTTCATCCGCGGTGCTCAACGCGTCGAGCCCTTCACGAAGCGCGGCTGACGCTTCTCGCGCGTCAGCAACACGCGAAGCGCGGCGAAAACTTAACGTGCGTTCATCTTCCGCGTCGCTCGCGCAACAGCGCGCAAGCAGACGTTAGGCAATTCTGTTCTCAGCCTAAAAAAATTCTTGCGAAGCAGAGTCAAAACGCTTATGTGCGGACTTGCCCAATTTCGCACGTGCCTGTGGTCGTGTGTCAGTCGGTAGGTATCCGGACAAGAGGCCGGACAGCCGCCAAGGGGTGAAGAAGCCGAGGGGCTCTTCGGAAGTGCGGAAGTCGAGACTGAAGAGTCGAGCGACCCAAGCAAACCCGAAGCGCCCAGCATCTCTCTCAAAGGGATGCCATGTCGAAGGTGACTTCGCTCTTTGCAACCGTGACTGGCAGCCGGAGGCGAACCGGCGCACCCCGCTCTCAACGGGGGACGCGACTTAAAGCAACGACGGATCGGGCTTTTTTGGTCTCTACCGGCAGTCCAACGCCGGCGCGGGCTACTGAAAAGGCTTGTCCTTCATTGCCAGGTGTGCGGGCGGGAATACTCCCAACCAATCCACGGCAGCACAGTCTGGTTTGAGTCTTGTGGTCTCGTCGCGCCTCCATCGCGCGATCCGGCCAGAGCACTCTTATCCGACGTCATGTTTTGAACGGGCCCGTCGCTGGGCCGTTTGGGAGAGTGCCATGACCGAACGTATCCAGGAATTCCTGCGCAATCGCCGCAAGGATGGCCTCGACACCGAGCCGTGCCTCGTCGTCGACCTCGAGGTCGTGCGCGACAACTACCAGAGCTTCGCCAAGGCGCTGCCCGACAGCCGCGTGTTCTATGCCGTCAAGGCGAACCCGGCGCCGGAAGTGCTGGCGCTGCTCGCCTCCATGGGTTCGTGCTTCGACACCGCAACGGTCGCCGAGATCGAGATGGCGCTGGCGGCTGGTGCGACGCCCGACCGCATCTCCTTCGGCAACACGATCAAGAAGGAGCGCGACATCGCGCGCGCCTTCGCGCTCGGCATTCGGCTGTTCGCGGTGGACTGCGCCGCCGAGGTCGAGAAGGTCGCCCGTGCCGCGCCGGCTGCGAAGGTGTTCTGCCGCATCCTCTATGACTGCGCCGGCGCCGAGTGGCCGCTGTCGCGCAAGTTCGGCTGCGACCCGGAAATGGCGGTCGAGGTGCTCGACCTCGCCAAGCGCCTGGGGCTGGAGCCGTGCGGCATTTCCTTCCATGTCGGCTCGCAGCAGCGCAAGGTGAAGGCGTGGGACCGTGCGCTGGCGATGGCCTCGCAGGTGTTCCGCGACTGCGCCGAGCGCGGCATCAACCTGTCCATGGTCAACATGGGCGGCGGCTTCCCGACCAAGTACCTGAAGGACGTGCCGCCGGTGGTGACCTACGGCCGCTCGATCTTCCGCGCGCTGCGCAAGCACTTCGGCAACCAGATCCCGGAGACCATCATCGAGCCGGGCCGCGGCATGGTGGGCAACGCCGGCATCATCGAATCCGAGGTCGTGCTCATCTCGAAGAAGAGCGACGAGGACGAGGTGCGCTGGGTCTATCTGGACATCGGCAAGTTCGGCGGTCTCGCCGAGACCATGGACGAGTCGATCCGTTACGCCATCCGCACCCGTCACGACGGCGCGGACATGACCCCGTGCGTGCTCGCAGGTCCCACCTGCGACAGCGCCGACGTGCTGTACGAGAAGAGCCCGTATCCGCTTCCCGTCACGCTCGAGATCGGCGACAAGGTGCTGATCGAAGGCACCGGGGCCTATACGTCGACCTACTCGTCGGTGGCCTTCAACGGCATTCCGCCGCTGAAGACGTATCACATCTGATCCGCCTCTCTTTTCTAGAGGCCTGACGAACCCGGGAGCCGGTCCGCCGGCTCCTCCCTGACATTCGATTTCTGACGACGTCTTGGGCAGGCGTGCTTCTCGCACGCCGGTTCAAGCGGGGACTGACGTGCCATGACTGCTCCTCGGAAGCCACAGATCGCCCTCACCTCGAAAGCCGCTCCGTTCGCGATCCGCAGCGAGCGTGCTGGAGACGTCGCGATGCGTGAAGCGCTGCTCGATGCCTGCTTTGGCGAGACCCGCCACGGACGCACCTGTCAGCGCCTGCGCGACGGACGCGCGCCCGCTGCAGGCCTTGCCCTGTCGGCGATGCGCGAGGGCAAGCTCGTGGGAACCGTGCGGCTGTGGCATGTCAGCGCCGGAGGCAGGCCCGCTCTGGTCCTCGGACCGCTGGCGGTCGACCCTGCCTGCCGCGAGCTCGGGATCGGCGCCGCGCTGATGCATCAAGCGCTGGCCGCCGCCCGGGCGCGCGGGCATGCCGCGGTGATCCTGCTCGGCGACGCGCCCTACTACGCCCGTTTCGGCTTCTCGGCCGAGAAGACCGGCGCGCTGTCGCTGCCCGGCCCGTTCGAGCGCGATCGTCTGCTGGCGATCGAATTCGCCGACGGCGCGCTCGATGACGCCGAAGGGATGATCGTCCCGACCGGCGCGGCCCTGCCCAAACGGAGGTCGGTTCGCGCCCTCCACGCGCATGCGGCCTAAGAGATCGCCTTCATAACGAAGAGCGAAGCCGTACTAAGCGGCAGCTTCCGGTCGCGCCTGCGCGGGCTTCCTTTGGGGTTGCGCAGGCGCGAGAAACGCCCTTTAACCCCGCGAAACACCTCCTTCAGTCGAGGCCCATGACCATGTCCCGTCGTCTGATTTCCACCGGCTCCCCGCTCGAGAAGACCGTCGGCTACAGCCGCGCCGTGATCGACGGCGATTTCGCCTTCGTCGCGGGGACCACCGGCTATGACTACACCACGATGACGATGCCGGCCGATGTCACGAGCCAGTCACGCAACTGCTTCAAGACCATCGAAGCCGCCCTGAAGGAGGGCGGATTCGAGATGGCCGATATCGTCCGTGCGACCTACTACGTCACCGACGCCAGCTACATCGACGCCCACTTCGCCGTCTGCGGCGAGGTTCTCGGTGACATCAGGCCGGCTGCGACGTTGCTGGTCGTCACCGCTCTCGCCAAGCCCGAGATGAAGGTCGAGATCGAAGTCACCGCCAAGCGCCGCAGCATCTGACAAGCGCCGCAGCGCCTGATCCACCCCTCACCCTTTGTCTGCCAGCACGTTCCGGAGAAACCATCCCATGAGCCCCGCCTCGCAGATCTACGCGAAGATCACCGGCCCCATCGTCATGGTCGGCTTTGGCTCCATCGGCAAAGGCACGCTGCCGCTGATCGAGCGGCATCTCGACTACGACAAGTCGCGCATCACCGTGCTCGATCCCAAGGACGAGGGCCGCAAGGCGCTTTGCGAGAAGCACAATGTCCGCTTCATCCAGAAGGGCCTGACCAAGGACAATTATCGCGAGGTGCTGACCCCGCTGCTCACCGAGGGCGGCGGCCAGGGCTTTTGCGTCAATCTCTCGGTCGATACCGGCTCGACCGACATCATGGAGCTCTGCAACGAGCTCGGCGCGCTCTACATTGATACCGTCAACGAGCCCTGGCTCGGCTTCTATTTCGACGCTTCGAAGGGGCCGGAGGCGCGCTCGAACTACGCCCTTCGCGAAGTGACGCTAGCCGCCAAGAAGGCGCGGCCTAAGGGCTCGACGACGGCCGTCTCCTGCTGTGGCGCCAATCCCGGCATGGTCTCCTTTTTCGTCAAGCAGGCGCTGCTCAACGTTGCCGCCGACCTGAAGCTCAACGCCCCCAGGCCGAAGACCAAGGCCGAATGGGCGGATTTGATGCGGCAGGCCGGCATCAAGGGCATCCACATTGCCGAACGCGACACTCAGCGCTCCAAGAAGCCGAAGGAGCCTGATGTCTTCGTCAACACCTGGTCGGTGGAAGGTTTCCTGTCGGAGGGCGTGCAGCCGTCCGAGCTCGGCTGGGGCACCCATGAGAAATGGATGCCCGAGAATGCGCGCACCCACGAAGCCGGTTGCGGCGCCGCCATCTATCTGATGCAGCCCGGGGCCAATACGCGCGTGCGCACCTGGTGCCCGACCCGCGGTGCGCAATATGGCTTCCTCGTCACCCATAACGAGTCGATCTCGATCGCCGATTATTTCACCGTGCGCGACGCGTCCGGCAAAGCGATCTATCGGCCGACCTGCCACTATGCCTACCACCCGGCTGACGATGCCGTGCTGTCGCTGCATGAAATGTTCGGCCGCGCCGGAAAGATGCAGGAGAAGCACCACATCCTCGACGAGAACGAGATCGTCGACGGCATCGACGAGCTCGGCGTGCTGCTGTTCGGCCACGACAACAACGCCTATTGGTACGGTTCGCAGCTCTCCATCGAGGAGACCCGCGAACTCGCGCCCTACCAGAACGCCACCGGCCTGCAGGTAACTTCCGCCGTGCTCGGCGGCATGGTGTGGGCGCTGGAGAACCCCAACGAAGGCATCGTCGAAGCCGACGAGATGGACTTCGATCGCCTCTTGGAAATCCAGCTGCCGTATCTCGGCCCGGTGAAGGGTTTCTACACCGACTGGACGCCCCTGACCGATCGTCCGGGATTGTTCCCGGAGGATATCGATACCAGCGATCCCTGGCAGTTCCGGAATATTCTGGTGCGGTGAGGGGGCCGCTACCTGCTATCGGGTGACGGCTTGGCCATCCCACCCTCCGCTGTCATGCCCCGCCTAGTGCGCAATTGCGCACGGGGGGCGGGGCATCCAGTACGCCGCGACTTCTCGGTTCAATTACTGCGGTCTCCGGAATACTGGATTGCCCGCCTTCGCGGGCAATGACATCGACTTTGTGGAGACAGCTATTACTTCTTCTCAATCGGCGGCGCGACCTTCTCCGCCGGAGCCGGCGGCAGCGCCGGCTTGGCGGCCCCCGCAGCACCCTGCGTCTGCGGATCGGGGCGCGCGGGCTCGGGGGCCGGGGTGGTCGGCCGGTCGCCGCCGGGCTTGGACTCCGCAGGTGTCTTACCTTGATCGTCGGACGGGGTGCCCTGGAGCGGTGGAGTCGCCTGTGCCAGCTCCATCCGGCTTTCGGCGCGGATTTGCGCGAGCGATATCACCGACACCACGACGCCTGCTGCGAACAGCGCAGCGGCAATTGTCAGATCGAGCTTCAGTCTGCGCTTGTCATCGTGGCCGGGCATATCGATCACCGCCTTTGTCTGCGGGATCAACGAAACCGGGGCGCGCCGGTTCCGGGACCGAAGCCGCGGGAACCCGACCCCTTGCGCGCCAAAACGTCGCCCTCACTCCGTCGTGCTGACTTCCCAGGTGGCGTGGCGCACGCCCGGCAAATGCTGGAGATCGGTCGCCACCGCGTTCAGCTCGTTCGGGTCTACCGCGGTCGCGACCAGCTTTGCGGCGATCTCCAGAATGTCGTCGCCGATTTCGACCGCATCGATATCGGCCACCGAATATTTCGCAGCCTCGAGCTTCTCCACGAGCCGGTCGCGCATATCCGGAAGAGCGTCGGCCGCAACGGCGAGCTTGAAATAGTAGGTTGCCTCCAGCGCCTTCTCGTTGAGCGGAATGCGGTTGATGGCATTGACCAGCGGGCGCAGCATGGTGTTGCCGGCGATGACGAACACGGTCAGCGCGGCGGCCTGCGCGATCATGTCGGCGCCCGCACACGAGCCGACCGCGGCCGAGGCCCACAGTGTTGCCGCGGTGTTGAGGCCGCGCACGTCCATGCCCTGCTTCATGATGACGCCGGCTCCCAGGAAGCCGATGCCGGAGACGACATAGGCGATCACGCGCACCGCACCGTCTGCACCTGCCAAATTCATGGCGAGATCGACGAAGGCGGCGGCGCCGACCGCGACCAGCACGTTGGTGCGCAGCCCCGCCGTGCGCTGGCGGTATTGCCGCTCGGCGCCGATCAGCGTGCCCAGCACGAAGGCCGTGGTCAGGCTGACGAGCGTGTCGGCGAAGTCGGCAAACTGGAACGTCGTGAGAAACCGCATGGTTCCCTATAGGGCCGGAACCATGACAGATTAAAGCTCCAGCAGGCCGCCATCCCCATTTTCGTCGGCAAAGGCCAGCAGCGTGCCCTTGGCGTTCCAGGCGAGCGCGGCCACGGGCGGCGTGCCGTTACGGCGCACCAGGATCTCCGCGCCGTCCTCGAGCCGCACCATCAGCACGGTGCCGTCGCTATAGCCGGCGGCGAGGATGTCGTTCTTCGGATGGCAGGCGACCACGGACACGCGCGCCTGCAGCGGGGCGAGCATCGCGGGCTCCTTGCCCATCGGGCCGTCCTTGCTGCCGAACGGCCAGATGATGACGGTGTCGGCACCCGAGGTCGCCAGGCCCTTGCCCCCTACGCTCCAGGACATCGAGCGGACGCGGCCGGGATAGCCGGTCATGCGCATGTGCCGGTTATCGGCAAGCCGCCAGCCATGCAGCGCCGGCTCGTGCATCGCGGTGACGAGGAACTTGTTGTCGGGACTGAAGGTGACGCCATGATGCGAACCGGCCCAAGGCAGAAATTCGGCCGATCCCGCCATGTTGGGAAACCATAGTGTCACGCCGTTGTAATGCGCGATCGCAAGCCGCAGGCCTTTCGGCGCGAAGGCAAGGCCGCCGACGGTCGAGGGCACCTCGATCGACTTCTCCTCGGCCTTGCCGCTCTTGACGGTGGCCGTCTTGCCGGCCGACCAGGCGAAGGCGCCGTCGGCGTGCAGCGCCACCGCGTCGATCCAGCGCCGCTTGGGATCGGTGGCGAGCAGCGTCACCTCGCCCTTGGCATCGAGCGACACGACTTTGCCGTCGTCGCCGCCCATGACGATGCGCTTGCCGTCAGAAGCGGTCGAGAGAATGCCGCCGCTGTGCACCGCGACCTTGGTGATCTCGCCGTTGGCATCGACGAACGCGACGTTCTCCTCGCCACCGACGAAGGCTGCGCGAGGACCAAGGAACTGCACCGAGGTCACCGCCATGCCGAGCGTAACGGGCTTGACGCGGTCGGTGACGGAGACGATCGAAGCGGAATCGGGCGGCGATGTGAACTCTTTCATCACGAGACGATGCAGCTCTCGAAACCCTTGCGGATGGCCTCTTCCGGCAATTCGCGGCCGATGAAGACGAGGCGGCTCTCGCGCGGCTCGCCCTCCTTCCACTTCCGCTGGTGGTCGCCCTCCAGCATCATGTGGACGCCCTGGAAGACGTAGCGGTCGTCGTCGTCGTGGAAGGCGAGGATGCCCTTGGAGCGCAGGATCTTGCCGCCCTCGACCTGCACCAGGTTCTGCAGCCAGGGCATGAACACGTTGGGATCGAGCGGCTTGTCGGTCTTCAGCGAGAGCGACTGCATCTCCTCGTCATGATAGTGCTTCAGGCCGTGGCCGTGATGGTGATGGTCGTGGCCGTGATGGTGGTGATGATCATGGTCGTGGTCATGATCGTCGGCCTCAAGGAAATCCGGCTCGATATCGAGGATGCGGTCGAGGTCGAACGCACCGCGATCGAGCACGTCGGCCAGTGCCACCGAGCAGCGCTCGGTGCGGTGGAGTTTCGCATAGGGATTGATGCCGCGGATGCGGGCCTCGACCTCGGCGAGCTCGCCCTTGTTGACGAGATCGGTTTTGTTCAGGACGATGACGTCGGCAAAGGCGATCTGGTTTTTGGCCTCGGGTGCATCCTTCAAACGGTCGGACAGCCACTTTGCATCGGCGACCGTGACGACCGCATCTAACCGCGCGTTCTTCTGCACGTCCTCATCGACAAAGAAGGTCTGAGCGACCGGCGCCGGATCGGCCAGCCCCGTGGTCTCGACGATGATGGCGTCGAACTTGCCCTTGCGCTTCATCAGGCCGTCCATGATGCGGACGAGGTCGCCGCGCACGGTGCAGCAGATGCAGCCGTTGTTCATCTCGAACACTTCCTCATCGGCGCCGATGATGAGGTCGTTGTCGATGCCGATCTCGCCGAATTCGTTGACGATGACGGCGTATTTCTTGCCGTGGTTCTCGGACAGGATGCGGTTCAAGAGCGTGGTCTTGCCGGCACCGAGATAGCCGGTCAGGACGGTCACGGGAATCTTTTGGGAGGTCGCTTCAGACATAACAACTCCGGACTTTAAGGCTTATTCGCGCGACGCGAGGCGGGGTGGCCCCTGCCCTAATGGTCAAGCGCGCTGGTCAGGGCCTTTATATTGTGCCTGACCATGTCAATGTAAGTGGGTGCAGGCCCCTTTTCGCCGGTCAAACCGTCCGAAATCAGGGTCCCGCCGACCTTTGCCCCGGTCTCGGCGGCGATCCGCCGGATCAGGCGATCGTCGCTGATATTTTCCAGGAACACGGCCGGGATTTTTTGGGCCTTGATCTGGCCGATGATGGCCGCGATGTCGCGCGCGCTGGGCTCGGTCTCCGTGGAGACCCCCAGGGGAGCGATGAACTGGATACCGTATTCGCTGGAGAAATAGCCGAAGGCATCGTGGGTGGAGATCACCTTGCGCCGCTCGGGCGGGATTTTGGCCACGGCCTCGCGAACCTCGCGATCGAGCGTTTCGAGCTTTTCCAGATAGGCCTTGGCCCGGACGCGGAAGAGCTCCGCGTCATCCGGAGCGGCCGCGGCGAGCGCATTGGCGATGTCGGTGACGTAGATCCTGGCGTTGGGGATGGATTGCCAGGCGTGGGGATCTGCGGCCGAACCGAGTTTGAGCGGCGTGATGCCGGCGCTCGCTGTCACGACCTTCGCCTTGCTGCCTGCGGACTGCACGAGGCGCGGCAGCCACCCTTCGAGGCCAAGCCCGTTGACGACGACAAGCTTTGCATTCGCGATCCGCTTCGCATCGGCGGGCGCCGGCGTATAGACGTGGACGTCGCTGTCGGCGCCGACCAGCGTCGTCAGGTCGATGCGGTCACCGCCGACGTTGCGGACGAAGTCGCCGAGGATCGAGAAGCTCGCAACCACGCTGAGCCGCTCCGCGGCCTGGAGCGGCGAGGCGATCAGCAGCAGCGCACAAAACAGGATGAGCCGCATCGTTCAGGCTTCCAGATGCCGGCCGGGAAACAGCTGCCGGACGATACCGCCGACGCGGCCGAACAGGACGGAGACCACGTAGAGCACGGTCGCCACCAGAATGATCGCGGGGCCTGACGGCACACGGGTCTGGAACGACAGCACGAGACCCGCATAGCCCGAGACCGCGGCAGCAACGACGGCGATGCAAATCATGACGGTGAGATCGCGCGACCAGAACCGCGCGATGCCGGCCGGCAGGATCATGAGGCCGACTGCAAGCAGCGTGCCGAGCGCCTGAAAGCCATTGACGAGGTTGATGACGACGAGCGCGAGGAAGGCGAGATGCGCAGGTCCTCCTGCGCGGCTGACGGTGCGCAGGAACAGGGGATCGACGCTCTCGATCACCAGCGGGCGGTAGATCACGGCGAGCACCAGCAGCGTCACGGTCGCGTTGAAAGCGACCACCAGCAGCGTCTGGTCGTCCATGGCGAGGATGTTGCCGAACAGCACGTGGAGTAGATCGATATTGGTGCCCTTGATCGAGACGATGGTGACGCCGAGCGCGAGCGAGGCCAGATAGAAGGTCGCCAGCGAAGCGTCCTCCTTCAGCCCGGTCGAGCGCGCGACAACGCCGGCGAGGATCGCGACGGCGAAGCCGGCGATCAGGCCGCCGGCCGTCATTGCGAACAGGTTGAGGCCCGAGAGCAGGAAGCCGATTGCGGCGCCGGGCAGGATCGCATGCGCCATGGCATCGCCAACGAGGCTCATCCGCCGCAGCATCAGGAATACGCCGATCGGAGCACCGGCCAGCGCCAGTGCGATCACGGCGGCGAGTGCCCGCCGCATGAATTCGAACTCGGTGAACGGGCCGATCAGCGCGTCATAGATCATCGAATATCAGGCCGCCCGCGTGCTGATGTCATCGGCCGCGCAGGCCGCGGCGGTGTCGTCGAACGCCTCGCACATCCGCATCGCGACCATCAGATTTTCCGGCGTCAGCACCTCCGCCGTCGGGCCCCACGCGACTGGGCCCCGCGCCAGCACCAGCGTCTCGGTGAAATGGTTTTGCACCATCTCCAGGTCGTGCAGCGCGGCGAGCACGGTCCTGCCCTCACCATGCCAGCGCTTCACCAGCGCGAGCAGATCGGCCGTCGTCTTGGTGTCGATGGCATTGAAGGGCTCGTCGAGCACGATCAGGCTAGCATCCTGGAGCAGCACACGCGCGAACAGCACGCGCTGCATCTGCCCGCCCGAGAGCGTGCCGATCGGGCGGTTCTCGAAACCGTTGAGGCCGACGGAGGCGATCGCGCGGAGAATCTTGTCGCGCGCAGCCTTGCCGATCCCGCCGAACAGGCCGGCCCCGCGCCACAGCCCGGTGCCGACGAAGTCGAACACCGAGATCGGGAAGCTGCGGTCAATCTCCGCGCTCTGCGGCAGATAAGCGATGTCTCTGCTGTCGAGCCCGCCGAGATGGATGCTGCCGTCGAGCGGCTTGAGGATGCCGACGATGCCGCGCAGCAGGGTCGACTTGCCAGCGCCGTTCGGACCGATCACGGCGACGAGCGCGCCGCGCGCGATCTCGCCGCTGAGATGATGCACGGCCGGATGCCGGTCATAGCCGAGCGTGACGTTGTGAAAGTGCAGCGCTGCCATGGTCACCTCATCGCCAGCAAGACCACGCCCCAGAGCACGGCGCAGACGGCGATCGCCGCCGCGAGGCGGCCCGCCATGGTCATGCGCAGGATCGACCAGGGTGCCGCCTGGGCCGGATGCGGCGAGGCCGCATCATGGACATGGGCATGAGTGTGGTCGTGCCCATGCGAATGCGCGTGGTCATGGGAATGGCCGTGAGAGTGGCCATGATGATGAGCGTGGGACGCGGCGGGAACCATCCCAGAACGTTATATTATAACATTACGCCTGTCCACGGCTGGGCTGTCATTCCGGGGCGGCTCGAAGAGCCGAATCCGGAACGACGTCCCGGCTCAGGGCTTGCCGATCACCATGGCGATGGCGGCCGCCACGAACGGGAACGGCACCGACACCGCGCAGCGGAACCAGACGAAACGGGCCGGCATGAACGGTATTTCCCACAAGATCACCCGCTGGAAGGCAAACAGCGCCCAGGCGACGACATAGGCCACCACCTGTGGCACCCCACCGCCCGACTTCAGCGCCACGGTGCCGATGGAGAAGCCGACCACGGGGCCGCCGGGCGTGGCCGCGCCGGCGATCACGGCGGTGGCAACCCCGAGCCAGCCGCTGTCCGGGCCGAGCCAGCCGGTGATCGCCTCCTGCGGGATGATCGCGGCGATGTAGCCGGAGCCGATCACCCCCAGCGCAATCCGCGGCACGATGTTGATGAAGTCCATCGAGCCCTCGCGCAGGGACGCCTTGAACACCGGGGGGCCACGGCGGAAGGCGATCAGCCCGACGCCAAGCACCGAGCCCCACAGCAGGATGTCGATCAGGAGCGCTGCGCTCAACTCTCGTCATCCTTCGCGACCGGCTTCGGATAGAGCCTGACATAGACGAAGCGGCCGAGGGCGCCGGCGAGCACCGGCAGCGGCAGCGAGATCACGATCCGCCACAGCGTGAAATCGGTGCCCATGATCGGGATTTCCCAGGCGACCGCCCGGCCGTAGCCGATCAAGGTCCAGCTCACGACCATGGCGATGGTGGCGCCGAAATCGGCGCCAACCGCGAGCAGCGCGCTCGCCACCGGATAGGCGGTGAAGGGCCCGCCGGGCAGGATCGCGCCGAAGGCGGTGCCGATCAGAAGGCCTGTCAGGCCGGATTTCGGCCCGAGCGAGCGCGAGACTTTTTCGTGCGGCAGTATCTCGGAGATGAAGGCTCCGAGCAGGCAACCGGCGAGCACGCGCGGCAGGATGCCGCCGAACAGCGACAGGTCATGGGTGAGAATGTCGAGAACGCCGGCGCTGCCGTCACGCCGCCAGACCAGCGCCGCGCTCACCGCCACCAGAACCGCGATGATGATGGTCGACCAGCCGATCGGCTTGCGCACGCGTCCCGGCCGCGGCTCGGACTCCGCGTCCTCGGCAGGCGCCGGGTCTTTCGGGGAAGGTTCTGACAACGGGCTCGGGTCGGCTCGAGGGTGATGCCCGTCCTGATTAAGGGCGGTGATCCTCTGATGCAAACGGTGTGACGACAGACCCATGCGCGCGCCGCGCAGGGCAATTCCGCACAGCAAAAAGGCGGCCGCGCCTGCGACCGCCTTGTCTGTCATTCCGGGGCGCACGAATTGCGAACTCTGGTGCGCAATTGCGCACCTGAGAATCTCGAGATTCCGGGTCTGGTGCTGGCGCACCATCCCGGAATGACGAGGTGAGAACTCACGCCTTCTCGAACAGGGACTCCACGTATTCCCAGTTCACGAGGTTTTCCACGAACGCCTTGAGATAGTCCGGGCGGCGGTTGCGGTAGTCGATGTAGTAGGAGTGCTCCCAGACGTCGCAGCCGAGGATCGGGGTGGCGCCGTGCACCAGCGGATTCTCGCCGTTCGGGGTCTTGGAGATCTCGAGCTTACCGTTCTTGACCTGGAGCCAGCACCAGCCGGAGCCGAACTGGCCGACGCCGGCCGCCTGGAAGTCGGTCTTGAACTTCTCGAAGCCACCGAGGTCCTCGTTGATCTTCTTCTCGAGCTTGCCGGGCAGCTTGGTGCCGCCGCCATTGGGCTTCATCCAGCTCCAGAAGTGGATGTGATTGTAGTGCTGGCCGGCATTGTTGAACACCGCGGGGTTCTTGCCGAACGAGCCCTTGACGATCTCTTCAAGGGACTTGCCTTCCCATTCGGTCCCCTTGAGCGCGTTGTTGCCGTTGGTGACGTAGGCTTGATGATGCTTGTCGTGGTGATATTCCAGCGTCTCCTTCGACATGTACTGGCCGAGGGCGTCATAAGCGTAAGGGAGGGGGGGCAGCGTAAAGGTCATGGCTTCTTGTCCGCAACTGGTGGGGAACGAGTTCTAACGGTCACCCCTTATAGAAGGTTCCGCTGCCATTAAATACCTCAGAATTTGCGAAAAGGCGTGACCGGGTGGGCTTGCCCGAATGCACAAATTCGTCGCAACGGGCAGCCGTCGATCGAACCTGCGGTTCGCCATAAAATATCTTTGCCTTTGAAGCGCTTAAGACAGAACAAACGCGCCACGAAGCGGAGCCGTGAAGGACGACGTCATGAGCATCGAGATCGACATTTTGAACGGCGACGCCTCGTGGCCGATTGCCGAGCCGCTGCATCAGGCGGTCTGGGGACCGCATAGGATCGCAGACAAGCCCTGGGCTCACGTCAAATGGGCCAACGCGGACCTGCGCGTGCTGCTCGAGACGCCCGAGGACGGTCTCGTCTGCCATGTCGGCGTCTACTTCCGCACCGTCACCTGGAACGGACAGAAGGTTCACGTCGGCGGCATTGGCGGCGTTTGCACGCGTGAGGACCGGCGCGGTCGCGGCTACGCGACGATCGCGATCGACGCGGCGGTGCATACCATGCGCGCCAACGAGGCGGTCCGCTTCGGGCTGCTGTTCTGCGAACCGCACAATTTCGCGTTCTACGAGGCCCGCAAATGGCAGCCGTTCAATGGCGACGTCTATTGCGAGCAGCCGGAGGGGCGGATCCGCTTCGACTACATGGCGCCCTACGTGTTCGACATCGTCCGCGCCCCGACGCGGGGCACAATCGACCTATGCGGTCTGCCGTGGTGACCCTTGCGTGACGTTAGGCTGGCGCGGGGGCCGACCCACCCTATAGTATGTCGGTCATCATCCAATATTCCGTCCGGTGAACATGACGATCGACGCCCCTGCAGATGCCGTCCCGCCGGTTGCGCCGGTCGCCTCCCCCCTTGCCAGCCTCCTGACCGCGCCGATCCTGCCGACCCTGCTGCGGCTCACGATCCCCAACATGATCGCGATGGTCGGCAGCACGCTGGTTGCGGTGGCCGAGACTTCCTATATCGGCCGCCTCGGCACCATCCCGCTCGCCGCGATCGCGCTGGTGTTTCCGTTTGCGATGCTGACGCAGATGATGAGTGCGGGCGCAATGGGCGGCGGCGTCTCCTCCGCCATCAGCCGGGCGCTGGGCGCCGGGAATAGCGACCGCGCCGCGACACTGGCGCTGCATGCCGCCATCATCGGCCTCTGCGGCGGGCTGTTCTTCACGGTGATGATGCTCGTTTTCGGCCGCTCCTTCTTCGCGCTGCTCGGCGGCCGCGAGCGCGTGCTCGAGGAAGCCAGCGGCTATTCGCAGGTGCTGTTCTCTGGCGCGGTCGCGATCTGGCTCGTCAATACGCTGGCCTCGGTGATCCGCGGCACCGGCGACATGCGCCTGCCTTCGATGACGCTGATCGGGGCGAGCGTGCTCCAGATCGCGCTCGGCGGCACGCTGGGGCTCGGCCTGTTCGGCGTGCCGCAATTCGGCATGCCGGGCGTCGCAAGCGGCCAGCTGATCGCGTTCAGCTGCGCCGCGATCTTCTTCCTCTGGTATCTCTTGTCCGGCCGCAGCCGGCTGCAGCTCGATTTTCGCGCCTTCCATTTCGAGCGCGCGCTGTTCCTGGACATTCTCAAAGTCGGCGCGGTGGCCTGCCTGTCGCCGCTCCAGACCGTGCTCACCATTCTGATCTTCACAAAGATCCTCGCGACCTTCGGCACCGAGATGCTGGCAGGCTACGGCATCGGATCGCGGCTGGAATTCCTGCTGATCCCGATCACCTTCGCCTTCGGCATCGCCTCGGTGCCGATGGTCGGCATGGCGATCGGCGCCGGACATATGACGCGCGCGCGGCATGTGGCATGGACTGCGGCTGCCGCCTCCGGACTCACGGTCGGCCTGATCGGCCTCGCCGTCGCACTTGCTCCGTCGCTGTGGGTCGCGCTGTTCACGCGGGATCCCGGCGTCACTGCCGCCGCGCACAGCTATTTCCACTGGGCAGGTCCGGCCTTCGTGTTCTTCGGCATGGGCGTGTCGCTGTACTTCTCCTCGCAAGGCGCCGCACGCGTCGGCGGCCCCGTGCTCGCTTCCACCGCACGGCTCCTGATCGTCGCGATCGGCGGCACCGGCCTGATGATGGCGCAGGCGCCGGCCTGGACTCTGTTCGCGCTGGTCGGCGGCGCCATGGTCGTGTTCGGGCTGTCGACCGCGGCCTCGGTCGCCTTCGTGCGATGGGGCAAATGATCGCAGGCAAATATTCAGGCAATTGAACGCAGGAATGTGATTCCAGCCAGCGTTGCACTATCCTGCCGGGCTGCTATGGAGGCGCCGTCATTTTCGGGGGCTCTCTCCATGTTCGGCAGATTCGCGATTCCTTTCGTCCTCCTGGCTGCACTGCTTGGCACAACGCGCGCCCATGCGCAGAGCGCCGACGGGACCTGGCTGACCCAGGCCGGCGATGCGCGCGTCAAGATCGGCAAATGCGGCGGCGGCATCTGCGGCCATATCGTCTGGCTGCGCGAGCCCTATGACACCTCAACCGGCCAACCCGCCACCGACAGCAAGAATCCCAATCCCGCCCTCGCCAGGCGGTCGATGATCGGCTTGCCATTGTTCAGCGGCATGGAGCCGGCGGGGCCGAACAAATGGTCGGGCCAGATCTACAATGCCGACGATGGCAGCACCTATGCGAGCAGCATCAGCCTGACTGGCGCGGACTCGCTACGGGTCGAAGGCTGCGTCGGCGCGCTCTGCGGCGGTGAAATCTGGACGCGCGCGGGGCGCTGAAGTCCACGAACGCTCGTGCCCCGGACGCGGCGCAGCGCTCTTGCGGTGCGCTGCCGAGCCGGGGCCCAGAGGCCGCAGACTGGGTCCCGGCTCGACGCCGCGTCACTTCGCAACGCAGCGTGTCCGGGACACAAGAGCCCTCACGCCATCATCGCCTTCAACGCCGTCGCCGCCGAGGCATAGCCGCCCCGCGCGCCGTCGATGAAGTGGACGTGGTCGCTGCGCAGCGCCGACGGCGTGAAGCAGGTCATCATCGCGGCATCCTGCTGATAGAGGCCGTAGCGCACGATGCCGTCACGCGCGGCGGCCGCGAGACGATCGCTCAACGCGCGCTCGAGCTGCGGAGTGCAGTCGAGAATCATGCGCAGACCGTCGTCATATTTCCTGAAGTCGGAGTTCTCGACCACCTGACGCTTGTAGATATTGGGCACGAAGCCGCCGACCTTGAGGTCGAAACGCATGATGAGATAGACGAACAAAGTATAGGCCAGCACGCTGGCTCTGCGCGCCAGCAGCGGACCGCCGCGCCTGGTGCGGGCTTCGAATTCCAGCCCCTGCGGCGGCCATCTCAGCGGCGGACCCTGCGGCGGCACCGGGCGGCCGCCCTCCGGACTGCGCTCGACGAGATGGATGATGTCCTCGATCACCTGGCGGAAGGCGTGCGGATCGACGCCGCGCGCCGGCATTACCAGCACAGACAGGATCAGGCCGCGCGCAGCCGGCATCACTTCGAAGCGGCACGACAGGCCCGAGAGGTCCGGTTGCGTGCCGGCGGGCGCTTCCTTGACCGCAAACTCGCCGCGCTTCATCGCGGCGTCGGCCCAGGCAAGCCCACCGCCCGAGAACATCGCGTAGGACAGGTTTGCCGACGGCCCGAAGCGGGCGACGCGCACGTCAAGGCCTTGAGCGCGAATGACGCTGACCGGCACCAGCGCGACGCGCATAGTCAGATCGAGATCTTCCCGCACCCAGGTCGCGGTCGCAGCCAGTGCCTCGCGGGCAAGTTCGACATCGTCCGGCGCGACCGCGAAGCTCGCGCCGTCGCCGCCGAACACGAAGGGGAATTCCCTCCCCTCCAGCGCATTGGTCACCGCCGCGATCACGGCCGCACCGGCCATGTTGACCGCCTTGTAGCGCTGCGCCGCGATCGCCTTGGTGGAATCGACGATGTCGGCGACGCCGATGCTCCAATCATCCGGCAACGGCACATAGAGCGTGGGATCCATCAGGCTGGTGAAGCCGCGGAAGACCGCAATGCCGCCGTAGAAGGATTCGCCTGATGTCATCGGTTGATGCCGGGTGGTTGGAATACGAAACAAATACGGGGCAGGATCGATCCGGGTTCGCTGGCCGGCGCCCCCATTCAATCATTGGCCGAAACGGTCCCGGACAACAAGATACTGCCACGTTGCAATGCCGCGGCGGGGTCATTGATCGGCATCAAACGACCGCCGGGGGAGACCGGCTATCGTTGGTCAGCTCCAAGGGTTGCATGGGATGATCGAGGTGTCCGACTTCGGCAGCAAGGACTCCAACTCTCCGGTCCGCCGGCGCACGGGCATCGACCCAATCAGCGCGGTGAAGATGTCCGAAACACTGACGGCGGCCGTCGATGCCTGGGCTGAAGCTCACCACCTGACCCGCTCGGATGCGATCTGCAAGCTGATCGAGCTGGGTCTGAAGATCGCGCCCCCGGTCCTCATGTCGGCGCATCCGATCGCATCGGATGCCACCAGGATCGAAGAGATCGCAGTGCACGAGATCGAGCCGCTGCTCGATCCCGCGTTGCCGGCGGACGAACGTGAGCGCCGCATCCGCCGCCTCACCGAAGGGCCGCCGGAATTTTCGCACGAACGCATTGACCTGCCGAAGGACTTGCCGAAGCAGCGGACGTGATAGCTAAGTTAGTGCAGCTTCTCGTCTTGACGCTTGCGCAAGGTATCGAGAGACGCATCATGGCAGCCGATCAGGCGAACGAATTGCTGCGGGTACATTTCATGCCCGTGACTGCCGGAATTCTGCTGCGTCATTGGCGGGCAGTGGACATCGTCCGGCTTCGCACGGGATGGCTCCGTGTGGCCTTGATTTGAAGCGGTCATGTTTGGCGTGGTCATGGACTGCTCCCTCTCGATTAGGGCAGATCGATTGACGTAACCCAATCGATTGCGGGGCATCTTACGACCAAATCCGGCTGAATGTCATTGTGCCGGATCAACGCGATCATGACGGCAGAGTTCCGCTTATGCCGTATTCCCCGCGTCGACGGTGAACACCGTCCCGGTGACATTGCGGCCACCTTCCCCCAGCAGATATTCCACCATGCGTGCGACATCGTCCGTCTCCGGGAGGCGGCGCAGCGCACTGCGGCCGGCGATGCGCTTGCGTCCCTCGTCGGAGAGATTGTGGGTGAGCTCGGTGTCGATGAAGCCCGGAGCGATCGCATTCACGGTGATTCCGAGCTTGCCGACCTCGCGCGCGAGCGAGCGGGTGAAGCCGGTGGCGGCCGCCTTGGTCGCGCCGTAGACCGACAGGCCGTTGTAGCCTGTGGTCGCGATGATCGAGGAGATGTTGATGATGCGGCCGGCGCCATCGGCCATCATCTGCCGCGCGACATATTTGGTGAGGATGATCGGCGACAGCACGTTGAGCTGCACCAGCGCCGCAATCTCTGAATTGTGCATGGTGGCGAGCAGGCCTTCGGTGCCCAGGCCGGCATTGTTGACGAGGCCGTAGATCGGGCCGAATTCGTCGCGCACGAGCTTTGCGAAGGCCGGGATCGCGTCGATCACGGCGAGATCGCAGGCGCGGAAATGCAAGCGCGCCTCGGAGGCAGCGGTGGCCGCCTTGAGCTCGTCGCTCTCGCGCCGCGCGGCCGCGATCACGTTGAAGCCTGCACCAACGAGGCGCCGCGCAATCGCAAGGCCGATGCCGCGGCTGCCGCCGGTGACGAGAACGTTATGCATCGGTGCGCGCCAATTTACCGGCCGGAGTGACGTCGAGCGTCTCGACCAAGCGGATCACCGCAGGCACCTTGTGGGATGCGAGCTGTGCGCGGCACTGATCCAGGATCTGGTCGCGGATCTCCTTCGCCCGTGCCGGATCGGTGCCCTCAGTGAGGATCACGTCGGCAACGACGATGCCGCCGGTGATCGGGCTCTTGCGCGATTTCGCCCGTGACATCCGCACATCCCGATGGCGGTTGATCACCGCCTCGATCTCCTCGGGATGGACCTTCAGCCCGCCGATATTGATGATGCCGCCGCGACGGCCGACGAAATAATAGCGGTCGCCGCGCAGCTCGACGATGTCGCCGCTGTCGACGAAGCCGTCGGCATCGGTGAGCGCTGCCGCATCGCGGCCGACATAGGCATGCGCAGTGCGCGCCGAACGGATCCGCAGCGAGCCGTCGACGACCTTCATCTCGACGCCGTTGCGGTTGCCGAGATATTCGGCCGGAAAGCCCTCCAGTCCGTCATTCACGGCGAAGCCGACGCCGGCTTCGGTCGAGGCATAGGCATGGCCGACGGAGGCATTGGGGAATGCCGCCTTCAAACCGTCGAGCACGGCCTGGTCTGCGATCTCGCCGGAGAGACGGACGTAAGCCGGGGCGAACTGCGCGGCCGAGCCGCTCATCAGGAGCTTGCGCCAGTGCGAGGGCGTGCCGGAGATGTGCGAGACGCCGCGCGCGTTCAGCCGCGCGACGTGATCGGCCAATGCCTCATGCGGGTCCGATAGCACCATCGAGCCGCCGGAGAGGATTGCGCGGAGGAAGATCTGCAGGCCGCCATAGCGGCGAATGTCGTAGAAAGTCGCCCAGACTGGCGCAGGTCCGCGTCCGGAGGCCTCGGCAACGATCGCGCCGGTCAACGCGTCCAGCGTATGGCCGGCGATTTTCGGCACGCCTGAGGTGCCCGAGGTGAGCATCAGCCATTCGGTGGCGCGCTCGGACTTGGCCGGCGCGGCGGCTTGAAGCGGCAATTGCGCGGCGACCACCAGCGACACGCCGGTCTCCGCCCAGCGATCGGGCTCATCAGTGACGACGGCATCGATCCCGGCATCCGCGATCAAGGTGTCGAGATGCGCCGGGTTGAGATCGGGGGGACACAGCAGCATGCGACCGGCGATGCCGTCGAGCTCGATCATGGCAAGGCCCGACCGGAGCTGGTCGGACAGCTTGAGCAGCACGGCGCGGCCCGACAGCTCGCGCAGGCGGCCACCCAGGATCGTGTGCGCAAGGATGTCGGTCAGCGACACGACATTGTGCGCATCGGAGATCGTGCGGCCTTTCAGCTCCGCGCCGAGATGGTCGCGAAGCGCAAAGACCTCACGCGGGGACATTTTCGTAGGCCCGCACGAAATCGCCCACCGTGGCGGGGAACGCGGCGTCCTCGGACATGGTGAAAGGGTCGACGCCGGTCTCGTCCTCGAGGCGCGCCACAAGAATCGCGAAAGCGAGCGAATCGAAGCCCGTCTCGTGCAGGGACAGATCGTCCGAGAGCGCGGGAAGCGTGACGTGCTGCTCTTTGGCGATCTGCTGAATCGCTTCAATGACCTTTGACCTTACCGACATGGCTGGCTCGCTCTTCGTTATCGTTCGTGTTGCGGCGGCTCTTGATGACCGCCTCCCCATGGCCGTCTGTTTACCCGACAGAAGTAAATGGCTTCTTGGACAATTCAGATAAAATTGGACCTATCTCTCGATTTTGGTTCCGCTACAGCCTGATCGTGCCATCCGAGATTGCCGCGTACGCCTCCCCGTCCAGCGCAACATAGGCGCCGGATTTCGGCTCGAGCATGAACAGCGGATCGGAGATCGCGCCCGGATCAAATCCCTCACGCGCGAGATCTCCCTTCTTCTGCTTGAACGTCTCGGTGGCATCGAGCTCGCGCGAGATACGGATGAAGACCGGGCGGGCGTAAGCCGGCAGTCGCTGCGCGAGATGAGCAGGCAGCGCGGTGATGTCAAAACCCTCGTTCACGACGATCGCGCTCATGCCGGCCCGGCCGTCGGTGCCGGGAATGCTGACGCCGTAGGTGGTGGCATCGATCACGCCGGTGAAATCGCGCACGGCGTCGTTGACCTCCGAGGTCGCGACGTTCTCGCCCTTCCAGCGGAAAGTGTCGCCGATGCGGTCGACGAAATGAAAAAAGCCCTTGTCGTCGATCCGCATCAGATCGCCGGTGCGGAACCAGGCATCGCCCTTGGCAAAGACGTCGCGCAGAATCTTCTTCTCGGTCTCACCGGCATCGGTGTAGCCCTCGAAGCGGCCGCCGCCCTTGTCCGCTGTGCCGATGCGGCCGATGGCTTCGCCGGCCTCTCCGCGTGCGCAGGCGATGCAGAGGCCCTCGTCGTTGCGTAGAGGCACGCCGTTGTTGCGGTCAAGCTTGACGAGACTGGCGGGAAAGCGGTGCGCGAGCAGCGGCGGGACGCGCCCGATCGCACCCGGCTCCTCTTCGACGTTGAACAGCGAGAAATTGCCTTCCGTCGCCGCGTAGAATTCGAGGATCCGCGGAATGGAAAAGCGGGCCTGGAAATCCCCCCAGATGTCGCCGCGCAGGCCGTTGCCGCAGACGAGCCGCAAGCGATGCCGATTCTCGTATTCCGACGGCGCCGCCTTGAGCAGATAGCGGCAGAGCTCGCCAATATACTGGAACAGCGTGCAGTCATGGCGGACGATGTCCGGCCAAAAATTCGAGGCCGAGAATTTTTCCGCGATCACTACCGAGCCGCCGGCGGCCAGCATGCTGCACGGCGCGACGATGCCGCCGACCGAATGGAACAAAGGCAGACAATCGTAGAGCCGATCCTGGGGCGTCGCACTGGTGAGGCCAGCGAACCAGAAGCCCCAATTGAGAATGCGGCGGTGGCTGATGCTGGCGGCCTTGGGCAGGCCGGTGGTGCCGGATGTGTAGATCAGCAGCGCACGGTCGTCGATGGCGACGCCGCCACGCTCCTCCGCCAGGAGCGGACCGTCGTCGAGCGCGGCAAGGGCGGCGTCGATGGCGCGCTCGCTGCGGGCATCGCCATGGATCCAGATCTTTGCCTCTGTCTTCAGATGCTGCTTCGCGCTCTCCAGCGTCGCCGCCAGATCGTGCGCAACGATGATGTGCAGGGGCTTTGCGACATCAAGGCAATGTGCGAGCGATTGGCCGACGAGCTTGGTGTTGATCAGCGCAACGACGCCACCGACACGGCTGATACCGAGCCAAGCCGCGACATAGTCGATGCCGTTCGGCATGAGCAAGGCAACGGTGTCGCCCCTGGTAACGCCAGCCCACCGCGCCCAGCGCGCATAGCGGTTGATCCGCTTCGATAGGCCTTCGTAGTCGAGAGTTGAGGTGTCCGTGACCAGCGCGGCGCGATCGGGCTGGCGCCGCACCCAATCGTCGACGACGTCGGCGAATAGTCGCCCCGGCAGCATCTCGATCCGAGCTGTCAGCTCGATCGCCTTCAGCCAGATCTTCGAAGCCGAGGACGTACGCGCCGCTTTCGGCTGCTCGATGACGCCGGTGGTCATGCTGTTCACTCTTGCGGGCCGTCTGCTGGTTTCCGGCAACTTAGCCCGCGCGCCCTGCCCAGGCGTTAAGAGACAAGGTAAAACCCGATTAGTGCGCGATTAACTCTATTCATCCCTTACCAAGCCAGGCGGGATCGGCGCGAAACCGCTTGCGAATGGTGGCAGACGTGTCGGGGGATCAAGCAGGCCTGGCGAAGCGGGCGCGCGGATCGGTCCTGTGCTAGCCGGCTCGCCTGTGACGCAAACGTTGCGGCGGTGCGTTGACCGGATAATACGGATTGAGATCACAGACCGCGGCGCGCCCCGAAGCTGTGGCGCGGCATTGCGGCAGCGAGGTGAAGGAGCAGTCGTACCAGTCCCCGCCACCGCCAATCGAGCCGGAATAGACGTGCATGCAGACGGGATAGCGGGGATCGAAGGTTTGCGCTTGCGAGGGCGCGGCCAACAGCAAGGCGCTGGCAGCCATGATCGGGCCGAGCGAACCACACGACGTGAAAATCCGAGGAAACCGCATGGCAGACCGCTAGTGCTGTTGTTTGTGCCGCTTGCGCGGCCGCGCCGGGGGCTGGTCGAACGCGTAATAGGGATTGAGATCGCAGCTCGCCGCGCGGCCCGAGGCCGAGGCGCGGCATTGCGGCAGCGACGTGAAGGAGCAGTCGTAATAGTCACCGCCGCCACCAGTGAAGCCGCCGGGCGTATAGACGTGCATGCACACGGGGTAGCGCGGATCGTAGGTCTGGGCGCTGGCATCTGCCGCCACAAACAGCGCGGCTACCGCGGTGAGGGTCAAAATCGGCAAACGCATGGAGGAATCCCTGAGTTGTCACGGCGGCGACGCGGACGCCAGCCGCCTCATATGGCATAACACCACGCAAGAGGCGACTGTTCCTAGGGACAGATGACGGCAAGGTGAGTGGACGAGCTAGCCGCCGAGCCCCTGCAACACGAGCCGGTTCAGCCTTGCCGCGAACGCCGCCGGGTCTTCCGGCAATTCGCCGTCCAGGATCTGCGCCTGTTCGAGCAGGAGCAGGCTGAGATCGTCGACGATCTTCGAGCCAGCCTGCGCCTTCGCAACCGCGGTGACCAGCGGATGGCGCAAATTGATCTCGAGGATCGGCTTGGTCTTCATGCCGCGGTTCTGCTGCGACAAGATGCGCTCGAGCTCGCGGCTGGGCCCTTGGCTGTCGGCGACGAGGCAGGAGGCCGAGCTGGTGAGCCGCGTCGAGGCCTTGACGTCGCTGACGCGCTCGCCGAGCGCGGCCTTGATCACGGCGATAGTGGCCGCTTCATCCGCGGCCGGCTCATCCTTCTTCGCCTCGTCCGCCTCGTCGATACGCGGGATCAGGTCGAGATTGAGATCGCCCTGGCTCAACGACTTCAGCGGCTTGCCTTCGAACTCAGACGGCATCGAGGTCCAGAAAGCATCGACAGGATCGGACAGCAGCAGCACCTCGATGCCGCGCGCGGTCGCAGCTTCCAGCCGCGGATTGGACTTCAACCGCTCGATGCTGTCGCCGACGAGATAATAGATCTCGGTCTGGTTCGGCTTGAAATCGGCGATCACCTGCTTCAGCGACCGCTTCTCGCCCGAGGTGGTGGTGAAGCGCGACAGCGCGAGCAGCTTTTCGCGCCGCTCGAAATCCTCGTAGATGCCTTCCTTCAACACCGCGCCGAAGGCGTCCCAGATCTTGGCAAAATTCTCCGGATCCTTCTCGGCCAGGCTTTCGAGCTCGGACACGACGCGGGTCGCCACGGCTTTGCGGATCTGCGCGAGCTGCGGATTGTTCTGAAGCATCTCGCGCGAAATGTTGAGCGGGAGATCCTCGCTGTCGACGACGCCGCGGATGAAGCGCAAGTACCCCGGCAACAGATCGGCATCGTCGGTGATGAAGACGCGCCGGACGTAGAGCTTCACCCGCCCCTTGCGGTTCGGCTCGAACAGGTCGAACGGCTTGGTCGAGGGCGCGAACAGCAGCACGGCGTAGGAGTAACGTCCCTCGGCGCGGTAGTGCAGCGTCATGGCGGGATCGTCGAAGGCAGACGCAATCTGCTGATAGGCCTTCTTGTAGTCGTCTGCCGTCAACTCGGATTTGGAGCGCTGCCACAACGCGCTCGCCGAATTGATCTGGCGCGGCTCGCCCTCTTCCGGCACGAGCTCGATCGGAAACAGGATGTTGTCGGAATAGGCCGTGACGATGCGCTCGATCTCGTAGGTCTCGAGATACTTTTTCGCATCGTCCTTCAGATGCAGGACGATCTCGGTGCCGCGCGTCACGCGCGCCGCCTCCTCGTCGCTGGCACGGGCGATTTCGAAGCCGGAGCCGCCGGAGGACGTCCAGGTCCAGACATCGCTCTCGCCGGCGCGGCGGCTGATCACGACGATCTTCTCGGCGACCATGAAGGCGGAATAGAAGCCGACGCCGAACTGGCCGATCAGGCCGAGCCCATCCTTGGCCTCTTTCAGCTTGGACACGAACGCCTTGGTGCCGGAGCGGGCGATGGTGCCGAGGTGGTCAATCAGCTCCTGCCGCTCCATGCCGATGCCGTTGTCGGCAATCGTGAGAGTTTTGGCCGTCTTGTTCGGGATGATGCGGATCTTCAGCGCGTCGCCCTCGCCCAGCAGAGCGGGACTTGCGATGGCCTCGTAGCGCAGCTTGTCGCAGGCATCGGAGGCATTGGAGATGAGCTCGCGGAGGAAGATGTCGGTTTCCGAATAAACGGAGTGCACCATCAGGTGCAGCAGTTCGGAAACTTCGGCCTGGAAAGGCTGCGTATGCACAGCCGTATCTGACGTCGTCATGCGCTTACCCGGTCAAAACAAAAGGGAGGAACCCGGATATAGCGCGAGGCAACGGCGGATCAAGAGGATGTGAAGCAGCCGCCCGGCGGGGACACCGCCAAAAGAGGCGCGGATCAGGTCACGCAGCGGCCGGGCTGGAGCAGCCTTGCAACCTCGGTCAGGGAGCTGACCATCGGCTCACAGGCGATCGTCGGCTTGGTGCGAGGCTTCTTCTGGTTCTGGAGCAGCACTGGCGGCTTGGCGTTGCCGGCCTCGATCACCGCGGGGACCCGCAGCAGCACCGACGTATCGGTGAGGTCGTTCAGCCGCATTGACACCGTGCGGGTAGGAACGGCTGCCGGCTTGATCTCCGCGAGCCGGTCCGCCTTCGCGGCGCGATTGACCTCGTGGCTCGGCTTGTCGGCCTTGTCGGCGACCGCTTGCCAGCGGTCAGCCAGATCGTGGCCGGAGGCTAATTGCACGGCGCCGAGCGTCGCGGCGATCGCGACGGCGCCCAAAAATACCTTTTGAATCTGTGACATGGCTGTCGATCCCTCGCCCCATGGCGATCGCGGGAACAACGCCGCCGGAGGATCGGGGGTTCTCGACCGCTACGATCACTTAACCGTGTGCGAAAAATGCCGCAGGGTCGGCAAAATATTTCACAAGCCATGGAACGACTTTGCCAGTCGGGAGTCGTCTCAGCAGCCGGCTATTCCCCCCTGCCCCATAAGCCGGCGACGTAGGGCGCGACTGTGGTGATGCCAGTCGCGCCTTACTTTTTTGCTTTCTCTGTTTGCTTTTTTGCGCCCATCGCCGCCGCCTGGCTTCGGCTCACGACCCGCCGGCCTTCAGCAATTGCCGCGCGTCGAGCTCGACCGTCTTGAATCCCCAGTCTGCCGCGACAGTCACGAGGTGCGCCGTGCCCCCGGGGCCGTCGGCGTCCTTCTCACGATTGTAAAGCGCGACCAGCGTCAGGTAACGCGCTTGCGTGGCGAGGGCGTTGAACATCATCCAGAGATTATTCCGCTGCCAGATATCATAACCCTTCTTGCCGGAGAGCCAGCGCGGCAAGTCCTTGGATTCGGCAAGCACGCGAGGCGCCACCCGTTGGCAGAGTTGCTGGTATCGCATCACCCAATCGACCCCTCCGTGATTGACCGATTCGGCCTGGAACTGGGCCTCCGGCAAGGCCAGCAAGAGCTGTGTTGGGATGCCGAGCTCGTTGCAGACCTCGTGGAACAGGATATCGCTGCCGCAGGCCCCGCCTGCGATGCCGAACGCAACGCCGCCATTCTCGTTCATCTCGTCCTTGACCGCTTTTTCGATCATCTTGCGCGCCGCGGCCACGGCCTCGGGTGTGTTGGGAAAACGCGGGTCGTTCTTGTCCCGACGGGGCGTGTCCAACATATGGCCCGTGAACAGGATGACCCGCACGGGCAGGGCCGCCGGTTTATCCGGCGCAGCCTGGCTCATCTCCTTCAGCGCGGCCTCGACATTTGCCGACAGCACCCCGAGCTCGCGAAACAGCAGGAGATTGCGCCGCGCCGCGTCGATTTCGAACGGGCCCGCATTTGCCAGGCCCCTTCGATAGGCGGTCCCGGCTTGTGCCGGTCTCTCGGCCGTGAGGAACGTCAGGTCGGCACGGCTGATTTCCTTCCAGACGTCGAATTTCTCGCCCTTCCGCACCACCTTGTCATCGTTGCCGACAGCCAGGTGTAACGCCGCAGCGAGACGACCGGCGCGGCGTTCGCTGGTCTTGAGAGCGATCGCCGCATCCCCGTCATCGACAGTTTCAGCCCAGACGTCGGGGAGCGCCCTGGCGAGACTGATCTGGATCGTCAGCATCGCAAGCGCGTTGATGCCCGCATAGAAGCTGTCCAGATCTTCGGCGAAGCCATCGAGATAATGCTGGATGGCCGAGGCAAGATGTGCCGAGCGGAGGGCCGCCTCGCGTTGCGCGTCGGCGGATGCTGCTGCCTGCCAATCGTCAATCCATCGCGTCTTGGCGTTGCTTCCCAGCAGTGAATGTCCTTCGGCGCGGTGAAACCGCCGCTCCGCCGATTCCTTGGGCGTCTCATCGCGATCATTCGGCGGCATCGTGCGGGCGAGTACCCGATTGATCGCCAGTTCCGAACGTGTGATGCAGTCGAGCTTTGAATCGGAACCAAGGGCCCTGGCCGCCAGCTTCTGATAGATAGTCCCCAGGCGGTAATTGGCCTGAAAATCATTGCTGTCCAGGCCCCGAAGCAGCTCGAACGTCTCCTTGGCTCCGGCGAAGGCCTTGATCCGAAATTGCGCGTCGCCGACAATCCGCAATCCCGCACTCCCCCATTCGAAGCCGCGGACCTCCTGAGCGAGCAGCCGCAGGTCGCCGGCGCGACCCGCCTTTCGCGCGATCTCGACCTCTTCCTGGAAATCGAACGGCACGACCATGAGCGCCGCCCGGTCGTGCGGCGTCAGACGCGGGAGCAACTTGAAGACCGGGCTGTCCTTGTTGGTGTCCGCAAGCGTCGCCTTGAGCGACTCGAGAAAGCCGGGGAGCGCGGCGGCAGGATCCGCCGGGTCGTATTGACCATATCGATCGGTCTGAAGATCGAAGGGATACTTGTCCTTCGTATCCTTGGCGCGCATCAGCAGGGTGTGCCGATCGCGCAAACCGTGCCGGATACCGAGCTCGTAGAATACGTTGGCGTTGTGGATGGAGACGTCGGCAATCACCAGATCGGAGAGCACCAGCAGCCGGAACATATCCTCCCGAATATTGCCCTGCCGCGTGATCTCGAGTGTGGTGCGGCCGTCAATCCCGGCCAGCGTGAGCGCAGGTCCGATAAGATCTCTTTCCACCCGATCGAAATCGATGCCGTCCTGCGTGCCGAAGGGACGAACGATGAACGCGCGCGTTACTTCCATGACTGAGATCCTCAGGTCTGGATCAGAAGCCTGCGTCTGAGCACCGGCCGCCGCCGGATCAGCTCACATCGAAGCAGGGCGGGAAGTGTTCCGGCTTGACCTGCTCCTTCGCGGCAAGCCGTCCGATGTCGGCAAGCTCCGCGATATTGTTGGGATCATCCATCGCCGCGATCTTCGCGACAGCTTCCGGCGCCAGGTCGAGCTTGACCGTGGTCTTCAGCCAGCCGGGCTCCAGCAGCACGTTATAGCGTGCATAGGTGGCGAGTTGGGGGCCGCTCTGGCTGTCCAGCTTCATATCCCCCACAGCGCTGTCGATCGCCCATGGCGTCAGGCAGCTCGTCAGCCATTGCAGCATTGCCTGATTGACGCGCCCGCAGTCATCCATGAGGGATTGCAGCGATCGCAGGCCCTGCTCGGCCGCAGCCATGCCCGTGATCTTTTCCGTCGTGTAAGTCTTCTTGAACGTGCCCGTGCCGACCGAGATCAGCAACAACTTGTCTCTGCCGGTTGGCCAGCGAAAACCATGGCCATCGAGCGCGGCCAGCATCAGCAGTTGCAACGACGGGTCGTTGAAGGGGCTCACACCGCCGTCGACGAACGCGCCGGCGACGACGTCTCCCTGACGCGAGGAGATGTCGATCTTTTGAGGCTCGAAATACGTCGGTGCTGCCGTGCTCGCCCGGACCACCTTGGTCAAATGCAACTTGCCGTCCTGCGCGGCATATCGAGCCGCGGGATGGTTGTGCAGCGGCCAGGGACTGCCCGTGTCGAGGCGCTTCGTCATGATCATCAAGCCGGTGCGGATGCGCTCGCTGTCGAGCGTCGTATCCGCCCCGAGTTGCTTATCGAGCGCATCTTGAAGTGGTTCAGACTTGAACTTTGGCGCCAACAGCCCAAGCCGCCAGAACTCGGCCTGGAAAACATCCGTCCCGATCCCGGTGTACAGCTTCTTGAGTTGCTCCACCGTCAACCCACAGGCCAGACCGGCCGCAATGATCGACCCGGTCGATGTCCCCCCGATGAGATCGAAATAGTCGCAGAGCAGGAATTTCGGATCGTCGAATCGTCTCCTGAACTCGCGCTCCATCACTTCAAGATATTCGAGGGTGAGAATGCCGCGTATCCCACCACCATCGAGCGCGAGTATCCGCTTTGGTCCGTTCGTCCTATCCAGATGTTGTTGCTTGGTCTTGGGCATCCGACCCTCCCAGGCGGCAAAAGCTGCCGGCGATGCCGGCTGCAGAAATTAGATGACTCACAATAATTCTCATATGCGACGGCTACGGAATGCGCCGCGGCATTAAATTCGATGCGACCTTCAAAATCGGTCGCTTCAAGACAACCATCTTGCACGAAACACAGCCTAAAGTATAGTGGTCAAGATTGCCGGTCGAGAAGGTCAGACCGGCCTCGCGTGCGTGGCACCGCACTGGGAATGCAGAAAAATCGCCAGATGGTGTGCGGCAGACGCTGGAGCCTTGGCTGAGGCGAAGCTAAGGAATTCATGAAGCAGCCTCGTGTCGCCAATCAAAACAGAGACGAGCAGTTGCGTCCGGGGATTGCCGGCTGAATCGAAAGGGGTGCTCACGCTCGACAGGATCAGGCGGCATGGCTGACATTTTCCTGAGCTACACCCACGTCGATCGGCCGCGCGCCCGGCCGATCGTGGATCTTCTTGAAGAGCAAGGCTGGACCGTTTGGTGGGACCGCGGCATTGAACCTGGCATGCCATGGCGGCCCGAGCTCGACGTCGAATTGGCGAACTGCCGAGCCGTCGTCGTGCTGTGGTCGCAGACGTCAGCGGCCAGCGAATGGGTTTGTCATGAGGCACGCGCCGGCCTGAAGAAAGGCGCGCTGGTGCCCATCCTCATCGACGAAGGCAAATTCCCGATCGAGTTCGCCGCCGTGCAAGCGACCGATCTTTCGCACTGGGAAGGCGGGACGGACCGCACGGAAGTAGAAGCGCTGCTGCGCCGGCTGGCGCGTCTCGTCCCGCCTTCGCGTATCGATACGGTTCGTCCGGGCTTCGATCCGGATTTCCTCGGCAAGACGCGCCCGATCTCTCTGCGCGGGCGTGAATGGCGCGGTCGCGGTGTTGCGCTATCTGCACTTCACGGTCGTGATGAATCCGGCGCGTCGGCTCGCGCATTACGTGGCTTACAATTGCGACGGGAGCCAATTCGTCGACGAGCCGCGCGGCGCGGAGAAATGGTCGCCCGATCCGCTGCTTCCCCCGTCCTTGCAGATGAATCTACCGTTGCTGCGACAGAGCCCTTACGACCGCGGCCATCTCATGGCCCGCTCGACGGGCTGCTGGGGCGAGCCGCGCGCGGCCTCGATCTCGGCGCGACAGGCGTTCTACTGGCCCAACGTCGTGCCGCAGCACCAGCGGCTCAATCAGGGTTGGTGGCACGCGTTGGAGCAGTGGGAGCGCGCAATGGCGCAATCGCGGGGACGGCTGACAGGCTTCAGCGGGCCGGTCTTCTCCGACGACGATGAAGCCTTCCGCGGCGACGTCGAGTTCGAGCACGGCCTGATCGCGCGCGACACTTTTCGCGTACCGCGGGCCTATTGGAAAGTTGCAGTCATCGCCGCTCCACGCGACGGCCTTGCCGTCGCAGCCTATCTGATGGACCAGGTGGCGATGGTGGCGCAAAACGTTGGCCGCAGGATCGAGATCGGAGACTACCGCGTTACGCTCGCAGATCTGGAAAGGATCGCGCAACTCCGTTTCGCGGCATCCCTGCACCAGGCGGCTGCGTTGTGAGTTTGCCGGCGAAAGGGCGCCCGCGGCCTTAAACGCAACGGCGCCCTGCTATCGCTCGAGGCGTCAAGAAACCGTCGCAGCCAGCCATGTCCGTCCCTCGCCGTACAGCTTCTCCACTTCGGCGCCGATCAGCCCGGGCATGTCGCGCTTGACCTTGTAGCCGATCAGCTCCTGCATGTAGGCGAGGTGACGGTAGCCTTCGGGCAGCGCAGCGAGCGCCTTCTGGTCGAGGCGCAGTGTCGCGGCGGGATCGACCGGATCGATCCGGTCCTTCTCATAGATCGGCTGGCGGCGGACGATGCCCCATTTGCCGATGCCTGATTGGTCTTGCCTCTTCTCCAGGAAATCGTAGAAGCGTCCGGTACAGACGACGTCGCAGAGCACATCGTGCACGAGGGCGCGCTGCGAGATCGTCATCTTGGTCTGGGCGATGGCCCGCGCCCCCTCGATATCGACGCTGGTGCCGCCGAGGAAATGCAGGATACGCACGCCCCTGGCGAAGCCCTCCTGGCTGACGCGCATGAAATCTCGCGCCGGTCCCTGAAACCAGGTCGCGGACATCCAGCCCTCGTCATGCCACAGCGTGGCAAAGCGCTCCCAGTCGCCGGCGTCGCGCCACACCGCCCAGTTCTCGACGAGGTCGCGAATGGCGAGGCGATCGAGGAGTTGCTGGTCCATGAGGCACATCTCCGACTGGAATAGATGCATGAGGTATGAGCGGCGAAGTGGATGCGCGTCAAGCGCGGAAGGCGGCCACGAAAAATCCGGCGTGCCTTGCAGCACGCCGGATCAAACCGTTTCCCGAAATGGCGCTTTCCTTAAGCCGCCGGCGCTTTGGGCGTGCGGTTGCGCGAATTGCGCTGGAAGAACAGCGCCTGGCTCGCGACCGCCGACACCATCGCGGGCTGGAACGGTTTTGAGATCAGGAACGCCGGCTCGGGGCGCTCGCCGGTGAGGAAGCGCTCGGGATAGGCGGTGATGAACACCACCGGCACCTCGAAGGTGCGCAGCAGCTCGTTGACCGCGTCCAGGCCCGACGAGCCGTCGGCGAGCTGAATGTCGGCGAGGATCAGGCCGGGCCGCTTGTTCTTGGCCAGCGCCACCGCATCGGCATGGGTGCGCGCGACGCCGACGACGTTATGGCCGAGATTCTTCACCAGGCTCTCGAGGTCCATGGCGATGAAGGTCTCGTCCTCGATGATCAGCACGTCGGTCGCGATCTCGGCCGCCATCTCGCGTCCAGCCGCGTCCGCAAGCCGCCGCGTCTCCGCGACATCGGTGCCGAGAATGAAGGCGACTTCCTCTTCCGAAAAGCCCTCGAGCGAAAGCAGCAGGAAGGCCTGACGCGGCAGCGGCGTGATGTTCGACAACCGCCGCTCCGGCGGCATCGGCAGGGTCGTCACCTCGGCATCGTCGTTGACGGAGACCGAATTCCAGATCTGAGTGAACAGCCGAAACAGCCCGGCTCGAGGCCCATGGCTCTCGTCGAGCACCGACGGATCTCCCAGCATGGCTTCCAACATGGCTGCGACATACGCGTCACCGGAGGCCTGGCTGCCGGTCAGGGCGCGCGCGTACCGTCGCAACAACGGCAAGTGTTCAGCAACAAGCTGTGAACGGGACATCCCCACTCCATTCGTCTCCGGGCCAACCTTGAGGTCACGCGTCACGCGGGGGGCCCGGGTTCCCCTGCTGGGCTGATTACGCATCAGGCCAAGAAAAGTTCCGCCGGGCTGGGAACTTTTTCGCGAACCTGGAATTGTGCCTATCCAGGGAACGGCTCCCGGTTGAGAAAACCTCTCGATTTTACAGTCACTTAACTCGGGGAAACGTGGAACAGGTCATGAAAGATCTCAAGTCTCAAGCCAGCAGAAGCACGACCCCCGGCAAGGGAGGCCTCACTCCGGAGATTCAATCCCGGATCGGGCATCAGTTGCGCGCCATGTACGACGATGTCGTGCGACAGGGGGTTCCAGATCGGTTCGCAGAACTGATCAAGAAGCTTGATGCGCCGGGAGCGACACCCCACGTGGAAAATGAGGGCGGATCCAACGACAACAACAATGGGAGGGATTAATGCCTCTCACGGACTCCCTGCGTAACGACATTTTGGCGGCCGTGCCCAGTCTGCGCGCCTTCGCCATCTCGCTGAGCGGCAATGCGGACCGCGCCGACGATCTGGTCCAGGAGACGCTGCTGCGAGCGCTCGCCAACATCGACTCGTTCCAGCCCGGCTCCAACCTGCCGGCCTGGCTGTTCACGATTCTGCGCAACCTGTTTCGCTCCGACTATCGCAAACGACGGCGCGAGGTCGAGGATGCCGAAGGCAACTACGCCAAGACGCTGAAGACACAGCCTTCGCAGAACGCGCATCTCGAATTCGAGGAGTTTCGCACGGCGCTGGACAAGCTTCCGCAGGACCAGCGTGAGGCGTTGATCCTGGTCGGCGCGTCGGGCTTCTCCTATGAAGACGCGGCCTCGATCTGCGGCTGCGCAGTCGGCACGATCAAGAGCCGCGTGAACCGCGCGCGCTCCAAGCTCGCCGCGCTGCTCTATGTCGACGGCGCCGAGGATTTCGGACCCGACGAGACCGTGCGGGCCGTGATCGGCGGCAGCGGCGGCTGACAGCCGGCGTCAATCGGACCGGGACGAGACGAAGACGGCCGTTTCCGCGGCCGTCTTCGTGCGTGCCTGACGCCGATGAACGTCGAGCTCATGGCATTCGATCACGTATCCACGAAGGTTACGGTCTCGGCCACGCTCGCACGCGAGGTGCGGTAGCTGTTGACCTTGTGCGCATGGTCCGCATAGCCGAACGAAATGCCGCAGACGACGCGGCGGTCGTCGGGCAGATTGAAGTGGCGACGGATCAGGCTCGAATGCCGCGCGAGCGCTGCCTGCGGAATCGTCCCTAGCCCGAGCGCCTGCGCCGCCAGCATGAAGTTGGAGACATAAGCGCCGCAGTCGATCGCACCGTAGATGCCGAGCGGCTCGTTGGTGTGGATGATGGCGACGTGCGGCGCGCCGAAGAAATTATAGTTCTCCAGCGCCTGCCTGGCGTAGGCGGCCTTGTCGCCGCGGGCGATGCCAAGCGTGTTGTAGAGCTGGAAGCCGCTCTCGCGGCGGCGTTCGAGATAGACCCCGGCATATTCACGCGGCGGAGTGAAATCGTAATCGTCGCCGAGACCGCCCGAGGCCTCGGCGTAGATCGCCTTGCGAAAACGTTCCTTGGCCTCGCCGCTGGCGATGACGACCTGCCAGGGCTGGCTGTTGCACCAGGACGCGGTGCGCTGCGCGGTGGTCAGCACGTGCTGGATGGTCGCGCGATCGACTTCCTTGGGAAGAAACGCGCGGACGGAGTAGCGCTCGTTGAGGAGCTCTTCGAGCACGCCGATGCGATCGTTTTGTTTCACTTGTGCGTCCATGAAATCAGCTCGCGCTCTTGTCGTAGGGTGGGTTAGCTCGCGGCTGTGCGAAGCACAGTCCGCTAGCGTAACGCACCTCTTCGGTTTCCGCATTGACAGGTGGGTTACGTCCAGCGGATCGCGCTTCGCGCATCCGCTGCGCTAACCCACCCTACAATGCCACATCACCGCCCCTTGGTCGGGATCTTGTTGTACGGCACGTCCTTGTCAACGCGAATGTCGCCCGGCAGGCCCAGCACGCGCTCGGCGATGATATTGCGCAGGATCTCGTCAGTGCCGCCGGCGATGCGCATCGAGGGCGAGGACAGCAGCATCTGCTGGAACTGGCCCTGCGCCGTCTCCTCGTCGCTGCCCGTGAGAACGCCGGCCGCGCCCTGCAGGTCCATGGCGTAGGTCGCGATGTCCTGGAGCATCACGCCCGAGACCAGCTTGCCGATCGAATTCTCCGGGCCCGGCCGCTCGCCCTTCGACAGCGCCGAGATCGTGCGGTAGCTGGTGTATTTCAGCCCGCTCGACTTCGCCGCCCAGCTCGCGAGCTTCGAGCGCACGGCGGGATCGTCGATGGCGAGCCCATCCTCCAGCATCAAATTGGAGCAGAACTCGAACATTTCGGGGACGCCGGTCGCAAGCCGCGCACCGATCGACATGCGCTCGTTCATCAGGGTGGTCAGCGACACGCTCCAGCCGTCGCCGATGGCCCCTAACCGCTGGCTGTCGGGGATCACGACATCGGTGAAATAGACCTCGTTGAATTCCTGCATGCCGTTGGCCTGCTTGATCGGCCGGATCTCGACGCCGGGGCTCTTCATGTCCAGGAAGAACATGGTGAGGCCCTTGTGCTTGGGGACATCAGGATCGGTGCGCGCGATCAGGAGGCCGTAGTCGGAGTAATGCGCGCCTGAGGTCCAGATCTTCTGGCCATTGACGACCCAATTGTCGCCCTTCTTCTCGGCACGCGTGCGCAGGCCCGCGACGTCCGAGCCGGCCGACGGCTCGGAGAACAGCTGGCACCAGATCTCCTCGCCCGAAGCGAGCTTCGGCAAATAGCGGCGCTTGGCGTCCTCGCTGCCGAAAGCCATCACGGTCGGCCCGCACATGCCCTCGCCGATCTGGAACGGCTGCGTCAGCTTGCCGTAGGCGCCTTCCTCCTGCTGCCAGATCACCCGCTCGATCGGCGTCGCGCCACGGCCGCCATATTCCTTCGGCCAGTGCAGGCAGGCCCAATTGCCTTCGAACTTCTTCTTCTGCCAGGCCTTACCGACATCGACGATGTCGTGGTGAGCGAGCCGGATGCGGCCGAGCGAGGATTTCGACAGCTCGGCATGCAGCTCCCTCGGCGCATTGGCCTCGATCCATTTGCGCGCGGTCTCTCGGAACGCGGCTTCCTCCGGGGTGTCGTCGAAATTCATCTTCGAGCTCTCCTCTCTCGTGCCCCGGACGCGGCGCAGCGCAAAGCGGTGCGCTGCAGAGCCGGGGCCCATTGTGGCCTTGGTCCCGGCTCTGCGGAGCGGTATTTCGTACCGCACCGCGTCCGGGACACGATCAGCCTCTTCCCTTGGTCGGAATCTTGTTGAACGGCACGTCCTTGTCGACACGGATGTCGCCGGGCAGGCCCAGCACCCGCTCGGCGATGATGTTGCGCATGATCTCGTCGGTGCCGCCTTCGACGCGGGTGCCCGGCGCGCGCAGCAGCATGGCCTGGAATCGGCCGGCGACTTCAGCGTCTTCCGGGCCGCTAACGACGCCAGCCGCACCTTGCAAATCCAGCGCATAGGTCGCGACGTCCTGGATCATCGAGCCCGCCACCAGCTTGCCGATCGAATTCTCCGGCCCCGGCCGCTCGCCCTTGGACAGCGCCGAGATCGCGCGCATGCTGGTGTACTTCAGCCCGCTCGCCTTCACCGCCCAGTTGGCAAGCTTCGAGCGCACCGCGCGATCCTCGATCGCCGGACCACCGTCGAGCATCAGGCTGGAGCAATATTCGAACAGCTCCGGGAAACCGGTCGAGACGCCCGCGCCGATCGACATGCGCTCGTTCATCAGCGTGGTCAGCGAGACGTTCCAGCCGTCACCGACCTCGCCGAGGCGCTGGTGGTCGGGGATGCGCACATTGGTGAAATAGACCTCGTTGAAGTCGGAGGCGCCGCTTGCCTGCTTGATCGGCCTGACCTCGACGCCCGGGCTCTTCATGTCGAGGAAGAACATGGTGAGGCCCTTGTGCTTGGGCACGGCCGGATCGGTGCGCGTCAACAGGATGCCGTAGTCGGAATAATGCGCGCCCGATGTCCAGATCTTCTGGCCGTTGATCACCCACTCGTCGCCGTCCTTCTCGGCGCGCGTGCGCAAG
Source organism: Bradyrhizobium sp. USDA 4354 (assembly GCF_054060315.1). Lineage (NCBI taxonomy): Bacteria > Pseudomonadati > Pseudomonadota > Alphaproteobacteria > Hyphomicrobiales > Nitrobacteraceae > Bradyrhizobium > Bradyrhizobium sp. USDA 4354. Next base: position 2,472,531 of record NZ_JBSSDC010000001.1, on the reverse strand, counting down.
CCCGCGACATCAGAGCCGCCAGCCGGCTCGGAGAACAGCTGGCACCAGACGTTCTCGCCGGAGGCGAGCGGCGGCAGATATTTGCGCTTATGCTCCTCGCGCGCGAACGCCATCATGGTCGGCCCGCACATGCCATGGCCGATGATGAACATGTGAGAGAGCTTTCCGAACGGCCCCTCTTCCTGCTGCCAGATCACGCGCTCGATCGGCGAGGCGCCGCGGCCGCCATACTCCTTCGGCCAGTGCAGGCAGGCCCAGCCGGCCTCGGCTTTCTTCTTCTGCCAGGCTTTTGCCACTTCGAGAATGTTGGCGCTTTTCAGCTGCGTACGGCCGAGCGAGGATTTGCGCAGCTCCTCTTCATACTGCTTCGGCGCGTTCGCGGCGATCCAGGCGCGGGCGGTAGCGCGAAATTCGGCTTCCTGCGGGGTGTCGTCGAAGTTCATGGCAGCTCTCACATTTCGTAGGGCGGGTTAGCCCCGGGCTGCGCGCAGCGCAGTCCCTTGGCGTAACCCACCTCTTTGGTTTCCGTGTCGACAGAAGTGGTGGGTTACGCCGAGCGGACTGCGCTTCGCGCATCCGCAGGGCTAACCACCCTACGCACCTGTCGTTACGCCGCGTTCTTCTTGCGCATCCGGTCGATCAACTGATCCTCCCAATAGCTGAGGCTGCCGAGCCCGAGCGCCATCGCATTGGCGCGGCGGTAGTACATGTGGCAGTCGAACTCCCAGGTGAAGCCCATACCGCCGTGAACCTGGATGTTGTTTTTGGCGCAGTGCTGGAACGCCTGCGTCGCGCTGATGCGCGCGGCGGCCGCGGCTTCCGGCAGCTCGGCCGCGTTGGTCGAGAGCGCCCAGGCGCCGTAATAGCTGTTGGAGCGCGCCAGCGTCGCCGACACATACATGTCGGCAAGCATGTGCTTGACCGCCTGGAACGAACCGATCTGCCGGCCGAAGGCGATGCGGTCGAGCGCGTAGTCGCGGCCCATCTCCAGCGCGCGATCAGAGCCGCCGACCTGTTCGAAGGCGCAGAGCACCGCGGCGCGATCGAGCACCTGAGTCAAGATGCTCCAGCCTTCGCCGGCGGCACCGAGCGGCTCGGCTTTAGCGTCCTTGAAGGTGATCTCCGCTTGCCCGCGGGTCGGATCGAGATTGGTGAGGTTTTTGACCTCGACGCCGCCAGCCTTGAGATCGACCAGGAACAGCGAGATGTCATTGTCGCGCCCGCTCGATCCCGTCCGCGCGACGACGACGGCGAAGTCGGCGATCGCACCATCGGCGACCGGCTTCTTGACGCCGTTGAGCACGCCGTTCGCAGCCGTCAGCTTGACGTTCTTCGGCGCCGGATTGCCCTTGCCCTCGAACAGCGCCAACGTGCCGATCGCCTCGCCCGACGCGATCGCCGGCAGCCATTTCTTCTTCTGCGCGTCGCTGCCCGCGATCAACAGCGCTTCGGCGGCAAGGTACACGGTCGAGGAGAACGGCACCGGCGCATTGGCCCGGCCCATCTCTTCCGCGATCACGCAGAGCTCGAGATGACCTGCGCCAGCACCACCGAACTCCTCGGGAATCGCGACGCCGAGGAAGCCCATCTCGGCAAGACCTTTCCACAGCTCCTTGTCGTAAGGTGCCTTGCCGTCGAGCACGACGCGCACCGCCTTGGGCGAGCATTTTTCAGCGAGGAATTTGCGCGCCTGGTCGCGGAGCTGTTTTTGATCGTCGGAGAAATCGAAGTTCATGGCGGGCTACCTCTTATTCGTTGTCATTGAGACCGTCATTCCGGGGCGCGACGAAGTCGCGAGCTATGATGCGCAATTGCGCATCTGAGAATCCATAACCACGAGCCGGGGTTATGGATTCCGGGCCTGGCCCTTCAGGCCATCCCGGAATGACGAGGTGGGAGAGTTGCGCATTCATCGCAGCACGATCACATCTTCATCCGGCTTGTCGGCGTAAAGTCGCTCCACCAGTGCCGCGCGGCGCTCGAGGCCCGCGCGCTGGTTGATGTAGCCCTTGTCGGTCAGCTCGTTGCCGTCGATCGAGGGCGGCTCGACCATCAACATCGCGCGCGCGATGATGCGGCTGCTGGCGCCCTCGCACTCCTTGTTGTGGGCTTCCAGGCCGCGCCTGAAGCAGGCAATCACCTCGGGATGCTTCACCGCGTCGGCAAAGCTCAAATCGGGATTGCCGACGAGCTGACGGCAGGCGTGCAAATTGGGCCAGGCCAAGAGGCCGATGAATGCGCGATCCTGTCCCGCGACCAGCGCGTCGTGCACGACAGGCGTGGCCGCCGCGATCGCATCGGTCCGGAGCGAGCCGACATGCACGAACGTGCCGGTGGTGAGCTTGAAGTCTTCCACCACGCGTCCGGCGAAGATGATGCCCTGCACCGGATCGGCATCATCGACGAAGATGCCGGCATCGCCGATGCAGTAAAAACCTTCCTCGTCGAACATCTTCTGCGTCAGCTCCGGCTGACCGAAATAGCCGGGCGTGACGTTGACGCCGCGCAGGCGCAATTCGTATTTCGAGCCGCACGGCACCATCTTCAATTCGACGCCGGGGAACGGCAGGCCGATCAGGCCGACGCGCTCGGTGTCCCAATAGGTGCCGGTCGAGGTCGGCGCGGTCTCGGTCGAGCCCCAGCCGGTGTAGAACACGATGCGCTCGCCGGTGGTCTTCACCGCTAGCGCCTGCATGCGCTCGTAGAGATCGTCGGGCAGCCGCGCGCCGCCATAGGCCATGATCGAGAGGTTCTTGAAGAAGGAGCGGCAGAGCGCGTCGTCCTTCTCCATCGCCGCCGCAAGCGCGGCGTAGCCGGCGGGCACGTTGGCATAATAGGTGGGCGAGATCTCGCGCAGATTGCGCAGCGTCTCCTCGAACTGGCCCGGCATCGGCCTTCCGTCGTCGATATAGAGCGTGCCGCCATCGACCAGGATCGGGTGGAACGCCGCATTGCCGCCCATGGTGTGATTCCAGGGCATCCAGTCCAGCATGGTCGAGATCGGACCACTGGGATCGCGCGGCCGCACCTGCATCATCATCGCCGCATTGGCGCACATCATCTCCTGGGTGTTGATGACGGCCTTGGGCATGCCGGTCGAGCCTGACGTGAACAGCAGCTTGCCGACGGTGTCGGGCGAGATCTTAGCGATCGACTCCTCGACGTCCTTCGTCACCGGCGTTGACGCAAGCTCGGCGAAGCTGACGCTCCTGATGTCCTCGCAAGGCCGCGCGACGTGAACCACGGTACCGCTGAGGTCGAGCGCGTTCAGCGCCTTCTCGAAGGTCGGACCGTCCTGCACCATCACCACGGCCGGCTTGATCAGGTCGAACAAATATTTCAACTTGACGTGATCATGGCTCATCAGCGAGTAGGCCGGCGACACCGGAGCCGCCGGGACGCGCGCCTGCATCGCAGCCTGCGTCATCAACGCATGCTCGATCGAATTGCCGGAGAGGATCGCGACCGGTCGTCCCTCGAGCTTGAGGTTCAGCAGTCCTTGCGTCAGCGCGTCCACGGTGCGCTTGGCTTCGCCATAAGAGACCTTGCGCCATTCGCGGTTGGGACCGCCGCGCTGCGCCAGCCAAATGCGCTCGGGTGCTTCCTTCGCCCATTTCGCCAGCGAGGCCGGGATGTGCTTCTCATGAGGCTGCAGCGGAATGCGCGACTTCAGCACCACCGTGCCGTCGCCGCGGCGCTCGACCTCGATGTCGCGCTTGAGCCACTGGACCTTGCGAAAGGCCGGCTTCGTCATCACCGCCGCCGCGCTCCCACTCATTTTGCGTCTCCCGGAATTACTGTCCTTTGCGGATCTTCGTGGTTCAGCGCCTGATATAGACAGGCTTTCGCTTCTCAAGGAAGGCCCTGATGCCTTCCGAAAACTCTTCCGAGCGGCTGCACAGGACCTGGTTGCGATCCTCCATCGCGATCGCAGCTTCCAGCGATCCGGCATCGACGCTCATGTTGAGACATTCCTTGGATAGCCGCAGCCCCACGGGCGAAGCCGTCATCATCGCCTCGACATAGGGCTCGGCCGCCGCATCGAGCTTATCCTCGTCCACGACCTCCGAGACGAGGCCGACCGCCAGCGCGCGCTCGGCGCCGATGAAGCGCCCGGTGAGGATCAGCTCGGATGCGACGGAGACGCCGACGAGGCGCGGCAGGAAGTAGCTGGTGCCGATGTCGCAGCCTCCGAGGCCGAGCTTGATGAAGGCGCAGTTCATCCGCGCCGACTTGGCGGCAATGCGGATGTCGGACGCCAGCGCCAGCGCAAAACCGCCACCGGCCGCCGCACCCTGCACCAGCGCGAGGATCGGCTGCGAGCAGCGCCGCATCAGCATCACGATGTCGGCGATGCGCCGCTGCGAATCCAGCGACTCCGTAACGCCGGGCGGCTCCTGCTGCCCCGCGCGGCGCGCCATCGCCGCCTTGAGGTCGAGGCCCGCGCAAAAATTCTTGCCGGCCCCCCTGAGCACGACGACGCGGGTGTCGCGGTTGCGTTGAAGGCCCTGGAAGTAGTCGTTGAGCGCGTCGATCAGCGCCGGATCGAGCGCGTTGAGCTGTTCCGGCCGATTGAGCGTCACCCGGTCGACGCCGTCGTCATGATCGATCAGCAGCGGTTGGGACATGAGAGCCTCGCACTTTCGTGTCACACGGGGACCGTCTCCCACCCTCCCCTGGAGGGGGAGGGTCGGCTCACATTGCGCGCAGCGAAATGTGAGACGGGGTGGGGTGAAGGTCCCTCCGCGACGAACACTGCCCGAGTGGAGAGATCACCCCACCCCGCTCGCGCTTTGCGCGATCGACCCTCCCCCTCCAGGGGAGGGTAAGAAGAGCACTGCTTACCGCGGCGCCATGCGAATCGCACCGTCGAGGCGGATGGTCTCGCCGTTGAGCATCGGGTTCTCGACGATGTGCACCGCCAGCATGCCGTACTCGTTGGCATCGCCGAGGCGCGAAGGATGTGGCACCTGGGCGCCCAGGCTCTTGCGGGCTTCCTCGTTCAGCCCCATCAGCAGCGGCGTGAAGAACAGGCCGGGCGCGATGGTGTTGACGCGGATCTTCTGGCTGGCGAGGTCGCGCGCGGCCGGCAGCGTGAGGCCGACGACGCCCCCCTTCGAGGCCGAATAGGCGATCTGGCCGATCTGGCCTTCGTAGGCCGCAACCGAGGCCGTGTTGATGATAACGCCGCGCTCTTCGCCGATGGGCTCGATCGTGACGAGGCGCTCGGCGAACAGACGCAGGCAATTGAAGGTGCCGATCAGATTGACGTTGATGATGCGCGCGAACTTTTCGAGCGGGTAGACGCCATCGCGGCCGACGATGCGCTGCGAGCCACCGATGCCGGCGCAGTTCATCAGCACGCGCGCGACGCCATGCGCAGCTTCCGCTTTCGCAATCGCGGCCTTGATCTGCTCCTCGCTGGTGACGTCGGCGTGAAGCGCGACGCCCTTCACTTCAGCGGCGACCTTCTCGGCGTTTTCCTTGCTCTGGTCGATCACACCGATCTTGGCGCCCTTGGCCGCCATGGCACGGGCGGTCGCGGCACCCAGGCCCGAGCCACCGCCGGTGATGAGAACGGCTACGTCTTTCAGTTGCATTTTAAAGCCTCTCCTTGGTTGTTGGTTTCTGATTGGCGAGTAGCGAATGGATCAACAGACCATTCGCCACTCGCTATTCGCCATTCGCCCCTTCTAGTATTCCGCCGCAGATCAGCGTTTCCATGTGCTTGATGTATTGCCGGCAGACGTCGTCGGTGACCGGGCCGACGCCGGTCGCGCGGGACATCGCGTGCCGGCCGAAGAACAGATGATCGCAGGCGCCGATCAGGCTTGTGTAGAACAGCACCGGATCGGTCTGGCGGAATTCGCCGCGGCTGACGCCTTCGGCCAGCAGGCGGCGGTGGAAGTCCAGCAGCGGCGCAACGAAGAATTTCGAGACTTCATCGGCGGAGCTCGCGCTAGTCTCGTGGAGCAGATAGTGGATCAGCCGATTCATATAGGGGAACCGGTGATAGGCGCGGATGATGCCGGCGATATGCAGCTTCAGCTTCGCCGTCGACGTGATCGGCTGCGCCAGCAGATATTCGAGATTGGACATCTCGGTCGCAGCATCCCGTGCGAGCAGCGCCAGCAAGAGGCCATCCTTGTTACCGAAATGATATTTGACCAGCGCGGCGTTGGCGCCGGATTTCTGCGCAATGTCGGAGAGCGAGATCTCGATCGAGGAGCGTTCGATCATCAGCTCGCTCGCGGCCACGAGCAATTTCTCTGCCGTGGAATTTTTCCCGCCGGGGAGCCTGTTCGGTACGCTGGTAGCCACGGATATCCCTGTTTGGCCGCTGGAAGCGGGGCGCAGATAAGCCCAAGCAGCGCCTCATCACAAGAGTTAATTGATCGATTGACTAAACGATATCCCACCCCTTAAATCCGCCCCGAGAACCCAATTCAGAACAATCATGGGAGAGACCGAAATGGCCGAGGCTTACATCGTCGCCGCTGCGCGTACCGCGGGCGGGCGCAAGGGGGGCCGCCTCGCCGGCTGGCATCCGGCCGATCTCGCCGCGAAGGTGCTGGACGAACTGGTCGATCGCGCCAAGGTCGATCCGGCCCAGGTCGAGGACGTGATCATGGGCTGCGTGATGCAGGTCGGCGAGCAGTCCAACAACGTCGCGCGCAACGCGGTGATGGCGTCAAAGCTGCCGGAGAGCGTGCCGGGCACCTCGATCGACCGCCAGTGCGGCTCCTCGCAGCAGGCGCTGCACTTCGCTGCGCAAGCCGTGATGTCCGGCGCGATGGACGTTGTGATCGCGGCCGGCGTGGAATCGATGACGCGGGTGCCGATGGGGCTGTCGTCGCAGCTGCCGGCCAAGAATGGCTTTGGCAATTACAAGAGCCCGGGCATCGAGAAGAAGTATCCAAACATCGTATTCAGCCAGTTCACCGGCGCGGAGATGATGGCGGAGCGGTACGGCCTCTCCAAGGATGAGCTCGACGAATTCTCGTGCAACAGCCATCAGCGCGCAATTGCGGCGACGCAAGCCGGGCACTTCAAGAAGGAGATCGTGCCGCTCGAGATCACCCGCGCCGACGGCAGCAAGGACACCCATCACATCGACGAGGGCATCCGCTTCGACGTCAGCCTCGACGGCATCAAGGGCGTCAAGCTGATCGCCGAGAACGGAAAGCTGACAGCGGCCAGCGCCAGCCAGATCTGTGACGGCGCCTCCGGCGTGATGGTCGTGAACGAGCGCGGCCTGAAGCAACTCGGCGTCAAGCCACTCGCACGCGTCCACCACATGACCATGACCGGCGGCGATCCCGTCATCATGCTGGACGCTCCGCTGCACGCCACCAAGCGCGCGCTGGAGAAGGTCGGCATGAAGATCGGCGACATCGACCTGTTCGAGGTCAACGAGGCCTTCGCCTCGGTGCCGACGGCGTGGCTGAAGACCACCGGCGCCGATCCGGAGCGTCTCAACGTCAACGGCGGCGCGATTGCGCTCGGGCATCCCCTCGGCGGCTCCGGCACCAAGCTGATGACCACGCTGGTCCACGCCCTGCACCAGCGCGGCAAGCGCTATGGCCTGCAGACCATGTGCGAAGGCGGCGGCATGGCCAATGTGACGATCGTGGAGCGACTGTAAAGAAGAAAAGCGAGTCGTGAGTGGCGAGTAGCGAATGGTGAGTAGGTGAAGAGCGGTTTGCCCTTCTTCCTATTCGCCATTCGCTACTCGCCATTCGCGTTTTGAGGAAACGTCATGACCCACCCCTCCATCCACGCCCGCACCACGCCGAACAAGATCGCCTACCAGATGGCCGGCACCGGCAAGGCGATCACCTATCGCGAGCTCGACGAGCTCTCGAACCAGGGCGCGCACCTCTTCCGTTCGCTCGGCCTGAAGGCCGGCGACCACATCGCGCTGCTGATGGAGAACCGGCTCGCCTTCATGGAGCTCTGCTGGGCCGCGCAGCGCAGCGGGCTCTATTACACCGCGATCAGCCGCTATCTGAAGCAAGACGAGATCGACTACATCATCGGCGATTGCGGCGCCAAGGTGGTCATCACCACGCCGAAATGCGCGGACCAGATCAAGGGCCTGATCAAGGGCGCGCCCGGCGAGCCGATCTTCTACATGATGGACGAGCCGCTGCCTGGCTTCCGTTCCTACGACAAGGAAGCGGGCGCACAGCCGACCACGCCGATCGCGGACGAAGTCGCCGGCTACGACATGCTCTATTCGTCCGGCACCACCGGCCGGCCCAAAGGCGTCAAGAAGGCCTTCGAGGGCAAAGCGATCGACGAACCGAACCCGCTTCTGCGCGTGCTCTGTGCCGACATGTGCGGCATGAATGCCGAGAGCACTTATCTGTCGCCGGCGCCGCTCTATCACGCCGCCCCCTTGCGCTTCAACATGATGGCGACCGTGCTCGGCGGCACCTCCATCATCATGGAGCATTTTGACGCCGAAGAGTTCCTGAAGCTGGTCGAGAAATACAAGGTGACGCAATCGCAGCTGGTGCCGACCATGTTCGTGCGCATGCTGAAGCTGCCGGACGAGTTGCGCACGAAGTACAACGTCTCCACGCTGAAGGGCGCGATCCACGCCGCGGCGCCGTGCCCGGTCGACGTCAAGGCCAAGATGATCGAATGGTGGGGACCGATCCTGATCGAATATTACGCGGGCTCGGAAGGCAACGGCGTTACCGTCTGCACATCGCAGCAATGGCTGGAGCATCGCGGCAGCGTCGGCCGCGCCGTGGTAGGCAAGGTCAAGATTCTGGACGAGGACGACGAGGAGCTGCCGGTCGGCGAAATCGGCACCGTCTACTTCGCCGACGCGCCCGCCTTCACCTATCACAATGACCCCGAGAAGACGAAGAAGGCCTACAACGCCAAGGGATGGTCGACGCTCGGCGACGTCGGCTATCTCGACAAGGACGGCTTCCTCTATCTCACCGACCGCAAGTCCTACATGATCATCTCCGGCGGGGTGAACATCTACCCGCAGGAGACCGAGGACGTGCTGATCACCCATCCTGATGTCGCCGACGTCGCCGTGTTCGGCGTGCCGAACGATGAGATGGGCGAGGAGGTGAAGGCGGTGGTGCAGCCGCATGACATGAGCCACGCCGGCAAGGCGCTCGAAGCCGATTTGATCGTCTATTGCAAGACCCGCCTCTCCGCCATCAAGTGCCCGCGCTCGATCGATTTCGAAGCCGAGCTGCCGCGCACGCCGACGGGAAAATTGGTGAAGCGGCACCTGCGCGACAAATACTGGCCGAGCACGGCGGCGAAGATTTAGGCGAGGTCTCGTGTCCCGGACGCGGTGCAGCGCGGAGCGGTGCGCCGCAGAGCCGGGGCCCATCTCGCGGCAGTGCTGGGCCCCCGGCTCTGCAGTGCGTCACTACGTGCCGCACTGCGTCCGGGGCACGAGACCGTTGCCCTCAATCAAACAAACTCGGCGTGTGGTTCACCAGCGCGCCTTCGATCTCCAGCATCTTGAGCTTCGTCACCACGCCGCCGTTGGCCGAGAAACCGCCGGGCTTGTTGCCGGCGGCGAGCACACGATGGCAGGGCACCACGATCGGGCACGGGTTGCGGCCGAGCGCCTGGCCGACGTCGCGCGACAGCTGGACGCCGCCGAGCTGCTTGGCGATGTCGCCATAGGTGATGGTCTTGCCCGGTGGGACGGCGCGGGCGATGTCGTAGACGCCGCGGTTGAATTCGGGAACGCGGTCGAGGTCGAGCGGGATGTCAGTGAGGTCGTCGTGCTCGCCCGCGAGCAGCTTGACGATGCGGTCGATCGCTTCTCGCACCTCGGCGGTCGGCTCGGCTTCGGTCGCTTCGGGGTGGCGCTGATGGATGCGGGTGCGGATCTTCTGCTCGCCGCCCATCGGCAATTGCGTGCCGTTGATGCCGCGCGGGCCCCAGGCGATAGCGCACAGGCCGATCCGGGTCTCGAACAGGGCAAAATGCTGGTTGGTCATGGCTAGGTTCCTGGCTTGCTTCCGTTGCAGGCCCCCACTTTGATTTCCCGCCAAATCTAGGCTTGGAAATAGTTGCGATCCACCCGGTTTCCGGGAATCTTGCACAGGAGTTCCATTCCCTTCGCGAGCCCGGAATGCAAAGCCTCCACGTCAACGGATACGACATGCCCTATCTCGACGTGGGCGAAGACAGAGGCAGGCCGCCGCTGGTCTGCGTGCATGGATCGCTCAACGACTTTCGCGTCTGGGGCTGCGTGCTCGGGCCGCTGACGCAGCGGCATCGGGTGATCGCTGTCAGCCTGCGGCATTTTTTCCCCGAGCGCTGGGACGGCCTCAGCGACACCTATTCGATCGGCCAGCACGTCGACGACATCATCGCCTTCATCGACAAGCTCGATCTCGGGCCGGTCGACCTGATGGGCCATTCACGCGGCGGGCATATCTGCTTCCGCGCCGCACAGCGGCGGCCGGACCTGCTCCGGCGGTTGATCCTGGCCGAGCCCGGCGGCGAGCTCGATGCGAGCCTTGATCCGGAATACGTCGGCGGCCCCTCGCCGCTGCTGGCGCGCTTCACGGCTTCCGCAGAGAAGATCGCAGCCGGCGATGTCGACGGCGGCCTTGCCGTCTTTGTCGACACGCTGGAAGGCGCCGGCACCTGGCCGCGGCTACCGGCGATGGTGAAGCAGAACCTGCGCGACAACGCCATGACGCTGATCGGCCAGGTCCGCGACAACCGCCCGCCGTTCTCGAAGACGGATGCGGAGTCCATCAAAATGCCGACGCTGTTCATTCTGGGCGCGCGGACCAAAGGCCTGCTGCCGAAGGTGCTGCATGCGCTGGCCGCGCATGTGCCCTACGCCAAGACGGCGATCATCCCGAACGCGACGCATCCGATGTTCGAGCAGGCGCCGCAGAAATATTCCGAAGTGGTTCTGGATTTTCTGGCGAGCTGACCATGCAAAGTTTCCACGTCAACGGATACGACATGGCCTATCTCGAAGTCGGCGAGGGCCCGCCGCTGGTCTGCGTGCACGGCACGCTCGGTGATTTCCGCACCTGGTATTCGGTGCTCGGTCCGCTGTCGAAATCCCATCGCGTAATCTCGGTCAGCCTGCGGCATTTCTTTCCGGAGCACTGGGACGCTGTCGGCGACGACTACAAGATGGCGCAGCACGTCGCCGATACGATCGCCTTCATCGAGCAGGTCAGGCCCGGCCCCGTCGACTTGATGGGCCATTCGCGCGGCGGACATATCGCCTTTCGCGTGGCGCAGGCGCGGCCTGATCTGTTGCGCAAGCTGGTGCTGGCCGAGCCCGGCGGCGATCTCGATGCATCCCTGCCGGTGCCGGAGGGGACGCCCGCACATCCGCCGCTGGCGGCCCGCACCGCGCGATCGGTCGAGATGATCCGCGCCGGCGACCTTGAGGGCGCGCTGCGGAATTTCTACGAAGGCATCGAAGGCGATGGCTCCTGGCGGCGCGTGCCTGCTGCGGCCAAGCAGCAACTCCGCGACAACGCACTCACCTTCCTCGGCCAGATCAACGAGCAGCGCAGGCCCTACACGCTCGGCGATGCGCAGGCGATCAGGACACCGACGCTGCTGATCGGCGGCGGCGCCACCACCGGCAGCCTGTCGGTGATGTGGCGCGTGCTGGCCGCCCACATCGCGGGAGCCCAGACGGCGGTGATTCCGAACGCCGGACACTGGATGTTCGAGCAGGCGCCGCTGGAATTCGGCGAGGTGGTGAACAGGTTCTTGGCGGAGTAACTCTTCGCCTCTCCCCGCCTGCGGCCGCAAGCGGGGCGAGGGAGTGCACGGTCGCTGCCAGCCCTCACGTCACCTTCCACACGCCGACCGGCATCTTGATGGTCGCGTTCAGCCTGTTCCATACGTTAATCGTTGCGATCGCGAGGATCAGGGTTGCGAGCTCGCGCTCGTCGAAATGCTTGTCGGCCTCGTTCCAGATCGCGTCCGGCACCGGGTCTTCGCGATCGGCAAGACGCGTGGCCGCCTCGGTCAAGGCCAGCGCGGCGCGCTCGGCGTCGGTGAAATAGGGCGCATCGCGCCAGGCGGACACGGCGAACAGACGCTCGTCGGTCTCGCCCAGCTTGCGGGCGACCTTGGGATGCATGTCGACGCAGACGCTGCAACCATTGATCTGGCTGGCGCGCAGGTGCACCAGTTCCAGGAGCTTTTCCGGCAGGCCCTGCTTGGTCAGGTTGCCGAGGGACTGAAGGACATTCATGGCCTCGGGCAGGACCATGACCGGGTGATTCATGCGGGCGTGCATCATTTTCGTCTCCATCTGTCGAATTTCGAAGGTTCCGGTCACATCGACCGTATTGGCTTCGTCATGGGCATGACGGATCGCGACAAGGGAATGTGACCGATGACCGAGCAAAATTTTCTGACCGAACAGTTCGAGGCGAGCAGGGACCATTTGCGCGCGGTCGCCTACCGGATGCTGGGGTCCCGCGCCGAGGTCGACGATGCGGTGCAGGAGGCGTGGCTGCGGGTCAGCCGCTACGATATGTCCGACGTCGCGAATTTGCGCGGCTGGCTGACCACCGTGGTCGCGCGCATCTGCCTCGACATGCTGCGCGCCCGGAAGTCGCGCAAGGAAGATCCGATGGGCCCGCACGTGCCCGAGCCGGTCGACGAGACGCGGGAGCGCGAGGCGGAGATGGCCGATTCCGTCGGCGCGGCGCTGCTGGTCGTGCTGGAGACGTTGCAGCCGGCGGAACGGCTCGCCTTCGTGCTGCACGATATGTTCGCCGTGCCGTTCGAGGAGATCGCGCCGATCGTCGGCCGCTCCGTCGATGCTTCGCGCCAACTGGCCAGCCGCGCCCGCCGGCGCGTGCAGGGCGCGCCGGTGCCCGAGACGGATCTGTCGCATCAACGCGGAATCGTCGATGCATTTCTCAAAGCGTCGCGTGAAGGCGATTTCGAGGGCCTGCTCGCGGTGCTCGATCCCGATGTCGTTTTCCGCGCCGACCAGGCCGCCATGCGGCTCGGCTCGCTGCCCGAGATCCGCGGCGCAGACGCCGTCGCGCAGAACTTCAAGGGGCGCGCCCAGGCCGCCCGGACCGCGCTGGTCGATGGCGAGATGGGTGTTGCCGTCATCCTCGGCGGACAGCTGCGCATCGCGCTGCGCGTGACATTCAAGGGCGACCGGATCGCGGGAATCGAGGCGGTGGCCGATGCGGAGCGGATCGCGGTGCTTGAGGTGGAGGTGCTGGAGGGCTGAGATGGATAACCCATTTTGACGAAAACAACCCCATGCACAGTAGGCGGGCATAGCGATATCAATGACTTAGCTTGACCCATCGAGAGCCGCTTGAGCGGGACCTCCAATTCCGCCTTGACGCCTCTCCCCTCCGACTGTACCTTCGAATACGGAATTCCGTATTCCGTTGTAGGAGCTGCCGGCGTGATCCCTCTCGACCCGCTCCCGAACCTGATCGACCAGGTCTATGCGCGGATCCTGGAGGCGATCTCCGACCGCACGCTTCGCCCCGGCCAGCGCATCCGGCAGAACGAGCTCGCCGACAAGCTCGGCGTGTCGCGCCAGCCGGTGTCGCATGCGCTGCATCTGTTGCATCGCCAGGGTCTGGTCGCCGAAAGCGGCCGCCGGGGATTTGAAGTCACCCAGCTCGATCCCGCCCGCATCCGCCAGCTCTATGAGGTGCGCGGCGCCATCGACGCGCTGGCGGCCCGGCTCGCCGCAGCGCGCGCCGGCACCGACGCGGCGGGACGTGCGCGCCTCGACGCGGCGCTCGCTGCGGGCCGCCGCAGCGACCGCAACACGACACTGGCCGAGCTGATCGTGCTCGATGTCGACTTTCACCGCGCGATCTATCAGCTCGCCGGCAATCCCGTGATCGAGGAGACCATTGCGCCGCAATGGCCGCACATGCGGCGCTCGATGGCGACCGTGCTCTCAGAGCTCGACTATCGCGACAGCGCCTGGGCGGAGCATGGCGACATTGCTGGGCGCATTCTTGCCGGTGATGCGGACGGAGCCGAACGCGCCGCGCTCGCGCATGCGCAGACGGCAGGACGGATGACTGAGGAGAGATTGAGGGTGACGGACGCGGCGGCGGCGTAGCGATACGGGTGCCGTCATTCCGGACGCGCGAAGCGCGATCCGGGGTTCTCAGGTGCGCAATTGCGCACCATAGTTCGATGCTCCGCATCGCCCCGGAACGACAAAAAACAAAACAACAGGAGGACGACCGATGAAACTGTCACAGGAGCAATTGGAGTTCTTCCACCGCGAGGGCTGGCTGTTCCTGCCCGAATTGTTCAGTCAGGAGGAGGTCGACCTGCTCGCGCGCGAGGCAGTCGGCATCTACGACGCCGACCGGCCCGAAGTCTGGCGTGAGAAGAGCGGCGCGCCGCGCACGGCCTTTGCCGCGCATCTCTACAACGAGGCGTTCCGCATTCTCGGCGGGCATCCGCGCATGATCGAGCCGGTCGAGCAGGTGTTCGGCGAGCCGGTCTACATGCACCAGTTCAAGATCAACGCGAAATCAGCCTTCACCGGCGATGTCTGGCAGTGGCACCAGGATTACGGCACCTGGAAGCGCGACGACGGCATGCCGGAGCCGCGCGCGATGAACATCGCGATCTTCCTCGACGAGGTGATGCCGATCAACGGCCCCTTGATGCTGGTGCCGCGCAGCCAGAACGCCGGCGATCTCGAAGCCTCGCACGATCTCGCCACCACGTCCTACCCGCTGTGGACGCTGGACGAGGACACCGTGACGCGCCTCGTCAAGCAGGGCGGCATCGTGGCGCCCACGGGCAAGCCCGGCGGCATGCTGATGTTCCACGGCAATCTCGTGCACGGCTCAAGCGGCAACATCACGCCCTACCCGCGCAAGATCGTGTATCTGACGCTGAACGCGGTCTCGAATTACATCCGCACACCGACGCGGCCGGACTACATCGCGCACCGCGACTTCACGCCGATCAAGACGGTGGACGACGACGCCCTGCTGCGGCTCGCCCGTGCGCCGCGGCAGGCGGCGGAGTAAGTAGGTCTCGCGCCCCGGACGCAGCGCAGCGCTTCTTCAGCGGTGCGCTGCTGAGCCGGGGCCCACGCCGCACGGATAGTTTTTCTCTGGGTCCCAGCCCTGCGGAGCGGCACTTCGCGCCGCACCGCGTCCGGGACACGATAGTTTCGCAGGATATTCCCATGAACCTCTTCCGCCTCCTCCAGGCCCGCGCGTCCGCCGGCAAGCCCGTCCGCGTCGCGCTGATCGGGGCCGGCAAATTCGGCTCGATGTTTTTGGCGCAGGTGCCGCACACGCCGGGGCTGGAGGTGCCCATCATCGTCGACATCGACCGGGATCGCGCGCGCGAAGCGTGCCGCACCGTCGGTTGGGACGCAGAGCGAATCGCAGCGACAACCTTCACCGATGACGGTGTGCGGGCCATTGCCGGCGGCACAATGGATGTGGTGGTGGAAGCGACCGGCAATCCCGCCGTCGGCATCAAGCATGCGCGCGCTGCGATCGCGGCGGGCAAGCATATCGTCATGGTGAATGTCGAGGCCGATGTGCTGGCAGGTCCCCTGCTCGCGGAGGAAGCGCGCAAAGCCGGCGTGGTCTATTCGCTCGCCTATGGCGACCAGCCGGCGCTGACTGCGGAGATGGTGGATTGGGCGCGGGCCACCGGCTTCCGCGTCGTCGCGGCCGGCAAGGGGACAAAATACCTGCCGGCCTATCACGACGTGACGCCCGACGGTGTCTGGCAGCATTACGGCCTGACCGCGGGCGAGGCGCAGTCGGCCGGCATGAATCCGCAGATGTTCAACTCCTTCCTCGACGGCACCAAATCGGCGATCGAGATGGCCGCGATCGCCAACGCCTGCGGGCTGGACGTGCCCGCCGACGGTCTGCTGTTTCCGCCCTGCGGCGTCGACGATCTGCCGCACATCATGCGGCCGCGCTCGCGCGGCGGCGTGCTGGAGCGGTCTGGCGTCGTCGAGGTCGTCTCCTCGCTCGAGCGCGACGGCCGGCCGGTGTTTCGCGATCTGCGCTGGGGCGTCTATGTCGTGCTGGAGGCGCCGAATGACTACGCCGCCGATTGCTTCAGGCAATATGGCCTGAAGACCGACGCCAGCGGACGCTTCGCCGCCATGTACAAGCCGTATCATCTGATCGGGCTCGAGCTGAACATCTCGGCGCTGTCGGCCGCGCTGCGGGGCGAGCCCACCGGGCAGGCCCTCGGTTTCCGCGGCGACGTCGCGGCGGTGGCCAAGCGTAGCTTGCGCGCCGGCGAGATGCTCGACGGCGAAGGCGGCTACACGGTGTGGGGCAAGCTGTTACCGGCGGCCGCGAGCCTCAAGGCCGGCGCCTTGCCGATCGGGCTCGCACATCGTGTGAAGCTGAAACATGACGTCGCCCACGGCGCGGTGGTGCGCTGGAACGATGTCGAATTCGACCCGGGCAACGAAACGGTGAAGGCGCGCAAGGTCATGGAAGCTGCATTCGCAGCGCAGCATTGAGGCATTCCCCGGTAGCGCAATCAAAGCGGGCTTGCTTTGCTCTCGCCGTTTCGTCATCCTGTTCCCGATCCGGAAAGTCAAAAATTTCGGACACCAAGAAACGTCAGCCACCGGCGAAGAGCAAAGCGGCGACAAGACCGCGTACCCTCGTCGAGGACACGACATCACAGGAGGGAAATGCATGGAACGTCGTAAATTCCTGACGGCAGGCGGACTGGGCCTTGCCGCAACTGCTGTTGCCGCGCCGGCTGTCGCGCAGTCGATGCCCGAGGTGAAATGGCGGCTGGCGGCGAGTTGGCCGAAATCACTGGATACGCTGTATGGCGGCTGCGAATATTTCTGCAAGCGCGTCGCCGAGATCACCGACAATAGATTCCAGATCCAGCCCTTCGCTGCCGGCGAAATCGTCCCGGGTCTGCAGGTGCTCGACGCCGTATCGAACGGCACGGTCGAGATGGGCAATACCGCGCTCTATTATTACTGGGGCAAGAATCCGGCCTTCACCTTCGGCACATCGCTGCCGTTCGGGCTCAACACGCGCCAGCATATCTCCTGGCTGATATGGGCCGGCGGTCAGGACATGCTGAACGATCTCCTGAAGGAGCACAACGCCATCGGCGTCCCCACCGGCTCGACCGGAGCCCAGATGGGCGGCTGGTTCCGCAAGGAGATCAAGACCGTCGATGATCTCAAGGGCTTGAAATTCCGCGTCGGCGGCTTCGCCGGCACCATCATCTCGAAGCTTGGCGGCGTGCCGCAGCAGATCGCGGCCGGCGACATCTACCCCGCATTGGAGAAGGGGACGATCGATGCTGCGGAGTGGGTCGGACCCTATGACGACGAGAAGCTCGGCTTCGTGAAGGTGGCAAAATATTACTACTATCCCGGCTGGTGGGAAGGCACCGGCCAGGGCCACAACATCATGAACCTCGAAAAGTGGAATGCGCTGCCGAAGAACTACCAGGCCGCCATCAGCACGGCATCGCTGGACACCTTCACCTGGGTCACGGGCAAGTACGACTCGGTC